>NZ_CP016170.1 GCF_001676705.1 Bordetella bronchialis
ATGAAAGAATTCTGGCAGACCTGCGTCAGTCGTCTTGAGCAGGAACTCCCCCCTCAACAGATCAGCGCGTGGATACGTCCGCTCGTGCCGCTTGCGTTCGACGAAACGCAGGGGGTGCTGCGCATTTCGGCGCCCAACCGCTTCAAGCTGGACTGGGTGCGCAAGAACTTTGCCCACCAGATAGAGCAACTGGCGGGGGAATGGTATCAGCGGCCGGTGCAGGTGCAGTTCGAGCTGCCGGCCGGCGCGGGCGCGCCGCGCATGCCGGTCATGCCGCGCCAGCCCCTGGCCACGCCCGGAACGCCGGCCGCCGGATCGCCGGCCGCCGGATCGCCGGCCGCCGGGACGCCGGCCGCCGGTCTGGGGGCCGCCCACGCCCCTGCCCCCTCGGTGCCGGTCGGCGAGACCGCCGCGCCGCCGGCCATGCCGGGCGGCGCCATGCCCGGGGCGCCCACATCCGGTGCGGTGGCGGCCGCCGTCAATGCCGACGCGGCCAACGTCATCTACGAGCGTTCGCGCCTGAACACCGACCTGACGTTCGAGAACTTCGTCACCGGCAAAGCCAACCAGCTGGCCCGCGCGGCCGCGCTGCAGGTTGCCGAGAACCCTGGCATTTCCTATAACCCGCTGTTCCTGTACGGCGGCGTGGGCCTGGGCAAGACACACCTTATCCACGCCATCGGCAATGCCATGGTGGCGGCGGGCACGGGCGTGCGCGTGCGCTACGTGCATGCCGACCAATACGTGTCGGACGTCGTGAAGGCCTACCAGCGCAAGGCCTTCGACGACTTCAAGCGCTATTACCATTCGCTGGACCTGCTGCTGATCGACGATATCCAGTTCTTCTCCGGCAAGAACCGCACGCAGGAAGAGTTCTTCTACGCGTTCGAGGCCATGGTGGCCCAGCGCAAGCAGATCATCATCACCAGCGATACCTATCCCAAGGAACTCGCCGGCATCGACAGCCGGCTGATCTCCCGCTTCGACTCCGGCCTGACCGTGGCCATAGAGCCGCCGGAACTCGAAATGCGCGTGGCCATCCTGCTGCGCAAGGCCGAGTCCGAAGGCGTGCCCATGCCGGAGGAAGTCGCCTTCTTCATCGCCAAGCACTTGCGCAGCAACGTGCGCGAACTGGAAGGCGCGCTGCGCAAGGTCCTGGCCTACGCGCGCTTCCATGGCCGCGACGTGCTTACCGTCGATGTCTGCAAGGATGCGCTCAAGGACTTGCTGTCGGTGTCCAACGGCCAGATCACGGTCGAGAACATCCAGAAGACGGTGGCCGACTTCTACAAGATCAAGGTCGCCGACATGTATTCGAAACGGCGTCCGGCCAATATTGCGCTGCCCCGCCAAGTGGCCATGTACCTGGCCAAGGAGCTGACCCAGAAAAGCCTGCCTGAAATCGGTGACCTGTTCGGTGGCCGCGACCACACCACCGTACTTCACGCCGTGCGCAAGATTTCAGACGCGCGTGGCAAGCTTGCCGAGCTCAACCATACCCTGCACGTGTTGGAACAAACTCTAAAAGGATGAACATGCAACTCGTACAAACCACACGCGATGCATTGCTGAAACCGCTATCGACTGTGGCGGGCATCGTCGAAAGACGCCATACCCTGCCCATCCTGGCGAACATCCTGATGCGCAAAGAGGCCAACAAGGTATCGTTCATCGCGACGGACCTGGAAGTGCAGATCACGACCCAGGCCGAGTTCGGCGTGGGCTCCGACAACGAATCCACGACCGTGGCCGCGCGCAAGCTGCTGGACATCCTGCGCGCCCTGCCGGATACCGGCGACGTCCGGCTTTCCCTGGCCAGCAACAAGCTGTCGGTACAGACCGGCAAAAGCCGCTTCGCGCTGCAAACGCTGGCGGCCAGCGAATTCCCCACCGTGGCCCAGCCCGAGCAATGGGACGTGTCGCTGACGCTCACGCAGAAGAACCTGCGGCATCTGCTGAACATGGTGTATTTCGCCATGGCGCAGCAGGACATCCGCTATTACCTGAACGGCATGCTGATGGTCTTCGAACCCGGCCGCGTTCGCGCCGTGGCCACCGATGGCCATCGCCTGGCGCATTGCGCCACCGAGGCGGAAGGCATCAGCGAGCGGCACGAGGTCATCGTTCCGCGCAAGACCGTGCTGGAAATGCAGCGCCTGCTGGAAGACACCGATGCGCCGGTCTCGGTGGACGTCGCCCCGGGCCAGATCCGCTTCCGCTTCGGCGACGTGGAGCTCGTCTCCAAGCTGGTCGAAGGCAAGTTCCCCGATTTCAACCGCGTGATCCCCACGACCTACACGCGGCATTTCGTGGTCAATCGCGAAGCGTTGCAGGGCAGCCTGCAACGCGCCGCCATCCTTACCACGGACAAATTCAAGGGCGTGCGCCTGCAGCTGGCGCAGAACCAGATGAAGATCTCTTCTTCCAACGCCGAGCAGGAAGAGGCGCAGGAAGAACTGGATATCGATTACGCCCACGAGGCGCTCGACGTCGGCTTCAACGTAGGCTACCTGCTGGACGTCCTGAGCAACGTCAAGGTGGAAGAAGTGAAATGGTCGGTGATGCCCGACCAGAACGCGTCCGCCCTGATCACCCTTCCCGATGACGAGAACTTCAAGTATGTCGTGATGCCCATGCGCATCTGACATCCAGGGTCCGCCATTCCTGGTCGCGGCGCGTCGCGCCGCCGCCGGGCCGCAAGCCGGCCGCTTTATTCGCGCATTTACAGAGATTTATGTCCGACACTCCGAATACCACTCCCGAGAACTCCGGCTACGGCGCCGATTCGATCAAGATGCTCAAGGGGCTGGAGGCCGTGCGCAAGCGACCCGGCATGTACATCGGCGATACCTCCGATGGCACCGGGCTGCATCACATGGTGTTCGAGGTCGTGGATAACGCCATCGACGAAGCGCTGGCGGGCTATTGCGACGACATCGTGGTCACCATCCACACCGACAACTCGATCTCGGTGTCGGACAATGGCCGCGGCATTCCCACCGACATCCACAAGGATGACGAGTTTGGCCGCAGCGCGGCGGAAATCGTCATGACCGAGCTGCACGCCGGCGGCAAGTTCGACCAGAACTCCTATAAGGTGTCCGGCGGCCTGCATGGCGTGGGCGTGTCCTGCGTGAACGCACTCTCCGAATGGCTGCGCCTGACCATCCGCCGCAACGGCGAAGTGCATGAGATGGAGTTCCGCCAGGGCCAGCGCGTCAATCCACTGACCGTGACGGGCAAGACGGAAAAGCGCGGCACGGAAGTGCGTTTCCTGGCCGATCCGCTGATCTTCAATCACATCGAATACCACTACGACATCCTGTCCAAGCGGCTGCGCGAGCTGTCGTTCCTGAACAATGGCGTGAAGATCCGCTTGATCGACCAGCGCCAGGGCAAGGAAGAGAACTTCGCCTTCTCCGGCGGCGTGAAGGGCTTCGTCGAGTACATCAATCGCAGCAAGACCGTGCTGCATCCGAATGTGTTCTCCGTCAGCGCGGAATCCAGCGCCGGCGGCGTGCCGGTCACGGTGGACGTGGCCATGCAGTGGAACGACAGCTATTCCGAGAATGTGCTGTGCTTCACCAACAACATTCCGCAGCGCGACGGCGGCACGCACCTGACCGGCCTGCGCGCGGCGATGACGCGCGTGATCAACAAGTACATCGCGGACAACGAGCTGGCCAAGAAGGCCAAGGTCGAGACTTCCGGCGACGATATGCGCGAAGGCCTGGCCTGCGTGCTGTCGGTCAAGGTGCCCGAGCCCAAGTTCAGCAGCCAGACCAAGGACAAGCTGGTGTCCAGCGAGGTCCGCCCCGCGGTGGAAGACGCGGTCGCGCGCACGCTGGAATCGTGGCTGCTGGAACATCCCATCGATGCCAAGGCGCTGTGCGCCAAGATCGTGGAAGCGGCCCGCGCCCGTGAAGCGGCGCGCAAGGCACGCGAGATGACGCGCCGCAAGAGCGTGCTGGAAGGCGCCGGCCTGCCCGGCAAGCTCGCGGATTGCCAGGAGAAGGATCCGGCGCTGTGCGAGCTGTACATCGTAGAGGGCGATTCGGCGGGCGGCTCGGCCAAGCAGGGCCGCGACCGCAAGTTCCAGGCCGTGCTGCCGCTGCGCGGCAAGGTGCTGAACGTCGAAAAGGCGCGCTTCGACCGTCTGATCGCCAGCGAGCAGATCGCCACGCTGATCACCGCGCTGGGCACCAGCATCGGGCCGGACTTCAACATCGACAAGCTGCGCTACCACCGCCTGATCATCATGACCGATGCGGACGTGGACGGCGCGCACATCCGCACGCTGCTGCTGACGCTGCTGTATCGCCAGATGCCGGAGCTGGTCGCGCGCGGCTACGTCTACATCGCGCAGCCGCCGCTGTACAAGGTGAAGGTGGGCCGCGACGAACGCTACCTGAAGGACGACCAGGAAGAAGCGGTATTCATGCTGCAGCTGGCGCTGAAAGACGCCGAGCTGATCCCGGCCGAAGGGGCCGAGCCCATCTCCGGCGAGGCGCTGGCCGCGCTGGCGCGCCAGTACACGCTGGCCGACGCCGTCATCGCGCGCGCGTCGCGCATGATCGACGAGGCCGCTTTGTCGGCCATGGCCGAGGGCGTGGAAATCAACCTGGATACCGCGGAGGCCGCCGAGGCCTCGGCGCAGCGCCTGGAGAAAGCCCTGTTCGACCCGCTGAATCCGCATGCGGTCAAGGTGTACGCGGAAGTCGATCCGGCCACCGAGAAGCAGCGCCTGGTCGTGCAGCGCATGCGGCATGGCAATGCGCGGATCAGCCTGGTGGACGCTACCTTTGTCGAAGGCGCGGACTACGGTGTATTGTCCGCCGCCGCCAAGACCTTCCTGGGCCTGATCGGCAATGGCGCGGTGATCGCGCGCGGCGAAGGCGAAAAGCGCAGAGAGGCGCCGGTCGGCGACTTCCGCGAAGCCATGCGGTGGCTGCGCGGCGAGGCCGAACGCAGCGTGTCCAAGCAGCGCTACAAGGGCCTGGGCGAAATGAACCCGGAACAGCTGTGGGAAACTACCATGGATCCCAAGGTGCGCCGCCTGCTGCGCGTGCAGATCGAAGACGCCATCGCGGCGGACGAAGTCTTCACCACGCTGATGGGCGACGAAGTCGAGCCGCGCCGGGCGTTCATCGAAACCCATGCGCTGTCGGCGAGCAACATCGATATCTGACCGTTCGCGGCCATGGAAAAGCGGCGGTGCCGGAAGGCGCCGCCGCTTTTTTTATGCGCGGGGTTCCGGTGGGTTGACGCCGGGGCCACTTAGGACAATAGGCTGTCTTTATGTCTTCGATAGTCGGAATGATGGAATAAATCTGGATTGCTTCAGAAATTGGAAAGATGATTTTCTCGGATCAGGGTTTATCCCTAGGCCTGGGCGGCGCAGAATGCGTTTCATCGGGAACAGCAACGGACATCGCGAACTTTCCCAAGCAAGCAGATCGCGATGCACGGCCCGAATCACTTAACCAGGACTAGGAGTACTGCCATGAAAGCCAAGACCATCGTTTCCGCTCTGATTCTCTCGTTCGCCGCCATCGGCGCGGCCCAAGCGGGCACCCCGCGCGGCGATTCGGACAACACGCCCTTCCAAGGCGTGTACGGCCAGCAAGCCAGCAGCGTGAGCCGCGACCAAGTGGTTGCGCAGCTGGAACAAGCACGCGCCGCGGGCCTGACGGGTAACGCGGACAGCGACAACGCGCCGTTTACCGCCCAAGCCGATACGCCCTCCATCCCCGCTGTCGCGCAAGGCGGTGGCGTGCATGGCGACCTGGCCTTCGGCGACATCGACAACCAGCCCTTCCAAGGCTAAGCCTGGAAGGGGCCGGGACGGCCCAGCCCTTCCCGCGTCGAGCTGGAAGGGCGATGAAACAAGCAGGTTCTTCCAGGCTGGCGCCTGGAAGGGCCCGAATGAAGTAGCACATTGAAGTAGCAAGCGTGGCGTGACGCCACACCGGCCGCGAAGGCCGGACACGCCACCAGGAAGTCCTGCCGTTCATGCCAGCAAGGGTGAACGGTTCCCCCGGCGAGAGGCGGGGGTTGCTGTGTTGGCAGTCCTCTCGGTGCAGTACGGTCGGCCCCCTTACGGGGGCCGATTTGTTTGCGCATTGCGGATGTATTCATCCGCTACGGCGGACTCGTGGCGAGGAAACCCGGCCGGCACGCGTACCGCGCCGGTCCGGCACTTCACGATGTGCCGAGGCGGGCACCGTATTTCTCGTCGGGCTCCGTGCGCCGCCGTCCGAAGCGGAGCCATATATTTTCGTCCGCAGTCTTCGCGCCTCAATGGCGGAACGAAACGCAAGCATGCCAAGAAGCGCCGCCCAGCCGCCGATCGATAAGGCCGTTATGCCGACATTGCGCTGACCGTCTGTTGTGTCCTGCACGTATTGTCTGAGTTCTTCGGTATTCAACGCATGGCACAGCGTCGTGATCTCCGTCGTCGACATGCCGGCCAAGCGCGACAATTCGTCCGTATCAGCGGAACATTCCTTTGCAGAAAAGTGCCAGCCTCCCGACGGCGCCCGGACAGTGACACCGTCCGTGATGAACCAGGTCTTCGATTCACGCATGTGAAGCAGTGCCGCCGGGTAGGCGGCAACATAGGCTGCCACTAGCATAAGCAGCGTCGCCATTGCGCAGGAAACAAGGGGATAAGCAGCGTAGCCCTTGGGCGGTTCCAGCACAATGTCAGCTGACGCGGGGTCGATCCACTTGCGCACCTTCAACAATTTGGAAATGTCGATGCGGTGCTCGTCCAGCCAAAGCGCGAGTTTGTGCACATCCCCCAAGGTTTCTGCTGGCAAGCGATAGATGAACCGGAATTTCTCCAGATCCAGGTTCCTGCGTATCAGCCCTTTTACGATGGGATCCTCCACCTCTGCTTTCCCTGCCAGCAGGCGCCACAGCCGGTCCAGCAATGTATAGACCGAGCCGGCGCGCCACAAGAAAAAGGCGACCAAGGCAATCCCGCCCAACAGCGCGTAAAGGTGAGGAAAGAGTGAGTTCTGGACAATGGCTGAGAGAGATTCCAAGCAATGACTCCTTGTTCGCTGGCGCGTCTTGCATGAAGCGCCGCGGCGGATGGCCTTTCAGGGTTACGGCAGATTCAAGGCTGTTCGATAGACTGGCTTTATGTCTTCGATAGTCGAAATGATGGAATAAATCTGGATTGCTCCAGAAATTGGAAAGATGATTTTCTCGGATCAGGGTTTATCCCTAGGCCTGGGCGGCGCAGAATGCGTTTCATCGGGAACAGCAACGGACATCGCGAACTTTCTCAAGCAAGCAGATCGCGATGCACGGCCCGAATCACTTAACCAGGACTAGGAGTACTGCCATGAAAGCCAAGACCATCGTTTCCGCTCTGATTCTCTCGTTCGCCGCCATCGGCGCGGCCCAAGCGGGCACCCCGCGCGGCGATTCGGACAACACGCCGTTCCAAGGCGTCTACGGCCAGCAAGCCAGCAGCGTGAGCCGCGACCAGGTGGTTGCGCAGCTGGAACAAGCGCGCGCCGCGGGCCTGACGGGTAATGCCGACAGCGACAACGCGCCGTTTACCGCCCAGGCCGATACGCCCTCCATCCCCGCTGTCGCGCAAGGCGGCGGCGTGCATGGCGACCTGGCCTTCGGCGACATCGACAACCAGCCGTTCCAAGGCTAAGCCTGCAAGGGGCCGGGACGGCCCAGCCCTTGCCGCGTCGAGCTGGAAGGGCGATGAAACAAGCAGGTTCTTCCAGGCTGGCGCCTGGAAGGGCCGAATGAAGTAGCACATTGAAGTAGCAAGCGTGGCGTGACACCACACCGGCCGCGCAGGCCGGACACGCCACCAGGAAGTCCTGCCGTTCATGCCAGCAAGGGTGAACGGTTCCCCCGGCGAGAGGCGGGGGATGCTGTGTTGGCAGTCCTCTCGGTGCAGTACGGTCGGCCCCCTTACGGGGGCCGATTTGTTTGGCGGTGCCGATTCAGCGGCGGGCGCCGATGGCCTGGCCGATCTCCTCCAGGCTGCCGCGCAGGATGTGCGCCACCTCGCGGCAGGCCAGCGTCATCGGCCTGACTTCGGACATGGCCAGCGTGATGCTGCGGGTGAGCGACGGTTTCACGATCCGCGCGGCCTGCAGTTCGCCGGCGGCGCATTCGCGCGTGACCGCATGTTCCGCCAGCACGGCATACAGGCCGCTGCGCAAAACCATCTGCTTCTGGATCTGCAGCGAATCGCATTCCAGGGCAACCGTCAGCGTCACCCCCATGCGCCGCGCCAGCTGGTCCATCTGCCGGCGAAAGGCGCTGGGCGCGCCGGCCAGCACCAGCGGCAGGCCTTCCAGGCTGGCGAAGGGAACGGTGGCGGCGCGGGTCGCCGGATCGCCGGGGGCGGCCACCAGGAGGTGCCGCGCGCTGAACAGCGTGGTTTCGCGGCGGCGGCTCTCGCGCCCGCCGCGCATCAGGATGCCGATGTCGACATCGCCGTTTTCCAGCCACTCGCTGACCGCGGCGCCCACGCCGTCGCGGATGCGCAGGCGGATGTGCGGGTGCTGTCGGCGAATCTGGTCATAGGCGCGGGATAGGCATTCATGGTCGATGGAAGACAGCACGCCGATGCGCACCAGGCCGGCGGGCTGGTCCACCGCCTGTGCCACGTCGCGGCCCAATGCGTCGCCCTCCTCCAGCCAGGCCAGCACGCGCGGGTACAGCTGTCGGCCGGATTCGGTCAGTTCCACGCCCCGGCCGGTACGGTGGAACAGGCGGCCGCCGCACTGCTTTTCCATGGCGGACAGTTGCCTGCTGATGGCGGGCTGCGCGCGGTCCCGCAGGACGGCCACCTTGGTCAGGCTGCCCTGGTCCGCAATCTGCACGAACAGGCGCCATTGGTCCAGCGAAAGGGCAGTCATGCAGGTTCACCTGAGGGTTTGATTGCGCTCCACGGGGGCAACCGGTTGCGATCCGCCGCCCGGACGGTGGGGCCGGTCCGCGCTGGCCGGATCGGCCTGAGCACCCGCCGCCAGCCAGTTCCAGGGCCCAAAGACATAACTCCGAAATCATATCTGATCTTCCTGATATGCCTCTGGCGACCAGGGCTGCCCGCGCCTAGACTTTCCCGGAAACGGCGGACCGGCTCGGCTCCGGCCGAACCGCGCCGCGCTGGCGGAGCGGCGCAACGGCCGCCTCGCCGCCGCCAGCCAGGCGCTGCAACAAGGACATCCATGGCCCCTCCCAATGTGCTCTTCATCATGGTCGACCAGTGGCCCGGCGCGCTGCTGGGCAGCGCCGGCCATCCGGTCGTTCAGACTCCCACGCTGGACCATCTGGCCCGCCTGGGTACGCGTTTCCCGCGCGCCTATTCCGAGTGCCCCATCTGCATCCCCGCGCGTCGCACGGTCATGACGGGTACCTCGCCGCGCGGGCATGGCGATCGCAACTTCGCGCCAGCGCTGGAAATGCCCGCGCTGCCCACACTGGCGCAGTCGTTCCGCGACGGCGGCTACCAGGCCTACGCGGTGGGCAAGATGCACCTGTATCCGCAGCGCGACCGCATCGGGTTCGACGACATCCTGCTGGCCGAAGAGGGCCGGCCGCAGCTGGGCGCGGTGGACGACTATGACATCTACCTGGCCGAGCAGGGCGCCGCCGGCGAGCAGTACCTGCACGGCATGAACAACAACGACTACATGCACCGGCCCTGGCATCTGGCCGAGAAGCTGCACGTGACCAATTGGACGACGCGCGAAGCCGCGAAGATGATCAAGCGGCGGGATCCGCGCCGTCCCGGTTTCTGGCACGTGTCGTACACGCATCCGCATCCGCCGCTGGTGCCGCTGGCCGCCTACCTGGACCTGTACGAGCGCGCGCTCATCGACCTGCCCGCCCAGGCCGATTGGGCCAGCGGCGCGTTGCCGCCCGCCCTGCAAAGCATACGGGACCACTGGCCCATCCAGGCTACGGATACCCACGTGCAAGGCATACGGCGCGCGTTCTACGCGCTCTGTACGCATATCGACCATCAACTGCGCGTGCTGCTCGGCACCCTGCGCGAAGAGAACCTGCTGGACGACACCATCATCATGGTCACCGGCGACCACGGCGACATGCTGGGCGCGTTCGGCCTGTGGGCGAAGCGCCTGTTCTACGAGGGCTCGGCCCAGGTGCCGATGATCCTGGTCGACCGTGCCCGCGACGCGCGCGTGGCGGCCGGCCATGTCGACCATCGCCTGGTCGGCCTGCAGGACGTGATGCCGACGCTGCTGTCGCTGGCGGGGCTGCCCATCCCGGACACGGTGGAAGGCATGCCGATGGTGGGCGATCGGCGCCGCGAATTCCTCTACGGCGAATGCAAGGAGAATGTGCTGGCCACCCGCATGGCGCACGACGGCCGCCACAAGCTGATCTGGTATCCGGCGGGCAACGTGGTGCAGTTGTTCGACTTGCAGGAAGACCCGCGCGAATGCCGCGACTTGTCCGCCGCGCCCGCCTATGCGGATGTGCGCCGGCGGCTGGAGCAGGTGCTGGTGGATAAGGCCTGGGGCGTCGACAAGCAGTGGATCCAGGACGGGAGACTGGTCGGCGCTCCCGCCGACGCGCCGAAGCGAGGCGCCGATCGGGCCTTCGGCGGCCAACGTGGCCTGCATTATCCGCAGCCGCCGCTGAGCGATCCGACGCAGACGGTGGGATCGCCGGGCTAGCGATGCCTACGCTTCCGCATGCCGGCGCCTGGGGGGCCGCGCATGCAGGGGCCGCCGGCGTCGGGGATCGACCCGGCCCATGCTGCCCCCAGGGCACAACAAGCACAACAAGCACAATGGAGACACGCATCATGAATCGAGTAAAGGCCGCGCTGGCAGGCGCGCTGGCGATAGGCATGGCCCTGGCGGGTGCCTTCCATGCGGCGCACGCCGCGGAATGGCCCACCGAAAAGCCGATACGCCTGGTCGTGCCGTATCCCGCTGGGGGCAATTCAGATGTGATCGGCCGCGTCTTCGCCCGCAAGCTGGCGGACGCGCTGCACCAGGCCGTCATCGTGGACAACCGGCCGGGCGCCGGCGGTTCCATCGGCGCCGCGCTGGTGGCCAAGGCGCAAGCCGATGGCTACACGCTACTGCTGGGCGACATCGCCACGCACGCGATCAACCGCTTGTCCATGCCCAACCTGCCGTACGACGCGCAGGCCGATTTCGTGCCCGTGTCGCGCCTGACGAGCATCTCGCTGCTGCTCGTGGCCAATCCGAAATACGGTTTCAAGTCGGCCGGGGAGTTCATCGCCTACGTCAAGGCCCATCCCGGAAAGCTGGCCTACGCCACCGGCGGCAACGGCACGCCCAGTCAACTGGCCATGGAAATGCTGCGCGGCGCCGCGGGGCTGGACATGCTGCAGATTCCGTATAAGGGGAGCGCGCCCGCATTGACCAATGTGGTCTCGGGCCAGGTGAACGCAATGATCGACGGTGCCGCCACGCCGCTGGTGAAGGCCGGAAAACTGGACCTGCTTGCCGTTACGGCGGACCGCTCGCCCGCCTTCCCCGATACGCCCACCCTGGCGGAGTCCGGCGTGCCGGGCTACCGCTTCGTGTCCTGGCACGGCGTGTTCGCGCCCAAGGGAACGCCGCAGGCGGTCGTGGACAGATTGGCCGCCGAGCTCGGACGCGCGGCCCAGGATCCCGAAGTGCGCAAGCAATTCCAGGCCTTGGGCATCGGGCTGGATACGCAGCACGGCGCCGCTTTCGCGTCTTTCATCACCGACCAGCGGGAGTCCTTGGAGGCCGTCGTGAAAGAGCGCGGGTTGAAGCTGGCGCAGTAGCGCCGCTAACCCTTCTGCGCGCGACGTCCTTCGGCGTGCGGACGATTCGGCCGCGTCGGCGAGGGGTTGTGGACACCGGGGGCCGGAGGGACCGCAGCGGCGATAGTCGAGGTTTATGAATTCGATAGTCGGAATGATGGAATAAATCTGGATTGCTCCAGAAATTGGAAAGATGATTTTCTCGGATCAGGGTTTATCCCTAGGCCTGGGCGGCGCAGAATGCGTTTCATCGGGAACAGCAACGGACATCGCGAACTTTCCCAAGCAAACAGATCGCGATGCACGGCCCGAATCACTTAACCAGGACTAGGAGTACTGCCATGAAAGCCAAGACCATCGTTTCCGCTCTGATTCTCTCGTTCGCCGCCATCGGCGCGGCCCAAGCGGGCACCCCGCGCGGCGATTCGGACAACACGCCGTTCCAAGGCGTCTACGGCCAGCAGGCCAGCAGCGTGAGCCGCGACCAGGTGGTTGCGCAGCTGGAACAAGCGCGCGCCGCGGGCCTGACGGGTAACGCCGACAGCGACAACGCGCCGTTTACCGCCCAGGCCGATACGCCCTCCATCCCCGCTGTCGCGCAAGGCGGTGGCGTGCATGGCGACCTGGCCTTCGGCGACATCGACAACCAGCCGTTCCAGGGCTAAGCCCGCCAGGGCCGGGGACAGCCAGGGATTCCGGCGCCGAGCGCCGAGAGGGATCTGGCAACCCCAGGCCGCGGCAGGGCCAGGCCTGGAAAGGTCTGAAGCATCCAGGAAGTCGCAGCAAGCAAGCGTTGAAGCAAGCGAGGGGTGGCGTGAAGGCGGCGAAGCGGAATGCGCAGCCGCCACATGACGCAGCAACGGGAGTCCGGTGGGGCCGGCGATGCAGTGCTTTCGCCGGCGCGGATATCCCGCCATGCCGGCCCGGAGGGCCGGGCACGCCACCAGGAAGTCCTGCCGTTCATGCCAGCACGGGTGAACGGTCCCCCCGGCGAGAGGCGGGGGATGCTGTAGTGGCAGTCCTCTCGGTGCAGTACGGTCGGCCCCCTTACGGGGGCCGATTTCGTTTTTGGCGCTCGAGCTTAATCCCGCCGAAACGCCACCTTAAGCAAATGCGACTTCGCGATCGCGGCGCGGGGGTGCATAGTGGAGCCATCCCTGCAAGACGGAGACTCCTACATGCCGGACGCTGGCGCCTCGCTCAACGATTGGCTGGACAAGACCGAGACGGTCCATGACCTGATTACGCCCTTCCCCCTGGCGGCGCTGGCCGCTACGCTGGAACGCCCCGACCCGCGCGGCGTTGTGCCTCCGCTATGGCATTGGCTGTACTTCCTGCCTGTCACCCCCATGAGCGAGGTCGGACCGGATGGGCATGCCCGGCGCGGCGGTTTCCTGCCGCCCGTGCCCCTGCCGCGCCGCATGTGGGCCGGCGGCCGGCTGACGTTCCAGGCGCCGTTGCGCGAAGGCGAGCGCGCGACGCGCACGTCCACCATCACCCACATCGAAGACAAGACCGGCCGCAGCGGACGGCTGGTGTTCGTCACCGTGCACCACCGCTACGAGGTCGACGGCGAAGCCCGCTTGGAAGAAGAGCACGACATCGTCTACCGCGACGCGCCGCCCGCTTCCCCGGGCGCCAAGGCGGCAAGCGTGCCGGGAAGCGATAGCGTGATCGGCGTGGGCCATTCCGGCGACCGCAACGCTGCTCCGGGGATACGCCAGTCGCCCGCGCTGGAAGACGAAACCTGGTCTCGCACCCTGCATCCGGACGCCGTGCTGCTGTTCCGCTACTCGGCCTTGACCTTCAACAGCCACCGGATCCATTACGACCACCCCTACGTGACCGGGGAAGAGGGCTATCCGGGCCTGATCGTGCATGGACCGCTGATCGCCACGCTGCTGGTGGACCTGCTGCGGCGCGAGCGGCCCGACGCCACGCTGCGCGGTTTCGCCTTCCGCGCCATGCGGCCCTGCTTCGCGGGCAATGCCTTGACCGTATGCGGCAAGCCGCGGGACAACGGCGAGGTGTCGCTATGGACGCGCGATCATGAAGGCAACGTGGGCATGCAGGCGACGGCCACCCTGGCGTGACTTGGTCACCGCCGATATCTCGACACACAGGGCACCCGCCACACCCTCATTTGGAGCATCGTCGCAGCCATGAATCCACAGGAATCGTTCCAGGACATCCGCGAAGCGGTGCGCGATCTCTGCGCGCAGTTTCCGCCCGAATACTTCCGCGAGATCGACGAAGTGCGGGGTTATCCCGAGGCCTTCGTCGACGCGCTGACCAAGGCCGGCTGGCTGGCCGCGCTGATCCCGCAGGAGTACGGCGGTTCCGGCCTGGGCTTGACCGAGGCCTCGGTCATCATGGAAGAGATCAACCGCTCCGGCGGGAATGCGGGCGTGTGCCACGGCCAGATGTACAACATGGGCACGCTGCTGCGGCATGGATCCGATGCGCAAAAGCGCGCCTACCTGCCCCGCATCGCCAGCGGGGAGCTGCGCCTGCAATCGATGGGCGTGACCGAACCCACGACGGGCACCGATACCACGAAGATCAAGACCACGGCAGAGCGTCGTGGCGATCGCTATGTGGTCAACGGCCAGAAGGTATGGATTTCGCGCGTGCAGCATTCCGACCTGATGATCCTGCTGGCGCGCACTACGCCGCTGGCGGACGTCGCGCGGAAATCCGAGGGCATGTCGATTTTCCTGGTCGACCTGCGCCAGGCGATCGGCAAGGGCCTGACGGTGCGCCCCATCCGCAATATGGTCAATCACGAGACCAACGAGCTGTTCTTCGAAAACCTGGAAATTCCCGCGGAGAACCGCATCGGCGAAGAGGGCCAGGGTTTCAAGTACATCCTGGACGGGCTGAACGCGGAACGCACCCTGATCGCCGCGGAATGCATCGGCGACGGATACTGGTTCGTCGACAAGGTCAGCGCCTATGCCAAGGAACGCGTGGTGTTCGGGCGCCCCATCGGGCAGAACCAGGGCGTGCAGTTTCCCATCGCGCGCGCCTATATCAATGTCGAGGCGGCCAGCCTGATGCGTTTCGACGCCGCGCGCCGCTTCGATGCGCGAGAGCCCTGTGGCGCGCAGGCGAACATGGCCAAGCTGCTGGCGGCGGATGCCTCGTGGGAAGCCGCCAACGCCTGCCTGCAATTCCATGGCGGCTTCGGCTTCGCCAGCGAGTATGACGTGGAGCGCAAGTTCCGCGAGACGCGGCTGTACCAGGTGGCGCCGATATCGACCAACCTGATCCTGTCGTACGTGGCCGAACATGTGCTGGGGCTGCCGCGGTCTTTCTGACCGGCGCGCGGATCGTCGGCATTGCGGGAGCAAGAGAGTGGACGGAACTACCAGGCCGCTGGACGGCATCAAAGTGATTGCGCTGGAACACGCCATCGCCGCGCCCTTCTGCACGCGCCAGCTGGCGGACCAGGGCGCGCGTGTCATCAAGATCGAACGTCCGGGCGTGGGCGACTTCGCCCGCCGCTACGATGAGCGCGTGCACGGGCAGGCCTCGCACTTCGTGTGGACCAACCGGTCCAAGGAAAGCCTGACGCTGGACTTGAAACAGGCCCAGGCGCAACGCATCCTGCGCGCGCTGGTGGCCGATGCCGACGTACTGGTGCAGAACCTGGCGCCCGGCGCGGCGGATCGCCTGGGCCTGGGCTACGAGGCCTTGTCGCGCGAATGTCCGCGCCTGATCGTCTGCGACATCTCCGGCTACGGCGCGGATGGACCCTATCGCGATCGCAAGGCCTACGATCTGCTCATACAGAGCGAATCGGGGTTTTTGTCGGTCACCGGCACGCCGGACGAGCCGGCGAAGGCGGGATGCTCCATCGCCGATATCGCCGCCGGCATGTACGCCTACAGCAATATCCTGAACGCCCTGCTTCTGCGCGGGCGCACGGGGCGCGGATGCCGCATCGATGTCTCCATGCTGGAAAGCATGGTGGAATGGATGGGCTACCCGCTGTACTACGCCATGGACGGGCAGTCCCCGCCGCCGCGCGCCGGCGCCTCGCACGCCACGATCTATCCCTACGGGCCCTTCCCCACCGGCGACGGCAAAGCCGTGATGCTGGGGCTGCAGAACGAGCGCGAGTGGAAACTGTTCTGCGAGCGTGTGCTGCGCCAGCCCGCATTGGCGGAGGACCCGCGCTTCGCGAGCAATTCCGCGCGGTCGCGCGAGCGCGAAGCGCTGCGCGCAGCTATCGTCGCCGCCTTCGCCGACCTGAGCGCCGAACAAGTGGTGCAGCGCCTGGACGAGGCCGGCATCGCCAATGCGCGCATGAACACCATGCACGACGTCTGGACGCATCCGCAGTTGCGCGCGCGCGAGCGGTGGCGGGAGGTCGACGCGCCCGGCGGCCCCATTCCGGCCTTGTTGCCGCCGGGCATGCCCCAGGGCATACCGGCGCGCATGGACCCGGTGCCGGCGCTGGGCCAGCATACCGAAGCCATACTGGCCGAGCTGGGTTACGACGCGGCGGCGATCGAGCAACTGCGCGCCGCGCAGGCGATCTGAGTAGACGGCGCGATGGTGGCGCGCACATGGACACATCGCGGCGCGCGGCGCCATCGGCACGTCGCGGATGAACACGATCACGTATCGACATAAAGGAGCCCGACCATGAACAACGATCGCCCAGGTGGCCCGGAGGGGCTGGATCATCCCAGCCGCGCACTGGCTGCCTTTGCCGCCGCGCTGCGCTTCGAGGCCATTCCAGGCCCGGTGGTGGAACGCACGGTCAACCTGTATGTGGACTGGCTGGGATCCGCGCTGGCGGGCAAGGGCGCGCGGCCGGTGGAAACCATTGCACGCTTCGCCCGCGCGGCCGGCGGCCACGCCGGGCCGGCGGAAGTCATCGTTGACCGCGGCGGCGCATCGGCCTATTTCGCCGCGATGGCCAATGGCGCCGCTTCGCATTTCGTCGAACAGGACGACGTCCACAACGGGTCCGTCCTGCATCCGGCCACCGTGGTCTTCCCCGTGGTGCTGGCGCTGGCGCAGGAGCGGGGGGCTTCCGGACGCGACCTCATCGCTGCCGCGGTGGCCGGTTACGAGGTCGGCATCCGCGTGGGCGAATACCTGGGGCGCTCGCACTACAAGGTCTTCCACACCACGGGCACGGCAGGTACCCTGGCCGCGGCGGCCGCGGCCGGGCGCCTGCTGGGCCTGGACGAGCAAGGCATGCTGCACGCCTTCGGATCGGCCGGGACGCAGGCCAGCGGCTTGTGGGAGTTCCTGCGCGATGCCGCCGACTCCAAGCAGCTGCATACGGCCATGGCGGCGGCGAACGGCCTGATGGCCGCGCGCCTGGCCGCCGACGGTTTCCGCGGCGCGGCGCGCATCCTGGAAGGCGCGCAAGGCATGGCGGCAGGCATGTCGCGCGATGCCGATCCCGCGCGGCTGCTGGACGGCCTGGGCCGGCGCTGGGCCACGATGGAAACGTCCTTCAAATACCACGCGGCCTGCCGTCATACGCATCCGGCCGCCGATGCCCTGCTGGCGGTCGTGACGCAGCATCGGCTGCGGCCGGACGACGTCGCCCGCGTGACGGCGCGGGTGCACCAGGGCGCCATCGATGTGCTGGGCAATGTCGTGATCCCGCGCAGCGTACATCAGGCCAAGTTCAACATGGGCACGGTGCTGGGCATCGTGGCGCACCGCGGCTATGCGGGCGTGAACGAGTTCGAACAGGCCTATGACGCGCCGGAAATCGCCGCCTTCCGCGAGAAGGTCGAGATGGTGCGGGACGAAGAAGTGGATCGCGCCTATCCCGCGCGCTGGATAGGCAAGGTCAGCGTGACCACCACCGATGGCCGCGTGCTGGAAGGCCGTGTCGACGAGCCCAAGGGCGACCCGGGCAATACCTTGTCGCGCCAGGAGATCTCGGACAAGTTCCTGCGGCTGGCGGCGTTCTCGCGCACGGCCGAGCCGCAGGAGGCGCGCGACATGCTGGCACGTGCCTGGGAGCTGGCATCGCTGCCCGTCGTCGGCAGCGTGTTCGCGGGGGCGACCGTGTCCTCGCGCGCCGACCGGCCTGTGGCGCGCGCCGATATGGCTTGACGCAGGGCGGGCGCGTGGCGCGGGCCGCGCGCCCGCACCCGCGGACTCGCGCCGCGCATCGGCGCGCCCCGCGTCGGCGGTGCGCACATCTTTTGACCAGGCATCACCTTACCGCGCGGTCCTGCACCGCGCGGCTCCCCGATATCGGAGTGGCCACATGGCTTGCAGCCCGGCCCCGTCCCAGGCCCCCGCTCGGTTACCATGAGCCTGTCCTCATTTCCGAACCGCGCGGACATGCATTTCGATTTCGTCGATCTGCGGCTGCTCGTCCATCTGGCCGATACCCGCAACCTGGCACGCGCCGCGGAGCGCTCGCATATGTCGGCGCCCGCGGCAAGCAACCGCATCCGCAACCTGGAACGCGACCTGGGCTTTCCCCTGCTGTACCGTAGCAGCCAGGGCATGACGCCGACACCCGCCGGCGAGGCCTTCGTCCACCATGCCCGGCTGGTACTGGAACGCGTGGAGCACCTGGCCGGCGACATGCAGGAGTATGGCGAGGGCATCAAGGGTCATGTCCGCATCTGGGCCAACACCACCGCCATCAGCGAGTTCCTGCCCGAGGCCCTCAGCACCTTTCTGCGCGACTATCCCGACGTCAATATCGATCTCAGGGAGGTATTGAGCGGCGACATCGTCAAGGGGGTGGCCGACGGCGCGACCGATATCGGCATCGTCGCGGGCAATGTACACGCCGGGCCGCTGGAGATGCTGCCCTATCTGGACGATAGGCTGGTGTTGGTGACGGCGGTGCAGCATCCGCTGGCGCAAGAGGCCTCCGTCGATTTTGCCCGCACGCTGGGCGACTACTACGTCAGCCTGCCGGCGTCCAGCGCCATCCATATGTTCATCGACAACGCGGCCCAGGCGCTGGGCAGCCGCATCAAGCTGCGCATACAGGTTGGCAACTTCGAGGCGGCCTGCCGGATGATAGAGGCGGGCGTCGGCATAGGCGTGGTGCCGCGGTCGGTGGCGCGCCGCCATGCCCGTGCCATGGCCATCGCGCTTATTCCGCTCAACGATCCCTGGGCGGAGCGCAAACTGAAGATCTGCGTGCGGGCGCTGGCCGACCTGCCGCCCTTTGCCCGTACCCTGGTCGAGCGCCTGATGGCCGACGCGCGGGAGGCGTCGCGCGGTTGAAGGCCGCTATTGCTTCCACTCCGCGTCCTTGAACCAGCGCCGCAAGTGCTCGACGAATAGCCGTACCTTGTAGGGAAGGTGGCGCTTGCTCTGCACAATGGCGTAGATATCCAGGCCTTCCGGCCGATATTCCGGCATGACCACCTGCAGGGTCCCCGCCCGCAATGCGCTTTCCACCATATAGCGGGGATGCATGGAAATGCCATGGCCCAGCTGGGCCAGATGCATGATGGACTCCCCCAGATTGGAATTGAACGTCCCCGAGACGTGCACGACCTGCGTGTTGTTGCGCGGGTCCGTGAAGGTCCACATATTGGTGGGTGCCTTCAGGCTATGAACCAGGCAATTGTGCTGCTCCAGGTCCTTGGGAGTGGCCGGCGTGCCGTGCGTGCGCAGATAGGCGCGCGTGGCGACGACGACCTGGGGCACGACCGTGATCAGGTAGGCAATCTGGTTGGTGTCCTTCAGCCGCGGCGCGATGCGCACGGACAGGTCCAGATTCTCCGCGATCAGGTCGCTGCGGCCGTCATCCAGCAGCAGCGATATCTTGATGGCGGGATAGCGGCGCAGGAAGTCCTCGATGGCCGGCGCCAGATGCACGGCGCCGAACGACGGCGGCGTACCCAGGCGTATGCGTCCGGTGGGCGTGCGCACCGGACCCTGCACCAGCTCCTTCAGATTGCGCGTGGCCAGCGCCAGCGTGTCGGCGTTCTCCAGCAGCAGCCGCCCGCTTTCGGTCAGGCTGACGTGCTTGGTATTGCGGTTGAAAAGCTGGACGCCGAAATAGCCTTCGAGCCAGGCGATCTTTTTGGTCACCGACGATCGGCTGGAAGCCCTGCTTTCGGCCGCCTTCGAAAAGCTGAGGCTCTTGCCGACTTCCTGGAAGACCTCCATGCACTCGATCAAGTCCATCGGTGTGTTTCCATTCTGGAAAAAATCATTTCGTTGCGCGGCCCTTCTGCGCGACTGGCGTGCTTACTACACTGGGCTATCTCTTACGGTGAACGCGACCTGTCCTTGCTTATGATCCCAGGCGATTTCGACTACCACCTGTTCGGCACGCATGTCCGTTTCGGCGAGGGCGTGGCCGCCCGCGCGGGCGAGGAATTGCGGGCGCGGGGCCTGCGGCGGCCGGTGGTGTTGACGCAGGACCGCATCGCCGGCGCGCCGCGGCACGCGGCCCTGCTGCGCGGGCTGGAAGGCATGACGGTGCTGCAACGCAGCGGCATCCCGCCGCATTCCAGTGTCAGTTTAATCGAAACAATCGCGCCGGATGTCGCCGCCTTCGGACCGGACTGCCTGATCGCCGTGGGCGGAGGAAGCGTGGCGGACTCGGCCAAGGCGCTGGCGCTCCTGCTGGCCGAAGGCGGCCGCCTGGCCGACCACGTCACCGTGTTCCGGCCGCCCGCCACCATCGAGATTCCGCGGCGCACCGCGCCCAAGCTGCCCATCATCGCGGTACCCACGACGGCATCGGGCGCGGAGACCACCTCTTCGTTCGGCGTGCGCGATGGCGACGGCGACAAGCTGATGTTCTGGAACCGCCAGGTTTCGGCGGCCGCCATCCTGGTCGATCCCCTGATGAGCGAGGACGTACCGCTGGCCACGATGCGCTATACGGCCATGAACGGCATCGCCCATTGTCTGGAGGGCCTGTATTCCAAGGGCCGCTCCATCGTCTCGGACGGCCTGGCCGTGCAGGCCGTGGGCCTGTTCCACCAGGCCTTGGCGCATCCCTTGCCGGCGGAGGCCGCGCAGCGCCGCCTGATCCTCGCGGCCGCGCATCTGTCGGGCATGGTGCTGGCGATGGCGCGCAGCTGCCTGCACCATGCGATCTGCCACGTGGTCGGCGCGCGCCTGGATCTGCCGCACGGCCTGGTGAATACCGTCATCCTGCCGCATGCCCTGCGTTTCAACGAAGACGCCGCCGCACCCATGCTGGCCCCGGCGCTCGATCGCGTGAACAGTCTGGCGGCGCGCCGCCACGGCAGCCTGTCGGACTGGCTGGCACAGACTGGGGTGGAACTGGGCCTGCCACGGCGCCTGCGCGACCTGGGCGTGGCCGAAACCGCGCTGCCGGACATCGCGGCCCACGTCATGACGGAACGCGGGCTGGCGCTCAATCCCCGGCCCGTGGCCGACGCGGGCGAGGTCCTCGCGATATTGCGGCAGGCGTTCTAGGGCCGATCAACACTGGTAGGAGACAACATGGAAATCGTTGGAAGCGGCGCCACGCTGGGCGCCCGCATCGAGGGCGTGGACCTGGCCCGCCCGCTGTCGCGCGAGGACTACCGCGCCATCGAGCAGGCCCTGGGCCGGTACGGCGTGGTGTGCTTTCCGCGGCAGCGACTGGATGCCGCGGCGCTGAAACGCTACGCCGAAAACTTCGGCACCCTGGAAGTCAACGTCGCCAACCTATACCACGAGCCCGGCATGCCGGAGGTCATGATCCTGTCCAACATTGTCGAGGATGGCAAACCGATAGGCCTGAGCGACGCGGGCCAGGACTGGCATACGGACATGTCCTATAGCCGCACCATCGCGTTCAGCAATGTGCTGTACGGTATCCGCATCCCCATGCGCGACGGCCGCTCGCTGGGCAATACCGAGTTCTGCAATATGCACGCGGCCTACGAAGGCCTGCCGCAGGCGCTGAAAGACGAGCTGGATGGGATGACCATCACCCATGACTTCAACAAGTTCTGGGAAATGATGCGCCGGGAGAAAGGCAGCACGCGTCCGCCGCTGACGGAAGAACAGCGCAGGCGCAAGCCGCCGGTGTCGCACCCGGTCTTCCTGACGCATCCCATCACGGGCCGCAAGGTGCTGTACGCCAACCCCGGGTATTCGGTGCGCATCAACGAAATGACGGCGTCGCGCAGCGAGGAAGTGCTTGCCTTCCTGTTCGAGCACCAGCTGCAGGACAAGTATCGCTACCGCCATCACTGGGCCGAGGGCGACGTCCTGATGTGGGACAACATGGGGACCATCCACAACGCGGTGGCCGATTACCGGCCGGATGAACCGCGGCTGATCAAGCGCTGCCAGGTCATGGCGGACAAGTACTTTCCCGAGCTCTATCGGGACCAGGGGTAACGCGCCGCGCGGCAGGCCCGACGCCCGCCGCGCCGATGCACAGCCGGCAGGCCGCCGCAGGGCGGCGCCCGCCGGGACGAGCGGCAACGCCGCCTAAAACAAGGAGACAGGCATGAACCCAAGAAACCTGGCCAAGCGGGCGCTGGCCGCGGCACTGGGCACCGCGCTGAGCGCGGCGCTGGCGACCGCCGCGCGCGCCGACGACTATCCTTCCCGGCCCATCCGCATGGTGGTCGGCTATGCCGCCGGCGGGCCGACCGACGTGGTCGCGCGCGTCATGGCCAAGGAAATGTCGGAAAGCATGGGCGCCTCCATCGTGGTGGAGAACAAGCCCGGTGCGAGCGCATCCATCGCCGCCAACGACGTGATGCGTTCACCACCCGATGGCTACAAGCTGCTGGTTACCTCACTGACGCTGAATGTGAACCCGCTGCTGTATCCCAAGCGCTACGACTACGATCCGGTCAAGGCCTTCGAGCCGATCACCAACTTCGTCAACAATCCCATGTTGCTGGTGACGAACTACGACTCGCCCTACAAGGACTTGAAGAGCCTGATCGCCGACGCCAAGGCGCATCCTGGCAAGTTGACCTTCGGGTCGTCCGGCGTGGGGGGCTCGGCTCATCTGGCGGCCGAGATGCTGGCCACGGAGGCCGGCATCAAGATGGTCCACGTGCCTTTCAAGGGCAACGGGCCGGCGCTGCAGGAGATGGTGGCGGGCCGCATCAGCTTCATGTTCTACCCCAGCGTGGGCATTCCCAACTATGTCGCCGCCAAGCAGCTGCGCGTGCTGGCGGTGGGCACCGAGAAACCGCAGAAGGAGTTCCCCGGCGTGCCCACCATGGACAGCCTGGGCTTCAAGGGCTTCGAACAGGGGGCGCCGTGGATCGGCATGCTGGCGCCGGCCGGCACGCCCAAGGCCATCGTGGACAAGCTGAACAAGGCGGCGGTGGACGCCTTGGCCAAGCCCGCGGTGCGCGAGCAGATGGCACAGCTGGGTGCGGTGGTCGTGGCCGACAGTCCCGAGCAATTCCGCCAGTTCCTGATCCAGGACAAGGCGCGCTGGGCGGCGGTCATCAAGAAAGGCAATGTGACGGCGGACGATGCCGGCAATTGAGCGCGGCGCGAAGGATGACCGCACCGTGAACAACACCGCGCTGGACGACTGCTATTCCATCGATCGCCTGCGGGCGGCGGCGCGCGCCCGCCTGCCCCTGCCCGTGTTCGATTTCTTCGAGGGCGGCGCCGAGGACGAGATCACCCTGCAGGACAATGCGCAGGCCTTCCGTCGCGTGCGGCTATTGCCCCGCGTGCTGCGCGACGTGTCCCGGGTGGACATGCGCGCCACGCTGCTGGGCCGGCCCGCGCAGCTGCCGTTGGCCATCGGCCCGACCGGCGCCGTCGGCTTCGGCTGGCGCGGCGGCGACGTGGCGCTGGCCCGCGCGGCCGCCAGCATGGACCTGCCGTATGCGCTGTCGACGTCCGCCACCGCATCGATCGAGGAGATCGCCGAGCAGGCGCCGGGCCGCCTGTGGTTCCAGGCCTATATCCTGCAGGACAAGGCGCGCCTGCACACGCTGATCGATCGCGCCGGCGCGGCCGGCTACGAAGGCCTGGTCATCACCGTGGACCTTCCGGTGGGCGGCAAGCGGGAACGCGACCTGGCACATGGGCTGGGCTTTCCCATGAAGATCACGCCGCGTAACTTCTGGCACTTCGCCCGGCGGCCGGCCTGGTCGCTGGACATGTTGCTGCGACGGCCGCCCGCGATGCCCAGCCTGGCCGGCATGAAGAAGGTGGAAAGCGACCGCAAGGCCATCCAGTCGGTGGCGGGCCGCAATTACGACCCGGCCTTCGACCTGGCGGCGTTGGCACGCATCCGCGACCGCTGGCCGGGCAAGCTTATCGTCAAGGGCGTCGTGCATCCCGCCGATGTGGACGCCATCGTGGGACTGGGGGCGGACGCGCTGGTCGTGTCCAACCACGGCGGGCGCCAGCTGGATACCGGCATCGCGACCCTGGACGCCCTGCCCGGCATCGTCGCCGCCGCCCGCGGCCGGGTGCCGGTGATGCTGGATGGCGGCGTGCGGCGCGGCAGCGATGTGTTCAAGGCCTTGGCGCTGGGCGCGAGCGCCGTGCTGACGGGTCGCGCCACCCTGTACGGGGTGCTGGCCGGCGGCCATGACGGCGTACAGCGCGCCCTGCATATCCTGCGCGACGAGTTGGCCCGCACCATGGCCTTGTGCGGCACCCCCACTTTGGCGGACATCTCTCGCGACGTGCTGAGCGTGCCGCCCGCCACTAACCAGGACGGGCGGGCGATCCCGCCCGCGGTCCCGCAAAGGAGTTGGAATGAACGACACGATCAGCCTGTGCCGCAACCAGGTCATGGGGTTCTTTCGCGACCTGGATGACAATGCCTACGATAGCCTGGCGGGCCGCATGGCGCCCGACGGCGTATGGCACCGCCAGGGCAAGGTGCTGAACGGCCGCGAGGCGGTGCTGCAGGCCCTGTCCACGCGATCGAAGACCATGCGCATCCATCACCTGATCGCCAACCTGCTGGCTGACGTCGTGGACGAACACCGCTGCGTCATGCGAGCCTACATGCTGGTCGTGCGCCACGACGCGGGCCGGCCGATCACCGGGCCCGCGCCACTGGCGGGCATCGAGAATATCCGGACCACGCACGTGGAGCTGGCGCGGCGCGATGGCCGGTGGCTGATCTCGCTGATGCGCAACGACGAACCCACCTTCGCCACGCAGGCATAGCCCGGACAAGGGGACGACACGATGAAATGGATACGCTATACGCAGGGCGGCCACACCGGCTACGGCATACTCGAAGGCGAACGCATCGCCGCCGTACGCGGGGATCCGTTCCTCGGACATGAGAAGACCGGGCAAGTGGTCCGGCTGCAGGACGTACGCCTGGAGGTGCCCGTGGTGCCCCCGACCTTCTATTGCGTGGGGCTGAATTACGTGACGCACATCGGCACGGAAGGCCTGAAAATCCCCACGCAGCCCGACGTGGGCTACCGCGCCAACAATGCCCTGTTGCCGCACGGGCAGGATGTCATCATGCCCGCGGACGCAAGCAGGGTGCACTACGAAGGCGAGCTGGTGGTGGTGATCGGCAAGCAGGCGCGCAATGTGAGCGAGGCCGACGCCCGCGCGTGCGTGCTGGGCTATACCATCGGCAACGATGTCAGCGAACGGGTGTGGCAAGCGTCGGACCGCACGTTCTGGCGGGCCAAGAACAGCGACACCTTCAAGCCGATGGGACCCTGGATCGAAACCGAGGCGGACGTGGACGCCATGGAAACCGTGGTGCGCCTGAACGGCGAGGCGCGCACGCGCTTCCGCACCAACGATATGCTGTTCGGCATCGATCGCTTCATCAGCACGATGAGCCGCTACCTGACGCTATATCCGGGCGATATCCTTTGGATGGGCACGGACGGCCATTCGCCCGATCTGCGGGACGGCGACGTGGTGGAGGTCTCCATCACGGGATTGGGGACACTATCCAACCGCTTCGTACGCGCAAAATAGCCGGCGCTAGAATCGGCGCATGCCTTTACGCCACGCACCCTTCAGGAGGCCGACATGCGTGTAGCCCTGTATTCCCGGAACGGACCGGCGCGGGACGTTCTCCAACTGACCGACCTGCCGACGCCCGAACCCGGACCGGGCGAGGTGCGGGTGAAGCTCGCGACCTCTGGCGTGAATCCTTCCGACGTGAAGTCGCGCGGGGGCAGCCGGCCGGTCACGCAAGGCTACGTGGTGCCACATAGCGACGGCGCGGGCACGATAGACCGCGTGGGGCGCGGCGTGCCGGAAAGCCGGGTGGGCGAGCGGGTATGGATCTGGAATGGCCAATGGCAGCGTCCGATGGGCACGGCGGCGAAGTACATCGCGCTGCCGGCCGAACAGGCGGTACCCTTGCCCGACACGGTCAGTTTCGAGGCGGGCGCATGCATGGGGATCCCCGGCCTGACGGCGATGCGCGGGATCTCGCTGCTGGGCGATATCGAGGGCAAGACGGTGCTGGTGACGGGCGGGGCTTCCGGCGTGGGCTTTTACGCGGCGCAGATGGCGCGGCTGCGCGGTGCCCGCGTGATTACGACTGTGGGATCGACGGAGAAGGCGGCTCGCCTGGAACAGGTCGGGGTGACTGAGAACATCCTGTACAAGCAAGAGCCGGTGGCGGAGCGTCTCCTCGCGCTGACGGACGGGCGCGGGGTGGATGCCGTGATCGATATGGATTTCTCCACCACCGCGGGCCTGGTGAATGCCGGAGCGGTCGCCGCGCACGGTGTTGTGTCTGTGTATGGCTCCAACCAGCGTGGCGATATCTCCTTGAACTTCGGGACTTGCCTGCCGAGGTCCTTGAGCTTCAACTTTTTCCTGGTGTATGACCTGCTGCCGGTGCAGCGCCGGGAGACGGTGCAGGCCCTGGACGACCTGCTGCGCGAAGGCGCCTTGTCCCATCTACTCGCACCTTCGTTTTCGCTGGATGACATCGTGGCGGCGCACGAGGCAGTGGAATCCGGACGGGTTCTGGGGAATGTGGTGGTTGCCTTGCCGGAGTAGAGGTCAGCGGATTTTTTGCTGGCGGTTTTGGGCGATGGGTTTTTTGGATTCTTCGTCTGTCTTGCTCATGCCGTCCGTCGGTGGAGATGCCTGTCGTGTCCGGCCCGCTCGGGCGGTCCAGGGCCTTCGCCCTGGACTGCCGCTTCGTCTTCCTCCTTCGGCGGCCGAAGTGGCGGTGTTTTTCTTGCGGCTTTTTTGCCCGGCCGTCCTCCGTACGGAAGCCCTCGCGCGCCCTCGGACGGGCCGGCCCCGACAGGCATCTCCCCCGCCGGACTCACCGGGTGCCTTAGAGCCGGTTGCTGGGACGGTCTGTGTGCTTGGCACTTCGTGGGGCGCTTGTCGCTCGATAAGAAGAATCTTGGGGTGCCCGCCGGTTCGGAGCCGCCCTGCGCGGCTCCGAACCGGCTACGCGGTGGTGGCGTGCGGCGGGTGCACGCCTGCGATGGTTCTGCGCCCGGAGTGGAAGCGTTGCCTGCGCAGATCGGGGGAGAAACAAGTCGGTGTGGCGGGCCGCCAGCCGGCCCGCCACACCGTAGGCACCGTGGCATGCCACGGATGCTGGCGTAGGTGCCATGCGCCGCTAGCGCGATTGCACGCACCGTTTCCCATCGAATCGCGGCCAGGCCACCGTGCCTTGCCGAGGGTGGTCGCTATAGGTGCGGTCATGGTTGAGCACGGCGTTCGGATGCTTCAAACACAAAAATCCTGACAGTCCCGGACGCTTCGAACACAAGATTCCGGGCGGTTCCAAGATCCCGGCATTCGCGCTAGCGGCATATGGCACCTATGCCAGCATCCGTGGCAAGCCTCGGTGCCTTACGGTGTGGCGGGCCGGCGGGCGGCCCGCCACACCGCCTTGTCTCCCCCCCAACCGGCCGGACAAGATTCCACTCCGCTTCCTCGACCTCCGCATTACCGGCAATCGTCGACTGCCAACGCCCGTGGCATCACCGGTAACCGTCGCATCACAAGCAATCGTCGAATTACCACTCCCCGTCGCATTACCAGCAACCACCGCATGCCCTGAGTGCGTAGGCGTTTCTGGGCCGCGCAGGGCGGCCCAGAAACGACGGGCAACGCAAGATCTTTCTTACCCTGAACACGCGACCACGAAGGGCCAAGAACACCGCCCGCCCCAGCGACCGCCTCTAAGGCAAACCGTGAGTCCGGCGGGGGAGATGCCTGTCGGGGCCGGCCCGTCCGAGGGCGCGCGAGGGCTTCCGTACGTAGGACGGCCGGGCAAAAAAGCCGCAAGAACCCCAACGCCCGTTCGGCCGCCGAAGGAGGAAGACGACGCGGTAGTCCAGCGCGAAGGCGCTGGACCGCCCGAGCGGGCCGGCCCCGACAGGCATCTCCCCCGACGGATGGCATGAACAAGACACACGACCGCCATCACAAAGACACACGACCGCCATCACAAAGACACACGACCGCCATCACCAAGACGACAACAGCTATAGCAACCTAACGACGGCACCATCCAAGAAGGGCATGCGCGAAGAAAGGCAATCACCCTTCCCCCGGCCGCATAAGCTTCCCCGCCAGCCCGTTCGTCGTCGTTTCCGAGAACTTCGACATCAGGCGGGATCGGTACATCTCCACGGTTCGAGGGCTTAGGTTGAGATGCCTGGCCACCATCTTGCTCGTCTTGCCTTCGGCAATCAGCAGCGCGATCTCGCGCTCCCGATCGTTCAGGTTCGGCAGCACCGGATGCGGCGAACTCAGGTCTTCGA
Source organism: Bordetella bronchialis (assembly GCF_001676705.1). Taxonomy (NCBI): domain Bacteria; kingdom Pseudomonadati; phylum Pseudomonadota; class Betaproteobacteria; order Burkholderiales; family Alcaligenaceae; genus Bordetella; species Bordetella bronchialis. The sequence continues at coordinate 28,441 of NZ_CP016170.1, forward strand.
AAGTCCAGATGCATAGGGCCAGCGGGTCCGCCGGCGTCAGGGAGCGGCCGACCAGGCGGCACCAGAAGAGTTCGCCGTCCAGCCGCTTCATGATCCGGTCGCACGCATATATGCCGCGCGCGTTCAAGGCCGCGGCAGTGCCTTCCGTCGCGCGGGCCATGTCGCGGCGTGTGGGGTACAAGGCATCGAACGAGGCGTCGTTCAGCTCGCCGGGCGGGTAGCGGAAGATCGATTCCAGGCGGGCGTTGGCCTGTTGGATGACCCGCCATCGCGACACGCACAGTCCGGCTGGTGCCAGCATGAATGCCTGCCTGTAGTCGAGCTGCGGCTGCGTGTCCATGCGGCCCCCGCGATGGCGTGCCCGGATCTGGCACGTTAGCCGAAATCTACGCCACTAGTCGCTGGTCGTGATATGCGCCTTCTGTATGATTTCGCGCGCGGTATCGATCTCGCGGGCCAGGAATTTGGCGTAGTCATCGGCGTTGCCGCCCGCCGCCTCGAAGCCCAGGTCGGCGATGCGCCGGGCGGCCTCCGGTGTCTTCAGCCTGGCGTCGAAGCCGGCCGCCAACTGTTGGACGATGGCGTCCGGGACGCCCTTGGGCGCGATGACCCCGTAGGAAATGACGCCCGCCACTTGCGGCACCCCGGCCTCGGCGAATGTCGGTACGTCGGGGAGCGAGGCAAGCCGGTGCGTGCCCGTGACGGCCAGGGCGCGCAGGCGTCCGGACTGGATATGGGCCAGCACCGTCGATGGCGCGGAGAAATTCACTTGCGTCTCGCCGGCCACCACCGCCATTACCGATGGCGCGCCGCCGCGGTACGGTACGTGGACGAGCCCCGCGCCGGTCGCCATGTTGAACTGCTCGCCCGCCAGATGCAGCGCCGTGCCATTGCCCGCCGAGCTGAAGTTGTAGCGGCCGGGCTGGGCCTTGGCCAGCGCCACCAGTTCGGACACGCTATGCGCCGGCACGTCCTTGTTCACGGACAGCACAATGGGAGAGGTCGCGGCCAGGATGATGGCGCGGAAATCCTGGCGCGTGTCGTAGGGCAGCTTCGCGCCCAGCAACGTCGCGTTGATCGGGAAGGCGCTGTCCACCACGCCCAGGGTGTAGCCGTTGGGTTGTGCGGTCGCCACGATATTCGTCCCGGCCACCGAGGCCCCGCCGGCGCGGTTCTCCACGATGATGCGGTCGCCCAGGCCGCCGCCGGGCGTGCTGGCGAGCAGGCGCGCGATGACGTCGGATGCCCCGCCCGGGGCATAGGGCACCACGATGCGTATCGCTTGCGACGGGAAGGCGTCGGCGGCGTGGCCGGGTGCGGCCAGCGCGCAGGACAGCGCAACGGCCGCCGCGCGCAAGGGGATGCGCAGATTCATGAGGTCTCCTCCGGTTGTTCTTATTCCACCGCCGCGTAGCGGCGTAGCGCCTGCGGGTCGGGGTCGAAGCCCAGGCCCGGCACATCGGGGACCCGCACCGCGCCGTCGCGCGGCAAGGTCGCGCCGCCGGAAAGCTCCACCGGCATCTCGCAATAGAAGCGTTCCAGTATGGGGTCGGTCCGTATGGTCGCCAGTACGTGCATCGTGGCCAGCAGTCCCGGACCGAAATAAGCGCTGTGGGGCATCAGCCGGATGTCGCGTTGCGCGGCATCGTGCGCCACCTCCAGCAGGGCCGTGATGCCGCCGGTCTTGATCACGCTGGGCTGGGCGTAGGCAATGCCCGCGCTGTCCAGCACGCGACGGAACTCCACCGGGTTGCCGACGTTCTCGCCCATCGCCAGCGGCGTTTCGATGCAGCGCGCCAGTTCCGCCATCGCGGTGAAATCGTCGACCGGGAACAGCGGCTCTTCCAGCCACATCGGCTTGTAGTCCGCGACGTCGTGCGCGAAGCGCTCGGCCTGGCGTAGATCGAAGGGACAATTCAGGTCCACCATCAGGCCGATGTCCGGGCCGATGGCCGCGCGCGACTCCCGGACCGAAGCGACGTCGCGTTCGTGCAGCTTCACGTAGCGGTAGCCCTGGTCCACCGCGCGCGCGGCGAAGCGGGCCGCCAGGGCGGGATCCCGATAAGGCAGCAGGCTGGCGTAGGCGGGGATATCGCGCGTGCGCACGGGGCCGATCAGGGCGTGCACGGGCAGCCCGGCGGCCTTGGCCGCGATGTCCCACAAAGCGATGTCCACCGCCGATATCGCATATTGCAGCGGGCCGGCGCGGCCGAAGTGGTAGAGCGTGCGGTTCAGCTTGTCCACGATCTGCTCGCGCTGCAGCGCGTCCTCGCCAAGGCATAGCGGTGCCGCCAGGCGGTCGATGAGCAGGCGTGTCACCGGCCAGATGCGCACGCCGAAGGCGTCGCCCCAGCCCACGATGCCGCTGTCGGTCGTGACCTTGACCAGCAGGCTTTCCATGTTGGTGCGCGGCTTGCCGCCCAGCGGCAGCGGCGCGGCGCCGCTGTCGTAGGGGATGGCGATGGGCAGGGTTTCGATGGCGACGATTTTCATGGCGTGTCCTCAGGTGGCGCGCGTGCCGCCATCGGCGCGGCGTGCGGCCGGCGTGGCGTCGTTGTCGAACGGTTCGCCGTTCAGCCAGTGCATGAAGTTGCGCAGGAATATTTCGGTGAATCGCGCCGCATTGCCGGGCGATGCGCCGCAGTTGTGCGGCGATAGCCAGGTGTGGGGCGCGTTCCACAGCGGCGATCCGGCGGGCAGCGGTTCGGTGGCGAAGACATCCAGGTAGGCAGACCGCAGGCGGCCCTGGTGCAGCGCGGCAGCCAATGCGGCCTCGTCCAGGAGTTCGCCACGGCCGATATTGGCGACGCCCGCGTGGGCGGGAAGCAGCGCGATGCGGCGCGCATCCAGCAAGTGGCGCGTCTCGGGTGTCAGGGGACACGCCAGCACCAGCCAATCGCAGGCGGGCAGCAGCTCGTCTAGGACGTCCGGGCGGCAGATACGGTCGAAGTGCGGCACGGGCGCTGCGCCGCGCCGTACGCCTATGGTCGTCAGGCCCACGGCCTTGAGCAGCCGGCCGATCTCGCGGCCGATGGGGCCAAGGCCGACGATGATGGCGGTCTGTTCGTGCAGGTCGCGCGCCATCTGCGCGGCGGTCAGCGGCCGCCAGCGGCGTTCGCCCTGCGCGGCCAGCCAATGGGTGAACCCGCGCGCCTGCGCCAGAATGGCGCCGACGACGGTTTGCGCGATGGGCAGGGCATTGCCGCCCGACGACGTGGTCAGCCGCACGGCGCGGCGCAGCGTGGGCTGGTATAGCGGATTATCGATGCCGGCCGAGCCGACATGCAGCCACTCGGCCCGCGGCGCCGCATCGAAGACGTCGAAAAAGGCGCGGCCCGCGGCCGGGTTTCCGCCGGTCAGCAGGTCGCGCGAATAGTAGGCCAGCCGTATCGCGGCCTGCTCGTCCGCGGCCAGGGCCCGCCCCGGCTCGGCCGGCGCGACGACCAGGCGCAGCACGTGGCCCGCCGCGCGAGCCAGGGCGGACAGGCGCTCGCCCAGTTCGTCGTGCACGGATTGCGATATCAACAGCCCGACCGCTTCGTTGCTCATGTCGCCTCCTTGTAGGCGTAGGGCCGGCCCGATCGCGCGGATCACCGCTCGACGACCGCGTGCCGGCCCGGATAGACGTGCAGCGCGGCCGGGTCCGCATCGATGCCGATGCCGGGCGCGTCGTCCAGCGCGATGGTTCCGTCCACCGGTTGCGGAAAGCCCGGGGCGCCCAGCGTGCGCAGGGGATTGGGATTGGCGTCCAGTTCCAGGACGCCGTCCCCGCCCGCGGCGCACAGTACGTGCGCGGCCAGCGCGGCGCCGATGTGGGAGCCGAAGGCGTGGGGACAATAGCGCTTGCCGCGCGCCAGTGCCTCTCGGGCCAAGGGCAACACCTGGCTGACGCCGCCCCATTTGCCCAGATCGGGCTGCACCACGTCCAGCCAGTCGAAGGCGTCGTGGAAGGCCTCTCGCGCCAGCAGGTTTTCGCCGGCGGCCAGGCGGTGGCCGGCATCGCGCAGCGCCCGCCATTCCGCGGCCGGCCTTTCCGGGCCGATGGGCTCTTCCACCCACTGCAGCGGCAGGGCGCGGATGCGTTGCAGCGCATGCCGGGCCTGCGCCACGTCCCAGCCGCAGTTGGCGTCTATCATCGCGCTCTCGCCGGGGGCCAGGCGGTCCACGGTGCGCGCCAGGTCGTCGAGCGCGCGGTCGTCGGCGAAGCCGGCCTTGAACTTGAATGCGCGGAAGCCGCGGGCGCGCAGCGCATCGAGCGCGTCCGGCGCGATCGACGGCGATACGCCGCTGGCGTACACGGGCAGGCGCCGCGCGTCGCCGCCCAGCAGGCGGTAGAGCGGCACGCCCCGCAGCCGCGCGGCCAGGTCCCACAAGGCGCAATCCAGCCCGGCCAGTACGTGCGCGATGGGGCCCGGCTCGCCCGCCAGGCGCAGCATGGGCAGCATGGCTTCCCGCAGTGCGCCGAGCAAATCCGGAATGGACGCCACTGTCTGGCCGACCACCCTGGGCGCCACCAGCTGTTCCAGGATGGTGGCGCGGTGATAGGCGCCGAAAGGCGGATGGCCGCTCCAGATCTCGCCCCAGCCATGTTGCCCCGACTCGTCTTCCACCTTGATCAGCGCCGAGGTGCGCTGCGTCGATGTGCCGAAGGAGGACCGCACCGCGGGGGGCGCGTCGTCCTGGAAGACGTACACATGGATGCGGGCGATGTGAAGCGGACCGTGCGGGACCGCGGCGGTAGAGCTGGCGGAGGCCATCGGATGTCCTGCGTTCAACGGTTGGTCAGGCCTGGCGAGCGCGCCACGACCCCGGCCCAAAGCTGCGACTGGGCCTGCCATTCTTTCTGGAAATCGGCGCTCGAACCGCCGCCAGGCTGCAGTCCGCCGCCGCGCAGCGCCGCCTGGATGCCGGGGTCGGCAAGCGCTTTGTTCAGGGCGGCGTTCAGGCGCTCCACCCGTTCCGGGGGCACCTGGATGCGGGCGAACATGCCGGCCCACGAGGAGATCTCCATGCCCGGCACGCCGGCCTCGGCCATCGTCGGGACATCCGGATAGGCGGGCGACCGCGCGTGTCCGGTCGTGGCCAGGCGGCGCACGCGGCCGCTACTGACGAAGGGCTCCGTGACGGCCTGGGTTTCGATCAGCATGTCGGCGTTGCCCGATGCGACGCCCAGCGCCGCCGCCGGGCTGCCGTTGAAGGGAACCTGGTAGATGTCGGCGCCGGTCTGCTGCTTGAGTACCTCGGTGGCCAGCTGCGCGGCGCTGCCCGGGCCGCTATTGGCGGCGACCAGGGCGCCGGGCTTTTGCCTGGCGCGCGCGATCAAGGCCGCCATGGAATCGATGCCGGTGTCGCTGCGGACGATCAGGAAGAAGTCGGTCGAGTAGATCTTGCCGACGGCCTTCAGGTCCTTCAGCACGTCCACGGCCTGCCGCGGATAGACATGCGGGTTGATGGCCATGGTGCTGCCGGCGGCCACCAGGACCGTATAGCCGTCGGGCGGGTTTTTCAGCACCTCCTGCGCGGCGATCTGGCCATTGGCGCCCGGGCGGTTCTCCACCACGACGGGCTGGCCCAGCGCCTGCGCCATGGACGAGGCGATGGCGCGCGCGCCGGTGTCCGGGGTAGAGCCTGCCGGCGAGGCGATTACCAAAGTGATGGGCCGCGTGGGAAAGTCCTGTGCGGCGGCATGGGCGGCGGCGAGGCATGCCGGCAGGCATGCAAGGAGGGTAAGCAGTCGGCGCATGATGTCTCCTTGCCGGCACGTCGCGCGCTCCGGCTGGGGCGCGTCGCGTGGCGGTCGGTGATAGGTGGATGGTAGGAAGATCGCCGGCGATGGTCTAATACCAAAATGGTCCTGCGCGATACGCGACGCGTTTCACCGCACGCGGCGGGCACCATAACGGCAGGCGCTGGCAGCGTTGCCGCGCGGCGCAACACCCCCGTACAGAGGACCGCCCACCGCCATGTCCACCCGCGCATCCAACCTGGACCTACGCATGGTGCAGCAATTCCTGGCCGTGGCCGAAACGCTGAGTTTCCGCAAGGCGGCCGAGCAGATGCATATGGCGCAGCCGCCGCTCAGCCAGGCCATCATGCGGCTGGAATCGCTGCTGCAGGCCCGCTTGTTCGAGCGCTCGCCGCGCGGGGTGCGGCTGACGCCGGCCGGCGAAGTCTTCAAGATGGAAGCCGTGCGTCTGTTGAACCAGGCCAGCCGTGCGCTGGAGCGCACGCAGCGCGCGGGGCGCGGCGAATTGGGCACCGTGCACGTGGGCTTCATCGGACCTGCCATGATCGCCCTGCTGCCCAAGGTCATCCTGGCTTTCCGCGAGCGCTTCGCCGGTGTGGATCTGGCGCTGCACGAAGGCAGTTCCATGCAGGTCGCCGGCATGATCAATTCCGACACCGTCGATATCGGCTTCCTGGTGACGCCCGCCGAACTGGCGCCCGATGTCGAGACGGAGGTCATCGTGGTCGATACGCTGGTGGCGGTCCTGCCGGCCGGCCACAGGCTGAGCGGCGCTTCCTGCATACGGCTGGAGGATCTGGCGGACGACGCCTTCGTGCTGTTCTCCGCGCAAGGCGTGCCGACGCTGTCCTCGCGCATCGCGTCGCTATGCCGCCAGGCAGGCTTCGAGCCCCGCATCGCGCAGGAAGCCGTGCAGATTTCGACGGTGCTGGGATTGGCGGCGGGCGGCCTGGGCGTGTCCATTCTGCCCGGCTCCATCGGCGCGATGGCCACCGGGGCCGTGGTCTGCAAGCCTATCGTCGCGGATGCCGAGCTGCTGCGCGTGAAGATCCACGCGGCCTATCGCCCCGACCGGCTCAGCGACGCGGCGCACGCCTTTTTGATGACGGCCCGGCTGCACGCCGACCGCCCGTGACGCCTGGCCCCCGGCGCCGCGCGCGTCAAGGCGCCGCGCTGGCGGGCACCAGTACCAGCCTGCCGCGGGCGGTGCGCGCTTCCAGCTGGCGCAGGGCGTCCTGTACCTGGTCCAGCGGCATTACGGTGGCCGGCGGCGCGGCCAGCTGGCCGGCCTCGTACAGGCGGAAGATTTCGTGGATGCAATGGCGCATCTCGTCGGGCGCCTTCTTGCGGTAGTCGCTGACCTGTACGCCGCTCACTTCCATGTTCTTCAGCATGACGTAATTGACCTTCAGCGTGGGGATGCGGCCTGCCGCGAAACCGATGACGACATAGCGGCCGCGCCACGCCACCGCGCGGATCGCCGCGTCGAAAATATCGCCGCCCAGGGGGTCCAGGACGATATCGGCGCCCTTGCCGCCGTTGGCCGCGTGCACCTGGGCGCGCAGGCTGTCGCGCAGGTCCGCCGCCGACAGGTCGATGACGGCATCGGCGCCCGCGCGCCGCACGGCGTCCGACTTGGCCGGGTTGCTGACGGCGGCCAGCACGCGCAGGCCGTACGCCTTGGCCAGCTGTACCGCGGCCAGGCCCACCGCGCCGGTGGCGCCCAGCACCAGCACCGTCTCGCCGGCCTTGGCGCGGCCCCGCTCGCACAGCGCGAACCAGGCGGTATCGAAGCCCAGCGACATGGCGGCCGCATCGATGAAGGACAGCGTGCCGGGCAGGCGGAAACAGCTGGCCGCCGGGACGGCGATTTTCTCCGCATAGCCGCCGTGTTCGGCCAGGGTGAGCACGCGGTCGCCCGGTTTCAGGTCCGCGACGCCGGCGCCCACGGCGCTGACAATGCCCGTGGGCAGTTTGCCCGGCGAGAACGGCCGTTCCGGCAGGAACTGGTATTTGCCGGCCACGACCAGCGTATCGACGAAGTTGGCGGCGATGGCCTGGATGTCGACCACCACCTGTCCCGCGGCCGGCGCGGGGTCGGCCACGGTCTCCATGCGCAATTGCTCGATCGCGCCGAATTCCCTCAGGATAGCTGCCTGCATGGTGCGGATCCTATGGTTGAATGCGCGGCACCGCGTGCCTACGCGGTGCCGCCGGTGTCCAGCGTGCTGAAAGTGCCGCGCCCCACGGCGCAGGGCGCCGCGCCGGGCGCGTGGGAGATCTCGACATCGGCGCGCGCGATGGCGCGGCCCAACCGCAGGACCTTGGCGGTGGCGTACAGGTCGGCGCCCGGGGCGGGTTTCAGGTAATCGATGCGCAGGTCCACGGTGGGTGCCATGCGGCCGGTCTGCACGGCGACCGAGGCATGCGCCGCCATGTCTATCAAGGCCGCGATGACGCCGCCGTGTATGTTTTCCGAGCCCGCCGCGCGGCGCAGCGCGGGACGATAGGGCAGCCGGATCACGACGACCCCGGTGTCGGCGTCGACGGACACGGCCTCCGGGTTGAGCAGCGCATGGAAAGGCGGATGGGCCAGCTCGTGGCGCAGGCGCTGCAGCAGCGCCTGCGCGCGTTCGGCGCCGGCGGCGGCCAAGTCGGGCGCGGGCGCGTTCATGGCGCCGGCTTCGCCGCGACCGGCGGCGACGGCAAGGAGGACGGCGCCGCCGCTGGCGCGCCGCCCTGCCAGCGTACCGCGCGCGGCGCCAGGCGGCCGGCGCGCACGTCTTCCACCAGATCGCGCTTGAAGATCTTGCCGCTGGCGGTCAGCGGGATTTCCGGCAGTTCGATGTAGTACTCCGGCATGTCGTAGCGCGACAGGCCGCAGGCGTCCAGGTGGGACAGCATCGCTTCGCCCGACAGGCTGGCGCCGGGCTTGAGCATGACCGCCAGGCAGACCTTTTCGCCCAGGCGGGCATCCGGCACGGGCAGCACCGCGGCGCGCGCAACGGCAGCGTGCTGCATGGCCAGGTTCTCGATGCGCGCGGGATAGATGTTGTGTCCGCCGCGGATGATCAGGTCTTTCTTGCGGCCCGTGATCACCAGATAGCCGTCGGCGTCCAGGCGTCCCACGTCGCCCGTCATGAACCAGCCGTGCGAATTGAATGCGCTCTCGGTGGCCTTCTGGTTGTCGAAGTACCCCAGCATCAGGCTGGCGCCGCGCCCGCCGATCTGGCCGGTCTCGCCGATGGGGACTTCCTGGTCGGGGTCTTCGGTCGACCAGATTTTGACTTCGTAGCTGGCGCAGGCGCGGCCGGAGGTCTCGATGATGCGTTGCGGGTCGTCGCCGGGCAGCGTGTAGTGATGCGAGCAGGCTTCGGTCATGCCGTAGCCGCTTTGCGGCGTGACGCCGTAGCGCAGCAATTCCGCCACGACATCCTTGGGTGCCGACGCGCCGGAGATGCGGAAGCCCTGCAAGTTGCCCACCCGCGACAGGCCGCGCGATTTCAGCTCCGCCAGCAGGTCGACCGCATGCGTGGGCACGCCGAAGAGAAAGCTCGCGCCGGTGTCCAGCAGGCGGTCCAGCACACTGGCGCCACGCGGCAGGTCGTGCACCACGAGTTCGCCGCCGGTGGCCAGCGCGCTGATCAGCGCGCCCAGGCCCAGGTTGTGGCTGAGCGGACTCATGGTGTAGATGACGGAACTGGGCCCGAACGACCAGTCCTTGGCGATTTCGCGGGCATTCGCCAGCAGCGTGTTGTCGCTGTGCATGACGCCCTTGGGCGCGCCCGTCGTGCCCGATGTGAAGGCCAGGTACACCAGCCGGTCGGGCTCGGTGGACCAGGCGTCGTCGGCGGTGGGCGTGCCGGCGTCGAACAGCGCGCCGGCCGGCCGCTGGTCCACCGTGGGCAGTGCGATGACGTGGCGCAGGCTGGGCACCCGGGCCAGCAGGCTGAAGATATCGTTGCGATCGGCATCGGCGCCATAGCCGATTTCGCCGATGAAGGCGGCGGCGCTGACGCTTTCCATCAATGCCAGCACGTCCGGCGCGGTGTGGTCGCGGTGCAGCGAGGGGCAGCAGGCGTAGCCGTTGCGCGAGCAGGCCAGCAGCGCAATCGCGGTTTCGACGCGGCTGGACATCCAGACGCCGACGCGTTGGCCGGCACGCACGCCGGCGGCCTGCAGCGTCGCGGCCAGGCGATCCGCGGCGGCGATCAGCTCCGCATACGTCAGGCGCAAGCCCCGGTCGCGCACCGCCCAGGCGTCCGGCGCGGCCCGGGCGTGGCGCCGGGCCGCCATGTATATCGTTTCGTCCCGCCAGTAGCCCGCTGCGTAGAACGCCGCCATCCGCTCGGCGCTCAGCAGGGTCAGTACGGTGTTGATGGAAGGCTTGGTCAAGGATCGCTCCGGCTGCAGCCCGGGCGGCCGGGGCGGTCCGCGCGTGCTACGTAAAAATCGGTATTAGTGTCGTTTTTTGTACTCGCTTGGCGCGCGTGGGCGCCGGCGCGTGACGCCGGCGCGGGCACGCCGGTCCCGTCAACGCGAGGAGCCGCCGAACCAGCCGCGGATCATGGCCCACAGCGAAGACAGGATCAGCGAGAAACCGCTGATGGGCTTGGCGGGCTGCACCGGCGGGCGCGGCGCGGCCGGGCGGACGGGCGCCGCGTCGCCGCCGGAAGCGGCAGCGGCCCCGCCATCCGCCGCGCCTGCGGCCGCCGCTGGGGCGGCCGCCCCGGCCTGCCGGCTTTGCGAGATCTGCGCTTCCAGGTTCTTGGAAAACTGCGAGATGATTTGGTTGGCCACGGTCTGGATCATGCCGACGCCGCGGCCGTACTGCGCCACCGCGCCGGTCAGCGTCAGGTCGGTATCGATGATGACCTTCGACCCCTTGGCGCTGGGCTGCAGGCCGAAGCGGATGGTGGTGTTCGCATTGCCGCGGCCCTTGGCGTCCGCGCCGTTGGCCTTGATGCGCGCGGTGTGCGCGGCGTTGTCCACTTCCTCGAAAACGGCGTTGCACAGGAAGGTGAGCGCCACCGGGCCCAGCTTGACGCTTACCTTGCCCTTGAAGGTCTTGTCATCGACGATCTCCACCAGTTCGGCGCCCGGCATGCAGGGCACGATGCGCTCGACATCCATCAGGACCTGCCATGCCTGGTCGGGCGGCAGCGATACTTCGAAATCGTTGGTGAATTGCATGACGGTGGTCCTCCCCGGTGCGCCGCGGACGGCGCTGGCCCAAATTCCTGTTCTTGCCCGGCGCGCTGTGGCGCTGGCACCCTGTGGCGCGCACGCCCTATTGCATGCGGTGCGGCGATGCGGACGCTGCGCGCCCGAGCATGATGCAGTGTAGCAGGTCTATGCCAAAATAGATACTCGTTCCAAAAATAGTACGGTACAAATTCCGGCGGCGCCGGCCAGGGCGTCCCTCAGGGGCGCAGGTCATGGCGCTGTTCGCGGTCCCGCGCCTCCCGCGCCGCCAGATGGCGCCGCACGTCCAGCGGCCTGATGGGCAGCCGCGTCACGAAGCCGGGTGCGTCCAGGGCGTCGTCCACCGCGGCCGCGATGGCGGCGCCCGCGGCATTGGTCCCGCCCTCGCCGGCTCCCTTCAGGCCCATGGGGTTCAGGGGGCTGGGCGCGTCCTCCGTGATCAGCACATCGACGGGCGGCATCTCATGGGCGGTGACCATGATGTAGTCGGCGAAGGTGGTCGAAAGCGGCTGGCCTTCGGCGTCGTAGGTGAACTCTTCGAACAGCGCGCCGCCTATGCCTTGCGCCAAGCCGCCGACGATCTGGCCTTCGATCAGCATGGGATTGACCGCGCGGCCGACGTCATAGGCCACCAGGTATTTCTCGACCAGGACCTGCCCGGTGTCGCCGTCCACGCGGACCTGTGCCACATGCACCCCGTAGGGATAGTTCATATGGTCGCTGTAGAACCAGCCTTCGGCCGACAGGCCGGGCTCGTGGCCGTCGCTGGTCCGCGACGAGGGATGCAGGTAGCGGGCGACTTCCTCCAGGCCGATCGCGCGGCCGGCCGGATCGGCGGTCCGGCGGATGCGGCCGCCTTCCACCGTGAGATCGGCCGGCGTGGCGTCCAGCAGCTTGGCGGCCACGTCCAGGGCCTTGGCGCGCACCTTGCGCGCCGCGATCTGGGTGGCCGAGCCGGACATCACGGTCACGCGCGACGCGTGCGCGCCGTTGCCGAACTCGATCTGGTCGGTGCGTCCGTGGATGACCCGCACGCGGCGGTAGTCCACGCCCAGCTCCTGGGCGCAGATCTGCGCCAGCGCGGTTTCCATGCCCTGGCCCACCGAGCCGGCGCCGGTCACGAGTTCTATCGCGCCGCTGACGTCCACCGTCAGGCGGACCATGTCGGAGGGGCCCAGGCCGGACTTCTCCACGAACATCGCCAGGCCCAGGCCCACGCGCTCGCCGGCGGCGCGGCGCTGCGTCAGCTCGGCCCGCAGCCGGGGCCAGTCCAGCCTGGCCAGCGTCTTGTCGATCAGCCCGTCGTAGTCGCCGGAATCCAGCACGACGTCCGTTCCCAGCGCATCCAGCGGGCGCGCGTAGGGCATCTCTTGCGATTTGATCAGGTTGCGGCGGCGCGCCTCGACGGGGTCGATGCCGACACGGCGGGCGATCGCATCCATCAGGCGTTCGCGCACGAAGGTGGTTTCGTAGCGGCCGGGCGAACGGTAGGTGGCGGCGGGCGTCTTGTTGACCAGGCGATAGTGGCCGGCCACTTCGTAGGCGGGTACGCGGTAGGGGCCCAGCAGCAGTCCCGCCGACATGTCGGCCACGCGCGCGCCGTGGGTGCGGGTGTAGGCGCCCTGGGCATGGAAGAAGGTATTGCGTATGCCCAGGATGCGCCCCTGCGCATCGATGGCGGCCTCGATCTGGTGCTGCTGCTCGCGCGAATGGTTGGTGGCCATGAGGTTCTCGCGGCGGTCCTCTATCCATTTGACCGGGCGGCGCAGGCGCAGCGCGGCCAGGCACACCAGCACGTCCTCGGGATAGATCTCGCCGCGCACGCCGAAGCCGCCGCCCACGTGCCCTTCGTACAGGTGGAAACTGCTGGGGCTGCGGCCGAGCATCTTGGCCATTTCGTCGCGGTTCCAATGCGACTTCTTGGCGGCGCCGTGCATCTCCAGCACGTCGCGCGCGGCGTCGTAGCGCGCCACGGCGCCGCGGCATTCCAGCGGCACGCCGGAATGCCGGCCGACGGCCAGATCCAGCGCGATGACGGCATGCGCCGCGGCGAAAGCGGCCGCCACGTCGCCATAGCCCTTGCGGATCACCGTGGGTTCGGTGTTCAGGCCGGGCAGGAACTCGCCGGGCTCGTCGCGGGCCGACAGGATGGGCGGCAAGGGATCGATCCGGACCTCGACCAGGTCCGCCGCGTCTTCCGCCACGTAGGGACTGTCGGCGAATACCACCGCCACCGGCTCGCCGACGTAGCGCACGCGCTCCCGCGCCAGGATGGGCTGGCAATAGGGTTCGAGCCCGGTGACCTTGGTGGCGCGGAAAGGGATGGGCGGAATATCGGCGACGTCCGCGCCTGTCCACGCGGCCACCACGCCGCGCAGCGCGAGCGCGGGCGCGGTATCGATGCCGACGATGCGGCCGTGCGCCGTTTGCGCGCGCACGACGCGCATATGCAATTGCCGCGGGAAATTCACATCGGCGGCGAAGCAGGCCTCGCCACGGACCAGCGGGGGATCTTCCAGCCGCGCAACGGAGCGGCCGACGATGCGTTCCCCGGTGGCGGGCGCGTCGACGCGCGGGACTTCGTACACGTGGGCGCTCATGGGGTCAGCCTCCCTTGGCGGCGTTCGGCGCGGCATGGCCGGCCGCCATGGCCGCGCGGGCGGCGCGCACGGCGGCCAGGATATTCTGGTAGCCCGTGCAGCGGCATAGATTGGAGGACAGCACGTCCAGCAATTCCGCATCGCTGATGTCGGGGTTGCGCTCCAGCGCCCCCGTGGCCAGCATCAGGAAACCCGGCGTGCAGAAGCCGCACTGCAAGGCATGATGGTCCATGAAGGCCTGCTGCATGGGGTGGAAACCGGCGCCGTCGGCCAGGCCTTCCACGGTGCGGATGCAAGAGCCTTCGGCCTGCACCGCGAACATCAGGCAGGACCGCACGGGCTCGCCATCCACCAGCACGGTGCAGGCGCCGCATACGCCATGCTCGCAGCCGATGTGCGTGCCGGTCTGTCCGCAGTCGTCGCGGATGGCATCGACCAGCGTCTTGCGCGCTTCCACGCGTATCGGATATGCCACCCCGTTCACTTCCAGGACGACGTCGTGGTCCATGCCGGCTGTTTCGTCACGCTCGTTCATCGGTATCCCCTGCGATGCGTTATCGCGGCGCCGCGCCGCCGTGGGCCTGGGCCAGCGCGCGCCGCACGGCCGCGCGCACCAGGTCGCGGCGATAGGCCCGCTCGTCGTCGCCGCTGTCCACGGGCTCTGCTTCCATGGCCGCGGCCTCCGCCGCGCGCATGAAGGTATCCGGGTGCGGCGCTTCGCCTTCCAGGCAAGCCTGGGCGGCCGGCATGCGGCGCGGGCGGTCTTCCACGCCGCCCAGGCCGATGCGCACGTTGCGCATGACCGTCCCGCCACTGCCGGCGTGTTCCTCGTATGTGACCAGCGCCATGGCCTGGGCGAAATCGCCGGCGCGCCGGCTGAACTCGTAGAAGCCGCAGCGGGTGCCTTCGGGCAGGACGGGCAGGCTGGCGCCCACCAGCAGTTCGTCGGCGGCCAGCGCGGTGGCCATATAGCCGTGAAAGAAATCGCGCGCGTCGATATGCCGCGTCCCGCGCAGGCTGCGCGCCTCGAAGACGGCGTCAAGCGTGGCCGCGACCAGGCACCATTCCGACGCCGGGTCGGCATTGGCGATACTGCCGCAGAAGGTGCCGCGGGTGCGGATGGGCAGGTGCGCGATATGTCGGACGACCGTGCAAAGCAACGTGCCCAGCGGACCCGGCGCGACGGGCGCATGGAAGCCGGCGTGGCGCACGCAGGCGCCGATGTGCAGCCGGCCGTCGCGCACTTCCAGCCGGCGCAGTTCGTCGATGCGGTTGATGTCCACCAGGTAGGCGGGGCGCGCCAGCCGCAGCGCCATGGCGGGCACCAGGGTCTGGCCACCGGCCAGCACGCGTCCGTCCTGCTCGCAGACGTCGGCGAGGATCATGACCGCCTGGTCCACCGAAGTGGGTACGTAGTGCACGAATCTGCTGGGTTTCATCGCCGCCTTGCCCCTGCGCCGCACCCGTGAGCGAGTGCGCGGTGTTATATTTATGGGATTATAACTATTTTTGGTACGGTCACAACGCGGGTACCGCACCAAGCCTGGCATTGCTTTTCCTGACGGGACGCGCCGCCGCGCCCCTTTCCCAAACCGGCCCCGGCCACCCGAGCACCTCCGGAGAGAACCGCCATGCTGTTGCCCAGCCACGATCGCTATCCCTATCGCGCCATCGGCGCGCGCAAAGACTACAGCTGGCCGGAAGGCAAGCGCCTGGCGATGCACATCGGCCTGAATATCGAGATATTCGCCTTCGGTACGGGCCTGAGCCACAACCTGACCGTGCCGCTGCCCGCGCCCGACCAGCGCGCCTTCGCGTGGACGGACTACGGCAACCGGATCGGCGTGTGGCGGATCCTGGATATGCTGGACGAGCTGGGCCTGCCCGCGGCGCACCTTTGCAACACCGAGATCTTCAAGTACTGCCCGGCGCTGATCGCGCCCATCAAGGCCCGCGGCGACGAGTTCATCGGCCACGGCCGCACCAACGCCGAGCGCCACGGTTCGATGTGGGAACCGGACGAGGCACGCTTCCTGACCGAGGTGCGCGATGCGATCCGCGAACACACGGGCCAGGAGGTACGCGGCTGGATGGCGCCGTGGATGTCCCACAGCCGCCATACGCCCGACCTGCTGCAGGAGACGGGATACAAGTTCCTGATGGACTGGCCGGCGGACGACCAGCCGATCTGGATGAAGACGCGCGGCGGCCGCATCATGTCGGTGCCCTATCCGCTGGAGTTGAACGATTCCCCGCAGATGCTGGTGCGACATCACACGCCGGACCAGTTCAGCCAAATGGTGATCGATCAATTCGAAGAGATGCTGGACCAGAGCGCCAAGCAGCCGCTGGTGTTCGGGATCGCGCTGCACACGATGGTGACGGGACAGCCGTATCGCCTGCGCGCGATGCGCCGCGCGCTGAAGTACATCGCCGAGCATCCGCGTCGCAACGAGGTCTGGTTCACCCGGCCGGGCGCGATCTACGATCACTGCGTCAATCTTCCGGAAGGCACGATGTAGGCGGAATGCGCGCCGGCATTGCCGGCGGCCCTTCGCTGGAGGCATGCCGGGCATGGCCCGGCATTTTCGTTCCATCAATCCAGCGTGATGTTGGCCTTTTTGACGATGGCATCGAAGTTGGCAAAATTCTTCACGGTACGTTCGGTGAAGACGTCCGGGCTGGTGTACTGGACTTCCAGCCCCTGCGATTCGAGCAGCGACTTCAGGTCCGGCCGCTGCAGCGCGGCGTCGATGGCTTTCGATAGGGCGTCGACGATGGCGGGCGGCGTACCCTTGGGCGCATAAAAGCCGAACAGATTCTCCGCGCTGAAGTTCTTGACGCCTGCTTCGGTGATGGTGGGCACCTCGGGCAACATGGGCAACCTATGGTCGCCGGCCACGGCCAGGACGCGCACCGCGCCGCTCTTCATGTGCGGGACGGCGGCGGGCGCGCTAAGGAACATCAGGCTGGAGTTGCCGGAGATCAAATCCATCAATGCCTGCGAGCCGCCGCGGTAGGGCACATGGGTGATCTGTACGCCGGTGGTCAGCATCAGGAGTTCGCCTTCCAGGTGCGATAGCGTGCCGATGCCGATGGAGGCAAAGTTATGCTTGCCGGGCTCCCGCTTGAGAAGGTCGAGAAGCTGCTGGACATTCTGCGGCGCGGATTTGGACGGAACGACCAGAATGTGCGGCGCGAGCGCGACACCCGCAACGGCCGCGAAGTCGTCCCGCAGGTTGACCGACGGCGGTACCTTGGAAGCCGCCTTGAAGATGGCGGAGTCGGTCGTGCACCCGAACAGAATCGTGTAGCCGTCCGCCGGCGCATGCGCGACAACAGACATCCCGATCAAGCCGCTGCCGCCGGTACGGTTCTCCACAACCACGGACTGCTTCATCGCTTCGGAGATGCGCTGGCCGATGCTGCGCGCCAGCGTGTCGGTGGCGCCCCCAACCGGATACGGAACGACGATGGTGATGGGACGCTCCGGAAAAGCCGCCCGCGCCGGCCCCGCCGGCAGTATGGCCGCCGCGGCGGCCGCCAGCGCAAGCGAAGAAAGCGCGAACAATCGCCGGACACGGCAAGCGATACCGCTGTCGCTCGACAAGCCGGATCGCAAAAAGGCGGGACCGGCACTAGGGGCACGATGCGGGAATGCGGACATGGGCGTTCCTGAAGATGGCGTGGGTGGGTATGCGGCGGGAGCCGGGTGTAGTTCTACTGTTGGGATTTTTCCCGTTTTTGGTACGGTTCGCTACGTGGGTATTCCCTAGCGTCAGGTTGTGCGCTGCGGGGCGTTTTGTTGGGCGTGACGGTTGTGGAGGGGGCAGGCGTTGTTGGCTTGCTGATGTGGGTCGTCTGTCTTGCTCATGCCGTCCGTTCGGTTTGCTTATGCCGTTCGTCGGCTTGTTTATGCCGTCGTGGCTTGCTTATGCCGTCGTGGCTTGCTTATGCCGTCGTAGCTTGCTTATGCCGTCCGGCGGGGGAGATGCCTGGCGTGTCCGGCCCGGTCGGCCGGTCCAGCGCTTTCGCGCTGGACTACCGCGTCGTCTTCCTCGTCCGGCGGCCGAAGTGGCGGTGGTGTTCTAGCGGCTTTTTTGCCCGGCCGACCTCCCTACGGAAGCCCTCGCGCGGCCTCCGACGGGCCGGCCCCGCCAGGCATCTCCCCCGCCGGACTCACGGCTTGCCTTAGTCGCGGTTGCTGCGGCGGTCTTTGTGCTTGGCCCTTCGTGGGCGGCGTTTCGGGTTGAGAAGGATCTGCCGTTGCCCGTCGTTTTCGGGCCGCCCTGCGCGGCCCGAAAACGCCTACGCGGTGGGGGCATGCGGTGTTGCTGGTAATGCGACCGTTGCTGATGCGACGGTGGCCGGTGATGCGACGGTTGCGGGTGATGCGACGGGCGTTGGTAATGCGACGGGTGCTGGCAATGCAACGGCTGCTGGTGATGCGAAGCCTGCTGGTAATGCGACGATTACTAGTAATGCGGAGGTCGAGGAATCGAAGTGAAATCTTCGCCCGCGCAGGGTTGGGGGAGACAAGGCGGTGTGGCGGGCCGCCCCTCGGCCCGCCACACCGTGGCACCGAGGCTTGCAACGGATGCTCGCGATAGGTGAGACGGTAAACCGATAAGGGATGGCGTCGGTATGTGAGGAGAGACGTTTAAAGGAGAGACGTTGAGAGGAGAGACGGTGCCGACATATCAGGCCGATGGTGTTGGCGTAGCGGACGTCCAACACTGGCGTCGTCAGGATCGGCCATCGAATCGCGCCCCTTGAATAATCTGGCGCGCAACCGGGCAGACCAATGGGCCAACATGGGGACGCGCCGGTCGATGTCGGTGGCCCGCGTCGCCGAAGCGGTGCTGTGCCACATGACAGTATCAAGCCACCGTTACTGGAGTGGACGAAGGTGACCGTTGGACTGACGTGTATCCCCTTCTGGAACGGCCCCAATTCGCTGACCCCCGCAATGATGACCGGATCATCGCCATGTACGCACGGGGCATGAGCGTGCGCGAGATCCAGGCGTTCCTGGCCGAGAGCCACGGCACCGAGGTCTCGCCGGACTTCATCAGCTCGGTCACCGACGAGGTCATGGCCGAGACGATTGCCTGGCAGAACCGGCCGCTGGAGGCGATGTACCCGGTGGTGTTCTTCGACGCGCTGCGGGTTAAGATCCGCGACGACGGCGGGGTCACCAACAAGGCCGTGTACCTGGCTCTGGGCGTGCAGGCTGACGGCCAGCGCGACGTGCTGGGCCTGTGGGTCGAGCAGACCGAGGGGGCCAAGTTCTGGCTCAAGGTCGGGTGTGTCAGTATTTTTGTGCTTGAGGCATTAAAGGCCGGTCTATAAGAGCCCCAGCCCAGTGATGATATTTCAGCGATATGGATTGGTGAAGCGCTCTGCGTAGATGATCGCAAACTGGTTCATGGCTGCCTTCCACTCGTGAGTGGAACTGCCCCAGGTGCCGGTGATATTACGTAGCACCAGCCACAGCAGCTTGGTGGCCGCCTCGTCGGAGGGGAAGTGCCCGCGCGTTTTGACCGCCCGGCGCAGCTGGGCGTTGATGCTCTCGATGGCGTTGGTGGTATAGATGATCTTGCGGATCGCCGGCGGGAAGGTAAAAAACGGGATCACGCGGTCCCAGGCGCTGCGCCAAGCCTGCGCGATCGGCGCGTAGCGCTGTCCCCACAGGCCCTGTTCGAAGCGTGCCAGCTCGGCTTGCGCGGCCTCCACCGTTGGCGCACTGTAGATGGGCCTGAGCGCAGCAGCCACGGCACGGCGCTCCTTCCAGCTGGCATAGTCCAGGCTTGAGCGCATCAAATGCACGATGCAGGTCTGCAACGTCGTGGCAGGGAATACGGCGTTTAAGGCCTGCTCCATGCCCTTCAGGCCGTCGGTGACTGCAATCAGGATGTCCTGCGTGCCACGAGTCTTGAGCTCGTTGAAGACCTTCATCCAGAATTTGGCGCCTTCGGTCTGCTCGATCCATAAGCCCAACACGTCGCGTGTGCCGTCGGCCAGGATGGCCAGGGCCAGATACACGGCCTTGTTTCTGACCACGCCGTCCTCGCGGATCTTCACCCGCAGCGCATCGAAGAACACCACCGGGTACATCGTCTCCAGCGGGCGGGTTTGCCAGGCTGTAACCTCCTCGACCACCGCATCGGTCACCGAGCTGATGAACTCTGGCGATACCTCAGTGCCGTACTGCTCCAGAAGAAACGCCTGTATCTCGCGCACTGTCATGCCGCGCGCGTACATCGCGATGATCTTGTCATCGAACCCCGTGAAGCGCCGCTCATGCTTGGGAATCAGGATCGGGGCGAAGCTGCCGTCGCGATCGCGCGGCACATCTACCGAGATGGCCCCGTCGTCGGTCAGCACGGTCTTCGAGCTCGTGCCATTGCGTCGGTTCGTTGCCGTTTCAGACCGTTGGCCCGGTGCGTAACCCAGGTGATGACCCAGCTCCGCGCCCAGTGCCCGCTCGATCAACGCCTTCTTGAACGCCATCGACAGGTCCTGCACCGCCTCGGCCGTCATCGGCCCTTTGACCAATTGCTCGACCAACTCGGCAGGAATCGCCGGCAGCTCTTTAGGGGGATTCTTCTTTCGGGTTGCCATACATGCTCCGTTTTCGACATGTTAGGCCTCAAGCACAAAATTCCTGACACTCCCTCAAGGTCTTCAACGAACTCAAGACCCGGGGGCGCCAGGACATCCTGATCGCCGTGGTTGACGGCCTGAACGGCCCCACTTCGCTGATCCCCGCAATCGCGCGAGCGCCGCATCGCACCTATGCCATCACCCGTGGCAAGGCACGGTGCTACGGTGTGGCGGGCCGGTTGGCGGCCCGCCACACCGCCTTGTCTCCCCCAACCCTGCGCGGGCGAAGATTTCACTTCGATTCATCGACCTCCGCATTACTAGTAATCGTCGCATTACCAGCAGCCGTCGCATTACCAACGCCCGTCGTATCACCCGCAACCGTCGCATCACCGGCCACCGTCGCATCAGCAACGCTCGCATTACCAGCAACCACCGCATGCCCCCACCGCGTAGGCGTTTTTGGGCCGCGCAGGGCGGCCCAAAAACGACGGGCAACAGCAGATCTTTCTTAACCCGAAAACCCGCCCACGAAGGGCCAAGAACAAAGACGGTCGCAGCATCCGCGACTTAGGCACTCTGTGAGTCCGGCGGGGGAGATGCCTGGCGGGGCCGGCCCGTCGGAGGCCGCGCGAGGGCTTCCGTAGGGAGGTCGGCCGGGCAAAAAAGCCGCTAGAAAACCACCGCTCCTTCGGCCGCCGGACGAGGAAGACGACGCGGTAGCCCAGCGCGAAGGCGCTGGGCCGGCCGACCGGGCCGGACACGCCAGGCATCTCCCCCGCCGGACGGCATAAGCAAGCCGACGACGGCATAAGCAAGCCGACGACGGCATAAGCAAGCCGACGACGGCATAAGCAAGCCGACGACGGCATAAGCAAGCCGACGACGGCATAAGCAAGCCGACGACGGCATAAGCAAGCCGACGACGGCATAAGCAAGCCGACGACGGCATAAGCAAGCCGACGACGGCATAAGCAAGCCGACGACGGCATAAGCAAGCCGACGACGGCATAAGCAAGCCGACGACGGCATAAGCAAGCCGACGACGGCATAAGCAAGCCGCCGGACGACATAAGCAAGCCGACGACGCCATAAACAAATCCGCATCAGACGCCATCCACGCACGGCACGCACAAGATCACCCGAACCGCACCATCCACGCACTACATCGGCAAGATCACCCAAGCCGCCACGGCCCTAATGCCCCGCAAACACTAACCGCAACGTTTCCAGCTCCTGCGTTTGCGATAGTGCCAGCGCCAACAAGATCCGCGCCTTCTGCGGACTCAGTGAGTTGCCCGCGATCCAGCCGTTCTCGCGCAATGCTCGCCGGTTTGCCACCCGGCCGCTGCCTGCCCGGGTGCATTGGACCAGGGCCACTCCCGCGCGGCGCGCGTTCTCGTAGGCCTCGCGTTCCGCCTTGGCCGGCATGCCTGGCGCCAGGCCCGCCGATACGATCCCTCGCGCGCCGGCAGCCACGCAGGCGTCCACCAGCATGCCGTCCGCGCCGACATGGGAATAGATGATGTCCACCCGCGGCAGCACCGCATCGTCCGGCAGGGTCGTGAAATCGGGAGCCGTGGCCTCCGCGGGCATGCGCGGCTCGTTGCGGCGGTAGTAGAAGACACCGTCCGGATCGACCACGCCCAGCGGACCGAAATCCGCGGAACGGAAAGTTTGCACGCGCAGCGTGTGTGTCTTCACCACATCGCGCGCCGAGGAAATCTCGTCGTTCAGCACGACCAGCACCCCGCGCCCGCGCGACTGCGGGGCTGCCGCCGTGCGCAGGGCCGCGATCACATTCATCGGGGCGTCGGAGCCCACCGCGCTCAGTGGCCGCTGCGCCCCGACCAGCACCACCGGCTGCGCCAGCGACAAGGTCAGGTCCAGGAAAAACGCCGTTTCCTCCAGCGTTGCCGTCCCGTGCAGAATCACGAAACCGGCCAGGTCGGGCTCCTCGGCCGCCATCCGCCGTATCGTGGCGCGCAGCGCGAACCAGTCCGCCATCGTGATCGCGGAACTGCTCACTTCGCGGAACGGCACCAGTACCGCGCGCGCCACGTTCGCGGCCTCGGGGATGGCTTCCAGGACCTCGGCCACGCTCAGCTTGGTGCCGAACTCGGGGTAATCCATGGTGTCCAGGGGACCCGTCCCGCGCGACGTGATCGTTCCGCCGCAGCCGATGATGGCCACGCGCGGCAGGGAAGTATTGCCAGCCATGAAAACGCTCCTGTGGTTCGCCGGACCATGATGCCAGCCTCTTGGCGGTAGCCGCCGGCCGCCGGCGCCGAGCCGGTGCGGCGGGAACGGTCTACCTTGCCGCGATCCGCGACGGGCGACACACTAGCCCTGTTGCAGGATTCGCGCAAATGCGAGCGCGGTGGGATTCAGATTGTCGGGACGGCGGGCGCAGTACAGGTCCACGTCGAAGGCGTTGGGCAGGCCGGACAGCGGGCGGTACACCACCGAGTTGCGCAGTCCCGCGGCGGATTCCGGCACCAGTGCCATGCCCATGCCGCCTTCCACCAGCGCCAGCAGCGTCGGCAGCACGCTCTCGTAGACGATGCGCGGACGCACATTGTGGTCGCGGAACAGCCGCGTCTGCACCGCATTGAAGTACGAGGATGCCCCGCGCTGGAAGCCCACCATGGCCTGGCCGTCCAGCTTGGACATCGGCACGCGTTCCAGTTCGCGGTAGGGATGGCCGGCCGGCATGGCCAGCACCATTTTCTCGCGGTGCACGCGCTCGAAAACCAGGTCGTGCTCGACGGCGCGCGGCAGTCTGCGAAAGATCGCGATGTCGATGGTGCCGGACATCAGCTTGTCGGTGATGACGCCGGTCAGCTCCTCGAACAGCACCAGCTCGACCTCGGGGTATTTGGCGCGGTAGCGCGCGATCGCGCCCGGCAGCACCCGGTAGGCGGCCGTACTGACGAAGCCCACCGCCAGGCGGCCGGCGTCGCCGCTGCCCGCGCGGCGAACCGCGCGCAGGGTGGAGTCATTGTCGTCGACCAGGCGGCGTGCGCGGTGCAGCAGCACCTCGCCCGCCTGCGTCAGCCGCACCGAGCGGGTGGAGCGCACGAACAGCTCGGTGCCGACCTCGGCCTCGAACTGCCGTATCAGCTGGCTGAGCGGGGGCTGGCTGATATTCAGGCGGGTCGCGGCGCGGCCGAAGTGCAGTTCCTCGGCGACCACCACGAAGGCCCGCAGCGCGCGCGAGATCAGGGGCATCGTTTTCCCGGATGATTAAGTTGGATTCCATCTCAATGATGGTCTTAGATTGTATTAGACATATCAATCCCCGGTCCATAAAGTAGGCAGGCTCAAGGGCCGGCCACCGGCCGGGGCCGCGATCCGGGCGCCGCGGATCGCCGGGTCCCGGCCGCGGCCCGCCATCCGAACATCCACGGAACGTAGAAGTGAAACCTCTGAACCAGCTGACCGCGTGGGAGGCGTACGCGGCCATCGAGCGCGGCGAGACCACGCCCACCGCCGTCGTCCAGGCCTGCCTGGACCGCATCGCCGAACGCAATGACGAGATCCGCGCCTTCGTTGCCTGCGATCCGGAACGCGCCCTGGCCGGCGCGCGCCAGGCCGAGGCCATGGCGGCGGGCCCCCTGCGCGGCGTGCCCTTCGCCGCCAAGGATATTTTCGATACGGCGGACTATCCGACCGAATATGGATCGCCCATCTACCGCGGCCATCGTCCCGCCACCGACGCGGCTTGCGTGGCGATGGCCAGGCACCGCGGCGCGGTGCTCATCGGCAAGGTGGCGACCGGCGAATTCGCCACGCAAACGCCCAGCAAGGCGGTCAATCCGCTGCGCGTCACGCACACCCCGGGCGGATCGTCCAGCGGATCCGGCGCGGCCGTGGGCGACTACATGGTGCCCGTGGCCTTCGGCACGCAGACCACGGGCTCGATCGTGCGCCCGGCCATCTACTGCGGCGCGGTCGGCTACAAGCCCAGCTTCGGCCTGATCGCCACCGCCGGCATGAAGGCGCTGAGTCCCTCGCAGGACACCATCGGCGTCATCACCCGCGATGTCGCCGACGCGGCCTTCTTCACGATGGGCCTGCACGGCGCGCGCGATGTGATGTCGGGCAGCGTGCTGCGCCCGCGCATCGGCCTGTGCCTGTCGCGCCAGTGGGACTACGCGCATCCCGCCACCATCGCCGCCATCGATCGCGCCGCGGCCCGCCTGGAACAGGCGGGCGCGCGTGTCGGGCGCTTCTGGCTGCCCGCCGAATTCGAGGCCCTGGAGGCCATGCAGCTGCGCCTGTTCGCCTTCGAGGCGCGCCAGACCCTGGCCCAGGAAAGGCTGCAGAACGAAGCGCTGCTCAGCCCGCGCCTGCAGGCACGGCTGCGCAGCGGCGCCGAGATCGGATTGGACGAATACACGGGAATGTTGCAGCATGTGGCCCAAATGCGCGCCCGCGCGCGTTCGCTGTTCGACGAATACGACGTCCTGCTGTATCCCGCGGCGGAAGGCGAAGCGGAAGCCGGCCACGACTACTCGGGATCGCCGCGCTATGGCGCGATCTGGACGCTGCTGCACATGCCCTGCGTGTCCTTCCCTCTCGAAACCGGACCCGGCGGCCTGCCGCTGGGCGCGCAACTGATCGGCGCCTACGGCCAGGACAACCGCCTGCTGGCCGCCGCGCGATTCGCGACCTCGGTGTTGGGCACCGTGCCCGCGCCGACAGCCTGATTCATCTTCAACCGAACCGCCTCCAGAACAAGGGGAATGCCTCATGCATGCGAAGAAACTGCTTGGAAGCCTGATACTTACCGCGCTGGGCGCGGGCGCGGCCCTGTCCGCGCATGCCCAGGAAACATTGAAGATCGGCGGCATCGGACCGCTGTCGGGCGGCGGCACCGCCTGGGGCCTGGCCGTGCAGCGCGGCGTGCAGATGGCCATCGATGAGGTCAACGCGCAGGGCGGCCTGAAGGTGGGCGACAAGACCTACAAGCCCGAACTGGTGATGTACGACGACAAGTACACCGCCACGGGCGGCCGCACCGCCGCCGAGCGCCTGGTCAACTACGACAAGGTCAAGTTCGTCATCGGCCCCATCGGTACGCCCTCGGCCATGGCCGTGGTGCCCATCACCAACCAGGGCAAGGTCATCGTCCTGTCCAACGGCTACGCGCCGGATATCCTCAAGCAGGGCGGCGCCAACGGCTACAACTTCCGCTCGATGAACAGCAACATCGAGTTCGGCCCCGCCATGGTGAAGTGGCTGAAGGAAACGCATCCGAAGGTCAAGAAGGTCGCGCTGATCGTGCCCAACGACGCCACCGGCCAGGTCGTGCTGCCCACCCTGGGCCAGACCTACAAGGACAACGGCTACACCGTGTGGTCCGAAAGCTATGAGCGCGGCTCCAAGGAATTCACGCCGCTGCTGACCCGCATGATGGCGCAGGGCGTCGACATCCTGGACCTGAACCTGAACGCGCCCGGCGAAGCCGGCCTGCTGGTCAAGCAGGCGCGGCAGATCGGCTACAAGGGCCTGATCTGGCAGGTGGGCGGCCCCGGCATCGACGAGATCAACGACATCGCCGGGCCCTACGCCGAAGGCTTCATGTCCTATGACGTGTTCGATTTCCGCGAGCCCGGCGCGCAGAAGTTCGTCGACGCCTACAAGAAGCGCTGGAGCGGTGTGATCAACGCGCAGACGCCGGGCTGGTACAACTCCGCGAAGATCCTGTTCAAGGCCCTGGAGAATGCCGGCACGGTCACCGACACGGACAAGGTCCGCACCGCGCTGGAGAACGTCAGCGGCTATGACGCCGGCATCTACGGCCCGGTGGTGTGGGGCGGCCAGAAGGCCTATGGCGTGAACCGCCAGTTGCTGAACAAGTTCTGGATCACCCAGATCAAGGACGGCAAGCCGCAGACCGTTACCTCCCTGACGCCCGTCAAGGAATAAGCCTTATCCGTCCGGCGCGGCGGCCCGTGCGCGGCCGCCGCGCCGGACGCTCCGCCTTCAAGGGGATTGCATGTTTTCCGCACCGGTCCTGACCCAGGTGCTGATCAACGGCCTGAGCCTCAGCGCGATCTACGTCCTGATCGCCCTGGGGTTCACGCTGTTGTTCGGCATCATGAAAGTGGTCAACTTCGCGCACGGCAGCCTGGCCATGCTGGGCGGCTATGCGCTGCATTATTACTTCGGCGAATTCAAGCTGCCTTATGTGGTGGCCATCCTGCTGGCCGGGCTGACCGTCGCCGCCGCCAGCATGATCCTGGAATGGCTGGTGTACCGCCGCTTCTACCAGAAGATGTTCCAGAGCATGATCGGCCTGCTCGGCCTGGACATCGCCATCGTCTACAGCTGCGTGCTGATATTCGACGTCTATGAACGGTCGATTCCCGCGGCGCTGGACACCATGGTCTCCGTGGGCCCCGTCTTCATCCCCGCCGACAAACTGATGATCATCGGTATCGCCATCGTGGTGCTGCTGGCGTTCTGGGGCTTCATGAGCCTGAGCCGCTACGGCCTGGCCGTGCGCGCCGCCGCCGAGGACATCGAAATCGCCGAGGCGCAAGGCGTCAACACGCGGCGCATCTACCAGCTGGCGTTCTTCCTGGCTGCCTTCATGACCGCCATCGCCGGCGCCATCTATGCGCAGACCTACGCCCTGTCGCCGTTCATGGGCGAACGCCCGCTGATGGTGGCCTTCATCGTGGTCATCCTGGGCGGGATGGGCAGCATCCCGGGCGCGGCGCTGGGTGGCGTGCTCTTCGGCTTCGGGGAAAGCTTCCTGTCCACCTTCTACGGCTCGGCCACGTCCACCTTCGTTTCCTTCGGCGTGGTGATCGCGCTGCTGGTGGTGCGCCCCTGGGGCCTGCTTGGAAAACCGGAACGCTGAGGCCGCCATGTCGAATACTTCCTTGAATCCTCCCATCGCGCGCCATACCGAAGGCGCGCCGCGCGGGATGAAGGTGCTTGCCATCGGCGTCCTGGCGGTCGTGGTGCTGGCCGTGCTGCCGCATGTCGCCGACAACGCCTTCATCCTGGCCATCGGCGCGCTGATCCTGCTGAACGTCATCGGCGCGCTCAGCCTGCACCTGATCATCCGCACCGGGCACATCTCGTTCTCGCATGCCGGCTTCATGGGCGTGGGCGCCTACGCCTGCGCGCTCTCCGTGCTGAAGCTGGGCGTTTCGCCCTTCGTCGGCCTGGCGATAGGCGCGGCGGCCTCGGGCCTGCTGGCCCTGCTGGTGGGCCCCATCGTGCTGCGGCTAACCGGCAAATACTTCGTGCTGGTGACTTTCCTGCTGGGCGAGATCATCCGCCTGGTGCTGGTCGAGTGGGAAAGCGTGACGGGCGGCTCCAACGGCCTGTCCAACCTGCCCGACCTGCACGCGGGCTGGAGCTCGCCGCTGGCGCAGTACTACATCGCCCTGGTCGCCGCCACGCTGGTGGCCGCCCTGTGCATCCGCCTGCTGATGTCGGAGACCGGACGCGCCATGGATGCCGTGCGCGAGGCCGAACGGGTCACCGAATGCGCCGGCGTGCCGGTCATCCGCCTGAAGGTGGGCATCTTCGTGCTGGGCTGCGCGCTGGTCGGCCTGCAAGGCGGGCTGCTGGCCTTCTTCATGCATTACATCGATCCGACCACCTTCGGCATGACGGACTCGCTGAACCTGGTCGTCATGAACGTGCTGGGCGGTATGTACAACGTGGTCGGCCCGATCGTCGGCGCGGTCTTCCTGGTGGCGCTGCCCGAACTGCTGCGCGGTTACGTGGAAATCCAGCGCATCCTGTTCGGCGTGGCGCTGATCCTGGTGATGGCCTCTTTCTCGTCCGGCCTGGTCGGCCTGGCCGGCATGCTGCGCGGTGCGCGGCGCGAACGCAAGGAGGCGCGGGCATGAAGAAACTGCTCAATGTGGATGGCATCGGCATCAGCTTCGGCGGACTGAAGGCCGTCGATGGCGTCACCTTCGAAGTGTATGAAGGCGAGATCCTGGGGGTCATCGGGCCCAACGGCGCCGGCAAGACCACGCTGGTCAACCTGATCAGCGGCGTCATCAAGCCCACGCGCGGCACGGTGGTGTTCCGCGACGAAACCGTGACCGGCATGGCGCCCTCGCGCCTGACCGAGCGGGGCCTGGTGCGCACCTTCCAATCCACGGCCGTCTATGCGCAGCGCAGCGTGCGCGAGAACATCGTGCGCGGTTCCTACCTGACGCGCTATCCGGGTTTCCTGTCCACGCTGTTCGATACGCCCCGCGCGCGCCGCCGCCGCGAAGAATCGGACGCGCAGGTCGAGGAACTGCTCCATCGCATGGGGCTGGCCGCGGTGGCCGACGACGCGGCCGGCAGCCTGCCCTACGGGATGCAGAAGATCCTGGGCATCGCCATCGCGCTGGCGGCGCGGCCGACCCTGCTGATGCTGGACGAGCCCGTGGCCGGGCTCAGCGCGGAGGAAACCGACCAGGTGCGAGACGCCATCCTGCGCGTACGCGAGTCCGGCGTCACCGTCATGGTCATCGACCACAACATGCGCTTCATCGCCGGATTGTGCGACCGCCTGCTGGTGGTCGCCGCCGGCCAGGAACTGACGCGCGGCAAGCCGGATGAGGTCCTGCGCGACCGGCGCGTCGTCGAGGCTTACTTGGGAACTAGGAATGTCACTGCTGGAATTGCGTAACCTGGACGTGCGCTACGGCCGCGTGGCCGGCACGCGCGCGTTGAACCTGAGCATCGGCGAAGCCGAAACCGTGGCCCTGATCGGCTCGAACGGCGCGGGCAAGAGCAGCACGCTGAAGGCCATCACCGGACTCGTCAACGGCTACGGCGGCGATATCCTGTGGCAAGGCAAGAGCATCAAGGGCATGGCCGCGTCGGAGGTCGTCAAGCTGGGCATCGGCTTTTCGCCCGAAGGGCGCCGCGTGTTCCCGTCGCTATCGGTGCAGGAGAACCTGAAAATGGGCGCCTTCGGCCGCGGCGGGGACCGCCAGGCCGAACGCATGGAGCAGATGTTCGGGTATTTTCCGCGGCTCAAGGAACGGGCGCGCCAGGCCGCCGGCAGCCTGTCCGGCGGCGAACAGCAGATGCTGGCCATCGGCCGCGCGCTGATGAGCGGACCCAGGCTGTTCCTGCTGGACGAGCCGTCGCTGGGCCTGGCGCCCATCATCGTCGAGCGCATCGGCGATATCCTGCTGGAGATCCAGCAGCGCGAGGGACTGGCCTTCGTGCTTGCCGAACAGAACGCCAATTGGGCGATGCGCGTGGCGCGGCGCACCGCCATCCTGCAATTGGGCGAAAAAATGTTCGACGATGAATCCGCCGCGCTGCTCGAAGACCCGAAGGTGCAGACCGCTTTCCTGGGCGTATAGGCCCATGCCGCGATTCCGCGTGGATGCCGCGCCGGGCGCTGCCTGGCCGGATCCACGCTTTTGACGTTGACTTCCCTAATCGGATGGATCCCATGCTACTTCCCTATCACGATCGGTATCCGTACAGCGCCATCACGCGCCGCCCCGACTACAGCTGGCCCGGCGGCAAGCGCCTGGCCGTCTATCTGGGCCTGAACATCGAGCACTTCGCCTTCGGCGCGGGCAAGGGCCACCACCTGGGCACCGAACTGCCGCAGCCCGATGCGCGCGGTTTCGCCTGGCGGGACTATGGCAACCGGGTGGGCGTGTGGCGCCTGCTGGAACTGTTCGACGAACTGGGCCTGCCGGCCGCGCACCTGATGAATACGGTGCTGTTCGAATACTGCCCCGAGGTCCTGGAGCCCATCCTGAAGCGCGGCGACGAGATCATCGGCCACGGCCGCACCAATGCCGAGGCGCAAGGGCATCTGTGGCCCGCCGACGAAGCACGCCTGTTGACCGAAGTGCGCGATGCGATCAAGAAGCACGCCGGCCAGGACGTGCGCGGCTGGATGGGGCCGTGGATGTCGCAAAGCGCGCAGACGCCTGAACTGCTGGTGGAGACGGGCTACAAGTTCGTGATGGACTGGCCGGCCGACGACCAGCCGGTATGGATGAAGACGCGCTCGGGTCCGCTGATGTCGGTGCCCTATCCGCTGGAGATCAACGATTCGCCGCAGATGCTGGTGCGCCGCCATACCGCCCAGGACTTCGAGCAGATGATCGTCGAGCAGTTCGAGGAGATGCTGGCGCAGTCGGAAAAACAGCCGCTGGTGTGCGGCATCGCCCTGCACACGATGATCGTCGGCCAGCCCTATCGCCTGCGGGCGCTGCGCCGGGCGCTGAAGTACATCGTCGAACACCCGCAGCGCGACAAGATCTGGTTCACGCGCCCCGGCGAAATCTACGATCACTGCGCGGGGCTGCCGGAAGGCGTCATGGTGCGCCCCTAGCGTTAACAGGCACTAGGGATCAGGAGCCCTCGCGCGACGCGGCCGACGGGTTGGGCGCGCAGGCCGCGGCGCCCCCCAGCGTGTTGCGCACCCACACCAGTTCGGCGGCGATGGCCACGGCGATCTCCGCCGGCGTGCGGCTGGCGATGCGCAGGCCCACCGGCCCGTGCAGGCGGGCGATCTCCTCGTCGGACAGGTCGAACATCCGCAGGCGTTCGCGCCGCTTGGCCTGGTTGGGCGCGGAGCCCAGCGCGCCAACATAGAAGGCTGGGGATTTCAGCGCTTCCAGCAGGGCCATGTCGTCAAGCTTGGGGTCATGGGTGACGGCGACGATGGCGGTGCGTTCGTCCGTGCCGATTTCCGTCACCGTGTCGTCGGGCATGGACGTCAGCAAGGTGACGCCGGGCATATTCCAGTCGGCGAAGAATTCCTCGCGCGGGTCGCACACCATCACGTGGAAATCCAGGGCGGTGGCGATTTCGCCGAGCACGCGCGCCGTCTGGTTGGCGCCTATGATCAACAGACGCCAGTGCGGACCGTACACCGAACGGAAGGTGCGGCCATCGAAATCCGGGCCGTCGATGGGCGTGGCGGGCGCCAATGTCCAGGTACCGGTCTGCAGATCGACGGTACGCATGATCAGGCGGTGTTCGCGTACGTCGCGCAGGACCGGATCCAGCCACGCCGTGTCGCGCAGCGGCTCGACCACCAGGCGCAGCGTGCCGCCGCAGGGCAGGCCGAAACGCGCCGCTTCTTCGCTGGTGATGCCGTAGGTGACGCGGTCGGCCGCGTCGGGCAGCGTACCCGCCACCGCGCGCGATATCAGGTCGTCTTCGACGCAGCCGCCCGATACGGAGCCGACCAGCCGGCCGTCGCCGCGCAGGGCCGCCAGCGCGCCCGCCTGGCGGGGCGCCGAGCCCCAGGTCTGCACCACGGTGACCAGGTGCACGCGATGCCCTTCGGCGACCCAGTCGCGAGCATGCTGCAGTACGTCGATATCCAGGGAATTCATGAAGCGCCCGTCCTGAAGGCCCGCCATGGGCCTGAAAACCGGCCGCATCGCGCTGGGCAAGGCGGCACACCCGAAGGCGCTGCGACATGCGCGCGCCGCGCAAGGTACTTTACCCCAGCGCGCCGGCGGCATGCCGCCGCCGGCCGACCGCGCGGGTACTGGCGGAGTGTGCAACATTTTTGGCACTTCTCCAAGTTTTGGCCAGTGGCGCGCCAAAAGAAAATCGGCCCTCGCGGGGAGGGCCGATTTATCGCTATCGGTCGTCGTGCGACCGCGTCATCCGTGGCTGGACGCCCTGGATGCTTACGCGCCCTGGAAGGGCTCGTTGTTCGAGTCGCCGAAGTCCGAGCCCAGCGCGATCTGCGCACGGCTGACGCCGCTATCGGCTTGCGCGGTGAACGGCGCATTGTTGGTGTCGGCATTGCCGGTCAGGCCGGCGGCGCGCGCTTGCTGCAGGTCGGCGACGACCTGGGCGCGGCTCACGCTGTCGGCGGTCTGGCCGTAGACACCCTGGAAGGGGACGTTATTGGGTTCGCTGTTGGCCGCCTGGGCCGCGCCGATGGCGGCAAACGACAGAATGACGGCGGAAACGATGGTCTTGGCTTTCATGGCAGTACTCCTAGTCCTGGTTAAGTGGTCCGGGCCGTGCATCGCGATCTGCTTGCTTGGGAAAGTTCGCGATGCCCGTTGCTGTTCCCGATGAAACGCATTCTGCGCCGCACAGGCCTAGGGATAAACCCTGGTTATCGAAATTCATCTTTCCAAATCCGCGAATAATTCCGGATTATTCGTCGATTTTGACTATTGAATTCATTGGCCCGCACTATTGACCGGGCGGCGCGGCGCTTCGGCGGCGTGCTCGCGCGAGGAAGCCATGGCGCGGTGGCATCCCCCAGGGCACCTTGCGCATCGCCTGCCTAGATGCCGCTGAACCAGTTGTAGCCCTGGTCCTCCCAATAGCCGCCCGGATAGGTGTTCGTGACGAACATCGCGACGATGTGCTTGGGATTCTTGAAACCGAGCTTGGTGGGCACGCGCAGGCGCAACGGTTGTCCGTAGTCCGCGGGCAAGGCCGTGCCGCCGAAGTCCAGGGCCAGGATGGTCTGCGGATGCAGCGCCGTGGGCATGTCGATGCTGCCGTAGTAGCGGTCGGCGCATTTGAAGCCCACATAGCGCGCGGTGAGGTCGGCGCCCACCCGCTGCAGGAAGGTCTTCAGCGGGATACCGCTCCATTGGCCTATCGCGCTCCAGCCCTCGATGCAGATGAGCCGGGTGATCTGGCTGGCTTGCGGCAGCCGGCGCAGTTCCTCCAGCGTCCAGGTGTGCTTGTCGGCCACCATGCCGGAAACTTCCAGCCGCCACGTGGACAGGTCGATATCCGGCACGCTGTATTCCGGATAGTAGGCATTGAAGGGAAACGGGTCGGTGACCTGGCTGGCCGCGTAGGTGGGCGCGAGCTTGTTCTGGTTGAACAGCCATGCCTGGACGCGGTCGTTCCAGCGCGACATCGCCCACAGGACCTTGTCGAAGGTATCGCCGTCCTGCATATTGCAGCCGCTCATCATGGCCAGCGCGCCCAGGGACAGGCCGCCGCGCAGCAGCAGGCGTCGCTGCGCGCGATGCAGTTCGCTGCGCTGGGCAGGCTCCAGCACCAGGCGCGCGGATTTGCGTTCAGGCATCGCGGTCTCCGTGGGCGCGGCCGGTGATCATGGGCGGCAAGGTGCGCGGCACCAGGATTACGAGCAACAGGTGCACCGCGACGAACAGGCCTATGCCCGCCATGGCGCAGAAATGCACGACCCGCGCCGCCGCGAAGCCGCCGAAGAAGTCCGTCAGCCCGCTCAGCTGCACCGGCTTCCAGATCGCCAGTCCGGACGACACGATCAGCACGCCCAACAGCAGGACGCCCAGGTAGAGCGTCTTCTGCACGGCGTTGTAGCGGCCGGCGGTGTGCGGCAGGCGCAGCCGCAGCGCGGCCGCGGCGTCGTGCGCCACCGCGCGTGGCGTCACGTCCATCAGGTCGCGCCTCAGGTGGCCGGAAAGCACGCCGCCGATCACATAGACCAGGCCATTGCCGACCAGCAGCCACATGACCGCGAAATGCCAGATGGTGGCCGCGCCCAGCCAGCCGCCCAGCGTGGCCCATTGCGGAAAACTGAAGCCGAAGATCGGCGATGCGTTATAGATGCCCCACCCGCTCATGAACATGCAGGCCATGGCGTAGACGTTGAGCCAGTGGGTGATGCGCACATACAGGGCATGGACGCGCGGTCGCCCACGGGGCCCGGGCGCGGCGCCTTCGCGCCGGACCGCGTCGGATAAGGTGCGTGCGGACAAGGTAGGACTCCCGAAGTCCGATGCGGCCGCGGGGCGGCGCATCGTGGCGGCATAACGGTGGCGTGCATGGGCCGGCGGCGCCGGCGGGCGGCGTCGGTCCCATGCGCATGCGGCTTGGCTTACATGGGCGGGATGGTGCCGTCCTTGCCGGCGATGATGGTGCTTGCCGTCAGGCTGCCGTCGGCGTTCTTGGTCGGGAACACGAGTACCGGCACACCGGCCTTGAGCATGCCGCGGTCGCCGGGCTCCATGTACACGATGGGAACGTCGGGCGGCACCACCACGGTTTTCTCGCCGTCCTTGTACTTCACCTTCATGGTCGTGCCGTTGGTGCCGACCAGGCTGCCAACGGTACCGTTGGTCATCTGGCCGGTCTTGCCGTCGGCGCCCAGCCACGGGCGATTGCCCTCGCCGGAGCCGCGCAGGGATGCGGCGAAGACGTGCACCTCGAGCGCCTTCAGGGTGCCATCGGGCTGCGGCGTGGCGGCGGTGCCGATGAAACTGTCGGGCTTGATATCGCTCAGCTTGGCGAGCGACACGGCGCGTACCGCGGCGTCGGCCGGTATCGCCAGGCTGATGTCCTTGCCGTTGCGTGCCTTGATCAGCAGGGTCGTGTCGGTGACCTGCTCGATCTTGCCGCGTACCGCCAGCCGGTTGGCCGGCGGTTGCTGCGCTTGTGCCGCCGCCATGCCGCCCGCCAGCAGCAAGCCGGCGCACCATGCTCCAATCCGATAACGCTTGTTCATCCGTTTCTCCGTCAGGCTGTGCCGGGCCGTTGATCGGACCGGCCGGAAGACCCTTGCAGGGTCGCCGGGCTATCCTGCCTTGCGCGGGGGGACGGAAACATGACGCGCGGATGACAATAATGTCATGAACCCGCGCACGCGAATGGATAGAATCGCGGAGAAGCGATAGAGGTGTCGTGTGCGCATACTGGTGGTCGAGGATGACCTCAAAACCGGCGAATACCTGAAAAAAGGGCTGGGCGAATCGGGCTACGCGGTGGATCTGGCGCGCCACGGCGTCGACGGCCTGCACCTGGCGCTGGAACAGCGCTACGACTTGATCGTGCTGGATGTCATGCTGCCCGGCATCAACGGCTGGCAGATCATGGAAACCCTGCGCAAGCGCCAGGACGTGCCGGTCCTGTTCCTGACGGCGCGCGATCACCTGCAGGACCGCATCCGCGGCCTCGAGCTCGGCGCCGACGACTACCTGGTCAAGCCTTTTTCCTTTACCGAACTGGTGCTGCGCATACGGACACTGCTGCGCCGGGGCGTGGTGCGCGAAGCCGATCATCTGCGCCTGGCGGACCTGCACATCGACGTGCTGCGACGGCGTGTCACGCGCATGAATACCGCCATCGCCCTGACCACCAAGGAATTCACGCTGCTGCACCTGCTGGCGCGGCGCGAGGGCGAGGTCCTGTCGCGCGCCATCATCGCGTCCGAGGTCTGGGATATGAATTTCGATAGCGACACCAATGTGGTGGACGTCGCCATCAAGCGCTTGCGGGCCAAGATAGACCGCCCCTTCGAGCCCAAGCTCATCCATACCGTACGCGGCATAGGCTACGTCTGCGAGGTGCGCGCATGCGCGGACAATGGCGACGCTCCCTGACGCTGCACACCGCCCTGCTCTTCGCGCTGCTGGCGGCGCTGGTCGTCAGCATGGCGGGCATGTACCTGTACAAGTCCATGGAGGCCAGCATGATCGCGCGCAGCGATGCCGGCCTGATCGGCCGCGTCGACCGTTTTCGCACCTTGTTGCGCGACACGCTGACGCTGGACGAAATCCGCGCGCGGCCCGCGCTGTTCGAGAACATGCTGGGCAACGAACGGGACGTCCTGGTCTTCCGCATGCCGGACGCGCAGGCGGTGATGGACATCAACCCCAGCCGCCAGGTATTGCCCGCCGTGACGCCCGTGGCGGGCGACCGGCCGCTGACGCCCGATGACGTGCACGTGGCCAGCACGGCGCAGGGCGGCGGCATGCGCGTCGTGGCCGCGATGACCCGGACGCTGGACGGCCAGGCCGTGGAGGTCCAGGCCGCGCATCTGCTGCTGAACGAAACGCGCATGCTGCGGGTCTACCGCAACCAGATCGCGCTGGCCGTGGCGCTTGCCTTCGTTTCCATCGCGGTGCTCGGCTACCTGGCATTGCGGCGCGGCTTGCGCCCGCTGCGCGCCATGGCGTCGCAGGCGGCGCGCATCACGCCGGCCAGCCTGGACCAGCGCCTGAATCTGTCGGATACGCCGTATGAGCTGCGCGAGCTGACCGCGTCCTTCAACGCGATGCTGGACCGGCTGGCGGACGGCTATCAACGCCTGACGCAGTTTTCCGCCGACCTGGCCCATGAAATCCGCACGCCCATCGGCGCCCTCATGGGCAATTGCCAGGTGGCCCTGTACCAGCGCCGCGCGCCGGCCGAGTATGAAAGCGTGCTCGCCTCCAGCCTGGAAGAACTGGAGCGGCTGTCGCGGCTGGTGGAGAACATCCTGTTCCTGGCCCGTGCGGACAATGCGCAGTCCGCCCTGGATTACACGCAGCTCGACCTGGATGCGGAGCTGCGCCGCGTGGCGGAATATTTCGAAGGCCTGGCGGAGGAGCGCGGCATCCGCTTGCAGTGCGTGTGCGACGCACCCGGCGGCCTGTGCGCGGACGCCATCCTGTTTCGCCGTGCCTTGGGCAACCTGGTCGCCAATGCCGTGCGCTACGCCGACGCGGACAGCGTCGTCACGCTGTCGGCCCAAGCCCTTGAGGACGAAATCCACGTGCATGTGGACAACCGCGGCGCGCCCATACCGGCCGATCGGGTGCACAAGCTATTCGATCGCTTCTATCGTGCCGATGTGTCGCGCAGCGCCGGTTCGGATGCCAGTGGCCTGGGGCTGGCGATCGTCCGCGCCATCATGGGGCTGCACGGTGGCAGTGCGGGAGCGCGGTCGACCGAAGAAGGCCATATCCGCTTCACCTTGCGCTATCCGGCTCGGGCCGAGGCGACAGCGTCACAGGCGGTGCCGCCGCAGGTGGTGGGTCCCGCCAACGCGACGCGCGTGTGAGCACGCCGCGGTAGGTACGTTCCTGTCGGCAGGGGCGAATCGCCCGTCGTTGCACGGCGATATTTTTCCATCCCTCAGTTTCGTCCGATAAATAGAAGCTACATAACCATGACTAAGGGTCTTCCCGAATCATGGCCGGCGCATACGCACGACCTCGGGAGTATCGCGGTGCGGCCGGTACGCGACGTACAGGCCGCACACGGCCCGAGCCGATTCAACCGCAGTGGAAGTACCGCCGTGTATACCAAGACCGTCATTTCTTCTTTGATTCTTTCTTTCGCCGGCCTCGGCGCCGTCCGTGCCGAGGCCGCACCCGATGTGGGGCTCGGGCGGCCCCCGGTGCATACCTATGCCAGCGATGGCCGCACCTCCAGCGAGGACTTGAACAACATCCCCTTCGGCGGCATGCCGGGCCAGGCGGAAAGCGGCCTGACACGGGAGCAAGTCCTGGCCGAGTTGCGCGACGCCCCCCGTCCCGGCCCCTTCGATGAACTACCCCTCGGGCAAGGGGATTCCGGATCTGGAGACGCCGGCTTCTGACCGCGAGACACGTGACTTCGGGGGCCATTCCCGCGCCAGGAATGGATCCGCCGGTCACGGCTCGGCCGACGCTCCATTCGATGAGCCCCATCCTATGCCGGCAACCCCGTTAATAGTTTGCTTCGATGGTGCCGATAGCGACGATGATGGAATAAATCTGGATTGCTCCAGAAATTGGAAAGATGATTTTCTCGGATCAGGGTTTATCCCTAGGCTTGGGCGGCGCAGAATGCGTTTCATCGGGAACAGCAACGGACATCGCGAACTTTCCCAAGCAAGCAGATCGCGATGCACGGCCCGAATCACTTAACCAGGACTAGGAGTACTGCCATGAAAGCCAAGACCATCGTTTCCGCTCTGATTCTTTCGTTCGCCGCCATCGGCGCGGCCCAAGCGGGCACCCCGCGCGGCGATTCGGACAACACGCCGTTCCAAGGCGTGTACGGCCAGCAAGCCAGCAGCGTGAG
Source organism: Bordetella bronchialis (assembly GCF_001676705.1). Lineage (NCBI taxonomy): Bacteria > Pseudomonadati > Pseudomonadota > Betaproteobacteria > Burkholderiales > Alcaligenaceae > Bordetella > Bordetella bronchialis. The sequence goes on from NZ_CP016170.1 coordinate 66,355, forward strand.
CCGCGACCAAGTGGTTGCGCAGCTGGAACAAGCGCGCGCCGCGGGCCTGACGGGTAACGCCGACAGCGACAACGCGCCGTTTACCGCCCAGGCCGATACGCCCTCCATCCCCGCTGTCGCGCAAGGCGGTGGCGTGCATGGCGACCTGGCCTTCGGCGACATCGACAACCAGCCCTTCCAAGGCTAAGCCCGGAAGGGGCCGGGATGGCCCAGCCCTTGCCGCGTCGAGCTGGAAGGGCGATGAAACAAGCAGGCCCTTCCAGGCTGGCGCCTGGAAGGGCCGAATGAAGTAGCAAGACATTGAAGTAGCAAGCGTGGCGTGACGCCACACCGGCCGCGAAGGCCGGACACGCCACCAGGAAGTCCTGCCGTTCATGCCAGCAAGGGTGAACGGTTCCCCCGGCGAGAGGCGGGGGATGCTGTGTTGGCAGTCCTCTCGGTGCAGTACGGTCGGCCCCCTTACGGGGGCCGATTTGTTTGGCGGCGGCCCAGTCTTGCGCGCGCTGATTCGGCGCTTCTCGCTCATATCGCGGCAGGTCCGCCGACCAGCTCCCGGGCGTGCTCCCGTCTCCTGGCCGGTTGGGAGACCTGGGCAATCGTAAATGACACAGCGCGCTACATAGCACGACACTATCGATTAATGGTTATTCACACCGTAACATTTGTCCATTAGTCCGCTATTTGGAAAAGTATATTCGCATGACTAGGGTTTATCCCTATGATTCTCCGGCGCACAATAGTCACGTGTCGGGGACGAGCGCAAAACACAGAACCGCCATCCCCTCAATCGACTATTGGAGAAGTGCCATGAAAATCCAGACCATTGTTTCTTCCGTCGCCCTGTCCCTGGCCCTGGTGGCCGGTGCGCAAGCGGGTACTCCCCGTGGCGATACGGACAACATCCCGTTCCAAGGCGTCTATGGCCAGGTGGACAGCAATGCCGCCAGCCGTGCCGACGTGGTTGCCCAGCTGCAACAAGCCCGGGCGGCCGGCCTGACCGGCAACGACGACGTGGACAACGCGCCCTTCACCGCCCAGGCGGAAGCGCCCTCCGCGCCGGCCGTTGCGCAAAGCGGCAGCGTGCACGGCGACGTCGCCTTCGGCGACATCGATAACCAGCCGTTCCAAGGCGTCTAAGCCGGAACGGCCGGGCGCCGGCGGACACGCCGGCCGACCAGACCGGCCACTCGCTCACAAGGCAGGGTGGCGGCCCCGAAGAGAGGCGGGGCGTCTTCCGGTGCTCCTCTCGGTGCAGTACCCATCGGCCCCGCCCTCACGGGGCCGATGTCTTTTCGGCGATGCGTCCGGCTAACCGCAGCGCCTGGACCAGCGCGGCGTAGGCCATCTGGCGCGATGCCTCGTCCGGCGCGCGCAGGATGAAAGAAGGGTGGTAGGTCGGTACCACCGTCAGGTCGCCTGCCTGCATCGGCTGGCCCAGGTTGGCGGTCAGGCGCACGTCGGCACGCTGCATCAGCGCCCGCAGCGCCGTCGCGCCCAGTGCCACGGCGACGCGTGGCCGCACGGACGCAAGCTCCTTTTCCAGCCAGTAATGGCAGGCCATCACTTCGCGTTGCGCCGGCGTCTTGTGCATGCGCCGCTTGCCGCGGGGGAACCATTTGAAGTGCTTCACCGCGTTGGTCACGAATACGTCGTCGCGGCGGACGTCGGCCTCTACGAGCGCGCGATCCAGCAGGCCGCCCGCCGGACCGACGAAAGGTTCGCCGGCCTTGTCTTCCTGGTCGCCCGGCTGTTCCCCGACCAGCAGGATGGCGGCGCGGCGCGGGCCGCGTCCCGGCACCGGCTGGGTGGCGTCATGCCAGAGCGCGCAGCGCCGGCATTCGTCCAGGGTGGCCGGTCGCTGGTCGGGCTGGACACGGTCTTCCCCGCCCGGCTCGGTCTGGGCATCGGCGCCGGCAGTCGGGCGGGCCGGGCGGCGGGATGCAGGCGACGGATTCCGGTGGCGAGCAGTCATGGCGGATTCAGGCGGCGAACAAGGGTGGCAAACATGGGCGGCAAACAAGGACGGCAAACAAGGGCGGTAAACAGGGATGACAAACAGGGGCGACGGGGCGACGGGCAAAGCGCCGCGCGCCGGACGACTGCCGACAGCCCCGCGCGTGCAAGAACCGCACCCGCTTCCTCCCATGCCCTAGCGTTCTAGGGTAAGTACCAAATATGGTACGCACACCAAAAATGGTATCGTGCGCGGCATAACCCGTAATTCGGGGTCCAAGGGGATTTCCACGATGACGCAGCCATATCACGCACGCGCCCTGCGCCGCGCCTTGCAGCTCACCTCCGCGGCGGTATGCGCCGGTGCCTTCGCGCTGGCGGCGGGCGCGGCGGCAGCCGCCTATCCCGACCACCAGATCACCCTGGTGGTGCCCTATGCCCCGGGTGGCGGCGTGGATTCCGTGGGCCGCATCCTGAGCCGCGGCCTGGCCAAGGAGCTGAACCAGTCCGTGGTCGTGGAAAACCGCCCCGGGGCTGGCGCCACCGTGGGCGCGGGCTACGTGAAACGCGCGGCCGCCGATGGCTATACGGTCATGGTGGTGGACCCCGCGCTCATCATCAATCCCAGCCTGATGGCCAGCCTGCCTTACGACCCCCTGGTCGACTTCAAGGCGGTATCCATGCTGACCATCTCGCCGCTGATGCTGTCGGTAACCAACAGCCTGCCCGCCAAGAGCGTGGCGGAACTTCAAGGGCTGGCCAAGTCGGGCGGCCAGGGGCTGAGTTTCGCCTCGGCCGGCATCGGCACGACGCCGCACATGGCCGGCGAACTTTTCAAGTTGAAGACGCAAGGGAATTTCATCCACGTGCCGTACAAGGGCTCGGGACCGGCCATGACCGACCTGATCTCCGGCCAGGTGCAGTTTTCTTTCTCCACGATCGCGGCGGCCTCGCCCTTCGTGACCGCGGGCAAGATACGCGCGCTGGCCACCACGGGCGAGAAGCGCAGCCCCGACTGGCCGCAGCTTCCGACAGTGGCCGAAACCGTGCCCGGCTTCAAGGTGCTGTTCTGGACGGGGTTGTTCGTGCCCGCGCAAACGCCGCCCGACGTCATCCAGAAACTGAACGACGCCGTGGCCAAGGTTTGGCAAAGCGAAGAGGCGCAGGAAGCGTTGAAGAAGATAGGCGAGACGCCCGCGCCGGCGATGACGTCCGCGCAGAGCCAGGAGTTCGTGCAGTCCGAAAGCAGGATGTGGGCGACGGTGGTGAAGGACGCCAATATCAAGGTGGACTGAGGCCTTGGCGCGGCGCCGGGCGCGCATTGCGGGCGTACCAAAATTTGTATAGCATCCCATTAAAAATACATCGAGGCGAGGGGTCATGGTGATCCCGCGCCAGCGTTACCCTCGTACCCTGGCGGCATGAAACCCTCGGTTTTCACTTATCACGATCCCCACACCATCGACGACGCGGTCGGCCTGCTCGGACGATTGGACAACGCCCGCGCGCTGGCCGGCGGTCAATCGCTGATGGCGATGATCAATATGCGTTTCGTGCAGCCCGATCACCTGGTGGATCTCAACAAGGTCGGCGAGCTGGCCGGCATCGCGGAAGCCGCGGATGAGATCCGCATTGGCGCGATGACGCGCCAGCGCGACCTGGAGTTCTCCGCGCTGATCGGCGCCCGCATCCCGTTGATGAGCGAGGCGCTGCTGCACGTGGGGCATCGGCAGACGCGCAACCGGGGCACGCTGGGCGGATCGCTCTGCCATCTGGATCCCGCGGCGGAGCTGGTCGCGGTGGCCGCCGCCTGCGATGCGGTGGTCGAGGTCGCCGGCCCGAACGGCCGCCGGGATATTCCGTTTGCCGAGTTCCCGCTGGGCTTCATGATGCCGTCGGTCGAAGCCGACGAACTGGTCGTCGGCGCGCGCTTCCCGCTGTGGCCGCGTGGCCATGGCGCGGCGTTCTTCGAATTCGCGCGCCGGCACGGCGATTTCGCCATCGTGTCGGCCGCGGCGCTGATTGCGCTGGACGCCGGGGGGCGCATCGCGCGCAGCGCGCTGGTGCTGGGCGGCGTGGGCCCGGTGCCGCTGCGCATGGACGAAGTCGAAGGCATGCTGGCGGGCAACGCACCGACGGCCGAGCTGGTGCGCCAGGCGTCCGAGCATTGCCGCGGCGTGGAAGCCCTGGACGACGCACTGGTGCCGGCCACCTACCGGCAAAGCCTTGCCGTCGTGATGGCCCGGCGCGCGCTGCTCACCGCCTGTGCCCGCGCGGGCGCGCCGCTGCCCCAGGCCGGAATTCCCGCATGAACATGGTGCGCGACGGGGCGACGAGCGCCGCCGCTGCGTACCGCCCTGTCGTACCAAGGTATCGCCATGACGACTGAAGTCAACGAACAGACCCGCCAGATCGCCGTCCGCGTCAATGGCCAGGAATACACATCCGAAGTCCGCGTGCGCCTGACGCTGGCGGACTTCCTGCGCCACCAGCTAAGGCTGACCGGCACCCATGTGGGTTGCGAGCACGGCGTGTGCGGCGCCTGTACGGTGCTGATGGACGGACTATCCGTGCGCGCGTGCCTGACACTGGCGGTGCAGGCGGACGGCCACGACATCACCACGGTGGAAGGCCTGGCCCGCGAGGGCCGCCTGCACCCCATCCAGCAGGCCTTCAAGGACGAGCACGGCCTGCAGTGCGGCTTCTGCACGCCGGGCATGCTGACGACGTTGACGGAGCTGCTGAATAGCAACCCGCACCCGACCGAAGCGGAGATCCGCGTGGCGATTTCCGGCAACCTGTGCCGCTGCACCGGCTACGACGGCATCGTGAAGGCCACGCTGGCGGCGGCCGAACGCCTGCGCCAGACGGGAGCGCAGGCATGAGCCCCGCGGACAGCCCCCGCCTGGACTTTCCGGAGGTCCAGCCCGCCGACCGTCCGGCCGAAAAAGCCGCGCCCGCGGAACACGCGCGGCCGCTGGGCGGCAAGACGTTCGGCGTGAACGTGCCGCGGGTGGAGGATCACGCGCTGCTGACGGGCACCGCGCGCTTCGTGGACGATATCGACGCGCCCGGCATGCTGCATGCCGCGTTCGTGCGCAGCGATAACGCCCATGCGGCGATACGCGGTATCGATACGGCCGCGGCGGCGGCCGCCCCCGGCGTGCATGCCGTGCTGACGCTGGCGGACCTGATGCCTTATCTGACCAGCGCGGAGCTGGTGACGGCCTTGCCCAGCCCCAGTTTCCGGATGAACCTGCATCGTCCCGTGCTGGCCTCGACCGAAGCGGCCTACGTGGGCGAAGCCATCGCGGTCGTGATCGCTGAAGACCGGTACCTGGCCGAGGATGCCGCCGCGCTGGTGCAAGTGGACTACGATCCGCTGCCGGCGGTGGCGGATTGCCGTACCGCGCTGCAGGAGGGCTCGCCCACGGTGCACCGCAGCGCCCCGCACAATCTGGTCGCGGAATTCGATCTTTCCTACGGGGATGTCGATGCGGTATTCGCGACGGCGCCGCACGTGTACGCCGAGTCGCTGCTGCAGCATCGCGGCGGCAGCCATTCCATCGAGTGCCGTGGCGTGGTGGCGCGTTATGACGCGCTGGACGATGTGCTGACGGTGTGGAGTTCCACGCAGACGCCGCTGCCCGCGCGCCAGATCCTGTGCGATCTGCTGGGACGCGGGCCGGACCAGGTGCGCGTGATTACGCCCGATGTGGGCGGCGGTTTCGGTCCGAAGCTGGTGTTCTATCCCGAGGAAGCGGTGGTGGCGGTGGCGGCGTTGATGCTGCGGCGGCCGGTGAAGTGGATCGAGGACCGCCGCGAACATTTCATATCGACGACGCAGGAACGCGATCAGGTCTGGGATGTGGAGATCGCGGTCGACGACGAGGCGCGCATTCTCGGCGTGCGCGGCACGCTGCTGCACGATCACGGCGCCTACAACGTGCGCGGTACGAACGTACCCTATGGCGCGGGGGCGGCGATGACGCTGGCCTATCGCGTGCCGGCCTACCGGCTGGATATCAAGTGCGTGGCGACCAACCGCGTGCCGGTGACGCCGGTGCGGGGCGCCGGACAGCCCCAGGGGGTGTTCGCGATGGAGCGCCTGCTGGACCGCGTGGCCCGCGAGTTCGGCATGGACCGGGCGGAGGTGCGGCGGCGCAATCTGGTGCCGGCGGAGCTGATGCCGTACGCGACGCCGATGAAGACGCGCGGCGGCATGCAGGTGGTGCTGGACAGCGGCGATTTCCCGCGCTGCCAGGCGATGGCGCTGGAACGCGCGGACTGGAACGGCTTCCCTGCGCGGCAGGCGATCGCGCGCGGCCAGGGCAAGCGCCTGGGCATCGGGCTGGCCAATTCGGTGGAGGGCACGGGGCGCGGGCCGTACGAGCAGATACGCGTGCGGGTTACGACGCAGGGTACGGTGCACGTGCATTCCGCGGCGGCGGCGATGGGCCAGAGTACGCGCACGATGCTGGCGCAGGTGGTGGCCGAGCAGCTGGGCGGCGATATGGACAATGTGCACGTGACGGCGGGGGATAGCCAGTCGGCGGTGCAGGGTTTCGGCGGCTTCAATAGCCGCCAGGCGGTGATGGCGGGCAGCTCGGCGCACAAGGCGGCGCTGGCGGTGCGGCGGCAGGTGCTGGAGGTGGCTGCCTCGGTGATGCGCCTGCCCGTGGATGCGCTGGATATCGAGGGCCGGCATGTGGTGGCGCGCGGGTCGGACGCCAAGGCTGGCCTGGGCGAGCTGGCGCGCGCGGCCGTGGGGCTGCCGGGGTTCATGATGCCGGGCGCGACGCCGGGGCTGGAAGCGACGGAGCAGGTGATCATCAACGATATGGCCTACGGCAATGCGACGGCGGTTGCCGAGGTCGAGGTCGATGTGGAGACCGGCGAGGTGACGCTGCGGCAGATCGTGTTCGCGCACGATTGCGGCCGGGTGATCCATCCCAAGATCGTGGAAGGCCAGCTGCTGGGCGGTATCGCGCACGGCGTGGGGAATGCGCTGTTCGAGCGCATGGGGTATGACGAGAACGCGCAGCCGGTGACGACGAATCTGGCGGAGTATCTGCTGGTGACGGCGACGGAGATGCCGGAGATCGTGCTGACGCATCTGGAATCGCCGACGCCGCTGAATGAGCTGGGCGTGAAGGGGGTCGGCGAGGCTGGCGTGCTGCCTATCACGGCGGCGGTCGCATCGGCGGTGGATAACGCGCTGGAAGGCACGGGCGTGCATATTTGCCGGGTGCCGATATCGCCTGTGGATCTGTTGCAGGCTTTGCAGGGTTGAATTCCGGGGCGGTGCTTGTCGATGGGCGTGTTGCTATTGCCGTCCGGCGGGGGCGAGGCCTGTCGGCGCCGGCCCAGTCAGCCGGTCCAGCGCCTTCGCGCTGGACTTCCGCTTCGTCTTCCTCCTCCGGCGGCCGAAGCGGCCGTGGGGTTCTTGCGGCTTTTTTGCCCGGCCGACCTCCGTACGGAAGCCCTCGCGCGGCCTCCGATGGGCCGGCGCCGACAGGCCTCGCCCCCGCCGGACTGCGGCGTCTCTTATTCGCGGTCGCTGGCACGGTGGGGGGTTACCGCATGGGTGTGGCGCCCTGCGTATTGACATACACCGCGTACAGCGACTTCCCGGCCGCCATGAACAAGCGGTTGCGGTGCAAGCCGCCGAAGCACAGGTTGGCGCAGCGTTCCGGCAGGTGAATGTGGCCGATGCGCTGGCCGTCGGGCGCGAAGATCGCCACGCCGTCGAGTTCCTCCGACCCCATGCCCCAGCCGCACCACAGATTGCCGTCCACATCGCAGCGTATGCCGTCCGACGTGCCGGGCCCGCAATCGATATGCACCCGCCCCTCGCCCACCGAGCGGCCGTCGGCGGAGACGTCGTGGGCGGTGATCAGGCGGTGCGGCGTGGCGCGCGATTGCACCAGGTACAGGACGCTTTCGTCGGGCGAGAAACACAGGCCGTTGGGCCCGTGGGCGCCCTCGATCACCACCGTCAGCGCGCCCGTGTCGGGATCCCAGCGATAGACCTGGGCGGGCAGTTCCTGCTTGCCGGGCAGGCCCTCGTACCAGCCGCCGATGCCGAATGGCGGGTCGGTGAACCAGACCGAGCCGTCGGATTTGACGACGACATCGTTGGGCGAGTTCAGGCGCTTGCCCTGGTAGCTGTCGGCCAGCACCGTGATGCTGCCGTCGTGTTCGGTCCGCGTGACGCGGCGGCCTTCGTGTTCGCAGGTGATCAGGCGGCCTTGCAGGTCGCGCGTGTTGCCATTGGCATTGCGCGACGGCTGGCGGAAGGTGCTGAAGGCGCCCGTGGCTTCGTCCCAGCGCATGATGCGGTTGTTGGGGATGTCGCTGACCAGCAGGTAGCGGCCGTCGCCGAACCATACCGGCCCTTCGGCCCAGCGCATGCCCTCGCCCAGTTTTTCGACGGCGGCGGAAAAAATCACGTAGCGGGAAAACCGCGGATCGATGACTTCGATGCGCGGGTCGGGATAGCGTTCACTGGGCTGCCACACGGCCATGGTCTCCAAAATAGGCCCGCTCCAGGCGCGCGGCCAGGTCGGGTTCGCGGGTGCCGGCCTGCATGGCGATACGGCCCTGCGCCACGGCGTACACGCGGTCGGCCAGGGCCAGCGCTTTTTCGACCAGCTGTTCCACGAGCACGATGGCCGTGCCTTGCTGCCGCAGCTGTCCGGCGACGGTCAGTACGCGGTCGACCAGGACAGGCGACAAGCCGGCGGACGGTTCGTCCAGGATAAGCAAGCGGGGCCGCTTCACCAAGCCCTGGGCCACGACCAGCATCTGCTGCTGGCCGCCGCTCAGGGCCCCGGCGCGGTCATGGCGCTTGGCCGCGATTTCGGGGAAGAACGCCAAGGCTTCCTCCACGCGCGTCCGGCGCTCCGCTCGCGGCGCATCGTAGCCCGCCAGCATCATGTTGTCGATCACGCTTTGCTGGGTGAAGACGCGGTGTCCCTCGATCACGTGCACCAGGCCGGCGCGGGCCGCGTCGCGCGGCGTGGCGCGGCTCAGGTCCGCGCCGTTGAAGGAGACGCTGCCGGCCGTCAGGGGCAGCAGGCCGGAGATGGCGCGCATCAGCGTGCTTTTGCCGGCGCCGTTCGGGCCCAGGATGGCGACGATTTCGCCGGCGTTCACGTCCAGGTCGATGCCGTGCAGGATGCCGATCTTGCCATAGCCGGCGTCCAGGCCGCGTACCGATAGCAGCGGCGTGGCGCGCGCGCTTGCGTCGTGGAGCGCCGCGCCGGCCGGCGTATCCGCGGGCGCGGCGGGCGCCGTCCGTCCATCATCCGCCAAGGTATGCACTGACCACCTCCTTGTGTTCGCGCACCTGCGCCGGCGTGCCGTCGGCCAGCTTGCGGCCCAGGTTCAGTACGGTGACGTGATCGCAGATGTCGAAGATCAGGTCGGCATGGTGCTCCACGAGCAATACCCCGGTACCGTGCCGGCTGATGTGGCGGATCAGGTCGCCCAGACGGCGGATTTCCTCCGCGGCCAGGCCGGCCGCCGGTTCGTCCAGCAGCAGGAAGGACGGCCGCAGCATCAGCGCGCGGGCGATCTCCAGGAAGCGCAGTTCGCTGTGCTGCAGGCGGTCGGCGCGCGCATCCGCCACCGCCTCCAGGCCGACGACGCGCAGCGCGGTGCGGGCCATGTCGCGCAGCGTGGTTTCGTCGCGGCCATGGCGCGGCAGGTGCAGCAGGGTTTCCAGGAATGACGCGTGGCCTTGCAGGGTGCCGCCTATCATCACGTTCTGCAGCACCGAGGCCTCGCCGATGATGCGCGGGGTCTGGTAGGTGCGTGCGATGCCGCGGGGCGCGCGCAGCAGGGGCTTGCCCGGCGGCAGCGGCGCGCCGTCCAGCGTCAGCGTGCCGGCCTCGGGCGTGCAATAGCCGGAGATCACGTTCAGCGTCGTGGTCTTGCCGCTGCCGTTGGGGCCTATCAGTCCGTGTATGCGTCCGGGCGCGATGGCCAGGCTCAGGCCGTCGATGGCGCGCACGCCGCCGAAGCTCAGCACGATGTCCTCCAGCGCGATGCCGCCGTGCGCGGGCGCCGCGGTCAGCAGCCGTTCCAGCGGCGCCGGATCGGGGGCGATGGCGCGATTGGCCGGCAGCGGACGGCGGTTGCGGAAGTCCAGCAGCGCGGCGAGGCCGCCGGGCGCGGCCAGGACGATGACCAGCAGCATGAGCGCGTAGAGGAAGTTCGACCATGCGGCCAGCGGCGCGGCGATCTCCGGAAGCACCGTCAGGATGACCGTGCCCAGCAGCGGTCCCAGGATGGAGCCGCGTCCGCCGATCAGGATGGAGATGAAGAACAGCACCGACAGTTCGAAAGTGAAGGCGTCCGGCGTGATGTAGGTCTGCAGCGAGGCGAACAGGCCGCCCGCGATGGCCGCCAGCACGCCCGCCAGCACGAAGATCAGCGATAGCAGCCTGACCTTGGAGATACCGCTGGCCTCGGCCGCGACTTCGGCATCGCGCACGGCGATCAGGCCGCGGCCATGGCGGCTGTGGGCGACGTTGGCGGTCAGCAGCGTGCACAGCGCGGCGATCGCCAGGCACAGGTAGTACAGGCCCAGCTCCGTATCGAAGGGCGCCGGCAGCGCGGGCCCGGAAAGGCCTATGCCGCCGCCGGTGACATCCTGCCATGCCAGGGCGATCTGCGTCACGATGGTGGCGAAGCCCAGCGTCGTCATGGCGAAATAGAAGGTCCGCAGCCTTAGCGCCGGCAAGCCGACGATCAGGCCGAAGAGGCCGCCGCCCACGCCCGCGCAGGCCAGCGCGACAAAGGGCGGCAGGGCGGGCAGGACGTTGCCGGCGGCCAGCACGCTGGTGATATAGGCGCCCAGGGTCAGCAAGGCGACATAGCCGATGGCCAGCTGGCCGGCGTAGCCGACCACCAGGTTCAGGCCGGATACCAGGATCCAGTAGATGGCCGCGCGCGTGGCGATGACGGTCCAGTAGGTGTTGCCGCTGACCGGCAGCAATGCGGCCAGCGCGAAGATGGCCAGGAAGGGCCATGCGGCACCCAGCGCATGGGCGGAGCCGTGCGGGTGCGCCGTCGGCCCCCGGGCGGCGCGTGTCGCCGCATCTCCAGCGGCGGGATGGGCGCCGGGCGCCATCATGCCCGCGGGCCGATGACCCTGCAGTTCGCTGTCGGCCGCCATTACACCCTCCGCGCGGTCGAGCTGCCGAACAGGCCTTGCGGCACCGCCAGCAGTACGACGATGAACAAGACGAACACGGCGATGGAGGCGAACACGCCGCCCACCGTGAAGTTGGCCGCCTGCTGGAACAGGCCCAGCGCCAGGCCGCCCACCAGGGCGCCCCGGTTGTTGCCCAGGCCGCCCAGCGCCACCGGCACGAAGCCGTAGAAGTTCAGCAGCGTGCCGTTGGCGAAGAAGGCCAGCATCAGCTGGCCGCTGGCGAAGCCCGCGATGCCGCCGATGACCGCCGCCAGCACGTAGCTCCACACGCGCAGGCGCCGCTCGGGCAGGCCCAGCGCGCGGGCGGCGAAGTTGTCTTCCGCCACCGCCAGGAAGGCCATGCCCACCAGGGTGCGGCGGTACAGGTATTCCAGGCCCAGCACCACCAGGGCGCAGGCGATGACGGGCAGCCAGAACTTTTCGTCCGTCACGCCCGAACCCAGGCCGAACAGGCGTGGAAAGGGCTGCGGTTCCGTGCCCCATTCGATCGCGGTGACCTGCTGCACCATCAAAGCCAATGCCAGGGTGGACAGCACGTAAAGATGCTGGTCCAGGCTTTTGAGGACGGGCCGTACGGCCACCAGTTCGGTGATCACGCCCATCGCGGCGCATCCGGCCAGCGTGGCGAGAAAACCCAGCCAGGGCGGCAGGCCCAGCTTAAGGATGAACAGCGAGCCCAGCACGCCGCCCAGCATGCCCAGCTGCCCCGCGGTGAAGCTCATGACGCGCGAGGTGGCGAACATGGTGTTGTAGGTGATGCCGATGAGCGCGTAGACCGCGCCCATCGCCAGGCCGGATGCGATGATGGAACCGAGCATCGTTGCTCCTTCGGGTCAGGCGTAGCCGGGCGCCAGCGCGAAGGTGCCGTGCTTGGCCGAGTTCGCGGCCGACATGACGACGTCGGCCGTCGGATAGCCGTTATGCTGGTCGGGCGTATAGGTGTAGTTGCCGAAGTAGCCCTGGTAGGGGTTCAGGCTGTTCCAGTAGGCGATGATTTCCTTGGACGACGCGCCGCTTTCCTGCACCGCCTTGGCCACCATCTGCACCGCGTCGTAGCCGGCCGTCACCCACCAGAACAGCGTGTCGTCCAGGTTGACCTTGCCCTTCACCTTGTCGACGAATTCCTGCGAGCGCGCGGGCAACTTGCCATTCGCGTCGTAGCTGCAGCTGCGGTAGCCCACCGCATAGACCTTGTCCCAGTTCTGCGGCTTGCTGAGCAGGCCGCGGATCTCGCCCGAGGCCATGGAGGGATGGCCGGCGAAGATCACGTCCCATCCCATCTCGGCGCGCGCATTGAACAGGCGTGCTTCCATGCCGGTGGACACGCTCCAGATGACGATGACCTCCGCGCCGGCATTGCGGGCGCGCGTCATGTCGGGCGTCATGTCGGGTTGCGTCGCGTCGATGTTGTTGCTGTAGACCACCTCCGCGCCGTCGCGCTTGAAGTTCGCGACGCTGGTTTTCAGCGCGCTGACGCCGTAGCCGGTGGTGTCGCCGATCACCGCGACCTTCTTTACCTTCAGCACCTGCAGGCAATAGTTGCGCGTGGCGTCGTCCCATTGTTCGTTGGACGGCGCGATGCGGAAGGCATTGGGGAATTTCTTGGGATCGATCAGGCTGTCGATCACGCAGGGATGGATATTCGGCATGCGGGCGCGCGCCATGATGGGCGTGACGGCCAGCGACTCGCCGGAATTGGTCGGGCCCCAGATCGCGTCCACCTTGATGGAGTTGATCATCTCCTGCGTGGCGTTGACCGCCTTGGTGGGATCGCCCTGGGTGTCGCGCGTGATGATCTCGATCTTGCGGCCCTTGACGCCGCCCGCGGCGTTCAGGGTTTCCGCGGCGAACTTGACGCCGCGGTCGAAGCCCACGCCCGGCGCCGAACTCGGCCCGGTCAATGCCGCCAGCCAGCCGATGCGCAGCGGCTCGTCGGCCGCCCTGGCGAAGCGTGGCGCGCCGATGGCCGACGCACCCAGTATCCCGGTGGTGCCCAGGACGAAATTCCGACGCGATAAAGGCATGGTCTTTCCTTGAAGAGAATAGCCAGACGGAGAGGTGGCACGAACGTGGCGCGCGCGGCTGGCTCAGCGGCGCGCGTTTTGCAGCTCGGCGATGCGGCGCGGATCGAGCGTGAAGCCCCAGCCCGGCCTTTCCGGCACCACGGCATCGCCATCGACGAATTCCAGCCGCTCCTGGTATAGCGACGAAAACCAGGGCATGTATTCCAGATAGATGGCATTGGCCAGCGCGCCCAGGACCTGGATGCTGGTCTCGGGGAAAAGATGGCTGGACACCGGCACGTCGTGGCTTTCCGCCATGTGGCCCACGCGCATGAATTCGCTGACGCCGCCTACGCGCTGCAGGTCCGGCATCAGGATGTCGGCGCTGCGCAGCCCCAGCATCGTGCGGAAGCCGTAGCGCGTGTACTCGGTTTCCCCGCTGGCGATCGGCGTGTCCAGCGCGGCGGCCACGCGCGCGACGCCCTCCAGGTCCCAGGCCGGCAGCGGCTCCTCGAACCACGTCAGGTCGTATTCCTCCAGCATGCGGCCCAGCCGTATCGCCTGCGCTTCGTTCAAGCCCTGGTTGGCATCGGCCATCAGGCGGATTCCGGGACCGATGGCCTGGCGCACGGCGCGCACGCGCTCGGCGTCCTGGCGCGGGTCCGGCATGCCCAGGCGCATTTTCACGGCCTTGAAGCCTTGCCGCACCATGTCCTGGGCCTCGCGCGCCAGGCCGTCGATATCGCGGTCCAGCCACAGGCCGCCGCTGTGATAGGCCGGCAGCCGGTCGCGCGCGCCGCCCAGCAGGCGGTACAGCGGCATGCCGGCGGCCTTGCCGGCGATGTCCCACAGCGCGCCGTCGATGGCGGAGATGCCCATCACCGGCACGCCCTTGTGGCCGAAGAAGTTGATGTCCTTCCACGCGCGCGCCCAGAAGCCGGCGATGTGTCCGGCATCGCGGCCCACCACCAGGTCGGCCAGTTCGTCCACCATGCGCTGCAGCACGCCGGTGCGCCGGTCGTTGAGCGTGAAGACCAGGTTCTCGCCGACGATGCCGGCATCGGTATAGGCATACACCAGTACCACGCCGCAGCCGCGTATCGATCCCAGCGCGCTTTCGATGGGCCGGTCCAGCGGCAGCGACAGGGCGCGGGTTTCCAGGCGTTCTATCTTCATGCGTGCTTCTCCCGGGTAACGTGGCGTTCGCCGACGCGGTAGCGCGCCAGCACTTCTGGATCGGGATCGCAACCCAGGCCCGGTCCCTGCGGCACCGCGACGCGGCCGTCGCGCGCGCGCACCCAGGGATCGAAGGGATTGGCTTCCATGTCCAGCCACAGGACTTCGATCAGCGGCTTGGCGGGCAGCGCCGCGGCGATGTGCAGCGTGGCGACGAAGCCCGGGCCGAAGTAGGGTGAATGCGGCACCGTCTGCACGCCATGCACCTGGCACAGCGTGGCCACGCGCATGGCCTCGCCGATGCCGCCGATCTTGGTGACGCTGGGTTGCGCGATGTCCAGCGCCTGGGCTTCCAGCAGGCGCTGGAAACCCTGCGGGCCGGCGACGTTTTCGCCCGCGGCGATGGGAATGCCGCGCTGCCGCACGCGGGCCAGGCCCAGCGTGTCTTCCGGCGGCCACACCGGCTCTTCCAGCCAGTACATGCCGTCGCCGCGCAGGCTGTCGGCCATGGCCAGCGCCGTGGGCACGTCCCAGGCGCAGTTGGTGTCCAGCATGATGGCGGTTTCCGGGCCCCCCGCCGCCTGCGCGGCCCGCACCGCGCTGCGCGTGACTTCGTGCAGCTTGACGTGCCGGTAGCCCTGCTCCACGGCGGCCGCGGTATTGCGCGCCACCAGGGCGTCGTCGCTGTAGTTCAGCAGGCTGGAATAGGCCGGCAGGTCGGCGCAGGGCGCCGCGCCCAGCAGGCGATGCACGGGCAGGCCGGTGCGCTTGCCCAGCAGGTCCCACAGGGCGATCTCCACGCCCGACCACGCGAAGACGTAGGCGCCGTTGCGGCCCAGCAGGTGGGTCGCGTGCAGCACCGCGCGGGTCATGCCGGCGATGTCGCCGGCGTCGCGGCCGATGACCAGCGGCGCGACGATGGTGTCGAGGGCGGCGCGCGTGGAGGGGATGGCGGCGTGGCCGAAGGCCTCGCCCCAACCCACCAGGCCGTCCTCGGTTTCCACGCGTACCAGCAGGATGTCCAGCCGGTCCCACAGGGCGCCGGCGAAGCGCTGGTAGGGGCCGCCCATGTCGAAGGGCAGCGACACGACTTCGGATGCGACGGACACGATATTCATGCGCCGCACCCCGTTGGGTTCGTCATGTTGTCTCCTGGCGGCCTGCCGTTTTTTTTGTCGGGGCCTTGTTCTGCAAGCCAGGATAGGGAGGCAGGTAGATAAAATCAATTGAGGCCGACTAATTTCCACATAAGCCAGCCTTATGCAGGAGGAGACAGGATGTCGCTTACCGTCCGCCAGTTGGAAGTCATCCGCGCCGTCAGCGTGCACGGCTCCGTGACCGAGGCCGCCGCCGCGCTGGGTATTTCGCAGCCCGCCATCAGCCTGATGCTGCGCGACTGCGCCACACAGGCGGGCTTTCCTTTTTTCGTGCGCAAGCACGGACGCCTGCAGGCCACGCGGGAAACGCAAGTGATCCTGGCGGAGCTGAACCGCATTTTCGACAGCATCGAGCGGGTCAACCGTCTGATGGACGACATGCGGGAAATGACGGTGGGCACGGTGCAGGTGGCGTCGGTGCCGACGCTGGCTGACAATCTGCTGTCGCCCACCATCGCGGAATTCCAGCGATCCTGGCCGCACATCCAGATTTCCGTCTTCACGGTCGACAATCTGGGTGTGTTCGAGAACGTCGTGCAGGAGCGCGTGGATTTCGGCCTGGGGCTGTCGCCGCTGCATCATCGCGACGGCCGCATGGTCAAGGGACGTATCAGCGACATCTGCGCCGCGGAGCTGGTTTGCGTGGTGCACCCCGACAGCCCGCTGGCGGCCCGCGAGTCGGTCACGCCGGCGGACCTGGCCCCCTATCCGCTCATCTCTTTCGGCAAGACGCAGCCACTGGGCGCGCTGATCGAAGACAGCTTCCGCCGCGCCGGCGTGGTGCGGCGCATCGCCATGGAAGTCACGCTGACCTCGGTAGCGTGCTCGCTGGCGCGTTCCGGCGCGGGCGCGGCCATCATCGATCCCTTCCATCTGTGGGCCCCGCGCGACCGTGGCGTCGTGACGCTGCCCTACCGGCCGCGCACGGAAGTGAAGGCGCAGATGCTGCTGCCCAACAATACGCCGTTGTCTCGCTCGGCCCAGCTGTTCGTTTCCGCCCTGCGCCGCACGGTGCGCGAACGCGGCGCGGCGGCGGAGTCGCAGCCCTACAGCTGCTGAAAACTGCCGTAGCGCTTGTCGATGAATTCGCGGCGCGACGTCACTTCGCGGACCAGCGCGCCCGGCGGGCCGCGGCCCAGCCATTCCAGCATCTGGTCCACCTGGTCCGGCGTACCCTGCACCAGGGCTTCCACCGAGCCGTCGGCGGCATTCTGCACCCAGCCGGTCGCACCCAGCATATGCGCGCGCCGCACGGTCGCCATGCGAAAGCCCACGCCCTGTACCTTGCCGCGGATCTGCACGAAGACGGTTTCGATGTGGGGGTCTGCCATAGGTATCGCGGTAGTGGTTTTCGGACCGGCTATTTTTTCATAGGCGACGGCGCGTCATGCACGTGCATTAGTCGTAACGGGTAACTTATTAAGTCATGGCGGGCTGGTTTATCCGGGCGCGGGCATTTTCTATGCTTAGCGCATCGTAGATACGCCCCGTCCGCACCCGGCGGGGCACCGGTCGATAGTCATGTCCTGCCATCCCGATATTGCCGCGCCGCGGCCCTTGCCCGCGGGCGCCGCTGCTTCACCGGCCGGCTCCGCGCCTGCCGATGTACTGCCTCCGCACCGCGTGCGCTTCTACGGCCGCCGCGCCCAAGGCGCCGCCACGCCGCTGGCGGTGCACTTCCACGGCGGCGCTTTCGTGTCCGGTTCCGTGGACCAGCCCTCCACCGTGGCGCAACTGCTGGCCGACGCCGGCGCCATCGTCCTATCGGTGGATTACCCGCTGGCGCCCGACCATCCTTTCCCGTCCGCGGTGGAAGCCGCCTATGCGACGCTGCGATGGGCCCACCAGCATCGCCAGCAACTGGCCGGCAGGGGCGCCGCGCTATTCGTCGCGGGCGAGGAAGCCGGCGGCTGTATTGCCGCCGCGGTCGCCCTGATGGCGCGCGACCGCCTGGGGCCGCCCGTGGACGGCCAGATCCTGTTCTCGCCCATGCTGGATGCCAGCATGGGCACGGCCTCCGTGCGCGCGGCCCAAGGCACGCCCGCCGGCGCGCAATGGGCCGGCGGCTGGCGCGGCTATCTGTCCTGTCCCTGCGATGCCAGCCATCCTTACGCCACCCCGATGGCCGGTACCCGCCTGGCCGGTTTGCCGCCGCTGCTGCTGCTGAGCGGCCCCGACGACCCGCTGCGCGACGAGGGCCGGGCCTATGCCAGCCGCCTGCGCGCGGCCGGCGTGGCGGTCATCCGCGAGGCCCGCGATCATGCCATCGACTGGGGCGCGCAGCGGCTCGGCGCGGCGCCGGCGGACGCGGTCGAACTGGACGCCGTGCGGGCCCGTCTCTTCAGCTTCCTGGTCACCCATCCGGGGGGTGCGGGACAAGCTGCTCAGCTTTAGCGTCTCGGTCGAACCGGTAGCGGCGCCACGCGCGGCGCCCGCCGGCTGCCCATCCTTTTCCGCTCAACGGTTGAGCCGCGCGCCGCTTCCGTCCTAGGAAGGATGAGCGATAGTTGCTGCGCTTTTGAAAAGATACCTTACGCCGTACATAGCCGCTAACGGTTCGGTTCGCGGCGGGGTATCTGACCAGTGCGGAGCGCGATGTGAGCCAGGATTATCTCCTTCCGGAAGAAACGACGCTTGAATACAAGGCCCGGGGGTATATCTCCCTGGAAGAGATCTGCCCCCCCGATGAGGTGGCGCAGATACGGCAGACGCTGATGCGCATGTTCGAGAACAAGGTGGGCTATGAGGAGGGCGCGCAATACGACTTCGCCAGCCGCGACGATCCCGACAAGCCGCAAACCTTTCCCAGCCTGCACGACCCTTCGCACTACGCCCCGGAACTGCTGAAGACGACCTATCACCGCCGCGCCTTGGCCATCGCGCGCCAACTGCTGGGCGAGGACGCCGCGCTGTACGGCGAACACGCCCTGCTCAAGCCGGCGCGCGTCGGACCGGAGACGCCGTGGCACCAGGACGAGGCCTTTCGCTCGCCGGACTTCGAGTACCGCGAACTCAGTATCTGGCTGCCCTTGCAACCCGTGGGCGAGGTCAATGGCTGCATGCAGTTCATTCCCGGGTCGCACCGCTACGACGTGCTCAAGCATCGTTCGCCGGGCTACGACAAGACCTTGCATCCGCTGGAATGCTGCGACGAATTCCCGCGCGACAAGGCAGTGGCCGTGCCCCTACCGGCCGGCGGCTGCACCGTCCACGATATGCGGACCCTGCACTACACCGGCCCGAACACGTCGGATGCGCCGCGGCTGGCCTACATCCTGATCTTCAACATCCCGCCGGTCTACAAGCCGGGGCTGCGCAAGTTCGACTGGCTGGAAGGCCGCCGGACCGATAGCCAGGTCCGCAAGCGCGAATGGCATCGCCGTGGCGGCTTCGCCATCGAAGTCATGCGCCGCCTGCCCCGGGCGCGGCTGACCAACGGCCGCTGGATGGCCTGGGCGGCGATCCGGGCGGTCAGCAAGGTCTGGCACCGGCCGCGCTGACCGCGTGCCAGCGGGGCCACGCGGATAGCCGCGGGCTCCGCGGCGAGGGGCGCCGGTGGCGGCCGACGATGCCGGGGAACCATCCCGGCGCCGGGCGGTCTACCTTCGTTCAGGAAAACGTAAGGAGACCGCCATGAAGTGCCCTACCTGCCGAGAACCCGATCTGGTCATGTCGTCGCGGCAGAACATCGAGATCGACTATTGCCCCCAATGCCGGGGCGTATGGCTGGACCGCGGCGAACTGGACAAGCTGATCGAGCGCAGCGTCCAGGAAAGCGGCATGTCGCAGGCGTCGGCGCCCCCGCCGCAGCCGCCGCAACAGCCGGCCGGGCGCCCTTATGGCCACGACGACCGCGAGCTCCACTACGGCGACCGTGGCTACGACCGTGGCTACCGCAAGAAATCCTTCTGGCACGAAATCTTCGATTGATGGCCCCTGGCCTGTGGCCGGATCCCGGGGCCGCGCTCAGCCGTCCGCCTGCCCGGCTATGGCATCGTAGCCGCGCCCCAGGAATTGCAGGATGCACAGGCCGTGGCCGAAGGGATCGGCCAGGCCGGCGATCCGGCCCCAGGGATGGGTGGTGGCGGGCGTCTCCAGCGTGGCGCCGGCCGCCACTGCCCGCGCCACCGCCGCGTCGCAATCCGTGACCACAATGTCCAGATGGACTGGCGTCCAGTGCCGGCCATAGTGCCGCGCGCCCGTGGCTTGCGGCGCCGGGCGGGTGCCGGCCTGCTTGCGCAAGAGATAGATCGGCACGGCGGCTCCCAGCATCTCCACGCCGTCTTCGCCGAAGCGCCGTCCCGGCCGCAGTCCGAAGGCGTCGCGGTAGAAGGCCTCTGCAAGGGCGATGTCGTCGACGTCGATATTGATGAGAAGATCCACGCGCGTCTCCCGATAGGGCGGAAAGTGCGGCTCGATGGCGACACGGCGGCCGTCACCGGCTTTCAGCGAGGCGTCAAGGCTGCCGGCGCATCGTAGCAGGCAGGCCGCGCGGGGGCAGGCCCCCGCGATGTGACCTTTCCGGCCCGGGCGGGCGTCGCGCCCCCATGCCATCTCGGCGCATAATGCGGGGCTGGCGGCGGGCGACGGGCCGCGGGCAGATGGAGATAAAGATGCGGATGTTGTTCCTGGGCGCCGGCGGTACCGGCGGCTATTTCGGCGGACGCGCGGCACAGGCCGGCGTCGACGTCACCTTCCTGGTGCGCGATGCGCGCGCGGCGTCGCTGCGCGAGCACGGCCTACGCCTGCGCAGCCCCCGTGGCGATGCCACGATCCGCCCCAAGGTCGCTACGATCAACGACCTCGACGGCCATTACGACGTGATCGTGCTCAGTTGCAAGGCCTACGACCTGGGCAGCGCCGTCACCGCCATCAGGCCCGCCGTGGGGCCCGGTTCCGCGGTGCTGCCCATCATGAACGGCATGGCGCACTACGACGTGCTGGACCATACCTTCGGCGCCCACCGGGTGCTGGGCGGGCTGTGCCAGATCAGCGCCACGCTGGGGCCGGAAGGCGAAATCGTCCATATGGGCGCCCACGCCAGTTTCCTGTTCGGCGAGCGGGCGGGCGACCCGCGCAGCGAGCGCTGCGTGGCGGTCGAGCAGGCCCTGTCGCGCGCCGATTTTTCGGCGCGCCTGAGCGAGACCATCCATCAGGATTGCTGGGAAAAATACGTGTTCCTCTGCTCGCTAGCGGCCGGCACCTGCCTGATGCGCGGCTCGGTGGGCGAGATCGCCTCGACGGCGGATGGCCAGGCCATCATGCTGAACCTGCTCGCCGAAGCGCAGGCGGTGTCGGCCGCGGCCGGCTACCGGGTGCGGCCGCAGGCCGATGGCGCGGCGCGCAAGCTGTTCACCGACACCGCGTCGCCGGTCACCGCGTCCATGTTCCGCGACCTGCGGCAGGGGCTGCGCGTGGAGGCCGACCACATCGTCGGCGATATGATCGCCCGTGGCGCCGCCCGCGGCATCGCCACGCCTTATTTGCGCGTGGCTTACTCGCATCTGCAGGTCTACCAGCAGCAGCGGGAGGCCCAGGCCGCCTGAGTTTGTTTACACTGGCACGCCGCGGGCGCGCCGCAGGCCCGTCCGCCCGTTTTTATCAGTCCGGAACCAGCATGAAGCTCAAACCTTTCGCCGCCACTTTCCTGTTCTGCGCGGCCGCATGCCTGTGCGCCACCGCGCAATCGGCGCCGGCCGACAACAAGGCGGTGGTGACGGCGTTCTTCCGCATGCTGTTCCAGGACAAGAACGTCGACAAGGCGCTGCAGACCTATGTCGACAAGAACCTGATCCAGCACGACCCCTATCTGCCGGACGGCGCCTCGGCCATGGCCGACTTCTACGGGCCGTACCTGGAACAGCATCCGATGGCCACGGCGGATATCAAGCGCATGATCGCGGAAGACGATCTGGTCGTGGTGCATTCGCTGTGGAAGGAATCGCCGGAGGACACGGGCCAAGCCGTGGTCGATATCTTCCGCCTGCGCGACGGCAAGATCGTCGAACACTGGGACGTCAGCCAGGACATCCCGGAAAACCCCGCCAACCGGAACACGATGTTCTAGCCGCGGCGCCGCGCCGGCACCGCCACGGCGCGCCAACCACCATGGAATGCAAGGCATGCCGGCTTCTCCCGCGCGACCGTTTTCCCTGTACCTGGCCGGGCCCGACGTATTCCGGCCGGATGCCGTGGCCCATGGCGAGCGCCTGAAGGCCCTGTGCGCCGAACATGGCCTGCAGGGCTTGTATCCCCTGGACAAGGCCGGCCCCGCGCACTTGAGCGGGCGCCATCTGGCGGCCTGGATCTATCGCGCCAACATCGCCTTGATAGGCCGCGCCGACGGCGTGCTCGCGAACCTCAACCCCTTCCGCGGGGCGGAACCGGACTCCGGCACCGCCTTCGAGGTCGGCTATGCGATCGCGCTGGGCAAGCCGGTGTGGGCGTATACGTCTGTCGAAAGCTCCATCGTCGAGCAGGTGGCCGTGGGCAAATCCGCGGACGGCCATGCGCACATCGATGCGCGTGGCGATACCGTCGAAGACTTCGGCATGAACCTCAACCTGATGCTGGCTTGCAGCGCGACCGTCGTGGTGGGCGACGTGGCGGCCTGCCTGGCCCGCGTCGCGCGGGACCTGGCCTCGCGGTCCTGATCTGGCGGCATGGCGCCCTATGCGGCGATCCCGCGGATGGGAAAGCGGAGGACGGCGGTTCGTCGCCCCCCGGGACCGCGCTCAGGCCGCCTGCGATTCCAGTTCCATCGACGGCGCTTCCTGCGTTTCCAGGCCGCGGCGGTAGTCCGCCAGTTCGGCGATGGTCAGCGCGACCAGGCCATGCCTGGCGGCATAGCGGTCGATGGCCTCGCCCCGCGTCATCGTGCCGTCGTCGTTCATCAGTTCGCACAGCACGGCGGCGGGACGCAGGCCGGCCAGGATGGCCAGGTCGACGGAGCCTTCGGTGTGGCCGCGACGGGCCAGGACGCCGCCCGGCTGGGCGCGCAGCGGGAAGACGTGGCCGGGGCTGACGACATCGCCGGCCCGGGCCTGCGGGGCGATGGCCGCGCGTATCGTGGTGACGCGGTCCCTGGCGGAAACGCCGGTGCTGACGCCATCGCGCGCCTCGATGGAGACCGTGAAGGCGGTGCCGTGGCGGCTTTCGTTGCGGGCCGTCATGGGCGGCAGCGCCAGGCGGTCCAGGGTTTCGTCGTTCAGGCACAGGCAGACGATGCCGCTGCAATCGCGGATCAGCTGGGCCATGACGGGGACCGTGATCTTGTCGGCGGCGACGATAAGATCCGCCTCGTTCTCGCGGTCGTCGTCATCCAGCAGGATGACGGGACGGCCCAGGCGCATATGGTGCAGGGCGCGCGCCAGCCGCATGGGGAAGGGTTGCGCGAAGATGGACGGTGCGTGCCGGTTGGCGGCGGTGGGGTAGGACGATGCTTGGGACATTGAAACGCTCTCGCGGAAAAGTTGGGCGAAAAACGTTCCAGGGCTATGGAGCCAAACGCAAAACCGCGTGCGCGCCTCGGCGCGCGGGGTACGGAAGTGTGCCGGCACATCTTCTCTCATCCGGACTATGACCGTCGGCTCTGGAATCTGACCAGATCTGCTGACCCCGCCGACCGTTGCCGGACCGCGGGCGCTCGCGGGCTTGCCACTTTGCATGGCCTACCGCCGGTGGGGAATTTCACCCCGCCCTGAAGACGTACTGCATGCCGCGGGTAGCGGCATGGCCGCATTGTATGCCATCGCATGCGCAAGGTCCGCGGAAGGCCGCACTGTGCCGAGGGGTAAGGGCGGCGGAACGCGCCCTAACGGCGTTCCGGCGCGTTTGGCAGGAGATTGAAATCCCGGGCGGCGGGCATAGCAGCGGCAGGCATGCGGCGATCGTCCACAGGCAACGGCGCAAGCCCGGATAAGCGATATTCATGGCGCGCGACCCTCCATTCGCCGGCATGCCGGCTATGCGGTGGGCCACAACACCGTAATACCGCCGTCCCCGTCTCCGTAGTCGCCATCCTGGAAGCCGTCGCTGCCCCCCTTCCAACCGTAGACGATCATGTCCAGCTTGCCGTTGTTGTCCCATAGTTGGCAGATTTGCTCACGCTGAACCGTGGTCTGGCCGTCCTGGATGGGGCCCATGAAGTTCCCCGCCAGCCATGCGATGGCGTTCGGACCCTGATTCATGTTGTCCCTGCCCCATTCCGCTTTCCCCTTCAGGGTGCTGCCCTTGAAGAACGTGAAAAGCATCATGCCGAGCGCGCCGCCCGTCGCGTAGGCTTCGCACAATTCCTTGCGGCCCTTGCCGCGGAAATCCCCCAGCACGAAACCGACGGGCGGCGGCGGGGTGCTCGAGACGTAGTACCTGCGCGCGCCCGGGCCGCGTGCGCATTTGCCCGCGAAGTATTCGTACAGCGAGGCCCCTACGCTGCTGCTGTCGCTCCACCAGTGGCACATCTCGGTCCAGCCATCTTCATTGACATCTCCGATGAACCAGCCCGAGCCCGCCGTGGAGGCTTCCGCATCCATGAACCAACCCGGGTACGTCGGTACGGTTGTATGCATGCCATCTTCCGCCCACATATAGAAGATGATGGCCAGCTTGCCGCCGTTATCCCATAGCTGGCAGATCTCGGCCTTGCCATCGCCGTTGACGTCGCCGATCAGCCACGTCAGGGCATTGGGACCCTGCCCCATATCGTCCTGCTGCCATATCGTCCATATCTTTTTTATGTCGTGGTCGTCCCAGCCGTAGACGATCATGCCCAGGTTGCCGTTGTCGGCGTTCTTGTATTGTTGGCAGATCTCGGCCTTGCCATCGCCGTTGACGTCGCCGATCAGCCAGCTGACGGCGTTGGGCCCCTGGCCCATGTCGTCGTTCTGCTTCAGCACGGCCATGTCGGTGCCGTTCCAGCCGTAGACGACCATCCCGAGCTTGCCATTGCCGTTCTTGTATTGCTGGCAGATCTCGGCCTTGCCGTCGCCATTGACATCGCCGATCAGCCAGTTGATGGCGTTGGGCCCCTGGCCCATGTCGTCGTTCTGCTTCAGCACGACCATGTCGGTGCCGTTCCAGCCGTAGACGATTATCCCGAGCTTGCCATTGCTGTTCGTGTATTGCTGGCAGATCTCGGCCTTGCCATCGCCATTGACATCGCCGACCAGCCAGCTGACGGCATTCGGGCCCTCGCCCATGTCGGGCGATTGGATGAGCCGCGTGGACGTCGAGGGTGGGTTGGCGCCGGCATCCTTGACCGACCGGTGGTGATCGCTCGCCATGTCTGCTGTCTCCCGATGGGTGCGGGCATGGCGGGATGCCGCCGCGGCGCCCCCATGCTGACCGTCGCATGGTAGGGGCGTCGCGCTTCGGGTACTTCTACTTTTCCGGCGATCGGTTTTGATTTACGGGTGGCCCGGCTGGCCCGGGTGGGGCCGCGGCCGGCCCGCCGGCGCATCCCGGCAGACCGCATGGCGCGCTGGTTTCGGCCTTCGCCATGCAAGAAGACAGGCGGTCCGCGGCCTAGTCTTTCTTTTTCTTCTTTTTCTTTTCAGGCAGGGCCAGCATGGTGCCCCGGCATTCCGGCGCGCCGCACAGGCATTTGTAGCCTTCCTTCATGGCCTTGGTGATCTTGCCGTCCAGCACCAGCCCATAGTCGTAGAAGAGCTCTTCGCCGCGCTTGATGTCGCGCAGGGCATGGATATAGACGCGCTTGCCGCCGCTGCCTTCCTGCGACTCGCAGTTGGGCGCGCAGCTGTGGTTGATCCAGCGGGCGTCGTTGCCATGGTCGCCCCCGTCGATCACCTTGCCGGAGGACAGCGAGAAAAAGAACGTGTGGAAAGGATCGTCCGGGTTGGTCGGATGGCGGCGGTCCGCTTCCTTGGCGCTGATGCGCTTGCCACCGTATTCCAGGATGCGGGTGCCGGCGGGTATCTTGCGCGCCGCGAAGACGCCGTTGCCGTGCAGCTTGGAACGCCGCACGACGTGCCAGGGTTTGGGGGTTGCTTCGGTCATGTCCAGCCAGGTTCCGCGCGCCGGCGCGGTAAGGGGGTAGCCGCTCGCGGAAGGTGCGATCGGTCGAAGTGACGGGGGATTATATCGGCGCGGGCGGCGTCAGCGGCAGCATGGATTCCTTCAGGCGGCGCAGGACGAAACTGGACTTGCTGTGCCTTATGCCGGGTATGCGGTAGAGCTGCTCGCGCAGCAGGCGCTCGTAGTCGCGCGTATCGCGCACGGCTATGCGGATGGAGTAGTCGTAGTCGCCGGACACCAGGAAGGCTTCCAGCACCTCCGGTATGCGGGCCAGCGCGCGGCCGAACTCGTACAGGGTTTCCTCGCTGTGGCTTTCCAGGGTGACATGGACGATGACCGTGTCCATGAAGCCGAGCGCCGCGGGGTCGATATTGACCGTATAGCCGCGGATGACACCCGCGGTTTCCATCCGCTTGATGCGATTCCAGCATGGCGTGGACGACAGCCCGACCGCGGCGCCGATTTCGTTGAGACTGGCGCGGGCGTTGTCCTGCAGCACCCGCAGAATGGCCAAGTCGAATTTGTCCAGACGCATTTTCTTCGATCCTTCGATTTATAGGACGAATTTACTGCGTTTTTGCGCCAAAGCTAGAAAAACAAGATAAAAATTCCGACGAATCTTCCCTAAGATGATGTCCTATGAACGACCGTCTTCCTTCCCGGGCTTTGACTGGTGCCGACGCCGGCGGCACTCCTCCTGTGGCCAACGGCGCCCGCATCCTGCTGGAAACGCTTATCGCCCACGGGGTCGATACGATCTTCGGCTATCCGGGAGGGGCGCTGCTGCCGCTGTACGACGCCCTGTACGCCGAGCCGCGCTTGCGCCACGTGCTGGTTCGCCATGAGCAGGCGGCCGTGCATGCGGCCGAAGGCTACGCCCGCAGTACCGGCCGCACCGGCGTGGTGCTGGTCACCTCCGGGCCCGGCATGGCCAATACCACTTCGGGCTTGCTGGATGCGATGTGCGACTCCATCCCCGTGCTGTGCATCAGCGGCCAGGTCGCCACGGCGGCCATCGGCACGGACGCATTCCAGGAATGCGATGCCATCGGTATTTCGCGGCCGGTCACCAAATGGAATACGCAGATCATGCGCGTGGACGCGGTAGCCGATACGGTGGCCCGTGCCTTGACGTTGACGCGCCAGGGCCGTCCGGGGCCCGTATTGGTCGACTTTCCCAAGGATGTGCAACTGGCCCTGCCCGCCGACCAGGACGAGACGCTGCCGGCCGACGAGCGCCATGGCGTGACGGCCTTGCGGGCGCGGCGCCAGGCCGCCAAGGCCAGCTTCAAGGTGCCGCAAAGCGCCGTGCGCCGCGCCGCCGACCTGATCGCGCAGGCACGGCGGCCGGTGTTCTACGGCGGCGGCGGGCTGATCAATGCGGGCCCCGAGGCCTGCGCGGCCTTCACGGACCTGGTGCGGCAGACCGGCGCGCCCTGCACCCTGACCTTGATGGGCCTGGGTGCGTTCCCGGCCTCGGATCATCGATTCCTGGGCATGCTGGGCATGCACGGCACGCTGGAGGCCAACCTGGCCATGCATCACGCCGACCTGATCGTTTGCGTGGGGGCACGGTTCGACGACCGCATCACGGGGCGCCTGGCGGACTTTTGCCCGCACGCCCGCAAAATCCATATCGATATCGACCCGGCGTCCATCAACAAGGTGGTGCGGGTGGACGTGGCGATGGTGGGCGATTGCCTGCCGCTGGTCGATGCCTTGCGGCAGGCGCTGGCGGACCGCGCGCCGCCGGCCGCGCAGCTGGAAACCTGGTGGCATCGCATCGAGCGCTGGCGCGCCAAGGATTGCCTGCGCGTGGCGCCGCGCGATGACGCCATCCTGCCGCAGCAGCTGATGTCGCGCCTGGATGCCGCCTTGGCGGGCCGCGACGCGGTCGTCTCCACCGACGTGGGGCAGCACCAGATGTGGGCCGCCCAATACCTGAAATTCGATGCGCCCAACCGCTGGTTGACCTCCGGCGGCGCCGGCACGATGGGCTATGGCCTGCCCGCGGCGATTGGCGCGCAGATCGCCCATCCGGAACGCACGGTGGTCTGCGTCAGCGGGGATGCCTCGGTGCTGATGAATATCCAGGAGCTGTCCACGGCCGTGCAGCACGATGCGCCGGTCAAGGTCGTGCTGTGCAATAACGGCTACATGGGCATGGTGCGCCAATGGCAGGAGCTGATCCACGGCGGGCGCTACAGCCACAGCTACAACGCGTCGCTGCCGGACTTCGTCGCCGTGGCCAAGGCCTTCGGCTGGAATGCCGCCCGCGTGACCGATCCCGCGCGGCTGGATGACGCCCTGGCGCAATGCCTGGACAGCCGCGGCCCGTACTTCCTGGACGTCTGCGTGGCGGAGCAGGAAAACTGCTATCCCATGATGCCGGCGGGATACGGCCATCACCGCATGATGCTGGCCGGCGGGGTCTGGTACGAGGACGAGGCCTGATCCGCATCGCGGCATATCGGCGATGCGGGCACCGCCGCGCGTGCCATTGCCGCCGCGGCGCGCAGGCCGTTCACGACACCGCCAGCGATGCAGGGACGGCGGCTCTCCGCGCCGCGCCCCCGGGGTCCTCCAGGCTCAGTCGTGCTTGATCGAAATGGTCTTCAGCACGGTAAAGCCGTACAGCGCCTCGAAGCCTTTTTCGCGGCCGTGGCCGCTGGCCTTCACGCCGCCGAAGGGCAGCTCGATGCCGCCGCCCGCGCCGTAGTTATTGATGAAGACCTGTCCCGCCCGCACCTTGCGCGCCATGCGCAGCTGGCGGCCGCCGTCGCGGGTCCACACGCTGGCCACCAGGCCGTAATCCGTGGCGTTGGCGATGCGCACGGCATCCGCCTCGTCCTCGAAGGGAATGGCCGCCAGCACCGGCCCGAACACTTCGTCGCGCGCCAGGCGATGGTCCAGCGGCACGTCGCGCAATAGCGTCGGGACCTGGTAGAAACCGCCCGCCGGGGCGCCGTCGCTCAGCTTGCCCTGCGCCACGGTGGCGATGCCGTCGGCGCCAGCCTGCGCCAGGAAATCGGCGACGCGCGCCTGCTGGGTCTTGCGGATCAGCGGGCCGCAGTCCAGGTCGGCCTCCGCCGGGCCGGTACGCAGGCTGGCAAAGGCGGCGCCGACTTTCTCCAGCACTTGTTCGTACACGCTGCGCTGCACCAGCAGGCGGCTGCCGGCGGAGCAGGTCTGGCCCGCGTTCTGCACGATGGCGTTGAGCACCACGGGCAGCATGGCGTCGAAGTCCGCGTCGGCGAAGACGATTTGCGGCGATTTTCCGCCCAGCTCTGTGGTGACCGGCGTGTGGTTGGCCGCCGCCGTCTGCGTCACCAGGATGCCGATGGCGGGCGATCCGGTAAAGGAAATATGGTCGATGCCGGGATGCCGCGCCAACGCGTCGCCCGCTTCATGGCCGTATCCGGTGACCACATTGATGGCGCCGGGCGGGAACCCGACTTCGGCGGCCAGCTCGGCGATGCGCAGTACCGACAGGCAGGCGTCCTCGGCCGGCTTGACCACGCAGGCGTTGCCGGCGGCCAGGGCGCCGCCCACGCTGCGGCCGAAGATCTGCAGCGGATAGTTCCACGGCACGATGTGTCCCGTCACGCCATGCGGCTCGCGCAGCGTCAGGACGGTATAGCCGTTCTGGTAGGGCAGCGTTTCGCCATGCAGCTTGTCCGCCGCGCCGCCGTAGAACTCGAAATAGCGGGCGATGGCCGTGACGTCGGCGCGCGCCTGCCTGGTGGGCTTGCCGCAATCGCGCGATTCCAGGGCGGCCAGTTCGTCGAAATGGTCCATGACCCGCAGCGACAGTTTCAGCAGCAACCGCCCCCGCTCGGCGGCCGTCAAGGCGCCCCAGGCGCCTTCGTAGGCGCGCCGCGCCGCCTTCACGGCCAGGTCGATATCGTTGGCGTTGCCGCGCGGGATGGCGTCGAATTCGCGTCCCGTGGACGGGTCGATGACGGGGATGAACTCGCCGTTGGAGGACGGTACGGGGCGATTGTCGATGAAATGCTGCTGCATGGTGCTCGGTCTCCTTCCTGTTTTATCTGCCCCGGAATTTCCGGTCAGGCTGCTGTCTTGGTCGCGGTCTTCCTGGCGGCGGCTTTCTTGGCGGGTGCCTTGCGGGCCGCGGTTTTCCTGGCGGGCGCCTTCTTGGCGGCCGGCGCGGCGGCCTCGTCCCCGGCGGCCTCGCCATCGCTGCCGGCGACACGCGTCGCCGTCTTGGCCGCGCGCTTCGTGGCGGTCTTGCCCGCGGTCTTGCCCGCGGTTTTGGCCGCCGTCTTGGCCGCCGTCCTGCCAGCCGTCCTGGCCCCCGGCTTGTCGCCGCGCGGCTCGAATTCAAAGCCGATCTTGCCGTCGGGCTGGCGCACCAGGTAGGCCTTGAACTTGCGATTGGTGCGGCTCGAAACGAAGCCGTCCAGCAGGTCCGTGCGGCCCTCGTTCAGGAGTTTTTCCATCTGGGCGCGCGTGATTTCCTGCTGCAGGATGACCTTGCCCGAACGGAAGCTGCAGGTCTTTTCCGGTCCGACGGATTTCTCGCACACGTAGCTCATGCCGTATTCGAAAACCCGCGAACGGCATATCGGGCAGGGCCCCACGGGCGTCTGGCCGGAGAAGTCGACGGGTTCGTTGTCCTCGTCGTTGCTCTGGCCGAAGTCGAATTCCAGCTTGTAGTCGTCGGTGATGCGCAGGATAGCGGCGAAGGGCCGGCCCATCTTGCTGATGAAGCCCTGCAAGGGGCCGATTTCGCGCTTGGCCAGCAATTCCTCGACTTCGGGCAGTTCGAAGGTGCGCCCGCCCGGATGCTTGCCGATGGAAAAGTCGCAGTTGGTGCAGGCGTAGCGGCGGTAGTTTTCCTTGACCACGCCGCCGCACTTCGGGCACGGCGTGCGCAGGGTCGCGTAGTCGCCCGGCACGGTATCGCGTTCGTATTCCTTGGCGCGCTTGACGATGACCTGCGTCATCTGCGCGATCTCGCGCATGAAGGCATCGCGCTGCAGACCGCCCTGTTCGATCTGCTTGAGCTTGTGTTCCCATTCGCCGGTCAGCTCCGGCGATGTCAGTTCGGTGACATCCAGGCCCGACAGCAGCGTCATCAGCTGGCGCGCCTTGGCGGTGGGCACCAGGTCGCGGCCTTCGCGGCGCAGGTAGCCTTCGTTGAGCAGGCCTTCGATGATGGCCGCGCGGGTGGCCGGGGTGCCCAGGCCGCGCTCGGACATGGCTTCGCGCAGTTCTTCGTCTTCCACCAGCTTGCCGGCGCCTTCCATGGCGGACAGCAGCGTGGCTTCGTTGTAGCGGGGCGGCGGCTTGGTCGCCATGCCGACTGCCTCGACTTCTTCCGTGCGGACTTTTTCGCCGTCGGCCACGGGCACCAGGTTGGCGTCCTCGTCCTGGGCCTCCTTGCCGTAGACGGCCAGCCATCCGGGCGCCACCAGCACCTTGCCGTCGGTACGGAAGCGGTGGCCCTGCACCTCCGTCATGCGCGTCGTCACGCGGTACTCGGCGGCCGGGAAGAACACCGCCAGGAAGCGCTTGAGCACCAGGTCATAGAGCTTGGCTTCGGCTTCGCTGAGATCGCGCGGCACCTGCAAAGTGGGGATGATGGCGAAGTGGTCCGATACCTTCTTATTGTCGAAGATGCGCCGGTTCGGCTTGACCCAGTTCTGCGCGACGATCTGCGCCGCGTGGCGCGCCGTGGCACCCGCCGGTCCGCCCTGGGCGTCGGCCAGGACGCGCATGGTATCGCGCACCGTGTTGATGTAGTCCTCGGGCAGATAGCGCGAATCGGTACGCGGATAGGTCAGCGCCTTGTGGCGCTCGTACAGGGTCTGTGCCAGGGCAAGCGTGGTTTTGGCGGAGAAGCCGAAGCGGCCATTTGCCTCGCGCTGCAGCGAGGTCAGGTCGTACAGGGCGGGCGACAGCTGCGTCGAAGGCTTGGATTCCTCCGTGACGGTGCCGGTCTGCTCGCGGCAGGCCGCGACCACGCTTTGCGCCGCCGCCAGCGACCACAGCCGCGATTCGCGTTTCTCGGGATCGCGCTCGTCCTTCTTGAAATCGGGGTCGATCCAGCGGCCTTCGTACAAGCCGGCCGCCGCCACGAAGGTGGCGCGCACTTCCCAATAGTCGCGCGAAACGAAGGCGCGGATGCGGTTCTCGCGCTCGTGCACGATGGCCAGCGTGGGCGTCTGCACGCGCCCGACCGGCGTTTTGAAGAAGCCGCCGTCCTTGCTGTTGAAGGCCGTCATGGCGCGGGTGCCGTTGATGCCGACCAGCCAGTCGGCTTCCGCGCGGGAACGGGCGGCGGCCTCCAGCGGTTTCATCGCGGTGTCGTCGCGCAGATTGGCGAAGGCTTCGCGTATGGCCGCCTGCGTCATGGACTGCAGCCACAGGCGCCGTATGGGCTTGTTGACCCCCGCGTATTGAATGATGTAACGAAAGATCAGCTCGCCTTCGCGGCCCGCGTCACACGCGTTGATGATGCTGTCCACATCCTTGCGCTTGGCCAGGCGGACCAGCAGTTTCAAGCGCTCGTTCGACCGCTTGTCGGTCGGATCCAATTCGAATTTGGGCGGGATCACCGGCAGGTGGGCGAAGCTCCATTTCCCCTTGACGGGATCGTTGGGCGCCACCAGGCTCAGCAAATGGCCGACACTGGACGCCAAGACGTAACGTTCGCTTTCAAAGTATTCCCCCTCACGCGCGAAGCCTCCCAGGGCGCGTGATATATCCAGGGCGACCGAGGGCTTCTCGGCAATAATCAACGTTTTGCTCATGAGTATCCAATGGCGGCGGGCCGCCGCAATAGCGCGGATGATAAGAGGGGAGAATCGCCACATGCAAGTCGATACCCGTACGCCGGCAGGATCGGAATTGCACGCTTGGCGCGCGTTCCTGGGTCGTGCGACGCTGGCGCTCGGGCTCCTGCTCCTGGCCAGCGCGGCGGTCTGCTGGGTGGCCGCCAACTGGGATGGCATGAGCAAGATCCAGCGCCTGGCGGGGGCGCAGGCACTGCTGGCAGCAAGCGCCTTGCTCGCCGCCTGGCTGTATGCGCGGCCCGCGCGCACCGCCGTCGCCGCGCACGGCCGCGCCTGCGTGGTGGGCCTGGCAAGCGTGCTGCTGGGGGCGCTGCTGGCCCTGGTGGGCCAGACCTACCAGACCGGCGCCGACACCTGGGAATTGTTCGCGCTGTGGACGGTGCTGCTGCTGCCCTGGGCCGTGGCCGCGCGCAGCCAGGGCGTGTGGCTATTGTGGATCATACTGGCCAACATCGCGCTCGCATTGCTGCTCGGCGAAAGAGTGCTGTCCTGGTGGGCGGTGTTCGATGGCCCCGGCTTCCCCAGCCTGGTGGTCAGCGCGGCCGACCTGCTGATGCTAGCGGTCTGGGAATTGTGCGCACGCCGCTGGCATGCGCGCACCGGCGTCGGGCCGCGCGTGCTGGCCCTGCTGGCGGTCGGCGTGCTGGCGCTGGCGCTGGTCTTCGGCGAGTCCGTGGTCGAGGGGCTGGGCACCTATACCGGCCTGGCCTGGGTAGGCGTGACGCTGGTCCTGGGATATTTCTACACCCGCATCCGCCTGGACCTGGTGATCCTGGCGCTGCTCGCCGCCGGCGTGATCTGCGTGTCGCTGCGCGTGGTCGGCGAATGGCTGCTGCGCATCGACCCCGGCGTCTGGGTGGCCTTGCCACTGGCCGCGCTGCTGATGGGCGAGGCCGTCATCGCCGCGCGCTGGTTGCGCCGCCTGGCGGCCGGCACGGCTGTCGCGGCCGCCGGCACCGGCACGGCGGCCGCTGCCGAAGTCCCGGCGGCCTCGGCGGCGCCCGCCACCGCGCCCGTCGCGGAGCCGGCCGCCGGTACGCCGGCCGCCGGTTCGCCGGCCGCCGCGGATGCCGCCGCCGCGGCACCGGCCGCCGCGCCCGAGACCGCGGCATCGGCCGGCGGCGCGGTGGAGCCCGCCGCCGGGGCGGTGGTACAGCTGGGCCCGCAGGCCGCCCGCCGCACCGCCACGCCCTGGTATGTGCAGGGCCTGCTGGGCTTGAGCGCCTGGATCGCCACCCTGCTGCTGCTGCTCTTCCTGGTGGCCTCGGGCATCGTCCAGACTACGTCCGCGGCCCTGGTGCTGGGGCTGGTGCTCTGCGTGGCCGGTGTCGCGGTGGCGCGCAACGCGCAGCAGCTGTTCTGGCGCCAGTGCGCGACGGCGCTGGCCTTTTGCGGGCAGATCCTGGTGGTGGCGGGACTGTCGGTATCCAACTCGGCCACGGGCGCCGCCCTGCTCATCCTGGTGCTGGCCATCGCCGTCTACGTCCTTGCGCCCGACGCCATCCTGCGTTTCCTCAGCGGCCTCATGATGGCGCTGGCCCTGTTCATATTGACGTCCTTTTCAGCGGGCACAGAGGCGCTGTACGAGAACGTGATGAGCTGGATGGGCTTCGACATGGTGCGCGGCCTGACCGTGTGGCTGCCCGCCTGCGTGTGCGGAGCCTGGCTGGCGGCCGCGGCCTTCCTGGCCCGGGAACGCATGCAGGCCGCCCGCCGCGACATGCTGCAGCCGCTGGCGTGGGCTTTCGCCCTGGCGGCGCAACTGGGCGCGCTGCAGGCCACGGGCGTTCCGGTGTGGGAACTGGGCCCACTGTGGGCCTTGCATCCGCCCGGGGCCGCTTTCCTGGTGCTGGCCGCCCTGCTGCCCGTGGCGGTGGGCTGGGCGCTGATGCGGACCCGGCGCGGCATCCTGCCTGCCAGCGTCCGTGCCGGCGTGCCCCTGGGCCTGCTGGTCCTGGCGGTGTGTTGGATGCCCGCGCCGGGCATCGCCTTCGCCCTGGCCTGGATACTGCTGGGCTTCGGCCTGGGACGGCCGCGCCTGCGCCGGTTCGGCCAGACCGTGCTGCTTATATATCTGGTCCTGTATTACTACCAGCTGGCCGTACCGCTGCTGCAGAAGTCGGTCTGGCTGGCGGTCGCCGGCGTGCTGCTGCTGGCGATGCGGCTGGTCGCGTGGCGCCTGCCGCGCCTGCTGGAAGGCGTCGCGCCGGTCGCGCCCGCCACCCCTTTTTCGCCGCGCCGGCCGCTGTGGGCGGCCGTGATGGTCGCCGGACTGGCGGCGGTCCTGGCCGTGGTCAACACCGGTATCTGGCAACGCGAGCAGTTGCTTGCCGCCGGGCACGTGGTCCGGCTGGCATTGGCGCCCGTCGACCCCCGCGCCTTCATGCAGGGCGACTATATGGCGCTGCGTTTCGCCGCCGCGCAGGACATCGCCCGGCTGCAGGACGGCCAGCCGCCCGCCGTGGCGGGCCTGTGGGGCGGGCCGCGCACCGATGGCTACCTGGTCCTGAAGCCCGATGCCCAAGGCGTGGCGCAGCCCTTGCGCGTGCAGGCCGATCCCCAGCCCCACGACCCGGCGGAGGTCGTATTGCGCTACCGCGTGCGCGCCGACGGCGTGCGCCTGGTCACCAATGCGTATTTCTTCCCGGAGGGCGAGGGGGCGCGATATGAGCAGGCCCGCTACGGCGAGTTCCGGGTGGGGGACGATGGCACGGGGCTGCTGGTACGCCTGCTGAATGCCGACCTTCAGCCTTTATAGCGGCGCGCCCATTGCGCCACGGCCTGGGCCAGGAAAGCATCCGGCGTGTCGGCCGCGATGGGTCCGAAGCCCAGCGTCCGCCAGGCCAGCGCCAGTTGCTCCACGGGCCGCGCAAGATCCAGCGCCGGTGCGTGATTCTGCTTGGACAGTTTCAGCCCCGTCGCGGGGTCCAGGACCAGTGGCACATGCATGACGCGGGGCGGCCGCGCGCCGATCAGCCGGGCCAGCACGCGCTGGCGCGCCGTCGAGCTGAGCAGGTCGGCGCCGCGGACGACATCGGTGACCCCTTGCGCCGCATCGTCCACCACCACGGCCAATTGATAGGCCCACATGCCGTCGGCACGACGCAGTACGAAATCGCCCACGGCCTGCGCCACGTCCTGCCGTTGCGGGCCCAGCCAGCGATCGGTGAAGGTTTCCTCGCCGGGCGGTACGCGCAGGCGCCAGGCGCGCGGCTGCCTGCCGGGCGGCAGCCCGTTGCGGCAAGTCCCGACATACGGCCGTTCGCCGTCCAGCAAGGCCAGGCGCTGGCCGCGCGCCTGTTCGAGCGCGGCGTGGTTCTCGATGATTTCCCGGCGCGTGCAGGCGCAACCGTAGACCAGCCCGCGCGCGGTCAGGTCCTCCAGTGCCTGGCGGTAGGCCGCGTCGCGATGGGATTGCCACAGGACCTGGCCGTCCCAATGCAGGCCCAGCGTCTGCAGCTGGCGCATGATCGCCCGATCGGCGCCGGGAACCGTGCGCGGCGTGTCGATGTCCTCGATACGCAGCAGCCACTGGCCGCCATGGGCGCGCGCGTCCAGATAGCTGGCCAGCGCGGCGACCAGCGAGCCGGCATGCAGCGGTCCGCTGGGACTGGGAGCGAAACGGCCGATGTAGGTCATGGAAAAGCCGATATCCGGCGCGCCAAAGGAAAGCCGGCCCCAGGGGCCGGCCGTCGATTGCGGGACCGCGCGGTGTCAGTGCAGGCAGCGGACGTCGCCGTCGTCGTCCAGCAGTTCTTCCAGCACGAGGTTATCGATGTCCGCCTCTTGGCTCCACAGCACCATGAGCGCCGTGATCTTGAGCTTGGACAGGGGGACGGGGGATTCCGGCGCGGCCAGCGCGCGATCGATGACGATTTCGCGCAGCGGCGCGGGCAGCACCCCGGCGGATTCCAGGAAGGTGATGAAGCCGATGGCCTCGCTGCCCAGCTGGCGGTATTCGCTGTCGGTGTAGATGCGCGTGCCGGTGGCCGGCTGCTGCGCGAGATCCACGCAGCGCTCGGTGGTCTCGGCCAGGCCGTACAGCCAGCCCAGCGCATCGTCGATGTCTTCGTGTTCGAAGCCCGCCGCCGCCAGACGTTTCGCCAGTACATCCGCCGCAGGACAGGCTTGCGGCGTGTAGTAATTTTCAAAAAGATAGACCAGGATATCGAACATAGGGCGCAGCGTTTGTGCCAGTTTGCCCAGTCGGCCCGCTCATCGGCAAACCAGCAAACATAAATTGACTTTACGCTTATTCAAGGTCCGGGGCAACCGCTCTGCCGCGGATGTTATATGGACGCGACGGCGGCGTTCGCCGCGCGCCGTTATGGTGCATGCCGTTCAGGCTGAAGTCAGGCGCAAGGGCCGCGGCAGTGGCCGCGCGAGGGGCGATACGCCGGTCAAGCCGGCATAAAGGAGAGCTTTTTGGAGAATACCGAATTGGACGTGACGGGGGACGGCATCCCCTTGCCGGAGCTGCCCGCGCCGGCGCGGATCGGGGACGCGCTGGACCAGGTGGACACGCCTTGCCTGGTGCTCGACCTGGACGCCTTCGAGCACAATCTGCGCAGCATGCAGGACTGGGCCGACCGCTGGGATGTCGCGCTGCGTCCACATGCCAAGGCGCACAAGTGCCCGGAGGTCGCGCTGCGCCAGGCGGCGGCGGGCGCGCGCGGCATATGCGTGCAGAAGGTCAGCGAGGCGCTGCCCTTCGTTGCCGCCGGAATACGGGATATCCACATTAGCAACGAGGTCGTCGGCGCCGCCAAGCTGGACCTGTTGGCCGCGCTGGCCCGGCAGGCCAGGATCAGCGTCTGCGTGGACCACGTGGACAATGTCGCGGACCTGTCGCGCGCCGCATCCCGGCATGGCGCGCGCATCGATGTGCTCGTGGAGCTGGACGTTGGCCAGGGCCGATGCGGTGTCTCCTCGCCGACCGCGGCGCTGGAGCTGGCCCGGCGCATCGAAAGCCTGCCGGGCCTGCGCTTCGCCGGCCTGCAGGCGTACCACGGTTCGCTGCAACACCGGCGCGGCCATGCCGAGCGCGCCGCCGCCTGCCGCGAGACGGCCGCGCGCGCCAAGGAGTGCGCGCGCATCCTGGCCGAGCATGACTACGCCTGCCCCATCGTCACCGGGTCCGGCACGGGCACGGCGGAATTCGACGCGCCGGGCGGCGTCTACACCGAGCTGCAGGCCGGCACCTATGCCTTCATGGACGGCGACTACGGCGACAACGAGTGGGCCGGCGAACTGCGCCTGCGCAACAGCCTGTTCCTGCTCAGCACGGTGATGAGCACGCCGTCGGCCGATCGCATCGTGCTCGATGCGGGATTGAAGTCCACCACGATCGAATGCGGACTGCCCCGCCTGTACCGGCAGCCCGGGCTCAGCTACGTGGCGGCCAACGACGAGCACGGCGTGGTGCGGGTGGCGGCGGGCACCGCCACGCCGGCGCTGGGCAGCAAGCTGCTGCTGGTGCCTTCGCATTGCGATCCCACCATGAATCTGCACGACACGCTGGTGGCGCTGCGGGGCGGGGTGGTGGAAGGCATCTGGCCCATCGCGGCGCGGGGCCTGAGCCGCTGAAGCCCGCCGCGCTAGGCGGCCGCCATGCCCAGGAAATGCCGCAGTTCGGGCGTGCGTGGATTGCCGAAGACGGTTTCCGGGTCGCCGGTTTCATGCACGCGGCCTTCGTGCATGAAGACGACCCGGTCGCAGACTTCGCGGGCGAAGCGCATTTCGTGCGTCACCATCAGCAGCGTCATGCCGTCGGCGGCCAGCTCCCGGACCACGGCCAGGACCTCGTTGACCAGTTCGGGATCGAGGGCGGAGGTGATCTCGTCGCATAGCAGCGCGATGGGCTGCATGGCCAGCGCCCGCGCGATGGCGACGCGCTGCTGCTGGCCACCGGACAATTGGTCCGGCCAGGCGTCGAACTTGTGTCCCAGCCCCACGCGCTCCAGCATCAGCCGCGCCAGCGCCTGCGCTTCGGCCTCCGGCATTTTGCGCGTGACCATGGGCGACAGCATGACATTGCGGCCGGCGGTCAGGTGCGGGAAAAGATTGAACTGCTGGAAGATCATGCCGACCTTCAGCCGCAGCGCGCGCAAGTGCAGGTCGTCGTTCACCATCTGCGCGTCGGCCACCATGATGGAACCGTGGTCTATCGTTTCCAGCCCGTTGATGCAGCGTAGCAGCGTGCTCTTGCCGGACCCGCTCTTGCCGATGATGGCGACGACTTCTCCCGGCTCCACGCGCAGCGTGACGCCTTTCAGCACTTCGTTGGATCCGAAGCGCTTACGTATGTCTTCAAGCGCGATGAGCGGCATGCAGCTTCCTTTCCAGTTTGCGGCTGGCGCGCGACAGGGGCCAGCACAGCACGAAGTAAATAAGCGCCGCCACCGCGTAGACGGTGAAGGGGCTGAAGGTGGCATTGGTGATGATGGTGCTGGCCTTGGACAGCTCCGTGAATCCGATGATGGAGGTCAACGCCGTGCTCTTGACGATCTGCACCGTGAAACCGACGGTGGGCGCCACGGCGATGCGCATGGCCTGCGGCAGGATGACGTGGCGCATCTGCTGGGCGTAGCCCATCGCCAGGCTGGATGAGGCTTCCCACTGGCCGCGCGGGATGGCGTCCACGCAGCCGCGCCAGATCTCGGCCAGGAAGGCGGCCGACCACAGGACGAGCGCCGTGCCGGCGGCCAGCCACGCGGGCACGTCCAGGCCGGCCAGCGCCAGCCCGAAGAAGGCCAGGAACAGCTGCATCAGCAGCGGCGTGCCCTGGAACAGTTCGATATAGGCCCAGGCGATGCGGCGCGGCCAGCGCGACCGCGCCGTCCGCATCATCAGCACGGCCAGTCCCAGGATGGCGCCGCCGGCGAACGCGACGACCGCCAGCACCACGGTCCAGCGCGCCGCCAGCAGCAGGTTGCGCACGATATCCCATAGCGAGAATTCGATCATCGCGCGCTCCTGCCGAAAATGCGTCGCCCCGCCATGCGCAGGATCTGCCGCAGCAGGATGGCCAGCAGCAGGTAAATCGCCGTGGTGACGATGTAGACCTCGAAAGGCCGGAAATTGCGCGACTGGATGAAGTTGGCCGCGAAGGACAGGTCTTCCGCGGCGATCTGCGAGCACACGGCCGAACCCAGCATCACGATCACGATCTGCGAAGCCAGGGCCGGCCAGATGCGCGCCAGGGCCGGCCGCAGCACGACGTGGCGGAATACCTGCATGCGGCTCATGGCCAGGCTCATGCCGGCCTCGTATTGGCCGCGCGGGGTGGCGTCTATGCCGGCGCGTATGATCTCCGTGCTATAGGCGCCCAGGTTGATCGCCATGGCCAGGCAGGCGGCCTGCATCTCGCCCAGTTGCACGCCGATGGACGGCAGGCCGAAGAAGATGAAGAAAAGCTGGATCAGGAAGGGCGTGTTGCGGATCGATTCGACATAGGCCGTGACCGGCAGCCGCGTCCAGCGCGGCCCCTGCGTGCTTGCCCACGCGCAGGCGATGCCGATCGCCACGCCGGCCACCGCGCCCACGGCGATCAGTTCGACGGTCACGGCCAGTCCTCTCAAGAGGACTGGCGCATAGTCGGCGACCGCCAGGAAATCGAAGCGGTAGGCCATGGGCGGCTACAGTCCGGCCGGTACGTCGGTACCCAGCCACTTGCGCGAGATGGCGTTGAGCGAACCGTCCTGTTTCGCTTCCGCCAGGATGGCGTCCAGCCTGGCCTTCAGCGCCGGCTCATTCTTGTTCAAGCCGATGTAGCAGGGCGAGTTCTTGATCAGGAATTTGGTTTCCGGCTTCTTGGGCGGGTTCTTCGCCAGGATGGCGGCGGCCACGACGTTGCCGGTGGCGATCAGC
The DNA here is from genome assembly GCF_001676705.1 of Bordetella bronchialis. Classification (NCBI taxonomy): domain Bacteria; kingdom Pseudomonadati; phylum Pseudomonadota; class Betaproteobacteria; order Burkholderiales; family Alcaligenaceae; genus Bordetella; species Bordetella bronchialis. The sequence goes on from NZ_CP016170.1 coordinate 106,586, forward strand.
TGCACCTGCCCCGACAGGAAGGCCGAGATCGTGCCATTGTTGTCTTCGTAGCGCTTGATGGTCGCCCCGGAAGGCGCGATCTTGCTCAGTTCGATGTCTTCCACCGCGCCGCGCGTCACGCCTACGGTCTTGCCGTCCAGGTCCTCGGGCTTGGCGGCCTTGATGCTGGCCGGACCGAACACGCCATTGAAAAAGGGCGCATAGGCGACCGAGAAATCGATGACCTTCTCGCGCTCGGCGTTCTTGCCCATGCTGGAGATGACCAGGTCCACCTTGCTGGTCTGCAGATAGGCGATGCGGTTGGCGCTGGTCACCGGGACCAGTTCGACCGTGACGCCCAGGCGGCTGGCGACCAGCTTCGCGGTGTCGATGTCGTAGCCCACCGGTTTCAGGTCCGGGCCCACGGATCCGAACGGCGGGAAATCCTGCGGTACCGCCACGCGGATGACGCCGGCTTTCTGGATGTCCTGCAGCGCGTCGGCGCGCGCGGAGCCCGCGCCCAGCACGGTCGCGGCGGCGCACAGCGCCAGCAAAAGGTGTCTACGGTTCATGGAGTTCTCCGGATGCCGCCCGCGGGCGGGGTCTCTTTGCACACCAAATCGGTATACAAAACTGGTCAATGCAAGATGCATGCCATTGCCCGGCACGGCGACTACAGAGGGGAGACGGACGCGCCGGCCCCGCGCCGGGCGGTGCGACGCACCGCATGGGTGCGCGCGCGCGCCACGCTTGTGCGGCGTGGCGCCGGCCGGGCGCGTGTTGGGAAATTACGTCAGGTGGACAGCGAAGAACGCGCCGCCGGATCCGAGCTGTGCCGCACCGTGCTGGCGCGGCGGCCTCTACGCCGGCCTCTACGCCGGCTTGTCGACTACCACGCCGTGCCACCCCATGCCTGGGTAGGTCTCATAGCCAGGGGTCAGGGCGTAGCCGCACAAGGTATCGCCATCGCGGTAGTAGCCGCTGCCGTCGCCGTCCTGCGCACGGAGTTCGAAGCGGTCCGTGAGCAGGCCCTTGCCGTCGGTGCTGGCGATCACGCGTCCGCGTGCGTCGACGATCATGCAGCGCACCGCCCTGCCCGGCTCCGGCGCGAGGCGCACATTGGCCAATACGCCAGCCGCCTGTTTGCGCCAGTCGAAGAACACCGCCAGCACGCCGGCCGGCGCGCGCCTGCCTTCGCCGCCTTCGTAGACGCCCGCGGCGTAGATGGCCGCCTGGGCACCGCCCAGCGCGGGCACGCATTCGATATCGCAGCTGGCGTATTCCTCCGGTCCGGCGCAGGCCATGGCCTGGCGGAACCAGACGGCGGAGGAAACGTCGCGGTGGACGGCGTCGGGATACGCCTGCGGCCGCCCGTTGCACAGCACGCGTCCGGAAGGATCGACGATCCAGATGTCCAGATAGACCGTATAGGTGTCCAGGATGATGCCCAGGCGTTCGCTGGCGTGGCCTGCCGTGTCCGGGCCCGGTTCGCACAGCGCCTGCCTGACCGCCGTATCGGCGGCCCACCACCGCACATCGCAGGTGCGTTCGTACAGATTGCGGTCTATGGTCTCGATGGCGTTCAGGGCCAGATCGGCCAGGCGCTGGCCCCGGCTGCGGCGCAGTTCATTCGTGACGCTGTCGGCGAGCTCGCGCAATTCGCTTTGCAGCGAGTTCGCCAGGGCTTCGACGCGCTCGGATACCTCGCGTACCCGGCCCGCGACGATGGCGAAGCCGCGCCCGGCCTCGCCGACGTGCGATGCCTCGATGGCGGCATTCAAGCCGAGCAGGCGCGTTTCCAGCGTGATTTCCTTGATGTCGCGGATCTTTCCGCTGGTGATCCGGCCTATCCACTGGGACAGGTCGGCGATGGTCTGCGCTTCTTCCATGGTGCATCCGAACAATGACGGGCGGGCCGGGCACGCGGCGCGGATGCGATGTCCGCGCGGCGGCGACGGCCGGATCCCGGGTGGGGAAACCGGTGGAATGGCGCGACCGGTCACGCGGCGTGGCTGCGCGCGGCCATCCTGCCGCATGCGCGCGCCCGCATAGCCGGAAATACTATGAAAGAAAGTTGTGACAGGATAGAACTTTTTTGCAAAAGCGCCGAGGACATGGCGGAAACGTGGGTCCCGGGAGGGCCGCGGCGCCGGGATGGTGCGGCGTTTGCACGGGTTCGGTGCGCGGGACGGCGGCTGCCGGGCTGGTCGGCCGGCCGGCGCCGCCTTCGTCCGGCCCGTCAGGTCAGCAGGGCCGCGACCAAGTCGCCGTCGCCGTCGGCTTCCGCGGCGAAGTCCAGCCCCTGCTCGACGTGATCCAGGTGCTCCACCATGAGCTTGCAGGCCGTTTCCACATCGCCCTTGCGCGCCGCATCCAGGAAGGCGTGATGTTCGTCCGAGGAACAGGCCGCATCCACGTTGGACTGGTACAGCACGGTGATGATGGCGCTGCGCGCCGATAGCTCGCGCAGCATTTCGGTCAGCACCGAATTGCCGGCCACTTCCGCCAGCAGGATATGGAAGTCGCCCAGCAGGCGGTTGCGCAGCTGCACATCGTTGCCCGCGATTGCCTTGCGCTCCTGCTTCAGGTGCTGCTCGATGCGCTTGTAGTCCGCCGGCCGCGCACGCGCCACGAACTCGCGGGCCATGGCGGTTTCCAGGATGCGTCGCACCGAAAAGATCTCGCGCGCCTCTGCCGCGCTGGGCTTGCTGACGAAAGCGCCCTTGTCCGGCACGGTGCGGATCAGTTTGTCCTTGGACAGCATCAGCAGCGCGGCGCGTATCTTGGTGCGGCTCACGCCATAGGCGCGCGCCAGGGCTTCTTCGCGCAGGCGGGTGCCGGGCGGCAGCCGGTGCGAGACGATGGCCGCGGCGATATCGCGGGCGATGTGCTCGGTGCTGGTGTCGGCGGGGGTCGCTGCGGGCATTGCGCGTGTGCTGGAAGTGGAGTGCCGGGCCGGCGTCGACCGGGGCGGATGGGTAAAGCAAGAGTCTAACCAATTCCAGGCGACAGAGATTGCATACAAAATTTACATGCATTACAGTGCCCGCATGACCGCCCATGCTGCCCTGCTTTCCGCCTTCCTGGACGACCGGCACGCCGACCAGATCGCCTTCCTGCGCGAACTCGTGCGCGTGCCCTCCGACAATCCGCCCGGCGACTGCGCGCCCATCGCGCGGCGCGCGCAAGCCCTGCTGGAAGCGCTGGGATTGCAGGTGGAAGCCTACGAAGTACCGGCCGGGCAGGTGCGGGCGAACGGCATGCGGTCGGCGGTGAACCTGATCGTGCGGCACCGTTTTGCCGCCGAGGGGCCCGTCATCGCCATGAACGCCCATGGCGACGTGGTGCCCCCAGGCGAAGGCTGGACGCGCGATCCCTACGGCGCGGAGATCGAAACCGACCCGCGCCACGGCCCGGTCATGTACGGCCGTGGCGTGGCGGTTTCCAAGTCGGACTTCGCGACCTATACCTGGGCGCTGCTCGCGCTGCGCGAGGCGCAGCGCCAGGGCGCCGCCTATCGCGGCGCGGTCGAGCTGCACTTCACCTTCGACGAGGAAGCCGGTGGCGACATCGGCCCGCGCTGGCTGCTGGAGCAAGGCCATAGCCGGCCCGACTATGCCTTGTCCGCCGGCTTCGGCTACGCCATCACGTCCGCGCACAATGGCTGTCTGCACGTGGAGATCCGCGTGCGGGGCCGGCAAGCGCACGCCGCCATGCCGGAAACCGGCGCCGACGCCCTGGAGGCCGCCACCCACGTGCTGCAGGTGCTGTACGCCTTTCGCGCCGAACTGGCGCGGCGCCGTTCGGCCACGCCGGGCATCGGCTGGCCCACACTGAACGTCGGCCTGATCGAGGGCGGCATCAACACCAACGTCGTGCCCGACCGCGTCGTCTTCCGCGTCGACCGGCGCATGATTCCCGAAGAGGCAGACCTCGATGCCGAGGCCGAGCTGCGCCATGTCGTCGAGACCGCTATCGCCAGCCGGCCGGGATGCGCGGCCGAGCTGCGCCGCATCATGCTGGCGCGGCCACTGACCCAGCTGGCGGGGGCCGAACGTTTGATCGAACCGTTGCGGCGCCACGCGCGGGCGGCGATGGACGCCGAGATTCCCGTGCATGGCGTGCCGCTATATACCGACGCCCGGCATTATTCCGAGCGCGGCATCCCCACGGTGCTGTACGGCGCCGGTCCGCGCACGCTGATCGAGGCCGGCGGCCATAACGCCGACGAAAACCTGCGCCTGGAAGACCTGCGCAAGGCCACCCGGGTGGTGGCGCTGGCGCTGGACGAATTGCTGGACGGCGCGGCGCGGGACTAGGCCTGACGCGCCGGCTGTTCCAGCACCCGCGCCAGGCCCAGCAGGAAGGTCTCGGCGACCTGCCCCGCCAGCTGCACGTCTTCCGAGGTCACGCTTTCCAGCGGGTTGTGGCTGATGCCGCCATTGCCGCAGCGCACGAACAGCATGCTGACGGGCGCCACATTGGCCACCATCATGGCGTCGTGGCCGGCGCCGGACGGCAGCTCATGCACCGGCACGCCGTGCGCGGCGATCGCCGCGGACCACAGCGCCCGCTGGGCCGGCGCGCAGGGCGTGGCGGGAACGCGCATGATCTCCTCCATCGCATGGCGCACGCCGCGCCGGTGGCAGATGGCGGCGATCTCGGCGTCGATATCGGCCAGTGCGGCATCGCGCACCTTGTCGTCCGGGGCACGGACGTCCAGCGAAAGCTGGCAGCATCCGGGGATGACATTGATGGAGCCGTTGGGCACTTCCAGGCGGCCCACGGTGCCTACCAGGCCCTCGGTACGCCCGCAGCGCCGCTCCACCGCCAGGACGATCTCCGCGGCGGCGCAGGCGGCGTCGTGGCGCAGCCCCATGGGCGTGGTACCCGCGTGGCTGGCGCGGCCATGCAGCGTCAACAGGCGCCGCACGCTGCCCGCGATGGCGCTGACCACGCCCACCGCCAGGCCGCGGTCCAGCAGCACCGGGCCCTGCTCGATATGGATTTCGAAATAGTGGACCAGCCCGGCCGGCGGCTCGGCCGGCGCGCCCGCCCGGGCCGGATCGAAGCCGGCCTGGCGCAGCGCCTCGCGCAGCGGCACGCCGTCGGCATCGGCATGGTCGAGCACGCCGGGGTCGAAGCGGCCGACATAGGCCGAGGATCCCAGGAAACTGCCGCCGAAGCGCAGGCCTTCTTCCTCGGCGAAGCCGATCACCTCCAGGTCGAAGGGCAGGCGGCGCCCCTGCGCGTGCAGGTCCGCGACGATGGCGATGGGCAGCAGGATGCCCAGGCGGCCATCGTAGCGGCCGCCGTTGCGGACGGTGTCGTAGTGGCTGCCGGTCGCGACCAGCATGGCGTCGCGCTGGCCCGGCGCCGCGCGGTAGCGGCCGATGACATTGCCCACCGCATCGTGGCGCACTTCGTCGAAACCCGCTTCGCGCATCCAGGTCTCGAGCAGGGCGGCGACCGCGCGATGGGCGGGCGTCATATAGGCGCAGGTCAGGTGTTCCGCGTGATCGGAATGCCGTGCCAGCGCATCGGCCCAACGCAGGACGCGCTCGCCGCGCGCGGGTAAAGCGATAGGGGACATGTCGGGCTCCGCGTAAGGAAGGAATCGATCGGTGGCGCGCCGCGGCGGGATCCGCGTCGGGATCCGGCCCCGCATGGCGCGCCCGAATCCGCATCGCCGCCGTGGCCGCGCCGCGGCGGCAAAGCGCAGATTTAACGCTATTACACAAAATTTGTATACAGAAGCTCGCGGCCGCCTCGCCCCCGCCGGCGCCCGCCGATGCGCAACGGGCGCGCGGCATGCGCTGGCGCCTACGGCCGGCCGGCCGCGCGCTGATGCATTTTTACCGCGCCGCCTCAAATTCCCGGGGCCCGGATCCCTATCGCGTCGCCCGTGGGTGATAAATTTACTCCCTTGCCCGTCGCATACCCCGCGGCCGGCAACTTTTCCCTTCCTTCAACCAGGAACCGCCATGGAATTCAGCCAGTACAACGTCAACACCCTCATGGAGATCACCTCCCGCCCGGACCTCGTGTTCGTGCGAGGCGAGGGATCCTGGCTGGAGGACAACACGGGCAAGCGATACCTGGACTTCATCCAGGGCTGGGCGGTGAACTGCCTGGGCCACGGCGCGCCGGAAATGCTGCGCGCCCTGAACGAGCAAGGGGCGAAGCTGATCAATCCTTCGCCCGCCTACTACAACGAACCGTCCCTGCAGCTGGCGCAGCGCCTGACCAAGGCGTCGGTGTTCGATCGCGTCTTTTTCGCCAACAGCGGCGCGGAGGCCAACGAAGGCGCCATCAAGCTGGCGCGCAAGTGGGGCCGCGTGAACCGCAACGGCGCCTACAAAATCATCACGATGAACCACAGCTTCCATGGCCGCACGCTGGCGACCATGTCGGCCTCGGGCAAGCCCGGCTGGGACAAGATGTTCGCCCCGCAGGTGGACGGCTTTCCCAAGGGCGAATTGAACGACCTGGAATCGGTGCGCAAGCTGATCGACGCGCAGACCGTGGCCGTCATGCTGGAACCCGTGCAGGGCGAAGGCGGCGTCATCCCGGCCACCGTGGAATTCATGCAAGGCCTGCGCAAGCTGGCCGACCAGCACGGCATCCTGCTGATCGTCGATGAAGTGCAGACCGGCATGGGCCGCATCGGCACCATGTTCGGCTACCAGCAGTACGGCATCACGCCGGACATCATGACGCTGGGCAAGGGCATCGGCGGCGGCGTGCCGCTGGCGGCCCTGCTGGCGCGCCAGGATATCAGCGTGTTCTCGCATGGCGAACAAGGCGGCACCTACAACGGCAACCCGCTGATGACGGCCGTGGGCGTGGCGGTGTTCGACGTGCTCAATGCCCCGGGCTTCCTGGATACCGTCCAGGCGCGCGGCCGCCAGCTGTCCGAGGGCCTGCTGAAGCTCTCGGCCAAATGGGGCATGCGCGGCGAGCGCGGCGCCGGCCTGCTGCGCGCACTCGTGATGGATCGCGACGACGGCCCCGCCATCGTCGACGCCGCGCGCAAGCTGGAGCCGCAAGGCATGCTGCTGAACGCGCCGCGCGCCAACCTGCTGCGTTTCATGCCGGCCCTGAACGTGACCGAACAGGAAATCGACCTGATGCTGGAAACGCTGGACGGCGTCATCGCCGCGATGCGCGGCTGATACGCGTTGGTCCAGACGGCGAACGGGCGCCCCGCGGCGCCCGTTCGCCATTCATGGCGCGCGCTTATTTCAGCGCGATCAAGGCCGCACCTTCGGGCACCTGGTCGCCCACCGCGTAGAACACCTCCACCACTTCGCCATCCGCCGCCGCGGCGATGGTGTGCTCCATCTTCATGGCCTCCATGACGAGCAGGGGCTGCCCCTTGCTTACCGTGTCGCCGGCGCGCACATCGATGGAAATGATCTTGCCGGGCATCGGCGCCGTCATGTCGCCGCCGTGTTCGCCATGGGCCTCGCCGGCGTGCGCCAGCGGGTCGTCCAGCAACAGCTGGCAGGCGGCGCCGTCGTGAAAGACATCGGCCGCATCGCCGGACCACGCCACCGTGCCGCGGATCTCGCGGTCGCCCATGACGATCCGCGTTTCCCAGGCTTGCGTACCGCCCTGGCCGGCGGGACTTGCGTCCCACCGCAGCGGCACGGCCGCGTCTTGGTCCACGGCCAGGCGATAGCCGTCGGCCTCGCGCGCCAGTGCCACCGTGCGGCGCGTGTCGCCGTCCAGCCAGGGGATGACGCGCTGGTAGCGGCCATCCAGGCGCCAGCCATCGCGCGCGTCCCAGGGGTCCGCCGGCGGTGGATCCAGGTGCCGCGTGCCGGGCAGGCCTTCGCGCGCCAGCAAGGCGGCCGTGGCCAGCGCCAGCATGGCCGGTGACGCGCCCGCCGCCGGGGGCAGCAGGGTGTCGCGCCGGCGTTCGATCAGGCCGGTGTCCAGGTCCGCGGCGGCGAAGGACTCGTCGCGCATCAGGCGGCCCAGGAAGGCGGTGTTGGTGTGCAGGCCCGCCACGCGGACCTGCGCCAGGGCCTGCGCCATGCGCGCGCGCGCCGCGTCGCGATCGTCGCCCCGTACGATCAGCTTGGCGATCATGGGGTCGTAGTGCGGCGTGATGGCGTCGCCCGCTCGCACGCCGCCGTCCACGCGCACCGCGCCATTGGCGAAGGCGATATGCGGCGGCAGTTCCAGGTACCGGACAGTGCCGATGGACGGCAGGAACCCGGTGTCGGGGTTTTCGGCGTAGATGCGTGCCTCGATGGCGTGGCCGCGCAGCCGCAGGTCCTGCTGCCGCGCCGGCAGGGGCTCGCCGGCCGCCACCCGCAGCTGCCATTCGACCAGGTCCAGGCCGGTGATCATCTCCGTCACCGGGTGCTCGACCTGCAGGCGCGTGTTCATTTCCATGAAGTAGAAGCGGCCATCCGGTTCGGCGATGAACTCCACCGTGCCCGCGCCGACGTAGCCCACGGCGCGCGCGGCCGCCACGGCGGCCTCGCCCATGGCCTGGCGCCGGCCTTCCGTCATGCCCGGCGCGGGTGCTTCCTCGATGACCTTCTGGTGGCGGCGCTGCACCGAGCAGTCGCGCTCGAACAGATAGATGCAATGGCCCTGGCTATCGGCGAACACCTGGATTTCGATGTGGCGGGGCTTTTGCAGGTAGCGCTCGATCAGCACGCGGTCGTCGCCGAAGCTCGACGCGGCCTCGCGCCGGCACGAAGCCAGCGCGTCGGCGAAATCGGCGCTGCCGTGGACGATGCGCATACCCTTGCCGCCGCCGCCGGCGCTGGCCTTGATCAGGACCGGATAGCCGATTTCGTCGGCCTGGCGGCGCAGGAAATCGGCATCCTGGTTGTCGCCGTGGTAGCCCGGCACCAGGGGCACGCCGGCCTTTTCCATCAGCTGCTTGGCGGCGGATTTGCTGCCCATGGCGGCGATGGCGCTGGCCGGCGGACCGACGAAAACCAGCCCGGCGTCCGTCACGCTTTCCGCGAAACCGGGGTTTTCCGACAGGAAGCCATAGCCGGGATGGATGGCCTGCGCACCCGTGGCCCGCGCGGCAGCCAGGATGAGGTCGCCGCGCAGGTAGCTGGCGCGCGGCTCCGCCGGCCCCAGGCGCACGGCGGCGTCGCACGCGGCGACGTGCGCGGATTGCGCATCGGCATCCGAATAGACGGCTACGGTGCGGATGCCCAGGCGGCGGGCGGTCGCGGCCACCCGGCAGGCGATTTCACCGCGATTGGCGATAAGCAGGGTCGAGAACACGCAGGCTCCTGGAAACGGGGCGGACTACATGCGGAACACGCCGAAGCGCGTTTCGGGGATGGGCGCGTTCAAGGCGGCGGACAGGCCCAGGGCCAGCACGCGGCGCGTGTCGGCGGGCGCAATGATGCCGTCGTCCCATAGCCGCGCCGTGGCGTGGTAGGGATGGCCCTCGCGCTCGTATTGCGCGCGGATCGGCGCCTTGAAGGCTTCTTCCTCTTCGGGTGCCCAGCTGCCGCCCTTGGCCTGGATGCCATCGCGCCGTACCGTGGCCAGTACGCTGGCCGCCTGCTCGCCGCCCATGACGGAAATGCGCGCGTTGGGCCACATGAACAGCAGGCGCGGCGAATAGGCGCGCCCGCACATGCCGTAATTGCCGGCGCCGAAAGAACCGCCGATCAGGACGGTGAACTTGGGCACGGCCGCGGTGGCCACCGCGGTGACCATCTTGGCGCCGTGGCGCGCGATGCCTTCGTTCTCGTACTTGCGGCCCACCATGAAACCCGTGATGTTCTGCAGGAATACCAAGGGGATGCGGCGCTGCGCGCACAGTTCGATGAAGTGGGCGCCCTTCTGCGCCGATTCGGAGAACAGAATGCCGTTGTTGGCGACGATGCCGACCGGCATGCCGTGGACGTGCGCGAAGCCGGTGACCAGCGTCGGCCCGTAGCGGGCCTTGAATTCGTCCAGGTCGGAGTCGTCCACGATGCGGGCAATGACTTCCCGCACGTCATAAGGCTTGCGCGTGTCGGCCGGGATGATGCCGTTCAATTCCTGCGGGTCGTGGCGCGGCGGCCGTACGGGCCGCAGGGCCAGCGGACGGGGCTTGACGCGGTTCAGGCGGGCGACCGCGTCGCGCGCCAGGCGCAGGGCATGATGGTCGTCCACCGCCAGGTGGTCGGCCACGCCCGATAGCCGGGTGTGTACGTCGCCGCCGCCCAGGTCTTCCGCGCTGACCTCTTCGCCGGTGGCCGCCTTGACCAGGGGCGGGCCCCCCAGGAAGATCGTGCCCTGGTTGCGCACGATGATGGATTCGTCGCTCATGGCGGGCACGTAGGCGCCGCCCGCGGTGCAGGATCCCATCACCACGGCGATCTGCGCGATGCCGTCGGCCGACATCACGGCCTGGTTGTAGAAGATGCGGCCGAAGTGGTCGCGGTCGGGAAAGACCTCTTCCTGGCGCGGCAGGTTGGCGCCGCCGGAATCCACCAGGTAGATGCAGGGCAGGCGGTTCTGCGCGGCGATCTCCTGCGCGCGCAGATGCTTCTTGACGGTCATGGGGTAGTAGGTGCCGCCCTTGACCGTGGCGTCATTGCAGACGATGACGCACTCCGTGCCGGACACGCGGCCGATGCCGGTGATCAGGCCCGCCGAAGGCGCTTCGTCGTCGTACATGCCGTGCGCGGCCAGGGGCGACAATTCCAGGAAGGGCGTGCCCGGATCGAGCAGGCGCTCGACCCGGTCGCGCGGCAGCAGCTTGCCGCGCGCCACGTGCCGCGCCCGCGCGGCTTCGCCGCCGCCTTGCGCCGCCGTCGCCATCCGCGCCCGCAGGTCGTCCAGCTGGGCCTGCATGGCGCGCGCGTTGTCCTGGAAATCCTGCGCGCGCGGATTGATGCGCGATTCGATGATGGCCATGGCCGGCGCGCGCCTTACAGCATCTCGATGGCCATGGCCACGGCTTCGCCCCCGCCGATGCACAAGGTGGCCACGCCGCGCTTGCGCTCGTTCTTGCGCAGCGCGCCGATCAGCGTCGCCACCAGGCGCGCGCCGGAGGCGCCGATCGGGTGGCCCAGCGCCGTGGCGCCGCCATGCACGTTGACCTTGCTGTGCGGGATGCCGAAGTCCTTCATCACGCCCATCGTTACGACGGCGAAGGCTTCGTTGATTTCGTACAGGTCGACGTCCTCGGCGCGCCAGCCGGTCTTCTTGAACAGGTTCTTCAGCGCGCCGATGGGCGCGGTGGTGAACCACTGCGGTTCCTGCGAGTGCTGCGCATGGCCGACGATGCGCGCCAGCGGGCGCAGGCCGAGCTTTTCCGCGGTGGACTGCCGCATCAGCACCATGGCGGCGGCGCCGTCGGAGATGGATGCCGAGGTCGCGGCGGTGACCGTGCCGTCCTTCTTGAAGGCCGGCTTCAGGGTGGGGATTTTCTCCGGCATCGCCTTGGTCGGGGCTTCATCGGTATCGATGACCGTATCGCCCTTGCGGCCGGCCACGGTGACCGGCGCGATCTCCCACTTGAAGCTGCCGTCCTCGGTGGCGGCGCGGGCGCGGCGCAGCGATTCGGTGGAGAACGCGTCCTGCTGGTCGCGCGTGAACTCGTAGCGCGAGGCGCAGTCTTCCGCGAACACGCCCATGGCGGTACCGCGCTGGTAGGCGTCTTCCAGGCCGTCCAGCGCCATGTGGTCGTACACCGTGGAATGGCCGTAGCGATAGCCCTGGCGGCCCTTCATCAGCAGATAGGGCGCGTTGCTCATGCTTTCCTGGCCGCCGGCCACCACCACCTGCGCCGAACCGGCGGCCAGCAGGTCGTGCCCCAGCATGGCGGCCTTCAGGCCGGATCCGCAGACCTTGTGCACGGTGGTGCAGGACACGCCCAGCGGCAGCCCGGCGCCCAGCGCGGCCTGCCGCGCCGGGGCCTGGCCCTGGCCGGCCTGCAGCACGTTGCCCATCAGGACTTCGTCGACCTGTTCCGGCTTCAGCCCGGCGCGCTCGACGGCGGCCTTGATGACGACGGAACCCAGTTCGTGCGCGGCCAGGCCGGACAGGCTGCCCAGCATGCCGCCCATGGGGGTGCGGGCGACGGAAACGATGACGATGGGATCGGACATGATGGACTCCTGATTCAGCGGGGGCGGCCGGGCCGCCGTGACGGATGCGCCTGGCCGCTGGCCATGGCGCGGGTTGCCGGGGCCTGCCGGCCCCTGCGCGGGCGGGTCTGCCGGCGCGTGTTCATGCGGTTTCGTTGAAGAGTTCCCGGCCGATCAGCATACGGCGGATTTCGCTGGTGCCGGCGCCGATTTCGTACAGCTTGGCGTCGCGCCACAGTCGGCCGGTGGGGAATTCGTTGATATAGCCGTTGCCGCCCAGGATCTGCACGCCTTCGCCCGCCATCCAGGTGGCTTTTTCGGCGGTGTACAGGATCAGGGCCGCGCAATCCTTGCGCACCCGGCGCACATGGCCGGCGCCCAGTTCATCCAGGTTGCGGCCCACGGTGTAGCAGAAGGCGCGGCAGGCCTGCAGGCTGGCGTACATATCGGCCAGCTTGCCCTGGATCAGCTGGAATTCGCCGATGGGCTGGCCGAACTGCTTGCGCTCGTGCACATAGGGCACCACCACGTCCATGACGGCCTGCATGATGCCCAGCGGGCCGCCGGCCAGCACGGCGCGTTCGTAGTCCAGGCCGCTCATCAGCACTTTGACGCCGCCGTCGACTTCGCCCAGCACGTTTTCCTCCGGCACCTCGCAGTCCTGGAAGACCAGTTCGCCGGTATGGCTGCCGCGCATGCCCAGTTTGTCCAGCTTCTGCGCCACGGAAAAGCCGGCATAGCCCTTTTCCACCAGGAAAGCGGTGATGCCGCGCTGCCTGGCTTGCGGATCGGTCTTGGCATAGACGACCAGGGTGTCGGCGTCGGGGCCGTTGGTGATCCACATCTTGCTGCCGTTCAGGACGTAGCGGTCGCCTTTCTTGTCGGCGCGCAGCGTCATGCTGACGACATCCGAACCGGCGCCCGGTTCGCTCATTGCGAGCGCGCCCACGTGTTCGCCGGAGATCAGCTTGGGCAGGTAGCGGCGCTTCTGGGCTTCCGTACCGTTGCGATGGATCTGGTTGACGCACAGATTGGAATGCGCGCCGTAGGAAAGTCCGACCGAGGCGCTCGCCCGCGAGATTTCCTCCATGGCCACCATATGCGCCAGGTAGCCCAGCTGCGCGCCGCCATAGGCTTCGCTGGCCGTCATGCCCAGCACGCCCAGGTCGCCCAGCTTTTTCCAGAGGTCCATGGGGAATTGGTCGCTGCGGTCGATTTCCGCCGCGCGCGGCGCGATCTCGGCCTGGGCGAAGCGGCGCACGCTGTCGCGCAGCATGTCCAGGTCTTCGCCCAGATTGAAACTCAAGCCCGGAATGTCCATGCGTGTCTCCATGAGAGGGGCCGCCAGCACCGCGCGCCGCTTTTTCGCCTGCCGCGCTCATCTTGCACTTTCGGCCTTGCCGGATGCAATGCTGCGGCGCCTATATTACGTTTACGTAAACGTTAGATCAATACGCCTGTCCGGACTCGGAAAGGAGCACTCGGCCGGGCGGACGAGCTGTTCCCGAAGTGTCGGCAGTGCGCCTGCCTGGCGCGTTGGAGAGGCCGCTCGCCTGTTGTCCGAGGCGGGACGGCGCGCCGCCGGCCCGCTTGGGCGGGGCTCAGGCGCCGTTGGCCAGCAGCCGGCGGCATTCGGCTTCCTGGGCCGCGATCTCTTCCAGGGTGTCCTCGATGTCCTGGCGCTGCCGCTCCAGGGTTTCCCGGTGGCGGTTCAGCACGGCCAGGTACTCGCGTAGTTGCTGCGCCGCCGCATCGCCGGGCCCGTCGTACATGTCGATCAGCGCGCGGATCTCGGACAACTGCAGGCCCAGGCGCTTGCCGCGCAGCGCCAGTTTCAAGCGGGTGCGGTCGCGCGCGCTGTAGACCCGGTTGCGGCCTTCGCGCGCGGGGCTGACGATGCCCTGGTCCTCGTAGAACCGGATCGTGCGCGGCGTGATGTCGAACTCGCGGGCGAGTTCGGAGATGGTCCAGGAGGCGGGCGGCATGGCGTTGGCAGCTTACGTAAACGTCAATTATGATGGCCTGAACGCCACCGTCAAGCTGGGAGATGCCGTTATGAACCCGAATGAGCACAAGCTGGAGTACCCCTGGGGCGACAGCCAGCCCGAACCGGGCGTCGCCCGCGAGGTGGCTCCCGGCGTACGGTGGCTGCGCATGCCGCTGCCTTTCGCGCTGGACCACATCAACCTATGGCTGCTGCGCGACGAAATCGACGGCCGCCAAGGCTGGACCGTGGTCGATACCGGCATCAGCCGGGACGAGGTGCGCACCCTATGGGAGCGCATTTTCACGCAGCAGCTCGACGGCCTGCCGGTGCTGCGCGTGCTGGTCACCCACATGCACCCCGACCACGTCGGCCTGGCGGAGTGGATCTGCCGCCGGTGGGACGCGCCGCTGTGGATGACGATGACCGACTACGCCGTGGCCTGCCTGTTTTCGCGCGGGGGCTCGACCTCCAGCGGGGGCGCCGGCGCGGGCGGCGACGACGCGGTGGCGCATTTCGCCCGCCATGGCCTGGTCGATCCGCAGGCGCAGCAGCAGATACGCGAGCGGGCCGGCTATTACCCCAACCTGGTGCCGGCGATGCCGGTCCGGTTCACGCGCATCATGGACGGCGATCGTATCCGCATCGGCGCGCACGAATGGCGCATCATCGTCGGCCATGGACATGCGCCGGAGCACGCGTCGCTGTACTGCGCCGCCTTGAATGTGCTGATCTCGGGCGACATGGTGCTGCCCCGCATCTCGACCAACGTCAGCGTTTTCAACTACGAACCCGAGTCCAATCCCTTGCCGCTGTATCTGCGGTCGCTGGACGGCTACGACGGCCTGCCCGCGGATACCCTGGTGCTGCCCTCGCATGGCCGTCCCTTCAAGGGCCTGCACGAGCGCATCGCCCAGCAGCATGCCCACCATGCCGATCGCCTGGCGGAAGTCGTGGCCGCCTGCGCGCAGCCTTGCAGCGCGTTCGATATCGTGCCGGTACTCTTCAAGCGCAAGCTGGATCTGCACCAGATGACGTTCGCGATGGGCGAGGCGCTGGCGCACCTGCACGCGCTGTATTACGACGGCGTACTGACACGCCGGACCGGCGAGGACGGCATCGTGCGCTTCACCGCGGCCTGAGCCGCGCGGTCCGCGCCGCCGCGCCGGCCGATGCCGCCGCCGCGGCCCCCTAGCGCACCGACGTGGCCAGGCGCAGCGCCAGCCCGGCGAAGACGATCCCGGCGCAGGCATTCAGGATACGGCGCGCGCGCGCCGAGCGTTGCAGCAGCGCGCCGGCCGCGCCGGAGAAAAACGCGATGGCGCCGAACACCAGCAGCGTCGCGAGCATGAACACGCCACCCAGGATGACGATCTGCGACCCGACGGGGCCGGCCGAAGGCGTGGCGAACTGCGGCAGGAAGGCCAGGAAAAACAGCAGCACCTTGGGGTTGGTCAGGTTCATGACGATGCCGCGCAGATAAAGCGCCGAAGCCCTCAGCCGCGGCGGCGCGCTGCCCGCATCGCCGCGTCCGGGTGCGCGGAAAGCCTGCCATGCCAGCCAGGCCAGATAAGCCGCGCCGGCCCACTTCAGCAGCGCGAAAGCCAGTGGCGATGCCGCGAAGACCGCGGCCAATCCCACGGCCACGGCGGCGGTATGTCCCAGCAGGCCCGTGCACAGTCCCAGCACGACCACCAGGCCGGCGGCACGCCCCCACAGCGCGGATTGCATCAGAACGAACAGGTTGTCCGGCCCGGGCGACAGCGCCAGCAGTATCGCGATACCGAAGAAAGTGCTCAGGGTATGGATATCGGGCATGGAAGAAGGCCGCCATCGAAAGTGGCATCATAGGCGAATTCGCAACCCGCCATTCCCCCTTCCATGGCCTCCGATTCCAAGCATCTCGACACGCTGTTGCAGCATACCGGCATCGCCGAATTCGACCCCGCCACCGGCGCCGCGCCGGTGGGGCTGCCGCCGGTGCGCACCAGCACCGTGCGGTTCCAGGACCTGGCCGCGCTGGACGAGGCCGAGCGGCGCAAGGCCGCGGGCGAGCGCGTGGTGGCCTACGGGCGCATGGGCCTGGACACCCATGTCGCGCTCGAGGACGTGTTCAAGCATCTGGAGCGCGGCACGCATTGCTACCTGGCGCCATCCGGCCTGTCGGCCATTACGCTGGCCTTCATGTCGCTGCTGTCGGCGGGCGAGCACGCGCTGGTCGCGGACAACGTCTACGGACCGGTCCATGCGCTGGACCAGGCGGTGCTGGGCCGGCTGGGCATCGAAATCACCTACTTCGCGCCCAACCATGACGACATCGATGCGCTGGTGCGGCCCAACACGCGGCTGCTGTACGTCGAGTCGCCGGGTTCGCTGTTGTTCGAGATGCTCGATATCCCGGCGTTGGCCGCCAAGGCCAGGCAACATGGGCTGGTGCTGGCCAGCGACAACACCTGGGGTTCCGGCTATATCTACCAGCCGCTGGCGCTGGGCGCGCAGGTCTCGGTGGTGGCCGGCACCAAGTACGTGGGCGGCCATTCGGACCTGATGCTGGGCGCGGTGGTCACCAACGACGAGGCGCTGGCACGGCGCATCAACAAGACCCAGTACGCCATGGGATATTCGGTCAGCGCGGACGACGCCTGGCTGGCGCTGCGCGGCGTGCGCACCCTGCCGCTGCGCATGGCCCAGCATGCCCGCAATGCCTTGCAGGTATGCGAGTTCCTGGCCACGCGGCCGGAAGTGGCGCGGCTCTATCACCCGGCCCTGCCTTCCGACCCCGGCCATGCGCTCTGGCGGCGGGATTGCAGCGGCTCCAATGGCATGATGGCCGTGGCACTGCGGCTGCCCGCGGCGCAGGCGCGCGTATTCGTCGATAGCCTGCGGCTGTTCAGCATCGGCTATTCCTGGGGCGGCTTCGAAAGCCTGGTGCAGCTGGTTTCGCTGCAAACGCTGGCGGGCCATCGCTATTGGCAGGGCGACAGCCCGGCCGTGGTGCGGCTGCATATCGGGCTGGAATCGCCGCAGGATCTGATCGACGACCTGCGGCAGGCGCTGGACCGCGCCGGCGCCGCCTAGCCGCGGCGGCCGGCGTCACGCGGCGATCCGGGCAACTGCCGCAAGGCCGCTCCGCACACATTGGCGCGGCAGCCACGCCTGAAAGCAAACGGCCCACGCGCTCGCGCGTAGGCCGTTGTGCCTGTGCCGGCTATCGCGGACAAGGTGCCGCGTGAGGCCGATTTACTTGGCGTTGCGCGCCATCGGGATCAGTTTGTTCACTTCGTCGAGCGCGCCCTGGTAGCTGTTGCCGGCCATGACGGGCGAGGTCAGGTACTTGCCCCCCACCAGGTAGGACGGCGTGCCGTCGATATTGGCCTGCTTGGTCAGCTGAGTCGCGCGTTCCACCTGGGTGGCCACGGAGAACGAATCGAAGATTTCTTCGAACTTCTTGCGGTCCACGCCCTGCGACGCGGCCCACTCGGCCATGGCGGCCTTGGTGAACAGCTGCTTGTGCTCGCTATGGATGGCGGCGAAAACCTTGTCGTTCAGGTCGCCGCGGCCCAGCGTCTGCAAGGTGTAGTAGAGCTGTTGCAGGGGCTTCATGGCGGCGTTGAAGGCGACCGGGACCTGGACCAGCACGACGTCGGCCGGAGCGGTCTTGGACCAGCTTTCCACCATGGGCTGCATCGCGGCGCAGTGCGGGCAGGTGTAGGCGAAGAACTCCATGACCTCGATCTTGCCCTGGTTGTCGCTGGGGATGGGCGGATTGACGACCTGGTAGGCCTGGGAGCCGCCTTGCTGGGCCTGGGCATGGCTGGCGGGCGCGAACAAGGCCGTGGCGGCGAGGGCGGATACCGCCAGCAGGCGGCTGAACAGTTTGGACATGTCGGTCTGGATCCAGTTGAGGTGATGGAATGTGCTGCCGGCGATTACGCCCGGGCGGACCGCGCGGTGGCGCGGCGCGAGCCGGGACGCCAGGACCATAGAGACAGGCGGGGGCGGGGCGAGTTCCGCGCCGCCCGCTACTGGCGTACCACGGCCACTTCGATTTTGTTTTCTCCCAGGCGGGTGCGGGCGCGGTTCATGTCGTCCAGCCGGGCGAAGGGGCCGACCCGCACGCGGTTGATGGGTTTGCCGTTGACTTCGGCGCGCTGTACCGCCACCGGAAGCCCCAGCAGCAGGATGCGGGCTTTCAGGGCCTCGGCGTCGTCGGCGGCGCGGTAGGCGCCCGCCTGCAGGAAGTACTTGCCGCCGGCCTCCTTGGCGGTGTCGCGCGGCGTTGGCGCGGGCCCCGCCGCGGCCGCCGGGGTGGCCGGCTTGGGGGCGGCTTTTTCCGCGGGCTTGTCCGCCGGCTTGTCGGCGGCGCGCGGGGCGGGCTCGGATGCCGCCGGCAGGGTGGCGATCAGCGCGCCCAGGTCGTCGGGCCCCTGGGGACCCGACGCCGGGGTCGACGGGCCCGGCTGGGCGCCGGGCGCGGGCGCCGGCTGGGTGGCCGTGGGGCCGGTAGGCGCGGTGCCCGCCGCGCCGTCGCGGCCGTACAGGCCCACGTTGGGGTCGGGCGCATTGCGCACGTCGGGCAAGGGGTTCTGGTCCGCCTGGCGCGAGGCCCGGTCGACGAAGGGCACCGGGGCGCGCGTGACGTAGAAGGCCACCGCGGCGGCCACGACCAGGCCGATGAGCAGGCCGGTCAGCATGCCGTAGAGCGTGCTGCCCCGTTCGGACGATCGTTTTGCCCTTGCGGGCCGCGCGGGTTTGCGTTTGGCCATGGCAACCTACATGCGCTCGGGCGCGGTAACGCCCAGCAGCGCCAGCCCATTGGCCACCACTTGCCGGGTAGCCGCGGCCAGGCGCAGACGGGCGCGTTTCAGGGCGACATCGTCCACCAGCACGCGTTCGGCGTTGTACCAGGCGTGGAAGTCGGCGGCGCAGTCGCGCAGCCAGAACGCCACGTGGTGCGGCGCCAGTTCCTGGGCGGCCAGCTGGATGACGTTGGGAAACTCGGCCAGCCGCTGCATCAGCGCGAATTCCGTCGGCGCGGTCAGGCGGGCGATGTCCGCGGCGGCGATGTCCTGCGCGGTCTCGCCCGACTGTCCGACCATGGAGCAGATGCGCGCATGCGCATACTGGATGTAATAGACGGGGTTTTCGTCGCTTTGCGACAGCGCCAGGTCGACGTCGAACACGAATTCCGTGTCCGCGCGCCGCTGGATCAGGAAGTAGCGCACCGCGTCGCGCCCCACCCAGTCGATGAGGTCGCGCATGGTGACGTAGCTGCCGGCGCGCTTGGATATCTTGACCTCTTCGCCGCCGCGCATCACCTTGACCATCTTGTGCAGCACGTAGGCCGGATAGTCCTTGGGAATGCCCAGGTCCAGCGCCTGCAGGCCGGCGCGCACGCGCGCCACGGTACCGTGGTGGTCGCTGCCCTGGATATTGACGGCGCGGTGGAAGCCCCGTTCCCATTTGTTGACGTGGTAGGCCACGTCCGGCACGAAGTAGGTATAGCCCCCTTCGCGCTTGCGCATGACGCGGTCCTTGTCGTCGCCGGTGCCGAGTTCCGTGGTGCGCAGCCACAGCGCGCCGTCCTGCTCGTAGGTGTGGCCGCTGGCGACGAGCTTGTCCACGGTCTGTTCGACCCGGCCGCTGGTGTACAGCGAGCTTTCCAGGAAGAAGTTGTCGAACGTCAGGTCGAAGGCCTGCAGGTCGCGGTCCTGCTCGCGGCGCAGGTAGGCCACGGCGAAGCGGCGGATGTCCTCGAGATTGTCGACGTTGCCCGTGGCGACGGTTTCTTCGCCATCGGCGGCGCGCACGGAGGCGCCGGCCATGAAGTCCTTGGCGATGTCGACGATGTATTCGCCCTTGTAGCCGTCTTCCGGCCACTCGGCCGCATCCGGCCCTACGCCCTTGGCGCGAGCCTGGACGCTGATGGCCAGGTTGTGGATCTGGTTGCCCGCGTCGTTGTAGTAGAACTCGCGCGTGACGTCATGGCCGGCGGCATCGTAGAGCCGGCAGATGGCATCGCCCAGCGCGGCCTGGCGCGCATGGCCCACGTGCAGCGGGCCGGTGGGATTGGCGGAGACGAATTCGACCAGTACCTTCTGGCCGTTGCGGGCCGCACGGCCGTAGGCCTGGCCCTGCTGGGCG
Organism: Bordetella bronchialis; assembly: GCF_001676705.1. Taxonomy (NCBI): domain Bacteria; kingdom Pseudomonadati; phylum Pseudomonadota; class Betaproteobacteria; order Burkholderiales; family Alcaligenaceae; genus Bordetella; species Bordetella bronchialis. The sequence continues at coordinate 126,764 of NZ_CP016170.1, forward strand.
ATGGCGGCCAGGACGGCCTGGCGCGCGTTCGCGGTGATGCGGATGTTGATGAATCCGGGCCCGGCGACTTCCGCCGCTTCCACGATCGGCCGCGCGCGGGCGTCGGCGGCCAGCGCATCGACGATGCCCTGCGCCAGCTCGCGCGGATTGCGCCTGGCCGCCTTGGCGACCTGCATGGCGACATTGGTAGCCACGTCGCCATGGGCGGCGACCTTGGGGCGTTCGAGCAGGATGGTGGGCCGCGCCTCCGGCAGCAGGGTGCCGACGGCGTCTTGCAGCAGGGAGACAAGAAGGTGCTGTTGCTCGGGGAGCATGGGGACTCGGAAAAGACGGGAAAACAGGCGACGGGACGCGGTCCCGCGAATTACGGGATGATACCGTGATTTAGCGCGCGGCCGCCCGTCGCGCCGGGTCCGCCGTCCGCCGCGCGCGGCACCGGGGCGGCCTGTGCGCCAGGGGGCAAGGCGTCCAGGCCCAGCGTACGGCGCAGCCAGCCGCGATAGCCGTCCATGTCCACGGTGCCTATCGCGGCATCGTCCCGCTCGGTCCAGTCCTGTACGCGCTGGATGAAGGCTTCCACATCGGCGCGCGCCGCATCGCCGTAGCGCGCGTGGTCTCCCTGCGCCGCCAGCAAGGTATCGCCGCCGCCTTCCAGCACCGCGCGGTCGCCGTCCGCGCGGCGGGCGCGCGGGCCGCGTTCGTCATGCAGCACCGGATTGTCGACGCGCTGGAACGCCGCGGGCGGCGGAAGGAACGCGGCGCCGGCGTGCTCCGCCTGCTTGAGCATCCACGCCAGCGCGACATCCGAAAGATCGCCGCCCGGCCGCGCGCGCTCCGGGTCGGCGGGATGCGGCAGATAGCCGCCGCCGATGTCGCCGTGCGCGCCGATGAACGGCGCCGTGATCACGTTGCGGCCCGTTTCGGGCGGCACGGTCAGGGGGAATAGCCCGCGGCGTTCGTGCAGCGCGACGGCGTGCGCGATCCAGCGCCATTCGGCCGATGCGGCCAGGTTGTAGTCGGCGTTGCGCGACCCCAGCACGCCGAATTGCGCGACCGTGTCGAACAGCCCCATGAAGCGCAGGTCCGCGCAGGCGGTGACCGTGCCCATGGCGGGATCGCGGGTCCAGAAGCGGCCGGCCCGATGGCGGTCGGCGATCATGTTGCCGAAATGCATGGCAAGCGCCGCCCCGCGCGAGTAGCCCAGCAGGTCGATGGCAACCGTGCCGGCGGTGCCGCGGGCCGCGATTTCGCGCAGCAGCGCGCGCCATTGCGTTTCCAGGATGGCGGGAGAGGAACCGCCGGTGGCGGCATCCACCATGCGGGGCGACGCGAAGCCCGGGCCGCGGTGATAGAAGGCCGTGCCGTCCGCATACCAGTCGCTCATCAGCGCGACGTTGGTGCGGGCCTCGCGGTCGCGATTGGTGCCGTCGAACGCGAACAGCAACAGGCCGTGCGGATCGATATGGCGGCGCGGCTGCTGATCGGCATAACCGTACGCCTGGGTGTGCGGCATGGGGCCGGCGGGGTCGGGTTCCAGGTAGTGCCCCGCCCGCGGGTCGTAGGTGCGCAGATAGTTGTCGTGCAGGCCGGTGGCGGGATCGTGGATGTGGCCCGGCTGGCGCAATGGCATGGACAGATCCCCGCCGATCTCGATGGCCGCGCCGGTCGGCGACCACAGGGCGCGCCAGCGCAGCTGCCCGGCCTGGTCCGTGACGGCGTGCGGCATGCCGATGGCGTCGGCATGGATGGCGTGGAACACCGGCATCGGCGACGGGCCGCGGCCATTTTGCAGTGGTCGTGGCCTGGGGTAGCTGATCATCGCCACCGGCACCCAGCCCGCATGGACGAAGCGGTGGGTGACGCCCATGCCCCCCGCGGGCAGCGCGTCGGCGATGGCCGCGAGCCGGTTGAAGGCGTACAGATAGTCCTGGGCGCGGCCGCCGGCGCGGCGGCGGATGCGTTCGCCGTAGGCGTTGTGCGTATAGCGCGCGAGTTCCCTGCCGCCGCGCATGACGGTCCAAAGCCTTCTATCGGGACCGTAGCGCAGCCGCAGTCCGTCGTACTCGACGGGCAGTCCGCTGGCGTCCCGCCCCGGTCGATGGACCAGCGTCGCGTCATCCGCCTGGAGGGCGGCGGAATCGCCGGCCGCGGTCCAGGCATATCGCCATGCCTGCTCCATCGCGCGCCGGGCCTCGTGGCGGCGCAGCGTGGCGGTGGCCGCGGCGAGCCGCCCGTGATCGTCATGGCCGTAGGCGTACGCGCCTTGCCATTCGCCGATGCGCAGGATTTCGCCGGCGATGCGGCCCGCCGCGTCGTGGCGCAGGCGCTGCAGCAGAATGGGGGCGCGGCCCGGCGCGGCGGGGTCGTCCACCGCCAGCGTATCGAGATGGCCGCCACGCAGCAGGCCGCGGGTGCGCAGGCCATTGGCATGCAGATAGCCGCCGCCCGGCGCGGCGCGCAGCAACTCCTGGCGCAGCTGTCCGTGCTGCCAGGCGATGCGCGCGATGCGGCCATCGGCATCGTAGTCGTACGTCAGCCGGCCGCCTTCCGGCAGATCGTGCCGGACCAGGCGGCCCTGGTCGTCCCAGGCATGGCTTTCGCGATAGGCGTAGGGCCTGTCGCCTCGTTCCAGCGCGGGGCGATGCACCGTGCGCGAGAGCAGGCGTCCGCGCGCATCGTGGCGGCGGCTTTCGCGTTCGTGCGGATGATCGATGCGCACGGGCCTGTCGCCCTTCCAGGCGATCGCGCTGCGCAAGGCGGCGTCCGCCGAACGCATGATGATTTCCACCGGCCGCCCCGCATCGTCGTAGGCATGGCGCCAGACATCGCCGTTGGCATAGCGCCGTTCCATGACGCGTCCGGCCGCGTCGCGGCGCCGCGTCTCGCGTCCCGTGGCGTCGGACGACCAGGCAAGCAGCGGGCCGCGCGGACGCAAGGCGTCGAAAGACAGCGACAGGCCCGGCCATCCCGAACCCGCGTCGCGCAGGCCCAGCAGGCCGCCGTTGGCATCGCGCGCCAGATGCAGGCCATCGAGCCGTATCAGGCGCCCGCGCGCGTCGTAGTCCGCCCGCAGGCCCGCCGCCGCGCAGCCGGGGCAGCCGTCGCCCTCCACGCGCAGCAACACGGGCCGTCCGCCCCGCACGACGATATGGAAGTCCGTCGAGCCGGCGCGGCTGCGCACGCGCGTCAGGCCCCCGCCGGGCGAGGGCGTGGACAGATAGGCGATCTCCACGCGATCCCGCGGCGACGCGGGGTCCCCGTGCGTGGACAGCACCGCCCGGCCGCGCGCGTCGTAGGCCCAGCTGTGCGTGCGCAGCGGGGCTGCGTGCGGCGCCGCGCGCCACGCCATGCCCGTGAGCAGATAGGGATGGCCGGCCTGCAACGGGGCTTCATAAAGGTATTCGCGTCGCCATCCCGCGGGATGCGCGACGGCGAGGAGGCGGTACGCGCGGCCGCCCGGCTGGGCGGCGACGCCGGGATGGCGGGCGGGGGATGCGCCGCCGGTGTCCGGCGCCGAGGGGACATCGTGGCTGTACACATAGCTGCCATAGGGCGTGTCGATGCGCGCCAGCCGCGCGCCGGCGGCGCCGGTCTCGTGCGTGAAACGCAGCGCATCGCCGCGTTCGTCCACGACCTCGACGATGGCGCCGGCCCCATGCGCGGCGGTGTCGCGCAGGATACGCACATGATGTCCGGCGGCGTCGGCGATATGCGCCAGCCATCCCCGCGCATCGAATTCCAGCGTGCGGCCATCGGGCCAATGCCAACGCCAATGGACGGCGACCGCGGTCCGCGCCGGGGCGCCGCCTGCCGCCGCCTTGGCGGACCGAAGCGCCTCGGAAGGCGTTTCCGCGTCCGCGCCCGCGGCGTGCCGCACGCGTTCCAGGCGTCCCCGCGCATCGCCGGCCGGCAGGCAGGCCGCGCCGCAGCGGAAGTCCGCGCGGCTGCCGTCCGCTTGCGCGATCTGCACCAGGCCATCCGCCCGTCCCGCGTGCAGGCGCGTGTCGTAGGACAGCGTCCAGCCGCGTCCCAGCGGTCCCGCGCGCGGCTCCATTGCGTTGTAGTGCCGCACGATCTCCAGGCCGACGTGCGTGCCCGGACCCGGCAGATCGACTTCGCGCTGGTACTTGTTGCCCGTGGCCAGATGGATGGGATTGCCCGCGCCCAGGTTCAGCACGGGCGTGGCCGGCCCTTGGCCGGCCGTGTCGCCGGATGGGCAGGGGTGGCCCAGGCGCGAGGCTGCGCAGTGGCCTTCCTGGGCGCCGTGCGCCATCGCGGCGGCGCAGGCCAGCCACGCCGCGGCGAGCGCGCATAGTACCCATCGAAGCGTGCCGCGCGCGGCGGCCTGCTGCTTCACGCACCGCATGCCTTGTCCTCCGTGGACGCAAGCGGCGGCGCACCATGCGCCGCCCGCCGACGAACTGCGTCCAGCATGCGATTGGCAGTCTTGCCGCGTTGGGGTAGTGTATGAATTCGTCTCTAGTGGAAGACCCTGGAATCACATCATGCTGATCACGTTCCGCTCCAAAGCCGGCTCGGAAGTCCTCATGCTTTCGGATCACGCCGCGCCCTTGCTGCGCGCCGCGGGAAAGTCCCTGCCCGACGCGTTCCCGGAAAGGGGCGTCTTTACGCCCGAGCAACTGGACCAGGCCATCGCCGGTATCGAAAAGGCGGTGGCCCTGGCGCCTGAACAGCCGCGCGAGCAGGACCAGGATCCGGATGCGCCGCCGGTGCACCCGATGGCAAGAACCGTCGGCCTGCAGCAGCGCGCATTTCCGCTGCTGGACCTGATGAAGAAGGCCCGCGCCAAGGGCGTCAACGTCACCTGGGAAGCGGCTTCCGCCTGGTGATGCGCCAGGCCGCCGCGACGTATCCGGCGGCCACGCCGCGCCGCAACCGATGCAGCCTATCGCCGCGCACGCGGCACGAGGAAACCCCATGCGCGCAGACGTCTCCATCCTGTACGACGCCCGCCGGGCCGTGCACCTGGTCACGCAGGTGGACCCGACGCCGGACGCCGCGGCCCGCGCGCGCGATTGGTTCGACCGGAATTGGGAGTCGTTCGGCTGCGAGCCGCTGCGCCCCAGCGGCAAGGTCCTGCTGCTGGACAAGATCCTGGGCGTGGCCGACGCCCTGGGTTATGACCTGCTGGCGGCGGATGCCGGCAAGGCGCAGGAATTCGCGCACTACGCCGCGCTGGCGCTGGGACGTTCGCGCATCACCGTGGACCTGCCGGCCTTGACGGTCGGCTATTGAGCAAAACCGCCGCCACGCGCCGCAACGGCGCGAACGATACGCGGATCCTGTGCGGGTACGGCACGCCAGCCTGCGCGGAGCGCGGCTGCCAAGGCCGCCAGCATCGCCGCTTCAGGCCTGCGGCCGCAGCTTGTCGTGCATCCATTTGGCGATGCAGAGCAGCCGGTGGTCATGGCCTCGCGGGCCCACGGCCTGCAAGCCCACCGGCAAGCCATGCGGCCCGTTCATGAAGGGCAGGTGCACGCTGGGCAATCCGAACATGGTCCAGACCCGGCCGAACAGCGGGTCGCCCGTGCCCTGATCGGCGAAGGGCGCCTCGCCCGGGGCGCTGGGCGTCAGCAGGACGTCGAAGCGGTCGAACCAGGCGCCGAGCCGGCCGTACAGATCCTGCGCTCGCCGCAGGTTGGCCTGGTGCCTGGCCTCGTCGATGGTATCGCCGCCCTGCAGCAAGGCCTGCAATCCCGCGCTGATCTGGCTGGCGTGGCTTTCGCGTTCCGCGGCAAGCGAGCGGGCGGCCTCGTAGGCCATGATGTCCGATTGCAGTTGCACCAGCGAGCAGCATTCCGGTAGCAGGTCGACTTCCTGCACCACGGCCTTGGCGCGCGCCAGCGTTTCGATGGCGTGGGCCATCGCGTCGCGCGTTTCCGGCAGCGTGTGGCGCCACTGGGGCGTGCGATAGATACCGATGCGCGGCGGACCGTCATAGTCCAGCCGGCGCAGCTCGGCCTTGTCCATCAGTACGGACGCGACCAGCGCGGCATCGTCCACCGTACGGGTGAAACAGCCCACCGTGTCCAGCGAAGGCGCCAGGACCTTGACGCCCTCGCGGGGGATGGCGCCGAACGTCGGCTTGAACCCGACCACGCCGCAATACGCCGCCGGGCGGATGATGGATGCCGCGGTCTGGGTGCCCAGGGCAAAGGGCACCATGCAGTCGGCCACGGCGGCGGCCGAGCCGCTGGACGAGCCGCCGGGCGTATAGGCGGTGTTGTGGGGATTGCGGGTGGGCGGCGCCTTGAACGTGGCGAATTCCGTGCTGACCGTCTTGCCCGCCACCAGCGCGCCGGCCTGGCGGCAGCGCGTCACGGCGGCAGCGTCCGTGTCGGGACGGTGGTCGCGATAGATCGGCGATCCGTAGGTCGTGGGCAGATCCTGCGTATCGAAGACATCCTTGACGCCGAAGGGCAGGCCATGCAAAGGCCCGGTGATCGGCCCGTTATCCAGGGCCTGCGCATGGGCCAGGGCCGCATCCTTGTCCAGCGCGGCCCACGCATGCACGCTGTCTTCGCGCTGTTCGATGCGCGCGAAGCAGGCGCGCATCAGTTGTACCGCGGACAATTCACGCCGCTGCAACATCCGGACGGCATCGAGCACCGTCAAACGATTCAAAACGATAGCCATTCAATCACTTCCCCAGCGTATGCCATCCGTGTCCAGAGGGGCATGGCATCGCCGTCGGTCCCGCGCCCCCGTGGCGCGTGGCGCCGTCTTCTCTTCAGCACCCATTGTGCCAGCCCTCGCGCCCGAGGCCATACGTGTATTCCCCCAAAAAGCGCCGCAAAGGGCGCCGATGCTTCCAGGAAGCTGAACGGTGGCGCCCCTTGTGCGCGACGCTGCACTGCAATATGGCTGTCATGCGCGGTGCGTAAAGTGAAAACGATTTCAACAAGCAGAGACCCGCCGCCCGTGGCCAGCAAACCCCTGCACCGGCCCTCGATTCTGGATATCGCGCGTGACGCCGGTGTGTCACCCGCGACCGTGTCGCGTGCCTTCAATCGCCCGGAGCTCTTGCGTGCCGATACCTTGCAGCGCATCGAGACGGTCGCGCGCGAGCATGGCTTCCGCCCCAACCGGGTCGGCAGCAGCCTGCGGTCGGGCAACACCCGCACCCTGGGCATGGCCCTGCCCACGCTGTGCAATCCCGTGTTCGCCGAGTGCTTCGAAGGCGCCGAAGCGTGGGCCCATGCCAATGGCTACAGCATCATGGTGACCACCACCGGCTACGACGTGGAACGCGAAGCGGCCGCCGTGCGCAGTCTGCTGGACCATCAGGTGGAAGGCCTGCTGCTGACGGTGGGCAACGCGGCGCGCAGCGCCACCTTGCGCGACCTGGCGCGCGAGGGCCTGCCTTATGTGCTGGTCTATAACGAATCGCCATCCCATCCGTCCGTATCCGTGGACAACATGGCCGCCGCCGGCGATATGGTGCGCTGGCTGGCCGGGCAGGGCCATGCACGCATCGCGCTGGTGACCGGGCCCCTGTCGGCTTCCGACCGCGCGCGCCGCCGCCTGCAGGGCGCGCGGGCCTGCGCGCGCGAGCTGGGCCTGCCCGAGCCCCTGCATCTGCCGATGCCCTTGCATACGGCGGCGAATGCCGACGTGCTGCGCCAGGCCCTGCGGCGACGTCCGGCCCCTACCGCCCTGTTCTGTTCCAACGACCTGCTCGCGGCGTCCGTCATTTCGGCGCTGCGCGGCCTGGGTATGCGCGTGCCCGAGGACGTTTCGGTATGCGGCTTCGACGGCATGCACTTCGCGGCGCTGATGGTGCCGCCGCTGACCACGGTCGAACAGCCCAGCCGCGATATCGGCGCGCAGGCCTGTGCCCAGCTCCTGGCACGCCTGCGCGGCGACGCCGCCGGATCGCCGCGCCTGCCGCATCGCTTGATCACCGGCCGCACCGTCGCGGCCGCCTCTTCCCGTCCCTCCGAACAAGGAATGCCGAAATGCCGCAATTGCTGAACAAGGCCCTGCGCGGTGCCGTCCTGGCCCTGGGCCTGCTGGGCGCCGCGGGACCGCTTGCCGTCGCGCAGGCGCAGACCGCCGTCTGCTACAACTGCCCGCCCGAGTGGGCCGACTGGGGCACGCAACTCAAGGCCATCAAGGAAAAGACCGGCATCCAGGTGCCCGGCGACAACAAGAATTCCGGCCAGGCGCTGGCGTCGATGGCCGCGGAGCGCGCCAACCCCGTGGCCGATGTGGTCTACCTGGGCGTGACCTTCGGCATCCAGGCCGTGCAGGATGGGCTGGTGCAGGCCTACAAGCCCGCGCATTGGGACGACATCCCCGCCGGCATGAAGGATCCGGACGGCAAGTGGTTCGCCATCCATTCCGGCACGCTGGGGCTGATGGTCAACGTCGACGCCCTGCAGGGCAAACCGGTCCCGCAATCGTGGCAGGACCTGCTCAAGCCCGAATACCGCGGCATGGTGGGTTACCTGGACCCGGCCTCGGCCTTCGTCGGCTATGTGGGCGCGGTGGCCATCAACCAGGCCCTGGGCGGCAGCCTGGACGACTTCGGCCCCGCCATCGACTGGTTCAGGAAGATGCGCGCCAACGCGCCCATCGTGCCCAAGCAGACCGCCTATGCGCGCGTGCTGTCCGGCGAGATCCCCATCCTGATCGACTACGACTTCAATGCCTACCGCGCCAAGTACAAGGACGGCGCCAATGTGCAATTCGTCATCCCGAAGGAAGGCACGATCGCCGTGCCCTACGTCATGAGCCTGGTGGCCAACGCGCCGCACGCCGACAATGGCCGCAAGGTGCTGGACTTCACGCTGTCCGACCAGGGACAGGCGATCTGGGCCAATGCCTACCTGCGTCCGGTACGCGCCAGCGCGGTCTCGCCCGAAGCACAGAAGAAGTTCCTGTCGGCGTCGGAATACGCGCGTGCCGGCACCGTCGACTACGCCAAGATGGCGGCGGTGCAGCGCGCTTTCTCGGAACGTTATTCCAAGGAAGTGAACTGATGGCGCGCCGCGGCTGGATGCCCTTTGCCGCGCCGGCCGCGGCGCTGTTCCTGGCCTTCTGGCTGCTGCCGATGGCGCGGCTTGCCCTGACGGGCTTCACCGTGCGCGACGGCGCCAGCGCCTATTGGACGGTGATCGGCCACGCGCAATACTGGCGCAGCCTGTTCAATACGGCCGCGTTGTCCCTGGCGGCGTCGCTGGCGACCCTGGCGGTGGCGCTGCCGGTGGGCCGGTTCCTGGCCGCGCATCCGCGTTTCCCGGGCCGCGGGCTGCTGATGGGCATGTTGACTTTCCCGCTGGCCTTTCCGGGCGTGGTGGTGGGTTTCCTGATCATCCTGCTGGCGGGACGCCAGGGCCTGGCCAGCACCGTGTCGCGCTGGCTGACCGGCGAGCCGCTGGTTTTCGCCTACGGCATGGCCGGCCTGTTCCTGGGCTATCTGTATTTTTCGCTGCCACGCACCATAGGCATGGTGGCCGCGGCGGCCTCGCAGATCGATACCGCCATGCTGGAGGCCGCGGGCACGCTGGGCGCCGGCGCCTGGCGGCGTTTCGCCGATGTGGAATTGCCGGCCCTGCGGCCCGCGCTGGCGGCGGCCGGCGCCATGTGCTTCGCCACCAGCATGGGCGCGTTCGGCACCGTATTCACCCTTGGCACCCAGATCGACGTCCTGCCCGTGACCATCTACAACGAGTTCACCAATTACGCCAACATTCCCGTGGCGGCCGCCTTGTCCATCGTGCTGGGCGGCGTGACGTGGGCCATTCTTTATCTGGCGCACAGCCTGTCCGGCGAGCGCGCCGGCGCGGCGGCATAGCGCGCACGGCCACCATGAACGAAGCCCGCATGCGCCCGCCCGCATCCCGCCGCGAGACGCCCACCCTTCCGACGCAAGACCCGTATGCGACCCTCTACGCTTGAATCCCGCCTGGGCCTGCTGGCGACGCTGGCGGTCGCGGCTTTCCTCATCGGGCCGGTGATCATGTCCGTGCTGGCGGGCCTGACACGCAACGCTTTCGTGGGGCTGTCCAGCGGCCTGACCCTGCGCTGGGTGGCGCAGGTGTGGGATCTGTACGCCGACACGGTGTGGCGTTCGCTGGCCGTGGCGGTCGCCACGCTGTGCGCCTGCCTGCTGGCGGGCGTGCCGGCGGCCTGGGCCCTGACCGTGCACCGGGGCCGCCTGGCCGGCGCGTTCGAGGCCCTGCTTACCCTGCCGGTGGCGGTGCCGGGGCTTGCCACCGCGCTGGCGTTGATCGTTTCCTGGGGCACGTTCGGCGCGCTGCGCGGCAGCGTCGCCTTCATCGTCATCGGGCACGTGCTGTTCACGCTGCCCTTCATGGTGCGCGCCGCCCAGGCCAGCATGGCCCTGGCGGGCCTGGCGGCGCTGGACCAGGCAGCGGCCACGCTGGGCGCGTCGCGCGCGCAGCGCTTCTTCCATATCGTCGTGCCCAACGCCATGCCCGGCATCCTGACCGGTTCCCTGACGGTGCTGACGCTGTCGGTGGGCGAATTCAACCTGACCTGGCTGCTGCATACGCCGCTGACCAAGACATTGCCGGTCGGCCTTGCCGACAGCTATGCCTCGATGCGGCTGGAAATCGGCTCGGCCTATACGCTGGTATTCCTGCTCATGATCATGCCCCTGCTGCTCGGCCTGCAATGGCTCGCCGGCCGCGCCACCGTGCCGGGCGCCGCCGCCGCTTCTTCCCCGCGCGCCATGTCCCGGCTACCGACGAGGGAGACGCCATGACTCCCGCCGTCGCCATCGCCCTGCGGCAATGCGCGAAGACGTGGCCGGACGGCACGCGCGCGCTGCATCCCGTCGACTTGAACGTGCCGGGCGGCTCCACGCTGGCCTTGCTGGGCCCTTCGGGCTGCGGCAAGACGACCCTGCTGCGCATGTTGTGCGGGCTGGAGACACCCGATGCGGGCGGCCGCATTTTCTTCGACGACGAAGACGTGACCGCGCAGCCGCCGCAGGCGCGTGGCGTGGGCGTGGTATTCCAGAGCTATGCGCTGTTTCCCAACATGACGGTGGCCGGCAATGTGGCCTATGGCCTGCGAGTGCGCGGTATGCCGGCGGCGGCGCGCGATGCCCGCGTGCGCCAGATGCTGGACCTGGTGCGGCTGGGCGACCATGCCGGGCGCCGCATCGGGCAGCTGTCCGGCGGCCAGCGCCAGCGCGTGGCCCTGGCCCGTGCGCTGGCCGTCCAGCCGCGCGTGCTGCTGCTGGACGAGCCGCTGACGGCGCTGGACGCGAAGCTGCGCGAGCAATTGCGCGTGGAACTGGCCCAATTGCTGCGCGAACTGGCGATCACCACCGTGATCGTCACCCACGACCAGGAAGAAGCCATGATGCTCGGCGACCGCATCGCCGTGATGTCGGCCGGGCGACTGGAGCAGACAGGCACCGCCGAATCGCTGTACCGCGCGCCCGCCACCGAGTTCGTCGGCGGCTTCCTGGGCACGCTGTGCCGCATCCACGGGCGCCTGGATGGCGGCGTGCTGGTGCCGGGCAGTGCGGCGCTTGCCTTCCGCCCGCACGAGGCCGAATTGCTGCCGGCGCGGGACACGGCCATGGGCGCCCGCATCGTCGCGCGTTTTTTCCTGGGCGCGGCGATCCGCTTCGAAGTCCGCCTGGACGACGGGCAAGGCTTCCCGGTGATGGCGCCCGCCGACAGCCGCTACGCCGTGGGCGACCGCGTGGCGGTGCGCCTGGCGCGTCCCTTCGCCTGACGCCACCCATATCCGTTCAATCCTCCGGTATCCGCACATGCTTATTGCGCAGCTCAGCGATCTTCACATCCGCCTGCCGGGCCAGAAGGCCTATCGGGTCGTGGCCACCGATGCCTTCCTGCCGCCCGCCATCGCGGCGATCAATGCCCGGCGTCCCCGGCCGGACGTCGTGGTGATCTCCGGCGACCTGGTCGACTTCGGCCGGCCCGCCGAATACGCCCACCTCAAGCGCATGCTGGACGCCCTGGAAGCGCCCTACCTGCTGCTGCCGGGCAATCATGACGACCGCGACGTGCTGGCGGATGTCTTCGTCGACCACCCCTCGCTGCAGGGTTGCGACGGCTATGCGCAATACGTCGTCGACGACTACGCGGTGCGCATCGTGGTGCTGGATACGGTGGTGCCCGGCCGGAGCCACGGCGCGCTGTGCGAGCGCCGCCTGTCCTGGCTGGCCGGCCGGCTGGCCGAGCAGCCGGCCAGGCCCACGGTGCTGGTCATGCACCATCCGCCTTTCCGGACCGGCATCGGGCATATGGATGCCATCGGCCTGCTGCAGGGGGCGGAGGAACTGGCCCGCATCGTCGGCCGGCACGGCAACATCGAACGCATCCTTTGCGGACACCTGCATCGCAGCATCTACCGCCGCTTCGCGGGCACCATCGCTTCCACTTGCCCCAGCCCGGCGCACCAGGTCGCGCTGGACCTGCGCCAGGACGCGCCCTCTGCCTTTGTGATGGAGCCGCCCGCCTACATGCTGCACGAATGGCGCGACGGCGGCTTGGTGAGCCATCTGGCCTACGTCGATGCCTATCCCGGGCCCTACCCTTTCCACGAGGGCGGCGCGCTGATCGACGAATGAGCGCCGATGCCATCGTCCCGTCATGTTCGCACTGCACAATGAAAAGGATTTCATTTGCAGTCACAATAGCCCGGCCGCATACAAGGACCGAGGGGACATGGCAGCCATCGTTCTCGAACAATTGACCAAGCAGTATGCCGACACCGCCGCGATCCGCGAGGTCAGCGTGGTCGTGCCCGCGGGCAGCTTTACCGTCCTGCTGGGACCGTCCGGGTGCGGCAAGTCGACCACCTTGCGCATGATCGCCGGCCTGGATACGCCGACGTCCGGACGCATCCTGATCGGCGACCGCGACGTCACGCACCTGCCGCCGGCGCAGCGCCGCATCGCCATGGTGTTCCAGTCGTATGCGCTGTTCCCGCACCTGAACGTGCGCGAGAACATCCTGTTCGGCCTGAAGGTACGCAAGGAACCCCGCGCCGCCTACGAGCAGCGGCTGGCGCGGGTGGCCGAATTGCTGGGCTTGCAAAAACTGCTGGATCGCAAGCCGGCGCAGCTGTCCGGCGGCCAGCAGCAGCGGGTCGCGCTGGGCCGCGCCGTGATCTCCGAGGCGCCGGTCTGCCTGATGGACGAACCGCTGTCCAATCTGGACGCACAGCTGCGGCACGACATGCGCCGCGAGATCCGGGCGCTGCAGCGCCAGCTGGGCATGACCATGGTGTACGTCACGCATGACCAGACCGAGGCCATGAGCATGGCGGACCAGATCGTGCTGCTGCGCAACGGCGCGGTGGAGCAGCGCGATACGCCGGATGGGCTGTACGCCCGGCCCGCGACGGAATTCGCCGCGCGCTTCATCGGCACGCCGCCCATGAACCTGCTGCTGCTGGATACCGTGGGCGGCGTCCGCGTGCTGGCCGGCACGGGCGAGCCGCCGGTGGCGGGCGCGCCGGCGGGCGCGGCGCGGCTGGGCGTGCGGCCGGAGCACATCCGCCTGGCGCCGCAAGGGCGTCCCGCGATCGTGCAAGGCGTCGAGTACTTCGGCGCCGACTCCATCGTCACCTGCGCGGTGGGGGCCAGCGCGGGCATCGCCGTGCGCCTGACGGGCCATGCCACGGTCGCCGCGGGCGACCGGGTGTGCCTGGACTGGGCCCCGGAACGCCAGCATTTCTTCGACGCCCAGGGCGGTGCCCTGCCGCCGTCATGATCCCGCGGCACCATGCTGCTTGCTCCACGCCGTTCTCTTTCCCCATCCAGGAAGCCACTATGCGACGCACCGTATTGAAGAGCCTTGCCGCCGTCATGGCCGGCGCGCTGTTTTCCCTGCCCGTTCACGCCGCACCGGCCGTGGACGTGGAGTTCTATTACCCCGTGGCGGTGGGCGGCCCCATCACCAAGATCATCGACACGATGGTGGCGGACTTCCACAAGGAAAACCCCGACATCAACATCAAGCCCGTCTATGCCGGTACCTACCAGGACTCCATCGCCAAGGTCTTGACGGCCATGAAGGGCGGCCAGCCGCCGCAACTGGCCGTGCTGCTGTCCACCGACATGTACACGCTGATCGACGAGGACGCCATCGTGCCCATCGACGGTCTGGCCGGCGATGCGGCCGGCAAGCAGTGGCTGGGCGGTTTCTATGACGCCTTCATGCAGAACAGCCGCACGGGCGGCCACGTATGGGGCGTGCCCTTCCAGCGCTCCACCATCGTCATGTACTACAACAAGGATCTGTTCAAGGCCGCGGGCCTGGATCCCGAGCGCCCGCCCGCCACGTGGCAGGAACTGGTCGACGCCGCCACCAGGCTGACCCGGAAAGACACCTCCGGCAACGTGACGCAGTGGGGCCTGGAAATCCCCTCCGGCGGCGCTTTCGCATATTGGCTGTTCCAGGCGCTGACCACGCCCAATGGCGCCATCCTGATGAACGAGGCCGGCAACCAGGTCATGCTGGACAAGCCCGCGGTCGTCGAGGCCGCGCAGTTCTGGCGCGACCTTGCGGCCAAGCACGGCGTGATGCCCACCGGCACCATAGACTGGGGCACCACGCCCAAGGATTTCCTGGAGAAGAAGGCCGCCATCGTCTGGACCACCACCGGCAATCTGACCAACATCCGCGCCAACGCCTCCTTCCCCTTCGGCGTGGCGATGATGCCCAAGAAGGTACGCGGCGGCAGCCCCACCGGCGGCGGCAACTTCTATATCTTCAAGAGCGGCACGCCGGCGCAGCAGCAGGCCGCGCTGAAATTCGCGCAATGGGCCACCTCGCCCGAGCGTGCCGCCGACTGGAGCATCGCCACCGGCTATGTGGCCGTCACCCCCGCCGCGTGGGAGACGCCCAAGATGAAGCAGTACGCGCAGGAGGTGCCGGCCGCCACGGTGGCGCGCGACCAGCTGGCGGTCAGCGTGGCGGAGTTCTCCACGCACGAGAACCAGCGCGTCACCAAGGTGCTGAACGATGCGCTGCAGGCCATCCTGACCGGCGCGAAGCCCGCGCAGCAGGCCTTGACGGATGCGCAGCGCGAGGCGGACCGTATCCTGCGTCCTTACCGCTAAACCCCAAGCCGGTCGGCGGTAACCGAAGACCAGGCGCATGAAGGAGATGCCATGAAGGCGGACGGCATGAAGGCAGTCGCGGCCGGCAACCCCGGCAAGGTCCGACGTGCGTCCGCCACGTCCGCGCGGACGATGAAAGCGGTGCATGCCTGGCTGCTGTTGCTGCCGGCGGTGACGCTGCTGGCGGCTTTCACGCACTATCCGGCCGTCGCCACCCTTTGGCACAGCTTCTTTTCCACGCCCAAGGGCCGCCGGCCCGCGGTATTCGTCGGCCTGGACAACTACCAGGCCATGCGCGACGACCCGGTGTTCTGGCAGGCCTTGTGGAACAACCTGTGGTTCGCGCTCGGCACGGTGCCGGCGTCCGTCGCCCTGGCCCTGGTCATGGCCTTGTGGGTCAACCGCAAGCTGGCGGGGCGGGGCTTCCTGCGCCTGTCGTATTTCACGCCCACGGTGCTGCCCATGGTGGCCGTGGCCAACATCTGGTTGTTCTTCTATACGCCGCAATACGGCCTGATCGCGCAGGTCATGCAGGTCTTCGGCTTGCCCGGCGTGAACTGGCTGGGTTCGCGCGAAACCGCCTTGCCGGCGCTGATGCTGGTGTCCGTGTGGAAGGAAGCCGGCTTCTTCATGGTGTTCTATCTGGCGGCACTGCAAGGCGTGTCGCCTTCCCTGCGCGAGGCCGCCATGCTGGAGGGCGCTTCGCGCTGGCAGTACTTCTGGCGCGTGCTGTGGCCCTTGCTCATGCCCACTACGCTGTTCGTCGTCATCAACGCGTTGATCAATGCCTTCCGCCTGGTCGACCATGTGGTGGTGATGACGCGCGGCGGTCCGGACAACGCCAGCAACCTGCTGCTTTTCTACATCTACCAAGTCGGCTTCAGTTTCTGGGATACCGCCTATGCGGCCACGCTGACGGTGGTGCTGCTGGCGGTCCTGGGCCTGGCGGCACTGCTGAAGTTCCGCTGGCTGGACAAAAGGACGCATTACCAATGAAGCGCGCCCCGGCTCTTCTCCATGCAGCCCGCGCGGCGGCCTCCAGCCCGGCGACACCGGCCCGCGCCGGCTTCGCATTCCCCGGCGTGGGCACCACGCTGGATACCGCCGGCGCATGGCTGCTGGGCATCCTGTGGATCCTGCCGCTGCTCTATGCCGTCTGGGCCGCCATCCATCCGCCCGCCTACGCCACCCGCTTCGACCTGTTCGCGCCGCTCACGCTGGAGAACTTCGCGCGCGCCTGGGACGCGGCGCCTTTCCCGCGCTATTTCCTGAATACTTTCTTCCTGGTCACCATGGTGCTGGCCGCGCAACTGGTGCTGTCCACGCTGGCGGGCTATGCCTTCGCGCGCTTCGAGTTCCGCGGCCGCGATACCCTGTTCCTGCTGGTGCTGTTGCAGCTGATGGTGATGCCGGACGTGCTGATCGTGGAAAACTACCGCACCATGACGTGGCTGGGCATCCGCGACACCGTCTTCGCCATCGGCCTGCCGTATTTCGCCTCCGCCTTCGGCATCTTCCTGCTGCGCCAGACCTTCAAGACCATCCCGCGCGAACTGGAAGAGGCCGCGCGCGTGGAAGGCGCCAACGGCTGGCAGATCCTGATGAAGGTGTATGTGCCGCTGGCCCGTCCCACCTATATCGCCTACGGCCTGGTGTCGGTCAGTTATCACTGGAATAACTTCCTGTGGCCGCTGATCATCACCAATTCGGTCAATACACGGCCGCTGACGGTGGGCCTTCAGGTGTTTTCCTCCACCGACCAGGGCATAGACTGGTCCGTCATCACCGCGGCAACCCTGTTGTCGGCCGCTCCCCTGTTGATCGCCTTCCTGCTCTTCCAGCGGCAGTTCGTGCAATCCTTCCTGCGCGCCGGGATCCGCTAGGCCGGCCGCCACCGGGCGGCGCGGCATCCGGGATCCGCAACCGGGGGCGGGAACGGCATCGGTTTCGTCATCCAGGCATACCGGAAACGGCGACCTGGCTGCCGCCGCCATCGCCATCCCGGCGCGCGAAGCCGCGGATGCGCCGTTGTATGATTTTGCTGCGCGCGCGGGGCGCGCCCTGAGGCTACGTCATAACAACATCGAGAGTCAGGAACCCATGGCGGCACGCAGCGTCGCGCTTCTGCTTCCGAAGCGCCTGGGCGGGCCTGGCGCGGCTCCAGGATCGGCGGCCGGCCTAGCCGCGGGGACGTGCGCGGGCCGTGCCCGCGAGCCGGGCGGCGGCGGCCCGGCCGGGCCAGGCAAGGCGGCCGTTTCGCGCGCCTACCCACCGTCCGGTCGGCGATTCAAAACAATACGGACCTCGCGCAGTGGTCCTCCGGCTCCGCGCGGGGCATGCTGGCAATATCGTCCGCGCGGAGAATCGCGATGAGCTTGAGGTCATGCCTGCGTTACGCCGGTAGCCCCACCGATGCAGCCACCGGCGCCTACCCCCTAGGACATGGGTATCGTTGGTTCATGCCCGCGCTGATGCGCTTCAACGCGCCGGACGATGGCAGTCCGTTCGGCCACGGCGGCCTGCATTGCTACAGCTATTGCGACGGCGACCCGATCAACCGCTTCGACCCGTCCGGACATTCCTGGGAAACGGCCGTGCGGGAGGCAGGTCTCGATTTCCACAGCATCCGGCCCGCGGACGCACCCATAGGCGTCGATGTGGCCTCCGACGCGGCGCGGGCCGCATCCGGCGACATGGATGCCCCGGGCACTTCCTCGGGTACGCTGCAACGCGATATCGCGCAGCGCAAGCAGGATCTTCTGCAGCAAGCCCTGGATGCACAGCGTAACTTCGTCCCGGGACGCGATCATCCCGATGCGCCGTCTCCCAAGCGGCCGCGCCTGGGTCCGTCTCCCCGCGCGCTTGCCACCTTGGCGCCGATGCCGGCCCCGCCCAGCGTGGGGCCCGTCCCCCCGCCTCTCGATTTCCGAGCGTTGCTGGATCGCGCCTTGAACACGGCGCGGACCCGGCGGGCTGAGCTGGAATCCACCTTGCGAATGTTGAGTCCGGACCTGGCGGTCGCGGAGTTGTTCGGCTACAACGTGTCGGCGTTCGTGCAGCCGGTAGTGGGATGGGCGCCCCAGAAGGATTTCGTCGTGAACGAGTTTGCCTTCTACCTGGAGGCCCGCGCCGAGGTCGCGCGCAGCGGCCGGACTTTCCATGTATCGCAATACATGGCGCTGGATGACTTCGCCAGGGCGATGGGCGCCTCGCCCGGCCGATACACGCGGGTACGCGTCCGCGCCTACTGGCCCGAAATGCGCGCGCCCGGCGGCGGGGTGTTGTTCTCTCCGGACCGATACCGGCAATACCTGGAGTTCTTTCAATAGGCGCCGGCGGCAGGGCGCCGGCGCAGGATGGCCACACCGGCCGGGCAGGCCGAGCTGCCTGCCCGACCGGCACGGGCTTATACCGCGACGGCCTCGGCCGCCGGCGCTTCCTGCGCGGCCTCGGCGGCCTTCAGGTGGCGGTTCACCGCGCACAGAACGGCCTGGAACGATGCCGTGACGATGTCGCGATCCACGCCCACGCCGAAGCCGGTGGCGGAGTCGCCGACGCGCACTTCGATATAGCTGGCCGCCCGCGTGTCCGAGCCCGCGCCGATCGCATGCTCGTGATAGTCCATCACGCGTGCCGGCATGCCCAGCGCGGCCACGAAGGCCGAAATCGCGCCGTTGCCTTCGCCGCTGATGGTGCGCCGCTGGCCGTCGACCTCGACATCGGCCTCCACGCGGAAATGCTTGGACTCGGCCGCGGAAGGATCGCCCACGATGCGATGCCCGATCAGCTTCCAGGGCGCCTTCTGGTCCAGGTATTCCTTCTTGAAGATGTCGTAGACGTCCGTGGCGCTGACTTCGCGGCCGGTTTCGTCGGTGACGCGCTGGATGGCGCGGCTGAATTCGATCTGCAGGCGGCGCGGCAGGACCAGGCCGTGCTCCTGTTCCAGCAGATAGGACACGCCGCCCTTGCCAGACTGGCTGTTGACGCGGATGACGGCGTCGTAGCTGCGGCCCAGGTCGGCCGGGTCGATGGGCAGGTAGGGCACTTCCCAGGGCGCATCGGCCTGCTGCTGCGCGAAGCCTTTCTTGATGGCATCCTGGTGCGAGCCGGAAAACGCGGTAAAGACCAGGTCGCCCGCATAGGGGTGGCGCGGATGCACCGGCAGCTGGTTGCAGTATTCCGCGCAGCGCCGGACTTCATCGATGTCCGAGAAATCCAGGCCCGGGTGCACGCCCTGGGTGTACAGGTTCAGGGCCAGCGTGACCAGATCGACGTTGCCCGTGCGTTCGCCGCTGCCGAACAGGCAGCCTTCGATGCGGTCGGCGCCCGCCATCACCGCGAATTCCGCGGCCGCCACGGCGGTGCCGCGGTCATTGTGCGGATGCACGCTCAGCACGATGCTGTCGCGGCGCGCCAGGTTGCGATGCATCCATTCGATCTGGTCGGCATACAGGTTGGGCGAGGTCGCTTCGATGGTGGCCGGCAGGTTCACGATCATCTTGGCGTCCGGCGTGGGCTGCCATACCGCCGTTACCGCATTGACGACGTCCAGCGCGAATTCCGGCTCCGTCGTGCTGAAGACCTCGGGCGAGTATTGGTAGCCCCATCGGGTTTCCGGATGACGCGCCACGGCGGCCTTGACCATTTCGGTGCCGGTGGTGGCGATCTTCTTGATCTCGTCCTTGCTCATGTTGAAGACGATCTTGCGGAAAGCCGGCGCCACCGCGTTGTACAGGTGCACGATGGCCCGGTGCGCGCCCGCCGCCGCTTCCACCGTGCGCAGGATCAGGTCTTCGCGCGATTGCGTCAGCACGATGATGACGACGTCCTGCGGGATGCGCTTTTCCTCGATGAGCTTGCGCACGAAGTCGAAGTCCGTCTGCGATGCGGAAGGAAAGCCGACTTCGATCTCCTTGAAGCCGATCTTCACCAGTTGCTCGAAGAACCGCAGCTTGCGCTCTACGCTCATCGGCTCGATCAGGGACTGGTTGCCGTCGCGCAGGTCCGTGCTCATCCAGATCGGCGGCTGGGTGATGCGCCGGCTGGGCCAGGTGCGTTCGGCATAGTCCTGCTTGAACGGGACGAAGGGGCGGTATTTCTGTGCGGGGTTGGCGAGCATCATCAGGGTTACCTCGGGCATGGAGCATGAATCCCGGTATGCGGCGGCGCGCGGGGCAATGTCGCCGTCGGGCCGGGGCCCACGGCGCGCTGCCGCGGACCTTCGCGTTGGCGGCCTGTTCAGCGCTTGCTGGCCGGACCCGCCGGGGATTCGTGTTTTAAAAGGAGAAGTCGTTGTGGCGCAACGGCTGCCGAACTGCCACGGGACGCTAGGCCCGGCAACCGATCGGTAGTTGTAGCGATAGCGCCAGCGCGCCGGCGGCGGAGCCAGCGGGGGACAGTGCGGCCGGCATGGCGAGCGCCACGTCGGCGTGAGCGGACACCGCTGCATGCCCGCGTTGCGCGAGACGCAAGCCGCCCATCGGCGCGTCGAGGCGTCCGGTGGTCATCGCGAGGAAGGTGCGGTGTGCGGCCATGGGTGTGATGATGGGCAAGCCATAAGTCAACCACATTTCAGTGGATGATGCAAATGGTCGAGGGCTGGCGCGGGGCGCGCGTTCAACGGCAAGCCCATGCCGCGGCAGGGATCGCGGCCTACTTGATGGGCCCGATCCGCGGCTCGATATGCCGCGGCGGGTCCTCTGGATCGCCTGTTCCAGGCCGGGCCGCGCCAGGCCGGGCCGCGCCAGGCTGGGCCGCGCCGGGCTGGGCCGCGCCGGGCCGGTACAGGCCTGGTTCATCCGCTGGGATGCCCGCCCGCACGGCGCGGCGGCGTTCGCCCGGCAAGTCCCGCCCGCCGGCCAGCGGCTCGCCCGGGCGGCGATCCAGGCGCTCGGTGCGCTCGCCGCGGTCCATCCGGCCGGGAACCGAGGCGGGTATGCCTAGCAGGGCCTCTTGTTCGCGTACCATGCCGATCTTGGCGATGCGACCGTGGCGGATCTCCCAAAGGGTCCGTTGCAGATCGCCAACAGTAAAGGGCTCGTCGCGGCTGCCCCAGCTCCATCGCATGACGGCGATGACTTCGTCGCTGAGTTCCCCGGCCAGGTCGGCGAAGGTATCGGCGGGGACAGGGCGCAGGCGGGCGGCTTCCATGTTTCCGCGCAGCCACGCCCTTACGCTGAAGAACACGATCAGGGACCAGATGGCGGCCACCGCCCACCAGAGGTAGGGATTGATGCGGTTCAGGAGTTCGATGGTGGAAGCGCCCAGCGGATGCAGGAATTGATAGTCCAGCGTGGCGCCGAAAGCCAGGATACGTTGCGCCACCAGCAGCCAGATCACCAGCGCGATGGCGATGACGATCGCCCGGGCGACAAGGCGGGGAGACGACAGTTTCAGCAGTGTCTGGCGGATCAGACGGCTATCCTGGCGTACGCGTTCGGGCGAAGTCGGGTTCATCATGCAAAATATTGTACCTATGACTCGTCACGCCCTTGAACTCCGGCCCGGGCAACATCTGGCCCTGACCCCGCAGCTGCAGCAGTCCATCCGGATGCTGCAGCTGTCGACGCTCGCCCTGGAGGCCGAGATCTCCCAGGCGCTGGACGAGAATCCCCTGCTGGAGCGCGACGAGGACCACGCCCCGGACGACATCGATCCCGACCGCGAGGATACGGCGCACGACGATCCGGCCCCGGAACGCGAAGCCGCCGTGGACGAAATGCCCGGCGCCAAGGGCGTCCATGGGGATGACGATCACGACATGCCCGAGGCCGCGCGCGGCGAAACCCTGCGCGAACACCTGCTGGCGCAGCTGGCGCTTACCCGCGCCAGCCGCCGCGACGCGGCGCTGGTCGCGCTGCTTATCGACGAACTGGACGACAACGGCTACCTGGGCTCGCCGCTGGAAGAAATCCTGGGATGGTTGCCGCCCGAAGTAGAGGCCGACATCGACGAGCTGCGGGCCGCCCTGCGCCTGCTGCAATCCTTCGACCCGCCGGGCATCGGCGCGCGCGACATGGCGGAGTGCCTGGCCCTGCAATTGCGCAATCCCGACCCCGCCACACTCCCGGAAGCCGCCGATCCCGCGGTGCTGGCGTGCGCGCGCCGCGTCTGCGCCGAGCACCTGCCGCTGCTTGCCGTCAGCAACCCGGCGCGCTTGCGCGAGGCCTTGCAGTGCGATGACGCCATGGTGCGCCGGGCGCGCGCCCTGATCCTCAAGCTCGATCCGCGGCCCGGCCGCCGCTGGACGGTTCCCGTGGCGGACTATGCCATTCCGGACGTCATCGTGCGCAAGGGCCGCAAGGGGTGGCGCGTGGTGCTGAACAGCGCCGCCATGCCGCGCCTGCGCATCAACGGGGTCTACGCGCAGATGCTGGGCAACCAGCGCGAGGGCAGCCATTCCGCCCTGCACGCGCAACTGCAGCAGGCGCGCTGGATGATCCGAAACGTGGAGCAGCGCTTCGACACCATCCTGCGCGTGGCGCAGGCCATCGTCGACCACCAGTCGGCCTTCTTCAGCCAGGGCCCCTCCGCCATGCGTCCCTTGATTCTCAAGGATATCGCCGGAGAGCTGGGGCTGCACGAGTCCACGATATCCCGGGCCACGACCCAGAAGTACATGCTTACTCCGTTCGGCACGATGGAGCTGAAGGACTTCTTCGGCGCCGGTGTGGCCACCGATAGCGGCGACGCCGCGTCCGCGACGGCCGTGCAGGCCCACATCAAGCGCCTGGTGGCGGAAGAAAACCGCGCCAAGCCGCTGTCGGACAACCAGCTTATGCAAAAGCTGGCCGAGCAGGGCATCGTGATCGCCCGCCGCACCGTGGCCAAATACCGGGAATCGATGCGCATCGCCCCGGCCTCGGTGCGCAAGGCGCAGGCGGCGCTGCGTTAAGGAACGGGCGCGCCTGCCCCGTAATAGGCGCGGCTGCCCCGTAATATCTTGCGGACGGGACCCGCGGTAAGGGCACAGTTCCGGTAATTTGGCGGAACTGGTTCGAGGAGTCTTTGCCGTGCGGGATATTGCCCTTCGATATACCGGCGCATATCGGGATCCTGTCATGCGGGGCTATCCGCTGGGTAATGCCTACCGCTGGTATCTCCCGGCCCTGATGCGCTTCAATAAACCCGACGACGCAAGCCCGTTCGGCGCCGCGGGTATCCATCCCTACACTTACTGCGCGGCGGATCCGGTAAACGTCACGGACCTGTCCGGCCACATCGGCGAGCGCCTGTTTGCCGACTTGTTGGGCAAGACCAGGCAAACCATGGCCAGGATCGCAGGGCCCGCCGCGCACGCCATGGAAGAGGCGGCATTCCGCATGGACGCCGCCAGGGAAGACTGGGCCAACCGGATCGGCGCTGGGGACGTATTCCCCGTGTCCCTTTCCATACGCCTGGAGAAAAACGCCCTGGACGACGCAACCTCGCTGGTGGTGCGGGGCTATTCGCCCATCGGCGGCCACGGCGAAGTTCCCTTCGACATCGCGGAGATGGCTCGTTTGGGACGGGGCGGCAACACCCTGGTGGAAGGAGCCGCGATCACCCTGCCACCCGTATATGTCACGGGGACCATTAAGGACGCAGGCACGCTTCAGATAGCGAGCTATCCCGATCTGCTGTTCGACGTGTTCCAGGGCGACGTCAGGAAAGAACTGCTGAGGGTCCGACTCGTCATAGACCTGGTGGATCCGGATCTGACCTACGAGGTCGACCGGAACGAGTTCGCGCTTGCGGCCCGGGTGCCGTACATCAAGGCCATACACGAAACCGAGCGGGCAAAGCGGACCTGGATAGAAACCCGGGGCCCGGCACGGTGGAGTCCAGTGGGCAGGTACAGCGGGCGCCCTGTCGATTTGTCAGTCGATATCAGCACGCTGAAACCGCGGGGCGAGCAGTGGCCCCCGTACCAGCGTAGCGTAGCGGTATACCCGCCGCTTCCTTTTGCGGGCTGGGGGTCCGGGGCCACATGAGCATGCCCCCCGACCGCGGAGGGCGCCCGCGAGCTTGCCGTCCCCGCTTTTTCCAGTTGCGTGAATGCGAACAAGTATCGATAATAATTCGCATGTACGTTTGTGTCTGCAACGCCATCACTGAACGCCAGGTCCGCGCCGCCGTCGACGGAGGCGCCGCCACGCTCGACGATCTGCAGTTCGAGCTGGGTGTGGCAACCTGCTGCGGCACCTGCGCGGCCACCGCCGTTGAATACCTGCCGGGCGGACGCTGCTCCAGCGTTTGCGAGGTGCGTACGATTACGGCGCAACCCGCGGCGGTGCCCATCAGCGATCAGAGCGGCTCCGCCGCCAACGGCTTCCCCATCCCGGTCGTCGCCGCTGCCTGAGGCGGCGCATCCGCGCGCGAGCGGTGCGCGTCGCAGAAGCGGCGCAGCATGCTCGCCAGTTCCTGCGCGCTTTCCGGCGCGCCCGGCCGTGCCATCAAGGCCAATTCCGTCGGGCTCACCGCTGGAAATGCCTCGTCCAGCAGGACGGAATCCGTTTCCAATCCCTGTTCGTCCAATAGCGATACCCCGAGTCCGCCGCGCAACGCGGCCTGGATGCCGGGCAGGTTCGGGCTTTCGTACACGATCCGCCAGCGGCGTCCGGCGCGTTCCAGGGCATGGATGGCGCGCTCGCGGTACAGGCAGCCCGGCGGCCGCATGACCAGGCGCACGGCTTCCCCGTCATGGGGCACGGCGTCCAGGGTCCCCGTCCAATGCAGCCGTTCGGGCCAGGCGGCGATGCAGGACCCGCTACCGGGTTCCCGCTTGAAGAGCGCCACGTCCAGCTCGCCCTGCGCCAGGGCCAGGCTCAGCCGGCAGCTAAGGTCGCAGCAGACCGACAGCCTGACTTCCGGGTGTGACCGCGCGAAGCTGCCGACGATGCCGGTCAATGCCGGCACGGCGAAATCATCCGGCAGCCCCAGGCGCACGACTTCCGTGCGGGCGGCCTTGCCCACCGTGTCATGCAATTCGCTGGACAGCGCCAGGATGCGACGGGCGTAGCCCAGCAGCCGTTCGCCGTCTTCCGTCAACAGGGCCTTGCGCCCTTCACGCCGGAACAGGACACATCCCAGTCGTTCTTCGAGCTTGCGGATCTGCTGGCTGACCGTGGATTGCGTGCGGTGTACACGCTCGCCGGCGCGGGTAAATCCGCCCGCCTCCACCACCGATACGAAGCTGTGCAGCAGGTCGAGGTCCGGCATCGGAAGTCTCCCATCGATTTTTCGAATACTTTCGATGTGAATAAAGAATTTGTCAATGGATTGGGGTGGCAACAGAATCGTTCCCGACGTTCCGAAGACCAGTGTCCGATTTCCCCCTGTTCCAATGAAAACCCTGCACGCTGTTCCCCCGATGTCCACATCCTCGGCCCCGCCGGTGGCCTGGGGTCCGATCGCCCTGTTCTGCCTGCTGTGGAGTTCCGCCTTCGCCGCCGCCAAGATTGCCTTGCGCGACTGTCCGCCGCTCACCTTGCTGACGGTGCGTTTCTTCATCGCCGCCGTGCTCATGGTCGGCCTGGCCTGGCTGTTCGGTGGGCTGCGGCGCCTGGGCTGGCGGCAATGGGGCATGCTGGCGGCGCTGGGGGTGTTGAACAACGCCGTGTACCTCGGCCTGAGCTGGACCGGCATGATGACGGTGTCCTCGGCCTTCGCGGCCGTGATCGTCAGCACCAATCCCTTGCTGATCGGCGCCTTGGCGGGTCCGCTGCTGGGCGAACGCGTCGGTTGGCGCAAAGTGGCCGGCCTGTGCCTGGGCGTCGTCGGTGTCGCGGTCGTGCTGCGCTCCCGCCTGGCGGGCGGCCACGAAGACTTGCAAGGCACTTTGCTGGTCGTGGCATCGCTTGGGGCGCTGGTCGCCGGCACCCTGCTCTACAAGCGGCACACCCCGGACAGCAATATCTGGTTGGCCACCGGCATACAGTCGCTGGCGGGCGGCCTGGCCTTGCTGCCGTTCGCATGGTTCTACGAAGCCCATCTGCCCGTCAGCTACACCGCCTCCCTGTTCTGGAGCATGGCGTACATGGTCATCGCGGTCTCCATCGGCGGCTTCGGCCTGTGGTTCCTGATCCTGGCGCGCTCCAGCGCCACCGCGGCCAGCGCCCTGCATTTCCTGATGCCGCCGCTGGGCCTGCTGTTCGGTTGGATCGTCCTGGCCGAGCCGGTGGCCGTCATGGACCTGGTCGGCATAGTGCCGATTGCCGTGGGAATCTGGATGGCGACGCGCCCCGCGCGGACAGCCTGACGAAGCCCGCGCGGGCGCTAGCCACCCGTCGCCCGCGCGACGATGCCCTTCGCCAGGCCCGGAATAAGCG
The DNA here is from genome assembly GCF_001676705.1 of Bordetella bronchialis. Lineage (NCBI taxonomy): Bacteria > Pseudomonadati > Pseudomonadota > Betaproteobacteria > Burkholderiales > Alcaligenaceae > Bordetella > Bordetella bronchialis. The sequence goes on from NZ_CP016170.1 coordinate 153,170, forward strand.
GCCTTGTATGCCGACTCATTCTCATTGCCTTGCTGCTTACGCTTTCAGATAAGGCTTGCAAAGCGATTTACCACATGCGCGCCAGGGGTATGCATGGCGAGGTCATGGATGGTAGTCTGCCGGGATTCAGCAAGGAGTCCATCATGCAAGGCGATAAAACCGTCATCCAGTTTCTGAACGCGCAATTGACGAATGAGTTGACGGCCATCAACCAGTACTTCCTTCACGCGCGCATGCTGCGCCATTGGGGGCTGAACAAACTGGGCAAACATGAATACGAAGAGTCCATCGGCGAGATGAAGCATGCCGATCGCCTTATCGAACGCATATTCATGCTGGATGGTCTGCCTAACCTGCAGGACCTGCACAAGCTGTTGATCGGCGAGGACGTACCGGAAATCCTGTCCTGTGACCTGAAGCTGGAACAAGCCGCGCAGGCCACCTTGAAGGACGCCATCGCCCACTGCGAATCGGTACGCGATTATGTGTCCCGCGATCTGTTCCAGGACATCCTGGACGATACCGAGGAACACATCGACTATCTGGAAACGCAGATCGGCCTGGTGGACCAGGTAGGCTTGCAGAACTATCTGCAAAGCCAGATGGAAGTCTCCGACTAAGCCGTCAAGGCGACCAAGCCGTCAAGGGCGATGCGGGCACTCGGCGATGGTGCCCCATGCCCGATTGGGTTCGCAGTACTTGTTGCGCGCATTCCATGCGCACGTAGGCCGCTGGAAGAACCCGGCATCCGCGCATTGCGCGAGCTCGCGCCGCAGCGCATCCTGCCAGCCTTTCTGGCCGGCGCTGGCCGACGCCTGCTGTTGCGGCGGCGGCATATCCACGGATTGAATGATCGGTTGCTGGCTGACGTTGCGCGAGGCCTGGATCTGCGCGTACTGCTGCGCGGACTGGGCCGTCTGCGCCTGCTGGGTCGCGAGGTCCAGCGTGGAGACATCGCTGGGACCGGAAGGCAGGGCGGACTGCGTGGCCGCCGCGATCTGCCGCGCCTGGTCCATGGAAATGCTGTCGCGCGAGATCATGACGGAAGGGTCTTTTACCGTGTCGAACAGCGACACGGTCGCGACCGTCCAGTTCGTGCCCGCGGGCCGGTCGGGCACGCCCAGGGTTCCATCGATGCGCGGCTGCGGCGGCTGGGCCGTGTAGGGGCGGCCGTCCGCATCCAGTATCGGTTCCTGGTTGGTATCGGTTTCATTGGGCGCGCGGGTGGCGGTGGGCGCGTGCGCCACCAGCCAATCGCCAAACTGGATGCCGCCCCACGCCGAGGCGGCCAGCGCCACCAGCAGTGTTGCGAACAGTACTCGCCAAGACATTCCTGAACCTCTTAAGCCTGGGCCTTGTCGCTGAACACTCGGCCGCCGTGTTCGCGCATCGCGTGGAACTTCACATCTGGATACAGTTCTTCGGCGACGCGCAACTGCGCTGGCGAGCCGATCAAAAACGCGGCCGCGTCCACCACATCATAGGCGATATGGGCAGCGTTGGCATCCATGAACTTGCGCAAGGCGCGTGGATCGTCCGACGTAATCCATCGTGCCATGGTGTAACGCGAAGGCATCAGCCGCGCGTCCACGCCATACTCCGTTTTCAGGCGATGCTGCACCACTTCGAACTGCAGCTGGCCGACCGCGCCGAGCAGCATGGCGCCGCCTGCCGCCACCGGGCGGAACACCTGGATCGCGCCTTCTTCGCCCAGCTGGGCCAGGCCGGTACGCAGCTGCTTGGTGCGCAGCGGATCCTTGACTTCGACCGCCTGGAAGAGTTCGGGCGCGAAGAAAGGCAAACCGGTGAATTGCAGGATTTCGCCTTCGGTCAACACATCGCCCAACTGCAGCACGCCGTGGTTGGGAATGCCGATCACATCGCCCGCATAGGCTTCGTCCAGGAGCTCGCGCCGCTGCGACAGAAAGGACACCACGTTGTTGGGCCGCATCTCCTTGTTGGTACGGCAGACCTTCAGGCGCATGCCGCGCTCGAAGCGGCCCGAGCTGACGCGCACGAAGGCCACGCGGTCGCGATGCGCCGGATCCATATTGGCCTGTACCTTGAACACCACGCCGGTAAAGCGCGGCTCGTCCGGCCGCACGACGCGCTGCAGCGCCGGGCGCGGCCCGGGGCGGGGCGCGAGTTCGACCAGGGCGTCCAGCACTTCCTGCACGCCGAAGTTATTGATGGCCGATCCGAAGAACACCGGCGTCTGGCGGCCGTCCAGGAATGCCTGCGCATCGAAAGATGGCGCGGCCTCTGTGATCAGGCCGATTTCCTCGTGCGCTTTCTCGAACGCGCTGCCGAAGCGCGTGGCGATGGCCGGATTGTCCAGGCCCTGGATGAATTCGTCGTCGTCGCCACGCCGTTCCTGGCCGGCGCGGAAGATGCGCATGCGGTCCTGGCGGATGTCGAACACGCCGCCGAAGGTCTTGCCCATGCCGACCGGCCAGGAGAAAGGCACCGCGTCCATGCCAAGGTGGGACTCGATCTCGGCCAGCAGGTCCAGCGGCTCGCGGACCTCGCGGTCCATCTTGTTGATGAAGGTGATGATGGGCGTGTTGCGGGCACGGCACACCTGCAGCAGGCGCTTGGTCTGCGGTTCCACGCCGTTGGCCGCATCGATCACCATCAGCGCGGCGTCGACGGCCGTCAGCACCCGGTAGGTGTCTTCGGAGAAATCCTGGTGGCCCGGGGTGTCCAGCAGGTTGATGACGCTGTCGCGGTACTCCATCTGCATCACGGACGAGGCCACCGAGATGCCGCGCTGCTTTTCGATCTCCATCCAGTCCGAGGACGCGTGCCGGCTGGCCTTGCGCGCCTTCACGCTGCCGGCGATCTGGATGGCGCCCGCGAACAGCAGCAGTTTTTCGGTCAGCGTGGTCTTGCCCGCGTCGGGGTGCGAAATGATGGCGAACGTGCGTCGACGCGCGACTTCTTGAGCGATATTCATAGGGGTGGGATTTTACAGGCGGGCCCTGTCTGGTTCCGGTGCCGGGGCGGGACTAGTGCCCGCGGCGAAAACAAGCAAGCAACACGCCCGCCGCCATGAACAGCATGCCGAACGCGCGGTTCATCCAGCGGATATGGACGGGGCTGCGCATCAGCCTGAGCACCTTGGCCGCGAGCAAGGTGTAGAAGGCCATCGCCACCGTGTCGGTCAGCGCCATGGTGCCGGCGATGGCCAGGTACTGCGCGGCCAGCGGCCGCGTGGCATCGATGAATTGGGGGACGACCGCAAGCAGGAAAACCGTGCCCTTGGGATTGCTGGCGTTGATCAGGAAGCCGCGCAACACCAGGGCGCGTCGCGATTCGCGAGCGGGCGCGCCGCCTTCCAGCGAGACCGGTGCCGCTTCCGCGCGGAATTGGCGCCAGCCCAGGTAGACCAGGTACGCCACGCCCGCGTACTTCACCGCCGCGAATGCCGTTTCCGATGCGGCCAGCAGTGTGCCCAGTCCGATGCCGACCACGGCCAGCTGGAACATGATGCCCAGGATGAGTCCGGCGGTGTTCCAGTAGCCCCGCGCGAAGCCATGGCGCAGCCCGGAGGTCATCGCCGAAAGCGCGCCGGCGCCCGGCGAGAACGAAATCGCCCACGACGCCAGCATGAAGGTCAGCCAGGTGGAAAGCAGCACGGGGTTTTCCTTGTCGAAAATGGCGCCGCGCGCCCGCGCACGCGGCGGGGGCGGCCGGCCGCGGCACAGCGCGGCGCGGCCCCCGTTGCGGGTTTACTTGGACAGCAGCGCCGGACGGCGCGCGGCGCCCTGGCTGGCCGCGGCGCGAGGTGCCGCGCCGGGCCGTCCCGCGTGCGTGCCCCGATGGCCATTGCCTGCGGCGGGGCGGTCCCCCGTCGCGGCGCTGCCATTGCCGCGGGACGTCTGCGAGGCACCGTTGCCGGCGCCGGCGGGACGGCTGCCGTTGGCGCGGTCACCCCCGCCGCGCGAGCCGTCGCGTCCGGTCCCGCCCGCATGGCCCTGGGCCGCCGGCGCGCGGCGCGCGCCACCATTGGCGCCGGCACCGCGGCCGCCATTGCCCGCGCGCGCCGATCCTTGGCCCCGGCCGCCGCCGCGGGGGCCGCGGAAGTCGCGTTCGTCGTCCTCGTCATCGCGCTCTCGCACGGCGTTGGGCGAGGGCGTCCAGCCCTGAACCTCGATGCGGTCGATGGGCTTGCGGATCAGTTTCTCGATGGCCTTCAGCAGCTTGACCTCGCTGGGGTCCACCAGCGAGATCGCGGCACCGGTGGCGCCCGCGCGGCCCGTGCGGCCGATGCGGTGGACGTAGTCCTCCGGCACGTTGGGCAGTTCGAAATTGACGACCTGCGGCAACTGGTCGATATCCAGCCCGCGCGCCGCGATGTCGGTGGCGACCAGGACGCTGACGGTGCCGGCCTTGAAGCCGGCCAGCGCGCGCGTGCGTGCCGCCTGGCTCTTGTTGCCATGGATGGCGGCCGCGCTCAGGCCGTCCTTGACCAGCTTTTCCGCCAGGCGGTTGGCGCCATGCTTGGTGCGCGTGAAGACCAGTACCTGGTGCCAGCCGCTTTCGCGGATGATATGGCTGATCAGGTCGCGCTTGTGGTGTTGCTCGACCATATGCACGGTCTGCGCGACCAGTTCGGTGGCCGTATTGCGGGGCGTCACGGACACTTCGCCGGGATTGTTCAGGACGCCGCGCGCCAGCGTGCGGATCTCGTCGGAGAACGTCGCGGAGAACAGCAGGTTCTGCCGCTGGGCCGGCAACAACGCGAGCACTTTGCGGATGTCGCGGATGAAGCCCATGTCCAGCATCCGGTCCGCTTCGTCCAGGACCAGGATCTCCACGCCGGACAGGTCGACGGTCTTCTGGCCCGCGTGGTCGAGCAGGCGGCCCGGCGTCGCGACCAGGATGTCGATGGGCTTCTTCAGCGCGCCGATCTGCGGATTGATGTTCACGCCGCCGAACATGACCATGGAGGTCAGCGGCGTGTGCTTGCCGTAGGTCTGCACCGATTCCTCGACCTGCGCGGTAAGTTCGCGCGTGGGGGTCAGGATCAGGCAGCGCGGCCGGCCGGGCTTGCGCAGCGCGGGCTTGGTGTGCATCAGTCGATGCAGGATGGGCAAGGTAAAGCCGGCGGTCTTGCCGGTGCCGGTCTGGGCGGCGGCCAGCAGGTCGCCGCCTTGCAGGACCAGGGGAATGGCCTGGGCCTGGATGGGCGTCGGGGCGCTGTAGCCGGTTTCGGCGATGGCGCGCAACAGGGAATCGGCCAACCCGAGGTCGGCGAAGGTGGGTTTGACAGTCAAGTACAACTCCAGCGGCAGCCTGTCGCTCAAGTTGTTGAGTGACTCCAATCAAGGCGGACGATAGGGAGGGAAAGGAGCGGCCCGCGGGACGATCCCAGGGGCGGAGCATGACGGCGAATGCCGCATGGCGCGGTGTGCGGATTGGCACTGCACACGGAACGCATTGTAGCCTACCCGGAAAACAGGGTCGGTATAGTCCTGTAACGCTTTTTCCACCCCGGGACAGCGCGGCGCGCGGGGGCAAAGCGAGGGCCGCTACCTATAATCCCGCCTTTGTCCAGCGGGAAGCACCGGCATCATGAAAAAAGCAATTGGCGTGGTCGTGGGCGTTGTCGTGGTGGTGGGCGCGGCCTGGACGGCGGGCGCCTGGTATACCGGCAAACGCCTGGAAGACATCGTGCGGCAACAGGTTGCCGACGGCAACGCCAGGCTGCAGAAGCTGTTCCCCGGCGGCGAGGTCACCCTGGCGCTGGATACGCTGGAACGCCACGTCTTTTCCACCGATATCGTCACTCGCATACGGATTCACGGTGGCCCGGGGGCGAAACCGCCGGCTGGCGACGAGGACGTCATCGACATCGCGTCCCACGTCGGACATGGCCCCTTCCCCCTGCAGCGGTTGCGCAAGGGGCAACTGGCGCCGATGATGGCGGCCGGGACCTTCCAGTTGCAGGAAAACGACACCGTGCGCCCGTGGTTCGCCTTGACCCAGGGCGTGCCCCCGGTTTCCGGTACCGCCGTGGTGTCCTACACGCAGGCGGTGGCCGGCCACCTGCGCATCGAACCGGTCAAGGTCGCGCGCGACGACGCGGCGCTGGATTTCTCCGGGCTGTCGATGGACTACTCGCAGGACGCCGACAAGCATGCCCGCGCGGATGGCGCGATCGATAGCGTGGTGTTCAAGACGCTGAAGGGCGAGGCGCCCGGCCAGGTCGAAATCACCGGCGTGACGCTGGCCTCGGACATGCGGCCGGGGCCGGCCGATCTGCAGATCGGCACCACGGCGCTCGGCGCCAAGCGTGTCGCCTTGTCGCTGGCCGGCGGCGCGCCGGTCACGCTGTCCGACTACCGGCAGCGCACCGAGGTCGGCGAGGACAAAGGACTGCTGGGCGTGCACGCGGCCTACGACGTCGCCATGGTCAACATCGGCGGCAGGGATATCGGTACGGCGCAGCTCGCCTTGGGCGCGAAGAACCTGGCGCCGGAAGCCATCAAGTCGCTGGCCAGCCTGTATGGGCGCCTGTGGTCGCGCGCCATGGACCAGACGCAGGCCAAGGACGGTGTGCCCGCCGAGCCGGCGCTGACGCCGGAAGAGCAAGCCCTGGCCCTGTCGGCGCGCGATGCGCTGCTGGCGGCCAACCCCAATCTGTACATCGACCCCATCCTGCTGAAGACCGCCCACGGCGAAGCGCGGTTCACGCTCAACCTGGATCTGGCCAAGCCGGAGAAGGCCGACCTGCCCCTGGACGAGCGCATCGCGCAAACCCTGCGCAAGCTGGACGCCCGCGCGTCCCTCGCCCAGCCGCTGCTGGCCGATCTGCTGGCCGGCAACATGCAGCGCGACGGCATGGACGCGGCCGCCGCGTCGGCCCAGGCCCAGGCGCTGGCCGCCGTCATGGGCAAGGCCGCCGCATCGTCGGGCTACGCCACGGTACAGGGCACCGACATCGTGTCCACGCTGCACTACGCCGACCGCGTGGTCGACCTGAATGGCAACAAGATGCCGCTGGACCAGTTCGCCGGGATGGTGCTCCAGGGCGTCATGGGAATGATGGCGCAGCCCGACATGGATGAACCGGACGAGGACGAACCGGACGAGGACCAGCCCGAGGACGCCGACCCGGACAGCCAGCAGCAGGACCAGGCTCCGGCGGCCGGACGCCGCTAGGTGGGGGCGTCGCATGCCGCCATATCGGGGCGGCATGCGATCTTCGCGCCTGCCCCGCGCCATCCTTGCGCGATGGACGCCACAGCGCCGCGTCGCGCGGGCAGCGCCCATCCGGCCATGCCCTAGCCGCGGGCAGCCGCCACGGGGGATCGCCAGGCGTTTACCGGCTCCTCCAGCCCGCGCAGGTGTGGCATCAGTTCCAGCAACTGACGGGTATACGGGTGCCGCGGCGCATCGAACAGGCTGCCGGTTTCGGCGACTTCCAGCAGTTCGCCGTGCCGCATCACGCCGACCCGGTCGCACATCTGCCGGATGACCGGAAGGTCATGGCTGATGAACAGCATCGTCAACCCGAGTTTTTCCTGCAGGTCCTTCAGCAGGTTCAGTATCTGGGCCTGGATGGAAACATCCAGCGCCGATGTGGGTTCATCGCAGATCAGGAAGCGGGGCCGCGTGGCCAGGGCGCGGGCGATACAGATGCGCTGGCGCTGCCCGCCGGAGAACTCATGCGGGAAGCGGCCCGCCGCGTCCGCGCCCAAGCCCACCACGTCGAGCAGGTCCAGCACGATGCGGCGGACCTGCGTCTCGTCGGCCGCCAGCCGGTGGAAGCGGATCGGCTCGGCGACGGCGTCCAGGACGCGCATGCGCGGATTCAGCGAGGAATACGGATCCTGGAACACCATCTGGATCTGGCGGCGGAAAGGGTTCAGGGCTTTCTCGCCGCGCAGGCTGCCCAGTTCGACGCCCGCGAAGCGCACGCCGCCCGAGGTGGGCGTGTACAGGCCCGCGATCAGGCGCGCCACCGTCGATTTGCCGGAGCCCGATTCCCCGACCAGGCCGAACACTTCGCCTTCGCGTATCGACAGCGAAACGTCCCGCACGGCATCCAGCGTGCGGCGATGGCGGGCCAGGAAGGCCGGCTTCAGCACGAAACGCATGCCCAGCGCGCGGGTTTCCACCAGCGGGTGCATGCCGCGCTCGCCGAAATCGCGCTGCTGGCCCAGCCAATGGGTATCGATGTCCAGCGACGGGGCCGCCGCGGGCGCGCCGTCGCGATAGCTGACCTGCGGGAAACGGCGCAGCTTGATGTCGGGCCGGGGTACGGCCGCGACCAGGCTGCGGGTATAGGGGTGGTCGGGATCGCCCAGCACCTTGCCCGTGGGTCCCTGTTCGACCAGCCTGCCGCGATACAGCACGGCGACGCGGTCCGTGACATCGGCGATGACGCCCATGTCGTGCGTGATCAGGATCATGCCCACCTGCTTCTCGGCGCACAGGCGGCGCAGCAGATCGAGTATCTGGGCCTGGATCGACACGTCCAGCGCGGTCGTCGGTTCGTCGGCCACGATGACTTCCGGCTCGCAGCACAAGGCCAGCGCGATGACCACGCGTTGCCGCATGCCGCCGGAGAACTGGTGCGGATACTGGCGCAGCCGCATCTCGGGCTGGGGGATGCCGACCTGGCGCAGCAGGTCCACGGCGCGCTCGCGCGCGGCGGCGGCGCCAAGGCCCAGGTGCACCTGCATGGTTTCGACCAGCTGCGTTTCGATGGTCTGCAAGGGGTCCAGGGACGTCAGGGGGTCCTGGAATATCATGCCGATGCGCCGCCCGCGCAGCTTGCGGCGCGCCGCCTCCGGAAGATGGTCGATGCGTTCGCCCCGTAGCAGGATCCGGCCGCCCGCCATGCGTCCGGGCGGCTCCAGCAGCCCGATGACGGCATTGCCTATGGTGGATTTCCCGGCGCCCGATTCGCCGACCACGCCCAGGATCTCGCCCTTTTCCAGCCGCAGCGTGACGTCCTGCACCGCCACCCGGGTCTGTTTGCGTCCCGCGAACTCGATGCGCAGGTCTTCGATCTCCAGCAAGGCCATGGCGGCTTCCTTAGCGCAGCCTGGGGTTGAGCGCGTCGCGCAGCCAATCGCCCAGCAGGTTCACGGACAGCACCAGCGCGACCAGCGCGATGCCCGGGAAGATCGAGATCCACCACATGCCGGAAAACAGGTAGCTGTTGCCGATGCGTATCAGCGTGCCCAGCGAGGGCGCGGTCGGCGGAATGCCGACACCCAGGAAAGACAAGGTCGCTTCGGTAATGATGGCCACGGCCAGGTGTATGGTGGCGATGACCAGGACCGGCCCGAGCACATTGGGCAGGATATGGCGGCGCAGGATGGTCACGGCGCCGATGCCGATCAGGCGCGCCGCCTGCACATATTCCTTGTTGCGTTCCACCAGCGTCGCGCCGCGCACGGTGCGCGCATACTGCACCCATCCCGAGATGCCGATCGAGAATACCAGCACGTACAGCGCCAGCTCGTCGTGCATATCGCGCGGCAGCAGGCCGCGCGCCACGCCGTCGACCAGCAGCGCGATCAGGATGGCGGGAAAGGACAACTGGATATCGGCGATGCGCATGATCGCGCTGTCCACGCGGCCGCCCGCGTAGCCGCTGACCAGGCCCAGCGACACGCCCAGCACCATCGAGAACAGCACCGACGCGAAGCCGACCAGCAGCGACACGCGCGCGCCATAGAAGATGGCCGACAGGATGTCGCGGCCCTGGTCGTCGGTGCCCAGCACGAAGGCCGCGCTGCCGCCGTCCTGCCACATCGGCGGTGTGTTGGCGTCCATGATGTCCAGCGCGGCCAGGTCGAAGGGATCGTGCGGCGCGATCAGCGGCGCCAGCAGCGCCGCGCCGACGATGGCCAGCGTCACGGCGGCGGACACCATGGCCGCGGGCGAATGCCGGAAGCTGTACCAGAGGTCGCTGTCCAGGGCGCGCGTCCACAGCGACGCGATGCGCGACCTGCCGTGCGCCGTTCCGGTCTGTCCGTTCATGCTGTGCGTCCTTCCAGGATAGTCCTGCATTTCGCGGCATGGCCCATGCAAAGCGCGGTCAGGCGCGCTGCACGCGCAGCCGCGGGTCGACCGCGAAATACAGCAGGTCCACGACCAGGTTGATCAGTACGAATACCAGCGCGATCAGCACCAGGTAGGCCGCCATCACCGGAATGTCCACCATGCCGACGGCCTGGATGAACAGCAGTCCCATGCCGGGCCATTGGAAAACCGTCTCGGTGATGATGGAGAACGCGATGATGGAGCCCAGCTGCAGTCCGGTGATGGTGATGACCGGAACCAGGGTGTTCTTCAAGGCATGGCGGAAATGGATCAGCCGGTCGGGCAGCCCGCGCGCCCGGGCGAACTTGATGAAGTCGGCTTGCAGCACTTCCAGCATCTCGGCGCGCACGAGCCGCATGATCAGCGTCATCTGGAATAGCGCCAGCGTAATGGCGGGCATGACCAGCGCCGCCAGGCCGCTGCGCGTCAGCAGCCCCGTGGTCCATCCGCCGATGGCCACCACGTCGCCGCGGCCGAAGCTCGGCAGCCAGCGCAATTGCACGCCAAAGAACAGGATCAGCAGCATGCCGATCAGGAAGGTGGGCAGCGAGATGCCGGCCAGCGAGATGGCCATGAACGCGCGCGACAGCAGGCCATGGCGGCGCAGGGCGGTATAGATACCCATGGGTATGCCGAAGGCCAGCGCCATCAGCGCCGAGACGAAGGACAGTTCCAGCGTTGCGGGCAGCCGTTCTTCCAGCAGTTCGCTCACCGGCCGCCGCTGGCGGTAGGACACGCCGAAGTCCCCGCGCGCCGCATGGGCCACGAAACGCGCGTACTGTACGACGAAGGGGTCGTCCAGCCCCAGGCTGGCGCGCAGGGCCGCGCGCTGCGCCGGCGTCGTGTCCTGTCCGACCAGGTTGGCGATCGGATCGCCCACATAGCGGAACATGGAGAATGCGATCAGCGCCACCGCCAGCATGACGAACAGCGATTGCAGCAGGCGGCGCGCGATAAAGGCCGGCATGGCGTCGACGCGGCCCGGCCGTCAGGGCATGACTACGTTGCGCAGGTCCAGCACGTCATCGGCGCGCTGCACCACCTTGATGTCTTCCTTCACGCCCCAGGACATGGGTTGCTGGTGCAGCGGCAGATAGCCCCACTCCTTGCGCACGATCTCGAATGCCTGCTTGATCATGGCATTGCGCTGGGCCTGGTCGGTTTCCGAGCCGATCTTCGCGATCAGGGCGTCCACCTCCTTGTTGCAATAGCCGCCCAGGTTGAACTGGCCCGACGCCGTCTTGGCGTCCCGGCACCCCACCAGGTTCAGCAGCGCGTTGTGCGCATCGATGGAAGTGGGCGTCCACCCCAGCATGTACATGCTGGTCTGGTTGCCCGCCTGCAGCAGGATCTTGCCGAAGTACTTGGACTTGGTCTGCGCCAGCAGGTCGATCTTGATGCCCACGCGCGCCAGCATGCCGGCCACGGCCTGGCACACTTTCTCGTCGTTGACATAGCGGTCGTTGGGGCAGTCCAGCGTGGTGCGGAAGCCGTTGGGATAGCCCGCCTCGGCGAGCAGCTTTTTCGCGCGCGCGGGATCGGGCTTGATGGGTGCGCCGAAGCTGTCGTCGTAGCCGTTGATCGCGGTGGCGATCAGGGAACCCAGCGGCTTTGCCGCGCCGCGCATGATCTTCTGGTTGATCGCGTCGGTGTCCACGGCCAGCACCACGGCTTCGCGCACGCGGGCATCCTTGAACGGGTTCTTGCCCTTGACGTCGGAAAACAGCAGCTCGTCGCGCGACTGGTCCATGCCGATGAAGATGGCGCGCGCCTCCGCGCCCGTCAGCGGCTTGACGCCCTTGGAATCGTCCAGGCGCTGCCAGTCCTGCACGGGCACCGGCTGCACGATGTCCATTTCCCCGGAGATCAGCGCGGCGACACGCGTGGACTCCTGCGTGATGGGACGGAACTCGACCTCGTCGATATTGGTGGGAATCTGCTTGTTCCAATAGCCGGCGTAGCGTTTGAGCTGCGTGCGGACGTCGGGCTGGCGTGTCACCACCATGAACGGGCCCGTGCCGTTCTCGTGCATGTTGGCATAGTTGCCCTGGTTGTCGCCCTTGACGTTGGTGGCTTCGGTGGTCTTGTTCTGCTCCGCCCAGGACTTGCTCATCATGTACAGCTGCGTCCATTCCCGCGGCAGGATGGGATTGGGCGTGGGCGTGGTCACTTCAACGGTGTAGTCGTCGATCTTGCGGATGTCGCTGGCCTTGGCGCCGTAGCCCTTCATGTCGGAGCCCGGCGTCAGGCTGCGCTTCCAGGAGAAGATCACGTCCTCGGCGGTGAATTCCTCGCCGTTATGGAACTTGACGCCCTTGCGCAGCTTGAACACCCACTTCGTCGGCTCAGGGTTCTGCCAGCTTTCGGCCAGCATGGGCACGAGCTTCAGGTTGCCGTCATACCCCACCAGGGGTTCATAGAAATTGGCCTGGAAGCCCAGCGTGAACGTTTCGTTCAGCGCCATGGGGTCGAGCGATTGCGCATCGCCCTGATAGGCCCAATGCAAAGTGCGCGCCTGCGCGACGGATGTGCCCGCGGCGAACGCGAGCAATGCAGCCAAGACGGTTTGTCTGGTGTACGTGACAAGTCCCATGTTCTCTTGCTCCTGCGGGCGCTGATCGAGCGCGGCGGACATCGTTGAGAGAGACAGCATCGATACAGCAGGGGCGATCCTACCGTAACCCGTTGCGTTTTACCTTGGGGTATTCACGCGCTTGCATGATGGGATGGCTTGCGCCATGGGGCCGCTTCACGCAAGGCGTTGGGCGAGCGAGTGCACCGCGGCCGTGCGCCGTGCACTGTCCTGGTAACCGTCGGCGATGCCGCACCATTCCGGACGGCTGCGCGCTTCTTTCAATTCGTCGGGCAGGGGCGCGTCGCGCCACGGATCCTTGTCCGCGCCCTCCAGTCGCACGGGTTCGCGCGCGGCATGGCCGCGTCCCTCCAGCGCCCGCAACAAGGCGCGCTGGCGCACGGCCAGCAGGCGCAGCACGGGATCGTCCACGCTCAGTTCACGCCGGCCGCTCAGCTTGCCGCCCAGGCGCTTGCCGAAGCGCTCGATGCCTTGCCACATCCCGCCCGCCGCCGCGCCGATCAGGGCCGCCGTACCCAGGCTCAGGCCGGCCAGCACCAGGTCCACCGCGGCGCCCGCCATCGCGCCGGTCGCCATGCCGATGCCCACTTCCACGCCCGCGTCCTTGAGGGCGCGGGGATGGAAAAGATCCATGCCCCAACGTTCGCCTTCCAGCGGCAAGGGCGCGCCGGCATAGTCGTCCTGGCGGAAGTGATAGAGCGCGAGCAGCGCATCGACGCAGGCCTGCTCGCGGCGCCGCGCGCGATCGCGCAACTGCTGCGTGGCCCCGCGCAAGGCCTCATCGTCGGGCGCGGATGAAAGACGCAAGGCGGCGACATCCACCAGCAGTTCCGCGATGAGCCGCAGCGCGGCCTCGTGCCGTTCGCGGCGTTCGCGCGACAAGGCATCGGACAGGCGCGTCAGCAGGCCGGCATGGCGGTCCAGCAGTATGGCCAGGCGCTCATACAGTTGCTTCTCGCCATCCAGCGGCGGCGCCACGGTATCGAATTCCAGCAGGGCATGCAGTCCCAGCCGTGCCATCGCGTCACGCCATTGCATCGCGCGGTGCGAAGGCGCATGGACGAAATTCAGGACGGGAAGCAGCGGCTTGCCGCAGGCCGCGAGCAGCGCCAATTCGTCGCGATGCTTGCCCAGCACCGGATCGCGCGCATCGATGACGTACAGGGCCGCGTCGCATTCCAGCATCTTCTCCAGCACGCGGGCTTCCTGTTCGAAGCGGCGGCGTGCCTCCGGCGATTCCAGGAACAGGCGGATGCGGTCCGGGCCGTCCAGGCGGCGATCGCCGCACAAGTATTCGATGTACTCCAGCAGCGCGATGCTGTCTTCCATGCCGGGCGTATCGAACCAGGCCAGCACGGCCTGCCCTTCCAGTCGCAGGCGCGCGCCCTGGACCTGGCGTGTGGTGCCGGGGCTGTCGGCCACCTCGCCGAATGCCGGGTCGCGTGTCAGCGTGCGCAGCAAAGAGGTCTTGCCGGTGTTGGTGTGGCCGACCACGGCGATTTGCAGCATCTCAGCCATGATCTTCCCCCAGCCAGCGCAGCGGCTGGTCCGCGGCCCGCATGATGGCCGCGGGCGACATGCCCGCTTCCAGCAAGCGGCCGCGCCAGGCGGCCGCACGGTTGGCCAGGGCGCCAGCGGATGCATCGCCACGGGGCGCGTCCACACCGGGGGCCTTCGCGGGGGGCATACCCGCGCCGGGCATATCGGCGCCGGGCATATCGGCGCGGACCTGCACCACATCGGACGCCGCCGCGGGGGGCGCATCCGCTCGCGGCATGTCGCCACCGGACGTATGCACGCCGCACGTATGCACGCCGCACGTATCCACGCCAGCCGTATCCTGGCCGGTCATCAGCCAGACGCGCGTTTCGTCCGCCTTGCCGGCCAGTTCCGCGATCAGCGCCAGCGTGCCGCGATCCGGCGTTTGCCGCGCGTCGCAGGCCAGCAGGAGCCGCCGTGCCGGCGCCTGCGACAAGGCATCCTGCAAGGCATGCCGCTGTTCCCGGCTATCCAGGTTGCCGGCAACGCGGATGTGCGCGGGCAGGCCGGGGGGCGGCCACGGCATGTCGTCCGCGAGTTCCACGCCGGCCAGCACGGACTGCCCGCCGGTCGCGGGCATGGGGGCGGCCGCGATGCGCGGCGCATGAAGCACGGGCGAGGCGCCTTCCTGGTCCAGTGTTTCGGCGGGCGGCTGCAGCCGCGTACGCAAGGCGGCGAAGCCCGGCAGCGCCATGTCCACGCGCAGCCGCCGCCGCGCCGCCCGCAGCCGGGCGACGCTGAGCACCCAGGCCAATAGCCTGGGCAGGACGCCATAGACGATCAGCAGCCCGATCAGCCACCAGGCCCATTGCGCCTGCGCCGCGGGCGGCAGCGTGTGCGTACCGTCGCTCAGGCGCACGATGTCCGCGTCCGGCGCGGCGAAACCCAGCAGCGCGGGCAGCCATCCCAGCACGTGCGTCAAACCGACGAAGGCATCGGGCGGCAACAGCGTGGTGGCCCAGGCGAAGCGATAGCGGGCGGTCGACAGCACGGCCAGCGCGGTCGCCACGGCCGCGCCCAAGGCCGCCAGCCATAGCAGGTGGCTGATGGCGCCGAACAGCCAGCGGGCGGCGCCCGCGCGCGCCAACAGCGTCATCAGGGCTTGCGGCGGCAGGGCAGCGTCCGGTCCGCGGGCAAGCTTGCGCGCCAGCCACAGCCAGGCGCCGCCCAGGCCGCCCCCCGTGGGGCGACCGCCGGCCCGCACGGCAAAGCTGGCCAGCCAGAAAAGGAAAGTGAGCGCATGCAGGCCCAGCAAGGCCACGGCGGCCCAGGCAATGTTGACCACGCGCGTGCCATCGCCCAGCGCGCTCCACGCCGTGCCGGCGCCGGCCAGCAGCGCCAGGATCACCAGCACGGCTGCCGCGATGCCGGCCCCCTGGCGCCATTGTGCGAGCCGTTCGTCCAGGCCTTCACGGCGCGCGATCAGGCGCGCGCGCAGCAGGATGCGGTCTTCGACGGGGCCATCGGCGCGGCGCGCCTGGCGCACGGCATCCTGGTCTTCCAGGGGGCCCCAATGTTCTTCACGAAGGCGGACGGTTTCGGCCAGCCACAGATCGTGGAAGGTCACGCGGGCCGATGCCGCGACGTCACTCCTGGATCGCACCGGTCGCCGGGTCCTCGAGGCCGAACCACGCTTGCAGCTTGTCCCGGGCCTGTCGCTTGACGTCATCGGTGATGTACACCGCCACGGTGGCGAGCGCCGCGGCCATGACGGTCAGGTCGTCCGTATAGCCGGCCAGCGGGGCCAGGTCGGGAATGGCGTCCAGGGGAAGGACGAAATAGCCGAGGGCCCCGTAGATCACGCGCCTGGCCCATTTCGGCGTGTCGGGCGCTTGCAGCGCATAGAACAGCCACAAGGCTTTTTCCACGGCCTGGCGGCCGGCGCCCTTCGCGTGGCGCGCGAGCTTGCGCCAGAATCCGGACGGGCTGTACGCGGCTTCGTAAGCGGGATGCATGTCCACCTGATGTCCTTGGCAAGGCGCCGCGTTGCCACGAGGCAGCGCGTGCGGACCCGTCATTGTAGCCGGCGGCTCCCCGCCGCTATCGACCGGGACGGCGTCTCCAGGATGAGTTGCCGAAGATATTGCTTTTTGGCGGAAGATGGCGCATAATCATTTGTTGTTCGCGTAGACCTATCCGTTACAAATAAATGGCGGGCCGGGTATGGTGAGTGGGCATCCAACAACGGAACCCGAACAGCGGGAACCCAAGAACGGAACCGAAATTCTGCTGTATCCCGTCTCCTTGTTATCCCGCGCGCCCTGAATTTTCGGCCCCGCATCCCACATCTGCCCTCGGCCCAGCCTGGGCGCTGCAAGGGCAGGTCGGCGAGTCGGGCCACGATGTTTACGCGTTCCATCCACGGGTTCTGCCTTCAAACGGCGTTTTCGCCGGGCCGGCCCGATACGTTCCCGCCTTTGGACAGAAATAGTCCAAGACGTAGTCCAGGGCGGGCTTGACACTCTCCTACCGCGTGCACCGCTTCGGCCTTGGCCATGGCGTACACGAACCGTGGCCTTTCCGCTTTCGCGCGGTCCGCTTCTTGCTATCGGCCACGGCCCTGGCGCCCTCGTCCTTATGACGGAGGACGCCTGAACCAAATGCAGCAATGATTCGGTCATCACATTCGGCCACGATGTCGTTATCGCGTGCCATGGCCGGGTCCCCGCTGTGTGCCAGCATGTCCGTACAGGGCCGCAAGCTCCTGCTCCGTCCTTGGCGGCGTGCCTTATTAGCTTTGGAAAATAATGACAATGACGAATACGCATCAACCTGTCCTCGTGCCCCGCGCCGATCACGCGCTGGACGGCACGCCCATCCATGTCGGCGACATCGTGCATCTGCGCCCCGCCGACGGTCCCGTCATCAAGGCCCGCGTCATCTACAACGCGCCCCTCAATGGCGCCACGACCTACACTACCGATCTGGTGACTCGCCCCGCGGAAAACGGCCGTACGCTCAAGCTGCGGTTCCGCTTCCGCCACGAACATGTGCACGGCATCGAGCCGGTGCGCGGCCGGCCCCATGTCGCGCCGCAGGTCTCCTCCGTACGCGTATCGGCGCGCTGATAGCGCTCTGGCCAGCCGTCGATACGCCACGGCTTTCGCCGGCCGCGCGGCCTGCGCCGACCACGTCGGCTATGTTCGGTTAGTTCGTCCGTTTCTCCTTTAGCGCCGGAACCGGCCCCGGGTGCCCGAGACCGAAGGGACTTGCGTGCGTGGCGCAGTCTGCCCCCGCGTCCCGGGTCGCCCGGTTCGCCGCGGCGCCATACGGGTTTGCCATCGCGTCGTGACGCTGCGCCCATCAAGATCAGGAGACAGACGTGAACATCGCCGGCAAACCGGACGCACATTCCTCCCAGTACGTGGCTCAGCCGGCGCCGGCGCCGGACGCCAACGTCGGCATCACCCAGCGCGGGCACACCTTCACGACCCAGTCGGCCGTGCCGCCTGACGGCTGTGGCGGCGCGGCGCAGCCCCGTGCGCGCGCCACGCTGGCCCGCCGCGACAGCTGGAATCTGTTCGGTTTCCGCTGGCGCTTGCGCGGCCAGCGCATCGCCCGCAGCGCCGTACGCCACGCGGGCGGCACGGTGGAAAGCCTTTCCATGGCAAGGTCGGCCAGCGACACCGGCGTGACCTGTAAAGAGCCGGTACCCCTGCGCTTCGTGCCCCTGGTTGCTGGCGGCGGCTGCGCACCCGCGTGGGCGCCCGATGCGCCCGCCATGCAAGGCGCGACGGAGGGCGCGGCGCCCCGGCACGATCCCAGGCCCGGCGCGCGGGCGTCGTCCTGGCCGCATCGCCTGCTGTCTTCCATGAAGCACCGGATCCGCTATTGGACCGCGCCGGGAGAACACCGCAAGGCGCTGCGCATGACCTATTCGCGCGACAAGGTGATCGGCTCCACTTATGTATTCCTGAACGCCATACTGGCCGATGAGCCGCTAGCCAGGCACTTTGCCGAACTGCAAAGGCAGGTCCGGCGCCTGGACAAGCGCGTGGGCATGCAGGCCGGCATCAGCACCGACAGCGCGCAGGTGCTGCGCGAGGCCGCCGATCGCACGGCCTGCGCACGCCACCAGGTCAAGGACAAGATCCTGTCTTTTCCCCGCGAAGAACTGCTGCATGGCGCGTTGAGCTTGGGCGATTTCCGTCGTGCGGATGGCATTCTGCTGGCGCTGGAATCGCGCATGGTCATCGGCATCGCGCTCTATGGCGATGCATTGCGCTGCCTGGCCGCGCTGGACGTCGACCACGATGGCCTGTGCGAAACCATCAACGGAATCCTGGACACCGTCTCCGCGCGAGAGGCCGCGGCGGGCGCAGTCCAGCGCCAGCAGTGGCTGGACACCACGGTGGGGCGCTTGCCTTACCGGACGCTGGGACGTCTGCACACGGTACTGTCCCGGCAGCAATGCGGCGGCGTGCACCAGGCTTTCCTGGACGAACTGCTGGATATCGTCGAAGCGCGGACCGGCATCCCGCCTGGTACGCCGGGTTCCCACCACCATCCGACGCGCGACGAGCGCGGGCCGACGGAACGGCAAAGCCCGTAACGGCGCGGATGCGTCTGGTCGATGGGGAGTGGTGCCGGCTAGAGGAATCGAACCCCCGACCTTCGCATTACAAGTGCGCTGCTCTACCAACTGAGCTAAGCCGGCCAGGCGGTATGCCAAGGCGCCGGGCGGCGCGGCGAAACCGCGAAAGACGTGCATTGTATACGCGGCGGCATGGCTGTTCGCCGCGGCCGGGCGGCCTTATTTCACGATGGTCAGGCGCGGGCGTGGCGGCGGGTCGTCATCCTTGCCGCCGTCGGCCTTGTCACCCTGCGCGCCCTGGGCGGAGACGCCATCGCCCGCCGCCGCGGCGCCTTCGCGCGCGGGACGCGAGGCCGTGTCGTCGTCTTCGTCCTGTACCTCGAACCCCATGCCGGCGCCCGTTTCGCGGGCGTAGATGGCACTGACCGCCCCCACGGGAACGGACACCATCTCGATCACGCCGTTGAAGCGGGCCTGGAATTCGATGTACTCGTTGCCCAGGAGGAGCTTGTTCGTCGCCAGGTTGCCGATATTGAGCGTGATCTGTCCGTCGCGCACATGCGCGGGCGGCACCATGGTGCGGTCGTTCACCTGCACCACCACGTAAGGGGTGTAGCCGTTATCCGTGCACCACTCGTGCAGCGCGCGGATCAGGTACGGTTTGGTCGATGATTCACCCATGGATGCCATCCTAGCGACGCATCACCTTTTCGGAAGGCGTGAGCGCTTCGATATAGGCCGGACGCGAGAAGATGCGTTCCGCATACTTCTGCAGCGGCGCGGCGTTTTTCGGCAGTTCGATGCCGTAATGGTCCAGGCGCCACAGCAGCGGGGCCACCGCGACGTCCAGCATGGAGAACTCGTCGCCCAGCATGTACTTGTTCTTCAACAGCATGGGCGCCAGTTGGGCCAGGCGGTCGCGGATGTTCTGCCGCGCGCGGTCCAGGCGCTTTTCGTCGGGCTTGGCGTTGCGGTCTTCCAGCACCGACACGTGCACGAACAGTTCCTTTTCGAAGTTGTACAGGAACAGGCGCGTGCGCGCGCGCATGACGGGGTCGGCCGGCATCAGCTGCGGATGCGGGAAGCGTTCGTCGATGTATTCGTTGATGATGTTCGACTCGTACAACACCAGGTCGCGTTCGACGAGTATGGGCACTTGGCCGTACGGATTCATGACCGAAATGTCTTCCGGCTTGTTGTACAGGTCGATGTCCCGGATTTCAAAATCCATGCCCTTTTCGAACAATACAAAGCGGCAGCGTTGCGAAAACGGGCACGTGGTTCCGGAATAAAGCACCATCATGGCGGTAAGTCCTTGTATGAAAAGCGAAAGGCCAGCGCCGCCAATCTAGCAGGCGCTGGCCCCAATTGCCAGGGGGGGCGTTATGCCGGGGGCATGCACGACCCCGGCCCCTGTTTGGTTGGGCCGATTACCTCACGTGTTTCCAGTAGGAAGCGTTCAGCCGCAGGGCGACGACCAGGAACAGGCCCAGGAAGAGCAGCACCCAGACGCCGAGCTCCTTGCGGAACTGGGCCACCGGCTCCGACATCCACCCCAGGAAGGCGGTCAGGTCGGCGACGTCATTGTCGAATTGGGCGGATTGCGCCGCATTCGCAGCCTTGAAGGTGGCCGTGACGCTTTCGCTGCCGTGATAGCTGGCGACCGCATCTTTCTTGACCGTCGCGTAGCCCTGGGGGTCGTACACGGTGGTTACGCGTTCCCACCCGCCTTCTTCGCCCTTGCCTTCGGCGCGGTGCATGGCGACGGTGGTCAGCTCGCGCGGCCCCTGGCGTTCCCAAAGGACATGGGGCATGCCGACATTGGGAAATACCAGGTTGTTCCAGCCCGTGGGCCGGCTGGTGTCGCGGTAGAACGAACGCAGGTAGGTGTAAATGTAGTCGATTCCGGGCGCGCCTGCAGTCTGGGACTTGGCGCGGGCGATCACGGACAGGTCGGGCGGGGCCACGCCGAACCATTTCTTGGCGTCCTTGGGCGTCATCGCCACCGTCATCAGGTCGCCGACCTTCTGGCCCGTGAACAGCAGGTTCTTCTTGATCTGCTCATCGGTCAGGCCGATTTCCGTCAGCTTGTTGTAGCGCATGGACCCGGCGGCGTGGCAGTTCAGGCAATAGTTGACGAACAGCTTGGCGCCATTCTGCAACGACGCCACGTCGGCGACCCGGTTCGGCGCGGTTTCCAGGGGGTATCCACCTTCGGCGGCCAAGGCGGTGGCGCACGTGAGCATCAACGCCACGGCACCCATCAGCTTCTTGATCATGGTCATTCCGTTATGTGTGCAGGGCTCAGTGGGCGTGATAGACGACACGTTCGGGCACGGGCTTGAAGGTGCCCAGGCGGCTCCAGACGGGCATCAGGAAGAAGAACGCCAGGTAGTACAGCGTGCCGATCTGTGACGTCAGGTTCAGCGCCGGATTGGGCGGCTGCGTGCCGATATACCCCAGCACCAGGAAGTTGACCATGAAGATGCCATAGACCACCTTGTGCCAGTCAGGCCGGTAACGGATGGATTTGACGGGGGACTGGTCCAGCCAGGGCAGGAAGAACAGGATCACCACCGTACCGCCCATGGTGACGACGCCCCAGAACTTGGCATCCAGCACGCGCAGCAGCACCGCCACGACAATCAGCAGGACCGGCAGCACGATGCGGGCGATACCGCGCCCCTTGCCCTTGAGCAGCAGCGCCAGGGCACCCAGCACCGAGGCGCCGGACAGCACCCAGGTGAAGTCGTCCGTGGTGGCGCGCAGCATGGAATAGAAGGGCGTGAAGTACCAGACCGGCGCGATATGCGGCGGGGTCTTCAGGGAGTCGGCCGGGATGAAGTTGTTGTATTCCAGGAAGAACCCGCCCATTTCCGGGCCGAAGAAGACGATGGCCGCGAAAACGATCAGGAAACCGGCAACGCCGACGATGTCGTGCACCGTGTAGTACGGGTGGAAAGGCACGCCATCCAGCGGACGGCCGTAGCGGTCCTTCGGACCTTGCTTGATCTCCACGCCGTCCGGGTTGTTGGACCCGACTTCATGCAGCGCCACCAGGTGCGCCGCCACCAGGCCGATTAGGACCAGCGGGATGGCGATCACATGGAAGGCGAAGAAGCGGTTCAGCGTGGCGTCGGACACGACGTAGTCGCCGCGGATCCAGATGGCCAGGTCCGGCCCGATGAAGGGAATGGCGGAGAACAGGTTCACGATGACCTGCGCGCCCCAGTAGGACATCTGGCCCCAGGGCAGCAGGTAGCCGAAGAAGGCTTCGCCCATCAGACAGAGGAAGATGGCAACGCCGAAGATCCACACCAGTTCGCGCGGCTTGCGGTACGAGCCGTACAGCAGCCCGCGCAGCATGTGCAGGTAGACCACCACGAAGAACATCGACGCGCCGGTGGAGTGCATGTAGCGGATCAGCCATCCGCCCGGCACTTCGCGCATGATGTATTCGACCGACTGGAAGGCGCGCTCCGCGTCGGGCTTGTAGTGCATGACCAGGAATATGCCGGTGACGATCTGCAGGACCAGCACCAGCAGGGCCAGCGATCCGAAGAAGTACCAGAAGTTGAAATTCTTGGGCGCGTAGTATTCCGAGACATGGGCTTTCCATGTCGAGGTAGCCGGAAAGCGCCGATCCAGCCATCCCATGAAACCTGTCGATTCGACGGTCTTGTCGCCATCCATGAAGCAGCTCCTTTGCTAGTCGTGGCGTATCTGTCTAATGCGCGCGTATAGCGGCGCCCTGTCAGGCCTTGTTGTTTTCGTCGACACCGACGATGATGCGGGTGTCCGACTGGTATTGGTAAGGCGGCACTTCCAGGTTGTCCGGCGCGGGAACGTTCTTGAACACGCGGCCGGCCAGGTCGAAGACCGAGCCGTGGCAGGGGCAGAGAAAGCCATCGACGCCGGGCGCGACGTCATTCTGGCGATTCGGCGAGCACCCCAGGTGGGTGCAGATGCCGACGCAGACGAACAGGTCTTCCTTGCGGGACCGATAGGGGTTTTCCGCGAATGACGGGGTGTAGCCGGGGCGCTTCGAATCCGGGTCCGCAAGCAGGGAGGTGTCTTTTTTGAGTTCCGCCAGCTGTTCCTGGGTGCGGCGCAGGATCCAGACGGGCTTGCCGCGCCATTCCACGGTCATCATCTGGCCGGGCTGCAGCTGGCTGATGTCCACTTCCACGGGCGCGCCGGCGGCGCGGGCCTTGGCGGAAGGGGCGAATGTGCCGACAAACGGTACGGCGGTTGCTACACCGGCCACGCCACCGAGGGCACAGGCCGTCGTTACCCAGAAGCGCCGCGATGGATCAGGAGGCAGGTTGACAGGTGCTGCGCCTTCATCATCGGGATACATCGTAGTCTGACTCATCTTCCATCCTTGTTATGCGGCTACTGCGGATCATGCCTGGGCCGTGTAGCGTTCCCCTCCAGGGGATGTGGAATAGCAGTTGGCCCTGTACCTGGCCTTTCTTGCCGCCCCGGCGAGCCGGAAACGGTAAACAAACCGACGCATCGGCCGCAAAAAGCAGGCCGCCGCGCCTGAATACGGCGGCGCCCGGTGGGCCGTACGGCTTGTCGTTTCCGTACCGCCCATGCCTGGACGCCTTGACCGCTTGTCGTCTTTACTACTACTTGATGAGACGTAACGTCTTCGCAACCGCGTATTATAGCCTTAGCCCAATAACGGGCACATCGCAGAGGAGCCTGTATGAGTTTTCTGAAAGAATTCCGTGCTTTCGCCGTCAAGGGCAATGCCGTGGATCTGGCCGTCGGTGTCATCATCGGGGCGGCCTTCGGAAGAATCGTCGATTCCCTGGTGAAAGACGTCGTCATGCCGGTCATCAATTTCATCCTGGGCGGGGCGGTGGACTTTTCCAATAAATTCATCGTCCTTTCGATGCCGGCCAATTACAACGGGCCCATGACCTACGCGGACTTGACCAAGGCGGGCGCCAACGTATTCGCCTGGGGCAATTTCGTCACCATCGTGATCAACTTCATCCTGCTGGCTTTCATCATCTTCTGGATGGTGAAGGCCGTGGCGCGGGCGCGTGCCACGATGGAAACCAAGCACGACGAGCCCGGCACGCCGGCCGCCCCGCCCGCCGACGTGCAGCTGTTGCAGGAAATCCGCGACCTGCTGAAGCAGCAGCGCGGCCCCGTCGCCTGAAGGCCGGCCGCCGCCCGGCGCGCGGCTCAGACGGGGTTGTCGATGTCGACGAAGTCCACGCGGATGCCGAACTGGTCGGCGATCGCCTGTCCCAGGGCCTGCACGCCGTAGCGTTCCGTGGCGTGGTGGCCGGCGGCCAGGAAGGCGACGCCGGTCTCGCGCGACAAATGCACGGTCGGCTCGGAGATCTCCCCGGTGATGTAGGCGTCGGCGCCGGCGTCCACGGCGTCCGCCAGCATGCCCTGGGCGCCGCCCGTGCACCACGCGACCCGGCGGACCGGACGCTGTGGATCGCCGATGGCTTGCGGCGCGCGTCCCAGCCGCTCCGCGGCGCGCGCCGCCAACTGGCCGAAGTTCCCGATGCCGGGCGCGCTGCCTACCCAGACGAGGTTGTCCGGCCCGCAGGTGCGGGGCAGGCCGGCGGCGTCCAGCTCCGGCGAAAGTCCCAGGACCCGGGCCAGCTGCGCGTTGTTGCCCAGTCGTGGATGGGCGTCCAGCGGCAGGTGGTAGGCGAACAGGTTCAGGTCATGGCCCAGGGCCAGCGCCAGGCGCTGGCGGCGCGGGCCGCGTACGCGCGGGTCCTCGTTCTTCCAGAACCAGCCGTGATGCACCAGCACGGTATCCGCGCCGCGCTCGATGGCCGCGCGCAACAAGGCCTCGGAGGCCGTCACCCCGGCGATAATATGGGCGATCGACGCCTTGCCTTCCACTTGCAGCCCATTGGGACTGTAGTCGCGGAACCGGCCCGGTTGCAGGGTCTGGTCCAGCCAGTCGGCCAGTTCGCGGGTATCGATACTCTTCATTGCTTTACCTGATAAGGATCATGCGTCGACTCTGGCTGATATTCGCCCAGGCCGTCACGGTCAGTCTTGCCATTCTATTCGTGGTCAGCACCCTGCGACCCGACTGGCTGCGCCTGTCGGGTCCGGGCACGCCGCCGACCTCCCGGCCGGCGTCCCCGGGGACCGCGGTGGCGCCGGCCCCGGCATCCGTGGCCGACCTGACCTTCGCGCCGGCGGTGGCGCGGGCGGCTCCCGCCGTGGTGAACGTCTACACCGCCAAGCACGTCGACGTGCCCCTGATCCCGCTGCCGGACGATCCCATCATCCGCGAATTGCTGGGACAGGTGCCGGGCGTCAGCCGGCGCCATGAATCCACCAGCCTGGGGTCCGGCGTGATCGTGCAGGATCGCTACGTACTGACCAACTATCACGTGGTCGAGGCGGCCGACGCCATCGAAGTGGCGCTGGCGGATGGCCGCGAGACGCGGGCCCAGGTCGTGGGCGCGGATCCCGAGACCGACCTGGCCGTGCTGAAAATGCCGGAGGACATCGGCGCCGTACCGGTCGCCGCGCTCGGAAGCGACGGCACGCTGAAGGTCGGCG
This sequence comes from Bordetella bronchialis, assembly GCF_001676705.1. NCBI lineage: Bacteria > Pseudomonadati > Pseudomonadota > Betaproteobacteria > Burkholderiales > Alcaligenaceae > Bordetella > Bordetella bronchialis. The sequence continues at coordinate 178,462 of NZ_CP016170.1, forward strand.
ATGTGGTGCTGGCCATAGGGAATCCCTTCGGCGTCGGCCAGACGACCACCCAGGGCATCGTATCCGCGCTGGGCCGCAGCAGCCTGGGCCTGAATACCTATGAAAACTTCATCCAGACCGACGCCGCCATCAATCCCGGGAATTCCGGTGGGGCGCTGATCGACCAGCAGGGCCGCGTCGTCGGCATCAATACGGCCATCTATTCCCAGTCGGGCGGGTCCCTGGGGATAGGCTTCGCCGTGCCCATCGATACCGCCCGCTCGGTGATGGAAGACATCATACGCACGGGCTACGTGCGGCGCGGCTGGCTGGGCGTGGAGCCGCAGGACCTGACGCCCGATCTGGCGCGTGCGTTCAAGCTGGGTAGCCAGCGCGGGGTGATCATCGCCGGCGTGATGCGCGACGGCCCCGCGGGACGCGGCGGGCTGCGGGTGGGCGATATCGTGTTGAGCATCGACGGCAATGACGTGCGCAATACGTCTTCCATGCTGGCGATGATCGCGCTGCTGCCGCCGGGGCAGGAGGTGACGCTGGCCGTGCTGCGCGGCGGCCGGCAGATGGATCTCAAGGTGAAGATCGGCGTGCGTCCCCAGCGGCCCAGGTAGGCCGGTCGGCCAGCATGCGCACCAGCGCCACGATGTGGCGCCGCTCGGCTTCGGAAAGCCTGGCCATCAGCATGTGCAGTTCGGCGGCATCGCCGCCGCATTCGGGGTGGTAATGATGGGCGGCGCCCGGCTCGCGGACTTGCTGCACCGTGCCGCCACGCGCGGCCGGCTGCAGGCTTTCGTCGCCATCGCAGAGCCAGGCCGTCGTGGTGTCCAGGGCCCGGGCCAGGCGTGCCAGGGTGCTGAGCGCGGGCATATAGCCGAGGTCGCGCGTCAGGATGCGGTGGATGGAAGTCTGGGGCACCCCGGACAAACGCGCCAGTTGCCGCTGGCTACGGATGCCCCGCCAGCGCATGAGGGTTCGCAAGCGGTCCGCCATGGTCATCCCTGCAATGTACGATTGCAGTTCTGATGGCTCAAGGTAAAACAGTCTCGTTTATGGCGAAGCCTGGGCGGCCCCAGGCATGGGATCGCAAGCCCACAGGGCGCACGCCAGACCTACTGCCGGGGCGCGGTCTCGCTGCCAGGGCGCTCTGCCAGGGCGTTCTCGCTTTCCGGGTCCGCGACGCTGCTCTTGCTGACGAAGCGGGCGCAGATCAGGCCTAGCTCGAACAGCAGGCACAAGGGCACGGCCAGCATGAATTGGCTGACCACATCGGGCGGCGTGACGACCGCCGCAATGATGAAAGCCCCCACCACGACATAGCCGCGCGCGCTGCTCAATTTCTTGACATCCACGATGCCGGCCTTTACCAGCAGGACCACGGCGACGGGGACTTCGAAAGTGATCCCGAAGGCCAGGAACATCGTCATGACGAAGCTCAGATAGGCTTCGATGTCGGGCGCCGGGGTGATGGACTGCGGCGCGAAGGTGGCGATGAAATGGAAGACGGTGCGGAAGACGACGAAATAGCAGAAGGCCATGCCGGCCAGGAACAGGAAGGTGCTGGAAATGATCAGCGGCAGCGCCAGGCGTTTTTCGTGGCGGTACAGGCCCGGGGCGACGAAGGCCCAGGCCTGCCACAGCACCACGGGCAGTGACAGGACGAAGGCGGCCATCAGCGTGACCTTGACGGGCACCATGAATGGCGTGATGACGCCGGTGGCGATCATGCGGGTGCCTTCGGGCAGCGCGGCCAGCATGGGCCGGGCGAGCAGATCGTAGATCTTGGCCGCGCCGGGGAAAAAGAACAGCACGACGAAAATGACACCGATTACCGCGACGGCCCGCAGCAGGCGCGTGCGCAGCTCCACCAGGTGGGACATGAAGCTGTCTTCCTGGAGCTCTTCTTCTTGTGGCGTTTCCTGGCTCACGTTGTGCTACCGGTGGGCGTTGTCTGGGGTTTGGGCGTCGCGCCGTCCACGGCGCCGGCCGCGGGCGCTTGGGATGTCGCGGGCGGCGATGCGGGCGCCGCCGATGGCGCGGCGGCCGTTGAGGCATCGGATCCGGGATGGGTAGCGGGCGCGGTGGCCGGCGCAAGCGGCGGCGCCGCCGCAGGTGCTGCTGCCGTAGGAGATGCCGCGGCGGGCGCTGCCGGCGGTGTGCCGTCTGCCACCGGGCCAGCCTGGAGGGGCTGGCCGTCCGTGGGCGGTTCGGACAGCGCGGGGGTCGCCGCAGCCTGCATGGAAACCGCGCTGGTTGCAGCCTTGGCGGCTTCGTCCAGCTCCTGGCGCAGGGCCTGGGCGGGCTCGCGCAGCGAGGACTCCGCGTCGCGCAGCGAGGTCTGCACGGACTGCGCGGCGGTTTCCATGTCGGTCTTGAACTTGCGCAGTTCGTCCAGCTCGATTTCGCGCCGGATGTCGCTTTTCACGTCGTTGACGTAGCGCTGCGCGCGGCCCAGCAGATGTCCTACCGTGCGAGCGACCTTGGGAAGGCGTTCCGGTCCGATGACGATCAAGGCGATGACGCCGATCACCATCAGTTCTGAGAAACTGACATCAAACATACGACGGCCATGAAAAAGAGAGGATGCCCCTTTCGTCCCGGATAGGTCGTCCCGGACGGGATGTCCCGGACGGGATGTCCGGGGCAGTGCCCGCGCGGGGAAAGGTGCGCGTCGGGCGCCGGGCGGTGCGGCCGCGCGGGCCGATAACCGCCGTTACGCCGCGGGCCGGGTTCAGGAATGCGTTTTTTCCTTCGCCTGGACGTCGATGGTTTCGCCGGAAACACGTTGCTGCTGCGAGGGCTCGACCGGGTCGCCATTGGCGTCCCGCATGCCTTCCTTGAAGCCCTTCACGGCGCCACCCAGGTCGCTGCCGAAGTTGCGCAGCTTCTTGGTGCCGAAGATCAGAGCGACGATGACCAGAACGATCAGCCAATGCCAAATGCTAAAACTGCCCATGACGGTTCTCCGTGTTCATGCGTTCGGGGCTACGCGGCCTTTCCAGGGACGCGAACCGCCAATAATGTGGAAATGCAGGTGCGGGACTTCCTGCCCGCCTTCCGCGCCGGAATTGACCAGAACGCGGAACCCGCCTTGGGGCCCCGGGTTGCAGCCGTTTTCCGCCGCCAAACGAGGGGCCAACGCCATCATTCTACCCAACCAGCCGGCGTCGCCCGCGGTCACGTCCTGCATGGAGTCGATATGCCGGCGCGGGATGAGCAGCAGGTGGACCGGCGCGGCGGGATTGATGTCGTGGAAGGCCAGGAATTCCTCGTCCTCGTAGACCTTTTTCGACGGGATCTCGCCGCGGCTGATTTTGCAGAAGATGCAGTTATCGCTCATGTATCTCGCTCCGTGGGCCTTGCGTCGCCGTCAGTCGGCGGGCCGGGCCGCCTTTTCGGCCAGTCCCGACAGGCCTTCGCGTCGCGCGAGTTCCGCCAGGACATCCTCCGGCCGCAGATTGTAATGAGTCAGCGCGACAAGGCAATGAAACCAGAGGTCGGCCGTTTCGCTGACGATGCGGTCGGGCACGCCGTCCTTGGCGGCCATGACCAGTTCGGTTGCTTCCTCGCCGATCTTTTTCAGGAAGGCGTCGGGGCCCTTGGCCAGCAGTTTGGCGGCGTAGGAGGTGCCCGGGTCGCCGCCGCGATCGGGGCGGCGCGTGGCCAGGGTGTCGGCCACGCGTCCCAGGACGGCGGCGCTGCGGGGATCGATGTCGCTCATTTGTAGATCAGTTCCGGATCCTTCAGGACCGGGTCGGTGGTTTCCCAGCGGCGTTCGCCGCCCTGCCCGTCCAGGCGCCGGAAGAAGCAGCTGGCGCGTCCGGTGTGGCAGGCGATGCCGCCCTGCTGGTCCACCTTGAGCAGCACCACATCGCCGTCGCAGTCCAGGCGCAATTCCTTGACCTGCTGGGCGTGGCCGGATTCCTCGCCCTTGCGCCACAGGCGCTGGCGCGAGCGCGACCAGTACACCGCGCGGCCGGTGGCGGCGGTTTCGGCCAACGCCTCGCGGTTCATCCACGCCACCATGAGAATCTGGCCCGTGTGCGCATCCTGCGCGATAGCGGGGATCAGGCCCTGCGCGTCGAAAACCACCTCGCCCAGCCAGGCGGCATCGTTGTCCATCTCAGTCATCCATCGCCCTTCGCGTCACCCAAGCCGCACAAAAACACTCCAGCCCCACAACCGACGCCACGGATCCGGCTCTGCCGGTTCGCCACTGAACCACGTCCCATCCCGTCCACAATACCCAAAAGAAACAGGTGCGGCCCGATCGGGGACGCCACGGATCCGGCTCCGCCGGTTCGCCACTGAACCACGTCCCATCCCGTCCACAATACCCAAAAGAAACAGGTGCGGCCCGATCGGGGACGCCACGGATCCGGCTCCGCCGGTCCGTCGGCGTCGCCCCCCTTGAGGGGGGAAGCGCGCAGCGCTTCGGGGGGTGGGCCTACAATCTTACTTCAATGCCCCGTTCGGCCATGTAGTGCTTGCATTCCTCCACGGTGTGTTCGCCGTAGTGGAAGATGCTGGCGGCCAGCACCGCGCTGGCGCGGCCGATGGTGACGCCGTCGGCCAGGTGCTGCAGGCTGCCCACCCCACCGGAGGCGATGACGGGCACCGGCACGGCGTCGGACACCGCGCGCGTCAGCGCCAGGTCGAAGCCGGACTTGGTGCCGTCCTTGTCCATGCTGGTCAGGAGGATCTCGCCGGCGCCGTATTCCGCCATGCGGCGGGCCCATTCGACGGCGTCCAGGCCCGTGGGCTTGCGGCCACCGTGGGTGAAGACTTCCCAGTGTTCGCCGCCATCGGCGGCCGTGGCGCGGCGTGCGTCGATGGCCACCACGATGCATTGGGAACCATGGTAGTCCGCAGCCGCCCGTACCAGTTCAGGGTTGGCGACCGCCGCGCTGTTGATGCTGATCTTGTCCGCGCCGGCGTTCAGCAGGCGCTGGATGTCCGACACCTGCCGTACGCCGCCGCCGACCGTCAGGGGGATGAAGACCTGCGAGGCGACTTGTTCGATGATGGGCAGGATCAGGTCGCGGCCGTCGCTGGTGGCCGTGATGTCCAGGAAGGTGAGCTCGTCGGCGCCCTGTTCGTTGTAGCGGCGCGCGATCTCGACGGGGTCGCCCGCGTCGATCAGGTTGACGAAGTTCACGCCCTTGACCACACGGCCGGCGGTGACGTCCAGGCAGGGAATGATGCGCCGCGTCAGGGCGTTGGGCCCGGCGCTGGCGCCGGGCGAGGCAATACTGTTCATGACTTGGCCAATTCGTCCGCGCGGGTCTGGGCGGCCTGGAAATTCAAGGCGCCTTCGTAGATGCTGCGGCCCAGGATGGCGCCTTCGACGCCTTCTTCTTCCACCGCGCACAGGGCCTCGATGTCCTGGATGCCCGCGATGCCGCCGGAAGCGAAGATCGGGATGCGCACATGCTTGGCCAGGCGCACCGTCGCGTCGACGTTGACGCCGGACAGCATGCCGTCGCGGCCGATGTCCGTGTAGATGATGGCCTCGCAGCCGTAGTCCTCGAACTTGCTGGCAAGGTCGAGCACGTCGTGGCGGGTGAGCTTGCTCCATCCGTCGGTGGCGACCTTGCCGTCGCGGGCGTCCAGGCCGACGATGATGCTGCCCGGGAAGGCGCCGCAGGCGTCGTGAAGAAAGCCCGGGTTCTTGACCGCGGCGGTGCCGATGATCACGTAGGAGATGCCGTTGTCGAGATAGCGCTCGATGGTGTCCAGGTCGCGGATACCGCCGCCGATCTGGACCGGGATTTCGTCGCCGACGGCGTCCACGATGGCGCGGATGCTGGCCTCGTTGCGCGGCTTGCCGGCGACGGCGCCGTTCAGGTCGACCAGGTGCAGACGCCGCGCGCCTTGTTCGAGCCAGTGCGTGGCCATGGCGACTGGGTCTTCGGAGAACACCGTTGCATCGTCCAGGTCACCCTGGCGCAGGCGGACGCAACGCCCGTCTTTGAGGTCGATGGCGGGGATCAGAAGCATAGTGAATAAGGCGCGTTGGAAAGTCGGTTTACTGGAAACGGATGGGGGGCCGGCGCGATGGAGCCGTCGCGTCGGCGGATATCAGGGGCGCCAGTCTACAAAGTTCCTGTACAGGCGCAGGCCATGCTCGGCGCTTTTCTCTGGGTGGAACTGCACCGCGAAAATGTTAGCCGCCGCCACCGCGCAGGTAAAGGAACCGCCGTAATCGGTTTCCCCAACGGTCAGGGCGGGGTCCGCCGGCACGGCGTAATAACTATGCACGAAGTAGAAATGGGTGCCGTCCGGAATGCCGGCCCAGATAGGATGAGAGCGCGTTTGCCGCACTTTGTTCCAGCCCATGTGCGGGACCTTCAGGCGCTCGCCGGGCGGTGCCGCGGTGGCCGGGTCTTCGTAGGCGCCGATGGGCGAGGCGTACTGCGGGCCGCTGAACCGGTGCACGACGCCGGGGAAAATGCCCAGGCAGATGGTCGGGCCTTCTTCGCTGGTGTCGAACAGCATTTGTTCGCCCACGCATACGCCCAGCAGCGGTTTACTGCGCGCCGCGCGTACGACGGCTTCGCGCAGGCCGGATTCGTTGAGCGTGCGCATGCAATCGGCCATGGCGCCCTGTCCCGGAAACACGACCCGGTCCGCGGCGTCGATATCCGCCACGGTGTTGGAAATGCGGATATCGGCGTCCGGGGCGGCGGCGGCCAGGGCACGTGCCACGGAGTGGAAGTTGCCCATGCCGTAGTCGACGATAGCGATGGAAGTCACGAGATTTCTGCCTGCGTGTTCGTAAGAAGGATGGGCCGCGCCGGGCTATCGGACGGCGAGCCGGCGAGGCCGCCCTGGATCGCGCCGCGTCAGGCCGGGCCGCCCCTGACCGTATTCGGCCGCGCCGCGGCCAGCCGCGCGGGAGGCGTGCAGGCCGGTCACAGCACGCCCTTGGTGGAGGGCACCACGCCCTGGTTGCGCGGATCGCGCTCCATCGCCATGCGCAGCGCGCGGCCACAGGCCTTGAACACGGTTTCGCACTGGTGGTGGGCGTTCCTGCCGCACAGATTGTCGATGTGCAGGGTGATCAGCGCATGGTTGACCAGGCCCTGGAAGAATTCGCGTGTCAGGTCGACGTCGAAGTCGCCGATGCGCGCGCGCGTGAAGGGCACATTGAATTCCAGGCCCGGACGGCCGGAGAAGTCGACCACGACGCGCGAGAGCGCTTCGTCCAGCGGGACATAGGCGTGGCCGTAGCGCATGATGCCTTTCTTGTCGCCGATCGCCGCGGCAATGGCCTGTCCCAGCGTGATGCCGACGTCTTCCACGGTGTGGTGCGCATCGATATGCAGATCGCCCTCGGCCTTGATGTCCAGGTCGATCAGGCCGTGGCGGGCGATCTGGTCCAGCATATGGTCCAGAAACGGAACGCCGGTGTCGATGGTCTGGCGCCCGGTGCCATCCAGGTTGACCGCCACGCGGATGCGGGTTTCGTTCGTGTTGCGGGTAATGTCTGCGGTACGCATGGTGGTGGTCTGTTGCGTCGGCGGTTTCCGGTAGGGCGGTAAGGTCCGGCGCGGTTGGTATGGATGCTTTCGAAAGGGACGGCGTCAGGCAAGGATGTCGCGCAGGGCCGCGATCAACGCGGCATGTTCATCGGGGGTGCCCAGCGATATGCGCAGGCAATCGGCCAGTGCCGCTTCGCCGCCGGGGAAATTGCGCACCCGTATTTTGCGCGTTTTCAGGGCCTGATGCACGGCGTTGCCGCCCATCTTGCCGGAAAAGCGGGCAAGAAGGAAGTTGGCGGACGAAGGATACACGGTCACGCCGGGCAAGGCCGCCAGGTCGCGGGCCAGATCGTCCCGCGAGGCCCGCAGGCGGCGGGCCTGCTCATCCAATACGTCCTTGTGCCGCAGCACGGCCAGCATGACGGCTTCGGTCAGCACGTCCACATTGTAGGGCGGCCGCAGTTTGTCGATCTCGGCGATCCAGGCAGGCGCGCCCGCCAGGTAGCCGAAGCGCAGGCCGGCCAGGCCGATCTTGGAGAGCGTGCGCAGGACCACGGCGTTTTCCAGCGTGGCCGCGCGCGGCATCCAGGTGCCGTCGGCGAAGGGCTGGTAGGCCTCGTCGATCACGACCAGCCCGGGCGCGGCGGCCAGGACGGCTTCGATGGCCTCGTCGGGCCAGCGCCCGCCCGTGGGGTTGTTGGGCACCGCCAGGAAGACGACCTTGGGACGATGCGTGCGGATCGCGGCCAGCATGGCCGGCAGGTCGAACCCGAAGTCGGGCGTCAGCGGAACGCCGATGAAGCGGGCATGGTGGAAGCGCGCCGACAGGTCGAACATGACGAAGGACGGCACCGGCGAAAGCACGACGTCGCCCGGGGCGCAGCAGGCCTGGATGACCAGGCTGATCAGTTCGTCCGAACCGTTGCCGAACAGTAGCGCCGCGGCATCCGGCACGCCGAAAGCGGCCCGCACCGCGGTCTCCAGGGCGTCGTGGCGGGCAGCCGGATAGCGATTCAGCGGCGTGGCGCGAGCCGCCGCCGCGATGGCTTCGCGCACCTGGTCCGGCAGGCCGTAGGGATTTTCCATCGCATCCAGCTTGATGCCGTCGTCCGCATGGCCCACGGCGTAGGCGGACAGCGCCCGGATATCGGGCCGGACGGTGGCGGCGACGCGCCGGGCCACGGACGCGGCGGCCGCGGCATCCATGGGGCGCGCGGCATCGGGGCGCGGGTCCGCCCGCCCGCCGGCGGGCTCGGCGGCATTCATGCCTTGTCGAGCCGGTATTCGGCGCTGGCGGCGTGGGCCTGCAGCCCTTCGCCATAGGCCAGATCGGCGGCGATGCGGCCCAGCGCCTGGGCGCCCTGTCGCGAAACCTGGATCAGGCTGGAGCGCTTCTGGAAATCGTAGACCCCCAGCGGCGACGAGAAGCGCGCGGTGCGCGAGGTGGGCAGCACGTGGTTGGGGCCGGCGCAGTAGTCGCCCAGCGATTCGGACGCATAGGGCCCCATGAAGATGGCGCCCGCGTGGCGGATGCGCTCCACCCAGCGTTCGGGCGACTCCGTGGAGATTTCCAGGTGTTCGGGGGCGATGTCGTTGGCGATGTCGCAGGCTTCTTCCAGGTCGCGCACCAGGATGAGCGCGCCGCGCTTGCCCAGGCTTTCGCGCAGGATATCGGCGCGCGGCATGCCCGGCAGCTGGCGGTCGATGGAGGCCGCGACTTCGTCCACGTAGGCGGCATCCGGGCACAGCAGGATGGCCTGCGCCAGTTCGTCGTGTTCCGCCTGGGAAAACAGGTCCATGGCGATCCAGTCGGCGGGCGTGCGGCCGTCGCAGATGATAAGGATCTCGCTGGGACCGGCGATCATGTCGATGCCCACCGTGCCGAAGACGCGACGCTTGGCGGCGGCGACATAGGCGTTGCCCGGGCCGACGATTTTGTCCACGGCCGGGATGGTCGCCGTGCCGTAGGCCAGCGCGCCGACGGCCTGCGCCCCGCCGACGGCGAAGGCGCGATCCACGCCCGCGATGGCCGCCGCGGCCAGCACCATGGGATTGCGCACGCCGTCCGGGGTGGGCGTGACCATGATGAGCTCCGGCACGTCCGCCACCTTGGCGGGTATCGCGTTCATCAGCACCGATGACGGGTAGGCGGCCTTGCCGCCCGGCACATACAGGCCCACGCGATCCAGCGGCGTGATTTTCTGGCCCAGCATCGTGCCGTCGGGCTCGGTATACGTCCAGGTCTGTCCGCGCTGTTTTTCGTGGTAGGCGCGCACGCGGCGCGCGGCGGCCTCCAGCCCCTGGCGCTGCGCGGCCGGCAAGGACGCCAGCGCGGCGTCCCAGCTGTCGCGCGGGATTTCCAGCGCTTGCACGGTATCGGCCTGCACGCGGTCGAAGCGGCGGGTGTATTCCAGCAGCGCGGCATCGCCCCGATGTCGCACGTCCGCCAGGATATCGGCCGCGGCGCGGTCGATGGATTCATCCTGCGCGGCCTCGAAGGCCAGCAGGGAAGACAGGGCGGAAGCGAAGCCGGGATCGCGGGAGTCGAGGCGATTGATGGTGGTCATGGCGTACCCCTTCGGGGCGTAATGGCCGCGCATCCCGGCGGAACGGGCGCGCGGCTGTGTGCGGATTTCAAGCGCCTATCATGCCACACGGGCGGCGCTGGCCCGGTCGAAGGCGTCCAGCAGCGGCTGCAGGCGCGCGCCGCGCGTCTTCAGCGCTGCCTGGTTGACGATCAGCCGCGAGGAGATCGGCATGATGTCTTCCACGGCCACCAGGTTGTTGGCGCGCAGCGTGCCGCCGGAGGAGACCAGGTCCACGATGGCGTCGGCCAGGCCGACCAGCGGGGCCAGCTCCATGGAGCCGTACAGCTTGATCAGGTCCACGTACACGCCCTTGGCGGCGAAATGCTCGCGGGCCGCCTGCACGTATTTGGTGGCCACGCGCAGGCGCGCGCCCTGGCGCACGGCGGTCTGGTAGTCGAAACCGGCCGGCACGGCGACGCACAGCCGGCACTTGGCGATGTTCAGGTCGATGGGCTGGTACAGCCCGCCAGGATGCGCGGCGGCATGTTCCAGCAGCACGTCCTTGCCGGCGATGCCCAGGTCGGCCGCGCCGTACTGCACATAGGTGGGGACGTCGGAAGCCCGCACGATGATCAGGCGCAGGCCCGGATCGCTGGTGGGGATGATCAGCTTGCGCGAGTGTTCGGGATTTTCCGCGACCTCGATGCCGGCTTCCGCCAGCAGGGGCAGGGTTTCCTCGAAGATGCGGCCCTTGGACAGCGCCAGCGTGAGCGGCGCGGGGTCGGCGGGCGATCGGGTATCTGCTTGATTCATGGCGGCGTCCTTATGCCGGGGCGCGTTCGGATACGCGTTCGATGCGCGCCCCCAGCGCGCGCAGCTTGCGCTCCATCTGCTGGTAGCCGCGGTCCAGGTGGTAGATGCGGTCGACCAGGGTTTCGCCGTCCGCGACCAGCCCGCCGATGACCAGGCTGGCCGAGGCCCGCAGGTCGGTGGCCATGACGGCGGCGCCGGACAGGCGCGGCACGCCGCGGACCACGGCGGTGTGGCCGTCGATATCGATGTCGGCGCCCATGCGTATGAGTTCCTGCACGTGCATGTAGCGGTTTTCGAAGATGTTCTCGACGATGACGCCGGTGCCTTCGGCCACGGCGTCCAGCGCCATGAACTGCGCCTGCATATCGGTGGGAAAGCCCGGATATTCGTGCGTGCGCACGCCGACCGCGCGGGGCCGTCCGGCCATGCGCGCGCGGATCCAGTCATCCCCGGTTTCCAGCGCCAGGCCGGCTTCGGCCAGTTTGTCCAGGGTGGCGCCCATGTGGGCCGCCTGCGTGGCGCGCAGCGTGATATCGCCGCCCGCCGCGGCGACCGCGCACAGGAAGGTGCCGGCCTCGATGCGGTCCGGAATGACGCGGTGCGAGGCCCCGTGCAGGCGCTCCACGCCGTCGATGACGATGCGGTCGGTGCCATGGCCCTGGATGCGCGCGCCCATCTTGATGAGCAGTTCGGCCAGGTCGACGACTTCCGGTTCGCGGGCGGCGTTTTCCAGCACGGTGCGGCCCTCGGCCAGCGTGGCGGCCATCAACAGGTTTTCCGTGCCGGTCACCGTGACCATGTCGGTGCGGATGGACGCGCCCTTCAGCCGCCTGGCCCGCGCGATGACGAAGCCGTGCTCGAGCTTGATGTCGGCGCCCAGCGCCGCCAGTCCCTTGATGTGCTGGTCCACCGGACGCTGGCCGATGGAGCAGCCGCCCGGGAGGCTGACGCGCGCCTCGCCGAATCGCGCCAGCAGCGGTCCCAGCACCAGGATGGAGGCGCGCATGGTCTTGACCAGTTCATAGGGCGCTTCCAGGTTGTCGACCTGGTCGGCCCGGATGTCGACCTGGCCGTCGGGCTGGCGTTCGGCGCGCGCGCCGACGCGGCCCAGCAGGCGCAGCATGGTGGAGATATCGTTCAGGTCGGGAACGTTCCGCAGCGCCAGCGTATCGGCCGTCAGCAGGCCCGCGCACAGGATGGGCAGCGCGGCGTTCTTCGCGCCGGAGACGACGACTTCGCCATGCAGCGGCAAGCCGCCGGTGATGCGCAGCTTGTCCATTACCGACCCGCCTTGTATTCGTCCGGCGTCAGGGTGCGCATGGACAGGGCGTGGATCTCGGCCTTCATGCGGTCGCCCAGCGCGGCGTAGACCAGCTGGTGCCGGGCGATGGGGCGCTTGCCCTCGAAGGCGCTGCTGACGATGACGGCGTCGAAATGGGACCCGTCGCCCTGCACATCGATATGTTCACAGGGCAGTCCGTCGGCGATGTATTGGCGGACCTGCTCGGGCGTCGGCAACATGTTCGTCAGTTCCTCAATTTGTAGCCGCTGGCCAGCAGTCTCAAGGCATAGGCGGCCAGCGCCAGGAAAACACAGCTGACCACCGCCAGGCTGCGCCAGGGCGAGACATCGGAAACCGAGAAGAAGCCGTAGCGGAAGCCGTCGATGGTATAGAAGATGGGATTCCAATGCGACACGCCCTGCCAGAAGGCCGGCAGGGTGTGGATGGAATAGAACACGCCGGACAGGAAGGTCGCGGGCATGATCAGGAAGTTCTGGAAAGCGGCCAGCTGGTCGAATTTCTCGGAGAACAGGCCGGCGACGATGCCCAGGCTGCCCATGATGCCGCAGGCCAGTATGCCGAAGATCAGCACCCACAGCGGATGGGCCGGCGTCAGCGGTATGAAGAACAGCGCCACGATCCACACGCACAGCCCCACGGCGATGCCGCGCGCGATGGCCGCGATGACGTACGCGAAATAGATATCCCGATGCGACAGCGGCGGCAGCAGGATGAACACCAGGTTGCCCGTGATGCGGCTCTGGATGAGCGACGACGAGGGATTCGCGAAGCCGTTCTGCAGCATGCTCATCATCATCAGCCCGGGAATCAGGAAGGATGTGTAGGGCACGGTGCCGTAGACCTGCACGCGGTCCTGCAGTACCTGTGCGAAGACCAGCAGGTAAAGCAGGGCGGTGATGACCGGCGCGGCGATGGTCTGGAAGCTGACCTTCCAGAAGCGCATGAGCTCCTTGCGCAGCAGCGTGGGAAAACCCGAGCCGGCGGGCTGGACCGCGTCCAGCATGGGTGTGCGGGCGGCGTCGAGCGGTGCGTTCACGAGACGACCTCCGTCAGCTGCGTATCGTCCTCGCGGTGCATGATGCGCACGAAAGCGTCTTCCAGGTCCACGCCGCCCACGCGCGCCAGCAGCGCCTGCGTGGTGTCCAGCGCCACGATGCGCCCGCCCTTGAGCATGGCGATGCGGCCGCACAGGGCTTCGGCTTCTTCCAGGTAATGGGTGGTCAGCATGATGGTGTGGCCGGCCTTGTTCAGGCGCGAGATGAATTCCCACAAGGTGCGGCGCAGGTCCACGTCCACGCCCGCCGTGGGCTCGTCCAGCACGATGACCGGCGGGCGATGGACCAGCGCCTGCGCGACCAGCACGCGCCGCTTCATGCCGCCCGACAGCGCGCGCATATTGGCGTCGGCCTTGTCGGACAGGCCCAGGTTGGACAGGATTTCGTCTATCCAGTCATCGTTGTTGCGCAGGCCGAAATAGCCCGACTGGATGCGCAGCGTCTCGCGGACCGTGAAAAAAGGGTCGTAGACCAGTTCCTGCGGCACCACGCCCAGTGCGCGGCGCGCCAGGCGGTAGTCCCCCTGCACGTCGTGTCCACAGACGCTGGCGCTGCCCGCATTGGGCTTGACCAGCCCGGCCAGGACGGAGATCAGGGTGGTCTTGCCCGCGCCGTTGGGCCCCAGCAGTCCGAAGAATTCGCCAGGCTGGATGTCCAGGCTGACGTTCTTGAGCGCCTGGAACCCCGGCGCGGAGGGGCGGCCTAGCCACTTCTTCCAGGCGGGCTGGCGCGGGGCATAGGTTTTGGAGACGTTCTCGAGACGGACGGCGGACATGATGCGGGGACACAGCCCGGAAAGAGCCAATACGCCATTATAAGACGACGCCCGGGTTTTCCCGGGCATGGCCTTGGGCCGCGCAGGGTTGCCCCGCGCGGCCGGCGTGCCCTTTTACTGGGCGTTGCGCTGGTTCAGCGCCTTGATCAGGCCGTCGATGCCGTTTTGATTGATCTCTTGCGCGAACTGGTTGCGGTAGTTCTGGATCAGCCAGATACCTTCGACATTCAGGTCGTAGATCTTCCAGCCGGCGGCGGTCTGCTCCAGTCGGTAGTCCACGCCCACCGACTGGCCGTTGGACTGGTTGATCGTGCTGCGGACCACGGCATCGTTGCCGTCCACGTTGGATCCCGTCACTTTGATATTGGTGCCGTTGTCCACGCGGGTCAGCGCGCCGCTGTAGGTGCGCACCAGCGTGCCCTTGAAGGCGTCGGCCAGGGCCGTGCGCTGTTCGGGCGTGGCCTGCCGCCAATACCGGCCGGCGGCCAGGCGGGTGGTCTTTTCGAAGTCCACATAGGGCAGGATGTATTGGTTGACGACTTCGTTGACCCGGCGCAAGTCGCCATTCCTGACGCCGCCGTCGGTCTTGAGCACTTGCAGGGCCTGGTCGGCGGTTTGCTGGACGAGCTTGTCCGGCGAGTCCTTGGGATTGGGCGCGGCATGGGCCGACCACGCCAGGGCCAGGCCCAACAGCGCGCTCATGCCAAGACGTTGCAACAGGGAAAGGGGGTAGAACCGCATGCTTGCTCCTTCTGAATTCCTGGTAAGGAAGGCCGGGGCAGGCCCCGGGGCCTGCCGGGCGGGAAATCCCGCCCCCTTCCGCGGCGGGCTGGGTTACTGGCGCGCCGGCGCTTTCGATCCGGCGGGCGCGCTGCCAGCGCCCGCACCGCCTATGCCCGGGCCCGCAGGGGCCGCCGGGCTGGCACCCGCACCAGTAGCGCCGGTGGCGCCACCGGCGCCGGCCGGCTTGCCGCTGGCGGCACCGTTGCCGTTTTCATCGCTGTCGTCGTCGTAGTCCGGCAGGTTGCTGGCGTCGCCCGCCTTGCGCCCCAGGACCATCGCGGCGCGCCGCTGCAGATACGCGTCGCGCACGAAGCTGTACGGATCCAGGGCCACGCGGTCCACCGTGTCGGTGGCGTCCAGCAGGCTGGCGCGGCGGTCCACCACCCACAGGCCGTACAGCGAGTTGCGCACGGGCACGTTTTCGATGGCGCCGACGCTGGTCCACTGGTTGCCGACGAAGTCGCCCGCCAGGCCGGCGGTGTCGCGTATGGTGCTGGAGCCCCAGAAAGGCAGCACCAGGTAGGGGCCCTGGCCGACGCCCCAGACGCCCAGCGTGGTGCCGAAGTCGTTGGGGATGCGGTTCGCGCCATTGGCGGTGGCCACGTCGAAGCAGCCGCCCACGCCCATGGTGGTATTGAACAGGAAGCGGCCGAAGGTATTGATGGCATCGACGCCACGGCCTTGCAGCATGCTGTTCGCCGCCGCCCAGATGTCGGCGACGTTATTGAAAATGTTGTGGATGCAGCTTTGCACCGGCTGCGGCGTGACCTTCGTGTAGCCGACGGCGATCGGCCGCAGCACGGCGCGGTCGACCTTGTCGTTGAACGTGTAGACGCCGCGATTGAAACCTTCCCAGGGATCGCGCGGATCCGGGTTCTGCACGGTGGCGCAGCCGGCCAGCCCGGCGCCCGCGGCCGCGATGGCGAAAATTCGAGTCAGGGTGTTCTTTTTCATTGGGTCGTGTTTCTTGGGTGACAGCCTGTCGGCCGATCGGGCTCGCTGCAAGCCGCGCCTGCCCTCTTCCCCTGGGCGCGTGCCGGGCGATCTCGTCGGTATAAGGATAATGCCCTCAGTGCGTTTGCGGCGCCGGCGCGGCGCCGGCCGGAGCCGATCCCTGCTTTTCCGCCGTGCCGTAAAGGAACTGGCTGATCAGGTTCTCCAGGACGACGGCGCTTTGGGTATACCGGATTTTGTCGCCGTTCGCAAAGTTGTCTTCGTCGCCGCCGGCCGTCAGGCCGATGTATTGCTCGCCCAGCAGGCCGGCCGTCAGGATGGCCGCCGACGAATCCTTGGGAAACTGGAAGTCGGCGTCCATGCTGAGGGTGACGACGGCCTGGAAGCTCTTGTCGTCGAAGCGGATGCGGCTGACGCGGCCGACGACGACGCCCGCGCTCTTGACCGCGGCGCGTTCCTTCAGGCCGCCGATGTTGTCGAACTGCGCGGTCAGGTCATAGGTGGGGGCGAAGGAAAAGGCGCTGAGATTGCCGGCGCGCAAGGCCAGGAATACCAGGGCCGCGGCGCCGAGCAGCACGAACAGGCCTACCCAGAAATCGGTTTTTTGACGTGACATGAAGAATCCGTATCAGTTGCCAAACATCAGAGCGGTCAGCAGGAAATCCAGCGCCAGCACCGCCAGGGAGCCGACGACGACGGTGCGGGTGGTGGCGCGGGCCACGCCTTCGGGCGTGGGGCGGGCCTGCCAGCCCTCGTACAGCGCGACGAGGGTGACGCCGATGCCGAAGACGAGGCTTTTCAAAACGCCGTTGGCGACGTCGTCCCAGACGTCCACGCCGCTTTGCATCTGCGACCAGAACGCGCCGGAATCCACGCCGATAAGGACCACGCCCACCAGCCAGCCGCCCATGATTCCCACCATGGAGAAGACCGCGGCCAGAATGGGCATGGCGATGATGCCCCCCCACAAGCGCGGCACCAGCACGCGCCGCATGGGGTCGACGGCCATGACTTCCATGGCCGCCAGTTGCTCGCCCGCCTTCATCAGGCCGATCTCGGCCGTCAGGGACGTGCCGGCGCGGCCGGCGAACAGCAACGCCGTGACGACGGGCCCGAGCTCCCGCACCAGCGATAGGGCCACCAGCAGGCCCAGCGATTCCTCGGAGCCATAGCGGCGCAGGGTGTAGTAGCCCTGCAACCCCAGGACAAAGCCGACGAACATGCCCGATACGGCGATGATAATCAGCGAATAGTTGCCGATGAAGTGCACCTGCTGGGACACCAGCCGCGGGCGGCGCAGCGCCGTGCCGCTTTTGGCCAGCAGGGCGAAGAAAAAGCGCGTGAAATAGCCGATGCCGCCGATGGTATCGATGACCCAGCCGCCCAGGCGGCCGATCGGGCCCACGGAACTGGAGCTGGAATCGCTCATGGCCTGCGTCCTTGTTGTTGGGCGAGCCAGCGGTCGAAAGCCGGCGTATCGGGATAATGGAAGGCCACCGGACCGTCCGGTTCGCCGCCCAGGAACTGGCGCACATAAGGGTCCGCCGAGGCCGACAGCGTGTCGGGGCTGCCCGACGCCACCAGCCGGCCCTGCCCCACCAGGTAGACCTGGTCGGCGATGGCGAACGATTCCTGCACGTCGTGCGTGATGAGCACGGAGGCGCACTTCAGGCGGTCGGACAGGTCGCGGATGAGCCGCGCCGTGATGCCCATGGAGATAGGATCCAGCCCGGCGAAGGGCTCGTCGTACAGGATCAGTTCCGGCTCCAGGACCACCGCCCGCGCCAGCGCCACCCGCCGCGCCATGCCGCCGGAGATCTCGGATACCTTCAGGTGCGCGGCGGCCCGCAGCCCCACGGCGTGCAGCTTGTCCAGCACGCGGTCGAGGATCTCGGGCTCTGTGTAGCGGGTGTGCTCGCGCAGCGGGAAGGCGACGTTCTCGAAGACGTCCAGGTCGGTGAACAGGGCGCCTTGCTGGAAGAGTACGCCCATGCGCTTGCGCAGCGCTTCGAGCCCGGCCGGCGATACCTGGCCCATGTCCTGGCCGAATACCCGCACAGTGCCCGCGCGGGCGCGCAGCTGGCCGGTGGCCGCGCGCAGCATGGTGGTCTTGCCGGACCCCGATCCACCCATGACCGCGACGACCTGGCCGGGGGCCACCGTCATGGAAATGCCGCGCAACACCGTGAAGTCCCCGTATCCCAGGGAAACGTCGGTGAACTGCAGGGCGGGAACGGTACGGGCGTCTGAGTCAGTCGGCATACGGTCGGGGGTCGGGCGGGGACGGTCCGTCCCCGCGGCCCCGCATTGTAGCTCGACGGTAATCGCGTTTTCCCTGAACCGTAACAGCCGGGGGAACGATCAACGCAAGGCCAGGAAAAAGGCGAGCGCGCCGCCGCCCAGCAGCAGGAAGGGGCTGATGCGGGTGCGCAACAGCAGCACGGTGGAGGCGATGGCCACGGCCCAGGCCCACGCCCCGCCCTCGGCGGCCCGCAGGATGGTGCACGAGGCGGCCAGGATCATGCCGGCGGCGACCGGCGCCAGGCCGGCTTCGATGGCGCGGATCCACAGGCGGCCGTTGTAGCGCTGCCAGACGCGAGCCAGCGCGTAGATCAGGACGGTGCTGGGAACGAAGATGGCAAAGGAGGCCACGAGCGCGCCCAGGATGCCCCGCACCTGCCAGCCGACCAGGGTGACCAGCAGGGACCCCGGGCCGGGGGTGATTCGCGACAGGGCGAACAGGTCCAGGAACTGGGCGTCGTTCATCCAGCCATAGGCATCGACGGCCTGGCGGTGGATGTCGGCGACCACGCTCTGGCCGCCGCCCACGGTCAGGAAGGACAAGGGCGCGAAGACGGTAAACAGGTCCAGCAGGCTGGAACCGCTGCTCATGGCTGGTCCCCGCCCCGGCGCAGGCGCAGATAGGCCAGCAGGATGGAGAGCGGCGCCATGGCGCCCACGACCCACAGCAGGGGCAGGCCGGCGATGAAGATCGCGCCGAAGGTGGCCACCATGATGACGATGGGCACGGTGCCGGTGGCGGCGCGGTAGGCGGCGCGCAGCCCCATTTGCAAGGAAAGCCCCACGGCGGCGGCCGCGATGCCGGCCAGCACGATGTGCACGGTGGGAGAATGGGACAGCTCGGCGAACAGGGCGGCCAGGACGATGGCCGCCGTCATCGGCGGCACGATCATGCCCAATGCCGCGAAGAATGCCCCCGGGCCGCCGCGCAGGCGAAAGCCGATCCAGATGGACAGGTTGACCACATTGACGCCGGGAAAGGCTTGCGCCAGCGCCAGGCCGCTAAGGAACTCCGCCTCGGACAACCAGCGGCGTGCCTGTACGAATTCCCGCAGCATCCAGCCGCTGAGGCCGCCTCCGAAGCTGGTCAGGCCGATCTTGGCGAAGGCCGCGAAGATCTGGCCGAGTGTCGGCGCCGGGACGAGCGGAGGCGAGTCGGGGGACGTTGCGGAGGGGCGCACGATGACGCATTCGATGGAAGAATAGCCGCAATCTTACCCGCGACGAGTTGTCTTCCGACTTAACGGCGGGAAACGCCGGAAGCAACGCGGTCAGCGCCCAGCCATGGTGGATGCGCTTGCGCGCGCCCCGCGGCCGGCTAGAAGCGGTAGCCCACCCCGACCGTGGCGACCCAGGGATCGATGCGCGCGGTGCCGATGCGTTCGCCGTCCAACTTCACCTTGGACGAGATGTCGATGTAGCGGATGTCGGCGGTCATGAACCAGCGTTCGCTGATCTTGACGTCCACGCCCAGTTGCGCGGCGACGCCCCAGGAATCCTGCAGCTTGAGGTCCGAGCCGCTGATGGCGCCCTCGCTCCGGGTGTCGAAGAAATGGGTGTAATTCACCCCGACGCCGACGTACGGCTGGACGGTGCTGTCGGGCAGGAAGTGCCATTGCAGGCTAAGGGTGGGCGGCAGCTGCCTGGTACTGCCGATCTTGCCCAGGCCGCCGCTGCCGCGGATATCGTGCTGGAAAGGCCATGCGCCCAGGAGTTCGATGCCGACGTTGCGGGTGGCCATATATGTCAGCGCGAAGCTGGGACGGACGCTGCTGCTGACGTCCAGGTCCACGCTGCCATCGAGCACGCTGCCGTTGTCGGACTTGGGACGCACCTGCGTCGCGCCCACCTTGAACAACACGTCGCCAGCTTCGTGCGCCTGGGCCGGAATCGCGGCGGCGCCGGCGGCGAGCACGGCGGCAAGGAGGACGGCGCGCGGGCGCGCGATGAGGGCTGACATTCTGATTCTCCATGTCATCAGTAGGGGAATCCAGAGGGTCTCCGATGGGCCGGTCTGCCGAATTGATATGGGTCAATTGCTGGATGAGCAGGCCCCGGGGGCGTGGGATGGACGCCACAAGCCGGGGCTGCTGTTTTTGGGTGTCTTTGCTGGTGCGGTCGGTGGGTGATGCTGGCGTTTCTTGGCGTCTTGCTCGTGCCGTCCGTCGGAGGAGATGCCTGTCGGGGCCGGCCCGCTCGGGCGGTCCAGGGCCTTCGCCCTGGACTGCCGCTTCGTCTTCCTCCTTCGGCGGCCGAAGTGGCGGTGTTTTTCTTGCGGCTTTTTTGCCCGGCCGTCCTACGTACGGAAGCCCTCGCGCGCCCTCGGACGGGCCGGCCCCGACAGGCATCTCCCCCGCCGGACTCACGATCTGCTTTAGAGCCGGTCGCTGGGGCGGTCCGTGTGCTTGGCCCTTCGTGGGGCGCTTGTCGCTCGATAAGAAGAATCTTGGGGTGCCCGCCGATTCGGAGCCGCCCTGCGCGGCTCCGAACCGGCTACGCGGTGGTGGCGTGCGGCGGGTGCACCCCTGCGAGGGTTCTGCGTCCGGAGTGGAAGCGTTACCTGCGCAGATTGGGGGAGAAACAAGTCGGTGTGGCGGGCCGCCAGCCGGCCCGCCACACCGTAGGCACCGTGGCATGCCACGGATGCTGGCGTAGGTGCCACGCGCCGCTAGCGCGATTGCACGCACCGTTTCCTATCGAATCGCGGCCGGGCCATCCCCAATGCCCGTGGCAAGGCACGGTGCTACGGTGTGGCGGGCCGGCGGGCGGCCCGCCACACCGCTTTGTCTCCCCCACCCCTGCGCGGGCCGAGATTCCACTTTGATTCCCCGACCTACGCATTACCAGCAACCGTGGCATTACCAACAACCGTGGCATCACCAGCAACCGTCCATTACCGACAACCGTCGCATTACCTGCGACCGTGGCGTTACCGGCAACCACCGCACGCCCTGACCGCGTAGGCGTTTTAGGGCCGCGCAGGGCGGCCCGAAAACGACGGGCAACAGAAGCTCTTTCTTACCCCGAACACGCGACCTACGAAGGGCCAAGAACAAAGACCGCCCCAGCGACCGGCTCTAAGGCAATCCGTGAGTCCGGCGGGGGAGATGCCTGTCGGGGCCGGCCCGTCCGAGGGCGCGCGAGGGCTTCCGTAGGGAGGTCGGCCGGGCAAAAAAGTCGCAAAAACCCCACCGCCCCTTCGGCCGCCGGACGAGGAAGACGAAGCGGAAGTCCAGGGCGAAGGCCCTGGACCGCCCGAGCGGGCCGGACACGACAGGCATCTCCCCCGACGGACGGCATGATCGAAACGCCCGACGCAGGCACCACCGAAAGACCGGCATGATCGAAACGCCCGTCGCAGCCATCATCCAACGACGCCAATAGCAAGACGACCCTCATCGGCCCACCCCGCGCAGAAACACAAAGCCCGCACGATCCCTCGCGCGGGCTTTATGGCACTACTGGCCGGGCTTAACGAGGCAGGTCGCTTTCCCCCATCAGGAAAGCATCCACTGCGCGCGCGCACTGCCGCCCTTCCCGGATCGCCCATACCACCAGCGACTGTCCGCGCCGCATATCGCCCGCGGCGAAGACCTTCTCCATGCTGGTCCGGTAGTCGTCGGTGTTGGCGCGTACGTTGCCCCGCGTATCGCGGTCCACCCCGAACGCGTCCAGGACCTGCTGGCGCGGGGATACGAACCCCATGGCCAGGAGTACCAGGTCGGCCTTCACTTCGAATTCGGAGCCTTCCACCTCGCGCATTTTCATTTGGCCGGTGGCCTCGTCCTTGACCCATTCGACGCGCGCGGCGATCAGTTTGCGGACCACGCCTTTTTCGCCGACCAGCGACTTGGTGGTTACCGCCCAGTCGCGGTCGCAGCCTTCTTCGTGCGAGGACGAGGTGCGCAGCTTGGCCGGCCAGTACGGCCAGGTCAGGGGCTTGTTTTCCGACTCCGGCGGCTGGGGCATCAGTTCGAACTGCGTCACCGACGCCGCGCCGTGGCGGTTGCTGGTGCCCACGCAATCGGAGCCGGTATCGCCGCCGCCGATCACCACCACATGCTTGCCCTTGGCCAGCGTCTGGTCGGTCAGGCGATCGCCCGCCACGGCCTTGTTCTGCTGGCGCAGGAAGTCCATCGCGAAGTACACGCCCTTCAGTTCGCGTCCGGGCACCGGCAGGTCGCGCGGCGTTTCCGCGCCGCCGGCCATCACAACCGCGTCGAATTCATCGCGCAGCGACTCCGGCGTGCGGGCGCTCAGCCCGTCGGCGGCCGGGTCGGCGGGGTTGCCGATATAGGTGGACGGGCAGAACTCCACGCCTTCCGCCTCCATCTGCGCGATGCGGCGGTCGATCTGCGATTTTTCCAGTTTGAAGTCGGGGATGCCGTAGCGCAGCAGCCCGCCGATGCGGTCGCTCTTCTCGAACACCGTCACGGCGTGGCCGGCGCGTGCCAGCTGCTGGGCGCAGGCCAGGCCGGCGGGACCCGAGCCCACCACGGCGACCTTCTTGCCCGTCTTGCGCGAAGGCGGTTGCGGCAGCACCCAGCCCTCTTCCCAGCCCTTGTCGATGATGGCGTGCTCGATCGACTTGATACCCACCGCATCGTTGTTGATGTTGAGGGTACAGGCGGCCTCGCAGGGCGCGGGGCAGATGCGGCCCGTGAACTCCGGGAAGTTGTTGGTGGAGTGCAGCACGTCCAGCGCCTTGCGCCAATCCTGCCGGTACACCAGGTCGTTCCAGTCGGGGATGATGTTGTTGACCGGGCAGCCGTTATTGCAGAACGGAATGCCGCAGTCCATGCAGCGCGCGGCCTGCACCTTGGCGGCCTGGTCGTCCAGGCGCAGCACGAACTCGCGCCACGTCTTCAGGCGCGCGGACGGGGCCTCGTGGGCCTCCTGCAGGCGCTGGTATTCGAGGAATCCGGTGATTTTTCCCATGGTCGGTCTATCCTTAAGCGGCCATTTTCTGCGGGTTGGCCGCACGCCACATTTCGCCCAGAGCGCGGCGGTAATCGGTCGGCATGACCTTGACGAACTTGCCGCGCGCGGTTTCCCAGTTGCCCAGGATGTCGCGCGCCTGGAAGCTGCCGGTATAGCGGAAGTGGTCTTCGATCAGGCGGCGCAGGATGGCTTCGTCGGTCTCCCGTTCGCCGCCGCGCTGCGCGCTGTGCCAGGTTTCGATGTTGTTCAGGCTTTGCTGCTCGGCATGCGGCAGCACGGATTCCAGTTCCACCATGGCCAGGTTGCAGCGGCCGCGGAAGCTGTTGTCCGGGTCCCAGACGTAGGCCACCCCGCCCGACATGCCGGCGGCGAAGTTGCGTCCGGTCGCGCCCAGCACCACAACCGTGCCGCCCGTCATGTATTCGCAGCCATGGTCGCCCGTGCCTTCCACGACCGCCGCGGCGCCGGAATTGCGCACCGCGAAGCGTTCGCCCGCCACGCCGTTGAAGTAGGCTTCGCCGGCCAGCGCCCCGTACATCACCGTATTGCCGGCGATGATGTGGTCCGGACCGAAGCCGCGGAAGTCGTTGGGCGAGCGCACCACGATGCGGCCGCCGGACAGGCCCTTGCCGACGTAGTCGTTGGCCTCGCCCACCAGGTCCAGCGTAATGCCGTGCGCCAGGAAGGCGCCGAAGCTCTGGCCGGCCGTGCCGTTGCACTGGATGTGGATGGTGTCGTCGGGCAGGCCTTCATGGCCGTAGCGCGACGCCACGGCGCCGGACAGCATGGCGCCGATGGTGCGGTTGCGGTTGCGCACCGGCACGATGAAGGAGACTTTCTCGCCCCGCTCCAGCGCCGGCTTGCAGCGTTCGATCAACTGGTGGTCCAGCGCGCCGGACAGGCCGTGGTCCTGGGTTTCCGTCTGGCGCACCGGGCCGTCGGACGGCGCCTGGTAGAACACGCGGGTGAAGTCCAGGCCGCGCGCCTTCCAGTGCTCGATGCCGACACGCGTATCGAGCAGGTCGCTGCGGCCGATCAGTTCGTCGAACTTGCGGATGCCCAGCTGGGCCATGATCTCGCGCACTTCCTCGGCGACGAAGAAGAAATAGTTCACGACGTGTTCGGGTTTGCCCTGGAACTTCTTGCGCAGCACGGGATCCTGCGTGGCGACACCCACCGGGCAGGTGTTCAGGTGGCACTTGCGCATCATGATGCAGCCTTCCACCACCAGCGGCGCCGTGGCGAAGCCGAATTCATCGGCGCCCAGCAGCGCGCCGATGACAACGTCGCGGCCGGTCTTCATCTGGCCGTCGGCCTGCACGCGGATGCGGCTGCGCAGGCGGTTCAGCACCAGGGTCTGCTGCGTTTCCGCCAGGCCCAATTCCCATGGCGTGCCCACCTGCTTGATCGAGGACACCGGCGAGGCGCCCGTGCCGCCGTCATGGCCGGCGATCACCACGTGGTCGGCCTTGGCCTTGGCCACGCCGGCCGCCACCGTGCCCACGCCGACTTCCGACACCAGCTTGACCGAGATCGACGAGCGCGAATTGACGTTCTTCAGGTCGTGGATCAGCTGGGCCAGGTCTTCGATGGAATAGATATCGTGGTGCGGCGGCGGCGAAATCAGGCCCACGCCGGGCACCGAATAGCGCAGCTTGGCGATGTACTCGGACACCTTGTGTCCCGGCAACTGGCCGCCTTCGCCCGGCTTGGCGCCCTGCGCCATCTTGATCTGGATCTGGTCGGCGCTGCTCAGGTACTCGGCGCTGACGCCAAAGCGGCCGGAAGCCACCTGCTTGATCTTGGAGCGCAGGGAATCGCCGGCCTTCAGCGCCACGTCGGCTTCGACGCGGTCGCTGCCCAGCACGGACGCCAGGGTATCGCCATCCTTGATGCCGCTCTTGCCGTCGCGCAGTTCCGCGCGGTAGCGCAGTTCGTCTTCGCCGCCCTCGCCCGTGTTGGACTTGCCGCCGATGCGGTTCATCGCCACCGCCAGCACCGAGTGCGCTTCGGTGGAGATGGATCCCAGCGACATCGCCCCGGTGGCGAAGCGCTTGACGATTTCCTTGGCGGGTTCGACTTCTTCCAGCGGAATCGCGCGGGTCGGGTCGAAGCGGAACTCGAACAGGCCGCGCAGCGTCATGTGGCGGCGGCTCTGGTCGTTGATGATCTGCGCGTATTCCTTATAGGTGCGGTAGTTGTTGGCGCGCGTCGCATGCTGCAGCTTGGCGATGGAGTCGGGCGTCCACATGTGCTCTTCGCCGCGCACGCGGTAGGCGTATTCACCGCCCGCGTCCAGGTCGTTGGCCAGCACCGGATCCTGGCTGAAGGCCGCGCGATGCAGGCGCAGGGCTTCCTCGGCGACTTCGAAGATGCCGATACCTTCCACCGTGCTCGCCGTGCCGGTGAAGTATTTCTCCACCAGCGCGCTCTGCAGGCCGACGGCTTCGAAAATCTGCGCGCCGGTATAGGACATGTAGGTCGAGATGCCCATCTTGGACATGACCTTGTTCAGGCCCTTGCCGATGGCCTTGATGTAGTTCTTGACGGCCTTTTCCGGGTCCGCCATCTTTTCCAGCGATTCCAGCGCCAGATAGGGGTGGATGGCCTCGGCGCCGTAGCCGCCCAGCAGGGCGAAGTGGTGCACTTCGCGCGCGGAACCGGTTTCCACCACCAGGCCCGTGCTGGTGCGCAGGCCGGCGCGGATCAGGTGCTGGTGGATGGCCGAGGTGGCCAGCAGCGCGGGGATGGCCACGCGCTCGGCGTCGACGCGGCGGTCCGACACGATCAGGATGTTGTAGCCGCTGCGCACCGCGTCCACGGCGCGCGCGCACAGCGCCGCCACGCGGGCCTCGATGCCTTCGCGGCCCCAGGCGGCGGGATAGGTGATGTCCAGTTCCAGGCTGCGGAACTTGTGCCCCGTTACCTGCTCGATGTCGCGGATCTGCGCCATGGCGGCGAAGTCCAGCACCGGCTGCGAGACTTCCAGCCGCAGCGGCGGGTTGACGTTATTGATGTCCAGCAGGTTGGGCTTGGGCCCGATGAAGGACACCAGCGACATCACCAGCTGTTCGCGGATCGGGTCGATCGGCGGGTTCGTGACCTGGGCGAACAGCTGGCGGAAATAGTTGTAGAAGGGCTTGGGGCGGTTGGACAGCACCGCCAGCGGCGCGTCGTTGCCCATGGAGCCCACGGCCTCTTCGCCGGAAGTGGCCATGGGTTCCAGGATGAACTTGTAGTCTTCCTGCGTCCAGCCGAAGGCCTGCTGGCGGTCCAGCAGCGAGGCGGCCGGCGCCGTCGCGTCGGCGGGCTGCTTGGGCGCCGGCAAGGATTCCAGCTTGACGCGCAGGCGCTCGATCCACTGGCGGTAGGGACGCGAGTTGGCCAGCTGCGACTTGATTTCCACGTCGTCGATGATGCGGCCCTGTTCCAGGTCGATCAGGAACATCTTGCCCGGCTGCAGGCGCCATTTCTTGACGATGCGGTTTTCCGGGATGGGCAGCGTGCCGGCTTCCGACGCCATGATGACCATGTCGTCATCCGTGACCAGGTAGCGGGCGGGGCGCAGGCCGTTGCGGTCCAGGGTGGCGCCGATCTGGCGGCCATCGGTGAATGCGACGGCGGCCGGGCCGTCCCACGGCTCCATCATGGCGGCGTGGTATTCGTAGAAGGCGCGGCGGCTTTCGTCCATCTGCGTATGCTGTTCCCACGCCTCCGGGATCATCATCATCATGGCGTGGGCCAGGGAATAGCCGGAATTCACCAGCAGTTCCAGGCAGTTGTCGAAGGTGGCCGTGTCCGACTGGCCTTCGTACACGATGGGATACAGCTTGGGCAGGTCCTCGCCCAGCACGGCGGACTGCATCATGCCTTCGCGCGCGCGCAGCCAGTTGAAGTTGCCCTTGACCGTATTGATCTCGCCGTTGTGCGCGATCATGCGGTAGGGGTGGGCCAGGGGCCAGGCGGGGAAAGTGTTGGTGGAGAAGCGCTGGTGCACCAGGGCCAGGGCCGAGATGGTGCGGGTGTCCGCCAGGTCGCGGTAGTAGCGGCCGACCTGGTCGGCCAGCAGCAGGCCCTTGTACACCACGGTCCGCACCGAGGCCGACGGCACGAAGTATTCCTTGCCGTGGGCCAGGCGCATGTTCTGGATGGCGTGGCTGGCCGTCTTGCGGATGACGTACAGCTTGCGTTCGAGCGCGTCGGGCACCATGACGTCGGCGCCGCGGCCGATGAACAGCTGGCGGATCACCGGTTCCAGGTCGCGCACGGCGGGCGACATGGGCATTTCCACGTCCACCGGCACGTCGCGCCAGCCCAGGACGACCTGGCCTTCGGCGCGCACCGCGCGTTCCAGTTCCTGCTCACAGGCCAGGCGGGACGCCGTTTCCTTGGGCAGGAAGACCATGGCCACGCCGTATTCGCCGGGCGGCGGCAGGGTCACGCCGCTTTGCGCCATTTCCTCGCGGTACAGGGCATCGGGAATCTGGATCAGGATGCCGGCGCCGTCGCCCATCAGCTTGTCCGCGCCCACCGCGCCCCGGTGATCCAGGTTTTCCAGGATCTTCAGGCCTTGCTGGATGATGGCGTGGCTTTTACGCCCCTTGATGTGGGCCACGAAGCCCACGCCGCAGGCGTCATGCTCGTTGCGGGGGTCGTAAAGACCTTGGGCGGCGGGCAGGCCGATGCGCGTGGCGTCGATGGGACGCGCCGGCGCGGGGCGACAGGCGTCGGAATGGGTCGGTACGGTCATGGGGCGCTCCAGGGCCGGGGCGGCTGGGAAACTAGGGACTGCCACAATTTGTTGCGGCGCAAACCGCGACGATACAGGGGAGAGGTCCGGGTCGCAAGAAAAACAAAAGGGGTGCGTCCCCCATAAATTCCGGCGTCCTGATGGGAGCTAATTAATTAGTGACATATCAATGCGGAGCGCGGTTGTGCCAGCGTGGGGCGGCCGCGGCCGATCAGTAAGTCAGGAGCCCGTGGATTCCGCTTCCGCCGGCGGCGGCGCCGGCTTTTTGCGGGGCCGGCCCCGCTGGCCCGGGGTGACGCGGCGGCTGGCGGTGTGCGCCAGCATGGCGATGAAATCCGCACCGCCCAGCGCCCATTGCCCCTGTACGGCCTGGTCTATGCGCTGGATCTGCTCGCGGGTCAGCCCTTCCTGCAGGCGCTTGCGGTAATTGGCCTGGCGGTCGAAGGGCGTATTGCCGCAAGACCAGTAGTCGGCGTGGTCGGACATCCAGGCCGCCTGCGGCTGCCCCGAGCCGGTATGGCCGGACGCAGAGGACCAGGGCCAGAGCTCGGCATCGTGGGTGGCCCCGCTACGCACGGGATAGGTCTCCAGCCAGACCAGCGCCGGCAACACCCAGGCGCCCGGTTCCACCAGCGCCGAACGGTAGCGCCCCGCGAACACCCGCCCGCCGCGCAGCCGCGCCGCCAGGTTGCGTCCCAGGGTTTGCATCAGGCGGGGCAGGCCCTCGCCGTCCACCGGCGTGGCCAGCAGCAGGATACGGTCCGTGGCCAGCACCCAGCCGTGCAGGGCCACGCGATTGCGGGTGGCGGTTTCGCCCAGCCATGCCGCGACCTGGTTCAGTGTATCGGCGGGTGCCGGCTGCGATGGCGCCGCCAGCGGATTGATGAAGTTGGCCTGCACGAGTTGCGGCAGTCCGGGAGCGTACAGTCGGGGCAGGCGAGCCATAGGGTGTCAGGACCGAGACATGCAGGGAACGGGACGTTCGCGCAGGAAAATAAATGGTACCGCGTAAACGGCCCGGCGCAACAGTGAGGTTACCCCGGTAACGTTACCCCCCCGCGCGTTAATATTCCCCGACCGATACGCAAGCCTGGAGCACGCATGAAAACCAAAGCCGCCATTGCCTGGAAAGCCGGGGCCCCCCTGACCATCGAGGAAGTCGATCTGGAAGGCCCCCGGGCCGGCGAGGTCCTGGTCGAAGTCAAGGCGACAGGCATCTGCCACACCGATTACTACACCTTGTCCGGCGCCGATCCGGAAGGCCTGTTTCCCGCCATCCTGGGCCATGAGGGCGCCGGCGTCGTCCTGGAAACCGGCGCGGGCGTGACCAGCCTGAAGCCCGGCGATCACGTCATCCCGCTGTATACCCCGGAGTGCCGGCAGTGCAAGTTCTGCCTGTCCCGCAAGACCAACCTGTGCCAGGCGATCCGCGCCACCCAGGGCAAGGGGCTGATGCCGGATGGCACGTCGCGGTTTTCGCTGGGCGGCAAGGCCATCCATCACTATATGGGTACGTCGACTTTCGCCAACCATATCGTGGTGCCGGAAATCGCGCTGGCCAGGATCCGCGATGACGCGCCTTTCGACAAGGTCTGCTATATCGGCTGCGGCGTGACCACCGGGGTGGGGGCGGTCGTGTACACCGCCAAGGTGGAAGCCGGCGCCAACGTGGTCGTCTTCGGCCTGGGCGGCATCGGGCTGAACGTCATCCAGGGCGCCAAAATGGTCGGCGCGGACAAGATCATCGGCGTGGACATCAACCCGCGCCGGGAGGCCCTGGCCCGCAAGTTCGGGATGACGCACTTCGTCAATCCCTCCGAGGTCGAAAATGTCGTGGATCACCTGATCCAGCTGACCGACGGCGGCGCCGATTACTCCTTCGAATGCGTCGGCAACACCAAGCTGATGCGCCAGGCGCTGGAGTGCTGCCACAAGGGCTGGGGCAAATCCATCATCATCGGCGTGGCCGCCGCTGGAGAGGAAATCGCCACCCGCCCCTTCCAGCTGGTCACCGGCCGGGAATGGAAGGGCTCGGCCTTTGGCGGCGCGCGCGGCCGTACCGACGTGCCCAGGATCGTCGACTGGTATATGGAAGGCAAGCTCAATATCGACGATCTCATCACCCATACCCTGCCGCTGGACCAGATCAACGAGGGCTTCGACCTGATGAAGCGCGGCGAGTCCATCCGTTCCGTGGTGCTCTACTGATGGCGGACCTGGAAATCCTGGCCCAGCACCGCTGCTTCGACGGTTGGCAGCGCATCTACCGCCACGACTCCGCGGCGATCGGCCTGCCCATGCGCTTTTCCGTCTATACGCCGCCGCAGGCCCAGCACGGTCCCGTGCCGGCCCTGTTTTACCTGGCCGGGTTGGAGTGCAACGAGGAAACCTTCATGATCAAGGCCGGTGCCCAGCGCTGGGCGGCCCGGCATGGGGTGATGCTGGTCGCGCCGGACACCAGCCCGCGCGGCGCGGGCGTGCCGGGCGAGGACCAGGATTGGGACCTGGGCACGGGCGCCGGCTTCTATGTCGATGCCACCCAGGAACCCTGGCGCCGCCATTACCGCATGGAAAGCTACATTACCCAGGAGCTGCACGGCCTGGCCACGGCCCAATTGGGGGCGGCGTCCGGCCGCATCGGCATCTTCGGCCACTCCATGGGGGGCCATGGCGCGCTGGTGCTGGCCCTGCGTCATCCCGGCCTGTTCCGCTCGGTGTCGGCCTTCGCCCCCATTGCCGCGCCCAGCCGCTGCCCTTGGGGGCAGAAGGCCTTCGCCCATTACCTGGGCGCCGACCAGCAGGCCTGGGCGGCCTACGACGCCAGCGCCCTCATGGCGTCGTCGAAGGCGCCCTATCCGGCCGGCATCCTGGTGGACCAGGGGCTGGGCGACCGCTTCCTGGCGCAGCAACTGTATCCGGACGCGTTCGAGGCGGCTTGCGCCCAGGTCGGGCAAGCCCTGCAGCTGCGCCGGCACGCCGACTACGACCACGGCTATTACTTCATCTCCACCTTCATGGAAGACCATATCCGCTTCCATGCGGACCGGCTGGGCCCGGCCGGGGATTGACGGCCTCTATATACTGAAAAGGTGTCCGGCTACCCGCGGGGAACGTATTGATCGAAGGCATCGCTCCGTCCATATGGATCGCGTTGGTGACGTTGGCCGTCCTGCTGATCGGATTCGGCCTGGTCCTGGGCAAGGGCGGCCCGCGCGATGCGCGGGGCCGCCGGCGCTTCCGCCTGCGGCCGGTCCGGCGGCTGTTCGGCCTGCTTCTGCTGGCGCTGGCCTGTGTCACGGGCCTATTCGCGGCGACGCTTTACCAGTTCTTCCGGCTGACTTCCGACGAGCCCGTCGCCGTGGTCGAGCTGCGCGAGCAGGGGCCGAGGCAATTCGTGGCGGCGGCGGAGCTGCCGGGCAAGGCTGCCGAGGATTTCACGCTGCGTGGCGACGAATGGCAGATCGACGCGCGCATGGTGCGTTGGCGGCTGCCCGCGCTGCTGGCGGGCGTGCCGCCGCTATATCGGCTGGAGCGCCTGTCGGGCCGCTACACCGACGCGGCGGCGGATCAGTCCGAGCCGCGCACGGTTTATGCGCTCGCTCCATCGGGGCTGCCCGATCTGGTAAAGCTGAAGCAGCGGTTCCCGAACTGGCTGCCCTTCGTGGATGTCGTATATGGCAGCGCGGCGTATATGCCGATGTTCGACGGCGCCCGCTATCGGGTCTTCGTGGATCCGCGCGGGGCGTTGTTCATCCGCCCCGATAACGCCGCCACGGCCGATGCGCTGAAGCAGCGCGGGTGGTAGCAGGCCTTGCAATGGCACAGTACACGCCGGCCCGGGCGGGCCGTGCCTGGTAATGCGGCCCCTTTTTTTCGGCTTGTGCCCCGGTGACGTCGGCGACCGCTTTTCCGCCCGTAAAACTGAACTTCGCACGCCTTCGGGAGTCGAATTAGCACTCCCTCTTTTAGAGTGCTAACATCACCGAATGCGTTCTACCACTAGCCGTTTCCTGGAGCAAAACACCATGAAACAAACGAGATCCCCGTTGGCCGTACCCGGCAACGCCCTTACGCTGGCCATCGCCAATCCTGGCGCGCTGGGGACGATCGACGCATATATCTCGGCCGTGAACCGGCTGCCGGTTCTGACCGCGGATCAGGAAACCGCCCTGGGTCGCCGCCTGCGCGACACCGGCGACCTGGATGCCGCGCGCGAACTGGTGCTGTCGCATCTGCGCCTGGTGGTGTCCATCGCACGCCAATACCTGGGCTACGGCCTGCCGCATGCCGACCTGATCCAGGAAGGCAACGTCGGCCTGATGAAGGCCGTCAAGCGTTTCGATCCGGAGCGTGGCGTGCGCCTGGTGTCCTTCGCGGTCCACTGGATCAAGGCCGAGATACACGAATACATCGTCCGCAACTGGCGGCTGGTCAAGGTCGCCACGACCAAGGCGCAGCGCAAACTGTTCTTCAACCTGCGCAGCATGCGGCCGGACGGCAAGACCCTGGATTCCGAGCAGGTCGACGAGATCGCCCGCGAACTGAATGTCCGCCCCGAGGACGTCAGCGAAATGGAAGTGCGCCTTTCCGGGCGCGACATGGCGCTGGAGTCGCAGGACGATGACGACGAGGGCTACGCGCCCATCGCCTACCTGTCCGACGAAGGGCGCCAGGAGCCGACCCGCGTGCTGGAGCGCAAGGCCCACGACGAGCTGCAGAGCACCGGCCTGCACGACGCGCTCGAGGCCCTGGACCCGCGCTCGCGCCATATCGTCCAGGCCCGTTGGCTGCAGGACGACGGCGGCGCCACGCTGCACGAGCTGGCGCAGGAATACGGCATATCCGCCGAGCGCGTCCGCCAGATCGAGGCCGCCGCCCTGAAGAAGATGCGCGGCACGCTGCAGCCCGCCTGACGGGAACCGCCGGGCCGGGTCGTCCCGGTCCGCTGCCGGGATCCGGCGAGAGTTAAATTTTGATACATCTCGCCAGGATAAATCCGTGGAACGGCCGAAACTTTCTGGCGGCCCCCCAGCCTAACCCTACGTAGACCGTGCGCCTGGAGCCCTCCAGGCCCGCCGTCTTCTCACCTGTCTCGGCTTCTCCTCTTTCCCCTCCCCTATGAGACAGGTGTTTGGCGGGGCACCCCAAGCGGTGCCCCGTTTTTTATTGCGGCGGCCAGCGGCGCCTCTTCGGGTTCGTTCCATTCCTGGACCAGGGCCCGCCACAGCGCCGTATCGAGCCGGCGCACCCCAGTGGCCACCGAGCCGTCCGGGTAAAGCTTCAGCCAGCGGTAGCCGGGCGCTTGCGGATCCAGCCGGTGCCGTCCATCGCGTATCGTGAACTGGAAGCACGTGGACGGCGTGGCCAGCATGCGGACATTGCCGCGGCGCCGGTCGAAATCCTGGTGCACGTGGCCCCACAGCAGGATGCGGGCATTGCCCCAGCGCGCCAGGTGGCGAAACAGCTCGGCCGCGTTGTCCAGCATCATGGGATCGCGCCAGTCCGCGCTGACCTGTACCGCGTTGTGATGCATGGCGACCAGCGCGGGGCGCCCTTGCGCCGTCGCCAATCCGTGGTCCAGCAACTCGAACTGGTCGCGTTCCAGGTGTCCGGCATTGGACCCATCGGCACGCGAATCCAGCAGGATGATGCGCCAGGGATCGATATCGGTGATCGGCTGCGTCCAGTCTCCCAGGGTGCCCTTGAGCGCGGCCGGCGCGTCGTGATTGCCCGGCACGCAACGCACCGGCATGCCGAGCGGCGCGACGGCGTCGGCGAAGCGATGGTAGGAGGTCTCGGTGCCGTCATGGGACAGGTCGCCCGTGGCCAGCAGCAGGTCGGCATGGCCGTGGCCGCGGCGTATGGCGGCGACCACGGCGCGCAGGCTCGCATCCGTGTCCACGCCCAGCATGACGGCGGGTGTCGCGAATAGATGGGGATCGGTAAGCTGTACGGCCAGGATGGGACGGTCGTCGGCGTCTTCCGCGCGCGCGCCGCTTCCGGCGCCGGCCGGCGATGGAATGGAAAGCTTGGGGATGGTATGCAACGGCGGCTCCGGGTAAGTGCGCATCCGACGCCGCCGAGGTGGGCCCGCGGGATCGGTGGGGGACGCGACGGCGATGCGAACCCTCGGAACGTTAGCGAAAATCCGCCGCGGCAGGGATCCACCAAATCGTGCGGGCCGTAACGAAACGTGCGTCGCGTAAAACCAGCTATCCTCTCCGCTAAATGGAGCATCGACGGGGATAAGAAATAGATGGACGTGGGTCTGATCGTTTTCGGCTTGGCGACCTTGCTGACGCTGGTGTGTTTCATGCCGCCGCTGGCCGGGCGCCTGAAGCTGCCCTACTCGGTGCTGCTGGCGATCGTGGGCTGTTTGCTGGGCATCGTCATCCACGTCCATGGGTGGGCGCCGCCGGTGCTGGCCGGCATGCTGGATTCGCTGGAGAAGTTCGAGATCTCCTCGGAAACTTTCCTTACCGTTTTCCTTCCGGTCCTGCTTTTTGAAACCGCCCTGTCCATGAACGTGCGGCGCCTGATGGACGACATCGGGCCCATCCTGATGATGGCCATCGTGGCGGTGTTCCTGTCCACCGTGGTGGTGGGCGTCACCCTGAACGGCCTGTCCTCGTACGGGCTGGTGGTCTGCCTGCTGCTAGGCGCCATCGTCGCCACCACCGATCCTGCCGCCGTCGTGGGCATCTTCCGCGAAGTCGGCGCGCCCAAGCGGCTGACCACCCTGGTAGAGGGCGAAAGCCTGTTCAACGACGCCGCATCCATTGCCTTGTATTCCGTGCTGGTGGGCGTGCTGGCGGGCCATGCCGAAATGTCCGCCGGCAACGTCCTGGTGGATTTCGTGGTCAGTTTCCTGGGCGGCGGCCTGGCCGGGTATGCCATGGGGCGGCTGGCGTGCATGCTGTTCGCGGTGCTGCGCGGCTTTCCCACCGCGGAGATCACGCTGACGCTGACCGTGGCCTACCTGACCTTCTTCGTGTGCGACCACTACCTGCATGTGTCCGGGGTGGTGGCTACCGTGATCGCCGGCCTGGTGGTGGGCTCCACCGGCCGTACCCGCATGGCGCCGACCACGTTCGAGCACCTGACCAGCGCGTGGGAGCAGTTCGGCTTCTGGGCGAACTCGCTCATCTTCCTGTTCGCGGCCATGCTGATTCCGCGGCTGATGGCCGATGCTACGCTGGGCGACGTGGCGCTCATCCTGGTTTTGTTCGTGGCCGCGCTGGCGGCGCGCGCGGTGGCGGTGTTCGGCCTGCTGCCCCTGCTGGGCCTGACGCGGCTGGGCACGCGGGTCAATCGCGCCTACAAGACCGTCATGCTGTGGGGCGGCCTGCGTGGCGCCGTATCGCTGGCCCTCGCCTTGGCGGTCACCGAGCGCGACGACGTGCCCTACGAAGCGCGCCAGTTCGTCGCCGTGGCAACCACCGGCTTCGTCCTGATGACGCTCTTCATCAACGGCATCAGCCTGCGCCCGCTGATCCGCATGCTGCGGCTGAACGAGCTGTCGCGGCACGAGGCCACGCTGCGCGACCAGGCGCTGGCCGTGGCCCTGGGCGACCTGCAGGAAAAGACCGACGAAGTGGCCGCGACCGAGCACATCGGGCCGGAAGTGCGCGAACGCATCCATGCGGTGTTCGATCGCACGCTGAGCCAGCTGCGCGACGCGGAGGTGCGCCACATGAGCGTGCCGGAACGGGTGGACATCGGCCTGGCGACGCTGGCGCGGCGCGAGGAAGAAATGTTCTTCGACATCCTGAAGGCGCAGATCGTCGATTGGCGCATGGCCGAATCCCTGCTGGCGCGGGCCGAACGCCTGGAGGACGCCGTGCGCGCCGGGGGCGTGACCGGCTTCGAGAACGCCATCGCCGCCGACGTGCGGTATTCCCGTTCCTTCAAACTGGCGCTGCGCCTGCACTATCTTTTCGGCTTCCAGCGCTGGCTGGCGCGCGAACTGGCGCAGCGTTTCGCGGCCTTGATGTGCAAACGCTCGGTGGCCCAGCGGGTGATCCTGTTCGCCGGCCAGCAGTTGAAAGTCATGCTGGGGGAGGAAGCCACGCAGCGCATCGTCGCCGCCCACCAGCGGCGCCTGGATGCCATCGAGAACGCGCTGCAGGCGCTGAACCTGCAATACCCCAGCTACGCGCTATGGCTGCAGGAAAGCTATCTGGGGCGGGTGGCGCGGCAGCTGGAGCGCATGCGCTACCGCGATATGCTGGACCAGTTCCTGATCAGCGGCGAGGTCTACGCCGACCTGACCCACCAGCTGGAGCGGCGCTGGGCCCATATCGACCGGCACCCGCCCTTGGATATCGAGCTGGGCGCGGCCGAGCTGATCAAGCGCGTGCCCCTGTTCGAAAACCTGAGCGCCGATTCCTTGCGCGCCATTTCCAGGCTGCTCAAGCCGCGCCTGGCGCTGCCGGACCAGCATGTCCTGAAGGACCGGGCCGGCGAAGAGATGTGCTTCGTCGCCTCCGGCGCGGTGGCGGTGCACCTGCCGGACAACACGACCGTCGAACTGGGCAGTGGCGAATTCTTCGGCGAGCTCGCCTTGCTGGGCGAACAGGCGCTGGTGCCGGACGTGACTTCGCTGGGCTACAGCAAACTGCTGATGATGTCGGCGCGGGACTTCCGCGCCCTGCTGGCCCACGACGCCGACCTGCGCGAACGGATCGAAAAAGTGGCGCGGCAGCGATTGCGGGCGATCGAGGTCTGGAAGCAGTTTTCGGCGACGCCGCCGACAGCCGCCTCGTGATGCACTCGTTGGCGCGTCGTCCCGCCGCTAGGTCGTCTCCCGCCTTACCAGCCGAAACCCCAGGTCCAGATGTCGCTGCGGATTAGGCCGGCCTTCCAGGGCGTTCATCAGCAGCGTGGCCGCGGAACGGCCGATTTCATAGCGCGGCGTGGCGATGGTGGAAAGCGGCGGGGTGGTCCATGCCGTGCCGTTCAGGTCGTGGAAGCCCACCAGGCCCATGCGCTGGGGCACGGGGATACCCAGGCGTCCGCACTGGAACACCGCGCCCTGCGCCAGGTCGTCGTTGCAGAAGAACAGCGCGTCGCATTCCGGATGGTCGCGCAGCATGGTTTCCAACAACTCCGCGCCCAGGCTCAACGAAGACTTCGCGGGCGTCATGATTTCCAGGGCGGGGTCATGGAGACCGGCGTCCCGCAGGGCTTGCCGGCAGCCTTCGCAGCGGCGTAGCGAACGCGGGTCTAGCTGGGCGCCAATGATGCCGATGTGGCGGTAGCCGCGCTCCACCAAGTGGCGGCCGGCCGCATAGCCGGAATCGAATTGCGAGAAACCCACGCTCAGGCCGCCCGGCTCGTCCAGCGTTTCGATGGTGTGGACCGTGGGAATCTTGCGCGCGTCCAGCAGCTTCCATACCCCCGGGCTGTGGTCGATACCGGTCAGGATCAGCCCGTCCGGCGAATGCTGCAGATAGGTGCGCAGCAGCGTTTCTTCCGCTTCGGCGGAGTAGCCCGTCAGCCCGATGTGCATGTGGTGGGCGTGCGCGTCCAGGACTTCCTTGATGCCCGCCAGGATATCGACGAAAACGATATTGCTCAGCGAGGGAATCAGCACCACCACCGTGCGCGATCGCGCCGAGGCCAGCGCGCTGGCGGCATGGTTCGGTACGTAGCCCAGTCGGTCGCAGGCGTCCTGGATGCGGGTCCGCAGCGCCGCCTGGACTTTCTCCGGCGTGCGCAAGGCGCGCGAGACCGTAATGGCGCTGACGCCCGCGAGACGCGCGACGTCGGCCATGGTGACGCCGTTGTGACTCGAGCTGCGGGACTTGCGGACCGTCATGGCTGGGCGTGGGAAAAAGTCCGTAGTCTGACCCAATCGACGCCTTGGGACAAACCCGGGCAGGGGTTGGCAAGCTAGACATGATAGCGCTAACATCGCGTTTCGCATCGATCGCAACCAAGAATCAGGAGACAACGATGCAAACGGTTTCCACGCCGGGAACCGGCCGCGGCGCCATGAGCCGCGCGCTGGACCTGGTGTTTCGCATCCAGCGCTGGCTCATGGTGGCCTGCCTGGTCGTCATGGTCGTACTGCTGTTCGGCAATGTGGCCCTGCGCTATCTGTTCAACTCGGGCATCAATGCCTCCGACGAACTGTCGCGCCTGGCCTTCGTCTGGCTGATCTTCATCGGTTCCGTGCTGGCGGTGCGCAATCACACCCACATGGGCGTCACCATGCTGGTGGAGCGCTTCGGCCCCGGCGCGCGGCGGGCCACCCACCTGTTCTGCCAGGTGCTGATCCTGGCGGTGCTATGCATGTGGATCAAGGGCAGCTGGGACCAGACGGCGATCGGCATGGGCACCAGGCTGCCTGTCACCGGCCTTCCTTCCGGCGTTTTCAACCTTGCCTGTCTGTACGCGGCGATCGTCATGGCCCTGCTGACGCTGGCCGACATCGTCCTGACGCTGGGCGGCGCCGAGCCGCCGCTGGATGCCAGCGCCGTCGATCCCTTGAGCTGATATCCGCCGCGCCATGATTCTTTCCGTCTTTCTTATTGTGTTGCTGGGCCTGCTCGCGCTGGGCATGCCGATCGCCTTCGCGCTGATGATCAGCGCCGTGCCGATGATGTTCCAGCTGGACTTCGTCGATCCGCAGATCATCGACCAGAACATGCTGGGCGGCGCCAACAGCTTCACGCTGATGGCCGTGCCGCTGTTCATGCTGGCGGGCGAGCTGATGAACGAGGGCGGGATCTCGCGCCGCATCGTCAATCTGGCCACGATGTTCGTCGGGCATATCCGCGGCGGCCTGGGCTACGTGGCGATTTTCGCCAGCGTGCTGCTGGCGGCCTTGTCCGGCTCGGCCGTGGCCGACGCCGCCGCGCTGGGCTCGCTGCTGATTCCCATGCTGCGCGAAAAAGGCTACGACGCCGGCGACTCGGCGGGCCTGATCGCCTCCGGCGGCATCATCGCGCCCATCATTCCGCCTTCGATATCGTTCATCATCTACGGCGTCGCCACCAATGTGTCGATCACCAAGCTGTTCTTCGCCGGGATCGCGCCGGGGCTGCTGATGGCCTTGACGCTGGTGGCGGTGTGGACCTGGACGGCGCGCCGCAGCGGCGCCCGCGTGGCGCCCACGCCGCGCCAGCCCTGGAGCGCGCGCCTGCGTGCCCTGCGCGAGTCGCTGTGGGCGCTGTTCCTGCCGGTGATCATCATCGGCGGCCTGCGCGGCGGCATCTTCACGCCCACCGAGGCCGCCGTGGTGGCCGCGGTCTACGCCCTGCTGATCAGCCTGTTCGTCTATCGCGAGATCCGCTTCAAGGACCTGGGGCCGCTTTTCGTGCGCGCCGCAAGCACCACCGCCATCGTCATGTTCCTGGTCGCGGCGGCCATGGTGTCGTCCTACATGATCACGCTGGCCGACATGCCGCAGGACCTGGTGGCCCTGCTGGAGCCGCTGCTCGATCATCCCAAGTGGCTGATGTTCGCCCTGCTGGTGGTGCTGACGCTGGTCGGCACGGCCATGGACCTGACGCCCACCATCCTGATCCTGGCGCCGGTGCTGATGCCCGTCGTCACCAAGGCCGGCATCGACCCGGTGTACTTCGGCGTGATGTTCGTCATGGTCGGCTGCGTCGGTCTGCTGACGCCGCCCGTGGGCACCGTGCTGAACGTCGTGGCCGGTGTCGCCCGCATCCGCATGGAAACCATCATCCGCGGCGCCTGGCGCTACGTCGTCGCCTACACCGTGCTGCTCGTGGTGATGGTGATTTTCCCCGAACTGATCACCGTGCCGGCGAAGTGGATCCATTGAGTCGCACCGATACCGGCAACCGGCCCGCGGCGCTGCGCGCGCAGCGCCGGCATCCGGAACCCAAGAAGCCATAAACCCGAGGAGACTGCACATGCTTACCACCATGAAGAAACTGGCCATCGCGCTGGCCGCCGTTTCGGCCTGCGCCGTGGCGGGCGCGGCCCACGCGCAGGAAGTCAAGACCCGTATCATCCGCTTCGGCTACGGTCTGAACGACGAAAGCGTGCAGGGCCGCGCCGCGCGCTACCTGGCCGAGGAACTGGGCAAGATCAGCGGCGGCAAGCTGAAGATGCGCACCTACGGCTCGGCCAACCTCGGCTCGGACGAGCAGATGCAGGCCGCCCTGGTCGGCGGCTCGCAGGAAATGATGGTGGGATCCACCGCGCCCCTGGCCACCATGGTCAAGGAGTTCGGCGTGTTCGACCTGCCTTTCCTGTTCAATGACGAGAAAGAGGCCGATGCCGTGCTGGACGGTCCCTTCGGCGAGAAGCTGCTGAAGATGCTGGAGGCCAAGGGCCTGGTCGGCCTGGTGTATTGGGAAAACGGCTTCCGCAACGTGACCAACTCCAAGCATCCCATCGCCAAGGCGGAGGACATGCAAGGCATCAAGCTGCGCGTCATGCAGAACCAGATCGCCCTGGGCGTATTCGGCGCGCTCGGCGCCAATGCCGTGCCCATGCCGTTCTCGGAACTGTTCACGGCCCTGGAAACGCGCACCGTCGACGGCCAGGAAAATCCCGTCACGACCATCCAGAGCAGCAAGTTCTACGAAGTGCAGCCCTATCTGAGCCTGACGCGCCACGTCTATACCCCGTGGGTGCTGCTGGCCTCCAAGAAGTGGTGGGACACGCTGTCGCCGGACGAGCAGAAACTGATCCGCCAGGCGGCCGCGTCGTCGCGCGACTTCGAGCGCAAGGACAGCCGCGCCGACTCCACCAAGGCGATGAACGTCCTGAAGGATGCCGGCATGAAGATCAACACCGTCTCGCCGGAGGAACTGCAGCGCCTGCGCCAGAAAGCCCAGCCGGTGGTGGACAAGTACACCCAGGACCTGGGACCCGATCTGGTCAAGCAATTGCAGGACGAGATCAACAAGGTGCGCAAGGGCTGACACCCGGCGCGCTCCACACCTTGCCGCCGGACGCATCCTTCCGTCCGGCGGCATGGGCGGGCCGCCCCGCGCTGCCGGCCCGGAAACACCGATACGAGAAGCACCATGTCCGACGCTCCACGCCGCCTGCGCAGCCAGAAATGGTTTGACGATCCTTCCCACGCCGACATGACGGCCATCTATGTCGAGCGTTATCTGAACTACGGCCTGACGCGCGCCGAATTGCAGTCCGGACGGCCCATCATCGGCATCGCGCAGACGGGCAGCGACCTGGCGCCGTGCAACCGGCACCATCTGGAATTGTCCCAGCGCACCAAGGCGGCGATCCGCGACGCCGGCGGCATCCCGATGGAGTTCCCCGTCCATCCGCTGGCCGAACAGGGCCGCCGCCCCACGGCGGCGCTGGACCGCAACCTGGCCTACCTGGGCCTGGTGGAAATCCTGCACGGCTACCCGCTGGACGGCGTGGTGCTGACCACCGGCTGCGACAAGACCACGCCTGCCTGCCTGATGGCCGCCGCCACGGTCGACATCCCCGCCATCGTGCTGTCCGGCGGCCCCATGCTGGACGGCTGGCACGAAGGCAAGCGCGTCGGCTCCGGCACGGTGATCTGGCATGCCCGCAACCTGATGGCGGCGGGCAAGATCGATTACGAAGGCTTCATGACGCTGGCGACCGCTTCGTCGCCGTCGGTGGGCCACTGCAACACCATGGGCACGGCCCTGTCGATGAATTCCCTGGCCGAGGCCCTGGGCATGTCGCTGCCCGGATGCGCCAGCATTCCGGCGCCCTATCGCGAACGCGGGCAGATGGCCTACGCCACCGGCCTGCGCATCGTCGAGATGGTGCGCGAAGACCTGCGGCCCTCCCGCATCCTGACGCGCCGGGCCTTCGAGAACGCCATTGTCGTGGCGTCGGCCCTGGGCGCTTCCAGCAATTGCCCGCCGCACCTGATCGCCATCGCGCGGCATATGGGCATCGAACTCACCCTGGATGACTGGCAGCGCTTCGGCGAGGACGTGCCGCTACTAGTCAATTGCGTGCCGGCGGGCGAATACCTGGGCGAGAATTTCCACCGCGCCGGCGGCGTCCCTGCGGTGCAGCACGAGCTGTTGGCGGCAGGTCG
The DNA here is from genome assembly GCF_001676705.1 of Bordetella bronchialis. Lineage (NCBI taxonomy): Bacteria > Pseudomonadati > Pseudomonadota > Betaproteobacteria > Burkholderiales > Alcaligenaceae > Bordetella > Bordetella bronchialis. Next base: position 220,175 of record NZ_CP016170.1, read on the forward strand.
CCTGCATGGCGATTGCCTGACCGTGTCCGGCAGGACCGTGGCCGACATCGCGGGCAACGCGGCCACCACCGACCGCGACGTCATCCGCAGCTGCGACGCGCCGCTCAAGCAGCGCGCCGGCTTTATCGTCCTGTCGGGCAATTTCTTCGACAGCGCCATCATGAAGATGTCGGTCGTGGGCGATGACTTCCGCAAAGCCTATCTGTCCAAGCCGGGAGACGAGAACGCCTTCGAGGCGCGCGCCATTGTCTTCGACGGGCCCGAGGACTATCACGCCCGCATCGACGATCCCGACCTGGGCATCGACGAGCATTGCATACTGGTCATACGCGGCGCCGGCCCCATTGCCTATCCGGGCGGGGCGGAAGTGGTCAACATGGCGCCGCCCGCGCGCCTGATCCAGCAGGGCATCGATTCCCTGCCCTGCATGGGCGACGGCCGGCAGAGCGGGACTTCCGCCAGTCCGTCCATCCTGAACATGTCGCCGGAAGCCGCCGCCGGCGGGGGCCTGGCCCTGCTGCGCACCGGCGACCGCATACGCGTGGACTTGAACGCCCGCACGGTCACGCTGGCGGTCGATCCGGCGGAACTGGAAGCCCGCCGCGGCGAGCCGGCGTTCGAGATTCCGCCGCCGCAGACGCCGTGGCAGGAGATTTTCCGCGGCATGGTCGGGCAATTGTCGACCGGCATGTGCCTGGAACCCGCCACGCTGTATCTGAAGGTGGTGGAGCAGCGCGGCGACCCGCGGCATTCGCACTGAGACGCGGCCGGTACAGGCGCCGCCATGGGCCCGGCCCGTGGCGGCCCGGCATGGCGCGCAGGGGTCCCCGGTTGCCTCCGGCGCCGTGAGTGCTTGCAGTGCCGTTCAGCCGCCGGCGCCGTGCGTGGCGATATCGCTGATCACCACGATCGCGGCTTCCAGCGTGAATTCGCCGTTGGCGGCCATGGCGCGTGCGTGCCCCGGCGTCACGGTGGCGAACTCCATGACTTCGCCGTCGCGGTTGGCGGGCTGCACGCCGGCGTCCAGCACGCAGCGGCTGACCAGCAGGTCTTCCACCTGATAGCCCTCCGGCAGGCGGCGATGCATGCGCAGCACGGTACGCAGGGGCTCGCGCCCGCGCACATGTTCCGCCGACAGGCCGGCTTCTTCCTCGCATTCCCGGATCAGCGCCAGGTCCGGCGATTCGCCGCTGGCGACCAGGCCGCCCACCAGGGTGTCCCACATACCGGGATCGGTGGCCTTGTTCAGCGCGCGCCGCGCCACCCACAGCCGGCCGTCCGGCGTCCAGGCGTTCAGGTGCACGGCCCGGGTCAGGATGCCCAGCGGCCGCACGGCGGCGCGCTCCATGGCCCCCAGGCGCAGGCCGGTGGCGTCATGGACGTCCAGCAGTTCGTCGCGCCATCCCCGCAGGCAGTCAGCTTCCCGCAAGGTGCGGGCGACGCCGGCCAGCAGGGCGTCCAGGGCCGGGCCCGGACGCATGCCGTCGCCCAGCCGCAGCGCATCGGCCTGGATGTCGACGCCGGGCCGTCCGCGCAGCGCGTCGCAGGCCGCCAGGGTGGCCTGGCCGCAGCGGTGGCCGGCGATATAGAGCGCGCGGGACAAGGGGGGATCGGGCTCCTGGGCGCGCGCGCGCAAGGCGGCATACAAGTCGTCGGACGCGAGCGGCAAGGGCGGGATAAGCGACGTTTGCTCCATGCGCGGATTTTAGGGCTTATTCATGGGCTGGGGTCGATGGGCCGGACGCGCCGCGCGGCCGGCGGGCAGGGCGCTTGCGTGGGGCGGCGTGCGTCGCGATCCGCGTTTGCGCATGCGATATCGGCCTTGCGCCACGGCAGCGGCCGTTGCGCGGACGCGCCGGACGGGCCGTCCGCCTGGCGCTTTCCCACGGGGGCAGGCGGGCTCCGCTATAATCCGGCGGTTTCTTTGTGATTCGAGCAGAACCGATGCGGGTTGGCAGTGGTTTTATGCCCGTCTCGTAATCTGCCGTCCAATAATCGCGCGTCTCTCCGTGTAGGTACCGGCAGCACCCTGCCACATCGGCACGGCCCTGAACGCGTCATGATAGAGGGTCAGCATGAAGAAGTGGAGAGGGATACTGGGCGCGTGCGCATTGCTGGCAAGCGGCATTGCCTGTGCCCAGGTGAAGGATATGCCCGGCGGCCCCAGGGTCGACCAGCTAAACCTGCACGAAGGCGTTACCCAGATCGCGCGTGACGTGATGTGGCTGCACTGGATGATGCTCAGCATCTGTCTGGTGATCTTCATCGGCGTCTTCGGCGTGATGTTTTATTCGATCTGGGCCCACCGCAAGTCGCGCGGGCACCAGCCGGCCACGTTCCACGAGCATGTCGGCGTGGAAGTCGCGTGGACGGTCATTCCCTTCTTCATCGTTATCGCGATGGCCCTGCCCGCCACCAAGGCGGTGGTCGCCATGAAGGACACCTCCAGCCCGGACCTGACCGTCAAGGTCACCGGCTACCAGTGGAAGTGGGGCTACGAATACGTCGACGGCCCGGCCACCGGCGTCAAGTTCCTGTCCACGCTGGCCACCCCGCGCGCCCAGATCGAGGGCCGCGAGCCCAAGGGCGAGTTCTACCTGATGGAAGTCGACAACCCGCTGGTGGTGCCGGTGGACCAGAAGGTGCGCGTGGTGCTGACGGCCGGCGACGTGATCCACTCCTGGATGGTGCCGGACTTCGGCATCAAGCAGGACGCCATCCCCGGCTTCCTGCGCGACACCTGGTTCCGCGCCGAGAAGGTCGGCACCTATCGCGGCCAATGCGCGGAACTGTGCGGCAAGGATCACGCCTTCATGCCCATCGTGGTGGAAGTCAAATCCAAGGAAGACTTCGCCAAGTGGGCCGACGACCAGAAGAAAAAACTGGCCGCCGCCGCCGACGATCCCAACAAGCAATGGACCGAGGCCGAGCTCGTCGCGCGCGGCGAAAAAGTCTACGGCGCCAATTGCGTGGTCTGCCACCAGGCCAACGGCAAGGGCGTTCCGGGCTCCTTCCCCGCGCTGGACGGCGACAAGATCGTGCTGGGCCCCCAGGCCGAGCAGATCAAGACCGTCCTGCATGGACATCCCGGCACGGCCATGCCGGCCTTCAAGAACCAGCTCAACGACGTGGAAATCGCGGCGGTCATCACCTACACCCGCCACGCCTGGAGCAATGCGGGCAAGGGCCAGGATCCCACGGTCCAGCCCTCTACCGTCAAGGCGGCGCCGCACTAGCGCACGCGGTCCGGGCAGCCGCCCGGACCTGAACGCTTTCGTCAGATACCGAATACCTCAGCCCGGCCGTGGATCGGCCGGGCAACATGCAGGAAGGAGTTGAGACTATGAGCAGCGTCACTGTAGACCACGTCGAGCCGGGCCATGGGCACGGCCACGGTCACGATGACCACCACCACGCCACGCCGACCGGCTGGCGGCGCTGGCTGTTCGCCACCAACCACAAGGATATCGGGACGATGTATCTCATCTTCTCGTTCCTGATGTTGCTGGAAGGCGGCACGCTGGCCCTGCTGTTGCGTACGGAATTGTTCGAGCCGGGCCTGCAGTTCTTCCGTCCGGAGCTGTTCAACCAGTTCACCACCATGCACGGCCTGGTGATGGTGTTCGGCGCCATCATGCCGGCCTTCGTGGGCTTCGCGAACTGGATGATCCCGATGCAGATCGGCGCCTCGGACATGGCCTTCGCGCGGATGAACAACTTCAGCTTCTGGATCCTGCCCATGGCGGCGATCCTGCTGACGGCGTCCTTCTTCGTGCCGGGCGGCGCCACCGCGGCCGGCTGGACGCTGTACGCCCCGCTGTCCCTGCAGATGGGCCCAGGCATGGACCTGGCCATCTTCGCCATGCATATCATGGGCGCGTCGTCCATCATGGGCGCGATCAACGTGATCGTGACCATCCTGAACATGCGCGCGCCCGGCATGACGCTGATGAAGATGCCGCTGTTCTGCTGGACCTGGCTGATCACCGCCTTCCTGCTCATCGCCGTGATGCCCGTGCTGGCCGCCGCCATCACCATGGTGCTGACCGACCGCCATTTCGGCACGGATTTCTTCAACGCGGCCGCGGGCGGCGACCCGGTGCTCTACCAGCACGTGTTCTGGTTCTTCGGGCACCCGGAGGTCTACATCATGATCCTGCCGGCCTTCGGCATCGTGTCCGCCGTCGTGCCCGCCTTCGCCCGCAAGCCGCTGTTCGGCTACGCCTCCATGGTGTACGCCACGGCCGCCATCGCGGTGCTGTCCTTCATCGTGTGGGCGCACCACATGTTCACGACCGGCATGCCGGTGACGGGGCAGCTGTACTTCATGTACGCGACCATGCTGATCTCCATCCCCACGGGCGTGAAGGTGTTCAACTGGGTGGCCACGATGTGGCGCGGTTCGATGACCTTCGAAACGCCCATGCTGTTCGCCATCGGCTTCATCTTCGTGTTCACCATCGGCGGCTTCACCGGGCTGATCCTGTCGGTGGCCCCCATCGATATCCAGGTGCACGACACCTACTACGTGGTGGCGCACTTCCACTACGTGCTGGTGGCCGGCTCGCTGTTCGGCCTGTTCGCGGGCGCCTACTACTGGGTGCCGAAGTGGAGCGGCCGCATGTACAGCGAAAAGCTGGGCAAGCTGCACTTCTGGTCGTCCATGCTGTCGTTCAACCTGACCTTCTTCCCGATGCACTTCCTGGGCCTGGCTGGCATGCCGCGCCGCTATGCGGACTACGCCGCCCAGTTCACGACCTTCCACCAGATCGCCACCATCGGCGCGTTCTGGTTCGGCCTGTCCCAGCTGATCTTCCTGTATGCCATGGTGCGTTGCTACATGGGCAAGGGAGAACCGGCGCCGGCCAAGCCGTGGGATGGCGCAGAGGGCCTGGAATGGACCGTGCCTTCGCCGGCGCCCTTCCATACCTTCGAAACGCCGCCCGAGGTCAAGTAGGCCCCAGGGCAAACGATGCAGGCACAACCGGCCATGACCCCCGAACAACGCCGTCGCAACCGTATCGCCGCCGTGGTGCTGGTGATCTTCGTCCTGGCCGTTTTCGCCTGGGCGATGTTCAAGGGTGGCGGCCTGTTTACCGGCGGCGTGGCCTGAGGACACCGCACATGGCGCAGACCCCGGACTCCCAGCCGCCCAAATCCAGCTTCCTGCAGACGCTGAAGGCCGTGGGCTGGGGCATGCTGGGCATCCGCAAGCGCTCGGGCTACCAGGAAGATGCACGGCTGAATCCGGTGCACCTTATCGTGGCCGGCGTGCTGGCCGGCGTGATCTTCGTCGTGGTCCTGGTCAGCATCGTGCGCTGGGTCGTGGCGAAGTGAACTAAAACACTATTCGACGAATAAGTACCAGGGAGAAGACCATGAGTGCAGGACACTCGGTTCAAGCGAAAGAGGCGCCCTACTACTACGTGCCCGCCGACTCGGGCCATCCCGTGCGCAGCGCGGTTTCCTTGTTGATCATCGCGGCTGGCGCGGCCTGCTGGGTCAACAGCGTGCCGGTAGGCAAATGGCTGGTGCTGCTGGGCGTGCTCTGCCTGGTGGCCGTGCTGTTCCGCTGGTTCGCCGATGCCATCGGCGAATCGGAGCGGGGCATGAACAGCAAGCGGGTCGATGTCTCGTACCGCTGGGGCATGAGCTGGTTCATTTTTTCCGAGGTCATGTTCTTCGGCGGCTTCTTCGGGGCGCTGTGGTACGTGCGCACGATCACCACGCCCTGGCTGGGCGACCTGGACCACCGGCTGCTGCTGTGGCCGGACTTCAACGCCGTGTGGCCGAATTTCGGGCCGGCCGGCGTGGTGGAGCACTTTTCCACCGTCGGTCCGTTCTGGCTGCCCACCATCAACACCGCGCTGCTGTTGAGTTCGGGCGTCACGCTGACGATCTCGCACCACGCCCTGCGCGCCGACCATCGCGGCAAGGCCATCTTCTGGCTGGCGCTGACCGTGGTGCTGGGCGCCATATTCGTGGCTTGCCAGGCTTTCGAGTACCACCATGCGTACACCGAGCTGAACCTGAAATTCAGCTCCGGCGCCTATGGTTCGCTGTTCTTCATGCTGACGGGCTTCCACGGCTTCCACGTCATCATGGGGGCGACCATGCTGACCGTGATCCTGTTCCGCCTGATCCGCGGGCACTTCACGCCCAGCCATCATTTCGGCTTCGAAGGCGCGGCCTGGTACTGGCACTTCGTGGACGTCGTCTGGCTGGGCCTGTATCTGTTCGTCTACTGGTTCTGACGCCCATCGCCGGATCCGCCGCCCACCGCGGGCGCGGACCGGCACCCGCGCCGCGCGGCACAGGGGAACCCCGGCCCCGCGCGGCTATCTAAGCCCGGTGCTCTCGATCCAGCCGAAATGGTGCGCGAGCAGCACGAACAGGAACAGGGCGACGGACAGCCCGATGCGCACGGTCAAGGCGTTGACCGTCCTGTTGGTGGTGCCTTTGTCCTTCATCAGGTAGACCAGGGCCGAGCCCAGGCTGGCCAGGATGCCGACAAAGGCCAGGACAACGAAGAAGCGCATGGCGGCCTCCGGGTGTAAATCAGAATTATTGCAGACATGGCTCGTGCGCATCGCACTCTGATCGCGTTGGTGCTGCTGGGCATCATGGCGGTGCTGCTGGGATCCTTGGGGCGCTGGCAGCTGCGCCGCGCCGACGAGCGGCGCGCCATCCTGGCGGCCATCGAGGCAGGCCGCCGGCAACCGCCCCTGCTGCTGACGGCGGCGACCTCCAGCGACGATCTGCGTCCCTGGCGCCCGGTGTCGGTGCAGGGCAAGTGGCGGGAGGACCTGACCGTACGGCTGGACAACCGCAACCAGGACGGCCGTCCCGGTTACTGGATCGCCACGCCGCTGGTCCTGGAAGAAGGTTCGCGTACCGCCGTGCTCGTGCTGCGGGGATGGCTGCCTCGCACGCTGCCCGGCCAGCCCGCGGCGCCCGTGCCCGCCCTGGCGGACGGCATGCGCACCATCAGCGGAGAGCTCGTCCAGCGCGTGCCGCGGCTGTTCGAGCTATGGAATCCGGGCGGCCCGTCCAGCGATGCCTTGCCCGCCGCCTGGCCATCGCCGGGCGGGCCGCCGACGGTGCAGAATCTGGATCTGGACGTGTATGCCAGGGCGACCGGGCTGCACCTGCTTCCCACGGTGGTGGAGCAGCTGGGGCCGTCCGGCGACGGCCTGGTGCGCGAGTGGCCGCAGCCCTCCGTCGACTACAACCAGAACCTGGGCTATGCGATGCAATGGTTCAGCTTCGCCAGCATCGCCGCCATTGCGTTCGTCGTGGTGGCCGTGCGCGCGCTGCGTGGGGCCCGCGCCACGCGGCGCGGGCGTGGGCCCTAGCCCGGCGCCGCGTCGCGCATCGCCCCTTTCCGTATCACCCACGCAGGAATCCTTACCTTGGCCATACCCGCCCCGACCACCGCGCGCAGCGCCCCGCCTGCCGCACGGCGCCGCGCCAGGCACATCATCATCGCGATCTTCCTGATCACGCTCGCGCCGATATTGGGCGCGGTGATCATGTACATGAACCCCCAATGGTGGCCCGAGGAAGGCAGCAACTACGGCACGCTCGTGCAGCCGCAGCGCGACCTTCCCGGCCCCGCCGCCTTGCCGCTGGCCACGCTGGACGGGCAACCCTTCGACCTGGCCGGCCTCAAGGGAAAGTGGCTGCTGATGGCCGCCGACGGCGGCGCCTGCCCGGAATCCTGCGCCCGCAAGCTGTTCATCATCCGCAATACCCACGCCAGCCAGGGCAAGAACGTCGACCGGCTGGCCCGCGTGTGGTTCATCACCGACGACGCGCCGGTGCCGCAGAAGGTGCTGGATGCCTATCGTGGTACGGTCATGGTGCGGGCGCGGCCGGAGCAGCTGGCGCCCTTCCTGCTGGGCGCGCCGGCTCCCGCCGCCGGGCAGGGCGCGGCAAACGCCGCCGACGCGCTGGCCGGGCCGATGTGGATGGTCGATCCGCTGGGCCACCTGATGCTGCAGTTCCCCGCCGACGCCGATCCGGTGAAGGTGCGCAAGGATGTCAGCAAGCTCGTCTACAACTCCCGCATCGGCTAAGGCCATGGACCGCATCATCCTTCGCTATCGCAAACTGGTTTTCTTCACCTGGTTCCTGACGCTGGACCTGATCATGTTCGGCGCCTTCGTGCGCCTGACCGATTCCGGGCTGGGCTGCCCGGACTGGCCGGGCTGCTACGGCAGCGTGACGCCGCTGGGTTCGTTGCATGACATCCACGCGGCCAACAGCGCCATGCCCTTCGGGCCCGTGTCGCTGTCCAAGGCCTGGATCGAAATGATCCACCGCTATGCCGGCTCCATCCTGGGCATGCTGATCATCGCCATCGTCTACATGGCATGGCGCTATCGCGGCCGGCTGGGGCGGTCGCCGGCCCTGGCGACGGCGGCTTTGGTAATCGTCTGCGTGCAGGGCGCCTTCGGCGCCTGGACCGTCACCCACCAGCTGATGCCGGTGGTCGTGACGGCGCACTTGCTGTTCGGCATGCTGACCCTGGCCGTCATGACGTGGCTGGCGGCCCGCGAGCGGCCCTACCAGGCGCTGGGCCCGCAGGCCGCGCGCTGGCGCGGCTGGATGGTGGGGGGGACGGCCCTGCTGGTGGTGCAGATCGCGCTGGGTGGCTGGGTCAGCACCAACTATGCGGCCCTGGCCTGCATGGATTTCCCCACCTGCCAGGGGCAATGGGTGCCGCCCATGGACTTCGCCGGCGGCTATTCCATCATCCGGGCGCTGGGCGAACTGCCCTCCGGCGAGATGATTTCCCAGTACGCGCTGACGGCGATCCACTGGGTGCACCGCAATTTCGCCTTCCTGGTGTTCGTCTACCTGGGCATCTTGGGCTTTCGCTTGCGCACCGAGCCCGGGCTGCGGGGGCCGGCCAACCTGATGCTCGGGTTGCTGCTGGCCCAGCTGCTGACCGGCCTGACCACGATTTTCTTCGAATGGCCCCTGCTGATCGCCGTCCTGCACAACGGCGGCGCCGCCGGGCTGGTCCTGGCGACGGTGACGCTGCTGGTGCGGCTGTCCACCGCCGGACGCCCGGCGCTGCGCACGCTGGGCGCCGTCCGGCCCGAGGGCAGCCCCGCATGAGGCCGCCGCCCCGGCGTGCGCCGGGCAGGGACTGGCCGTCCGGTCCCCGCCATGGCCCCGGATCTCCCCGGCCGGCGGGCCCGGCCCGCGAGCCGGTTTAGAATAGCGCCTATCATGACCAGTTTCGCCGCCTCGGATTCCGGACTACTACGCCAGTATCTGGTGCTGACCAAGCCGCGTGTCACGCAGCTTGCCGTCTTCTGCGCCGTCATCGGAATGTTCCTGGCCGCGCCCGGCATGCCGGACCTCAAGCGCGTGGCGTTCGCCACGCTGGGCATCTGGCTGCTGGCGGCGGCCGCTTTCGCCATCAATTGCCTGATCGAACAGGAAGTGGACGCCCGCATGCTGCGCACCGCGCGGCGCCCCACGGCGCGCGGCACCATCATGCCGCAGCAGGTGATCGCCCTGTCCGGCCTGCTGGGCGGCGCCGGCATGCTGGTGCTGTACAACCTGGTGAATCCGCTGACGATGTGGCTGACCTTCGCCACCTTCGTGGGCTACGCCGTCATCTACACGGTGATCCTCAAGCCGCGCACGCCGCAGAACATCGTCATCGGCGGCCTGTCGGGCGCCATGCCGCCCGCGCTGGGCTGGGCCGCCATCGCCAACGCCACCCCGGCGCAGGCCTGGGTGCTGGTGCTCATCATCTTCATCTGGACGCCGCCGCATTTCTGGGCGCTGGCGCTCTATCGCACGAACGACTACGTCAAGGCCGGCCTGCCCATGCTGCCCGTCACGCACGGCCAGAAGTTCACGCGCCTGCATATCCTGCTTTACAGCGTCGCGCTGCTGGCGACGACCCTGCTCCCCTACGCCATCCGCATGAGCGGGGTCATCTACCTGGCTTGCGCGCTGGTGTTGGGGGCGGTGTTCGTCGGCTATGCCTGGCGGCTGTACCGAGCCTATTCCGATGCCCTGGCGCGCAAGCTGTTCCGCTATTCCATCGTGTACCTGGCGCTGCTGTTCGGCGCCTTGCTGATCGACCACTGGGCCCAGCTGCTGGCCTGACCGCCGCGAGACCTTCCATGCCCGTTACCGTTGTCCCGCGCCGCGCCCTGTTGCGCGCCTTCGCCGCCGCGCCCATCGCCGCCCTGCTGGCGGCCTGCGGCCAGGATACGCCGTCCTTCAAGGGCAGCGACATTACCGGCACCCATCTGGGCAAGGACCTGTCCATGGTCGACCAGGACGGCCGGCCGCGCACGCTGGCCGACTATGCCGGCAAGGTGCTGGTGGTGTTCTTCGGCTATACGCAGTGCCCCGACGTGTGCCCGACATCCCTGGCGGAACTGGCGCAGGTCATGGAAGCCCTGGGCAGCGACGCCGCGCGCGTGCAAGTGGTCATGATCACCGTGGACCCGGAGCGCGACACGCCGGAAGTGCTGAAGCAATACGTGCAGACCTTCAATCCCGCCTTCGCCGGGCTGACCGGCACGCCCGAACAGGTCAAGCAGGCGGCCACGTCCTTCAAGGTGTATTACGCCAAGGTGCCGGCCAAGAACGGCAAGGACTACAGCATGGATCACAGCGCCGCCTTCTACCTGCTGGACACCAAGGGCGAAGCGCGGGTGCTGGCGGGCAACGGCTCGGACGTGGCTTCGCTGACGCACGATATCAAGGCCCTGCTGGCCTGATTTCCCGTCGATTCGTGCCTGGGTGCGGGGCTCTTGTGAGGCTTCCCGCGCCCGTCCGTGTTCAGCCGCCCGTGGACTTCCCCGCATTCATGGCGGCTTGCCATTCGGCCAGGGCTTCCCGCGCCGGTTCATCGAGTTCGGCCACGGCGACATCCCGGCGACCGCTCAGGATCATCAAGGCATAGGGCGTGGCCAGCGCCGAGGCCTGCGCGCACAGGCGGGCTTCCTCGCCTATGGCGGGAAAGCGGTTGCGCCAGAAATTGATCGCGTCTTCGAGCCGGGTGATCGGAATGACGGTGTCCATCGGGCCATTGTCCCAGAACCGCGCCTGGTGGCGCGCGGCAATGCGGAGGAGGCCTTCAACGGTAGCGGGGAAAGCCGCGCGCGGCTTGCAAAACTTTCAAACGGTCACTTTGGCAATACGCTGAAAATAGGACCGGGTGCTATACATCGGGCCGTCTTTTTCCAAAGGAGACCCTCATGAATGCTCCAGCGCCCTTGCACGGCCCCGTCGGGCGCCGCGGCCTGCATCCCCTGGTCGCCGCCGCGTCCGTCTGCGTGATCGCGTTGTGCGCCGTTGCCATCGCCGCCATCATGGGCTGGCTGCCCACGCCGAACGCGCAACAGGAAGGCGCGCACGCCCAGGCCGCCAGCGCGGCCGGCCCGGAGGACGCCAACCTGGCGCCGCTGCCCGCCACGCAGCCCCAGGCCGGCGCCGCCGCCACGCCCCAGGCCGCCGCCGCGCCATCCGCGGCCGGCACGCCGCCGCGCGTCGCGCAGGCGCCGGCCCAGACGACCGCGCCCCGCCCGCAGAACCCGGCGCCCGCGCCCCAGCAGTCCGCCGCCGCGGCGTGTCCGCAATGCGGCGTGGTGGTGTCGGTCAATACCGTGCAAGTGCCGGTGCAGAACCAGAGCGAACCCATCGTCGGCACCGTCGCCGGCGGGGTGGTGGGCGGCGTGGTCGGCAACCAGTTCGGCGGGGGGCACGGCAAGACCGCGCTGACCGTGCTGGGCGCGGTCGGCGGCGCTTTGGCAGGCCGTGAAATCGAGCGTAATATCAAGCAGCAACAGACCGTGACACGCTATCAACTGGTGGCGCGCACCAACGACGGCCGCACGCATACCTTCCACAGCGCGACGCCTTTCCAATACGCGCCCGGACAGGCCATCCGTGTCGAAAACAATCAGCTGCTGCCGGGTTGAGCCGCGCAGCGGGGGCAAGAGGACGAAATGACGAACCAAAACACCAACCCTTTCGTTCTGCCCGGCATGGGCCAGGGCTCCGCCGATACGGCGGGCAATCCGCTGCTGGCCAGCATGGAGATGATGCGCCAGGCCTGGGCGGGCCTGACCGGCCCCGGCGGCCTGGCGCAGGTCATGCCCATGACGCCCCCCATGAACCTGCAGGACCTGGAACAGCGCATCGCCGAATTGCGCGCGGTGGAAAGCTGGCTGCGCCTGAACCTGTCCATGCTGAGCAGCACCATCCAGGGCCTGGAGGTCCAGCGCTCCACCATCGCCACCCTGCGGTCCTTCGTGGACAACATGGGGGCGCAGGCGCAGGATGCCGGCAACTGGGGCGGGGCCTCGCCGCTGGAGATCGTGCTGGGCCTGAAGCCGGCGCCAGGACAGTCCGCCGCGAAGCCGCCGGCGGGACGCGAGGGCCGGACCGATACGGAAGCGCGTGCGCCGGATGCCGGTGCGCGCGGCGGCGCCCAGGCCGGTTCGCAAGCGGATACCGGTAGCCCGGGCGCGGCAGCGCCGGGCGTGGCGGGTGGCGGGCGTGCGGCCGGCACCGCCAGCGCTTCATCCGCTTCGTCGGGCGGCACGCCGCGTCCGGACGCGGACACGTCGTCGGGCGCCGCGGCTTCCTCCGCCGGCTCGGCGCAGGCCATCAGCCAGGCGGCGCAGTCGGCCTCCGAAGCCTGGTGGGGCATGCTGCAGCAGCAGTTCAACCAATTGGCCGCGGCAACCGCCGCCACCATGCCCGGCATGACGGGCGGCGCGCCGGATCGGGGATCGGCGCCCAAGCCGGGCGCGGCCGCGCCGGGCCAAGGCGGCACCGCGGCGGGGACCGCGCCTTCCGGCAAATCGACGCCCGCGGCATCCGCGGCCGGCGCCCCCGCGGGGGCCAGGCGCGGCGCCGCGCGCAAGACCAGCGCGACCGGCACCGCCAAGCCCCGCAAGGCGGCCGCCAGGAAAAACAAAATACAATCGGACCCTGACCAGTCCTGATTCCCTTCTAGCCATGCGCCGCCCACGAGGCGGCGCATTCTTGTAGAGATTCCATGCTCAACGTCGTCATTCTCGCTGCCGGTCTCGGCAAGCGCATGCAATCCGATTTGCCCAAGGTACTGCACACGCTTGCCGGCCGGCCCATGCTGGAACACGTGCTGGACAGCGCGCGGGCACTGGAGCCCGACCGCATCGTGGTGGTGGTGGGCCATGGCGCCGACCGCGTCCGGGCCGCCTTCGAGCACCGGTCCGATGTGTCCTTCGCGCTGCAGCAGCCGCAGCAGGGAACCGGGCACGCCGTGGCGCAAGCCGTCCCCCTGTTGCGCGAAGGCGGAAACGACGATGTCACGCTGGTCCTGTACGGCGACGTGCCGCTGGTGCAGCCCGATACGCTGCGGCGCCTGCTGGAGGCGCGCGGCAAGGGCATGGCGGTGCTGACGGAAACCCTGGCCGATCCCACGGGCTATGGCCGCATCGTCCGTGACGGGCAAGGCGCCATCCGCCGCATCGTCGAGCACAAGGACGCAAGCGAGGCCGAGCGCGCCATCGCCGAAGTGAACACCGGCATCCTGGCCGCGCCCACCGCGCGCCTGAAGGACTGGCTGTCCCACATCGATAACCGCAACGCGCAGGGCGAGTACTACCTGACCGACGTCGTCGGGCTGGCCGTCAAGGACGACGTCCCCGTCGGCAGCGCGCAGCCGGCGGCCGCCTGGGAAACCCTGGGCGTCAATAGCCGCGTGCAGCAGGCGGAACTCGAACGCACCTGGCAGCGCGAACAGGCGCGCCGCCTGCTGGAGGCGGGCGCCACCATCGCGGACCCGGCCCGCTTCGACCTGCGCGGCACGCTGCGCGTCGGGCGCGACGTCTTCATCGACGTGGGCTGCGTCTTCGAGGGCCAGGTCGAACTGGCCGACGGCGCGCGTGTCGGCCCGCATTGCGTGCTGCGCGACGTGCGTGTCGGCGCCGGTGTCGTCGTAGAGGCCTTCAGCCATTTGCATGGCGCGACGATAGGCGCGGACGCGCGCATCGGTCCCTACGCCCGGCTGCGTCCGGGCACGGCGCTGGCGGACGGCGCCCATATCGGCAACTTCGTCGAGGTCAAGAACAGCAATGTCGGGCCGGGCAGCAAGGCCAACCACCTTGCCTACATCGGCGATGCCGACGTCGGCGCGCGCGTCAACGTGGGCGCCGGCACCATCACCTGCAACTACGACGGCGTCAACAAGCACCGCACCACGATCGAGGACGACGCTTTCATCGGCTCGGATACCCAGCTGGTGGCGCCGGTGCGCGTGGGCCGGGGCGCCACGCTGGGCGCAGGTACGACGCTGACGCGCGATGCGCCGGCCGGCAAGTTGACGGTGTCGCGCGCGCGGCAAACCACTGTGGAGAACTGGCAACGCCCGGTCAAGAAATCGTGAAGGATCAAAGCAGCCGCCCCGCGAACGAACAATCCGGCCCCTCGCAGGGCCCGGAGGCGCCCAAGCCCGTTTTCGAGGGGCTGCCCACGCCGCGCCGCTATTGGGCCGCCGGCGTGGTCATGCTGGGCATGACGCTGGCCGTGCTGGACGCCACCATCGCCAACGTCGCCCTGCCCACTATTTCGCTGGACCTGAATATCGATCCCGCCAGCGCGGTATGGATCGTCAACGCGTACAGCGTGTCCGTGGTGGTCATGCTGCTGCCTTTGTCCGCGCTGGCCGAACGGGTGGGTTTCCGCCGCATGTTCGGCCTGGGCCTGGGCTTGTTTACGCTGGCCTCGCTGGGTTGCGCGATGGCCAGTTCGCTTACGACGCTGATCCTGGCGCGCATGTTCCAGGGCGTGGGCGCCGCGTCGCTGATGTGCATGTTCGGCGGCCTGGTGCGCAATATCTACCCCCTGGCCAAGCTGGGCCGGGGCATCAGCCTGAACGCCACGCTGGTGGCGGTGATGTCCGTGCTGGGGCCCACGCTGGGCTCGGTCATCCTGTCCATCGCGGACTGGCCGTGGATATTCGCGGTCAACGTGCCGATCGGGATTTTCGCGCTGTTCCTGGTGCGTTTCCTGCCCGACCCGCCGCGCAATACCACGCCCTTCGACGTGGTCAGCGCCGTGCTGTGCATGGTGGTGCTGGGCGTGTTCATCACCGGCGTCGATAACATGCACCAGGACCCGATCCGCGGGCTGGGCATGGTGGCGATTTCCATCCTGGCGGGCATCCTGCTGGTGCGGCGGGCCAGCCGCCAGACCGCGCCGCTGGTCCCGGTGGACCTGCTGCGCATCCAGCCTATCGCCTACGCCGTGGCGGCCTCGGGGTGCACCTTCGCCGCGCAGATGAGCGCCTACGTGTCGCTGCCTTTCTATTTCCAGTCCGTGCTCGGCCGCCCGCATCTGCAGGTAGGCATGCTGCTGGCCGCGTGGCCGGTGGGCACCGCCCTGGTCGCGCCGCTGGCGGGCCGCTTGTCCGACCGCTATTCCGCGGCCTCGCTCAGCGGCGTGGGCGCGGCCTGCATGACCTTCGGCCTGGTCTGGCTGGCCGTGCTGCCGCACAGCGCGTCCAACCCGTGGATCATCGCCGGCATGTTCATCTGCGGCGTGGGCTTCGGGATTTTCCAGACGCCGAACAACCGCTCGATGATCTCTTCGGCCCCGCGCAACCGCAGCGGCGCCATCGGCGGCGTCCAGGCCACCACGCGCGTCTTCGGCCAGAGCTTCGGCACCGCCCTGGTGGCCACGGCTTTCGGCCTGGCGCCGACGCGCGGACCGCTGGTGGCCCTTATCCTGGGCGCGGTGTGCGCGGGCATGGCCGTACTGGTCAATACCGTGCGGTTTTCAAAAGTACCGGGCGGCGCGCCGCGCAAGGGCTAGCGCGCCGGCCGGGCTGCCTCCACGCCTTGTGGCACGGGTTTTTCATGGGCCGCTCCTATAATGCGGCATGGTCGCGCGTTGCGCGGCGGATGAATCAATGAAGGGCGATCATCAATGAAGATTACCGTGGTGGGTACGGGCTATGTCGGCCTGGTGTCCGGCGCTTGCCTGGCGGAAATGGGCAATGACGTCATGTGCCTGGATGTCGACGCCACCAAGGTAGAGCGGCTGCGGCAGAACGACATCCCCATCTACGAGCCGGGCCTGGAAGAGCTGGTGCGGCGCAATGCCAAGGGCGGCCGGCTGCATTTCACTACCGATATCGCGGAAAGCGTGCGCCATGGCGACGTGCAGTTCATCGCCGTGGGCACCCCGCCCGGAGAGGACGGCTCCGCCGACCTGCAATACGTGCTGGCGGCCGCCCGCAACATTGCGCGCCACATGACCGGCCGCAAGATCATCGTGGACAAGTCCACCGTGCCGGTCGGCACGGCCGACAAGGTGCGCCAGGCCGTGGCCGCCGTGCTGGCGGAACGGGGCGTGGATTTCCCGTTCAGCGTGGCCTCCAATCCGGAGTTCCTGAAGGAAGGCGCGGCGATCCAGGACTTCATGAGCCCGGACCGCGTCATCGTGGGCGCCGACGACGACTACACCATCGGCGTCATGCGCCGCATCTACGAGCCCTTCCAGCGCACGCACGACCGGCTCATGGTGATGGACGTGCGATCGGCGGAGCTGACCAAATACGCCGCCAATGCCATGCTGGCCACACGTATCTCGTTCATGAACGAAATGGCGAATCTGGCCGAGGTCCTGAACGCCGATATCGAACAGGTGCGGCGCGGCATCGGCGCGGACCCGCGCATCGGCTATCAGTTCCTGTACCCCGGTCCGGGCTACGGCGGTTCCTGCTTTCCCAAGGATGTGCAGGCGCTGGTACGTACCGCGCAACAGCATGGCCTGCCCATGCGCGTGATCCAGGCCGTGGAAGAGGCCAACGACGGGCAGAAATTCCGCCTGTCGCAAAAGATCGTTCGCCGCTTCGGCGAAGACCTGTCCGGCCGGGTGTTCGCGCTGTGGGGCCTGTCGTTCAAGCCGAACACCGACGATATGCGCGAGGCGCCCAGCCTTACCGTCATCCAGGAATTGACCCGGCGCGGCGCGCGCGTGCGCGCCTACGATCCGGTGGCGATGGACGAGGCCCGCCGCGTGATCGCCGCCAGCGGCGACCTGCGGGACAAGGTCGAATTCGTCGCCGATATGTACCAGGCGCTGGACGGCGCCGACGGCCTGCTGCTGGTGACGGAATGGAAAGCCTTCCGCGCGCCGGACTTCGAACGCATCCTGGGGCTGCTGAAGTCGCCCCTGATCCTGGACGGCCGCAATCAGTACAACGCCGCCGAACTGCGGGCCATGGGCTTCGACTACGAGGGCATCGGCCGCGCATGAAGATCCTGCAGCTCAATTTCGAGAAGGGCTGGCGCGGCGGGG
Organism: Bordetella bronchialis; assembly: GCF_001676705.1. Taxonomy (NCBI): domain Bacteria; kingdom Pseudomonadati; phylum Pseudomonadota; class Betaproteobacteria; order Burkholderiales; family Alcaligenaceae; genus Bordetella; species Bordetella bronchialis. Next base: position 237,509 of record NZ_CP016170.1, read on the forward strand.
AACGGCAAACCCTGTACTGCATGATGGCTTTTCGCGACGCTGGGCACGAGGTCGAACTGCTGGCCCGGGCGGGCGCGCCGCTGGCGCAGCGCGCCGCCGAGCAGGGGTTTGCCGTCCATGCCGTCAAGCACGTACCGGCGCAGATCGCCTTCCTGGCCACCCGCGGGCGGCGCTATGACATCATCCACGCGCAGACGGCCAATACGGTGACCTGGGCCGTCCTGACCAAGTCGCTGCACGGCCGGCCGGTGGCTTTTTCGCGGCGCACGTCCTTCGTGGTCAAGCCGGGAGAGGAATGGAAGACCGGCGGCAAATGGCGCCGCGTGGATCTCTTCGTGGCGATCAGCGATATGGCGGCCGTGGAGCCGCGCCGCCTGGGGATAGAGCCGGTGATCATCCGCAGCGCGGTGCTGCCGGCGCGTGTCGATACGGAGAACCTGGGCCGGCTGTCGGCGGAGTTCAAGCTGCCCGGCAAAAAAATTATCGCGACCTCGGCCGCGCTGATCCACGACAAGGATCCGCTGACGATGATCCGTGCCGTGGGCGAACTGGCCAAGACCCGGCTGGACTTCGTGTTCGTGCATTTCGGCGCGGGCGGGAACAATGAAGAACAGGCGCGCGCGCTGGTGGCGGAGCTGGGCTTGCAATCGACCTATCTGTTCGCCGGTTTCCGCAAAGGCGTGGAGGATTTCTACGCGGCGATGGATGTGTTCGCCATGAGCTCGCGGGAAGAGGCGCTGGGCAGCAGCGTGTTCGACGCTTTCCTGCATCGCGTGCCGGTGGTGTCGACGGACGCGGGCGGGTTGAAGGAAAGCCTGGCGGATGGGCGGGGGATCCTGTGTCCCGTGGAAGACTACCAGGCGCTGGCGCAGGGGATGGGGCAGTTGCTGGACGATACGCCGTTGCGGCAGGCGATCGTGCAGCGCGCGTATGACTATGTGCGTGCCGAGCATGATGTGCGCGGGATGGGGGATCGGTATCTGGCGCAGTTTGAACGGGTGCTGCGTGAGCGTGGCGAAGCGCGGCGGGTCGAGGCTTCCTGAGGATGGCGCGGGTGGCCGGTGCGGGTCGTGGAGCCGGTCCGGTCGAGCTTGTACGGTGGCGTAGGGCGTTGCCGGTTGCCGTTGGATAGCGTCTTGCTGGTGCCGTCCGTGCGGCTTTTTCGCCGGGCCGTCCTTCGTTCGGAAGCCCTCGCGCCGCCTCCAACGTGCCGGCCCCGACAGGCATCGCCCCCGACGGATTACGGTGGCTCTTATTCACGGGTGCCGGGACGGTTTGGGGTGGCGTTTGCGTTGCGCCTTGCGGCCTTGGTGCGCGCCTTGGGTCCGCGCGCTATATCGTTATCCGCGTTTCGAACTTGGCGCGGTGGACGGAGAAGAAGGTGCGGACGTTGCGCACATTGGCCTGCGCCGTGAAGGCGCGGTGTACCAGTGCGTGATAGGCCGGCATGTCCTTCACTTGGGCGATCAGCAGGAAGTCCGGGCCGGGCGATACGCGATAGCACTGGAGTACGGCGGGCTCTTCGCGCATGCGGGCTTCGAATTCGTCCATGCGTTCGGCGGCCTGGATGTCGAGCGTCACTTCGACCAGCGCGGTCAGCGTGCTGCCCAGCTTGGTGGCGTCGAGGATGGCGACCTGCTTCTGGATCACGCCGATTTCCGTGAGCCGGCGTACCCGGCGCAGGCAGGTCGGTGCGGAGGCATGCACGCGCGCCGCCAGGTCCTGGTTGGTCAGGGAGGCATCCGTCTGCAGCTGGTCCAGGATTCGGCGGTCCAGGTCGTCCAGATCGGCTAGGGTTTCGGGGGTAGACATGTGGCTCCCGCACGGAAAAGTGAAATGCAGATGTCAATATACAATCCGAGATGAAATAATAATTCGTACAAAATGTTAGTGGCCCGTTTATTTCATTATTGGCCGAATTAAGAAATCCGATTTCTTATCGCGCGCCGCACAATCCGCTTCGAGTTGAACTTTCCTGGAGCTAGCCATGTGCGGAATCGTCGGCGCCGTCGCCCAGCGCGACATCACCCCTGTCCTGGTCGAAGGTCTGCGTCGCCTGGAATATCGCGGCTACGACTCCTGCGGCGTGGCCGTGTATGCGGACGGTGAGCTGCGCCGCACGCGCAGCACCGAGCGCGTCGCGGAGCTATGCGAGCAGATCCGCCGCGACCACGTGTCCGGTTTCACCGGGATCTCGCATACGCGCTGGGCCACGCACGGTGCCCCCGCCACCCACAACGCGCACCCGCATTTCTCCAGCTTCGGCAAGGACGCGCCCCGTATCGCGCTGGTGCACAACGGCATCATCGAGAACCACGACGAGCTGCGCGCCGAACTGCAGGCCGCGGGCTATGTCTTCGAGAGCCAGACCGACACCGAGGTCATCGCGCACCTGGTGAATCACCTGTATGCCGGCGACCTGTTCGATGCCGTGCAACAGGCCGTGCGCCGCTTGCATGGCGCCTATGCCATCGCCGTGTTCTGCCGGGACGAGCCGCATCGTGTCGTGGGCGCGCGCCAGGGTTCGCCGCTGGTCGTCGGCCTGGGCAATAACGAGAATTTCCTGGCCTCCGACGCGCTGGCGCTGGCCGGCACCACGGACCGCATCATCTACCTGGAAGATGGCGATGTCGTGGACCTGCAACTGACGCGCGTGTGGATCGTCGACGAGCAGGGCCGCGCCGTCGAGCGCAAGGCGCACACCGTGCAGGTGCATACCGGCGAGGCCGAGCTGGGCCCGTATCGCCACTTCATGCAGAAGGAAATCTTCGAACAGCCGCGCGCGGTGGGCGACACTTTGCAGGACATCGAAAGCATCACGCCGGAGCTGTTCGGCGATGGCGCGTATCGCATCTTCAAGGACGTTGAATCGGTATTGATACTGGCTTGCGGCACGAGCTACTACGCGGGGCTGACGTCGAAGTACTGGATCGAATCGCTGGCCAAGATTCCTGTCGCGGTGGAGATCGCCAGCGAGTACCGTTACCGGGATAGCGTGCCGAATCCCCGCACGCTGGTGGTAACCATCTCGCAATCCGGCGAGACGGCCGACACGCTGGCCGCGCTGAAGCATGCGCGCAGCCTGGGCATGGAGAACACGCTGACCATCTGCAACGTCGCCACCAGCGCGATGGTGCGGGAATGCAAGCTGGCTTTCATCACGCGGGCCGGGGTAGAGATCGGCGTGGCCTCCACCAAGGCGTTCACGACGCAGCTGACGGCGCTGTTCATGCTGACGCTGGCGCTGGCGCAGACCCATGGAAGGCTGACGGACGAGCAGGAAGCCGATCACATCAAGGCGCTGCGGCATTTGCCCGTGGCGATCACGTCGGTATTGGCGCTGGAGCCGCAGATCATCAGCTGGGCGGAACGCTTCGCCAGCAAGGAGAATGCGCTGTTCCTGGGGCGTGGGCTGCACTATCCCATCGCGCTGGAAGGGGCGCTGAAGCTCAAAGAGATCAGCTATATCCATGCCGAGGCCTATCCGGCGGGGGAACTCAAGCATGGGCCGCTGGCGCTGGTAACGGAGCAGATGCCCGTGGTGACCATCGCGCCGAATGACACGCTGTTGGAGAAGTTGAAGTCCAATATGCAGGAGGTGCGGGCCCGGGGTGGAGAGTTGTATGTGTTCGCCGATGCCGACAGCCATATCACCAGCGGGAACGGGACGCATGTGATCCGGATGCCGGAGCATTACGGGAAGCTCTCGCCGATCCTGCATACGATTCCCTTGCAGTTGCTGGCATATCACACCGCGTGCGCGCGTGGCACGGACGTGGATAAGCCGCGCAATCTGGCGAAGAGTGTGACGGTGGAGTAGCGGGCGGGCGACGATACGGGGTGAAAACGGGGAAAACCGGCAGCGCTCCGGTTCCCGCTTGTCCTCTGGCGACCCTGCAGCTCAGCGTCGTGGAGATCCGTTATGCAGCAGATAAGGGCCGCCTTGGCGGCCCTTGTAATTGACGGATCGCGCATTGCCCGGACAAGGATCCATCTTGACGATCTTGGAGGGCCGCCAGCCCACGCTCCGAGTCGCTAGCGGCCGCTGTCTATTCGGCCGGGGCGCTTACGCCGCCAGATCAGGCTGCCGCCGCGGGCGCCGGCGTATTCAACAATTGCTGTTCCCACAGGTAGGCGACGCCGCTACCCGCGGCGTGTTGAACGAGGATGTCGGTCAACCCGGCTGCGGTGTCCGCGCGAGCCCAGTCGCGTTGCCATTCGGCAGCCAGCGCCATCCAAGTCATGAGGTTCACGCCCGCCGCCGCCATGCGCTGCAGGGCGACTTCGTGCGATTCGACTGACACACCACCCGACGCGTCGGTGATGACCGTCACATCCCAGCCTTCGCCCGCGGCCTGGATCGCCGGCATGGCGACGCAGACTTCGGTCCACAGCCCGGCAATGACCAACTGCTTGCGGCCCGTCGACTTGGCCGCGTCGACCACTTTTTTGTCTTCCCAGGTGTTGATGAACGTGCGGTCTATGACTTCCTGGCCGGGGAATACATCGGTGATCTGGGGGAAGATCCGGCCGCCACGGTCCGCAATCACACTCGTCAATATCGTGGGGACGCCGAAGACCTTTGCCGCCTTCGCCAGCGCCGTCGAATTATTGACGACGGCATGCGGGTCGTGGCTATTCAGGTTGGTCAATTGATAGGGCTGGTGGTCGATCAGGACGAGTAGCGAATCCTCAGGACGTAGAAGCGAATCGAGGCCATTTCGAAAAGTCATAGTGATCCCTGGTTTGCTGTGGTGTGCGATATCCGCGTCGCACGTTGCGGCGCAAATCGTTTTCCTGGACAGCGCGTGCTTGTGGCGGCGCCACCCGGATCCAGCATTATGTTTTCGTCGGCATCGACGCGGTAGTTCCGTTCCAAGGCGAGCTGTGTCGCACTATCGGCAACGCCGCCGGCGGGCGCATAGGCATTATTCGGCAGTGCTATCCTGCGGCGAACCGCATCGCGAAACGGGGGCCATGCAAGTGGATATAGAAGAACTTCAGACATTCATCGAAGTCGCCGATGCAGGCGGCGTGTCGCCCGCCGCGGTTCGGCTGGGCGTGTCCAAGTCCATCGTCAGCCGTCGGTTGCTGCGGTTGGAATCGGAGCTTGGCGTCCAGTTGCTTGCGCGTACCACACGCGGGGCGGCGCTTACCGAAGCCGGGGCAATTTTCCGGGACCACGCGGCCAGAGCCTGCGCGGAGATCGACACGGCCCGGGAGACGATCATGCCCTCCGGCGAAATGCGTGGCCGCTTGCGAGTGTCCGTGCCCGTGTCGTTTGGCCTGACCCATTTCGCGCCCGTGGTCGCGGAATTGGCGCGGCGCCATCCACGGCTGCATGTGCAGACCTGCTATAGCGATCGCTTCGTCGACCTCATCGCGGAGGGCTACGACTGCGCGATACGGGTGGGCTACCTTCAGGACTCCAACCTGATCGCCAGATGCGTTGGGCCCATCTATGGGAAGCTGCTCGCCAGCCCGGACTACATCAAGGCACATGGGGCGCCCGAATCGCCAGAGCAGCTCGTCGCACATGAAGCCTTGATGCAGGGAACCGAAACCTGGCAGTTCATGGACGGCGACAAAATCACCGCGGTGCGTCCGCAAGGGCGCTTCAAGGCCGACAACGGCGCGGCCTTGATCGCTGCCGCAACGGCCGGACTAGGGGTCGCGTATCTGCCCGATTGCCTTACCCACGAGCATGTCCTTGCCGGCGCCCTGGTGCCCATCATGACCCGCTATCCGCCCCCGCCCGCCGGCGCCTATGTCGTCCGCCCCCCTGGCCAGCATCCGGCACGGAAGATACGGGTGCTGACGGAGCTGTTGATCGAGCACTTCGGGCAGTCGCCGCATTTTGCGGGGCGGGGATGAGCGGTTCCGGCCCGTTGCCGCCATTCAGGGCTTCGATATGCGATACAACACATGCAGGGAAAGCGCATGGTCCCTGGGCAGCCCTGGATGTGCGAAGTCAGCGCTGCTGTCGTGCGTCATACCGATGCGCTCCATCACGCGACGCGACCTGCGGTTTGCGGGTACCGTGAACGAAACGATTTCTCGCAGTCCCAGTTCATTGAACCCATAGGAGATGACGGAGAGCGCACCTTCGGTTGCCAGACCTTGCCCCCAGAACCGGCTCCCGAGTCGCCACCCTATTTCGAAGCAGGGGGCAAAAGGCGCGGCAAAATCCTGGTACTTCAGTCCAATGAAGCCTGCGAGTTCGCCCGTGGATTCCAGTTCCGCGGCGAAGTAACAGCACCCGTCGCGGGCATATTGCTCATTCTGGGTCTTGAAAAAATGCCTCGCCATTTCCGGCGTGACTGGCCCCGGCAGGAACTCGGTGACCCGCGAGTCTGCATTCAGCAGGACGTACGGACTGAGATCTTCATCGTTCCATAGACGTAAGCGGAGCCGCTGCGTCTCCAGGACGCACGGAGTTCTGGGAGATCGTTGCATTTGATGGCGCCAATGAGTCCGCGTAACGATAGCAAAACTTTGCCAGTGGGGAATCGGCCCTATCTTGGCTGGTGGGTGCCAGCGGACTGGTAATGACCGACCGCGGGAATCGACCCGACCGCTTTCGACGCTTCGCGGTCATTAGTATTTCCGAGAAGCGGACGTATCGACACAGCGTTGGCAACCTGTGGGTGCATGCGGGCCAAGACTCAATGAGATGCAACGATTCTCGCAAGCGTCTCGCAGGCGGCATCGATATTGTCCGGGCGCAGGTTCGTCGCGCTGAGTAGCAAGCCACGTTGCGTTTGAGTGCGGCGAAGGTACCAGGCGGAGAGGGCAGCGGGCGCGAGACCACGGGTGCGGGCAATGGCGACAACGGCGCTGTCGTCGGCGTTCCGTGGGAGCGGTGCGATCACGCCCAGGCCAGCCGGCAGCGTGCCCGGCAGGAAGGCGCTGACACGCGCGAGCGCCATGCCGCGGCGCTCGGCATAAAGGATCTTCATCTGGCGCAGGTGCCGCAGGAAGTGCCCATCCGCCAGAAATTCCGTGACCGCCAATTGGGTGGTCCGGTTCGGAGCCGGGGCCAATACGGCGGCGACCTCGACCAGACGTTCCGCCAACGAGCGTGGGGCGACGACAAAGCCGAGGCCCAGCGCCGGGCTGATCGTCTTGCTGAAGGCGCCGATGTGGATCACGCGCTCGGCGCCATCGCCCGCGGCAAGGGCCGGTGCGGCCCGGCCGTCGAGCTGTAGTTCTCCGAGATAGTCGTCTTCGATGATCCAGGCGTTTCTTTCCTCAGCCCACCCGAGCAGCGCGTGTCTTCGTGCCGGCGACAGGGACACGCCCAGCGGGGCGTGCTGGCCCGGGGTCACCAGCGCCAGCAGGGCGTCCGGCGCTCTGGCGATGCCGACTTCCACGCGCAGCCCCTGGGCATCGACGGGCACGGGCTCGATCTCGGCTCCAGTCAGTTCCAGCGCGCGTCTTCCCAGCGGATAACCTGGCTCCTCGATCCACGCCTTGCGCCCGTGCGCGCGCAGTGCCGTCAGCGCAAGCATCAGGCCATGCCGGTATCCGCTGGTGACGATGACTTGATCGGGATGACATTGCATTCGACGGCTGACGGCCAAGTGGCTCGCGATCAGCGCCCGCAACGCGGGTTCCCCGCGCGGGTCGGCGTAGGTCGTGTAAGTGATAGCGTCAGCGCGTACGGAACGCGTCCGCATGCGGGCCCAGAGCTTCGCGGGAAACGCGTCGTGAGCGGGCACGCCCATTTGGAACGGCAGCGGGGCACTCGAATATGGACGGGTGAAACCCGCCAAAGGCCTGTCGAGTGGCGCCTGATCGTCCGCCGGGCTGGCAGGCAGCCGCGCGCATATGCGTGTGCCCGCCGGCCCGGCACCGAAAACCAGATTCTCGGCCGTCAGCCGATCGTAGGCCACGCGGATCGTGCCGCGCGCGACGCCGAGCTGCGCGGCAAGGTCCCGGCCGGAAGGTAAGCGCTGCCCGGGTGCCAGCCGGCCGTCGAGGATTGCCTGTCGCAGGCTTGCATGGATCTGGTCACCGATAGGCACGGCCGTGGCACGGTCCAGGCGGATGGAAAGCGCGGCAGGCGTGATCGGGTCAGTCATTTTGGACCAATCGTTTGGGCAGTTTTTGGGCCTGTTTCTCCAGCAACCGGCGGAGTACCGTGGCGTTATGACATGGATCGCGGTCGAAGTCGATAGGCGGCCCGGCTGCGCCGATCGCGGCTCTATTCACCATCAACCACAGGTAAGGACTGAGATGACCCGCTTGAACTGGCAAGATATCGCACCTGACGGCGCGAAGGCACTTTCTGTTATCTACCACTACGTCATGAAGAAGACGAACCTGCCCGAGGAACTCGTCCATCTGGTGTTCCTTCGCGTTTCGCAGATCAACGGCTGCGCCCACTGCATCGACATGCACAGCCGCGACCTCAGGAAAACCATGTCGATCGACAAAATCACGTTGGTACCGGTTTGGGAAGAGGTGCATCACCTGTTTTCCGACCAGGAACGCGCAGCGCTGGCCTGGGCGGAAGAGGTGACCCGTGTGAGCGAAACGCATGCCTCGGATGAAGCGTATGCCGCAGCCGCGGCAGCGTTCACGCCCAAAGACCTTGTTGACCTCACCATCACGATCGCCGCAATGAATGCGTTCAATCGACTGGGCGCGCCGTTCCGGGTCCCTGTTGCCGCCAAGCCGTGATCGGCTTGCAACACGCACATAGAAAGTGATGTACTTAGCGATCACTATTACGCTTGGCGGCCGTACGCTTCGCCCGTGCGGGTGCGTCCTGCTCGCGCGGCGGTGCCGCATGCCGGCCCACGCGCCGCTCAAAGAACTCGATCAGCGCCTGGACCCGCGCGGTACGGCCGTTGCGCGTGGGCACCAGCAGCGTGATCGGCGCGTTGTCGAACTGCCAATCCGCCATGATGCGTACCAGCTTGCCTTGCGCGACCGCTTCCGCCGCATCCCACTCCGACCGCAGCACCAGCCCCAGTCCTTCCTCTGCCCATTGCCGCGCAACCGCGCCGTCGTTCGTGGAATACGCGGGCGAGATGCGGATGGTCTCCGGCTGACCCACCGCCTTGCCGGGTGACCGGCCGCGCGGACGAACGCGCCACAGCGTCACATCCTCGTTGTTCTCGCGTATGCAGATGCAGCTGTGCTTCGCTACATCGCGGGGCGTACGCGGGACGCCATGCGCATGCAGATACATCGGGCTGGCGCATAGCCAGCGCTCGTTGGAGGCAAGCGTACGCGCGATCCAGGAAGAATCCCGCACGGCCCCGATATGGATGATGGCATCCGCATCGTGCCTGTCCGGCCACGGCGTTTCGTACAGATCCAGCTGCACGCGCAGGCCGGGATGGGCGCGCGCGAACTCGGCGATCAGCGGCGAGACATGGCGCCGGCCATAGCCGAACGGCGCCGAGACGCGCAGCAAGCCGGTGAGCTGGCGTGCGTCGCTTTGCAGGGATTCGCACAGGCTGTCCAGCTGGCCCAGCAGTGCTGTCGCATCGCGCGCGAAGCGCTCGCCCTCCGCTGTCAGGCTGAGCCGCCGCGCGGTGCGGGTGGCCAGCGTCACGCCCAGGCGGGTCTCCAGTTTCCGCAGCCGGATGGACAGCGCGGAGGGCGTCACATCCAGCGCACGCGCCGCGGCGCTGAGCGATTCCTCGCGCAGCAAAGTCGCGGCCAGCTGAAGATCGTCGATCTGGACCATTAAATTTTGTTTAACGATTGTTGTCGAGTCATTAAAACACAGCGCGGTATCGGGCCGGTAGAGTGCAGGCCATGGAACCGACATCTACCTCTGCCCCCGCCTATCCGCGCGCGGTCTTGTTCGACCTGTTGACCGCGTTGCTGGACTCCTGGACTGTCTGGAACGCCGCTGCCGGCTCGGAAGAGCAGGGCCGCGCCTGGCGTGCCCGCTACCTTCAATTGACGTATGGCTGCGGCGCTTACGAGCCTTATGAAGAGCTGGTGCGGCGGGCTGCCCGGGATACCGGCCTGCCCGCCTCCGCGCCGGTAGCGCTGGAAGACAACTGGAACCGGCTGCCCCCTTGGGACGGCGCGCGCGAGCTGCTGGGCGCCTTGCGCCCGCATTGCAAGCTGGCCGTGGTGACGAACTGCTCCCGCCGCCTGGGGACGCGCGCGGCCGCACTCATGGGTATCGACTGGGATGTCGTCGTGACCTCGGAGGAAGCGGGCTTCTACAAGCCCGACCCTCGGCCTTACCGCATGGCCCTCGAACGCCTGGGGGTCCAGGCGCGCGACGCGGCGTTCGTCGCGGGGTCGGGCTACGACATGTTCGGGACGGCCGCGGTGGGGCTGCGCACCTTCTGGCACAACCGCGTCGGCCTGGCGCTGCCCCAAGGCGCCACCGCGCCGGAAGCACAGGCGGCGACGCTGGAACCGGCCCTGCCCTGGCTGCAATCCTTCAACGCGGGCGCCGCGGCGTCACGATAACCGGAGTGCTGACTATGCGTGCTCGCCGATTCTTCCCCGTCTTGTCCGCCGCCTTCCTGGCCATCGTCACGCTGGCGACGGCGCCCATGCCGGTCCATGCGCAGGACGAAGCCTATCCCCGGCGCGCGGTGACGCTGATCGTGCCATTTCCCGCGGGTGGCCCCAGCGATGCGCTGGCGCGCGGCTTCGCGCAGCAGATGGGCAAGCGACTCGGCCAGGCCGTCGTGGTGGAGAACCTGGCGGGCGCGGGCGGCACGATAGGCTTGACCAAGGTGGTCCGGTCGGCCCCGGATGGCTACACGCTGGGCTTCGGCACGATAGGCACGCATGTGGCGAATGTGGCGTTGTACAGGAAGCTGCCCTACGACCCCTTGGCGGATTTCCAGCCGGTGGGCCTGGCCGGTTCTGCGCCTATGCTGCTGTTGGGGCGTGCGAACCTGCCCGCCAATAATCTTCGGGAGTTCCTGGGCTGGCTCGCGGCGAACAAGGATCAGGCTTCCTACGGCAGTGCCGGCGTCGGCTCGATTTCGCACTACGGTTGCGTGCTTTTGCTCGCGGCGCTGAAGTCCAACGTGACCCATGTGCCGTACAAGGGCGTCGCGCCGGCGATGAACGACCTGATGGGCGGGCAGACGGATTTCATGTGCGATCAGACCACGACGGCGCTGCCGCAGATCGCGGGCGGCAGGATCAAGGCGCTGGCGGTGTTGTCGGCCACGCGCTTGCCGCAGCTGCCGGATGTAGGCACGGTGGCGGAGGCCGGTTATCCGCTGAACATGCAGGCCTGGAACGCGGTGTTCGCGCCGCGCGGCACGCCGGCGCCCGTGATGGCGAAGCTGACGGCCGCCCTGGCCGAGGCGGCAGCCGATCCCGGGTTCCGCAAGCAGATGGACGCCGTGGGCGTGACCCTGCCCACTGGCAGCGGTGCCGCGCCGCAGGTCGTCACCGACCTGATCACCCGTGGCTTGCGCGACGATGTGCCGGCGCTGAAGGCCAAGGTCGATATGCTGGATTGACGTGCCTGCCTCGCCACGGCGGCCGCATGGCAACACCCTATACGCTGGACCAATACGACATGACATCGACCCTGTACACCATCGATACGCCCGCCGCCGTGATAGACCTGCCGCGCGCGATGAAGAACATTGCGCGCATGCAAGACCGCATGAACGCGCTGGGCGTCGCCTTTCGGCCCCACGTCAAAACGAGCAAGTGCGAACAGGTCGTGCGGGCGCAGCTCGACGCGGGCGCGCAAGGCATCACTGTTTCCACTTTGAAAGAGGCGGAGCGCTTTTTCGCGAGCGGGATTACCGACATCCTGTACGCGGTGGGGATGGCCCCGCATCGGCTGCCGCAGGCGCTGGCGCTGCGCCGCCGCGGCTGTGCGCTGACGATCATCACCGATAGCGTGGGGTCGGCGATGGAAATCGCCGGGTTCGGGCGCAGTCACGGCGAGCGTTTGCCGGTACTGGTCGAAGTCGATACCGACGGCCATCGTTCCGGCTTGGATCCTTACGGCGACGAACTGCTCAAGGTGGCTTCGGTGCTGCACGAAGGCGGCATGGAGCTCAAGGGCGTGATGACCCATGCGGGTTCCAGCTATGAACTGAATACGCCGGAGGCCTTGAGCGCCCTGGCGGAACAGGAGCGCGCGGGATGCGTGGCGGCGGCGGAGCGCCTGCGCGCCGCCGGGCTTCCCTGTCCCGTTGTCAGCGTGGGCTCGACGCCGACGGCCCTCAGCGCGCGGGAGCTGCGGGGCGTTACCGAGGTGCGCGCGGGCGTATATGTGTTCTTCGACCTGGTCATGCATAACGTGGGGGTGTGCGCCATGCACGACATCGCCCTGGGCGTCCTGACCACGGTGATCGGGCACCAGCGCGAGAAAGGCTGGGCCATCGTGGACGCCGGCTGGATGGCGATGAGCCGGGATGCCGGGACCGCGAAGCAGCAGCGCGACTACAAGTACGGGCAGGTCTGCGGGGTGGACGGGGCGCCCATGGCCGGCTATCTGCTGGGCGGCGCCAATCAGGAGCACGGCATCGTGGTGCGCGAAGGTGACGCGGACACGGATATCGTGGCCCGCTTTCCCATCGGAACGCGTCTTCGTATCCTGCCCAACCATGCTTGCGCCACCGGAGCGCAGTTCGAGAAATACCAGGCGCTGTCGGCCGACGGCTCCCTGCGGGAATGGAGCCGCTTCCATGGCTGGTGAGAAGACCGTGCTACCCGTCCGCGTCGATGGGTTGGCCGCGCCCGGCGGCCACTACAGCCATGCCGTCATCGCCAATGGGCTGGTGTTCGTGTCCGGGCAACTGCCCATCACGGCGCAGGGCGTGCGGCTGGTCGATGCGCCGTTCGAAGAACAGGCCATCCAGGTGCTGGCGAATGTACGGGCGGCGCTGGAAGCGTGCGGCGCAGCTGTGCGCAGCCTGGCACAGGTGCGCGTGTATATCGACGCGATGGAGAACTGGCCGGCCTTCAATACGATCTACGCGGACTGGGCGGGCGACGCCAGGCCGGCGCGGGCCGTCGTTCCGACCGGGCCGCTGCACTTCGGCTTGAAGGTAGAGGTCGAGGCGGTCGCCGTGATTTGATGGGTTTCGGCCGTCATTGGCACAGTCCTCAACTGTCGTCCGGCACCGCGGGCCGTGGCGCGGGCGCGTCCTGGCTTTCATCGGGGCGTGGCGAGCCGGGCGGATAGGGATCGGCCGGCGTGACGGTATGCGGCGCCGCCGGCGGGGTGCCGTGCGAAGGCGTGGAGGACGGCGACGGCGCGGGGATGTCCGGCGCGCCGGGAATGCGGGTCTTGTCCGGGTCAGTCGTGCCCATCGTTCAACTCCTCCAGGCCCAGGTATCGGCGTACGTCGTCGGCATTCGCACCCACGGCCGCGACGGCGGCGCGCAGTTGATCCGGCACGACGTTCAGCGCCGCGCACCAGTAGCTGAATTCGCGGGGTTTCTCCAGGTCGATGCGCGTGCGGTCCGCAGGTTCGCGCAATGTCACTTGCTCGGGCATGTTCGGTCTCCATCGGGTTTTTCGGTGCGCCGGTGCGCGCGGGACAAACGCACCGCCCGGGCGGAACGCCGCGACGGACGGCCCTCGCGCCGGCCGCCGGCCAGATCGAAACTACGCGGTTCGTCCACGGGCTTGCGCGCGGGCGGACCGTCGCTGGGGTCGGGCACGTCGTCGGGGTCTTCGGGCAGGTTGGCGCGGCCCGGTGGCTGCTGCACCGGCTCCGGGTCCGTCTCGTCGTGCGCGGGCGTATTGCGGGGATCGCTGGCCATGTCGGGCTCCCAACATCGGAATCTGCAGGAGCGCTGCGGGCAGCAATCGCTATGCCCCGATACACTGGCACAGCGGATGCGCGTTCCGCGGCATCCCAGCCCAGCGGGAAATCCCATGCGCCATCCTGCCTGCTTTCCTCGACCTGTCTCGCCTGGCGGAGCCCTCGGCCCGCTAAGAGCCCTGGGCGCCCTGATCGTCCTGCTGATGCTGGGCGCCTGCGCCATATCGCCGCGCATCGGCGCTGACGATCGCCAACACATCGCCGGCAAGACCTTCGTGGTGACCGGCGCGTCCAGCGGATTCGGCCGTGGCGTGGCGCTGGAGCTGGCGAGCCAGGGGGCCAACGTGGTGCTGGCCGCGCGCCGCGTGACAGTGCTGGAAGAGGTGGCCGAGGAAGTCCGCACCCGTGGCGGCGTGCCGCTGGTGGTGGCGACCGATGTGGGTCGGCAGGAGGACGTGCGCCGCCTGGCGGATGCCGCCGTCTCGCGCTTCGGCGCCATCGATGTATGGATCAATAACGCCGGGGTGCTGGCCATCGGCCGCTTCGAGGACATCCCCGTGGAGGACCATGCGCGGCTGGTGCAGACCAACGTGATGGGCGTCATCTACGGCAGCCACGCCGCCATGCGCCTGTTCCGCGCGCAAGGGCGCGGTGTGCTGGTGAACGTGGGCTCCGCCGAGAGCGTCGTGCCGCTGGCGTATCACGCCTCGTATTCGGCCAGCAAGGCGGCGGTGCTGGGCCTGGGCCGGGCACTGGACCAGGAGATACGGCTTGGCGGCGAGCGCGATATCCATGTGGCGACGGTGCTGCCCTGGGCGGCCGATACGCCGGTGTCCGAGCATGCCGCCAACTACAGCGGGCGCACGCCCCGGCTGATATCCATGGACGATCCGCAAACCGTGGTGGACGCCATCGTGTGGGTGTCTATCCATCCGCAGGACACGCTGCCCGTCGGGTGGAAGGCACGCGGGGTCTATGTGATGCACCACCTGTTGCCGGGCACCACCGAAAGCATCGCGGCCGATATGGCGCACAGGGAGCAGATGGAGAAGGCGCCGCCCGCGCCCGCCACCGGCGGCGCCCTGTATCGACCCCTGCCGGCGGGCACGGGAGTGGACGGCGGCAATCGCGCGCGCCAGCGCATGGAGGACGCGCAAACGGGCGGCGGCTCCTGAGCAAGCCTGCCCGGCCTGCCCGGCATCGATGCGCGGCGCCGGCGCGGCGGCGCATGCCAGCAGGATCGCCGGTACCGTGACGGCGGTGCTCGCGCGTGGTCGCCGGGGCGATGCCCAGCACTGCACGGGCACGACGCCCGCGGCGCATCGCGGCCGCCGGATGATCGCTCGAGGTTGGGCATGGACTGTGCTGACCCTGCTTGCCGTCCCCGCGCGAGCCTGGCCGTATCGCCATGGCAGGGCCGCGACGGGGGCACTCCCCCGGTCCCGTGCGCGGGGCCCATCGGGCCTGTGCGACCGCCTGCCCGACACCAACGCAAGGACGAACCATGAACATCCAACGTGCCGTTTTGCTGTGCTCCTTCAGTGCCTTCATCGGCCTTGCCGGCTGCGCCAGCCGTCACGACGACGGCAGCCGCTCCATGCTCTCCAGCAGCGACCAGACCTTCCTGGAGAACGCGGCGCAAGGCAACCAGGCCGAGATCCAGGGTAGCCGGATGGCGCTGGAGAAGAGCAACAGCCAGGAAGTACGCAGCTTCGCCCAGGCGATGATCAAGGACCACACCGCCGCCAACGAGAAGCTGTCCGCGCTTGCCAGCCGCAAGGGGTACAACATTCCCACCGCGCCCTCGATGATGCAGGCGACGGAGCTCAAGGGCCTGAACCTGTTCTCGGGCAATGCCTTCGACAAGGCCTACGTCGACCGCATCGGCGTGGCCGCGCATGAGGCCACCATCAAGCAGTACGAGACGGCCGCCCAAAGCGCCGACGATGCCGATATCCGGCGCTTCGCGCAGGGCATGCTGCCCTCGCTGCGGCACCACCTGGAAATGGCGCAGCTGCTGAACCAGCAGCAAAAGTCCCAGTAGCGGCGGGGGGCGCGGCCACCTTTCCTGCCCTTCGCTATCGATTGGGCGCGACGCTCGCGCTCAATGCGGTATGGGCGGCGGATGCGCCGGTCCCGGCCGGGCGCCGAACATGTAAGCAATTGCGCGGAGGCGTTTTGCCGCGATTGCCCTGCCTTACGGCGCGAAACATGTGAAACCGTCCAGAGCGCCGGTCCGCGCCGGGCCGACGCTACCCTTGGGCATCGTCCCCGCCGCCGCCCCACGCCGACATCCGGCCGCATGCGCGGAAGGGACCCTGCTCCTGGAAGGTAAACGCCGATGGCACGCAAGCAGCTTCCCGAAACCGCCCTGTTCCCGACCGCGCCGCGCGACGCTGGCGGGGCAGCCGTCCCACCGCGCACGGCCGGTCGCGTCCTGCGCGACCCAGGCCTGGAGATGCCTGGCGCAATGGCTTCCCGCGCCATGGTCGCGTGCGCCGTCACGGCGATCGGCCTGGTGCTGGCAGGTTGTTCCAGCGCGCCCAAGCAGGTCTATCCAGAGACCTTCAAGGACACCAACACCTACTCGCGCGCTTTTCCCGCCTCGGATGCCGCCACCTGCGAGGCGGCGCGGCGCGCGCTGCTGAGCCAGGGCTATACGATAGGCAAGGCGCAGGCGGACGGGGTCGAGGGGCACAAGAACTTCCAGGTGCGCGATGAGGACCAGCAGCACCAGGTGATCTCTTTCCATGTGGTGTGTACCTCGGACCACGGGGCATCGCCGCAGACGACCGTGTTCGTCAACGCCGTGCAGGACCGCTACATCATCAAGAAGACCAGCAGTTCCGCGGGCGTCGGCCTGAGCGTGCTGGGATCGGTGTCCATGCCTTTCTCGTCCAATGACGATTCGCTCGCGAAGGTCAGTAGCGAGACGATCTCTTCGCCGGGGTTCTACGAGGGCTTCTTCGATCTGCTGCGGCGCTATCTGCCGCAGGCGCAGGCCCAGCCCCAACCCCAGCCGCGGTCCCAATCCCAGTCGGCCGGCCAGTCGGCCGGCCAGTCGCAAGGACAGGTCGCGCCCAAGGCGGCCGGGGACGACAAGTCTTCCGGCCCCGCCGGGTCTCCGGCGTCCGCAGGCCCGGCAAGCGGAGCGGCGCCCGTACCCGCGGCTTCCTCGGCGGCGCCCGACGCCGCGAAGGCGACCGCGCCCGAGGCAGGAGCCGGCACTGCGGGATCTAGCCCGCCGGTGGATGCCGGGAAACCCGCAACATCCGCCCCCGCCGATGTCGAGGGCGCATCGCCCGCCACGCCATAGCCATGTCGCTCATCGCGGGCGGACCGCGGTAAGCCGCCGGGATGGCGGACGCCACAAGGCGTGGCGTCCGTACGCCCCTGCCGCGTTGACACGCGGCGGCATTACCGCCGACGTGCTCGGGACCGAGGCCATAGGGCGGCCTTCCGTGGGCAGCGGATCGCACATACACTTATCCGGACGGATTCCGGGCCGAGGAAACCGGCGCGCTTACACCGAGGATTCCACGCTTGCTGTCGCGGGGAAGCTGGCATCGCGGTGGTATCGCTGAATCCGCCCCATCACTCACTGGCGGACCACTCGCAAGGAGGCTTCATGGCTACCACGGTTACACCGTTTCTGATGTTCCAGGGCAATGCGCAAGCGGCGGTCGATTTCTATACCGGCCTGTTCCCCGACAGCGAAGTCCTGAAGCTGGAACGCTACGAAGCCGGCCAGCCGTCCGCCCAGGGTTCGGTGATGCGCGCCACCATCCGCATCCTGGGCCAGACGCTGATGTGCCTGGACAGCCCCGTGCGGCATGCATTCACCTTCACGCCGGCCTTCTCGCTGTTCGTCGAATGCGGATCCCAAGAGGAATTCGAGCGCCTGCTGGCGGCGCTGTCGCAAGACGGCATGATGCTGATGGAGCCGGATAACTACGGTTTCAGCCGCCGCTTTGCCTGGACCAACGACCGCTTCGGCGTGTCGTGGCAATTGAACCTGCCTTAGCGGGTCCGGCCCCATCGATCCAGGCGGGCGGCGCCCAGGTCTGGATGCCGCGCTAGCCGCCGCCCACGCCCTGCGTATCGAGCTTGCGCACTTCCTGGACCGAGGCGCGCGTGCCGGGGATATGGGAGCCGCGCAGCGAATGGCCGGCGGTTTCCACCACGTGCATCAGGGCCCAGGCGCCGACCACGCAGGCGCCCATCATGTAGTAGGCCGGCACCATGTTGCTGCCCGTCTTGCCGATCAGCCAATCGTTGATGGCCGGCGCCGTGCCGCCGAACAGCGAGGTCGATACGTTGTACGCGATGGCGAAGCCGGCGAAGCGTACGTGCGTGGGGAACATGGCCGGGAAGGTGGCCGATATGGTCGCCAGCTGCGGCGTGTACAGCAGTCCCAGTATCGCGTAGCCGACGATCGCACCCGTCAGCCCGGTGGCCATCAGGTGGAACATGGGGATCGCCAGCGCGAACAGGCCGATCAGCGAGGCCCACCACATGGGCTTGCGGCCCACCCGGTCGGACAGCCAGCCGATGAAGGGCAGGAATAGCATCATGAACAGCATGCCGATGATGGGGACGATCAGCGATTCCTGCGTGCTCAGGCCCAACTGGTTGGCGAAGTATGTAGGCGCGAAGCTGAGCAGCGTGTAGTTGACCACGTTCAGCGCGACCACCAGCCCGCCCAAGGCCAGCACCTGGCCCTTGTAGTCGGTGCAGACTTCCTTCACGCTGCCTTTCAGTTCCTGTTCCTGGTTCTCGTTCAGCACTTCCTCGGCCTCGCGGAACACCGGCGTTTCCTTCATGCGCGAGCGCAGGTACATGCCTATCATGCCCATGGGCAGGGCCAGGAAGAAGGGAATGCGCCAGCCCCATGCGTGCATGGCGGCATCGTCCAGCAGGACGGAGAAGCCCAGCATCAGCAGGGCGCCCAGCGAGAAACCGCCCAGCGTGCCCAATTCCAGGAAGCTGCCGCAGAAGCCGCGCCGCTTGTCCGGCGCGTATTCCGCCATGAAGGTGGCCGCGCCGCCGTATTCGCCGCCGGTGGAGAAACCCTGGACCATGCGCAGCAGGATCAGCAAAGTCGGCGCCCACAGACCAATGGTCTGATGGGAAGGAATCAGCCCGATGCAGACCGTGGCGCCGGACATCATCAGGATGGTCAGTGCGAGCACGGCCTTGCGGCCCAGCCGGTCGCCCAGCGGGCCCCAGAACAGGCCGCCGAAGGGGCGCACCAGGAAGGAGATCGCGAAGGTGGCCAGCGCGAACAGCGTGGCCTCTTGTGTGTTGCCCGGGAAGAAGGCCGCCGAGATGTACGACACGCCATAGGCATAGATCCCGTAATCGAACCATTCCGTGGCGTTGCCGATGGCGGACGCGGCGATCGCGCGATTCAATAAGCGTTTGGGGGGATGTTGTGAGGCCATGGATATCGCCATCGATTCTCCTGTTGTTATCGTGGAATTGCCGCAGGATGGCCTGGTCAGGCCTTACGATGGAAGGGACTGGCAAGCCCGCCGCCCTGCTCGCGACCAACAGGGTATAGAGGTGGAAGAGGCGGAACAAGCGCGTGGCGGCAAAAATGAAAGCGCATGTTTCGAGCCATCGTCGCAACGCAATCGCCGTGCCGAGGGGCGCAGGCCGCATGCGCGCGCCGCTCGCCCACAAGAATTTTTACGCTTCCAGCGCAACGCGCAAAGGGAAAGACCGTTATGAAGCCCATCAAGACGCCTGGACCCGATCATCCCATCATCATCGAGCACAACCCCAGGCGCGTCGTCGTATCGCTGGGCGGCCGCGTCGTGGCGGACACGCGCGACGCGCTGACGCTGCGCGAGGCCGACTATCCGCCCGTGCACTACATCCCACGCAAGGACGCCGACATGGCGATGCTGCAGCGGACGGACCACGCCACGTATTGCCCCTACAAGGGCGATTGCTCGTACTTCAGCATCTCGCACGGCGGTGCGCGATCGGCAAATGCGGTGTGGACCTACGAGAATCCGCATCCCGCGGTGGCCAGCATCGCCGGACACCTGGCCTTTTACCCCGATCGGGTCGATGCCATCGACGAGCAAGAGTAAGGTTTGCCGATGCGCGGCGCGGCTGCCGATCCTGGGACCGCCCCCGGCGCTTTCGGTGCCGCGCATGGCGCGCGGCGCCGTGTTCATTCGTACTTCTTGCCTAGCGCAAGGAGTTCGGGCGTGCCGATCAGCGCATTCAACTGGTCGAAGTCCAGCATGGCTTCGCGCCAGGGCGCGGTGGTGCCGTGCTCGCGCAGGCTGCCGTAATAGCGCTGCAGCATGTGCGACACGGCGCGTGCCGTGCCGCCCGGGAAGATGACGATGGAAAAGCCCTTGGCCGCCAGTTCGGCCGCGCTCTTTACCGGCGTCATGCCGCCTTCGACCATATTGGCCAGCAGTGGAATGCGCCTGGCGAAACGCCGGCAGGCGGCGTCCATCTGTTCATCCGTGCGCAGGGCCTCGACGAAGATCGCGTCCACGCCGCATTCCAGGTATTGCTCGGCGCGATCCAGGGCGGCCTCCAGTCCTTCGATGGCCAGCGCGTCGGTGCGCGCCAGGATCAGCGTCCGGTCGCTGTGGCGCGCATCCAGCGCCGCGCGCAGCTTGCCGCGCATCTCGGCGGCCGGGACGACGCTTTTGCCGTTCAGGTGCCCGCAGCGCTTGGGGAAACCCTGGTCCTCCAGCTGTATCATCGCGGCCCCCGCGCGCTCGAAGCCGCGCACCGTGCGCTGCACGTTCAGCGCATTGCCGAAGCCGGTGTCGCCATCGACGATGACCGGGCAGGCGACGCGTTCGGTGATGCGGGCCAGGGTCTGCTCGACCTCGGTATAGGTGGTCAGGCCCACGTCGGAGCGCCCCAGCCGCGTGTAGGCGATCGACGCGCCCGACAGGTACAGGGCGTCGAAGCCGGCCTGCTCGGCGATCAGCGCCGATAGGGCGTCGTAGATGCCGGGCGCCAGGATGGCGTGGCCGTCGGCGAGTTTCTGTTTCAG
Organism: Bordetella bronchialis; assembly: GCF_001676705.1. Classification (NCBI taxonomy): domain Bacteria; kingdom Pseudomonadati; phylum Pseudomonadota; class Betaproteobacteria; order Burkholderiales; family Alcaligenaceae; genus Bordetella; species Bordetella bronchialis. The sequence continues at coordinate 258,278 of NZ_CP016170.1, forward strand.
CGTATGCGGCATCATGCCCTCATGGGATAGTGTTTGAGCGTGCCGTCGGCCAGGCGGCGTTTCAACAGGTTGAGCAGCCCGCCCGCTTGCACCATGTCGCGCAGGAAACCGGGAATCGGCTCGCAGGACAGGACGCTGCCGTCGGCCCGTACGATGCGGCAGGCATCCAGATCGATGGCGATGGCCTCGCCTTCCTGGATGGCTTCGGCGTCGCGGCACGTCAGCAGCAGCAGGCCGACGTTGAAGGCGTTGCGAAAGTACAGGCCGCTGAAGCTGGGCGCGATGACGGCGCGCAGGCCCAGCGCGACCAGGGCCGATGCCGCCTGCTCGCGGGAAGAACCGATGCCGAAATTCGGTCCGGCCACGATGACGTCGCCGGGCTGGACCGAGGCGGCGAATTCCGGACGCACACGTTCGAGGCAATGCCGCGCGATCTCGTCCAGGGAGAACTTCATATAGGCACCGGGGGCCAGCTGGTCGGTGTCGATGTCGGCGCCCAGCCGCCAGACACGGTGGGTCTCCCGCGTCCTGGGCGTGGGCGAAGCGGCGGACGGCATTCCACCCTGACCGGCCCGCGGGTCGGCCCGGCCTGAGCCGGCCGCCCCTGCGCCGGCCGCGCCTGAGCCGGCCGCACCCGTTCGCGCATCGGCGCCGGCCCGGGTGGAGAGGGTATCGGCGATTCTGGACGAGGTCATTGCAGCATCTCCCGGGGATCGGCGATGTGTCCGGCCACGGCAGACGCGGCCACGGTGTACGGCGAGGCCAGATAGACCTGCGCCGTGCGCGCGCCCATGCGTCCCTGGAAGTTGCGCGCGGTGGTGGCGATGACGTTGGCGCCTTCCGGAATGGAGCCGCCGTAGCCGGAGCAGGCGCCGCAGGAATTGGGCAGCACGGTCGCGCCGGCCTCTACCAGCGTCGCCATGACGCCTTCGCTTTCCGCCTGCCGCTGGTCGCGCGCGCTGGCCGGCGCGACCATCAGGGCGACGCCGGGCGCGACGTGGCGATGCCGCAGCACGCTGGCGGCGGCGCGCAGGTCTTCCAGCTTGGCGCCCGTACAGGCTCCGATATAGGCGACATGCATGGGCGTGGCGCCGTACTCGCCGATGGGCCGCGAATTGGCCGGACTGTGCGGCGCGGCGATGTGCGGGGCCAGCGTGGAGGCATCGAAACGGTAGCGCTCGGCATCCGCACCGGGATCGGACTGCCAGCGTTCGAGGTCCAGCGCCTGCGTGACGCCGGCGTCGCGCAGGTAGGCGGCGGTCTTGTCATCCGGCGCCACCAGGCCGACCTGCGAACCGATCTCCGCCGACATGTTCGACAGCGTCATGCGTTCCTGCATGGACAGGGCGCGCACCGCCTCGCCGCGGAACTCGACGGCCTGGTAGCGCCCGCCGTTCATGCCGAAGCGGCCGATCATGTGCAGCATCATGTCCTTGGCGGTGACGCCGGGCGGCAGGCGGCCGTCCCACTCCATCATCAGCGTGCGCGGCACCTGGATCCAGATCTCGCCGCTGGCCACCACGCCCAGCATTTCGGTGCTGCCGACGCCAAACATATACGCGCCGAAGGCGCCGCCCGTCGGCGAGTGCGAGTCGCCGCCGACGCACAGCATGCCGGGTCGGATATGGCCGTGTTCCGGTACGACCACGTGGCAGATGCCCTGCGAGTCGTAGACGTGGGGCAGCGCCTGTTCGGCGGCCCAGTCGCGGGCGATGCGCACGATCTTGCGGGATTCGTCGTCGGCCTCCGGAACGTAGTGGTCCATGACCAGCACGACCTTGTCACGGTCCCAGATGCCGGTGCCCAGGGCCTCCAGCATGGGTTTGAGGCGACGCGGCCCGCTGGAGTCGTGGAACATGGCCAGGTCGACACGGCACGTGACGATATCGCCGGGCGCGACGGCGTCGCGTCCGCTGGCGGCGGCAAGCAGCTTCTGGGCCAGGGTTTGGGCGGGCATGGGCGGCCTTTTGCGATGTCAGTGGAGTATGAAGAGGGCGACCGAGGGCGTCGCGCGATGGCGATGGCGATGCGGCAGCGGTGCGCTCCCGTGGTTCATGCGGCGCCCGGCCCGGCCGGCAGCCAGACGGGGGCGCCCGCGGTTTCGTGGGCGGCCATGTCCAGCCGATACTCGAAGCGGTCCGGGCGATAGCGCGCGTCCAGGTATTCGATGGGCCGTCCGTCCACATCGCGCACCAGCCGGCGGATGTTCAACAGCGCGGAAGCGACGGGCACGCCCAGCGCTTCCGCTGCCGCGGCGTCGGCCAGGACGGCAGTGACGGCCTGCTCGGCGCCCGAGACGCGGATGCCCAGTTCGCCGAAAATCTGCAGCAGGGGTTTGCTGCCCAGCGCCTTGCGCGATATGCGCCGGCCGATGGCGTCGGGAACATGGGTTTGCAGATAAGAAAACGCTTCGCCGTGGTGGCTGCGCACGCGCAGGGAGCGGTGCACGGGCGAGCCGGGCTCCACTTCCAGCCGTGCGGCGACGGCGGGCGTTGCGGGTTCGACCGCCAGTTCCAGCAGCCGGACCTGGGTGCTCATGCCCATGCGGGCAAGATGCGCCATCAAGGCGTCCACGGTGGCGCCCTGCTGGGGGGCCGAGAGTTGCGAGGGCGGCTGGGCGAAGGTGCCGCGGCCCTGGCGCCGGGATACCAGTCCTTCGGCGGCCAGGGCGTCCAGCGCGCGGCGGACGGTCAGGCGGGAGACGCCATAATCCTGCGCGAGCGCGTTTTCGCCGGGTAAGGGCGCGTCGGGTGCGTAGGTGCCGTCCAGCAGTTGCTGGCGCAGCAGCAGGTAGACCTGGTGATAGAGCGGTAGCGGGCTGTTCATCGCGGATTCCGGGGTTGCCGCCGGCGTCGCATGCTTGCCGGACGGCGGCTTATTCGACGGTGGCGCCGGTGAACTTTACGACTTCGGCGTAGCGGTCGATGTCCTCGTTGACGAATTTCTTCAGTTCTTCCGGCGAGCTGCTGACCGCCGACGCCGATTCCTGTTCGAGCAGGCGACGGAAATCCGGGGCGGCGACCGCCTTGCGAGCGGCGTCGTTCAGGCTGGCCAATGTGTTGGCGGGGAGCTTGGCCGGTCCGAAGAGCGCAAACCATGCATTGGATTCGAAGCCCTTGATGGTGTCGCCGATGGGCGGGACGCCGGGCAGCGAGGCGAGCGGCTTGGCGCTGCTGACACCCATCGCTTTCAGCGCGCCGCTTTTGACGTGGGGAATGACGTTGAGGGTGCTGCCGAACATCATGTCGACCTGGCCGCCGAGCAGGTCGGTGACGGCGGGCGTGGTGCCTTTGTAGGGGACGTTGACGATATCCAGGCCGGCCATCATCTTCATGCGTTCGCCGGCCATGTGCAGCGAGGAGCCGATGCCGCCGAGCGCCATGGTGTACTTGCCAGGGTTGGTCTTGGCAAGCTTGATGAGCTCGGCCATGTCGTTGGCGGGAAAGTCCTTGCGGGTGACGAGTACGCTGGGGACGCTGGCCAGCATGCTGATCGGGGTGAAGTCCTTGCGGGGGTCGAAGGGCAGGTTCTTGTAGAGGCTGGCGTTGATGGAGAAGCTGTTGAAGCTGACCAGGAGGGTGTTGCCGTCGGCCGCGCTCTTGGCGACGTAGTCGGCGGCGATATTGCCGCCGGCGCCGGGGCGGTTTTCCACGATGACAGTACGGCCCATTTCCTTGGCCATGGTGGCGCCGATGCTGCGTGCGACCGTGTCGGTGGTGCCGCCGGGGGGCGCGCCGACGACCAGTTTGATCGGCGGGTTTTGCTGGGCCAGGACGGGGGCGGCTGACGCTGCGGCGGCGATGGCGGCGAGCGCGATGGCGAAGGCTCGGCGGGATGTCGGCATGATTTGTCTCCTGTATGGTTGTATTGATAACAATACAAGTAGGATACAGCGGACGGACCGGGGTTGTCGAGACTGCCGGGTTAGTGCGTTGATCGAGGGATGCTCGGGCGGTGTGTCGGGCGATGCCTTCGATGGGGATGCTTATGTCGTCCATTGATAAGCTGCTGTCGATCGTCATCGTGCTTATGCCGGTCGTTGGTGAGCTTCTGTCGCGTGTCATTTTGCTCATGCCGTCCGGCGGGGGAGATGCCTGTCGTGTCCGGCCCGCTCGGGCGGTCCAGGGCCTTCGCCCTGGACTACCGCTTCGTCTTCCTCCTTCGGCGGCCGAACGGGCGTTGGAGTTCTTGCGGCTTTTTTGCCCGGCCGTCCTACGTACGGAAGCCCTCGCGCGCCCTCGGACGGGCCGGCCCCGACAGGCATCTCCCCCGCCGGACTCACGGGGTGCCTTAGCGCCGGTCGCTGGGGCGGTCGGTTTTCTTGGCCCTTCGTGGGTTGCGTGTTCGGGTTAAGAAAGAGGTTCTGTTGCCCGTCGTTTTTGGGCCGCCCTGCGCGGCCCAAAAACGCCTACGCGGTCGGGGCATGCGGTGGTTGCCGGTAGCGCCACGGTCGCTGGTAATGCAACGGCTGCAGGTAATGCCACGGTTGCTGGAAATGCGTAGGCCGGGGAATCAAAGTGGAATCTTGGCCGCGCAGGGTGGGGGGAAACAAGGCGGTGTGGCGGGCCGCCCGCCGGCCCGCCACACCGTAGCACCGTGCCTTGCGACGGGCGTTGAGGATGGCGCCGCCGCGATTCGATAGGAAGCCGTGTGCCCGATCGCGCTAGCGGCGCGTGGCACCCGCCACACCGTAGCACCGTGCTTTGCGACGGGCGTTGGGGACGGCGCCGCCGCGATTCGATAGGAAACCGTGTGCCCGATCGCGCTAGCGGCGCGCGGCACCTACGCCAGCATCCGTGGCATGCCGCGGTGCCTACGGTGTGGCGGGCCGGTTGGCGGCCCGCCACACCGACTTGTTTCTCCCCCAATCTGCGCAGGCAACGCTTTCACTTCGGGCGACGACCGTCGCAAGCCCGCACCCGCCGCACGCCACTATCGCGTAGCCGATTCGGAGCCGCGCAGGGCGGCTCCGAATCGGCGGGCACCTCAAGATTCTTCTTATCAAGCGACAAGCGCCCCACGAAGGGCCAAGCACGCCGCCCGTCCCAGCGACCGGCGCTAAGGCAATCCGTGAGTCCGGCGGGGGAGATGCCTGTCGGGGCCGGCCCGTCCGAGGGCGCGCGAGGGCTTCCGTACGTAGGACGGCCGGGCAAAAAAGCGGCAAGAACCCCAACGCCCGTTCGGCCGCCGAAGGAGGAAGACGAAGCGGAAGTCCAGGGCGAACGCCCTGGACCGCCCGAGCGGGCCGGCCCCGACAGGCATCTCCCCCGCCGGACGGCATAAGCAACATGACGCCCGACAGCAGCTCAACAACCACCGGCATAAGCAAGCTGACACCCGGCAGCAGCTTATCAACGCCGGCATAAGCACGATGACGACCGGCAGCAGCTTATCAATGGCCGGCAATAGGAAGATGTCGCACGCATCCGCCCTGCCCGCGCACATCAACGGCGAGCGTCACGCAAGAGGTCCCGTGGCGGACGCCCCAGCGTGCGCAGAAACGCCCGCCGCATGCGTTCCTCGTCGCCGAAGCCGGTCAGGGTGGCGACGCGCGCGATGGAGCTTTCGCCTTCGTCGATCAGGGCGCGCGCGGCTTCCAGGCGCAGCTTTTCCACGGCCTTGGCCGGTGACATGCCGGTCTGTGCCTGGAAGGCCCGGCTGAAGTGGCGCGGGCTCCAGTGGACCTGTTCTGCCAGTTGCTCGACGCTGAGCGGCTCGCGCAGGTTCTCGCGCGCGTAGTTCAGTGCCGCGCGGATGCGGTCGGAATCCGGTTCCAGCTCGGCCAGCGTGGAGAACTGCGACTGCCCGCCCGTGCGGCGGTAATGGATCACCATCTTGCGGGACACGGTGCGGGCAAGCTCGGGGCCGTGGTCCTCGGCCAGCAGTCCCAGCGCCAAGTCTATGCAGGCCGTCATGCCGGCCGAAGTCCAGTATGTGCCATCGTTGACGAAGATCTTGTCTTCGTCCAGGCGGATCGCGGGATGCCGGCGTTGAAGTTCGTGCGCCAGGGCCCAATGCGTGGTCACGCGCCGCCCATCCAGCAAGCCGGTTTCCGCAAGCAGGAAGGCGCCGGTGCAAATGCTGGCCACCCGGCGCGCGCGGGGTGCCGTGCGCCGGAGCGCGGCGACCAGCGCCGGCGTGCTGGCGGGGATTTCGACCGCGCCGCCGATCATCAGCGTGTCGTATTGCCGCCGTCCGAGGGCTCGCGTCTGCACGCCCACGCCTGAAGACGAGGCGACCAGGCCGCCCTCCTCGGACACGACGTCCATCGCGTACCAGGGCGCCTTGCCTTGCGTCAGCTCCAGGTTGGCCAGTTCGAATACGGTCAGGGCGGCCAGGTCCAGTATCTGAAAGCCGGGGAATACGACGAGGGCGATGCGCGCAGCCATGATGCCTTGCGTCCAAGCGGAATCGAGATCCGGATTTTACGCGCGCACCCCGCATATCGGTCCGGGGTCTTCGCCGGATTCCGGCGACTTCGTCAGCGTGGGGAATGACTTCCACGAAGGTGGCCGGAGGCGTCCGGCATGCGTCCGGCGTTGATAGACCGGATGTCCGAAAAAGTTGGTTTTATGTCATTTGAGACTTTGGTTCGACGTCCCACAATGCACCCATCGAAACTCGCATCGGGACCGAGATCATGACCACATCGACTTCACGGGGCACCGCCCTGATTACCGGCGCCTCGTCCGGCATCGGCGCCATCTATGCGGATCGCCTGGCGCGCCGCGGGCACGACCTGATCCTGGTCGCCCGCAATGAGGAACGGCTGCGCCAGCTGGCGGCGCGCATCGAGAAGGAACACGGACGCAAGGTCCGGGTGGTGGCTGCCGACCTGGGCGACGGGGGCGGACTGCGGCGCGTCGAGGCCATTCTGCGCGATGACGCCGGGATCGACGTGCTGGTGAACAATGCCGGCTTCGGGCTGGTCGCGCCTTTCCTGCAGGTGGACATCGACCGCATGCAAGCCATGATCGACCTTAACGTCACTGCCCTGACCCGCCTGGCGCACGCCGCGGTGGCGGCCTTTGTGGCGCGTGGCAAGGGGACGCTGGTCAATATCTCGTCCATCGTCGCCATCGGCACGGAGGTTTTGAACGGCGTCTACAGCGGCAGCAAGGCCTATGTCTTGGCGCTGACCCAGGCGCTGCACAACGAAGTGGCGGGCAAGGGCGTGCGCGTGCAGGCCGTGCTGCCCGGCCCGACGGCCACCGAGTTCTGGGGCGTGGCGGGGATGGACCATGCCCAGCTGCCCGAAGGCTGGGTAATGAGCGCCGAAGATATGGTGGACGCCTCGCTGGCCGGCCTGGACCAGGGCGAGGTCGTCACCATCCCGCCCTTGCAGGATGGCGAGGCGTGGCTGCGTTTCGATGCCCAACGGCGCGAGCTGTCGCAGCAGCTGGCGGCGAGCAAGCCCGGGCCGCGATATGGGGTGGGCGGGGCATCTGGCAGGAATTGAAGGTTTGTTGTCGTCCGCGCGCGGACCGGGTCCGATAGGCTGTTTCGTGACGGGCGCCATGCCGGCGCCCGCGCTAACGGAACGACCTGCACGATGTCCCTTACGGCACCCGACCGCGGGCGCAATGCCCGCGTCCTGGCGCTTTGCCAGGGCCTGTATACCTGCGCGATCTCCATCGACCTGACATTGACCGGCCTGACCGGCTACCAGCTGGCGCCAGACAAGGCGCTGGCGACGCTGCCCTTCGCGCTGATCACGGTGGCCGGCGCGCTGACGACGTGGTTCGCGTCATTCCTGTTGCAGGGCTGGGGAAGGCGCGCTGCCTTCGTGCTGGGCGCGCTGGTCGGGGCGGCCGGCGGGCTGGTGTCCGTCTGGGCCGTGTTCCATGCCGATTTCTGGGTGTTCTGCTGCGGCACGGCGGCGGTGGGCGTGTTCCAGGCCTTCGCGCAATACTACCGGCTGGCCGCGGCGGATGCCGTGGGCGATGCCGACAAGAGCCGAGCGATCTCGCTGGTGCTGGCGGGCGGCGTCGTGGCGGCGATTCTGGGTCCGGCGCTGGCCGCGTGGGCCAAGGACCTGTTCCCGGCCGTGATGTTCGCGGGCGCCTATTTGATGGTGGCGCTGCTGGGACTGGCGTCCGCCGCCATCCTGCTCGTGGGATACCGGGAGGGGCCGGCCGACCGCCATGCTGCGGCCCAGGCTCCGGTCTCCGCCGAGCCGGCTCGCCCGCTATGGCGCATCGCGCGCCAGCCGGTGTTCGTTGCCGCGGTGGCCAACAATGTGGTGGGCTCGGTATCCATGATGGCGGTGATGACCGCGGCGCCGCTGGCCGCCGTGGCGTGTTCGCACACCATGGACCAGGGCGCCACCATTATCCAGTGGCATCTGGTCGGCATGTACGCGCCGTCGTTCTTCGCGGCCGCGCTGATCGCTCGCTTCGGCCTGGCGAACGTGCTCTATGCAGGCATGGCGCTCAACGTCGTGAGCGCATTGGCGGCCATGGCGTCGACCAGCCTGGCGGGTTTTCATGTTTCTCTTTTCTCGCTGGGCGTGGGCTGGAATTTCATGTTCGTCGGCGGCACGACGCTGCTGGCGCGCTCCTATCGTCCCGGCGAACGGGCCGCCACGCAGGGTTGCGCCGAGTTGCTGCGCTATGTCGCCACGGCCTGCGCCACGCTGGCGGCGGGCCCCGCGCTGGAGCGGTTCGGGTGGTTCGCCCTGAATGCCGCTATGCTGCCCGTCATCGCGCTCGCGGCCGCGATGACGCTATGGTGGCATCTGGCGGCCCGGCGGGCGCCGGCGGCTGCCGTCGCGTAAGCGGCGCGGACACTTGGGGTTTCAGTGCGCAGATGGGGGTGTGCCAATGAATTCGGGCTGGCGATAAGTGGTAAACGGATGAGGCGCTTGCCGGGACCTGCCGGGGCTGTGCGCGGCGCGCCGTCGACGGTCCGCGGCGGCGGGTCGATGCCGGATGGAGATGTTGAAACAAGGGATGGCCCCTGGGACAGCGGAGATCGGACGATGGGCGATGGGCGAAACGCAGGCGAGGCATGGCAGCCGGAACGGCCGCAGGGCCGACGCCTTGTCGTGATGCTGAGCTATCCCGGCGTCAATCTGCTGGACGTCAGCGGTCCGGTGCAGGCCTTCGAGACTGCCAACCGCCAGGCCATGGCGGCCGCTGGCTGCGCCATGGCGTCCGGCGCGCGAACCACACGGTCCCCGGAGCGGACCGCACCGTCCGGCGACTGCGCGACGCCGCCCTACGAGATTCTGGTTGCCTCTGAAACGGGCGGTCCGGTGCTCACGGGCGCGGGGGTGGCCATCGCGACGGTGCCCGTGGCGACGCTGGATGCCCTCGCCATCGATACGCTGATCGCCCCTGGCGGCAGCCCGGAAGGCCAGTTGACGGTCCAGCCGGGCCTGACGCAATGGATCGCCGCGCATGCCGCGCGTGCGCGGCGGGTGTGCTCGGTCTGCACCGGCACCTTCCTGCTGGCGGGCGCCGGCCTGCTGGAGGGCCTGCGCGTGACCACGCATTGGCGCTGGGCCCAGCGCCTGCAGGCCATGTATCCGGGCGTGTGCGTGGATGCGGAACCGATCTTCATCCAGCAGGGCAGGATATGGACCTCCGCCGGCGTGACGGCCGGCATCGATCTGGCGCTGGCCCTGGTCGAGGATGACCTGGGCCATCGCATCTCGCTGGCGGCCGCCCGGGACATGGTGATGTTCGTGAAGCGGCCCGGCGGGCAGTCGCAGTTCAGCGTGCCCTTGCTGGCGCAGCAGGGCAATGGGCAGGGACTGTTCGCCGAGCTGCACGCCTGGATGGCGGCGCATTTGCACGAGGAACTGCGTGTCGAAAGGCTGGCCGAACGGGCCGGGATGGCGCCGCGTACGTTCGCGCGTGCCTACGCGGCCGCGGTGGGGCGCACGCCCGCCAAGACCGTGGAGTGCATGCGCTTCGAGGCCGCCTGCCGGGCCCTGGAAACCAGCCAGGCGCCGCTCAAGCGCATCGCGGTGGACACCGGCCATGGCACGGAGCAGAACCTGCGCCGCGTGTTTCTCCGGCGGCTCCGTATCACGCCACAGCAATACCGGGCACGCTTCGCGCCCACCCATGCAATGCGGCGCGGCGCCGGGCAGGTTCCGGAGCGCGCGCATCCGCCCTTGCCGGACCGGCGGCTGACGGCATGACAGGCCACGGCGCCTCGGGGCATAACGGTATGCCTCGAACGCATAAGGCATCGTGCTAAATTTGCCGGCCGCCCGCGCCCCATCCCCCTTTTGTCACCTCGGCGCCGGCCTGGAGAAGCAGCGTGTCGAGCTGGCTGAAGCATGCCTTGAGCGCGTTCGCGCCCGCACCCGTCGGGGCGAGCGTACGCGACAGATTCCATGGCGCCCTGGGCGCCTTGCTGGGTCTGCTATGCACCGAGTGGATCGCCCGCCATGTCCTGGGCGAGGCCAATCCCTGGTTCATCGCGCCCATGGGGGCATCGGCGGTGCTGGCCTTTGCCGCGCCGGCCAGCCCCCTGGCCCAGCCCTGGCCCCTGATGGCCGGCAACGTCAGCGCCGCGCTGGTAGGGGTTTTCTTTGCCCAGCTGATCCCGGAGCCGGGCCTGGCCGCCGCCTGCGCCGCGGCCGCCGCGATCGCCGTGATGTTCTCGCTGCGCTGCCTGCATCCGCCCAGCGGCGCCGTGGCCCTGACCGCCGTGCTGGGCGGCCCGTCCATCGCGCAGCTTGGCTATGGCTATGCCCTCTATCCCGTTGCCCTGAATTCCGCCGTCTTGCTGGGCATCGCGGTGGCCTTCAATGGCGTGTTCAAGCGCAACTATCCACGCCGCCACGTCGATGCGGCGCCGGGCGTCGCCGACGGCGTGGGTGCTGCGCGGCTGGGCTTCACCAGCGCCGACCTGGACGAAGCGCTGCGCAGTCACGATCAATTGCTGGACATCAGCAAGGACGACCTGGCCGACATCGTGCTGGAAGCGGAACGTCGCGCCAGCCTGCGGCGCTTTGGCGGCCTGGACTGCGGGCAGGTCATGGCGAACGACCCGCTGGCGGTCCGCGACGACGAGCCCCTGGACCAGGCGATACGCCTGCTGGACCGCCTTCGCCTGGCCGCGTTGCCGGTGGTGGACGCGCAGGGGCGCCTGCTGGGGCTGCTATCGCACGGGGATGCCATGGCCCGCAAGCTGCGGCCGGAACTCGCGCCGCAGCCCGGGGTCGCCGCGCCTGCCCTGATGGTGCGCGACTGCATGCGCTCGGAAATCGCCTTTGCCACGCCCGCCATGGCCGCCATCGAACTGGCCCGGCCCATGGCCTCCGGCATCGCCTGCATTCCGGTGGTGGACGACGCGCGGGTGCTGGTGGGCGCCATCTACCCGGCGCATCTTATCGATGCCCTGTACCAGTTGACGCTGGCGGCGGCCGAACCGGCCGACAGGCCCGTGCTGGGTGTGGCCGCTTGAGAGCGGCGCCGCCCGAACGTTCCTAGCTCAGCACTTCTCCGTGCACGCCGGCGGCGAGCGTTTCGCTTTCCCAGCGCTTGCGCGGCACGACTTCCGCCACGGGGCCGCCGGGTGACCGGAACTTGACCGGCAGGTGCCCCGGTTCGGTCAGGATCTCGCCGCCGTTCTCGTTGATGGCCTTGATGAAGGCATCCAGATCGTCCACTTCCATGCCGATGTGATGAATGCAGGGCGCCGGGCCGGCGAAATCCGCTTCGTCCGCGTCGGCGGATTCGTAGTGGATCAGCGTCAGGTCCATGTAGCCGTCGGTCATGTGGCGGGAGATATGGTCGCCGCGCTTGCCCTTGCGGCGCACCGTATTCACATGCTTGTAGCCGAAGACGTTCTCGTAGAACGCGCTTTCCCTGTCCAGATCCTCGACCCGGAAGGCGATGTGTTTGATGGGATTTGGCATTTCCAGTCCTCCTTGGGGCGCATGCCGGCCGGCATGGCCAGCGGCGAGTGTAGGCCCGAGCCCAGCGCGTCGTCAATCGAATCATTCGAATGATTCGAATTGATACAATGGCATGCCTTGCCTCCCCATTCCATCCGCCCCGATGCCAGCCAGCGCGTCTTCCTTCGAACAACCGCTTTACGAAATCGTCCGCGCCGGCATCGTCGAACGCCTGCGCACGGGCGTCTGGGCGGCGGGCGATCGCCTGCCGCCGGAACCGGAGCTGGCCCGGCTGTTCGGCGTGGGCATAGGGACCATCCGCCGCGCGGTGGAATCGCTGGTGGCCGAACGGCTGCTGACGCGGCGCGCCGGCCGTGGGACCGAGGTGGCGCGCTTCACCGACGATCACGCCTTCGATCTGTATTTCAACTATGTCGATCCCGCCGGAACGGCGGTCAAGGTCACGGCGGAATTGCTGTCCTTCGCCAAGGAGCGGGCGACCGCCCGCTTCGCCGCCCTGTTCGGCATGGAGCGGGGCGGCTCCGTCGCGCGCGTGGAAAACCTGCGCAAGATGGACGGGCGGCCGGTGATGCTGGACCGCCTGTGGATTCCGATGAGCGTTTTCGCCAACCTGTCGGCGCAGGACTTCGCGGCCCGGCGCGGCTCCATCTACGGCTTCTACCAGGAACGCTATGGCGTGTCGGTGGTGCGCGTGTCGGAGGACGTCACGGCCGCCGAGGCAGATGCCGGCGTGGCCCAGGCGCTGGGCCTGAAGCCGGGCGCCGCGGTACTGCAGGTGGAGCGCACGGCATTTACCTTCCAGGACCGTCCCGTGGAATTCCGCCGGCGCTACGTGGACACGCGCCATTGCGCATACCGCAACGTGCGCGGCTTGCAGGATTGAGGCAGGCGCGGTCGCGTCGCCTCAGCGCTTGCCGCCTTGGCGCTGGGCCCGCCACGCCTGGTAGCGCGCCTGGTTGTCCGCGTTGGGCGGATACAGGCCGGGCAATTGGGCGCCGCTTTCCACTTGTTCCATGATCCACGCTTCCTGCTGTTCCTGTTCCACGGCGGCGTCCACGACTTCCGCCAGCAGGGCCTGCGGAATCAGGACCGCGCCATCCGCGTCCAGGACGATGACGTCATTGGGAAAGACGGCCACGCCGCCGCAACTGATCGCCTCCTGCCAGCCGACGAAGGTCAGGCCGGCCACCGACGGCGGCGCGGCCGCGCCGCGGCACCACACCGGCAGCTGTGTGCCCAGCACGCCCGCGACGTCGCGCACCACGCCGTCGGTCACCAGGGCGGCCACGCCGCGCTTGCGCATGCGGGCGCACAGGATATCGCCGAAGATGCCGGCGTCGGTGACGCCCAGTGCGTCGACCACCGCGATGCAATCGGCCGGCATGGCCTCGATGGCGGCGCGGGTCGAGATGGGCGAGGCCCAGGATGCCGGCGTGGCCAGGTCTTCCCGCGCCGGCACGAAGCGCAGGGTAAAGGCGCGGCCGACGATGCGCGGGCTGTCGGTACGCAGCGGCGCCGCGCCACGGATCCAGACGTTGCGCAGGCCTTTCTTCAGCAGCACCGTGGTCAGCGTGGCGGTGGTGACTTGCGACAGGGCCTGGACGATGTGGGGATCCAGCGGAAGGGCTTCTGTGGTCATGTGGGTTCCCGGATAAGTCAGCGGGCGCCGGCACGGCGCGGGTCCCCACGATAGGCCGCGCTCGCCCCCGCAGGCAAGCCCCGGCCATCGTTTTTGTCGTGCGTGGCGCGCCGGCTATCGCGTGCTGCAACGCGCCATATCGCGGTGCGCTGTCCTGGCGGCGTTCGCCGTGGGCTGCGTGCGCCGCCCCGGGGCCGTGCCACGAGGGGGCATCAACCCCGCAGGGGCTGCATCAACCCTTCAGGCAGGTGCTCATGAAAGTCTTGCGCTGATCGCCCTTCAACGCTTTCTTGTTGGCTTCGGCGTTGCAGTCCTTCATTTTCTGCTGCTGCGGCGTGACCGTCGATGCGGCCTCTTCGCCTTTCAGGCAGGCGCTCATGCCCGACTTGTAGGCGTCACCCGTCTTGCCCTTGTTGGCGGCGCTGCATTTCGCCATCCGTTCCTGCTGCGGGGTGAGGGGTTTGGACTGGCCGCCGGTCTGGGCCAGGGCGGCGGATGCGCCCAGGGTCAGGGCCGCGGCGGCGGCGATCAACGTGCGATGTCGAAAAAGCATGGTGTCCTCCCGATAAGAGGGCTGGCTGCGTGCCGTCTTGCATGCTCGCGCGACCGCCTTGCCGCCCCTGCACACGCCGGCGCGCTCCGCCGGTGCCGCGATCATGTTCCAAAGCCGCCACATCCGCAAGGGCCGGCAAGGCTGGGCGCCGGGCGCGGGAAGTCCCTAGGTTGCCGCGGGGAATGGCGTCCCTCTAGCATTGAAAATTACAAGAACGTGAAATTTTCATTTCCATGGTCCTGTCGATCGCCACGCGCAAACCAGCCTCCCCGCGGGACAAGCGTGCCGCGGCCAAGCCGCGCGCCGTGCGCCAGGCGCATTCGCTGGTGGATCTGTGGCTGGGCGAGCAATTGCGGCAACTGCGCAAGGAGCAGGGCCGGTCGCTGGCCGACGTGGCGGGCGCGTGCGGAATGTCGCTGGGACTGTTAAGCCAGATCGAACGGGGCCTGAGCTCGATTTCCGTGAAGACCTTGCGCGCGCTGGCGCGCGAACTGCGGGTGTCGGCCGATGCGTTGCTGCGCAACGCGGAATGCGACGACACCGCGGCCGGCGAGAACGTCGCGCGCGCCGGGTCCCACCGCATCCTGCGCCTGGACGAAAAGGGCATCGCCAAGGAAGTCGTGACGCCGCCGGCCGCGCGCACGATGGACCTGTGCCGCATCTCCATCGCGCCCGGCGGCTCGACGGGCGATGGCATGTTCGTGACCGACAAAGGCGAGCAGGTAGGCGTGGTCTTGAGCGGCCTGCTGGAACTGCGCATCGAGGACCGCGTCATGCTGCTGCGCGCCGGCGACAGCTTTTGCTATGCCAGCCGCATGCCGCGGCGCTGGCGCAATCCGGGCGATACCCGCACGGAAGTGATCTGGGCCATCAGCAATATCGCGGCTGATGCCGGCGGCGACGCCGAGGCACCGCCGCCCCGCCCGCGGGAAGGACGACGCCGGCGGGCCTAGGGCCTGTCGGCGGCCGGGCTTCCGGCAGCGTCGACAGGCCTGGCCCGCCGTTGCCGCGGTATCGACGTCACGCGATTCCACTCCACTTACAAAAGGACGACCCATGAAGCTGAGATCCATCGCCGTATCCGCGTTCGCCGCGCTGTCCCTGGCCGCCGCCGCCGTCGCCGGCGCGCAGACTGTCGTGAAGGTCGGCTCCACGCCGACGGGCAGTCCCTTCACCTTCCTGGACACCAAGACCAACACCATCGAGGGCGTGATGGTCGACATCATGAAAGCGGTGGGCAAGGATGCCGGCTTCCAGGTGCAGATCGAACCGATGGCGTTCTCGGCGCTGATCGGCTCGCTGCAGTCCAAGCGCATCGACGTGATCTCCGCCGCGATGTTCATCACGCCCGAACGCCAGAAGGTGGTGGCGTTCTCCGATCCCGTCTACACCTACGGCGAAGGCCTGATGGTGCCCAAGAGCGATGCCAAGGAGTACACCGGATTCGCCGATATGAAGGGCATGACCGTGGGCGTGCAGGTGGGTACCGCCTTCGTCAAACCCATCCAGGACAGCGGCATGTTCAAGGAAGTGAAGCTGTACGACAATCCCCCCGACATGATGCGCGACGTCAACGCGGGCCGCATCCAGGGCGGCTTCATGGACTATCCGATCGCGGCCTACACCATCAACCAGAACCCCGGCGGCGCCTTCGGCAACCTGCGCATGGTCAAGAGCTACAAGCCCGCGGTGACCGGCAGCGTGGGGATCGCCACGCGCAAGGAAGACACCGAGCTGCTTAACAAGATCAATGCCTCGCTGAAGAAGCTGAAGGCCGACGGCACCATAGACGGCATCCTGAAGAAGTGGGGCCTGAGCTGATGCCGGCAAGGCCGACAGTCGATGGACTGCATGACGGCGCCGCGGCCCGTGTACGTCGCGGCCGCGCGCGATTGCCCACGCGGGGGATAAAACGATGATGGAGTTTTTCCAGGATGCGCGGGAATACCTGCCCATCCTGTTGCAGGGTGCCAAACTGACCATCCTGGTCACGGTGGGATCGCTGGCCTTGTCGACGGTGCTGGGGCTGGTCTGGGCGCTGATGCGCGTGTCCGGCATCAAGCCGCTGGCCAAGTTCAGCGCGGGGCTGATCAATGTGCTGCGCGGCATTCCCATCATCGTGCTGCTGTTCTACATCTACTTCGTCATGCCGGACGCCGGGATTTCGCTGACGGCGGTGCAGGCGGCCATCATCGGGCTGGGCATCGCCTATTCGGCCTACCAGGCCGAGAACTTCCGCGCCGGCATCGAGGCGATCGACCGCGGACAGGTCGAGGCGGCCATGGCCATGGGCATGAGCTGGAGCCTGACGATGCGGCGCGTTGTGCTGCCCCAGGCGGTGCGCATCGTGCTGCCGCCCTACGGCAACATCATGATCATGATGCTGAAGGACTCCTCGCAGGCATCCACCATCACGGTGGCGGAGCTGGCGCTGCAAGGCAAGCTGATCGCGGTGTCCACCTTCAAGAATGCGACGGTCTTCACGCTGGTGGCGCTGATGTACCTGGTGATGTGCGTGCCGCTGATCCTGCTGGTGCGGCATCTGGAAAAAAGGAATGCCGCCAAATGATCCTGATGCGAGGCGTGCACAAGCGTTTCGGCGCGCTGGAGGTGCTCAAGGGCATCGATGCCGAAATCAGCAAGGGCGAGGTGGTGTGCGTGATCGGGCCTTCGGGGTCCGGCAAGTCCACCATCCTGCGCTGTATCAACGGACTGGAGCGCTACGACGAGGGCGAGATCTCCGTCGACGGGCAGCGGGTGGACTGCGACGCGGCGTCCATCGTGTCGATCCGTACCCAGGTCGCCATGGTGTTCCAGCGCTTCAATCTGTTCCCGCACCGCACGGCGCTGGAAAACGTCGTCGAAGGCCCGATCTACGTAAAGGGCGAGCCGCGCCGGCAGGCCCTGGAGCGCGGCCGCGAGCTGCTGGCCAGCGTGGGCCTGGCCGACAAGGAAAACGCCCATCCCCCGCAATTGTCCGGGGGCCAGCAGCAGCGCGTGGCCATCGCGCGGGCCCTGGCCATGCAGCCCAAGGCCATCCTGTTCGATGAACCGACATCGGCGCTGGACCCGGAGCTGGTGGGTGACGTGCTGGGCGTCATGCGCAAGCTGGCCGACGACGGCATGACGATGGTGGTCGTCACCCACGAAATGAGCTTCGCCCGCGAAGTGGCCGACCGCGTGCTGTTCTTCGACGGCGGCGTGGTGGTGGAGCAAGGCCCCGCGCGGGAAGTGTTGAACCATCCCATCCACCCCCGCACGCAGGATTTCCTGCGGCGCGTCCTGCATCCCATGTAAGGATTGCCCATGTCGCCCGATGTTCCGCCCGATACCGCGCTGTATAGCGGCAAAGGTCCCTTTCCGCTCTCGCCTTCCCTGTGGGCCGCCACGGCATCGCCGCCGCCGCCGACCGAGGCGCTGGCGGGACCGGTGCAGGCCGATGTGCTGGTGATAGGCGGCGGATACGCGGGGCTGAGCACGGCCCTGCACCTGGCCGAGCGCGGCATCGATGTGGTCGTGCTGGAGGCCCGCGAGATCGGCTTCGGCGGATCGGGCCGCAACGGCGGCCAGGTGATTCCCGGCCTGAAATACGACCCCGACGAACTGCTGGCCCACTATGGCGCCGAACGTGGCGAGCGGGTCATCGACTTCGCCGGCCGCACGGCGGACATCGTCTTCGACCTGATCGAACGCCATGGCATGGACGTGCCGCGCCGTCGGGCGGGATGGATACAGGGCGCGCATACCCCGCAGGCCCTGGACCTGGCGCATCGCCGGGCGGCGCAATGGGCCAGCCGGGGGGTCGACGCACGCCCGCTGGACCGGTCGCAAGTCGGCGCCTTGCTGGGAACCGACAAATACCTGGGCGGCTGGATCGACGGCCGCGCCGGCACCATACAGCCATTGAGCTATGTGCGCGGCCTGGCGCGCGCGGCCATGAACGCCGGTGCGCGCGTCCATACGGCCAGCCCCGTCACGGAGCTGAAGCGCGATGGCACGCGCTGGGTCGCCACCACGGCGTCCGGTTCCAGCGTCGCCGCCGACCGCGTGGTGATGTGCACCAATGCCTACGGCGCCGAGTTGTGGCCCGGGCTCAAGCCCACCATCATCGACGCCAACACCTTCCAGGTGGCCACCCGCCCCTTGCCGGAGGACGTGCGCGCCGCCATCCTGCCGCAAGGGCAGGTGTGTTCGGACACCCGCAACCTGCTGCTGTATTTCCGGCTCGATCACCAGGGCCGCCTGCTGATGGGCGGGCGCGGACCGTTCCGCGAGCCGCGCGGCGCGGCGGACTGGCGGCACCTGGAGCGCGTGATGGCGAAGATGTTCCCGCGCGTGGCCGGCATTCCCTTCGAATTCCGCTGGTGCGGCCGCGTCGCCATCACGCGCGACTACCTGCCGCATCTGCACGAGCCCGCGCCCGGCCTGCTGATAGACATCGGCTGCCTGGGCCGCGGTGTCGGCCTGCAGACGGCGATGGGCAAGGCGATGGCGGAATACGTCGCGACCGGCGACCGCGCCGCACTGCCGGTGCCCCCCTCGCCCATCAAGCCCTTCCCGCTTTACGGGCTGCGGCGCGTGTATGTGAACGCCGTCGTCACGTGGTACCGCCTGACGGACGGGGGTGTATAAACGCTGTAGTATTTTGTATCGAGCCGGTACATAAGCGCAAGGCCCGGATGTTGGCCCCCGGTGCGCAGGGCAGTTAGAGTTGTCAGCGGTGACCCTTACAGAACCCATTGCGGCCCCAAGGGGGCCCTTACGGTAAAGGATTTCCGGATGGCGCTGTCTCTTGCTATCAACGGTGCATTGGAAAACCTCAGCATGCTTTCGGGCATGCCCTTCGCGGTGCAACTGCCTGGCGGCGCCCGGCACGCCATGGGCAGCGGAGACCCCGCGTTCACCCTGACTTTCCACACGCGCCGGGCGCTGGCCGCGACCGCGCTACGCGGACACATGGGACTGCTGGAGGCCTACTTCGACCAGCAGGTCGATGTCGACGACCTGGGCGCCGCCTTGACCGCGGCCATGTCCGGCGGCTTCGAGAAACGCACCAACCTGATCAACCGGGCGGAGAACGGCCTGCACGAGCTGCGCCATTCCAACCGCGACCACGCACGCGCCAAGGCCAATGCCCGCTTCCATTACGGCCTGGGGACTTCGTTCTACAAGCCGTGGCTGGACGAGGCCCTGATGATGTACACCTGCGGGTATTGGGACGAACATACCCGCACGCTGGAAGAAGCCCAGCGCAACAAGGTGGAGCACGTCTGCCGCAAAATCCTGCTGTCGCCGGGCGACCGCTTCATCGACATCGGCTGCGGCTTCGGCGGGTTCATGTTCCATGCCGCCGAACGGCACCAGGCCTCTGGCGTGGGGCTGAACAACACCACGGAGCAGGTGGACTGGCTGCGCGACGAGATCGGCCGGCGCGGCCTGGCGGACCGGCTGGCGGTGCGCGAGGCGGATTTCCGCGACGTGGACGGCCAGTACGACAAGGTGGTGTCCATCGGCGTACTGGAACACGCCGGCCGCGACCAGCTGGGCGAAGTCGTGCGCGCGCATGCGGATTTCCTGAAGCCGGGCGGGCTGGGGATGCTGCACTTCATCGGCCACGTGGGCCGGTTCGAGACGGAGCTCTTCATCCGCAAGCACGTTTTTCCGGGTGGCTGGATCCCGAGCCTGGCCGAGGTCATCGTGGAGATGGAGCGCGCGGGCCTGGAGGTCGTCGATATCGAGAACCTGCGCCGCCACTATGCGCCGACGCTGGATGCCTGGGCCAGCCGCTTCGAGAGCCATTGGGAGACCATCCATGCGATCGATCCCCGCCGTTTCGACGAACGCTTCCGGCGGATATGGAGAACCTACCTGATCGGCTGCGCGGAGATGTTCCGGCTGCCCACCGGCTATACACATTTGTTCCAGATCGTATTCAGCAAGGGCAACATTACCCGCGCGAACTATCCGATGTCGCGCGCGCACCTCTATGACCGCTGACGCCTATGCGCAACGCGTCGACGCGCTGCGCGCCGCCTTGCGGCGCCAGTCCGCCGATGGCGCGCCGCTGGGACTGGCCAAGCGTACGTCGAACCTGTTCCGCGACCGCGAGGAAGGCGCCAAGCGGCGCCTGGACCTGAGCGCCTTCCATCACGTCAATGCCGTGGACGCGGCCGCCGGCACGGTGGAGGTCGAAGGCCTGGCGACCTACGAGGCCCTGGTGGACGCCACGCTGCCGCACGGCGTCATGCCGGCGGTAGTGCCGCAGCTCAAGACGATCACCGTGGGCGGCGCGGTGGCGGGGGTGGGGATCGAGGCGACCTCTTTCCGCCATGGCCTGGCGCACGACACGATGCTGTCGCTGGACGTTCTGCTGCCGGGTGGGGATATCGTGACCTGCACGCCGGACAACGCGCATCGCGATCTGTTCCATGGCTTTCCCAATTCCTACGGCACGCTGGGCTACGCCTTGCGCCTGGTGATGCGGACGTTGCCGGTGCGGCCTTATGTCAAAGTGGCGCACGTCCGTAGCGGGTCGCCCCGGGAGTTCTTCGATGCGTTGGCGATGGCCTGCGATAGCGATGCGGATTTCGTCGACGGGGTGGTGTTCGACGGCCATACCATGGTGCTGAGCACGGGGCGCTTCGTGGCGGACGCCGAATGGGTCGGCGACTATACCTACGAACATATCTACTACCGGTCCTTGCTGGAGCGGCCGGTCGATTATCTGAGTACCTATGGCTATCTTTGGCGGTGGGATACGGATTGGTTCTGGTGCTCGAAGAACCTGGGCGCGCAGCATCCGCTGCTTCGACGCCTGTACGGGCGATCGCGATTGAATTCCCGTACTTATACCCGGTTGATGCGCTTCAATTCGCGTTGGGGATTGACGCGGCGGCTGGCGCGGTGGCGGGGGCTGCATCCTGAGTCGGTGATCCAGGATGTCGATATTCCGATCGCGCATGCGGCGGGGTTTCTGGAGTTCCTGCTGCGGGAGATCGGGGTGTTGCCGATCTGGATCTGTCCGATCCGGGTGCCGGCTTCCAGTGCGGCGTTCACGCTTTATCCGGTGCGGCCGGGGGAGCTTTATGTGAACTTCGGGTTCTGGGATGTGGTGCGGAGCCGCACGCCGCGCGAGCCGGGGTATTTCAATCGGCTGATCGAGCAGGAGGTTTTGCGGTGTGGGGGGATCAAGTCGCTGTATTCGGATGTTTATCTCAGTCGGGATGGGTTCGATAAGGCGTACGGGATGGAGGCGTATGAGGCCTTGAAGGACAAGTACGATCCTGGGCGGGCGATGTTGGGGCTTTATGAGAAGTGCGTGGGGCGGAGGTAGGTGGGGTTCTTTGGGCGGGTCCGGTATGCCTGAGATGGGTGGGTGTGCTTATGCCGCTTGCATACTTGTGATCGGTGTTGTGCTTGGGTCGTTTGCGTGCTTGTGATCGGTGTTGTGCTTGCGCCGTTTGCATGCTTGCGATTCGATGCTGTGCTTGGGCCGTCCGCAGGGGGTGAAGCCTGTCGTGGCCGGCCCGCTCGGCCGGTCCGGGGCCCGGGCCCCGGACACCGCTACGCTAATCTCGTCCGGCGGGCGTTAGGCGCTCGGTTCTTTGCGTACGGCGTCCGCGCCACGCCTTCCTTCGATTCCGCTCGCTCGGCCTCGGACGGGCCGTCCCCGACAGGCTTCACCCCCTGCGTACTCCAATGTCTCTCATTCGCGGTCGCTGGGGCGGGCTGGGTGCTTGGCCTTTTTCTCGCGACCTGGGGTGGGTTGGAGCATCTTGCGGTGCCGATTTTTCCGGCCCCCCTGCGGGGCCGGAAAAAACTTACGCGGTGGCGTTTGCCTGCATGGCTCTGCGCTCTCCCCACTCCACCCGCGACGCAACGGATATGGGCTCGGTTCGTCTTGAAGCGGCATCCCATGCATGCGGAATCGCGTATGGACTTCGTGGCCGCGCTGGGCGGTCACGAAGCCCGGGCGTGCAATGCCTTCCATCGGTGGCAGGCGCATCCACGAAGCGCAAGGAAGCCGACCGTCACCATGAGACGCCCTAGCGCTCGATCGCATGATCGGTATCGCGATATCTGCGGAGCCCGCCATCATCCCGCATCCCATGCATGCGAAATCGCGTAGCCACTTCCTGGCCGCGCAGGGCGGCCAGGAAGTGGCGGGCATGCAACGCCTTTCATCGGCGCCGGACATATCCACGAAGCGCAAGAAACCCACCCGCCCCAGCGCCCGTAACTGAGAGACAGCGAAGTACGCAGGGGGTGAAGCCTGTCGGGGACGGCCCGTCCGAGGCCGAGCGAGCGGAATCGAAGGGAGGCGTGGCGCGGATGCCGTGCGCAAAGAACCCGGCGCCAAACGCCCGCCGGACGAGATTAGCGTAGCGGTGTCCGGGGCCTGGGCCCCGGACCGGCCGAGCGGGCCGGCCCCGACAGGCTTCACCCCCTGCGGACGGCCCAAGCACAGCCACCTGGCATCCGGCACCTGGCACGTGCCACGGGTCAAGTGCCACGTGTCGATCGTCGTTCACCGCCCCCGCACCCCGACGCCATCGCCCGCGTGCCCCCGGCAACCGCCGCCAGTCAGCGACGCCATCCAACCCCGCATCAACCGGGAAAACCCCAAATAATCCCCAACGGTAACACCCTGATGCACCGCGGGTACTACGCCACCGCTATTCAGGTTAACCATTATTCCAGTGAACCGGCTGGCTTCCTAAGATGCGGGTTCCACCACCGCCGCCGATGTTTTTTAGCGGGCACCTTCCCGCCACCGGCGCGACATGCACCGAGGACACGCTTCTTGGCTACGACAGCAACTTCCGCCATGGACGCGGAGCACACCGTGGTCAGGCGCCGAGGCCGCTTTCCCTGGGCCAGGTTCCTGCACCGGGCCTTCGTCGCGTTGATGTACCTGTTCATGCTTTGCCCGCTGATCGTCGTGGTGTGGCTCAGCTTTTTCAAAGACGCCATCCTGTACTTCCCGCCCTCCGGCTACACCGTGCAGTGGTACGTCAAGGCCTGGGCCAACGAAGCCTTCGCCAACGGCTTCGTTTTCAGTTTGCAGGTCGCGCTCCTGGCCGCGGTATGTGGCGTCGCCCTGGGCGTGATGGCGTCGTTGGGGATGATGCGCTACCGCTTCGCGGGCGCGTCGTGGGTCAACACCATGCTGCTGTCGCCCCTGCTCGTGCCCGGCATCGTCGCCGGCATCGCGATCTACCTGTTCTACCTGCGCGCAGAAAACTTCCTGGATCGTGACATCGTCGGGACCTATGGCGGCCTGGTCATCGCGCACGTCTGCCTGACGATACCGTGGACCGTGCGACTGGTCAGCGCCAGCATGGCCGGCCTGGATCCGTCCATCGAAGAGGCCGCCCGCAACCTGGGCGCCAGCGGGCGCGTCGCCTTCATGCGGATCACGCTGCCCATGCTGCGGCCGGCCATCGTCGCGGCCGCCCTGTTCAGCTTCATCGTCTCGTTCGAGAACCTGGAGTTATCGCTGTCGCTGGTGGGCCCCGGGCGTACCACCCTGCCCATCGCGATCATGCAATACCTGGAATTCAACCTCGACCCGACCATCGCCGCCGTCTCGTCCGTACAGATCCTGCTGCTGGGCCTGATCATGCTGGCGACCGACCGCTTCGTCAAACTCAGCCAGGTAGTGTAAGCACATGGCCAAGGTGTCCCTGGAGAACCTGCATAAGCAATTCGGCGCATCCGTCGCGGTCGCCGACTTCTCGCTGGAAATCGCCGATGGCGAACTGGTCGCCTTCCTGGGGCCCAGCGGCTGCGGCAAGACCACCACGCTGCGCATGATCGCGGGCTTCCTCGCGCCTTCGGCGGGCAGCATACGCATCGGCGGCAAGGACGTCACCGACCTCCCCGTGCACAAGCGCGATACCGGCATGGTCTTCCAGCGCTATGCCTTGTTTCCCCACATGACCGTGGCGCAGAACGTCGCCTTCGGACTCGAAATGCATAAAGTCCCCGGCGCCGAGCGCGATGCGCGCATCCGCGACGTGCTGGACATGGTGCGCATGGCCGCGCTGCGCGACCGCTATCCGCGGCAACTCTCGGGTGGGCAGCAGCAGCGGGTGGCGATCGCCCGGGCGCTGGCCATCCAGCCCAAGGTGTTCCTGCTGGACGAACCGCTGTCCAACCTGGATGCCAAGCTGCGTGTCGAAGTGCGCGAGGAAATCCGCGCGCTGCAGCAGCGGCTGGGCCTGACCACGGTGTTCGTCACGCATGACCAGGAGGAAGCCCTGGCCATGGCCGACCGCATGGCGATCATGCACGACGGCAAGGTGCAGCAGGTCGGCACGCCGGAGGCCCTGTACGAAAAGCCCGCCAATCTGTTCGTGGCGGATTTCCTGGGCAAGATGAATTTCTTCCGCGGCGGGCTGGCGGACGGCGGCGTATTCGGTACCGAGAAAGGCACGCGCATCCGCGTCCAGGGCGGGCCGGCCGGCGCGCGCCACGTGGGCGTGCGCCCCGAACGCGTGCGCCTGTCCGCCGAAGCGGGTGGCGGCAATGCGCTGCCCGGCGTGGTGGAATCCACGGTGTACCTGGGTTCGCTGCTGGAAGTGCGGGTCAGGCTGGAAAGCGGCGAAACGATCCTGAGCCAACTGCCCAACGGCGCCAATGGCGCCAACGATGCCGTGGCAAGCGACAGGCGGGGCGCGCCGACCCAGGCCGGGACACGCGTGTGGGCCTGCTTCGAGCCCGTGGACTGCGTGATGTTCGCGGAGTGACGCCATGGCCGCCACATCGTCCGTCCCGGCTGTCGCCACGCGCCCCAATGGCAGGCCGGTGCGCCTGGGCGCCGGCCTGGCCTTTCCGGCCTCGCTGGCGGTACTGCTGATCATCATGGTTCCGCTGCTGCAGCTGGTGCGCTACAGCTTCAATCATTTCGATCCCAACGAGATGATGCAGCAGGCCTTCACGGCCGAAAACTATGTGCGCTTCTTTGCCGATCCCTACTATCGCGACGTATTCCTGACCACGATAGGCGTGGCCGCCCTGTGCACCGTGCTTGCCCTGGGGCTGGGCTTTCCGGTGGCCTACTTCCTGGCGCGCACGGAAAGCCGCTACAAGAGCCTTTTCGTCATCCTGCTGGTCTTTCCCTTGATGGTCGGCAGCGTCGTGCGGGCCGCGGGCTGGATGGTGATACTGGGCAATGCCGGCATCGTCAACGCCGTCCTGAAGGGGCTGGGCCTGATCGAGCATTCCCTGCAGCTCATGTACACGCCCACGGCCGTCATCGTCGGCACCACCGCGGTGGTCATGCCCTACCTGATCCTGACCTTGCAGAGCGTGCTGGAAGGCATGGACTTCGCCGTGGAGGAAGCGGCCCGCAACCTGGGAGCAGGCTTCTTCACCACCTTCCGCCGCGTCGTCCTGCCGATTGCCGCGCCGGGGGTTGCCGCCGGAACCATGCTGGTGTTCATCCTGTGCATGAACGCCTATGCCACGCCGGTGCTGCTGGGCGGCACCGGGCTGACGATGATGGCGCCGGCGCTGTACGACCAGATCACGCGCGCGTCCAACTGGCCCTTCGGATCCGCCATGGCGCTGGTCCTGGTGTGCGCCACCCTCGTCATGGCCCTGCTGTCCAACTGGCTGATCCATCGCCGCTACGTCAGGACCATGGCGTCCTGATCCACCCTATCCGCCGTACGGAGCCCCTGTATGACCGCCATCCTGTTCAAGAACGCCAACCTGCTGGACCCGGAATCGCCCGAACTGCGCGAAGGCATGCACGTGCTGGTCGAAGACGGTGCGATCAAGGAGGTCTCGGACCGTCCCATCGTCGCGCAATCCGCGCGGCAGATCGACGTGCGAGGCCGCACGCTGATGCCGGGCCTGATCGACCTGCACGTGCACGTGATGGCGACGCAGCTGAACCTGAGCACGCAGGGCATGCTGCCCGACGCCCTGGTCATGATGCGTTCGGTGCCCATCATGGCCGCCATGCTGCGGCGCGGGTTCACCACGGTGCGCGACGCTGGCGGCGCCGGCTGGGGCTTGAAGTGCGCCGTGGAGGAAGGCACGGTGGTCGGACCGCGCCTGTTCATCTCCGGCCGCGCCATCAGCCAGACCGGCGGCCATGGCGACTCGCGTCCGCGTTCGGATCACCTGCGCCCCATGAGTTTCTGCGGCTGCTGCTTCCGCGCCGGCGATATCGGCCGCGTGGCCGATGGCGTCGACGACGTGCGCAAGGCGGTGCGCCAGGAATTGCAGATGGGCGCGGACCAGATCAAGATCATGGCGTCCGGCGGGGTGGCGTCCCCGACCGATCCGATCGCGTCCTTCGGTTACTCGGAAGACGAGATCCGCGCCATCGTCGCGGAGGCCCGCGGCCGGCAAACCTATGTGCTGGCGCACGCCTATACCGCGGAAGCGATCAGCCGCGCCGTCAAATGCGGCGTGCGCACCATCGAGCACGGCAACCTGATCGACGACGACGCGGCCGCGGTAATGGCCACGCACGGCGCCTTTGTGGTGCCCACGCTGGTGACCTACGAGGCCCTGGCCAACGAAGGCGCGGAATACGGCCTGCCGCCCGACAGCGTGGCCAAGATCGCCACCGTGCGCACGGCGGGGCTGAAGTCGCTGGAGATCTACAAGCGCGCCGGCGTAAAGATGGGCTATGGCTCGGACCTGCTGGGACCGTCGCAGCGCCTGCAGAGCGATGAATTCCGCCTGCGCGCGCAGGTGCTGAGCCCGCACGAAGTCATCCAGAGCGCCACCAGTATCGCGGCGGAGGTCCTGAACATGCGGGACCGTCTGGGCCGCATCGTGCCCGGCGCGATCGCGGACGTCCTGGTGGTGGACGGCAACCCCTACAAGGATGTGTCCTGCCTGCTGGGCCAGGGCGACCATATCCCGCTGGTAATGAAGGACGGCAAGATCTTCCACGACGCACTGGAGGCCTGACCATGGCCATCGATAATCCCTATGCGAATGTGGACGTCGGCGAGGAATCGCGCGCATTGAACGCCGCCAAGGGCTGGCACCCGCCCTCCGCGGCCACGCATCGCGACCGCGGCGAGGGGCCGTTCAATCGCCTGGTGCTGCGCGGCGCGACCGTGATCGACGGTACCGGCGCGCCGCCCTGGGGACCCGTGGATATCGTGGTGGAGAACGACCGGATCGCCGCTCTGGTCCTGGTGGGCACGCCGCACAAGCCCATCCACCCCGACCGCCGTCCGGCCGCGGGCGACCGCGAGCTGGACTGCCACGGCAAGTTCGTGACGCCCGGTTTCGTGGACTCGCACGCGCACATCGGTACGCCTTACCACACCATGAGCGGCGTGGCGCCGCCGGCCGACTACATCTACAAGCTGTGGCTGGCGCATGGCGTGACCACCGTTCGCGAAATGGGTTCGATGAACGGCCTGGGCTGGAACCTGGACCAGAAAGAAAAGTCCGAACACAACGAGATCGCGGCGCCGCGCATCCTGGCGCACGTGGTCTTTCCCGCGGTGAACGATCGCGTCAAGACCATCCACACGCCGGAACAGGGACGGGAATGGGTGCGCAGGATCAAGGCGCGCGGCGCGGACGGCATCAAGTTTTTCGGCGCGCCGCCCGCCATCATGCAGGCGGCGCTGGACGAGGCCCGCAAGGTAGGCCTGCGGTCCGGCTGCCACCACGCGCAGATGGCGGTCACGCGCGTGAACGCCCTGAAATCGGCGCAATGGGGGCTGACAAGCTCCGAACACTATTACGGCCTGCCCGAGGCCCTGTTCGAGAACCGTGTCGTGCAGGATTTCCCCACGGACTACAACTACGGCGACGAATATTTCCGCTTCGCGCTGGCCGGGCAGACCTTCATGCAGGCGGCGCAGCCCGGCAGCGCCAAGTGGCGCGAGGTGATGGACCGTTTCCTGGAGCTGGACCACACCTTCGTGCCCACCTTCAACATCTACGACGCCAACCGCGACCTGATGCGGGCACGCCGCGCCGATTGGCACGACGACTACACCTGGAACGCCATCTGGAAGTACTTCCAGCCCCAGCGTGGCGGGCATGGCGCCTATTGGTACCGCTGGAGCACCACCAACGAGATCGAGTGGAAGCAGAACTACCGCCTGTGGATGCAGTTCATCAACGAGTACAAGAACCTGGGCGGGCGGGTCTGCGCGGGCAGCGACTCGGGTTTCATCTTCCAGATCTACGGCTTCGGTTTCGTGCGCGAACTGGAATTGCTGCAGGAGGCCGGCTTCCATCCGCTGGAAGTCTTGCGCGCCGCCACGTCGCTGGGCGCGGACCTGCTGGGCGTGGGCGAGGACACGGGATCGGTGGACGTGGGCAAGCGCGCGGACCTGCTGGTGCATGACCAGAACCCGCTGGAAGACTTCAAGCTGCTATACGGCACCGGCGCCATGCGCCTGAACGACGACAGCGGCAAGGTGGAATGGAAACGCTCGTTGCGCTACACCGTGAAGGGCGGCGTGGTGTTCGACACCGAACAGCTGCTTGCCGACGTGCGGGAGCTGGTCAAGGGCAGCTGGGAAGGAGACCCCGATGGACCGCCCCACGCCCGTTGAACTGATCGTCCTGTGCGGCTTCCTGGGCAGTGGCAAGACCAGCCTGCTGGTCGATTTCCTGCGCGCGGAGGACGCCGGCGATACCGCTGTAATCGTCAATGAGGCCGGCGAAATCGGCGTCGATGGCGCCATCGTGGCCGATGGCGGCAGCGGCGTGCCCATGACCTTGCTGGCCAACGGTTGCGTCTGCTGCTCCCTGCGTAGCGGCCTGGTCGATACGGTGCACGCGCTGCTGAATGCGCCGCGCCCCGATGGCAGGCCGCTTGCCCGGATCATCCTGGAAACCAGCGGCTTGTCGCGCCCGGGGCCTATCATCGCGTCCCTGGCGGACCCCGAGCTTGTGGGACGTGGTTTGCGGCTGTGCGTGGTGACGACCTACGACTGCGCGCGCGGCCCGCTGGGCGACGAGCAGTTCGAGGAAGCCGCGGCCCAGTTCGCCGCCGCCCAGCGGATCGTGCTGACCAAGACCGATCTGGCGTCGCCCGGCGAAGCGTCGCCCGGCGAAACGTCGCCCGGCGAAACGTCGCCCGGCGTAGCGTCGCCCGGCGAAGACGGCGTGCTGGGCCTGCATGCGGCGCGCGCCAGGGCCTTGAATCCGCTGGCGGAGATTGTCGCCGAAACCGACCGCGCGCTGGCCGTGGCGCGGGCGTTCGCGCCCTTGGCGGCGGCCGCGGCCACGGATATGGCGTTGGCCGCGTTGAACGCGGCAGGCGCCGCCGCCATCGCGGGGCGGGACGCCCTTATCGATCATCCGCGGATACGCGTATGGCGCGGCACGGTGCGCCAGCCCGTCGCATGGTCGGCTTTTTCAACGTGGCTCGACGACCTGGCGGGCCTGTGCGGGGACCGCCTGTTGCGGTTGAAAGCCTTGCTGCGGGTAAGCGATTGCCCCGAGCCGGTGCTGGTACAGAGCGTGGGCACGACCTTCGGCATGCCGCGCCGCATGGCGACCGTGTCGCCGGACCAGGATGTATTGATCGTCATCACGCGTGACCTGGATGGCCATGCCATGCGGGACCTGCCTGCCGATGCGCCCGTCTCGTTGCAGGCGCTGGCATGATGGCGCATCCCGCCGCGCCGGCGGCAACAGGGCCGGCACGCCTTGCGGGGCCGCGCCGCCGCGGTTCGCACGGCTCATGCGGGGCGCTGTACTTCCGGCCAGACCGGCAACGGCCTCGCGCGCCTGTTTCTGCTGATTTATCGCTGTCCTTGTCGTCAATTCATTTTCTGGATGGGGGTCGTTCATGAACCACGAGAACCCGCGGCGTCGCCGCTTTTTGAGAACCGCCGGCGGACTGGCGCTGGCGCCCGCGCTGCCGCTGCTGCCTGGCATGGCCCGGGCGGCCGGCAAGGAAGTGATCGTCGGAACCTGGGGCGGCGATTACCAGAACCTGCTGCAGCAATACATCTCGCCTTTGGTGGCCAAGCAGGACATCAACGTGGTCTTCGACACCGGCAACGCGGTGCCGCGCCTGACCAAGCTGCGGTCCGAACGCAATTCCCGCCGCGGCAGCATGGACGTCGCGCTGCTGGGCGAGGTCGACATGTACGACGGCTCGCGGTCCGGCGCCCTGTCGCCCATCCAGGAACACCAGTCCGCCCTGCCCAATCTGGCGAACGTATACGACCAGTTCAAGACGCCGTACTCCATTCCGCATATCTTCAGCGCGATGACGCTGGTCTACAACACGCAGCAGTTCTCATCGCCGCCGGATTCGGTGCAGATCATGCTGGACCCCAAGTACAAGGGCCGCGTCGGGTTCTCCGACATCCTCTATCTGTACAACGGCCTGTTCCTGGGCGCCGGCCAGAGCGGCGGCCGCTTCGAAAGTTTCGAGCCCGGCAAGAAATTCCTGGAGCAACTGGCCAAGAACAAGCCGCGCGTCTATCCCTCCAATGAAGCGGTGGCGACGGCCTTCAAGTCCGGCGAGATCTGGATGGCCTGCATGTGGAAGGCGCGCGCGCTGCAATGGCGCGACGCCGGCCTGCCGCTGGCGTTCACCATTCCGAAGGAAGGCACGATACCGGTAACTTTCGAAGGCGCCGTTCCCAAAAACGCCCGCAATCCGGACGCGGCCTGGACGTATATGAACGCGCTGCTGGAGCCGGAGGGACAGGTCCACTTCGCGCGAGCCATGGGCTATGCGCCCACCGTGCGTAACGCGCCGCTGCCCCCGGACCTGCAGCAGCGCGTCGGCTTTACCGACGCAGAGCTGAAGCGCATCTATCCGTACGAGCTGGAAAAGCTGGTGGCCACCAAGGCCGAGTTCCTGGACTACTGGACCAAGTCGTTCAAGGGCGCGCTGTAGCCGCCTTGCCCATGGGCGGCGCGGCGGGCGGCGAAAGGCCCGCGCATTCGCGCGGGGCCGGACCGATTCAAAGCACCGCCGCGCTGCCCAGGATCACCGTGCTCTGGCTCGACAGCGTTCCGCCATTGCCATGCGCCAATGCGGTCTGGCAGCCGGCGATCTGCCGCTCGCCGCAATCGCCGCGCAGCTGGCGCACCGCCTCGATCAGGGCAAAGATGCCATACATGCCGGGATGGCAGTAGGACAGGCCGCCGCCGCTGGTATTCACCGGCATTTCCCCACCGGGCGCGATGCGGCCGTTTTCCACATAGCGTCCGCCCTCGCCCTTGGGGCAGAAGCCCAGGTCTTCCAGGAATAGCAGCGTGGTGATGGTGAAGGCGTCGTACAGCTGCGCCACGTCCATGTCGCCGGGCGCCAGGCCCGCCATGCGGTAGGCCAGGGCGCCGGATTGCGCGGCCGCGGTGGCGGTCAGGTCGGGCATCGCGGAAATCGAGTAGTGGCTGATGGCCTCGCCCACGCCGAGCATATAGGCCGGCGGGCGGCGCAGGTCGCGGGCGCGTGCGGCGCTTGTCACGATCAGCGCCCCGCCCCCGTCCGTGACCAGGCAGCAGTCGCGCAGCGTCAGCGGCTCGCTGATCATGGGCGATGCCAGCACCTCATCGACCGTCAAGGGCTTTTTCTCCCACGCCGCGGGATTGCGCAAGGCCCACTGCCGCGCCGCCACGGCGATTTCCGCCAGTTGCCGCCGCGTGGTGCCGTATTCATGCATGTGGCGGGAGGCCGCCAGCGCATAGGAGCTGGCCGTGTACAGCGGGCGGTAGGGCGTTTCGTGCGGATTGAGGTCGGGCGCGGCGACATTGGCGCGGCCCATGCTGCGCTGGGTGCTGCCGTAGGCGATCAGCGCGACTTCGCACAGGCCGGCTTCGATGGCGGCCTGCGCGCGTCCGACCATCGTCATGAACGAGGCGCCGCCCATATTGGTGGCGTCGTGATAGCGCGGCTGGATGCCCAGGTATTCGCATAGCGCCAGGGTGGGCATGCGGCTTTGCGATGTGGTGGCGAATACGGCGTCCACGTCGCGCAGGGACAGCCCGCAGTCGTCGAGCGCGCGCGCCGTGGCCTGCGCCATGAGGTCGATGGGACCCAGGCCCGGCGCGACCTTGCCCAGGTCGGATTCGGCGGCGCCGACGATGGCCACGCTGCCGCGTCGCAATGGCTGGTTCATGCTGCCTCCGGCGAGTCCAATGAGTCTTGCAGGTCGAACACGGGATAGGGTTCGCCGCCGTCCGGGGGAGAAAAGGCGCGCACGCGCACCCGCATGCCGATGGCCGGCGCCGGCGTGGCTTGGGCGGCGTCGCCTTCCACCCGGCTCATCAGGCGAAAGCCTTCGTCCATATCGACCAGCACCACGTTGTAGGCGTCCTGGTCGCGCGGATGCACGATGGTCACGGCGTGGATGGTGCCCAGGCCGGCGCTGATGCGCCATTCGAGTTGCGCGGCGCCGGTGCCGGAGCCGGGGCCCAGCACGCGCGGCGGAAACACCGCGCGGGCCGTGGCCGGGTCATATTGGTAGGCGAGCCGGCCCGCCGCCAGATGGCCGCGATAGATGGCCAATGGTGATTCATGCATGGTCCGCACTGCTCCGTTTCAAACGATGCGCCGCTCGCGCAGTTCGGCGATCTGCTGAGCGGTATAGCCGAGCAAGGTGCTCAGCACCGCTTCGGTGTTGTCGCCCAGCCGTGGCGGCGGCAGGTCATAGCGCGGCGGCGTATCGCGCAGCCGCAGCGGGCTGGCGATGGTCGAAACCACGCCGTCGATGTCGGCGGCCGGCGGACGCGGGATGTCGACCCGCAGGCCGCGGTGTATCACCTGCGGATCCTGGAATACCTGTTCGTAGTCATTGATGCGGCCGCAAGGTACGCCATGGGCTTCCAGGCGTTGCAGCCACTCGCTCGCGGTCCGGTCCAGCATGGTGCGCGCCAGCGCGGGCACCAGCGTGTCGCGGCCCTGGATGCGGCCGGTGACCTTGCGCCAGCGCGGGTCGGCGGCCAGGTCGGGCCGGTCGATGGCCGCGCAATAGCGCTGCCATTGATCGTCGTTGCCCACCGCCACCACGATCTCGCCGTCGGCCACGGCGAACACCTGGTAGGGCACCAGGCTGGCATGCGCGTTGCCGTAGCGGCGCGGCGCCTTGCCGGTGGCGAAGTAGCCGGTGACCTGGTTGCCGCCCAGCGCGACGATGCAGTCCAGCAAGGCCATGTCGATGTACTGGCCCAGTCCCGATACGTCGCGATGGTTGAGCGCGGCCAGGATGGCGATGGTGGCGTACATGCCGGTGATGACGTCGGCGATGGCGATGCCGGCTTTCTGCGGGCCGCCGCCGGGCAGGTCGTCGCGTTCGCCGGTAATGCTCATCAGGCCGCCGATGGCCTGGAAGACGAAGTCGTAGCCCGGCTTGCTGGCGCTGGGTCCGTCCTGGCCGTAGCCGGTGATGGAGCAATACACCAGGCGCGGATTGATGGCGCGCAGGCTGTCGTAATCCAGGCCGTAGCGCTTCAGGTCGCCGATCTTGTAGTTCTCGATGACCACGTCGCTCTGGGCCGCCAGGTCGCGCGCGATGCGCTGGCCTTCCGGCGTGGAGATATCCAGCGTCAGCGATTTCTTGCCGCGGTTGGCCGCCGCGTAGTACGTGGAGTCGCGCGTGTCCTGGCCGGCGCCGTCGCGGATCCACGGCGGTCCCCAGCCGCGCGTATCGTCGCCGGTGCCGGGGCGCTCGACCTTGATGACGTCCGCGCCCAGATCGGCCAGGTTCTGCGTGCACCAGGGGCCGGCCAGGATGCGCGACAGGTCCAGTACGCGGATGTGGGACAGGGCCTTCCTGGCCTGCGGGCCCGCGGGGGCCTGGCCGCCCGCGGGGATGTTGCTCGTTGCCGTCATACCGCTGTCCCTACTGGATGGTGATGTGGGCGTCGTTGATGACCTTGGCCCACTTGTCCATTTCGGCGCCGACGAAGCGGGCGAATTCCGGCTGCGTCATCGTGCCAGGCACCGCGCCCTGCTGCGCGAACTGTTCCTTGACCGCCGGCGTGTTCAAGGCCGCCAGGACGTCATGCGACAGCTTGGCGGTCAGCTTCGGGTCCATATTGCCGGGTGCGTACAGGCCGAACCATGCGGTCGCTTCGAAGCCCTTGATGCCGGCCTCGTCCAGCGTCGGGACGTCGGGCAGCGCGGCGGAGCGCGTCAGCGACGTGACGCCCAGCGCGCGCAGCTTGCCGGCCTTGATGTGCTGCAGTACGCCGGGAACCGAGTCGAACATCACGGGAATCTGCCCGCCCAGCAGGTCGTTCAGCGCCGGCGCCGCGCCCTTGTAGGGGATATGGACCATGCTGACGCCCGTCATGGACTTGAACAGTTCGCCCGACAGATGGTTGGCGCCGCCCGTGCCGGCCGAGCCGAAATTGACTTTGCCCGGATTGGCCCTGGCGTAGGCGACCAGGTCCGCCGCGGTGTCGATCCGGTTGCGTTCGGCGAATTCCGTGTTGACGACCAGCACGTTGGGGACGGCCGCCACCTGCGCGATGGGCGTGAAGTCGGTCTTGCTGTCGTAGCGCAGGTTCTTGTACAGCGCGGGGTTGATGACGTGATGCGTGGCGGTGACCATCAGGGTGTAGCCGTCGGCCGGCGTGCGGGCCAACTGCTCGGAAAAGATGGTGCCGCTGGCGCCGGGCTTGTTTTCGATGACCACGGGCTGTTTCCATTCCGCGCCCAGCGCGTTGCCCAGCATGCGCGCCAGGATGTCGGTCGTGCCGCCCGGCGGGAAGGGCACGACGATGCGTACCGCGCGATCGGGGAAAGTCTGCGCGGCGGCCGGCAGTGGCCCCACGCACAGGGCGCCCAGGAACAGGGCGGCCGCGTTGCGCAACCATGTCTTCATTTTTTGTCTCCTCGTTGGTCCTCTGCTTGCACGCCGTGCAGGGCGTGCTCGTGGGCACGTCGCACACGCGATGCAAGCGGTGCAAGTGGTGCGGGCTGTGTTCAGTGGGGGAATTCCACCATGGCTTCGCCCACGGCCACGGTTTCGCCGCGCTGGTTCAGCACCTGCACGTCCAGCGTCGCCCAGCGGCTTTTTTCGGTCTTGCGGGTGGCGGTCACCACGCCGTGCGGCGTGATGGTGTCGCCGGGCTTGACGGGCGCCTTCCAGCGCGTTTCCAGCCGGCGTTGCACGCCGCCGTGTTCGTACAGCCAGTCGGTCAGCATGCGCGTGATGACGCCGAAGTTGTTCATGCCGTGCATGATGATGCCGCCGAAATTGGTCTTGCCGAAGTTGCCCTGCATGTAGTTATCGTCCCAATGCAGCGGGTTGTAGTCCAGCGAGGCCTCGCAGAAGGCGCGGATGGACTCGCGCGTGGGCGTGAAGGGCTGGCCCTCGATCTTGTGGCCGGGCGCGAGCGTGTCGAATGCTTGTGTCATCGTTGTCTCCTTACATGGGGCGGATCGTCCAGCCACGGCCGGAGCAGATCACTTCGTTGTTCTGGTTGAAGAAGACGTTGTCGTGCACGACGAACAGGCGGTCCTTGCGGATGAACTTGTCCAGGGCGCGGGCGTCCAGCCGGATGACGTCGCCCGGCCGCGCCGGCTTGTTGTAGCTCCAGGACTGGCCGGCGTTGACGGTGCCGGGGCTGCGCATCCAGTCGTCGGTGGGCGTGCAGGCGAACATCAGCAGGATGTGGATGGCGGGCGGCGCGATCAGGCCTTTGTAGGGCGACTTCTTGGCGTAGTCTTCGTCGAAGTACAGGGGGTGCATGTCGCCCACGACCCTGCAGTACTTCTGGATGGCTTCCAGCGTCAGCGTGTAGGGGATGGTTTTGCGGGGCTCGCCGGGGACGATGTCATCCCAGATCTTCCGCGCCGCGGCGTCTTTCCAGAAATCTGTCTCGAATGTGGTTTGTGTCATGGCCTTTCCAGGGCGGGTGTTGGGAGGGGCCGCACGTCCGGACGTCGGCCGCCGCACGGACTTGCGCGATGCGGTCGAGCTGCTTATAATGACCGCTAAGCGGACATATCCATCCGCTATACGGTCATTGTGGGCAGTCGGGGCACGGGTGTCAAGCACACGCGTGCCCGTTCGCACGCTGGAGCATCCATGGCAACGCCGGAAAGCGAATCCTTTGTCCGCACCTTCGCGCGCGGGCTCAGGATCATCGAAACAATGGGGCAGGGAGACGCGCGCCAGACGCTGGCCGACGTCGCGGCGGCGGTGGAGCTGCCGCGCACGGCTGTGCGGCGTTTCCTGATGACGCTGATCGAACTGTCCTTCGTGAAGACGGACGGCAAGCACTATTGGCTGACGCCCAAGGTGCTGCGGCTGGGCCTGTCGTATCTGTACACGCTGCCGTTCTGGCGGCAGTCGCAGCTGGCGCTGGAAGAACTGGGCGCGCGCATCGGGCAATCCTGCGCCGTGTCGGTACTGGACGAGGAAGACATCGTCTACGTGCAGCGCCTGCACACCAAGCGCATCCTGTCCATGAGCCCCTCGCTGGGCAGCCGGCTGCCCGCCCATGCCGTGTCGATGGGGCGGGTGCTGCTATCCGGGCTGGAGGACGACGCGCTGGAGGCTTATCTGCAAAGCGCCAGGCTGAAGAAGCTGACCACGGTCACCGTGGTCGACCGCGATCGCCTGCGCGAGGCCATCCTGCAGGCCCGCGAGCGCGGCTACGCCTGGGTGGACGGCGAGCTGGACGATTCCATCGCCGGCATGGCCGTGCCCGTGCGCGACCAGGACGGCACCATCGTCGCCGCCATCAACGTCAGCCTGCCGGCCGGCGCCTACCAGGAAGACACCGCCGTGGCGGAATTCCTGCAGCCGCTGCGCCAGACCGCATCGCAGCTGCGGTCGACGATGGTGGGATTGCGGTAGCCGTTGCGCAGGGGCGCCGCCGCGTGCTGCCCATGCCCGCTGGCGGCTGCCGGTTCAGGCTGCTGCGTTCTCGTCGATTTCCGAGAAATTGCTTATCTTCACCGAGCCATCGGGAAAACGCGCGATCACATCCAGCTCGCCCCCCATGGCCTCGATATGGCTACGCAGCGTGGAGATGTACATATCGGCGCGCTTCTCCAGCTTTGCGATGGACGGCTGCTGCACGTGAAGTAGTTCGGCAAGCATCTTCTGCGATAGGCCGCGTGCCTGACGGAGCTCTTGCAAGGGCATTTCGGCCATCATCGCCTGCGCCTTGGCTTTGGCGCGCGCCTGCGATTCGGGCGACAACGTTGCGCGCAGTTCGGAATATTTCTTAGCCATCGATAAGCCCTTCTTTAGCCAGCTGCATGAGGTGATCATCGTATAGAAGGTCAGCGACAGGGACGTGGGTCGTGTACCACCGGTTGTCCCCGGTCTTGTCGCCGCCGATAAGCAAGATCGCACACCGCCTGGGATCGAATGCGTAGAGCGTCCGCAGCGGGCGGCCATCGTGCTGGGTCCGAAGCTCCCGCATGTGGCGATGTTTCGAGCTGCTTATGCCGCTGCTATGTGGAAATCCCAACGAGGGCCCGTTGACCATGAGCAGTTCAACACTGGCATCCAGTGATTCTCGTTCACTGTCGTCCAGGGAAGACCACCATGACGCGAATTCATCGGTGTACTCAACATCCCAGTTCATAAAATTATTCCCTTGGTGGAATATTCTGTCAAGGGAATATGGGTGGCGATGCGCCAAGCATGGTTCCTTGCCTGACGTGGCTGCTGCCGACCGCTTTGCTGTTCAGAACCGCACCTTGACATTCGCCATTACGCCGTTCTGGCGGACGCCGTCGCCGAGTTGCCCCTGGTACGACAGGTCCACGCGAACGTTCTTGGCGACCTGGACGTTGAGGCCGGCTTGCAGGATGGCGGCGTCCTTGGCGATGGGGACGCCGGAAACGGTGAACGGCGATCCGCCCGGCAGGGATTGCGTGGCGGTGGGCGTGGTGTCGCCGAAGGCGTGGCGCCAGCCCAGCATGGCGTGCAGGAGCGCGGTGGTGCCGCCGGCTTCCACGGCCTTGGTGGCGCGCAGGCCCAGCGTGGTGTAGGTGACGCCGGTATTGTCGCGACGGCCGGACAAGCCGGTGTCGCCGCCTTCATCGAAGCCCTGCGTGTGCAGGTGGGCGTAGGCCAGGCCGGCGTAGGGTTCGAAGGTGGCTGCGCCGTACTGCAAGGTGTAGCCGGCTTCGCCGAATATCTGCGCCGTGTTGCCGTCGTAGGAGGCCTCGTTCGTGGCGCCCGCGAAGCCGGCGAAAGCCACGTCGCGCTGCGTGTCGATGCGATGCCAGGTATTGGCGGCGCCGAAGCGCAGACCCAGCGCGCCGAATCGCGTGCCGGCGTAGGCCGCCAGCGTATAGCTGTCGACGTCGGCGCTGCTGGAGCGGCCATCGATGCTCAGGTCGGTGCGGTCGTAGCCGGCGGCCACGCCGGCGCGCCAGCGGGAAGCCAGCGGGAAGTCCGCGCCGACCATGAAGCCGCCGATGCTGCGCTCCAGTTTGGCGGCGTTGCCGTTGCCGTCGATATCGCCCCAGGCGCCATGGACCTGGGCCCACATGGCCGGGCGGCCCGATGCGGGCAGTGGCGTGGCGGCGCCGTCCGCGCCGGCCACGCGGGGCGGCTCGGCCGCGTTGTCCGCGAAGGACGCGCGCAGGCGATCGTTGATCGCATCGCGGGCGAAGTGGCTGTCTTCCAGCAAGGAAGTCTTCAGGCTGGCGTGGATCTCGCCGGACAGGCTGTCGAAGGCGGTGCGAACGTCACGCGGGTCGTTCATCAGTGCGATGGTGTCGTGCACCAGCTGTCCAGAGGGCTGGCTGTCGGCCCCGCGCGCCGCCGCGCGCTGGTTGCCGGTCCGCGCGACGTCGGCGTAGCGCGTGGCATTGCGGTCGAAGGCCAGATACACATTGTTGGGGTCGTAGGACAGCGCCGGTTGCAGGAATAGCATCTGTGTCGCGCTGGATACCGACCCGTAGGTGCCGTTGACGCCTTGGCCGGCGGACAGGATGGTGTAGCGCAGGCCGGGCGTAATCTGCGTGCCGGGCAGCGGCGTGACGATCACATTGCCCGCCAGCGATGCGCTGCCCGATACCTTGATCAGGTCGGATACGCCGCCGCTGGCGATCTCGGCCTGGTAGGTCGAGCCGGCCGACTGGGCGTAGTTGCCGGTGAAGGTCAGGGTGCCGATGGAGTGCCCCGGCGCGATGGTGCCGGCCACATTGACGCTGCCCAGCGTGCCATTGCCGTTCAACAGCGCGCCCTGCCCGATGGTCAGCGTGCCGGCCAGCGTGCCTTGCACATCCAGGCTGCCGCCCTGGCCCACGGTAACGCCGTTGGCGTATTGCTGGTTGCCGGTCAGCACCCAGCTGCCGCCGCTGACGGTCAGGTTTTCGAAGTTGACGCCGCCGGCGAAGGTGCCGCTGCCTATCAGGTTGACCGTATCGTTGCCGGCGCCGCCGTCCACCAGCCCGACAATCCGCGAGCCGGTCAGGAGGTTCAGCGTGTCATTGCCGCCGCCCAGGTCCAGGGCCAGGCCGTTGCCGCCTTCGATCAGGCCGGCGTTGGTCACCGTGTCGGCCTGGTTGCCGACGATCTTGACACCGAAACCGGTGACGCCGCGTATCGTGCCTTCGTTGACCAGGGTGGTCGCATGCGGCGCGGCGCCTTCCGCGCTGTCGTCGATCAGGATGCCGTTGGCCTGGCCGCTGATCAGGGACCGCGCGGTCAGGTTGCGTATGCTGCCGCCGCCGGCCGCGATGCCCTCGCTGTTGTTGGGCGATCCGTCCTTTTCTCCCTTGGCGCCGACGCCCTGGATGGTGCCGGTGTTCGCGATATCGGCCTTGCCGTCGATATCCACGCCATCGCCATCGCCGTTCACCGACGTACTGTCGATGGCGCCGGTGATGGTGCCGTGGTTCACGACGGTGCCGTCGCCGTCCGATCCGACGCCGGAGCCATTGCGGCCGACGATGGCGCCGCCGGCTTCGTTGATGACGTCGACATTGACGTCGCTGGTAATGCCGTGGCGCGCGCCGGAGATCAGGCCACCGGCGTAGTTGTGGACGGCGGCGGCGTGGCCCTGCATATCGACGCCGTCATTGGACGGGTCGTCATCCGGATCGCCGGAGGTATTGGCGGGCGCGGACGAGACGATCGCGCCCCAGTTGTTGACCTGCCCGCCCTCGCCCGGACGCACCGCATCGGCGTCCTTGGCCTGGATCAGGCCGCCCGCGCGGTTGTTGATGATGACATTGCCGGCGGTATTGATCTTGTCGAAGTCGATGGCCTGGCCGCTTTGCGAGGTAATCGTGCCGGCGTTTTCGACGACGATGCGGCCGACCGGGACGTCGTTGTTGACGCGGATGCCGTCGTCACTGGTCGTGACGATGCCGCCGGCATTGTTGGTCAGCGTGAAGTTGAAGGGCGACCCCGCGGTGCTGCCGCTGGTGTCGATGCCGCGGTTGCCGGATTTGATCGTGCCCGAGTTGGTGATCGATACGCCCGGTGCCGGGACGGCCGAATTGACGGTCAGCGTCGTGCCCGAGGTATCGATGGTGCCGCCGCTTTCCACGATGACGCTGTCGGTGCCCTGGATGGTCCGGCGCGTCGTGTCGGTCACGCCGCTGCCGATGACCACGGGCGGCGACACCGCCTGCGCGGAAAAGGACGCCATGACGGACGCGATGGCCGCGGCCAGGGTGGCGGGCGCCAGCGCTTGCTTCGACTTCTGCATGTTCACAGCCCCTTTCCATGGGTAGGATCAAAGGGCTGCAACGCTACGTGACGATTATGACGGAGCGGTGAAAAGCTGAATGCCTGTTGAATCGCAAGCCCGGGCGCCAGGACCCCGCCACGTCAGGGCCGCCGCTCCCGGACACTGTCCGCACCCGCGGCCGCTCGTGGCCCCGCAAAAAAAAACCGGCCTCGGTGCTACCCGAGGCCGGCCTTCATTGCGAGCGGCACGAGGACCTTACGCTTCCAGCTGCTTCAATGCCTGGTTCAGCGTGGCGCTGGGCCGCATGGCCTGGCTGGTCTTGTCCGCGTTCGGGCGGTAGTAGCCGCCGATGTCCTGCGGCTTGCCTTGCGCGGCGGCCAGTTCCTGCACGATCTTGGTTTCGTTGTCGGTCAGCGCCTTGGCCAGGCCCGTGAACTTGGCCTGCAGGGCCTTGTCCTCGGTTTGCGCGGCCAGTGCCTGGGCCCAGTACAGGGCCAGGTAGAAGTGGCTGCCGCGGTTGTCCAGGCCACCGACCTTGCGGGCGGGCGACTTGTCGTTGTCCAGGAACTTGCCGGTGGCTTCGTCCAGCGTCTTGGCCAGCACACGGGCCGCCGTGTTGTTGTGCACATCGGCCAGGTGTTCCAGCGACGCCGCCAGGGCCAGGAATTCACCCAGCGAATCCCAGCGCAGGAAGCCTTCTTCCACGAACTGCTGCACGTGCTTGGGGGCCGAACCGCCGGCGCCCGTCTCGAACAGGCCGCCGCCCGCCATCAGCGGCACGATGGACAGCATCTTGGCGCTGGTGCCCAGTTCCATGATGGGGAACAGGTCGGTCAGGTAGTCGCGCAGCACGTTGCCGGTCACGGAGATGGTGTCCTTGCCCTGGCGGATGCGCTCCACGGAGAACTTGCATGCATCGGTGGGCTTCATGATGCGCAGGTCCAGGCCGTTGGTGTCGTGGTCCTTCAGGTAGCGCTCGACCTTGGCGATGATCTGGGCGTCATGCGCGCGGTCCTTGTCCAGCCAGAACACGGCGGGCGTGTTCGTGGCGCGGGCGCGGTTCACGGCCAGTTTCACCCAGTCCTGAACGGGGGCGTCCTTGGTCTGGCACATGCGCCAGATGTCGCCGGCTTCCACCGGCTGCTCCAGCAGCACCTTGCCGGACTCGTCGACCACGCGCACCGTGCCGTTGGCGGGGATCTGGAAGGTCTTGTCGTGCGAACCGTATTCTTCGGCGGCCTGGGCCATCAAGCCGACGTTGGGCACCGTGCCCATGGTGACGGGATCGTAGGGGCCGTTCTTCTTGCAGTCCTCGATCACCACCTGGTACACGTCGGCGTAGCTGCGATCGGGGATCACCGCCTTGGCGTCGTAGGCCTTGCCGTCCGGACCCCACATTTTGCCGCCTTCGCGGATCATGGCCGGCATGGACGCGTCGACGATCACGTCGCTGGGCACATGCAGGTTGGTGATGCCCTTGTCGGAGTTGACCATCGCCAGGCGCGGACGCTTTTCGTATTCGGCCTTCAGGTCGGCTTCGATCTCCGCGCGCTTGTCCGCGGGCAGGCCGGCCATCTTGGCGTACAGGTCGCCGATACCGTTGTTGGGATCGAAACCGATCTGCTTCAGCGTATCGGCGTGCTTGGCGAGCACGTCCTTATAGAAGACCGACACCACGTGGCCGAAGATGATCGGGTCGGAGACCTTCATCATCGTTGCCTTGACGTGGATCGAGAAGAGCACGTCCTGCTTCTTGGCGTCTTCCACCTGCGCTTCCAGGAAGGCGCGCAGCTTGTTCTTGCTGAGGACGGCGGCGTCGATGATCTCGCCGGCCTTCACATTGGTCTTTTCCTTCAGCACCTTGGTGGCGCCGTCGGCGGTGGCCAGTTCGATGCGCACCGTGCCGGCGTTGGCGATCAGTGCGGACTTTTCGCTGCCGTAGAAGTCGCCGCTGTCCATATGGGACACGTGCGTCTTCGAGTCGGCGCTCCAGGCGCCCATCTTGTGCGGGTGCTTGCGCGCATAGTTCTTGACCGACAGCGGCGCGCGGCGGTCGGAGTTGCCTTCGCGCAGCACGGGGTTCACGGCGCTGCCCTTGATCTTGTCGTAGCGGGCCTTGACGTCCTTTTCCTTGTCGTTGGCGGGCTCGTCCGGATAGTCGGGCAACTTGTAGCCCTGCTGCTGCAGTTCCTTGATGGCGGCCTTCATCTGCGGGATGGAGGCGCTGATGTTCGGCAGCTTGATGATGTTGGCTTCCGGCGTGGTCGCCAGCTGGCCGAGTTCCGCCAGGTCGTCGGAGATCTTCTGGGCGTCGGTCAGGAATTCGGGAAAGGCGGCGATGATGCGGCCGGACAGCGAGATGTCGCGGGTTTCGACGGCGACGCCCGACGAGCGGGTGTAGGCCTGCACGATGGGCAGCAGCGAATAGGTGGCCAGGGCCGGGGCTTCGTCGGTCAGCGTGTAGATGATCTTCGACGTGGTAGACATTTGCTCGTGAACCTCACTGAACGGTGGAATAGCGGAAAGTCTGGATATGTTCCGGTCCCTGCGACATGTCCGGCCGGCCGCAAGGGCGGACACGGGGACGCCGCGGCGCTTCGTGGCCATGGCGTGGGCG
Source organism: Bordetella bronchialis (assembly GCF_001676705.1). Classification (NCBI taxonomy): domain Bacteria; kingdom Pseudomonadati; phylum Pseudomonadota; class Betaproteobacteria; order Burkholderiales; family Alcaligenaceae; genus Bordetella; species Bordetella bronchialis. Next base: position 301,551 of record NZ_CP016170.1, read on the forward strand.
CTGTAGTCGCATACAGGCCCGCGCGGGGCGGCCGCGTCGCGTACGGGCGGGGGGTCGTTACAGAGTTTAGCACCGGCGCATCGCGCTCCCCGGCCCGGCCCCGTTTCCGGTTACCGCCGATTTCCTTTCAGCTCTCCGTATGGAGAAAACGATGGAATAGGCGCAAGGCAGGCCGTGTTATGACTTACGGCCACCGGCATGCCGTCCGCGGCGCCGGTGCTTGCGACACGAAGCTGGAGTCTCCATGAATCTGCAGGACCTCTCTACCCCCGAGTTCTACCGGGATCCCTATCCGCTGTACGAAAAGATCCGCGCGCGCGGCAAGCTGTTCAATGTCGCGCCCAACATCCTGATGACCGGTCATTACGACATGATCGACGCCATCCTGGTGGACCGCCGCATGGGCAAGGGCTATATGGAAAGCATCCGCGCCCGTTACGGCCAGGAGGGTACCGCCCAGCCCATCTTCCAGGGCCTGGCGCGGATGTTCCTGATGATGAATCCGCCGGCCCATACCCGCCTGCGGTCCCTGCTGATGAAGGCCTTCGATGCGCGCCGCGTGGACGGCCTGCGCCAGGTCTGCCAGGAAGTGGCCGACGAATTGATCGATGCCTTTCCCCAGGGCCAGGCCTTCGACCTGGTGCCGGCGTACAGCCAGCCCCTGCCGGTGCGCATCATTTGCCGGCTGCTGGATATCCCCGTGGAAGACGCGGACATGCTGGAGCGCGACGTCAGCCAATTGGTGCAGGCCCTGGAAGCCGCGCCGCTGGCCGCCGAGGCGCTGGAGAAAATCAACGCGGCGATGCGCAACGTCGAGGACTACTTCCGCCGGGTGGTGGACGCGCGGCGCGCGCGGCCCGGGGCGGACCTCATTTCCGTGCTGCTGTCCGTGGAAGAGGACGGCCAGGGGCTGACGGAAGACGAGATCGTGTCGAACGTCATCCTGCTGTTCGTCGCCGGGCACGAAACGACGGCCAACATGATAGGCAATGCCCTGATCTCGCTGCATCGCCATCCGGACCAGTTGCGGCTGCTGGCACAACAGCCGGCGCTGCTGCCCAAGGCCATCAACGAATGCATGCGCTATGACAGTTCGGTGCAGTTCATCACGCGGATGGCGCTGGAAGATACCGAGGCGGGCGGCATCGCGCTGCCCAAGGGCTCCATCGTCTTCATGCTCCTGGGGGCGGCGAATCGCGACCCGGGGCGCTTCGCCGATCCCGACCGTCTGCTGATCGAACGGGCGGAAAGCGGCAATCGGCTGATCGCCTTCGGCGGCGGCATCCATTATTGCCTGGGCGCCCGGCTGGCGGCGATGGAGCTGCAAGTGGGCCTGGGCACCCTGCTCGCGCGCCTGCCCGGCATGCGGCTGGTGGACCTGGACGCCTTGCAATGGCGCAAGCGCAATACGGTGCGGGGCGTGGAGGCGCTGGTCGTGACGGCCTGAGCCCCATCCGGCGCCACATACCGGGCGCCATGGCGGTCCGGCCGGCACGGGGCGGCGTGGCGGAAAGGGTCACCCCGCCGGCGCCCCGTCCCGCTTGGCGCCGGCGCCGCCGGCATGCCGGTCCCGCCGCAGTCCGCGCCATTGCAGGGCCAGCGCGATCAATACCAGGGCGAATCCGACGCCGTTGGACACGGGGCCGGGATAGACCAGCGCGAAGCCGGCCACGATGAACATCGTCCTTTGCAGGGCCGTCGCCTTGACGAGCAGCCAGCCCTGGAAGCCCGCCGCCAGGGCGAAGATCCCCGCCGCGGCGGTGAAGGCGACCTCCGCGATTTCCCAGGCGCTGGCCGATGCCAGGGCCTTGGCCGATCCCATCAGCAGCAGGCTCTGCCCGCTGGGCGCCAGCACGAAGATGAAGGGCACCAGGAAGGCCGGGATGGTGTACTTCCAGCATTGCATGGTCGTGCGGTAGGGGTCGGCGCCCGTGATGGCGGCCGCCGCGAAGGGCGACAGCGCGGTCGGCGGCGAGACCTCCGACAGCACGGCGTAGTAGAAGATGAACATATGCGCCGCGTAGTCCGGCACGCCCAGCTTGATCAGCGCGGGCGCGGCGATGACCGCGCAGATGATGTACGAGGCCGTCACCGGCACGGCCAGGCCGATCACCCATACCACCAGGGCGGTGTAGACGGCGGTCAGCAACAACGAGCCGGCGGCGTAGTCGATCACGATGCCGCTGAACTTCAGCCCCAGGCCGGTCAGGGTGACGACGCCGACGATAATGCCCGCGCCGGCGCAGGTGGCGCCCACGCCCAGCATGCCGACCGAGCCCAGGCGCAGGGCCTCCACCAGCGGCGAGCGTAGCAGGTGCCGCGGGGGCGAGCCGCGGCCGCGGAACAGATCGTAGGAGATCATGGCCGTGTCCGCGCGCAGGAAACTGGCCAGGAAGGCCACCACGATGGCCCAGAACACCGACAGTACCGGCGAAAAGCCCAGCAGCATGAAGACGACGATGGACACCAGCGAGAGGAAGTGGAAGCCGTAGCGGCGCGTCAGGTTCCAGACCGTGTCCACGCGGGCGAATACGGTCTGGCTCATGCCGTACTTGCGCACGTCGATCTCCACCATCAGGAACAGCGCCAGGTAGAACAGCAGCGTGGGGATCACCGCCATCAGCACCACGTCCAGGTAGGAGATCTTCAGGAACTCGGCGATGATGAAGGCGGCCGCGCCCATGACCGGCGGCGAAATGATGGCGCCCAGCCCGCCGGCCGCCAGCAGGCCGCCGGCCGCGTCGCGCGCATAGCCGACCTTGGCCAGCATGGGCCAGGCCACGGTCCCCAGCGTGACGGTGGTGGCCACGCCCGAGCCGGACGGCCCGCCCAGCAGGAAGGACGCCAGCACGACCGTGCGTCCTGCCCCGGCAGGCTTGCCGCCCATGGCGGCGAAGGAAAAATCGATGTAGAAGCGCCCCGCGCCCGATAGCTGCAGGAAGGCGCCGAAGATCGTGAACAGGATGATGAGCGAGGACGACACGTCCACCGCCACGCCGAAGATGCCCTCCAGTGTCATGTACATGAAGCCCACCAGCCGAGCGATGCTGTAGCCGCGGTGCGTCCAGGGGTGCGGCAGATAGGGCCCCAGGAAGGCATAGAGCAGGAAGCAGATGCAGATGACCGGCAGGATCCAGCCTATGGTGCGGCGCATGGCTTCCATCACCAGCAGGATCAGCGCCGCGCCGAAGAAGATGTCCCAGGGCAAGGGGCGGGTGTTGCGGTCGGTGAAGTCGTCCCCGCCCAGGATCAGGTACACCACGACGGCGACGGCCAGCAGGGCCAGTGCCCAGTCCCAGGGCATGATGCGGTGGCGGAAGCGCCGCGCCACCGGAAACATCAGGAAGCTCAGCACCAGTACGAAGGCCACATGCACGGGGCGCAGGATCTGCGTGGGCACGATGGCGTAGGCGGCGTACAGGTGGAAGAGCGACATCGCCACCGCGACCGCGGCCAGGAAGGCGCCCAGCGCGCCGCCCAGGCGATGCGTGGCGCCCTCTTCCTGCTCGATATATTCCTCGGCCTTGCGCAGCGCCTCGTCGTCGACGGCGGCGGGCGGATCCAGGCGTGCTGCATCGGTCATGCGGACTCCCAGGCAGGTACGGACGAAGGCGGCGGCCGTCGCGCGACGGCCGCCGCCCCGGGCTGGCGGCGGTATCGGTCAGTCCACGCTGACGCCGCGTTCCTTGTAGTACTTCACGGCGCCGGGATGGAAGGGAACCGGCGTGGCGGCGGACTTCTGGTTCTCCAGCTTGAAGTCCGCCGTGTCCTTGTGCACGGCGATCAGCTCGTCGCGGCTTTCGAAGATGACCTTGACGATGTTGTAGGCGACCTGGTCGGGCAGTTTCTCGCTGGCGACCAGGATGTTCATGACCGTCGCCTGCTTGTTGTCCTTGTCCATGCCGCGATACGTGGCCTTGGGGATGGTGTCGGCGACATACAGGTTGCCGTACTTCTTGTTCATCGCCGGGACCAGGTCCGCGTTGTCTATCATTTTCAGCGTGGTGCCCGGCGTGTTGGCCAGGTCGGTGACGGCGGCGGTGGGCAGGCCGCCCACCCAGAAGAAGGCGTCGATCTTGTTGTCCTTGATGGCGTTGACCGATTCGGCCACGCTCAGCCGTTCGCGCTTGACGTCCTTGTCCTTGTCCAGGCCGGCGGCCTCCAGCAGGCGAAAGGCCATGACTTCCGTGGCGCTGCCGGGCGCGCCCGTGGAGACCCGCTTGCCCTTCAGGTCCGCCATGGTCTCGATGCCCTTGCCCTGCACCGTGACCACGTGCATGCGGTTGGGATACATGATCATCAGCGTGCGCAGCGGCACCTTGCCGCTCTTGAACTTGTCCTGGCCGCGGTAGGCGTCCAGCGCCGCGTCGGACATGCTCATCCCGATGTAGGAGGCATCGCCGTCGATCAGCTTGAGGTTGTCCACCGAGCCGCCGGTGACCTCCGCGGTGGCCTCCATGCCGGGCACTTTCTTGGACAGCAGCGCCGCGATGCCGCCGCCGATGGGGTAATACACGCCGCCCGTGCCGCCGGTGGCGATGGAAATGTTCTGGGCGTGGACTGGGGCGAGCGCGAGCGAACCGACGACAAGGCACAGCAGCAAGGCAAACCGCACGAACGGGGTTTTCATTGTCTGTCTCCTGGGCAGGCATGGATCCCCGTGGGGCGGGGCTGCCATTTGTAGTAATGAGGGGTGCCGCAGGCGCAGGTTTACCCGCCGGGCCGGCGGGCGTCAATCGGGTATTCCGCCGGGCGCGGGGCTCAGCAGCCCACGGCGTAGCCATCCTTGCGATGGTCGGACGCGGCCAGATAGCCGCCCGATTCCAGCCGCAGCGCCATCTGCGCGCAGCCGAATTCCGTGTCGAAGCGCGGCGACTGCGTGACGTCGTGGCCCAGGTCCTTCAGGCCCTGCAGGGTTTCCGCGGGCATGTTCCACTCCATCGCGACGCCGCGGTTGTCGTCCTTGATGCGCCAGCGCGGCGCATCGCTGGCGGCCTGCGGATTCTGCCCATGGTCGGCCAGGCGGCAAAGCACCTGCGCATGGCCCTGCGCCTGCATGGAGCCGCCCATCAGCCCCAGTGTCATCAGCGGCTGCCCATCGCGCATGACGAAGCCCGGAATGATGGTGTGGAAGGGCCGCTTGCCCGGTCCCACCTGGTTGGGATGGCCGGCGCGCGTGCTGAAGCCCCAGCCGCGGTTGTGCAGCGCGATACCGGTGCCGGGCACCACCACGCCGGAGCCGAAGCCCTTGAAGTTGGATTGGATGAAGGACACCATCATGCCCTTGCTGTCGGCCGCCGTCAGGTACACCGTGCCGCCGCCGTGCGGATTGCCCGGCCCCGGATAGGCGGCGCGGCGCGGATCGATCAGGCGGGCGCGGCGCGCCAGGTAGTCGCGGTCCAGCAGGTGGCTGGCGGTCACGTCGGTCATGGCGGCCGGATCGCCGACGTAGGCATACATGTCGGCGAAGGCCAGCTTCATGGCCTCCAGCTGCAGGTGCAGGCTGGCCGCGGAATCGACCGGCAGCGCGCCCAGCTCCAGCGTGTCCAGCATGCCCAGCGCCATCAGCGCGCCGATGCCCTGCCCGTTGGGGCCGATTTCCACCAGCTCGACGTCGCGGTATTTCATGCGGATGGGTTCGACCCAATCGGCCCGATGGGCGGCCAGGTCCGCTTCGGTGATGCTGCCGCCGGTGTTGCGCGCGTGGGCGGCGATGGCGGCGGCCAGTTCGCCTCGATAGAAGCTTTCGCCCTTGCTGCGGGCGATCTTTTCCAGGGTGTCGGCCTGGCCGGGGCAGACGAAGCGTTCGCCGGGCAGCGGCGCGCGGCCGTGCGGGGCGAAGGCCTCCGCATAGCCGGGCTGCCCGATCAGCCCCGGCACCTGGGCCTGCCATTGTCGCTGCACGGTGGGCGAGACCGGATAGCCGTCGCGCGCCAGGCGGATGGCCGGTTCGAACAGGTCCTCGAACGGCAGGGAGCCGAAGCGCTCGCTGGCGGCGCGCCAGGCCGATACCGCGCCCGGTACCGTGACCGCATCCCAGCCGCGGAAGGGCATGCTGTCCAGGTGCGCGTAGCGTTCGGGCGTCCATGCCGCCGGCGCGCGGCCGCTGGCGTTCAGGCCGTGCAGCGACCGGCCGTCCCAGACAATGGCGAAGGCGTCGCCGCCGATGCCGTTCATGCAGGGCTCCACCACCGTCAGCGCGATGGCGGTGGCCAGCGCGGCGTCCATGGCATTGCCGCCGCGCATCAGCATGGACAGCCCGGCGCTGGCGGCCAGGGGCTGCGAGGTGCTGACGACGTTGTCGGCCAGCACGGGCATGCGTTGCGAGGTGTAGGGGAAGGACCAGAATTCGGGCTTGAGGGGGAACATCTGACGGCCTCGGGCTGCGGGTAGGGAGCTTGTCTTATAGCGCCGATCGGCGCCGGGGCAAACCGGCCGCCGCGCGGCCGCGCGGGGCCTATTGGATGGAAATATGCGCTTCCTTGACCACGTCGGCCCAGGTCTTGTGTTCCTTGGCGATCGCCTCGCCGAAAGGCGCGGCCGGCGTGTAGACCAGTTCCGCGCCCTGCGCCACCATGGCGGCCTTCAGCTCGGGCATGGCCAGTACTTTCCGCAGCGCCTGCGAGATCGTGTCGATGGCGGCCTGCGGCGTGCCCTTGGGCGCGACGAAGCCGAACAGGTTGTCCGCCTGCACGCCGGCGATGCCGGCTTCCTGCATCGTCGGCACGTCCGGCAGCAGGCCGACGCGCGAGCCGGAAGCGACGGCCAGGACTTTCAGCTTCCTGGCCTGGATCAGCGGCATGGAGCCGGGGATGCTGTCGAACATGAAGCTGGACGAGCCGGAGACCAGTTCGGGCAGGGCCTGGCCGCTGCCCTTGTAGGGGATGTGCGTGGCCTTGACGCCGGTCTTCAGCGCGAACAGCTCGGATTCCAGGTGGGAAAGGGTGCCCGTGCCCTGCGAGGCAAAGTTGTACTGGCCGGGCTTGGCCTTCAGGTAGGAGACCAGTTCGCCGACATTCTTGACCGGCAGGGTTTCCGGCACCACCAGGATGTGCGGCACGATGCCCACGCCGGCGATGGGCGTGAAGTCCTTGTTCAGGTCCGCGGGCCAGTTCGGATACAGCGCGGCGGCGACGGCCACATTCGTGACGGCGGCGAAGTACAGCGTGTAGCCGTCGGCCGGTGCCTTGGCCGCCGCCTGGATGCCGATGGCGCCGCCCGCGCCGGGGCGGTTTTCGACGACGACGGATTGCTTGAGCTCCACGGAAAGCTTCTGCCCGATGGCGCGGGCGAGCACGTCGGTCGCGCCGGCGGGCGGGAAGGAGATGATCACCTGGATGGCATGGTCGGGATAAGCGGCCCGGGCGGCGCCGATATGGGCGGTGGCCAGCCCGAGGGTAAGCGCCAGCGTGCCCAGCAGGCGCAGGGTCAGTCGGCGGGGCGGGAAGGATGAGGAGTCGGATCGCATGCGGGTCTTTCCAGGTAGAAAACGCGCCGGCCTGGGCGGCGCATGGGCACGGAGTCGTGCATTCGGACAGGCACCGGATATAAGCAATACCCGTGCCATTTTTTTGCTGTGGTCCAGGTCATGGCCATGGGGTCAGCGCCTTGGCCGTGGGTGGACAGCGTTCCCGCGCGGGAACGGCTTGGCGGCCCCGCGCGATCCCGCCGGCTACATGGTCGCATTCTGCGTCGCCACGAACATGGCGCGCAAATGCTCGCCCGAGGTGGTGGGCGGGTACTTGGCCGGCACGTCCTTCCGCCGGCAACTCGGCAGGCACTCGATGCGCGCGTCGTAATTGGGATTGTGGAAGAACACGATGGACTGGCGCCGGCTTTCCGCCTTTGCCTCCAGCGGCGGGTTGACGACGCGGTGCAGCGTGGATACCCAGCGGTCGTTGGTCCAGCGCGCCATCAGGTCGCCGATATTGATGATGAAGCAATCGGGCACGATGGGGACGTCCACCCATTGGCCCTCGGCATTGAACACCTGCAGGCCGCCGGGGCGGTCCTCCGTGGCCAGGATGGTCAGGCTGCCGTAGTCCGAATGCGCGCCGGCGCGGATCTGCCCGGGTTGCGGCGGCTTGTCCTGCGCGGGGTAGTTGCGCAGCCGCAGGCGGCTGATGTGGCGGTCCACCTTGTCGTCGAAGTAGTGCTCGTCCAGGTCCAGCGCCAGGGCGAAGATGCGCATCAGCGTGCGGGCCAGGTCCCCCATGGCGCGGTAATAGTCGGTCCAGGTGGCGCGCAGGTCGGCCGGCTCCTCGGGCCAGATGTTCGGCGCGAAATGCCGGCCGGCCGCCGGCGTCTGCGCGTAGGCGGGGTCAGGCTGGTCCACCGGCCCGATCATCAGGCTTTCGTTCAGGTCGCCGGCCATGGCGGTGGCATCGCGCGAGCGGCCCACCGACTCGTCCTCCATGCCGATATAGCCCCGCGCCACGTCGATGCCGGGCCGCGCCACGCGCATCTTGTCGGCCAGAGGCAGGTCGAAGAAACGGCGCGAGACGTCGCGCATGCGCGCCATGAGCGCGGGATCGATGCCGTGGCCGGATATGATCAGGAAGCCGATATCGCGGCAGGCCTGGTCCACCGAACGCGCGATCGCCTGTTTGTCCGCGTCGCTGCCGGACGCGAAGCGCGAGATGTCGATGACGGGAACGTGCAATAGCTTCATGGCGCGGTGCTCCGTAGGGGATGCGTGGCGGTTCTCACGAGACGGCGTCGCCGCAGTCCACCAGCAGGGTGGAGCCGGTAATGCAGGGGTTGGTGGCGACGGCGAAAATGGCGCGCGCGACGTCGTCGGGCGCGGCGATGCGGCCGACCGGAACGCGGGCGGCATAGGACTCGAATTTGCGCTTTCGCTGGTCCGGGTCCAGCTTGTCCCACAACGGGGTGTCGGTGACGCTGGGCGAGATCGCGTTGACCCGCACCGGCGCCAGCTCCAGCGCCAGGCCGCGCATCAGGCCCTCCAGGGCGGCATTGATGGCGCCTTGCAGGACGGCGTTGCGGTCGGGGCGGACGCTGAATACGCCGGACACCAGGGTGAGCGACCCACCGGCGCGGATGCGGCAGGAGCGGGCGACGTGGTAGGCGCTCCAGAACTTGCTTTGCATGGCCTCGTAGGCGTCTTGCAGGTCCAGGCCGCGCACCGGGCCCGTGCGCGTCCGCGATCCGCACACGACGACGTGGTCCCATTCGTCCTGCCCGGCGAAGAAGCCGCGCACCGCCTCGTCGTCCATCATGTCCAGCGCGGCGCTCGCGGCGATGGCGGGATGGGCGGCGCGGGCCGCCGCCAGTTTATCGGCCGAGCGGCCGGCGATCAGGACGTGCGCGTGCGGGCCGGCCAGCGCGGCGGCGGCCAGGCCGATGCCGCTGCTGCCGCCCAGGATGGCGACGCGTTTGCCTTGAAGATCCATCATGCGGCTTTCCTCCTGGTGAGCCTTGCGGGTCCTGGATACGGGCCGGTCGCGCCGTTATGCGGGGCCGTGGGCGCCCGCTTGCACGGCGCCCGTTTGCACGGCGCCCGCTTGCACGGCGCCCGTTTGCACGGCGCCCGCTTGCACGGCGCCCAGGTATGCGCGAGCCAGCATCTCGTTGCCGGCGATATCCGCCGCCGTGCCCTGGGCGACGATGTGTCCGGCTTCCATCACATAGGCGCGATCGGCCAGCGCCAGCGCCAGGCCGGCCATCTGGTCCACCAGCAGCAATGTCATGCGCTCGCGCCGCAGCGCGTCCAGGGATTCGAACAGTTCGGCGATGATGCGGGGCGCCAGGCCCAGTGAGGGCTCGTCCAGCAGCAGCAGGCGCGGCTGCGCCATCAGTCCGCGCGCCAGGGCCAGCATCTGCTGTTCGCCGCCCGATAGCAGGCCGGCGCGCTGGTGCAGCCGTTCGCGCAGGCGCGGGAAGCGGTCCAGCATGGCCTGCACGCGGGTTTCGCCGTCGCGCGGATACAGGAAGGCGCCCAGGCGGATGTTGTCCAGCACGGACAGGTCCGGGAAGACCTGCCGTCCCTCCGGCACCAGCACCACGCCCAGGCGGACGATGGCCTCGGCATCCAGCGTGTTCAGCGGTCGCCCTTCGAAATGCAGGCCGCCCGCGCTGGCGCGATGCAGGCCGGCCAGCGTGCGCATCAGCGTGGACTTGCCGGCGCCGTTGGCGCCCAGCAGCGCCACCATTTCGCCCTCGCGCACCTGCAGGTCTATGCCGTGCAGCACGGGGTCGGCCCCATAGCCGGCCACGAGTTCGCCCACACCCAGTACTTCGTGTCCGCCCTGGCGCGGCGCCTGCGCCGCCGTCTTTCCTTGGCCTTGGCCTTGCTCGCCCAGGTAGGCCTGGCGCACCGCCGGGTCGGCCTGGATCTGCGCGGGCGTGCCCACCGCCAGCCGGCGGCCGGCGTCCAGCACCACGATGCGGTCGGAAATCCCCATGACCAGCGCCATGTCGTGTTCGACCACGACCAAGCTGGGACCGGCTTCGGCGATGCGCCGCAACAGCAGGGCCAGCTTTTCCTTGTCCTCGCGGCTGAGGCCGGCGGCCGGCTCGTCCAGCAGCAGCACGTCCGGATCGGTGGCCAGGGCCCGCGCGATCTCCACCAGGCGGCGGTCCACGTGGGGCAGGCCGGCGGCCGGGGCGTCGGGATCGCCCAGGTAGCCGCAGAAGGCCAGCAGGCCGCGCGCGCGTTCGGCCGCCGCGGCGGCGGTGCGCGTGCCGCCGGCAAGCAGGCCGCCCAGGCGGCCGCGCGCCATGGCCAGCGTGACGTTCTCCAGCACGGTCAGCCCGCCGAACAATTGCGAGGTCTGGTAGGTGCGGGCGATGCCGCGGCGGGCGATGCGGAAGGCGGGCAGCCCTTGCAGCGGCTGGCCGTCCAGCGCGATGCGCCCGGCGGTCGGCGCGTAGAAGCCGCTGAACATATTCAGCGCGGTGGTCTTGCCGGCGCCGTTGGGCCCGATCAGGGAGGTGACGCGCGCGGGCGCGACGTCGACATCCAGGTCGCTGACGGCGCGCACGCCGCCGAAGGTCATCCCCAGGCCGCGCACGCTCAGCGCGCGGCGCGCGCGTTGCGCCATGAGCGGAACGGCCTCTTGTCCGCCCGCGGCCGGCGCGCGCGCCATGCGCGTGCGGGTGCGCAGCCAGCGGCCGGCCATGCCGGCGATGCCTTCGGGCGCCAGCCACAGGACCACCAGCAGCAGGGCGCCGAAGAACAGCAGCCGGTAGGATTCCAGCGAAGCCAGCAGCTCCGGCAGCACCCCCACGACGATGGCCCCGGCGATGGGACCGGCCACCGTGCCGGCGCCGCCGATGACGACCACCAGCACGAACAGGATGGACTGCATGAAGCTGAAGGTGTCCGGGGTGACGAAGCCCGACAAGGGGGCGAACAGTCCGCCCGCCAGGCCGGCGAGCGCCGCCGAGATCGCGAAGGCGACGGTCTTGATGACCAGCGGGTTCAGGCCGATGGACTCCGCCGCGGTTTCGCTGTCCATGATGGCGCGCATGGCGCCGCCCCACATGCCGCCGGCCAGCGCCGCATAGGCCCCCAGCAGCAGGAGCGCGGCGACGATGGCGACCATCGCCACGGCCTGCTCCGGCGCGAAGCCGAACAGCGCCAGCGGCGGAATGCCCATGATGCCGTTCTGCCCGCCGGTAAGGGCCGGCATTTCGACAATGGCGTGCTGCACGATGAAACTGAAGGCGATGGTGATCATCGCCAGGTAGGGCCCCTTCACCCGCAGCGCCGGCAAGGCCAGCACGGCGCCCGCGGCGGCCGACAGCAGCGCGCCGGCGGCCCAGGCTGGCCAGAAGCTCCATCCCGCCTGGGTGGTCAGCACCGCGACGGTGTAGGCGCCCAGCGCGTAGAAGCCGACATGGCCGAAGGAGACCTGGCCGGCCAGCCCGAGCAGCACGTTCAGCCCGATACCGACGATGGCGATCAAGGCCACGTTGGCGATCACGAACACGTAGTAGCTGTTCAGCGTGGCGGCCAGCACCATGCAGAGCACGGCGACCAGCACGGCGCCCGGGATACCCGCGTGTCTCATTGAACCAGGCTCCCCCAGTGAATGGCGCGGGCGGGGCGGACGGCGACGCTCATACCTTGCGTACTCCCGCCTGCCCCAGCAGTCCGTCCGGCCGGATGGCGAGCAGCACGATCACCAGTCCGAAGGTGATGATCTGCGTGTAGCCCGAACCGATATACGTGACGATCAGGGCCTCTGCGATACCGAACAGCAGCCCGGCGATCATCACGCCCCAGGCGCTGCCGATGCCGCCCAGGATGGCGACGGCAAAGGCCTTGATGCCGAACAGCGTGCCCATTTCCGCGCTGACGTTGAACAAGGGCGCGATCAGGATGCCGGCCACGCCCGCGAAGCAGGTGGACAGCGCGAAGGAGGCGGCGATGGCGCGGCGTATCGGGATACCCATCAGGCGCGCGGCGTCGCGGTTCTGCGCCACCGCCAGCAGGGCCTTGCCCCAGCGCGTGCGGCGCGACACCAGGTGCAGCGCCGCCGCCATCGCCAGCCCGATGGCGGGAATGACCAGGTGCAGCGCGTACACGCCCAGCCCGACGCCGCCCAGCGCGATCTGCTGGCCGACCAGCGGCGAGGGCAGGCTGCGCGGCTCCTTGCCGAAGGTGTGCATGACCAGGTTGTCCAGCACGATGCCCAGGGCCACCGTGGACATCAGCCAGGCATTGGAGCCGCGGCTGGCGAAGGGCCGCACGGCCAGGGCCTCTACCGCCATGCCGTATGCCGCGCACGCGGCCAGCGCCAGCGGCACGGCCAGCCACATGGGCGTGCCCAGGGTTTGCGAGAAGGCGAAGCACAGCACCGCGCCCAGCATGACCGAGCTGCCCTGCGCGAAGTTCACCGTGCCCGATACCGCATAGGTCATGGTGAAGCCCAGCGCCACCACGCCGTACATGCTGCCCAGGCTGAGCCCGGTGATGAGCGCCGATATCAGTTGCATCGCCGGTCCGCCGCCGTATCGGTCAGGGCTTCATGCCGACGGGCACGATGCGGTTGTCGATGAACTGCGCCCAGACGTAGTCGTTTTCGGTCAGGGCGTCGTGCTGCGTGGGGCTGAAGGGGTGGACGTAGTTCTTGATCAGCCCCTGGTAGGTGTCGATGGCGTAATAGCCCTTGCGTATGGCGTCGCCGTCGGTGGAGCCGGCCTTGGCGATGGCCAGCGCGGTCAGGCGCATGCCGTCGTAGGCGTTGGCCACGCCCACCGCCGGCGTGATGTCGCCGGGCTGCTTGATGTCCGGATACTTGGCCTTCAGTTCCTTGACGACCTGTTCGCCCACCGGCGAGAGCTTGCCGTAGAAACTGTAGGTCTGCACGAAGTGCACATTGCTGGCGTTGGGGCCGCCCAGCTCGGTGAAGCGGCCGCCGGCCACGCCCCAGTGCGAGACCACCGGCACCTTCCACCCCATGCGGTCCATGGACTTCACCACCTGCGCCGCGGGGCCGACGTTGGCCACCAGGACGATGGTATCGGCGCCGGCCGCCTTCAGCCGCGTCAGCTGCGGCACCACGTCGACGTCGGTGGCCTCGAACTTTTCGCTGCCCACGGGCGCCATGCCCTTTTCCTTCAAGGCCGCGACCAGTCCTTTCTGGTTCGATTCGCCCCAGGGATTGTTGATCATCAAGAGGCCGAAGCGGGCCGTGTGGAAGGTCTTCTGCGCATAGGCCACCATGCCTTTGTCGACCAGTTCGTCGACGGCGGACACGCGGAAGACGTAATTGGGATCGGCGCCGTTGCGGGTGATCGCCGTGCCGGCGGCCCAGGGGTTCATGAAGGGCACCTTGGCCTGATTGGCCAGCGGCGCGATGGCCAGCGCGACGGGCGTGTCGATGCCGCCGAAGAACACGGCGACCTTCTCGCGGTAGATCAGTTCGCGCGCGGCGGTCACGCCCTTGGCGGGATTGGATTCGTCGTCGCGCCGCACCAGTACCAGCTGGCGGCCGCCCAGCAGGCCGCCCTGCGCATTGATTTCGTCGATGGCCGTCTGCAGGCCGCGCGTGATGGCCTCGCCGGACAGCGCCGACTGGCCCGACAGGGCGGCGACCAGGCCGATCTTGATGGGCTCGGCGGCGTGCACGGCGGACAGCCAGCCCAGCCCCAGCATGGCGGCGGCGAAGGCGGTGAAGGTGCGGCGGGATGAATGGATCATGGTGTCCCCTGTGGCAGGTGGCGTTGGGCGTATCGCCGTGCTCGGCGCCTGGGAATCAATGCAACATCCATGCCAACCCGGCGGCGCTGTCGCGCCGGCGATACGCCGGGATTTTTGTCGCGGATTCGCGCTAATTTTTGTCGGCAAAAAATAGCCGATTGGAGATAATGTCGACGCGCCGCGCGGCGCGCGCGTTCCGGTCCATGCGGACCATGCGCCAATACGGTGCGGAAAACGGCGCAAAGCGTGCGTCCCCGCACCGCCATGTGGCATCGCCACGGTCCCGGCCCGCGCAACCGTACACGTACACAAGGCAGCGCCATGCGATGCCTATCCCCGCAAGCCAGAGGTCTTTCCGATGACGACGGTTTCCCGCTTCGACAAGCTCGCCACGCATGACCGGTTCGACTATTCGCCCATCCACCAGCGCCCGGACTACCACTGGCCCGGCAAGGCCCGGCTGGCCGTGTACCTGGGATTCAATATCGAGCACTTTGCCTTCGGCGAGGGCTTGGGCGCGAAACTGGGCGCCGCGCTGGCCGAACCGGACGTGCTGAATTATTCATGGCGCGAGTACGGCAACCGGGTCGGCGCCTGGCGCTGCCTGGAGTTGTTCGACGAGCTCGGTTTCCCGGCGGGCATCATCGCCAATACCTCCGTCTTCGACCATTGCGGGGCCTTGATCGAGGCCTGCGTGCGGCGGGGCGATGAATTGATCGGCCATGGGCACACCAATTCCGACCACCAGAGCAAGCTGCCGGAGGAACAGGAACGCGCCCTGCTCGAACATTGCCGCGACCGCATCGCGGCGCTGGGGGGACGGGCGGATGGCTGGCTGTCGCCATGGATCGCCGAATCGCGCGTGACGACGGACCTGCTGGCGGAAACGGGGTATCGCTACACGCTGAACTGGGCGCACGACGACCAGCCCGTGCGCATGCGCACGCGCGGCGGCCAGCCCTTCTGGTCCATCCCGTATCCGCAGGAATTGAACGACATTCCCATGATCGTCGCGCGCCAGATGGACGCCAAGGATTTCGCGCAAATGATCGTCGACAACTTCGACGAGATGCGGCGCCAGGCGCGCCGCCAACCCCTGGTGATGGGGATCGCGCTGCATCCCTACCTGGTGGGGCAGCCTTATCGCCTGCTGCATCTGCGGCGCGCGCTCGAGCACATCGCGCGGGCGCGCGACGACGGCGATATCTGGATCGCCACGCCGGGCGCGATATGCCGCCATGTGGATACGCTGGCGCCTGACACGGCCGGCCGGTGAACGGGCGCGCATATAGTTACGGTCTTGCCGTATGAGCCGCGCTTCATGACCCCTGCCGCCAAGAAAACGCCATCCGCCCCGCGTCCCCGCGGACGCCCCAAGGTGCGCCCGGAACGCCTGGTCTCCGGCACGCGCGCGGCCCGCCGCGTCGCCGCCGCCAGCGCGGCGTCGGCCGGCGATGCCGAAGAGCGCGTCTACCAGGCCGTCCTGCAAAGCGTGCTGGGCCAGCGCCTGAAGCCGGGCACCAAACTGCCGGAGGCCGCGCTGTGCGAGCTGTTCGGCGTGGGGCGCTCGCTGGTGCAGCGGGTGCTGCAACGCCTGGCGCGCGATCACGTGGTCGAACTGCGGCCCAACCGCGGCGCGATCGTGGCGGTGCCCACGCCGGAGGAAGTCGGCAAGCTGTTCGAGGCCCGGCGCGCGCTGGAGGCGGCCATCGTGCCGCTGGTGGCGCGGCACGCCACGCGCGCCGACTACGCCATGTTGCGGCGGCACCTGCGCCAGGAACACCAGGCCCTGCATGGCGGACAGGCCCAGTGGGCATTGCTGGCCAGCGCCTTCCACACCAGATTGGGCGAGCTGTCGCGCAATCCCCTGCTGCAGCGCTATTTGCTGGAAACCGTCTCGCGCTGCGCGCTGGTGGTGGCCATCTTCCAGCCGCCCGGCAACGCCACCTGCGAGCACGGCGAGCACGCCCACGTGGTCGACCTGATCGAGCGTGGCGAGACGGCCGCGGCGGTGCGCGCGATGGACCAGCACCTGCGCGACCTGGAAGCGCATATCAACATCGTGCAGGAAGCCGGCTCCGCCAGCCTGGCCGACATGCTGGGCCTGGGCTGAGCGGCTACGATAAAGGCGGCCTGGACGGCTTGCCCCTGGGCTTTCCGGGCGCGCCGCGGTCTCAGGCGGCGGCGGGCAGGTCCACCGCCAACGGACCGCAGACGTCCCGCAGGCCGGCGTGCAGCAAGCGCACGGCCGGCGAGAACTGCTTGCGGTGCGGACAGATCAGGTTGAAGGGCGCGGCCTCGCCGGGGATCTCCGGCAGCAGGACCTCCAGGCGGCCCGCGCGGATGTCGGCCGCCACGTCCAGCCAGGATTTGTAGGCGATGCCCTGGCCGGCCGCCGCCCAGCGGTGCACGGCTTCCCCATCGTCGGTCAGCAGCGGCCCGGATACCGCGATGACGCGCCGGCCATCGCCATCGCCGAAGCGCCATTTGTCGTAGGGGCGGCCATGCATGGTGTAAAGCAGGCAGTCGTGGCGCGCCAGGTCGTCCAGCGAGCGCGGCCGGCCGCGGCGTTGCAGGTAGCCGGGCGAGGCCACCAGGACGCG
Source organism: Bordetella bronchialis (assembly GCF_001676705.1). Lineage (NCBI taxonomy): Bacteria > Pseudomonadati > Pseudomonadota > Betaproteobacteria > Burkholderiales > Alcaligenaceae > Bordetella > Bordetella bronchialis. The sequence continues at coordinate 318,324 of NZ_CP016170.1, forward strand.
GCGGTTTTCCGGCACGATGGGCAGGGCGATGAAGCTGGCGTCGCCGATGCGGCCGTAGCGCAGCGCCACGTCCACCGGATCGCGGAATACATCGGTGACGTTATCCGAAAGATAGAGCCGCAAGGTCAGCCCGGGGTGATGGGCGCGGAATTCGCCCAGCCAGGGCAGGATGGTATTGCGCCCGATGTCCGAGGGCGCGGCGATCTGCAGCGTGCCCTGCAGGGCGGCATCTTCCGCCCGGACGCGTTCGGTGCCTTCCTGCAGCATGTCCAGGGCGCCCTTGGCGAAGGGCAGGTATTGCTCGCCTTCCGCCGTCAGGCGCAGGCTGCGCGTGGAGCGCGCGAACAGCCGGATTCCCAGTTCCGCTTCCAGGCGCTTGATCGCCGCGCTGACCTGGCCGGGCAGCAGGTCGACCTCGCGCGCCGCGTGCGAGAAACTGCCCAGCGCGGCGGCGCGCACGAACAGGTTCAGGTCGTCCAGGCGTATCATTTTTTTCAAGGGGGCAGGCGATGGCGCATTGTGCCCCGTTTTGCCCTGCGCCGCAGGGGATGTCCGGCGCCGATCCGGGTTATCGTTCCGCATTGGATTCCCACACGAAAGCCGTCCAGTGCCCCGTTCGTCCCCGCCATCCCTGCCGCCCGGCCTGATCGTCATCCACAGCAACCTGTCCGAGTCGCTGCGCGACGTGCTGGTGGGGTGGATGCGCGGCCATCCGCTGGGGCCGCTGGAGCGCGAAGTGGTGCTGGTACAGAGCAGCGGCATCGCGCAATGGCTGAAGCTGGCGCTGGCGGCCGACCCGCGGCCCGGCGCCGCGGGCGGCGGGGCCGGCATCGCCGCGGCCTTCGAATTCCTGCTGCCGTCGCGCTTCCTGTGGCGCGCCTATCGCGCGGTGCTGGGCGCGGCGGCGGTGCCGGAGGTCTCGCCCTTCGATAAGCCGCGCCTGATGTGGCGCCTGCTGCGCCTGCTGCCGGAAGTCATGGAACAGCCCGTCTACGCGCCCTTGCGCCGCTTCCTGCGCGACGACGCCGACTGCCGCAAGCGCTATCAGCTGGCCGAGCGGCTGGCCGACGTCTTCGACCAATACCAGGTGTACCGCGCCGACTGGCTGGCGGCCTGGGCCGCGGGCCGCGATACCCTGCCGCGCGACGGCGGCGCGGAGCTGCCGCTGCCGCCCTCGCAGCGCTGGCAGGCGGCGCTGTGGCGCGCGGTCCTGGACGACGTCAAGGAAATGGCCGCGCCCATCGGCGCGGCGCCGTCCTCCGATGGCCGCGCCGCCGTGCACGCCGCCTTCCTGCGCCGCGCCGCGGACCTGCCGGATGACGCGGTGCTGCCGGGCCTGCCGCGCCGGCTCATCGTGTTCGGGATCTCGACGCTGCCGCGCCAATCGCTGGAAGTCCTGGCCGTGCTGTCGCGCTGGACGCAGGTGCTGATGTGCGTGAACAACCCCTGCGAACACTATTGGGCCGACATCATCGAAGGCAAGGATTTGCTGCGCGCCGCCCACGCCCGGCAACAGCGGCGCCAGGGCAGCCCCGCGCACATCGGCGACGACGAACTGCACCTGCACGCGCATCCCCTGCTGGCGGCCTGGGGCAAGCAGGGCCGCGATTTCATCGGCCTGCTCGACGAGCACGACGACCCCGGCGCCCGCGCGCGGCTGGCGGCCGCGCTGGGCGGCGAGGCACGCCGCCTGGACCTGTTCGAGGCGGCCGGCGACGATACCCTGCTGCGGCAACTGCAGGACGATATCCGCGACCTGCGCCCCTTGCGGGAAACGCGCGCGCGCTGGCCCGCCGTGGATCCCGCGCGCGATGCGTCCATCCGCTTCCACGTGGCGCACAGCCGCCAGCGCGAAGTGGAGATCCTGCACGACCAGCTGCTGGCCGCCTTCGACCAGGACGCCACGCTGCGGCCGCGTGACGTCATCGTGATGGTCCCGGACATCGAAGCCTATGCGCCGCACATCCAGGCGGTGTTCGGCCTGCACGAACGCGACGATCCGCGCGCCATTCCCTACACCATCGCCGACCGCGTCAAGCGGCACGCCGATCCGCTGCTGCACGCGGTGGAACAGCTGCTGCAGCTGCCGCGCGCGCGCTTCGCGGTCAGCGAGTTCATGGACCTGCTGGAAGTGCCGGCGGTACGCGAACGCTATGGCGTCGCCGAGGACCAGCTGCCCTTGCTGCACGCCTGGATACGCGGCGCCAACATCCGCTGGGGACTGCACGATGCGCAGCGGCAGGCGCTGGGCCTGCCCTCCAGCGGTACGCCGGCCGCGCAGAACAGCTGGCTGTTCGGATTGCGCCGCATGCTGCTGGGCTATGCGGTGGGCGCGCGCGCCGCGAACTGGCAGGGCATCGAGCCGTATGACGATATCGGCGGGCTGGATGCCGCGCTGCTGGGTCCCCTGGTCGCGGTGATCGACGATCTGGAACAGACCTGGCTGGCATTGGCCGAGCCGGCGCCGCCCCGGGTGTGGGGCGAGCGCCTGGCGGCCCTGCTGGAACGTTTCTTCCAGCCCGGCGAAAGCGCGGACGCGTATACCGTGCAGCAGTTGAACGCCGCCTTGCGCGAATGGCTGGAGGTCTGCGAAGAGGGCCGCGTGACGGAAGCCCTGCCGCTGTCCGTGGTGGCGGAGCACTGGCTGTCGCGCCTGGACGAAGGCGGCCTGTCGCAGCGTTTTTTCGGCGGGGCGGTCACCTTTGCCACGCTGATGCCGATGCGCGCGATTCCGTTCCGCATCGTCTGCCTGCTGGGCATGAACGACGGCGAGTATCCGCGCATCCGCATGCCCATGGATTTCGACCTGATGGCCTACGACTACCGCCCCGGCGACCGCTCGCGGCGCGAGGACGACCGCTATCTGTTCCTGGAGGCCCTGCTGTCGGCGCGCGACCGCCTGCTAATTTCCTGGATCGGCCGCAGCGTGCGCGACAACACGCCGCGGCCGCCGTCGGTGCTGGTGGGCCAGCTGCGCGACCATCTGGCGGCGGGCTGGCGGCTGCAAGGCCCCGACGCCGCCGACGCCGCCGACGCCGACGCCGCGGCGGACAGCCAGACCGCGGCCGGCGACGCCAGGGCCCACGACGCCAGGGCCCACGACGCCACGACCGCGGCGATGCCGCAGCCCGACGAAGCGCTGCTTGCCGCCCTGACCACCGAGCACCGCCTGCAGCCGTTCAGCCCCGCCTACTTCTCCGGCGAGTCGCCGGAGCTGTTCACCTATGCGCGCGAATGGCGGGGCGGCGCGCGGGGCGGCGGCGCCATGCAGGCCCTGCCGCCGGTCGTGCGCGAAGACCCGCTGACGCTGCGCGAGCTGGCGGATTTCGTGCGCGCGCCGGTGGACGCGTTCTTCAAGCAGCGGCTGCAGGTCAGCTTCGTGCTGGAGGATGCCGCGACCGAAGACGTCGAGCCCTTCGTGCCGGATTCCCTGGAGCAGTGGCAACTGCAGGACGCCCTGATACGCGCGCAGTCGCGCGCCCTGGAAGCGGGCCAGGACTACCTGGCCAGCCGCGAGGCCGAGGCCGCGCGCATCGGCCGCGCCGGCCTGCTGCCCGATGGCGCGTTCGGCGCGCTGACCGCCGGCGATCTGATCGCCCCGCTGGACGATATGGCGGAGCGCTACGGCAAGGCGCTGGAGCGCTGGCCGCATGCCATGCAGGAGGAATTTCCCATCGCCGTCGGCGGCATCGCCGGCGCGCCCGGCCTGGAGGACAGCCTGGGCGCTTTCCGCCGCGATGACGAAGGCCGGCGCTGCCGCCTGCTGGTGGACAGCAGCAGCCTGATTCCCAAGGGCAAGTACCGCGCCGCCCGCGTCGTGCCGCACTGGGTCGCCCACGTGGCGGCGCAACTGGCGGGCGAACCGGTTACCACGGTGATCGTCAGCAAGGCCGGCGACGTGGTGTTCCCGCCCCTGTCGCGGCGCGAGGCCATGCGCTGCATGCGGGCCTGGCTGCGCGGCTGGCAAGCCGGCATGTCGCGGCCGCTGCCGCTGGCCGTGGGCGCGGCGTTCGAGTGGCTGACGCGGCATCCCGCGCCGCCCGAGATCGAGGCCGCCATCGCGGCCGGGCCCGCGGAAGGCGGCGCGGCCAACGATGCCCGCATGGACGGCGAAGAAGCGGAAGAAGACCCCGCGCCCTGGGATGGCGCCGACGAGGGCGGCCTGGGCGCGCTGCTGGCCGCCCCCGCCGCGCAGGCCGCGCGCAAGGTCTACGAGGGCGCGGCCGAACAGCGCGGCGAGGTCGACGGCAGTCCTTATCTGCAGGCGGTGTATCCCGATTTCGCGGCGCTGGCGCGCGGCGGCGAATTCTTCACCCTGGCGCAGGCCTGGCTGCGCACCATGCGGGCCATGCTTTACGCGGACCGTGCCAAGGGCAAGGCCGCGTCCCCGTCGCGGGAGGGCGAACATGCCTGAGACCCGCCACCGCCCTGTCGCGGTTGCCGCCGATACCGGCGCGGCACCGCGCGACCCCCAGGCCACGCCCCTGGATGTGCTGCGTTTTCCGCTGCATGGCAGCCGGCTGATCGAAGCGAGCGCCGGCACCGGCAAGACCTTTACCATCGCCACGCTGTACGTGCGGCTGGTGCTGGGCCACGGCGGCGAACAGGGATACGATCGCCCGCTGATGCCGCCGCAGATCCTGGTCGTGACCTTTACCGAGGCCGCGACGCAGGAACTGCGCGACCGCATCCGCGCCCGGCTGGCGCAGGCCGCGGCCTGCTTCCTGGCGGATCCGGACAGCGTCGTCGAACGCCCGCCCGGCGAGGATCCCCTGCACGACCTGCGCGCCGACTATCCCCCCGCGAGCTGGGCGGCCTGCGCGCGCAAGCTGCAACTGGCGGTGGAATGGATGGACGAGGCCGCGGTCTCCACCATCCATGGCTGGTGCAACCGCATGCTGCGCGAGCATGCCTTCGACAGCAACAGCCTGTTCCAGCAGACCCTGGAGCAGAACACCGCGCCCTTGATGGCCGAGGTGGTGCGCGATTACTGGCGCGCCCATATCGCCCCGCTGGACGCGATCTCGGCGGCGGAAGTGCGCGCCTGGTGGCCCGGTCCGGAAGAATTGCAGGCGCAGTTGCTGCCGGTGCTGCGCTTCGCTCCGGAGCTGAAGGCCCCCGGCCAGGCCGGCCTGGCCCACGGGCTGGACGATGCCGGCGCGGCGGCCGGCGCGGAGGCGGACGGGGCCGGCCGCGCGCCTTGCGATCTGTTGCGCACCGCGCGGCAGCGGCGGCAGGCGCAACTGGGTCGTCTCAAGGCGCCCTGGCTATCCTGGCTGCCGGAACTGCGGCGCCTGTTCGACGAAGGCGTGTCGGCCAAGCGCGTCAACGGCCGGCAGATCCAGGCGCGCTATTACGAGTCCTGGCTGGAGAACCTGCGCGCGTGGTGCGAGGACCCCGACGCCCGTATCCCGCAGTTGACCGAAACGGCCTGGCTGCGGCTGGGCCCCGGCCTGGACGAGGCATGGAAGGGCGACCCGCCCGATCACCCCGCCTTCGCCGCGCTGGCCGAACTGCGCGAGCAGACGCGCGCGTTGCCGGAGGCCCGCCACGATGTGCTGCGCCATGCGGCGGACTGGGTCAGCCGCCGCTTCGCGGGTGAACAGGCGCAGCGCGCGCAGATGAGTTTCGATGCCTTGCTGGACCAGCTGGACGCCGCGCTGGCCGGTCCCAGCGGCGCCGCGCTGGCCGAGACGCTGCGCCGGCAATTTCCCGTCGCCCTGATCGACGAATTCCAGGATACCGATCCCGTCCAGTACCGCATCTTCGACGCCGTCTATCGTGTCGCGGACAACGACAAGGGCAGCGCGCTGATCCTGATCGGCGATCCCAAGCAGGCGATCTACGGTTTCCGCGGCGCGGACATCTTCACCTATCTGCGCGCGCGCGCGGCGGTGGCCGGCCGCCTGTACGTCCTGGGCAGGAACTTCCGTTCCAGCGTGCCGATGGTGCGCGCCGTCAATCATTGCTTCCTGGCGGCCGAGCGCCGGCCGGAGGGCGAAGGGGCCTTCCTGTTCCGCCGCCGCGACGCCAATCCGGTCCCCTTCATTCCGGTGCAGGCCAACGACCGTCCCGATCGCCTGGTGGTCGCCGGCACCGCCACGCCGGCCCTGACGATGTGGTGGCTGCCGCGGGCGGAAGACGGCAAGCCCATGGGCGCGGGCGCCTATGTCGAGACCATGGCCGATGCCTGCGCGGGTGAAATCGCGCGTCTGTTGACCTTGAGCCAGCAAGGAAGCGCGGGATTCGCGCCGCGCGACGCGGTGCCGGCGTCGGCCTCGCCCGAAGGGCCGGCGGCCCTCAGGCAAGCGCCCGGGCCCGCGGCAACGCCGCTATCGACGGCCATCCTGGCGCCCCTGCGTCCCGCCGATATCGCCGTGCTGGTCGATACGGGCCGCCAGGCGCGGGCCGTGCGGCGCGCGCTGTCGCGGCGCGGCGTGCGCAGCGTGTACCTGTCCGAGCGGCAGTCCGTCTTTGCCAGCCCGCAGGCTGGCGAGATCGAATTCTGGCTGCGCGCCTGCGCGGAGCCCGACGATGGCCGGGCCCTGCGCGCGGCCCTGGCCACGCCGACGCTGGGCGTGCCATGGCAGGAGCTGGACCGTGTCGGCCAGGACGAACTGGAATGGGAGGCGCGGGTCCAGCAATTCCGCGGCTACGCGCGCTGCTGGCGCGAAAAAGGCGTGCTGCCCATGCTGCGGCGCCTGCTGGACGACTTCGGCGTGCCGGCCCGCCAGTTGTCCGCCGGCGAGGATCCCGGCCAGGCCGCCGGCGATGGCGAACGCGTAATGACCGACATCCTGCACATCGCCGAGCTGTTGCAGCAGGCCAGTACGCAGATCGACGGCGAGCACGCGCTGCTGCGCCACCTGGCGGAAATGCGCCACGCCGCTGCGCAGGGCGAAGAGAACGACGCCCTGACCATACGCCTGGAAAGCGATGCCGACCTGGTGCGCGTCATCACCGTGCACAAGTCCAAGGGCCTGGAGTACCCGCTGGTGTTCCTGCCCTACGCCGCCGCGTTCCGCCCCGTCCGGCCGGACGCGGTGCCGCTTTCCTGGCACGACGAAGATGGCGAGCTCAAGGTGTCGCTGGTGCCCGACGCGCACGGCCATGCCCGCGCCGACCGCGAGCGCCTGGGCGAGGACTTGCGCAAGCTGTACGTGGCGCTCACGCGCGCCCGCTATGCCACCTGGGTAGGCGTGGCGCCGCTTGCCGATTTGCAGGCCAGCGCCCTCGGCTATCTCATCGGCAAGGGGCAGGCCGGCCAGGATGAACCGCTTGCCGATGTCCTGGAAGCGTGGCGCGACGGCCATGCCGACATCGCGCTGCGCGAAGCGCCGGCGCCCGGCGAAATCCGCTACCGGGCCGATGCGGTGGGCCGCGCCGCCCCGGGGCCCGCGGGCGGCGCGCGGACGATGCGCCGTACGGTGCGCGATCCCTGGTGGGTCGCCAGTTATTCGTCGCTGCGCACCGCGCGGGACGGCGCCATGGAGGCCGAGCCCGAAACGGCGCGAGAGGACGTCTTCCTGGAAGCGGCCGAATCCGACAACCCAGCCAGCGCCGCCGGCGATGGATCCGTCGACACGCGCGGCATGGCGGTGCGATCCCCGCCCGGCACGGTGCCATCCGCGGCGCGCGACGCCCGGGGTGCCCTGCACGCCTTTCCGGCGGGCGCCCAGGCGGGCACCTTCTTCCACGAGCTGCTGGAATGGGCCGCGGCGCAAGGCTTCGCAACCGTCGCCGGCCAGCCGGAGGCGGCGCGCCTGGCCGTGGCGCGCCTATGCGAGGTGCGCAACTGGTCCGATTGGACCGAGCCCTTGACGGCCTGGCTGCTGGACACCGTCGCGCGTCCCATGGCCTTGCCCGGCATGCCCGGCCAGGCGGTGCCGCCGGTGGCGCTGGCGGGCGTGGGCGGGTATATCGCGGAAATGGAATTCTGGCTGGGTGCCGACAACGTCGACGTGACGCGGCTGGACCGCATCGTGCGCGCGCACACCCTTGAACAGGCGCCCCGCCCCGCGCTGGAGCCCGGGCGCATCCACGGCATGCTCAAGGGCTTCATCGATCTGGTGTTCGAGCACCAGGGCCGCTACTACGTCCTGGACTACAAGTCCAACCGGCTGGGCGATGACGATAGCGCCTACACGCAGGCGGCGATGCGCCAGGCCATGCTGGGCCATCGCTACGAACTTCAATACGCGCTGTATCTGTTCGCCCTGCATCGCCTGCTGCGGTCGCGCCTGCCCGACTACGACTATGACCGCCACGTCGGCGGCGCGGCCTATGTTTTCCTGCGCGGCACGCGGGCGCCGCAAGGCGGCGTGTTCGTCGACCGTCCGCCCGCCGCGATGGTGCAGGCGCTGGACCGGCTGTTCGCCGCGGCGCCGGCGCGCGAGGAGGCTGCCTGATGTTCCTTTCCGGCGACAAGCGCCGCACGGCCGCCGCCGCGACGCAGGCCGGCCGCGCCGAACTCCTGGCCTTGATGGACCTGTGGGTCGCGCATGCCTGGATACGCCCGCTGGATGCGGTGTTCGCCCGCTTCCTGTGGGAAGAAGTACCCGACGCGCCGCCGCTGGCCATCCTGGGCGCGCTGCTGGCCAGCCACCAGCTGGCGCACGGGCATGCCTGCCTGGATCTGGGCGCGACCCTGGAAGACCCGGAAATGACGCTGGCGCTGCCGCCGGAAGGCGCGGATCCCGCGGATGCCGGCGCGCCGCTGCGTACGCCTGCGGCACTGCTGGCCAAGGTGTCGCTGCCGCGCTGGCTGGCGGCGCTGGACGTGCCGGCGCTGGTGGGCGACGGCCCCGGCGGCACCCCGCTGGTCCTCGTCGAACACCGCTTGTATTTGCGGCGCTGCTGGCAGTACGAGCAGGACATCAACGCGGGCATCGCCGCCCGGCTGGCGCGCCAGCCCGCCCTGCAATCGGCCTTGCCGCCCGACCGCCTGCGCGGCCTGCTCGATGTCCTGTTCCCCGCGGGGGAAAGCGCCGGGCGCATCGGCGCGGATACCGACTGGCAGAAGATTGCCTGCGCCGCGGCCGCGCGCAGCGCCTTTACCGTCATCACCGGCGGTCCGGGTACCGGCAAGACCACCACCGTGGTAAAGGTCTTGGCCGTGCTGCAGGCCCTGGCCCTGGAAGGCATCGTCGCCGGCGGCGCCACGGCGACGGGCCTGCCGCGGCCCTTGCGCATCCGGCTGGCCGCGCCCACGGGCAAGGCGGCCGCGCGGCTGAGCGAGTCCATCGCCGGCGCGGTGTCGCGCCTGCCGGTGGCCCGGCTGCCGGCAGGCGAGGCGGTGCGGCAGGCCATTCCTACCGGCGTGTCGACGCTGCACCGCCTGCTGGGCAGCCGGCCCGGCTCGCGCAAGTTCCGCCACGATGCCGGCAATCCGCTCGCGCTGGACGTGCTGGTGGTCGACGAGGCCTCGATGATAGACCTGGAGACCATGGCGGCGCTGCTGCAGGCCCTGCCGCCGCGCGCGCGCCTGATCCTGCTGGGCGACAAGGACCAGCTGGCTTCCGTCGAAGCCGGCGCCGTGCTGGCGGACCTGTGCCGCGAGGCGCATGCGGGCCGCTACACGCCCGCGACGCGCGACTGGCTGGAAGCGGTCAGCGGCGAGCGCATAGCCGGCGACCTGGTCGACCCCGCCGGCACGGCGCTGGACCAGGCCATCGTCATGCTGCGCCACAGCCACCGCTTCGCCGCCGACAGCGGCATCGGGCGCCTGGCTTCCGCCATCAATGCGGGCAACCGCCAGGCCGTCGCCCGATTCTGGCGGCAGTCGCACGCGGGCGTGACGCGCATGACGGGACGCGACTGCGAGCGCGACTTCGCCGCGCTGGTCCTGGACGGCCAGCCCCAAACCGAACTGGAGCTGGCCATGACCGCCGGCCTGGCACCGGCGCAAGCCGCCGCCGGCGCGCCAGGCAGCGACGACGCCTGGGATAACGGTCCGCACGGCTATGCGCGGTATCTGCGCCTGATGCGCGCCAGCCGTCCGGCGCCGGGCGCCGCGCAGGCGGACCTGGACGATTGGGCGCGGCGTGTCCTGCGCGCGCATGGGGCCTTCCAGCTGTTGACCACCTTGCGACAGGGCCCCTGGGGCGTCGAAGGACTGAACCGGCGCGTCGCGCGGCTGTTGCGCGAGCAGGCGCTGATCGACGCCACCGATGGCTGGTACGCCGGCCGTCCGGTGCTCGTCACGCGCAACGATTATGCGCTCGGCCTGATGAACGGCGATATCGGCATCACGCTGGCCTTGCCCGCTTCCGGCGACGGCGCGCCGGTGCTGCGCGTCGCCTTCCCCATGACCGACGGCAGCGGCCGCATCAAATGGGTGCTGCCCAGCCGCCTGCAGGCGGTGGAAACCGTGTTCGCGCTGACGGTGCACAAGTCGCAGGGCTCGGAGTTCGACCACGCCGCCGTGGTGCTGCCCGAGCGGATCGGCCCCATCGTCACGCGCGAACTGCTCTACACCGGCATCACGCGCGCGCGCGCTTTCCTTACCCTGCTGAGTCCCGGCGGCGAACACATCCTGGAGCAGGGCATCGCGCGCCAGGTGCGGCGCGCCAGCGGCTTGCTGGCCTAGACGCGCCGCGGCGCGGCGACGCCGCCGGCGCACGCCGAGGCCTGCCCGCGCCTCCCGCTTCCCTGAATCCCTGTCACGGCCATGTCACCTCCCTGGCCCATCATGCGCTTGCACTTTTTTGGAGTTGTGCGTTTGAGTGCGTTTCGACGCGCCGCCGCGCCGAGCACGGCCATCGCCCCGACGGCCGTTTCCGCAACCCGCCCCCCTAGCCGCATGAAACCGACCCCTATCCCACGCTCTATCCGCCGGTCCGCGTCGCGCTGGCCCCTGTTGCTGGCCACCGTCGCCATCGCTTGCACGTTGACCGCCTGCGGCGGCGACCACGATGACGACGACACGCCCCAGAACCCCGAACCGCCCACGCAGCCGGCGCCGCCGCAAGCGCCCACGCCGGTGCTGCACTGCGCGCCGTAGCGCGCCATCCCCCGTCATACAGGCAGTGAGCCTGGCGGCACCGCGCCCGCCATGCAGGCCATCGCGCCACAACCGATACGCGAACCGACAATGATCAACAACGCCAAACGCAAGTTCCTGCGCAACAGCCTGGGCGCCGCCGCGTCCGTGACCGCACTCGGCATGTTCCCGCCCAGCATCCGCCGCGCGCTGGCCATCCCGGCCAACAATCGCACGGGCACCATCAAGGACGTCGAGCACGTCGTCATCCTGATGCAGGAGAACCGCTCCTTCGACAACTACTTCGGCACGCTGGCCGGCGTGCGCGGCTTCGGCGATCGCTTCACCATCCCGGTGCCCAATGCCCTGAACGTGTGGCAGCAGCTGGATGCCAACGGCAAGCCCATCCTGCCCTATCACCTGGACCAGACGCTGGGCAACGCGCAGCGCGTCAGCGGCACGCCGCACAGCTGGACGGACGCGCGCGATGCCTGGGACAAGGGCCGCATGTACCAGTGGGCGCGCTACAAGCGGCAGCAATCCATGGGCTACTTCACCGAGCAGGAAGCGCCTTTCCAGTTCGCCCTGGCCAATGCCTTCACGTTGTGCGACGGGTATTTCTGCTCGCTGCACGGCGGCACCAATACCAACCGCCTGTTCTTCTGGACCGGCACCAATGGCGCCACCACGCCCGCCGGCCGCGTGGTCGTGAACAACGTCTGGGACGGACTGGACACCACCACCGACCTGGCCACCACCGGGTTCGACTGGATGACCTACCCGGAGCGGCTGACGCAAGCCGGCGTGTCGTGGATGGTCTACCAGAACATGCCCGACAACTTCACCGACAACTCGCTCATCGGCTTCAAGCAATATCGCGACGCCAACCTGCGCTCCGGCAAGCCGGTGTACCACGACGTGGCGGTGAACCCGCCCTACGATCCCAATACGGACGACGTGGGCAACCCACTGTACAAAGGCATCGCCAACACCATGCCGGACGGCGGTTTCCTGGCGACTTTCAAGCAGGACATCCTGGACGGCAAGCTGGCGCAGGTCTCGTGGATCGTCGCGCCGGAAACGTATTCCGAGCATCCCGGTCCCTCCAGTCCCGTACAGGGCGGCTGGTACACGCAGGAAGTGCTGGACGCGCTGACCGCCAACCCGGACGTCTGGTCCAAGACCGTGCTGCTGATCAACTTCGACGAAAACGACGGCTTCTTCGACCACCTGCCGCCGCCCTGCGCGCCGTCGCTCGACCTGGCCACCGGCACCATCGCCGGCAAGTCGACGCTGAGCACCGCCGACATGTCCTATGAGTACTACACGCACAACGCGGTGCCCAACACCTCCATGCCCACGCCGGATGGCGACTGCTACGGTCCCGGCCCGCGCGTGCCCATGTACGTGATCTCGCCCTGGAGCCGCGGCGGCTGGGTGAACTCGCAGCAGTTCGACCACACGTCGGTGCTGCGCTTCCTGGAGGCCCGCTTCGGCGTGGCCGAAACGCAGATCAGCCCGTATCGCCGCGCCGTCTTCGGCGACCTGACATCGGCCTTCAACTTCGCCACTCCCAACGACGACATGCCGCCCACGCTGGCCGGCCGGCGCACGCGCAACGATGCGGATACGCTGCGCATGTCGCAGGATGCGCTGGGACAGGTCGCGCTGCCCACGCCGCAGAACCTGCCGCGCCAGGATACGGGGGCCCGCCCGTCGCGCGCCCTGCCTTACGAGCTGCACACCAGCGCGCGCACCGACGCGGCCGGCGGCACCGTAAGCCTGGTCTTCGCCAATACGGGTTCCGCCGCCGCCGTCTTCCATGTGTACGACCGGCTGCACCTGGACCGCGTGCCGCGCCGCTATGTGGTCGAGGCCGGCAAGCAGCTGGACGACAGCTGGGATGCCAAGTCCGTGGACGACGGCCGCTACGACCTTTGGGTGCTGGGACCCAACGGCTACCACCGGAGCTTTACGGGCGACCTGTCGGCGCAGGCCGCCAGCGGCGCCGGCGTGCCCGAAGTCCGCGTCTGCTACGACGTCGCCAATGGCAACGTGTATCTCACCGCCTTCAATACTGGCGGCAAGGCGCTGCACCTGACCGTGCGCGCCAAGGCCTACCGCAACGACGGGCCCTGGAACCTGACGGTCGCGGCGGGCGCCAGCCAGGACGTGCACTGGGACCTGGCCGACAGTGCGCGGTGGTACGATTTCGTCGCCACCTGCGCCGAACAGCCCGGCTGGTCGCGCCGCTTCGCGGGCCGCGTCGAAACGGGCAAGGACGGCCTGAGCGATCCCGCGATGGGCATGGAAGACCTCTGACGTTCCAGGGATCGCGCCACGCTGTCTCGTGGCGCGATCCCGGCGCGCGCCATCCACCACCAACCAGAGCCGACATGCTGCAGGAAGAACGCATCGCCCGTATCCAGGCCTTGCTCGGCGCCTTCGTGCGCATGAGTACCGAGCGCCTGGCGCGCGAGTTGTCCGTCTCGCGCGAAACCGTGCGTCGCGACATCCTGGAACTGGAAGCGCAGGGCGCGCTGCGGCGCGTGCATGGCGGCGTGGTGGCGACGGCCGCGCATGCCGAGCCGCCCTTCGCGCAACGCCAGCACATACGGGCGCGCGAGAAGCGCGCCATCGCCCGCGCCGTGTTGCCGATGCTGGCGCCGGGGCAGGTCATCATGCTGGATGCCGGCACGACCACCGGCTACCTGGCCGAAGCGCTTTGCGGCCTGGCCGGCCTGACGGTCATCACGAATTCGCTGGGTATCGCCATGACGCTGGCGCGGCGCGCCGGCACCGCGGAATCCCCGCGCCATGAAGTCATCCTGCTGGGCGGCACGCCGCATGGCGATGTGCCGGCCACCTACGGCAGCGGCACCATCAACGAGATCCGCCGCTACCACGCGGACCTGGCGCTGCTGTCGCCCGTGGGGCTCAGCGCCACGCACGGCGCCACCAGCTATGCCCATGACGAAGCCGCCGTCGCGCAGGCGATGGCCGCCCAGGCCGGAGAGCGCGTGCTGCTGGCCGACTACAGCAAGGTGGGCGTGGTGAGCCGGGTACGCTATGCCAGTCCGGAGGACGTCAACCGTATCGTCACCAACGCCCACGCGGACCCGGGTTTCGAGGACGAAATGCGGCGCTGGCGCCGCGCCGGCGTGGAGCTGGTGCTGGCCTGAAGCGCCTGTGCCTGTGCCTGCGCCGGCCATCGCATCGGCGGCCGGCCCCCATATGCGGCCGGACAAGGCCGCGCCGTGGGAGGGTCCCGCCTCAGGCCCGGGAAGCGGGCCTGTCCGGCGCCGTGCCCGAAGGATGGTCCAGCCCCAGCATCTTCACCAGGGCCTCGGCGGAATACGGCTTGGCCAGGAACTCGAAGCCGTGGGTGCCCTGTTCCGCCAGCACGTGGCTATAGCCGCTGGTCAGCACCACGCGCAGCGACGGCCAGCGGCGGCGCACCGCGGAGGCCAGCTCGATGCCGCTCATGCCCGGCATGACGACGTCGGAAAACACCAGGTCGAAACGGCCGTTGCGCGCATTGAGCAGGGACAGCGCGGATTGCCCGTCGGTGGCCCAGTGCGCGGTCAGTCCCATTTCATGCAGCAGCCCCAGCGCGAAGCGGCCGACGGTGTCGTTGTCTTCGACCAGCAGGACGGACATGGGCCGGCGGCTGGATTCGATCGCGATGGGCGCGCCGGGATGTTGTTCCGGTACGGCCTCGGCCTTGCCGCAGGGCAGGAAGAGCGTGAAGGTGGAGCCTTCGCCCATGCGCGTTTCCACCGAGATCTCGCCGCCCGACTGCTTGGCGAAACCGTAGGCCTGGCTGAGTCCCAGGCCGGTGCCCTTGTTGACGGCCTTGGTCGTGAAAAAGGGCTCGAAGATGCGGGTCAGCGTGCCGGGTTCGATGCCCGTGCCGGTGTCGGTGACCGAGACGGCGACAAAGTCGCCGCTGGCGCCGGCATGGCTGCGCACGGGCGGGATATGGTCGGCCTGGCGCGCGCGGATGGTCAGGTGGCCGCCGCGCGGCATCGCGTCGCGGGCGTTGATCACCATGTTCAGGATGGCGGTTTCGAACTGGTTGGGATCGGCTTCGATGGGGCGCAGGCCTTCCGGCAGATCGAAATGCAGCTTGACCGGCGAGCCCAGCGACGTGCGGATGATTTCTTCCATGCCGCGCAGCCGGGCGGCCACGTGGAAGACCTCCGGCATCAGGGGCTGCTTGCGCGCGAACGCCAGCAGCTGGCGGGTCAGCTGCGCGGCCTTGGTGGCGGTGTCGGAGATCGCGCCGATATAGCGGGCGCGCTTTTCCTCCGACAAGCCCGGGCGGCGCAGCAGCTCGGCGGAAGAACGGATGATGGTCAGCAGATTGTTGAAGTCGTGCGCCACGCCGCCGGTGATGCGGCCGATGGCTTCCATCTTCTGCGCCTGGTTCAGGGCATCGCGGCTGCGGTCCAGGGCCAGCTGGGCCTCGCGGCGCTCGGTCACGTCGCGCGTGATCTTGGCGAAACCGATGAAGTTGCCGCGCTCGTCGCGGATGGGGTCCAGCACCACGCTGGCCCAGAATCGCGTGCCGTCCTTGCGCATGCGCCAGCCTTCGCCCAGGAAGCGGCCCTCGCGCAGGGCGGTATCCAGCGACCGCGCCGGCTCGCCGCGTTCGCGGTCCTCCGGGGTGTAGAAGACCGAGAAATGCTGGCCGATGATCTCGTTGGCCGTGTAGCCCTTGATCGCCTGCGCGCCGGCGTTCCAGTTGGTGATCCGGCCCTGCGCGTCCAGCATGAAGATGGCGTAGTCGCGCACGCCCTGGACCAGCAGGCGGAAGCGCTGTTCGGCGGCGAACAGTTCCTCCTGCGCGCGCTTTTTGTCGCTGATGTCGCGCGTGACCTTGGCATACCCCACCAGTTCGCCCTGGTCGTCGTAGACGGGATCGATCACCACGCTGGTCCAGAAGCGGGTGCCGTCCTTGCGCACGCGCCAGCCTTCGGCCTCGTACAGGCCGTTTTCGGCGGCCATGCGCAGCGCGCGCGCCGGCAGGCCGTCGCGGCGGTCTTCCTCGGTGTAGAAGCGGGAAAAATGCTGGCCGATGATTTCCTCGGCCGTGTAGCCCTTGAACCGCTCCGCGCCGGTATTCCAGCTGACGATATAGCCGTCGCGATCCAGCAGGTAGATGGCGTAGTCGCGGATCGCGCGCAACATCAGTTCGGCACGGCGGTCGGCGGCAAGGGCTTGCAGGGACGAGGTCGGGGGTTTCTGCGAATTCTGGGGATCCATGGCGCTCTCTGGGCCCTTCGTGGTGCGGCCTGGGTCGCGCCGCGTCGGGCATCCCTGCCTGCGCGGCACCGGACCGGCCGGCATGGGAGGGATACAGGGGCAAGTCTATCCTTAATGCCGGGAAAGCGCAGGCACCCGGTTGAGCAGCCTACAGTCCCAGGGTCGGCCCGGTGGCTGGCGGGGCCTTGACCATGGATGAGCATGACTGTCCGCCGGGCGGGATCGACCCGGGCAGGCGGTTCCCGCCGCTGCCGCCACGCCCGTGGTCCGGGCCGGCGATACACCCGGTGGAGACCGGCGCATGCCAGGCCGGCGATCGCCGCGCCGTCATGGCAGCGCGGCATGTTCGGCGATGTATTGCCGCAGCCATCCGTGGCCCGCGTCTTCCTGGTGGCGCTCGTGCCAGTACAGCGAGACCGATAGCGTGGGCAGCTTCAGGGGCACGTCCAGCAAGGCCAGCCGCAAGGGCCGCGCGGCCGCCTTGGCGACGCTCATGGGCACGGTGCAGATCAGGTCCGAGCCGGCCACCACGTGGGGCCCGACCAGATAGCTGGACAAGGTGGCGGCCACCCTGCGGCGCCGCCCCAGGGCCAGCAGCGTGCGGTCGATGGCGCTGCTGAAGTGGCCGGTATGCGCGGCCAGGTCGACGTGGGGATAGCGCAGGTAGGCGTCCAGGTTCCAGCGGCGCAGGCAGGGATGCTGTTCGCGCACGATGCAGACCGCCGGCTCTTCGTACAGGAAGCGCGCGCGCAGGTTCTGGGCGGGGTTGGGAAAGTAGCCCGCCAGCAGCTCGACATGATTGGTGTCCAGCATGCTCAGCCCGTGCTGCAGGCGGGCGGGCATGACGCGCAGGTGCAAGTGGGGCGCGTCCCGGGCCAGGGCCGGCAGCACGCGGGGCATCAGGGTGAACTGCATGTAGTCGGTGGCGTACAGCGTGAAGGTGCGCGCCGTGGCCGCCGGATCGAAAGCTTCGCGCGGCCCGGTGGCGTGTTGCCAGCGCGCCAGCAGCGGCTGGAATTCCATGTGCAGCGCCAGGGCTTGCGGCGTGGGCTGCCACAGCGTGCCCTCGCGCACCAGCAGCGGGTCGTTGAACAGTTTGCGCAGCCGGCTCAGCGCCGCGCTCATGGCCGGCTGGCTCACGCCCACCTGCTCGGCCGCCCGCGAGACGCTGCGCAGGGTCATCAGGGCGTCGAAATGGATGAGCAGGTTCAGGTCCGGGTATTTCATGCCGCAGACAGTATCAATGTGGTTGATGGGACTATAAATGGAAACGCCTGCCGTCGAACCCGCGCCCGCCCTAGGATTTCCCCTGCAACACACATCCGCCCGGATCATCGCGGACCACGAGCCGCTACCGGGCCTTCATGGACAAGGGGAATAAAGACATGAAAGCGAGCATGCTAGGCAGGTTCTGCGGGGTCGTGGCGGCGACGGCGATGGCGCTGTCCAGCGCGTCGGCCCTGGCGGCCTGGCCCAACGACAAGATCGTGCGCATGGTGGTGCCCTTCGCGGCGGGCGGGTCGACGGACCTGATCGCCCGCAAGCTGGCGGAAGGCCTGAGCAAGAAGCTGGGCGCCAATGTCATCGTCGAGAACCGGCCGGGCGCCGGCGGCACGGTGGGAACGGACTACGTCGCGCGCCAGCCGGCGGACGGCTACACCATCCTGATGGGCTCGGTCAGCACGCACGGCAGCGCGCCCTGCATCTATCCCAGCCTGCCGTACAACGCGACCAAGGACTTCACGCCCCTGGCGGTGGTGGCGACCATCCCCAACGTCATCGTGATCAACAACGGCAAGGTGCCGGCGCAGGACCTGCAGTCCTTCGTGGCCCTGGCCAAGAAGGATCCGGGCCGCTACACCTATGCGTCCAACGGGCCGGGGACCTCCAACCACCTGGCGTCCGCCTTCTTCACCAGCGCGGCCGGCATCTCCATGACCCACGTTCCCTACCGCGGATCGGGGCCGGCGCTGATCGACCTGCTGGGTGGACAGGTGGACATGATGATGGACGTCATCATGACGTCCTACCCCTACATCAAGGAAGGCAAGCTGCGCGCGCTGGCCGTCACGTCGGCCCAGCGCAGCCCCATGCTGCCGGACGTGCCCACCGTGGCCGAATCCGGCTATCCGGGCTTCGAGGCCATCGTCTGGTTCGGCATGTTCGCGCCCGCGCACCTCCCCGCCGATATCGCCACGCGCCTGAGCCAGGCCATCGTGGCGGTGCAGAACGGTCCGGAGATGAAGCAGTACCTGGAAAGCACGGGCTCGCAGGTTTCCTCGGTAAGCGGCGACGCCTTCGCCGCCATGATCAAGGACGACAACGCCAAGTGGTGCAAGGTCGTCCAGCAGGCCAAGATCAAGCTCGACTAGGCCGCGTACGGGATGGGCGGCGCGGCATCCGCGCCGGATTTGACTCTTTTCAGGAAGACAACGATATGTACCGGATCGGCATAGACGTCGGCGGGACGTTTACCGACTTCACCATGATCGACGAAAGCGCGGGCGTGGTGCATTTCCACAAGGTGCCCTCCACGCCGGACGATCCCTCGCGCGCCATCGCCACGGGGATCGCCGGGCTGCTGGAGATGCACGGCGTCGCGCCGTCGCAGGTGTCCCACGTCGGGCATGGCACCACGGTCGCCACCAACCTGATCATCGAGCGCAAGGGCGCGCAGGTCGGCCTGATCACCACGCGCGGCTTTCGGGACGTGCTCGAAATCGGCCGCCAGACGCGCCCGCATCTGTACGACTACGGCGTCGGCAAGCCGCCCGTGGCCGTGCCGCGCCAGTTCCGCATCGAAGTCGCCGAGCGCGTGCAGGCCACCGGCGAAGTCCGCGAGCCGCTGGACGAACAGGCGGTGCGCGAGGCGGCCCGCTACTTCAGGCAGCACGGCATCGGCGCAGTCACCATCTGCTTCCTGCATTCCTACCGCAATCCGGTGCACGAACAACGGGCGCGAGAGATCGTCGCGCAGGAAATGCCGGACGCCTACATCAGCCTTTCCAGCGAAGTGCTGCCCGAGTTCCGCGAATACGAAAGGCTGTCCACCACCGTGCTGAACGCGGCCGTGGGTCCGCGCATGGCCGGCTACCTGGAGCGCTTCCTGCTGCGCGTGCGCGAACTGGGCATCGCGCACGAACCGCATACCGTGCATTCCAACGGCGGCCTGATGTCTATCGCCAGCGTGCGCCAGTTCCCGGTGCGTACCTGCCTGTCCGGGCCCGCCGCCGGCGTGGTGGGCGCCGCCGCCGTGGGCCGTGTGATAGGCAGTCCCAACCTCGTCACGTTCGACGTGGGCGGCACCAGCACCGACGTATCGCTCATCGTGGAGGGCAAGCCGCTGTTCACCTCGCACCGCCACGTGGCCGGCTATCCGGTCAAGACGCCCATGGTGGATATCCATGTGATCGGCGCGGGCGGCGGCAGCATCGCCTGGATGGACGATGCCGGCGCGCTGAAGGTCGGCCCGCACAGCGCCGGCGCGGTGCCGGGCCCGGTCGGCTACGGCCGCGGCGGCCAGGAGCCTACCATTACCGATGCCGAGATCGTGCTGCAGCGCCTGAATCCGGTATCGCTGCTGAATGGCCGCATGCCGGTGCATGCCGAGGCCGCGCGCCAGGTCATCCAGGACAAGGTGGCCCGCCCCTTGGGCCTGGGCATCGAGGACGCCGCCGAAGGCATCCTGCGCATCGCCACCGCCAACATGAGCCGCGCCATCCGCGCCGTTTCCACCGAACGCGGCTACGACCTTTCGCGCTTCGCCCTGTTCGCCTTCGGCGGCGCGGGTCCCCTGCACGCGGTGGAAGTGGCGCAGGAATGCGGCATCCCGCGCGTCATCGTGCCGCAGGAGCCGGGCACCATGTGCGCGCGCGGCATCCTGCTCAGCGACATCTCCTTCGATTTCGTGCGCAGCGAGATCGCGCTGGCCACGCCGGACAACTGGACCCGCGTGGCGGCGATATTCGATGCGCTGCGCCAGCAGGCCGACGAGTGGCTGGCGGCCGAGGGGGTGGCGCCCGCGCTGCGCGCCGCGCATTGCGCCATCGACGCGCGCTATGAAGGCCAGAACTTCGAGGTGCAGGTGCCGCTGGACGACACCGGCGCCAGCGGCTTCCAGGAATTCCTGTCGCGCTTCGCCCAGGCCCATATGCGCGAATACGGCTACGACGTGGACGACCGCGCCATCCAGATCATCAATTGCCGCGTGCAGGCCACCGGCCAGGTCATCAAGGCGCCGCTGTCGCCGCGCACCGTGCGCGGCAGCGTGGCGGAAGCCCGCATCGGCGCCCGCGACGCCTACTTCGGCGCCGCCCATGGCTGGCTGGAATCGCCGGTCTACGACCGCGGGCGCCTGCCCACCGGCGTGTCCTTCCAGGGCCCGGCCCTGGTCGAGGAAATGAGCTCCACCACCGTGATCGGCGTCGGCCAGCATGCCGTGGTGGACGATTACGGCAATCTCATCATCACCCTGCAAGGCAACGCAAATGGCTGAACCCACCCGCACGGACGACACCCTGGCCGATCCCATCGGCATGGAAGTCTTCTGCAACCGGCTGCTGTCGATTACGGAAGACATGAACAACACGCTGGTGCGCGCCTCGTTCTCCACGAACATCAAGGAGCGCAAGGACTGCTCGGTGGCGCTGTTCGATGCCCGCGGCCGACTGGTCGCGCAGGGCACGCAGATTCCCCTGCACCTGGGTTCGCTGGACGGCGCCATGCAGGCCATCCTGGAACGCCATCCGGTGGACGGCATCGCCGAGGGCGATATCTTCATCTGCAACGATCCCTACCTGGCCAATGGCAGCCACCTGCCGGATATCAATATCGTCACGCCGGTTTTCTGGGAAGGGCGCCTGTGCTTTTTCGCGGCCAATATCGCGCACCACTCCGACGTCGGCGGGCCGGTGCCGGGCTCCATCGCGGGCGGCCTGAATTCCATCTTCGCGGAGGGCATCCGCATCCCGGTCACGCGCATCGCGCGCGCCGGCGTCATGGATGACGACCTGCTCAACCTGATCTGCGCCAACACCCGCGATCCGGAGGAGCGCCTGCTGGACCTGCGCGTGCAGATGGCCACCAACCGCCGCGGTGCCGCCGCCATGCAGGGCCTGATCCGCCAGATGGGCCTGGAGGCGGTGCTGCAATCGGTGGACGACGTCATCCGCTACACTCGCCGCCGCCTGCTGAACCGCATCGCCGAGCTGAAGCAGGGCAGCTACACCTTTCATTCCGACCTGGACGACGATGGGCTGGGCGGCGACCCGGTGCGCATCCAGGTGACGCTGACGGTACACCCGGACCGCCTGCATTTCGATTTCACGGGCTCCGGACGGCAGGCGCGCGGGGCGATGAACCTGCCGGTGAACGCCTTGCGCGCCTCGGTGTACTACGCCGTGAAGGCCCTGCTGGATCCGGACATCGCGCCCAACGCCGGCCTGTTCGAACCCATCGAAGTGCATGCGCCGCTGGGCACGATCACCAACCCCGAACACCCCGCGGCGGTGGGCGCCCGTTCCATCACGGCACAGAAGGTCGCGGGCGCGATCTTCGGCGCTTTCCGGGGATTGTTGCCGCCGGAGAAAATCATGGCGTCCGGCAACGACTGCTGCCCGGCCATCGTGTTCTCCGGCAAATGGGCCACGCGGCCGGGGCAGTTCGTGTACCTGGAAACGCTGGGCGGCGGCGCCGGCGCGCGCTACGACAGCGACGGCATGGACGCCATCCACGTCCACATGACGAATACCTCCAACCTGCCCGTGGAGGCCCTGGAAAACGAATATCCCCTGCTGATGGACGAATACGCCATGATCCCGGATTCGGGCGGCGCCGGCCGCACGCGCGGCGGCTTGGCGATCGCCAAGCAGATCCGCGCGCTGGTGCCCGGCATCGTCTTCTCGGCCCGCTCGGACAGCCACACCGTGGGCGTGGCCACCGGCGTGGACGGCGGCCTGGACGGGCGCCGCGCCCGCCTGGTGCGCAACCACGGCACGGCGCGGCAGGAAGAGCTGTTCTCCAAGACCGCCAACATCGTGCTGGACGCCGGCGAAAGCGTGCGCATCGAAACCCCCGGCGGCGGCGGATACGGCGCGCCCGCGCTGCGCGCCCCGGAACGCCTGCGGCGCGACCTGCTGGACGGCAAGATCAGCGAGGCCGCGGCGCGGGACGCGTACGGCGAGTTGGCGGAGACTCGCTGACGTTCCGCTGGCCTGGCGTGGCGGATGGGGCGCGCGGTTGCGACCGGCCGCGCGCCTGCGCTAGCCTTGACCGGTTCGCCGCCTGCGCGCGGCACCGCCAGGAGATCCCGCCATGTCGTCCGCACCGCCTTCTTCCCCCGTCTGGTTCATCACCGGCTGCTCCACGGGCTTCGGCCGCGCCCTGGCCCAGGCCGTCATCGCGCGCGGTTGGCGCGTCGTGGCGACCGCGCGCGAGCCCGCCCGTATCCAGGACCTGGCGGCCGCGGCGCCCGATCGCGTGCTGGCGCTGGCCCTGGATGTGACCGATCCGTCGGCCATCGCGGCGTCGGTGGGGGCCGCCCAGCAGCGCTTCGGCCGCATCGATGTGCTGGTCAACAACGCCGGCTACGGCTACCAGGCCACGGTGGAAGAGGGCGTGGAGGCCGAGATCCGCGCGCAGTTCGACGCCAACGTCTTCGGCCTGTTCGCCCTGACGCGCGCCGTGCTGCCGGGCATGCGGGAACGGCGGCGCGGGCACATCATCAACATCACGTCGGTGGCGGGCCTGGTGGGCTTCCAGGGCTCGGCGTATTACGCGGCCTCCAAGCATGCGGTGGAAGGCTTTTCCGATGCGCTGGCGGCGGAAGCCGCGCCGCTCGGGATACAGGTGACCTGCGTGGAGCCGGGCCCCTTTCGCACCGACTGGGCCGGCCGTTCGCTGCGGCAGACGCCGACCCGCATCGCCGATTATGCGGAAAGCGCCGCGCGGCGCATGCAGGCCACGCGCGAGAACAGCGGCAAGCAGATCGGCGACCCCGACCGGGCGGCACAGGCCATGATCCATATCACCGAGGTCGAGCAGGCGCCGCGGCATCTGGTCCTGGGCGCCTTCGGCATGAAGGCGGTGACGGACAAGCTCAAGGAGCGGCTGGCGCAGATCGAGTCCTGGCGCGACGTGGGCGTGGGGACGGATTTTCCCGGCTAGGCGCATGGCGGCCGCAGCCGGCGGCGCGCCCGGTTCCAGTCCAGGTCCCGGTTTCGTGCCCGGGTGCGCGGCGCCGCCGGGGCAGCCCGGCCCAGCGCGGCGGGATGGCCTTAGTCGACGATGAACAAGGTCGCGCCGGTGGCCGTGGAGGACCGGTGCGCCTCGGCGGCATCGGCCACCTGGTAGCTCATGCCGGGCCGCAGGGTAAAGCTGCGGCCGTCTTCCAGTTCCGTATCCAGCGACCCCGCCATGCACAGCAGGATATGCCCCTTGCTGCACCAGTGATCCGCCAGGTAGCCGGGCGTGTATTCGACCATGCGCACGCGGACGTCGCCGAACTGGCGCGTGCGCCACAGGGCCTTGCCGGTCGTACCGGGATGTTCGGTGGGCTCGATGGTTGCCCAGTCGGTCGTGCCGAAAGGAATGTCCGATAGTTTCACCGCGGGCTCCCTGTGTCGCGTGATGGTGTCGCGCATCATTGTAGGGGGACCAGCCTATAGCGGATGTCCACGGTCTCGCCCAGGCCCGTCACCGCGCCGCCCGCATCCATCGCCAGCACGAAGCGGGCGGTGACGTGGCTGCGCCCGGCATCCAGCCTTGCCATGAAGGCGCGTGGCGTCCATTGGCCCGGGACCAGGGGCAGCCGGCCGATCTCCATCCAGGCCAGTACGGTTTCCAGGCTGAACCGCCCGTCGGCCTCGCGCCGCACCCGCATATGCGCGGTGTCCGGGGCGATGGGCGGCATGGTCGCGAGCGACCCATCCGGCAAGCGCAGCAGGTAGCCGCCAGGCGTCGCGTCAAGCGCGGCGGCGAAGGCCTGCGCGATGCCGCCGTGCAGCCATCGGGTCATGGCCGGCAATGCCGCGCCGGCCAGCTCGCGCAGCGCATGCAGGGCAAGGCCCATCGCTTCCAGGCGCGCCGTGCCCTCCAGGCCGGCGGGAAAGACGGCGCTGCGCACGCCCGCGCCTTGCGCGCTGATGCCTTCCACGCGCAGGGACATGCCGGGCCGTTCCAGCATGTCGCGGCGAAAGCGCTCGCCGACGGAAAACCAGGACGGCGCGCCATCGCCGGCGTACAGCCTGACGGCGCGCGGTTGCGCCGTGTCCGCGACGGACGGCGCGGCCAGATGCTGCTCGAACAGGCGGTGCAGCGCGCGTGTCATGCAGGGACGGACGGTGCGCCCCGCGGCATCGCAATCCATGCCGAACTGGCCCGCCAGCGCCGCACGCCGGGCATCGTCCAGGCCATCGTCCGCGGCGTCGCCGTGGGCGCGGTTCGGGCCGGCATCCGGCGCAAGCCCTGCCTCGTGCACGGCGCCGTACAGATACCGCTCCACGCGCCACGCCATGATGACGCGCGACGTGCAGGCGTCCAGGCGCGCGGCTTCATCCCCGGGCTGCCTGGCGCTCCATTGCGCCAGGCCTTCCACGACCGCGTCCATGGCCTGCCCCGTCAGATCGCGGCGCGCCAGCAGGTGCGCCCAGCGATCCTGCGTGGGAGCAGGGTCGCGGCCCATGGCGCGATCCAGCGCCTGCCGCACGGCCTCGGCGGCCAGCTCGGCATTGTTCTCGGCGGAAATGTCCTCGCCCATGGCCGCCCGGCGCGCGTTCAGGCCGACCAGCAGGCCGGCCACGTCGCGCAGGCCGGCGTGGGTCTCCGCGGCGTCGGCATCGGCGTCCATCAGTGTGTCCAGCAAACCGTCCATGGCCGCGTGCACGGCCGGGGGGATGCCGCGGCGGGCCTGGATCTCCTGCTTCAAGGCGGTTTTGTCCACCAGCATGCCGAACGGCGCCAGCGGCTGCCGTGCGGCGCGCAGCGCGCCCAGCTCCGCATCCGAAAGTCGATGCAGGGCATGGGGGGTATCCGCCGGTTCCGCCAGGCCAAGGGCGTCATCCCGGCGGGCGCGAGACTGCCGCGGCAGCAGGCTTCGCATGCATGACACCACGTGGCGCAGCGACTCGGCCAGGTCCGCCGGCATGGCCATGCGGAAGGCGCGCCGCGCCACGTCGAGTTCGGTCACCGCCACACCCAGTGCGCCCAGGCGCGTCGCCGCCACCGTCCGGTCCCGTCTGGCGATCGATTCGTGCAGGTCGGCCAGGGCGCCCTCTACCGCGCGGCGGTGCGCCGCCAGCATATCGGCCTGGGCCGCTTCCAGCGTGGCATCCACCGACGCGTCGCTGGATGGCCGGTGCGCCGGCCTGGTCAGCGTGGATTTGATCGCGGACAGGTCCTGCGCGGACAAGGCGCGGAGGCCGGCCAGGCGCCAGCTTTCCGGCAGGTTCTGCATGACCAGGGCCAGCGTCTCGGCGCGTATGCGCGCTTGCAGCAGGGTCGGGTTGGGCAGGAAGCCGCTGAGCGTCAACGCCTGCAGGTTGAGCTCGCGGTATGCGGCGCGCATGCACTCGCCCAGCCGCTGCAGATTGCCGACCCGGCCGAATGCCCGCGTGGCCTGTCCCGCGGTCACGCGCTCGCGGTCGTCCAGCTGCCGTTGCAGCGCGTCACGCCAGAGTTGCAGGGCTTCGCCATCGCAGGCTTGCAGAAAGGCCATGGCGGCATCGAGTCCGGCCGGCGCGATGCCGCCGGCTTCCGCCTGCGATGCCAGTTCCGGCCAGGCCTGGGCCGTCAACTGTCCCAGTTCGCTATCGGTCAGGATATCCAGCATGCGCGCCAGCACCTGCGCGGCGGGACGCCGCGGCGAGGACAGCCAAAGCCCCACGCCCTGCAGCTGTTCCAGCGTGGCGCGCACCTGGGCGGCCGCCGACCCGTCGCGGCCGCCGATCCTGAGCAGGCGCCCGAACAAAGGAGTGCCTATCCATTCCGCCAGGGTGTCGGCCAGCGCCTGTTCCAGCGTATCGAGCACGGCGTGGGCCGTCTGCCGCAGGCCGGCGGGCTGGCTTTCGGCCAGCGCGCGGGTATCCGCGCCGCGCGCGGCCAGGTCGTTGTACAGCAGCGAGAGCCCGTCCGGGTCTTTGAGCTGGGCCAGGCTGCGCCGGGCGATTCCCCCCACGTCCTGTTCCCGCGCGTCGGCGGCACAGGACAGCGCATGGTTGCAGACGGCACGCAGCAAGCGCGCGCCTTCGCGCGCCGGCACATCGTCGATCCGGCGCCGGCCCCATTGGACGGCGAAGGTCCGCACGGCTTCGGCCAGGCAGCTTTCGGATCTTGCGGCGCGCATGGCGGCCCGCTGCGTCTTGCCGGCCAGGAAATAGCGGATCGAGTACCCCAGTCCGCCGCCGGCCGGGGGGCGCTGGCCGGCGGCGGATGCGCGGCGGCTGTCGCCCGCCCTGGCCGTCATGGGCAAGGTGCTGGCGGCGCCGCGCCGCGAAGGGGTTGCGTCGGCAAGGCCAAGGGGCGGCGTGCTGCTGCCGTATCCATCGATGGGCATGGGGGTGCCTGCTCCGGGATCGGGGGCCGGCACCAGGGCGGCGCCGGCAGGCGCTGGGATGGGAAAGCACGAGGTACCGCGAACGACGTGCGTGGGTGTCAGCGTCGATAAGCATGTTCCTGCGTCGCGCGGCTTCCCCGGGCCCGGCGCGGCCCGCGCCATGCCGCGCGCGCCTGCCGTCCCCGCGGCAACGCGCTAGTGCGCGTCGGCCGAAGGCGCCTTGGGCGGCTGTACCTTGCGCATCAGCGGCACCAGCGCCGTGGCCACGACAAAGCCCGCCATGATGGCCAGGAAGGCATCCGAATAGGCCAGCGTCTGGGCCTCCCGGTAGGCCAGGCCCCACAGGCGCGCCAGCCCCGCCGTGGCCGGTTCGGCCGACCAGCCGGCGGCCTGCGCCGTCATGCGCGCCAGCGCCTCGTTCATGGCTTCGTTGCTGGTATTCAGGTGCTCGGCCATGCGGTAGAAGTGCAGGTTGGTGCGGTCGTTCAGGATGGTCGCGCACAAGGCGATGCCGATGGCGCCGCCCAGGTTGCGCATCAGGTTGAACAGGCCCGACGCCAGCTTCAGGCGCGCGGGCGGCAGGCTGCCCAGGGTCAACGTCACCGTGGGCGCCACCGCGAACTGTTGCGCCATGCCGCGGAAGGCCTGCGGCAGCAGCAGTTCGGCGCTGCCCCAATCGTGCGTGATCGGTACGAAGTTCCACATCGAGAATGCGAAGCAGGCCAGCCCCGCCATCAACAGCCAGCGCAGGTCCACGCGGTTGGCCAGCATGGTGTACAGCGGGATGGACAGGATCTGGAATGCCCCCGTGGAAAATATCGCCGTGCCGATCTGCAGCGCGCTATAGCCCCGCACGTGGCCCAGGAACAGCGGCGTCAGGTAGATGGTGGCGAATATCCCTACCCCGCTGACGAACGAGAACAGGCAGCCCAGTGCGAAATTGCGGTCTTTCAGCGCGCGCAGGTCCACGATGGGCTGCGCATAGGTCAGGGTTCGCCATATGAAGCCGACGCCGGCCAGGCCGGACACCCAGGCGGTGGCCAGGATGGTGGGATCGTTCAGCCAGTCCCAGCGCGGGCCCTCTTCCAGCGTGTATTCCAGGCAGCCCAGGAAAACGGCCAGCAAGGCGATGCCGGGATAGTCCGCGCCGCGCAACAGCGACGGCTCGGGGCTGTCGATCCGCACGAACAAGGGCACCATGATGGTTACGAACAGCCCCGGCACCAGATTCACGAAGAACAGCCAGTGCCAGGAATAGTGATCGGTGATCCAGCCGCCCACCGTCGGCCCCAGCGTGGGCGCCAGCGACGCCAGGCCGCCCACCGTCGCCGCCGCCAGCACGCGCTGCGGCCCGGCAAAGAAGGCGAAGGCGGTGGTAAAGACCAGCGGGATCATCGAGCCGCCCAGGAAGCCCTGCAGCGCGCGAAAGGCGATCATGCTCTGGATGTTCCACGCCCAGCCGCACAGCAGGCTGGCCACCGTAAAGCCGGCCGCCGACGCGGCGAACAGCCAGCGGGTGGACATGACCCGCGCCAGCCAGCCGGACAGCGGGATGACGATGATTTCCGCGATCAGGTAGGCGGTCTGCACCCACACGGTTTCGTCCACGCCGGCCGACAGGCCGCCGCCGATGTCCTTCAGCGATGCCGAGACGATCTGGATGTCCAGCAGCGCGATGAACATGCCCATGCACATCGTGGAGAAGGCAAAGACTTTCTCGCCGACCGACATGTCGGCGGGCACGCGCAGCCCGCCGCCGCGCGACGGCATCGGCGGCCGGGCGCCGCCCGCGATGCCTCTCATGGATGCGTCCGTTCGTCGACTTCCGCGCGCACGGACAAACCGGGGCGCAGCAGGCCCAGGCGCGCGTCTTCTTCGTCCAGCACGATGCGCACCGGCACGCGCTGCACGATCTTGGTGAAGTTGCCGGTGGCGTTCTCCGGCGGCAGGACGCTGAATTGCGCCCCGGTCGCCGGCGCCAGGCTGGCGACGCGGCCATGGAAGACGCGATCCGGCATGATGTCGGCGACGATGGTGGCGCGCTGGCCGGGGGCCATGCGGGCCAGCTGGCTTTCCTTGAAGTTGGCGTCCACCCACAGGCCGGCGGCAGGCACCAGGGACAGCAACTGCGTGCCGGCCGGCGCGTAGGCGCCCTGGCGCGCGCGCCGGTTGCCCACGGTGCCGTCCATGGGCGCGCGCACCTCGGTATAGGAAAGATTCAGGCGGGCCTGCTCGCGCTCCGCCAGCGCCTGGGCCAGCGCAGCGCGGGCCTGGCCTTTCCGCGTGTCGATCACGTCCAGCTCGCGCTGCGCCGCCACCAGGGCCGCTTCCGCCTTTTGCTGGCTGGCCACCGCCTGCTTGTAGTCGGAGTCGGCTTTCTGCCAGCTTTGCACGGATACCGCGGCATTCGCCGACAGCGATTTGTAGCGTGCCTGGTCCTGCCGCGTGCGCACGGTTTCCGCTTCGGCCGCCGCCACGCCGGCGCGCGCCTGCAGGATCATCGCCTCCTGCAGCCGGCGGTTGGCGTCCAGGTTGGCCAGCAACGCCTGCTGCGCGGCCACCGTGCCCTCTGCCTTCTCCAGCGCGGCGCGATAGTCGCGGTCGTCCAGCTTGACCACCAGGTCGCCCGCGCGCACGGATTGGTTGTCGCCGGCGGCGACCTGCGCGATGTAGCCCGGCACTTTGGTGCCCAGCACGGTGATGTCGCCGCCGACATAGGCGTCGTCGGTGTCCTCGATGAAGCGCGCTTCCGTCCACCAGTAATGCCCGTACCAGGCCGCGGCCAGGACGGCGACGATGCCCGCCGCCAGGTAGAGCCGGCGGCGCCCGTTGCGGACGCGCGGCGCGCTGGAGGCGGGTGCAAGGGGCGGCGCTGCCGCGTCGGCGGTGGGGGGAGGCATGTCGGTCTCGGTTCGGTCGGGGGAAGGGTGGATGGGGCCGCGGGGCGTGTCAGCGCGCGGTGCGGGCTTTGCGGGCGGCGGGGCGCGTCCGCGTGGCGGCCGCGTGTGCGTCGGGGATTTCGTCGCGGTATCCGTCGGGGTCGAAGCGCTCGCCATCGCCCTGGCCCTGCCGCTTGCGCGCCGCGTAGGCCATGCGGTAGCGGGCGCGTGGCGTCGCGCCCGGTCCGGCGACCACGGTGTATTCGCCCGGGCCCAGGGCGCGGCCCGTCGAGGTGTCCACCCAGCGCTGTTCGATGGGCGCGCCGGTGTCGCGCGCGACCAGCATCATGGCCGGGCCTTCCGGCGAAAACTGGCGGTTGCCCCAGGCGATCATGGCCAGCATCACCGGACGGAAGTCGTGCGCCGCGGCCGTCAGGATGTACTCGTGGCGCGTGGGACGGCGCGAGTACACCCGCTTCTCCAGCATGCCGTCGCGCACCAGTTCCGCCAGGCGGCGCGTCAGGATGTTGGGCGCGATATCCAGGCTCTTGCGGAACTCGTCGAAGCGCGTCAGGCCCTGGAAGGCGTCCCGCAGGATCAGCATGCTCCAGCGTTCGCCCACGCGCGCAAGGGCGCGGGCGATGGGACAGGGCATGTCGGCGAAATCGGTAGGGGCCATGGCATAGTCACTTTCGAAGTGAAAGTGATTCTAGCCACGTAACTATCGGATTGCAAGTAACTACGGACCAGACCGGCCCCAAAAAAGAAAGGCCTGGGGCCGGTGCAGGACCGGGCCCAGGCCTGGGCTGCCTGGCTCCGACCGTCCCGCTGCTTGCGGCCGGGCCAGGCAGGCGGGCTTGCGGCGCGCGGGCGCCGCGCGCGGCTAGTCGCGGAAGTTCTGGAATTGCAGCGGCAGGTCCACGTCGGTCTTGCGCAGCAAGGCGATCACGGTTTGCAGGTCGTCGCGCTTCTTGCCCGTGACGCGCAGCTTGTCGCCGTTGATCTGCGTTTCCACCTTGAGCTTGGCGTCCTTGATGGCCGCCACCAGTTTCTTGGCAACGGGCTGTTCTATGCCCTGTTTGATGGTGACCTTCTGGCGCGCGCCGCCCAGGTTCACCACCGGATCGGCCGGATCCATGCTGCGCGGGTCTATGCCGCGCGCGGTCAGGCGGCCGCGCAGGATGTCCAGCATCTGCTTCAACTGGAAGGCCGACGGCGCGGACTGCGTGACGATGAACTCCTCCAGCTCGAACTTGGCATCGGTGCCCTTGAAGTCGAAACGCGTCGCCAGTTCGCGATTGGCCTGGTCGACGGCATTGCTCAGTTCGTGCTTGTCCACTTCGGAAACGACGTCGAAAGAAGGCATGGTGCGGTCCTCTATAAATACCCCGGGGGCGATTTTCCCATGGCCGACGGGGGCGCGGAAAGCCGCTATGCTAGTGTGCCTTCCCGGCCCGGTCCCTTGCCAGTATGGCGGGGACGGCGGCGCGGCCATTCCCCGGCGGACCCGGACGTCGCGGCATCGCGCCGCGCCGCCGGCGATGCGCCGCCGGCTCCATCGAGGACATCCCAGGCATGATCAAGTTCTATTTCAATCCCGGTCCCAATCCCATGAAGGTCGCCCTGCTGCTGGAAGAGCTGGGGCTGGCCTACGAAACCGTGCCCGTGGACATGCGCAAGGGCGACCAGCATCGTCCCGACTACGTCGCCATCAATCCCAACGCCAAGGTGCCGGCGCTGGTGGACGGCGACGCCACCATCTTCGACAGCAACGCCATCCTGATTTACCTGGCGGAAAAGACCGGGCGCTTCCTGCCGCCGGGCGCGGCCGGCTCGGCGGACCGCGCGCAGTTGCTGTCCTGGCTGATGTTCATCGCCACCGGCGTGGGCCCGTATTCCGGGCAAGCGGTGTACTTCCGCGTCTTTACGCCGGAACCCAATGCCGCCGCGCTGAACCGCTACGATTTCGAGGCCGAACGCCACTGGCGCATCCTGGACCAGCGCCTGGCCGGGCGTCCCTACCTGCTGGGCGACACCTACACCATCGCCGATATGGCAATGTGGGGCTGGGCGCGCATGATCCCCACCATCTTCGGCGGCGAGGCGGCCTGGTCGCGCTTCCCCAACGTCAAGCGGCTGCTGGACGAGATCGGCGCGCGTCCCGCCGGCGTGGCGGCCGAGGCCCTGAAGACGCGCTACACCTTCAAGAAGGAGATGGACGAGGACGCGCGCCGGCAGATGTTCCCCCAGCTGGCGCGCCTGCAGGCCGGCGCCGCCTGATCGGGGCCGGCACGGCGGCCGGCGCCGCCGCCGTGTGTCTTCGCTTCGCCATGCATTCGAACTCCGCTACGGATACCACCCCGCCATGAGCGTCCACGATCCGCGTTTCGCTTCCAGCTCCGCCCCGCGGGGCCATCTGGCGCCGCATCAGCGCGCGCAGCGCCTGATCGCCCTGGTGGAAGCCGCCAAGGGTATCGGCGCATTGGCGGCCAGCATCGGGTTGCTGAGCTTGCTGCACCACGACCTGCGCCACATCGTGACCGTGCTGATCGGCCATTTCGGGCTGAATCCGGGCGCGCATTATCCGGAAGAGATCCTGCACTACGCCACCGTGCTGCAGGACACCAGCGTGCGGGCGCTGGTGGCGCTGGCCCTGGCCTATGTCGCGCTGCGTTTGATAGAGGCCTATGGCCTGTGGTGGGACCGTGCCTGGGGGGAATGGCTGGGCGCCTTGTCGGGCGCCATCTACATTCCTTTCGAGCTGCGCCATCTGTTGCACCGGCCCGGCCTGCTGGCGGCGGCGGTGGTGCTGTTCAACGTAGCCATCGTCGCCTTCCTGGGCCTGCAGCTGTGGCGCAAGCGCAGGCTTCCCGCCCGGCGGGGGGGTTGAGCCGGGGCCGCGCGGCGCGGCAAGGCGGCCTACAACGCGGCAAGGCGGCCATCCGCGCGGCAAGATGGCCTTCCGTGCCCCAAGGCGGCCATCAGTGCGGCAAGGCCGGCCATCAGTGCGGCAAGGCGGCCTTCAGTGCGCCGGCCCGCGCACGGTCACGCGCTGGCTCCATTCCATCGCCGTCTTCACCACCAGGGTCAGCAGCGCCATGCAGGCCAGCAAGGCCGCGGCGGTAAACGCGCCCACGGTCTTGTAATCGTCGTTCAATTGCTCGATCAGCAGGGGCAGCGTCACCGTCTTGCCGCGGATGGCCCCCGACACCACCGAGACCGCGCCGAACTCGCCCACCGCGCGGGCGTTGGTGATGATGGTGCCGTACAGCAGCGCCCATTTGATGTTGGGCAAGGTGATGCGGCGAAAAATCTGCCAGCCGTTCGCCCCCAGGGTCAGGGCGGCGTATTCCTCGTCCGAACCCTGCGCCTGCATCAGCGGGATCAGGATGCGCGCCACGAAGGGCGAGGTCACGAACACCGTGACCATCACGATGCCGGGCCAGGCGAACATCAGCTGGATATCGTGCTGGCTGAGCCAGCCGCCCACCACGCTTTCCATGCCGTACACCACCAGATAGCACAGGCCCGCCACCACCGGCGAGGTCGCGTACGGGATATCGACCAGGGTGGTCAGGATCTGCTTGCCGCGGAAATCGTAGCGCGTGACGCACCAGGCCAGCAGGATGCCGAACGCCACATTGATCGGTACCGTCAGGACCGCGGCCAGCAGCGTCAGCCAGATCGCGTGCCGCATCTCTTCGTCGCGCAGATTGTCCAGCAGCGCCTGCCAACCGGCGGACAGCGCCTGCTGGAAGATCAATGCCATCGGCAGCACCAGCAGCATGAAGGCGCCGATGATGCCGATGGCGATCAGCGCCCACTGGCGCCAGTTCTTCGGTCGTTTGGGCATCGATGTCCTGTCCATCCTGGATCCGCCTTCTCGGTTTGCCCTTTCAACGGCCCGGCCGTTGCCACGGCAGCAGGCGTCCCTGCAGCACGTGCAGCGCGAACAGCAGCAGCAGCGAGGCGGCCAGCACCACCGTGGCGATGGCCGAAGCCGCCGGGTAGTCGAATTCGGAGACGCGCACGAAGATCATCAGCGAGGTGATCTCGGTCTTGAAAGGGATGTTGCCGGCGATCATCACCACCGCCCCGAACTCGCCCAGGCTGCGGATGAATGCCTGCGAAGCGCCGGTGAACAGCGCGGGCGTCAGCGCCGGCAGCAGCACCCGCCATACGGTCTGGCGATCGGTCGCGCCCAGCGTATGCGCCGCTTCTTCATACTCCGGGCCGATTTCCTCCAGCACGGGCTGCACCGAGCGCACGACAAAGGGCAGGCTGGTGAAGATCATGGCCGACACCAGGCCGGGAAAGGCATAAGAGATCTTGATGTCCGCCAGGGCGAGCCACTGGCCGATCCAGCCGTTCGGCCCCAGCAGCACCGACAGCGTCAGGCCGGCCACGGCGGTGGGCAGCGCGAAGGGCAGGTCGACCAGCGAATCCAGGAATAGCCGGCCCGGGAAGCGATAGCGCACCAGGATCCAAGCCAGCAGCAGGCCGAACAGCACGACCACGATGGTGGACAGCAGGGCCCCGAGCAGCGTCACGCGATAGCTGGCCAGCACGCGTGGATCGGTGATCGCCTGCCAGTACTGCCCGGCCGTCATCTCGCTGGTGTAGGCCAGCAGCGCGGCGATGGGGAACAGGATCACCAGCGAGATGAACAAGCTGCTGACGCCAAAACTGAGTCCGAACCCCGGCAGGGTCGGGTGTTGCCTGAAGAATCTCGCCATACTTGTTCGATGAAAACCGGGCGGTGCGCGATCGCGGCCCGCCGGCACGCAGCTGGTCCGGCGAAGGCGGTGGCGCATCGTTCGTCGCGTCGCCCGGCCGCCCGGCCGGCCACTAGAAAGGCGCCAGTCTACGCCAAGTTGCCCCGGCACTGGCCACGGCTGGCGCGCTGGGCCGGCCGGCGGGATCCTGAGCCGCCTGCCGCCTGCCGCCTGCCGCCGCGCTCGCGATACCGCTCGCGCCGTGGCGTGGATGCCGCTGGCCGTCCGGCCGTCCGGCGGATGCATCGCCGGCATGTCCGCCCCCCGGCCGCATCGCCGCACGGCGGGCCTTTTCAAACACATGCGGCGCCCGCCGGCGCCGCATTCCTTCACACCGCGGCGCACGCGCGCCGCCCGCGCGGAACAGCCGCCGCCGATCAGGACTTGCCGGCGAGCAGTTGATCCAGCACGCCACCGCTCTTGAAGTGGGTGTCCTGGATCTGGTCCCAGGTACCCAGCTTCTGCGGGTCCAGCAGCTCCACCTTGGGGAAGCGGCTGGCGTTGGCCTTGACCACCTCCGGGTCGCGGACCCGGTAGTTGAAGCTGGCCAGCAGGGCCTGGATTTCGGGCGAATACTGGTATTGCAGATAGGCCTCGGCCAGCTTGCGCGTGCCCTTGGCATCCGCCACCTTGTCGACCACGGCCACGGGGAACTCGGCCAGCACGCTTACCGGCGGCACGACCACCTCCAGTCCCAGCGGCTTGAATTCATCGCTGGCGGCGATATTGCGCACCTCGGATTCGAAGGTCAGCACCGCGTCGCCCTGGTTGTTCTGGGCGAATGCCACCGTGGCGCCGCGGCCGCCGGTGGGGAAGCTTTCCACGTTGTGCAGCAGCTTGCCGACGAAGGCGCGCGTCTTCGCCTCGTCGCCATTGAACTTCTGCTGCGCGTACAGCCAGGCGGCCAGATAGGTATAGCGGGCGTTGCCGGAGGTCTTCGGATTGGGGAAGACCACCTTCACGTCGTCGCGGACGAGATCGTCCCAGCTCTGGATGTGTTTGGGATTGCCCTTGCGCACCAGGAAAGCGATCGTGCTGTAGTAGGGCGAGGCATTCCCGGGGAATTTCTTCTGCCAGTCCTTCGCGACCAGGCCGCGCTTGGCCAGGATGTCCACGTCCGGCACCTGGTTGAAGGTGACCGTGTCCGCCTTCAGCCCCTGCAGGATGGCCTGCGCCTGGCGCGAGGTGCCGCCGAAGGATTGTTCCACCGTGACGGTCTCGCCGGTCTTCTCTTTCCAGTACGCGATGAACTTGGGATTGATGGCGGTGAAGAGTTCACGCGCGACGTCGTACGAGGAATTCAGCAGGGTTTGCTGGGCCGACGCGG
This sequence comes from Bordetella bronchialis, assembly GCF_001676705.1. Classification (NCBI taxonomy): domain Bacteria; kingdom Pseudomonadati; phylum Pseudomonadota; class Betaproteobacteria; order Burkholderiales; family Alcaligenaceae; genus Bordetella; species Bordetella bronchialis. Next base: position 354,103 of record NZ_CP016170.1, read on the forward strand.
TACCCGCGCCAAACAGCAGGGCGGCGGCGAGAGACGTGGCGAGCAGGCGCTTGATCAAGGGAACGGCTCCATGAAGAAAAATCGGCGCCGTTCAACGGAAAACGGCCGAGGCATCATGCCGCCGCCGCTTAGTAACTCAAACTAATAAATTTTGTTTTGTATATTTCTACTGGTTATGAAAACGTACGCCCGGTGGCAGATTGGCCCGGATCAGCGAGCCGGCGATGGAATCCGTGGGCGGGATGTCCGGCAAGCGGTCTCCGGGGCCATACCATTGGGCATCGACGATCTCCACCCCGTCCACGCGGATATCGCCGCCATCGTATTCGGCGGTAAAGGCCAGCATCAGGGAGTGCGGGAAGGGCCAGGACTGGCTCTTGAAATACTTCAGGTCCCGCACGCGCAGGCCGACTTCCTCTTCCACTTCGCGGTGCACCGTGGCTTCCAGCGATTCGCCGGCCTCGACGAAACCGGCCAGGGCGCTATAGCGCCCGGCGACAAAATTGGCGTTGCGGGCCAGCAGGATGCTGTCGCCCTTGCGGATCAGGACCATCATGGCGGGTGAAATGCGCGGATAGGCCGACAGGCCGCAGTTCGGGCACTTCATGCAGAATTCGTGCGGCACGCGCACGGTGGCCGTGCCGCAGTGGCCGCAATACCGGTGCGTGCGCGCCCATTCCGCGATCTGGAAGGCGCGGCCGGCCACCGCAGAGGCTTCCTCGCCCAGCAGGGGGAACATCTCCCGCAGCCGCTTGAAGACGAAGCCGGCCGGCGCCGCGGCATCGCGCGACAGCGCGGCGCTCATACAGGCCTGTCCCAGGTATTCGCCCAGCGCCTGCCATTGGATGTCGGCCGCCCAGTCATGGCCGCGCACGGCCTCGTCCGGCAGCGCCAGGTCGTCGGCCCGCACCAGCAGTTCGCTGCCGCGAAAGACGAAGACGCGCGCGGACGAGCCGGCCGGCGTGCCGGCGGCAGGGGATAGGGGGGATGCGGGTGGGGTTGCCATGTGCGGACGGCGCATAGTTGCCCCGCGGCCGGCGGGGCGGGATGGGGAATCAGCCGGCGGCCAGGGCCTTTTCGATCTGCGCGTGGAATTCCTTGGGGTCGTATTCGCCCAGGTAGCGCTTGATGATGCGGCCCTGCTTATCGATCAGGAAAGCGGTCGGCGTCAGGCGGACGTCGCCGAAGGCCTGCGCCGCCTTGCCCTGGGTGTCCAGCGCCACGGTGAACGGCAGCTTGCGCGTCTGGGCGTAGTTCAGGACGTAATTGGGCGGGTCGTACTGCATGGCGACCGCCACGGTCTGGAAGCCCTGGGGCGCGTAGCGGTTGTAATCCGCGATGGTATCGGGCATCTGCTTGATGCAGGTGACGCAATCGGTGGCCCAGAACTTGACCAGCACCACTTTGCCGCGCAGGTCCTGCAGCGATACTTGCTTGCCATCGATGGAGGCGAACGTAACGTCCGGCGCCGCCTGCACCGGACGCCAGATGAACCAGCCGGCGATTCCCGCGACGACCGCCACCATGACCGCGACAACGAGCTTTTTCATTCCAGCACCGTTCCTTTGCGTTTCCCGCGGAAACGTCGATCCTGCATTGTCCCTGCGCCGCCGGCTTACTTGATCGGTATGGCCTGGGCCCCGCCGCCGGCGGGGGCGGCGCCCTCGGGGGCCGCGGCGTTCGACATCCCGGGGCCTGTCTCGATGGGCGCGCGCTGGGAGCCCGATTGCGCGGGCGCCGTGGCGGAGCCGCTGGAGCCGCCGGACAGCCGCACCGCTTCCTCGCGGCTGATGATATCGAACAGTTTAACCACCTTGGCCACCCCGCTTACGCCGGCCGCCGCGTTCGCCGCGTATTCTCCTTCGGCCTGGGTTACTTTCCCCTGAAGGTAGACCACGCTTTTGTCGGTGGTGACGGAAATGGAGCCGGATGGCACGAACTTGGTGTTGAGGAGCTCCGTGCGCACCTTGGAGCTGAGCCAGGTGTCGTTGGAGCGCACGCTGAAGCTGGACGCCGGGCCGATGGTCAGCTGGTTGACGACTTTCTTCACTTTCTCCACGCCCTGGGCCAGCGAGGTCGCCTGCGCCTTGGCGGCGTCGTTGGGGACTTCGCCGGTCAGCAGCACCACGCCTTCATAGGTATTGGCGCTGACGTGGGCGGCATCGCCCAGCTTCTGCGCGATGGCGTGTTCGACCTTGAAGCTGATGTTCTGGTCGTCCAGCTGGGTGCCCGAGGTGCGGCGGTCGGTGGCCACCACGGCCGCGCCGGCGGCGGCGCCGCCCACGACCACCGGCGCGCAGGCCGACAGCGCCAGGACGCAGGCGGTCAGCGCGGCGGCCAGGGGGATGGTGTGGAATCGGGGTTTCAATGTCATTCGGTGTCTCCCAGCAGTAAGGCGTCGATGCCATCGCACAGCGCGTGCAGCAGGACGATGTGCGTTTCCTGGATGCGCATGGTGCGGTCGTTCGGCACGCACAAATGGACGTCGTGCGCCGTCATGAGTTCCCCGATCACGCCGCCGCCCTTGCCGGTCAGCGCGATGACGTGCATCTCGCGCTGTTGCGCGGCCTGGACGGCGCGCACCACGTTGGGCGAATTGCCGCTGGTGGAAATCGCCACCAGGACGTCACCCGGCTGGCCCAGCGCGTTGACCTGGCGGTCGAAGACTTCGTCGAAACCGTAGTCGTTGCCCACCGCGGTCAGGATGGAGGTATCGGTATTCAGGGCGATCGCGGCCAGCGGCAGCCGCTCGCGCTCGAAGCGGCCCACCAGCTCGGCGACGAAATGCTGGGCGTCGGCGGCCGAGCCGCCGTTGCCGCAGGCAAGAATCTTGGCATTGTTGGCCAGCGCGCCGAACAGCACGTCCACGGCCACGGCCAGCGGGTCGGCCAGCGCATCGCGGCTGGCCTGAAGGGTGGCGATCGCATTATTGAAGTGCGACACCATGCGAGTCGTCATATCGATCATGCCGCGGATTATCTCACGGGCACATCGAAGGCGTGACGCAGCCACAGCGGCTCTTCGCCCTCGAAAGCCACCACGTCGAAACGCACCCGCGGCGGGTGTCCCGCCCAGTGGCGCGCCGCCAGGCCGGGCAGCAGGCGGGCCGCCGCCCGGATCAGGCGCGCTTGCTTGGTCCAGCCCACGCTGGCGGCGGCGCCGCCGTAGCGGCGGTCGCGGCGAGCGCGCACTTCCACCAGCACCAGCGTGTCGCCGTCGCGCAAGGCCAGGTCGATTTCGCCGCCGCGGCAACGCAGGTTGCGCGCCAGGGGCCGCAGGCCCGCCCGGGCCAGCAGGGCCAGGGCGCGGTCTTCGTAGCGGCCGCCTTCCCGCTGCCGGGGCGAGAGCCGCGGCGGGTCCTGCGCGGCCGGGCCGGCGGTCTTCCGGGTCGCCGCGCGCCGCCGCTGGCGCACGCGTGCCGCCTGGGCCCGGCGAGCCGCTTCGATGAGCAGCGCCGAAATATCGTTTGCCATAAGCCTCTACACTGGCAGGGTTCGCTTTCCATTTCTCGCGCAATGAACGAAAACGTCGCACCGTCCGCCGGTTCGGGCCGTGGTTCCGGTTCCGCTGCCGGTTCGGATCCGGGTTCGGGTTCCGACCCGGGTCCCAGCCCCGCCCTGGTTGATGGCAACCACGCCTGGCGCCGGGTCGCCGAGCGCGTGGCCGCGCAGCAATGGCCGCCGGCCACGCTGTACGTCGTGGCCACGCCCATCGGCAATCTGGGCGACCTCAGCCTGCGCGCATGGCAGGCCCTCTCGCGCGCCGATGTCATCGCCGCCGAGGACACCCGCGAAAGCCGTACCCTGCTGGATGCGTGGGGCATCGCCACGCCGCTGATGGCGGCGCATCGCCACAACGAAGCCGCCGCCGCCCAGGCCATCCGCGAGCGCCTGGCGCAGGGGCAGCGCGTGGCCCTCGTGTCCGATGCCGGCGCGCCGGCCGTCAGCGATCCCGGCGCCCGTATCGTCCGCGCCGTCCGCCAGGCCGGGCACGCCGTCGTGCCGGTTCCGGGGCCGAGCGCGGTCATCGCCGCCTTGATGGCCAGCGGGGTCACCACCGACGAGAACCCCGCCTATGTGTTCGCCGGCTTCCCGCCGCCGAAGTCCGCCGCGCGGCAGCGCTGGCTGGCGCAGTGGTGCGGCGTTCCGGCGCCGGTCGTGATGTTCGAATCGCCGCATCGGCTGGCCGCCACGCTGGCCGATATGCGTCATGTACTGGGCGGCCAGCGCGAAGTCACCATCGCGCGCGAGTTGACCAAGCGCTTCGAGGAGGTCGCCACCATGCCGCTGGAGCAGGCGGCCGATTGGCTGGGGGCGCAGCCCCACCGGGGCCAGGGCGAATTCGTGCTGATCGCGCATGCCGCCCCCGCGAAGGACGCCGAAGACACCGGCGTGGATGCCGCTACCGACACGCTGCTCGACGCCCTGCTCGAATCCGTTTCCGTGCGCGACGCCGCGCGGATCGCGGCGCGTATCAGCGGGCTGCCGCGCGACGTGCTTTATGCGCGCGCCCTGGCGCGCAAGCCTTCATGAAACCGGCATCCGCCGCGCCACCGCCGCGCCTGCGCATCGTCGAGACCCCGCTCGGGCCTATGCGGCTGCACGCGCAAGGCGGCGCCTTGACCGGCGCCTGGTTCCTGGACCAGGGGGACTGCCCGGCCGGTGACGAGGCCGCGGCGTCCACGGCCGGGGCCCGGATCAAGGCGAAGGCCAGGGCGTCCATCGTGGCCGCCACCGCGTCATCGCCGCTTGCGGCCGCCTCATCCCAGCCTGCCGCCGCACCGCTTTCAGGCTCGGCGACACCATTGCCGGCCCCCGCTGCACCCGTAGCGGCCACGGGCACGCCGCGCCTCGCCGCCGGCCTTACGCTCGACGGACATCCCGAAGACCCCATCCTGGATCGCGCCGAACTGGAGCTGGCGGAATACTTCGCGGGTAAGCGGCGGGCGTTTTCCTTGCCCATGGCGCCGCCAGGCACGCCGTTCCAGCGCCGCGTGTGGGATGCGCTGCGCGACATCCCCTTCGGGGAATTGCAAAGCTATGGCGCCTTGTCGCAATGCTGCGCGCAAAGCGCCGCGGTGCGCGCGGTCGCCCAGGCCGTCGGCCGCAATCCGATTTCCATTTTCATTCCATGCCACCGCATCGTCGGCAGCGACGGATCCCTGACCGGGTTCGGTGGGGGGCTGCCGCGCAAGCAGGCCTTGCTGGCGCTGGAAGGCCATGCCTATGCGAGCGCCTCGGCGGACGCGAAAAAGCGCGACATGGATCCGCGGCAAGGCAGCCTCTGGTAGGCGACGGCAAGCAAACACCCCGGCGCGTCAGGTCTCATTGCCTCCTCGAGATGCACATTGCGCCATGCCGTTCGCAATGCAAGCCGGGGCGTCCAAGACGGTCCCGTCCGTGCAGGCGCGTCGTGCTCCCTGCGCTCAGCGCGTGGCGATGGTGGGCAGTATGCCCGTGCTGTTGGCGACCGTATGGACCGCCGACATCGCCGTGTCGCGGTCGGCGTAGGGGCCGACGCGCACGCGATAGAGCTGTCCCGCCTGTTCCACCATGGCCGGCGGCAGGCCGGCCGCCGTCAATTGGCTGTTCACGCGCGCGGCCAGGGATTGCGCATTGGCCGCCTGGCTGAAGGCTCCCAGCTGCAGATAGACCGAACCGGCGGCCGCGGGCGCCTGGGCGGCGGCGGGGGCGGCCAGCACCGGCGCGGCGGCGGTGGCGGGAGGCGGCAAGGGCGTGGGGCCGGACGCCGCGCCAGCGTTGGCTGGCGCCGGCAGGCTGTTCAGCGCGGTACCGCCGGATGCCGCCCCGGAGGCCGGCGCCATCGGCACGGCCGCGGGCGTTTCGCCGGCGGACAGCACGACAGGCACGGCAGTGGAAACGCCGGCGGTGCCGCCCGGCGCCGCGGCGGGCGCGGCGGCGGCGCTCCGTGCGCCGCTTTCGCGTTGCGCGACCATGCGGCGGATCTCGTCCGGAAGGATGCGCTGCACGGTGACCTCGCCGCTGCCCGGGCCGATGATGCCCAGTTTGTAGGCCGCCACATAGGACAGGTCCATGATGCGATTGTCATGGAAGGGGCCGCGATCGTTGACGCGCACGATGATGGTCTTGCCGTTGATCGCGCTGGTGACGCGCGCATAGCTGGGAATCGGCAGCGTGGGATGCGCCGCCGTCATCGCGTACATATCGTAGGGCTCGCCGATGGAGGTCGAGTTGCCGTGGAATTTCCGCCCGTACCAGGATGCGATGCCGCGTTGCGTGTAGGCCTGGTCGCCCGTCATCGGGACGTAGCGCTTGCCGAAGACCACATAGGGCCGGTTGGCGCCGCTGGCCAGGGGTTCGATGCGCGGCTCGGCGTCCGGCACGGCGTCCAGGTTGCTCGGCGGATTCGCGCCGGGACCGTCGTCCTTGTAGTAGCCGCCGCGTTTGCGGCCTCCGGTACTGGAACACCCCGCTACCACCGCGATCAGCAAGGCGATGAGAAGGAGATTGCGCAGGCGCCGGAAAGTCATGCGTGTTCTTCGGGGAGTTGGGTGCGGTGTCGGACCAGCAAGGGTTTGTGATCGGCGAAGCGCTGCGCCAGTTGTTCGACGACATAGACCGACCGGTGCTGGCCGCCGGTGCAGCCGATGGCCACCGTCAGATAGCTGCGCGTGTCTTCCATATAGCGCGGCAGCCATTTGCGGATGAAGTCGGTGATGTCGTCGATCAGTTGGCGCACCGCGTCGAAACTGGCCAGGTAGGCGGCCACGGGAGCGTCGCGTCCCGTCAGCGGACGCAGTACCGGATCGTAGTAGGGGTTGGGCAGGCAGCGTACATCGAACACCAGGTCGGCGTCGCGCGGGACGCCGCGCTTGAAGGCGAAGGATTCGAAGGTCAGCACGACCGCCTGGCGGTCGGCCTGCACCAGGTCGCGTATCCACGCCCGCAACTGCCCCGGCGTGAGCTCCGAGGTGTCGATGACGTGTTCCTGGTCGCGCAGCGGGGCGAGCATTTCGCGCTCGACCCGGATGCAATCCAGCAGCGAAGCAGGCTTGCCGCTGCGCTGCAGCCGGTCGGTCAGCGGATGGCGGCGCCGCGACTCGGAATAGCGCTGGACCAGCGTATTGGTATCGGCATCCAGGAACACCACCCGTATCCGCGTGCCCACGGCGCGCAGCGTGGCGATGGCGGCCGGCAGTTCGGCGAGCTCGCCCGGCGAACGCACGTCGATGGCCACGGCCACGCGCGCCATGGCGTCATTGCGCGCGGTGGCGACGAAGTCGGACAGGAAGCGTACCGGCAGGTTATCGACGCAGGTATAGCCAGAGTCCTCCAGCAGCCGCAGGGCGACCGATTTGCCGGAGCCGGATATGCCGGTGATGAGAACGACGCTGAACATGGGCATGATTGTGGCACGATTTGTATTGCGGGGCGGCGTCAGCGGGTCGGCCATGTAACTGATATGCCCGTAAACTGCACGACTGCCCCTGTTCCATTTTCGCGGAATCCGGCTTAATCCGGCATTGATACGACAAGGCGCAATCGATGGGAGTATTCAGGCTATGCCATGCCGCCCGGCGGGCGGCGCGGTTCCGGGCACGGTTCTCCGCGGGGGCGGCAAAGCCCCGCGCGGCGTTGCCGGGCGCGCGCCACAACGCCGCGCCACGGGCGGTCTTCCACGCATGGTTGCGTGCGTTCTTCAGCGCGCGGCCAGGTGCTTTCTTCAACGCACCGCCAGGCGGGCTCTTCCATGTCCTGCTGCTGGCGGCGCTGCTGATGGCAGGCTCGGCGGCGCGTGCGCAGGCGCAGGCGCCGGTGCCCTTGGAGCCCGGCACCATGCGGGCGCGCGTCGCCGCCTGTACGGCCTGCCATGGCGAACAAGGCCGTGCCGGCCCGGACGGCTACTATCCGCGCCTGGCCGGCAAGCCGCGCGACTACCTTTATCACCAGTTGCAGAACTTCCGCGACGGCCGGCGCCAGTACGCGCCCATGGCGCACTTGCTGCGCAACCTGCCCGACGAGTATCTGCGCGATATCGCGGCCTATTTCGCGGACCAGCATGTGGACTACCCGGCGCCGTCGCGCAGCGACGCCAGCCCCGCCATGCTGGAGCGTGGCCGTGTCCTGACCACGGCGGGGGACCCGTCCCGCGCTGTCCCGGCTTGCGCCGCCTGCCATGGCGCGGCCCTGGGCGGCCTGGCGCCCGCTATCCCGGGCCTGCTGGGCTTGCCGCGCGATTATCTGCTTGCGCAGATCGGCAGCTGGCGCAGCGGCACCCGCCGCGCGGCCGAGCCCGACTGCATGGCCCACGTCGCGCGCCAGCTCGACCCCGCGGATGTCGCCGCCGTCGCGGCCTGGCTGTCCTCGCAGCCCGTCCCTTCCAATTACCAGCCCGCGCCAGCCGGCTCGATCTCGCTGCCGACGACCTGCGGCAGCCAGGCAGGGGAGTAGCGCCGTGGCCGAATCCCGATCTTCCAGGAATGATGACCGCGATAGCCGTAACAGCCACAACGGCCACAACGGCCACAACGGCGGCAACGGCGGCAACGGCGGCAACGGCGGCAACGGCGGCAACGGCGGCAATAGCGGCAATAGCGGCAATAGCGGCCAGCGCGGCAGGCGTGCGCATCGTCTTGCCGGGCGTGTCCTCGCCGGGCGCTTCCTCGCCGGGCGCATCCTCGCCGGGCGCATCCTCGCCGGCCTGCTGCTCATTCTTATCCTAGGCGTTGCCGTGCTGGCGTGGCGCGGCTACCGCGACGACGCGTCGACCGGACCGGTCCAGGCGATCGCCGATCCGGCCCAGCGTGTCGCCTACGGCGCCTACCTGGCGAAAGTCGGCGACTGCATGGCCTGCCACACCGTGCCCGGCGGACAGCCTTATGCCGGCGGCGCCGCCATTCCCACCGCCTTCGGCACCTTCTACGGGCCGAACATCACCCCGGACGCGGCCACGGGTATCGGGTCCTGGACAGCCGACGACTTCTGGCGTGCGCTGCACCAGGGCAAATCGCCCTCCGGCGACCTGCTTTATCCCGCCTTTCCCTACACCGAGTACACCCGCATCAGCCGGGCCGACGCCGACGCGCTCTACGCCTATCTGCGCACCGTGGCGCCCGTCGCGCAGCCCAGCAAGCCCCACCAGCTGGACTTCCCTTACGGCTGGCGGCCCTTGCTGGCCTTCTGGCGCGGCCTGTATTTCCGTCCGGGCGTCGCCGCGCAGGCCGGCGTCGATGGGGAACTGGCGCGGGGCCGCTATCTGGTCGACGGGCTGGGCCATTGCATCGCCTGCCACGCGCCGCGCAATGCGCTGGGCGCTACGCCGGTCGGTTCGGGTTTCGTGGGCGGCGCCATCGAAGGCCTGGGCTGGTATGCGCCGCCATTGGATGGCGACCCGGCACAAGGCCTGGGCCGCTGGTCCCGCGACGATATCGTGGACCTGCTGAAGACCGGCGTCAGCGCGCATGGCGTGGCGGCAGGCCCCATGGGCGAGGTCGTGGCGGGCAGCACGCAGTTCCTGGCCGATGGCGATGCGCGCGCCATCGCGGCCTATCTGAAATCCCTGCCGGCGGGTCCGGCCCCGGCCGTCGCCAGCGTGCGCGAGGCCGCCGGCATGCGACGCGGCGCCGCCCTGTATGAACAGCACTGCGCCCAATGCCATGCCGCCGACGGGCGCGGCAAGGGCCGTGACTGGCCGGCGCTTGCCGGCAACATCAGCGTCACCGCCCCGTATCCGGGCAACGTCATACACATGGTGCTGGAAGGGGGCTACGCGCCTGCCACCCAGGGCAACCCGCGGCCGCATGGCATGCCGCCGTTCGGCCAGGTGCTCAGCGACGAAGACGTCGCCGCCGTCGCGACTTATGTGCGCAACAGCTGGGGCAACGCCGCGGGAGCGGTCACATCCCTGCAGGTCAAGCAGGCCCGCGCGGCGGGCGGATAGTCCGGCTTGCGGACGGTGCCTGCTCGCCACCGGGCTGGCCGCCATGGATGCCGGCGAGACAGCCGGCCGGCCATGAACGCGCCCGTCCACGCGGTCCACAGGCGGCCCCGGCGCAAGGGTGCGTGCCGGCCGCCAGCAAGGCTGTGAAGGATTACTTGCTGTTCTGCAGGATCGCCATGGCCTGGCGTTCCATGAATTCGCCCAGGGTATCGATGCCGCGCAGCTTCAGGATGGTGTTGCGAACCGCGGCTTCCACCAGCACCGCCAGGTTGCGTCCGGCGGCCACTTGCAGCATCACTTTGCGGATGGGCAGGCCCAGCATGTCCTGGGTGATGTCCTGCAGCGGCAGCCTTTCGAACTTGTCCTGGGCCGTGGCGCGTACCAGGTGGACGATCAGCTTCAGGCGCATCTTGCGGCGCACGGAGGTCTCGCCGAAGATGGTGCGGATGTCCAGCAGCCCCAGGCCGCGGACTTCCAGCAGGTTCTGCAGCAGCGAAGGGCAATGGCCTTCGATCATATTGGGCGCCGTGCGCGACAATTCCACCGCGTCGTCCGCCACCAGCCCGTGGCCTCGCGAAATCAGCTCCAGCGCCAGCTCGCTCTTGCCAAGGCCGGATTCGCCCGTGATGAGCACGCCCAGGCCCAGCACATCCAGGAAGACGCCATGGACGGTGGTGGTGGGCGCCAGCTTCTTGCCCAGGTAGATGCGCAGCAGGTCGATCAACTGCGCGGCGGCGACCGGCGTGCTGAGCAGCGGCACCTGGTGCTGGTCGCACTGGTCGATCAGGTCTTCCGGCGCCGTGAGCCCGTCGGCCAGCAGAATGGCCGGGACGCCCCCGATCAGCAGCTCGTCCATGTGGTGCATGCGGCGGCGCAGGTCGAAGCGCGTGTAGTAGGCCAGTTCCTCTTGCCCGAACACCTGTATGCGGGAAGGGTGGATCAGGTTGAGGTGACCCACCAGGTCGGCGGCGGCCATGCCGTCGTCCGGTATCACCCGGTCTGCCGCGCCCTGTCCCGCGATCCAATTGAAGGGGATTTTGTCGGCGTTGTCGTCGACCAGTTCCTGGACGGTAAGCATGGGGATGAAAAGATCAAAGTGTGCCGGTCGTCAGCATGCGATGCACGGCCACTGGATCGGTTTCCGTGGCCAGGGCTTCGCGCAGGGGCTTATTGGACATCAATTGCGCGAGCTCGGCGAGTATATCCAGGTGCTGCTGCGTGGCGTTTTCGGGCACCAGCAGGAACAGCAGCATGCTGACCGGCTGATTGTCCGGCGAATCGAAGGGCACGGGACGCGATAGCCGGAAAAACGCGGCAACGGCCTCGGTCAGGTTCTTTACCCGGCCATGCGGCACGGCCACTCCCTGGCCCAGCGCGGTCGAACCCAGCCGCTCCCTGGCGAAGAGGCTGTCGAATACGGCGGAACGCGCCAGGCCGTGGTGATTTTCGAAAAGCAGTCCGGCCTGTTCGAATGCCCGCTTCTTACTGGTGGCCAGCAGATCTAGCACGACATTCCCGGCAGGCAGGATGCGCGGCAAATGATTCATGATTGGATTATATGTTCATATGCCGCAACGCAAAAAAACAGCCGGCGCGCGGGCAAGGGGGTGGTCCAGGGTTCGCGGACGGGAGCGGCACAGGGCGCCATGGCGTTCCAGAAGGGCGCTTGGGGGGGACGGTGCAGGGGGAAGGGGGCTGGACAGCTTGACCGATGCCCCGGCGATTTCGGATCCGCGGGACATCGGCGCTGGGTGGTGAAGGTCGCGCTAAGGCGCTGACTTAGTGCTCGTCATCGAGCATTCGTGAGGCGCGGTGCGGGTCAGGCCGCTGCGGGTAGTCGCTTCACGGACTCGGTGGCGTGGCTCTGTACCTTATCCTTGTGTCGGATGACCTGACGGTCGATTTTGTCGGCAAGCAAGTCGATGGCGGCATACAGGTTCTCGTCCTGGGCTTCGCAATGGAGGTCCTTGCCTCGCAATCGCATGTTGATCTCGGCGCTATGCCGCAACGGTTCAACCACCAGCATGACTTGCACATCGATAATGTGATCGAAATGCCGCAGAGCTCGCGCCAGTTTGTTCACAACATACTCCCGGATCGCCGGGGTGACGTCGAGATGACGACCGCAGATGCTTAGATTCATAGTGCAATCTCCTTCTGCCAAGAAAAGGTTTGTGCGCACGAAGCGCGGAATCAGCGTGACTTTTCTCCTTCCTGAAGTGACGGTTTGCAAGATCGCGGGGACGCACGGCGGTGCCGCGCAACCCCTCCGAAAGTGGGCTCCTTCGGGATGACGAAGCCCTGTAATCCTAGTGTAAAGACTCCGTTGGGCAATTCAATCCGTCCCTGAAAGAAGTCTTGTAAGCCCCCCGGAAGCGACAGGGGTGCTGTTACATACGGAAGTGCTCGCCCAGGTAGACGCGCCGTACCGCCGGGTCGCCCACGATGTCTTCGGGATGCCCGTCGGTCAGCACCTTGCCTTCGCTGATGATGTACGCGCGGTCGCAGATGCCCAGGGTTTCGCGCACGTTATGGTCGGTGATCAGCACGCCGATGCCGCGGCTTTTCAGGAAGCGCACGATGCGCTGGATCTCGATCACCGCGATCGGATCCACGCCGGCAAAGGGCTCGTCCAGCAGGATAAAGCGCGGGCTGGTGGCCAGCGCGCGGGCGATTTCCACCCGGCGGCGTTCGCCCCCGGACAGCGAGATCGCGGTATTGCCGCGGATGTGCCCGATCTGCAGTTCGTCCAGCAGCAGTTCCAGGTTTTCCTTGATGGCCGTGGCGGAAATCTGCCGGCCCCGGTCGTCCACCTGCAGCTCCAGCACCGCGCGGATATTCTGTTCGACGGTCAGGCGGCGGAAGACGGAAGCATCCTGGGGCAGGTAGGAAACGCCCAGGCGCGCGCGTTTGTGGATCGGCAGCCCGGTGATGTTCTGGTCGTCGATCTCGATACGGCCGGCCTCGGCGGGGACCAGCCCCACGATCATGTAGAAGCTGGTCGTTTTGCCGGCGCCGTTCGGGCCCAGCAGGCCCACGACTTCGCCGCTATCGACGGAGAGCGACACGTCCTGCACGACGGTGCGGCCATGATAGGTCTTGCGCAGCCCCACGGCGCGCAGGCTGCTGGTTCGCGCGGATGCCTGGGTCTCGGGTGTCGCTTGCGTGATCATTGAATCGGAGTGGAATCGGTAACAGGAACGACGGCGGCGCGCGCCGGCCCGCGCCAAGCGGGCAGCGCACGCCGGGCGGATCAGGGTTTGACGGTGGATTTGCCGGAAGACGACTTGCCGCTGCCGCCGCCGGACTGGCCATTGCGGTCGGCGGCCTGGCCCGAGGCGCCCGGCGCGGACGACGACGGGCTCTTGCCGGCGCCGGACTTGCCGCCCTGTTGGGCACGGCATTCCGCGATGGCGGCATCGGTACGGGCGCGGGGTTCCATGACGGAACGCACCCGTCCCGCCGCGGCCGCGGATTCGGGGCCGCCGACTGCTTCGTAGGTACCGGCCTTGTCGTTGTAGCGCACCCGCTGCCCGCGGATGGTGTCGAAGGGCTTGCCGCAGATGAAGCGCGTCACGACGGCCTGCCCGATCAGGTCGAAGGTGCTCTTCGTGCCATCGTATTCGGCGCGCCGGCCGACGCCTTCGATGACTTCGAAGTTTTCCGGGCGTTCCTGCCGCACGGTCACCATCTTGCCGGGACTGGCCAGGGCCGTGCCGTACTGGTTGCCCTGGGCGTCTTCGCGCATCTGAAGCTCGTCGGAATGCAGCGTCATCAGGCCGCGCGTCATGATGACGTTGCCGGTGAATACGCTGGTCTTCTTGACGTCATCGTAGTGCAGCTGCTCCGACAGGATCACCGTATTGGGTTCTTCCTCGGGCGTCTGCGGCTTGCCTTTGGCCGCGGGCTTGGCGCCCGTGGCGCCCTGGCCATTGGCGGCCGGCGCCTGTTGCGGCGCCGGGGACGCGCCTTGCGCGTGCGCACCGGCGGCGGCAGCGGCCAGGATGATGCCTGCCAACCAGACGGACGACAGGCGGGTGCGGAGTTCGATCATGATTGTTTTTCTACTGGTGCGTGGGCGGGGGCCTTCCCGGACGCGGGGGCCGCGCCGGCAGGCGGTTGGGTAGGCGTCCGCGGCGAGCCGTCCGCGGGTTTGGAGGGATCGCCGGGCGAACCCTGGGGCCGTTCCTTGGGCGTGTCCTTGGAGCCGGCGCGCTGGGTGTCCGACGGCGCGATTTCCACGTTGGTGGACGAGAATACTTCCAACTGGCGGGTCTTGTTGTTGTACTTCATGCCGGTGCCGTTCATGCGGGATTGCCCGCGCGTGACCAGCGCCGGCAGCGTGGTGGTGATCGTGTCGTCGTCCGGCAGGATGACCAGTTGTTCGCTGCGCACGTCCAGCGGCGGCGTGTCCGCGTCGGGCTGGCGGTGCATGTGGGCGTTCTTGTCCATGACGATGCGCTTGCCGCCCTCGTACATGGTGGCCGTGTCCGAGGTGGCCACGGTAATGGGGGTGTTCGGCCGCAGGCCGACGGCGCGCGGGTCGGTCACGACATAGGAATCGTCGTCGGGATAGTGTTCGCCGTAGATGCCTTCCAGGCGATTGATGGGCTTGCCGTCCTCGCCGGTGCGCACCATGATGAAATTGCGCGACCAGGCGTCCATTTCGTGCGTCAGCCGGCGGGGCGGATCGGTCGGCACGGCGCGCTGGGTATAGTCGGCCGCCCACCAGGTCCCCACCACAAGGGCCAGGAGCAGAAACAGCGCGATCAACGACGGGAAACGTTCTTTCATGCGATGGGATGTGTGATTCGATACCGCGCGGTTCCGTGGGCGGGGGATGCATGCATCGTGCGGGCGCGCGTCATTGTCATTGGATGGCGCCCGGGCCGAGCAGGCCGGGCGATGCCAGCAAGGTGCCCAGGCGGCCCTGGCAGGCCAGCAGCAGATCGCAGCATTCGCGCACGGCGCCGCTGCCGCCGGGATGGCTGGCGACCCAGTGCGCGCCTTGCGCCACATAGGCCGGCGCATTGGGCACCGACGCCGCGAAGCCGGCGCGCTGCATGGCGGGCAGGTCGATGATGTCGTCGCCCATGTAGCCCGTCTGGTCCAGCGTGACGCCATTGCGCTGGGCAAGCGCGGCCAGTGCGCCGCCCTTGTCGCGGACACCCTGCATGACTTCAGCGATGCCCAGCTCGGCCGCGCGCCGGTCGACAATGGGGCCGGAGCGGCCGGTGATGAGCGCGACGGCGATGCCGCCTTCGGCCAGCAGGCGCAGCCCGTGGCCGTCCAGCGCGTTGAAGCGCTTGAAAAGTTCCCCGTGTTCGCCGTAGTACAGGCTGCCATCGGTGAGCACGCCGTCCACGTCGAAAACCATCAGGCGCACGGCGGCCGCCCGTTCTTTCACGATGGGCGGGATGCGTGCCAGGATCAGGGCTTCCGCCGGATGCGTCGCGGAGCGCGCGGTTGCAATCATGTTCATACCACCTTCGCCGCCATCAGGTCATGCATGTGGACGGCGCCGATGAGTACGCCGTTATCGTCCAGGACGAGCATCTGGCTGACGCGCAGTTCGTCCATTTGCCTTGCCGCGACCACGGCCAGCGCGTCGGCCGGCACGGTGTGCGGCGACCGCGTCATGCCGTCCGTGATCTTCAGACCGCGTACATCGCCGTGGCGTTCAATCAGGCGGCGCAGGTCGCCGTCCGTGAAGATGCCCAGCGGGCGCTGCTGGCCGTCCACGATCACCGTCATGCCCATGCGCTTGGCAGACATCTCTTCCAGGGCGCGGGACAGCGGCGCATCGGCGGCAACCCGGGGCAGGGCGTCGCCCTGGCGCATGACGTCGCGCACATGGGTCAGCAAGCGCCGTCCCAGGGTGCCGCCGGGATGCGAGCGGGCGAAGTCCTCCGGGCCGAATCCCCGGGCCTCCAGGCAGGCCACCGCCAGCGCATCGCCCAGGGCCAGCGCCGCGGTCGTGCTGGCGGTCGGGGCCAGATTCATCGGACATGCTTCCTGCGTGACGCTGACGTCCAGGTGGATATCGGCCTGCCTGGCCAGTTCGGAGCCGGGGTTGCCCGTCATCGCCACCACCCGCGTACCCAGGCGGCGCGCCGCCGGCAGAATGGTCAGCAATTCGCCGCCGGAACCGGAATACGAAATGGCGATGAGCACGTCGTCCGCGGTGATCATGCCCAGGTCGCCATGCACGGCTTCGGCCGCGTGCAGGAAAAACGAGGGTGTACCCGTGGACGCCAGCGTGGCCGCGACCTTGCGCGCGATGTGGCCGGTTTTACCGATTCCGCTGACGACCACCCGCCCGCGGCAATGCAGCAGCATGTCCACCGCCTGGGAAAAACTGTCGTCCAGGCGGGTTTCCAGTTCGTGCAAGGCTTGCGCTTCGATGCGTAGCGTGCGCCGGGCCGAGGCCAGCGCCGCTTCCGGGGAAGTAGCGGGGATAGCATTCATGGATGGATTTTAATCGCAGAGCGGGGGATTGCCGCCCGTTCGAGGTGGATGCTTCGGTCACGCTGGCCCGGGGGGCGCCGGTTGCCCCTGCACGGCCGCTATGGCATGCTGGCGGGCTTCCCGCGCGCGCCTCGCGCCCGTCTTCCCACGCAGGTTTCCCATGTCCACGATCCCCGCTCCCCGATTCGGCACGCCGCTTTCTCCCGCCGCCACCCGCGTCATGCTGCTGGGGGCCGGGGAATTGGGCAAGGAAGTCGTCATCGCGCTGCAGCGCCTGGGCGTGGAAGTCATCGCCGTGGACCGCTATGCCGACGCGCCCGGGCAGCAGGTGGCCCACCGCGCCCATGTGGTGTCCATGACGGACCGCGACGCCCTGCGCGCCGTCATCGAACGCGAACAGCCCCATGTGATTGTCCCCGAAATCGAGGCCATCGCCACCGACCTGCTGGTCGAACTGGAGGCCGCCGGCACCGTGCGGGTCACGCCCACGGCGCGCGCCGCCCAGCTCACCATGAACCGCGAGGGTATCCGGCGGCTGGCCGCGGAAACCCTGGGCCTGCCGACCTCGCCCTACCGGTTCGTCGATACCGAGGCCCAGCTGCGCGAGGCCATCGACGGCGGGATCGGCTACCCCTGCGTGCTCAAGCCCGTCATGTCATCGTCCGGCAAAGGGCAATCGGTCATCAAGGGCCCGGACGACGTAGCCGCCGCCTGGCGCTATGCGCAAGAAGGCGGCCGGACGGGTGCCGGCCGCGCCATTGTGGAAGGATTCATCCGCTTCGACTACGAGATCACCCTGCTGACCGTACGTGCCCGCGGCGCTTCCGGGCAGGTGGAAACCGGCTTCTGCGCGCCCATCGGGCACAAGCAGGTGGATGGCGACTACGTGGAAAGCTGGCAACCGCATCCCATGTCCCCGGTCGCGCTGGAACGCGCGCAGGCCATCGCCCTGGCCGTCACCGGCAACCTGGGCGGCCTGGGCCTGTTCGGCGTGGAGTTGTTCGTCGCCGGCGACCAGGTATGGTTTTCCGAGGTCAGCCCGCGTCCCCACGATACCGGCATGGTCACCATGATCACGCAGGCGCAGAACGAATTCGAACTGCACGCCCGCGCGCTGCTGGGTTTGCCGGTGGACGTGACGCTGCGCCAGCCGGGCGCCAGCAGCGTCATCTACGGCGGGGTGGATGCCCGCGCGGTCACGTTCGACGGCGTGGCCCAGGCGCTGGCCGAGCCCGGCACCGATATCCGCCTGTTCGGCAAGCCGGAATCCTTCGTCAAGCGCAGGATGGGCGTGGCCCTGGCCACGGCGGACACCGTGGATGTGGCCCGCGAAAAGGCGCTGCGCGTATCCGGCGCGGTCACGGTCAAGCCGGCGTCCGGCGCCTGAGCCCGTCCCGGGTCCGCGGCCGCGGATAAAAAAACGCCCGGCGGTGCCGGGCGTTCAATGTGCCGATGCGGCTTATTTACCGTCGGGCGTCGCGGACGTCGCCAGCGTGAACTGGTCCCGCCGTCCTTCGTAGTGGATGCCTTTGCGGTAAGCCCACAGCGTGCTTTCGAAGTGCAGCGGAATCAGCGGCACGTCCGCCAGGGCGATCTTCGTGGATTCTTCCAGCAGCTTGCGGCGCTTGTCGGCGTCGACGGTGATGGCCGCTTCGCGGTACACCTTGTCGAAGGCCGGGTTGGAATAGCCGCCGTAGTTGCTGGTGCCCAGCGACTTGGCTGCGTCCAGCGAGGTCACCCACAGCTGGAACAGCGCGGAGGCCTCGCCCACCTCGGACGGCCAGCCGCCGATCGCGAAACTGAATTCACGCTTGGCCCGCTTGGGGAAATAGATCGACGCCGTCATCGCGTCCACGTTCGCCTTGATGCCGATACGCGACAGGTATTGCGCGACGGCCTGGGCGACCTGCCCGTCATTGATATAGCGGTCGTTGGTCGTGGACAGGGTCAATTCGAAGCCGTCGGGGTAGCCGGCCTCGGCCAGCAGCTTCTTGGCGGCGGCCGGGTCGTACTTGATTTCCGGCGCATGGGCCAGGCCGCCGAACATGCCGTCCGGCATGTATTGGTAGGCCGGGGTGGCCATGCCGTCCATGATGCGTTGCGTGATGGCCTTGCGATCGATGGCCATATTGATGGCCTGGCGCACCCGCAGATCCTGCAGGGGATTCTTGCCGTCCGGCGCCTTGACCAGGGGGCTGGGCGCACGGCCCACGTCGGGCTGGAAGAACACCAGGCGGGTCGAGGGCGTGGCGACATAGCCGAACTTCGGGTTTTCTTTCAAGCGCTGCAGGTCGCGCGCGGCGGGATTTTCGATCAAATCGAAATCGCCCGACAGCAGGCCCGTCATGCGGGGGCCGGCATTGGGCACCGGCACCATCTTTACTTCCTTCCAGTACGGCTTGGGACCCCAATAGTGCTCGTTGCGTACCAGCTCGATGCCCGTCCCCTTCACATAGGACTTCAGGATGTAGGGTCCGGTGCCAATGGTGTCCTTGCCGTTGTTGAAGTCCACCACGGTAGGCCACGGTCCCGTGACGCCGCAGCCTTCCTTGGGCGCGAACGTCAGCTTGCCGTGCGGGACGATGCCGTTCCAGATGATGGGAAGCGAGCGCGCGACCTCGGCGGGCATGACGGGCAGCGGCTGGCGTGTCTTGATGATGACCGTATAGTCATCCGGCGTCTGGACGTCGGCGAAGAGCTGCGTCAGCGTGGCGTAGGAATTCGAGATATTGGTCTCGTTGTTCAGCGTGCGGCAGATCGTGAACAGCACGTCCTGCGACGTGAAGGGCTTGCCGTTCGAGAACGTCACATCACGGCGCAGCTTGAACTCCCAGGTCAGGTCGTCCAGGTTTTTCCACGACGTCGCCAGGGCGGGGACCAGGTTCATATCGGCGTCGCGCCCGATCAGCGAGCTGTACACATGCGCCGAGAACGCATCGTTCGCGGACATCTTGTGATAGTGGGGATCGGCGGATGTGGGCTCGGCCGACAGGGCGATTTTCAGGGTCTGGGCCTGGGCCGGAATGGCGGCGGCGATACCGGCGCTGGCGCAGAGCAGCGCCAGCGTATGGCGGGAAAACAGCATCGAGAGGACTCCGGGAAGAGGCGCGTCCCGATAACCGCGGACGCTCGGCAGCGACCGCGCCGCGTCCCGGCCGTGGTCCCCCCCGCGATAGGGCGGCCAGCATTTGCAACCGTAACCAGCTCGTTATCAGACGTATCGCCGAAGCGGCCGATTATCCCGAGGCTGGCAAAAGCCTGTCAATGCGCGTTAGCGCTGAGAGAACGGTTTACCCGTCATGGACGGCGGAAGGAGCCGGCGATGCCGCCGGGGCCAGCGCGCCGGCGCGAGGGATGCGGGCTACGGGGAGGGCCTAGCCACGACAAGAGCAGCAGCCGCGGCAAGGCCGGAAGATCAAGGCCGCCAAAAAGCCAGTGGTGGCCGGCTCGCATCCACGGTACTGCTGCGGCATGCGGGCGGGCCACCACTATCGGGCGCTACTGCTACGGCTGTGTTGCCAGGTGATGCAGAGACTTCTACTGCTACTTCCAACGCGTACTGCTGTGCTGCGGTAATGCAGGTACTACAACGGCGCACTGCTGTGCTGCGGGGTAATGCGAGTACTACAACTGCGTACTGCTGTGCTGCGGGGTAATGCACGTACTACAACCGCGTACTGCTGTGCTGCCAGGTGATGCCGGTATTGCTACCGCTACCACGTCTGCGGGTACTACTACTTCACACTGCTTCACGACACACTGCTCTACTGCTACAAGCGGGTACTGCTCTACTGCTGCGTCTACTCTGCTTCGCTATGCACTGCTGGTGTTGCTGCGGTGCACTGCCACGCGGGGTGGCAAGCGCATCGTTGCTCGGCAAGGCACCCGGGGGCGCCGATTTCCGTGGCGGTCTTCGCGTCACTGGCCGTTTGGCCGGAATGACTCGACGGCTATGGCCGGCCGGACGCGGCGCGACTGCGGAAGAGGCGCGGCGGGCGGCGAGCAGCGCTCAGCCAGCCCATCCGGGCGCCTTGCCGAAGCGGGTCTTACCAGTGCGAACCGTGGATACGGCCGGACTGTTGTTGCGCGCGGGTCATCGTGTCCTGCACTTCTTCGATGAAGTTGAAGAAGGCGCCGACACCGTGGGCAACAGCGCGGGCGGCACGCTTGACGGCGTGGACGGGATGGGCGGCGGGTTGAGTGTTCAAGGTGGTCTCCAGGATGTCGCGTTCGAGGGCGTCGGTAAGACGAAGATTCTGGTTCAGGGCTAGGTTGGTCATGGCTTTCTCCGGTGGTGCTTCTTGCTGCCTGCTTAGTGAAAACCATTATAGGGAAAACCCCTAGTGCAGCGCAACAAGAATTTCAGGGTAAACCCTAGGTTTGTTGTAATGAAACACGACGGCCGCCTGGAAACGATCCGAACCCCAGGGAAATCAAAGGCTTAGACTGGCCTGTCGGCCGGCAGGTGCGCCCTTCTGCGGCCGGGCTGGCGCCTCTCGCGGCAGGTGGCGGGCAGGGGGACCGCCCGCGCCGGGCCACCTTCCGCGCGTTTCCCCAGGCGCTCCCCGTCCCGCCCGTCCCGTGGCGAATTTCCACTGCATGAGACAGCGAGGGCGGCGGGCGATGCGCGCGCGGCCATGGCGGCCGGCGGCGCGGGCGAGATGTCAGGCACAATAGCCAACTGCTCTTTTTTGCCTCGTAACCCTTCGCGACCCGCGTCCATGTCCACTCGTCCCGCTCCCCTTACCGGCATCCGCGTCCTCGACCTGACCCGCGTACTCGCCGGCCCCTGGTGCACCCAGAACCTGGCCGACCTGGGGGCCGAAGTCATCAAGATCGAACGGCCGGGCAGCGGCGACGACACGCGCGGCTGGGGCCCTCCTTACTTGAAGGACGCCGAGGGCAACGACACGACAGAGGCCGCCTACTATCTCTCGGCCAACCGCAACAAGCTCTCCGTGGCCCTGGACATCGCCACGCCGCGCGGCGCCGAGCTGGTGCGCGAGCTGGCCATGCAAAGCGACATCCTGGTCGAGAATTTCAAGGTCGGCGGCCTGCGCAAGTACGGCCTGGACTACGAAAGCCTGAGCCAGGCCAATCCGCGGCTGATCTATTGCTCCATCACCGGCTTCGGCCAGACGGGCCCCTACGCCAGCCGGCCCGGCTACGATTTCATGATCCAGGGGATGGGCGGCCTGATGAGCATTACCGGCGAACGCGACGACGCGCCGGGCGGCGGGCCGCAGAAGGCCGGCGTCGCGGTGGCGGACCTGATGACCGGCATGTACTCCGTCACCGGTATCCTGGCGGCGCTGTTCGAGCGTGAACGCAGCGGGCTGGGCCAGCACCTGGATATGGCCCTGCTGGATTGCCAGGTCGCGATGATGGCCAACCAGAACCTGAACTACATGACGTCGGGCAAGGCGCCTCGGCGCGCGGGCAACGCGCACCAGAACCTGGTGCCGTACCAGGTGTTCGCCGTCAGCGACGGGCACATGATCGTCGCCGTGGGCAACGACAGCCAGTTCCGCGCCTACTGCGGCGTCATAGGGCTGCCCGAACTGGCCGACGATCCCCGCTTCGCCACCAATCCCAAGCGGGTCGTGAACCGCGAGGTGCTGGTACCCATCCTGGCCGAGCGCATGGCCCAGGGCGAGCGCGACCACTGGCTGGCCGAGCTGGAACGGGTGGGCGTGCCGGCGGGGCCCATCAATACGCTGGACCAGGTCTATGAGGACCCGCAGGTGCAATTCCGCCAGATGCGCCGCGAATTGCCGCACCCGGTGGCCGGCACCGTGCCTATCGGGGCCAGCCCGCTGCGGTTTTCCGGCAGCCCGGTGGAATACCGGCGCGCGCCGCCCCTGCTGGGGCAGCACACCGAACAGGTGCTGCGCGAACGGCTGGGCTTGACCGACGGCGACATCCAGGCGCTGGCCGCCGGAACCGTTTGAACGACCAAGGAACCGCCGCCCGCTGAACGGCCGCCGGTGGCGGCATCCGCCGGGGCGGGCATGGCGGGACACCGTGACGCGCCGTCCGCCGAAGGGGTGGGCGCGCGCCCGCAACGAATCACAGGCAGGAGACCGACATCATGACAGGGACCATCGACATCATCGGCATCGTGGGCGCGGGCGCCATGGGACGGGGCATTGCCCAGATCGCCGCCCAGGCCGGCCTGACCGTGCGGCTGTACGACACGAGCGCCGACGCCGTGGCCGCCGCGCGGACCAGCCTGCAGCAGACATGGGCCAAGCTGGCGGAGAAGGGCAAGCTGAGCGCGGACGACGCGGGGCAGGCGCTCTCGCGCATCGTGCCCTGCGGCGCGCTGGCCGACCTGAAGGATTGCCAGCTGGTGGTCGAAGCCATCGTCGAACGCCTGGACATCAAGCGCGAAGTCTTCAAGCAGCTGGAGGAAGTCGTCGCCGAGACCTGCATCCTGGCTTCCAACACGTCCTCGCTATCGATCACGGCCATTGCCGCCGCCTGCCGGTTGCCTTCGCGCGTGGTGGGCTATCACTTCTTCAACCCCGTGCCGCTGATGAAGGTCGTGGAGATCATCGACGGCCTGCGCAGCGACCCGGCCGTCGGGGATGCGCTGGTCGAACTGACCCGCCGCATGGGCCACACCCCCGTGCGGGCGCGCGATATGCCGGGCTTCATCGTCAACCATGCCGGCCGCGGGATGAACACCGAAGGCCTGCGCGTGGCGCAGGAGTCGGTCGCGACGTTCGCCCAGGTCGACGCCATCATGCGCGAGCAGGCCGGCTTCCGGATGGGGCCGTTCGAGCTCCTGGACCTGACCGCGCTGGACGTTTCGCATCCCGTGATGGAGTCCATCTACCGCCAGTTCTTCGACGAGCCGCGCTTTCGCCCCTCGCCCATCACCACGGTGCGGCTGGCCGGCGGGCTGGTGGGGCGCAAGGCCGGCGAAGGTTTCTACCGCTATGCGGACGGCCAGAAGCAGGTCCCGCCGGAGCCGCCCGTGCCGCCCGCGACGGCGGGTTTGAAGGTATGGGTCAGCGGCATCCACCCGCAGGGCCATGCCGCGGTGTGCGCGCTGCTGGACGAGCTTGGCGTGGCGCGCGCGCCGGATAGCCGCGCGCCGGACGACGCGCTCATCGTCGTCACGCCCTTTGGCGAGGATGTATCCACGGCGGTATTCACCCAGGACCTGGACCCGGCGCGCACGGTGGCCATCGACGCCTTGCACGGCTTCGATTCCAAGCGCCGGCGTACGGTCATGGTCTCGCCGGCGACGCTGCCCCAGTGGCGCGACGCGGCGCATGCGCTCTTCGCGGCCGACGGCGCGCCGGTCAGCGTGATCGAGGACTCGCCCGGCTTCGTCGCGCAGCGCATCGTCGCCACCATCGTCAACATCGCCTGCGACATCGCGCAGCAGCGTATCGCCACGGCGGAGGATATCGACAAGGCCGTCACGCTGGGCCTGGGCTACCCCATGGGGCCCTTGGCCATGGGCGACGTCCTGGGTGCGGCGCGCATCCTGGAGATCCTGCGCAATATGCAGCGCGTGACCGGCGATCCCCGTTACCGCCCCAGCCTGTGGCTGCAGCGGCGCGTGCAGCTGAAGATGTCGTTGCTGGAAGGCTAGCCTGGCGGGGGATCCGGGCAGGGGTTGCTGGCTGCCCGCCCTAGACCAGGGAAATACGAAGACGCGAGCAAGGAAGGCGCACCGGCCGCGACTTTCGTGAGGCGCCCGGCACACCGGGAGACCTCCGGCGCACCGCCTGGATTTCAGAGCACGACCAGATTGTCCCGGTGCACGAGTTCCGGTTCGGTCATGCTGCCGAGTAGCGTCTCGATGCGGGAAGAGGGCTGGCGCATGATGCGCCGTGTGTCCGCCGCGGAATAGTTCACCAGCCCGCGCGCGCATTCATGGCCGTCCGTGTCCACGCAGGCGACGACATCGCCGCGATCGAAGTCGCCTTGTACATCGATGACCCCGATGGGCAGCAGGCTTTTGCCTTCCTGCTTGAGCGCGCGGACGGCGCCTTCGTCCAGGACCACGCGGCCGCGCAGGCGCAGGTGGTCCGCCAGCCATTGCTTGCGGGCCGACCACACCGGCAATACCGCGCGCAGCTCGCTGCCGATGCACTCGCCTTGCGACAGGCGCACCAGCACGTCGCGTTCGCGGCCGGACGCGATCACGGTGTGCGCGCCGCTGTGCGCGGCGCGCTTGGCGGCCAGCACCTTGGTCAGCATGCCGCCGGTGCCGATGCCGCTGCCCGCGCCACCGGCCATCGCTTCCAGCGCCGGATCGCCGGCCTGGGCGTGCGAGACGAAGCGGGCATCGGGATGCTTGCGGGGGTCGGCCTCGTACAGGCCGCGCTGGTCGGTCAGGATGATCAGCGCGTCCGCTTCGATCAGGTTGGTCACCAGCGCGCCCAGCGTGTCGTTGTCGCCGAAACGGATCTCGTCGGTAACCACCGTGTCGTTCTCGTTGACGATGGGCACCACGCCCATGCGCAGCAGCGCGAAAAGCGTGGACCGCGCGTTCAGGTACCGGCGCCGGTCGGCCAGGTCTTCGTGCGTCAACAGGATTTGCGCCGTGCGCAGGCCATGTTCCGCGAAGGCGGCTTCATAGGCCTGCGCCAGGCCCATCTGTCCGACGGCGGCCGCCGCCTGCAGCTCGTGCATGGCGGAGGGACGCTTGCGCCATCCCAGGCGGGCCATGCCCTCCGCGATGGCGCCGCTGGACACCAGGACCAGTTGCTTGCCCTGTTGCCGCAGCGCGGCGATCTGCTGCGCCCAGTGCGCGACCGCGATGCGGTCCAAGCCGCGGCCCTCGTTGGTGACGAGCGTGGATCCTACTTTGGCGACCAGCCGGCTGGCGGCGGCGATGACGGAGACGGCATGGGTGTCGGCGGACATGACAAAGCCGGAGCGTGAACGGGTGAAGGCGTCGGGCGCGCCGCACGCAATGCGCGCGGCCGCAGAATGCGATTATGGCTTATTCGTCACCGCCACGCGGATCGATTCCGCGGGGGTCAATGCCGCGGGGATCGTCACCCCGTGCGCCGGCCTCGCGCGGTTCCGCGTTGGACCGCGTGTCGTCGAAGCGCGGGTCCTCGGCGACGTAGGTGCCTTCCGCCTGGTCCTGGGCGATCTGGTCCTTGCGGTTCTCCGCGTCCAGGTAATCCTGGAGCGCCCAGATCAGTTCCTGCGTGCCCTCGCCCGTCAGGGCGGAAACGGTATGGACCGGACCGGTCCATTCGAATTCCCGGCAGAAACGGGCCTTCAGGTCTTCCGCATCTTCGGCGGGGATCATGTCCAGCTTGTTCAGGACCAGCCAGCGCGGCTTGGCGGCCAGCGCGGCGTCATAGCGGCGCAGTTCCTCGACGATGGCGCGGGCATTGGCCACCGCCTGCGGAATGGGATCGGCTTCCGGGTCCGGCGACGAGACATCCACCAGGTGCAGCAGCACACGGGTACGCGCCAGGTGGCGCAGGAACAGATGGCCCAGCCCGGCGCCCTCGGAGGCGCCTTCGATCAGGCCCGGGATGTCGGCGACCACGAAGCTGCGCGATGCCGACGTGCGCACCACACCCAGATTGGGATGCAGGGTCGTGAACGGATAATCGGCGATCTTGGGCCGGGCGTTCGAGATCTTGCTGATGAGCGTGGATTTGCCGGCGTTCGGCAGGCCCAGCAGGCCGACATCGGCCAGCACCTTCAATTCCAGGCGCAGGCGGCGCTGCTCGCCTTCCTTGCCCGGCGTCCACTGGCGCGGGGCCCGGTTGGTACTGGACTTGAAGTGCAGGTTGCCCAGTCCGCCTTGTCCGCCCGCGGCCAGCACGACTTCCTGGCCATGGCGGCTCAGGTCGAACAGCTGTTCGCCGGTATCCGCGTCATGCACGATGGTGCCCACGGGAACGCGCAGCACGATATCGGGCGCCGCGGCGCCGTATTGATCCGAGCCGCGGCCGTTTTCGCCGTTGCGCGCGCGGTGCAGGCGGGCGTAGCGGAAATCGATCAGCGTGTTGATATTGCGGTCCGCAATGGCGATGATGCTGCCGCCGCGCCCGCCGTCGCCGCCGTCCGGCCCGCCCTTGGGAATGAATTTTTCGCGGCGAAAGCTCGCCACGCCGTTGCCGCCCTTGCCGGCAATGACTTCAATGGTGGCTTCGTCGACGAATTTCATGATGGCGATGCGCGCGCCGGGGCGCGGGCTCCTTGCGGATGGTTTCGATTGAAAGAGTAAAACAAAAAGCCCTGCCGCAAGCGACAGGGCTTTTCGCGGTACGGATCGGCAATCGCGCGCTTATTCAGCGGCGACGATCGATACCGTCTTCTTGTTCAGCGCGCCCTTGGTGGCGAACTGCACCTTGCCGTCGACCAGCGCGTACAGCGTGTGGTCCTTGCCCATGCCGACGTTCACACCGGCGTGGACGCGGGTACCGCGCTGACGCACGATGATGGAACCGGCCGGGATCAGTTGACCGCCGTAGGCCTTGACGCCCAGTCGCTTCGATTCCGAATCGCGACCGTTCCGCGTAGAGCCGCCGCCCTTTTTCTGTGCCATGTTTTAGCTCCTGCTATGGATACCGGATGCGCGTCAGGCCGTAATGGCCTCGATGCGGATTTCGGTGTAGTTCTGACGGTGGCCCTGATGCTTCTGATAGTGCTTGCGACGGCGCATCTTGAAGATCTTGACCTTGTCGTGCCTGCCATGCGCAAGAACGGTCGCCTTGACCACGGCGCCGGAGACGATGGGCGTGCCAACTTTCAGCTGGTCGCCTTCGCCCACGGACAGAACCTGGTCCAGGGTGATTTCTTGCCCAATGTCAGCAGGTATCTGTTCTACCTTGAGTTTTTCGCCGGCTGCGACACGATACTGCTTGCCGCCGGTTTTTATGACCGCGTACATGGGTAAATTCCTATAAGGGGTTTATCTTCAGCGTCTGCTTGCGCTTGCCGGTCTGTCGAAAGTCTTTATGCTCGACTTTCGGCGGGCGGCGGGTCTTTGATCCCTGGGTCTTCCGAGGGTCTTCTGTGGATCTTTCGATCCCTTCGACTCTTACCGAAGCGGGGCCATGGGCCAATGGGCCAATGAGCCCCCCCGCAGCGCGCCGGGTTTCCCCAGCGGACAAAACGCTGAACTTGGGATTCTATCCTGGCCAGACGGCGATGTCAAAAAGTACAGCCGGACCAAGGAGTTACGCGTTGCGCCCAGGGTGCCGGCCGGCGGGCGGCCCGCCGTTTGCTTCCATGGCCGCGCAGGGCGCCTGCCGCGCGGACGCCCGGGCGCGTCGTGGCACGGTCCCGCCAAGGTGACACCGTATAATTCGCACGACCCCCGGCCGGCTTGCATGGCGGGCGCGGGCCCGCGACATGAGCCTTTCCGCTCGTCTTTCTAGCACCCGGACACGTCTTGAATCTCCCCGAGCTTATTGCCCCTGTTGCCGACGATATGAAGGCGGTCGACGCCGTCATCCGTGCCCGGCTGAATTCCGACGTCGTGCTCATCCGCACCATCGGCGATTACATCGTCGGCGCCGGCGGCAAGCGCATGCGTCCGGCGCTGCTGCTCATGATGGCGCGCGCCCTGGGGTATGAGGGCTCGGCCCACCATACGCTGGCGGCGGTGGTGGAATTCATCCACACCGCCACCCTGCTTCATGACGATGTCGTGGACGAGTCCGACCTGCGGCGCGGCCGCCAGACCGCCAACGCGGTGTTCGGCAACGCCGCCAGCGTGCTGGTCGGCGACTATCTGTATTCCCGCTCCTTCGAGATGATGGTCGACGTGGACTCGATGCGCGTCATGGCCATCCTGTCGCAGGCCACCACCGTCATCGCGGAAGGCGAAGTGCTGCAGTTGTTGAACGTGCACGATCCCGACGTGTCGCAAGAGCGCTATCTGCAGGTGGTGCGCTACAAGACCGCCAAGCTGTTCGAGGCCGCCGCCCAGGTGGGGGCCGTCCTGGCGGGCGCCACGCCCGAACAGGAACAGGCCGCCGCGGCCTATGGCCGCCATATCGGCACGGCCTTCCAGCTGGTGGACGACGTGCTCGATTACGATGGCGACGCCGCGGCGCTGGGCAAGAACGTCGGCGATGACCTGCGCGAAGGCAAGCCTACCTTGCCGCTGATCCGCGTCATGGAAGTCGGCACGCCCGCGCAGCAGGAACTGGTGCGCAATGCCATCCAGACCGGCGACGCCGATTTCGAGGCCGTGGCCGCTGCCATCCACGACACCGACGCGCTGGGCCATGCCATGCAGGCCGCCCGCGCGGAAGCCGAACTGGCCCGGCAGGCGCTGGCGGGTGTCCCGATTTCCGTTTATCAGCAATCCCTGCTAGAATTCTGCGCTTTCGCGGTAAACCGCGATCGATGATCGTAACGCCGCAGCGATGTGCCACGGGATCTACCCACGGCGCGGATGCAAGGCGGGACGGCAGCGAAAACGGGGCGTAGCTCAGCCTGGTAGAGTACTGCGTTCGGGACGCAGGAGTCGGAGGTTCGAATCCTCTCGCCCCGACCACTCAAGTGGTCAAATTCCGGAGCCAGATCAGTGATTCGCTGATCTGGCTCTTTTCTATTGGGCGTGGCGTGGCCGCTGCATCGATATGCGCCGCATGTAGCCCTCGCGCTGGATACAGGTCGCGTGCCACACCGCCCGGGCGGCGAATGCTGCGGCTCGGCGACCCCGCTTCCACCTTTACAGATCGACGGCACGTACTCGCATCGGCGTGGCCCCGGTATAGCGCGGAACATCCGCCATCACCGTCGGCGCTTCCGCGGAAGTAAACGCGGCCTCGATCGCCGCTTCGTCGCGGAAGACGCATTCGCAAATGGCCAGCGTGTTGTGTTCCAGGGCGGGAAAGAACGCGGCCACGCTCTGCAGGCCATGCTTCTCCCAAGCCTGCATGACCAGGGGCAGGTGGCGCTTGACGTAATAATCCCGATCGAAGCGGGTTTGCGGCGTGCCCTGGTAGTAAACGTACACGACGGCTTGCGATTTACTTGCAGTCATTCCGGTGTCACTCCTGGCGTGGCGCCATGCAGGCTGCGCGGAAGGCGGTGCTTCCGTTTGCCGGACCAAGGTCACACCCAGGCACGCGCCGGTGGCCAGGCAGAAAGCGATGCAAAGGATGGCGACGATGAAGGCGTGCGTGATCGTCGCCGCATCGTCGTGCGCGCCGAGCTGGCTGTAGAAAACGCCGCCGATCAGGGCCACGCTGAGGGCGGTGCCGACCTGCAAGGTCGAACTCGCAATGCCGGCGATCATGCCGGAGAAGGCCGGCACGACGCGGCCCGTTATCATCCGCATCAGCATCGGCAGCGCCAGCCCTTGGCCGAAACCAATGGCGAAAAGCATGACGGCAAGCGGGACGGACGCCGGTTCGTCACCGGTGGGCGCTGCGGCGACCAGCCACGCCAGGGCCAGGAAACCGATGGTCTCCAATCCCATGCCGACCGGCGCGACCCAGCCCCCCACAAGGCGCCGGCACAATGGCATGGCGAGCGGGCCGAGCAGGTAGCCGATACCGAACGGCAGGAAGACCAGGCCCGCGTCCAGGGCGCTGACGCGCAGAGCGTTCTGCAGATAGACCGAGAGCAGCAGGAAAAAGGAAGCGATCGCATAGAACAACAAGGCGATCAAAAGCGCGCGGCCCAGCCCCGGTGCGCGCAGGGCCGCGGGGTCGAGCAGCGGAGCGCCGCCGGCGCGGGCAAGCTTGCCTTCATGGCGCCAGAACGCCCATGCCAGCATGGGCACGGCGGCGAGCGACAACCAGGACCACCAGGGCCAGCCGGCCTCGCGGCCTTCTATCAGCGGCACGACCAGCAAGGCCAGGGTAAGCATCGACAATCCCACGCCGCCAGGGTCCAGCTTGCCAGTGCGCGGCTCGCTCCTTCCTTTCAATAGAGGGATGCCGAACAGCATCACCAGGATGGCCACGGGCAGATTGATAAGGAATACCGCGCGCCACCCCAGGCCCAACACGTCCAGCGAAATCAGTATGCCGCCCAGGGCCTGCCCGATCACGGCGGCCAGGCCGAACACCGCGCCATACAGGCTGAGCGCCAGGGGTTTCTCCGATTCCGGGAAGATGGCCTGGACGGACGCCAGCGCCTGCGGCGCCATGACCGCCGCTGTCAGCCCCTGCAAGGCGCGTCCGGCGATGAGCGACCAGGGAGACCAGGCCAGGCCGCACAGCAGGGATGCGGTGGTGAATCCCATAAGCCCCAGGAAGAACACGCGGCCACGGCCGTATAGGTCGCCCAGCCTGCCGCCGGTAATCAGGCTTACCGCATACAGCGCGGCATAGGAAGAAATGACCAGCTGTTCGGCGGAGGACGAGGCGCCCAATTCTTGCTTGATCGAGGGAAGCGTCACGTTGACGATGAAGAAATCCAGCGGCGGCAAGAACGACCCGACCAGCAGAACGGTGAACATGGCCCAGCGGCGTGGATCGGGCGGGGCCGGATGGTGCGGGGGCGTCTTGTGCAGGGGCATAGGAGTCCTAAATAAGGAACCAATCAGTTCCTAATAAGCCAAAAAAATAGCGCTCAGTCCAGAATGCGCATCGTGTTATCCACTACGGCGATCATGTCCGCTTCCGGGACACCGGTTTTTCCCAGCACGCGCATCCCTTGTATCTGGCAGACGAGGACGCGCGCCATGGCCTGCTCGTCCCCTTCGGGAATCTCGCCGCTTGCCTGGCCGCGCACGATGGCGCCGGCGTACAGCTGCTGCAGGCGCCGGAACATGCGGCCGGTACGTTCCGCGATCTCGGCGTCATGGGCGGCCATTTCGGCTGCCATGGCCACGACGAGACAGCCGCGCCGCCCCGCATCGCCGGCGGAAAGCGCCGCGTAGCGCATCAGCGACGCGCGAATTGCCGCCTTGGCGCTGCCCGGCTGCGACAGGAGGTCCGCGGTCGCCTTCAGGCCCGCGGCCATGTACTGGTCCAGCGCCGCCAGCAACAGGCCTTTCTTGTCGCCGAATGCCTTGTACAGGCTGCCCCGCGACAGGCCCGTTCCCTCGATCAGGTCGGGCAGGGACGCGCCTTCATAGCCGCGGTCCCAGAAAACATCCATCGCATCGCGCGCGGCCTCGTCCAGGTCGAATTCGCGAGGCCGTCCTAGTCCCGCCTGGTTTGCCATGGTTTCCCTCGCCCACGCCGTCATATATGAACTGATCGGTTCCGATATTAGCACCGGTCCTTGGCACACGGCAAATCGTGGGAGTCTGCTCCCTTGTCCCAAGCTTTGGGGAGAGGCTTTCGCACGGGAGCGCGAGCGCATCCCCGGTCATGTGGGCGTTGCAGCCCGGCGACGAGCTGGTAAGCGCGCTCGATGTCTGGGTCCTGGGTCGATTCGTCGCCACCGGCCAGCAAGACAACAGTCGATCGCGACACGGCGCGCGTGAGGCTCATACCGGCGGATCGAACGCCCGCACCGGGGGGACCTTGCCCTGGTAGCGCCGCACCTGCACGGCGGTGAGTTGCCCGGTACAACCCTGCGCCAGCGACGACGTCCCGACGTCCCGCGTCAGCACGTTGGGATTGCCGTGCACGCAGAACGGCGGGTCCGCCGGATCGCTATCCGGCGCGGGATCGAACCACGCCCCCGTCGGCAACTGCACCACGCCCGGACGGATGCCGTCGCTCAGCGCCACACCGGCCAGGCATCGGCCGCGCGCGTTGTACAGCTCCACGATGTCGCCATCCGCAATGCCACGCTCGGTGGCGTCGTTCGGGTGCATGGTGCACACTTCGCGCCCCGCCAGCTTGCTGGCCACGCTGTGCGCGCCAAAATCCAGCTGGCTGTGCAGACGCGTGGCCGGCTGGTTCGCGACCAGATAAAGCGGGTGATCTTCCGTGGGCGCATCCCGCGGGGGCAACCAGGCCGGGTGGCCCGGGCAATCCGCGTAGCCGAAGCCGGCCACGACCGGAGAGGAAATCTGTATCCGCCCACTGGGCGTGGGCAGCGGCTTGCCCGCCGGATCGTCGCGAAAGGCGCGCAGGATGCCGCCGTCGTCGGCCTGCTGCGGCAGCAGCAGTTCGCCCCGCGCCCAGAAGGTGTCGAAATCCGGCGCGTCCAGGCCGCGCTCGGCCAGCGCGGCCCGCGTGCGCTCATACAGGTGCCGCAGCCACTGCGCGCTGGTGCGGCCTTCCGTGTAGGCCTGGCGCGTGCCCAGGCGTTCGGACAGGTCGGCGAAGATGTCGTAGTCGTCGCGCGCCTGTCCGTGCGGCGGGGCGATGCGATGCATGGCCACCATCAAGGGGTCGGTCGGCGCCGCGCCGATGTCCTCGCGCTCCAGCGTCATCGTGCAGGGCAGGACGATATCGGCGTGGCGCGCCGTGGCGGTCCAGCCGATCTCGTGGACGACGAAGGTGTCCAGCGTGCGGAAGGCCCGCGCCAGGCGCCCCAGGTCCTGGTGGTGATGGAAAGGGTTGCCGCCGGCCCAGTAGGCCAGCCGGATGTGCGGATAGACATGCCGCTTGCCGTTGTAGTCGAAGGCCGTGCCGGGATGCAGCAGCATGTCGGCGATGCGGGCGACCGGAATGAAATCGCGGATGCCGTTGGTGCCCTGCGGCAGTGCCGCGACCGGTACGGCGTTCATGCGCTTGCCGTAGTGCGCCAGCGTGCCCAGGGCATAGGCGTAGCCGCCGCCGGGCAGGCCGATCTGGCCCAGCATGGCGGCCAGTACCGCGCCCATCCATACCGGCTGTTCGCCGTGTTCGGCGCGCTGCAGGGCGTGCGCCACCGTCACCAGCACGCGCTTGCCGGCCAGCGACCGCGCCAGGGCGTGGATGGACGACGCCGGCAGGCCGCATCGCGCGGCGGCCCAGGCCGCCGTCTTGGGCACGCCGTCGGCGCGGCCCAGCAGGTAGGCTTCGAACGCGTCCCAGCCGTCGCAGTAGTCGCGCAGAAAGGCCTGGTCGTGCAGGCCTTCCGTCGCGAGCACGTGCGCCAGGCCCAGCATCAAGGCGGTGTCCGTGCCCGGCACGATCGCCAGCCATTCGGCGCGCGACTCCGCCGGCATATCGCTGCGCAGCGGGCTGATCGACACGAAGCGGCAGCCGCGCGCCGCCGCGCGCGCCATGGACTCGCGCTCGATATGGCGGCTGATGCCGCCGCTGGCCACGCGGGAGTTCTTCAGCGCCATGCCGCCGAAGGACAGCACCACGTCGGAATGCTCGACGATCTGTTCCCACGTGACGTTGCGCCGGGCGACGTCGTCCATGCTGCCCAGGATATGCGGCAGGATCACCGCCGAGGCCCCCGCGCTGTAGCTGTTGACCGACCGCACATAACCGCCCAGCGCCGTGTTCAGGAAGCGATGCACCTGGCTTTGCGCATGATGGAAACGCCCCGCGCTGGACCAGCCATAGGATCCGCCGAACACCGCCTGCGGGCCATGCAGGTCGCGCACCCGCGACAGCTCGGCGGCCAGGCGATCCAGGACCTCGTCCCAGGACATGGGCACGTAGCCATCGTGTCCGCGGCGATCGTCAGGACCGGGCCCGCGTTCCAGCCATCCGCGCCGCACCATCGGCGTGGTGACGCGTACCGGATGGTCCAGGGCGTTGGTGAAGTTCTGTATGAGGGGATTGGGATCCGGGTCGCCGGGGTGCGGCTGGACACTCAAGGATCCGTCGCGCCAGGCCGCCCGGAATACGCCCCAATGCGCGCTGTGCGGCCGCATGGCGGCGGTGGATGCGGGAACCGGGGATTCAGTTTTCATGCGCGTTCAAGGATGAAACAGGTGGATCGGCGGAACGGATCGCGATGGCGTCGCCAGCGGGCGCTCATACGCCCGGATCCGGCGACGCCGCCGTGGCCGGGCGCGGCCGCGGGCGGGCACTCAATCGGCCGCGCCCGTGGCTACCGGTGCGCCCGCTTGGACGCACCACTCGCTCCACGAGCCGGGATACAGGGCCGCGCCTGGCAGGCCGGCGATTTCCAGCGCCAGCAGATTATGGCAGGCGGTGACGCCGGATCCGCACTGGCTGATGAGCTGTTCCGGCGGGTAGCCCGCCAGCAGGGCCTGGAAGCCCGCGCGCAGCGCCTCCGGCGACCGGAATTGCCCCAGGGAATCGAGATTCTCGCGGAAAAGCCGGTTGCGCGCACCGGGGATGTGTCCGCCCACGGGATCGATGGTTTCGTTCTCGCCGCGGAAGCGGTCAGGCGCGCGCGCGTCGACCACCAGCCGCTTCCGCGTGGCCAGGTTGTCGCGCACGTCCTGGTGCGACACCGTGCGCGCGAGCGGCTCGCGCGCCGTCAGGCGACCCGGGCGCGCCACGGCGGCCGGTTCGCCGGTCATGGCGTACCCCGCGGCCGTCCATGCGGCGGCGCCGCCATCCAGGACGGCAACGGCACGATGGCCGATCCAGCGCATCAGCCACCACAAGCGGGCGGCATACACCCCGCCCGCGTTGTCATAGGCCACGATCTGGGTATCGTCGTCCGCGCCCAGCGCCGCCATGCGGGCGGCAAAGGCTTCCCGATCGGGCAAGGGATGGCGCCCGTTGCGTCCGGTGACGGCGCCGCTCAGGTCTTCTTCCAGATGCAGGTAGTGCGCGCCGGGCAGATGCGCGCGCCGGTAGGCCAGCAGGCCCGCCTGCGTGTCCATCAGGTCGAAGCCGCAATCGACGACCAGGGGCGGATGCTGTCCCGCCATCAGGCCGGCCAGCGCCTGCGCGGAGATCAAGGTATCGAAGGGCATGGTCTCAGCCTTTGGGTTCGATAAGGGCGTCCATGGCGCGCAGCGAGTACACGTACGCGGCGCCGGCGTTCAGGGCGATGGCGGTGGCCAGGGCTTCGCTGAGCTCGGTCTCCGTCACGCCGGCCTGGCGCGCGGCGGCGGCGTGCGCGGCGATGCAGCCATCGCAGCGGGTGGTCACGGCGACGGCCAGCGCGATCAGCTCGCGGGTCTTGGCGTCCAGGGTGCCGGTCGCTCCCTGGGCCTCGTTCAGGCCGCGGAATGCCGTCAGCAGCTGCGGGTGGTTCCTGGCGAGCGTGCCGGCGGCCTGGCGATTGTTCGCCAGGGTCTGGGTCCAGTCGTTCAGCATGCAATACTCCTTGCGCGGCGCTATGCGCCGATCTGTTTCAGCAATTCGGGGGTGGCGACCGTACGGTATTGCGCGATGTCGCGCTCGATGTAGGCCGTAAAGCGGTCCATGGGCAGATCGTGTTCGACCGCTGCATCGCGGCGTATGACTTCGCGGACCTGCGGGTCCTTCAGCGCCTGGCTCAGGTGGCCGGACAGCAGGCGCTGGATCTCCTGCGGCGTACCGGCCGGCGCCACCAGGCCGTACCACTGGGTCAGGGTCATGTCTATGCCCAGCTCCTTGAAGGTGGGCACGTCGGGCAGGCCGGGATTGCGGTTCTCCCCCGACACCGCCAACAGGCGCAACGCCCCTTGCCGCACTTGCGGCATCAGCGGCGATGCGGTGGCGAAGAACATGTCGACCTGCCCGCCCAGCAGGTCGGTGATGGCCGGCCCCGAGCCGCGGTAGGGAATGTGCAGCAGCTTGAGCTTGCCCAGCTCCTTGATGCGCTCCATGCCGATATGCGCGGCGCCGCCGGCGCCGGTGGAAGCAAAGCTCATCTCCTTGGTCCGGGCGGCGGCAATGAGCTCC
The DNA here is from genome assembly GCF_001676705.1 of Bordetella bronchialis. NCBI lineage: Bacteria > Pseudomonadati > Pseudomonadota > Betaproteobacteria > Burkholderiales > Alcaligenaceae > Bordetella > Bordetella bronchialis. The sequence continues at coordinate 390,105 of NZ_CP016170.1, forward strand.
GCCGCGGTCTTGAAGCGCGAGTTGGGCGCCACGAACAGCCCGTGCGGCGCTTCCAGGATCAGGCCGATGGACGTGAAGTCCTGCGGCACCTTGTAGGGCAGGGTGGCCGGTTTCAGCGCGGGCGACACCGCCAGGTTGCCGCTCATGGCCAGCAGCATCGTGTAGCCGTCCGGCGGCGCTTTGGCCACGAGCGCCGCGGCGATGTTGCCGCCGGCACCGGTCTTGTTTTCCACGACCACGGTCTGCTTGAGGGTACGGCCCAGCGCCGTGGCGATGAGCCGGCCATACAGGTCGCCGCCGCCGCCCGGCGGAAAGCCCACCACCAATGTGATGGGGCGCTCGGGAAACGCGGCCGCCGATGCATAGGCGCGGGACACCGGGATACCGCCGGCCAGCATGCCCGCCGCGCCCAGCGCGCCGGTCAGCAGCAGGCGCCGTCGGCCCGGCGATGTCGTTCGATGATCGTGCTCCATGGTCTTGTCTCCTCTTTTTTTTGTGCGGGGTGGCGTAGGCGTGCGCGCTCCGGTCAACGGCGGCCGCGCGCGCCCCGCATGCGTAACATCGATCCTGTCGGCGGTCAGGCCTGCAGCCAGCCCGCTTCTTTCTGGCGGGCCAGCAGGCGGTCCACCGAGGGGCCGCATTGCCCCAGATAGCCGGCAGGATCGGTCAGCCGGCGGATTTCATCCTCGCCCAGCAGGCCCGCCAGTTCCTTGTGCTGGCGCATCGCCTCGGCGAAGTCGAGCTTGTGCGTGATGCCATGCATGGAGGCCTCGTAGATCCACTCGTGCGCGGTCTGCTTGCCAACGCGGCCGCTCAGTTCCAGCATGACGCGTTCGGAAAGCAGGTATCCGCGCATCAGGTCCAGGTTCCTGGCCATGCCGCCTTCGTCGACGCGCAGGCCGGCCAACAGGTTCCTGGCCTGGAACAGCATCGCGCCCGCGATCACGCAGCATTCGGGCAGGGCTTTCCATTCCATCTTCCAGGCGATGCCGTCGCGCTCGCCTTCCTGCACCATGCCTTCCATCATCAGCGCGGCGTTGTAGCGCAGGGGGCGCGACAGGGCGGCCAGGTTCTCCGCCGAGGTCGGGTTGCGCTTGTGCGGCATGGTCGATGACCCCAGCTTGCCATCGGAGAACGCCTCTTCCACTTCGGCGATCTCGTTGCGCTGCATATTGAACAGCTCGTTGCCGATCTTCGAGAGCGTCGCGCCTATCATCGCCAGCAGCGCGCCGTACTCGGTGAAGCGGTCGCGCGCGGAGGCCCAGCTGATGGAAGGTGTTGCCAGCCCCAGGCGACGCAGCGTGCGCGCTTCGACCTCGGCGGCCTGCTCGCCCAGGGACGCCTGGCTGCCCACCGCGCCCACGATCATGCCCACCAGCACGCGAGGCTCGCACTCTTTCAGGCGCTGGTAGTGGCGGCCCATCTCGTCCAGCCAGACGGCGCATTTGTGGCCGAAGGTGATGGGCAGCGCCTGCACGCCATGCGTGCGGCCGACCATTGGGGTGTCGCGGTGCGCCTGCGCCAGGCGGGCCAGCTCGCGGCCGACGGCCTGCGTGTCGCGCAGGATGACGGCATGCGCCTCCTTCAGCTGCAGCGCCACGCCGGTGTCGACCACGTCCTGCGTGGTGGCGCCGTAATGGACCCATTCGCCGTTCTCCGCGCTGCAGCAGGCTTGCAGCTGCTTGAGCGCGGGCACCAGCGAATGCTTGATGCGGCGGACCTCCGCCGACATCTTGCCGATGTCGATATTCGATACCTTGGCCTTGGCCGCGATTTCCTCGGCCGCGGCAGCGGGGATGATGCCCAGCTCGGCCTGCGAGGCGGCCAGCGCCGCCTCGAAGTCCAGCCATTTCTGCACGCGATTTTCCTCGGAGAAAATCGCCCGCAGTTCGTCGGTGCTCCATAGGTGCTGAAGCGATTGCATGTCGAATACGGAAACTGGCATCGGGATCCTCGCAGGAAAGGGAAAGCGGAAAGGGATGGAAGGCGCTAGGGCCGGGATGGCGGCAGGATGCGTCCGGGGTTGAAGACACCGCGCGGATCGAACGCCGCTTTCAGGCTGGCCATCAGGTCCAGGGCGAGGGGGGCCTTGTGGCGCAGGAACGCATCCTGCTTCAGGCGCCCGATGCCGTGCTCGGCGGATATGGACCCGTGCATGTCGGCCGCGATGCCGTGCACGATGTCGTGTATTTCGGGTGCGCGGGCACGGAAGGCCTTGTCGTCCATGCCGGGCGGCTTGCTCTGGTTGTAGTGCAGGTTGCCGTCGCCGACATGGCCGAAGCAGACGATGCGTATGCCGGGCAATGCGCGGGCCAGCGCCGCGCCCGCGGTTTCGATGAAGGCGGGGATGGACGCGATGGGCACGGAGATATCGTGCTTCAGCGACGGACCATGCAGGCGTTGCGCCTCGGGCACGTGCTCGCGCAGGGCCCAGAACTCCTGCGCCTGGCGGCCCGACGCCGCCAGCGCCGCATCGATGGCCAGGCCGCGTTCCAGCGCCATGCCCAGGACTTCTTCGACGGCTTCCGCGGGATCCATGCGGGCCGATGTTTCGGATACGTCGAAGAGGACGGCCCATGGATAGCCGCCGGCCAGCGGGTCGCGCATGCCCTCCAGCGGGTGCGCCAGCACCTGGTCCAGCGCCTCGCGGCCGAGCAGTTCGAAGGCCGTCACGCGTTCGCCGACGGCATCCGTCAGCATGGCCAGCAGATCGACGGCCGCCTGGGGATCGGTCAGCGCGACCCAGCCGGTTACGGTGCGGCGCGGTTGCGGGAAAAGCTTGAACGCCGCGGCGGTAACGATGCCCAGGGTGCCTTCGCTGCCGATGAACAATTGCTTAAGGTCGTAGCCGGTGTTGTCCTTGCGCAGGGTCGTCAGCGCGTCCAGGACCCGGCCGTCGGCCAGCACGACCTCCAGGCCCAGCGTCAGTTCACGCGTATTGCCATAGCGCAGCACCTGTTCGCCGCCGGCATTGGTCGACACCACGCCGCCGATGGTCGCGCTGCCTTCCGAGGCCAGGGACAAGGGGAACAGCTTGCCGCATTCGCGTGCCGCCGCCTGTGCCGCCAGCACCGTGCAGCCGGCTTCCAGCGTCATGCTGTTGCCCAGCGGATCGACGCGGCGCACCGCCGTCATGCGGCCCAGGCTGACGACGACCTCGCGGCCGGAGTCGTCGGGCGTGGAGCCGCCCACCAGGCCGGTATTGCCGCCCTGCGGCACCAGCGGCACGCCGGCCTCCGCGCACAGGCGGACGACGCGCGCGACCTGGCCGGTATCGGCCGGCCGCACGACGGCGCGCGCGATGCCGGGATAGTGCCCGCGCCAGTCCGCCACGTACGGCGCGGTGTCGTCGGGGCGTGTCAGCACATGGGCGTCGCCGACGATGGCCGCCAGCGCGGCAAGCAGGGAAGGGGAATCGGCCATGATGAAAATTTCTCGCTCCCCGCCGCGGCGAGCCGCGGTGCAAGCGATACTTGTCTCCTTGGACGGTGCATGCGGGTGACCGCATCGGGATGCCCGCGCAGGTGGCCGCATAAGCGCGCCCGCACAGGCGGCCCCGCACGGGGTGGCCCGCCGTCATTTCATTGAATAAAATACGTTTTATTGAACGAAAATATAGGAGCTGGGAGTCAACGTGTCAAGCAAAACACCCCCCACGCCGCCCGTCGGCGTGCTGGAACGCGGCATTAGCATCCTGGAGAGCTTCAGCGACGACGCCTTGCGGCTGTCGCTGGCCGACCTGGCCGAACGAACGGGCCTGGACAAGGCCACGCTGCTGCGGCTGCTGGGCGTGCTGGTGCGCGCGCGCCTGGTCCATCGCTTCGATAACGGCAATTACGCGATGGGTCCGGCGACGCTGCACATGGGGATGCTTTATCGCCAGACCTTCGACCTGGGGGCCCGCATACAGCCCGTGCTGCAGAACGTCATGCAGCAGACCGGCGAGACGGTGGCCCTGTACGTGCGCAGCGGCGACGAGCGGATCTGCCTGTACCGCGAAAACACGCTGCAGGAGGTGCGGCATCACGTGGAGGTCGGCACCCGCCTGCCCCTGAGCGCCGGCGGTTCCTCCGCCCACATCCTGCTGGCCTATACGGGCGGCACGACGCCCCACGCCAAAACCATCCGCGAGAAGGGCTATGCGATGACGCGGGCCGAGCGCGTGGCGGAAATGGCCTCCGTCGCCTTGCCGGTGTTCGAGGCCGATGGCACGTTCATCGGCGCGATGGTGGTGCTGGGGCTGGCGTCACGCCATAACCAGCAGGCGCAGCTGAAGGCGGCCGACATCGTGCGGCGCGAACTGGCCGCGCAAGGGTTTTCCGCGAGTCCGCCCGCGGACAGCCCCTTGTCCGCCGATGCGGCGAAGGGCGCGCGGCGCTGATGGAATGCGCTCAGCGGCCGCGGGCGTCCGTACCCGTGTCCGTATCCGCGATCATGTCCGTGGCCATGTCCGTGTCCGTGCCCGTGTCCATGCCCAGTCCCATGGTTGGGTCCGTGCCCGTGCCGGCGTCTGTCCCCAGGCCGGCGCGTGCGCCGAATAGCGCCGTATCGGGCGCGCAGGGCGCTTTGTCATGGGCCGCATCGGCATGGCGGCCGCACCACGCGGCGATGCCCGCCGCGGCGGCGTCGTCCATGGCGGGCGCATAGGCGCGCATGCGGGCCAGCATGCCGTCCCAGTCGTAAGGTTCTTCCGGATCGCCGCGCCGCAGTTCACGCAGCGCGCTCAGCGTGCGGCCGTCGCGCAAGCGCAGCGTGACCCGGCTGGGACGCTTGCGCGGAAAGGCCTGCTGGAAGGACTCGTCGGGTACGACGGCGATACGCTGCGCCAGGTCTCGCAGCGCGGGACAAGCCAGATCCGGCGCTTCCATGTCCTCGATCCCCAGCCCGCCGGCAAGCAGCAGCCGGGCCATGACGTAGCGCAGGCAGAACGCCGCCTCGGCCGGCCGGGAGGGCCAATGCACGCCGGCGATCTTCAGCGCGTGCGGGAAAATCGCCACTTCCACCGACGCGATATCCCCGGGACGGATTGCGTGTTCGTCGAGCAGCGCGCGGGCCGCGTCCAGCGGCGTGAACAGTTGCGCGCAGCAGGGCCAGGCCTTGATGGTGGCGGTGTTGATCCGCTCCGGCGCATCCAGGTCGCCATCGAGCGCGGCCAGGGGCCCGTCGCCCGCGAGCAATGCATACATGCCGCGCTTGCCGGTAAAGAAGGCGCGGGCGCCGGGCAGGCCGGCTTGTGCCGCATAGGCGGCCGTCATCCCGTTGCGCACCGCCATGGCCGGGTGCAGCGATTTCGATTCGTGCGCGTTGTCGTCGACCAGCTGCCACAGGCCGGCGGCCTGGGTCGCGGCGATGCCCAAGGCGTGATGGAGCTGTTCCGCCGGCAGGCCCAGTGCGACGGCCGCGGCCGCCGCCGCGCCTAGCGCGCCCGCGGTGGCGGTGGCGTGGAAGTTGGCCGCATGCCGCGTCCCCAGGGCTTCTCCGGCCCGCAGCGCGACCTCGTATCCCGCGATGATGGCGTCGGCCGCGCGCCGCTGCGTCAGGGCGTGCCGCCGTGCCAGCGCGAGCACCGGGGAGACCGCGATGATGCCGGGATGCAGCATGGCGCTGCGGTGGGCGTCGTCGATTTCCCGCACGTGCGCGATGCCGGCATTGGCGAAGGCCGCCGCCATCGCGCCGGTGCGTGCGTCCCCGAAGACGGGGCTATCCCCGCCGCCGGGATGGCATAGAACGGCCAGATGGCGCAGCCGCGCCGCGGCGTCCAGCTGCATCGCGGACCACCCCGCCGTGAACCAGTCCAGCAGCGCCTGGGCCAGGCGTTCGCGGGTCGCTTGCGGGATGGGTCGCGATTGCAGGCCAATCACGTGTTGGACGAGTCGGTCTTCCGGCAGCATGGACATGGATCGCTTATTTCATCGAATGAAATGAATTTCATTGTAAGAAATCCGGGTGCCCGTGTCGATATCGCGCCGGCGGTTCGGACAGGTTCCACCGCGACACGCGGCAGCATGTCGCGCACGAAGCCGGGCGGTCATGATGTCAAGCACATGCAAGCCGCACGGCGCTATCATCGGGACGATTCCGGCAACCGGTGGAGCATGCGATGGCGCAGGACAAATGGTCTTCCAGGCAGTATCTGATCTTCGAAAACGAGCGCACCCGTCCCGTGCGCGATCTGCTGTCCGCCGTACCGCTCGAAGCGGCCCGCGAAGTCATCGACCTGGGTTGCGGTCCCGGTAATTCCACGGAGGTACTCGCGCGGCGCTTTCCCTCGGCCAAGGTGGCGGGCCTGGACAGTTCCGCCGACATGATCGCCGCGGCCCGCAAGCGCATGCCGGACGTGGAATTCGAGGTGGCGGACATCCACACCTGGCAAACGTCCACGGCGTATGACGTCATCCTGTCGAACGCGGTGTTCCAATGGGTGCCTGGCCATGAGACGCTGTTTCCCGCACTGGCCGCCAAACTGGCGGAAGGCGGCAGCCTGGCGATCCAGATGCCCGACACCATGGACGAACCGCCGCACCGCATGATGCGCGAGCTGGCGCAGGACGGTCCGTGGGCGGACAAGCTGAAGGACGCCAGCCAGTCCCGCACCGCGCTGAATTCCGCGCAGTGGTATTACGAGCTGCTGTCGCCGCATTGCAGCCGCGTGGATATATGGCGCACGACCTACTACCACGTGCTCAAGGATGGTCCCGCGGCCATCGTGGAATGGTTCAAGGGCAGCGCGCTCAGGCCTTTCCTGGACCCGCTGGACGAGGAAGAAAAGCAGGCCTACCTGGCCCGCTACACGTCGTTGATCGAGCAGACGCACCGGGCGCAGGCGGACGGCTCCGTGCTGCTGCCCTTTCCGCGCCTGTTCATGGTGGCGACACGCTGAACGGCCGCGGTGCGGCAGCGCCGGCCGCGGCATGACGACGGCCGATGCGAAAGGCCGGGCCACGAAGGATCGGCCCGGCCCGCGCCCATCATCTGCCGCCTACCACGCGCCGCAGTACTGCTCCGCGCGTGCCTTGATGGACGGGGCCAGCCGTTCGAAGGCGATCAGGTAGATCGCGCCTTCCGCCGAGGCGATGGACCCATGCACCGTCCCGCCCGGCAGATCGATGACGTCCCCCTTCCTGCATACGTGCTTGACGCCGTCGGCATAGACCGTCAGTTCGCCGTCGACGATGATCAGCGTTTCGTCGGTCGGATGGCTGTGCGTGCGGTGTTCCTTGCCCGGTGCGTCGCGCTGCACTTCGATGCAGCCCTGCCGCGGCAGCAGGGCCCGCAGGCCCTCGGCCAGGTCGATATCGCCCAGCAGTCCCTTGATCACTTCCATGGTGTCCATCCTCTCTTTCACGCTTCGGTCTCGGAAGCCAGGGCCCGCATGGCGTGGAACGGGCAGCCGGTGACCGAACGGTTGTCGTCGTTCAGGAAGTACTGCTTGTATTCGCGGTTCGAGGGATCGCCGTAGGCGCCCAGATCCTGCGAGGCCGGGATCATGTCATAGGTCGCCAGCCGTTCGCGTACCTTTGCCACGCTGGCGTCGCGTGCCCGCTTGGTGCCCAGGATGTTGTCGAACACCCAGCGGGGCTGGAAGGTCATCATGAAAGAGCTGGACCGGCGGCTTTGCCGCTGTATGTGCGCCGGCGTGTTGCAGACGACGAAGATGGGTTCGCCCGCGAAGCAGAATTCCCAGTGGGGAGAATCCAGCTCGGCCGGGATGTCGGCCGGCCATTCGGCGTCGTCCAGCGCCGCCAGTTGGCCCAGCAGCGCCCAGAATTTGGCCCGGTAGGCTTCCAGCGGCAGCAGCGGCCGCGGACGAAAGAACACGATGAGCGACGTGTTGGGCCCGCAGGCGCGCGCTTCGGCGACGTAGGCGCGCAGGTTGCGCGCCAGTGCCTCGGCGTCATCGTCGTCCAGGAAAAGATAGCGCAACTGGTCGGCGCGGTATCCCGCGACGCCGAAGATGCAGGGAAACGCCCGGGTGTCGCTGTTCAGGGTGCTGGCGAGTTCCTGGAAAAGCACGGCTTGCCAGGTGCCATCGGGATAGCGTTGGTGGATCTGCGTACGGCTGAGATAGTCTTTCACGGCTTTGTCTACCCATTCAGGTGGAGGGAAATGAATCGACTTGCCATGACGCGCGCGCGGCGTGGCGCCGCATCGGCGTGAAGAAGATGGGCTAAGCTTGTTGCGCCATGCGCATTGCCGCCGCGCCGATACAGCCCAGGGCCGAGACGGCCGCCATGAAGAGAACGAATCCGGTGTAGCCCTGCGCGGTGTAGGACAAGTGGCCGGGGCTGCCGGTGGCCGAGGTGGCCAGCAGGGATCCGATAAGCGGCTGCACCAATGCCGCCGTGATGCCGGCCAGCGTGGTGTTGAACGAAGCACCGATTCCGATCATCTCGGCGGTGTAGAGCTTTCTTACCGCTTTCAATACCAGCGGTACGGTGCCGCCGGCCACAAAGCCCAGGACACTGAAGCAGGCGATGGCGTATACATACCCCAGCGATGCCAGCAATGCCGGAAGCAAGGTAAGCAGGATCGCGGCGCGCAGCAGGCAATTCCACAGCAGCGCGCGCCGCACGTTCAGGACGCGATCCGAAAGGTGGCCCAGCAGGATGGAGCCGGCCACATTGCTGACGAGGAATGCCAGGATGCACGTGCTAGCCTGGTCCTTGCTGATCGAGAGCGTATCCCGGACCATAGGCAGGCCCCATACACCAGATAGCGTAGTGACTGAGGCGAAGTGCGAGGCGAAAACGATGGCGCATCCCCAGCTGCTCGCATTACGCAGCCGCCCGCGGAATAGGCCCAGCGTGCGTCCCAGGCGGGGGCCTAGTTCCTTCAGCGCCATCGGCGCCTGGTCCTTTCGGGGGAATACCAGGATGGAGGCCGCCAGGTTCAAGGCGATGACGCCGGCCACGAGCGCGAAGCATTCGCGCCATCCCAGGTCGGAAACGGCGTAGGCCAAAGGGGTGGTGGCGATGACCCCGCCCAGGTAGCCGGATACCTGGGATAAGCCGGACATCAAACCGAATCGGCTTTGCCGGAACTTCAGCGCCACCAGTTTCAGCATGGCGGTGAATACCAGCGCATCGCCACAGGCGACGATGACGCGGGCGGCGAAGGCGGCGGCGACGGTGGGCGCCATGGCGAAGCACGCGGTGCCCGCCAGCGAAACGACCAGGCTGCCCAGCAGGACCCGCCGCACGCCCAGCGTGTCCACCAGAATGCCGGCGGGGATCTGCATGGCCAGGTAGCCATAGAAATAGCCGGACGCCAGCACGCCCAGGCCGCCGGCATCGATGGAGAACGACGCGGACAGTTCGTTCAGCATGGACTGCGGCGCCAGCCTCTGCATGAAGGCGATGGCATAGGCCAGCGCGATCAGCGCCCATGACGCGTAGGCGCGCGAGGAAGGCCGGTCGGTGTCCAGCTGGACCGACGGCGGTGTCAATGACGCGGCCTTGCTCATGAGAGGGTGGGTCGGCGGACGATGCCCAGCGAGAACAACGCGTCGCAGGAATTGGGCGCCAGCGTACCGATACGCTTGCCCACATGCACGGCGGCGCCGCGATACGGCGGCTTGCGGTGCTTGATATGTCCGTAGACGTCCCGCATGACCAGGGCGGGCAGCTCCAGGACGCGATCGGGATAGAGCCGTTTGGCGGCCAGGACCGCCAACGCCAGCAGGCCGGCCCGGCCGCCGTTTTCCTTGGGCGGGTCGGCCTGCAGGTCGGGCACGACCTCGGCGCAGCGACGCGCGTTGGCAAGTGCCACGATGGCGTTGCGGGTCCGCCAGCAATACAGCAGCCGCGATTGATGCGGCCGCTGGCGGAAGGCCTCCGCGAAGATCAGGTCCGTGACATCGCTGTACACGCCAAGGCCCTGGTAAGACGGCGCCAGCTCGGTACCCGACCGGTACAGGCAAAGATCGCCGTTCATATCGAAGTACTGGTAGATCGAGAACCCGACGAGCTCCTTGTCGGCAAAAACCAGGACCAGCCCGTAACCGCTGCGGAAAGGACTATGGGTCGGCGTCCAATGCGGTTCGGTGACATCCCAATTCATGCCGATAAGGCGATTGAAGGCGTCCATGGTGGCGTCACGCTCGCCAGCCGGAAATTCCTCGGCCCGTGGAAACGACCTGAGAGTGATCGTCCTACCGTTCGAGAGGAGCTTGATCGGCATCGCGCAACCCTGCCTTCTATATCTTTTTTGAACAACTCTGGAACCCGTTCCGTATGCCCCGCGCGTTTCGCGCCCTGGTCACGGGCGGGTTCTTCCCCCATGGCAGCTGAATTCTCAGCCATCCGCATTAAATGGTTCGCCGGTTTTGGGTCAATTTTCGCTAGAATTGGGTCAACAGTTGAGCCCGTCCCCTTTCGCAGTACCCCTTCATGCAAGCGCCCGTTGTCGCCGTCGTTGCCTTCGATAGGATCAGCGCATTCCACCTGTCGGTGCCTTGCGCCGTGTTCGGCACGTATGGCGGGGTGGCAGGCGCGCCGAAGTTCTCCCTGAAAGTGTGCTCGGCCGAAGGGGAAACGCTGGCCACCACCACGTCCGGATTCTCGGTGTCGATGACGCCCTCGCTGGACATCACCCGTACCGCCGACGTCGTGGTCGTGCCCAGCTGGCGCGATCCGCGCGAAACGCCCCCCGCCGAACTGGTCGACGCCGTGGCCGCGGCCAGCGCGCGCGGGGCGCGTATCGTCGGCCTGTGCCTGGGGGCCTATGTGCTGGCCGCCGCGGGCATCCTGGACGGGCGCCGCGCCACCACGCATTTCGCCTGGGCCGACCATTTCGCCAACCGGTTTCCCAAGGTCAAGGTGGAGCCCTCCGTCCTGTATGTGGACGATGGCAATGTCACCACGTCGGCGGGCACGGCGGCGGGCATAGACTGCTGCCTGCATATCGTGCGCTCGATGTATGGCGCCAAGATGGCCGATTTCGCCGCGCGCCGCTTGGTGGTGCCGCCGCACCGCCATGGCGCGCAGGCGCAGCTGCCCCCCCAGCCGTTTTCGACGGAAGGGAATGGCATGCGCCTGGCCGAACTGCTGGACTGGCTGCGTGGAACCATCGTGGAAAAGCACACGGCAGACAGCCTGGCGGAACGGCTGGCCATGAGCCGGCGCACCTTCAACCGCCGCTTCCTGTCCTTGACCGGGTGCAGCCTGAGCGAATGGCTGCTGGCCGAGCGGCTGCGTCTGGCGCAGAAGCTGCTGGAAAGCACCGACCTTCCCCTGGAGGTCATCGCCACGCGTTCCGGCCTGGGCAGCGGCTCATCGTTTCGCCAGCATTTCTCCCGTGCTTTCCAGACCGCGCCGTCGGCGTACCGCAGACAGTTCAAGCGCCAGGCCTGACGGCGTGTGACGCCTGTCCCGGTACAGCCGCTGGAACCAGGTCGGCTGGCTGCTGTCCTGGATGGCCTGCTGCAGCTTCAGGCCGTGCAAGGCCAGGAAGTCGCGCACCGTGGCTTTCTGGATGAGCGCATGGATATCCATGGTGACGGCGCTGCAGGCATCCGGCAGGACGTCAGCCGTGTAGCGGCGCAGCTTGCGCGTCGCCAGGTATTTGTCGACCAGGCGCTCGTAGCGCGTCCAGAATATCCAGGGCCGCACGTTGAAGACCTCCATGTCGTAGCGCGACGCGGAGGCGAACAGGCGGCCGTCGGTATGCAGCAGCGTGTCGAGAAACCGGTAGACCCGGCCGCGGTCGTTGTAGACATGGTCGCGCCAGTTGTCCGCGCGCCCGGCCAACTCCGGCGCGATGCGGCGGATCACCGATTGCAAGGGCCGCCATGACGCCAGGAAATCGATGAAGCCGCCGTCGCGGGCCTGGGCCACCGCCGCCTTGGCGCGCTCCGCGTCGGCGTCTTCCACCAGGGACAGTCCATCGAACTGCATGTTGAACTGCATGGCGGGCATGTGGACCTGGCCGCGCAGCTTCGTGCGCAGGCTGAGCCATTGTTCGACCTCATCGAACGGCATGTTGCCGCGCGACGCGCGGGCTTGCAGTTCCGGCCGCAGCGCGGCGAAGTACTGGGCCAGCGTATGCATGTTCATCATGTCCTCGGCCAGGTACATCAGCTCCACCAGGCGGTCGTCGTAGTCGCCGGCTTCCACCGAGAAGTTGAGCAAGGCGATATGCAGGCTGTTGAGCGTGTGAAGGATATTGTCCGAGCAGGACGAGGCGCCATCGCGCGCGATGTCCAGGCATTCCAGCATGAAGCGTTTCTCGGCCTGCATCCGGGTCAGCAGGGCGACCAGGCTATCGCGCAGTTCCGGGTCGGGCCGCTGGACCCACGTGTGATGCAGCCGGTTCATCAAGGCCTTGAGGGCAGCGGCGCCGTTCGGATCCGCCCGCTGTCCGGCACGCCATGCCTGGGCATCGAATGCCGGCGCCGGCGCCGGCTCGCTCGCCGCGGCCCGCGATGCCGGGTCGGCGGCGGGCGCGGCCAGCCACGCGGCGGCGGCTTTTCCCAGCATGTCGGCCGGGTACAGGCGGGCCATGAGATCGTTCGACCAGCCGGCCCGCTCCATGTCCTCCACGCGGACGATGTCGACCAGCGATTCCGGAAACGCCCGGATGTATTCGACGGCCTTGAAGGCATCGGCGACGTAGTCGGCCTCTACCGCGACCAGTTCGATTTCCGGTGGCAGCGCATCGCGCAGGCCATGGGCCTCGCACATCGCGCGGTCCAGGATCACGCGGCGCAGGTTGGGGCCGTAGCGGTCGGCCACGGTCTGGATGGGATTGCCGGCCAGGTCGAGCGTGGTCAGGGATGCGGGCAGGCGGTCGCCGGGCGGAAATTCCTGCAGCAGGTTGTCGATCATGATCAGCCACTTCAGCCCCGGCAGGTTGCGCAGCGGCGGGCACTCGCGCAGCTCCATGGAGTTCAGGTACAGCGGCAATTCCGTATCGCCGGCGTAGTTCCACAGGTTGACCAGCTCCCAGACGCCGGCCAGGTCTTCGCCACGCTCGGCCGCCTGTCGGATGTGGGCGTCCAGGTCCCGCTGCCATTGCGGGATGGGGTCGCCCAGCTGTTCGCGGAAGGTCAGCGTGGAGAACTCGCCGAAGCCCAGATTGGGCGCCAGGCGCTGCTGCCCGATGCAGCTCGCGTAGAAGGCGGCGAGATCCGAGAACAGTTCGATGGCCTGTTCCATCGGATGCGCCGCGTCGGCGGCCCCGTGCCCGGCATCGGCGGACAGGGCGGGCGCGGGGGCATCCCGCGGGCGGTCCGCCCAGGGATGCATGCCGGAGGCCGCGCCGGGACCGGGCCCGGGCTGCGTATCGTGCGTGAGCGGACATTCGCCGTCCACGGATGTCCGGGCCGTGGAGACGCCGGGCGGGTCGACCTGGAAATAGATGACGTGGTCGCCGCGTGCGGCCGATTCCTCGATCGCCGTAATGCTGTCGATTTCTTCATCCCTGTCTTCGAAGACGACGATGGGGCGCTCATCCGCCGCCATCGGGCATGCCGCGATGGCCCGTAGCAAGGCCGCGCCGAGTTCGGTGCCGTCGATCGTGCGCAGGGCGGCTTCCAGCTGCGCGCTGGCATGCTCATCCGGCAGGGCGTCCGCCTGGATGGTCAGCAGGCCGCAGATGTTGCGCAGGGCCGGTGCCCCGCCCGTCGCGGGCGGCGCGGGCATAAGGCCGTCCGGACGGGGCGCCATGAATCCGATGGGTGTCGTCATGGCCGTCCCTCCTTGGATCCACGCGTCCGGACGCCGCGCGTGTGCCCGGGCGCCGGGCGCCGGCCTGGAATGTGTGTCATGGTGGTGTCCTCCCTTCAAGGCGCGTTGAGTGCCTGCCGGCTTTCCGCATGTTCCGCTGGTGGCGGAACTTGCCCGCTGGAATGGGAACGTGGCGCATCGGGGCGTCGGGCGCCGCCGTCCGCCCCGGGCGTTTTTTCCGTCGCCCGCCGCGTGGCCCCGGGTGGACGCGTAACAGGCCGGCTGGTAAAACAGGGCACATGCGACTGGTGAACTGGAACATCCAATGGGGCCGCGGCGTGGACGGCAGCGTAGACCTGCGCCGCATCGTCGATCATGCCCGGCGTCTGGCCGACTTCGACGTCCTGTGCCTGCAGGAGGTCACGCGCGGCTTCCATGGCGATGCCGATGCGGGCGGACTGCCGGGCGGCCCGGATGCCGATCAGTTCGCCGAGCTGGGCGCGCTGCTGCCCGGCTACACCGTGCTATGCGCGATCGGCGCGGACTTGCCGCCCGCGCGCGCGGGCGCGCCACGCCGCCAGAACGGCAATGCCATCGTGACGCGCTGTCCCGTCGGGCCGGTATTCCGCCACAGCCTTCCGTGGCCCGCCGATCCGGCCGTGATGTCCATGCCCCGCGTCGCGCTGGAGGCCGTGCTGTCCACCGACGTGGGACCGCTGCGCGTGGTCACCACCCACCTGGAGTTCTATTCGGCGGACCAACGCCTGGCTCAGGCGCATGCGCTGCGGGACTTGCACGTGGAAGCGTGCGGACATGCGGGGCGGCCGAGCCCGCACGGCAATCCCAACGGACCCTTCGCGGCGGTCGAGCGTCCCGCCGCGGCGCTGGTCTGCGGCGATTTCAATAGCGCGGTCACCGACGCGGCGTACCGTTGCATGCTGGACCCGATGCCTGCCGGTGTGCCGTCTTTCGTCGATGCATGGCGGGTCGCGCACGGCGAGGGGCCTCGCGCGCCGACGGTGGGCGTGCACGACCATGTCCAGTGGCCGCAGGGCCCGTTCGCCTGCGACTTCGTTTTTGTCACGCCGGAACTCGCCGGCCGGCTGGTCCGCTGCGACGTCGACCTGCAAAGCGCGGCATCCGACCATCAGCCCATCGTCGTGGAATTCCGCTGACATGGCAGCGCGGCCACCAGCCAGCCGCGGGCGGCGTGCCGCGCGCGCCCTGGGCTTCCTTGCCCTGGGCGTGCTGGGCGCGATCGCGGTCATCGGGGTGGGGGCGTGGTGGGCCATGCGCGCCAGCCTGCCCACCCTGGACGGCACCCTTGCCGGCGGCGGACTGTCGGCACCCGCCACCATCGAGCGGGACGCCCAGGGAAATGTGACGGTCAGCGCGGACGATCGCCTGGACCTGGCCTATGCCACGGGCTACGCGCACGGCCAGGACCGCTACTTCCAGATGGACCTGCTGCGGCGCGTCGCCGCGGGCGAGGTCGCTGCGCTGGTGGGCGCGGACGCCATCCCCCTGGACCAGCGCAACCGCATGCATCGTTTCCGCGCCCGCGCGCAAGCCGCATACGCCGCGTTCGCGCCCGCGCAGCGGCAGCTTTTGCAGCGGTATGCCGACGGCGTGAACGCGGCGCAGGCGGCCTTGCCGGTCTGGCCCTTCGAATATGGCGTGCTGGGCGTGCGGCCCCAGCCGTGGCGGCCGGAGGACACCCTGCTGGTGATCGACGCCATGTATCTGGACCTGCAGGCCGGCGAGCTGAACCGGGTGCTGTCGCGCGGCTTCCTGCGTGACGCCGTGTCGGCCGGGATGCTGGCATTCCTGACACCTCGCGCCAGCGCCATGGACGCGCCGCTGGATGGCGTCGATATCGCCGTGCCGCGCTTGCGCGTGCCGCGTGCCCGCCCCGACTGGCTCGACAGCCCCAGCCGCACGCGGTCCGGCGCGATATCCGGCACGCCGCGGGCCGCGGCGCCCCGCGATCCCCTGTTCGCCTCCGTCGAACAACCGGCCATCGCCGCGCTCGACGGGGCGGAGGTGGGCAGCAATGTCTACGCCGTGGCCGGTTCGCACGGCGTGGACGGCACGGCGCGCGTGGCCAACGATATGCACCTGGGCCTGCGGCTGCCCAATATCTGGTATCGCCTGACGCTGGTATTGCGGGGCGACGAACCGCGCCGCATCAGCGGCGTCAGCCTGCCGGGCGCGCCCGTGGTCGTGGCCGGCAGCAATGGCGACGTGGCATGGGGGTTCAGCAACAGCTACGGCCATTTCATCGACCTGGTGCGCCTGCAGCGGGATCCCGGCGATCCGCGCCGCTATCGCGGGCCGTCGGGCGAATGGGAGACCGCCGTCGAGCACGACGAGTGGATACAGGTGAAAGGCGGCGCGCCGGTGCGCCGCCCGGTCCTGGAGACGCGCTGGGGACCGGAGCTGGTCGTGGGTGACGACGCCTACGCGATGGAATGGATCGCCTATCGCCCCGATGCCGCCGACCTGGGCCTGCTGCGCATGGAAGGCGCGCGCGACGTGGGCGAGGCCCTGCGCGTGGCGCAGACGTCCGGCGTGCCGACGCAGAATATCGTGGTGGCGGATCGCGGCGGCCATATCGGCTGGACGCTGGCCGGTCCCCTGCCCCTGTCCGTGCGCGATCCCGACGGTTATCCCGTGGAGGCGGCCCAGGCGCTGGCGCCGGCGGGACGGCTGCCGCCCGGGCAGTATCCCAGTGTCATCGACCCGCCCGGGGGCCGCCTGTGGGCCGCGAACAGTACCCAGCTGGGCGACGCCGCGCGCCAGCGCGCGATAGGCGATGGCGGCGCGGACGTCGGCCTGCGCGGTACGCAGATCCGGGATGCCCTGTCGCCGGGCGGCAAATACGACGAGGCCGCGCTGCTTGCCATCCAGTTGGACGACCGCGGCCTGTGGCTGTCCTTCTGGCGCCAGCTCGCCCTGGAGAACCTGGATGGGGCCGCGCTGGCGCGGCATCCCGACCGTGCCGCCTTCCGGCGCATCCTGCTGCAGTGGAACGGCCGTGCCGGTGTGGACCAGGCCGGCTATACGCTGGTGCGGGATTTTCGCGAAGTCCTCTATGGGGCGTGGTTTTCGGGGCTGGACGAGCGCCTGTCCGCGCGGGCGCCCGAACTGGCGCCCGCGATTTCGGTGGGCCGCGCCTCCAGCCGGCTGGAGCCCGTCATGCGCGCCCTGGTGGCCGAGCGTGCCTGGGTGCCGGCGCGCTATGCCGATTGGCGTGCCTTCATGCTGGATGCCATCGACCAGGCCATCGCGCGCAACCGGCCGCGCGGCGCGCCGCTGGAGCAGGCCACCTGGGGAGAGCGCAATACGCTGCTCATCGGCCATCCGTTCGCCGGCCTGTTGCCGGAACCGATGCGGCCATGGTTTTCGGCGCCCGCGCAACCGGTGCCGGGCGACACCAATATGCCGCGGGTGCAGCGACCGTCCTTCGGTGCGTCGGAACGCTTCGTCGTCGCGCCCGGCAAGGAGGCGCAAGGCATATTGGAAATGCCCGGCGGCGCGTCGGGCCATCCGATGTCGCCCTTCTTCCTGGCCGGGCATCGGGACTGGGTGGAGGGCGCGACGTCGCCCTTCATGCCGGGACCGGCCGTGCACACCCTGACGCTGCGGCCTTGACGCCGTCCGCGGCGCGCCTGGCATCGGCCGCGCCCCGGGCCGCGGGTATGCCGGGCGCCCGGCGCGCTACTGCGCCTTGACCTCGTAGGCCGAGAAACGCGCGAAGGGCATGGGGGTGGTGGCCGTCAGGTCCCAGCTTTGCTTGTCGGGAAGGTTGAAGGTCTGGGCCGATGTCGTGCCGATGACGTTGCCCTGCGCGTCCTGCAGCTGGAACACCACCGTGACATTGTTCAGCGTCCGGCCCGTGTCGTTATGCACGGTACCCCGTATCACGGTGGCGCCGGTGCCTGTGTCCTTGACGGCTTGCAGGCTATCGATCGTGACGCCGTGGGGCAGCGATTGCGCCGCGGCGCTGAAGGCCGCGGCGGCCAGAAGGGCGGTGGCGAGCAGGCGTTTCATGGTTGTTCTCCCGCGAATGGCGTCGCCCGCCGGATATCAGCGAGCGACCGGTAATTCGAATCGTAGCGGAAGTCCGGTAATGCGTTCGAGCTCGCCCGGCCCGGTATCGCCGAAGGCGTCGATGACATAGACGCCGTCCGGGCGGATATCGAACACCGCAAGGTCGGTGTACACGCGGGAAACGCAGCGCACGCCGGTCAGCGGATAGGTGCATTGCGGCACGAGCTTGCTCTGGCCTTCGCGCGTCGTCAGTTCCATCATGACGAAGACCTGCTTGGCGCCGCTGGCCAGGTCCATGGCGCCGCCCACGGCCGGAATGGCGTCCGCGCCCCCGGTGTGCCAGTTGGCCAGGTCCCCCTGGGCCGATACCTGAAAGGCGCCCAGCACGCAGATGTCCAGGTGGCCCCCGCGCATCATCGCGAACGAGTCGGCATGGTGGAAGAACGAGGTGCCCGGCACTTGCGTGACGGGCTGCTTGCCGGCATTGATCAGGTCGTAGTCTTCCCGGCCCTTGGCGGGCGCGGGGCCCATGCCCAGCATGCCGTTTTCGGTGTGCAGGACGATCTCGCGGTCCGCCGGCAGGTGGTTTCCCACCAGCGTGGGCAGGCCGATGCCCAGGTTCACATAGGCGCCCTCCGGGATGTCGCGGGCGACGCGGGCGGCCATCTGGTCGCGGGTCAGTCTGGCGCTCATGCTTGCTCCTTGGGGGCGGCCGGGTCGATGCGCACCACGCGCTTGACGAAGATACCCGGGGTGACGATGGCTTCCGGATCGAGCTCGCCCAGTTCGACGATCTCGCGCACCTGGGCGACCGCCACCTTGGCGGCGCTGGCCATGATGGGCCCGAAGTTGCGCGCCGTCTTGCGGTAGGTCAGGTTGCCCCAGCGGTCGGCGCGCTCGGCCTTGATCAGCGCGTAGTCGGCATGCAGGGGGAGTTCGAACACGTAGTGCTTGCCGTTGAGCTCGCGGGTTTCCTTGCCCTCTGCCAGCGGGGTGCCGTAGGCCGTGGGGGTGTAGAACCCGCCGATGCCGGCGCCGGCGGCGCGGATGCGCTCGGCCAGGGTGCCCTGCGGCACAAGTTCGAGTTCGATCTTGCCGCTGCGGTACAGCCCGTCGAAGATCTGCGAATCCACCTGGCGCGGAAACGAGCAAATGATCTTGCGGACGCGGCCCGCGCCCAGCAGGGCGGCCAGGCCCGTGGTGCCGTTGCCCGCGTTGTTGTTGACGATGACCAGGTCTTTCGCGCCCTGGGCCAGCAGCGCGTCGATCAGTTCGACGGGTTGGCCCGCGGGGCCGAAGCCGCCGATCAGGATGGTGGCGCCATCCGGTACGTCGGCCAGCGCCTGCGCGGCGCTTTCTACGAGTTTTGAAATCATCGGCGGTCCGAGAACAAAGGGGAATCTGTAACCCGGGATGCTTTCACGGCCCGCCGGCCACCGTCAAGGCAAGGTGTCCTCAGAGTGAACACTTTTGTCCTGGCTTGTTGCCGTCCGGTCTTGCCCTGGCAGACCGGGCCCTCGGCGCCATCTTGCCGGGCGTCGCGGGACGCCCGTCTGGGGCCATCCTCGGGCATATCCCCAGGCGCATCCCCGGCCACATCGTCCGCGCCCCTGCCGGGTACCGTCTGGCGTATCGCCGTGCGCCGCCGGTTATCCTAGCGGTCTAGACCTGGAGTTTCCATGCAAAACCACGAGCGCCGTGCCCTGGTGCTGTTTTCGGGCGGGCAGGATTCGACGACCTGCCTGGCCTGGGCCCTGGAGCGCTATGCCCACGTCGAAACGGTGGCCTTCGATTACGGCCAGCGCCATCGCATCGAACTGGATGCCCGCCGCGATGTGCTGCGTGAATTGCGCGCCCGCCGGCCGGACTGGTCGTCGCGCCTGGGAGAGGACCATCTGCTGGACCTGTCCGTGCTGGGACAGGTGGGCGACACCGCCTTGACCAGCGAGCGGCGTATCGAAATGCAGGCCAACGGCCTGCCCAATACCTTCGTGCCGGGCCGCAACCTGCTGTTTCTGACGCTGGCGGCGGCGCTGGGCTACCGGCGCCAATTGGACGTGCTGGTCGGCGGCATGTGCGAAACGGATTTCTCCGGCTACCCGGACTGCCGGGACGACACGATGAAGGCGCAGCAGATCGCGCTGGCGCTGGGCCTGGGCACGCGCGTTACCATCGAGACCCCATTGATGTGGCTGGACAAAGCCCAGACCTGGGCCTTGGCGCATCGGCTGGGCGGCGACGAACTCGTCGGCATCATCGTGGAAGACAGCCATACCTGCTATCTGGGCGAGCGCGGCGCCCGCCATGACTGGGGCTACGGCTGCGGCACCTGTCCCGCTTGCGCGCTGCGCAAGGCGGGGTGGGAACGCTGGGCGGCCGGCCAGGCGGCGCCGCTGCCGCCGGTATAGGGGCGGCGGTCCGGGAGCCTGTCCGCCTGCCCGCGATAGCGCGGTGGCGAGGTCAATATCCGCGGTCCGCAGGGGCCGTCGTGTCCCCTTCGCCCAGCGCGCGCTGCATCAGGACGGTGTCGCGCCATTCCCCGAACTTGTGCCCCACGGAACGCAGCGTGCCCACCGGATGGAAGCCACGGCGCGCATGCAGCGCCAGGGATGCCGCGTTGGCGCTGTCGCCCACCACGGCCAGCATCTGGCGCCATCCCAGCGCCGTGCAGCGCTGGATCAGTTCCGTCAGCAGTCGGCCCCCTATGCCGTGGCCGCCCATGCCGGGTCGGACGTAGACCGAGTCCTCGCAGGTGTAGCGGTACGCGGGCCGCGGCCGGTACAGCGTGGCGTAGGCATAGCCGACGACACGGCCCTCGAGCTCCGCCGCCAGGTAGGGCAGCCGGTTTTGCAGTACGGCGGCACGCCGTTGCAGCATTTCTTCGAGGGTGGGTGGAGTCAGCTCGAACGAAGCCGTGCCATGCAGGACGTGATGGCTGTAGATGGCCTGGATGGCGGCCATATCGTCGGCGGTGGCATCGCGGATCAGGAGCGGAGAGGGCGGCGTGGCGGGCATGGCTTCGGAAGGCGGATGGAAAGGGAAGAGGCGTCCGTGCGGCGGGGCAGGCGTCCGGCAAGCGCTCGAGCCGGCGCCGGAACGCCGTGGGGCGCGGGCCGCGCGGACCGCTCCGGAATTATGCGCCGGCCCCGCCAATTTCGGGGACGATGCGCCCGACGGCAAGGGCGCCGGGCGGAACGTCCGTCGTCCAGGCGTTATGATGAGGACCTTTTGCCCCGGTCCGCGCCGGCACTCGCGCCATGGTTGCGATGCGGGCCGTCCTCATAACATCCCCGCTCTTTCGAGACAAAGCCATGCCGCAATACCGTTCCCGCACATCCACCCACGGCCGCAACATGGCCGGCGCCCGCGCCCTGTGGCGCGCCACCGGCATGAAGGACGGCGACTTCGGCAAGCCCATCGTCGCGGTGGTCAACTCCTTCACCCAGTTCGTGCCCGGCCACGTGCACCTGCGCGACCTGGGCGCGCTGGTGGCCCGCGAAATCGAGGCCGCCGGCGCCATCGCCAAGGAGTTCAACACCATCGCGGTGGACGACGGCATTGCCATGGGACACGATGGCATGCTGTATTCGCTGCCGTCGCGGGAATTGATCGCCGACTCGGTGGAATACATGGTCAACGCGCACTGCGCCGACGCCATGGTCTGCATCTCCAATTGCGACAAGATCACCCCGGGCATGCTGATGGCCGCGATGCGGCTGAACATTCCCGTGGTATTCGTCTCGGGCGGGCCGATGGAAGCGGGCAAGATCAAATCGCCCACCGACGGCAAGGTGCTGGCCAAGATCGACCTGATCGACGCCATGATCAAGGCGGCGGACCCCAAGATGTCGGACGCGGACGTGGCCGAGTATGAACGCAGCGCCTGCCCCACCTGCGGTTCCTGTTCCGGCATGTTCACGGCCAACTCCATGAACTGCCTGACCGAGGCCCTGGGCCTGGCCCTGCCGGGCAACGGCACCATCGTGGCCACCCACGCCTGGCGCAAGGGCCTGTTCGAGGAAGCCGGCCGGCTGGTCGTCGAGCTGTGCCGCCGCTACTACGAGCAGGACGACGCTTCCGTGCTGCCGCGCAATATCGCCACCAAGGCCGCCTTCGAAAACGCCATGACGCTGGACGTCGCCATGGGCGGCTCCACCAATACCGTGCTGCACTTGCTGGCGGCCGTGCAGGAAGCGGGCGTGGATTTCACCATGGCCGACATCGACCGCATCTCGCGCCGCACGCCGTGCCTGTGCAAGGCCGCGCCGGCCACCGACAAATACCACATCGAGGACGTGCATCGCGCCGGCGGCGTGATCGGCATCCTGGGCGAGCTGGCGCGCGGCGGCCTGCTGGACCTGTCCGTGGGCAACGTGCATAGCGGCACCCTGGGCAAGGCGCTGGAAAAATGGGATATCGCCGGTGGCGCCGGCGAACAGGCGCGGAAGTTCTACCGCGCCGCGCCGGGCGGCGTCCCGACGCAGGTGGCCTTCAGCCAGGACGCGACTTACCTGACGCTGGACCTGGACCGCAGCAATGGCGGTATCCGCGACATGGCCCACGCCTATTCCAAGGACGGCGGCCTGGCCGTGCTGTACGGCAACCTGGCCGAGAAGGGCTGCATCGTGAAGACGGCCGGCGTGGACGAAAGCCAGCTCGTCTTCAAGGGCCGTGCCCGGGTCTTCGAAAGCCAGGACGCCGCCGTCGAAGCCATCCTGGGCGACAAGGTCGTGGCGGGTGACGTGGTGGTGATCCGCTACGAAGGGCCGAAGGGCGGCCCCGGCATGCAGGAAATGCTCTATCCCACGTCCTACCTGAAGTCCAAGGGCCTGGGCAAATCCTGCGCCCTGTTCACGGACGGGCGCTTCTCCGGCGGGTCCTCGGGCCTGGTCATCGGCCACGCTTCGCCGGAAGCCGCCGAGCGCGGCGCCATCGGCCTGGTGCGTGACGGCGACGGCATCCACATCGATATCCCGAACCGCCGCATCAACCTGGAAGTGAGCGAGGCCGATCTGGCCGCCCGCCGCCAGGAAATGGAAAGCCGCGGCGACAAGGCGTGGAAGCCGGGCGACCGGCAGCGCGTGGTTTCGCAGGCGCTGCAGGCCTATGCCGCGCTGGCCACCTCGGCCGACCGCGGCGCCGTGCGGGACGTCAGCCAGCTGACGCGCCGCTAGGCTTCACGCGCATTCCGTTGCCGTCCTGGGCGCCATGGCCGGCCGTTCGCGCCGGTCCAGGCGCCAGCTGTACAAGGCCACCAGCAGGCCGGCCGCCGTCATCAGGCTGGCCACCCAGGGCAGGGCCGCCAGGCCGGGGCCATGGTCGATC
The DNA here is from genome assembly GCF_001676705.1 of Bordetella bronchialis. Classification (NCBI taxonomy): domain Bacteria; kingdom Pseudomonadati; phylum Pseudomonadota; class Betaproteobacteria; order Burkholderiales; family Alcaligenaceae; genus Bordetella; species Bordetella bronchialis. The sequence continues at coordinate 413,147 of NZ_CP016170.1, forward strand.
GTGATGCCGCCCACCCAGGCGCCCGCCGCATTGCCCAGGTTGAACGCGGCGATATTGAAGGCCGAGGCCAGGTTCGGCGCCGCGGACGCCTTTTCCAGGACGCGCATTTGCAAGGGCGGCACGGTGGCGAACCCTGCCGCGCCCAGCAGGCCTACCGTGATGGCGGCGGCGATCTGCGCATGGACGGTAAAGGTGAACACCGCCTGCAGCAGCGCCAGGATCACCAGCGTCGCGACCAGCGTGGGCATGAGCCGGCGGTCGGCGAACTTGCCGCCCAGCGTGTTGCCGATGACCAGGCCGACGCCGAACAACAGCAGGATGGGCGACACGGCCGCATCCGAAAAACCGGCCAGCTGCGTCAGGATGGGCGCGATATACGTAAAGGCCGCGAACACGCCGCCGAAACCCAGCACGGTCATCAGGAAGCCCAGCAGCACTTGCGGCCGCACCAGCGTGCGCAGCTCCTGGCCGAACCGCGCCTGCTGGTCGTCGCGGCTGCGCGGCACCAGCAGCGCGATGGCCGCCATGGCCACGATACCGACAGCGGTCACGGCCCAGAACGTGCTGCGCCAGCCGAAGTGCTGGCCCAGCCAGGTGCCCAGCGGCACGCCCATGACATTGGCCAGCGTCAGGCCCGTGAACATCAGGGCGATGGCCGAGGCCTTCTTGTCCGCGGCCACCAGGCCCGTGGCGACCACGGAGCCGATGCCGAAGAACGCGCCGTGCGCGAAGGACGTCAGCACCCGCGCCGCCATCAGCATGCCGTAGCTGGGAGCCAGCGCGCACGCCAGGTTGCCCACGGTGAAGAGCAGCATCAGCCCGAGCAGCACGGTCTTGCGCTGCAGCCGGGACATCATCGGCGTGACGATGGGCGCGCCGACGAAGACGCCCAGGGCATAGCCGGTGACCAGCAGCCCCGCGGTGGACAGGCCGACACCCAGGTCGGCCGACAACTCGGGCAGCAGGCCCATGATGACGAACTCGGTGGTCCCGATACCGAAGGCGCCCGCGGCGAGCGCCCATAAAGCGATAGGCATTTGTTTACCCGCGATAAAGGTTGGAAGCGCGTATTCTGCGCGCCGCCCTCGCGGGGAAACAGCCCGTCCACGGCAAAGGACTTGTACGCGTGGCGCAAAAATCCGGCGCCGCCGGGATTACAGATAGCCTTGTTCCATTTCGCGGCGGAATTGCAGGGCATCGTTGCCGTCGTCATAGTCGACGTCCGACCACTTCAGGGCCTGGGTGGCGCGTACCGGGTTCTTCAGCTTGACGTCGTGCGCCAGTCCCAGGGGCAGGTAGCCGCCTTCGACGGAATCGCGCGCCGGCATCAGCCGGCCATAGACGGTATAGCCGCCCTCGCCATCCAGCACCTGGCCCGGCTGCATGTCGCGCTTGGCCGTGGCCACTACGTCGCCGTGCCAGCCCGTCGGGGCGCCCGTGGGCTCGCGGCGCAGCGCGACATTCGCCACGCTGATGCCCAGCTCCATGCCCATCAGGTGGTAGGGCTTGTACATGGCGGAATAGTTGCCGGTGGGATCGGTGACCACGCCGTATTCCTTGAAGCAGCGGCGCACATAATCGCTGTCCGCCGCGATGACGACGTACACGCCCCAGCGCAGGTCCCGATACACCGGGCGGCCGTCGCGCTCCAGCGAGGACACGACCTCGACCTGCCCGCGGTGGTGCAGCGTGCCGCCATCGTCGCGCGGCCTTAGCACCCGGGCCAGGTCGTCCACGCCGCATGGCGGAAAGTGCAGCCCGGACGGCGCGGGCAGCAGGCCGGTGGAATTGGACACGGCCGCCATTTCGATGGCGCTTTTGGTGCCGTCCAGGAAGCTGTTGAACATCTGGGCATTGAAGTCGCCGGCCGCCACCATCTCCGGCGTGAAACCGTAGTAGGGCCATACGGTATCCGGCGTGGACGTGTGGAAGGCGGGCAGGTACTTCGTGCCCTTGCCGGCGGCGATGACCTCGAAGCCGCTGGCGCGCGCCCAGTCCACCATTTCGCAGATCAGCGCGGGCTGGTCGCCGTAGGCGAGCGAATACACGATGCCTGCCTCGCGCGCGCGGCGGGCCAGTAGCGGACCGGCCAGCGCATCGGCCTCTACATTGACCATCACGATGTGCTTGCCGTGCTCGCAGCAGGCCAGTGCGTGGCGGATGCCGGCGGCGGCGTTGCCGCAGGCGTCGATGACCACGTCGATTTCCGGGTGGGCGATGATGGCCTTGGCGTCTTCCGCGCAATACACGCCGCCGCTGCGGCAGGCATCGCCGATGGAAGCCGCCTGCAGGGCCGCCGCGGGCCAGCCGACCTTGGTCAGCGCGGCCCGGGCCGACGCGGGCTTCAGGTCCGCCACCGCCACCAGCCGCATGCCGGGGGTGCGGTGTACCTGGCTGAGAAACATGGAGCCGAACTTGCCCGCGCCGATCAGCGCGATGCGTATGGGCTTGCCGTCGGCATCCCGTTGCTTGAGCATGCGGTAGAGATTCATCCCTGTCTCCTGGCGCCCCCGTCGGCGCTGGGGCCAGCTTACCGCAGGCTGGCGCGGTGACGGCATGTCCGTGCCACGCATGTACCGGGGTTACGGCGTTTGGCCGATTTGTTACGCCGTTAGCCGTCCGCGCGATAAAGCTCGCCGCCCAGCACGTTGCGCCAGTTGGACCATGACAGGCGCGGCTTGTCGGCCACATGCCGGTTATAGGGGGCGTCGTACACGATATGCCGCCAGCGCGGGCGGGCCGCGCCGTCGATGGCGGGCCGGTCGTCGATCAGGATGTCCCCCTGCACCAGCGTCTTGTCGCGTGTCAGGATCAGGCGCTCGGTCCAGGCCCGGCCCAGGTGCTTTTCCACCCACCGGTATTTCTCGGCGACGCAGTTCTCGTACTGGCGCAAGGGCGAGCTGCAGATGCGCACGTCCATGCCCAGTTCCACCAGCTCGCGCACGGCATCCAGCGCGCCGGGCACCGGCGGCAGGTCCCGGATGAAGCCCGGGGCGGTGTACAGCGCTTCCGCCCGCCCGCGCAGATCGGCGGGATAGTCCTCCAGGATGTGGAAGGATTTTCGGTCCGCGAATTCCACCGGCGGGATGCCGGGATGGGCGGTGCGCCAGGCCTCGATGAAGGCATTTTCGAAGTCGGCGAGCACGCCGTCTTGGTCTATCAGGATGAGCATGTCGGAAGCGGAGCGAAGGATGGGATGGCCGCGGCCAGGCGGCATCTACGCCTGGGTGGAAGCGACGATACGATAGCGCGCCGATCCGTCCTGCATGGACGCCACCAGCACGTAGCGGTCGTACCGCCATGCGATAGCGGGCGGGACCTGCTCCGGCAACACCCGCGTGTCCGCGTTGCGCAATAGCGTGACGTGCGGGCGGAAGCGCGCTTCCGGGCGGGCCGGGTGCAAGCCGCGCACCCAATCCCACAGCCCGCGGTGTTCCGCGGCCAGGCGCGCGGTGCCTTCGTCGGGCTGGCCCTCGCCATCGTCGGCGGGACCCGCCCATACGATGCGCGGCCGCGGGAACGCGCCATAGCGGCTCAAGATGACTGTGCCCGGTTCGATGCGCCGGGCCGCGGTCTCTTTCGCCAGCGCGGGCAGCAGATGGGGCGCCGTATCGCCCAGGAAACCCAGCGTCAGATGCAGCGTATCGGGCCGCATGATGCGCCCGCCGCATACGGCGCGGGCGCGTTCGGCCCAGTCTCCCAGGGCCCGTACTGTCGCGGCGTCGGGCCACAGCGCGAAGAAGAGCCGTATCGGCCCTTCGGCGGGAACAGGCTGGGATGCGGGTGGGGTGTCTGGCATGGGGCGGCGTAAGGAATGGCGTCAGGTGGCATGAGCGTACACCGGACGCCGGGAGGCCAGGCGGCCCCCCAGCCCCGGGCGGTTCAGCGCTGCGCCACGGGCTGGGCGGCCGGGGCGGCGGCGGCCTGCTGCCCTTGCGGCGTCTGCTGCGCCGCCACCTGTTGCGCCTGCTGGCTGTCGGGCCCCCAGCCGCCACCCAGCGCGCGGATCAGGTTGACGGTGGAGCGCGCGCGCTCGCCGTCCAGCTGCACCGACACCCGCTGCTGCGTCAGCACGGTGCGATCCGAGTCGATCACGTCCAGGTAGCTGATCGAACCTTCCTTGTACTGGGTATGCGACAGCTGCGCGGCGCGGGCGGAAGACTGCACGGCCCGGTCCTGGGCCTGCGTCTGTTCGTCCAGGATGCGCAGGTTGGCCAGGTTGTCCTCGACCTCGCGGAAGGCGCCCAGCACCGTCTGCCGGTAATTGGCCACGTCTTCCTCGTAGACCGCGCGGGCCCGGTCCAGCCCGGCCTGCCGGCGTCCCGCATCGAAGATCGGCAGGCTCAGCATGGCGCCGGTCAGGGGCCCCAGCAGGAAGGTACGGCTGGACCACTCGAACAGGTTGCCCAGTTCCGAGGACTCGTAGCCCGCATAGCCGGTGATGTTCAGCTGCGGGAAGAAGGCCGCGCGCGCCGCGCCGATGCGGTCGTTGGCCGCCGCCATGGCGCGCTCGGCCGCGGCGATGTCGGGCCGGCGCTCCAGCAGCGAAGACGGCAGCCCGGCCGGCACGTTGATGGCGATGCGGGCCAGCGGGTTGGGCGGCAGCGAGAATTCCGCCGGCGCCTTGCCCAGCAGCACGGCCAGCGCGTGTTCCGACTGCGCGCGGCGGCGATCGATGCCCAGGGCCTCGGACTGGGCGGACGCCAGTTCGGACCGGGCACGGGCGACGTCCAGTTCGCTGATGTCGCCCGCGTTGTAGCGGCGTTCCACCAGGTCCAGGGTCTGCTTGCGCAGTTCCAGCGTACGGTCGTAGATGCGCCGTTCGGCGTCCAGTTCGCGGACGATGAAATAGTTTTCCGCCACGTCGGCCTGCAGGGCCAGCTGCACGGAGCGCAGCAGCGCCTCGCTTTGCTGGGCGTCGGCGGTGGCCGCGTCGACAGTGGCCGACACGCGGCCGAACAGGTCCGCCTCGTACGACACGCCCAGCTGGGCGCGCCACAGCGTGCCGGTGGTGGCGGGGCCGTCGTCGGCAAAGCCTTGCGAGGCCGGCGACGCGCGCTGGCGGGTGGGGCCGAAGCTGCCCGTGACTTCCGGGAACAGGCCGGAGCGGGTCTGGCGTTGCAGCGCGCGGGCCTGGGCCAGCCGCGCGGCGGCGGCCTTCAGGTTCTGGTTGGCGTCGGCGGCCTGGCTTTCCAGGGCGTTCAGCGTGTCATCGCCGAACACCTTCCACCATTCGCCGCGCAGCACGGCCTCGGACGGCTGGGCGGCCTTCCATTGGCCGGCCTGCTCCGGCGGCAGCGCTTCCTTGAAGGCCGCCGTCATCGGCGTGGCCGGCCGCTGATAGTCCGGTGTCAGCGAGCAGCCCGCCAGGATCGTGGCCAGCAGTGCCGACAGCGCGAAGCGATTCAGGGTTTTCATGCGGGACTTCATGTCTGTTATCCAGTTCGAATTATTCGGCGCCGTGCGCGGGCTGGCCATGGGACGCGACCGGGGCATGCGGCGCGGGGGTCGGCGCTTCATGCTTGCCCGCGGAGTGCAGCTTGCCCGGGAAGAGCGTGCGCAGCGTCACGTAGAACACCGGCGTCAGGAACAGGCCGAACAGCGTCACGCCCAGCATGCCGAAGAACACCGCGATGCCCATGGCGTGGCGCATTTCGGAGCCGGCGCCCGTGGAGTACACCAGCGGCACCACGCCCATGATGAAGGCGATGGACGTCATCAGGATGGGACGCAGGCGCAGGCGGCAGGCCTCCACCGCGGCATCGAAGGCGCTGCGGCCTTGCATTTCCAGCTCGCGGGCGAACTCGACGATCAGGATGGCGTTCTTGCACGCCAGCCCCACCAGCACCATCAAGCCGATCTGCGTGAAGATGTTGTTATCGCCGCGTGTCAGCCACACCCCGGCCAACGCCGCCAGGATGCTCATGGGTACGATCAGAATGACCGCCAGCGGCAGGGTCAGGCTTTCGTACATGGCGGCCAGCACCAGGAACACCAGCAGCACGCTGATGGGGAACACCCAGATGCCCGCGTTGCCCGCCAGGATCTGCTGGTAGGTCAGGTCCGTCCATTCGAACTTGATGCCGCGCGGCAGGGTTTCCGCCGCGATGCGTTCCGCGGCTTCCTTGGCCTGGTCGGACGAATAGCCCGGCGCCGGTCCGCCATTGATGTCGGCGGCCGTATAGCCGTTATAGCGGACGACCATCTCGGGGCCGTAGGTCTGCGACACCCGCACCAGCGAGGACAGCGGCACCATCTCGCCCGCGGCGTTGCGCGTCTTCAGCAGGCCGATGTCCTCGGCCCGGGCGCGGAAGGGCGCATCCGCCTGCGCGCGCACCTGGAACACGCGGCCGAAGCGGTTGAAGTCGTTCACGTACAGCGACCCCAGGTAGATCTGCATGGTGTCGAAGACGTCGGTGACCTTCACGCCCAGCTGCTTGGCCTTGACGCGATCCAGGTCCACGTCCAGCTGCGGTACGTTGATCTGGTAGTTGGAGAACGACGGACCCAGTTCGGGCGCCTTGGCGGCCGCCGTGACGAAGGCCTTGGTGGCGCGGTCCAGGGCCTCGTAGCCCAGCGCCGCGCGGTCCTCGATCTGCAGCTTGAAGCCGCCCAGCGTGCCCAGGCCCATCACCGGCGGCGGCGGGAACACCGCGATGAAGGCGTCCTTGACGGCGCCGAACTTCTGGTTCAGCGACGCGGCGATCTTGTCGGCCGGCAGGCCGTCGCGGACGCGTTCGTCGAAGGGCTTGAGGGTCACGAACACGATGCCCGCGCTGGAGCTATTGGTGAAGCCGTTGATGGACAGTCCGGGAAAGGACACCGCATGGTCCACGCCGGGTTCCTTCATGGCGATGTCGCCCATGCGGCGGATCACGTCCTCCGTGCGGTCCAGCGAGGCGCCATTGGGCAGCTGCGCGAAGCCCACCAGGTACTGCTTGTCCTGCGCCGGCACGAAGCCGCCGGGCACGATGTAGGAAATGCCCACGGTGGCCGCCAGCAGCAGCGCGTACACCAGCAGGCTGGCGGACTTGCGCCTGATCACGCCGCCGACGTTGGTCGAATAGCTTTCCGACGCGCGGTTGAAGACGCGGTTGAACCAGGCGAAGAACCGGCCCAGCACGCGGTTCATGATGCGCGTCAGGCGGTCGGGCTCGGCGTCATGGCTCTTCAGCAGCAAGGCGGCGAGCGCGGGCGACAGCGTCAGCGAGTTGAAGGCCGAGATCACGGTGGAGATCGTGATCGTCATGGCGAACTGCTTGTAGAACTGGCCCGTCAGGCCCGTCATGAAGGCCAGGGGAACGAACACCGCCGCCAGCGTCGCCGCGATGGCGATGATGGGGCCGCTGACTTCGCGCATGGCGCGATAGGTCGCTTCCCGCGGCGTCAGGCCGGCGGAGATATTCCGCTCGACGTTTTCCACCACCACGATGGCGTCGTCCACCACGATACCGATGGCCAGCACCATGCCGAACAGCGACAAGGCATTGATGGAGTAGCCGAACGCCAGCAGCAGGGAAAACGTACCGATGATGGACACCGGCACCGCCAGCAGCGGGATCAGCGAGGCGCGCCAGGTCTGCAGGAAGACGATCACCACGATCACGACCAGCGCGATGGCTTCCAGCAGGGTGTGCACGACCGCCTCGATACTGGCGCGGACGAATTGCGTGGGGTCGTACACCACGTCGTACTTGACCGACGGCGGGAAATCCGCCGACAGCTCCTTCATCGCCTCGCGCACCTGCTTGGAGACGTCCAGGGCATTGGCGCCCGGGGCCTGCATGATGCCCAGCGCGACGGCGGGCTTGTTGTCCAGCAGCGAGCGCAGGCCGTATTCGGCCGCGTCCAGTTCCACGCGGGCCACGTCCGCCAGGCGCACCACGCCGCCGTCCGGCGAAGTCTTCAGGATGATGTTGCGGAATTCGTCTTCGCTGGCCAGGCGGCCTTGCGTGTTGACGTTCAGTTGCAGCGGCACGTTGGACAGCGTCGGCGACTGGCCGATCACGCCGGCCGCCACCTGTACGTTCTGCTCGCGGATCGCCGTGACGACATCGGTGGCCGTCATGCCCAGCTGCGAGACCTTCTGCGGGTCCAGCCAGATGCGCATGGAATAGTCGCCGGAGCCCCACAGCTGCACGTCGCCCACGCCGTTGATACGGGCCAGCCGGTCCTTGACGTTGAGCACCGCGTAGTTGCGCAGGTACGTCATGTCGTACCGGTTGTCGGGCGAGATCAGGTGCACCACCAGCGTCAGCGTGGGAGAGCTCTTGGCGGTGGTCACGCCCAGGCGCTGCACGTCATCGGGCAGGCGGGGCAGGGCCTGCGAGACGCGGTTCTGCACCAGCTGCTGCGCCTTGTCCGGATCCACGCCCAGCTTGAAGTAGACCGTCAGCGTCATGTTGCCGTCGCTGTTGGCCTGCGCCTGCATGTACAGCATGTTCTCGACGCCGTTGATCTGTTCTTCCAGCGGCGCGGCGACGGTCTCGGCGATCACCTTCGGGTTCGCGCCCGGATATTGGGCGTGCACCACGACGGAGGGCGGCACGACTTCGGGATACTCCGAAATCGGCAGCTGGAACATGGCCAGTATCCCGGCCAGCAGTATTAGCACCGACAATACGCCCGCGAAAATCGGGCGGTCGATGAAGAATTTGGATATGTTCATGACGCTCTCGAAGGCGAATCAGGTCAGGCGGGGTCGGCGGGCGTCTTTGCCTGGCCGGTGCGTATCGGCGATTGCAGCTCGGCCATCGGCACCACGGTCGGCGCCACCGCGTCGCCCGGACGCACGCGCTGCAAACCGTTGACGACGATGCGTTCGCCCGGTTTCAGGCCGGCCGTGATGACGCGCAGGCCGTCCTGGGCCGAGCCCAGCTGCACTTCGCGGTACTGGGCGTGGTTCTGGCTGTCCACCACCATCACGAAGCGCTTGTTCTGGTCGGTGCCCAGGGCGCGTTCATCGATCAGGATGGCGTTGTGCGGGTTGCCGCCGCCCAGCCGGATGCGGGCGTACAGGCCCGGCACCAGCGTGCCGTCGGGGTTGTCGAACGTGGCCCGCACGCGGATCGTGCCCGAGCTGGTATCCAGCCGGTTGTCCACGTACTGCACCTTGCCTTCGCGTGAATAGCCGTCCTCGTTGGCCAGGCCCATGTAGACGGGCACCTGGGCGCCCTTGCCGGTGCGCGCGGGATTGACGTATTTCAGGAAGCTCTGTTCGTCGACGTCGAAGGACGCGTACATCGGATCCACGGAAACCAGGGTGGTCAGCGGCGTGGAGGCCGCGCCGGCGGCAACCAGGTTGCCCACGGTCACTTCGGCGCGCGACACGCGGCCCGACACGGGCGCGACGATATGCGTGTAGCCCAGGTTCAGCCGGGCGATTTCCAGTGCGGCCTGGGCCGCCTTCAGGCTGGCGGCGGCTTCCCGCGCATCGTTCTGCTTTTGCTCGAAATCGCGCCGGGCGATGGCGTTGTCGGTGATCAGCCGCTGCGCCCGGGCCAGTTCGGACGCCGTGTAGGCCACGCGGGCCTTGGCGCCGGCCAGGTTGGCTTCGGCCCGGTCGACTTCGGCCTGGTAGGGCAGGGGGTCGATGGTGAACAGCTCGTCGCCCTTGCGGACCAGGCTGCCGTCCTTGAAATGGACCGCCACCAGGGTGCCGGACACGCGCGGACGGATTTCCACGCGATCCACGGCTTCCAGGCGGCCGGAATAGCTTTGCCAATCCGTGATGGAGCGTTCCACGACTTCAGCGACGTCGACCGGGGCGGCGGGGGGCGCCCCGGCCGCCGTGGCGGTGCTGGGGCCTTGGCCGCGGACCAGGATGATGCCGCCGGCGACGGCGAGGGCGACGGCAAACGTGGCCGCCAATGCGTAGCGACTGCGCAACACAGACATGTGGATCCTCTTTCTTAGGGATAACGGCGGTCGTGGCGAACAATCCCCCGGCGCGCAACGGCGGCGCGGGTCACGGATACCGGACGGGGACGCCCGGTGGCGGCTGGGCCGCCTTGGCGCTGGGTCTTATGGTTATCCACGCCTGGCGTGGGTTGCCGGCCGGCCGGTCCTTGGCGAAAACCGGCGTGGCGCGGCGCGCGTCCGTGACGGAGGGCTGAGGGGAGCAGGCATCCCGCGTACGGGCGGCCGGCCAGTCCATTTCCACCGAATTAATCGGAATGGCGGCATTCTGGCTGTTTTGCCTGACCGAATAAATATCTATACTCGAACAACTCTATTCGGCGAGCTCGAACAATTATTTGTTCATAATGCCGTCACACAAAATCCCCGCGAGGTCCCCATGGATCGTTTTCAAGCCATGCAGGTATTCGTCAGGGTCGTCGACGCGAACAGCTTCACCCGCGCCGCGGATCACCTGGCGCTGCCCCGTACCACCGTCACCACCATCATCCAGAACCTGGAAAAGCTGCTCAATGTGCGCCTGTTGAACCGCACCACGCGGCGGCTCAGCCTGACGCCGGACGGCGCCGCCTACTACGAGCGCTGCGTACGGATCCTGGCCGACGTGGAGGAAGCCGAGGCCGCGTTCATGGACGCCTCGCGGCGCCCCCGCGGCAAGCTGCGCATCGACACGCCCGCGGCCATCGGCCGGCTGATCCTGATTCCATCGCTCTGCGAATTCCACCAGCGCTACCCCGACATCGAGCTGGTCATCGGCATGGGCGACCGTCCGGTGGACCTGGTGCAGGAAGCGGTCGACTGCGTGATCCGGGTGGGCGAACTCAAGGATTCCAGCATGGTGGCCCGCCGTATCGGCATGTTCGAAGGCATTACCTGCGGGGCGCCGGACTATATCGAATCCCACGGCGAACCGCAAACGCTGGAAGACCTGGCCGACCATGTCGCCGTGCATTATTTCTCCAGCCGTACCGGCCGCGTCATCGACTGGGACTTCATGGTGGACGGCGAGGCCGTGGAGGTCAAAATGCGCGGCGTTGTTTCCGTCAACGACGCGGATGCCTATATGGCCTGCGGCCTGCAGGGTTTCGGGCTGATCCAGCCGCCCCGCTACATGGCCTTGCCTTATCTGCAAAGCGGCGCCCTGAAGGAAGTCCTGCCGGCCTGGAAGCCCAAGCCCATGCCGATTTCGGTCGTGTATCCGCACAATAGGCACTTGTCGCCCAAGGTCCGCGCCTTCACCGACTGGGCTGCCGAAATATTCAGCCGCTGCCCGCTGCTCAGCGGCCGGGCCGACGCCGTGGACAGCGAGTGCACCTGGGCAGGGCAGAATCCCGCGGGCGGGCATGCCGCCGCGAGCCCGGCCGAGCGCGCCGCCCCGGCACGCGGCCTGTCGGTTCCCGCGCCCCTGCCGGCGCCGGTGGCGTCGTGACCGCGGCCCACCGGCACGCCGCCGCCCGCAGCCCCGGGGCCGCCGCGATGCACCGGTCGCCGTTCAAGAAGTGAAAGGCTCGCGTCTTTCCCTGACCTCGCTGCGGATCTTCCTGGCCGCCGCGCGCCATCTCAACTTCAGCCGCGCGGCCGAACAGCTGCACCTGACGCAAAGCGCCGTCAGCAAGCATATCCAGGCGCTGGAAACCCGCCTGGGCGCCAGCCTCTTCAAGCGTACCGCCACCGGCCTGCGGCTGACGCATGCCGGGGCGCTGTACCTGGAACGGGTCAGCGCCGCCATGCGCCTGCTGGACGAGGCCGATGCGGTCGTCGCGCGACCCGACGCGCGCGTCGCCCTGAACATCGCCGTATCGCCTTCCTTCGCGCAGTTCTGCCTGATTCCCGGCCTGCGCGAGTTCTTCGACGCCCACCCCGAAATCCGTATCAATCTGCGGCCGCGCCTGCTTTACGGGCGCGACAAGGCCGAACGCTTCGACGCCGAAATCCAGCTGCACACGGGCCACATGACCGGCATGACCACGCAGTACCTGTGCGGCCGCGAAATGGCCCTGGTCGGCGCGCCCTCGCTGTTCGCGCGCAGCCCCGTGCGCAGCCTGGAAGACCTGGCCCAGGTTCCCCTGCTGAAACGCGCCCAGCGCGGCTATGGCTGGGACGAATGGAAGGCCGATATGGCGCCCTCCTGGCCGGGCCCGGCCGCCACGGCCCCGGAATACGAGGGCTTTTCCGTCCTGATGCCGGCGGTGCTGAACGGCTTGGGCGTGGCGATCGTGCCGCTGTGCATGGTGGCCGATGCGCTGCGGTCCGGCCAGCTGCAGCGGCCCTTCGGCGAGTCCGTCGAGGGTCGCTATGCCTATTACCTCATGCGCCCGCGCCCCGATGTGGGCGGGCCGTACCTGGATGCCTGGTGCGAATGGATCGCCGGCCGGGCGGCCGCCCTGAACGAGACCGTCGGCAAGCTGGACTGACGCCCTTCGCACCGCTCCGGCGCAGTCGAGAGATATTCCAATATGGAATACCGCATGCCCATACTTCCTTTGCCGTCCCGGCCGGCCGACGCCAAAATCGGCAAGTAACTTTTCTTTGCCGCGGGGCATCAAAATGAAATATTGGAACGCATTCCTGGCGGCCGCCGCGCTGGCCGCCGCCACGTCGCCGGCCCATGCCGCCTATCCCGAGCAGCCGATCAAGGTCGTCGTGCCCTATACGGCCGGCGGCAGCTCCGACGTCATCGCGCGCGCCATCAGTGACGAACTCAGCGCCGAGCTGGGCCAATCCGTGATCGTCGAGAATAGGGCCGGGGCCGGCTCGATGATAGGAACCGCCTACGTCGCCAACGAGAAACCCGACGGCTACACCCTGCTGCTGGCCGACGTGCCCTTCACCATTGTCCCGGCCCTGTACGGGGATCGCATCAAGTACGACGCCAAGACCGACTTCGCACCGGTGTCGCTGCTGGGGCTGTCGCCCATGTACCTGTTCGTCAATCCTTCCTTCCCGGCCAAGACGGTGAAGGAACTGGTGGAAGCCGCGCGCGCCAAGCCGGGCACGATATCCATCGGTTCCGGCGGCAACGGCTCGCTGACCCATCTGATGGCCGCGCTCCTGATGCTGAACACCGATACCAAGCTGGTGCACATTCCCTACAAGGGCGCATCGGCGTCGGTGAACGACCTGGCCGGCGGCCAGATCGATGCCAGCTTCACGACCATGCCCACGGCGACCGCGCTGTTCCAGGCCGGCAAGATCCGCCCCATCGCGGTCTCCGCCCCGCAGCGGCAAAAAGAGACGCCCGACGTTCCGACCTTCGACGAAGCGGGCGTGCCCAATATGGGCGTGCAAAGCTGGTGGGGCCTAGTAGCGCCGGCCCGCACGCCGGCGCCCGTACTGGAAAAGCTGGGCGCCGCCATGACCAAGGTAATGCAGTCGTCCAAGGTGCAGCAGCGCCTGAACAGCGTGGGGGTGAACCTGCCGCCGGACACCAGCGCCGCTGCCTTGCAAACCCTGCTGAACGCGGACTTCGCGCGTTGGCAGGACGTCATCAAGCGCGCGAACATCACGTTCGAATAAGGACGCGCTGCCATGAGTTCCTGGCTGGATGACGTGGCGGCCGACGCCGCCCTGATGAACGATTTCCACGCGATCTGCGCCTTTGGCGGCCGTCTGTCCGGTAGCGGACAGGACAGCGCCGCCATCGCCTGGGCCCTGAGCCGCATGCGCCAGGTCGGCGGCGACGCGCAGCGGCTACAGGTGCCGTACGACGGCTGGCGCGCCGGGCCCGCCAGCCTGGCCCTGGCCGGCGATACGCAAGCCTTGGCGTGCCGCGCGCTGCTGCGGTCGGCTTCGACGCCGGCGGGCGGCCTGGAAGGCGAGCTGCTGGACCTCGGGGAAGGCCGCACGGAGGACTTCGACCGCGCCGGCGATGCCGTGCGCGGCCGGATCGTCCTGGTCCAGCATGAATATCCCTTCTCGCCCCGCCATATGCACCGCCGGCGCAAATACGACCTGGCCGTCGAACGGGGCGCCGTGGCTTTCCTGATCGCCAATCCCCGGCCGGGCGGCGGCCTGCTGTCCGGTTCTTCCGGCCGGCCGCGGGGCGCGGCGGGTATTCCGGCCGCCTATGTGGACCATGCCACCGGACAGGCGCTGGCGCGGGCCGCCGCCGCGGGCGGCGCGCGGGTGCGCCTGCACGTGGAAGGCCAGGAGGACGAGGGCGCGATGGCCGACCTGGCCATCCTGGATATCCCCGGGGGCACCGGAAACCGCATCGTTATCAGCGCCCATATGGATGGGCACGACCTGGGCACCAGCGCCCTGGACAACGCCAGCGGCGTCGCCGTGGCGCTGGCCGCCGCCCGCGCGCTCGCGCCGCGCATATCCCTGAATACGCATGGGCTGCGCGTCTGCCTGTTCACCGCGGAGGAATGGGCCCTGGCCGGCTCGCGCCGCTACCTGGCCGATATGGACGATGCCGAGCGCCAATCGTTGAAGCTGAACATCAACCTGGATACGGTCGCGGGCGACACCCATCTGACGGCCCTGATCAGCGACTTTCCCGCTTTGACCGGTTTCGTCTCCGATGCCGGTGCCGACGCCGGCGTGCCGCTGTCGACCTATCTGCCCTTCATGTCCAATTCCGATCATGCCAACTTCGCGGCGCACGGCATCCCGGCGCTGCGGCTGGTGGCGGGCTTCGACCGGCCCGAGTCCGCGGTCAACAATATCCTGTCGCCCGGGGACACCCAGGCCGTGGTACAGGAAAGCGAGCTGCGGACCGCCCTGCGCGCGACGTGCGCGATGGCCTGGCGCGGCCTGACCCTGCCGTCCGACGCGCTCAACGCGCTGGCGCGGCGCTGATCCCAGGAATCCGCCGATAAAGGCATGGGAATCCGGCTGATATCCAGTCGGATTCCCGGTAACGTCGGCCGCGATCGCTAGACTCCCGCCTTTTTTGCCGCCCGGCGGCAACCAGGAGGGAAGTCGAAATGAATGTGCCGCCTACCGCCGCATCCCGCGGATACGCCCCGATGTCTTCGTTCGCTGAAGGACGGGGCGGGGATCCGTCGGCCCGCACCCGGCCGGGCGGCGGATCGGCAGGCGCGTCCGGCGTGTCCTGCGCATGCGAAGCTTCCATCGCCGCCTTCGAAAGCGCGCAAGGTCCGCGGCGCAAGCGCGGGACGGCTGGAACGGAAGTGCCGGAAGGCGATGCGTTGCCGGTCGATAGCGTCGAATGCGTCGATCCCGGGAGGACCGAGACCGAGCCCGCTACCATGGTCTTCCGAACCGCGGCGAGGAACAGCCTGGTGGCTGCCCGCTAGCCGCGGCGGTCGCGATGCCACCGGTTCAAAGGTCCAGCTTGGTAACCTTCGTGCCCTGGATGGACAGATCCGCCATCAAGCCGGCGTTCGTCAGGAAGAAGGCCACGACGGACTGCTTGGCGGTGTTGGTATCCACCGCGCCGTTCGCGCCGATCTTGGCCACGGCCACCGACGCGTCGGCGCCCGCACTCCAGCCCTTGCTGTTGCGGAATTTGTTCAGCTCTTCCTGCGTCATGAACATGATGACGATGGCCCGCGATTGCGCGCCGGCCTGCCAGCCGATCGAGCCGGAGGTCATGCTGTAGTACCCATCGGTGGCATTGCCCACGCGCAGCGCGCCTTCGCCGTACTGCCCGCCCACCACGAAGCCGGCCTGCAGCACGTTCGGGAAGACCAGAATGCCCCTGGCATTGTTGGCCATCTCGCGGGAGCCCTTGACCGTGCTGTACAGGCGGCTCAGCGTGGAGTCGACGGCGCTATTGATTTCCTGGCGCTTGGTGGTGGAGGAACCCGAGGATCCGGGGCCGGTGGTGCTGCATGCGGCCAGTGCCGTGGCCAGCATCAGGGCGGCGGGCAGGGTGACGAAGTTTCGACGTTTCATTGCTTGTTCTCCCAGCGTTGTATGGATCCACGGGCCTGGCCCGCGATGGGTGCGTAGCGGCGGCGCGGCAGCTCTACCGCACACTGCGAACCCATTATTCGCCACAACAATCCAAACAACGGCGACATTCGCCTACCGATTGCAACTCAGCGCGCGTAGAGCTTTTCCACCGGGACCGCATGCGCCTTCCAGATGCGCTCGCAGTACTCGCGGATCGCCCGGTCCGAGGAAAACTTGCCGGTGCGCGCCGTGTTCAATATGGACATGCGGGTCCAGGACTCGGTATCCCGATAGGCCTCGTCCACGCCTGCCTGGCAGGCCGCATAAGAGCTGTAGTCGGCCAGCAGCATGTACGGGTCGTTGTTGACCAGATCGTCCAGCAGGGGCTTGAACAGCTCCGTATCGCCCCGCGAGAAGAAGCCCGAACGGATGAGATCCAGCACGGATCCGAGTTCCGGGTCGCGCGCCAGGTAATCCTGGGGCCGGTAGCCTTCCCGCCGCAAGGCGTAAACCTCTTCCGCCGTCAAGCCGAACAGGAAGAACTGGTCTTCGCCCACCTCCTCGCGGATTTCGATATTCGCCCCGTCCATGGTTCCGATGGTCAGGGCGCCGTTCATCGCGAATTTCATATTGCCGGTGCCCGATGCCTCTTTGCCGGCCAGCGAGATCTGTTCCGACAATTCGGCCGCGGGATACACCCACTGGCCCAGCGACACGCTGTAATTCGGCAGGAAAACCACCTTCAGGCGGTCGCGCACGTCGGGATCGTTGTTGATGACGTCGCCGATCGCGGTGATCAGCTTGATCATCAGCTTGGCGCGGGCGTAGCCGGGCGCGGCCTTGCCCCCGAAGATAAAGGTGCGCGGGGTAATGTCCAGGTTGCGCTGCGATTTCAGCCGGTGGTACAGAGCGGCGATATGGATCGCGGACAAATGCTGCCGCTTGTATTCGTGTATCCGCTTGACCTGGACGTCGAACATCGAATCGGGATCGACGCGGATGCCGGTCTTGCGCAGGATGACCGCCGCCAGGTCGACCTTGTTGGCGCGCTTGATGGCGCGCCATTCGCTGCCGAAGGCCGCGTCATCGGCGTAGGGCTCGATCTGCGCGATGCGCGACCAGTCCTTGACCCAGTCGTCGCCGATGCAGCGCGTCACCAGTTTGGACAGGCGGGGGTTGCTCAAGGCCACCCAGCGCCGCGGCGTTACGCCGTTGGTCATGCTGTCGAATTTTTCCGGCCACATGGCGTAGAAATCCTTCAGCAAGTCCCGTTTCAGCAGTTCGGAGTGCAGGTTGGCCACGCCATTGATCGCATGGCTGCCGACGCAGGCCAGGTGCGCCATGCGGACATATCGCTCGCCCGATTCGTCGATCAGCGACAAGCGCGCGATGCGGGTTTCGTCGCCGAAGAAGTGGATGCGCGCCTCGTTCAGGAACCGCGCGTTGATTTCGTAGATGATTTCCAGGTGCCGCGGCAGGACGCGGCGGAACAGTTCCAGGGGCCAGCGCTCCAGCGCCTCCGGCAGCAGGGTGTGGTTCGTATAGGCGAAGGTCTGGCGGGTGATGTCCCACGCCCGCTCCCAGGGCACCAGGTGTTCGTCCACCAACAGGCGCATCAGCTCGGCGACGCCGATGGCGGGGTGCGTGTCGTTGAGCTGGATGGCGAAAGACTTGTGGAAGGACGTCACCGACTGGCCGCGCTGCCGCTGCAGCCGCAACATGTCCTGCAGCGAGCAGGACACAAAGAAATATTGTTGTTCCAGGCGCAATTCCTTGCCCTGGCGGCTTTCGTCATTCGGATAGAGCACCTTGGTCAGGTTTTCCGACGTGACCTTTTTGCTGACCGCGCCCAGGTAATCGCCGCGGTTGAAAACGTGGAAGTCGAAGGCCTCGGTGGCTTCCGCGCGCCAAAGGCGCAGGGTGTTGGTGGTGCCCACGCGGTATCCGGGGATGGGCGTGTCGAAGGGTACGCCGGCGACGGTTTTCTCCGGCACCCAGCGCACGCGGAAACGCCCGTGGTCGTCGGTGTACTGTTCGGTGTGTCCGCCCAGTTTGACCTGGACGGCCCATTCGGCGTGCTGGATCTCCCAGGGGTTGCCGTAGCGCAGCCAGGCGTCGGTGTTCTCCACCTGCCAGCCGTCCATGATGGTCTGGTAGAAGATGCCGTACTCGTACCGGATGCCGTAGCCGATCGCCGGCACTTCCAGCGTGGCAAGCGATTCGATGAAACAGGCGGCCAGGCGTCCCAGGCCGCCGTTGCCCAGGCCCGGTTCTTCTTCCTGGCGCAGCAATTCGTCCAGGTCCAGGCCCAGTTCGCTCATGGCCAGGCGGATTTCGTGGGAAATGCCCAGGCTCAACAGGTTATGGCCCAGGTAGGGCCCCATCAGGAACTCCGCCGAGAGATACGCCACTGTACGAGCGTTTCTTTTCTGATAGGTAGCGGCGGTATCGAACCATGACGGCACCAGGCGGTCCCGTACGGTATGGGCAAGCGACTGATACAGGTCGTTCTTCGACGCGATATCCAGCGACTTGCCTTGCGTATACAGAAGATGGTCCAAAAAAGCGCGTTTCAGGGATTCCCGCGACAGTGCGGAGCGGTCGTCGTCCGGGCGAACCCGCACTGCGTGCATCGCGTCCTCGCCGGCGGCTATGGTGGCGTTAGCGTGATCGTTCAAGATGGCGTCCTTGGCGTCGCTAGGGGCAACAAAAATCCTAATCCAAAAGAATTGGCTTTTGAAGGTTACCGGCTGAACAATCGGCAACAAGTTTCTAACTTGATTGCGTTCCCGCCGGGCGGCTCGCGTCCGTCCGGTCTTGCCTCGTCACCAACGCGCCGACCCTGGGTTCCGACAGGCTGGCATCCCGCCGGCCCGGCGGCAAGCATGCCGCTTTCTTATGTTTGTTTCCGCCCGTGTGGCGGTGTATTTACAGGGTGATCAGCGATGGCTGCCATACAAGGCCCCTCCGTCTCCATATCCATCCAGGGCGACAGCGCCACCGAGCGCCCGCGCGATGCGGGCGTGAAGCGACCGTTCACGATTCGTGCCCGCACGCGCAAACGCCTGGGCACGGTCATCGCGGCGGCGCTGGAAAGCATCGCCATGTCCTTCCATGGCGTGCCCGACCAGAGTGCGCCGCGTGCCGGGTCCGACACGCGCAAGATGGCCTACAAGCTGCGCAAGATCGTCGATTCGCTGCTCGACAAGCTGGCGGCCGGCCGCGATCACGATCTGCCGCAATTGCAGCGCGCCTTCCACGTGTTCCTGGGCATCGTCGCGGTCATGAAGTTCGACACGTCGTGGGAGCGCCTGGCGCAGCCCTTCGTCGACGCGTACATGCGCAATGCCACGCGCGAAGAACTCCTGTGGGTCCACAACCGCCTGAACGAGCTGGCCGGCGCGGTCTCGCTGTTCGCCGCGATGAACGATACCAACCGGCAGGACGTGCAAGGTGTGATGGCGGTGCTGAAGCGCTCCGCCATGCAGGAACTGGCGGAGCGCGGCATAGGCGTGCATTTGGGCATGCTGGCCGGTTCGCTGAGCGCAGCCGAGCCCGACGCCCGCCGGATCGGCAAGGCCTGGTTCGCGATCGAGCAAGGCCTGGGCCAGGCATGCAAGGAAGGCCTGCCGCCCCTGGAATACCTTCAAGCGGGGTTGGAACGCCTGCCTGCCGGATCGACGCGGATCCTGGCGGCCGTGCTGGCGCCGCACGTCCCCGGCCACGCCCGCATGGCGCGATACCTGTTGGATACCGTGCTGCATGACACCCTGCGTGACGTTCCGCTGGAAGGCGGGCTGGATGCGCTCGATATCTACATGATGCACGAGGCCGTACGCTCGCACGTCCTGGCCCGCGTCGATGCCAGGGTGGCCGATACCGCGCCCCGCCTCGAAAACGCCGCCCGGCCGGGCGTGCGGACGGCGGAAGTCGCCAACCGCCTTTGGCACGACATCCGATACACCCTGGAGAGCCTGGGATGGGTCTACCTGGAAACCGGGCTGGACCACGCCTGGCAGGAGAAGGCCGCCATCGACGCGGAGACAGAACGGCAATTCGCCCGCGCGGTCCTGCACATGCATCCACGGACGGCCGCGGCCTGCCTGGACCGCGTGGACACGGAGCGCCTGCTCACCATGCACGCGCACCTGCCACAGTGGGATGGTCAGGAATATGCCCACCTGGCCGGACTGGTCGGTGCCGCGTGCGACGCGCGGTTCGCCGGCCTGCTTGGCGCCGTGCAGGCGGCGCGCGCGGAGCTCGACACGATCCTGCGACAAGACCGGCGGATCGCCACCGCGCGCGGCCTGCTGGCCTTGAGCGACGCACTGTCGGCCTGCGAAAGATTCGCGTCGCGAGCGGCGGGGCCCGCCAACTGGCGCGATGATCCGCTGGTGGACGCCGCCATCCGGCGTGCCGCCGAGACCCTGCGCATGCCCGGCGAGCCCGGCCATGTGCTGGGTGCCGGCTCCTTGCGCGAACTGGCCGACGGTGGCTTCGCGGCTCTTCGCCAGTGCGACGACGTCCAGGTCGCCCGCGGCGTGGCCCTGGATCCGGAGGCCGTGGCCGCGGAAATCGCGCGCCGGACCGCGAAGCACGAGGCCCTCGTCGCCGATCGGCTGGCGCGGTTGTCCGACGTGCTGCGCAATCCCGCGCTGTCGCCGCGCTCCTTCATGGGTATCGTGGCATCCATCGCCCTGGCCGATGTGTGGCGGCGCGAAACCCGCTCGGCGTTTCGCGGCGGCCCGGCGGGTCCGGCCGCGGATACGTCGGCGTCGTCCTTCAACCGGGAAGTCGCCATGATGCTCTATCGCAAGGATGGCGCGATGCCGGTCCAGTGGATGGAGGCACGGCGCCATATCGCGGGCCTGTCGGGCGTGCTTGCGCGCCTGCGCATGGCAGCCGGACATGCCCGTCCGTACGACGCCCAGGGTCCCGCGGCCAGGCTTGCAACCGTGGATGCGGCGATAGCCCTGCTCGATGCCTTGGGCCGGCATTTCGGCGTTCACGCGGACGGGACCACCGCCCCTCAACGCCCGCATGCGGCATCCGGCGGCACCGACCCCTACTGGAACGAAGCCAGCCTTGCCGAGATCGCGCCGTTCTTCGGCTTGCGCTACGAGGCCGGCCTGCGCATGGCCTTGCCCTTGTGCGGGGCCATGCACCAGGCCCGCCTGCTGGCGGCGCTCGGCCTGCGGATGGCCCAACCGGAGCGGTCCCAGCCATGCAGCATCGCGGCGCCCGGCATCGGGGCGCCCGGCGTCGGGGCTTCCGGCATCGTGGCTTCCGACGCCCAGGCTGCCGCGGGTCCTGTCTGGGGTATGGGTGGGCCGCGCACGCTGCAGGTCGACAAGCACTTCCATGACGCGGCGTATCGACGTGGCGAGTTATCGCTCTCCGTGGATGCGGTGGCCGCGCCCCCTGCAAGCGCCGCCAGGGCCGTGGCGGCCGGCGGCGACCTGACGCGGCAGTCCGACGTCGCGCTGAACCGCATGGTGGCCCTGCTGGCGGCGCGCGGCGACCGCATGGACGTCGCCTGGACACGGTTGATGTCGGCCATGTCGCAGGGGGTGGCCGACTTCGTGCTTGCCGCGCGCGACATGCCGGAAATGTGGCGCTGGTCGCACATTCCGGAGCCCGAGTCCGTGCGGCATGTGCACTTCGAGATCGGCGAGTTGCCGCTGGGCGGCTATCGGGTGGATGTGTCGGCCTGCCTGGAAACCGCTCGTCCCGATATGGAGGTCCAGTTGGCATTCTCGGTCCGGGTGAATGCCAGCGCGGGTCGCGTAACGGGTCTGATAGTCGCTCCGCAGGCGCGCGTGTTGCCCGCCGGTACGCCGCTGTCCGGCAACGGTACGGTCCGGCCGGTTACTACGGCCGCGACGGAATATGCCCGTATCGCCCCATCGCGCGTGAGTCCGCTGCCCGCGGCCGCTGGCGCCTGATGGACTGTTTTCATCCTGTCGCGGAATCGACCCATGAATGTGCAGCCGCCGGACCTTGCTCCAACCTTTATCGCCCCCCATCCAGAACCGATAACCACCGGTCTGCTTCCATCGGTGCCGCCGCGCCAATATGGGATACAGGCTGGCGACCGCAAAGCGACGTTGCGGTTCGCTCCCGCGCGCAGGGGCGGCGCGGCCCGGCAGGTCATGGATGGCAACGCCGGCGCGGGCCTGCGCCATGCCGCGGCCAACGGCGCCATGCTGACGCGTCCGATGCGGGACCTTCTCCAGGGCCTGAAACCGATGCATCCGCCGGCGCCCGCGCTCGGGGCGCCCGTCGCCCTGCGCCCCGGCGTCGATGTCGTGCATCCGCGTCCCCAGTCCGCGCCGGCTTTGCTGGAATCCGCCGTCGGCGATATCCGGCCCGGCACGCTTCCGGAACGCGCCGTCCGCCAGGACGACATGGCGCCGATGCCGGCGCCGGTCCCGGATACGGGCGGCTGCGCGGCGCCGTTGCGGCGCGGCGTTGCCAGCCTGGTCGGCGCGATCGGGCTGGCGTGCGACGCGGTCTACCAAGGTGTCAACGCCGCGGGACGAAAATGCAGGGATGTCTATCGGTTCATCCACGACAAGTGCACGTCCGTGGGACGCAAGTCGTCCGACACGCCGGTCGCGCTGCTGATCGCCGACGTCGCGCGCCTGATGCGCAACCAGGAAGTCCTGGATGCGCTGGGCCGCATCGCGCAGCCCGGGATGACGTACCAGAAGCTGCGCTACATGGCCGAGCAACGCGGTTTCCGCATCGCGGAGGACGCCGCCGGACGCGGTTTCGACGCCCCCTTGGGGACGACCAGCGATTCGCTGACGCGGCGCCTGGTATCCAGCCTGCAAAACAGCGATGACCCGTGGCGTATCCTGCGCGGGCACGCCGGGCTTCAAGATACCTGCCCCGAGCTTGCCATCGCCCGGGAACGGTATCTTGCCTATCGGGACGCGCACTATCCGGACTTCGACGCCATCCACCGCCGCATGCAGCAGTTTTCCGATTTGCGGCCGCTGGAGGAAATGAAAGCCCTGGTGGAGTCCCGGCGCGCCGCCAGCGAGGCCAACGGGGATGTGTTCGACGCCGATGCCTACATCCAGGACAACATCCTCAACCCCGGGAATCCCTATCCCATTACCGGCAGGCAACTGCGCGACGACGTGCTGCGCCTGCAAAAATGCATGCCGGACCTGGCCGGGTTCCTGCAGGGACTGGACCTGGCCGACTGCCGTGCCGAATATCGGCGCCGGCAGCGTGAGCCGGGGGCGACGGGGTCCCCCGCGCAGGCTGCCGGGATCGGCATGCAAGAGTCCTGACCCCCCCTGGTCCCGTCCAAGGCGGCTGCTAAACTCCCCGCAGTTTTCAGCGAGCGCGCCTTGGTTCGATTCCTTCACACCTCCGATTGGCAGATCGGCAAGCTGTTCGGCCAGTTCGACCCGGACGACGCCGCCATCCTGGCGGATGCGCGTTTCCAGGTTGTGGAGCGGCTTGCCGATGCGGCCAACGCGCACCGCATGGATATGGTCCTGGTCGCGGGCGACGTCTTCGACGCGCAGACCGTCAGCGACCGCACCGTGCATCGGCTCTTCAACGCAATGGGCGCCTACCGCGGGCCCTGGGTGCTCATACCGGGCAATCACGACGCCGCGCTCAGCGAGTCGGTCTGGACCCGCGCCGCGCGGCTGGGGGCGATTCCCCCGCACGTGCATGTCTGCCTGTCGCCCGAGCCCCTGGAACTTCGCGAGCAGGGCGTGGCCATCCTGCCGGCGCCGCTGACCCAGCGCAACACCTACATCGACCTCACCGAGTGGTTCGCGGACGCGCAGACCGCTCCAGGCCTGCTGCGCATCGGCATGGCCCATGGCAGCGTGCAGGGCATCCTGGCGGAGGACATCGACTCGCCCAATCCCATCGCCGCCGACCGCGCCGCGCGGGCGCGCCTGGATTACCTGGCGCTGGGGGATTGGCACGGATGCCGGCGGATCGACGATAGAACCTGGTATAGCGGCACGCCGGAAACCGACCGGTTCCGAGGCAATACCTCGGGCCAGGCGCTGCGGGTGCAGTTGGACGGCCCGGGCGCGGCGCCCGTCGTCACGCCGTTCGCCTGCGGCGCCTACCGCTGGCGCGATGAAACGCTCCAGTTCCGGGTCGCCAGCGATGTCGACCATGCCCTGCAGCACCTGGCGGCGCTGGGCGCCAAGGATGTCATGCAGCTTGCCTGCGCCGGCCAGGTCGACCTGGAAGGCTACCGGCGGCTGGAGCAGGCAATCGGGCAGGCGCGCGGCGTGACCCGTGCATTGCTCGCCGATCTGTCCGCATTGACCTTGCAGCCGACCGAGCACGATATGGAAAACCTGCGCGCCGACGGCTATGTGGGCGAGGTCATCGCGGCCCTGCGAGGCGCTCAGGACGGTCCGGACGGAGAGATCGCGCGCGATGCCCTGGCCGTGCTGGCCGGCATACTGGACCGGCGCGCGGCGCCGGCCGCCGCGCCGGGCGGGGACGCGCCTTGAAGCTTACCCGCGTACGCATCGAGCAATTCAGGCAATTTCGCACGGCGCTTGAAATCGAGGGCCTGGAGGACGGCATCAACCTGTTCGCCGGTCCCAACGAGGCCGGCAAAAGCACGGTCGTCGCGGCCATCCGCGCCGCCTTTTTCGAGCGTTTCCGCTCCAGCGCCGCGGAAGACTTCCGTCCCTGGGACGATCCATCGGCATCGCCCGCCGTCACCCTGGCCTTCGATCACGATGGACAGCACTATCAGCTGACCAAGCGCTTTCTCGGGCGCAAGCGCTGCGAGCTGCGCATCGGCGAACGCATGCTGGACGGCGCCGAGGCCGAGGACGAACTCGCCGCGCTGATGGGCTTCCAGCACGCCGGCAAGGGCGCCAGCAAGGCGGAACACTGGGGCATCCCGGGCCTGCTGTGGATACAGCAAGGCAGCGGGCAGGACATACGCGATCCGGTCTCGCACGCAACCGGGCACTTGCGGACCGCGCTGGATGTTTCGCTGGGAGAAGTCGCCAGTTCCCAGGGCGACGATGTCATCGCCGAGGTCCAGTCCGCCCGGGACGCCTTGCTGACGCCATCGGCCGGCAAGCCCAAGGGCGCCTATGCCGCCGCCTTGGAAAAGGCGGCCGAACTGGAGGCGGCCCTGGCCGGGCTGCAGGCCGAGATCGGCGAGTACCGCCACAAGGTCGATCGACTGGCCGCGCTGCGGCGGGAGCACCACGACGACGCGGCGGAACAGCCGTGGGCGGCGTTTCGCGCGCAGGAGAAGGCGGCTGCCGAGCGGCTGGTCGAAATCCAGGGCCTGCAGGATGCGCTGTCCATGGAAAGGACGCAGGCGGGGCGCTGGGAGAGCAGGGCGGAGCTGGCGCGCAGCAGGCTGGACGCCTACGCCGCCGAGGAGCGGGCCGTAGCGGCCCGGCAGGAAGCGCTGGACCGCGCCACGGAGGCCCACGCGGCGGCTTCCGCGGCGATGCAGCCGTGGCTCGGCAGATTGGAACAGGCGGAGCAGGCGCTGGCCGACGCGCGGCGGCGGCTCCACCTTGCCCGGCAGGTAGAGGCCCGCCAGCAACTGGCGCGCGAACGTGCCACCGCACAGGCCAGGGCCGATGCGATCGCGCAAGCCCTGGCGCAGGCCCAGGCGGAACAAGCCCGCCTGATCGAGCACCGGCGCCAGGCTTCGGCCAGCCGGATCGATGAAGGAATCGTCAAGCGCCTGCGCGAGGCGGAACTCGCCCTGCGCGAACTGGAACTGCGCCGCGCCGGCGTGGCCACCCGCCTGCGCTATCGCCTGCAGGATGCCGCGGGTATCGAGGCCGGCGGCGAGATGCTGCGGGGCGAGGGCGAACGCCAGCTGATCGCCCCCACCACGCTGCGGCTGCCCGGCCTGGGAGAGCTGGAAATCGTCCCGGGCGGCGCGGACCTGGCGGCCTTGCGGCGCGAGCAGGACGACTGGATGGCGCGGCGGCAGGCGGCGCTGGAGGCCGCCGGGGTAAGTAGCCTGGAGGAAGCGGAGGCCCGGCGCCGCGACCAGGCGGCGCACGAGGCCGAAGCCCGCAACGCGGAGGCCACCTTGAAAGGCCTTGCGCCCGCTGGCATCGAGGCCCTGCGGGCCCAGCTGGCGGATGTCCGCCAACGTATCCAGGATGTCGATGCGGCGGGCGCCGCGGCCCCGCCCGACGAGGCCGCCATGGCCGATGTGTCCGTGCGGGACGCGGAAGCCCAGGCCGCCGCCGCCGAAGACGCCCTGCGGCAGGCCACCGAAGGGCGGCATGCGGCGCAATTGGCCGAGAGCCATGCCAGGGCGCGGGCAGAGGCCGCCCGGCGCGAGTGCGATGCCGCGCGAGCCACCTTGCAGGCCGAGGGCCGGGCGGACAAGCGGGCGGACGCCGAACGTGAACTGGCGCACGCCGGCGAACAGCGGCACGCCGCGCTGGCGCGCGCCGAAGCGCTGGAACGCCAGGTGGCGCAATCGCGGCCCGATATCCTGCGCCAGGACATCGAGCGTTTGCGCCGCAGCGCGGAGCAGCATGAAAAGCGGCACGCCGAGCGCCGCGATGCCATCTTCAGGCTGGAGGCCGAACTGCATGTGGCCGGTGCGCAGGGCCTGGACGAAAGGCAGGCTGAAATCGCGCGCGACCTGGCGCAGGCGCGGCGGCAGGCGGCCGAACTGGCGAAGCAGGCGCGGGCGCTGGATTACCTGCTCGCCCTGCTGCGCGACAAGCGCGATACCCTCACGCGGCGTTTGCAGGCGCCGCTGCGCCTGCGCCTGCAGCATTATGTCGACCTGCTTTTCCCCCAGGCCCGCATCGATATCGACGAGGACCTGATGCTGGGATCGCTTACCCGTGGCGGCCAGCAAGGGCCGGAGCGCAGCGCCTTCGAAGCCCTGAGCTTCGGCGCGCGCGAGCAATTGGGCGTCATCGCCCGCCTGGCGTATGCGGATCTGCTGCGGGAAGCGGGCCGGCCCACCCTCATCATCCTGGACGACGTGCTGGTTCACAGCGATGACGAGCGGCTCGCGCAAATGAAGCGGGTGCTGTTCGACGCGGGAACGCGCCACCAGATCCTGCTCTTCACCTGCCACCCCTCCGATTGGCGCGACCTGGGCGTCGCGCCGCGTGCGCTCGCCCCGTCTCCCGGCTGACGCGTGACGCTTTGAAAGCGCCAACATCGGCGAGCGGTGGAGGACCGCTTGGGCGCTGTGGAACTGTCTTGTATGAAGTTACTTATCTACGCGTTGGCGTTACCGGAAGGCGTACGCGTTCGCGGTAAACTTCTTGCGGCTTCGTATATTAGGGTCGCCTGAGCCGTTCGGTCGGCATCCGGGTTTCCCCTCATTTCTTCCCCATGCTGGCGGCGGCGCGGTCGTGTAATGTCGTGAGTGTCGCTGTATGGCGACAGAAAGCGATTTAATCCGTCACAGTTAGATACAGTTTTCCTGGCAAACTCCTATAATCGTTCATCATGGAACTGCGGCTCCCTTTGGAATAGTAGGACTATGGCCAAACCCTCCGGCGACATGCCCCCGTACGACAAGGCCCGAGCGCTGAGCGGCTTGCGCAACGCCGGCCGCGTCGCGCTGCTCATGGCGCCCCGGCTCGGCGATACGCTGCTCATGATGACGCTGGCGCAGAACCTGGCCCTGCATGGCCGCCAGGTCACCGTGTTCGGCGACTACGTCCATGCCCTGCGGGAATGGTTTCCCACCATGGATGTGCGCCCCTCGCTGCCCCAGGCGGAAGCCCGGGCCACCCTGGCCGACTACGACTGTGTCGGCCAGATGCACATCGGCTGGCCGTACACCCTGCACGATTGCCACGAACACTATTTCTATTACGACGCCCATGTGGTCGTCACCGGCCGCGGCTTCGTCAAGCTGTTCCAGATCCGCGATTTCTGTAGGGATGAGCTCGGCATGCCGGGGGCGACGATCGACAACGCCCTGCAACCGCTCAACCGGCAGGAGCATCGCTCGCGGCCCGGACGCATTGTCCTGCACCCCACTTCGACAGAAGCATTGCGCTGTTGGGCGCCGCATCACTTCGAAGCCCTGGGCGTGCGCCTGCTGAAGGACGGCTACGAACCCAATTTCGTCGTGGCGCCGCACGAACGCGCGGACTGGGCGTTCCTGCGGGAAGCCGGCCTGAAGGTGCCCGAGTTGAGCTCGCTTTCGGAAGTCGCCTCCCTGATCCATGCGTCCGGATGGTTCATCGGCAACGAGTCGGGCCTGGGTCACCTGGCCTCCAACCTGGGCGTGCCCACCCTTTCCGTTACCGGCCGCCCCACCCGGACCAAGGCCTGGCGGCCGGCCTGGGCGACGTCCCGCATCGTCTACCCGGCCTACATTCCCGGCGGGCGCTGGCGCGATCGGCTCTGGCGCCATTGGCTGTTGCCGCGCAGCGTCATGTGGGCCTTCCGGCGTCTGCAGCAGGACGACCGCCGCAATCCCGTCGCGCCACCGTGGACCGCCGCGTGACGCTCCCGCCCTACGGTGGGCCCCCTCTCCATCGGCAAGCGGCCAGCTCGCGCCGCGCTATCGAAGCAGCCCAAACCATGCACGGGCGTGTGTATCGGTACATGCCCCAGCCCTGATTTGAGTCCATGCCTTCGCTATATCCTCGCCTGGCGGCGATATTCGCCCTTCTTGTGCCCGCTTGCGCCCTGACCAGCGCCAGCGCGGGTCCAGCCCTGCTGTATGTCTCCGGCTTGCTCTCCATCGTCGCGGTGGTCCACCACGGCATGCGCGGCAACGAGCCCGCCCACTGGCGCGACTTGCGGCCCATCATCGTGGCCTTGTGCGCGCCCCTGGCGTCCGTATTGCTGACCGCGGCCCTGGTCGACGACGCCTGGAGCGCCTCGGAGTTCGAGAAGTTCTTGCGCTTCGCGCTGGCCTGTCCGATCTGTTGGCTGCTGTTGCGGGCGCCCCCGCGCTGGCTGCAGCAGGTGCAATGGAGCCTGCTGTTCAGCGCCTTCGCCGGCTCCATCATGCTGATCGTCGTCATGCATAGCGCGGACCTGGGGCGCGGCACGGTCAGCGATTTCGGTGGGCGGTACAACGCCGTGGCCTTCGCCGACCTGACCTTGTTCTTCGGCTTCGCATCCTTGCTGACGCTGCCCTGGACGCTCAGCCCATGGCCGCGCCTGGAGCGCGCGCTGAAAATCCTGGCCGTCGTGTTGGCGCTGTATGCCACCTGGCTCTCGCAGACGCGCAGCAGCTGGATGCTGCTGCCCGTCTTTGGCCTGGTCGTGCTGTTGTCGCGCGCCCACTGGTCGCGCCGGACCAAGGGCCTGTTCGTCTGCGGCCTGGCGGTCGTCCTGGCGGCCGGCTCTTTCGCGCTCTGGGAATCGCATGGCAGCCGCATGCGGCAGGTGGCATCGGATGTCGAAGCCTACGTGCAGGATGCCGATCGCGATACCTCGGTCGGCATACGGATGCAGCTCTGGCATGCCTCATGGCTGATGTTCCTGGACCATCCCGTCATCGGCACCGGAGCACGCCATTTCCGCGCCAACCTGGCCGAATTGCGCGACCGTGGCGTCGTCACGCCGCTGGTGGCTCGCGATTATGGCGAGCCCCACAACGACCTGATCGCCGCCATGGCCGGCTACGGCGCGATAGGCCTGCTGGCCATGCTGAGCCTGTACCTGATACCGGCGGTCGTTTTCTATCGGCGGCTGTTTTCCCCGGATCCGGTCGTCCAGGTGGGCGCGCAGATCGGCCTGCTCTTCTGCCTGGGCTATACCGCCTTCAGCCTGACCGAAATGATGTTCCGCAATATGCGCAGCGTGCCGATCTACTCCGTGACGGTGGTCGTCCTGTTCGCGCTGACCTCGATGCGCCAGGCGCGGCCCGCCATGGTGCCCCCGCGAACCGCAACGCTCGAGAGCGCGTCCTAGGTCTCGCCGCATGCCTTCCGGTCTGGTCTGATTCTGCTTGGAACCCGGAACAATGGCGTAACGTTTCTGCAAACTTGCCGCAGGTTTTCCGTAGGCGATCGTGGCCGCATGGCTGGTACGCATGTCCGCGCTATGCCTCGGTACCCGATAGGCGCGCGTCCCGCGCGCCTTACCTGTCGGAGACGCTATGGGCAAGTTCACTGAACAACAGCTGCAGCTCGCAAGTTCGCTCGCCTTGGAGCGCAGTTTCGTGCTTGGAAACACTTACCTTACGGACAAGGACGCCGCCTTCGCGGGCGGCGGTTTCGTCGAAGGGCTGGGAAGCGACGACGCCGACGTGGACATCTACGCCATCCGGGAGTCCCACCTGACAATGGCGCAGATCGATGCGAGCCGCTATGAGCGGGTCGTCGGCCGGGGCGGCGTGCGGCTCACCGCGCGGGATCGCGAGGCCGAAATCTGCCGCATCCACACCCTGGTACCCGGTACCTCCATCAAGATGGACGTGCATTACCGTACCTGGGACGAGATGAACGGCCTGA
Source organism: Bordetella bronchialis (assembly GCF_001676705.1). Classification (NCBI taxonomy): domain Bacteria; kingdom Pseudomonadati; phylum Pseudomonadota; class Betaproteobacteria; order Burkholderiales; family Alcaligenaceae; genus Bordetella; species Bordetella bronchialis. Next base: position 443,371 of record NZ_CP016170.1, read on the forward strand.
CCATCGCCATACACCTGCTTCACGAGGCCGGCCATCGCAACCCCCTGGCGCTGGCCGAGCCGCTCCCGCTGCGCGACCTGCTTTTCCTGCACCGCCTTTATACCTCGCACGATATCCAGGGTACGGATCGCCTCGTCCGGATACGGCAGGAAATCGGCCTCTACCGCTTCCTCTACCTGCTGTACCGCCGCAAGGCCTGCAGCCAGTCCTTGCTGGGCAACCTGCTGCATGCCTGGAGCCAGGGCGCCTGGCGGCAGTGTGCCGCGATGGCGCACGAAATCGCGGTCGCGCATTTCCAGGCCTACACGCATCTGCTCGGCAATACGCACTATCACCCGGTATGGATCCTGCCCTACGCGCGGCATCGCGGCGTGCCGGAATCGCTGGTCGCAAAGCTGGTGCGCATCATGGTGGACCGCGAGTCGTCCTGCGACGAAGAAAGCCGCCGTTTCGTCATCGGCTGCCTGGATTTCGTCGATGACGTGATCGCGGCGGCTGTCAACCCGCTAAGCCGGGTCAGCGGGCACGCCTGCCGCGAAGCGGCCTGCGCGGCCCTGGAAATCCAGCTGGCACGGCAGCCTCATGCCTGCCCCGAATGGGAGGCCGTCTACCACCGCAAGGTATACGGCATGAATGACATCATGATGCGGGAATGGCTGGAACGCTACGGGGATGCCGTGCGCGTGCAGTGATGTCGTGCCTGGCGCGCGGCACGGATGCCGCGCCGCCAAGGCTATGGCCGCTCCTCGTCCGTGGCGGCCGCGCCGATGCACGGCGCATATGTGAAATCGATAACCGAGGCAACCAGCGCCTGCATGCTCGCCACCAGGCCGCGCGCGTCGCCACGCCGCCACTGGAACGCGTACTGCAGCGGCCGGAGCGGGGACCGTTCTCCGACACGGCGCAGTTTCAAGCGCGCCGGCCAGCAGGCAGGCAGGAACCCCACGCCCACGCCGGCGCCTATCATGCCGGCCACCGCCACCCAGCTGTTGCAGAAAATGCGTTGCGTGATCGGCGCTTGATGCGCAAGCAGCCAGTCGTCCAGCAAGCGGGTGGTGCCGGCATCCGGCGGAAGCGTGACCAGGGGATGGCGGCGCAGCAATTCCGGGATCCCGGTCTTGCGCGACGGCGGTGCCAATTCCGCTGCGGCGGCCCATTCGAAGCGCGCGCTGCCGACCGAGCGCGACACCAGCTCGCTGCGGGGCGACAGGCCCGCGATCACCGCGAAGTCCAGCTCGCCGTCGGCCAGGCGCTGCTCCAGCACGCCGCCGACGTTGACGTAGGGCTCCAGAGTCAATTCCGGATGGGTCTTCCGCACCCGGGATACCAGGGCCGGCAGCCACGTCAGCGCGGAGAGATCCCCCACGCCGAAGCGGCAATGACCACGCAAGGCGGGGGCGTCCGCGGTGCTGCGCTCGAACTCGGCCGCGGCGTCCAGCACCTGCAAGGCCGCGGGGAGTAGACGCCGGCCGGTCTCGGTCAGCACCGCTTTCTGCCCGCTGCGGTCGAACAAGGGCTGGCCGATGGCCGCTTCCAGTTCACTCAGCCGCTTGGACAGCGCGGAAACGGACAGATGAATGCGCTCGGCCGCGGTCGAGAAGTTGGCGCAATGCGCCGCCCACCAGAACGCTTCGAGCTGCTTGACAGAAGGCAGCGCCACGATCGATTTCGAAAAAAGCGAAATAACAGCTTCGAAATATATCGCTTTTTGGGAAGATAAAACGCGCCTACAGTGGCGCTGACGGGGACGTCTGCATCGGACTGCCCCCGGAAATCGCCCGTTTCGCCGCCCGCTCTTGAAACCGCTCCATCCTTGTCGCCATGTCTCCGCATAACGTTGACGCTTCCCCGGACACCCGGACGGGTAGTTCCAGTCCTCGCCATGGCCCCGCCGACCATGAATCAGCCGGTGTCTCCCGTCCCGCGCCGGCCAAGCGGGGCATCCTGGCGCGGATGCTATCGCTGCACGACTTCGAGCATGCCGCGCGGCGACGCTTGCCTCGCCCCATATTCGGCTACATCGCCGGCGCTGCAGAGGAGAACGCCGCGCTCGCCGACAATCGGGCGGTATTCGACGAGTATGCCTTCGTCACGCGCGTACTGCGCGACGTGTCGAAGCGATCCCAGGCCGTGACGCTCTTCGGCGAACGCTACGCGTCGCCTTTCGGCATCGCGCCTATGGGTATCGCGGCGCTTTCCACGTATCGAGGCGACCTGGCCCTGGCGCGCGCCGCGCAGGGCACGGGCGTCCCGGCGATCATGAGCGCCACGTCGCTCATTCCCATGGAGGACGTCGCGCGGGCCTGTCCCGGAACCTGGTTCCAGGCCTACCTGCCGGGTGACCAGGCGCGCATCGACGCGCTGGTCGACCGGGTTGCGCGCGCGGGCTTCCGCACCTTGGTGGTGACGGTCGATATCCCGATTTCCGCCAACCGCGAGAACAACGTGCGAACCGGCTTTTCCACCCCCTTGCGGCCCGGCCCGAGGCTGGCGTGGGACGGCATGGTGCGTCCGCGCTGGGTACTGCAGACCTTTCTCCGGACCTTGCTGCGGCATGGCATGCCGCATTTCGAAAACTCTTTCGCCACGCGGGGGGCGCCCATCATGTCGTCCACCGTACTGCGTGACTTCTCAGCGCGGGACAACCTGAGCTGGGAACATATGGCGGCGATCCGCCGCCGCTGGAAAGGGCCGCTGGTCATCAAGGGCATCCTCAGCGTGGAGGACGCGCGCATCGCGCGCGACATCGGGGCCGACGGCGTGATCCTGTCCAATCACGGTGGCCGCCAGTTGGACGGCGCGGCCTCGCCGATGCGTGTCCTGCGTCCCGTCGTGGATGCTCTGGGACCGGACTATCCCGTCATGATCGATGGCGGCTTTCGCCGCGGATCGGACGTGCTCAAGGCGCTGGCCCTGGGTGCGCGCATGGTGTTCGTGGGCAGGCCCTTCAACTACGCCGCCGCCGTGGCTGGCGAGGCCGGGGTGCGCCATGCCATCGCCTTGCTGCAGGCCGAGGTCGACCGCAACATGGTCATGCTCGGGGTCAAGGAGTGGGCCGAACTGGGACCGAAAGCGTTGCTGCGCAAGCGTTGACCCCATGCGATCGTGGCGTGTCGGGCCGCCACGGCGCGAGTACACCGCCGCGCGGGCACACTACCGGGCGGGCACACTACCGGGCGCTCGCGGGCGCGGCGTGCTGGTGTTCGTAGACTTGCAGGTGGCAATAGGCGGCGCGCGCCAACGGCAGGTCGAGCCCGTACGATTCGCCCCGGGCGAGCATGTCGCCGACGATCGCGTCCGCTTCCAGGCGCTGCGCGCCCTGCGAGATGTCTCGCGCCATGGACGCGGCCCACGTCGAGTTCACGTCCAGCAAGCGCGATTCCAGCCGTTGGATGTCCTCGCTGGGCATCGGGTATCCGGCGGCCGCCGCGACCGATCGGCATTCCGCCATGGCTTGTTCCATCAGGCGCCGGCCGTCGCGTGTCGCCAGGATGTCGCCGACCGTACCGCGCATAAGGCAGTTCATCATGGCGCCGGCCGCCAGCGAGACCCACTTGTTCCAGAGCGCTTGCGTAATGGCCGGGGACAGGACCCGATTGCCAGGCGTGCCGGCGATCAGCGCATGGAAGTCGCGGGCCAGAGGGGCCGTGGCTTCGGATCGCGGCCCGACGATCAGATTGTCCAGCGTGCCGAAATGAAGAATGGTCCCATCGCCATCCAGCATGGTGGCGATATACGCCACGCCGCCGAGTACCTTGTCGCGGCCGAAGCGGGCGTCCAATTCGTCATAGACCGACAGGCCATTGAGCAGGGGCAGGATGCCGGTGGCCGAGCCCACGGCCGGCGCGATGTCATCCAGCGCGCCCTGCAGATCGTAGGCCTTGCAGCTGAGCAGGATCAGGTCGTACTCCGGCCGCAAGTTTGCGCTCGTCACGGTTCGCACCGGCGCGTCGAAGTCGCCCGATTCGCTGCGGATACGCAGGCCTTGCGACGCCAGGGCCGCGGCGCGCCTGGGCCGGACCAGGAAAGTCACGTCGGCACCGGCCTGCAGCAGCCGGGCCCCGTAGTAGCCGCCGATCGCGCCGGCCCCTAGAATCAGAATCTTCATGACCGTTTCCCAGTTCGAAGGTGGTGTGGGACGATGCCCGAAAGCCCGCCATGACGGCGGATACGCGGTGCCTAAGCCCGCCGGATTTGATGGCATATGCAAGCAGTTGGTTCAATCTACTTGAATATGCCAGTATTCGTCAACATGCCCCGGGGCGGCTGGGTGCCGGGCTATGGGGCCGTGCGCGCGCGCCCGCGATCGCGCAGCATCCGCTTCAGCCAGCGGCAAAACTCACGTCCCATTTGCACATGGCGGCTGTACGCGCTGACATAAGCCACGTAGGTCGCGCCCGATGCGACGGCTTCCTCGTCGGCCATCACGAGCGTGCCGCTGTCGAGTTGATCCTGTATCACGATGCGCGGGACGACCAGCAGGCCGGTGCCCCCTATCGCCGCGGCCACCGCCAGGAAAAGATGGTCGTACACCGCGCACACGTGCAGGGCATCCACGGAGAGTCCCTTCGCGACCGCCCAGATCGGGATGGCGTCCGGCCTGGAACGTGAAGCGATCAGCGGCCACTGCGCGGGCGAATCCGTGCGGTATTTTTGCGCCATGGCTGGCGCCCCCACGCATACCAGCTCCTCCTGGAACAGCTCCCAGCTTTCCGCGCCGGGCAGGCTGAGGTCACGGGTAATCAGTACGTCGAACTCGTCCCTGGGCTGCGGAGAGGAAAGCGAGGTGACGAGGTCCACCTCCATAGCGTGCCGCGCGGTGAAGTCGCCCAGGGCCGGGATCACCACTGTCATCGCGAAACTCGGCATCGACGTACGCACGACCAGCCGGCCGTGCGCGCGCTGGCCTTGCGCCAGCTGGATCGTTGCGAGCTCTATGGTGGACATTGCATCGCACACCGCATCGTAGAACTGCGAGCCGGCGGGCGTCATTGCGATTTGCGGGCCGCGGCGGGTGAACAGGGGCTCGGCCGCCAGGGTCTCCAGCGTCGAGATATGCCGGCTCACCGCGCTTTGCGTAATCCCCAGTGCGGCGGCCGCCCGCGTGAAGCTCCCATAGCGCCCGACGGCGGTGAAGGCGCGGACGGCGACCAGCGGGATATGCGGTTTTTTATCCATAACAAATACTCATGAAAGCCACGCGTAAAACCGATGCCGCCCGCCGGTCCCCTCTGTTCGCAACGGCACAGGACGCATAGATTGGAGACCTCGTTGCCGTCATCAAGGGGAAAATCCAATGTTCAGAATGCGTTTGGCATCATGCGTATTAATCATACAGACAATGCTCGGTGCCTCGATCGGCGCCGACGCGCAGGCGGGACAGGTCGTGCTCTATTCGTCCAACGATGTCCAGACCGTCAGCAGCGTGGTGGAGCAGTTCGAACGGCAGAACCCGGACGTGAAGGTCGCCGTCGTTCGGGCCGGGACGGGCGCGCTGATGCAACGCATCAAGGCCGAGGCGGCCAATCCGCTGGGCGACATTTTCTGGTCGGGCGGCCTATCCACCATAGGCGCGTTCCAGGAAGTATTCGAAGCCTATCGTTCCCCGCAGGCGGATGCCGTCGCCGCCCGTTATCGGGGTCCGGACGGCCTTTGGCTGGGAACCAATACGCATGTGAGCGTGCTGATGGTCAACGTTCGCCAAGTGCCGAACGGAACGCCGCCGAGCACCTGGGCCGATCTTGCCGATCCGCGGTGGAAAGGCAAGATTGCCATTCCGGATCCGCAGTTCAGCAGTGCCTCTTATGTGGCGCTATACGGCATCAGGAGTTTGCTGGGCGAATCCATCTATGCGCGCATCGTGCGCAATGCCGTGGTCGTCGGTACGACGTCCGCCGCCTACCAGGGCGTGGCCAATGGCGAGTTCGCGGCGGCGGTGACCATGGAATATGCCGCCTACCAATACGTTGCCGGCGGCCTCAAGGAAATCAAGGTGGTGTATCCCGCCGAGGGGACCTTCCTCTCCCCGGAGGGCATGGCATTGATCAAGAACGCCAAGCATCCCGCCGAGGCACGCCGGCTGTATGACTTCCTGGCTTCCAAGCCCACGCAGGCGCTGATCTTCGAACGCGCTTTCCGCCGTCCCCTGCGCCCCGACATCGACGTGGCCGCCTTATCGGCCCTGCCGCCTCTGGCTGGGATAAAGACCATCGATCTCGACGACAGCCGGATGGAGGCCGACCGCGCGCAGTTTCTGGCGCAATGGCGCCAGTTGGTGTCCTCGAACTGATCCGGACGCGACGGAGGGACGCCAATATGCAGGTTTCGTTCGAAGGTATCGCCCAAGGCTATGGTGGGCAGGCCCTGTTCCAACAGCTCGATCTGGTCATCCCCTCGGGCAGGTTCTTTACCTTGCTGGGGCCCTCGGGATGTGGCAAAACCACGCTGCTGCGCATGCTAGCCGGTTTCATCCGTCCGGATAAAGGACGTGTACTGTTCGGCGACAGCGACGTCACCGGGGTGCCCGTGCATCGCCGCGGCGTCGGGGTGGTGTTCCAGGACTATGCGCTGTTTCCCGACCGGTCGGCGCTGGCCAACGTGGCATACGGCCTGCTCGCGCGAAAAGTGCCGAAAAAAGACGCATACGGCCGTGCGGCGGCGATGCTCGAGCGCGTGGGCCTGGGCGGCTTCCTGGACCGGCCGCCGCCAGCCCTGTCGGGCGGGCAGCGCCAACGTGTCGCCATGGCGCGCGCATTGGTGATCGAGCCCAGGCTGTTGCTGCTGGACGAGCCCCTTTCGGCGCTCGATGCCAAATTGCGTCTCGAACTGCGCGAGATGGTCAGGGCGTTGCAGCGCGAGGCCGGTATCACCGCGGTGTTCGTCACGCATGACCAGGAAGAGGCCCTGGCCTTGTCCGACCTGATCGCGGTCATGGATCGCGGACGCATTGTCCAGACAGGCTCGCCGCAACAGATCTATGGCCAGCCGCGCACCGCTTTCGTCGCGGATTTCGTCGGCAGCGCCAACCTGATTCCCATCGTGGGCGAGCTGCCCGGCCAGGAGCCCGGCGTACGGCGCATGGAAACGCCCGCCGGTACCTTGCTGACGTCCTGCGACCGGCCGCTGGCCCCGGGCGCCCTGCTGGCGGTACGGAGCACCGCGATATCCATGGATGCCGGACACGACGTCCGCGAAGGCCAGCTTCGTGGCGAGATTCGCCATGTCGAATACTGCGGCAGCACAACGGCCTACATCGTCGAAACCCAGGCGGGCCCGATCAAGGTACAGGCCGCGCAGGCGCACGACGATGCCATGCGCCATCCCGGCGATGCGGTGGTGCTGAAGATACCAAGGTCGGCGCGCGTCGTGGAGGGATGGTCGTGTTAGGCACACTGCGCAGGGATCCCGTCTGGCTGGCGCTGGCCGCCGTCTCGCTCGTATCGCTCGGCCTGTTCCTGCTGTGGCCGCTCGCGACGATGTTCGGGAAGTCGCTGGCCAGCGGCGATGGCGGCATCGACTTCGGTGGCTACGGGCGCTTCTTCGCGGAACGATCGTACCGGCAGGCCTTCTTCAACACCCTCATATTGGGAGCGGCGGTCACGCTATGTTCGCTCGCCGTTGGAGGCGGCCTGGCCGTGGCGGTGGCCCGGTGCAAGTTTCCGCTTGCCACCCTTGTGGCCATTCTGCCGCTGGTCACGCTGGTCATTCCGGACGTCGTTGTCGCGGCCTCCTGGGTGGTGTTGCTGGGCAAGCAGGGCCTGGTCAATTCCTTCCTCCGGCCGCTGGGCATCGAACTGCCATCCCTCTATTCCTGGTGGGGGCTGGTGCTGGTGATGACGCTGAACAACTACGTGTACGCCTTCGTGGCCGTGCTGGTCGGCTTGAGATCGATGGACCGCAACCTGGAAGAGGCCGCGCAAAGCCTGGGACGGCCGCCCGGGCCCGTGGTATTCGGCGTGACGCTGCCCATGCTGCTGCCGTCCATCTTCGGGGGCGCGATGATTGTGTTCACCCACGTCATCGGCAGCTTCGGCGTGCCAGCCATCATCGGGGCCCGCACGCCGGTACTGGCCGTGAAGGCTTATCACGAGTTCGTCAATGAGATGGGCGGCAGCGCCCAGATGCAAACCACCATGGCATCCATGCTGGTTCTGCTGGGTGCCGCCGCCCTTTTGTTCCAGAAGCTGGTGGTGGAGCGCCGGCAGTACCAGATGGAAGCCGGACGCGCGCCGCTGGCCGTTACCTTGACGGGTTGGCGCGCCGGCGCCGCCACCGCGGGCGTGCTGGGCATTGTCGCCCTGTCGCTGGCGCCCGCCGTCGTGGCCGTGATAACCGCCTTCACGCCCGCCGTCGGCCCCGTGCTTCGCTATGGCGGGTTCACGCTGGACCATCTGCTGCATGCCGCGCTGCGGGCGCCGGATCCCTTGTACCACTCGCTGTTCCTGGCTACGGTGGCAACGCTGGCGGGATCCCTGTTCGCCATCGTCACCGCATACCTGATAGTCAAACGGCGCTCCGGTCTGACGCATGTGCTGGATATCCTGGTCGCCTTGCCCTTGACTATCGCCGGAACGGTGCTGGGCATCGCATTGATCAATACCTTCGGCAGCGGCTGGCTGATCTTGACAGGCAACTGGACCATCATGGCGCTGGCTTACTTCCTGCGGCGCGTGCCCACCAGCGTGCGTGCGGCGATCGGGCCGCTGCACAACCTCAAGGACTCGCTCGAGGAAGCGTCCATGAGCCTGGGTGTGAACCCGATCCGGAGTTTCTTCAAGGTCGTGCTGCCCACCATCTGGCCTGCGGCCGCCGCGGCCGCCGTGCTGATGTGGGTCACGACGCTGTCCGAGCTTTCGGCGACCGTGGTGCTCTATTTCGGCGGTATGAGCACCATGCCGATCGAGATTTTCCAGCAGGTCGACAGCGACCGGCTGGCGTTGGCATGCGCCTACAGCGTGCTGCTGATTCTCACCATCTTCATCCCGCTGGCCCTGGCCAGATGGAAGATGGGTCTCAAGGTAGGAGCAATTGAATGAAGAGCAATACAGGCCTCGGCGATGGCTTCCTCGCGAATCGCGTCCTGGGTGCGAAACCTTCCGCCACCAAGGAGATGACCCGCCTCGCCAACGAACTGAAACGCGAAGGGCAGGACATCATCGCCCTGAGCCAGGGTGAGCCCGACTTTCCCACGCCGGAGCACATACGCGTCGCGGCCAAAGCCGCCATCGACCGCAACGAGTCGCGCTATACCGAGGTGGCCGGTACGCTCGCCTTGCGCGAAGCGGTCACGCGGAAATTCCACCGCGATAACGGACTGCGGTTCACGCCCGACCAGGTGCAGGTGGGATGCGGCGCCAAGCAACTGCTTTACAACGCGCTTCAAGCCACCATCGATGCGGGGGACGAAGTGGTGATCCCGACGCCGGCCTGGGTTTCCTATCCGGACATGGTGCTGCTGGCGGGCGGCAAACCGGTCATCGTGCGTTGCGGTGCGTCCTCCGGCTTCAAGCTCACGCCCGCGCAGCTGGAGGACGCGATCACGCCCAGGACAAAATGGCTGATGCTCAACTCGCCTTCCAATCCTAGCGGCGCTGTCTACACCGGCGATGAACTTGCCGCGCTGGCGGAGGTGCTGCTGCGGCATCCGCATGTATGGGTGATGGCGGACGATATCTACGAAAAAATCCGCTATGACGACACGCCGTTCGCCACGCCCGCCGCCGTCGAGCCGGAATTGGCCCGTCGCACGCTGACCGTTAATGGCGTGTCCAAGGCCTATGCGATGACGGGATGGAGAGTCGGCTTCGCGGCCGGGCCGGCGGCCTTGATCAAGGCAATGAATCTGGTCCAGTCGCAGTCGACCTCGCACACCAGTTCCATCAGCCAGGCCGCTTCCATCGCGGCGCTGGACGGTCCCATGGACTTCCTGCAAGGGTTTCTGGAAAGCTTTCGCCGGCGTCGCGACAGCGTCGTCGCGGCCTTGCGGGCGATCGAAGGGGTGGATTGCGATTTGCCCCCAGGCGCCTTCTATGCCTTCCCCGGGTGCCAAGGCTTGCTCGGGCGGCGCGACCCCTCGGGCGGCCTGATCGCGTCGGATGTCGACCTTGCCATGTATCTGTTGCGCCACGCGGGCGTGGCGGTCGTTCCAGGTACCGCCTTCGAACTACCGGGGCACTTTCGCGTCTCCTATGCCGCTTCCGACGAGGAACTCGGCCTGGCGATGGCGCGCATCGCCGCGGCCTGCGCAAAACTGCGTTGAGCGGCCGCCCACCCCATCCCATCGATCCGAACCGGAGATACCCATGAGTAAAAACCAGGTGCTGCGCCAGGCCATCGCGTCAGGCAAGCTTCTTACCGCCATGTCGGCGCACAATCCCCTGTCGGCCAAGCTGGCCGAGGAGGCCGGTTTCGGCGCGATATGGGGAAGCGGCTTCGAGCTTTCCGCCAGCCATGCCGTGCCGGACGCCAATATCCTGTCGGCGGGCACGCATCTGGACATGATGCGCGCCATTGCGTCGGCGGTGTCCATTCCTCTTATCGCCGACATCGACACGGGCTTTGGCAATGCGGTCAACGTCAGCTATGTCGTGCCGCAGTATGAGGCGGCTGGCGCTTCGGCGGTCGTCATGGAAGACAAGACTTTCCCCAAGGACACCAGCCTGCGCGCGGATGGCCGCCAGGAGCTCGTGCGCGTGGAGGAATTCCAGGGGAAGATCGCCGCGGCGGCCGCGGCCCGGCGGGATAAGGACTTTCTTGTGATCGCCCGCACGGAAGCCCTGATCGCGGGACTGGGCCAGGACGAGGCCTTGAAGCGCGCGCGGGCCTATGAAGAAGCCGGCGCCGACGCCATTCTCATCCATTCCAAACAGACCACGCCGGCTGAAGTGCTCTCTTTCATCCAGGCCTGGGCAGGCAGCGCACCGCTGGTCCTGGTGCCCACCGCGTACCCGGAACTTACCGAGGCGGACATACAGCAGCTCGGCAAGGTCGGCCTGGTGATATACGGCAACCATGCCATCCGGGCGGCCGTCGGCGCCATGCGCGCCGTGTTCGCGCAGATCCGCAAAGAGGGCGGCATCCGCGGGGTGGACAAGGCGCTGCCGACGGTCAAGGAGATCATCCGCCTGCAAGGCGACGACCATATGCGCCGCGTCGAAGCGGCCTACCTGCGCTGAAACCCGCCCGGGACCCCGGCCCGCACAGGGACCGGCGTCCCGGCATTTACCTGGTCGAGGAGCCACAATGGCAGTCGAAGTGTTCTCATTCCATGGCGGCAGCGTCAGCAGTCCGACCACGACGCTGTGCGATCGCGCGGATGGCGGCCACCTTATCGTCTATCCCGCTCGTCCCGTCTGGGAGCGCAGCGAGCTTTCGCCGCTGGAGCTTATCCACTGGTCGTATCTGGTGGCCGCGACCGGCCGCGCGATGCTGGACGTACTGCCCCAGCTGGAAGGCGGGTGCGTCAATTACTGGGAGGCCGGGAACTGGTCGTTGAACGATGACGCCCTGCCGCCGGGGCCGAAGAACGTGCAGGAGTGCCGGCGCGTGCACCATCATATCTTTGGCCGGAGCCGCCATGCCCGGGACCCGGACTGGCGGTGGGGCGAGGCGCCCGGGTTCCCCGCGTTCGCGCACAAGAAGGCATGGGCCCAGCGGTTTTCGCCATTATCCCAGGATGAACAGAAGGCCATATCGGACCGCATAGGGCAACTGCTGCGGCGCTACGCCATATAGCGGCGCGCGGACAGTAGCCGCTCGCTACATGGGGCCGGACGACGGGTTAATATGCCTTCGCGCCGCGGCTTTGCAGTATCGGCGTCCGATAGAGCGGCCTCCAGAATCCGAAACCCCATCGCGATGATCACGCTAGAAGCGCTCCTGCGCGCCCTGGACCTGGGCGGCACCTTTGTCTTTGCAATCAGCGGGGCCGTCGCGGCGGTAAACCGCAGGGCGGATCTGTTCGGGATATTGGTGCTGGCCTTCGTCGCCGGCAATTTCGGCGGCATCAGCCGGGATCTGGTCATCGGGGCCGTGCCGCCGGCGGCCATGAGCGATTGGCGCTATCTGCTGGTTTCCATCGTGGCCGGATTGACCACCTTCTTCCTGTATGCCGGCATCGAAAGGCTGCGCATCCCGGTTCTTATTTTCGATGCGGTGGGGCTGGCATTCTTCGCGGTCGCCGGGGCGCAGAAAGCGATCCAGTTCGGGATGAGCCCTGTGATGTCGGCGCTGCTGGGCATGCTGACGGGCATCGGCGGCGGCATGGTCCGCGATGTGCTGCTCAATGACATCCCCCAAGTGCTTCGATCCGACTTGTATGCCGTCGCCGCTTTGGCGGCTTCCTGTTCCGTGGTCATCGGGCATACGCTCGGCTTTCCTTATGAAGCCTCGGCACTTGTGGGCGGCGCGTTATGCCTTTTCCTTCGCTTCATGGCGATCGGCTATGGCTGGCGCCTGCCGGTGGCGAACCTCTCGGCGCATAAAAGAACGCGGGCAAGGAAGCCGGGGGAAGGGCGTTAGGGCGCGCCCTGGCCGCAGGGCGCCAGCATCAGCGCCGGCAGGGTCTGCCAGATGACGGCCAATGCCGACAATAGCGTCAGGGCGGCGGCCAGGCCGGGCAGGAAGCGCGGGTCGCCCAGGGAAGGCAGGCGCTTGCGGATGCGCCGGTAGACCAGCGCCATGCCCGCCAGCGCCAGGCAGCCGCTGGCGCAGACGACCCAGGACGATGCCGGCACGCCCAGCCACTCGGCTTGCAACGCGGGCCGCGCGCAGACGACGCCGTTGTAGCCGTATGCCAGCAGGAAATGCGCCGACCAGAAGAGCGGACCGGCCAGCGTGGCGAAGAACGCGGAGAAAAAGCGGGTGGCCACGCTAGCCTCCCGCCTCTCGGGCCAGGCCGTGCAGGACCAAAAGCGCCGCCAGGCCCTGGCCCACGGCGTAGTGCCACAGCAGCGATGTATTGTTGAAGCTGCCAAGCTGGCGCGGCCCGAGGCGCCCGGCCAGCGATCGCGCCAGGGTGAACGCGCCCATGAAGCACAGGATCACCGTCAGCAGAGCCTGGTATCCCGCCAAGCCGTATACCGCGGCGGCATAGCCGCTGTGCCGCGGGCGCAGGCCGGTCTGCCAATGGGCCAGGCCTTCCAGCGCGATGGCCCCAACCAGCATCAGGAGTCCCGCGGGTAGCGCCCATCGTAGCGGGCCATGGCGCTCGCGCCGCAACTGGCGGCCGGCATGCCAGACAAGGGCGCTGCTGCCGACCAGAAGCGTGGCCGAGGCCAGCGGCCATCCCCAGGCCGGCAGCCCCTGTGCCGGCCGCCAGCCTTCCGGCGAGGTGGTCCAAAGAAACAGGTAGGCGAACACCAGCGCGCCGAAAATGCTCGCGCAGACCAACACCAGTATCGCCATCGCCCACCACGAGTGCGACCGCGGTCCGTTGCAATACGTGGGCAGCCGCAAACCGCCTCCGACATCCGCCACGTCGGGCGCCCCCGGCGCTTCGCTGTCCCACAGCCAGCGCAGGATCATGCCTATCGCCAGGATGCCGCAGGCCGAGGCCAGCAGCGTCATCTTGGCGGTAAGCAGCAGAAAGAATCCCGCCGTACCCAGCGCCGCGATCAGCGGCGACCAGCCGGGCCCGGGCAGCTCCAGCAGGTACTCGGGGCGGGCGTCCAAGGCGTTGGTCACCAGCGTGCTGCGGCGGCCGGTGGGCGCGCCGGACAAATAGTGCAAGCCCGCGTCGACCTCCTTGGGCAGGTTCGGCTGGTCCCACAGCGGTTCGCGGCTGGACACCGTCGGTATGCTGCGGGTGCCGTATTCCGCGCTGGGCAGCCATTCGAGCGTGCCCGCCTTCCAGACATTGCCGGCGTTGCCGGAACCCGACGGCCGGAAGTTGCGGGCGAGGTCCGCCAGGAACACCAGCACGCCGGCCGCGATCATGTATGCGCCGACCGTCGACACCATGTTCAGCATGCCCCATCCGTAGCTGTCTGCGTAGGTGTACACCCGCCGCGGCATACCCACCAGGCCGGTGATGTGCATGGGAAAGAAGCTGACATTGAAGCCGATGAACATCAGCCAGAAAGCCCAGCGTCCAAGCCGTTCCGACAGCGCGCGGCGGCTGACCAGGGGCGTCCAGTAGTAGAAGGCTGCGAACAGCGGAAACACCATGCCGCCGAACAGCACGTAGTGCAGGTGCGCCACGATGAAGTAAGTGTCGTGCACCTGCATATCGAAGGGAATCACGGCCACCATGACCCCGGTCAACCCGCCCAGCACGAAGACGAAGAAAAATCCCAGGATGAAAAGCATGGGCGTCTTCAGCGGCCGCAAGCGGGCGGCCGCGGCAATGGTCGCCACCCAGGCGAATATCTGTATCCCGGTGGGCACGGCCACCGCCATGCTGGATGCGGAGGCAAAGCTCAGCGACAGCTGCGGGATGCCGGTGGTGAACATGTGGTGCACCCACAGGCCGAAGCTGAAGAAGCCCGTGGTGACGACCGCGAGCACGACCAGCCGATATCCGACCAGCGGGCGGCCCGTCATGGCGGGAACGATCATCGACACCATTCCCGCGGCGGGCAGGAAAATAATGTAGACCTCGGGATGGCCGAAGAACCAGAACAGGTGTTGCCAGAGCAAAGGGTCACCGCCTTTCGCGGCGATGAAGAACGGCCAATCGAACGCGCGCTCCAGTTCCAGCAGCGCGGTGGCCACGATGACGGCGGGAAAGGCGATGATGACCATGCCGGAGAACACCAGCATGACCCACGCGAAGACAGGCATTTTGTCCAGCGTCATGCCCGGCGCCCGGGTGCGCAGGATGCCCACGGCCAGTTCGACGGCGCCCGCGATGGCCGAGATCTCGATGAAGCCGATCCCCAGCAGCCAGAAGTCGGCGTTGATGGCCGGTGAATACGCGGCGCCGGTAAGCGGCGGATACATGAACCAGCCGCCATCGGGCGCCAGGCCGGCGAATATGCTGCAGAAGAAGACAATGCCGCCTACCGCGTAGGCCCAATACGCATAGGCCGACAGACGGGGGAAGGGCAAGTCGCGCGCGCCCAGCATGTTGGGCAGCAGCAGCACGGCCATGGCCTCGACGGCGGGCACGGCGAACAGGAACATCATCACCGTGCCATGCATGGTGAATAGCTGGTTGTAAAGGCCGTGGCCGACCAAGTCGTTGTCGGGCACGGCCAGCTGCGTGCGCATCGCCAGCGCCAGGATCCCCGCCAGCACGAAGAACAGCATTGCCGTGCCGATATACAGCAGGCCGATATAGCTGTTGTTGACGACCGTTACGGCGCGCCAGCCGGTCGGGCGGCGCCACACGCGCCGCAGCTGCGCCAGGCCCTCTTCCGGGGACTGCGGGGCGGCGTCGCGATCGGGGGCGTGGGTCGGACTGGCAGGCATCACTTCAGGCTTTCCATATATTGCGCGACGGCCCGCAGGCTTTCGCCGGACAGCTGGTTGAAGGCAGGCATCCGGTTGCCCGGCTTGATGTGCTGGCTGCCCGCGATCCACCCCGCGAGCGTGCCGACGTTATTGGGCAAGGTGCCTGCCCCGATCGACAGCCGGCTGCCGATATGGGTCAGATCCGGGCCCAGGGTGCCGGCCGCCGCCGTGCCGCGCACGGTGTGGCACCGCGCGCATGCCTGCATGAACAACTGCTGCCCCACCCGCAGGTGCGTGTCGGCAGGCTCGCGCGCCGGCTGGCGTTGCGCTTCCACCCAGGCCTGGAATTCGGCTGGATCCACCGCCGCCACGTCGAAACGCATCTTCGCGTGCTGGGCGCCGCAATATTCCGCGCATTGGCCGCTGAAGCGCCCTGGCGCATCGGCCCGCACGCGCAGCCGGTTCACGCGGCCGGGGATCATATCGATTTTCCCGGCCAGGTTCGGTACCCAGAAGCTGTGGATGACGTTGTCGGATGCCAGCGTGAAATCCACCGCTTGCCCCGTGGGAATGCGGATTTCGTTGGCCGTTTCGAACAGGGGCTGCCCATGGTCGTCCAGGTAGCGCACGCGCCACCACCACATCTCGCCCCGTACTTCGATGCGTGCGCCGGCAGGCGCGTCGGCGCGCGCAAGGGACGCGGCTGTCCCGAAGGCATACACCAGCAATGCGGTCAGCACGACGGCCGGTACGCCTATGCCCGCCACCACGATCGTCGTGCGCCGTCCCAGGCGCGTCCGCAGGCCGGGCGGTCCGTATAGCGCAAGCGCCAGGGTCGCAAGCACCCACGCGAAGATCGCTCCGCCGCCGATGAACAGCCACCATCCCATCTCGGCGACACGCTGCGCGTAGGGGCCGGCAGGGTCCAGGACGGACTGCTGGCGCGCGTTTGCCGGCACGGGCATGGCGATCAGGACGGCAAACAGGGTCCGAGGTGACATGGCGGTCTATTGGGGGAGGAGGGCGCGGCCACCCGCCGCGACGCGGGTAGGACCGTGGCGCTACGCACTTCGCATACCGCGACGGCGCGCCAGGCTGGCCTTACCCCATTGCGCCTCGATACCTGGGCGGCAAGGGGACTTTTTTTCAGCGTTTTGTCAGATTTGCACGCTTGACGCTTCGTGCGTCGCCAGCAGCCGGGCTTGGCAAAGGATTTGCGGGACCGCTCCATTCCAGGAGATCGAACGATGGCTGAATGTCCCGCCGACCCGCTTATCCGGGGCGCTCGTCCGCGTCGGACCCGTTGCGTCCGGGCCGGGCGGTGGCTGGTAGTCGGCATCGCCGCAACCGCGGTACTGGCGGGGTGCGGCAGCGAACCCGCGCCCTTATGGCCCGGGTCCGGGGCCGCGTCCCTGGCGCAAGCGAGCCCGGCGCGAGGCGCGGGACTGATCGCGGCCCATGGCTGCGTCAGCTGCCATGCCATCCCCGGCGTACGGGGGCCTTGGTCCGCTGTCGGGCCGCCGCTGGATGGGATGGCAAGGCGTTCCTATGTCGGCGGCGTTCTTCCGAACACGCCCGAGAACCTGGTGCGCTGGCTGCGCGATCCACCGGCGATCGATCCCCGCACGGCCATGCCCGACGTTGGACTGACCCAATCCGAGGCGGCGGACATCGCGGCCTATCTTCTTACCCTGCGCTAGCGCGCCGGAAGACCGCCCATGACGAACTGGAAGCGCGTCGCCGCACTGACCACCCTGGTACTGGCCGCCGCGGCCGGCATGGTGGCGGCCGCGGTCCTTTATATCGGCTGGTACGACGTCAGCGCCACGCAGCCCCACATGGCGCCGGCCCACCGGATCTTCGATATCGCCGCGCGGCAATCGATCCGCGCCCGCGTGCAGGACATCCAGGTGCCCGACCTGGACGCCGAGGGACGCGCGGTGAGCGGCTTCAAGCTGTTCCGCGCGCATTGTGTCCAGTGCCACGGCGCCCCCGGCCTGGCGCCGGAGCCCTTCGCGCGCGGCATGATGCCGGCGCCATCGGCATTGGCCGGAAGCGCGCGGGAATGGTCGGCGCCAGAGATCTATCAAGCCATACGCAACGGCATCAAGATGACCGGCATGCCGGCGTGGAAGTACAGGCTGGATGATGACGAAATCTGGGACCTGGTGGCCTTTATCAAGGTGCTGCCCACGCTGTCGCCCGCGGACTACCAGCGCTGGGCGCGGCAATATCCGGGGTCTCCCGACACGCGCGCCGCGGCGTCGCACGCGGGCGTGCCGATACAGGATGTGCGACTGGGCGACGCCGGCGCGGGACGGCAGGCGCTGCACCAGTACCTGTGCACGACCTGCCACGCGATTCCCGGCGTCGTGGGGGCGGACCGCCATGTGGGCCCGCCGCTGGGCGGCATGGCCGACCGCCTGTACATCGCCGGGGTCCTGCCCAACACACCCGCCAACATGGTGCATTGGCTGCGGTATCCCACGCAGGTGGACCCGCAGTCCGCCATGCCGGACCTGGGCGTGACCGAGCAGGATGCCCGGGACATCGCGGCGTTCCTGTACACGCTGCGCGACGACAAGTAGCGGCGGGTGGCCGCAAGACCAAGGGGCTCCCGGTGAAACGGTGAGAGCCTTGTGGCCCGGATGGGTTGCAGGCAAGCTTACGGAAGTTTTCCGGGGATCAACCCGGCAAATCCACCCGCTTGCTCCATACCCGATTCCATCATGGCCCGTCGTGACCTGCTACCGCCCTTGAATCCCGCCCGCGCGTTCGAGGCGGCCGGCCGGCTGCTCAGTATTTCGCGCGCGGCGGATGAGCTCAGCGTCACGCCCGCGGCGATCAGCCGGCAAGTGCGCCTGCTGGAAGCCTATCTGGGCACGCCCCTTTTCAACCGCGCGCGAGGCACCCTGTCCTTGACGCCCACGGGCGCCCGCTACCTGTCCGAGCTTATTCCGCTGTTCGCGGGGCTGCGCGATGCCACGGCCGCGATCGCCCGCAAGCGGGACGGCGGCAGCACCTTGCGCATACGTTCGCCCGCCACCTTCGCGGTGCGCTGGCTCATTCCCCGCCTGGCGGGCTTTCACAAGCTCAATCCCCAGGTCGACGTGCAGGTGACGACATCGTCGCGGCCGCTGGATTTCCAGCGCGAAGACATCGATGCGGGTATCGAACTGGGCGACGGCACATGGCCCGGCGTCCATACCTTGCGGCTGGTGCCCAATGTGCTGGTGCCCGTGGCCGCGCCAACACTGCGCCTGAACGAAAAGTCGCGCCTGGACAAGCAGACGCTCCTGCACTCCCTGGCCCGTCCCGACGATTGGCTCCTGTGGCTGCGCGCGGCCGGCCGGCGCTCGGTCGATCCCTCGCGCGGAATGAAGTACGAAACCTCCTTATTGGCCTACCAGGCAGCCCTGGAAGGACACGGCATCGCCATCGCGCAAAAAGCGCTGGTCGAGAAGGAACTGGCGGAAGGCTCGCTGGTCGCGCCGCTGGGCCATCCCTTGGACCGCGGGGACTACACCTATTACTTCGCCTGGCCCGCGGGCAGGGCGCAGTCCGGTGCCTTGCGCGCTTTCCGGGACTGGCTCGCCACCATCCCCGCCACGCGGGGCGACACGCCGGAGGCTTTACAAAAAGTCAAAAGGTCCGGCCCTTAAAGTCGTTTGTCTCGCCTGCATGCCATCTCTATCCTGCACTCCATCGAAGAACCTCCAGCGCCCATGAGGCCGGAGGAACCAGGAGGCAGGAGATGTTCAGGGATAGCCTGTGTGGCGTGCGCGTGGTGGATTTTTCGCATGTGCTGGCCGGGCCGGTCGCCACCATGATGCTGGCGGACCTGGGCGCCGACGTTATCAAGGTGGAGCCTCCGCAAGGCGAGATGGGCAGGCGCCTGGGCCCGCCCTGGATCAACGGCGAAAGCGCCATCTACCTGAGCGTGAACCGCAACAAGCGCGGCATCGCGATGGACCTGAAATCGCCCGCCGGCCGCCAGGCGGCGCTGCGACTGGTACGGGGCGCGGACATCGTGGTGGAGAACTTCCGGCCCGGCGTCATGCGCCAGTTGGGATTGGATTATGAAACCGTGTCGGCGGATAACCGGGCGCTGGTGTATTGCTCGATCTCGGCCTATGGCCAGGCCGGTCCCTTCCGGTCCCGGCCGGGCGTGGACGGCATCATGCAGGCCGCCAGCGGCTTGATGAGCACCCTGGGGGTGGACGGTGACGATCCGGCCAAGGTCGCCACGCCCGTCGCCGACATGGCGGGGGGCTATGTCGCCACCATTTCCATCCTTGCCGCGTACCTCGCGGCGCGGCAAAGCGGGCAGGGCGAATGGCTGGACATCAGCCTGTACAACGCGGCGATCATGCTGCAGCAGACCGGCTATGCCTCGTACTTCGCCGCCGGCAAGGAGCCCCGCAAGACCGGCAGCGCCGCCCCCTACGCCGCGCCCAACGAGGCCTATCCCACCCGCGACGGCTGGATCATGATCGCCGCCTATCAGCCCGAGCGCTGGCGCAAGCTATGCATGCTGCTGGACGCGCCGGGCCTGTTGCACGACGCGCGCTTCGCCAGCAACGAAGGCCGCGTCGCCAACCGGCATGCCCTGCGGCAGGAACTGGCGCCGCGCTTCATGGCCCGCGATACCGCGCAATGGCAGCGCCTGCTGACGGAGGCCGACATCCTTTGCGCGCCGGTCGCCGGCTATGCCCAGGTCGCCGGCTCCGCGGAGTACGCCGCCAGCGGCCTCGACACGGTGGTCCGGCATCCTGTCGCGGGCGCGGTGCGCCTGCCCGGCTTCGTGCCGGGTCCGGCGCACGCCCCCGACGGGCCATCGCGCGACCGGGCAGCGCCGGCCATCGGCGAGCACGCCGCCGAGATCCTGCGCGAGATCGGCTACGGCCCGGGCGATATCGAGGCCTTCAACGGCACCTTGAAGTCAACGACGGAGACACGGTGATGCATATGCCAGACACCCCCGCCGACGCGCCGCGTTCCGCGGACGCCCTGGTCCGGCAGCGCATCGTGGACGGTGTGCTGGTCCTGACCCTGGACGATCCCGCCACGGGCAACGCGATGTCGATGGCCATGGCGGAAGCGATCGCCCAGGCGGTGGAGCAGGCCGATACGCGCGCGGATATACATTGCCTGGTGATCCGTTCCTCCGGCCGGCACTTCTGCACGGGCGGCAACGTCAAGGACATGCAGCGCGGCTCGGACCTGATGCAGGGTTCGGTCGCCGACGTACAGGCGCGGTTGAAATCCAGCCTGCATCGCGTCACGCGCGCCTTCCACACGCTGCGGATTCCCTCCATTGCCGCCATCGACGGCGCCGCGGTCGGCGCGGGATGCGACCTGGCGCTGATGTGCGATCTGCGCATCGCCAGCACCCGCGCGACCATCGCGGAAAGCTTCCTGCGCCTGGGCCTGGTGTCGGGGATAGGCGGCGCCTGGTTCCTGGCCCGTATCGTCGGCCGCGGCAAGGCCCTGGAATTGACACTGACCAGCGAGTTCGTCGACGCGGCGGCGGCATTGGAGCTGGGGCTGGTGACGCGCGTGGTGGAGCCCGGTCGATTGGACGACACCGTGCTGGAAATGGCGGGCAGGATCGCCGCGAATCCCCCGCAGGCGCTGCGCATGGCCAAGCGCCTGGTATTGGATGCAGCGGACAGCCCGCTGCCCATGGCGCTGGAGCAGGCCGCCGCGCTGCAGGCCATCCTGCTGTGCGGCGAAGAGCACAAGGCCGTGGTGGCGCGCTTCCTGGATGCCGAGGCCGAGCGCAAGCAGGGGCGACGCATCGCAGCGGATAGGCCCGCGAATTCCGAGTGAGGGGTATGCCGGCGGGCAAATGGCCCGGCGGCTCGCCCGTGCGCGGCCGCGCCGCGCCGCCCGATAACAACGACCTGGAGACAACGAAGATGAAATCGCCTTGCGAGAGGATCCTGCCGCGCCTTGTACTTGCCTGCATCGCCTTATTGTCGGCCACGCTTCCCGGGGCGCCGTCACGTGCCGCGACCTATCCCGCCAAACCGGTGACCTTCGTGGTGCCGTTCGGGGCCGGCAGCGCCACGGATCAACTGGCGCGGGCGCTGTCGGCGTCGATCACCGAACAGACCGGCCAGCCCGTGGTCGTGGAGAACCGGGCCGGCGCCAGCGGCATGCTCGCGGCCCAGCATGTGGCCCGCGCGGCGCCGGACGGCTACTCGGTATTGATCACCACCAACACCACGCAAGCCGCGAATCCTTTCCTGTTCAAGCGGCTGCCTTACGACCCAGCCAAGGATTTCGCGCCGGTGACACTGCTGGGACGTGGCGGCCAGGTGCTGGCGGTGCGGGCGGACACGCCTTACCGCACGGTGGACGACCTGGTCACCCAGGCCAGGAAGGCACCGGGCAAGCTCAGCTTCGGCAGCGGCAATTCGTCCAGCCGCATGGCCGGAGAGATGTTCAAGCAGCTGAGCCACACCGACATCGTATGGGTGGGCTACAACAGCAACCCCGCTGCGCTGAACGATCTGCTGGGCGGACATATCGACATGATGGTGATCGACACCGTCACCGGCATGCCGCATATCCAGTCGGGCAGGCTGCGCGCGCTGGGCGCCTCCACCAACCGGCGGCTGCCGCAGCTCCCCAATGTGCCCACGCTGGATGAGGCCGGCATCAAGGGCTACGACATGGGCTATTGGTTCGCCGCCTATCTGCCTGCCGGTACGCCACCCGCGATCGTACAGCGCCTGCGGGAGCTGCTGGTCAACGCCACCCAAAGCCAACACGCCCGCGGCTTCTTCGCCAACTCCGCGACCGAGCCCTGGACGTCCACGCCCGAGGAGCTGGGCCGGTTCCAGGCAAGCGAACTGGGGAAGTGGGGCAGGGTCGTCAAGGCGGCGGGGATAGAACCGGAGTAAGGCCGCCGCGGCCGCTCAGTGCGACGACACATAGGCGGACGCCGCGAAGGCCGGCGGCACCGCGAAGTCGGCCTTCATCCTGTTGACTTCCTCGACCGGGCTGCGGCCGAAGACGCGCTTGAACTCCCGGCTGAATTGCGAGGGACTCTCGTACCCGACTTGCGCGCTGGCCGCCGCCGCGGTCATCGCGTTGCGCACCATCAGCAGCCGCGCCTGGTGCAGGCGGGTGGACTTCAGGTACTGCATGGGGGAGGTATTCGTCACCGCCTTGAAATGGACATGGAACGCCGCCACGCTCATACCGGCTTCCCGCGCCAGTTGTTCCACCGTCAGCGCCTGGCTGTACGACGCATGGATGCGGCGCAGTGCCCGGACCACCTTGCCGAACTGCCCCTGCATCGCCAGGGCCGCCCGCATGGACGGCCCCTGGTCGCCCGTCAGGATGCGGAAATAGATCTCGCGCACCAGCGAGGGGCCCAGAATCCTGGCTTCCATCGGCTGGCTCATCGCCTCCAGGAAGCGCAACACAGCCGTGCCGAGCCGCGCGTCCATGGGGCTGGACATCATGCCCCGGGGTTCGCCGGCCACGAAGCCGCCCAGTTCGTCGATCTCCAGCATCAGGTCCGCGGCCAGCTTGAAGTCCAGGTGCATATAAATCGCCAGCAGCGGCTCCTTTTCCGTGGCATCCGTTTCCATGGTGAAAGGAACGGGCACGGACACCACCAGGCACTGGCGGGCGTCATAGACATAGGTTTCGCCGCCGAAGAAGCCGCGCTTGCGGCCCTGGCACACGATGACGATGCCCGGGTCGTAGAGCACGGGTACCGATTTCAGCGGGCGGTTCGAGCGCAGGAAGCGCACGTCCGGCAGGACCGTCAGGTTGTAGCCCTCGTCGGGGGCGAGCGGTTCCAGCAGTGCGGCCATCTGCCGGCGCATGTGGATCAGGCTGGCTTCGTCTGCGCGGTCGGACATCGGATGCGGGTCCCGGTTTGCGATATGCCGCCAGCTTGCCACCCAACCGGGCCCAATATCAAGGCCAATATTTTTAGGCAAGGATCGCAGGCCCGGTGCTATCGCCCGGTCCTGTTGTAAAGCCTATCTTTTGAGTCGTGCCGCACTCCATATCGCGCCCCCGCATCGCGCCGCCGCCATGGGCGCCGGCAAGACGGGGGGCGCGCGACGCGGTGTCCCACGATTCCACAAGGACGGAAAACCATGATCAAAGTATTCAATCCCGCCGACGGCTCAGTGGTGGGCGTAGCGCCCGAGATGACTTCCGCCGAGGTCCAGGCCGCCATCGACCGGACCTGCCAGGCCTTTCCCGCATGGTCGCGCACACTCGCCAAGACTCGCGGCGACCTGCTGCGCCGCTGGTTCGAACTGATGCGGGACGATAAGCGCCTGTTCGCCGAGATCATCGTCAAGGAGAACGGCAAGTGCATCTCCGAAGCGATGGGCGAGATCGACTACGGCCTGGGCTTCATCGAGTGGTATGCCGAGGAAGCCAAGCGCGTGTATGGCGACACCATCCCATCGCACGCGGCCAATGCCCAGGTCCTGGTGTTCAAGGAACCGGCCGGCCCCACCGCGGCCATCACGCCCTGGAACTTTCCCTTCATGATGATCGCGCGCAAGATCGCCACCGCGCTGGCGGCGGGTTGCACCATGATCATCAAGCCGGCCGAATTGACGCCGCTCACGGCGTACAAGATGCTGGAATACGCGCGCAAGGCCGGCATCCCCGAAGGCGTCTTCGAGATGGTCACCGGCAACCCCGCGCGGATCGGCGAGCTGTTCACGGGCGACCCGCGCAT
This sequence comes from Bordetella bronchialis, assembly GCF_001676705.1. Classification (NCBI taxonomy): domain Bacteria; kingdom Pseudomonadati; phylum Pseudomonadota; class Betaproteobacteria; order Burkholderiales; family Alcaligenaceae; genus Bordetella; species Bordetella bronchialis. The sequence goes on from NZ_CP016170.1 coordinate 467,489, forward strand.
CCGCAAGATCTCGTTCACGGGCTCCACGGCGGTCGGCAAGATGCTCGCCGCCGCATCGGGGCATGACTTGAAGAAGATGACGCTGGAGCTGGGCGGCAACGCGCCTTTCATCGTCTTCGACGATGCCGGCATCGAGCAGGCGGCCGCTGGGCTGGTCGCCGCCAAGCTGCGCAATTCGGGCCAGGTCTGCATATCGCCCAACCGCATCTACGTACAGGACGGCATCCACGACCGCCTGGTCGCCGCCGTGGCAGAGAAGGTCGCCGGGATCCGTGTCGACCAAGGCCTGCAGGAAGAATTCGTTGTGGGACCGCTGATCAACCAGGCAGGCCTGGACAAGGTCGCGGGTCTGGTGGAAGACGCCCGCGAGCATGGCGCCCAGGTCGTGCTGGGCGGCAAGCCGCACGCCAAGGGCGGGCTGTTCTACGAGCCCACCATTCTTACCGGGCTGACCGACGATATGCGCATCGCCCGGACGGAGATCTTCGGGCCGGTGTTTCCGTTCTACCGGTTCAAGACCGAAGAAGAGGTCGTCGCGCGCGCCAACCGCTCGGAATATGGACTGGTCGCCTACGCGTACACCCGCGACCACGCGCGGTCCTTCCGCCTGTCGCGCGACATCGAGGCCGGCATGGTCATCCTGAACTCCGGCTCCGTCGGCACCGCGTCCGTGCCTTTCGGCGGCGTGAAGCATTCGGGCTACGGCCGCGAGGGCAGCCACTACGGCATCGAAGAGTATGTGGAGGTCAAGTACGTGCTGATGGCGGGCCTGGACGCGTGATGCCCGCGAAGGGCATGGGCCCGCCCGGCCATCTTCCCCGGGGAGCTGTCGCCTACGTACGTCCCGCCAGGTCTATGGCCTCCAGCACCACATCGCGATCGCCGATGTGGTTGATCAGCGCCAGGATCAGGCGGGCGTTCACCTTCAGGCTTTGCGCTTCGTCCAGGTTCTCGTGCAGCTGGATCAGCCGCTGATAGATGGTGTCAGGGTCCGCCAGATTGGGACGGGTGTTCAGCGCGCTCATTGCGGTACTCCTTGCGCGCGGGCAAGCGCCGCGGCGATACGCTGCACGGGGACGGGCGATGGCCAGCGAGCGGCCACATACTGGTCCGGCCGGATAAGGTAGCCCGTGCCGGCGTCCATCCCGTAGCGCGAGCGCAGCAGCGATACGTCGTGGCCGAATGTGGCGATGTCCAGCAATTCGACACCATCGGGCAGGGCGCCGGCCCAGCGGTCGGCAAGCAGCACGAACCGCCCGCCCAGCCGCCGCAGCAGCCAGTCGTCGCCGATCGGCGCATCCAGCGCAGGCGAGCCCGGCGCGACGCCGCCACGCCAGGAAACATCGTCCGGCGTATTCAGCGGACTGTCCGGATAGCTGATCGCCGTGGAAAGACGTCCGGAATTCACGAAAGGGCGCGCGAATGGCTCCGTCTCCGCCAGTTCCAGCACCGCATCGCGGAAGGCCCGGCTGGCGGTATTCTTGGGCGTCAGGAAATCCGTCGAACGGCTGGAGGCAAGAATGTTTTCGTCCGCGGCGGCGATGGCTTCCTGGTTGTAGCTCTCCAGCAGCGTCTCCGGGGCGCGGCCTTGCAACACCAGGTCCAGCTTCCATCCCAGGTTGTCCGCGTCCGCCAGGCCGCCGTTGAAGCCCCGCGCGCCGAAGGGGGACACCACGTGCGCGCTGTCGCCCGCGAACAGTACCCGCCCATGGACGAAGCGCCGCATGCGCCGGCACTGGAAGGTGTAGACGCTGTACCACTCCCGGGTGAATTTGACGTCCGGCCCCAGCATGGCGCGTATATAGGGCTCGACGTTTTCCGGGCGCGCCGCGGCGGCGCGGTCGATGCCCCAGCCCAGCTGGAAATCGAGCCGCCACACATTGTCCGGCTGCTTGTGCATCAAGGCCGAGCGCCCCGGATTGAACGGCGGATCGAACCAGAACCAGCGCTCGGCCGGGCGCGCCTGTTCGAACCGGATATCCGCGATCAGGAAATTGTCCTCGAACACGCGGCCCTCGAAGTCCAGTCCCAGCAGCGTGCGCACGCTCGAGCGCCCGCCATCGCAGGCGAGCAGCCACTGGCTGCGCACGCGGTAGCGCCGATCGCCCACCGCGATCCCGGTCTCGACATGGTTTGCCCGCGCCTCCACGGCCTGCACCGTGTGTCCCAGGCGCACTTCGACATTGGGCAGCCGGTCGAGCGCGCGTAGCAGCGTGTCCTCCACGTAGTACTGCTGCAGGTTGATGAAGGCCGGATACTGCTGGTCCTTCACCGGCAACATGTCGAATTGATAGATCGGTTCCTTGCGCGCGCCCCAGAACACCTTGCCGATATTCCAGGTCACGCCCTTCGCCAGCAGTTGCTGTCCCACGCCCAGGCGTTGGAAGATATCCAGCGAGCGCTTGGAATAACAAATGGCCTTGGAGCCGCCGGGGATGAAATCCAGGCGGCTGACCACCAGCACGCGGTGCCCGCGGCGGCCCAGGTCCAGAGCGGCGGCCAGCCCCACCGGGCCGGCGCCCACGATAAGCAGCGGCACCTCCTGCACCGCGCCGGGCGCGGGCGCCGGCGCGGTGCCGATATGGCGCCAGACGGGGATTTTCGGTCCCGGGCCCGCCACAGCCGGGCAGGGCGCCGGCGCGGCCGATGCGGCAGTCACCGCGCTTACCCTTGCAGCTGCGCCCAGACTTCGCGGTCCCTGGCGTCGGTCCAGATCCGTGGCCAATCGATGCCGTCGTACTCGTCCCAGACCCGTTGTACATCGAAGGGCAGGCAATGCTCGAAGATCGGCCAGCGGCCGAACTTTGGTGCCAGCGCGGCATGCGCCGCCTCGAAGGCCTCCTTCACGGTGCCGCCGCGTTGATGCACGGCGCCGACCTGGTCGATCAGTCCGCGCAGGAAACCGCGCGTCTGCTCGATCGCCTGGTCGACCGCTGCCACGCCGCGGGCGACCGCGCCGCGGCCGCCGATCAGATACTCGGCGCGATAGGTCTTCAGCGCGTCCAGCGTCTTGCCGGCCCAATCGAAGTGAAAGGCGTCGCCGGTGTATAGCGCGGCCTCGGCTTCTACCAGGTCGCCGGCGAACAGGGTGCGGGATTTCTCGTGCCAGGCCACGATGTCGCCCGCGGTGTGGCCGCGCCCGTTGAACTTGAGCTCCACGGTGCCCCGGTCGCCGCCCAGCTCGATCACATAGCGGTCGTCGAAAGTGATGGTGGGCCAGGTCAAGCCCGGTATGCTTTCGGGTTCCTTGAACAGGCGCGGCATGCGGCCGAATTCGCTGTCCCAGTCCTGCTGGCCACGCTCTTCGATCAGCTGCCGGGTGGCGGTGCTGGTCACGATGTGCTCGGCCTGGAAAGCCGCCGCGCCCAGCACACGCACCGCGTGGTAATGGGTCAGGACCAGGTAGCGGACCGGCTTATCGGTGTGCCGGCGCAACTGCTTGAGCCAGTCGCGCGCGGCAACCGGCGTGGCGCGGGCCTCCAGGGCGACGATGAAGTCCTCGCCCTCGATCGCGCCGACATTGGGATCGCCTTCGGCCGTCAGTGCATAGACACCGTCAGCCAGGACCTCGAAGGACTCTTTCTTCTCCGCCATATCGGCGGAGGACGCGAAGGGCTTGGACATGGCGAGTCTCCATTTACCGTACTCGGGTGGCTGTGGTACAGATAGCGCAAAGTCTAGACAGCGGCGTTCGGGTTGTCTGTCCATGGATCTATGGACAGGGTTGTCATCCTTTTATGTAGGGGCGGCTGCTTGAACGGGGTCATGGCACGCCGGCGGCGGGAAAGACGGCCGTGACAAGGCCGACCGTGGGAGGGCCGACCGTGCGACGGCCGGCCGCGGGCACGCCGAATGAGGGAAAGCCCACTCGGGCGGCGCCAACGTCAAGCGGGCGCCTGCCGCAGGAGCGTCTGCCGCAGGAACGCGGGCCGTAAGAGCCCTGCCGCAGGAGCGCCTGTCGCGTAGATCGATGAAGTAGCGCCGCCGGAATCGGGGCGCTCAATAGAATCTGGAGACGCCGGGCGCGATATGCCCCGGATAGCGAGGAGGTGCGCCATGTCCGCATTCACGCTGAACGAGCCCATCGATCCGGATATGGGCCAACGGCTGGTCGAGGCCGCCGGCACGTCCGCCTTCGCCGGGGCGCTGCTGCAAGCGGCCCAGAAACTGGATGCGGTTGAAGAGGTATACGCTTACCAGATCACCCCGGCGGGCGTGCCCCGCACGGTGTTGTCATGCGGGGAGCGTCGCGATGTGGATGAGCGCACGGTCGGGTATGTGGAGCGCTTCCATGTTCTGGACCCGATTATGCAGGCCAGGTGGCATCCGGGCCGTGGGCGTGGCTTCGTCCGGCATGTCCGCGCCGACCAGATTCCGGTGGGCAGCTACCGGGATATCTGTTTCGCAAGCCCGGGGTTTGTCGACAAGATATGCGTGGGTTGGCGGGGAGAGGGGCTCGGCTTGGTCTTGAGCTTTTACCGCGGCAAGCGTAGCCGCGCCGAGCCGGACAGGTCCTTGGCGTCATTGGGTGGGCTGGCGATGACGGTGCTCAAGCACCACATCGGCTTGACGCAGCGGCAAGGCGACTCCGGGCAGCGTGATCCGCGCGCGTTGCTGGAGGCAAGGTTGGCGCGTTCTTTTCCGGTGCTGACGGTGCGGGAGCGGCAAGTCGTCGCCTTGACCTTGCTCGGGCATAGCGCGGGACAAATCGCGGAGGAGCTTTCCATACGGCCGGCTACGGTTCTTACCTATCGCCAGCGTGCGTATCAGCGCATGGAGTTCTCGCAAGCCAGCGATTTCCTGGGGGCGCTGTTGTTTTGATGAAGTCGTAGAAACAGGGTAACCACGCGGACACGCGCCAGTGCCGTCCTGCGTCATTTTCCCGGCATGTCAGCTCGTTTCGCGGTGCCGAGGTGGACCGAATGTATGACTACGGAGTCAGACGCTACCGCTCCAAGTCACTGGGATGCCCTTGTCCGCGAGCCGCCGGGTGCAATGTGGACGTGCAGGGTTGGCAATGCGGGCAACTGCCTAATCGCCTCTGTCGCCGTTTCGAGTGGTCCGCATATTCCGAGTTTCTGCTATGCAGCGAAGCATGACGACCAAGCAGAGTTCCACTTCTTCCAGCAAGCGCCGCGTTGCTCGTACCCCAGTCCGGCCGGCGAGGATGCGCGCGGAGCCTGCCAAAGTCATGTCCCTGTTTGAACTGTCGATCGATGTGGAAGCTGTCGTGTTCGTTGTCCCGCGTCACGTCAAACTCAGCAAGGAAGCCGATGCAGCGATCAAGCACGATCTGGCCGAAATGCTGGGCCACGCCGTTGTGCAGATGCGGACTACCGAATGCAAGGCAACTGCGCGCCAGGATGCTCCGCTGCTAACCACCGAACAGGCTGCTCAGCTTGTGGGTGTCAGCCGGCCCTACATGGCCAAGCCGATCGACACCGGCGCGGTGAACTGCATCAGATGGTGGGTAAACAGCGCCGCGTGCCGCGAAGCGCTCTCCGCTGGCAAGAAGCCGAGCGGGCGCGCCAAGCCAAGGCGCTCAAGCGCCTTGCCAATGAGCTGGACGATGAAATTTTCTCGTCGTGAGCATTCCCGTCGTTGCAGACGCCGATACGCTGTTTTAAGCCAGTACGCGGGAGTTCTCGGTCTACCTCGACTACCAGGGCCTTATCAGGCCGCACTGGTCGCCGCTCATCCCCGATGAAGTCAGCCGGGAGTTGGCGGACACTGGGCGTAAGAAGTCGCTCGATGCGGCCTAGGCGCATGAGGCTCGTATGTGCGATGCCGTGCCGCATGCGCTGGTGGCGGTGGAAGATGAACAGGCCCAGTTCAAGGCCGTCGCGGCGGCTGTCCGGTCGGCCAAGGATGCGCACGTAGCGGCCTGCGCGCATTACCTGAGTCGCTTGCAACGCGTACTCGGGCCCCGTCGCCTGTCGCGCTGGTCACGCACAATACTATTTCAAGAAACCCGCGTTCGCGGACCTGGGCATTGTTTTGACGAGGCCGGATGCCTTTCTCGATGGGCTGGCGGCGTCGCCACCACAGGCGGTCGCGCAAACGTTCTATCTGTTCCGGCGTGGCCTGGCTCCAAAGCCGGCGCGGGAAGCGCTCCTGGAATGCCTGGAACGGGATGGGCTGGTGAAGACGGTGCAACGGCCACAGGTTCTGCACCAGACGGGCGCTACGCCACTATAGGGTTGCCAGCTTTGGGTTGCACTGTGGGAGTTCATCACACAGTTCGCGATCCCGAGTTCGGGAAGGGTAGCGCAGGGACCGCCCGGCAGCGAGGACTTGCTCCTGACCTGCCGTAGCGATGACGCAGCCACAACTAACGAGGAGAATCCAGGTTCGTTGCGGGTACTGCGGGACGAAGGCGAGACGCTTGCATGTGTACAGGCGGCTGCGCCGAATGCCGGCTTCCGTTTCGGCCCGCGTAACCGCGTATTCCATCCCAAGGGCATATGTTGTACGCGGTGCTGGAGCGCCAGAATCGTCTGGCGGTATTCGGTTATCGCGAGGGCCTTATCGAGGCGCGACCAAGGTTGGAGGTCGGCTTGGTGGATAACCCCCGGGAACGTAAGGCGCCCTCAACTCGGCGGCGCCATCGCGATCGATCTCACCGGCCGATACGCCTACGTCGTCAACCGCGCGCATCCGGTACCGGACGGCTCGGGTAACGCCACCGTCGTGTGGAGAGAACAGCGTCGTCGTTTTCCACCTCGACGCCCTGACCGGCGAGCCGCAGGATGCGGCGGGCGATTGTGCACGTGTCGCGCTGACCGCTCATTTAGTTCATTGATCCTCCGTCACTCTCTAACGGGCGGGAAAATTTAGAGCTTGTCGGTGGTGGTACGGAATTAAACTGGCACGCCTCGCATGGCGGATTTTGAGTCGGAGCGCGGAATCGTGTTCCTTGCGAAGCGGTGCGAAAACAGGCGCTAGTTAGAGTGAGATAAACGCGTTGAAAAAAAAACGTTGGCTTAGTGTAAAAAATTCGCTAATCCTGATCTGTGAACCTGTACCGTACGGAAATGGTGGCGAGCTTCCTAGCAAAAGCTGTAGCCGGCAGCGACAATCGCTTAGCTGGCAGGAGCGGTAGCCAGCAGCTTTCACTACGATGAGCAGCTTACTGATATTTATCTAGCCACGAGACTGTGACCAGCAACCGTAGAGGCATTGAGAATGTAGCGCCAGGCCCGGGGCCATCAGGTGGATGGCAAGCCACTCGGCCTTCGACGGACCGGGGGAACGTTGATGCCCAGTTTCTTGCTCCGGCCAATCTCTGACGGCCTAGACATTTTTGGCAATCAGCTTGTGGTGCCAGGCGACCCTGAACCGATCACTTCTGGGCGCTTGAAAAAGTACCGGGTGAAAATAAATGATCGCGCTCGCACTTGCCTGGTCATGGCGTGCAGCAGCTCCGGCGAGACTTCAATGGCCCTCGAGCGTGGCAACGGCGGCGACTAATGTTACATCTACCAATACTATTCTTTGTTTGATCGGGCTGCCGACGGGCCGGTATGCTCGCGCTTGTTCGTGAACACTTCCCCGCTTTCCTTGGCGGCCTGCTCTAACACACGATGTTCCCTTATTCTCAGCGGCCCCATAGACCTTTTGGCGTGCCCGTAGGCGAAAGGACGGTTTTGCGGCCGGAATATCGCTCACCCTCCCGAGAAAGGATTGTCGAGATTCTCCGGACGCCTTCTCGATCTTGCGCGGAGGCGCGTACTGGTCAACATCGAGGGGTCGTAGGCGCCCAACGGCTGCTTGCTCACTACCAAGCCGTGGTCATGCATCCCCGCACGGATTCCCTGTACTAGCGTATCAAAGCCAGCACGTGACGATCAACAGCCTTCTTTGTGACCCGTTATGGAAATTTCCCGTAAAACTTGGTAAAAATCCTCCACGCCAATAGTCGGGTGAAAACAATGCGCTCCTGGTTTCGAGGTAAGTCTGCAGTTCCAGCTATTGATAGCGGCCCAGGCTTGCTCACACTAATCATTGCGGTTGCAGTGCCGCTGCTCGTCCTGGCGCTCCTGTTATTTCGGCATCGGCTTGGGTTCAACCAAGGCTTTTCCGCTTGGGGACAACTCGGCGACTATTTCGGCGGCCTCGTGAATCCCCTTTTGGGAATCCTCTCAGTCTATCTATTGATACGAACCTTTAACCTGCAGACTGACATCACTAAAAGCACAGCACGGCAGGGGGAAATTCAATCTATTGAGCAGACTGTGTTTGCTTGGTTCAGAGACTATAAGGATCTGATAGGCGACATGCCGTACCTTACCGTCAGCGCCCCTAATAGCGGTGCCATTACAGGGCGACTAGGTGTGAACTGTCAAGAGGTTGTATCCGCCCAGATTAAGCCTGGAGATAGGTACAGCGCGGCCGATGCCTTGGTGAGGGCGATGCCAGTTGTAGTGGTGTAGCCAGGATTTCATGGCATCGGCTCGGTGTTGTGAGTTTTGGTAGGTGTAGGCGTAGGCCCATTCACGCAGGGCTGACTGGATGAATCGTTCGGCCTTGCCATTGGTCTGTGGCCGGTAGGGCCGGGTGAAGCAATGCTTGATGCCCATTTCACGGCATAGCGCGGCGAAGGCGCGGCTGCGGAAGGCCGAGCCATTATCGGTAAGCAACCGCTGGATGGTCACGCCTAAGCGCTTGTAGTAAGCCACGGCGTCCTTGAGGAACTGGACCGCACTGGGGGCGCGTTCGTCGGGGTGGATGTCGGTAAAGGCCACGCGAGCGTGGTCATCGATGGCCACGAAGACGAAGTCCCAGCCGGCACCGTCCACGCCATCGCGCCGGTTACCTGTAACGCGGTGGCTGGGCCGCACGATGCGCCCGAGCTTCTTGATGTCGATGTGTAGCAATTGGCCTGGCGCCTCATGTTCGTAGCGCACCACCGGCTCGGCCGGCTCCAGGTCGGCCAGGCGGGACAGACCGGCACGGGCCAGGACGCGGCTGACGGTACTGGCCGATACGCCCAGCGCCTGGGCAATGCGTGCCTGAGTCAGTCGCTTGCGGCGAAGTTCGACGATAGCCATTGCCTTGGCCGGCGCAATCGCCTTGGGCGAGCGCACCGGGCGCGATGAGGCATCTGCAAGCCCGTCCTGGCCCTGCGCCAGAAACCGACCTAGCCATTTGCGCACAGTCGGCGCCGTCACCCCGTAGGCGCCAGCCGCTTGAGAGATCGTCAACTGTTTATTGCGCAATTGCTCAACCATTTCGAATCGACGTACGAAGGTCAATCGGGCATGCTTATGGGTGTTCATCCGGCCGGGCTCCTTGAGCTTTCTGGTGGTTTGGCGATTACCAGTTTCTCAAACCCGGTTCGGGTGAACCATGAATACAACCTATTGAATGTTCACAACTAGCCCTCCGAAACCTTGTCCGCGATATCCTGCGAGAAGATAGATACACCGTTCAGGACGATGTGGCGGTACTCGGCCGAATGACCGCTTTGGCAACTGATCCCGACATTACTGCGCCGTCGGAGTGGAATAGCTTACAGGCCCGTTGGGACGACATCTATAAGTCGCACGGTGACTGGCTGGGCGGGTGCCTTCGTACCCTTTACGGGTTGATTCGGTGGATAGACGAACACCCGGTTCTAAATGACGACGAGAAGCGCAGATACGTCAGCATCATCCGTGCTCAGTTATCGGATGCGGAACTACGCGTGCTGTTTATCAATGGCATGACGGCGACAGGAGCGAAGTTCGTCAAATACGTGAACCGTTATGCGCTACTGGACAACATGCGCCCCGAAGAGATTCCTCTCGTAGAGGTCCTCAGAAGATGGTCAGACAGTCCCTATACCGCGTGCGCGTACTCGACCGACGAGGCCGACAAGGTAGAATGGACTACTCCTGTCAAGCAGCAACCCTAAGGCATCATCTACCCCTACCCGCGCGATTTTGAGCCTAGGCACCTTGGGCGTTCCGCGAGGTGCATCTGTCAGGGAAACCACATCTGCCGACGGGCAGTAGCACCTGACGACGCCTACGAACTCCTGGGCATCCTGCCGACGGATCGCCAACTTCGGCGGGCGGTCAGCTCGCTGAAGAGCTGCAGCCGAATGCGTCCTTCTGCTGTCCGACGCGATACGGCTCGCTCTACCAGAGCGCAGAAGTCGGTATTGGAACACTCGCGGCAGTAATTCGGAGCCAGCGTAATGACGAAGAGTCGCACGCGCCCTGAATCAATCACAGAACTGCTGCTCCTGACGCTGCTTCTGCTATCCATCCGCGCGGAATATGACCTGCTTTGAGCCGGACCAGCGACATCAATCGCCAGACTCTCGAGTGTATTCCTCAGTGACAGTCAGACATTTCAATTGCTGGCCTCGTACGCCCATACCTGTATTCGCCGCTTCCTGCGTAGTCGGTCGCAGTCGACTTACCGCAATCCGACGCCGCGGCCGGTTGCGCGGCACTTGCAGACCCGCACCCGACCACAGGAATTAGGTCCGATCGGCGCTCATCGACGGCCCCCGGCAGTCCCGAACGATTTCAATGCGACGATGGCCATATCGTGGGTATTGCACCGCCAAACGCAGTCATCGCGGCCAACACCGGCGTGTCGTGCTCAGGAAACCCGCAATTCGTAACGTAACGATGATCGGGCGACCGATAGCAGCGTGCGCGCCCGTCTATCTGACAGCCATCCGTTCACCGCGAAACCGACATGTTCGCGACGGACGCACACGCTCACCATTTTTTGTCGTGATCACTTTCATGACTTCGATCTCCAGATCACGTGCAATAAGGGTCTTCTTCAGCCGGGGTTCTCCTGCTCGAAGTTTTGAGTGAGAGAACTTCGTCGCTGTTTATCTCGCAAAAGCGCTGGCGCCAGTTGTACGAGCTCTGCTCACTGACCGTGCGCTTTGGCTACGGCCGCCACCGAGCTGCGACCAGCCCCGCGTAGCATGTTGATCCCCTGTTTTTCTGTAAACCGGCTCTTCTTCATGATTTCCTTCGGGGTCGAAAGCCATTCTCAAATTCCGGCTGGTGGCACGTCATCGTGACCTTCAGGAATCGTACTTCTTGTACGTGAATTGTCGAGTCGCTCGTTAGAGGTCGTGGCGGCCAATGAAGTGGGGAGTTTCCGGTAGTACCGTGTTCGCGAGATGGTTCTTCACCTCACGGATAATTTCGGCATCCGTCTCGTCGCGAGCCTTGCACTTTAGGGCCCAAGAGCGCCCGGGGTGTAGCGTGTCCCAACGCGGGCGGAGACCGTTATACCGCCCTGCCCCGGGATCATGGTTTCCGAAGCCCTCGACGGCTAGATTCCAAAGCGGAGAAAATTTGGCGATCATCAGCGACTCACCAAGCGGAATCCAGATTTCATCCACTACCAGGTATCGGCATGTGAAATCGTCAATTCGCAACGTCTCGGTCGCTTGGATGGATTCAGCGTGTTCCTGTAAGCGACCAAACAGTGCCCTCGACCTTGTGGGGTCAGGCATCACCTTCCCTTTGCGCGCGCCCTGTGGAACGGCTTTTCCGACGTAGATGGGAATGCTAGGATTGGACGGCTCTGCTCGGTTCAACTTCGAGATGGGGCCATACGCCACATGTTCGCCGTGGTAGTAGAGCGCATAGATTCCGGCGCCGGGGAAAGAGGCAATATTGCCGAGCGAATGCACTGGCTGACTTACCAACGCTTCGGCGACGCTGGCACCGAGATTTTTCTTGTCTAGTGGGTTGAAGGGGACTATCTCTGCGGTGTGCGATTTCTTGTTCATGCGGCCGATTTCTTTTTGTTGGCGTCTAGGTTGGCTAGAATACGTTGTAATTCACTGCGAATCAATGCTTCGGCCACTGACGAGGCGACGATCCGTCCTAGCGCAACAGGGACGGCGTTGCCAAGCTGACGCATGGTTTCTGTCCAGGAGCCATGAAAAACGTAGCCGTCTGGAAAGGTCTGGATGCGTGCCGTTTCGCGCGCGGTGAAATACCGAACGCTGCCATCGCTCAGCACCATCATGTTTTCGCCTCCAGGCACGCCATGATCGCCCGCTTTTATGGTCTTGGCCGGCTGGTCCAAAGGACTACCAGTATGCCCGGGGTAGACCTTGGCTCCATCCTGGAATTTATGGTCGCGGATGCCGGCCGCCGCGCGCGACCGTGGGTCAGGCAGGTCGGCTATGGCATCACGCACCGTGCGCCAGGGTAAAGTCGTCGGGGGCTTTGCGGCGAGTGCCTGGATGCGCTTGGCCAATTTGGCCGGCGGCAAGGGGCGATTCCGCTTCGAGATCTGATGTCGATCCCAATATTCGCCGGATATCCACTGAGAATGGATCAATGCATCCTCGCTGTGGGTCGCTTCGGGAAAGTGCCAATCGATGCCCAGATCCGAGCGAGTGCCGACAACAAAAACACGCTCACGTTTCTGAGGAACACCGTAGTCGGCCGCATTTACGAGGGTAGCGGTTACGTTGTAGGTAAGTCCGCTTTCATGCATGCGGCCACTTGTCTTCTCGGTCTGCAGGCGCATTAGGTGATCAAACCAGGACTCCTCCGCGTGGCGTGGGGCCTCCGGAAATTCCAATTGCAGTTTGATGTACTCGAAGTAGTTCGCGAAACTTGAGCGCGTGAGTCCTTTCACGTTCTCCACGATGAAGGTCTTGGGACGCAGCTTGCGCACGATTTGCACCGTGGCGGGGAACATGTCGCGTGTGTCGTCATGAGCCTTGTGCTTGCCACCCATCGAGAATGGTTGACATGGAGGGCCTCCCGCCAATAGTTCGATATCTTGCGGAATGGCAGACCAATCCACCTCTCGTACGTCGCCTTCGCTCAGAGGCCAGTTAGCAACTAGAGGATAACCGCGGCGCTGATTCTCACGCACGGTATCGCAAGCCCATTTGTCCCATTCCACCACGGCAAGGGACTTAAAACCAGCGAGGCTTACGCCCATCGCTAGCCCGCCAGCTCCCGCGAATAGCTCCACGGCTCGCATCATTTACTTTCTCCTGCGTCGTCATTCAAGAATGCCTCGAGCCGAGTCACGAGTTTTTTCATGTCACGCAGCTCACATTCCCATACCACCAATACGTTCCAGCCTAACGCGTGCAACTGTTCGAGTTTCAAGGCGTCCCGCGCACGATTCCCTTCCAGCTTTGGCCGCCAGAAGTTTAGGTTCGACTTCGGCATCCGTGAAAGCGCGCACGCACAGTGCATGTGCCAGAAGCAGCCATGAACAAAGACGGCCTTTCTGCGGCCCTTGAAAACCAAGTCCGGCTTACCGGGTAGCCGAGCATCGTGCAGGCGATACCTAAACCCCAGCGCATGTAGTGTCTTACGAACCACGAGTTCGGGCTTCGTATCGCGGCCTCGCACCCGCGCCATGCGTTCCGAGCGTTGTTCGGGTGTGAGTGTATCAACCACTGTTTCTTTGTCCAGTACTTTTTGTGCGGGCCGGTGAGCGGGTGAGGCTAGCCTCACGCATCGGCGAAGGAGGTAAGGCGCAGTTCAATCTCGCAACAAGATGTTAGCGCACTGAAGCGTCGATGAGCGGGATGGGGCACTGCGAGACGATCTCGCAGCGCTGGACGCTGCGGTGGCCCACCAGCGTTTCATGCGTGGCGGTTCCCGAGGCCGCGGGCGCCCGGAGGCGCCGGCGGAGCGACACGGTTGCCGGCGTTTAGAGTGCTCCGAGCCGCAGATTGAATGCTGAGGCGGCTCAAGCGGCATATGGCCCGAAGCGCAGTGCTACTCGCGGATGCCCTCAAGCATCTATGCCAACGGCGGCCTCGAAGAGTCCGTGGCTCTCATGAAGTCCTTCCCGGTCCAAACGGGTAGGCCTCGCCATCTGAATCTACCATGCACTACTGGTAATCCTTCGTTTGCTACGACTTTCCGTAGCAATAGCATTTCGTTTACCATCATTCCGATTTCGACCGGACGAAGGCCTAGGTTGTGAACATTCAATAGGTTGTATTCATGGTTCACCCGAACCGGGTTTGAGAAACTGGTAATCGCCAAACCACCAGAAAGCTCAAGGAGCCCGGCCGGATGAACACCCATAAGCATGCCCGATTGACCTTCGTACGTCGATTCGAAATGGTTGAGCAATTGCGCAATAAACAGTTGACGATCTCTCAAGCGGCTGGCGCCTACGGGGTGACGGCGCCGACTGTGCGCAAATGGCTAGGTCGGTTTCTGGCGCAGGGCCAGGACGGGCTTGCAGATGCCTCATCGCGCCCGGTGCGCTCGCCCAAGGCGATTGCGCCGGCCAAGGCAATGGCTATCGTCGAACTTCGCCGCAAGCGACTGACTCAGGCACGCATTGCCCAGGCGCTGGGCGTATCGGCCAGTACCGTCAGCCGCGTCCTGGCCCGTGCCGGTCTGTCCCGCCTGGCCGACCTGGAGCCGGCCGAGCCGGTGGTGCGCTACGAACATGAGGCGCCAGGCCAATTGCTACACATCGACATCAAGAAGCTCGGGCGCATCGTGCGGCCCAGCCACCGCGTTACAGGTAACCGGCGCGATGGCGTGGACGGTGCCGGCTGGGACTTCGTCTTCGTGGCCATCGATGACCACGCTCGCGTGGCCTTTACCGACATCCACCCCGACGAACGCGCCCCCAGTGCGGTCCAGTTCCTCAAGGACGCCGTGGCTTACTACAAGCGCTTAGGCGTGACCATCCAGCGGTTGCTTACCGATAATGGCTCGGCCTTCCGCAGCCGCGCCTTCGCCGCGCTATGCCGTGAAATGGGCATCAAGCATTGCTTCACCCGGCCCTACCGGCCACAGACCAATGGCAAGGCCGAACGATTCATCCAGTCAGCCCTGCGTGAATGGGCCTACGCCTACACCTACCAAAACTCACAACACCGAGCCGATGCCATGAAATCCTGGCTACACCACTACAACTGGCATCGCCCTCACCAAGGCATCGGCCGCGCTGTACCTATCTCCAGGCTTAATCTGGGCGGATACAACCTCTTGACAGTTCACACCTAGGCTGCCGCTTTGCCAGTCGAACCGCGTGCCCCTGATTTTCCTCCAATCCCTCCTCGAGGAGCTGCTGCAACTTAGCGAGTTGTTCAGCAACCGGGTCATCCTTCTCTAGCCGCTGGCACAAGTAGGCGCTGGGGATTCGTCGCGCCGCTACTTCTTCCTCGCATTGGTACTGTCGGCTGAAGTAAAACACCAATCCGGCCGATATTGAAATCATTCGCGTTCGTGCGTCATAATTGGCAGTCTGCAACTTCTCGACGGGCCATCTATGGGTGTCAGCAGCAAAGATAAAGTTAATCTAGATGCACTCATTAGGAGGCAGGACCTCGAAGCGATTAAGACTGATAATTCGGCAAACATGAACGAGGGAGGCATCCCCGTCACGGAATTGGCCAAGGGCAAGCTGTACTACGAACTTTTGCGCAAACCGCATTTCCAGCGAGAGACTGATGATTGGAACGTCGACAACGTGGTTACGTTGATCAAGAGTTTTCGGGATGGCAACCTTATTCCCGCAATCATATTATGGCGTAGCGACCAAGGTTTCACATTCGTTATCGATGGAGCGCATCGACTGAGCGCACTCATTGCGTGGATCAACGATGATTATGGTGACCGTAATATTTCGGCGCAGTTCTTCATGCACGAGATTCCGAAAAAGCAGAAGGAGATCGCCGAGGCCTGCCGACAACGTATCGCCGCCGAGGTGGGCACGTACGCCAGTTTGAGCCAGATTCTTACCTCACCCAATCCTTCTAGTCAGCAGATAAAGTGGGCCAGCAACTTAACGAAGGCTTTGATGACGCAATGGGTGCACGGCGATGCAGACATTGCCGCAGCGTCCTTCTTGGCGATCAATCAACGTGCGGTCCAGATCGATCCCACCGAACGCTATATGATCGAAGCACGTAGTCAGCCCAATGTGATCGCAGCGCGTGCGTTCGTCAATAGTACGCGTGGGCACAAATATTGGCAGAATTTTGACGAATCAACGCGCGAACGGATTGAGCGCAGGGCTCGACTTATCTACAACTCAATCTTCGAGCCGGAGGATGCAGACCCGGTGAAGCATACTCGTCTGCCGCCAGCGGGTTTGGCTCATACTGCGAACGGGTTGCGCATCGCATTGGATTTGGTGAACATTACCAATGATGTGAAGCAAGCCTCTCTCGATCCGGACAGTACGGGCACGGACACCGAGCGCTTCATCAACAAGACCTATGGGGTGGTCAAGTATGTCGCTGGCGGTGATCCCGCGTCCTTGGATCTGCATCCTGCGATCTATTTCTGGGGAGCTACTGGCAACCACCAGCCCTCAATCTTCCTAGCTGTCATTTCATTTGTGCAAGATATGATCTTACGCGACGAGCTGATCGATTTTACTCGACACCGCGCGAAATTCGAGGAGTTCCTGGTAGGTAATAGTGGTGTCGTTAAACATATTCTTGGGAAGCACGGCGGCTGGAAAAAGAGCGTTGTCCCGGTGAAAAAGATGCTCCGCACGATATTCGAGGGACTCATGGCAGGAAAAAGTGACGCGATAATCGAGGCTGAGCTGTCTCAGCCTCCTGGGCAGACTGCATCGAGCATGGCGGCATTCGCTGTCGAAGAGCGCCGATCAAGCTGGCGTGAGACAAAAAGTGCCGCGCGTCGCAAAGCGAGTATCGATATGGCCAGTCGCTGTGCGATTTGCAAAGCTCGCCTCGACCCTAATGTTGCTAGCGACGACCATGTGATTCGTAAGGAAGATGGTGGGCGAGACTCAGTCGATAATGCACAACTCACTCACCATTTTTGTAATCATGGATTCAAGGAGTATTTTGCCCACCGAGGCGAAGCATTGCCCGATATTCCTACCCCAGTGTAGCCGTATAGATGTTGTGTGCTCCAAGTGCGAGGAGGCGCGACTGTGCGCAGTTACCGGCGCGAAAACATCTGAACAATGGATTCCAGTAGTCGTCCACCGCATCAATAGGCGCTTCGGCTCGACGGCCTTTAGTCAGCGATTCCGTTCCGCTGCTTCGGCAGGCCGGGGGATGCTTGACACTGCGTTGGATGGCAACTCGCGCCCCAGTCTTTGATCGCCACGGTGAGCCAGTGGCGGAGCGAGGCGAGTCCCAATCGCACGGTGTTTTTGTTTCGAGATATGTGCTTGTCTTTGAATCTTCATCGCTGGCAACGCGGGTCTCGCGGTATTTGGCGAATTTCGGGCTAATGGGCCAGGGGAATAGTTACCGAGGTGCTGTATCAATGTCCGGGGATTTTGTGTTTTCCCACCTGTGTTGAACTGCGGCTGGTCGGCGTCACTTATCATCAAATAGCGTCCCACGCGGCGTCGACTGTCAGGTGTTCCGCAGGCCTTTTGAATATAGACTCCGCATTATTTCGTCTTCGGTAGGCGCGCCCGATCTTCTGCATCTCGATCGATGCGGGACATTTTGGCCGTCGTTGGCCAGCCGGTCTTGCGTTCACTGCCCTCCACGTACCGGAAGAGTCTTGACGATAGTAGGTATGAAAGCTCCAATGAGCTCGCTCAGCCCTGCGCCACTGTACCTAACAACAGTCTTTGGAAATCCCCCGGCTTCGGGATGCCCAGCCACTACCTTCCAACTATTTGTTTTAAACGAAGGCTTTAGTTGGTGCCCGGGGCCGGAATCGAACCGGCACGCCTTGCGGCGGGGGATTTTGAGTCCCCTGCGTCTACCAATTTCACCACCCGGGCAGGTCGTGCGCAGGCGTCCAGCGGTTGCTGCCGATCCCCGTGGAACCCGGCCGATGACCGATTTCCACGCCCCGGCGAGGGCCGGGTTTTGAAGAACGGCGTCGGGTCCGTGCCGTTTCCGGCAAGGGCCGTGCAACGGGACGCTGCGTGGCGGAAAGCTCGGCATTATAGCCCACTTGAAAAAGCTGTCGCCGCCCTCATACTCCTGCCGGTCGGCGCCCGGCTCGGGCGCCCGATCCACCCGGCGTGGGTGCCTGCATCCGCGCCCTGGGCAATGCCCGGCGGACGCCTTCCCCTGGCGCCCGCCGTCCCTATAACGCAGACGCCAAGATTTCGACACGATGAACGAAACCACATCCCAATCCGCACCGGAGACCCTGGGGTTCCAGGCAGAGGTCAAGCAGCTGCTGCACCTCATGATCCACTCCCTGTACAGCAACAAGGAAATCTTCCTGCGAGAACTGGTTTCGAACGCATCCGATGCCTGCGACAAGCTGCGCTTCGAGGCGATCGATAACCCGTCGCTGATGGAAGGCAATCCGGATCTCGGCATCCGGGTGGACTACGACAAGTCGGCGCGCACGATCACCATTTCGGATAACGGCATTGGCCTGTCGCGCGAGGAAGCCGTCGCCAACCTGGGCACGATCGCCCGGTCCGGCACCCGCGAGTTCTTTTCCAAGCTGACCGGCGACAAGCAGAAGGATGCCCAGCTGATCGGCCAGTTCGGCGTGGGTTTTTATTCCTCGTTCATCGTCGCCGACAAGGTCACGGTGGTCAGCCGGCGGGCGGGCCTGCCGGCTGACCAGGCGGTGCGCTGGGAGTCGGACGGCCAGGGCGAATTCACCATCGCCCAGGTAGAGAAGGCGGACCGTGGCACCGACGTCACGCTGCACCTGCGCGCCGACGAGGACGAGCTGCTCAGCAGCTGGAAGCTGCGGGACATCCTGCGCCGCTATTCCGACCATATCTCCCTGCCCATCCGCATGGCCAAGGAAGAATGGGATGCGGAAAAGGGCGAGCAGGTCCGCAAGGACGAGCTGGAAACCGTGAACCAGGCCAATGCCCTGTGGACGCGGGCCAAGGGCGACATCACGGAAGAGCAGTACCGCGAGTTCTACAAGCACGTCGCGCATGACTACGACGATCCGCTGGCCTGGACCCACAACCGGGTAGAGGGCCGCAGCGAATATACCCAGCTGCTGTACATCCCCAAGCACGCCCCCATGGACATGTGGGACCGCGACGCGCGCCGGGGCGTGAAGCTGTACGTCAAGCGCGTCTTCATCATGGACGATGCCGAACAGCTGTTGCCGGCGTATCTGCGCTTCGTTCGCGGCGTGATCGACTCGGCCGACCTGCCGCTGAACGTCTCGCGCGAGATCCTGCAGGAAAGCCGCGATGTCCGGGCCATCCGCGAGGGTTCGGCCAAGCGCGTGCTGTCGCTGCTGGAGGACCTGGCGGAAAACCGCAAGGACGACTACGCGGCGTTCTGGCAGGAGTTCGGCAAGGTGCTGAAGGAAGGCACCGGAGAGGACATCGCCAACCAGGAACGCATCGCCAAGCTGCTGCGCTTCGCCTCCACCCATAACGAGGACGGCGTGCAGAATGTCTCCTTCGCCGACTACGTGTCGCGCATGAAGGAAGGCCAGGACAAGATCTACTACGTTACGGCCGAGACCTATGCCGCGGCCCGGAACAGCCCGCACCTGGAGATCTTCCGCAAGAAGGGCATCGAGGTCCTGCTGCTGTCGGATCGCGTGGACGAGTGGATGCTGTCCTATCTGCGCGAGTTCGACGGCAAGTCGCTGGTCTCCGTGGCCAAGGGCGGCCTGGACCTGGACGCGCTGGCGGACGAGGAAGAAAAGAAGAAGCAGGCCGAAGTCCAGGAGTCCTTCAAGCCGCTGGTGGAGCGCCTGAAGACCGCGCTGGGCGATAAGGTGGCGGATGTGCGCGTCACGCTGCGCCTGGTCGATTCGCCGGCTTGCATCGTGGTGGGCCAGAACGAACTCAGCCCCAATCTGCTGCGCATGCTGAAGGCGGCGGGGCAGGAAGCGCCGACGGTCAAGCCCACGCTGGAAATCAACCCCGAACACGGGCTGGTGGAACGCGTGCGCGATGCGGCCGACGCCGACTTCAACGATTGGGCCGAGCTGCTGCTCGACCAGGCCATGCTGGCGGAAGGCGCCCAGCTGGCCGATCCGGCGGCGTTCGTGAAACGGATGAATGCCTTGCTGCTGAAGGCCTGAGAGTAAGCGAGCGCGGAAGCGCCTCGCCCGTGGAACGGCGGACCTGCGATGCAGGATCCGCCGTTTTTCTTGGTGGCGGCGGCCGCCTGGGCCTTACATCTCTATCCGCTCGACCTTGCCCACCAGCAGGATGTACGACAGCGCGCCCAGCAGCGCCAGCGAAGCCACGTACACAATGGCCGGGGCGAAGTTGTCGGCGCTGACCAGGTAGCCGATCACGATGGGCGTGCAGATGGACGACAGGTTGCCCACGAAGTTGAACACGCCGCCGGTCAGGCCCAGCAGCCGCACCGGCGCCAGCGTGGACACCAGCGACCAGGTGATGGATGCCAGTCCGTTGCCGAAGAAGGCCACGGCCAGGAAGAAAATCACCCATGTCGTGGAGTCGGTGTAGTTGGCGCCTATCATGGACGTGGAAATCAGCAGGCCCAGGATGATGGGCAGCTTGCGCGCCAGTCCGACCGTCGCGCCGCGGCGGATCAGCCAGTCCGACAGCACGCCGGAGCACAGCACGCCGATGAAGGCGGCCAGGAAAGGCACGGAGGCCAGGAATCCGGATTTGATGAAGTCCATGCCGCGGTACTTCACCAGATAGGTCGGGAACCAGGTCAGGAAGAACCACAGCGTCGAGGTCAGGCAGAACTGGCCCAGGTAGACGCCCCAGAGTTTGCGGCGCGACATCACCAGTCCCAGGTCCGCCCAGGCGAAGGGCGCCTTCTTTTCCGTGACGCGGCGTTCCAGATCGACCACGCCACCGCCCTGGCGGATGAGTTCGATCTCCGCTTCGTTGGCGCCGCGGAATGCGCGCGGCTCGCGGTAGACCATGAACCACACGACGCCCCAGACAATGCCCAGCAGGCCGGTGCTGACGAAGACCATATGCCAGCCGTAGTGGTGCTGGAGCCAGGCCAGGACCGGCGTCAGGAAAGCGAGGCCGACGAATTGCCCGGAGGTATAGAAGCCGATGGCCGTGGCGCGTTCCCGTTCCGGGAACCACGTGGTCACGACGCGGTTATTGATGGGATAGGCGGGCGCCTCCAGCGCGCCGACGGCCAGGCGCAGCACGAACAGCACGACGAAGCTGCCGGCGAAGCCCATGAAGAAGGTCGCCGCGGACCATAGGATCAGCGCGACGGCATACAGCACGCGCGGCGCGACGCGGTCGACGAGCCAGCCGCCGGGTATCTGCATGGCGGCATAGGTCCAGCCGAAGGCCGACAGGATCAGGCCTTCATGCACGGTATCCAGGCCGAATTCGTCCTTCAGGGCGGGCGCGGCGATGGAAAGGTTGCTGCGGTCCAGGTAGTTGATCACCACGGTGATGAACAGCATCACCATGATCAGGTAGCGGCTGCGCGTGGCTTGGGCGGCCGGCAGGGCGCCGGGTTGTGCGGTCGGCACGATGGTCTCCTTTCTGGCGGGCGAGGGAAGCGCGCGTGTCGCGCGGCCCGGACGCACCGGTGGTTCTGTGGGTACTGTTCCAGCGAGCCGTGGCGTCCGCATTGCACGGGGCCACGCCGCGCTGGAAATCGAAAGTCGCTTTGCTCTTGGGGGCGGGTCAGGCAGGCGTCCGTCGGCGCCGTGATTGCGTGGGCCTTCAAGCAGCCAGCGGGCCAGCGGTAGGCGGATCGGCGGCAGGCAGGCCAGCAGGCAGGTCGCCTGCCCACATGCCCGCAGATGCGCTCCGGATAGGCAGCGCCGCGCCGAAGCGCAGCGCGCCGTGCTCACCGCGCTTCCTTGCCGCCTACCATTCGGCGAAGCTGCCGTCCTTGTGGCGCCATATCGGATTGCGCCAGCGGTGGCCCACCGCGGCGCGTTCCTTCACGTATTCCTCGTTGACCTCGATGCCCAGCCCGGGGCCCTGCGGAATCGCCACCATGCCGTCGCGATAGGAGAAGACTTCGCGATTGCTGACATAGTCCAGCAGGTCGTTGGCGGCGTTGTAGTGGATGCCCAGGCTTTGTTCCTGGATGAAGGCGTTGTAGCAGCCGGCGTCGATCTGCAGGCAGGTGGCCAGCGCGATGGGGCCGAGCGGGCAATGCAGGGCCAGCGCGACGTCATAGGCCTCGGCCATCGCGGCGATCTTGCGGGTTTCCGTGATGCCGCCGGCATGGGAGGGATCGGGCTGGATGATGTCGACGTAGCCTTCCGACAGGATGCGCTTGAAATCCCAGCGGGAGTACAGCCGCTCGCCCAGCGCGATGGGCGTGGACGACAACGGGGCGAGCTCCTTCAGGGCTTCGTAGTGTTCGCTCAGCACCGGTTCTTCGATGAACATCAGCTTGTAGGGCTCCAGCTCCTTGATCAGGACCTTGGCCATGGGCTTGTGCACGCGGCCGTGGAAGTCCACGCCGATGCCCACGTCCGGCCCCACTGCATCGCGCACGGCGGCGACGTTCTCCAGGCACTTGCGCACCTTGTCGTGCGTATCGATGTACTGCAGTTCTTCCGTGCCGTTCATCTTGACGGCGGTAAAACCCCGCTCGACCGCGGCCTTCGCCGCCGCGGCGGTGTCGGCCGGGCGGTCGCCGCCTATCCACGAATACACGCGGATGCGGTCGCGCACATTGCCGCCCAGCAGCTGAGATACCGGGACGCCCAGCGCGCGTCCCTTGATGTCCCACAGGGCCTGGTCGATGCCGGCCAGCGCGCTCATGTGGATGGCGCCGCCCCGATAGAAACCGCCGCGGTACAGCACCGTCCAGTGGTCCTCGATGTTGCGCGGATCCTTGCCGACCAGGTAGTCCGACAGCTCCTCGACGGCGGCGGCGACACTATGGGCCCGGCCTTCCACGACGGGCTCGCCCCAGCCGACGATGCCTTCGTCGGTCTCGATCTTCAGGAAGCACCAGCGCGGGGGAACGATGTAGGTAGTGAGTTTGGTGATTTTCATGCTTGCTGTCCGGTTTGGGGATAGGCGTTGCGCCAGGCCGCAACGAAGTCGCGCGCGGCGGCCGCGACGTCGCCGCTGTTCATGCCGGGCTTGTACAGCGCGGAGCCCAGGCCGAAACCCGACGCGCCGGCCTGGGCATATTCCGCGATGCGCGCGGGCGTAATGCCGCCGACGGGCACCAGGGGGATTTCCTTGGGGATGACCGCGCGCCAGGCCTTCAGCACCGCCGGGCCCAGCTGTTCGGCGGGGAACATCTTCAGCACGTCGGCGCCGGCCGCCAGGGCGGCGAAGGCCTCCGTGGGCGTGGCCACGCCCGGGCAGCAGGCCATGCCCGCCGATTTGGCGGCACGGATGACCTGCGGATCGCCGTGGGGCATGACGACGATTTCACCGCCGGCCTTGACGATCTCCGGGCAGATGGCGGGATCGAGCACCGTGCCGGCGCCTATCATGCAGTCCAGCGGCAATGCCTGCCGCAGCTGGCGGATGCTTTCCAGCGGTTCGGGCGAATTCAGCGGCACCTCGATGATGCGGAAGCCGGCCTGGTAGAGCGCGTCGCCGATGGCCTCGGCCTCCGCGGGCTTGATGCCGCGCAGGATGGCGATCAGCCCGCATTGGGCCATGGCGGTTTGCAGGGGTGTCTGGCGATGGGAAGACATGTCGGTTCCTCGTTGCGGTCCGGGTCCGGCCGGCGGATGCGTCTATCGCGGTTCGGGTCGGGTTTCCTGGTGTGCGGTCCGGTAATGTTCAGTCCGGCGCCCGGGGCGGCGCGCTGGCATGGCCGCGTTCACGCCGGTTTGGCCAGGCCGGCCGAGACGGCCAGGCGCCACAGGCCTCGTTGCGTTGCTTCCGCGGCCAGCGTGGGCGTGGCCAGGCCGAAGCGGCCCAGCGCGCGGGCGTAGCGCCGGCAAAGGTCCTGGTCGCCACACAGCACGATGCGAGCCGGCATGCCGCGCGCATCCAGCAGCGTGCGCAGCGCCGAGACCTCGTGCCCGATCAGCAGCCCGGACAGATAGTCCGGCTGGGCATCCGCCGACAACTGGCCGATCAGGCCCAGCGCACGCGTACTGAAAATGGTAGACAGGACGCCCCCCGCACCCAAGGCGGACCCCGCAACTTCCAGGCCGCGCTCGAAGGCGGCGTCGTCCGGCAAGGCTGGGTCCGCCATGGTGCGGCCCAGGATGGTGTGTCCGCGCAGGGCGGCGTAGACCTCGCCCGTCATGAACGTGTCGAACTCGACGATGCGGCCGTCGCGCACGCGCACCCATTTGCAGTGCGTGCCCGGCAGGCCGACCAGCAGATCGTCCACGGCGTCGGGATAGCTGTCGACCACGCCGACCACCTGCGTTTCTTCGCCGCGGATGACATTGGGCAGGCCGTGCCGTTGCAGCAGGCCGGGGATGATGCGCAGCGTGGCGCCCCGCCGGGTGTCCACTTCCGTCAGCCGCGCGCCGATGGCGCCCGGGTCCGCGGGTAGATCCAGGTAGGCCGCCTCTGCCCAGCCCTGGGCGCTGCCGACCATGCCGCAAGCGATCACCGGCAGGCCGGGCGCGGCGCGCAACCAGTCGCCGCACGCCTGCTCGAAGGCGAGTTCGAAACCGGAAGCGGAAGCCGCGGGGGCCGCGCCGTCCGCGGGCGGCGATGGCAGCCGCATGATGCCCCACGGCAGGTGCCGGGTATCCAGCACGGCGCCGTGGGCGTCCATGCGATAGGCGCGCAAGGATGAAGTGCCCCAGTCCAGGGCGATAAGGGCCGCGGCGCGCGGCGTGTCGGCGTTCATGGGCCTGTCCTTCGATGTCTCCTGTCGCGGATTCTAGTCCGCGCTGAAAAATTGCTCAAAATATAGAATCAAATCCCACATATAGGGATAGAATGCGGGCGTCACGCTGTGCGGCGTGGTCATGGTGGCCCGTGGCGGGCGGGCGCGCGGCGCGCCCGGCGCGACGGGCCGTACGAAGCGAAGGCGGTAAGCCGAACGCGAACCGGGAGGGCCCGTGGCCCAGGAAGGCGAAGCAGGAATGAAAGTACAGGCGGCACGCGGACAGGCGGCGGCGCGCGAAATGGCCGGGGGAGGGCGCCGCGCGGAAACGCGCACCGCCGTCCGGGCCCGAACCGCCCAGACCCCGGACGACCCAACCCAGGACGACCCAACCCAGGACGACCCAACCCAGGACGACCCAACCCCGGGCGGCCAGACCCTGGGCACGCAGAGCCGTGCGACGCAGACCCCGAGCAACCAGGCCTCGGACAGCCAGACCCCGGGCACGCAAACCTTGATGCGCGGGCTGGCCGTCATCCACGCGGTCGCGGCGGGCGCGCGGGATCTGCGCGATATCTGCGCGCGGACCGGTGTGGGGCGCAGCACGACGCACCGCTTGGCCAGTTGCCTGGTGCAGGAGCGTTATCTGCGAGTCCTGCCGGGCTACGGCTACGCGCTGGGTTCCCGCCTGATCGAGCTGGGTTTCCAGGCGCGCGAGGAAATCCCCCTGGCCGCCTTGGCCCGCCCCTACCTGGATGATTTGGCGCGGCTTAGCGGCGACACCATCCACCTGGCCGTGCGCGACGGCGTGGACGCGCTTTACCTGGAAAAAATCCCCGGCAAGAAGGGCCTGGAGATGCGGTCCCGGGTGGGGCACCGCATGCCGCTGGCCGTGACCGGCGTCGGCAAGGCCCTGCTGCTCGATGGCGACGAGGCGGAATGGCTGGCCATGCTGCGGGCCGGCTCGCCGGTTTCGCCCCAGGCCGCGGGCAACGTGCAGCCGGAGGAGCGCTTTCTGGCGCGTATGCGCGACTACGCGCGGTCCGGCTACGCCTTCGATCTGGAAGACAACGAGCCCTCCATCCGCTGCGTGGCCGCGCCGGTGCGCGATGCCGCCCGGACCATCGTCGCGGCGGTCAGCGTGTCCAGCACGATCCCGTACATGCCCATGGAGCGCATGCGCGAAATGATCCCGGCCGTGCAGGCGGCCGCGCAGGGCATTTCCGGCGAGCTGGGCTGGCACGCGCCGGCGTGAAGGACGCCGCTGCGCGCGCATGGGTCATGGGCCGCGCTGGCGCCGGACCGGGGGCACACCCTGCCCCGCGCCACCTGCGCATGCCACGACCAACCGTGCCAGGCGGCACGGCGCGCCGTCCTGCTACTTGCCCGGCAGCATGCGCCGGGCAAAGCCGCATAGATGGCCGAAACGCGACCACTCGAAGGCCGGTCCCGGATCCGTCTTGCGCAGCGGCGCGATGTCGGCGTGGCCACGCACCGCCCGCAGGGGATAACGCGATGTCAAGGCGGGCGTCAACCGCGCCAGCGCCGCATATTGGGCGTCCGTGTAGGGCAGGATATCCGTGCCTTCCAGTTCGATTCCGATGGAGAAGTCATTGCAGCGTTCGCGGCCCTGGAACCGCGAGACGCCGGCATGCCAGGCACGCCGGTCCGTGCTGACGAACTGCACGATGGCGCCATCGCGGCGCACGAAAAAATGCGCGGAAACGCGCAGCCCGCGCAGCCTTTGCAGCCAGGGATGGGCGCCGTAATCCAATGTGTTCAGGAATAGCCCGTGGACGTGGGGGCCGCCGAACTCGCCGGGCGGCAGGCTGATGTTATGGATGACCAGTAGCGAAATCTCTGTCCCGGGCGGCCGGCAATCGTAGTTGGGAGAGGGCGCGCGCGTGACGTGGCGCGCGGGTTTCAGCCATCCATGCCGATCGAGTTGCAGGGCCATTCCGCTAACGTGTCCTTTTAATCGATGGGTTGATCCTTGGCTCCCAGCCGGGCGTGCTCCTGGCTGCACCACGTACGGCCGCCGATCTGCGTGGCCTCCGACCGGGGCAGGTGTATGCCGCAGTGCGCGCAGCGCACCATGTGTTCCGCGGGCACGGGCGGGGCGGCCTTGCCCGCGCGCCGGCGCGATGCCTGGGCCGGACGGGCGGCGGCGCCGCTGCGCGAGACGCTGGCGCGGGCGGCGATGCGCGCGATGGTCAGGGCCACCAGCACGACGATGATCCAGAAAAGCACTTTGCCCACGTCAACCCCGATGCAACAGAACTTCCAGCACGAACCGGCTGCCGGTATACGCGAGCAGCAATAAGGCAAACCCCGACAGCGTCCACCGCAGCGCCACCCGTCCGCGCCAGCCCTTCAGGTAGCGGCCCAGCAGCAGCACGCCGAAGGTCAGCCATGACAGCAGGGTGAATACCGTCTTGTGATCGAACGGCAAAAGGCGCTGCGTCAGCATATACGAAGCGACGGACCCCGTGCACACCGTCAGCGTCAGCACCGCGAAGCCGATGGAAATGATACGGAACAGCAGGCGTTCCTGCATCAGCAAGGGCGGCTGTACGTCCAGCACCTTGCCCATCAGGCTGGCGCCGTCGGCCTGCTCCAGGGGGCGGTGCAGATGGCGGTCCAGCAGCGCCATCAACATCGCCTGTACCGCCGCCACCGTCATCAGCCCATAGGCCATCAGCGCGATGACCAGATGAATGCGCAGCCATGAGTTGTTGGCGTGCGGCACCACCTGCCCCTGGGGAAAGGCGCCGGCCAGGGCGCAGACGAAGGCCGCCGCCGGCAACAGCAGGAGCAGCAGTCCGTCGATGCGTACCACCAGGCTTTCCAGCCAGAAAATCACCATCCCCAGCCAAATGGCGGCGGACAGCGCCAGGGCCCAGCCGATGAACAGGTAGGGACCGCCCAGCAGGGATTGGTAAAGCGCCACGCCTTGTAGGAAGAGGGCGCCGGTCAGGCAGATCCGGGCGACGCGTCCCGCGTGCTGGATGCCGTCCGCGCTGGCCAGGCGGCGCCAAAGGGACGCACCCAACACCGCGTACGCCAGCGCGGCGACCGCGTGAAATACAATGCCTGATGACATAGGAACCGTTGTTGTTCTCGATGGGGCCCGCGCGCGGGTTTCGCCGGCCGATTGCCGGTGCCGCGCGCGCCGGCGCGATCAGCGCTGTGCCGGCCCCTGCCAGCCGACTAGTTTAAGCGGAAACGCCACTCATGCTCGACAATCTCACTCAACGCTTGTCGCGCGTCGTCAAGACGCTGCGCGGCGAAGCCCGCCTGACCGAAGCCAATACGCAGGAAATGCTGCGCGAAGTACGCATGGCGCTGCTGGAAGCCGACGTGGCGCTTCCGGTGGTGCGCGATTTCGTTTCCCGCGTCAGGGAGAAGGCCCTGGGCGAAGAAGTCGCCACCAGTCTCAGCCCGGGCCAGGCGCTGGTCGGCATCGTCCACAAGGAATTGACCTCCTTGATGGGCGGCGACCTGGGCCCGGACGCCGGCGAGCTCTCGCTGGCGGTCCAGCCGCCCGCCGTCATCCTGATGGCGGGCCTGCAGGGCGCCGGTAAAACGACCACCACCGGCAAACTGGCACGCTGGCTGTCCGAAGGCAACCACGTCCAGAACGGGCGCAAGACCGGCAAGAAGAAAGTCCTGGTGGTCAGCGCCGACGTATACCGCCCCGCCGCCATCGAGCAGCTGAAAACCGTTGCCGGGCAGGTCGGCGTCGATTTCCTGCCGTCCGAGCCCACGCAGAAGCCGGAAGACATCGCGCGTAACGCTGTCGACCATGCCCGCCGCTATCACTACGATGTGCTGATCATCGATACGGCCGGCCGCCTGGGCATCGACGAGGCCATGATGCGCGAAATCCGCGCGCTGTACGACCTGGTCAAGCCGGTCGAAACCCTGTTCGTGGTCGACGCCATGCAGGGCCAGGACGCCGTCAATACCGCCCGCGCCTTTGCCGACGCGCTGCCGCTGACCGGTGTGGTGCTGACCAAGCTGGACGGCGACGCCCGGGGCGGCGCGGCGCTGTCGGTCCGGCATGTGACCGGCAAGCCCTTGAAATTCGTCGGCGTCTCCGAAAAGCTGGATGGCCTGGAGGCCTTCTACCCGGACCGCATGGCCCAGCGCGTCCTGGGCATGGGCGACATCGTCTCCCTGGTGGAACAAGCCCAGCGCAATATCGATATCGCGGAAGCGCAAAAGCTGGCCACCAAGCTCAAGTCGGGGAACAAGTTCGACCTGAACGACTTTCGCGAGCAACTGGGCCAGGTCAAGAAAATGGGCGACATGAGCGCCCTGCTGGAAAAGCTCCCCGCCCAGTTCCAGCAGGCGGCCGGCCAATTGCAAAGCGGCCAGGCCGACAAGCAACTGCGCCGCACCGAGGGCATCCTGAATTCCATGACGCCGGCCGAGCGCGCCAAGCCGGAGCTCATCAAGGCCTCGCGCAAGCGCCGTATCGCCACGGGCGCGGGCGTACCGGTACAGGAGGTCAACCGCCTGCTGTCCCAGTTCGAGCAGATGCAGGGCATGATGAAGCAGATGAAAAAAGGCGGCATGGCCAAGATGATGCGGGCCATGGGCGGCCTGAAAGGCCTGGGACGGTTCGGCGGCATGCGCTGAGCCGGGCGCGCCGCCAAAAAAACGGCCAGGTTTTAACCTGGCCGATGTGACCGGAGCGGGAGGGGAAAGATCCGCGCCGGCAATCCCATCGAACACGCTGCGGAAGTTCAATGGCAGGGCTCATTATGCGTACGCCCTAGGCCGAATATCGTCAATGAGTTGTAACTGGTTGCGTTTGGGGCAGGCCCCATGCGCGGCACCGTAACACTTGCCTGGCTCAACCGCCGCCGACGGCTACGACGATCTCCAGCTTGTCGTTTTGTTTCAATACCGTGCCGGCGTGCTGACTTTTGGGAACAATTTCGCCGTTCTTTTCCACGGCGACGCGCTTGCCGACGTAGCCCAGGGATTCCAATAAGCCAAGCACCGTGGTGTCGGGTGCGATCTGCCTGGCTTCTCCGTTCAGCTGGATATTCATCATGGTGGTCAGGTGACGGCTCAGGGGCGGCCCGTCGCCGCGTAGCGATTGGTGGCTTCGATCAAGTGCGCCAGAATGCCCGGCTCGTCGAAGGCGTGGCCGGCATCCGGAACGATGTGCAGCCGCGCCTGCGGCCAGGCGCGATGCAGGTCCCATGCCGTGCGCACCGGCGTGCAGGCATCGTAACGTCCCTGCACGATTACGCCCGGCACGTCGCGGAGCTTGTGCGCGTCGCGGATGAGCTGGCCCTCGGCCATGAAGCCCTCGTTGACGAAGTAGTGGTTTTCGATGCGGGCGAAGGCCAGGGCCGCCTGGTCGCCGGCATGGCTTTGCTGGTGCCGCATGCTGGGCAGCATGGTGATCGTGCTGTCTTCCCAGCGGCTCCAGGCCTTGGCGGCCGCCAGCTGCGCCACCGGGTCGCTGCCGGTCAGGCGGCGGCGGTAGGCCTGCACCAGGTCGTGCCGTTCTTCCGGCGGGATGGGGGCCAGGTATTCCTCCCAGAGGTCCGGGAAAAGCTCCGACGCGCCATGCTGGTAATACCACTGCACTTCCGAGCGCCGCACGGTGAAAATGCCGCGCAGGATCAAACCGGCCACCCGCTCGGTATGCGTCTGCGCATAGGCCAGCGCCAGGGTGGATCCCCAGGATCCGCCGAATACCAGCCAGCGGTCCGTGCCGGCGACCTCGGTGCGCAGGCGTTCCATGTCCGCCACCAGGTGCCAGGTGGTGTTGTTGTCCAGGCTGGCATGGGGGCGGGAGCGCCCGCAGCCGCGCTGGTCGAAGAGCAGCACGTTGTACCGGGTCGGATCGAACAATTGCCGATGCACGGGCGAGCACCCGCTGCCCGGTCCGCCATGCAGGAAGACGGCCGGCTTGCCGTCGGGGTTTCCGCACAGCTCCCAGTACACCTGGTGGCCGTCGCCGGTGTCCAGCATGCCGTGACGATAAGGTTCG
This sequence comes from Bordetella bronchialis, assembly GCF_001676705.1. NCBI lineage: Bacteria > Pseudomonadati > Pseudomonadota > Betaproteobacteria > Burkholderiales > Alcaligenaceae > Bordetella > Bordetella bronchialis. Next base: position 498,100 of record NZ_CP016170.1, read on the forward strand.
ATGGCGGGGAAGAGCATTCAGGCGACTCGCTTGAACATTAGGTCCCAGACGCCGTGGCCCAGGCGCAGGCCCCGGGTTTCGAACTTGGTCTGGGGCCGGAAATCGGGCCGCGGGGCGTAGCCGTCCACGGTGTTGCGCAGCTGCGGTTCCGCGCCCAGGACTTCGAGCATTTGCTGGGCGTAATGTTCCCAGTCGGTGGCGCAATGTACGTAACCCCCGGGCTTGACGCGGCTGGCCAGCAGGGCGACGAAGGGCGGCTGGATCAGCCGGCGCTTGTGGTGGCGCTTCTTCGGCCAGGGGTCCGGAAAGTAGATATGCACGCCATCCAGGGAATCCGGGGCGATCATGTCGCGCAGGACTTCCACGGCGTCGTGCTGGATGATGCGCACGTTCCGCAGGCCGGACGCCTCGATGCGTTTGAGCATGGCGCCCACGCCGGCGTTGAACACCTCCACGCCGAGGAAGTTGTCGCCCGGCCGGTCCAGGGCGATGCGCTCGGTGGTCTCGCCCATCCCGAAGCCGATTTCCAGGATGGTGGGGGCCGGGCGGCCGAAGGCAGCCGCGGGGTCCAGGACGCGCTGGGTGTAGGGAATCGCCCACTGCGACAGCAGCCGTTCCAGGGCATCGCGCTGGCCTTGCGTAATGTGGCCGCGGCGGTGGACGAAGCTGCGGATGTGCGTGGCGCCAGGGCTGTCGGGCGCGTGCTCGGCGGGCGCCAGGGCAGCCCGGGTAGCGGTGGAAAGCGGCGACGGAGCGGGGGGCTCGTTATCGTCGGAGGCGGATGTCGTATTCATAGCGCGCCATTGTAGTGGGGCCGACGGCCGACGCGGGCGGGCCAGGTGTGATGAGCGTAGCCACGTGGCTGGTTAGGGCGCAGGCCGCGCTATAATCCCTTTCCCTGCCGCGAGCGCTTGCCGGCGGTACGGCCTTCGCGGGTGTAGTTCAATGGTAGAACGGCGGCTTCCCAAGCCTCAAGCGTGGGTTCGATTCCCATCACCCGCTCCATTTCTAGGACGGTCACTGCAGTCTCTTGAGTGATCAAGCCCTTGATCCTGAAGGGTTTCCTGTTATAGGCGCCCGTCGGTTCCTGGAAGATTCGCCGGCGGGTCCATCCGATCCGGTACATTTTTCCGGCCATCGTTGCGAGCAGCCATGGGACGCGACTCGAGCCCGTAGCGCCATGGCGCGCAGCAGCGAGTCAATTTGCCCGAACGCATCCTGGTGGAATCGGAAGGACGCACGCATCCGCTTCCGATGTGTCGCCTCCATAGCGTCCCTTGCCTTGGCGCCGACGCGATCCCTATGCAGCGGACTGGCGATATCGCTCGACAATTCCGAACAGTCGGCGGCACGCTGTCGCGACATGCTGTTCCGGCGCGGTGGCCACCCCCAGCAGCAGGCCGGGCAAGGCCCAGGACGGCGTTCCGAACCAGGCGGTCAAAGGCGATGGCGCCATGCCTATCGTCATCGCTTCCCGGACGATCTGCGCGTCCGGGGCGCCTTCGGGCAACCGGAGGAGCACAGCCAGGCCTGCGTCCACCCACTCCGCGTTGTGCAGGCGCAGCTGCTCGCATAGCGCGTCATGCTGGGCCGAATACAGGCGCTTGAGCCGACGGACACGGCGGACGTAGTGGCCGTCACGCATGAACTGCGCCGTGGCAAGCTGCACGACGGGCGACGGCGCGGGGGCCAGCGTTGCCGCTACCTCCGCGAAAGCGTTGGCGAGTTCAGTCGGGGCCACCACAAAGCCCAGCCGCAACCCCGGGCTGATCGTCTTGCTGAAAGAACCTATGTGGATGACGCGCTTGCCTTCGTCCAAGGACGCCAGGGCCGGTGCCGGCCTGCCCGCCAGTTGCAGTTCGCTCAGGTAGTCGTCTTCAATGACCCAGGCGTGGCGCGCCGCCGCCCATTCCAGGAGTTGAAGCCGTCGCCTCAAGGACAGGGTCGAGCCCAGTGGCGCCTGTTGGCCGGGCGTCACGACCACCAGCGCGGCATCCCCGGCATGCTCGATTCCATAGTCCACGTTGATGCCTTCGGCGTCCACCGGTACGGGAACCATATTCATCCGGGCGAGTTCCAGACCTTTCCGCGTGACCATGAAGCCGGGCTCTTCCATCCAGGCTTTCTTGCCGTCCAGGCCCAGCACCCGCAACGCGAGACCCAGGCCGGCGATGTATCCCGATGTGATGAACACCTGCTCCGGGTAGCACTGCACATTCCGGGCGATGGAGAGATATCCCGCGATCTCTTGGCGCAGCTCGTACTCGCCCCGGGGATCGGGATAGAGCAGGGACGATACGCCCGCCGTCTTCAATAGATTGGAAGATCGGGCGCGCGAGAAAAGCTTATCCGGCAGTCCTTCGAACGCCGGGATGCCGAGCTGGAAAATCGCCGGCCCGGCATTCATCTCTTCATAAGCCCTCATGAAGGGCCCGGGCCGCGGTGCCTGCGGCCGAACCGCGGCCGCGCGCGGCCGCGGCGCCACGCGCGTGCCGCCCGCGCCAAAGGTCTCGATCATCTGCGCATCGGCCAGCCGTTCATATGCCGCTTGGACCGTGCCGCGAGCCACGCCCAGCTGTGCGGCCAGGTCTTGCCACGAAGGCAGCCGGGTGCCAGGCGACAGCCGGCCCGATTCGATGGCGCTTCGGATGCTCGCGCGGATCTGCTCCGAAAGAGACGACTTCGCGTTCCGGTCGAGCCGGATCTTCAGGCTGGAATTCATGGCGTTGGTACACACGAAAATTCAGGTTCTTGGTACTTCTGTTCGTACCATCGATGGTACAGAATTCGGCGGTCAATTCGGAATTAAAGGTCGACCATGATGTCTCGTCGAACGATGGCCGCATTCTGCGCGACGGCTGCGATCCTGGCCAGCGCGATCGCAGCGGCGCGTGGCCCTGGCGAAATCGTGGCGCCGAAATTCGAGCAAGCGCTTCCCGATATTCCGGGCAAATCCCTCATCGCGGTAGAGGTCGAGTACCCCCCGGGCGCCGCCTCGCCACCGCATGTACACGCGAAGTCGGCATTCATCTATGCGTACGTGATATCGGGCGCGATCGAATCGAAGGTCAACGATGGCGAGGTGCGTGTGTACCGTGCGGGCGAGAGCTGGTCGGAGCCACCCGGCGCCAGCCATCCCGTAAGCAGGAACGCGAGCAAAACCCGGCCTGCGAAGCTGTTGGCGATATTTGTCCTTGATTCCAACGACAAAGAACTGACGACGCCTGTCAGGTAACTGCCCTACCGCTGTTCCACCTACCTTTGCCCATAGGAATAACCATGACAATCGGAACCACCAAAAGCAATGCCGTCATCGAGTGCATCCTGAGCCGCAGCGCCTCCAAGTACTACGACCCCGCGGCGACATTGAGCGACGAACAAATCCATGAACTCGTGCGCATCGGTACCGCGGCACCTACCTCGTTCCATCTGCAGAACTGGCGCTTCATCGCGGTGCGCACCCGCGAATCGAAGGCAAGGCTGTTCCCGATCGCCTGGAACCAGCCCGCGGTCGTCGACGCGGCCGTGACCTTCATTGTCTGCGGCCAACTGGTCGATACCAGTGTCATACCGGAACGCCTGGCGCCATTGGTCGAAGCGGGCGTCATGCCGGCGGCAATGGTGCCGGAATGGGAAATTCCCGCGCGCGATCTGTATATGGCCTATCCCCAGCGCAGGCGCGACGAGGCCATACGCACGGCGACGTTCGGCGCGGCGGCGATGATCTACGCGGCGCGTTCGTTCGGCCTGGGTTCGACGCCGATGATCGGCTTCGATGCCGATGCCGTACACCTGGAATTCGGGCTGGGGGAAGAAGAAGTTCCCGTCATGCTGTTGGCCGTAGGGGCGGAACGTCCAGGCAACTGGGCACAGAAGCCGCGCCGTCCCGTAGCCGACGTGCTGGACTTGATTTGATCCCTGGTGAAGCCGGCGATCCAAGCGGTACGGTTGTCCGAACAGCTCATCGGATTTCCTCACACCGTATCTTTCCGCCGCGCTCGGCTGCATCGGCCTGCATACCGTCCATTACCTGCCGCTGCAAGCCACCGCTTTCCTGGACCCGGTTCGCGCGGCCGATGCTTGCCGAGCCCTGATGTCGACCATCGAACCGACGATGGCCAGCCTGGTGCAGGACCTTGTGTAGTGATTCACCGAACCGCTCATTTACGGAGATAGAAATGGCACGAACCGCAGCGCTGAAGCCGGAACAGGTCCCGGCCGACTCCAAACCGACCCTGGACGGGTTTACCCGGAACATCGGTTTTACCCCCAATATGATGGCCACCTTCGCACAGAGCCCCATTGCGTTCAATGCGTGGGCCGCGCTGCTGGGCTCCCTGAGCAAAGCGCTCGACGTGAAGACTCGCGACAGTATCGGTCTTGCCGTCTCCGAAGTGAACGGCTGCAACTATTGCCTGACCGTCCACAGCTTTACGGCCGCGCATATGGCCAAGATGCCCGCCGAGGACATCATTCTCGCGCGCAAGGGCCACGCGACGGACCCGAAGCGTGACGCCGCCCTTCAGTTCGCGCGCAAAGTCATCGAGGCGCGCGGACAGGTCGGCGATGCCGACCTGCAAGCTGTGCGCGACGCCGGCTACACGGACGCGAACATCATGGAGATCGTTGCCTTGGTCGCCATGTATTCCCTGACGAACTTCTTCAACAACGTGTTCGATCCGGAGAAGGATTTCCCTGCCGTTGCGCCGGCGGGATCGATCTGAACCCGGTATGGGCCAAGGCGACTGGCTGGGCCGTCTCCTGGCGCGGTGATCGAGGATTCCGAGACCGGCGCCGCCAGGCGCAGCGAAGGCTGCTTCTGATCTTTCCGGGCATGCTATTGAGCCAATGCGGTCTCGAATTTCGCGTCGCACAGCTCTAAAGTGGAAACCTTCGACCATGACCGAGCGGAACGCTGTCCGGCCCGCGCGCGTGGCGCGGGGCCGACAAACCGAGGAGAACGAAAGTGGCAGTCAACCACCCCATTTTTTCGCGCTGGCCGGCGCGATATCCTGACCGGCTCCAGCTGTTTTCCCTGCCCACGCCCAACGGGGTGAAGGTCGGCATCATGCTGGAGGAAACCGGGCTGGCCTACGAGCCGCACCGGATCGACATTATGGCGAACGAGAACCATGATCCGGCCTTTCTTGCGATCAACCCCAATGGCAAGATCCCGGCGATCTACGACCCCGACGGGCCCGGCGGCCGGCCTCTGGCCTTGTTCGAGTCGGGTGCCATTCTGCTTTATCTCGCCGACAAGAGCGGCAAGTTCCTCTCGACGGATCCGCACACGCGGTACGAAACGATACAGTGGCTGATGTGGCAGATGGGTGGCGTCGGACCGATGTTCGGCCAGGTTGGGTTTTTCAATAAGTTCGCCGGCAAGGCGTACGAGGACAAGCGTCCGCGCGACCGCTATGTGGCCGAGTCGGCCCGGCTGCTCGGTGTCCTCGAGCAACGTCTCGCGGGCCGCGACTGGGTGATGGGCACCGATTACAGCATCGCCGATATCTCGCTGCTGGGCTGGGTGCGCAACCTGATCGGCTTCTACGAGGCGCGCGAACTCGTCGGCTTCGACCGCTTCGTTCATGTGCAGGCATGGCTGGCGCGCGGGCTGGCGCGCCCGGGGGTGCAACGTGGGCTGGAAGTGACGGCAGCGTAGAGCAAGGTTCGGACCGAACGCCGGCCATCATCGCGACCGCGGCCGCGGACCTGCGGCAGGGTCAGCCCCGCGATATCGGGGGGCGCTTCATGCCGACCAACTCGGTCACATCGAGCCGGTCGGCCGCGGACGATACCGCAAGGGTAAGCCACTTTCCATCAGGGTATGCGGGAGCTTTATCGTAAAGCTGGAGCAACTCCGGCCGCCAGAGATGCCGCCGCTCCTCGAATCGTTCCCGCTCCGCGCGGCCCAGGACGACCTGGACAGAAAGCAGCCTGTATCCGGGTAGCAAGGCGCAGAGCGCTCTTGTCTTCCTGTAGCGCAGGGCCCAGCCGCGTTTCTTGCCGCCATAGAGCCACTCCGGCTGGAAAACGCCGGGATAGGACAGGTCGATCCAGCTTCGCAGCCGCGCCCAATGCCCGAATGCCTTCGGACCGAGCCAGTCCCGGACAGCGCTTTCCGTCGGCGGCGCCGATCGGTCGTTGATCCTCTCGCCGATCCCGGGCGGATGGTCCGCGCCGTTGGCTTGCTGACTGCGAGGGCGATCTCGGAAGTTCATGTCTTTGCCGCTTTCGCCGGATGCGGAGACGGTGTGCGCGATGAATCGATGCGTGTCCCGACGGGACGGCTCTATCTATCGTCCGCTGGATTCTGGGCGAGATCGTGCACGAATAGAAGGACCAAGATGTCCAATTCTCGTGTGTACCAACGAGATGCGCCCAGCGATCCCCGTCAAACTGCCTGCCGACGTCGCGGCGCGCTGCCGGCGCACGCGCGCGCTTCCCGCGCATGCCCGGCGTCAGTCAAGGACCCGCATCCAATCCCAGGAACTCCATCGCGTTGTCGCACAGCCAGCGCTGGCGTACCGCATCGGGCAGCGGCAGGGCGGCGAATTCGTCCAGTGTCCGCTGCACCGGCATCATGGGAAAGGCGGTGCCGAAGATCATGCGATGCTTGAGCACCGTCTTGCCGTATTGCAATAGCGGCTCGTAGCCGGAATGCGGCGTGGTCATCAGGCGGGGCCGGATGGCCAGGGTACCTATCCACAGATTGGGGTGGCGCCATGCCACGGCGATCAGTTCATTTACCCACGGCCAGCCGGGCGGCGAGGCGCAGGCGCGCAGTTCGGGAAAGTCCCGCAGCACACGGTCGAGCGCCCGAGGATGTCCGTGTTGCATGGAAGCGTGGGTGGAGAAATTCGTTCCGCAATGTATGTTGACCGGCACGCCCAGCTCCACGCATTTTGCGTACAGCGGGTAAAGCAGGCGGTCGTCGATGTCCAGGCCCAGTTCGAAGCCCTGGATGTTCAGGCCGCGCAGGCCCAGTTCACGGACGGCATGTTCGAACTCGCGCACGGCTGCCATGCCGCGATGCGGGTCGACGCCGGCAAAGCCGACATAGCGCGGGCCGTGGTCCCGGCAGAAGGCCGCCACGGTCTCGTTGGCGATCTTGAAGCCGAAGGTGGAACCGAGATCGCGCGCTTTCAGGACCACGGCGCGCGCATCCAGGCGTTCGTAGGTGTTCAGGTAGTCGCGCAGGGCGTCCGGCCCCATGGCGCGATCGACCTCGGCTTCGCTATTGCTGTAGACGCGCCGGTAGTTCGATAGGTGCGGAGCCTTGCCTTCGAAGCCGGGCGCCGGCGGGCGGCTGGAGAAATCGACGAACATGGCGGTCTCCTGGAGGCGCATCAGCGCCAGCTCGATTGTTGGCGATCGTAGCTGCCGGCATAGGGGTCGGCGGTTTCGGCGATAAGACGCTTCTTGGCGATCTTGCGCGAGGGCGTACGGGGAAAGTCCTCTTCCATGTACTGCAGGTAGCGCGGGACCTTGAAAGGAGCCAGGTGCCGGGCGCAGTGCGCGAAGATCGCTTCCGGGGGAACGTCCGCGGCGGTCAGGCCGGCGCGCAGCTTGATGTAGGCCTTGACCTCTTCGCGGCGCAGCGGATCCGGCACGGGGACGACGGCGGCCTCTTCGATGTCGTCCATCCCGCGCAGCACGGCCTCCACTTCGTTGGCGGCGATGTTCTCGCCGGCGCGCTTGATCATTTCCTTGATGCGTCCGACCAGGTAGTAATAGCCATCGGCGTCGCGGCGGAACAGGTCGCCCGTTCGGAACCAGGGGCCGTCGAAGCTTTCGGCGTTGGCCTGGGGCCGCTTGTAATAGCCCAGGAAAAGACCGCGTCCGCGCACCCAGAGTTCGCCGATCTCGCCGTCCGGCGTGGGCGTGCCGTCCTCGTTGCGGATTTGCATGCGGCGGAAGGCCGCGGGCAGGCCGCAGCTGCGCACGAGCGACATCTCCCGGGCCCAGGCGGGCATGAGCGCGCCGGTGCCGATTTCCGTCATGCCGTAGCCTTCGCGCGCGGTCACGGCGAAGCGGCGCTGCACGTCGCGGCGCGCCGATTCCGTCCAGCCGTAGATGCTGATGTACTTCAGGCTGACGTCGCGATCGCTCGGCGACTCCGGGTAGTGCGACAGCACCGGCTCGGGGAAGATGCAGTAGTGGATCCGGTATTCCTTCAGCCAGGACATGAAGCGGCTCAGGCTCATGCGGTCCGCGACGTAGGCCGTGCCGCCCAGTGCCAGCGTCATCAGGAATTGCCACATGGGGTCCATGTAGAAGAAAGGCGCCCAGATCAGCACATTGTGGATGCCGCCCGCGTCGGTACGCCTATGCCTGGCCGAGTTGTGGGCGTGGATCATCCAGTAGTCGTGGGTCAACAGGCATCCCTTCGGGAAGCCCGTCGTGCCGGAGGTGTACTGCAGGTTCAGCACGTCGGTATGGGCCACCGGGACGGGCGCGGTAAACGGCGCGTGACCGGCGCGAACCAAGGCATGCCAATCCGCATGGGCGCCGCGCCTGCTCCCGGCATCCCCTTGCGTCCCGCCATCGCCGCGCGGCGTGACGTCGCGGGTGACGTCCCGGGTGACGTCCGGCATGACCGCGCCCTGCGCAGCCGTCTCCGGTGCCGGGACGGCCTGCACGCCACCGGGTACGCCGTGGACGACGATGCGTTCCGGCGCCAGCAAGGGCGGCAAGGCAGGCAGGGCCTCCAGCTTGGGAAGCAGGTTCGAGGCCACGATGGCGTATTGCGCGTCGGAATCCCGGAGCACGAAATCCAGCTCGTCGGCGGTGTACGAGGTGTTGACCGGCACCATGACGGCGCCGATGCGCCCCAGCGCGATCCAGCTGATCGGAAATGCGGGCGTGTTGCCCAGCATGACGGCAACGTGGCAGCCCTTGCGCACCCCCAAGGCCAGCAGGCTGCAGGCCAGCCGATCGGCCTGCTCGTCGAGTTCGGCGTAGGTGAGTGACCGTTGCTGTTCGAACCACACGGCAGCGGTCGCGTGGCCCATCAGGGCGGCGCGCTGGCGTACGAATTCACCCAGCGATTCGGGCAGGGCTAGCGATTCTTCGCGCAGGCGACGGGCGAGTTCGTCCTGCACGGTCGAAGACTGTGTATGCATTGAATCTCCATGAAGTGTCAGGCCGCGGCGTTCAGTGCTGCGTCATGTCATGAGCGGTCCCGGCGCGTGGGGCGCCATGGGGTTGCGGGCGTGTCCCGGGCTGCAAGTCATCTGCCGTGTGCTAGTCCAGCACCAGGCAATCGCGGTGCGACCAGGACAGCCGAACCGGCGCGTCGCGCGGCAGCGGCACGCGTTCGCGGCGGTTCGGTTCCTGCACCACCATCCGCGCGGACCCTGCCACGCGTACGTGGTGGCGCACAATGCCGCCCAGGATGATGGTGTCTTCCAGAATGCCATCGACCCCTTGCATGCCCGCGGGCATGGGCGGCTTGGCGCCGTCCGTTGCGCCGCCGCCAGCGAGCGGCCCCGCCTGGTGCATGGTGATGCTTTCCGGCCGTATCAAAAGGTAGGCGGATGCGCCCGCCGCCACCGCGGGCGCCGCGCCCGCCGTGCCGCCCGGGGATGCGGCCGCGTCCAGGGGCGTGGCTTGCGTGTCGCCGAAAACCGTGGACACGGCCACGCCATCCTCGCTGACCGACCGGACCTGGCAGGCCAGCAGATTCGCCGTTCCGATGAAGTCGGCCGCGAACCGCGTGGCGGGGCGGAAGTACAGGTTCTCCGGGCGGTCCTGCTGCTCGATGCGGCCGCCGTTCATCAGGACGATGCGGTCCGACATGGTCAGGGCCTCGTCCTGGTCGTGCGTTACGTTCAGCATGGTGATGCCCAGCTCGGCGTGGATGCGCCGCAACTCCAGCTGCATCTGCTCGCGCAGCTTTTTGTCCAGGGCGCCCAGCGGCTCGTCCAACAGGATCAGCGCGGGGTTGTAGACGATGCAGCGCGCCAGGGATACCCGCTGCTGCTGCCCGCCGGAAAGCTCGCGCGGCTTGCGCCCGGCAAGGTCGGGCAGCCGGACGAGCTCCAGCACTTCGTGCACCTTGCGCACGATCTCCGGTCGCGGAAGCTTGCGTACGCGCAAGGGGAAGGCAATATTCTCGAACACCGTCATGTGCGGCATCAGGGCGTAGTTCTGGAACACCATTCCCAGTTGCCGCTGGCTGGGCGGGCTGGCGGTGACGTCGCGGCCGTCTATGAGTATCCGTCCGGTCGACGGGGGCACCATGCCGGCGATCAGGTTCAGCAGCGTGGTCTTGCCCGAGCCGCTGGGCCCGAGCAGCGTGACGAACTCGCCTTTGCGCACGGCCAGGTCCACGGGGTGCAGGGCCTGCACGCCGCCATAGCGCTTGGACACCTGTTTCAGTTCGATCATGTTCATGGCGTTCGCATCCCTGGAATTCAGCGAATGCCGCGCAGGATGACCCGCGCGGCGTTGTGGCCGGGCACGCCCGTGACGCCGCCACCGGGATGGACGGACGCCCCGCACTGGTACAAACCGGCGATGGGTGTGCGATAGTCGGCGGCGCCCCGCACCGGACGACGGAAAAAAATCTGGTCGGCGCTGAGCTCCCCGTGATGCACGTGGCCGCCCGGCAGGGCGAAACGCTCTTCCAGGTCCTGCGGCGCCAGGACCTGCATGTGGTCCACGCAGTCCCGGAATCCGGGCGCATGGGCTTCCAGCGTGTCGAATACCGCGTCGCGCAGGCGGTCGCGCGCGGCGTCGCGATCCAGTCCGCGCAGGCGGTAGGGCATGTGCTGGCCGAAAATGCTGATCAGGTGTTTGCCGGCCGGCGCGACGCTGGGGTCGAGTTTGCTGGGGGCCAGGACGACCAGCGGCAAGCGGGGGGCCAGGCCGCCCTGGCGCGCGGCATCGTAGGCCTGTTCCAGGTAGTCCACCGAAGGGGCGATACGCACCTGCGTCGGATAGTCGAAACCGGCGGATGCGGCGTCGAAGTCCTTGAAGACCGGCAGCCGGTTCATCGCCAGATTCACCTTGAAGGCGTGCGAGCCGTCACGGATGCGGTCGACCCGCTCCAGGAAATCCCCCGGTACCTCCTTGGGATCGACCAACTGGCGGAACAGCACCTTGGTGGCGGCGTTGGACACCACGCACTTCGCCTGCAGCGTTTCGCCGTTCTGCAGGGTGACGCCGGTCGCGCGACCGCCCTGGACGTTGACCCGCGCCACCGCGCATCCGAGCCGGACCTGCATGCCGTGCGCCTGGCCGGCGGCGGCAATGGCTTCGGAGATGGAGCCCATGCCCCCGCGCACGAAACCGGCCGGCCCCGCCGCCGTGGTGTGATCGCGGACATATCCCCGCAGAAGCACATACGCCGACCCGGGCGCGGATAGCGTGGTCGTGGCGCCGCCGCAGGCGACGTAGAAGCCCAGCGCCGCGATGACCTCATCCGAGGAAAACCAGCGGCCCAGGAAGTCGCGCGCGCTCAGGGTCAGGACGTCGTACAGATCGTAGAACTGCTCGCCGATATTGCGATAGCGCCAGGCGAAGCGCAACAGCCGCAGGCGTTCCGCGAGATTCGGCGCGGCCGGGTCGGGCGGGATCTCCCAGAGCATGCGCGACACCGTCGCGCCCAGGCGGGCCATGTGGTCGCGATAGCGCGGATAGGCTGCGGCGTCGGCTTCGCTGTAGCGGCGCATGCCATCGCGGATCTGCGCATCGCTGCCGAAGACCAGGCTGCGTCCTTCGCCATACAGGTGCAGCATGGGCGTGGGCCGGATGACGGCATAGCCGTGGCGCGCCAGATCCAGTTCCTGGATGATGCGCGGTTGCAGCAAGGCCATGGTGTAGGAAGCGACCGATACCCGGTAGCCCGGCCAGACCGCTTCGCTGACGGCGGCGCCGCCGATGACGTCGCGCCGTTCCAGCACGCACACCTTGCGTCCCGCCCGCGCCAGGTAGGCGCCGCAGACCAGGCCGTTGTGTCCCCCGCCGATAATGATCGCGTCGTAGCTCGTCGCCATGGATGTCCTCGGTCAGTCGCTGTGCCGCTGGGCCGGCCCCAGGGCCATGATGGCCAGGCAGACGAACAGCGAAAGAATGGTGAGCAGGGTCGAGACAGCGGCCAGAACCGGAGACACCTCCCAGCGGATCGCGCTGTACATCTTGACGGGCAAGGTCAGCGATTCCGGCCCCGTGATGAAGTAGGCGACGATGACCTCGTCGAAGGAAATCAGGAAGGCGAACAACGCGCCCACCAGCACGGACGGGCGGATCTGCGGCAGGACGACTTCCGTGAAAATGCGCAGCCGGCCCGCACCCATGATCATGGCGGCGGTTTCCAGCGCGGGATCGGCATGGCGCAATCCCGCGCCCAGCGCCACCAGCATGAACGGTATGGTCACCACGGTATGCGCCAGGACCACCCCCAGCGTGGTGTTGACGAGCCGCAGCGTGGAAAGGTGCATATACATGCCAAGGCCCAGTACCACGACAGGGACCAGCATCGGCGCCAGGGAAACCAGCTCGATGACGCGCCGTCCGCGGAACCGGCCGCGCGCCAGCGCGTACGACGCCGGCAGGGCGATCAGCAGCGACAGGACGGTGACGCAGCATGCGACCAGCAGGCTCTGCAAGGCGGAGCCCCACCATGCGGGGTCGCCCAGGAACTGACGGAACAGCGCCAGGGAGAACTCCTTGGGCGGGAAACTCAACTCCTGCGAGCCGCTGAACGAGATGGGAATCACCACCAGGCTGGGCAGCAGCAGGAACAGATAGCCCACCCATGCGGCGGCCGCGCCCGCCAGCCGCCAGGCATGGCCCGCGGTGTACGCGGAGGACAACGGGGTGTCGGGCGGCGCGCTCATGCGAAGGTGGTCTCCCGGTCTTGCTGCACCCGTATCAGCATGGCGATCAGCAGTGCGGAAATGGCCAGCAGTACGAAGGCGATGGACGAGGCCAGTGTCCAGTCCAGCGTCTGGCGCGTGTAGAAGTCGATCAGGTTCGCCAGCATCATGTCCTGGCGCCCGCCCAGCAGGGCCGGCGTGATGTACATCCCCATGGACAGCGTCAGGCACATCAGCACGCCGGCGCAGACGCCAGGCAGGCTGAGCGGCAGCGTGATGCGCGTGAAGATGCGCCATGGGCTCGCTCCCATGATTTCCGCGGCCAGGTGCAGGCTGCGATTCTGGTTGATCAGGCTGGCCATGACCGGCAGCACCATGAAGGGCAGCAGATAATTCGTCATGCCCAGGACCACTCCCACGCGGTTGAACAGCAGGTCCACATGCCAGCTTCCCCCCGACATCCATCCCAGCAGGCGGTTAACCACGCCGCTGCTGCCCAGCACGATGGTGAAGGCATAGCTCTTGACCAGGATGCTGGTCCAGAAAGGCAGCATCACCATGATCAGGTAGGGCGCGCGCCGGCGTGGCGACATGGCGGCCAGGTGCATCGCGATCAGATAGCCCAGTACCAGGCTGGTCAGGGTGGCCAGTACGCTGATGTGCAGCGTATTCTGCAGGACGCGATGGATCAGCGTACCGCCGGCCACTTCCGCATAGCCGCGCAGCGTGTAGCCTTGGTCATAGATGCTGGACCATCCCACCAGGCCGAGCGGAATCAGGAAGAACAGCAGCAGCAGCGCGGACAAGGGGGCCAGCAGGACCACCACGGTCCTGGTGCTCAGGGTATGCGGCATGGCGATGCGGCCTAGATCAACAGCCACTCGGTGAAGCGGCGTTGCAGCTTGTCGTAGTTCTCGCCCCACCAGGCATCGTTGATGACGACGGCGTCAGGGCTCTTCATGTCCGGCATGCGCCGGCGCGCCTCCGCGCCGACCAGTTCGGTCGCGCCCGCCACGTTGGGCGAGAACTCCACCTGTTCGCAGAACGCCGCCTGGCGGTCCGGCCGCAGGCAGAAAGCGACGTAGCGCATGGCGTTCTGGATGTTCTTGCCGCCTTTGGGAACGGCCAGGTATTCCAGGCTGTTCAGCGTCTGGCGCATGGACATGGCCACCGAAGAACCGGCGCGCTGCGCGGGCAGTACCCGGCTCAGGTAGGTATAGGAGAAGTCGATCTCGTTGCTGGTCAGCAAGGTCACCGTTTCAGGCGTGGTCTCGATCCACTTGCGCACGGCGGGCTTGATGCGGTCCATCGCCTTGAAGGCGCGTTCGACGTCCAGGGGATACAGTTGGGCGGGCGGCACGCCATCGGCCAGCAGGGCCATCTCCAGGTTCTCGCTGGCACGCGAGCGTAGCCCGCGGCGTCCGGGAAAACGCTTCAGGTCCCAGAGCTCCGCGAAAGTGGTGGGGTGCTTGCCCTCCGGAAATTTCTTCGGATCGTAGGCGATGCCGCCGGCGTACGAGTAGGTGCCCACATAGTCCTTGCCCGCCGGTTGCAGCAGCTTTCCGGTATCGACGATGCCGGTGTCGATGGGCGACCAAAGGCCCTGGCGGGCGCCGGCCATGATCTGCGGGCCGATACTGTCGAACACATCCCACGACACGTTGCCGCTGTCGACCTGCACCTTCATCCGGGTCAGGTCCGCGTTGTTGACCAGGGTGACCGGCACGCCGGTTTCCTTGGCGAAAGGTTCGGCAAAGGCCTGCCGCACCGCCGTCTCGTAGGCCCCGCCCCAGCAGGTGACACTGATGCCGCGGCCTTGGGCGCGCAGCGGCAGCGCCATGCCCAGGGTCGCCATGCCGGCCAGCGTCGCGCCGGCCTTCAATACGGAACGCCGCGATACGCCGCGCGCCTGGTGTTGCGGATCGTGCTTTGTCATGTTCATCCCCTTGTTCCGTGCACTGCGGTTGCGGCCGGCGGCCAGGCTTGGATCAGGACGCTATCCAGACCGCCTTCCAATCCATGTATTTATCGAAGGCATGCAGGGACTTGTCGCGCCCGAAGCCCGACTGCCTGAATCCGCCGAATGGCGCGGACATATTGCCACGGTCGAAGCAATTCACCCACACCACGCCGGCCCGCAGCTGCTGGGCGGCCCGATGGGCGCGTCCCACGTCTCCCGTCCATACCGCCGCCGCCAGTCCATAGATGGTGTCATTGGCGATACGGATGGCCTCGTCGAAATCCGTGACGGTGATGGCCGATAGCACCGGCCCGAAGATCTCGTCCCGGGCGATGCGCATATCGTTGCGGACGTCGCCGAAGACCGTGGGCTCGATGAACCAGCCGCCGCTATCCGCGCGCGCCGGCTTGCCGCCCAGGACCAGCCGCGCGCCGTCGGCCCGCCCTGCGTCGATATAGGACATGACGCGTTCGTGCTGTGCCTGGCTGACGATCGCGCCCATGCGGGTCGCGGGATCGAGGGGGTCGCCAGGCACCAGCTCGCGCCCGACGGCGGCGACTTTCTCCAGCAGGGCGTCGCGTATGGGGGCCTCGACGATCAGGCGCGAGCCGGCATTGCACACCTGCCCGCTGTTGTTGAAGATGCCCAGCGCCACGGCGCGCGCCGCCGCATCCAGGTCGGGGCAGTCGGCCAGCACGATGTGCGGGCTCTTGCCTCCGCATTCCAGGCCCACGCGCTTGATATTGGACTGTCCGGCGTACTGCATGAATAATTTGCCGACTTCCGTGGAGCCGGTGAATCCCACGGCGTCCACATCCATGTGCAGCCCGAGCGCGCGGCCCGCGGTTTCGCCATAGCCGGGCAGCACGTTCAGTACGCCGGGCGGCAGGCCGGCTTCCGTCGCCAGCCCGGCGATGCGGATCGCGGTCAGCGGCGATTGCTCGGCCGGCTTCAGGATGACGGAGTTGCCGGCCGCCAGGGCAGGCCCCAGCTTCCACGACGCCATCGACAAGGGGTAGTTCCAGGGCACGACGGCTGCCACCACGCCCAGCGGCTCGCGCACGATCATGGTGGTCATGTTGGGGGCGGACGGCGCCATCTCGCCATAGAGCTTGTCGATAGCCTCGGCGTACCACTGGATGCAGCCGGCGGAACTGACGATGTCGCCGTTATAGGCGTTGGCGATGGGCTTGCCCACATCGAGCGATTCCAGCAGCGCGAGTTCCTCGCGGTGCACCATCATCAGTTCGGCCAGTTTCAGCAGGACTTGCTTGCGTTCGGCCGGCGCGCGGCGCGACCACACGCCGGACTCGAAGGCCCGGCGGGCCGCGGCCACGGCCAGATCGACGTCCGCCGTATCGCACGCGGCGATCTGCGCGATTTCCTGGCCGGTCGCCGGGTTGACGCTGGGAAAGGTCGCACCCGATAGTGCCGGGCGGTACTGGCCGTCGATGAAGGCTCGCCATTCGGGTTGGCACCGCGCGGCGCGCGCGGTCCA
Organism: Bordetella bronchialis; assembly: GCF_001676705.1. NCBI lineage: Bacteria > Pseudomonadati > Pseudomonadota > Betaproteobacteria > Burkholderiales > Alcaligenaceae > Bordetella > Bordetella bronchialis. Next base: position 514,382 of record NZ_CP016170.1, read on the forward strand.
TTCTGCTTTGCCGGGGATATTCAAGGGGCAGTCCTCCCATGGATCTCGCGGTGACGCGATCGATATGCGTTGCAGTGTAGGAAGGTCGGCTCATAATATCCAATACAGGTTTGGCAGCTTCTTCCTTCCAAAAAGTTATGGGATGCCCGATATGTTGAATGTGCGTCACCTGGAGATCTTCCGCGCGGTGGTCCAGACCGGATCGGTGTCCGCGGCGGGGCGCATGCTGTATATCTCGCAGCCGGCGGTGACCAAGACGCTGCGCCTGCTGGAGGGAGAGCTGGGCTTGACGCTATTCCAGCGCGTGAAGGGCCGGCTGCTATGCACGCCGGAAGCCGATGCGCTGATGCCGGAAGTCGAGCGGCTGTTCGGCAGCGTCGAGTCGGTGCGGCAGGCGGCGCTGGAGATCCGGCAAGGCGTGCGGGGCCGCATTACGGTCGCTTCCGTTTCCACCTTATCGATGTCCGTGGTTGCCCAGGCCGTGGAGGTCTTCCACCGGCGCCATCCGCAGGTCCAGTTCGATGTGCGCGCGCTGCCGACGCGGCACGTGATCGAGTACGTGGGCACCAGCCAGGTCGATATGGGTATCGTCGATGTCCCCACGCCGGCGACATCGCTCGAAGTGGAAGAGATCTGCAAGAGCGAGGTCGTCTGCGTGCTGCATCGCGATCATCCCCTGGCCGCGCATGCCCGGCTGACGCCGGAGCTGCTGGCCGCCTGGCCCGTCGTGACTTTCGTGGACGATACGTTCACGGGCTTCCGGCTGCGGGAAGCCTTTCGCGAGCGCGGCGTGCCCTACGACACCGCGCTGGTATCGAACAGTACCGCCACGCTTTGCGCGATGGTGCAGGCGCTGAACGCCGTGGCGCTGGTGGACCACTTCATCCTGATGACGCCGGCGTTTCCCGATCTGGTCATGCGGCGCTTTTCGCCGCGCATCGATATGCGGCCGCGCTTCCTGTTTTCGCCGATGCGGCCCCGCTCGGCCATCGTCGCGCAGTTCGCCGACGCCATCCGCACCGCGGCACGCACCGCGGTGCGGCGCTTGTCGCGGCCGGGCTAGGGTGGGGCCGGTCTATGGGCGCTCCGCCGTGCGGCGCGGCATGTGAAGGCGCCCGCCCGACGGATGGGCAAGCCGGGGCATGCCTGCCCACGCCACGGACCGGCATGCGGGCCATGCTCATCCACGTAGCGCTTGGAGCTGCGGCCGGCGCTTGCTATAAGAACGGCTGTCATCGATTGTGGGTATGGGACATGTCCGTTCGAACGTTGAGCCGCCGCGTGGCGGCGCTGGGCCTGATGGCGCTGATATCGGCCTGTTCCTCTACGAGTCCCAAGCCCTCCGAGACCGGTTCGGCGGCGCCTGACAAACCGGCCCCCACCGCGCAAGCCGCCCCGGCCGGCGACCAGTGCAAAGGGATACGAAGCCGGTGCATCTTCGAAGGCTCCTACGAGGCCGGAGAACGGAATTACGCGGAACAAGAAGCCAAGCGGCTGAACATCGCCGAGCTACAACGGCTGCGACGCATCCTGGGCCAGCAATAGGCAATAGGATGGGCGGCTCCCGACAGGGGCCTGGCGCCCGGAGTCTTGAGACTATCCTCGTTCGCGACCGCCGCGCGTGGACCCGGACACACGGAGGGCGGACGAGGCGGCATCAGTTCGGCGCGGGGTATTTCTTGCTGTTGGCCTGCATCTTCCGCGTGATGGCCTCGTTCAGATCCACTTTCAGGACGCTGCACAGCCTTATCAGATAGAGCGCGACATCCGCCAGCTCATCGCGGACCGCACGCGCCGTCGCGGGATCATCGGCGACGGTCCGCGATTGTTCTTCCGTCAGCCACTGGAAGATCTCCACCAGTTCTCCCACTTCGCCCGTCAGCGCCATCGCCAGGTTCTTGGGCGAATGGAAGCGATTCCAGTCGCGTTCGTCCGCGAAGTCCTGGAGCGCGGTTTCCAGGGCGGATGTGTCGATCAAAGGTTTTTCTTTTGGCATATGGCGTCAGTCCAAGCGGCTTTGGAAAAATTTGCGAGTATCGTCGTCAACGAAGTAAACGTAGCAGCCTTTAATTCCTCGCGTGAAGAGCACTCGGTAGGTGTTTTTCACGAGGTCGAGGAAACGCTCCTTGCCTCGTTTCACGACGCTGTCGAACGAGCGAGTTTTGTCGCCAATCCATTCGTTGGTATTCCAGTCGTATCGCAAGTCCTGCCCGAAAATGATGCCGACATAGTCGAACTCGAAGCCTTGGGCGGTATATACGCAGCCTACCTGATCCAATCCGCCGGAGCTTGAAGCCCAGAAGTTTGACTTCGGGATATTCCTGGCGAGTCTGCCCGCGTCTGGCTGGGCGTTCCATGGCATCGACCAGTCGCCGATTCGTACGTCAGGCACCAGTGTTCCATCGGCATTCGGCTTGGACCATGGCCAGCAAAATCCCGCTACCAAGCGCGCGCTGCCCACTTGTGCTTTTTCCCGGATTCTCTGTTCCAGTTCGCCGACGGTGTCAATGATGCGGAATTCGTAGGGATCGTCACGTCTCCACAAGACGTTGGCTGTGCGGCGTATACCCAAGGTGTTGTCTACCCAATTGACGAATCCGTCAGAGCCGCTGCACCGGAATTGAGCGTCGAGCTCGTACTCCAGGAGCTTCGCGTTGGCGCGTTTCGCCCCGTCGCGGATGAGATCCGAACTTCCTACTTCCCCGGGGCGTACCACTTGCCGATCATCGATGAAGAAGACGCTGACGCGCGCTGGGGCTATCAGTTCATCGATTTGCGGTAAACCGGACCAGTCGTTCGCCTTCGTGAAACGGTCTTTGCTTGCTTCACGGATGCGGTGCGCTTCGTCCAGGATGAGCGCGTCGAAATGGTTCGGTGGAAGTTCGCCGCGTTTATTCACATTGAAATAATTGAATTGCGCCGCGGCACGGCTGCCGACAATTCTGCGCATGTTTTCCGTAAAGGCCTTGGACCCTGTCAGATGCATCACGTTCAGGCCGTCTCCCGAGAGCCTTCCGAGCAGATGCAGGGCGATGACTGACTTACCGGTGCCCGGCCCACCATGCACGAGAACCACGGTCTTCTTGAGCTTGCCGGCCTTGGCCCCTTCGCGGACTTCCGCGAGCACCTTTGCGAAGATGACCTGTTGATTATCGAGCAACACGTACGACTGCTGGTCCGCAATTACTTTCGAAGTGTGCTCCAGCAACTTCTTGCTCGGCGCATATCGGCTTTTCAGGATCATGTCCAGGACCGGCTCACCACGACCGCCCCCGACGTGGCGCCTCATGTATGAGACGAGGTCGTCTTGCTGATCCCCCGAGAAGGCAGGGTAACGGGCCAAGATTCGCGAGTGTCTTGCAGCATATATTTCGTTGGCGGGATCGAAACTCAGATTGTGCAGAAAGGCGCAGGACCGCAGTTCGACGTCCCCTTGTATGAAGACAGAATGCATGTCTCGAAGATATTCTTCATACTGTCCCACTTGGCGAGAGGGGTGCAGAATATCTTTCTTGCTCCCGGCGACCCATGTCGTTACGCAGTCTTCCGCGTTTGACTCTTCCACTTCGCTCCACTGTTTTAATTCGACGATCACAGAGCTACAACGACCTTCGTCGGTATGGCCGGTAACCATGCAATCCAGTCGGCGACTGGACAGTGGAAGTTGGTACTCGAGCAGGATGCCGTGGTCCATGAAGTCCCCCTCTTGAAGCGTGTACGCCATCCGAAAAAGCGAGTTCTGCCACGCTTGGACTTCCTGGGTAGATGGCTTGTAATGGAAGGCGTCCAGGAATGCCTTTTCCAGCCTGCTTGCAATGCCATTTCGGGTGGCGCTGGTAATGAAGTCCCTTGATGTACCGACGTAGAGCTGCATTGAAGGCTTGCCTTTATGTGGTTCTGACGGTGCTGCACTGAGGGCGGGTCGCCCGCAACGTTCGGCACGTGGCGGTTCCCGAGGCGGCAGCCTCCACGCGTGCACGCTGACCCCGCATACGCGTGGGCGCGATGTTACGAGCTGCTACTTATATATTAACGATCATTGCGAGCGCGTCGTCCCTGTGCCGCTTGCCGACAACGTCCAAGCCGTTGCCGTGTCAAAATCGCGGGAAACTCGGGCCGCCGTGCTTTTTTTGTGTAACATCGGCGAAATTGTGCTAAATCAGTTCGGTTCGCGAGGATTCCATGCGCGTCGGCTTTAACGCTCTTCAAGAACGCTACGCCGTCGCCCTGGCGCAGCCGCTGCGCGTCGAATCCACTATCGGCTCCGTTCGGGTTCGCCGCGAGACCGGCGGGCATATCGAAAACCAGTATCCGCCGGGCTATCGGCCGCCGGACGATTTCGCGGGACATTTCGAATTCGGCTTGAAGCACGAAGAGATCCACCTGGAATTCTTCGCTCGTCTGTTCGCGGCAACCGGGCCCGGGCCGCTTCAAGAGTGGTGCCTGCGTGAACGGGCCGGCAAGCATGCGCGACGGGCGGGTTTTCTGTACGAATGGCTGACGGGCAAGCGGCTCGATGTGCCAGATGCAAGAGCTGGGCGCTATGTGGATGTGCTTCCACAGGAAGGCTACCTGACACGTGCGCAACCGTTGCGGGTCCGCAGGTGGCGGGTCAACCATAATCTGCCCGGGACCCCCCACTTTTGTCCTTTAGTCCGCCGTACGGCCGCCGCTCAAAATGCGTTGCGTTTCGATCTCGGTGTAGCTTTGGCGGAGCTAGACCGTGCCTTCGGTGCTGATGTGCTGATGCGTACGGCCAGCTGGCTTACGTTCAAGGAGTCCCGTGCGAGCTTTTTGATCGAACGCGAGGCGGACCAGGCGGACAGGATCCAGCGGTTTGCGCACGTCATTGCCGAGCACTGCGGCCATATCGCCGATCCGCTCAGTAATGACAGTCTGTATATCCTTCAGGGGGGTATTCTTGGTCGCGACGCCATGGGTCTGGGCCTGCGGCGCTCCCCTGTTTTTGTCGGGCAAGCCACGATGCGCGATGACATCGTGCATTACATCGCGCCCCATTACGACGATGTGCCATGCATGCTCGAAGGGCTCAAGGAGTTCGAGATATCGACCCGAGGAGCCGAATCTATTGCACGCGCTGCGGTGGTGGCCTTTGCTTTCGTGTACATCCATCCGATGCGTGACGGCAATGGCCGCATTCACCGTTTCCTGATCAACGATACCCTGGTGCGCGACAAGGCGGTTCCCGACGGTGTCATCCTGCCTGTGTCGGCCACCATTACAAGCTCCATCGATTTCCGAGCTGGTTACGATCGAACGTTGGAGGTGTTTTCGCGTCCCTTCATGAGGCGCTACGTCTCGGAGTACCGGTTCGGGAAGGTGACGACGTATGAGGACGGCACGCGAAGCAATCTGTTGTTCGATGCGTATGAGGATGCGCGCTTTGCATGGCGCTATCCGGATCTCACGGAGCATGTCCTCTACACCGCGCGGGTGGTGGAACACACCATACGCACGGAGATGGCGGATGAGGCCCGTGTGCTGGCCACCTTCCAGTTGGCCCAGGAGCGCCTCAAGGACGTGTTGGAGATGCCAAGTCAGGATGCGAACCGGGTAATACGGTCGATAAAGCAGAACGGATGGCGTGTGTCCGGAAAGCTGAAGGGAGAGTACCCTCGCTTGGAGGACGAAAGCACCGCACAGCGGGTGGTGGAGGCCGTGCGTTCCGCTTTCGAGGAGCAAGCGGAAGAAGGCCGGACAGCCGGCTGAAAATGGCCGCACCTCGCGTCTGTTATAAAAACGGCTGGCTTTTCGTAGGGTAGGGAAGATGTCGATTCAAACCTGGTGCCGTTGCGGCGTGTCGCTATTTCTTGTCGCGGTCGTTGCGGGATGTTCGTCCGGCGGATCCGGGAGCAAGTCCGCGGCTGGCGACGATTGCAAGTGGCTGCGCAGCAGGTGCCTGTACGAAGGCTCGTATGACCCGGGCGAACGCGACTACGCCGAGCAGGAAGCCAAGCGCTTGAACGCCGCGGAATCGCAGCGGCTTATGCGGAACTGGGGTCAATAACCGCGGACGGCGTCGCGGTATTCCATAGCCGCAAGGCAACATGGATCTGCAGGCAGCGTTGCGGGTCGGCCAGGTCGCCGATCAGCGCGGCGGCGCTTGCCAGGCGCTGGTGCACGGTGTTGACGTGGATGCCCAGGCGCTGGGCGGTGGCCCTGGCATTCTGCTGGTTGTCCAGGTAGGTCAGCAGCGTTATCGCCAGGCAGGATCCGCGCCGGCGGTCGTGCTCGATGACGCCGCCCAGGGTGCCATCCAGGAAATCCTTCAGGCTGGCGGCGTCCTGCGTTTCGAACAATACCGAATACAGGGCCAACTCGTTCTGTTGAACGATGCGGTCTCGCATGCCCAGCCGGCCCAGCAGGGGCAGGGCACGCCGCAACGCGGCATGGACGGCCGGCAATTCCGCGGGTGTTGGCGCCGGGCGCGAAAGCACGCCGCGGTACGCCTGCGGCCGGTCCGGGCGCAGGGCGGCGTCGAAGACGCGCGGCAGGTCCGCCGCGTTTCTTGTATTGCAAAGGACGGCCAGGACGCCATCGAGCTCGTCGACCAGCACGCCGGGCGCGCCGATGCCGCCGCGCAGGCGGCGCGCCAGGGCCGGCACATCGGCCTGTTCCAGCTCCACCAGCATGAGCGACATGGGCGCCGAAAGATCCAGGCCGAATCGCTCTGCACGCTCGCGCGTCATGGCGGGTTCGCCCTGCCGGGGCGAGAGCAGCGATTGCAGCAGCGCCGACAGGTCGCGGCTTCTGCTTGCCGCCATATGTTCCTGCGACAGCAGGACGACGCCGATGACGCTGGCGCTTCGTTCGAAGGTCCGGATCGAGATGTCCCGCATGTCTTCATGCCGGAACAGCAGGATGGCGCCCAGCATGCCGTCGCCGCCGATCACGGCGGTGGCGCGGCAGATTTCATTGCCGGCGCGATAGGCGATCGCCGAACGGCCCGCGCGCCGGCTTTCGCCCAAGGCCCGCGTCAGGGCTGCGCTGTGCGGACCGTAGGGTTCGAATGCATCGGCCGCCGTGCCGGTGTAGCCGGGCGCCGTCGCGCGGCCGATCACCTGGTGGGCATCGTCCAATACCAGGACGCCGCCTTGCAGCAATTGCGCGACCGACAGGCATAGCTCCCCCAGCGAGGCGCCGCGGGCCAGCAGGGACGTCAGGCGTTCGTGCGCCTCCACGGCGTCCTGGACGTCGCGGGCATGCGCTTCCAGCTCGATGCGGGCGAGTTCGGCCTTCTCCAGTGCCGACTGCGCGTCCGCGAAGGCCTGGGCATTGTTGATCGCCACCGCCGCATGGGTGGCCAGGGTGCAGAGGATGGAAACGTTGAGCGCGGTGTGGGTGCGATGGTAGCGGTCGGCCACGAAAAGCAGGCCGATGACCTTGTTGTTCCAGATCAGGGGCACGCCGACCAGGGCCACGATGCCCTCGTCGCGGAAGATGTCGTCCAGGTCGGGATCGTGCGTGAAGCGGTTGTCGTGCAGGTAGTCCGGCGTGGCGAAGGGCAGGCGGGTCGTCATGACGACGCCCGCGACGCCGCGCAGGCGCTTGGCCGTCATTCTGCCCGTGCGCTCCGCGATGGCGCCGTCGGCGGCGATGACCTTGAATTCCGCGGTCGCGGCGTCGTAGATGGACAGCCAGCACAGGTGCGAGCGCAGGAGGTCGCGGGCGCGCATGACGATGGCCTTCAGCAACTCCGGCAGGTCCAGGCGCGCGGCCAGGTCCTGGGCGGATTCGATCACGGCCAGCATGCCGCGTTCGCGCTGTTCGTGCTGGTCCAGCCTGTTCCGCAAGGCCATGGCCATGCGGGCGAGTTCGATCGCCCCCGTCTTTTCCGCCATGCCGTCGGGCCACGCTTCCACGGACGCCAGGGCGGCGGCGAAGCGCTCCGGCGGCGCGTTGGCATGGAGCAGGCCGATCAGGTCCGCCGCGGCCGTATCGACGGCGGCCATCGCGGCCGGGGCGGGGCCGGCCGCCGTGCGCGGTGCCGGTTTCCTTCCCCCAGCGCCGCCTTCGGCGGCCCAGGCATGCGTGCCGTTGCCGGCGCGCTTCTTTCTTTCCATGGTCCGGGACCTCGATCGTCGGCACAGGGTGATGTGACAACATCATATCAACTACGGGATAAATATGTTCATATCGCACATAGATACGTCGGACGATCTCCCGGACACTGCCTGCATACCGAAATAAAGGAGACAAGCGGTGCCCCCTAGCATCATCGAATCGCTGCGGCCCATGCCCGGCTTGCGCGTGTTGGTCAGCGCGGGCGCCGCGGGTATCGGCGCCGGCATCGCCCGGGCGTTCCGCGAGGCCGGCGCGCGGGTGCATGTGTGCGATATCGACGCCGCCGCGCTCGAACGGCTGACCGCGGAATCGCCGGAGATCACGACCAGCACGGCCGACGCATCCGTGGCCAGGGACGTCGACACCGTCTTCGACGACGTCAGGAATACCCTGGGCGGACTCGACGTGCTGGTGAACAACGTCGGGATCGCCGGTCCGACCGGCCCCGTGGAGCAATTGCGGCCCGCCGACTGGGAGCGCGCCGTCGACGTCAACCTGAACAGCCATTTCTATTTCGCCCGCCGCGCCGTGCCTTTGCTGAAGGCCTCGTCCGCCAACCCTTGCCTGATCGCCATGAGCTCGGTGGCGGGGCGGCTGGGTTATGCGCTGCGCACGCCTTACGCGTCCACGAAGTGGGCGATCGTGGGGATGATGAAATCGCTGGCCATCGAGCTCGGGCCCCACGGCGTGCGCGTCAACGCCATCCTGCCCGGCACGGTGGAAGGCGAACGCATGGACGGCGTGATCGGCGCGCGCGCGGCGGCCTCGGGCGTGTCGGTGGACGAAATGCGCCGGGAGTACCTGGGAAAGATCTCGCTGCGGCGGATGGTGACGGTGGACGATGTCGCCGCCATGGCGCTCTTCCTGTGCTCGCCCGCCGCGCGCAATGTCACCGGGCAGGCGATCAGCGTGGACGGGAATATCGAATATCTCTGAACGCCGGCGATACGGCCCCTCGTGGCCGTATCGCCGAGGCGGCTTTGCTTGACGGCCGTACCGACATTCATAAACAAACGAGGAGACAACCATGAAGAAACTGGACCTGACCCTGGTCGCGGCAGTGGCCGCGCTGGGAGCCTGCTGCACCGCCGCGGTGGCGGCGCCCGTCAAGATCGGCCTGGTGGAAACGCTTTCCGGACCGCAGGCCTCGTCCGGGCAGGCCTACCGCACGGCGGTGCGCTACGTCATCGACCAGGTCAACGCGGCCGGCGGCTGGAACGGCGAGCCGGTGCAACTGCTGGAGTACGACAACCAGGGCGGTCCGGCCGGCGCGGCGGACAAGCTGCGCGCGGCGGCGGCCGACGGCGTACAGATCGTCGTGCAGGGCGCGTCGTCAGCCATCGGCGGCCAGATCACCGAGGACGTACGCAAGTGGAACCTGCGCAATCCCGGCAAGGAGATGGTCTACATCAACGTGGGCGCCGAGGCGCTGGAGCTGACCGGCGAGAAATGCAACTTCTACCACTTCCGCTTCGCTGGCAATGCGCAAGTCCGCGTAAAGGCGCTCGTGGAAGGAATGAAGAAGGCCAATGCCCTGGGCACCAAGGTATACGCCATCAACCAGAACTATTCCTGGGGCCAGGACATGGAGCGGGCCATCGTCGACGACCAGAAGCTGGGCGGCTATACGGTGGTGGAGAAGACGCTGCACGACGTGAACAAGATCCAGGACTTCGCGCCCTATGTGGCGAAGATCTCCGCGTCCGGTGCCGATACCGTCATGACGGGCAACTGGTCCAACGACCTGCTGCTGCTGATGAAGGCGTCGAAGGCCGCCGGCCTGAAGGCCCGCTACGGCACGGTGTACCTGGACCAGCCGGGCAACCTGGCCAATGCGGGAGAGCTGGCGGTCGGCAACTTCGTGGCGCATACCTTCAACGCCGAGGCCGGCGGCGCGGACGCGCAGAAGTTCGTGGAGGACTACAAGGCCAAGACGGGCCATATCCCCGTGTTCGTGGAGCCGCAGACGGCATACGGCATGATGATGGTGGCCGACGCGCTGAAACGCACCAAGCCGAAGAACGGCGCCCTTAACGTCAATGAGTTCGCCTTGGCGCTGGAGTCTGGCCGCATCCCCACCCCGATGGGCGAGATGAGCATGCGCGCCGCAGATCACCAGGTGCAGATGCCGCTGGTGGTGTCCACGGTGTCGCGCGACGCGAAATACAAGGTTGACGGGACCGATATGGGCTTCAGCCCCGTGCTGCTCCTGTCCGCCCAGGAAGCGTCCACGCCGCCCCAGGCCAGCTGCAAGATGAAGCGGCCGGACTGACGCAACCAATGGCTGGCCGGCGCGTCCGGCCATCGCTTGGACCCGTACTGGAGCGCCATGGAACAGATCATTTTCTCCCTCCTGAACGGCGTGATCTACGGACTACTGCTGTTCATGGTGTCCGCCGGCCTGACGCTGATCTTCGGCATGATGGGCGTGCTCAATTTCGCGCACGCGTCCTTCTACATGCTGGGCGCCTACTTCGCGTACACGCTGCAGGACCCCATCGGGTTCTGGCCGGCGGTCATCGTTTCGCCCTTGCTGGTGGGCCTGGTCGGGGTAGTGGTGGAACGGTACTTCCTGCGCCGTGTCCATCACCACGGCCATGCGCACGAGCTATTGCTGACCTTCGGGCTGTCCTTCATCATCGCCGAGCTGGTCAAGCTGTTCTTCGGCAATTACCCGGTGGACTACCGCGTGCCGCCGTCGCTGGATTTTTCCGCCTTCAGCCTGGGCAGTACGCAGTATCCGGCCTATCGGCTTTTGATGGGCGGCATCGCGATCCTGATGTTCGTCGTGATCTACCTGGTGCTGACGCGCACGCGCGTGGGTATCGTGGTGCGCTCGGCCATCTACAAGCCGCGCATGGCCGAAGCGCTGGGACACAACGTGCCGCTGGTCTTCATGGGCGTCTTCGGGGCGGGCGCCGCGCTGGCCGGATTGGCGGGCGCGGTAGCCGGGGCTTTCTACACCACCAATCCCAACATGGCGCTGGAACTGGGCGTCATCGTCTTCGTCGTGGTGGTCGTCGGCGGCCTGGGCTCCTTGCCGGGCGCGATGCTGGCGTCGCTGCTGATCGGCATCATCACCTCGCTGGCCGTCTCGGTGGACGGCAGCCTTGCCGACCTCTTCGCCCTGGTAGGCCTGGGCGACTGGGCGCGGGGCGTCGGGGGACTGATGACGTTGAGCCTTTCCAGCCTGGCGGCCACGCTGCCCTTCGCCTGCATGCTGCTGATCCTGCTGGTGCGGCCGCGCGGGATCATGGGCGATAAGGAATGACGCGATGAACAAGACTTTGCTGGCTTGCCTGGCGGGTGTCGCCCTGCTCGCGGCGCTGCCTTTCCTGCTGTCCCAGGGCCTGCTGAACGCGGCCATCCAGATGCTTATCGCGGCCTTGTTCGCCAGCGCTTACAACCTGCTGTGCGGGCAGGCGGGGATGCTGTCCTTCGGCCATGCGGCGTATTTCGGCGTGGGCGCCTTTGCCACGGTCCACGCCATGAATGCGCTGGGCGGAGAGGGCCTGTTGCCGACGCCCTTGATGCCGCTGGCCGGCGCCCTGGGCGGGCTGGCGTTCGGCGCGGTCGCCGGCTGGTTCGCCACGCAGCGCAGCGGCACCTACTTCGCGATGATCACGCTGGCAATCGCCGAACTCGTGCATTCGCTGGCGCCCCACCTGAAAAGTCTGTTCGGCGGGGAGGCGGGCATATCGACCATGCGCATGCCGGCGTGGGGTTTCGACTTCGGCTCCACCACCCAGGTGTACTACCTGACGCTGGCATGGGTATTGTTCGCGCTGCTGCTGCTGTATCTGTACACGCGCACGCCGCTGGGACGCCTGACGCTGGGCCTGCGGGAGAACAGCCGCCGCCTCAGGTTCCTGGGCTACAACGTCCACGGCGTGGGTACCCTGGTGTTCGCCCTGTCGGCAATGTTCGCCGGCATGGCGGGCGGCTTGCAGGCGATGTCCAACGAATCGGCCAACTACGTGGTCTTCGACGCATCGCTGTCGGCGGCCGCCGTGCTCAATACCTATATCGGCGGTACGCAGGTTTTCCTGGGGCCGGCTCTGGGCGCCGCCCTGATGACCCTGTTCGGTTATGCGGTGTCGGACCTGACCCGCTCCTGGCTGCTGTACCAGGGCATCATTTTCGTGCTCGTGATGATGTTCCTGCCCACGGGCCTGACCGGTCTGGTGGGCATGGTGGAGCGGCAGGTCGAACGCCACGGGGCCGGGCGGCTCGCCGGCGTCTTCGTGCTGGCGGTGGGGTGCGCGCTGTTCATGGCCGCCGGCACGGTGTTCCTGGTGGAGCTGTTGCAGCGGGTATTCGCGCAGGAGTACCGGTCGCTGATCCCCGCCACGGGCGCGTGGCCCGCCGTGCGGGTGTTCGATCGTTCGTGGGATGTCCTGTCGCCGCTTACCTGGGGCGTGCCGGCGGTGCTGCTCGGCATCGGCGGCTTGCTGCTCTGGTCCTGCCGGGCCAGGCTGGCCAGCGTGACGGAACGCGCGGAATCGGCCGTTACCGCCGCCGACCGCCCCACGGGCATGAAGGAGCTCGCATGAACCCGCCCATCCTGCAGATCCAGGGACTGCGCAAGTCCTTCGGCATGAGCGAAATCATCCGCGGCGTGGACCTGGACGTGGTGGCCGGGGAGCGGCATGCGCTGATCGGCCCGAATGGCGCGGGCAAGTCCACGCTGTTCCACCTGGTGTCGGGCCTGCTCGCCCCCACTTCCGGCTCCATCCGCCTGGAAGGGCGGGAGATCGGCGGCCACTCGCCGCAAGCCATCAACCGCCGGGGCCTGGCGCGTTCCTTCCAGATCACCAACATATTCCCCAGGCTGACGACCTACGAGAACGTGCGGCTGGCCGTGATGCGCGCGCACGGGCTGCAGTACACCTTCTGGAAGTTCATCGACCGCGACCGCCGCATCCGGCAGGAAACGGAAGGACTGCTGGAACGGGTGCGCCTGACCGCCAAGGCCCGTGCGTTGGCGGGCGAGATGGCTTATTCGGAACAGCGCTCGCTGGAGATCGCGATGACGCTGGCCTCCGACCCCAAGGTCATCCTGCTCGATGAACCCATGGCGGGCATGTCCAACGAGGAAACGGCCTACACCGCGCAACTGATCCGCGAGACGACGGCCGGACGCACGCTGATGATCGTGGAGCACGATATGGACGTGGTGTTCGCACTGGGCGATCGCATCAGCGTCCTGGTCTACGGCCAGGTGATCGCCACCGGCACGCCGGAGCAAATACGCGCCAATGCCGAGGTGCGCGAAGCCTACCTGGGCGACGAGGTGACGGCATGACGGAAGCAAGCACGGCATTGCTGCAGGTCGAGGACCTGCATGCCCATTACGGCAAGAGCCACGTCCTGCACGGCGTAAACCTGCGCATGCGGGGCGGCGAGGTCGTCAGCCTGGTAGGCCGCAACGGCTCCGGCCGCTCCACCACCATGAAGACCATCATGGGCCTGGTCGCGCCGAGTGCCGGCCGCATCCTGCTCAAGGGCCGCGACCTGGCAGGCGCGCGACCCTATGCCATCTGCCGCGCGGGCATCGCCTACGTGCCCGAGGAACGCGAGGTCTTCGCCAACCTGACCGTGGACGAAAACCTTCGCATGGGCGAGCAGCCGCCGGTGCCGGGGGCGCACCGCTGGACGGTGGAGCAGATGTTCGACTATTTCCCGCGCCTGAAGGAACGCCGCAATACCAAGGCCGGCAGCATGTCGGGCGGCGAGCAGCAGATGCTGACGATCTGCCGGTCGCTGCTGGGCAATCCGCTGGTCATCCTGGTGGACGAACCGACCGAAGGCCTGGCCCCCAAGCTGGTGGCCCAGGTGGCGGAGTGCATCCAGGACATGCAGCGCAAGGGGGTCTCGGTGCTGCTGGTGGAGCAGAAGCTGGCCATCGCCCTGAAGGTATCGATGCGGGTATTCGTGATGGGACACGGCCGCATCGTCTACGAGGGCACGCCGGCGGAACTCAGTGCCAACGAGGCCCTGGTCTCGCAATGGCTCGCGGTGTGAGGACACCGCGCCGAACGACAACCCACGACGGTCATCGACATGAAAAGCAGCCAAGACAAAGTCATTATTTCCTGCGCGGTCACGGGTTCGGTCCATACGCCGACCATGTCCGCCTATCTTCCCCTGACCCCGGACCAGATCGCGGAGCAGGCCATAGAGGCCGCACAGGCGGGCGCCGCCATCCTGCATCTGCACGCGCGCGACCCGCATGACGGCCGCCCCACGCCGGATCCCGCCGTCTTCGATGCCTTCGTGCCGCGCATCCGCGACGCCACGGACGCGGTGATCAACATCACCACGGGCGGCAGTACCCGCATGACGCTGGAGGACAGGCTGGCCTACCCCCTGCGCGCCAAGCCGGAAATGTGTTCCTTGAACATGGGGTCGATGAACTTCTCCATCCACACCGCGGCGCGGCGCATCCAGCAATGGAAGTACGACTGGGAAAAACCCTATGTCGAAGGCATGGAGGACTTGATCTTCCGCAACACCTTCCGCGATATCCGCCACATCCTGAAGGTGCTGGGCGAAGAGTGCGGCACGCGTTTCGAGTTCGAGTGCTATGACATGGGGCATCTGTACAACCTGGCCCACTTCGTCGACGAAGGCCTGGTGCAAGGCCCGGTATTCCTGCAGTGCATCTTCGGCATCCTGGGCGGCATCGGGCCGGACCCGGAAAACCTGGCGACCATGCGGACCACGGCGGACCGCCTGTTCGGCCGGGATGGCTACCGGTTCTCCGTGCTGGGCGCGGGCCGCCACCAGATGCCCCTGGTGACCATGGGCGCCATCCTGGGCGGCAATGTGCGTGTGGGGCTGGAGGACAGCCTGTACCTGGGCAAGGGCGAGCTGGCCAGGTCCTGCGCCGAACAGGTGCGCAAGATACGCGGCATCCTGGAGGCGCTCTCGCTGGAGATCGCGACGCCTGACGATGCGCGCGCCATGCTGGGGCTGAAGGGACGCGACGCCGTGGCATTCTGACCGGTGGGTTTCCGGACCGCGCCGCGATAGCTTTGAGTAAGGCGAGTTGACATACAATTCCGACCCGCATGCCCTCCCGCTTGCCATGGGCCGGGGGCCTCGGTACTTGCTGGAGCCTGGATTGTCGACGAAGCCTGACGCCGCCCCCGTGGGGAATGCGGACGAAGCACCCGCGGGGACCGTGCCCTGGCGGGAAAACTATGTCCCCTACGCGATCTCGCGCGTATTGTCGGCCATGGCCTTCCAGGGCATAGGCATCGCGATGGGCTGGCTGGTGTACGACCAGACCCACAGCGCCTTCTACCTGGGCATGATAGGGCTGTGCCAGTTCCTGCCCATGGTGGTGCTGACGCTGGTCGTCGGCCAGGTGGCGGATCGCTACGACCGGCGGCGCATCGCCCTGTTCGCACAAACGGTAAAGGCAATCGTGGCCATCGGGCTGACCTGGGCGATCTGGTCGGGCGTGTTGAGCGTGCCCATGATCTTTCTTTCCGTTGTCATCCTGGGCGCGGCGCAGGCCTTCGAGCAGCCCACCATGCAATCGCTGGTGCCCAGCATCGTGCCGCCTTCGGCCCTGCAGCAGGCCTTGTCGGTGACGACGGCGCTATTCCAGGCGGCCACTATCATCGGGCCCGCGCTGGGCGGCGTTGCCTACGGCTTCAATCCGCTTGCGCCTTTCCTGCTGTCGTCCGCGATGTTCGTCGTGGCGGGATTCTGCGTGATGTCCATCAAGACGGTGCGGGGTGGCTATAACCGCGGTCCCGTCACGCTGCGTTCCGCTTTCGCGGGCGTGTCCTTCATCTTCGCGCGGCCGGTGATGCTGGGCGTCATATCGCTGGATCTCTTCGCGGTGCTGCTGGGCGGCACGACGGCCTTGCTGCCCATCTTCGCCCGCGACATCCTGCATGCCGGTCCGTGGGCGCTGGGATTGCTGCGCTCGTCATCCGCGATCGGCGCGGTGCTGATGTCCCTGTACATCGCCCGCGTACCGCTGAAGACGGGCATCGGCATGAAGATGCTGGGCGCGGTGGCGGTCTTCGGCCTGGCAACCGTCGTGTTCGCGCTTTCGACGAATATCGCCGTATCCATCGTCGCGCTCGCGGTGCTGGGCGCCGCGGATACCATCAGCATGGTGGTGCGGATCACCCTGGTGCAGCTGCTTACCCCCGACGAGATGCGCGGGCGCGTCAACGCCGTCAATTCGCTGTTCGTCGGTACATCGAATCAGCTGGGCGAGTTCTATTCCGGCACGCTGGCGCATTTCGTCGGGCCGGTTTCCGCCGGCGTGATCGGCGGCATCAGCACCATCGTGGTGGTGGGCCTTTGGATGCGGCTTTTCCCGGACCTGCGCAAGGTCAAGACACTGGCCGGGTAGCGCCGTGGGGCGGACCGGCCGGCATCGCCGCAGGCCGCGCTAGCGCCAGCCCAGCCGCCGCGCCAGTTCGGCGCAGGCCTCGCGCAACAGCCCCAGGTGGCGCTGCTGTTCCGCTTCGTCGAAACGGAAATGCGGCACGGTCAGCATCAGGTTGCCGCGCACCTGCCCGGCGCGGTCGAACAGGGGGACGGCGATGCCGTGCATATCCGGGGCGCGTTCCGCATAACTGGTGGCGTAGCCTTGCGCGCGGATACGGGCCAGGGTTTCGCGCAGTTCCGGCACATCGAGCGGCCGGCCGTTGAGCGGCGACGTGGCGGCCTGGCCGATGGCCTCTTCGATTTCGGCGGCTTCCATGAAGGCCAGGATCGACCGCCCGGCGGCGCCCCAGGTCAGGGGTTGCAGCTGGTTCAGCGGCACCGTGTAGCGCAGGGGATGCGAGGGCCAGGCGATGTCCGATATGAAAATGCGCAGGTCCTGCCGGGACAGCAGCACCAGCATGGCGGTTTCGTCGGTGGCGTCGCGCAGGCCCTGCAGCAGCGGGCCCGCCAGCCGGTTGATGGGCATCTCGGCGGCCAGCTTCCCGGCGACGCGATAGAGCTCGATGCCTGGCGTATAAAGCCCTTCGGCATCCTGGTCGACGAAGCCCAGCGGCCGGCACAGTTTCAGCAGGCGATGCACGCTGCCGCGCGGCAGGTCCAGTTCGCGGGCAAGTTCGTTCAGCGGCCAGCGGTCCCGTGCCGCGAATGCGGACAGGATGCGCAGGACGCGATTGACCGTTCCCGTGTCGGCCTGGGAGGCTGTTCTGGATACCATGTCGTGCGGTGTGGGTGTCATGGGCGCGTGGAAGGATAACATTGCCCATGGCGGCGGGACCCGCAATAAGCGGAGTTCGCCGCCATGCCTGTCTTGTCTAGACTGGCGTCGCGGAAATGCAGGCGGCGGGCCCGGCGGGCAGCCCGTCTTGCCGCGCACGCGCCACGCCCGTCTTCCCCCCAAGGAATCGACATGACTTATCTGTTCAAGATCGTCACTACCCCGGTCGGCAAGCTGACGCTGGTCGCCCAGGACGGCCGGCTGGCGGCCATTCTGTGGGAAAACGAAAGGCCCGGCCGCGTCCGGCTGGGGCCGATGCGCGAGGATGCCGGCGATCCCACGCTATGCGAGGCGGAACGGCAATTGGCCGAGTATTTTTCCGGCAAGCGCGATCGCTTCGATCTACCGCTGGCGTTCACCGGTACAGCATTCCAGAAGAAGGTCTGGAACGCGTTGCTGGAAATCCCGTACGGCGAAACGCGCAGCTACCGCGGTATCGCCGAACGCATCGGCCATGCGAACGCGGTGCGCGCCGTGGGTGCGGCCAATGGCCGGAATCCGCTTTCCATCGTCGCGCCATGCCATCGCGTGATCGGCGCTTCCGGCGGACTGACCGGCTTCGCGGGCGGCTTGCAGGCCAAGGCCGCGCTGCTGGCGCTCGAAGGCAGGGGCGCCGCCAAGGCCGCATAGCCCCAACTGCGTGCCGGCGGCTGCATGGCTGCCGTTGCGTGGCGGTGGGCGCTGCGCGCCGATGCAGCGGCAGCGCGCCAGCCGTCACTTGTTCGAGGCGATCCGTTCCTCGATATGCTGGGCCCGTTTCGTGGAAGCGGGATGCGAGCTCATCATGTCGCTCTTGCCGCCATCCAGCTTGGCCAGCTTCTGGAAGGCGGTGACCAGCCCCTGCACGTTGAGCTTGCGCGCCTTGAGCCGGTCGTAGGAATAGTCGTCCGCCGCGCTTTCCTGCGATTGCGAGAACTGCGCATTGATGAATTTCTCGGTCAGGTCGCCAAGTTGCGACGCGCTCAGCGCCGCGACGGCGGAACCGCCGGCGGCGCCCGCGGCATCGCGCGCCGCCGACACCGCATAGGCCGTCTGCATCGCCTTCTTGCTGTGGCCCAGCGCGACGTGGCCCATTTCATGGCCGATGACGCCCAGCAGCTCGTCGTCCGTCATCATGTCCATCAGGCCGCTATAGACGCGGATGCAGCCGTTGGCCATCGCCCAGGCATTGACCTCGTTGGTCAGGTAGACCTTGTAATTGACGGACTGGCCGTTGATGTTGTCGCCGAGCTGCTTGCCCAGCTTCTGCAGGCGCGCGTCGTATTTGCTGCCGGGCGCGGCGATTTTGGACTGCTGGTCGCTCTCCTTGCAGGCCTTGTCCGACAGGGTCTTGATGTCCGCGTCGCTTAGCGTGGCGGCCTGCAGCATTTTGCTGCCGGCCCCCAGCGCGCTGCCGATATCGAAAGCGTGCGCGTTGCCTGTGCCGGCCAGCACGGCCACGACAGCCGCGGCGCCAATGTAGGTACGCATTGTTGCTCCTTTCCCTATAAGCCCCCCGGGGCGACGCCGCAGATTCTAAGAACGGATGAGGACAAAGCGGGGAAGGGCTACATATTTTTCGTAAATCCAATATTTGTTTACATGGCTATTTGCATATGCCCATGTCCATATGCCTCTTTGCTTATGCGGCATCGGTCGTTGGTTTGCCCCGGCGGCCACGATAGATTCCTGGCTTTGGGCAGATTGATATGAGCGAAGAACTATTCGTCGATCCGCAATGGGTCGCGCAACACCTGGATGACGATGGCGTGGTCCTGCTGGACGCGCGCGCCGCCAAGGACTATTGGGCCGGCCATCTTCCGGGGGCCCGGCCGTTCGATGCCAATCTCTTGAGCTATCCGGATTCAACGGCCGCGGGATTGGCCGCGCTGGTGAATCAGCACGCCGGCCTGTTTTCGCTGCTGGGCCTGTCCGGCACGGAGCATGTCGTCGTTTACGAAGACCGCTGGGATACCCGTGCCGCGCGCGCCGCGTGGCTGCTCGCGTACCTGGGGCAGGAACGGGTAGCCGTACTGGATGGCGGCTTGCACGCGGCGTCGGGGGTCGCGGGCCTGTCCCTGACCCGGGACGCCCCCGCCTATCGGCCGCGGCCCTACGTGGCGCGCCCGCGCGTATCCCTGGCCATAGGGGTGGACGAGCTGCGGCAGCGGCTCGGTTCGGACGGGTTGCGCATCCTGGATACCCGGCGTGCCGGCGAATACTACGGCGAAGAAAAGCGTGCGCGGCGCAGTGGCGCGATACCGGGCGCGCTCCATCGCGAGCACGCTCGCAACATCGACGAGCGGGGACGCGCGAAGGCGGCCGCCGATATCCGCAAGGAGTATGAATCGCTGGGGCTGCGTGCCGACGACGAAATCGTCGTGTACTGCGGCGGCGGTCCGCGGGCGGCGCATACCCTTTGGGCGCTGCGGGCCGCTGGCTACACCCATGTGCGCAACTATGCCGGTGCATGGAATGAATGGGGCAACCGCGAAGACCTGCCTATCGTGACGCCCAAGCCGGCGGCGGCCGCCTGAGACTGCCCCAGGAGCACGCATCGTGAGCGTTCCCGTACAACAGGCATTGCGCGTCCCGGGCAGCGACGCGGCCGCCGGCGGCTTCCATGGCCCCGCGCATGACGAAACCGCGCGTGGGCACACGCGGCCGGTAGCGACCGCCTTGGCCCGCCGGCGTGCGGAAGACTTCCGCGTGGGCGTGGGACGCGCGCTGTTCGCGCTGTTTTTCCTGGCTGGCTGGGAAGCCGCGTCCCGCTGGCTGGTGGACCCCTTCTGGATAGGACGCCCTTCGCAGATCCTGGCCCGCCTCGGCGCGCTGGTGGCCTCGGGCGATCTATGGTGGCACACCTTGCCGACGTTGGGCCAGGCCGCCGCGGGCCTGCTCCTTAGCCTGGCGCTAGGCATCCCCCTGGGTTTGCTGTTCGCCGCCAATCGCTATATCGAGCGGGTGCTGGAGCCCTTCTTCCTGGGCCTGTACAGCATCCCGCGCATCGCGCTGGCCCCGCTGTTCATCCTGTGGTTCGGCATCGGCCCTTCGTCCAAGGTCGTGATGGCCTTTTCGATGGTGGTGTTCGTGGTGATCCTGAATACCTATGAGGGCATGCGCGGCATCGACCGCGAACTGGTGGACATGATGCGCGCGATGCGCGCATCGCGCGCCTACATCCTGCGCAAAGTCATCCTGCCCGGCATCGTCCCGTGGATATTCGCCTCGGTGCGGGTGGGCGTGGGCCTGGCCCTGATCGGATCCGTCGTGGGCGAACTGCTGGGCGCGAATCGCGGCCTGGGCTGGTACGTCGAGCATGCGGCCGCGCGCATCGACGTGATCGGCGTTTTCACGGGGCTGGTGGTTTTGATGGCGCTCGGCATGGTCCTGAACGAGATCGTGAAAACCGCCGAGCGGCGCCTGTTCGGCAAGCGGTATTGAGAGGTAGCAATGAACCATGCAGGTACGACCGCCGCGGCGCTGCCCGCGGTACAGGCGCGCCGGGCGGCGATGGACTACGGCGGCGGCGAGCCGGCGCTGGTCGACGTCGACCTGGCGCTGGAGGAGGGCGAGTTCCTCTCCATCGTGGGGCCTTCGGGCTGCGGGAAGTCCACCTTGCTGAAACTGATATCGGGCCTGGAACGGCCTTCGGCCGGCGATATCCTGGTGCGCGGCCGCCCGGTCCGCGAGACACCGCCCGGCATCGGCTTCATGTTCCAGCGCGATGCCCTGCTGCCCTGGGCCACCGTGCGGCAGAACATCGAGACCGGGCTGGAGTGCGGCGGCTTTCCGAAGGCCGCGCGGGCGGCGCGGGTCGACGAGCTGCTCGATTTCACCGGCCTGCGGCGCTTCGGCGACTACTATCCCTCGGCCCTGTCGGGCGGCATGCGGCAGCGCGTGGCGCTGTGTCGCATCCTGGCCTATGCCCCGGACATCTATCTGATGGACGAACCGTTCGGCGCGCTGGACGCGCAGACCAAGGTCTTGATGGGGCAGGAGCTGCTGAAGATATGGAGCAGCCATCGCAAGGGCATCATCTTCGTCACGCACGACATCGAAGAGGCGGTCAGCCTGTCCGACCGCGTGGTCGTCATGACGGGCCGCCCCGGCCGTGTGAAATCGGAATACCGCATCGACCTGCCGCGGCCCCGCGATGCGCGGCAAGTCCGCCGTGAGCCGCGCTTCCATGAATTCGTGGAAGCCATCTGGAACGACATTATGGGCAGCGCGCAAAATGACTGACACCGCACCGGTCGACACCCGCCTGGAGATTTCGCCCTACTGCGCCGCGGGCGGCGCGCGCGTCACCGGCCTGCGCGACGACGGCGAGCCGCTGCCGCGGGAGGTGGCCGGGCGCTTGCGCCGGGCCTTGTTCCAGCACGGATTCCTGGAGTTCGAGCCGGGCACGGTCTCGCCGGCGCGCTTCGTCGAGTTCCTGTCATTCCTGGGCACGGCCATTCCCTACGCCGGTCCCCATATGCCGTCGGTGGACGGCAGCCCCCTGGCCAATGCGGTGGATTCGACGCGCGACAAGTACCTGCGCAACCACATCTGGCATATCGACGGCGCCTTCCGTCCCGATCCGCCGACCTTCACCGCGCTATATGGCCACGCCATTCCCAGCCTGGGGGGCGATACCGTCTACAGCAATGCCACCCTGGCCTACGAACAGCTGGACCCCTTGTTCGCGGCCTATCTGGAGACCCTGACGGCCGTCAGCTCGGCCGAGGCCACGGGCCACCTGATGCAGCGCTACGACGACCCGGTGGAGCTGGCGCGCCAGCGCGCCAGGCTGCCGCCCATCGTGGTCCCCGTGATACGCAGGCATCCGGTGACAGGGCGTGGGCAGATCTTCGTCAACGAGTCGTACACGGCCTATATCCAGGGCGTCTCGCGCGTCGCCAGCGATCACCTGCTGGGCATCCTGTTCGACGCCATCAAGTCGCCGGACGTGCAGGCGCGCTACCAGTGGCGCGAGGGCGCGCTGGTGGTATGGGACAACCGCGTGGTACAGCATCGCGGCGTAAAGGACTATGGCGGCAGCCGGCGGGTGCTGTACCGCGCGGCATTGGTCCAGGAAGCGGACGGGAATCGCCCATGTTGAAACGTATGCAAGCCAGGCTGGCCGGGGCCATGATCGTACTGGCCGCCGTGTCGGCGCCCGCCCTTGCTCAGACCAAGGTGACGATAGGCCTGATCGGCACCAATGAGTCGCAGATTCCCATCCTGCTGGCCATCGACCAGGGTTACTTCAAGGCCGAGAACCTGGACGTCCAGCCCATGCAGTTCCGCGGCGGCGGCGTGGCAGTGCAGGCCCTGGTGGGCGGGTCCATCGACCTGGCCGCTTTCGCCACCGATCACGTACTGCGCCTGGCCAACCGCGGCATGGCCCCGCGCATCCTGGTCGGCATCGACCGCTACCTGACGCATACGCTGGTGGTGCCGGCGGGCAAGGGCTACAAAAGCCTGGCGGACCTGAAGGGAGGCAAACTGGGCGTCAGCGCCCCGGGCAGCTACTCCGACAATACCTTGCGCTGGACCTTGAGCAGCCTGGGCATCGATCCGGACCGTGACGTGACCATCGTCGGCATCGGCAGCGGCAACACCGCGCGCGCCGCACTGGAGTCGGGCCAGGTCGATGCCGTCATGGCGGCGACGCCCGATCTCCTGGGCTACGAGGTCGATGCGCCGGGCAGGTTCCGCGTCCTGTACGACTGGCGCAGGACCGAGCACTCGGGCCAGGCCGTGATCGGCTTGCGGAAATGGGTGGACGCCCATCCGGACGCGGCGCGGGGCGTGGCGCGTGCCGTCCTGAAGGCGGAACAGCTGATCCAGCGGGATCCCGCGGCGGTGGCCAGAATCGTGCGCCAGCAGTATCCCGATCGCAGCGACGCCTTTGTGCAAGCCATGACGGCGGCGGTGCCCCGGCTGATCTCGCCCGACGGCCGCGTATCCGTACAGGGCTACGCGAAGATGACCGAAATCCTGCGGTCCACCGAGCCGGAGCTCAAGCCGGTGGACCAGGACCAGGTGGACTTGAGCGCCCGCCTGCCGGGCGGCGACGGGTAGCGCCGGACTACCGCCTCTACAGGCTGTACAGCGCGACGCCAGTCGCGCAAGATGGAGTACCCCCCGCCGGTACGCCACTCCCGCGATACGCGGGGAAGGCAGGCGCGTCCCTCCGGGATGGCGCGGCGGAAAGGGGGCGGGCACCGGGGGATATGCGTGCCCGCATCCGTCGTGCAGCCAACCTGGAGAGCAAGCATCATGACGTTTTACCCAAACAACCAAGCGGGTGGTTCGATAAGCCAGCGTGTGTCCGGCCGGTCTCGCGGCGGGCATCCGGCGATCCACGCAGGCAGCGGCCCGGAAGCCGGGGCAAGCGGTTTCGTGCCGCCCGGCACGCGGCCGCGGCGTACATCGTGGCGCGGCCTGGGGCACCTCGTGCTGGCGGCGTGGGTGGCCGCGGCGGCGGCCGCCCCCGCGGCATGGGCGCAGGAGCGCGCCGGCCAGGGCGGCAAGGCCGGCGATACGTACAAGCCCATGGTCGGCCAGGAAGGCAAGGACGTGGTGTGGGTGCCGACGCCGCAGGTGCTGGTGGAGACAATGCTGGATATCGCGCAGGTGACGCCGCGCGACACACTCATCGACCTCGGCTCGGGCGATGGCCGTACCGTCATCACGGCGGCCAAGCGCGGCTTGCGGGCGCGCGGCGTCGAGTACAACCCGCAGATGGTCGAACTGGCACGGCGCAACGCCACGCAGGCCGGCGTGGCGGACCGTGCCACGTTCGTGACCGCCGACCTGTTCAAGACCAAGCTGGGCGACGCCGACGTCATCACGATGTTCCTGCTGCCGACGATCAACGAGCAACTGCGCCCCCGGCTGCTGGACCTGAAGCCGGGCACGCGTATCGTGTCGAATTCCTTCCGCATGGGGGATTGGCAACCCGACCGGTCGGAAACGGTGCGCGAGGGCTGCGACCACTATTGCACCGCCTTGCTATGGATCGTGCCCGCCAAGGTCGAGGGGACGTGGCGGCTGGCCGGGCAGGAGCTGCGCCTGC
This sequence comes from Bordetella bronchialis, assembly GCF_001676705.1. Classification (NCBI taxonomy): domain Bacteria; kingdom Pseudomonadati; phylum Pseudomonadota; class Betaproteobacteria; order Burkholderiales; family Alcaligenaceae; genus Bordetella; species Bordetella bronchialis. The sequence goes on from NZ_CP016170.1 coordinate 538,768, forward strand.
GGCAGAAGTACCAGATGCTGAGCGGCACGCTGGGCGGCGCGGCCATCAGCGATGCCCGCCTGGACGGCGATCGCATCCGGTTCAATGTCGGGGACGCCAGCTATGCCGGAACGGTGAACGGAAGGGCCATGCAGGGGACCGTCTCCGGTGGGGCGGGGGGGAGCTGGGCGGCGACACGCCTGTGATGGCCCCGGGCGGCGGCGGCACCCGCGCGCGATGGCCGGGTTACGCCGGCCGCCGGCAGCAATCGCTAACAAAATATTTCGGCGATGGCGTGGGCCGCCGCGCGCGGCTTGGCATTCCTGCGATACGCCCCGCCCCGTACACTTGGACCGATTCGTCCGAAAGGTGAGAGCCATGAAAATCCTTCTCGTCGGCGCCACGGGTTTCCTGGGCAGCGCCATCGTCCGGGAACTCGAACATGACCACGAGCTCGTCCTGGCCGGCCGGTCCAGCAAAAGCCATCGCGTCGATATCCGCGATGAAAACAGCGTCCGGGATCTGTTCGATCGCGTTGGCGATGTGGACGCCATCGTATCGGCAACCGGCGGCGTGCATTTCGGCCCACTGGTGGAGATGACGGCGGAGCAGTTCAATACCGGGCTGCAGGACAAGCTGCTGGGCCAGATCCGGCTGGCGCTGGTCGGGCAGCACCACCTGCGCCCGGGCGGTTCCATCACCCTGACGACAGGGATCCTGAGCGATGCCGTCATACGCGATGGCGTCAATGCCACGGCCGTCAATGCGGGCCTGGAAGGCTTCGTGCGCGCCGCGGCATTCGAGCTGCGGGACGCGCGCATCAACGCCGTCAGCCCGAACCTGTTGACGGAGGCCAAGGAGGCCTACGGCGGCAGCTTCCCGGGTTTCGAACCCGTGCCGGGCAGCCGCGCCGCCCTGGCATTCCGGCGCAGTATCGAGGGCGTGGAGACCGGCCAGATCTACCGGGTCTGGTGACCGCCTTTTCCGGTCAGGTGCTCGACGAACAACTTGGCGGCGGTCGGTAGCGCCTGGAAGTCGCGCACGCAGATCTGCAGTTCGCGCCGCGCCCAGGGCTCTTCGATGCGCAGGATGCCGATATTGAAGATCCGGGCATAGAGCGTGGCGATGTCCACGGGCAGCACGCCCAGGCCCAGTCCGGCATCCACCATGAAGCACAGCGTGTCGAAACCCGTAACCTGCACCTTGACCCGCAGGGGCCGTTCGAGCCGGTCGGCGGCATTGGCCACGATCTGGTTGATGGCGCTACCGGTATGCAGGCCGACGAAGTCGTAGGCCAGGGCGTCGGCGAAGCGGAAGTCCTGCCTGTCCAGCAGGGGATGGCCGGCCGGCGCGATGAGCGCCAGCGTGTCGCGACGATAGGGCAGGACTTCCAGCTCCCGGCCCGGCGGCATGCCGGAGAAAATGCCCACGTCCGCCGCGTTCTCGTGCACAGCCTTCAGGATGGCGGGAGAAATTTTCTCTTCCAGCTGCAGCTGGATGTTGGGGTAGGCCGAGGCAAAGGACTGGATATCGCCCGGCAGGAATTGCGTCAGGGCCGAGATATTGGCGAACACGCGGATAAAGCCCCGCGCGCCGCTGGCGTACTCCCGCATGGAGACGGCGATATCGTCCAGCTCGCGCAGCGCGCGTCGCGCCATGGCGGCCAGGGCCATGCCGGCGTTGGTGGGCTGTATGCCCTTGTTGGTGCGCACCAGCAACTGTGTCTTGAGCTGCTCTTCCAGTTCGCTCATGCGCTTGCTTACCGCCGCGGCGGCGATGTGCTCGCGCTCGGCGGCGGCGGCGATCGTTTTTTCCTCGATCACGCCGATGAACAGCCGCAGGGAAGTCGGATCCGGATGCATGCGCCGCAGTATACGGCCCGGGCGGCTACCGTCGCCAGGGGCGATGCCGCGCTCCGCCTTGCCATCGCGCGGCACGATGGCGCCATCATGAATCGTCGATTCCGTGCGCCCGTGGCCATTGCTAGACTGCGGCTTCGGAGGATCAGGACCATGAGCGAGAACCAGGGCGCCAAGCCACGGCTGTATATCCAGGAAGTCGCGCCGCGCGACGGCTTCCAGAACGAGAGTCAGTTCGTCGAAACCCAGGACAAGATACGCTTCATCGATGCGCTGTCCGCGTGCGGCTATGCCAAGATCGAAGCGACGTCCTTCACGTCGCCCAAGGCGATACCGGCACTGCGCGACGCCGAAATCGTCATGCATGAAATCGCCCGCCGGCCTGGCGTGGTCTACACCGCGCTGGTGCCCAATGTGCGCGGCGCCGAGCGCGCCGTCTCGTGCAAGGTCGACGAAATCAACCTGGTGATGTCGGTCAGCGAGACGCACAACCGCTCCAACCTGCGCATGTCGCGCGACCAGTCATTCGCGCAGCTTTCCGACGTCATCGACGCCGTGCGCGGCAGCCAGGTCGCCATCAATGTGTCCTTGTCGACCGTGTTCGGCTGCCCGATGGAAGGGGACATCGACCCGTACGAAGTGTTCGAGCTGATGGACCGCTTCGCCCAGCGCGGCGTGGACGGCATCACGCTGTGCGACACCACGGGCATGGCCTATCCCAGCCAGGTGGAAGCGATCGCGCGCCGCGCCAAATCCCTGTTCCCCCAGCTGGAACTGACGCTGCATTTCCACAATACCCGCGGCATGGCCCTGGCCAACACCATGGCGGCGCTGGCCGCCGGCGTGGACCGCTTCGACGCCTCGCTGGGCGGCATCGGCGGCTGCCCTTACGCTCCCGGCGCCAGCGGCAACGCCTGCACGGAAGAGCTGGTGCATATGCTGCAGCTGGACGGTTATGACACCGGCGTCGATCTGGAAGGCATCCTGGCCGTGGGCCGGACCTTGCCGGCACTGATCGGCCACGATGTTCCCAGCCAGATCCTGAAGGCCGGCACGCGGGACCGCCGCCATCCCGCGCCTTGCCAGTAGCGGGACCCGCGCGGGGATTTGCGATTAAGATGCACGGGCCCCCGCGCGGTGCATGGTTCGGACCGGGCAATCCACGATCCATCGTCGATCCCCGCCCCGGGTACCGGATGCGGGCATGCCGCCGGCCTTACCTGTGAGCAGTGTCGTCCACCATGAAATTCCATTATTCGCCTGGTTCCTGTGCGCTGGCCGTCCATATCGCCCTGGAGGAGGCCGGCGCGCAATACGACGCGCAGCGCGTGCATTTCGACCGGCAGGAACAGCGTTCGCCGGAGTACCTGCGGCTCAATCCGCTGGGCCGGGTGCCGGTGCTGGAGACCCCGGATGGCGTGCTGACCGAAGTGCTCGCCATCCTGGCCTATGTGGCCGCGGCCTATCCGCGGGCGGCCCTGGCGCCTGCCGATGCCTTCGGCATGGCGCGCATGATGTCCTTCAATTCCTTTCTGTCGTCCAGCGTGCACGTGGCCTATGCCCACCATACGCGCGGCGCGCGGTGGTCCGACGATCCCGCATGCCAGGCCAGCATGGCGGCGAAGGTCCCCGCCAACTATGTGGCGCTGTTCGACATGATAGAAGCCGGCAAGCTGGGCGAGCCCTGGGTCATGGGGCAGCAGTACACCGTGGCAGATCCCTATCTGTACGTCATGACGCGGTGGCTGGAAAGACTGGACATCGACGTGAATCGCTTTCCCCGCATCGCGGCGCATCACCGGCGCATGAACGAGCGGCCCGCCGTGCAGCGGGCGCTTCGTGCCCAGGGCCTGGCCGCCGCCTAGGACGGCCAGCGGGGCGCGCGAGCCCGTTGCGCCGGGCAGGCCGGCCGCGGCAAGCCGCTAATGCAGGTTGAACACCCAGCAGCGCAGGCTTTTGCGTTCGATGCGGCTGTTGACCACGCGCACCCCTAGAAAATAGGGGTGGCGGCTTTTCTTCAGCTCGCTGCGCAGTTCCGGCGTCAGCTCGATGGGATCGGGAGAACTGGCCAGTTCGCGCGCCAGATGGCGGAAGTTCAGTGCCAGGAAGCGGTCGGAGCGCCTGGCGTGGTTGAGCTCCGCGCCGTTCATCATGCGGCCGAAGACGGTGTCCCAGAAGCGCTGCAGCGCCGGCGACGTGCTTTGTCGCGGCCGGATGGGGAACAGGCATAGCTGGTTCAATTGCGCGCGCAGGATCTCCTGCTCGATGGGCGTGGCGCTGTTTTTCAGCGCATCCGACAGCGAGGCGATCTGCGACTGCAGGCGGCGGAACTGGCGCTTGATCGTGCTGGCGTCCAGGGCCTGCGCCGTGCCTTCCGAGCGGCTGGCCCAGTAGTCCAGCAGGGTGGGGAAGCCTTCGAATTGCAGGATGGCCAGCCGGTGCCGCAGGTTGACGTCGCCGTGCGTGTCGGCCAGGCGGTCCAGCCAGAGGGCCAGCCCGCCTATGGGCAGCATCGGCGTTTCCTTTGCATTCTCCGGATCGGGAATCGTCTTGAGGAGCTCGCACAGGTCCGGATCGCTGGCCAGCCTGCGCAGTTCCGTCCAGGTGTCGAGCTGCATGGATTCGCACAAGGGTGCGATGGCGGCCATGACGGTCTTGCCGTCGTGCGCGCACGGGATGCGAAGATCCGCGAAAGGGGTATCGACGAATTCGGACATAAAGCGCTCCCATTTTCCGGCTGCCGCTCCCTGGGGCGCGGCGGGGTGGACCTGCGCCTCGCGACTCGCCTTGTGCCTCGTCGATAATCGCGGTCAGGCATGCGCGTATCCTAGGTATCCTGGATTTTTCCTTGCTTTAGGTTTCGGCCGAAGCGTTTTGATTAACCGACTGAGATGCACGGCAGAACGTCGATGAATGCGGTCCCCGAGTTGTCTTTTCGTCCCGCCACCCCGGCGGACATCCCTGCGCTGCTCGAATTGCGCCGGCAGACCATGCTGCCGCATCTGCGGCGCGCGGGCGCGCCCAGCGACGAGGACGCCATTCTGGCGCGCGTCAATTACAGGCTGGAGGATGCGCTGCTCGTCTACGACGGCCCGGAACTGGTGGGACTGTTCAAGGTCTCGCGCGGCAGCGGCGAATGGAAACTGGTGCAGGTGCAGATCGCGCCCGGCCGGCAGGGCCAGGGGCTGGGCGGGCGGCTGGTGCGCGGCCTGCAGGCCGAAGCCGCGCGAGCCAACTGCGCCATCACGCTGGATGTATTGAAGGGAAACCCGGCGCGCCGCTTGTATGAACGCTGTGGCTTTGTGACGGTCGGCGAGAACGAACTGGAGCACATGATGCGGTGGACGCCATAGCGCCCTGACCGAAGTGCCCGGGGGCGGCTGCGTGAAGGTCGACGCTCCCGGATCCACCGCTTGGCGAGCCGCCGCGCGAGGCCCCATCGCGCGGGCGCCCCGCCTCGCAGGGCTTAATGACCGGGCACCGTCCAGAAATAAATCATGCGGCCGTCCACCGTCAGCGTCTGGTCCGGCGCCCAATCCCCCATGTCGAAGGCATGCGAGACGATGCGGGTGCCCGGCTTGAGCTTGAGCAGCGTGGGCCGCAGTTTGAGGTTCAGCGAAGGCAACAGGTACAGGCTGATCACCGTCGCCTTGGACAAGTCCTGCTGGAAAAGGTCGCCCTGGATGAACTGGACCTTGTCGGTCACGCCTTCCTTCTTGGCGTTGGCCCGCGCTTCCTGGATGCGTACGGGGTCGATATCGACCCCGACGCCGCGCGTGCCGAAGCGCTTGGCCGCCGTGATGGGGATGCGGCCGTCGCCCGATCCCAGGTCGTACAGGACGTCGTTCGGACCGACCTTGGCCACCTGCAGCATCGCGTCGACCACCGATTGCGGCGTGGGCACGAAGATGACGTCCGGCGCGCGCGGCTTGGCCGCGGTGTCGGCGCCCTGCGCCGCGGCCGCCGTGGCGGCGCCGAGAAGGAAAAGGCCGGTCAGTGCGTGGATCCATGAATGCCGGAGTATGCGCATGGTGTGGCTCCTGAAAGGCAAGGCAGGGTTGGGGTGCGCGGCGAACGGCCGCCGCGTCCGGGTGTTTACCGGGTGGCCGTCACGGGGCTTGCCGGGCCCCGCCATAGCATGACCAGCGCGCCCAGCGCCAGCACGGCCAGGCCGGCAAACGCCCCGACGCCGGTATGGACCACGCTTGCATAAAGCAGATAGGCACTGGTGCCGCAGAACAGCAGCGGCGTGAAGGGATAGAGCGGCACGCTGAAGGGGCGGGGCCGCGCCGGCTCCCGGCGGCGCAGCACGAACAGCGCCAGGCCGGTCAGCACGAAAAACAGCCAGAACACCGGCGCCGTGTATTCGACCATGGTGGCGAAGCCGCTGCGCGTGGCCGCGCCCAGGCCGACCAGCGCCAGCGCGATCAGGCCTTGCACGATCAGCGCGTTCGTCGGAGTGTGGTGGCGGATGTCCCAGCGCCCGAGCATGCGGAACATCGGTTCGTCGCGCCCAAAGGCATAGGTGGTGCGCGCGCCGGTCAGCACGGTGGCGTTGGCCGAAGTCAGCGCCGAGATCGCGATCAGCGCGCTGATGATGCGGGCGCCGTTCTCGCCCAGCACGGCGCGCAGCGCATCGGCCGCCACCGCGTTGGAGCCCGCCATTCCCGCCAGGCCCAGCACCTTGGCATAGGCCAGGTTGACCAGCAGATAGACCGCCGTGACCAGCGCCAGGCTCCAGAACAGCGCGCGCGGCAGATTGCGTCCGGGGCCGACGACCTCGGCGGACACGTAGGCGGCCTCGTTCCAGCCGCCGTAGGTCAGCATGACGAAGATCAGCACGAGCCCCCAGTTGGTGACGGTGGGCAGGCTGGACGGGGTGACGGCGCCGTCGGTGGGCGTGCCGCTCAGCAGCAGGCCGGCGCCGATGATGAACAGTACGCCGCCGACCTCCAGCACCGTCAGGCAGTTCTGCGTCCATTTGCCGGCACGCAGGCCGACGATGTTCAGCACCGTCAGCGCGATGACGGTCAGGGCCGCGTATAGCGCCGCGGAGTACGGCCCAAGACTGTAGATCTGGCTGGCGTAATCGCCGAAGACATAGCCCAGCAGCGCGATGGAGCCCGTGGGTATGACCGTCAGGCGCGCCCAGGCGAACAGGAAGGCGGTTCTTTCGCCGAAGGCGCGGCGCAGGTAGTGATAGTCGCCGCCGGCATCCGGGTAGGCGGTGGCCAATTCGGCGTAGCACATGGCGCCGGCCAGGGAGATCGCGCCGCCCACCAGCCATGCGATCAATATGTGGTTCAGGCTGGCGGCGTTGGCGGCGATCAGCGCCGGCGCGCTGAAGATGCCGGCGCCGATGACGATGCCGACCACCAGGGCCATGACATCCAATGTCGACAATAAGGGAGAGGGGCGAACGGCAGCCGCGGGGGACGTGGCGGAAGGCGGGTTGGAAGAGGCGTCGCGCACAGGGAGCTTCCTTGACCGTGGGAGAGGCGGGCAAGGGCTGGATAAGACGACGCCTTACCACATCGCCAGCGATGGTAGCACCCGGACGTAATTTTTTAAGCTGCGCGTAAGAAACAAATCGTTAGTCCGGTGGGCGCCGGACGTAACCACGGGCCGATGGCGCCTTGGGCGAGCGCCCTGGCGCCATGCAGGCAGGGCGCGCACCAGCCGGCAGCGTGCGTGGCGGCCGGCTGAGATCCGCCGGGGCGTTCAGCCGATATCGACCAGCCGCGTATGCTCGACCACCGGCGGGACGGCGAAATACGGGCTGACCAGCTCCCGCCACTTGGCGAAGTCTTCCGAGCCGCGGAAGTCCACCGTATGGTTTTCCAGCGTGGCCCATTCGACGAACAGGCGATAGCGGTTCGGGAATTCCACCGAACGTTGCAGCGATACCCCGTGGCAGCCCTTGGCGCGCAGGAACAGCGGCTTGGCCTTGGCCACGCCGGCCTCGAAGTCCGCGGCGGTGCCGTCCTTGATATCGATCTGCGCAATTTCGAGAAACATCGTCGCTCCTGGCCGAAACGGCGGTCGTTTCAGCGTTTGATATGTTCCAGCGCCACCGGATTGGTGACGCCGGTTTCCGTCAGCGTGCGCGTCGCGTTGACGGACGCGTAGATCCACAGGATCTTCATGGGCTGCGTGTCGGACATATTACGGAAACGGTGGGACACATTGGGGGGTATCCATGTCGTGTCCATGGGTTGCAGGCGGTGTTCCTCGCCGTCGATGTCGAGGATGGCGTCGCCTTCCAGCAGCATCACGCTTTCCTCGCAGTTGTGGCTATGGAAAGGAATCTTGGTGCCCGGGGCGAATTCCGTGATGCCGTTGATGAAGGCGGTGGCGCCGTCGCCCGCCGTGACCAGCGGGATGGTGCGCGCGCCGCCGCCGCGCTCGTAGGCGGTGAGCTCCGACGGGCGGAAGATGCCCGGCTTGGGGCCGCCGTTCCGCGTGGTATTGGTAGTGGTCATGCTTGGACTCCTATGACAACCTGGCCCGCGGTTCAGCGCGCGGGGCCGGTCCAGACCGATTTGATGTTCGTGAATTCCTTCAATCCGTAGCTGCCCAGCTCGCGGCCGTAGCCGGATTGCTTGATGCCGCCGAAGGGCAGGCGCGGATCCGACGCCACGGTCCCGTTGATGAACACCGCGCCGGCTTCGATCTCGCGCGCCAGGATCTCGGCGCGTGCCAGGTCGCCTGTCCACAGCGCGGCGCCCAGGCCGAATACCGTGTCGTTGGCGATGCGGATGGCCTCGTCGGCATCCTTGCAGCGGATGATCGCCGCGGCGGGGCCGAATGTCTCGTCGCGGCCGGCGGGCATGTCGGGCGTGACGCGATCCAGCACGGTGGGCTCGAAGAAAAAGCCCTTGCCGGCGCGGGGCTCGCCGCCCAGCAACAGGCGGGCGCCGGCGTCCACGGATGCGCGCACCTGCTGGTGCAGGTCCACGCGCAGATTATTGCGCGCCATCGGGCCGACCTCCACGCCGGGGTCGCGCGGGTCGCCCACTTTCAAGGCGCGGGCATGCGCGACGAAGGCGTCGACGAAGGCATCGGCGACCTGCGCTTCCACGATGAAGCGCTTGGCCGAAATGCAGCTCTGGCCGGCGTTATGGAAGCGCGCCTTGGCGGCGGTGCGGGCGGCCAGGTCGATGTCGGCGTCGGCCAGCACCACGAAGGGATCCGATCCGCCAAGCTCCAGCACCTGCTTCTTCAATGCCGCGCCTGCCTGCGCCGCGATGGTGCGGCCCACCGGCGTCGATCCGGTGAAGGTGACGGCGGCGATCCGGTCGTCCTCGATCAGCCGCCGTACCCGCGAGGAATCGACCAGCAGCGTGGAGAACAGGCCCCGCGGCGCATCGGCCCGTTCGAATACCTTGGCCAGCGCCACCGCGCATTGCGGCACGTTGTTGGCGTGCTTGAGTACCGCCGTGTTGCCGGCCAGCAAGGCGGGCGCGGCGAAACGCATGACCTGCCAGAACGGGTAATTCCAGGGCATGACGGCCAGGACGGTGCCCAGCGGATCGAAGACCACCTTGCTGTGGGTCGCATTGCTGGCCACGACTTCCGGCGCCAGCAGGCGCTCGGCCTCGTCGGCGTAGTAGTCGCAGTTGATCGCGCATTTCTCGACTTCGGCGATGGCCTCGGAGATGGGCTTGCCCATTTCCGCGGTGATCAGCGCCGCGTACTCGGCCTTGCCGGCGCGCAGGGTGGCGGCCAGCCGGCGCAGCAGCGCCTGGCGTTGCGCCAGGCTGGTGCGGCGCCACTCGCGCTGGGTGGACTGCGCCGCGGCCAGCGTGGCTTCGATGGCGGCGTCGTCATGGTCGTCGAAGGTGGCGAGCGTGCTTTCGTCGAAGGGATTGATGGAGTGAATCATGAATGGCTTCCAGACACAGGCGTGCCGTTACTCCGCCTGGATATTGTTGTCCCGGATCAGTTTTCCGTAGACGGCATAGCCTTCCGCGGTGCGCTTGCCCAGTTCTTCGGGCGAAGACGCCACCGGGTTGGCGCCCTGCGACGCCAGCTTGGCCTTTACCTCGGGGTTGGCCAGCACCTGCTTGATCGTGGCGTTCAGCTTTTCGATCACCGCCGGCGGCGTCTTGGCCGGCGCGACGATGACGAACCATGAAGAGAAGGTGAAGCCCGGCGAGCCGGATTCGGAAATCGTCGGCACGTTGGGCAGTTCGGCCATGCGTTTTTCCGACGAAATGCCCAGCAGATCGACGCGCTTGCTGTCGATCAGGCTTTTCGAGGTGGCCAGGGCCTGGAAGGCGACCTTGGCCTCGCCGCCCGCCACGCCTAGCGCCGCCGGCGTGGCGCCGCGGTAGGGGACGTGGACCATGTCCAGTTTGTTCTGCGATGCGAACAAAGCCATGGCGATGTGCTGCGGGCTGCCGATGCCGCCGGAGGCGTATTCGATGCGTCCGGGCGCCGCCTTGGCCGCGGCGATCAAGTCGCCGGCGTTCTTGTAGAGCCCCGGCGTGGCGATCAGGCTCCATTCGAAGGTGGTGACCAGGGAGACGGGCGCGAAATCCTTCAGCGGATTCCAGGGCGTCTTCGACAGATTGGGCACCATGGTCAGGATGCTGTCGTTGAAGGCCCCGATGGTGTAGCCGTCCGGTGTGGCGGTGGCCACCCGGTTGGCGCCGATGGCGCCGGCCGCGCCCGGCAGGTTTTCCACGACGATGGACTGGTTCAGGATCTTGCCCATCTCCTGGGCAACCAGGCGCGCGACATTGTCGACAGCGCTGGCCGTGGCCAGAGGAATGATCATGGTGATGGGGCGTTCCGGATAGTCGGCCCGCGCTTGCTGGGCCGCGCCGGCTGCCGCCAGACAGAGCGTTGCGGCGATCCTCACTGCGGTACGACATTTATTCCATGCCTTCACAGCCTTCTCCTCGATGATGTTTGCGGGGGTAAGCTCGCGGGCGACACTCTAGGGGGGGGCACCGCGCTCTGTCCAATGGCGATTTTCTATTTCTTGCATCGAAAGCCGCCATAATTCGTTACGCTTACGCATATCCTGCGGAGCGGGACGCCGTGGGGCCATGCCGAATATGACGAATAAATCCGGAATCAAGCTGCGCCAGCTCGAATATTTCCTGGCCATCGCCGAGACGCTGCATTTCTCCAAGGCGGCGGAAAAGCTGTTCGTGACCCAGCCCACCTTGTCGCACCAGCTTGCGGAACTGGAAAGCCACCTGGGCAAGGCGCTGTTCGACCGCTCCGGCAAGCACATCCGCCTGACGCAGGAGGGCCAGGTCTTCCATGCCTATGCCAAGCGGACCGTGGACGAGCTGGCGGCCGGGTGCGCGGCGCTGGAGGAACTGGATGCCTTGCAGCGCGGGCATCTGGCGATCGGCGCCAGCCAATCCTTCACCCGCAAGCTCCTGCCGCCGGTGGTGGCCGGGTTCATGCGGGCCTATCCGCATGTCCGCCTGACGGTCACGGAAATGATGGCGCCCATGATCGAGGAAAAACTGGCGGCCGGGGACCTGCACCTGGGCGTCGCCTTCGTGCCGGCGCGGCTGGACGAAACGGCGGTGGAGCCGCTCTTCACGGAGCGGCTCATGCTGGTCGTGGGCGCGGCCCACAGGCTGGCGGGCCGCAAGCGCGTGCGGCTGGCGGACCTGGCGCGCGAACCGCTGGTGCTGATGACGCGGGATTACTACACCCGGGCGCTGGTGGAACAGTATTTCGACCAGCGCGGCCTGGTGCCCAACATCGTTTGCGAGACCAACGCGCTGGGCTTGATGATGGACCTGGCGGCCGCTTCGCAGGTCGCGACGCTGTTGCCCGAAAGCACCATCGATCCGTCGGCCCGCGTGGCGGTCATACCCGTGTACGAGCCCGTGCCGATACGGGTGTCGGCGTTGCTATGGTCCAAGCGGCATCACCGCACCACCGCCGCGACCACCTTCGCCGGGCTGCTGCGCCAGCGGCTGCATGCCGCCGAGCCCGCCCTGCGCCGCGCCAAGGGCGCCGTTACGCAATGAAGCACCCTGGGTCCGTCCCCTGCGTCGCCCTGCCTACAATAGGCGTTTTGCCTCATCCGGTCCGACCGCAGGAGATACCCCGATGCCGCTTCTTACCTTGACCCGTTGCACCGTACTGGCGATCGCCGCGGCCGTTCTGGCGGGATGCTCGACGACGACGGGGCAGGCACAGGCACAGGGGCCCGGCGCCGCCCAGGCGGCCACGACCTCGGATTCCCTGGCGCAGACGCACTGGCGGCTGGTCCGCTGGCAGTCGCCGGACGGCTCGGACTATCCCTTGCAGCTGGGCCAGATCTACCCGCCCTTGAGCCTGGCCTTCATGGCGCGCAATCGCGATTACCGGGTGTCCGGTTTCTCCGGCTGCAATGAATTCTCGGGCACGTACCAATTGCAAGGCGGCAAACTGATCATTACGCTGCCTTCCAGCCGTGCGCTGCGCTGCGCCACGCCGGAGCTGCGGGAGGCCGAGCACGCCTACCTGTCGGCGCTGGCGCATATCAGCACCTTTACCCTGGACAGCGGCGGCGCGCCGCACCAGATGACCTTCAACGTGCGTAACGGCGATGTCCTGACATTCCTGCGTGGCCCCGATATCTCGACGACGCGCTGATCCTGGAGTCTTTTCATGTTTTTTCCCTTCCCGCGTCGGATCGCCTGCATGGCGGTGGCGGCTGCCGCGCTGTCGGCGTGCGCAACGCCCATGCAGCCCGAACTGGCGCAGGCGCGCTACCAGCCCGCCTATGCCTCGGATTTCCTGGCCCAGACCAACTGGGTGCTGGCGCGCTGGACCCGGTCCGGCGGCACGCTGCGGCCCGTTCCACGCAACGACGGCCGCGACCGGCCCATCACGATCAGCTTCGTGCACGAAGGCATGCAGCTGCGCGTGGCGGGCTACGCCGGCTGCAACAACTACAGCAGCACCTATACGGTGGCCAATGGCAACCTGATCGTGACGGCTCCCCCGGTGGCGACGCGCATGGCCTGCGCGCGGCCGGAGCTGAACCAGATGGAGCAGGATTTCCTGGCCGCGCTGACCCGCATCCGGGCCACCTCCGTGGACGATACGGGCAATCCGCGCCGGCTCTCCCTGACGCTGGACAACGGCGAAGTGCTGGATTTCGCGCGCGCCGACGCGGGGCGGTAAGCGGTGTCCATGTCCCCCGTCACGAATATCGCCGCCTACAAATTCGTCACCCTGGATGACCTGCAAGCGCTGCGCGCGCGCATGCTGGATACCGCGGCGGCGCACGACTTGAAAGGCACCGTGCTGCTGGCCGAGGAAGGCATCAACCTTTTCCTGTCGGGCGGCGCGCAGGGCGTTGCAGGGTTCCTGGACTGGCTGCGCGCGGATCCCCGCTTCGCCGGCCTGGAAGTGAAGTCCAGCTATTCGGAACAGATTCCGTTTCGCAAACTGCTGGTCAAGATCAAGCGGGAAATCATTCGCATGAACCATCCGGCGATCCGGCCGGAAGCGGGGCGGGCGCCCAGCGTGGACGCGCGCACGCTGGCCCGCTGGCTGGCCAGCGGCCGCGACGATGCCGGGCAGCCTATCGTCATGCTCGATACCCGTAATGCCTTCGAGGTCGATGCCGGTACCTTCGAGGGTGCGCTGGACTGGCGCATCGATCGATTCACCCAGTTTCCCGAGGCGCTGCGCGCGCATCGGGACGAGCTCCAGGGCAAGACCGTGGTCAGCTTCTGCACCGGCGGCATACGCTGCGAAAAAGCCGCCCTTTACATGGCGCGGGAAGGCGTGCGCGACGTCTACCAGCTGGAAGGCGGCATACTGAAGTACTTCGAGGAAACGGGCGGCGCCGGTTTCAAGGGAAGTTGCTTCGTTTTCGACGAGCGCGAGCTGTTGGGGCCGGACCTGGCGCCGGCCGCCGGCGCCGCGCATTAAGGAGCCGCCGTGTCGCGTGCGCCCCTGGGCATCATGGCTGCCCTGCATGACGAGATCGCCGGCTTGCTGGCACATATGGGGCCGGACGCGGCGTGCCGGCGCATCGGCATGCGTGACTATTATGTCGGCGAACTCTACGGCCAGCCCTGCGTGGTGGTGCTCGCGCGCATCGGCAAGGTGGCGGCGGCGGCCACGGCCGTCACGCTGATCCGCGACTTCGACGTGCGCGCCCTGTTGTTCACCGGCCTGGCGGGCGGCATCGCGCCCGGCGTGCGCGTCGGCGATGTCGTCATCGCCGACGCGCTGGTGCACCACGACCTGGATGCGCGGCCGCTATTTCCGCAATACGAGGTGCCGCTGCTCGCGGTCAGCCTGCTGCCGACGGACGCGCGGATGAACGGGGTGCTGGCGCAGTGCGCGGCCGATTACCTGGCCCTGGCGCTGGCGCGCGACGTGGATGCCGCGACGCGCGATCTGTTCGCCATCGGGGCACCCATGCTGCATCGCGGCCTGGTGGCCAGCGGCGACCGCTTCGTGGGCGATGCGGATACCGCCGCCACGGTCCACGCCGGCCTGCCCGACACGCTCTGCGTGGAAATGGAAGGCGCCGCGGTGGCCCAGGTGTGCCACGAATACCAGGTGCCCTGTGCCGTGATGCGGACGATCTCCGATCGGGCGGATGCCGCCGCGCCGGTGGATTTCGCCGCTTTCCTGAATCACATCGCCAGCCACTATTCCAGCGGCATCGTCAGCCGCTTCATCGAGGCATACACCGACTAGCGGCGTACGCCCGTGCCGGGGTTCAACTGACCCGCATTCCAGGCTGCGCGCCGGAATGGGGCTCCAGCACAAAGATGCCGGGCTGGGCCGATTCGTCCGCGTGGCTGGCCGCCAGCACCATGCCTTCGGATATGCCGAACTTCATCTTGCGTGGCGCCAGGTTGGCGACCATGACGGTCAGCTTGCCGATCAGGTCCTGCGGCTTGTAGGCGGACTTGATGCCGGAAAACACGTTGCGATGGCGCCCTTCGCCGACATCCAGCGTCAGGCGCAGCAGCTTGGTCGAGCCTTCGACTTCCTCGCAATCGACGATGCGGGCCACCCGCAGGTCGATCTTGGCGAAGTCGTCGATGGCGATCGTGCCGGCGATGGCTTCGCCGCCCGGCAAGCCGCCGGCCGATTCCCCAGCGGTGCCCGCGACGGACGTGGCGGGCGCGGAAGAGGCGGCGGGCTTGGCGCCCGCCCCTTGGGACTTGGCGGCCTTGGCGGCGGGCGCCGCGGCCGCTGCCGGGACGTCGACCAGGGCGTCCAGCATGGCGGGGTCGACGCGCTGCATCAGGTGCTTGAACGGCGCGATGCTCAGGGGCAGCATGGCGGCGTCCTGCCACACGAAGGGGGCCGGTTGGCCGAAGAGTTCGCGGGCGACACGGTCGGCCAGGGCCGGCAATACCGGCGCCAGCATGACGGACAGCGCCTTGAAGCCGGCCAGGGCGCGCGAACAGATGTCCTGCAAAGCGGCCTTCTGGTCTTCGCCCGCGGTGGCGATGCCCTTGGCCATGACCCAGGGCTGCGCGGCGTCGAACGCCTGGTTGATGCGGTCGGCGCAGGCCATGATGTCGCGGATGGCGCGGCCGTACTCGCGGGCTTCCAGCGCCGCGCGCACGGTTTCGGCCTGCTCGGCCAGTTCGGCCGACAGCGCCTTGGTGTCGCCTTGGTAGGCCAGCGCGCCGCCGAAGTGGCGGGTGATGAAATTGGCCGCGCGGCTGGCGATATTGACGTACTTGCCGATCAGGTCGCTGTTGACGCGGGCGATGAAATCCTCGGCGGTGAAGTCGACGTCCTCTACCTTGGCATTGAGCTTGGCGGCGATGTAGTAGCGCAGCCACTCCGGATCCATGCCGACTTCCAGGTAGCGCAGGGGCGATATGCCCGTGCCCCGGCTCTTGGACATTTTCTCGCCGCTGACGGTGATGAAACCGTGGACGTTCAGCGCATCCGGCGTCTTGCGGCCCGCGAACTTCAGCATCGCCGGCCAGAACAGGGCGTGGAAGTAGATGATGTCCTTGCCGATGAAGTGCACCTGTTCCGTCGCGCCGGCGGGGTCCAGCAGCGCATCGAAGTCCATGCCCTGCTTATCGCAATAGGCCTTCAGCGAGGCCAGGTAGCCCACCGGCGCGTCCAGCCAGACATAGAAATACTTGCCCGGCGCGTCGGGGATCTCGATGCCGAAGTAGGGCGCCTCGCGCGAGATGTCCCAGTCGCCGAGCTTGGCCTGGGCATCGTCAGCGCCCAGCCACTCGCGCGTTTTCGCCAGGACTTCCGGCTGCAGGCGGCGCGTGCCGGCGGCATTGGCCCCGGCCGTCCATTCGCGCAGGAAGGCCACGCAGCGCGGATCCGACAGCTTGAAGAAGAAATGTTCGGAGCTCTTCAGGACCGGCGTTGCCTGGGTCAGGGTGGAGTAGGGATTGATCAGGTCGGTCGGCGCATAGACCGCGCCGCAGACTTCGCAGGAGTCGCCGTACTGATCCTTGGCGTGGCACACCGGGCATTCGCCCTTGATGTAGCGATCGGCCAGGAACATTCCCTTGACCGGATCGTAGAACTGCTCGATGGTGCGGGTCTCGATCAGCCCCTGGGCCTTCAGCGCGCGATAGATGTCCTGCGACAGCGCGACGTTCTCCGGCGTGTCGGTGGAGTGCCAGTGGTCGAACCGGACGTGGAAGCCGTTCAGGTAGCGCGGCCGTTCGGCGGCATAGCGCGCCACCAGTTCGCGCGGCGTAATGCCTTCGCTTTCCGCCTTCAGCATGATGGGCGCGCCATGGGCATCGTCCGCGCCCACGAAATGCACCGTATGCCCCGCCATGCGCATGCTCCTGACCCAGATGTCGGCCTGGATGTACTCCATGATGTGGCCGATGTGGAACGAGCCGTTGGCGTAGGGCAGGGCGGTGGTGACGAACAGGGTACGAGGCATGGCCGAGGGGCGAAGTGGAAAACCGGACCCGGCATTTTAGAGCCACTCGAAGCCGGCGGGCCCAGGACGGGCGTGAGGGGGGTGGAGACGCATGAGGCGGACGGGGCCGCCCCTGGGCCGGGCGCGCCAGACCATGCGGAAACCCGCGCGCGCACACCAGGCGCGGAAATCGGATACGCGGAACGGATCAGCCGCCGGAATCCGGCAACCGGAGACGCTGGCGCGGGGGAGGCGCCTAGCGGACTTCGCGCACTTCGACGTCGATGACGTCGGGGCGCACGCCCTGGAAGGGGGCGGGGCCTCGGGTGGCGTTGCGCTGGTGCCAGTAGGCCTTGACGCCGAAGGGCCGGCCGCGGACCTTGGACACCACATACAGGATGCCCACCGCGATGGCGGTGGATACCATGAAAATAAGGGCCATGACACCGCCGATGAGGGCGAGCACCGTGAACGCGAGGGCGCGAACGAAGCGGGTAAGAGCGTTGTCCATGCTAAGAATGATGCGTAAGGCGGCGAAAAGTTCCTGCGGATTCCGCTATCCTTGCAACTGAGACAGAAGCGATATAGGCCGCACGGTGCTGAAAAAGCCAGGCTGTAAACCGGGATAGCCGCGCCAAAGCCCGGGTGCCTGCAGGAATATAGTGACATGAGTTTGACGATCCAACAAATAAAGGCGGTCCTGGAAGGTGTAACGGACCCGCAAACCGGCGCCAGCATCGGTAAATATGTAAAAGACCGCGACATCCACGTGGACACGGATCCGGTATCCGTGGCGGTGGAGCTGGGCTACCCCGCGCGTTCGCGGCAACAGGCCCTGCGGCAGGCGGTCGTGGATGCGCTGGCGGCCGCCGGCGCGCCCGGGGCCCGCGTTTCCGTCACCTGGAAAATCGCCACGCATGCCGTGCAGCGCGGGTTGAAGCCCTTGCCCAATGTCGCCAATATCATCGCGGTGGCGTCCGGCAAGGGTGGCGTGGGCAAGAGCACCACCGCGGTGAACCTGGCGCTGGCCCTGGCGGCCGAAGGCGCCCAGGTGGGCGTGCTGGACGCGGACATCTATGGCCCGAGCGTGCCGACCATGCTGGGCATCTCCGGCCGCCCGGTCAGCCACGACAACAAATCCATGGAGCCGCTGCAAGGCCATGGCTTGCAGGCCAATTCCATCGGTTTCCTGATCGATGCCGATTCGCCGGCGATCTGGCGCGGTCCCATGGTGACCCAGGCGCTGGAACAGCTGCTGCGGCAGACCAACTGGCGGTCGCTGGACTACCTGATCGTCGACATGCCCCCGGGCACGGGGGATATCGCCCTGACGCTGGCGCAGAAGGTGCCGGTGGTCGGTGCCGTCATCGTCACCACGCCCCAGGACATCGCGCTGCTGGATGCCCGCAAGGGCCTGCGCATGTTCGAGAAGGTCGAGGTGCCCGTGCTGGGCGTGGTCGAGAACATGTCCGTGCACATCTGCAGCAATTGCGGCCACGCCGAACACATCTTCGGCGAAGGCGGCGGCAAACGCATGGCCGAGCAGTACGGCGTGGCATGGCTGGGCGGCCTGCCGCTGACCATGAATATCCGCGAGCAGACCGACGCCGGCAATCCCACGGTGGCGGCGGACCCTTCCAGCGAGGCCGCCAGCCTGTACCGGGACATCGCGGTCCGGGTCGCGGCGGCCGTGGCGGAGTTGCCACGCGACATGGCCGGCAGGATTCCGAACGTCGTCGTCCAGCCCAGCTGACGCATGCGTTGGCTTGCGGGCCTTTCGCTCTACGTCCTGCTGGCGCTGGTCCAGAATGCGTACGCCAAGCCCGAGATCGTCATCGACCCCGGCACGGTGGACCCGGCGTCCATCAAGGCCGTCAACGATGCCGTCGAAGTCATTGCCCGGCTGGCGGCGGACCAGGACGGCGGCGAGGCCGACCGCCTGCGCCGCCGCGCCCGCGATGCCGCCTTGGCGGCACTGGCTACCCAAGGGTATTTCGCCGCGCGCGTCACCTTGAAGACCGGCAGCGATGTGGGGGGCGGCACCTGGGACATCGCCATCGAGGCCGGCGTGCGCGCCACGATCGTCGCCGTGGACCTGTTATTCACGGGCCGCATCGCGCAACCTCGGTATGCGGCGCGCGTTGCCGCCCTGCGCAAGGGCTGGTCGCTGCCCGTGGGGCACCCATTCGTCAACGAAGAATGGAATAAGGCGAAGTCGGCGCTGCTCAACGACGTCAGCGACAAGGATTTCCTGCTGGCCAGGATCGCGGCGTCATCCGCCGATGTGCAAGCCGACCAGGGCCAGGTGCGCCTGAAAGTCCAGATCGACAGCGGCCCCGCGGTACGCATGGGCGACCTGGAAATCGACGGCCTGCAGCGCGTGCCGGCCTCGCTGGTGCGGCGCTACGTGCGCTACAAACCCGGCGACCCCTACGACCAGGACAAGCTGAACGACTGGCAGCAGGTGCTGCAGAGCACCTCTTTCTTCCGGGGCGCCTTCGTTTCCATGGTGCGGCCCGGCGGCGGCACCATCACGCCGCCCGAGCAGACGCCGGCCGTTTCCACGCCGCAGGGCGATCCTGGCGTGGCGTCCGGCGCGCAGCCCGCCGCGCCGGTGGACAGCAATGGCGAAATCACGCTGCCCGTGCAGGTGCGCGTGGTGGAAGCGCCGCCCAAGCGTTTTTCGGCGTCGCTGGGCGTGGACAGCGATGTCGGCGTCGGCGTAGAGGCGCTGTACCGCCAGCAGGTGGTCCTGGGCCAACCGCTGACCATGGAATCCGGTTTCGGCGTGAACCGGCTGCGGCAGCGGGTGTACACCGATTTCTACCTGCCGCCGGACGGCAAGGGCAATAAAGACAGCATTGGCGTGCTGGCGGAGCATTCCGATATCCAGGGCCAGGACGTGACGCGTTTCGCGCTGGGGGCCACGCGCCTGCAGGAACGCCATGGCCAGGGCCGCGTCGACTACGAAACCCGCTGGGGCCTGCTGGCCGCGCACGATAGCGTCAAGATCGAAGGCGCCAGCGACTACGACCTGCCCAGCCTGACCGGCACCGTGGAGTGGCTGCGGCGCGATGTGGACGACAAGTACGACCCGCGCGACGGCAACCTGGTCGCGCTGGGCGGCGGTCTGGGCGTCACGCTGGACACCGGCCGGCCCTACAGCCGCGCCCGTGCCCGCGCGCAGCGCTGGTGGCCGGTGGGCCAGCGCGACGTCTTCACGCTGCGAGGCGAGATCGGCAAGGTATGGTCCGACAGCACGCGCGTCCCGCCGGACTTCGGTTTCCGCACAGGCGGCGCGCGCAGCATCCGGGGATACCGCTATCTGAGCATAGGCGCCGACCGCGGCGATGCGGTGGTGGATGCGCCCACCTTGCTGGTCGGCAGCATCGAATACGACCATTATTTCGACGAACGCTGGGGCGTCGGCTTTTTCGTCGACGCCGGCGATGCCGCCCAATCCTTCGGCGACATGCGCATGGCGGTCGGCTACGGCGTCGGCGCGCGCGTGCGCACGCCCGCCGGTCCGCTCTTTTTGGATGTGGCCTATGGCCAGCGCGACCATTCCCTGCGGCTGGCCTTTTCGCTGGGGATCGCATTTTGAAGATCCTGGCCAGGCTGCTGCGCGATGTCCTGGTGTGGTGGTTGCCCACCCTGCTGCTATTCCTGTGCGCCGTGGGCGCGGGCGCGGCGTGGCTGGCCGGCACGCAGGCGGGCGCCCAATGGCTGGCGCGCAATGCGCTGCCGCAGGCCGGGGCGCGGGCGCAGGACGTCACGGGCTCGGTCTGGCGCGGCCTGCGGTTCGGACACCTGTCGGTGGACACGGACGGCGTGTCGGTGGACGCGCGCGATCTGGCGCTGACCGTGCAATGGGCCGAACTGCTGCAGCGGCGCCTTCGCGTCCGGGATCTGTCCGCCGCCAGCCTGACGGTAGATATCGCCGATACGCCGGCGGACGCCACGCCCGCCGAAGCTTCCGGCGCGCCGCCTTCCATCCCGCTGGACATCGTGGTGGAACATCTGGCGGTGGACGAGTTTTCGTTGCGGCTGAATGGCGAGCCGCTGCCCGTCGCGGTGGGCGGGCTGCAGGCGGCATTGCGGGCCGGCGCGGGCGGCGCCGAAGTTCGCATCGATGCCCTGGACCTGAAGCATGACTGGGGCGACGCCCGCCTGAAGGGCCAGGCGGAATTGAAACGGCTGGCCGCGCCGTGGCCTTTGAACGCCCGCTTGCATGTGACCGCCCAAGGCCAGGGCGCGGACTCGCCGCTGTGCGTGGGCAGATTCGTGGGAGACCTGGCCAAGGGCAAATCGGCGCCCAGCGCGGCCGGCAGCCCGGCGCACCCCGTCGATCCTTGCCTGATCGAAGCCGATCTGCAGGCGGATGGTTCGCTGGATGCGATGGCGGCCACCCTGGCCGCGCAAGCGGCCGGCGCGCACTTGGCGGCGATGGCCGACCTGGCGCCGCAGGCGGCCATGCCGCTGCGCGCGGCCGACGCGTCGCTGCGGCTGGCGGATGGCACCTCGGCCTCGGTGTCGCTGGCGGTGGCGCGCGACGACGCGGCGGGCGGCATCCGCGTGCGCGGCAAAATCGCCGCGGACCGGCTGGACCTGGCCCGCCTGAGCGGCAACGCCATTCCGCCGTCGGTGCTGAGCACCGGTGGGGGCTTCGATGCCCTGCTGACCGACGCGTACGTGCTGCGCGATGCCGGCCTGGACTTGTCCATCGGTGCGGGCAGCCGGTGGAACAGCCAGCCGCTGGACGGCACGGCGCGCGGGCGTGTCATGACGGCCGCCAATGAGCAGCCTGCCGCCGATTGGACGGCCGCGCTGGCGGATGTGCGCGTGCAGGGCCTGGCCGTGGACTTGCGCCTGGGCCGCAACCGGTTGCGCGCGCAGGGCAGTATCGATCCCGCCGGCGGAGCCATTACCGTGGACGCCGCCGCGCCGCAATTGGCCTCGTTCTGGCCCGGCCTGGAAGGTGCCGCGACGCTGCAAGCCAAGCTGACCGGCACCCCCGCCCGCCACCGCGTGGAGTTGCGCGGCGGCTATACGCCCGCCCGCTCGCGCCCCGGCATGCTGGGCAGCGCGCCCATGCAGGCCTCGCTCGATGTCAGCGGCGGCTATGGCCCGGGCCAGGGTACGGATGCCGCATCGCAGCTGCCGGGGTGGCGCGGTACGGTGTCGCGCGTGAGCTTCTCGCACGCCGGCTTCGACGTGGCCTTGCCGCGGCCGGTGACGGTGGCCTGGTTGCCGCATGCCCGGGCGCCCACGTGGCAATGGCAGGTGGGTCCGGCGCGCATCGAGCTGGGCATGCCGGGCGGCGATCGGGCGGTGGTCGATCACCAGGGTTCCCGTGGCGGCGATGGCCGCTGGGAGACGGCCGGCCGCATGGACGATCTGGTCGTGACCCCCGCCCTGATCCGCCGTATCCGCCGCACGGTGGATCCGGACGCTGTCGCGCGGGAAGCGCAGACGCGGCAGTCGCGCGTCAATGCCCGGGTGGCGGCCAGCCAGCGGCGCTTCGGCGTGGACGTTTCCTGGGACCTGCGCTATGCGGGCGCCCTGACCGGCAAGGCGCGCCTGGCGCGCCGTTCCGGCGACCTGCTGGTGCCCGGCGACCCGCCCATGCCCCTGGGCTTGCGCGACCTGGTCCTGGACCTGAACGCCACCGCCACGGGTGGCCGCAATAGCCGGCTGGATGCCGCTTTGCGCGTCGACACCGCCGCCATGGGATCGTTGCGGGCCACGGCCACGGCCATGCTGGCCGCCACGGCGGCGGGCGGTATCGGCCTGGCGCCGCGCCAGCCGGTGCGCGCATCGCTGAATGCCGACATCGACGACCTGAAATGGGTGGAGCTGTTCACCGGCGACAGCACCGAGATCGGCGGCACGCTGAAGGCCAGCGTCCAGGCGCAGGGCGTGCCCGGCGGCGACTGGACGGCCAACGGCACGATGCAGGGCCAGAAGCTGCGTTACGTACGGGTCGACGACGGCGTACGGCTGGTGGACGGCACCCTGTCGGCGCGCCTGCGCGAGGACCGTCTTATCGTCGAGTCGCTGCGCTTTCCCGCCATCCTGCGCGTGGTGCCGACCGAGGCCCGCACCCGCGAATGGGTCACCCGCGATCCGGACGCCAAGAACGGCTATATCGATGCCAGCGGCGCCTGGCGGCTGGCGGATGCCGCGGGGCAGGTCCGCATCGTCCTGCGCCGGTTTCCTCTGATCCAGCGCGCGGACCGCTTCGCCATGGTGTCGGGCCATGTCGATATCGATGCGGCCTTGCCGCGTATCTCCATCCATGGCGACGTCAAGGCAGACGCCGGCTGGGCCAGCCTCGACGTGCTGTCCGAAGTGCCCACCTTGGACGGCGACGTGGTGGTCCACCGTCCCGGCGACGAGGACGCCGCGCCTTCCACGCCGCTGCAGACCGATATGGACCTTAACGTGGACCTGGGGCCGCGGTTCTACCTGACCGGCATGGGGCTGGACGCCGCGCTGGGCGGATCAATCCGCATCCGCTACGTCGATAACCGGCTGACGGGCACCGGGGCGGTGCGCACCCGCGCCGGCCGCATAGACGCCTACGGCCAGCGGCTGATGCTGCGCCGGGGCAGCGTCACCTTCCAGGGGCCGCTGGACAACCCGCTGCTGGATATCGAGGCGCTGCGTACCGGCGAACAGGTGGAGGCCGGCGTGCGTGTCAGCGGCACGGCCCAGCGTCCGCGCATCGACCTGATTTCCTACCCGGATGTGAGCGACGAGGAAAAACTGTCCTGGCTGGTCCTGGGCCGCGCCCCGGATGCCAGCGGCAACGATACGGCGCTGCTCGTGTCCCTGGGCACATCGTTGCTGGGCGACGGCGAGCCTTTCTACAAGAAGTTCGGATTGGACGACGTCACGGTGCGCAATGGCACGCTGGGCAGTTCCAACAGCCTGCTGCCCGACCAGACCGTGGCCGGCAACGTCAACCAGGACGCCAGCCAGACCCTGGCGACGCAGTTCGTGGTGGCCAGCAAGAACCTGGCGCAGGGCATCACGCTCAGCGTGGAGCAGGCCCTGGCCGGCTCCGAAACCGTCGGCAGGCTCAGCTATCGGCTGTCGCGCCGCTGGTCCGTGGACCTGAAGGGCGGCTCGGTCAATGGCCTGGAACTGGTGTATCGGACATTTCTGGGGGACTGAGCCGGCGGGCGCGAAGACGCGCGGACGCTAAAATACCGCCCACTTCAACCCGAGGCTTTCTTTCCATGAGCATCAAAAGCGACCTGTGGATCCGGCGCGCCGCGGCCAACGGCATGATCGACCCCTTCGAGCCCGGCCAGGTGCGCGAATCCAACGGCGGCCGTATCGTCAGCTACGGCACGAGCAGCTACGGCTACGACGTGCGCTGCGCCAATGAATTCAAGATCTTCACCAACATCAATTCGACCATCGTCGATCCCAAGAACTTCGACGAAAAATCCTTCGTCGATTTCACGGGCGATGTGTGCATCATTCCGCCGAATTCCTTCGCCCTGGCGCGCACGGTGGAATATTTCCGCATCCCGCGCAACGTGCTGACCATCTGCCTGGGTAAAAGCACCTACGCGCGCTGCGGCATCATCGTCAACGTCACGCCGCTGGAACCGGAGTGGGAAGGCCACGTCACGCTGGAATTCTCCAACACCACCCCTTTGCCCGCGAAGATCTACGCCGGCGAGGGCTGCGCCCAGATGCTCTTCCTGGAAAGCGACGAGGTCTGCGAAACCTCTTATCGCGACCGCGGCGGCAAGTACCAGGGCCAGCAGGGTGTGACGCTGCCCAAGACCTGAGCGGCGCCCGTTCGGCTCCCGGTTGGCGGCCGGGCGGCGTCCAGCGCGCGTTCGCGGTACCGGCTCCGGCACCGGCCCCGCGGCGCGCGCGCCTTATCGGCCGGTTTTCGCTTTGTACTGGTCCAGGATGGCCTTGCCGTCCGCGCCCGTCCGGGTCTCCCAGTCGCTGAGCGCATTGGCCGCGGCGTCATGCAGCGCCTGCTGCACGGCCGGGGGTACCGCGCTCTCTATGGTCACGCCGTTCTTGCGCATGTTCGCGCGGTTCTCCTCCAGGCGGCCCTCCATGCGCTTCCACTGCTCGGCCTCTGTCGCGGCGGCGGCCTCGTCGATGGCCTTGCGGCCGGCGGCGTCAAGGGCGTGGTAGGCGGCCAGGTTCATCGTCGCGATGGACAGCGGCATGGCGTAGTTGACCTCGATGAAGCAGGGCAGGTACTGCCACAGCTTGCGGCCCGCGCCACCGTCTCCCGAAGACAGCACGGCGTTCACCTCGCCCGAGGCCAGGCGCGGCATCGCGTCGGCGAACGAAATATTGAATGCCTTGGCCCCGGCTCGCGTCATCGTGGCCTGCGATACCTCGTCATAGGTGCGGATGGACAGGGCCTGGAGGTCGCCCACCGTCTTGATCGGCGTCTTGGACCAGATGCCGGAAGGCGGCCAAGGAGTGGTGTACAGCAGTTTCTGGCCATGCGAGGCCAGGAAACGCTCATAGACGGGCCGCGCGGCATCGCGCAGCGCCCGTGCCTTGTCCAGCGAGTCGGCCAGGAAGGGCAGGGACGAGACGCCGAAGATGGGATATTTGTTGGCCAGGCCGCCGGCGAAGGCATCGGCGGCATCCACCTTGCGGGCCTGCACGGCGTCGACCATATCGGCGGACTTGTAGCCCTTGGCGGCGTCGAAGCTGGCTTCGATCACGATGTTGCCGTGCGATTTTTCCTTGACCTGTTCGGCGAATGTCGTCACCCCCAGGCCGGGCATGGACGTGGCGGGATACTCCGTCGTCATCTGCAGCGTGGTGGCCGCGCGCGCCGGCGGCGCGGAAAGCAGCAGGGCGGCACATAGCGCCTGCGCCAGGAACGAAGCGGAAAGGCGCGCGGGGCGCGGAAGGGGATGCCGTGGTATGCCGGACATAAAGGATCCTGGAGGTCGGGTGAAGTAGCCGGTCCGCGCGGCGCGCGGACCGCTCGCGCTGCGTAGGTTGCCACGGCGGCCGTCGAAACGGCCTTGGGCCTTACCCTAGGATCCGGCCGGCGCGTGGCCCCGTGGCGCCCGTTCGTAATAGATGTCCCAGGTTTCCTCGGCGACCGGTACGAAGCCATGGCGCCGGTAGAAGCGGTTGGAGGGACTGTCGCGCAGCGCCCCGACCCGCACCGCCATGCCGGCCGCATCGGCCTGCTCGAAGATCCGTTGCAGCACGGCGGCGCCCGTGCCCCTGCCCTGGAAACCCGGCGCGATGTACAGATGGTCCAGCTTGAGCGCGCCGCCATCGCGGCGCAGCGTGTAGAACCCGACACGCGCGCCGTCCAGCAGGATGGCGAACGTATCCTGGGGCGCATAGTTTTCCCGCAGGCGGCGGCGGGCCCGTTCCGGATCGAAGCGCCCGACGCGCTCCAGGCTGTCCCGCATCGCGGCGATCCGCAGGTCGGCCAGTTCGTCGAAGTCCGCTTCGCCGACGGGGGCGTAAGAGATGCCGGGCGGCGTGAGCGCCCGCGCCATCAGGTATTCGTCGTGATAGGTCCCATCGACGCACAAGGCTTCCACCTCGCGGCCGTAGATTTCGAAACCCAGGCGCCGGTACAGCGCCATCGCCGCCTTGTTGTCGGCCGTGACGGACAGGTTGATCCTGCGTACGCCCGGCATCTCGCGCGCCAGTTCGATGGCCGCGCCGAGCAGGCGTGGCGACAGGCCCGTGCCGCGATACGGCGGCGCGATATAGACCGACACCAGCGTCGCCTTGTGCTTTGCCTTGCCGCCCATCCCGCGCCGCAGGCAGGCCATTCCCACCAGCGCCGTGCCATCGAAGGCCCCGACGCATCCGCCCTGGCGCCGGTCCGGCGGGGCGATACGGCCGGCCACGGTCGCCTCGGCGTATTGGCGTTCATCGTCCAGATCCGCCGCGAAGGCAGAGGGACATTCCTCCAGGGCCCTCAGGCGCAGAGCGTGGAAGGCGGTCGCGTCCGCAGCCGAGAGGCGGCGGACCAGGATGTCGGAAGGATGTGGAGGCATGGACAGGAGCCGGGCTGGAACGAAACCCCGGTCAGCGAAACCAGGGACGGGATGCTCAACTGTAGCGCACGGGTACGAGGGATGCGAGCGCGGGCGGGCCGCCGCCCGTGCGGCGGCGCAACGCCCCTGTCGCTCGTCCGCAGTACACTCGCGTCGGCTTTTGGCCTTACCCCGCAGGAGTCCCCCGCATGAAATTCCGGTTTCCCATTGTCATCATCGACGAAGACTACCGTTCCGAGAACGCCTCGGGACTGGGTATACGCGCGCTTGCGGCGGCGATCGAGGCCGAAGGCGTCGAGGTGCTGGGCGTCACCAGCTATGGCGACCTGAGCTCCTTCGCCCAGCAGCAAAGCCGGGCCAGCGCCTTTATCCTGTCGATCGACGACGAGGAATTCGACGTCGATTCGCCGGAAGACGTGGCCAGCGCCATCAAGAACCTGCGGACTTTCATCGGCGAGCTGCGCTTTCGCAATGCCGATATCCCCATCTACCTGTACGGCGAAACGCGCACCTCGCAGCACATTCCCAACGACATCCTGCGCGAGCTGCACGGCTTCATCCACATGTTCGAGGACACGCCGGAATTCGTGGCGCGCCACATCATCCGCGAGGCCCGGGCCTATGTGGACAGCCTGCCGCCGCCGTTCTTCCGCGAACTGGTCAAGTACGCACAGGACGGCTCCTATTCCTGGCACTGCCCGGGGCATTCGGGTGGCGTGGCTTTCCTGAAGAGCCCCGTGGGGCAGATGTTCCATCAGTTCTTCGGCGAGAACATGTTGCGCGCGGACGTCTGCAATGCGGTGGACGAACTGGGCCAGCTGCTGGACCACACGGGCCCGGTCGCGGAATCCGAACTGAACGCGGCGCGCATCTTCCACGCCGACCACTGCTATTTCGTGACCAACGGTACGTCCACGTCCAACAAGGTCGTGTGGCATGCCAACGTCGCGGCCGGCGACGTCGTCGTGGTGGACCGCAATTGCCACAAGTCCATCCTGCACGCCATCACCATGACGGGCGCGATCCCGGTGTTCCTGCGCCCCACGCGCAATCACCTGGGCATCATCGGGCCGATTCCCATCGAGGAATTCGAGCCCGAGAACATCATGAGGAAGATCGAGGCCAATCCCTTCGCCCGCGAGGCCAAGGACAAGAAGCCGCGCATCCTGACGCTGACGCAAAGCACCTATGACGGCGTGATCTACAACGTCGAAATGATCAAGGAAAAACTGGGCGACTACGTCGATACCCTGCATTTCGACGAAGCCTGGCTGCCGCACGCGGCCTTCCACGAGTTCTACCAGGACATGCATGCCATCGGGCAGGGACGTCCGCGCAGCGAATCGGCGATGGTCTTCGCCACGCACTCCACGCACAAGCTGCTGGCCGGCATCTCGCAGGCATCGCAGATCATCGTGCAGGAGTCCAAGACCCGCAAGCTGGACCGCAATGTCTTCAACGAAGCGTACCTGATGCACACTTCGACCTCGCCGCAGTACGCGATCATCGCGTCCTGCGACGTGGCGGCGGCCATGATGGAGCCCCCGGGCGGTACGGCGCTCGTCGAGGAAAGCATCCGCGAAGCCATGGACTTC
Organism: Bordetella bronchialis; assembly: GCF_001676705.1. Lineage (NCBI taxonomy): Bacteria > Pseudomonadati > Pseudomonadota > Betaproteobacteria > Burkholderiales > Alcaligenaceae > Bordetella > Bordetella bronchialis. The sequence goes on from NZ_CP016170.1 coordinate 567,089, forward strand.
CGCCGCGCCATGCGCAAGGTGGAATCGGAGTTCGGCCGCAACGACTGGTGGTTCAAGGTCTGGGGCCCGAACCGCCTGGTGGCCGACGGCATCGGCAACCGCGACGAATGGCTGCTGGAGTCCGGCGACCACTGGCACGGCTTCGGCGACATCGCCGACGGCTTCAACATGCTGGATCCCATCAAGGCCACTATCATCACCCCGGGCCTGGATATCTCCGGCAGCTTCGGCGAAACCGGCATTCCGGCCGCGCTGGTGTCCAAGTACCTGACCGAGCACGGCGTGGTGGTGGAGAAGACGGGCCTGTATTCCTTCTTCATCCTGTTCACCATCGGCATCACCAAGGGCCGCTGGAACACCCTGCTGACCGCCTTGCAGCAGTTCAAGGATGACTACGACCGCAACCAGCCGATGTGGCGCATCCTGCCGGAATTCTGCCGCGACCACCGGCAGTACGAGCGCATCGGCCTGCGCGACCTGTGCCAGCAGATCCACGAAGCCTATCGCGAGAGCGACGTCGCGCGCCTGACCACCGAGATGTACCTGAGCGACATGGTGCCGGCGCTGAAGCCTTCCGACGCCTTCGCGCGCATGGCGCACCGCCAGGTGGAACGCGTGGCCATCGAGGACCTGGAAGGCCGCGTCACCGGCGTGCTGCTGACGCCGTATCCGCCCGGCATCCCGCTGCTGATCCCGGGCGAGCGTTTCAACCGGACCATCGTGCAGTACCTGCAGTTCGCCCGCGCCTTCAACGAACGCTTCCCGGGCTTCGAAACCGACATCCATGGCCTGGCCGAGGACGTCGACGGTAACGGCCAGGTGCGCTACTACGTCGACTGCCTGAAAGAAGACCAGGACCGCTAGGCCACCGCGCGGATGTTCGACGTCGCCATCATCGGCGCCGGCGCCGCGGGCATGATGTGCGCCGCGGTAGCCGGCCAGCGCGGCCTGCGTGTGGTGCTGATCGACCACGCGGAGCGGCTGGCCGAGAAAATCCGCATTTCCGGCGGCGGCCGCTGCAATTTCACCAACACGGGCACCGGCCCCGCCAATTTCCTTTCGGAAAATCCGCACTTCTGCCGCTCCGCGCTGGCCGGCTATACGCCGCGCGACTTCCTGGAGCTGCTGCGTCGCCACCGCGTGTCCTGGCACGAGAAGCACCGCGGCCAGCTCTTTTGCGACGACTCCAGCGAATCGATCATCTCGATGCTGCGCGCCGAGTGCGAAGCGGGGCGCGTGCAGTGGCGCATGCCCTGCGCGGTAAGCGAAATCGCCCGCTCGGCCGACCAGGGCTTCGAGCTGCGCACCGACCGCCACGGCGTGCTGCGCGCGGCCAAGCTGGTGCTGGCCACCGGCGGCATGGCGATCCCCCAGCTGGGTGCCACCGACTATGCGCTCAAGGTGGCGCGGCAGTTCGGCTTGAAGGTCATAGAGCCGCGGCCGGCGCTGGTCCCGCTGACTTTCGACGCCGCGCAATGGGCGCCCTTCGCCGCCTTGTCCGGCGTGGCGCTGGAGGCCGGGGTGCGCAGCGGCCGCGGCGAGTTCCTGGAAGATGTGTTGTTCACCCATCGTGGCCTGTCGGGCCCGGGCATCCTGCAGATCTCCAGCTACTGGAATCCCGGCGAGCCGGTGTCCCTGGACCTGGCCAGCGGCCGCGACCTGGCGCACGAACTCATCCAGGCCAAGTCCGGCGGCCGCCAGCAACTGGGCACCGCCCTGGCGGCGCTATGGCCGCGCCGTCTGGCCGAGCAATGGCTGCACGGTCTCGTCGACCCGCGCGGCCAGCCGCTGGCCGGCGCACGGCTGGCGGACATCCCCGACAAAACGCTGCGCGCGCTGGCGCAAGGCATACACGCCTGGACGCTCGTGCCCACCGGCACGGCCGGCTACAAGAAGGCCGAAGTGATGCGCGGCGGCGTCGACACGCGCGGCCTGGACCAGAAGAGCATGCAGGCGCGGGCCGTTCCTGGCCTGCATTTCATCGGCGAGGCCGTCGATGTAACGGGCTGGCTGGGTGGATACAACTTCCAGTGGGCCTGGGCCTCCGGCGTGGCCTGCGGCCGGGCGCTGTGACCACTTGCCCGCGTCCCGGGCGTGGGCGAAACTGACCGTCCGCTGTCCGTCGTGGCGCGCTATTTGCTGTAGGCGCCACCACACGAAAAGGGACGCAACATGAATACGCATATCCGTTCGCTGGCCGAGGCGGGGACCGGCAAGGCGCTGGTGCTGGTGGCAATGGGCATCGCGGGGCTGGGCGCCTGGTGGCTCTGGGTAGGGCTGCACGACGACTATCCGCGGGTTGCCGACGCCTGGCTGGGCGGCCTGATCGCGGCGGGCGCGACGGCGGCGGGCACCTTGCCCGTGCTGTTCTCCCAACGGCTGTCGGAGCGGGTACAGGACACGATGTTCGGCTTCGGCGCGGGCGTGATGCTGGCCGCCAGCGCGTTTTCCCTGGTCGCGCCCGGTATCGAGGCCGCGCGCAACCTTGGCGCGGGGCCCTGGAGCGCCGGCCTGACCGTGGGCGCCGGCATCCTGTTGGGCGCCGCCGCCTTGTTGTGGCTGGAACACACCGTCCCGCACGAGCATTTCATCAAGGGCAGGGAAGGGCACGACGGCCGCATGCTCAAGCGCACCTGGCTGTTCGTCTTCGCCGTCATGCTGCACAACCTGCCGGAAGGATTGGCCATCGGGGTGGCCTTCGGCGGGACGGATACCATGCGCGCCGGCGCCCTGGCCACGGGCATCGCCATCCAGGACGTGCCGGAGGGCCTGGTCATTGCCGTGGCCCTGCTGGCGGCCGGCTATGGGCGCGGCTTTTCCGTCCTGCTCGGCATGGTTTCCGGCCTGATCGAGCCGATAGGGGCGTTGGCGGGCGCGGCGGTCATGGCGTGGTCGGCCGTGCTGCTGCCCTGGGGGCTGGGCTTCGCCGCCGGCGCCATGCTCTTCGTGATCAGCCACGAAATCATTCCCGAGTCGCACCGCAAGGGGCACGAGGTCTATGCGACCGGCGGCCTGATGATCGGCTTCGTGCTCATGATGCTGCTGGACACCGCCCTGGCCTGAGTTGTATCCTTCGCGACGCTGTCACGCATCGTGCGGGAGAGAGCGGCCGCCCCAGGGCGCGCCGCCGCCGAAGGCGCAATTCGCCCGGAATCGCTCAGGCAACCCATACCGCAGCATGCCTTGCCCAGCCGCGCCGCACGGCGCCCTGGGCGAACACAGCGCTCTGGAGAGATCCGGCCGTCGGCGCAGCGCGCGATGCGCCCGGACGCCGAAGGTGCAAACCCGCCACGCGGGGCAACTCTCAGGCAAAAGGACAGAGGGGCGGAAACACAGCCGGTCCGGGGCGCTTTCCGCATCCAGGCCGGTATTTATTCCGTTACCCAGCCGCCGTCCGGAGCTTTCCATGTCCCACCCCCTGAAGAACACCCCCCTGGCGCAAGCCCATATCGACGCGGGCGCCCGCATGGTCGACTTCGGCGGATGGAATATGCCGCTGGCTTACGGGTCGCAGCTGGAAGAGCACCATGCGGTGCGCCAGGACGCCGGCATGTTCGACGTGTCGCACATGCTGAACGTCGACGTCACCGGCGCGGACGCCATGGTTTTCCTGCGCCGCCTGATCGCCAATGACGTGGCCAAGCTGACGTCCCTGCCCGGCAAGGCCCTGTACAGCTGCATGCTCAACCCGGAAGGCGGGGTGATCGACGACCTGATCGTCTATTTCTTCGCCGCGGACCGCTGGCGCGTCGTGGTCAACGCGGCCACCGCGGACAAGGACGTGGCCTGGATGCAGCGCATCGCCAGCGCGTCGCGCCTGTCTGTTTCCATCGCGCCGCGCCGCGACCTGTCCATGATCGCGGTGCAGGGTCCGAACGCGCGTGCCAGGCTCTGGGCCGCCCGGCCGGCCTGGCGGGCCGAGACGGAGCCCCTGGCGGCCTTCACGGCCGCGCGCTTCGAACCCGACACCCTGGTCGCCCGCACCGGCTATACCGGCGAGGACGGTTTCGAGATCGTGCTGCCGGCCACCCAGGTGCTCGCCCTGTGGAACGACCTGGTCGCGCAGGGCGTGCGCCCCTGCGGCCTGGGCGCGCGCGACACGCTGCGCCTGGAGGCCGGCATGAACCTGTACGGCCAGGACATGGATGAAGTCACCCAGCCCGCCCAGGCCGGTCTCAGCTGGACCGTTTCGCTGAAGGATCCCGCGCGCGCCTTTATCGGCCGCGCCGCCATCGAACAATACGCGACGCCCGCCGCCTTCCTGGGCCTGAAACTGAACGAACGCGGTGTCATGCGCGCCCATATGGCGGTGCGCACGGCCCATGGGGATGGGGAAATCACCAGCGGCACGATGTCGCCCACGCTGGGCGTGTCCATCGCCTTCGCCCGCATGCCGCTGGGCGTGAACCCCGGCGATACCGTGGAAGTCGATATCCGCGGCAAGTGGGTGCCCGCCACCGTGTGCAAATTGCCCTTCGTCCGTCACGGCAAAGCGGTCGAACAACCGTAAACTGGCGAGGCCCGTGCCGGCGCCCGCCGCGCATGGGCGGGGCGCGCATTCCTTCTCTACCCATCCTTCCATACGGTTTTGAATTCTTAGGAGCTGCATCCATGAGCCTGCCTACCGATCGCAAGTACACCGAATCGCATGAATGGGTGAAAGCCGAGGGCGACGTTTTCGTCGTCGGCATCACCGACCAGGCCCAGGAACAACTGGGCGATCTCGTTTTCGTCGGCGACGTCAAGGTCGGCGCCAAGCTGGCCGCGGGCGATACCGCCGGCGTGGTGGAATCGGTCAAGGCCGCATCGGACATCTATGCACCGGTGGCCGGCGAAGTCGTGGCCTTCAACGACGCGCTGGAAGCCGACCCCGCGCAGATCAACGGCTCGGCCTATACCGCCTGGATTTTCAAGATCAAGCCCGACAACCCCTCCGATCTGGACAAGCTGCTGGACGCTGCCGGCTACGAAGCCCTGTAAGGCCACTTTTCAAGAGAAACCATGTCGCGCCCCCTCGACACGCATACCGATTTCATTCCCCGCCATATTGGCCCCTCGGACGCCGACCAGGCAGCCATGCTGCGTGTGCTGGGCGTATCCAGCCTGGACGAGCTGATCGGCCAGGTGGTGCCGCCGCGCATCCGCACCAACGCGCCGCTGGCGCTGCCGCCCGCGCGCAGCGAACCGGACGTGCTTGCCGAATTGCGCGACATCGCCAGTGGCAACCAGGTCTACCGCAGCTACATCGGCCAGGGTTACTACGGCACGCATACGCCCAACGTCATCCTGCGCAACATCCTGGAGAACCCGGCCTGGTACACGGCCTACACGCCATACCAGCCCGAGATCTCGCAGGGGCGGCTGGAGGCGCTGCTCAACTACCAGACCATGGTGGCGGACCTGACGGGCCTGGACATCGCCAATGCCTCGCTGCTGGATGAAGGCACGGCGGCGGCCGAAGCCATGACGCTGGCGCGCCGTGGCGCCAGTTCGCGCAGCAATGTGTTCTTCGTTTCGCGGCACTGCCATCCGCAGACGATCGAGGTCGTGCGCACGCGTGCCGAAGGCCTGGATATCGAGATCGTCGTCGGCGACGAGTCCGCCGGCCTGCCGGAGTGCTTCGGCGTGCTGCTGCAATATCCGCACAGCCTGGGCGCGGTGGCGGACTATCGCGCGCTGGCCGAAGCGGCCCATGCCCAGGGCGCGGTCGTGGCCTGCGCGACCGACCTGCTGGCGCTGGCCCTGCTGGCCCCGCCGGGAACCTGGGGCGCCGACATCGCCGTGGGTTCGGCGCAGCGCTTCGGCGTTCCCTTCGGCTTCGGTGGCCCGCATGCCGGCTTCATGGCCTGCAAGGACGCCTACAAGCGCAACATGCCCGGCCGCCTGGTCGGCGTGTCCAAGGACGCGCAGGGCGGCAACGCGCTGCGCCTGGCCCTGCAGACGCGCGAGCAGCACATCCGCCGCGAGAAGGCCACGTCCAACATCTGCACGGCGCAGGTGCTGCTGGCCGTGATGGCCGGCATGTACGCCGTCTGGCACGGCCCCGCCGGTATCCGCCGCATCGCGCAGCGGGTGCAGCGCGCCACGGCGATCCTGCGCGCGGCCCTGGGCGAGCTGGGTGCCCAGGTCGCCAACGATAGCTTCTTCGATACGCTGCTGGTCCGTACCGGCGGCGCCACGCCCGCGGTACTGGCCGCCGCCGACGCGGCGCGCATCAATCTGCGCCCGGTGGACGGCGAGCACGTCGCGGTGTCGCTGGACGAGACGGTGACGGACGCCGACCTGGCGCAACTGGCCGGCGTCTTCGCCCGCGGGCTGGGCAAGCCGGCCGCCCGCCTGGATATCGACGCGCTGGACAAGCGCGCGGCCGGCGGCATTCCGGCTTCGGTGGCGCGCCAGGGCGAAATCCTGGCGCACCCCATTTTCTCCAGCGTGCAGTCCGAAACCGACATGCTGCGCTATTTGCGCAAGCTGGCGGACAAGGACCTGGCCCTGGACCGCAGCATGATCCCGCTGGGTTCGTGCACCATGAAGCTGAACGCCACGGCCGAGATGATCCCCATCACGTGGCCGGAGTTCGCGCATATCCATCCCTTCGCGCCGGCCACGCAGACGGAAGGCTACCGCGGCCTGATCGAAAAGCTGTCGGCGGCGCTGTGCGAGATCACGGGCTACGACGCGATCAGCCTGCAGCCCAATTCCGGCGCGCAGGGCGAGTACGCCGGCCTGCTGGCGATCCGCGCCTATCACCAGGCCAACGGCCAGCACCAGCGCAATGTCTGCCTGATCCCGTCGTCCGCGCATGGCACCAATCCGGCGTCGGCGCAACTGGCCGGCATGCAGGTGGTGGTGGTGGCGTCCGATGGCAACGGCAACGTGGATGTCCCCGATCTGCGCGCCAAGGTGGCGCAGGTGGGCGACCGCCTGGCCGCCTTGATGATCACCTATCCGTCGACGCACGGCGTGTTCGAGGAAGCGGTCACGGAGATCTGCGACATCGTGCACGAGGCCGGCGGCCAGGTGTACATGGATGGCGCCAACATGAACGCGATGGTGGGGCTGGCGAAGCCGGGCAAGTTCGGCTCCGACGTGTCGCACCTGAATCTGCACAAGACCTTCTGCATCCCGCATGGCGGCGGCGGCCCCGGCGTGGGCCCGGTCGCCGTGCGCGGCCACCTGGCGCCGTATCTGCCCGGTGTGGTGGACGCAAGCGGCAAGCTGCCCGAAGGGACGAAGGTGGGACCTGTGTCGGCCGCGCCATTCGGCTCGGCGGGGATCCTGCCGATCCCCTACGTGTACATTGCCCTGATGGGCGCCGAAGGGCTGCTGCGCGCCACGGAAGTGGCCATCCTGAACGCCAACTACATCGCGCATCGGCTGCGCGACCATTACCCGGTGCTGTACTGCGGCCGCAATGGTCGGGTGGCGCACGAGTGCATCCTGGACGTGCGGCCGCTGAAGGACAGCAGCGGCGTGTCCGCCGAGGATATCGCCAAGCGCCTGATCGATTACGGCTTCCATGCCCCGACGATGAGTTTCCCGGTGGCGGGCACCCTGATGGTCGAGCCGACGGAATCCGAAAGCCTGGGCGAACTGGACCGCTTCATCGATGCGATGATCGCGATACGCCAGGAGATCGCACTGATCGAACGCGGCGAGCGGGATCGTGACGACAACGTGCTGCGCAATGCGCCGCATACGGCGGCGATGTTGATGGCCGACGAGTGGCACCACGACTACACGCGCCGCGAGGCGGCGTATCCGCTGGAGTCCCTGAAGGACGGCAAGTACTGGCCGCCTGTGGCACGGGTCGACAACGCCTACGGCGATCGCAACCTGGTGTGCTCCTGCTTGCCTATCGAAGCATATGCCTGACGGGCTGCAGGCAGGCCCGGCGCAGTAACTGTCCCGGGCCTGTGATCCGACGGGCATCTTGCCGATGCCGGTGGGCGCGTTGCCAATGTCGTTTTAGTCGGCTGGTGTTGGTTGGGGTGTTCGCTGCTCATGCCGTCTGTCGGTGTGTTGCTCGTGTGGTCCGTCGTTGGCTTGCTCATGCCGTCCGTCGTTGGCTTGCTTATGCCGTCCGTCGGTGGAGATGCCTGTCGTGTCCGGCCCGCTCGGGCGGTCCAGGGCCTTCGCCCTGGACTGCCGCTTCGCCTTCCTCCTTCGGCGGCCGAAGTGGCGGTGTTTTTCTTGCGCCTTTTTTGCCCGGCCGTCCTACGTACGGAAGCCCTCGCGCGCCCTCGGACGGGCCGGCCCCGACAGGCATCTCCCCCGCCGGACTCACGGGGTGCCTTAGAGTCGGTCGCTGGGACGGTATGTGTGCTTGGCACTTCGTGGGGCGTTTGTCGCTTGATAAGAAGAATCTTCGGGTGCCCGCCGGTTCGGAGCCGCCCTGCGCGGCTCCGAACCGGCTACGCGGCGGTGGCTTGCGGCGGGTGCACGCCTGCGATGGTTCTGCGCCCGGAGTGGAAGCGTTGCCTGCGCAGATTGGGGGGAGAAACAAGTCGGTGTGGCGGGCCGCCAGCCGGCCCGCCACACCGTAGGCGGGTGTGTCAGTATTTTTGTGCTTGAGGCATTAAAGGCCGGTCTATAAGAGCCCCAGCCCAGTGATGATATTTCAGCGATATGGATTGGTGAAGCGCTCTGCGTAGATGATCGCAAACTGGTTCATGGCTGCCTTCCACTCGTGAGTGGAACTGCCCCAGGTGCCGGTGATATTACGTAGCACCAGCCACAGCAGCTTGGTGGCCGCCTCGTCGGAGGGGAAGTGCCCGCGCGTTTTGACCGCCCGGCGCAGCTGGGCGTTGATGCTCTCGATGGCGTTGGTGGTATAGATGATCTTGCGGATCGCCGGCGGGAAGGTAAAAAACGGGATCACGCGGTCCCAGGCGCTGCGCCAAGCCTGCGCGATCGGCGCGTAGCGCTGTCCCCACAGGCCCTGTTCGAAGCGTGCCAGCTCGGCTTGCGCGGCCTCCACCGTTGGCGCACTGTAGATGGGCCTGAGCGCAGCAGCCACGGCACGGCGCTCCTTCCAGCTGGCATAGTCCAGGCTTGAGCGCATCAAATGCACGATGCAGGTCTGCAACGTCGTGGCAGGGAATACGGCGTTTAAGGCCTGCTCCATGCCCTTCAGGCCGTCGGTGACTGCAATCAGGATGTCCTGCGTGCCACGAGTCTTGAGCTCGTTGAAGACCTTCATCCAGAATTTGGCGCCTTCGGTCTGCTCGATCCATAAGCCCAACACGTCGCGTGTGCCGTCGGCCAGGATGGCCAGGGCCAGATACACGGCCTTGTTTCTGACCACGCCGTCCTCGCGGATCTTCACCCGCAGCGCATCGAAGAACACCACCGGGTACATCGTCTCCAGCGGGCGGGTTTGCCAGGCTGTAACCTCCTCGACCACCGCATCGGTCACCGAGCTGATGAACTCTGGCGATACCTCAGTGCCGTACTGCTCCAGAAGAAACGCCTGTATCTCGCGCACTGTCATGCCGCGCGCGTACATCGCGATGATCTTGTCATCGAACCCCGTGAAGCGCCGCTCATGCTTGGGAATCAGGATCGGGGCGAAGCTGCCGTCGCGATCGCGCGGCACATCTACCGAGATGGCCCCGTCGTCGGTCAGCACGGTCTTCGAGCTCGTGCCATTGCGTCGGTTCGTTGCCGTTTCAGACCGTTGGCCCGGTGCGTAACCCAGGTGATGACCCAGCTCCGCGCCCAGTGCCCGCTCGATCAACGCCTTCTTGAACGCCATCGACAGGTCCTGCACCGCCTCGGCCGTCATCGGCCCTTTGACCAATTGCTCGACCAACTCGGCAGGAATCGCCGGCAGCTCTTTAGGGGGATTCTTCTTTCGGGTTGCCATACATGCTCCGTTTTCGACATGTTAGGCCTCAAGCACAAAATTCCTGACACTCCCCCGTAGGCACCGTGGCATGCCGCGGATGCTGGCGTAGGTGCCACGCGCCGCTAGCGCGATTGCACGCACCGTTTCCTATCGAATCGCGGCCGGGCCATCCCCAATGCCCGTGGCAAGGCACGGTGCTACGGTGTGGCGGGCCGGCGGGCGGCCCGCCACACCGCTTTGTCTCCCCCACCCTGCGCGGGCCGAGATTCCACTTTGATTCCCCGGCCTACGCATTACCAGCAACCGTGGCATTTGCTGCAACCGTTGCATTACCAACAACCGTGGCATCACCAGCAACCGCCGCATCGCCAGCAACCGCCGCATCACCAGCAACCGTCCATTACGACAACCGTCGCATTACCTGCGACCGTGGCGTTACCGGCAACCACCGCATGCCCTGACCGCGTAGGCGTTTTAGGGCCGCGCAGGGCGGCCCTAAAACGACGGGCAACAGAAGCTCTTTCTTACCCCGAACACGCGACCCACGAAGGGCCAAGAACAAAGACCGCCCCAGCGACCGGCTCTAAGGCACCCCGTGAGTCCGGCGGGGGAGATGCCTGTCGGGGCCGGCCCGTCCGAGGGCGCGCGAGGGCTTCCGTACGTAGGACGGCCGGGCAAAAAAGCCACAAGAACACCACCGCCCCTTCGGCCGCCGAAGGAGGAAGACGAAGCGGAAGTCCAGGGCGAAGGCCCTGGACCGCCCGAGCGGGCCGGACACGACAGGCATCTCCCCCGACGGACGGCATAAGCAAGCCAACGCCCGACAGCAGCCAAAAAAACCGCACCAGCCACCTGAACCGTCCATCAGCAAGCCCCCCCGCCCGCCGACAGACCGCCCCCCGCGCCTCGGACCTACTTCGCCACCGGCATCGTGAATTCGGCGCCTTTGGCGATGCTGTCCGGCCAACGCTGCATCACGCTCTTGTAGCGCGTATAGAACCGCACCCCTTCCTCGCCATAGGCATGATGATCGCCGAACAGCGAGCGCTTCCATCCTCCGAACGAATGCCAGGCCATGGGGACCGGAATGGGCACGTTGATGCCCACCATCCCGACCTGGATCTGGCGCGCGAAGGCGCGTGCCACGCCGCCGTCCGAGGTGAAGCAGGATACGCCGTTGGCGAACTCGTGTTCGTTGATCAGTTTGACCGCGGAGGCGAAGTCGGGAACGCGCACCACGCACAGCACCGGCCCGAAGATTTCTTCGCGATAGATATTCATCGTCGGCTTGACGTGATCGAACAGCGTCCCGCCCAGGAAGAAGCCTTTCTCGTTGCCAGGCACCGACAGCTCGCGTCCGTCGACCACGATCTTGGCGCCCGCGGCCACGCCGTCTTCGATATAGCCGAGTACCTTCTTCCGATGCTGGGAAGTCACCAGCGGCCCCATCTCGGCCTGCGGATTCATGCCGTCCAGCACCTTTAGCGCACGTACGCGCGGTGCCAGCCGTTCGACCAGCGTGTCGGCCACGCTGCCCACCGCCACCGCCACGGAAATCGCCATGCAGCGTTCGCCGGCGGACCCGTAGGCCGCGCCCATCAGCGCGTCCGTTACCTGGTCCATGTCCGCGTCGGGCATCACCACCAGATGGTTCTTGGCGCCGCCCAATGCCTGCACGCGCTTGCCGCGCGCCGTGCCTTGCGCGTAGATGTATTGCGCGATGGGGGTCGAACCCACGAAGGATAGCGCCTGCACGTCGGGATGCGCGATCAGCGCGTCCACGGCTTGCTTGTCGCCGTGCACCACGTTAAAGACCCCTGGCGGCAAGCCCGCTTCCGTCAGCAGCTCCGCCAGGCGCACCGAGGCGGACGGATCGCGTTCGGACGGCTTCAGCACGAAAGTATTGCCGCAGGCGATGGCCACCGGGAACATCCAGGCCGGGACCATCATCGGGAAATTGAACGGCGTGATGCCGGCCACCACGCCCAGCGGCTGCCGCATGCTCCAGTTGTCGATGCCGCCGCCGATCTGCTCCGTGTATTGGCCTTTCAGCAAATGCGGAATGCCGCAGGCGAACTCGACCACCTCGATGCCGCGCGTGACCTCGCCCTTGGCGTCCGAGAATACTTTGCCGTGCTCGCGCGTGATCAGCTCGGCGAGCTCGTCCTGGTGCTTGTCCAGCAGCGCCTTGAAGTTGAACAGGATGCGCGCGCGCTTCAGCGGCGCCGTTTCGGACCAGGCGGGGAAAGCCTCGCGGGCGGCCGCCACCGCCAGGTCCACGTCCTCGGCGCTGGCAAGCGGCACATGCGCCGCGATCTCGCCGCGGGCGGGATTGAAAACGTCGCCGTTGCGGCCGCTGCGTCCTTCGTAGGACCGGCCGTTGATGTAGTGATGTATGGTCGTCATGGTCAGTCGATTTCCTTCAGCACCGAGCCGATGGTCTGGAAGATTTCATCGATTTGTTTTTCCTCGATGATGAGCGGGGGCGATATCGCCAGGATGTCGCCCGTGTAGCGTACCAGCAGGCCGGTATCGAAGCAGCGTTGGAAAACCTCGCCGGCGCGCGCGCCGGGGGCGCCGGAACGGGGCGCCAGCTCGATCCCCGCCACCAGGCCTATGTTGCGCACGTCGATCACGTGCTTGGCCCCCTTCAGGCCGTGCGCGGCCCGCTCGAATGCCGGGGACAGCTCGCGGGCGCGCGCGAAAAGGTTCTCGCGGCGGTAGATGTCCAGGGTGGCCAGTACCGCGGCGCAGGCCAGCGGGTGGGCGGAGTACGTATAGCCGTGGAAGAACTCGATGCCCGCCGGGCCGCTTTCCACGATCGCGTCGTGCACCGCGCGCCGGACCGCCACCGCGCCGCAGGGCACCACGGCATTGCTGATGCCCTTGGCCATGGTGATGAGGTCGGGCGTGACGCCGAAAAACTCGCTGGCCGTGGCCGAGCCCAGGCGGCCGTAGCCGGTGATCACCTCGTCGAAAATCAACAGAATGCCGTGCTTGCTGGTGATCTCGCGCAGCCGCTCCAGATATCCCTTGGGCGGCACCAGCACGCCGGTGGAGCCGGCCATCGGCTCCACGATCACGGCCGCCACCGTCGACGGGTCGTGCAGCGCCAGGATGCGTTCCAGTTCGTCGGCCAGGTGCGCGCCCCAGGCCGGCTGGCCCTTGGAAAAGGCGTTGTGTTCCAGGTTGTGCGTATGGGGCAGGTGGTCCACGGCGGGCAGCAGGGCGCCCGAGAAGGTCTTGCGGTTGGGCGAGATACCGCCCACCGAGATCCCGCCGAAGCCTACGCCGTGGTAGCCGCGCTCGCGGCCGATCAGGCGGGTGCGCTGCCCCTCGCCGCGTGCCCGGTGGTAGGCCAGGGCGATCTTCAGCGCGGTATCGACGGACTCCGAGCCCGAGTTCGTGAAGAAAATGCGGTCCAGCCCCTCCGGCATCAGGCCCGCCACGGCGCTGGCCGCCTGGAACGCCAGCGGGTGGCCCAGCTGGAAGCCGGGCGCGTAGTCCATGACGCCTGCCTGCCGGGCGATCGCCTGGGTGATCTCGTCGCGGCAATGGCCGGCATTCACGCACCACAGGCCCGAGGTGCCGTCCAGGATCTGGCGGCCGTCCACGGAGGTGTAGTACATGCCCTTGGCGGCCGCCAGCATGCGCGGATTGGCCTTGAACTGGCGGTTCGCGGTGAAGGGCATCCAGAGATGGGACAGATCGGTAGGGGTATGCGGCGCGTTCATGGAGGCTCCGGAGGAAAAAAGGGCCGACGCCGGTCACTGTGCTGGTCCATGCGATGCGCGGGCGGCTGCCCGCGTAACCCGGCGGCGGGGATACAGCAGGCATTCTCGGCGGCGGTGGCGTCCCTGCAAATACACAATCCGTGCAAAAATAGCCAACCGTACAGGTGAATTCTGGACAACTGTACAGGCACCCGATGAGCGAATTTCCCGCCCTGGATTTCCGTCCGCTGCGCGATCGCAGCGCCGCGCCCACCCTGGTGCAACAGGTGGCCGACGCCGTCGTGCGGGCCATCGAGTCGCGCGTGCTCGCTCCCGGCATGGCCTTGCCGTCGGTGCGCGAATTCGCGCGCGCCTACGAAATCAGCACGTTTACCGTGGCCAGCGCCTACGCCAGGCTCGTCTCCCAGGGGTGGCTGCTGGCGCGGCCGGGGTCGGGCTACCGCGTGGCGCCGCGGGTGGCGGCAGGCGTGTCCGCGCCGACCCCGCGCCCCTGGGAGCCACCCACGCCCGGCGCCGAATGGCTGCTGTCCGACGTGTTCGCCGACCACTCGATTCCGGTCAAATCCGGCTGCGGCTGGCTGCCCGGCGAATGGCTGAACGAAGGCGGCCTGCATCTGGGCCTGCGGCATGTCGCGCGCGTGCCGGGCGGGCGCATCGCCGGCTACGGGCACCCCTATGGCTACGTGCCCTTGCGCGAGACGGTGGCCGCGCAGGCCGCCTCCCTGGGCATGCCGGTGGATATCGGCCAGGTGCTGCTGACGCAGGGTGTCACGCATGGGCTGGACATCGCGATACGCACCCTGTTGCGGCCCGGGGACACCGTCATCGTGGAGCAGCCCTGCTACGCCAATCTGCTGGCGCTGGTGCGGCTCGCCGGCCTGCACGCCGTCGCGGTGCGCCGCACGCCGGAAGGAATGGACATCGCCGAGCTGGAACAGGCAGTGCAGGCCCATCGTCCGCGCGCCATGATCATCAATACTGTCCTGCAGAACCCCACCGGCACCAGCCTTGCCATGGCCAATGCCTACCAGGTACTGCGCATCGCCGAACAGCAGGATTGCTGGATCATCGAGGACGATATCTCGCGCGAACTGGCGCCCGGCGTCGCGCCCGTGCTGGGCGCGCTGGACGGCTTGCGTCGCGTGGTCTACCTGAGCGGCTATTCCAAGGTCATCAGTCCTTCGGTGCGCGTGGGCTATGCCATCGCCCATCCCGATGTGGTGCGCGATATGGCGCGCACCAAGATGGCGGTGGGGCTGACCTCGCCCGAGATCATGGAGCGCGTCGTGCACGAAGCCTTGCACGAGGGGCGCTACCGTGCGCACGTCGCCGGCCTGCGCGAGCGCCTGGCGCTGGCGCATGCCAAAGTGGCGCGCCGGCTGGCGGAGACCGGCATGCCGCTGCACGCGGAGCCCCGCGCGGGCTTGTTCCTGTGGGCGCGCCTGCCGGAAGCTGGCGGGCTCGCGGGCGCCAACGCGATGGCCGAGCGCGCCTTGCGCGACGGCATCTGGCTGGCGCCGGGCTCGTACTTCGACGCGGCGCAGCGCGATCTGCCGTGGATCCGGCTGAACGTGGCGTATTCGGATGACGAGCGGCTATGGCGATTCCTGCGGCAGGAGATCCATGGTGCGGGCGCCGCGTCCGATCGCGTATCGCGGCTGACAGGATGATGCCGCGGGCGGCATGCGCGAAGCGCCGGCGAGCACCGCGCCAGGGGAATCCCGCATGCCGTTCAACGCTGGCCTGGCATGGAGCAGGTCGAGCGGTACGGGTCCGCGGGGCGAAACGCGCCGGCCGCAGGCGGCGCCTTTCGTTTTCCTTTCATTCTTGATCGTCCCCAGGAAGCGAATCTTGCGAATTGCTTTCATGGCCAAGTCTCTTGCAGGGGTCTAGGAAAGCGGCCTGCAAGCCCGTAAAGCCACCGTGGCGGAAAAGAAAATTTTCGTGCCGGATGTTCCGTGGCTTGGCCGGAATGGGCATTCAGGCAGTGCGTACTCAGGATTGGTCTTATGCCTGTTGCGTATTGGGCATGGAGCGCGGCTCTGCCGCAAGCAAAGGATCGCTATGCCTGAAACCATTACCTCCTCCTCGGGCGGCTGGGCGGCCGCCCTGATTTCCGCTTCACATCTGGCGTGCGAGATCGGCCGTGCCGATCACGAGGCCGGCACGCTGGCCGACGGCCAGGCCTCGTCCATGCCCGCATCGGCGCCGCCGGCCAGTCAGGGCGCGGGGGCCGCGGTGCTCCGTTCCGGCTCGGGCATCGCCTTGCGCTTTACCGTGGACGCCATGGCCCGGGCCAGCAGCGCCCTGGCGCATGATGGCGATCGCATCCCGGCGCCGGCCGTCCATCGCAAAAGCAAACTGCGATCCGCGGCCGCCAAGGCAGTGGGCGCCGCGATGACGCGCTTGAACGCACCCAGGACCGATTCCTCGCGTGCCGACGGCGCGAGCGGCTCCATGGCGCGCGCGTTGACCGAAGAGGCCGGCATCAGGAAGCGAACGACGGCCAGGATTTATCTGCGCGGGCGGCCCGCCGATGGCCAGGAGGCACGGGCGGCCCGCACCGATGCGTCGCGGCCTGGTGCCAAACCTTCGCTGCCTTCCTGTTCCGCCGCACTGGCCGCCGACGTGGCCGGGCAGATGCGGGGAATGGCCAGCAGCCGTGCGTCGGCCTATCTCGGCGAGCTGGCCATGCAGCAGATGCAGTGCGGCCGTGCGGACCTGGCGATGCTGGCGAACCGGTTGAGCCTTCCGGCACCGTCCGCGGACGATGGCGCCGCGCCGCCGGAGACCGATCTTGCAAGGCAGGCGACCGAGGCATGGCTGCTGGCCGACTGCCTGCGCGACGAAGGCCGCGTCCGGGACGGCGTAGCCCCGCATGGCGGAGTGCCGCCCAGCGAAGTGCCGCGGACCGGTGCGCCGCCCGGCGACGATACGGCGCTGTTCATCGGCCGTTTGAACCGGCACGTCGATGCCGTGCTGGATACGTTGGTGCCCGAGGCGCTATGGGCCGTGTACCGGCGCCTGACGGTGGATGCCGCGCTAAGCGCGGGGCCGCAATCGTCCCTCGCGTCGGCGCAAGCGAATACCTTGTTCAATAGCGTGGGCATGTCGGCGGCACGCAGCGCGTGGGCGGCATCACAGGTGTGCGAGCTGGTCCAGGCGCCGCTGTCCCCGCAGGAGGTAGGCGCGGTATTGCGCGGTGCCGTGGCGGCTTCCAAGCCGGATGCATCCCATGACGAGGTCGCCCTGCTGGCCGTCGCCCAGGACATTGGGCGCCTGACGATCGAACGCTGCCAATACCTGATGATGCGGCAGTTGCGCGTGCGCGCCGGCCACATGCTGCGGGAAAAAGGCATACCCATCAATGAACTGGTGCACCTTGCCACCACTGTCCTGCCGCAAGGGCAATACGCGGCGAGCGTCGCCGGCACACTCCATCAAACCTTGCCGCCCGGCATGTCGTCGCCGGATGGCTGGACGGCGCGATATCCCTCCGATGCCCAGGCGCGCCAGCGCCTGGCCGCCGCCGTGGACATGCTTTCCAGCCAGGAAATCCTGGCGGCGGCGCGCAATCTGCTGCCCGAGGCGCGGCATATGCGACGGCTGGTGCAAGGCCAGGCCGCGCGGCCGGCCGAACGCGCGGCGCTGGGCAGGCAGTTCACCATCCTGTGCGAGGTGCTGGCGGACAGGCTGCCGCCCGCCGAATACGACGCGATGGCCGTTCCGGCCTTGAAGGCCCTGCGGGAGTGGGATTGGGATACGCGGTTGTCGCACCGTGCGTCCCGGCCTTCGGCTGGCGGCATCGCGGGTCTCCGGCGTGCCGTCCTTCGCGGCCTGCAGCGCCTGTCCCTTACCGTTCTTCCCGGCGATGGAAGCGATGGCCAACGGCTCCGCAACGCATACGCCGATGTCGTGAAGGCTGCCTCCAGCTTCCTTGCCAACGTAGAGGCCAATACCGGACTGGACCTGAAATCGGCGCTGAAGGCGGCAAGGCGGAATGCCGAAACAGCGCGCCTGGCAAGGTCCGCGGATAGTCCCGCGCCGTGGTCCGCCGGCAGCTTGCGCGTATTCAACGAGAGCGGCGCGCGCCTGATGAAGGCTGCCAGCCGGTACGACGCCTTGTGCCAGTCGCCCAAGGGCAAGTCGCTCCGCGCCCAAGCGGGCTTGCCGGGGAACACGGTGCACCTGCTCGAATCCGCATTCTTCGACGCGCTGGGCGGCATGGCGGGCCAGCGTGTCGACGTCCTGGGCCGGACTTTGTTCGATCCGGACTGGCTGAACGGCCTGTATGGACTGCAGGAGATGATGCACGACACCTATCAGGCCGGGCCCCGCCCCGCGCAGTCCCTCGTCGGGCGCTTGTTCAAGCGGGTACAGCAGCCATGGCAACCGCCGCTCGGCATGGCCCAGGCCCACGCGCTGGTGTTCGCCTTGCAATCCACGCTGAAGCAAGAGTCGGCCACGCGGGCCGCCGTCGAGGTCCTGGACGTGCTGGCGCATCGCCACGCGGACGCGGCTGGCGGGCCCGACGGCACGCCCACGGAAGCCGATTTGCGCATGCTGGACGACATTACCGCATTGGCGCAGCGCTTCCTTCCCATGGAGCGGCAATCCCTGGGTGAGCCCGCGCGCGCCAGCACCGGGCTTCCGCTGGATCGCTTCGTCGAGTCCGGCATGCGGCGCGCAACGGCTCTCTTGCGCGACCAGGTGCGAGTCGCCACGCTCGACCTGGATCGCCGCCCGCCCTCATGGCTGGCGCAGGACGAGCTATGGAAAGCCGTCACGCGTTACGGGCAGAAGGCGGCGAGGAGCGACGCGGCATGAAAAGGAGAGTGCGGTGACGGTGGGCGCGGCATCCGCGTGGGCCGGCGGCCTCCCCGGAGGACTGGACGGCGGTCATCCAGGCGGGCGGGGAATCGACGCTGGCGCCACAACGACGGCGTTCGCCTCGGCGGCGGATTACTCGGACGGCATCGGCATGGCCTTGCGCTTTGTCGCGGACGCCACGGCGCGCGCTGCCGGCGCATCGCTTCACGCCAGCGTGAAGCGGCCGCCTTCGCTATCGGGCGCCGGCTGCGATCTGGTGGCCGCCCGGCCCGGCGCGCCGCGTGCCGCGCCGGCGCGCAGGCGCGTTCCGGATGCCACAGCCCGGCAGTCCACCGCGCGCGAGGACGCCCATGCCGCCGGCACGCGCAAACTCACGGCACGGATAACCCTGCATCCGCGCCGGCCGCCGGCGTCCCGCACGTCCGTCCCCGACGCCACGGGCGCCCCCATCTGCCGCCCCCTTCCACCCTTGACCGAGGAATGCGCGCATCAGATCGCCGCGCATGCGCTAGGCAGGCCAGGGCCGCTATCCACGCAGTACCTTGCCCGCTACGCCGAACAGCAGGCGTCGCGTGGCGAAACGGCGTTGAGCCGGCTGGTCGCCATGCTGGCCGGCGAGGCGCAATCCCCGCGCACCTCGCCTACCGGCGCATCGCCCCCGGCGGCACCGGCCGCCGACGCACCGGTCACCGGATCGCGCCATGTGCCGGACGCCACGCTGGCCGCCGCGCGCGAGGCCACCCGCGCCTGGATGCTGCTGGCCTATCTGAACGACGACCAGGGCGGTCCGGGCAGTTCGACCGCGCTCGTCGATGGGCTCGAACCCATGGCCGATCGCGTTCTTCGTCGCCTGCCGCCGCTGGCCCTGATGGCTTTGCACAGGCGGCTGTCGATCGAAGACGAGATGACGGCGCCCGCCCGGGCGGGCATGTTCTCCAATCGCATGGACGCGACGGTAGACGCGGTGGGCCTGCGCGCCCTGCGCAATGCGTGGGCGGCCTCGGACCTGTGCGATCGCGTCGGCAAGCCTCTGGGTTTCGAGGGCGTGTGCCAGGTCTTGCGCGGGGCCACGGAGAACCCCGGCGCGGACGGCACCCTGTCGATGAACGCGATCAGGGACCTGGAAGCGCTGGCGACGGCGCGTTTCCAGTATCTGCTGGTGCACTTCCTGCGCATACGGACCGCCGAGCTCTTGCGCGCGCAAGGCATGGCGGCCAACGACCTCGCGAGCATTGCTCGCACCGAGGTGCCGCCCGCGGATTACGCGCGCAACGTGGCCGTGGCCCTGCGCACGATATTCCCCGTGGCCAAGGCCGGCACGGATCCGGCTTCCATGCAAGGCGTCACGGTGCGGCATCCCTCCGACGACACGGTGCGGTTGAGATTGGATGCCCTGCTGGACGACCTGCCGGATACGGACATCCGCGCCGTGGCCGGGAAGCTGCGGCTGGGCGTGGCGGACGCTGGGGCCGGGATGCGGGCATTGCGGGAAACCGTGGCGGCCCATGGCGGGGACGCTGGCGACCAGGCGGCGCTGGGCCGCCAGTGCAAGATACTGTGTGTCCTGGTGGCGGACCAGTGCCGCAAGCGCTTTCCGGAATGGGCCGGCGTCTCGTCCTTGGACGCGGCGCCGTCCTGGGAATGGGACGAACGGTTTTCGCGCGGCGCGCGCGGGCAGCCGCCCATGCCGCTCCCCATGCGCGCATGGCGCGCCATTGCCCGTGGCGCGCGCCGCGTGTTCTTCTCCGTGTTCCAGTCCTACAAGGAAGACGAGCAACGCGTGCGGGAGGCGTATGCCAGATTGGTGAAGCAGGCTTCACGCTTCATCGAGACCGTCGCACCGGGCATCACGCCCGGCGCGGGTCATCCCGGCGACCGCGGCGCCAACGTGGCGCCCGGCCGGACAGATGCCTTGCGCGCTTTCAGCGAAAGCCGCGCCCGGCTGATGCGCGCCTTCGAGCGCTGCCAGGCGCGATGCCGGTCCGCCGGCGGGGAGATCGCCCGGACCAAACTGCAGATTCCACAAGATCCCGCGCGCCTGTTGCGCTCCGCATTCCGCGATGCACTGGCCACGATGCCGGGCCCGTCCGTCCATGCCCTGGGCCTGGTCCTGTCGACACGGGAAGGCGTGTATGGCCTATCGGCCCGGGAAAGGCAGGTGGCGAAGCCTGCCCAGGCTCCTTATCTGGTTGCGTGTCTGCGCAGCGCCGTGCAGGAAGAGCCCGCCGCGCGGGCGGCCACCGAGCTTCTCCGCACCGTGCGGGATGGCTTCCGGACGTCGTCGGGGGACTTCTCCGCCGATGGCTACGCCGCACAGGCGGAATCGCCGGCCGAGGGCCTGCTGACGCGGCTGTGGGCCTTGGAACAGCGCTTCCGTCCCCTGGACCATCCGGATTCGACGGGGCTATCGGCGGCGTCCATGGACCGGTCCGGGTTCTTTGCCACGGGCCTGAAGCGACTGTCTCCCGCGGAGCGTGAAGATCTGCGCGGCATCGTCTGCGATCTCGATCGCCCGCGGCCGGCGGCCCTGGCGCACGATGCGCTATGGCTGGAAGTAGTGCGATGCTTCCAGAGCCGCGGCCGCCTGGCATGAGACCGGCGCCCAAGTAGGGGGGGCGCCGCCCTGGCGGCCCGCAGCGCCATTGCATGCGAGGCCGAGCCGGCCATCCCTGGACGCGGGCGGGCTCAGTCCGCGCCGGGAACCCGCTCGTACACCACGAAGTCGTACTCGTAGCCGTTTTCGGCGGCTTGCGGCTCGCGGGATACTTCCCGCCAGCGGAAACCGGGCAGCAGCGGGAACCAGGCATCGCCGTCCACGTCCGCCTTGATTTCCGTGGCCACGATGCGCTCCGCGCGATCCAGCGCGGCGCCATAGATTTGCGCCCCGCCGATGATGAAGACCTCGTCCGATCCGGCTGCCGCGGCCAGCGCGGCGTCGATATCCCGCACCACGACCGCGCCTTCGGCGGTGTACCCGGCCTGGCGGCTGATCACGATGTTGGTACGGCCCGGGAGCGGGCGTCCCAGCGATTCCCAGGTCTTGCGGCCCATGACGATGGGGTGGCCCAGCGTCGTCCGCTTGAAATGCGCCAGGTCCCCCGGCAGCTTCCAAGGCAGGCCGTTGTCGCGCCCGATGACCCGGTTGCGGGCATAGGCCACGACCAGCGTCATTCGCGTCATACGGCCACCGCCCCCTTGATATGAGGATGGCTCTGGTAGTCCACGACCTCCAGGTCTTCGTATTCGTATTCGAAGAGGGATGCCGGCTTGCGCTTGATGCGCAGCGTGGGGTAGGGATAGGGTTCCCGCGAAAGCTGCAGCCGGACCTGCTCGAAGTGATTGCTATAGATATGGCAATCGCCGCCCGTCCAGATGAAGTCGCCGACGTCCAGGTCGCACTGCTGCGCCACCAGGTGCGTCAGCAGCGCATAGCTGGCGATGTTGAACGGCACACCCAGGAAGATGTCCGCGCTGCGCTGGTACAGCTGGCAGGACAGCTTGCCGTCCGCGACGTAGAACTGGATCAGCGCGTGGCAGGGTGGCAGGGCCATCCGCGGGATGTCCGCCACGTTCCAGGCCGAGACGATGAGCCGGCGTGAATCCGGATTGCGGCGGATCTGCTCCAGCAGCTGGGAGATCTGGTCGATATGGCGGCCGTCGGGGGTCGGCCAGGAGCGCCATTGGGCGCCATAGACCGGACCCAGATTGCCATCGGCATCGGCCCATTCGTCCCAGATGGTCACCCCGCGCTCCTGCAGCCAGCGGACATTGCTGTCGCCGCGCAGGAACCACAGCAGCTCGATGAAAATACTCTTGGTGTGCAGCTTCTTGGTGGTCACCAGCGGAAAACCTTGCGACAGGTCGAAGCGCATCTGGTAGCCGAACACCGATCGCGTGCCGGTACCGGTGCGATCGGTTTTTGTGACGCCATGTTCGAACACATGGCGCATGAAATCTTCGTATTGACGCATGGGGATTGCCGGGCTCAGTTCGCGTCGGTGCCGGGGGCGCCGGTTTCGACCACGTCCACGGAAAACGTCAGCTCCGCGGTCTTGGCCAGCATGGCCGAGGCCGAGCAGTATTTTTCGTGCGACAGCTGCACCGCGCGCTCGACCGCCGCGCGCGGCAGCTTGTGCCCGGTGACGGTAAAGGCGAAATGGATGCGGGTGAACACCTTGGGGTCGGTCTCGGCCCGGTCGGCCTGCAGCTTCACGTTGCAGCCGGTGACCGCGTGGCGGCCGCGCTTCAGGATGAGCACCACGTCATAGGCGGTGCAGCCGCCGGTGCCCGCCAAGACCATTTCCATCGGCCGAAACGCCAGGTCATGGCCGCCGCCATCCACGGCGCCATCCATGACGGCAACATGACCGCTACCCGAGGTAGCCACGAACAACATGCCCGAAGGGCCGCCCCAATCGATCGTGCATTCCATGTCGATACCCTGAAAACTCTTCACTCAAACGGGGATCATAGCCGGTTCCCGCGCGGCGAAAGGCGCGCTCCTTGCTGTTCCCTACAATGTGTCCGTTCGAGCCGGAGGTCCGCTTCGCCGCCGCCGGCCCCTATAGGAGTCAGCATCGATGCCGTCCATCCCGCAGTCGTCCCCCGTGTCCCCGTCCCTGGTCCGCCGCAAGAGCCCCCTGGACACTCTCCTGGGCGAGGCCGACCGTGCCTTGCGCGTGCTCGCCGGGGCCTCCAGCGCCGGCCGCCCCTATCCGGCGGGCGCCGAGGCCGCGGAAACGCTGACCCCCGCGGAGCGCCGGCACGCCGCGGGGCTCATGCGCGTCAACCATGTAGGCGAAATCTGCGCCCAGGCTCTCTACCGGGGACAGGCGCTGGGCTGCGCCGATGCGTCCGCCCGGCGGATGTTCCATGAGGCCGCTGCCGAAGAGGTGGACCACCTGGCCTGGTGCGAGCGCCGCCTGGCGGAGTTGCGCAGCCGCCCCAGCCTGCTCAATCCGCTCTGGTATGCCGGCTCCTTCGGGCTGGGACTGCTGGCCAGCCGCACGGGCGTGCGCCGCAACCTGGGCTTCATGGCGGAAACGGAACGGCAGGTCGAGGCGCACCTGGACAGCCACCTGAAGCGGCTGCCTGAACAGGACCAGCGCTCGCGCCTGGTGGTGGACCAGATGAAGCAGGATGAAATCAATCATCGCGTCAGCGCCGAGCGCGCCGGGGCCGCGCCCTTGTCCTTGCCCGTACGCGGCGCCATGCGCGCGCTGTCGCGGGTCATGACCGGAACCGCCTATTGGATCTAGCCCTGCCGGCGGGGGAAGCCGGCCTTTCGCCGGGCAGTTCCCGCGCCCAGGGTTAACCCCGGTGGAGATTTTTGCGTTCGCGCCCTGGTATGGCACAATGCTTGCTGTCAGACTGGCGTCAGGCCGTGGGCAAGCGGTTTCGCCCCGCCAGATTAATGCGATGCACAAAAGCAACAGTTTTCGCGCCGTTGAATTCTGCGAAATTTTCTTCTTGCATCGCACAAAAAGTTTGGCTATGATTTGTCCATCGGATGTCGAAACGCAGTCGGCGCGGTGAAAACCCCGGCAGCGGACAGGGTACCTGGGAGGGTACTCCAGGGTTAACCCTCTGCGACATGCCACGGTTGTCTCCTCCACCCTCCTCCTTTGGTGGATTTAGCCCGAGATCGTCAGATCTCGGGCTTTTTTTTATCCATTTTTGCCCGCCGGGCGATGGCGCTTGCCCATCTGGCAGCCGCGCCGCGCATCGCGGCAAGACGCGGTCCGCATACTCGTCCCCGTCGGCGCCGGGGGTTCGCTCCCCCTTCCACTAAAATCGGCGCATCGATAGGGTAGGAATTCCTCATGTTGCGTATTCGGGATGTCAAGTTGGCCATCGTGGGGCTGGGTTACGTCGGCCTTCCACTGGCCGTGGAGTTCGGCAAGAAGCGCCCCGTGCTGGGCTTCGACATCAATACGCATCGCATCGACGAATTGCAGCGCGGCCAGGACCACACGCTGGAGGTGGAACATGCCGAGCTCGCGGCGGCCACGCACCTGGAATTCACCGCGGATGCCGCGCGCCTGGCCCAGGCGAACGTCTACATCGTCACCGTCCCCACGCCGATCGACGCCTACAAGCAGCCGGACCTGACGCCCTTGCGCAAGGCCAGCGAAACCATAGGCCGGGTGTTGAAGCGTGGCGATATCGTTATCTACGAGTCCACGGTTTATCCCGGCGCCACGGAGGAAGAATGCGTGCCCGTGCTGGAGCGGGTTTCCGGCCTGGTGTTCAATCGGGACTTCTACGCGGGCTATAGCCCGGAGCGCATCAACCCCGGCGACAAGACCCACCGCGTCAGTACCATCAAAAAGGTCACTGCCGGTTCGACGCCTGAAGTCGCGGACCTGGTGGACGCCTTGTACGGCGAAATCGTCGCCGCCGGCACCCACAAGGCGGCTTCCATCCGCGTGGCCGAGGCGGCCAAAGTGATCGAGAACACGCAGCGCGACGTCAACATCGCCTTGATCAACGAGCTGGCGCTGATCTTCAACAAAATGGGCATCGATACCGAGGCCGTGCTGCAGGCGGCCGGGACGAAATGGAATTTCCTGCCGTTCCGTCCGGGCCTGGTGGGCGGCCACTGTATCGGCGTCGATCCCTATTACCTGACGCACAAGGCCCAAAGCCTGGGCTACCACCCCGAGATCATCCTGGCGGGCCGGCGGCTGAACGACGCCATGGGCGGCTATGTCGTTTCGCAGCTGGTCAAGGCCATGACCAAGCGCCGCATCCACGTACAAGGCGCGCGCGTCCTGGTCATGGGCCTGGCCTTCAAGGAGAACTGCCCCGACCTGCGCAACACGCGCGTGGTGGATATCGTGCGCGAGCTGCGCGAATACGGGGTGGAGGTCGACGTCCACGATCCGTGGGTGGACCCGGCCGAGGCCATGGCCGAATACGGCATCCAACCCGTTGCCACGCCCGCGGACGGCCACTATGACGGCATCGTTCTTGCGGTAGCGCACCGGCAGTTCGGCGAACTGGGCGCCGCGCGCATACGCGCCTACGGCAAGCCGCAGCACGTGCTGTACGACCTGAAGTACGTGCTGCAACCCGATGAATCCGATCTGCGCCTGTGATCCACGTTTGAAAAAGGGCAAAGCATGACGCACCGCTATCAACAAATCACCGAAGACCTGCGCAAGGCGCCCCGGACCTGGCTGGTCACGGGCTGCGCCGGCTTCATCGGCTCGAATCTCGTGGAAACGCTGCTGAAACTCGACCAGGTGGTGGTGGGCCTGGACAATCTCTCCACGGGATACCAGCACAATCTGGACGAAGTCATGGAGCTGGTATCGGCCGAACAATGGGGGCGCTTCACCTTCATAGAGGGCGATATCCGCGACCTGGAAACCTGCCGGAAGGCGACCACGGGCGTCGACTTCGTGTTGCATCAGGCCGCGCTGGGATCGGTGCCGCGTTCGCTCCAGGACCCCATCGCCACGAACTCCGTCAACGTGGACGGCTTCCTGAACATGCTGGTGGCGGCGCGCGACGCCCGCGTCCACGGTTTCGTGTATGCGGCTTCCAGCTCCACCTACGGGGACCATCCGGCCCTGCCCAAGGTGGAGTCGGCGATCGGCAACCCCTTGTCGCCGTATGCGGTGACGAAGTATGTGAACGAGCTGTACGCCGATGTCTTCGCGCGCAGCTATGGTTTCGGCGCCATCGGGCTGCGCTACTTCAATGTGTTCGGCAAGCGGCAGGATCCCAATGGCGCGTATGCGGCGGTCATTCCCAAGTGGATAGGCGCCATGATCCGCGGCGAAGAGGTCGTCATCAATGGCGACGGCGAAACCAGCCGCGACTTCTGCTTCATCGAAAACGCCGTGCAGGCCAATCTGCTGGCCGCGCTGGCGCAGCAGCCCGGAGCGCACCAGGTCTACAACGTGGCGTGCAACGCCCGCACCAGCCTGAACGACCTGTTCAAGCACTTGTCGCGCCTGCTCGCCAAGCATGGCGTGCAGTATGACAAGGCGCCGGTCTACGGCGACTTCCGTGCGGGCGACGTGCGCCACTCGCAGGCGGACATCGCCAAGGCCAACGACCAGCTGGGCTATGCGCCCATGCACGACATCATCGAAGGCCTGGAAGTGGCCATGCCCTGGTACACGCAGTTCCTGCGATGACCGGTCGGCGCGGGGCGCGTTATCCCCGATGCCATGAAAAATACCCCCGAAGCCGGATCGAAATCCGCCTTCGGGGGTGTTTTTTTCAGCGCAGGGGGGCTTTCCCCCTTCGCCCGCGCGTTCAGAACGGCAGCTTGGCGTCCGGCTTCAGCGCCAGCAATTGCTTGCGGAAGTCGTCCTGGATGCGGGCCAGCGCGGCTTCGTTGTCGGCCTCGAAGCGCAGGACCACCACCGGCGTCGTATTCGACGGCCGGGCCAGGCCGAAGCCGTCGGGGTATTCGGCACGCACGCCGTCGATGGTGACGACCTGCACCGCTCCGTCGAACTTGCCTTTCTGCTGCAGGTCCTTGATCAGGGCGAAGGGCTCGCCTTCCTGCATTTCCAGCTTCAGTTCGGGGGTGGACAGGGCCTTGGGCAGGGCTTCCAGCACGGCGGAGGGGTTGGCGTCGCGCGAAACGATTTCCAGCAGGCGCGCGCCCGTGTACAGGCCGTCGTCGAAACCGTACCAGCGTTCCTTGAAGAAGGTGTGGCCGCTCATTTCGCCCGCCAGCGGCGCGCCCGTTTCGGCCAGCTTGGCCTTGACCAGGGAATGGCCGGTCTGCCACATCAGCGGCCGGCCGCCGGCCTGCTCGACGGCCAGGCCGACGTGGCGGCTGCATTTCACGTCGTAGATGATCATGCCGCCCGGCACGCGGGTCAGCACGTCGCGGGCATACAGGATCAGCTGGCGGTCGGGCCAGATGATCTCGCCGGATTTCGTCACCACGCCCAGGCGGTCGCCGTCGCCGTCGAAGGCCAGGCCCAGTTCGCAGTCCGTGGTCTTCAGGCAATGGATCAGGTCTTCCAGGTTGTG
The DNA here is from genome assembly GCF_001676705.1 of Bordetella bronchialis. Taxonomy (NCBI): domain Bacteria; kingdom Pseudomonadati; phylum Pseudomonadota; class Betaproteobacteria; order Burkholderiales; family Alcaligenaceae; genus Bordetella; species Bordetella bronchialis. Next base: position 594,506 of record NZ_CP016170.1, read on the forward strand.
GGGGTCCGCCGGATCGGGGTGGTGATTGGGGAAGTTGCCGTCCACGTCGCAGAACAATTCCGTGACGTCGCAGCCCATCGCGCGGAATAACCGGGGCGCGATGGCGCCGGCCACGCCGTTGCCGCAATCGATGGCGATCTTCATCGGGCGCGCCAGCTTCACGTCGCCGATGATGCGCTCGATATAGGTGTCCACCAGGTCCATGGTGCGGCGGCGTCCCGGCGTGACGCCCGCCGGCGCCTGGCCGCCGGCCGCTTCCATGGCGCGATGCAGGTTCTGGATGTCGGCGCCGTACAGCGCGGCGCCGCCCATCATCATCTTGAAGCCGTTGTACTTGGGGGGGTTATGGCTGCCCGTGACGGCGACGCCCGAACCGGTTTTCTCGGTATAGGCGCCGAAGTACACCAGCGGCGTGGGCACCTGGCCGATGTCCAGCGTGCTGACGCCGCCCGCGTTCAGCCCTTCCTGCAGCGCCAGCGCCAACTCTTCGCTGCTGAGGCGGCCGTCGCGGCCGATCACGAGTTCCGGGATGTTCTTTTCGCGCGCCAGCGCCGCCAGGGCCAGCCCCAGTTCACGGGCGAAGCGCGCATTGAGCAGGTCGGGCACGGTGCCGCGTATGTCGTACGCCTTGAAGATGGAGGCCGGGAAAGACGACGCATTACCCACGGTGGTTCCTTTGTGGTCGAGTGATTCGGTAAACACGGAAGCGCGATTATCCCTGATAAGCAGGGCCGGACCGCAGTAGCGCGCATGGCCTAATGCCGGGCACTAGGGCGTATGGCGGACGCGGCGATGGCCGGAATCGGGGTGGCGCCTGTAGGCGCGGCGCCGCCAGGGCAGCAGGGCGTAGCCCGGCGGGAAGGGCGGCGGCGCTTACCGTCTGCGATTGTGGCACGGCGGCGCGCGCGGGGGATGTGTCGGAACTCGACAATCCTGACCGGGTGTTGCCGACAGGCGGTGGCGGGGTCCTCCCGGGCCCGGCACGGGACGGAAAATGCGGCCCTATCGCGTCCCCTACAATATGCACTCCGCCCGGCCGCGTATCGGGCGTCTATCCATTACGGGTGGCCGATGACTTTCCTTGCCGAACTCCAATCCCTGCTGGGCGCCGATCACGTACTGACGGGCGGCGATACCGATTCCTACACCCTGGACTGGCGCGGCCGGTATCGGGGGCGGGCCTTGGCGGTGGTGCGCCCGGATACGGCGGAGTCGGTTGCAGCGGTGGTGCGCCTTTGCGCGAGCCACGGCGTACCGCTGGTGCCCCAAGGGGGCAACACCGGCCTGTGCGGCGGCGCGACGCCGGCCGACGACGGCAAGGCCGTCGTGCTGTCGCTGGCCCGGCTGAATCGCGTGCGCGCCATCGACACCGACAACGACACCATCACGGTAGAGGCCGGCTGCGTGCTGCAGGCCGTGCAACAGGCCGCCGAGGCCGCCGGCCGGCTGTTCCCGCTGAGCCTGGCGGCCGAAGGCAGCTGCACCATCGGCGGCAACCTGGCCACCAACGCCGGCGGCACGCAGGTGCTGCGCTACGGCAACACCCGGGACCTGACGCTGGGCCTGGAAGTCGTCACCCCCGAGGGCGAGATCTGGCACGGCCTGCGCGGTTTGCGCAAGGACAACACCGGCTACGACCTGCGCGACCTGTACATCGGCAGCGAAGGCACCCTGGGCATCATCACCGCCGCCACGCTGAAACTGTTCCCCCTGCCGGTGGCCCGCTGCACGGCGCTGCTGGCGGTGCCCGATGTCGAATCCGGCGTGCGGCTGCTGGGCAGCGCGCGCAAGGGCTTCGGCGCCGCCTTGACCGGTTTCGAATTGATGGCCGGCAACTGCCTGCAGGCGGTGGTGCGGCTGTTCCCGCAGCAGCGGCTGCCGTTCGGCGGCGAATCGGCGCAGTCGCCGTGGTTCGCCCTGCTGGAGCTCTCGGACAGCGAAAGCGAAGCCCACGCACGCGAGCGCTTCGAGACCGTCCTGGGCGAGGCCATCGAGGCCGGGCTGGCCACCGACGCCGCCATCGCGGAAAACATCACGCAAAGCCGCGCGCTGTGGCACTTGCGCGAAAGCATCCCCCTGGCCGAAGCCGAACTGGGCAAGTCCATCAAGCACGATGTGTCGCTGCCGATTTCGCGCATCGCCGATTTCGTGCGTACCACCAATGCGCTGCTGCAGGCGCGCTTTCCCGGCGTCGGGCACGTGATCTTCGGTCACCTGGGCGACGGCAACCTGCATTACAACGTCACGCGGGCCGAAGGCCAGGAAGAAGCCGCGCTGCTGGCCCTGCAGCCGCAGATCTACGGCGTGGTGCACGATAGCGTGCACGCGCATGGCGGCTCCATCAGCGCGGAGCATGGCGTAGGCCAGCTCAAGATAGACGAGCTGCCCCGCTACAAAGAGGCGCTGGAATTGACGCTCATGCGCCGTATCAAGAACGCCCTGGACCCGGCCGGCATCATGAACCCGGGCAAGGTCGTGCGTCCCTAGGCCGGCCGGGACCGGATTTCCATGCCGACCGCGCCTGTGTCCGCCGCGCACTATCGCGTACTCATCGTCGAGGACGACGCCACCATCGCGGGGAATCTGTACAGTTTCCTGGAAGCGCGAGGCTTCGTCCCGGATGCGGCCTACGACGGCCGCGCGGCGCTCGCGCTGCTGACATCCCAGCATTTCGACGCGGTCATCCTGGACGTCGGCCTGCCGGGCCTGGACGGCTACGGCGTGCTGCGCACCTTGCGCACGGAACACATGCTGTCCGTGCCCGTGCTGATGCTCACGGCCCGCGACGAGCTGGACGACAAGCTGGCGGGGTTTTCCCATGGCGCGGACGACTACCTGACCAAGCCGTTCGCCCTGGCGGAAGTGGAAGCCCGCCTGCATGCCTTGATCCAGCGCGCCAATGGCGCGGTCGGCACCCCTGTACGCCGGTGGGGGCCGTTGAGCTATGACAGCCGGACGCGCGCCGTGACGGTGGCAGGGCGGCCGGTGCACCTGACGCGCAAATCCTGCATGATCCTGGATGCCCTGCTGCGCGACCCCGGCCGCGTGGTGCCCCGCACGGAGCTCGAAAGCCTGCTGTGGGGCAGCGAGCCGCCTTCCTCGGACGCCTTGCGCAGCCAGGTGCACCTGCTGCGCAAGGCGTTGGCCGACGCGGGCTTCGACGGCATCGAAACCGTGCATGGCACGGGCTGGCGGCTGGTGGACACGCCGGAAGGCACGGCATGAGAACAGGCGGTACGCTGACCCAACGGGTGGTGTGGGCACTGACCGGCACCGTGTCGATTTTCGTGTCGGTGCTGGTGGTCCTGGCCTACCTGACGTTCGACCAGATGGAAGACGACCTGGTCAACGACATCCTGACCACCGAAACCGACCGGCTGATACAGCGGGTGGAAAACGGGCAGGATATGCTGCCCCTGCGGGGCGCGCGCGAACTGGGCGGGTCGATGCGGGCCTGGATACAACTGCCCGGCGAGCCCAATCCTTCGATGCCGCCGGCGATGCAAGGCCTGGATGACGGCCTGCACCTGCTTGAGCCGGGCCCTGAAACCTGGCATGTCGTGGTGGCGGAAATGACGGGTGGCCGCCGGGTCTTCGTGCTGTACGACGCCACCGACAACGAGGACCGCGTGTTCGACTTCGGCCTGATCGTGCTGGGCCTGGGGGTGATCTGCATCGTCGCCGCCTATGGCGTGGCGCGCAAGGTTGCCTACCTGGCGGTGGGCCCCATGCTGACCTTGACGGACCGCCTGTCCACCTGGGCGCCCGGATCGCCGGACCTGGCGGTGGAGCGCAACGACGAGGCCGGCCGGCTGGTGGAAGCCTTCAATCGCGTGCAGAACCAGGTCGACCGTTCCCTTGCGCGCGAACGCGAATTCGCCGCCAATCTGAGCCACGAGGTGCGCACGCCGCTGGCGGCCATCCGCAGCGACGGCGAACTCATGCTGCTGGCGTCTTCCATCAACGCCGACCAGCGCACGCGGCTGAACCGCATCGTGAAGAACGTCGACAGCGTGGCCGCCGCGCTGGAAAGCGCCCGCGCTATGGCGCGCGACAAGCCGCGCGCGCCTGAACCGGTGGACTTGTCGGAGTGCCTGGCGGCGGCCTGGCAGGGGCTGGAGCCTTATGCGGAACAGGCTGGCCTGGGCCTGGACGCCCACGTGCCCTCCGGCACGGTGCGTCTGCTCGATCGCTATGCCCTGCTGACCGTGCTGCGCAATCTGATCCGCAATGCCGTGGAACATGCGGCGCCCGCCACGTTGACGGTCAGCGTCATCGAGGACGGACTGGAAGTCCGCGACAACGGCAAGGGCATTCCGGCGGACGACCTGCCGTTCGTCTTCGAGCGCTATTACAGCGTGCGGCGCCGGGACACCCAGGGCCAGGGCGGCGACGAAGCCGAGGCCGCCCAGGCGCTGGAACGGGGCCTGGGCCTGGCCATCGCCAAGCGGGTCTGCGATATGCAGGGCTGGAGCCTGAGCGTGGAATCCTGGGTGGATGCGGCCCGGCACGGCACCTGTTTCACCCTGCGTTTCGCGGGCGCGGAGGCCGGCCGCGATGGCGAGCTGCCGGCGCCCACGGCCGCGCCGGCGCGCGCGATTTGACAATTATTCGATGCGGCGGTGCGTAGTGTGCCGGGATCCCGTTTCCTGGGCTGTCCATGCATTCCAATGTCTCGGCGTCTTCCGCCGGCGCGATACGCGTTGAAACCTACCTGTTGACCCACGTCCTGGGCGTGACGCTGTTGCTGGCGCTGCTGGCCGAAGCCGTCAATCTGTCCGGGCTGGACCTGGCGATATCGCGCCTGTTCTTCGACGCGGCCGCCAACGGCTTCCCCTGGCGCATGTCGCGCCTGCTGGAGGTCCTGGGCCATCGCGTTGTGCTCGTGCTGCCGGTGGGCGTCGCCATCGCGGCCCTGGCCGCGGCCATCGCCAGCCATTGGTTTCCACCGCTGCGCCGCTGGCGCGGCGCGTTCTGGGCCATCGCGCTGACCTGCGCGTTGGGGCAGGTGATCATTCTGGAGCTGAAGCACTACACCGCGCTGCCGCGGCCCTATAACCTGAGCATGTTCGGCGGCTATGCGGGCTATCCGGACCATTTCTGGGCCACCAGCCGGCGCGAGGCGGGTGGCGCCTTGCCCAGCAATCATGCGGGTGCCGGCTATGCCATGCTGTCGCTCTACTTCGCGGGCTGGGCCATGGGCCGCGCCGCCTGGCGCTGGATCGGCCTGGCCATCGGCGTGGGCGCGGGCTTGCTGTTCGCCGTGGTGCGCGTGATGCAAGGCGCGCACTTCTTCAGCCAGACCATCTGGTCGGCCTGCATAATGTGGTGCGTGGCCAGCCTGCTGTTCTACCCGCTGATCGTGCGGCGGGCGCGCGCCTATCCGTGACCCAGCAGGACACCTGGCAGCCATAGCGAGAAGGCGGGCACATAGGTGACCAGCGCCAGCGCCGCCAGCAGCGTGCCGTAGAACGGCCAGATGGTGCGCATGACCGCGCCCACGGAGACCTCGCCGATGGCGCAGCCCACGAACTGCGTGGTGCCCACCGGCGGGGTGTTCAAGCCCAGCGCGCAATTCAGCAGCATCACCATCCCGAACTGCACCGGGCCCATGCCGTACTGCATGCAGATCGGCAGGAAGATGGGCGTGCAGATCAATATCGTCGCGGCCATGTCCAGGAAGGTGCCCAGCAGGAACAGCACGATATTGACCATCAGGAAGATGGCCCAGGGACTGGTCGATATGGACGCCAGCAGATCGCCGGTTTTCTCCGCCACGCCATAAAAGCTGATCAGGTAGCCGAAAGTGGCGGAGATGCCGATCAGCAGCAGCACCACGCCGGTCGTCTTGACCGCCTTGGCCGCGGCGCGCACGAATTGCGTCCAGGTCAGCGTCCGGTAGACCAGCACCGTCAGGGCCAGCGCGTAGATGACCGCCACCGCCGCGGACTCCGTGGCGGTGAAGACGCCGCTGAGGATGCCGGCGATGATGACCACCACCACGAAGAGTCCGGGCAGGGCGGCCAGCAGCGAGCGCAGGACGATGCTCCAGCCGGGGAAGGCGCCGGCCGCGTAGCCGCGATGGCGCGCCACGAAGTACGCGGCGGCCAGGTTGCATACCGTCAGGATCAGCGCCGGCAGCAGGCCGGCCGCGATCAGCGCCGCGATCGACACTTTGCCGCCCGCCGCCAGTGTATAGATGATGATGTTGTGGCTGGTGGGCATCAGCGCGCCCACCAGCGCCGCGTGCGTGGTGACGTTGACGGCGTAGTCGGCGTGATAGCCCTCGCGCTTCATCATGGGGATCATCACCGAACCCATGGCCGACACGTCGGCCACGGGCGAGCCCGATACGCCGCCGAACAGCGTGCAGGCCACCACATTGGACATGCCCAGCCCGCCGCGCACATGGCCGACCAGCGAACGCGCGAAGTTGACGATGCGGTCGGCGATACCGCCGTACAGCATCAGCTCGCCGGTGAAGATAAAGAAGGGAATCGCCAGGAAGGAAAACGCATTCATTCCCGACGTCATCTGCTGGAAGGCGACCGCGACGGGCAGGTCCTCATACAGAATGGCCGAGATGGACGCCAGTCCGATGGCGAAGGCCACGGGCACCCCGATCACCAGGAAGCCCAGGAAGGAGACGGAAAGCAGAGTCAGCGCCATGCCGGGATGACCTCCTGATTGCGCAGCAGCGCCACGATGTGCTCGATGGAGAACAGGGCGATCAGTCCACCCGACAAGGTGGCCGGCAGGTACTTCCAGCCTTCTGAAATGCCCAGGTTCGGCATCATGTAGTCCGCCACGGAGCCGGCCAGGATGGCGCAGTTCCACGCCATCATCCCGCCGAACAGGCAGACCAGTGCATGGATGAAGATCTCCATGCGGCGCTTGCCGGCCGGGGGCAGGGCCTCCAGCAGCGACTCGAAGCCGATGTGGCCGGCGTCGCGCACGCCCACCGCGGCGCCCAGCATGGTGACGTACAGCACCAGCAGCATCGCGATGCTTTCCGCCCACGTGGGCGTGCGGTTCAGCACATGGCGGCCGAAGATCTGGAAGCCGACCGCGGCGATCAGGCAGACCAGCCCGGCCACGCTGACCCACATGCACAGCCGCGCCAGCGTCCTGCAGCAGCGGGTATAGGCATCGAGCAGCCGCGCGCCGCCGGCGCGGCCCGCCGCCGGCACCGCCTGTTCCTGGGAACTCGCCAGCATGGCGTCCTCACTGCACCGCTTGGATGCGTTGAACCAGGTTCTTCATCTCCGGGGTGGTGACGAAGCGGTCGTACACGGGCTTCATCGCCGCCTGGAAGGAGGCCTTGTCCACTTCGATGATCTCCGCGCCGCCTTTCTCGACGATGGCGCGCGACTTGGCCTCGCGTTCCGCCCACAGCTTGCGCATATAGGGCACGGACTCCCGGGCGGCGTCGCGCAGGATCTTCTGGTCTTCCGGCGACAGCTTGTCCCACTGCCGCTTGGAAAAAATCAGGATCTCCGGCGTCATGCTGTGTTCGGTCAGGGAGTAGTACTTGGCCACTTCGTAGTGGTGCGCGCTTTCGTAGCTGGGGAAGTTGTTTTCCGCCGCGTCCACCAGCCCGGTCTTGAGGGAGGTATAGACCTCGCCCATGGCCATGGGCGTGGCGTTGGCCCCCATGGCTTCGACCATGGCCACGGACAGGTCGGATTGCTGCACGCGGATCTTCAGGCCCTTGGCGTCCGCCAGGGTCTTGATGGGCTTGTTGCGGGTGTACATCGAGCGCGACCCGCTGTCATACCACGCCAGGCCGACGAAGCCCGCGCCTTCGCAGGCCTTTAGCAGTTGTGCGCCCAGCTCGCTATCGAGCACCTTGTGCAGATGGTCGGTCGAGCGGAACAGGAAAGGCAGCGAAGGCACCCGGGTATCGGGGCAGATGTTGTGCATGGCGGCGCTGCTGACGCGGGCCATGGTCAGCGCGCCCAGTTTCACCTGTTCGATGGAATCGTTCTCCGAGCCCAGTTTGCCGCCGGAGAATATCCGTATCGTCAATTTGCCGTTGGAGCGTTCCTTGACCAGGTCGGCCATGTAGCGCACGGCCAGGACGGTCGGATAGTCGTCGGGATGGATGTCGGCGGAGCGGAATTCCGCCGCCTGCGCGGCCAGCGGCAGGGCCAGCAGCGCGGCCAGGGCCACGGTGCCGCGGGCGCAGGCCGAGCGCGCGGCGCGGGAAAGGAAGCCGGCCGCGCGGGTACCTTGCGGCGTGAGGTGCAGCGTCATTGTCTACCTCCGTGTGATGCCGTCCGCCGCGCTTGTGGCGCGACCCGCGGCGGGCCTGTCGGTCAGGCCCTGTGTGCCGCCGGACCGCCCCAGGGCAAAACACTGCTCGGGCATGGGCCGGACAACCGGCGCGGCGTAAGGCGTTTTCTTGTGGTTGGGAAAAACGGTTGTGGGTTCTTATCCCTCCTGCGCCGCGGGTCCTGGCGAAGCGGCCTCAGAAAGGGCCGGCCTTGACGAATGCCCCGCCCTGGTAGTGCCCGGCGGGATCGTCCGGGGGCAGGGGCGGCTGCGCCTCCACGCGGGCGCGGAATTGTTCGGATGAGTCCTTGGGCTGGAAGCCCAGGTGCGCCGCGCGCGAGTTGTCCCACCAGCTGTCGCGGTTGGCCGAGGCGCCGTACACAATGGTATGCCCCACGCCGGGCGTGAACAGCGATTGCGCGATCAAGTGGGTCAGGTCGTCGTAGCTCAGCCAGGTCACGAGCATGCGGCGGTCTTTCGCTTCCGGGAAGGAGGAACCGATGCGCAGGCACACGGTCTCGATCCCGTAGCGGTCGAAGTAGAAGCGCGACAGGTTCTCGCCGAAAGCCTTGCTGATCCCGTAGTAGCCGTCGGGCCGCACGGGAACGTCGGCGTCGATGACCTCGCCCTGGCGGTAGAACCCGATCACATGGTTGGAGCTGGCGAAGATCACCCGCTTGACGCCGTGCACGCGCGCCGCTTCGTACAGGTTGTACACGCCCTGGATGTTGGCGGGCAGGATCTCGTCGAAGGGACGTTCGACGGACACGCCGCCCATGTGCACGATGGCGTCCACGCCGCGGACCATCCGGTCCACGGCCTGCGGATCGGCCAGGTTGCCCAGGACGATCTCTTCGCCTGCCGCCGCGGCGCCCAGGTCCGCGATGTCGGACAGGCGCAGGGTGTGGGCATAGGGTTTCAGGCGTTCGCGCAGTACCTTGCCCAGGCCGCCAGCCGCGCCGGTCAGCAGCAGGGTGGCGACGCGGGGCGTCTGCGTGGGGGCAGGAGTAGCCGGATGGCTCACGTTGTCTCCGTGTGGCGCGCGACGCCGGTATTTACACCGCGTCGGTTTGGGTGTTCAATCGAGTAGCTTATAAGTCATCGTACAACGCGCGGCCAGTATAATGACGCCGCCAAACGCCCGTCAAGCGGGGCGGGCGACCAGGAAAATCCCTATGACGACGACCTCCATGCCTGCCGAACTTCCCGCGCGCCGCCGCCCTCGCAGCCTGGCGCAGGAGCTGGTGGAGAACCTGTCCACGCGTATCCGCGGCGGCGAAATCCCTCCCGGGGCCAAGCTGCCTACCGAATCCGAGATCATGCGGGCCTTCGGCGTCAGCCGGACCGTGGTGCGCGAAGCCTTGTCGCGCCTGCAGGCCTCCGGCCTGGTGGAAACCCATCATGGCGTCGGCACGTACGCGCTCAAGCCCAGCACCGGCAATGATTTCCGGGTCGATCCCGCGGATATCGCCACGGTGCGCGACATCCTGGTCATCCTGGAGCTGCGCATCTGCCTGGAGACGGAGGCTGCCGGGCTTGCGGCCTTGCGGCGCACGGAGGAGCAATTGGCCCACATGCGCGAAGCCCTGGATCAGTTCCGGGCGGCGCTGGAACCGGGCGGCGATACGGTGACGCCGGATTTCCGCTTCCATCTGCTGATTTCGCAGGCCACGGACAACAAGTATTTCGCCGACCTGCTGTCGCACCTGGGGGCCGCCATCATCCCGCGCACGCGGATCAATTCCGCCAAGCTGGGCGATGAAGAGCGCGAGCCCTACCTGGCGCGTGTGAATCGCGAGCACGAAGACATCTACGAAGCCATACGCCGGCAGGACCCGGATTCCGCCCGTGCCGCCATGCGTACGCACCTGAGCAATAGCCGCGAGCGCCTGCGGCGCGCACAGGAACGCTGAGCAGTACGTCATATGACGTATGACAACTTTGTCGGTATGTGAGTACAAGCTTGCCGCGGCGGCGGCCCGCGTACAGGCCGGTGACTTTTCGCCGTCCCTCGAAATCCGTGCCCGGTACGCAGCCGGCGCCGGGTATGCCGGCCTGAGGGGCCTCTTCGCCGGCGTCCCTTTCCCCGTCCTAATCCAGCGCCGGCAATACCCGTCCCACGGCCGCGCCTAGCGAGATCCGCGGATAGCCCGGCTTGACGCACTCCGCTTCCAGCGCGACTTCGTCGCCGTCCTGCAGGAACAGGCGCGTTTCTCCCCAGGGCAGGGTGACGGGCGTCTTGCCGCCCTGCGTCAGTTCCAGCAGCGAACCGGCCTGGTCGGGTTGCGGACCGGACAGCGTGCCGGTGCCCAGCAGATCGCCAGGCTGCAGATTGCAGCCGTTGACCGTGTGATGGGCGACCAGCTGCGCGACGCTCCAATAGGCGTCCCGCAGATTGCTGCGCGACAGTGTGGCGGCGGGGGCGCCCTGCGCCCGGGATTGCGCGGTCGTCAGCGTGGCCCGCAATTGCACGTCCAGGGCGCCGGCCGCGCTATTCCGCGTCGAGGACAGGTAAGGCAGCGGCTGCGGCTCGCCATCGCCGCGGCCGAAGGGCGCGCGGAACGGCGCCAACGCTTCCAGCGTGACGATCCAGGGCGATATGGTGCTGGCGAAGTTCTTCGACAGGAAGGGCCCCAGGGGCTGGTATTCCCAGGCCTGCAGGTCACGCGCCGACCAGTCGTTCAATATCGTCAGGCCGAAGATGTGGGCGTCGGCGTCGTCCAGCGCGACGCGGCGGCCCAACGGATTGCCGGTGCCGATGAACACGCCCAGCTCGACCTCGTAATCGAGCCGCGCGCAGGGACCGAAGCCCGGCACGCCGCCTTCCTGGGCGGGACGGGTCTGGCCGACGGGGCGGTGGAAGTGCTGCGCCACGCCGATGCTGGAGGCCCGCCCGTGGTAGCCGATGGGGACCCATTTGTAGTTGGGCAGCAGCGGGTTGTCGGGGCGGAATTGCCGGCCCACCGAGGTGGCGTGGTGCAGGGAAATATAGAAGTCCGTGTAGTCGCCGATGCGCGCCGGCACGGAGAACTCCGCCTCCGACTGCGCGACGAGCAGGGGGGCAAGGTCTTGCCGCAGCGGCGACCCGGCGCGCAGCGCCCGCGACAGGGACAGGCGCAGGGCCGACCGGCAGCCCGCATCCAGGGCCATCAGCGCATTCAGGTCCGAGCCTTGGCAGGCGGCCAGGGCGCGGGCGGCGTCGCCGGTGAAGGGCCGGGCACGTGCCAGCGCCGCCAGGTCCAGGATGCGGTCGCCTATGCCGGCACCGGGACGCCAGGCTTCCTGCGAGCCGGCGCGGCGAAACACGCAGTAAGGCAGGTTCTGTATCGGGAAACCGAGCGTCTCGTCGTTGGCGCTATCCAGCCAGGCGCGCAGCGAGGGATCGTGGGTTTCATTCAAATCGGTCATGGTGTCGGTATCCAGGTGTGGGAATCCAGGGTGGGGATTCCCAGGTAGCGTTCTTGGGCGATGTCTTTTTTCTCCGCGCCGTGCAATGCGCGCGGGCGCGGCGGGCTTTGGTCCTGCGGCCGTGCGGCGCGTTCCATCGGCGGCACGGCCGGCCGGTACCCGCCGCCGGCGCTTCAGCCGCCCGCCCGCCCGTTCGCATCGAAATGCTTGCGCAGCCCTTGCCAGCAGGCGTCGTAGTCGGATTGCAGCTCGGGCCATCCCAGCGCGGCCTCGGTGGGGCGGATGACGCGGCGGGTCTCGAACATGAAAGCCATGGTGTCGCGGATGTAGTGCGGCGTGGACGTATCGGCGTTGGAGGCTTTCTCGAAAGTGTCGGCGTCGGGTCCGTGTCCGCTCATGCGATTGTGCAGGCTGGCGCCCCCCGGTACGAAGCCTTCCGCCTTGGCGTCGTAGACACCCTGTATCAAGCCCATGAACTCACTGGCCACGTTGCGATGGAACCATGGCGGGCGGAAGGTGTTCTCCATGGCCAGGATGCGAGGCGGGAAAATGGCGAAGTCCATATTCGCCGTGCCCGGTGTGTCCGAAGGAGAAGTCAGCACGGTGAAGATGGACGGATCGGGGTGGTCGAAGCTGATGGAGCCGATGGCGTTGAAGCGCCGCAGGTCGTATTTGTATGGCGCATGATTGCCGTGCCATGCCACGACGTCCAGCGGCGAATGCCCGATCGGCGCGCGCCAGAAGCCGCCTTCGAACTTGGCGACCAGTTCGAAGTCGCCTTCGATGTCTTCGTACCATGCGACCGGCGTTTCGAAATCCCGCACATTGGCCAGGCAGTTGGAGCCGATGGGACCCAGCTCCGGCAAACGCATGGGCGCGCCGAAGTTCTCCAGCAGATAGCCGCGCGCGGCGCCATCGGGCAGCGTGACGCGAAATCGTATGCCGCGTGGAATGACGGCGATTTCCAGGGGCGCGATTTCCAGGCGGCCCAGCTCCGTGTCCACCTGCAGGCGGCCCTGCTGCGGCACGATCAGCAATTCGCCGTCGGCATCGTAGAAATAGCGGCCGCGCATCGGCGCATTGGCGGTATATACGTGGATGCCGACGCCGCTATCCTCGTCCGGGCCGCCATTGCCGCCCACGGTCGCGATCCCGTCGATGAAATCGGTGGGATCCTGCGGCAGCGGCCGCGCGCCCCAGCGCAAGCGATTGGGCGAGACCCGCAGCGCATTGAAGCGGCTGGCCCAGCCGCCGGCCTGCGCGCAGGCTTCGAAACGGCCAAGCTGCGCGGCGGGCCGGATGCGGTAAAGCCAGCTATGGCGGTTTTCCGCGCGCGGCGCGGTGAACGCCGTACCGGATAGCTGTTCGGCGTACAGGCCATAAGGACAGCGCGTCGGCGAATTACGGCCCACGGGCAGGGCGCCGGGCAGCGCCTCGGTGGCGAACGCATTGCCGAATCCGCTCATATAGCGCGGTTGGCGGTCGGCGGCGGCGGGCAGAGAGGTCATGGGGTGTCTCCGTGTTCTGTAGGGCGGGCCGTGGCGGCGGGCCCCAATGCGATTTTTACCGAGGCGGCGTGCCTACGCTAGATGAATGAGAGAATGTAGGCCATCACGTTTATGAATAGCGCCGCGCTCCGGTTCGCGGGGCGGCCGCGCTGCCCATCCCGGCGATTCTTCCCATGCCCGATCTGCGCTCCCTCGATCTGAATCTGCTGGTCGTATTCCAGTATCTGATGGAAGACCGCAACCTGTCGGCCGTCGCGCGCCGCATGGGCCTTAGCCAGCCCGCGGCCAGCAATGCCTTGCGCCGGCTGCGCGCCACCCTGGATGACGAGCTGTTCGTGCGTACGCCGCAAGGCATGCTGCCTACGCCTTACGCCCAGCACCTGGCCGGTGCGGTGGCCGAGTCCCTGGGAATGCTGGCGCACGCGCTGGAAGCCTCGCCGGGCTTCGATCCGGCCAGCAGCACGCGGCGTTTCCGGGTCGCGATGACGGATGTCGGAGAAATCCACTTCATGCCCGGGCTGATGGACCGTCTTGCGCGCGAGGCGCCCGCCGTGCGCATTGAATCGGTGCGCCTGCAGGGGGCGGAATTGCAGCGCGAATTGGATGCCGGCCACGTGGATATGGCGCTGGGCGCCTTCCAGGGGCTGGGCGGCGGCCTGCTGCAGCGGATGCTCTTCCGCCAAGGCTATGCCACGCTGTTCCGCCGCGGGCATCCGACCGCGCACGAAGGCATGGGCCTGAAGGCTTTCCGTGCCGAGCGTCATCTGGTGGTGTCGCACGCCGCGCCCTACGGCCAGGTGAACCAGGCGCTGGAAAAGGCGGGCCTGATGCTGGCATCCCATTTCAGCGTGCCGCATTTCGCCGCCGTGCCCTACATCGTCAGCACGACGGATCTGCTGGCCACCGTGCCGCGCAAGCTGGCCGACAGCGCCGCCGAGCGCTTCAACCTGCGGCTGCTGACACCACCGCTGCGCGTGCCCGCCTTGCAGAGCAATCTTTATTGGCACCGGCGCTTCCAGCGGGACGGCGGCAACCAGTGGCTGCGTGCCCTGATCGTCGATTCCTACGCGCAACGCTGATACTGCCCGGCGGCCCGGACTTCAAGGGCGGCACCCAGCGATGGAAAGCGCGCGGACCGACGCCGGCGTATGGGGCGCGCCTTTGCACGGTCCTGGCATGGCTGTCGCCCCCCTTTCGCCCGGATCGCGATGTCCGGCCTACGCCCGTTGGCACTTCACGCAATAGTAGGTGGCGCGCTGGCCCTGGACGATGCGGCGGATCGCCGTCCCGCAGGTCCGGCAGGGCTGGCCGGCGCGCTCGTACACGGCCGCATGGATGGTGAAATAACTGCCCGGTTCGCCCCCGGCGCCGACGTAGTCGCGCAGCGTGCTGCCGCCAGAGGCCAGGGCGTCCTCCAGCGTCCGGCGGATGGCCAGCGCCAGGCGGTCGCAGCGCGCGGGCGATAGCCGGCGTCCCGGCGTGCGCGGATGAATGCCGGCGCGAAACAGGCTTTCGGATGCGTAGATGTTGCCCACGCCCACGACGGCCTCGCCCGCCAGCAGCAGTTGCTTGACCGGCGCGGCGCGGCCGCGGAAATGGTCGTACAGCCATTGTCCGCCGAAACGCTCGTCGAAAGGTTCGATGCCCAGCCGCGCCAAAAGCGGGTGGAATTCGACGGGACCCGCGCCGGCCGGATGCCAAAGCACCGCACCAAAACGGCGCGGGTCGTGCAGGCGCAGCGTCGCGTGCTCGAATATCCATTCAACGTGGTCATGGCGCCGCGGCGCTTCGCCTTCCGGCACCCGGCGCAGCGAGCCCGACATGCCCAGGTGCACGATTTGCGTGCCGTGGTCGAAGCGCAGCAGCAGGTATTTGCCGCGGCGCCCGCATTCCAGGACGGTGCGGCCGGAAAGCGTCGCGGGAAGGTCGGCCGGAACGGGCCAGCGCAGGCGCGGTTCTCTGACGACAAGCTGGACCAGAGGCCGGCCCGTCATGACCGTCGCGATTCCCCGTCGAGTGGTCTCGACTTCAGGCAGTTCAGGCATCAGCCAGTGTAAGATGAACAGTTGCGTGTACAGATTGTGCCATTTATCGGACGGGACGCGTGAAGTCGTCGCATATGCATATCAAATACGGGTTCGCCGCGCTGATGCTGGTGCTGGCGGGAGTGCAGGCCGCGCCTGGGCAGGCCGCCGAAAGGCATACCGCCGACACCATCGCGCCGAACGTACAACGGGCGCCCCGTCAGGAAACCGATGTCATCCGCCTGCGTGAAGGCCAGCTGCCTTACGTGCGCCTGACCCCCAGCATCCTGTATCGGATCCTGGCGTCGGAAATCGCCGCGCAGCGGGGGATGTACGGCACGGCCGCTTCCACCATGCTGGGCCTGGCCAAGGATGTCGCCGACCCGCGTGTGGCGCGCCGCGCGCTGGAATTCTATCTGGCCGGCGGCAACCTCAAGGGCGCGCTGGATGCCGCGCGCGTCTGGTCCCGCCTGGCCCCGTCCGATACGGAAGCCAGCGCCACCGAGCTGGCCCTGGCCGCGGCTAATGGCCAGACCGCCGGGCTGGCCGAGGCCCTGCGCAAGCGCATCGACGCCGCGCCGGACAAAACGGCGGCCATCGCGCAATCGCTGGCCGTCCTGGGCCGCATCAACGATCGCAAAACGGCGCTGTCCATCCTGGATCAGGCGCTCAGTCCCTCGGTGCGCAAATTGCCCGCCGCGCATCTGGCCCTGGCCGATGTCGCGCAGGCCGGCGGGGACTACGCTCGCGCATTGCAGGAAGCGCAGGCCGCCTTGCGGGCCGATCCCAAATCGGAAGCCGCCGCGCAGCGCATCCTGGAATACGGCGTCAAGGTCGATCCCAAGCAGGCCGTCGCGGAGGCGCGTGCCTTCATCGCCAAGCACCCGGACGCTCGCCGGCTGCGCCTGATGCTGGCCAGCCAGCTGTCCGATATGGGCGACTATGACGGCGCATTGGCCGAGTTGCGGGCCATGTCGCGCCGGTCGCCCGAAGACTTCGACCTGATGTTCATGCAGGCCCAGCTCGCCTACAAGGCGGGCCGCCTGGACGATGCGCGCGGCTTCCTGGAGCAGTACCTGGACGTGCAGAACCAGCGCCAACGCGCCCTGGTGCCGGGCACGTCGGACGCCCCCGCCGCCGCGGCCGATGCCCGCATCCTGCTGGCCCGCATTGCGGAGGACCAGGGGCGCTACAACGACGCCATCGCGGAACTCGGCAAGATCGACGACCCCGCGATGCGCTATCAGGCCCGCATGCGCCAGGCCACCCTGCGCGCCAAGCAAGGCAATATCGACGCCGCGCTCAAGATGGTCGACCAGGCCCAGCCCCAGGACGAAGAAGAACGCGTGCTGGGCGTGCTGACCAAGGCGCAGATCCTGCGCGACGCCAACCGCACGGACCAGGCGGTGGCGCTGCTGTCGGGCGCCGACAAGGCCCTGCCCGACACGGTGGAGATCAAATACGAACTGGCCATGCTGTACGAACGCCAGGACAAGATCGCCGACCTGGAGCGCCTGCTGCGCCAGGTGATCGCCCTGGATCCCGATCATGCCCATGCCTACAACGCCCTGGGCTATACGCTGGCCGACCACAATGTGCGCCTGCCGGAAGCCCTGGAGCTGATCACCCAGGCGCTGGACCTGGCGCCGGACGATCCCTACATCATGGACAGCATGGGGTGGGTCAAGTACCGCATGGGCGACAACAACGCCGCGCTGACGTTCCTGCAGCGCGCCTATTCGCGCCGCCCCGAGCCGGAAATCGGCACGCACCTGGGCGAAGTCCTGTGGATGCAGGGCCGCAAGGACGAGGCCCGCGCCATCTTCGCCGCCGCCGCGCGCAAGGATCCCAACAACAAGACCCTGCGCGATACCATCAAGCGCCTGGGGGTCCGCCTGTGACGCTGTCGCGGTGGCGCGCCGTCCTGGCGGCGGCGCTATGCCTGGTCCTGGCCGCCTGCGTGACACCGGGACGCATCGCCGGCAATGGCGGCGCGGGCGAGTTTTCGCGGGTGGGCCGTTTCGCGTTGACCGTCACGCAGGACGACGGCAAGCAGGATGCGCTGCAGGGCGGCTTTTCCTGGCTGGACGACGGCCGGCGCTACATCCTGGACCTGACCAACCCGCTGGGATCCACCCAGGCCCGGGTGGAAGGCCGGCCCGGCATGGCGGTGCTCAATAAATCCGACGGCACGCGCCTGCAGGCACGCAATCCCGACGAACTCGTCGCAGACGCCCTGGGCAGCAGCATCCCGGTATCGGGCCTGCGCGATTGGCTGCGGGGCCGCTTGCCGACGGAACCGCCGGCCAACCACGTGGAGCGCGATCCCTCGCAACGTCCGGTTTCCTTCGACCAGGGCGGATGGCAGGCCCGGCTGTCCCGCTATGATGACCTTGGCCCGCAGCTGCTCGTGCTCGAGCGCCGCGAGCCGGACCGCCGCATCCTGCTGCGCCTGGTCGTCAATCCCTCCTGATCCTGCCCTGCCGAACCTTGAATCTGTACGACGTCCCGGCGCCCGCCAAGCTCAATCTGTTCCTGCACATCGTCGGCCGCCGCGCGGACGGCTATCACCTGCTGCAAACGGTCTTTCGCTTTATCGGGCTGGCCGACACCCTGCATTTCGAGTCGCGTGGCGATGGCCGGATCGAGCGTGTGCAGCCCTTGCCGGGCGTCCCCGCCGATAGCGACCTGACGGTGCGCGCCGCACGCGCCCTGCAGGCGGCCACCGGCACGCGGCAGGGCGTGTCGATCGGCCTGGAAAAACGCATACCCATGGGCGGCGGGCTGGGAGGCGGCTCCAGCGACGCCGCCAGCACGCTGATCGCGCTCAATCGCTTGTGGAACACGGGCCTGTCGCGCGCCGAGCTGATGCGCCTGGCCTTGCCGCTGGGCGCGGACGTGCCGGTTTTCATTTTCGGCCAGTCCGCCTTCGCGGAGGGCATAGGCGAGATCCTGACCGCCGTTCCGCTGCCGCAGCGCGGCTACCTGGTCGCCCAGCCGGACGCCAGCGTGCCCACCCCGGTGGTGTACGGCGCCCCCGATTTGACAAGGGATACGCCCTGTATCACAATAGCGGACTTTCTCGCTTCGACCGATTCCGGCGCGCTATATGGCCGGAACGACATGGAGCCTGTCGTCTACCAGCGTTTCCCGGAAGTCTCCCGGGCCGCGCAGTGGTTGAGAAGCCAGGGTCGTGAAATCGTTGCGCGTATGTCAGGTTCAGGCGCGTGTTTGTTCGCCGAATTCCCTGACATGCAGGCGGCGGTTTTGGCGGAGCAGGAAATAGCCGCTACAATGCGCGTCGCCAGTAAAATGGCGGATACGTCGCAGGCAGTGCAAGAACCGCCCGTGCGGTTCCGGTTGGTGCAGGCGAGTCCTGGGTTGATCGAGCATCCGTTGCGGCACTGGATTGCAAGCTAGTGGGGAGTCGCCAAGTTGGTTAAGGCACCGGATTTTGATTCCGGCATGCGAAGGTTCGAATCCTTCCTCCCCAGCCCCAACTATCTATAGAAAAAGCTGTTGAACACGCCCCCCTTGCCGGCCCAGGTTCAGCAGCTTTTTTGTTTCGGGTTCGAAACGACCTTAGCGTCTGCATCATGACTAAAGAAAGTTTCATGATTTTCACCGGCACGGCCAATACGCGCCTGGCCGTCGATGTGGCCAATCATCTGGACATGTCGCTGGGCAAGATGACCGTCGGCCGTTTTTCCGACGGCGAGGTCATGGTGGAAATCAACGAGAACGTCCGCGGCAAGGATGTTTTCGTGCTGCAGCCCACCTGTGCGCCGACGAACGACAACCTGATGGAAATCATGGTCATGGTGGACGCGCTGCGCCGCGCCTCCGCGGGCCGGATTACCGCCGCCATTCCGTATTTCGGCTATGCGCGCCAGGATCGCCGTCCGCGCTCCGCGCGCGTGGCCATTTCGGCCAAGGTCGTGGCCAACATGCTGCAGGTCGCGGGCGTGGACCGCGTGCTGACCATGGACCTGCACGCCGACCAGATCCAGGGTTTTTTCGACATCCCGGTGGACAACATCTACGCCGGTCCGATCCTGCTGGGCGACATCTGGCGCCGCAACTTCGCCAACCTGGTCGTCGTGTCCCCGGACATCGGCGGGGTGGTGCGGGCGCGCGCGCTGGCCAAGCAGCTGGAAGCGGACCTGGCCATCATCGACAAGCGGCGTCCGCGCGCCAACGTGTCGGAAGTCATGAACATCATCGGCGAAGTCGACGGCCGCACCTGCATCATCATGGATGACATGGTGGATACCGCCGGCACGCTGTGCAAGGCCGCGCAAGCCCTGAAGGAGCGCGGCGCGGGCGCGGTCTATGCCTATTGCACCCACCCGGTACTGTCGGGCGGCGCGGTGGACCGCATCCAGGCCTCGGAGCTGGACGAACTGGTCGTGACCGACACCATCCCGCTGTCCGAGCAGGCGCGGTCGGTCAGCAAGATCCGCCAGCTGTCCTGCGCGGGCCTGCTGGGCGAAACCATATTGCGTATTTCGAACGCGGAATCCGTCAGCTCGCTGTTCGCTGACTGACCGCGTTTTCTTCTTTGCCTTCCCGCTGGTCGCGGCGGGGATGCGAAACCACGGTCCGCATGGTGCGGCCGTGTTTTTTTACCGGGACGCCCCTGTGTCCCATCGTTTGGAGTTATCCATGAAATTCAACGCCACTGCGCGTAGCGTCCAGGGTTCGAGTGCGAGCCGCCGCCTGCGCCGCGCGGGCCGGGTTCCCGCCATCGTTTACGGTGCGGGCAGCCAGCCCCTGAACATCGAACTCGATCACAACGAGATCTACCACGCCCTGCGCAAGGAAGAGTTCCACTCCTCCATCCTCGATATGCAGATCGAAGGCGGCAAGGGCGAACAGGTGCTGCTGCGCGCCGTTCAATGGCACGCCTACAAGCCGCAAGTGCTGCACGTCGATTTCCAGCGTGTGGATTCGAGCAAGGTGCTGCATACCAAGGTGCCGCTGCACTTCATCAACGCGGAAGTTTCGCCGGCCGTGAAGCTGAGCAGCGCCATCATCACGCACGTGCTGAATGAAATCGAAGTCGCCTGCCTGCCGGGTGACCTGCCCCAGTTCATCGAAGTCGACCTGTCCAAGCTGATCGGCGGCGCTTCGCTGCACCTGGCCGACATCCAACTGCCCAAGGGCGTCACCTACCTGGCGCACGGCGGCGACACCAACCCGGTGCTGGCGTCCGCGCTGGTCAAGGGCGGGGCCGGTGGCGACGCCGGTGAAGCCGGCGAGGGCGAGGCCGCTCCCGCGGCCTGATAGCGCGGCTGGCCTGGGCGCGGCCCGCTCAGGCGCGGCCGGCTAGGCGCGGCCGGCTCGGGTGCGGGTCGGTATGGACCCAACCGTGCCGGCCCGGCTGCCACGATGTACGCCTAACCCTGCGTGTGGACTACCATACGCAGGGTTTTTCATTTGCGGAGCGCGTGTTCCTTGATCGCGCTGCGCCTGACTCCCGTTTCGCGACCCCATCCTAGCCATGTCCGTCCCCATCCGCTTGATCGTCGGCCTGGGCAATCCCGGCCCGGAATACGAAACCACCCGCCACAATGCGGGTTTCTGGCTGGCCGACCATATCGCCGACGACCTGCGTGCCAGTTTCGCGATGGAAAAAGGCTTCAACGGCTTTGTCGCGAAGGCCCGCCATGGCGGCGAGAACATCGTGCTGCTCAAGCCGATGACCTATATGAACCGGTCCGGGCAGTCGGTGGGCGCGCTGGCGCGCTTCTACAAATTCACGCCGGAGCAGATCCTGGTGCTGCATGACGAGCTGGACCTGTTGCCGGGGCAGGTCAAGCTGAAGCAGGGCGGCGGCCATGCGGGCCACAACGGCTTGCGCGACATCCAGGCCGCGCTGGGCGGCCCGGCCTTCTGGCGGCTGCGCATAGGCATCGGCCATCCGCGCACCCTGGGGCTGGCGCAGCAGGTGGCCGACTTCGTGCTGCATCAACCCCGACGGGAAGAAATGACCGGTATCGAGGCGGTCATCGACCGCTGCCGCGCCGTCGTGCCCATGCTGCTGGATGGCGACTTCACCCGCGCGACCCAACAACTGCATCGCGCCAACGAGGCCTGAACATGCGTGCAACCCCGGGCCGCGCCGTGCCGCGCCTGCGCGACGATATCGCCGACTTCTGGCGCTTCCTGCGGCGTCCCTCCCTGCGTCATGCGCCGCCGAGGCGGCGTGGCGGCGGCCAGCGTGCCGATTGGCAGCCGCCCGTGCCCTTGCGCCGCCTGCTTGCCTGGGTATCCCTGCTTTGGGGCATCAACCTGTTCGCCCTGGGGCCCTTGGCGGTCGCCGTCGCCACGCTGGGCGGCGCGCACCACAAGCTGGAAATGGGCGCTATTCCGTGGTTTACCGCCATCGTCTGGGCGCCGATCGTGGAGGAAATGCTGTTCCGCTATGGCTTGCGCCGGCCCGTGCAGGCCTTGTGGGTCGTACCGCTGATGATCTGGCCGCTGGTGCGCGGGCCCAATGCCTGGACCGGCACGCTGCTGGTCTTGGTGCTGGCGGTCGTGGCATGGACGGGAATGCGCGCCCGCGCCGCGCGGCGGGAGTGGAACTGGGACTGGCGGCGCCGCTATGTGCGCTACTTCCCATGGGTGCTGCACGCGGCGGCGCTGGTGTTCGCCGCCATGCACCTGGGCAATTTCTACCTGAACCATACGCCGCCGTGGCTGATGCCGCTGCTGGTCTTGCCGCAATGGCTGACCGGGCTGGTATTGAGCTGGATGCGGACTCGGCGCGGGATCGGGGCGTCCGTATTGATGCACGCCATGTTCAACGCGGGGCCGGTGCTGCTGGTGCTGGCGTTCATGAAGTGGGCGCCGGAAGTTGTGTCTTAGGCCGTGGAAATGCGCGGCGGCAATCGCGCGATATGCCGACGCGTCTGCGGTGCCCGGCCTCATCAATGCGACGTTTTGTCACGGCGCGTGCGGGTGCCCGCCGCACCGCAATGGCCCGTCGGGGTCTGTAACGTCGCGACATGGCCGCGCATGGATGGGCTCTTACCATGCGGCACCAGCCACTGATTCACACGCGCACGCCATGAAGAAACTGATCGCCACCAGCCTGATCGCCTCGGCCCTGCTGCCTTGGGCCGCCGCCCGCGCCGACCACGATAGGAATGAGTCGGGCGAAGGCTATGTCATTGCCGACGGCCGCAACTACAAGGAGAAATACCGGGACGGCGACTGCGAGGTCAAGCGCAAGTGGAAGAAGAACGGCGAGTACAAGGAAGAGCGCAAGTGCAAGCCGCCGAAGTATGTCGAACCGGTTGTCGTGCCGGCATATCCGGTCGCGCCGATGGGGCCGGGCATCACGATCAACGGGACGGCGGTCATCCGGCCTTAGCTTGCAGCAGACCCTGTCGTTCAATCTGCCATAGTGGCCTGGGCCCTGGCCAACATCCTGCCACGGCGAGCATCGGCCGCGGCCGACATCCGGCCATAGCGCACCGGCTCTAGCGCGCATCCTCGGCTGATCCCGGCGCGCCCTGCCAGCGTAACAAGCCCTGCGCCGTTGCCCGCCCGCTGGCGATGCAGGCCGTCAACAGATAGCCGCCGGTCGGCGCCTCCCAATCCAGCATCTCCCCGGCGCAAAAGACGCCCGGCAGGCGTTTCAGCATGAAATTGCCGTCCATCGCGTCGAAGGACACGCCGCCGGCGGTGCTGATGGCTTCGTCCATGGGCCGCGTGGCGCGCAGCGTCAAAGGTAGGGCCTTGATGGCGTGTGCCAGGCGGCCGGGATCCAGCATCGCTTCCTTGGACAGTACCTCGCGCAGCAATGCCGCCTTGACGCCGGCAATGCCGACGCGGCTTTGCAGGTGCGAGGATAGCGAACGCGCGCCGCGGGGGTGCGAGACATCTGCCAGCACGCGCTCGGCGCTGTGGTCGGGCAACAAATCCAGTGTCAATGTCGCGCTGCCGTCGCGTTCGAGCCGATCGCGCAGCGGCGTGGACAACGCGTAGACCAGGCTGCCTTCCACGCCGTGCTCGCTGATGACGAACTCGCCGCGGCGGCGCAGCGCCGTTCCGTCGGCGGCCAGGCAGCTCGCCACGACATTCTTGACCGGCTGGCCCGCGAACTTGTCGCGGAAGAACGGCGACCACGCGATGTCGAAACCGCAGTTGGAGGGCTTGAGCGGCGCGATGGAGACGCCCCGGTCCTGGAGCACCGGCACCCAGGCCGCATCCGAGCCCAGCCTGGCCCAACTGCCGCCGCCCAGGGCCAGGATCGCGGCGGGCGCCGTATGGTGCTGTTCCCCCGCGGGGGTGGCAAAGCGCAGCCGGCCCGTGTCGTCCCAGCCCAGCCAGCGATGGCGCGCATGCGTCACGACGCCGCTCTCCCGCAGCCGGTGCACCCAGGCGCGCAGTAGCGGCGCGGCTTTCATTTCGCGGGGAAAGACCCGCCCGGAGCTGCCGACAAAGGTCTCCACGCCCAGGCCCGCCGCCCAGTCGCGCAGCGCCCGCGGATCGAACGCCCGCACCAGTGGCGCGAGCTCGCCTTGCCGCGAGCCGTAGCGGGCCAGGAAAGCGTCCAGCAGCTCGTTATGGGTCAGGTTCAGTCCGCCCCTGCCGGCCATCAGGAATTTGCGCCCCAGCGAGGGCATCGCGTCGAACAGGTCCACGCCCAGGCCGGCGGCGGCAAGGACTTCGGCCGCGGCCAGCCCAGCGGGGCCGCCGCCGATCACGGCGATACGGGAGGAAGAAACGGAAGGCGACATGGCGGGCAGTGTAGAGCGGATCCCGCCTGCGTTGTTTTCTCGCCGCGGGGCGCCGCGTGCTCGGCTTCGTGTAAGACGTTTTCGTGTATCGTGCGGGGCGCTTTTATACGGAGACAGACAGAGCGCGACGCGCGGGCGCACAAGCCCGGCAGTCGCGCCGGTATACGCCATGGATACGTTGAAATCAGCCGCCGATGCCTTGTTCATCTTGATCGGCGCGATCATGGTGCTCGCCATGCATGCGGGCTTTGCGTTCCTGGAGCTGGGAACGGTGCGCAAGAAGAACCAGGTGAATGCCCTGGTCAAGATCCTGGTGGATTTCGCGGTATCGACCATCGCCTACTTTTTCGTCGGCTACCAGATCGCCTATGGCGTCCAGTTCTTCACGGGCGCAGAGGCGCTGGCCGCGAAGAACGGGCATGAGCTGGTGCGCTTCTTTTTCCTGCTGACCTTTGCAGCGGCCATCCCCGCCATCATTTCCGGGGGCATCGCGGAGCGCTCTCGCTTCAATCCCCAACTGGCCGCCACCGTGCTTTTGGTGGGCCTCGTCTATCCCTTCCTGGAGGGCATCGTCTGGAATGGCCATTTCGGCCTGCAGCAGTGGCTGGCGCAGGTAACGGGCGCGCCCTTCCACGACTTCGCCGGATCGGTGGTGGTGCACGCCTTCGGCGGCTGGGTGGCGCTGGTCGCCGTGCTGCTCCTGGGCGCGCGCCGCGGGCGCTACAAGGACGGCCGCATCGCCGCGCATCCGCCGTCCAACATCCCCTTCCTGGCGCTGGGTGCCTGGGTGCTGACGGTGGGGTGGTTCGGCTTCAACGTCATGAGCGCGCAGACGCTGGACAAGATCAGCGGGCTGGTGGCGATGAACTCCCTGATGGCCATGGCGGGCGGCACGCTGTCCGCCTGGCTGGTGGGGCGGAACGACCCCGGCTTTACCTACAACGGTCCGCTGGCCGGGCTGGTGGCGGTGTGCGCGGGCTCGGACCTGATGCATCCTGTCGGGGCGCTGGCGACCGGCGCCGTGGCCGGCGTGCTCTTCGTCTACATGTTCACCCTGGTGCAGAACAAGTGGCGCATCGACGACGTGCTGGGCGTGTGGCCGCTGCACGGCTTGTGCGGCGCCTGGGGCGGGGTGGCGGCGGGAATCTTCGGGCTGCGGGACCTGGGCGGCCTGGGGGGCGTTTCCTTCGTGGCGCAGCTTGCCGGTACGCTGTTCGGCATCGTGGTGGCGCTGGTGGGGGGATTCATCGTCTATGGCGCGATACGCGCCACCGTTGGGCTGCGGGTCAGCGCGGAGGCGGAATTCAATGGGGCGGACCTGTCGATCCACCGGATTTCGTCGACGCCGGAGCGGGAGACGAACTGGTAGGGCGCCTGGTGGGGGCCGCCGGGCCGCCGCGTCCTGACGGGCGCCGGCAGTAGGCGCCGGCCGGGCGCCGGCGTGGCAGCTCGGCAGCGCCGTCGTTCGTCGCCGGATGGTCACGGCCTGTGCGTCGTGCTGCGGGGGCGCTACGCCTTCCGGCGCCGCGACCTGGGGCGCGGCAGCCGACAGGGCGCCCATGCGCCATGGCCGGGCCCGGCAACCGGTTAAAATCGCCTATTTCCTGGCGGGCGGAGCGCGGCGATCACCGGCGGTTTTGCGGGCAACCCGGGCGGCTTGTTTCCCGCGCGCCAGTCCACATGATCGCGGCCGGGCTTTCCGGCCCGCATCGGGCAGCTCCGCCGCGCTGGCGCGCGTGCGCGGCGCCCCGATACTTTTATAGGTTCTCCATGGCTCTGAAATGCGGCATCGTCGGCCTGCCGAACGTCGGTAAATCGACTCTCTTCAACGCCCTGACCAAGGCTGGCATCCCGGCGGAAAACTACCCCTTCTGCACCATCGAACCGAACGTGGGCGTGGTCGAAGTGCCGGATCCGCGGCTGCAGAAGCTGGCGGAGATCGTCGGGCCCGAACGCATCGTGCCCGCCACGGTCGAGTTCGTCGATATCGCCGGCCTGGTGGCCGGCGCCAGCCAGGGCGAAGGACTGGGCAACCAGTTCCTGTCGCACATCCGCGAAACCGACGCCATCGTCAACGTGGTGCGCTGCTTCGAGAACCCCAACGTGATCCACGTGGCGGGCAAGGTCGATCCCATCGCCGACATCGAAGTCATCGAAACGGAACTGGCGCTGGCCGATCTGCAGACCGCCGAGAAGGCCCTGCATCGCCATAACAAGACGGCCCGCTCCGGCGACAAGGACGCGCAGCGCCTGGTGGCCATCCTGGAAAAGTGCATCGCGCAGCTTAACGAAGCCAAGCCTGTGCGTGGCCTGGATCTGGGCGAGGAAGAACGCGCGCTGATCGCGCCGCTGTGCTTCATCACCTCCAAGCCGGCCATGTATGTGGGCAACGTCAACGACGACGGCTTCACCGATAATCCGCTGCTGGACCGCCTGACCGAATTCGCCAAATCGCGCAACGCGCCCGTGGTCGCCATCTGCGCGGCCATCGAATCGGAAATCGTCGACCTGCCGGAAGAGGACCGCTCGGCTTTCCTGGCCGATATGGGCATGGACGAACCGGGCTTGAACCGGTTGATCCGGGCTGCGTTCAAGCTGCTGGGCTTGCAGACGTATTTCACCGCGGGCGTGAAGGAAGTACGCGCCTGGACCGTTCCCATCGGCGCCAGCGCGCCGCAGGCGGCGGGCGTGATCCATACGGACTTCGAGCGCGGGTTCATTCGCGCGCAGACCATCTCCTACGACGATTTTGTGGCGTACAAAGGGGAGCAGGGCGCGAAGGAAGCCGGGAAGATGCGGGCGGAAGGAAAGGAATACGTGGTGCAGGATGGGGATGTGATGAATTTCCTGTTCAACGTCTGAGGATTTTTGCTGGATCTCGGTGGCGCTCAGTAGCGCTTGGTGGACAGGTTGACCCATTTTGAAATCAATGGGTTGCGTAAACAATACGGTCTGCGGAGCGTTCCTATTGTTCATCGAGGTCTGAAAAATTCGGGGGTAGCGTTGGGGGTACTCGTCTTCAACCGTGGGGGTACATCTCCCCGCAGTGGAGTCCAACGATGCCCGAGAATCTACTCACCGACCTCAAGGTCAGGTCGGCCAAATCGACTGATCGAGACTGGAAACTTTCAGACGGCGGGGGCTTGTTCCTGCTGGTCAAGCCCACCGGCGGCAAGCTCTGGCGGTGGAAGTACCGCCTGCAAGGCAAGGAGAACCTCTTTGCTATCGGCGGCTTTCCTCAAGTAAGCCTTGCGGAGGCGCGCGCGGCCCGCGAGATTGCGCGCGCATTGGTCAAGCAAGGCATCCATCCTGCCCATGAGCGGCAGCAGGTCAAGCAGCGCAACCTCGAAGCGCTGGAGGAACGCAAGCGCGCAAAGGAAAGCTCGTTCGCCAAGGTGGCGCAGGCGTACCTGGCCGAGATCAAGCCAGTCTTTGCGCTCAGCTCCTACCGCACGAAAGAATCCCGCGTCAGGAAGTACCTGTCGCCCAAGTTCGATGGGATGCCGATGAGCGACATTGGCGTGAAGCAGATTCGCCCGCTGCTGGAGGAATGCAAGGCCCATGGCGCGTGGGCGGCAATCCATGTCAAAGGCGATCTTTCAGCCATCTTCGAGTTTGCGGTGGTGCGTGGCCTGGTAGAGGCCAATCCAATTCCCAGCCTGCGTGGGCTGCTGCGCGTGCCATTCAGCGAGAGCAAAGCGGCGATGACGCGAGAGCAAATTCAGAAGTTCTATCAGGAGTTGCGCGGCTACCGGGGCTATCCGGAAACCTCGCTGTGCCTGCGGCTGATTGCGCTGACCGCCTGCCGTCCAGGGGAAGCGGCGGATGCCGAGTGGGACGAGTTCGACTTTGAGGATGCACTGTGGCGTCGGCCTGCGGCGAAGATGAAGGCGCGGCGTGACCATGTCAGTCCGTTGTCCGTTCAGGCCATTGCTGTACTGAAGGATTTGCAGTGCATCACGGGCGGTGGCCGCTATCTGTTTCCACACCGGAGCGGCAAGGGCTTTACTACGCCCAACCGGCTGACCTATGCGATGCGCGACATGAACCTGGGCCGGGGCACGACGCCGCATTGCTGGCGGACGACCTTTTCGACCTGGGCCAATGAGAGCGGGTACCGGCCTGATGCGATTGAGCGGCAGCTTGCCCACGTGGAAAGCAACAAGGTACGGGCGACGTACAACAAGGCGCTGCTGCTGGATCAGAGAAGGACGCTGTTGCAGGACTGGGCTGACTATCTGGGGGCGGCGGAGGGCAGCGGCACGGCATAGAGAGGAGTTAGCTGGGTGTTGCAGAACCAATGGACAGGGCGGCCTTTTCCTTTTCAGGATAGGGCCGTTGTCCCTTGAGTGCCGTTCCCTTGCCGTTTGCCTTTGCCCTGAGTTGGGCCTGGGAATGGGGTAAACAATGGAGCAAATAGGGTAATTGTGAAATTATTGCCCTTTTTAGGCATTTCCTTCCTGGCCGGCCATGCCGGCCCCTTGCGACCGCGCCTACGTTCAGGAAATGGGGTAATCAAACGCCTTTAATGAGGTATTTATAGAGACAATACCCCATTTAAAGACTATGATTACCCCATTTAGACAGCCTGGGCTTACATTTCCATGCACTCGCTCACACCCGAGTACCTTGCCGCGCTTCGCTTCGATGGCACTCAGGCCGCCACGTTGCGCACACTGGGCGAGTACCAGGGTAAGCAGCAACTCTACGCCGCACAGTCGCCCGAAGCCCTCAAGGGCCTGCGCCAGATCGCGGTGGTGGAGTCCACTGAGTCGTCTAACCGGCTGGAAGGTGTTGTCGTAGCGCCTTCGCGGCTGAAGTCTCTGGTCATCCGCAACGCAACACCAAAGAGCCGCTCCGAACAGGAGATCGCTGGCTACCGTGACGCCCTGGCGCTGATCCACGAATCGGCCGCGCACATGTCCTTCAGCGAGGGCGTAGTGCTGCAACTCCACACCCAGCTGTACCGCTATATGCCGCAGGCGGGCGGGCGCTGGAAGGCTACCAATAACGACATCATCGAACGTCACCCGGATGGCACTTCGCGTCTGCGCTTCCAGCCAGTCGCTGCGCACCTCACGCCCATGGCCATGGGCGATCTGACCGGGCGCTACGCCACCGCGCTGGATCTGCATCTGGCCGACCCGCTGGTGCTGGCACCGCTGGCGATGCTCGACTTCCTGTGCATTCACCCGTTCCCAGACGGTAATGGTCGCATGTCCCGCTTGTTGACCTTGCTGCTGCTCTATCACTCCGACTATGCCGTGGGCCGCTACATCAGCTTGGAACGCATCTTCGAGGACACCAAGGAAGGCTATTACGAGACGCTGGAAGCCAGTTCGCAGGGATGGCACCAGGGGCAGCACGACGTTAAGCCCTGGCTCGACTACTTCTGGGGCGCTTTGCTACGGGCCTATCGCGAGTTCGAGGAGCGTGTCGGCACCATTGAGCGTGGCCGTGGCAGTAAAGGAGACCGGGTGCGTGCGGAAGTCCTGGGACGCACTCTGCCGTTTTCGATTTCCGAAATCGAAGAAGGCTGCCCGGGCGTGAGCCGGGACATGGTTCGACTAGTGCTGCGAGCGATGAAATCAGAGGGGTTGATCGAATCGACTGGCAAGGGGCGAGGTGCGAAATGGAAGCGCATCACAGCAGGCACCTCCGGTAGTACAGCGGTTCTGGCGATTGGCCACAAGATGGATCAGTGAGGACTCTCCATGGATAACGTTTTCCAATTCCGCGACCAGCTCATCGAACGATATGGCAGCTTTTCCCGCAGTTTCGTTCGCATCGCTGCGCCTGATATCCAAGCCGAGGTCGAACATCAATATGCGCAAGGTCGCTACTGGCCTGAGCCGCTGGTGCAGATTAACCCGAATTACCAACGCCAGGGCACGGTGCAGAACCTGGCGGCGCAGGGAGTCTTGCACGCTGCCTGCGCAGAGATCTTCCAGGTCGGGAAGTCTGCAGGTTCGCCAGAACCCCTGCATCTTTACAAGCACCAGATGGAAGCCTTGGCCAAAGGCCAGGAACGCCAAAGCTATGTGGTCACGACCGGAACGGGGTCGGGGAAGTCCCTGTCCTTTTTCATCCCGATCATCGACCGCATTCTCAAGGCCAAGCAGTCTGATGGCAAAACACGTACCAGGGCCATTGTCATCTATCCGATGAATGCCCTGGCCAACAGCCAGCTGGAAGAACTCGACAAGTTTCTGCATGGCTATGCGCCAGAGCTTCGTCCCTTCACCGTCAAGCGCTACACCGGCCAGGAAAGCAAGGCGGAACGCAGCGCCATTGCGGATGACCCGCCCGATATCCTGCTCACTAACTTCATGATGCTGGAGTACATTCTCACGCGCTTCGACGAAGTGGATCGGCGTGTGGTGAAACACTGCGAGGGACTTGAGTTCC
Source organism: Bordetella bronchialis (assembly GCF_001676705.1). Lineage (NCBI taxonomy): Bacteria > Pseudomonadati > Pseudomonadota > Betaproteobacteria > Burkholderiales > Alcaligenaceae > Bordetella > Bordetella bronchialis. Next base: position 624,878 of record NZ_CP016170.1, read on the forward strand.
TGGTGCTGGATGAGTTGCATACCTATCGTGGCCGTCAAGGGGCGGACGTTGCCTTGCTAGTGCGGCGCCTGCGAGAGCGCTTGAAAGCCGAGCAACTGGTCTGCATCGGCACGTCGGCCACCATGTCCAGCACAGGTAGCCAAGCCGATCGCAACCGCGTGGTGGCCGATGTGGCTAGCAAACTTTTTGGCACCCAGATCAGCGAGCATGACGTCATCGGCGAGACCTTGGAGCGCGTCACCAACCCGCTTAAGGACGTCAACGCCATCCGCACAGAACTACCGGCGGCCATTACGCGAAAGCAGGATATCTGGGCTGACTTCGACGCCTTTCGCAATGATCCGTTGTCCATCTGGGTGGAATTGAATCTGGGTATCGAACTACCTGCCGACGAGCCTCCTAGGCGGGCGAGACCCATGATGTTGGAAGAGGCCAGCCGCCGTCTCGCCGAAGACGCGGGTTGCCAGCCTGAAGCCGCTCGCACCGCCCTGCAGCGATTCCTAGTGGCTGCCCATGATGTGCGCACGCCCCAGGGCAGGCCGCCTTTCGCGTTCAAGCTGCACCAGTTCATCAGCGGTCCCGGCAAAGTACTCACCACGCTGGAGGCGCGAGGTAAGCGCCATGTCACGCTCGATGCTCAGCGTTTCGCGCCGGGGCGGCAGCAAGAGAATGTGCTGCTTTACCCGACGCACTTCTGCCGCGATTGCGGCCAGGAGTACCTACCTGTCTGGCACGCACGGCAACCGGTCAGCTTCAGCTCACGTGAAATCGACGATATCGCGGCAGAAGACGACGCCAGCTATGGCTTCCTGTGTCCTCTGGTGCCCGGGCAGCAATACGGCGGCCTGCTCGAAGACCTGCCGGAAACCTGGATCGACCTCAGCCGTAACGAACCCAAAATCAAGCCAGCCTACAAGAATGCCGTTCCCTATATGGTCACGGTCGATGCCAAAGGGCAAACGGGCTCGGGGACGGAGTTCTGGTTCATTCCGGGAAAGTTCCGCTTCTGCCTGAACTGCGGCACGACACACGAAGCCCACGGCAAGGATGCCAACCGCCTCTCCAGCCTGTCCGGCGAAGGCCGCTCTTCGGCCACTACCATGATTGCCCTGGCGGCCTTGCAGCAATTGTTCGCACTTTCCGAACCTGCGCCAGGGCAGCCTGACCCACGCAAGTTGCTTGGGTTTACCGACAACCGCCAGGATGCCGCTCTGCAGGCGGGACATTTCAACGACTTCATTTTCCTGCTGACGCTGCGTGCCGGCTTGATTGGTGCACTACAGGGAAGCGGTGGTCAACTCGATGAAGAACACTTGGCCGAAAGCGTATTCAAGGCCCTCGGCTTTCAAGGGGTCGATGAAGCGACCTTGGTGGAGTATCTGCGCACCCCCAAGCTCATGGGACTGGCCCGACAAGAAGCGCAACGCACATTGCGCTTCATCATCGCCTACCGGCTACTGCGTGATCTGCGGCGTGGCTGGCGTTTCAATAATCCGAATCTGGATCAACTCGGCCTGTTGCAGATTCGGTATCGAGACCTAGATGCCTTTTGCGCTGACGCCAGTATCTTTGCTGCAAACAGCACCTTGACCAAATTGACGGCAGTGCAACGGACAGTTCTGTTCGAATTACTGTTCGACGCCTTGCGCCGCCATCTGTGCCTGGAAAGTCGTTACCTCGACCCGGTTGAGCAGGACAAGGCACGCACCAGCGCCCACACCTACCTGAATGAACGTTGGGCCTTCGCTCCCGACGAGAAACTCGATACCGGCCGCTATCTCATCCTCGGTAAGCGCCCGGAATACAAAGGCAAGCCGCGTACCGACTTGGTGACAGGTGGTCCACGCTCCCGTCTGCTACGGCAAATAAAGACGGCCGCCTTCTGGCGCAACAGCGCATGCGCCAGCGAGGTCGCGCAGTGGAAAGATGTCGAGTGGGCTAAGCTGATCGAAGCGCTGCTGGGGTCCGCCAAGGACTATGGTTATGTGCAGCGCCAACCTATCGACGCCCAGTTCGCAGGCTGGCGCCTGAACGCGGCTGCCCTGGACTGGTGCCTGATTGCCGATCAGCCGCAAACTGATAGCAATCGAATCAACCAGTATTTCCGCACCCTGTATCTCGGCATTGCCGACCTGCTGCGTCAGCCCTCGCATCCGCTGTTCGACTTCGAGGCCCAGGAACATACGGCCCAGGTGGATGCGCCACGCCGGCAACTGCTGGAGCAGCGTTTCCGCTACACCGAAAAGGACAGGCAGGATTGGGCGCAGAACCCCGCCCACGAAGCGCCGTTGGAGCGGCTGCCGGTGATGTTCTGCTCCCCCACGATGGAGCTGGGCGTGGATATCTCCGCGCTCAACACCGTGTACCTGCGTAATGTGCCGCCGACCCCCGCCAACTACGCCCAGCGCAGCGGCCGTGCCGGTCGCTCGGGTCAGCAGGCGCTGGTCATCACCTATTGCGCGGCGCTCAGTCCGCATGACCAGTGGTTCTTCCACAATGCTGAGCAAATGGTGCATGGCGTCGTGCGCGCGCCAACCCTCGATCTGAGCAACCGTGATCTCATCGACAGCCACCTGCAAGCGGTCTGGCTTGCCAGTACCCAGGTGCCGCTGGACGACAGCATTGCGCCCATGCTAGATCTCGACCAGCCCGGTAAACCACTGAAACAGCCCTTGCACGAAGCACTGCGGGCGCAGGCTGTCCAGAACCGGGCCTTGGCCAGTGCCGACCGGGTCATCAACCAGCTCGCTGGCGAGCTTGAAGGCAGCGCCTGGTTCACTCCTGACTATGTGCGCCAGGTCATCGACAACGCGGCGCAAGCGTTCTCTGGGGCGCTGGAGCGCTGGCGCGTGCTGTTCGATGCCACCCGCCAACAGATGGATATGGCTGATCGCATCGTCAAGAGCCATACCGCCTCGCACACTGAGCGCCAAAATGCCCAGCGCCGCTACGGCGACGCCGCGCGCCAGTACGCCGTATTGCTCAAGTCCGGCAACGGCCAGAACAATGACTTCTATACCTATCGCTACTTGGCCAGCCAAGGCTTTTTGCCAGGCTACAACTTCCCGCGCCTGCCGCTGATGGCTTGGATTCCCGCCCGTGGCGGCCAGGCCGTCAATGGCAGGGATGACGAAGGCAGCATGGTCAGCCGGCCGCGCTTCCTGGCCCTGTCCGAATTCGGCCCCCGCAGCCTCATTTATCACCAGGGCCGCATGTACCGCGTGGTGCGTGCCAAACTCAACGTAGGCAATACAGACCACATTTCCGGCAACAGCCAGTTGGCCACCATTGCCTCGTTGGTGTGCAGCCAATGCGGCTACGGTCATCTCGGCGAGCCGGGCGGCGAACAGCCGCTGGTCAATCGCTGCGAGAACTGCGACGCCTTGCTCACCGAGCGCGATTGGGTGCGCGAGCTCTATCGCATCGAAACCGTGGAGACCGTGGCCACCGAGCGCATCTCCATCAACGACGAGGAGCGCCAGCGTCAGGGCTTCGAGCTGCAAACCACCTACCGCTTTCTACCCGGCCCCGATGGCCGTATCCAGCAGCAGAAGGCCACGATCCAACAAGGCGAGGACGTGCTAGGCGAGCTCACCTACGCGCCCGCTGCGCAAATCTGGCGCGTCAATCGCGGCTGGCGCAGGCGCAAAGACAAGGAGCAACTGGGCTTCTACATCAACCCCATCACGGGCACCTGGAGCAAGCAGGACGCACCGGATGCGGAAGACGACCAGGGCGGCGACGATGCTTTGCTGGAGAAGGTGCCCAACCAGCGCATCGTTCCTTTTGTGGAAGATCATCGCAATCTGCTGATCTTCGCTCCCGTACATGCCCTGTCGCTGGAGGCCATGGCTACTTTGCAGGCCGCGCTCAAGCGCGGCATCGAAATGACTTTCCAGATCGAGGAATCCGAACTGGTGGTCGAGCCACTGCCGAAGTCCGACGAGCGCCGCGCCTTGCTGTTCTACGAAGCGGCGGAAGGCGGTGCGGGTGTGCTCACTCGCCTGGCAAACAATCGCGACGACCTTGCACTCGTCGCCAGCAATGCCCTGCAACTGATTCACTATCGCAAACCGCAGAGCGGCATTTGGACGCTGGACGATCTGCCGTCGCTGGAACAGACCGACGCACTTGGCAATCATCAGTGCGAAGCCGGCTGCTATCAGTGCCTGCTGTCCTACTTCAACCAGCCGGATCACGAACACATCAACCGCCGCAATGCGGATGCGCTCAAGCTGCTGGTCGCGCTGGCCAATGCCCAGGTACAGCCTGTGGAATGCAGCCCGGCCACCGTTGCAGCGACGACCTTGGCAGGCGCGCCACTCGACGCCTGGCTGTCCGCGCTCCGCCAGGCAGGAGCCGTGCAACCTGATGCGGTCAACGTGTCCGTCAACAATGGCGTAGCCACTGCGGCGGCCCAGTACAAGGCATCTCGTGCTCTGGTGTTTCTATCCGCGGTGGATGAGCAGACCACCAGCGTATTGAAGGACAAAGGCTGGCAGGTGCTCGATTTTTCGGACGCTTCACGTTGGTCACAACAATTCGCCGCGCACGCCGATGTGTTCGGTTCCAAGGAATAAAGGCGTATGACGATCCTCGAACACGACTTTCTGCCAGGCAACCTGGTGCGCGCCCGGGGCCGCGAATGGGTGGTGCAAAGCGACTCCCGCCGCGACTGGCTGCGCCTGCGCCCATTGAGCGGTGCCGATGACGAAAGCATTGCCCTGATCCCCGAGTTGGAACTGCATCCCGTCGAACCTGCCACCTTCGACTGGCCCGATCCCGCACACGCCGGCAACCATGCCGCTGCGCTGTTGCTACGCGATGCCTTGCGCCTGACCCTGCGCGCCGGCGCGGGCCCGTTCCGCTCCTTTGGCAATATTGCGGTGGAGCCTCGCGGCTACCAGCTTGTGCCGTTGCTGATGGCACTGCGCCTGTCCACTGTGCGCCTACTGATCGCTGATGACGTTGGCATCGGCAAGACCATCGAAGCCGGCCTGATCGCACGCGAGCTGATGGACCGTGGCGAAATCGCCCGCCTAGCCATTCTCTGCCCGCCACACCTTGTCGAGCAGTGGCAAAGTGAGTTGGAAACCCGCTTCAACCTTCAGGCCGTGGCGTTGACTTCGGCTTCGGCCTCCCGCATCGAACGTGATCTTCCGCATGGTGTGCGCCTGTTCGACCATCATCCCGTGGTGGTCGTCAGCCTGGACTACATCAAGAGCGAACGCCACCGCGAACAGTTTCTCGCCACAGCCCCCGAATGCATCATCGTTGACGAGGCCCACACCTGCGCCAGCAGCGGCGCGGGCAAGCAATTGCGCTTCGAGTTGCTGCAACGCCTTGCTCGTGACGCGCAGCGACACCTGATCCTGCTGACCGCCACTCCTCACTCCGGTGACGAAACCGCCTTCTACAATTTGCTGTCGCTGCTCGATCCGCGCTTTGCGGCCTTGCAAGGCCGAATGACGGCCTCTGACCCGCTGCGTCAGGAACTGGCCCGCCACTTCGTCCAGCGCCGTCGCAAGGACATCGTTGAATGGCAGGCCGAGACCCATGACGGACGAGGTTTTCCCCGTCGCATGAAAACCGAGCTCACCTACCAGCTCAGCGGCGAATGGGGCGCGTTCTTCGACGCCGTGCAGGATTACTGCCGCGAACTGGCTGAAACCGTTGAGCAGCAAGAACAGCAAGGCGGCGCGCGCCTGATCTGGTACGCCACCCTGGCACTGTTGCGCTGCGTGGCATCGTCGCCCGCAGCCGCCGTCAAGGCATTGACCACACGGCTGGAAGGCACTGTGCCGGATGAGGTGCTTCTCGGCGATGAGCGCCTGCACGATGGCGAGGCTGATGACCTCTCCGGCAGTGATCTGGAGCCGCCTGCCCAGGTGCAGGACGCTGCGCCGCGCCTGCAAGCCCTGATCGCCGACGCGCAACGTCTTTCCGGCAAGGCGGGTGATCCAAAGCTGGCTGCGCTCATCCGGCATACTGACCTTCTGGTGAAGGATGGCTACCACCCGGTGGTGTTCTGTCGCTACATCGCCACCGCCCATTACGTGACCGAACACCTCAAGGCCGCTTTCCCCAAGGCCACTGTCGATGGCGTCACCGGCGAACTCACCCCCGAAGAACGCCGCGAGCGCGTGGATGAGTTGGAGGATGCCGAGCAACGCATCCTGGTTGCTACCGACTGCCTCTCAGAAGGCATCAACCTGCAACACCTGTTCACCGCCGTCGTCCACTACGACCTGGCCTGGAACCCCACTCGCCACGAACAGCGCGAAGGCCGCGTCGATCGTTTCGGTCAGCAGGCTGATGAAGTGCGCTGCACCATGCTCTACGGGCAAGACAACCCGGTGGATGGCTTCGTGCTCAACGTCATCCTCAAGAAGGGCGAGGCCATCCAGAAGGAACTCGGCGTGCTGGTTCCAATGCCCGAGGACGAAGCCCGCATCAATCAGGCCCTGGTCAAGGCGGCATTGATGAAACGCAGCGACAGTCGCACCGCATCGCCGCAGGTTGCATTCGACTTCGGTGAGCCGGAGCAATTGCTCGCTCCTCTGCAAGCCCAATGGCGCGACGCGCTGGAAAAAGCCAAGGCGAATCGCACCGTGTTCGCTCAGCGTCGTATCAAGCCAGACGAGGTGCTGCCCGAATGGCACAAACAGCAGCAGGCTCTGGGCACCCAGGCTGATGTGCAGCGCTTCCTGCAAAGTGCTTGTGTGCGCTTGGGGGCGCCGTTGGAAGTCGGCCGCAAACAGACCGCACGTTTCCTGCCGCAGCACCTGCCCGAAGCCCTGCGCCAACGCTTGGCCGACGAGGGCATAGACAAACCCCAGCTCATCGACTTCAGCGAACTGCACCGCAGTCACCCGCTGGTTGGTCTGCTGGCCCAGCACCTGCTGGAAGACGCACTGGGCGGCGAACGTCCGCTCGCCGCCCGCTGCGCTGCTACCCTTACCAATGACGTGGCGGTCGTCACCACCCTTTACCTGCTGCGCCTGCGTCATCAGCTCAGCTACGTGCGCCGCCGTGAACCCTTCCAGATGATGGCCGAGGAAACCGTTGCCCTGGCTGTACAGGGCCGCAACGCCCCTCAATGGCTGGCCGACGATGGCGTGAGTCGCCTGCTCGAATGCACGCCCAGCGGCAACCTGCCGCCGGAGGCGGCACAGCGCGAAATCCGCACCGCGCTCGACTTCCTCGCCTCGCACCCGCAGCAACTGCAAGCGGTAGCCCAAGAGCGGGCTGATGCCCTGCTGGCCGACCACCAGCGCGTGCGCGAAGCCACCCGTGACGTCGGCCAGTACAGCGTCAGCCCCTGCCTGCCGGTCGATGTGATGGGCGTGTACGTGCTGCTGCCTGACTCGCTATAAGCCTCGGCCTGGAGAAGAACAACCATGAAACGCATCCGCAAGGCCCAGGCCACGCTAAACCTGCCCACCCTCAAGCTCGAAGGGGGGGTATTCCTGCCCGATCAACTGGAAAAAGCCGCTCAGGGCCGCGCCAGCGCCCAGAGCGAAGTCGACTATGGTACCCCCAAGGGCGTCAAGCTCAAGGATGAATACAGCCGCGCCTTCCAGATCGCCTGCGCTCAATGGCAGCACTTCGCCGCACAGATTGGGCGCGCCGACATCGATGCTGCGCAGCTTACCACGGCCTTCATCCACGAACTGCTGCGCGATGGGTTTGGCTACGCGACCTTGCAAGCCACGGCAGCACAGAAAGTGGGTGAACTGCGTTACCCGGTCAGCCTGATGGCTGGCAACCTGCCCGTACTGGTAGCCCCGCACACCTTAGGGCTGGACGAGGCCGACGCGCGCTTTGCCGTGCAGGGCGGCGGCAACCGCAAGAAAGCCCCGTTCCAGGCCATGCAGGAATTGCTCAACGCCAGCGAACCGCTGCAATGGGGCATCGTCAGCAATGGCAAACAATTGCGCCTGCTGCGCGACGCCGCCTCGCTCACCCGTCCCAGCTTTCTCGAAGTGGATCTGGCCGACCTGCTTGGTGGCCAGCGTTATGCCGAATTCGCCAACGTCTGGCGTCTACTGCACGCCAGCCGGGCATCCCGCCTCGGCCAGGGCGCTACGGTGTGCATCTGGGAACAATGGCGCAACGAAGGCCAGCAGGAAGGCACCCGCGTGCGCGACGGCCTGCGCAACGGCGTCGAGCAGGCCCTGCTGACCTTCGGCCAAGGCTTCCTGCAACACTCCGCCAACCAAGCCCTGCGCACCGCCTTGCACGACGGCACGCTCAGCAAGGACGCTTACTTTCAGCAACTGCTGCGCCTGATCTACCGCCTCATCTTCGTCTTTACGGTCGAGGAGCGCGGCGTGCTGCACCCGCAGGACGACAGCCCGGATGCGCTGGCCGCCCGCCGCGCCTATGCCGAAGGCTACGCCCTGGCCAGCCTGCGCGAACTCTGCCTCAAGCGTCGTGCCCGCACCCGTCATGACGACCAGTGGCAAGCCATCCGCATCGTGTTTCGCGGCCTGGCGCAAGGCGAGCCGCGCCTAGCGCTGCCCGCGCTGGGCGGCCTGTTCGCCCCCGAGCAATGCCCCGATCTCGATATTGCCAGCCTGGACAACGTCCACCTGCTCGCCGCCCTGCAACACCTGCGTTGGGCGGTGGTCGCGCAAGGCAAGGGCAGCAGCCTCACCCCGGTGGACTACCGCAACATGGGGCCAGAAGAACTCGGCAGCGTCTATGAAAGCCTGCTGGAACTGGTGCCCGCCATCGACCTGCCCGCACGCACCTTCGGCTTCGTCGGTCGCACCGAGGAAGGCAGTACCGCCGGCAATGCCCGCAAGCTCACGGGCAGCTACTACACCCCCGACAGCCTAGTGCAGGAGCTGATCAAGAGCGCGCTCGATCCCGTCATCGAACAGCGCCTGGCGGTCCGTCCGGCCAACCCCACCGAGGCACTGCTGGCCATCCGCGTCATCGACCCGGCCTGCGGTAGCGGCCATTTCCTGCTGGCCGCTGCCCGCCGCCTGGCGGAAAAACTGGCCCAGTTGCGCAGCCTCGAAGGCGGGCAGGAAGGCGCCATCCAGCCGCAGGACTACCGCCACGCCCTGCGCGAAGTGGTGGGCCACTGCATCTACGGCGTGGACCGCAACCCCATGGCCATCGAACTGGCGCGCATGGCCTTGTGGCTGGAGGGCTACGAGGAAGGCCGCCCGCTGGGCTTTCTCGACCATCACCTGCAAGTGGGCGACGCCCTGCTGGGCCTGACCGACCTGACCGTGCTGGAACAAGGCATCGCCAAGGATGCCTTCAAGCCTTTGAGCGGCGACGACAAGGACGTCTGCAAGGAATTGGCCAAAGCCAATGCCGCCGGCCTCAAGCAGATCGCCAAAGACCTGCAAGGCAAGCAGATGCTGCTGGGCGTGGACAACCGCAGCGGCCTGGAAGCCCTGCGCGCCATCGAAACCCTGCCCGCCGACACGCCCGAACAGGTGGCCGCCAAGGAACAAGCCTGGCGCCACTTTCTGGAGGACTCCGCCCACCGCCCACTGGCCCACGCCGCCGATGCGCTGGTGGGCGCCTACCTGCTGCCCAAGACGGAAGACACGGCCGAAGCCGTACCCACCAGCATCACCCTGCATGCGCTACTGACCGCGCCGGAACGCGCCCAGACCGAGCACGCCGCCCCCATCGCCGCCGCAGGCGCGGCTTGCGAACAAGCCCGCGCGTTCCACTGGCCGCTGGCCTTTCCGCAGGTGTTCGCGCAAGGCGGCTTCGACTGCGTGCTGGGCAATCCGCCTTGGGAGCGCATCAAGCTGCAAGAGGAAGAGTTCTTCGCCACCCGCCATCGCGACGTGGCGGAGGCCCGCAACAAGGCCGAACGCGCCCAGCGCATCCAGTGGCTCAGCGAAGGCATGCTGGCACGTCACCTGTACCCCGACCTGGCCCATGAGGTGCATGAGGACGAGGCCGAAAAACGCCTCTACCGCGAATTCGTCACCGCCCGCCGCACGGCGGAAGCGGCCAGCGTGTTCGTCCATGTGAAAGGCACCGACGGCGGCCGCTATCCACTGACCGGCGTGGGCGACGTGAACACCTACGCGCTGTTTGCCGAAACCATCCTGCAAATCCATTCCGACAGTGGCCGCGCCGGCTTCATCGTGCCCACCGGCATTGCCACCGACGACAGCACCAAGGCGTATTTCGGCCACATCACGCAGAACCAGCGGTTGCTTAGCCTGTTTGATCTTGAAAACCGAGAGCGAGACAAACTGTTCCGTGATGTAGATAGCCGCATGAAGTTCTGCCTGCTCACCCTGGGCGCAGCCGAGCGGGCCGAATTCGTCTACTTCGCCACCCAGGTCAGCCAACTGGCAGATCCACGCCGCCGCTTCACCCTCACGCCCGACGAATTCCGTCTCATCAACCCCAACACGCTCACCTGCCCGGTATTCCGCAGCGAGCGCGACGCGGAGCTGACCAAGAAGCTCTACCGCGCCGCCCCGGTGCTGATGCGCGATGCCGTTACCGCAGGCGAGGGCAAGCAAGCCAAAGTGGTGGAGCCCGTGCAAAACCCGTGGGGTATCTCGTTCATGACGATGTTTCACATGTCTAACGACAGCCACCTGTTCAAGGACGAGCCAGCCGCCGAACACTTGCCGCTGTACGAAGCCAAGCTTATCCACCAATTCGACCATCGCTGGGCCACCTACCCGGCGGACGGCAACAGCCGCGATGTCACGCTGCCCGAAAAGGCCGACCCGGATTTCACCGTCACCCCGCGCTATTGGATCAGCCGCACCGAAGTGGAAGAACGCCTATGCAAACGCGACCGCGATGGCCGTGTGATCTGGCAATGGGAGCGGGATTGGTTGATGGGCTGGCGGGATATTTGCCGTGCAACCGATGAACGAACGGTGATTGCGTCGGTGGTGCCGCTGGCAGGCATCGGGAACAAAATCCCGCTGTTTCTGTTTGGCGACCAAGTAGAAGCGCCGCAAGCTGCGGCATTCCTCGCCAATCTATCTAGTCTTGCACTGGACTTCGCTGCGCGACAAAAGATTGGCGGTACAACGCTGAACTATTTCTATCTCAAGCAATTTCCAGTATTGCCTATAGACCGATACACTGAAGCCGACCTCGCCTTCATCGTCCCACGTGTATTGGAGCTGACCTACACCGCCCACGACCTCTCCGGCTGGGCACAAGACTTGGGCTACGGCGGCGAACCCTTCCCCTTCGACCCCGACCGCCGCGCCACCCTGCGCGCCGAACTCGATGCCTACTACGCCAAACTCTACGGCCTCACCCGCGACGAACTCCGCTACATCCTCGACCCCGCCGACGTCATGGGCGAGGACTACCCCAGCGAAACCTTCCGCGTGCTCAAGAACAAGGAACTGAAGGAGTTCGGCGAATACCGAACGCAGCGGCTAGTGCTGGCAGCGTGGGATGCATTGGAAACCCAACAACCGCTCGCGACTCCCTCACCAAAACCCGCACGTCGTACGGCCCCCCTTCCAATTTATGCAGAAGGCGGCACACCCGCTACCGAAGCAGAGGATTGGCTGGCAGGGTTGGTCTGCGACGTACTCCTGCAAGCCGGGCCCTGTGACGACAATCGCCTGCGGCGCATTCTTGGGGCACGATTGCCGGAAGACACGCCACATGCCGAGAGACTGCATGATTGGCTGGGGGCGGTGAACACGGAGCGTTGGACGCACATTTGTGGTTGGCTTCGTGATCTGTTGGGCGTCGCCGCAACGGCACCGCTGTCCATCCGCGACCCGGAAGCGCTGGCCGACATCATTGGCGATCATCGCACCGAATCGCTGGCTCGTTACTTGATCGAGGCTCGTCGCCACCATGAGGCCGCTCTGGCAGAAGTGATGGCAGATTCGGCATCGGATGCGCAGACCGACGAACTGCGCAAACGGGGATAAGTGCTTATGAATGGTGCCGCCCTTTCGACGACAGGCCATGCCAAGCCACGCCTCTGGGTCGAAACACTGTGGTTGCTGGATTCGCTGACATCCCAGCGACCCTTGCGCGAGATCCCCTTGCGGCGCGGGCTCAATCTGATCGTGTCGCCACCTGGAGCGGATAGCTCCGGTCACGGCGTCGGAAAAACAGCCTTCTGCCAGTTGTTGCGCTTCGTGCTGGATGATCCGCTTTGGTCCGGTGGTTCGACCTTACGCGACGAACTGCTGAGCAGTCGCGAGCTGAAAGAAGGCGCAGTCGCCGCCCGTGTGCATGTGGGTGGCGAGGTGTGGACGGTCCTGAAGCCGTGGCTGCATCAGAAACACTATCGAGCATCGCGATCTGCTGATTGGCGTCAACTGGCGGCCAATGAAGCCGAAAACGAGTTCAGTGCCTACCAGGCTGCGCTGCGCCAGCATCTGGTCGAAATCCTGCCCGTTCAGGAGTTGCCAACCTCGAAGCAATCCATCGAGTGGCACCAGATTCTGGCCTGGTGTTCCCGCGACCAGAATGCGCGCTACCACAACTATTACCAGTGGCGCGCCGATGGTGTTGGATTCAGTCTGCCAGCAAGGTCGCCAGCGGCACTCATGCAAATCGTGCTGGGTCTGTTGCATGACGCGACAACACTGCGCGACCTGGACAGCACCGCCAGGGAGATGGAGGATCAGAAATCGAAGTTGCAAGCACTGCGCGAGGAGCCCGCGCGTTTGTTGAAACATGTGCGCCGCCAACTGACTCGCCGCTTCGATGTCTCTACCGCTACTCCGTTCCGGCAGGACGGCTTGCTTGAGCACCCAAACCTGATCGGCATCGCCAAGCAGCGTCATGAGGTTTATCAACAGGAGCTGTCGGCCATCGATGCTGAGCGGCAAGAACTTGCGGCACAGCGTCAGGCGTGGGTGGAAAAGCGTGCGCCGCTGAAAGCTGGCATTGACCTTCTGACCAATGAGATCAAGCAGAACGAAGCCATGCTGGCCGGTGACATGCAGCGGGTAGCCGAGTTGCAGGAAGAGGCATCGTCTTTGCAACAACAGCTACCCACTCGCTGCGACGCAGGAAACCGATTGCTCAGGGATTGCAGCCATGTGATGGAGCGGATCGAGCAGACGCAGATCGATCGGAAGCAGCGGATCACTCTGCATCAGCGCTCCAAAGGAGAGCTTGAAAGCGAACTGGCGCCCCTGCGTCGCCGACGGGATGAGCTGGAGGCCGAGACAGCGCCCATGAATGCACAAGTTGCAGCCATCGATCAACGGGAAGCCGAGCTTATGACGAGGCACGCACAATCCCTGTCAGCCGACCAGCTTCTCAGTGATGCCATCGAGGACTATGAACACTACGAGAGCATTGCATCTGGAAGATCACAATCAAGCGATATCGTGACAGTAGAGCGAAAGTTGGAGTCGACTCGGAACCGTCACGAGCAACTTCAAATACAGCACGAGAAGGAGCGTGAGGCCGTAAAGGGGCGTCGCCGGGCGATTAGTGAGTCTATGCAGGCTGTTGCCAAGTCGTTGCCCTCTTTCCAATGGGGCGTTTTCAACGATGAGGATAAGCACCGCAACCATCCATTTCAGATGGGGCCAATGCACTCAACAACCTTCAAGGTTCTGGAAATGCTCGCCGGGGATATCGCCTGCTTGCTCGACAGCACATCTGCGGATAGCTTTCATCCGGGATTCCTGCTGCACGACTCACCTCGCGAGGCAGAAATGAGTGAGGCCATACTGTGGTCACTGCTTGGGCATGTCGCATCGAGTGGAGGTGATTCTTTCCAGTACATCGTCACCACATCGACTGAGCCCTCAGACGCTTTCAAGTCTTTTGAGCGGCTCAGGCTTTCATCCGACAGCGAGGATGGTCTTCTGCTTCGTCAGCGGGTGGGTGCAGAACAGGCGTCTTTGACATGAGTACCGCGGTGAATCCACTACAGCGGGCATTGGTCGAAAAAGCTGGCCACGACAACGGCTTCGAGCACGTTCTGTCATCTGCTGACGATGCGGTGACACTGGCGTCGGCCCGCCATCGAAGCCAGACGATGGTGACGGCATCGGTCAACGGTTTTGACGTGCGCTTTCAAGCGACCACGCTCGCGCTGCTGCCGGAGTTGCTGCGCGGCTTCCAGCTTTGGGCCGGAGCTGATGACGTATTTCGCGTACCTACCCTGGCCGATCTGGCAGCCCTGTTGCGCCGCGCAGCCAGCCTGTCGCAGGCTTTGCCGAATCAGGCAGTGCGGGATTACCACACGGCCGTTGCGCAAGCCGTGGCTGAGTTGCCTGCCGAGAATCGAGGCACGGAGGTCGAGCGTCTGGTGCGCCAACGCGTCGGTCAGGAGCGCTATCGCAATGCCCTGCTGAGCTATTGGGGCGGTACCTGCGCTGTGACGGGTGTTTCCGCGACCGAGGCGCTGCGTGCCAGCCACGCCAAGCCCTGGGCCGAATGCGCCGACGATGCCGAGCGGCTGGATGCCTTTAACGGCTTTCTGCTAGTGGCCAATCTCGATGCGCTGTTCGACCGCTTTCTGATCAGCTTCGACGACACTGGACATCTGCTGACCAGCGCTCAACTGTCTCCGAGTGATCTGCACGGACTTGGCATTCGCCCAGGCATGACGCTGCGCTGGTTGGCCAGTGAACACCTGCCGTATTTGCGATGGCACCGTGAACGCTTCCTGCTCGGTACCTGATCGAAGGAAAAAACATGTCTAAGGCCGAAGCAAGCGTTGAAGAACTGGTATCAATGATCGAGCGGGGCGAACTGCGCTTGCCAGAGATGCAGCGCCAGTATGTATGGCGCTCCACGCGAGTGCGCGATCTGCTGGATTCGCTGTATCGCGGCTACCCATCGGGCGCAATCCTGCTTTGGGAAACGGATGAAGCTGTGCCGCTGCAGGATTTCGCGGTCAGCCAGAGCACGAATCCTTACCAGAGCGCGCGGCTCCTGCTGGATGGTCAGCAGCGTCTGACATCGCTCTCTGCCGTCATTCGCGGCGAGCCAGTATCGGTGCGCGGCCGTCGTCGGCCTATCGACTTGCTGTTCAACTTGGAGCATCCCGACCAGTTGGCGGTCGTGACCGAAGTGGAAGAGAACGGCGACGACGAGGACGATGTTGACGACGATAGCGAACTGATTGGCGATGAGACGGACTCGACCGAGGACGAACTGCTCAAACGCTTCAACAAGATGACGTTCGTGGTGGCCACGAGGAAGCTGGAGCAGTTGTCGCATTGGGTGAAAGTGTCGGAAGTGTTCAAGACCGACAACGATGCGCCGTTCCTCAAACGTGCGGGCATCAGTGGTTTTGACGATCCTCGCTACGAGAAGTATAGCCAGCGCCTGGCCCGGCTACGTGGCATCCGAAAGTACGTTTATCGGATGGATGTACTGGAACGGACGCTTTCCTATGATGAGGTCACGGAAATCTTCGTCCGGGTCAATTCACTGGGAGCCAAGCTGCGCAGTTCCGACCTGGCCCTGGCGCAGATCACCGCCAAGTGGCGGCACTCGCTGCAGACGTTCCAGGATTTTCAGAAGGCCTGTGCCAAGACGGGCTTTGACCTCGATCTCGGTTTGCACCTGAAGAACCTGATGGCGTTTGCGACCGGTCAGTCACGTTTCCAGATCGTTGGTAGCCTGAGTGTGGAGAAGCTGCAGAAGGCGTGGAAAGAAGCCTGCGAGGGCATGGAATTCGCGCTCAACTTCCTGCGTAGCAATCTGGGCATCGATAGCCCGGCGCTGCTGTCGTCGCCCTTCTTGCTGGTGGTGCTCGCGTATTTCGGACACAGCCGCAACTATGCGCTGAGCAACGATGAGGCCCGCCAACTGCGCTATTGGGCGCTGATGGCCAATGTCAAAGGCCGCTTCTCCCGAGGCTCCAGCGAAACCATTCTGGATCAGGATTTGGCAAGTATTCGTCAGGGCGGCGCGGTGAGCGAGCTGATCGACCGATTGCGCTTGCAGTTCGGCCGCCTGGACATTACCGCGGAGGAGCTGGAAGGCCGAAACCAGCGCAGCGCGCTGTTCAAGACCATGTTCCTGGCTTTCCGCGCTGCCGGTGCGAAAGATTGGCGCAGCCATCTGACCATTGCTCTGGATCATTCGGGCGCCCAGCATCGCTTGCAGTTCCATCACATCTTTCCCAAAGCCGTACTGAAGACCAGCTTCACTGCGCGCGAGGCCGATGACATCGCCAATCTGGCCTTCATCGGCGGCAAGACGAATCGCGCGATCAGCGACAAGGCCCCGGCGGTCTACCTGCCTCCGCTGGTGGACCAGCTTGGCGAGCCAGCGTTCTCAGCACAGTGCATCCCGGTTGAGGCATCGCTGCTGGAAGTGGAAAGCTACAAGGCTTTCTTGCTTGAGCGACGCAAGAGGATTGCAACGGTGCTGAATACGTTTGTTGGGCCCGCAGATTAAGCCGGTGGACGGCTGTGTATGTAGGCCAGGGGGGCTCATACTGCCTGACCTAGCTACCGAGGTAGATGGCAGTGATTTGAAGGCGCTCGTGTCCCAACTCACGGCTGGTGTTCTGACGAGCATGGCGGTCTTCTATGCGCTGCGTTGGACTTAACTCCGTGACTAATGGTCCACCTGTCGTTGGCGGCGGCCTCCCCGTCAACGTCTCATAACGGCTTTGCGCGTACTGATGGCGAAGACCATGCATATGACTCAGACCCGCCGCCTTGCACTGTCCATCGTAAGCGCTCAGTGAGCAACGTCCTGGCGTGCGTGGCCTGCCCGTGTTAGGCAGGCGTTTCCTCGGCGGGCGAGTTCCAGGGCAACAGCTTCGCATAGTCGTCGGCGGTGTGCGCGTACGGCAGCGCGTTGAGCATGGCGCGGAGATACTGGTAAGGATCGATGCCGTTGGCCTTTGCGGTTTCCACGAGCGAGTACAGGTTGGCCGGGGCGTGGGCGCCGGCCATGGTGTCGCAGAACAGCCAGCCGCGTCGGCCAACAACGAACGGGCGGATCGCGTTTTCGCAAGGATTGTTCGAGATCGGCCAGGAGCCGTTATCAACGTAGCGGATGAGCTTTGGCCATTGCCCGTGCAGGTAGTGCAAGGCCTTGCCGAACAGGCTCTGCGGCAACACGCTGTGCAGATGCTGCGTGAGCAGCGTCTCGATCTCGGCGAGGACCGGCCGGCTTTGCGCAGCGCGTAGCCGCTGGCGTTGCTCGGGCATCATATCCTTGGCTTGTTGCTCGACGGCAAACAGCTTGCCTATCGATGCACGCCGTCGCGGGGTGGCTCTCGCACTGCGCCTCGGGCAATGCCTCGTGGGCCTCGATCAGATATCGTCGTGCGTGCGCCCAGCAGCCCAGATGCACAAGACCATAACGCTCGGCAACGGCGTCATACGGCGCATACCCGTCGGTCATCAGGGCCGCCTTGAGTCGGCTGCCGGCGTACAGCGTCGCTGCCTGTTCCGTGCTGCGCGTCGGGCTGTATGTGAACAGGCGTATGGGTGGCTCCGAGCCGTTCATCTGCGCCCACAGGAAGCTTTTGCTTTGTGCCGCTCGCCCAGCCTCCTTGAGTACCTGCACGGTCGTTTCATCGCCGTAGAGGACGTCGGCGTCCAGTAGATGGTCTCGCAACAGGTTGATCAACGGCTGCACCGCTTTGCCAACCCGCACCACGCTGGCCGCCAACGTGGCGCGCGACAGATCGCCACCGAAGCGATTGAGCAGACCCGCCTGGCGGTACAGCGGCAGGCCGTCCTGGTATTTGGCTGTAATGCACCACGCCAGTGCCGATTCAGTGAGCAACCCCTTGGGGATGACGCGCGCCGGCGCCGGAGTGGTCTTGATGCCGGCATCGCAGCACGGGTAGGCGTACTTCACGCGCTGGTGCTGCAGCACGCGGATCTGCTGCGGCACGATGTCCAGTTGTTCGCTGATCTCCACGCCGATCTCGACAAGCGCCTGACCGTCATGCGGGCATACCCGCTCAGAGGCTGGCAACTCGTGACGGACTTCAACATGAGGCAGACCGGGGTCAAGAGGCTTGCGCCCACGCTGCTTGCGCACGTGGCCAGCCACCATGACCTGCGTCGTGCCGTCCTCTTCCTGGGCCGGCGGTGCCTGCTCGCCTGGGGCCAGTGCTTCGGCCTCGTTGAAGAAGAGATCTTTCTGTTCGGATCCGCGCGCTTCGCTCTTGGCCGCGAACAGCTTGCGCTGGAAGGCCTTCAGTTGCTCCTTCAGCAGATCGCGCTCGACCGTCACCACGCGCAACGCCGCTTGGAGCGCTTCGTATTCGCCGGCGGTGATGGTAACGGTGTTTGGCATGGCGGGTTAGACCGCCGCGATGATGCGGCGTTCACGCCGCCCGATGATACGCCCGTTCCGGATGCCGTTGCACCGCCTCGATGTCGATCCCTTCGAGTAACCAATGCAGCTGTTCGACGGTCAATATCGCCACCGCTGCTGCGCGCGGCCATACGAAGCGGATCCTTCTCCAGCCGCTTGAACAGCAGCCAGAAGCTGTTACGGTCACAGAGCAGGATCTTGATGCGGTCGGCCCGACGGTTGCGAAACACATACATGGCGGCCGCAAATGGGTCCAGCCCCAGCGACTGCTCGACCAACGCCGCCAGGCCGTTGATGGATTGCCGGGAGTCCACCGCCTCGCGATGCAGGTATACCTTCAAGCCCACGTCGAAGCGAAACATCAGCGCTGGCTCCAAAGCGCATCGACAATCGCCTTGATCAGCTCGGCGTCGTCGACGCCGCAAGGCAGCTCCATCAACGTGCCATCGGGAAGCCTGGCGCTCAAGACCGTCTGCCGCCCGGCTGTCAGCGCCGCCGGCTTCGGCGCGTCCACTACCGCGCAGGCTTGGACCGCAACGAATGGCACCAACGCATCCTTGCCAGCCTGGGGAGCCTGCCTGCTCTGGCCGATCCATTTGGGCAGTTGATTGGCGTTGACTCCCGCCTTCAGCGCCATGTTCGAGATCGATGCCCCCGAACTTACGCACATCTGGATCAGTCGCTGCTTGGCTACCGGGTCGTAGTCTCGCTTGCCAGTGGAGCGTACCCGTATGGGTTGCAGCGGGAGAAAGTCTACCTGTTCGATCGTCATGGTTGCGTCCGCAAAAGTCGTTGCGGACGCAAGCTTGAGCACTTGTGCGCTATCCCGATAGGGCGTTGTTCGCTAACCGCTTACCCCGATTTCCCCGCGAAACCTAGCATTCATGGCCCTTTGCCGACCGATCGACGTTTAAACGTGTGATCAACCTCTGATTCCCGTGCTCGCCTGACATTACCGCGGCGCCCATCATCCAGGCGCGGTCGGCCGTCCTCGTGCTGAACGCGGCGGCCGCGGTCCTCACCGGTATCTTTCAGCCAACCGACAGCACAACCCTTCCTCTTCGCAATACCATCAGTCCGCCGGAAGCACCGGCGACCGTTGGAACAAGCGGAGAAAAGGAGCTGGGCAATGGAGACTGCAACACCCCGCGCGCTGGACAGGCGCGCGTTCCTGAAGCACGCGTCGGCGGCGGCAAGCGCCACCATGTTGGCATCGCTCACCCCACGCATCGCGCGCGCCGCCGATCCCGTGGTAGAGACGTCCAACGGCAAACTCCGCGGGCGTATCGACGACGGCGTCCACGTTTTCAAAGGCGTGCGCTACGGCGACACAACCGGCGGCGCGCATCGCTTCATGCCGCCCCGGCCGCCGCAGAAATGGGCCGGCACCCAGGACGCCACGCAATGGGGCGCCTCTTGTCCGCAATCGGCGGAAACACAAGACCCTTTCTATTCCTGGTACACGGCCATCCAGCCGACGAGCGAGGACTGCCTGTTTCTTAACGTCTTCACGCCTGGCGTGAACGACAGCAAGCGGCGGCCCGTCATGGTGTGGCTTCATGGCGGATCCTGGTCCAGCTGCGCCGGCACGGCGCCGGGTTTCGACGGGACCAATCTGGCGCGCGCCCAGGATGTCGTCGTCGTCACGGTAAACCATCGCCTGAACGCCTTCGGCTATCTGTGGCTGGAGGACAAGGACGAGCGTTTCGCCGATGCGGGCAGCGCCGGCGTACTGGATGTGCTTCAGGCCCTGCGGTGGGTGCGGGACAACGCGGCGGCCTTCGGTGGCGATGCGGGCAATGTCACGGTCTTCGGGCAGTCCGGCGGTGCCGCCAAGGTGGTCGCGCTGATGGGCATGCCCGCCGCCAAGGGCTTGTTCCACAAGGCCATCGTGCAGAGCTGCTCGGGCGGTATGCGCATCGATAGCCCGGACGAAGCAGCGCGCCAGGCACACGCACTGGCCAGCAAGCTCGGCATGGAATCCGTCAGCGGCGCGGCCTTGCAACAGGTGCCGACGGATAAGCTGGTTGCCGCGTTGAAGAGCGTGGCGGATCCATTCCGGCCCGTGGTCGATGGGCGGAATTTCCTGCGCGACCCCTTCTATCCGGATGCGCCGGCCATGTCGGCGCATATTCCGCTTCTGGTCGGCAACGCCAATACGGAAAGCACTTATTACCTTCAGGTCGATCCCGATAATTTCTCGCTGGGCATGGCGGACGTGCAGCGCAGGCTGCAGCGTTTCCTGAAAGCCGATGCCGCCCGGGTGGATGGCTTGATCGAGGCCTACCGCTCGGTGTACCCGGCCTACGATGCGAGCGAAATCCTGATGACGATCACCACCGACTATCTCTTCAAGCGCAATACGCTGAAGGTGGCCTCGTTGCAGGCCGCCGCGGGGAAGGCGCCGGTCTACGCCTATGTCTTCACTCGACAGACGCCCATACAAGGCGGACGCATCCATTCCCCGCACACCGGCGAGGTGCCATTCATCTTCGGCACGGCCAAGGCGGCGCAGGCCCAGGTGGGCAACGGCGCGGACATCGAGCCGATGACTCGCCGCATGATGGCGACGTGGGCGGCTTTCGCGCGTACGGGCAATCCCGGCAACCCCACGGTCCCGCGGTGGGAGCCGTTCCGGGATGCGGACCGCCAAACGATGGCGCTGAGCATGGATAGCCAGTTGCTGAAAGACCCCGGCGGCGCGGCGCGCGGGGCGCTGGAGGGCTTGCCTTATTACGAGTACAGCATCTCGCGGACTGCCTTCGTGAAGGGGTGAGCCAGGTCGGGCGAAGGGCGGGAGCCGGGAATTCTCTTCAGCAACCCGCCGTCGCGGACGGCGCCCTATGGAGCTCCCGGCGCCCGGCTGTTCCAGACCCGGCCTGCGGCGAATACGCCGCGTATTCACCGCATATCATGCGGCGATTAATTTGCCGCTGCGGCGAATATCCCCCATAATCACCGCATGACTAGCGGCGATTACACCTATGTCTGGCAGGCGGCGGACTGGCCGGCGTGGCGCTACGACCTCGCCGCGCTGGCCGGGCCGATGGCCCAGGTCAGCCGTTCCCAGGGAGTACTGCTGGGCAGGATGGCGGACATTGACCCGACCCTGCGCGATGGGGCCAGCCTGGCCGCCTTGACTGACGACGTGGTCAACACCAGCGAGATCGAAGGCGAGCACCTGAACGTCGCCTCGGTGCGCTCTTCCATTGCGCGGCGCCTGGGGGTGGAGATCGGCGCCTTCGCCCCCGTGGATCGCCATGTCGAAGGCGTGGTGGAGATGGTGCTCGATGCCACCGCCAACCACGCCGCGCCGCTTACGGCGGATCGCCTCTTCGCCTGGCACGCGGCGCTTTTCCCGACCGGCTATTCCGGCCTGAGCAGGATCGGCACCGGGGCGTGGCGGGATGACGCGCATGGCCCGATGCAGGTCGTATCGGGGCGGGTAGACCGGCAGACAGTGCATTATGAAGCGCCCCCGGCCGCGCGCCTGCCGCGGGAAATGACGCGCTTCCTGGCTTGGATGAATACCGCCAGCCCCGCGGAGCCGCCGCTGATACGCGCCGGACTGGGGCATCTATGGTTCGTGACATTGCACCCTTTCGATGATGGCAACGGCCGTATCGCCCGCGCCGTCGGCGATCTGCTGCTGGCCCGCGCGGATGGCAGCCCGCGGCGCTTCTATAGCCTGTCGGCGCGGATACAGCGCGACCGCAAGGCCTACTACGACATCCTGGAAAGTACCCAGAAGGGCAGCCTGGATGTGACCGCTTGGCTGCAGTGGTTTCTGGAGACCTTGAACGCGGCGGTGGACCAGGCCCATGGCACGGTGGACGCCGTGCTGCGCAAGGCGCGCTTCTGGCAGCGGGCGCCGGGTGCGAGGCTCAACGAGCGCCAGGTCAAGGTCCTGAATCGCTTGCTCGATGGCTTCGAGGGCAAGCTGACGAGTGGCAAATGGGCGGCGCTGGCCAAATGTTCCGCGGACACCGCGCTGCGGGATATCGGCGAGCTGGTGCGCCTGGGCCTGCTGCGCCGCTCGGAGGCCGGCGGCCGCAGTACCAGCTACGAACTGGTGGAATCCGAAGGTACCGGCGCGCCTTGATCGCCCGACCGCACGCTGTCCAGGAACGCCTGCTCGAAAAGCGCCAGCGCCGGATCCCGGTTCGATGACTGGCGCCGTATCAGGCAAACCTGCATGGGCACGACGTCCAGCGGCAGGTCCAGGATGCGCACCAGTCCGAGTTCCTGGTGCATGGCGGCCGCGCGGCGCGGGGCGACGGTGAACAGATCCGATTGCGCCACGATGGCCAGGTTCTGGATGTAGGTCGACGTCTCGACCACCGGTTCCGGTGGCTGCACGCCATGCCGCAGGAAGGTCTCGGCCAGCGCGCCGCGAACCGCCGAATCGGGACGCTGCATGACCCACTCCCGGCGCGCCAGGTCCTGGTAGCCGATGTCGCGCTGCCCGGCCGCCGGGTTATGCGGGCCAACGACGATGCAGATCTCCTCCCGGTACAGATTGACGAAGGACAGTTGGCTGGCCGCATGGGCCAGGGCGCTGCTGGCGTTGGGCAGGCGGCCGATCACGCAGTCCAGTTCGCCGGCGATCAGCATGTCCAGGAGTTGGCGCGCGGTGCTTTCGTGCGTGCGGATGGCGCAGCCGCCCGCCTGGCGAAACAGGTCTATCGCCTTGGGCAGATAGGCGATGAAGGCCTGCGGCACGACGCCGACCCGCAGCAGCGCCGATCGCCCCGAGGCCACGCGGCCGATCACGGACGACAGTTCGTCGAATTCATTCAGGATCGTGCGTATCCGCCCCAGCAGGGCGTGGGTCTGTTCGGTCGGCGTCACGCCCTGGCGGCTGCGCGTGAACAAAGGAATGCCGACCAATCCTTCCAAGTCGTTGAGCATGGCGGTGGCGGCCGGCTGGCTGATGTTGAGCCGTTGGGCTGCCTTGTGGATGGTGCCTTGCTCGATCAGCGATTCGACCAGCAGCAGATGCCGGAATTTCAGGTGCGAGAGCGCCATGGGGGAGTGCGGCGACATAGAGCTGATCCCGTGGAAAAGCCGGCCCTTGGCGGGCCGTGGCAAAAATCCGCGCGCTGCGATGGGAGCACCGTGCAGGAAACGCTTGATCCGTGATAACCAAACCGTATCACGAAATCGGTTTTTTCGATTATGTCCTTTCACGCTACCGTCGATAGACTGCTTTCCACAGACCAAACGCGCCTTGCAGGGCGCAAATGAGCAAGGGGAATGGCTTTGAAGACGCAGCGTTGGAGATTCCTGGGCGCGGCGATGGCCGGGTCCGTGGCCCTGTGGCTGGCGGCCCCGGGCGCCGCGCAGGCGGCCTGGCCCTCGGACCAGCCCATCCGCATCATCGTCCCGCAAGCGGCCGGCGGCACCAACGACACGGCGGCGCGGCTGGTCGCGGTCGAGCTGGGCAAGGCCTTGAACCAAAGCGTGGTGGTCGAAAACCGCCCCGGCGCATCGGGCGCCATCGGCATGCAGGCAGCGGTGCAGTCGCGTCCCGACGGCTATACGCTTGCCATCGCCTCTGACACGGCGACCATCCTGAACGCGGTGCGCAGCGATATGCCATGGCAGTTCAAGCGGGACCTGACGGGCGTGTCGATGATCGCCGACCAGCCCATCGTCGTCGCGGCGTCCGCGCGGAGCCCGTACAAGACGCTGGCCGACCTGATCGCCGCCGCCAAGGAGAAGCCGGGCGCCATCGCCTTCGGTACCTCGGGGCTTGGCACGTCGCAGCAGGTCGCCGGCGAGTGGCTGGCACGCGAGGCTGGCGTGCAGCTGACGCACGTTCCCTACAAGGGCGGCGGCCAGGCCATTACGGACCTGGTGGGCAACCAGGTGCCGGCTGCCGTGCTGGGCCTGGCGCCCGTCATCGGCCAGTATCGCACCGGCAACGTGCGCATCCTGGCGGTCACATCGGACAAGCGCAAGGCCGAAGTGCCCGATGTGCCGACGTTGCGCGAGCTGGGTTATCAGGACATCGTGCTGACGCAGTGGGTGGGCCTGGTGGCGCCCAAGCGCACGCCGCCGGAGATCGTGCAACGGTTGTCCGATGAAGTGGCCAAAATCCTGGCCCAGCCCGACATAGTGAAAAAGCTGACGGAAAGCGGCCTGGATGCGCGTCCCATGCCGGCGGGGCAGTTCGATGCCTTCCTGGGCCGCACCATAGACCAATGGCAGCACTTGATCACCACGCTTTCATTGCGGCTGGATTGATACGCGCCGCCGGGGTTCCTATCGCCCCGGAAAAATGCCGGCACCACCAATCCATGATGCGCACCGCGAATCATTCATGAAGCACAAGGCAGGACATACGTGAAGCAAACCACGCAGGGCCGGCAGGCGCCCAACATCATCCTGATACTGGCCGACAACCTTGGCTGGGGCGAACTGGGCTGTTATGGCGGTGGCGCATTGCGCGGCGCGCCCACGCCGCGCATCGACGAACTGGCCACCCAGGGCACGCGCTTCCTGAACTTCAATGTGGAAAGCGATTGCGTGCCGACGCGGTCGGCCTTGATGACGGGCCGCCATCCCGTCCGCACGGGCGCCTTGCAATCGGTGCCCGCCGGCCTGCCGCAGGGCATCGTGCCCTGGGAGCGCACGGTGGCCGAAGTGCTGTCCGATGCGGGCTATGCCACGGCGATGTACGGCAAATGGCATCTGGGCGACAAGGAAGGCCGGTATCCCAAGGACAAGGGATTCGACGAGTGGTACGGCATCCCGCGCACGACGAACGAGAGCATGTTCATGGACGCGGTAGGCTTCGACCCGGAGGTCGTCGAGCCCCCCTACGTGATGGAGGGCCGCAAGGGACAGCCCGCCGAAAAGCGCGAGCTCTATGACCTGGAAATGCGCCGCCGCATCGACGCGGAACTGACGCGGCGCAGCTGCGATTTCATCGGCCGCCATGCGGGCCGGCGGCCGTATTTCCTGTACGTGCCGCTGACGCAGCTGCACTTTCCCACCATCCCGCACCGCGACTTCGAAGGGCGCACGCGCAAGGGCGATTTCGCCGATTCGCTGGTGGAGATGGATGCCCGCGTGGGGCAGATCCTGGACCAGGTGCGCGCCACGGGCACCGAGGACGATACGGTGTTCATCTTCGCCAGCGACAACGGTCCCGAGTACCGGCGGCCCTGGCGCGGTAGCGCGGGGATGTGGACGGGCACCTATCACACGGCCATGGAAGGCGCGCTGCGCGTGCCGCTCATCGTGCGCTGGCCGGGACGCGTGCCGGCCGGGCGGGTCACCAATGAAATCGTCCACGTGGTCGATCTTTTTCCCACGCTGGCCCGTATCGCCGGCGCCGCCGTCCCCACGGACCGCGTGCTGGACGGCATCGACCAACTGGACTTCCTGCTGGGCGATAAAGAGCAATCCAACCGGGAAGGCTTCGTCTATTACATCAAGACCGAGCTGCGCGCCGCCAAATGGCGGGACTGGAAGATGCATTTCGTCTGGGAAGTCGAGCCCAACGCCGGCGCGAATCATCTGGAGACGCCATACGTCTTCAATATCGTGCAGGACCCCAAGGAAGAGAGCGACGTGAATACGACGCAGGGCTGGGTGCGCGGCCCCATACGGCGCATGGTGCAGGCCTTCCAGCAGTCCCTGGCGGACAACCCTCCCATCCCGCCGGGCGCCCCGGACGACTTCGTGCCGCCGCCGGCGCGGCGCGACAAGGGCTGAGCACTGCCGTGCCACACGCGCTGGCGCCCGCGCGCGGCAACGCCGCGGGGCCCGCGTGTGCGCCTACGCCCGCGCGACGTCCCGCCCGGCCAGACGCCGCCGCGAGGCCAGCGCCACCATGGCGATGACCAGCGGCGGGAAGGCGATCCAGCAAACCATGTCCCAGCCATAATTCGCCAGCACGCCGCCCGACGAGAACGAACCCAGCACCATGGTGCCGAACACCAGGAAGTCGTTGAAGGCCTGGACCTTGTTGCGTTCTTCGGGGCGATGGCATTCCAGCACCAGCGCCGATGCGCCGACGAAGCCGAAGTTCCAGCCCAGGCCCAGCAGGATCAGCGAGGTCCAGAAGTGGCCCACCGTCAGGCCAGCCAGCCCGGCGGCGGCCGCCGCCGCGGTCAGCAGCAAGCCGGCCATCACCACGCGGCCAGCGCCAAAGCGAGTGATCAGGCGGCCGGTGAAAAAGCTGGGCCCGTACATGGCGATCACATGCCATTGCAGCCCCAGGTTGGAGGCTTCCTGCGGCAGGCCGCACAGCCGCATGGCCAGCGGCGCGGATGTCATCAGGAAGTTCATCAGCGTATAGCTGATGACGCCGCAGATGACGGCCACGATGAAGGCCGGCTGGCGGACGATCAGGCCCAGGGGCCGGCCGGCGGCCTTTTCGGCGGCGGTCGGGATGGGCAGCTTCACGCCCAGCAGGATGCCGGCGCTGACCAGGGCCACCAGGGCCTGGGCCAGGTAGGTGACCGCGAACATATGCGGCGGCCACAGATACATGGTGTGCGTGACCAGCTGCGGGCCCAGCACGCCCGCGACGATGCCCGCGGCCATCACCGTCGACAGGGCACGCGCCCGGTCGGGCGGCCCGACGCATTCGGCGGCGGCGAAGCGGAAGGTAAGCACGACCGCCGCGTAGGCGCCGCCGAACAGCATGGCGAAGCAGAATAGCCAGAAACTGCCCAGCATGATGGCCAGCGCGGAAAGCAGGCCTACCAGTACGCCGCAGGCCGTGCCCAGCAGGAAGCTGGCGCGACGCCCGTAGCGTTGCGCGACGGCGCCGGTCGGCAGCGTGGACAGCGCCATGCCGACGACGAACACGGAAATCGGCATGGTCGCCAGGGACTGCTCGGGCGCCAGGGTGTTGCCGATGACGGCCGCGGTGGCGTAGACGACGGTGGTATTGGCCCCGGCCAGCGCCTGGGCGACGGAAAGCCGGGCGACATTGCCCTGAGCGAGTGTGCTGCGCAAAACGGTGGTCCCCATCCCTGGTGCCTGAGGCGGCCGGGCGGCTCCGTTCTGGCTGGCCGGTTTGCGCCCGGGTTGATATATGGCTACTCGGGACGATACCTTATTTCCAATTCTTATATTGTTATAACCCCGATGGATTTGAGGCCATCGCCGCGCCCGCCTGGGATGCCGGGGCCGCCGCCTGCTGCAAGGGCGCATCGCCGCCGCCCACGGATTTGTATACCGCGACCAGCCGCATGAACAGCTGGTGATTGCTGTCGGCCAGGTCACGCCGCGCCTGCAGCCAGGTTCGCTGGGCATCGAGCTCGACCAGGAAGTCCGTCAGTCCGCGGCTATAGCGGGCGCGGGCCAGGTCGTAGGCCTCGCGGCTGGCGGCCTCTTTGGTGCGCAGGCGGGCATTGCGGCCGCGTTCGGCGTCATAGCCGGTGAGGGCGTCGTCGATCTCCTGCCACGCCTTCAACACCGTCTGCTGGTAGGCCACGGCGGCTTCCTGCTGCGCCAGCTCGCGCAGTACCACGGTGGCGCGGCGGCGGCCCATGTCGAAGATGGGCAGGGATAGCGATGGCCCCACGCTCCACGTGCGCGTGCTCCATTCGCCGAAGCGCCGGTCCTCATAAGATTCGAAGCCGAAGCTGGCGCCCAGGGTGATGCGGGGATACAGGTCGGCGACCGCGACGCCGATATCCGCCGTGGCCGCGTGCAGGCGGGCTTCCGCGGCGCGGATATCCGGGCGCCGCAGCGCTACCTGCGAGGGCAGGCCCAGCGAGAGATCGGGCAGGCGTCCCGGCAGGGCGGCCAACGGCATGGATGCGGGCGCGGCCAGGGTCCGGTTCAGATCCCCGGGGCGCGCGTCGAGCAGCAGGCCTATCTGGTTGACCAGGGCGGCCTCCTGGGCCTGCAAGGTGGGAATGCGCGCTTCCAGGTCCGCCAGCAGGCTGCGTTGGCGGCTGACATCGAGCTCGTCGATCAAGCCGCCGCGGGCGCGCGCCTGCAACAGATCCAGGCTGTCGCGCGCCGCGGCCACATCCTGGTCCAGCAATGCACGCTGCTGCTGCGTCAACCGCAGCTCGAAGTAATCCCGCGCCAGTTCGCTGGCCACGGCAAGGCGCACGTCGTCCAGGAGCGCGGCGGCGTTGTCCACTTCGGCATCGGCCGACTCGATGGCGCGTCCCACCCGGCCCCACAGGTCCAGCTCCCAGGAGGCGTCGAAACCGCCCTGGTACAGGGTGAAGGGCGAGCTCAGCACCGAGACCAGTTCCTCGCGGTTGTCGGGCGCGACGGCGTTGGCCAGCCGCGTGCCGGCCGAATACTCGCTCTGGCGCTGGCGCGTCACGGCGCCGGTGGCGTCCACGGCGGGGCCGCGCTGCGCCGCGACGGTCACGCGGCGCATGCGGCTTTGCGCGAAGCGCAGGGCGGCGGTGCGCAGGTCCGGGCTGGCTTGCGCGGCGCGTTGCTGCAGCTGGTCCAGCACGGGATCGTCGAACAGGGTCCACCACTGCGCCGGAGCGGGTGCCGTGGCCGGCGTCGCGCCGGCGTCGGCGGCAGGCTGGCCGCTGCGCCAGTCCTGCCAGGAATCGGGCGCGGGCGTGGCGGGCGCCTGGTAGTCGGGTCCCGCCGCGCAGCCGGCGAGCAGCGCGGCGGCCAGCGCGGCGGCCAGTGCGCCGGCCCGGCATGGCGGTGAAGACCGGGTAAGGAAGGAAGCGATCATGGCAAGGCTCTCATGCAAGGCGACGGCGGAACAGCCAGGCGGCCAGGGGCAGGGTGATGCCGGCGATGCCGGCAAAGGGCAGCAGGTCGCGCCAGACGGCCTCCAGGCCGGCCCCTTCCAGATACACGCTGCGCACGAGATCCACGGCGAAGCGCAGCGGATTGGCATACGTGGCGACCTGGAAGCCCTCCGGCATGTTGCGCACCGGCGTGGTCAGGCCGGACAGCAGCACCAGCGGCATCAGCAGCACGAAGTTGTAGAGCATCGCCTGCTGCATGGTGGCCGACAGCGCGGAGATCGACAGGCCGACGCCGACGATGGCGACGGTAAACATCAGCACGCCCAGGGATAGAAGCAGCAGGCTGCCGGCCATGGGAATGTCGAACCAGAAGAGCGCGATCAGCAGCACCAGCCCGGACTGCACCAGGCCGATGAAGATCGACGGCAGGGCCTTGCCGAACATGATCATGATGGGCCGGTACGGCGTGACCAGCAGCTGGTCGAACGTGCCTTGTTCGCGTTCGCGCGCGACCGACAGCGCGGCCAGCGTCATGGTCTGCAGCATGCTCAGGGTGGCGATCAGCCCGGGCATGATGCTCCAGCGGGTCTCCAGGTTCGGGTTGTACCAGGCGCGCATCTGCACGCTGACCGGCGGCGGCGCGGCGCCCGGCCGGCTGGCGTTGTAGGCGGCCACGATGTCGCGTATCTGGCCGGCGGCCGTGCCGGCCGTGGTGGAATTGCGCCCGTCCAGGATCAGTTGCAGCGACGCGGTCCCGCCGGTCGCCAGCACCCGTTCGAAATCGTCGGCGAAGTGCAGCACCAGCAGCGCATCGCCGGCGTCGATGACGCCGGGGATTTCGTTGGACGAGCGCAGCGTGGCGACGCGCTCGAACACGCCGGTGCCGTCCAGCCGCGCCAGCAGCTCCGTGGAAGCCGCGCCGCGGCTCTGGTCCAGGACGGCATAGGGTACGTGGGTCAGGTCGAAGGTGGCGGCGTAGCCGAACAGCAGGCTTTGCAGGATCACGGGTACGACCAGGACCACGCGGCTGGCCGGGTCCTTCAGTACCGCCAGGAATTCCTTGCGGCAAAGATTACCCAGATGGCGCAGGAAGACGATGGGAGTGTGCATGATGTCGGGGTCCGGGCGCTCGCGGTCGGTCAGCGGTCCAGCGTCTTGCGGGTCAGCCGCCCCACCAGCAGGAGCAGGGCGACGGCATAGCCGGCCAGAATGGCGCAGTCCTTCAGGATCAGTGGCCAGTAGTCGCCGGCCAGGAATACGGTTTTGACCAGCTCCATGAAATACGTGGCGGGCAATGCATGGCCGACGGCATTCACCACCGCCGGTACGTTGCGCAAGTCGAAGACGAAACCGGACAGCATGGTCGCCGGCATGAAGCTGGCCAGGATCGCCAGCTGGCTTGCCAGGAACTGATTGCGCGTCACGGCGGATATCAACAGCCCGATGCCCAGCGAGACCACCATGTAAAGCATGGAGCCGGCAAGCAGGGCGGCCATGGAGCCCTGCAGCGGTACCCGGAACAGGAACAGCGCCGCCAGCAGGCACAGCCCCAGCCCCATCAGCCCGACGCAGAAATAAGGAATGATCTTGGCCAGCAGCACTTCCAGCGGCCGCACCGGCGTGACGAACAGCGCTTCCAGCGTGCCGCGCTCCCATTCGCGCGCCATGACCAGCGCGGTCAGGAAGGTGCCGATCAGCGTCATGATCAGGACGATCAGGCCCGGGACCAGGTACCAGGTACTGTCGTTGGCGGCGTTGAACCACATGCGGTCCACCACCACGACGCTGCCGCCGTTGCCGGCCACGGCCACCGCGGCGCCGCGGTCGGCCTGCTTCTGGGTCCACAGCGCCACGGCACCCTGCAGATAGCCGGCCACGGTCAGGGCGCGGGTCGGATCGCTGCCCAGCACCAGGGTCTGCACGGCCGCGTTGCCCGCCGCCAGCCCCCGCGAGAAATCGCTGGGAATGCGCAGGACCGCGTCGGCCTCGCGCGCGATCATGGCGTCCTCCGCGACGCGATAGGAGGCGGCCGGCACGCAGGTCAGGTAAGGGGATAGCGCGATACTGGAGACCAGGTCGTGCGCCTGCGGCGAGGTATCTTCCATCACCACCAGCACGCGGGCGTTCTTCACGTCCAGCGACAGCCCGTAGCCGAAGATCAGGATCAGGGCGATGGGCAGCACCAGGCCGATCAGCATGTTGGCGCGGTTGCGGAACAGCTGCCGGACTTCCTTGCGCGTCAAAGAGGCGACGCGGCGCCAGAAACCTTTGCGGGAGGCGGAGTCCGCCGCGTATGGGACGGTCATGGCCGCGCCTCCGCGGGGCCGGCGGCGCCCGTGCCGCCCGCTGTAGCGATGCAACCGCCCGACGATCCGCTGTCGCGGCCCGTGGCATCGCCATCGACGGATCGATGCGGCGCGCCGTTGCGTCCGTGCTCGACGATGCCGATGAAGGCGTCCTCCATGGTCATCTTGCGCTGGGGCGTGGCGCCGGCCTGCACCCGCACCGCTTCCGGCGTCCCCAGCGCCAGCAGCTTGCCCGCATCCTGGATCACGATGCGGTCGCAGTACTCGGCCTCTTCCATGAAGTGGGTGGTGATGACCACGGTCGTGCCGGTTTCTGCCAGCGCGGTGATGCGGCGCCAGAAGGCGCGGCGCGCCAGCGGATCGGCGCCGCTGGTGGGTTCGTCCAGGAACAGGATTTCCGGCTCGTGCAACAGTCCCACCGCCATCGCCAGGCGCTGCTTGATGCCGCCGGCCAGCTGGCCGGCGGGCTGTTCCAGGTGCCGATGCAATGCGAACTGGCCCGTGACGGCGTCGATGCGTTCGCGCAGGCGGGCGCCATGCAGGCCATAGGCACCGCCGAAGAACCGCAGGTTCTCCATGGCCGACAGATTGCCGTACAGCGCGAAGGCCTGCGACACATAGCCGATGCGGGCCCGTGCCTGCGCCCGCGCCGTGCGCATGTCCATGCCGGCCACGCGCGCCACGCCGCCACTGGCGGGCAACAGCCCGCACAGCATGCGGAACGTCGTGGTCTTGCCGGCGCCGTTGGGGCCCAGCAGGCCGAAGATCTCGCCACGGGCAACGCTGAAGGTCGTGCGGTCCACGGCGGTGAAATCGCCGAACTTGCGCACCAGGTCGCGTACCTCGATGACGGGATCGTCCCGCGAGGCCTGCGGATCCACAGCGCGCGGGCCATCGTTGTCCGGCAGCGGGTCCGCTTCGGCTTGCGCGTCGTCGTTGGCGTCCACGCGGGCGTGCAGCAGCACCATGAAACCGTCCTCCAGCCGCGCCGGCACGGGCGTGGCGTGCGCCGCGTCCTCGCCCAGGGCGCCGGCATCGACGCCGGGCCGCACGATGAAGCGCACCTCGCCGCCGCGCGGTACGGCGTCGATCACGGCATCGCGGCGGTCCAGCAGGCGGGCCTGCCGCTGGCGGGGCGCCTGGCCTTGGGCGGCCGGCACGACGAAGCACAAGCCATCGGCGCGCGCCGCGATGTCGGCCGGCGGGCCGCTGGCCAGCAGGCCGCCGTCATGCAGCACGTGGACGCTGGCGCAGCGTTCCGCCTCGTCCATGTAGGCGGTCGCCACCAGGACCGTCAGGTTCTCGTCCGCCACCATCTGGTCGATGATTTCCCACAGCTCGCGCCGCGACAGCGGATCGACGCCGACCGTCGGTTCGTCCAGCAGGAGCAGGTCGGGCGAGCGCACCAGGGTGCAGGCCAGGCCCAGCTTCTGCTTCATGCCGCCGGACAGTTTGCCGGCCAGGCGGCCCGTGAAGCGCTTCAGGTCCGTCATTTCCAGCAGGCGGGCGTAGCGCCGGCGGCGCGCGTCGGCCGGTATGCCATGCAGGTCGGCGTACAGGTCCAGGTTCTCCTGCACGCTCAGGTCCTCGTACAGGCCGAAGCGCTGCGGCATATAGCTGATGCGGTCCTGCACGGCCTGGGGGGTGCGCGAGACATCCAGGTCCAGCACCCGCAACTGCCCGGCGTCGGCGCGCATGAGTCCGGCCGTCAGGCGCAGGAACGTGGTCTTGCCGGCGCCGTCGGGCCCGACCAGCGCCGTCACGGCGCCGCGCCGCGCCTGCAGCGTGACACCGTCCAAAGCCTGGACGACGCGCTGCGCCGTCTTGACGGCGAAGCGCTTGCGGACGTCCCGCGCATCGATGGCCAGGCCGGCATCGTTCATGGCCGCGCGGCTCCCCCGCTGTCGGCCCGTACGTCGATGGTCACGGTGGCAGGCATGCCCAGTCGCAGGCGGTCGTCCGGATCCTGGACGAGGACGCGCACCTCGTAGACCAGGCTGGTACGCAGGGTTTCGGTCTGCACGTTCTTGGGGGTGAATTCCGCGACGGAGGAGATATAGCCCACCTTGCCGGCGATCGCCTGGCCCGGATAGCTGTCGGTAAGCACCTGGGCGGCCATGCCCAGCTTGATGCGGCCCAGATCGGTTTCGTTGACGTAGGCGCGTATCCACTTGGGGTCGTAGATGGCCAGCGTGTACACGGGCCGCTGCGGCGATGCCATATCGCCGGGCTCCAGCAGCCGGGCGCGGACCACCGCGTCGCGCGGCGCCTTCAGCTGCGCCAGGTCCAGGCGGTGTTGCAGCAGGTCGGCCTGCGCGCGCGCGGCTTGCAGCGAGGCCGCGGCCTCGGCGATGTCTTCCTCGCGCGGGCCCAGCCTGGCCAGCCGCAGGCTTTGTTTGCGGTTCTCCAATTGGGCCTGCGCCACGCGCACCCGGGATGCCGCGCTATCCATATCTTCACGGCTGACGCCGCGGCCGGATGTGTCGCCGGCCACGCCTTGCAGCCGCTTCAATTGCCGTGCCGCCAGGTCGGCATCGGCCTGCGCGGCCGCCACCTGGGCCTGCGCCTGCTGGACTTCCTCCGGCCGCGTGCCGTTGCGCAGCCGGAGCAGCGACTGTTCGCGCACGCCGACTTCGGCGCGGGCCTGCGCCAGTTCCAGGGCCAGCGTGCGCGTATCCAGCCGCGCCAATATCTGCCCGGCCCGCACGCGGTCGCCTTCCTCGACATTCATTTCGGCGATGCGGTCGCTGCCGTCGAAGGCCAGCGATATCTGGCGGATATCGACGTTGCCGTAGAGCGTCAGGCGATCGGGATCCTGCGGATGGCGGTTCAGGACCCAGAACACGGCGGCGATGGCGGCCAGGGCCACGGCGGCAAGAACGGCGATCATCTTCTTCATGGTCGGCGCGGATAGACGGCGTGAGGAAAGTGGCGAGCGGGAGCGTTTCTAACTCAAATTTTGATTTAAGATATACCATACCGCGCTTTTATCGATCATGCACGTCCCTGTTTCCGGATTCCGACCCCATGCCGCATAGAATTCCAGCCGTCCTTCCGCCGGCAGCGCCCGTCCGCGCGGATGGCGAAGCCACGCGCGCCAATATCATCGAGGCGGCCGGACAGCTGTTCGCCGAGCGCGGTTATGCGGACACGACCAGCAAGGCCATCTGCCAGCGCGCGCGCACCAATATCGCGGCGGTGAACTACTACTTCGGCAGCCGGGACGGGCTATACCTGGAACTGCTGCGGGAAGTGCACAGACGCCTGATGAGCGTCGGCTTTCTACGGGAGATCGCCGCCAGCCCGCTGCCTGCGGAGGACAAACTGGGCGTTTTCCTGCACGGCCTGGTCAGTGCGGTCGTCGACGCAAGCAACTGGCATACCCGGCTGTGGGCGCGGGAAATCCTGACGCCCTCGCCCCTGCTTTCGCAGGTGATGCGTGAAGAAGCCATGCCCAAGTTCCAGGTGCTGTCCGGCATCGTCGGCGAGATCACCGGCCTGCGTCCCGGCACGCCCGCGCTGACCTGTTGCGTGCTCAGCGTGCTGGCGCCCTGCCTGGTCCTGCTGGTGCTCGATCGCGGCGTGGAGACGCCGCTGCGGCAACTGTTCGACCGGCCGGCCGCCGAAATCGCCGCGCAGATGCGGGTGCTGGCCCTGGACGGGCTATGGGCGGTCCGCCGCGGCGGACCGGGCCGCTAGGCTGCTTCGCGAGGCCGCCCTTTGTTACCATTGGCGTTTGTAGAACCAGCCAGCACAGGACGTAGCGGGAGCCCGGTTCCCGTTCGCTGAACACCCATGAAGACGTGGATCAAGCGCATATCGATAGGCGTGGCGGTGGTGCTCGCGCTTGCGGTCGCGGGACTTGCCGTCTTTCTGCTTACCTTCGACCCCAACGCCTATAAGGACCGCCTGCAGGCCTGGGTCCAGGAGCGCTATCACCGCACGCTGACCATCGATGGCGACATCGAGGCCACGCTGTTTCCCCGCCTGGGACTGACCCTGCAGGGCGTCTCGCTGTCCGAACCGGATAGCAAGGAGACCTTCGCCGCCATGGAGACGGCGCGCATGTCGGTGGCGATCTGGCCGCTGCTGTCGCGCAACGTGGTGGTCGACCACGCAAGCTTCAGCGGTGTAAAGGCACGCGTGGTCCGCGACAAGCAAGGACGGCTGAACTTCCAGGATTTGCTGGGCGGCGAGCCGGCTTCGGCCGAACCGTCAACGCCGGCGGAACCGCAGGAACCGGGCCGGCCGGCGTCCGCGCCGCGCATCGACATCGCCGGACTGGACATCAAGGATGGCGAGATCCAGCTGCAGGACGACGCCACGGGCCGTGCCCTGGCGATATCGCAGCTCAACGCCAGCACCGGACGCGTACGCATCGACGAGCCCTTCGATGCCAGCGTGTCCGCGCATATCGAAGGCAGCACGCCGCGCTTCAATACCGATATCGCGGGCAAGGCCGTCGTGCGGATGAATCCGCAGGCACGGCGCTACGAGGCGCGCAAGCTGGACCTGAAGGCGTCCGGCGACCTGCCCGGCGCGCACGCCAGGAACCTGACGGCACGCGGCGACCTGGCCTACGACGGCCAGAGCGGCGCCGTGGACGCCAGCGCGCTGGAACTCGTCTTCCAGGGCGATGTGGACGACGTCGAAGGCGGGACGGCCGCCGTCGATGCCAGCCTGGCGGCCGAGACACTGCGCGCCGACCCGCGCAGCGGCGCCATCCAGGCGGCCAAGCTGGCACTGCGCGCCAAGGGGACGCTGCCGCGCGGGCCGTTCGAATTTGCGGCCGATGCGCCCGCGCTGGATGTTTCGGCCAATGCCGCCTCCGGCGAGCCGGTCACTGCCCGACTGCGCGTCGCCGGCGGCAATGCGGTGGACGCGCGGCTTTCCTTGAGCGGCATTGGCGGCAATAGCGGCAATCTTGCCATTGCCCAGGCCAAGGTCGCGGCGGAAATCAAACAAGGGGACCGCGGCTGGAACGTCAGCGCCGCCACGCCCATGACGCTGGACTTGCGCAAGCCGGCCGGCGCGCTGTCCGCCATGACGGGCGAAGTCGCCATCAGCGCCCCGGGCCTGCCTGGCGGCATCCTGCGGATCCCTTATACGGGTTCCTTGCAGGCGGACCGGTCGGCCGGGACCGCCGGCCTGGTGCTGGACGCGCAGCTGGAAGGCGGCAAGCTGGCCGTGACGGCGGATGCCACGCAGCTGGGCGCCAAGCCGGCGCTGCGCTTCGCGATCAGCGCCGATACGCTGGATATCGACAAGCTGCTGCCCCCCGGTTCCGAGCCGGCGCGCGGCCCCGCGGCCGCATCGGGTGGCGACAACGCGGCCGCCGGTCCCGCCGGGACGGCCACCGGACCGGCTCAAGCGGCGCCCGCCGGCGGCGCGCCAGCGGGGGCTGCCGCATCGCCCGCGCCGTCCAATGGCACGGCCGGCACCGCGGGCGCGCCTGGCGCGGCGCCACCCGCCGCGCGGCCGGTCCAGGGCGGGGCAGGGCAGCCCGGCGATATCGATCTGTCCGCGTTGGTCGGGCCGACGGCGC
This sequence comes from Bordetella bronchialis, assembly GCF_001676705.1. Lineage (NCBI taxonomy): Bacteria > Pseudomonadati > Pseudomonadota > Betaproteobacteria > Burkholderiales > Alcaligenaceae > Bordetella > Bordetella bronchialis. The sequence continues at coordinate 661,684 of NZ_CP016170.1, forward strand.
AAGGGACGATCAAGGCGGGCCGCCTGGTGGCTCGCGGCGTCACGATGCAAAACCTTTCCGCGACGCTGAAGCTGGCGCAAGGCAAGCTGGACATCGCGCCGCTGGCGGCCACGCTGTACAACGGCAAGCTGGCCGGCACGCTGAGCCTGGACGCGGCACACGACAACGCCGTGGCGACGCGCTTCACCCTGGACGGCGTGGCGATGGGCCCGCTGCTGGCGGACCTGACCAAGCGGTCGTCGGTGACCGGAGTGGGCAGTGTCGCGGCCAACCTGACCACGCGGGGCCGGCAGGCCCTTGCGTTGCGCGACAACCTGGCCGGCACGGTCCAACTGCGCGTGCGCGACGGCGCGATCAAGGGCTTCGACGTGGCGCGCGCATTGCGCGACTTGAAGCAGGCCATACTGGGCGGCAAGGGCGGTCCGGAAGACGTGCCCGCCGATACGGCGCGGGAGACCACCTTCACCCGCATGGATGCCGACCTGGCGCTGGCGGCGGGCGTCGCCACCATCAAGCGCCTGGATGTCGTCTCGCCCGTGTTGCGCGTCAGCGAGGGATCGCCGGCCGTCATCGACCTGCCCAAGGGGACGCTGGACGTCGTGGCCAATGTCAAGCTGGCCGATCCGCCCCCGGGGGACCTGCGCGAGTTGCGCGGCCTGGCGGTGCCGGTGCGCGTCGCCGGCCCATACGACGCCCTGCGTTATCGCGTGGAATGGCGCGCGGTGGCCGGGGATGCCGTCACGCGGGCCCTGGAGCGCGCCCTGGGCGGCAACAAGCAGAATGACGAATCGCGCCAGGAACGCCTCAGGGACCTGGGCAGAATGTTGAAGGGGATAACCGGAAAATGAGCAACCAATACCATCCCGTCGCGCATTGCGGCGGCGTGGACGATCCGCGTGGCGCCGACTACGACCGCCGCTGGCTGCTGGTCAACTCGGGCGGCCAGTGGATGACCCGCGAGGCCTGCCCGGCGCTGGCCGGCATCGGCGTGGAACTGCGCTTCGGCTACCTGGTGCTGCGGGCGCCGGGCATGTTGCGCATCGATATCCCGCTGGATGTCATCGAGGACGACGACAGCGTGCGCACCGCCGTGCTGGTGGGCGACCAGACCGTGGACGTCGTGGACGAAGGCGAGCTCGCCGCGGCCTGGGTGTCGAACTACACCGGCATTCCCTGCCGCCTGATGAAAGTCCACCCCGACATGGGGCCGGTGCGCTGGCCGTCCTGAGCCGGCGATGGCCTCAGGCCGGGCGGCGCGCGACGCTCATCGCGGCGTGCGCGGCCAGGCCCGCCACCAGCCCCCAGAATGCCGATCCCACGCCCCAGAAGCTCATGCCCGAGGCCGTCGCCAGGAGCGTGACCAGGGCGGCTTCCCGTCCATGTTCTTCGCGCATGGCGGCCGCCATGCCGCCCATGATGGGCGCCAGCAGCGCCAGGCCGGCCAGCGCCGCGATCAGCGTGGGCGGCAAGGCCTGGAAGAACACCGCCACCGCGCCCGCCGCGATGCTCAGCGCCACGTACGCCGCGCCGTAGACTACGGCCGCCACGTAGCGCCGGGCCGGATCGGGGTGCGCTTCCCGGCCCGCGCAGATCGCCGCGATGATGGCCGCCAGCGTGATGCTGTGCGCCCCGAAGGGCGCCGCGAGCAGGCCCACGCCGCCGCTGACGGCAATGACGCGCGACGCCGGTACATCGCGGTAGCCCGCGGCCTGCAGGACCGCCAGCCCGGGCAGGTTCTGCGAGGCCATCGCCACTACGAACAGCGGAAGGGCCAGGCTGACGACGCCACGCCAGGTGAAGACCGGCGTCGTCCAGATGAATTCCGTCAGATGCCAGTCCGCGCTCCCGAAGCTCAGCAGTCCCTGCGCGGCGGCGGCCGCCAGGCCGACGGCCAGCACGGCTAGGATGGCGTAGCGGGGCGCGTAGCGCTTGCAGGCCAGGTACACCAGCGCCATGGGCAGGACCAGCGCGGCCTGCCGTCCCATTGCGCCGAACACCCCGATGCCGAAATTCAGCAACACGCCGGCGAGCATGGCGGAGGCAATCTGCGGCGGAATGCGGCGCGCGATCGGATCGACCCAGCCGAGCAGGCCGCAGCCCAGGGCCAGCGCCGCCGCCACCACGAAGGCGCCCACCGCTTCGGGAAAGGGCACGCCGGCCAGCGCGGTGATCAACAGCGCCGCGCCTGGTGTGGACCAGGCCAGCACAATGGGAAGCCGCGTACGCAGGCTGAGCCAGACGCCGCCCACGCCCAATGCCAGGCAGATCGAGCCCAGCCAGGAGCCGATGCGGGCCGCATCCAGGCCGACGGTATGGCCGGCCTGCACCATCAACACCGCCGTCCCACCGAAACTGACGACCACGGCCACCAGTCCGGCGACGAAGGCGGATACGGAGAAATCGCGGCTCAGCGTGGCGCGCCGATCGCGCGCATGCGCGGTATCGGCAGGCCCGGCGGGCGCCAGCGCTTCCGCCGCGAGGCCGGTCGTGCCGGCGTCCCGGGCGCGGGCAACGGCGTCGGTCTGTATGGGGGGCTCTTGCATCGGTGGCCGGGGCGTGGCGCTCAAGCGTGTCCCGTCAGGCGTCGGTATTTCGCCATCAGGGCTTCCTGGCCTTCCTGCCACTGGGGGTGGATCTCGATGCATTCCACCGGGCACACCACCTTGCACTGCGGCTCATCGTAATGGCCCACGCATTCCGTGCATTTGTCCGGGTCGATGACGTAATAGTCCTCGCCCATCGAAATCGCTTCGTTGGGACACTGCGGCTCGCAAACGTCGCAGTTGATGCATTCTTCGGTGATCTTCAGGGCCATGGCGGACAGCGGCGGCGGGCGCCGGTCGGGCTGCGCGCGGCGCGCGCCAACCGGTGCATTGTAATGCCGCCACCGAAAGGGCAGCGGCAGGTCCGTGGCGGGGCCGAAGAGCCCGGCGCCTTGGCGGCGGACGCTATGGCCATATCGGCGTATCGGAATATCGCCGGGGGCCGTGTTGACGCGGCGGAGCGGGCGGCGTGTTCAGCCCGGCCAGCTCTGTTCGCGATGTTCCTTGGCCTTTTCCTGCAGCCAGCGTTCCACCGAGGGAAAGACGAACTTGCTGACGTCGCCGCCCAGCTGCGCGATTTCGCGCACGATGGTGCCCGAAATGAACTGGTATTGATCGGACGGCGTCATGAACAAGGTCTCGACATCGGGCAGCAGATGCCGGTTCATGCCGGCCATCTGGAATTCGTATTCGAAGTCGGACACGGCGCGCAGGCCTCGCACGATGACGCGGCCGTTCTGCTCGCGCACGAAGTCCTTCAGCAGGCCGCCGAAGCTTTCCACGCGCACGTTGGGATAGTGGCCGAGGACTTCGCGTGCGATGGCGACGCGCTCGTCGATGTTGAAGAAGGGCTTTTTATTGCGGCTATGCGCCACGCCGACCACCACCTGGTCGAACAGCGCCGCGGCGCGCCGCACCAAGTCCTCGTGACCGCGTGTCAACGGGTCGAATGTGCCGGGGTAAACAGCGATGATCATGCGCCCTCCCTTGATTTATAGGTGTGTCACCTCTCCGAACCGGGGATTATTGATCTATTTCCGCATTGCAGCAAACCGCAGTAGCGCATAGTGGACAGCACCGGCGCGATCCTTACGCAATATTTCGAATTGTGGCCCCGGCGGGGCGGTCAATTCCTCTTCGCTTTCCACATAGACCAAGGCGTCCTCGCTCAGCACACCCGGCAGCAGCGGCCACAGCCGTTCCAGCCATCCCTGGCCGAAAGGCGGGTCCAGCATAACCAGATCGTAGCGCGATGCGTCCATGCGGCGTAGCACTTCCATGGCGTCGCCGGCATGGATGCGTATCTGTCCGGCGCCCAGCTTGTCGCGCAAGGTGCGCAGCGCGGCCAGCGCGGCCTTGTCCCGTTCCACCATTTGCACGTGGGCGACGCCGCGCGAGGCGGCCTCGAAACCCAGCGCGCCGCTGCCAGCGAACAGGTCCAGCACCTGCTTGCCGGAGAAATCGCCGTCCCAGAAATAGTGCAGCCAGTTGAAGAGCGTTTCCCTGACGCGGTCGGGCGTGGGGCGCAGCCCGGGCGAGTCGATGACCGCGATGGGCGTGCGCCGGTATTGGCCCGCGACGATGCGAATATACTTGTTCGTCATGCTGAATTTCTTCAAGAAAAAATCCCCCGCTCCCGCGCCTGAGCCCGCCCCGTCCACCCCGGCTGCCGAGCCCGCCGCACGCGACGCGTCCCCATCCGCTCCGCCCGCGCCACCGTTGGCGCCGCGCGCGGACGAACGCGCGCCCGCGTCGCCGCCGCCCGCGGATGAGCAAGGGCGCTGGCCCTCGGCCACGGTAGAGGCTCCCCTGGACCTGGGCGGTGCTTCCGCCTCGTCCGGCGTTCCGGACGCCACGGCGGACACCGGTTCCGCCACGGCCGAACCGGCCGCGAAAAAATCCTGGTTGCAGCGCCTGCGGCAAGGCCTGTCCCGTACCGGCCAGAGCATCGGCGGGCTGTTTGTCGGCGTCAAGGTCGACGAAAACCTGTTCGAGGAACTGGAAACGGCGCTCATTATGGCCGATGCCGGCGTCGAGGCGACCGAGGCCCTGTTGACCGCGTTGCGGGCCCGGGTCAAGAAAGAACGCATCGAGGATGCCGGCAGGGTGCGCGACGCGCTGCGCCAGATCCTGGCCGACCACTTGCGCCCGCTGGAGCGCCGCTTCGAGCTGGGTCGCGCCAAGCCGCTGGTGGTGATGATCGCCGGCGTGAACGGCGCGGGCAAAACCACGTCCATCGGCAAGCTCGCCAATACCTTCCAGCGCCAGGGTGCCAGCGTGTTGCTGGCCGCGGGCGACACCTTCCGCGCGGCCGCCCGGCAGCAGTTGATGGAGTGGGGCGCGCGTAACAACGTATCGGTGATCGCACAGGAAGGCGGCGATCCGGCCGCCGTGGCGTTCGACGCGGTCAACGCGGGGCGTGCCCGTGGGGCCGGCGTGGTGATGGTCGACACCGCCGGACGGTTGCCCACGCAACTGCACCTGATGGAAGAACTGAAGAAGATCCGCCGCGTGATCGGCAAGGCGGATCCCGCCGCGCCGCACGAAGTGCTCTTGGTCGTCGACGGCAATACCGGCCAGAACGCCCTGGCGCAAATCCGCGCCTTCGACGCCGCGATCAATCTGACGGGCCTGGTGGTGACCAAGCTGGACGGCACCGCCAAGGGCGGGACCCTGGCCGCGGTCGCCGCCGGCAGCCAGGGCGTGCGCCCCGTGCCGGTGTACTGGATCGGCGTGGGCGAAGGCCTGGAAGACCTGCAGCCCTTCGTGGCCGACGAATTCGCGTCCGCGCTGCTGGGCATGTCCAACTAAGGCCTGCCCGGCCGGCCGCGCCGGTCCGTTACTTCCAGAACCGTTTCGCGTGACCCAGCTTGGTAAAGGCGCGTTGCGCCTCGCCCAGCAGTTTTTCCTGCCGGGCGCTGATCCAGCCCAGGGCGAACCAGGCTTGCGGGTGCCGGGTGCTCCATTGCCGATACAGGTCGTGGGCGACGGAAAGGTCGTTCATCTCCCCCAATACGTCCTGCACGTCCGCCAGCTTGCGCCGATAGTCGCGCATCTTTTGCGCGGGCAACAAGGACTCCGCGAAGCTCAGTCCATAGCGCAGGCGCTTGGCGCGCTTGCGCAGCGCGTGCCGCGACGGGATATCGAGGGCGGCGAATCGCTCTCCCTCGGCCAGTACCTGCTTATGCCATTTGCGCAGGCGGCGGGCGAGCAAGGTCCGGAGATCGCGCGGCGTGCGCGGCGTAAGGGGGATGATGGTCGGATGGAAGATCTCCACCGCCAGGGATGCGGCGTGGTGCATGGCCGCGGCGGGCTGGGCGCGGTGTTTTGCGCGGCCGTCGCCTTCGCCGTTGCGGCTGCCGCCGGCATCGGCAGCATCTTCGGCACCCCTGGCCAGGTCCTGGTCCTTGGCCGCGCCGTTTCCACTGCTGGCGCCCTGGTGCGTTGCCTGCCCGTGGCCCGGCAGGCTTCGAACCCCGCCGCCGGCATCATCGCCCGGGTTGCTCCTGTCCGCCCTGGCAATCCCGTTGCCGCTCGCCTTGCCGTGGCCGCCGGCATTGCCGTCGCCATCGGCGGCATGGCCGGACCCGCCCCCTGGCTGCCCTTCCGCATACGCGGCACGCCCCCGGCTTTCCGCATCCTGCGCTTCCGGTCCGGGACGCACGTCCAGCGTCCATTCCAGCATGTCCAGCAGCCAGCCCTGGAAGGCCTTGCCGGCGGCGGTCTCCTGCGCGGCCACGGGCGGCGTATCGTCTTCCGGTATCGGAAAGGTCGGCATGCCCGCCTTCACGAGCGCGGGGATGATGGACTCCTGCAGGACGTCCTGGTCGCGGTTGGCGCCGAAGGCGGAAAAGTACCCGCGCAGCGCCGCTTCCGCTTCCCGTGGCGGCAGCTCGGCCCAGCCGCGGAACAGCCGCCACGCCGACCGCAGGCGCCGTATGCCGACCCGCAGCTGGTGGACGTGCTCCGGCTGGCCCGCGCCATAGATTCCCAGGGTATCGACCTCGGACAGCATGGCGGCATTGCGCATGATCTGGTCCAGGCATTCCGCCGCCACCGCCGCCAGGCCCTGCGGCGGCGTCATTTCCGGATAGAGCGACACGGCCTTGGCGAAGCGCGGGCCCCAGAAACGCGCGATGGCGGCCTTGCGGGGTTCTTCTTCCAGGCCGGGCTGCGCAAGCGTATGCGCGAGCTGCGCCAGGGCGTCGCCACGCTCGGACTTGCTGCGCGGGTCCAGCACCAGCCCGTAGCGGGACAGCCAGGTGCGGGCCGTGGCGAATATCGCGCCGGGGCGCCCGGACATCAGTTCGAATTCGACCTCGCGGATCGGCAGTTCCAGGTCTCCGGCCCGCAACACCCCCACGTCGTAGGCGATTTCCACCGTGCCCTGCCGCGTGCGGGTCTTGCGCACCAGACGCGTGACGTCCGTCTCGTAGCGCAGGCCCAGTTCGCCTTTCAGCGCCGCCAGCGCGGCGTGGACTTCGGTCCCGGCGTACACGGAAAGATCCAGGATGGGACCCGGACGGGGGTGGTTCATCTCCACGCGGGTGATCGCATTTCCGCCGGGCGTCTTCAGTGTCTGCACCCAGTTGCGGCCCTCGCGCCGCAGGCGGATGGCGATCCGGGCCCGGGCCAGCTCGCGCTCGGGGGTGTCGAAGTACATCGCATGCAAGGGGACGCGCTCGGCGCCGGCTTGCTTGAGTTCGCGTTCGACGGCCGCCCGGGAGGCATGGGGCACGTGCAGCTTCAGTTCCTGTTCCGACATGACGTTCCGCAAAACAAGTGAGACGGGCGATGTTACCCAGCCGTACGGCAGGGCATGATGACTTGTCATAAATCGGTCATCTGCCGCCATGATGCCGCGAACGGCATGCAATGGTCGGATTCTTTTATTGCGTTAGATGGTTCGGCGCCGACTTTCTACGCCGTGGATCCACATCCGGCAGGGCTGGATGGGATCACGCCGGCCGGATGTGCCCGGCGGGTCGCCGCCTTCCCGGCGCGGCACACCGTCCGCCCCGGCCGGCGGGCGCTAAAATGGCGGTTTTCCGCCTGACCTTCCCGCCGTGATGTCCGCCCAGCCGACCCCCGTCGCTCTTGCTCCCGACGCCGAATCCTTCGGCATCGCCTCGGTGACCGAAATCATCGCCGAGCTGCGCGCCGGCCGCATCGTCATCCTGGTCGACGAAGAGGACCGCGAAAACGAAGGCGACCTGGTCATGGCCGCCGAATTCGTCACCCCGGAAGCCATCAACTTCATGGTGACCCACGGACGCGGCCTGGTCTGCCTGACCCTGACCGAGGAACGCTGCCGCCAGCTGGACCTGCCCCTGATGGCGTCGCGCAACGGCACGCGGTTCGGCACCAATTTCACGGTCTCGATCGAAGCGGCGCAGGGCGTGGAAACCGGCATTTCCGCCGCCGACCGCGCCCGCACCATACGCACGGCGGTGGCGCGCGACGCCAAACCGTCGGATCTGGTGCAGCCGGGCCATATCTTCCCGGTGCGCGCGGTGCCAGGCGGCGTGCTGGTGCGTGCCGGCCATACCGAGGCCGGCTGCGACCTGACCGCCATGGCCGGCCTGACGCCGGCGGCCGTCATCTGCGAAATCCTGCGGCCCGACGGCACCATGGCACGCCTGCCGGACCTGGTCGCCTTCGCCCAGGCCCATAACCTGAAGATCGGCACTATCGCCGACCTGATCCAGTACCGCAGCGAACACGAATCCATCGTGCAGCGCCTGGGCGAGCGCGCCATGCAGACGGCTTGGGGGCGCTTCCGCTCGGTGGCGTATCGAGACACCGCCACCCAGTCCATCCACCTGGCGCTGGTGCACGGCGACATCGATCCCCAGCGCGAAACCCTGGTGCGGGTGCATGAGCCGGCCTCCGTGCTGGACGTCCTGGACACCGGCGCCAGCCAGCATAGCTGGGGCGTGGCGCAAGCGCTCGAGGCCATCGCCGCCGCGCCGGCCGGCGTGGTCGTCCTGATGAATTGCCAGGCGGGCGGCGAGCACCTGGCCGACCAGATCGCCGGCTGGAACGACAGCCCGGAGTCCGCCCGGACCGAGTCGCGCGGCGACCGCATGGGGCTGCGCACCTACGGCATCGGCGCGCAGATTTTGCGGGATCTCAACGTCGGCCAGATGAAACTGCTGGCGCGTCCCCGCAAAATGCCCAGCATGGCGGGATTCGCCCTTTCCATTACAGGTTACGATTGCGACCCTCCGGCGTCCCCGGTACGCTAGGAACCCCGGCTTTTTCCCGCGGGCGTCCATGCTGGCCCGTCGCGGCGCCAGTCCTTCGCACTCAACCGCCCGCAACCTATAAGGCAGTCATCGATGAATCCCTACACCTTATCCCCTGATTTGAACGGCGAGGGGCTGCACATCGGCATCGTCCGCGCCCGTTTCAACGAGGAGATCGGCCAGGCCGAACAGGACGCCTGCCTTGAAGAGCTCGCCAAGCTGGGTGTCGACGAGCGCGACGTCATGCTGGTTACCGTGCCCGGCGCGCTGGAGCTCGGCGTCACGCTGGCCCGCATGGCGGAAACCTATGAATTCGACGCCCTGATCGCGCTGGGCGCGGTCATCCGCGGCGAGACCTACCATTTCGAGATCGTCAGCAACGAGATGGCCGCCGCGATCACGCGCATTTCGGTGGAAACCGGCATCCCCATCGCCAACGGCGTGCTCACCGTGGACACCGATGAACAGGCCGAGGCGCGCGCCCCGGTAAAGGGCCGCGATTGCGCCCAGGTCGCGGTGGAAATGGCCAACCTGATCGCCGCCCTCGAACCCGAGTCCGACGACGAGGACGAGGAAGAAGAGGATGACGAAGACTACGACGAAGAAGACGATGACGACCGCCGCTGATCAAGCCGCCCAGGTGCGCGCCAACGCGCGCAGCGCGCGGCGCCGGGCCCGCGAGTTTGCCCTGCAGGGCGTCTATGCGTGGCTGCTGCGCGGCGGCGAAGGCACCCAGGATGCCGGCGAAATCGACGCCCATCTGCGCGATGCCGAAGACTTCTCCGAAGCCGACGCGCAGTGGTTCAAGACGCTGCTGCATGGCGTGCTGCAGGAAGCCCCCGCGCTGCGCGAAAAGTTCACGCCCTACATCGACCGGCCGCTGAACGAGCTGTCGCCGGTGGAGCATGGCATCCTGCTGATAGGCAGCTACGAGCTGGTGCACCACCTGGAAGTGCCGTACAAGGTCGCCATCAACGAGGCCGTCGAACTGGCCAAGTCCTTTGGCGGCACGGACGGCTTCAAGTTCGTCAACGGCGTACTGGACAAACTGGCCGCGGTGGTGCGGGCCAAGGAAGTCGCCGCGGCACCCCGCCGCTGATCGGCGGCGGCCGGCCCCAGCGGCGACATCCCAGGAACGCGCGTGCTTTCGGAATTCGACCTGATAGACCGGTATTTCAAGCGCGCCGCGCCGCGAGGCATGCTGGGCGTGGGCGACGACTGCGCGCTGTTCAGCGTACCCGCCGGCATGCAGGTGGCCACCAGTACGGACCTGCTGATCGAAGGCCGCCACTTCTTCCCGGATGCGGATCCGCGCGCGCTGGGACACAAATCCCTGGCCGTCAATGTATCGGACCTGGCGGCGATGGGCGCGAAGCCCATCGGCTGCCTGCTGGGCCTGGCCCTGCCGGAGGTACGCGAGCCGTGGCTGGCGGCCTTCGCCGAAGGCTTCCATGCTATGGCGCACACGGCCGGCTGCCCGCTGATCGGCGGCGACACCACCGGCAATCCCGGCGGGCTGGCCATCAGCGTCACGGTGTTCGGGGCGGTTCGTCCCGATGCCGCCTTGCGCCGTGACGGCGCGCGGCCGGGCGACGATATCTGGATATCCGGCGCGCTGGGGGATGCCGACATTGCCTATCGCCTGCTGAGCGGACAGATGCCGGCCGACGATGCCTTGCTGGCGCGTACGCGGACCGCCCTGGAATGGCCGCAGCCGCGCTTCGCGCTGGGGCAGGCCCTGGCCGGCATCGCCCGCTCGGCCATCGATATCTCCGACGGCCTGCTGCAGGACCTTGGCCATATCCTGCGGGCCAGCGGCGTCGGCGCCCGCCTGTACCTGGACGATCTTCCCGTCTCCGCGGCTTTGGCCGGCGTGGCGGCGGCGCGCGTGCGCCACGCCGTGCTGGCGGGCGGCGATGCCTATGAACTTTGCTTTACGGCGCCGGCCGACCGCGCCGACACCATCCGCGCGCTCGGCGCCCAGACCGGCATCGCCGTCACCCGTGTCGGCGCCATCGAAGCCGGGACAGGAATCTCGGTGCTGGACGCGAACGGTTCCCCCTTGCCCGATCTTCCGCGCGGCTTCGACCATTTCCGCTCCTCATGAATCACACCACGCCGGATCCCGAATCCGTTTCCATGCGGGCGCGCACGCGTGTCGCGTATCCCGCCTTCGCCTGGATCAGCCAGCGTCCCAGCCGCTTCGTGGCATTCGGCCTGGGCTCCGGCCTGATCCGGCCGGCGTCCGGCACCTGGGGCACGGTCCTGGCATGGCTGTTGTGGCAGCCCGCCGCCTACTGGCTGGGCGATGCGGTCCTGGGCCTGTTACTTGCTTTGGCGCTCGTGTACGGATGCTGGGCTTGCCACCGCGCCGGCCAGGAACTAAACGCGCCCGATCACGTCGGTATGGTGTGGGACGAGATGGTCGCCTTCTGGCTGGTGTTGTGGCTGGTGCCCGCGGGATGGCTGGCGCAGGTCTGCGCTTTCGTCCTGTTCCGGATTTTCGACATCGTCAAGCCGCCGCCGATTCGCTACTTTGATGCGCGCATGAAGAACGGTATCGGGGTGATGTGGGACGACTTGCTGGCGGCGGGATACACGCTGCTGGTCATGGCAATCGCAGTGCGTTTGGGAGCTTTTCAATGACGACGTTCGACAGCCACACAATCGCGCTTGCCGCCGCGCTGGGCAAGGAACTGAGCCGCCGCAACTGGATGATGGGCACCGCCGAATCCTGCACCGGCGGGCTGGTGGCCGGCGCCATCACCGCGGTGGCCGGCTCCAGCGCCTGGTTCGACCGCGGCTTCGTCACGTACAGCAACGAGGCCAAGGTCGTGGACCTTCAAGTCTCGCCCGACACGCTCAATCTCTATGGCGCGGTCAGCGAACCTGTCGCGCAGGAAATGGCCAACGGCGTGCTGCTGGAATCCCTGGCCTCGCATGTGGCGGTCTCCACCACCGGTATCGCCGGCCCGGAGGGCGGCACGCCCGGCAAGCCCGTCGGCATGGTGTGTTTCGGCTTCGCCGTGCGCGCCGGCAGCGGGATCACGACCCGCGCGGCCACCCATGTGTTCACCGGCGACCGCGCCCAGATCAGGGAGCAGGCGGTGGCGTTCGCGCTCTACGGCTTGCTCGAAACCCTGGGCGCCAAGGTCGGCGAACCCCTTCCCACCCTGGCCTGACCCCTAGCGCACCGCGTTGATCGCGTCGCGCATGTCCTTCGCCGCCTGCCCGGCGGCGTCGCGCCAATCCTTGCCGCTGGACGCGTACAGGATGGCGCGCGACGAACTGATCAACATGCCCGTGCCGGCCGCATTGCGCGCATTGGTCACGGTTGCCGTCACGTCGCCCCCTTGTGCCCCGATGCCGGGGATCAGAAGGGGCACGTCGTCTCCCACCCGCTTGCGCACGGCCGCCAGTTCGGCCGGATAGGTCGCGCCCACCACCAGGCCGCACTGGCCCTGGCTGTTCCATTTATCCGCCACCAGCCCCGCGATGTGCAGGTAGACCGGCTCGCCGCTGTCCGTCTTCAGGAATTGCAGATCCGAACCGCCGGGGTTGGAGGTGCGGCACAGGATGAATACGCCGCGGTCCGTCCAGCGCAGATAGGGCTCGATGGAGTCCAGGCCCATATAGGGGCTGACCGTTACGCAGTCGGCGTTGTAGCGTTCGAAGGCTTCGCGCGCGTACTGTTCGGCCGTCGAGCCGATGTCGCCGCGCTTGGCATCCAGGACGATGGTCCGCTCCGGATGGCGCGTGCGGATGTGCTCGCACAGCGCTTCCAGCTGGTCCTCCGCGCGAGCCGCCGCGAAATACGCGATCTGCGGCTTGAAGCTGCAGGCATAGGGTGCGGTGGCGTCGACGATATCGCGGCAGAACCGGAAGATGGCGTCGGGCTGGCCGTCCAGTTCGCGGGGCAGGCGTTGCACGTCCGGATCCAGTCCCACGGTCAGCAGCGATCCGGAGGCGCCCCAGGCGGCGTCGAGTTTTTCCTTGAAGTTCATCGTCAGTGAAGTTTTACGCGGCGCCGCGGTGGTCGCGGCTGGGTGCGCCAAGTGGCAGGCAAGAACGTGCACCGGGCGCCCCGGGGGGGCGATGGCGCATGCGGTGCCGGCTCATGGACATGACCGCGCAGTTTACCGCTTGAGATGGGCCGCGGCCGGGCACAGGCGTCCACCACACAGCGGTCCGCGGGATTCCGCCGCCATTCGCGGCGAAGTCATTGAACGAGCCGGACCACGCGCCATCGGAGCCGCCGCGCGCTTTTTTACCGTTCTGCCGTGACATAGTCTTACGTTTGACGTGTCAAAACGAAATTATTTGTCAATATAGGAAAGTGGACCAATAATCCGCTGCGCGTCCGTCCCCGCCGCTCCCGTGTCATCGGCGGCTGGCGGCGGCCGCCGATGGCCCTGCGCCATGCATAAAGGCAACGAAGCCATATCCCCGACGGCCATCGCCCGGCTTCCCTGAATCGCGTTTCCAACGTGGAGAACCCGCAATGCCCAGCAGTCTCGCGAAGTCCGGTTTTCTTGCGTCGCCTGTCGAAATTCCCGCACCGTTTAATCGCCGCGCCGTGCCGCCTCATCGAGTACGGACCTGCGTGGCCGCGCTGGCGATGGCGGTGTCGGCCCCTTCATTCGCGGGGAATGGCGGCGCTGGCGGTTCGTTCACCGTGTCAAGCCGCCCTTTCGGAGGCGCGGGAGGGACGAACGGTGATGCAAGCCAGGCCAACGGGCACGATGCGCCGTTCGTGGTTGGCGACACATCCAGGCGAGGCGGAGGTGGGGGCGCCACGAATATCACGACCGGATTCGGCGGTACCGGCGGCATGTCGGTCTTCAACAATAATCCCGTCGCTTTCCCTCCGGGCGCCACGGGCAGTGCAGGCGCGGTCGATATCTCTGTCGTAACGGGTGCAATCGCCGGCCAGGCGGGCACTCCCGCGGCCAGCGGGATGGCGTCCGCCAACGGCGGCGGCGGGGGCGGCGGGGGCGTCGGCGTAACCACGTCGAAGGATGTCGTCGTGACCGGCGGGGGCTCGGTCACCGGGGGCGTGGGTGGCGGCGTACCCATAGGCCCCAACTCCAGCGGTGGCGGCGGCGGCGGAGGCGCGGGTCTGTTCTCCACGGCGAACGTCACCGTGCAGTCCGGGGCGTCCATTACGGGGGGCGCGGGCGGTGCCGCCCGCCAGTTCGGCGGCGGTGGCGGCGGTGGCGTCGGCGTGGTGCTTGGCGGGACCGGTACGCTCGGCAATGCGGGTACGCTGACCGGCGGTGCGGGCGGCAATGCCGTGTCCGGCGCCATGTCCGCGGGCCAGGGCGGATCGGGCGGGGAAGGCGTCTGGATATCGGACGGCGGCACCTTGATGAACGCATCCACGGGCAAGATTGCCGGCGGCGCGGCTGCGTCCGTCACCTCGGGCGATCCGCAGTTCGCCCCGCCGGACGGTGGCGCGGGCGTCGTCGGGACCAATGCCACGGTCATCAACGCGGGCACTATCACGGCGGGTGTCCGTGCCGATGCGATCCGCTTCATCGGCGGCGTCAACTCCCTGGAATTGCAGGCCGGGTCGACCATCAACGGCAATGTCGTCGCTTTCAGCGCGGCCGATACCCTGAAGCTGGGGGGCAACGCGGACGCCAGCTTCGATCTGTCCGCGATCGGTGCGGGCGCGCAGTATCAAGGCTTCGGCCTTTTCGAGAAGACCGGCGGCAGCACCTGGACGTTGAACGGCACGTCGACCCAGGCGATGCCGTGGACCGTGGGGCAGGGCACGCTGGCCGTCGCCGGTTCCGTGGCGAATTCCTCTTTCCTGGTGAATGCGCCCGGTGCGCTGGCCGTGGATGGCACCGTCGCGGATTCGACGATCACGGCCAACGGCGGCACGGTGACGATCGCGGCATCCGGGTCGGTCACGAACACGCCGTTCGCGCTGAATGCCGGCGGCACCTTGAATATCGATGGCACCATCGCCGGCTCGGCCGTCACGATCGCCGGCGGAACGGTGAACCTGGCCGCTGGTGGATCGGCGATCAATTCGCCCTTCGCCGTCAACGGCGGCGGGCTGTTGGTGGCCAACGGCTCGGCCGGCACTTCGGCGGTCGTCGTCAATAGCGGCGGGACGTTGCGCGGCAGCGGCACCGTGGGGGCGACGACCGTCCGGAGCGGGGGCGTGATCGCACCGGGCAACAGCATCGGCACCCTGACCGTCAACGGTCCCTATGTGCAGGAAGCGGGCTCGGTGTATCAGGCGGAGGTCGACCCGACCTCCGCGGCGTCCGACCGCATCGCCGTCGCCGGCACGGCAACGATCCAGAACGGCGCCTCGATCGATGTCATCAAGACCACGCCGGCGCCCTTCGTGGCCGGGACGCGGTACACGGTACTGAGCGCCGCCGGCGGGGTGGCCGGCACCTTCAACGTGACGGGCGATACCAGCTTGAGCCCCTTCCTGAACCTGGTGGGGACCTACGACCCCGGCAATGCCTATCTGGAAGTGAAGCAAACGCGGGCGATCGGCGACGTGGCGACCACGCCCAACCAGGCGGCGGTCGCATCGGGCCTGGATTCCCTGCCGGCGGGCGCGGCCGCGGCCGTGCCGGTGGTCAACCAGCAGAGCGACGACGCGGCGCGCATGGCGCTGGACCAGTTGTCGGGCGAAATCCACGCGTCCGTGCAATCGGCGATGCTGGAGAGCAGCCGTTTCACGCGCGACGCGGTCACCGACCGTTTGACCGGCACCTTCACCTGCGCCGCGGGGGCGGCGGGCAAATCGGCGGAGGCAGGGGCCGGCGGGACGGCGCCGGGTACCGCGGGCCCGGGCAGCGCCACGGCATGCGGCGCGGCGCCGGGCCGTCCCGCCGGCTGGGCGCGCTTCTACGGCAACTGGGGGCATACGGACGGCGACGGCAACGCCAGCCGCCTCGGTACGTCCCTGGGCGGATTCTTCATTGGCGTGGACATGCCGGTCGCCGGCAATTGGCGGGCGGGCGTGCTGGCCGGCTACAGCCATGGAAGCTATCGCGTCAGCGGCGGGAATGCCTCCGCCGAGAGCGACGACTACCACCTGGGCGTGTATGGCGGCGCGCAGTGGGGCGCCCTGGGTTTTCGTTCGGGCGCGACCTATACCTGGCATGACATCGATGCCGATCGCAGCCTGGCGGTGCCGGGCTTCTCCGACCGGCTCAGCTCGAACTACCACGCCGGCACGGCGCAGGCGTTCGGTGAACTGGGCTACAAGCTGGGACTGGGCGAGCGTGCCAGTGTGGAGCCTTTCCTGAACCTGGCGTACGTGAACCAGCATGCCCAGGGCTTCACGGAGCGCGGCGGCGCCGATGCGCTGCGCGTGCGCAGCCAGGACATGGATACGGGATTCAGCACGCTGGGGCTGCGAGGCACGACGCACTTCACCTTCAACGGCACGGACTACCTGCTGAAGGCGATGGTGGGCTGGCGCTATGCCGTGGGCGACGTCCGGCCGGTTGCCACCGAGTCGTTCCAGGGCGGTTCGTCCTTCGACATTTCCGGGGTGCCCATCGCGCGCAACCAGGCGGTGGTGGACCTGGGTGTGGGCGTGCATATCACGCGCAACGCCACCATCAGCCTGTCGTACAACGGGCAGTTCGCGTCGCGCGTGAACAACCAGGGCGTATTGGGCGGCTTGAACATCGCCTTCTAGCTATCCCATGGTCGGGCGGCGCCGCCGCGCGCTAGAGCAGGAAGCGGCCCACCGCCACGGCGATCCAGATCGCCACGGTGAAAATCAAACACAGCAGCACGGCCGCGCTGCCCAGGTCCTTGGCGCGGCCCAGCAGGGGATGCATTTCCACCGAGAGCGCATCGGCCAGCGCCTCCACGGCGGAGTTCAGCAGTTCCGTCACCAGCACCATGATCACCGACATGATCAGGATGAAGACTTCCAGCACCGAGCGCCCCAGCCAGAAGGCGGCCGGGATCAGCAGGATGGCCAGCACCAGCTCCTGGCGGAAGGCCGCCTCATAGCGGATGGCGGCACGGAAGCCCTGCATCGAATAGCGCAGCGCATTGAAAATGCGGCGGAAGCCGCCGGTGCTCTTATAAGGCGAGTGCTGCGGTGTAGGGGTCATGGCGGATAGGATGGACCACTGGAAAAGGCGATGATGGAGCCGCGCGCCCGCCAGACAGGCAAGGCCGCGCGATCCGGGACGGTACCGCGGCGGGCCGTGGCGCGGCCCGCCGCAATGATAAGCAGAAACCCTAATTGTTTCATGTGGTCGCGGCGCGCAGTATGCAGTCAATTGGTAAGGCCACTTGACCGATCCGTATCGCTGTCCGCCTCATGCCGTTTCAAGCCATCGAACCGCGCCGCCTGTATCGCCAGATCGCCGATCAGTTGCGGGCCTTGATCGAACGGGGGGAATTCCCCGTCGGGACCCGCTTGCCGCCCGAGCGCGACCTGGCGCTGAAAATGGGCGTGTCGCGCCCGTCGGTGCGAGAGGCGCTGATCGCGCTGGAGGTCGAAGGCCTGGTGGAAGTCCGCATGGGCTCCGGCATCTACGTGCGGGCGCGTGGCGAGGACGCCGCGGCGGGCAGCGTGGTGGCGGAAAGCCCCTTGGATACCATCCTGGCGCGGCAGCTTATCGAAGGCGAACTCGCGGCGCAGGCCGCGCGCGTCATGACGGCCGCCGGTATCGGTGGCCTGCGCGAGGCGGTGGCGGTCATGCGGGAAGAGGCCGCGTCGGGCAACATCCCGGCGCGCGGCGACCGCCTGTTCCACGTGCGCATCGCCGAGGCCACGGAAAACTCCGTGCTGTTGCGCCTGGTGGGCGAGCTGTACGACGAACGCCACAACCCGCTGGCGGTGCAGTTGGGCAGTCATTTCGAGAACGCGGAAAGCTGGGAAGCCGCCATCGCGGAGCACGAGCGCGTCATCGACGCGATCCAGGCCGGCGATCCATCGGCGGCGCGCGCCGCGATGCGCGACCACATGGCGCGGTCGCACGACCGTTTCACCGCGCACTGGTCGCCGGCCGACGCGGCGTCGCCGGGCCGGCGCAGGGTGGCCACAAGGACCATGGACCGGAGTCCGCCATAGCGGATCCGCCCCGGAGGAGACAGCAATGAACGGCGGAAAACACATGCCGATGGATGGAGCGAAACCCATGCGTGGCCGAGGCGCGCGATGAGCCTGGCCTGCCGCATACACGGCGCCCGCGACCTGCGCCTGGAGGCCGACGAACCCGCGCCGCTGGCGGCGCACGAGGTCGAACTGCGCCTCGGGGCGGCCGGCATCTGCGGCTCGGACCTGCATTACTTCCTGCATGGCCGTGTCGGCGCCTTCGTCATCCGCGAGCCGCTCATCCCGGGCCATGAGGCCTCCGGCGTCGTGACGCGCGTGGGCGATGCCGTCACGCGCGTGGCGCCCGGCATGAAGGTGGCGATCAACCCCTCGCACCCTTGCGGGCGCTGCGATTACTGCCGCGCGGGCCGCGACAACCTGTGCAGCAATATGCGCTTCCTGGGCAGTGCCAGCGTCTATCCGCACGTGCAGGGCATGTTCCGCGAGCGCTTCGTGATGGGCGAGCGCCAGCTGACGCCGGTGCCCGAGGATATCTCGCTGGGCGAACTCGCCTGTGCGGAGCCGCTGTCCATCGGCCTGCACGGCGTTCGCCGCGCCGGCGAAATGATGGGCCGCACGGTGCTCGTTACCGGCGGCGGCACCATAGGCTGCATGACGGTGATCGCCGCCCGGCTGGCGGGCGCCGCCCGCATCGTCGTCTGCGATATTGCCGACCGTCCGCTGGAGATGGCGCGCACCGTGGGCGCGGACGCCACGGTGCGCGGCGATGCCGTGGACGCCCGCGAGCTGGCCGACATCGCCGATATTTCCATCGAGGCCGCGGGCAGCCCCGCGGCGCTGGCCACCTGCCTGGCGGCGACGCGGCGTGGCGGCCGCATCGTGCAGGTGGGCACCTTGCCCGGCGAAGGCCTGCATTTCCCCGCCAACAGCATCATGGCCCGCGAGCTCGACTATGTCGGGGCGTTCCGCGCGGGCCCCGAATTCGATTGGGCCGTGGCCTACCTGCGCGCCCGCAAGGTGGATGTCCGCCCCTTGATGAGCGCGCAATTGCCGCTGGACCAGGCCGTCGAGGCCTTCGAGCTGGCGGCCGACCGGACCCGCAGTACCAAGGTGCAACTCGTATGTGAATGACGTTCCATTGACCCGACAGGCGGCGCCGGAGAGCGCATCGATGTCCTGAAAAGAGAGAGGAGACACGACATGAAGCAAGGCCAGGCAGTCAAACTACTGTTCGCCGCCCTGGCGTTCGCCGTATCGGCGGGCGCGATGGCGCAGACCAAGCTGAAGTGGGCGCACGTCTACGAGACGTCCGAGCCCTTCCATACGGAATCCGTATGGGCGGCCCAGGAAATCGAAAAGCGCACCAACGGCCGCTATCACATCGATGTCTATCCGGCTTCGCAACTGGGCAAGGAAAACGACATCAACCAGGGCCTGACCCTGGGCACCGTCGACATGATCATCTCCGGCTCCAGCTTCGCGGCCAAGTCCTTCCCACGCATCGGGGTCACCTATTACCCCTATACCTTCCGCGACCCGCAGCACCTGCTGGCCTATACCAAGAGCGATATCTACCGGGAACTGTCGGACGGCTACGAGAAAAAGAGCGGCAACCACATCGTCGCCACCACCTACTACGGCACCCGCCAGACGACGTCCAACCGCCGCGTGCAGAAGTGCTCGGACATGCAGGGCCTGAAGATGCGCGTGCCGGACGTGCCGGCCTATCTGGCCATGCCACGCGCCTGCGGGGCCAATACCTCGCCCATCGCCTTCGCGGAGGTCTACCTGGCCCTGCAGAACGGCACGGTGGAAGCGCAGGAGAACCCCCTGACCACCATCGAGGCGAAAAAGTTCTACGAAGTGCAGAAGTACATCGCCCTGACCGGCCATATCGTCGACCACCTGAACACCATTATTTCCGGCCAGTTGTGGAAGAAGCTGTCGCCGGAGGACCGCAAGATCTTCAGCGAAGTCGCCCAGCAGGCCGCCGAACGCGCGTCCAGGCAGATCATCGCCCGCGAGCAGGAACTGGTGGAGGAGTTCAAGAAGAAGGGCATCACCGTGGATACCGTCAATGTCGCGGACTTCCGCGAGACGGTGCTGGAGAAAGTCCCCTTCAAGCAATACGGCTATGAAAAATCCGACTGGGAAAAGATCCAGGCCGTGAAGTAACGGAGGAACGCCCCATGGCCACCGATGCACACGTTTCGCCCGTTCGCGTCCCGTCCACGGAGCCGACGCAGCATGCGTCGTCCGTGGAGTCCATCGTCTCCAGCTTCGAGGAAGCCGATCACCAGCAGGTGGACCTGTCGGGCCATACCTTCGAGGACTGGCTCTGCCTGGGCCTGTTCTGGATCATGGCGCTGCTGGTCTTCCTGCAGTTCTTCACGCGCTATGTGCTGAACGACTCCTTCGCATGGACCGAGGAACTGGCCACCTACAGCCTGATCGGCGTGGTGTTCATCGGTGCCGCCATGTGCGTGCGCACCTGCCGGCATATCCAGGTCGACCTGCTGTACCGCTTCCTGCCGCATGCCGCGGGCCGGGTGCTGGCCACGCTGATCGACCTGGTGCGCACCGCGTTCTTCGCTTATGTCGCCTGGCTGGTGTGGCGCTACATCCAGCTGGTGGGCGACGAACCCATGACGACCATCGAATGGAACAAGTCCTATGTCTACTGGCTGGCGCTGTTCGGCTTCGTGCTGATGGCCGCGCGTTCGGTGCAGGTCACGGTGGTGAACTGGCGGCAGGGCTATTCCAATCTGGAACGGCCCGAGGCCTACGACAAACTGGATTGACGACCGGACAAGACTAGGGGCTGGACAATGTGGATATTGATCTGTGCATTCCTGCTGATGATGATCGTCGGCATGCCCGTGGCCGTCTCCATGGCGGGCGCCTCGCTGCTCTACCTGCTGGTCTCGGGCGACGTGCCCGACGTGGTGGTGGCGCAGCGCATGATCGCCGGCGTGGAGTCCTTTCCTTTGCTGGCCGTTCCTTTCTTCATCCTGGCCGGCAACCTGATGAACATCGCCGGCATCACGGGGCGCATCTATAACTTCGCCGTGGCGCTGGTGGGATGGATGCGCGGCGGGCTGGGCCATGTGAACATCGTCGGGTCCGTGGTATTTGCCGGCATGTCCGGCACGGCCATCGCCGACGCCGCGGGCCTGGGCACCATCGAAATCAAGGCGATGAAGGACCACGGCTACAAGACGGAATTCGCGGTGGGCGTCACGGCCGCGTCGGCGACGCTGGGGCCCATCATTCCGCCCTCGCTGCCCTTCGTGATCTACGGGATGATGGCCAATGTGTCCATCGGGTCCCTGTTCCTGGCCGGCGTGGTGCCGGGCGCCGTCCTGACGATCATGATGATGTTCACCGTGGCCTACTACGCCCGCAAGAACAACTGGGGCGGCGACGTGGGCTTCGACCTCAAGCGGCTGGGCGGCGCCACGCTGGAAGTTCTCATCGTGCTGGCGTTCCCGTTCTCGATCTGGCTGATGACGCGCTACGGGGTATCGACCAACTGGGCGGCGATCATCGCCTTTGTCGTGCTGCTGGCGCTGGACTGGCGCTTCAATTTCTCCGCCGTCATGGCGCTGATGGCGCCGGTGATCCTGATCGGCGGCATGACGCTGGGCTGGTTCACGCCTACCGAGGCGGCCGTGGCCGCGGTGGTGTGGGCCCTGTTCCTGGGCCTGGTGCGCTACCGCAGCATGACCCTGCGGCTGCTGGCCAAGGCCACGTTCGACACCATCGAGACCACCGCATCCGTGCTGTTCATCGTGACCGCGGCCTCGGTATTCGCCTGGCTGCTGACCACCACGCAGGCGGCGCAGGCGCTGACCGACGCCATCCTGAGCGTGACGCAAAGCAAGTGGGTCTTCCTGATGCTGGCCAATGTGCTGATCCTGGTGGTGGGCTGCTTCATCGACACCATCGCGGCCATTACCATCCTGGTCCCCATCCTGCTGCCCATCGTGTTGAAGCTGGGCATCGACCCCATCCATTTCGGCCTGATCATGACCCTGAACCTGATGATCGGCCTGTTGCACCCGCCCCTGGGCATGGTGCTGTTCGTGCTGGCGCGCGTGGCGCGGCTGTCGGTGGAGCGGACCACCATGGCGATCCTGCCGTGGCTGGTGCCGCTGTTCCTGGCGCTGATCGCGATTACCTACGTGCCCCAGATAACCTTGTGGTTGCCGCGTGCAGTGGGCATGGGCAACTGATTCTCGATCGGAGGCGGTAGCAATATGGGCCAGCGTTTGGCGGGTAAGTCGGCATTCGTGACGGCGGCGGGGCAGGGCATAGGCAGGGCAACGGCGGAAGCCTTCCTGCGCGAGGGCGCGCGCGTCATCGCCGCCGATATCAATCCCACAGGCCTGAGCGCGCTGGCCGAACTGCCCAACTGCACGGTGGTGGAACTGGATGTGACCGATGCGGCGGCGGTCGCCCGGGCGGTGGCGGATGCGGGCGCCGTCGACATCCTGTTCAACGGCGCGGGCTATGTGCATGCCGGCGGCATCCTGGAAGCGAAGGACGAGGACCTGAGCTTTGCCTTCGAGCTGAACGTGCGCGCCATGATGCGGCTGATCCAGGGCTTCCTGCCCGGCATGCTGGCCCGCGGCGGCGGCTCCATCATCAACATGGCGTCGGTGGCGGGCAGCGTCAAGGCCGTCCCCAACCGTTTCGTCTACAGCACCACCAAGGCCGCCGTGGTGGGCCTGACCAAATCCGTCGCCCTGGACTTCGTCGGCAAAGGCATCCGCTGCAACGCCATTTGCCCGGGTACCGTGGAGTCGCCGTCGCTGCGCGACCGCATCGCGGCGCAGGCCCGCCAGAACGGGCTATCGCCGCAAGAAGTCGAAGCGTCCTTCGTGGCGCGGCAACCCATGGGCCGGCTGGGTCGCGCCGAGGAAATCGCGGCGCTGGCGGTCTATCTGGCAAGCGATGAGTCGGCGTTCACCACGGGCACGACGCAGGTGATCGACGGCGGATGGTCTAATTGAAGAGCCCACCCCCCGAAGCGCTGCGCGCTTCCCCCCTCAAGGGGGGCGACGCCTGCGGACCGGCGGAGCCGGATCCGCGGCGTCCCGGATGGGGGGCACCTGTTTTTTGCGGAGGCAGAGGCTATCCCGAAGCGCTGCGCGCTTCTCCCTCAAGGGGGTCCCGGATCGGGGGCAGCTGTTGTAGGCGATGGACTTACTGGATTCATAGACGAGGAAATGCGATGAAGCTGATGCGTTACGGTGCCAAGGGCGCCGAGAAACCCGCGATCCTGGACCGCGATGGCAAGGTGCGCGATTTGTCGGGCGTGGTGCCCGACATTACGGCGGACCTGCTTACGCCGCAGGGGCTGGCGCCGTTGGCCAAGGTGGATGCGGCCAGCCTGCCGGTGGTCGCGGAGCCCGGCCGTATCGCGCCGCCCTGGCGCGGCATGGGCAAGTTCATCTGCATCGGGCTGAACTATGCGGACCATGCGGCCGAGTCGGGGCTGCCGATTCCGGCCGAGCCCGTGATCTTCATGAAGCCGACCAGCTGCGTCATCGGCTGCAACGATCCCGTCGTGCTGCCGCAGGGTTCCGTGAAGAGCGATTGGGAAGTGGAGCTGGGCGTGGTGATCGGCGCGCGCGCCCGCTATGTTTCCGAGGCGGACGCGCTGAAGCATGTGGCGGGGTACTGCATCGTCAACGATGTGTCCGAACGCGAATACCAGATCGAGCGCGGCGGCACCTGGGACAAGGGCAAGGGCTGCGACACCTTCGGGCCCGTAGGTCCCTGGCTGGTCACCACCGACGAAATCGCCGATCCGCAGAACCTGGGGATGTGGCTGGACGTCAACGGCAAGCGCATGCAGACCGGCAGCACGCGCACCATGATCTTCAATGTGGCGCAGGTAGTCAGCTATGTCAGCCGCTTCATGACACTGTACCCGGGCGACCTCATCAGTACCGGCACGCCGCCGGGCGTGGGCCTGGGCATGAAGCCGCCCGTCTACCTGAAGGACGGCGACGAGATGCGCCTGGGTGTCGATGGGCTGGGCGAGCAGCGTCAGGCCGTCCATGCCTGGAATCCGGAACTGATCGACGGCTGAGCCGGCCGCGCCGGGTGGGAGAAGCAAGTGAGCGCCATCGATAATCCCGTCATCCGCATCCATGCGGCCGACAATGTCGTCATCGCGCGGCGGCAGCTGCTGGGCGGCACCCGCCTGCCGGCGGAGGACGTCACCGTCGTCGGCCTGATCCCGCCCGGCCACAAGATCGCCGTGCGAGACATTCCGGCCGGCTCGCCCGTGCGCCGCTACAACCAGATCATCGGCGTGGCGCGGCAGGACATCGCCGCCGGCCAGCACGTCCACACGCACAATATGGAATTCAGCGAATTCCAGCGCGACTATGCGGCCGGCCGCGATGCCCATCCCACGGACTATGTCGCGTCCCCGGCCACCTTCCAGGGCATCGTGCGCCCGGACGGCCGGGTGGCCACGCGCAACTACATCGGCGTGCTGACCTCGGTGAACTGCTCGGCCACGGTCGCGCGCGCCATCGCGGACCATTTCCGCCGCGACATCAATCCCCGCGCGCTGGAAGCCTATCCCAATGTGGACGGCGTGGTGGCCCTGACCCACGGTGCCGGCTGTGCCACCAGCAGCGAAGGCGAGCCGCTCAAAGTCCTGCGCCGCACGCTGGGCGGCTATGCGCGGCACCCCAACTTCGCCGGCCTGATGCTGGTCGGCCTGGGTTGCGAAACCAACCAGATCGGCGGCCTGATGGAGCAGGAAGGCCTGCAGCAAAGCCGCCAGTTGCAGACCTTCAACATCCAGGACACCGGTGGCACGCGCAAGACCGTCGCGCGCGGCATCGAGCTGGTCGAGTGGATGCTGGAAGAGGCCAATCGTGCCGCGCGTACGCCCGTGCCCGCCAGCCACATTACCGTGGGCCTGCAGTGCGGCGGCTCCGACGGCTACTCCGGCATCAGCGCCAATCCCGCGCTGGGTGCCGCGGTCGACCTGCTGGTGCGCCATGGCGGCACGGCGATTCTTTCCGAGACGCCGGAAATCTACGGGGGCGAGCACCTGCTGACGCGGCGCGCGGTGTCGCCGGCGGTGGCGGAAAAGCTGGTCGCGCGCCTGCGCTGGTGGGAAGACTATTGCCGCCGCAATCATGCCGAGATGGACAACAACCCCTCGGCCGGCAACAAGGCGGGCGGCCTGACCACCATCCTGGAAAAATCCCTGGGCGCCATCGCCAAGAGCGGCACCACCAACCTGGTCGACGTCTATGAATATGCCGAGCCGGTTACCGCGCGCGGCCTGGTCTTCATGGACACGCCGGGCTACGACCCGGTCTCGGCCACGGGGCAGGTCGCCGGCGGCGCCAACCTGATCTGTTTCACCACGGGGCGGGGCTCGGCCTATGGCTGCGCGCCGGCGCCCTCGTTGAAGCTGTCGACCAACACGGCCCTGTGGGAGCGCCAGGAAGACGACATCGACATCGATTGCGGCGCCATCGTCGAGGGCCGCGCCACCGTGCAGGAAATGGGGCAGCGTATTTTCGAGTTGATGCTGGAGACCGCGTCGGGCCGCACCACCAAGAGCGAGGCCCACGGCTATGGCCAGAACGAGTTCGTGCCCTGGCAATTGGGCGCCGTGATGTAGCCACGAGGAGAAGGACGCTCCCATGAAAATCACATCCGCCCGCGTCATCGTCTGCAGCCCGGGCCGCAACTTCGTCACCCTGAAGATCGAGACGGACGAAGGCCTGGCCGGTATCGGCGACGCCACCCTGAACGGCCGCGAACTGGCCGTCGCCAGCTACCTGGCCGATCACGTCATTCCTTGCCTGATCGGCCGCGACGCGCACCAGATCGAGGATATCTGGCAGTTCCTGTACCGCGGCGCCTATTGGCGCAAGGGGCCGGTCACCATGACGGCCATCGCCGCCGTCGATACCGCCTTGTGGGACATCAAGGCCAAGGCCGCCAATCTGCCGTTGTACCAATTGCTGGGCGGCAAGAGCCGCACCGGGGTCATGGTCTACGGCCATGCCAACGGCCGCGACATCGAGGAAACCGCCGACGAGGTCCTGCGCTATCGCGAGATGGGCTACCGGGCCATCCGCGCCCAGAGCGGCGTGCCGGGCCTGCAATCCGTCTACGGCGTGGGGCGGGGCCGCATGTTCTACGAGCCGGCCGATGCCACGCTGCCTTCCGAGCATGACTGGTCCACCGAGAAATACCTGGACCACACGCCCAGGCTGTTCGAAAAGATACGCGAGGCCGTCGGCTGGGATGTGCACCTGCTGCATGACGTGCACCATCGGCTGACCCCCATCGAGGCCGCCCGCCTGGGCAAGTCGCTGGAGCCCTACCGCATGTTCTGGATCGAGGATCCCACTCCCGCGGAGAACCAGGAGGCCTTTCGCCTGATCCGCCAGCATACGGTGACCCCGCTGGCCGTGGGCGAGATCTTCAACACGGTGTGGGACTGCAAGGACCTGATCCAGAACCAGCTGATCGACTATATCCGCGCCACCGTCGTCCACGCCGGCGGCATCACGCACTTGCGGCGCATCGCCGATCTGGCCGCGCTGTACCAGGTGCGCACCGGCTGCCATGGCGCCACCGACCTGTCGCCCGTGTGCATGGGCGCCGCGCTGCACTTCGATATCTCGGTGCCCAACTTCGGCGTGCAGGAATACATGCGCCATACGGAAGAAACCGACGCTGTCTTCCCGCATGCCTATTCCTTCGAGGACGGCATGATGATGCCGGGCGACGTGCCCGGCCATGGCGTGGACATCGACGAAGCCCTGGCCGGAAAGTACCCCTACCAGCGCGCCTATCTGCCGGTGAACCGGCTTGCCCACGACGGAACGCTATGGAATTGGTAGAACCCGCCATGCGCTATTGCGACGCCGATGCGCTGGCCGATTGGGGCGCCGCCTGCCTGCGCGCGCATGACGTACCGGAAGAAGACGCGGCGCGCGTCGCGCGCAGCCTGGTGCAGACCAGTCTGTGGGGCATCGATTCGCACGGCATCGCGCGGCTGCCGCACTATTTGAACCGGCTGGCGCATGGATCCATCCTGGCCCGCCCCGTCGTGACCGTCTCCCGCTCGGGCGTCGCCACCGCGCAGGTGGACGGCGGCCAGGGGCTGGGCATCGTCGTGTCGCATCGCGCCAACCGCGCGGCCATGGACATCGCCGCGGAATGCGGCGTGGGCGCCGTCGGTGTCCACAATTCATCCCACTGCGGCGCCATCGGCCTGTACACGCGCGACGTGGCGCGGGAAGGCATGGTGGGCATCGCCTTTACCCATTCCGATTCAATCGCCGCGCCGTTCGGCGGGCACGCGCCTTTCCTGGGGACCAATCCCATCTCCATCGCCTTTCCGCGCGCGGACGGCGAGCCGGTCTGCCTGGATATGGCCACGACCTCGATCCCGTGGAATCGCGTGATGAACGCCCGGCGCGAGGGCACGCCCCTGCCCGCCGGCGTGGCCGTGGACGATCGCGGCGCCGACGCCCGCGATGCCGGCGCGGCGCGCGCGCTGCGGCCGCTGGGCGGGCCGGATTACGGCCACAAGGGCTACGCGCTGGCGCTGATGATCGAGCTGCTGTGCGGACCGCTGAACGGCAATCCCTACGGACCGCATATCTCGCCGATGTACGAGAAATTGGAGCTGCCCCGCCGCCTGGGCGCCTTCTTCGTCGTCATCGACCCCGCGCGTTTTCCGGGCGGGCCGACGCTGGCGGCGACGGTGGAACAGATGGCGCGGGAGCTCGCGCAACAGCCGGGCCAGCCGCGCATGCCGGGCGACCCGGAACGCGAGGCCGCCGCGCGGCGGCGTGTGCAGGGGATCCCGCTGGAGCCCGGGCTATGGGCCGAGATGAGCGCATGGAGCGAGCGCCTGCGCGTGCCCATGCCGGCGGCCCGCCGGGGCGACCAGGCCCAGGCGGCTCAGTAGTTGCGCTGCCGCGGCAACGCGGCCAGCGCATGCCGCAATTGGCCGATCTGCGTGGTCGTCTGCCGCATGACCCAATCCGGGCCCTGCATGGCGGGAGAGGGCGGTTCCGTCGGTGCGGGCGGCACTTCGGTATCCGGCACCGGGGTATCCAGCACCGAGGTATCGCCGGCCCGCAAGGCGCGCGCGATCGTCAGCAGCGCCCGCCGCATGGCCTGGCCCTGGCTGTCGCGGAACGCGCGCGACATCGCCAGCTGGTCTTCCTGCGTGGCGTTCAGCCGGGCGCTGGAGATCATCTCCAACGATGCCACGATGGCGCGGTGATGGTGCTGGATGTCTTCCAGCAGCGCCATGGTGACGTTCATTTCCTTGGCGGCCGACGGCATCAGGCCGCGGATGGCGATGGACCGCTTGCTGAGATCGGCGAAGGTGGCGCTGCGCGCTTCCGCCGTCAGTGGCGTCTCGCGCTGCAGCCGGCGGATCAGGCGTTGCGCGCGCCGCAGGTTCAGCGCCAGGTTGTAGCGCCACGAATAGCTGGCATTCAGGGGCAGCGCGAACGAAAACGCCAGCGCAACGGCAATGCCGATACACACCTGCAGCGTGCGCCACAGCCCGGTGGTCACGGAATCGTCGCCCTGGCCGCCCACGATGATCATCGTGATGGCGGTCAGCAGCGCCAGGTAGCCGCCGCGGCCGATGGCGTGATAGGCGCACAGGCCAGCGATCAGCGCCATGACGCCGAAGGTCAGCGGCCGCGACCCCACCCATTCGTCCAGCACGATCAGCAACAACCCGGCCACCGCGCCCAGCAGTGTGCCCAGGCCGCGCTCCATCGCCTTCTTGCGTATGTTGCCGTGGTGCTGCAGGCCGCCGATCACCGCCAACAGGGAAACGCTGGCCCATACGCCATGCGGCAGGTCCAGCCCCTGGGACAGTACCAGGGTGGTCAGCAGCGCCAGCGCGACCCGTACGCCGTGCAGGGCCCGCGCATGCCGGTAGCGCTGGTAGGGCGAGCGCAGATGGCGCAGCCCGATGACCACGCGGCGCAGGGGATCGCGCACATGGAAAAGCGCGGCGGCTACCGTTGAATGGCGGGGGGCGGCGGACGTTTCCGTATCCATCGGCGGACGGACTCCAGCGGTGGCGGGGCGCACAGGTTAGCGCGAAAACCGCCGCCGTGCGCGGGCGGCGGGACCCGGCCGGCGCCGGCGTGCCGCCCGATCGTGCGGATCGCCGGCCCGGGCGCGGCTGGCATCGCGCGGCCGTCGTCGCGCTAGCTCGCGCGCGGCCCCTGGCTCGATTCCTTGCCGTGGTCGCGGTCATAGCCGTATTCGCTGTCGTACTCGCCGTTCCGGTGGCCATCACCGACCGCCGCGCCCGGCTCCCGGTCCGGTTGGCCGGCGCGTGCGCGTTCGGCGGCAGCCGGGCCTTCGGGCTCGCCCGTATCCCCGGGTAGCGCGCCGTTCAAGTACAAGGCGTATTGGCGCGTGAAGATCGCACCGAAGAAGAATATCTGCGCCGAGTAATAGATCCACAGCAGCAGCGCCACGACCGATCCCGCCGCGCCGTAGGCCGACGCCACGGCGCCGCGCCCCAGGTACAGGCCGATGCCCCACTTGCCCAGGAGGAACAGGGCCGCCGTCACGATCGCGCCGGGCAGCACGTGCTTCCAGGGGATCACCGCATTGGGCAGCAGCTTGTAGATCACCGCGAACAGCGCCGCCACCACCGCGAAGGAAAACACCCCGGACAGTACCTCGGCGAACATGGCGAAGGCGGAGTTGGTCCATAGCTCGCCGTAGTAATCGTGCGCCGCGCTCAGGGCGGCGTTCACGGTCAGCGAGACCAGCAGGAACAAGGCCAGCACCAGCACCAGCCCGAAGGACAGCAGGCGGCTGCGCACCATGCCATGCACGCCGCTGCGGCGCTTGCCGCGCACGTCCCACAACTCGTCCAGGCTTTCCTTGAGTTCGGCGAAGGCGGTGGTCGCGCTGAATATCAGCACGGCGATGGACATCACGGTGGCCACCAGCCCGCTGCCGGACTCGTGCGCGCTGGCCAGGACGATCTGGATGACTTCCGCGCCGCGGTCGCCCATCAGGTCGCGCAGTTGGCCGACCAGCTCCGAGCGCACCGCCTGTTCGCCGAAGAAGGCGCCCGCCACCGCGATCACCAGGATCAGCATGGGGGCCAGCGAAAAGATGGTGTACAGCGCCAGCGCCGCGCCCTTGCTGGACGCGCGGTGCTCGGACCACTGCTTGCCGGATGCGACCAGCAGCCGCAGCAGTACGGACGGCCGGGTCCGGAGACGTGACAGATAGGACATATGCGAACCCGCCATCTTGAATATTGATAACCGTGTGCGCCCTGGATAACCCCGTGCGCCGCGCGATGTCCGCGTGGGCGAGCCGCAGCAATCGTTGTTCCCGTGCCCGGGGGCTCGCGGGGCGGACCGCAGCAGACCTTACCAGCTGCCTCGCCGCCCTACAAATCGCCCGCTCCGTCGTCCCGTCGGCACCGATAGGGGAATACCCGCCTTGCCGCATTCCGTCCGTGGTCAATAATATTGGCGCCAATTTAGATTGCATGTTTCACCCCCGAGCGCCTCATGCCCCAAGACTCCTCTCCCACCGACAGCGCCAGCCTGGCGCGCGCCCTGTATGACCTGGGGCCCGGCATCGTCTACGCCTCGCGGCGCGATCCGCGCTTCTCCTATTGCACCTACGTTCCCCCGCATATCGCCCAGGCGCGGCGGGCCATGCAACTGGTCGTCATCGTGCACGGCACGGGCCGCGCCTTCGTCGAGTACCGCGATGCCTTCGCGGAGTTCGCCCGCTGGAATGACTGCATCGTGCTGTGCCCGCTCTTTCCCGCCGGCGTGCTGGGCGATGGCAACCGCGATGGCTTCAAGCACCTGCGCGAAGGCGAGATCCGCTACGACGACGTGCTGCTCGACATGGTGGGCGAGGTAGCGGACAAATACGGCTGCGACTTCGGCCGCTTCATGCTGTTCGGTTATTCGGGCGGCGGGCAGTTCGTCAACCGCTTCGCCCTTTTGCATCCGGAACGCCTGCGCGCCGTCTCCATCGGCGCCCCGGGCTCCGTGACGCTGCTGGACGCCGACAAGGACTGGTGGGTGGGGACGCGCGACATGGCTGCCCGCTATGGCAAGGCGCTGGACCTGGATGCCTTGCGGCGCGTCGCCGTGCACATGGTGGTGGGCAAGGCCGACCTGGAGACCTGGGAAATCACGCACCAGCCCGGCGGCAAGTACTACATGCCGGGCTGCAACGACGCCGGCCGCACGCGGCCGGAGCGCCTGGCGGCGCTGAAGCGGTCTTTCGAGGCCGCCGGCGTGGCGGTGGAAATGGATGTGGTCGACAACGTGCCGCACGACGGCATGAAAGTGGTGGGCGTGGTCCAGGACTTTTTCGCCAAGGTGCTGCGGCGGGACCGCGGCGAGTCATGATGATCGCCAGGCCGCGCGCGTGCGACGGACGTGCCGGACGGTGCGCGGCGGCGCCGGGCCGCGCCGGCCGCGGCGGCGCCTGCCCTGATGGCCAAGGACGGATACCATGCTGCGTTTCGCGCTGACCCGTATCGCGATGACCTTGCCCACGCTGCTGATCGTGGCGGTCGCGGTATTCGTGATGATCCGCCTGATACCCGGCGATCCCGCGCAACTGATGCTGGGGGACCTGGCCGACCCCGCCAGCCTGGCGGATCTGCGCGCCCGCCTGGGCTTGGATCAGCCCTGGCTGGTCCAGTTCGGCATCTGGTTCCGCAACATGCTGCATGGCGACCTGGGCGTCTCCATTACGACCGGGCAGCACGTCCTGGGACTGGTGTGGGAACGCTTCCTGGTCAGCGCCCAGGTCGTGCTGGCCGCGGTGCTGTTCGCCAGCCTGGTGGCGGTGCCGGCCGGCATGATCGCCGCCTGGAAGCAGAATGCGCTGCCGGATGTGATGCTGGTCGGCGGCGCGACGCTGCTGGTTTCCATCCCGACGTTCTGGGGCGGACTGCTCCTGCTGCTGCTGTTCGGCGTCAAGCTGCAGTGGCTGCCGGTGGTCGGCTATGTGTCCATTTCCAGCGATTGGCAGGCGGGCTTGCTTTACCTGGTCCTGCCGGTGCTGACGCTGTTCCTGCACGAGATCGGCGTCATCATGCGCATGGCGCGCGCCAGTACGCTCGAAGTACTGCGGCTCGACTACATCACCCACGCGCGCGCCAAGGGACTGTCCGAGCGCACGGTGCTGATGCGGCATGCCTTCAAGAATGCCTTCGGCCCGACCTGGACCCTGATCGGCCTGGTGCTGGGCAATCTGCTGGGTGGTATCGCCGTGGTGGAAACCGTCTTTACCATCCCCGGCCTGGGCCGGCTGCTGGTGGATTCCATCTTCGGCCGGGATTACCCGGTGATCCAGGGCTGCCTGCTGTTCGTGGCGGCGATCTACGTGGTCGTCAATCTGATTGTCGACCTGTGCTATCCCTTCTTCGATCCCAGGGTGACCGTCGAATGAAAAAACGCATGGCAGCCAATGCGCTGGTGGGCGGCGTTCTGGTGGGCATCGTCGTCGTCGCGGCCATCGTCGGCGTCGCATGGACGCCCCACGATCCCCTCAAGATCAACTTCCTGGCGCGGCTGCGGGCGCCGGGCGGAGCCTTCCTGCTGGGCACCGACGAGTTCGGCCGCGACGAGCTGTCGCGCCTGATGGCCGGGGCCTCGGCCAGCGTGTGGATCAGCCTGCTGACGGTGGCCTTCGCGCTGGCCGCGGGCACCTGCGTAGGGCTGCTTACCGGTTTCGTGCGGGGGTGGACCGACCGCATCGTCATGGCTTTCAACAATGCATTGCTGGCGTTCCCCGGCCTGCTGCTGGCGCTGGGCCTGCTGGCCGTGGTGGGCGCGAACAAGTACGGCATCATCCTGGCCCTGGGCCTGGCCTATACGCCCTCGGTTACCCGTATCGTGCGCGGCACCGTGCTGTCGTTGCGCGAACGGGAGTTCATCGAGGCGTCCCGGGTGCTGGGCAATTCCGAGCTCTACACCATGGCGCGCCATGTATTGCCCAACTGCGTGGCGCCATTGACGGTGCTGGCCACGTCGATGTTCGGCTGGGTCGTACTGGCGGAAAGCGCCTTGTCCTTCCTGGGCCTGGGGGTTCCGCCGCCAGCGCCGACCTGGGGCAATATGCTGTCGGCGGCGCGGCCCTTCCTGTCGCAGGCCCCGTATCTGTCCATCCTGCCCGGGCTGTGCATCGCGCTGACGCTGCTCGGCATCAACCTGCTGGGCGATGCGGTGCGCGACCGCCTGGATCCGCGCATGCGGGGCATGCAATGAGCGCCGGCAATCCAGCCCTGGTCAGCGTGCAAGGGCTGACGCTGGCCGTGGGGCAGGGCGGCCGCGAAATCGTGCGCGACGTGTCCTTCGACATCGCGCCCGGCGAGATGGTGGGCATCGTCGGCGAATCGGGCAGCGGCAAGACGCAGGCGGCCCGCGCCATCCTGGGCCTGACGCCGCCGCCCCTGGTGCGCGTCGGCGGCCGTATCGCGGTAGAGGGAACCGATATCGCGCGCGCCACGCCGGCCGCGCTGCGGCGCCTGCGCGGCGCCCGCATCGGCATGGTGTTCCAGGAACCCATGACCTCGCTCAACCCCTCCATGACGATAGGCCGCCAGCTGGAAGAGGGCCTGGCCCTGCATCGCCGCGACCTGGGTGCCGCCGAGCGCCGCCGGCGCATCCTGGACATGCTGGCGCGGGTGGGCCTGCGCGACCCGGAGGCCGCGCTCAGCGCATGGCCGCATGAGTTTTCCGGCGGCATGCGGCAGCGCATGATGCTGGCCTCGGTCATGCTGCTGGCGCCCGCGCTGCTGGTGGCCGACGAGCCCACCACCGCGCTGGACGCCGTGGTGCAGCGCGACGTACTGGAATTGATGGTGGGCCTGACGCGCGAGCATGGCACCGCCGTTCTCATGATCAGCCACGACCTGCCCATGGTGGCGCGCTACACCGAACGCGTGATCGTCATGTCGCAAGGCGAAATCGTCGAAAGCGGCGCCACCGCGGACCTGCTGGCCCGCCCGCGGCATCCCTACACCCGCAAGCTGCTGCAGGCCATGCCGCGCCGCATGCCGGCCCGCCTGCCGCCGCGCGAACCGCCCCTGGTGGAAGTGCGCCAGCTGGTGGTGGATTACGCCGGGCGCCAGCGCCTGTTCAAGCGCACCGCGGCCAAGCGCGCCCTGCACGGCATCTCGCTGGCGGTGCATCCGCGCGAGGTCGTGGCCGTGGTCGGCGGTTCGGGTTCCGGCAAGACCACGCTGGGGCGCGCCATCGCGGGACTGGTCGCGCCGTCCGAAGGGCAGATCCTGTTCCGCGGCCAGCCCGTCGCGCGCGGCCACGCCAGCTGGAACGATTACCGGCTGAACTGCCAGATGGTGTTCCAGGACCCGTATTCGTCGCTGGACCCGCGCATGACCATCGCGCAATTGGTGGGCGAGGCGCTGCGCCTGGTGCCCGGCCTGACCGCCGCCGACAAGGACCGCCGCGTGCGCGAGGCCCTGGACGAAGTGGGCCTGTCGGGGGAATATGGCGTGCGCTATCCGCATGAGCTGTCCGGCGGCCAGCGCCAGCGGGTCGCCATCGCCCGCGCCCTGGTGCGCCGGCCATCCTTCGTCATCGCCGACGAACCGGTTTCCGCGCTGGACGTAACGGTGCGCGCCCAGGTCCTGGACCTGTTCGCCGACCTGCAGCGCAAGCACGGCTTCAGTTGCCTGTTCATCAGCCACGACCTGGGCGTGGTGGAGCAGGTCGCCGATCGCGTGATCGTCATGCAGGATGGCGCCATCGTGGAGCAGGGCAGCCGCGACCACATCTTCGACTCGCCCACGCAGGACTATACGCGGCGCCTGCTGGCGGCCATTCCCATGCTGGTCTCCAGCGACAGCGGCGGCGTGCGCCTGAAATGGCGCTTCGCCGATGCGCCGCCGGCGACCGCGGCCGCGTGATCCCCGGCGGACCGGGCTGTGCCGTGCGCGCGGGCCGCGTGCCGGCGCCTTCCCTTGCTCGCGCCTGTGAAGCCCCGGGCAAATTTCATAAAATTCCGCCAGACCTCAATCACGGAATCCCATCATGCCGAAGACGGCAGCCTCCACCGCACCGGCGTCACTGGCCGACCAACTGGCGCGGGACATCCAGTCCGGCGTATTCGGCGCCGGCGCCTGGCTCAAGCAGATCGACTTGCAGGAACGCTATGGCGCCAAGCGCCTGGACGTGCGGCGGGCGCTGGACCACCTGACGCAGAAGCGCGTCATCGAGCATGTGCCCAATCGGGGCTATCACGTCCACGCCATCGACGAGCGGCGCCAGAACCACATCCGCGATATCCGCGCCATGCTGGAAGTGGGCGCTGCCGCCGACCTGATGCCCCAGGTCACCGATGCCAAGGTCGCCCAGCTGCGCGCCATGGCCGAACGCTTCGAACAGCTGGTCCTGACCGGCACGCTGCTGCAGCAGTACGAAGTCAACCTGCAATTCCACGAAACGCTGTACGACATGTGCGTCAACCGCGAGCTGGTGGCGCTGATCCAGGATATGCGCAGCCGCGCCGTCGCCGCGCCGGCTACGCAATGGATGACGCGCGCCCGCATCGAGAAATCCGTGCGCGAACACTTCGACATCGTCGCGGCGCTGCAGGCGCGCGACGTCAAGCGCCTGCAGAAGATCATCCGCGAACACGTCATGCAGACCATGCCCTGACGGGCACGGCTCCTTACCCGCGGCGCCGATGCCTGGGGAAAATCCCGGGTTACGCGTCCGCCGGCCGCTCCCCATAATGCACAAATTTGGCGCCAATATTGTCATTTCCAGGAGTCCCCGGTGAAATCCCTTCCCTCAGCGCAAGTCGCCCTGGCCGCCCTTTTCCTGACGGCCGCGGGGGTGGCGCAGGCGTCGTCCTACGTCATTTCCGAGCCGGCCGATATCCGTTCCACCAATCCGGGCGTCAACCGCGACGACACGACGGACGGCGTAGTGCTGAATATGGTGGAGGGGCTGGTCGGTTATCGCGCCAACGGCTCCGTGGGACCGCTGGTGGCAAGATCCGTCGATGTATCCGCCGACGGCCTGACCTATACCTTCACCCTGCGCGACGGCGTCAGATTCCATAACGGCGACACGCTGACTTCCGCGGATGTCATGTGGAGCTGGCAGCGCTACATGGATCCGGCCACCGACTGGCGCTGCCGCAGCGAGTTCGACGGCCGCAATGGCCTGAAGGTGGAAGAAGTCTCCGCGCCGGACGGCAGGACTTTCGTGATGAAGCTCAACCGGAAGTCCGCCGTGTTCCTGGATACCCTGGCTCGTACGGACTGCGGCATGACGGCCATCCTGAGCAAGGCCTCGGTCAAGGCGGACGGCAGCTGGGACAAGCCGGTGGGCACCGGCCCGTTCATGTTCGGCGAATGGAAGCGTGGCGAATACATCGTGCTCAAGGCGTTCAAGGACTACGTCTCGCCCCCGGGCGACAAGGCCGACGGCTATCTCGGCAACAAGAAGCCGCTGGTGGACGAGGTCAAGTTCCTGGTGGTGCCCGACGCGTCCACCGTAAAGGCGGGCCTGCTGTCCGGCGCCATCGACGCGGGCCAGATTCCCTATACCGATGTCCCGGAGCTGAAGTCGCAGAAGCAGGTGCGCATACAGGTTGCCTCGGATTCGGCCAAGCACACGCTGCTGTTCCAGACCCGCGATCCCTTGCTGAAGAACGTCAAGCTGCGCCAGGCCATCGCCGCGTCGCTGGACATTCCGCAGATCGTGCAGGCGGCCACCGAAGGCCTGGGCACGCCCAACGCGTCGGCGGTGTCGCGCGATTCCGCCTTCTACGACAAAGTCCAGGAACAGGCCTACCGCTACGACCCCGCCCTGGCCCAGAAGCTGCTCAAGGAAGCCGGGTACAAGGGGGAGAAGATCGTCATCTACGCCAACAAGCGGGCGCATGTGCCCAGCTACCAGGTGGCCGTCA
Organism: Bordetella bronchialis; assembly: GCF_001676705.1. Taxonomy (NCBI): domain Bacteria; kingdom Pseudomonadati; phylum Pseudomonadota; class Betaproteobacteria; order Burkholderiales; family Alcaligenaceae; genus Bordetella; species Bordetella bronchialis. Next base: position 698,520 of record NZ_CP016170.1, read on the forward strand.
TGGCGCAGGCCATGATGCAGGCGGTGGGCATCAATGCCCAGATCGAAGTACTGGAATGGGCCACGCAGCTGGACCGCTACAACAAGGGCAATTACCAGATCAGCTCGTTCAGCTATTCGTCGCGCCTGGATCCCGCCTTGAGTTATGAGCAGTTCTCCGGCAACAAGGACAAGCAGCCGCGCAAGGTCTGGGACGATCCCCAGGCGCAGGCGCTGATCGACGAAAGTTTTTCCGAGCTCGATCCCGCCAGGCGCCAGGCCATCTTCGACAAACTGCATCCCCTGATGCTCGCGCAGGCGCCGTTGATCCTGCTGTCCAATGGCAACCAGCCCTGGGGCGTCAGCAAGCGCCTGACCGGCTTCACCGTATGGGAAGGCAAGCCCTTCGCCTGGGGCGCGAAGGTCAGCGAATAGCGCGCCGGCCCAGGCCCGGGCGGCGGGGGAGGTCGCCCGCCGGGTCTCGCCGGCGTCGCTTTGTCTTAAATACGATTGCGGCCGCTTGCCGCCTGGCGCGGCGGCATACTCTCCTGCCTGTTTTTTTTCGTGGCCCCCCACACACAGGTTTGAAGAATGCCGCGCCCGCGCCTGCCGATCGCTTTGCTGTTTGTTGCTCTACTCTGCGCCTGCCTGGGCAATCCGGATGTCCAGCGGCGGGCGGACCGCATCGTCGACGGCATGGACACGCGCCAGAAGATCGGCCAGAAGATCATGATGGGGCTGCGCCATTGGTGTCCCGACAGCGAACCCACGTGTCGCGACGACATGGTGGCGCTGCCTCCCGCGCTTGCCGCGACATTGCGCGACAACGCCATCGGCGGGGTGGTCCTGCTGGGCGGGAACATCGTGGACCTGGAGCAAACGCGCCGGTTTACCGGGCAGATCCGCCAGGCCAGGGCGCCGGACAACCCGCTCGGCATGTTGATCGGCATCGATGCGCAGGGCGGCAACGCGGTGCACCTGCCGCGTACCATGGCGGCCTTCCCCGGCAATATGGCGCTGGGCGCCGCCTTCCAGGGCAGCCGTGACAGCAGCCTGGCCGTGGCGGCCGGGCGGGTGCGGGCGACCGAAATCCGCGCGGTCGGATTCAACGTCAATTTTGCGCCGGTGGTGGATACGAACCGCGATCCGCGCAACCCGGTCGTCAACGTCCATGCGTATGGCGATGACGCCGACACCGTGGGGCTATTGAGCGGCCTGGCCGCTCAGGGCGCGCGCCAGGCCGGCGTCATCAGCGCGTTCAAGCACTTCCCGGGCCATGGCGGCACGGTCTCCGGCGCGCATCATGGCTCGCCCAGGGTGGAGAAACCCCGGGCCGACGCCTATGCCGCGGACCTGGCGCCGTACCGGCATGCCATCGAGTCCGGACACGCCCCGGACATGATCATGACCGCCCACATCCCGTATCCGTCGCTCGATTCAAGCGAGATCGCCTCGCGTACCGGGGAACCCATCATGGTCCCGGCCACGCTGTCGCGCAGGATCCAGCACGACCTGTTGCGCGAAGAACTCGGCTATCGCGGTGTCTCGATCACGGATGCCTTTTACATGAGCGGCATCGGCGAACATTTCGAGCCGGCCGACGCCGTCATCAAGGCCTTCCAGGCCGACGTGGACATCGTCCTGATGCCCCTGGACATCCACACCCCCGCCCAGGTGCAAGCGCTCTCCCGATTGATGGACGAACTCGTGGCCGCCGTCGACAGCGGCAAGATCGATCGGGCCGAGCTCGACCGTTCGGTCAGCCGCATCGTGCAAATGAAGCTGCGCCACCGTATCACCGCCAACGGGGAACGCGACGCGCTGCCGGACCTGTCCGTCATCGGCAGCCCGGCCCATCGGGAAGTGGAAACCCGTATCGCCCGCGCGTCCATCACCCTGTTGCACAACGAGGGGCAAGTCTTGCCCTTGAAGGCGCCCGCGCAGCGGGTCTTCATCCTGGCGCCCCGGGCAGAGCAGGCCGAGGCCATGCGCCGCCGCTTCGTGCAGCAAGGCCACGCGGCCACAAGCGCCGCGGCATTGGGCGCGATGTCCTGGGAGGCACGCAAACAAGCCATGGACAAGGCCGACGTGGTCGTCATCGGCACAATGGCCGACGCGGCGCCGCCGGTGAAAAAATTCACCGGCATCCCGCCCGCCACGCCGGACCAGGCCCAACAGGCTCGCAATGCGATGGAATACGCCAAGGAGCAGGGCAAGTCGGTCATCCACGTGGCGCTGCGCGCACCCTATGACGCGGTCGATTACGACGACATCGCCGACGCCACCCTGGCCGCCTATTCCTGCGATGGCGACGAATCGGGCTTGCGCTATCCATCGCTGCCCCTGCTGGTGGACGTCATGGTCGGCGCCAGCCCGGCCACGGGCAGGCTGCCCGTCGACATCCCCATGCCGGACGGCAGCGGCGGCGTGGGCCCGGTCCGCTACGCCCGCGGCTTCGGGCTGTCGCTGTAATGCCGGTCGGTCAGGGTGTCTTCGCGACTTCCCAGGCTCGCGCGCGCTTCAAGGCCCAGGGCGTGTAGCCCTTCACCGTCTCCCGAAAGGCCCCCACATCCAGTCCGTTGAACAGGGGCATCATGGGCGCATCGGCCAGGAAAAGCCGGTGCAGCTCGTCGAAATGCGCCTGGCGCCGCGCGATGTCGGTCGTCCTTGACGAGGCTTCGATCAGCGCCAGCGCCTTGGGGTCATCCCATACCTTGCGCGGCTGTTTGTTCTTGTCGCCGGCCATCATCTCGTAGTTCAGGCTGGGGTCCAGCCGCGCCGAATACGGGAAGGTCATCATCTGGTATTTGCCGCTGTTGTAGCGGTCCAGCTGCGAGGCCCATTCCATGACCTCCAGCCGCGTATTGATGCCCACCGCCTGCAGCATCGCCTGGATGATCACGGCGGATGTATAGGTCTCGGGGTAGCGCTTGGTGGCCAGGATGACGATCTCCTGCCCCTTGTAGCCCGATTCCGACACCAGCTTGCGGGACAGCGCCGGGTCGTACTTCCAGGTCTGCTGCTGCGCCGTGTCGTAATAGGAAGAGATCAAGGGCACCATGGACGTACTGGGCTGCATGAGCCCGTCGCCCACTGCCGCCACCAGTTGGGCGTTGTCGATGGCGTGCACGATGGCTTGCCGCAGTTTGACGCTGGAGAGCAGCGGATCGCGCGTTTGCATCAGCAAGGCCGTCAGGCTCATGACCGGCGACGATGCCACCTTGACGCCGCGCACCTCCTGCATGGGCTTGACGTCGCTGTACGACAGGTCCTGGATGATGTCGATGTCGCCGCGCTGCAAGGCGGCCTTCGCGGTCGCATCGTCCGGCACGATCATGAAGCGCACTTCGTCCACCAGCGGCCGCTTGGAGCCGGTGAAGCCGTCCGGCTTGCCCTCCTGGTTGGCGTAGCGCGGGTTCTTCACCAGGCTGATGTACTGGCCGCGCTTCCAGTCCCGCAGCATGAACGGACCGGTGCCGATGGGCTTGTTCCACGTGCCGTCGGCGTTGAGCGAATCGCGGTGGACCACGCCGCTGCCGGCGCAATCCGGACGCGCCAGCGATGCCAGGAACAGGCCGTAGGGCCGGTCCAGGCGGTACACCACGGTATGCGGGTCGGGCGCCTCCACGGCGATCACCTTGGCGCCGCCGCTGCCGTCGAAGTCGCCGTGGCAGCGCCACGCGGTCTTGGGATCCATGAAGTAATCCCAGCTCCATACGACGTCCTGCGCGGTCAGCGGCGCGCCGTTCTGGAAGCTGACGCCGTCGCGCAGGGTAAAGGTGTAGGTCTTGCCGTCCTCGCCGATGCGGTAGGACTTGGCCAGCAAGGGCTTGATCTCGGCATGTTCGCCGAAGGCGACCAGCCCCTCGACGATATGCATCACCACCATATCGCTGTTGGCGTCGCGGTTCACGCCCGGCTCGGTGGAACGGATATCGGCGGTCATGGCGATGCGCAAGGGCGTGGCGTCGGCCGCGCGCGCGATGCCGGTGGCGGCCGCCAGGGCCAGCGCCAGGGAAGCGACGAGCACGCCAAGGTCGGGGCGCGGGATCCGGTCGTTCGTTTTCATGCGTGCTCCTTGCGCGTTCAGCGCCCGGCTGTCTGGCCGTGGGTGTGCACCGTGGGTTCGGCTGTCAGGCTATAGCGGGTATAGACGCGGTTCAGTGCAGGCAGGGGAACGACGTCCATCTCGCCCACGGCGGGTTCCATCACGACCATCGCCACGGAAGCCGACAAGTTGTCATGGCTGCCGGGACGTGGCGGGCGGCATACCGAATAGGGCGTGCCGAAGTCGTCGAAAAACGCCGTGCGCAGGTCGTCGCGCGTCAGCGCCTTGCGCTGGTTCAGCAGCCGGCGCACGCGCCAGTCGCGGTACTGGCTTTCCGGCGTGCTGGCGCGCCCCGTGTCGCGCAGCTTGCACAGCGCGACCTCGCTGACCCAGTGATTGGCATGCACGATCAGGTCGTCGGCGCCGGGGTAGATCGGAAAGGCTTCGTCCGTCGTGCATTCGAAGTCGATGCCGAAGCCCTCCGCCATGCCCAGCATGATGTTGTTCGAGCAGGACTTGGGCGTCGTCGCCACCGCCTTGATGGCCAGCGCGAAATGCTGCTGCTCCAGCACCTTGCGGCGGATGAGCGACAGCGGCACCCCCAATTGCTTGAAGTCGCGATCCGACTCCAGATAGTTGGCGGTGATGGAGATCCCCTTGCTGTTCAGGCCGCTGCGCGCCAGCCCGCCGGCCTCGACGAAGGTAAGCATGTCGGGCCCGTCGTCCTGGCGGATGCGCAGCACGATGGACGTCTCGGCGCATTCCGCGCGCCAGTCCCAGTTCTGGCCGTGCAACAGCTTGCCCGTGGCGGACCGCTCCGGCAGCACCAGCGCGCCGGTGCAGCCGTCGCCGGGCTCCAGTTCGGCCGCTTTCTTTTTCTCGGCGCGCGCCTTGGCGACCACTTCCGTGCGGGCGTTGATCATGACGATGTCTTCCAGAGGCACGCCGGCGCCGTCGGCGATGCCGCGCATCTCCTCGATGTAGTGCGGGCCATAGGCTTCGATTTCCTTGGCGAAGGACTCGATCAGCCGGCCGCGCGCCGCGCTGTCGTAGCCCAGCGACACCAGGGTCTGGCCGTACATCGCGGCGCTCTTGCGCACCCGGTCCACCGCCGCGCGGCCGTATTGCAGGCCGCGTTCATAGGGTTTACCTGCGACCGAGATAAAGGGGAATTGCTCGGGAGTGGCGGCCATGGCGTATCCGCGTAAGGGGAAGGAGCCGCCCGGCGCGGCGCGAGGGGCGGGGAGGAGGCCGGAAAATTCTATCCCAAATTGGCGCCAAAAATATTCGGGATTATCCCAGCCCGGGCGTGACTTGATCCGAATGGCAGGGCGGGCAGGGAACAGCGCGTGCCCGGTTCGTACGCAATCACGCCGCTTTTTGGCATGCGTCCGATCTCGATCAATCACGAAGGCGTCCATGGATCTCTCCATCAATACCCAGAGCTTTCTTCCGACGGTTGCTCCGGCTGATCCCTCCGTTCCCACGGGCGAGCAGCTCGCCCGATACCGCCGCGAATTCCGCGACGCCCATCAACTTGTCCACTTCGATGCCATCGGGCCCGTTCTGCTGAGCCTCGACTGGGCGGCCCGGTACACCGAAATCCAGGCGGTGTTCGATCTCTTGGCGGCCACCGGCACCGGGCGCATGTTGCTGGCGGATATCAAGGCCTGCACACAAAAAGGCGAGCGGATCTCGCTGGGCGTCGGTGGCGCCGTCGATCCCGACGCCGCCGACCGGTGCGGGGGGCGGACGCTCATAACCTGGGACGACGGCATCCGCTGGGAATTGCTGCGTTACGCCGGCCCCTTGCTGGCAGGGAACCGCGATCATGACGCGTACACGTGCCTGATCCACAACGCCGCGGTGGTCCGCAACTTCGCGATCCATCGCCTGGCCGCCGATCTGCCGCTGCCGGAGCCCGACGATGTCCAGCGTGCCTTCATGGCGGAGCTCGCCGTGCGTGCCGCGCCGGCCGTCGATCCTGCCCATGGCGGTGCGCCGTTCGACACGCCTGCCGCTTCGTACGATCCCCAGCGCTTGCCGCGGTGGCCCGGCGCGCTGACATTTGACGGGCTGGACGGCTTGATGCCGGCGTGGCTGACGGAGCAGGCCATCCACGTCCGGGACGACCTGACCGAAGTGCTCCAGACCGTTCGCCGCACCGACATGGGCCAGCGGCTGCTGCACGAGCTGCAGGTGTATGGCCGTGCCTCGGCGGTGCTGGTGGTGCATTGCAGCCGCAACGGCAATCACGGCGTGCGGCGCCGCGACGGCACGGGGTTCTGGGGCTTCAATGCGTCGTCGCTGAGCCTGCGCGCCTCGTCTCCCGCGTTGACGCGCATCGAGCGGCAAGCCAGCGGCGCGGTGGTGGAGCTGCTGCGGGCCCGCACCCTGTTGCAGACCCAGCTGGGGTTTCTGGGTACGGAAGCGACCATGCCCGCGGCCCAACAGTTGTTCGAACGGGAGCTCCTGGAAAGCCGCCGGCAGCGCGTCCCGGGCAAGCTGGAAGAGATGCCGCCGGCAATACGGCAGCCACCCGATACCCCTGCTGTCGGCAGCATGCCGGTTTCGCGGGATCAAGGCGGGGCGGCACAGGCCTCCATCCCCGCGCCGCCCTTGCCGCCGCGCGCGAACCGGATGCCCGCGCCGGCCCACGGCTCGCCTCCGCTTTCGCCTTCGCTCTCGCCGGCAGCCGCTTCGTCGCCCGTACCGTTGTCGCCGGCGCCTTCGCCGGCCTTTCCCGCGCCCGCGGCTTTCGCCGGCGCGCTGGTCGTGCCGGACGATGCGGCGCCCGTCCTGGACGCGGGCATGGCCAGCCGTACGCACGGCAGTGCCGATTCGGACGCCGGGCCGGCAGACGCCAGCCCGCCACGCCCGGGCCAGTTCAGCCGGCCCAGCCGTTGGCTGCGCAACGCGCGCGCGCTCGCGACTTCGCTGGGCCAGCTCGTTATACCGTCGTCGCGCAGCCCGTCGCCGGCACGCCCCGAGCCGGCCGTGTACGCCGCCCCCATCGCACGCGATGGCGCCAGCGGCTATCGCGCCTAGGAAGAGGCAGCCATGCACATCACGCTTTCAACCCCGCTTCCCCCGTCACCCCGTACGGAAAGCCGCGCGCTGCCCGGCGCGGCGCAGCGCCTGGATACGCGCAATGCGCAGCATTACGGCCGCGCCCATTTCGACGAGATCGGCGATATCTATTTGGCGCAGGCATACAGCCAGAGCGACAGGCAGATACGCCTGATCGAGATCTTCAAACTGGTCGCCACCACCGGCACGGGACGCGCCATATTGGCGGATCTCCGCGCCTTGTCCAACCAGGGCGTGCGCATCGCGATCGGCCCGCGCGACGATTTCGATGTGGCCAGTACCCATGTGCCCGCTCTTGGCGTATCGGCGACTGTCGACGGCGCGGTCCTTTGGGACTGCAAGCTGGCTGAGCAGGGCCTGGGGACATCGCATCCGGAGCCAGACGCTTATAAAAGCCTGATCTGGGAACTGGCCCAACTGCGCAATCTGGCGGCCGAGCGCGCCTGGCCAGGTATTCCGCCGCTGCGATCCAAGGATGTCGAACCCGCTTTCATGGCCGAATTGGCCATCGAGACCGCGCCGGCCTTCGCGGCATCCCGGTTCTGCCCGGCGTTTCCCGTCTGGCGCACCGACGCCAATTCCTCCTATCTGCCGGAATGGAAACGAGGGGCCACCTATTTCGACACGCTCGATATGCTCATGCCCGCCTGGCTGACGGATGGTGGCCAGGCGGTGCGGGAGGACGTGATTGTCGTTCTCCGGCAGCTCCAGGAGACCGTGCTGGGCAAGCGCCTGCTGACGGATCTCTGGGTATACGGCCGCTCTCGCGTGATGCTGCTGATCCACCACAGCGCCAGCGGCAAGGATGGCGTGCACAAGGTGGGCGGCAACACGCCCGTGTGGTGCTTCAACAAGACCGCGCTCGCCGGGCAGGCGCAGTCCAAGGACCTGACCGATCGCGAGGCCCGGGCCAGCGGCGCCTTCGCGGAACTGTTGGTCGCGCGATGCGGCCTGGCCGCCAAGGTCGGCGTACTGCAGCAGGGGGCTGATGTACTGGAGGCGCAAAAGCAGTTCGAGGCCGAGTTGATCGATGCACGCCAACGTCCCCGGACGCCTGCCGCGATGCGCGCCCCGGCGGATCCGGCCGCCAGGACCGTGCCGGAGATGCCGCCGCAGCGGCCACGGACCCTGGGCATGCCGGTTCCGGACCAGCCCACCGCGCAGGTCGAGACCCCAGCCCCGCAGCAAGGCTGGGCCGCGGGCCAGGAAGACATTACGCGCAGTCCGGGTGCGCAGGCTCCTGCCAGCCGGGACAGCCGCATTGCGCACTGGCTGCAGGAGTCCGCCCGGGCGTTTGCCCGCTCCTTTGGCGACCGCGCGGCGTCGCCGGCGCGCAGCCTGCCCGGACGATCCGGCGTGCCTAACGTCTACACGCGCGCTCCCGCCCGGAGTCCGTCGCGGGGCCCGGGCCTCTAGCCCGTGTCGCAGCCATCCTTCTCCCATCCGCTTTACAGGAGCGCAGCATGCAAACCACATCGCCGGCGGCATCTTCCGGCTCACTGCTCCACCTGCCTATCCCCTTGACGACGGGGACGCCGACTGTCGGCCCCGGGCATGACGGCTATGTCATGGACGATCTCGACGGCATTTGCACCGTCCTGGTCGCCAAGGACTATATGCCTTTTCGATATCAGTTCATGGAACGTATCCGTCTCATCGACAAGGAGCCCTCCGGCCGCGTGCTGTTCAACAGGCTGGCCGAGATCGGCACGCGCCTTGGCGTCTTTCCGGTGCTGGATCTCATCGTCCCGCCCTGCGATGCGGCCAGCGGCGCGCCGCCCGCCGACTGGGATGCGCTGGTCCGCCAGGCCAGGCCCACGGTCCATATGGAGAACGGGCGCTGCGTCTGGGATCCGCTCCTGCAGCCCTTGGAGCCGGGCAGCCCGCACTATGCCAGCCAGTACCGCCAGGTAGAAAGCTACCTGATCGCGCTATGCCAGCAGCTTGCCGCGGACCATACAGAGAACTCGGCCACCGGCTTCCGGGACGTGCTTCCCGATCCGTCCGTGCCGCCTGAACCAAGTGCGCCTCCGCCCGGGTACGTTCCGCTGCGCTTCGCGCCGGTGCTCGACATGCGCGTTGCCGCGGCCGATGCATCGCCGGCCGCCTCGCCGGGCATGCCTGGCGCCGCTCGCCCGGCATTCGCCGGCGACAGGGGCCCGGAAACACGGAACGCCCTGCCTCTTTGGGAGGGCAGGACCACGTCGCTGACGGTACCCGGAAGGACGAAGCTGCGGGTCCGCGTCAGCAAGCAATTGGCGGAGCGGATGAACGAGGTGCGCGAGACCTTGCGGACTCTTGGCGGCACCCTGTATGGCTACCTGCTGTTCCAGGCGCTCGCCTCCTGCGCCAAGCAGGGCGAGACGCTGATCGTGGCGGAAGGCAACGGTAAGTCCGGCCTGACCACGACGCAGGACGGCGCACTGGTGTGGCTGTTCGACCGCGCGGACCTGTCTCGGCGTTGCGCGCGGCACGGGATGTACGAGCGGCATCGATTCCTGTACACCGCGTTTTTCGACCTGACCGCCGCCCAGGACGTATTCGGCAGGCGCCTGGGCCATACAGAGGCGTGGATGGAGGACAACTGGATAAGCGGCCGCTCGGCGATGGACGGCATCTACAACGAGATCAAGTCCGACCGCGAGCCGGCGCACTATCCCTCGGACGCCGGGCCGTCCAGCGCGGAGAGATCCGGCGTGCGGCAGACGTATGACGCCGACGCGGTCTATCAGGCCAGCGTTATGCGCCGCCGCGATGCCCAGCGGCGGCGCGCGGGCACGCGGGGCGGTGCCATGGAGGGTTCCTCTTTCCTGCGGGGCGCCCTGCGCCGTGTTGGCGAGCTGATCCGCACCGTGCCCTCGCGCCTGGGCTTGACGGACAGCAGCACGTCCGCGTCGGGCGCCGCGGCTTCGGCCTACGGCGACCTGCTGCCCGCCATGCGCGCCCCCGCGATCCCTAATGAGTACCAGCGTGTGAATCCCGGCCGATAGGGCGCCGCCGCGGCGCCACGATCCGCACGCAATAAAAAAAGGCCAGGTCCGGGGACCTGGCCTTTTTCTCTTGCGGCGCGGACCCGGAACTGGCCGGGCCCGTTGGGCAGGACTTGCTTAGAAGTCCATGCCGCCCATGCCGCCCATGCCACCGGGCATGCCAGCCGGCGCGGCGGGCTTGTCTTCGACCAGCTCGACCACGGCGGCCTCGGCCGTCAGCAGCAGGCTGGCGACGGACGCGGCGTTCTGCAGGGCGGTGCGGGTGACCTTGGTGGGATCCAGCACGCCTTGCTCGACCAGGTCGGCGTACTCGCCGGTCGCGGCGTTGTAGCCGTAGTTGCCCTTGCCGTTCAGCACGGCGTTGACGACCACGCTGGACTCTTCGCCGGCGTTGGCGACGATCGTGCGCAGCGGCTCTTCGACGGCGCGCAGGATCAGCTTGATACCGGCGTTCTGGTCAGGCGTGTCGCCCTTCAGCTGGGCGATGGCTTGCTTGGCACGCAGCAGGGCCACGCCGCCACCGGCCACCACGCCTTCTTCCACCGCGGCACGCGTGGCGTGCAGGGCGTCTTCGACGCGAGCCTTCTTTTCCTTCATTTCGACTTCGGTCGCGGCACCGACGCGGATCACCGCGACACCGCCGGCCAGCTTGGCCACGCGCTCTTGCAGCTTTTCACGGTCGTAGTCCGAGGTGGCTTCCTCGATCTGGACGCGGATTTGCTTGACGCGGGCTTCGATGGACTTGCTGTCGCCAGCGCCGTCGATGATGGTGGTGTTTTCCTTGCCCACTTCGATGCGCTTGGCCTGGCCCAGGTCCTGCAGCGAAGCCTTTTCCAGCGACATGCCGGTTTCTTCGGAGATGACCACGCCGCCCGTCAGGATGGCGATGTCTTCCAGCATGGCCTTGCGGCGGTCGCCGAAGCCGGGCGCCTTGACGGCGGTGGTCTTCAGGATGCCACGGATGTTGTTCACCACCAGGGTGGCCAGCGCTTCGCCTTCGACGTCTTCCGCGATGATCAGCAGCGGACGGCTCGACTTGGCGACTTGCTCCAGCACGGGCAGCAGGTCACGGATGTTGCTGATCTTCTTGTCGTAGATCAGGACGAAGGGGTCGTCCAGCGCCGCGACTTGCTTGTCGGGGTTGTTGATGAAGTAGGGCGACAGGTAGCCGCGGTCGAATTGCATGCCTTCGACCACGTCCAGTTCGTTTTCCAGCGACTTGCCGTCTTCGACGGTGATGACGCCTTCCTTGCCGACCTTGTCCATCGCGTCGGCGATGATCTGGCCGATCGAGGAATCGCTGTTGGCCGAGATCGAGCCGACCTGGGCGATTTCCTTGCTGGTCGTGACGGGCTTGCTCAGCTTCTTCAGCTCTTCGACGGCGGCGGAGACCGCCTTGTCGATGCCGCGCTTCAGGTCGATGGGGTTGAAACCGGCGGCCACGTACTTCAGGCCTTCCTGGACGATGGCCTGGGCCAGCACGGTGGCGGTGGTGGTGCCGTCACCGGCGTTGTCGGAGGTCTTGGAGGCGACATCCTTGACCAGCTGGGCGCCGATGTTCTCGAACTTGTCCTTCAGTTCGATTTCCTTGGCAACGGACACGCCGTCCTTGGTCACCGTCGGGGCGCCGAAGGAGCGCTCCAGCACGACGTTGCGGCCCTTGGGGCCCAGGGTGGTTTTCACAGCGTTGGCGAGGACGTTCACGCCGCGGACGATACGGACGCGGGCGTCATCGCTGAACAGGACTTGCTTGGCAGCCATAGTGGTTCCTTACGGGAATTCGATGAATTCGGTATTCGGGATACGGGGAATTACTGGATCACGGCGAGGATTTCTTCCTCGCGGATGACGAGCAGCTCTTCGCCATCGACCTTGACGGTCTGGCCGGAATACTTACCGAAGAGCACCTTGTCACCGGCCTTCAGGTCAACCGGCAGAACCTTGCCGTCTTCCGTGCGCTTGCCGGGGCCCACGGCGATCACTTCGCCCTGGTCAGGTTTTTCGGCCGCGCTGTCGGGGATGACGATGCCCGAGGCGGTTTTGCGCTCGTTGTCCAGGCGTTTGACGATCACGCGATCATTCAAAGGACGCAGGGCCATGAAGAACTCCTGTAGTTCGATACGATGTAGGGTTGTCTCTAGGGACCGGCCGGGGGCGGTGTTAGCACTCATCGGCGGCGAGTGCTAATTATAGGGGCGGTTGGCACGGGTTCAAGGGGGATGGCCGGGGCTGTTACAAATTCCGCCTGGGTGGCGCCGCCTTACCGTGCAAGTTGTCCAAGTTCATCCAACTTGGAATTTGGTACTCGGGTTTGGATTCAACGTAACTATTACCGTCGTCGAAGACCCGGCATTTTTATGGATACGGCAGAGCCGGCGACAGGAATCATATGTCCTGGTCCGGTCCGGACTTACCTCGATTTGGCTGCGCCCGGAAAACGAGGTCTGAGGGTAGCGGACTATCTACGGAGCAAAATCACGCTCGGTATAAGAACCGGACCGCCGGGCAGTGGCAGCGCGACGCGTATGGCCAAGTAGATGCGTGGCTGCGCGCGCTGGGACTGGACTAGGTCTATGGACCTTCAATATCCCGCAAGCCTGGCAGGAAACACTTCCACCAGCCATTCGATGAACACCCGCAAGCGCCGCGCGACGTAGCGGTTCTGGGGGTAGAGGACATGGAAGGGGTAAGGGGGCGGGCGCCATTTTTTCAGTATTTCCACGAGGGCGCCGCCGCGTAGCGCCGGGCCGGCGGCGTAGGTGAACGTCTGGATAATGCCCAGGCCCGCCAGGCAGGCGGCCAGGTGGGCGTTGCTCTCATTGACGCCAACGTGGTGCTCCACTTTGACTTCCGTCTTTTCGCCATCGCGCAGGAAACGCAGGGGTACGGCGCGGTTGTCCTGCGTTGAGATGTAGCTGACCACCCGGTGTCCGTTTTTCAGTTCTTCCGGATAGGCAGGCACGCCGTACTGTTTCAGGTATGCCGGCGCCGCGCAGGTGATCATCATGGCGTCGCCCACGGGGCGCGCCACCAGGGATGCGCTGTTCATCCGGCCGCCGCGGATGACGCAGTCGACGTTGTCGCCGACCAAATCCACCGACCGGTCGGATACACCCAGGTCGATGCGGATTTCTGGAAATCGGCCCATGAAATCAGGCAGCAGCGGAATCAGTACGTCGCGGGCGGTGGACCCGCCCACGTCGACGCGCAGGCGGCCGCGCGGTTTGCCGTGGGCGATGTTGAACGAGGCATCGATGTCCTCGAGATCATGGATCAGACGCGCGGTCTTGGCGTAATAGTCCTGGCCTTCCGGCGTGACGGTGACTCGGCGGGTGGTCCGCTGCAGCAGCTTGACGCCCAGATGTGCTTCCAGATCCTGGATCAGTTTGCTGAGGGTGGCATTGGGCATGTCGATCGAGTCGGCGGCGCGCGTAAAACTGCCGGCTTCCACGACGCGCGCGAATGCACGTATGGCTAGAAGTTGATTCATGGATTATCCATGACAATGGATAGTAATTTCATTGTTCTCCATTGTTCCATAAATTGGGCGCGCCTAAAGTGACGCCATGGCCTGGACGACGAGCCGGTCGCGAACGACGGCTACAGCCGCGAAAGCGAACGGGGTCCGGCGCCCCACACCCCTCGAAATGGAGCAAGTCATGAGCAAGCAATTGAACGGCAAGATCGCCTTGGTGACCGGCGGCAGTACGGGCATCGGCGTGGCCGCGGCGCAGGAACTGGCGGCGCAGGGCGCCCGCGTTTTCATTACCGGTCGCCGCCAGCCCGAGCTGGACGCCGCCGTGGCGGCCATCGGCCCGGCCGCCACCGCTATCCGCGCCGATGCATCCGTCCTCTCCGACCTGGATGCGTCTACGCGCAGATCGCCAACGCCGCCGGCCGGCTCGACATCCTGTTCGCCAACGCCGGCGGCGGCGACATGATGCCGCTAGGCGCGATCACCGAAGAACACTTCGACCGGATCTTCGGCACCAACGTGCGGGGCGTGCTCTTTACGGTGCAGAAGGCGCTGCCTTTGCTGGTCGACGGGGCGTCCGTGATCCTGACCTCTTCCACTGCTTCCGTCATGGGCACCGCCAATTTCAGCGTCTACAGCGCCAGCAAGGCGGCGGTGCGCAACTTCGTCCGCTCGTGGGTCCTGGACCTGAAGGGCCGTGGCATCCGCGTCAACGTCGTGAGCCCCGGCCCTATCCGCACGCCGGGCCTGGGTGGTCTGGTCCCCGATGAGGGACGCCAGGGCCTATTCGACTACCTGGCCTCCCAGATACCGCTGGGCCGGCTGGGCGAGCCGGAAGAAGTCGGCAAGGCCGTGGCCTTCCTGGCTTCCGACGCATCCAGCTTCGTCAATGGCGTTGAACTGTTTGTCGACGGCGGCATGGCGCAGGTCTGACCGGCGCGTGGCGCGCACACGGCAAGGCGGTGGTGCGCCGGTGCGGCGATACGGTAATGCAGCCGCCGCCGCGCTACGCTTGCCCATGCATATGGGTCAGCACCAGCGCCGTAGCCGAGGCGCGTGTTAGGCCAGGCCGTCAGCCAGGAAGTCCATCGACACGCTCTGATTCGGCGCCGTCGCAACGGGACGAACTACCCGTTCTGCGGGCGCGATGCGCTTGCGGCGACGCTTACGAAGGCCTCAAGCCTGCTTGGCTATAACGCCGCCAGACCCGCTTGTGATTTGTCTGCCAGCCTTTACGGCGCAGCACAACATGGATGCGCCCATAGCCGTAGCGCCGTTTGAGCGCTGCCATTTCTTTCATGCGCTTGGTCAATGCCACATCGCCCGTACGCTTACTTTCATAAGCGAACAGCCACCGCACAGCCCGCGACGCTGCCCTCTATAAGGAAGAGGTATGGCTTGCGGCCTGCTTCTTCCCAGTACAACGGCAGATAGGGGTATTCAGTGCTCGCGCCGAGTTCGCTGAGGCAATCGTGCAGCAAGATGCCCAACAGTTAAGCCTGTTCGATCGTTGCGAGGTCGATGCAGATAGTCGGGCGCGGCTTGCTCATGACGGATGACGCCGAGACGAGCAGCGCTCCTGGGCGTCGGGGTCGATTTCCAGATTGAAAGCGTACCCGAAAGGCTAAAACGAGATTGGCGCGTCATATCGTCTGGACCGGCGGTCTTCCGTTAGCACCTCGCAAGGTCGCTGTCCTTATCGGCTTGGACCGGAATGGACGAATCAAAGAGGCGACGGCCGATGGCCTGTGCAAATGCGTGATTGTCCATGGCGTCTTTTGTTTGTGCCTCAAGCATGAAATGTGATTGGACGACGTGTGCGCCGCAGAAATCGAATATGCCGTGTGCGATCTGCGTATTCATGGCGTCGAAATAGCCGTGCCGGATATAGGTTCCCCTGTCGGCGCCGCCTATCCCGACAAGGTGAACGTTCAGCCTGTGCAACTTCTTGACCAGCCCGGTGTCGGGACTGGAGTCGTAAGCCCAGCCATTGGAGAACACCCGGTCGATCCACCCCTTGAGCAGCGCGGGCATCGACCACCAATAGATGGGGTAGACCAGTACAAGCGCGTCGGCGTCGTCAAGCCTGGCCTGCTCCGCGAGTACATCGGGGGGAGGCGGGCCGGCTCTATCATGGACCGCATGGTCGGCAGTGGTAAATCGCGGATCGAAACCTTCGGCGGCAAGGTCGGCGATTTCGGCGGTGTGGCCGCCGTCGGCCCGGGTCACGCCCGCAGCGATGGATTGAGCGATGCTCAGGGTGAGCGAGCGAGGATTGGGGTGGGCAACAACGATAAGTGCGTGCATGGCAGATCCTCCTGTCGATGGTTGGCGCAGGAGGGTCGCCGGCACCTCCCAGAGCGCTATATACGATTCGTATATACCGTTTGTAGGTTATGCTTGGCACATGGATAAGTCAAGTCCGAAAGACAAAAAGAAAAGGCCCGGTCAGGCGGTACGCAAACGCATGACGCGGGAAGAGCGTTATCGCCAGCTCATTGCCACTGCCTGGCAAATCGTAAGGGAGGATGGAACTGCGGCCCTGACACTGGGGCGACTCGCCGAGCAATCCATGGTTGCGAAACCGGTCGTGTACGACCACTTCCCAAATCTTCATACATTGCTGATCGCGCTGTACAAGGAATTCGACAACCGCCAGACGTCGATCATGGATATGACGCTCGAGGCAAGCGAGCCTACCCTGGCTGGCAGGGCGGCGGCCATTTCGTCCTCGTATGTCGATTGCGTGCTCGTTCAGGGGCGTGAAATACCAGGCATCATTGCGGCGCTCGCAAGTTCGCCGGAACTGGAAAAAATCAAGCGGTCCTGTCAGGCGACTTATATGGAAAAGTGTCGCATCGCCCTGACGCCATTCGCGCCCGTTGACGGCATCCCTGCAGCGAGTTTATGGGCCATGCTTGGCGCCGCCGAGGCCTTGTCTCAGGCAGCTGCGTTGGGAGAGCTTTCGGAAGCACAGGCCAAGAACGAACTGTATGAAACCATCGTGGCGATCGTTCGCAGAACTTCGGGCAAGGCCTAGGTGTGAACTGTCAAGAGGTTGTATCCGCCCAGATTAAGCCTGGAGATAGGTACAGCGCGGCCGATGCCTTGGTGAGGGCGATGCCAGTTGTAGTGGTGTAGCCAGGATTTCATGGCATCGGCTCGGTGTTGTGAGTTTTGGTAGGTGTAGGCGTAGGCCCATTCACGCAGGGCTGACTGGATGAATCGTTCGGCCTTGCCATTGGTCTGTGGCCGGTAGGGCCGGGTGAAGCAATGCTTGATGCCCATTTCACGGCATAGCGCGGCGAAGGCGCGGCTGCGGAAGGCCGAGCCATTATCGGTAAGCAACCGCTGGATGGTCACGCCTAAGCGCTTGTAGTAAGCCACGGCGTCCTTGAGGAACTGGACCGCACTGGGGGCGCGTTCGTCGGGGTGGATGTCGGTAAAGGCCACGCGAGCGTGGTCATCGATGGCCACGAAGACGAAGTCCCAGCCGGCACCGTCCACGCCATCGCGCCGGTTACCTGTAACGCGGTGGCTGGGCCGCACGATGCGCCCGAGCTTCTTGATGTCGATGTGTAGCAATTGGCCTGGCGCCTCATGTTCGTAGCGCACCACCGGCTCGGCCGGCTCCAGGTCGGCCAGGCGGGACAGACCGGCACGGGCCAGGACGCGGCTGACGGTACTGGCCGATACGCCCAGCGCCTGGGCAATGCGTGCCTGAGTCAGTCGCTTGCGGCGAAGTTCGACGATAGCCATTGCCTTGGCCGGCGCAATCGCCTTGGGCGAGCGCACCGGGCGCGATGAGGCATCTGCAAGCCCGTCCTGGCCCTGCGCCAGAAACCGACCTAGCCATTTGCGCACAGTCGGCGCCGTCACCCCGTAGGCGCCAGCCGCTTGAGAGATCGTCAACTGTTTATTGCGCAATTGCTCAACCATTTCGAATCGACGTACGAAGGTCAATCGGGCATGCTTATGGGTGTTCATCCGGCCGGGCTCCTTGAGCTTTCTGGTGGTTTGGCGATTACCAGTTTCTCAAACCCGGTTCGGGTGAACCATGAATACAACCTATTGAATGTTCACACCTAGGCCACCCTACCCTGGTTTTCCATCCCGTTCTAAGGACGCTCCATGAAGAACCTTGAAGCCCCGCAGCACGCTGCTGTTGCGAGAGCGGATGGACATCCTTCTTCACGCCTGGTTGGATGACATGTCACTACGCCGGTTCACGACACAGCCTGTTCCAGCACGGCGCGAAGGTCTTTGTCCAGTTGCACGGCAACCGCGTCGATCTCCGGAATATTGAACTGCCCAAACACCGATACAGGGCGGTCGTACTCAAAGGACACCGCGCCATCCTGGTCTTCACGAAGCAGGACACGAATCGGGGCATAGAGGGCCGCCGCGATGTCGTGTCTCGTCATTTTGGACGCGGTAAGCGGACTGCCGATATCGTATTGAATCGCGTGACGGCGTGGACCCGCGATTCCGAGCAAGGCCCCATGATCCCGGAATCCGAAGATGGATAGCGTGGGCAGCGCTTCCAGCTCTTTCAGCGCACGACCTGTTTCGCCGTAGCGCAGCAAGGTAAAGATTCCATCGTCGATGCGACTCACCAAGCGCTCCAGTTTGGTCTTGACGGCAGCGAACGAATGATCGGACCGAATGGTGACGTGCTGCACGGCGATCGTCTTTGTTTCATGAACGGGCTTGGACATTTCTATTCCTTCAGGTAGCGCAGCCGGCCAAGGCCGCAGAACGTGTGAACGTTGTTTGTTTTGCCGCGATCAGATAGGCCCTGACAACGTGCCTAGCACTGCTTCCACCCGGCGAGCGACATACAGAAGCGCGCGATCCCGGCCGAAAGGGCCGTCCAGTTCGAGACCGATCGGGAGCCCCTTATCAGACTTCCCCATCGGAAGACTGATACTCGGAAGCCCCGCCGCGCTGGCGGGAATCGTGTTATTGGCGAGCACCAGCTGGCTCATCTCCTGGCCACCTAACACGATCTTGTCTTCCTGTCCGATCATCGGTGCGACGGAGGGGGTGGTGGGCAGAATCAGTGCCGTGGCGCCGGTACTCGAGAATGCCTCCGCATACCGGCGCTTGATTTCTGCGCGTTCGTTCCACAGCGCATGGCGATAGACCTCGTCGGAGATGTAGCCTTGCCCGGTAGGCAGCACGAACCGGGTCCATACATCTTTCAGTCCCGGCTTCAGGCCATCCACGATCGTATCGAACGTAGCGGGAACATTGTTCTGGCGGATGAATTTCTCGACCGCTGCCTTGGTCTCACGAAAAAAGATGTTCCATGTGGCGGTTAGCGCGCGGCTGGAGAAATCCTGTCCGAGATCGACTTCCACCACATTCGCGCCGGCGTCGCGCAGTTGACGAATGGTTTCCTTGAATCGCGCCGCGACGTCGGGCGCCGCCAGTTCCAGGAACTGACGCGGCGCGTAGGCCAGCGTGACCCCTTTCAGGACTGAATCGGTACTGCCGTCAGGCGTTTCGTCTCGGGTGACGACGCGGTCCATCAGAATGCAGTCTTCCACATTCCGGGCAAATACCCCGGTGGTATCGAGGGTGTGGGAGATGGGCGCCACGCCACTTCTGGGCCAACGGCCAGTGGTGGGCTTGAAGCCGACCACGCCACACAGCGATGCCGGCACACGAATCGAGCCGATGGTGTCGCCCCCCAACGCCGCCGGCACAAGGCGGGCAGCAACAGAGACACCGCCGCCTCCTGAAGAGCCGCCGGAGACGTGGTTCGTGTCGTGGGGGTTCTTCGCTTGACCGTAGGCTTCGTTGTGACCGGTCAGTCCAAACGACATTTCGACAAGATTGTTCTTGCCGAAAACAATCCCGCCACCGTCTTTGATCGCCTGCACCGCGTCAGCGTCGTGCTCCGGCACGAAGCTAGCCAGCGCGGACAGGCCTATGGTCGAACGTAGTCCCTCCGTAAGGTAACTGTCTTTGATCGCAACGGGCACACCAAGAAGCGGCGCAGCCGTTCCGCAGGCGACCGCTTCGTCGGCTTTCCTGGCGGCTTCCAGCACCGCCCCATCGTCGATCGTAATGAACGAGTTCAGATCGGCATGATCGCGAGCCCGCCGCAGCAACGCGCTCGTGTAAGACTCGGAAGAGATCTCGCCCCTACGGATGGCCTCAGCCGCTGCGGCGACGCCCAGCGACGCAAGCGTATCGGTCTTGGCTCCGCTGGTCGCTTCAGTTTTTTCCTGCATGACATAGCCTCGCTATCGAAAAACTCCTGGCTGGCTTCGCGCCGAGAGAGCCAGGAGCGTCTTTGAATTACGGTCATAATATAGAAGTATGGTCATAAGTCAATGGCCGGTCGATGCGAGCGCCGGCAGGGCCGCAAGCAAGGTGAATCGGGCCGTCAGGCAACCGCGCCTTGGCGCCTCCGTCCGGTGGTACCGCTCCGGTCCCTCGAAAAGGCTTGTATGCCCCTAAGGGGCTGGACCTGGGGCCCAGCGCCGCCCGTGCTACCCGCCCGGCGGCCCGGCGATGCGGCGCCGAAGCGCCTGGCACTGGGTCAGGTATCCCGTGGCGCCGGCGTCGGCGACCACGGCTTCGGCCGCGGCCAATTCCATCAGCGCGGTGGCGCGGTCCCCGACTTCCGCCATGGCGTCGGCCAGCCGCACGCCCGCCAGCGCCGCTTCCATGACGGCGTTCTTGCTGCGCAGGATGTCGACCGCCGCGGCGAAATGCGTCAGGGCCTGGTGCTGTTGGCCCAAGGCCCACGACAGCTCGGCGCGCGCCCGCTCCACCTGACCGGCGACGGCGCCGCCTTCCCAGGTGCGCGCGCCGGCGTCCAGCGTATCCAGCAAGGCCCGGCCTTCATCGACCTGCCCGCCCATGCTGGCGATTTGCGCCGCGTAAGCCAGATAGCGGCTCCTGCGTTCGCCTGCGACCCAATTCGTCAGCGCGGCCGCGCGTTTCAGGCCCCGGACCGCTTCGTCGCCGCGCCCGCGCCGCTGCAGCAGCAGGGCGTAGCCGGGATAGGGATCCCACCCGTGCTGGTAGGCGTGCGCATAGCTCCGTTCCGCGGCATCCTCGTCGCCGCGCGCCAGGTACACGTCGCCCATCAGGCGATGCGCGTCGCCCAGCGCCCAGCGCGCTCCCACGCGTATGATCGGATCGGCGCGCACGATGGCGTCCTCGGCGAGCGCCAGCTTGCCCGACATGGCGAAGACCTCGGCCCGATGGATCAGGCAGGCGCCCGCGAAGGTATCGATGTTGCTGCGCGCGCACCAGCCACTGAAGCTCTCGCCCCATTGCGCCGCGCGCAGCCAATCGCCGCCATTGCAGCAACTCGCGATGAAGCCGCAGTACACGATGCCGCCCATCAGCGGCGAGACGTTTCCGGCCATCACCATCGCCGCCGCCTCGTCCTGCAATGCCATGCCGGCCGCCGTATCGCCAGTGGCCTGCAAGCCGATGCCCCACATCAGCAGGCCCATGGATTCGATATCCGGATTGCCCAGCGCACGGCCGATGTCCCGCGCTTCGCTGGCGCAACGCACCGCCTCGGCAAGATTGCCTTGATACAGGTGCAGGCGGGCGGTCATCCAAGCCAGGAAACCGTGTTCCGCGCAGTGCGGTACGGCGCTGAGCAGCCGCGCGGCCATGCGCAGGCAACCCTGGGTGACCGACACGTCCAGGGCCTCGATCTTGACGCGCGCCAGACTGATGGTCGCCCGCGCGGCCGCCGCATGTTCGCCGCGGCTGGCGTAGGCTGCCGCGGCCCGTTCCAGCGGTAGCATCGCCGCGGCCAGATCCCCGGCGCACTGCGCGGCGGTTCCCCAATGCTCCAGCGATTCCGCATCCAGCGGGGAATCCGCATCGGCGCGCGCATAGGCCGCCATGGCGGCCTGCCAGCGCGACGCGCCATAACATCGGTGCGCCTCCATAAGCTCGCCCGCAACGGCCCCGGCTGCCGGAGCGGGGCGCGGCGGTTCATCGACCAGGAAGCGGTACCCGTGCCGCGCGTAATTGCGGATGGCTTCGCCGAGCCCGCCTTGCTGCAAGGCCGCGCGGGCCAGGCTGACGGCCCGCTGCAGCGAACTATCGGTGACGACCATCCCGGGCCACAGCGTTTCCAGCAGCTCTTCCTTGCCTACCACGCGTTCGCGGTTCTCGACCAGATACAGTAGCAGGTCCAGGACGCGGGGCTGGAGGGCTATCTCGCGGCCCCTGAGCCGAAGCGCCCGGCAATCCTTGTCCAGTTCGAAGTCCGCGAAACGGTGGATGCCTGCTGCCATGGCGATGGCCTCCCGCCGGCCGGAACGGCCGCAGCAAATGATAAGGCCTTGATCAGCGCGCGGAAAGGACAGGATGGCGGCGTCCGGCGCATCCTGCAGGCGTCCGGTGACCCTCGCTGTATCGGTGCCGGACTAGACGCCCCCGGGCGTCATCCTTCACCCATACCGTCCTGGAGTCCAATCATGGAAACATTCGTCATCCGTCGTCAAAGCAACTGGAAAGATGCCGCCGAGCTTGGCATCGCCGCCGGCGTATCCGCCCGCGTGGGCAACGAGGAGATGCCTCAGCAGGTACGCTGGATCCGCTCTTACGTGGTGCGGGAGGCGGACGGCCGCCTCGGCACCGTGTGCATCTACGAGGCGACCGACGCCGAGGCGCTGCGCGAGCACGCGCGACGCGTCGGCATGGGCGCGGACGAGATCGTGCCCGTCGCGGATACGGTGGTCATTCGCGAAGATCCCGTCCCGCAGCCGAAAGCCGCGTAGTGGCCGGGCGCCCACCGGATCCCGCGGCATGCGGCTTGCGGAAGCGGCCGCCGCCGCGAACGTGGTGGAGCAGGGGCGTCGGCCCTATGCTCCGCCGCCTGATGCGGAAAGACGACCGTGATCACACCGGTGCCGGGCGCAATGCAAGCTGCTCGCGCATCCGCGTGCAGTGCCCGACGAGCTCCGGTCGCGACAGCACGTAGCGCTTGAGCGGCGTATCGATATCGTAGAAATAGATATTGGCGACGAACCCGAACAGTGCGGCATCTGCCGTGCTGGGGGTATCCCCGAAAACGAAGCGCTTATCACCCAACACATCGGCAGCTGCCCGAAGGTCGGCCACGCCGCGGGCATAGACCTGGCCGGGTTCGTAACGGCCAACACCCTGGTAGTGATATCTGAGACGGTTGTATTCGCGCGCGGCATCCAGCGCATCGAGGCTTATGTCCGGGTGCGTCGACATGATCGCATCCCGAAAGACCGGCCAGTAACGGTCATCGCGCCATCGTGAATAGCTCATGGACCAGTACAGGTCATCGAGCGTCCGCCGCAGCATGAGATCCGTCCTGCGGTCCTCAGCCGTTAGCCCGGCGTCGAGTGTCAGGCCGAATTTATCGGTCAGGTACGCAATGATTTCATCGCTGTCCCCGATGCTGTGCTCGCCGTCCGTCAGATAAGGCAGTTGACCGCGTGGCGCGTTTTTCGTATCCAGAATGTGGCAATGCTTGAATGCCATTCCGCATAGCCGCATGAAGGTGTAAACCTTCAGCCCGAATGGGTTATTATCGGCGACGCCAAACAGGTGGGGGTAGGAATACAGGGTCAACATGGAGCCTCCGGGGGGCGGTCGCGGGGCGGCGCGGGTGGGTGCAACAGGCGTACGCCCAAGTTTGCTTATGCCAGGCCATCTATGGCTCGCCTTCCCAGCCTAGCGTTTCGTCCAGCCAATCGAACATGCGTGCATTCGCCAGGCGCGCCGCGCCGACCTCGCAATGGGCACCCGCGCCTTCTGAAGCCGTGAAACTCAGCAAGGTTTTCTTGCATCGCAGGTGGTCGAAAAGCGATCGTGCCTGGCCTTGGAAGAACACGTCGTCTTCGGCGTCGCAGACCAGCGTCGGACAGCGGATGCGTTCCGCAATGCCGCCGGCCAGCGTGTAATCCAGCGTCTTGCGCAGATAGTCGCTTGGACTCGAGGCGCCGAAGCACCACATGCCGTGCGTGATCGACCAACGCGCGACCGGAGATCGCTCCATTGCCGCCTGGAACTGGCCCGGGCCGTCGAAGCAGAGCACGTGATAGCCGCGTTCCACCGCCGCGCGCGCACCGCTCCAATGCTTTTCTTCCGCGGAACCGTCGAACCCGGTGTGCATGATCAGGAGCGGTCGCACGCCATCGCCCGCTCGATGGAAGTAGCCCGGCAGGGTGCGCCCCTCGTATGGGACTTCCACCGGGTCTATGCCGGGATCGTACAAGCTGGCTGCCGCTGTGGAGCCTGGTAGAAACGGGCGGATGCAAATCATACAAGGGCGCGATGAGCAGGTCACGAGGACCGCGACCGACCTTGAACTTGAGACCGCCCCTCCGGCGCCTGGGGCCGCGTGGGGTGGACCGCAGCTTGGACTGGAGGCGGCTGTCCGCGAATTCGCGCTCCGATGGAATGCCGGTCGGGAATGGATGGCAAAACCTGCTTAAGCCTTTGATTTCGCTGATGTGCCGCCAGACAATCAGCGAACTTCGGCAGATCGGTGCTGCTGGGGTCGAATTGAGTCAAGTGGACTTTGGATCCGCCATATTATGGGTGCGGTGCACAAGACGCCGCCGGGGGGGCGACCCTTCATATAATGGGAACACAGAAGAGCTACGAGAAAGCGACAGGGTGCTGATGAGGAGAACGATTTGTCAACGGCCATCAAAATCTTCCACGGCCGGTTCGGGCGGGTCGCGCTGCTCGACATGGACAAGCCGCTGATCCCGCATGCGCATCACCATTGCCATGTGTTGATCAAGGCCAGCGGGGCCGACACGTTTTTTTCCGTACGGGATCGTCTCAACCCTTTGACCGACGATACGGCGGTGCTGGTCAATGCCTGGGAGCTGCACTCCTACGAGCATCCCGGCCCCATGGCGCCCCGCACCGTCATCCTGGCGCTGTACATAGAGCCTTCCTGGCTGGCCGATATCCAGCGCCAGCTTTGGGTTTCCGCCCATCCCCAGTTCTTTCCGCGGCCTTGCGTGGAGATCGCCCCCCGCATCCGCAAACTGGCCGATGACCTGGCCATGGAGATGTACTTCGCCGACCAGATACCGCCGCAGCGGCTGGAGGCGATCCTGTTCGATCTGATGATCGCCGTCATCGACCCGTTCTCGGAATGGCGCAATCTGCGGGGAATCCCTTATAAGCACGGCACCAGCGCCATCGACCCGCGCATCCGGCGCGCCATGGCGTATATGCGTGAAAACGTCGGCGCGCCCGTGGATATGGCGGCGCTGGCGACCCGCAGCGGGCTGTCGCGCGCGCATTTCTTCGAGCTCTTCCGGCGCAGCACCAGCCTGACGCCGAACGTCTACAGCAATGTGTTGCGCATGGAGGCGGCGCTGCAGGCGCTGAGCCGGCAGGACATCACGCTGACCGATCTTTCCTACCGGCTGGGTTTTTCGGCGCCCGGCCATTTCACCCGTTTCTTCCGTCAGCACATCGGCTCGGCGCCCATCGATTACCGCCGGGTCGTCCAAAGCTATGAAAATCAGACTCTAGGGTAAGTTGCCGGATTTCCCGGTAAGACAACCGGTCCCGCTCCTGTCTAAGCTGCCCCCATCACACGATTCATTACAAGGGGCGCGGCGGCAACGACCGGCGTCTGATGGGAAGAGACTTGGACACAGGCCAGCAACGCGCCGCACGGCACGTGGGCGACGCCAGGCAGCGGATCGAGGACGACACGCTGCTGACAGGCAAAGGACGCTATGCCGACGATCTGGGCGCAAAACCCGGCACGCTGTACGCGGCCGTGCTGCGCTCGCCGCACGCCCATGCGCGCCTGCTTCGCGTGGATGGCGCCAACGCGCTGGCGCTGCCCGGCGTGCACGCCATACTCGTCGGCGAAGACGTCCGGCGCTGGACACGGCCCTTCGTGGTCGGCGTCAAGCAACCCATGGAACACTGGTGTCTGGCCGTCGACACGGTGCGCTATGTGGGCGAGCCGGTGGCCGTGGCGGTCGCCGAAAGCCGCGCGCTGGCCGAAGATGCCCTGGAGCACATCCAGGTCGAGTACGACCCGCTCGATCCGGTTGTCGAGATAGAAGCCGCCATTGCACAGGATGCGCCCGTGCTGCATCCCAAGGTGGGCAGCAACATACCCAGCGACCGCGTTTTCCGCTACGGAGATCCGGAAGCCGCTTTCGCGCGGGCCCCCCACTGTGTGCAACTGACGGTGCGCTATCCGCGCAATTCGGGCACGCCCATCGAATGCTTCGTGGTGTCTGCCGAGCATGTGTCCGCCGACGACGGCTATGAAGTCCTGTCCAATTTCCAGGGGCCGTTCTCGCTGCATGCCGTCATGGCGCTGGCGCTGCAGGTTCCCGCGGCGCGGCTGCGGCTGAAGACGCCTCCCGATTCCGGCGGCAGCTACGGCGTCAAGCAGGCGGTGTTTCCGTACATCGTGTTGATGTGCCTCGCCGCGCGCAAGGCCGGCGCGCCCGTCAAGTGGGTGGAGGACCGGCTTGAGCACCTGGTGGCCGCGACCTCCGCGACCGGCCGCCTGACGACCTTGCGTGCCGCGGTGGAGGCCGATGGCCGCATCACGGCCCTGGACTATGACCAGTTCGACGACGTCGGCGGCTATCTGCGCGCGCCGGAGCCCGCCACCTTCTACCGCATGCATGGTTGCCTGACCGGCGCCTACGATATTCCCAACCTGAGCGTGCGCAACCGCGTGGTGCTGACCAACAAGACGCCCGCCGGCCTGGTGCGCGGCTTCGGCGGGCCGCAGGTCTACTTCGCGCTGGAGCGGCTGATCCAGCGCATCGCCGTCGAGCTGGGCATGGATCCGCTGGACGTGTACCGCCGCAACTTCGTGCAGCCGGACGCATTCCCCTACCGCGCGACTGCCGGCGCCCTGCTGGATTCCGGCGACTATCCCAAGGCATTGGCGCTGGCGGCGGGGCACGGCGGCCTGGACGAATTGCGGGCCCGGCGCGAGGCGGCCCGCCGCGAAGGCCGCCTGTATGGCATCGGCTACGCGGCCATCGTCGAGCCGTCCATCTCCAACATGGGCTATATCACCACGGCCTTGACGCCCGAACAGCGGGCCAAGGCCGGGCCGAAGAATGGCGCGCTGGCCGCCGCGACGGTGGCCATCGATCTGCTGGGCGGGGTGACCGCCATCATCGATTCGACGCCGCAAGGGCAGGGGCACCGCACGGTGGCCGCCCAGATCGTGGCGGACGTGCTGGGCCTGGATCCGTCGGAGATCACCGTCAACGCCGAGTTGGATACCCAAAAGGATGCCTGGTCGGTGGCGGCGGGCAACTACTCCAGCCGTTTCGCCGGCGCGGTCGCCGGTACGCTGCATCTGGCCGCGGTGCAGGTGCGTGACAAGCTTGCGCGTATCGCGGCCGGTCAGTTCGGCTGCGCGCCCCAGGAAGTGCGGTTCGCCGGCGGAAAGGTCTTTCCGGACGGGGCCTTCGACAGGGCGTTGCCCTTCGCCCGCCTGTCCAGCGGCGCGCACTGGGCGCCCGCGCTGCTCCCGCCGGGCGAAGACCCCAGCCTGCGGGCGACGGTGTTCTGGACGCCGGAGCAGCTGACCGCGCCCACCGAGGATGACCGCATCAATACGTCGGCCGCCTACGGCTTCGTGTTCGATATCTGCGCGGTCGAAGTCGACCGCGATACCGGGCAGGTGCGCATCGACCGCTACGTGACCTGCCATGACGCCGGCCGCATCCTGAATCCGGCGCTGGCCGACGGGCAGATCCGCGGGGCGTTCGCGCAGGGCCTGGGCGCGGCGCTGATGGAAGAATTCGTCTACGGGGCCGATGGCAGCTTCCTTTCCGGCACGCTGGCGGACTACACGGTGCCGACCGCCTGTGAGGTGCCCGAGCCGGTGATCGTGCACATGGAAACGCCATCGCCTTTCACGCCGCTGGGCGCCAAGGGGCTGGGCGAGGGCAACAATATGAGCACGCCGGTCTGCATCGCCAATGCGGTCGCCGACGCGCTGGGCGTGGCCGACGTCCACCTGCCGTTGAGTTCGTCGCGGGTCATGGCCCTGATCGGCATGGCCGATCCCGAGCCTGCCGCCGGCATCCCTGGGCGGTCGGCCGGGCCGGCGGACGCCGCTTCTTCGGCTTCTTCGGCTTCTTCGGCTTCGTCTGCCGCGTCCGCAGGCAAGGCCCGCGGCCTGACCGCGCGCGGCGAGGTGCGACTGCAGGCGCCGCCGGAAGCGGTCTATGACGTGTTTCTGGATCCCAAGGCCTTGGCCCGCGTCATTCCCGGCTGCCATGAATTGCAGCCGGCCGGACCGAACCGCTACCGCGCGGACGTGACGGTCGGCGTGGGTCTGGTGAAGGCACGCTACGCGGCCGAGATCGCGCTTTCGGAGCTCGAGCCGCCGCATCGCCTGCGGCTGTCCGGCTCGGGGATCTCCCCCTTGGGCACGGCGCGCGGCAGCGGCAGCGTGGAGCTCGAGCCCCAGGGCTCGGGCACGCTCTTGCGCTACGACTACCAGGCGGAGGTCAGCGGCAAGGTGGCCGCGGTGGGAGGACGCATGCTGGAAGGCGCCGCCAGGATCGTGCTGGCGCAGCTCTTCGAGAAATTGGGCAGCCAGGCGGGCGGCCAGCCGGCGTCGGTGCCGGCGTCCGTGCCGGCCTGGCGGCGCCTGCTGCGTTGGCTGGGGATCTCCAAATGAAACCTCCCGTCTTCGATTACCGCCGTTGCGATACCGTCGACGAAGCGCTTGCCCTGCTGGACGAGTACGGCGAAGACGCCCGCGTGCTGGCGGGAGGCCAATCACTCATGGCCGTGTTGAACATGCGGCTGGCGCAGCCCCGGGTACTGGTCGATATTTCGCGCGTGAAGAGTCTGGCCTACGCGCGTCCCGGGAACGGCTTCCTGGCGATCGGGGCATCGGCCACGCAGGCATCCGTCGAATGGCGCGCCACGCTGGCCGACGAAGTGCCCTTGCTGGCGCTGGCTTTTCCCAAGATCTCGCATTTCCAGATCCGCAACCGGGGCACCGTATGCGGCTCGGTGGCGCACGCCGATCCCAGCGCGGAGTTGCCCCTGGCGCTGGCGGCCTTGGGTGGCAAGGTCGGGCTGCGGTCGCGCAAGGGGCGCCGGGAGCTGGAGGCCGAAGCCTTCTTCCAAGGCATGCTGACCACCGCCCGCCGCCATGACGAACTGGTGGAGGACGTGCACTACCCGCTGCACCGCCCAGGGACCCGCTACGCCTTTGCCGAGGTCAGCCGCAGGCACGGGGATTTCGCCATCGTCGCCTGCGCCGCGGTGGCCAGCGAGCGCGAGATACGCCTGGCCGTTGGCGGGGTGGCGGATCGACCCCGTGTGTTGACCTTGCCGCGCCTGCCGTCAGGCGAGCTGGCGGCGGCCATCAACGATTTCGCCTGGCAGCTGGACGCCCAGGACGATCCGCATGCCAGCGCCGTGTATCGCCGCCACCTGGTGCGCAACCTGGGGCGGCGGGTGATCGAGGAGGCTACCCGATGAAAGTTCTGGACCGGGGACAGCGCGAATACATCGTCATCTCCCTGAACGGCAAGCGACGCACGGGTGCATGCGACAACCGCACGCTGCTGGCGGATTTCATCCGCCACGAACTGGGCGCGACGGGGACCCACGTCGGCTGCGAACACGGCGTGTGCGGCGCCTGCACCGTGCAGGTCGAGGGCGTGGCCGTGCGGTCATGCATGATGCTGGCCGTGCAGGCCGAAGGCCTGCGGGTGGACACCGTGGAAGGACTGGCGCGGGACCAGGAAGCCGAAACCGGCATGAGCGACCTGCAGGCGGCCTTCAAGCGCCACCACGCGCTGCAATGCGGATTCTGCACCGCCGGGATCCTGATGACTTGCAAGGACTTCCTGTCCCGCGTGCCCGACCCGACCGAACAGCAGGTCAGGGAAACCTTGTCGGGACATCTGTGCCGGTGCACCGGCTACACCAATATTGTCCACGCGGTGCTGGAGACCGCGCGCGAACGGCTTATCAAGAAGAACCCTGGCGGAGACGAAGCAGATGCTTGATTTGGGACGTACCTTCCTGCAAAGCGTCGAGCGCAGCCCGGCAGCCGCGGCAATCGTCGACGGCGCCGTGCGTCGCAGCTACGGAGAATGGTATGAAGACGTGCGCGCCGCCGCCGCCGGATTGGCTGGCCTGGGCCTGCGGCGCGGCGATCATCTGATGATGGTGCTGCGCAATCGCTGGGAAATGGCCACCCTGCACTGGGCTTGCCAGTTCCTGGGCGTGATCGCGACGCCGCTGAACTGGCGCGCCAAGGGCGATGAGATCGAGTACTGCGTGCGCGATTCGGGCGCCCGCGCGATCGCCTACGAAGGCGTAAGCGCAGAGGCGGTCGGGCTATCGCCCGCCGCGCGCGCGCTGCCCGGCATCGTGGTGGGCGACGATGCCGGCGGCGGCGAGCGTCCGGGCCTGGCGTTCGCCGAATGGTTGCGTGGCGGGGCCGCGGCCCCCGGTACGCTTGCGCCCCGGGCGAGCGCCGAGGATATATCGCTCATGCTGTACACCTCGGGGACCACCGGCAAACCCAAGGGCGTCCCGCGGCGGCACCGCCACGAGCGCGCGGCCGCGCTGGCGCACGTCGCGCAGAACACCTACCGGGCCGGCGAGCGCACGCTGGGCGTCATGCCGCTCTATCACACCATGGGGGTGCGTTCGCTGCTGTCCATGGCGCTGGTCGACGGCCTGTTCGTCTGCATTCCCAAGTACGACCCCGCGGCGGTGCTGCGCGCCATCCAGGACGAAGCCATTTCCACGCTGTACCTGGTGCCGACGCTGTACCACGACATCCTGGGGCACGAAGACTTTGCACGCACGGATATTTCGTCGGTGAAGAAGATCGGCTTCGCCGGGGCGCCCATGCATGATGCGCTGCTCCAACGGCTGGACGCCGCTTTCCGGCCCACCTTGTTCGCCAATCACTACG
Organism: Bordetella bronchialis; assembly: GCF_001676705.1. NCBI lineage: Bacteria > Pseudomonadati > Pseudomonadota > Betaproteobacteria > Burkholderiales > Alcaligenaceae > Bordetella > Bordetella bronchialis. Next base: position 729,043 of record NZ_CP016170.1, read on the forward strand.
GGTCGTCGGAGGTCTACACCTGCGCGATCAACCAGGACGCGCCACGCAAGCCCGGCTGCGCGGGCCGTGCCGGCATCAATACGCGGATCCGCGTCGTGCGGCTGGATGGGGCGCCGTCGCGCGCATCCGGGCCGGACGACCTGGCGCAACCGGGCGAAGAAGGCCAGATTATCGCCGACCTGGCCGGCGACGAGGCATTCGAGGGCTATTGGAATCGCCCGGATGCGGACGCCAAGGCGCTGCGCGGCGGCTGGTACTTCACGGGAGACACCGGCTACATCGATCCCGACGGCGACCTGTACGTGACGGGCCGGGTCGACGACATGATCATTTCAGGCGGAGAGAACATATCGCCCGTGGAGATCGAATCGCTTCTGTCCCTGCACCCCGCGGTCGACGAAGTGGCCGTGGTGGGATTGCCCGACGAGCGCTGGGGCCAACGGGTCGTCGCCTTCGTCAAGCGCCGCCAGCCGGTCGACGCCCAGGCGCTGGACGACCATTGCCGGCAGTCCGACCTGGTCAATTTCAAGCGCCCGCGCGACTACGTCTTTGTGCAAGGCATTCCCAAATCGCCGGTCGGCAAGATCCTGCGCCGCTGTCTGGTGGCCGGGGAGTTCGAGCGGGATCCTTCCTGATCCCCGAACCGGACCGCAAACTATCATCCAGGAGAGTATCCGTGTCTACCTTGAAGCATCCGGCCCATCACCTGCTCGCCGATCTCGACGGCTTCCGTGTCGAGATCGACGAATCCCGGCAACGCGCCGACATCGTGCTCGCGCGCCCGCCGTTCAATATCATCTCGATGCCGCAGCGCGACCAGTTGCGCCTGGTGTTCGAAGCGCTGGACGAAGACGACGCCGTGCGCGTCATCGTGCTGCGCGCCGAGGGTGACAATTTCTCCAGCGGAGGGGATATCAAGGGATTCCTGGCCGCCTCGCCGGAGCATGTTTCCAGGCTGGCCTGGAATATCGCCGCGCCGGCCCGCTGCAGCAAGCCGGTGATCGCGGCCAATCGCGGCTACTGCTTTGGCGTGGGCTTCGAGATTTCGCTGGCTTGCGATTTCCGCATCGCTTCGGAAACCACGCTCTATGCCTTGCCTGAGCAGAAACTGGGCCAGATCCCCGGGTCCGGCGGCTCGGCCCGCCTGCAGAAGATGGTCGGCATCACGCGCACCAAGGACGTCGTCATGCGTTCGCGCCGCATCCCGGGCAAGCAGGCCTATGACTGGGGCATCGCCACGGAGTGCGTGCCCGACGCGGAGCTGGAAGCCGCCACCGACCGCCTGGTCGAGGAACTGGTCGGTTTCTCGCCGCTCGCGCAGCGCACGGCCAAGAAACTGTTGAACGACACGGAGGATTCCACGCTGTCGGTGGCCATCGAGCTGGAGGGGCATTGCTACAGCCGCCTGCGCAGCTCCGACGATTTCCGCGAAGGCGTGCAGGCTTTCCACGGGAAGCGGGCGCCGGTTTTCAAGGGCAGTTGAGGCGCGCCGCCCCGTACGGGCGGCATTACTACAGAGCGCAGGACCGACCGGCGTGCCGCCAGGCCGCCGGCCTGCGTATAACGACAAGGAGACACCGCATGAATACCACGCAACGCAAGCTTCCCGTGCATCTGGCCGCGGCCATGCTGCTGGCCCTGGGTACCCAGGGCGCGCTGGCGCAAGACTCGCAGCCGATACGCCTGGGCGTCGTCACCCCGCTGTCCGGCACCTACGCGCCCATCGGCGCGCAGGTAAAGATGGGGCTGGACCTGGCCTTGGCCGAGATCAACGCGGCCGGCGGCATCCTGGGCCGCAAGGTGGAATTGCTGTACGAAGACGAAGAGGCCAATCCCCAGGTGGCCGTGCAGAAAGCCGAGAAGCTGTTCCAGCAAAGCAAGGTCGATTTCCTGACGGGCACGGTGAATTCCGGGTCGACGCTGGCGGTGGGCCAGGTGGCCGAGCGCAACAACAAGCTGATCGCCACCACCGTGTCCTTCTCCGACGCCATCACGGGCGATAAGTGCTCGCCCAATGTGTTCCGGGTGAACGCGAAGGCGGGCCAGCAATCGGTGGCGCTGGCCGCTTGGCTGGCCAAGGAGAAGCCGGGCGCCTCGCTCTTCCTGCTGGGGCCGGACTACGAAATGGGCCGCAGCACGGTAGCGGCGTTCAAGGCCGCCGCCGAACAGCGCGGCATCAAGCCGGTGGGCGACCTGTTCGCGCCGCTCGACAGCAAGGACTATTCGAGCTATTTCGGCCAGATTCGCGCCGCCCGGCCGCAGGTTTTCTATACGTCGACGGCGGGCAACGATACCGTGCGCCTGTTCAGCCAGATGAGCGAATACGGCATGAACAAGAACCTGACGATGGTCGGCGTCTCCGGCGCGGTCACGGCGCAGAACATCAAAGCCATCGGCAAAAACGCGGAAGGCTTCGTCACCGGCGTCGGCTACTCGCCGGAGATCGACACGCCCGAGAACAAGCAGTTCGTCGAGAAGTTCAAGAGCGCGAACAAGGTCCTGCCCGATCTGTATGGCGCGGATTCCTACGGCGTCCTGTACTTCTACAAGGCCGCCGTCGAGAAGGCGCAGAGCACCGACACCGCCAAGGTGCGCAAGGCCATGGAGGGGCTGGAATGGGATACCCCGCAAGGCCGCAAGACGATGCGGGCGGCGGATCACCAGGCGATCCAGGACATGTACGTGGTGCGCATCCAGAACGGCGATTTCACCATAGTCAGCAAGGTCGACGGCAAGGACGCCATCGATGCCAGCGTTTGCAAGCGCTGGTAGGCCCGATTCGTAAGGGATGCCATGAACGCCTTGTTCGAAAGCCTGCAGTTCGTCTACGCCCCGCAGGTCGTCAACGGCCTGTCGCTGGGCGTGGCCGTGATATTGATGGCGCTGGGACTGACCATCATCTTCGGCCTGCTCGATGTCATCAATATGGCGCACGGCGAGTTCTACGCGCTGGGCGCCTACCTTGGCATGTCGCTGCTGGCGATAGGCGTGGACTTCTGGGCCGCGCTGGTGCTGGTGCCGCTGGTGATGCTGCCTATCGGCTACCTGACCGAGCGCGCGCTGATCCAGCGCGTGTTCCACCACAAGGACCGCCATATCCTGACCTTGCTGCTGACCTTCGGCATGGCCATCGTGCTGGAGGACCTGTTCAAGCTGGCCTACGGCCCCAACCCGCTGCGCCCGGATGCGCCCATCGCAGGCGCGACCGAGTTGTTCGGCATGATCTTCCCGACCTACCGCCTGTTCCTGATGGCGGTGGGCGTGGCGATCGTGGGGGCTGTCTGGTGGGTCGTCTACCGCACCCGCCTGGGCGCCATGGTGCGGGCCGCTGCCTACGACCGCCACATGGCGGCCTCGCTGGGCATTCCGGTGCTGCGCGTCTATGCGGCCACGTTCGCTTTCGGCGTCGCGCTCGCCGGGCTGGCGGGCGTGCTGCTGGCGCCGGTGTATTCGGTGTTTCCGACCATGGGCAAGGATTTCATCCTGATGGCGTTTTCGGTGGTCATCGTCGGCGGGCTGGGCAGCATCAAGGGGGCGATCATCGCCGGCTTGCTCCTGACCCAGGTCCAGGCGCTGTCCAGCCTGTATATCTCGCCGGTGTGGTCGGATCCCCTGTTGTTCGGAATCATGGTGCTCGTACTGATGTTCCGTCCGCAGGGTCTGTTCGGGAGGCTGGGCCATGGCTGATACGATCGCGTTGCCGCGCGCGGCCAACCAGCGTACGCGCATGCGTCCCGGGCTGGCCATGGCGTTCGTGGCCTTGGCCCTGGCCGGCGGCCTGGCGGGCTGGCTGACGGACAATGTTTTCTATTTGCGGCTGGCGACCGAAGCGCTGATCTTCGGCGGCCTGGCCATGGCGGTCGATCTGCTGCTGGGTATCGCCGGCCTGCTGTCACTGGGCCAGGCGCTCTTCTTCGGCTTCGGCGCCTATCTGGCCGGGTTGCTGCTGCGCGATGCGGCCTTTTCCTTCTGGCCCATGCTGGGCGTGGTGGCGGCCAGTGGCGCGCTGGCGGGCCTGGTGGCCGGCGTCATCGCCATCCGGGCGCGTGGGGTGTATTTCGCCCTTATCACTTTCGGCCTGGCCCAGATAGCGGCCAAGGCCGTCTACAACATCCAGGCGCTGGGTGCTTCCGACGGCCTGATGGGCGTGCCCGTGGTCGCCGTCGGCATGGGCCCGTGGGACATTCCGGCGTCGGATCCGCTGGGCTTCTTCCTCGTCGTCCTGGCCATCGTCATGATCATGTACGGCGTGCTGAGCTACCTGCTGAATACCCCCTTCGGCCGCAACATGCAGGCGCTGCGCGCGAATCCTCAGCGCCTTTCGTTCCTGGGCTTCGATCCCTGGCGCTACAAGCTGGCGGCATTCGTGATCGCCGCCGTGCTGGCGGCCGTGGCCGGAGCGCTGTACCCCGTATTGCGCGGTTTCGCCTCGCCGGAACTGCTGTACTTCCAGACCTCCGGCAACGCCGTCATTACCGTGGTCCTGGGCGGGGTAGGAAGCTTGATCGGCGCGCTGTACGGCAGCGTCATCCTCTTTGGCCTGAAGTCCATCATCGGCACCTATACCGAACATCACCTCATCGTGATCGGCCTGTTGTTCATGATCGCGGTCATCTTCTTTCCCGCCGGATTGGTGGGGGCATTGCGGAGGCGCAAGTGAGCACGACGGACCGAACGGCCGCCACCGGCGGCCCCATCCTGCAGGTCGACCGCCTGAGCGTGCGTTTCGGCGCGCTGCGCGCGGTGGACGACGTATCGCTGCAAGTCGCGCGCGGCGGTATCACTTCGCTGATCGGCCCCAATGGCGCGGGCAAGAGCACCTTGTTCAATCTCATCAGCGGCGCCTTGCGGCCGACGGCCGGCACCGTGGCGTTCGACGGCCGCGACGTCACCGCCTGGACGCCTCATGCACTGCTGCGCGCCGGGCTCGCGCGCTCGTTCCAGATCACCAATTTGTTCTTCGAGTTGCCGGTGGCCGAGAATCTGCGGCTCGCCGCGCAGGTGCTGGACGGCGGGTGGAACGGGCTGCGTCCGCTGTCGGCCTCGCGCACCGCGCAGGCCAGGGTGGAGGAGCTGCTGGAGGAATTCGGGCTGCAAGCCAAGGCCGCCGATCCCGCCGGCGCGCTGTCGCACGGCGAGCAGCGGCGCCTGGAGATCGCGGTAGCCCTGGCGTGCAAACCCAGGCTGCTGCTGCTGGACGAACCCACCCAGGGCATGTCCCATGGCGACACACAGGAAACCGCCGCGCTGATCAAGCGCCTGGCCGGCGACCTGACCATTCTGCTGGTCGAGCACGACGTCGGGCTGGTCATGGACGTCTCCGACCATGTCATCGTGCTGGCGCAGGGCCGCAAGCTGGCCGAAGGGCGGCCGTCGGACGTCCGCGCCGATCCCGCGGTCCAGGCCGCTTATTTCGGGGAGGCCGCGCATGCTTGAACTGCGCGACGTACATGTGCATTACGGGCTTAGCCACGTCCTGCAGGGCTTGACGCTGGAGGTGGGCCCGGGCGAAGTGGTGGGCCTGTTCGGCCGCAACGGCGTGGGCAAGACCACGACGGTCAAGACGGTGGCGGGCTGGACCGCGCCCAGCGGCGGCGACATCCGGTTCCGGGGCGCCTCGCTGGCCGGCCTGCCGTCCGACAGGATCTGCCGGCGCGGCATCGGCCTGGTGCCCGAAGACCGGCGTATCTTTCCTGGCCTGACCACCGAGGAAAACCTTGCCATGGGCTTCATGCAGTGCGCCCGGCTGGGCCGCACCGAAGCGCGCGCCCGGCTCGCTCGCATCTATGAGCGATTCCCGCGGCTGGCCGAGCGGCGGGCCCAGCCCGGCACCACCCTGTCCGGAGGCGAGCAGCAGATGCTGGCCATCGCCCGCGTGCTGCTGGGCCAGCCCGACCTGCTCCTGATCGATGAACCCACGGAAGGCCTGGCGCCCCTGATCATCAACGATTTGTTCGACGTCATGGCGCAGATCAAGGCGGGCGGGCAGTCCATCCTGCTGGTCGAACAGAACGTCTCGCGTGCGCTGACTCTGTGCGACCGGTTCTATGCCCTGGAACGCGGGCGGGTGGTGCTCAGCGGGCGCGCGGACCGGCCGGAGGACGTGCAGGCGCTGATGCGGGCGATCGCGGTGTGACGTTCTCCCGGCGTTCCAGCCAGATGGCGATTGCGGGATTCGGACGCGGTATCCGGCATCGGGCGGTCGCCGACCGCTACCACGCTGAATCTTGGAACGGCCGGCCTGCTAAGCCAACCGGCGCCAATGTCCGGTATTGGGACACACCGTAACCGGCGCGTCGTTCAGGCGGACTTGATCCTCGACGATTTTCGAGGCGGTCGACGGCGCGACGTTGAACCCGGTCCGCAGCGCCTGCCGCACACCCGGGTCTTCGATGGGGAGCTCCCAGGTCAGGAATACCTGCGTGTTGTCCCGATCGGGCGGAAAGTCGGCTTCATGGAAGCCGTCCCGATGGCGCGGGATGACACCGTGCGGCTGCGCGGTGTCGAAAATCACCGCTGTTCCACGCCGCAGGGGAATCCGGTGGCCGACGCCCGGAAAATGCAGGTCCAGGCCTTTGTCTTCGCTCAGGAATAGATTGCAGAAGGCCGCGCCGCCATATTGCGCGGCGTCGTGATGGTATCTGGCGCCGCGGCACGCCATGAGCGCGATCTCGCTGGCGGCGAGCACGCCGGGCAGTCCGCAGGCGGCGGCCCATTCCGCCATGGCTCGCACACAGCGGGCGTAGTCCGGCCAGCGCACTTGTGTTCGCGCCAGTGGCATGGCTTCCACGTCGCCAGGATCGAGCACCATGCGCGACGACGTTTCCCTTTCCCAGTCGGCAAGCACGCGTGCGGGGAGCGGGGGCACGTCGATGGCGCCCGACAGCACGATGCCGCTGACACCGCGGCTTTGCATGGCGTCGCCGCTCCGGTAGTAGGAGACCAGCCGCGTTGCGCCTGAATGTTCTCTATGAGGACTCATGAGGGCAGTGTAGCGACACGGGCGGATCAGCGTGATACAGTCGTCGAAAAAAATCTGGACGCGCGGACCAGGCGTGGCCGTATCGTCCGAACGATGTGCCCGCGGCGGTGGCCGGTCCGGCCGTCCGGCGCGCCATCGGCATATACCTACGGAGGAGACATGAAGATCGCGCGCATTACCGCCGTTCCGCTGTCGTACCGATTGCCGGAGGGCAAGACCGTCGTGATGGGCATAGGCAGCACGCTCAAACGCGACGCCATCGTGGTCCGGGTCGAAACGACGGAAGGCATAACCGGCTATGGCGAATCCCATCCGGGCCGCAGTCCCGGCGCCATCGTCAGCCTGATCCACAACACGCTCGCGCCTTTGCTGGAAGGGATGGACGCCACGGACGTCGTGGGCGTGTGGCAGCGGGTGCATCGCATGCAGCTGTCCAGCCATGGCTTGGGCGCCGGCGCGGCGCTGGCGCATTCGGGTATCGACATGGCGCTTTGGGACATACGCGGCAAGGCGGCCGGGATGCCCTTGTACGAACTCATGGGCGGCGCGCGGAAACGCATTCCGGCCTACGCGGGTGGCATCGCGCTGGGCTACCAGCCGCCGGAGTCCCTGGCCGAGGAAGCGCAGGGCTATGTGGAGCGGGGCTATCGCGCGATCAAGCTGCGCATCGGCGACAGTGTGGAAAACGACATCGCGCGGGTGCGCCACGTGCGCAAGGCGCTGGGCGACGGCATCGATATCCTGACGGATGCAAACACGGCGTATACCATCGCGCAAGCGCGGCGGGTCATGCCGGTGCTGGCCGACATCCAGGCGGGTTGGCTGGAAGAGCCCTTTGCCTGCAACGATTTCGCCTCTTACCGGCAGGCCGCCGCCATCACGCCCCTGGTGCCTATCGCCGCCGGTGAAAACCACTACACGCGCTTCGAGTTCGCCCAGATGCTGGAGGCCGGCGCGGTCCAGGTCTGGCAGCCCGACCTGTCCAAGACGGGCGGCGTGACCGAGGGCATGCGCATCGGCGCGATGGCGTCGGCCTTTCGCATTCCGGTCCACGTGCATTGTTCGGCGACCGGGCTCAATCATGCCGCGTGCCTGCATTTCCTGGCGGCGACCGAGAACGCCGGCTACTTCGAAGCCTGCGTGTCCGCGTTCAATCCCTTCCGCGACATGTTCGGCACCATCTTCGAGATTGGCGCCGACGGATGTGTCGAACCGCCGTCGGGCCCCGGCCTTGGCGTGGAAGTGGACGAGGATATTTTCAAGCGCTACCCCATCATCGATGGTCCGGGATATGTCGTGAAATTCTGAAAAAAATACAGGCCGCCAAGGCCCGAGGAGACAAGGATGAAATTGCTGCACGGTATTGCCGGTGCTGTCTGCCTTCTGTTGTCGCTATCGGCGCATGCGGCCGATCCCGCCGAGTCCTATCCTGACAAGCAGATACGCATCGTGGTGCCGTATCCGCCGGGGGGCTTCAACGATACGCTGGGCCGCACCGCGGCGGAGTACCTGGGCACCCGGTGGAAAACGACGGTGGTGGTGGACAACCGGCCGGGCGGCAATACCCTGATCGGCAACACGATCGTCGCGCGCGCGGCCCCGGACGGCTATACCTTGCTCGTGACGCCGTTGCCGTTTTCCGCGCTGCCGGGCCTGTACCAGGACAAGATGCCCTATGACGCCGTCAAGGACTTCACGCCGGTGATCTGGGCGGGCAGTACGCAGAACGCATTGGTGGTGCGCGCCGATTCGAAATACAAGACGGTGCAGGACGTGATCGACGATGCCCGCAAGCATCCGGGCAAGATCAACTATGCCTCCACGGGTTCGGGTTCGTCCAACCATTTGTCGATGGCGCTCTTCGATTCGATGACCGACATCAAGATGACCCATATCCCCTACAAGGGCAGCGCGCCCGCGGTGACGGCCTTGCTGGGCGGGGATACGGATATGCTGTTCGATAACGTGCCGAACGTGTATCCGCAGATCCAGGCGGGCAAGCTGCGCGCCCTGGCGACCACCGGCCTGAAGCGCTCGCCGATGTTGCCGGACATTCCCACGGTGGACGAATCGGGCGTGCGGGGATACGAGGTCACGGTATGGTTCGGCATCCAGGCCCCGGCGGGGACACCCAAGCCTATCGTGACCAAATTGAACCAGGAACTGGGCCGCATGCTGCAAGACCCGGAAGTCCGCGAGCGCTTCGCCAAGCAGGGTGTGCAGCCCGTCGGCGGCACGCCCGAGCAGTTCGCCAGGCAGGTCGCCAGTGAGATCAAGAAGTGGGGCGAGCTGATACAGCGGGCGGATATCAAGATCCAATAATGCAGGGATCGGCGCGCTGGCGTACGCCGCGGGACTTTTTCAGTCCGCGTGGACGCCGGCGCGCTGGATCACTTGCGCCCATCTCCGCGTATCGGACCGGATGCGTTCGGCGAATTCTTCCGGCGTGCTGTGGGTCGTGCGTATTCCGTACTCCGCCATGAGACTCACCATGCGCGGGGCAAGCATGACGTCGCCGATACCCTTGTTCAGGCGGTCGATAACCGCGCGCGGGGTGCCGGCGGGCGCCAGCACGCCGGACCACAGCGTGACTTCGTAACCCGCGAAGCCGGGAGATTCGGAGATGGACGGTACGTCCGGCAGGACAGGCAGCCGCTGCGCACTGGTGACGCCCAGCGCCTTGATCTTTCCTTGTTTGACCAGCTCGATGAAGTTGGACGAAGTATCGAACATCATCGAGATGCGTCCGGCCAGGAAGTCATTGATCGCGCCCGATGTGCCCTTGTAAGGGATATGCCGGATATCGACCAGCGCCGCCGATTTGAACATCTCGCCGGCAAGGTGGCTGGTTGTGCCATTACCCGATGAACTGAAGGTAAGTTCCCCGGGGCGGCTGCGCGCCAGTTCGGCGAGATCCGCCGCCGATTTGACCGGCAGGTCGTTATTGACCACCAGAAGGTTGGTCGTCAGGTTGGTCAGCGAGATGGGCGCGAAGCTCTTCTGGGCGTCATACCGCAGCTTCGGATAGAGCGAAGGATTGATGGTAAGCACGCCCATCGTGGAATACAGCAGGGTATAGCCGTCGGGCGCCGCGTTCGCCACCGTCTCCGCGCCTATCGCGCCGCCCGCGCCGCCACGGTTTTCCACGACCACCGATTGCCCCAGTTTTTCGCCCAGGTCCCGCGCCAGCGCCCGTGCCATCAAGTCGGTCGCGCCGCCCGCGGGAAATGGGACCACCAGCCGGAGGGGGCGGTCAGGATAGTCGCCCGCTCGAGCGCCCGGCGCCCAGCCCAAGCCCAGGCACAGGCCGACGACGGCAACAGCATGTGCGATGCGCACGGTGTCTCCTTACTTTTTTGGTTGGTCCGGCCGTGGGGATGCTATATGCCCTTGCCCGAAACAGGTATGCGACCGCCGGCAAATCAGGTATGCATGGGCGCAAGCGATCCTGGGGCACGCTGTCCAGCCGGAGGGAAAGGTATATCCCCGGAGTTATGGTTGATAATTTAAATTCATTTCAGACTGCATGGCTCCGTCGGGATAATTTCCTCGTAATACGAACCACGAACAAGGACGGATGATCGCGGCGGCCAGGACGGCACGCGGTCAATCCGCCCGACGCCGACTCCGCCGGGCCCCGCCCCGCGGTCGGCATAGCAGCCGCGCCATGCGGCGAGCTATATGGAGACAGACATGGCCATGCTTGACCGCGCGCGGATGCCGCGCGCCGATACCGCGCGCCGATACCGGACAGCGCTTCGTCCGCCGCTTCGCACCCGCATCGCTGGCATGGAAAGCGCGGCGACATGCGGCCTGGCCGGCAGGCTTGGACGTCGCCGGCATGGACGGCCGCATCTCGGCCAGCGCTTGAACCCCACGTAGCGGCCTGTCGCGAATACGCCGCCGCTTCGGACGCAATATCCATATCGACCCGCCACGCCATCGATGTGCCCGATCCGGGCCGCCCGGGCGCGGCGCATGTATGCGCCCATCGACGTCGCGTCGCGGGCGTTGCATGGACCACATTGGACCCACCGGACTGCCCAGGACGATACGCATGCAGCTAGCCAAACACTATATCGACGGAGCATGGCTCGAATCCGTCGCGGGACAGGGGCGCCATGGCCTCTCGAACAATCCCGCGACCTCTGAAGCGGCCGCCCGCTACGCCGATGGCGGCGTCGAGGAAGCCCGCGCGGCCATCGATGCGGCGCGCCGTGCGTTCGACCGGACCTCGTGGCGCAGATCGCCGCGGTTGCGCGCCGACGTGCTGTGGGACTTCGCCGTGCGGCTGGACGCCCGCAAGGAAGAAATCGCCGATTGGCTCGTCACGCTGAACGGCAAGCTGCGCCGCGAGGCCATGGGCGAGATCCTGGCCGGCGTTTCGGAGCTGAAGTACTACGCCGGCCTGGCGCGCAATCTGTTCGGCCGCATCATCGAAGTCGAGCCGGGATGCCACGCATCCTTGCGGCGCGAGCCGGCCGGCGTGGCCGCCATCATCCTGCCCTGGAACGCTCCCATCACCCTGCTGGTGCGTTCCCTGGCGCCGGCGCTGGCGGCGGGCTGCGCCACCGTCATCAAGCCCGCCTTCCAGACGGCGCTCGCGCACAACCTGGCGCTGGAGTGCCTGACTGTCGACGGCCGCGTTCCCGCCGGCATCGTCAATTCCGTCATCGAAAGCGGATCCGCCGTATCGGAAGCGCTGTGCGCGTCGCCGGAGGTGGACGTGGTCAGCTTCACCGGCTCCACCGCCGTCGGCAAGAAGATCGCCGCTGCCGCGGCCGGCACGCTGAAGCGGCTGTCGCTGGAGCTGGGTGGCAAGGCGCCGGCGCTGGTTTTCGCGGATGGCGCCTCGGATGCGACGGTCAAGGGCATCACCGCGGGCAGCCTGATACTGGCGGGCCAGCAATGCACCGCCATCAGCCGCGTCCTGGTCCAGGACAGCGTCTATGCCGACTTCACCCGGCGGCTGGCCGAGGCCTACCGCGCGGTAAGGGTAGGGCTGGGCAGCGATCCCAACTCGCAGATGGGCAGCCTGATCGATATCGCCAACCGCGACCGTATCGCCGGGCTGGTGGATCGCGCCGCCGATGTCGGGGAGGTTCTCGTGCATGGCCGGGCTCCCGGCGGCGAGCTGGCCAAGGGCGCCTTCCTGGCGCCCAGCCTGGTGGCGGTCGAGGATCTGGATTCGGAATACGTGCAGCGCGAATTGTTCGGCCCGCTGCTGGTCGTCGAACGCTTCAAGGACGAGGAGGACGCCATACGCCGCGCCAACGCGACGCGCTACAGCCTGGCCTCCAGCGTATGGACGGCCGACGGCCTGCGCGGCGAACGGGTCGCCGCCCGGCTGCGCTTCGGCACCGTGTGGGCCAATACCCACAACCGGCTCTTCGCCGAGGCCGAGACGGGCGGCCACGCCGACAGCGGCTATGGCCGCCTGCACGGGGCGGAAGGGCTGAACGATTTCCTGGAAACCAAGCATTACTACTTCGAGACCGGCGCGTGAAGCCAAGCCCCATCGCGACGGACGCTTCACGGTGGCACATCGAGGCAAGGAACAACGACATGGGAGACGATATGGACACGCAGCACGCGGCATCCGGCGCGCAGACGGAGCGCACGACGGCGCACTATTTTCTCGAAGGCCTGGCCGACACCGGCGTCGAGTACATCTTCTCGAACCTGGGCACCGACCACGTGACGCTGATCGAGGAACTGGCGCGCTGGCGCCGCGAGGGACGCCGGGCGCCCGCCACCGTGCTTTGCCCGCATGAGAATGTGGCCATGCACATGGCCGCGGGCTACGCCGCGATGACCGGCCGCGGGCAGGCGGTGATGGTGCACGTGGATGCCGGCACGGCCAACGCGGCCATGGGCATGCACAACATGTTCCGCAGCCGTTTGCCGGTGATGCTGATGGCCGGCAAGGCGCCGTATACGCTGCGCGGCGAGTTGCCCGCCTCGCGCGATAACTATGTGCACTTCGTCCAGGATCCCTTCGATATCGGCAGCCTGGTGCGCCCCTATGTCAAATGGGAATACACGCTGCCGTCGGGCGTGGTCGCCAAGGAGGCGCTGCGCCGCGCGCATACGGTGATGCAAAGCGATCCCCCGGGCCCGGTCTATATGACCTTGCCGCGCGAGACGCTGGCCGAATCCTGGCCGGCATCCGGAATGCCCGCCTATCCCGCCGATCGCTATGGCGCGGTTACGCTGGGCGGTATCGATCCGGAGCAGGCCGAGGCGATCGCGCGCGACCTTATCGCCGCGCGATCGCCCATCGCGGTCACTGCCTACCTGGGCCGCAATCCGGCGGCCGTGCCGGCGCTGACCCGGCTGGCGGATCGTGTCGGCATGCGGGTCTATGAGTTCATGCCGACGTATATGAACGTGCCGCGCGACGCGGCGTGCTTCGGCGGCTTCGACCCCAAGGCCGGCCTGGCCGGCGCGGACTTCGGCATGCTGCTGGACGTGGACGTACCCTGGCTGCCGGCGTTTGCCAGCGAGAACCCGCGCACGGCGTGGACGCACATCGACGTGGACCCGGTCAAGCGGGACTTCCCGATGTGGGGATTCGCCACGCACCGGCGCCTGCAGGCGGATTGCGCCCGTGCCCTGGAGCAGGTGCTGGCCGCCGTGGACAGGCTGGCCACCAGGGAATTCGACGAACAGGCGCAAGGCCGTCGCGCCGGCTGGACTGCGGAGAACGAACAGCGCAAGGCCAGCCTGGCGCGTGCCGCGTCGCAGCCCGGCACGCCGGGGGCGCTGTCCGCGCAATATGTATGCGCTGTCGTCGGCAAGGCGATATCCGGCGACGATGTGGTCGTCAACGAAGCCATCCGCAATTCGCCGGCGGTGCTGGGCCAGATCCCGCGCAGCCGCCCGCTGTCGCTATTGGGATGCTCGGGCGGCGGCCTGGGATACAGCGGCGGCATGGCCTTGGGTGTGAAGCTCGCACGGCCGGATGCGCGCGTGGTGCAGATCGTGGGCGATGGCGGATTCCATTTCTCCACCCCGACCTCGGTCTACGCGGTCGCGCAACAATATCGCCTGCCCATCTTCACCGTGGTCCTGGACAACGGCGGCTGGCAAGCGGTCAAGGAAGCGGTGCTGCGCGTGTATCCGGACGGCGAGGCGGCCGGCGTGGGCGACTTCCAGGCCAGGCTCGCGGGCCATGGCGAACGGCGCTTCGACCAGGTGGCGGCCGCCTTCGGCGCGCATGGCGAATACGTGACGGAGCCTGGCGAACTGGAGGCGGCCACGGCGCGCTGCCTGGCCGCGGTCGACGCGGGACAGGCCGCGGTGATGCACGTGCGCATCGCCGCGCTGTAGGGTGCGGCGATGCGGCGCATATTGATCGTCGGTTGCGGCGCCATGGGCGGCATCTTCGCCGCCCATCTCCAGCAGCTTGCCGACGTGACGGTGCTGGACGTCAACGCGGCCCATGTCGAAGCGATACGGGCGAACGGCCTGCGCGTCGAGGGGCCCCAGCCCCGCACGGTGCGGCTGCGCGCGGCCATGTCGGCGGACGAGGTCGCGGGCGAGTCCTTCGATGCGGTGATCTTCCTGACCAAGTCCGGCCAGACCGCCGCGGCGTGGTCGGCGCTGCGGCCGGTATTGCGGGGTACCCCTCTGCTGGTCACCCTGCAGAACGGCATGGGCAACAGCGAGACGCTGCAGGATGGCAGCGATTTCCCGGTGGCCCGTGGCGTGACGCTGGATGCCGGCCGCTTCCTGGGGCCGGGGCAGGTCGAGCATCTGATCCGCGGCAACACAACGTGGATCGGGCCGATGCGTGGCACCGTGGAGGATTGCGCGTGGCTGGCGAGGCTCCTGGGCGATGCGGGCATGCCATCGCAGGCCATCGAGGATCCCATGGACGCGGTGTGGTCCAAGTTCGTCTTCAACGCGGTGATGAATCCCGTCGGCGCTTTGCTGCTGGGCGTAAATCGCGCGCGCTACGACGTCCCCCAGGTGCGCGACCTGATCGACGACCTGGCGCGCGAGTGCACCGATGTGGTGGCGGCGCTGGGCGGGCGGCTGGCTTTCGATCCCATGCAGCTGGTCAAGCAGACGCGCGCGGGCGAACGCCCCATCACCCGGCACGCGGGATCCATGGCCCTGGACATCGCACGCGGCGCCGCCACCGAGATCGACGAATTGACGGGCTACGTGGTGCGTGAAGGCGATCGCCTGGGCGTGGACGTGACGGCGTGCCGGACAGTCTATCGCCTGGTCAAGGGACTGGAGCTGGCGCGTGCCGTCCAGCTGCGGGAGCAGGCGGGAAACGCTCGGCCATGATCCGGGTTCCGGGGCATGCCGCCGGGCGCAGGGGTAATACGAAATAAGTACGGCCGAAGAAGCCGGCGATAACAACGCATAGAACTTTGGAGACTTCCCATGATTTTGTCGCTTTGCCGCGCGCGCTCGGTGGGGGCGCTGTTCCTGGCCGCCGCCGCGCTGGCCGCCCCGTCTGCCCACGCCGACGATACATATCCTTCCAAGCCGATTTCCATCATCGTCGGCTATAGCGCCGGCGGGGCCAACGACCTGCTGGCCCGGCTGGTGGGCGAGAAGATGTCCGCGTTGCTGAAGCAGCCGGTCATCGTGGAAAACAAGCCGGGCGCCGGCTCGATCATCGGCGCGAACTTCGTCGCCAAGGCGAAGGCGGACGGCTACACGCTGCTGATGGGCGCGAGCGGCCCGATCTCCTTCAACCCGGCGCTTTACAAGAAGCTCCCCTACGACCCCCAGAAGGACCTGACCCCCGTGTCGCTGGTCGGGACTTTTCCGCTGGTGC
Source organism: Bordetella bronchialis (assembly GCF_001676705.1). Taxonomy (NCBI): domain Bacteria; kingdom Pseudomonadati; phylum Pseudomonadota; class Betaproteobacteria; order Burkholderiales; family Alcaligenaceae; genus Bordetella; species Bordetella bronchialis. Next base: position 744,825 of record NZ_CP016170.1, read on the forward strand.
TGGTGACGCAGAAGTCCAATGAAGAGACCCGCTCTTTGCCGGGATTGATCGCCTATGCCAAGGCCCACCCCGGAAAGTCCAACTACAGCGCGAGCTCGGCCTCATTCCAGTTGATCACCGAGCTGTTCAAGCGGCGCACGGGTACGCAATTCGAGTACATCCCCTACAAGAGCAGCTACGAATCCGTGATGGCCGTCAGCACGGGCGACGCGACCATCACCCTGGCCGACTCCAGCCCCGCGATGCAAGGCATATCCGGCGGCCGCGTGCTGCCGCTGGCGGTGACTTCGCCGCGCCGCATCGCTTTCCTGCCCGACACGCCGACGCTGAAGGAACTGGGCATCGATATGAACGTCGAGCTGTGGAGCGGGATCTTCGTGCCGGCCGGCACGCCCGCGCCCGTGGTACAGAAGCTGGAAGCCACCCTGAAGACGGTCATGGACGATGCCGACGTGCGCAAGCGGGTGGAAGGCATGTCCATCACGCCCGTAAGCAGCACATCCAAGGCCTTCGCCGAACGCATCGCCGAGGAAATTCCCTTGTGGAAGAAGGTCGCGGAGGACGCGGGGATACAGCCCAACTAGGGAAATCCGGTCGGTGCTAAGCTTTCTGCGCCATGCCGACCAAGCCCATCAAGACCTCCCAGCGGGTATTCGAGATACTAGAGGCCTTCGAGACCCAACAGCGCCCCATGGCCCTGAAGGACTTCACGCGGGCCTTTGGCTATCCGGCCTCCAGCGCATCGGCGCTGCTGAAAAGCCTGGTGACGCTAGGCTATCTGGACTACGACCGCTTTTCGCGCACCTATATGCCGACCATGCGTATGGCGTCGCTCGGTACGTGGGTGCAGCGGGCGTTGTTCGGGCAGAACGAACAGGTGTTGCGGCTGATGCAGCGGCTGTCCGAAGCCTACGGCGAAACGGTCACGCTGGCCGCGCAAAGCGACCTGTACGTCCAGTACGTCTACCTGATTCCCTCGCGCCTGCCGATCTGGTATGCGGTTCCCATCGGCACCATCCGCCCCATCGCGAGGTCGGGCAGCGGCTGGGCCATGCTGGGCGTTCGCAGCAATGAGGAAATCGCCCAGCTGGTGCGGCGCATCAACTTCCATGAGCCGGATCCAGCCAGGAAGGTGTCGCTGGGCGAGCTGATGGCGCATGTCGAACAGGGCCGCCGCGACGGCTACGTATTCAACAAGCACACCCTGGAGCCGGGCGCGGGCGGGATCTGCATGGTGCTGCCCGAGCGCCGCTTCGGCCGGCTGTTCGCGCTGGCGGTCTCCGGCCCGGTGGAACGGCTGGAAGAAAAGGAAGCGGACGTGGTGGCGTCGTTGCGGGCCGGCATCTCGCAAATGGAGGCGGGCGGCCCGGGTCCCGCGGACCGTCCCGCGCCGTCTGCCTGACCCGCCGGCACCCGCCGGTCCAAAGGCTCCGGAATTTCACATATATGTAAATGCAGCGTCGATACGGCTTTCCGGCGCGGTTTCCAGGCACGGTGATAGAGTAATCGCGAGGCAAAAAAAAAAGCGCGTCCCAAGCCGCGTCCGCCTCCCCTCGCGTAGGAGACTCACCATGCGCATCCAGCGTCTGCACCCGGACTTTGGCGCCGAAATCCACGGCATCGGCCTGATCGATGCGGCATCCGACGCCGGCGCCTTCGCCCAGGTACGCGCCGCCTTCGAGGAATACTCCGTACTGGTCTGGCGCGACCAACCCATCACCGACGACGTCCAAGCCGTTTTCTCTCGCGGGTTCGGGCCGTTGGAACTGGTCAAGGTAGGCTCGGCCGGGCATGGCACCTTCTATTCCCGTATGAGCAACATCGGCCCCGATGGCAAGATCGTGCCGCCTAGCGACAAGGCGCTGCTTATCGCGCGCGCCAACCAGCTGTGGCATACGGACAGCTCGTTCAAGAAGGTACCGGCGGTGGCATCGGTCCTGTCGGCGCGCGTTATCCCGGAACAGGGCGGTGAAACCGAATTCACGTCTACCCGCGCGGCATGGGAAAGACTGCGCCCGTCCGAGCAGGCGCAGCTGCGCGACGCGGTGGCGATCCATAGCTACGCCACGTCGCGCAACCAGATCGATCCCACCATGATGACGCCGGAGGAGCACGCGAGCCTGCCGCCGGTGCGCCGCCGCCTGACCTGGTGCAATCCCGTGAATGGCCGGCGCTCGCTGTACCTGGCATCGCATGCCGGCGGCATCGAAGGCATGGGCGAACGGGAAGGCGCCGAACTGCTGGCCTACCTGATGGCGCATGCCACCGAGCCCGCGCATACCTATGCGCACAGCTGGAAGCCGGGCGACGTGGTGATGTGGGACAACCGGGCCACCATGCACCGTGGCAAGCCATGGGGCCCCGCGCAGTTGCGATCCATCGTGCGCACGACCATCTCGGCGACCGAAGAACATGGCGTGAGGGACGTCCTGCCCGAGCTGTGGGACCAACGCGCAGCAGCCTGAAGGCCGCGCGCGGCGGAGCCGGAAAGGCCCGCATAAAAAGAGAGGAGACATCATGAAAGTCAGCTCCATGACTGCTGCCTGCGTACTCGGCATGCTGACCGCGATCCCGCAATCGGCCATTGCCGGTGGGCCCGGCGACTACCCCGACCGTCCCGTGCGCATCATCGTTCCCTACCCCGCGGGCGGCTCCACGGACATCCTGACCCGGCTGCTCGGCAAAGGCCTGACCCAGCGCTGGGGCCAGGCAGTGGTCGTGGAGAACCGGGGCGGTGCATCGGGCATCATCGGCACCGAGGCAGCCGCGCGCTCGGAGCCCGACGGCTATACGCTGCTGATGAATGGCAGCGGCCCGCACACCGTGAACATCAGCCTGTTCGATAAGCTGCCCTACGATCCCGTCAGGGACTTCGCACCCGTCGTGCGCGGGATGACGATCCCGCTATTGATGGTGGCGCCGGCCAACGCGCCCTATGGCGACGTCAAGTCCTTCATCGCCTGGGCCCGGCAGCACCCGCAGACGGCCAACTATTGTTCGATCGGTCCCGGCTCGCCTTCGCATTTGGCGGGTGAGCTGTTCAAGTCGATGTCCGGCCTGAGCCACCTGACACACGTTCCCTACAAGGGTAGCGGCCCGGCGATTATCGACACCATCTCCGGCACGTGCAACGTGATGTTCGACGCCGCGCTGTCGTCCGGACCGCAGGTCAAGAACGGCAAAATGAAGTTGTTGGCGATCGGCACCGAGCAACGCGACCCGTCCTGGCCGAACACCCCCACCGTGTCGGAAAGCGGCCTGCCGGGCTTTAGCGCTTACACCTGGAGCGCACTGTTCGCGCCGGCCGGGACGCCCCCAGCCATCGTCAGGAAGATCCAGCAGGATGCCGACGTGGTGCTGCAGAGCGAGGAGGTCAAGAAGGCGCTGCTGGAGCAAGGCGCGCAGCCGGGCGGCGGTACCTCCGAGGACTTGAAGAAATTCGTGGACAGCGAAATTGCCAAGTGGGCCAAGGTGATCAAGGACAGCCACATCACGATGAACTGAGTCTGCCCGGATGGAGACGCAAACAATCAGGGTCAAGAGGAATGAATCTAGCGATCGTAGGATGCGGTGTCGTCGGCTCGTCGTGGGCACTGGTCTTTTCCCGAGCCGGGCACGACGTGGCGATTTACGATCGCTCGCCCGATGCCGCCAAGGCGGCCCTTGCTTTCGTCGCCTCGGTCGATGCTTCCTGCGCAAAGCGATGCCGCATAGCCACCGATCTGGCCGATGCGCTGGCGCAAGCAGACTATGTCCAGGAAAGCGCGCCGGAGCGGCTGCCCATCAAGCAGGCGCTGTACAAAGAGATGGAGCCCCTTCTGGGCGCTACCGCTATCGTCGGAAGTTCGACATCCGGGCTTCCCGCCTCGAGCTTTACCCGGGACATCGGAAATGCCGAGCGCTGCCTGGTGGCCCATCCGATCAATCCGCCTCACCTGATACCCCTGGTGGAGCTGGTTCCGGCGCCAGGCACGGCGCCCGAAACCATACGCTTCGTCCATGATCTGATGCGCGAGCTCGGCCAAAGCCCCATCACGCTGACGCGGGAGATCAACGGTTTTGTCGTGAACCGCCTGCAAAGCGCGGTGCTTGGGGAAGCCTTCCGGCTGGTGGGGGACGGCATTTGCACGCCCGAGGAAGTGGACATGGCGATGGCCGACGGCCTCGGCCTGCGCTGGTGCTTCATGGGGCCGTTCGCGACCATCGACCTGAATGCGGCGAACGGCCTCGCGGAATACTGCGCGAATCTCGGTCCCATGTATCACCGACTGGCGAAGGAGCAGGCCGATCCGCGTGAATGGGGGCCGGACCTGGTGTCCGGCATAGACGCCAGGATGCGCTCGCTCGCGCCGGCGCAAGCCCTGCCGGAGCGCCGCCGTTGGCGCGATCGCTTCCTGGCGCGCATCATCGAGGCGAAGCGGGCGATCTACAAGGAGCTTGGCGCCTGAGCCGACGCCGCAAGGCTCTGCTCAGCGCCCCGGCGCAAGGTAGTCCGCTATGTAGCGCTCATATACCTCGACCTGGCTCAGGCGATCCATCAGGGCCCCGGGCGCGACACGCTCCGGCACGGTGCACCCCAGGCGTTGCCGTTCGGTCCGCACGGCGTCGTAGAACGCCTGCGCCGCATCGGCGTAGGGCCTGTGGCCTGAAAACCCGATGCGCACGCCGCGGTCGGCCAGGTACTGCCTATCCTGCAGCAGCTCGGGGCCGCCACCGGCCAGGATAATTGGCAGGCGTACCTCCTGTGCGATCCGGTCCAGATCGGTGCGCTGCTTGAGCCAGGGGATGAACAAAGCGTCGGCGCCCGCTTGTTCGTACGCCCGCAGGCGGCGTATCGTCCCTTCTACGCCTTCGAGCGCCAAGGCGCTGGTGCGCGCGAAAATCGCCATGCCCGAATCGCCGCGCGCCCACACCGCGGCGCGGATCTTGTCCACGCCTTCTTCCAGCGTAATCAACTGGAATGGACCGGGAGCGCCGTGCGCGCGGGGCAGCAGCGTGTCTTCGATCGAGATGCCGCTCGCGCCCGCATCCTGCAGCTCTTGCACGGTGCGCATCACGTTCAAGGCATTGCCGTATCCGTGGTCGGCATCCACCAGCAGGCTGAGCTTGGCGACGCGGGCGATACGCCGGGTTTGTTCGGCCAGTTCGGAAAGCGTCAGCACGATCAGGTCGGGCGCGCCCAGCACGGCCAGGGAAGCCACCGAGCCCCCCAGCACGCCGACCTGCACGCCCAGCTCATCGCCGATACGCGCCGACAAGGGATCGGCCACCGAGCTCGCCAGCACGCATTCCTTGCCCGCCAGGATTTGCCGCAAGCGGCTGCGACGGTCATTCACATTCATGGACGATCTCCGTTCATTCTCGGTTCGACCGGGCCAGGCGCCCGTTGCGTCGCTAGTATTTTCCGGGGTGCGAGTTGCGAAGTCCATCGATACCCTCGCGCCGCATCCGCATCCGCATCCGCATCCGCCCGCGCGGGGCATCGCTCCAGACCGGCAAAGCGCGACGCTCGCGCGCGGTAGGGGCTCCGGCTCTCCGGAGCGGCTGGTGCGGCAGTCGGCCGGGGAATGAGAAAATGGCAGGAACTCCGGCGCGAGAGGCGGCCCGGCGTCGTCCATCATTCTTTCAAGGGAAAAATGAACCAGCGGAATGTCACCTACCGGATGATCGAGGCATTCCAGGCCGCCATGTTGCACGGCGGGATCAGCGCCGGGGCCGATGCGCTGGGGATATCGCAGCCGGCCATGAGCCGGCTCATCGCCGACCTGCAGAAATCGATAGGTTTCCCGCTGTTCGCCAAGAGCGGGCGCACGGTCAAGCCCACGGATGAAGCGCATGCCTTGATGGCGAAGGTGCAGCAGTCCTTCCTGGGCCTGGAACAGATCGTGGATTTCTCCGCCCAGTTGCGCAAGCAGAAGCTGGGCCAGCTGAGCATCTGCGCCATTCCGTCCATCGGCCACTCGATCATGCCCAGGGTGGTCGCGCAGCTCCGGCGGAAGTTTCCCGATGTGTTGATCAGCCTGCAGGTCAGCTCTTATGTCGACGTGGCGCGTCAGGTCAAGACGCGGCAGGCGGATATCGGATTGACCGGGGATACCTTCTCGCTGGGCGGCCTGGAGACCGTCGCGGAGTTTTCCGCGGACTGCGTTTGCATCGGGACGCCCGCGTGGCTGGACCCGCGCGCCGAGCATGTGGACGTGCAGGAGCTGGGCCGGCTGCCGTTCATCGCGCCGACGGGTACCTTCCGTCCTCGCCTGGACGCCTGGCTCAGGGCCAACGATGTGCGGGTCGACGCCATGGCGGAGGCATCGCTCTTCCAGTCCATCAGCGATCTCTGCCTGGAGGGGCTGGGCGTCGCCGTCGTCGATCGCCTGACCGGCATCAAGCACCGGGAGCGGGGCGGCCTGACCCTGCCGCTGCGGCCCTCCATGGCCTACACCGTCTATGCGACGGCGATGAGCGATACGCGGATGTCCGCGCCGGCGCGCGAGCTTATCCGGCTGGTGGCCGCGGCGCATGGCTGACACATAACATCCAGGTATGGGTTGATCACCTGGGGTCCATGGATGCGCAGCCGATGACTTCTTAGGATGGAGCCTCAATAAATTCCAAGGGGAATCCTGATGTCCTGGAGCATCGCATGCCGGCCGTGGATGGCCGCCGTTTCAATGGGGATGGTCTTTGCCGCGCCGGCGGCGCGGGCCGACTGGCCCGAGCGGCCCATACGGTTCGTCGTCAATGCCGCCGCGGGCGGCGCGGCGGACGGCACGGCCCGGGTGCTGGCCGAGGGGCTGGGCAAGCGATTGGGGCAGCCGGTCATCGTTGAAAACCGGCCGGGCGCCTCGGGTGCGATCGGGCTGGACATCGTCGCCAAGGCGGCGCCCGATGGCTACACCATCGGCAACGCCAACCTGGCGACGTACACCGTCACCGCGTTGACCGCGACGTCGCTGCCTTACAAGCCCGCGACGGACTTCACGCCCATCGCCAAGCAGTGGACGCAGCCGAATCTGCTGGGCGTCAGCCCCAAGCTGCCGGTGAAGACCGTCGCCGAGCTGGTGGCCTACGCCAAGGCGCACCCCAACGCAGTCTTCTACGGCTCCACGGGAACCGGCACGGCCCTGCACGTCCTGGGCGCCTTGTTCGCGAATCTGTCCGGCGCGCAACTGACGCATGTGCCTTACAAGAGCGCGCCCGCGGCCGAGCTCGATCTGTCGACCGGACAGATCCAGATGATGTTCAGCAACTTCACGTCCATGGAGCCGCAGGCGCGCGCGGGTCGTATCCGTGCATTGGCCATTACGGGACCGCAGCGTTCTCCCATGCTCCCCGATGTGCCCACGATCCGGGAGGCCGGTTACCCGGCGCTGGAGATGGAGACCTGGGGCGGAGTCGTCGGCCCCGCGCATATGCCGCCGGACATCGTGGAAAAGCTGAATCGCGAGATAAACGCGGTGCTTGCCGACCCCGCGGTCATCAAGAAACATGCAAGCCTGGGCGCGACGGTGGCGCCGGCCTCTATCGCCGACTTCAAGCAAATGCTCGATGCCGACAGCGCCCGCTGGGGTGAAGTGATCAGGCGCAACCACATCACGCTCGAGTAGCAAAGCCGTATGTCCTCGAATGAAACCATCGTCGTAGGCGGCGGCCTGGTCGGCGCCGCCATCGCGTACGGGATAGCCAAGACCGGTGGCGCGGTGACCTTGCTGGACCAGGGCGATGTTGCGCATCGTGCCTCGCGCGGCAACTTCGGCCTGGTGTGGCTGCAAAGCAAAGGCGCCGGCTTCCCGCGCTATGCCCAATGGAGCCGTGACGCGGTCGATCACTGGGGGCCGCTGGCCAGGGAGTTGGCCCAGCTTACCGGCGTCGATGTCGACCTGCGGCAGAACGGCGGCTTCTGGATCGGGTTCAGCGAAAAAGAGATGATCGAACGCCAGGCCATGCTGGCCGAAATCAACGTTGACGGGCGCACACCGTTCGAGATGCTGGATCACGCGGACCTGAAAGCCCGCTTGCCGGCCATCGGTCCCAAGGTCGTGGGCGGAAGCTGGTGTCCCCTGGATGGCCATGTGAACCCCCTGAAGCTTTTGCACGCCCTGCACGCCGGCCTGAAGCTGCGCGGCGGGCGCATCTGCAATGGTGTCGATGTGCGAGAGGTCGGTCCCACCTGCAAGTCTCCGGGTTTCCAGGCCCGCTCGGCCGACGGGCGTACGTGGACCGCGGACAAGATCGTGCTGGCCGCCGGCCTGAGCAACGACACGCTTGCGTCCCGGTTGGGCCTGCATGCGCCCGTCGTGGCGAACCGTGGCCAGGTCTTGATTACGGAGCGGCTGAAGAAATTCCTGCCGTATCCGACGAACAAGGCACGCCAGACGGCCGAAGGGACCGTCCAGCTGGGGTTCTCGGTAGAGGACGTGGGCCTGGACGACGGCACGACGGTGTCCGCCATCGAATGGATAGCACGGCGCGCGGTGACGACGTTTCCGCTGCTATCCACGGTCAAGCTGGTGCGCGCATGGGGCGCGCTTCGGGTCATGACACCCGATGGCGCGCCGATCTACCAGGAGTCGGCGAAATTCCCGGGCGCATTCGTCGCGACGAGCCATAGCGGTGTGTCGCTGGCGGGTTCGCATGCGTATGAAATCGCGCCATGGATTGCCGGCGTCAAGCCGGCTCCGCATGGCTTGGAGCAGTTCGCCGGGGAGCGCTTCCTCGACCCCGATAGGAAGTTCAGCAATGCTCACTAAGGACCACGAGACCGCCGTTTCCCTGTTCGTGCCGGAAGCCAGCCCCGGCGCGAAGATGGTCCGGATTCGATTCGAGGGCACGTCCCTGGCGGTGCCGGAAGGCGTCAGCCTTGCGTCGGCCTTGCTGATGTCCGGTGTCCGGGCATTCAGGTCCACCCCGGTCTCCGGAGCGCCCCGGGCGCCCTATTGCATGATGGGCGTCTGCTTCGAGTGCCTGGTGGAGATAGACGGCCGGCCCGGCAGGCAATCGTGTCTCGTCCCGGTTCGCGAGGGGATGGTGGTCCGGCGCCAGGAAGGCGCGACCGAGCTGGATGAACCGGGCGGGAAGGGTTGATATGGATTCGAATGTCGAGCAGTTTGACGTGGTGGTCATCGGTGCAGGCCCGGCGGGACTGTCCGCGGCGATAGAGGCGCGGGTTGCAGGTTTGAGCGTCGTCCTCCTGGACGAGCAGCGGCGCGTGGGCGGGCAGATCTACCGCGCCATCGAGGATGCCCCGGCGCGCCGGCGCAAGGTTCTCGGCGCGGATTATGCCGCCGGCGCGGCGCTGGCCGAGTCGTTTGCCGCCTGCGGCGCGGTCCATCGGGCGGGCGCCGCGGTGTGGAACATAGACCGGGACAGGACGATTTCCTATCTGCACGAGGGTCGCGGCGGAACGGTGCGCGGACACGCCGTGGTGCTGGCCACTGGCGCGATGGAGCGCCCGTTTCCGGTACCCGGATGGACCTTGCCTGGCGTCATGGGCGCGGGCGCGGCGCAGATACTGTATAAGGCGTCGGGCGCGATCCCGTCCGAGCCGGTCGTCATTGCGGGATGCGGGCCGCTGCTGCTGCTCCTTACCCAGCAGTATCTGGACGCCGGGGTAAAGATCAAGGCGCTGGTCCAGACGACCGGCACCGCGGATTACCTGCGCGCAGCCCCGCATCTCTTGCGGGCCATGCAGGGTTGGAGCGACCTTGCCAAGGGCGCGAGGATGCTCAGGACGATACGCGCGCACGGCGTGGAAACGTACACCGGCGCAAGCGGCTTTTCCATCGAAGGCGAGGGCGGGGCCGAGGCCATTACGTTCCGGCATAAAGGCCGGCAGCGGCGCATTGCGTCGTCCTTGATCCTGCTTCATCAAGGGGTGGTCCCCAATACGCAACTGAGCTGGTCGCTGCGCGCCCAGCATCGGTGGGATGAAGGGCAGCTCTGCTGGATACCGCGGACGGATCCATACGGCCAGATCGACGACACGCGCATCTATATCGCGGGCGATAGCCGGGGCATCGTGGGCGCGAAGGCATCGGCGGCGCAAGGACGCCTGGCCGCGCTGGATATCGCGCGCCGCCTGCGGAACCCGGAGCCCAAGGCCATGCGGCGCCGCGAGACAGAAGTGCTGGGCCAGTTTCGCAAGTATGTCCGCATCCGCCCCTTCCTGGACGCCTTGTATCGCCCCCGCGACGATCACCGTATTCCGGCGGACGAGAACGTGGTCGTCTGTCGTTGCGAGGAAGTCACCGCCGGAAAGATCAGGGAGTACGTGGAGGTCGGCTGCCTGGGACCGAACCAGGCCAAGGCTTTCGGACGGTGCGGGATGGGGCCGTGCCAAGGCCGCCTCTGCGGCTTGACCGTGACCGAAGTCATCGCGGACGAACGCAAGGTCGGTCCGCAGGACGTCGGCTACTACCGGATCCGGCCGCCCATCAAGCCCATCACGCTGGGCGAACTCGCGGATCTCGAAGAATAGTTTCTCAACCTGCCCTGTAGAGTCTCAGACATGGAAATCAAACGCATCGCCACCGACACCCGCCGCTCGCGCGCAGTGGTCTACAACAATATGGTGTTCGTGGGCGGCCAGACCGCCGACGACCGCAGCCAGGACATTCGCGGCCAGACGGCCCAGACGCTGGCCAAGATAGAAAAATTCCTGGCGGAAGCCGGGACGGACAAGAGCCGCCTGCTGACCGCCCAGATCTGGATCAAGGACCTGGAGCGCGATTTCGCCGGCATGAACGAGGTCTGGGATGCCTGGACCGCGCCGAACGCGGCGCCTACCCGCGCCACCGCTCAATGCGAACTGGCCGCCAAGGATATTCTTGTCGAGATCGTTGTCACCGCTGCCGTCCAGCCGCAGTCGCGTTCCGTGTAGCCGCTGGGGAACCGCCAACCCGTCGACATTGATACTACGTCAGGTGTTCACCGGGCGGCTTGCCGATACGCTGTCGGCGCGGCGCCGCTCGTCGCGATGGCGGGCTGCATTGGCCAGGTCGGCGATGGGTGACAGCAGGCCCGGGTCGAACGCTTCATGGCTTTCGCCCGCCCGCAACTTCGCGGGCCAGTCCGCATGCGTGAGCGCGCCACGACCGAGCGAGATGAAGTCCGCCTCTCCCCGTGCCAGCATCCCGGTGGCCTGCATCGGATCGTGTAGCGAACCGTTCGCCAACACCGGAACCGGAACGTGCCGTCGCGCCAGGGCCGCCAGGCTGGGGCCCTGGTCGCCGAAAGCCGGCTGCCAGGCCTGGAATTCGGTGGTGTGCACGTAATCGATGGGCAGCGCGCCCAGTGTGAGGAAGACCTGGGCGGCATCCGCCTCGCCGCCTTCCCATTTGTGGGTGAAGTCGTTGACCTTGCCTTGCGAACAGCGCACCCCCACGATGAAGTCATCGGCCGTGGACCGGCGGACGGCCTGTATGACTTCCACCGTCAAGCGCAGGCGGTGTTCCAGGCTGCCACCGTAGCGGTCCTGGCGCAGATTGGTGTAGGCGGTCAGGAACTGGTCCAGCAGGTAGCCGTTGGCGGCGTGTATTTCCACGCCGTCGAATCCGGCTTCCCGCGCCCTGCGTGCCGCTTGCGCGAAACCCTCGATCGCTACGGCGATGTCTTCATCGGACATGGCTTCCGGCATCCGGTACGGACCATCACCCCGATAGAACGTCATTTGCCGTCCCTTGGGCAACACGGCCGATGGACCCTTCGTCGATGCGCGATACCGATTGCCTTGCGACAGCGCGCCCGCATGCATGAGTTGCGCCACGATGCGGCCGCCGCGCGCATGGACGCGGTCGACCACGGCGCGCCAAGCATCCCCTTGCGCGTCGTCGGTCAGACCCGGCTGGAACAGGTAGCCCTGCGCATACGACGTGTCCGTATAGATGCCTTCGGTGATAATCAATCCGAAGCCGCCGGCGGCGTAGGCTTCGTAGTACTCGGCCATTCGCGGCGTGGCATGGCCGTCCGCCGTGGCGCTGACCCGGGTCATAGGCGCGACCGCGAGCCGGTTGGACAGGCTCACGGCCTTGCCCACGCGTAGCGGTGTGAACAATCTGGCGTGGGCGGTTCGGGCGTCGCTTGCCTGACGATCGACGAGTGCGTCCATGTCAGCGTCCCTCGGCCTGGCCTACGGCCGCGATGGCCTCGATTTCTATCATGGCGGCGGGATCGTATAGCGCCTTGACCTCCGCGATCGTGTCGGCCGGGTAGGGGGCCGAAAAGAAGCGGCGGCGCAGCGCCACCACGTCCTGGAAGCGGCCCATGTCGGTGACGAAGATCGTGACCTTGATTACGTCCTTCAAGCTGGAGCCGCCGGCCTCCAGCGCGCGGCGTAAATTCAGGAAGGCCTGCTCGCCTTGCGCCGCGAAGCCGCCGCTGACGATCTTGCCATCGTCGCCCGCGCCCGCCTGGCCGGAAATAAAGAGCAGATTCCCGAACCGGATGCCCTGTGAAAGCAGGAAAGGAGCGTAGTTGTCCGGCCGGGTAATGACTTGTTCGAGCATGGTGCAGTTTCCTTCATTCGTGATTGTTGATGGATCGGGGACATATAGAGCGGTCCGTTCCGTCAATGTAGGTGCGGGGCGCCGGCGCGACAAAGGTTGGTTTGTCAGCTATAAGATGAGATAAATTCATCCGCCTGAGCCGTTCGCCATGCAACGTCGATCCCTGCCGCTATCGGCGCTTCGCGCATTCGAAGCCGCGGCCCGCCTGGGCAGCTTCAAGGCCGCCGCCGACGAGCTGGCCGTGACGCCGACCGCCGTCAGCCACCAGATCCGTGCGCTGGAGGCGCAAACCGGGCTGGCGCTGTTCGATCGCCGGATTCGCAAGGTCTTGCTGACCGATGCCGGCGCACAGCTTTATCCGGTACTGCGCGACGGCTTCGATGCGTTCGAGGCCACGCTGGCGCGGTTGACGCGGCAACATCTGCGCAGGCAGGTGACGATCTCCGCGACGAACGCCTTTACCGTGAAATGGCTGGTGCCGCGCATGGCGGACTTCCGGCGCCGGCATCCCGGCATAGACCTGCAGTTGCTGGCCAGCGATGACGTGGTCGACCTGCGATCGACCACGGTGGACATCGCGATCCGATACGGCAGCGGACCGTATCCCGGTCTTGCCAGCGAGCCGCTATTCACCGATCGCTTCGCGCCCGTGGCCAATCCCCGCCTGGGTGTGGCATCGCCCGAGGATCTGGCTCGCGTTCCCTTGATCCGCTTCGATTGGAAGCGGCGGCACCCGCACAACCCGACCTGGGGAGCTTGGTTCAAGGCCGCCCGGCGAAAGGAACCGCGGTCGGCGGGGCACCTGCGGTTTTCCGACGAAGGTCATGCGATACAGGCGGCCGTCGCCGGCCATGGCGTCGCGCTGGTCAGCCTGGCATTGGTCGCCGATGAGCTGAAAGCCGGCCACCTCGTGCAGCCCTTCGGGCCGGCGATGGACGGGCACACCTATCATGTGGCCACGTATGCGGACCGGCCAGCCTCGGCGCCGGTGCAGGCCGTTGTGCGGTGGTTGCGTGCGCAGGCGGCGCTGCCCGAAGCCGGAAACTGAGGCGAAGCCTGCGGGCGTGGCGCAGAACTAGCGTCTCAGGGCAGCACCAGCGCAAGCGTCTCTTTGACTTCCTCCATGACGACGTAGCTGTGCGAGGACGCCGAAGCAGGCAGCCGCTTGAGCAGGTCGCCCAGCAGACGGCGATACGCGCTCATCGCCGTCAGGCGTGCCTTGACCAGATAGTCGAACTCGCCGGACACCAGGTGGCATTCGAGGACCTCCGGCACCTTGAGTAGTTCCGCGCGCACCTTGTCGAAGACGTCTCCGGACTTCGCCGATAGCTTGATTTCCAGGAACACCAGGAGCTCGCGCCCGAGCGCCTGCGGGTTCAGGTGCGCGTGATATCCCGTGATGACGCCATCGCGTTCCAGACGGCGGACACGTTCCGCGCAGGGCGTCGCGGACAGGTTGACCTTGGCGGCGAGTTCCGTGATGGCGATCCGCCCGTCGCGCTGCAGGATGTCCAGGATCTTGTAGTCGGTGCGATCTAGTGGGCGCATGTTTTCTCTATCTTGGATAGGAAATCGGACTCGGTATAGCGGATTACGCTGGAATGACGTGGAACTATGGTTAAAAACACTAGCAGGACCCAAATAGAATAGTGATTTGACCATATAAAAAGGGGATGCGGCCATGCACGTGGTCGTTCTGGGTGGCGGTGTGATCGGCACCACCACGGCGTATTACCTGGCCCGCCACGGCGCGCGCGTTACCGTGCTGGAACGGCAGCCTGGCGTCGCGCTCGAAACCAGCTTTGCCAATGCGGGGCAGATATCGCCCGGATACTCCACGCCGTGGGCGGCGCCCGGCATTCCGTCCAAGGCCATCAAGTGGATGTTCCAGCGGCATGCGCCCTTGGCCTTGCGCTGCGACGGCAGCCTGTTCCAACTGCGTTGGCTGGCCGCGCTGCTGGCCAATTGCAATGCCGGGCGGTATGCGGTCAACAAGGAGCGCATGCTGCGCCTGGCCGAATACAGCCGCCATTGCCTGCATGCATTGCGCGCGGAAACCCGTGTCGAATACGAAGGCCGCAGCCTTGGGCTGCTGCAGCTCTTTCGCGATGCCGCGCAATTCGAGGCGGCGCAGCGCGATATCGCCGTACTGCGGGAGCAGGGCATCCCGTACGAGCTGTTGAGCGGCGCCGAACTGGCCAAGGCCGAACCGGCGCTGGCGCATGCACGCTGCGAGCTGGCCGGGGGGCTGCGGCTCCCGAATGACGAGACCGGCGATTGCCATTTGTTCACGCGCGAGCTGGCCATACGGGCGGCGGGGCTGGGCGTGACGTTCCGCTACGGGGCGCAAGCCGAGGCCCTGGCCGTCGAAGGAGACCGCGTGGCAGGTGTGCGCGTCGGCGGCCAGCTGCTGCCGGCCGATCGTACGGTGCTGGCGCTGGGCTCCATGTCCCGTGGGCTGGCCGCGCCCCTGGGGCTGGATCTGCCGGTGTATCCGGTCAAGGGATACTCGCTGACCGTCCCGATCGTCGACGAGTCGGCGGCGCCGGTGTCCACCTTGCTGGACGAAAGCTACAAGATCGCCGTCACCCGGTTGGGGCAGCGTATCCGCGTGGGAGGCATGGCCGAGCTGTCGGGCTACGACCTGCGCTTGAACCCGCGCCGCCGCGAGACCTTGACCATGGTCTTGCAGGACCTGTATCCCGGCGCGGGCGATGTGGAGCGGGCCGATTTCTGGACCGGCCTGCGGCCCATGACGCCCGACGGCACGCCTATCGTGGGCCGCAGCCGCTACCGGGATCTGTACCTGAACACCGGGCACGGCACCTTGGGATGGACCATGGCCTGCGGCTCGGGCCGTATCGTCGCCGACCAGGTGTGCGGGCGCGCGCCCGAAATATCCGTGGAGGGCCTGGAATTTTCCCGGTACGGCGCATGAGCAGGCCTGCCCACGCCCGCATAGACCTCGGCGCCTTGCGCCGCAACTACGCCACCGCGCGGCGCAGCCATGGCGGCCAGGTGCTCGCGGTGCTGAAGGCGGATGCCTATGGCCATGGGGCCGTGGCGTGCGCCCAAGGGCTTGCGGGCCATGTCGATGGCTATGCGGTGGCCTTCCTGGATGAAGCGCTTGCCCTGCGCCAGGCTGGGATCGAAGCGCCTATCCTGGTGCTGGAAGGCGCTTTCGATGCCGAGGAAACCAGGGTGGCGGCGGCGCGCGCTATCTGGCTGGCGGTACATCGCCGCGAGCAGATCGAATGGATCGCCGCGGCGCCGAACGTGCGTAGCGCGGGCCGGAAGACGGTCGAGGCGGCCACGATTCATGCATGGCTGAAGGTGGATTCCGGCATGCATCGCGCCGGCTTCATCGGCGACGACGTGCGCGCGGCGTACCAGCGATTGCGCGCCTGCCGCAATGTCGGCGGTATTTCACTGATGACGCACCTGGCGCGCGCGGACGAGCCCGCCAGCGACATGACTGACGCGCAGATCCGCGCTTTCGACGCCGCCACGCAGGGCCTGGAGGCGCCGCGCAGCGTATGCAATTCCGCGGGGCTGGCCGCGTGGCCGCGGGCGCGGCGCGATTGGGGGCGGGCGGGCATCATGTTGTATGGCGTCGATCCCATGGACCCGCCGGCGCTGGCCCTCGAGCCCGTCATGACGCTGAGCAGCCAGGTGTTCTCCGTGCGCGACGTGGCGGTGGGGGAAACGGTGGGCTACGGCGCCCGGTTCGTCGCGCGGCGGCCGACCCGCGTCGGGCTTGTCGCGCTGGGATATGCCGATGGTTATCCGCGCAACGCGCCGGACGGGACGCCGGTTGCGATCGACGGGCGGCCTGGGCAACTCATCGGCCGTGTTTCGATGGATATGCTGACCGTCGACCTGACCGACCATCCGCAAGCCGGCATCGGCAGCACGGTGGAGCTATGGGGCAGGCAGGTGCCGGTTGCGCAAGTGGCCAAGGCGGCCGGGACCATCGCCTACGAGATACTGTCCAACGTCAAGCGCGTCACGCGCACGTATATCGGATAAAGGGCTCCGCATTAAGCTTTCTGTAGGGTGACGCCACTTGTTCACGAAAAATTGACATTCGCGGGCTCGGCCCAGGGCTAGCATCTTCACGCAGGTGGCGCCGATCGTACGGCCGCCGGCACAAGGAGACAAAGCCGCATGAGACCCGCAGAAGCACTCTGGGCAAGACCGCCGTCCTGGCGCGCGAACCTGACCGCCAAGCATTGGCGCACGCTGAACGGCGCCTTCCTGGGGTGGATCTTCGATGGCTACGAGGCGCTGGCGCTGGTGGTCGTATTGCCCGCCTTGCTGCACGGCCTGCTGCGGCCGGACCAGATGGCCGAGCTGCCCGTGTATGGCGGATTGGTCATCGGCATCACCTTGCTGGGCTGGGGCATCGGTGGCCTGGTGGGCGGGACGCTCGCCGACTATATCGGGCGCAAGCGCATGATGATGTGGTCCGTGCTGTTGTACGGGCTGTTGACGGGCCTGACCGCTTTCGCGCAGGACATCTGGCAGGTCAGCCTGCTGCGGCTGCTCACCGGTCTTGCCATGGGCAGCGAGTGGAGCACGGGCATCGCGCTTGTCGCGGAGACCTGGCCGCGCGAGGCCCGCGCGAAGGGGGCGGGCTTCCTGCAATCGGGTTTCGGCTGGGGCACATTGCTGGCGGCGCTCATCTGGTACGCCATGACATCCTACGATCCCTTCGGCGTGAACAACTGGCGCGCCATGTTCGTGCTGGGCGCGGTGCCAGCGCTGTTCGTGCTGTATCTGCGGCGCGGTGTGGACGAGTCCGAGCAATGGATAGAGGCCGTCCGCAACAGGCAATGGAGCGCCACGGGCCAGGATGCCGCCGGTGCAGGGAGAGAGCCGGCGCCCGCGCGACAAGGCGATGAAAAGCGGCCCTTCACGCTCAAGCAGTTGTTCAGCGAGCGCGAGGCCGTGCGGCGCATCGCGCTTACCACGGTACTGTCCATCGCGGCCATTGTCGGTTGGTGGGCGGTGTCCAGTTGGCTGCCTGCGTACACAGCTGCCCTGGGTGCCGCGGGCCACGTCGCCGACCCGCAGGCGTGGGTCTCGCGCGTATCGATTTCCTACACCTTGGGCGCCACGGCGGCCTATCTGGTATCGGGCTTCATCATCGATGCGGTGGGGCGGCGGCTGTTCCTGTTCCTGACCTTCGTGGGCTGCTTCGTGACAACGCTGGCCACCTATGGCTGGGTGGGCAGCGTACAGGGCTTGATCCTGGTGGCGCCGGTCAATGGCTTCTTCACGTTGGGCTGCGCGTTCGCCTGGCTGGCGATCTACCCGTCCGAACTGTTCACTGCCACGGTGCGCTCCACGGCGGTGAGCTTCGTCTTCAATTCCGCGCGGCTGATCGCCTGGGTTTTTCCCATCCTGTCGGGCCGGATGATCCAGGCTTTCGGCGGGGTGGCGCACGGCGCCCTGCTGATCGGCTGCGTGTACCTGGTGGGGCTGGTATTGCCGTGGTTCCTGCCCGAGACCCGCGATGCCGACCTGCCGCGGTGATGCCACCGGCCGCGGCTGCCCCGGCGCGTGGCGCCGTGGCTGTCGGGGTCTGGCGTCGCGCCGCGTAACGCTTTCAGGGGCGGCCTTCGTCGTTCGATAGGCGCTTATAGAAGTAAGTCGTGGCGGACAGCCCGCCATACGCCCTCAAGGCGTAATCGGGAATGACGCCCGCGCGCGTCCAGCCCGCGCGTACATACAGGCGTTCGGCATCGCTGCCCGTTTCCGTGTCCAGGACGAGCAAGGTCTTGCCCGCGCGAGCGGCGACGGTGTCGACCGCCGCCATCAGCTGGCTTGCGACCCCCAGGCGCCGGAAGTCGCGATGGACCAGGAGCTTGGACACATCGGCCCTGTGGGGCTGGTTCTCGGGCTGCCCGACGACGATCTGCACCGTGCCCATGACGCGACCTTGCGATTCGGCGACCAGCAGAATGCGATCGCCCTGGACGACGTCGTCGGCGACCTTCGTCCAGAATCGCATGGCGCGCGGCATATCGAGCGGCGCGATAAAGCTGACCGAGGCGCCACCCGCCACGCAGTCCATCAATACCTCGGCCAGCGGGTCCACCAGCCTGGGGGCCTCTTCGGCCGGGACCACGCGGATTGTTGCCTGATGGGTCATCTCAGATTCCTTGGTGCGCGAGCGTCGTCAGCGCGACCAGATAGCGCGCCATGACTCGGCCGGGGTTATGGAAGCTCGTCGGTCTATCCAGTTTCATCGTCAGGCAGTCGCCTTTTTCCAATCGCCAGGCTGTCTCTCCGCTACGGACTTCCATCGTGCCGTGCATCATCCAGACTTGCTGCACGACATCCGGCTCGCCCAGCGCCGTTTCATAGGCGACGCGCTGGCCAGCGGGGAACTGGATCTCCACCAGCTGGGTGGGGCAGGGGACGGCCGCCGACAGGTGGCGGCGGACGTACCCGGACGCGGGGTCCGTCCAGACGGCCTGCTCGTCGGCCCGGGCGATCGGCGAGGGAATGTCTTCCGCGGATTGCCGTTCGAACAATGACGCGAGAGGAACACGAAGCGCCGTGGCCAGTTTGTCCAGGACCACCGCGGTCGGGCTGCTTTCGCCTCGCTCGATCAAGGAGATGGTGGAGCGGCTCACGCCGCTGCGGTCGGCGAGCGCATCCAGCGACCAGGCGCGTCCGCTTCTCAGCTCCCGGACGCGCGTCGCGATGATCTGGTTGATGTCCACGGCTGTTCCACAATACTGGAATTATTGTCTAGTATTATGGAAATCAGCGCAGCCGTCAACGGCCGCGAATTGGCCTATCCTGCATGTTCTTCATGAGGAGCATATGAACCACAGCCTTCCCTCATCCCACTTGGAGCTTCTCGAGCGTGTCCGTGCGGCGGTGGCGCGCGACGAACGTCTTCATGCCCTGTTGATCGGCGGCTCCTATATCCACGGCGGCTTCGACGAGTATTCGGACCTGGATTTCTCCATCGTGGTGGAAGAAGGCCACTACGCCGAAGTCATGGCCGGCCGCAGGGCTTTCGCCGAAGCCATCGGAGGATTGATTTCCGCCTTTACCGGCGAGCATGTCGGTGAACCGCGCCTGTTGATCTGCCTATACGGCGAGCCGCTGATCCACGTGGACTTGAAGTTCGTCCTGCCGTCCGATCTGGATCGCCAGATCGAGCGACGCGCGGTGCTGTTCGCCCGCAATCCGCGCGAGATCGAGCAACGCATGCAGGCTGGCGCGGTAGCGTGGCCCAATCTGTCATCCGAATGGTTTGAAGCGCGTGCCTGGATCTGGCTGCACTATGCGATCACGAAGCTGGGGCGGGGCGAGCTCTACGAGGCGATCGGCATGCTGGGCTTCTTTCGGGAACAGGTGTTGGGGCCCATGCTGTACCGCCGGGCCGGCCTGAACCAGCGCGGCGTGCGGCGGCTGGAGGCCCTGCGGCTGGACCAAGGCCACGCGCTCGCGGATACGGTGGCGCGGCACGACGCCGGCTCCGTCCACGCGGCCGTGCTTGCCGCGATCCACCTGTACATGGAGTTGCGTGGGGATGACCTGCCGTCGCGGCCGTGCCGGGGAATGCCGGAATCCTTGCTGCGATCGATGCCCGCGCGCCGGGAAGCGCCATGATCACCAACGTCAGCATTCTCGTCCGTGACCGCCGGGGTCGCACGCTACTGCAAATGCGCGATAGCGCGGCCAGGATAGGCCCGCTGGCCTGGAGCTTCTGGGGCGGCGCGGTCGAGGCCCAGGACCCTGACCCCTGGCACACGGCGTCGCGCGAGCTGGAAGAGGAATTGCGCATCGCCGCCCGACCGGCGGAGTTCATCGAGATCGGCCGACGCCGCGGCAGCGATGGCCAGGAGGCCCCATTGATGCTGTTGCGCCGCCCGGTCGAATGGGGCGACTTCCGTGTCCTGGAAGGCGCGGGAGCCGCATATTTCGAACTGGACGAGATCCGGCGGCTGCCGGTGACACGATCGGTGGCCTGGTACCTGGCGAACAAGCCGGACGTCTTCACGCCTGCCTGACGCGCGGCCGCGTGCCGCGGTTTGGTGCCTGCCGGGCAACACTGTGTGGGCACGCACGGGTCTACTTCCCGGCACCGAGACTCTCTAGGATGACTGCACGAGGCGCGCATTCCGCGGCCATTCCTGGAGATCCCACTGTGCTTAGTCCTGACACCTCCCTGCCGTCCGCCCGACCCGCATCGATGGATCTGGTTCCGTCGCGTTATGCGGTGCGCATCGGCGACATCGATGTACTCGTGATCAGCGATGGCGTGCTGCCGCTCCCGGCGACGACCATGTCCATCAATGCCGACCCGGCCGACCGCGCGGCCTGGTTGCAGGACATGTTCCTGCCGCCGGAAGGATTCGATTGGGCATTGAATGTCCTGGTGGTGCGCAGCGGAGAGCAGACCATCCTGGTCGACGCGGGCGTCGGCTCGGAATTCCCCGGATTCCCGCGGGCAGGACAGCTGTCCTCCCGGTTGGAGGCCGCCGGCATCGCCCTGGAATCCTTGACCGATATTGTGATCACGCACATGCATATGGACCATGTCGGCGGCCTGCTCGTCGGTGGCGTGAAAGAGCGCTTGCGTCCGGACGTGCGCATCCATGTGGCGGCCAAAGAAGTGGAATTCTGGAAGGCGCCGGATTTCTCGCGGACCTCCATGCCCGCCGCGGTGCCGCCGGTTCTGCGCTCGGCCGCCACACGCTTCTTCAACGACTATCGAGGCCGGTTGCGGATGTTCGACGAGCAGCACGAGGTGGCGCCCGGCGTGACGGTGCGCCGCACGGGCGGTCATACGCCCGGACACAGCGTGGTTTGCCTGCACTCGGGCAGCGACCGGCTGACCTTCGCCGGCGACGCCGTGTTTCCGGTCGGTTTCGACCATCCGGACTGGCACAACGGGTTCGAGCACGATCCCGAGGAGTCGGTGCGCGTGCGTGTGCGCCTGCTGCGGGATGTGGCCGCGACGGGCGAACTGCTGCTGGCCACCCACGTGCCGTTCCCGTCCGTGGGGCGGGTGGCGGTGGAGGGCGATGCTTTCCGCTGGGTACCGGTGTTCTGGGACTATTGACCTGTTCTCGTCCGGATCCCAGCCGCGGCGCGATCTATCGCCACGACAAGATCGCGTCCGGCTCGGCGCTCATCCGGGCTGCCGGCTGCGTGGTCGCAAGCCCTGCTACATTCTCCATCTCGCCAATCTCGACGCCTGGCCTGGGTACAGGACACCCGGCTCCGGCGGCGGGCCGAAGGCGTCGCCTGAGACGGAGGTCGCATGGAAGCGTATTTGCCGGTCGGATTGGTCACGGTCGTGGCTTGTATTGTTCTCTTCGTCATGGCCGCCGCGGTCGCGCGCACGCGCATCGCGGTCGGCATATTACCGCCCGCGATGACGGGCGATCCGCTCCTGGAGCGCACCATCCGGGCCCACTCCAATACCCTGGAATGGATGCCGGTCTTCCTGCCCGCGTTATGGCTCTTCGCGATCTACGGCAATCCAGTCTGGGCTTCGGTGCTGGGCGCCGTCTGGATCGTCGGCCGCATTGTCTATTTCATCGGCTATCGGATCGCGCCGGAGAAGCGTCGCATCGGCTTCGGCATTCAGGCGATGGCGGCCTTCATCCTGGTGATCGGCGCGGGATGGCGGATCGTCTATTTGATGGTGACGCTGCGCGGCGCGTAGCGATGTTGCGGTGACCGCCTGGAGCTTGATGGAAATCCCTTGCGCAGCGATATGACGAGTACCCGGGCGACGCTGATCGGGCTGACGGCGGTGGTGCTATGGAGCACCATCGTCGCGTTGATACGGGGCGTGGCCGAGGCCATGGGGCCCACGGCGGGGGCCGCGATGATCTATACGGTGGGCACCGTCCTGCTGGGCCTTACCGTGGGCGTTCCGCGGCCGCGCGGGTTTCCGCGCGCATATCTGTACCTGGGCGGCGCCTTGTTCGTCGCCTACGAGTTGTGCCTGGCCTTGTCGCTGGGTTATGCCGCGAACAGCCGGCAGGCCATCGAGGTCAGCCTGGTCAACTACCTGTGGCCCAGCCTGACGATCCTGTTCGCCGTCGTTTTCAACCGCCATAGGGCCACGGCGCTGATCGTTCCCGGGGTAGTGCTGGCCTTTGCCGGCGTGTGGTGGGCGCAGGGCGGGGCGCAAGGTCCCGGGCTGGCGGGCACGGTGGCCAATATCCGGAGCAATCCTCTCAGCTATGGCCTGGCTTTCGCGGGCGCCGTGATCTGGGCGGCGTATTGCACGGTGACGGCCAGGATGGCGAAGGGCAGGAGCGCGGTGACCCTGTTCTTCGGGCTTACCGCGCTGGCGTTCTGGATCAAGGTGCTGGGCAGCGGCGATGCGGTCATGCATGTGGACCTGGGCGTGGCGGTGCAGGTCGTGCTGGCCGGCGCCGCCATGGGATTCGGCTATGCCGCCTGGAACGTCGGCATCCTGCATGGGAATATCGCCGTGCTGGCCGTGGCGTCCTATTTCATTCCGATCTTCTCGTCCGCGCTCGCCGCCGTGCTGCTATCCGCGCCGCTGGCGGCGGGGTACTGGAACGGCGCGGCCATGGTGTGCGCGGGATCGCTGCTGTGCTGGTGGGCGACGCGGGCGCGGCGGTAAGAGAGGGGCCTGGCCCCGCGGCATCCGCGTGCAGCGCAGCGCCGGCCCCTCACGCCCGGTGCTATGCGATCAGCTTCACCAGCGCCGGCACTGTCAGCACCGCCGTGTAATACCCCATGAACTGAACGCCGGTGTTGAAGGCAAAGGCGCGCGAGAGCAGGCCGCCCAGCAAGCCCATGGTCAGGATGACCAACAGGCCCAGAAGCTGGCCTTCCCAGACGCTGATCACCACGATCAGGCCGACGAAGGTGGCGATGATGGCCTCGTGGCTGACCTTGCGCGACACGAACAGCGCCGCGCGGCGCGCGTAGTTCATGGCGAAGGGATAGGACACCAGCGACGCGATGACGACGGCGAGCATGCCGTATCCCAGGAACTCCCAGTGGTTCATCAGGTTATGCAGGTTGTTGGTCTGCCCGGTCGCGCTGTCCACCGTGAAGCGCGGCGGCGCATTGAACAGCGGCGCGGCCGGACCCGCCGCGACGGGACTCAAGGGCAGGCCGAAGGCGATCAGCGGGATCAAGGCTTCGGCGATATAGGTGGCCTCGGTGACGCCGTTGCGTGCGCTCAGCACCGTCGTCAGCCGATGGTAGGCGTGCCGGACGCGCGCGCCCACCATTTCGCCCATGACCACCGTCATCGCGACCGGGCTGAACACGAAGGTGGCGCTGGAGACGGCCGCCGTGGCCAGCGTCCAGCGCGTCTGGGCGCGGTCCAGCACCTTGAAGGGATTGGGAAAATAGCCGGACCAGCCCTTGACATCGGGCGCCAGCGACAGCGTGCGGACCTTGTCGCGCGCCATGCGCTTGCGGCCTTGCGGCGACATGACGGCGAACAGGTCGGCGATCAGCGGGCCGATGGCGATGCCCAGGAAATAGCTGATGCTGAGTTTGACGCCGTAGCGGGCGGTCAGGCTTTGCAGCGCGATGATGACCATCACGAAGGGGACGAGCAGCGCGACCGATGCCCAGCGTCCCGCCGAAAAATAGGCGATGAGCACCGCGGCGGCCAGGAATATCCAGGGCGCGGAGCGCGTGATCGCCGGACCGAAGGGAGCGAGCAGCACCGCGAACAGCACCGCCAGGGGAACGGCGACGAAGGCGGCGATGATGGCCCCGGAGATCATCTTGCGCAAGGCGATATGGGGTACGCCCAGCTTGCGCAGCATATTGGCGTCCTGCAGCAGGGGCGTGGCCATGGTGTCGCCGGGGATGCCCAGCAGGGCCGTCGGCACGGCGTGCGTCATGTGCTTGGCCACCGCGCCCGCCAGGAAGAAGGTAAAGACGCCGGCGGGCGGCACGCCCAGCAAGGCCACCAGCAAGGTCAGGGGGGCGAGGGTGGTTGTTTCGTCGGTGCCGGAGATCAGCCCGATGGCGGCGAAGACGACTGCCCCCACCAGGCCCATCGCGGCCGCGGCCACGATCTGGTCGAACAGGATGGGATCGCTCATGCCAGCGCCTCCTTTACCTGCCGCGCCGGCCGCGGGCTGCCCGCATCGGCGCGGCTCGCGAACAGCTCGTCCAGGCCCAGCTCGCGAAGTTCCTGCAATGCCGCTGGCGGCAGGTCGGCCAGCGTGCCGAGTCCGCCGGGTTCGTTGGCGAGGTCGGCCAGGACCTCTTCGCGCCACGCGGCGTCCGCCAGCGAGGTGTTCTCCACGACTTCGCGCTTGGGCCGGAACAGCCGGGCGCAGACCACGCCCGCGATGACGCTGCCCGCCAGCCCCGCCAGCATGGCGTAAGCGTGGCCCAGCTCCGCCGAGGACGCCAGGCCGCGCAGCACGCGGCCGGCCGCGACGAAGGCCGCCACGCTGACGACGACGCCGATGGCGATGGACCAGGCCAGGTGGCGCAGGTCCACCGTGTCGCTCCATACTTCGGCGAGTTGCCCGGCGGGTGCGCGCCGCGGTACGGCGCGGTGCCCGTATGGGCTGGAATTGATGTTCATGATGGTCTCCTCCTCCGATCGCGGCCGCTATGGAAAATTTATGCGCCGGCCGCCGTTCAAGTCGATTCGTGGGCCGGCGCCTGCTCCCGCAGCGCCTTCAGCAAGGCGATGGCGCGGTCCGTGCGCACGTCTTTTTCCTCGGCCATGCGCCGTGCGATGGTATCCACTTCCGCGCCGGTCGCGCCCGCCGTCAGGGCAATATTGCGCGCGTGCAGGGCCATGTGGCCCCGCTGTATGCCTTCGGTCGCCAGGGCCCGCAAGGCGCCCAGGTTCTGCGCCAGGCCAACGGCGACCGCGATCTCGGCGAGTTCCTGCGCCGAGCGCACGCCCAGGATTTTCAGGGCCACGCGGGCCAGCGGATGCGTCTTCGTGGC
Organism: Bordetella bronchialis; assembly: GCF_001676705.1. Taxonomy (NCBI): domain Bacteria; kingdom Pseudomonadati; phylum Pseudomonadota; class Betaproteobacteria; order Burkholderiales; family Alcaligenaceae; genus Bordetella; species Bordetella bronchialis. The sequence continues at coordinate 770,279 of NZ_CP016170.1, forward strand.
GCCGCCCACCAGCCCCAGTGCCATCGGCATTTCGATGGACCCCACCAGCGCGCCCGATGCGTCCTTCTCCCACGCCGTCAGCGAGGTATAGCGTCCCGTGCGGGCGGCATAGGCATGGGCCCCGGCTTCGATGGCGCGCCAGTCGTTGCCCGTGGCGACGACGACGGGGTCGATGCCGTTCATGATGCCTTTGTTGTGCGTGGCGGCGCGATAGGGGTCGACCGCGGCGAATGCCCAGGCGTCCAGGATGCCTTCGATGATCTCCTCGCCGCTGCGTTCGCGCGTGGCCAGTACCGCGGGCGTCAGCCGCACCCGCGCGCGGGCCAGCCGCAGGTCGGCCAGGTTGGACAGGATGCGCAGGCGTACGGAGCCGCCCGCGATTTCCTCCACCAGCGGCGCCACGGCCTCTGCCATGGTGTTGACGGTGTTGGCGCCCATGGCATCGCGCACGTCGACAATGAGATGCACCACCGCCATCGGTCCGCGCGGCGTGTCCGCGAAGATGTGGACTTCGATGTCGCGGCAGCCGCCGCCCAGTTCGAGCAGTACCTTGTCGCGGCTGTTGGCCAGCGCCAGGATGCGGTCTTTCTGCCGCAGCAGGGCCAGGCGCGCGCCCTGCGGGTCGGTCAGGCCCAGGATCTGTATCTGCGCGCGCATCAGCGGCGCGCTGCTGGAGGTCTCGAAGCCGCCGCATTCCCGGGCCAGCTTGGCCATGTACGAGGCGGCGGCGACCACGGAGGGCTCTTCGACGGCCATGGGCACCAGCACGTCGCGGCCGTTCACCTGGAAGTTGGCGGCCACGCCCATCGGCAGCTCGAAGGTGCCGACGACGTTCTCGATCATGCCGTCGGCGCGATCCAGCGCCAGCGCGCCGGGGCGGGCCAGGGCCAGCCTTTCCTGTTCGTCCAGGCCCACGGCGCGGACGATGGCCTGCAGTCGTTCGGTTGGGGAAAGGGCGCGGAAATTGGAGAGGCGCGAATCGACCACGATGAAATGCTCCGTTCTGGAATCAACGGGTCGATCCTAGGTAAACTGTACCGCTATTGACAGGTACAGTTTGGGCCAACAGTACCATCGCACTGCACCAATTTCCCAAGGCAATATCGTGGATCCCGGTCATGGATGACGGCAGGAGACTTCCCGCGCGACGCGACGGGCGCGGCTCGCGCGGGGCGCCCATCGCGGAAGGCCTGGCGCGGCTGATCGGCCAGCAGATCGCCAAGGGCGTGTACCGCGCCGGCGACAAACTGCCCTCGCTGCGCGAAGTGGCGCAGCTGCATCGCTACGCGAAGAACACCGTCGTGGTCGCCTTTGAAATCCTGGTGGCGCAGGGTGTGGTCGAACCGCGGCGGGGCTCCGGCTTCTACGTGGTGGACCGGCAGGACGCGCGCAAGCCGGTGGAAGAAGAGTCGGGACAGTTGAGCCGGGCCATGGACATCGTGTGGCTGATGCGCGAGCAGCTCAAGACGCAGCCGGACGCGGTCGCGGTCGGCGACGGCTTCCCACCGGTGGAGTGGCTGGCCGATATGCGCATGGACCGCTATCACCAGAAGGTGGTGCGCACGGGGCTGGGCAGCCTGTTCCGCTATGGCGGCCGTTACGGCTATGCACCCCTGCGCGAAAGCCTGGTGCGCAAGCTGGGCGATATCGGCGTCAATGCCTCGGCATCCCAACTGGTACTGACCCACGGCGCGAATGAAGCCATGGACCTGGTGATCCGCTATTTCCTGCCGCCGGGCGCGGCCGTGCTGGTGGACGACCCGGGCTATTACCCGCTGTTCGGCAAGCTGAAGCTGGCCGGCGCCCGCATGCTGGGCGTGCCGCGCCTGCCCGACGGGCCCGACCTGGCGGTGCTGGAAGATCTATTGGCGCGGGAGAAGCCGCGGCTTTTTTTCACGCAGTCGCTGGCCCACAACCCCACCGGCTCCGACATCTCCGCGGCCAAGGCCTATCGCGTGCTGCAGCTATGCCAGGCCCATGGCACGCTGGTGGTGGAGAACGATCCGCTGGCGGACTTCAAGCCTACGTCGGCCGTGCGGCTGGCGGCGCTGGACCAGCTGGCGGGCACCCTGTATATCGGCAGCTTCTCCAAGTCGTTCTCGGCCGCGCTGCGTGTGGGCTTCATCGCCTGCGATACGGCGCTGGCGAGCGACCTGGCCGACCTGAAGGCCCTGGTGCACGTCAGCAGTTCGGAATACTGCGAACGCATGGTCGATGTCATGCTGCGCGAGGGCCACTACGAGCGCCACCTGTTCCGCCTGCGCCGCCGGCTGGAGGCCGCCACGGCGCAAGCCTTGAACGTGCTGGATGAGCTGGGCGCCCGGGTCTTCGCGCGTCCGGCCAGTTCGTTGTATCTGTGGCCGGCCTTCCCGGGTATCGAGGACACGGTGGCCCTGGCCCGCGAACTGCTGCCGGAAAAAATCCTGCTCGCGCCGGGACGGGTATTCAGCGTCGATGCGGACAAGGTGTCGCCCTGGTCGCGCTGCAACGTCGGCGCGCTGGTCGACGAGCGTTTCCGCGGCGCGCTGCGCCGCCGTATCGCCGCGTCGCCTAGAATGCCCGGATAACCATTCCGCGGATATCCGATGAAAAAGACCGATCTCGAGAAAAACAAGGCCCTGAAGCTGATGGGCAAGCTCAACGCGGCCACGCCGCCCGGGCGCTATGCCGGCGCCGCGCCCGCGCCCGATCGCCGCGAGCAGCGCCGCCTGGACCAGGCGGCCGGCCTCGTGCCGTTTCCGGTCAAGCTGCGCCAGCCCTTGATCGACGCCTTGCGCGCCAAGGCCGAGGCCGATGGGGTCAGTGTCAACGATGTCATCAACGATCTGCTGGCCAATGCGCTGAAAGGCTGACGGCATGCATATCTGGGTCGACGCCGATGCCTGTCCCGCCGTCATCAAGGAAATCCTGTACCGCGCGGCGCAACGATGGCAGCGATCCCTGACGCTGGTGGCCAACCAGATGCTGCGCACGCCACCGTCGCCCTTGATCCGCGCCGTGCAGGTGCCGCGCGGCTTCGATGTGGCGGATGACTACATCGTGCGGCACGTCCAAGCCGGAGACCTGGTCATCACCGGCGATATTCCGCTGGCCGCGCAGGTATTGGACAAGCACGCCTTGGCGCTCAGCCCGCGCGGCGAACGCTACACGGCCGACACCATACGCGAGCGCCTGTCCATGCGGGACATGATGGAAGACCTGCGCAATGCCGGCGTGGACGTCGGCGGGCCCGCGGCACTCAGCCAGGCGGATCGCCGCGCCTTCGGCAATGCGCTGGATCGCCTGATGCTGGCGGCGCGGCGCGACGCTTGAGCCCTGCAACCCCGGGCACGGGAATACGCGCCTGGTCATCGAATTCCCGCTGCTGCGGGACATGACGCGCGCGGGGGGCGGGCGCCTTTCACCCATGCGCATGGAATGGCGGCGGCCGGGTTCGCTCAGGAGCCGCTTCCCTGGCGCTCCAGCCATGAACGGAATAGCGCGATGCGTTCATCGCCGGATTTTTCGTCGGCGACATAGGTGCAATAGCTGCGCGATGGCAGGCGCGGACCCGGGAAGGGCGTGACGAGCCGGCCACAGGCAAGATCGTCGGCGACCAGCGCGGTGGGGCCCATGGCGACGCCGATGCCGTCGATGGCGGCCTGCAAGGTCAGGTAGAAGTGGTCGAAGGTCAGCGTGGCGGCTGGCCGCAGCGCGGCGATCTGCGCGCCCGCCAGCCAGTCCGGCCACAATCGCGGCAGGCTCGATGTGTGCAGCAAAGTGTGGTGCCGCAGGTCTTCCGGCGATCGCAGCGGCATGCGGCGCAAAAGCGCCGGACTGCAGACCGGCAGTCTTTCCTCGGTAAGGAAAGGCCGCATCGAATAGCCGTAGAACGTGTCCGGGCCGCCCCGGATGACGACGTCGTAGTCTTCCTTCAGGCTTTCCAGCGGCCCGTTGGACGTCTCTATCCTGACTTCCACGCCGGGATGGTCCGCGCGGAATCGCGCCAGCCTGGGTACCAGCCATCGCAGGGTGAATGTGGCCGGCGCGTTCACGGAAAGTACGCGGGCGTCTGTTTCGGTTACGCCGTAGCGCGCGGTGGCCTGCGAGAGCTGTTCGAACAAGGGGCCGATCTTTTGCAGGTAAGCGGCCGCGGCTGGCGTCAGCTGCACGCGGCGGTTATGCCGCTCGAACAGGGACGAGCCCAGCCACGCTTCCAGCAGGCGTATGTGCTGGCTGATGGCGCCGTGCGTCACGTGCAGCTCGGCGGCCGCTTCCTTGAAGCTGCCGAGCCGGCCAGCGGCTTCGAAGGCCCGCAAGGCATTCAGCGGGGGCAGGACTCTTTTCATCGTTCGAGTAGTTTTTCTAACGCGACATGCCAGATTATCTGCGTTGTCGGGCGTGATAGGGATAGATAAGCTAAAGCATTGCTCAACCACGATCAAGGTCCACATCATGAACACGACTGCCCAGGCTCCCCTGATTCTTGTCACTGGAGGAAGCCGCGGCGTCGGCGCGGCGACGGCGCGGCTTGCCGCCGCGCAAGGCTATGACGTGGCGATCAGCTTCGTCTCCAACGAAGCCGCGGCGCGCGAGGTGGCGGCCGATGTGGAAGCCGCCGGGCGCCGCGCGCTGGCCATGCGGGCGGATAGCGCGGACCCGGCGCAGGTTGCCGGCTTGTTCGCCGCGATAGACCGCCAGTTCGGCCGCATCGACGTACTGGTGAACAACGCCGCGATACTGGAGCGGCAGTCCCGCCTGGAGGACCTGGGCTTCGACCGCATGCGGCGTATTTTCGCGGTCAACGCGATCGGCCCCATCCTGTGCGCGCAGCAGGCGGCGAAGCGGATGTCCTATCGGCACGAGGGGCGCGGCGGCGCGGTGATCAATGTCTCGTCGGCGGCGGCGCGGCTGGGCAGTCCCAACGAATACGTGGACTACGCCGCATCGAAGGGCGCCCTGGAGACCTTCACGACCGGCTTCGCCAAGGAAGTGGCGCGCGAGGGAATACGCGTGAACTGCGTGCGGCCGGGACACATCTACACCGAGATGCATGCCAGCGGCGGCGAGCCGGGCCGGGTGGATCGCGTCAAGGATTCGATCCCCATGGGGCGGGGCGGCCAACCGGAGGAAGTCGCGCGCGCCATCCTGTGGCTGGCAAGCGCGGAGGCCTCCTTCGTCACCGGCACCTTCTTGGATGTAACGGGCGGCAAGTGAGCCCGGGGTGGTAACGCATCAGGGCAGGCGGCAAGCGGGCCATGGAGGCGGCAGGTAAGCCAGGGCAGTCGGCGAGTGGACCAGGCACGCGGCAATCCAGACTTGGTATCTCTGTATGATAGGTCGCCACGGCGCGCGGGCGCCGCACGAGCCGGAGAGCGCGTATGGATTACCTGTTATCGCTTGCCCAGCAACCTGCCGCCTGGATCGCCCTGGCGACACTCATCGCGATGGAAGTCGTGCTCGGCATCGACAACCTGATCTTTATCTCCATCCTGACGAACAAGCTGCCGGCGTCCCAGCAGGCGCGCGGCCGGCGCATCGGTATCGGACTGGCCCTGGTCCTGCGGCTGGCCTTGCTCGGCACGGTGGCATTCATCGTGCAGCTGACGCAGCCCCTGTTCGAGCTGTTCGGGCGCGGTGTGTCCTGGCGCGACCTGATCCTGATCGCGGGCGGCCTGTTCCTGGTCTGGAAGGCAACCAAGGAAATCCATCATCACGTCGACCCGGATCCCGCCGGCGACCTGTTCGAGGGCAAGACGGCCACCATCGGCTTTGCCGCGGCCATCGGCCAGATCCTTTTGCTGGACCTGGTGTTCTCGATCGACAGCATCATCACCGCAGTGGGCATGACGGAGCATATTCCCATCATGTTCATCGCGGTCATTGTCGCGGTGCTGACCATGCTGGTGGCCGCCGATCCGCTGGCCCGCTTCATCCAGCGCAATCCCACCGTCGTCATGCTGGCGCTGGGATTCTTGCTGATGATAGGCATGACGCTGATCGCGGAGGGCTTCGGTGCCCATGTGCCCAAGGGCTATATCTACGCCGCAATGGCGTTTTCCGCGCTGATCGAAGGCCTGAACCTGATGGCGCGGCGCACCCGGAGCCGCCGGACCGCGGGCCAGGACGAGCACTGAGCGCGGCCCGGGCGGGGGCCGCGTGAAGGCAGGCGCTCTCCCGCCAAAGAGCACTCAGGCGGGGGCCGGCCGCACCGCCCGCGCCAGGCGCATTACCGTGACGCCGGGCTTGAGCTGTCGAAGCGAGGGCATGACCAGCGTGCAGCGGTCGTAGGGCGTGACGATGGCCTGGCCGTCCGCCCACCCCAGCACCGTGCCGGCCTTTTCCAGGGTTTCCAGTCCTTTCCAGGCTTGGGAAAACCGCAGGTCCATGGACGGCGCGACCACCGCGTCGGTGACCTGGAGCACCTGCTGCGCGGCGGGATCGGGCAGCCGCCATCGCGCGGGAATATCGTCCCGGTCGACCACGCCGGACGCCGCCAGCATGCGCGCGGCCATGTCGCGGGCCACGCCATGGGACGCCGGGTCGCCATGGAAGCCGCACTCGATCAGCAGCGCGCAGGCATCGTCGCGCGAGGGGTCGCCGAAGCGCCCGAAGTCGCGCATGCGCACGCCGTCTTCGTGGCCCGCGTCGACGATGACATGGGCCGGGGCTTTCAGTTCCCGGGCCAGGGCGATGTTGCGAGCCAGCAGGCCGGTCAGCAGCAGTGGCGCGCCGGGTTCGTGCATGGAGTGCAGGTCCAGCAGCCAGTCGGCGCGTTCCACCCATGGCCGCAACGCCGCGGCACGGCGGCTATCCGCAGTCCGGGCATGCTCGAGCCGGGCGGCGGTCCAGACGCGGTTCATGTCTTCGTCCACGAACCGGGCCGCATCGCAGCGGGCCGGATCGAAGCGGTCGAAGGCTTCGAGATTGCAGAACGCCAGGGTCAGGCTGCCGCGGCGCGGACGCAGCCCGGCCGCCAGCAGGTCCTTGAGCGCCCATGCGCCGCACAGCTCGTTGCCGTGCACCAGCGCGGAAATCATCAGGCAGCGGCCGGGCAGCCCGGAATCGAAGTGCCATACACCGGGCGTACCCGTGTTGCCGATGCGCTCTGCGTCGAGGCCCGGCGTGGATAGTGCGAAGTTCATGAAGCGTCCGTTGCGGGTTGCGGCCATCGTGGGGCACAGGCGTGACTATTGGGCTTCGATCCTGGCGGCCTTGACCAGCGCCCGGTACTTGCCGGTTTCCGCCGCCTGGAACGCCGCCAGATCCACGCCCGGCTGGGCGATCTCGGCGCCCGCGTCGCGCATCTTGACGCGGAATTGCTCGGACGCCAGGATCCCATCCAGCGCGGTGCGCAGCCTGGCCACCACGGCTTGGGGCAGGCCGGGGGGACCGTACAGCGCGAACCAGACGTTGATGTCGACGCTTTCGAAGCCCGGCGTGGCGGCCAGGGGCGCGATCTCCGGCGCGGTGGCGGAGGCTTTGTTTTCCGTCAGGCCCAGGGCGACGATCTTGCCGCCCCGTACTTGCGGCAAGGCGGAGGACAGCACCAGGATGCCGAAATCCAGCTGGCCGCTCATCAGGTCGGTGACCATAGGCGCGACGCCCCGATACGGGACATGGCCGACCTGGGTTTGCGTGGCCTGGTTGATCATCTCGCCTGCCAGGTGCAGCGCGGTGCCCACGCCGGACGAGCCGAAGTTATAGGTCCCGGGGGCCGCGCCACGCACTTTTCGCAGATACTCCGCGGCGGTTTTCACTCCCGCGCCGGGGCTGGCCGCCAGCACCATGGGCTGGGAGCCGACCAACCCCACGGCGGTGAAGTCCTTGGCGCCGTCGTACTTGACGGCCGTGCTGATCATGCCGGCGATGACCATCTCGTTGGTGGCCCCCAGCAGCAGCGTGTAGCCGTCGGGTTCGGCACGCGCCACGCGTTGCGCGCCTATGGTGCCGCCGGCGCCTCCCAGGTTCTCGATGACGACTGCCTGGCCCAGGCGCTTGGACAGTTCCTCGCCCAACAGGCGCGCGGTAAGGTCGACGCTGCCGCCGGCGGGATAACCCACGACCAGCGAAATGGTGCGCGTGGGATATTCGGCGGCGGACGCGGCGGAGGCGGCGGCAAGCGCGGTGGCCGCGCACAAGGCTGCACACAAGGCCGCGCAGCCTTTGCGCAGCCGGTACGTAACGGTGTTCATGGATTCTCCCTGGGGGCTGGTTGGACGGCTGGGCCGTCTCTCTGGTCTCAGGGCGTATTGTCGGGCGCAACGGCCGGCGCCCCGTGCCGAAACGGCACGCAGCCGTGCCATTTGTGCGTGGGCCGCGTGGGTTCAGGATATGCGGCGGGCGGTGGCGGCCCAGGCCGCTTCGGCCAGTTCGGTCATCCGCGCCCGTGGCCGGTACAGGCGGATTTCGAAGGCGACCTCGTCGCTGCGTCCGCCCAATGCGGCCAGCGTGCCGCGCCGGCAATCGGCGATCACCATCGACCAGGGCAGCCAGGCCACGCCCAATCCGTTGGCCACCGCGCCGTGCGTGGCGTCCAGCGAATCGCTGCGCATGAAAGGCGTCAGCGCATATGGCGTGGTGTCCAGGCGATCTCCCAGGATGCGCGCCATCGCGAGGCCGCCGGCGTAGGCGATCAAGGGCGTGGGGCGGCCGCCTTCGCGCAGCGCATAGCGCGGTTGTCCGCGCGTATCGACCTGCGTGACCGGCACCAGCTTGTCGGTCGCCAGCGTGATGTATCGATACCGTTGCGGGCTTAGCGACGCCGACATGGCCGGATGCTCGTAGCAGCACAACATGTCGACCTTGTTCTGTTCCAGCCTGACGACGACATCCTGCATTCTTCCGGTCGAGATCTCCACCTGCGTCCGACCCGTCAGGACTTTGGGGGCGCGGTGCCGCAGCCGGGCCACCCAGTCCGCGACCAGCGTGCGCGCAAGGCTGCGGCCGGTCGCGATGCGCAGTACCGCGTCGCCATTGCCGCTGAAACCGCGCATGCCGTGGCGCGCCACGCTCATTTGCTCCACCACCTGTATGGCGGTCTTCAGCAAAGCCTCGCCTTCCGGTGTGAGCGTCGCGGGTTGCTGGCCGCGGCGAACCAGCGGTACGCCCGCCCAGGCTTCCAGGGTACGGATGCGGCGGCCGAAGGCGGGATGCGTGACGTGCCGCAGTTCCGCCGCGCGCACGAAGCTGCCGGTGCGCGCCAGCGCGATCAGGTCTTCGAGCAGTTTCAGGTCGGGCATGGGCTTCGTATGGCGGGTAGACGGGCGCCGGGAGCCGGCATCGGCGGGCCGGCCTTCGCGCAAGCCCTGCAGGTGGCGTAGCGCGCACAAAGAATCGCGGCAATGATAGCGCGGTACCGGCAGGGCGCCATTACACTGTCCCGACCGCGGCGGTAGCCGTGGCCCACCTGTCCGGCCGGGAGGCGGACCTGCGCATCGAGGCGGGTTCCGGCTCTTGCGCCGGGGCTCATGCGTCCGGGGGCGATCCGCCATGCAGATCAGGGACATCACGAACGAGCACGCCTTGCTCAAGTCGTACAAGGCCGTATTCGTCGATAGCCAGAAGGTCGAGCTGCTCAAGCTCTACCACCAGAACAAGCGGCGCTTCCCCGTGTTCGGCGCGCGCGTGTTCGTCCCCGCCACGGCGCCGCCGGCCGCCACGCCGGCCGGCTTGATCGATTACCGGATGCGCGAGAACCTGGACGATGCCTCGCCCGGGCGGCTCTTCATCCTGGAACGCATCGATAACCCGACAGAGAAGAACCGCACACGCCTGTTCTGGGCGTGGGTGTCGCCTGCCCTGGTGGCGGCGATGGCGGGCCACACGGCGGGCGACCTGTCCATCAAGGCCCATGTACTGTTCCATCCATTCGGCAACATCCACGAATATCCCGCGTACTGGCAAGGCGGCATCGACCCGCTGGCGGTGCCGAACTTCCTCGAGCTGGGCGCGCGCTACCTGTGCAAGGAAAAGCAGACGGTGACGCAGCATTTCTGCGCCGTGCGGCCGGGCGGCTCGAAGCCGGGCGCCGACGGCTTCGCCGACAAAAAATGTCCCTGGGCCATGATGGTGGTGGTGCCGGTTTCCAGCAGCCTGTCCTTTGCCAGCCTGGGCGACCCCGCGGAACTGCAGGACGCGCTGGAGCAGATCGCCCGGCGTTGCCACGAGGGCGTCACGGGCAAGGTGCCCGCGGCCAGTCCGGTCAAGCTGGCCCGGGTGGCGGTGTCGGGATACAGCCGCAGCGGCGCGGTGCTGCAGGCGCTGCTGTCGCACGCCGGGCGGGGCAGCGCCTTCATGGATAAACTGCTGAGGGAAGTCTATGCCTTCGACGTGATGCTGGACGAGAAGGGCGGGAAGGACAAGGCCGCTGTCAGCAAGCGGGAAGGCTATGACACCTTCTGGAAGCGCCTGAAGACCTGGCAGGGTGACGACTCGGACAAGCGGATCCGCTTGTACAGCGCCGAGCCGGACACGGTGGACGGGATATATGGCGAGCTGAAAGAGCGCCTGAAGCGCCATGGCGGGGGATATCACCGCCCGGGGGTGGCGTTCTCCGGCTTCAACGGCAAACCGATGCCGGACGGCAAGCAGACCCATGCGGGCCTGATGGACGGCTACGAGATCTACTCGACGGACAACTCACGTTCCCTGGTGGTGCTGCCGTCCCACAATGCGCTGGTCTACCTGTCCACGGAAAAGCTCGTGAATCCGCGTGGATTCGCCCTGGGCGGCGATTACGAGCCGGGGCTGGAAGGGCACAGCTGGTTCGTATCGCGCTTGCAATCCCATGCGCTCTTCCACAGCGGCTTCTAGGTGTCCACCTGCTGTCCGGTCTTGGGGTTGTATTTGACCTCCACGGCAACGATCTGGTCCGTGGGCACGATCTCCAGCCATTGGTCGAACACTTCGAAGGCGCCGTCGGGGTGCTGCGGGTCCGCGCTGCCGGGGACGGCGCGGAAGCCGCCTTGCAAGGGATAGAAGCCATGCTCGAAGACCTTGTCCACCGGCGTGGCGCTGACCTTGTTGTCGTCCTGGGTCTCTTCCGGGGGATACTGGCCGACCTGGTTGGCGGCCGCCTGTTTGTCGCTGACTTTCCCGGCCAGGATTTCCAGCGCCTCCATCAGCGTCTTGCCTTGCAGCTCGGGCTCGCTGCCGACATACATGTCGGTGGGGCCGATGCCGTTCATGCCTTCGACCTGCTTGAGCCAGTTCAGCGCGGCCTTGTTCTTGCCCGGCCGGATCGGGATCACGGCCTTTACCCAGGGGGCATTCAGGAAGGCATTGCGCAGGTCGTCGCCGTCCAATTGCAATAGCCAGCCCAGCGACGCCCCGAGACGGGCGGGCGCGGAGTCCTCGGTGATGTAGTAGTTGTCCTGGCGGCTGGAGTGCGCGCCGCCCCAGCTGACCAGGCTGTCGCGGCTCAAGGTGGTCGATGGCGGCTTGACCTTGCCCAGGATATGGAAGCCCGACTGGACCTTGGGCAGGCCGCTGGCCGCGCCGGGCTGGGCGGCCAGGTACTGGCCGTAATGCGCACGGGGTTTCCACCATTCCGGCGCGACGAAGTACAGCATCTTGTCCACGTCGAAGATGGAGTCGAGCAGTTCGGAGACCGCGTGGCGCGTGGCATTGTCCTTGATCGGGATGCCCTTGGTCAGCATCTTCTGGATCAGGGCGCGGTAGACGACGATGCGCTCTTCCTCGCGCAGGTCCTCGTACCGGCGCGCGGATATCTTGCTGGCCAGCTTGATGCGGTCGCGCGCGGCGGACAGGTATTCCTTGCGGTTCAGTTCCGCCTTCTGTTCGGTGAACTCCTTGGCGCGCTGCGCGTTGTCGGTTTCCACCTGCTGGATCAGCGCGGGCCGCGGCAGCCAGTTCAGCTTGGCGCCGATGCGGATGGGCGAGTTGCCCTTGAAGTTGACATAGTTCAAGTGCACGACGAAGGACACTTCGGTAATGGCGACCGCGCTGGCGGGGTCGGCCTGCACCAGGTCGCGCACGGAAAGCTCGACATCGGCGCCGCCCTTGTCGAACACGATGTTCGAGTCCAGGTAGTAGCCGGGTTGCGGTGGCGAGACCACTTGGCGGAAATCCGCCTGGATGGTTTCCCGGTCTCCTTCGTTGAAATCGGAATCCACTTCCCGGCCGTCGCGGTAGGCCTCGTCCATGTCGCCCCGGTCGTCGGAGGTCTGGACGAAGGGAATCTCGATGCTGACGTCCACCGGCAGGGGCTGCGGCCGCGCCAGCGCTTCCGGATGCTGCGGTTCGGTGTCCGGCTTCTTGGCGATGTGGACGAGTTCGGCGATCCCCAGCTGGGCGCCCGGTTCGTCGACGTAGGTCTGCCAGCAAAGATAGGTGCCGATATCCTGCACCTGCACGCCGACCTGGCGCATCTTGCGGCGCAGTTCGTAGTTGACCAGCTCCTTGCCGCTATTGGTCAGCACATAGCGCTTGCTGGAGGTGTCCGTGGTCTCGGTGATGACCCGCAAGGTGCTTTTGTAGTTCTTGCGGATTTCCGTGGACAGCTTTTCCGATTGCTGGCGCATGCGCTTGTGGGCCTGCTCGCGCGCGGTCTGCTGGGTGGCCGACATGTCGAAGCTGGCGCTCTGGCTGGTGGTTCCCCACACCCATTTCTGTTCGCCCTTGACGTTGGCGCCGAACTTGGTTTCGGACCGGTTGTCGGTCTTGACCGCCTCGGACAGCTCGTCCTGCTCGGTGGCGGCGCTTTCGGTCTTAAGGATGGATTCGGTGAATTCCTCGGTGACGCGCTCGGTGTAGACCCGCCGGGTGCTGACTTCGACCAGTTCGACGGTGGAGCCCGGGCTGATCCAGATATGCCCGACGGGCGATCCCAGGAAGGTATCGAATTCGAAGAAGTACTGGCGGAACAGGTGGACGATGCCTATGGGGGAAAGGCCGACGCGGTCCAGCTCCTTCTTGGGGTCGATGATGTCGAAGGGGTCCTCGTAGGCCAGCGGCGCCATCAGGTCCTGCAGCAGCTGGGGCTGCTTGCCGTAGAAAAGATCGTGCAGGACGGAATGCAGGCCTCCGGCACGCAGCGAATCGAGGATGCCGGCGGTGGCGGACTCCCGCGTTGCCTGGGCATTGACCCAGTCGATGGCCGGCTGGGCGTCGCCCCGATAGACGTCGCGGATGGCGTGCCAATTCTGCTCGTACCATTCGACATACCAGTCGCGCACGGGATTCTGCAGAATGTCGTCAAGCTTGCCGCGATCCAGCAGCTCGTCCCAGATGGCGGGGTCATAGTCCTGCGCGGCCGGCAGGCGCTTGGCCAGTTCGCGCATCAGTATGGTGTCGTGACGCGGCGTGGGCTCGCGGTCGGCGGTCACGAAGGGCTTGATGTCTTCCAGGAAGTGGTCCTGGTTGATCCGCAGCATGTATCGCGGCTTGAACTTGGGCCGCAGTTTTTCCAGCAGGGCGCCGTGCTCGCCGTAGAGGCCCTTGTGCAAGCGATCGAGGGCGCTTTTCGCCTTCCAGCCCAGCAGGGGCTGGTAGACACCGAAGATTTCGCTGGCATAAGGAAGCGTCTGGGTGAAGCGCTTCAGAAGGGCGTCCCTGCTCATCGCGGCTCCTCGCAAAGGATGATGGCGGCCTAGGCGCGTGCTGCGGCGGAAGAGTAAAGCAGTTTGTCAGGAACCGAAGCAAGCTTTGCTGAGGCCCCCGCGGCACCGTGCGCGCGGGGTGCGAGGACATACATCGAAGCGATATATCCCAAGGATGTAGGGCGTGCCGAATGCGCGAGGGTCGCGGATCGTTTGCGTGTGCGCCGCGACATGGCGTCCGATCAAAAGCCGAACTTGCGTGCGGCGTCCAGCGCGAGGCCCGTGCCGATGCTGCCGAACAGGTCGCCTTCCACGCCGCGGGCTTGGGGCAACAGCGCCGCGACGCGCTCGCGCAGGCAGGATACGCGGCTGGAGCCGCCGGTGAAGAAGATGGTGTCGATCGCCGCGCGGTCGACGTCGGCGTCGCGCAGCAGGGCAGCGACGGTGTTCTCGATGCGGTCGATCAGCGGGGCGGTGGCCTGGTCCAGGTCCGGCCGGCTGATGTCCACGGTCCGCCCGGGCGCGATGCGATCCAGGCTGGCCTGCGTGGCCGGCGCATCCGAGAGGGCGATCTTGGCCTGTTCGACCTGCAGCGATAGCCAATGGCCGGCGCGCCGTTCCACCAGCCGTAGGAGCAGCTCGATTTTGTCGCGTTCCGCGGCGTTCGCGCGGATGTACGAGAGCGTTTCCCGCGCCTTGTTGGTGTAGGCGAAATTGATCGTGTGCCAGGACGCCAGGTTGGAGTACGGCGTGGAAGGTACGTCTTTGCCGTTGCGCAGCTTGCTGCCCAGACCCAGCAGCGGCATGAAAGCGGCCAGGTTCAGGTGCCGGTCGAAATCGCCGCCGCCGATATGCACGCCGCCGTGGGCCAGGATGTCCTGCTTGCGGTCGCCCTGGCCGGCGCGTGCCGGCCCCAGGCGGATCAGCGAGAAGTCCGACGTACCGCCGCCGATGTCGATGACCAGCACCAGTTCTTCCCGGCCGATCTGCGATTCATAGTCGAAGGCGGCCGCCAGCGGTTCGTACTGGAAGGCGACATGTCGGAATCCGACCGCCGTGGCGATCTCGCCCAGGGTGTCCTGGGCGCTGCGGTCGGCGGCTTCGTCGCCGTCGACGAAGAATGCCGGCCGGCCCATGACCACGGAGTCGAAGGTGCGTCCAGCGGCTTGCTCCGCGCGCGTCTTCAACTGGGCGATGAAATGGGTCAGCAGGACGCGGAACGGCACGCCGCGCCCGCGGATCTCCGTGTGGCCATCGATCAGCGAGCTGCCGAGCAGGTTCTTCATGGCCCGCATCAGGCGGCCCTCGTAGCCCGCCAGGTAGTCCTCCAGCGCGGCGCGGCCGTAGCGGATGGTGCTGTCTTCCTCGTGGAAGAAGATGGCCGACGGCATCGTGGGCTGGCCGTCTTCCAGCGGCAATAGGGACGGCGCATCGGGGCGGTACCAGCCCACGGCGGAATTGGAGGTGCCGAAGTCGATGCCGCAGGCGCGGGCGGAGGCGGGAGGATTCATGAAAATGCGCGCGCCCGCGGCCTGGTGGCGACGGGCGCGATGAGGGGGCAAAGGCGGATTGTACGGCCTGGACCGGCAGGGCCGCGACCCGACGCATGCATTGGCGTTGGCGTTGGCGTTGGCGTTGGCGTTGGCGTTGGCGACGTCGACGGCAGCGCTGGCCGCGCCGCGGCGGCCCGGATGGCGTCTCAGCGATCCAGGCCCAGCAAGCTGGGAAGCCGCGCCATGTCCGCGAACACGGCGGTGGCGCCGCTGGCCAGCAGGGCGTCGGCGGGACTGTGCGATGGCCCGCCGGGGCTGTAGCCCAATACCGTTGCCCCCGCCGCCACGCCGGCGGTAACGCCCGTCACGCTGTCCTCGATGACGATGCACGCGGCCGGGTCCACGCCCAGCGCCGCGGCCGCCGCCAGATACACGTCGGGACTCGGCTTGGAACGCGCCATCTCGTAGCCGCTGAAGGTCCTGCCCTGGAAGAACTCCATCAGTCCCGTCCGGGTCAGCTGCAACTCCAGCTTGTGGCGGTCGGCGCCCGACGCGCAGGCGATGCGGCCGTCCAGGCGCTGGTACAGGACGCGCAGCGCTTCGCGCACGTTGGGGATGGCCTGCACGTCCTTGCGCAGGGCGTCGTTGCGCCGGCGCCAGAATTCCGCCAGCCACTCCGGGCCGATGGGGCGGCCCGAGGCCTGCGCGATCCAGGGCAGCTCGTCTTTCATGGTCCTGCCCACGAAGCGGCGCAGCACTTCGTCGTGGGTCATGGACAGCCCCAGTTCCCGCAGCATGTCGCGCAGGACGCCCGTGGAGATGCGCTCGCTGTCGACCAGCACGCCATCGCAGTCGAATAACACCGCCTGGAATTTCAAGAGGCCCCCGGATGTGCAAACGGAACAGCGGGGCGCTTGCCGCCCCGTGCCGTCATGTTACCCGCTCTGTCTTCCCGCCCCGGCGCGCATGGGCATACACGGATCAGCGCGTCAGGAATTTTTCTTCGTAGATGCCGCGGGCCCGGCCCATGTGCGCCACCGACAGCGCTTCCAGCGCCGCGCGGTTGCCGGCGCGGACGGCGTCGACCATGGCGCGGTGTTCGCGGCAGGCTTGTTCCAGCGCGCCGGCATCGGCGACGCCGTAGGCCCGTACGGGGAAGCTGAGCCAGTCGTGCAGGCGTATGGACTCGGCCAGATAGATGTTGTCGCACAGGCCGTAGAACTCGCGGTGGAACACCATATTGCTGCGATGGATGGCGATGAGCTCGCCCGAGGCCGCGGCGCGCGCGTGCGCCTGGCATGCGGCTTCGACGGCGGCCAGCCGCTCGGGCGGGACCGGGAATTCCATCATCTCGATGGCCGTGTGGTGCAGGACGCGGCGCATGTGGTAAAGATCGTCCAGCCCGCGCTGGTCGAAGCGGCGGATCTGCGCGCCAAGGTGCGGCGGCTTCACCACCACGCCCAGGCGCTGCAGCTCCACCAGCGCCGCGCGCACCACGTGGCGCTTGGCCGCGTAGTCTTCCATGAGATGGTCCTCGATCAGCCGCATGCGCGGCAGGATGCGCGCGCGGATGATGTCCGTTTCGATCGCTTCCATGACGGTGACGACCTGCGGGGCAAGAGGGGTTTCGGCAAAAATCAGCGAGGAAAAGCTGTTGGGGCTCATGGGGCTGGCGCGCGCCGCGCGCAGGCCACCTGGCGGCGCGGCGGGCATTATCAATAATCCTATTATAAATATTGGCGACAACGCGCCTGTTGTCTTCGGTGGGGTCCGTACCTAGACTTTTTCGGTTGATCAACGAGGAACAGCATGGACGCCCCAACCGCACCCCAGGACATCATCAGTATCGACCCCGCGAACGGCAAGGAGGTCGGCCGGGTCAAGGCAACGACACTGGCCGAACTCGACGCCGCCGTCGCCCGCGCCTGGACGGCCTACAACGAATCCGGCTGGAAGTCGCTGCTGCCGCACCGCCGCGCGCTCGTGCTCAATGCGATCGCCGACGGTATTCTCGCGGAAAAAGAGCGCCTGGCCCAGCTGCAGATGCGCGACAACGGCAAGCCCATCGCGGAATGCCGCGGCATGGTCGAGTCGGCCATCGGCACGTTCCGCTACTACGCGGGCGTTTGCGAGACGCTGGAAACGGATGTCACGCCGCCGCGCGGCGATTACGTGTCGTTCACGGTGCTGGAGCCCTTCGGCGTCGTGGCCGCCATTACGCCGTGGAATTCGCCCATCATGAATGACGCCACCAAGGTGGCGCCGGCGCTGGCCGCCGGCAATGCCGTCATCCTGAAGCCTTCCGAGGATTCGCCCTTGCTGGCGCCGGAGCTGGCGCGCATCGCCCGCGAAGCCGGCTTGCCGGAGAACCTGCTGCAGGTCGTGCAGGGCCGTGGCGCCGATATCGGGGCGGCCCTGGTCGCCCATCCCGGCGTGCGGATGATTTCCTTCACGGGCGGCACGGTCGCCGGGTCGCACATCGGCAAGGTCGCCGGCGAACGCCTGGTCCCGGCGGCGCTCGAGCTGGGCGGCAAGTCGCCGCACGTGGTCTTCGCGGATGCCGACCGCGAACACGCCGTGGCGGCGGTGGTGGCGGGGATCTTCGGATCCTCCGGCCAGTCCTGCGTGGCGGGATCCCGCCTGTTCATCGAGGCGAGCGTGTACGACGAGGTGCTGCAAGCCGTGGTGGAACGCACCCGGACGCTGAAGGTAGCCTTGCCCGATGCGGCCGGCGTGGAGGTCGGCCCGCTGGCCTCCTTCCACCATCGCGACCGCGTGGCGCGCTTCGTGGACCGGGCGCGCGCCGAAGGCGGGCGCATCCTGTGCGGGGGCGCGGCGCCCACGGGCGGCGAGTACGACCAGGGCGCGTTCTACCTGCCCACCATCATCGACGGGCTGGGCCCGGATGCGGCCAGCTGCCAGGAAGAGGCCTTCGGCCCGGTGCTGGTGGCCCTGCCGTTCAAGGACGAAGCCGACCTGATCGCGCAGGCCAACGGGACCGTATTCGGCCTGGCCTGCGGTATCTGGACGGAGAGCTTCAAGAAAGCCTGGCGTATCGGCCGGGCGCTGGAGGCGGGCTCGGTGTGGATCAACACCTACAAGCAGTCGGTCACCAGTACGCCCTTCGGCGGATTCAAGAACAGCGGCATCGGCCGCGAGAAAGGCATCGACGGCCTGAAGCTGTACGCGCAGGTCAAGAGCATGTACTTCGGCCTGCACGCCAACCCCCTGCCCGTGGCCAAGTAAGGCCTGTCTGGAGTTTTTTCACATGAATATCTCGAAAGTCGCCGTCTACGGCCTGGGCAATATGGGTTTCCTGGTGGCCGAGCGCATCGCCGCGGCCGGATTCGCGACCAAGGTCGCCGATCTGGACCAGGCGCTGGTGCGGCGCGCCCAGGACGGTTTCCGGGCCATTCCCATAAGCGGCCCGGACGATCTCGCCGACGTCGATGTGGTGGTGCTGTCGCTGCCCAGCCCCGCCATCTCGCTGGCCGTGCTGGACCAGATCGCTTCGCGCCTGCCCCGGCACGCCGTGGTGCTGGAGACCAGCACCGTCAACCCCAAGGACATCCACGCCAGCAAGAAACTGCTGGACAAGTTCGGCCTGCGCATCGTCGATGCCTCCGTGATGGCGGGCGTGAGCCAGATGAAGGCCGGCACGGCCATGCTGCTGATGGGCGGCGACCCGCGGGCCGTGGCCGATAGCCAGCCGGTGCTGGACGCCATCGCGCCCAAGCAGATCTATTTCGGCGAGTCCGGCGCGGGCGCGGCCGCCAAGGTCATCAACAATGCGGTGGCGCACGCGGTGATGGTGGTGGTCGCCGAGGCCGGCTCGCTGGCCACGGCGTCCGGAGTCAGCTGCGAGAAGCTGGTGGGCTTGCTGTCCGACCCGCAGATGGGCCTGCATCGGCCGCTGACGCACCGCTACGCCGAACGCATCGTGCAGGGCAATTACGAAGGCGGCATGCCGCTGGACGCGGCGCGCAAGGACTCCGTGCTGGCGCTGGAGCTGGCGCAGACGCTGGGCGTGCCGCTGTTCGCCATCCAGGGCTCGCACACCATCTATGAGATCGCCGCGGCGGCCGGGTATGGCCGCGACGACTACGCGGCCATCGCCAAGGTGTGGGCGGACTGGGGCAAGCCCGCGGTGCCCGCCGCGCCGCGCTGAGGCCGGGGCGGCAAGCCATGAAAAAAGCCTCCGAATGGAGGCTTTTTTCGTTCTGCCGTCTTCCCGCGTTCAGTCGACCCACTTCTGCTTGGCCCACATCGCGCGGAACTGCGTGTCGGCCGCCTGCAGGCGCGCCTGCCACTTGTCGCCGGGCAGGTAATCCATTTCGGTGAATTGCTGCAGCATCGTCTTCTGGAATTCGGGGTTGTTGGCGATGCGCTCCAGCGCCTTGGCCAGCTTTTGCTCCACTTCGGGCGGCAGGCCCTTGGGCGCGACCACGCCGCGCTCGGAGGCGAAGACCAGGTCCACGCCCTGTTCCTTGAACGTGGGCACGTCCGGCGCCAGGGGGGATCGCTTGTCGCTGGCCTGGGCCAGGATGCGCAGCTTGCTGCCGCTATAGGGCATGGCCTCGCCCAGGTTCATCCCGCCCACGTCCGCGTGGCCGCCCAGCACCGCATTGCGCAGCGGGCCGGCGCCGTTGAAGGGCACGTGGTTCAGGTCCGTGCCGGTGGCGGCCTCGAACATTACCAGGGCCAGGTGGTCGTCGGTGCCCACGCCGGTGGAGCCGTAGCTCAGGCGGCCCGGCTTGGCGCGCGCGGCGTCGATGAGTTGCTTGAGCGACTGATAGGGCGAGTCGGCCTTCACGCTGAAGGCGCTGGGGTCGCGAACCAGGGTGGCCAGGTAGGTGAAGTCGGCGCCGGTAAAGCCGGCGTTGCGCTCGATCGGCAGCGTCAGCAGGCCCGGCATGTTGGTCATGCCCAGGGTGTAGCCATCCGGCTTGGCGCGGGCGACCAGGCCCAGGCCCAGCGCGCCGGACGCGCCGGGCTTGTTGACCACCACCACCGATCCGCCCAATTCCTTCTCCAGGAACACGGCCAGCGTGCGGGCGGTGATATCGGTGCCGCCGCCGGCGGCGAAGCCGACGATCAGTTCCACGGGGCGCTCCGGCCATTCGGCCGCGGCGGCGCTGGCGCCCAGCATCATCGTTCCCGCCGCGATACCGGCGAGCCAAGTCTTCATACCAAACATGGAAAGGTCTCCTGGCCGTTGTGGGGGCCGTATTCGATGTGTGATGGTGGCGCGGGCTTGCCCGCGCGCAGGCGGTACGGCTGCCGCCGGACTGCTTGGGCCGCAGTGTGCCTGCGCCCTTTAATAGTCACAAATAGATATTCTTCGGGGATTATTAGCCTGTTCCTATGCGTGACCGGGGTCCAGCGGTGGCAGGGCGCTTTCGATCTCCGTGGCGACCTGGCGCAGCGTCCCGATCAGGGCTTGGGCGGCGGGCGATAGCAGGCGGTCCTGGCGGTGCAGCACGCCTATCGTGCGCCGGGCGCTGTCATCCTCGATGGGCCGGCTGCGCAGCGCGCCCAGGCCCAGCGAAGGCAATGCCAGCCGCGGCAAGACCGCCACGCCCAGGCCTTGCCCCACCAGCCGCACCGCCGTGGTCATGTGCGTGACGTCGTAGCGCAGCCCCGCCGTCGCCTTGTCGTCGAACACGGCGCGATCGAACTGGTGCCGCGCGCTGGAGCCCTGGGCGAGCAGGACGAGGTCGAAGGGGATCAGGTCGTCCCAATGCAGCGAGGGCAGCGCGCCCACTTCATGGCGCGAGGGATACACGGCGAAGAAGGCATCGGCGACCAGGGGCATGAACTTCAGGTCGGGGGCCTCGCTGAGCAGCGTGGCCAGGGCGAACTCGATCTGGTTGATGCGCAGCATGTCGATCAGCTCGTCGTTGTGGGCCTCGACCACGCGGATCTGCAGCTGCGGATGCAACCGGCGCAGCGCGCCCAGGGCCGGCGGCACGAGCGTGAGCGACGTGGAGGGCAGCGCGCCGATGACCACGGCGCCCCGCCGCATGGACGCCAGGTCCAGCATGCTGCGGTAGGCTTCCTCCAGGTCGGCGATGGGCCGTTCGATGCGGTCGCGGAATTCCGCGCCGGCCGCCGTCAGGGTGATCTGGCGCGTGGTGCGCTCGAACAGCTTGACCTCGAGCACCGCTTCCAGGTCCGCGATCAGCGCCGTGAAGGAAGGCTGCGTGACGCCCAGCCGGGCCGCGGCGTGCGTGAAAGACCGGGTCTGGACAGCGAGCAGGAAGGCCTTGAGCGGCCGGTATTTGATATTCAGCGCCATGATGCGATTGTTATGGTCGGCCCGTTTTCCGCGTTTTTTTCGGGGCCCGGTGTAACCGATACGCCGGTTCGCGCGAATTCCCTTGTTGCGGCCGCAATGGGCCCAACCCTGCAACGGGTCTTCCTGGAACCTGGATTGGAAAGGCGTGGATAGCGATGTCGATGGTTACCGAGCAGGACGAGCATAGCAAGTATCTGGGGCAGTTCATTCCCCTTCAATACCATCACGTGATGCTGATGGATGCGAACCGGATGAAGAACTTCAAGGCCGCCATCGAACACGTGGTGGCGCCAGGGGCCAGGGTCCTGGAGCTGGGCGGTGGCACCGGCGTGCTTTCCTGGTTCGCCGCCGCCCGGGCCGACAAAGTGTGGTGCGTGGAATTCAACCGCGAGCTGGTCACGGAGGCCAGGCGCTTCCTGGGCATGAACGCCAATGGCGGCAAGGTCGAGGTCGTCCATGCGGACGCCTTCGAGTATCTGCCTCCGGAGCCGGTCGACGTCATGATCTGCGAGATGGTGCATGTCGCCATGCTGCGCGAAAAACAGATCGAGATGGTCGAGTCGTTCAAGCAACGCTACCGCAAGCGCTTCGGACCCACCTTGCCGACGCTGGTCCCGACGGCGGTGGTGATGGCGGTGCAGCCCTTGCAGAAGGAATACGATTTCGAGGGTTTCCAGGCGCCGATCATCCAGGTGGAGGAACTGGGCGGGAACGCCCCAAGAACCTTGGATCTGGCGGCCCCCGCCGTGTATAGCGTGCTCGACTACACGCTGGACAATGCGCTCGATATTGCCTGGGACGGCACCGTGGCGATCGAGCACGGCGGCGTGGTCAATGCACTGCGCTTCATCACCCGGAACATTCTGGCGCTGGTGATGGAGAAAAACTCGACGATAGACTGGCTCAACCGCTATATGTCATTCCCGCTGCGCACGCCCGTCAGCGTGCAAGCCGGCGACACGCTGCGCATACGGTTCCGCTATCGCGCGGGGGATTTCATCTCGGTCCTGATGGACGCCCTGCACGTGGAGGTGGTGCGCCAGGCGTAGCCGGCCGCGGCCGGCTGCGATGGGCCGCGGCGGCGGCCAGGCCGGCGGGCCGGCGCCGTCCCGCGTTCACCCTTGCAATGACACCGCCGTGGTAACGGGGCCGCGTCGCGCCGTGAAGGCGCTGCCCATGGACGCCGCCATGATCAGCGCGATGGCCAGCCACTGCGTCGTCGTCAGGCGCTCGTCCAGCAACGCCAGGGCGATCAGGGCCGCCATCGCCGGCTCCATGCTGAGCATGACCCCGAAGGCATGCCTGGGCAGGCGCTTGAGCGCGACCATTTCCAGCGAGATCGGGATCGCGCTGGAAAGCGCCGCCACCCCCAGGCCCACCAGCAGAACCGTGGGCGAGAATGCCGCGCTGCCGGCATGCGCCAGGCCCACGGGCACCACGACCAGCGCGGCCACGGTCAGCCCCAGCGAAACGGAATGTCCGGCGTGCAGATGTCCCAGCCGTTTTCCGGCCACGATGTAGGTGGCCCACAACACGGCCGCGGCCAGGGCGTACATCAGGCCCGTCGGATCCAGCGTGCTGACGCCATGTACCTGGGGCAGCAGCAGGCCGAGTCCCGCGACCGCGAACATGACCCAGACGAAGTCCAGGGCGCGGCGCGAGCCGAGCAAAGCCAGTATCAGGGGACCGGAAAACTCGATCGCCACTGCGACGCCGAAAGGTATCGTGCGCAGCGCCATATAAAAGCAAAGATTCATCACGCCCAGCGCCGCGCCGTAGCAGGCGATCCGGCTGGCATCGCCGGCATGCAGGCGGCGGCGCCACGGACGCCAGCATGCCAGCAGCAGCAGCGCCGAGAATCCCACCCGCAGCGCCGTCGTGCCCTCGGCGCCGACCAGGGGGAAAAGCGTGTGCTTGGCCCAGGAAGTGCCCAGCCCCAGAAAGGTGACGGAACCGAGGACGGACAATAGGGGGAGTAGCGGGGGGCGCGGCGCGGTCATGGCAAGCCTGTGTAGAGGACCGCGATTTTGCCGTATTTTTCGCCGGCGTGCCGCCGCGGGAAGCCGGTCTCCCGCCCGGGAAGCCGGCCTGCCGACCGGGAGCCCGCCGGCGCTCAGCCGGCCGGGGCCGGGAACGACAGGAAGCTGCGCAGCTCCGCCGTGCGCGGGGCCTCGAAGATCGCCTCCGGCGTCCCCGTTTCATGCACGCGCCCGTGGTGCATGAAGATCACGCGGTCGCTGACCTTGCGCGCGAAGGCCATCTCGTGCGTCACGATGATCAGCGTGGCGCCGTCGCGGGCCAGCTGCTCGATCACCTGCAGCACTTCGCCGACCAGTTCGGGGTCCAGGGCGGACGTCATCTCGTCGCACAGCAGGACCTCCGGGTCCATGGCCAGCGCGCGGGCGATGGCCACGCGCTGCTGCTGGCCGCCGGACAGTTGATGGGGCGCGGCGTCGAACTTGCCTTCCAGCCCGACGCGCGCCAGCAGCCGGCGCGCGCGCTCCTGGCATTCCTCGCGCGGCCGTCGATGCACCAGGCGGGGCGCCAGCATGATGTTCTCGCCCGCCGTCATGGACGGAAAAAGATTGAACTGCTGGAAGATCATCCCGACCTTCTGGCGCAGATCGCGCAGGGCCGCCGCATCGGCCGTCCGCACCGGCTGTCCGCCGACCACGATCCGGCCCTGGTCGAAGGACTCCAGTCCGTTGATACAACGCAGCAGCGTGCTCTTGCCCGAACCGCTCTTGCCGATGATGCAGATGACTTCGCCGCGGGCGACCTGCAGGTCCACGCCCTTCAGGACTTCGTTATCGCCGAAGCGCTTGTGCAGGCCGCGGATGTCGACCAGGGGCACGGACTCGTCGGATGCTTGCATGCTGGGTCCTCAATGCTGGATGCGCATGCGTCGCTCCACCCACGCGCCCAGCAGGGAGCAGGGGAAACACAGCGCGAAGTAGAACAGGGCAACCAGCCCATAGACCGTGAAGGGCTGGAAGGTCACGTTGGCGATCATCTGGCCGGTACGGGTCAGCTCCACGAAGCCGACCACCGAGGCCAGCGAGGTGTTCTTGATGATCTGTACCACCAGCCCCACGGTGGGCGGCACCGACAGGCGCAGGGCCTGCGGGAAAATGACGTGGCGCAGCTGCTGGCCGAAAGTCAGGGCCAGGCTGGCCGAGGCTTCCCATTGCCCCTTGGGAATGGCCTCCACGCAGCCGCGCCAGGTCTCGGTAAGGTAGGCGCTGGCGTACAGGGTGAAGCACAGGACGGCCGCCGTCATGGGCGAGGTCTCGATGCCGGCCAGCGCCAGGCCGAAGTACACCAGGAACAGCTGCATCAGCAGGGGCGTGCCCTGGAAAACCTGTACGTAGGCGGCGACGGGCCGTTCGAACAGGCGCGGCCGGCCCACGCGCAGCATCAGCAACAGCAGGCCGGCCAGGCCGCCGCCGACGAAGGCGATGGCCGACAGGGCCAGCGTCCAGGGCAGCGAGAACAGCAGGTTGCGCAGGATATCCCAGGTGGAGAACGCGATCATCGGCCGGCTCCCACCGGCGCGCAGCCGAACAGGAATCGCGGTCCCAGCCATTGCAGCAGGCGCCGGAAGCAGATGGACAGCAGCAGATAGAGCAGGGTCACCACGATGTACGACTCGAACTGGCGGAAGGTCTGGGCGGCGATGCGGTTGGTCACATAGGACAGCTCCGCGGTGGAGATCAGGCTGCAGACGGCGGTCGCCAGCATGATGATGACCAGCTGGCTGGTAAGGGCGGGCCACACGCGCGATAGCGCGGGGGGCAGCACCACTCGCGTGAAGGTATGCCAGCGGCCCAGCCCCAGGCACTGCGCGGCTTCGTGCTGGCCGCGGGGCGTGGCCTCGATGCCGGCCCGGATGATCTCGCAGGCGTATGCGCCCAGGTTGACGGTCAGGGCCAGGATCGCGGCGGGAAAACTGGCGAAGCGCAGGCCGATCGCGGGCAGGCCGAAGTAGATGAAAAAGATCTGCACAATGAAGGGCGTATTGCGGAAGAATTCCACGTAGCAGGCGACGGCCACGCGCGCGCCGCGTGGGGCTTGCACGCGGCACCATGCGCAGGCGATGCCGAGCAGCGTGCCCAGCGTGCAGGAGAGCGCGGTAAGCAGCGCGGTGATGGCCAGTCCTTCCAGAAAGACGGGCCAGGCGGCGAGCACGCCGGAGAAATCGAGCATCGAGACTCCTTTATTCGGGCCGCGTATCGTCGGGCCGCGTGTCGGCCGCGGGCACGGAGGACGCCGCGGCCAGGGTGTCGAAAAGCGCTTGTACCGGCATGGGGCCATCCAGGTCCCGCAGCTGCGCCAGCAAGCGGGTGGCGGCCGCCTCGCCGATGACGTCGGCGGTGCAGTCCAGGAACTTGCGGGCCGACTGTGCCGGGGACAAGGGATCGCCGGGACTGCCTATCGCCTTGTCGCGCTCGCCCCGCAGCACCGTGCCATCGTGGCATTCCACGCGGACGATGGCGCCCTCCGGCGCGTCGCGGCGCCGCGACGGATCGTGCCAGGACGGTCCCGTCTCCATGCGTACCCGGCGCATCGCCTCGCGCAGATCGGTTCGCGCCAGCTGGCCCGGCGCCAGCGCCGCCAAGCCCCATTCCGGTTCGAGCAAGGTCATGGCGATGGCGAAAGGCATGCTGAAGCGGGCCTGCGCCGGCGTGTCCGGCATGTCGTGGCACAGGTTGGCGGCGACGATGGGCGGTACGTCGCAGACCACCGAGGCCACGTCGCCCGGGCGCAATCCGTGCCGGACGATCAGCGCGCGCAGGGCGTCGACGGCCGCATGCGAGGACAGGCATACCGGGATGCGCTTGACGTCCAGGCCGGGGTCCAGCAAGTACCATCTGTCGGATCCCATCTCCAGCGCGGCGATGTCCAGCACGCCCTGGTTGTAGCGGGCCGCGAAGCCGTGGCCGTGGCCGAACGGGTCGGCGGGCCCGCACGCGCCGGCCTGCGCCAGCAAGGCCGCCTGCACGCCGGCTTCCGAGGCCTTGCCCGCCATCAGGGGCTTGGCGTCCGAGCCGAAACAGGACTTGGTGCCCGCGGCCATGCCGACGGCCAGCGCCAGCGCGTGGGCGATGCGCGGCGCATCCAGGTCCAGCAGCTTGCAGACCGCCATGGCCGCGCCGATGGGGCCCAGCACCCCAGTCGTCCACCAGCCTTGGTCGTAGAGCAGGCCGCGGGTGGCGGCGCCTACCGCATATTCGCATTCGGCCCCGGCGACCAGGGCGGTGACCGCCTGGGCGCCATTCGCGCCCACCGCCTGGGCACAGGCGAGCAGCGCGGGCACGATGACCGCGGAGCCATGCACGAAGCCGGCGTAGCAGTTGTCGTCGAAGTCCAGCGCGTGCGCGGCCACGGCATTGGCAAAGGCGGCCTGTTGCGGCGCGGCGTGGGCGGGTACCGCGGTCCCGGATGGGGCGCGGCCTGCCGTCTTCGGCCCGACCAGCCCGGCCAGGACAGTGCTGCCGGCGCCCGACGCTGCCGCGCACAGCGACAGCGCGGCCGTGGCGGGCGGAGTGAGGCTGCCCGCCACGGCCACGCCCACGGTATCCAGGATGCAGGATACGGCCGCCTGGCGCACGGCGGCCGGTATGTGCCCAGGCGATAGCGCGCCCACCCATTGCGCCATGCGCAGGCTGGCCGCCGAGGTGTTGCTTTCCACGCGGTTCCCCTTGCCGGAAGGCACGCGCGGGGGCGCCTTCCGGGTGTTGGTGGCCGACGCGCTCCATGGCGCGTCCGACCCTTGCTTATTCGGGCAGGTCGCCCGCCGGCGCGCCCATCCAGCGCTTGGACATGTCGTCCAGCTTGCCGTCGCGCTTGGCCTCGCGGATGATGTCGTTGACCTTGGCGAGCAGCTTGGGCTGGTCCTTGCGCACGCCGATATAGCAAGGGGAGTTGGCCAGCACCACCTTCAGCGCCATGTCCAGGCCGGGATTGCGCTGCGTGAGCGCCGCCGCCACCGGCGTGCCGCTGGCGAACAGTTCGGCCTGCCCCGACATGAACGCGGCGATGGTGCTGTTGTTGTCTTCGTAGCGATGCACCACCGCCTTGGGCGCCAATTGCTGCAGCTCCTGGTCCTGCATGGAGCCGCGCGTGACGGCGATGGTCTTGCCGGCCAGGTCGTCATACGTCTTGGCCGGATTGCCCTTGGCGCCGAAGATGGCGTCGAAGAAGGGGGCATAGGCGATGCTGAAGTCGATCACCTGCGCCCGCTCGGCCGTCTTGCCCAGCGAGGAAATCGTCAGGTCGGTCTTGCCGGTCTGCAGGTAGGGCACGCGGTTCGGCGCCGTGACGGGCACCAGCTCCAGCTTTACGCCCAGCTTGCGGGCGATAAGACCGGCCATGTCCACGTCCAGCCCCTGCGGCTTCATGTCGGGTCCGACGAAGCCGAACGGCGGGTAGTCCGTGGGGACCGCCACGCGGATGGACCCGCGCTGCATGATGTCGTCCAGCAGATCGGCGGCGTGCGCGCTGAGCGCCAGCGCACACGAGATTGCGGTTAAAGCCCCGAGTATCCATTGCTTGAGTCGCATGTCGACGTCCTTGGTCAATACTGCCGTTCAAAGTCCGGTGGCCGCGATCCCGGCGCATGCGGATATCGCGGCGTTGCGTATGACTCCTCGGCTTCCCCTTGAGGGTCCTGGGCGGGGGCTGGCGCCCCTCTGATGTTCAGTCGGGAATGACGGCGGTGGCGTCGATCTCGACCAGATACTCGGTGCGGGCGAAGGCGCTGATCACCAGCCCGGTGGAGACCGGGAACACGCCCTTGAGCCACTTGCCGACCACGTTGTAGACCGCTTCGCGATAGCGCGGGTCGGAGATATAGATGGTCAGCTTGC
Organism: Bordetella bronchialis; assembly: GCF_001676705.1. Lineage (NCBI taxonomy): Bacteria > Pseudomonadati > Pseudomonadota > Betaproteobacteria > Burkholderiales > Alcaligenaceae > Bordetella > Bordetella bronchialis. Next base: position 798,480 of record NZ_CP016170.1, read on the forward strand.
AGATGTGATCCAGCTTGCTGCCGGCTTCCTTCAGCAGCATATCGATATTTCGCATGGCCTGCTCGGCCTGGCCCGCCACGTCGCCGATGCACACGCATTCGGATGTGTCCAGGTTCTGGCCGATCTGGCCGCGCAGGAAGACCGTGGTGCCGCGCGCGACCACGGCCTGGCAAAGATCGTTGTCGATCTTCTGCTCGGGATAGGTTTCGCGGGTGTTGAACTTGCGTATGCGTGTGTGTGCCATCGTCGTGCTTGCTTGGTGGGTGGAGAGGAAAGCGGCGGTCTCAGGAACGGTCGAAATAGCCGGCCCGGATGGTGCTGCCGATCAGGTTGACGATCAGGCGCCCGGCGGTCACGCAGGTCAGGCGCGTGGACGTGTCCTTGGCCGGCTGGATCTCGACGATGTCCATGCCGACGACGCGGCCCTTGCGGACCAGGCCATGTATCAGCTTGCGGGCCTGGGGAAACGTGACGCCGCCCGGGGCAGGGCCGTCGACGGCGGGCATGATGGTCGGATCCATGCCGTCCGCATCGATGGACAGGTAGTAGTTGCCGCCATCGGGTATGCGCTGGAGCACGGCGTCCATGCCGATATCGTGCAGCTCGTAGGCGCTGACCAGCTCGGTGCCATAGGCCTTGGCGGCTTCGTAGTCGGCGGGACGGCCGCTGCCCTGCGCGCGCAATCCGATCTGGATGATCTTGCCCACGTAGGGAAGTTCCGAGGCCCGCCGGATCGGGCTGGACAGGCCGTCGCGCACGCCGTTGACCTCGTCGCGCCAGTCCAGGTGCGCGTCCACGTGTACCAGCGTGATCTCCTTGCCCAGTTCCTCGTAGCCGCGCAGGACCGGATTGGTGATGGCGTGGTCGCCGCCCAGGACGATGGGCAGGCCGCCGCCGCGCAGGATATGGCGTACCGCCTGCTCGCAGCGGCGGAAATGCTCGCCCGGCACGTGGATGTCGGGCATGACGTCGCCACAGTCCACGAAGCGGATGTCGGAGCGCCCCTGCAGCAGCGGGCCGTCGATGTCGAAGTCATAGTGCTCGGGGGCGCGCACCATGCGGTCGGTGACCTCGCGGATGGCCTGCGGCGCGCGCGTCTGGTCGTTGCTGAAGGCCTGCGGCGTGTAGGGCGACCCGAACGGCATGCCTAGCACGGCGATGTCGGCGCGCAGGCCTTCCAGTTCGGTGACCAGCTCGGAGTACAGCAGCGTCTTGTGGCCGGTCTTGGGCGGGACGGTAAGGGAAGAAGTAGCCATGGTGGGGATGAAGGCCGCGGACGGCGGCACGGCGGTTTGCATGGCGGCTACTTTACGGACCCATCCCAGGCCCCGAAAAATGATATTTTTGCGTGCCTAGTCTTGAAAAACGAAACTTTTCACCGGGTTTTCCCGCGCCGTGCCGTGGCCGCGCGCACGGGTTTTCCCCAGGTTCCCGCGGTCCAGGACGCCCATGCTGAAGCTCGATTTCGATGAACGCAATCTGCGCTCGCTGCGCGTGTTCTGCCACGTCGCCGAAGCCGGCGGCTTCGCCGCCGCCGAGCGCCGGCTGCTGATGTCCAAGGCGTCGATCAGCCGCCACATCCGCGATGTGGAGGCCCGCCTGGGCGTGCGTCTGTGCGAGCGCGGTCCGGGCGGGTTCCGGCTGACGGCCGAAGGCGTGGTGGCGCTGAACCTGGCGACCACGGCGTTGCGCGCCCTGGCCCGCATCCAGCCCGAAGTCGATGCCGCGCACGGCGTGCTATCCGGTCCCTTGTCCATCGGGCTGGGCGAGCACACCCTGACGCATCCCGATTGCCGCCTGCCGGAAGCGCTGGGCGAACTGCATCGCCAGGCGCCCAACGTGCGGCCGGAAATCGTGGTGATGTCCTTCAAGGAGCTGAACCAGGCCCTGCACACGCAGCGGATCGATATCGCCATCCGCGGCAAGTACAGCGAAGACCGCGATTTCAATTACCTGCCGCTCTACGTCGAGACCCATCGCGTCTATGTTTCCCGCACCGTCTCCCTGGAGCGCGACCAGGCCCGGCTGCCGCTGGTATATCGCTCCCATCCCTATGTCGAGCGCGCGCTGGCGACGGGCCGCTTCGAGCAAGGGCCGGAGGCGGGGGGACTGGATGCCGTCGGCGCGCTGGTCGCCACGGGGTATTACCAGGGCCTGCTTCCCACGCACTATGGCGAGCTGCTACAGGGCCGGTACGGGCTGCGGCTGGCGGCGCGCGGCGTGCGCTATTCCCATACGGGCTGCGCGGTGACGCTGGCTTCGCGGCCGCTCAGCCACCGGGCCGAACTGTTCCTGAACGTCCTGCGCCAGTTGCACCGGCAGCAGCGCCATCACGCGGCGGCCTGACCGCGCCGACTCAGTCGCGGCGCCGGCGCGGGGCCGGCCCGTGCGCATCGACGTTGGCCGGGGGGGCGCTGGAGGCGCGCAGGACGAACTCGGTGGGGACTTCGATGCGCGTGCCCGGCGGCACCGCTTCGCCATGCATGCGGCGCAACAGCAGCAGGGCGGCTTCCCGGCCCAGCGCGTAGCCGTCGTAGCGGATGACGTCGACGGGCGGCGTGACCAGTTGCGCCAGCTGGCTGTCGTTGGACGCCACCAGCGATACGTCGCGCGGCACCTGCAGCCCCTTCATGCGTATGCCCTGGAGCACCCCTTGCAGCAGGTGCATGCCGGCCGCCACGATGGCGGTGGGCGGATGCGGCAGGTCCAGCAATAGCTGCACCTCGCGCTGTCCGTAGTCCGGGCTGAAGCTGTCCAGCCGCAGCAGCGCGGGATCCAGCGGCACGCCCGCGGCCTCGTGGGCCTGGACCAGTCCGGCCAGCCGGTCCCGCCCCACGCGGTTGTGGCGGCCGCCGCTGATCAGGGCGATGCGGCGGTGGCCCAGCGCTAGCAGGTGCGCAGTCGCGTGCCGGGTGCCGGACAAGTGGTCGGCGCCCACCGCCCCCAGGGCCGCCGCCATCTCGCGTTCCAGCAGCACGATGGGATAGCCGGTGGCGGCCACGCAGCGCAGGACGTCCGGGTTGTTTTCTTCCTCCACGGCGAACAGCATGCCGTCGGCACGGCGCCGCTTGAACAGCTGCATCAGCGCGATCTCGCGCGCCGGCTGGCCGTCGCTGCTGGCGACCACCAGCATGTAGCCGTGCTCGCTGAGCACGTCTTCCGCGCCCTTGATCATCGACGAGTACAGCGGATTGCGGATGTCCGAAAAGATGAAGCCCACCATGCGCGTCGGCGCGCCCCGCATGGCCTGGGCGGCGGCGCTGGGTTCCCATCCCAGCCGGGCGATGGCGTCCTCGACCCGCTGGCGCACTTCGGCCGTGACGGTGGGTGCGCCGTTGACGACACGCGAGACGGTGCCGATGGCGACGCCGGCGGCGCGCGCGACGTCGTGGACGGTGACCCGGACAGGGCGGGGGGCTTTATGAACCATGGCGCGATTGTAAGGTCCGCCCTGCCGGGGCCGGCATCAGAAAGCCTGGGCGAACAGCGCGCGGAAGTCGGCGGTGGTGGTCGTGCGCGGATTCCAGCGGTTGTAGTTGGCCTGCGTGCACAGTTCGGCGATCTCGTCGAACTTGTCCTCGGTAGCGCCGACATCGCGCAGCCGTGCCGGGATCGCCAGGTCGCGGCACAGCGCTTCGATGGCGTCGACCGCCGCGCGCGCGGCGTCCATCTCCGGCAGCCCGCGCACCGGCCGGTCCATGGCGGCGGCCACCCGGGCGAACTTGCGCGGGTTGGCGGGCAGATTGAAGCGCGCCACATGGGGCAGGCAGACTGCGTTGGACAGCCCGTGCGACAAATGCCAGTAGGCGCCGACGAAACGCGCCATGCAATGGACGTTGCCCAGGCCGGTCTGCCCGAACGTAATGCCGGCCAGCGCCGAGCCCACCAGCATGTTCAGCCCGGCTTCCAGGTTGTCGCGGTTGGCGACGAAGGGGCGGATATTGGCCGCCAGCAGTTCGATGGCCTGGATGTTGATCGCATCGGTCACCAGATTGGCCTGGCGCGATATGTAGGATTCGAAGGCATGCACGAAGGCATCCATGCCCGAGTGCGCGGCGACGTGCGCCGGTAGCGTGCGCAAGGCCAGCGGATCCAGGATGGCGAACCGCGCCGGGTTCAGCGAGGCGTGCCGGATCGACATTTTCAGGTTCTTCTCGGTATCGGTGATGACGCAGGAGCCCGATACCTCGGAGCCGGTGCCCGCGGTGGTCGGAATGGCGACCAGGGGCAGGGGCGGCGTGCTGAATTTTTCGATCCCTTCGTAGTCGTGGATGCGGCCGCCATTGGTGGCCAGGATGCCCACCGCCTTGGCGACGTCCATGGCGCTGCCGCCGCCCACCGCCAGCAGCGCGGTGGCGCCGTGGGCCTGGCAGGCGGCGAAGGCGCGTTCCACCGTGATCGCGCTGGGGTCGGGCTCGATCTCCGAATAGCTGGACACCGCGATGCCAAGGTCCTCCATCATGCCGCGTATGCCGGCGTAGAACTCGCCCTCCAGCAGCGCGCCGTCGATGACGACGAACAGCCGTTGGCAGCCCTGCGCGCGCAGGATATCGCCGAGCTTGCGATGCGAGCCTGCGCCCATGTGCAGGCGGGTGGGACAGAAGAAGGTGCTGATATCGGTGGCTGTCATGGTGATCGGTCTCGGGGTGTCGCGCCTTGCGTGCGTTCAGTGATTGCTGTCCCAGCCGTGGGCCAGTTCGGTCCAGCGCACGGTTTCCCGGTGGACGAAGTCCTGGAACTTGGCCGGCTCCATGCCGCCGGGCTCGGCGGCCATGCCTTCCAGCGCCTTGCGCATGACGGGGTCGTCCATGCTGGCCTGCACGGCGCGCCAGATGCGGTCGACGATGGCCGGCGGCAAGCCCTTGGGCGCGGCCAGGCTGTACCAGGTGGTCATCTGGTAGCCCGGCACGCCGGACTCGTCCAGCGTCGGCACGTCAGGCAGGAAGCGGGTCCGCTGCAGGCTGGTGACCGCCAGCGGCTTGACGCCGCCGCCGTTGATCTGCGCCGCGGCCGAGGCCGCCGAATCCACCGCGAAGGTCAGGCGGCCGCCGATCAGGTCGGTCATCATGGGCGCCGCGCCCTTGAACGGCACGTGCAGGGCCTGCATGCCGGTCTGCTTTTTCAGCAGTTCGGCGGACAGGTGCTGCGTGGTGCCGATGCCGGCGGAGCCGTAATTGATTTCCTTGGCATGGGCCTTGGCGTAGTCGAGGAATTCGCGGACGTTGTTGACCGGCAGGTCCTTGGCGACCACCAGGACATTGGGTACGTTCGCCACCGTGGTGATCTGCGTCATGTCGCGCTCGAAATCGTACGGCAGGTTTTTGTACAGGACGCCCGCGGCGGTATGGCCGACGTTGGCCAGCAGCAAGGTATACCCGTCCGGCTTGGCGCGGGCGACGATACCCGCGCCCACGGTGCCGCCGGCACCCGGCTTGTTCTCCACGACCACGGGCTGCCCCAGCTGTTGCTGCAGCTGCATGGCCACGGCGCGCGCCACGATGTCGGTGGTGCCGCCGGGCGTGAAGGGCGCCACCAGGGTGATCGGCCTTTCAGGCCAGTCGGCGGCGGCGGCCGGGGACGCCGGGATCAGGATGGCGGCGCAGGCGGCCAGGGTGGCGGCCAGCAGGCCGCGGCGGAAAGGCTGGGGATACATGGTGTCTCCGGTGTGGTTATGGGTTGTGGCGGTCAATTGACGCTGATGTTGAGCTTGGCAAGGATGGGGGCCCAGCGGTGCACTTCCGTCGCCAGCAATTCGGCCGCGCCATCGGGCGTCTGGTTCCGGTCGCTGGGCGCCTCGATGCCGGAGCCCGACAGGCGTTCGCGCGTGGCGGGCGCGGCCACGGCAGTGCGCAAGGCCTGGTTCAGGCGTGCCACGATGGGGGCGGGCGTGCCGGCGGGCACCAGCATCATGTTCCAGATGTCGTAGTGCAGGTCCGCGAAGGAAGACTCGCCGGCCGCCGGTACGTCGGGCAGGGCGGCGATGCGCCGCGCGCGCAGGACGGCCACGCCGCGCACCATGCCCGAATTCACGTAGCCGACCGAGGTCGTGCTGCTGTCGACCAGGTAATCCAGGTGCCCCGCCATGACGTCGTTCAGCGCCTGGCCCGCGCCGCGGTAATTGACCGCGTTGATTTTCAGGCCCAGCCGCTCGTTCAGCAGGATGCCGCCCAGGAACGAGCCCGAGCCGACGCCGGCGGCGCCGAAGTTCATTTCCTTGGCATGGGCGCGGGCGTAGGCGGCGAACTCGTCCAGCCCCGACACGGCAAGGTCCTTGCGTGCGGACAGAACCTGCGGCGCATCGCCGACGGAGCCCAGCGGGATGAAGTCCTTGAGGATGTCGTAAGGCAGCTTTTTGTACAGCGTGGCGTTCGCGGCCAGCGTGCCGACGTTGCCGATCAGCACGGCATGGCCGTCGCCCGGCATGCGGGCCGCCCGCGCGGTGCCCACCGTGCCGCCGGCGCCCGGCGTGTTCTCGACGATGATGGGCTGGCCCAGGTCCTTGGACATGCCTTCGGCGATCACCCGTGCCAGCACGTCGGTGGGGCCGCCGGCGGCAAAAGGCACGATCAGGACAATCGGCCGGGCCGGATAGGCTCCCGCGGCGGCGCGCGCGCCGGCCAGCGGCAGGGCGGCGCCCGCCATGGCCGCCGCCGCGCCGATCAGCAGGCGGCGCCGCGGCACATGTGTCTCACTCCGGAAAGGATTGTTGTTTTTCATGTTTCAAGCGATGGATCTCAGGGGTTGAAAACGACCAGGCGTTCTTCCGTCATCTCGCGGATCGCGTGGGCAGGGCCTTCCTTGCCGAAACCGCTGTCCTTCACGCCGCCGAATGGCATCACATCGGAACGCGCGCTGGAGGTCTCGTTGATCTGCACCGTGCCGAAGCGCAGCACCGCGGCCGCGCGCAGGGCGCGATCGATGTCCTGGGTGAAGACGCCGGCGGAAAGTCCGAAGGGCGTCGAATTGGCGTCCCGCATCGCTTCCTCGAAATCGTCGAAGGGCCGCAAGGCGAGCAGCGGCGCGAAGGCTTCCTGGCACCAGACCCGGCCGCCATCCGGCGCCTGCGTCACGACCGCGGGCGTGATGACGGAACGCTCGCGCTTGCCGCCGCACAGCAGGCGCGCGCCGCCCTGTTCGGCCTCGCGCAGCCAGCTTTCGGCGCGGATCGCCGACTGTTCGCTGATCAGCGGCCCGACCTTGGTGTCCGGGTCGCGCGGGTCGCCCGCCTTCAGCGTCGCCGCGTAGTCCGCCAGGCGGCGTCCCACTTCATCGGCGATGTCCCGATGCACGTACAGCCGCTGCACCGACGTGCACACTTGGCCGGCCTTGCGCAAACCGGCGTTGGCGATCTTGGGTATCGCGCGATCGAGATCGGCGTCGGCGCAGACGATGGTGCTGGCGATGCTGCCCAGCTCCATTTGCGTCCGTCGCAGGCCGGCCGCCTGCTGGATGATGCGTCCCACCCGCGTGCTGCCCGTGAAGGTATAGAAGGCGATGTCCTGTTCTTCCAGCAGCCAGCTTCCCACGCTGTCGCCTTCGCCCTGGACCATGGCCAGGAAGGCGGGCGGCATGCCGGCCTCCAGCAGCAGCTGGGCCAGCAGCGCCCCCGTCAGCGGGGTGAAGGCCGAGGGCTTGAGCACGACGGCGTTGCCGGCCGCGTACGCGGGCGCGACCTTGTGCAGCACGGTATTCAGCGGCGAATTGAAAGGCGTGATCGCACAGACGACGCCCACCGGAAAGCGCTGCGTGAAGCCGATGCGGCGATGCGCGCCCGGACTGGCGCCGAAGGGGATCACGTCGCCGACGAGCCGCAGGGCCTCGTCGGCCGACAGGCTCAGGGTCACCATTGCCCGGTCGATTTCGCCATTGGCGTCGGCCAGCGTGAAGCCGGCCTCGGCCACCATCACATCGACCAGGCGCTGGCGGTAGGACGCCATGAGCTCGGCGGCGCGGCGCAGCACCTGCGCGCGATCGTGCGGCGGCGGCGCGCCCCGGTCGGCCGCCGCGCGGGTGACGCGCACGGCCTCGGCGACCTGCGCGCGCGTGGCGGCGGCGACCTCGGCCACCGGCCGGCCGGTGAACTTGTCGTCGACGACGAAGCGCGGGCCGCCATCCAGCCAGCGTCCGTCGATCAGCGCGCCGGTGGGCGGCAGGCCCTCGATATGCAGGGGTGTTGCGGTCATGGCGATTCCTTTGGTGAAACGTTACTAGTTGCCAGGATGCTTGTTTAGCAGTTCTCTACGCAGCCTGTGGTGTTTGTCAATGAAACGTTATTTTGAACTGGCTGGGATTATAAGCAGGCGGGAAGGTCGCGCCATCCTGCATGGGTGAACAGGTATTCAGGGAAAGTGAAAATGGCGGGGCGTATGCGCCGGCGCGGCGGTCGGTGCGCGCCGGACCGTCGGCGCGCTGCGGGGGGCGTCGCGCCGGAAAGCCGGGAGACCTTCAGAGGCGGAACTGTTGCCGCAACGTCGCCGCCAGCAGGTCGATGGCCGCCGCCGTGCCGGCGCGGTTGCCGCGCATCAGGACGACCTCGTGGTCCATGACGGGAGGAAGCCCGTCCAGGACGCGCATGGCGCCGTCGACCCGTGCGCGGTCCACCAGGGTTACCGCCAGTCCTGCGTCGACACAGGCTTTTATGGCCTGTGTCGACGCGCTATCCAGCACCACGCGCCACTTCCGTCCGGCGGCATCGAGCGCGGCGGTCATCGCCGCCCGATAGGGACAGGGCTCGGCGTAGAGGGCCAATGGCAAAGGGACCGTGGGGTCCATCACGAAAGATCGGCCGCCCGCCCAGACGGGCGTCGTCACCGCCAGCAGGTCCTTGGAGCGGCTCTCGTGCAGCGGTTGCACGACCACCGCCAGATCCAGCTTGCCGCGGGCGACGTGGTCCCGAAGCTTGAAGCTGGGCGCGGTCCGGACTTCCAGGACCAGGTTCGGCGAGGTGGCGGAGAACCCGGGCAGGATGTCGCGTATCACGTGCGCGGCGTATTCATCCGGTATGCCAAGGACGACGCGGCCGGCCAGCGCCTTCCCATGTATCTCTCCCAGGACGCGGTCGTGTGCCTTGAGGATCTCGCCGGTGCCGGACAAGAGGCGCTTGCCCAGCGTGGTAAGGGTGACGGCCTGGTTATCGCGGTCGAACAGCCGGCCGCCGGCGATGGCTTCCAGCCGCTGGATGTGGATGCTGACGGCGGCCGGACTTTTGCTGACCAGTTCGGCCGCCGCGCGGAACCTTCCCAGCCGCGCCACCGCGTGGAAGGTGCGCAGCAGATCGATATCGAGGACGGTGGACATGATTAAAAACCGTTAAATGACGCGATCAGTATATTTTGATTTTCTGATCGCCGGGGAGCCGCTAGCCTGACTGGATGACAGGCATGCCCACTTCCCGATCGAAGCCCCGTTTTGCGCCGCGCCGGCGCGCCCGCGTGCCGCTGCCGGTGCTGGAAGCATTGATGGTGCTCGCCTGGAGCTCGGGCTTCGTCGGAATGCGGTTCTCCGCCGATTACGCACCCGTATTCCTGGTCATCCTCTGGCGGCTTGTCGCGCTTGTCCTCCTCTTGTTTCCACTGGTCGCGCGCGAGATCCGGCATGCGCCCTGGCCGCTGCTGATACGGCAGTCGCTGGTGGGCGTGCTGGCCGTGGCCGGGTATCTGGCCGGGGTGTCCAAGGGCATCGAGGCGGGCGTGCCCACGGGTCTGGCCGCGCTCGTGGCGGACCTGGTGCCGGCAGGAACCGTACTGATCGCCAGCTGCATCTTTCGCCAGCGCAACCCCGCGGGCGTCTGGGGCGGACTGGCGCTGGGGCTGGCCGGCACGCTGCTGGTCTGCCGCGACGTCATCGCGGTGGGCAGCGCGCCGGCATGGGCCTATGTACTGCCCGTCGCGGGCATGATGTCGCTGGCGCTCGCGACCGTCTGGCAGCAGCGGTCGTCGCCGGGCCAGAGCGGCTTGAGTCCCCTGGCCATGCTGTGGCTGCAAAGCCTGGTGTCCTGCCCGGTGTTCGCCGGCCTGCAGGCCGCGCAGGGTAGCGTCTGGCCTATCCCGTCGGGCGGCTTCGCGGCCAGTGTCGCGTGGACGGCGGTCTTCGCGACGCTGGGCGGCTACGGCCTGTATTGGGCATGCCTGCGCCGATCCTCTCCGGCCCGCGTGACCGGCGTCCTCTTCCTGAGTCCGCCCGTCACGCTGGTCTGGGCGTGGGCGATGTTCGGCGAGCCGCTGTCCTGGACGATACTGGCCGGCACCGCGATCTCCGGATCGGGCGTGTGGTTCATGCGGGCCGGGGAGGGCGGCGGCCGCTCCCCGCTCCGGCAGGCACGGCAGTCGCAGGGACAGGTTTGACAATAATCTTATATGCCCGTAATGTTGCCGGGAACCGCTTCTTTCCGCATGCCATGGGCGACACCATTCCACCCGGCGTCTGCAACAACACGGCGCTACGCAAAGCCACCCGCAGCGTGACCCGCTTCTACGACGCGCATCTCGCGCGTACCGGCTTGCGCAGCACGCAGTACGCGATCCTGAGCCTGTTGGCCAATCGGGGTTCGGCGACGATGGCCGAACTGGCTGCCGCACTCTGCATGGACAGGGCTACCATGGGGCACAACCTGCGACCGCTCGAGCGCGATGGACTGCTGACCATCCGGATAGGCCAGCACGACCGGCGCGCCCGCGATGTCGCGCTGACCGCACGGGGCGCCGCCCTGGAAAAGCAGGGCAGGGCCGCCTGGCGCACCGCCCAGGCAGGCTTCGAAGCCGCCTTCGGCGCCCAGGACGCGCAAGCCATGCGCCAGCTCATGGCGCGGATCGTCGACTTGGACCTGCCTGTCTGATCTTCCCTCGCTCGCATCGCCAGCCGCGTCCGTACTGGCGATGCCATCCCACCGTATACGGGCATATAAGGCTTTCTATGCGATCTACCGTTCCGCAAATGGCGCTTGCCGCCGGGCTGGCCGCTGTCCTGGCGGTGTCGGCTCCCCCCGCCCAAGCGGCGGCCAGCGGCTTCGACGCCAGGGACCGCGATGCCGTTCGCGCGGTCTTCCTGGCGCAGGCGGCGGCCGCCACCGCGCACGATCTCCAGGCCTTCGACGCGGTGCTGGTCCATGCCGCGCCCGGACAGGCCGATCCTGTCGTCTTCGTGGCCCGCGCGTACCAGTTCTGGGGCCGCCCGGCGCTGCTGGCGCACTTCCAGGAAACATTCAAGGGCGTATGGAAGTTCGAGCCGGACCGCGATGCCATCCGCATACAGCCCCTGACCGCCGATGCGGCGCAGATCTACGCGCCAACCCGTATCACGCTGGGGCATAAGCCCGAGGACGCGCGCAGCGCTTCCTTCCTTGTCTATGAAACGGCCATCCGTACACCGCAAGGTTGGCGGATCGCGTCCATCGTTCCGGTGCCGGCGCAATGACTGGCGTCGGAATGGCGACAACAGCCCGGGTCCGTTGGCCCTGGGCCAGGACGGCGCCGGTCCACCGGTCCACCCGGTCCGGCGTGGGCCGGCGTACGTGCGGCCGCCCGTCGGCCGCCATGAAGGAGTTTCCGGTTATGCGTATCCCTCGATTGTTCCGCCACATCGGCCACAGCCTGCTGCTGGTGCTGGCTATCGCGACCTCGGCCCGGGCGGCGGGAGATTTCACGCGCTACGCCGCGGGCCTGCAGTTTCCCGAAGGCACCGTGTTCGCCGGCGATGAGCTGTATTTCGTGGACTACGGCGCGTCTTCGGTGCTGCGGCTGGCCGGCGGGCAGGCCGTTCTGGCATGGTCCATTCCGGGCTGCGGCGCCAACGGCCTGCTGCCCTTCGCCGATGCGATGCTGGTTGCCTGCTACGACGGCGGCGCGTTCGAGCTGCGCGGGATGGACGGCAGCTTGCGCAAGGTCATCGACCGCGATAGCGACGGCCAGCCGCTGGACCGCCCCAACGACCTGGCCGCCGATGGCCATGGCGGCGCATATGTCACCGCGTCGGGGGGCGACGGCACGCCGGGTCGCCTGTACCACCTGGATGCCACGCTGGATCATGTTGTGCGCGTGGCCGACGGCATCCGGAACGCGAACGGGGTCGCGCTGTCGCCCGACGGCAGCGTGCTGTACCTGGGCGAGAGCGCAACCGACACCGTCTGGCGCTACGACGTGGCGCCGGATGGCACGCTGTCCGGGAAACGGGAATTCCTGCGGCTGGACGAACGCCTTTCCGGGTCCGGCCGCCATACGCCGGATGGCTTGCGGACCGACGCGGCCGGCCGTCTTTTCGTCAGCCTGTACAACGGCGATGGCTTCGCCGTCTTCGCGCCCGACGGCGCGCTGCTGGCCACGCGCAGCGTGCCCGGCAGCCATCACTCCAATCTGGCGATCTCCCCGGACGGGAAATGGGTCTACGGCACGATAGACGATGCCGTCGGGGCCCTGTATCGCGTGCCCAATCCGGTGGCGCGGCAGGCCGGGCACTCCTGATGCGAAGGGGCGGGAGAATGTCCGCCACCTTAGGCCCGGCCGGGCCAGGCCGGGCCGCATCGGAGACCCTAATTGCCCATCCCGCCCTTTTCCTCGCGACGACAAATACTCGGCCTGGCCGGCTGGCTGGCCACGGGTTTCGTGGCCGGCGCCCTGGGCGCCATCGCGTCCATGCACGCCGCCGAGTTCTATGCGCAGTTGGCCAAGCCGGACTGGGCGCCCCCCGCCGGGGTCTTCGGTCCGGTCTGGACCGTACTCTATGCGCTGATGAGCGTTGCCGCGTGGCTGGTTTGGCGCGAGGGCGGTTGGCATGTCCATGCGCGGGCCCTGGGGCTGTTCCTGGTACAGCTCGCCATCAATGCACTATGGAGCTGGCTGTTCTTTGCCTGGCACCGCGGCGCGTGGGCCTTCGCGGACATCTGCGTGTTGCTGGTGCTCATCGTCATGACCCTGGCGGCCTTCTGGCGGGTCCGCGCCCTGGCGGGTGTGCTGCTGATTCCCTACCTGGCATGGGTGGCGTTCGCCAGCGTGCTGTGCTATCGGGTATGGCGGTCGAATCCCCAGCTGCTGGGCTAGGCCGGGCTCGGGGCGTATCGCCGCCGGCCACCGCCTGCCAGGGGCGGTGGCCGGCGGCGGACCGGGCGCTTAGCGCAGGCGGGCACGGATTTCGTTTGCCATCTGTGCCAGCGCGGTGCGCGTGACGGCGTCGTCGGCCAGGGCATTGAGCAGGCCGTAGTCATGGATGGTGCCGTTGTAGCGCGTGACCGTCACTTCGTTGCCGGCGGCGTCCAGCTTGGCGCCGTAGGCTTCGCCTTCATCGCGCAGTACGTCGAACTGCGCGACCTGGACCAGCGCCGGGGGCAGGCCTTTCAAGTCCTGCAGCGATGCGCGCAAGGGCGAGGCGTACTTTTCGTTGCGCTGCGCTTCGTCGCGGGTATAGGCGTCCCAGAACCAGCGCATCATCGAGCGGCTCAGGAAGTATCCGTCGGCGAACTCCTTATACGAGCCGGTATTGAAGTTGTGGTCGGTGACGGGCCACAGCAGGCCCTGGAAGCGGATGGCCGGGCCCTGGCGGTCCTTCGCCATCAGGCTGACCACGGCCGCCATGTTGCCGCCGACGCTATTGCCCACCACGGCCAGGCGGCTGCCATCCACATTGATATCCTTGCCATGCTGCGCGACCCACTTGGTCGCCGCGTAGGCCTGGTTGATCGCCACGGGGTAGTGCGCCTCCGGCGAGGGCGTGTAGTTCACGAATACCGCCACCGCGCCCGACTGCACCACCAGGTCGCGCACCAGCCGCTGGTGCGTGGGGTAGTCGCCCAGGATCCAGCCGCCGCCGTGGAAGAACATGAACACCGGCAGGGTGCCCGTCGCGCCGGCGGGGCGCACGATGGTCAGCGGTACGGTCAGGCCGTCCTGCGCGATGGTCTTCTCGGACACCTCGATGCCGGACAGGTCCACTTTCACGCTTTCCTGCGCACCGACCAGCACCGCCCGCGCCTTCTCGGGCGACAGGGTCTCGATGGTGGGTCCCTTGCTGCTATTCAGCACGTGCAGGAAACCGGACACCTTGGCGTTGGGATGGAGTTTGGCGTTGTCGCTTCCGGCGGTTCCGGCCGCGACAGCGGCGGTGGACAGGCTGGCGGCCAGGCTGGCGAGGATCAGTTTCTTGAAGGCTTTCATGGCGGTACTCCGTGGATGAATGATTCTATCTATCTATAGATAGATAACTGGGTCTAAAAAAACCTCGCGGCGAGCGAGGCCGGTACGCGGACCCGCGTACCTTGGTCAAATCCTTGCCGGCGGCTATTTCCGGCGGTCTTTCTTGTGGCCGCCTTGCCGTATGCTGGCGACCACATCCTGCAATCTTGCCTTGGACCCGAACAGCCGTCCCGCCAACACGCTGCCCTGGAAGGCCGCGTACAGCGCGCGCGCGGCGGACCCCAGGTCGCCGCTGACGCGCAGCGTGCCATCGTCGCGGCCCAGCGCCAGTACGCCTTCCAGCCAGCGTTCGTTGGCCTGGAAGAACGCCTGCACGGCACCCCGGATGTTGTCCGGCAGGGATGCGATGTCCGACGCCAGCATGCCGCACAGGCAGATGCGGTCGCCATCGTGCATCAACATCCCGAATGCCTGCGCGTAGGCTTCCAGCTGGCGCGCGGCGGACTGCTTGCCATCGATGGCGCGTACGTGGCCGAGGACCTCGCTGCTATAGGTGTTGACGGCCTCCAGCACCAGGTCTTCCTTGGTGGGGAAGTAGTAATGGATGCTGGAAGTTTTTACGCCCACCAGCGTCGCAAGATCGCGGTAGCTGAAGCCGTTGTACCCGCGGGTCATCAATAGCACCCTGGCGTGGTTCAACAGCTGTTCGCGGACGGTCGTCGTTTCCATGGACTGCATTCTATCTACTACCAGATAGATAGCGCAAGCATTATTTTCGCGCCGGCGCATCGAGCCGGCTTTCCAGGTCTGGCGGCCCGCGCCACGCATCGTCCGGCCGGGCCGCTGCAAGCGCACACGACGCGACGGCATGCGCGTACCGCCTGCGGTCCCGACGCCGCCGATGCGCCAGGCGCGTTGGAACGTGGCACAGCACTTGCTCTTCCTGATCCGCGGTGCGGCATAGGGCCGCATCCGTGCCGCGGCATCCTCGCTGTGAAAAAGAGGAAATGCCGGGGCGCCATGACATAAGGAGAAATACATGAACGCCATGAAGCCGGTTCTCGCAAGTGCCCTGATCGCCCTGTCCGCTTTCTCCGTGGGTGTCCACGCCGAGAGCGCGAAGGAGAAAGCCATCGATGCCCAGTATCGCGCCGACCAGAAGAAGTGCGATGGCATGAAGGGCAATGACAAGGATGTCTGCGAGCAGCAAGCCAAGGCCACCCGCGACAAGGCCAAGGCCGATGCGAAGGCTGGCAAGGAGCAGGCCGAAGCCCGCCACGACGCCAACAAGGAAAAGCGTGATGCGGACTACAAGGTTGCCAAGGAAAAGTGCGACGCCATGAGCGGCAACGCCAAGGACTCCTGCATGGCCGACGTCAAGGCCAAGTACGGCAAGTAAACCGCGTACCGGCCATCCGGTGACCGAGGGGCGCGCGGCTGGCCGCGCGCCCTGCCCGGTGGCTATGTCCGCTGGAACGGTTTCAGGGCGGCCGCGATCGCCTCCGCGCCATAGGGCTTGCGTAGCACCGCATCGCACTCCGCCGTGGGCGGAACGTCCTGGCCCGTCGCGAAAATGACGCCGACGCGGGGCCATTTGCGGCGTACTTCGCCGGCCAGTTCCAGGCCGGACATGCCGTGCAAACCGACATCCGCGAGCATGACATCCGCCGCGTGGCGATCCAGCTGGGCGAGGGCCGCGGCCGCGTCGGCGGCCTGCAGCACCACGTGACCCTGGGCCTCGATGATCTCGGCGGTGGTGGCGCGGACCTGTTCGTCGTCATCCACCAGCAGAATGGTGAGCGGGCGTGCCGCCACTTGCGGCAGGGGCGCCAGGGCCGGGCCGGCACTGCCTGCCCGCCGCGCACGGCGTTGCCTATGGTTCGCCAGCACGTGCCGGATCTTGCCCGCCAGGTTTTCCCGCGTGTAAGGCTTGGTGATCAGCTCCACGCCCTTATCCAGGCGTCCGCCATGGACGATGGCGTTCTGCGTATACCCGGACGTGAACAGCACCGCCATGTCGGGCTGCAGCTCCTGCCCTTTGCGCGCCAGCTCGGGACTGCGGAGAGGGCCGGGCATGACGACATCGGTGAATAGCAGGTCTATCTTGATGCCGCTGGCGACGATCGCCAGGGCGCTTTCGCCGTCGGCGGCGCGAAGCACCTGGTAGCCCAGGCCCTTCAGGAGCTCGACCACGGTCGTACAGACCTGCTCGTCGTCTTCGGCGACCAGGATGGTTTCGGAGCCGCCCGCGACGGTCATCGAAACCGACTCCGCCACGGCTTCTTCTTTTTCGAAGGAGCGCGGCAGGTATAGCCTGACCGTGGTGCCGTGGCCCAATTCGCTGTACAGCGCCAGGTGACCGCCGGATTGCTTGACGAATCCGTAGACCATGGACAGCCCCAGGCCGGTTCCCTGGCCTTCCGGCTTGGTGGAGAAGAAAGGCTCGATGGCTTGCGCCATCACGTCGGGCGTCATGCCGGCGCCGGTATCGGTTACCGCCAGCATGACGTATTGCCCGGGCCTGACCTCCGCATGGCTGCGCGCGTAGGCATCGTCCAGGTAGGCGTTGCCGATCTCGATGGTCAGCTTTCCGCTCCCGTTCATCGCGTCGCGGGCATTGATCGCCAGGTTGAGCAGCGCGTTCTCCAGCTGCGCCGTGTCTATCATCGTGTTCCACAGGCCGCCGGCCACTACCGTCTCGATTTCGATGGCTTCGCCCAGGCTGCGCCGCAGCATGTCGTCGAAGCCCCGAAGGAAACTGCGGATATTCACCACGCTGGGCGTCAGGGGTTGCCGGCGCCCGAAGGCCAGCAGGTGGCTGGCCAGCTTGGCGCCGCGCTGTACGCCCGCCAGGCCGTTCGCCAAGCGGCGTCTCGCGGCGTCGCTGTCCTGGAGGTCGGTCGCCAGTAGCTGCAGGTTGCCGCCTATTACCTGCAGCAGGTTGTTGAAGTCGTGGGCGACGCCGCCCGTGAGCTTGCCGATGGTCTCCAGCTTTTGCGACTGTTGCAGCGCCCGCTGGGTTCGTTCGAGTTCTTCCTTCGCGGCCTGCTTCTCGGTGATGTCCCGGGTGATCTTCGCGAAACCGACGTGGTTGCCGGCGGGGTCGAAAATCGGGTCGATGACGACGTGCGCGTAGAACGCGGTGCCGTCCTTGCGCAGGCGCCATGCCTCGCTCTCGTAACGGCCCTCGCGCAGCGCGGTTGCCAGGGCGTGCGCCGGTATGCCCGCGGCGCGGTCCGGCTCGGTGTAGAAGCGGGAGAAATGGCTGCCCAGGATCTCGTCGCGGGAATAGCCCTTGATGCGTTCGGCGCCGGTGTTCCAGGTCGTGATATGCCCATCGCGATCCAGCATATAGATCGCGTAATCCACGACGCCGCGCATGAGCAGCTGGAATTGTTCCTCGCTTTGGCGCAGGGCCTCGTCCGAGGCCGTGGCGTCGGCGACGTCGCGCGACACGAAGGCTAATGCGAGCAGCATGCCCGCGCCATCGCGCACAAAGTCTATCGTGGTGGCGACACGCAGTTGCGGCCCGTCCTTGCATTGCATCCAGCCGTTGCGCAGCAGCGTCTGGCCGCTTGCCGACTCGCGCAGCAGCGTTGCCGTATCCATGGCATCGGCGGCGACGGCAGGGTATACCTTGTAGTAATGCCTGCCGACCACTTCCGCGGCGTCCCAGCCCGTCATCAGCCGCGCGCCTTCGTTCCAGCTCAGGACGATCCCTTCCGGCGACGCCATGAACATGGCATACCGGCGAATACATTCGACAAAGCGGCGATGGTCAGGAGGCTGTAGTGAGCGTTGGTCGGAAGTCTCCGATCCGGACATTGCGCACTCCCAGTATGTCTGTCTCCCGAATGGTAACGCACGTTACCGCACGCCACCGTCGCTGCGTGCCTCCCCGGACACCAGCGGGCATGCATGGCCGGCCATCCGTCGGCCATGCGGTCAGTCGTGGAAAACTCAGGCCGGCGCGTGGCCGTAGGGACCCTGGCCGCGCCGTGCCTGGATCCCCATCGCCAGCAATAGCACGCCGGAGGCGATGGCGTAGATGCTGATCATCCAGACCAGCGCCAGCGCGCCCGCGCCGGGGAATACCAGTACGCCCACGCCGAAGACGATGGAAACGACGCCGGCCAGCACCATGAGCCAGGTGTGCTTGACGGTATCGCGGTGGCGTATGGCGACGGCGATATCCAGCACGCCCGCGACCAGCGCATTGACGCCCATGATGAGCACCAGCGCCAGCGCGGTAATGGCCGGCCATACGACGGCGACGACCCCGCAGGCGATGGCCACCAGGCCCAGCACGACGATCATCCAGGTTTCGCCGCGGCCGGGCCCGGCGGCGCGGGCGCGCCAGGCGCCCACCACGGCGGCGATGCCGCTCAGCAGCGCATAGGCGGCGAACAGCGCCACCAGCACCAGCAGCGTCAGTACGGGCCACATCAGCGCCAGGGCGCCGAACACGATTCCCAGCACGCCGCGCACGGCGAGCACCCACCAGGCATTGCTCATGACACCATTCATCGTTCACTCCTTGCAGCAAGGATTGCCGTTGACCGGTGTGTCCGGTAGGCACACCGTACCATAGCGATGCGGCGTGAGCGCGCGAAACGGTGGTCTACCGATGGGCGAGGGACCGGGACGCCGCCGCGGCCGGGCGGCCCAGGAGCAGGCTGGCGGCCGCCGCCACCTGGATGAAGGCGGCCGCCAGGAACAGGCCGGTCGCGCCCGCGTCCAGGCGCAACAGGCCGAACGCGGCGGGGGCGAAGGCATAGGTGCCCTGCGAGGCCGCGACGATAAGGGGTATGGCGCGCTGCGCGTCGGCGCGGCGGAATTCGGCCTGGGCGATCAGCGGCGGCAGCGAGGTCGCGTTGCCGATGCCGGAGCCGAACAGCAGCAGGCCCGCCCAGCACAATGCGCCGGCCGCCCACGCCGGCGCGTGCGCCGACATGCCGGCCAGCAGCGCGACGGCGCCCGCCGCTTGCAGGCCATAGGCGATGGCGGCAATGCGCCGGCGATCCGCGCCCGGCGGCATCAGCCGGCCCACGGCATAGCGGCCCAGCACGGCGCAGGCGGTGCACAGGCCCATCGCGGCGCCGGCCCCTTGCTCCCCCATCGCGGGCACCAGCAGGGAGAACAGATGGGCGATCAAGCCGATCTGCGCGAAAAGCCCCAGCGCCATGCCGCCGCACAGCGTCAGGAAGCGGCGTTCCCGCCATGGCGTGCGCAAAGGGCGTGGACAATCCGGCGCGGGGGAAGAGGCCGGTCCCGCCGATAGGGGCGCCAGTGGCGCCGCGCCGCCGGAAACGGCGTTTCCGCCGTGCGGGGAGTGGCCGCGGGACCCCATCGCGGCAGGGATCGACGCGCCGGGAGCCTGCCCGTCCACGGCCTGCCCCATGGACTCGGGCGTATGCCGGAAAACCGTGCCGGCCAGCACCGCGACGACGGCCACCATGACAACGCCCACCAGCGCGGCCGCGCCGCCGAATTGGAAGTGCGCGATGAGCAGTACCCATAAGGGCGAAAACAGTACGCCGCCCATGCTGGCGCCGTTGTAGGCCATGCCCAGCGCCGCCGGCCGCCGCGCGGCGTACCAGGGGGCGATCAGGGCATTGACGGCCGCGGCGCCCATGGCGACCCAGCCCGCCCCGCTGAGGGCGGCGGCCGCGAACAGCTGCGCCGGCGTGGCGGCCAGGGCCCATCCCTGCACCCCCAGCGCCAGGACCAGGGCGCCCAGTACCGTGACCCGGGGCAGCCCCCACCGGCGATAAAGCCGTGGCAGATTGGCGACCACCACGGCGCCCAGCACGAAGTGGAAGGTGATCGCCGCGGAAACCAAGGCCATGTCGCCCACGCCGCGATGCAAGGCCGCTTGCAGATAGACCGGCGGTCCATAGAAGCCGACGCCCCAGCCGAATACCGCCAGTACGAATGTGGCCGCGACGACCCGCGGGCCGAAGAAGGGACGCGGCGTCGCGCCCGGGCTGACTGGCATATGTTCCTCTTGCCGGAATGGAGACGCGCCCAGTATGCTGCGGTGTGAAATGCACGCTTCGGGATGGGTCGAATAATGGATGACATGCAGCCCCGCGACGAAGGGGGCTATACGCCAGATACGCAATTGGCCGCGGTCGCCGCGGCCATTGGCGACCCGGTGCGCGCCCGCATGCTGTGCAGCCTGCTGGACGGCTGCGCGCGCACCGCCACCGAGCTGGCGGCGGTGGGCGAAGTGGCCGCGTCCACGGCCAGCACCCATTTCGCGCGCCTGCGCGAACAGGGCCTGGTGGAACTGGCCAGCCAGGGCAAGCACCGCTATTACCGCCTGGCCAATCCGGAGGTCGCCGCGGCGCTGGAAGCGTTGCTGGTGGTGGCAGGCGTCGGCGCCCCGCCGTTCAAGCCGCACACGCCGCCGGACCTGTGCGCGGCACGTACCTGCTACAAGCACATGGCGGGGACCGTGGCCGTGCGCATGCACGACGCTTTCCTGCAACGGGGCTATCTGCAGGCATTGGACGGCCGGTATGCGCTGACGCCGGAGGGCGAAGCCTACCTGCGCCGCATCGGCATGGACCTGGCCGCCATACGCACCACGCGACGCAGTTTCGCCCATCCCTGCCTGGACTGGAGCGCCCGCCGCCCGCACATCGGCGGCGCGCTGGGCGACGCGCTGCTGGCGCATTTCGTCGCGCGCCGCTGGGTGGAAAGGCGACCCGATTCGCGCGCGCTGCGCCTGACGCGCGGCGGCGAGAAGGCGCTGTCCTTCGACTGACGGCCCGGCCTGGCGCGGCCCGGCCTGACGTGGCCCGGCCTGACGCGGCCCGGCCTGACGCGGCCCGGCCTGACGCGGCCCGGCGTGGCGCCGCCGGTTTCCTGGCGGCATTCAGGCGCCTTACAAGACCGGGTGGGTACAATCCGCGCCAGCGCGAGGCGGCTTCCGACGCTCGCGTGGACCATTGCCGATCGCGGCCGCCGCGCCGGCTTGCCATCCGCCGGCGAACCGGCGCGTACACCTTTCCCGCATCATGTCTTCCTCTTCCGCCATTCCCGCACCGCTGCTGACACCGGGCAGGGAGCGCAGCCTGCTGTGGCTGCTGGCCCTGACACAGTTCACCATCGTGGTGGACTTCATGGTGATGATGCCGCTGGGGCCGCAGATCATGCAGGCCTTCACCATCAGCCCGGCGGCCTTCGCCGCCGCGGTGTCGGCATACTCGTGGTGCGCCGGGATTTCGGGCCTGCTGGCGGCCACGTATATCGACCGCTTCGACCGCCGCAAGATGATGCTGGCCGTCTATGCCCTGTTCGCCCTGTCCAACCTGATCTGCGCCCTGGCCACCAACTACCATGCACTGCTGCTGTCGCGCGCCTTCGCCGGGTTGACCGGCGGGGTCCTGAGCTCGCTGGTGCTGGCCATCATCGGGGACGTGATACCGCCGCAGCGCCGCGGCGCGGCCATGGGCGTGGTGATGACCTCGTTCTCCCTGGCCGCGGTGGCGGGGGTGCCGCTGGGCGTGGTGCTGGGCGCGCACTACGGCTGGAGCTCGCCGTTCTTCGAGCTGGTGCTGCTGTCGGCCTTGATCTGGGGCGGCGCCTGGAAAATCGTGCCCTCGCTCACGGCGCATATCCGCGTTCCCGCGGTGCCGCTCTCGCGAACGTTGCCGGAGCTGCGGTCGCTAATGCGCGAACCGGCGCATTTGCGCGGCTACGGCCTGACCGCCATCGTGATGGGCGCCCACATGATGATCGTGCCGTTCATCTCGCCGACGCTGGTCGGCAACCTGGGCGTGCGGCCCGAGGATATTTCGCTGATCTACATGGCGGGCGGCTTCGCCACCTTCTTCAGCGCGCGCGCCGTCGGCCGGCTGGCGGACCGCTTCGGCACCCGCGAAGTGTTCCGCGCCGCGGCCTTGGCTTCGCTATTGCCGGCGCTGTTCATCACGCATCTGCCACAGTTGCCCTTGTGGGCCTTGATCGTGTTCTTCCCGTTCTTCCTGGTGACGGCGAACTCGCGCATGATCCCCGTCCAGGCGCTGCTGACGACGGTTCCGGAAGCCCATCGCCGCGGCGCCTTCATGAGCGTGAATTCGGCCGTGCAGCAGATCGCCACCGGCACCGGCGCCTGGATAGGCGGATTGATGCTGTCGACGTCTCCCAGCGGCCGGATTTCCGGCTACGGCGCCAACGGCTGGCTGTGCTGCGCCTGCATCGTGTTCGCCATGTGGTGGGTGGGCAGGGTGCGGCCCTATGCCTACGATGCCCGGGACGGCGCCGCCGCGCGCACGGCCTGAGCGGCACGGCGGGCAGGGCCGGATCGGCGGGGACGCTTGGCGGCACGCGCACCGCGGGCGCGTTACTTGAGCGCGACGCTCATCCCGCCGTCGGCCATCACCACCGCGCCGACGATGTAGCTGGCCTTGTCGGAGGCCAGGAAGGCGATCACCTCGGCGATTTCGCGCGGATCGGCGGCGCGCTTGATCGGCGCGTTGCGTCCGTGTTCGGCAAGGAAGGCGCGCCCATCCTCATGGATGTGATTGGTGATGTTCGTCACCGCGTCGCCGGATCCCACGGCGTTCACCCGTATGCCGTGGTCGATGGCCTCCAGGGACATGGCGCGGGTCAGCTGCGCGAGCGCCCCCTTGCTGGCGGCGTAGGCCGCGATGGTCGGGAAGGCCTGGTAGCAGGCATAGGAGCCGACGTTGACGATGGCGCCGCGCCCGGCGGGCATCATGGCCCGCAGCGCCTCCCGCGAAAAAAGGAAGGCCCCCGTCGAATTGACGGCCTGGATGCCGTTCCAGTCGTCCAGCGTCATGTCGACGACCGGCTTGTTGATGATGATGCCGGCGTTGTTGACCAGGATATCGAGCCGCCCGGTGTGCTCCAGCGCCGCCGACACGGCGCGCGCCGCGCTCTCTTCCCGGGCGACGTCCGCCACCAGCGGCACGATGCCGGGCCGCGCCAGGTCCTGGACGTTGGGGCCCCGGTCCACCGCGATGACGCGCGCGCCGCGTTCGTGCAGCAATTCGGCGGTCGCCAGGCCGATGCCGCTGGCCGCGCCGGTGACGATCGCGGTCTTGCCGGCGAAGGTGTGGTCTACGTGCTCTTGCATGGTCATGGTGGGTTCTCCTATCAGGTTGTCCCGCGAATCGGCGCGGGCCACAGCACCCGCGCCATGGAAAAATTCTAGGGAAACCGGGCATGCGCGTGAATGCACGGACCGCTCCTGTCCTTGCCTGATCCTATTGCCACGCGATATAACGCCGTTGCCCCGCAGGGTGGGCGGGCCGGGGGCGCGTGCCGGAAATCCACGTGGGGCGGTCGGCGCCCGCGGGATGCCGCTTCACGGATGGCAAGGAGGCCGCATGGACGACGTCGACATCACCGCTTCCAGCGAGATGGTGCGCCTGCTGGAAAAGCTGGCCCCGGAGGAGGGCTACACGCAATCCGCCCTGGATGGTGTCCGCCTCGTCCGCTCGGACCGCCCGCTGGGGCGGACCCTGGTGCTGTACGAGCCCAGTATCGTGATCGTCTGCCAGGGCCGCAAGCGCGGTTTCCTGGGGGACGAGGTCTACTTGTATGACGCGCAGAACTATCTGGTGCTATCGGTGCCCCTGCCGTTCTATACCGAGACGGAGGCCAGCCGGGATACGCCCCTGCTCGCCGTTGCCATCCGCCTTGACCTGACGCAGCTGGCCGAGCTGGTCCTGCTGATAGACCGCGCCGGGGGCCAGGATGCCGCGGACGCGCCGCTGGGCATCATGTCCACGCCATTGCAGGGCGTGCTGGCGGAAGCGACCCTGCGCCTGCTGCGCGCGTTGACCTCGCCGCTGGATGCGCATGCCCTGGGGCCGGCCATCGTGCGCGAGATCCATTACCGCGTGCTGATGGGCGAGCGCGGCGGCGCCTTGCGCGCGGCGCTCGCCCATCAGGGCCGCTTCGGCAGGATCGCCAAGGCCCTGGGGCGCATCCACGCCGACTTCGCCCGACCGCTGGACGTCGGCGATCTCGCGCGCGAAGCCGAGATGAGCGTGCCGGCATTCCATGCCAACTTCAGGCGCGTGACCCGCACGTCGCCGATCCAGTACATCAAGTCCACGCGGCTGCATCACGCGCGATTGATGATGATACGGGACGGTTTGACGGCGGCCGCGGCCTCCGCGCGGGTGGGGTACGAGAGCCCTTCGCAATTCAGCCGCGAGTTCAAGCGCTTCTTCGGCAGGCCGCCGGCCGACGAGGCCCGCGAGATGAAGGCGTCCTTCCAGCTGTCCTCGGCAGCGGGATTCGAAGGGTTCTAGGCCCGACCGTGAATGTGCGTAAGGACCAGGGCGGTGGCGGCGGCGCGGGTTTCCACGCCCAGCTTCACGTAGACGTGCTCCAGGTGCTTGTTGACGGTGCGGGGGCTCATGCCCAGGATCTCGCTGATGTCGCGGTTGGTCTTGCCCTTGGCGAGCCACAGCAATACCTCGTGTTCCCGCGCGGTCAGCTGGTATGCCGTCGCCAGGCTGGATGCTGCCGGCGCCGGCGCGCGGCGCTCGTCCATCAGCAGCACGTGCTCGCCCGGCTTGCGCGAGGCCGCCGGTCGCACCCGAAGTTCCCGGTCGCCGGCCTGGCGCAGGAAGGCGGAGGACTCGCCGGTAAGCGTGCCGGCCAGGTAACGCGACACCCACGCCGACAGCGGCGCGGGCAAGCCCTGCGCTTCGTCGGCCATGCCGAAGTACTCGGCCAGCCACAGCCGCGCCTTGGCCGTCTTCCAGGTGACGGCGCCGGTGTCGTCCAGCACCACCACCGCATTGGCGGCCGCATCCATCGCGTTGATGGCCACCGACATCATGCGTGCATTGCGCAGATGGGCCTGCAGGCGCGCCAGCACCACATCCGTGTCCAGGGGCTTGACCACATAGTCGATGCCGCCGGCCCGGAAACCCCGCACGACATCTTCCGGCTCGGTCAGGCCCGTCATGAATACGACGGGTACATGGCCGGCGGCGGGATGCGCCTTGATGCGCCGGCAGGTCTCGAAGCCGTCCAGGCCCGGCATCACCGCGTCCAGCAGCACAATGTCCGGCACCACGAAGTCCAGCCGCTCCAGGGCCGAATGGCCGTCGGTGGCGACGATGACCATATAGCCGGCCTCGTCCAGCGCGTCGGACAGCATCTTCAGGTTGTCCGGCGTATCGTCCACCAGCAGGACCACGTTGTTATCGGACGGCGGCGGCATGATGCTGTACGTGCTCCTTCAACAATGCGTTGTAGTCAGCCAGCCGGAAATCCTGGGCCAGCGCGGCCAGATGGTCGATGAGCGGCGCCGTATGCGGCGCACGCGCACGGATTTCCTCCAGGCGCGCGCAGATGCCCTTGACGTAGCCCATCGCGCCCAGTTCCAGCAGCGATTCCGCGTCCTCGCGGTCCAGTCGCACATCGCGCAGGACGCCGCCGGCGGGCCGGAGCGGCGTGGCGGCCGGTTGCACCATCCATTCAAGGCGCAGGTGCATGCCGACCTTGGCCAGCAGCTCGTCCAGCAGGACCGGCTTGACGAGCCAATCGGTCAGCCCGCACTGCACCGCTTCCTTGGGGTCGACGCCGTAGGCATTGGCGGAAACGATGATTACCGGCACGCCGACGCCCTGGTCGCGCAGCAGGCGGCAGACCTCCCAGCCGGTCAGTCCCGGCATGGAGATATCCATCAGGATCAGGGCGGGGCGCAGGGTGTGCACGCAGGCCAGGCATTCCGGCCCGTTGCCGGCCTCCAGCACGTCGAAGCCCAGTGGCTGCAGCATGTCGCGCAGGATCCGGCGTTGCGAGGGCTGGTCGTCCACCACCAGCACGGCGCGGCGCTCGCCGGCATAGCCGACGATGGCGCCGCCGGGCCGCATGTCGCCGCGGGGCGAGCGCACCTCGGGCAGGAAAAGCTTGAGCGTGAAGGCGCTGCCCACGCCGACCTGGCTGCGCACGGTCAATTCGCCGCCCATGATGCCGGTCAGCATGCGGCAGATCGTCAGCCCCAGGCCCGTGCCGGTATCCGCCTGGTCGGCCGCGGCCCAGCTGCGCTCGAAGGGCATGAAGATGCGATCCAGGTCTTCGGGCGGTATCCCCGCGCCGCTGTCCTCCACCTCCATCTGCACCATGTCCGCGGCGTAGCGCACGCGCAGCGCGACATGGCCCACGCGGGTGAATTTCACGGCGTTGCTCATCAGGTTGATCAGGATCTGCCGCAGCCGCTTTTCGTCGATATGGACGATCTTGGGCAGGTTGGCGGCGGCCTCGTACTCGAAGCGCAGGCCCTTGAGCGCCGTCTGCGGCTGGAACATCTTGACGATCTGCTCCAGGAATTCCGGCAGCCGCAGCTCGGCGGTCTCCAGGCGCAGCTTGCCGGCCTCGATGCGGGCGATGTCCAGCAGGCCGTCTATCAGGCCGATAAGATGCTTGCCGCTGCGGTGGATGACGTCGATGGCTTCGCGCCGGCCCGCGGGAATGGCGGTATCGCGCTGGAGGATCTGCGCGTAGCCCAGGATGCTGTTCAAGGGCGCGCGCAGCTCATGGCTCATGCCGCCCATGAAGCGGCTCTTGGCCAGATTGGCTGCCTCGGCCGCTTCCTTGGCCCGCTGCAGCTGGGCGTCGGTCTGGCGGTGTGCCTCGATTTCGCGCAGCAAAAGATGGGTCTGGCGATCGGACTCCTCCTGCGCGACCTGGCGGCTTTCGTTGGTCAGTACCAGCCACCACGCCGCCACGCCGCCCACCAGCAGCAGGGCGGCGAACAGTTTCAGGAAGGAGGCGCGCAGCACGGCGATGTCGCCGCCGACGTGCGCGAACGTCACTGCCTCCTGGTAGTAGATCAGCGCCAGGATGGCGGCGAACAGTCCGCCTATCGTGCCCATCGCCACCAGGTAATGCGCCAGCCGGTTGTGGAACAGCGGCGTGGCGGCGCCCGGCAGGATGCGCCGCAGCGCCGCCCCCAGCTGGTCCTGCAGGCGCGAGCCGGTCTTGCAGCGGTCCTGGCAGCGTGCGTCCAGCGTGCAGCACAGCGAGCAGATGGCGCCGTTGTAGGCCGGGCAATGGGCCATGTCCTGCGTCTCGAAGGATTTGGCGCAGATGACGCAGGTCAGGCCATGGCCGTGCAGGTCTCGCGGCTGGCGCGCCAGGTAGTAGCGGCCGCGCGTGGCCCAGGCGATGGCCGGCACGGCGATGAAGGCGGCGGCCAGTGTGATGAAGGGCGACAGCGCCTGCGCGGTGGCGCCGGCCACGCCGCTGCAGGCCGTGAACGCCGCCGCCATCGAGATCAGCATGCCGCCCACGCCGACCGGATTGATGTCGTACAGATAGGCGCGCCGGAACTCGATGCCGCGCGGGCTCAGCCCCAGCGGCTTGTTGATGACCAGGTCGGCGACCAGGGAGCCGATCCAGGCGATGGCGACATGCGCGAACACGGCAAGCACGTGTTCCAGCGCGTCGAATACGCCCATCTCCATGAGCCCGATGGCGATCAGGACATTGAACACCAGCCACACCACGCGGCCGGGATGGCTGTGCGTCACCCGCGCGAAGAAATTGGACCAGGCCAGCGATCCGGCGTAGGCATTGGTGACGTTGATCTTGACCTGCGAGATCACGACGAACAGCGTCATGGCGGCCACGGCCCAGCCGGGATGCGAGAACACATAGCCGTAGGCATGCAGGTACATCCGGGTGGGATCGGCCGCCTTGGCGGCGGGCAGGCCGTAGCTCAGGGCGAGCCAGGCCAGGAAGGCGCCGCCCAGCATCTTGGCCGCGCCCGGCAGGATCCAGCCAGGACCGGCGCATAGCAGGGCGGTCCACCAGCGCACCCGGTTGCGTGGCGTTTTCTCGGGCAGGAAGCGCAGGAAATCCACCTGTTCGCCGATCTGCGTGATCAGCGACGCGGCCACCGCGGCCCCGGCGCCGAACATCAGCAGGTCGAATTGCCCGCCCGCGCCATGGCGGCCGCCGAAGTCCAGCAGTCCGCGCAGCGCGTCCGGATCCTTGTACAGGATGAAGGCGTAGGGCAGTACCAGCAGCAGTACCCACGCCGGCTGGGTCCAGGATTGCAGGCGGTTCACCAGCGTGATGCCGTAGGTGACCAGCGGGATGATGGCGAGCGCGCACGCCAGGTATCCCAGCCACAGCGGCAAGCCGGTGCAGACCTCGATGGCGAGCGCCATGATGGCGGCTTCCAGGGCGAAGAAGATGAAAGTGAAGGACGCGTAGATCAGCGACGTGATGGTCGATCCGATATAGCCGAACCCGGCGCCGCGCGTCAGCAGGTCCATGTCCAGGCCATGCCGGGCGGCGTAGTAGGCGATGGGCAGCCCGGTGAAGAAAACCAGTACCGCGACGGCGGCGATGGCCCAGAAGGCGTTGACGAAACCGTAGTTCAGGGCGAGGGCGCCGCCTATGGCTTCCAGCGCCAGGAAAGAGATCGCCCCGATCGCGGTGTTGGCGACGCGGAACTCCGACCACTTGCGGAACGACACCGGCGTGAAGCGCAGCGCGTAGTCCTCCAGGGTCTCGTTGGCGACCCAGGTGTTGTAGTCCCGCCGTATCTTGACGATGCGTTGAGGTGCGCTCGCGTCCACGCTGGAGGTCTCCGGTATGCGTCAATCGACGTATGCCGTGTTTTTACCCGCTGTGGAGGTAACGGCCACTACGTCAATCAACGTATGTTGCACTGCGGCACGGGCACCTAGTATCGCATCGAACCCCCGGATGCGGCACCGCGCGGCAGCGCCTTGCGGCATCGGGTTTCCCCTGAAGCGACCGATCCGCAAGGAGCCCTCGATGTCCCGCAAACCTCCCTTCGAACAAGACCTCGCGTCGCCGTCGCGGCGTCGCGCGGCCCTGGCGCTGGCCTCGCTGCCGCTGATGGGCCTCCCGGCCTTCGCCCGCGCCGCGGGCCCGGCGACGTCCGCCGTCAACACCACGGGACTGGCCGTCACCGATACCGAAGTGACGGTGGGCCAGCTGCATTCGGCCACGGGCACCATGGCGATCAGCGAAACGGGATCCATCCAGGCCGAGCGGCTGGCCATCGACCAGATCAACGCCATGGGCGGCATCCTGGGCCGCCAGATCAAGATCATCCAGGAAGACGGCGCTTCGGATTGGCCCACCTTCGCGGAAAAGGCGCGCAAGCTGCTGGTCAGCGACAAGGTGGCCACCGTGTTCGGCTGCTGGACCTCGGCCTCGCGCAAGGCGGTGCTGCCTGTCTTCGAGAAGGAGAACGGGCTGCTGTACTACCCCACGTTCTACGAGGGCCTGGAGCAATCCAAGAACGTGTTCTATACCGGGCAGGAGGCCACGCAGCAGATCCTGGCCAGCCTCAACTGGCTGGCCAAGGAGAAAAAGGCAAAGACCTTCTATCTGGTGGGTTCCGACTACATCTGGCCGCGCACCTCCAACAAGATCGCCCGCAAGCACATCGAGAACGTGCTCAAGGGCGAGGTGGTGGGCGAGGAATACTACCCGCTGGGCCACACGCAGTTCGGTTCGCTGATCAACAAGATCAAGCTGAAAAAGCCCGACGTGGTGTTCGCCGACGTGGTCGGCGGCAGCAATGTGTCCTTCTACAAGCAGCTGAAGGCGGCCGGCGTGACGGCGCAGAAGCAGAAGCTGCTGACGATATCGGTCACCGAGGACGAGCTGCTGGGCATAGGCGGCGAAAACGCCGAAGGCTTCTGGTCGTGCATGAAGTACTTCCAGAGCCTGGACAACGACAACAACAAGAAATTCGTCGCGGCCTTCAAGGCCAAGTACGGGCCGAATGCCGTCATCGGCGACGTGACGCAGGCCGCCTACCTGGGCCCCTGGCTGTGGAAGATGGCGGTGGAAAAGGCCCAGAGCTTCGACGTGGACAAGGTCGTGGCGGCCTCGCCCAACCTGGAGTTCAAGCAGGCCCCCGAGGGCTATGTCAAGGTCGACCCCAATCACCATCTGTGGAGCCGCACGCGCGTGGGCCAGATCCGCAAGGACGGGCAGTTCGACGTGGTGTACGAGACGCCCGACCTGATCAAGCCGGACCCCTTCCCCGAGGGTTACCAGTAAATCCCCCGGCCCTGCCGGTCGCGCGGGCCGCCGGACGGCGCCCCGCGCTCGTGCGTGCAGGTTCTCCGCCCATCGTCCAGCCGTCGCCATTCCCGCACAGCCTACAGGCCAGCCTATGGAATCCTTCTCCGATCTCGGCGCCATTCTCCTGATGCAAGGCTTCAACGGCCTGTCCGTGTTCAGCGTGCTGCTGCTCATGGCCCTGGGCCTGGCCATCATTTTCGGGCAGATGGGCGTCATCAACATGGCGCACGGCGAGTTCCTGGCCGTGGGCGCCTACACGACTTATCTGTTCTCGGAACTGACGCAGCAATATGCGCCGGGCGCCATGCCGTACTACTTCTTCCTGGCGATCGCCGCGGCCTTCGCCGTGACCTTCGCACTGGGCTGGCTGGTGGAATGGCTGATGATCCGGCACCTGTACCGCCGGCCGCTGGACACGCTGCTCGCCACCTGGGGCCTGTCCCTGGTGCTGCAGCAGGCCTTGCGATCCATCTTCGGCCCGCGCGAGGTCAGTCCCACGTTGCCCGATTGGCTGATGGGCTCGGTCCAGCCGCTGACGGGCGTCGATATTCCCATAAACGGCCTGGTGGTCATGACCATCACGGTCATCCTGACGGCGGCGCTGCTGTTCGGGCTGTTCCGTTCCACCTGGGGCCTGCATGTGCGCGCCACCGTGCAGAACCGCGCGATGAGCGGCTCGGTGGGCATCGATACCCGCAAGGTGGATCGCGTGACGTTCGCCCTGGGCTGCGGCATCGCCGGCATCGCCGGCGCCGCCTTTACCACCATCGGTTCGACGGGGCCGACCAGCGGGTCCTTGTACATCGTCGATACCTTCCTGACGGTGGTGTTCGGGGGCGCGGCCAGCCTGTACGGCACGATCGCGTCGGCTTTCGTCATCGCCCAGACGCAATCGGTATCGGAGTTCTTCATGACCGGCTCGATGGCCAAGGTGCTGACCTTGTCCGCGGTGGTGGTCATCCTGATGCTGCGGCCGCAGGGTCTGTTCACGATCAAGGTCCGCAAGTAAGGCGGCAGGAGGCTGAGATGAAACGGGTCTACAAAAATGTGTTGGGCGGGCGCCAGGGCATGATAGGCCTGGCCATCCTGGCGGTGCTTATCTTCGCTGTCTTTCCGCTGTTGCTGGACGGCTTCCGCCTGAACCTGGTCGGCAAATACCTGACCTACGCCTTCGTGGCGCTGGGACTGGTGCTGTGCTGGGGCTATGGCGGGATATTGAGCCTGGGGCAAGGCGTGTTCTTCGGCATCGGCGGCTATTGCATGGCCATGTTCCTGAAGCTGGAGGCCTCTACCGTGGAGGCCACGAAAATCCAGTCCACGCCCGGCATCCCCGATTTCATGGACTGGAACCAGATCACCGCGCTGCCGTGGTTCTGGGTGCCGTTCAAGAGCTTCATTTTTACGCTGGTGGCGGTGCCCGTCGTGCCGGCCCTGCTGGCCCTGGTCATCGGCGTGGCGATGTTCAAGCGCCGCGTGGGCGATACCTACTTCGCCATCGTCAGCCAGGCCATCGCCCTGATCCTGTCGGTGCTGATCATCGGGCAGCAGGGCCTGACCGGCGGCGTCAACGGCATTACGGACCTGAAGACCCTGCTGGGCTGGGACATCCGCACCGATTCGGCGCGCGTCATCCTGTACTTCGTCAATGGCGCGCTGTTGTTCGCCTGCCTGCTGTTCGGCCGCTTTTTGCTGTCTTCCAAGCTGGGCAAGCTGCTGGTGGCCATGCGCGACAAAGAAGAACGCGTGCGCTTCTCGGGATACGACGTGGCCAGCTTCAAGGTGTTCGTGTTCTGCGTGGCGGCGGTGTTCTCGGCCATCGGCGGGGCAATGTTCACGCTGCAGGTGGGATTCATGTCGCCGTCCTTCGTCGGCATCGTGCCTTCGATCGAGATGGTGATCTTTGCCGCCGTGGGCGGCCGGCTGTCCCTGCTGGGGGCGGTGTACGGCACGCTGCTGGTGAACTTCGGCAAGAGCTATTTTTCCGAGAGCTTTCCGCAGCTGTGGCTGTTCCTGATGGGCGGCCTGTTCATCGCCGTGGTGATGGCCTTTCCCAATGGCCTGGCCGGGCTCTACGGCCGCTACGTGCAGCCGCGGCTGGCGCGGGCCCCGCGCGCCAAGGCCGTTCCGCCCGAGGGCGCTTCTTCCACGGAGGCCGCATGAATCCGCCCCTGATGAATACGCGGCCGGCGGGCGGGCGGGAATTCGCCCTGTACGTCGAAGGACTGACCGTGTCCTTCAACGGCTTCGTCGCCGTCAATGACCTGAACCTGTACGTGGACAAGGGCGAACTGCGGGTGGTCATCGGCCCCAATGGCGCCGGCAAGACCACCGTGCTGGACCTGATCTGCGGACGCACCAAGGCGACCTCGGGCTCCATCCGCTTCAAGGATACGGAACTGACGCGCATGGCGGAACACGAGATCGTGCGCGCCGGCGTCGGGCGCAAGTTCCAGACACCGTCCATCTATGAAACCCTGACGGTGCGCGAAAACCTGGAAGTGTCTTTTCCGCGCGGCCGCAGCGTATTCGGTGCCTTGTCCTTCCGGCGTACGGCCGACGTCACCGAGCGCGTCGAGCAAGTGGCCGAGGACATTTTCCTGGCCGACATGCTCGAGAAACCGGCCGAGCTGCTGTCGCATGGGCAAAAGCAGTGGCTGGAGATCGGGATGCTGCTGATGCAGCAGCCCGAACTGATGATGCTGGACGAACCGGTGGCCGGCATGAGCGTGTCCGAACGCGAGAAGACCGCGGAGCTGCTCAACCGCATCAGCCGGGATCGTTCCATGATCGTCATCGAGCACGACATGGAGTTCGTGAAGAACATCGCGCACAAGGTGACGGTTTTGCACCAGGGCAGGGTCCTGGCCGAAGGCCCCATGGACCAGGTGCAATCCGACCCGCGCGTCATCGAAGTGTATCTGGGTCATTGACCGCCGCGCTCTGGAGAATCCGCATGTTCACTGTTTCCGGCCTGGTTTCGGGGTATGGGCAAAGCCGCGTGATCCACGGCGTGGACCTGGGCGTGGCCAAGGGCGAGATCGTCGCCGTCATGGGGCGCAACGGCATGGGCAAGACCACCCTGTTCAAGACCATGATGGGCGTGCTGCCGGCGATGCAGGGCAAGGTCGGCGTGGACGGCGTGGATATATCCGCCATGGAAAGCTTCCAGCGCGTGCGCAGCGGGGTGGCCTACGTGCCGCAGGGACGGATGATCTTTCCGACCTTGACCGTGGAGGAGAACATCCGCACGGGCCTGCCCGGCCGGGCGCTGCGCGACCCCATTCCGGACGACATCTATGCCCTGTTCCCGGTGCTGCACGAGATGCGGCGCCGCCGCGGCGGCGACCTGTCCGGCGGCCAGCAGCAGCAGCTGGCGATCGCGCGGGCGCTGGTGACCGGGCCCAAGGTGCTGCTGCTGGACGAGCCCACCGAGGGCATCCAGCCCTCCATCATCAAGGACATCGCCCGCACGCTGCTGGAGATCCGCAAGCTCAAGGATCTGGCCATCGTGGTGTCAGAGCAGGTGCTCAGCTTCACCATGCAGATCGCCGACCGGCTGATCGTCATCGACAAGGGGCGCTTCGTGCACGAGGACGCGCGCGACCAGGTCGACGAGCGGACCATCAGCCGCTATCTGTCCGTTTAAGGCCTGCCCACAGGCCCAGGTTCCGTCAACCAAAGGAGCAAGCCATGCCCGAAACCCTGATCAAGGTCGACCTCGCGCAATCGCCTTACGAGAACGAGAACATCCACAACCGCTGGCACCCGGATATTCCCATCGCGGCGTGGGTGAAGCCCGGTGACGACTTCGTGCTGGAAACCTATGACTGGACCGGCGGCGCCATCAAGAACGACGACAGCGCGGACGACGTGCGGGACGTGGATCTTTCCACCGTGCATTTTCTGTCCGGTCCGGTCGGGGTGGAGGGGGCGGAGCCCGGGGACCTGCTGGTGGTCGACTTCCTGGATATCGGCGCCAAGCCCGAGAGTCTGTGGGGATTCAACGGGTTCTTCAGCAAGAAAAACGGCGGCGGATTCCTGACCGAACACTTCCCGCAGGCGCAGAAGTCCATCTGGGACTTCGAAGGCATGTTCACGCGCTCGCGGCACGTGCCGGGCGTGCGCTTCGCCGGCCTGATCCACCCCGGCCTGATAGGTTGCCTGCCGGACCAGGCCATGCTCGATACCTGGAACAAGCGCGAGCAGGCGCTGATCGACACCAATCCCACGCGTGTGCCGCCGCTGGCCAATCCGCCGGCACCCCGGACGGCCCACCTGGGCAGACTGCAGGGCGCGGCGCGCGACAAGGCCGCGGCCGAGGGCGCGCGTACCGTGCCCCCGCGCGAGCATGGCGGCAATTGCGATATCAAGGATTTGTCGCGCGGCTCGCGGGTGTTCTTCCCCGTCTATGTCAAGGGCGGCGGCCTGTCGGTGGGCGACCTGCATTTCTCCCAGGGCGACGGCGAGATCACCTTTTGCGGCGCCATCGAAATGGCGGGCTGGATCCACATGCGCGTGTCGCTGATCAAGGGCGGCATGGCCAAGTACGGCATCCGGAACCCGATATTCAAGCCCAGCCCGGTCACGCCCAACTACAAGGACTACCTGATCTTCGAGGGCATTTCCGTGGACGAGGGCGGCGGCCAGCATTACCTGGATGTGCATATCGCCTACCGCCAGGCCTGCCTGAATGCCATCGAGTACCTGAAGAAGTTCGGCTATTCCGGCGCGCAGGCCTATTCCATCCTGGGTACCGCGCCGGTGCAGGGGCATATCAGCGGCGTCGTGGATATCCCCAATGCCTGCGCCACGCTGTGGCTGCCGACCGAGATCTTCGAATTCGACATACAGCCTTCGGCCAGCGGCCCGGTGAAGGCGGTAAGCGGCGGCGTGGACATGCCGCTGTCCCCGGATCTTTGATCCTGGCCAGAGCCACCTATCCGGAGACGCGAGATGCCCCTGTACGACTATTCCTGCGCACAGTGCGGCGACTTCGCCGCCATGCGGCCCATGGCGCGCTGGCGCGATCCCGCGCCTTGTCCGGAATGCGGCGCCGCCGCGCACCGCATCGTGGCGGGGGCGCCCGCGCTGGGTGCCCTGTCATCGGCGGTGCGCCGTGCCCACGCCATGAACGAGCGCAATGCCAGCGAGCCGCGCAGCACACGCGGCGGCCATGGCATGAACTGCGGCTGCTGCGGCGGCACCGCGCGTTCCGGTGGCAAGACGCGGCGCACGGCGGACGGCGGCAAGACATTTGCCGACAGCCGTCCCTGGATGATCGGCCACTGAACGGTCCCGCGCATCCATAAGCTTTCCTCATTCAAGGATTGGACGACCTGCATTGATCCGCCGGCGCGGCCTGCCTACAGTACGCCCTGCTTCCCTATCGCCGGGGAAGGGCGCGCAAGGAGGCCGCGACGATGCTGCGTTTCGATCCCAATCTACGATGGATGTACACCGAACTGCCGATGCTGGACCGCTACCGCGCCGCGGCGCGTGCCGGCTTCCGGGGCGTGGAGGTGGCCTTCCCGTACGAGTACTCCGCCCGCCAGATCGCCGACCTGCTGGGTGAGAACGGCCTGCGGCTGGTGCAGGTGCTGACGCCCTGCGACTGGGCCGCGGGCGAGCGCGGTATCGCCGCGCTGCCCGGCCGCGAGGACGACTTCCGCCGCAGCGTGGACGTGGCCGTGGCCTACGCCGTCCAGGTCGGCAAGCCCATGATCCACGCCATGGCCGGCAACGTCCCGGCCGGCACGGACCGCGCCCGCTGCCGCGAGACCTTCCTGCGCAACCTGGAGTACGCCGCGCCCCTGTTGGCCGGCGAGGGGCTGACCCTGATCCTGGAACCCTGTTGCCGGGCCCGCTTCGCCGATTACTTCTACAGCCGTATCGACGAGGGCGTCGCGCTGATCGAGGCCCTGGGCCAGCCCAATGTGAAGCTGTGCTTCGACACCTTCCACGTGCAGATGGAAGAGGGCAACCTGACGAATACCCTGCGCGCCGCGTGGCCGCATATCGGCCATGTGCAGATCGGCAATGCGCCCGGCCGCCATCAGCCGGGGCCCGGGGAGATCCATTTCCCCTTCTTCTTCTCGCAGCTCGAACAACTGGGCTGGGACCGCTGGGTGGGCTGCGAGTTCGAGCCCACCGGGCCCACCGACGACTGCCTGGAATGGGGCGAGCCCTACGGCATACGCCGCCCCGCGTGAACCCCCGACCCCCTACACGCCGATAGACTAGCCATGCTGACCGCCGCCGATAACGACCTGCTTACGCTGACCGGCCCCGACCGACCCATGGGGCAGTACTTCCGCCGCTACTGGCAGCCGGTCGCGCTGTCGCGCGAACTGCCGGAGCCGGACGGGCCGCCCATACGCGTGCAAATCATGGGCGAGCAGTTGCTGGCCTTCCGCGATACCCGCGGACGGGTCGGGCTGGTGGAGCCCGTGTGTCCGCATCGCGGCGCGGACCTGTACTACGGCCGCAACGAGGACTGCGGCCTGCGCTGCGTCTTCCATGGCTGGAAGTTCGGGGTCGACGGCAAGGCCATGGACCTGCCCAACGTCGCGCCGGATTCCAACTACCACAAGACCATGGCCATCAAGGCCTATCCTACCCGCGAATTCGGCGAGATCGTTTGGGCCTATCTGGGGCCGGTGCCGCAGGACGGTACGCTGCCGGAGGTGCCGCGGCTGGAGTTCGGCACGCTGCCCGCCAGCCGCCGCTACGTGACCAAGAAACGGCAGGAGTGCAACTGGGCCCAGGCGCTGGAAGGGGCGCTGGATACCTCGCACTTTTCCTTCCTGCACATGCCGGCGCCGAACGTCCCGTCCAACGACAATGCCGATGCGCCGGCCGACGAAAGGCGGCTGGCCTGGATACGGCGCGATCCCATGCCGCGGTTCTCCATCCTGGATCACGAGGTGGGATTCGTGGTGGGCGGGGCGCGGCGCGCCGACGGGCAGGATATCTACTGGCGCACGGCGCAGTTCGCGCTGCCGTCGCACAGCACCACGCCTTCCACCTTGCCGGGCGAAAACTACTTCGGCTACACCTTCGTGCCCATCGACGACCATGCCTGCTGGATCTACACCTACGTGTGGAACCCGGAGCGGGACCTGACGCCCGCGGAAATCGCCCAGCTCAAGGGCGGGCACGGCGTGGTGGCCGAGGTGGACGAACGCTTCATCCCGCTGCGCAACCTGTCCAACGGCTACCTGCTGGACCGGCAGGAACAAAAGCACAAGACCTATACCGGCGTGCGCGGCGTGGCGGAACAGGACGCGATGATCCAGGAAAGCCAGGGCCGCATCGCCGACCGCACCCGCGAACACCTGACCGCCACGGACGCCGCCATCGTGCGCTTGCGCCGCACGCTGCTGGCGGGCGCGCGCGCCCTGGCGCAGGGAACGGAGCCGCGGGCGCCCTGGTGCCACGAGGCCTATCGCCTGCGTTCCGGCAGCTGGGTCGCCAGCGAAGGGCGGTCGTTCGAGGACATCATGCAGGAACGTTTCGGCAGTATTACCGGCCGCGTCGAGCAGGCAGACGCCTGAGCGCAACTTCGCGAGCGTCCACAGAGGCGCCGCATCGCATCCATCCCGAGGAGACACTATGAAAACCCTGATGCGTGGTCTTTGCGCCGGCCTGGCGCTGGCCTTCGCCGCCTGTGCCGGCGCGGCGGGCTATCCCGACAAGCCCATCCGCCTGATCGTGCCCTATGCCGCGGGCGGCTCCACCGACAGTACCGCGCGCCTGGTCGCCAAGGGCCTGGCCGAACGCCTGGGGCAGCCGGTGGTGGTGGAGAACCGCGCCGGCGCGGGCGGCATGATAGGGCAGGATCTGGTGGCCAAGGCGCCGGCGGACGGCTACACGCTGTTGCTCAGCGCCGCGGGGCCTTTGACGGTGACCCCGCATGCCTATGAAAAAGTCCCCTACGACCCGGTGCGGGCCTTCACGCCGATCAAGCTGATCGCCAAGGCGCCGCTGGTGCTGGTGGCCAATCCCAAGCTGGGCTTCAAGAGCGTGCAGGATCTGATCGAGGCCGCGCGCAAGAATCCGGGCAAGGTGACCTATGCGTCCTTCGGCATCGGCAGCGCGGGACACCTCGCGGGCGAGCTGTTCAAGTCGCTGACGGGCGTGGACATGGTCCACGTGCCCTACAAGGGCAGCGCGCCCGGCCTGGTCGATGTGGTGGGCGGCCAGGTCAACGTGATGTTCGATGTGCTGGTGTCGGCGCTGCCGCAGGTGCAGGCGGGCAAGCTGGACGCGCTGGCCATCACGCTGGGCGAGCGGTCCCAGCTGATGCCCAATGTGCCCACCATGCAGGAAGCCGGCATCACGGGATTCGAGGCCGGTACCTGGTTCGGCCTGCTGGGGCCGGCCGGCATGCCGCCGGAGGTGGTGGCGCGCCTGTCGCAGGCGGCGGACCAGGTCCTGGCGCAGGCCGCCCTGCGCAAGGAGCTGGTCGCGCAGGGAGCCGAAGTGGCCGGCGGTTCCACCGACGACTTCCGGCGCTTTTTCCTGTCCGAGTACGACAAGTGGGGGCGCGTCGCGCGTGCCGCCGGTATCAAGGCGGGCTGACCGCTCCGGTTCCGGGACAAGGCAGGCATGACGATGGAAGCCCGATTGAAGCTGCGCATCCGCGCCATCGCGCAAGAGGCCCAGGCCATCCATAGCTATGAACTGGTGGACGACGGCGGCGGCCCCTTGCCGGCTTTCACGGCGGGGGCGCACCTGACCCTGCACCTGCCGGTGGGCCTGTCGCGCTGCTATTCGCTGACCAACTGCCCCGGCGAGCGCCATCGCTATGTCATCGCGGTGAACCGGGATGCGCACAGCCGCGGGGGATCGCGCTACCTGCATGAGGCGGCGCGGGTGGGGCAGGTGCTGGCGGCCGATCCGCCGCGCAATCTGTTCGAACTGGACGAAGCGGCGCAGGCGTCGGTGCTGATCGCGGGCGGCATCGGCATCACGCCGATACGCTGCATGATCCGGCGGCTGGAAACGCTCGGCAGGCCCTGGGAACTGCACTATTGCGCCCGGCATCCCGGCGCCGCCGCCTACCTGGAAGAACTGCAAGGCGACCCGCGCGTGCACACCTATTTCGACGCGGTACCGTCGCCGCGCCGCCTGGATATCGCGGCCACGCTCGCGGCATTGCCCGCCGGCGCGCACGTCTATTGCTGCGGGCCGACGCCCATGCTGGAGGCCTTCCGCCTGCATGCCGCGGCGCTGCCGGCCGAGCGCGTGCATCTGGAACAGTTCGGTCCGGCCGCGGCGCCGGCCGTGGGCGAAGGCTATGCCGTGCGGCTGGCGCGTAGCGGGCGGTCCGTGCGCGTGATGCCGGGCCGCAGCATCCTGGAAACCCTGATCGAGGCCGGCCTGCAGCCGCCGCATGCCTGCGGACAGGGCGTTTGCGGCAGTTGCGAAACGGCCGTGCTGGCCGGCCGCCCGGACCACCGCGACCAGGTATTGAGCGAGGCCGAGAAAGCCGCCGGCGCCAGCATGATGATCTGCTGCTCCGGCAGCCTGGATCCGGAGCTGGTGCTGGACATGTAGTCCGTGCCGGTCATTCCGCCCGCGCCATGAATTCGTGCATGAAGTCCATCAGGCTGGCCGCGGCCGGCGACAGGCTGCGGCTGCGCTTGGTGAACAGCGAGATCTGCCGGTGGATGACCGGGTCGCGCACCGGGACGCCGGCCAGGCCGTACGCGGTCAGCAGCGGCGTCGAATACGACGGCAATGCCGTCAGGCCATGGCCCCACTTCACCATGCCCAGCGCGGTGGTCAGGTAGGACACGGAATGGCTGGGATTCAGCGTCAGCGATTTCGACCACGCCAGCAGGTCGGCCTGCAGCCGCACGGTGAAGTCCAGCGGCAGGCTGATGAAGGGATGGGCCAGGGCCTGGGCCCACGTCACGCGCTTGCGGCGCGCCAGCGGGTGGTCTTGCGGGCAGATCAACTGGATGCGGTCCTGGAACAGGCGTTCCTGCACCAGGCCGGCGGGGGTGGGGCGCTGCGGCGCGACGCCGAGATCCGCTTCGTCGGCCGCCACGCGGGCCAGCACCTGCTCGTTGGGAAGATCCAGCATGCGCACCTTGATCGCGGGATAGCGCTGCGCGAAAGCGGCCAGGATCTGCGGCATCAGGGCCTGGCCGTACAGCAGCGTACAGGCCATGACCACGCTGCCGCGCTGGCGCTCGTGCAGCTGCAAGGTGTTGTTGATGGCGGCGTCCAGGTCGTCCACGACCTTGATCGCCAGCGGATAGAACTCCGCGCCCATGGTCGAGAGCTGCATGCGGCGGCTGTTGCGGTCCAGCAGGCGGAAGCCGAGCTCGGCCTCCAGGTCGCGCAGCAGCAGGCTGAGCGCGGACTGCGTGACGTACATGCGCTTGGCCGCTTCCGTGAAGCTGCCGGCATTGACCACATTGATGAAGGCCCGCAGCTGCTTGATCGTGACATTCATGGGCGTGTCCCCTCCTTTTTTGCCGGGGGCCTGCCCGCGCAACCCGGCGTGCCGGCAAGCATGCCATCAATTCGACCAGGAGCAAGACGTGAAACTACTGAGCTACATCCATGAAGGCCGGCCCGGCTGGGGCATGCTGGACCGCGACGGCCAGGTCGTCGACGGACAGGCATGGACGGGCGGGCGGCATGCGAGCCTGAAGTCGCTGCTGGCGGAAGGGAACGATGCGTGGCAAGGCCTGCGCGCGCCTGACCCGGCACATCCGCGCATCGCGCTGGAGCGGCTGCGCCTGCTGCCGGTGATTCCCGATCCCGGCAAGATTCTCTGCGTGGGCCTGAACTACGAGGAACATCGGCGCGAGACCAACCG
This sequence comes from Bordetella bronchialis, assembly GCF_001676705.1. NCBI lineage: Bacteria > Pseudomonadati > Pseudomonadota > Betaproteobacteria > Burkholderiales > Alcaligenaceae > Bordetella > Bordetella bronchialis. Next base: position 839,511 of record NZ_CP016170.1, read on the forward strand.
CGCGCCCACCGGCGAACCGACGCTGTTCCTGCGCGTGGCGAGCTCGCAGATCGGCCATGGCGATGCCATCGTGGTTCCGCGGGCCTCGGACCAGGTGGACTACGAAGGCGAGATCGCGATCGTGATCGGCCGGCCGGGCCGCCATATCGCGCAGGATCGCGCCTGGTCGCATATCGCCGGCTATGCGCCGTACAACGATGTCTCGGTGCGGGACTGGCAGCAGCACACGACCCAGTGGACGCCGGGCAAGAACTTCGATGGGACCGGGGCTTTCGGGCCCTGGATGACGACCCGCGACGAAATCGCCGACGGCGCCGAGCTCGGCCTGGAGACGCGGCTGAACGGAGCCGTCGTGCAGCGCGCCACGACCGCGCAGTTGATCTTCGATATCCCGCGCCTGGTGCACTATGCCTCGCGCTTCACGACGCTGCAGCCGGGTGACGTCATCGTCACGGGAACCCCGGGCGGCGTCGGTTTCAAGCGCAATCCGCCCGTGTTCCTGAAGGCGGGCGACGTGGTGGAGGTGGAGGTAAGCGGCGTGGGCTGCCTGTCCAATCCCGTGCGCGGCGAATGAAAGCAGGCGCCGGCGGGCGCCGCGGCCATCAGCCCTTGGCGCCTGCGGCGGCCTCCGAATACCGGCGCGCGATGGCCCGCGCGGCCACGCGCATCCGTTCGACGACCTCGGTGTAGCGATCGGCCGTCAGCCGGTTGGCCATGGCGGTGACCGTGACGGCGCCCAGCGCGCCGCCGCGCGGGCCGGGGATGGGCACGGCCACGGCGCTGGTGCCCGGCATCAGGCCGGCGGGGGCGTGCGCGATGCCGCTGGCGCGCGCCTTGGCGACGCGCGCCTGGATGTCCGCCGGCTTTTCGCCCAGCACCGCCAGGCGGGCGGCGTTGGCGGCGATCAGGGCGGCGCTTTCCTGTTCCGGCAGGCTGGCCAGCAGCGCCACGCCCGACACGCCCACCCCGAGCGGGCGCCGCACCCCCACTTCGATGGACAGCACCTGGATGGGGTGATGCCCCGTGCGGCGGCCGATGCAGATGGAGTCATGGCCGTGGCGGATACTCAGGAAGACCGTGTCGCCGACGTCATGCGCCAGTTCGATCAGGTAGGGCTCGGCCAGGGTCAGCAGCGGGAAGCGGCGCGTGCGCGCCAGTCCCAGCAAGCTGATTTCCGGACCGATCAGGTAGCGGCGCGTTCCGGCATCCTGCTCGATGGCGCCTTCCTGCATCAGGGCCTTGAGCAGGCGGTGCACCGTGGGCCGGTTCAGGCCGGACATGCGCACCAGATCGATAAGCCGGGTGCCACGCTCCTGCCCGCAGGCCACCAGGCGCAGCAGGGCCACGGCGCGCCGGACCGTCTGCGCGCCCGCCGGTGTATCGACGCCCGGCGTATCGACGCCGGACGTGTGGTCACCGGACGTATCGCCGCCCGGCGTATCGACGCCCGGCGTGTCGACGTTTGCCGTTTTCCCGTCCTGCGCCTTCGCGTCCGCGGTGGTGCCGCCGCGCTGGCGACGGGCCGATGCCCGCGCAGCCGTGCCGGAGGCGCCGCGCATCATGGCCGGGCCTTGTCCGAGGCGGCCGGACGGGTTGCGCCGGCACCGGGCGTCGCGACGGTACCGGCCACCGCCTGGGGCGGATCGGCGGGCGCCGTCGCGGCGCGCGCTTCGGCCGTCATGACGGACTTCGGCGTCTGCCGTATCGTCCGCTTGCTGACGATGGGTCCCAGCGATGCATAGTTGGGTCCGCCGATGCGGCACACCGGCCGCAGCTGCTCCGTATCGATCTTGCCATCGCGTGCCAGGCCGTCGCGGATATGGAAGACCAGTACTTCGCCGACGAAGAATTCCGCGCCGGTGTCGCCGTAGGGCGTGACGCTGTGGAAGCGGCATTCCATGCTGATGGGTGCGGCGGCCAGGCGCGGCGTGGCGATGACGTCGCTGGGCAATACTTCCAGGCCCAGGAGATCGGCCTCGCTGATTTCCGGCGGATGTTCCTCCGCGCTGGCGTGGATGGCGTCGAGCAGGGTTTCGTCGCCGATATTCACTACGTAATGGCGGTGGGCCAGGATGTTGCGCGCGGTGTCCTTGCGCTGGCCCGCCTTGCGGCCGATGTTCACGCCCAGCATGGGCGGCGTATTCGACAGGAAGGTAAAGCAGCTGAAGGGCGCCAGGTTGACCCGGTCGCCGGGGCCCAGGCTGCTGATCCAGGCGATGGGCCGTGGCACGACGATGCCGCTCAATAGCTTGTAGGTCTGTTCGGGCGTGAGATCGGGCGCGGCGATATGCATGGCGGGGTCGGCTGAATGGTGTCCAACTATTGAACTATCCGTGGGGGCGTTGTGCTGCAAGGCTAGCACGTCCGGCCGGATATTTTCGGTGTTTCTTCAGCTCGATCCGAAGCGGGTCTCCCGCCGATTCGGCGATTAAGTCCAATATACGGACTTTTTTTCGAGTTTGGCGTTGTCGTGGCGGCGGCGAGTTCCTAGAGTGTCTTCCCACAAGATCGACATACCCGACGACCGGAGACACCTTCATGATCCGTACCCTGTTGGCCGGAACCTGCGCGGCCATCGCGCTGGCCGGCCTGGCTTCCTCCGCGCACGCCGCCTGGCCCGAACGGCCCGTCCGCATCGTCGTGCCTTATCCGCCCGGCGGCAACGTCGATGTGGCGGCCCGGCTGATCAGCCCCGGCCTGCAGGCCGCGCTGGGGCAACCCTTCATCGTCGAGAACAAGCCCGGCGCCGGCGGCATGATCGCCGGCGAGTTCGTCGCCCGCGCCGATCCGGACGGCTACACGCTGTTCATGGCCGCCAACGGGCCGCTGTTGTTCAGCCCCTTGATCTTCAAGCGCAATGCCTACAAATGGGACCGTGACTTCGCGCCCATCAGTTCGATCTCGTATACCCCGCTCGTGCTGGAGGTCAAGCCCTCGCTGCCGGTCAAGAGCGTGGGCGAGCTGATCGCATTGGCGAAGAAGGAGCCGGGCAAGCTGACCATGGCCTCGCCGGGCGCGGGCACCACCAACCACCTGGTCAGCGAGCTGCTGCAGCACGTGACGGGCGCGCGCTGGACCACGGCGCAATACAAGGGCAATGCGCCCGCCAACACCGATCTGCTGGGCGGGCAGGTGGACTTCCAGTTCGACCAGATTTCGGTGGCCTCGCCGTTCATCAAGGACGGCCGGCTGCGCGCCCTGGCCGTGACCGCGGCCAAGCGCGTGCCGTCCTTGCCCGACGTTCCCACCTTCGCGGAGGCCGGCATACCGGGCATGGAGGCATCGACCTTCACGGGCCTGCTGGCGCCCAAGGGCACGCCGCCGGAGGTGCTGGACAAGCTGAGCCGCGCGCTGGCCGGCATCCTCAAGCAGCCGGACATCGTCAAGCGCTTCGACGAACTGGGGGCGGAAGCGCGCGGCAGCACGCCGGAGGAATTCACCCGCTACCTGGCCGCCGAGGACGCGCGCTGGACGCCCATCATCGAGCGCGCGGGCATCACGGCCAACTGAACACGCAAAGGGACGACGCGATGACGAGACGCAGCATCTACGCCGAGGGCTTCAGCCACAAGAACCCCATCCCGGCCGCCTGCCGCATCGGCAGCATGATTTATTCGGGCAGCATCCAGGGCACGGACCCGGCCAGCGGCGCCTATGGCGACACGCTGGAACGGCAGTGCGAACTGATGTTCGATCACGTACGCCGCATCGTCGAGGCCGGCGGCGGTTCGCTGGCCGACATCATCAAGATGACGGTGTGGATGCGCGACCGCGGCCAGCGCGCGGCGCTGAACGCCGCCTGGCTGCGGGCGTTTCCGGATCCGGCCAACCGGCCGGCCCGCCATACCATGCAGGCCGCCCTGGACGGCGACAAGCTGGTCGAATGCGACTTCATCGCCGTGGTGGGCCTGGAGGACGCGGCATGACGCGGTATCAATCCTTCCAGCCCCAGCCCACCGCGCCGCGCACGCGGCTGCCCGCCGGCGCCTGCGACAGCCAGTTCCATGTCTTCGGGCCGGCCGACCGTTATCCGGTGCGCCCCGGCGCGGCCTACGAGATGCCGGGCGCCACCATCGAGGTGGCCTTGCGCCTGCATCGCCTGCTGGGCATACAGCGCGGCGTGATCGTGCAGGCGACGACCTACGGCGCCGACCACCAGGTGGTCCTGGACGGCCTGGCCGTGGCCGGCCCGGGATACCGCGGCTGCGCCAATGCGGCCGTCCTGGCCGAGCGCGACGACGCCTATATCGCCAGGCTGCACGATGCCGGCGTGCGCGGCGCGCGCTATACCCGGCAAGGCCTGGGCATCAGCATGGAGCCCGCGGTGTTCCAGCGCTCCATCGCGCGCCTGCGCGAACTGGGCTGGTACGCCAAATTCCAGCCCGAGCCGGACGGCATCATGGCCCAGGTCGCGCAGTTCCAGGACCTGGATATCCCGGTGCTGATCGACCATATGGGCCGCGCCGATCCGGCCGCCGGCGCGGACGATCCCAGCCGGCGCACGCTGGAAGAGCTGCTGAAGCGGGGCAACTTCTGGGTGATGCTGTCCCTGACGGAGAAACTCTCCCGTCAGGGGGAGCCCTGGGACGATGTCGTACCGCTGGCACGCGCGCTGATCCAGGCCAATCCCGATCGCGTGATCTGGGGCAGCGACTGGCCGCATCCGGTCTCGGTCAAGGCCACGCCGGACGAAGGCCGCCTGGTGGACCAGCTTGCGCGCTACGCCGGCGACGAGGCCACCTTGCGCAAGATACTGGTCGACAACCCCGCCGAACTCTTCGGATTCGACAAATGAAACTGCTTTCCTTCGAACACCGGGGCCGCGCAAGCTTCGGCCTGCTGCGCGGCGAGCAAGATATCGTCGACCTGGGCGGGCAGGGCCATGCCGACCTGCGCGCGGCGCTCGCCGCGCAGGCACTGCCCGCGCTGGCCGAGCGCGCCGCCGGCCTGCCGGCCACCCTGCGGATCGACCAGGTCCGGCTGCTGCCGCCCATCCCCGCTCCGGAAAAAATCATCTGCGTCGGCGTCAACTACGGCAACCGCAACGAGGAATACAAGGACGGCAGCGCGCCGCCCGCCTATCCCAGCGTGTTCCCGCGCTTTCCGGGTTCCTTCGTGGGGCATGGGCAGCCCCTGCTGCGCCCGCCGGAATCGGCGCAACTGGATTACGAGGGCGAGATCGCCATCGTCATCGGCAGGCGCGGCCGCCGCATCGCCGCGGCCGATGCATGGTCCCACGTCGCCGGGCTGACCTGCGCCAACGAGGGCACGGTGCGCGACTGGCTGCGGCATGGCAAGTTCAACGTCACGCAAGGCAAGAACTTCGATGCGAGCGGCTCGATGGGGCCGTGGATGGTCACGGCCGATGCCTTCGATCCGGCCGCGCCGCTGACCGTCACCACGCGCGTCAACGGCGAGCAGCGGCAGCACGACACCACCGCGAACCTGATGTTCCCGTTCGCGGAGCTGATCCGCTACATCTCGATCTGGACCACCCTGGAGCCCGGCGACGTGATCTCCACGGGCACGCCCGTGGGCGCGGGCGTGCGTTTCGATCCGCCGCGTTTTCTGAAGCCGGGCGACGTGGTGGAGGTGGAGGTGCCCGGTATCGGCATCCTGTCCAATCCCGTGGCCGACGAACAGGCCCATGACAAGGAACCCGCATGCTGAACGACCAGGACCGCGACCGCGCGGCCGAATTGCTGCTGGCGGCCGAGCGTAGCGGCGAACCGGCCACGCAGCTGGCCCAGACTTTCCCCGGCATGGAGATCGCCGACGCCTATGCGGTGCAGAAGCGCGTCATCGATCGCAAGATGGCCCAGGGCGCGCGCCTGCGCGGCCACAAGATCGGCCTGACGTCCAAGGCCATGCAGAGCACCGTGGGCATCGACGAGCCCGATTATGGACACCTGCTGGACACGATGTTCTTCCAGGACGGCCAGACCATTTCCACCGCCGGCCTGATCGTGCCGCGCGTGGAAGTCGAACTGGCATTCGTCCTGGGCAAGCCCTTGCGCGGCCCCGACGTGACGCTGTTCGACGTGCTGGACGCCACGGACTACGTGGTGCCGGCGCTGGAGATCATCGACGGCCGCAGCAAGTATCCCCGCACCATCGTCGACAACATCGCGGACAACGCCGCCTGCGCCGGCATCGTGCTGGGCGGCCGGCCGGTGCGGCCCATGGACATCGACCTGCGCTGGGTGGGCGCGATACTGCTTAAGAATGGGGTGATCGAGGAGTCCGGCGTATCGGCGGCGGTACTCGGACATCCCGGCCTGGGCATCGCCTGGCTGGCCAACAAGCTGGCGCAGCACGATGCCGGCCTGCAGGCGGGGCACGTGGTCCTGGCCGGGTCTTTCACCCGCACGGTGGCGGTGCGCGCCGGCGACACCCTGCATGCCGACTACGGCAAGCTGGGCGGGATTTCGGTTCATTTCTCCTGAGACTGGGCCGTCACGGCCCGGAACGGGGCGGAAACAGCGGATTAAACCCAAAGAAAGCACCAATATGGTGCGCCATTAACAATTATTAAGGGTTATCCGCAAGCGCGAGCGGGCGTCCTCCCCCTTAAGATGACGCCCCAAAAGACAGCTTCCCGAAAGCTTGTCTACACAATCAATCCATAATCGGGCCCCGCCCTACCCGGACGGCGGCCCGTAGCCATTCCGTCCTACACCCAGGAGACATCCTCGATGCAACGCCGTTCCTTCCTGAAAAAGGCCACCCTTGGCGCCGCCGCCGGTGGCGCGACCCTCGCCTCTCCCGTTTTCGCCCAGGAATCCCCCACCATCAACTGGCGGCTGGCCTCCAGCTTTCCGCGCAGCGCCGACGCCATCTACAGCGGCGGGGAGAACCTGGCCAAGTACGTGGGCGAAGCCACGGGCGGCAAGTTCAACATCCGCGCCTTCCCGGCCGGAGAAATCGTGCCGGCGCTGCAGGTGCTGGACGGCGTGCAGAACGGGACGGTGGAGTGCGGCCATAGCGCCTCGTACTACTACTTCGGCAAGGATCCGGCGCTTAGCTTCGACGCCGCCGTGCCCTTCGGCCTGAACACCCGCCAGATGAACGCCTGGATGCGCCATGGCGACGGCCTGAAGCTGCTGCGCGAGCTGTTCAAGACCTACAACATCGTCAACTTCCCCTGCGGCTACACCGGCACGCAGATGGGCGGCTGGTTCCGCAACGAGATCAAGTCGGTGGACGACCTGAAGGGCCTGAAATTCCGCATGAGCGCCTTCGCGGGCGCGGTGCTGTCGCGCCTGGGCGTGGTGCCGCAGCAGATCGCCGGCGGCGACATCTATCCCGCGCTGGAAAAAGGCACGATCGACGGCGCCGAGTGGATCGGCCCCTACGACGACGAAAAGCTGGGCTTCAACAAGGTCGCCAAATACTATTACTTCCCCGGCTGGTGGGAAGGCACGCTGCAGGTATCCCTGTATGTCAACCAGGAGGCCTACAACAAGCTGCCCAAGCACTACCAGGCCGTGCTGGAGCAGGCCTCGGCCGCCGCGACCAACGACATGATCGCCAAGTACGATGCCGAGAACCCGGCCGCGCTGCGCCGCCTGATCGCCAACGGCGCGCAGCTGCGCGCCTTCCCCAAGTCCGTGATGGACGCGTGCTATGCCGAGTCCGTAAAGGTCTATGCGGAAATGAGCGCCAAGAGCCCCATGTTCAAGAAGCTCTACGACAGCATGGTGGCCTTCCGCGACAACGAGATCCCCTGGTTCCGCGTCGCCGACGGCAGCTTCGACGGCTACATGGGCACGATAGGACGCAACGGCGGCAAGTAAGCGAGCAGCAATGAAATCATTACTTGCCATATCGCGTCTGATCGACGCGATAAACCTGCGCGTGGGCCGCGCGGTAACGTGGGTGACCTTGCTGGTGGTGCTGGTGAGCGCGGGCAACGCGGTGGTGCGCAAGGTGCTGCACACCAGCTCGAACGCCTGGCTGGAGCTGCAGTGGTATATGTTCGGGGCCATGTTCCTGCTGGCCTCGGGCTATACGCTCCTGAAGAACGAGCACGTGCGGGTGGACATCCTGTCGTCGCGGCTGTCGCGGCGCAAGCAGATCTGGATCGAGATCTTCGGGGTGGTGTTTTTCCTGCTGCCGGCCTGCGTGCTGATCCTGGTGCTGTCCTGGCCGGTGTTCACGGAATCGTGGCTGACCAACGAGCAGTCTTCCAACTCCGGGGGGCTGGTGCGCTGGCCGGTCAAGCTGCTGATTCCGGCGGGCTTCGCGCTGCTGGTGCTGGCGGGGGTCTCGCACTTGATCAAGTGCGTGGGCTTCCTGCTGGGCCGCTGCGAGGACCCGACGCGGCGCGAAGGCGCGCGCTCGGCCGAGGAAGAGCTGGCCGAGGAAATCGCGCGCGAGGCGCAGGCGCGCGAAGCGGCCGCGGCCGCGGCGGTGGCGCAGCCGCGCGACGGGGGGCGTTGAGATGGAATTCTTTATCGCCAATCTGGCGCCCATCATGTTCGCCACCCTGGTGGTGTTCCTGCTGCTGGGCTTTCCGGTGGCCTTCGCGCTGGCGGCCAACGGCATCCTGTACGGGCTGATCGGCATCGAGCTGGGGCTGCTGACGCCGGCGCTGTTCCAGGCGCTGCCGCAGCGGGTGTTCGGCATCATCTCCAACGACACGCTGCTGGCGGTGCCGTTCTTCACGCTGATGGGGCTGGTGCTGGAGCGATCCGGCATGGCCGAGGACCTGCTGGAGACCATCGGGCAGCTGTTCGGCACCATCCGCGGGGGCCTGGCCTTCGCGGTGGTGTTCGTGGGCGCGATGCTGGCGGCCACCACGGGCGTGGTGTCGGCCTCGGTGATCTCCATGGGGCTGATCTCGCTGCCCATCATGCTGCGCTACGGCTACGACCGGCGGCTGGCCAGCGGGGTGATCGCCGCTTCGGGGACCTTGTCGCAGATCATCCCGCCGTCGCTGGTGCTGATCATCCTGGCCGACCAGCTGGGCCGGTCCATCGGCGACATGTACCGCGCGGCCATGGTGCCGGGCTTCGTGCTGGCGGGGCTGTACGTGGTGTACGTGGCCATCATGTGCGTGATCAAGCCGGCCTCGGCGCCGGCGCTGCCCGAGGAGGCGCGGCGCTTTCGCGAGGCCAACGGCACGCGCGGGGGCCGCTCGCTGCTGGTGCTGATGGCCATCTCCGTGGCGGTGGCCTGGGCGCTGGGCCAGTGGATGGAGAACGACACGGCGCCGGCCGACGAGCGCATCGTGCTCAGCCTGCTGCTGTGGGGGCTGACGGCCTTCGTGATCGCCATCGTCAACAAGGTGCTGCGCCTGGGGCTGTTGTCGGCGCTGGCCGAGCGGGTCACCTTCGTGATGATCCCGCCGCTGTTCCTGATCTTCCTGGTGCTGGGCACGATCTTCATCGGCGTGGCCACGCCCACCGAGGGCGGGGCGATGGGCGCGGTCGGGGCGATCGCCATGGCGGTGGCGCGCAAGCGGCTGACGCTGAACCTGCTCAAGCAGGCGATGGACACGACCACCAAGCTGTCGTGCTTCGTGGTGTTCATCCTGGTGGGCTCCACGGTGTTCGGCCTGACCTTCCGCGGCGTGAACGGCGACCTGTGGGTGGAGCACCTGCTGACCGGCCTGCCGGGCGGGCAGTGGGGCTTTCTGATCGTGGTCAGCGTGCTGACCTTCGTGCTGGCGTTTTTCCTGGACTTCTTCGAGCTGGCCTTCATCATCGTGCCGCTGCTCGGGCCGGTGGCCGACAAGATGGGCATAGACCTGATCTGGTTCGGGGTGATCCTGGCGGTGAACATGCAGACCTCGTTCATGCATCCGCCCTTCGGCTTTGCCTTGTTCTACCTGCGCTCGGTCGCGCCCAAGGATCCGTACCGCGACAAGGTGACCGGGCGCACGATCGCGCCGGTGACCACCGGGCAGATCTATTGGGGCTCGGTGCCGTTCATCGTCATCCAGCTGCTGATGGTGGCCGCGGTGATGCTGATGCCCGCCATGGTGATGCACTACAAGGGCGACCAGTCCCAGGTCGATCCGGCGTCCGTGAAGATAGACGTGCAGGGCGGCTACGGCGGCAGCGTCTACGGCGGCGGCCAGGACGATCCGGGGGCGGCCTTCAAGTAAGGCAGCCACGGCGTAGCGGTGCCGCGAACGGCGGCGGGGCAGGCGGCCCCGCCGCCGTTCTTCTTTGCGGTGCCACGGCGCCCGGGGCCGTACACTGGACGTCCCGGAACCCGCTTGTGCACTGCCATGGCAGCCTCGATCCGCCTGCTGATGTTCGCCGTCCTGGCCGTGGCGGCGTGGTGGGCCTGGCCGCGCCTGCCCGACCCCTGGCGCGCGCCCTGGCATATGGCCCGCCTTGCCTTGCAGGATCCGCCCGCGTCGCTGCCCGTGCCGGTGCGCGGCGTCGCGCCGCGCCAACTGGCCGATACCTGGAACGCCGCGCGTTCCGAGGGCCGCCGGCACCAGGGCGTCGACATCTTCGCGCCGCGCGGCACGCCCGTGACCAGCACCACCGAAGGCATCGTCACGCGGGTGGGCACCAACCGGCTGGGCGGCAAGGTGGTGTGGGTGCTGGGGCCGGGCCGCCAGATGCATTACTACGCCCATCTGGATGGCTACGCCGATGTCCGCTGGGGCACGCACGTCATGCCGGGCAGCGTCCTGGGCTATGTCGGCAATACCGGCAACGCCCAGGGCACGCCGCCGCACCTGCACTACGGCATCTATCCGGCGGGCGGCGCCATCAATCCCTATCCCTTGCTGGCCGGCCCCAGCGCGCGCGCCTCGGCGCCGCCTCCGCCTTCCGATAGCGATTGAGGATCCGTCCCGGCGTCCGGGGCGATACGCGGCCGGTGCTGCCATGCGCCGCCAAATGGCGCTATCGTGGCCCCGGGGCGAGGGCGCGGCATTGGCCGCCCGGCCGGGTATCCGCGGATACCGGCACGCCGGGGGCGCCGCGGCATTCTTTCACAACAGGAGAGAACGATGCCGACCATGAAGGCAGTGCAGGTAGCGCAAGCGAACGGTCCGCTGGAGCTCGTCGACCGCGAGTTGCCGGAGCCCGGCGCGGGACAGGTGCGGGTCAAGGTGCAGGCTTGCGGAATATGCCATAGCGATTCGCTGACCAAGGAAGGCCTGTGGCCGGGCTTGCGGTATCCCCGCGTGCCGGGCCATGAGATCGCCGGCGTGATCGACAAGCTGGGCACCGGCGTGCAGGGCTGGCAGGCCGGCCAGCGCGTCGGCGTGGGCTGGCACGGCGGCCATTGCGGCCATTGCGAAAACTGCCGCCATGGCGATTTCGTGCTGTGCGAGAACGGGCAGGTGCCGGGCATCAGCTACGACGGCGGTTACGCCGAATACATGGTGGCGCCCCAGGAAGCGCTGGCGCGCATGCCCGACGACCTGGCCGATGTCGACGCCGCGCCGCTGCTGTGCGCCGGCATCACGACCTTCAATGCCTTGCGCAACAGTGGCGCGCGCGCGGGCGACGTGGCAGCCATCCTGGGCATCGGCGGGCTGGGGCATCTGGGCGTGCAGTTCGCGCGCAAGATGGGATTCGTCACGGTGGCCATTGCCCGGGGCCAGGACAAGGCGCCGCTGGCGCGCGAACTGGGGGCGCATCACTATGTCGATAGCGCGGCCCAGGACGTGGGCGAGGCCCTGCGCGCCCTGGGCGGCGCCCGGGTGATCCTGGCCACGGTGACCAGCGGCAAGGCCATGAGCGCCGCCATCGGCGGACTGGGCCGCAACGGCAAGCTGATCATGGTGGGCATTTCGCAGGAGCCGGTGGAGGTCCCCGTGGCGCAGTTCATCATGGGCCGCAACACCGTGCAGGGCTGGCCGTCCGGCACCGCGGCGGACTCGCAGGAAACGCTGGCGTTCAGCGCCTTGTCCGGGGTGAAGCCGATGATCGAGCAATTCCCGCTGTCCCGCGCGGCCGAGGCCTACGAGCGGATGATGAGCGGCAAGGCGCGCTTTCGGGTGGTGCTGACGCCGGGCGGATGAAGGGGGCGGACCCGGGCGGGCGGACCCTGGCGGGCGGACCGGCCCGCCAGGGCTGGCCGGCGCCCGCGCCGGGGTGCGCCGCGCCGGCGTGCGCCGCGCCGTCATCCAGGACAATGTCCTGCCGTGACGGACCGCGCGGCGCCGGCTCGCGCTATGCCAGCCCGCCCTGGCACAGGTACTTGATGGAAAGATAGTCGTCCAGGCCGTACTTCGATCCCTCGCGGCCGTAGCCCGATTCCTTCACGCCGCCGAAGGGCGCGGCTTCGGAGGCCAGCGCTCCCTCATTGATGCCGACGATGCCCGATTCCAGCGCGCGCGATACGCGCTCGATGCGCCGCAGGTCCTGGGTGTAGAAATACGAGGCCAGCCCGAAGGGCGTATCGTTGGCGGCGGCCACGGCCTGGGCTTCGTCGTCGAAGCGGAACAGCGGGACGACCGGCCCGAAGGTTTCCTCGCCGCACAGGACCATGGAGGCGTCCGCCTCGCCCAGCACCGTGGGGGCGTAGTAGTTGGGGCCGAGCTCGGTCAGCCGCTTGCCGCCCGTCAGCACGCGGGCGCCGCGTTCGCGCGCATCGTCCACATGGCGCGCGATCTTGTCGACCGCGCGTGCGTTGATCATGGGGCCGATCTGGCTGGCGGCATCCGTGGCCGGACCGACGCGCAGGGCCGCTACCTGCTCGCACAGCATCTCCGCGTAGCGGTCGTACACGGCGGAATGCACATAGACGCGATTGGGGCAGACGCAGGTTTGGCCGCCATTGCGGAACTTGGCGGCCATGACGCCGGCGACGGCGGCTTTAAGGTCGGCGTCCTCGAACACGATGAAGGGCGCGTTGCCGCCCAGCTCCAGCGACAGTTTCTTCAGCGTCGCGGCGGATTCGCGCGCCAGGTGCTTGCCCACGGGCGTGGAACCGGTGAACGTGATCTTGCGCACGCGCGTATCCTCCAGCCAAGCGCCGACGGTCTCGGACGCGCGCTCGCGGGATGCCGTCAGCAGGTTGAGCACACCGGGCGGAAAACCGGCTTCCTGTCCCAGTTGCGCCAGGGCCAGGGCGGTCAGCGGCGTGTCCTCGGCCGGCTTGCCCACGACGGTGCAGCCGGCGGCCAGGGCCGGCGCGATCTTGCGCGCGATCATGGCCAGCGGGAAATTCCACGGCGTGATGGCGGCCACCACCCCGATGGGCTCCTTGATCGCCGTCATGCGCTTGCCGCGCTGCTGGTCCGGGATGATGTCGCCATAGATGCGGGTGGCTTCGTCGGCAAACCATGCCACGTAGGAGGCGCCGTAGGCGACCTCCCCACGCGCCTCCGCCAGGGGCTTGCCCTGTTCCGTGGATATGAGCGTGGCCAGGGCGTCCTGGTTGTCCAGGATCAGCGCGTGCCAGCGGCGCAGCAGTTCGGCGCGCTCGCGCGGCAGGCGGGCGCGCCAGCCGGGCAGGGCGGCCGCGGCCGCATCGGCGGCGGCGCGGGCATCGTCCGGGCCGCTATCGGGAACGTCGGCGATCCGTCTGCCGGTGGCGGGGTCGATGACGGCGAAGCGGCGCTGGCCGCGTCCCGGCACCCAGGCGCCATCGATGAAATTGGCCTCGCGTATCAGCCTGCCTGCGTCGGCGTGTGTGGTCATGCTGCGTGTCTCCGTTATGGGGGCGGGTTGGCGCCGCGGGGGGATGGCGGGCGGCGGATCCCACAATGTAGCGGATCCGGCGCGGCCGGCGGACACCGGCGGTCCGTCCGCGGCACTGTGCGACCGGCAACTTGTGTCGGGCGGCCGCGGTCAGCAGTCGAAATCCCGCGCCAGCTTGCGCGCCGCGCCGGCGAACAGCAGGACATCCACGCCGGTCGCCACGAAGGTGCAGCCCAGTTCCAGGTAGCGCCGCGCCAGCGCGGGATCGGAGGTCAGCGTGCCGGCGGCCTTGCCGGAGGCCACGATGGTGCGCATCGCGGCCTCGATGGCTGCCTGGACCTGCGGATGGCCGGGATTGCCGCGGTGCCCCATGGAGGCGGCCAGGTCCGCGGGGCCGATGAATACGCCGTCCACGCCGTCGGTGCCGCACAGCGCGGGCAGGTTCTGCAGGGCGGTGACGGTTTCCGCCTGCACCAGAAGGCAGATTTCGTCGTCCGCCACCGCCAGGTAATCGCCGCGCAAGCTCCATTGCGATGCGCGCCCCACCGCGCTGCCCACGCCACGGACGCCGCGCGGCGGATAGCGCGTGGCGGCGACCAGCGCGCGGGCCTGTTCCGCCGTGTCCACCATGGGCACCAGCAGGGTGCGCGCGCCGATATCCAGCATGCGCTTGATGCGCGCGGGATCGCTGTCGACCACGCGCACGACGGGCTGCGACGGATAGGCGGCGATGGCTTGCAGCGCCTGCAGCGTGCTGCGCATATCGTTGGGTGCGTGCTCGCCGTCGATCAGCAGCCAGTGGAAACCCGCGGTGGCCGCGACTTCCGCCAGATAGGGGTCGGCCATGGAAAGCCACAGGCCGATGCGCGGCGTACCGGCCGCCAGGGCGGATTTGAAGGGATTCAGGGCAGGCATGGATGCGCCTCGACAAATAGGACGATGGGGGAAACGCGCCGCGTTGCCGGGGCCGGCCGTCGGTGGCCCGCCGCGCGGCGCGCCGTTCGGTTCAACTGACGATGCCCAGGTGCCAGGGCACGAATTCATGGTCGCCCAGGCCCAGCAGCTCGCTCTTGGTGCGCTGCCCCGACGCGGCCTGCAGGATCCGGTCGAAGATGACCTGGCCCATCTGCGCGACGCTCAGCGCGCCGTCCAGCACGGGGCCGCAATCGATGTCCATGTCTTCCTCCAGGCGGCGGTACATGGGCGTGTTGCTGGCCAGCTTCAGCGTCGGCGCCGGCTTGGAGCCGAACATCGAGCCCCTGCCGGTGGTGAAGCAGATCAGGTTCGCGCCGCTGGCGATCTGTCCCGTGACGGCGACCGGGTCGTAGCCCGGGGAATCCATGAAGACCAGGCCGGCCCGGTCTATCGGCTCGGCGTATTCGTACACCGCCTGCAAGGGCGTGCTGCCGCCTTTCATGGCCGAGCCCAGCGATTTCTCGAAGATATTCGCCAGGCCGCCCTGCTGGTTGCCATGGCCGACCTTGCCGTTGAACTGGGCGTTCTGCCCCGCGGCGTAGCGTTCCCACCATGCCAGCCTGGCCAGCAGTTTTTCGCCGACCTCGCGGCTGACGGCGCGCCGCGTCAGCAGGTATTCCACGCCATGGATCTCCGGCGTTTCGGACAGGATGGCCGTGCCGCCGTGCCGCACCAGGATATCCATCGCCGCACCCAGCGCCGGGTTGGCCGTGATGCCGGAGAAGCCGTCCGAGCCGCCGCATTCCAGGCCTATCTTCAGGTGGCGCGCGGGGACTTCGGTGCGGCGGCAGGCGTTGGCGGCGGGCAGCATGTCCTGGATGGCCGCGATGCCGGCCGCGATGGTCGCCCGCGTGCCGCCGGTGTCCTGCATGACCAGCGTGCGCACGCGGGGATCGCCGGCCAGGCCTTGGGTATCGACCAGCGCGTCGACCTGGTTGCGCTCGCATCCCAGGCCGACGATCAGCACGCCGGCCAGGTTGGGATGCCGCGCGTAGCCGGCCAGCGTGCGCCGCAGCACGTCGAAGTGCTCGCTGGGCGAGGACATGCCGCAGCCGCTGGTGTGCGCGAAGGCCGCGACGCCGTCGACATTGGGATAGCCGGCCAGCCGCGCGGCGTCGAAATGCGCCGCGATGGATTTGATCGCCGTGGCGGAGCAATTGACCGACGACAGGATGCCGATGAAATTGCGCGTCCCCACGCGGCCGTCCGCGCGCACGTACCCCATGAAGCGGGCCTGTCGCGCTTCCGGCAGAAGGGCCACGGGCACGGCGTCCTGTCCGAATGCCGGATCCCGATGGAAATCGGCCAGCTCCACGTTATGGGTGTGTACGTGGTCGCCGGCCTCGATGTCGCGGCCCGCCACGCCGATGATGACGTCGTACTTGCGCACGGCTTCGCCGCGGGCGATGCGCCGGGCGGCGATCTTGTGGCCCGCCGGCACCTGGGCGCGTATGCGCAGATCGTGGCCGGGCACGGATTGGCCCAGGCCCAGGCGCTCGCGGGCGATCAGCACATTGTCGTTGGGATGCAAGCGGATAAGCGGGGATGGCGTCACGGTTCAGCTCTGCTGCAGCATGGCCTTCAGGCGCAGGCGTTCGATCAATCGGGTTTCCTGGCCATAGACCTGGGCGACGTAGCGCTGGTAGTCCGGCCCGTCCAGGTACATGACCGGCGCATCCAGCTTGTCGGCGATCTGCCTGAATTCCTCGCTGGCGACCGCCTTGCGGAAGGCCTCGCGCAGGACCTGTTCCACGGCGGGATCCAGTCCCTTGGGCGCGCCCACGCCGTTGGGCGCATCGACCACGACGTCGTAGCCCAGGTCCTTCAGCGTGGGACTGTTGTTGAAGCGCGGCGGCCGCTGCGCGCCCCAGGTCGCAAGCAGGCGCAGATTGCCGGCTTCCACCTGCGGGGCCCAGGAACTGGAGTCGGCCAGCATATCGATCTGGCCGCCCAGCAGGTCCTGCAGGGCCGGGGCGCCGCCCTTGTAGGCGATGGCGTTCAGCTGGATGCCGGCCGCCAGGGCGAACTGCTCCATGCCCACGTGCGTGGCGCCGCCCACGCCGGCATGGCCGTAGGTCACCACGCCGGGATGCGCCTTGGCGTACTGCACCATATCCGCCAGGGTCTTGAATCGCGAATCCGCCTTGACCACGATGCCGAAGGTCTGCCCGGAGGTCCGCGCGATGTAGGTGAAGTCGGTGCGGGGATCCGCGGCCAGCATGCCCAATTGCGAGAAGCGTGTCACCGAGATGGGGATCTGCCCGATGGTGTAGCCGTCCGGCTTGGCGCTGGCCAGCGCCTTCGCGCCTATCATGCCCGACGCGCCGGCGCGGTTCTCCACCACGATGGCCTGGTCCAGCGCCTTGGCCGCGGCCTGGCACAGCACGCGCATGGACTGGTCGGCCGTGCCGCCCACGGCCCAGGGACAGATAAAGGTGATGGGGCGGTTGGGGAAGCCGGCCGCCCGCGCGCCGCGCGGCAGCAGGACGGCGGCCGCGGTGGCGGCGGCGCCCAGCAGCAGGGTGCGGCGCAGCGCTTGGATCGCAGGGTCTTTTTTCATCGTCTCCTCGCTTTCGGTTGATGGCCCGGATCTGCCGCCCGGACTTGCCCCGCATTGTGGCGGCCGATTGCATAACATTCCAATCAGGAAACCGTATTGCTGCATAACATGTTGGTTAAGTACACTGGCTGGCATGGCCCAACTCGACCGTGTCCTGCGTAGCAACATCAAGCTGCGGCATCTGCAACTGCTGGTGGCGCTGGACCAATTCCGCCACCTGGGGCGCACCTCGGAATTCCTGTCCGTCAGCCAGCCCGCCGTGTCACGCATGCTGACGGAAATCGAGGCCATGCTGGGCCAGGTGCTTTTCATGCGGTCGACGCGCGGCACCGAGCCCACGCAGGCCGGGGTGGCGATGGTGCGCTTCGCCCGGTCCGTGCTGGCGCAGTACGAGCGCACGCGCGACGAGATCGCCGCGCTGGAAAGCGGCGCCGCGGGCCGGGTGCGCGTGGGGGCCATGGGTGTGGCCCTGTCGCCCCTGCTGGCCGATGCGGTGGACCTGCTCAAGCGCCACAGCGCGCGCGCCACCGTGCTGGTCGAAACGGGCGACCTGACGAATCTGCTGCCCAAGCTGCGCCTGGGGGAGATCGACCTGTTCGTCGGCCGCCTGGAGCCGGGCTATGCCGCGCCGGATCTGACGACGGAAGCCTTGTACGACGAACCCATGGTGGCCGTGGTCGCGCCCGGCCATCCGCTGGCGGGCCGCCGCAAATTGTCCTGGCCGCAGCTGGCGGCCATGCCCTGCGTGATGCCGCCACCCTGGGCTTCGCTGCGCGTCAAGCTGGAACAGCAGTTCTATCGCTATGGCGTACAGCCGCCGGAGGACATCATCGAGTCCTGGTCCTACCAGGCGGTGGCGGGCTTCGTGCGCCGGCGCGGGGCGGTCGGCTTCATGGCGGAGAGCGCGGCGCGCGAGTTCGAACAGGCCGGCACGCTGTCCGTGCTGGGGCTGGCCGTGGAGGTAGAACTGCCGGCCGTCGGCATCATCGCCCTGCGCGACGTCGTTCCAACGGCGGTATCCGAACAGTTGATGCATTGCCTGCGGCGGGCGGCAAAGGGGCGACCGTCCCCGGGCAAGGCGGAGCCGCGGCAGCCGGCATCGCCGCGGCGGGCCGCACCGGAAAAGCCGGCATCGCCACGGGTTGCGCCGAGGAAGCCGGCATCCCCGCGCCGTTAAGCTTCCTGTCGAGAATCTCACGGGAAATTTAATAACGGCGCCCGCTCATCCACGTATGCTGGCCGGGCCTCGCTTAAAAGGATATTGACCATGACGATGAATCGACGCGCGTTCGCCGCCGCGCTGGCTGGCGCCGCGGCTTCCACCATTCTTCCCGGCATGCGGCAGGTCGCGCAGGCCGCGCCCGCCACGGAAGGCACGGCCAAGGGGCCTGTCGTCCAGGCCAAGAACGTAGTCCTGGCGCATGGCTTGTTCGCCGATGGGTCCTGCTGGACCGAAGTCATCGCGCGGCTGCAGGCCGCCGGCATGAACGCGACCGCCGTGCAGAACCCGCTGACAACGCTGCCAGAGGCGGTGGAGGCGGTGCAACGGGTGCTGGCGCGGCAGAATGGCCCGACCGTGCTGGTGGGCCACTCGTTCTCCGGCATGCTGGTGACGGAAGCCGGCGTCCACCCGAACGTGTCGTCGCTGGTCTACGTCGCGGCGCGCGCGCCGGATGCGGGCGAGGACTATTCCCAGCTCGCCGCCAAGTTCCCCACGCCGCCGGCGTCCGCCGGCATCGTCTTCGACGGCGACGAAGGCCGCCTGAGCCAGGAGGCCTTCCTGCGCGACTTCGCCGGCGACCTGCCCCGTGCCAAGGCCATGGTGCTGTATGCCGTGCAGCAGCCGTTCCACAAGGCCCTGCTGGCGGGCAAGACGACCAACGCGGCCTGGCGGTCCAAGCCCAGCTTCTACGCCGTGTCCACCGAGGACCGCACCATCAATCCGGACCTGGAGCGCTTCATGGCCAAGCGCATGGGCGCCAAGACCATAGAGGTCAAGGCCAGCCACCTGTCCCTGATCTCGCATCCGGACACCATTACCGCGCTGATCCTGGAGGCGGCCGGCCACCGTCCCGCCCGCAAGGCACAGGGCTAGGGCGTCATGGCGGGGCAGGGGATGGCGCTGGGGGGCCGCGGCGCCTGATCCGCGTTCATCCATCGGCGTGGCGGCACGGCGCTTGCGGCAGCGCGGGCTTTGCCTGCCTGCCATGCCCGGATCCCGATTTCCTTCTGCCTTGCCGGCCCAAGCCCGGCGCCTGTTGCGCGATCGTTTCGGCCTGGACAGCCTGCGGCCGGGGCAGGCGGAGGTCATGGCCAGTGTGCTGCGCGGCCACCACACCATAGCCGTCATGCCCACCGGCAGCGGCAAGTCGCTGTGCTACCAGGTGCCGGCGCTGTGCGGCAGCGGCCTGACCGTGGTGGTGTCGCCCCTGATCGCCCTGATGAAGGACCAGGACGAGAAGCTGAGCGAATTCGGCGTGGATGCCGCCGTGTTCAATAGCACGACCTCGGCCGAGGACGAAGCGCGCTACCTGCGCAATGCGCGCGGGGACCGCCAACCCATCATCCTGGCAACGCCCGAGCGGCTGGGCGACCCGGAATTCATGCAATGGCTGGGCCGCCAGGCCGTGGGCCTGTTCGTTGTCGACGAAGCCCACTGCATCTCGCAATGGGGCCACGACTTCCGGCCGGCCTTCCTGGATATTCCCGCGGCCGTGCGCGCCGTCGGCTCGCCCCCGGTGCTGGCCATGACCGCCACGGCCACCGACGAGGTCATCCACGACATCGCGGCGACCCTGGATCTGGCGGCCGCCTGCGTGATCAAGGTGGGCGTGTATCGGCCGAACCTGTGCTACGCCGTGCGCCAGGTCGGCGACGAGGAACGCAAGCAGGACGCCGTGCTGGACCTGGTGCGGAAAGCCGAGGGCCCGGCCATTGTCTACAGCACCACCGTGAAGGAAGCCGAAGTGCTGCACCAGGTGCTGCGCGAGGCAGGGGTCGACGCGGCCCTGTATCACGGGCGCCTGGGCGCCAAGGCACGGCGCGAGGCGCAAGATGCCTTCATGTCCGGCGGCACCCCGGTCATGGTCGCCACCGATGCCTTCGGCATGGGGATAGACAAGCCCGACGTGCGCCTGGTGGTGCACGCGCAACTGCCGGGCAGCCTGGACGCGTATTACCAGGAGTCGGGCCGCGCCGGCCGCGACGGCGAGTCCGCCCGCTGCGTCCTGATCCACGAAGAAAAGGACAAGCGCATCCAGCAGTTCTTCCTGTCCAACCGCTATCCCACCCGCGACATGCTGCTGCGCGTGCTGGCCGTGCTGGATGACGCGCGGGCGCCGCTGTCCGAAGAAGCCCTGGGCCAGGCCCTGGGCAAGGTGGGGGCGCGCAAGCTGCGGGTGGGCCTGAAGCTGCTGTCCGATGCCGGACTGATCGAGCGCGACGACCGGGGCGGCGTGCGCGCGCGGGGCGAAGCCGACGCGCGCGAGCGGGCGTCCGTGGCCGCGGAACAGTATGAACGGCGCGCCGAACATGACCGCGAAACGCTGGCATCCATGGTGGCGTATGCGCGCAGCGGCCGTTGCCGGTGGCACATGCTGCTTGAACACTTCGGCGACATCCCGGAGTGGGACCGTTGCGGCCACTGCGACAGCTGCGAGCTCGCGCGGCAGGCCGAGGCGGTGGAGAAGGCGGGCGACGCCCCGCCGCGGCCCGACGGCAAGCCGGCGCGCCTGCGGATCGGGGACGGCGTGCGCGTGCGCCGCTACGGCGCCGGCGTGGTGGAGGCCGTCACCCGGGAACGGGTGGATATCCGCTTTCCGAACGGCGACCTGCGGCGTTTCCTGCCCGGCTATGTGACCCGGCTCAAGGGCGTGCCGCCCGTGCCGGAGCCCGCCGCCGGCACGGGCGGCGCGGCGCATCGGCAGGGATGACGCTCCGCGCGCCGAGACACCATCGAATGGACCAGGGCCGCTTCCACATCGACCCAATCCACCGTCAAGCGAGTAATGTCGTGATCGCATGAACCCGCGGCCCGGCCGGGACGCGCGGGTGCCTGCCGGCGTCATCGACAAGGGAGACGGGCCATGATCCATCCGACCTTCAGCCGTCGCGCCATCCTGGCGCTGGGCCTGGGATTACTGGGAAGCCGCGGCTTGCACGTCATGCCGTCCCATGCGGCACCGGCCGTCCCGGACCTTGGACCGGCCGGTGCGCCGCCCTGGCGCAGCGACAACCCCGCGTGCCGGGGCGCCTTCGAACCGGTGTTCGACGAACGCGACGATGCCGACCTGCCCGTGCGCGGCGCGATTCCGGCGGGCCTGGCCGGCGTGTTCATGCGCAACGGCCCCAATCCTTATTTCGAGCCGGACGCCCGCTACGCCTATCCTTTCGACGGAACCGGCATGATCCATGCCATCACCCTGCGGGACGGGCGGGCGCGCTACCGCAACCGCTGGATCCGGACCGCGGAACTGCGCGCGGAAATACAGGCGGGACATCGCATCTACAACTCCACGTTCAGTCCGCCGCCGCAGGCCAACCTGGCGAATACCAATATCGTGTATCACGGCGGCCGCTACCTGGCGCTGTACGAAGGCGACATGCCGTACGAGGTGGATGGCGACATCGCCACCCGCGGGGTGTTCGATTACCAGGGGAAGCTGGCGGGCAGGATGTCGGCCCACCCCAAGATCGATCCCCGCACCGGCGAGCTGCTGGCCGTTTCCTACGACCTGCTGGATGGCAAGCTGACCTATCTGCGCGCCGATGCGTCGGGACGGCTGGACAGGAGCCTGACATTCCGGGCGCCCTGGGCGGCCATGGTGCACGACATCGCCCTGACGGAACGCCATGTGGTGGTGCTGCTGTGTCCGCTGGTCTTCGATTGGTCGCGGCACGGCATTCCGGCGCAATGGGAACCCGACAGGGGAACCCGCGTGGCCTTGATCCCGCGCGACGCCGAGCGCGCCGAGGAAATCCGGTGGATCGAGGCCGCGCCCTTCTTTAACTGGCATACCGTCAATGCCTACGAGGAAAACGGCCGCATCGAGATCGTGCTGCCCTGGTATGACTCGTACTCGCTGACCGCCAAGCCCGATCGGCTGGAGCTGCACCGGCTGGCGATCGATATCCGGACGGGCCGGGTCGGCGACGAGACGATAGACGCCCAGGTCTGCGAGTTCGGCCGCGTGAACGACGCCTATCTGGGCCGCAAGGCGCGGTACGGGTATGTGGGCCTGCGAACGCCACGGCCGGGCGAGGCCTTCCAGCCGGGGGCGTTCGAGGCCATCGCCCGGTATGACCTGCAGACGGGCGAGCGGACGGTGCACCGTTTCGGTCCCGGCATGACGATATGCGAGCCGGTATTCGCGGCGGATCCCGACGGTGCGGGCGAAGCCGACGGCTACATCCTGACCTTTGTCCACGACGCGGCAAGCCGCGCGGGGCAGTTCGTCATCCTGGATGCCCGGCGCCTCGACGCCGGACCGGTCGCTGTCGTCGAGTTGCCGCGACGCGTACCCGCCGGGCTGCATGGGTCATGGATCCCGGCCGCGCGGGCCTGACCCCGCATTCCGTCCAACTGGCATAGTGCCCCGCACCTGAGCGCTTCTGTTCGCCGCGCGCCGCGCCGTGTCGCAGCGCGTGGACGCCGCTCGTCTAATGGAATTTACTTAGATAACTAAGTCTTGCCATTTAATTAGACCTCTAATATTATTCCCTCACGCGCTCACCGGCTCATCGGAGCAACGCCGGCCGTCGAATAGAACGCGAGAACAAAATCCAGGAGACAACCATGACCACCCCTTGCACGGCGGCCTGGCCAGGCCCGCGTTTGCTTCGTCGCGCCCATCTGCTTGCCGCGGCGGCCACCTTGGGCCTGTTGAGCGGTATCGCCCATGCGGCGGAAACCGCGTCGCAATTTCCATCCCACGTCATCCGTTTCATCGTCCCCTATGCCGCCGGCGGCTTGCCGGACACCGTGGCCCGCGTGGTGGCGCAACGTGTCACCGCCAGCCTGGGACAGTCCGTCGTGGTGGAGAACAAGCCCGGCGCCAATGGGGTGATCGCCGCCCAGGCGCTCATGAGCAGCCCGCGCGACGGCTATACCTATCTGGTGACCGATGGCTCGATGATGTCCATCAATCCGGCCCTGTACAAGGACCTTTCGTACGATCCGAAACGGGACTTCGTGCCCGTTTCATTGATCGCCACCTCGCCCTTGTTCCTGGCGACCAGTACGCAGACCGGCATTACTTCGCTGCAGGATTTCGTGCAGCGGGCGCGCGCCGCGCCGGGCAAGATGAACTACGGCTCTTCCGGGGTAGGGAGCTCCCACCATCTGACCATGGAAGCCCTGGCCCTGGGCCTGCACACCAAACTGACCCACGTACCCTTCCGGGGTTCGGGCCAATCCGTCCCGGCGATGGTGGGCAACCAGGTCGATGTGGTGTTCGCGGCGCTGCCGTCGCTGTCCGGCTTCGCCGAGAAAGGACAGGTAAGGATACTGGCGACGAACGCGGGCAAGCGGTCGACGCTGGCGCCCGACATACCGGCGATCGCCGAAATCCTCCCGGGCTTCAACTTCGCCGTCACGGTGGGAGCGTTGGCCGCCACGGGCGTACCCGATTACGCCGTGCGCAAGCTCAGCACGGAGATCGCCAAGGCCGTGCAGGATCCCGCCGTCATCAAGCAATTCGACACGCTGGGCATAGAACCCGTGGGGGGTTCGCCCAAGGAGTACGCGCTGGCGATCGATGACGAAGCGCGGCGCTACGAGAGCGCGATCAAGGCCGCCAACATCAGGGCGGAATGAAGAACCTCAGGGACCGGCGCGTGGGGCGGCACGTGCCGGCGGATCCCGCCATCACGAACAGGAGTACGTATGTTGACCCCGGAAGAAAACGACCTGCTTTG
Organism: Bordetella bronchialis; assembly: GCF_001676705.1. Classification (NCBI taxonomy): domain Bacteria; kingdom Pseudomonadati; phylum Pseudomonadota; class Betaproteobacteria; order Burkholderiales; family Alcaligenaceae; genus Bordetella; species Bordetella bronchialis. The sequence continues at coordinate 863,580 of NZ_CP016170.1, forward strand.
CCGCGTGGAGGGCGATGCGCCGATGGGCGCGCTGATGCGCCGGCACTGGCTTCCCGTCTGCCTGATCGAAGAAGTCAGCGAGCCTGACGGCGACCCCGTCAAGGCGCAGGTCCTTGGCGAAGACCTTGTCGTGTTCCGCGATACGGAAGGGCGGGTCGGCGTGATGGACGAATACTGTCCGCACCGCCGCGTCTCCCTGGTCTATGGGCGCAACGAGGAATGCGGGCTGCGCTGCCTGTACCACGGCTGGAAAATGGATGTGCAGGGCAACGTGGTGGAGATGGTATCGGAGCCCGCGGCCAGCGTCATGGCGCAGAAGATCAAGCACAAGGCATATCCGGTACGCGAATGGGGAGGCGTGGTCTGGGCCTATATGGGGCCGCCGGACGACGTCCCGGAATTCACGCCGCCGCCGTGGGCGCCATCGGCGGAAACCAAGGTCAGCATCGCCAAGGTGCTCGTTCCCTGCAACTGGGCGCAGATACTGGAAGGGGCGATAGATTCCGCGCATAGCTCCAGCCTGCACTCCTCGGACTTCGTCCCCGCCCGTGTCGGCGGCGCGGAAGCCACCGACAAGAACTGGCTGCGCCCCTCCACGGACAAGGCGCCGCGCATGCAGGTCCATCGCACGGACTACGGATTCCGTTATGCCGCGATCCGCCGTCCCATCGTCAACGCCGCGCAGACCGACTACGTGCGCTCGACGGTGTTCGTGGCGCCCGCTACCGTCCTGATACCGCCCAACAACCTGTACAACGTCGCCAATGTGAACGTTCCCATGAACGATACAGCGACGGCGTTTTACTTCATCGCCTGGGGAGAAAAGGCCGGCACGCCCGACACCGAAACCTGGCGCAAATTCCTGGGTACCAGCATCGGGCGCGACCTGGACGAGCGCTATCGCCCGCTGCGCAACCACGAGAACCGTTTCTGGCAGGACCGCCAGGCCATGAAGGCGGGCAACTTCACCGGCATAAAGGGCTTTCCCAACCAGGATATCGCGATGTGGGTCACCATGGGACCCATCGCGAACCGGTCCGATGACAGGCTGGGCGCCAGCGACCTGGCGATCGTCGAGTTCCGCAAGCAGATGCTGCAGGCCGTCCAGGATTTCCGCCAGGGCCGCCCCGCCATCGGCACGGGCGACCGGCGCATACCCGGCGATGTGTGCGCGTTCCAGGCCATCGTCCCGAAGAGCGTCGATTGGCGCGATTTCCGGGCCTTGCCGACAGGCGCGCCGAAGGCGGCGGACCCGGAACTCGAGACCAACTACCAAACCACCGCCTAGGAGCCGTACATGGCCAAGCTGCAACTCTCTTTCTCCGTCGGCGACTACGACCGCAACAGGCCCTTGTACGATGGCACGGTGCAGATCGATGGCGTCGATCCGCTGTTCACCCTGCTGACGCCGGAGGAAATGTTCTTCCGGTCTTTCCGCTACCAGGATTTCGACGTCAGCGAACTTTCCTTTTCCAGCTACCTGGTCAAGCATGCCCAGGGCGACTGTCCCTACATCGCCTTGCCCGTCTTCCTGTCGCGCGCATTCCGCCACACATCCATCTATGTCCGCAAGGACAAGATCAAGACGCCGCGGGACCTGAAGGGCAAGCGCATCGGCGTGCCCGAATACCAGCTGACCGCCAACGTCTGGGCGCGCGCGATCCTGGAGGACGATTACGGCGTGCGGCCAGCGGACGTGACCTGGGTGCGTGGCGGCATCGACCAGCCCGGCCGGCAGGAAAAGATCAGGATCCAGCTCCCGGCCGATGTCAGGATGGTGGACGCGCCCGCGGACAGGACCATATCGGACATGCTGGATCGCGGCGAGATCGAGGGATTCATGGCGCCTCGCGCGCCGTTCGGCGCGGCGCGCGACAACCCCGACATAGGGTGGCTGTTCGACGACCCGACGGCCGTGGCCAAGGACTACTACCAGCGCACCCGCATCTTCCCCATCATGCATGTCGTGGGCCTGCGCAAAACGCTGGCGGAAAAACACCCCTGGCTGCCCGGGACGCTGCTGAAGGCTTTCCAGCAATCCAAGGCGGTGGCGCTCGCCAAGCTGTCCGATACGTCCGCGACCAAGGTGACGCTGCCCTTCGTCGAAGAGCAGCTCAAGGCCGCGCGCGAGACCATGGGCGAGGACTACTGGGCCTATGGCGTGGAAAGCAGCCGGCCGACGCTGGAGGCATTCACTCGCCATCATCACGCCCAGGGCCTGTCGCCGCGCCGCGTGGCGGTGGAAGAATTGTTCCACCCCAGCACCTATGAAACCTTCAAGCTCTAGCGCCGCCCCGCGCCCGCGCACCGGGCGCGCGCGGGCAGGAGATCCGCCATGACCGACACCGCAAGCGAAATCACGATGTCGCTGCGCATCGCCTCCATCGCCGAGGCAGCCCGCGGTATCCGCGCCTTCGAGCTCGTGCATCCCGACGGCGATGACCTGCCCGCATTCAGCCCCGGCTCGCACATCCGCGTGCGGGTGCCCAGTGGAGACGTGCGCAAGTATTCGCTGTGCAACAGCCCGGGCGAACGCAAGCGCTATGTCATCACCGTCAAGCGCGAGGATGGCGGGCGCGGCGGATCCATCAGCCTCGTCGACCAGGCATGCGCCGGCGATATCCTGCCGGCGTCGAAGCCGGACAATGCCTTTCCGCTGGTCGACGCGCCCGGCAGCTTGACCTTCATCGCGGGAGGCATAGGCATTACGCCCATCCTGTCCATGATCCGCTCGCTGGCGGACGCCCCCGGGCCAGCCTGGAAGCTGTACTACCTTAGCCAGGCGCCGGAAACCACTGCCTATCTGCGGGAATTGGGCGAACTGGACCCGGGATCGCGCGTCACGATCCACCACGACCATGGCAACCCGGCCGAGGCCTACGACCTGTGGCCCGTTCTGGAAAAGCCCAATCGGGGCCACGTCTACTGCTGCGGTCCGCGCGGCCTGATGGAGGCGGTGCGCGATATGACGGGCCACTGGTCGCCCGGCCGCATCCACTTCGAGAGCTTCATGGAGGGCGGCGGCGTCAAGCCCGATGACCGGCCGTTCACCGTCGAGCTGGCCCGCTCCGGAATTTCGCTGCCCGTGCCGGTGGGCCGGTCCATTCTTGCGGTACTGCGCCAGGCCGGCGTCAAGGTACCGTATTCGTGCGAAAGCGGCACCTGCGGATCCTGCCGCACCGGCATGCTGGCCGGGACGGCCGATCATCGCGACATGGTGTTGATGCCGGAAGAACAGGAATCGCAGATCATGGTGTGCGTATCCCGCGCCAACTGCGAGAAGCTCGTCCTGGATCTATAGCGCCATGGAAACAGCCATTCTTCGCATCGGCGTCGCGGGCCTGGGCCGCGCCTTTTCCGTCATGTTGCCGACCTTCCTGGCCGATTCCCGGGTAAGGCTGGTCGCGGCCTGCGATCCGCGCGAGGCGGCGCGGGAACGGTTCCGGCGCGACTTCGGCTGCCCCGTCTACCAGGATATCGAATCGCTGGCGCGCGACCCGCGGGTACAGGTCGTCTATGTCGCCAGCCCCCATCAATTCCATGCCGCGCACACGCGCGTCGCCGCCGCGCACGGCAAGGACGTGCTGGTGGAGAAGCCCATGGCGCTGAGCCTGCAGGAATGCGACGACATGATCGACGCATGCCGCGCCGCGGGAGTGCGCCTTATCGTCGGCCACTGCCACAGTTTCGACACGCCTTACCTCAGGACACGCGAACTCATCGCCGGCGGCGAGTTCGGCGCGGTGAAGATGATCCACGCGCTGAACTACACGGATTATCTTTTCCGGCCAAGGCGTCCCGAAGAGCTGGAGACCGCGCGCGGCGGCGGCGCGATCTTCAGCCAGGCCGCGCACCAGGTGGACATCGTCCGCATGCTGGCCGGAGAACGGCCGGTCCGCTTGCGTAGTGCCCTGGGAAACTGGCATCCCGGACGGCCGACGGAGGGCGCCTACAGCGCGCTGCTGTGGTTCGAGTCGGGGGCATACGCCTCGCTCAGCTACAACGGCTACGCCCATTTCGATTCCGACGAATGGATGGAATGGATAGGCGAAATGGGCGGCGCGAAGAACCCCGACGACTATGGACAGGCGCGCCGCAGGCTGGCGACGCTGCGATCGCCGGATGAAGAAGCGGACCTGAAGGCGGCGGGGACCTATGGCGGATCCTCGTATGTCGCGCCGCGGGCGTCGCGGCCGCCGGCATCGCACCAGCACTTCGGCCCGATCCTGGTGTCGTGCGAGAAAGCGGACCTGCGCCCCATGGCCCAGGATATCCTGGTGTACGGCGATGCGACGCGGGAACGGCGGCCGCTGCCCGTACCGGCGGCGCCGCGCCACGAAGTCATCGACGAACTGCACGCGGCCATCCATGGCGGGAAACCGTGCCTGCACGACGGGCGGTGGGCGAAGGCGACGCTGGAGATATGCCTGGCGATGCTGCAATCTGACGCCGAGGGACGCGACGTCCTCCTGCATCACCAGGTGTAATCCCCCGTCGGCCGACGGCGTGCGCGAGGCTGCCGCCGCACGTGCGCGTGGGCCGTCGCGGCACCTCGCGCGCAGCCGGGAAGGCACGCATACATGCGGTATGATCCCCGTGATTTCGCGATTCGCCTACACTCGCCGATGACTTCAAAAGAAACACGAAAGCTGCTGGATCACTGGCGCGAGGCAGTTCCGGACGACCGCCTGGCCCACCTCATCAAGGACGCGACACGCGCGCTGGTGCGTGGACTGCAGATGCGGCTGGCCGACTACGACGTTTCCTTCGGGCACTGGGCTTTCCTGCGCATCCTGTGGGAACAGGATGGGCAGACGCAGCGCGAACTGAGCGAGCTCGCGGGCGTCATGGAGCCCACCACGTTCGCGGCAATCAAGGCCATGGAAACGCTGGGCTATGTCGAGCGCCGCCATTTGCCCGGCAATAACAAGAACGTCCACGTCTTTCTTACCCGCAATGGCCGCGCCCTGAAGAAAAAGCTGGTGCCGCTGGCCGAAGAGGTCAACGCCATCGGTACCCGGGGCCTGACCGACGCCGAAATCAAGGTGGCGCGCAAGGTGCTGCTGACCATCATCGCCAATATGGCCGACGACGAGACCTCGGTGGAAAACGCCGAGCGGCGTGTGCCGTCCACGCGCGAGCTCTCGCGCCGTATCAACAAGGCCGCCTGACCGCGGCCGGCTGCCGCTCCCTGCCCGGGCTCGCGGGCAAGGCGTATCGCGTGGCGTTCAGTCCTGGGCTTGTCCCAGGGCGGCCGACAAAACCCTGGCTTCTTCCAGCAGCAGCGCGCCGCAGGCCTTGACCCGTTCCGCCGTCATGCGCACGCTGGGGCCGAATATGCAAAGGGATCCCATCACCATGTCCGCCCCGTTGAAGTAGGGCGCCGCCACCGCGACGGCCCCCTCTATCAGCTCGTGGCGGCTCATGGCGTAGCCCTGCTTGCGCACGCGTTCCAGTTCGGCCATGTACGCCGCGATATCCAGCCTGGTATCGGTGGCATACGCTTTCAGGTCTTTTTCCGTGAGGTCCATGCGGGCCAGGATGGTGCGTCCGCTGGCGCCCAGCACCAGTTTTTCCCGATAGCCCACGCCGCGGCGAAAGCTCAGGGGCTGCGCGCTCGCGAGCTCCGAGACGCAGACACGGTAGATGCCTTCCCGCACGAAAAGCGCCACGGTTTCGCCCGTGGCTTCCCACAGGCGCTGCAAGGACGGGTGGGCGAGATCGGCAATGTTGTGGCTGGACGTCCAGACGTGCGCCAGCCGCGCCACCGAGGCGCCCAGGCGGAATTGCTGGGGATCGCCCGACGAGACCAGGAAGCCGTTGTGTTCCAGGGTGGCCAGCAACCGGTACAGGGTAGGGCGGCTCAGATCGACACGCTTGAGCAGTTCCGCGGCGGTCAGCCCGTCGTCGCCTGGCCGGAAGGCCAGCAGGATGTCCAGCGCTCGGTCCACCGCGCGGACCCCTTCCTGGCGCTTGTCGTTTTCCATTCGTGCTCGATATCGCCTCTGTTTCGTTGTGCGGATTGTATTCAAAACCCGCTTGACCCCCGCCGAATTCAGTCCGTACAATGGACTCAAGTATTACGGTACGGACAACATTCGAGACGCGCCTGGATCGGGCGGATGGAGGAAACGCATGGAAAAGAACATGGCCGAAACCCTGGTAAGGACCGGGCCCGGCACGCCGATGGGCAACCTGCTGCGCCGCTATTGGGTTCCGGTGCTGCTGGCCAGCGAAATCGCCGAGCCCGATTGCCCGCCGGTGCGTGTGCAGATCATGGGAGAAAAACTGCTGGCATTCCGCGACACGGAAGGCAAGGCGGCCCTGATCGCCGAGTTCTGTTCGCATCGCGGCGTTTCCCTGTACTTCGGCCGCAACGAAGAAAACGGCATCCGCTGCGCCTACCACGGCCTGAAGTTCGACCGTGACGGCAACTGCGTGGACGTGCCGTCCGCGCCGCAGGCATGCAAGCACATGGGCATCACGGCCTATCCCTGTGTGGAAATGGCCGGGATGGTATGGGCCTACATGGGCCCGAAAGACAAGAAGCCGGAGCTGCCGGACGTCGAGTGGTGCACCCTGCCGGCCGACCATGTCTTTGTGTCCAAGCGCCTGCAGGAGTGCAACTACCTGCAGGCGATGGAAGGCGGCATCGATACCAGCCACGTTTCCTACGTGCACCGCTACGAAGTCGACCAGGATCCGCTGCACCAGGGCACCAAGGCGCTGGACTACATCAAGGCGGACGGCAACGTCATCTTCGAGATCGAGAAAACCCCCTTCGGGCTGACGCTGTTCGGACGCCGCAACGGCGAGCCGGACTCCTATTACTGGCGGGTAACCCAATGGCTGTTCCCATGGTTCACCTTGATCCCGCCATTCGGCGACCACGCCCTGGGCGGCCATGTCTGGGTTCCCATCGACGACCATAACTGCTGGGCCTGGAGCATCAACTTCCGGGTCGATCGCCCGCTGAACGAAGAAGAACTGCGCGACCTGAACGAAGGCAAGGGCGTGCACTGCGCCTATGAACCCGGCACCAACGTGCCGGGCGGAACGTTCCGGCCCAAGGCCAACAAGGACAACGACTACCTGATCGACCGCCAGGCGCAAAAGGAAAAGCGCGCGTATTCGGGCGTCTTCGGCTTCGCCATGCAGGACGCCTCGCTGCAGGAAAGCATGGGTCCCATCCAGGACCACGCCAACGAAAAACTCCTGCCCACCGATCGGGCCATCGTCATGGCCAGGCGCATGCTTTTCGAAGCCGCCACCTCCCTGCGGCCGGAGACCGACCCGCCCGCCATCGGGGCCGATCAGCAGCGGGTGCGCGCGGCCGGCGTCCTGCTTCCGCGCGACCAGAAACCGCAGGAATGGGCGGTCGTGCATCTTGCAGACGCCAAGGACCAGAAGGTGTATTCCATCTAGCCGGCACGGAGCGGCCGGCGCGCGGATCATCCCCACGCCCCACCAAAGGAGACATACCCATGATCAAGAACAAAGGGCGCGCGGCCCTGATCGCCGCCGCGCTGGCGGCATGCTGTACGTTCCCGGCCGCACAGGCCGAGCAATGGAATCCGGTCAAGCCCATACGCATCGTCGTGCCCATCGTGGGCAGCACCAATGACGTGCTGGCGCGCCTGGTCGCCCCGGGACTGGGCGCGGCGCTGGGCCAGCCCGTCGTGGTCGAAAACAAGGGGGGCGGAGGCGGCCTGATCGGCACGATGGATGTAGTCAAGTCCGCTCCGGACGGATATACCTTGCTGGTGGGCTACAACGGGCCCATTTCCATCAATCCGACGCTGCTTCCGCAGACGCCCTACGATCCGGTCAAGGACCTGGCGCCCATCACCTTGGCGGTGAAAGCCTCGCAATACCTGGTCGTCAATCCCAAGGTTCCCGTCAAGACCCTTGGGGAGTTCGTCGACTACGCCAAAACCCATCGCATGAGCTATGCGTCCGTGTCCGTCGGCAGCTCTTCGCACCTGACCATGGAGATGCTGAAACAGGCGGCGCATATCGACGTTACCCACGTGCCTTATCGCGGCGCGGGTCCGGCCGTCGTGGACCTGATCGGCGGACAGGTCGACGCCGCCTTCCTGGTCCCCGGCAACATACAGGACTACGCCAAGGACGGAAGGGCGCGGCTGATCGCATCGTCGGGACTGAAGCGCTTTCCGTCCACGCCGGACGTGCCCACCGTCGCGGAAAGCGGCTACCCGGGGTTCAACGCCACGTCATGGATAGGATTCCTGGCGCCGGCCGGCACGCCCAAGCCGGTGATGGATCGCCTGAATGCGGAAATGGTGCGCATCCTGAAGTCCCCCAAGGTGCGCAAGCAACTGGAGGACATGGAGTTCGAAGTGGTCGCCAGCAGTCCGCGGGAGTTCTCCGACTGGATCAAGGAAGACACCGAGCGCTGGGCCAAGGTCATCAAGGCCGCCGACATCAAAGCCAATTGACTCAATCGCTGGCCATGGCGGTCGCCGCGTATCGCGGCGGCGGCGTGGCCGACAGGAATCCCTTATGCAAGGAAAACCCAGGCTATCGAACAAATCCGCCCTGATCACGGGCGGCGGCGGGGGCATAGGCGCGGCAGTCGCGGCATTGTTCTGCGCCGAGGGCGCGGCGGTCATGCTGGTGGACGCCAGCGAACCGGCGCTGTCCCGCACGGCGGAACGGATCGCGCGGGAGCAGCCCGCCGCCCGGCTGGCCACTTTCGTGGCGGACGTATCGGATCCGGGGCGCGCGGTGCAGGCCGTGGAGGCGGCAACGCGGGCGCATGGCGGGCTGGACATCCTGGTCAACAACGCCGCCATGCGCAACTATTCGGCCTTGGCCGACGTCACCCCGGAAGAATGGCAGGCCGTGGTGGCGGTCAACCTGATCGGTACGTCGAACTATTGCAAGGCGGCGCTGCCGGCCCTGCGCCGCGCCGGCAAGGGGGCCGTCGTCAATGTGTCGTCCTGCTATGCGGAGACCGGCCGCAAGGGCATGGCGCTGTATGACGCAACCAAGGCGGGCATCCTGGCCATGACGCGCACGCTGGCCTTCGAGGAAACCCGGCATGGAATACGGGCCAACGCCGTGTGTCCCGGCTCGACGCTGACGGATTTCCACGTCGGCCGGGCCGAGGCGGCCGGCAAGAGCGTGGCGCAGTTGAAGACCCAGCGCCAGGACACATCCCTGCTGGGCCGGTGGGCCGATCCCGCCGAGATCGCCTGGCCCATCCTGTGGCTGGCCAGCGACGAGGCTTCCTACATCACGGGCACGACGCTGATGGTGGACGGCGGCCTGTCCGCCATGTAGCAAGAGGTAGCGGTATGAGCATGAATAGCCTGACCGTGCGGGTGGCCCGCAAGCAGCTGGAAGCCGACGATATCCGCAGCTTCGAACTGGTGGATCCGCAAGGCGGCGAGCTGCCGCCGTTCGCGGCGGGCGCGCACATCGACGTCCATTTGCCCGACGGCATGACCCGGCAGTACTCCTTGTGCAATGACCAGGCGGAACGCCACCGCTATCGCATCGCGGTGCTGCGCGAGGCGGAGTCGCGCGGCGGCTCCCACGCCATGCACGACCAGGTGCGGGAGGGCGACCTGCTGCGCATCGGCGCGCCGCGCAATCTGTTCGCGCTGGAAGAAAGCGCCACGCGCCACCTGCTGCTGGCCGGCGGTATCGGCGTGACGCCGCTATTGTCCATGGCGCAGCGGCTGGCTGCGATCGGCGCGGACTTCGCGCTGCACTATTGCACGCGCAGCGTCGCGCGCACGGCGTTTCGCCAGGAGCTGATGGCGTCCGCCTATGCCGGCCGTGTTCACTTCCACCTGGACGCCGGCGCCGCCGAACAAAGGCTGGACCTGGACGCCGTGTGTAGGCCGGCGTCGGGTACGCACCTGTATGTGTGCGGCCCCAAAGGCTTCATGGATGCGGTCCTGGGCGCCGCGCGCGAGCGCGGGTGGCCCCAGGAGCGCCTGCATTACGAGTTCTTCACGGCCGGACAGACGCCCGTGCGCGACGACGGCGGCTTTGCCGTGAAGCTGGCCCGCACCGGCCGGCTTGTCGAAGTCCCGGCGGATCGCTCGGTGGTCCACGCCCTGTACGACGCCGGTGTGGAAATACCCGTCGCCTGCGAGCAAGGCATCTGCGGCACATGCGTGACGCGCGTGCTGGAGGGCGAGCCCGACCACCGCGACCTGTTCCTGACGCCCGAGGAGCACGCCAGGAACGACCAGTTCACCCCTTGCTGTTCGCGGGCGAGGACGCCGTTGCTGGTGCTGGATCTGTAGCCGCGGCGGCGTCTTCCCGCACGGCCTTGAGCACTTTGCCGGCGATGGCGAAGCCCGTATTGGCGGCGGGCACGCCCGCATAGACGCTGACCATGAACAGGCTTTCCTCGATGATGCGGGGCTCCACGCCGGCGCGCAGCGCCGCGCCCACGTGGAGTTCGTATTCTTCCCAGCGGCCCAGGGCGGCGGTCATGGCGATGACCACGATGCGCCGCGTCACGTCGTCGATGCGGCTGGAAGTCCAGATCCTGCCCCACGCGAGCTGCGTGATCATTTCCTGGAATGCGGTGTTGAACTCGGTGCGCGCGGCCAGCCGTTCGTCGACATAGGCGCGGCCCAGGATCTCGCGGCGCCGTTCCAGCCCCAGCGCGTAGCGCGCGCTCTCCGCCAGGTCTTCCCGGGGCAGCAGGAAATCCAGGACGGCATCGCCCCATTGCACCGGCAGTTCGATCATCGGGATGTGGGCGCCCGGCAGGGCGGACACGGTAGCGCCGGGAATGGCGGCCGCGATTTCAGTCCCCCGGACCGGCGGGGTGGATGCATCCTGGGCTCCGGTCAGCACCAGGGTCGGGACGCCGATGGCGGGCAGGCCCCCGGCGATGTCCATGTCGCGGATGGCCGCGCAACAGCCTGCATAGCCATGCGGTTCGAGCGAGAGCAAGGTTTCCCTTACCCGCTCCACGCGCGGGTCGCCCAGCGCCAGGAAGCCGGGCGTGAAGAAACGGCCCAGGGCGGCATCGGCGATGGACGCCATGCCGCCGCGCATGACGTCGGCGATGCGGCCCTCCCAAACGCCTTGCGGAAACCGCACCGCGGTGTTGGACAGGACCAGTTTGCGAAGGCGATGGTCCGGGCGCTGTGCGTAGGCCATACCCACCATGCCGCCCAGCGAGACGCCGCAGTAGTGGAATCCGTCCAGGCCGGCGGCCTGGACGACAGCGGCGAGGTCGCCGGCCAGCTGCGCCATCGTGTAGTCGCCGTCCGGCGCGTCTGAGGCGCCGTGGCCGCGCATATCGAAGCGGATCACGCGGAAATGCCGCATCAGGCGCGGCAGGATGGGGTCCCACAACGTAAAGTCCGTTCCCAGCGAATTGCCGAGCACCAGGGCGGGCAGGGAGCGGGAACCATCGCCGCGCCAATAGATGCGCGTGGTGCCGTTCAGGGCAAAGGGCATGGTGTTCCTTTGGAAGACTCAGGGAAGGGAATCATCGGCGCCCAGGGTGTGCGCGCGCAAGTCCGCGCGGCGGACGCTCCACTGCGCCAGCACGGCGGCGCACTGCGTATCGGCGGCATCCAGGCAGCGTTCCACGCTGCAGGCCTGGGCGATCCGCGCCGCGGAAATCCGGCCGTTTACTTCGGGATGACGCAGCACCAGTTCGTCCAGATCGACACCGGTCTCCAGTGCCTGCCGGCACAGGGCATCGACGATGCGCCGGCCGGTGTCGGCCCCCAGCTCGCGGCCCAGCAGCATGCCCAGGCTCTCCGAGTGGATGACGCCGTGCTGCCGTGCCAGGTTCGCGCGCATCGCGGCCGGACTGACCCGCAGTCCGCGCAGGGTTTCCACCGCCATGGACAGGGAATTGTCCAGCAGCATGAACAAGTCGGCCAGCAGGGGCAGCGCGTTGGGCCAACTGCCCAGTCCCCGCTCCTGTTCGGCGTTCATGTCCGAGACCAGGGCCAGGGCCAGGGGCGGCGCCCGCAGGGCGGCGTCGATCATATGCATGCTGGCCATGGGATTGCGCTTATGCGGCATGGCGGAAGATCCGCCACGGCCGGCGCCCTCCGGTTCGAAGGCCTCTCCGACTTCGCTTTGCATCAGCAGCGAAATGTCGCGCCCTATCTTGCCCAGCATGGCGCAGCAGAGCGCCAGCTCGTTGCCCAGGCGGGCCAGCCGGTCCCGGGCGCTTTGCCATGCGATGGCGGTGGCGCGCAGGCCCAGCATGGCGGCCACGCCGGCGGCCAGGTCCTGGCCCTGCGGGCCCAGGGCCGAGCAGGCGCCGTTCGACCCGCCGAACTGGATGACGCGGGATGCCTCGCCGGCATCCCGCAAGGCGGCGGCGCAGCGTGCCAGCGCATCGAGCCAGCCCGCGGCCTTCCAGCCGAACGAGACCGGCGCGGCCGGCTGCATCAGGGTGCGCGCCAGCATTGGGGTGCGGCGGTGCGCCGCGGCCAGGGCTGCCAGGGCGTCGCCCAGGTCCAGCAGCTGGGCATGGACCAGGCGCAAGGCCGCGCGGGTCTGCAGGGCCAGGGCCGTCTCGCACACGTCCTGGCTGGTGGAGCCGTAATGCACGCAGGCCGCATGCGCCGGCGCCAGGCGGGCGACTTCCTGCTTCAGCGCCTTGATGAAGGGTATGGCGGCCGTGCCGGCCTTGCGCGCCTCGGCGGAAATGGCGGCCCAGTCGAAGGCTTGCGGGCGCGCGCAAACCGCCTGGATGCTCTCCGCCGCCGCGGGCGGAATCATGCCGAGGCCCGCCTGCGTGTGCGCCAGCGCCGCCTCGAAGCGCAGCATGGCGGCGTATACCGATGCGTCGGTCCACAGGGCGCGCATGGCGTCCGTGGAGAACATGGCGCGTATCGATAACATCGGTTGCGGCTCCGGTTGCGCGCGCAAGGCGCGGACGCTACAGCTCGAAAAAGACGGTCTCGTCCTTGCCTTGCAGCCGTATGTCGAAAACATAATGCCGGGCCGACAGGGGCCGCGCGATGAGCGTGGCGCGCCGCGCCGGCGCTATGGCGGCCAGGGTCGGGTCGGCGGCATTGGCCTTTTCTTCGTCGCCGAAGTAAACCCGCGTGATGGCGTGCAGCAGCATGCCGCGCGCCGTGACGACGATGTCCGCATGCGGGGCGTCCCCGCCGGCCCCGGCCCGCGGCCGCGGCAGGTCCACGACGTAGCGGAACCGTGGGTCGGTCCCCGTGCCTATGCGGCACATGGCGGGCGGCTCGCCATCGCGCTCCAGCCAGAACTCCAGCAAGGCGTCGTGTATCGGCTCGCCGTCGCCGTCCAGCACCCGGCCGGTCAGCGTCACGCGCGGCGCGGGATCGTCCGGCTCGATCAGGCGCGCGGGAAAGGCGCTCTTCAGGTCGAAACCGTACTGTTCGGGCACCAGGCCATAGGCGAAGTAGGGGCCCACGGTCTGCGAAGGGGTCTGGCGGCTCATCGGCGTTGCTCCATCGGCGTCTCGTCCGCGCCTCGCAGGACGATGTCGAAGACGTAGCCCAGGGCGTAGCCATCCTCCGTCACGTCGGGCGAGAACCGCGATATCAGCCTGTCGCGGGCATGCTCGGGCACGCCCAGCACCATGGGATCGAATGCCAGCAGCGGGTCGCCCGGGAAGTACATCTGCGTGACCAGCCGCGACGCGAACCATTCCCCGAATAGCGAGAAGTGGATGTGGTTGGGGCGCCAGGCGTTGGGATGATTGCCCCAGGGATAGGCGCCCGGCTTGATGGTCAGGAAGCGGTACACCCCGTTGGCGTCGGTCAGGCAGCGGCCGGCGCCCAGGAAGTTGGGGTCCAGCGGCGCGTCGTGCTGGTCGCCCTTGTGTACGTAGCGGCCCGCCGCATTGGCCTGCCAGATCTCCACCAGCGTATTGGCGACCGGCTTGTTGCGGTCGTCCAGCACGCGGCCCGTCACGATGATGCGCTCGCCCAGCGGCGCGCCGTTCCGCACGGCGTTGCGGGTCAGGTCGTGGTCCAGGGCGCCCAGCTGGTGCGCGCCATAGACGGGCGCCCGCATGTTGCGCATGCGCTCGGGCATGGGCTGCAGCGCTTCGCGCGGCGAACGCTTGGCGGTGGAGCGATAGGGTGGGTAATCGTAGGGGGGGTGCGATCCCCAGTCGAACGCTTCGACCCGGCTGTGCGCCATGGCGGTGTCTCCTTGCCCTGCTGTTCTCGATTGTGGTGACAGGGATTCTGGAATTTCTCTAAGATTATGAAAAGTGAATTTTTTGGATTGTTTCCATAACCTATGGATATACATGACCTGGCGGGCGGCCGCGTCAACCTGCGCCACCTGCACTGCTTCGTCGCCATCGCGCAAAGCGGCTCCTTGCTGCGCGCGGCCGAAAAGCTGGCGATCTCGCAACCGGCGATCTCGAAGCGGCTGGTGGAGCTGGAAGACATCGTCGGCACGGCGCTGTTCACGCGCGGCCGGCAGGGCGCGAAGCTCACCCGCGAGGGCCAGCGCCTGCTGCCCTACGCCACGCAAATGCTGGAGACCCTGCGCGAGGGCCTGCGGATGATGGCCGTCGCCGACAACCCCCAGCGCGCGGAGGTGCGCTTCGGCGTATTGCCCACGCTGGCGGCGATCCTGGTGCCGCCGGCCTACGCCACTATGCGCCAGGCATGGCGCGACGTGGAATTGGAAGCGGTGACGGCCTCCAATTCCGAGCTGTTGGCGGGCGTGCGCGGCGGGGAGCTGGACTTCGCTGTGAACCGGGCGGCGGACCCGGAGCTGTCCGAAGGGCTGCGCTTCGAATACCTGTTTGCCGATCCGCTGGTGGTCGTGGCGCGGCCCGGCCATCCGGCCTCGCGCGCCGGGCTGCGGGAAGCCGCGTCCAGCGGGGTGTTCCCGGTACTGCTGCCGCCCGCCGGCACCCTGATCCGCCAGTCCGCGGACCGCTTGCTGGACGAGGCAGGCGCCGGCAAACCGCGGATGCTGCTGCAGACGCTGTCGATGTCCATGTCACGCGCGATGACGCTGGAACACGATGCCATCTGGCTGGTGCCACGCAGCGCGGTGGCCCGCGATATCGCCAGCAATTCGCTGGCGGTCGTGCCCGGCTCGGTACCCGGAAGCGAGGAGCGGGTCGGCATCACCACGCGGCGGGGCGCCGCGCTGGCCCCGGCGTCGCGATCGCTGATGGAGCACCTGCGGGAGGCGGCGGCGCGGAAGCTTTGATCCGGGCGGCCCGGCTCGCGGGGCGGCGGCGCCGGGATGGTCGGGCTCCCTCGATGGTGTGCCCGTCGCGTCGAGTGGGCGCCCGGCCCCGCGGCAGGCCGCGCATCGGGGCCGGCGCCCGCGAGACCTATTCCCGCGCTTTGCCGGCCGGGTCCCTGTCCGTCCGGTTGACGTCGGCGTCGGGCGTGTCCGCCAGGTCCTGCGCCTGGCGTCCCGGGTCTTCGCCCTTGAAGCCGCCATAGCTGCTCTGGCCGGGGTCGGCGCTGCGGCTGCGTATCTGTTCGCCGGGGGCCTTTTCGTGCGCGCCCGGCCGCGCGGGCGGCAGATCCTTGGGGCCTGGGGTCGATCGGTCGCTCATCGGGATCTCCTTGCTGGGTGGTCCGTTGGAAGAGGCCACAGCGCAGCAAGGGCCGTACCGGCGGCGTGGCGTTTGCCTGCGTCCGCCGGCGGGGACGGCGGCTTCAGGGCGTCTTGGCAGCGGGCGGAACCGCGGCCGGCATGGAGGCGGCGGGCTGCGGCGCGGGCAGCAGCTTTCCGCGCAATAGCAGCACGACCGTGCCCGCGGCGATGCCCAGCACCAGGATGTTCACCAGCACGAACAGGGCGGGCGCCAGCGTCGCCAGCGCGGCGGCCTGGGCATCGCCTGACACCCGGATGCTTGCCCCGGCCAGCGCGGTGGCGCCGAAGGTGTAGGCCCAGTACGACGCGCCGAAAGGCTGCTGGCCCAGCCAGCGCGCCATGCGCGCAAGCAGCAGCGCCTGCACCAGCGCGTAGCCGATCAGCATATGGACGAACAGGTCGGCGTGGCCGTTGCCCACCGACAGATAGCACACCGCGCCGACCGCGGGCGGCGCCAGCTGGATGCCCAGCGTGGGCCGCAGGGGCAGCGCCAGGGGGGCGGCCGTATACAGGCGATGCAGCAGCACGGATTCGATGGCCAGCCAGGCGAAGAACGCCGCGCCGAATGCCAGCTGCCCCCATTCCGCCCAGCCCAGGGATGCCGATACCGTCCCGGTCACGAAACCGCCCGCCACCAGCGGCAGATAGAGCACCGGCGTGGTCGCGGTGGCGTCGCGTCCGCCGCGCCACAGGATGCCGGTGCGCCACAGGCCGAAGCCGATGGTGAAGATGGCGCCCAGCAGGAACAGGCCGATGGCCAGCGGCCGCGAATAAGGCAAGGCGCCCTGCGCGACCAGCATGGTCGCCACGCCGGCCAGGCCGATGAAGCAGCATTGCACCGCGTGTTCGGCCTCTTCCCGGGCGACGGCGGGCGCCGCCAACCACTTCAGTGCGTAAAGGAGCGCGATGGCCAGCCAGGCCAGGAAGGCGGCGGCATAGAGCGCTTCGCCCACGGCCGCGGGCAGCGACCAGACGGCATGCGCCGCACGCCAGTTGCCGGCCAGGCCGGCCAGTCCCAGGACGATGCCGAAAAACGAGGGAGGCACCAGCGGCAGCGCGCGCGATGCGGGGTCTTGAGCCATTTTTTTCCTCCGTGGATGATTGCGCACACGTTCGTGGCCGCAATCGTACCCGTCCAGGATGACATCGACTACCGCGAACGGCGGAAGGCGCACGGCGGATGCCGATGACCGCGGGCGGAGTCGCGGCTGGCCGGTGACCGTGGGCATGGCCGGTGGGGCGCCGGACGCCGGCGGCCCGCCATTTATCCCGCGTCGCGCAGCGCGGGATCCAGCCGGTCGCGCAGCCAGTCGCCCAGGATGGAAATGGACATCGTCGTCAGGAAAATGACGCTGCCGGGAAAGATGGCGATCCACCAGGCCGTGGTCAGGAAGGCCCGTCCCGCGCCCAGCATCTGGCCCAGGCTGGTCAGCGGCGGGCGTATCCCCAGGCCCAGGAAGCTCAGCGAGGTCTCCAGCAGGATGACCTGCGGGAAGTTCAGCGTGAACTGCACGATCAGCACGCTCAGGATATTGGGCAGGATATGGCGGGCATAGATGTGCCACGGCGGCGCGCCCAGGGCCTTGACGGCCATGGCATAGCCCTGGCCGTTGGCGGCGATGACCACGCCGCGGGTCAGGCGCGCGAACACTTCCCAGCCGTAGAAGCCCATGATCGCGATGAACAGGACGAAGCTGCCGCCGAAGACGGCGATCAGCGCCAGCGCGATCAGGATGAAGGGCAGGGAGGCCTGTACATCGGCCAGCATCATGACCAGTTCTTCCACCCAGCCGCGGAAATGCGCGGCCAGGAAACCCAGCAGGGTGCCGGCCAGCGCGCCGATGGCGGTGCCGCCCAGGGCCACCAGCACGCTGAAGCGGATGGCATACAGCAGGCGGCTGAACAGGTCGCGGCCCAGTTCGTCGGTGCCCAGCCAATGCGCGTCTGTGCCGCCCAGGAAAACCGGGGGTGCCAGCCGCAGGCGCAGCGCCTGCGTGCGGTAGTCGTAGGGCGCCAGGACATCGGCCAGGCAGGCGACGGCCAGCAGGACCACGACAAAGACCAGGGCCGCGACGACCAGCGCGGGGTAGCGCTTGCCGAGCGGAACGGCGGCGGCTTTTTTTCTGCGCCAGGGCAATGCGAACAGCATGGGGCTAACCGTCCTTGCGCGCCGCGCGCATGCGCGGATCGAGCAGCGTGTAGATGAAGTCGACGGCCAGGTTGGTCAGGACCATCGTGACGGCGGTCAGGATCAGAATGGCCTGGACCACGGCGAAGTCCCGTGACGTGACCGAACCGACCAGCAACCGTCCCACCCCTGGCCAGCCGAACACCGTCTCGACGATGATGGATCCCGCGACCAGGTCGCCCAGCTTCAGGCCGGCGATGGTGACGATGGGGATGGCGGCATTGGGCAGCGCGTGCCACAGCACCCGGCGCATCCGCGGCGTGCCCCTGGCGCGGGCCGCCACCATGTATTGGCGATTCAGGACCTCCAGCATCGCCGAGCGGGTGAACCGGGCGAATACCCCCGCGAAGTGCGTGCCCAGCGTGATCGCCGGCAGGACCAGGTGCCAGGGCGTGTCCGCCCCGGCGCTGGGCAGCAGGCGAAGCTTCAGCGAGAACAGCAGGATCAACAGGATGCCTAAAAAGAAATTGGGCAGGCTGAAGCCCAGCACCGCGAAGCTCATGACGAAACGGTCCACCGCGCGGTTGCGGTTCAGCGCCGCGACGATGCCCAGTGCCAGGCCCAGCGCCAGGCCGATGCCGAAGGCGGTCAGGCCCAGGCGCAGGGTGTAGGGCAGGGCGGCCTCGATCAATTGCGTGGCGGGCTTCTGGTCCGACAGCGACAGGCCGAAATCCCCGCGCGCCAGATTGGCGAGATACGAGACGTATTGTTCCCAGAGCGGCCGGTCCAGCCCGAACCGGGCGCGATACTGCTGGATGACCTCGGGCGAGGCCTGGTCGCCGACCAGGGCCTCGATGGGGTCGCCCGACAGATTCAGCGCCACAAAGGTAAAGGTGACGACGACCCATACGGTGAGCACGGCGCGCACCAGCTTGCGTGCCAGCAGGCGCCCGTTCATGTGGCCTCCGGCAGGGATGGCGCCGCCGCGCGTGTCAGCAAGCCGGGATCGTTCAACAGCACGGCGCGCGGGCGCAGCGCCAGGATCCGGGACAGCCGGGCGGTGCTCGTGTCGCCCACCGCGCACGGCGTGCCCTTGCCCCCCAGCGTGATCCAGGCGGGCCGTTCGGCCAGCACACGGCGCGCGACGGGGTCGTCGATGTCGCCCTCCCACACCCGGTAGGCATGGGCGCCGGCACGCTCGAATTCTTGCGCGCGGCCGTAATCGGGCAGGAAGGCAAGCAGGCGCGCGCCGGGCAACAAGACCCGGGCCAGCGCCATCTGCGCCGGATCGCGCACGCCTATCCATACCCTGGCCGCGGCATCGCTGCCCTTCACGTCGCGCGCGATGGCCTCGATCAGCGGCAGGTCCGGGGTCTTCACATCGATCAGCACCGGTCGGCGCGGCGCGATTTCCATCAGTGTCCGTGGCAAGGGCGCAAGCCGCTCGCCGCCCGCCAGGGCGACCGCCCGCAGTTCGGCCGCCGTCATGTCGGCCACCGCGCGCGCGTCGCCGGCGATACGCTGCAGGGTCGCGTCGTGGCAGGCGAACACGCTGCCGTCCCGGCTCAGGCGGGCGTCGCTTTCGACGACGTCCGCGCCGATGTCGACAGCGCCGCGATACGCGGTCAGCGTGTTTTCGACATGGTGGGCGGAGTCGCCGCGGTGGGCGATGACCAGGGGGCGGTTCGTGTTCATATCAGGCGCCTATCTCTTCCGCGAAATGGCAGCGCGCCGCGTGCCCCATGGCCAAGGGCCGCAGGGTGGGCATCTCTTTCGTGCAGCGTTCCCGGGCATAAGGGCAGCGGGTGTGGAAATGGCAGCCGCCAGGCGGCCGCGCGGGACTGGGCGGGTCGCCCTTGAGCACGATGCGCCGCGTCCCGCCGCGCCGGGACGCCGCCGAGATGTCCGGGATGGCGGACAGCAGGGCCTGCGTGTAGGGGTGCCGCGGCGTTTCATAGAGATCGTCGGTGTCCGCTTCCTCCACGATCTGGCCCAGGTACATGACGGCGACGCGATGCGACAGCCGGCGCACCACACGCAGGTCGTGCGAAATGAACAGGTAGGCGATGCCGCGCTCGCGCTGCAGCCGTTCCAGCAGCGTGACGACCGTTTCCTGCACGGACACGTCCAGGGCTGAAACCGGTTCGTCGCAGACGATCAGGCTGGGCTGTAGCGCCAGGGCGCGGGCGATGACCGCGCGCTGGGCCTGGCCGCCGCTGATCTGGTGCGGGAAGCGGTCCTTCAATGCCGCGGGTAGCGAGACCGCCTGCATCAGCCCGTCGACGGCGGCGTCGCGTCCGGCGGCCGGGCCGATGCCGTGCAGGTCCAGCGGCTCGCGCAATTGCCGGCCGATGGACAGGCGCGGGTCCAGCGCGGACAAGGGGTTCTGGAAAACGATCTGGACCTCGCGCCGCTTGGCGCGCCATTGCGCGGCGCCCAGGGATGCCAGGTCCTGGCCCTTGAACCGGATGGCGCCGCGCGTGGGACGGTCCAGGCCCACGATCAGGCGGCCGGTGGTGGATTTGCCGCAACCGCTCTCGCCCACCAGGCCCAGGGTTTCGCCGGTCCGCACGTAGAAGGACACGTCTTCCACGGCGCGTATGCCGGCGCCCGTGCCGAACAGTGTGCGCGCGCCGTCGAAATAGCGCCGCAGGCCGCTGACTTCCAGCAGGGGCGGTATGGATGCGCGCGGGGTCATGCCCATTCCTCGCGCCAGCGGTAGACGGGCGCGCGCGCATCCAGGCGCGGCATCGCCGCCAGCAGTTCGCGCGTATAGGCGTCGCGCGGCGCGTCGAACAACTGCCTGGCGGGCGCGCTTTCCACGACGCGGCCATGGCGCATCACCACCACGTCGTCGGCCATTTCCGCGACCACGCCCAGGTCGTGCGTAATGAATAGCATGGCCATGCCAAGTTCGGCCTTCAGGCGGTTCAGCAATTCCAGTATCTGCGCCTGGATGGTCACATCCAGCGCGGTGGTCGGTTCGTCGGCGATCAGCAATTGCGGGCGGCACGCCAGCGCCATGGCGATCATCACGCGCTGCGCCATGCCGCCGGAAAACTGATGCGCATACGAGGCCAGCCGCTGGCGGGGCTCCGCTATGCCCACCATTTCCAGCAGCTCGATGGAGCGCGCGGCGCGGCGCGTCCGGTCCAGCGGCGTGTGCAGGGCCAGCGTTTCGTCCAGCAGCCTGCCCACGGTGTGCACGGGATTGAGCGATCCCAGCGGATCCTGGAACACCATGCCGATGCCGCCGCCGCGCACCTGCCGCAGCTCGCGCTCGGACAGCGCCGCCAGGTCGCGGCCCTGGAACAGGATGCGCCCGCCGGTCTGGCGGCCATTGCGCGCGAGCAGGCCCAGGATCGCCTGGCAGGTGATGCTCTTGCCGCTGCCGCTTTCGCCGACGATGCATAGCGTGCGGCCCTGGCTCACCTGGAAGCCGACGCCGTGCAATACGTCGGCGAAGCCCGCCGACGTGCGAAAGCCCACGCGCAGATCCTCGACGTGAAGAATCGTGTCCAATCAGCGCGTCCCGAAGGAGAAGTTGTCGGGCCGGAAGTCCATGTAGTACTGCGAGTACGGCTGCCACTGGACGTTTTTCTTCATCGCGTAGCCGGTGACCGGGTTATACAGCATGGTCATGGGCATATCGTCCTCGAAGATATCGAGCACCTTGCGGTAGGTCGCCGCGCGACGCGCCACATCGGTGGCGGTGTAAAGCCCTTGCGACAGCGTGTTGAACTCGGGATTGGGCGTATAGATCTTCTGCGACTTCTGCACCTCGGAGTTCGGCCCCCACAGGATCAGCAGCGAGCCGGTGGGATCCGGGATGCGGTAGGTGTTGGACCAGGCATACATCTGCACGCCGGGCTTGCGCACTTCCTTGAAGCTGTCGACGAAATCGATGCGCACGTTGATCCCGACCGCGCGCCACATTTCCTGCAGGATCTGCGCGGCCTCGACGTTGTACAGGTAGTAATTGGGGATCAGCCGGTAGGAGATCTCCTGCCCCTTGTAGCGGCTCTGCTTGAGCAGTTTCTTCGCCTGTTCGGGATCGTAGCGATAGCCGGCGCGCTCCTTGTCGTACAGCGCGCCGAAGCTGGGCAGCTGGTAGCCGTTGGGCGCGTAGGTCCTGCCCTTCCACAAGGCGTCGATCAAGGCCTTGCGGTCGATGGCCAGGCTGAGCGCATGGCGCAGGTTCTTGTCCGAGAGCACCGGGTCGTTGGTATTGAAGACCACGACATGGCTGTTTTCCAGCGGTACGGTCTTCAGCGCCAGGTCCTTGTACGAGGCCAGGCCCTGCCACTGGTCGGGCGGAATTTCGGCGGCGATGTCGTACTCACCGGACACCAGCCCGGCGATGCGCGCCGCCACCTCCGGCACCGACTTGAATACAACGGCCTTGGCCGCCGGCTTGCCTTCGTAGTACGCGTCGAAGGCCCGCAGCGTGATGTGGTCGTTCTTCTGGTAGCCGGCGAACTTGTAGGGACCGGTGCCGACGGGATTGAAGCGCAGCGCCTTGGCGGCCTCGTCCATCCAGGTCTTGGCAGGGACGCCGTCCTTCCGGTACTTGTTCCAGGCCTCGTCGCAGATCACGAAGGACATATAGCTGGACAGCCGCTGCTCGATGGCGGCGTCGTGCTCGGCCGTCGTGAAGCGCACCGTCATGTCGTCCAGTTTTTCGACCTTTCTGAGGTTGCCGAAATAGGCGGGGCCTTCCGCGTAATAGGCATCGGGCCCCCACAGCCGTTCGGCCGAGAAAGTCGCCAGCACGTCGTCCGCATTGAAGGGATTGCCGTCATGGCAGGTCACCCCGGCCCGCAGCTTGACCTCGAAGGTGGTGGGCGTGGTCCACGCCCAGCTGCTTGCCAGCCCCGGCACCAGCCTGGCGCCGCCATTGGCCTGCGGATGGTCGAAGTCGCGCCGGATCAGCGTGTCGTAGATCGAGTAATAAATGCGGACGTCGACGTTGCCGTTGCCCGTGGCCGGGTCCAGGGTGCGCGCCAGTTCGTTGACCGCCACCGTCAGCGTGGGGCGGGTGTCGGGCGCGGACTGGGCCCGCGCGGCGCTGCCCGCGGCCATCGCCATGCCCAGGACGGGCAGGCACAGGAGAATGCCCTGGGCGGCATACCGGTTTAGTTTGAACATACGATTCCCCGCGCGGTATATGGGTGACAGGATGGATGCCAGGAATGGCGGGTCAACCCCGCCGCGGCCGGCTGCCGGCCTTTTCGAAACTCAGCCGAAGGTCTTCCAGCTTGCCCAGGGCCTCCAGCGAGCGGCCGTGGTCCACCCGTGTCAGCTCCAGGATCAGCGTGTTGCAGATGGCCATGGGCACCGTCAGCGACTGGAACTCGCCCGGTTCGCCGCGCCGGGCGGCGATGACCAGCTTCGCCATGGCGGGCAAGGTCAGGTCCGTCAGCAGCACCGTGCCGGCCCCGGCTTCCCGCGCCAGCGCCAGGGCCCGCGCCACGCCCGGGCTTTCGTGGCGGAAGATCATGCCGAACACCAGATCCTTGCCGGTCACGCTGATCAGCTCATCGGCCGCCTGCCAGTCGGCGTGCGACAGGCCCACGGCGTGATAGCCGGACCGCTTCAGCCGGCGGGCGAAGAGTTCCGCCAGGCTGCCGGCGTGGCTTTCGCCCATGACGACGATGCGGCGGGCCCGGCGCAGCAGATCGGTCGCGGCCACGATCTCCTTCTGGCTGACCTGCTCGGCCAGGCGGGCCAGCGCCGCGATCTCTCCGGCGACCAGGGATTCCAGCAGCGTGCGCCCGGTGGCGTTGTCGATGCGCTTGCGCACGCGGGCCGAAGCGTCCAGCTCGAACACCATGGCCTCGCGCATGGCGCGGTAGGAGTCGAAACCCAGCTTGCGGGCCAGACGCCCGGCGGTGGACGGATGCACGCCCGCGCGTTCGGCGATCCTGTGGGCCGGCATGAAACTGCCGATGGTGGTGTCGGACAGCAACACGTCCACCAGCTTGCGGTCGGACCCGGTCAGGGCGTCGTGTTTTTCGGCGATGAGGTCTTCGAAGCGCATCCTGGTGTTCCGGGAAGGGCGGGGCGAGCGATGGATGGGATGGTATGCAAGCCATATTGCAGCATCTTTACAGTTGCAAGAAAACTTGCAGTGCAGCAAAAATTGCGTGGCCGGGGTGGGCCGGCGCGCTGAACCGTATTACCCAAAGTTGCACCGCAAGGCGGAGAAATTGCTTAGGCTTTGGGCATCCAGGAGGGAACCATGGGCGAGCAGATCCTGCATGACCGGCGCATATTGATCGTCGAGGACGAGTACCTGCTTGCCAGCCATTTGCGCAGCGAGCTCGAAGACGCCGGCGCGGTCGTCATCGGGCTGGCGGGTAATGTGCGGGATGCGCTTGCCATGGTGGAATCGGCCCGCTCTCCGCATTGCGCGGTACTCGATATCAATCTGGGCGGGGAATCCGTGCTGCCGGTGGCCGATGCCCTGCTGGCGCGCGGCGTTCCCTTCGTGTTCGCCACCGGCTATGACGAATCGGCGATTCCGCCGCGATACCGAAGCGCCCCCCGCTGCGGCAAGCCGATCGATATGCGGCAGCTCTTGCACGCCATCCACGGCGTCGCTCCCATGCCGGCCTGATCGGCGCATGCCCATGCGCCGGCTGCCTGCAAGGTGACCCGTATGACTTCAAGCGACATGATGCCGCCCGACAATGACGATTTGCATGCGCAAGTGGCCAGCCGTCTCGGCCTGCTGCCGGACTTCTACGGCTCGGCCGCGCTGCCGGCCGGTCCGGCCGCCGCGCTATGGGCCTTCGCCAAAGCCGCGTACCTGGATATCCCCCTGCCTTCGCTGCTGAAGGAACGGCTGTTCGTGCATTTATCGCGCTTCTGCGAGGTCCGCTATTGCATCGTGCGCCATGTCGGCTTCCTGATCGGGGCGGGCCGCCCGGCGGGCGACGCGCATGTTCCGCCGCTGACTGTGCAGCAGGTAATGCGGCTGCTGCGCCGGCCGGTGCCCGTCGCGGCGCAGCTGGACCGCGCGATACGCGAGATGGAAGCCCGCACCGGGCCGGCGGGCCTGCCGGAACCGGACACCGCCGACGAAGCCCGGCTTTTCGATGCGCTGACCGTCCTGTTCCTGGCGCCCTCGCAGGCCGGCCGCGTCCGCGAGGGCGTGGCGAAGCTGGTCGGCGCGGCCAATCTCGAGCTGCTGACCGGCTTCCTGGCCTTTGTGCGGGCGGCGCATTGGTGGACGGAGATGTATCCGCAACTGAACTACGAGCCGGACGCGATCGCCTGCATGGGCCGCGATCCGGCGCTGGCGGCCTTGATGCTGGATGGCAGCGAGGCCATGCAGGCGGCGCTGGATCGCGACGAGCACCGGCTGGCGGCAGCCCGGCTGCGCGAGCGCGAGGCCGATCTCGCGCGCGTGCAGCGCATAGGCGGCGTCGGCGGCATAGACATCGACGTGGCCGACGGGATGCGCGCCTGGCGGTCGCCGGAGTACCTGCGGCTGCACGGCCTGCCGCCCGACGCGCGCGAGGAAACCCACGCCCAGTGGCGCGCCCGCGTGCATCCCGAGGACCGCGACCAGGCGGAGCGCACCCTGATGGACGCCTTGAACGGCGAATCCGGCGGCTACGACAGCGAGTACCGGATCGTGCGGCCGTCCGATGGCGAGGTGCGCTGGATCCATGCCCGCGCCGATATCGAGCGCGATGCCGACGGCAGGGCGGTACGGCTGGTCGGCGCACACATCGACGTTACCGAGTCCAAGCGCATGTACGCGGCCGTGCGCGAGAGCGAGGAAAGGCAGAAGGTGCTGATCGCGGAGCTGCAGCACCGCACCCGCAACCTGATGGGCGTGGTCCGCGTGCTGGCCGACCGCACCGCCCGGGCCAGTACCAGCCTGGACGATTTCAGGGCCCGCCTGGACGACCGCCTGGCCGCCTTGAGCCGCGTCCAGGGCCTGTTGTCCCGGCTGGACGAGTATGACCGGGTGACCTTCGACGAACTGCTCGATACCGAGATCGCCGCCTTGGCGGCGGATGCCGGGCGGGTGACCCGGCGCGGCCCGGCCGGCGTGCGCCTGCGTTCTTCCACGGTGCAGACGCTGGCGATGGCCCTGCACGAGCTGGCGATCAATGCGATGAAATACGGGGCGCTCGCCCAGCCGTCGGGCCGCCTGGCCGTGCAGTGGTCCCTGGAGCGCGCCGGGCCGGACGGCGGGCCGTGGCTGCACGTCGACTGGCGCGAGACGGGCGTCCGGATGCCGCCGCAGGCCGCCACCCGCATGGGACATGGGCGCGAGCTGATCGAGCAGGCATTGCCCTACCAGTTGGGAGCCAGGACTTCCTGCGACTTCGGCGGGGACGGCCTGCACTGCACCTTGTCGATTCCCGTGTCGGCCAGCACGCCGTGACGTCCGCCCGCCGCGCCGGCGGCCGCCGGACGGGAACATCGATTGCGGCGCCCTCCGGGCTCTTGCACCCTTACGGAGGCAACCATGGCAACACGCAACGTCGCTTTATCGGGCCGTCAGTGGCCCGCTTCGCCGATCATGGAGCTGCACCAGGAACTGGATCGGCTTTTTGGCAGTATGTTGGGTGGATGGGGGACGGGCGGTCCTGCCGCGATGGGCGCCATGCCGCAGATGGAGGTCTGCGAAGAAGGCGCGGAGCTGTGCGTTTCGGTGGAGCTGCCCGGCGTGCGGCAGGAAGACCTGGACGTGCGGCTGATGGGCGACACCCTGGTCATCAGCGGTGAAAAGAAGAGCAGTAATGCGCAGCGGGAAGGCGGTATGCATGTCTCGGAACGCAGCTACGGGCGCTTCCAGCGCCAAGTGACCCTGCCCTTCACCCCGGATCCGGAGCGCACCCAGGCCGCGCTGGAAAACGGGGTGCTGACGGTACGCCTGGGCCGCATGCCGGAAAACGCCGGCAGCCGGCGCATCGAGGTCCGCGGGGCGGGCCAGGGCGCCGGGCAGTCCGCCGTGCCGATGCAAGGCCAGGGCGCGGCCACGCCGGCCGGCGGCGCGGGCGCCGCCAGCGCGGCGGGCAGCACGGGCAGCGCGGGCAGCGAAGACGGCGGTCAGACCCCGCCATGACGGGGATCGGGCAGGATCGGGGCAGGACAGGATCCCGCGGGTGCGCCGTGTTGGCGGGCCCCCGGGGGTGGACGGGTAACGCGCAAGGAAACGACATGGCTGATAACCGGAATACGGCTCAACGACGGATAGAAGTGGCGATCGCCAAGGGCAGGGAGCGGCTGCTGGGGGCCGAGCCCGAGCTCGCGCGCAATGCCGATGCGCGGGCGACCGAGAAGGCCGGGGCCGCCCAGGACCAGCGCATCGCCTTCTACGAAGCGGAAATCGAGCGCGAGATCGCCGACTACGCCCGCTCGCAGGGCGTGGACGAGCTGGACATGCTGCTGCGGCTGGGCGTCGATTCCGATGAAGAGGCCGAAGAACTGCGCGCCTTGCGGCGCGAATTCGAGGAAGGCGCCAAGGGCGCCTGACCGGCGGCGCCGCATCCGCCGTGCCGCCTGTCAGCGCCGGCGCGGCGCCGCCGCCGAAGACGCGTCCACGTCCTCTTCCAGGCTGATGCGGCTGTTGTCGCCCTGCGTCCAGCGCGGCTCGGGGCTGACCGGCCCCGATTCGCCGAACAGGGCCTTGTGCCGGGAAGGCTGCGAACGCAGGTACTGCTTGGGCGCGCGCACGTGGGCGCCCAGCTCCGCCGCCGCATGCCAGGGCCAGCGCGGGTCGTAGAGCACCGTGCGGGCCAGCGCGATCATGTCGGCGTCACCGGTGGCGACCACGGTTTCGGCCTGTTCCGGACTGGTGATCAGGCCTACCGTCACCACCGGAATACCGACCGCTGCCTTCACGGCCCGCGCCAGCGGTACCTGGTAGCCGGGGCCGACGGGGATCCGCTGGCGCGGGTCCAGGCCGCCGCTGGAGACGTGGATCGCGTCGCATCCGTTCGATTCCAGGGCGCGCGCGAAGGCGATGGTCTGCCCAATGTCCCATCCGCCTTCCACCCAATCGGTGCCGGACACCCGTACCGTTACCGACTTGTCGGCCGGGAAGGCGGCGCGCACGGCATCGAAGACTTCCAGCGGAAAGCGCATGCGGTTCTCCAGCGAGCCGCCGTACTCGTCGTCGCGCCGGTTGGACAGCGGCGACAGGAACTGATGCAGCAGGTAGCCGTGGGCGGCGTGGATCTGCACCGCGTCGATGCCCAGGCGATGGGCGCGCTGGGCGGCCTCCACGAAGGCGAGCCTCAGCCTTTGCAGGCCGTCGCGATCCAGGGCGGTGGGCGGGTGTTCTCCTTCGCCGCCCGGGATGGCCGAGGGCGCCACGGTCTGCCATCCGTGCGGATCGCCGGGCGGCAGCTGGGCGCCGCCCGCCCAGGGCACTTCGGTGGAGGCCTTGCGGCCCGCGTGCGCCAGCTGGATGGCGATGGGCATATCCGACCAACGCCGCAGCGATTGCAATACCTTGCTCATCGCGGCCTCGGTTTCATCGTTCCACAGCCCTACGTCCGCCCAGGTGATGCGGCCTTCCGGCGTCACGGCGGTGGCCTCGATGGTCAGCAGCGCCGCGCCGGACAGGGCGAGATGGCCCAGGTGGATCAGATGCCAATCGTTCATGCAGCCGTCCTGTGCCGAGTACTGGCACATGGGCGCGATGACGATGCGATTGGGCAGGCGCAGGTTGCGCACGCGAATGGGCTGGAACAGAACGGGATTGGGCATGGTGGGTCTCCTGGCGCCGCGGGGCAGGCGCCCGCGCGCCCGCATCCGGCCCGTGGTCACAAGAACCGTGCCGCTCGCATCCGCGCGCGGCCGTCCCGCGATGCCGTGAGACCGGCGGTCCTGCTTGGCGTGAAACGGCCCGCTCAGCCGGGCATGCCGGACGCGGCCACGGTGGCGGGCGCCGGCCGCGCCGCGTCGCGCACCGCCTCGGCGTCCCTGGCCGGCGGCAGGCCGAACATGCGGCGATACTCCCGGGTGAATTGCTGCACGCTCTCGTAGCCGACCGCGAAGGCGGCGCTGCTGGCCGACAGGCCTTCGGCGGTCATCAGCCGCCGCGCCTCGATCAGCCGCAGCTGCTTCTGGAACTGTAGCGGCGTCAGCGACGTGGCCCCGCGAAAATGCTTGTGGAAAGCGGAGGGACTCATGCCCGCGGCCTCGGCAAGCCGCGCCACGGGCAGCGCTTGCGCGTATTCCTTCCTGAGCAACGCCACCGCGCGCGCCACCCGCCGGGTGTGGTTCCCGGCCCCGCCCAGTTGCCGGATGGCGGCGCCATGCCGGCCGGCCAGCAGCCAATAGTGCATCTCGCGCAGCAACTGGGCCTGCAGCACGGGCAGCGCGGCCGGGCGCTCCACCAGGCGCATCAGGCGCAGCGCCGCGTCGGCGACTTCGCCGTCCGTGGGCTCCACCGTGACGGCGGCGCCTGGCGCCGCCCGGTCCAGCTTCATCTCCACCGCGAGCTCGCCCAGGATGGCCAGGTCCAGGTCCAGCACCAGCGAAAAATAAGGCTGCGCCGGACTGGCCCGCGTGATCTGGCTGACGGTGGGCACGTCCGCGGCGATCAGCAGCGAATCGCCGGCGGTGAAGGAAAAGGTTTCCGCGCCTGTCGTGACGCGTTTGCTTCCCTGCAGCACCAGGCAGGCCAGGGGCCGCGAGATGGCGTATTCGATGCTGCTGGGCGACGTGGCCCGGATCAGCGCCAGTCCCGGCACGGGCGTGCGGGCCACGCCGGCGGGATCGGCGCAGGCCTCGGCGTAGCGGCGCACGGTATCGAGCAAGGCAGGGTTCATGGTGGCGTGCCGGGAATGTCCAGGAGTTCACGAGAGCGGTCCAGGCCTGCATCGTAGCGGCTCCCGGCGCCAAGCATATCGTCGGTGCAGGAATAGGCCAATAAGGTCTAGATTCAGGCAAAGCCCGGCGCCGCCATCGGCCGCAGAATGCTCCCTGTTCGCATCGTCAACCAAGGAGCCATTCCATGACCACGATTTCCCTCGTGACCGGCGGCAGCCGCGGCCTGGGCCGCAACACCGCCCTGAACATCGCCCGCAAGGGCGGCGACGTCATCGTCACCTACCACAGCCGCGCGGCCGAGGCCGAGGCCGTCGTCGCCGAAATCGGCAAGCTGGGCCGCAAGGCGGCCGCGCTGCAGCTGGATGCCGGCAACGCCGCCACATTCGCCGATTTCGCGGCGCGCCTGAAGGACACCCTGGGGCAGGCCTGGGGGCGCGACACTTTCGATCATCTCGTCAACAATGCGGGCCATGGCGACATGGCGCCCCTGGCCGAGATGAGCGAGCAAGCCTTCGACAAACTGGTCGACGTGCATTTCAAGGGCGTGTTCTTCCTGACGCAGAAACTGCTGCCGCTCCTGGCGGACGGCGGCCGCATCGTCAATCTGTCCAGCGGCCTGACGCGCGTCTCGGCCGAAGGCTGGTCCGCCTATGCCGCCGCCAAAGGGGCGGTCGAGGTCCTGACGGTGTACATGGCCAAGGAACTGGGCCGCCGCGGGATTACGGTCAACGCGGTCGCGCCCGGCGCGATCGAGACCGACTTCTTCGGCGGCGCCGTGCGTGACACGCCGGACTTCAACCGCCTGTTCGCCGGCATGACGGCGCTGGGCCGCGTGGGCGTGCCCGACGACATCGGCCCGATGATCGCCAGCCTGCTGTCCGAGGACAACCGCTGGATCAACGCGCAGCGTATCGAAGTGTCCGGCGGCCAGGGGATCTAGGGTTCCCCCGCGGGTCCCTGACCGGGAGGACCCTGACGGGAGGACCCTGACCGGGCGTCCCTGACCGGGCGTCCCTTCAGTGATCCTGCATCAGCAATTGCCGCGCGTTGGGCGGTATGTAGGCGTGCTGGAAGTAGATGGCCTCGCCGTTCTGGTCCGCGGCCACGATGTCGAGCCGCACGCCCACGGTGTTGCGCGGCAGCTTCAAGGCCTGGACGACGAAGGGCGGCAGCTTGGCCACGCTCATGCGCTCCGTATATGACGCCGTCGGCTGGCCATACTTGCGCGCCAGCAGGTCCTTGAAGCTGACGCCGTTCAGTTCGGCAAGATTGACCGACGTCAGTTCGGGAAAGCGGCTGCTGTTGAAGTAGATCCGCACGTACAGCGAGAACTCGTTATTGATCGAGAATTCGCGGTCGATACAGGTGATGTTCTCGGTCTTCAGCAGCTCGGTCCACGGGCCGTAGTCCTCCACCGCGTAGCGTTTCAGCACGTTGGTGTAGATAGGCAATATGCCTTCGCCCGTGTCGTCGATGAAACGGAAATGCTGGAACGGCCCGCCCATGGGATACCGGCGCTTGGCCACGTAGGTGCCCGCGCCGTGGCGCCGCACCAGCACGCCTTCGTCCACCAGCATACGCAGCGCCCGCTGCACCGTTCCCAGGCTCAGCCCCGTCGCTTCCACCAGCATGTCCTCCGGCGGCAGTTGCTGGCCGGGTTCCCATTGCCCGCCGGAGATCTCCTGGGCGAGCGCATTCTTCAGTTGCAGATATTTGGGCAGTCCCTCCGGACCGGCAAGGCGGATGCGAGGCAGGGAGCGGGAAGCAGCATTTTTTGGCATCGCGACAGTTTATCTCCAAGCCGTTACATGGACCGGGGGGCAGCCGCCGCGTGATCGTGCGCCTACGGCCAGGGCGCCGCGCCCACCGGTCGTCGGGCGGCCAGCTCGCTTGCCGCGGTTTTTTCATCGGCGCCCGTTGACAGCGCGGAAGCTTTGCAAGACACTTAGTCCTATATAGGACTATAGTAATTCAAATTTCCCCCACCAACGGAACGCGCAATGAAGATCGTCGACGTCACGCTCACCCTGTTCGCCTGGGACGACATCCCGCCCACCAGCTATGCCGCGCATACGGGCAAGTTCGCCGGGTCCAGCAAGATCGGCCTGCTCAAGATCGAGACCGACGAAGGCATCACGGGCCATGCCTTCCTGGGATCCGCCTACTACGGCGGGGACCTGGACGGCCCCAACCTGATCAAGTACCTGAAACCCATCCTGATGGGCGAGGATCCGCTGGACCGGGAGCGCCTGAACCAGGCCCTGTGGCGCCGTTCGCGCACCACCACCGTGCGCACCATAGGCGCCTGCGACGTGGCCCTGTGGGACATCTGCGGAAAGGCGGCGGGCATGCCCATCCACCGCCTGCTCGGCTCCTACCGCGATCGCGTCAAGGCCTATGCCAGCTCCATGATCCTGGACAGCCCGCAGGCCTATGCGGAGGAAGCCCTGCACTACAAGTCGCTGAACTGGGCGGCCTACAAAATCCATCCGCCCCATCCCTGGCAGCAGGACATCAAGGTATGCAAGGCCGTGCGCGAGGCGGTGGGAGACGACTACCTGGTCATGCTGGACGCGGCCTGGAGCTATCAGTATCCGGAGGCCGTGCGCGTGGGCCGCGCGCTGCAGGAGCTGAATTACTACTGGTACGAAGACCCCCTGCACGACGCCGATGTGTACAACTATGTGAAGCTGAAGCAGCAGCTGCACATCCCCATCATGGCAACGGAATTCCCGGCGGCGGGCCTGGACTCCTACGCGCCGTGGGTGCTGCAGCAGGCCACGGATTTCCTGCGCGGCGACGTCGCCCTGAAAGGCGGCATCACGACCATGATGAAGACGGCGCACCTGGCGGAATCCTTCCGCATGAACTACGAAGTGCATCACGGCGGGAATTCGCTGAACAATGTGGCGGGCCTGCATGTGATCATGGCCTTGAAGAACACCGAGTTCTTCGAGGTATTGCTGCCGGACGGCGCGCAGAAGTACGGCCTGGCGACGGACATCCAGGCCGATGCCGACGGTTATGTGTACGCGCCCACCGGCCCCGGCCTGGGCGCGGATATCGACTTCGACCTGATCGAGCGGAAACGGGTCGCCGTCCTGTCATAGGCGATCCGCCGCCACGAGATAACAAAACAAGGAGGAAGACATGCGCACGTTCAAACAGGGCATGGCCGCGGCGCTGCTGGCGGCACTGGCGATCTGCCCGGCGGCCGCCAGGGCCGCCTGGCCCGAGCACAATATCAACATCGTGGTCCCGTTCGCCGCCGGAGGCAGCACGGATATCGTCGCGCGCATATTGGCGCGCGACCTGGGCAAGGCGCTGGGGCAGCCCGTGGTCGTGGAGAACAAGCCGGGCGCCAGCGGCAATATCGCGGGCGACTATGTGGCCCGGTCCGCCCCGGACGGCTACACGCTGTTCATGGGCACCAGCACGTCCATCGCCAATATCGCGCTGTTCAAGAAGCTGCCCTTCGACATCCTGAAGGATTTCATTCCGGTCTCGCAGATCGCCAATACGCCGCTGGTGCTGGTGGCCAACAACAACCTGCCGGCCAACGACGTGTCGGACCTGATCAAGCTGGCCAAGGAACGGCCGGGCCAGTTGAACTACGGTTCCGGCGGTCCGGGCACCTCCCAGCACCTGGGCGGCGTCATGTTCGCCAAGCTCGCCAAGGTGGAAATGACCCATGTGCCCTACAAGGGCGCTGCGCCGGCCATGTCGGACGTCATCGGCGGGAACATCCAGATCATGTTCGCGCCGCTGATCGACGCGCTGACGTTCATACGCAGCGGCAAGGTGAAGGCCCTGGGTATTACCACCAGCAAGCCGGCCCCCCAGATACCCGACGTGCCGCCCATCGCCAAGACGCTGCCGGGTTTCGACATATCGACCTGGAACGCGGTGTTCGTCCCGGCCAAGACGCCGCCCGCGGTGGTGGACGCGCTTTCCCGGCACATCGTCACCGTCACCCGCAGCCCGGAAATGCGGCAGGCCATCGAAAACCAGGGGTCGGAGGCGGTGGGCAGCACGCCGCAGGAATTCAAGACTTTCCTGGATCGCGAAGTCGTGCTGTGGAAAGACCTGGTCCAGTCCTCCGGCGCTTCCGCCGATTGACCGCGGCGGAGCTCGATAGCCATGCGTTTCGTTACCTTCGAACACCAGGGCCAGGTCCGCGCCGGCGCGCTGTGGCCGCCGGCCGGCCAGCCGGAGCACGTCATCGACGGCGCGCACCCGGCCCGCCCCGCCCCGCTGCAGCCGCTGGCGGCCTCGATGCAGGCGTGGATCGAGGCCGGCCTGGTGGCGCTTTCCCGGGCGCTGAAAGCGTCGCCGCCCGCGGCATCCTGCCTGTTGCCCTTGTCGGGGGTGCGCCTGCTGGCGCCCTTGCCCAGCCCCGGCAAGATCGTCGGCGCGGCGTTCAATTACCTGGATGCGCTGGCGGCCGGCAACCGGCCGCTGCCGGAGGAGCCCGTGCTTTTCGTCAAGTCGCGCGCGACGGTCGTCGGTCCCGATGCGCCCATCCGGCTCATCCCCGGCAACCAGGTGACCTACGAGGCCGAACTGGCGGCCGTCATCGGCAAGCCGGCATTGCGCGTCCATCGCGATGATGCCACGGCCCATGTCTGCGGCTATGCCATCTTCAACGACGTGAGCTATACGAATATGGTGCGCGAGGATTGCGGTTTCGTGCGCGGCAAGAACCAGGCGACTTCCGGGCCGCTGGGGCCGTGGATCGTTTCCGCCGACGACATCGCGGACCCGCACGATCTGGCCGTGGAACTGGATGTCGACGGCGTCGCGCTGCAAGCCTCCAATACATCGCAGATGCTGTTCCGCATCGACGAGCTGGTGGCGCATGCGTCGGCCCGCATGCCGCTGGACGTGGGCGACATCATCGCCACCGGCACGCCGGCGGGCGTGGCCGTGAACCACGTTCCTCCGGCCTGGCTGCGGCATGGCCAGCGCGCCACCCTGCGCATCAGCGGCCTGGGAGAACTCAGCAACCCTATCGTGGAGATATAAAGGCATGGCCGCCGATACGCCAGGCCCGCGCGACGATGCGCCGACACGCGACGGAACCCCGCCGCGGGGCGGCACCGCCATCGTCCTGCTGACCGACCCCATCCACGCCGATGAATATGCCCGCCTGTCCCGGCATGCGCGCGTCATCGTGGCGCCCGACAGCCGGCCGGATACCCTGCGCGCGCTGGTGGCCGAGGCCGACGTCCTGGTCGTGCGCTCCCGCTTGCCGGACGACATCTTCGACCATGCGAAGCGCCTGAAGGGCGTGGTCCGCCATGGCGTGGGCGTGGACCTGATTCCCATGCAGCGTGCCGATGCGCTGAAGATTCCGGTCGCCAACATGCCCGGCTCGAACACGGCGTCCGTGGTCGAGTATTGCATCAACGCCATGTTCCACCTGTCGCGCGACATGCAGGCGCTCGCGCTGCGGGATCCGGTTGCCGACTGGGCGGGACGGCGCGCGGCCGCCGACGGCACGCTGGAGCTGAATGAGCGCACCTTGGGCATCGTGGGCGTGGGCACGATAGGCGGCGCGCTGGCGCGCGTGGCGCTGGCCCTGGGCATGAAGGTATGCGGCCTGACCCGCCGGCCGGAAACACTGCCGGACGGCGTCGGCGCGGTGGACAAGCCCACGCTCTTCGGCCGCGCCGACGTGGTCGTCCTGGCCTGCCCGCTGACGCCGGAAACGCGCGGCATGGTCGACGCCGCGACGCTGGCCGCGATGAAGCCCGACGCCTTGCTGATCAACGTGTCGCGCGGCGCCGTGGTGGACACCGCGGCCTTGATGCAGGCCTTGCAGGCCGGCCGCCTGGGCGGCGCCGCGCTGGACGTGCACGACGTGCAGCCGATACCTGCGGATCTCTATCCGCGCGCGCTGCCCAGGCTGCTGTTGACGCCCCATGTGGCGGGCATCACCCGATCGAGCATGCGCCGCATGAGCCGCGGCACTGTGGACGAGGTGCTGCGCCTGCTGCGTGGCGAACGCTACGCCAACCCCGTCAACCCGCAGGTATACGAATAATCGCCACACGCAGACCGCCATGAAGATTACGCAGATCCGTGCCTATCCCGTTTCCGTTCCCGTGCCCCCCGACAAATCCGTCACCCTGGGCATAGGCCGCAGCGTCAAGCGCGACGCCGTGCTGGTGCGCGTCGACACCGACGACGGCCGGGTGGGTTGGGGCGAGGCGCACCATGGCCGCTGCCCCGGCGCCATCGCCAGGCTGATCGATACCACGATGCGCGAACTGGTCCTGGGCATGGATGCCATGGACGTTTCCGGCGTGTGGGCGCGCGTGTACAAGATGCAGATCGGCAGCCATGGCATGGGCACCGCCGCCGCGCTGGCGCTCAGCGGCCTGGACCTGGCCCTATGGGACCTGCGCTGCCAGGCGGCCGGCTTGCCGCTGTATGCCCTGCTGGGCGGCAGGAACCGGCCCGTCAAGGCCTACGCCGGCGGCATATCGCTGGGATGGCAGGCCCCCGAGTCCCTGGCCGAAGAGGCCCGTCGCTATGTGGAGCAGGGCTACCGGGCCGTGAAGCTGCGCGTCGGCGACACGGTGGGCCGCGATATCGCCCGGGTCGCGGCCGTGCGCCAGGCGCTGGGCGACGATATCGATATCCTGGTGGACGCCAACACCAGCTACACGCTGGACGACGTCAGGCGCGTCATGCCGGCCTACGACGAGCTGCGCGTGGGTTGGCTGGAAGAACCTTTTCCCGCCGACGACCTGGCCCTGTACCGCCGCGCCGCCGGGCTGGGCCGCACCCCGCTGGCGGCGGGGGAAAACCACTACACCCGCTACGAATTCGATCCGCTGCTGGCGTCGGAAGCGATAGGGTTCGCGCAGCCGGACCTGTCCAAGGCCGGCGGCATCACGGAGTGCCTGAAGATCGCGGCCATCGCGGGCGCGCGGCGCATCGCCATCCATCCGCATACGTCCGCCACCGCCATCAACATGGCGACGTCCATCGGCTTCCTGTGCGGCATCGACAACCCCGGCTATTTCGAGGCCGACCTGACGCCGTACAACCCTTTCCGGGACGACATGACGGACCAGCCGCCCTATGTCCTGGATGCCGACGGCTGCGTGCGGGCGCTGGAAGGGGTGGGCATAGGCCTGCGCATCGATCCGGCCTTCATCGCCGCCCATCCCCTGATCGAAGGACCGTGCTACGTCTAGGACAGGCGCGGCTTGCCGAGGGCAAAGGACGCGCGCTGGATGCGCCCGTCCACCACCTCGTACACGCATAGCATTTCCATGGTCCCCACGCCCTCCGGGAAGTTGCGCGTGACCACCTCCAGGTCCGTGACGATGTTGTCCATGACGGTGCGGGCCAGCAGGCGCGCATGCAGGTCCGGTTCGGCCAATCGCGCGGCAAACCGCGCGCGCATGGCCTCGTGGCCCTTGGCCAGCAGGGGGCCGTGCAGCGCATATTGCTCGGCGTCCGGCGCATAGGCCTGCAGCAGCGCATCCAGGTCCTTGGCGTTGTAGGCATCCAGCTGCTTCTGGACGACGGCGGCGGGGGAGTCTTGCGTCATGTCGCGGTACCCTGGGGTTGAAAGGCCGTTAGCTTAAGGGATCCGCCTCGTTCGCCGGAAGCCGGGCGCGACACGCTCGCGCACCGGCCGCCCGGATACACTCGGGCGGTCATACCTGCTTGGGGAAAAGAAATGGACGCGCCCGCACTATCCATAGGCCTGGTGCTGTATCCGCGGCTGACGCAGCTGGACCTGACCGGGCCCGCCGAAGTGTTCTGTGACCGCCGGGGCTGCGTCCCGGGGCATGCCATGCGCCGCCACCGCGATGCCGGGCGCGGTCGCCTCAGGCCATCAGGCTGACATGTGCCGCCACCACGCGCCAGCCGGCCGGCGTGCGCATCCAGGTCTGGCTCTGGCGCCCGATGCGGGGCGAGCCGGCGCGGCGGAACTCGATGTTCGCGGTGGCGAAATCGCGGCCGTAGGTCGTGATGGCCGTGCGCAGGACTTCGCGCTCCAGGCCCTGGCCGGGGCGGGCCGCGCGGAAGGCGCGGATTGCCTCGTAGCCATACAGGTTTTCCGTGGCGCCGTAGCGCAGGGTGTGCGGGCTGTCCCAGAACAGCTCGTCTAGCACCGCCACATCGTTGTGCGTCAATGCCTGCTCGTAGCGCGCAAACTGCGCCTGGATTTCCGCGAGTACGTCGGGAAGGTTGATGTCCATCGGGTGTTTCCAGAAGATCGGGTGACGGGGGCGCCTTGCCGGCCTGGGCCGGCACCGCGGCCCTTCGTGGCGCGGCGGCCCAGTTGTACACCGATTCGGCCCGCCTGTGCCGCGCACGCCTGGCAACAGGCAGGGAGGATGCCGGCGTGGCGGCGCGGGGTTTCGCGCTAGAAAAACTGACCTGCGTGGGCAATTTATATCGGTTGTCCCCCGCCGCGCCCGCTGGATATCCTGTCGCGAAGATGGCGCAACTGGCTGGCGTGCCTCGCTTTGCTTCCCCGATGCCTGCCGACCTTCGGACCGACTATGTTCAGCTATACCGGCGCCGCCGTCCTGTTCGCGGCCCTGCTCCATGCCAGCTGGAACGCGCTGTTGCACGGCAACCGCGACCGCTTCCTGTCCATGACCTGGATGAGCGTCGCCATCGCGGCGGTGGCCACCGTCGTGGCCGTGTACGCGCCCTTGCCGGCGCCGGCGGCCTGGCCGTACCTGGCCGCCTCCGGCCTGACGCACATTCTTTACAACATCAGCCTGGTGTATGCGTATCGCAGCGGGGATTTGACGCAGGCTTATCCCATCGCGCGCGGATCGTCGCCCTTGCTCGTTACCCTGGGCGCGGCGGTCTTCGCGCGGGAAAGCATCGGGCCCCTACATCTGCTTGGCATCGCGATGATATCGGGCGGCATCGTCGCGCTCGCGATGGCGGGCCCGGCCGGCCCGCGCCGCGGCGCCGATGCAAGCAACGCGGCGTCGCGGCATGCCTCGGTGCACGTCGCGCTGGCCGCGCTCGCGACGGGGGCCACGATCGCGCTCTACACGGTCATCGATGGCATCGGCGTGCGCGTGTCAGGCGGGCAGGCGTGGTCGTACACGGCCTGGATGTTCCTTTTCTATTGGCTGATGCCGGTGCTGTTCGTGGCGATGCGCGGCGCCGCCGCGCTGTGGCTGCCGGTACGCGGCGCGCCCATGGCGGTCGCTTCCTCGCTGGCCGGCGGGCTGGTGTCCATCGCGGCTTACGGCATCGTGATATGGGCCATGCAGTGGGGCGCCATGGGCGCGGTGTCCGCGCTGCGCGAAACCAGCGTGGTGTTCGCGGTGCTGCTGGGGCGGGTCTTCCTGGGCGAGGCGGTCAGCGCGCGCCGGTGGCTGACCTGCGCGGTCGTCGCGGCGGGCGCCGTCTGCCTGGGATCGTAATGCGGCGCCAGGGCAGGCCCGCGCGGGCCATGCCGGCCCGCGCTTCAGCCGCTACAGCTCGTCCTTGGTGTCGATGGGCTTCTGGTCTTCTTCATCGCCTTCATCGCGCGAGCCGGTGTGCCCGTCGCTGGGGTTGTATTCGTCGCGGGGCGGCGCGTCGCGCGGTATCTGGTGCCGGTCTTCCTTGAGCTTGTCCACGATATGCGGCGCCATGGGATTGCCGCCTTGTTGAGGTGCCATGGTTTCCTCCTGTTGCTGGGGTAGCAAGGCGCGGAAGGCGCCGTGTTTCGATACGGCGTCCTGCCGCGGATGGCTGTGCGCGGATGGGCCGATCCCCGATCAGCCCGTTTCGTCGTCGCCGGAACGGCGCAGCGTGCCGCGTTTGTTGTGGCGGCCGGTTTCCGGCGGCGTGGGGTTCTGCCTGGCGTTGGGCGCGCCGTCGCGCGCGTCATCCTCGGCAGCCGCGGTGGCGCGGTCGAAGGCCGGCTGGTCCTGGGCTTGCGCGGCGGGGGGATGGTCCATGTCCGGCCGCGGGTCGGAAAGGTCGGTCTTCCTGGAAGGCCGCGGCGCCTGCCGGTTGGGGTCTGGTTGAGGAAGCATTGCGGACTCCTGTCTGTGCCGGGCGGGTGGATACCGCCCCTTGCACGGACAGGCCGCAATCGCTGTGCCGGGGAAAAGGGGCTCAGCGGCCGGCGGCCTTGACGTCGATGCGCAAGGCGTCGGCTCCGTCGACGATGGCGAACAGGCGGTCCACGTTGGGATGCGCCCCCGGCCGCGCACGGGCATCGGGCGTGTGCTCGCCGAAAACCTCCAGCCCGTGCCGGGCGGCCTTGGCGTCCAGGGCGCCGAAGGCGCGCGACAGGTAGTTGTAGACCGCCAGCGAGCCTTGCTTGCCCGGCTGGTTCTCGATGCTGGCCACGACCGTGCCCGCGGCATCGATGAGATCGATGCGTTCGATGCCGTCGACGGGCGGCAATTGCCGCAGGTTGTCCTTGAACACGGGGCCCGGCTGGATCGTCGAAAGCATGCTTCTTTCCCTGTATGGCTGGCGGACCGACATCTTATCCGACGATGCCCGCCCGGCCCCGCGTCCCGCCCGCGCTCAGGCCATGGCCAGTTCGCCGACGTGCTGGTCGATCTGGTTGCGCGCGCTCTCCAGGCCGGCCGCCGCCGCATCGGCGCCCATGTTCAGGCCTTCGGCGTGGATGAAGGCGATGTCGGTCATGCCCAGGAAGCCCAGGACGACGCGCAGATACGAGGTGGCCTGGTCGAACTCGGTGCCCACCGCCTTGCCGCCGCGCGCGGTCACGACGTACACCTTCTTGCCCGTCAACAGCCCTTGCGGCTTGCCGTCGGCGCCGTACTTGAAGGTCACGCCGGCGCGGGCGATGTAGTCGATATAGGTCTTCAACTGGGCCGGCACGTTGAAGTTGTAGATCGGGGCGGCGATCACGACGCGGTCGGCCTGGGCGATCTCGGCGACCAGCTCGTCCGACAGGGCCACGGCCCGGGCCTGCTCGTCGTTACGCTGCTCGGCCGGCGTAAACAAGGCGCCGATGTGGCCGGCATCCACATAGGGCAGCGGGTTTTCGCCCAGGTCGCGGGTGCGGATCGTCATGCCGGGATCGGCCTCCGCCAGGCGGCTGACCAGCTGATCGGCGACCAGGCGCGACTTGGAGTTGCTGCCCAGGATGGAGGAATGGATGACGAGCATGTTCATGGCGGATCTCCTGAATGGAATGGGGTGGTGTCCTGCGATGGGCAAACTTTACGCAGGATGATTCGACCCAAAAAGGGGGTTAAGATGAACGGCTCGTTCCATCCATAGAACAATAGGGCCGCCATGCAGGACCTGAACGATCTCTATTACTTCTCCCAGGTGGTGGAACACGGCGGTTTCAGCGCCGCCGCCCGTGCCCTGAACATCCCCAAATCGCGGCTTTCCCGGCGGATCGCCGAACTGGAATCGTCCTTGGGGGTGCGCCTGCTACAGCGCAGCACGCGCCGTTTGCGGCTGAGCACGGCCGGCGAACGCTACCTGCAGTATTGCCGCGAGGTCTCCGCTGCCGCCCGCGCCGCGCACGAGGCCATGCAGCACCTGAAAGCCGCGCCGTCGGGGCCGGTGCGCGTCAGTTGTCCCGTCGCCATCGCGCAGTGGATGGTGGCGCCGGTATTGCCCGAATTCCTGGATGCCTGGCCGGACATCACGGTGGAGCTGATGGTCACCAATCGCCGCGTCGACCTGATCGCCGAGGGCGTGGACGTGGCCATCCGGGTGCGCGAGCAACTGAACACGGATGCGGACTTCGTCGTCCGGCACCTGGGCCAGACGGCGGTGGCCCTGGTCGCCAGTCCCGGCTATCTGCAGCGGTGGGGCCAGCCCGCCACGCCGCAAGAACTGGCGGAGCACGTAGCGCTGCATTTCGCCGCGCCGGGCGAGCCCTCGCAATGGACCCTGCTGGACGAGCATGGGCAACGGCTGGAAGTCCCGATCAAGCCGGCGCTGGTGTGCAACGACTTCACCGTGCTGGTGGAAGCCGCGCTGCGCGGCCGCGGCATCGCCTTGCTGCCGACCACGGCCACCCACGCGGAACGCCGCGACGGCCGGCTGGTGCCGGTGCTGCCGCAGTGGCGTTCGCCCAGCGGCATCCTGCACTGCATCTATCCCTCGCGCCATGGAATGACGCCGGCGGTGCGCGTGCTGCTGGATTTCCTGTCGGAGCGACTGAAGGCGTCCCAGCAGCAGGTGCTGGCGCAGGCCTAGGGCCTTCTAGCGTTAACAGGCCCTAGGGGCGTCCCCCGCTACACCGCGAAAGGATAGGTTTCCGGCATGCCGGCGCGCGGCTGCGTGGGCAGCGGCGTGACGGCGGCGGTCTCGTCGAACCACACGTACGCGTCGTATTGCCGGGACAGCGAGGCCTCCGCATAGTGGCTGTAGAGCTCGGTGTCCG
Organism: Bordetella bronchialis; assembly: GCF_001676705.1. Taxonomy (NCBI): domain Bacteria; kingdom Pseudomonadati; phylum Pseudomonadota; class Betaproteobacteria; order Burkholderiales; family Alcaligenaceae; genus Bordetella; species Bordetella bronchialis. The sequence continues at coordinate 905,465 of NZ_CP016170.1, forward strand.
GACGGTAGGTCACGCCGATATAGCGTTGCAGCCGCGGTTCCTCCAGCAGCGCGCGCAGCGTATCGTGCACGCCGGGACGCAGGTCGAGCAGGAAGCACGGCTGGCCCGTGCGGTGCATGATGTGTTCGTAGCTGTCGGGCCGCGCCGGCCGCACGCGCATCAGGCGCATGGGGCCGTCCCAGTCCTCCGCGGCGGCGACCGTGCCGGCGTAGGTGCCGAAGCCGACCAGCGCGGCCTCGCTGCCGTATCGTTCGCGGCACAGCTGGCCGATGTTGATCTCGTCGCGCACGCGGCCCATCTCCGTGGCCGACGCATCGCCGATATGGGAGTTGTGCGCCCACACGACGGCCCGCGAAGCGGGGCCTCGCGCCTCCAGCAGATGGGCCAGGGTTTCGAACATATGCGTGTCGCGCAGGTTCCAGCTTTGCGCGGGCCCCTGGTAAAGCGTGCGGTAATAGCGTTCGGCCGAGGCGACCAGGCGGGCATTCTGCGCGGCGTCCAGAAAGTTGTCGCCATCCCGCAGGGCGTAATCCAGCCGCTTGTCCAGCAAATCGCGCAACTGGCCGAGCACGGCCTCTTCGCAGCGGCGAAATCCCTGGCTGGCCACGGCACGCGCATAGACGCGCGGATCCTTTTGCCACGGCATCAGGCAACCATAGCGTTCCCGGGCCACGCTGGCCGCTTCGGGATCCGTGCGGTCCAGATAGGACAACACCGCCGCGATCGATGCGGACATGCTGTACAGGTCCAGGCCGTAGAAGCCGGCGCGCTCGCCGGGCTCCAGCACGCCGTTGTAGGCATGCAGCCATTCGACGAAGGCGTCGACATCGGTATTGCGCCACATCCAGGTGGGGAAGCGGCGGAAGGGCGCTTCCTCGCGCGGGGCATGGGGACGATGGCGGACGTGGCGGTCGATCGCCGCCGCGTCGGGCCAGTCGGCCTCTACCGCCACGATGTCGAAGCCATGGGCTTCGACCAGCCTGCGCGTGATGGCCGCGCGGGCGCGATAGAAATCCGTGGTGCCATGGCTGGCCTCGCCCAGCAGCACCACCCGCTTGTCGGCGAAGCGGTCGAACAAGGGCGCGAACAAGGCGTCGTCGATGTCGGGCAGGGCTTCGGCCGCTTCCCATATGGCATCGGACAGGGCGTCCGGCGGGATGTCGCCGCCCGACGCCGCGGGGCGGCGTTTCCGGCCTGCGCGCGACGGCGGGGAACCGGCCGATGCGGCAGCGGCGGCGGGCGGCGCGGGGCCGTCCGTATCGTCGTCCGGATGTGCCGGCGTATCGTTCTTGCGCGCCGCCGTCTCGTCGCCCGCCGAAGGGTCGGGCCACCCTTGCTCGCCCACCAGCGGGACGAAGGCCACGCCGCCCAGGTCTTCCTCGTCGAACTCGTCGCGCCCCACGCGCGTGACGCGGACCAGCCGCTGTCCCGCGCGGCTGCGGCCGACCGGCATCACGATGCGCCCGCCTATCGCGAGCTGCTGGCGCCAGGCCTCCGGCACGTCCGGGCCCGCGGCGGCCGCCAGGATGGCGTCGAAGGGCGCGGCATCGGGCCAGCCCAGCGTTCCGTCGCCGATATGGACGCAAATGCGTTCGTAGCCGAGCGAACCCAGGGTCGCCCGGGCCTGCTCCGCCAGCTCGGGCAGGCGTTCCACGCTGTCGATCCGGTCCGCCAGCTCGGCGAGCACGGCGGCCGCATAGCCGGAGCCGGTGCCGATATCCAGGACGCGGTCGGAGCGTTGCAGCCGGGCGGCTTGCGCCATCATGGCCACGATGTAGGGCTGCGAGATGGTCTGCCCCGACTGCAGCGGCAATGGGGCGTCGTCATAGGCGAACTCGACCAGCGGGGGCGGAACGAAGGCGTGGCGCGGCACCTTTTCCATCGCCGCCAGGACGCGTTCGTCCCGGATGCCGCGCGCGCGCAACTGGCGTTCGACCATGTTGCGCTGCTTTGCCGTGCTGTCGCTCATGATGTTTCCTCGCGGTGCGATCCGTGTTGGCGCGCGGGTGTGCGCTGGATCGCGGGCCGCAACGGCCGTGCCGGGCGCCCGGTGGCGCGGGCGCGGCGGAACGGCCTTGCCCCGGGTGGCGCTTCGTGCTGATCAATGAGACGGCGGTTGCCCGGGCGTGGCGGCGGCCAGTTGCCAGCCGCGTTCGATGGCGGCGGCGATGCCTTCGACGATTTTCCCGCGCGCCGCCGCGTCGTTCACGCGCAGCGCATACGAGGGGTGCCAGGTGGCCACCAGCCAGGCATCCCCCAAGCGCACGGGCGTATCCAGATAGTCTTTCATGCTGGCCTTGTGCCGCAGGATGGCGCCCAGGGCCGTGGCGCCCAATGTGACGATGACCGCGGGCCGCACGCGGGCGAGTTCCTCGTCCAGCCAATGCGCGCAGGCCTCGACTTCCTGCTGCGCCGGGGTCTTGTGCAGCCGCCGCTTGCCGCGGGGCAGCCACTTGAAGTGCTTGACGGCATTGGTCAGGAAGACCGCGTCGCGCGGCACGCCGGCGCGGACGAGGGCCTCGTCCAGGACCTGGCCCGCGGGCCCCACGAAGACGCGGCCCGCCAGGTCTTCCTGGTCGCCCGGTTGTTCGCCCACCAGCATCACCCGCGCCGTCGCCGGGCCCTGCCCGGGAACGGCCTGGGTGGCATGGCGCCAGAGCTCGCAGCGGCGGCATGCGTCCAGGGAGGACGGCGCGGTCCGCCGCGGTTGCGCCTGCCGGGCATCGACGGCGATCCGCCGGCCATCCATGGCGCCGACCGCATCGGCCTGGGCCACGCGGCGCGCGCCGTTGCGCGCGGCGGCGATCATGCCCGGGATGAGCGGGCCTTCGGGTAGCCCCTTCCAGAAGCGCACCGGCATCTGCCGCTGCAGGGCGTTTTCATTCAGCCGCGCCGGATTGAAGATGCTTTTGTAATAGGCCAGCCACAGCGGCTCGGCCTGGTCGCCCGCGGCGGCGGCGCGTATCGATGCCGCATCGGCCGGCGCATCGGACAGCCGCAGCGTGCGGCCGTCCCACAGGGCCGCGCCGCGCGGCGTGCCGATCAGCCACGAGGACGCCCCCATGCGCGCCGCGAAGTGATCCGCCGCATAGGCCAGGACGTCGTGTTCCGGTTCGTACCATGCCATGTATTCCGGCACGGCATCCGCCGGGCGCCGGTGAAAGCGCACATAGGCGATCATGTCGTGCTTGGCGCGCCGTACCGCCTTCACCATGGCATGCAGGCGCGCGCCGTCTTCGTCCGCGGCGGATTCCACGCTGCGATCGCCCTGCCGCCAGCGCCACAGCACGCGGTACAGGAAGGCCCAGCGCTGCGGCGAACGATACAGCGCCGCGTCCTGAAGCAAGGCGGCCAGGGTCCGCGAGATGCGCACCGACGCGTCGCCGCTGGCGTCGGCACGGGGGCGCACCGGGTCATCCGCGCCTGGCCGGGACTTATCGGGCCCCGGTTCCGCGAGCTTCGTCGCGGCGGGGCCCCCGCCGGGCGCGGAGCTTGGCATATAGTCCAGCGCCATTTGTTCCGCCGTGGCGTCCTGCGCGGTGGCGTGTTCCGCCCAGGTCAGTGTCTCCGGCGGCCAGCCGGCGGCCAGCGCGCGCAAGGCCTGTTCGCGCCAGCCGTCGTAGCCCTTGCTGACCACCAGTGTCGGATGGTCCGTGCCATTCATAGCAAGGCCAATTGCCGCGGCGCGCGTGACAGCGATTGGCGCAGCTGTTCGGACGGCGGTTCGGCGAGACCGGGCCGGTAGTCCTGCACGACGATAAAGGGTTTGATCTTGTCCATGGCGCAGCGCAGGCGGATCAGGTCCTGGTAGCGGATGGCGCGCAGGCGGCGCAGCTCCGCCAGGCGCTTGGCATTCCGCATCCCGATGCCGGGCACCCGCGCGATCAGGTCCTGCGGCGCCCGGTTCAAGTCCACGGGAAACGACTCGCGATGCGATAGCGCCCAGGCCAGCTTGGGATCGATATCCAGCGGCAGGTCGCCGGCCGCCGCGAACAATTCGTCGGCCTGGAAACCGTAGCCGCGCAGAAGAAAATCCGCCTGGTACAGGCGGTGTTCGCGCAGCAAGGGTGGCGCGGCGGCGGGCAGGCCGGACGGACTGTCGGGGATGGGGCTGAAGGCCGAGTAATACACGCGCTTCAGCTTGTACGAGCCATAAAGCGTTTGCGCGGTTCGCAGGATGGTGCGGTCATCGGCGTCGTCGGCGCCGACGATCATCTGGGTGCTCTGGCCCGCGGGCGCATGGCGCGGCGGCCGCCTGGCGCCGCGCGCCTCTTCCCGCGCTTCTTCCTGGGCCAGGCGGATGGACCCCATGGCGCGCTTGATGGTGTGCGCGTTCTTTTCCGGCGCCAGCCGCCGAAGGGCGCCGTCCGTGGGCAATTCGATGTTGACGCTGAGACGATCCGCATACTGGCCCGCCTGCGCGATCAGGCGCGCATCGGCGTCGGGAATGGTCTTCAGGTGGATATAGCCGCGGAATTGGTGTTCTTCGCGCAGGGTGCGCGCCACCTGGACCAGCTGTTCCATCGTGTAGTCGGCGCTGCGGATGATGCCGGAACTCAGGAACAGCCCATCGATGTAGTTGCGGCGGTAGAAGTCCAGCGTCAGGTCGATGACCTCGCGCGGCGAAAAACGCGCGCGCGGGACATTGCTGGAACGCCGGTTCACGCAATACTGGCAGTCGTACTGGCAGAAATTCGTCAGCAGGATCTTCAGCAGGGAGACGCAGCGCCCATCCGGCGTGAAGCTGTGGCAGATGCCGGCGCCCGTGCTGGCGCCCAGGCCCTCGCGGCCGCGCGAATCCCGCTTCGGTGCGCCGCTACTGGCGCAAGAGGCGTCGTATTTGGCCGCGTCCGCCAGGATCTCGAGCTTGGTCAACAGTTCCATGGGGTAATAATACTGGATGTTTATCCAGTATTGTGCGCGGCGGTCAGGCGCCTCCGCCACGCGCGCGGAGGGCCGCGTGTGGTCCGGTGCCGAGCGCCTTCCGCTGCGTGCCGCCGTCCTGGCCGCGCGCGAATCAGCACGGGACGGCAGCCCTTGTCTGTCATGTCGCCCGATTACCCATTTTTTTGAAAAATTGATTCTCGCGACCAAGGGTTTATCCGGAGGATGCGGCAGCGCAGAATCCTCGCCATACGGATGGGCTCGGTGGCGCCGGATGTGGCGCGCGCGGGGCTCGTCCCGACCCAACAGCGAGGAGATCCGCCATGAAAGCCGCCACCATCGTTTCCGCCCTTATCCTTTCCGCCGCCGCGATCGGCACCGCCCAGGCGCAGACCACGCCGTTCCAAGGCGTCTACGGCAAGCAATACAGCACCATGACGCGTGACCAGGTCATGCAGGAATACCATGCCGCCCGTGCCGCCGGCCAGACCGGCAACGGCGACATGGACAACCAGCCCTTCACCCCGCAGAAGGAAAGCAGCGCCGGGCAGTCCAGCGTCGCCGCCAACTCCAATGAGCACGACTACAGCGGCATGGCGCACTTGAAGTTCGGCGATACCGACAACATGCCCTTCCAGGGTTGATCCGGGGAGTCCGGCGAAACCCGCCCGGGACATGCCCTTCCCGGGTTGACCCCGGCGGCCGGATAGCCGGCCGGCGTGGCGGTCATTCGCCGCTGGTCCATTCGACGCGCGCGCCCACCGACCGCAGGTTCTCCACGAAGTTGGGGTGCGCGCGGCGGATCGGCAGCGCGTTCATGATTTCCGATCGGCCCTTTATGCTGGCCGCCACCATCAGCAACGCGATGGCGACGCGGATGATGTAGGGGCTTTCGACCCGGGCCGGGCTCAGGGCCAGGCCGCCGAATGTGATCAGGCGGTGCGGATCCGACAGGAATACATGGGCGCCGAACTTGGACAATTCCACCGACCAGCCCATCGCGCCGTCATACACCTTGTTCCAGAACATCGCGCTGCCTTCGGCCTGCACGCCCAGCGCGATGAAGATAGGCAGCAGGTCCACCGGCAGATAGGGCCAGGGCGCGGCTTCCACCTTGGTCAGGATGTTTTGCGTGAAGGGGCGCCGCACGCGCAAGGGCCCGTCCTTGACCGCACGCGACCAGCCGTCGCGATGCAGGACCTCTACGCCGAACTTGGCGAAGGTGCGGTCGATCAGCGGAAACTGTTCCGGCGCGCTGTTCTTGACCGCGATGTCGCCACCGGTGATGGCGCCCAGCGCCAGGAAGGTGGCGATCTCGTGGAAGTCTTCGCTGAAGCGGAATTCCCCGCCGCCCAGCGGCTTTCCGCCTTGCACCGCCAGGCGCGAGGTGCCGATGCCGTCGATGTCCGCGCCCAGCATCGCCAGGAAGCGGCAGAACTCCTGCACGTGCGGTTCCGAGGCGGCATTGACCAGCGTCGACGTGCCGGTTGCCGACACCGCGCACAGCACGAAGTTTTCCGTGGTCGTCACCGACGCATAGTCCAGCCAATGGTGATTGCCGGCCATGCGGTCCGCCGCGCGCACGATGAGCGAGTCGGGCGTGCGCTCGATGGCCGCGCCGAAACGCTCCAGGACCTCGACGTGCGGATCGATCTCACGCACCCCCAGCGTGCAGCCCTTTACATCGTTTTCCAGCCGCGCGACGCCAAAGCGCGCCAGCAGCGGGGGCACCAGCATGATGGAGGAGCGCATCTCTTCCGGCAGCTTGTGGACGGCGGGATCGAAGGCGGTGGCGCGGTGGTGGAGCTCCAGGACGCCGGTGTCGAAGTCCATCGACACGTCGCTGCCCAGGGTGCGGAAGATATCCAGGATTTTCTTGACGTCGGTGATTTCCGGCACGCCCACCAGGCGCAGCGGGCGGTCCGTCAGCAGCGTGGCGCACAGAATGGGCAGCACGGCGTTCTTGTTGGCGGACGGCACGATCTTGCCGCGCAGCGGGATCCCGCCATGGACGATCAAATTAGACATGTTCGCGTAAGGTGGCGCAGTGGAATGCAAGGCGCCTATCATGCCACGCGTCACGGTGCGCAGTGTGCCTGTGCGTCCAGCCAGCGGCTGAATAATTGCGTCTCGCGGCTGGCCGATGGCGACATGCCGTAGTAATAGCGCGTCAGCGGCAGGCGCAGCGCGGGCAGCGCGCAGGCCAGGCGGCCCGTGTCCAGATCGTTCGACAGCAGCGATCGCGGCGCGATGGTGAAACCGAGCCCGTCCACCGCGGCCTGCAGCACGAAATGCAAATGGTCGAACAGAATCTGCCGCTTGGGCCGCAGGCGCGGGATGCCGGCGTGCTGCTTCCAGTCGTCCCAGTCGGCCTTGCGTGTCCTGGATAGCAGCAGCGCCAGCGAGGCCAGCGCTTCGGGCTCGTCGACGCCACGCATCAGGCGCGGCGCGCCGACCAGCAGGCCTTCGTCCTCCAGGAAGGGATGCGTTGGCAGCGAAGCGGGCCAGCCCTCCAGCCCGCGCCGGATGGCGATGTCGTAGGGCGCGCCCGGCGCATCGGGTTGAGCCGTGCTGGTGACGATCTGCGGGTCTATGCCGGGGTGTCGCGCGACGAAATCCGACAGGCGCGGGATGAGCCAGCGCACGGCGAACGACGGCCGCACATTGATGCGGACGGCGCGCACCGGCGCGCGCGCCATGAGCTGGCGGGCCGCCGTCGCGATCTGGTCCAGCGCGGGGCCCGCTTCGGCCAGGAACCGTTGTCCGGCCGCGGTCAGCCGCACCTGCCGCACCCGGCGTTCGAACAGCGGCACGCCAAGATAGTCCTCCAGGCTTTTTACCTGGCGGCTGATCGCGCCGTGGGTGACGTGAAGGTCCTGGGCGGCCAGGGTGAAGCTCTGGCGGCGCGCCGCCGCCAGAAACGCGCGGACGGCATTCAGGGGCGGCAGGGAAGAGGACATGCGTGAGATTTTATCACCCATGGCGCGCACGAATTTCGTTTGTCACGCGCCGGCCATGCGTGCACGATGCGCCATCATGACATCGCCCGATGCGGCGCGCGCCGACGCGGCCGCTTCCCTGTCCGCCACCGATCTGCACTCGCGCCGTGCCGCGGCCACGCTGGCCCTGAGCCTGCCCGGCGATACCGTGCTGTACCTGCTCTTGCCCATGTACGCGTCGCAGTTCGGCGTCACGCTGGCGGAAGCCGGTGTGCTGCTGGCGGCCAACCGGCTGGTGCGCATCGCGGGCTACGGCGCGGTCGCCCGGTTCTACGCCCGGCATGGCGACCGGCCCACCTGCATGCTGGCCGCGGCGGCGGCCGCCGCCAGCGCGCTGGGCTATGCGACGTTGTCCGGCTTCTGGGCCCTGGTCCCCCTGCGGCTATTGTGGGGACTCGCCTTCGCGGCGCTGAACCTGTCGACCCAGGCCATGGCGACCGCGGATCCGCGGTCGGCGGCGCGCCGCAATGGGCGGTCGCGCGCCGTCATCGCCATGGGACCCGTGCTGGCCTTGCCGACCGGCGCGTGGCTGGCGGACCAATTCGGGCCGCGGCTTATCTTCCTGGTGCTGGCCGTGGCCGCCCTGGCCGGGATCGCCGTGGCGCGCGGCCTGCCCAGCCGGCCGCATCCCGCGCCCGCGTCGCCCCGCCGGCTGCGCCTGCCGGGCAGCCTGGATGTCTGGTCTTTCCTGGAAGGCTTCACCCTGGATGGCCTGTTCATCATCGGGCTTTCCTACATGGGCAAGGACCTGATGCCGGCCGGTTCCGTCATCGTGGCCGGCGCGGTCCTGGCGCTGCGCTACCTGGGAGAAATCGTGCTCAGTCCCGTCGGCGGCCGCCTGGCAGACCGCTTCGGCGCCGAACGCCTGCTGGTGGCCTTGTCGCTGTCGACCGCCGCGGTCCTGGCGGGATTCGGCGCGGGCTGGATATGGAGCTGCGCGGCGGCCATCGTGGTGTTGCGCGCCTTGCAGTTGCCCCTGCTGCCGCCCATCGTCGCGATGCGCACGCCGGGGCCGGGCCGCGTCCAGGCGCTGGCCGCCCGCTCGGTGTGGCGCGATATCGGCGCCGGTACCGGGCCCTTGCTGGCGGGGGTGGTGTTGCCCCACGTACCGGCCATCTGGATCTACAGCGTGCCGGCCGTCCTGCTTGCAATCGCCGCGCTGGCCTGCGTGCGGCCCGCGCGGCCGGATGCGGCGCCGCGCGATTGATGCCGCGCGGGCAACACGCTGGTCCCTCTCGCGTGGCTACCGCGTCCCTGGCTCCGCGCCTACGATTTCCCTGTTGCCGGATCGTCCGCAACGCCCCATCACGCGGCGCCCCGCCGGGCTGCCGCGTGGCGGGCGGCTTTCATCCATCGAGGAAATCACCATGACGCAACGTCTCAACGCAGCGGAATACGCGCCGGAGCTGTTCAAGAAGTACGCCGAAACCGGCGCGCTGCTGCTGAAGTCCGGCGCCATCGACAAGACCATCCTGGGCCTGGTCGAAATCCGGGCCTCGCAAATGAATGGTTGCGGGTTCTGCCTGGACATGCATGTGAAGCAGGCCAAGATCCACGGCGAACGGGAGCTGCGCCTGCATCATGTCGCCATCTGGCGCGAGTCCACGCTGTTCTCGCCGCGTGAACGGGCGGCCCTGGCCTGGACGGAGGTCCTGACGCGCCTGCCGGAAGACGGCGTTCCCGACGCGGTCTACGAGTCCGTGCGGGCGCAGTTCTCCGAAAAGGAAATCACCGAGCTCAGCTTCGCCGTCATGGTGATCAATGGCTGGAACCGGCTGAACGTGGCCTTCCGCACCACGCCGGGCCTGTTCGACAAGATGTTCGGCCTGGACAAGGCGAACCTGAGCTAGCGTGCTAGGCCGCCAGGCCGGGCCTCGCGCCGGAATGCGGGCGCGGCGGACCGTCGGGGCCGCGCCCGGCCCGGTGGCGCGGCGGGGCGGCCCCTTGCTCCCGCCCCGCGCCGCCCGATGGGGCCAGGGCCGTGGGGGTATCCAGGGCGCGGATGCGCGCGGTCATGTAATCGATGAAGACACGTATGCGCGAGGGCAGGTGCTCGCGGCTCTGGTAGCAGATGTAATGGCCGCGATCGTCCGTCGCGTACCGTGGCAGGCATGCCACCAGGGCGCCGGTGCGCAGGGGCTCGCGGACCAGGTACTCCGCCAACTGGGCGATGCCGTGGCCATCGAGCACGGCTTGCAGGACCAGCTCGGCGTCATTGAAGGACAGCATGGCGCCCGGCGGCGCGGGCAGGAATTTGCGCACCTCGCCATCGATCCTGAACTCCCACTCGTGCACGCGTCCCGACGCCAGGCGCAGGTTCACGCATTGGTGGCGGGCCAGGTCTTCGATGCCGCGGGGCAATCCGTGGGCCGCCGCGTAGGCGGGCGCGGCGCACAGCAGCATGCGCATGGGGATCAGCCGCCTGGCGATGACCTGGCTGTCTTCCATGCGGCCGTTGCGGAACGACACATCGACCCGGTCGCTGCCGAAATCGCCAGGCCGGTCGTCCAGCACCAGGTCCACCGAGATATCGGGATAGGCCGCGCGAAAGCCGCCCAGCAGCGGCGCGACGACCTTGCGGCCGAAGCCCACGTTGGCGCGGACACGCAAATGGCCGGACGGCGGTCCGTCGCGCAGCGCGCGCAGGTCGTCCAGGGCCTGCGCGAATCGCTCCACGCCCGGACGGCAGTTGTCGTAGAAGCGTTCGCCTTCCCGCGTCAGCGAGGTGCTGCGCGTGGTCCGCACGAACAGGCGCACGCCCAGATGATCCTCCAGCTTCTGCACGCTGCGGCTGACGGCGGAGCGCCCTATGCCCAGGCGCTCCGCGGCCCGGGCGAAGCTGCCCTCCGCCGCGACCGCGATGAAGGCCACCACGCCGGCGTAGCGGGTGGCGAAGCTGGATGCCAGGCTATCCACCCCCGTGCTCGCGGCGGGGCGGGGTGCGCTTGCCGCATCCGTGGCGCGCGTGGGAGAAGCCGTCGTGGCGGCGGCCGGCATCCCGCCGCGCGCGGACGCGGTGCCGGTCGAAATGGCGTGTGTCGTCTTGTCCATGCCCCTAAGACGATGGAGCCGGCGGTTTTGTGACACCGGCCGCGGCTCACCCGCGGGGCGCCTGGCAGGCAGCGGCGATGCGGGCCAGTTTGTCGGGATTGCGCTGGACCAGCACCCGGACGATGCGTTCGCCGTCCGTCTCGTAGGCCTGCACGGATTCCAGCTGTCCCGCGATGAAGCGCAAGAGCGCCCATTGGCCGTTGACCGGTGCCAGTTGCACGCGCAGGTCCGGGCCATGGCGGCGCGCGCCCGCATAGAACAGCTGCGCCAGGCGGCGACCGCCGACCAGGCTGGAAAAACTGGGAACCTTGCCGCCGCCGTCGCCGATCAACTCGGCGTCCTCGCTCAGCAGCGCATGCAGGCCGTGCAGGTCGCCGCGGCGCATGGCGTCGGCGAAGCCTTGCATCAGGCGGTGGTGGGTGTCGCGGGAAACCGCGTGGCGGGGGGCTTGCTGGCGCAGCTGCCGCTTGGCGCGGCTGACGATCTGGCGGCAGGTCGCCTCGCTCTTGCCCAGGATGCGCGCCATGTCGTCGTACTCGGCATCGAACACCTCGCGCAGCAGGAAGGCCGCGCGCGATTCGGGCGACAGGCGTTCCAGCATGAACAGGAAGGCCACCGACACGTCGTCGGCGGTTTCGTGGATTTCCTCGGGCGTGGGCGGGGATGCCGTCAGCACCGGCTCCGGCAGCCAGATGCCCACGTAGTTCTCGCGTTGGGCCTTCAGTGCGCGCAGGCGGTCGATAGACAGCCGCGTGACCACGGTCACCAGCCAGGCTTCCGCGTTATCCAGCGCTTCGTGGTCGGCGTCGTTCCAGCGCAGCCAGGCGTCCTGCACCACGTCCTCGGCGTCGGCGACGCTGCCCAGCATGCGGTAGGCGATGGCATGCAGGCGCGGTCGATGGCGATCGAAGATGCCGGTGGGGCCGTTCATGGGTGGCGCGGGCAAGGTCGGAGGGGATAGCAGGGATCGACCCGTATTGTGCTATCGCCTCCGCTGCGGGGCAAACCGGCCCCGCGCGGCCCGCGCGATCAAGGCTTCAGGACGACCTTGATGCAACCGTCCTTCTTGTCGCGGAAGGTCTTGTACATCTCCGGCCCGTCTTCCAGGCTGACCCGATGGGTGATGACGAAGGACGGGTCGATCTGGCCCTCGGCGATGCGCTTGAGCAGGTCGTCCGTCCAGCGATTGACGTGCGTCTGGCCCATGCGCCACGTCAATCCCTTGTTCATGGACGCGCCGAACGGGATCTTGTCGATAAGCCCGCCATAGACGCCGGGGATGGACAGCACGCCGCCGGGACGGCACACGTAGATCATCTCGCGCAGCACATGCGGACGGTCGCTTTCCAGCATGACCGCCTGTTTGGCGCGGTCGTACAGGGAATCGATGGAGCGTGTGGCATGCGACTCCATGCCGACCGCGTCGATGCACTTTTCGGGGCCCTTGCCCTGGGTCAGGTCGCGCAGCCGGTCCAGTACGCTTTCCTCGTCGAAGTTGATGGGGATGGCGCCGCCCGCGCGCGCCATGTCCAGGCGTTCCGGCACGCGGTCGATGGCGATGACCTGCCTGGCGCCCAGAAGTACCGCGCTGCGTATCGCCATCTGCCCGACCGGCCCCGCGCCCCAGATGGCGACCGTGTCGGTGGGCTCGATATCGCACTGCGCCGCCGCCTGCCAGCCGGTGGGGAAGATGTCGCCCAGGAAGAGCACCTGTTCGTCGCTCAGGCCTTCGGGAATCTTGATGTGGGTCTTGTCGGCGTAGGGCACGCGGACGAATTCGGCCTGGCCGCCGGGATAGCCGCCCGTCAGGTGGGTGTAGCCGAACAAGCCGGCGGTGGTGTGGCCGAAGAGCTTGTCGGCCATGTCCTTGTTGCGGTTGCTGCGTTCGCAGACCGAGAAATTGCCGCGCTTGCACTGGTCGCATTCGCCGCAGATGATGGTGAAGGGCACGACCACGCGGTCGCCCGGCTTCAACGCCTTGTTCTCCGGGCCGACCTCCATGACTTCGCCCATGAACTCATGGCCCATGATGTCGCCGTGCTTCATGCCCGGCATGAAGCCATCGAACAAGTGCAGGTCCGAGCCGCAGATCGCGCAGCACGATACTTTGACGATGGCGTCGCGCGGGTGTTCGATTTGGGGATCCGGAACGGTATCGCAGCGGATATCGTGCTTGCCGTGCCATCGTAGTGCTCTCATCGCGGTCTCCCGGGAAGGTGTGTGGTCGCCGCCTTGACGCAAGGTACATGCCCCGGTTGAGCTGCGGCGCTTTGGGGCCGTGGGCCGTGGGCCGCGGCGCGCGGCGCGGTCCGGCGCCCGCGGGCCCTGGTGTGGCCGCGCTAGGTGGGCAGGGGTCAATCCCGTGGCTGGAAGGAGAACAGCGCGGTGCGGATCGCCGGCGGCGCGTCCGGCTTGAACCAGCAGGTATCCTGGATGTGCGAGGCGGTCACGTACACCGCGCCGTCCGGGCCTTCGGCCATGGTGTCGGGCCATCGCAGGCGATCGTCCTGCACGACGACGCGGGTGGTATCGCCGGTCCAGCACGTGACCGCGTTGTCCGTGGGCGAGGTCAAATACAAGGTCCCATCGCGGCTCATCAGCAGTCCATCGGCCACGTGGGTCGTACCGAGCCTGCGCACGGCCGTGGCGCGGACCTGCTCCGGCACGTCCCTGGCCAGCCGCGCCGTCTCGATGGCGTACAGGGTGCGACCGGTCAAGGCCTGCCAGTACAGCAGGGATCCGTCTTCCGACAGGGCGATGCCATCCGAGGCGAACATGGGCTGCCGGCCATCCGGACGGCGCAGGGGATGGCCGTCGACCTGGACGACGACGTCCTTCTCCAGCTGCGTGGACGGATGGCCGTCCAGCGCGCGGAAGCTCGCGCCGCTGTCCAGGTCCACCACGATGATGGCGCCCTTGGCGCCGGAGTCCGTGATGTAGCCGGTCTTGCCGTCCGGACTGATGCGGATGTCGTTCAGATAACTGCCTTGCAGCGCGACGTCCTCCGGCATGGGGATGACGCGGCTGACCGTGTCGTCGCCCAGCTCGATGCGGACCAGCTTGGCGGCGCCGGGCAGTACCCGTTCATTGCCCGGCGCGCCAGGATCCACCACCCACAAGCCGCCGTGCCGGTCGGCGTGCACGGCCTGCACGCAGACGAAATGCCGGTCCAGCGCTTTCTCGAACGCGGTCTCATTGCGCCAGGCATTCCATTCCGCGTCCGGATAGGGCACGAGCTGGCCGTCGGGCAGCACTTCCGCCACCGACACCGGCGCGTCCTCCGTCCAGCGCGGAAAATTGACAAAGACGCGGCCCTGCGGCGTCACGGCGACGCCGGTCACCTGATGATCGAAGCGGGCGATGGGAATCAGCGGCGGCATTTCGTGGTCTCCTGCATGCATGGCTTGCTCATCGTGAGCCCGCGCAAGGGTCGGCGCGTGCGGGCGCTGCGCCTGCACGCAGCGCTGGCCGGCAAGCGCCGGGCGTGCCTACACGCCTTCCTTCTTCGGCAGAACGGCGGGCGTGTCGTCGGGCGGGCTGAAGACGCCGCCTTCGTCGTCCGTTTCGGGATTCGGATTGCCGTCGAACTGCGTGGCCTTGCCGCCCACGGTCGTTTCGCGGCGCTTGCGCTCATCGTTGGCGTTGCCCAGCCCTTCCTGCACGTCGTTGGCGATATCGACCTGGCTTTTGGTGGAGGGCTCGGGGGTGGCGACGCGGGTAGGGTCTTCGGGGGGACGTTGGTCGGTCATGGTGCGGCTCCGTCGGATGCGTGGATGACACGCAAGCGGCGCAACCGCCATTCCCGCCGGCGCGGCGGCTTCGCGCCGTGGCCCTGCCATGACGCGAGGCGCCGTGCTCAGCGGTTTTTCTTCCGCCAGCGGTTGGCGTGCGCCTCCAGCAGCTGGAACATGCCGTGTTCCACCAGCAGCATCGCCGCCCAGAATGCGATGGTCCAGGCCAGTACGCCTTCGACGTTCTGCGTGCTGAACTGCGCGTTGAGCTGGTAGCCCACGCCGTCGGACATGCCGAAGATCTCTACCAGCACGATGACTTTCCAGGCGATCGAAAAGCCGACGCGGCAGCCCGAGATGATGAAGCTGTAGAGCAGCGGCAGCCACACCCTGCGCACCACCATGCCGCGCGGCATGCGGAAGACGCGCACCATGTCCACCAGATCGGGGTCCAGCGAGCGGATGCCGTGTTGCACGGAGATGACCAGCGCGGGCAGCACCCCCAGCGCCACCGCCACCACCGGCGAGGCCAGCGACACGCCGAACCAGATTACGCACAGCAATGCCCACACCAGCCCCGGCACGGTCAGGCCCAGGATGATGCCCGGCTCGAAAAAACGTTCGGCGAAACGCGACACGGCGGCCAGAATGCCGATGGGCAGGGCAATCGCCAGCGCCAGCAGGAAGCCCAGCGACATGCGCAGGAAGGTGACGCCGATTTCGCTGAAGGCAAAGCCGCTGGCGGTAATGCGCAGCAGTTCGGACGCGACGTCGGCGGCGTCGGGGACCAGCGGCGAATGCAGGATGCGCGCCATGGTTTCCCAGGCGGCGGCCAGTACGATGAAAAACAGCAGCTGCGGCCCCGTGCGGCGTGCCGCCGCGCGCAGGCGCGGCGCCGGCGCAAGCCCCTCCGGTTCGTGCCGCGGCCGGGCGTCCAGGATGGCGTTGTCGCTGTTCATTCAGGCCTGCGCATAGATGGGGCGGCCCGGCGCCCGGTCCAGCAGGCCCAGTTGCACGGCAACCGCGATCTGCTTGTCGATGGTGGCGAACACGCCGGCGTCCCAGCGGGTGGCGTAGGCAGGTCCCAGCCGCTGGGGCAGCAGTTCGATGGCGCGTGTCTCGTCGGCCTTCAGGCCCAGCTCGCGCGCGATCCCTCGCAGTTGTCGCGGGTCGCGGCCGATTGCGCCGTTGACCCGCTCGAATAGCGCGGCCAGCTTGGCGGCGGTCGCGCGGTTGGCATCGAACCACGGCCGGCTGGCGGCCAGGCCGACCAGGAAGGGGTCGTCGGGCTGCCCCGTGGCCTGCTTCCAGATATCCGCGACACGGGCGATTTCCCTGGCGCCGCGGCCGACCAGGCGGGTGGCCGTCGGTTCCAGCGTAATGATGGCATCGACATCGCCGCGCTCGAACAAGGCCAGGTTGGCGGTCGGCGAACCATGGATTACCTTGACGTCCTTCTTCAGGTCGATGCCGGTCAGCGAGGCCGCGATGCGGGCCTGCTGATAGGTCTCGCTGGTTTCCGCCGTGGTGGCGATGGTCTTGCCCACCAGGTCGCGGGGCGAGCGGAAACCGCTATCGCCGCGCACGATCCAGCGGCCATGGTTGTTCAGCGCGGGGCCGAACAGCACGATGTCGCTGCCCCGGTTGACCAGGGTGGCCAGTCCCACCGCCCCGAAGACACCGACATCCAGCGAGCCGGCGCTCAATTGGACCTGCATCTTGCCGGGGTCGGCGGTCACCCAGTCCAGCTTGAGCGACGGGTCGGCATTCAGGTGCAGCCGGTCTATCATCGGCTGCCACGCGCTGCCGGCGCTGCCCGGAGAGGGCAGGGTAATGCGCACGGCGTCCGCGCTTGCCGCCCACGCCTGCCGCGCCAGCGCCAGCGAAGCCAAGGCGCCCGCGGCATGAAGAAATCCCCTGCGTTTCATAACGTTCCCTAACGTTCCCGTACGGATATGGAATCCGCGCTCGCGCGGATCGATGGTTGGTCCGGAGATCGCGCGACCGCTCACACGACCAGCGCGCGGTGCAGCACGCGCCGCGACGCGCCGAAGTCCGGTACGCCGCGATGTTGCACGGTGCGGTTGTCCCAGATCAGCGCGACGCCGTCTTCCCAGCGGTGCCGGGCCTGGACCTCCGGCGCGCCCAGGACATCGAACAGCACGTCCAGCAAGGCCTGGCTGGTGCGCCGGGTCACGCCCAGGATGCGCAAGGTGTAGAGCTCGTTGACGAAGATCTGCTTGCGTCCGGTCTCGGGATGCACGCGTATCAGGGGCACTTCGATGGGCGGATATTTTTCGCGCTCCGCCGCCCGCTGTGCCAGGTCGTGATAGGCCAGGGTCAGGTAGCCCTGGGTTTCCACGTCGTGGATGGCCGTCAGTGTTTCGAGATAGGCGGCCAGCAAGGGGTCGAGCAGGTCGTAGGCCGCGGTGGCGTTGGCGAACAATGTGTCGCCCCCCAGCTTCGGCACCGATTCGCCGAACAGCGCGGTGAACGGCGGCGAGTTGTGCTGGAACACCTGGTCCATATGCCAGATGTAGTTCATCCGGGTTTTCTTGATCGACGAATCGATGGCGTTCAACTGGCCGTCCTTGCCTCGTTCCGGCGTATAGGGCGTGTTCATCAGCTTGGCCTTGCCGAACACCGAGATCAGGCGCTCGAAGTGCGCCACGTCCACGGTGCCGGGCTCGAAACTCAGGAAACCATGGCGCAGCAGGCCGTCGCGCAGGAACTGGCGGTGCGCCGCGCTCAACTCCGTGCCGGCGTCCACCCGCAGTCCGGTGACGCGTCCGCCCACGGTGGCCGAATACGGCGCGATGGTAATGTCGTCCAGGCTGACCGGTTCGCGATGGTAGTGCGTCATGTCCAGGATACGGGGCTGGATGCGGTCAAGCTTGGCTTCGTCGACGTGGATGCCGTTCATGGTGCGTCAGGGATGCGTTGGATGATGATCGGCATCCTACGTCCCGGCGCCCGCGTTTCCAACGCAGATAAAATTGTTAGCTTATTAACTATTGCGTGTTTGCTTCCGGACGGCCGTCTCGCACAATGGCCCGGTTCGCCCACCGTCCCGCAAAGAATATGCAGCCCGTGTCCGAGTCCCGCGGTTTCCGTCCCTTGTCCATCCTGGTGGGCGCCGCGTTTTTCATGGAGCAGCTCGACGCCACCATCATCAGCCCGGTCATTCCCGACATCGCCCGGGATTTCGGCGTCGACCCGCTCAGCCTGAACCTGACCATGACGGTGTATCTGCTGTGCGCGCTGGTGTTCATTCCGCTGAGCGGGGTGGTGGCCTCGCGCTACGGCACGCGCACGACGTTTTCCTGGGCGGTCGCCACCTTCGTGGCCAGTTCCGTCCTGTGCGCGATGTCGCAAAGCCTGCCCGCACTGACCTGCGCCCGGGCGCTGCAGGGCATGGGGGCCGCCATGATGGTGCCCGTGGGCCGCACCGCCATCGTGCACTCCGTCGGCAAGGCGCAACTGGTCGAAGCCCTGGCCTGGATGACCACGCCGGCCATGGTCGGGCCGATGCTCGGACCGCCGCTGGGCGGCCTGTTCTCCACCTATCTGTCGTGGCACTGGGTGTTCCTGATCAACGTGCCGGTGGGACTGGCGGGATGGCTCGCGTGCCGCCGGGTGATGCCCCAGCTGCGCCAGCACAATACCCTGCGCTTCGACCTGCGCGAATGGCTGTATGCCGCCGCCGTGCTGGGCCTTGCCGTGGTCGCGCTGGAACGCGCCAGGCACGCCTTCGACGCCCTGCTGGCCGGCGCGCTGCTGGTGCCGCTGGCCGTTTTCGCGGGGCTGTACGTACGCCGCTTCCGGCGCCTGCATAGCCCCATGATGGACTTCCGCCTGCTGTCTTTGCCCACTTTCGCCGCCGGCTTCTGGGGCGGCGCCCTTAGCCGGGTGGGCTACGGCGCGCTGCCATTCCTGTTGCCCCTGATGCTGCAGCTGGGCCTGGGCTTCAGCGCGCTGCAAAGCGGCATCGTGTTGCTCGTCAGCGGTACCGTCGCGTTCTTCACCAAGACGCGGACGTCCAGCGTGCTGCGCCGCTGGGGCTTCCGGCGGGTGTTGTTGTGGAACGGGCTG
Source organism: Bordetella bronchialis (assembly GCF_001676705.1). Lineage (NCBI taxonomy): Bacteria > Pseudomonadati > Pseudomonadota > Betaproteobacteria > Burkholderiales > Alcaligenaceae > Bordetella > Bordetella bronchialis. The sequence continues at coordinate 924,222 of NZ_CP016170.1, forward strand.
CTGTGTGCCGTGGCCCTGGCGGGCTTTGCCCTGTTCGCCTCGCCCGCGTGGAGCATGGGCGCCATCGCGGCGATCGTGTCGCTGGCCGGGTTTTTCCGCGCCGTGCAGTTCAATGCCGTGACCGCGGTGGCCTATGCGGATCTGCCGCCCGGCAAGGTGGCGTCGGCCACCACCTTGAACACCATGGCATGGCAGCTGGCCATCATGCTGGGTATCGCGCTGTCGGCGCTGATCACGCAATGGTCTGCTAAGCTTGGCGGCCGCGGCGCGCCCGTCGCCGCGGACTATTCGGCGGCATTCCTGGTCCTGGGTCTGTTCGTGCTGGCGGCGATTCCCCGCTACCGGGCGCTGCCGGCGCACGCCGGGGCGGCGCTCAGCGGCCATCGCGCCTGACGCCGCCTTTGGAATCCATCGCCTCGCATGCCCGCCCGCCCGATCGAAAGACTGCCCCAGCTGTATCGCCGTCCCGGTTTCCTGATGCGCCGCGCCCATCAGATTTTCGAAGCCATCTTCGAGGACAACTTCGCCGCGCTGGGCCTGTCGCCGGCCCAGTACTCGGTGATGCTGGCCGTACACCACGTGCACGGGATCAACCAGAACGACATCGCCAAGTCCATCGGCATGAACAAGGTGGGCGTGTCCCAGATCGTACAGGCCCTGGAAGAACGGGGCTGGCTGGTGCGCGAGACCGCCGAGGCGGACCGCCGGCGCCGCCGCCTGGCCCTGACGGCCGCCGGCCGCCGCGCGCTTGCCCGTACCGGCGCCATGGCGGACGCCACGTTCGAGGAACAAATGGCGCCGCTGGATGCGCGCGAACGCGAGACGCTGGTCGCCTTGCTGGAACGCATCGCCGTGACGCTGGAGCCGCGCGCCCGCACACCGCTGGAAGCGGTATTGCCGGAAAAGGCTTCCCGGCGGACCAAGGGCCGCGCCGGCGCCTGAAACCGTCGGCGCCGCGGCGAAAGATGACCGCCGGTCCGGCCGCATCGCGCCGTGGCCTGCTGCAAGACGCCTACGTGCCGGGCTGCCGCGCTTCCTCCAGCAGGAATTCGACCAAGGCGGGCAAGGCGGTGTCGTTGCGGCGGTCGGGCTGGATGCGCATCACATAGCCCCAGGATCCCGCCATGCGCAGCGCGGGCGACAGCGTCACCAATCCACCGCGGGCGATTTCTTCGTCGATCAAGGGGCAGCGTCCCAACGCGATGCCCACGCCCGCCACCGCCGCCGAGACCACGGTGCTCAGGCCGCTCAGCACCAGCGGTTCCTGCCAGTCGGCGTCGCGCAGTCCCAGCCTGTGCTGCCAGGTGCGCCAGCGTGTTTCGGGACTGGCGACATGTTTTTCTTCCAGCCAGCGATGGCGGGTGAAGATGGCGGGATCGTCCGGCGCGGCGTCCCCCAGCAGCGCCGGGCTGCATACCGGCACGACGGATTCACGCATCAGCGGGATATCGCCCGGGGCGGGGCGGTGCGGGCCTTCCTCGCGCATATGCAGGAAGGCCAGGTCCAGTTCCTGTTCCTGCCAGGCCGGGTCCTGGGCAGTATGCAGATAAACCTGGACGTCGATGGCCGGATGCAGCGCCACGAAGCGGCCGATGCGCGGCGCCAGCCACAAGGCCGCCAGCGACGGATTCGCGGAAATGTTCAGCCGGTAGGGCTGCCGTTCCCGGGCGGAGGCCCGCACATTGCGGCAGGCGGTCGCCAGCAGGGTCAAGGCCTGTTGCACGGACGCCAGCAAGTCGGCGCCGGCGTCGGTGGGCTCCGCGCGGCGCGTGGTGGCGCCCCGCCGCAGCAGCACCACGCCCAGGTCGGCCTCCAGGGCGCGCAGCTGGTGGCTGACGGCGCTCTTGGTCACATGCAGCTCGGCGGCGGCACGGCTCAGGCTGCCCAGGCGGGCGACGGCCTCGAAGGCGCGCAGGGCGGCCAGCGGCGGCATACGGGCGGGAGCGTTGGGCATGGGGTGTAATTTAGCTCAACCCACGATCGAAAAACTATCGCTCCCCGTTCCGGCCGACTGGCGGCCAAAATGCCGGGACGCGAAGAGAGAGAGGGGTGGGCTTATGTATTTCGATCGGCGGTTATGGCGTTTGACGGAGGGCATGCGGGCGCGGATGGCCGGCGGTATCGTGCTGGGCCTGCTGGCCCTGGCCGCCGGAATCGCCCGCTATGTATTCCTGGGCCTGATGCTGGCGCGCGTCTTTGCCGGGGAGCCGTGGCAGGCGTGGGTGCCGCCCGCGGCGGCGGTCGCCGCCATGGTGCTGCTGCGTGCCGGCCTGGATCACCTGCGCACGGTGCAGGCCAACCGTTGCGCCGCCACCGTCCAGCAGGTGCTGCGCGGCCGGCTGTACGACCGTATCGTCGCCCTGGGACCGGCCTGGTTCGCCCATCGGCGTACCGGCGGGGTGATGCTGACGGTGGTGGACGGCGTCGAGCAGCTCCAGACGTTTTTCGGCCAGTACCTGCCCCAGGCGGCCATCGCGGCGGCCGCGCCGTTCGCCATCTTCGGCGTTATCGCGTTCTGGGACTTGCCGACGGCAGCGGTCCTGCTGGCCGCGGCGATCTTCGCGCTGATTGCGCCGGTGGCCGTGCACAGGCTGGACCGGCGTGCCAGCCTGGCGCGATCCGATGCCTTGAAGGAATTCGGCGAAGAATTCCTGGACGCGGTGCAGGGGCTGCCGACGCTGAAATCCTTCGGGCAGGGCAAGTCCTGGGGAAGGCGCCTGGCCGAGCGCGCGCGCGGCCTGTCGGACGGCACGATGTGGGTCCTCTCGGTCAGCCTGCTGACGCGCGGGATCAGCGACCTGGGCGTGGCGCTGGGGGCGGCGCTGGCCCTGACGCTGGGCGCCTGGCGCGTGGGCCACGGCCTGATGAGCGTCGAGGCCCTGCTGATCGTGCTGATGGCCGGGACGGAAGTCTTCCGGCCGCTGCGCGATCTGCGCGCCGTCCTGCACCGCGGCATGCTGGGCCAGTCGGCGGCCGCCAGCATCCACGCGCTGATGGACGCGGAATCGGCGGCCACCGCGCACGCCGAAGGCGCGGCCGCCCTGCGGCCGGCACGGCTGGAACCCACCATCGAATTCGACCGGGTGACGTTCTCCTATACCCCGGCGCGCGCGGCGCACCGGGGCCTGAGCTTCCGCATCGCCGCGGGAGAACGCGTGGGCATCGTCGGCCCCAGCGGTGCCGGCAAGTCCACCATCGTGCGCCTGCTGCTGCGCGAATGCCTGCCCCAGGGCGGCAGCGTGCGCATCGGCGGGCACGACGTGCGCGACCTGGATGCGCAGGCCCTGCTGTCGCGCATCGCCGTGGTCGGCCAGGACATCACGCTATTCCACGGCACGCTGGACGAGAACCTGCGCCTGGGTCGCTTCGACGCGACGGAAGAAGAGGTGCGCGCCGCGGCGCGCGCCGCCAATATCGACGATTTCATCATGGCGCTGCCCGATGGCTACGCCACGCACATCGGCGAGCGGGGCCTGCGCCTGTCCGGCGGCCAGCGCCAGCGCCTGGCCATCGCGCGGGCCCTGCTGCGCGACGCGCCCATCCTGATCCTGGACGAGGCGCTCTCGTCGGTGGACACCGAGAATGAAGCCATCATCCAGCAGGCGCTGGACCGCCTGATGGCGGGACGCACCACGCTGATCCTGGCGCACAGGCTGGCCAGCGTCGCCGGCGCCGACCGCTGCCTGGTGCTGGATGACGGCCGCATTGCAGAGGCCGGCACGCATGCGGAACTCATGGGCCGGCGCGGGCTGTACTACGCGCTGATGCACGAACAGGATGCGGCGCGCGGGCGGACCGGCACGCCCGACCGGCCCGGGCCGGCTCGGGCGCGTGGCCGCCCGGCCGATATGGATGGCCCCGCCATGACCGCGGGCGGCGCCGCGTTCGGCCACGCGCGCGCCGGCATCGACATCGACATCGGCACGGGCACCGACGTCGAGGCCGGCGCCGGCAAGGAAGATCCGGCGGCTTCGCGTCCCGCGCCGCGCGCGCTGGACGAGGACGCCCGGCGCGTCGGCTGGCGCGCGACGCTGGCGACCTTGCTGGCCGTGGTGCGGCCATGGCGCGGCACATTGGCCGCCACCATCGTCCTGGGTGTGATGCGCGTGGCCGCCTATATCGGCGTGGGGGTATTGAGCGCGCTGGCGGTGGCGGCCGTCCGCGATGGCCGCGAGCCCGGCGCATTGATCATCGCCCTGCTGGTCGCGGCGCCGCTGGCCGCCTTATGCCATTGGCTGGAGTCCTGGCTGGCGCACGCCATGGCCTACCGCCTGCTGGGCGATATGCGCGTCAGGCTGTACGACAAACTGGAGCGCCTGGCGCCTGCCTATCTGCTGCAGCGCCGCTCCGGGGACCTGGTGTCGCTGGCCACGCAGGATGTCGAGATGATCGAGTACTTCTATGCGCACACCATCGCGCCGGCCATCGTGGCGCTCTTGGTGCCGCTTACCGTGCTGGGCTTTCTGTCCGCCTACAGCTGGCCGGTGGCCGTGGCGCTGCTACCCTTCCTGGCCTATGCGCTGATCGCGCCCATACGTGGACGGCGGCATGTGGACGCGCTGGGCGACAAGGCGCGCGCCGCGCTGGGCGAGATGAGCGCCCACGCCACCGACACCATCCAGGGATTGGGCGAGCTGACCGCATTCCAGGCGACGGCGCGGCGCCGCGGGCAATTCCTGCAGCTCGCCGAGCGCTATGGCCGGCGCCGGCTGGATATCCTGCGCGACCTGTCCGCGCAGACCGCGCGCTTCGAAATCGCGATGGGCGCGGGCGGGCTGGCGGTCGCCGTGGTGGGCGCCTTGCAGGTGACGGCCGGCACCTTGGACGCGGGCATGCTGCCCTTGCTGATCCTGATTTCGCTGGCCACCTTCCTGCCGGTATCGGAAATCTCGCAGGTCAGCAGGCAATTGGCCGACACGGTGGCGGCGTCGCGCCGCCTGCATGTTGTCAGCCACGAGCCCGAGCCCGTGCGCGACGGCCCCTTGCCCGCGCCGCGGGCGCCAGCCGGCCTGGCGCTGGAATTCGACCGGGTCGGCTTCGCCTATCCCGGCAACCGCCGCAACGCACTGCAGGACCTGAGCTTCACGGTGCCGGCCGGCGCCATGGTGGCCATTGTCGGCGCGTCCGGCGCCGGCAAGAGCACCGTGGCCAGCCTGGTGCTGCGGTTCTGGGATCCCGGCCAGGGCACTATCCGCCTGGGCGGCATCGACCTGCGCGAGCTCCAGCTCGACGGGCTGCGCGAATGCGTGGCGCTGGTGACGCAGGACACCTATCTGTTCAACGACACCCTGGAGGCCAATATCCGCCTGGCGCGGCCGGACGCCAGCCAGGCGGATCTGCGCGCCGCGCTGGACCAGGCCGCGCTGGCGGACTTCGTGCGCGCGCTGCCGGACGGCCTGGCGACCCGGGTGGGCGAACGCGGCATGCAGCTCTCGGGCGGCCAGCGCCAGCGCATCGCCATCGCCCGCGCCTTCCTGAAGAACGCGCCGGTGCTGATCCTGGACGAGGCCACCTCGCACCTGGATACCCTGTCCGAACTGCAAGTGCGGCGTTCGCTGCAGGTGCTGATGCAGCACCGCACGACACTGGTGATCGCGCACCGCCTATCGACCATCCAGCAGGCGGACCTGATCCTGGTCCTGCAGGATGGCCGGCTGGCGCAGGCCGGCACGCACGAAACGCTGCTGGCGCGGCAGGGCTTCTACGCGCGCGCCAGCGCTCATTGAGTCTGCCAGGGCATCGCGATCTGCCCCTTGTGGTGGCGCGACCGTCCGGAGCTCAGGTAATTGGCGATCGAATCCTGGGTGACCTCGCCGAGATAGCCTTTCTCGGCGTCGATGACCGGCATCCAGGAGGAATTGAACTGGTACATGCGCGACAGCACGATGCGCAGATTGTCGTCCGGCGCGACGGTGGCGGAGAACGTGCGCAGATGCTGGCCGCACGTGCCCTGTCCGTTGCGGGCCACGCGCCGCTGCACGAAGCCCAGCGCCTGGTTGTCGCGGTCGACGACGGTCAGGTGGCCGTTGTCGTTTTCTTCCATCTCGCGATAGGCGTCGGCCAGCGGCGTGTCCGCGTGCGCGGTGCCCGGTTGCGCGGCGGCATCGCCGGCCTTGACCAGCAGCAGGCGCTTGAGCGTGGCGTCCTGCCCGACGAAGGCGCCGACGAATTCGTCGTGCGGATGCGCCAGCAAGGTATCCGGATGGTCGAACTGCACCAGCTTGCCGCGGCGGAACACCGCGATCTTGTCGCCCAGCTTGATGGCTTCGTCGATGTCGTGGCTGACCATGATGACGGTTTTCTTCAGCGCGCGCTGCATCTGGAAGAACTCGTTCTGGATGGATTCGCGGTTGATCGGGTCCACGGCGCCGAAGGGCTCGTCCATCAGCAGCACCGGCGGATCGGCGGCCAGGGCGCGGATCACGCCCACGCGCTGCTGCTGTCCGCCGGACAGCTCGCGCGGGTAGCGCTTCATGTAGACCTTGGGATCCAGGGCCACCATCGCCATCAGTTCGGCCGCGCGCTCGCGGCAGCGCTTCTTGTCCCAGCCCAGCAGGCGCGGCACGACGGTGATGTTTTCTTCTATCGTCATGTTGGGAAACAGGCCGATCTGCTGGATGACGTAGCCGATGTGGCGCCGCAGCTCCACTTCGTCCATGGCCAGCGTGTCCTGTCCATTGACCAGTACCCGGCCCGACGACGGGGCGACCAGGCGGTTGATCATCTTCAACGTGGTCGTCTTGCCGCAACCCGAGGGGCCCAGGAATACGCAGAACTCGCCTTCCTCGACGTTCAGGCTGACCGCGTCCACGGCATTGAACGGCTTGCCGTCCTTCTGGATATAGGTCTTGGTCAGGCGATCGAGTTCTATCATGGCTTTTGTACTCCCTTCGAAGTCAGCAGGCGCTGCAAGGCTTGCAGCGCGAGGTCGCAGGCGATGGCCAGCAGGCTGACCAGCACGGCGCCCACCAGCAGCTTCATCATGCTGCTCTGGCCGATGGCGCGCAGGATCAGCGTGCCCAGGCCGCCCGCGCCGATCACGGCGGCGATGGTCATGACGCCGATGTTCATGACGACGGCGGTACGCACGCCGCCCAGGATGACCGGCACCGCCAGCGGCAGGTCCACCAGCCGCAGCCGCTGCCAGAACGTCATGCCGATGCCGATGCCGGCTTCCTTGATGCCGGGGCTGACGTTGTGCAAGGCCAGGTAGGTATTGCGCATGATGGGCAGCAGCGAATACAGGAATACCGCGATGACGGCCGGCACGGCGCCGATGCCGGCGCCGAAGCGCGACAGCACGGGAATCATCAGGCCGAACAGCGCAATGGACGGAAGCGTCAGCACCACGGTCGCCACGCCCAGCAGCGCCGGCGCCAGCCACTGGTGGCGGCTGATCAGGATGCCCGCCGGCACGCCCACCAGGATGGCGCAACCCACGGCGCAAGCGACCAGGTAGATATGTTGCAGCGTCAGGGCCAGCAGATCGGGCCAGTTGGCCGACAGATAGTCGTATAGCGTCATGGCGTTTCCGGTCAGGGTAGTTCGTGGGTGCGCAGGAAGTCCGCCGCGACGTCGCGCACGGACCGGCCGTCGATGTCCACCTGCTTGTTCATCTCCAGCATGGCGTCGTTGTCCAGCGCGGCCGACAGGGCATTCAACTGCGTGGCCAGCCGCGGATGGCGGTCCAGCACCTCCTGGCGCACCACCGGCGTGGCGTTGTAGTTGGGGAAGAAGTGCCGGTCGTCTTCCAGCGCCACGATGTTGAAACCGCGTACGCGGCCATCCGTGGTGTAGATCAGCCCCACCGTGACCTGGTTGTTATGCAGCGCCGTATAGACCAGCCCCGGATCCATCTGCTTGAGCTCGCGGCGGTCGAACGCCATGCCGTAGGTGGCGGCCAGGGGTCGCAGGCCGTCCGGCCGGTTGGCGAATTCGGCGTCCATCGCGAAGATGTGCCGGCGGCCGGGTTCGCCGCGCAGCCTGTCCACCAGCTGCGAGATCGTCTTTACGTTCCAGCGCCGCGCCACTTCCTGCGGCACGCCCAGCGCGTAGGTGTTGTTCAGGCGCGAGGCGTCCAGCCATGCCAGGCCGCGCTGCGCGTCGGCCTGCTTGACCTTCCGGTAGAGGTCCTGGACGCTGAGCTTTACCGCATCCGGGATCTTCAGGTAGACCAGCGCCGCGGTGCCCGTGTATTCCCACACGATGTCCAGCTGGCCGTTTTCCTGGGCGCTGCGCATCAGCGTGCTGCCCAGGCCGGCGCGCGTGTCGACGTCGTAGCCCCGGGCGCGCAGATAGTCGGCGGTGATCTGCGCCAGCACGTATTGCTCGGTAAAGTTTTTCGCGCCGATGCGCAGCGTATCGGCGGCGCGCGCCGCGGCCGGCGCCAGCGCGGCGCAGCACAGCGCGAACAGCAGGGCGCCTATCGGCGCGCGGAGCAGGCGGCATGTCCCGCGTTGGAATCGCTGCATCGTCGGGGTGTCTCCTTCGTGGTCTTTCATGCCGGGCGCACGCGCCAGGCCAGGGCGCGGCGACCGGCCGCCGCGACGATGCCGTCCAGCACCAGGGCCAGGATGGTCGTGGCCGCGGCGCCGATCAGCATTTGCGGAATGTTGTTCAGGTAAATACCCGGGAAGATCAGCGTGCCCAGGCTGTCCGCCCCGATCAAGTAGGCCAGCGGCGCGGTACCGACATTGATGGCCAGCGCGGTGCGCACGCCGCCCACGATGATGGGCAGCGCGTTGGGCAGCTCCACGCGCCACAGCGCCTGCCACGGCGTCATGCCGATGCCGCGCGCGGCCTCCAGCATGGCGGGCGGCACGCTTTTCATGCCTTCATAGGTATTGCGCACGATCGGCAGCAGCGAGGCCAGGAACAGCGCCGTGACGGCGGGAGGCTCGCCGATGCCGAATATGCCCAGCGCGATGGCCAGCACCGCCAGCGACGGGATGGTGTTGCCGACATTGAAGACCTGCATCAGGCGTTCGGCATAGCGCGCGGCGCAGCGGCGGCTGAGCAGCACGCCGGCCGGCAGGCCCACGGCCAGAGCCAGGGCCATGGAATATCCCACCAGTACCAGATGCCGCTGGGCGTAGTACAGCAGGTCGTCGCGGTATTGGCGCCAGGCGTCCGCGCCGATGGCGCTACCCAGCAGCAACAGGGCCGCCGCGATAACGGCGAGCGTGGCGGCGTACTTGACCGGCCGGATATTCATGCCTGGGCCTCCGTGTGTTGGGCGCGCCAAACGGCAATGCCGCGCCATGCGCGCATGGCGCGGGCCTGGCACGCAGCATCGGTCGGAACCGAGAAACGTTCAGAAGGGAAGGGATCGCGGCGGATCTTCCCGGCGCGCGATGCGGCGGGCCGTGGCCCGCGTGGCGGCATCGCGCAACGGCGGCATCGACATGGGCGATGGCTTGCCGGCGGCCGCCGCGGTGGATACACCCCCGGACGGCACGATTGAACGCGCTTGATTGTTATGGCGTCGGATGGTCGACGCTTGGGAAAGACAAGAAGTATACAAACTTTGCGTGCCCGCGTCCAGCCCTGCCGTGAGGAAGACGCCAACATGCTGGCCGATGCATGCGAACAGCAAGATGTTGGCCGATGTTACTGAAACTCATGTATCTTCGTCGCCGGCCCGCCGCCCCAGTTTGTCGCGCAGGACGGCCGCGGCCGGTTCGGCGGCGACCAGGATCAGCTTGAGCGTGGCCCGCGTGGCGCCGACGAACAGCTTGCGCACCGCCTGTTCATCCAGGGCGTCGAAGTCGATCTCGGCGAACACGACCGCGGGGATGGATTGGCCCTTGAAGCGATACACCGATTCGGCCAGGATCTCGCCGGCGGAATACTCGGGCTGGCCGAACATGTCGTACTGGCCGGTGAAGCGGCGCAGCGTGTGCGGGCCCAGCCTGTCCTTGCGCAGCACCTGGGAGGACTTGTGGCCGTGATAGCTCAGGAGCGCCACGTCCTCTTGCCGGAAGCCGGCCGAATAGCATTTGCGTATGCCTTGCTTGACCGCGCGCGCCAGGGTTTCCTCGTCGTGGTAGGCCAGCACTTCCACATCCGCATCCAGCACCGGCGCTTGGGCGTCAATGTGGGTGTCGTCGGGCAGGATGGTCTGCAGGAAACCGACCACCGGCCGCGGGCTGCGGAAATTGCTTTGCGCACGCATCCGTACCCAGCCGGGCAGCTCCGGCGGCGTGTTGCCGTACAGGTTCTGCATCGGATCTTCCAGCCACAGTACGCGCGCCGCGGGTTTCGCCAGCCGCAGCACGGTATCGCGCCAGCGGGCATCGAAATCCTGGCCTTCGTCGACGATCACCGTATCGAACAGGAAGTCCGCGGGCACCGGCAGCGTGGATGCTTCGTCCACCAGCCTGTCGAAGGCGTCCGGCTGCGAGAAGTCCGGCGCCCGGCCGGCGGCGCGCAGCAGGCGGTCGCAAAGCATGTGGAAAGAACAGACCAGGCCGCCCCGCGGCGCGATGCGGTTGAAGTGATCGGCCAGCGGCCGGTTGAAGCACACATAGAGCGGCCGCTTGCCCTGGTCGACGGCGTCCCGGTATTCGGCCAGCGCCAGCTGCGTCTTGCCCGAACCGGCCGTGCCCGTGACGCGCAGGCGATAGGGATCGATATCCAGCTGGCGTGCCCAGTGCGCCAGGCCCCCGGCAAGCCGCGTCACCAGCGTCCGCGTCTGGCCGATCAGCGCGCTGACGTCGACCTCCAGCCGGATGATGTCGCGCAGGAAGCGGTCCACCCGCGCCGCCAGGGGCGAGGGCGCGCCAGGCGGCAGGATGTCCTTGATCACGCCGCACAGGCGGTCGCGGCGGGAAGCATCGACGATGCGTTCCGGCACCAGTCCCGCGGTGGTGGGCGCCAGCACGCGGTGGTCGGGGCAGTACAGCAGATAGTCCAGCGTGATTTCGGCGCCATCCAGGCTGCGCGCCAGCTTCGCGCGCAGGCTGTCCGCGGTGCGCGCCATCTGCACCGCAACCAGCCTGGCCTTGCCTTCGTGGCGCTTGGCCAGGCCGTCCGGCGTTTCGTCCAGCGCGCCGGTTTTCTGTTCGATGACCAGCAGATCGCCCGAGCGGTTGGCGATCACGAAATCGATTTCGCCGTAGATCGCGTGGCGGCCTTCGACATTGGTCCAGTGCACGGCGTGGTAGACCGTGTAGTCGTCGGGCAGGCCGGCCTTCAGCCGCGCCAGCGTATCCAGTTCGCGTTGTGCCGGGCCGCTGCGCCGCTGGTTCTCCCAGCCGTCCGGAATGATGTGCGCCACATTTGCTCCGCATCGGTATGACCTGCACCGGAGAATACCGCACGCCGCGTGTGGGCTTGCGCCGGCGGGCCCTCGGGCGGTGCTATACGGAAGCATGGCCTTGCGCCGCCGCGATCGCGGTGGCGTGCGTCCCAGCCGGGGCGCCGGCCGCCATCCATACCGGCCATGGACATGGCCGATGCTGAATAGGAGCTGTCTGTGAGCGATACAACCGAATACGTGCCGCCGAAAGTCTGGACCTGGAACAAGCCCAACGGCGGTCATTTCGCCAGCATCAACCGCCCGGTTTCCGGGCCGACGCACGAGAAGGAGCTTCCCGTCGGCCGCCATCCCCTGCAGCTGTATTCGCTGGCCACGCCCAATGGCCAGAAGGTGACCATCATGCTCGAAGAGCTGCTGGCGCTGGGGCATCGCGGCGCCGAGTACGACGCCTGGCTCATCCGCATCGGCGAGGGCGACCAGTTCGGCAGCGGCTTCGTCAAGGTGAACCCCAATTCCAAGATTCCCGCGTTGATGGACCGCAGCGGCCCGCGTCCCATACGCGTGTTCGAATCCGGCGCCATCCTGCTTTACCTGGCGGAAAAGTTCGGCGCCTTGCTGCCCCGTTCGCCCGCCGAGCGCGCGGAATGCCTGTCGTGGCTGTTCTGGCAGATGGGCAGCGCGCCCTACCTGGGCGGCGGCTTCGGCCACTTCTACGCCTATGCGCCCATCAAGATCGAATACGCGATCGACCGCTTCGCCATGGAAACCAAGCGCCAGCTCGACGTGCTGGACAAGCGCCTGGCGGACAACGAATACATTGCCGGCGCCGACTACACCATCGCCGACATCGCCATCTGGCCGTGGTACGGCAGCCTGGTGAAGGGCCTGGTGTATGGCGCCGGCGAATTCCTGTCGGTGCAGGACTACAAGCATGTGCAGCGATGGGCCGACGCCATCGCCGCCCGGCCCGCCGTGCGGCGCGGCCGGATGGTGAACCGCGTGAACGGCGATCCGGCCAGCCAGCTGCACGAGCGCCATGATGCGTCGGACTTCGATACGCGCACCCAGGACAAGCTGCAGGCCGCGGGGCAGGACGCCAGCGGCGCAAGCGGCGCCGCGGGTGCCCGGCCATGATCCCCGCCGATCCCGCACGCCGGTCCGGCGAGTCCCCGGCCGTGGAAAGCTGGCACGCGCACGTGTACTTCGATGCCGCCACGCGCGATGCCGCCTGGGCGCTGCGCGAGCGCATCGTCGCGACCTTCGGCGCGGCGATGCAGATGGGGCGCTTTCATGAGCGCCCGGTCGGGCCGCATCCCCGCTGGAGCTACCAGGTGGCGTTCAAGCCGGAGGAATTCGCCCGCATCGCCACCTGGCTGGCGCTGCACCATGACGGCCTGGATGTGTTCCTGCATCCGAATACCGGCGATGCACTGACGGACCATCGCGACCGCGCGATATGGATAGGGCGCAGCCACGTGCTGGATCTGGCGGTGCTTGGGGGCTGAAGGCGCGGCTGTGCAGGGGCGGGACTGGCGAGACTAATGCAACAGGTTCGGGCTTAGTCCGAGTTCGTCGGCAGCCCGCGCCAGCCTTTTGTCCCGCGTCCATACCGTTGTGCCCGGCTGCAATCGCGCGGAGGCCAGCAAAGATGTGTCTACGTAACCGATGCCGCGGTTGTACAGCCCTTCGCGCTCGATGAGGAACAGCGTTTCCTGGGGCGTCGCAACGAGCGCGTTGGGCAGATCGCGCAATGCGCCAAGTACGGCCTCGCGGTCTTTCACGCTCCCCAGGGCGATCTCGGCGATCACAAAAGGGTGTACGAGCACTTGTCCGTCCGCCAGCAGGCTGGCCAATAGCGGTTCGGACGCATTGAGGTGGTCGATCCAAACCGACGTATCGACCAGGATCATTCCAGGTCCTGCCGCCGGCGCGGAGCCGCTTCCATGCCGGGCTGGCTTCCGCCCAGGGCGATGAGCCGCTTGGCCGCTTCGCGCTGGATCAGTGCCTTCAGTGCTTCACGCACCAGCGCCGATTTCTCCTGGACACCTGTATAGGCCTGCGCCTTGGCCAGTAAATCATCATCGAGCGCGATCGTAGTTCGCATGGCGGCCTCCTGCACAGAAAATGCTAGGCACTGATTTTATCATCAAATGATGACTTAAATGATTCGTATACTGGGCCCCCTAATGCCGCAGGCCGGGGTCTGAGGCGAGGGATCCGCGGGTCTATCCGTCATCCCACTTCGACGCCCCACTTCGACGCCTCGCGCCGTATCCCCGCTCAGTGTACACTTGATAATGGTAACGATTACTATTTGCGTATAAGCGGCCGGCCCGGGACTGTCCCGGCGGATGGCCCGGTCCGACAAAAGGCGAGATCGTGGGTACCTCGGGATACTTTTTTCCCACTACGGTGGAATCGCTCTACAGCGACCACCATTCCTGGCTGAAGGGATGGCTGCAGCGGCGCCTGGGGGACGCGGACCAGGCGGCCGACCTGGCGCACGATACCTTTATCCGCCTGCTCAGCAGCGACCGCGTGCCAACGACGCTGGACGAGCCTCGCGCCTTCCTGACCACCGTGGCGCAGCGGGTGGTGTCCAACCACTGGCGCCGCGAAAAGCTGGAAAAAGCCTATCTGGAAGCCCTGGCCCAGGTGCCGCGGGAACTGGCATGGTCGCCCGAGGCCCGCGCCATCGTGCTCGAAACGCTGGTCGAGCTGGACAGGCTGCTGGACGGCCTGCCGGCCATCGTGCGCCGGGCCTTCCTGCTGTCCCAGCTGGACGGCCAGACTCATGCGCAGATCGCCGATGCGCTGGAGATCTCCGTGCCCACCGTCAAGCGCTACATCGTCAAGGCCTTGCAGCGCTGCTTTTTCGCCGACCTGTCTTTCACCGGATGAAACCCGCCTTGTCCGCCTCTCCCTGGTATCGCGACACACCCGATGCGGCCGGGATTCCACCCCATGTGGCCGAGCGTGCGCTGGAATGGCTGGTCGATCTGCAGGCGGACGATGTGTGCGACGCGCGCCGGCGCGAATGGCTGGACTGGCGCCGCGCGCATCCCGATCACGAACGCGCGTGGCAGCGTATCGAGGCGGTCAGCGGCAGATTGCAGCCCCTGGCTTCCTCCATGCACGCGGCCATCGCGCAAGCGGCCCTGCTGGCGCCCGAGTCGGCCCGCCGCCGCCGTGCCATCAAGACGCTGGCCGCGCTGCTATTCGCGGGGGGCGCGGCATGGGGCGTGCGCGAATACGCGCCGTGGGAAATATGGCGTTCCGACTACCGGACGGCCGTGGGCGAACGCCGCCTGCTGGTCCTGGCCGACGGCACGCGCGCGATGCTGAACACTGGCAGCGCCATCGATGTGCGCTTCGACGCCGCCGAGCGGCGCATCAGGCTGGTCGCCGGCGAGATTTTCATTGCCACGGCGATCGATCCGGCGTCGGCGCCGCGGCCCTTCCTGGTCGAGACGGCCGATGGCACCGCCCAGGCGCTGGGGACCGAATACGCGGTAAGGCGCCAGGAAGGCGAGACGCGCATCGCCGTCCTGCAAGGCGCGGTGCGGATCCGGCCGCGCGGGGACGACCGTTCGCTGGATGTGCAGGCCGGCTATGCCGCCGCCTATACCGCAATGGAAATCACGCCGCCGCGCCAGATCGACGAGTCCAGCGTCGCCTGGAAGGACGGCTTCCTGATCGCGCAGGGCATGCGCCTGGATGATTTCCTCATGGAACTGGGCCGTTACAGCGCCGGCTCCCTGTCCTGTGCGCCCAGCCTGGCCGGCCTGCGCGTATCGGGATCCTTCCCGTTGCGCGATATCGACCAGGTCATGCGCACCGTGGGCACGACGCTCGGCGCCCAGCTGGAAATCCGGACGCGCCTCTGGGGCGGCCGGGCCATCCGGCTGGTGCCGGCCTCCGCCTGAGCCACTGTTACAAAAAAACTGACGGCCGGCTGATCCGTTTTGAATTTTCATGGGTCATTGCGAATGAGAACGAATCCTCATTCACACGAAAGGCCACACATGCAGAAGGTCCCGGGACGCAAGCGCCCCCTGAAATCGGTCACCCGGCGCGCCGCATGGGCGTGCGCGGCGGGACGCATCGCCTATGGCGCCCTGGCGGCAAGCCCCGCCGTGGCGCTATCGCCCGCCGCGCTGGCACAAGCCCCGGCGCAGCAGGCACGCGACTACGACATCCCCGCCGGGACGCTGGAGGGCGTGCTCGGCCGTTTCGGACGCGAGTCGGGCATCATGCTGTCCTTCACGCCGGAGGTCACGCAGGGGCGCATGAGCAACGGCCTGAAAGGCGCGTACACGGTGGACGCCGGCCTGGACGCGCTGCTGGCCCACACGCCCATCCGGGTTGCCCGGCAAGCCAATGGCAGCTATGTGCTGAGCCGGCCGGCGGAAGGCGCCGCCGCCGGGCACGCGGTCCAGCTGCCCGCCGTGAAAGTCCAGGCCACGGCCGACGACGGCCTGCCGCCGGCCTTCGCGGGCGGGCAGATCGCCACCGGCGGCAGCCTGGGGATTCTGGGTACCTCCAACGTGATGGATGTGCCGTTCAGCACGACCAACTACACCGCCGAGGCCATCGAGGACGCACAGGCCCGCACCCTGGCCGACGTCGTGGTCAATGAGTCTTCGGTGCGCATGCTGACCGCCAGCAACGGCTTCGGCGAGGACTTCCAGATCCGCGGCTTCACCGTGAGCAGCAGCGACGTGGGGCTGAACGGCTTGTACGGGCTGTCGTCCGCCAGCCGCATGCCGGCCGCGATCATGGAGCGGGTAGAGGTCCTGAAAGGCCCCGGCACGCTGATGTATGGCATCAGTCCCAACGGCAGCATCGGCGGCGGCATCAACATCGTGACCAAGCGCGCCGGCGACGATCCGCTGACCCGTGTCACCACGACCTACCAGAGCAAGGGGCAGCTGGGCGGGCAGTTCGACGTGGGCCGCCGTTTCGGCGAGAACAACGCCTGGGGCATACGCGTGAACGGCGTATACAAGGATGGCGCGACCTCCATCGACAACGGCAACCAGCAGCAGACGGTGGGCGCCGTCGCGCTGGATTACCGCGGCACCCGCCTGCGCTGGTCGCTGGACGCCTATGACCAGCGCGAGGACACCGACAATTTCCGGCCGCAGATCGGCTTCCAGTCCTCGGTCACGTCATTGCCCGATCCGCCCTCCGGGCACCGGAATTTCTACCCCGGCACCAAGCTGAAACTGCAGGACTCCACCGTGATGAGCCGCGTCGAGTACGACGTGACCGACCACATCACGGTCTACGGCGCCGCCGGCTACCGCTACGGTTCGGCGGACCAGACTTTTCCCTCGGGGCCGGTGGACCAGCAGGGCAACTTCACCGTCACCAACGCGTACTACGACTCCTACAGCAAGACCTCGACCGCGGATGTCGGCGTGCGCGCGCGTTTCAATACCTGGGGCGTGGGCCATACCCTGACCCTGGGCGCCACGCGCCTGGACCAGGAGGCCGGCAATGCCTACGTCACCTCGGCCACCCGCAACGCGTCCAATATTTATCATCCCTCGCCCCTGCCACCCATCACGGCCGACCGCACATCGCCCCAGAAGGCCTCGGATACGGAGCTTTCCAGCATCGCGCTGACGGATACGCTGTCATTCGCCAACGACATGCTGCTGATTACCGGCGGCCTGCGCGACCAGCGCGTGGTGCTGGACAACTATTCCACCACGACCGGCGCGCGCACCTCTTCCTATGACGAAAGCGCGGTGTCGCCGCTGGCGGGCATCGTGTTCAAGCCTGTATCGAATGTGTCCTTGTACGGGAACTTCACCTCGGGCCTGACGCGCGGCGGCATCGCGCCGGCCACCGCGGCGAACGCGGGCCAGGTCTTCGCGCCGTACAAGTCCAAGCAATACGAAGCGGGCGTCAAGGTCGACTGGGGCAGCGTCATCACCACGGTTTCCGTCTTCCAGATCGACAAGCCGAATGCGATCACGGACCCGGACACCAATATCTACAGCTTCGACGGCGAACAGCGCAATCGCGGGCTCGAGCTCTCGGCCTATGGAGAAGTGGTGCGCGGCCTGCGCATGATGGCCAGCACGACGTTCTTCGATGCCAAGCTCAAGCGCACGGCGGGCGGCGTGAACGACGGCAACGATGCCAACGGCGTGCCCGACAACACCTTCAACCTGGGCGTCGATTGGGATACCCCGTGGGTGCGCGGCCTGAGCCTGAACGCACGGGTCATCCACACGTCGTCCACGTATTTCAACGCGTCCAACACCATCAACGTTCCGTCATGGACCCGCTACGACATCGGCGCGCGCTACGTCACCGACGTCATGGGCAAGTCGGTGGTGTTCCGCGCCAATATCGAAAACCTGTTCAACAAGGACTACTGGCTGGTCAGCGGTACCTACGCCACCGTGGCGGCGCCCCGTACGCTGCTGTTGTCGGCGCAGATCGACTTCTGAGCGCCGCGCACGCGGCATACGCCATGGACGGCCTTGTGGACATCTAGAAAGGAACCCGGATCTTGGTTCGCAAAGGACGTCTTGCCGCGCTGTTGTTTCGCATCGTTCTGGCGGTGGTGGGCGGCTATGCCCTGGCCGCGCTGGCCAGCGTCGCGGCGCTGGCCCTGCCCATCAGCAGACCGCAGGCCGTGCTGACCGGCATGCTGGCCAGCTTCGCCATCTACGCGGGCGCGGTGGTGTGGGTATTCGCGGCCTGCACGGGCCGCGGCATCCGCCAGACCATGTCCGACCTGCATATCTGGGCGGGCTTGCTTGCCGGGTGGCTGCTGTACGCGATGTTCCTGACCGGCACCGTCAGTTACTTCAAGGACGAGATCTCGGCGTGGATGCGGCCCGAGGTGCGCAATCGCGAACCGGTGCCGGACCCGGCCGCGGTGGCGCAGCGCATCGCCGATGAACTGGGCACCGTGGCGGCCGGCAGCCCGCAATGGAGCATGGAGCTGCCCACGCCGCGCAGCAATGTCCTGGGCGCGTTCTGGCGCCTGCCAAGCCCGGAGCCCGGCCGCCGCGCCTTCCAGTCGGCCGCCTTCGATCCGGAAACCGGCCATCGCGTCGCCGCCCGCGACACGCAGGGCGGAGAGTTCTTCTACCGTTTCCATTTCCAGTTCCACTACCTGTCCGCGCAGTGGGGCCGCTGGCTGGCGGGACTGTGCGCGATGTTCATGCTGGTGGCCATCGTCAGCGGCGTCATCACGCACAAGAAGATCTTTGTCGACTTCTTTACCTTCCGCTGGGGCAAGGGCCAGCGATCCTGGCTGGACGCGCACAACGCGCTGTCGGTATTCGGGCTGCCTTTCCATTTGATGATCACCTATACCGGCCTGGTCACGCTGATGACGCTGTATATGCCATGGGGCGAACGGGCCGCGCTGAAGACGCCGGCGCAGCGGCTGGAACTGCGGGCGCAGCTCTCTGCCTTTATCCAGCCGGGCAAGCCCAGCGGGCAGCCGGCCAGCCTGGCGCCTATCGCCGACATGGTGCGCCAGGCGCAGGACCGCTGGGGGCGGGACAACGTGGGCCATGTCACGGTAACGCTGGCCGGCGACGCGGCCGCGCGCGTGGCGGTGACGCGTGGCGAAGCCGGCCGCACGTCCATGAGCCCGCAGTACCTGCTGTTCGAAGGGACCACCGGCAAGCTGCTGGAAGTCCGCGACAGCGTGGGGGCGGCGGCCGAGGTGCGGGGCGTCCTGTATGCGCTGCACATGGGACGCTTCAGCGACCTGCAGATGCGCTGGCTGTACTTCATCGTCAGCCTGGCGGGCACGGCCATGGTCGGCACCGGGCTGGTGATGTGGACGGTGAAGCGCCGCCAGAAGCTGCCGGATCCGGACCGGCCTTACTTCGGCTTCAGGCTCGTGGAGCGGCTGAACATCGCCGCCATCGCCGGCCTGTCGGTGGCGATGACGGCCTTCCTGTGGGGCAACCGGCTATTGCCCGTGGACCTGGCCGCGCGAGGCAGCCGCGAGATCGATCTGTTTTTCGCCGTATGGGCGGTGACCTTGCTCTATGCGCTGGCACGGCCGGCCCGCAAGGCGTGGATCGAGCTGCTGTGGCTGGCGGCGGCGCTGCTGGCCTTGCTGCCGGGGTTGAACGCGCTGACCACGCAGCGGCCGTTCTGGCATAGCGTGGCCACCGGCGACTGGGTCTATGCGGGCTTCGACCTGATGATGTGGGCGCTGGCGGCGCTGCATGCCGTCCTGGCTTGGCGCACGATGCGGCATACCGGCCGCGCGCGGCGCGCCGGGCCGGCATCCAGGGGACCGGTGCGCGCATCGGCCGCGGGGGAATCGCCATGATGCACCTGCTGGTGCTGCTGTGCTGCCTGGCCGGCTTCCTGTCCCTGGCGCTGGCCACGGAACGGCAGCAGGAGGCCCTGTTCGGCCGCATTCTTTCCGGCGGGCGCAGCCATGGCCTGCGCTGGACGGGCTGGGGCTTCCTTGCCGTGGCCCTGTGGATCGTGGTCGCGGCGCAGGGTTGGGGCCTGGGCCTGGTGAGCTACAGCGGGCACACCAGCCTGGCCGCCGGCCTGGTGTACCTGGGCTTGATCGTGCGGGCCCGGCTGGGGTAGATCAGGGATTGCGGAAGATCCTCGATGGCCGGGCGGAGGTGTAGCCGTCCTCCCATTCTGCCTTCATGCGAGCCAGCAACGCGGAGTCGATGCGTGGTGCTTCGTCGCGAAGCGCTTCTTCCATCGCCGTTGCGATGCGCTCGATGACGGTTTCCGGGCGGGCAACGCCGCACCTTATCCGGCCGAACTGCGAACCGGCCAAACCGAATGGTAGATGGCCACAGCTCAAAATGTCAGTCATACCCGACATTTACACGAGAATGACCAAAAAAGTACGTTTTAACTAACATTTAGGCCGTCCCGGCACGGGGCGCGCAACCTGGATGACCCGATGTGGCGCTCCGGGCGACTGCCGGGGTCTACCCGCCTGACGGTCACTTTCCCGCGGAACTGTCCTGGCTGAAGATCAGGTAGCCGGCCACGGCGATCATGGTCGCGCCGAGCACGCCTTCCTGGGCACGCAGGAACCAGCGGTTGCGCGTCAGCCAGTTGCGGATCCGCGCCGCGCCGTAGGCATAGGTGGCGCCCGAGAACAGCCCGAACACCTTGGAAAAGCAGGCCAGGAACAGCATCTGCACCCACACCGGGCCCTGCGCCGGATCGGTGAACTGCGGCAGGAAGGCGATCAGGAAGATGAAAACCTTGGGGTTCAGCAGATTGGTCATGAAACCTTGCAGGAACACGTCCCAGCCTTCGCCGCGCGCCGCGACCTCGGCCAGCGCCCGCGGGTTGCGGCTGCGGCGTATCGCGCGTACCCCAAGGTAGATCAGGTACATCGCGCCCATCAGCTTGACGGCCAGGAACAGCGTGGGCGATTCCTTGAAAATCGCCGCCAGTCCCAGGACCACCAGGGGCACCTGGACGAAGCCGGCCGCGAAGGTGCCCAGCACGCTCAGCCACGCCACGCGGAATCCCTGCGTCATGCCCCGCGTCAGGGTCAATGCCATGTCCGGGCCCGGTGTCAGTTTCAGGGCGACGTCCGCGGCCAGGAAAAGCAGGAACATGTGTAGCGAGGGCATGGCAGGCAAAAGGGAATGTCGACGCTGGGGGAGTATAGGCCCAAGCCGCCCCAATGACACATTTCTACGGTATGCTTCCAATTCTTTCTAGCCGAGGGGGTTCCCCAGCATGGACAGCATGTCGATTGAAGGCACCGTGGGCGCCGCCGTGGCGCTGCAACAGGCCAATGCCCTGCAGGAAGCCCAGAACAGCCTGCTGCGCAAGGCGCTCGACAACCAGGCGCAGACCATCGCCAGCCTGATCGGCTCGGTCTCGCCCCAGCTTTCCACCTACGGCATGGTGGGTACGCAGCTGCACGTCACGGCCTGACCCGGGACCGGACGCGCTTCGCGAGGGCGTCCACGCGGCGCCTGCCTCTGCCTTCCCGCGATGCCCGCGGGAACTTCCCTCGCGCATCGGTTTTCAAATCCGATTCATCGAGGGGAGCTGACCATGCAGACATTCCACAGGCGCGACTTCATCCGGAGCGCGGTGCTGGGCACCGCGGTGCTGGCCCTTCCCGCCACGCCCGCGCGCGCCGCGTTGCCGGCGCCGTCCACGCTGCTGCTGCGCCGCAATGACTGGGTGCCCAATAATCCGCAACTGCCGGTACTGCACTACACCGGCGTCGTCCTGGACGGCGATGTCGCGTCCGCCTTCGAGGGCATGTTCGCGCGCAACGGCTGGGTGCCGCAGTGGCGCGACGGGATATACGCTTATCACCATTACCACTCCACCGCGCACGAGGTACTGGGCATCGCCGCCGGCTCCGCACGGCTGATGCTGGGCGGTCCCAATGGCACCGAGGTCGCCGTCCGCGCCGGCGACGTGGTGCTGCTGCCGGTCGGGACGGGCCATTGCCGCCTGTCGGCCAGCGAGGATTTCCTGGTCGTCGGCGCATATCCGCCGGGCCAGCGCTGGGACATCTGCCGGGAGGCGCCCACGCAGGCCATGATGGACAGGATGGCGCGCCTGCCATTCCCGGCCACCGATCCCGTCACCGGCAAGGATCCCGCCTTGGCGCGGTTCTGGAACTACGCCTGAACGGCGGTGCGGCGGCCGCCGCACCGCCGCCGCTCAGCGCTTCACGGCCAATGCGTCGATAAGCTGGCCCCACGCGGCGCGTGCAGCTGACGCCGGTGGGCGAGCTGCTGCTGCCGCGCGCGCGGCGCATCCTGGGCGATCCGGAAGAAGCCCTGGCGGCCATCGATGGCGAACTCGCCAGCCGCAACGGCCAGCTCAGCCTGCGCTACATCCCGACGGCGACCCGCCTTCTGCTGCCGCACATCCTGCGTGCCTTTCACGAACGGCGTCCGCGGACGCGCCTGCGCATCGTCGAAGGCAACGTCGCCCGCGTGGCGGCCGCCGTGCGGGACGGGGCCGTGGATTTCGGGGTGACGCTGCAGTCGGCGGTCACCGACGGCCTCGCCTTCGATCCCTGCTTACCGAACCGTTCCTGCTGGCGTGCCCCGGCGACCATCCGCTGGCCGCGCAGCCACGGGTCAGCTGGAACGACTTGAAGCCCTACCGGCTGATCGTTTCGGAGCCGGGCAGCGGCAACCGGGCGGTGCTGGAACAAGCCTTGCGGAAGTGGCGCTGGCAACGCGACCACCTGGTGGAAATCGACCATCTGACCCGCTCGCTGGGCCTGGTGGAGGCCGGCATCGGTATCTCGGTCGTGCCGCTATCGGCCTTGCCCGACATGCCCGGCGCACGGCTGGCGATACGCGCCCTGGATGGGCCGCGCGTCACGCGCACGCTGGGGCTGTTGCGGCGCCGGTCGATACCGCTGGGCGCCGTGGCACAGCAGTTCCGGCGTGCCGTGCGGCAGTTGGCTCCCACGCTCGAGGCGCATGCCCGCGAGAGGGCGGGGCGCTTGCTGACGCCGTAGCGCCGCTCACGCGGTAGCGCCGTAGCGCCATCGAAGCGACGGAGACAGGATATTGGAAGCAAGTCGATTCAATATGCGAGGATACGGCCCGCGCATGGAACAAGCCGACTCCGTACGCAAGAAGACCGATCGAACATCAAATGCCAGATTCATTGAAACCGGATAACTCCCTGAGCGCCGCCGCCGCCGGCATGCGCGCCGCGACGCGCTCCGTCATGGCGCAATTCTTCGTCAATGGCGCCGCCTTCGCGGCCTGGGGGGTGCAAATCCCCGACATCAAATCGCGTTTCGCCCTGTCGGACTTCGTGCTGTCCTTCGCCATGCTGACCGTGGCGTGCGGCGCCATCGTCGCCATGGGGCCCATCGCCCGCTGGGCCACGCGCGTCGGCAGTGCCCGTGCGCTGACCATCAGCGGCATCGTGTACGCGCTCGCCACGGGGCTCATTCCCTGGATGCCCGATTTCGAAGTGCTCCTGGGCCTGCTGCTGGTGCTGGGCATGGCGATGGGCGGGTTCGATGTCGCCATGAACGTGCAGGCCGCCGCCGTCGAAGAACGCGGCGCGCGGCCCATCATGTCCACCTTGCATGGAATGTTCAGCCTGGGCGGCATGGTGGGCGCCGGCCTGGGCGGACTGGCGGCGCTGGCCGGCCTGCCGACCTGGCTGTATGCCGCCGGCGTTGCCGCGCTGGCCCTGGCGGCGATCGCCTTCGGCACGCCCCATCTGCTGGCCGACGCGCCCACGGCGGGCGAGGCGCCCCCGGCGCGCCGCGGCCGTGGGTCCGCCATGCTATGGATACTGGGCCTGTTCGCGTTCCTGGGGCTGATCTGCGAGGGCGCGATGTACGACTGGGCCAGCGTCTACCTGCGCGATGTGGCGCAGGCGGCGCCGCAGCTGGCCAGCTACGGCTATGCCGCGTTCTCGACCGGCATGGCCTGCGGACGCTTCGCCGCCGACCCGCTGCGCCGCCGCTTCGGGGACGGCGCGACCTTGAGCGCCAGCGCATGGCTGGGCTTTGCCGGCATCGCGCTGGCCGTATGCCTGCCGCAGCCGTCCTGGACGCTGGCGGGCTTCCTGGTGATGGGCCTGGGGGTGGCGAACCTGATGCCGCTTTTCTTTCTTGCCGCCGCCCGGCTGCCCGGCATGAGCCCCGCCGAAGGCATTGCCGCCATCGCGCGCTGCGCCTATGTAGGGATGCTGCTGGGGCCGGCCATCATCGGCGGCATCACGCACCGCGCCGACCTGCGTGCGGGGCTGGCGGTGGTGACGGCCATCATGGGCCTGATCGCCGCGGTGGGGATACGGCAGGTACGCCGCATCGGGCGGCAGAATAAAAGCCACGCCGATCCGCTCGCATCGGAACGAGCGGGCACCGCGGATTGAATCAGGCTTGACGGCGGCGCATGCGCGTACCGTTCAGGGCTGCTGCGCCAGCGCCTTCGCCAGTTCGTGTTTCGCCTGGTCCCAGCCGGACGCGGGCGTCACCTGGTCCGCCTGCTCCTGGACCTGGGCCAGGCGGCCGGGCAGGGTGCCGGCGGGATCCTCTTCATCGTCGATATGGATGCCCTGGGTCATGGTGATGTGCGCGGCCTCGAAACTGCCGCCGCCCGCCAGCAGGATCATGCGGCTGGGCGCGTCCTCTCCCACCAGCGCCAGCAGCCCGGGGCTGACGCGCTCCGGCGTCAGCACGGTTTCCGCTTCCGGCGGCAGCAGGCCTTCGGTCATCGCCGTGATGGCGCTGGGCGCCAGGCAGTTGACGCGGATATTGCGGTTGGCGCCTTCCAGCGCCAGCGTCTGCATCAGCCCGACCAGCGCCATCTTGGCGGCCCCATAGTTGGACTGCCCGAAATTCCCGTACAGGCCGGATGACGAGGTGGTCATCACGATGCGGCCGTAGTGTTGCGCCCGCATGCCTTCCCATACCGCCTTGGTGGCGTTGACGGCGCCCATGACGTGCACGTCCAGCACCAGGCGGAATTCGTCCAGCGACATCTTGGCGAAGGTGCGGTCGCGCAGGATGCCGGCGTTGTTCACCAGGATGTCGACCCGGCCGAACTGCGCCACGGCCAGCGCCGCCATGGCTTGCATCTCTTCGTAGCGGGTGACGTTGCCGGCATGGGCGATCGCCTGTCCGCCGGCACGGCGGATTTCCTCGGCGACGGCATGCGCCGAATCGCCCAGGTCGTTGACCACCACGCGCGCGCCGTGGCGCGCCAGCTCCCGCGCGTGCGCGCGCCCCAGTCCGCCGCCCGCGCCCGTGACGATGGCGACGCGCTCGTTCAATGCACCTGGCATGTCTTCCCCTTGGAATCGCTCATGGATCCGCCCCGGTCAGGCACGCTCGAAGATCGCCGCGATGCCTTGCCCGCCGCCGATGCACATGGTGACCAGCGCATAGCGGCCGCCGATGCGCTGGAGTTCGTAAAGCGCCTTGGTGGCGATGATGGCGCCGGTGGCGCCGATCGGGTGGCCCAATGAGATGCCCGAACCGTTGGGGTTGACTTTCTCCGGATCGAAATCCAGCTCGCGCATGACCGCGCAGGCCTGCGCGGCGAAAGCTTCGTTCGATTCGATGACATCCATATCGGCGACCTTCAGCCCGGTGCGGGCCAGCACCGCGCGCGTGGCGGGGATGGGCCCCGTGCCCATGAGCGCCGGTTCGACGCCCGCATAGGCGTAGCCGGCCAGCCGGCCGATAGGCGTCAGCTTCTGCGCCTTGACGGCATCGGCGCTGGCCAGCACCAGGGCCGCCGCGCCGTCGTTGATACCGGAGGAATTACCCGCCGTGACCGTGCCGCCATCGCGCTTGAATGCCGGCTTCATCCCGGAAAGCACTTCCAGCGTGGTGTCCGGCTTGACGTGTTCGTCCGTATCGAACCAGGTGTCGCCGCGGCGCGAGGAAATCTTCACCGGAACGATCTGTTCCTTGAAGCGGCCTTCGCGTATCGCCGCCGCCGCGCGCTGGTGGCTGGCCACGGCCAGCTCGTCCATCATGCGGCGCGTAATGCCGAAGCGCTCGGCCACGTTCTCCGCCGTCATCCCCATGTGGATGCCATGGAAGGGGTCGTGCAGCGCGTTCAGCATCATGTCCAGCATGACGGTATCGCCCATGCGCGCGCCCCAGCGGTTGGACGGCGACAGGTAGCCGGCGCGCGACATGCATTCGGCGCCCGCGCCGACCGCGACCTCGCAGTCGCCGGCCGCGATGGCCTGCGCCGACGATACGATGGCCTGCAGGCCGGATCCGCACAGGCGGTTGATGTTGTAGGCGGACACGGCCCGCGGCAGGCCCGCGTCCAGCGCGGCGATGCGGCTCAGGTAGATGTCGCGCGGCTCGGTGGTGATGACCGTTCCCATGGAGACATGCCCGACGATTTCCGGCGCGACGCCGGCGCGGCTTACCGCCTCGCGCACCACGGTGGTGGCGAGTTCGGCGGGCGGCGTGTTCTTCAGCGTGCCGCCGAAGCCGCCGATGGCCGTGCGGACGGCGGAAACGACATAGACGTCTTTCTGCATTGCGGTCTCTCGTTGTTCAGGCCTGGCGGCGCACGGGGGGATAGGCGAAGCTGCCGTCCAGATGCGCCTTGCCGGGATGGTACAGGCGCAGCGTCAGGTAGAAACCTTCGCCGGCGGGCGAAGGCAGCCAGTTCTTGCCCGGGCCGGGGTCGTCCGCCTGTATGGCGATGCTCAGGCCGCCGTCGGCGTCCGGCTGCAAGCCCGGCGTGCGATCGCCGATGGAGTGGCGGCCGATGGGGTTGGCCACCAGCAGGCAATCGCTGCGCCGGTATAGCGTGATGGACCAGAAGCAGCCGACGCGCGGCAGCCCGCCCGGCGGGAAGCGCAATACGTAGCGGTGTTCGCCGGTCAAGGCCTGCCCTTGTTCGTCGACCTCGGCCATGATGTACATCGCCTCGTCGATGCCCAGCGTGCCTATCCAGTTGCGCGCCACGCGGGCGCGCGTCAGGAAGTCGTCGCCGAAGCTGTCGCGCACGCTCACGGCGGTGGTCCAGCCGCCGCCAAGTTCCGAAGCCCGGGCCACGTCTCGAAGATCCGTATAAACCTGGGTCAAGGCGTCTTGCAGTACGTCGGCCGCCAAGGGCCATGCGGGCAGGGGATGGGCGGAGGGATTGCGGGCCAGCATAATGTCCAGCACGCGCAGGTATTCCTCCGCGCCCGGGACGCCGGCGCCGCGGTCGTCGATCAGCGTATCGATGCGCGACAGGGCCGGCGAGCCGTCCGGACGCAGAAGGGCGAAGCGGTCCTGCAGCGCGTGGACTTCGGCCAGGTCGCGCGCGGTCGCATCGACCAGGATGCGGCCGATCACCCAGACGTCGTCGCTGGGCGCGGCGATGCGATGCATGCCGGCGGGGACTTCGCCTTGCCAGCGCGGGCCATGGACGAACAGCCGCTGCGCGTCGCCGCCGGTGGCGCGGCGGCCGGCATAGGCCCAGGGGTTGGTCCAGGCATCCAGGAAACCCAGTACCCAGTAGCGGCTGCCCATGGCCGGGACATCGATCACCACCGGCCCGTCGGCGAGATCCAGCCAGGCATTGGTGAACAGCGTGTCGTTGTTCGGGGTGACGACTTCCTTGTCTTCCGGGCCGCGCAGGCGCCGGGTATGGGTGAACTGGTTCAGCCAGCGCATGCGCGAGCCGGGGTTGTCGCCGGCGAACCCCTGCACGGGATGCTTGCGTGCCGTGTTCGCGGCGCGCATGCGCGCCATCTCGAACAGGGGCAGGGTCATGAGTACGGTTTGGCGCGCGGAGGCGTCGCTCGCGGTGTGGGCCATAGGGGTTGTCGTGGCTGTCATGGCGTCCTGGTCGTCGGGGAAGTCGGAAGATCGGTCGGCGCCGTCAGCAGCACGGCGTCCAGCGCCTGCGCGCCCTGGCCCTGGGGCAGGACGACGAAGGGATTCAGCTCCACCGATTCCAGCGTGTCGCCGGCCGCCAATGCGAACGCGGACAGGCGCACGATGGCCTGGGCCAGTGCGTCCACGTCCGCGGGCGGCGCGCCCCGGAAGCCGCGCAGCAGGCGGGAGGTTTTCAGTTCGTCGATCATCTCCCGGGCCTGGGCGATGTCCACGGGGGCCAGGCGGAAACTCACGTCGCCCATGATCTCCACGTTGACGCCGCCCGCTCCCAGCATGATGACCACGCCCAGTGCTGGATCGCGGCGCGCCCCCAGGATGCATTCCACACCGCCGCGGACCATGCGGGCGACCAGGACGCCATCCACGCGCGCGGCCGGGGCCGCGTCGCGGGCGGCGGCCAGGATGCGGGCATGCACGGCGGCGGCCTCATCGGCATCGCGCACGTTCAGCACCACGCCGCCGATATCGCTCTTGTGGGTGATGTCGGCCGACAGCACCTTCATCGCCACCGGGAAGCCCAGCGTTCGCGCGCCTGCCACGGCCTGCTCGCTGTCCCGCGCGCGCTGGAACGCGACGGTGGGTATGCCCCACGCCCCCAGCATTTCCATGGCGTCCGCCTCGTTGCAGGGACCGGGGCGCGGCGCCGGTCCGGCAGCCGGGTTCGCGGCAGTCCCATCGCCGCGCTCCATCGCAGGCGCCGGTTCACGCAGCCGCTGCCGCAGGAAGAAGTCCATCGCGGCCAGCACGCGGATCGCGCGGGCGGGATCGGTAAAGCCCAGGCAGCCGGCCGCTTCCAGCGCCCGGCGCTGGGCGGCGTCGGCCAGCGTGCTGAAGATCACCAGCCGCCCGGGAAAGTCCCGCCGCAGGTCGCGCGCCAGCTGCTGCTGCAAGGCCTGCATCGCCGGCGTGGCGCCGAAGGCCGCCAGGAAAATCAGCAGGCTCCCATGGCCCGCTTCGCCCAGCATCGCGCGCGCCGTCGCTTCCAGCAGCTCCGGTTCGGCCGTGACCTGGCCCGTGATATCGACCGGATTGTGGGTGGCGGCCAGGGGCACGCGCTTGCGTATCGTTGCTTGCGCGGCGGCCGGCAATTGCCGCACGTCCAGGCCCGCCTCTGCCGCGTCGTCGGCCATCATCACGCCCACGCCGCCCGACACCGTCAGCAGGCCGACCTGCGTATTGGGCGGCAGGCCCGCGACAGCCAGGCAGTGCGCGATATCGAAAAATTCCTCTATCGTGCGCGCGCGATAGGCGCCGTGCTGGCGGAACAGCGCATCGAATACCGCGTCGTCGCCGGCCAGCGCGGCCGTGTGCGAGGCCGCCGTCATGGCGCCCAGCTCGGTCCGGCCGACCTTGACGGCCACCACCGGCTTGCCCGCCGCGCGTGCCAGGTCCAGGGCCTCGCGCAGCTTCGCGCCGTCGCGGCAGCCCTCCAGGTACGCCATGATCACGTGCGTGGCCGGATCGCGCGCCATCCAGGCGATGCAGTCGGCCACGCCGATATCCGATTCGTTCCCCGTCGTCACCCACGCCGACAGGCCCAGCCCGCGCTCGCGGGCCATGGCGTAGGCATAGGCGCCGAAGGCGCCGCTCTGGCTGACGATGCCGACATGGCCCGCCTGGTTCTCGCCCGTCGCGACGACAGGCGAGAAGGTCGCATATACCGAGCGCGCGACATTCATGAAGCCCAGGCAGTTCGGTCCCAGCACGCGTATGCCGGCCGCCCGGGCCTTGGCGGCGAATTCACGTTGCGCCTGCTCGCCTTCCTTGCCCATCTCGGCGAAGCCGGCCGAGAACATCACGATGTTCCGCACTTTGGCCGCGATGGCGTCGTCCAGGGCCGCCATCGCGCCGGAGGCGGGGATGGCGAAGATCGCCAGGTCGATGGGGCGACCCACGGCCGGCAAAGAGGCGTAGGCGCGCCGGCCCTCGATTTCATCGGCGCGGGCATTGATGGGATAGATCTCGCCGTCGTAACCGTGCTCGACCAGGTAGCGCACGGGCACGGCGCCGATCTTGCCGCGGTGGGTGGAGGCGCCGAGGATGGCGATGGATCGGGGCGACAGGAAGGAATCGAGGTCTGGCAGGCTCATGGATACTCGGGCGTATGCCGGGGCCTGCGCGCCGCGGGATGCCTCGGCGATCGGCATTCTTGGCCCCGGAGACCGGTCAAGATACCCGCGGCCGTCTTATCGGGCAAACTGAGATTTCCGAAGTTTCTATAAGATAAGCCTATTAATCCAGCCGCGCCATCGTCCACGGGCGCCAGCGCCTGTCGTTTCCCCCGGGTGCCTGCTTGCGGCCGGGGCCTGGGCGCTTTCCATGTCCGCGGCAGCGTCATGCGCTCGCCCGCCGCGCCGTTCCTCCGTGCCTGATGGCCTACCGCGATGCCGGCGTGGCGCCGTGGTCGTCGCCCCAGCCGCGCGCCGCCTCCAGCGTGAAATCCAGGAACCGCTCCACCGCCGGCGACAGCGCGCTGCGCGGCCGCACGAAAATGGCGACCCGCCACGTGACGGTCGGCTGCCGGATGGGCCGGAACGCCAATCCGAACCCCTCCACCAGCGCGCGGGCCATGGAAGGACAGATGACATAGCCCGGGCGGACGCGCAGCAGCGACAGGGCGGTGTTCACGCGGTGCACCGGCAGTATGTCCCGGGGGTGGTTGCGCGGCGGCAGCTTGCTCAGCACGTTCACCGCCAGGTTGGGCATGTAGTTGATCAGCGGACGCTCCCGAAGGGACTTCCACGTGACCGATTCCTGTGCCGCCAAGGGGTCGTCCGGCCGCAGCGCGGCCCAGAGCGGGTCGGCGCGGATGACGTGGGCTTCGATCGCCTCGTCCGTCAGCACGCCGGCCGGGCCGAAGCCGATGTCGGCGCTGCCGTTGTGCAGATGCGCCAGGACCTGTTCGATGGGCACATCGTCGAAGCGGACTTCGATGCCGGGGTAGGCGTCCCCATAGTCTGAAATCAATTCCGGCAGCAGCGTGCAGGACAAGGGCTCGGGCGCCGCCACGCGGACCACGCCGCGGCGCAGCGCCTTCAGATTGCTGACGCCGGCCAGGGCCTCGTCCAGGTCCGCCAGTACGCGCCGCACCATGGGCTCGAAGGCGCTGCCCACCGCGGAAGCGCCCACGCTGCGCGTGTTGCGATCCAGCAGCCGCACGCCCAGCCGGCTTTCCAGTTCCTTGACCAGGCCGCTGAGCGCCGCCTGCGATAAATGCATGGTGTCGGCCGCTTCGGAAAAGCTGCCGCATTCCAGCACGGCCAGGAAGGCGCGCAACTGCCTGAGCGTGACCTCGATCGCCATGAATGCTCCTTTGCATGCCGCTGTCGCGGCGGCTTTTTCAACTTATAACTTTAACCTTTAAGTCATCAAGAAAATGAAATTTGTCCTAATAGATGGCCGCCTCTATCATCGCGGCCATGCACGTCCCGGCTGCGTGGGCCAGGGACGGCGATTCCAATTCGAACGATCGGGAGACATCCATGAAAATCAGCCGTCGGGCGCTGCTGGGCACGGCCGCCGCGGGACTTTGCGCGGGATGGGCGCCGCGCGTATTGGCGCAGGCGGAGTGGCCGGCGCGCCCTGTCCGGATCATCTCGCCCTATGGCGTGGGCGGTCCCAACGATCTGTCGGCGCGCCTGTTCGCCGAATACCTGGGCCGCGGCCTGGGCCAGTCTTTCATCGTGGAGAACAAGGCCGGGGCCGGCACCCGGCTGGGCAATGAATTCGTCGCCCACGCACCGGCCGACGGCTACACCATCCTGTACGCGGCCGCGCCCTACTCCACGCTGGAAGCGCTGTACGGCAAGCTGGGCTACGACCCGCGCAAGGATCTGACGCCCATCGCCATGGCCGCGACGGTGCCGCTGTTCCTGGTGGTCAATGCGCAATCGCCGGCCAAGACCGCACAGGAGCTGATCGCTTACGGCAAGACCCTGCCCAACGGCCTGACCTTCGGCACGCCCGGCACCGGCTCGTTGCCGCACCTGGCGGCCGAGTTGTTCCTGCGGGATGCGGGCGTGAAGGGCCTGACGGTGCAATATCGAGGGGACGTTCCCGCCTACACGGACCTGCTCGCCGGCCGTCTCGATGGCACGCTGACCGCCATCACCGCGGCCTTGCCGCATGTGCAGAGCGGCAGGCTGCGCGTGCTGGGCGTGGCGTCTACCGCGCGCAGCAAGATCTATCCCGACGCGCCCACCTTGAGCGAGCAAGGGCTGCCCAACGTGGTCGCTTCGGGCTGGTACGGCTTCATGGCGCCCGCCGGCACGCCAGCCGCCATCGTCGGCCGCCTCGACAAGGAGATCAACACCGCGCTGCGGGACGCGGATATCCAGCGCAAGCTGCTGGCCCAGGGCATGGAGCCCTATCCCGGCAGTGCCGCGGAGTTCCAGAAGTTCATCGACGCCGAAATGAAGAAGTGGGGCGAGGTGATCCAGAAGGCGGGCATCAAGGGCGAGTAAGCGCCTGGCGCTGGCGCTCGCGGTATTCCTGCACCGGGACGCCGCCGACGCCCCAGTTTTCCATTTCGACTTCGTCGATCACCACGAAGGTGCTATTCAGCGGCTTGCCCATCACATCGAGCAGCAACTGGCTCACGCCCTGGATCAGCGCCGCCTTCTGTTCCGGCGTGGTGGCGCTGGCGCCCGGGGACGTGCCTTCGCGCGTCACTTTGATATTCACATAGGGCATGGTTTTCTCCTTGTGCGCGGCCCGTCCCGGTGGACGGGCCCTGGGCCGGTCGAGGGTATTACCACCGGCCGGCGTGCTGGCCGCCGTCGACGTCTATCGTTTCGCCGGTCACGAAGCCGGCCCGCTCCAGGTATAGAACGGCATCGACGATATCCTGGATATCCCCCATGCGGCCGACCGGATGCAAACCGTTCAGGAATTCGTGCGTCTCCGGGGCATGCATGGGCGTCCTGATGATCCCGGGCGCGACAGCGTTCACCCGCACGCCCTGGCGGGCGTATTCGATGGCGAGTCCGCGCGTCACCGAGGCCAGGCCGCCCTTGGTCAGGCTGGCCAGCCCCGCCGGCACGCCGGCCAGGGGCTGGTCCACCAGGGCGGTGGTGATCTGCACGATATGGCCGCGCTCCTGTTTGAGCATCGGCGCCAGCGCGAATTGCGTGACGTGGAAAAAGCCGCCCAGGTTCACGTCGATCACGTTCCTGAAGTCTTCGGCCGTGTACTCGGTAAAGGGCTTGCTGACGAAGATACCGGCGTTATTGATCAGCGTATCGACGCGGCCGTAGCGATCCAGCGCGGTATCGACCACTTGCCGGGCGACATCGCGGTCGCCGATGTGGCCCGGCACCGCGATCACGCCGTCGTCCGATCCGGCCTTGATATTGCGGGAGTTGGCGACGACCGCATAACCCTGGTCGCGATAGGCCTGGACGAGGCCCGCGCCGATGCCTTGCGACGCGCCCGTGATGATGGCGACTTTGCGTTCCGTGTTCATGATGGTTCCTTGGTGGTTGGGAGGGCTGCCGTATTGATTTGGCATGGGACGTAGCCTAAGCTGTGGGCCTTTTTCGCGGAATTCGCTATTCGCGCTCAATGGCTGAGAAAAAACGCACAGAGGTCGATTGGGAGGACGTTCGCGTCTTTCTCGCGCTGGGCCGCCATGGCAGCCTTTCCGCCGCCGCGCGGGCCCTGGCGGTGAACCACGCCACCATCGCCCGCCGCATCCAGTCGCTGGAAGCCACGCTGGGGGACAAGCTGGTCGAACGCCGCCCGGAGGGCTACATCCTGACCCCGGCCGGCAGGCGTGCCCTGACCGCGGCCAGCGACATGGATAGTGCCGTGCAGACCCTGGGCCGTGGCGGACCGGACGAGGCGCCGCGCGGACTGGTCCGCGTCAACGCGTCGCCCGCCCTGGCGCTGGGCTTCCTGATTGCCAGGCTGTCGCGGCTGCCCGTGCTGCATCCCGGCCTGGACATCGACCTGGGCACCGATCTGCGTGCCATCAGCCTGGAACGCCACGAGGCGGACATCGCCATACGGCTGGGCCGTCCGCAGGACGGCGACTTCATCGCCAAGCAGGCCGGGGCCATGGCCTATGGCTTCTACGGTACGCCGGCCCTGTGCCAGCAAGTAGAAGAGGGCGCGCCGCCGGTTTTCGTTGGCTTCGACGAGGCCAACGCCTATCTGCCCGACGCCGTCTGGCTGTCGCGCGCGTTTCCCCAGGGGCGCGTGGCCTTTCGCGCCCACAACCAGTACGCGCAGGCCATCTCGGCGCGCTCGGGGGTGGGGCTGGCCATGCTGCCGCACTACATCGGCCGCACCGAGCCCGGGCTGCGCCGCTGCGCGCTGGAACCGGCCATGCCGCCGCGCGAAATATGGATATTGATGCGGCGGCAGGACCGGGCCAATCTGGCGGTCCGGACCGTCGTGGATGAACTGCTGCGGATATTCGAGGAAGCGCGCGCCTTGTTCGAGGATTGAGCGGCAGGACCGATTGGCCGGCCGGCCCGCCATATCGTCATCGCGCCACGCCGCTGCCTTGCCGGGGCCGGATTTTCAGCACGGAGACAGCTCGATCAAAGCCAATCGACAGATTTGAAAAAGCTTTTGATAATCGAATTGGGAATAGTTAGCATTCGCGGCGTTTCGGATCGCACTCCGGGCGCCGGCATCGTGATGCGTGGTCGCCAGGCCCTCAGCCCTCACACTGTTCCCTGTTCCGATGAAGCAGCTCACCCCAATCGCGGCCGCGGTCCTGGCCGTATTCGCTGCCCCTGTCCCGGCCTATGCGCAGCAAGCCGCGGCGCCGACGCCGTCCATGGCAACGGCATCTGGCGGCCCGACGGTATCGCCGCCAATATCGGCTGCCGCACTGCCGGCACCCGCGCCCGCATCGGGCAACGTTGCCACGGCCGCTACGCTGGATACCGTTCACGTCAATGGCGATGCCCCCACGGACGACTTCAACACCGACCGGGTTTCATTGCCTCGCCTTGGCACCGACCTGCATGACATCCCGCAATCGGTGACAGTGGTCAACAAGGCCCTGATGCAATCGCAGGGCGCGAACTCCCTGCAAGACGCGCTGCGCAACGTGGCGGGCATTACGCTGGGCGCGGCGGAAGGCGGCACGATAGGGAACAACATCAACCTGAACGGCTTTTCCGCGCGCACCGATATCTACCTGGACGGCTTCCGCGATCGCGGCCAGTACTACCGCGACACCTTCGACCTGGACGAGGTGGAAGTGTTGATGGGCCCGTCGTCCATGCTGTTCGGCCGGGGATCGACGGGCGGCGTCATCAACCAGGTCAGCAAGAAACCCAAGCTGGCCGATTTCACGGACGTCAGCGGCTCCGTGACCACCAACGGCCTGCTGCGGTCGACGGTGGATACCAATATGCAGTTGTCGGAGACCTCCGCCTTCCGTTTCAACGGCATGGCGCAGAACGGCGACGCCACGACGCGCGACCAGTCCCATGTGAAGGATTTCGGTGCGGCGCCTTCGTTCAAGTTCGGCATCGGCACGCCTACCGAAGTGACGCTATCGGCGCTGCTGCAGCATAACGACGATATGGCGGACTACGGCGTGCAGTCGGTCAACGGCCATCCCGCCGGCGTGGACCGCGATACCGCGTATGGCTTCCATGATGACCGCACCATGCAGGACATCGCGATGCTCAACGCGTCGGTCCAGCACAAGTTCACGCCCGACGTCGTGCTGCGCAACCAGACGCAGTACAACAACGTCCGCACCGACGCGCGCGAGACCGCGCCGCAGTCGGTGGGCACGATCGGGCCCAGCGGCTTCCAGCAGCTTCCCGCCGGCAACGTCACCAATCTGCCGCTGGACGACCTGTGGGTCCTGCAGCAAAGCCACGACCGCGTCATCCACGACGAATCCATCTTCAACCAGACCGAACTGACGACCAAGTTCTCCACCGGTTCCGTGAAGCACAAGCTGCTGACCGGCGTGGAGATCGGCCATGACCACTACAGCAACCAGGCCTATTCCCGCACCGGCACCTGCGACGGCTTCACGCTGAACACCGGTTTTGTCGGCTGCACCCAGATGGTGGACCCGCAGCATACCTCCGCGGACCTGCCCGAAGTGCCGGGTAACTTCGCCACGGGCTCCGCCAACACGGTCGGCATTTACGCCAACGATTCCATCGAGCTGACCAAGCAGTTCAAGCTGGTGGGCGGCCTGCGCTGGGACCGCTACGAGGCCACCGTCACCAACTCCATGCCGCGCAGCACGACGCCCGCCAATGCCGACCAGACGGTGCACTACACCAGTGTGCGGGCCGGCGCCATCTGGCAGCCCAGCGACTGGCAGTCCTACTACATCTCCTACGGCACATCCTTCAACCCCTCGCTGGAGCAGTTGACGGGCACGGTGGGACAGGACGATCTGCAGCCGGAGACGAACAAGTCGTACGAGGCTGGCGGCAAGTGGGATTTGCTGGACGGCAATCTCTCGCTGAACTCGGCGATCTTCCAGATCAAGAAAGAGAACGCCCGCACGCAGATCAGCCCGGGCGTCTTCGAGCTGGACGGCACGGTGCGCGTGAACGGCGTGCGCGCGGGCGCGTCGGGGCACCTGACCAAACAATGGCAGGTCTACGCCGCCTACACCTACCTGGACGCGGAAATCACCCAGGCCAAGGACGGCACGCAGGGCAACACGCCCGCCAACACGCCCAAGAATACCTTCAACTTCTGGACTACCTATCAGCTCCTGCAGAACTGGGAGGTGGGCGGCGGCGCGGTGTATACCTCGTCCCGCTACGCGGCCAACACCGATGCCGTGGAGGTGGGCGGATACACGCGCTGGGACGGTACGGTGGCCTGGCACCAGCCCAAGTACGACGTGCGCCTGAACCTGTTCAATATCTTCGATAAAAAGTACTACGATGCGCTGATCCCGTCGGACGGCGGCCGCGCGGTGCCGGGCACCGGCCGCACCGCCATGCTGACGGTCACCTACCACATGCAATAAGCCCGCGCCATGCTGATCACCATACCGAAGGTGCTGGATACGGCACAGGTCCAGGCCATACGCGAAATCCTGGACAAGGCCGGCGACGCCTGGGTGGATGGCAGGGTGTCGGCCGGCTACCAGGGTGCGGCGGTCAAGTTCAACCAGCAGATCGACGAGCGATCGGAGGCCGCGCACCATGTGCAGCAGATCGTGCTGGGCGCGGTGGAGCGCAACCCGGCCTTTATCAGCGCCGTGCTGCCCAATGTCGCCTATCCGCCCATGATCAACCGCTATGGCGCCGGCATGACCTTCGGCGCGCACGTGGACGGCGGGGTGCGCATCCACCCCCACACCGGCCGCAAGGTGCGCACCGACGTGTCCATCACCTTGTTCCTGAGCGATGCGGCGGAATACGACGGCGGCGAGCTGCAGGTGCATGACACCTACGGGCTGCACAGCGTCAAGCTGGATGCGGGCGACATGGTGGTCTACCCGGCCACCAGCCTGCACCAGGTCACGCCGATCACGCGCGGCATCCGGCTAGGCTGTTTCTTCTGGGTGCAGAGCCTGATCCGCGAAGACGCGCGGCGCGCGCTGCTATACGACATGGACAACGCCATCCAGCGTTTGAACGAGACACAGGCCGATGCCGTCGCCCGCGCCAAGCTGGTGGGTTGCTATCACAACCTGCTGCGCGAATGGAGCGAGACGTGAATGGCCGATGCGGTGTGATGGTATCGATAGGTCGCTGTATAAGCGCTGGGCGGTGCTGCTGTTAGTGCGCTGGCGAGATATTGCGCTGGAGAATCACCTTGGTCCAGGTCGTTGTCTCGCGCGA
Organism: Bordetella bronchialis; assembly: GCF_001676705.1. Taxonomy (NCBI): domain Bacteria; kingdom Pseudomonadati; phylum Pseudomonadota; class Betaproteobacteria; order Burkholderiales; family Alcaligenaceae; genus Bordetella; species Bordetella bronchialis. Next base: position 961,627 of record NZ_CP016170.1, read on the forward strand.
TATCAGGTCGCGCAATGTGTCCGGCGTATTCGGCCCCAGCGGCGCCGCATAAGCCAGGTCCACGTAAGCGGCATGCAGATCGGGGTCCATCAACATCGCATTGATCGATCTGTTCAGCTTTTCGATGACCGTCGCGGGCGTTCTGGCCGGCGCCATCAAGCCGTACCAGGATTCAAGCTGCAAGCCCGGAAAGCCCGCCTCTTCGATGGTGGGAACCTGGTGCAGCGAGGGCAGTCTGCGCGGCGAGATAGTCGCGATGGCGCGGACGGACCCCGCCCTGATATATGGGAGTACCGTGGGCAATTGGGAGAACTGGATATCCACTCGGCCGCCTACCAGGTCCGCGATAGCCGGGGCCGCGCCTCGGTAGGGTACGTGCAAAAGTTGTGTGCCTGACATCTGCTGGAAGAGCTCGCATAAAAGATGGGAGCTGGTGCCAACGCCTGCCGACCCGCAGGTGACCATCCCGGGATAGGTGTTCGCGAGAGCAAGGACTTCGTCCAAGCCACGTATGGGCGCGTCCTTTCCAACCACGACGACATACGGCACGGTGGCGAGCAGGGCCACCGGCGCGAGATCCCGCGCGAAATCGTATTGCAACTGCGCGTACATCAACTTGTGTATCGTGTTGGGGCGCCCACTGATGTACAAGGTGTAGCCGTCCGGTGCGGAGCGAGCCACGGCGTCGGCGGCAATATTGCTGGCCGCGCCTGGACGATATTCGATCAGGATCTTTTGGCCGACAGCGGTCGCCAGATGCTTGGCCAGGAGTCTGGCGAGCGTGTCCAGGCCGCCCCCGGGCGGATAACCGGCCACGATAGTGATGGGGCGCCGCGGATATGGCAATTCCATCGCAGCCGCGGACGTGGCGATGGGAAGCAGGCCGCTGATGCAAAGCAGCGTCGCAAGCTGCCGTCTACGGAAGTACATGTGGAGCTCCGTGCATGCTGAACTCGGGAAGGCGGCCCTCCTGGCGAGAGGGGGGACCGGTGAGTGCAACATCGAACTACGAAGTTCCGTCCGAGAATCTGCCGATACAATCATCTTGCGCCGAAAGACGGATTAAACTCGCGCGTCGATCGCCGCCCCACCGGCGTATCGCTTTGTTCGCGCCGTCATGTCCTCCACGCCCACTTACTTCGAGAACCGCCTGGACTCCACCGGATTGGATCGCCTGTTATCCGGACGGATCTCCTTCCATCTGGAGAATGTCCGCGACGTTGACGCAGCCGCGGCCAGTTTCGAGCAGGCCCTGCGCGACCGAGACCTGAAAGTGCGCGTGCAAGAGACGCGAAGCAGCAAGGCCGAGGATGTCGCGGGGACCATCTTGCCACTGGGCATCAGTGTGTTTCTGGTGGCGCGCATGCTGTATCGCGATGCCTTGGTCAGGCTGCGCAACCCCCATCCTGATGTGGTGGTTCTAAAACGCAACGGCGCCTTGGAAATCAGGCATAAGCCGCGGCCATGAGAGTGAAAGGCCGCGGCTCTGCTCTGGGTCTCCTATCGGGATTGCGCCGTAACGCTGTCCGGCAGCAATCCCCGCAACACGCTCATGGGGATGCCGCCTTCCGCCATCAGCCGCCGTTCGGCCGCGGTCAGCACCTGCGGGATGGTGTCGAAACGAATCTCCCGGTCGCCCCCGCGAGCCGTGACGCGTATGGTCTGCCCGTCGCGGACGCCTTGCTCGACGTTCTCGAAGCCGAACGTCTCGTCGCCACGCAGGCCTAGCTGCCGCCAGCCTTCGCCAGGCTTGAACGCCAGCGGCAACACGCCCATGCCGATCAGGTTCGCGCGGTGGATGCGCTCGAAGGACTCCGCGATAACGGCCTTCACCCCCAGCAGCGCCGTGCCCTTGGCGGCCCAGTCGCGGCTGCTGCCGGTGCCGTACTCCTTGCCGGCAATGACGATGGTGGAGCGGCCCGCCTGCCGGTACGCGTTCGCCGCGTCGAAAATGCTCATGCGCCTGCGATCCGGGAAGTGCAGGGTATCGCCGCCTTCCTCGCCCTCCAGCAGCAAGTTGCGAATGCGGATGTTGCCGAAGGTGGCCCGCGTCATCACATGGAAGTTGCAGCGGCGCGCCACATAGCTGTTGAACTCGCGCTGCGGCACGCCGGCATCGGCAAGGTACTGGCCGGCCGGCGTCTCCAGCGGGATTTCCCCGCCAGGCGAGATATGGTCGGTCGTCAGCGAATCGCCAAAGGCGGCCAACACCGTGGCCTGCCGCAGCGCCGTTGCAAGACCGGCCAGGCTGTCGCCATGCGGCTCGTCCTTGAAGAAGGGCGGGTCGACCAGATAGAGCGATTGCGGATCCCACGGAAAGCGTGGGCCGGACGGCGCATCCATCTCGCGCCAGGTCTGGATGTCGAGGTTGGCGGGGTCGTACACCGCCTCGAAAATCTCGCGGGCGTTCGCCAGTGGCAGCACGGCCTGGATTTCCTGCGGCGTCGGCCAGACATCCCGCATGAAAACCGGCCGGCCGTCGCGATCCCTGCCGATGGGCTCCTTGTCCAGGTCGATATCGATGCGTCCCGCCAAGGCGTACAGCACCACCATCGGCGGCGCGCCGATATAGTTGGCGCGGATCAGCTTGTGGATACGGCCCTCGAAGTTGCGGTTGCCGGACAACACCGATACCGAGACGAAGCCGTCGCGCTCGATGGCCCGCACGACCGGCTCGGGCAACGATCCCGACTTGCCACCGCAGGTCGTGCAGCCGTAGCCGATCACGGCGAAGCCCAGCGCCTCCAGCGGCTGCAACAGGCCCGCGCCTTGCAGATAGTGCGTAACGGTGCGCGAGCCCGGCGCGAGCGAGGTCTTGACCCATTCAGGTACATGCATGCCGCGTTCCACGGCCTTCTTCGCCACCAGGCCGGCGGCCATCATTACGGCCGGATTGGAGGTATTGGTGCAGGAGGTGATGGCGGCCAGCACGACCGCCCCGTGCGGCAGGCGCAGCGGGGCGTCGCCATCGGCTGGCAAGGCGGTCGCGGGCAGATCGTCATCCATGGGCACCGCGAAGCCGCCTTCCAGTGCGGGCTTGTGCAGCCGCGCGCGGAAGTCGGCGGGGATGGCGGGCAGGGGCAGGCGATCCTGGGGACGACGCGGACCCGCCATGGAAGGCACTGTTTCGGACAGATCGATTTCCAGCACGCGGCTGAATTGCGGTGGCGTTTCTTCCGGGTTCTCGCGCCAGAAGGCGTTGGCGCGGCAATACGCCTTCACGCGCTCGACCACGTCGGGATCGCGGCCGGAGATCTTCAGGTACTCGATGGTAGCCGCGTCGACGGGAAAGAACCCACAGGTCGCGCCGTACTCCGGGGCCATATTCGCGATGGTGGCCCGTTCAGGCACCGCCAGCTCGCGCACGCCCGGGCCGAAGAATTCCACCATGCTGCCGGCCACCTTGAATTCCCGCAGCTTCTGCGTGATCAGCAATGCGCCATCCGTGGTGAGCGCCGGCGGCGGAATGCGCCCCACCAGCCGCACGCCGACCACCTCGGGAACCGGGAAGGTATAGGCGTGGCCCAGCAGCGCGGCCTCTGCATCGATGCCGCCCACGCCCCAGCCCAGCACGCCGATGCCATTGATCATGGGCGTATGCGAATCGCCGCCGATCACGAAATCCGGATAGGCCCAATCTCCATCGGCGCGGGACTGGAGCTGCACCACGGGCGATACGAACTCCAGATTGACCTGATGGATGATGCCGGTGCCCGGTGGAAACACGCGCAGCCCGTTGAAGGCCTGCTGCGCCCACTTCAGGAAGCGGTAGCGCTCCGCATTCTGCTTGAACTCATACTGCATATTGCGGACCACGGCCTGCGTGTCGCCCCAGTAGGTGACCTGGAGCGAATGGTCCACGATCAGGTCCACCGGGATGCGTGCGTCCACGGCGTCGATGTCCCCACCGTGCTTCGCCACCGCGTCCCGCAGCGCCGCCAGGTCTTGCAGTACGGGCAGGCCGCTGGAGTCGGGCAGGAACACCCGCGCCACGCGCAGGGGCAGTCCGGCGTCCGTATGGCTGCGCCAGTCCAGGACGGATTGCAGCTCCTGCTCGGAAACGTCCGCGCCCCAGGCGCGATGGCGCGCCAGGTTCTCCAGCAGCACGCGGATCACGTAGGGGAAGGCATGGATGTCGCGGCCGGCTTGCGCCGCGATCGCCGCGATATCGGTGTAGCGGAGCGCCCGCCCACCAACGCTGATGGATGCCGTCATGTTGTCTCCTGACCTGTCGCGGGACGGGTGGCTTTGACCCGTGCCGTTTGTGTTTGGCCGGCACCCGCAGCATGGCAGGCTGCTCGCGGGCGCGTGGCGAAAACCTCATCGTCGTCGATTTCACCGGGGCCCATGAGCCTTCGGCGGACTAATCGTTTGACTCGTATGTAACTAATGATAAATTGAGTTATTCCAACTGTGCCCGGAATCCGGGTGTAGATAACGAGCTAGGCGCAGGTCGATGACTAGTTTCTTTAGCGCGATTCAGAATTGGTTCCATGCCGACTTGTACGGTCGTCACTTGGGCTTGATTCTGCAGGAGGTCGGCAACAGGCGTCCACACGTGCTGGCCTCCTTCCTCGCAAAGGTTTTCAATATACCGCTGCGGACTTTAGGTACCGTTCGATTTGAAGCGGAGTACGTTTTCAAAGGGCGCCTGGGGCGTCGGCGCGCCGACTTGGCAGTGTTCTGCGGTGACGCTAAAGAGCCCACTGCACTGATAGAGATCAAGTATCACGATAAGCCGCTCCCCGAAACCGAACTCAAGCCCGCGCAACTTGCGGATTACAAGGCCTGGCGGGATGAGCGGCGTGACGAACGGTATGTGTTGCTACTTACCCGCGAGCTGTACAGGGCGGATGGCATTGAAGTACGCCGTTGGGACGCGTTAACACGCCATTTGCGCACTTATGCGGGCGAGTCGGACTTGATTGAGATGCTAGTCAAATATTTAGAAGAAGAAGGGAATGCCATGCAGGATATAAACGGAAGTTCGCTGATTCGTTATCTGAAGCGGCTGGTGTGCAATAACGAGTTCGGAGCGAACAATCTCGATGGGCCGGCACAGTTCTCAAACCTTCTGAAGAACATGCAACTTACCTCAGGCTATTTTCATGGGCATTTCAAAACGGCATGGAGGGAGGCTGGCATTAAAACCCTGGGTGAAGATTACGGCCGGAGGTCCAAGAGCGCGAGTATCGACTTTGCCGTTCGGAACCGCGTCAGGGAGCAGAAGTCCGGTCGATCACCTATAGCGGGAGGCTACCTGGAGAATCGCCTGAAATACGGCGGGGACGTCTACGTCTTTGCTCGCCATTCTCTTGGCCATGGGACGGATTGGATTAGGGTGGCTTACGGCGTCCGGTTTGATATCGCGCCTGGTGATGGTGCCGAGAGAACGCCGGCGACCTACCTGTGGGCCAGGATTGTCGGCGCAAAACTTAAGCGATCGGAGGTCGACCTGGAAAGAGATCGGAAGATCAATTTCAAGTGGGTCACCGAGAACGCGGAATTAGCGGCGGAGAAAGTGGAGGCATGGCTCAACAAACTGCTCATAGATGTGATTGACTGTGCCCTGCGATCCAAAGCTGACTTGCTGGCCCAACAGAAAAAGGCGCTGAAATTGCTGCAGAAATCCTTGGTTGGCGGGAGACAACCTTTGCTCAATGGCGGGAACTAGGGCTTTACGGCGACGCGTGGCTCGCGCCGGATCCAACGCTCACGAGTATCGTTGCTGACGCGCGCTGCGTAGACCTGTGCAACGGCTCATTGAATTGTCCGGCGGGACGCTTCCCGTAGCGTCCCGCCGGCAAGATGCGCAGGCCATGCCGATGCAAGCAGGACAGCCTCGCTAAGCCTGCCCTTGACCCTCCGCGGGCTTACCCGCCTGGCCCTTGCGGACTTTGTCCTCGATGCGCGCGCCAACTTCCGGATCGACATTGCGCCAATATTGGAAAGCCCGGCTCAGGACCGGCTCGCGCACGCCGCCCAGCAGGCTGCCCGCCACCGTCTCGACCAGCGCGGCGCGGTCGGCGTCGCTGAATACCTCGCGCACCAGGGTGCCCGGCTGGCTGAAGTCGTCGTCTTCCGCGCGCAGGGTATAGGCGCTGCGGACCATTTCGCCGTCCGATTCCCAGCCGTTATCGACCTTGCCGGTCTCATCCGCCCAAGGACGATCGCCGCTGTTCGGGGCATACACCGGAGCCGCGCCGGTGTGGTGATACGTCATGGGGCCGTCGATCATATAGGTGTTGACGGGCACCTTGGGCTGATTGACGGGCAACTGGTGGAAGTTGGCGCCGATGCGGTTGCGCTGCGCGTCGTTGTAGGCGAACGCGCGGCCCAGCAGCATCTTGTCGGGCGACAGGCCGATGCCGGGCACGGTGTTGCCGGGCGAAAACGCCGCCTGTTCGATCTCGGCGAAGAAGTTCACCGGGTTGCGGTTCAAGGTCATCCTGCCGACCTTGATCAGCGGGTAGTCCTTGTGCGGCCATACTTTAGTCAGGTCGAAAGGATTGATGCGATAGCTCCTGGCGTCGGCATAGGGCATGATCTGCACCGACAGCTCCCACGAAGGACAGTCGCCGCGCTTGATGGCGTCGAACAGGTCGCGCCGGTGGAAGTCCGCGTCGGAGCCGGCCATGGCGGCGGCCTCGGCGTTGCTGAAGAACGCCATGCCCTGCTGGCTGTGGAAGTGGTACTTCACCCAGAAACGCTCGCCCTTGGCGTTGACCCACATATAGGTATGCGAGCCGTATCCGTTCATGTGGCGCCAGGTGCGAGGCAACCCGCGCGGTCCTAGCAGATACGTCACCTGGTGGGCGCTTTCCGGGTTGTTGGTCCAGAAGTCCCATTGCATGTGGTTGTCGCGCAGCCCGCTGTCGGGCAGGCGCTTCTGGCTGCGGATGAAGTGCGGGAACTTCATCGGGTCGCGGACGAAGAATATCGGCGTGTTGTTGCCCACCAGGTCGTAGTTGCCCTCGCTGGTGTAGAACTTCAGCGAGAATCCGCGCACGTCGCGCCATGTGTCGGGACTGCCCTGTTCGCCGGCCACCGTCGAAAACCGTGCCAGCATCTCGGTCTTGGCGCCGCGCTGGAACAGGGCGGCCTTGGTGTACTTCGAGACATCCTCGGTGGTTTCGAATACGCCGAAGGCGCCGGATCCTTTGGCGTGGGGCTGGCGCTCGATGACCTTTTCCCGGTTGAAGTGCGCCATCTGCTCCAGGAAGTGCACATCGTGCAGGACGATGGGGCCGTCCGGGCCCACAGTCAGGGAGTTCCGGTCGCTGACCGCGGGCGCGCCCGTCGTGGTCGTCGACGGTGCCGAGGTATCGAAGATTTTGTCAGTCATGGTGATTTCGCCTTCCTTCTGGATGTCGCGGGTGCGATGGACGCCCTGGGAGCTCTGGCTCGAAGCCGGGTGGGTGCGGGCCCGACGGCGCCGCGCGCCGGGACTGGCATGCGCGGTGGCAAAGCGGGGGTGGGCGGACAGATTGCCACAGGGCCAGGGCAGGCGTAAAGGGGCGCGGAATTGGCGAGCGTGGTGTCGGCCCGCGCAGGACCGGCCACCGCTTCGCGACTGGCACCGGCACATTCAAGCGCCAGGCGAGCCGCCTTTTTTCTTCTCGGCGAGGGCCATATCGACCAGACGCCGCACCGGCGCGGAAGGCGATGCGCGGAACACCAGCGTCAAGGGGATGGTGAAGGCCGAGGCCGCAGCCAGTTTGCGGTACACGACGCTTTCCTGGTGCACCGCGTCTATCGCCCGCGGCACGATGGTAATCCCCCGCCCGGCGGAAACCAGCGTGACGGCGGACAGCAGACGCGGGACGTCGGCGACGATGCGGGGCGTGTAGCCGGCTTTGCGGCAGGCCGGCATCAGTTCGTCCTGGATGCCGGGGCCGTCGGCGCGGCGGTAGAAGATCCAGGGTTCCTCCGCGAGCTCGGCCAGCAGGATCGCCTTGCGGCGCTTTGCCAGCCGATGACCGACAGGCAGGGCCACGACCATGGGTTCATCGGCCAGTACGATCGAGCGCAAGCTGGGGTATCGGTCGGTGGTCGATCGTACGAACGCTGCATCGATGGATTCGCCCGCCACGGCCTCCAGCAAATCCCGCGTGGCGTTCTCCTGGAATTCCAGGTCGACGTGCGGATGCCTGGCGTGAAAGGCCCGGAGAAGCCGGGGCACGAGCGGGTGCAGGGAGGCGGAACTGGTATAGCCCACCGCGATGCGTCCGGACTCGCCGCGCGATGCCTGCCGTACCCGCGCTACGGCGCTTTCGGCGTCGGCCAGCAGACGGCGTGCGTCTTTCAGGAACACCTGGCCGCTGCCGTTCAACTTGATGCTGCGCGGCGTGCGGTCGAACAAGCGCACGCCCAGCTCGCGTTCAAGGTCGCGGATCTGTTGGCTGAGCGGCGGTTGTTGTATGCCCAGGCGCTGTGCGGCCCGGGTCATGTGCTGTTCCTCCGCGACCGCGACGAAATAGCGCAAATGACGAAGTTCCATCGCGTGCGATGCAGATGTAATGCATATCCATGTAGGACGAACAATATATTTTACATATCTGCATCGCCGTCCCAGAATGGGCGTTTCGCGATGGGCTATCCGATCCCCTCGCGGGCGCTCGAACGATATGCTGGAGTAAACCATGAGCATCGATTTCCACTCTGAAACGGTCAAGGACAGCTATGCGGATCGCGACGCGCATGCGGATTGGGCGCGGGCGATTGCCGGTCTGCTCGACCCCGAGGGCAAGCGCGTGGTGGATGTGGGATGCGGCGGTGGCATCTATTCCCTGGCGTGGGCCCGGCTGGGCGCGGCCCACGTCACGGGGGTGGATTTCTCGCAAGTCATGATCGACACCGCCACCAGGCAAGCCCAGGGACGCGACAATCTGGCGTTTCGCGTCGGCTCATCGCAGGACACCGGACTGCCTGCCGCATGCGCGGACGTCGTGTTCCAGCGCGCACTGATACACCATCTGTCCGAATACACGGACACCTTTCGGGAAGCCGCGCGGCTGCTGGCGCCCGGCGGCATGCTGCTGGTGCAGGACCGTACGGTGGACGACGTCGGCCTGCCGGGATCTTCCCCGCACATACGCGGCTATTTCTTCGAGTGCTTTCCCCGCCTGCGCGACTTCGAATCCGGCCGCCGTCCCGACGACGCCGGCGTCAGGAAAGCGCTGGAGGCGACGGGCTTTACGCGCGTGGAGTCGCGCACGCTATGGGAGACCCGCAAGACCTATGGCGACTTCGACGCGCTGGCTCGCGACCTGCGCGCGCGCACCGGACGATCGATCCTGCATGAATTGAACGATGCGGAGATCGAAGCGCTGGTCGATTTCATCCGCGCGCATGTGCCGGTTGGCGCGGGTATCGTGGAGCAGGACAGGTGGACGGTGTGGTCGGCTTCCGCGGCGCATGCTGGATGACAGGCCATGTGACGGAGACGGGCGAACCGGCTGGCAATTGCCCCGTTGCGTCGCGCGATCAAGCGGGCATGCGCGTCGGCGCGGGGCTTTCTTCCAGATGATGCGCGGTCAGCGCCCGCTGGTAGCCGCTTTCCACATGCTGCCGCATGGCGCGCGCCGCGACATCGGCGTCGCGCGTCCTCAGGGCTTCCAGTATGGCGCGATGTTCCGCGTGCGAAGCCGAGGAACTGCCCGCCAATGAGAAGCCACGCCGGCGCAGCAGATGGATGCGGTTCACCACCTGCCGGTACAGTCCCAGCAGCGTGGCGTTGCCGGTCATCTGCACCAGCCGGTCGTGAAAGGCCAGGTTCAATTCGAAGTACCGGTTGACGCCGTCGCGGGCGGAAGTGGTTTCCAGCTCGGTCAGCATGGCGCCCAGTTCCGCCAGTTGTCCGTCCGTGATGCGGGGCGCCAGGCGCCGGCCCACCATTTCGTCCATGCCGGCACGCACGTCGTACAGCTCGGCGGCCTCTTCGTCCGACAGATCGCGGATGAACACGCCGCGGTTTTTCTCCAGCCGGACCAGCCCGGCTTCCTCCAGCGCGCGAAAGGCCTCGCGCAGCGGACTGCGGCTGACGCCCAGGCGCTGCGACAGTTCGCTTTCGTTCAGGCGCGAGCCCACGGTGAGTTCGCCGGACTTGATGCCGCGCAGGATTTCTTCCTGCACCAGGCCGGACAAGGTCATGGACCGCAGCAGATCGAAAGGCGAGGCGGAAGAGGAAGCCATTGGATTACTACCCTTGAGTTGGATCGTCGCGCGCCGAAGGCGGTGCGCCGCCAAGGGCGGGATGTGTGGCGGGCGCGGATATTTGGGCCGACTTCAGCGCGCGGTAAGGATATCAAAAGTACTGTATGCGGCAGATTGTAGAATCGTCGACAATCTGTAGGATGCAATGCATTCGAGGCGGTGGCAAGACCCATCGCCCGTCTTGGGCCCGCGGGGGCGCAAACCAAGGACAACAAGGACGCGACACAGCGTCCGCGAATAAGAGAACCGCCACTGGCGGTTCCCTGGCTACCCCGTGGAGCGAGACAAATGGCCGCTATCAAGGCAAGGGTTTTTCGTGGCACGCCGGGCAGGGTGTTCATCCTGCTGTGCGCCATGTATTTCATCGAGTACGTGGACCGCGTGAACCTGTCGGTGGCGGCGCCGCTGATCAAGCAGGAGTTCGGGCTTAGCAATACGCGCCTGGGTGTCGCGCTGGCGGCCTTCGGCTACTGCTACGCCATCTTCCAGATCGTCTGCGGCTACCTGGGCGACCGCCTGGGGCCCCGGCGCATGCTGGCCTTGTCGGGCCTGGTATGGGCGCTGGGCACGCTGGTCACCGGCTTCGCCACCGGACTGGGCGGCCTGATCGTGGCGCGCCTGCTGGTCGGCACGGGCGAGGGCGGCACCATCCCCGTCGCCACGCGGGCGATGAGCAATTGGGTCCCGCGCGAGCGACGTGGCTTCGCCCAGGGTTTCACGCATTCGGCCTCTCGCGCCGCAGCCGCGCTGACGCCGCCGCTGGTGGTCTTCATGATTCCCTTCGTGGGCTGGCGCGGCGCCTTCGTGGTGATGGGCGTCGTCAGCCTGGTGTGGGTGGCGCTGTGGTACGGCTACTTCCGCGACGACCCCCGCGAGCATCGCGCCATCACGCCGGAGGAACTGGCCGCGCTGCCGCCCTATACCGACGCGGCGCGCGGCCAGGACGGCAAGCGCCAGGCGGTGCCCTGGCTGGCGCTGCTGCGCCGGATCCTGCCCGTCACCATCGTGTTCTTCGCCCATGCCTGGGCGCTGTGGATGTACCTGAGCTGGCTGCCCAGCTTCTTCGTCTCGCATTTCCACATCAACCTGAAGCATTCGGCCTTCTATACCGGCGCGGTGTTCCTGGCCGCGGTGGTCGGCAATACCGCGGGCGGCATGCTGACGGACTGGCTTTATACGCGCACCGGCAAGGTGAATGCCGCGCGCCGCAATGTGGTCATCCTGGCCTTCGGCGGGTCCATCCTGTTCATGTCCGGCGTGCTGTTCGTGCAGGACGAGACCGTAGTGGCGCTATGCCTGGCGGCCGCGCTGTTCTTCCTGGAATTGAGCGCGGGGCCCGTCTTCGCCACGCCCATGGACGTGGCGCCGCAGTATGCCGGCGTGGCGACCGGCTTCGTCAGCACCGCGGCGGGACTGGCCGCCGTGATCTCGCCCATCACCTTCGGCTACATCGTCGACGTGACGGGCAGCTATACCTCGCCGTTTCTGGTGTCGATCGCCATCCTGGCGGTCGGCATCGTGATGTCGTTCTGGATGCGGCCCGACAAGGCGCTGCAGGTTCCCGCGCCCCGGCCACGGGCCCCGCGGTCCGGAGCACCCGTGATGGAGTTCAGGAGCACAGCGCATGAGTGAAGCAGCGAGCCGGCCCGTATCCGGACAGGCGGCAATGGACCGGCCCTTGTCCGGACAGGTGGCGATCGTGACCGGTGCGGCGCGCAACATCGGCCGCGCGATCGCCGTCGAACTGGGGCGCCAGGGCGCGGACGTGGTGGTGAACGCCCAGCGCTCCGCCGCGGAGGCCGAGGAAACCGCCGCACTGGTGCGGCAAGCCGGCGCCCATGCGCTGGTGCACCTGGCGGATATCTCGCATCCGGACGGCGCGCAGGCACTGATCGACGCCGCCGTGGGCGGTTTCGGGCGCATCGATATCCTGGTCAACAACGCAGCCATCCGGCGCGAGGCGCCGTTCGAAGCGCTGGACTGGCGGCAATGGCGCGAGGTCACGGGCGTGATCCTGGACGGCGCGTATCTGTGCGCGCATGCCGCCGCGCCCTACCTGCGCCGCGCGCCGGCGGGCGCCATCGTCAACATCGGCGGCATGTCCGCGCACGGCGGATCGGCCGGCCGCGCCCATGTGATCGCCGCCAAGATGGGCCTGGTCGGCCTGACCCGCGCGCTGGCGCATGACCTGAGCGGCGACGGCGTCACGGTGAATTGCGTGGTGCCGGGCCTGATCGATACGGCACGCGGCCATTCCGCGCAGGGGACTCCCGCGCATCACGCCAGGCACACGACCCTGCTGGGGCGGCGCGGCACCGCGCAGGAAGTGGCCGACCTGGTGGCCTTCCTGTGCGGACCGAAGGCCAGGTACCTGACCGGCCAGACCATGCACGCCAACGGCGGCGCCTACCTGGGCTGAGACAAAAATTCCAATGGAGATGAAATGAAGCTCGTACGTACCACCGCCCGTATCGCGGCGCGCGCCGGATTGGCCCTGACGCTGGGCCTGGGCGCGCACGTCGCCCATGCGCAGGCCGACTATCCCAATCACAAGGTCCGGGTCATCGCGCCGCAAGGCGCGGGCGGCGGGGTGGATGTGGTGGGCCGCCTGCTGATGGAGCAGTTGTCCAAGCGGCTGGGCCAGTCTTTCTATATCGAGAACCAGGGCGGCGCGGGCGGCATCATCGGCGCGTCCGACACGGCGCGCGCCGCGCCGGACGGCTACACGCTGATGATCGCCTACGTCGCCACGCATGGCACCAACCCCGCGGTGCGCAAGACGCCTTACGACCCGGTAAAGAGCTTCACGCCCATCGCGATGATAGGCGGCACGGCCAACATGCTGCTGGTCGGCCCCAACCTGGGCGTGAAGACACTGAAGGAGTTCGTCGACTATGCCAGGCAGAACCCCGACAAGCTCAGCTATGGCACGTCCGGCAACGGAACGCTGAACCATCTGGCGATGGAGGAGTTCAAGCACGCCGCCGGTTTCAATGACCTGTCGGTCCCCTACAAGAGTATGAGCGAGGCGTTGACGGACGTGATCGGCGGGCGCGTGCAGACGGTATTTCCCGGCGTGGCGGCGGGGCTGCCCACGGTGAAGTCCGGCCGGGTGATCCCGCTGGCCGTCACCGGCGAAAAACGCCAGGCCGTGCTTCCCGACGTGCCTACGTTCCAGGAGCTGGGTTATCCCTCCATGCAGGCCTTGACGTGGTACGGCGTGGTGGGCCCCGCCAAGATGCCGCAGGCCGTGACGGACAAGCTCAACGCCACGGTGAACGACATCCTGAAATCGCCCGACTTCCGGCAGAAGCTGGAGCAGCTGGGCATAGACCCCATGCCGATGAGCCCCGCGCAGTTCGGCGACTACATCGCCAAGGAAGTCGGGACCTGGACCCAGGTCGCCCACGACAGCAAGATCTCCATCGACTGACGCCACCGGCACCCAGGCAATTGCACGCAAGTGGCACTCAAGCGCATCTCAACAGGAAAGACCATGTCCAAGGAAAGCAGTAACCCCGAAGTGTCGATCTCGCAGCGCCTGGCGCGCGGCATCCTGGCCGCGCAGCCGCAGCGGGCGGCGGCCGCGCGCGAAACGGGTCGCCGGATGGTGCTGGATATCGTCGGCATCTGCATCGCCGCGCGGGAACAGCCTTACGTGCGCGCGGCGATGGCCGCGATCGATGCCGATGGTCCGTGCACGGTACTGGGCCATGGCCGCAAGCTGGGCCCGGAGGGCGCCGCCTTCGTCAACGGCATCGCCGCGCATGGCGAGGATTTCGACGACACCTTCGAGGGCGGCCCCGTTCATGCGGGTGTCGTAATCGTGCCGGCGCTGCTGGCGGCGGCGGAGCGCCACCGCTTGTCGGGCCAGGACTTCCTGCGCGGCGTGGCCATCGGGTCGGAGATCATGTGCCGCCTGTGCGCGGTGGCGCCCACCAAGGTGCACAAGGCCGGCTTCCATCCGACGGCGGTGTTCGGCGTGATGGGCGCCGTGGCCGGCATCGGCGCCGCGCTGCGCCTGACGGAGGAACAACTGGTGGATGCCTTCGGCATCGCGGGCAGCATGGCGTCCGGCATCATCGAATACCTGGCCGATGGCTCGTGGACCAAGCGCATGCACCCGGGCTGGGCGGCGCAATCGGGGTACCGCGCGGTGCGGCTGGCGATGGAAGGCTTCAAGGGGCCGCGTACCGTCTTCGAAGGCACGCACGGCCTGTTCCACGGCTTCGCGAACACCGCCGACGGCGACTTCGACGCCATGATGGCGGGCTTCGGCGACACGTGGATCTGGGAAACCATCGCCTTCAAGCCCTACGCCTGCGGCACCATGTGCCATCCCTATATCGATTGCGCGCGCGAATTCGGCAAGCTGGGACTGCCGCCGGCGTCCATCGCCAGCATCGAATGCGAAGCGGCGGAAGGCGTGCTGCATCGCCTGTGGGAACCGCTGGCGCAGAAGCGCCGCCCGCCCAATGGCTATGCCGCCAAGTTCAGCGTGCCCTACGCCATCGCGGTGGCGATCGTGCGTGGCGACGCGGGCTTGCGCGAGTACGACGACGTCATCGTCAAGGAGGCGGCGATACTCGATGTGGCGTCCAAGGTGTCCTACGTGGTGGATCCCGCCAACCCCTATCCCAGGCAGTTCACCGGGCATGTCCGCGTGAAGATGGCCGACGGCACGGTGCACGAATTCCGCCAGGGCTACTTCAAGGGTGGCGCGGAACATCCGCTAAGCGATGAAGACCTGACGCGCAAGTTCCAGGCGAACTGCGCCTATGGGGGGCTGACCGAGGCCGAGACGCGCATGCTGTTCGGACAGGTGGACGGCGCCTTCGATGGCGCCGCCGTGGCGTTCGCGGCGCGGTAGGCAGGCGGCGGCGCTGGTCGCATCCGCCTTGCCGGCGCCAGCTGCCCTAGGCGCCGGCTGGCAACCGCAGCGATCGATCCAGGCCGCGCATCAGCGGCAGCACGCCATCGATATGCGGGCAAGGGATGCCCGCTTCCCGCGCGAAAGCCTGCAGCTGTCCCAGGATGGCTTCCACTTCGGTGGGGCGGCCGGCCAGGGCGTCCTGCAGCATGGACGGGCGCATGCCGCCCGCCGGCGCGGCGCCACCCGGGCCGCCGCGGCGCAATGCCGCGCGCGCCTCTTCCGCATCCCCTTCGACATGGCTGCCGTGGGCAGCCGCGATGGCGACCAGCTCCGCGATGATGCCGTCGCCGATGGCCAGCAGCTCCGGATCGCGCGACAGCTCCGTGGCGGGCAAGCGCGTCAGCGCGCACAAGGGGTTCAGCGCGGCGTTGCGCATCAGCTTGGTCCATACCTCGCGGCGCAGGTCCATGGATGCTTCCGCGCCCAGGCCGGCCTGGCGCATCAGCGCCACGGTGGCGCGCAGGCGGGCGCTGTCGCTGTTGTCGGGCTCGCCCAGCAGCCAGCGGTTGGGGCCGGTATGGCGGATGACGCCGGGCTCGATGACCTCGTTCGGCGCGTAGACCACGCAGCCCAGCACGCGTTGCGGCGTCAGCGTGTTCCACAGGGCGCCGTCCGGGTCCAGCAGGGGCAGGGGGCCGGCGTTGGCTTGCCCGTGCTTCCACCACCAGGTCAGGCCATTGGTGACGAACACGGCGTGGCCTTGCGGCTTGAGCAGGCCCGCGATGGCCGCGGCCGCGCCGGGCAGCGCGTAGGCCTTCAGCGTGACGAAGACAATGTCCTGCGGCGGCAGGTCTTGCGGCCGGTCGACCGCCTGGGCCGGGCGCGCGGAGACATCCCCGCCCGTGGACAGCAACCGCAGGCCATGCTGGCGCACCGCCGCCAGGTGCGCGCCGCGCGCGATCACCGAAACCTTGGCCTGGCCGGCGGCGGCCAGCCGCGCCGCCATGAAGCCGCCGATGGCGCCTGCGCCGAATACACATACATCCATTGTTTGCTGCTCCTGCCGGGTGGGATCGGCCGCGTTGCGCCGCCGGGGCTCGGTGCCGCGGGGTCGCGCGGCGCCATCCATCAGAGCCGCATGATGCGCGAAGCGGCAGGGCGGGGCAAGCGCTGGACGCTGTACGCCACGGGCAAGTCGGAAAGACCTGCCAACGGCGCGGGGTCAGGCAACGATGGCCCGCGCCATCAGGAACAGGCCCAGGACCATGATCGCCCGGCCTATGCGGCTGGCCGCGCCCCAGGCCGGGGGCGACAGCCGTTCCAGGGCCACCGCGGCGGTCGCCGCTACCATCGCGTAGGGGTCCATCATTCCCACGGCCAGCAGTGCGGCAGTCAGGCCGGCGCAACTCTGGATGCAATGCAGGCCCAGGCGGCAGCCGTCGCGGATGGCCTTGCCCATGTCTTCACGCCGCTGGCCGGCCACATCCGCGCCGGCCACATCCGCGGCGGCTGCTTTGCCGGTGGCCGGCGTCGACATGAGGCGGCAGCGGGCAAGGCGTCGCGCCTTCCAGCGACTGGACTGGAGGACCCCTGCCGTCATGACCATGGCTGCCGTCGCATAGGGCATCGCCCGCGCGAATTCCGGCACGCCGGTGCGCAGGGCCGTGACCGCCACGCCCGCCAGGTACACGGCAATGCCGGCAGCCCACCACATGGCGAAGTAGGCCGCTCCGGCCAGCAGCACCAGGGCGCCGGCACGATGGATGGACATGGGCGACAGGGCGCGCCGGTAGCGCCATAGGGTGGGCGCCACGGCAGGCAGCATCATGGCCCCCATCATGGCCATCCACATGCCCAGGAATGCGGCGGCGGCCTCCAGCCACGTCCGGCCCGGCATCGGCGGCCAGGCCCACATCATCGCGCTGTCGCCGCACATCGGCATGCTCCGCTCCCTCATGTCCCTGGCCGCCGGCCTTCTGGCGGCGGCCCGACTGGTGCTAGATTAGGGACACGCTTCCCACGGGTGGGAGTGACAAGTGTGGCGGGGAAACGCATGGACAACCTTACGGCGGCCGCGCGCGCGCTGACGGCGGGCGACCCGCTCTCGGCCCTGAACCGCATTGCCTTGCGCGACGACGCGGCCGCATTGGCGCTGCGCGGCATCGCCATGGCGCAGCTGGGCGACTTCGCGCGGGCCCGCGCGCTGCTGCGGCGCGCGGCCCGCGCTTTCGGCGGCAGGGACCCCGTGGCGCATGCGCGCTGCGTGGTCGCCGAGGCCGAAATCGCCCTGGTATCGCGCGATCTTGCGTGGCCCGTCCGGGCCCTGGGCGCGGCGGCGACGATATTGGAGACCCACGGGGACCGCCTGAACGCCGCGCATGCGCGCCACCTGGAAGTGCGCCGCCTGCTGCTCATGGGGCGCCTGGACGACGCCGAGCGCGCCATTGCCGGCATGGATCCGACGCACCTGATGCCGGCTTCGCGAACGGCGTACGAGCTGGCCGTGGCGGGTATCGCGATGCGCCGCCTGCGCACGAAAGCGGCGCGCCAGGCATTGGCGCGGGCCGAACGTGCCGCGCGCAACGCCGGCATCGCGGCCCTGGTGGCGGAAGTCGCCAATACCGCCCGGATCTTGCAAACGCCCGCCGCGCGTCTGGTGGAGCCGGACGGCACGCGCCTGCTGCGGCTGGACGAAGTGGAGGCGGTGCTGGCGACGCCGGCCTTTATCGTCGATGGATGCCGCCAGGCGGTAGCCTGCGGCGGCACGACGATTCCGCTGGCGACGCGCCCCGTGCTGTTCACGCTGGCGCGCATCCTGGCCGAAGCCTGGCCCGGCGATGCCTCGCGCGAACGGCTGATAGAAGTCGCCTTTCGCACCCGCCACGGCGACGATACGCATCGCGGCCGCCTGCGCGTGGAGATCGGTCGGCTGCGCAAGGTCTTGCAGGGTTACGCCGGGGTCGAGGCGACGCCGCGCGGCTTCCTGCTGACGCCTGGCGATGGGCGCAAGGTCATCGTGCTGGCGCATCCGGTCGACGAACCGCACGCGGCGGTGCTGGCCTTGCTGTCCGATGGCGAAGCGTGGTCCAGCTCGGCGCTGGCCATGGCGCTGGACGCCAGCCAGCGCACCGTGCAGCGCGCGCTGGAGACCCTGGCATCGCAGGGCAAGGCGCAGCCGCTGGGCCAGGGCCGGGCGCGCCGCTGGATGGCGCCGCCGCCGGCCGGATACACGACAACCTTGTTACTCCCCGTCCCGCTGGGCCTGGCCTAGGATGGAACATTTCATCGAGGACAACGCCATGAAACATGCCGCCGACATCGTTCGCCAGCTTGGCCCTTTTCCCGGGGTTGCCGCCGTGCACGGCTTGACCTACGACGGCCAGCACATCTGGTTCGCCTCCGGCGACGGACTCCACTGCCTGGATCCGGACACGGGGTCCACGCTGCGCTCGTTCGACATGGTCGCCAACGCGGGCACGGCTTTCGACGGCCGGCATATCTACCAGATCGCCGACGACCGCATACACAAGGTGGATCCCCGGAACGGCCGCGTTCTGGCGTCCATCCCCGCGCCGCCGGGCCCCAATTCCGGCATGGCCTGGGCAGAAGGCTTCCTGTGGGTGGGCCAGTATCGCGACCGGAAAATCGTCCAGGTCGAACCGGCCAGCGGCAAGGTCCTGCGCACGATAGCGTCCAACCGCTTCGTGACGGGCATCACGTGGGTGGATGGCGAGCTATGGCACGGCACCTGGGAAGGCGAGGCCAGTTCCCTGAACCAGGTCGATCCGGAAACCGGCGAGTCGATACAAGAGCTGGACATGCCCGCCGGCGTCGGCGTCTCCGGACTGGAGTCGAATGGCGGCGACTTGTTCTTTTGCGGCGGCGGGCCCAGCGGGCTGATCCGCGTCGTGCGCAAGCCGGGCCGATAGCCGCGCGCCCTTGGCTTGTGCGGCGTGGCCGGTCGATGCACCGATGCGGCGTCCGGCTTGCCACGCCCCAATGGCGTACGGTAAGCTCGCCGCCATGCCTGGATATCTCTTGTCCGCCAACGCTTTCCGACGAACCGCTCGACGCCGACGTTGAGTGGTTTCATGTTGTCCGGCCGCTGATCATCCAGCGGTCCACCCTGAAGGCCACGACATCCCTCGTGGCCTTTGCGTTTTCCGAGCCGCCTATCGGTGATGTCTTCCGGCCTTCGTTTCCCACCAGGAGCGTAAGCATGCATCACCCCGATCTCGACATCCGGCCTTACCAGCCCGCGGACGAAACGGCCGTCATCCGGCTATGGCGGGACTGCGGCCTGACCCGGCCGTGGAACGACCCCCGCAAGGACATCGCGCGCAAGCTGACGGTGCAGGCGGAATGGTTTCTGGTCGGCCTGGCGCAGGGCCGCGTGGTCGCGTCCGTCATGGCCGGCTACGATGGGCATCGCGGCTGGATCAATTACCTGTCGGTCGACCCGTCCTGCCGCAAGCGCGGCTACGGCAAGGCGCTGGTCCATGCGGTGGAGCAGCGTTTCATCGCGGCCGGCTGCCCCAAGATCAACCTGCTGATACGGGGCGACAACGCCGCCGTGCAGGACTTCTACCGCACGCTGGGATTCACGCAGGATGATGTCGTCAGCTATGGCAAGCGCCTGATCCCGGACACGCAGGAACAGGCTTTGGGATGATCCGCCGGAGACCGACCCTGTCCCGGCGCGCGCGAGCGCCGCTGTGGCCCGGCGCCGGCGAAGCTACCTGAGCGCCGACCGGCCGCCGTACACGGCCGCGGCACCCAGCTCGCGTTCGATGCGCAGCAGGCGGTTGTACTTGGCCGTGCGGTCCGAACGCGACAAGGAGCCGGTCTTGATCAGGCCGCAGTTCGCGGCCACCGCCAGGTCGGCGATACTGGTGTCCTCCGTTTCGCCGGAGCGATGCGACATCACCGCGCCGTAGCCGGCGCGCGCGGCCAGGCGCAGCACCTGCCAGGTCTCGCTGAGCGTGCCGATCTGGTTGACCTTGACCAGGACGGCGTTGGCGATGCCCCGGTCGATGCCCGCCCGCAGGATGGCCGGATTGGTGCAGAACACATCGTCGCCCACCAGCCGGCAGGTCGACCCGATGGCGTCCCCGAGCATGCGCCAGCCTTCCGGGTCGTCTTCCGCCATGCCGTCCTCGATGGAAACGATGGGATAGGCGGACACCAGGCTCGCCAGGTAGTCCACTTGTTCCTCGCGCCCGCGCCGGCGGTCTTCGCCGGCGTAGCGGTAGGCGCCGGATTCGTACAGCTCGCTGGCCGCGGGATCCAGCGCCAGCGCGATGTCCTGGCCGGGGCGCAGGCCGGCGCCGGCGATGGCCTGCATGATGCTGTCCAGGGCTTCCGGCGCCGTGCGGAACGCGGGCGCGAAGCCGCCTTCGTCGCCCACGTTGACAGCGTGGCCGGCGCGTTTCAGGACGTCCTTCAGTGTTTGAAAAACTTCCGCGCCCATGCGTATGCCCTCGGCGAAGCTGCCGGCGCCCACCGGCAGGATCATGAACTCCTGGAAGTCCAGCGGATTGTCGGCATGGGCGCCGCCGTTGACGATGTTGATCATCGGCACGGGCATGACCTGCGCCTGCGCCCCGCCGATATGCCGCCACAGCGGCAGGCCCAGGCTGGCCGCCGCGGCGCGCGCGCAGGCCAGCGATACGCCCAGCAGCGCATTGGCGCCCAGCCGGCTTTTGTCCGGCGTGCCGTCCAGCGCGATCATGGTGTTGTCTATCAGGCCCTGCCGGTCGGCCGGCAGGCCGCGCAGCGCCGCGCGCAGTTCGGTATTCACGCCGCTCGCGGCGGCCAGCATGCCGCGTCCCAGATAGCGATGCGGGTCGTCATCGCGCCGTTCGCGCGCTTCGCGCCGGCCCGTGGACGCGCCGGACGGGACCAGGGCAATGCCCGTCGCGCCGTCGTCCAGGCGGACTTCCACTTCCAGCGTGGGGTTGCCGCGGCTGTCCAGCGCTTCGTGCGCGGCGATGTCGACGATCTGCATGGTTCACTCCCTTTGTGTCAAATAAATGAACGGTTTACGGTTCGCGCCCCAGGCGTGGCGCGTTGTCCGCCATGCGCCTCGCGGGTATCGCGCAAAGGCCGGAGGGCCGCGTACGCACTCTTTGGCGCCGGCATGATCGGAATCGTAGGGGCCCTGGCCACATTGAAAAATGGACTTTTTCTGGCTATCGTCAGTTTTTCTAACCATAGGGACGCCTGCCATGCGCCAGCTTCCGCCACTTGCCGCGGTGCGCGCCTTCGAGGCCGTGGCGCGCACGGGCTCGGTGACGCGCGCCGCCCAGGAGCTGTGCCGCACGCATGGCGCCATCAGCCGGCACCTGCGCCTGCTGCATGAACACGCCGGCGTGGCGCTTTTCGAGAAGGACGGGACGGGCCTGAGGCTGACACGCGCGGGCAGCGATTTCTATGTCGCCGTCCGGTCCGTGTTCGACCAGCTGGAGCAGGCCTACGACCGGCTCGGGCAGCATGCGCGCGGACCGGGCCTGCATGTGGCGTGCAGTGCTACCTTCGCCATGCGGTGGCTGGTGCCGCACCTGGCGCTGTTCTATCGCCAGCACCCGGATATCCGCATCCGCCTGTCCATGACCTCCGCGCGAGAGATGCGCAACGAGGGCGCGGATTTGTTGCTGGCCTGGGATTTGTCCGGCTATGCGGAGGCGGACCGCCGGCGTGCCATCGTGCTGGCGCCGGTCAACTTCGCGGCCGTGTGCTCGCCGGGGTATGTGCGGGTGCCGGCTCGCAAGCGCACGCGCATTGCCCACGAGTACACGTCCAGTGCCTGGGACCAGTGGCAGGCACGGACGGGCCGTTCGGCCGCGGGCGGCGACACAGTGTCCTTTCCGCATACGCACCTGTGCATCGAGGCCGCCTTGTCGGGCCTGGGCGTGGCCCTGGTCGAACAGCGTTTGATCGCCCGTGAGCTGGCGGACGGGCGCCTGGTCGCGCCCTACGGCACGGTCAGCTTCGACGGCGGCTTGTGCGCGCTGCCGGCGGCGGGACGGCCGTTGCCGGGCCAGGCGGATGCGTTCATCGCATGGCTACGCCTGGCACTGTCCGAAACGTCCGCGGCGTAGGACGCGCTAGGCTGGCGGGCTGTGCAATGGCCCCGCATCGCACCATTGGTCCGACCAATTTGCGCCACTACCTGGGCGGTCCCGATACTCCCCGTTTTTGACGACCCCGCGCCTGGATAGGCAAAAGCCAGTCCCCGCGTGGGGTCCATGCGCCAGCCATAAAACGGAGACCGTCCATGCAGCCCACCGCCCATTCCCACCTGACACGCCGCAGCATGATGCTGGGCGGAGCCGCCCTGGCCGCGATGAGCGGCGTCGCCGGCCAGGCCCGTGCGGCCAGTTGGCCCGACAAGCCCTTGCGCGTCATCGTGCCGTTTCCGCCCGGCGGGACGACCGACTTCGTCACTCGCCTGATCGGCAGCAAGGTGGGCCAAAGCATAGGCCAGGCCGCCATCGTGGAAAACAAGCCCGGCGCGGGCACGGTGATCGGCGTGGACTACGTTGCCAAATCGGCGCCCGATGGCTACTCCTATGTCTGCGTGGCGGGCAGTTTCTGCGTGAACAGCGTGCTGGTCAAACACCTGCCCTACGATAGCCTGCGCGACCTGCGCCCGGTCGCCATGATGGGCGCGTCCGACCAGGCATTGGCTGTCTACCCCGGCAGCGGCCTGAAAACCCTGGCGGACCTGAAGAAGGCGGCGCTCGCCAACCCCGGCAAGCTAAGCTACGGCTCGTTCGGCGTGGGGACCACGCCGCACCTGGCCGGCGAAATGCTCAAGCAGCAGATGGGCGGCCTGGATATCACCCATATCCCCTACAAGGGCCAGGGGCCGGCGCTGACCGACCTGCTGGGCGGCCACACGACCATGATGTTCGGGACCTGGCTGGACCTGCGCGACCTGGTCAAATCCGGCAAGCTGGTCGTGCTGGGCATGGCTACCGAAAAGCGGTCGCGTTTCGCGCCCGACGTGCCGACCATGCGCGAGCAAGGCGTGGATATCGTCTCCGCGACCTGGGCCGGCCTGCTGGCGCCGGCGAAGACGCCGGACGACATCGTCATGCGCATGAACCAGGAAGTGAACAAGGCGCTGGCCTTGCCGGACGTGGTGGCCGCGTTCGACAAGAACAGCACGGAAGCGATGCCCGGTACGCCGGAACAATTCGCGGCGTACATCCAGAGCGAGATCGCCAAGTACAAGAAGGTCATTGAAACGGCGCATATCTCGGCGGAGGGCTGACGGGCGGATCGGCACACCTGGCCAGGCCCGGCCTGCCCGCGCACCGGGCCATCGGGCCAGCGACGCTGGCTTCCCGGCCGGCGCGGTCGCCCGCACAACCCACTCGCGCGCACATGCACATACAGGAAAGGAACATGGCTGAAACGGTCCATTCCATACACGCGGCGACGCCGCCACGTACTTACTTCGACAAGATCTGGGATGAGCATTTCATCAAGGCCTTCGACGGCCGGGAGCATCTGCTGCAGATCGACCGCCTGATGCTGCACGAGGCGATGGGCACCGTCGCCATGCGCGAGCTGCGGCAGGAAGGGCGCGCCGTCGCCAGTCCCGGCCAGGTGTTCAGCCTGATCGACCACGCCGTGCAGACCAAGCCCGGCATCGGCCCGCGCAAGGGCTGGAACGACATCGGCACGCAGCTGATAGACGAGTCCCGCCTGCTGTCGCGCGAGCTGGGGCTGCACTTCATCGACGCCGACGACGCGCGCCAGGGCATCGCCCACGTGATCGCGCCCGAACTGGGTATCGCGCTGCCCGGCCTGACGGTGGTGTGTCCGGACAGCCATACCTGTACGCTCGGCGGCCTGGGCGTGCTGGCATGGGGCATCGGCGCGTCGGAATGCAAGCACGTGCTGGCGACCCAGGTTTTGATGCAGACGCGGCCGCGCACCATGCGCGTCGACTTCCATGGGACGCTGCCGCCGCACGTGTACGCCAAGGACATGGTGCTCAGCCTGATCGCACGCATCGGCGCCCATGGCGGCACGGGACACGCCGTGCAGTTGACCGGCACGGCCGTGGCCGCGCTGCCCATCGAGGCGCGTATGACGCTGTGCAATATGGCGATCGAGTTCTCGGCCAAGTACGGCTTCGTCGCGCCGGACGACGCCACCTACCAGTATCTGCATGGGCGCCAGTACGCCCCCAAGGACGCGGACTGGGATGCCGCCGAGGCGCATTGGCGCGCGCTGGCGCGCGACGAGGGCGCGGCCTTCGACAAAGAGATCGATATCGATTGCTCCACGCTGGAGCCGCAAGTCAGTTGGGGCACCAGCCCGCAGCATGTGATTCCCATCAGCGGCCGTATTCCATCGCCGGACGATTACGCCGACCCCGGGGAACGCGCGTGGGTCGAGCGCGCGCTGCGCTACCAGGGCCTGGAGCCCGGCACGCGGGCCCAGGACGTGGCCATCGACGCGGCCTACATCGGCTCCTGCACCAATGCGCGGCTTTCCGACCTGCGCGAAGCCGCCGCCGTGCTCAAAGGCCAAAAAGTCGCCGCCGGCGTCACGGCCATCTGCGTGCCCGGCAGCAGCCAGGTCAAGCGCGATGCCGAGGCCGAAGGCCTGGACCGCGTCTTCCTGGAAGCCGGCTTCGAATGGCACGACGCCGGCTGCGGGCTGTGCGCCCAAGGCAAGGACCGCTTCAAGGGCGAGCGCATCATGAGCACCACCAACCGCAACTTCGAAAACCGCCAGGGGCTGGGCTCGCGCACCCACCTTGCCAGCCCCGCCACGGTGGCGGCGTCCGCCGTGGCCGGCCGCATGGCCAACGTCCGCCAACTGGCCAGCGGAGGCTGAGATGGAAAAATTCTCGCGTATCAAGGGGCACGCCGCCCCGCTGATGCAGATCAACATCGATACCGACCAGATGATCCCCTCGCGCTTCCTGCCGCGCGCGCACGTGCCCGGGGTGCTGAAAGAGGGGCTGTTCGCGGAATGGAAAACGCGGGCCGACGGGACGCCCAACCCGGACTTCATCCTGAACCGCGAGCCGTGGGGCCGGGCGCCTATCCTGGTGGCCGGACGCAATTTCGGTTGCGGTTCGTCCCGCGAGGGCGCGCCCAAGGCCCTGCGCCAGTGGGGCTTTCGCGCCATTGTCGCGGCCTCTTTCGGCGACATTTTCTATGGCAACTGCTTCCGCAATGGCATCGCGCCGGTCGTCCTGCCGGAAGCGACGGTGGAAGCCATGGCGCGCGACGCGATGGAGCGGGGCGCCGATGCCTTGATCGAAGTCGACCTGGCGGCCGACACCGTGACCACCGCGCGCGGCGAGGTCCTGCCCTTCCAATCGCCCGCCCGCCTGCGCGCCATGCTGCTGGGCGGCCTGGACGAGATCGACCTGACCCTGACCATGCGTCAGGACATCGACGGATTCCGGTCCAGGGACCGATCCGTGCGGCCCTGGGCCTACGCGCTGCCGGGGCCGGCGTAAGGCCGCCTGGCCCGGGAAGCGTCCGGCGCAAGGGCCATGCGGCGCCAGGCCGCCTTCGCGTAATGCCGTCCCGCCATCCCGTGGCGCGGACCGGGCCCGCGCGTCTGGACTTTTGGGCAGGAATTGCGTGGAATTTGGCAGCCCGGCCGTCCGCGCAGGCGGCATAATCCTGCCCAATGATTCAGGCGTTTCCCTTATACGGCCATGTCACGCGCCCAGCGGCTGCTCGACCTGCTGCAGATTCTGCGCAGCCACCGGTATCCGGTGAGCGGTACGCTGCTGGCCGGCCAATTGGGCATCAGCCTGCGTACCCTGTATCGGGACATCGCCTTGCTGCAGCAGCAGGGCGCGCACATCGAGGGCGAGGCCGGCGTCGGCTATGTCCTGCGGCCGGGCTTCCTTCTGCCGCCCTTGATGTTCTCCGAAGAAGAGATCCAGGCGCTGGTCCTGGGATCGCGCTGGGTGGCCGGCCGGGCGGACAGCCGCCTGGGGGAAGCGGCACGCCACGCACTGGCCAAGATCGCCTCGGTGCTGCCGGCCGACCTGCGTCGCGAGCTCGACGATGGCTCGCTCTTCGTGGTGCCGGGCGACCAGGTGGCGGATACGGCGGATGTGGCCTTGATACGCGACTCCATCCGGCGCGAGCGCAAGCTGCGCATCGAGTACCGGGACGAGCAGGCGGCGCAAACCGCCCGCGTCATCTGGCCTTTCGCCCTGGGATTCTTCGACCGCGTGCGCATCGTGGCGGCATGGTGCGAGCTGCGCCAGGGTTTCCGGCACTTTCGCACCGATCGCATCGTGGCCCTGGACGCCCCGGGAGACCGCTATCCCGAGCGGCGGCAATCCTTGTTGAAGACCTGGCGGCAGATGATGTCGGCCGCCAATCCGGAATGACGGCCTGTCCATCCTGACCGCCTTCGCGGCGCCACCCCGGCCGGGGGGCAACGCCCCAGCGGGTGCTGCGTCGCCGGATCCCGGACGCCGGTCCCGGATGGCTCGCCGTCGGCTTGCGGCGGCACACGCTGCTGACAAATTCTGACAGTAGGGCTCGATAGCCTATCGCACCGCACCCGTATCGCACGGGCGCCGTGCCAGGCCGTCCGGCCCATGACAAGAGGAAAGCACCATGCAACAACAACACCCGAATCACGTATTGCTTTTCGTCGAAAACCCGGTCGCCAGTGCGGCGTTCTATGCCTCGCTGCTCGATTGCAAGCCGGTGGAAGCGTCGCCCACTTTCGCCTTGTTCGAGCTGTCTTCCGGCATGCGCCTGGGCCTGTGGTCCCGCCGCGATGCGGAACCCATGGTCATCACACGGGGCGGTGGCTGCGAGCTCGGCATCCCCGTGGACGACGACGACACCCTGCACGGCATGTACGCCACATGGAAGGATCGCGGCCTGGCCATTGTGCAGCCGCCCACGGACATGGATTTCGGCCGCACTTTCGTGGCCCTTGATCCGGATGGCCACCGGCTGCGCGTCTTCCGGCTGGGCGCCGCGGCAGGCCGCGTCGGCCGGCACGAGGACGAAGCCATCGCCGCCTGATGCCGCGCAACGATGCCACCCCGGCCATGCGCGGGGGCGGTCAGTGCGGCGTGATGCAGTGGCAGTAGATGAAGTGCTGGATGCGTCCGGCAGGCGTGACGTGGGCGCTTTCGCTCAGGCCGTCAGCAAGGGCGCGTTGGCCGCTCGCGCGCCGTAGGCGGCGTCCGCGCCATCGTCTTCGTAGCCGTCGTCGTCGGCCATGACGTCATGGACGCGCATGGCTTCGGCGCTGTCGTACAGGCGGAATACCCCGATGGCGTCCATCAGTTGCGCGGCCTGGCTTTCCAGCGCGGAGGATGCCGTGGCGGCGGTGCCCACGAGCGTGGCGTTCTGCCGGGTCAGGTCGTCGATCTCGGCCACCGCGGCGTTGACTTCGTCGATGCCGGCGCGCTGCGTCTGGCTGGCGTGGCCGATTTCGCTGACGATGGTCGCCACGCGTTCGACGCTTTCGACGATCTCGCCCATGACGGCGGCGGCATCGTCGGCCTTGCGCGCGCCGTTGTCCGTCTTGTCCAGCGAGGCCGTGATCAGGCCGCGGATATCCTTGGCCGCCGTGGCGCTGCGTTGCGCCAGCGCGCGCACCTCGGACGCCACGACCGCGAAGCCGCGGCCGCTTTCACCGGCCCGCGCGGCCTCCACCGCGGCGTTCAGCGCCAGGATGTTGGTCTGGAAGGCGATGCTGTCGATCAACCCGGTGATCTCGGAGATCTTCTGCGCTTCCTGGCGGATCTCGCCCATGACGCCCGCCACCTCGGTGACGGCCTGGCTGCCCGTGCCGGCCACCTGGCGCGCCGCGGCCGCCAGCTTGGCGGCGGTGTCGGCGTTGGCGGCGTTGTTGTGCACGTTGTCGGCCAGCATCTGCATGGAGGCCACCGTGCGCTGCAGGGAGTCCGCCTGGATGCGCGTGCGTTCCTCCAATTGCGTATTGCCCTGCATCAGCTCGTGCGACGCGGCCGACATCGAGAGCACGCCCATGCGGACATGGCTCATGGTGCGGTGGACCTGGTCCATGGTGGCCTTGAAGGCGCCGGCCAGCTCGCTATTCATGTCCAGCCGGCCGAAGCGCAGGTCGAAGGCGCCGGCTTCGCGGCCCAGGTGGGCGCTCAGGCGCGCCAGTTCTTCCGCGGTGACGGCGTCCTTCTCCATGCGCCACGCCAGCCAGCCCAGGGCGCCGGCCTGCACCACCACGTAGCTGGCGTGCAAGGCCAGTATGCCCAGCCCCGGCGTGGTGAAGCAGGAGACGCCGTAGCCCCACTGCTGCAGGAAATTGAAGCTGACGTGGTGGATGGCGATGACGATGGCCGCACAGGCGATGGGCCGCCAGTCGCGGTAGGCCAGCAGCAGCGACAGCAGGACGAACACGCCGAAGTGCATCTCGGTCATGCCGGACATCAGGTGGATCTGCAGCGCGGCAAACACCATCAAGGCGCTTGCGACCACCAGCCGGGTCAGCAGCCGGGAGGGCCACCACACGATCAGCAGCGTGGGCAGGATCGCCGCCGGCAGTCCCACGGCCAGCGCCGAAGTCCAGCGTCCGTATTGCGGCGCCAGCGCCATGGCGATCAGGAACAGTACCCAGAGCAGGGGCAGCATGGCCCGGTCGACGCGGCGGTAAGAGGCTTCGAGCAGTAGAGCGGTGTCTCGCATTGACATGTCCTGGAGAGGGCACAAACCCGGCATTGAAGCCAATTTAAATCACTTTGTGAATACTTGTCGCAGAAAATTTCGCAACTTTCACAGGATTTCGTGGCGACGTCGCGGTGTCCGGTGCGTCAAGTCCCTTCAAAGTGGGGCCTTTCGCGCACCGGGTGCGCATGATCAGGGATTTCCCCTATATGCCGTCTTGTCCACCTCCACCCTGTCCGGCAGTGGATTGTGTCTCGTATAATCGTATACGATCAGACAACACAGAACGGCACGCACATGGATTGGCTCACTACGCCTGTCGGGCAGGAAACCTTCGCCGAGATCAAGAACACCTCGCTGGGCAAGCTGGTGCGCGATCGCCTGCTCAACCAGATCCTGGCGGGCGAGTTCGAACCGGGGCAGGCGCTGCGCGAATCCGAACTGGTGGAACGCCTGAAGGTGTCGCGCGTGCCGGTGCGCGAGGCGCTGCGCGAACTGGAAAGCTCCGGCCTGGTGGTGTCCCGCAAGCATTCGGGCGTGTACGTGCGCGAGCTTACGGACCAGGAAGTGCGCGACCTGTACCAATTCCGCTCCGTGCTGGACAGCCATGCCGGACGCATGGCGTCGCAGCTGCCCGCGGAACGCCGGCAAGCCCTGGTGGATGCGCTGGAACCCTGCACCGAGGCCATGGACGCGGCGATACGCGATGCGAACCCGCAGGCCTACTACCGCGAGAACCTGCGCTTTCACTGGCTGTTCATCGAGCACGCCGGCAACCGGGAGATCGCCAAAACCTACCGCGAAGTCATCCAGAAGCTGCACCTGGCGCGCCTGAAGAATCTGTCGTCGGAGACGCACCGCGCGCAATCCAACGCCGAGCACAAGCAGATCGTCGCGGCACTGCGCGATTCCACCACGAGCGCGCAGGCCGAGCATTGCGCGGCGCTCCTGGCCCATCACGTCATGAATGCGCACGATCGCTTGTCGGCGATGTAGCGCCCCCTTGCCCGACAGCAAACCGGCGCGCCGCCGGGGCCCTGTCCCAACCGTAGAAGTCCATCCAGAAAAAGGAGACAAACCGTGAAACGTCGTTCATTCCTGCTTGGCGCCGGCGCCACCGCCCTCGGGCTGCCCCACCTGTCCTTCGCCGCGTCGAAGTATCCCGACCATCCCATTACCTACATCGTGCCGGTGGCGCCCGGCGGGGGCAGCGACTATGTCGGGCGCGCCACGACCAGCGCCTGGGGCAAGGAGCTGAACGCCACGTTCGTGGTAGAGAACCAGAGCGGTGGCGGCGGCGTGATCGCCTGCCAGAAGACCATGCGCTCCAAGCCCGACGGCTACACGCTGATGCAGGGCTATGTCGCCACGCTGGGTACCAGCCCGGCGACGCGCAAGGTGCCCTACGACCCCATCAAGGATTTCACGGCGGTCGGCATGATCGGCGGTACGCCCAATGTGCTGGTGGTCAACGCCAAGCTGCCGATCACCAACCTGAAGGAATTCGTCGCCTACGCCAAGGCCCACAACAACATGAACTACGGCTCGGCGGGCGCGGGTTCGCTGACCCATTTGCTGATGGAGCTGCTGCAGCAGCAGGCGGGCACGAAGATGGTGCACATCGCCTACAAGGGCATTGCGCCGGCCTTCACCGACCTGCTGGGCCAGCAGACGCAGGCGATGTTCCCCGGCCTGGCGGCGGCGGTCCCGCACCTGCGCTCCGGCGCCGTGCGCGCCATCGCGCTGACCGGCGACCAGCGCAACGCCGGCTTCCCGGATGTCCCGACCTTCAAGGAGCTGGGCCTGTCGGGCTTCGACGATGTGCTGCAGTGGTACGGCGTGTCCGGCCCCGCCGGCATGGATTCAGGTATCGTGCAGACCCTGAATACGGCGCTGAACAAGGTCCTGAAGGATCCCGCGCTGGCCAAGCAGCTGGACACCGAGGCCATCATCCCCATGCCGATGTCGCCGGCGCAGTTCGCCGCCTATGTCAGCAAGGATTTCGAGCGCTGGTCCAAACTGGCGAAGGCGCAGCACATCAGCCTGGACGCCTGAGCCCTTTGACGGCGGCGCCGCCGCCCACGAATTTCCAACACCTTCCAAGCAGAGATACGCATGGCCCTGAACACCAAGATCGACGCCGATCACAACGCCCCTCCGGTAACCCGCACGCTGGCCGAATATGTCGTCAACCATCCGTCCCGCGGCTGGAGCGACGAGGTCGACCACGAGGCCCATCGCACTTTCATGAACTGGCTGGGCTGCGCGGTGGGCGCCGCCCAGCACGAGGCCGCGCTGGCGGCGCTGCACGCGGTGCAGGTGCTGAAGCCTTCCGAGCAGGCCACCATCCTGGGCCGGCGCGAGCGCGTGGACATCGCCAGCGCGGCGTTGATCAACGGCATTACGTCGCACACCTTCGATTTCGACGATACGCACCTGAAGACCATCATCCATCCCGCGGGTCCCGTGTGCTCCGCGGTGCTGGCGCTGGCCGAACTGACGGGCGCCAGCGGCCGCCAGATCATCGATGCCATCGTGATCGGTATCGATGTGTCGTGCCGCATCGGCAATATGGTCTACCCGCAGCACTATGACCGCGGCTGGCACATTACGGGCACGACCGGCGGTTTCGGCGCGGCGGCCGCCTGCGCGCGCCTGCTGGGCCTGACCGTGGACCAGACGCAGATGGCGCTGGGCATCGCGGCATCCCAGCCCGTGGGCCTGCGCGAGCAATTCGGCACGATGACCAAGCCCTTCCACCCGGGCGGCGCGGCCAAGGCCGGACTGATGTCGGCCCTGCTGGCGCGCGAAGGTTTCACGTCGAGCAAGCGCGCGATCGAGGCGCCGCGCGGATTCGCGCAAGTGGCGTCCACCAAGTTCGACTGGAACGAGATCACGGACGAGCTGGGCAAGCGCTTCGAGATTTCCTTCAACACCTACAAGCCCTTCGCCTGCGGCATCGTGATCCACCCCAGCATCGATGCCTGCGTGCAACTGCGCGCCAAGGGCGTGACGCCGGAGAACCTGGAGCGCATCGACCTGCGCGTGCATTCGCTGGTGCTTGAACTGACCGGCAAGAAGGAGCCCGCCGACGGCCTGCAGGGCAAGTTCAGCGTGTACCACGGCTGCGCCGCCGGCCTGATCTTCGGCCGCGCGTCGGAAGACGAGTACGCCGACGAGATCGTGAACCGCCCCGACGTGGTGGACGTGCGCCGCAAGGTGGTGGCCACGGTGGACGACGCCATCGACGAGGCCAGCGTGGACGCCGTGGCGACGCTGAAGGACGGCAGCAAGGTACACATCTTCGTGGAGCACGCCATCGGTTCGCTGCAACGGCCCATGAGCGACGCGGACCTGGAAGCGAAGTTCAGCGGCATGTCCGATGCCATCCTGGGCGCCGAGCAGACCCGCGCGCTGATCGCCGCATGCTGGGACCTGGGCAAGGCGCCGGACGTGCGCAAGCTGGCCGAGCTGGCGCGGGCCAAGTCATGAGCGCTGCCGCCACCAGCGCCGGACAAAGCGCCGCCGTTTCGGGAGCGGCCCTGCCACAACGGGGCCGTCCCCCCGGCCGCCCGCGTATCGTGGTCCTGGACGACTGGGAGAACGCCCTGCGCGAGCGCGTCGACTGGAAATCCATCGGGGCGCACGCCGACGTGGCGCTGCACAACACGATGCTGCGCGGCGACGCCCTGCTGGACGCCCTGCAAGAGGCGCACTGCCTGGTGTTGATCCGCGACCGCACGCCCATGCCGGGCGAGCTGCTGCGGCGGCTGCCCGAGCTGCGGCACGTCGTGTTCACGGGCACCCGCAATACCAAGCTGGACCTGAAGACGGCATCGGAGCTGGGCATCCTGGTCAGCCACACCGAATGGGGTCCGTCCAAGGCCAGTACCTGCGAGATGACGTGGTCGCTGATCCTGGCCGCTGCCCGCGGTATCCCAGGCTTGGCGCTGACGCAGTCCGGATCCGCATGGCGCGACCCCTCGCAGGTGGCCTTCCTGCCGCCGGTGCTGCATGGCGAGCGGCTGGGGCTGGTAGGCCTGGGCCAGATCGGCCAACGCGTCGCCGCGGTGGGCCGGGCCCTGGGCATGGAGGTGGTCACGTGGAGCCCGCACATGACGCCGGAGCGCGCGGCGGAACACGGCGCGGTGTCGGTCACGCTGGAAGACCTGCTGTCCACATCCCGCGTCGTCAGCCTGCACCTGGTGCCGTCACCGCCAACGCGCCACCTGCTGAATCGCGAGCGCCTGGGCCTGATGCGGCCCGACAGCATCCTGGTCAATACGTCGCGGGCCGACCTGGTCGATACCGACGCCCTGGTGCAAGCCCTGCGCGCCCGCCGTCCGGGCTTCGGCGCATTCGACGTGTTCGATACCGAGCCGCTGCCCAAGGACCATCCGCTGCTGGCCCTGGACAACGTGCTGCTGACGCCGCACTACGGCTTCGTCGCCGAACCGGTATTCCAGGAATTCGCGCGCGGGGTACGGAGGAACCTGGATGCCTGGCTGGCAGGCGAAGCCGTGCCTAATTCCGTGGCGGCGTAATGGCGCGGCGGGATGCCCAGGGAAGGCATCCCGCGCTCATGCGGTCTAAGGTGGATCTGCGTCGGCGATTCGGCGGTGAGGATGCTGGCGGTGTCTGTCTTGCTATCGGCGTTTGTCGATGATGCTGTCGCTGATGGGCTTGCTATTGCCGTCCGTCGATGAGGCCATTGCGGGGCATCTTGCTTATGGCGTCCGTTGATACGCTGCTGTCAGTTCTTATCTTGCTTATGCCGTCCGTCGGGGGAGATGCCTGTCGTGTCCGGCCCGCTCGGGCGGTCCAGGGCCTTCGCCCTGGACTACCGCGTCGTCTTCCTCCTTCGGCGGCCGAAGTGGCGGTGTTTTTCTTGCGGGTTTTTTGCCCGGCCGTCCTCCGTACGGAAGCCCTCGCGCGCCCTCGGACGGGCCGGCCCCGCCAGGCATCTCCCCCGCCGGACTCACGATCTGCCTTAGAGCCGGTCGCTGGGGCGGTCTGCGTCCTTGGCCCTTCGTGGGTGGCGTTTTCGAGTTAAGAAGGATCTCCGGTTGCCCGTCGTTTTCGGGCCGCCCTGCGCGGCCCGAAAACGCCTACGCGGTCGGGGCATGCGGTGGTTGTTGGTAATGCGACGGTTGCTGGTAATGCCACAGGCGTTGGCAATGCCACGGTTGCTGGTAATGCGAAGGTCGGGGAATCGGCGTGGAATCTCGGCCCGCGCAGGGTGGGGGGAAACAAGGCGGTGTGGCGGGCCGCCCCCCGGCCCGCCACACCGTGGCACCGTGCCTTGCCACGGATGCTGGCGTAGGCTTCATCTGCCGCTACGCGATCACCAAGGTCGTGGGTGTTGTCGAAAATTGTCGGCAACCGGCGCATTACAGCAACCACCGCATGCGCCGACCGCGTAGGCGTTTTTGGGCCGCGCAGGGCGGCCCAAAAACGACGGGCAACGGAAGATCTTTCTTAACCCGAACACGCGACCCACGAAGGGCCAAGAACACCGACTGTCCCAGCGCCCGGCGCTAAGGCAACCCGTGAGTCCGGCGGGGGAGATGCCTGTCGGGGCCGGCCCGTCCGAGGGCGCGCGAGGGCTTCCGTACGCAGGACGGCCGGGCAAAAAAGCGGCAAGAAAAACACCGCCCGTTCGGCCGCCGAAGGAGGAAGACGAAGCGGAAGTCCAGGGCGAAGGCCCTGGACCGCCCGAGCGGGCCGGACACGACAGGCATCTCCCCCGACGGACGGCACGAGCAAGACGCCCCGCGACGGCCTCACCGACGGACGGCATAAGCAAGACGCCCCGCGACGGCCTCACCGACGGACGGCACGAGCAAGACGCCCCGCGACGGCCTCACCGACGGACGGCATAAGCAAGACGCCCCGCGACGGCCTCATCGACGGACGGCATAAGCAAGACGCCCCGCAACGGCCTCACCGACGGACGGCATAAGCAAGACGCCCCACAGCGGCCTCATCGACGAACGGCAATAGCAAGCCCATCACCGACTGCATCATCGACGATCAGCCCAAGCAAGATGGCGTGCAACGGCCACCCCGCTGGATGAGATTCCGCGCTCTAATACCCCGTATGCAGATCGACTTCCTTGGCATGCAGGCTTTTCTGGCGATCGTGGAGCAAGGCGGCTTCCAGCAGGCCGCCGCGCATCTGTGCCTGTCGCAGACCGCCGTCAGCCACCGTATCCGTAAGTTGGAGGCCAGTCTCGGCGTCACGCTGCTGGCCCGCACCACACGCGACGTTACGCTGACCGACGCGGGCCGGGCGCTACTGCCGCGCGTACGCAGCGCCATGCGGGAGTTCGAGCTTTCCTATGATGCGCTGCGCCAGCACAGCAAAACAGCGCCGCAATGGCTGGCCTTCGGCTGCCTTCCCACGCTGGCGGCCCACCGTATCGCGCCTGCGCTGGCGCGCTTCCGGGAGCTTCATCCCGCCATCGCCGTCCGCGTGTTCGATAACTCCATCCAGGAAATCGCCGAACTCACCCACGCCGAGACGACTCTCTTCGGCATCTCCGTCGCCACCGCCAATCCGTACAACCTGGCCGTCGATCCCTTCGCCGACGAACCCTTCGTGCTGGTTTGCCGGCCCGACCATCCCCTGGCCAAGCGGCGCGCCGTGCGTTGGGACCAGCTGAAAGGCGAAACCTTGATCCGCATCAGCCTGCCCGCCGGGAACAGCACCGCCATCGACGACGCCCTGGGCCAGCGGCGACTGCCGCTGCGCTGGGCCTATGAATCGCAGCATACGGCCGTCGCCCTGAGCTTCGTGCGGGAGGGACTGGGCCTGACCGTCGTCCCCGCCTTGTCGGTGGGCGCGGGCGATGGCCTGGTGGCGCGGCCCTTGCTGCAGCCCAGCATCGCGCGCCGCCTGGCCGTCCTGACCCGCAGGGGGGCCGTGCTCTCCGGCCCGGCGCAGGTCCTGCGCGATCTGCTCGTGGCCGCGCTGTGCGCCGGCCTCCCGCCACAGGACGATGAACCGGACGAATAAATCGTCCAAAACAATTCATTTGTGCGGCCCGGGCCGCCTGCCTAGACTCCCTGGTCAACAGAGTGCCGCCAACGGACGAGATGCCCGCGCGGCACATAACGATTCCAGGGAGACGCTCATGATCCGATCCATCGCGCAGGCCAGCGCGAGCGCCATCGCGCAGGGCATCGCAACCATCGTCCGGCGGGCGGCATATGGCGTCGCGGTGTCGGCGGGCTTGCTGGCCGTCGCCGCGCCCGTGGCGCACGCACGCTATCCCAGCCAGCCCATCCGCATCATCGTCCCCTTTGGCCCGGGCGGCCTGGCGGATATCTCCATGCGGCTTGTCGCGCAAAAAATGGGCGAGCGCTACGGCGAGAAGATGATTGTCGAAAACCGCCCCGGCGCCGGCGGCATCGTCGCGGGCAGCGCCACGCTGAATGCGGCCCGCGACGGCTACACCTTCATCGCGTTCTCCAACGGCACCGCCATCAGCAAATCGCTGTTCAAGCTGCCCTATGACCCCGTGACCGACTTTACGCCGGTATCGACGGTCGCGTACTTCGACCTGATCCTGGTGACCAAGGCCAACGGGTCCCTGCATTCCGTGGCCGACGTCCTTGCCGAGGCCAGGAAACGCCCCATCGTACTGGGCACCATCAACCCCGGCAGCACGCAGAATCTCTCGGCCGAGCTCTTCAAGTCCACCTCGGGCCTGAACGCCTCCATCATCCCCTTCAAGACCACGTCGGACGTCGTCGCCGCCTTGATCCGCGGCGATGTCGACGTCGCCTTCGAATCGTATGCCGCGGTCAAGGGCATCGTCGATGCGGGACAGATCGTCCCCATCGCCGCCACCGGCACCAAGCGGTCCGACTGGCTGCCCAAGGTGCCCACCGTGCGGGAAAGCGGCCTGGATTACGACGTGACGGGATGGAACGCGATTTTCGCGGCCAAGGGCGTGCCCGACGAGGCGGTACAGCTTATCAACAGCCAGCTGAACGAAGTCCTGCGCATGCCCGAGGTCAAGCAGCGCTTCCTGGACCTGGGCACCGAAGCCAAGGGCAGCACGCCCGCCGAGATCGGCGCCATCCTGCGTGGCGACGTCGACAAGTGGGGCAAGGTGATCCAGCAGGCCGGCATACAGCGCCAATAAAGTCCAAAGAAACGCGCGAGGGGTGCGGGGCAGCGCCGATAGCGCCTGCCCCCGCCGGCCGCCGCGCCGCTAACACGGAGTTTTCACATGAGCAGCATCGCGTACCCACAGGAAGGCCTTCTGGTCGACACCCACGTGCATGTCTTCAAACAGGACATGCCGCTGATCCCAAACCCGCGGCACAGCCCCAGCTACAGCTTTACCGTCGAACAGCTGACGGATGTGATGGACCGGCACGGCGTGCGGTACGCCGTCATCGCGGCGGCCAGCCCCTGGGGCGACTACAACGATTATGTGATCGACTCGGTGCGTGGCAACCCGCGGCTGCGCGGCACCATCATCGCCGAGCCCTCCATCGAGCGAGCGGTGCTGGACCAGATGGACCGCGACGGGATCGTGGGCGTGCGCCTTCCCTTCATCAGCATGCCGCAGTTGCCCGACCTGGATAGCTGGGACTATCGCAAGTTCCTGCGCCGCCTGGTGGACCTGGACTGGCATGTGCACGTGCACATCGACGGCCCGCGCCTGCCGCTGGTGCTGCCTTTCCTGCAACGGTCGGGCGTGAAGATCGTGATCGACCACATCGGCCGGCCCGATCCGGTCAAGGGGATAGAGAGCGAAGGCTTTCGCGCCATGGTGGAATCCGTGGAGCTGGGGCGCACCTGGGTCAAATTGTCCGGCGCCTATCGCCTGGGCGATTACGCATTGGGCTGCGCGCGGGAGCTTTGCCGCCGCGTCGGCTATGAAAAGATGTTGTGGGCCAGCGATTGTCCCTTCGTCGGCGGGGAGAAGGATACCGATTACCGCCGCGCCATCGACTGGCTCAAGCAGGCGATCCCGGACGACGATGCGCGGCGGCGCGTCTACGGGCCGAACGCGCTGGAGCTGTACTTCTCTTGAGCGCGGCGCCTGCGGCCGCGCGGTGCATCCGGGCGCTTCGCCGGGGATGCCGCGCCGCCCCGCGCCGCGAACCGATGGATCAACCGTCCGTTTCCAGCCGTTCCAGCGCGGCGATGATGGTTGCGTCGTCGCCCGCGCGCACGCTCAGCGCGACATAGGCGTCCGGACGCACCAGATAGACGTGGCCGGCCTGCCAGGCCGGGTCGGCGGCCGCGATGGCCGCGACGGCGATGGAGCGCGCGCCCTGGGGCAGGTCCACGGCCGGCGCGTCCACCGACAGCACGACGAAGCGGCCGGTGCCCAGCAGGTCGTACAGGCCTCGGGCGTCGGCATCGCCGGCGCGCAGCGCGATATCCGGCGCGCGGTCGCCGGGCGCCGGCCGTTCCGCCGCGCCGCGCGGGGACTGCGTCAGCGGGCTGCCTTCCCGGTAGTGCAGGTCGACCTCGGTCAGTTGATCCACCATGCGCTGGCGCAGGGCCGGGATGCGGGAGAGTGTTCCCGCCGCCAGGTTGCGCAATTCGCGCAGCACGGGATTGCGCAGCAGCGCGATCCGCGTCATGTTCCCGGCGTTGCGCAATACCTGGTCGCCCACGGCGCTGCGTTCCGGCGAATAGCTGTCCAGCAGCGACGGGGCGGCGTGGCCGTGCCAGACCATGGCCAGCTTCCATGCCAGGTTGAAGGCGTCCTGCATGCCGGTATTCATGCCCTGGCCACCGGCCGGGCTGTGCACGTGCGCGGCATCGCCCGACAGGAATACGCGGCCGTGCCGGTATTCCTTGACCTTGCGTTCGTTGATGCGAAAGCCGCTGAGCCAGTAGGGATCGTAGGCGCGCAAGCCCTTGGGGCCGCGCTGGTCCAGGACTTCCTGCATCCCGGCCAGCGTGGGGGCGGCCGGGGCCTGGGCCGACGACGTGCCGATATCCGCGATGACCCGGAAGCGCTTGCCGCCCATGGGAAACAGCACCAGCACGCCCTGCGGCACCCAGCAGATGGTCAGCTCGTCCTGCGCGACTTCGCCGTCGATGTAGGTGTCCGCCAGGATCCAGTCGGACGGCATGGTGTTGCCCTCGAAGGGCGCGTCCAGTGCGTGGCGGACGGTACTGTGCGCGCCGTCGCAACCGCAGAGATAGGCCGCTTCGACGGTTTCCTGGCGGCCGTCGGGATGGCGCAGCGTGGCGATGACCCCATCGGCTTGTTCCTGGAACGCCACCAGCTCCACCCG
The DNA here is from genome assembly GCF_001676705.1 of Bordetella bronchialis. Classification (NCBI taxonomy): domain Bacteria; kingdom Pseudomonadati; phylum Pseudomonadota; class Betaproteobacteria; order Burkholderiales; family Alcaligenaceae; genus Bordetella; species Bordetella bronchialis. Next base: position 1,000,654 of record NZ_CP016170.1, read on the forward strand.
GCGTTCGACCTGAAGGCCCAGGCCGGCGAGCTGTTCTTCCAGCACGCGTTCGGTCTCGCTCTGCGGGATCATCAGCGCGTAGTCGTACGTGCTGCGCGCGATATCGAAGCGGACGTGGGCCAGCATATCCCCGTCGGCGAAGATGCGCGCGCCGCGGCAGCGCATGCCCGCGCCGATAAAGGCGGCCGTGCAGCCCTGGATGGCCATCAGCTCCAGCGTGCGCGGCCACATCACCAGGGCCTTGGACTTGTCGCTGCGGGCACTGGATTTGTCGACGATGCGAACGTCCACGCCGCGGCGCTTCAGCGACATCGCAAGCGTCAATCCGACCGGACCCGCGCCGGCGATCAAGATGGGGTGGTTCATGTGGGGATATCCTCCGCGGTATTGGGAGCGGCCGGCAGGCCGGATTATTCGGCGCAGCCAGCAGGCCGCATTATTCGGGACGGCGCGCGGGCCGCATTATTCGCCTTCCCAGTAGTCCAGGCTGTCGGATGCCTTGCCCATGAAGGCGAAGCCGTCGGCCATGTCCAGCACGCCGAATTTGCCGGTGTCGGGATAGTGGCAAAGCTCGGGCGCCACGGCGGTGCTGACCGCCAATATGCGCAAGGGCAGGTCACCCGTGTTCAGGATCTGATGCGCGCCCTCCGGCCCGCTCGCCGGACAGGCGATGACGTCGCCGGCACGCAGCGGCTGCCGCGATGCGCCGTAGCGCAATTCGCCGCTGCCTTCGATCACGAAGAACATTTCCTCGTTCGCGCGGTGGCAATGAAACGGAAAGGCGCGCTTGCCCGGCGCGATCTCGGTGACGTTGTAGCCCAGCTTGCTCGCACCCAGCGCCCGGCCGATCGGCGCCATCCGGCCGCCGTAGCGGTCCGCGGGGATCTCCGAACCGTATTGGCGGGACAGGTCGGCGAGATCGATGTATTGCGCATCGGCGATATTGAGCACAGGATGGGTCACGGCGGATCTCCGCGGAATGGTGAGCCGTAACTTTACGCAGGGCATTGCGACGCCGCAATGGCAGCCGGCCGGCCCGTGCCGGACATGGCGGGCGCCAAGCGCCGGCAGGCTCCGCTTTGCCCGGGCCGGCAACAGGGTTGTGCGGCCTCGCCCGCGTCCCGCCGCGCTACTATCCGCCGGGTCTACGCGCAGGCCGGCATGCGGCCGGCCTGTGTTTTCCCAAAAAATGGAGCGAACCAAATGCCCTTGTCGATGTACCAGGCTTCCATCCCCGTTTTCGTCCGCGCGCTCAACGTGCTGAATGGCCTGCTGGACAAGGCCGAGGCGCATGCCAGCCAGAACGGGCTGGCGCTGTCCACGCTGGTAGAGGCGCGCCTGGCGCCCGATATGTATCCGCTGTCCGGCCAGATCCAGCGCGCCAGCGATGCGTCGAAATTCGCGGTCAAGCGCCTGAGCGGCCTGGACGCGCCCAGCTTCGAGGACGTGGAGACCACCTTTCCCGAACTGCGCAAGCGCATCGCCGACACGATCGCCTGGCTCGAAAGCGTACCCGCGTCCGCGCTGGAAGGCAGCGAGAACAGGACGGTGCAGCTCAGCTTCGGCGATTTCAAGCCGTCCTTCCAGGGCGATGCCTACCTGCTGTCCTTCGCGCTGCCGAACTTCTATTTCCATATCACCACGGCCTACGACATCCTGCGCCATTGCGGCGTGCCGATCGGCAAGCTGGACTTCCTGGGGCCGTACTCCGCCTGACCTGCCGCGCCGCCGGCGGCCGCCCGCGGCCACGGCCAGGCTTCAGCCAAGGTCCACCGGCGGCCGCAGGCCCGGCGATGTGCTACAGCGGCGTTACGGTCCCGCGATTGCCCCGTCCCGCCGGCGGGCTTACCATCGGTACTACCATGGCGTCGCCCGGCCCGTAGCCGGCCTGGCGATGCACCCCCGAAGCGCGGCATGGGGCGCGGCGCCGCCCGCCCCGGATACTTCGACGGAGGCCAGACCGCATGCGCGACGCACCGCTATTCCTGTTCGACGTCGATAACACCCTGTTCGATAACGACCGCATGAATCGCGACCTGGACGAGCGGCTGCGCGACGTCCTGGGCCAGCATGCGGTGCAGCAATACCGCCAGGTCTACGAGCGCCGCCGCGACGAAGCCGGCTATGCCGACTACCTGGGCAGCCTGCAGGCCTTGCGCATACCTGGCGTCAACGACGCCCAGCTGGTCCAGGTGTCCACCTTCCTGATGGAGTATCCCTTCCCGCGCGGCGTCTTTCCCGGCGCCCTGGATGTCCTGGCCCGCGCCCGCAATGCCGTGATCTTTTCCGACGGCGACGTGGTGTTCCAGCCGCACAAGATCCGCGCCGCCGGCTTGTGGGATGCGGTGGACGGCCGCGTCATGATCCACGTGCACAAGGAAAAGATGCTGGAACAGGTGGCCAGCGCGCATCCGGCGTCCCGCTACGTGATGGTGGACGACAAGCTGCGCCTGCTGGCGGCCATCAAGCAGGCCTGGGGCGACAAGGTCACCACCGTCTTCGTGCGCCAGGGGCACTACGCCGCCGACGCCCAGGCCAATGCCGGCTATCCACCCGCCGACATGACGCTGGACCACATCGGCCAGCTGGCCGACGCCGATATCCCCGGACGGGCATGATGCCGCGTGCCCGCGTCGATCGTCCTTGCCCAGGAGGCTGCCATGCAACCCGGTTATGACCAAGCCTTGTACCTGCTGCCCTTCGATCACCGCAACTCGTACGTCAAAAGCATGTTCAACCTGAAGCCGCCCTTGACCGCGGCGCAGCAGGCGCAGGTCGAGGACAGCAAAAAACTGATCTACGAAGGTTTCCTGCAGGCGGCGGGCGGCGGCCTGGCCAAGGAAAAGGCCGGCGTACTGGTCGACGAGGAATTCGGCGCGGCCATCCTGCGCGATGCCCGGCAGCGCGGCTACGTGACCGCGATGTCCGTGGAGCGCAGCGGATCCGACGAGTTCCACTTCGAGTACGGGGACGATTATGCGGACCATATCGAGGAATTCGATCCCGCCTTCGCCAAGGTGCTGGTTCGCTATAACCCGCAGGACGACGACGCCATGAACCAGCGCCAGGCGGGCCGCCTGCGCGCCTTGTCGGAATACTGCCGCGGCGCCGGCCGGCGGCTGATGTTCGAACTGCTGGTGCCGGCCACCGAAGCGCAGATGGCCAGCGTCAACGGCGACAAGGAAGCCTACGACCTGCGCCTGCGGCCCACCCTGATGATAGAGGCCATGCGCGCGCTGCAAGAGGCCGGCGTGGAGCCCGACGTCTGGAAGATCGAAGGGCTGGATCGCCGCGAGGACTGCGAACGTGTGGTGAGGCAGGCCCGCCGCGGGGGGCGCGACCGCGTCAGCTGCATCGTGCTGGGCCGCGGCGCGGACGACGACAAGGTACGCGCCTGGCTGGAGACGGCCGCGCCGGTTCCGGGTTTTATCGGCTTTGCCGTGGGCCGCACCAGCTTCTTCAGCGCGGTGGCCGATTACGTGTCCGGCAAGAGCAGCCGGGAGGACGCCGCCCGCCGCATCGCGACGCAATACGCCGCCTGGGTGGATATCTTCGAACGCGCGCGCGACGCGCGGCCGGCCGCGTGAATCGGCGACAGCTGTCCGTCAGGAACAGCGCCGCGGCAATCTGCCGCTAGCGCAACTTGCCGCGGCGCGCCCGCTTGTCCTGGTACATGGCGCGATCCGCACCCCGCGACGGGGATTCCTGCCGGTGGACCCCGCCAGACGGTGGCGTCACGCCGCTGTAGGCCTCAGGTTTAGATCGAAGGGCGTAGGCGCGGAGGCTTGCGGAAGCGGCCACGCCCCTGTCCAATTCGCGGCAGCGGCCATGACGCGTGCGCGCCGCGCGGAACCTTTGCGCGCGGCGGCGGTCCGTCACCCGTCCCGGATCCGGGGTCCAGTCCATGTCCACAAGGAGCTGTCTATGAACCGATCCACGCGTTTACGTATGGCTGGAGCCGCCGCCGGCGCCCTATGCCTGTCCTGGGCCCTGTCCGCCGCCGCGGCGCCGCCTGGGGCCGCTCGTCCTTTCGAGCTGGTGGCCAAGGGCTTGCACGACAACGCCTCGCTCAGCCGCGCCAACGCCGCCAGTGCCAAGGACGCCACCGGTGCGATGTGCGGTGGCGAGAATATTTCGCCCGAACTGTCCTTCAACAACCCGCCCGCCGGCACCAAGAGCTACGCGGTCACCATCTACGATCCGGATGGCGCGATGGGCCTGGGCATCGTGCACTGGGTGGTATACGGCATCCCCGCATCGACCAAGGTCCTGCCGCGCGGGGTAGGGGCCAAGGGGCCGGAAGGCTCGACGCCGGGAACCAACCGCACCGATGGCCCGGGCTACTACGGACCTTGCCCGCCCATGGGCGACAAGCCGCACCACTACATCTTCCAGGCCTATGCGCTGGATCTGGAGCCGGGGGCGCTGAAGGCCGGCTTGAAGCGCGACCAGCTGATCGAGGAAATGCGCGGGCATGTGCTGGCGAGCGCCAGCGTCATGCTGCGCTATGCGCGTCCGGCCAAGCCCGTCGGAAACAAATAAGGCGGGCTCGATAAGACGGGCTCAATAAGACGGGCTCAATAAGGCGGGCTCGATAAGGCGGGCTCGCGGCGCCAAGCACGGAATCGGGCGCGGCCGCGGCGCCGGTGCGCTGTCCCGCGGATACGGCACGGCAAATCAGGACGCCACGCGCCGGCGCTCGCGCAAGGGCAGTATCCATAGCGCGGCGGCCAGCCCCAGGCCGCCGCCCAGCAGCGTCTGCCACGTGCGCGCGGCGAGCAGTTCGATGGAGTGCTGTCCGCTGGCGGCCAGCGTCACCACCAGCGTGAAGGCAAAGGCGCCGCAGGCGACGTCGTAGCGCGTGGGCAGCGCCATGCCATACAGCACCATCGCCAGCGCGCCCGCGGCCCACAGCAGCACGGGTGCGTGGATCGCCAGCGGCAGGCACAGCAGGCCCAGCGGTACGCCGATCATCGTGCCGACGATGCGGCGGCGCACGCGATCCGCCGTTCCCGAGGCGGTGCTGGCCACCACGTAGGTGGCCGCGGTGACGGCCCACACCGACTCGGCCAGGCCGAAGACCAGGTTGATGGCGATGGCGACGATAGCGGCGATGGCGGCCTGTATGCCCATGATGGCCTCGGGTGGCAAGGGCCAGCGTTCCGGAATGTCGGTGGGCGACAGCGCGCCCACGGTCCCCGTGTATTCCAGCTTGCCGGCCAGCAGGCGGGGGATGATGGCCGAGGGAATCGCGATCAGCACGGCTACCGCCACCGACGCGATGTCGGCGGCGACCAGGTTGAAGTTGTACGCCAGGATCTCGCCGATGTAGAGCTGCGAGCCCATGCCCGAGCCCAGAACCCCATAACGCTTCAGGAAGCCCACGAAAAAGGCGCCCACCACCAGCGCGAACTCCGCGCCCGCCGGCATGGCAAGGCGGAACAGCGGCGCAAGGCCGATATACAGCAGCGCGCCCAGGCCTGCCGTGGCGCATAGCACCACCAGGTCGCGGCACGAGGCGGCCGGCGCGGTGCGGGCTTCGGACACGCTGGCCCACAAGGCGTAGGCGCCGGCCATGATGGCCAGTACCGCCGGCGGCAGCTGCAAGGTGGTCAAGGCATGCAGGCCGCCCAGGATGGCGGCGATGCCATAGGCGGCGACCAGCCTCAGGCCCTTGATGCGGCCGTGCCCGTCGGGGTCCAGGTCGCGCAGGCGTCCGAGCATGGAGGCAATCGTCATGGGCAACCCCTGTGGTCAATCGCCGCGGACGGCTGTGCCGCCGCGGTAGCCCAGCGCTTTGCCATTGGCGACGGCATCCAGCGCGGCGATGCAGTCGCGGACGATGCGCGAGGGGCGGCGGTCGGTGGGATACAGCAGCAGGCTACGAAAATACACCGTGGGCGTGAAGGGCTTCAAGACCAGCCCGAGGTTGACGTAGGGATGCGCCGTCAGCGGATTCACCAGGCCGCAGCCCAGCCCCGCCAGGACCATGGCGCACACCGTGGCGGAGAACGGCGTTTCCAGGATCACCTGGGGCTCGGACTCGTGTTCGCGCAGGATCTGGTCCGCCATGCGGCGCGTGGTGTCCTGCGGCGCCAGCGCCACGAAGGGCAGGCCGTGCAAATCCCTGGGCGCGATCCGGTCGCGCTTTTCCAGGGGATGTCCCGGATAAAGGGCGATGTGCGCGCGGTACTTGGCGTATTCGCGGTAATCCACGCCGGTCAGGTCGATTTCGTCGGCGGCCAGGCCCAGGTCGAACTGACCGCTGGCCACCAGGTCGCGGACCTCGGAGGACATGCGCGACTGGAAAGTGATGGCGACACCGGGATGCCGGTTGTGGAAATCGCGCAAAGCCAGGGGCACGAGCGTGTTGGCCAGCGAGGCGAGCGAGGCCAGTTTCAGTTCGCCCGCCCCGAAATCGCGGATGCGGGCCGCGGCATGGCGCAACTGGTCCATGCCGGTGAAGCAGCGTTCCACCTCGCGGTGCAACAGGTGCGCTTCCGCCGTGGGCACCAGCCGGCTCTTGACGCGCTCGAAGAGCGCGAAGCCCACCTTGCGTTCCAGTTCCTGGATTGCCTTGCTGACGGCCGGTTGCGAGATCCGCAGGACCTCCGCGGCGCGCGACGCGGTCTGGTTGGTCATCAAGGCGTGGAAAGCCTCGATCTGGCGCAGGTTCATGGGCGCGATTCCGTGTGCGTGAAGGCGGTCCATGCCCGGGAGGTATAACCTGGGAGAATAGACTTGCCGTTTTTCAATATTAGACCGGATAGGGTCTGCATGCTGTAATTTTCGCCATCCCAAGAACACGAAGCACAGGCAGGCAGCGAAATGAGCAGCGATTGGACGCAATGCGCCATAACCCCGGCGGTGAACCACGAAGGGTTCGCCAGCCTGGGCGTGGCGGTGTACCGCGCATCCACCATTCCATTCGAGAACGCGCAGGCCTATGCCACCCGCCGCGAACGCGGCAGCGAAGGCTATTCCTACGGCTTGTACGGCACCCCGACCACCCGCACGCTGGAACGCAAGATCACCGCGCTGGAGCAGGGCCGCCGCACGCTGCTGGCGCCGTCCGGACAGGGCGCCATCACGGCCGTCATGCTGGCCACCCTGCATGCCGGCGACCAGGTGCTGCTGCCGGACACGGTGTATCCGCCCGTGCGCGACTTCGCCGACCGCGACCTGGTCCGCCTGGGGGTGCAAGTCGACTATTACGACCCCTTGGATCCGGCCGACCTGGTCCGTCGGATGGGCGCGCGTCCGCGCCTGGTGTGGGTGGAGTCGCCCGGGTCCACCACCATGGAGGTACAGGACCTGCCGCGCATCGCCGCCCTGGCGCATGAGCGCGGCGCCGTGGTGGGTTGCGACAACACCTGGGCGACGCCGCTGAACTTCAAGCCGCTGGCGCATGGCGCCGACATCGTGGTGGAAGGCCTGACCAAGTATTTCTGCGGCCATTCGGACGTGATGATGGGCTCCATCACCGTGGCCGACAACGCGCTGGGCGACGCCCTGCGCGCCTTCCTGGGCCGCCTGGGCGTGGGCGTTTCGGCGGACGACGCCGCGCTGGTGCTGCGCGGCCTGGAGACCATGGCGCTGCGCCTGGCCTACAACGCCCGGGTGGCCGCATCCCTGATCGACGCCGTGCGCGCGCAGCCCGAAGTGGCGCGCGTGCTTTATCCGACGCTGGCCGATTCGCCGGGCCACGCGGTGTTCCGCCGCGATTTCCAGGGCGCCAGCGGCGTGTTCAGCGTGGTATTCACGCCCCAGGCCGCGCCCCACGTGGCGGCGGCCCTGGACGCGCTGCGCATCTTCGTGATCGGCGCTTCCTGGGGCGGCACGCGCAGCCTGGTGGCGCCCATGCCGGTGCGCGCGCATCGCACCGTGCGCGCCTGGGAAGGCGACGACATGGTCCTGCGCATCAGTGTCGGCATCGAGGACGAGGCCGACCTGGCGAAAGACCTGCAGGGATTCTTCCAGGCGCTGCGGGACCGGATGGCCCGGCATGCGGGCGCCTGAGCTGTTCCACTCGCAACGACACATGAAGGGGAAAACATGAAGCAGCACACCGCAAGGGCCTGGCTGGGCCGACTGTTGTCCGGGACCGCGCTGGCCTGCGCCCTGGCCGTGGCGCCCGCCGCGGGCGCGGCGTCCACCAAGGACACCATCCTGCAATCCGGGACCGTGACGATAGGCATACACAATCGTGCGCCCTGGGGTTTCCGCGACGCGGACGGCAACGCCACCGGCTTTCATGCGGACCTGGTGCGCGCGGCGTTCGCGCCGCTGGGCGTGAAGAACGTCAATTTCGTCATCACCGAGTTCGGTGCCCTGATCCCGGGCCTGACGGCGCGCCGCTTCGACATGGTGGCCTCGGGGCTGGCGATCACGCCGCCGCGTTGCAAGGTGGTGCTGTTCAGCGAGCCGGACCTGGCGGTGGGCGATGGCCTGATCGTGCCCAAGGGCAATCCGCTGAAGCTGCACAGCTATGCCGACATCGCCGCCAATCCCAAGGTGCGCCTGGCCGGCGGCCGCGGCACGCTCAATTCCAAGAACGCGCAGGACGCCGGCGTGCCGGCCAGCCAGATGGTGTTCCTGGACAGCCCGCAATCGCAGCTCTCTGCCCTGATCGCCGGCCGCGCCGATGCGGTCACGCTCTCGGCGCCCAGCGTGGTGTCGCTGCTGCAGGACCCCAACGTGCAGGGCGTGGAGCGGGCGCGACCCTTCCAGGGCCTGGTGCGCAACGGCGTGCCGGCGGCCATGTACACCGCCATCGGCTTCCGCCAGGAAGACGCCGACCTGCGCGACCTGTACAACGCCCAGCTCGCCAAGCTGAAAGCCGACGGCACGGTCGAGAAGCTGATGGCCAAGTACGGCTTCATGCCCGACGACGCCCCGCCTTCCGCGGTGACCGCCGCGCGCGTCTGCGCCGGCGAGTACTAAGCACCGGCCATGGACTTCCCCGGTATTCTGGCCGGCATTCTGCAGGGGTTCCGCGTGACCGCGCTGGTCACGCTCTACGGAATGCTGTGGGCGGTTCCCTTCGCGCTGTGCTTCGGCGTGCTGCAATACCTGACGCGCGGCGCGACCCGTGCGGCCGTGACGGCGGTGATCGAGTTCTGGCGCAGCTCGCCCGTGCTGATCCTGTTGTTCATGCTGTATTACACGCTGCCCAGCTTCGGCATTTCGCTGTCGGGCATGACGGTCGGGGCCATGGCCCTGGGCCTGAACATCGGCGGCTACGGCAGCCAGGCGGTGCGCGCCGCGCTGCAGGCGCTGGACCGCGGCCAGGTGGAAGCCGGGCTGGCGCTGGGCCTGCGCCGCTTCGACATACTGGTTTCCATCGAGCTGCCGCAGGCGCTGGTGGCCATGCTGCCGACCTTCGTCAACCAGTTCATCCAGTTGGTGAAGGGCACGGCGGTGGTCTCGCTGATCACGCTGACCGACATGACCTTCCGTGCCAAGGAAATCGCCGAGCTGACCTACAACCCGGTGGGCATCTATACGGCCTTGCTGGTGGCCTACCTGATGGTGTGCTATCCGGCGACCTTGCTGGGCCGCTGGCTGGAACATCGCGTGGGCATCGCAAGCAGGGGGAATCGTGAAATTTGATCCGGAGTTCGCGCTGTCGGTGGCCCCCGTCATCCTGTCCGGCCTGGGCGCCACGCTATGGGCGGCCGTCATCGCCAGCGTGGGCGCCACGGTGCTGGGCTTCGTCCTGGAGATGCTGCGGCGGTCCAACCGCGTGCTGGGCTACGTGCTGCGCTTCTTGATCGACGTCATACGTTCGACGCCGGTGCTGGTGCAGCTGTACTTCATTTATTTCGTGCTGCCGGTGACGGGGCTGACGCTGCCGGCCATGACCTCCGGCATCATCGGCCTGTCCATCTATTACAGCGGCTACCTGGCGGAAGTGTTCAAGGGCGGTATCGAAAGCATCGATACCGGCCAGTTCGAGGCCGGCAAGGCACTGGGGCTGAGCCGCTTCGATGTGATGTGGTTCGTGATTGCGCCGCAAATGCTGCGCAATGTCGCGGCGCCCATGGGCAATTACTTTATCTCCGCGCTCAAGGCCACGCCCTACCTGGCGGTGATCTCCGTGCCGGAGATGCTGGGCCTGGCGCTGGAGGTCGGCTCGAATTCCTTCCGCTACGCCGAACCGGTCGTGGTGGTGGGCGTGATTTTCCTGGCGCTGGCCGTGGCCATCGGGCAACTGGTGCGCCTGCTCGAAGCCAGGCTGCTGGCGTCCGATAAACGATAGTCCGCGGCCGTTATGCCGGATCGGGACATGAAGCAGGGGAAGGGAAGATGATGCAGGACATCGGCGGGGACGCCGGCGCGGCGGCCGCCGCGCTGCCGGCCGGGCGCGCGGACGGCGACGCCATGCTCGCCGTCGACATCGACGGCCTGAACAAGTGGTACGGGAATTTCCAGGTGCTGCACGACATCCACCTGGCGGTGCGGCCGGGCGAGAATATCGTGATCTGCGGGCCATCGGGGTCGGGCAAGTCCACACTGATACGCTGCATCAACCAGCTGGAGACGCACCAGTCCGGCCGCATCGTCGTCAACGGACAGGAACTGGGACCCGGCTCGGTGAAGCTGCATGCCCTGCGCCGCGACATCGGCATGGTGTTCCAGCACTTCAACCTGTTCCCGCACATGACGGTGCTGCGCAATTGCACCCTGGCCCTGACCCGGGCGCGCGGCATCGCGCGGCGCGAGGCCGAGGACATCGCGCGGCATTATCTGGCGCGCGTACGCATCCCGGAACAGCAGGACAAGTACCCCGGCCAGCTGTCCGGCGGCCAGCAGCAGCGCGTCGCCATCGCCCGCGCGCTGTGCATGAGCCCCAAGGTCATGCTGTTCGACGAGCCGACCTCCGCCCTGGATCCCGAGATGATCAAGGAGGTCCTGGACGTGATGGCGGATCTGGCAAGCGATGGCATGACCATGCTGTGCGTGACCCACGAGATGGGCTTCGCGCGCAGCGCGGCCGACCGCATTGTCTTCATGGACCAGGGGCGCATCGTCGAGGAATCGACGCCCGATGTCTTTTTCACGCAGCCGCGGCACGAACGCTCGCGGCAGTTCCTGGGCCAGCTGCTTTGATGGCGCCCGGCACCCTATGGACCCCCGCATGACCGATACCGTGCAGCCCACGAATATGTCCACCCCCGCCGCGGCCGCGCCCGCATCGGCGCCGGCATCCGCCGCGAACATGCCCAGCCGCGTCTGGACCGGGCTGGACTTCCAGCGCGACGGCAAGCAGGCCGATTCCCTGTACGTGCCGCATTCCACGGATTTCTCCGCGTATGGCACGGTGGCCATTCCCATCGTCTGCATCCGCAACGGCGAGGGACCCACGGCCCTGCTGACGGCCGGCAACCATGGCGACGAGTACGAAGGTCAGATCGCCCTGTTGCGGCTGGCGCGCGCGCTGCGGCCCGAAGACCTGCGCGGCCGCGTCATCCTGATCCCCGCATTGAATTTCCCGGCGGTGCGCGCGGGCCGCCGCGCCTCGCCGCTGGACGAGGGCAACCTGAACCGCCTGTTTCCGGGAGATCCCAATGGCGGCCCGACCGCGATGCTCGCGCATTACCTCTGCACGGTGCTGTTCGGCCTGGCCGATGTCGTGATCGACCTGCATTCCGGCGGGCGTTCGCTCGATTACGCGCATTGCGCCCTGGCGCAGTACGGACGCGACGATGCGCAGCGCGCGGCCATGGACACGCTGCTGCGGGTCTTCGGCGCGCCGCACAGCATTCTGACGTCGGGGCAGGGCGGCGGGGGCGCGACGACCCTGTACGCCGCCGCGGCCCAGCGCGGCCTGCCTGCCCTGACCACGGAACTGGGCAAGGGCGCGACGCTGGATCCGGCCGGGCTGCATATCGCCGAACAAGGCGTGCGGCGCGTGCTGCGGCATTACGGCATCGCGCCGGGACTGGACGCCGAACCGGCGCCCGCGACCCGCCTGCTGCGTTCGCTGGGACCGCGCGCCGGCATCTATGCGCCTTGCGACGGCCTGTTCGAGCCGCATGCGCAGGCCGGCCAGGAAGTACGCGCGGGGCAACTGGCCGGATACCTGCACAGCTATGAGGACCCGTTGCGCGACCCGCTGCCGTTGATCTTCAGCGCGGACGGTATCGTGTCATGCAGGCGCTTTCCGACGCTGACGCGGCGCGGGGATTGCCTGTACCACCTGGCGGCGTAGGCGGCGCCGCGACGATGCGGTCAGCGCATGCCGCCGCCGGCGAAGATGGTCTCGCCGGTAAGCCAGCCCGCGTCGTCGGAGGCCAGGAACGTGGCCACGGTGGCGATGTCGCGGGGCTGCCCCACGCGGCCCAGGGGCGTCTGGGCGATCATCGCGGTTTCCATTTCAGAGCCGACGATCCCCACGCTTTCCACGCCTTCGGTGTGCACCATGCCGGGATTGATGGCGTTGACGCGGATCTTGCGCGGGCCGAGTTCGCGGGCCAGCACGCCGGTGATGGCGTCCACCGCGCCCTTGGTGGCGCTATATACGGCGGTGGCGGGGGGCGTGATGCGCGAGGCCAGCGAGCTGATGTTGATGATGCTGGCGCCTTCGCCCATGTGCTTGACCGCCGCCTGCGTGACCAGCAATACGCCTAGCACATTGATGTCGAATTGCCGGCGGTAGTGGGCTTCCGTGATTTCCTCGATGGCCGCGAACTCGTACACGCCGGAGTTGTTGACCAGGATATCCAGGCGGCCGAAATTGGACAGCGCGGCGTCGATGATGCCCTGCGCGTCGGCGGCCTTGGAGACGTCGCCGCCCACGGCCACCGCCTTGCCCTTGGCTGCCGCGATCTGCTGCACGACGGCGTCCGCGCCGGCCTTGCTGGACGCGTAGTTCACGACGACGGAGGCGCCTTCGGCGGCCAGCGCTTTCGCGATGGCCGCGCCGATGCCCTTGGATGCGCCGGTGACGACGGCGACTTTGCCTGCTAGCTTGCTCATGATCGGTTTCCTGTCTAAGGATGTACGGGTGGGACGCGTGGCGGGCCAGGCCCTGGCCTTGCGTACCGTCGAGGCGATCACGATAAGCGGGCGGCGCGGCGGGATAAACCACGCCCGGCGGAATTGACAGGGCGAAATTCCGGAACAGTCGACTCAGGCGGCTTTCAGGGTGATCCACGTCGGCGCGTGGTCGCTGGCCTTCTCCCAGCCGCGCACGTCGCGGTCCACGCCGGCATCCAGCAGGCGGGGCGCCAGCGCGCGGTTCAGCAGCAGATGGTCGATGCGGATGCCGGCATCGCGCGCGTAGGCGTTGCGGAAGTAATCCCAGTAGGTGTAGATGCGTGCGTCGGGATGGCGGGTCCGCAGCGAATCGGTCCAGCCCTGTTCGATCATCTTATGGAAGGCCGCGCGCGATTCCGGGCGGAACAGCGCGTCGTCCACCCAGCGCTCCGGCTTGTAGACGTCGGCATCGGTCGGGATGACGTTGTAGTCGCCCGCCAGCACCGTGGGCTGGCCGCTGTCCACCAGGCCGGCGGCATGGGCCATCAGGCGCTCCATCCATTTCAGCTTGTAGTCGAACTTGGGCCCCGGCGCCGGGTTGCCGTTGGGCAGGTACAGGCAGCCCACGACGATGCCTTGCACGGTGGCTTCGATATAGCGGCTTTGCAGGTCTTCGTCGTCGCCGGGCAGCACGCGGCGCGATTCCTCGGGCTCGCAGCCGCGGGTCAGGATGGCGACGCCATTCCAGCTTTTCTGGCCGTGCCAGATGACGCCATAGCCGGCATCGCGGATCGGCCCTTCGGGAAATTTTTCCTGCGGCGCCTTCAGCTCCTGCAGGCATGCCACGTCCGGCTGCGATTGTTCGAGCCAGCGCAGCAGGTTGGGCAGGCGGCTGTTGATTCCGTTGACGTTGAAGGTGGCGATTTTCATAGGGGTATCCAGGCCGGTTCTTGGGGCAGGGTCAATGATAGCGGCCCCGCGGTGCGCGGCCGGCCGCCTGCCGGGCCGGCGGCGGGGCCCAGGCGATGGCGGCGGACTGCGACGCCCGGGCGGCGCGGGGTGTACGCCTGAGGATGCGGGACTATGCCGCGGCGGCCCGCAGGGAATGCGTGGCCAGGACCTCCAGCACGCGGCGTCCCTCGTCGGTGGCGATGGCGACGCGGGTCACCGCCGTGGTGCGGCCCTGGTGCACGATTTCCGCCTGGGCCTTGAGTTCGCGGCCCTCTCCGGGGCTGACGTAGCAGGCGGTGACGCTGCTCAGCCCCCAGCCGGCCGGCAGCGCGGCCTGCGACGTGGCTTGCGCGAAGCCCAGCAGGACGCCGCCCTGCACGTGGCCCACCCGGTTGCCGATATGGGGACCGTTGGCCAGCGTGCCGGAGGCGCCGCCCTTGTGCGGCCGCGTGCGATATCCCCACAGCCGGTCCAGGAAGTCGTCGTCCGCCTTGCTGTCGCCCAGCGCCATCCTGGCGTGCTCGAACAGGGCCCGCTCGCCCGGATCCAGGTCGCGTTCCGGATCGAGCAGGGGCGCTTCGTCCAGGGCGGGGTCCACGGGCGTCAGGAAGGGAATAGGCGTGCCGGGCGGCAGATCCAGCACCATGAAGGTGGCCGTGCCCAGGCCGATCTCCTGGCCCGCGCCGTGCAAGGTGACGCGGCTGACGGCCTGGCGGCCGGCGGCCCCATGGATGAAGCCGTGGAAGCTGCTGCGCGCCGTCACGGGGGCATGGCAGGGCGCGCCCGTCAATTGCAGCTGCATGTTGACCGTGGCCAGCCGCGTGTCGGCGGGCAGCGCCGCGCGCACCGGCGCCGCCAGCGCCAGGTCGGCCAGCACGCCCAGGGCGGTGCCGTCGATGGTGCCGTCCCGCGCATGGCATTCCGCTTTCATGCTGACCAGGCTTTCTTCCGTGGTGACGCGGTCGAAGGACACCGCCAGGAAATTGCCCGCGAAATGGAAGCCGTGTTCCCGGCGGCGGCGGATGGCGCGCAGCACGCGTTGCAGGGTAGGGGCGAGCGCCGAGGGGGCGGCGCCCCGGGGGGGCGATTGGGTCATGGGAGTTCTGCGATGGACGGCGCCGCGGCGGCGGCATGGGACGACCCCGATGATATCCCGCCTTGGGCTGGCCGTGCCGGCGCGCCCGGCCAGCGGCCCCGCGGGCTCAGGCCAGCAGCCGTTCGCGGCCGACGGCGCGCAGATGGCCCAGCAGCGACAGCACGCCCGCGGGCGGCTGCGCGTCCGCGCGCAGCGTCATGCCGATGGAGCGCGCCGTATCCGCCAGCTCGACGGGCAGTACGGCCAGCATGCCGCCGCGCTCCTCGAAATAGATCTGGTGGCGCGAGATCATGGCCACGCGCTCGCTTTCCATGAGCAATGCCCGCAAGGTGGCCAGGGCGTCCGCTTCCACCGGATTGGGCGGCATGGGCACGCCGGCGCGCGCCATGACACGTTCGACGATGGCGCGCGCCGGCGTGCCGCGCGAGGGCAGCACCCATTCCCAGCGGCTTAGCTCGGCCAGCGTCAATTCGCGGTGGCGGGACAGCGGATGGCCCTGGCGGGCGATCACGGACAAGGCGCCGTCGAACAGGGCCTCCTGGCGCGTGTCGGCCGGGCAGGGATCGCGCAGCGGTCCCACCATCACGTCCACCTGGCCCTCTCGCAGCTTTTGCAGCAGCGTATCGTAGGGCCCATCCACCAGCATGACGCGCAGGTCGGGATGGTCGCGCAGCAGGCGATTGACCGCGCGCGGCACCAGCAGCGTGCCGCAGATCGGCAGTACGCCCACCGCGACCGTGCCGGTGATGGCGCCCAGGTGCTCGGCGATGTCGCTGGCGCAGGCGGTGATTTCCGCCAGGGCGAGCTTGCCGCGGCGCAACAGGATTTCGCCCGCGGCGGTGGCGGCCATCCCGCGGCTGGTACGCAGCAGCAAGGGCGTGCCCACCAGCCGCTCCAGGTCGCTCAGGGCCTGCGTGATCGCCGGTTGGGACAGCGACAGGGTGGCGGCCGCGGCGCTTTGCGTGCCCTGTTCCGACAGCGCCGTCAGCGCTTGCAGGTGGCGGCTGGTCAGCGCGTGCGCGATGCGGGGCGCGCCGCGCGCCGCGTCCGCGTCCCCGCCCAGGAGACGGGCCAGCTCGTTTTCCGCCGCCTGCAGATAGCCCAGCGCGCGCGCCGCCCGCCGCGCGGCCGCCAGGCCGATGGGCGTGGCCGTCATCCCGGTGGACGTACGCTCGAACAGCGGATGGCCGATGTCGCGCTCCAGTTTCTGGATGGCGCGCGTCACCGTGGGTTGGGTCAGGTGCAGGGCCTCGGCCGCGCGATGCACGCTGCCTTCCTGGACAACCCCCAGGAAAGCCCGCAGCCTGCGCAGATTCGGTTCCAGCTTGAGCGGCTGCAAAAAGTTACTCCGATAAGAAAAGAGCATCGCCGCGCGCGCAGAAGGCATTACCCGCCGTGGCGGCGAGCCAGGATACTACGCGGCAGGGTTGCCCCATCCAACAACAACGATCCCGGAGACATCCATGCCCTACCTGACCCCGCCGCCCAAGCCCGGCATCAAGAAGCCTGCCATGGCGGTTCCCCCTGGCGGCTGGGATTGCCAGATACACCTGTTCGGCCCCGCCGCCGAATGGCCCTTCGACCCGGAAAGCCCCTATGTATCGGGAGAAGCCTTGCCGGAAACGGCCATCCGCATGCTCGATACCCTGGGCCTGCGCAAGGCCGTGGTGGTCAGCGGCGGCGGCTACGGCCGCGACTACCGCTACATGCTGCATGCGCTGGAACGCTTTCCCGACCGCTTCGCCGGCGTGATCCTGCCGCCGGACGAGTTGTCGGACGCGGAACTGCTGCGCCTGGACAAGGCCGGCGTGCGCGGCCTGCGCTTCGTCAGCGCCAGGCGCGCTTCCAATCTGCCGCAGATCCTGCCCGACATGGCGGCGCAGGTCGAGAACCTGGGCTGGCCCGTGCACTTCTACCCGCATGGCGAGGACATCGTTTCGTATGCGGACCCCCTGCTGGCACTGCCCAACCGCAAGATCGTGCTGGACCACTTCGCCAGCGTGCCGGCGGAGAAAGGCGTGGACCAGCCGGCATTCAAGACCGTGCTGAAGATGCTGGATACGGGGCGCGTATGGATCAAGCTGTCCGGCCCCATGCGCTGCGCGAAGGGCGACATGCCGTATGCCGCCGTCACGCCGATCGCGCGGGCGCTGATCCGCCATGCGCCGGAGCGCATGGTATGGGGCTCGGACTGGCCGCACGTGAACATGGTGGGCCGCGAGATGCCGGACGACGGCGATCTGTTCGACCTGCTGTCGGAATGGGCGCCCGACGCCAAGGACCGCGAGCGCATCCTGGTCGCCAATGCCGAGGCGCTGTACGGCGCGCCGGCGCACGGCTGAAGGCGCGGGGCCCGCCCCGCCGCGGGCACGAAATAAAGACAAGGGCGTTCGAGCCCTTCGAGGAGACATCATGAAGAAGTCCATCCACGCGCCGGCGCTGATGCTCGCGGCCGCGGTCCTGTGCGCGTCCGCCAGGGCCGGCACTTTTCCCGATCATCCGGTGCGGCTGGTCGTGCCGTTTTCGCCCGGCGGCAGCACGGACCTGGTGGGGCGGCTGGTGGCCACCAAGGTATCGCAAATCCTGGGGCAGCCGGTCATCGTGGAAAACCGCGCGGGTGCCGGCGGCGTCATCGGTTCGGACAACGTCGTCAAATCGCCGGCGGACGGCTATTCCCTGTTGATGGCGACGACCTCGCATACCGCCAATCCCTCGATCTACAAGAAGCTGCCATACGACACGCGGAAGGACTTCGCTCCCATCGCGCTGATCGGCGACATGCCCGGCTTGCTGGTGGCCCATCCATCGCTGCCGCCGGACAACTTCCGGGAATTCATCGCCTACGCCAGGACGCACAAGCTGTCCTACGGCAGCGCCGGCTCCGGCACCTTCCCGCACCTGTCGATGGAGCTGCTCCAGTCCGCGGCCGGGCTGCAGATGACCCACATTCCCTACAAGGGCGCGGCGCCCGCGCTGACGGACCTGGTGGGTGGCGTGTACGAGGTCAAGATGGACGCCTACATAACCGCCGCCAATTTCGTCAAAGCCGGCAAGCTGAAGCTGTACGCGGTCAGCAGCCTGCAGCGCATGCCGCAGCTGCCCGATGTGCCCACCATCGCGGAGTCGGGCTACCCCGGTTTCGAGTCCACCTACTGGATCGGCATCGTGGCGCCGGCGGGCGTGCCCGCCGATGTGCGCAAGAAGCTGGAGCAGGCCTTTACGCAGGCGGTCCATGACAAGACCGTCGCCGGCAAGCTGGAAGAAAGCGGCACGCGGCCGATAGGCGGAACCGCCGCGGACCTGCAGGCCTTGATGGATCGCGAGTTCAAGCAGTGGCCGGCCATCATCGAGAAGGCCGGGATCGCGGAGAAATAGCGCGATGGCGACGGCAGGCAAGGCGGCGTCCGCGGACAGCGCCGACGAACACGACTCCGCTCAGGCGCGACGCACCCTCGCGCCCCGCGGCGTGCTGCGCGCGGCCATCAACCTGGCCAATCCCGTCCTGTTCAAGGCGGACGCGGCCAGCGGCGCGCCGGGAGGCGTGGCCGTCGACCTGGCGGCGGGACTGGCGCGCCGCCTGGGCGTCGACATCGAAGTCGTCGCGCTGCCATCGGCCAAGGAATGCGTGCGGGCGGTGCAGGACGGCGCGGCGGACATCGGCTTCTTCGCCATCGATCCCCTGCGTGGCGATACGCTGCATTTCACGCCTCCCTATGTCTTGATGGAAGGCGTGTACGTCGTGCGCGACGATGCGCCGATTACGCGGACCGGACAGGTGGATCGCCCCGGCCATCGCGTGGCCGTGGGCGCGGGCAGCGCGTACGCCTTGCATCTGGCGCGCGAACTGCGGCATGCGCGCGTGGTGGAGGCCCCCGGTTCCGGCCAGGCGGTGGAGGTCTTCCTGCGCGATGGCCTGGACGCCGCCGCCGGCGTGCGGCAACAGATGCGGGCCGACCTGGAACGCCACCCCGGCCTGCGCATGCTGGACGAGCGCTTCATGGCGATCCACCAGTCCATGGCGACCGCGCGGGCCCGCGGCCCGGCCGCGACCCGCTGCCTGGATGCCTACATCGAGGACGCCAAGCGCGATGGCCGGGTGGCCGCCGCGCTGGCGCGCCATGGCGTGGATGGCGCCGCCGTGGCGCCGCCCGGGTATCCGCGCGATTAGGCGGCCGGCGTGCCGGCGGCATGCCTGTCCGCGGGCGCGGCGGCCACGCGGGCAAGGCCGTCCAGTCCGGGCCTGGACGCCAGCGTGGCGCGCGTCGCCACGACCGGGGGCACCGTGCCCGCCAGGTGTTCGCGCATCATGGTGGCCAGGCGATCGGCCAGCGGCCGGCTTTCCCCGGACCGCATCAGCAGCATCAAGGGAATGGCCGGCAGGGGCGGCAGCCCCGCGGCCTTTGCGTCCAGTACCCGCACCGTGCCGGGCAGGCCGTAGGGCGTGCGGATATTGATGCCCAGGCCGGCGGCCGTCGCGGCCCACAGGCCGTTCAGGCTGGGGCTGGTAAAGACCAGCCGCCAGGGTATGCGCGCGCGATCCAGGGCGGCGGTGGCGGCCTGGGTGAACAGGCAGGGCCGGTCGAAGGCGATCAGCGGCAGCGGTTCGCCGGATCCCGGCTGCCAGGGCAGGGCCGAGGCGCCGATCCAGCACATGCGCGGGCTGGCCAGGCGTTCGCCCGTGTGCTCGGCATCGGGGTTGCCATTCCACAGCAAGGCCAGGTCCAGCTGGCCGGCATCGAAGCGTTCCTGCAGCTCCGTGTTGCGGGCCACGCGCGCCTCGATGCGCACCTTGGGGTGCGCGCGCGCGAACCGTCCCAGCAACTGCGGCAGCAGGGCTTCGCCGAAGTCTTCCTGCAAGCCCAGGCGGATCCAGCCTTCCATGTCCAGGCCGCGCGTCGCCGCCGCGGCTTCATCGTTCAGCCCCACCATGCGGCGTGCGTAGTCGAGCATGACCTCGCCCGCGTCCGTCAGCGCCAGGCCGCGTCCGGATTTGCGGAAAAGCGGGGCGCCGGCCTGTTCTTCCAGCTTCTTGATCTGCGCGCTGACGGCCGACGTGGAGCGGCCGACGCGGTCGGCGGCCTTGGCGAAGCTGCCCAGCTCCATGCCGATGACCAGTGTGCGCAAGGCAGCGATATCCAGGTTGACTTGCATCGCGAATCGTCCTGTTTTATCGAATCGTACGGCTAATATTATGCGATATTCAGAATGGTTAAAAGCCGCCACACTGGCGTCCATGGATCGATCGAAGAGGTGTGATCATGGACGCTATCGCGATAGGCAGGCAGGGCAGGGCACGGGCGCCCGCACTGGGACCGGAGCATCGCTGGAAGGTGCTGGCGGCCGGCGTCGTCGCCAACGTCAGCTTTTCCGCCGCGGCTGCCGGGATTCCCACCACGGCCATCTGGCTGCGGTCGGGCTATGGGCTGGACGATGGGGCGCTGGGCGTGGCCCTGGGCGCGATCGGCCTGGGCGTGGCCCTTACCGAACTGCCCTGGGGAGTCGCCACCGACCGCTGGGGCGACCGGCCCATCCTGCTGACCGGACTGGGGGCGACGACGCTGGCATTGCTGGCGCTGGCCGTTTTCATGGTGCCGACGGCGGATTTCGTGCCCGCCTTCCATTGGCTGCTGGGGGTGCTGTGCCTGGTCGGGCTGGCGGGCGGTAGCGTCAACGGATCCAGCGGCCGCGCCATCATGCGCTGGTTCAAGGAAGGCGAGCGCGGCCTGGCCATGAGCATCCGCCAGACGGCCGTGCCGCTGGGCGGCGGCCTGGGCGCCCTGCTGCTGCCGTGGCTGGCCAGCGCGCAAGGCTTCGGCGCGGTGTACGGCGTGCTGGCCTTGATGTGCGCGGGGTCGCTGGTCCTGGCGTGGCGCTGGCTGTACGATCCGCGCGACGATACGGATGCCCCCGCGGCCGCCAATGCCGGCGCCCCCGCCAACGCACCGCGGCCCGGCAGCCCGCTGGGCGACCCCACGATCCGGCGCATCGTGCTGGCCATCGGCCTGCTTTGCGCGCCGCAATTCGCCGTGCTCAGCTTCGCGACCGTGTACCTGCACGACTACGGCGGGGTCGGCATCGCGGGCACGACCTTCGCCATGGTGGCGGTGCAGCTGGGCGCGATGACCCTGCGCGTGTGGAGCGGGCGCTACACGGACCTGCACGGCAACCGGCGCGCCTATGTGCGTACCGTCGTGCTGATCGCCATGGCCGCCTTCGCCGCACTGGCGCTGGCCACCTTCGCCGGCGCCCCGGGCTGGATGCTGGTCGCGGCCGTCATCGGCGCCGGGATCGCCGTGTCGGCCTGGCACGGCGTGGCGTATACCGAGCTGGCCACCCTGGCCGGTTCCGCGCGTGCCGGCACGGCATTGGGCATGTGCAACACCTTGGTCTACCTGAGCCTGTTCCTGGCCCCTGTCTCCATTCCGTACGTCCTGGACGTGGCGTCATGGACCGGCGTGTGGCTGCTGGCCGGGCTGATCGCCCTGGCGACGTGGCCCCTGTTCCCACGCCCCCATGGTATATTGGTTGCGAAACGCAACTTTTAGGGGCCGCATGGCGGCCGCCGGAGCCGGGGCCGCCATGGACATCACCGAAGACTTCAGCC
This sequence comes from Bordetella bronchialis, assembly GCF_001676705.1. Taxonomy (NCBI): domain Bacteria; kingdom Pseudomonadati; phylum Pseudomonadota; class Betaproteobacteria; order Burkholderiales; family Alcaligenaceae; genus Bordetella; species Bordetella bronchialis. Next base: position 1,022,286 of record NZ_CP016170.1, read on the forward strand.
AGTCCCGCGAGCAAACCATCCTGCAGGTGCGAGAGCTGTCGCGCAGGCTGGTGCGGGAATTGGGATTCATGCGGCCGCATCTGGCCGACAGCGGGCTGGCCCCTTCGGCCGTGCACGCCATCATCGAGGTAGGCCTGGCGCCCGGCATGCAGGCGCGGGAACTGGCCTCGGTGCTGCGCCTGGACAAATCGAACGCCAGCCGGCAATTGGCCAAGCTGGAGGCCCTGGGGCTGCTGCGGCGCGAGACCGATCCGGCCGATGCGCGCGCGTCCCGCCTGTACCTGACGCGCAAGGGCGCGGCCCTGCGCGAGCGCATAGACCGCTTCGCCACCGACCAGGTCTCCAAGGCGCTGCGGCAATTGACGCCGGGGGACCAGCAGGCCCTGCTGCGCCTGCTGGCCCTGTACGGCAACGCCCTGTCCCGCGACAACCCCAACCTGGCGAATACAGCGGGCGACGCCGAGGCGGACATCGGCGCGCCGCCGGACGACGACACCGGCCGCATCGTGCAGGGCTATGTCCCCGGCTGCATCGGCGATATCGCCGCCCTGCATGCGCGCTATTACGCGCGCACGGTCGGTTTCGGCGTCTTCTTCGAACGCAAGGTGGCGACCGAGCTCGGGGCCTACGCGGAAACGCTGCCCGCGCCGGGCAAGGAGATGTGGCTGTACACGGAAGGCGGCCGCGTGCTGGGTTCGGTCGTCATCGATGGCGATAGGGCGGCGCGCGAGGCCCACCTGCGCTGGTTCATCGTCGACGAGACCCTGCGCGGCAGGGGCGTGGGGCGCGCCTTGCTGGGACGCGCCATGGACTTTGCCGACGCATGGTACGACCGGACCTGCCTGTGGACCTTCCGCGGCCTGGATGCGGCGCGGCACCTCTACGAGTCGGTGGGCTTCGGCCTGGCCGAAGAGGCCGCCGGCTCGCAATGGGGCGAGCCGGTCACCGAGCAGCGCTTTATCCGGCCCAACCCGTCGCCGGCGCGCTAGCCCTAAGGCGCCGCGTCAGGTGCCGCGCGCGGCAACGCCCAGCTGTTCGGCGCGCATGCCGTCGTTCAGCCGCCGCGGCGCTTCGTCGCGCTGGCGCGGCCGCGGCAGCGATTCCACATGCAGGACGCGCATGGGATGGGCGAAGCGCACGCCGAGTTCCTCGAAGGCCTGCATCATCTCCAGGTTGATGGCCTGCTGGATGTCCATGTACGGGTTGTAGCCGGGATCCAGGACGATATAGACGGTCTCGAAATCCAGCGAGCTTTCGCCGAAGCCCTTGAAGTGCGAGCGGTCGAAGCGGGTCTTGTCCTGCGCGCGGATGATGCGTTCCACGATGCGCGGTACCTGGCGGACCTGCTCGGCCGTGCAGTCGTAGCTCAGCCCGAACTGGAACACCACCCGGCGTTCGCGCAGGCGCTTGTAGTTCTGGATGGTCGCCGTCAGCATGCTGGCGTTGGACATGACGATCTGTTCGCCGCCCAGGCTGCGGATGCGGGTGGTCTTCAGGCCGACGTGTTCGACCGTGCCGGCCAGCGTGCCCACCACGATGAAGTCGTTGACCTCGAAAGGCTTGTCGATGGCGATGGACATCGACGCGAAGAGATCGCCCAGGATGTTCTGCACGGCCAGCGCGACCGCGATACCGCCCACGCCCAGGCTGGCGACGAAGGCGGTGATATTCACGCCCATATTGGACAGCATGGCCAGCAGCACCACCGCCCACAGCAGGACTTTGATACCCCAGATGGAAAGCGCGGCCAGCGCCGTGATCTGCCCGCCCTGCGGCGCGGCATGGCGGCGGAAATAGTGCTGCATGCCCAGCACCATGCCGCGGTGCGCCCACAGCGCGATCTGCAGGATGGCAACCACGAACCACAGGCCGTCGATGCGGCCGGCCCATCGCGCCGGCATGTCCAGCAGCCCGGCGCCGATCAGCAGCGCGGCCAGCGCCAGCAGCGTATTGCTCGTTCCGGCAACGACTTCGGCGGCGATCGCGCTGATATGGGCATCGTGGGCCTGCGAGCGGGCGCGCAGGCGGCGCTGTACGAAGCCGATGGCGATGCGTGCCACGGTGAAGGCCACGCAGGCCGCGGCCAGCGCGACGATCCAGTTCAGCAGCGGAATTCCCAGGAATAGCGTATCGGTGAAAAAAGCGCCGAAGACGTTATCGGTCATGCGTATCCTCCTCGTCGGACAGGGGTTTCGAGTCCCTTTAGGGTAGCAGCCGGGACCCGGCCCTGTACCGCTGAGCAGGATGCCGGCTCAGTCCCGGTCCGGCGCGCCCAGCGGAAACCAGGCGCGGTAGGGCCTGGCGTCGTCGACCGCGCGGGCGAAGGAGGGATGCTCCAGCAGGCGGGCGCGATACGCGCGGACGTTGCCGCAGGCGGCGGGGATGGGATGCGTCCAGTCGGCGTAGAACAGGTGCGGCGCCGCACCGCAGTCCGCCAGGCTGAAGCGGTCTCCCGCGGCCCAGGTCCGATCCGCCATTTTCCGGTCCAGCCAGGCGTAGGCGGTGTCCAGCATGCCGCGCCAATTGCGTACGCCGTAGGGGTCGCGCGCCGCTTCCGGACGCATCTCGTTGAAGACGATCTGCTGCACCGGCGTGGCGATGTAGTTGTCGAAGAACCGGTCCATGAAGCGGGTCTCCAGGGCTTCCGCGGGGTCCGCCGGGATCATGCGCGCGGGGCCCGGGTGGACCAGGTCCAGATATTCGACGATGCAGGTGGCCTCCATCACGGTGCGATCGCCGTCGACCAGCATGGGGAAGCGTTTCATGGGCCAGCGCTCGGCCAGCTCCCTGCCTGCCGGGCTGTCCGGGCCTTCCACGATGCGGGACTCGAAAGGGATGCCGTTGTCGTAGAGCGGGATCAGCACCTTCTGGCAGTAGGAGGAAAACGGGTGGAAATACAGTTGCAGCGCCATGGGCGGGTCTCCTTGGGGAGCGCGGCGCGCCGGGACGCGCGCCATCCTGCCTACGACGTACGAGCCGCGCGGATTTCGACAGGTGCGTGCGCCCGGACATCCACATGTCCGCGGTCTTTCGGGAACGAGTCAGTTGTCCCCGTCGGCCCCCAGCCATTCCGCCACGAATTCGTCGCGGAAGCGGCGCAGGCGGGTCGCGCGCGCCCGCGCGATGCGGCGGGCGGCGGCGGTGTGCAGGGTTTCGGGCAGCCGCAGCAATTTGGCTTCGATGTGGTCCAGCGCGTACTGGCCGTCGTCCAGGGGACGTTCGCGGGCCAGGGGGTCGCTGCCGTGCGCCAGCGGGCGGCCCAATTGTCCGCCGACATGGAACATGCGGGCCAGGCCGATGGCGCCCAGGGCGTCCATGCGATCGGCGTCCTGGACGATGCATGCCTCTATGGTGCGCGGCGGGATGCCGGCCGAGAAGCTGTGGGCCTGGATGGCATGCGCGACGCCGGGCAGTTTTTCCGGCGGAAAACCGGCCTTGGCCAGCGCGGCGCTTGCCTGTTCCGCCGCCAGCGTGGACGCGCGCGAGCGATCCGGATGGTTCTTGGGCAGGTTGACCAGGTCGTGCAGGAAGCAGGCCGCGAGCACGACGAGCGCATCGGCGTCGGCATGGTCCTCGAGGATGCGCCGCGCCACCGACCAGACGCGTTCCAGGTGATTCAGGTCGTGCGCGCCGTCATCCGCCGCCGCGGGCGCGGCAATGCGGATGAGGCGCGGCTTCCAGTATGCGAGCAGGTCTTCTTCCATCGAGCGATCGTTCTACCATCCGGCGGCATAGGCCGGCCGCCGCGGATCTGCGCCGCCCCAGCGGATGCCGCTGGCCAGGTCGTGCCGCACCGCGCACATCGCGCCCGCGCGCCAGTTGCGGTCGTGCCACCATTTTACGGAATGGCCCATGGCGGCCAGGCGCTCGCCGACTTCCCGCGGTATCAGGTCTTCCATCATCAGCCGGCCCGGCACGGCGGTATGCGGCTCGAAGGACGAGGGAAAGCTGAAGCTGGCGAAGCGGGGCGCCTCGATGGCCTGCTGCAGCGCCATGCCGAAGACCTCGATGTTCAGGAAGGTCTGCAGCATCGCCTGCACCTGCACATCGCCGCCCGGCGTGCCGAAGGGCATGACATAGCCGCCGGGACGGATGGCCATCGAGGGATTCGGCGTCAGGCGGGGCCGGCGGCCCGGTCCCACGGCGCAGGGGTGGCCGGCCTCGGCCCAGGACTGGCTGCCACGGCCGGAGGCGATCAGCCCGGTGCCCGGAATCACCGGCGAGTTATACGACCCATCGCTGGGCGTGGCGGAGAAGGCATTGCCATGCTTGTCCACCACCGCGACGTAGGAGGTATCCAGGCGTGGATCGGTGCGCGCGGTATCGCCCGGCCCGGCCTCGCGCAGCGGGATATCGCGGGCCGTGGGCAGCCGCCCGGCCGGCGGCATGTCAGGGCCGGCGCGATCGGGGTCTATCATCGCCAGGCGCTCGCGCGCGTAGGCCTTGGACAGCAGGGCGTCCCGCGGCACGTGGGCATGGCGGGGATCGGCGTAGTGCGCTTCGCGGTCGGCGAAGGCCAGCTTGATGGTCTCGGTCAGCAGGTGCACATAGGGCGCCGAATTGTGGCCCAGCGATTTCAGGTCGCGCGGCTCCAGGATGTTCAGCATTTGCAGCAGGGACGGCCCCTGGCACCAGAAGCCGCAACTGTGCACGCGGGTGCCATGGAAGTCCGTCGCCAGGGCCGGGTCGACCTCTACCGAGAAGTCGCGCAGGTCTTCGTGCGTGAGCAGGCCGCCTTCCTGCCGGTGGTATTTGACGATGGCGGCGGCGATGTCGCCCTGGTAGAAGGCGCGGCGCGCGGCGGCCAGGCCGGCCAGGCGGCCCTGACCCTGGTGCGCGCGCTCTTCGTCGGCCAGGTATTGCAGGCTGCGCGCCAGGTCGGCCTGGCGGAAGATGGCGCCGGCCGGCGGCGGCTTGCCGCCCGGCAGGTACACCGCCGCGCTGGAAGGCCAGCGTGCGTAGTTCGCGGCGTTCTCGGCCAGCACCTCGGCCATCAGCGAATACATGACGAAGCCGTCGTGCGCCAGGCGGATCGCGCCGGCCGCGACCTCGCCGAAGCTCATGGTGCCGAAGCGTTCCAGGGCGGTGATCCACGCGTCCGGCGCGGCCGGGATCACGGTGCGCAGCACGCCGGCGGGAATGGTGCCGTGGTGCTGCCGCAGGAAGTCCTCCAGCCGGGTCGCCCGGGGCCAGTAGCCCAGCCCGGAAATGCTCCAGACCTTGCCCGTGTCGGCCTGGTAGACCAGGATGGGCGCGACGCCGCCGAAGTTGACGATATCGCTCTGTACGACGCCCAACGCGATGCCGGCGGCGACGCCGGCGTCCACCGCGTTGCCGCCGGCCCGCAGCACGTCCATGCCGGCCTGCGTGGCCAGGTAGTGGCCGGCGGAGATCATATGATTCAGCCCGGCCAGCGTCGGCCGCATTGACAATGGCGCGCTGCCGGCGGTCAGGTCCGGGGCGCTTCGGGGGGTCGCCATGCTCTGCTCCTTGTGTTCGCGGCGATCATTGCGGCACGATGCCGAGCTTGTCCGTCACCGCCTTCCACTTGCTGTATTCGGCCTGGATGAAGTCCTTGAACTCCGCCGGCGTGCTGCCCTGGATGATGACGTCGCGCGCCTCCATGGCGCGGCGCACGTCTTCGCCCGCCAATGCCTGCTTCGTGGCCCGGTAGAGCGCATCGGCGATGGCGGGCGGCGTGCCCTTGGGCAGCAGCAGGCCATACCAGGAGCCGCCCACCATGTCGGGATAGCCGGATTCGACGGCGGTGGGGATGTCGGGCGCGCGATCCAGCCGCTTCCGGCTGAAGATGGCCAGCGGCTTGAGCTTGCCCGCGTGGATCAGCGGCAGCGTGGTGCCCGGCGTATCCAGCGTGTATTGCACCTGTCCGGCGATCAGGTCGTTGATCAGCGCGGAGCTGCCCTTGTAGGGCACATGCACGGTCTTGATATGCGCGTCCTGGTTCAACAGTTCCGCGAAGAAGTAGTTGGCGGTGCTGATGCCGGGCGAGGCGTAGTTCACCTGGCCGGGATGGGCGCGCGCGTAGTCGACCAGCTGCGGCAGCGTGTCGGGCGGAAAGCCGGGGTTGGCGACCAGGATGAAGGGGCCGCCGCCGATCAGCGTGACCGGGACCAGGTCCTTCAACGGGTCATAGGTCAGGCCCTTGACCGTCAGGGGCGCCCCGGTCAGGGGCGATCCCGTGGCGAACAGCACGGTGTAGCCGTCGGGCTCGGCGCGCACCACTTGCTGCGCGGCGATGGTGCTGCTGGCGCCGGCGCGGTTCTCGATGATCACCGACTGGTGCAGCACCTTGGCCAACTGCTGGGCCAGCACGCGCGCCACCGTGTCGGTGCCGCCGCCGGGCGGGTAGCCCACCACCAGCCGTATCGGGCGTTCGGGCCAATCGGCGGCCCGCGCCGGCGGCGCGGACGCCACGCCCAGCATGGCAATCAGGCCGCCGGCAAGCAGGGCCGGCAGGCGGCGCGCCAGCGCACGCCAGGGAGATGGACCACAGGCAATCATCGAACACCCCTTGATGCATGGTTATCGGGTGGCGCCGCGCCGCCCGCATCGCTCCGGAAATCCCCCTTGCCCGCCTTCCTTCAGATCGCAACGCCCGCGTACAGCTATTTGTTCTGTGCCAGTCCGAGCTTGCGGACGATGTCCGCTTCCAGCTGGTACTGCTGCGCGGCATAGGCGGCGTAGTCCTTGCCGTCCATATAGACCAGTTCCTGCCCGTACTGCGTCAGCACCTGCCTGAACTGGGGGGACTCCGCCACCTGCTTGAATACGGTTTGCAGTTTCGCCACTACCTGCGGCGGCATTCCCTTGGGCCCGGCGATGCCGAAGGGCGCATTGGCCGGCGGCGTGCCGTCCAGCTCCTTCAAGGTGGGGACGTCCGGATACTGCGCGCTGCGGTGTTCGCCCCAGGTTACCAGCATGCGCATTTTGCCCGCCTGAACGAGCGGCTGGACCGTGGTGGAGCCGGCGTAGGCGGTGACCTGGCCGCCGATGACCGCGGTCAGTACATCGGATTCGCCCTTGTAGGGGATATGCCGCCACGTCACGCCATTGCGCGTGGCGATGTCCTCCATCATCACATTCGAGGCGCTGCCCACGCTGGCGGTGCCGTAGGTCACCTCGTTGGGATGCGACCTGGCGTAGCCGATGAAGTCCGCCCAGGTCTTGAAGCGGGAGTCCGTGGGCACGGCCACGCCCAGCGTATAGCCGCTGAGCATCATGATGTAGGTGAAGTCGCGCACCGGGTCGTAGCCCATGTCCTGGATATGCGGCATGCGGTACACCGGACTCGGCAGGATGGCCAGCATATAGCCGTCGGGCCTGGCGGTCTTGATGGCGCGCGCGCCCAGCGTCGCGCCGGCGCCCCCGCGGTTCTCGATGACGATGGACTGGCCCAGCCTGGGCGCGGCCAGTTCGGCGAATTTGCGGATGACGATGTCCGTGGAGCCGCCGGCTTGATATGGGACGACGATGTGGATGGGATAGGCCGGATAGTCGTCGGCCGCGCGCGCCGCCGGCGCCGCGGCCACGATGGATAGCGCCGACAGCGCGGCCAGCGTGGCCGACGCGATGCGGCCGGCCAGGCGCGGCCCTGGCGCGGCCGCCGTCGCGCCGGGTTCCATGGACCGGGTTTCCCGCCCGGACGTGGTCGATAGCATTGTCATGGTTTCCCCCTTTTGCGTGTTCTGTCAGGCGCTTGCCCAGCTCTGTGCGAATGCGCGTTGGAAGTTGCCGCCCAGCACGCCCATGATCTGCGTGTCGCCCAGGCCCGCCCGGTGCAATGCATGGGTGAAGGCGGGAAACTGTGCCGGCGTCGGCGTCTCGACCGGATAGCGGGCTTCCATCACATCGCCGAAGGCATTGGAGAAGTCGCCGCCGGAGGCCGCGTATTTCGTGCGCGACATCACCATGACGTGGCGCACCGCTTCGTAGGTATCGACCGACGGAAAATCCGTGCCGATGCCGACGTGCTCATAGCCCACCAGCTGGCCGATGTGCCGCACGTTGGCGACGAAGTCCTCCAGGGCAGGCTGCTGTTTCGGATTGCCGCGCCAGTTCAGGTAGGCATGGATGCTGCAACCGATGACGCCGCCGGTTTCCGCGACGGCCTTGATGACCTCATCGGACTTGTTGCGCGGGCGCGGGATGACGGCATTGGCATTGGCGTGCGTCAGCAGGACCGGCTTGCCGGAATGCCGGGCCGCGTCCAGGCAGGTCTGCGCCGCGCAGTGGCTGAGGTCGATGGCGATGCCGACGCGGTTCATCTCCTTGACCATCTTCACGCCCAGGTCGCTCAGCCCGGCATTGCGCTTTTCCAGGCAGCCGTCGCCCAGCAGGTTGGCTTCGTTGTAGGTCAGCTGGATCACGCGGACGCCCAGCGTATGGAACAAAGCCACGCGATCCGGCAGGTCGCCCAGCGGGCGGCCGTTCTGCCATCCCATGATCAGGCCCAGCTTGCCAGCGTGCTTGGCCCGTGCGATGTCCTCGGCGCGCTCCACCAGCAGCCAGGGGGAATCCGGCGCCGCGCAGCGTTGGCGCCACGTCATCGCGTCCTTCAGGGCCTGCTCGAAATCCGAGCCCATGTCCGTCACGGTAAGGTTGATGGCGCTGACGCCGCCAGCCAGCATGTCGCGCGCGCTGCCGTCGCTGAAAAAGACCAGTCCATCGATGATGGTGGATCGTCGGTGCAGGTCGGTGATGTCCATATGTGCGGGGCCCTTGGTCTTTGAGGGTGTGGGGGTTCGTGAAGGCGTGTCCGGACGGATATCACTCCGTATACCGGCCGAAGCGGAACGGCCGCAGGTCGGCGAAAGGCGTGGTTCCCTGGATCAGCTGCGCCATGGCCTCGCCCGCGGCGGGACCGATGCCGAAGCCATGGCCGGAAAAGCCCGACGCCAGATACAGCCCGGGCAGCCCCGGTACCGCATCCATCACCGGCATCGCATCCGGCGTCACATCGATATAGCCGGCCCAGGAATGCGCGATCCTGGCTTGCCGGAAGATGGGGAAGGCATCCGACAGCCGCCGCCACGCTTGCGCCACCCCCTGGCGCGAGGGCATGGGGTCCAGCACGCGATGGCGCTCGAAGGGCGACTCGCGGTCCGTCGCGAAATGCCGCGGCGTCGCCAGTTCCTGGAAGAAGCGCTTGCCGAAGCGCAGCCGCACGAAGGTGTTGTTCGCCAGCCAGGGGCGGATGAAGTGCCGCATCAGCCGGAAGCTGTCCGGCACCAGATCGGCCATCGACGCGCCGAACTGCGACACCGTGTAGCCGCCGTCCGCGCGCTTGCGGCAGGTGAAATCCTTGCCGTTGACGGCCGCGGAAAGGCCGGCGTCGAAGGGCTGGGTGCGCATGACCGAGCCGCGTACTTTCAGCTGCGGGAAATCCGCGCCCAGGTTGCCGCAGAACAGGCGCGACCACGCCCCGGCCGCGACCAGCACCGCCTGCGCCGCCACGCGGCCACGTTCGGTGACCACCGCCGCGACACGGCCGGCGGCGCGTTCGACGCCGCGCACCGCGCAGCGTTCCTGGATGATCGCCCCTTCCTGGCGCGCCAGCGCGGCGATGCCCTGGACGGCGACCAGCGGCTCGGCCACGCCGTCGGTGGGGCTGTACATGGCGCCCGTCCAGGGGCGGGACGATTGGGGCAGATGGGCGAGCGCCTCGCGGCGGTCCAGTTGGCGGGCGTCGATGTCGTACATCCGGGCCCGCTCCATCCAGGCCTGGTGGCCGGCCGCGTCGGCGTCGGATTCCTGCAGGTACAGCATGCCCGTGCGCCGGAAGCCGACGTCGATGCGTGTCTGGATGTCGCCCCACAATTGATTGGCCCGGATCGCCAGGGGCACTTCGGGCAGATCGCGCGTCAGGGTGCGCACCCAGCCCCAGTTGCGGGACGATTGCTCGCAGGCCAGGGTGGCTTTTTCGAACAGGGCGACGCGCACGCCCGCCCGCGCCAGGGCATAGGCGGCGCCGACCCCGATGACGCCGCCCCCGACGATGGCGACGTCTACCGCGCGGGGTAGGGGTTCGGAGGCCTGGGGCGCTTCGGCGCGCCAGCCGGCCTGGGCGGAATCGGTGGAGAAGGGCGGGGAAGCTGTGCTGGACTGCATAAGTGGCGTACGACTGCTTGGGGGCGCTGCGCGAGTGTGTTGCCTTATCGCTATGCGATAATCAATTCCGTATATCGATTTTTATACTCCGCCGCCTTCTGCCCAACAACGTAAGGGTTTCCCTAACCCGCCCCCGGAGACGCCCATGGCCGAATCGTCCCCCCTGTTGATCCAGTCCTTGGAGAAAGGGTTGGCCGTTCTCGAATCGTTCCGCGCCCACGCCTCGATGAGCCTGCAGGAAATCGCGCGGGAGAATGGCATCAGCATGGGCTCGGCCCAGCGGGTTGCCTACACCCTGGAACAGACCGGCTACCTGTCCAAGGATCCGCGCAGCAAGCGCTACAGCACCACGGTAAAGACCGTCGGCCTGGGATACAGCTATCTCTATCGTCCGCCGCTGTTCCAGCACGCGCATGCCGTGATGCACCAGCTGAACCAGGAGTGCGGCGAGATCGTCAATCTGTCCGTACCCGACGATCAGGACAATATGGTCTTCGTCATGCGGGTCGCGCCGGCCCGGCATATTCCCGTCTACCTGCCCGCGGGTACGCGCATCCCCTGCGTCGCGTCCGCATCGGGCCGTGCGTTGTGGGCGCACCTGCCGCCGGCGGAGCTGGACAAGAAGTTGCGCGCCATCGCGCGCATCAAGCACACGCCACGCACCACGACGGACGTGGCTGCCTTGCGTGAACTGATCGACGAGGCACGGCGGGATCACTACGCCTACGCGGACGAAGAGTTCTATCCCGGCGACCTGAACGTCGCGGCGACGATCCTGGACGACCACGGCGATCCCGTGGCGGCGGTGAATATCTCGGTGCCGAAACCGCAATGGTCGCTGGAGCGCGCCAAGGCGGAACTGGGGCCCTTGGTGATACGGGCGGCGCGGGCGATCGGCAAGCATGCATGACCGCTGTCGACCGACGACGCAAGGCTCACGGGATATGCGTGGCCGCGGAGACATACTCCGCCAGCGCCTTGATGTCCTCCTCGCTCAGGGCCGTATAGGCCGGCATGACGCCCATCCCCTTGCGCAGTACGGCCTCTACCCGCGCGGCATCCGGCTTGAGCTCGTCCAGGGACGGGCCCACCGCGCCGGTCGCGCCCGCGTTTTCCAGCGTGTGGCAGATGGCGCATGCCGGCGTGGCGCCGCCGGTGAATAGCGCCTTGCCCCGCTCGCGCAGCGCGCCCCGGGCATCCTGGCCATGTGCGGGGCCGGCCGCGCAGGCGACGGCCAGCGCGATAAGGGCGGCCCCCGCCGGCGTTCGCCGCCGGCAAGGACCCGCCACCCGCCAGTCCATCGTCCGCCACGTCATGCCGTGACCTTGATCTTCAGCGCATGGTCGCGCCAGCTGCTGTTCAGATAGCCGGCCTCGTTGTCGTTGCGGTTCTCGACCTGCACGTTGCCCTTGACGTCCGTGGCGCGGCTGACGAAGACGTAGTCCCCGGGTTTCAGGTCCACCCGCAAGGCGAATTGCCGCCAGGCATACTTGCCCAGGTCCGGCCCGATGAAGGCGGCCTGCTCCCAGGTCTTGCCGCCATCCACCGAAACGTCGACGGACTTCACGGCGTCCATGCCGCCGAAGGCCACGCCGCGTATCACGTAGGGGCCGGCCGGCAGCGTGCCTTCGCTCTCGAAGCCGTTGATCCAGGATTTGACATCCATCTGCCATACGGCGGGCTGCTGCGGCGTTTCCTTGGCGCCCACCGGCGCGAGCCGATAGCGCACGTCCTGGATGGCCGCCTGCGTCTGCTCCGGCGTGAAGGCCAGGCGCTTGATGTACTTGACGTTGTTCACGCCGGAGTAGCCGGGCACGATCAGGCGCAGCGGGCCGCCGTGCGCAAGGCTGAGTGGCTCGCCGTTCATCTCCCAGGCCAGCAGCGCGTCCTGCATGGCGTCCAGCGGCACGGAGCGTTCCACCATCACCGTATTGGCGTCGATGCCGGCCGGCAGGGTCTCGCCGCCCCGGCCCGTCATATAGCGTGCGCCGCCCGCGACGCCGCCCAGCGCCTCCACCACCTGCTTTACGGGCACGCCGGTCCACATCACGCAACCCGCGGCGCCGACGTTCCACGGCGTGCCGCTGGGCTTGTGCGGGAAGAATTTGCGCCCGTTGCCGCTGCATTGCAGGACGGCGGCCATCGTCGCCAGCCCCATCGTCTTCAGTTCGCCCACCGTGATGTCGCGCGGCGTCTTCACGCCGTCCACGCTCAGCATCCAGGCGTCGCGGTCCTTCAGGATGGAGGGGTCCGGCGGCGAGACGTTGTTGCGTATGTATAGCTGGTCGGCCGGCGTGATGACGCCGTCGCCAAAGGCCGTGCGCCGGGTTTCGATGGTATTGGCGCTGTGGACGATGAGGGCGTCCGGGTTCTTCCAGGCGACGTAGGCGGGCAGCGGCCTGCCGCTTGTCGGGGGGGCGGGCGGGGTGGAAGGCGCCGCCGCCGGCGCCGATTGCGCGCGCGCCGTGGCGTGGCCCAGGCCCAGGCCGGCAAGCGCGCCGGCGCCGCCCACCAGCACGCGCCGCCGGCCTTCGTTATGCGACGAAGATCGATTCATCGTTGTCTCCCGTGTGCCACGTTGCGTTAACAGGCCCTAGTTGTCGTGCCGGCCGTTTCTTGCGCCGAAGCGCGCGGTCGCGGCCGTGTGCTCGAATCGGCACGCGTCCATTGTGGCGGCTCGGCGGGTACCTGGATAGCGGGCGCTTGGGATGAGGCGGCCCTTAATCCTTACGGATGCCCGCGAAAGTATGAGCCGGCCGCGCTCGCGGGGCTGCGCGATTCCGTCACCGCGACTGGCCCGGCAAGGCCGCGCCCACGGCGCCGATGAACCGCTCCAGGCCGATATTGCGGCCGCAAAGCACCACCCCGATTTTCTTCCCGCGCCATGCCTCGCGGCGCTGCATCAGGCCCGCCAAGGCCACGCCGGCCGCGCCTTCGACCATCCAGTGTTCGGCCTGGGCCACGGCGCGCATGGCCGCGCCGATCTCCGCTTCCGACACGGTGATGCGCTCGTCTATCACTTGCTGGCACAAGGGAAAGGTGATCGAGCCTTCCTCCACCGCGCCGGCCGTGGCATCCGACAGGGTGGGAAATTCCGGAACGTCCAGGATGCGGCCGGCCTCCAGGGCGCGCAGCATGCACGGGGAGTTCTCCGGCCAGACGCCGACCACGCGGGTGCGCGGCGACCAGTGCTTGATCGCGCTGCCCAGCCCGCTGGCCAGCCCGCCGCCGCCCACGCAGACAAAGACGGCGTCCAGCGCGTCCGCACCGGCCTGCTCGGCGATTTCCACGCCTATCGTTCCCTGGCCGGCGACGACGTCGATATCGTTGTAGGGCGAGATATACGGCACGCCGTGCGCGGCGCCGTAGCGCCGCGCCTGCCGTTCGCCTTCGATGGGCGGCGCGTCCAGCACGACGAGCTTCGCGCCCAGGCCTTCGATGGCGTCGAGCTTGCCCTGCACGGCGGAGGCCGGCACATAAACCGTGACCGGCACGCCGGCGCGGGCGCCGGCCCAGGCCACCGCCATGCCATGATTGCCGGTGGACGCGGTGACCACGCCCGTCGCGCGCGCCGCATCGCCCAGCACCCGGATCTTGTTCGCCGCGCCGCGTACCTTGAAAGCGCCGATGGGCAGCAGGTGGTCGCACTTCAGCCAGACCTCGCATCCCAGCGCCTGGGACAGCGCGCCGCTCCGTTCCAGCGGCGAGACGGGCACGTGCGGACGGATGGCGGCATGGGCGGCCAGGATGGCGGCGGGCAGGTTTTTCACGCAAGGCTCCAGCGGAATCGGCATCGCGGAATAGTATTCGATGCGCCCGGGCCTGGCCGGGGCCGCTGGCGCGGGCCGCCCTGGCGGCCGGCGTCCTGCCGGGATGCGCGGGTCAAGCGCGCTGCAAGGCGGGGGTATCGCCGGCGCCCAGGTCCCAATAAAGCCCGGTCATCAGGTTCAGGCCTTCGCGCAGGAGCTCGGGCGGCAGGTGTTCGTTGGGCGCGTGCTGCGAACACGAGGGGTAGGAGTGCGGGACCCAGATGGTACGCAGCCCCAGGACTTCGGTGAAGATATCGTTGGGTAGCGAGCCGCCCAGGTTGGGCAGGATGGCCGGCTTCTTGCCGCTGGTCCGCGCCAGCGATTCCACCGCCCACTTGACCCAGGGATCGTCGGGATCCAGGCGCGTGGCCTTGAACATCGTCTCGCGCGTCAGTGTCAGTTGCACCATGGGGAAACCGTGGCGATCCAGGTGCCTGCGCAGCGCGGGCAGCAGGTCGTCGGTATCCACGCCCACCACGAAGCGCAGCTGGCAACGCGCCCAGGCGCGCGGCGGAATGGCATTCACCGGCGTTTCGGGGTTGCCCGTCTTGAAGGCCAGCACCTCGAAAGAACACCAGCCATAGACCTGCTCGGCCGGCGTCAGGCCGGGCTCGCCCCAGCCGGGGTCGATTTCGGGGCCGTCCGCGCCGCCGTCGACTTCGCAATCGGCCAGCACGCGGCGCACGGAGGCCGGCAATTCCTTCGGCACCCAGGCGGGGATGCGGATCTGCCCGGTGGGCGAGACGATGCTGGCGATGGCGTGCGCCAGCTGGATGCCGGGGTTGGACAGCAGCCCGCCCCAATTGCCCGAGTGATGGCCGCCTTCGCGGGCCTCGATGGTCATATCGAAGTTGAGCCCGCCGCGCGCGCCCAGGAATACCGTCGGCCGTTCCGCGCGCAGCCGCGGACCGTCGGATGCGATGAGCAGATCGGCGGCGAACAGCTCGCGGTGCGCCTCGCAGACCTCGCGCAGCCCCGGCGAGCCGGTTTCCTCGCCCATCTCGACCAGATACTTGGCGTTGAAGCCCAGCTTGCCGCGGGTTTCCAGCACGCTGCGCAGGGCTTCCATATTGACGGTGTGCTGGCCCTTGTTGTCGGCGATGCCGCGGCCGTACCAGCGGCCCTGCGATTCCGTCAGCTTCCAGGGCGACAGGCCCTGTTGCCATTCGGCGTCCAGGCCGCGGATGACATCGCCATGGCCGTAGCCCAATACCGTGGGCAAGGCGGGGTCCTCGATCCGTTCCGCGTAGAGGAATGGCGCCCGCGCCTTGGGATGGGTCAGCGTACGGCAGGCGAAGCCCATGGATTCGAAGGCCGGCTGCAGTTCGGTGTGCAAATAGGCCGCCAGGTCCGCGGCCCGGTCCGGGTTCTGGCTTTCCGTCGGCATAGCGATGCGGCGGGCCAGCGCCGCCTGGAAGGCGCCGGATGTAAAGCTGGCATCGGCATGGGCGATCGCCGCGGCACGGTTCATGGTTTCCCCTGCTGTACGTGGGCAAAGTGCCTGTATACCAGAGTGCCGCGCCGCGCGCGATAGTCGTAAGCCTCTATGTCCTAGAGCTCCAGGACCGTGGTGAAACCGCCGTAGATCATGCGTTTTCCGTCGAAAGGCATGGGGTTGTCGTCCGGACGCAGGCGCGGATCCTCCATGGCCGCCTTCATGCCTTTCTGTTCCGCTTCCCGCGATGGCCAGGCGATCCAGGCAAAGACGATGGCCTCGCCTTCCTTGCGCTGCACCGCCATGGGGAAGGAGGTGATCTTGCCATCGGGGACGTCGTCTTCCCAGCACTCCACGACGCTCAGCGCGCCGTGTTCCTTGAACACCTCGGCGGCGACGCGGGCATGCCGGATATAGGCCTCGCGGTTTTCGATGGGCACGGCGGCCACGAATCCGTCTACGTAAGTCATGGGTCATTCCTCCTGTTGTGAGGGGACGGATCGCTGCGCGAGCCGGCAGGAGCGTCCCAACGGTACGACGAACGGCGCGCAATGGAATCGACATGGAATTGCGGTTTCGCGCGTTCCCGGCCGGGCGCCATGCCGGTCCAGGTCAGGAACCGTCGGCGGCGATCGCGTACGTAAGCGCTTCGATGGCCGACCGGGGCGCCGCGTCCCGGCCGTGCCGGTCAGGATACAACCGGAGACGCCGCATGCATCCCACTTCATACGTCTTCAACCCGTTGCCGGACATCGTCCCCGCAGCGGGCGATGGCAACGCTTCCCCGTCCTCGCCGTTTACCGCGGCCAGCGGGCAGGGGCGGGCCGCGTCCGCGCGCGGCTGGCCCGGGGAACCCCTGTCGCCGCCGCCCGGCCTGATCGGCGCGGGGGCGTCCAGGGGCGGCCGCGCGTCCGCGGACGTCCCGGCGGCCATGGAGTGGGCGGAATCGCCGGCCAGCCGGCCGGCATCGGCGTCCGCGGCGTCTTCGGCGGCATCGGCGTCTGCGGCATCCGCACCTTCCCCGATTTCAGCAACATCGGCGACCGCCGCCGCTTCAAGCGCTTCCGCAACATCCGCGAGCGCCGCGCCCTTGCCCGCCTTCGCGCCGGCGGATTCCGACTACCAGCGATTCGGGGGCGTCATCCACCACGCGTTTCCCATGGGCCGGGCGCCCTACGAGGACATGAACGGGCAGGTGCAAAAACCGACCGGCCGCACCCGCGACACGGAAACCGTCTGGACCTCGGCGCAGATCCTGATCGCGGCACAGCGGGCGCCGATTCCCCCGGCCGGCGATCTTCCTCTCGCGGCCCATTTCGAGCTGCGCGTGGAGGTGGGCAACCCGCTTTTCCCGGTCATGCCCGTCGATGCCGCGCTACGGTTCGAACAGCGCATCAAGCAGCAAGTGCTGCATGAGCTGATGGCCGTGGAAGACTCCATCACCCTGCGCAAGCTGGTGCGCGTGGCCGTAAACAAAGGCCGCCTGCCCATGGAGGGCGACGGCCGCTGGGTGCTGAAAATCGTCCAGCCCTTGGGCTACGACGTCAACCCCAACGGCTACGCCGCGCCCGGGAACGGCAGGCTGGCGATGTATGCCGCGCCTTTCCACCCCGACCCCGCGGGCCGCGTGCTGACGCTGCCGGCCTCGGTCGACGATCCGATCGGCGGACGCTACTACCTGATGAAGGACGGGACGCTGCAGCCGATGCGCGCGCGGCACTGCATCCTGCGCGCCCTGGTGTGCGCCTTGACGGGCGCGCGGCCCACCGCCTGCCAGCCCTGGCTCATGCCGGGCGGCGGCATTGACGCGGCCCGCATCGTGGAACGCGGCGTGGGGGAACGCGGCGCCGTCGATTGCCTCGCGCAGCGGATCGCCAGCGAACTCGACGCGGATGACGGCGCCTGGCTTTCGCCGCTGCCGTTCACCGAGGAAAACCTGGCGCCGCCACGCGACGGCGCGGCGCATGCCCTGCGGTTCAACCTGAAGACCCGGCGCGCGTTCGAGGCCATCGGCGGCGTGGAGTTCGTGATGGCCTATGTGCAGGCGCAGGACGACTACCTGGATCTGCACTACCGGCACGCATCCTCTTGATCCGCTGCCCGCGAAACCCTGGAGCCCCGCATGTATCCGAGCTTTCCCACCTTGTCCGCTTTCCTGGACACCGCGTATACGCAGGGCGCCGGCCCGGCGGCGCCGGCGCGCACGCCAGCCCTGCGCCGCTTCAGTTCGCTGCCCGGACAGGGCCGCGCGCGGGACGGCCGCAACTGGAGCGTCCCGCTGCCCGTACTGCCCCGCACCTACGTGAGCGCGGTATCCCGCGGCCCCGCCCGCCGGCTCAGCATCGAGGACTGGCCGGCCTTGCCGCGCGGCACGCCTCCGGGCAAGCCGCCGGCACCGGCCGCGCGTGCCACGTGCGGCGTCGCGGATCACGATTGGTCCAACGGTACCGTACCCCCCGGCTTCAAGATGGGCTACGCCGCGTACCGGGATCTGAACGGAACGTTGCGGCATCCGCATGGGCGCGTCCGCCATACGGAATCGGTATGGGCTGCCGGCCAGGTGCTGACGGAAGCGCGATGGGCCCCCATCACGGTCCAGAGCAACCTGCCTATCGTCGCGTACTTCAACCTGCTGGTGGAGGCGGGCAACGGCCAGGCCGCCGGCCTGCCCGTGGCGCCGGCCGATCCCGCGTGGACGTATGTCCAGCAGGCAATGGTCGATACGGCGCTGGAACTGCGCCGCATGGATGCCTCGCCCACCTTGCGCCAACTGGTCCGCGTGGCGGTCGAGCAAGGCCGCCTGCCCGTCAGCGGGCCGGGTCGATGGGTGGCCAAGGTCGCGTGTCCGGCGGGCTGCGCGGACCTGGGCCGGGCCATTGGCCCGCCTGACGGTCCGCAGGCGGCGTTCAAGGACCCGTTCCTGCCCGATCACGCCTGCCGCGTCGTCACGCTGCCATTGCCGGGAAGCGAGCCGCCGGGCAACCGCTACTACCTGTCCAGGGCCGGGGAGTCCGAGGAGATCGCATTGCGCCAGATGAGCGCGCGGGCGTGCACGGTCCGTGCGCTGGTGTGCACGCTGCTCGGCGCGCGGCCGGCCGGGCCGGAGCGCTGGGTGGGCACGGATGGCCTTATCGACCCGCAGCGCGTCGTCATCTTCGGGATGGGCGAACGGGGCGCGGTGGATTACCTGGCGCAGCGCATCCTGCGCGAACTGCAGCCGGATGCGCCGGTATGGCTGTCGCCCATCCCGTTCGGTATCGACAACCTCGTCACGCCGCCCGGCAAGAAATGGCCGGAAGCGCGGCTCAACGACGCCATGCAGGCCGCGATAGCGGCCAACGGCGGGTTGCAGGCCGTGGCGCGCTACGTCGCCGCGCAGGACGAATACCTGCAGGAACATTACCCCAGCGGGTGGGCTTGAAACCCAGGCCCTGGCGGACGTTCCGCCGCGGCCCGCAGCCCGCAACTTCAGGAGTCGCCGCATGCATCCCGATCTTTCCCTACGGCCGGGCCTGTCCGCCCCGCTCGTTCCCGCGACGGGCGGTTTCGCGCCGGTCCGCGTGGATTTCCGCTGGACGCCGGGAACGGCCCGCGTGGACCTGCCGCCGCAGTGGTGCCGCATGGACACTTCCGCGCGGCTGGTCGCCATGGTGTCGTCGGACAGCCGCCGCGCGCAGGGTCCGGCGCAGCCGGCATCGCAGCCGGGGACCTCCAGCCAGGCCGCTTCCTGGCCCGTACCCGACGATCCATCGACCTCGGCGGCGGCCGCCACATCCGCCTTGTCCGCCGCCTGGGCAAGGGCACATGTCGCCGCCGACGCCGTCGCCAGGGCCGGTACGTCGGCCGCGGCATCCAGCGCCGCCACCGCCGCGGCGCCCGCGGCGGTGGCGGACGGCACCAATGCCACCGCCGAGTTCTTCCATTTTTTCCGCGCCCAGCATCCGGGCGTGCAGGCGCACATCGGCCTCGTTCCCCACGAGCTGCACATGGGAAGGGCGCCGTATATCGACCTGAGGGGCGTGGCGCGGGTGCCCGGCGGCGGGATCTCGGAAACCGAAACCGTGTGGGACAGCTGCCTGGTGCTGGCCAACATACCCAGCCAGCCCGTCCCCCCGGAACACGACCTGCCCTCGGTGCTGTATTTCGATGTGTGCCTGGCGGGGTCGCCGCCCACGTCCGGCTCCCTGGAGCCCTACGTCGCGCAGCGGCAGTCCGACCTGGCGACGGTAACGGCGCTGATGTCGGCGCTGGACAAATCCCCGTCTTTCCGCAAGCTGATCCATCATGCCATCGCGCAGCGCAACCTGCCCTTGGCCGCGCCCGAGCGTTGGTCCATCGTCCTGCTGTCGCCGATCGCCGAGCGCGACGGCCTGCCGCTGTACGAGGCGATCGGCATTCGCCGCACCACGCGGGTGATGACGCTGCCGCTGCGCGACGCGCGTCCCCTGGGCAACCATTTCTATGTTTTCAAGGGGGGCGGCCTGATGCCCATGAACCCCGTCTGCTATGCCGTGCGGGCGATGGTCGCCGCACTGACGGGGGCCAATCCGCTGAACCCCGCGCCCTGGATGGGCGCCGACGGCCGCATCGACCCGCAATGCGTGGTGGCGCTGGGCGCCGGCGAACGCGGCGCGGTGGATTACCTGTCGCAGCGCATCCTGGCCGAGCTGGGCCTGGACTACCAATGGATATCGCCGCTGGCGTTCGCGGAAGGCGTGCTGGCCACGCCGCCCGGCGACACACCGCCGGTCTGGCGTCTGACCGACATCCTGCGGCAGGCCTTCGACGCGATAGGCGGCGTGGGCGCGGTGGAACAGTACGTCGCGTGGCAGGACACCTATCTGCGGCAGCAGTATCCATGAGCTAGGATAGCGGGCTACGCCGCCCGCGCGGCATTCCCTTCCGGAGCCCGACACCATGAGCGCAACGCCCCCTCCCGCGATCCTGGACGATGCCGCCGTCGACGTGCTGCGCGCCCGTACGCCCGGCGTGCGCACCACCGTCCACTTCAATCATGCGGGGGCCTCGCTGCCTTCCGCCGGCACGCTGGAAGCCATGCGCGCGCAGATGTGGCGCGAGGCCGAAATGGGGCCGATCGAGGCCGGCGCGGCGGCGCGCGACCAGGCCGAACAGGCCCGCGTGCTGGGCGCGGCATTGCTGAATGCCCGCCCCGGGGAAATCGCGATCACCGCCGGGAATTCCGTGGGATGGGCCGGGGCCTTCGCCGCGCTGGGCAACTGGCGGCCGGGCGACCGCATCCTGGTGGCGCGCCAGGAATGGGGCGGCAATATCGCGGCCATGCACCTGGCCGCCGTGCGCGCCGGCGCGCGTATCGAAACCATCCCCTGCGACGACAGCGGCATGGCCGATCCGCGGGCGCTGGAAGCCATGATGGACGACCGCGTGCGCCTGGTGTCGGTGACCTGGCTGCCGGCCAACGGCGGCCTGATCAATCCGGTTGCCGCCATCGGCGCCGTGGCGCGCCGGCACGGCGTTCCTTATTTCGTCGATGCGGCCCAGGCCGTGGGGCAGCTGCCCATCGACGTCCAGGCCATCGGCTGCGATGTGCTGGCGGGCGTCGGCCGCAAGGCCTTGCGCGGCCCGCGCCAGACTGGCCTGCTGTATGTCCGCCAGGATTTCCTGCCGCGCCTGACGCCGGCGCTGGTGGACACCAGTTCCGCGCCGCTGGATGGCCAGGGCCTGCCGGTGCTGCGCGAGGACGCCGAGCGCTTCGAGCCCTCCGAACGGTCGTACGTCCTGCGCTGCGGCCTGGCCAATGCGCTGCGCGAGGCCCTGGATATCGGCATCCCCGCCATACGCGCGCGCATCGATCGCAACGCCGGGGCATTGCGCGCGCTGCTGGCGGACATCCCCGGCGTGGCGGTGCTGGACCAGGGACGCGAGCGGTCGGGGCTGGTGTCGTTCGCCGTGGCGGGCATGGAGGCGTCCGCGCTGGCGCGCGCGCTGGCTGCGCAGGGCATCTCGATCGGCGCCAACGGACCGGCCTATACGCCCCTGGACATGCGCGCGCGCGGATTGGCGGAGATTGCCCGCGCCTCCGTGAGCTATCTGACCGCCGATGCGGAGATGGACAGGCTGGCCGAGGCAATCCGTGTCCTGGCGCGGCGAACCTAGCGGGAAGATCCCGTCCCGCTTCTTCTAGCGTTAACAGGCCCTAGGGCAGCATCCGGGCGCCCTGGCGCGTGCCCGCCTGGCCGCGAAAGGCCGTGGGGCTCACCCCGGTCCAGCGCTTGAAGGCCCGCTGCAAGCTGCGCACGTCGCTGAAGCCGCA
This sequence comes from Bordetella bronchialis, assembly GCF_001676705.1. Lineage (NCBI taxonomy): Bacteria > Pseudomonadati > Pseudomonadota > Betaproteobacteria > Burkholderiales > Alcaligenaceae > Bordetella > Bordetella bronchialis. Next base: position 1,043,950 of record NZ_CP016170.1, read on the forward strand.
TTCCCGCGCGATCTGCTGCAAGGTGCGCGAGGAATGCGCCACCAGCGACAGGGCGCGCGTGCGGCGCTCCGCGCACAGCAGGTCGGCGTAGCTGTCGCCGCTATCCGCAAGACGGCGGCGCAAGGTGCGTTCGCTGACGTGCAGCGACGCCGCGATGGCGCAGAGCGGCGGCGGATGCGCCAGGTCCCGGCGGATGGCCTGCACCACGCAGACCCGCGTCGCCGAGTCCGCCCGCGGTTCCGCGGCGCTCGACAGGACGCGCGACACCTGGCCGAGTACGACCGCGTCCGCGGTGCGCACGGCATACGGCTCGATGGGGAAATAGATGCGGTTTTCCGTGCTGCCGAAACGCACCGGGCAGCGGAAGACGTTTTCATAGGCCGCGCCATAGGCCGGCCTTTCCATGACCAGGTCTACCCGGCTGGGATTGAAATGCGGACCGACTACCTGGCGGCCCAGTTGCGCCATCGAGGCCAGGGCCTTGTCCACCAGGAAGGTCGCGACCTCATGTTCGGCGAACGGCGCGCGCGCCACCAGCCGGAAAGCCTGCGCGGTGGCTTCCCCATGAAGGGTGGGCAGGCAGCCGGCGTGGCGCTGGTGCTCGATGGCGAAATCCAGCATCTGCCGGGACGAATCGCAGGCCATGAAGCCCAGCGTCACCAGTCCCCAGGACACGATGTTCACGCCCGCGCCCATTTCCAGGCCCAGGACGGGATTGCCCATCAGCGGCAAGGTGCGGCGTATCAATTGCACCGCCTGCAGGCCGGAGACGAAGAAGCCGTCCTGTTGCAGATCGTCCGGCGAGAATCCCAGCCCTTCGCACAGCGGCCGGGGATCCTTGCCCCGGCGCAGGACTTCCACCAGCAACTGGCGCAGCGTAACGGGACGGATATTGGCGGCCGCGGCGCCGGACAGACCGCGCCGCGGCGACGGCATGCAAGGGGTGGCCGCGGGACTCTCGGTGCTGCTGAGCATCATCATTACAACGGGATAGGGAACCCCTGGCGTTCATCAGCCGGGGCACGAGCGGCAACCATGCAATTGTTCACAGATTCAAACAAAAAGACAACATTGGCCGACATGGTGCCCTAATCTGGCCGGCCGCGTCCTTAGTGTGGAGAGGCGGCATGCCGTTGTTGGGATACAACCGCCGCCGCCGTATCGGCCCGGCGGCAATGCCACGGGATGCTCATCCACATGACTTTCGTCCTTTCTTCCTGGTCTTCCGCCGCCGCGCCACTGCTGGGCATCGCGGGCGGCGCCGCCGCGGCATTCTTCGGCGCCTATACCCCTGCCGCCCTGGCCGTGGCCGCGGCCCTGGCCGGCCTGGGTCTGGCCGCCGGCTATGCGGGGCGCCGCGGGCGCGCCGGCGACGCCATCGACATCGGCGCGCACGTCCGGGGCCTGGAGGATTTCTGCGCCGACCTGGCGCCGGTCTGGTCGCGCCAGATCGAGTCGTCCCGCGCCCAGATGGAGACGGCGGTCACGGCGCTCAGCATGCGCTTCGGCGAGATCTCCAGCCGCCTGGACCAGACCCTGCGCCTGTCGACGCGCGACAGCGGCGGCCACGGCGAGTCGGCCGCGGGCGTTTCGGCGCGCAGCGCGGAACAGCTGGATGGCGTGGTCAGCCTGCTGGGCGCCAGCATCAAGACCAAGGCCGAACTGCTGGGCAAGGTGCAGGGCCTGAAAGGATTCGTCGACGAGCTTCAAAGCATGGTGCAGGCCATCGGCCAGATCACGCAGCAGACCAATCTGCTCGCCATCAACGCGACCATCGAGGCCGCGCATGCCGGCGCCCTGGGACGCGGCTTCGCCACGGTGGCGCAGGAAGTGCGCGCCTTGTCCAAGCAGTCCGGCGAGACCGGCGCGCGCATCGCCGAGAAAATCGCCTTCATCGGCGACGCCATTGTCGCCACCTGCGCCGCCGCCGAGGAATCCACGCGCAGCGAGCAGGCCGCCATCGCCAAATCCGAGGCCACCATCCAGGAGGTCCTGGAGCGCTTCCGCGTCTTCGCCGAAGGGCTGGGCGGCACCACCGAACTGCTGCGCCAGGAAAGCCAGGGCATCCAGGAAGAGGTCAGCCAGGCTTTGGTGCAGCTGCAGTTCCAGGACCGGGTCAGCCAGGTGATGGCGCACGTGGGGGCCAATATCGAACGGCTGCCTTCGGTCATCCACGACTACGGCGTCGCCTGCGCCGAGGCGGGCGAGCTGCGGCCGCTGGACGCCGCCCCGCTGCTGGGCGAACTGGAGCGCACCTACGCGATGGCGGAAGAGCGCCAGAACCATCAATCCGGCAAGGCGGCGCCCGTTGCCGCGCCGGCCGCCTCCACCGACATCACCTTCTTCTGAATCGGGCCCCAGGGCCCGTCATATCCAAGGGAATCCTCGCCATGGCAAAGACCATACTCATCGTCGACGACTCGGCCTCGGTGCGCCAGGTGGTCGGCATCGCGCTGCGCGGCGCCGGCTACGACGTCATCGAGGGGCGCGACGGCAAGGACGCCCTGGCGAAGCTGACGGGCCAGAAAGTGCACCTGATCATCAGCGACGTGAACATGCCGGAGATGGACGGCATCGCCTTCCTGAAGGCGGTCAAGCTGCTGCCCGCCTACCGCTTCACGCCGGTGATCATGCTGACCACGGAAAGCCAGGAAGCGAAAAAACGCGAAGGACAACAGGCCGGGGCCAAGGCATGGGTCGTCAAGCCTTTCCAGCCGGCGCAATTGCTCGGCGCGGTCGAAAAGCTGATCCTGCCTTGAAGGCGGGCCCCAAGGAATCCGGAGATCCGCCGTGACCCATGTTGATCTGCGCCTGGAAGGCGAACTGACCATCTACACCGCGCAGGACATGCGGCAGCGCTTGTCGCGGACGCTGGCTTCGCAAGACGCCGCGGGCATCGTGCGGCTGGACCTGCGCGACATCACGGAAGCCGACACCGCGGGCATACAGCTGCTGCTGGCGGCGCTCCGGCAGGCGCGCGACCAGGGACGCGAGCTGCGCCTGGCGGGCGTCTCGCGCAGCGTCGACACCGCCATTGAACTGCTGGGGCTGGAGGACGCCTTCGCCGGTGCGCGCGAGACGCCGTCCGGCTCCGGCGGAGCCGATGGCGATGCGTGCGCCGACATCCATGGCGGCGCGGACGACCGCGCCGCCACGCCCCTTGCCTGAAGGCCCGAGCCGGAGAACCGCCATGGACATGGACCAGGCATTGCAAACCTTCATCGCGGAAAGCCGCGAACTGCTGGCCGATATGGAATCGGCGCTGCTGATTGTCGAGGGCGCCGACGACCGCGGCGATGCCGTCAATGCGATCTTCCGCGCCGCGCACACCATCAAGGGATCCGCGGGGCTGTTCGGCATCGATAGCATCGTGTCGTTTACCCACCATGTCGAAAGCGTGCTGGATCGCGTGCGCGAAGGCGCCATCGCCATCGACGGCGAACTGGTGGCGCTGATGCTCGCGTGCAGCGACACCATCGGCCGGATGGTCGAACGCGTGGCCGAGGGTTGCGTGGACGACGACCCCGCCCTGGCCGCGGAGGCGGCCGTGCTGCGGGAGCGCCTGGGCGCGTATACGCGCTTGCCGGCCCGGGACGCGGACGGCGCGGCCGGGACCGGGACGGCGGGTTCGCCCGGCGGCCCGGACGCCACGGATCCTCCGGCCGACGCCGGCGCGGCCGACCACTGGCATATTTCCCTGCGCTTCCATGAAGGCGTGCTGCGCAACGGCATGGATCCGCTTTCCTTCGTGCGCTATCTGCACAAGCTGGGGCGGGTCACCGGCGTCGCCTGCCAGACGGGCCGCCTGCCGACGCTGGAAGCGATGGACCCGGAGGCCTGCTACCTGGGCCTGGAGATCGGCCTGGACAGCCCCGCCGACAAGGCCACCATCGAGAGCACCTTCGAGTTCGTCCTGGACGATTGCGATATCCGCATCATCCCGCCGCGGAGCCGGGCGGCCGACTACATGCTCATGATCGAAGAGCTGGGCGAAGAGCCGGCGATGCTGGGAGAAATGCTCGTGCGATGCGGCACGCTGACCCCGCGCGAGCTGGAGGAAGCCTTGCGCGCGCAGCGCAGCGGCGAGGCCGACGGCCCGCTGGGCCAGATCCTGGTGCGGCAGCAAACCGTGGCCGAACCGGTGGTGGACCGCGCGCTGGCCAAGCAGCGGCAGGCCAAGGACAGCAAGTCGCGGGAAAGCAAGTCCATGCGCGTCGACGCGGACAAGCTGGATCACCTGATTTCGCTGGTGGGCGAGCTGATCACCGCGTCTTCCGGTGCCAGCGTGGCGGCGGCGCGCGCCGGCAATGCCGAACTGCAGGCCTGCAACGCCCAGGTGGCCAGCCTGGTCGAGGCCGTGCGCGACAGCACGCTGCAACTGCGCATGGTGAAGATAGGCGCCACGTTCAACCGCTTCCGCCGCGTGGTGCACGATATGTCGCGCAGCCTGGGCAAGCATATCGAGCTGGAGGTGCGCGGCGAGGACACCGAGCTGGACAAGACGGTGATCGAGCGCATCGGCGATCCCCTGACCCACCTGGTGCGCAACGCCATGGACCACGGCATCGAAGCGCCGGAAACGCGCGCGTCGCTGGGCAAGCCGGCGCACGGCACCATCGTGCTGGACGCGCGCCATGAATCCGGCCACATCGTCATCGAAGTCCGCGACGATGGCGCGGGATTGAACCGGGATCGCATCGTCGCCAAGGCCATCGAGCGCGGCCTGATCGAGGACGGCCGCGGCATGCGGGACGAGGACGTATTCCGCCTGATCTTCGAACCCGGTTTCTCGACCGCGCCCGCGGTGACCGACCTTTCCGGCCGCGGCGTGGGCATGGACGTGGTCAAGCGCAATATCGAGGCGCTGCGCGGCAGCGTCGAAATAGCCAGCCGCGCGGGGGAGGGCAGCACGGTCGCCGTGCGCCTGCCCCTGACGCTGGCCATCATCGACGGTTTCCAGGTGGCGGTGGGGCGTTCGCTGTTCGTCCTGCCACTGGATATGGTGGACGAGTGCGTCGCCTATACGCCGGTGGAAGGCCGCGACTATACCGACCTGCGCGGCCGGGTGCTGCCCTTCATCCGCCTGCGGCGCATGTTCGACCTGCCGGGCGAGCCGGCCGCGCGCGAGAACATCGTGGTGGTGCGGCACGGCGGCGAGCGCATCGGCCTGGTGGTGGACACGCTGCTCGGCGAAACCCAGGCCGTCATCAAGCCGCTGTCCCGCCTGTTCGCCCAGGCGCGCGGCATCAGCGGCTCCAGCATCCTGGGCAGCGGCGATGTGGCATTGATACTCGACGTCCCGGCCCTGATGGCCGAGGCGCGCAATTCCGTGGCGGCGGGGCATGCCCGCCTGTCCGTTTGATGTGGCAACAGGCGCGGCGCGGGGGCCGCGTGGATCATTAGGGAGATAGGCATGTTCGGGAATATGAAGGTTGCCACGCGATTGGCATGGGGGTTCGGGATCGTGATTGCCTTGCTGGCCGCGATCTCGGTGCTGAGCATCACGCGGCTGGAGCGAATCAACGACGCGCTCACGGAAGTGGCGACGAACCGCTACCCCAAGACGGTGCAGCTGAACGATATCCTGCAGCGCTCGCTGGACGACGGACGCCAGTTGCGCGGCCTGCTGCTGGCTGTCGACGACACCGAGGTGACCCGCCTGCGCAAGCGGCTGGCCGACAATGCCGCCGCGCGCGGCCAGACCCTGGGCAAGCTGGATAAAAGCATTACCGGCGATGGTCCTCGGGCGATGCTGAAGAAGATCGAGGACGCGCGCGCGGCGCTGGAGCAGCGCATAGACGGTTTCTTCGCCCTGGCCGCGGGCGCCGACAAGTCCAATGCCATCGCCTACCTGCGCAGCGATATTGTTCCCGCCAACACGGCGGTGGAGAATGCCGTGCGGGATCTGCTGAACTACCAGGCGCACCAGATGGACGAGGCCAACACCGCGGGCGACATCATGTACGACCAGACGCGCACGCTGGTGCTGGCCATGTCCGGCGGCGCCATCGTGCTGGCCCTGCTGATCGGCGTCTTCATCACGCGCAGCCTGCTGAAGCTGCTGGGCGGCGAGCCCGCCTACGCGGCGGAAGTCCTGCAGCAGGTGGCCGGTGGCGACCTGTCGGTGGACGTCAAGACCCGCAAGGGCGACACCACCAGCATGATGGCCAGCGTCAGGAACATGGTCGGCCGGCTGGCCCAGGTGGTGTCCGAGGTCAACAGCAGCGCCGAGGCCCTGGCCGGCGCGTCGGAGGAAGTCAGCGCGACGGCGCAATCGCTCAGCCAGGCGTCCAGCGAGCAGGCGGCCGGCGTCGAGGAAACCAGCGCCTCCATCGAGCAGATGACGGCCTCGATCGCGCAGAACACCGAGAACTCCAAGGTCACCGATAGCATGGCCACCAAGGCCGCCGCCGAGGCGGCCGAAGGCGGCGAGGCGGTGACATCCACGGTGGCGGCGATGAAGCAGATCGCGCAGAAAATCGGCATCATCGACGACATCGCCTACCAGACCAACCTGCTGGCCCTGAACGCCGCCATCGAAGCGGCCCGGGCCGGCGAGCACGGCAAGGGCTTCGCCGTGGTGGCGGCGGAAGTGCGCAAGCTGGCGGAGCGCAGCCAGGTCGCGGCGCAGGAAATCGGCGACGTCGCCGGTTCCAGCGTGGACCTGGCCGAACGGGCCGGCCGCCTGCTGGAGCAAATGGTGCCCAATATCCGCAAGACCTCGGACCTGGTGCAGGAAATCACGGCGGCCTCGGAGGAGCAGTCCTCCGGCGTGGGCCAGATCAATGCCGCCGTCGGCCAATTGAGCCAGACCACGCAGCAGAACGCCTCCAGTTCCGAGGAATTGGCGGCCACGGCCGAGGAAATGAGCGCCCAGGCGGAACAGCTGCAGCAGGCCATGAGTTTCTTCAAGTTGTCCGACCGCGTGGCGCGCGCCGCCGGCGCGGCGGCCGCGGCCCGCAAGCGGCCGGTGGCGGCGCGGCGTCCGGCCGCGATGGTGGCCAAGGAAACCGCCGAGCCCGAGACCGCCGGCAAGCTGGCCTACGCGGGCGCGGAAGCGGTCGACGAATCCCAGTTCGTCCGCTATTGAGGGCAGGGCGATGAATGCGATTCTCAAGCCGGGCGGCGCGCCCATCGGGCAGGCCGAGCCTTCGCAGTACCTGACCTTCATGCTGGGCAAGGAGACCTTCGCCATCGGCATCCTGGCCATCAAGGAGATCATCGAATACCACGACCTGACGCTGGTGCCCATGATGCCGGCGTGCATCCGCGGCGTGATCAACCTGCGCGGCGCGGTCGTGCCGGTGATGGACCTGCAGGCGCGCTTCGGCCGCGAGCCGTCGCCCGTCACCAAGCGTACCTGCATCGTCATCGTCGAGCTGGAAACGGACGAGGCCGGACGGCAGGTAGTGGGCGTGGTGGTGGATGGCGTGAACGAGGTCCTGGAAATCGCCCCCGCCGACATCGAGCCGCCGCCTGCCTTCGGCGCGGGCTTGCGCAGCGATTTCATCGCCGGTGTCGGCAAGGTGCGCGGCCGCTTCGTGATCCTGCTCGCCGTTGGCCATGTCATGTCGCTGGAGGGCCTGGACGGCCTGCACGGTGCCGCCATCGAGGGCGCCGCGCGCACGGCCGTCCCGGCGGACGACGCGGGCATGCCATGAGCAGTCCGGACCGGCTCCCGCCCATTGCGGTCGCGCCGCACGGCGTGGCGTCGGTCCTGGTGGTCGATGACAGCGCCGTGCATCGCCTGCACGCCGCGTCGCTGTGCCGCGAGCTGGGCATCGAGACGGTACACCAGGCCTCGGGCGGGGTGGCGGCGCTGGCGCTGCTGGGACGCGTGTCGCCGCGCCCTGCCGTCATGGTGGTCGATATCGAGATGCCGGGCATGGACTGCATCGAGCTCCTGGAGCAGCTCTTGATCCGCCACATCACGCCGGACCTCGTTGTGGCCTCGGGCCGCGAAGGCGCGATGATCGACTCGGTGGTATCGGTGGCCGGCGGCATGGGTTTCCATGTGCTGGCGGGGCTGGAGAAACCCCTGACGGTGGCGGGACTGTCCGCGGCCCTGGCCCTGCGCGGCATGCACGTGCGCGGCGCGGCGCGGCATGGGGCGCCGGCGGCGGATAGCGAGGCGCCCATCCCGCCGGGCATGCTGGAAGGGGCCCTGCGGGACAGCCAGATCCACGTCCACTACCAGCCCAAGGCGGACATGCGCACGGGCCTTATCCGCGGCGTGGAGGCCCTGGCCCGCTGGACGCATCCCGAACGCGGCGATATATCGCCGGCCCGCTTCGTGCCTCTGGCCGAACAATACGGACTGATCCATCCCCTGACCTTCGTCGTCATGGAGCAGGCGCTGGCGCAGGTGTCGCGGTGGAGCCGGCGCGGCCTGCGCCTGTCGCTGGCCGTTAACCTGTCGCCGCTGCTGCTGGGCTGGCCAGGGCTGGCCGGCGGCATCCTGGAAGTGGTGGAGCGCTTCCAGGTACCGCCGGAGCAACTGGTGTTCGAGATCACCGAAAGCTCGCTGGTCGATGCCGACAGCGGCGCGCGCGGGCTGCTGGCGCGCCTGCGCCTGCGCGGCTTCGGGCTGTCCATCGACGACTACGGCACGGGGTTTTCGTCCATGCAGCAACTGACGCGGGTGCCCTTCACCGAGCTGAAGATCGACCGCAGCTTCGTGCACGGCGCCAGCGGGCGCAAGCAGCTGCGCACCATCCTGGGCGCGGCCATCGACATGGCTACGGAAATGGGCCTGGTCACCACCGCGGAAGGGATAGAAACCCTGGAGGACTGGCGCCTGGTGCAACGGCTGGGCTGTACGCTGGGGCAGGGCTACTTCATCGCCCGCGCCATGCCGGGCGAGGCCATTCCCGCGTGGCTGAAGACCCATCGGACGCGCCTGGCCCTGCTGCGCGCGCCGGCCGCCAACCCCGGCGAAGAATAACCACGCATCGTTTCAGTCTTGTCCATGCAGCCCATCAACGACCGGGAATTCGCCCAGTTCCAGCGCTTCATCTACGAAGCGGCCGGCATCACGCTGACCGATGCCAAGAAGGCGCTGGTGTCCGGCAGGCTGTCCAAGCGAGTGCAGGCGCGCGGCGCCGCCAGCTTCAGCGAGTACTTCGACCTGCTGCAAGGCGAGGGCGGCGGCGCCGAAACCCAGATCGCCATCGACCTGCTGACGACCAACGAAACCTACTTTTTCCGCGAGCCCCGGCATTTCGACGTGCTGCGTCGCCTGGCCCTGGAGACCGGCCCGGACGGCCGCCGTTCGCAGCAGCCCTTTCGCGTCTGGAGCGCGGCGAGTTCCTCCGGCGAGGAAGCCTACACCGCGGCCATGGTGCTGGCCGATTGCCTGGGCGGGACGGGCGCCGGCGCCGCGCGGCCCTTCGAGATCGTCGGTACCGACATCAGCACGCGCGTCCTGGAACGCGCCCGCACGGGGCATTATTCCGAGCAGCGGGCGCGCCAGATGCCGCCCGACTACCGCAAGCGCTATTGCCTGAAGGGCACCGGCGCCCATCACGGCACGATGCTGGTGCATCGCGAGCTGCGCGCCCACGTACGTTTCATGCACGCCAACCTGAATGCGCCGCTGCCGGACCTGGGGCGTTTCGACGTGATTTTCCTGCGCAACGTCATGATCTATTTCAACGGCGATACCAAGCGCCGCGTGGTGGAGCGCGTGCTGGGACTGCTCAAGCCCGGCGGCCATCTGTTCATCGGCCATTCCGAAAGCCTGCACGGCGTGACCGACGCGGTCGCCGCCGTCATGCCGTCCGTCTACCGCAAGCCCTGACCGCTCCCTTTCCGATCTCGCCACGTAGCCTATGCCATCCATCAAAGTCATGGTCGTCGACGATTCCGCCGTGGTGCGCCAGGTGCTGGCGGGACTGCTATCCGAGGCCCCGGGCATCGAGGTGCTGCACGCCGCCGCGGACCCGATACTGGCCGCCGAACGCATGAAGCACGCCTGGCCCGATGTCATCGTCCTGGACATCGAGATGCCGCGCATGGACGGTCTGACCTTCCTGCGCAAGATCATGCAGGAACGGCCGACGCCGGTGGTCATCTGTTCGACGCTTACCGAGAAGGGCGCCCGCATTACCGTGGAGGCCCTGGCCGCCGGCGCGGTGTCGGTCGTCACCAAGCCCAGGCTGGGATTGAAGCAGTTCCTGGCGGATAGCGCGGCGGAGCTCATCGCCACGGTGCGGGCGGCGGCCCGGGCGCGGGTGCGCCGCATGCCGCCGGGCGGCGCACCCGCGCCCGTGGTGCCCATGCCGCGGCATAGCGCCGACGCGGTCCTGCCGCCGCCGGACGCGCGTCCCGTGCTGCAGACCACCGAGCGGCTGGTCGCCATCGGTACGTCCACGGGCGGCACCCAGGCGCTGGAGGAAGTGCTGACCGCGCTGCCGCGCGTCTGTCCCGGCCTGGTCATCGTGCAGCACATGCCGGAGAAATTCACCGCCGCCTTCGCCGCGCGGCTGGACGGCATCTGCCAGATCGCCGTGCGGGAAGCGCGGAACAACGACCGCGTGGTGCCGGGCCGCGCGCTGCTCGCGCCCGGTGGCAAGCACATGCTGGTCAAGCGCAGCGGCGCGCAGTATTTCGTCGAGGTGCGCGACGGCCCGCTGGTGAATCGTCACCGGCCGTCGGTGGATGTGCTGTTCCGCTCCGTGGCCCGCCATGGGGGCGCCAACGCCGTGGGCATCATCATGACGGGCATGGGCGACGACGGCGCGGCCGGCCTGCTGGAAATGCGCCAGGCCGGCGCGCGCACCCTGGCGCAGGACGAGGACAGCTGCGTGGTTTTCGGCATGCCCAAGGAAGCCATCAAGCGCGGCGGCGTGGAACGCAGCGTGCCGCTGTCCGCCATCGCCCGCGAGATCCAGGCGGTGGCGCCCCGATGATGGACCGGGCGGTATCGCCATGCGGGCGCCGGTACGGGCGGCGGCCGCTTCATGCCGGGGCCAGCGATGCCGCCCATACGCGCGCGTAGTTGCCGCCCAATATCATGCCGGCCTCCTCGCGGGTGAACCCGGCGTCGCGCAGCGCCTGCGCCAGCAGCGGCAGCTTGCGGTAGCTGTCCAGGACGGATGGGCCCACCAGGCCCAGCATGTCGCTGCCCACGCCCACGTGGCGCACGCCGACCGCATCCGCCATGGCGCGTATGCCGCCCGCCATCGCGGCCAGGGTGGGGAAGGTGGCGGCGACCGGCCAGATTCCGATGACGCCGTCCGTGCCGGCCACGAGCCGCGCGTGCTCGGGCGTGATCGCGCGGCTGTAGCGCGATGGCCGCGCGCCGAGCGCGGTGTGCGAAAGCACCAGCGGGCGCGCCGTCACGGCCGCGGCGCGCCGCACCAGGTCCGGCGTGCCATGGGCCACGTCCACAACGATGCCCAGCCGGTTGCAGCGGCGGATGACTTCCGCGCCGAAATCCGTCAGGCCGCGGTGCACGGGCGGCGCCGTCTGGATGTCGCCCAATTCATTGACCCGGTAATGTGTCAGCTGCAGGTGGCGCAGGCCATGGCGGCGCCACGCGTCGTCCAGGCGGTCCGTATCGCCTTCCAGGAAGTCCGCGCCCTCGGCCGCGACGACCACGGCGCCGCCCGTGGCGCGCGCCCTTGCCAGTTCCCCCGCATCCAGGATGGGCCGCAGTCCCTCCCGCGCCATCAGGGCATGCAGGCGCTGGAAGGCGGCCTCGCCGCGCGCGGCCATCTCGCCCGGCTCGGGATCGCGGTAGGCGACGATGCGGCGGCGGCCGGACGCGGTCTGGACAATGCGATCGACGCTGGAGTCGCTGACGACGGCCATGCAGACGACGTCCATGCCGCCCGCCCGCATGGGGGCGGCGACGGGCGTGAAAGCGGGCGGCACGGCCGCGCGCCCCAGGTTGATGTGGCCGGCATGGCTGTGTATGTCCACGGTGACCTGGGCGCGCATCCAGGCCAGCGTGTCCGGTTGGATGGATGCGGCGTCCTTCCCCACGTCCGCCACGGGCGCCGCGCAGGCCGCCAGCCCCGACAGGGCGCCCAAGGCCAGCAGGCGGCGGCGATTCAGGCTCGCCGCTTCCCAGGGGTCGCGGATGGGGGTCACGGTCGCGCCGCGGATACGGTAGCGCCAGCCGGCGGGATCGCCGGTAAGCGGCTCCCAGAGGCCTTCGACGCGCACCGGTCCACCTGGCGCGGCGACTTCCGCGCGGGCATGCACTTCCACCGCCATTGCCGCGTGCAGGCCCGCATGGGCCCCGCAGCAGGGGTTGTCCTCGACCAGCACCAGGGTGTCCGAGGGCTGTCCTGGCGTCGGGAACACCGGGTGGCCGGCAAGCACCACCCGCGTTCCCGGGGCGACGTCGCGCGCGGCGGAATAGATCTCGGGCCATCGCAAGCGCATGGCGCCTCCTGGAGCGATCGTGGATTGCGCGCCATGATGCGCCTCCAGGCTGTCGATGCGCTGACTTGCCGCCGAAACGCCGGCGCCGGCGATGGCGCCCGCCTACTCGACGGAGATATTCCGGTCGCGCGCCACCTGCTTCCAGGTGGCGGCATCGCGCTTGACCAGGTCGGCGAACTGCGCCACGGACAGCTCCGAGGGCACGGCGCTTTCGGCGGCGAACATGTCGCGCATCCTGGGTTCGGCCACCACGGCGCGGATCTCGCTGTTCAGCTTTTGCACCATGGCCTGGGGCAGGCCGGCGGGGCCGAGCACGCCCCACCAGAGCTGCACGGCGTAGCCCGGCACCGTATCGCTGGCGGCGGGCAGGTCGGGGTAGAACGGCGAGCGCTGCGGCGAGGTCACGGCCAGTACCCGCACGCGGTCGCTTTTCAGCATGGCGGATATCGATGCGAAGCTGGCGACGATCATGTCCACCCGTTCGGCGGCCAGGTCGTTCATCGCCGGCGACATGCCCTTGTAGGGGACGTGCATGAAAGAGACCTTGGCCATGCCGGCCAGGATTTCGCTGGCCATCTGGTTGACCGAGCCGATGCCGGCGCTGCCGTAGCTCAGCTTGCCGGGCTGGGCGCGCGCGGCGTCCAGCAGGCTGGCCAGGCTGTCGTACTTCGACGCCTTGCCCACCGTGATGGCCATGGGGCTGGAGGCCAGCATGGCGATGGGGCTGAAATCCTTGACCACGTCGTACTGCAGCTTGGGCTGCACCGCGGCATTGGTGGTGAAGGTGGACGAGCTGAGCATCAGCACCGATCCATCCTTGGGCGCGCGCGCCACATAATCCGCGCCGATGGACCCGCCCGCGCCCGGGCGGTTCTCCACGATGACGGAGTTATGCAGACGCGCCGACAGCCGTTCCGCCAGCACGCGCGCGAATACGTCGTTGCTGCCACCCGGGGGGAATGGCACGACCATGGTCATGACCTTGGGAAAGGCCGGCTCCGCCTGGGCATGGGCGACCAGGGGGGAAGCGGCCAGCAGGCCGCACGCCAGCATTCCAGCCAGCAACGCTTTGCGGTTCATGGGCGAGTCTCCGTAGTATGCGGGCCGTCATGGCGGCGCCGTCGGGGGATGTGCCATCGATACTAGGGCCTGGGCCCTTCGATGGCAATCCGCGGTCGCGCCGGAGAGGCCCGCGCAAACGGTCGAAGCCCGGACTCCGCTAGAACCCCAGGGCGATCGCCAACCCGCCGGCCGCCAGGCCCGTGACGACCACGCCGGCGAACACCGTGGCCAGTTCCACGGGGCGGAAGGACCGGGCCAGCATCGCCAGCGAGGGCAGGCTGATGGGCGGCAGGGTCATGATGAGCGCCGCGGCCGGCCCCGCGGCCATGCCCAGCGACAGCATGGCCTGGACAATGGGCACTTCGCCCGCGGTGGGGATGACGAACAGCGCGCCGGCCACCGCCAGGCCGGCGATCCACCACAGGTGGTTGTCGACGTCGGCGCCGATGTGCGGAAACAGCCAGGCGCGCGCCGCGCCCAGCGCGAGAACCAGCACGATGTACTCGGGCACCAGCCGCAGCGTCATGCGCGCGAAAATCGCCGCCCAGCGCTTGAAGGGATGCATCGCGTCGCCGGCGTCCGGGGATTGCGCATGCAAGGCCTGCACGGGTCCGGTGTCCACCATGCGTCCCGACGCGGCGCTCATGCGGTTCAGCAGCCATCCCAGTCCGAACACCATGACGACGCCCAGGGCCAGCCGCAGCGCCGACCATTGCCAGCCCAGCACGAAGCCCATGAACACCAGCGTGGCGGGATTGAGCACCGAATTCCCCAGCCAGAAGGCCACCGCGCTGCCCGGCGCCGCCTGGCATTTGCGCAGGCCGGCCACCACGGGGGCGGCGCAACAGGTGCACATCATGCCCGGCAGCGACAGCAGGCCGCCGGCCACGACGCTGCCCAGTCCGGTGCCGCCCAGCGCGCCGGCGATCCAGCGGCCCGGCAGCAGCGCCTGGACCGCGGAGCCCAGCAGCAGGCCCAGCACCATGGCTTGCCAGATCGCCTTGCCGTAGGCCAGCGCGTAGCCGACCGCGGCGTCCAGCGAAGGCGGCGGCGCGCTGTCGGCGGTGCCCATCAAAATGGAGGTGCCGATGGAGTGGCTGTCCGCCGCGGCCCAGGCGCGGTGGTAATAGGGAAACCACTTCACGTAGAACAGGCCCACCACGGCGATCGCCAGGAAAACGGCAAGGCCCAGGACGGGGTTGAAGGAGCGTCGTGCGTCGAGCGCGGTTTTCATGATGGCGGTGTCGGTGGAATCGTAGGCGGCGGCGTCTCGCGATGCGGTGGCGCCGCCCATGGGCAAGGCGGGCGCCATTTTACGGCGGCGGCGCGCGGCGCGCCGGGGACGGATGCAAACGATTTATCATGTCGTCGCCAAGACCCGTTGCCCGTCATGAATCTGCCGTTTCCCATCCGCGAAGAATGCCCGCCCGGCGCTTGTGTGTGCGAGCGCGAGCGCCTGCTGTGCGATCCGCACGGCGACCTGCGCGTGCTGCAGCTGACCAAGCAGGAAGAAAAGCGTCTCATCGCGCGGATCGAGGCCGTGCGCGATCTTGCCGACCTGCGCCATGTGGAAGGCCGCATCCATGCGCAGCTGGGCATCCGGCTGCATATCTCTCCCGGTCCCAACGAAGTGCGGACCGTGCGGGGCTTCGACATCCATCTGGAAGATTGCCCCGGCCTGTGCCGCCTGACGCGGAAAAGCATACCGGCGGCCGTGCGCCGCTGCCTGGATGCGCGGCCCGATATCGCGTACGAAATCCTTAACTCACACGACCTGCTGCGCGACGCCTGAGGGCCGCTTGGGCACCCATAGCTTGCTGGAGCGGTCCCGCAGCAGGCGCAGGAATTTGTCGCGGAACACGGCGGCCTTCTGGCGCGCGGTCATGCGTTCCAGCGGCTCGAACGCGCAGCGCGCCCAATACTTCAGGTCCAGGTTGCGCGTGCCCAGTCCATCGACGAAGACCAGGCAGGGCCGCCCGGTCGCGGGCGAACTGCGCACCATGACGTTGTGAATGCCGGGGTCGGCCAACATGACGCCGTTGCGCGCCAGCCATTCACAGGCCTCGTGCACCATGGCTTCGGCTTGCGCTTCGCCTACCATGCCGCTGCGCAAGGCCTGCGGCAAGGTCGGACAGGTCGTGCCGTCCGGTTGCCGGACCAGATCGACGACCAGGCCCGGACCGCGGTCGGTCGGCACCATGCCGTACACGCGGGGCACGTGGGGGCTGGATATGTTGCGGCGCTGCAGGTGGGCGCCGTAGTGCAGGTCGATATCGTTCTGGGCGCGCCCATGATTCGGCTGGGCCACCTTGACGCACAGCGTGTCGTCCAGCGGGTGGCGCCAGACGTCGCGATCGTGCCCGGCGCCGATCTTTACCGATAGAACCAGTTCTACATCGCGTGTGGAGGCAAGCTCCGGCGCGATGTCCAGCGGTAGGGTGCTCATGCTGCGTTGTTGTCATCGTTTTGTCATGTAGGAGGATTCTGAAATGCCTCCGCCGATGTGACAACAATTTGCAGTTCTCATCGTCGCGTGACGGCAACGAAATTGTTCAGCAGTCTGTCAGAAATGCCGCGCCGCCGCCGGGATCGCCGCGACCGGTGTCCGGTTTCCCGGTATCTGTGACATGCGCCCGGGTCTCCAGGCCGAAGACGCTGCGGCCGCCGTAGTCGGGCGAATCGCGCCGTTCCGCTTCGACCAGATCCGCCAGCGCCGGCCCCCGCGCGTCGCGTTCCAGGCGGCGCGCCTGGCGGTCCAGGCGCTTCAGGGCATCCAGTTTTTCCTCGTTGCCCAGCCTGGCCTGGCTGACCGCCGTTTTCATCACGTCTATCGTGCGGTCATAGACATCCACGGGAACCGGGTAGGGATGCCGGTCCTTGCCGCCGTGCGCCATCGAAAACCGCGCCGGATCGCTGAAGCGGCAGGGCGCGCCATGGACGACTTCCGCCACCAGCGCGAGCGAACGCACGGTGCGCGCGCCCACGCCGGGCACCATCAGCAGGTCCGCGAAGTCCTTGGGGCCGCATTCGGCGGCCGCCGCCAGGGCGCCGTGCAGGCGGCGCAGATTCACGTCCTTCGGCCGCACGTCGTGATGCGCCGGCATGGCCAGGTGGGGCAGGTCCAGCGCCAGCTGGCCCTGCCGCGGCGCGCCCGCATCGCCGGCGGCGACGGCCGGGTGCGATGCCGCCGGCACCGCGTCGCCGCCATACAGGTCCGGCCGGGACGCGGCCAGCGCGCCTGCTTCCGCGACGATGAAGTCGGGCCCCTGTTCGCGCAGCAGGACCAGCTGTCCCTGCCGCGACGCGGCCGCCCGACGGTCCGTCAGGTTGACGATGCGCCCCTGGTTGGGGCCATCGATGGCGCGGTGCGGCGCGTCGACGAAGCTGCGCAGGTCTTCGGACAGCCAGTGGTAGCGGCGCGCCAGCCGGCTGTCGCCATTCATCCCCTGCTGCACCACGGTCCATTTGCCGTCGTCGGTGACGATGAAGCCATGCAGGTACAGGTCGAAGCCGTCCTGCACCGCCGCGCTGTCCACCTTGGCCACCAATCGGCTGGCCCGCGCCAGCGCATCGCCGTCCACGCCCACGCGCTCGCCCACCTGCAGGAGCTCCTGCGGCGTGCGGCGCGAGTGATTGCCGCGCCCGCCGCAGACATGGATGCCCAATTCGCCGGACAAGGGGCCCAGTCCGCGCTTGAGCGCGCCGATCACGCTGGTGGTGATGCCGGAGGAATGCCAATCCATGCCCATGACGGCGCCGAAGGACTGGAACCAGAAAGGATGGGCCAGGCGGCGCAGGAATTCGTCGCGGCCGTAGTGATGCACGATGGCCTGGGCGATCACCGCGCCCAGGCGCGACATGCGCGCGCCCAGCCACGCGGGCACGCGTCCGCCATGCAAGGGCAGATCCGCGCTGCCGGCTCGCCGCATGTCGCGCCGGTCCCTAGAATCGCCGGCCCAGCGCGGCCAGGTCGTCGAATACCGGAACGATGGCAAGCACGATCAGCAGCGTGGCCAGCGGCACCGTCGCGACGAAGCCCATATGCTTGAATCCCAGCGCGCCGGTCACGCCGCCCAGCAGGAACATGCCCAGCAGCGATGCCAGCAGCCGCAGGCGCGGCCGGTTGGCCATCACCTTGGCGTCCGGCGCGCCGCCCTGGACATTCCAGTAGAACAGCTTGCCGATCTCGATGCCGATATCGGTCGCCACGCCTGTCATGTGCGTGGTGCGTATCTCGGACTTGGAAATCTTGGTGATGATGGCGTTTTGCAAACCCATGATGAAGCACAGCAGGCCGACGGTGGCCGGCACGAAGAACATGCGATGCTCGGCGAGCTGCGTGCCCAGCAGGCCGAATACCAGCAGCAGCGCGGCCTCCAGCATCAGCGGCATGGCGTATTCGCTCTGCGCGCCGCGCCGCCGGCCCCAGTTGATCAGGATGGCCGAAACCGCGGCCCCGGTCATGAAGGCCAGCAGCGAGCACAAGCCCGCGGTGACCAGCACGGCGTTGCCCAGCACGGCGTGGTCGGCCAGCGCCGATACGATGCCGGTCATGTGAGAGGTGTACTGGCCCACCGCCAGGAAGCCGCCCGCGTTCGCGGCCCCGGCGACGAAGGCCAGGGAGCGTCCCAGCCGGCGGTTGTTCTCGGTGGTGCGTCCGGGGCTGGTCAACGCGCGAAGATAGTGCACAGGCATGGCGGGCGGTACGGGGCGATGCGCCTGGACGGCCATTAGGGGGAAATGCGCCGCTTGCCCGCCATGGCGGGAGACAGCCGCGCGGCCATTCTACCGCGCCGGCCCCGTGCTTACTCGCGCGCCGCAAGGCCGAGCCGTTCCCGCCCGAATCAATCCAGCTTCTCCGGATCCAGCCGCATGCCGCCCCGCTGGCGCGTCGCCAGCGTGATCCCCCACATCACCACGCCCAGCAGCAGCAGCCAGCCCGCCACCTGGTACTGGATGGGATCGCGGCCCGTCAGCGGCGTCACCAGGAACAGGCAGGTGGCGGCGCCCAGCCAGGGCACCACGGTCCGGACGCGAAAGTGTTCGTGCGAGACGCGGTCGCGCCGCAATACCAGCACCGCCACGTTCACGAAGGCGAACACGCCCAGCAGCAGCAGCGCCGTCGTGCCGCCCAGCGCCCGGATGGCCTGCGATTCGGCGCGCGACACCAGCACGGTCAGGCCAAGGCCGATGGCCGTGGTAAACAGAATGGCGGCCCAGGGCGTGCGATTGCGCTTGTGCACGCGCGACAGGAAGCCCGGCAGGACGCCCTGGTTGGCCATGCCGTACAGCAGGCGGCTGGCCATCATCATGTTGATCAGCGCCGAGTTCGCGACCGCGAACATGGAGATGACGGGCATGATGGTGTCGGTGGGCAGGCCGGGGGCGGCGCGCTGGACCACCAGCACCAGCGGCGTGTTGCTCGCCGCCAGTTCGCCCACCGGCACCAGCGCCACCGCGCAGATGGAAACCAGCACATAGATCGCCGCCGTCAGGCCCAGGCCGGTCAGCATGACCTTGGGAAAAATGCGGTGGGGCGCATGGGTTTCCTCCGCCATGTTCACCGAGTCCTCGAAGCCCACCATGGCGAAGAAAGCCAGGGTGGTGGCCGAGGTCACGGCCAGGAAGACGCTCTTGTCTTCCGGCGTATCGAAGGCGATGGCGCGCGAGAAATCCGCCTGGCCGCCGGCGATCGCCCAGAATCCCAGCAGGATCACCAGCAGCAGGCCGCTCAGCTCGATGAGCGTCAGCACCACATTGGTCTTGACGCTATGCGCCGCCCCGCGCAGGTTCAGCAGCATGACCAGCACCAGGAAGCCCAGCGCGCCCCACGTGACGATATCCGGCGCGGCATCCATTCCGATGGCCGCGAACAGGTTGGCGGCGAAGGCCCGCGAGGCCGTGGCCGCCGAGGTCAGGCCCGAGCACATCACCGTGAAGCATACGATGAAGGTAAGAAAGTGCACGCCGAAGGCCTTGTGCACGTACAGGGCCGCGCCGGCGGCCTGCGGATATTTGGTGACCAGTTCCAGGTACGAAAGCGCCGTAAGCAGGGCCACCACGAAGGCCACCAGGAAGGGCAGCCAGGCGGCGCCGCCGACCTCCTTGGCAACCTGTCCCGTCAAGGCATAAATGCCGGTTCCCAGGATGTCGCCGACGATGAACAGCAGCAACAGCTTGGGCCCCATCACGCGGGCTAGCGGCGTGTCAGAGCCGGCCGGCTCCGCGGTGGGTACTCGATTGGTCGACATGTCAGGTCCTCCCCGTTTTCCTTATGGCCGGCTCGCGCGCCGCCCGGCAACACGGCTCTCGATGCATCCATGCCGGCAAAGCGGGGGCGCCATGGGCCACGCGGCCTGCCAGCCCATCCGTGAGCGGGAAAGCAAGTGGCGGGCCCGGGCAGCACAGATGCGCCGGGGACGTAACAGATCGGGCCCCTTTAATGCGCCGGTCAGGTGCGAGGGCTAACGTTACACCTGTGGCGGTCCGGGCACAGATGCCCGGTCGCATGCCCGTTGCACTGTCCTGGTGGCGAATAGAAAGATTGCTCTTGTCCGGATGCAAAGGGCACCTTGCATTCCAGAAAGGACTCAGAGCATGCAGCAATCCCAGTCGGCGGAACGGCCCTCCGCCTTGAACCTCGCGCGCAGCGTCGTGCGGGTGACGGCCGGTAACTTCCTCGAGCAGTTCGACTTTTTCCTCTTCGGCTTCTATGCGACGCAGATCGCGGCCGTCTTCTTCCCTTCCAGCAGCCAGTTCGCGTCCCTGATGCAGACCTTCGCCGTCTTCGGCGCGGGATTCCTGATGCGGCCGCTGGGCGCCATTGTGCTGGGCGCCTATATCGACCGGGTCGGACGGCGCAAAGGCCTGATCCTGACACTCTCGCTGATGGCCAGCGGCACCATACTGATCGCCTTCGTCCCGGGGCACGCCGCCATCGGCCCGCTGGCGCCCTTGCTGGTTCTGCTGGGCCGGCTGTTGCAGGGCTTTTCGGCGGGTGCCGAACTGGGCGGTGTGTCGGTCTACCTGGCCGAGATGGCCAGCGAGGGCCGCAAGGGCTTCTATACGAGCTGGCAATCCGGCAGCCAGCAGGTATCCATCGTGGTGGCCGCGGCCCTGGGCTTCGCGCTGAATCAATGGATGGATTCCGCCACCATCGCCGCCTGGGGCTGGCGCATCCCCTTCTTCGTCGGCTGCCTGATCATTCCGTTCATCTTCGTGCTGCGCCGCCGGCTGGAGGAAACCCAGGCATTCAAGGCCCGTTCGCACCGTCCCGGCCTGCGCGAGTCCTGGGTCGCGCTGGTGGTGAACTGGCGGCTGATGGTGGGCGGCGCCTTGATGGTGGCCATGACCACCACCGCTTTCTACCTGATCACCGTGTATGCGCCTACCTTCGGCAAGACCGTGCTGCACCTGAGCACCTCGGACAGCCTGCTGGTGACGCTGTGCGTCGGCGTATCGAACTTCATCTGGCTGCCCATAGGCGGCGCGATCTCGGATCGCATCGGGCGCAAGCCCGTGCTGCTGGCGATGACCGCGCTGGCCATCGTCACGGCCTATCCTGCCCTGTCCTTCCTGGCCGATGGCCCGACCTTCACCCGGATGCTGGTCGTCCTGCTGTGGCTCTCCTTCCTGTACGCCGTCTACAACGGCGCGATGGTCGTCGCGCTGACGGAGGTGATGCCGGCGTCGGTGCGCGTCGCGGGGTTTTCGGTCGCATACAGCCTGGCCACCGCGATATTCGGCGGCTTCACGCCGGAAATCTCCACCGCGCTGATCCACGTGACCGGCGACCGCGCGGCGCCGGGGTACTGGATGACGTTCGCCGCGCTGTGCGCCTTCGTTGCCACGCTGGCCTTGTATGCCCGCCGCCCGGCGGCCGCCCGCATGGCCACGCAGTCCTGATTTTTTCCACTCTCAGCTATCGAGGAGACCATGAAGATATCCCTACGCACCCTGGCCCTGGCCGGTTCCCTGCTGGCGGCATCGCTGGCCGGCGCGCCGGTCCAGGCAGCGGAACTGCACGTGCTGATTTCCGGCGGTTTTTCCGCCGCCTATGAAAAACTGGGTCCCCAGTTCACCGCGGCCACGGGCAATACGCTGGTCACGGAGCATGGTCCCTCCATGGGCAAGTCGGCGGAAGCGATTCCCAACCGTCTGGCCCGGCACGAACCGGCCGACGTCGTCATCATGGTGGGCTACGCGCTGGACGACCTGATCAAGCAAGGCCAGGTCGGCAAGGATTCGCGCGTGGAGCTGGCCGACTCGCCCATCGGCATGGTGGTACGGCAGGGACATCCCAAGCCGGATATCTCCACCGTGGCGGCGCTCAGGAAGACCCTGCTGGACGCCAAGTCCATCGCCTATTCGGACAGCGCCAGCGGCGTCTACATCGAAAAGGAGATGTTCAAGAAGCTGGGGATAGAAGACCAGGTCAAGTCCAAGGCCACCATGGTCCCGAAGATCCCGGTGGCGTCCCAGGTCGCCAATGGCAAGTATGAGGTCGGCTTCCAGCAGGTGGCCGAACTGCTGCCGGTGCCCGGCGTGACCTTCGTGGGCAAGGTGCCCGCCGAAGTCCAGTCCATCACCCGCTTCGCCGGCGGGGTGCCGGCGGCTTCCAGTCATCCCAAGGAAGCCGCGGAACTGCTCAGGTTCCTGGCATCGGCGCAGGCCCAGCCCACCGTGAAGCAAACGGGCCTGGACCCCGTTCCCGGCAAGAAGTAAGGGCAGGAAGCAAGGCCCGGCGGCGCGGCGGGGTTCAGCCCGCCGCCGTGTCCTTCGCGTCGAACAGGTTTTCCCTGCCCCAGGTGGCCAGCGCGCGCAGCACGGGTTCCAGCCGGCGGCCTTTTTCCGTCAGGTGGTATTCGTTGTGATCGCTGCGATCCGCCGAAGGGCGGGTTTCCAGCACGCCTTGCTCCACCAGCTTGCGCAGCCGCGTGGCAAGAATGTTCTTGGCCAAGCCCAGGCCTTGCTGGAAATCGCTGAACCGGCACTGGCCCCGCAGGGCCTCGCGCACGATCAGCAGGCTCCACCAGTCGCCCACCGCGTCCAGGGACCGGGCGATAGGGCAGGGGTCCTCCGATAAACATTTGCGCCGCATTTGCTGTCTCCCGCCAGATGGTCTGGTCCCCGCGTTCTGTCCCGGCGGTGTCGTCCCCGCATTTCATGGTTGCAATGTTAAACCATGATGCGTATCATGAGCAAGGTTTCAACATTAAACAATGCGCCGGCGGCCGGCGCGCCTACCCCCGGGGTGCCCCATGACGACGCTATTCGATCCCTTGTCCATCGGCGATCTGCATTTGCCCAACCGTATCGTGATGGCGCCGCTGACGCGCCTGCGCGCCCGTGGCGGCGTGCCCAATGCCTTGATGGCTGAATACTATGAACAGCGCGCGTCCGCCGGCCTGATCATCAGCGAAGGCACCCCGGTCTCGGAGGACGGCGTCGGCTACCGGCACGTGCCCGGCATGTGGAGCGATGCGCAGACGGAAGGCTGGAAGCTCGTGACGGAAGCCGTGCACCGGCGCGGCGGCCGCATCATGGCCCAGATCTGGCACGTGGGGCGCATTTCCCATCCGCTGCTGCTGCAGGGACGCCTGCCGGTCGCCCCCAGCGCCATCGCCGCGCAAGGCCATGTCAGCCTGCTGCGCCCGCAGCAGCCGTACGTCGTGCCGCGCGAGCTCGCGCTGGAAGAAATCCCGGCCATCGTCGACGCCTTCCGCCAGGCCGCGCGCAATGCCAAGGCCGCCGGCTTCGACGGCGTCACCATCCACGGCGCCAACGGCTATCTGCTGGACCAGTTCCTGCAGGACGGCTCCAACCACCGCACCGACGCCTATGGCGGCAGCGTGGAAAACCGCGCGCGACTGATGCGCGAGGTCGTGGACGCCGTGCTGGAGGTCTGGCGTCCCAACCGCGTGGGCCTGCACCTGGCGCCCCGCTCGCCGTCCTACTCGATGTCGGACAGCGACCCGGCGCGTACCTTCGGCCACGTGGCCAAGGCCATGGGCGAACGTGGCCTGGGCTTTCTGTTCATACGCGAAACCGCGGGCGAGGGCGCGCTGCTGCCCATGCTCAAGCGCGAATTCGGCGGCATATGCATCGCCAACGATGGCTACGACGGCCCCACGGCCGCCGACGTCGTGGCGCGGGGCGAGGCCGACGCGGTGGCCTTCGGCAGGTCGTACATCGCCAATCCGGACCTGGTGGAGCGCCTGCGCCGCCACGCGCCGCTGAATGCCGTGGATACCGCGACCATCTACGACCTGGAACACTGCGGCCCCGGCGGATACACGGACTACCCCGTCCTTCAGGCGCGGGCGGCGTGAACCGGCGACGCCGGCACGGGTAATCCCGCACCGGCGCGCGATCCGCCCGGTATCCCGCGTTGCTAGAATGGCCAGCCACGGGCCAGCCATGCCCGGGCAGGCGGGGTCCGCGGCGGTGCGCATGGCCTGGCGCGGCTCCCCGATACACACCGTCCCCGCGCCGCCGCGCAAGGGACCGGCACAAGGGGAACCGATGATCGCACGCAAATCCATCGCGGCGCTTGCCGCCATCTTCGCGCTGGGCATGGGCGCCGCGCAGGGCCAGACGCTACGTATCGGGCTGGCGTCCGAACCCACCTCGATGGACCCCCACTACCATCAGGCCACGCCCAACGACGCCCTGTCGGCCCACGCGTTCAATACGCTGGTGTCCGCCGATGCCGGCATGAAGCTCGCGCCCGGCCTGGCCACGGCATGGAAACCGCTGGACGACACCACCTGGGAGTTCACGCTGCGCCAGGGCGTGAAGTTCTCCAACGGCGCGCCGTTCACCGCCGAGGACGTGATCTTCACGTTCTGCCGGGTGTTGAACAACCCGCAGGCCATCGCCGGCTCCTACGCCAACATCGCCCGCAAGATCGACAGGATCGACGTCAAGGACGGTGCCACGCTGGTCGTCACCACCAAGGCGCCGTATCCGCTGCTGGCGAACGAGCTGACCCGCATGTGGATACTCTGGAGCGGTATCGTGCAGCACGGGCAGATCCGCTTCGACCCGCAGCACAATTGCGGCGTCACCGGCCCATGGCCCAAGATGGAAGACTTCAATTCCGGCAAGAACGCCATCGGCACGGGGCCCTATGCGCTGAAGTCCTTCGTGCGCGGCACCGCCGTGGCGCTGGAGCGCAACGACGGCTATTGGGGCAGCAAGCCCGCCTGGAAAGATGTGGTCATGACGCCCGTGCCCAACGCCGGCCCGCGCCTGACCGGCCTGCTGGCCGGCGACTTCGACCTGATCGAAAACCCGGCCGCGCGCGACCTGAAACGCCTGGACGGCGACAAGCGCTTCAAGTACGTGGTCACGCCTTCGGTGCGCGTGCTGTTCCTGCAATTGGACGTCGGCCGCAGCCCCAGCCCGCAAGTACACGCGCCGGACGGCAAGAATCCCTTGCAGGACCTGCGCGTGCGGCAGGCCATCTCGATGGCCATCGACCGCAAGGCCATCGCGCAGCGCATCATGGATGGGGCCGCCACGCCGGCCTATCAATTCCTGCCCGACGGCATGTTCGGCGCCTTGCCCCACGCCCCCGAACTGAAATACGACCCCGCCGCCGCGAAGAAGCTGCTGGCCGAAGCGGGCTATCCCGATGGTTTCGCCATGACGCTGGCCGCCACCAACGACCGCTACATCAACGACGCGGCCGTGGCGCAGGCAGTCGCGCAGTACTTGTCGCGCATCGGCATCAAGACCGATGTCAACGCCATGACACGCTCGGTGTTCTTTCCGCAGCGGGCCAAGCGCGAATTCAGCTTCGCCATGGGCGGATGGGGGTCGGATACCGGCGAGGCCTCTTCATTCCTGACCTATTGGGTCACGTCCCTGGATACGGCCCGCGGACTGGGCACCAGCAACTACGGCGGATACTCGGATCCGGAGTTCGACAAGGTGTTCAGGCAGGCCATCACCACGGTGGATCCGGCGCAGCGCGAAAAACTGCTGCGGCAATCCGTGCGGCGCGCCCTGGACCAATTACCCAGCATCCCGCTGCATTTCGAAAGCAGCGCATGGGCATTCCGCTCCGACATCGCCTACGAAGGGCGGGCAGACCAGTTGACGCTGGCCGGGTCGGCGAAGCCGGCGCGTTGACGATGAAGGGGCGGCTTGCCCCGCCCATCGTCGCCTTCGCGAGCGCGCCGCGCGGCCGCATCGGCCAAGCGACCGCCTACTCGCCCGCCTGGCGGGTTTCTTCCCGCGCCAGCGTTTGCCTGATCACCTTGACCAGTTGTTCCAGCGGCACCGGCTTGCCCAGGTGCGCCGTGAAACCGGCGGACATCGCCTTGTCCACGTCGCGTTTCGCGCCATAGCCGCTCAGCGCGATGGCCGGCGTGGCGATGTTCTTCTGCCGCATGGCGTTCAGGAATCCGTAGCCGTCCATCTCCGGCATGCCCAGGTCCGATATGACGATATCGAAAGCGGTACGCGCCAGCGCGTCCAGCCCCGCTTGTCCGCTGCTGGCGGTATCGACGCGCGCGCCTTCCATTTCCAGCAGCGCGCCGAAGGTATCCAGGATTTCCGGCGAGTCGTCCACCAGCAGGATGGCGATGCCTTCCAGCGCGGCGGCTTCGGGCGGCACGCCCGCAGGGTCGGCCGGCCCATAGGCGTGGGCGGACAGGGGCAGCCACACGGTGAAGGTCGAGCCCTTGCCCTTGCCGTCCGAGGCGGCCTCTATCCGGCCGCCGTGCGCCTGCACCAGCTGGTGCACGACCGCCAGGCCGATGCCCAGGCCCATGCGGCCGCGCAATCCATCCTGCCCACGGTCCTGGCTATACATCTCGAACAGCCGCGGCAGGAACTCCGGGTCTATGCCCTCGCCGGTATCGCTGATCGTCAGGCGCGCCATCTGGCCGTCGCGATCCAGCCGGATGGTGACGGTGCCCTCCGGCGGCGTGAACTTGATGCCGTTATTGATCAGGTTCCAGACGATCTGCTCGACGCGCACCGGGTCCGCATCGATATAGAGCGTCGTGTTGAGGTCGTAGGCCTTGTCCAGCGTCACGCCCACGTCCGCCACCGTGGGTTGCACCACGTTGACGATGCCGTCCACCGTGGCGACCAGGCTGACGGTGGAGCGGTTCAGCTTGAGCTTGCCCGTCTGTGCCCGCGCGATATCCAGCAAATCCTCGATGATGCGCGCCTGGCTGCGCACGGCGCGCTGGATCGCATCGGCTGCCCGCGCCGCGCTGGCGGTAGCCCGCACCTGCGGCGTGCGCACGAGCAGTTCCGCATTCAACTGGATCAGATTCAGCGGATGCTTCAGTTCATGCGACATGACGGCGAAGAATTCGTCCTTCAGCGTGTTGTCCGCGCGGCTGCTTTCCAGCCGGCTTTCCTGTTCCATCTCGCGGTGCTTCTGCGCCGTGATGTCGCGCGCGATCTTGGCGTAGCCGGTGAACAGCGGGTCGTCGATCGGGTTGATGCCACCCACGCAGAAAAGCCGGGTGCCGTCCTTGCGCTTGTGCCAGCGCTCGTCGGGCGCATACCCCTCGCGCCGTGCCCGTTCCAGTTCGTGCCGGGGAATGGCGGCGTCGATGTCTTCCTGGGTAAAGATCAACGAGAAGTGCTGGCCCACCGCTTCCGTTTCGGCATAGCCGAACATCTGCTGCGCGCCCATGTTCCAGGTGGTGATGACCCCGTCCTGCCCCATCGTGATGATCGCGAAGTCCTTGGTGCTCTGCGCCATCGCGTTGATGCGCGCCTCGGCGTTGCGGCGGGCCGTCACGTCGATGAAGGTCAGGACCGCGCCCTCGATGCGATGCTCGGCGCTGCGATAGGGCAGGAGCCGGGCCAGGAACCAGCGGTTGTCCGCGCTGCGCACTTCGCGCTCGATGGTACGCAGGGACTCGAACACCGCGGCCGCATCCTGCGCCAGGTCGGGATAGTCCAGCCGGTGCGTGATGTCCAGCAGCGAACGTCCCGCGTCGTTGGCGATCACGCTGAAAATGTCGGTGGCCCGCGGCGTGAACCATTTGATGCGCATTCCGCGGTCCACGAACACCGTGGCGATGTCGGTGGACGCGATCAGGTTCTGCAGGTCGTCGTTGATCTTAGCCGTTTCCTCGACCTTGCTCTTCAGTTCGGAATTGACGGTGATCAGCTCTTCGTTCACCGATTGCAGCTCTTCTTTGCCCGTCTCGAGCTCTTCCGTGGTGGAGCGAAGCTCTTCGTTGATGGCCTGCAGTTCCTCGTTGGACGCCTTGAGTTCTTCCGTGGAGGTCTCGGATTGCTCCATGGTCAGCTGCAGCTGCTCCTTGGTGCGCTGAAGTTCGGCTTCCAACTGGGCCAGCACGCTGCTGGGCACGCGCGACTCTTCATCGCTCTCGTGGGTGCTCATCACGGCATCCACCTCGTCAAAGATGACGAGCATGAATTCGTTGCCGGTTTCGTCGTGCCGGAACGGGCGCACGATCATGTTGATGTAGACCTTGCTGTCGCCCAGCGTCATGGCCACGCGGCGGGCCTCCACGCTCTTGTGGGAATGCAGCGCCTGGAACAGGGCGGTGCGCAGTTCCATGCGCAGGTCCGGGTACACCAGCGCGGGCAGGCTGCGCGAGGGCTCGCCGCCGACGTGCCGCAGGAAACGTCCCGCCCGCTCGGACATGTGGACGATGTTCGAGTCGCGGTCGACGATCACGCTGGGCGGCGCATAGTGTTCCAGCGCTTGCCGGTGGATGTCGGCGAATGACGTTCGGTTTCCTCGCACGGCGTGGACGGGTACGGAAGCCTGCGGCAGTTTGTCGGTGCCCGCTATCGGCAGCAGGGGAACGGGGCGGTGTTGGGAGGCCGTGTTCTTGGCCTGGTAGATGCGGTGGCGCTTGTCGACGACCGCGAACAGATTTTCGCACGCATCGGCCGACTCGGAACTGCCCAGAAACAAATAGCCGCCGGGCTTGAGCGCGAAGTGGAACATGCGCAGTACGTCGGCCTGCACTTCGCGATCCAGGTAGATCAGCAGGTTGCGGCAGCTTACCAGATCGAGTTTGGAAAAGGGCGGATCGCGCAATACATTGTGCGGCGCGAACAGTACCCGTTCCCGGAGCTCCTTCCTGACCCGGTAATTGGAGCCCTCCCGCGTGAAGAACTGCTGCAGCCGCGCGGCCGGGACATCGGTCTCGATGGCGCCGGGATAGACCCCGGCACGCCCGATGACCAGCGAGAATTCGTCGATGTCCGTGGCGAACACCTGGATTTTCGGCGCGGCGTTGCGGGCATCGGCCTCGGCGCACAGCAGCATGGCGACGGAATAGGCTTCTTCGCCGCTGGAGCAGCCGGCCACCCAGGTGCGCACGTGCGTGGGCACCGGCCCGTTGTCCCCGCCGAAGAGATTGCCGACGATGCGTTGCTCCAGGATCTCGAAAGATTCCCGGTCGCGGAAGAACTGCGTGACACCGATCAGCATGTCGCTGAGCAGCTTCGGGGTCTCGTCCGGCTTCTCGTGCAACATGGCGGCATAGGCCGGCATGTCGGGCAGCCCCGTCACCTGCATGCGGCGTTCGATGCGGCGCAGGACCGTGGCTTTCTTGTAGTGCTTGAAATCGTGACCGGTGCGGGCGCGCAGCATCGCCAGGATGTCCCGCAGCGCCGCGCGGTCGTTCGCGGTTTCGTGCCCTTCGTCCGGCCGCTCGCCGGCGTCCCGCTGCAGGTCCGCCGGCGGCGGGATATGGATGCGCCCCATATTCTTGGCGATGGCAAGCAGGCGGGCCGGGATTGCACTCACGGGCAGCACGATGTCCACCGCACCGGTGGCGATGGCGCTGCGCGGCATGGTGTCGTGCATGGCGTCATCGGGGTCCTGGGCCAGGGTAATGCCGCCCTGCTCCTTGATGCGGGATAGTCCCACGGAGCCATCGGAACCCCCGCCGGTCAGCACGATGCCCACCGCCCGGGTCTTGTGGACGTCCGCCAGCGTGCGGAAGAATTCGTCGATGGCGACGGGATCCCCCTGGGCGCGGACCGCATGCTGCACGCGCAGATAGCTGTCATTCATTTCCAGCCTGGCCGCCGGCGGGATGACGTAGACGTGGTCTGCCTCGATGGAGGTGTGTTTCGTTACCTGGACGACCGGCATGCTGGTGCAGGTTTGCAGGATGCGGTCCAGCACGCTTTCGTGTTTGGGCGACAGATGCACCACCACCACGAAGGCCATGCCGGGATTGGACGGCATGTTTTCGAAGAAGACCTTCAGCGTTTCGACGGCGCCGGCGGAGGCCCCGATGCCCACCACGGGAAACGGCAGGTGGCTGGGGAGCGCGGTGGATCTATTCCGCGGCGGCGGTTCGTTGTTCGACATAAGTCGCGCTGTGATCGGAAGCGGGAGAGCCATGATACCCGCCGGAACGGTGGTTTTCGGGTTTGCGGCGGCCTCTGGAAGACGGCCACGCCGGCGCCGCGGCCTCCCCTCGGACGGCGCCCCGATCGCGGCGGCTGCCAGCAGCAAGTGCGGTGCAGGCACCTTTTGCGGGAAATACCGGATCGTACCAAGCCCCATGGCGGTGCATGCTGTGGCCGCACGCCGAAGGCAAAATTGGCGCGCATATTGCTTGATGCTGGCGTCGATGCCGCCTTTGGATAGCCGGGATGCTGAACCTGAATGAATTCACCACCTTCGTGGCGATCGCCGACGCGGGAAGTTTTTCGTCCGGCGCGGAGCGCCTGGGCATATCCCGGCCGCTGGCCACCAAGCACGTCGCCGACCTGGAGCAGACGCTGGGCGTCAAGCTGATGCATCGCAGCACCCGCAAGATCGGCCTGACGCCCGCCGGCAGCCTGTTCTACGAACGCTGCAAGCGGCTGATGTCCGACGCCCAGCATGCCGTGCGCGAACTGGAGCAATTCCGCGCCGCGCCGGGCGGCCATGTCAAGGTCAGCGCGGCCATCGCCTTCGGCCGGTTGCACCTGATTCCGGTGATCACGCGATTCCTCGCCCGATATCCCGGCATCACGGTCGAGTTGAACCTGACGGACAAGTTCGCCGACCTGATCACCGGGGGCGAGGATGTGGTCATCCGCACGGCATGCGAGCCGCGCCTGTTGTCGCTGGTGGCGCGCCCGCTGGCGCCCTGGCGCTTCGTCCTGTGCGCGGCGCCGGCCTACCTGGCGCGCCATCCCGCGCCCCAGGCCCCGCAGGACCTGGCGCGCCACAACTGCATCGTGTATTGCTCCAACGCCCAGGGAGAATGGCGCTTCCGCAGCGCGCGCGGGGATGAAACCGTGCGGGTGCGGGGCAACTTCAAGGCCAACAACGCCGATGGCGTGCTGCAGGCTACCCTGGCCGGATTGGGGGTGGCGGCCATCACCACCATGGCGGCGGCGGAGGACATCCGCGCGGGCCGGCTCGTGCGGCTGCTGCCGGACTATGTGCTGCCCGAGGGGGTGATGTACGCCTCCTATCTGCCCAATCCCACCATGGCGAACTGTGTGCAGACCTTCGTGCGTTTCCTGGAGGCGGCCTTCGCGCCGGGGCCTTATTGGGAGCGGGACCTGGAATTCGCCAAAGTGTGAGCCGCGGCGCCGCGTCGCGCGCCCGCCGCGGGGCGATTTGGAAATTCCGCTGAATAGTGTGTTTCCCAGCCCGCATTGTTCTTGGCGCGGGCGCGCCGCAACATTCGGGCATTGCCGCCCTACCATGCAGGAGTCCCGGATGGATGCTTCGTCATATCGTCAATCGCCAGGCGGCGCCGCCCGGCTGCTGCGGCGCCTGGCCGCGGGTCCCGCGATCGCGGCGCTCGGGCTCCTGGCCGCCTTGCTCGCCGCGCCAGCCGCCCATGCCGACAACTATCCTTCGCGCGCCATCCATATCGTGGTGCCGTATTCCGCCGGCGGTTCTTCCGACGCCCCCATGCGCGTCATCGCGCAGCAGATGGCGCAGCAACTGGGCCAGGCCATCGTCATCGAGAACAAGCCGGGGCAGGGCGCGATGATAGGCGCGGAGTACGTCGCGCGTTCCGCGCCGGACGGCTATACGCTGCTATTGGCTTCCAACCCCCAGGCCATCAGCGCCACGCTGTACAGCAAGCTGAACTTCGATCCGGTGGGGGATTTCGCGGCGATTTCGCTGTTCGGCCGCGAACCGGGCGTGCTGGTGGTCAACCCCGCCATGCCGGTGCGCAGCGTCAGGGAATTCATCGACTACGTCAAGGCCCGCCCGGGCAAGATCGACTACGCGTCTTCCGGCAATGGCAGCGCCCAGCACCTGTTCACCGCCATGTTCCTGTCGGCCGCGGGCTTGCAGATGATGCACATCCCCTACCGGGGCAGCGCGCAGGCGGTCACCGACGTGGTCGCCGGCCAGGTCCTGGTCGCGATGCCCGGACTGGCGGCGATGATGCCGCATATCCGCGAGCAGCGCCTGATTCCGCTGGCCGTCACGGGCGACGCGCGTTCGCCCTTGCTGCCGCAGGTGCCGACCCTGGCGGAATCCGGCTTTCCGGGGTTTTCGGCCTATGTGTGGTCGGGCCTGGTGGCCCCCAAGGGCACGCCGCCCGCCATCATCGACCGCCTGAACCGCGAACTGAAGAAAGCCATGGATAGCGATACGGTAAAGGCCTACATGAACAATGCGTCGGTCGAAATCATCACCGACACGCCCGCCGAGTTCCACGCCTTCTTCCAGCAGGAAAAGATCCGCGCCGCCAAGGCCATCCAGGAAGCCGGACTGAAAATAGATTGACGGAGACAACATGACTTTCCAACGCTACGGCGCCAGGCGCTACGGCAATGGCGACATCGTGCACGTACCCTTCGTGCGCGCGGGCAACTGGGTGTTCGGCACGGGATTGCGCGCCGTGCGGCCCGACGGCCTGGGCGATCCCGACGTGCTGCGGCCCGATCGCCCACTGGGCGCGCCGCCGCGGGCGCAGCGCGAGGCGCAGGCCATCTTCGATACCATGCGCCGCCATCTGGAGGAAGCGGGCAGCGGCATGGACCGCGTCGCGCGCCTGGACCAGTATTACCCCGATGCGGGCTGCGTCGATCCCTATCACGTCGCGCGCAAGCGCGCGCTGGCCGGGCAGGTGGCGCCCAGTACTTCCGTCATCGTGGACCGGCTGCTCAATCTGGACGTGTCCATGGACGTCCAGGTCATGGCGGCCACCGCCGATAGCGGCTACCGCGCGCAGCAGGCGGGCACCGGCAAGCTGAACGTGCCGCGGACCTCCGGCTATGCGCCTTGCCTGCGCATGGGCGACATGATCTTCGTCGCCGGCCAGCTGGCGCGCGATGCCGGCGGCAACCTGGCGGCGGAGGCCCGGGTGCCAGACGGGCAAATGTGGAATGGCACCCGCATCAAGTTGGAGACGGATTATCTGGTCGAAAAGCGGCTGCTGCCCGCCCTGGACGCGGCCGGCAGCCGGCCGGACCTGGTGCTGAAGGCGCAGGTGTACCTGAGCCATGGCGAAGACCTGCCGGCTTTCTGGCAGGCGTGGTCGCGCGCCTTCGGCGGCCGCGTACCGCCGACCACCGTGGTGCCGGTGCGGCACCCCGCTTTCGGCACCCGGGACGCCACCCTGGAGGTAAACCTGGTGGCCGCGCACGAATCCGCCGCGGCCCGCGTGCGCGATATCGATTGCGATGTCTTCCTGCCCGGCGCGGACATGCTGCCGGCCCGCGTCTTCGACGGCGTGCTGTTCGTCGCCGGCCTGATGGGTATCGAGGACGGCGGTCTGTGCGCCGGGGCCCGCGTGGCGGCCAGCGCGCCTTTCTATGACGATCCGGTCCATGCCCAGATGCGCGACATTCTGGACAAGGCCGCCGCCATCTTCGCCGCCGCGGGCACCGATCTGGGCCGCGTGACGCGCGCCCTGCATTTCCATTCCGACCTGGGGGATTTCCGCCGCGGCTACATGGCCTGGGATCCGGCGCTGCGGGGCGCCGGCTTGCCTTTCAGCGCGATCCAGGTCGCGGATCCGCTGTTCCTGGCGGGTGGGGCGGTCATCCTGGATCTATGGGGGTACGCGCCTTAGGGAAGTGTTCGCCCGTGGCCGGAAAAAGAAAAAGCCCCGGGGCAACCGGGGCTTTTTTCGTAAGCCGATGACGCGGGTCATCAAGCTGGAATTCTGGCGGAGCGGACGGGGCTCGAACCCGCGACCCCCGGCGTGACAGGCCGGTATTCTAACCAACTGAACTACCGCTCCGCAGCGGTGTATTTTGGACAACATCGTTTGCCGATAAGGCCGACGAGGCTGACCCTTTACAACCTGCCAGCAATCAAGCTGGCGTCCCCTAGGGGATTCGAACCCCTGTACTCACCGTGAAAGGGTGATGTCCTAGGCCTCTAGACGAAGGGGACTTGGACTGACTATCTTCGCTTTCGACTGGTGGAGGTAAGCGGGATCGAACCGCTGACCTCTTGCATGCCATGCAAGCGCTCTCCCAGCTGAGCTATACCCCCGACGGATCTCGTAATCCTCAGGCCAAAATCCTGCAAAATCAGTGCTTGAATCAGTACGTGTTCACTGCTTCGATCGCTGTTCTTGCCGGCTTTTGTTCTGTGCCGTTGGCGAAGAAACGAGATTATGCACGACTTTTTTTTGGTGTGCAAGTCGCGGCGCCCGGCGGCACGACTTGCCGGCACGGCGCATGCCGCCGGGCTCGCGGCACGGCCAAGGCAGGCCCGGCGCGGCAACGAACGGAGGTCCTTTCATGAGTCCAACATCCTTCCCGGTGCGTCCCCTCGGACGCACGGACATGAACATCACGCGTATCGGCTTCGGTGCCTGGGCGATAGGCGGCGCGGGCTGGGCGGCCGGCTGGGGCGCGCAGGACGATGCCGACTCCATCGCGGCGATCCGCCACGCGGTGGACCGCGGCATCAACTGGATCGACACCGCCGCGGTCTATGGCCTGGGGCATTCCGAGGAATTGGTCGGCCAGGCCCTCAAGGGCATGGGCGCCAGCCGGCGCCCCTATGTGTTCACGAAATGCGGGCTGGCCTGGGATCCCGACCAGCCCGCCGCGCCGCCGCGGCGCGTGGGCGCGGCGCGCAGCCTGCGCGCCGAGGTGGAGGCCTCGTTGCGCCGCCTGGGCGTGGAGTGCATCGACCTGTACCAGATGCACTGGCCCGCCACCGACGGCGCGACGCTGGCCGAGTACTGGCAGACGCTGCTGGACCTGAAAGCGGAAGGAAAAGTGCGCGCCGTCGGCCTGTCCAACCACAATGCGGCGCAACTGGAAGACGCCGAGCGGCTGGGCCATGTGGATACCGTGCAGCCGCCGTTCTCGGCGATCCGCCGCGACACGGCCGCCGACCTGTTGCCGTGGTGCCAGGCGCACGGCACCGGTGTGATCGTCTACAGCCCGATGCAGTCGGGACTGCTCAGCGGCGGCTTCAGCGAGGCCCGGGCCGCCTCCCTGCCGGCCGACGATTGGCGC
This sequence comes from Bordetella bronchialis, assembly GCF_001676705.1. NCBI lineage: Bacteria > Pseudomonadati > Pseudomonadota > Betaproteobacteria > Burkholderiales > Alcaligenaceae > Bordetella > Bordetella bronchialis. The sequence goes on from NZ_CP016170.1 coordinate 1,078,822, forward strand.
TCGCGAAATGCGGAATTCACCGGCGACAATCTGCGGCGCAATCTGGCGCTGGCCGAAGTGCTGCAGCGCGTGGCCGAGCGGCACGGGTGCACCGTTCCGGCTGCCGCCATCGCCTGGACGCTGGCGTGGCCCGGCGTGACGGGCGCCATCGTGGGCGCGCGTTCGCCCGGGCAGGTGGATGGCTGGCTGGGCGCGGCGACGCTGGAGCTGGATGACGACGATATGGCGGAAATCGCCGCTTTCATCGAAACCACGGGCGTGGGCACGGGCCCGTCATCGCCACGGCGGCAGGCCGGCGAGGAATTGCCGCTGCGCGACACGCAGCGGCTATAGAAGAAACGCCCGGTCAGGCCTGGACCGTCCGGCGCCGCGTCGCCACAAGCGCCAGCAGGCCGAAGGCGACCAGGCCCATGATGACGCTGTTGCCCGTGCGGACATACGGCGTCAGCCCCGCCATGCCCTGTACCGTCACGGGCAGGGCCGTCATCCGCATCGGCGGCGCTTCGGCCAGCACGCGGCCGTCCGGGGCGATCGATGCGGTCAGGCCGGTGTTGGTGGCGGCAAGCATGGGCCGCGCCGTTTCCAGGGTGCGCATGCGGCCGATCTGCAGGTGCTGGCGCAGGGCCCAGGTATCGCCGAACCAGCCCAGGTTGCTGATATTGACCAGGATGGACGCGCCGGGCGCGCCGTCGGGCGCCGGCCGTATGGCGGGCAGCAGTTCTTCGCCGAACAAGTCCTCGTAGCAAATGTTCAGCGCCAGCCGCTGGCCATCGATATCGAAGGGCGCCTGCCGCACGTCGCCACGGTCGAAATCGCCCAGCGGGATGTCCAGCAGGCGCACGAACCAATGGAAGCCGGGCGGGACGAACTCGCCCCACGGCACCAGATGCTGTTTGTCGTAGCGCATCGCCACTTCGCCGGTACGCAGGGCTTCCACGGAGGTAGACCCGTCGAAGGCGACGGCGCTGTTCGTGTAGCGGTCGCGGCCGTCGACCACGCGGTGCAGCGGCACGCCCATGACGATGGTGGCGTTGCGCTCCTCCGCGATGCGGCGCCACACCGACCAGGCGCGCGGGTCAAGCTGGTCCTGGAATACGGGTAGCACCGTTTCCGGCAGGATGATGACTTGCGGGGCGGGCTCGCCCGGTCCCGGCGGCATGGAAGCCTGGTTCATGTGCTGCAACAGGCCTTTTTCCATGAGCGCGGGATCGAACTTCTGCGACTGTTCGATATTGCCCTGGACCAGCCGCACCCGCAGCGGCGCGCCATCGGGCCGCGACCATTCGATACGCGACATGCCCCAGCCCGCCAGCGCGGCGACGATGGCCAGCGCGGCCGCCACGCCCTGGCGCGGGTCGCGCGGCGCGTCCACGGGGCGCCACAGCACCGCCAGGCCGGCGGCGGCGAAGGCGGCCAGCCAGGCCACGCCGTAGACGCCCAGCACGGGCGCCCAGCCGGCAAAGGGGCTGTCTACGTGCGCATAGCCGATGTTCAGCCAGGGAAAGCCGGTCCACAGCGTGCCGCGCACCCACTCCAGGGCGATATAGCCGCAGGCGAAGGCGATGGCCGCGCGCAGCCGGCGCGGCGGCCCGGCATCCGCGGTCAGCGGCGCCAGCCAGCGTGCGAGCACGCCGCCGGCGGCCGGGAATAGCGCGATGAATCCGGACAGCGCCAGTACCCCCGCCACGGCCAGCGGCGCCGACAAGCCGCCGTAGTCGTGCATGCTGACGTACAGCCAGTACAAGCCCAGCGCATAGCAGGCGAAGTGGAAAACCCAGCCGTCCCGCAGCGCCTGGCGCAGGCTCGGCGCGGCCAGCTGCCGGCGCGCCAGGATGGCAAGCATGGCCACCTGCGCCAAGGCGAGCAGGCCGTCGGGCAGGGGACCGGGGGCAAAAGTCAGGGCCTGGATCGCGCCGGCCACCGCCATCAAGGCGGCGCCGGCCGCCCGGGGGTAGCGCGTCGTCAATGCGGTCATTCGGTGTCGGCGGGCGGTGTTGCAGGGGGAGGCGGCGGCAGGCGTTTCACGCGCAGCCACAGCGGGCGGCGCGCGTCGGCGCGCACGACCTCGAAGCGCAGGCCCTGGTGTTCCAGGTGGTCGCCGCGGCGCGGGATGCGGCCCAGTTCGCCGCCGAGCCAGCCGCCGATGCTGTCGTATTCGTCATCCGGCAGGGACAGGCCGAAGGTTTCGTTGATCTTTTCGATATCCGTGGTGGCCAGCACGCGCCACTGGTTCTCGCCTTCCGGAAAGATGGTGGCTTCGTCGTCTTCGTCGAATTCGTCCTCGATATCGCCGACGATTTCCTCCAGCACGTCCTCCATGCTGACGAGCCCGGCGATGCCGCCGTATTCGTCGATGACGATGGCCAGGTGATTGCGGCTTTCGCGGAAGTCATGCAGCAGCACGTTCAGGCGCTTGGATTCGGGGATGAAGACCGCCGGGCGCACCAGGGAGCGCAGCTCGATGTCGGGCTCCAGCATGCAGCGCAGCAGGTCCTTGGCCAGCAGGATGCCGATGATGTTGTCGCGGTCGTCCTCGAATACCGGAAAGCGCGAATGCGCGGTGTCGATGATGACGGAAAGCAGGTAGGGCAGGGGCTGGGCGATGTCCAGCAGGTCCATGCGCGAGCGCGGCACCATGATGTCGCCCACGGTGCGTTCCGACACGGCGAGGGCGCCCTTGATCATCGCGTACGACTCGGCATCCAGCAGGTCGCGCTCGTGGGCGGCTTCGAGAATCGCCTTGATGCCTTCGCGGTCCTCGGGTTCGCGTCGAACCAGGGAGAGCAGGCGGTCGAGCAGGGATTTGTTCGCGGGCTTGTGTTGACGCGGAGCATCCGCGTCGTTCGCAGGGTAGGGGTCGGGCATCGTCCAGAGGACAAGTTACAAAGAATCCAGCATAACCGATGTTGCCGGGCGCTTCTGTAACGGTGCGGCGGGGATTACCCCAGGGCGCGGCGGCCCGCCGCCATGCTTCAGCGCGGCGTGTAGGGATCGGCGATGCCCATCCCGGCCAGCACGCGGGTTTCCAGGGTTTCCATGCGCTTGGCGTCGCGCGCCTTGACATGGTCGTAGCCCAGCGCATGCAGGGCGCCATGGATGGTCAGGTGGGCCGCGTGCGCCAGGGGTGTCTTGCGCTGCTCGCGGGCTTCGCGGCGCAGGACCGGCAGGCACAGCACGATGTCGCCGCGCGCCACCGCGTCGGGCCCGACGCCGTATTCGAAGGTCAGGACGTTGGTGGCGTAATCGCGGCCGCGAAAGGCATGGTTCAGTTGGCGGCCTTCTCCCTGGCCGACGATGCGCAGGCTGATCTCCGCGCCGCTGAATGGCACCAGGCCGTCGTCGCGCGCGGCATCCAGCGCGCGCGCGATCCAGCGGCGCAGGCGCCAGCGCGGCAGGGCGGGCGCCGGGACGGCATATTGCACGGACAGCGACAGCGCGACGGGCGTGTCAGTCCTCATCCGCCGCCGCCTTTTCGTAGGCGTCGACGATGCGCGCCACCAGCGGGTGCCGCACCACGTCGCGGCTGGTGAAACGGGTCATCGCGATGCCCTGGACGTCCTCGAGCACGCCCACGGCGTGCGCCAGGCCGCTTTGCTGGCCGCGCGGCAGGTCCACCTGGGAGGGGTCTCCGGTAATGACCGCCTTGCTGCCGAAGCCGATGCGCGTCAGGAACATTTTCATCTGTTCCGGCGTGGTGTTCTGCGCCTCGTCCAGGATGACGAAGGCGTGGTTGAGCGTGCGCCCGCGCATATAGGCCAGCGGCGCGATCTCTATGGTCTGCTTTTCGAACAGGCGCTGCACCCGTTCGAATCCCATCAGGTCGTACAGCGCGTCGTACAGGGGCCGCAGGTAAGGGTCCACCTTTTGCGCCAGGTCGCCCGGCAGGAAACCCAGGCGCTCGCCGGCTTCCACGGCGGGACGCGTCAGCACCAGCCGCTGCACGGTGTCGCGCTCCAGCGCGTCGATGGCGCAGGCCACCGCCAGCCAGGTCTTGCCCGTGCCTGCCGGCCCGACACCGAAGGTGATGTCGTGCTTGAGGATGTTTTCCAGGTAATCGCGCTGGCGCGGCGTGCGCGGCCGCAGGTCCGACCGGCGCGTGCGCAGCGCGATGAATTCGCTATCGCTTTCCAGCGCGGGCAGCGCCGCCGGATTCAGGGCCGGCCGTCCGCCGCCGTTTTCCGTGGGGCGGCCCACGCCGATCTCGACCAGCCCCAGCTGGATATCGTCCACCGACAGCGGCTTGCGCGCGGCTTGTTCGTCGAAACGGCGCAATGCCTGGGCCGCGAGTTCGGCCTGGTCGCCTTCCAGGGTGACGCGGCTGCCGCGGCGCGCCAGCTTGACGCCCAGGCCGTCGGCCAGCTGCCGCAGGTTTTCGTCCAGCGGACCGCACAGGTTGGCCAGCTGGGCGTTATCGCCGCTGAGCTGCACCACGATGCCGGCCTGCTTGCGGGGTGGGCGCTCGCGGCCGCTCATGCCGGCTCCGCGGTATCGTCGTCCGCCAGGACGACGCGCCCGCGCAGGGAATTGGTAAAGGCTTCGGTGATGACGACGTCGATCATGTGTCCGATCAGGCGCGGCGGCGCGGCAAAGTTCACGATGCGGTTGTTTTCCGTGCGGCCCATCAGTTCGTCGGGATCGCGGCGCGAGGGGCCTTCCACCAGCACGCGCTGCGTGCTGCCCACCATGGCGCGGCCGATGGCCGCCGCCTGTTCGCCGATGCGCGCCTGCAGCCGCTGCAGGCGCTGCAGCTTGACCGTCTGCGGCGTATCGTCGGCCAGGTCGGCCGCGGGGGTGCCGGGACGGCGCGAATAGACGAAGGAAAACGAAGTATCGAAGCCGACGTCGTCGATCAGCTTCATGGTTTTTTCGAAGTCCTCTTCGGTTTCGCCGGGAAAGCCCACGATGAAGTCGGACGACAAGGTCAGGTTGGGGCGGGCCTCGCGCAGGCGGCGCACGATGGATTTGAATTCCAGCGTGGTGTAGCCGCGCTTCATGGCCGCCAGCACGCGATCGCTGCCGGCCTGTACCGGCAGGTGCAGGAAGGACACCAGCTTGGGCAGGCGGGCGTAGGCCTGGATCAGCCGCGGCGTCATTTCCTTGGGGTGCGAGGTGGTGTACCGGATGCGCTCGATGCCGGGGATCTCGTGCACGTACTCCAGCAGCATGGCGAAGTCGGCGATCTCGTCGCCGTCGCCCAGGCGGCCGCGATAGGCATTGACGTTCTGTCCCAGCAGCGTGACTTCCTTCACGCCCTGGTCGGCCAGGTCGGCGATTTCGACCAGGATATCGTCGAAGGGACGCGAGACTTCATCGCCGCGCGTGTACGGCACCACGCAGAAGCTGCAGTACTTGCTGCAGCCTTCCATGATGGACACGAAGGCCGTCGCGCCTTCCACGCGGGGCGGCGGCAGGGCGTCGAACTTTTCGATGCTGGGGAAGGTGATGTCCACCTGGGCGCGGCCTTCGGCCTGGCGCTGGCGGATCAGCTCGGGCAGCCGGTGCAGGGTCTGGGGGCCGAAGACCACGTCCACATAGGGCGCCCGCTTGACGATGGCCTCGCCTTCCTGGCTGGCGACGCAGCCGCCCACGCCTATGACCAGGCCGGGCTTGGTTTTCTTGAGCTGCTGCACGCGGCCCAGGTCCGAGAACACCTTTTCCTGCGCCTTTTCGCGCACGGAACAGGTATTGAAGAGGATGATGTCCGCGTCTTCCGGCGTATCGGTGAGCTCCACGCCCTGCGACTCGCGCAGGACATCGGCCATTTTGTCGGAGTCGTACTCGTTCATCTGGCAGCCGAAGGTGCGGATGAACAGCTTGCGCGGGGAAGCCGAGGGGGAAGGCTCGGCGGGCGCGGACGCGGCGTCGCGCGCGATCAGGATTTCTTGCATGTCGATGGCCGTGGCGGGTGTAGATCCCGGGGGCGAGGCGAAAAACAGAATTTTACCCCGGATGGTGCGTTGTCTTGGTATTGTCTCGGTCCGGTCCTAGCATGAGGCCGGATGCACGGCCGGTTCCGCACGGGGCGGCCGCCGTGGAATCACCGACGAGAGAGGGGATATGCGTCACGATACGGCCCTGCGCGGCGACGCGGCCGGCAATAAGGCGGCCCGCCGCGCCCACGCCCGCAACCGCTGGCTGGCGGGCAGCATACTGGGCCTGCTGGCCATCGGCGTGCTGTTCCTGTTCGTCGATCTTCCCCTGTCCCGGTTCATGCAGGCCCATGTGCCGCCCGCCGTCGACAACGCCTTCGAGTGGATCGGCGAAATCGGCGACAGCGACAATTACGCCTGGGTCGTGCTTGCCGTGTATATCGCCGCCCTGGTCGCGCTGCGCCGCGGCCGGGAGGCCGCCTGGCCGGGCGGCTATGAACGCGTGGTGCGCGGTTCGCTGCTGCTGATGGCCGCGTGGATCGTCGGCGGCATCGTCACGGGGCTGCTCAAGCAAACGGTGGCGCGGGCCCGCCCGGAAGTGTTCTTCGAGCAGGGCTTCTACGGCCTGGGGCATGCCTTCCAGGGCAAGCCCTTCAATTCCTTCCCGTCCAGCCATGCGCTGACGGCCTTCGTGCTGGCCGCGGCCATCTCCGTGGTGGCGCCGCGCTGGCGCTGGGCGATCTATACGGTGGCCATCCTGGCCGCCGTCAGCCGCGTGGTGAACCTGGACCATTTCGCTTCCGACGTGACGGCATCGGCCTTGATCGCGATCGCCGCCGTGCATGCGCTCAAGCCCTGGTTCCTGGATCCGGCCTATACCTGGCCCACGCGCCTGCCCTGGCAGTGGCGCCGCCGGGACGATAAAAACGCCTGACGTAAGCGGCCCGGCGCCGCGATGTCATGGCGCGGCATGGGGCGCCTGCAATGCCAGCTTTTCCTTCACCCGCCGCGCCAGCGCCAGCATGGGATCGTCGGAGGGGTACAGGGCCTGTTTGCCGACCAGGGGGAAACTGTGTCCTTCCCAGAAGCGGGCGGGATCGAAGCGGAATTTGGCGATCAGGCGCCGTCCGAAATCCATTTCGTGATGCAGGTAAAGCGCTTTCTGGCCGATGCCGGACATCTCCGGATACTCGCCCAGCAGGTAGCCTTCCTGCAGGTGCGGCCGCACCGCGGAGGGCGGGCAGACGCTGGACAGCCGCACGGTTTGCAGGCCGGCCTCGGCGCTGACGGTGATCCCGCCGCTCAGGTAGGGCACGCCCAGCACGAATACGCAGCCCTCGTTCCCACTGCCATGGCTGGCGAACGAGGCGGCCACGCGCAGCGAGTGCGTGACGTCCAGCAAGGGGGTGGCGCATATCTCGTAATGCTGCAGGATCGCCCAGCGCACGATGCGGTGACGGCCGACCCGTTCCAGCCCCAGCAGTCCCGCCGCCAGGTATTCCTCCGCCAGGATTTTCTCGGCGCGGATCAGGCGCGCGAAACGCCTGCGCAATTCCTCCAGGCTGGGGTTGCGGTTGCCCGACCCACGCAGCAGGGTAGGTTTCAGGGACGTATACCCGGCCCGGTTGCGGTGGTCGGCGGCCTGGCCGCGGAACAGCAGAATGTGGTCGCGGTTATGGAATTGCAGCGCCGCGATCTTGGTCGCCAGGTCGAAGTACGAATCGACCGGGTAGGCGGCGGCCTTGCGGTAATCCTGCCGCTGCACGACGGTGGCCGCCGGCGACTCGCCTGTAAACGACCATAGCTTGTACTCGGTAATGGTCTCCACGGGATGTCCTGGCGGCGGCCGGGCGGCTTACTTGCCCAGCCACTTCGCGCGTATCTGCCCGTATTCGCCGCTGGCCTGGCTCAGGTGCAGCCATTGGTCGACGAATTGCTTGAACACTTCGTCGCCCTGCGGCAACAGATAGGCCATTTCGGCGTACTGCAGGGGCTTGTCGGGGTTGACCGCGCACAGCTCGGGATGGGCCTTGCTCTGCACGATGGCCTCGGCCGCCTCGGTCACGAACACGTCGGCCTGGCCCTTGATCAGTTCCTCGAAGATGGTCAGGTTGTCCGGATGCATGGTCAGCCTGGCGTGGCTGAGCCTGGTCTTGGCGAAGCGCTCGTTGCTGCCGCCCGGATTGGCGATTACCCGCACCGAGGGCTGGTCGATGGCCTCGATGGTCTGGAACCGCGACACGTTCTCGCAGCGGGTCAGCGGCGTCTTGCCGTTGATCATGTAGGGCGTACTGAAGTAAGCCTGTTTCTGGCGTTCCAACGATACGGATATCCCGCCCGCCGCGATGTCGCACTTGCCGGCGACGAAGTCCGGCAGCAGCTTGGCCCAGGTGGTCTTGACGTATTCCGGCCTGGCCTTCAGCGCGGTTGCCAAGGTCTGCATCAGGTCGATGTCGATGCCTTCGAACTGGCCCGGCGCATGCTGGAAGCTGAAGGGCTTGTAGTCGCCCGGCGTGCACACGCGCAGCACGCCGCTCTGTTCGACCTTGCCCAGGGTGGACGCGGATGCCGGGCTGGCGGTTTGCGCGCCGGCCAGCGCCGGCAGGGATATCAGGATCAGGGTGGCGAGCAGTCTCATGATGGCGGGTACCATTCTTCGTCGTGGGAACAGAGGGCAATGTAAACGCAGGCGTGCGCGAGCTTTATGCGGGTTTGCACGGCTTGCCAGCGCATCGATCGCCTGCTCGGCCGCGTCCGGCCAGGCGCGGCCCCCGGTGCCGCTATGATTTCCACTTCGCCACGTACTGAGGCTAATCCATCATGACCAACAAGATCCGCCTCGACAAATGGCTCTGGGCGGCCCGCTTCTACAAGACCCGCAGCCTGGCCGTCGAGGAAATCGGCAAGGGCCGGGTACTGGTCAACGACCAGCCCGCCAAGCCCGCCCGCGAAGTCGGGGAAGGCGATTACATCACCATACGCAAGCTCGATCCGCCCATAAGGGTGCTGGTGCGCGCGGTCAGTACTATCCGGGGGCCGGCCACGGCCGCCCGGCTGATGTATGACGAAACCCCCGACAGCATTGCCGCGCGGGAACGGGCGGCCGAAATGCGCCGGCTGGCTCCGGAGCCCGCGCTGGATATCGAACAGGGCCGTCCGACCAAGCGCAACCGCCGCCTGATCGACCAGCTCCGGGGCAAATAGCCTTCGCCAGGGCCGCCGCGATACCGGTCACGAAACCTCGGCGACGATGATGGTCGGCTCGCAGGCGATAGGAAAATTCACCGAGTTGGCGATGTAGCACTTCTCGTGCGCCAGATGGTGCAGCCGTTCCGCCTGGGCGGCATCCCCGCCGGCCTGGATGACGACCCGCGGGCGCAGGACGATGCCGGTGAACTGGCCGGTACCCCGGCTTTCCCGCATGGTGCCTTGCGCATGGTCCACGTATTCCAGCACGACGATGCCGGCGTCGGCGCACAGGTGCAGATACCAAAGCTTGTGGCAGGCAGAGGCCGAGGCCACCAGCAGGTCCTCCGGATTCCAGCGCGCGGCATCGCCGCGGAACGCCGGGTCCGACGAACCGGGGATCTCGGGTTTTCCTTCCGCCCGTATCGCGTGATCGCGGCCATACGACTGGTAGCCGGATGTCCCCGTGCCGCGGTTGCCCGTCCATTCGACCTGTACATAGTAATGGTGCTCGCCATGAGCCATTTCATCCTCCCCGGCCGTCCGGCCTTCAGGTTCAGCGCCGATTAAGCCGCTGGAATAGTACCGGAGGTAGACTCCGTCATCGGGTTTTGCTCGACATATGGGTGGAGACCATGGCAAAGGAAGAAAAGATCAAGGCGCTGCTGTTCGACGTGTTCGGCACGGTGGTCGACTGGCGTACCAGCGTGGCGCGCGAGTTGCAGCCATTCCTGACGCGGCACGGCATCCAGGACGATCCGCACGACGTGGCCAACGCGTGGCGCAAGAAGTACCAGCCGGCGCTCGAAGAGGTCCGCTCGGGCCGCCGGCCCTTCGTCAAGCTGGACGTGCTGCATCGCGAGAACCTGGAAAAGCTGCTGGAGGACTACAAGATCGACGTCGCCAGCCTGCCCGAGGAAACGCTGAACGACCTGAACCTGATCTGGCACCGCCTGCAGCCCTGGCCGGATTCGGTGGCGGGCCTGCGGCGGCTGAAGCAGCGTTTCATCATCGCCCCCATGTCGAACGGCAATATCCGCCTGATGACGGATATGGCCAAGCATGCCGGGCTGCCCTGGGACGCCATCCTGGGCGCCGAAGTCGTCAAGGCGTATAAGACCTCGCCCGAGGCCTACCTGCGGACGGCCGACGTGCTGGACCTGCGGCCCGAGGAAATCTGCATGGTCGCCGCGCACAATTCCGACCTGGCGGCCGCCCGCCAGTGCGGCTTTCGTACCGCCTTCATCCTGCGCCCGACGGAGTACGGCCCGAACCAGAAAACCAATCTGCGCGCCGAGCAGGAATGGGATTGGATCGCCCAGGACATGGGCGAGCTGGCGACGCGGATGAATTGCCCCGCGTAGGCGGGGAGGGCGCCAGGACGATCTGCCGGGCGGGGCGACAGGATGACTCCGGGGTCGGGGCCCGGGGAGCGTCGCGGCCTGTCCGCCGCTGGAACCGGCTCCCCCAGGTCCGCGGGGGGCGCGCCGCTGGGGCGCGCGCCGTCAGGCGACTTCGGGGCCGTCCTTCTTGGCCGGCTTGACCAGGTCCTCGCGCTTGACGCCGAACCACATGGCCAGCGCCGCGGCGACGAACACCGACGAATAAATACCGAACCAGATGCCGATGGTCAGCGCCATGGCGAAGTAGTGCAGGGTGGGGCCGCCGAAGAACAGCATGGACAGCACCATCATCTGGGTCGAGCCGTGGGTGATGATGGTGCGGGAGATGGTCTGCGTGATCGCCCCGTTGATGACTTCCGGCACGCTGGCCTTGCGCTGCTTGCGGAAGTTCTCGCGGATCCGGTCCATGATCACCACGGATTCGTTCACGGAATAGCCCAGCACGGCCAGCACGCCGGCCAGTACCGACAGCGAGAATTCCCACTGGAAGAACGCGAAGAAGCCCAGGATGATGACCACGTCGTGCAGGTTGGCCACCACCCCGGCCAGGGCGAATTTCCACTCGAAGCGGATGCCCAGGTAGATCACGATGCCCAGGACGACGAACAGCAAGGCCATCAGCCCGTTGTGCACCAGTTCCTGGCCGACTTGCGGACCGACGTATTCCACGCGGCGCAGCTCCACGGAGGGATCGGCCGTCTTCAGGGCTTTCAGCACGGCATCGCTCTGCTGCGAGGATGTCTGGCCTTCCTGCAGGGGCAGGCGGATCAGGACATCGCGCGACGTGCCGAAGTTCTGCACCTGGAAGTCCGCGTAGCCCAGCTTGGAGACGGTGCCGCGCACCGATTCCAGCTGCGCGGTCTGCGCGTAGCTGACTTCCATCACCGTGCCGCCCGTGAACTCGATGGACAGGTGGAAGCCGCGCGTCACGATGAAGAAGACCGCGGCCAGGAAGGTCACCGCGCTGATGAGGTTGAGCACCAGCGCATGCCGCATGAACGGGATGGTGCGGTGAATACGGAAAAATTCCATGTTTCGCCTTGCTTGGGTGGGGCGGCGGCCGGTGGGGCCGCGGCGCCCGTGTCCTTGTCGTGTTGTGTCGCGATATCCGCGGCGCGCGGTCCGCGCGCCTCAGGCCCGGGCCTTCAGGCCTTGGCCTTGGAGTCCTCCGAGGGTTTCCAGACCTGGCCGATGGAGACGCTGGCCAGCTTCTTGCGGCGGCCGTACCACAGGTTGGCCAGGGCCCGCACGCCCACCACCGAGGAGAACATCGAGGTCAGGATGCCCAGGCAGTGGACCACCGCGAAGCCGCGGATGGGCCCGGAGCCGAAGGCCAGCAGGGCCAGGCCGACGATCAGCGTGGTCAGGTTGGAGTCCAGGATGGTGCCCCAGGCCCGCTCGAAGCCGTGATGGATGGCCTGTTGCGGGGAGGCGCCGTTGCGCAGTTCCTCGCGTATCCGCTCGTTGATCAGCACGTTGGAGTCGATGGCCATGCCCAGCGTCAGCGCGATGGCCGCGATGCCGGGCAGGGTCAGGGTGGCCTGCAGCATGGACAGCAGCGCCAGCAGCAACAGCACGTTCACCGCCAGGCCGATGGTGGAGAACACGCCGAACAGGCGGTAGTAAACGATGATGAAGACGGCGATGGCCAGGAAGCCGTACAGCGTGGAGGCAAAGCCCTTGGCGATGTTGTCGGCGCCCAGGCTGGGGCCGATGGTGCGTTCCTCGATGATGGACATGGGCGCGGCCAGGGCGCCCGCGCGCAGCAGCAGGGCCGTATCGGCGGCTTCTTCCGCCGTCATGCTGCCGGAGATCTGTACCTGGCCGCCGGGGATTTCGCCGCGGATGACGGGCGCGGTGACGACTTCGCCCTTGCCGTTCTCGAAGAGCAGGATGGCCATGCGCTTGCCGACGTTGTCGCGCGTGACGTCGCGGAAAATCCGCGCGCCCTTGGCGTCCAGCGTCAGGTGCACGGCCGGTTGCTGCGTCTGCGGATCGCGGCCCGGCTGGGCGTCCTGCAGGTTTTCGCCGGTCAGGATGACCTGGCGGCGCACCAGCAGGGGGCGGCCGTCGCGGTCGGTATAGCGCTCCAGCCCGAACGGTACGGTATTGGCGGCCAGGGCGGATTGCGCGGTGGGCGAATCGTCCACCATGCGGATTTCCAGGGTGGCGGTGCGCCCCAGCAGTTCCTTGGCCTTGGCGACGTCCTGCACGCCGGGCAGCTGCACGACGATGCGGTCGTTGCCCTGTTGCTGGATGACCGGTTCGGCCACGCCCAGCTCGTTGATGCGGTTGTGCAGGGTATTGATGTTCTGGTTCAGGGCCGCTTCCTGCACCCGCGTGATGGACGCCGGGCTGAGCGTGCCGACCAGCTGCGGCTTGCCGCCGTCGTTCTGGTCGACGAACTGCAGGTCGGGCAGGCGCGTACGCAGGATGGAGACGGCCTGGTCGCGGCTGTCGCCATTGGGGAAGGTGGCGGTCACTGCCTGGCCGGTACGGTCCACGGTGGCGCCGGCCACGTTCTGGTCGCGCAGGACGCTGCGCACGTCGGCCGCCAGCGAGTCGTAGCGCGCCGACAGCGCGCCCTGCATGTCGATCTGCAGCAGGAAGTACACGCCGCCCCGCAGGTCCAGGCCCAGGTACATGGGCTTGGGTTCGAACCAGCCCAGGGCGCGCATCCATTCGGGAGAGGCCGGCAGCAGGTTCAGCGCGACCGTGTAGTGCGGGTCGCCGGGGACGGTGTTCAGCGATTTATCGATCAGGTCGCGCGCCTGCAGCTGCTGGTCGGTGGACGAGAAGCGCGCGCGTATCGTGCCCAATGGGCCGTTCTGCTCGTAGAAGGCGCCCGTGGTGGGGATCTTGGCCTGGTTCAGGATCTGTTCGACAGTGCCCAGCAGCGCGTTGTCGACCTTGACGGTCGCTTTCGCGCTGGAGATCTGCACCGCGGGGGATTCGCCATAGAAATTGGGCAGCGTATACAGCAGGCCGATGACGACCGCGATCAGGACCGTAAGGTACTTCCAGAGGGGATAGCGGTTCATGGCCGGCTACTTGCTTGTGACGAATGTGACGGGGAAGGCGGGCGCCGCGACTGGCCGGCGCGCCGCGCGGCGGGGCCGCGCGGTGAACCTGGGACGGTCAGAGGGCCTTGATGGTTCCCTTGGGCAGCACGGTGGAGACGGCGGTCTTCTGCACGACGACTTCCACCGGCTTGTCCGCGGCTTCGGCGATTTCCACCGTGATGTAGGTGTCGGTGACGCGGGTCACCTTGCCCAGCAGGCCGCCGGCGGTGACGACTTCGTCGCCCTTGCTCAGCGCGGCCAGCAGGTTGCGATGTTCCTTCTGGCGCTTCATCTGCGGCCGGATCATCAGGAAATACAGGATGACGAACATCAGCACGATGGGCAGGATGTTCATCAGCGCGCTCTCGGGAGCGGCTTGGGCGACGACGACGCCTAGGGTGTCGGTAAGGGACATCGGGTTCTCCTGATGGATTCCGCCGGGCGGATCCGGTTGGTTATCGGGTTTTTGATATGGTTTTTGCGTTTTTTCGCGAGCCTGCGCATACAGGGCAGCCCGCTATTGTAGCGAAGCTGCCCGCCCGGGGAAGCGCCGCGTGCCGCCGCGCCGCCGGGCGCCAGGACGCGGCCGGCGCTAATCGACGCCGCGCGCCCGGTCGGCGGCGAATTCTTCCCGCCAGGCTTCGAAGCGGCCGGCCGCGATGGCCTCCCGCATTTCGCCCATCAGCGCCAGGTAGAAGTGCAGGTTGTGCAGGGTGTTCAGGCGGGCGCCCGTGATTTCGTTGGCGCGCTGCAGGTGGTGCAGATAGGCGCGCGTGAAATGCCGGCAGGTGTGGCAGGCGCAGGTGGGATCCAGCGGCCGGGTGTCGTCGCGGTAGCGGGCATTGCGTATCTTGACGTCGCCATGGCGGGTGAATAGCCAGCCGTTGCGGGCGTTGCGGGTGGGCATGACGCAGTCGAACATGTCGACCCCCTGCGCGACCCCGGCCACCAGGTCTTCCGGCGTGCCCACGCCCATCAGGTAGCGCGGCGCCTGCGCGGGCAGGCGCGGGGCGACGTGCGCCAGGATGCGCATCATGTCTTCCTTGGGTTCGCCCACCGACAGGCCGCCGATGGCATAGCCGTGGAAGCCGATATCCAGCAGGCCCGCCAGCGATTCGTCCCGCAGCCGTTCGTACATGCCGCCCTGGACGATGCCGAACAGGGCGTTGGGATTGCCCGACTGGTCGAAGGCGTCCCGCGAGCGCCGCGCCCAGCGCAGCGACATGCGCATCGAGCGGGCGGCCTCTTCCTCGGTGGCGGCGCGGCCCTCGATTTCGTAAGGCGTACATTCGTCGAACACCATGACGATGTCGGAATTCAGCGCGCGCTGGATACGCATCGATTCTTCCGGCGTCAGGAACAGCCGGGCGCCGTCGATGGGGGAGGCGAAACGCACGCCTTCTTCCGTGATCTTGCGCATGCCTTGCAGGCTGAACACCTGGAAGCCGCCGGAATCGGTCAGGATGGGCTTGTCCCATCCCATGAAGCCGTGCAGGCCGCCGTGCTTTTCCATGATGTCGGTGCCGGGGCGCAGCCAGAGGTGGAAGGTGTTGCCCAGCACGATCTGCGCGCCGACTTCGGCCAGTTCGTGGGGCATCATGGCCTTGACGCTGCCATAGGTGCCCACCGGCATGAAAATGGGCGTTTCCACGACGCCATGGTTCAGCGTCATGCGGCCGCGCCGGGCGGCGCCGTCGGTGGCGAGCAGTTGAAAATCGAGTCCGGTCATGGTGCGAGGCCCGCGGCGGCTTCGATGAACATCGCGTCGCCGTAGCTGAAGAAACGGTAGCGCTGCGCCACGGCGTGGGCATAGGCGCGGCGGATGGGTTCCATTCCCGCCAGCGCCGACACCATCATCAGCAGCGTCGATTGCGGCAGGTGGAAGTTGGTGACCAGCGCGTCCAGCACCTGGAAGCGATAGCCGGGGGTGATGAACAGGCGGGTGTCGCCCTGCGTGGCGCACAGCGGCAGATGCTGGCCGGCCGCGGATTCCAGCGCGCGGGCGCTGGTGGTGCCCACCGCGACCACGCGGCTGCCGCGCGCCTTGGCTTGCGCGATGGCGTCCGCCGTGGCCTGGGGCACGGTGTACCACTCCGCGTGCATGACGTGGTCGGCCACGTTTTCCACCCGGACCGGCTGGAAAGTGCCGGCGCCCACGTGCAGCGTGACGAAGGCGCGTTCGACGCCCGCCGCGCCCAGGCGGTCGAGCATGGCCTGGTCGAAATGCAGCCCCGCCGTGGGGGCGGCCACCGCGCCGGGCTCGCGCGCGTACACGGTCTGGTAGCGGGTCTCGTCCTGGGCGTCGGCCGCGTGCGCGATATAGGGCGGCAAGGGCGTGGCGCCATGGGCATCCAGCAGGGCCAGCACGTCGTCCGGAAAGGAAATGTCGAACAATTCGCCGGCGCGGCCTTCCACCTGGACTTCGAAGGCGTCCGCCAACCGCAGCACCGTGCCCGGGCCCGGCGATTTGCTGGCGCGCACGTGCGCCAGCGCGCGCCGCGGCGCGGTGATGCGCTCGACCAGCACTTCCACTTTGCCGCCGCTGGCCTTGTGGCCGGTCAGCCGCGCCTTGATGACCCGCGTGTCGTTGAAGACCAGCAGGTCGCCCGGCCGCAGCAGGGTCGCGATATCGGGGAAGCGCCGGTCGTGCAGGCCGCCCTGGGCGTCCAGGTGCAGCAGCCGGCTGCCGCCGCGCTCCGCGCTGGGATGCTGGGCGATCAATTCCGGCGGCAGCTCGTAATCGAAGTCGGAAACGCGATGGCTGGAAGGTTGAGAGAGTGACACGCTGAATGTGAAAATCGTCGAAAGCCAACCCGTGATTGTAGTGGGCGGGCGAAAGCCGGGCGTCCGGCCCGTGTATCCTTGGCGCTTTTGGCGGATCGGTGAAGGAAGCGGGCGCGGAATGATCGAGCGGTGGGGCTGGCGGACGGCAAGCGTGGGGCGGCGGCTGGCGGCCGCCTTGATCGCCATATCGATGACGGGCCTGACGGCCGGCGCGGCCCGCGCCCAGGGCCTGGCGCCCGCCTCGGCCAACGTGCTGCCGCACGAACTCGCCACCGCCTGGCGCGCCAGCAAGTTGCCGACCAGCTCCCTGTCGCTAGTGGTGCAGGAACTGGGCGGACAGCGCCTGGTATCCGTCAACGCCAAGGAACCGCGCAATCCCGCGTCGGTGATGAAGCTGGTCACCACGTGGTCGGCGCTGTCCAGCCTGGGCCCCAACTACGTCTGGCGCACGGAATTGCTGTCCGAGCCGGGCGCCCGGCCAGGCGCCAACGGCGTCCTGCCCGGTCCCCTGTACCTGCGCGCCAGCGGCGATCCGCTGCTGCTCATGCAGGATCTCTGGACCCTGCTGCGCGACCTGCGCCTGCATGGCGTCCGCCAGATCGGCGACCTGGTGATAGACCGGACGATCTTCGGCCCGGTGGCCACCGATCCCGGCGCCTTCGACGGCGCCCCCGACCGCGCCTACAACGCCAGTCCCGACGCCTTCATGGTGGGATTCGGCGCGGTGCGGCTGCTTTTCATGCCGGATCCCGCGGCACGGCGCTGGCGCCCGGTCATCGATCCGCCCGTGCCCGGCGTGAGCGTCAGCGGCCAGGTGGAGTGGAGCGACGTGGCCTGCCCCGGATCCCCCGAAGTGGCCACCGAACCGGTCATCACCCAACAGGGCATCACGCTGCGGCTCAGCGGCAAGGTGGCGGGTTCCTGCGGCGAGTTCAGCCTGTACCGGCTGGCGCTGTCGCAGCCGGAGTTCGCCACGGAAGTCTTCCGGCTGCTCTGGCGCGAACTGGGCGGCACGTTCGCCGGGCAGGTGCGCGCCGGCATGGTGCCGCCCGATGCCGTGCCGCTGGCCGTCCACGAATCGCCGCCGCTGGGCGACGTGATCCGCACGATCAACAAGCGCAGCAATAACGTGATGGCGCGCCTGCTGCTGCTGACCCTGGGCGCGGAAGGCGGCCGCCGGCCCGCCACCGAGGCCGGCGGCGCGGCGGCGGTGCGGCGGGTGCTGGGCAGCCAGGGCCTGTCGATGCCCGAACTCGTCATCGACAACGGCTCGGGCTTGTCGCGCATCGGCCGCATTTCCGCCGACAGCCTGGCATCGCTGCTGACCGTGGCCTGGAATTCCCCCTATATGCCGGAATTCATGTCCTCGCTGGCCATCGCGGGCGTCGACGGCACCATGCGGCGGCGCCTGCGCGATCGCGATACCCGCGGCATGGCGCACCTGAAGACCGGCTCGCTGGTCAATGTGCGGGCCATGGCCGGCTACGTCCTGGGCGCCAGCGGCAAACGCTACGTGGTGGTGAGCATCGTCAACGACGAGCGGGCGGACGCCGTGCGTCCCTTCGACGACGCGCTGATCAAGTGGCTGGCCGAGCGCTGACCGCCGGGCTACGATTCCATCCATAGATACCGGAGACCCCCATGCCCGTGCATGAAATCCGCCATCCGCTGATCCGCCACAAGCTGGGCATCATGCGGCGCGCCGACCTGAGCACCAAGAGCTTCCGCGAACTGTCCCAGGAGGTCGCCGCGCTGCTCACCTACGAGGCCTGCAAGGACCTGCCGCTGGAGCCCTGCCAGATCCAGGGCTGGAGCGGCACCGTGGACGTGGAAAAGCTGGCCGGCAAGAAAATCACCGTGGTTCCCATCCTGCGCGCCGGGATAGGCATGCTGGACGGCGTGCTCACGCTGGTGCCCGGCGCCAAGGTCAGTGTCGTGGGGCTGGCCCGCAACGAGGAAACCCTGCAGGCGCATACCTATCTGGAAAAGCTGGTGGCCGACCTGGATCGCCGCGTGGCCCTGATCGTGGATCCGATGCTGGCCACCGGCGGCTCGATGTGCGCCACCATCGATATGCTCAAGCGCGCGGGCTGCCGCGACATCCGCGCCCTGGTGCTGGTGGCGGCCCCGGAAGGCATCGCGCGCCTGGGCCGCGACCATCCCGATGTCCACGTGTACACGGCATCGATCGACCAGCGCCTGAACGAGGACGGCTACATCATCCCCGGCCTGGGCGACGCGGGCGACCGCATCTTCGGCACGCGGCAGGCCATCGACTGAATCCGCCGGGCGTTCGGACGCGGGGGCGGCGCGCCATGCCGGTCCTGTGCCCGAACGGCGCGCAAGGCGCCCCGCCGGCGTGCAAGGCTCGGCGCGCCTAGGTCGGCAGCGCCGCGGCCATGCCGTCGATGTGCTCGCCGTACCAATGCAGCTCGTTCGCCAGGGCGGCGACGCTGCCGACGATCAGCAGCGCGGGTGCGCGGATGGCGTGCTTGCTCGCCAGGCCGGCCAGGTCTTCCAGGCGTCCCGTCAGGACGCGCTGGTCCGGGCGGCTGCCGTTTTCCACGAGCGCGAAGGGCGTATCCGCCGGCCGGCCATGTTCGCGCAGCCGGCGCGACAGCGGTTCCAGCTGGCTGACGCCCATATAGAACGCCAAGGTCTGGTTCCCCGGGGCCAGCGCGGCCCAATCCGGTGTCTGGCCGTCATCGCGGCAATGGGCGGTGATCAGGTGCAGCGACTGGGCGTGCTCGCGGTGGGTCAGCGGTATGCCGGCGTGGGCCGCGCAAGCCAGGGCCGCCGTCACGCCGGGCACGACTTCGTACGGGACGCCATGGGCGCGCAGGTATTGAAGTTCCTCGCCGCCGCGGCCGAAGATGAAGGCGTCCCCACCCTTCAGCCGCACCACGCGCCGGCCGCGCCGGGCATGTTCGACCATCAGCGCATGGATGCGCGCCTGCGTGGCCGCGTGGTCCTCGCCCGGCCGCTTGCCCACGTCGACGCGTTCGGCATCGCGCCGCGCCAGCGACAGGATTTCGCCGCCGATCAGGCGGTCGTACAGGATGATGTCGGCCTCGTTCAAGGCCCGCAAGGCCTTCAGCGTAAGCAGGCCGGGGTCGCCGGGGCCCGCGCCGACCAGCACCACGCTGCCCGCCGGCGGGTCCTGGGGCGCTTCCAGGGCCGCTTGCAGTGCCTGTTCGGCCTCGGCAGGGCGCGCCTGGCGCAGCAGGGCGGCGACCGGGCCGTCCATCAGGCGGTCGTAGAAGCGGCGGCGGGCGCCCAGGTCGGGGCGGCGTTCGCGGATCCGCGCCCGGTAGCGCGCCGCCAGCTCCGCCAAGGGACCCAGGGCATGGTCGAACATCGATTCGATGCGTTCGCGCAGCCGCCTGGCCAGCACGGGCGCCACGCCCGAAGAGGAAATCGCCACGATCAGCGGCGACCGGTCCACGATGGAGGGCACCTGGAACGAGGACAGGGCGGGGTCGTCCACGACGTTCACCAGCATGCGGCGGACGCCGGCGGCGGCCGCTACGCGCGCATTGACGCCATCGTCATCGGTGGCGGCGAC
The DNA here is from genome assembly GCF_001676705.1 of Bordetella bronchialis. Classification (NCBI taxonomy): domain Bacteria; kingdom Pseudomonadati; phylum Pseudomonadota; class Betaproteobacteria; order Burkholderiales; family Alcaligenaceae; genus Bordetella; species Bordetella bronchialis. The sequence goes on from NZ_CP016170.1 coordinate 1,098,692, forward strand.
CGCCAGCCAGGCATCGTCCAGCCATTCGTCCTGAAAATAACCGGCGATGTGCTCGATCCTGCCTTCGCTTGCCAGCGCCGCCAGCTCGGCGTTCAGTTCCGGCGCCCCCAGCCGCACACGGGCGCCGGCCTCCAGCAAGGCTTGCGTCTTGCGCGCGGCGACGGCGCCGCCTCCCACCACCAGCACGAGACGCTGGCTCAGGTCGGCGAATAGGGGAAATAGCTTCATGGCAGGCTGCGAAAGGAAACGGCGCGAGCCCATTTCCGCGGCGCGGCATGGGCGAGCGCTCCATTCTAGAAAGGCGCGCACCCATGCCCGAACGAAGATGTGGGCATGTTTATATAATGAAAACTAATATTCCGATCCGATTTTATGTCGGCGCGCTATAAACGCCCCTGGGAATTCCTCACGCGCTTGCAGCGCCCGCCGGCCGGACCGCGGTGTAGTATCGGTGCAACCGCCCGGTGTCAGCGGCGGCTGTTTTCGCTAGAGGTCTCCCATGGTGTATCCGCATTCCGCTCTCGCTGCCGTGCCGGCTTGCCACGCCCGCGACGCGCGTTTACCGCGGCGGGGCCGGCGCCCGGTTCCCGCCACTTTGCTTTATGCGGCGGCCGCCGCGATGGTGCTGGCGGCCGGCGCCGCGCAGGCCGGCGTCTGCGACGCCCAGTTCGTGCGCGACGGCGGCCAGGTACAGCTGACGGGCTCCGGCAATTTGCAACTGGGTGCCGACCTCTCGTTTGCCGACGTAACGAAACGCAATGGAGAAAACTGCCAGGCGCGCGTCACGGGCATCGCCACTTTCTCGTATGCCGGCCTGCCGCCGGGGAAGTCCAAGCTGGATTACCTGATGACCGTACGGGACGGCAAGGCCAGCTTCGTGCGGTATGAGAACGCCGGCGAGAAGCCCGCTTCCGACGGCCAGTTCGACCTGCGCATGCTGGGCCTGTTCGCCTATGACGGCAAGATCTCCGGGCCGGGCCAGAAGCTGCCGGGCGCGAATTTCCGCCTGAATATCGGCAAGGAGGCCCCCGTGGGCGGCCAGCCCAGCACCACCGTGCGTATCGGCCAGAAGACGGTGGGCGCGCGGCGCACCCTGGATACGGCGCTGGGCAAGCAGTCCTGCTGGCCCATCTCCTACAGCCGCGATACGGATCCGACCATGGCCACCTTCAAGGGGCTGACGATTCCGATTCCGGCCTTGAACACCACGGTCACCGACTGGTACTGCCCGGCCGTCAACCTGGTGATGAAGCAGGACATCGACCAGCAGGGCATCAAATCCGCCGTCGAGATAACAAAGATCAAATAAGCCGCCGCGCCAAGGCGGTCAAATAGAAAACCGCAGCCTGGCCGCAGCCTGCATCGCGCGTTTTCCGGCGGCGCGCGCGTAGCAGTCGGTAGCAATAGGGGGCTTGAGGCAAAACGCCGCTGGTATCATTGTTTCCGTCAGGAACACGGATCAAAAAGAAAGGAGCGAACATGAACGCGACCACACCCGAAAGCGCCAAGGAAAACCTGATCGACAGCGTGAAAAGCAGTCTCAACGACGCCGAAAACCTGTTGCGCGAGGCCGCGGCCAGCACCGGCGACAAGGCGGCCGAACTGCGTGATCGTGCCATGACCTCACTGAAGCGCACGCGTGAAGCGCTGTACGAAGTGCAGGATGCCGTGATGGAACGCGGCCGCAAGGCGGCGCGCGCGACGGACGACTATGTCCACGACAATCCGTGGCAGGCCATCGGTATCGCCGGCCTGACCGGCCTGCTGCTGGGTCTGTTGATCAGCCGCCGTTGAACTGACTGGAGGGGGCAACGATCGAGCCGGCCGCCTGTGCCTGCTCGATGGCCCGTATCAGCATATGGCCCTACGCAAATCCTTGCTCGGCGTTGCCTCCAGCCTGATCGAACTCGGGCGCACCCGGTTCGAGCTCCTCGCCCTGGAGGCTTCCGCGGAAAAAGCCCGCCTGTTGAAACTGCTGGGCTGCTCTTTCGCGGCGCTGCTGTTCCTGACGCTGGCGGTCCTGGTGTTTTCCATCCTGGTCGCCGTGTATTTCTGGCCCACCGATGAACGCTATATGGCCCTGGGAGCGCTGGCGGCCATTTACGCCGTTCTCGGGCTGGGGCTGTTGTATGCCGTGCGCCGCATGTTGACCGTGGGTCCGGCCCCCTTCGCCGCCACCTTGGAAGAGCTGGCGCGGGACGTGCAGTTGCTGGAGCATCTGCGCGCCCAGGCCAAGGCGGAGGAAGAAGCGGAACGGCGCGCGCAAGCCGAACGCCACTCGCACCCTATCCGCCGGGAGGCCTCGCGATGAGCAAAATGTCCCCTGAGGTCGATCGCCAGGTGCGCATCGAACTGCTGCGCGCCCGCGCGGCGGTCGAGCGCGAGGCCCTGGTCCATAACGTTGCCGGCCTGACGGCATCCCTGTCGCCGTCCCACCTGGTCAAGGGCCTGGTGCCCCGTCTCAGCGCGGGCAACATGCCGATGATGGCGTGGCAGGCTTTTTCGGTGGTCCGCCGCTACCCGGTGATCATGTCGACGCTGTCGGCGATCTTCCTGCGCGGCAAGCGGTCCCGGCTGTTGAAGCTGGCCACCGCGGGAGCGGTCGGATGGCAGGTCTATCGCGGCTGGCGGGCACGCCAGGCCAGCGACGCCGCCACCCAGGCCGTCACAAACCCAGTTCCCCCCACATCGCGTCCACTTTCTTTTTGACGGCGGGGTCCATCACGATGGGCCGGCCCCATTCGCGGTCGGTCTCGCCCGGCCATTTGTTGGTGGCGTCCAGGCCCATCTTGCCCCCCAGGCCGGAAACCGGCGAGGCGAAATCCAGGTAATCGATGGGCGTGCGTTCCACCAGCGTGGTGTCCCGCACCGGGTCCATGCGCGTGGTCATGGCCCACACCACTTCCTTCCAGTCGCGCGGATTGACGTCTTCGTCCACCACCACGATGAACTTGGTGTACATGAACTGGCGCAGCACGCTCCACAGCCCGAACATGACGCGCTTGGCATGGCCGGCGTACTGCTTGCGGATGGACACGACGGCCAGCCGGTAGCTGCAGCCTTCCGGCGGCAGGTAGAAATCGACGATTTCCGGCAATTGCCGGCGTAGCAGCGGGACGAAGACCTCGTTCAGCGCCACGCCCAGCACGGCCGGCTCGTCGGGCGGCTTGCCCGTGTAGGTGGAGTGGTAGATGGGGTCGCGGCGCATTGTGATGCGGTCCACCGTGAAAACCGGGAACCAGTCGCGCTCGTTGTAGTAGCCGGTGTGGTCGCCGTAGGGGCCTTCCAGGGCCATCTCGTAGCCCGTCGCCGGCGGCGGCGCCACGCCGTCGGGCACCGTGGGCGCCACCGCGCGCGGGTCGGTGGAAGGCAGCAGGTGGCCTTCCAGCACGATTTCCGCGTAGGCCGGCACGGACAAGTCGCTGCCGATCGCCTTGGCCACCTCGGTGCGCGAGCCGCGCAGCAGGCCGGCGAACTGGTATTCCGACAAGGTATCGGGCACCGGCGTGACGGCGCCCAGGATGGTCGCGGGATCGGCGCCCAGCGCCACGGCAATCGGGAAGGGCTGGCCCGGGTGGGCCTGCGCGTGTTCGCGGAAATCGAGCGCGCCGCCCCGGTGGGACAGCCAGCGCATGATCAGCTTGTTGCGGCCGACCGGCTGCTGGCGGTAGATGCCCAGGTTCTGGCGCCGCGCGCGGGGGCCCTTGGTGATCACCAGGCCCCAGGTCAGCAGCGGCGCCACATCGCCCGGCCAGCAAGTCTGCAAGGGCAGGCGGGCCAGGTCCACGTCGTCGCCTTCCAGCACGATCTCCTGGCAGGCCGGACCGCGCACTGTCCTGGGGCTCATGTCCCATAGCGCCGCCTTCAGCATCGCTACCTTGGCGAAGGCGTCCCGCAGGCCCTTGGGCGGTTCGGGCTCGCGCAGCGAGGCCAGCAGTTCCCCCGTATCGCGCAAGGCCTCGACCTGGTCGGCGCCCATGCCCCACGCGACGCGTCGCGGCGTACCGAACAGATTCGCCAGCACCGGCATGCCGGCGGGCCGGTCCAGATGGCGAGCCTGTTCGAACAGCAAGGCAGGGCCGCCCGCGCGCAGGACGCGGTCCGCGATTTCGGTCATTTCCAGGTGCGTCGAGACCGGCGCGGCGATGCGTTTGAGGTCGCCACGCGATTCGAGTTGGGCGATGAAATCTCTTAAATCTCGGTACTTCACGGAAGGCCTATGGGAGACGAAATGCGAATTCGCGGAAGTTAGGCAGAATTGCCTAACGTTGCATGTTATTTACGGGATTTGTTACATATGGGAAGGCCATAAGAGGTTAACATCCCCTTCCCTTTAAAACGCAGGAGGTCACCAATGCCTTATGCGTCAGTGGCCAATTACCCCTTATTCCGGCAATTGGCACAAGGCGTTCACCGCTATCTCGGCGAATGGCTGCGCATCTGTTCGGTTTATCTGGGCATCGCGGTCATCGTCACCGTAAGCATGGGTCTGGCTTTGCCCGGTCTGCGGGACCAGGCGCTGCAGGTACACAAGGCACTGCTCGCCGCCCTGGCGCCCGCGACGGTTCCGCCCGCCGGTTCCGACAGCGCCTATGCCGATGCGGATGCCCTGGGCGATGCCGACGACGGTGTCGGCACCGCGGCGGACCGCTCAGCCAGCGCCGTCGCCCTTGCCGTCCCGGAAACGAGCAACAACGCAACCGCTTTCCTGACGCCCTTGCCGCATCCGGAGACCAAGCCGGCGGCGCGGTCGGACGCCGTCAGCAATGCGCAAACCGAAGCGCTGCGCAACTATATCTCGCGCAAGTACAAGGTCGCGTCCGACGCCACCGCGGTGCTCGTCAATACCGCGTACAAGGTCGGGCGGGACTTGAAGGTCGATCCCTTGCTGCTGCTGGCCGTCATTGCCGTCGAATCGCGCTACAACCCCTTCGCCGAGAGCAGCGTGGGGGCGCAAGGCCTGATGCAGGTGATGACCAGCGTGCACCAGTCCAAGTTCGACGCCTATGGCAAGAAGGGCGCGCTGGATCCCGTGGCCAATATCCGCGTCGGCGCCGGCATCCTGAAGGACTGCATCAAGCGCCGCGGCTCCGTGCCGGGCGGCCTGGCCTGCTACGTGGGAGCCAGCGGCCCCAACGATGGCGGCTACGGCGACAAAGTACAGGCCGAGCGTCGCCGCCTGGCCTTGGCGTCCGGCATTCCGCTGGCGCGGGACTGAGCGACGGCGTGGTGGGCGGGGCGGTCCTCAACCGCGCCGGTTCTTGATCGCGCCGGTTTTCAGCCGCACAGGCCCTTCAGAAATCCGTCGATGCGGTCCACCGCCGCTTCCAGCCGGTCCATGCCCGTCGTATAGGCGAAACGCATGGTGCGGCTGGCATGCGCGGGGCCGAAATCCAGCCCCGGGACCGCGGCGACTCCGGCTTCGTGCAGCAGCCGCATGGCGAAATCCGTGCTGTCCATGCCCCATTTCGACACGTCGGCATAGATGTAGAAGGCGCCGTCCGGCTTGACGGGCACGGCTATCCCCAGGCGCTGGAAGGCGTCCAGTAGGAAATCGCGGCGCTGCTGGAAGGCCAGGCGGCGCGTTTCGTACAGCGCGAGCGTGTCGGGTTGGAAGCAGGCCAGGGCGGCATGCTGGGCCAGGGTGGGGGCGCAGATGGCCAGGCTGGCGGCCATTTTTTCTACCGTGGCTACCATGGGCTGGGGCACGATCAACCAGCCCAGCCGCCACCCCGTCATGTTGAAGTACTTGGAAAAGCTGTTGATGACGATGACCTCGTCATCCAGCGCCAGCGCCGACCGCGGCGCGCCGTCGTAGGACAGCGCCAGGTAGATTTCGTCCATCAGCGTGTAGCCGCCGCGCCGGCGGGTTTCCGCCAGCAGTTCGGCCAGTTCGGCCTGCGCAACCGAGGTCCCCGTCGGATTGCTGGGCGAGGCGATGATGGCGCCGCGCGTGCGCGCGGTCCAGTGTTCCCGCAGGTCCGCCGCGGACAGCTGGAAGCGCTTGGCCGGCGTGCTCGGAATGAGCCGCGGCCGGCCGCCGGCGGCCAGTACGAAGTTGCTGTTCGCGGGATAGGATGGGTCGGGCATCAGGACTTCGTCGCCCGGGTTGACCAGCGCCGCGCAAGCCAGCGACAGCGCGCCGGAGGCGCCGGCCGTGACGATGACGCGCGCGGGATCGACGTGCGCGCCGAAACGGGCATAGAACCCGGCGATGGCTTCGCGCAGCGCGGACAGTCCCGCCGGGGCGCTATAGCCGCTCAGCCCGGCGCTGGCGGCGCGTTCCAGCGCTTCCAGCACCGCGGGCGGCGCGGTAAAGTCCGGTTCGCCGATGCCCAGGCTGATAATGTCCCGGCCCGATGCCTGCAGTGCCTGCGCCTGCTTGAACATCTCAACGGCATGGAAGGTCAGGAACTCGTGGGTACGGTCGGCGAGCGGGTACAGCATACGGATTCTGTCGGCAGTTGGCGGATAGGAAGGAAAGGATTGTAGTCATGCAGCCATCGCGACGGGCGTTTCTTCTTGGGCGATCGACGCCGCGCACGCCGTGGCAGGCCTTTTGCCACAGCCTGCGCCGCGCCTGCGACGGCGAGCTGAAGCTGCTGCCGGCATCGGATCCGGATGGCCAGGGCTCGCGCATGCCGGCCGGGGCATCCCAGGCACCCCAGGCGCGCTGGACGCCCCGGACCGCGGCCGACGTGCGGCAGGCGCGCGCGCTGTGCGCGGAGCATGGCGTGCAGCTGGCGCTGGCGGACAGCGCCGCCGCCGTCGAGGGACGGCCGGTGCTGTGGGTGGATCCGCGCCGCCTGGACGCCCTGGTGCGGGAAACGGGCGCGCGGGCGCGCTGGCGTGCCGGTCCCGGCGTGACGCTGGGCGCGCTCGCGCAGGCCGGCTTGCGGCAGTTCGCGGGGCAGGAGGCCGGGCGCACCGTGGCGGCCTGGCTGGCGGATCGGCATGCCGCGGCATGGCCCGCGGGCCGCGCGGACCTTTCCGGCATCTATGCGGCCGATGTGCTGCTGGCGGACGGGGTGGCCGACACCCTGGGACCTTTCGGCGCCGATGACGGCTGGCCGCTGCGCAGCGCGGCACTGCAGCAATTGGTGCCCACGCTGTTTCGCCTGGCATCCGGGCCGGAGGCGCAATGGTGCGCGGCGCAATCGGCCTGGCCTGCCCGGTACCGGCTCGACGCCTTGCTGCCCGTGCCGCCGGCCTCGACGAATCTGGCGCGCATGTTGCACGGCCACGGCGGCACGCTGGCATGGCTGGAAAGCCTGATTCTGGAAGTGCCGCCTGCCGGGCGCATCGCGGCGCATGGCGATCATGCCGGCGATGCGGCTCCCGCCGAAGACAGCGAAACCACGCGGTTGCCGCCGGGATTGCCGCCGGCGCAAGCGCGGGCGCTGGACCGGCGGATCAAGGACAGCTTCGATCCCGCCGGCCTGTTTCCCGAGCCCTTCTGAAGCGCGATGCCATGCGAGGCACCGCGATGCTCGCGCCGGAAGCGGCCAGCAGCGGGCAAGGCCGATCGCGCCGTATGCGGCGTGTGCGCGGGCCTCGCCACGCCACGCGCCATCGCACATCCGGGACCGGATAGCGTGAGCGGAGTAAGATAAAAGACTTTGCAGATGTAAGAAACGGTGGGCCGCCCAGGCATGGGGGCATCGTTTCTTCGTGGCGCGGGATCGCGCGACGGCAGCGCAATGGCAGGTTTTCGCGCGGTTTCCAGCACCCAACGCCGCAAGGGACTAGAATCCTGCGTTTTCGGTTTTCAACTTTCTTCACACGTATCAAGCCATCATGGACGCCAATCTTCGCAAGGCCGCGCTCGAATATCACGAGCAGGGCCGCCCCGGCAAGATCTCGGTCACGCCGACCAAGCAACTGACCAACCAGCGCGATCTGGCCCTGGCCTACACGCCCGGCGTCGCGGCCGCCTGCGAAGAAATCGTCACCGATCCGGTGAATGCCTACCGCTACACCAGCCGCGGCAACCTCGTGGGCGTGATCTCCAACGGCACGGCGGTGCTGGGCCTGGGCAACATCGGCGCCCTGGCGTCCAAGCCCGTGATGGAAGGCAAGGCGGTCCTCTTCAAGAAGTTCGCCGGCCTGGATGTGTTCGACATCGAAATCAGCGAGACCGATCCCGACAAGCTCGTGGAAATCATCGCTGGCCTGGAGCCCACCTTCGGCGGTATCAACCTCGAGGACATCAAGGCGCCGGAATGCTTCGTCGTCGAGCGCAAGCTGCGCGAGCGGATGAAGATCCCCGTCTTCCATGACGACCAGCACGGCACGGCCATCACCGTCTGTGCGGCCTTCATCAACGGCCTGAAGGTCGTCGGCAAGGACATCGGCAAGGTCAAGGTGGTGACATCGGGCGCGGGCGCCGCGGCCCTGGCCTGCCTGGAACTGATGGTCGACCTGGGCCTGCCCATCGAGAACATCTGGGTCACCGACATCGAAGGCGTGGTCTACGAAGGCCGTACCGCGCTGATGGATCCGGACAAGGCCCGCTTCGCGCGCAAGACGGACCTGCGCAAGCTGGCCGAGGTCATCGAAGGCGCCGACGTCTTCCTGGGCCTGTCGGCGGGCAACGTGCTCAAGCCCGATATGGTGGCCGCGATGGCACCGCGTCCGCTGATCCTGGCGCTGGCCAACCCCACGCCGGAAGTCCTGCCCGAAGTGGTCAAGAGCGTGCGCGACGACGCCGTCATGGCCACCGGCCGGTCGGACTATCCGAACCAGGTCAACAACGTGCTGTGCTTCCCGTACATTTTCCGGGGCGCGCTGGACGTCGGCGCCACGACCATCACGCGCGGCATGGAAAAGGCCGCCGTCTATGCCATCGCCAAGCTGGCCCAGGAAGAACAGAGCGAAGTCGTGGCCGCCGCCTATGGCACCTTCGACCTCTGCTTCGGCCCGGAATACTTCATTCCCAAGCCCTTCGATCCGCGCTTGATCGTGCGCATCGCGCCGGCCGTGGCCAAGGCCGCGATGGAAGAAGGCGTGGCCACGCGTCCGCTGGCCGACATGGACGGCTACATCGAGCAGCTGCAGCAGTTCGTGTACCACTCCGGCGCCTTCATGAAGCCGGTGTACGCGGCGTCCAAGCGCCTGGTGCGCGAAGGCGGCAAGGCCCGCGTCGTCTTCACCGAGGGCGAAGACGAGCGCGTGCTGCGCGCCGTGCAGGTGGTGGTGGACGAAGGCCTGGCCAAGCCCATTCTGGTGGGCCGTCCGGCCGTGCTGGCGGCGCGCATCGAGCGCCTGGGCCTGCGCATCCGCCTGGGCGAGGACGTGGAAGTCACCAATCCCGAGTACGACGAGCGCTTCCATCGCTACTGGACGACGTATTGGGAATTGATGTGCCGCCGTGGCATCACCAAGGAAATGGCCCGCGTGGAAATGCGCCGCCGCCTGACGCTGATCGGCGCGATGATGGTGCACCTGGGCGATGCGGACGCCATGATCTGCGGCACGGTGGGCGCGTACGCCGACCACCTGCGCTTCGTCGACGAAGTCATCGGCAAGCGTCCCGGCTGCAATGTCTATGCCGCCATGAGCATCCTGCTGCTGGCCGAGCGCACCGTCGTGCTGGTGGATACGCACATCAACGAGGATCCCAGCGCCGAGCAGATCGCGGAATTCACCATCGCGGCTGCCCAGGAAATGAGCCGCCTGAACGTGGCGCCCAAGGTGGCGTTGCTGTCGCGCTCCAATTTCGGTTCGGGCAGCTCCTCGTCCGGCGAGAAAATGCGCGCCGCGCTGCAGCTGGTGCGCGATCGCGCGCCGGAAATCGAAATCGACGGCGAAATGCACGGCGATTGCGCGCTGGACGAAGAGCTGCGCCTGCGCATCCTGCCGTCCTCCACGCTGAAGGGCACCGCCAACCTGCTGGTCTGCCCCAACGTCGATTCGGGCAATATCGCGTACAACCTGCTGAAGACTGCCGCCGGCGGGAATGTGGCGGTGGGTCCTTTCCTGCTGGGGGCCAATGCGCCGGTACACATTCTTACGTCCAGTTCCACGGTGCGCCGCATCGTCAACATGACCGCGCTGGCGGTGGTGGACGCGAACAACCGCCGCTAGTCCGGGCGGCTGGGCACGACGGGCCGGAGACCGCGGGCGCAAGCCCCGGTCTCCGGCCCTTTTCATTGCGTCGGTCTTCGGTGTATCTTCCGAAACCACGGTGCCGACCGTGGATAGCCCGTGTATGGGAATGCCGCAAAATCATGGCGCAATGCGATTGATCGATCCGCTTTATGCCGATACGATGCAGCGTATTCCGCGGATGGGTCGCGGTGGCTTTTTTTGCAGGAGGTCCGAGCATGGCCAGAACCGGTCAGCCCGCATTGCAACGCCAGTTGCAGCGTGGCGGTGAGCTCGATGCTGCTGCGCTGGATAGGCAATCCGTGGTGGAGGCTGCCGGCGAATTGCGCGCGGCCTTGTATGTCGCCGACTGCGACCGCGCCCGCAGCCGCTCGGCTGTCTTCCGCGCCATCGCCAAGGCGGTGGACTTCCCGATGCATTTCCGCAGTTTCGACGAACTCTCGGATTGCCTCTCCGACACCGTGCTCGATCAGAAGGTCGGCGTCGTGCTGTGGCTGCACAAGCTGCATTCCGGCGATCCGGCCCTGGAAGAAGACGCCGCGCACATCGTCTCCATCTGCCAGGACGTCACCGAATACGCGCGCGAAAACGGCCGGCTGTTCGCCTATATCGTCGAGCATGCCGGCGCCCATCCCGCGGCCGAGCCCGGCGTTGCCGCGGCGCCCTACGGCGAAGCGGACTAGCCCCGGGGATTCAAGGCGCCCGCGCCGCCGCGGGCTGCTCCCAGCCCAACAGCGCCGTCGCCGCCGCCACCAGCGCCAGGCCGGCGGTCTCGGTGCGCAGCACACGCGGTCCGAAGCTTACCGCCGCGACGCCGGCCTGGCGTGCCGCCGCTTGTTCCGCATCCGACCAGCCGCCTTCCGGGCCCACCAGCAGGGCAAGGGATCCGGCGCGGCGCGCGTCATCCAGGGCCGCATTCAGCGGCGCGCTGTCTTCCGGGTGGCATAACAGGCGCGGGCCGGCCGGCGGCGTATCCAGCCAGTGCGCCAGGCTGGCCACCGCGTCGATGCGCATCAGCCGGTTGCGTCCGCATTGCTCGCTGGCGGCCGCGGCCACGCGCCGCCAATGCGCCAGGCGCTTGTCCTGCCGTTCGCCGTTCAATTGCAGGACGCTGCGCTGGGCGGCGATGGGCACCAGCCGCTCCACGCCAAGTTCCACCGCCTTTTCCACGATCCAGTCCATTTTGTCGCCCGAGGGCAAGCCCTGGACCAGGGTGATGCCCCCGCCCAGTTCGGCCTCGCGCGGATCGTGCGCGCCCAGCTCGGCGTGCACGGTCTTGCCGGCGATGCGCAGCGTGGCCGGATATTCACCCCCGTTGCCGTCGAACAGGACCACCGTCTCGCCGTCGCGCAGCCGCAGCACCCGCGCGGCATGATGCGCGATGGCGTCCGGCAGTTCGATCCGGGCATGAGGCGAAAGCGCGAAGGGGCAATGGAAACGGGGGCTGGGCATGTCGGTGTCGTATAAGGGTTGCGCGGGGAATCTTACCGCCGCCCGCGCGCCGTCCATCGGATGGCCGGGCCGCACTAGGCCGCCCGCAGGATGCCCTGCCGCCGGAGGACCCCCGCCCGGATGCTAAAATCGTGAGCTCTTCAAACCCTATGGCCGGCTTTTTTCGCGACCTTCGCCGGCAGACGAGCCCTTCCAGAATGAGCAATCCGACCGCCCGACAACCTTCTTTGGCGGATGCCATCCGCGCTTTGGCGATGGACGCCGTACAGCAGGCGAATTCCGGGCACCCGGGTGCTCCCATGGGCATGGCGGAGATCGCGCAAGCCTTGTGGACGCGGCATCTGCGCCACAATCCGGCCAACCCGGCCTGGCCCGGCCGCGACCGTTTCGTGCTGTCCAATGGCCACGGCTCGATGCTGCTGTACGCGCTGCTGCACCTCACGGGCTACGACCTGCCCATCGAGGAAATCAAGCAATTCCGCCAACTGCACTCGCGCACGCCCGGCCATCCGGAAGTCGGCATCACCGCCGGCGTCGAAACCACCACCGGCCCGCTGGGCCAGGGCCTGGGCAACGCCGTCGGCATGGCGCTGGCCGAAGCCCTGCTGGCCGCCGAATTCAACCGCCCCGGCCATGCCGTGGTGGACCATCACACCTACGCCTTCGTGGGCGACGGCTGCCTGATGGAAGGCATCTCGCACGAGGTCTGCTCGCTGGCCGGCACGCTGCGGCTGTCCAAGCTGATCGTCCTGTACGACGACAACGGCATATCCATCGATGGCAAGGTCGAAGCCTGGTTCGGCGACGATACCGCCCGCCGTTTCGAAGCCTACGGCTGGAATGTGATCCGCGGCGTCGACGGCCATGACGTCGACGCGGTCGATGCCGCCCTGCGCCAGGCGCGGGCGAATGCCGCCAGCCACGGCGGCCCCACGCTGATCGCCTGCCGCACCGTCATCGGCAAGGGCGCGCCCACGATGGCCGGCACCGACAAGGTCCACGGCGCGCCGCTGGGCAAGGACGAAATCGCCGCCACGCGCGCCGCGCTGAACTGGACGCATGCGCCCTTCGTCATCCCGCCGGAATTCTACGAAGGCTGGGACGCGCGCCGGGCCGGCGCCGCCGCGCAGCACGAATGGCAGACGCGCTTCGACGCCTATGCCCGCCAATTCCCGGCCGAAGCCGCGGAGTTCACCCGCCGCATGCAGGGCGAACTGCCCGCCGATTTCGCCGACAAGGCACGCGCCTTCCTGGCCGCCACGGTCGAAAAGGCGGAAACCGTCGCCACCCGCAAGGCCTCGCAGTATGCGATCGCCGCGCTGGCGCAGGCGCTGCCGGAACTGCTGGGCGGTTCGGCCGACCTGACCGGCTCCAACTACACCGACTGGAAAGGCGTGGCGCCGGTGCGCGCCGGCGACAAGGCCATCCAGTTCGGCCGCCACATCAACTATGGCGTGCGCGAGTTCGGCATGGCCGCCATCATGAACGGCATCGCCCTGCATGGCGGCTACCTGCCGTTCGGCGGCACTTTCCTGACCTTCTCCGATTATTCGCGCAACGCCCTGCGCATGGCCGCGCTCATGAAGCAGCGGGTGGTCCATGTGTTCACGCACGATTCCATCGGCCTGGGCGAAGACGGCCCCACGCACCAATCCATCGAGCATGCCAACAGCCTGCGGCTGATCCCCAACCTGTCGGTGTGGCGCCCCTGCGATACCGCCGAAACCGCGGTGGCCTGGATCGAGGCGGTCCGGCGTCCCGCCAGCATCGGCATGGCGGTGCGGGACGGCGGCCCGACGGCGCTGCTGCTGTCGCGCCAAAACCTGCCGTTCGTGCCGCGCGACGAACAAACCCTGGCCGCCATCGCCCGGGGCGGTTATGTGCTGCGCGACGCCGACCAGGCGCGCGCCGTCATCATCGCCACCGGTTCCGAGGTCGCCCTGGCGCTGGCCGCACAGGAATTGCTGGCCAAGGATGGCGTGGCCGTGCGGGTGGTATCGATGCCCAGCACGGATGTGTTCGACAAGCAGGATGCGGGCTGGCGCGCCAGCGTGCTGCCCAAGGGCCTGCCGCGGGTCGCCGTCGAAGCCGGCACCACCGGCTTGTGGCATAAATACGTGGGCCTGGAAGGCGCCGTGGTGGGCATCGATCGCTACGGCGAATCGGCGCCCGCCGGCGCGCTGTTCCCCTTCTTCGGGCTGACCGCCGAAAAGGTGGCCGAGGCCGTCAAACAGGTTTTGTAAACGAGGAGATCGAGTCATGACCATACGCGTTGCCATCAACGGCTACGGCCGCATCGGACGCAATGTCCTGCGTGCGCACTACGAAAGCGGCAAGAAGCACGGTATCGAGATCGTCGCCATCAACGACCTCGGCGATCCCAAGACCAATGCGCACCTGACGCGCTATGACACCGTGCATGGCCGCTTCCCCGGCACCGTCGAAGTCGACGGCGAGTACATGATCGTCAACGGCGACAAGATCCGCGTGCTGGCCAACCGCAATCCGGCCGAACTGCCCTGGGGCGAGCTCAAGGTCGACGTGGTGCTGGAATGCACGGGCTTCTTCACCAGCAAGGAAAAAGCCGGCGCCCACCTGAAGGGCGGCGCGAAGAAGGTGGTGATTTCCGCGCCCGGCGGCAAGGACGTGGACGCCACCGTGGTGTACGGCGTCAACCACCAGACCCTGAAGGCCGAACACACGGTCATCTCCAACGCCTCGTGCACGACCAACTGCCTGGCGCCGCTGGTCAAGCCGCTGCACGACGAGCTGGGCGTGGTGTCGGGCCTGATGACCACCGTGCACTCCTACACCAACGACCAGGTGCTGACCGACGTCTACCACGAAGACCTGCGCCGTGCCCGTTCGGCCACCATGAGCATGATCCCCACCAAGACCGGCGCGGCCGCCGCGGTGGGCCTGGTGCTGCCCGAGCTGAACGGCAAGCTGGACGGCTACGCCATCCGCGTGCCGACCATCAACGTGTCCATCGTCGACCTGTCCTTCATCGCCAAGCGCGAAACCTCCGTCGAGGAAGTCAACGGCATCCTGAAGGCGGCCTCGCAGGGCGCGCTCAAGGGCATCCTGGAATACAACACCGAACCCCTGGTGTCGGTCGACTACAACCACAACCCGGCTTCCAGCACCGTGGACGCCACGCTGACCAAGGTCTCGGGCACGCTGGTCAAGGTCTCGTCCTGGTACGACAACGAGTGGGGCTTCAGCAACCGCATGCTGGACACCACCGTTGCGCTGATGAACGCCAAGTAAGCGGCGCGTCGCGCATGCAGTGACCACGAACAAGGGGGACGCGCGCGTCCCCCTTGTTTTCCTCTATTGCCGCAAGGCCCGCTGGAGCGATGGCGCCCCGCCAGGGGCGGAGGACCGCCATGTGCGGCGATCGGGGCCGACTCTTTTCCGGGGAAAGAACATGTCCAAGGTAAATACTCTGTCCGCGCTGGCCAAGTCCGGCGCGCTGCAAGGCAAGCGTGTGTTCATCCGCGCCGACCTCAATGTGCCGTTCGACGACGCCGGCAACATCAGCGAAGACACGCGCATCCGTGCCTCGGTACCGGGCATCCGCATGGCGCTGGACGCCGGCGCGGCCGTGATGGTGACGTCCCACCTGGGGCGGCCGAAGGAAGGCCAGCTGACGGACGCCGACAGCCTGGCGCCGGTGGGCCGCCGCCTGTCCGAGCTGCTGGGCATGCCCGTGCCCCTGGTGCGCGATTGGGTGGATGGCGTGCAGGTGTCCCCGGGCCAGGTGGTGCTGCTGGAGAACTGCCGCGTGAACCCGGGCGAGAAGAAAAACGACGAAGGCCTGTCGCGCAAAATGGCGGCGCTGTGCGATGTCTATGTCAACGATGCCTTCGGTACGGCGCACCGCGCCGAGGCCACCACCCACGGGATCGCGCGCTTCGCGCCCGTGGCCTGCGCCGGCCCGTTGCTGGAAGCCGAACTCGATGCCCTGGGCCGTGCCCTGCACGAACCCAAGCGCCCACTGGTGGCCATCGTGGGTGGATCCAAGGTGTCGACCAAGCTGAGCATCCTGCAGTCGCTGGCGGACAAGGTCGACCAGCTGGTGGTGGGGGGCGGCATCGCCAATACCTTCATGCTGGCCGCCGGCAAGCCCATCGGCAAATCGCTGGCCGAACCGGAGCAGAAGGGCGAGGCTGCGGCGGTGATGGACATCATGCGCCAGCGCGGCGCGGATGTGCCCATTCCCACCGACGTGGTGTGCGCGCCCTCGTTCGGCGCCGATGCCCCGGCCACGGTCAAGCCGGCCGACGCCATCGGCGCGGACGACATGGTCCTGGATATCGGGCCGCGGACCGCGCAGGCGCTGGCCGACATCCTGAAGAAGGCCGGCACCATCGTGTGGAACGGGCCGGTTGGGGTGTTCGAGTTCGAACAGTTCTCGCACGGCACCGAAGCGATCGCCCGCGCGATCGCCGAGTCCCAGGGATTTTCCATCGCCGGTGGCGGCGATACGCTG
This sequence comes from Bordetella bronchialis, assembly GCF_001676705.1. Taxonomy (NCBI): domain Bacteria; kingdom Pseudomonadati; phylum Pseudomonadota; class Betaproteobacteria; order Burkholderiales; family Alcaligenaceae; genus Bordetella; species Bordetella bronchialis. Next base: position 1,114,746 of record NZ_CP016170.1, read on the forward strand.
GCGGCCATCGCCAAGTTCGGCATCACCGACAAGGTGGGGTATATCTCCACGGGCGGCGGCGCCTTCCTGGAGTTCCTGGAAGGCAAGACCCTGCCCGCCGTGGAAGTCCTGCAGCAGCGGGCGGGCTGAAGGCGCGGCGCGTGCCGGCTGGAGGGCCCGCCGACGGGTCCGCCGGCCCATGCGGGACCGGCTGCGCAGGGGCCAGGGCGGGGCCTTGGATGTCCGTGCGGCGCCGCTATCCCCGGCTGGCCAGCCAGTGGCGCACGCCGGGGTGGTTCCATTGTGCCTGCGCATAGGTGTGCAGCGCGTCCGGGAGGCTGTCGCCCGCGATGGCCAGGCGGTTGATCATCAGCGCCAGGTCCAGGTCGGCCAGGCACCAGGCGTCGAACAGGTGCGGCCGGCCGTGCGCCAGCATGGCGCTGGCCACGCGGATCAGGCGGGCCGCGTCGCAGTGGCCGGCGTCGCTCAGCGGCCCCGGCCGCATGCCTTCGAAAATCACCTCGGTAGGGCGCTCGCGGCGCAGGGCGTGCAGGTCGCTGCGCAGCCAGGCCTGGATCTGGCGGGCCTGGGCACGTGGGCGCGGGTCCGCCGGATACAGGGCCGGATAGTCCGGAGGCGGGAAAGCGTGTTCCAGGTATTCGGCGATGGCGCTGGATTCCGCCAGGTAGAAGTCCAGGTGCGCCAGCACCGGGATTTTGCCGATGGGCGACCGGTGCAGGAAAGGCGCGGTCCGCTGGTCGCCTTGCTCCAGGTCCACCAGCCTGACCTCGAAGTCCAGCCCTTTTTTTTCCAGGGCGACGTACGCGGACAGCGCGTAGGGGCTCAGGAAATGGGCATCGACGTATAGGGTCAGCGGTACGGCCACGGTCTCCTCCGGTCAGCGTGTGGTGCACGGGCAGCCGGGGGCGCCCATGTGTCGGGTCAATACTAGCAGCGCCCGGCCAGTTCGTCCGGCACCAGGACGAGCAGATCGGTCACGCCCACGTCCACGCCGGCCTGCGTCAGCAGAGTGGCGGCCTGGGCGCGGTGATGGGTCTGGTGGTTGAAGACGTGCAGCAGCAGGCTGGCGGTCTCGCGCCGCGACGCGATGCCCTTGCTGTTGCGGTAGCTCAGGATATAGGCAAGGTCCTCGGCGCCGAGTTCCCCGATCCAGGCGCCGATGGCCGCGTCGATGGCGGCGCGGCGCGGCCGCAGGTCCTCCAGCGTATCGAAGGGCGCGGCGTCCAGGCGATTTTCGACCGGCATGGCCGCGATGGGCGCCAGGGCGCCGGTGCGGAGCGCCGCGGGGTGGTCCAGGAAGCGCCTGAACCACATGGTGTCGGTCACCACGAGATGGTTGAGGGTACCCAGGATGGAACCGAAGAACGCGCCGCGATCGGCCCGCAAGCCCTGCGGGGGCAGTTGGCGGGCGGCCTGCAGCAGCTTGTCGTTCATCCAGGCGTTGTAGCGGGCCAGGAGCGCGAAGTGGTCGGGATCAGCCATGGCGGGTTCCGGAGGTCAGGCGGACAGGACGGCCCGGTTGCGGCCGCGCTGCTTGGCGCGGTACAGGGCATGGTCGGCGCTTTCGATGATGGCCTGGATGTCGCCGTCGCGCGCGCTGCCCACGGCGATGCCCAGGCTGATGGTGATGCGGATGGTCACGTGCTGGTATTCGATGGGCGTTTCCTGCACGTTGCGGCGCATCCGCTCGGCGGTGGCCAGCACCGCGTTGGGCGAGGCGCCCGCCAGCAGGATGACGAATTCCTCGCCGCCGAAGCGCGCGACCAGATCGTGTTCGCGCACCGAGCCCGTCAGGATCTCGCCCACCTTGCGGATGGTGGCGTCGCCCGCGCCATGACCGTGGTTGTCGTTGACCATCTTGAAAAAATCGATGTCGGCCATGATGACGGCCACTTGCCCCATGCGGCTGCTTTGTTCGGCCATCAGCATGGCGGCCGCGTACAGGAAGGAGCGGCGGTTCAACAGGCCGGACAAGGGATCGATGCCGGCCGCCTTGCGCAGCTCGCTGATCTCCTGCACGTAGCGCTGTTCCTCGATCTGCGCGCGGCGCTGCACGTGCTCGGCGCGCGCCTGCTCCACGTCCAGGCGGCGCATCAGCGAACGCAGCGCGGCGGAAAGGTCGACGATTTCCCGGGCGCCGCCCAGGCGGGGCAGCATGGTCACGGATTCGTCGCGGCCCAGGTGGGTGGCGGCCTTGGTCAGGGCGCGCAGGGGGCGGGCGATGCGGTTGGCGATCGTCCACATCAATGCCAGGCCGGCCAGGCTGATGAGCACGCTAAGGATCAGGACGCGCCATTCCAGGCGCCGCACCGCGGCATAGGCGTCGCGGGCCGGCTGCTGGGCCACGATGATCCAGTTGCGGCCCGGAAAATCGCGATAGCCCGATGCCAGGGCGTAGCCGGTCAGCATCTCGCCCTGGTCCGTCTGCATTTCGAAGTAGCCCTGCCGGCTGGCGCGCATGCGGGCGACCTGTTCGTCCGGAAAAGGTTTGCTGCCCAGGCGGGGGCCCAGCAGCATGGTGCCGTCCGACGACAGAATCCACAGGTCGCGGACGCCGCTGGCGCTGTCGGCTTCCAGCATGGCGCGGCGGACGTCGGCGGCCCAGGTCCAGCTCAGGTGGGCCCCCAGCACGCCGATGACGCGGCCGTGGTCCGCGATGGGCGCGGAGATCTCGACGAAGCGGAAACCCTTGCCGCGCGGACGCCCCAGCAGCTCGTTCAGCATATTGGATTCGCGCACGTCGCCGATGTTGGGCGATTCCAGGCCACGCCTGAACCACAGGCGGTCGGCCACGGAGCCGCCTTCCAGCTTGCCCTGGGTCGCGGCGATCACCGTCCCGTCGGTGCCGGCCACGCCTATCCATGCATAGTCCGTCATGGACTGCTGGCGGCCCGTCAGCACGCCGCGCAGGGACTCCGACGCCATGGCGCGCACGGCCGCGCTTTCCGACAGCATGCGGATCTCGCGGAACCGCTCGAACATATCGCGGTCCAGGGTGCGCGCCATGGTGCCGGCGATGTCGGCCACGTGCTGTTCGATCAAATCACGAGTCTGGCGCTGGCCCATGTAGGCCGCTCCGCCGGCCGCCGCGGCCACCAGGGCCAGGCAAAGCGTGCCGGCCAGCAGGACGATCTGCTGCTGGATCGTGAGTGTTTGGCGACGGAACAAACCAGGTGCCCGCTAATATGAACGGCACTCATTCTGTCGTAAACGTCGTCGCCGCGCTACATAATGTTCCCAATGTTGTATCGGGCGCAGTGCCAGCGGTTACGGCCGTCCCGGTCGTCATCCCGGGGCACGGTACGGGACCGGCCCACGCGTCCGCGCATCGCCCGAACGGCGGATCCTCCCGCCGGCGCGGTGGGTGTAGGGTTCCGTAGACCCATGCGGCTGCCTTACGTTGAAATCCGCCGTTTCGCCCCGATATGTCCACTATCTGAAAGTTTGTCCGGGATCGCCAGGCTGGCGCCGGAAAGGGGATGCGCGGAACCTCGGCGCAGGCAGCGTTTTCCGCGGCGGCGTGGGCCGGGTAGTCCCCGCGCGGCGACCCGGAACCGAGAGCGGGCAATATGGAGTTCAAAAACTATTACGACATCCTGGGCGTGGAGCGCGGCGTCGGCGACGACGACCTGCGCCGCGCCTATCGCAAGCTGGCGCGCCAGTACCATCCCGACGTCAGCAAGGAGCCCGACGCCGAAGCGCGCATGCGGGACATCAACGAGGCCTACGACGTGCTGCGCGATCCCGAGAAGCGGGCCGCGTATGACGGCCTGGCGGCGGGCGTTTCCGCCGGCGCCGGCCACCGGCCGCCGCCGGGCTGGGACCAGGGTTTCGAATTCAGTTCCTCCGGCGGCGGCGAGGACGCCGACTTCAGCGAGTTCTTCTCGTCCCTGTTCGGCGGCGCGACGCGCAAGCGGCCGCGCGGTTTCCGCGCCCGTGGCGAGGACCACCATGCCACCATCGAGGTCGACCTGGAAGACGCGCTGCACGGCGCGGAAAGGCAGATCAGCCTGCGCTCCATGAAGATGGACGAGCAGGGCCGGCCACGGCTGCAGGAACGCAAGCTCAATGTGAAGATTCCCGCCGGCATCCGCGAGGGGCAGCGCATCCGCCTGGCCGGGCAGGGCATGGCGGGCTACGCCGGCGGCGCGGCGGGCGACCTGTACCTGGAGGTGCGCCTGAAGCCGCACCGGCTGTACCGGGTGGACGGCCGCGACCTGGCCCTGACCTTGCCGGTGGCCCCCTGGGAAGCCGCGCTGGGCGCGACCGTGACGGCGCCCACCCCGGGCGGACAGGTGGAAGTGGCCATCCCCGCCGGTTCCCGCAACGGCAGCAAGCTGCGCCTGAAAGGGCGCGGCCTGCCCGGCAAGCCGGTGGGCGACCTGTACCTGGAGCTGGAGGTGGTCCTGCCGCCGGCCGACACGCCGGCGATGCGCGAGGCCTACCGCAACCTGCAGCGCCAGGCGCCCTTCGACCCGCGCGCCAACCTGGGGCGCTGACATCGGCGGCGGTATAGTGCGCGGAATGTCTTCGTTCCGTCAGGTGCCGTCAAATGAGCAATACCGCCAAGCGCCTTGTGCGCCGCCATCCCGATGAATTGATCGTCGGCCTTGTGTCCGTGTCCGACCGGGCATCGCAGGGCACGTACGAAGACCAGGGCATCCCCGCGCTGCGGGACTGGCTGGGCACCGCCTTGTCCTCGCCGTGGCAGTCCGCGGAGCGCCTGATTCCCGACGACCGGGCGACGATTTCCGCGGTCCTGATCGAGCTGGTGGACCAGGTCGGCTGCGACCTGGTGCTGACCACCGGCGGCACGGGACCCGCGCGCCGCGATGTCACGCCGGAAGCCACCCTGGCCGTCGCCACGCGCGAAATGCCGGGCTTCGGGGAGCAGATGCGGCAGATCAGCCTGAAGTTCGTCCCCACCGCGATTTTGTCGCGGCAGGTGGCGGTGCTGCGCGAAACGCCCGACCATGCCGCGCTGATCGTCAACCTGCCGGGACAGCCGAAGGCGATCAAGGAAACGCTGGAGGGGCTGCGCGGCCCGCAAGGAGAGGTGGCGGCGCCCGGCATTTTCGCCGCGGTCCCGTATTGCATCGACCTGATAGGCGGCCCCTACATCGAGACGCGTCCTGAAATCGTCAAGGCCTTCCGCCCGAAGTCGGCGCTGCGCAAGTAAGCGGGCGGCCCGCCGCCGGACGGCGCGGCGGGCCGCGGCGCGCGCTCAGGGCTTGGCGATATGCCAGGTCCCGCCGCCCGCGCCGTCGCCGGTCGCGTCTCCCGGCTTGGTGTCCTTCTTGAAGGTGTACAGCGGCATGCCGCCGTATGCCCATTGCTTGCTGCCGTCGTCGCGGGTGATGACGGTCCACTTGCCGCTGGCCTTGGCGTCCGTGCCGGCGGCCAGCGGCGGCCAGTTGGCCGCGCACTGCCCATTGCAATTGGACTTGCCCTGGGCATCCTTGTCGTAGGTGTACAGCGTCATTTTCTTCTGGTCGACCAGGGCGGCGCCCTTGTCGGTTTTGCCCTGGGTGGCGGGCTGGGCCTGCACGGCGGAAACGGCGAGGGCGCCGCAGGCAAGAGCGAGAGCAAGGTATGAACGTTTCATGGGGATTCCTTTTCGAGCTGGGAAAGGCGGACGTTCGAAACCGCGGCATGACATGCCGCATCCCGTGCCAGCGGGCCGCGGGACCGCTTCAGCATACTCCTGCGCTATAGTCCCGGATCGTTATCGATGAAATGAATGGGATGCCGTGATGACCCGTCGCCTATGCGCCGCCGCCGCCCTGCTGGTTCTGGCAGGCTGCACCTCCCCCAGCGATCTGCTGAAAAGAGACCCGGTGTTTTTCGGACGTACGTCCAAGTCGCCGCAAGCCTATGCGCAGTGCGTCGCCGACGGCTGGCGCGGCCAGGGCGAACAGGTAAAGACGATCGCCATCAGCAATGGCTACGACGTGGTGGCCGAAGGGGCGATGGGGCCCAGTTCGGTGGTGCGCATCCTGCAGTATGCGAACGGCAACGTCGAAGTCCGCATGTCCTCGCGTTCGTCCTTCGGTTCCCAGAACCTGGTCCAGACCGCCAATCTGTGCATGTGAGGCGCGCCGGCGCGGCACCCGCGGCCTCAGGGCCGCGTGGGCGCCGCGGCGACCTCGCCGGGATGCTCATCCGGATGACGCTCCGGGGCTTCTTCCCCGGCCGCGGACCGCGCCAGGCTGGCGTAATGCTCGTGGGCAGCCTGTAGCGCCTGCGTAAGGTGTTCGTACAGGCGGCGCTGTTCCTCGACGAAGTCGTCGAACTTGATCTGGGCGTGCGCGTAGGACAGGCCGGTGTGCCGCAGGCTGCTGATGAACGCCGCGCGGGAGCGGCCCAGCAACTGCCAGCCGCGGTCGGCCAGGGCGAGTTGTTTTTCGAGTTCGGTGATGCGCGCGAGGGCGGCGCGCAAGTCCTGTTCAGTCGCCATGGCTGGCTGATGGGTGCTTCGGCGAAAGCCGGAACATTAACCCATGGCGCGACCGCGCATTCGGTCGAAATCGGGCCGAAAGCCCGGCCACTCCTAGCGTCGGTACGTGCTGGTGGCGGGACGCGGCACGGGGTTGGCGTCCTTGTGGCGGAAATTGATGCGGCCCTTGGTCAGGTCGTAGGGCGACATCTCCAGGGTGACACGGTCGCCGGCCAGGATGCGGATGCGGTGCTTGCGCAGGCGTCCGGACGCATAGGCGCCGACTTCCACGCCGTTGTCCAGCGTGACGCGGTAGCGGGCGTCGGGCAGTACTTCATCGACGATACCGTCGAGTTCGATCAGTTCTTCTTTCGCCATAAAAGTCTCCAGAAATGGGGAACCGTCGCGTTGCACGGCTGCGGCGCAACGGCAGGAAAAATCCCCGGGGGCCAGGTCCAAGGGCTTGCGCCCGTGACGCTCCGGCAGCCGGTTGCGTCCGGGGTGGAAAAAGGGCGAGGACGCTTGCCGCCGCGGCGGCTGAAAACCCGCGCAAGCGGGCGCTTGGTCGCAATGCGCCCAGGCAGGCGTATTGGAAGAAGCAGGTGGGAGCGGCAGTGCCGCCGACAGGCCGCAATCGCTCAGACGCAGTCTGGGCTATGGGGATTTATTACTCGATAGAGTTTACGCTAATTTTACCCTGGTGTAAACCTTTTACTGCCGCCGTGCATGTACCGGGACGGCGTTTCGTACGGCATCGGCGCCTTCCACCGGAGCGTGGCGCAGCGCTGAGCACAGGCGCCCGACAGAGACCTGAACGGGCCGCCAACTGTTGCGCATGCGCCCGGTTTTATTGCGACCGCTCGATGTACGGGAGTATTCTGCGGCCTCGCCGCCGGCACGCTACCTCGCGTCGCGTGGCGCCATGTCCATCCGCGCAACCCGCCGCGAGACAAACGAGAGACAACCCCTTTACAACGAGTCTAGGCATGTGGATTCTGCTATTGCTGCCCTTCATCGGCTTGCTCTGGGTACCGTTCTACAACGAGACCTTGCCCGAGCTGTTCGGCTTTCCCTTCTTCTACTGGTACCAGCTGCTGTGGGTGCCGATCACCGCGTTCCTGACATGGATCGTCTACCGTAGCCAGCGTGGCCAGGGAGACGAATGATGACCGGCATCAACTGGACCGCCCTCGGCGTATTCGTCTTTTTCTTCGTGCTGGTCACGGTCATGGGCTTCGCGGCCTCGCGCTGGCAACGCGGCGACGCCGCCAGCCACCTGGATGAATGGGGGCTGGGCGGACGCCGCTTCGGCACCTGGATCACCTGGTTCCTGGTCGGCGGCGATTTCTACACCGCGTACACCGTCATCGCCGTGCCCGCGCTGGTCTATGCGGTCGGCGCCTATGGCTTCTTCGCGCTGCCATACACCATCCTGGTCTATCCCATCGTGTTCACCATCATGCCGCGCCTGTGGCGGGTGGCGCACAAGGCCGGCCACGTCACCTCGGCCGATGTGGTCTACGCCCGCTTCCAGTCGCGTCCGCTGGAACTCGCCATCGCCGTCACCGGCGTACTGGCGACCATGCCCTACATCGCGCTGCAGCTGGTCGGCATGGAAGTCGTGATCAAGGCCCTGGGCCTGACCGGCGAGCTGCCGCTGGCCGCGGCCTTCGTGATCCTGGCGCTGTATACCTATTCCGCCGGCCTGCGCGCGCCGGCGCTGATCGCCTTCGTCAAGGACCTGATGATCTATATCGTGGTGCTGGTGGCGATCGTGCTGGTGCCCGCCAAGCTGGGCGGCTATGGCGCGGTGTTCTCTTCCGCGGCGGCGGGCTTTGCCGCCAAGGGCGGCGCCACCGGCCTGACGCTGAAGGCCTCGCAGTTCCTGCCGTATGCGACCCTGGCGCTGGGCTCCGCCCTGGCGGCCTTCATGTACCCGCACACGCTGACGGGCATTTTCGCCGCCAAGAGCGCCGATACGATACGCAAGAACGCCATCTTCCTGCCGGCCTATACGCTGCTGCTGGGGCTGATCGCGCTGCTGGGCTACATGGCCTATGCCGCCAACCTGCATCCGCAGACCCCTAACGACGTGGTGCCGGCGCTGTTCAACACCCTGTTCCCCAGCTGGTTCGCGGGCTTTGCGTTCGCCGCCATCGCCATCGGCGCGCTGGTGCCGGCCGCCGTGATGTCCATCGGCGCGGCCAACCTGTTCACCCGCAACTTCTGGAAGGCCTACGTCAATCCCGCGGTCAGCTCGGAAGGCGAGGCCAAGGTCGCCAAGATCGTCTCGCTGGTGGTCAAGGTGGGCGCGCTGGTCTTCATCCTGTTCGTCCCCACGCAGTACGCGCTCGACCTGCAGCTGCTGGGCGGCGTGTGGATCCTGCAGACCTTCCCCGCCGTGGTGTTCGGCCTGTTCTTCGGCTGGTTCCGCGGCGGTCCGCTGCTGCTGGGCTGGCTGGCCGGGCTGGCCACCGGCACCACGCTGGCCTATATGGACGGCATCAAGCCCGTGCATAGCTTCGTGGTGGGCGGCGACAGCTACGGCGTGTACACGGGCCTGGTGGCGCTGGTCGTGAACATCGTCGTGGCCATCGTCGCGCAAGCGGTCTCCGGTGCCTTCTCAAGCCCGCAGGGCGCGCGCCGGAGCGCCTGACGGCGCGCCGGACTTGACGCGCTCGCGCAGCCTTTCGATCCTGCTGTCTATCAGGCGCCAGAGCACCACGGCCAGCATCAGCGACAGCAGGACGTTCAGCACCGAGATCGCCAGCGCGTCGGTCAGGCCCAGCCAGCTCGTCGCCTGATGCACCAGCAGAATGGCGACGGCATGCGAGATATAGATCGGGTAGCTCAGCTGCCCGATTTTTTTATCCAGCCTGTGCCGCGACTGATAGATGAAAGTCAGCGGCAGGATGCCGGTGAACACCGCCAGCGCCAGGGCGTCGCGCACGTTGTGGTTGATCGTCACCGAGAAGTGGAACAAGGCATACACCACGAACAGGCCGGTGGCCAGTTCCGGCAGGTAATGGAAGCGCGCGACCAGCCGCTGCCAGCCCGGCAGCAACAGCCGGTGCGACAGGGCGCCGGCCAGGAACAGCGCCAGTTCCAGCGGGAAGAAGCGATACGTCCACGGGTCGGACTGCGCCACGCCCATATGCAACAGCACCGCGCGCAGCGCGAGCGACGCCAGGAACAGGGCCGCCACCCGCCACATCGAACGCAGCACGAACGGCGCGATCAGGTAGAAGCTCAGCTCCACGCCCAGCGTCCAGGCCTGCGGCACCAGCAAGCCCTGGTACAGCGGCACGTCGCTGGCGGCATAGCTGCCCGTGAAGGCCAGCGTACCGTTGCGTATGCCGAAGAACATCAGCCAGTCCTGGCCAAAAATGAACAGGTTCGAAAGCACCAGGAACAGGTCGGCACTGTCGGGGCTGCGGCGGTATACGTCGATGAATTCCGGGTTGGCCACCCAGTTCAGCGCCAGCGCGACGACGGCGACCGCCAGATACGTGGGAAACAGCCGCAGCAAGCGGTTCTCGTAGAAGCGTGCCGTGCTGCGATAAGCCGGGTCGGTGGCCAGGATGTACGAAATCAGGAAACCCGAAATGACATAGAAAAGCTGCACCGCAAGGCGTCCGCCCACCAGCATATTGCCGTCATTGAAAGGTGAGTGGTCCAGAACCACGGATAGCGCGAATAAAGTCCTGAGCAAGCCCATGGGCGACCTCCTATGCCCTTAACCATGCTCCGATTCTGCGCGTCCGGCGCAGCGCCATGCGTCCTCCATAAGAACCGGAGATGACCCATGTGCTTAGGGTGCAACGGCCCTGCCGATGCGGCGCCGCAGCGTGCTCATGCATTGCACGGCTGGGCAGCCGCGATATCGGCGTTTCTGGCGGGTGTTTCGCCGCAATAGCGCGTATATGGCCGCCTGCGGGGCCGCGACCGGAGCCGTGGGGGCGCGCCTGGGGACTCCGCCGCGAGGACTAATGCAGCGGCCCGCATGGCGGTGCGCATCATTTCATTTTGATGACGAACATACAGACCGTCACGAAAAACTGTCTGAATGCCGTATTACACCGTCATGCCCTTGTCATGGGGGCTGCCCAGACTACTCGCATCAATTTGAAGGCGGGATCCGTCATGACTTATGCAATCGATGTGCGCGGGGTGAGCAAGTCCTTCCGTCCCGGGCACAAGGCCCTGGACGACGTGAGCCTGCAGGTGCGGGACGGCGAAATGGTCGCGCTGCTCGGCGCCTCGGGCTCCGGCAAGTCCACGCTGCTGCGCCACCTGGCCGGCTTCGTGGCGGCCGATGCCGGCGGCGGCGAGATCCGCGTCAACGGCGACCTGATCCAGCGCAACGGCCGCATCAGCCGCGACGTGCGCCGCGCGCGCGCGGGCATCGGTTTCGTCTTCCAGCAATTCAATCTGGTGGGCCGCCTGCCGGTCATCACCAATGTGCTGGCCGGCATGCTGCCGCGCGTTCCCCTGTACCGCAGCCTGCTGCGCTGGTTCCTGCGCGGCGAAATCCAGGTGGGCCTGGACGCCTTGGCGCAGGTGGGCATCGAAGGCCATGCCTTCCAGCGCGCCTCGAACCTGTCCGGCGGCCAGCAGCAGCGCGCCGCCATCGCGCGGACCCTGGTGCAGAACGCGCGCACCATCCTGGCCGACGAGCCCATCGCCTCGCTGGATCCCGAATCGTCGCGCCGCGTGATGGATACGCTGGCACAGATCAATCGCGCCCGCGGCGTGGCCGTCGTCGTTTCGCTGCACCAGGTCGATGTGGCCATGCGCTACTGCCCGCGGGTGGTGGCCCTGCGGCACGGCAAGGTGGTGTACGACGGTCCCTCGGCCGACCTGAGCCCGGCGATGCTGCAAGACCTGTATGGCACCGAACTGGACGAGCTGATGCCTGCCGCGCCGCCGGCGGAAGGCCTGCCGCCGCGCGCCGCCACGGGCCGTCCCCAGCTGGCCGCCGCCTGAATTCCTTTCCTTCCTACCGCAAGACACGGAGTTACCCTCATGCTTCGCAGAACCTTTTGCGCCCTCGTCGCCTCCGCGGCCCTGACCGCTCCGGCGTTCGCCCAGGACGCGAAGACCCTGAATTTCGGCATTATCTCGACCGAATCGTCCTCCAATCTGCGCAGCGCCTGGCAGCCGGTTATCGATGACCTGAGCAAGGCCGTCGGCGTGCCGGTCAAGCCCTTCTTCGCGTCCGACTACGCCGGCATCATCGAAGGCATGCGTTTCAACAAGGTCCAGCTGGCCTGGTACGGCAACCTGTCGGCCATCGAGGCGGTGGACCGTTCCCAGGGCGAAGTCTTTGCCCACGTGATCGACAAGGACGGCAATCCCGGCTACTGGTCGGTGCTGGTCACCGCCAAGGACGGCAAGGTCAAGTCCCTGGACGACGTGCTGAAGAACGGCAAGACCATGAGCTACGGCGCCGGCGATCCCAACTCGACCTCGGGCACGGCCGTTCCCAATTACTACCTGTGGGGCGCGAACAAGATCGATGCGAAGAGTTTCTTCAAGAATTTCCGCATCGCCAACCACGAGACCAATCTGCTGTCGGCGATGAACGGCCAGGTGGACGTGGCGATCACCAATACCGAAGCGATCGCGCGCTACCAGATCAGCACCGGCCACAATGCGGAGGAAAAGATCCGCATCCTGTGGAAGTCGCCGCTGATTCCCGCCGATCCGCTGGTGTGGCGCACCGACCTGCCGGCCGACCTGAAGAAGAAAGTGCAGGCCTTCTTCGTGAACTACGGCAAGACCGGCCCCAACGCCGCGCAGGAGCTGAAGAACCTGCAGGGCCTGACCTACAAGGGCTTCGTCCAATCCGACAACACGCAGCTGCTGCCCGTGCGCCAGATCAACCTGGCCGGCCAGCGTGCCAAGGTGGAGCACGACACGACGCTGGGCGCCCAGGAAAAGCAGCAGAAGCTGGCGGAGCTGGATGCCAAGCTGGCGGACCTGGCCAAGCAGGTCACCGCCGCCAAGGCGCAACAGTAATCGCGCGCATCGCAGTAAACAGGTAGATATCCAATGAGCGCCACCCTGTCCTCGGCGCGGCCCGCGCCGCAACCGCCCAAGAGCTCGCTGCCCACCATGCTGGCCTGGGCCATCGTCATCGCGGTGCTGGCCGCCTCGTGGCAGGGCGCCGACATGCGTCCGCTGGACCTGTTCCGGGATTCGGGCAACATGTCGCAGTTCGCGCGGGATTTCTTCCCGCCGAACTTCCGCGACTGGCGCATGTACCTGGAAGAAATGCTGGTCACCGTCCAGATCGCGATCTGGGGTACCTTCCTGGCCATTGTGCTGGCGGTTCCCATGAGCCTGCTGTGCTCGTCGAACATCGTCCCGGCCTGGGTATACCAGCCCGTGCGCCGGCTGATGGACGCCTGCCGCGCCATCAACGAGATGGTCTTCGCCATGCTGTTCATCGTCGCCGTGGGCCTGGGGCCCTTCGCCGGCGTGCTGGCGCTGTGGGTGCATACCCTGGGTGTGCTGGCCAAGCTGTTCTCCGAGGCCGTGGAGGCCATCGATCCCCGGCCGGTGGAGGGTGTGCGCGCCACGGGCGCGGGGGCCATAGAGGAAATCGTCTTCGGGGTCATCCCCCAGGTGCTGCCCTTGTGGATTTCCTATTCCCTGTACCGCTTCGAGTCCAACGTGCGGTCCGCGTCCGTCGTGGGCATCGTGGGCGCCGGCGGTATCGGCATGGTGCTGTGGGAGATCATCCGCAGCTTCCAGTATGCGCAGACCTGCGCGGTCATGATCATCATCGTGGTCTTCGTGACGGGCATCGACTTGCTGTCGTCGCGCATACGCAAACTTTTCATCTGATGGGGGGCGTCATGTCCGAAGCCCTGACGCTGGCGCGCGTCGAGAGCCTGTTCCGCGGCTACGGCAGCGCCTATTACGGCCGCGAGGCCATTACCCAGACCGAACACGCGCTGCAGTGCGCGGCCCTGGCCGAACAGGCCGGCGAATCGCCCGCCACCGTCGTCGCCGGACTGCTGCACGATATCGGCCACCTGATGATGGCCGAGAGCGAGCAGGAGGACAAGCGCCACCAGGACGTGGGCGCGCGCGCCTTGCTGGGCCTGGTCGGCGAGAGCGTCTGCGCGCCGGTGCGCCTGCACGTGCCGGCCAAGCGCTACCTGTGCGCCGTCGACCGCGCATACTGGGCCACGCTGTCGCAGGCGTCCAAGGACACGCTGGTGCTGCAGGGCGGTCCGTTCAGCACGCAGGAAGTGCAGGCCTTCGAGCGCCTGCCATATTTCGCCGAGGCCGTGCGCCTGCGCAAGTACGACGACCTGGCCAAGGTGCCGGGGGCCGCGACGCCGCCGCTGCGGCACTACCTGGATATGCTGGAGACGGTGGCCGCCTGAGCGGCGCCTCCGTGGGCGCATCGGTCGACGCCGGGCGTGGGCGGCGGGACGGGCAGGGGAGCAGGGCGCGCGTTGATGAATCGTGGAGCGCCGCCCTCCACGGGCACTGGATGCGGGGATCGAAGCGCGCCGCCGGGCCACCACCATGTGGCCTTTTTCAACCCGTCCATGTCCCCATGATTTCCAGCCACGTTTCCACGCCCGCGGCCGCGGTGCCGCCCGACCCCATGCCGGCGCCCGTCACGCCGGCGACCCCCGCCAGCCAAGCCGCCGACAACGCGACGCTTACGCTCGAAAGCGCGGGGCGGGACGACCCGCTGTACCCTTATCAGTGGCACCTGAAGAACACCGGGCAGCGTGTCTTCGCCGATACCCTGCCCACGCCCGGGATAGACCTGAACATCGGCACGCTGCACCGCGAAGGTATCACCGGCAAGGGCGTCGTCGTGGCCATCCACGAACAAGGCCGCATCGATCCCGGGCACGAGGACCTGGCCCCCAACCTGGTGCTGGGCGGACCGGTGGACCCGGCCCGCTCGCCCGCGCGCGAGGTCGCGCACGCCACCGCCACGGCCAGCATCATCGGCGCCGTGGCGCACAACGGCAAGGGCGGCCGCGGCATCGCGCCCGACGCGAGGCTGCTCGACATGATGGCGCCCGGCGCGCACGATCTGCCCACGCCCATCCTGCACAACGCCAGCGGTGGCAATTCGCCGGTGTATTTCGCCCCGTACGATGCATCCGAATACCCCGATACCGAGCTCGATTCGCGTCACGGCAAGCTTTTCATCAAGTCCGCCGGCAACGAATTCGAGCGGCCCCACAAGATCGGTATCGATGCCGACGCCTGCCGTGCCGCGACGATGGGCACGGGCATCAGTTGCCTGACCGCGACGGCCGACAAGATCAATACCATGGCCAACGCCCTGACGGTGGGGGCGGTGAACGCCGCCGGCGTCAAGGCTTCCTATTCCAATACCGGCTCGGCGCTCTGGGTCAGCGGCCTGGGGGGCGAATTCGGCCACGAAAGGCAATACGCGGAGGCATCCGGCGCCAACGGCCATACCGCGCGGCTCGTCGAATCGGGCGCGCACGGAAGATCCTCGCGCGTCGACGATGCGCATTTGTACGCGCCGGCCATCGTCGCGGCGGATACCACGGGCGTGCAACAGGGCTTGAATCGCGAGGAACCGGGATATCCTCGCTTCAACGCGCTGGACAGCGCAAGCGCGTCGCCCATCGACCCCAGCGGCAACTACACCGCGCGCGCCAACGGTACCTCCGCCGCGGCGCCGACCGTGACGGGCGTTGCCGCGCTGGTGCTGCAGGCCAATCCCCGGCTGACGTGGCGCGACATCAAGTACATCCTGGCCACCACGGCGCGCAAGCTGGACCCGGACCGCCAGAAGATCGTCTGGCAAGGACTGGTGCTGGACGATGGCTGGGTGACCAACGCCGCCGGGCGCGCCTTCAGCAACTGGTATGGCTTTGGCCTGGTTGACGCAAGCGCCGCGGTACAGGCCGCGCGGCGCCATAGGCTGCTGGGGCCGCTGCGCAACACCGGCTGGCTGGCGACGGCGCAGACGGATGTGCCGGTCTCGGCCAAGGACGCCGACGCCGGGAAATCGCGCATCGCGGTGGACGGCGACATCAAGGTCGAGACCGTACAGCTGCGGCTGCGTACCACGCACAAGGAGCCCGGCCAGTTGCATATCGTGCTGACGTCGCCCGCGGGAACTCGCAGCATCATCCTGCCGGCGCACACCATGGTCAAGCTCATAGGCACCGACGAGTTCTCCATCGACCTGGCCGCATCCAACGCCTTCCTGGACGAGTCCGCGCGCGGCACCTGGACATTGCAGGTGATCGACGCCCGGGATCCGGCGCCCGCCGCCGCCATCGTTTCGTGGGAGCTGCGCGTGCTGGGGCATTGATCCAGGCCTGGCGCGCCCGGGATGGGGCGACGCGGCCCATTCCGGGCGGCCCGCGCAAGGCGCTATGCGTGGCGCCGCCGGACAATGTCCAGCAGTTTCGTCGCCGCTTCTTCGGGCGCGCCGTTGTTGTCTATCGTCAGGTGCAGGCAATCCGCCGGCACGTGGAACGGTGTCGTCGCGCGCGCCAGCCTTGCTTCCAGCGCGTGTCCGCTTTCGCGGCCGCGTCCCGCCAGGCGCAGCTTCAGGGCTTGCGGCGCGACCGCGATCTCCACCGCGCACAGGCCCGGATAGCGCGCGCAGGCCTGCGGCAGGTAGGCCCGCGATCCGTTCACCAGGACGGTCACGCCCGCCGCCATCCAGGCGTCGATCTCCACGCCTATGCCGTAGGCCAGGCCATGGCTGCGCCAGGACAGGGCGAAGCAGCCGAGCTGTTCGCGGCGGACGAATTCCTCTTCGTCCAGCGCGAGCGAGGCCTCGTCCGCCCCGCTGGGACGGGTGATGTAGCGGTGCGCCACCAGGATGCGGTCCTCGGGCGCGCTCATGGCGCGCAGCCGGCGCAGCAGCGTGTCCTTGCCGCTGCCCGAAGGGCCCATGACGTAGACCAGGGGCGGGGAATCGTCCTTCATGGCGCGTCGTCGTCCAGATACGAACTGCCGGCGGCGTCGCGGACGCGGCCGTCGAAACCGTAATGCCGCGCGACGATAAAGGGATCGTCCTGGCGTGGCTGCACGTATACGCTGACCGCCTCGACGGGCATGGCGCCGTCCAGCGCGCGTCCGGCGCGGGCGCGCACCAGGTCCTGCGCGTGGTCGAGCTCCGTGCCGCCCAATTGGCCGGTCAGCGTGACATGGAAGGTGTAGGTGTCGAAGACATAGGGGTAGCCCCATTCCGCCAGCATGCGTTGCTGGGGCAGGCTGAGCTGGTCGGGCCGGCGGCGCGCGATCTCGGCGGGAGAAGGCGGTTCGCGGTAGGCATCCACGTCGCGCACCATGCGGTCGGCCAGTGCCCGTACGCGCGCGTGCGTGCCCGCGTCGTCGGGCAGGCACCAGGCCAGGAAACCGCGCAGTGCGCGCAGTTCCAGGCCGATGGAGAAGGGCGCCTGCATGCGCGCCAATGCACGCATGGTCTCGTCCAGCCCCCGGGCGGTGGTGCCGCGCCGCAGGCGGAATGGCGGCTTAAGGGTGGCGTGCAGCCCGTAGTGGCGGGGCGCCTCGGTCCAGGCGTCCAGGCGCGGATCGTCCTGGCGCGAGCGGGGCAGGCGCTGGCCGGTTTCTTCATCGCGGCCCAGCCAGGCCCGGCCGAATTCGCGCCAGGCGCCCACCGGGGCCAGGTAAACGGCATATCGATAAGCCCGCGGCATGGTGTGGCACCTCAGGCGGCGGCCCGTTCCAGGCGGCTGTCGAAGTGGCGCGCGGCATAGCACAGGCGTCCGCCGACGATGGCCGCGCAGACGCGCGGGACCTCGGGAACGCTGTCGTCCACCACGATGGCGTCGGCCGTCATGCCGGCATCCAGCAGGCCGCGGTCCTTCAGGCCCGCTGCCCGCGCGGGGTTGCGCGACACCAGCGCCCAGGCCTGCTCCAGCGGCAGGATGCCGCGGGCGGCCAGCTTCAGGACGGCGTTCAATTGCGCGGGATAGTAGTAGTCGGATGCCAGGATGTCGCACAGGCCGGCGCGTATCATCGCCGTCGCATCGGGCGCATTGGTGTGGCTGCCGCCACGCACGACGTTGGGCGCGCCGAAAACGATGGAGTCGCCCAGCCCGCGGGCGACCTGGGCGGCTTCCATGGTCAGCGGGAATTCCGCCACCTTGCAGCCCAGCTGGTGGTAATAACGCCGCGTGGCGGCATCGCGGTCGTCGTGGGATGCGATCTCCAGGCCGGCGTCCAGCGCGCAATCGGTCAGTTCGCGCATGGCGCCGGCCACGGCGTCGGCCGACCTCATCGCCGCCCGGATGCGTTCCTGGAACGTGTCCAGGTCGCATTCCGCGCGTTCCGCATACTGCAGCAGCTTGCGGTCGTCGCCCAGGCGCCTGGTCATGCTGGGCAGGTGGTCGTTCAAGGCCAGGAAGCGCACCTTGCCCGCCCGTATCCACGACTGCGCGAGTTCCACGCCGGCCACGTGATGGGTCTCGAAGCGCAGGTGCACGTAATGGCGCGCGCCCAGCAGGCGCTGCATGCGTTCCAGCGCGTCGAACATGCGCTGGGCGTAGGGCTCGCCACGCAGGCCGCCTTCCCAGGACAGGGTCAAGCCGTGGAATTCGGTGGTGATGCCGTTGGCAAGCAGCTGGCGATCGACGTCGAGCAGGGCGCCGTCGTACGGGAAGGTCACGCCGGGGCGCGGCATGATGGCGCGTTCGAAGGCGTCGCCGTGCAGGTCCACGATGCCGGGCAGCACCAGCAGGTTACCGGCGTCGAAATCCGCCCGCGGGTGGTCCGCGTCCAGGCTCACCTCGGCGATGCGGTCCTGCGCGAAGGACAGGCCGGCTGGGCCCAACCCCTGGGACGTCAATACGCGGCGGCCGCGGATGCCGCGCAGAAAGCGGGGGGGCGTAGTGTCTGTATGCATAGGTCTACCTGTTGAGCCGGATAGCTTAGGCGGGATTGATGACGGACAGATGTCTAGATGTGTTGCGAGACGCGGCGGCCCCTGGGGAGCGGGCCGCCGGGGCTAGTCCTGGTCGTTGACCATGAGCTGCACCCAGTCGCCGGAGAACCGCGTGACGCTGTATTGCAGCGGCAGCTTGTCCTGGTCGACGTTCAAGGCCTCTACCTTCAGGATGGGGCGGGTCTTGGGCTGGGCCAGCAGGCGCGCGACATCGTCGTTGGGCAGCGTGGCGGTGATACGCGACCACTTGCGGGTGTAATCGGCGATACCGAACTGGCGATAGGTCTTGGAGATCGAGCGCGTGGCGTTCAGCTTGTCCACGAAGCCGGGAAAGCGCTTTTCGTCGAAATAATGCTCGGCCACGCTGATGGTGCGGTTTTCGGTTTTGCCGACCAGATGCACGCGCAGCAGGGCCGCGTTGCGCGCCAGGCCCAGGTGCTGCGCGATGTCGGCCGACTTGACGGTGCCGCTGTCCAGCACATGCGTATGGCCCAGTACGCCCTGGCTGCCGAGATTCTCGGAAAAGCGCGTGCGCTTGCCGATGGCGTAATCGATGGCATGCTCCTGCACGAAAGTCCCGCGGCCCTGCTCGATGCGCACCAGGCCGCCTTGCTCCAGCGCCCCCATGGCGCGCCGTATCGTGTGGCGGTTCACGGAGAACTTGGCGGCAAGCTCCGGCTCCGGCGGCAGCTGTTCGCCGGGCACGTAGCGCTTGTTGCGTATGTCCGTCGCCAGGGCCTCGCCGATTTGGCGCCAGATGGCGATGCCCGATCCTCTTTCCACCATGATGTCGTCCCGTTGCGCAGGCGTAGTCATAAAAAATTCACCCACATCGTGCTTCACTGCGGTTGAACTTTGCTGTCCGGGCGATCATACTACATCTACTCGTATAGACGTTTAGAGGTAACCATGATTTCGGATACCGGTGGACAGCCCCACGCCCCGCGCGCCGCCTGGATGCGCGTGATGGCCTTGGCGGATCCCCAGGCGCTGGCCGGCGCCTATGCCGGGCTGGGCGCGTTGCCCGGCTACCGCAAGCTGCGCGCGCCGGAGACCGGCATGGCGATGGTGCGCGGCCGTGCGGGCGGGACCGGCGCGCAATTCAACCTGGGCGAGCTTTCCGTGACGCGCTGTACCGTCGCCTTCGACGACGGCGTCGTCGGCACCGCGTATGTGCGGGGGCGCGCGCCGCGCCACGCGGAGCAGGCCGCCGTCCTGGACGGCCTGCTGCAGATGGATGCCTGGCGCGAGCGCGTGCGGCGCGACGTTATCGAGCCGCTGGCGCGCGCCCATGCCGAGCAGGCCGCCGCGCGCGCGGCGGCCGCCGGACAGACGCGCGTCGATTTCTTCACCATGGTGCGCGGAGAGGACTGACATGACGATGCATCACACCGCCGCCGCGCACGCCGCGGCGGCCGCCGCCACGCTGCTGCCGGGATTCGACGATCCGGTCGGCGGCGCGCAGGCCACCTTTCGCGCCGCGCTGCAGGCGCTGGCCCATCCCGGCGCGATCCAGTCGCTGGACGCCGCCAGCGGGGTGCCCGATGGCCTGTCGCCCGCGATGACGGCCATGCTTCTGGCACTGGCCGATATCGACGCGCCCGTGTGGCTGCCCGCGGATGTCGGGGAAACGGTGCGGGGCTTCCTGCGCTTCCACTGCGGCTGCCCGCTGGTGGACGAGCCGGCGCAAGCGCGTTTCGTCGCCGTGCCGGCGGGCTGCGCGGCGCCCGCGCTGGATCGGTGCGACGCCGGCGATCCCGCCTATCCGGACCGGTCCGCGACCTTGCTGCTGGAAGTCCAGGCCTTCGACGCCGATACGCCGTTGACCCTGTCCGGGCCGGGAATTCCGGGCAGCCGCGCCTTGCGCGTGCAGGGCCTGCCCGCGGGCTTCCAGGCGCAATGGGCGGCCAATCATGCGATGTTCCCGCTGGGCGTGGACCTGTTCCTGACCCAGGGCAGCCGGCTTTGCGGCCTGCCGCGCACCACGCGGATGGAGAACTGATATGTACGTTGCCGTGAAGGGGGGCGAGCGCGCCATCCTGAATTCCTACCGCATGCTGGACGGCTATCGCCGCGGGGATCCCGCGGTGCCCGCCCTGACGCTGGCGCAGATCCGCGAGCAAATGCCGCTGGCGGTCGCGCGCGTCATGGCCGAAGGATCGCTTTACGATCCGCACCTGGCGGCGCTGGCGCTGAAACAGGCGGCCGGCGATGCCATCGAGGCGGTCTTCCTGCTGCGCGCCTACCGCACCACGCTGCCGCGCTTCGGCTACACCCAGCCGCTGGATACGGCCCGCATGGGCTTGCAGCGGCGCATCTCCGCCACCTTCAAGGACATACCGGGCGGCCAGGTGCTGGGGCCGACCTACGACTACACCCAGCGCCTGCTGGACTTCAGCCTGGAGGACGACGCGCCGCCGCCGCCGCTGCCGCCCGCGCAGGAACCCGTGGCCGCCCGCATGCCCCGCGTCACGGACCTGCTGCGGCGCGAATCGCTGGTGGAGGACGAGGCCGTCCCCCCCGGCGATCCCGCGCCCTTCGACCTGACGCGCCAACCGCTGTCCTTCCCGGCATCGCGGGCCGCGCGGCTGCAGAATCTCGCGCGCGCCGACGAGGGCTACCTGCTGTCCATGGGCTATTCCACCCAGCGCGGCTATGGCAATACCCACCCCTTCGCCGCGGAGATCCGCTACGGCACGGTCGAAGTGGAGATGTACGTCGAAGAACTCGGCTTTACGGTGACCGTGGGCGAGATCGAAGTGACGGAATGCCAGATGGTCAGCCAGTTCGCCGGCGATCCCCAGGAAGGCCCCCGGTTCACCCGGGGCTACGGCCTGGTCTTCGGCTATGGCGAGCGCAAGGCCATGTCCATGGCGCTGGTGGACCGCGCGCTGCGCGCGGCCGAGCTGGGAGAAGCCGCCGACTCGCCGGCCAACGACCAGGAGTTCGTGCTGTATCACAGCGACAATGTCGAGGCCTCCGGCTTCGTGCAGCACCTGAAGCTGCCGCACTACGTGGACTTCCAGGCCAATCTGGAACTGGTGCGCCGCATGCGCGCAGAGCTCGCCGCGCGGGCGGGCGCCGGACGCGCCGCCGGTGCCGCCACCCAAGACGACGATACGGCGGCCGCGCGCGCGGCCGCTTCCACCCTGGACGAGGCCATTGCATCATGACCGCCACCGACGTCGCGCGCGACCCGCATTACAACTTCGCCTACCTGGACGAATCCACCAAGCGCATGCTGCGCCGGGCCTTATTGAAGGCCGTGGCCGTGCCCGGCTACCAGGTCCCCTTCGGCGGCCGCGAAATGCCGCTGCCCTACGGCTGGGGAACCGGCGGCATCCAGGTGACGGCCGCCATCATCGGCGCCGGCGATGTGCTGAAGGTCATCGACCAGGGATCGGACGACACCACCAACGCCATCAACATCCGCCGCTTCTTCGCCCGCGTCACGGGCGTGCGGACCACCGAATCGACGCGCGAGGCCACGATCGTGCAGACCCGCCATCGCATACCGGAAACGCCGCTGCGCGAAGGCCAGGTGATGGTGTTCCAGGTTCCCATCCCGGAACCGCTGCGCTGGCTGGAGCCCAGCGAAACCGAAACGCGGACCATGCATGCCCTGGCGGAGTACGGCGGCATGCACGTCAAGCTGTACGAAGACATCGCGCAGCACGGCCATATCGCCACCACGTACGACTATCCGGTCGTGGTCAACGACCGCTACATGATGCGGCCTTCGCCCATACCGAAGTTCGACAATCCCAAGCTGGACGGCAGTCCGGCCCTGATGCTGTTCGGCGCCGGCCGGGAAAAGCGCGTCTACGCCGTACCGCCCTACACCCGGGTACGCAGCCTGGACTTCGAGGACCACCCCTTCACGGTAGAGAAATGGCGGGATTGCTGCGCCCTGTGCGGATCGCGCGACAGCTTCCTGGACGAGATCATCCTGGACGACGAAGGCACGCGCCGGTTCGTCTGCTCCGATACGGAATACTGCGCGGACCGCCAGTCCGCCGGACACCAAGGCCCGCGGGTCGAGGAGAACGCGGCATGATGGCGCCCACCCCTTTGCTTTCCGTGCGCGGCATGACGCATACCTGGGACGGCGTGCACGGCTGCCGGGACGTCGATTTCGACCTTTATCCCGGCGAAGTGCTCTGCGTGGTCGGCGAATCCGGCTCCGGCAAGAGCACCCTGCTGCAGGCGGTGTCCTGCCAGGTCGCGCCCCAGGCCGGCAGCGTGCGCTACGACCTGCGCGAAGAAGGCCCCACCGACCTGGCCACCTTGTCGCGGGCGCGGCTGCGCCTGCTGGCCCGCACGGATTGGGGCTTCGTGCGGCAGAATCCGCGCGACGGCCTGCGCATGCAGGTCAGCGCCGGCGCCAATATCGCCGAACGCCTGATGGCGGTGGGCCAGCGGCACTATGGCGGCCTGCGCGAAGTCGCCGGCAATTGGCTGCACAAGATGGAGATCGACGTGGGCCGGCTGGACGATGCGCCGGCCTCGTTTTCCGGCGGCATGCAGCAGCGGCTGCAGATCGCGCGCAACCTGGTGACGCATCCGCGCATGGTGTTCATGGACGAGCCGACCGCCTCGCTCGATGTCTCGGTGCAGGCGCGGCTGCTGGACCTGCTGCGCCAGCTGGTGTCCGACCTGGGCCTGGCCGCCATCGTCGTCACGCACGATCTGGCCGTGGCGCGCCTGCTGGCGCATCGCACGCTGGTGATGCGCGGCGGCCGCGTGGTGGAAAGCGGGCTGACCGACCAGATCCTGGACGATCCGCAGCATCCGTACACCCAGCTGCTCGTTTCGTCCATTTTGAGTAATTGATATGACTTCGCGACACATCATGCTAGAGGCGCGTGGGCTGTCCAAGCTGTTCACGCTGCACAACCAGGGCGGCATCACGCTGCCCGTCCTGCGCGACGTTTCCTTCGACGCGGCGCGCGGCGAATGCCTGGTGCTGGCCGGGCCGTCGGGCACGGGCAAGAGCACGCTGCTGCGCTGCCTGTATGGGAACTACCTGGCGACGGCCGGCAGCATCCATGTGCGCGACGGCGAAGAATGGGTCGAGCTGACCCGCGCGCCGGAGCAGCGGGTACTCAAGCTGCGCCGCGACGCGATCGGTTATGTCAGCCAGTTCCTGCGGGCGATTCCGCGCGTTTCGACGCTGGATGTCGTGGCCGATCCGCTGCGCCAGCGCGGCGTCGCGGTGGCCCAGGCGCGCGAACGCGCCGCCGCCTTGCTGGAACGGCTGCGCCTGCCCCGGCGCCTGTGGGATCTGCCGCCGGCCACCTTTTCCGGCGGCGAGCAGCAGCGCGTGAACATCGCGCGCGGCTTCATAGGCGGGCATCCGCTGTTGTTGCTGGACGAGCCGACGGCTTCGCTGGATGCCGGCAACCGCGAGGTGGTCGTCTCGCTGATCCGCGACGCGGTGGCCGAAGGGCGCTGCGTGGTGGGCATCTTCCATGACGACGCCGTTCGCGACGCCGTGGCCACCCGCATCCTGGCCCTGGAACCGGCCATCGCGGCCTTGCAGGAGTAATCATGACCACCACATTGCTGACCCACGCCCGCATCGTGCTGGCCGACGACGTCCTGGACGGCGCATCGCTGCTGCTGGAGGACGACCGTATCGCCGCCGTCGACCCGGTGAACGCCCGCGCCGACCATGTCGTCGACCTGCGCGGCCATACGCTGATGCCGGGCCTGATCGACCTGCACTGCGACGCCATCGAGAAAGAAGCCGAGCCCCGCGCCCGGGTTCTGTTTCCCCTGGAATTCGCCGTGGCGCAGATAGACCGGCGCAACGCGGCGGCCGGCATCACCACGCCCTACCATGCCGTGTCCTTCGCCAATCGCGAATGGGGCGTGCGCAACAACGACACGGCCGCCGAGGTCATCCGCAGCCTGCACGCCTTCCGCCCGCATAGCCTGGTGGACAACCGCGTGCACTGCCGCTACGAGGTCACCGATCCGTATGCCGTGCCGGTCCTGACCGCGCTCATGGACGAAGGCATGGTGCAACTGCTGTCCGTCATGGACCATTCGCCGGGGCAGGGCCAGTTCAAGACCCTGGATGCCTACCTGGAATACATGATGGGCAACCATGGCATGAGCCGGGAACAGGCGGAAGAGGCCGCGCGCGCCAAGACGGTCGCGCAGGAAGGCGCGGTAGGGCGCGTGGAACACCTGCTCGAACGGGCGCGCCGCCACGGGATCCCGACCGCCAGCCATGACGACGATTCGGTGCATCGCATCGCCGCGATGCGCGCCCTGGGCGTGGCGATGAGCGAGTTTCCCATTACGCTGGATACCGCCAAGGCCGCCGTATCCTGCGGCCTGCCCACCATCCTGGGCGCGCCCAATGTCTTGCGCGGGCAAAGCCAGAGCGGCTCGATACGGGCCATCGACGCGATACGCGCCGGCGTTGCCAGCTGCCTGTGCTCCGACTACCAGCCGTCCACGCTGATCGCGGCGGCCTTCGTGGCGGCGCGCCAGGCGTCGCTGCCGCTGCCGCAGGCCGTCGCGCTGGTATCCGCCAATCCGGCCCAGGCCGCCGGCCTGACCGACCGCGGCCGTATCCAGGCGGGGCTCAGGGCGGACCTGACGGCCGTCGCCATGGTGGGCGGCCAGCCGCTGGTCAGCCACACGTGGAGCGCGGGCCGCCTGGTTTTCTCGGCCGGCTACGCGCGCGCGGCCGATCCGCTGGCCGCCATGCGCGGCGAGGGCGCCGCCGTCGCGGCCTAGCCCGCGGGGCAGGAACCATTCCGCGAAACCGCCACATAAGGCGTTTTGCGGAATGTGCCCATGTATGCGAATACTGTTGGTATATCCGGCTTCAGACCCGAGTTCTACCTGCCGTATCCCCAAAAGCCGGAAGCTCCGGCGGATGGCAGCCCGCAAGGGCCGCCGGCGCCGCCGGGCCCCGGCATCAGCTATCAACCGCAGGTGCACGGCTCGCACGCGCAATTTCGCGCCAGCGCCGAATTCGCGCGGTACCGCGAGGAATTCCATGCCTTGCTGGACGGCCTGGCGCGGTTCGCCGCGCGGGACGATATGCCGGCCCAGGACAGGCAGCGAATCGCCGACGGTTTTCATTCCCTGTACCGCCGGCGCTTCGCGGAAGGCCAGTCGTATGTCCACGATGAATTGATCGACGGCATCGGCAAGCGCTCCCTGGAAAGCCTGTACGCGCTGGTCCACGACGAATCCATCCCGCTGCATATCCGCCGCGCGGAGGCGATCAACCTGTCGGAAAGCCTGGCGGTATGCGGGCCGGGCACGATCGCCAATCTGGTGACCGCCCAGCGCGCCCTGCTGATGTCGGCCGGGGGCATCAAGGCGCGGCTATGGAAAATGAAGGACCTGTGCGCGCGCAATGTCCTGACCCAGGCCGCCTCGCAGATGTTCGGGCGGCGCGACGATTACGCCCGCGTGGAAATCCACTTCGTCAATGCGGCATGGAATTACCTGGCCGACGAAATCGGCCTGGAACCCATCCTGGATTCCTATGCGCCGAATCTGCACCTGGAGTCCCCCGGCTTCCTGCCCGCATGCCGCGAGAAAGTGCTGGCGGCCATCACGCCAGGCAACCTGGCCAGCCTGCTGGCCGAAGAATGCCTGTCCGCGTTCAACCGCCATGCCGCGCCGCCCGGGCAGCGGCAGGTGTCCTATGACGATGCCGTGGCCCAGTCCTTCGATGCCATCCTGGACAACATCCTGTTGGATATGGGCTTGAGCAAGGATCGCTTGACCCTGCACGCCTTCGTGGAGACCGACGACGACGTCGGATGCTACAGGTTCCGCACGGACGCCACGCTGATCGCGGTGGCGGTCCTGGACATGATCCATGCCGAAGGCCTGATGGACGACATGCCGGTCCATCGGGGCGAATGGCGCGACGAAAGCGGCGCGGTGGAAGCCTTGCTCGCCTACGAGAATCTGGTGTGGCGGTTCAGGTTCGGCCGCGCGGCCGGCGCCCCCACCTGGGACGCCAGCGCGGGCAGCCCGGAATTGTTGCGGGTTCCGCAATTGCTGCGGTGGATCGATACGCAGCCATCCGGCGCGCCCGATGTTCCGGTCCTGGCGGTGCGCGCCGCGATCCGCGCGTCCGATCCGGACGAGCTCATGGCCGTCCCATGGCACTGGCTGCTCGATGCCGATATCGCGCTGGCGCTGCTGGCGCGCATGGGCGAAGAACGGGCGCGCCGCTATGTGGACGGCCGCGTCGATGGTTTCCTGTATCGGTTTCCGCCGGACCAGCGCGCCGCTTTCATCGACGGGGCCATGCACCTGGGCGGCGCGGTAACGATCCTGGCGAGCCAGTGGTACCCGAACATGTGGACGCTGTTCAACGAGACGGCCAGGCCCGGCGGCCCCACCCGCCTGCAGCGCTGGGTGGCGGACCGCAACGTCCGCGCCATCGACGCCGTGCGCGTGCTGGCCGAAGGCGGCTGGGGCGCCGCCACCGAAAGATGGGGCAAGGGCCACCTGCTGTACGGCATGCTGTGCGGCGACGCCAAGCGCCCCATGCTGTATGACGCGATGGCCGCCGACAACGACGTGGGCATGGCCGCCTGGGCCCGGCTGCTGTGTTCCGCCGCGGTATTGCCTCATGTCCGCGGGATGCTGGCGGACCTGCTGATCGCCGACCGCAAGCATGGCGTTTCGGCACTGGGCGCGGCCATGCATCGCAACTGCGCCAAGGCGGTGGAGGCGTACGGCGCCATGCTTTGCCATCCCGCCATCCTGCCCAGGATCCGGTCCAGGCTGCCGACGCTGCTCTCGGCCACCGGCCACCGCCACGCGGGACCGCGCGAACGCGTCAATGCCTTGATGTTCGGCATGGATGGCGGCGGCGACCTTGCCATACGGGCATATGGCAGGTTGCTGCTGAGCCCCGCGCTTTTTCCGCTGATACGCAAGGAGCTGCCGCGCTACTTCGGCATCGAGCGCGGCCTGGGCCGCCGCAATGCCCGCGTCCACAAGCGATCGCCCCTGTGGTGGGCCATGCACGCCGGGCGCGCGGACGCCATCCGGGAATACCGCGCCCTGCTGACGGAGCCGCGCATTCTGGAACGCTTGAAGAAGTGGCTGCCCGCCTTATGCGCGGCGATGGATCCCGCCGGGCAGGTCACCGCCCTGCACAGCGCGCTGGAAATGGGCCACGCGGAAGCCATCGACGAGTATCGGCACTTGCTCGCCCATCCCGCCATCGCGCCGCTTATCCAGTCCGCCCTGCCGGTACTGGCGCTGGGCGAAGGCCAGTGGGGAACGCCGGGCCTGGCGGTGGCGATGCGCCAGGGGCATGCCGCGGCGGTCGCCGCCTACGGGCGGCTGCTGGTGGACGACGCCATCCTGCCCGCCATCCGGCGCTGCCTGCCGGCATTGCTGACGGCGCGGCCCATGGGCGAGGCCTCCAGCCTGGCGCAGGCGCTGGCCGGCGGACACACCGAGGCCGTGCGCGAATTCCATGCCTTGCTGGTGCATCCCCGGATACTGCCGGAGATCATCCCCGTCCTGCCGCGGCTGCTGATCGCCAAAAGCCTTTCCGGCATGGGCGGCCTGCCCATGGCGGTGCACGACGGCCATTCCTCCACCATCCTCGCCTATCGCGGCATCCTGGCCGACCCGCGCATCGGGCCGCATATCGAGACAGCGATGATGCGCCGCCTGGCCCATTCACGGCATGCCGACGCCGCGCGGGTGCTGGCGGCGGTTCCCGATACGGACGGCGCGCCGGTCAGGATTTCGCCCTGGGACATCAAGGTCGACCAATGGCTGACCTTCTACATCAACAGCCGCCTGCCCGGGCCGGGCCTGGCCGAGCGGCTGGCGCGCCGCATCAGGCAGTGGACGCGGCTTATTCCACAGTGATGACGATGGCGACGCGGCGGTTTTCCGCGCGTCCGGCCGCCGTGCCGTTATCGGCCACCGGGCGGGTCGAGCCCAGGCCCCGTACCTGGACATTGGCCGCCGGCATGCCGGCGGCGGTCACGACATCCGCCACGGCCTGGGCGCGGCGCAGCGACAACTGCTGGTTGTAATCGGCCGCGCCGACGTTGTCGGTATGCCCGTCCAGCCGTACGCGGTCCAGCCCCACGCCAAGCAGGTTGCGGGCCAGGCGCTGCAGGTTGTCCGTCGCTTCCGGCTTGACCACGTAGGCGTCGAAGTCGAACAGCACCTTGTCGGACAGTCCCAGCTCCCAGCCTTCGTCGGTCTGCTTGAAGCCTTCCTGCTTGAGTACTGCGATCTGCGCCGGCGTCAGGCCTTTGTGCACGGTCTGGCAGCCGGCCAGCAGCATCGCGCCGAAGGCGAGCCACAGGCACCAGCGCATGGATGCCATCCACAGGGTGGGAAACCGGCGGTGGCCGGAGGGGGAAATCGCTGACACGTACTTGCTCCTTCAGTTGTAGGCGTTGTTGTGGATGCCGCGCGCCGAGCGGCCGCGGCGCGCGGCGGTCGACTGCGTGCCGCCGCCGCGGCGCTTGGCGTGATACATCGCGCTGTCGGCGGCATCGAAAAGGTCGGCGGCATTGCCGGCATGATCCGGATAGACGGCGATGCCTATGCTGAGCGAGCAGACGATGTCGTCGCCGTTGGGCAGGCGGATGGGCGCCCGCATGCCCAGCAGGATGTCGTCGGCGATGCGTTGCGCGTCGCTCAGTTCGCGCAGCGGCGACAGCATGACGGCGAATTCGTCGCCGCCCAGCCGCGCCACGACGTCGCCCTCGCGCAGCTGGCCGCGCACGCGGGCGGCGATATTCACCAGCACGGCGTCGCCGGCGGCGTGCCCCATGCCGTCATTGATTTCCTTGAAGCGGTCGCTGTCCAGGAACATGATGGCGACCCGCCGCTCGAGCACCGCGGCATCGTGGATGGCGCGGTCGAGTTGTTCCTCGAAGTGCGCGCGGTTGGGCAGGCCGGTCAGGCTGTCGTGCGCGGCCTTGTGCGCCAGCGAGGCGTTTTCGTGCAGCCATTGCGTCTGCCAGGCCTCGAGTTCGTCCAGCAGGGCATTGAAGTCCTCTCCCAGCGCGTGCAGTTCGCGGATGCGCGCGGGCGGCACGCGGCGCGAGAAGGCCCGCTCGTTGCGCACGGCATGGGCGACTTCGGCCAGTGCCCGCAGCGGGCGCCCTATCTGGCGCGACGTCCGGCGCGACAGCCGGTTGGCCACCAGGCCGCTGATCAACGCGCAGGCGGCGACGCCCGCCAGGCCCTTGAGCAGGAAGTCGAACAGATTGCCGCCGCGTCCCACCAGCAGCAGCCGGCCGACCGTCTGCCCCTGGTGGACGATAGGCATGAAGACAGGGGGTGGATTGAGCAGCCGCGCGACCTGCTGGCGCGCCCACGCGAAATTGTCGTCGGCGGAGCGGTGCCACTCCGCCAGGATTTCGTTCTTCCCGTCGTAGACCACGGCGGCGGCCACGTCTTCCCGGGCGGCGATCGCGGCCAGCGTTTCCGTCGCGGCCACCCGGTCGTGGAACACGGTGGCCGCTTCCACCGTGTAGGCGATGGAGCGGGCGATCAGCTTCTGGTGATGGTCGGTATAGGCCCGCAGCGCCACCAGCCCGGTCACGGTCAGGACGATGCCGGCCAGGCCGACGGCGAACAGGGTCACGACGAAATGCAGCCTGCGCAACGCCTGGCGCAGGCTGGGTCGGCTGGAGTCGGGGCGCGCGTTCTTCTTCATGGAGATGGCCTGCGACGCGAAAGCTGCAGCACGCTGGGGTGGATGCGGACACCGCTGCGCGCCACGGAATCGAGGTTGACCTGGAAGCCGACCCGGTCGGGCTGGACGTCCAGGCAAAACATGCTGCCGACGGCGCACTCCGCGTCGTCTTCGACAATGCTTACCACCGGATGTCCGACGATGCGCCGCAGGACCTGCCGCCGCGCGCCGGGCTTCAGCCCGCCCAGGTAGACCGCATCGCATTCCTGCGCCAGCGCCGGATCGTCGGCGACGGCGCGTCGTACTTGCACCGCCAGCGCCGGAGGCCGTGCCTGATCGTCGAACAAAGCCGAGTCATAGGCCGGCTGGCCCGCCACGCACAGGCGGATGACATCCGGCTGCACCGGCCAGCGCGTGTAGCCCAGAATCCCCATGACCGCCTGCCCGACCAGGGCGGACCGGGTGGCCGTGTCGGTCGAGGAGGGCGCCGCGCCCGCGGTCGCATGGGCAACCGCCAGCAGCGCAGGCAACCAGAAGCGCCAGGCGCGGCGGCCTATCATGGGATCGATGCTGGATGAGGAGGCTGGAGAACCGTGGGAGTGTAGATGAGTTTGCTTATTATTTGTCAAGCGCAGTCAGCACTGGACACAAAGTCTGGCGGGCGCTTGCTCCCCAGGTCTGGCGCGTTACCATGGCGGACAGGCATTCAATTCCGTGGGAGGACCCCGATGACGCACTTTGAGTTCCACCAGGATCCCGAGGAACCGGGACTCTGGGCGGTGGACAACGTCGTCTACACCGCGGACCGTCCACCCATGCACGTCATGGTGCAGACCGAAGGCGAGATGCCGTCGCGGGAGTGCGGCAAGGCGCTGCAGGCCCTGCTTGCCGTCCTGCCCGACAAAATCCTGGAGGCCGCGGATCTCCTGCTCGAACACTACACGCGCGAGGAATGCGAGAAGATGGGGGTCGATCCCGCCTGCCTGCCGGCGCAGGACACGGCCGAGGGCATGGCCCGCGTCGCGGTGTTGCGCGCGCTATGGCTGTTCGATGAAAGCTGCGAAGACTACGAGCTGTGGTTCACCGTGCCCTGGGACCGGGACCACACCTATGACGTCGAATTCGAAGAGGGCGAGGCGGTCGCCTGCACCGTGAACGACTGAGCGCCCGCCTTCAGGCGGCGGCGGGCGTATCCGGCGGGTTGTCCGACGGCTTGTCCGATGTCTCGGCGGACTGCGTGTCGTCCGCCTGCGGGGTTCCGCGGTCGCGCAGGTATTCCACCGGGACGCCGGGGTTGACCTGGGTGACCCGGTCGCGCTGGATATGCGAACGCACGAATCCCACCTTCTTGGTTGCCGCGCCCTGCAGCAGCACGGACAGGATGGAGCCCTTGTCCTGGATCCACTGGGTCTTGCCGCGCAGCAGGCGGATGGCGTCCTCCGCCGGGCCGAGCTTGAAGGTGGCGCCGTTGATCGTGGTCGATTTGCGCGCCGCGAAGTCCGCTTCCGTCAGGGTCGTCATGGACACCGCGTCCAGGTTGTTGCTCATGCTGTCGATGCGGTAGACGAAGTTGATGCGCGTATGGGGATCCTGGACCACGATGAATTTCTCCGATCCGGAGAAGTCCCCGAGCTGTCCGACGACGATGGATTCGACCCATTGATTGCCGCGCTTTTCCTCGGTGTAGAGGAAAATCGTCGGCGGGGCGGATGTGAGATTCTGCGTCATGGCGTAAGGAAAGGGCCAACCGGGCGCGGGACCCGTCCCGGCGCGAACGCGCGGGAGTTTACCCGGGATCCGGCCTGCATGGGGCGCTGCCCCAGGGTGGCCGGCTGGCGGGGGACCGGGCCCCGGGCCGGCCGGAAGCGTCCGGCGGGCGCGTGGCAGGGGCGGCGACGGCCATGAGGCGGGGCCCGCGGCGGGCCATGAGCGTCCGGGGTCCCGGCAGCCTGGCCGGCAGCCTGGCCTTATTGGCCCTGGGCGCGGCGCTGGTTCAATTCGTCCAGGCAACGGCCGACGGCCTCGCGCATTTTCGCCGCCGAGGTCGCTTCGCGGTCGGCGTCGTCGCGGCATTGCGTGTACTGGCGCACGCTTTCGGGGCTGTCCCGCACCGGCGGCGGGGGCGGCACCGCGGGGCCTTGCGGCGTCACGGTCATACGCAGGGTGGACGGGGGCGAAAGGCTGCCGTCGTGGCCGGGGAACTGCATTTCCTGCGTGGCCTGGGCGTGGACCGGGGCGGCGGCCGCCGCCGCCATCAGGGCGAATACGATTGCGGGAAGCGCGCGTGATTTCATACTGTCCTCTTCGATGCGCCGGCTGCGTACCGGCTGGGCTGAGACACCGTAGTGCCGCGGGGGTTCAAGGTACCACCGCCGCGGTGGCCCGGGTACCGCGGGGCATGCCGCGCGTAATGCCCGGAAACAATCGCGCCCATGGGCTAGTTCCTCCGTCCCGAGACCTTTCCTGCCGGCGCCGGTAAAATCGCCCCGTTCCAAAAATTCACATTAATCGATCATCGCCTATCAGGAGGACCACCATGGCCCTAGTTTCCATGCGCCAGCTGCTCGACCACGCCGCCGAGAACGGGTACGGCATTCCGGCGTTCAACGTCAATAATCTGGAGCAGGTCCAGGCCATCATGGAGGCCGCCGCCGAGACCGACAGCCCGGTGATCATGCAGGCATCCGCCGGCGCCCGCAAATATGCGGGCGAGGGCTTCCTGAAGTACCTGATCCAGGCCGCGGTGGAATCCTATCCCCACATCCCGGTGGTGATGCACCAGGACCACGGCCAGTCGCCCAAGGTGTGCCAGGGCGCCATCGACCTGGGTTTTTCCAGCGTCATGATGGACGGTTCGCTGAAGGAAGACGGCAAGACCATCGCCGACTACGACTACAACGTCGAAGTCACCCGCAAGGTCGTGGAAATGGCCCATAAGGTGGGCGTCACCGTGGAAGGCGAACTGGGCTGCCTGGGCTCGCTGGAAACCATGAAGGGTGACAAGGAAGACGGCCATGGCGCCGAAGGCACCATGACGCGCGAGCAACTGCTGACCGACCCCGAGCAGGCGGCCGACTTCGTCCGCAAGACCCAGCTCGATGCGCTGGCCATCGCCATCGGCACCAGCCACGGCGCCTACAAGTTCACCCGCAAGCCCACCGGCGACATCCTGTCGATCTCCCGCATCAAGGAAATCCACCGCCGCCTGCCCAATACCCACCTGGTGATGCACGGCAGCTCCAGCGTGCCGCAGGAATTGCTGGCGGAAATCCGCGAATTCGGCGGCGACATGAAGGAAACCTACGGCGTGCCGGTCGAGGAAATCCAGGAAGCCATCAAGTACGGCGTGCGCAAGGTGAATATCGACACCGACATCCGCCTGGCCATGACCGGCGCCATCCGCCGCTTCTTCGCCGAGAACCCGTCCAAGTTCGACCCGCGCGAATACCTGAAGCCCGCCCGCGCCGCCGCCAAGACCATCTGTGTGCAGCGCTACACGGAATTCGGCACCGCCGGCAACGCGAGCAAGATCAAGGCGCTGCCGCTGCAGGAGATGGCCCAGCGCTACGCCGGCGGCAAGCTGGCGCAGGTCGTGCAGTAAACTGCGCGCATCAGCCGGCATTTCCTTTATCCGACATTCCCGCTGGACGCGGCCGGCCCAGGCCCCGCGTCCGGCGGGAATGTTCATTTCCGCCATAGGCCACCCGTGACTTCAGCCCTGCATCAATCCAGTATCCGGTCCTTGCCCCTGCTGGGGCGCGGCAAGGTGCGCGACATGTACGCGGTCGGCGACGACAAGCTGCTTATCGTCGCGACGGACCGCATTTCCGCTTTCGACGTCATCCTTGACGACCCCATTCCAGGCAAGGGCCAGGTGTTGACGGCGCTGACGGAGTTCTGGCTGTCGCGGCTGGCGCATCTCATCCCCAACCACTCCACCGGCGTCGCGCCGGAGGACGTGGTGGCGGCGGACGAAATCGAGCAGGTACGGGGCAGGGCGGTGGTCGTCAAGCGGCTCAAGCCCATCCTGGTAGAGGCCGTGGCCCGCGGCTACCTGATCGGTTCGGGCTGGAAAGACTACCAGGCCACGGGCTCGGTATGCGGCATCGCCCTGCCGGCGGGACTGCGCCAGGCCGAGCAACTGCCCCAGCCCATCTTCACCCCGGCGGCCAAGGCCGAGTTCGGCACCCACGACGAAAACGTCGATTTCGACCACGTGGTGCGCGAGGTCGGCCAGTCCATGGCCGAGCGTATCCGCGATGTCACCCTGGCGCTGTACCAGGAGGCTTCCGCCTTCGCCACGACCAAGGGCATCATGATCGCCGATACCAAGTTCGAATTCGGGCTGGACGACAAGGGCGGGCTGTACCTGATGGACGAGGTGCTGACGCCGGATTCCTCGCGCTTCTGGCCGGCCGACAGCTACCGCGTCGGCATCAGCCCGCCTTCGTTCGACAAGCAGTTCGTGCGCGATTGGCTGGAGACCCAGCCCTGGGACAAGACGCCTCCCGCGCCGCGCCTGCCGGCCGACGTCATCCGCAAGACCGCGGAGAAATACCGCGAGGCCCTGGACCGGCTGACCGCCTGACCGGCCGGGCGCCCGCCGCCGCGCGGGCCCGGGCGGCGCCGCGGGGCCGCGCGGACCCGGCCCTTGAAGTCGTCTTTCCGCGAAGGATCATATATAGTGCCGCGCAACCGCGCCCGGGAGGGCGACGGGTGCCACCAATCCGGGTCGGCCGCATCGGCCCGGCGCCTTTCTTTGGGCGTTCTTCCGGGGCGCCCCGGTGATGAAAAGGAGGGGCGCTGCAATGATCATGATGCTGCCGTTTGTGCTTGGCATGCTGGCGGTGTGGTTCGGTATCCGGGGCAAGCGGGGGGCCTGTTTCACGCTGTGGCTACTGACCCTGGCCGTCTTCGCGGCCTGGGCCCACTACCACATGACCGACGCCCTGCGGCTGTCCCTTTGAGAGACCGGCCATGCAATTCGCGTCGCGGTCTTCGCATCCCGCCTCTTTCTTCCTGAACGCGCTGGCGCTGCTGGGCGTTACCGCCGCCCTGGTCCTGGCCTTCGTCTGGCAAATCGTCTTCAACGAGCTGCCCTGTCCCTTGTGCCTGCTGCAGCGGGTGGCCTTCGTGCTGGCGGGCGCCGGGCTGCTGCTCAATCTGCGCTTCGGCGCGTCGCCCGCGCATTACGCCATGGTGATCGCGGCCGCGCTGGGCGGCATCGTGGTGTCGGCGCGGCAGTTGTTGCTGCACCAGGCGCCCGGCGACCCGGGCTATGGTTCCACCCTCCTGGACCTGCATTTCTATACCTGGGCGCTGATCGCCTTTGTCGCGCTGATCGCCTATTGCGCCGTGATGCTGGCCCTGGACCGGCGGGCCGGCGACAGCGGCCAGCCGCGCCGCACGGGCATCGTGGCGGGCGCCATCATGTGGCTGTTTTTCCTGGTCTCGCTGGTCCACGCGGCCAGCACGACGCTGGAATGCGGGGTGGGCGCCTGCCCGGACAACCCCACCACGTATCAGTTGCTGGCTCCGCTGTCCGGGGACTGACGGGCGGCGCGCAAGGCGCTGCCCCCGGGGCGGGTAAAGATACGGCGCCGGGGGCGGGCGAAAGACGCCGCGGCGGGGGACGGTTAAAATCGAGGGCTTTCCCCGCCGCCGCGCCCATGCCGCCTGACGGCGGGGGCCATTCCTCTGCCGTCCCCTTATGACCGCCAATTCCAACTCCTTGCCCGCGCCGACGCCCCTGGTCGGCGTCATCATGGGTTCATCCAGTGACTGGGAAGTCATGAAGCACGCCGTCACCATGCTGGATGACTTCGGCGTGCCGTGCGAAGCGCGCGTGATCTCCGCCCATCGCATGCCGCAGGACATGGCGGAATACGGCGCGGCGGCGCGCGGGCGCGGGCTGCGCGCCATCATCGCCGGCGCGGGCGGCGCCGCGCACCTGCCCGGCATGATGGCGGCGCTGACTGAAGTTCCCGTGTTCGGCGTGCCCGTGCCTTCCAAATACCTGCGTGGCGAGGACTCCCTCCTTTCCATCGTGCAGATGCCCAAGGGCATCCCGGTGGCCACCTTCGCCATCGGCGAGGCCGGCGCGGCCAATGCCGCCCTGCACGTCATCGCCAACCTGGCCACCATGGACGACGCCCTGCATGCCAGGCTGCTTTCATTCCGTGCGCGCCAGACCGACGCGGCGCGGGCGATGCGGTTGCCGCCGGGAGAGCAGGCATGACGTCGACGACGGTTTCCATGTCTTCAGGCGCGGCCGGCTTAGGCGCGGCCGGCTCAGGCGCGGCCGGCACCGCCGTGGCGTCCGCGGCGGGCCCGGGCATGGTGGTCGAGCCCGGCGGATGGCTGGGCCTGTTGGGCGGCGGCCAGCTGGGCCGCATGTTCTGCCACGCGGCGCAAAGCCTGGGCTACAAGGTGGCGGTGCTGGATCCGGCCGCCGACGGGCCGGCCGCGATGGTGGCCGATCGCCACATCCACGCGGGATATGACGACGCCGCCGGCCTGGACGAATTGGCCCGCATCTGCCGCGCCGTCACCACGGAATTCGAGAACGTCCCCGCGGACAGCCTGCGCGCGCTGGCGGCGCGCTGCCGCGTCAGTCCGTCCGCCGATGCCGTGGCGGTGGTGCAGGACCGCATCGCCGAAAAGGCCTTTATCGCATCGCAAGGCATTCCGGTCGCCCCCCATGTTGCCGTGCGCCAGGACGACGACCTGCGCCAGGCCGCCGACGGCCTGTTCCCCGGCATCCTGAAAGTGGCGCGCCTGGGCTACGACGGCAAGGGGCAGGCGCGCGTGCAGACCCGCGAGCAGGCGCTGGCGGCTTTCGAAGCCTTCGGCCGCGTACCGTGCGTGCTGGAGGCCCTGATGCCGCTGGATCACGAGATCTCCGTGGTGATCGCGCGCGGCTTCGATGGCGGGACCGTGATGTTCCCCGTGGCGCGCAATGTGCACCGCGATGGCATCCTGGCGGTGTCCACGGTGGACCGCGCGGCGCTGTCCGGGCCCGATGCGGCGCTGGAACGCGCGGCCGGCGATGCCGCGCTGCGCATTGCCGCGGGCCTGGATTACCACGGCGTGCTGTGCGTGGAGTTCTTCGTGCTGCGCGATGGCTCGCTGCTGGTCAACGAAATCGCGCCGCGTCCGCACAATAGCGGCCATTACACCATCGACGCCTGCGTCACCAGCCAGTTCGAGCAGCAGGCGCGCGCGATGGCGGGCCTGCCGCTGGGCGCCACCGATCTGCTGGCGCCGGCGGTCATGCTAAACATCCTGGGCGATATCTGGTACGAGCCGGGCACGGACCGGCAGCGCGAACCCGATTGGGCCGCGGCCCTGGCCGTGCCCAGCGCCAAGCTGCATCTGTACGGCAAGCGCGACGCGCGCCGGGGCCGCAAGATGGGGCATGTGACCATCGTCGCCGCCACCATGGCGCAGGCGCGCCGCGATGCCGGCCGCGTGGCGTCGGTGCTGGGCATGCCCGCGCCCTGAGCCGACGCTCCCGGGCCGGCGCGCGCCGGCCGCGCGCTCCCCTTTCTTCATCCAGGATTCCCGCCATGGCGCCCGACACGCAGACCGAAGCCGAAGCCTCCGACGCCCAGATCGAGCACGCCGCCCGCGTGCTGGCGCAAGGGCAGCTGGTGGCCTTTCCCACCGAGACGGTGTATGGGCTGGGCGCCGACGCGGAAAACCCCCTGGCCGTGGGCCGCATCTACGCCGCCAAGGGGCGGCCTTCCAATCACCCCGTCATCGTGCACGTGGCGCCGGGCGCCGACCTGTCGTATTGGACGGGCAGGATTCCGCCCCAGGCGCGCGACCTGATCGATGCCTTCTGGCCCGGGCCCCTGACGCTGATCCTGAAACGCGCGCCGCGCATCGATCCCGCCGTCAGCGGCGGGCAGGACAGCGTGGGCCTGCGCTGCCCGTCCCACCCGGTGGCGCAGCGCCTGCTGCGGGCCTTCGCGGCGCTGCAAGCCAGCGGCCAGGGCGGCGTTGCGGGCCCCTCGGCCAATCGTTTCGGCCACGTGTCGCCGACGCGGGCCGAACACGTGCGCGCCGAGTTTCCCGATGAAGTGGCGCGCGGCATGCCGGTGCTGCAGGGGGGCGCCTCGGCCGTGGGCATCGAGTCCACCATCGTCGACCTGTCGCGCTTGGACCAGGGCGTGGGGCCCGTGCTGCTGCGGCCCGGCCATATCACCGCCGCCGACATCCAGCGGGTGCTGGGCGAGCCGCCCTCCTTGCCCGACGCCGCGGCGCCGCGCGCCTCCGGCACGCTGCGCGCGCATTACGCCCCGCGCACGCCGCTGGCGCTGGCCACGCGCGAACAGCTGGAAGCCGCGGCGGTCGGCATAGGCCTGCCCGAGGACGGACGCACCGTGGTGGTCGCCTATACGCCGCGCCCGCTGCAAATCGATCCGCGCCTGGTGTGGCAGCCGGTGGCCGCCGAACCCGCGCAATATGCGCAGGCCTTGTATGCCTTGCTGCGCGAACTGGACGGCATGGGCTTTCGCCGCATCCTGGTCGAGGCGCCGCCGCGTACGCCCGAATGGGCGGCGGTGAACGACCGCATCGGCCGCGCCGCGGCCGCCTTTGATATGTGATG
Organism: Bordetella bronchialis; assembly: GCF_001676705.1. Classification (NCBI taxonomy): domain Bacteria; kingdom Pseudomonadati; phylum Pseudomonadota; class Betaproteobacteria; order Burkholderiales; family Alcaligenaceae; genus Bordetella; species Bordetella bronchialis. Next base: position 1,153,411 of record NZ_CP016170.1, read on the forward strand.
CAGACATGCCGGGGCGGCGATGCCCCGGCTGCCTGGCCCGTGCGCCCGGCTTCCCGTCTGCGCGCGCAGCCGCGAAGCCGCGCGCCCCCCGCCTTGCGCCGCCGCCTTCATCGCGGCTAAGTGTTCCACCTAATTGTTCCGCCGGCCTGCCCGGCTTACGCTGCGCCGCCTACATGCAAGACCGGCCGGCGGCTAGCCCGGCGATCCGGTTCCGCGTGCCCACAAGGCGGGCGGCGCCGACACCAAGGAGAACACCCATGAAGAAGTTTCTTACCCTGACGGCCTGCGCCCTGGCGTTGGCGGGCGCCGCGCATGTCGCGGTGGCGGGGCCGACGCTGGACGCGGTCAAGAAGAAGGGCTTCGTCCAATGCGGGCTGAGCGATGGCGTGACCGGTTTCAGCGCGACGGACAGCAAGGGCGAATGGGCCGGCATGGACGTGGACATCTGCCGCGCCATCGCGGCCGCGACGCTGGGCGATGCGGGCAAGTTCAAGGGCACGGCCCTGTCCACGCAGCAGCGCTTCACGGCCCTGCAGTCCGGCGAGGTCGACGTGCTGCTGCGCACGGTAACGCTGACCCAGACGCGCGATACTTCCCTGGGCCTGGCCGCGGTGGCGGCCAGCTTCTACGACGGCCAGGGCATCCTGGTGCGCAAATCGCTGAACGTGAAAAGCGCCAAGGAGCTGGACGGCGCGACGATCTGCGTGCAGCCCGGCACGACCACCGAGCTCAACCTGTCCGACTGGTTCCGCGCCAACGGGATCAAGTTCACGCCCGTGGTCATCGACAAGGTGACCGAAGTGGTGCGCGCGTTCGAGTCCGGCCGTTGCGATGCATTCACGGACGACGCCTCGCAGCTGGCCGCCGTGCGCGCGTCGCAGGTGGCCAATCCCAACGACTACGACATCCTGCCGGAGCGCCTGTCCAAGGAGCCCCTGGGGCCGATGGTGCGCCAGGGCGATGAAAACTGGCTGGGCATCGTGCGCTGGACGCTGTTCGCGCTGATGGAGGCCGAGGAATACGGCATCACCCAGAAGAACGTCGATGACATGCTCAAAAGCAGCAACCCCAATGTGCTGCGCATCCTGGGCGTGACGCCCGGCGCCGGCAAAAACATGGGCCTGGACGAGAAGTGGGCCTACAACGCCATCAAGGCGGTCGGCAATTACGGCGAAATCTTCGAGCGCAATGTGGGCGGCGGCAGCAAGCTGGGGCTGAAGCGCGGCGTGAACGCGCTGTGGAACCAGGGCGGCGCGATGTATCCCTGGCCCGTACGCTGAGCGGGCCCGCGCTACACGCCCAGATAGCGTTCGAGCAGTCGCGGCTGCGCGGCCAGCGCCGCGCTGGCGTCCTGGCAAGCCAGGACGCCTTTTTCCATGACCACGCAGCGATCGGTATGCGCCAGTACCGCGCGGTAGTTGCGATCGACGATCAGGGTGGAAATCCCCGTCTGCCGTATCCGCGCGATCACGCGCCATAGCTCGGCGACGATCAGCGGTGCCAGGCCTTCGGTGGCTTCATCCAGTATGAGCAGGTCGGGGTTGGTCATCAGGGCACGGCCGATGGCCAGCATCTGCTGCTCGCCGCCCGACAACTGCTGGCCGCCATGGCGCGTGCGCTCGCGCAGCCGGGGAAAGATCTCCATGACGCGTGCATAGTCCCAGTCGCGGCGCCCCGCCTTGCCGGCGCGGGCGGCCACCAGCAGATTCTCCCGCACCGACAGGTTGGGAAAGATGCCACGGCCTTCGGGAACATAGGCGATGCCCAGGCGCGCGCGTGCGTGCGGCGGCATATGCGTGCCGTCGCCGCCGCCGATCCGCACGCGCCCGGCACTGCATCGCAGGTGGCCGGTCAGCACCCGGATCAGGGTCGTCTTTCCCATGCCATTGCGGCCCAGCAGGCCGATGGCTTCCCCTTGGCCGATGCGCAAGTCCACGCCCCTCAGGACATGGCTGGCGCCGTAGTGCGCGTGCAGGCCTTCGGCTTCTATCCAATCGGTCCGTTTCATGGCGCGGCCACCCGCGTGCAAGCTTCGCCGTCGCCGCCGGCTGCGCCCAGGTAAGCGGTGCGTACCGCCTCGTCGGCGCGGATCGCGGCGGGGGCGCCGCTGGCGATCACGCCGCCATCCACCATCACGGTGATCGTGTCGGCGACGCGGAACACGGCGTCCATGTCGTGTTCGACCAGCAGGATGGCATGCTGGGGCTTCAAGGCCTGCAGCAGATCCAGCATGCGGCCGGTTTCCTCGGCGCCCATGCCGGCCAGCGGCTCGTCCAGCAGCAGCACGGACGGGCGCGTCGCCAGGCACATGGCAATCTCCAGCTGCCGCTTGCGGCCGTGCGGCAGCGTGCCGGCGATGCGGTGGCGGTCCGCCGACAGTCCGGTGCGCTCGAGTACCTCGTCCGCCAGCGCCACGGTCCGCCGGCACGCACCGGCGTCGCGCCACCACTGCCAGAAGCGCGGGCGCGCGGCCTGCGCCGCCAGGCGGCAGTTCTCGTGCACGCTCAGGGTGGGGAACAGGGTGGATCGCTGGTAGCTGCGTCCCAGCCCGGCGCGGGCGCGGCGCGGCTGCGGCCAGGCCGTTACGTCATGTCCCGCGAACTCGATGGCGCCGGCATCGGCGGGCAGGTCGCCCGACAGCAGATTGATCAGCGTGGATTTGCCTGCCCCGTTGGTGCCGATCACGGCATGCAGGCTGCCGCGGCGCAAGGCCAGCGTGACGCCACGAACGGCGGTCAGGCCGCCGAAGCGGCGGGTCAGGTCGCGGGCGTGCATCAGTGTGTCAGGCATGGGACTCCCCCGTGGCGGTTCTCTTCCGGATGCGCGGCGATGCGCCATCCGCCAGGCCGGCCAGGCCGCGCGGCAGCAGGGCCACCAGCAGGATCACCGCCAGGCCCAGCGGCAGATGCCAATGGCGCGCGTAGTCGCCGAAGACCGCTTCCGACTGGAACAGTTCCTGCATCAGGACCAGCGCCACGGCGCCCGCCACCGCGCCGCCGGGGCGCGCCATGCCGCCCAGGATCACCATCAGCAGCACCATGCCGGACTGCCCCCAGGCGAACAGTTCCGGCGTGACGAAGCCATCCTTGAGCGCGAACAGGAAGCCCGCCAGGCCGGCCAGCGCGCCGCCCAGCGCATAGGCCACCAGTTTGTAGGGAAAGGTGGAGTAGCCGGCCGCGCGCATGCGCTGTTCATTGATGCGGATGCCGGCGAGCGCGGCGCCGAAGGGCGAGCGCCGCAGCCGGGCCAGCAGCCCCCAGCACAAGGCCAGGCAGGCCGCCACGAAAAGATGGAAGGTCGTCGCATCGGCCAGGTCGAAGGGCATCCAGCCCCCCACGCTGGCCTGCGGACGGAAGTACAGATAGGCGCCGTCGCTGCCGCCGCCCACCTTGGTATCGTGAAAGACGTAATAGGCCATCTGGGCGAAGGCCAGCGTCACCATGATGAAGTACACGCCGCGTGTGCGCAGCGCCAGCGTGCCCGTGGCGAGCGCATAGGCCGCGCCGCCCCCCATGGCGGCGGCCAGCAGCGGTACCAGCGGTCCGGCCGCCGACGGCGGCGACAGCAGCGCGGCGGCATACGCGCCCAGGCCGAAGGGCGCCGCGTGTCCCAGGCTGACCAGCCCCGCCTCGCCCACCAGCAGCTGCAGGCTGAGCGCGAACAGGGCGTAGATCATGATGCGGGCGGCCAGGCCCAGGTAGTATTCGCTGGCCATCCAGGGCAGCAGCGCCAGGACCAGCAGGGTGGCGATCGCCGCGGCGGCGCCAGCAGATATCTTCATCGCCGTCTCTCTTCAGCCTTGCTTGAACAGGCCTTCGGGCCTGCACAGCAGGACCAGCGCCATCAGCACATACACCAGCACCCCGGCCGCGGCCGGGAAGAACACCTGGCCGAAGGTATCGACGAAGCCCACGAGCATCGCGGCCACGAACGCGCCGCGGATGGAGCCGATGCCGCCGATCACCACCACCACGAAGCAGGCGATCAGCACGCCGTTGCCCATGCCGGGATACACAGAGGAAACCGGCGCCGCGATGGCGCCCGCCAGGGCGGCCAGGGCCACGCCGGCGGCGAACACCAGCCGGTACAGGCGGTTGATGTCCACGCCCAGCGAGGCGATCATCTCGCGATTGCTGGCGCCCGCCCGCACCATCATGCCGATGCGGCTGCGGGTGATCGCCAGGTAAAGCAGCAGCGCCACCGCCGCGCCCACGGCCGACATGAACAGCCGGTAGACGGGGTAGGTCATGACGCCGCCCAGCGGGATACTGCCTTGCAGCCAGGCGGGGATGGGCACGCCGTGGACATCGTTGCCGACCAGGATGGCGCGCGCTTCCTCGAATACCAGGATCAGGCCGTAGGTCATCAGCACCTGCTGCATGTGGTCGCGGCGGTACAGGAAACTGAAGAAGGCCAGTTCCAGCACATAGCCCAGCACCGCCGCCAGCACCACGCAGGCGACGATGGTCGCGGCCAGCCCGCCGCCCGTGGTCCTGTCGATCCACGGCCCCAGCGCGAAGGCCATGTAGGCGCCGGCCATATAGAAGCTGCCGTGGGCCAGGTTGATGATGCCCATGATGCCGAAGATCAGCGTCAGGCCGCTGGCCACGAGGAACAGCAGCAGGCCGTATTGCACCGCGTTCAGGCACTGGATAAGAAAGACCGTCCCGTCCATGGACGACGGTCCTACAGCCGGCAGCCGCGCGCCGGGTCGGCCAGTTTCCTGACCGCCACCTTCACGACCTTGTTCTCCATGCCGTCGACCTGGCGCAGGTAGATGTCCTGCACGGGATTGCCGGCAACGGATAGCGTGAACGCGCCGCGCGGGCTGTCTATCGTGGCGGCGCGCATCGCCTTGCGCATGTCGGCCTTCCTGGACAGGTCGCCCTGCACCGACCGCAGTCCGGCCGCCAAGAGCTGGGCGGCGTCGTAGCCCTGTACCGCGTAGACGTCGGGCGGCGTGCCCGGGTAGGCCTTGGCATAGGCCGCGCGGAAGGCCGTATCGCGCGGCGTATCCAGGCCATCAGCATAGTGCAGCGTCGTCAGCAGCCCTTGCGCGGCCTGCCCCTGCGCCTGCAGGGTGCCGTCGGTCAGGAAGCCGGAACCGTACAGCGGGATCGTTTTATTCAGGCCCGCGGCGGCGTAGTCCTGCACGAACTTCACCGCGCCGCCGCCCGCGAAGAAAGTGAAAACCACGTCGGGCTTGAGCGCGGCGATCTCCGTCAGCAGCGGCTGGAACTCGACATTGGGAAAGGGCAGGCTCAGGTCCTTGACGACCTTGCCGCCGGATTTTTCGAAGCCTTCGCGAAAGCCCGCCACCGCCTCGTCGCCGGCGGCGTACTTCCACGTGATGGTGACCGCGGTCTTGTAGCCTTTCTCGGCGGCGACCGGTCCCATGGCGTAGGCCGGCTGCCAGTTGCTGAAAGACGTGCGGAACACGCCCATGCCGCACATCGGGCCGGTAATGGCGTCGGCCCCGGCGTTGGTGACCAGCAGCGTGGTGTCGGATTCCTTGGCCGCCTTGGTCAGCGCCATCGCCACGCCCGAATGCACGGTGCCCACCAGGATATCGACCTGGTCGCGCTTGATGAGCCGGTTGGCGTTTTCCGGCGCCTTCGCCGGGTTCGATTCGTCATCGACCTTGTAGTATGCGACCTCGCGGCCCGCCAGCTTGCCGCCCTGTTCGGCCACGTACAGCTTGAAGCCGTTTTCGATGGCCGTGCCCAGGGCCGCGTAGGTGCCGCTGTACGGCAGCATGAAGCCTATCTTGACGGGTTCTTGCCGGGGCGCCGGCTGCGCCTGGGCCAGCCCGGCGGACATGGTCAGCGTCGCGGCGATCGCGGCGTGCATGATGCGCGTGTTCATCGTGTGTCTCCGTCTCGTGGGTCGTTATAGGTGTGGTGTCCGCGTGCCGTGCTGCCGCAGGAAGCCGCGGATCGCATCGATGACGGCTTCGGGCTGGTCCCGGTGCGGCGAATGGCGGCAATCGGCCAGCACCCGCATGGCCGCGCGCGGCGCGCGCCGGGCGATGCTTTCGATCTGCGCGAGCGTGCCGTATTCGTCGTCCCGGCCTTGCAGCGCCAGCACCGGGCAACGGATCGTGGCGATCTCCGCCTCGATATTCCACGCACGGAAGGCCGGATCCAGCCAGATATCGTTCCAGCCCCAGAACGCCGAATCGGGGTCGTCGTGATAGCGGGCCAGCCGGTCGCGCAGGTCCGTCTCCAGATAGGCGCGGCGTGCGGCCTCGATATTGCCCACCGTGACGTCCTCGACGAAGACATGCGGCGCGGCGGCGATGACGCCGGCGACCGCGTCGGGATGCCGCGCCGCATACAGCAGCGCGATGGATGCGCCATCGCTGTGGCCGAAAAGCACGGGCGGATCGCGGCGCGCGTCGATGCCCAGGGCTTGCAGCAGCGCGGGCAGCACCGCGTCGGCCTGTTCATGCATAAAGGCCACGGGCCACTTCTCGTGCGCCGCGCGCGGCGTGGAGCGGCCGTAGCCCGGGCGCGAATACACCAGGCCGCGGCACCCGGCCGCGGCGCAGGCGCGGGCAGGCCAATCCTTCCACATCGACAGCGATCCCAGCCCCTCATGCAGGAAGACCAGCAGCGGCGTCCCCTGGCGCTCCGGCCCGATCCATTGGTATTCCAGGCTCAGCGCGCGGCCGCCCACCCGCACGCGGGCCTGCCCCGTGCCCGGCGCGGCCGCTTCCCCGGGATGCCGCGCCATGTCCCCCTGCGCGGCGGCGTGTTGCCCGGTGGCCGCGTTCATGCGTGTTCTTCCATCTGGCGCAGCCGGAAGCGCTGGATCTTGCCGGTGGCGGTCTTGGGCAGCTCGTCGGTGAAGTGGATCTGCCGCGGGTACTTGAAGGGCGCCAGATGCTGCTTGACGTAGGCCTGCAGCGCGGCCCCCGTGTCGGGGTGCGCGGCGTAGCCGGGGCGCAGCACCACATAGGCCTTGGTCTTGACCAATCCCTGTCCGTCGGGCACGCCGATCACCGCGGCTTCCAGCACCGCCTCGTGCTGGATCAGCACGTTCTCCACCTCCACCGGCGACACGTACTGGCCGCTGACTTTGATCATGTCGTCGCTGCGGCCGGCATAGGTGTAGTAGCCGTCCTCGTCGCGGACGTATTTGTCGCCGCTTTTGAGCCAGTCGCCCAGGAAGCACTGGCGGGTCTTCTCGCGATTGTTCCAGTACATCAGGGCGGCGCTGGGACCCTTGATATACAGGTCGCCGATGGTGCCGGGCGGCACCGGCTGACCCTGTTCGTCGCGCAGCTGCACCTCGTAGCCGGCCACCGGCATGCCGGTCGTGCCATAGCGGATCCTGCCCGCCTGGTTGCTGATGAAGATATGCAGCATTTCGGTCGAGCCTATGCCGTCCAGGATGTCGCAGCCGAAGTGCCGGCGGAATCGCTCGCCGATATCGCGCGGCAGGGCTTCGCCGGCCGAGGTACAGACGCGCAGCGCCAGCTGTTCGCGCGGCGGCAGGTCGGGCGCGGCCAGCATGGCGGCGTACAGCGTGGGCACGCCATAGAACACCGTGGGCCGGTGCCGGGTCAGCCGCTGGAAGACGGCCTGCGGCGTCGGGCGCTCGGCCATCAGCACCACGGTGGCCCCCACCGACAGGGGAAAGGTCAAGCCGTTGCCCAGCCCGTAGGCGAAGAAGAGTTTCGCCGCCGAGAACACCACGTCGTCCTCGCGGATGCCCAATACGGGCTTGGCATAGAGCTCGGCGGTATGCCACAGGTTGCCGTGCGTGTGCACCACGCCCTTGGGCTTGCCGGTGGAGCCGGAGGAGTACAGCCAGAATGCCATCTCGTCGGCCAGCGTGCGCACGGGCGGGATGGCGGGCGCCCGGGCCAGCGCGGCTTCCAGCTCGATGGCGCCGTGCCCGGCCGGGTCGGCCTCGGGCCGCGACACGATGATGTGTTCGAGCTCCGTCTGGCCCTGCGCCATTGCCCGCCGCAATACCGGAAGCAGGGCGCCGGACACGATGGCGGCACGGGCCCGGCTGTGCGACAGGATGTAGGCGTAGTCGTCGGGCGTCAGCAGGGTATTGACGGCCACCGGCACCACGCCCCCGTGCAGCGCGCCCAGGAATGCCACGGGCCAGTCCGCGGTATCGTGCATCAGCAGCAGCAGGCGTTCCTCTCGACGCAGCCCCAGCCCTTGCAGCACGCCGGCGAAGCGCGCCGCGCGGTCCGCCAGTCCGCCGTAGCGCAGCACGCCAAAATCGTCGATATAGGCCGGCTTGTCCGCCCGTCCCGCGTTCAGCGCGGCCAGGTGGCTGGCGAAATTGAGTTCCTGCGGACAGCTATCCACGGTGTTGTCTCCTGGTCTGTCTGACCCGTCCCGCCGCCGGCGTCATGGGCCGGCGGTTCGTTCTGCCGCGCCGGGCGCGGCGAAGGGAACCGGGGCGGCCCGGGAGGGCCGCGGCGCTACTCTAGAATCACAGGCCGCCGCCCTGGGCGCTATCCGCCCGGTGATGTCAGCCCTTATTCAACATTGCAGGAAAAATAGTGCTTTAATCGGCCCGGGTCAAGCACTATAATGCATAAACGCCGGCCACTAGGGAAACCTCGGAGCAACCCGATTCATGACTCAAGCGTTGGACAAGGCGTCTACCGATCCGCAACGTGAACCCTTCCTGGTGGCGCTGGGCGAACGCGTGCGCCGCCTGCGCGCCATCCGCGGCATGACGCGCAAGGCGCTGGCGCAGGCCACCGGGGTGTCCGAGCGCCACCTGGCCAACCTGGAGCACGGGCTGGGCAATGCATCCATCCTGGTGCTGCTGCAGATCGCCCGCGCCTTCAATTGCGCGCTGGCGGAACTGGTGGGCGACGTCACCACCGAATCGCCCGAATGGCTGCTGATACGCGAATTGCTCAGCGGCCGCACAGAGGCCGACCTGCAACGCGCGCGCGTGTCGCTGGCCCAGCTGTTCGGCGTGGGCGGCGGGCAGCGTCCCGACCGCTTCCAGCGCATCGCGCTTATCGGCCTGCGCGGCGCCGGCAAATCCACGCTGGGCCAGATGCTGGCGGACGACCTGGGCTACCCCTTCGTCGAACTCAATGTCGAGATCGAGCGGGTCGCCGGTTGCGGCATCCTGGAGATCCATAACCTGTACGGCCCCAATGCCTACCGCCGCTACGAACGGCGCGCCCTCGAAGAGGCCGTGCAGCTCTATCCCGAGATGGTCCTGGCCACGCCGGGCGGGCTGGTGTCCGAGGCCGCCACCTTCAATCTGCTGCTGGCGCATTGCTATACCGTGTGGCTGCGCGCCACCCCGGAAGAGCACATGGGCCGCGTCATGGCGCAGGGCGATTTCCGCCCCATGTCCGGCAATAACGAAGCCATGGCGGACCTCAAGCGCATCCTGGCCGGCCGCGAGGCCTTCTATGCCAAGGCCGACCTGACCTGGAACACCAGCCATATGGATGTGGCCGAATGCTTCGCCGGCCTGCGGGCGCAGGTGCGCAAGGCAGGCGGCCTGCCGCTTTGAAGGCGCGGCCGTAACCGTCCGCCGTCGCGCCCGGCGCGATCCCGGCCGGCGCGCAGGCGAATGGCGTCCCACCGGAAGTTTGTTGCATGTCGGCCTTGACGCCCACCTGAGGCTGCACTATTCTGCATCAAACGATAGCGCATGCAGTATCGTGCATGCGCGCCATGGTGCAGGAGACCTCCATGACGAACGCCCCATCCCCGGTCGACTTCAGGACCGATCCCACCCGCTACCGCCATTGGCGCCTAACCACCGACGGCCCGGTCGCCACGCTGGCCATGGACGTGGCCGAGGACGGCGGCCTGCGGCCCGGCTACAAGCTCAAGCTGAACTCCTACGACCTGGGCGTGGACATCGAGCTGCACGACGCCCTGCAGCGCATCCGCTTCGAGCATCCCGAAGTCCGCACGGTCGTGGTGACCAGCCTGAAGGACCGCGTGTTCTGCTCCGGCGCCAACATCTTCATGCTGGGGCTGTCCTCGCACGCGTGGAAGGTCAACTTCTGCAAGTTCACCAATGAGACCCGCAACGGTATCGAGGACGCCAGCCGGCACAGCGGCCTGAAATTCATCGCCGCCGTGAACGGGGCTTGCGCCGGCGGCGGCTACGAGCTTGCCCTGGCGTGCGACGAGATCCTGCTGGTGGACGACCGCTCCTCCGCCGTCGCCTTGCCGGAAGTCCCCCTGCTGGGCGTGCTGCCCGGTACCGGCGGCCTGACCCGCGTGATCGACAAGCGCAAGGTGCGGCACGATCATGCCGATATCTTCTGCACCCTGGTGGAGGGCGTGCGCGGCGAGCGGGCCAAGGCCTGGCGCCTGGTCGACGACGTCATCAAGCCGCAGCAGTTCGCGGCCGGCGTGCGGCAGCGCGCGCTCGCCCTGGCGGAAGGCAGCAGCCGGCCGGGGCAGGGCGCCGGCGTGGCGCTGACGCCGCTGCAGCGCCGCGACGGCCCGGACGGCCTGTCCTACCGCTATGTCGACGTGGCGATCGACCGCGAGCGCCGCCTGGCCAACTGGACCGTGCGCGCGCCGGACCAGGACGTCCCGCGCGATGTCGACGCCATCCTGGCGCAAGGCGCCGAATGGTGGCCCCTGCGAATGGCACGCGAGCTGGACGACGCCATCCTGTGGATGCGGGCCAACGAACTCGACATCGGCACCTGGGTGCTGCGCACGCGCGGCGATCCCCAGGCGGTGCTTGCGGTCGATGCCACGCTGCAGGCCCATGCCGGCCATTGGTTCGTCAACGAAACCGCGGGCATGCTGCGGCGTACGCTGGCGCGCCTGGACGTGACCTCGCGCACCTTGTTCGCGCTCGTGGAGCCGCAATCCTGCTTCGCCGGCACGCTGCTGGAACTGGCCCTGGCCGCGGACCGCATCTATATGCTGGACGACGAAGACAGCGCCGCCCCCGCGCGCCTGGTGGTCGGCGAGCGCAACTTCGGCGCCTGCCCCATGGTCAGCGGGGAAAGCCGCCTGCAGCGCCGCTTCCACCACGAAAGCGCGCCGCTGGAGGCCGTGCGCGCCCGCGCCGGCCGGGCGATCCCGGCGCGAGAGGCCCTGGACCTGGGCCTGGTCACCTTCGCGCCCGATGCCATCGACTGGGATGACGAAGTGCGCCTGGCGCTGGAAGAACGGGGCGCGCTCTCGCCCGATGCCTTGACGGGGATGGAGGCCAACCTGCGGTTCGGCCCGCGCGAAACCATGGAAACGCGCATCTTCGGGCGGCTGACCGCTTGGCAGAACTGGATCTTCAACCGCCCCAACGCGGTCGGGGAAAAGGGCGCGTTGAAGCTGTACGGCAAGGGCGAACAGGCCGCCTTCGACTGGAACCGGGTCTGAGCCGCCGCGCCTTGGCGGGGCAAGGGCGCGGCATGGCCGGCCGGTCCGGGCGAAGCCAGGGCAAGCCAAACGGAGTTCCCATCGCGGCCGATACGCGGGCCGGCCGCTTCCACACAGAGCATGCAGGGCGCGCCAGCCACGGCGCCGGGCGCCCTGCCGGACAGGAGCACAGACATGTCAGGCGTGAACTATACGGACCGGATCCCGAACAACGTCGATCTTTCCAGCGACCGCGCGCTGCAGCGCGCCCTGGAGCATTGGCAGCCCAACTATCTGCAATGGTGGCGCGACATGGGGCCCGACGGCTCGCACAACCATGAGGTCTACCTGCGCACGGCCGTCAGCGTCGAGCCGGATGGCTGGGCGCATTTCGACCACGTCAGGATGCCCGATTACCGCTGGGGCATCTTCCTGGCGCCGCGCGACGGCCAGCGCAGGATTCACTTCGGCGAGAACCTGGGCCGCGACGTCTGGCAGGACGTGCCCGGCGAACACCGCGCCAATCTGCGCCGCATCATCGTGACCCAGGGCGATACCGAACCGGCGTCGATCGAGCAGCAGCGCCACCTGGGCCTGACCGCGCCTTCGCAGTACGACCTGCGCAACCTGTTCCAGATCAACGTGGAAGAAGGCCGCCATCTGTGGGCCATGGTGTACTTGCTGCACCGCTACTTCGGCCGCGACGGCCGCGAAGAGGCCGACGCGCTGTTGCAGCGCACGTCCGGCGATGCCGACAACCCCCGCATCCTGGGCGCCTTCAACGAGAAGACGCCGGACTGGCTGTCCTTCTATATGTTTACCTACTTCACCGATCGCGACGGCAAGTTCCAGCTGTGCGCGTTGGCGGAGTCCGGCTTCGATCCCCTGGCCCGCACCACGAAGTTCATGCTGACCGAGGAAGCGCACCACATGTTCGTCGGCGAGTCCGGCGTGTCCCGCATCATCCAGCGCACCTGCGAGGTCATGAACCAGCTCAAGACCGACGACCCCGCGGCGGTGCGCGCGGCCGGCGTGATCGACCTGCCGACCATACAGCGCTACCTGAATTTCCACTACAGCGTCACCATCGATCTGTTCGGCGCGGACCAGTCGTCCAACGCGGCGATCTTCTACAGTGCCGGCCTGAAGGGCCGCTACGAGGAAGGCAAGCGCACGGACGACCACCAGCTGAAGAACGACAGCTACCGCATCCTGTCCCTGGAAGGCGGCAAGCTGCGCGAAACCGAAGTGCCCATGCTGAATGCCTTGAACGAAGTGCTGCGCGACGACTTCATCCGCGATTCCATGGCGGGTGTCGGGCGCTGGAACAAGGTCATCGAAAAGAACGGCATCCCCTTCCGCCTGTCGGTGCCGCACAAGGCCTTCAACCGCCAGATCGGCACGCTGGCCGGCATCAAGGTCACGCCGGAAGGGGAAATTGTCGATGAGGCGCAGTGGCAGGCAGGCCGGTCGCGCTGGCTGCCCACGGACGAGGACCGCGTCTTCGTGGCCTCGCTGATGGGACGCGTCGTCGAGCCGGGCAAGTTTGCCAACTGGATCGCGCCGCCCGTCATGGGCGTGAACCGCCAGCCGGTCGACTTCGAATACGTCCGCTTCAATTGAACGCCGCGCCGCCGCCCCGCGTGGCCATGCCTTGCGGGGCGAATGGCCGGACGCGTCGCAGCGGCCGCCATGACGCCATCAACCGCCGCCCGCATGCCGCAACCAGGGTGAAACGATGAACGCCCCATTGCCCCCCAGCCTGTTGAAGCAGCACCTGATCGATCCCGAGATCTGCATACGCTGCAACACCTGCGAGGAGACCTGTCCCATCGACGCCATCACCCACGATGGCAACAACTATGTGGTCGACCCGGACGTCTGCAACGGCTGCATGGCCTGCGTGCCGCCTTGCCCGACGGGTTCGATCGACAATTGGCGCGTCATTCCGCGCGCGCGCGCCTATGGCGTGCAGGACCAGTTCGGCTGGGACGCGCTGCCGCCGCAGGAGCCCGTGGAGGCCCTGCTGGCCGAGGCGCGGGCCGCGGAAACGACGGGCGGTAACGCGACCGGCGCCGGCGAAACGGACGCGGCGGGCGTGGCGGAGGCGGCGGCCGCCGCCGCTTCGGGCCCCGCGGCCGCCAGCGGGGCCGATCGCGGCGATTCCGCCATGGATCCCGAAAGCCTGGCCGGGCCAGCCGCCGCGCCCGCGGTGATCCGCGGGGCCGTCGTGCCGCCCTGGTCCGCCGCGCATCCCTACGTCAACCTCTACACGCACAAGGATCCGGTCGTCGCCACCGTGGTGGGCAACTATCGCGTTACCGACGACTCTGCCGACAGCGATGTGCGCCACATCGTGCTCGACTTCGGCGAAATGCCTTTCCCCGTGCTGGAGGGCCAGTCCATCGGCATCCTGCCGCCCGGCGTGGATGCGCGCGGGCGCCCGCACCATGCGCGCCAGTATTCCGTGGCAAGCCCGCGCGACGGCGAGCGGCCCGGCTACAACAATCTGTCGCTGACGGTGAAGCGCGTGGCCGCCGGCCGGGACGGCAACAGCCACGACGGCCTGTGCTCCAACTACCTGTGCGACCTGGCCCGGCACGACACCGTGCGCGTGATCGGCCCCTTCGGCAACACCTTCCTGATGCCGGGACGGCGCGGCGCCAACCTGCTGATGATATGCACGGGCACGGGATCGGCCCCTATGCGCGCCATGACGGAGCGTTGCCGGCGCCGCATGGCCAGCGGAGACAACGGCAGGCTGATGCTGTTCTTCGGCGCCCGCACCCGCCGGGAGCTGCCGTATTTCGGCCCCCTGATGAAGCTGCCCCGGGACTTCATCGACATCAACCTGGCCCTCTCGCGCGAGCCGGACCAGCCCAGGCGATACGTGCAGGACCTGATCGTCGAGCGCGCCGCGGACGTGCTCGCCCTGCTGAACGACGACAGGACCTGTGTCTACGTCTGCGGCCTGAAGGGCATGGAAACCGGCGTGCTCGACGCCCTGGCGCATGCCGCCGTGCAAGCCGGCCAGGATTGGTCTATCCTGCACCAGGCCTTGTGCCGCCAAGGCAGGCTGCATTTCGAGACGTACTGACCGCGATCCGATTCCTTCGTCCAGGCCCCGCATGGCGCGCGGCAGGGCACGAGTCCCGGCGCGGTCGCCATGGGGAAGCCGCTAGATGAAGTTCGCCGATTTCAAGCAGGGCATGGTGATCCATGCCGGTCCGGTCACGGTCACGGAAGCCGAGATCCTGGAATTCGCCCGCAAATACGACCCGCAGTGGTTCCATACCGACGTCAAGCGCGCCAACGAAGGGCGCTGGGGCGGGCTGATCGCCAGCGGGTGGCACACCTGCGCCATGGCGATGCGCATGGCCGTGGATACGGCGCTGCACGATTCCGAGTCCTTCGGATCCCCCGGCCTGGGGGAAGTCCGCTGGCGCGTGCCGGTGCGTCCCGGCGACCGGCTGCGGCTGGAAGCGCGCGTGCACGGCGTGCGCAGTTCCTCGTCGCGCAACGACCTGGGCATCATCAACTGGGCCTGGGTCGTCTACAACCAGCACGACGAAGCGGTGCTGGAGCTGGACGCGACCAGCCTGTTCGACCTGGGCGAGGATCCCGCCGCTTGAAGCCCAAGCGCGCCGCACGCCCCGCCGCCGGCCTGGTCCTGGCCGTCCTGCCGCTTGCCTGCGTGCCCCCCGCGCTGGGGGCGCCGGCCGCGCCGGGCGAAAACTACACCTTGCGCCAGGCGCTCACCGCCTGGGACATGCTGGCCAAGGTCGATGTGCTTTGCCCGGATGGCGACGGCGACCGGCAGGCGCGGCGCCTCGATGAACTGGAAGCCGTCGCCACGCAGCGCCTGAAACTGTCCGCCAAGGCCATGCTGGAAAAGCTGGCCGAAGAAGTGCCCCCGGTGCTGATGACCGCCGAACAGGCGGTTCGGGTGGTAGCCAACGCCGGCGGCTGCAAGACCGAGGCCCTGGCGCAATGGCGCGGACGGGCCGCCTTCGTCGCGGACACGTCGCGCCAGGTGCTGGCGGGCGAGGCGCGCGCCGACCGGCAGTGGCCGCGCGACGCCGCCCTGGAGCGGCCGCTGCGGATCACGGTGTCGGGCCAGCGCGGCGATCCCATGCATGGCAGCGGCGTCTCGCTGCGTGTGGAGAACCGCGCGGCCAGGCCCGTCCGATTCGCCTTGCTCGGTCCACAGACTTTCGTCGGCCTGTGCACGCGGCTGTCCATCAGCGGCGTGCCGGTGGAACAAGGCTATGCGCCGCGCGAGTGGCTGACCTTGCCGGGCCGCGGCGACGCCACGGTGTCGCTGGTCCGCGATCCCTCCTGCTTGCGGCCGCCACCCGGCCGCGTCAACGTCGGTGGCGTGGTCGCGGTCGATGCGGGTGGCGGCGCGCGATATTGGCGTTTCCTGGTGCGCGGCGTGGGCGCCGCGCCGGCGGGCCTCAAGCCCTGACCCCCTCTCGCATGCGATAGCGCCGCGGATGTCGCCGAAGGCATCGGCATCCCACGTCAATGCGCAAAACGCGAACTGGCAGTTCTGCCAGTTCGTATTACATCGGCCCCTCCATAGAATGAACGCCAAGACAGGCGGCGCGTGCCGCTTGGCCGCAACCCGGGACCAGCCGCATGCCCGGAACGAAGCCGTACCGTCGCCAGGAGATAGAAATGGCCGATTCGATCATGCCACCCACCGGATGCTCGATGGGCTTGAGAGCCCCGATGCTTTTCACGTTCACCTACGATCCGCCCAGTCCCACCGACCCGAAGAACATACCCGTCACGTTCCAGAGTTCCGATGCCAATGTCACGTTCGACCAGGTCATGCCGGTGACCACGGACGTGAACACGGGGCAGGTCGCCGTCGTCGTGACATACACGGGCGATACCGATGGGGTTGTCGTCCCGCTGGAAGTGGTGGACCCGGCAACCCTGGCGCCGTATGTCTCGGCTACCTACACCACCACCTGGGTGAATACCGGCAATCTGGTCGTCAGCCCCAATGCCGTTCCCGTCGCCCCGGATGCCGCCGACCTGGGCCTCCCCGCCTACACGATCACCGCCACCGCGCAGTTCACCAGCCGTGGGTCGACACAGCTGAAGTACTACCCGATCGGCGTCGAGGTGGTCGGCAACATCAATGTGTACGACAAGAACGGAAACATACAGGTCGTCTCCCCGGACGGGCTTTACTGGTTCTACAGCGGCCCGCTGGGCGAGGCCATCGAATTCAAGCTCTCCTCGCTGTACGAGGGCATTTTCCTGGTCGCCATCAAGTACGGGACGGGCAACCTGGCGGACAACGAACACGTGGTGTTCCTGCCGGAACTGGTAGGCGGGGATGGCAATCAATTCAATCTGTGGTCGCCGCTCAACCTGGATGCGTATAACGGTGCGCTGCTCACGACCACCGTGGTGGGCAACCTGGACGTGACGGGCAAGATAGGCCAGCCGACCGTCGCCCTGGTGAACGGCAAGCTCGCGAGCGCGGTCGAGGCCTACGAGGCACTGGTCCAGGGCTTCGATATCCAGAAGCAGGCCTTCGTCGGTGCATCGAACTACGTCATCAGCTGGATGACCACCGAAACAGGCGCCAGCCTCAGGACGACCCAGTCCAACACGGTGAATCCGGAGTCGGTCACGGGCAACACCTGGCTGCATCCGCCGACCGATGGCAAGCTCGCCCGGCCTTATACGATCGGCCTGTCCAGCATCAACACCAGTGTGCTGCTGAAGGGCGACCCGTCGGTCTACATCCCCGACCTGGCAACGGGCGACGAGGTCACGCTCGTCTACTTCCTGAACGGCTATGACCCCCTGGACACGGACAGATCGAAAGCCGCCAGCTTCAAGTTGCAGGTGACAGCGACGCAGAACGGCACCAATGTCGCGAAGATTCCGGCGGGCAATCTGTCGGGGTACGCGGCCCATGGCCGGGAGGCGGGCACTTTCGAGTGCTATTACTACAAGGGTTTCGGCGACGCGCCGAGGGATCCGACGCTGTATTCCGCGCCCTTGACGCCGATTCTCCAGCTCGTGACCGCCTGACGGCACAGGGCCGGCCGGCACGCGACGCGCGCCGGCCGGCTTGCATCCGTCAGGACTCTTGACCAGACGCGATGGTCGAACACCGGGCTTGCCCGGTCCGGGAGATATCCGAGTATGCGTAATGTTCTGTCGATAGCGGTCGGCACGGCATGCATGACGATGCTGGCGTTGGCGCCGTTCCAGGTGGCGGGAGCGCCTGCCTTTCATAAACCGAACGCCGCGGACGATCGCGCGATCCGGGCCGACGTGGACAGCACGCCCAACACGGGCCTGCCGGTGGCCTGCGACGCCAGCGGGGAAGAAGCCCGGCGCGCCCTGCTGCGGATGTGGGGGCGCGATGCCCAGCGCTATCCGGCGGCCTATCGCACGCTGGAAACGCTGAAGGCGCGCGGCTGGAAGTTTCCCGATATGACGTCTACCGGCAAGCCCGGCCGCTATGGCATGACGCATGCGCCGGACGATTTCGCCATCATCCACGTCACGTCGACCGCGCCTCTGTTCACGAACGTGACCGCGCTGTCATTCAGCAGCATGTTCGTGAACGATACGGACCTGGACAAGTTCGAGATCCAGACCGTCAACATCTACACGAAGGACGCCGCCGGCCTGGCCGAGACGCTGATCGCTTCCGGCACGAACTCCGACGACGAAAGCATGCGCAATATGCCGGTCGTGACCCAGTCGGTGGTCGCGGGAAACAACAATCCCAATAAAGCCAACGTCATCACGTACACGAATTACTTCGGGGAGGCGGGCGGCCAGCCCTTCTGCTGGAATGTCCGCATGGATCGCGACGCTTCCGCCGGCCCCCTGAGCGTGGCGATGCTGGATCCCACCCCCGCGCCCGGCCATCCGCCGCCGCAGGACGGTGTCCCGGACAGGACGATCATTTGCCTGAATCGCGCCGTGGCGGATACGAATGGCGAGTTCTGCGACTACGGGCCGTCCCAGCCGGGGGTGCTGAACGACGACTTGGACCTGCTGTTTCCCTTCGCGGGCACCATAACGATCGCCAACGCGATCTACACGATGACGGGAACCGACGGGCGTACCATCCCCGCCATCCCCAGCGGCAAGGACAAGACCCCCGGGAAACTCCGCGTCAAGCTGGTCAGGGTAGAGGGTGGCGCCTGCGATGCCAGTTTCGACATCGATCCGCCATGGAAAGGCTTCAATGTCCTCGGCAATAAGCTCCAGTGGCAGTTCTCCAATCCGCAGGACCGCAAGGATTCTTCCCAGTTTCTCGACGCCGGCAAGATATCGACCTGCACCGACCTGGATCCGGCGGATATCCAGGATTGGTACATGATCGCCATGTTCTTCGACGAGCGGAACGGCAGTCCCTACCATCCGGTCTCGATCGGTCTGGGTTCGCTGAAAACCTTCGACGGATTCGACGCCAACAAGCAGCTGCCGCCGGTGGGCTACCAATGGGGATGCGTGATAGAAGGCACCCCGGTTGCGCTGGCCGACGGCCGGACCGTGCCCATTGAAACGCTCAAGGCCGGGGATCTGCTGCTGGGTCCCTCGGGAAAAAGCGTGCGGCTGAGCGGAATCAGCCCCGGCCGCGACAAGAAGTTCATCAAGCTCGTGGACGCGGCCGGCGAGTCGGTGGTGGTCACGCTCGACCATCCGGTGCTGACGAAGACAGGCATGCGCCGCGCGCGGGATCTGCGCGCCGGAGACACCGTGTACGGCCGCAATGGTCCTTCCATACTGCGCGAGGTGCTCGCGGACAATCGCGACACGCCGGTCCGCGTATACAGCGTGCACCTGGCGACCAGCGACGGCGGGCGCATCGCGGATACCAACGATCGCGCTTTCTATGCCGGAGCGATCCTGGTGGGCGACTACGCCGCGCAAGGCGCCGCCATGCGGCAGGCGGCGAACGAAAGAATGCATGGCAAGAACTGAGCGGCCCGGCCCGGCCCGGATCGCGGGCCGGCCGCTAGCCGAATTTCGCTGTATCTGCGTGGACGGAACCAACCATGGCTTATCCGATAAATCTCAAGACGGCCACCTACGATCCCGCGGGCATCGTCAGCGCGACCTGGGATCTGCTGACCCTGGCGGGCAACGTCGGCTTCTGGGTGCGTATCGATTGGCCCAACGGATACAACGCCTTTTTCGTCCGGGATCCCGCCGCGATCTCCGTGTCGCTGCCCATGCAGCTGGACCGCCAGTACGCGTACACCGTGACCTTGTACGGCCTGCAGGATGACGACGACGTGAACCAAAACGTTTATTCCGCCACTGTACATATCTTCGGCTGGCCCCCCGCGTAGCGGATCCGGCGGCCATGCGGGGCGTGTGCCACATGGCGTGTGGCGTGCGCGGTGGTGCAGTGGTGCAGTGGTGCAGTGGTGCGGAAGCGGTGCGCCGATGGCGTGGCAGTGGCGCGGTACGAACCCATTCTCAGGTGACGCTCATGAACGTCCAGTTCAACAATCCAGGCCCCGATACCCAACTGATCGTCGGCACCGTCAATACGCTGAAAATCCTGGTAAGCGGCATAACCGGCACCTCTGTCTCGTGGTCGGTGATCCCCGTGGCGTCGCTGGCGGGCGCCAAGACGGGCACCGCCACCGTCCAGGGCGGACAGGCCAGCTTCAGCTTCGGCATCAAGAGCCGGCCGGGCACCGATAGCCAATTCATGGTCCTGGTTTCCGTCTGGGATACCGAGGCGCCCGACGCCGGCCACTGCACGGCCTTGTATCGCTGCGCCCGGCCGCGCATGCAATACAGCATCAGCCGCACTTATGGCGAAACCGCGGACCCGCAGGTGTCGCCCTTCGATCCCAATGATCCGGACCCGGACCAGGTGATGATGGTCACGCTTTGGTTGAGCGACGCGGACGAGGGAACCCCCCTGAACAACAACAAGGTGACATGGCGCGGCCATCCGGCCAATCCCACCTATGTGCTGACGGCAGATAACAAGGACCCGCAGCTGGATCCCGCCGACGTGACGGGCAATACCTTCCTGACGTATACGGATCCCACCGGTCGCGCCGCGCTGAAATTCGCCAATACCGCGCCGTCCATCGTGCTGATGTCCGCCACCTGGGGAGGCGTCACGACGCGGGCCTTCCCGCTGACTTTTTCCGCCCTGGGCACGCCCTGGATCGACGCCGGGGTCCAGGTGCCGGAAATAACCGATCCCGTGAACCTCGACGATTACGACGATGCGGGCGTTCCCATCACCATCAACGCCGATGCCACCCTGACGTGGATGCAGAACGGCGCCCAGATCTACGTGGGCTGCTGGCTGAACGGCATCATGACCGATGCCTACAAGCTCAAGGTGGGCGACACCATCAAGATCCCGAAGCGGTACTTCATGTCCCTGGAGGCGACTGAAAAGACACCGAACGTCGTGGCCTATACGGTGGTGCCCGCCGTCAGCGCCAACGGGGAAGACTCCAATTACCTGCCGGTGAACGTGCTCGGTACCGTGCCGCCGGCCGCGCCGCAGCGTCCCAGCGGCGCATTGAAGGGCCTGCCGCCGTATCTCCCGGGCAAGCCGGCGACGGTGACGCCCGATATCATCGCGGGCGGCTTGCAGGTCTTCGTCCCGCAGTCCTACACCGCCTTCCAGCCCGGCGACACGGTCGTCATGAGCCTGTACCTGAACGGCCTGTTCCCCCAGACCGGCAACCCCCGGATCGTCACCCTTTCCAGTCCCGAATACGCCATACCCGTCGATGAACAGTGGGGAGACTTTTCCTTCGTGTTCTCCGAGAACCAGCTGAGCGGCTTCGACGGCGCGAATGCCACGCTGGTGGCGCAGTACGAAGTGCGGCGCAGCGGCGTCTCCATCTGGTCCGACACCTTGACCGTCGCGCTGGCGACGGCTGCGCCGTGATGATGGATCGCGCGACGCCCATGTGTACACCCATACGAATTTTCTTATTCAACGTCGCGCGACGGCAATCTAACCTCGTGCGCTTCGAGAAGTTTCGTTTAAGAAAATTCCGACAAGGGTGTCGGGTTCACATGGACGGCGTACAGGGATGAATCGCATCTATCGTTTGATACGGAACAGGAAAACCGGCCAGCTGGTGGCGGCATCGGAAATCGCGAAGGGCAATCCGTCATCGGACGGCGGGCGGTCGGCCTGCGTGGCCGGCGCATCCTCCCGTCGTCGCATCGCTGGGGGATCGGCCTGGCTGGGCGGGACCGCGGCAGTCCTGGTGTTCATGTCGAATTCCGCCTATGCCGCCTGCGGCCCCACGCAAACGGCCAGCCTGGCCGTCGGCCAGAGCGTCGAGACCTGCAACGATGCGGAGGCCGGGCTGCTGGCCGACGGGGCGACCTTGACGGCGCCCGGCAACAACACCATCCTGACACATGGCCTGGGCTCGGATGGCGTGGTCGCGCAGAACGGCGCCAACGTCAATCTGGTGGGCACCAGCGTCACCGTCGAAGGCAATGGGTCGAATGCCGTGAACGTGTCCGGCGCCTCTACCGTCACCATGGATGCCAATACGGTATTGAACGTCCACGGCAACGGCGGAACGGGATTGGGGAATGCCATCTCGGGCATACGCCTGCGCGGTGGCCCGGGGCAGTCCAGCACCCTGAACATCACGGGTACGCAGGTCTTTACCACGGGCACCAACGCCCTGGGCGCCGACCTGCAGGGTGTGCTGCAGAATCTCAACATCCAGGGCGCGGGTTTCACCACCACCGGCGACCAGTCGGTCGGGGTACTGCTGACCGCCAGCGGCACCTCCACGCTCACCAACACTGCGATCCAGACCTCGGGCGCGGGCGCCACCGGGCTTCTGGTCGGCGGCGGCAGTGGCACGATCGTCAATTTCAACGGCGGATCCATCGGCGTGGCCGGCCCGTCCATCGGCGCACAGGTGGTCAGCTCGTCCAGCCTGACCTTGAACGGCGCCACTATCAATGCCACGGGCACGGGCTCCACCGGCCTTTCCGTCGAGAGCGGCGCCAGCCTGACCCTGGGCAACACCACGCCGTTGACCGTGAATGCGACGGGCAGCGGCGCCGTCGGCCTGGCGATCGGTTCGGCCACCACCGCGGGCACGGCCACGCTGGCCGACGCCACCATTTCGGCCGGCGCGAACGCCAGCGACGCGGTACGCCTCAATTCAGCGGGCAGCAGCGTCACTTTTGGCCCCAACACGCTGATCCAGGCAGCGGGCGCCGGCGCGCACGGCATCGTGGTCGGCAACGGGGCGGTGGTCACCTTCGATCCGACGGCCGCGCCCGGCACGACAACGCTGCCCCGGATCAGCGTGACGGGCGACGGCGGCGCGGCGATCGATGTCAACGGCGCCAACAGCCGTGTCAACTTCAACAATGTCACCCTCGACGCGACGCAGACGGCCTCGCTCAATCTGGGCGCGAATTCCTGGGGCATCCTGGCGGAGAATGGCGGCGTGGCGGTGGTGGACGGCACGACGTCGTTGAACAGCGTGGGAATCTGGGCCAGGGGCTCGGGCCCGGCCGCGGTGGGCACCATCCAGTTCAGGCCCAACGCCACCGTCGCCAATGTGGCCGCCCGCGTGGACGACTATGGCCAGCTGGATATCAGCCCGCGGACCAACGGCAGCACGTTTACGCTGGATTCCCTGGAAGGCGGCGGAACGGCCGGTACCGGGGAAGTCCTGATGGGACCCGTCAACCTGCAGATCGCAGGCGCGGCGCAGACCACGTATGCCGGCCGCCTGACTGGCAACGGAGACCTGACGCGCAGCGGGACCGGCAGCCTCACCCTGACCGGCGCCAATGCCCTGGCCGGTTTCAGCGGCACCGCCCACATCCAGGACACGGCCACGCTGGGCTTGGCCGGGGCGGCGCAGGGCACGGGCGTGGCCTTCGATTTCTCCACGGCGGGCGCCACGCTGGATATCTCCGGGTCGACCGCCTTGTCGGGCGTGCAGGTGGGCCGCATCAACAGCCTGGCGAGCGGAAACGGCACGATCCAACTGGGCGCGAACAACCTGACCGTGTCCTCTGCCCTGGATTCCGATTTCAGCGGCACGATCCAGGACGCCGCCGGCGCCGGCCGGCTGACCAAGGCCGGCACGGGTACGCTGACGCTGTCGGGCCCCAATGTGTTCGGCTTCGGTGCCGCGACAGGCGGTGGAGTCCTGGTACAGGACGGGACGCTGGCGGTCGGCGGCCAGGCCAATGCCAGCCAGAGAACCTTCAACGTGACGGGCCCCGGCGTCCTGGACGTGTCCGCGGTATCGAACGCGCAAGGCAATTTCAACGTAGGCATGATCTCCGGCGACGGCACGATCAACCTGGGCGCCAACTCGCTGACCGTCGACGGCGTGAATAATCTGGACGGCACCAGCACCGGGACCTTCTCCGGCACCCTGACCGGCGGCAATGCCGCGGGCATGGGCCTGATCAAGCAAGGCGCGGGCACGCTGATCCTGTCCGGCAATAACGCCTTCGGCTATGCCGGCGGGACCGATATCGCGTCCGGCGTGCTGGCGATACGCAATGTGGCGCCCGGCACGTTCACCAAGACCTTCACCCTGGATGGCGGCTGGCTGGATCTGTCGGACGTCGGACCGCCGAACGAGACCCTGGCCAACAACTGGCCCGGCATCACCCTGAACCAGGGCGCGAATGCCAGCCAGGGCGGCGTCATCGGCGCGGATGACAACATGACCTACAACGTCGCCGCGGGCGCGACGCAGACGGTGGCCTATCACCTGGGCGACGGCACGACGCCCAATGGCCAGGGCATCTTCGTGGTCAAGCAGGGCGCCGGCACGCTGGAACTGACGGGCGACAACAACTATGTGGGCAATACGCGCATCGAGGGCGGCACGCTGCGGGTCACCAGCGACCGCAATCTGGGCGATACGACGGCCGCCCGCGAAGTCGTGCTGGATGGCGGCGGCCTGGACATCGGCGGCAGCTTCGTGTCGGGGCGCAATATCGAACTGCGCGCGGCCGGCGCGGTCAACGTCGAAAGCGGGCAGGACACGACCTGGCGCGCCGCGGTCGACAATGGCGCGGGCTATACCCTGACCAAGAACGGCGCCGGGCGGCTGGCTTTCAGCGGCGCCAGCCAGCTGGGCGGCGTAATCGCGAATGCCGGCACGCTGGACATGGGCGCCGCCACCGTGGACAGCACGGCGGCCGGCACCGCCGCCGTCGCGGTCCATGGCAGTACGGTCGGATTCGCCGGCGGCACCATCGGCAGCGCGGACGATGCCATCGTTTCGGACGGTTCCAGCGTCGTCAATCTGTCCAACACCACCTTGAACGCCGCTGCCGGCAAGTCGCTGTACCGGGTGGCCAGCGGGCAGGGCACGCTCAACGCGAACGGGCAGATATTGTCCGGCGACTTGCGGGCCGACGCGGGCGCCGCCCTGACCTTGAATCTGAATGGCGGAAGCGTCTACACCGGCACCCCGTCGCTGGGCGATGCTTCCAGCACCGCGGCGATCAATGTCAACGATGCGTCCAGCACGTGGAACGTCACCGCCGATACCACCCTGGCCAGCCTGGGCAATGCCGGGACGGTCGCGTTCGGCGCGCCGGTCAATGGCGCCTATAAATCCGTGACGGTAAACGGCGATTACCAGGGCGGCGGCACGGTGGCGATGAACACCGTCCTGAATACCGGCGGTGCGCTGGGCAATCAAAGCACCGATCGCCTGTTGATCAAGGGCAATGCGACGGGGACGACGACCCTGCAACTGCAGACGACCGGGACGGGCGCCAATACGAATACGGCGCTCAACAACCTTCCCGTTCCCACCGAGGGCATTTCGCTGGTCCAGGTCGCGGGTAATTCGTCCGCCAATGCATTCACGCTGGCGGGCGGCTATGTCGCGGCCAATGGCAGCCCCTACCAGTATCGGCTGTTCGCCTACGGGCCCGGGCAGGCCGCGGCCTCGCAATCCATGCTCGGCGCCGCGCCCCTGAATTGGGATTACCGCTTGCAGACCGCGTATCTGGATCCCAACGGCAATCCGGTGCCCGGCATGCCGCCGGGCGGGCAGGGCGGCGGCGGACGTCCCGCCATCGTCGCGCAGGCCAGCTCCGAACTCGTCGCGCCCCTGGCGCTGCAGAACTACGGCGCCACGGTCATGGGAAGCCTGAATCGCCGCCTGGGCGAAATCCGGGGCCAGGACATCCCCCCGCCGGACAACCGCGCGGAGATGTTCAGCCGCGTCATCGCCGCCAGCAGCAGCTACCGGTCCAGCCGCGACTTCGACGACTACGGCTACGATTTCCACCAGGACATCCAGGCCATGCAGATCGGCGGCAACTGGCTGCATCTGCGCGACCAGGACCAGAACCTGCGCCTGGGCGCGGCGGTGACCATCGGCTCGACCTCGGTCCGGCCCAAGACCCAGGACGCGGAGTCCAGCAAGTTCAGGCTGGATGCGCGCAGCGTGGCGCTGACCGCCACATGGCAGCACAAGAGCGGCTGGTACGTCGATGGCGTGCTGTCGGCCGGTACCTTCAACGGCGACGTGAAAACCGACAAGAGCAGCGAGGCCAGCAAGATCAAGGGCAATAGCCTGGAGGCCTCCGTCGAAACCGGCAAGGCCTTCGCGCTGGACAACGGCTTCGTGGTGGAGCCCCAGTTGCAGTTGATGAGTCAGACCTTCCGCTTCGATGACCACACGGACGTGGACGGCGTGCACACCGACTGGGACACCAACACCTTCTTTACCGCGCGGGGCGGCGTCAAGGTATCCATCCCGGTTCCGTCAGCGCCCCAATGGAAACCCTATGTGGCGGCGAACCTGCTGCAAACGTGGGGTGGCGACAACGATGTCAAGCTGGCCGATACCTCGTTCACGCCGGGCAAGGTCGGCACCGCCGTGCAATTGCAAGTGGGGGCGACGGGGCGCCTTACCCCCAACCTGTCGGTGTATGGCGAACTGGCGGGACAGCAGCGGCTTGGACATGGCACGAGTTCGGTCTATGGCAACGTCGGAATCCGCTACCTGTTCTGACGACCGCTACAGCAGCCCGAGAATGGCCGCCTTCAGCGCGGCCGACGTCC
Organism: Bordetella bronchialis; assembly: GCF_001676705.1. Classification (NCBI taxonomy): domain Bacteria; kingdom Pseudomonadati; phylum Pseudomonadota; class Betaproteobacteria; order Burkholderiales; family Alcaligenaceae; genus Bordetella; species Bordetella bronchialis. Next base: position 1,179,820 of record NZ_CP016170.1, read on the forward strand.
GGTTGGCGGCCGCCAGTTTCTGCAGGATTTTCTCCATGTGGAAATTCACGGTCCGTTCGGACAAATGCATGATCCGCCCGATGGCGACCGATGTCTTGCCATCGGCGGTCAAGCGCAATATGTCGATTTCCCGTTCCGAAAGACCGGTCGTGGCTTCCGGCATGTATTTCGGCACCAGCAGCCTGGCCAGACCGCGATGCGCGGTATGGGCCAGCCAGGTCAGGCGCGGAGACAGCTCGTCCAGGTCTCTCAGCAGCATGTGGGCGCCGCAGCTGGCCAGGTTCAGGGCGCTGCCGACGCCCATGGGCCCGTGGCACGCCTGGGCCCACCCCGCCTTCAGGCCATGCGTCCGCGCATCTTCCCAGAATGGCGGGCCATCGCCCGGCAGGTCGGTGGACCACACAAGCGCCTCGTCAGGCGCGCCTGTCCGGTTCGCGGCAACCCTGGCGAAAATGGCGGATGTCACCTGCGAGGGCCAACGCCAATCGTCGGGACAGTTGTCATGCAGGATAAGCCTGGGGTTCGTCAGCGGCAGGGGAAGCCGCATGCCCAACGCATAATATTCAAATCCCAGCCGGCGCACGATGTCATGCAGCAGGCCATAGAACTGCTTCTCGTTGTCGGCCACGAGCAGCAGCTCCGTCCGCTCTCTTTCCCAGTTCTGCATGTCGGCTTCCCCTTACCATCGCCGCGCGCTTTGCGCGCGCCGCCGCAGAAAAAATACACTGGGCCGACTAAGGGAAACGGAGCGCCGGGGGGTAATCTTTCGTATCGGGATCCGTCGCGCCGCGGTATGCCGCGATCGCGACCGCGGCGGGGCGCGGCCGGCGGAATCGCGCCGGCCACGATTCCGCGGCGTGCAAGGCCGCGATGCCGTCCAGCCTTCCGGACGGGTCAGCAGAAGGCCTGGATGCCCGTCTGGGCCCGGCCCAGGATCAAGGCATGCACGTCATGCGTGCCTTCATAGGTATTGACGACTTCCAGGTTGACCAGATGGCGGGCCACGCCGAACTCGTCGGAAATCCCGTTTCCGCCCATCATGTCGCGCGCCATGCGGGCGATATCCAATGCCTTGCCGCAGGAATTGCGCTTCATGATGGACGTGATCTCCACCGCGGCCGTGCCCTCGTCCTTCATGCGGCCCAGGCGCAGGCAGCCTTGCAGGCCCAGGGTGATCTCGGTCTGCATGTCGGCAAGCTTCTTCTGGATAAGCTGGTTGGCCGCCAGGGGGCGCCCGAACTGCTTGCGGTCCAGCGTGTACTGGCGCGCCGTGTGCCAGCAGAACTCGGCCGCGCCCAGCGCGCCCCAGGCGATCCCATAGCGCGCGGAATTCAGGCAGGTGAACGGGCCCTTCAATCCGCTGACCTTGGGCAGCATCTGCGAAGCCGGGATCTCCACTTCGTCCATGACGATTTCGCCGGTGATGGAGGCGCGCAGGCCGACCTTGCCATGGATGGCGGGGGCCGACAGGCCCTTCATGCCTTTTTCCAGGATGAAGCCGCGGATCTTGCCGTCGTCGTCGCCGCCGACCACCTTGGCCCAGACCACGAACACGTCGGCGAAGGGGGAATTGCTGATCCACATCTTGGTGCCCGACACCCGGTAGCCGTCGGCCGTCTTGACCGCGCGGGTCTCCATGCTGCCGGGATCGGATCCGTGATTGGGCTCGGTCAGGCCGAAGCAGCCTATCCATTCGCCGCTGGCGAGCTTGGGCAGGTACTTCTGTTTCTGTTCGTCGCTGCCGAATTCGTTGATCGGCACCATGACCAGCGAGGACTGCACGCTCATCATCGAGCGGTAGCCGGAATCCACGCGTTCCACTTCACGGGCGATCAGGCCATAGCACACATAGTTCAGGCCGGCACCGCCGTATTCGGTGGGGATGGTGGGGCCCAGCAAGCCCAGCTCGCCCATTTCGCGGAAGATGGCCGGATCGGTTTTTTCGTGGCGGAAAGCCTCCAGCACGCGCGGAGCCAGCTTGTCCTGGGCATACGCGGCGGCGGCATCGCGCACCATGCGCTCTTCGTCGGTGAGCTGGCTGTCGAGCAGCAGCGGATCCTGCCAGTGGAAGGAAGGGTTGGATGACATGGAAAACTCCTGGTCTCGCTGGTTTTAAATCGTAGGCCGTGGCATGTCCGGCGTGCCGTGCACGCCAGCCGCCGCGGCGGCGGGGTTTCAGTGCCCGGCCTTCAGTGCCGTGTCGCGGATCTTTTCCAGCGTCGTGGTAGGCGTGATCACTTCCGGATCGATCAGGCAATGCAGGATGGCGGGTTTGCGGCTGTCCAGCGCGCGCCGCAGCGCGGGCGCGAACTGTTCCGTCGATTCGACGCGTTCGCCATGGCCGCCGAAGGCCTGCGCATAGGCGGCGAAATCGGGATTGCGCAGGGCCGTGGCGGAGACGCGGCCGGGGTAATGGCGTTCCTGGTGCATGCGTATCGTGCCGTACATGCCGTTGTCGACGATGACCACCAGGATGGGCAGGTCGTACTGCACGGCCGTCGCGAATTCCTGGCCGTGCATCAGGAAGCAGCCGTCGCCGGCCAGGCATACCACGGTGCGTTGCGGGTACACGCGCTTGGCGCCCACCGCGGCGGGCAGCCCGTAGCCCATGGATCCGGAGGTCGGCGCCAGCTGGGTGCCGTAGCGCTGGAAGCGATGGAAGCGGTGCAGCCACGTGGCGTAGTTGCCGGCGCCATTGGTCATGATGGCGTCGGGCGGCAGCGTTTCTCGCAGGACTTGCATGACGGCGCCCATTTGCAGAGCGCCGGGCGTCTTGATGGCGGCGGGATCGCTCCAGGACAGATAGGCATCGTGGGCGGCCCGGGTTTCCTGGGGCCAGCCCTGGGCGCCGCCGGCCGGTTGCAGCGCCGCCAGCGCTTGCGTGAAGGCGATGGGCGATGCATTGATCGCCAGCGTCGCGCGATACACGCGGTTCAGTTCGCTGCTGTCCGGATGCACGTGCACCAGCTTCTGCCTGGGCACGGGAATGTCGAACAGCGTATAGGACTGGCTGGGCATCTCCGACATGCGGCCCCCCACCAGCAAGACCAGGTCGGCATCCTGCACGCGCTTGAGCAGGGCGGGGTTCAGGCCTATGCCCACATCGCCCGCGAAACAGGGGTGGTCGGCGGGGAACAGCATCTGCCGCCGGAACGACACCGCGACGGGCAGCTGGAAACGGGTGGCGAAGTCGGCGAAGCGCTCCACCGCGCCGGCATCCCAGCGGGCGCCGCCCAGGATGGCGATGGGCGCGCGCGCCGACCGCAGCAGGGCTTGCAGTTCATCCAGTTGCGCGGGCGTGGGCGCGCTTTCGATGACTTCATAGCGCGGGGCGTCGGCGACTTCCGCCGTTTCCACCAGCATGTCTTCCGGCAGCGCGATGACGACCGGACCGGGCCGGCCCGAGGTGGCCACGTGGAAGGCGCGCGATACCAGTTCGGGGATCCGCTCCACCTGGTCGATCTCGGTCACCCACTTGGCCTGGGTGCCGAACACCGCGCGGTAGTCCATTTCCTGGAAGGCTTCGCGCTCGCGCATGCCGCGCTCGATCTGGCCGACGAACAGGATCAGCGGCGTGGAGTCCTGCATGGCGATGTGCACGCCCGCCATCGCATTGGAGGCCCCCGGGCCGCGGGTCACCATGCAGATACCCGGCTCGCCGGTCAGCTTGCCATGGGCATCGGCCATCATGGCGGCGCCGCCTTCCTGGCGGCAGACGGTGACATCGATCCTGGCGTCGTGCAGGCCGTCCAGGACGGCCAGGTAACTTTCGCCGGGCACGCAGAAGACGTGCTTGACGCCGTGGGCGGCGAGTTGGTCGACGAGGATGTGTCCGCCCAGGCGGGAGGGCTGCGGAGTCTGCATGGCGTGTCGTTTCACGGAGTACGGGCTAGGATATCCGTGAGGATAGTGTTCCAAACGCGCACAACGCAATTGATAAAAACGCACAATCACGTGCGGTCCGGGCACGTTGCCGCGGAAGCCGCGCCGCGGTGTCTCCCGCGCCGGTGGCGGCGGCCCGGTTAGTCGCCCGGGCCGGCCTGCGCCTGCGCCGACGGCGCGGCGCCAAAGTAGCGCAGCGGCAGCAGTTCCCGCTGGGCCTCGCTCGGGGAATCCACCAGGTCGATATTCAATTTGCTGATCCCGGTGCTGCCCAGGCTGGGTGCGACGAAGCGCACATAGCGCGTTTCGCCAGGGTTCAGCATGAAGCTCAGGCCGTCGTCGGTCCAGAGCTTGTCGGTCACGACGTAGCTGCCCGCCGGCCGGTCGATGTAGAAGAAACTGCCGGGCTTGGAGCGGCCGACCACTTGCTTGTTGACGCGGATCTTGGGCTGGCCGGACGGCCCCGCCCCGGCGTCCTGCATGGGGTTGTAGAACACGATGCGTCCCTCGCCCGGTTTCAACGCGGGCAGGGAAGCCGCCATGCTGGCGTAGCGCGGGCCGGCGCAGCCCGCCAGCAGGGCGGCCATGAGGCAGGCGGCAATCCAGGCCGCCAGGCGGATGGGGTTCATGGCGTCGGCTCCAGGTTCAGCGTGGTGGCGTAGGTCACGGGTGTGAAAGAGGTTTCGCCGGGGAAATAGAAACCGACGAGCTTGTTGTCGGCGACGACGGGATAGGCCTCGCGCAGGCGCTTGGCATCGATCATCAGGGTGCCGCCCAGCTTGCGGTACACCATGCCCTGCGGAATGGATCCGGCCGGCAGCCACTGCGACCCTTCGGCCAGCACGACGGTCGCGTCGTTGGTCAAGGGCGCGGCGACGGCCTTGGCCAGCCGCAGGGGCTGCACGGCCGCGGCGGCCGGCACCGGCGTGTAGGTGGTGGGTCGCACGGACAGCGACATGCAGCCCGCAAGGGCCAGCGTCGCGGCGCAGAACATTAGTTGGACCGCCCGGCGCGGCGCCGGGCGGGTTTTCCGGGACGGGATCGGATCTGGCATGCGGACCTCTCGGCGCAAAGCGCGCAGTATAGGTAGTGTTCCGAGATATTTCTAGCCGCTACAAAATAGCGCCCGCGGCGGATCGCCGCCCAGGCATCCGCCCATGCCGGCGCATTTGCGCGCCATGCACATGACGATTGATAAAATCGCACATTCCCCGCCTCGCATCCGCGTCGCGGCCCCCGATGCGGCATTCATCCCATGAGAAAAGGCATCCCCAACCTGAGCGCCTTGCAGGCTTTCGAGGCCACGGCCCGGCTGGGCACGTTTTCGCGAGCCGCCGAAGAGCTCTCCCTGACCCACAGCGCCGTCTATCGCCAGGTGGCCAGCCTGGAGGCGCGGCTGGGCGTGCAGCTGTTCACGCGGGTGCGCCGCCGCATCGCGCTGACCGACCATGGCGCCGAATACGCCGGGCGTATCCGGCATCACCTGGACCAAATAGAGAAAGACACCTTCGGGCTCGTCAGCCGCACCGGCATGGGCCGCAGCCTGCATATCGCCGTGGTGCCCACGCTGGCGACCACCTGGCTTATTCCCCGCCTGGCCGATTTCAACCGCCTGCACCCCGACATTACGGTGAGCCTGTCGGTGCGCACGCTGCCATTCCAATTCAAGGACCAGCCTTTCGACGGCGCCCTGTATCACGGCGACCATGTCTGGCCCGGTACACGGGGCGTACTGCTGTTCCGTGAACGCGAGCTGATTCCCGTCTGCGCGCCGACCCTGGCCCAGGGGGCCCGCGAACAGGGCGGCGGGCCGCTCGCGGGCATGCCGCACCTGCATTTGAATTCGCGGCCCGATGCCTGGCGCCTCTGGTATGCGGAAAACCGCTTCCTGTTCGGGCCGCAGGCGGCGGGCGGCCCGCGCTACGAACTGTTTTCCATGGTGCTGGCCGCCGCGGAGGCGGGCCTGGGCGTGGGGCTGGTGCCGCGCTTCCTCGCGCAAGAGGCCCTGGATGCCGGCCGTGTCGTCATGCCGGCGCAGGCCGTCCTGCCCGTGCCCCACGGCTACTATTTCAGTTATCCCGACCGCGGGCATCGGCCCGAGGCCCCGCGTATATTCCAGGCCTGGCTGCAGGGAATCGCGGATGGCGGAACCAGCCGCTAGCACGGCTTACGGCACGCGGCTGTAGAACAGTTGGCATGATTTCCGCTATTTTTCTGTATCGGATCAAGCGTATAAGAGGCACTTTTCGCCCCTTATCAGAGGGCTAATACCGATTGTTTCGCCGTCGTTTTCTGAAACAATACCCCGCTAGTCTCGGACCGCATTACCCGTGCGGTACGGGTGTTTCTCCTGACCATGGGAATATCTTCATGAAAAAAACGCTGCTCTTTGCTGCTGTCGCGGCTGCCACCACGCTCACCTCGCTGTCCGCCCAGGCTGGCCGCCTGGACGACATCAAGGCTTCTGGCACCATCAAGCTGGGTTATCGCGACGCCTCGCTGCCGTTTTCCTATCTGGACGATAACCAGAAGCCCATCGGCTATTCCATGGACATCTGCTACGGCATCGTCAAGGCCGTGGAAAAAAATGTCGGCAAACCCCTGAAGGTCAACCTGGTGGCCGTTACCTCCTCCACCCGCATCCCGCTGGTGGCCAACGGCACGGTGGACATCGAATGCGGCTCCACCACCAATAACCTGGAGCGCCAGAAACAGGTCAGCTTCGCGCCCACCACCTTCGTGACGGCCAACCGCTTCGTCGCCAAGAAGTCCGCCGGCTACAAGACGCTGGAAGACCTGAAGGGCAAGACCGTGATTTCCACCGCCGGCACCAGCAATATCAAGTGGGTGACCGAAGCCAACGGCGGCCAGGCCACCTACCTGGACGGCAAGAAGGTGCCCGCCCTGGGCATGAACATCATCCCCGCCAAGGATCACGCGGAAGCCTTCCTGACCGTGGAAAACGGCCGCGCCGCCGCCTTCTTCATGGATGACGTGCTGCTGGCGGGCCTGGTTGCCACCGCGCGCAACCCCAAGGAATGGATGATCAGCGACCAGGCCTACTCGGTCGAGCCCTACGCCATGATCGAGCCCAAGGACGATCCGGCTTTCAAGAAAGTGGTCGATGACGCGGTCGTCGCCATGATCAAGGACGGCACCGTCGAGAAGCTCTACAAGAAGTGGTTCGAGTCGCCCATCCCGCCGAAGAACGTCAACCTGAACCTGCCGATGAGCCCGGCGCTGAAGAAGGTCCTGGCCAACCCCACGGATTCGGGCGATCCGGCCACCTACAAGCAATAATCGTCGTTCCGTTCCGATGATCGGCGGGGACGGGCAGCATCCCGTCGCGCGCGCCCCTCGGCGCGCCCCGCCGATTTCCCTGCGCCGGCGCATCTCGCCGGCGCGGTTTTTCCGCAGGATTACACATGCATTACAACTGGAACTGGTCCATCTTTTTCGAGATGGCGCCCGACGGGTCCGGTACGTATCTGGATGCGCTGCTGCGCGGCCTGGGCTGGACGGTTTCCACGGCCCTGCTGGCCTGGATACTGGCTTTCTCCCTGGGGTCCGTGATCGGGGTGATGCGCACCACCGAGAGCAAGCTCGCGCAGCGCATCGGCACGTGCTATGTCGAGATCTTCCGCAACGTGCCGCTGCTGGTGCAGATGTTCATCTGGTATTTCGTCGTGCCCGAACTGGTGCCGGTGTCGCTGGGCGATGCCATCAAGCAAATGCCGCCGCCCTGGGGCATGTTCTGGCCCGCCGTGCTTTGCCTGGGTTTCTTTACGTCCTCGCGCGTGGCCGAACAGGTACGCTCGGGCATCGGTTCGCTGCCGCGCGGCCAGCGCATGGCCGGGACGGCCATGGGCCTGCGCCCGGCACAGGTCTATCGCTACGTGCTGCTGCCGATGGCCTATCGCATCATCCTGCCGCCGTTGACGTCGGAATTCCTCAACCTGATCAAGAACACGTCGATCGCGTTCACCATCGGCTTGCTGGAACTGACCGGCGCCGCGCGCTCCATGCAGGAGTTCAGCTTCCAGGTGTTCGAGGCCTTCGCCGGCGCGACGCTGCTGTATTTCGCGCTGAACATCGTCGTGCAGTTCGGCGCCCGCGCGCTGGAGCGCCGTGTGTCGGTGCCAGGATTCGTGGGCTCGAAGGCCAACGGCGGCGGCGGACACTGAGGGGAACGATATGAATAATGGATTCGATTTCGACGTCATCATACGTTCGCTTCCCTACCTGTTCCGCGACGGGATGGTATTCACGCTCAAGCTGACGATCCTGTCGGCCATCGGCGGGCTTATCCTGGGCACCATCCTGGCCATGATGCGGCTGTCCAGCAACCGGCTTTTCAACTGGGTCGGCACGGTCTATGTGAACGGGCTGCGCGCGCTGCCGCTGCTGCTTGTGATCTTCTGGTTCTACTTCCTGGTGCCGTATATCGGCGCTTGGCTGGTCGGCTCCGACCGTCCGCTGGCGGTGGGCGGGTTTACCTCGGCGCTGGTGACCTTCACGCTGTTCGAGGCCGCCTACTACTGCGAGATCATGCGCGCGGGGATACAGTCGATCCCGCGCGGCCAGGTGGCGGCGGGGCAGGCGCTGGGCCTGCGCTACTTCCAGATCATGGGCCACGTGATCCTGCCGCAGGCCTTCCGCAACATGATGCCGGTGCTGTTGACGCAGACCATCGTGCTGTTCCAGGACACCTCGCTGGTCTACGTGCTGTCGCTGACGGACTTCATGGGGGCCGCGGCCAAGATCGCGCAGCGCGACGGCCGGCTGGTGGAAATGTATCTGTTCGCGGCGGCGGTGTACTTCATCATCTGCTTCACGCTTTCGCGCCTGGTCAAGCGGATGCAGGCTCGCATGGCGATCGTGCGCTAAGGCGCGCCGCCACTACAGGGGTTTAGGTATATGGCAATGATAGAAATCAAGAATGTCAGCAAGTGGTATGGCGACTTCCAGGTGCTGACGGATTGCACGACCTCGGTCGCCAAGGGCGAGGTCGTGGTGGTGTGCGGGCCTTCGGGTTCGGGCAAGTCCACGCTGATCAAGACGGTCAACGGCCTGGAGCCTTTCCAGAAAGGCGAGATCACCGTGGACGGCACGTCCGTGGGCTCGCCCAAGACCGATCTGCCCAAGCTGCGCTCGCGCGTGGGCATGGTGTTCCAGCACTTCGAGCTGTTCCCGCATCTGTCGGTCACCCAGAACCTGGCGCTGGCCCAGGTCAAGGTGCTGGGCCGCAGCAAGGACGAAGCCATCGCGCGCGGCCTGAAACTGCTGGACCGCGTGGGCCTGAGCGCGCACAAGGACAAGTTTCCCGGCCAGCTATCGGGCGGCCAGCAGCAGCGCGTGGCCATCGCCCGGGCGCTGTCCATGGATCCCATCGCCATGCTGTTCGACGAGCCGACCTCCGCGCTGGACCCGGAGATGGTCAACGAAGTGCTGGACGTCATGGTGGACCTGGCGCGCGAAGGCATGACCATGATGGTGGTGACCCATGAAATGGGCTTCGCCCGCAAGGTGGCCAACCGCGTGGTCTTCATGGACGTGGGCGGGCATATCGTCGAAGACTGCGGCAAGGAGGAATTCTTCGGCAACCTGGAGGCACGCTCGCCGCGCGCCCAGCAGTTCCTGTCCAAGATCCTGTCGCACTGACCGGCGTGCGGCGAGCGCGCCGTCCTGGCGCGCTCCCGCGCGTTAGCATTTGCGCCATCCTTCAGCAACCGGCCGCCTCAGCGGAAAACGACGGTACGGTTTCCGTTCAACAGAATCCGGTGCTCCACATGGCTGCGCACCGCGCGCGCCAGGACCAGCGATTCGACATCGCTGCCCACCTGCGTCAGGTCCTGCGCCGACATGGTGTGATCCACGCGTTCGATGTCCTGCTCGATGATGGGGCCTTCGTCCAGGTCCGGCGTGACGTAGTGCGCGGTGGCGCCGATGATCTTCACCCCGCGCTGGTGCGCCTGGTGATAGGGCCGCGCGCCCTTGAAGCTGGGCAGGAAGCTGTGGTGGATATTGATGGCGCGCCCCGCCAGCGCCCGGCACAGCGCCGGCGACAGGATCTGCATATACCGCGCCAGCACCACCAGGTCGACCTGCAGTTCGTCCACCAGCCGCAGAACCTGTTCTTCCTGCGGGGCCTTGGTCTCCGGCGTCACCGGCAGGTGATGGAAGGGGATGTCGTAGGACGCGGCCAGGCCGGCGTAGTCGGGGTGATTGGAAACGATAGCGGCGACTTCCGCGCGCAGGTGTCCGCTGCGCACCCGGAACAGCAGATCGTTCAGGCAATGCCCCTGCTTGCTGACCATGATCAACAGGCGCGCCTTGCGGCGTGCATCGTGGATCTGCCAGTCCATGGCGTGTTCGCCGGCCAGCGTGCCGAAGCGCGCGCGCAGGTCCTCCGGCGCGGTGCTGCGCGGCAGGTCGAAATGCACGCGAAGGAAAAAGCGGCCGGTTTCGTCGTCGCCGAATTGCTGGGAATCCAGGATGTTGCATCCCAGTTCGAACAGCAGGCCGCTGACGCGATAGACGATGCCGGTGCGGTCAGGGCAGGAGAGCGTGAGGATGTAGTCGTTGTGCTGCATGGTCGGTAATGTCCGTTTTGGTTTTCTGATCCATTGCCGCCTTACGGCAGCGCGGCCAGCACGCGTTCGGCGATCGCCAGGCTGGATGTCAGCCCGGGGGATTCGATGCCGAACAGGTTGACCAGGCCGGCCACACCATGCCGCGCCGGCCCCACGATGGCGAAGTCGGCCGCCGGTTCGCGCGGGCCGGAAATCTTCGGGCGGATACCCGTGTAGCCCGGCGCCAGCGCGCCATCGGGCAGGGCGGGCCAATAGCTGCGCACCGCGTCGTAGAACACGTCCGCCCGCCGCGGGTCCAGTGTGTAGTCCTCGCGTTCTATCCATTCCGTGTCCGGGCCGAATTTCGCCTGTCCGCCCATGTCCAGCGTCAGGTGCACGCCCAATCCGGCATGCTGCGGCACGGGGTAGATCAGCCTGGAGAAGGGCGCGCGGCCCGACAGCGTGAAGTAGCTGCCCTTGCACAGGTAGGCCTGCGGGATGCTGTCGCGGGGCACGCCGTCCAGGCGGCGCGCCAGGGCGGGCGCATGCAGCCCCGCCGCGTTGACCAGCGTGGCGCAGGAAAGCGTCATGGCCTCCTGCCCGCCGAAGCGCAGGTCGAAGCCGCCGTCCGCCCGCACGCCGCCTGCCAGCAGCGGCGTATGGAAAACGAACTGCGCGCCGGCGTTTTCCGCGTCGCCCTGATAGGCCAGCATCAGCGCATGGCTATCGACGATGCCGGTGGACGGCGACAGCAGCGCGGCGGTGCATCGCAGGGCCGGCTCCATGGCCATCGCCTGGGCGCCGGACAGGCGCTCCAGGTCGTCCACGCCATTGGCGCGCGCGCGGCGGGCGATATCGTCCAGCATGGCGTCCTGCGCGGCATCGGTGGCGACGATCAGCTTGCCCAGGCGGCGGTGCGGAATGCCGCGTGCCGCGCAATAGTCGTACAACATGTGCTTGCCGCGCACGCACAGTTCCGCCTTCAGGCTGCCGGCCGGGTAATAGATGCCGGCATGGATGACTTCGGAGTTGCGCGAACTGGTGCCCGTGCCGATGCCTTCCGCGGCATCCGCCACCAGGACCTCGCGGCCGTCCAGCGCCAGGCCGCGCGCGACGGCCAGGCCCACCACGCCCGCGCCGATGACGACGCAATCGATGTCGGTGCTCATGCCGGACTATCCTCTTTCCGCCGCTGCCGGGTCCGGCGTCAGGTCGAAGCCGCCGGCGTGATAGACCAGGGGCAGCGCGCCGCTATGGCCGCAATGCTCCACCTGGCCGACCATGATGATGTGGTCGCCTTCCTCGTAGCGGCTGCGGTTGTAGCATTCGAACCAGGCGGCGCAGTGCGCGCCCAGCATGCGGGTGCCCCCCGGCGCGTAGGCATCCGGGATGCCGGCATAGCGCTCCAGCACGCTGCCGCGGGCGAAGCGCTGCGCCAGGTGCAGCTGGTCGGCGCCCAGCACGTTGATCACGTAGCGTTCGCAACGGGTGAAGGCCTCGCGCGAGCGCGAAGACGCCGACAGGCTCCACAGCACCAGCGGCGGATCCAGCGACACCGAGTTGAATGAGCTGACCGTCAGGCCCAGGGGCGTGCCGTCCGGCCCGTTGGCGGTGACCACCGTAACCCCGGTCGCGAAGCGGCCCAGCGCCGTGCGGAAGTAGGTGGCGTCGAAATCAGGAGCGGATGCGGACATGCGCGGTGCGTCGAGGTAACAGGGCGGCGGACATGGTCGGAGACGGCGGTGGCGGGGCCGGCGCCAGTACGCCGGCCGCGTGTGGCGCGAGGTTCAGGGCGAAAGGCGGACGATGCGCCAGGCGTGGCCGTCGCCGCTGCCCTCGGGCTCGTACACCAGGCGGTCATGCAGCCGCGACGGCCGGCCCTGCCAGAATTCGAAGCGGTCGGGCACCAGGCGATAGCCGCCCCAGTGGTCCGGCCGGGGCGGGGCATCGCCGTAGCGCTGTTCGCAGTCCCGCAGCGAGGCTTCCAGCGTTTCGCGGCTGACGGGCTCGCTTTGCCGCGATGCCAGCGCGCCCAGCCGCGATCCCAGCGGACGGCTATGGAAATACGCGTCGGACTCCTCGGGAGAGGTCTTTTCGATGGTGCCTTCGATGCGGACCTGCCTTTCCAGCGGCTGCCAGAAAAACAGCAGGGCGGCGCGCGGATTGGCGGCCAGTTCCTGCCCCTTGCGCGATTCGTAATTGGTGTAGAAAACGAAGCCGCGCGGATCGGCGCCCTTGACCAGCACGATGCGCGCCGACGGCCGGCCGCGTTCGTCCACCGTGGCCAGGGTCATGGCGTTGGGTTCGGGCACCTGGGCGGCCAGGGCTTCGTCGAACCAGGCGTTGAACTGGTCGAAGGGCGAAGCCAGGGCGTCGGCTTCGAGCAGGACTTTCTTTTCGTAGCTTTGGCGCAGATCGGCAAGAGACATGGCGGGCTCACGGACGGGGCCGCCGGCCGACCGCTTGCAAGGCAAGAAGTCGCGGGCGCGCCGGCCTGGAATGGCGAAGGTCCCAGTTTACCGCCCTTGCCGGGCGGCCTCCGGGATTCCCCCGGGCCAGGCAGGGCATCAGCCTTCCGGCAAGGTGTGGCGCTGCGCCGCGAGCAGGCGCGCCACGCGGGCCAGGCGCCTGTCGTGGATACCGGCCTCGCGCAGGGCCTGCGCGGTCTGCGTGACATAGTCGATGCAGGGCCCATAGCGGCCGCTGGCGCGGCGCACGATGGCCAGCACTTCCTCTTCCGGCAGCGCGGGGATATAGGCGGGACTGGTCCGGTCCATGACGAAGACCAGCGCGCGGACGGTCCCCGCGTCCGTCGCGCAGGACAGCCAGCGCGGCAGGTAGGCGCCGGTGGACATTTCCCTGGCCCATAGCTGCGGAAAGAACCGCGGCACCAGGCCGCCCTGGAGCCGATACACCACGCCCCGGCAGGAACCGCCGCGGTCCAGCGCGAAGACCAATCCGGGCGACTCCGGTGTGCCGCGGTTCACCCGCGACCAAAGGCAGAGCGCGCGGTGGTAGCCGTGCAGCGTGGCCAGCCGGCGCTCGACGTAGTCGAACTCCGGTCGCCAGATCAGCGACCCGTAGCCATAGATCCAGACATCCTCGCCGGTGCGCCAATGTTTCAGCGCATCTTCCATGGAGGCCTGCCGTTCCGCCTCCGTCCACAGGCGGAAGGGCACGGCGGTGCCGTCGCCTTTTGGGCGCGGCGCCTCGGGGACCGGTGGCGAGGATTTGAGGTCAGCCATTGCCATCCGACCCGGCCGGCGGCGCGCGGTTCAACCATCCCGCGGCGGCGAGCGTCAGCGCGTAGGCCCAGAACAGGGGCGCGATGCCGATGACCGCACCCAGGGCGCCGAAGGTCAGCGGCAGGGAGACCTGCGATCCATTGATCAAGGCCATCCGCAGGCCCACTGACTCGGCGGCGCGGCCGGGCGGGGAATGCTGGTGCAGCAGCGCCAGGATGCTGGGCTGGCTCGAACCCAAGGCCAGGCCCAGGGCGAAGGACAAGCCGATCAGGACGGCAACATCGGTGAAAAACGGGTAAATCATGAAATCCGCCGCGGCCGTTCCCATGGCCACCCGGATCAGGGTCCACGACCGCACCCGCCGCTGGATCAGCGGCAATGCCAGGCGGATGATGAACGTTGCGGCCGAGAAGGACGCCAGTACGATGCCGATGGTAGTGGCCGAGAGGCCGATCGCCACCCCGAACAGCGGCACGATGAACAGATGGCTGTCCCAGGCGCCGGACAGGATGGTATTGACGAACAGGATGCGCCGCAGCGGGGGCAGGGCGATCAGCTCGGTCACCCGGCGGGGGGCGGCGACCGGTTCTTCACCACGGCGGTGGCGCTGCCGCGGCAGGTGCCTGCGCAGCCGGTATAGCCCCGTGGCGGCGCCCAAGGGGCCGGCGGCGAGCAGGGCGAAGGCCGCGGCGCTGCCCATGTGGTCGATGGCGAAGCCCCCAACCAGCGGGCCGCAAAACCCGGAGGCCGCCAGCGCCAGCGACATCCAGGAAAAATTGCGCAGCCGCTCGGCGGGATGCACTTGTCCCAGTACGTTCTGGCTGGCGACCTGATGGAGCATGAAGCCTATCCCCACGCAACACGAGGCCAACAGCAGCGATATGCGCGTGGAAGCGATGGCGGGCACCAGGGTGCCCAGGGCCAGCAGCCCGGTGCCGATGAACATGGGGCGGCGTATCCCCACCCGATCCACCCATCTTCCGGCTTTTACCGAGAACAGCATGGGAAGTACGGCGAAAACCGCAATCAGCACGCCTACGGTGAAGGTCGACAGCCCGATGTGCAGGGCGCTCAGGGAAACCGTGACGCGGCCGCCCGTGAGCGCCACGTGGTTGAGCATATTGATCAGGCAAAGCGACACGGCTCCGGAGGCGGAGACGGCAATCGGTGCGATCGAAGGGGAAGATGCAGGCTGGGACACGGTGAATGTGTCCTATTCTGTCCCTATCTTCGTCCTATGTCGAGCCAGCGGTGGTAGAGCGGCACCTCAGTAACGTTTATGCAACAGTGTGGAGACGGGTCGGCATCGGCCCGGGCTCCTGCGGGCAATGCCGCCATGTGGCAAGGCGTAAACATTGTGGAACACTGGCGCAGGCGGCGCCGTGGCCGCCATCCTGTGGTTAACATTCGCCGACTTTCCACGCGCGAGGCGGAACGCGGCGGCCCCGGTCGCGGTCTTTCCCTCACGCGGGCCGGCCAGGCTGCGATTGCCGGCCTTTCCGGACCCGTGCGTCCTTCGCCATGAAATTAGGCATTACCTTCAAACTGTTCCTCGCCATCCTCGCCACCAGCCTGGCGGTGACGCTGGCCATGGGCTCCGCCGTGCGGTGGAACTTCGAGCGCCATTTCCTTTCGTACGTCAAGGAAAGGGAACTACGGCGTGTGGAGCGCATGCGGCAATCGTTGGCCGATCTGTATCGCGAACGCGGAAGCTGGGACTTCCTGCGTGGCAACGCTTCCTTGTGGAACCATCTCCTGACGATCCCGCCGGGCGACCCGGCCGGCCGCCGGCATCCCCCGCCCCACGGCGTACTGGAATGGCTGTCGGAGCTGGATCCCAATATGACGCCGCCCGGGCCGCCCATGGACCTGATGGATCCGGACGGCCCCCA
This sequence comes from Bordetella bronchialis, assembly GCF_001676705.1. NCBI lineage: Bacteria > Pseudomonadati > Pseudomonadota > Betaproteobacteria > Burkholderiales > Alcaligenaceae > Bordetella > Bordetella bronchialis. The sequence goes on from NZ_CP016170.1 coordinate 1,195,411, forward strand.
CGGGCGCGACTTCCTGGCGCTGCCCTTCACGCTGCTCGATAACCAGATGCGCGTGGTGGCGGGGTATTCGGCGCCGCCGCCGGGCGCGCCGCGCCGGGCGGTGGATGTCGACGGCATGACGGTGGGCTGGCTGGTGACGCCCTTCCCGAACCGCCTGCCCAGCGAAGCCGACCAGCGCTTCCAGCGCGAACAGTCCGAGGCCACCTGGGTCATCGGCATGCTGGCCGCGCTGCTGGCGGCGGCGGTCAGCATTTTCCTGGCGCGGATCTTCCTGGCGCCGGTACGCCGGCTGGCCAGCGCCACCCATCGGCTGTCGGCGGGGGACTATGCCACCCGGGTGAATGTCACGTCCGCCGACGAGCTGGGGCGCCTGGGCCAGGACTTCAACCGGCTGGCGCACACGCTGGAGCGCAACGAGGCCTTGCGGCGCGAGATGGTCGCCGACATCTCGCATGAGCTGCGCACCCCGCTGGCGGTCCTGCGCGGCGAGATGGAAGCCCTGCAGGACGGCGTGCGCTCTTTCTCTCCGGACGCGCTGGCCTCCTTGCAGGCCGAGGTCTCGCTGCTCAGCAAGCTGATCGACGACCTGTACGAGCTGTCGCTGGCCGATGTCGGCGCGCTGTCCTACCGCATGCTGCCGGTGGACGTGGGCGGCATCGCCGAACAGGCGGTGGACGCCTATCGCGAACGCTTCGGTGCGCGCGGACTGCGCGTGGAGACCCAGATCTCGCCCGAAGGCTGCATCATCGAGGGCGACGCGCAGCGCCTGACCCAGTTGATGAACAACCTGTTGGAGAACACCTTGCGCTATACCGATCCCGACGGCGTCGTGCGGGTGTCCGTGCGTCCCGAAGGCAGCACCGTGGCGGTGGAATGCCAGGACTCCGCGCCGGGCGTCCCGCCGCAGTTCCTGCCACGCCTGTTCGACCGGCTGTTCCGCGTCGACCCGTCGCGTTCGCGCGAAAGCGGCGGCGCCGGGCTGGGCCTGGCGATCTGCCAGCGCATCGTCGAGTCGCATCGCGGCAGTATCCAGGCCATGCCGTCGGAGCTGGGCGGACTGCGCGTGCGTATTGTTTTTCCCGAGGCCCAGGCGGCCACGGCCTGAGAGGACCCCCATGATCCTGATCGTAGAAGACGAACCCAAGCTTGCCGCGCTGCTGACCGACTACCTGCGCGCGGCGCGATACGAAACCGAAGCGCTGGCCGACGGCCGCGAGGCGCTGGCGGCCATACGCCGGGCCAAGCCGGAGCTCGTTCTGCTGGACCTGATGCTGCCCGGCCGCGACGGCCTGGAAGTGTGCCGCGAGCTGCGCACCTTCAGCGACGTGCCGGTCATCATGGTGACGGCCCGCGTGGAGGAAATCGACCGCCTCATCGGCCTGGAAATGGGCGCCGACGACTACATCTGCAAACCGTTCAGCCCGCGCGAGGTAGTCGCCCGCGTCAAGGCCATCCTGCGGCGCGCGCGCAATGGCGGCAACGGCGGACATCACCAGTCGCTGCTGGAGATCCGTCCCGAGCACCATATGGCCACGCTGGACGGCAAACCCCTGGCCTTGACGCCGGTGGAGTTCCGCCTGCTGCAGGCGCTGGCGTCGGCGGAGGGCAAGATCCTCTCGCGCGACGCCCTGCTGAACCACCTGTATGCCGATCATCGCGTGGTCACCGACCGCACGGTCGACAGCCACATCAAGAACCTGCGCCGCAAGTTCGAGGCGGTGCTGCCGGGGCACGACCTGATCCGCTCGATCTACGGCGTGGGCTACAAGCTGGAAATGCACTAGAAGCGGCACGGCGAGCGGCTGGCCGCATGCTGGCGGCATGAGAAAATGCGCCTCATCATGAGCATCTCCACTGTATCCCCCGCTTGCGACATCGACGCGGAACGCCGTTTCGGCGGGCTGGCCCGTCTGTATGGGCCGCGTGCGCCCGAGCGCCTGCGCGCCGCCCGCATCGCGGTGGTGGGGCTGGGCGGCGTGGGCTCCTGGACGGCAGAGGCGCTGGCACGCAGCGGCGTGGGCAGCCTGACGCTGATCGACCTGGATCACATCGCCGAGTCCAATGTCAATCGCCAGATTCATGCGCTGTCGGATACCTTGGGCCAGGCCAAGGTGTCGGCCATGGCGGCTCGCGTGGCGGGCATCAACCCGGAATGCGCGGTCACCCAGGTGGATGACTTCGTCACGCCGGACAACGTCGCGGAATTGCTGGCGGACGACTATGACGCGGTGGTCGACTGCACCGATCAGGCCGCCGCCAAGATCGCCATGATCCTGCATGCCCGCCGGCGTGGCGCCTGGCTGCTGGTGTGCGGCGGCGCGGGCGGCAAGACCGATCCGCTGGCATTGCGCGCCGGGGATCTGTCGCAGGCCTGCAATGACGCCCTGCTTGCCAAGCTGCGCAACAAGCTGCGGCGCGAGCACGGCTATCCCAAGGCATCGGCCCGGGCCGGCAAGGCGCCGGCCCGCACCCCGAAAATGCAGGTGCGGGCGTTGTGGTTCGACCAGCCCGCCATCCTGCCCGCGGCATGGACCGCTGGCGCGGAGTCGGAGGACGATGTGGGCGCCATGGTGCAGCCGCTCGCGCCCCAGGGCCTGTCCTGCGCGGGCTACGGGTCTTCTGTCACCATCACCGCCACCATGGGCATGGCCGCGGCCGACCAGGCCTTGCGCCGTGCCTTGGGGGCGGCCTAGCGGCACGCCGGTTCCGGGGCACGCACCGGTTGGCGTGCTCACGCCGCCATCATCGATGCCCGGTCGGCAGGCGCCCCGTCCAGCGACGTGATCTGGAAAGACAGCTGTGCGGACAATACGGCCAGGTCGTCGTCGATCCGGCGCGCCTCATCGCCGCCGAGGTCATCCAGCGACGGTTGCAGCAGGCCGTCCAGCCTGGCGATCGTGTCGCGCCAGGCGTCCGCGAAGTCCTTGCACTTGCGCGCGTGCGGCGTGTCCGGCGCGATGTCGGCGCGCACGCTTTCCAGGGCATGCAGCATGTGGCGCAGGCGCTCGCGGGTCTCGGCAAGATTGCGCCGCAGGTCGGATATTGCCTGCTGTTCCCGCTCCGCCGCCTCGCGCAGTTCTTCTTCCGGTTCGTTGCCGTCGACGATCCGCTCGTACAAGGCCGCGGGCGTCGTCAGGCCGCACCAGACCTGCCACGGGGTATTGGCCTTCTCGCCGAACAGGGCTTCCGCGCGCTGCGGATACGCCGACATGTGCAGGATGGTGTCGATGCGCGCACTGTCAAGGTCGCTCAGGATCATCTTGGGCACGAGCTGCAGGGCCTCTGGCGGGATAGAGGCATCGCGCAGCCAGCGCGCCACCGCTTCCATCATGGGCTTGTCCAGCCGGTGCCCGAGGCGCGCCTGGTGGCCCTGTGCAAACCATGCGTGCAGGCGGATGGGATCCTGGGCGTGTTCGCGCACGACGTCCTGCGCGAAAGCGGGTGGAAAACCCTGTGCCCAGAACTGGGCGATCAGCGCCTGCTGTTCCACGGGGATGCCTTGCGCGGTCCAGGCGTCGAAGAAGGGAGCCGCGGGAATGGCGCGAAAATGAGGCGGTGCGCCCGCGGCGGCGTCCGTGCCGCGGGTCAGCGCCCAGGCATCCAGCATGCCGGAAGACATCAGCGTGTGGCGCAGCACGTGCGGCGCCAGGATCTGCCTGGACTGCTCCAATCGCGCCGTTTCCTCTTGTCCCATCCGGCGGAAACGGCCGTTGTAGAAGAAAACGCGCTGCAGCGCGTAGGCGTGCAGCGCCTCTTCGTCCGACAGCCCGCGCCTGGCTTGCAGGGTCTGGAACATGGCGTCGCACAGCGGCGCATGCTGTGCGGCGACGCGGTCCATTTCGGCCGCCAGCACTGGCCATTCCACCTTGTCGGCCAGTGACACGAGATAGGCGATATGCTCGAACGGCACCATGTGCTCGGACAGCGCGAGCAGCCTGGCGGGATCCTTGATAAGCGCCAGCTTCCTGGCCGAGTCCTGGTTGCTGCCGGCGACAGTCCAGTCCGCCAGGAGCATGGTCACGGCCTTGGAGCGTTCGACCTGCGCGACTTTCGGCGGCGCGCCGGATTCCGGCGCCCGCGATGCGTGGCCCGGAGCGAGGTTCTGCACACCATGCTCGAAACCGGACCATTCCCGCAGCGCTTCGGGCGTCAGCACGCCGCCATCCAGGAGGGCCATCGCGGCGCGCGAGCACATCGCGTCCAGGCCCAGCTCCCAAAAGGTATAGGAATTCCAGACGTTGACGGTGAAGGCTTCCGCCGGACGGGGCGGCAGCTTGGCAACGTAGGTGGCGACCCGCTCGCGCAGGACTTCGTACGGCAGAACCTGACGCCTGAACGCAAGATCTATGTCCGAGGGGATATCGATGCCGCGTTCCGCGAGGCACTTGAACGGCGAGAGGAAAGTCGCCGGCGTCTCGGCCGGATGGTCGCGCAGATAGTCGCTGGCGAACTCGAGCAGGCCGCGGGGCGCGGCGGGCGAGACATTCGCAGTGCTGGTCCTGATGCCGCTTACCCGGACGACGGCCGTGGCGCTGCCCGTGGGAGTGTCGATGGGAGCGCGCACCGCGAATCGCACCGTCTCGGCGTTGGGGATATTGAAGCTGACGTGCTCGCGCCAAAGCCGTTCCATCCGGCCGAGCTCCGGACTGGCGGCCTTCGCGGGCGCGTCGTCATGCCCCGGCCCACGCGCATCGTCCCGTGCCGGCTTGCCGGCGCAGGGCGTGCCCGACGCAGGCGGGTACAGCAGAGCCGCCAGGCGCATGCCGGTGGAGACCCGTTCGTTATCCAGGATGGCGGAGGCCAGCTTCTGCAAGGCGGCCGGCTGGGTGGCGGCGTCGCGCACGGCATCGACGCGATGCGCGAGGCTTGCCTGTTCGGCGTCGCTCATGGGCGAGGACCCCGCCTGTACCGCCGGTTGCGCGACGACGGACGGCAGGGGGGACGGGAACTGCATCGAGGACGGCATATCTGGCATGGGTGGACTCCATGGAAGCGGAAGTCCACTATGTGCGCGCCGCCCTGTGCGCGTTCCTTGCGCGCCGCCTTCAGGCGCGGGCGCCCAGCCGGAACTCCACGTCCATCCAGCCCCTGAGCGCGTTGGAAAGCCGGATGCGGCTGGCGCGCGGCACGTCGTCCTCGTAAAGGATGCGTTCCCGCACCAGTCCGGCGTCCAGCAGGGCGCCGCGCTGCACGCCGGGCAGGCAGCCGCACGAAACCGGCGGCGTGAACCAGATGCCGCCCATCTGCAGGTACACATTGGTACGGCTGCCTTCGCACAATTCGCCGCGTTCGTTGCAGAACAGCGCATCGAAAATGTCCGGATGGCCGGCCAGCCACGCCGTGATGGCTTCGTACCAGGGACGGTGCGTGGTCTTGTGGCGCAGCAGGACTTCGGCCGAGGACAGGCGCGCGGTCCACAGGCAGACGCCCTGCGGTTGCGGCAAGGGCGGCAGCGCAAACGTGCGCAGGGTCAGCGTGCCGTCGGGATGATGCAGCAGCCGCAGGCGATGCGGACCGGGACCTTGCGCCGCGCCGGCGGCGGTCAGGACCTGGTCGCGGACCTGGCCGGCGTTCCAGGCGTGGCCCAGCGCCGCGCAGGACGATTGCAGGCGTTCGAGATGCCGCTCCAGCAAAGGTATGCGGCCATCCTCGTCCACGCGCATGGTTTCGATCAGGTCGGGACGGTCCGCGGAAGCCGGGGCGTGCAAGGACTGGGGAGGGATCATGCCGGGTCTCGCTCCGGATCGAGTATGCGTGCTTTCCACAGGCATTCCTGCCATTCCGCGTCGGGCTCGGAATCATGCACGATGCCGCCACCCGCGCCGTAGACGCCGCGGCCGGCGGCATCCACCACCAGGGTTCGTATCGCCACATTGAGCGAAAAGTCCCCGTCCGGCGCGAGCCAGCCCACGCTGCCGCAGTATAGGCCGCGCGGGGCGACCTCCGTGTCGCGGATATGGGCCAGTGCGGCGATCTTGGGCGCCCCCGTCACCGAGCCGCAGGGAAACAGCGCGGCCAGCACCTCGCCCAGGCCGGCATGCGGGGCGCGCGCCGTCACGGTGGACGTCATCGTCCATACCGTGGGATAGCGCTCCAGCGTGAACAGGGCATCGACATGGACGCTGCCGGGCCGGGCCAGGCGGCCCAGGTCGTTGCGCAGCAGATCGACGATCATCAGGTTCTCGGCGCGGTTCTTCTCGCTGGCAAGCAGTGCCTGCCCCAGCGCGCGGTCGCGCGCGGGGTCGGCATCGCGCGGGGCGGTTCCCTTCATGGGGCGCGTGGTGAGCAGGTCGCCGCGCCGCTGGACGAACAGCTCCGGCGAAAACGACAGGACGGTACGTTCGCCGTCTTCGATGTAGGCTGCGTGCGCCACCGGATTGCGCGCGGCGATGCGGGTATACAGCGCGCGCCGGTCGCCCCGCACGCGCATGTCCAGCGGCATCGTGTAGTTGACCTGGTAATAGGCGCCGCGGCCGATGCCGTCACGGATGGCCTCGATGCGCGGCAGGTAGCCGGCGCGGTCCAGGCGCGGCGCGATGCCCTGGATGCCGCCGGCCGTGCCGGTGGCCGGCCAGGGCGCTTCCTCGCGCATCGTGTCGAAGACCAGCGCGCGCAGCCGCGGCCGGTCCGCTTCGGCGGATGTCGGCGCATGCGCGCCCGCGGCGGGCGTGCCGGCCGGCTCGGCATTTCCATGGGAAGCGGGCGCGCACGCGGCACGCTCCGGCAGGGGCAGCAGCCATTCGCCCAGCTCGAAGTCCAGCAGCAGCGCGACCCATTTGCCTTGCCGGCGTGCGGCCTCGATGGCCCTCAGGGCCGGCTGCAACTGGGCCGGCGTGCGCGCCTCGATGCGTTCGCCCGCCCCGTCCAGCTGCAATGCCCGCCCGGCCAGGCGGTCTTCGAAACGGCAGAACATCTTCGACCTCTATTGCCGCTCCAGGAACTCGGCCAGTACCCGGCCGGTATGGGAGCGTTCGCGCAGCGCCATGACGTCTTCCGGCGAACCCTGTGCCACCAGCTGGCCGCCGCCGGTGCCGCCTTCGGGCCCCAGGTCCAGCAGCCAGTCGGCTTCGGCGATCACGTCAAGGTTGTGCTCGATCACCACGACCGTGTTGCCGGCTTCCACCAGGCGGTGCAGCACATGGATGAGCTTTTCGACGTCCGCCATGGACAGGCCGACGGTGGGTTCGTCCAGCACATACAGCGTATGCGGCGCGCGCGAGGCGCGTCCAGTGGTGATGACGCCTTCCGTCAGGCGAGCCTTGGAGAGCTCCGTCACCAGCTTGATGCGCTGCGCCTCGCCGCCGGACAGCGTGGGCGAGGGCTGGCCCAGGGTCAGGTAGCCCAGGCCGACATCCTGCATCAGCTGCAGCGGGCGCCGCACCTTGGGATGCGCCTCGAAATAGGCCAGCGCGTCATCCACTTCCATGGACAGGACGTCGCCCGCATGCTTGCCGCGCAGCTGCACCGACAGGGTGTCGGCGTTGAAGCGCGCGCCGTTGCAGGCGTCGCAGGGTACCTTCACGTCCGGCAGGAAGTTCATTTCGATGGTGCGCATGCCCTGGCCTTCGCAGACCGGGCAGCGGCCGTCGCCGGTGTTGAAGGAGAAGCGCGCCGCCGTCCAGCCGCGCATCCGCGCTTCGCGCGTATCGGCGAACTGCTTGCGGACCTCGTCCCAGAAGCCGATGTAGGTGCCCGGGCAGGAACGCGGGGTCTTGCCGATGGGCGTCTGGTCGACTTCCAGCACGCGGTCCAGCACTTCCCAGCCCGCGATGCCGGTGCAGCCTTTCCAGGCGGGCGCCTTGCCCTGCGAGACGGCATGCAGCAGGTTGTCCAGCAGGACCTCGCGCGCCAGGGTGGACTTGCCCGAGCCCGATACGCCGGTGACCACGCTCAGGCGCCCGATGGGCAAGCGGGCCGTGACGTTGCGCAGATTGTGCAGGTGGGCATTGCGGACTTCGATGAAGGCCGTGTCCTTGTCGACGGGCCGGCGGCCTTGCAGCGGGTGGCGCAAGGGTTCGGCCAGATACCGGCCGGTGACCGACTCGGGCGCCGCGATGAGGTCCTGCGCGGTGCCCTGGGCCACGACACGCCCGCCGCGTACGCCGGCGCCCGGACCGATGTCGATGATGTGCGCGGCGCGCCGGATGGTGTCGTCGTCATGCTCGACCACCACCAGGGTGTTGCCGTTGCCTTCTAGCTTGCCCAGTGCATCCAGCAGGATGCGGTTGTCGCGCGGATGCAGGCCGATGGTGGGTTCGTCCAGCACGTAGCAGACCCCCTGCATATTGGAACCCAGCTGCGCGGCCAGCCGGATGCGTTGCGCTTCGCCGCCGGACAGCGTGGGCGCGGAACGGTCCAGCGCGAGGTAGCCCAGACCGACCTCCTGCATGAAGTTCAGCCGGCTGCGGATTTCCTGCAGGATGTCGCGCGCGATTTCGGCTTCGCGGCCGCGCAGCACCAGGCCTTCGAAAAAGCTGTGCGCTTCGCTGACCGCCATGCCGGCCAATTGCGCGATGGAGCGGTCGCGCCAGCGCACCGCCAGGGCGACGCGGTTCAGGCGCTGGCCGTGGCATTCGGGGCAGGTCTGAGCCTCGCCAGCGCCTTCGGTCCAGTAGGCTTCCTCGCCGGTCTGTTCCTCGTCGAACTCCGGGATGACCACGCCCGCGCCGTAGCAGGTGGGGCACCAGCCGTGCTTGGAGTTGTAGGAGAACATGCGCGGATCCAGCTCGGGGAAGCTGACGCCGCTGATGGGGCAGGTGCGCTTGGTGGAAAAGTGCGCCTGTTCCAGCGGGGTGGCGGGATTGTCGCGCAGGTTGTCCAGCGGCCACAGGACGCTCAGCGCCCCCTGGCCGTGTTCCAGGGCCTGTTTCACGGCATCGCGCAGGGCGGCTTCGTTGGCGGCATCCACTTGCACGTCGGCGACCGGCAGTTCGATGGTGTGCTCGCGGTAGCGGTCCAGCCGCGGCCAGGGGCTGACCGGCGTGAAGACGCCGTCCACCCGCAGGTGCGTGTAGCCCTTGCTGCCGGCCCATTTCGCCAGATCGGTGTAGTAGCCCTTGCGCGCGGTGACCAGCGGCGCCAGGATGCCGATGTGCTGGCCGGCGCGCTCGCGCAGGATGCGGGCCACGATCTGGTCGGGCGTCTGCGGTTCCACCGGCACGTTGTAGTCCGGCGAATACTGCACGCCCAGCTTGACGTACAGCAGCCGCAGGAAGTGGTGGATCTCCGTCATGGTGGCCACCGTGGATTTCAATCCGCCGCGGCTGGTGCGCTGGGCGATGGCCACCGTGGGCGGAATGCCGAAGATGGCGTCGACGTCCGGCTTGCCGGCGGGCTGCACGATGGCGCGCGCGTATGCGTTCAGCGACTCCAGGTAGCGCCGCTGTCCTTCGTTGAACAGGATATCGAAGGCCAGGGTGGATTTGCCCGAGCCCGACACGCCGGTGATCACGGTGAACTTGTCGCGCGGGATCTCGACGTTGACGTTCTTCAGGTTGTGCTCGCGCGCGTTGCGGATCTCGATGGCCTGGGCGGCGCGGCGGCGCACCGCCGTCTGCAGCGGCGTGCCGGCATCGCGGGCCTGGCCGTCGCCGCCATCCCGGGACGCCAGCCGGTCGTCACCGCGGTCATCGCCATCGCCGTCGCCATAGGCCAGCGCCGGTTCGGCCACGGCCGTGGCGGCCGCCAGGCGGCCATGGACCGTCGCGGCGGCCGCGGCCTCCGGCACGATGGCGCTTTCGTAGTCGCGCAGGGCCGCCCCGGTGTGGGAGGCCGGATTCTTCATCAGGTCGGCGGGCGTGCCGACGCCGACGAGCAGGCCGCCGGCATCCCCGCCTTCGGGGCCCAGGTCCAGCAGCCAGTCCGCCGCGCGGATCACGTCCAGGTTGTGTTCGATGATCAGCAGCGTGTGGCCGGCAGCCAGCAGCTGGCGGAAGGCGCGCATCAATCGCGCGACGTCGTCGAAATGCAGCCCCGTCGTGGGTTCGTCGAAGAGGAAGAGGCTGCCCTTCTTCGCGACCTTGGCCGAGGAAATCCCGCTGCGCGCGGCTTCCGCCAAGTGCCCCGCCAGCTTCAGGCGCTGTGCTTCGCCGCCGGACAGCGTGGGTACGGGCTGGCCCAGGCGGACGTATTCCAGGCCCACGTCGGCCAGTGGCGCCAGGCCGGTCTGCACGTCGCGCAGGCCCTTGAAGAAGTCCAGCGCTTCGCTGACCGTCATGTCCAGCACTTCGTCTATCGAAGCGCTTTTGCCCAGGTGCTCCACGCGCACCTGCAGGACTTCGCCGCGGAAGCGCTTGCCGTCGCAGTCCGGGCAGCGCAGGTAGACGTCGGACAGGAACTGCATCTCGACGTGTTCGAAGCCGGTGCCGCCGCAGGTCGGGCAGCGGCCTTCGCCGCTGTTGAAGCTGAACATGCCCGCGGTATAGGCGCGTTCCTTGGACAAGGGCGCCTGCGCGAACAGCTTGCGGATGGCGTCGAAGGCGCCGACGTAGCTGGCCGGGTTGGAGCGCGCCGTCTTGCCGATGGGCGCCTGGTCCACCATGACGACGTCGGCGATCTGCTCGGCGCCCAGCAGGCGGGCGTGCGCGCCGGGCGATTCCGACGGCCTGCCCTTGAGTTTCAGCAGCGCGGGATACAGCACGTCCTGCACCAGGGTCGATTTGCCCGACCCCGATACGCCCGTCACGCAGACCAGCCGTCCCAGCGGAATTTCCACCGAGACGTTCTTCAGGTTGTGGGCGTTGACGCCTTCCAGGATCAGGCGCGGCGTATTCGCCGCCACGGGCATGGGCCGTGGCGCCTCCACGCGCTGGCGGCCGCCGAAGTAATCGCCGGTCAGGGTGCGTGCCTCGCGCAGGCGCGCGGGCGTGCCGTCGAACACGATGCGTCCGCCGCGTTCGCCCGGGCCCGGCCCGATGTCGATCACGCGGTCGGCGGCCACCATGACCTGCGGGTCGTGCTCCACCACCACCAGGGTATTGCCGGCATCGCGCAGGCGATGCATGACTTCCACGACGCGGTGCATGTCGCGCGGATGCAGGCCGATGGAGGGCTCGTCCAGCACGAACAGGGTGTTGACCAGCGAGGTGCCCAGCGCGGTGGTCAGGTTGATGCGCTGCACTTCGCCGCCCGACAAGGTGCGGCTCTGCCGGTCCAGCGTCAGGTAGCCCAGTCCCACGTCGCACAGGAACTTCAGGCGCGCGCGCACTTCCGTCAGCAGCAGGTCGGTGGCGGCATCCATCACGCCCACGAAGCGCAGACGGTCGAAGAACAGGCGCACCCGCTCGATGGGCAGCAGCATCAGGTCATGGATGGACAGGCCGTCCAGCAGGTGGAGCAGATCGTCGCTCCAGTTGGCCTGCACCGGCTTGAAGCGCTTGTAGCGGCCGTCGTGGGGCGGAAGCACGGCATCGGCTTCGTCCTTGCTGCCCACGCGCCACAGCAGCGCATCGGGCTTCAGGCGCGAACCCTGGCAGACCGGGCAAGGCGTGTAGCTGCGGTATTTGGACAGCAGCACGCGCACGTGCATTTTGTAGGCCTTGGTCTCCAGCCAGTCGAAGAAACGCTGCACGCCATACCACTGGGTCTTCCATGCCTGGCTGCCGCCCTTGAAGTCCGGGTCGCCGCGCAGTATCCATTCGCGCTGCGCGGGAGTCAGGCTTTTCCAGGGCGCGGACAGGGGCACGCCGGCCTTGGGCGCGTATTTCTGCAGGTCGTCCTGGCACTCCTTGTAGCTGGCGGTCTGCCAGGGCTTGATGGCGCCTTCCAGCAGCGTCTTGTTCTCGTCCGGTACCACCAGGCCGTAGTCGATGCCGATGACGCGCCCGAAGCCGCGGCAGGTTTCGCAGGCGCCCAGCGGCGAGTTGAAGGAGAACGAGCTGGGCAGGGGATCGGTGTATTCGATATCGCAATCCGCGCAATGCAGGCGGTCGCTGTACTTCCAGACCTGCGCGTCGTTGCCGTCGTCGTCCAGCACGTGCACCGACAAATGGCCGGCGCCCATGCGCAAGGCGGTATCCAGGGCTTCCATCGCGCGGTCGCGTTCCACCGAACCGAAGCGGAAGCGGTCCTGCACCACGTGCAGGACGCGCTGCGCCTGCGCGGCATCCTGGGCCGCGCCCTTGGCGGCCTTCCCGCCCTTGGCCTTGCTTTTCCGGTTGCCGGCCGCGCCCTGCGCGGCGGGGGCGGCGACGACGCCCTCCTGCGCGTGCACGCGGGTGTAGCCCTGCTGTTCCAGGAAGCCGCGCACCTCGTCTTCGGTGAAGTTGGCCGGCACCTTGATGGGAAAGGCGATGACCAGGCGGCGATCGTCCGTGCCCGCCGTGCGTTCGGCCAGCGAGCGGAAGATCGACTCGGCGGTGTCGCGGCGTACCGGCAGGCCGCAGCCGCGGCAATACAGGCGCGCGCCGCGCGCGAACAGCAGCTTGAGGTGGTCGTTCAGCTCCGTCATGGTGCCCACGGTGCTGCGGGAACTGCGGACGGGGTTGGTCTGGTCGATGGCGATCGCGGGCAGGATGCCCTCGATGCGGTCGACCTGCGGCTTGTCCATGCGGTCCAGGAACTGGCGCGCGTAGGGAGAGAAGGTTTCGACGTAGCGCCGCTGCCCTTCGGCATACAGGGTATCGAAGGCCAGCGAGCTCTTGCCCGACCCGGATACGCCGGTCACGACGGTGAATTCGCCGGTGGCGAACGATACGTCCAGGTTTTTCAGGTTGTTCTGGCGAGCGCCAACAATGCGGATTTCGGAGGTCATATGCGTATCGTAGCCTGGGCGTCAATAGGGGCCGGGCCATGCCGCGCGCGGGATAAGGGATTAGGCGCCGGCCGCTGAGCCGGCGGCGGGGCAGGCGCACTGGCGATGGGTGGGGGCGTGGCCGGCATTTGCAAGGGCTTACCCGCCGCCCGGGCCTGTGGGATAATCGCGTCTATATTGTGGATAGAATGACCACATTATGGACAGCTCGACCCAGGTGGCCGGTACCGCCGCCTTCTCCAAATTCATGACCGTCCTGCAGGCCGTCGCCGATGCCGCCAGCCCCGTCGCCATGGCGGACCTGGTGCGCGTGTGCGGCTATCCGCGCGGCACGGTCTATCGCATTGTCGCCGCGCTATTGCAGCAGGGCATGATCGCCGAAACGTCCGCCGGCGGCGCGGGCGCCGGCGTGCGCTACGGCCTGGGGCCGCGCCTGCTGCAACTGGCCAGCCGCGCGTGGTCGCAGCTGGACCTGCGCGCCGCACTGGCGGACGACCTGCAATCGCTGCGCGACCAGACGGGCGAAACGGTGCACTTGGCCGTGCCGGCGGGCAGCGAGATGATCTACATCGACAAGCTGGAAGGGCCCGGCCCGGTGCGCATGGCGTCGCGCGTGGGCGGACGGCTGGCCCTGCATTGCACGGCGGCCGGCAAGGCCTACCTGGCCGCCTTGCCCGAGGCGGAAGCGGACGCCATCCTGGCCACGCTGCACCTGGACGCGCGCATGCCCAACACCATCGCGCGGCGCGACGATCTGCGCCAGGAGCTGGCGCGCATCCGCCAGCGCGGCTATTCGGTGGACGACGAAGAAAACGAACGCGGGATCGTCTGCTACAGCGTCGCCATTGCCGGGCAGGGCGGCCGGCCGCTGGCCTGCGTCAGCGTCAGCACGCTGCAGTTCCGCCAGCAGGGCGGCGCGCAATCGCGCTACATCGCGCCCCTTATCCGCCTGCGCGATGCCGCGCAGGCCCGATTCAGCGCCTGGCCGGCCGCCGGCGGCGCGTTTTCCCGAGAGGACACATGAACGCCATGACTTCCCCCCAAGATGCCCGCGCGGACAAACGCCAGGCACTGCTGGCCGCCCGCGTCGTGCCCGTGCTGCGCTATGGCGACGCCGGGACCGCGGCCTATGCCGCCGAGGTCGCCATCGCCGCCGGCTGCACCACGCTGGAATTGACCTGGACCATTCCCGGCGTGCTGGACTTGGTCAAGGCCCTGCGCGACAAGCACGGCGCCCGCCTGCTGCTGGGGCTGGGCACGGTGCTGACAGAGGCCCAGGCGCGCGACGCCCTGGTCGCCGGGGTGGATTTCCTGGTGTCGCCCGGCCTGGTGCCGGAAATGGTGCCGCTGGCGCACGCTGCTTCGGCGCTGTGCCTGCCGGGCGCCTTCACGCCGTCGGAGGTCATCCAGGCCCGGCGCGCCGGCGCCGACCTGGTCAAGATCTTTCCCGCCGAAACGGGCGGGCCCAGCCATCTGGCATCGCTGAAGTCCGTCTTCCCCGATACCGCTTTCTGCCCCACCGGCGGCGTCACGGAAAAAAACATGGGCGACTATTTCAAGGCGGGGGCTTCCCTGGTCGGCATCGGCAGCAACCTGTACGACAAGGCCGCCTTCGCCGCCCGCGACACCGCCGCGCTGGTGGCGCAGATCCAGCGCATCCGCGAGGCCGCCCATGCCTGATTTCGACATCGTGGCGCTGGGCGAGCCGCTGATCGAATTCAACCAGACGCGGCCGGGCCGGCCCGAGTTCCTGCAAGGCCATGGGGGCGACACGTCCAACGCCATCATCGCCGCCGCGCGCCAGGGCGCCCGTTGCGCCTACCTGACGCGCATCGGGGCCGATGTCTTCGGCGAACAACTGATGCAGCTGTGGCGCGACGAAACCGTCGACACCGGCGGTGTCATGATCGATCCGCGCGCGCACACCGGGCTTTATTTCGTCCAGCACGGTCCCGAAGGGCATGTGTTCAGCTATATGCGGGCGGGCTCGGCCGCCAGCCGCATGGCGCCGGAAGACCTGCGGCATGGCATGGTGGAGCGGGCCGCCTTCCTGCATGTCTCCGGCATCAGCCTGGCCATCAGCGCCGGCGCCTGCGATACCGTCTTCGCCGCCATCGAGCGGGCCCGTTCGGCCGGTACCCAGGTGTGCCTGGATTCCAACCTGCGGCTGCGCCTGTGGCCCGTGGACCGCGCCCGCGCCATCCTGAGCGAAGCCATGCGCATGGCGGACATCTTCCTGCCCAGCATGGACGACATGCGGCACCTGACCGGCCATACCGATCCCGCCGGCACGCTGGACTGGATACGCGCGGCCGGCGCGCGCGGAACGGTCGTCCTGAAACTGGGCAGCGAGGGCGCCATCCTGGACGACGGCAATCAGCGCCAGGCGGTCGCCGGCATCACCGTGCAGGCCGTCGATGCCACCGGAGCGGGCGACTGCTTCGCCGGCGCCTTGCTGGCCCGCCGCGCCCGCGGCGACGACTGGGGAACCGCCGTGCGCTATGCCAATGCCGCGGCCGCCCTGTCCACCCAGGGATACGGCGCCGTCCAGCCGCTGCCGACGGCGGCCCAGGTGCGGGCTTTCCTGGCTGGCAATCAATCCGGGCAGTAGGCGACGGGCGGTCGCAGCTTGGCGGTCCGCTTTGGCGCCCCGCGACCGCGCGGCGCAGGGCCAGGCAAGCAGGGGTGGGCAAGCAGGGCACGACACGCTCAGGCAGGCGATGCGGTGTCGCCCTGCCGCCCGGGCGCGAGCTCACAAAAACAGGTAGAATACCGGGTTTCCCTGATTTGGCGCCGACGGAATCCCGCTGGGCGCGACCTGGGACCGGGAAGCGGTGGAAGCGGTGGAAGCGGATTCGATGCGTGGGGTATCCCCCGCCGCCGCGAAGCCGCCCCATCCTTTGAACCCCACCGGCTTCACACCCGGGACTTTAAACCCGCCGGCTTTGAACCCCGGACCGTAGATTGGAGAACCGTCATGGCTGAACGCAAACGCGTGCGTCGCAACACCCTGGAACGCCGTTGCCTGGGCAAGGCTTTCAAGCGCCTCTTCGTGAACTCGCCCAAGGGCGTTTTCAAGATGCTGGAAAAGATCAAGCGCGCCTGATAGCCGCCTCGATCCGCCGCCGCGCTTCACATCGCGGGCAGGCACGAAAACCGCCGGTCATTGCACATTGCCGGCGGTTTTTTTATCTATCGCGGTTTCGGTTTCTCATGCCGCGTCGCCATTGGCGGGCGCCAGCCGGGGAATGATGAAATCCATGAAGGCGCGCGTCTTGGCCGGCAGGATGCGCGAGGGAAACACGGCATAGACGGGCAGGGGGGCGGCCGACCATTCCGGCAGTACCCGGTGCAGCGTATGGTCCTTCGAAATGCGCCCGTGGGTGGCCGCATATACCGGCAGCGGCGCGATGCCCAGCCCCATGCTGGCGAAGTCGCTCAGCAAGCCCATATTGTTGGCCATGATCCGGCCATACACCGGTATCCGCTCGACGACGCCGTCGCGGCTCAGCACCCAGGTCGAACTCATTTCGCTGGAGCCGCTGCGCAGGCATTCGAAGCGCGGCAGGTCGGCCGGCGTGGCGGGCTCGCCATGCCGGGCGATGTACTCCTGGGACGCATACAGATTGCGCCGCAGGGTCATCACTTCGCGCACCTCCATGCCGTCGGCGGAACCGGGCTCGCCAAAGCGCAGCATGACATCGAAGGGCGCCGCGTTCGGGTCGGCCGCGCGCAGGCTCAGGTCGAGCTCGCATTCGATCTCGGGGTACTCGTCCGTGAAGGCATGCAGCGATTCGGCCATCAGCAGCATGGCCAGGCTATTGGGCAGGCAGACGGTCAGCTTGCCTTCCGGCCGCGCCGCGCGCGAAAACAGCTGCTCGTGCGCGAAGCGGGCTTCGTCCACCAGGCCCTGGCAGCGCTCGAAATACTGGGCGCCCGCCTCGGTCAGGTCCAGCCGGCGGGTATTGCGGTTCAACAGCCGCATCCCCACGGCGCGTTCCAGCTCGCTGATGCGGCGCGACAGCGTGGACGTGGGAATGCTCAAGGCCCGCGCCGCCAGGCTGAAGCTCTTGCGGCGCGAGACCTCTACGAAAAGCGCGATGTCGTTCAGTTGAACCGTGGCAGCGTCCATACAGGTTCCGTGCGTATCGGCCGAGTGTGCCGTAAGAATGCGCCGAATTTTACTGCTCAGCCGGGCGCGCCGAGATAGGCTTCCATCACAGCGGGGTCATGCCGCACCTGGGCGGGTGTGCCCTCGGCGATTTTCTGGCCGAAGTCCATCACCAGCACGCGGTCCGCCAACCCCATGACGAACTCCATATCGTGTTCCACCAGCAGGATGGCCATGCCGCCGGCGCGCAGCTTCGCCAGCAGCGCGGCAAGCTCGCGCTTTTCCTGGTAGCGCAGGCCAGCCGCGGGCTCGTCCAGCAGCAGCAGGCAGGGGTCGGCCGCCAGCGCCCGCGCGACTTCCAGGATGCGTTGCCGGCCCAGCGGCAGGCTGCCCGCCGGGTCGTGCATGTGCGCGCCCAGTCCCACGCGCTCCACCTGGCGGGCGGCCTCGGCCAGCAGGCGGGCTTCCTCGCGGCGGTCGGCGCGCCAGGCCGAGGCGCAGATGCCATGCGTGCCGCGCGGATGCGCGCCCAGCGCCACGTTGTCCAGGACGCTCATCCGGGACAGCAGCCGCACGTGCTGGAACGTCCGGCTCATGCCCAGCATCGCGATATGGCGCGCCCCGCGTCCGGCCACGGATTCGCCCTGGAACAGGATGGAGCCGGACGTCGGCGTATCGATGCCCGACAGGAGGTTGAACAAGGTGCTCTTGCCCGCGCCATTGGGGCCGATCACGGCGACGATCTGGCCGGCTTCCACGGCCAGGCCGATGCCGTCGTTCGCCACCAGGCCGCCGAAGCGCCGCGTCAGCCCTCGGGCTTCCAGCACGACGTCGCCGCGGGGCGGCAGCGGCCGGCGCGGCAGCGGCTCGGCCGACATATTGATGCGCCGCGCTTCGCGTGCCAGCGGCAGCCGTTGCGCGATGGCCGGCCACAGCCCGCCGCGCGCCCGGTGCAGCAGCAGGACCATGCCGAAGCCGAACACGATGATCTCGAAGTTGCCGTTCTGTCCCAGCAGGCCGGGCAGCCAGTCCTGCAGCCACTGGTTGGCCAGCGTGAAGACGCCGGCCCCCGCCAGGGCGCCCCACACATGCGAGACGCCGCCGATCACCGCCATGAACAGGTATTCGATGCCGCGCTGCAGTCCGAAGGGCGTGGGATTCACGAAACGCTGCATGTGCGCGTACAGCCAGCCTGCCGCGCAGGCCTGCAGGGCCGCGATGATGAAGAGGGCCGCGCGTGCGCGCGTGGTGTCCACGCCCATTGCCTCCGCCATGACGCGGCCGCCGCGCAGCGCGCGCATGGCGCGGCCCTGGCGCGAGTCCAGCAGGTTGCGCGTGGTCCATATGGCCAGCAGCAGGAATAGCCAGATCAGGTAGTAGATGCCGCGGTCGCCCAGCGCCCAGCCGGCGATGCGGATCGGCGGGATGTTGCCGATGCCGCTGAAGCCGCCCAGGCCCGGCACGGCCGCGAAGGCGAAATACAGGCCCAGGCCCCAGGCGATGGTGCCCAGCGGCAGGAAGTGTCCCGACAGGCGCAGCGTGATCGCGCCCAGCACCGCCGCCAGCGCGAACGTCAGCAGCAGCCCGGCCAGCAGGGACAGCCATGGCGTGGCGCCCAGCCATGCCAGCCAGGCGGGCAGTTCGGCGGCTCGCGTGGACAGCAGCGCGGCCGTGTACGCGCCCACGCCGACGAAGGCGGCCTGGCCGAAGCTGGTCAGGCCGGCGATCCCGGTCAGCAGCACCAGGCCCAGCGCCGCCAGCGCGCCCAGGCCGATGTTGTCCAGCAGGCTGATATAGAAAGGCGGCAGCAGCCAGGGCGCCCCGGCCAGCGCCGCCAGGAAAACGGCCAGCATCCGCCGCGGCGTCAGCAGATCGCGCATGGCGGCTGCTCGCATTGGGCGGCGGCGTCGCGTCGCACGCGGCGCGCGGCCTGGTTGGCTTGCATGTGGGTCGCCGGGTCGCCGGCCAGGCATCGCGCCGGCTTCATTCTTCTTCGTCCTCGATGGCGCCGTGGCGCAGCGAACGCCACAGCAGGAAAGGGATGATCAGCGTGAAGACGATGATCTCCTTGTAGGCGCTGGCCCAGAAGGCGGAAAAGGATTCGATCAAGCCCACGCCCAGCGCGCCGGCCACGGCCAGGGGATAGCTGGCCAGGCCGCCCACGATGGCCGCGACGAAACCCTTCAGGCTGATCAGGAAGCCGGAGTCGTAGTACAGCGTGGTGGCGGGTCCGACCAGGATGCCCGAGCACGCGCCCAGCGTCGCGGCCAGCAGGAAGACCGCCCGTCCCGCGAAGGCCGGCGAGATGCCGACCAGCCGGGCGCCGGCGCGGTTGTCGGCCGCGGCCAGCAGCGCGCGGCCGGGCAGGGTGCGGCCGAAGAAGCGGTACAGGGCCAGCATCCACAATAGCGATACGGCGACGATCCATAGCGTCTGGCTGGACACCGCGACCGGTCCCAGCGCGTACCGGGCATCGCTGAACGGCGCCGCCCGGGCGCCCTCCGGGCCGAAGGCCAGCAGGCCCAGGCCCACCAGCGCCAGATGCAGCGCGATCGAGACGATCAGCAGCACCAGTGTCGAGGCCTCGGCGATGGGCTGGTAGAACAGCCGGTACAGCTGCGGTCCCATGGGCGCCACGATGGCCAGCGTCAGCATGCCTTGCAGCCAGGCCGGCAGCGCGGCCAGCGGCAGCATCCCAAGGATGGCCGCCAGCACGAAAGGATAGGCTGTCTTCGCCAGAAGACGGCGCGGCGGGATGTCGGCCGCGCCCCGGCCGCGCCCGCGCGCGTCGGCGACCGCTTCCGCCACGGCGAAGGCGGCCAGCAGCCAGACCAGGGCCGGCACGCGGCCGCTTTGCATGGCCGCCATGCACAAGGCCCCATAGACCACGAATTCGCCCTGCGGGATGAACAGCACCCGGGTGACCGAAAACACCAGCAGGATGCATAGCGCCAGTAACGCATAGACCGCGCCGTTCGCGATACCGTCCTGGCCAAGGATCAGGGCGATCTGCGCGTTCATCGCCAGGCTACTTGATGAGCGCCCAGTTGCCGTTCCTGACCGTGATCAGGACGCGGCCGCGCTCGTCGAAGCCGCTGTGGTCCTGTGGCGTCATCGTGTATACGCCCTGCGTGCCCACCAGGTCGCGCGTCTGTTCCAGCGCGTCGCGCAGCGCCGAGCGGAACGCCGGCGTGCCGGGCTGGCCGGCCTTCTCGGCCAGCGGCACGGCGCGTTGCAGCAGCAGGCCGGCGTCGTAGACATTGGCGCCGAAGGTCGCCGGCGTGACGCCATAGCGCTCGCGGTAGGCGTCGACGTAGGCCGTGGCGACTTTCTTCGACGGATTGTCGTCGGCGATCTCCGGCAGCACCAGCATCAGGCCGGCGGCCAGGATGGTGCCTTCCACGCGCTTGCCCCCCAGCTTCAGGAAATCGGGCAGGGCGGCGCCATGCGTCTGGTAGAACGTGCCGTGATATCCCAGATCCGCCAGGGTGGTTTCGGGCAGTACGCTGGCCGCGCCCGTCGCGGCGATGAGCACCGCGTCGGGCCTGGCCGCCAGCAGTTTCAGCGCCTGGCCGGTGACGGAACTGTCCGTGCGCAGGTAGCGCTCGTTGGCGACGATGTCGATGCGCCGCCGCTTCGCCAGGTCGGCGAAGACCTTGTACCAGTTTTCGCCGTAGGGATCGTTCAGGCCGATGAAGCCGACGGTCTTCACGCCGGCCCCGGCCATGTGGTCGACCAGCGCCTGGGCGATGATGTCGTCGTTCTGCGTGGTCTTGAATACCCACTTCTTCTGGTCGTCCATGGGCAGCACGGCGGCCGCCGTGCCCACGGGCGCCAGCAGCGGGACGCCGGCCTCCGCGACGAAGGGCAGGATCGCCATGGTATTGGGCGAGCCCGGGGGGCCGATGATGGCGTCCACGCGGTCTTCGTTGATCAGTTTGCGTACCGCCGTGACCGACTGCGTCGTATCGCTGGCATCGTCCAGCACGATGTACTGCACGGCCAGCTCGCCGATGCGCGTCGGCAGGAGCGGCACGGTGTTCTTCTGCGGGATGCCGACCAGCGCCGTGGGGCCGGTCGATGACGTCACGACGCCGATCTTCATTTGCGCGAAGCTCGGCAAGGCAAGGCAGGCGGCCAGCAGCGCCAGGACGGCGCGCAAGGCTTTCAATGGCATGGTGGACTCCAGCGGATTGCGTGCGTTCGATGGGCGCTATTGAACCACGCGCCAGGCGGGAAGCGCGGCCCCGGGCGGTCGGCGGATCCGGATTCTAATGGCGCGGCGTGCCGTTGCGGGTGTGGCCCGGCAGGGCGTCGTCGTCGTCCTCGTCGTCCTCGTCATCTTCTTCGTCGTCGTCCTCGAGCGCGGCGAGATCCTCGTCGGAGAGGGCGAAAGGCAGGACATCGGCCAGGGTGTCGGACCATGCGGCTTCCTCGCCGTCCTGGTCCAGTTTGACGAAGCGTTCGCCTTCTGCCAGCGTGATCTGGATGGCCCACAGGTAAAGGCAGTCGTAGGCCTGCTCGTCGGTGCCGGTCAGGCCGCCGCGGCTGCCCAGCAGCCGGGCATCCGGACCGCCCAGCTGTACGCGCATGGGATCGTGCTCGCCGCCTTCCAGCGCGTCGGCATCCAGCGGAATGCCGAAGGTGACCCACTCCAGTCCGTCATCGGCCGTGCCGACTTCCGCCAGCACGGGTTTGCCGAGATAGGCGCTGAGCGCGTCCGCTGTCTTCGCCAGCATGTCGAGCTCCGCGGCCTGGAAGCGGGAAATGGAATCGGGGGGAGTGGCTGAAGCGGACATAAGCTTTCCTGCTGCGTGGCCGCGTCTTGCAAGACGCAGGCTCGGGATTGTAAGAATATCGAAAGAGCGGCAAAAGGAGAATCGGCCGGCGTGCCGTCCCTGCTTTTTCTTTCGGCCGTTGATCGTACTGCGCGGATATCGCCGCGCTTGCCGTCGCCCGCGCGGGCCGACACGCCCTACAATCCCTGTTCGATCGGACATTCTCAAAAAAGACCCCATGGCTCAATACGTCTACACCATGAACCGCGTCGGCAAGATCGTGCCGCCGAAGCGGCAGATCCTGCGCGACATTTCGCTGTCTTTTTTTCCCGGCGCCAAGATCGGCGTGCTGGGCCTGAACGGCTCGGGCAAGTCCACCTTGCTCAAGATCATGGCCGGCGTCGACAAGGACATCGAGGGCGAAGCGATTCCCATGCCCGGCCTGAATATCGGCTACCTGCCGCAGGAACCGCAGCTGAATCCCGCGCATACCGTCCGGCAGGCCGTGGAAGAAGGCCTGGGCGCCGTCGTCGCCGCGCGCAAGCGCCTGGACGAGGTCTACGCGGCGTATGCCGAGCCCGACGCCGATTTCGATAAGCTGGCCGCCGAGCAGGCCGAGCTGGAAGCCATCATCGCGGCCGCCGCCAGCAGCGGCGCCGACGACATCGAACACCAGATGGAAATCGCCGCCGATGCCCTGCGCCTGCCGCCATGGGACGCCTCGGTGGAACACCTGTCGGGCGGCGAAAAGCGCCGCGTCGCGCTGTGCCGCCTGCTGCTGTCCAAGCCCGACATGCTGCTGCTGGACGAGCCCACCAACCACCTGGACGCCGAAAGCGTCGAATGGCTGGAGCAGTTCCTGCAGAAATTCCCGGGCACGGTCGTCGGCGTGACGCACGACCGCTATTTCCTGGACAACGCCGCCGAATGGATACTGGAACTCGACCGCGGCCACGGCATCCCGTGGAAGGGAAACTACAGCTCCTGGCTGGAACAGAAGGAAGCCCGCCTCAAGCAGGAAGAGGCCTCCGAATCCGCGCGCCAGAAAACCATCAAGAAAGAACTGGAGTGGGTGCGCCAGAACCCCAAGGGCCGCCAGGCCAAGGCCAAGGCCCGCATGGCGCGTTTCGAGGAACTGTCTTCGTACGAATACCAAAAGCGCAATGAAACGCAGGAAATCTTCATTCCCGTCGGCGAGCGCCTGGGCAACGAGGTCGTGGAGTTCAGCAATGTCAGCAAGGCCTATGGCGACCGCCTGCTGATCGACAACCTCAGCTTCAAGGTGCCGCCGGGCGCCATCGTCGGTATCATCGGCCCCAACGGCGCCGGCAAGTCCACGCTGTTCCGCATGCTGGCCGGGCGCGAGCAGCCGGATTCGGGCACGGTCACGGTCGGCAAGACGGTCAAGCTTGCCTATGTGGATCAATCGCGAGACTCCCTGGCCGACAGCAAAACGGTGTTCGACGCGGTGTCCGACGGCGCCGATGTGCTGACCGTCGGCAAGTTCGAGATGTCCTCGCGCGCCTATCTGGGCCGCTTCAATTTCAAGGGCGGCGACCAGAACAAGATCGTGGGCCAGCTATCGGGCGGCGAGCGTGGGCGGCTACATCTGGCCAAGACGCTGATTTCCGGCGGCAACCTGCTGTTGCTGGATGAACCGTCCAACGACCTCGACGTGGAAACGCTGCGCGCTCTGGAAGACGCCCTGCTGGAATTCCCGGGCAGCGTCATGGTGATCAGCCACGACCGCTGGTTCCTGGACCGTATCGCCACGCACATCCTGGCCTTCGAGGGCGATTCGCAGGTCGTGTTCTTCGACGGCAATTACCAGGAATACGAAGCCGACAAGCGCCGTCGCCTGGGCGAGGAAGGCGCCAAGCCGAAGCGCCTGCGCTACAAGCCCTTGAAGTAACCGGCGTTACGTATCGTCAAACAAGCCAGGCGCGCGGCAACACCGCGCGCCTGTCCTTGCGTGGAACTGAACGTCTTGACACAACTGCTGGGCAATCTTCACACCGCTGGGGCATGCGATTTGCAATGCTGGATTTGTCGTCCATGACGGCATCGCCGGAGGCGCGCGGCAAGGTTCATATCGCCGGAGCAACTCCGATGTCTGGAGGAAAAATCATGAAAATCCAAACCCTGACCAAGCTGTGCGCGGTTACCCTGCTTAGCCTGTCCGCCGCGGGATGTTCCACCTGGGACGGCATGAGCCATCGCCAGAAAGCCACGGTGACGGGCGCCGGTATCGGCGGCGTCGCCGGTGCCGTCATCACCAACGGTGGCGTGCTGGGCACCGTCGGTGGCGCGGCCATAGGTGGCGTCATCGGCAACCAGGTCGGCAAGTAAGCCCGCCGCGCAGCGCCTGCAACCCCCCGTCCCCCGGCCCGGCCGCATGGCCATCCGGGCCGGCGCAAGCAAGGAAAAAAGCCCGCCCCGCGCTATCGCGCCGGGCGGGCTTTTCGTGTGCCTGCGACGGAAACGCGCCGGCCCTAGGCCTGCGGCATTTCGATCTTGACCTCCAGGATCTCCAGGGTGTCCTGGCGTTCCAGGTGCACCTTGATGTCGTCCGGATTGATCTTCACGTATTTCGAGATGACGGCGATCAGCTCCTGCTGCAGTTGCGGCAGGTAGTCAGGCGAGCCGTCGCGTCCCGAACGCTCGTGCGCCAGGATGATCTGCAGACGCTCCTTGGCAACGCTGGCGGAAGACTTTTTCTGGCCGAGGAAAAAGGACAGAAGGGACATCGATTACTTGCCTCCGAATATGCGTTTCAGGAAACCGGGCTTCGCATAGTCGGTAAAACGCAGCGAACGCTCCTCGCCCAGGTAGCGGGCCACCACATCCTTGTAGGCTTCGGCCACGTCGGTGTCTTTCAGGTGGATCGCCGGCAGGCCCTGGTTGGATGCTTGCAGCACCGATTCGGATTCGGGAATGACGCCGATCAGCTTGATGCGCAGGATGTCCTCGATGTCGGTCAGCGAAAGCATTTCGCCTTCGGACACGCGCTTGGGGTTGTAGCGCGTCAACAGCAGGAATTCCTTGACGGGCTCGTCGCCCTCGATCGCGCGCTTGGACTTGGCCGCCAGGATGCCGAGGATGCGGTCCGAATCGCGGACCGACGAGACTTCGGGGTTGGTGACGACCAGCGCGTCGTCGGCATAGTAGGCCGCCAGCAAGGCGCCGGTTTCGATACCCGCGGGCGAATCGCAGACGATGTAGTCGAAGCCCATCTCTTTCAAGTCTTCGATGACCTTGCCCACGCCTTCCTGCGTCAATGCGTCCTTGTCGCGCGTTTGCGAGGCGGGCAGCACGAACAGGTTCTCGAGCTGCTTGTCCTTGATCAAGGCCTGCTTCAGCGAGGCTTCCCCCTGGATGACATTGACGAAGTCGTACACCACGCGACGTTCGCATCCCATGATCAGGTCCAGGTTGCGCAGGCCTACGTCGAAGTCGATCACGGCGGTCTTGTGTCCGCGCATCGCGAGGCCGGAAGAAAAACTGGCGCTGGTAGTCGTCTTGCCCACCCCGCCCTTGCCGGAAGTGACCACAACAGTACGCGTCATGTCGATAGAACCCTTATGTCCTGAGCAGATAAATCGCAGTATCGTAAAACAAATCCGCGGGTTTAGCGCTTCTTCAACGCCTGTTGGCAACCGTTGGTCACCAAGTCCCCGTCAGGGGTCCGTCACGCTTTCAGCGCTTCAATACGCAAAGTGTCGCCATCCAGGCGTATCAGCGCGGCTTGCCCATGCAGCGTGGCATCGAGCTTGTCCTCCACCACGCGATATACGCCCGCCACGGCCAGGAGTTCGGCGTCCAGATGCGTCGTGAAAATACGCGCCGATGTGTCGCCGCGCGCGCCGGCCATGGCCTTGCCGCGCAGCGGACCGTAGACATGGACATTGCCGTCGGCGATGACTTCGGCGCCGGGGCTGACCATCCCGATCACCACCAGGTCGGTGTGGCGCGCGTAGACGCGCTGGCCCGAACGCAGGGGACGGCTGATCACCAGGGCGGACGACGATTGCGGATCGGCGGGCGTGGGCGAGGCGGAGGAAGTGGTTTCGCGCGCGGCCCGCGACGGCAGGGGCTCGCGGGAACGGCCCGGCGCCGTACCGGCGGCGCCGCCGGCTTGGCCAAGCTGGGCGGGGCCGCCGACGCTGCCTTCCACGGCGGCGGATGCGGCGGGCGTGGGGCCCGGCTTCGTGGCGCCTGGACTGCCGGCCGGGGAGGCGGCTGCCTCGGCGTCGCCGGGGGAAGACGCGGTGGCCGCGGCATCGCCGCCTGACGTGGCTGTGCCCGTGCCCGTGGTGGGGCCCGCATCCGCGGCCGGCGTGGTCTCGTCCGTGGCTTGCGGCGCGGGCGCGGCCGTCAAGGCGGCGGCGGGCTGGGTGGGCAGGGGCGGGGCGGCGTTGCCGGCGTCCGCGGGTGCGGATCGCGTCGGCGGCGTGGACAGTTCGACAGGGACTAGGCCCGCCGCCCTGGCGGCTTGCAGATTGTCGCCTTCGGCCACCACGCCGATGGGCGGCAGATTATGTCCGCGCAGCGCCGCCAGCAGCGCCGGCCAGTCCACGGGCGCATCGACGCGGCTGGCGTCGATGACCACCGGTTCGTTCTCGAAAAAGCTGCCCGCGTCCGCCATGCGCTTGTCCAGGGCGGCGGTCAGCCGCCCGATATCGGCGCTATGCAACACGACACGCACGGCATACAGCGTGGCGCTTTTGAAGTCCAGGGCAAGGGAATCTGAAGTCATCTTGGCTGCGAAAAGACCGCGGCGGGACCGCGGTGACAGGAACGTCGGGGATGATAACCGAGGCGCCCCGGCGCCAAACACGGGAACAGGGAGCGGAACATCCCTGTGCCGCGCCGCGCGCGCCGGCGCCCATGGCCCGGCGACCGCGCCAGCGCGGGACGCATGCGGCCCGGGCCGTACCGGGCACAAGCCTTGCGCGACCGCGGCAATGCCGTAGTGGCCAGGACAGGAGGATTCCATGACGAACCGAACCGCGCCGCGGCGCCCCACGGGCCTGAGCGGGCAGGAAGAAGAGGAACTGCGCACCCTGGAGAAGGGTTACGATCCCGATGCCGGCGCCTTGCCGGACCAGGAGCTGACGGTCCATGACGATAGGGACCGGAAGCCCGGGGACGATGCCATGTCGGTGCCGGACGGCAAGCCGGACGGCAAGCCGGAGGACGCCGGCCGGCCCTTGAAGGACGCGCAACGCAAGGGCCTGCTGCCGTCCAATACCGTGACCGCGCCGCCCACCGACCGGCCCGATGACGCGGCGTCGGGCCCCGCGAACCTGGATCCGGATCCTGGCCGGCGCCGCCTCTGACGATGGATGCCGCGGGAGGCCGCCGGCCCGCCGTCTCAGGTCCAGGCGTCCTTGAGCGTGACGACGCGGTTCAGGATGGGTTTTTCCGGCGTCGAGGTGACGCTGTCCAGGGTGAAATACCCCAACCGTTCGAATTGCCACGTGACGCCCGGGACCAGCTCGGTACCCGGCTCCAGCCAGGCCTGCACCGTCTTGCGGGAGTCCGGGTTCAGCGCGGCGATGAAGTCCTTATCGCCGGCATCGGGATGCGGATCGGCGAACAGGCGGTCGTACAGCTGTATGGTGGCGCCGACCGCATGGGCCGCGCTGACCCAGGTGATGTTGCCCTTGACCTTCACGCTGTCCGCGCCGGGGGTGCCGCTGCGCGTTTCCGGCAGGTATTCCGCGTGGACTTCCACGACCTTGCCCTGCTCGTCCTTCACGAAGCCGGTGCAACGCACGACGTAGCCGTACTTCAGCCGTACGGTGTTGCCGGGGAACAGGCGGAAATACTTCTTGGGCGGGTCTTCGCGGAAGTCGTCCTGCTCTATCCATAGGGTGCGCGAGAAGGGAAACTCGCGCTGGCCCTGCGCCGGGTCGTGCGGATTGCGCGGCGCGGTGCACATCTCGACGCGGTCTTCCGGGTAATTGGTGATGACCAGCTTCAGGGGCTGCAGCACGGCCACCGAACGCGGCGCGACGGGATCGAGTTCGTCGCGTACCGCGGCTTCCAGCAGGCTGTAGTCGATGCGCGAGTCGGACTTGGAAATGCTGGTGCGGTCGCAGAACAGCCGGATGGCGGACGCAGGATAGCCGCGGCGCCGCATGCCGAACAGGGTAGGCATGCGGGGATCGTCCCAGCCATCGACGTGGCCGTCGCGCACCAGCTGCAGCAGCTTGCGCTTGCTGGTGACCACGTAGGTCAGGTTCAGGCGGGCGAACTCGTATTGGTGCGGCAGCGGCCGGGCCAGCAGGCCCAGCTCGGCCAGCCGGTCCAGCGTCCAGTCGTAGAAGGGACGCTGGTCTTCGAATTCCAGGGTGCAGATGCTGTGCGTGATGCCTTCCAGCGCGTCCTCGATGGGATGCGCCCAGGTGTACATCGGATAGATGCACCACTTGTCGCCCGTGCGGTGGTGCGTGGCATGGCGCACGCGATAGATGACCGGGTCGCGCAGGTTGATGTTGGGCGAGGCCATGTCGATGCGCGCGCGCAGCACCATGCTGCCGTCCGGGTGCTTGCCGTCGCGCATTTCCGCCAGCAGGTCCAGGGATTCCTGGGCCGGCCGGTCGCGCCATGGCGAGTTCTTGCCCGCTTCGGTCAGCGTGCCGCGGTTGGCGCGGATTTCTTCCGGCGACTGCTGGTCGACGTAGGCGTAGCCGGCGCGAATGAGGGCCTGCGCGAACGCGTACATGGTGTCGAAGTAGTCGCTGGCGAAATACAGCTGTTCGCGGCCGTCCGCGCCTTTCCAGTCGAAGCCCAGCCAGCGGACCGCGTCGATGATGGCATCGACATATTCCTGGTCTTCCTTTTCGGGATTGGTGTCGTCGAAGCGCAGGTGACAGGTGCCGCCGTAGTCGCGCGCCAGCCCGAAGTTCACGCAAATACTCTTGGCGTGGCCGATATGCAGGTAGCCGTTGGGCTCGGGCGGGAAGCGCGTGCGGATGCGCGCCGGATCCAGGCCACCCTGGGCCTGCACCGCCGCCGGACCGGGAACGCCGGCCCAATGCTTGTCCTTGAAGCGATCGGCCTTGAGATCGGCTTCGATGATGTGCCGCAGGAAGTTCGGAGCGGCGGGGGGCGGGGGAGCGTTGGTCATGCTGTGCGGGGAAATGGCGGCGGCAAAGGGACAATTTTGCCACGTTCGGGCCCGCGCGCCCCTGGACCGGCATGGCTGGGCGCCCGCACCGGGCCGCATCCTCGGCTGGCGGGCGGTTCCGCGCGCGTCCCGGCCCGCCGCCGCGGTCGCCGGGGCCCGGCCGGCCCCGGCCGGCGCCAGGCTGGCGGGCGGGTGGGCTCGGCGTCCCTAAAGTGCGTCTAAACTAGCGCCCACCATGAGCATCCCCCCTTTATTCCTGGGACGTCTGCAATTCATTGCCTGCCTGGCGTTCGTCGCGCTTTTCATGGCGCTGGCGCTGGCCCTGTCCTGGCTGTTGCTGTATTTCAAGCTGCGCGCCCGCGCCAGCGGCAACGCCGGCTGGACCGCGGCCTATCGCTTCTGGGTGCGGATCTTCGCCCTGGCCTTCGTGCTGGCGCTGGCTTCGGGCGTGCCGGTGCTGTTGCAGCTGGGCACCGTGTGGTCCGGGCTGATGGACAAGATCGGCAATGTCGCGGGGCCGCTGCTGGGGTTCGCGGTGCTGTCGGTGTTCGCCCTGAAGTCGTGCTTCCTGGGCGTCATGCTTTTCGGGCAACGCCGCGTGTCGGAGGCCGTGCACACCCTGTCGGTGCTGATGGTGGCGCTGGGCCATCTGGCCACCGCGTTCTGGGTGCTGGCGCTGGTGTCGTGGACGCAGACGCCGGACGGTGCGGTCGCCATCGACGGCCGCTTCCAGATCTACGATTGGGCCAAGGTGGTTTTCAATCCCTCGCTGGGGTGGACGATAGGGGCCACGGTGCTGGGAGCCCTGTTGACCGCGGCCTTCCTGATCATGGGCATTACCGCCTGGCAGGGCCTGCGCCGTCCCCTGGACGACGGCGAACGCCTGGGATTCCGCGCCGCGCTGGGCCTGGCGTGCATCGCCGTGGTGCTGCTGGCGCCGGTCGGCGCCGGCATGGGCAAGCTCATCGCCCATTACCAGCCCGCCAAGGCCGCGGCCGCGCTGGCCTATTGGCACGAAGGCGCCGCGCCCGACCTGGTCGTGCTGGGGTGGCCGGATGCGGAGACCGAAACCAACCGCGCGGCATGGACGCTGTCCGGCGCGGCGGCCCGCTGGCTGGGCCGTAATGTCAACGGCCATTTCCTGGCGCTCGAAAACTACGCCAATATGCAGCCCCCGGTGCTACTGACGTTCTGGTCGGCACGCATCGTGGCGATCCTGGCGCTGGCGATGGCCTGCGTCGCATGGGCGACCCTGTTCAGGCTGCGCAAGAGCGGCTTCGATCCCTCGCACCTGTCGCGCCGATGGCTGCGCGCGCTGGCGCTGATGACGTTTTCCGGCGCGGCGCTGGTGGTGTTCGGCTGGGTGTTCACCATGGTCGGCATGCAGCCCTATGCCGTCAATGGCGCCGTCACCCAGACGGAAATCCTGGGCACGGCCTCGCCGCGCTCGCTGTTCTACGGCACGCTGGGCTACGCGGCGCTGTACGGCGTGCTGTTCGCGGCTTTCGTGCGCATGCTGTTTCATGCCGCGCGCTATGGCGTCGTGCCGGTACGCAAGATGGCGGGGGCTGCGCCATGATCGCCACGCTCGCCGCTTCGCTGGGCCTGAGTCCCGACGATCCCTCTTTCTGGATGCCGCTGGTGTTCATGGGTATGCTGTTCGTGCTGGTGGTGGCGGGCACCGTGCTGGACGGCTTCGACCTGGGCGTGGGCATCCTGCTGCAGCTGGCGCCCGCGGAAGAGCGCGGCCGCATGATGACGCTGCTCAGTCCCTGGCGCGACGCCAACGAGTTCTGGCTGTTGCTGGGAGTGGGGCTGTTCGCCGCGGCCTTTCCTTTTGCCTGGGGGACCGTGCTGGGGCAGCTCTACGCGCCATTGACGCTGATGGTCCTGGGCGTGGTGCTGCGCAGCGTGTCGTACGAGTTCCGCTTGCGCGCCCGCACCGAATCCAAGCCGCGCTGGGTCACCGCATTCTGGATAGGCTCGCTGATGACGGCCTTCGGCCAGGGCATGGCGCTGGGCCGCATCGCCACCGGCTACCAGAATACGGCCGGCTATCACGGATTTTCCCTGTTCGTCGGCCTGTGCGCCGTGGCGGCCTACGTCCTGCTGGGCGCGACCTGGCTGACAATGCGGGTCGATGGCGACCTGCAGCGGCGCGCGGTGCATTGGGCCCGCCATGCGATCCGCTGGACGGCGGCCGGCATGGTGGCGATCGCCGTCACCCTGGGGCTGGCCAACGCCGGGATCTTCTACAAATGGAGCAACCTGTCGCACCTGGGCCCGGCCGTCGCGGTGTGGCTGGCCATGCTGCTGGGTTTCGTCGGTACCGAGATGGTGCTGACCCGGCTGCCGCGCCACGCCGAGCGCTTCAGCTGGGTGCCTTTCGTGACCTGCGTCGGTCTGTTCCTGCTGATGCTGGGCGGCCTGGCGTACAGCCTGTTTCCCTTCCTGATCCTGGACGACATGACCGTGTGGGATGGCGCGGCCTCGCTGGGGTCGATGCGCCTGGTGCTGTCCGGCGCCATCGTCGCCATCCCGCTGATCCTGGTCTTCAACATCCTGGCCTACCGGTCGGTGTTCGGCAAGGCCAGGCGCGGCCGCCCGGTGCCGGACGGATTGCCGGGGTCCCGCTGATCAGGCCTGCAGCGGCAGGGTGATTTCCACGCACAAGCCGCCCCCCGGCGCCGTGCCCAGCGTCAGGCTTCCGCCATGGGCGCGGGCGATGGCGTCGGCCAGGGCCAGTCCCAGGCCCACATTGCCGGTGCGGGTACGCGCATCGTCCAGCCGGGCGAAGGGGCGCAGCGCCTCGGCCCGCCGGTCGGCGGGGATGCCGGCGCCATGATCCGAGACCGACAGCACGGCCTTGCCGTCCTGTTCGGCCAGCGATACCTCGATCGGCGGCGCGCCGTGGTGCAGCGCATTGGCCACCAGGTTGTCGAGCAGGCGCGCCAGCGCGACCGCGTCGCCTTGCACGGTCATGGGTTGATCGCTGTCGATGCGCAAGGTCACCGGCGAGCCCGCGCCCTGCCAACCCTGCACCCGTTCGGCCAGCCATTCGCCCAGCGGCACGGGCGCATAGCGGTAGCCTGCCGGATCCGTGCCGCGCACGAAGCCGATGAACTGGTCCACCATATATTGCATGTCGCGCAGGTCCTTGCGCAGCCCTTCCGTCAGGGCCGCGTCGTCCGACATTTCGATGCGCAGCCACATGCGCGACAGCGGCGCCTTCAAGTCGTGCGGCAGGCCGGCCAGCAGGGTGCGCCGCACGGATTCGGATTCCTGCAGGGCATCCAGCATCGCGTTGAAGCGCTCGCCCAGCACCCGCGTTTCGTGCGGGCCGGAGGGCTCCACGCGCTGCGGCTGCCCGGCGGCCAGTTTGTCCGCGGCCTCGGCCAGCCGGGTGATGGGCCGCGTGATGTGCCACGAAAAGCCGCCGGCCAGTATCAGCACCACGCCGAACACGGCCAGCCAGGTAATGATCATGGGCGTGGCCAGCGGCGGATCCAGGCGGTCCAGCGGGATCACCAGCCACTCCCGCAATTGCGGCGTGTCCTCGCTGGTGGGGTTGGGGGCCAGCGAGATGAAAACCTCGGGGCGGGGCCCGCGCGAGAGGGCGACCCGGGTGCCGTCGTTCAGCCGCTCGTTCAACTGGCGCACCAGGCCGCGCAGGTCGCGGCGGATATCGTCGGGGCCATCCGGGCGGGTGCGGCGGTATTCCCGCATTTCCGCCAGCCTGGCATCGCGTTCGCCGGTGGACGGACCGTCGCGCGGGGGCGGCGGCGGCAGTCCGCCGCCATGGAAACGCGCCAGCTGGGCCTCGGCGGGCAAGGTGCGCGCCCACAAATGCCATTGGCCGCCGGAGGCATCGCGCACGAAACCGGCGCGGTCTTCGGCCGGGACTTCCGACACCGCCGCGCGCAGCGTGCGTATCGTGGTGACGATGTAGTCCATGACCACGTCGTCGACGAAGCGATGGCGGTAGTGCGAGCCCACGGCCAGCGTGCCGGCCTGGGCCACCAGCATGCAGCCCAGGACCAGCAGGATCAGGCGGGTACGCAGCGAATGCGGCAGCAGGGACCTGGGCGAGAACTTCATCACGGCGAGAAGCGATAGCCGATGCCCCATACGGTCTGGATCCAGCGCGGCTGCTTGGGGTCGTCCTCGATGGCCCGGCGCAGGCGCAGGATGGCGATGTCGATGGCGCGGTCGTTGCGCTCGCCGGCATCGTCGTCGCGGGCCAGCGCCAGCAGGCGTTCGCGCGACAGCGGTTTGCCGGCGTTGCGCACCAGCGCTTCCAGCAGGTTGATTTCGCCACCGGTCAGCTTGACGGCCACGCCATCGCGCAGCAGCTGGCGGGTGGCGGGTTCGAAGACGAAAGGACCGAAGTTGACCGGCGCATCGCGCGTCAGGGCCGACGGCCCTTTCTTGCGGCGCAGGACGGCCTCGATGCGGGCCAGCAGTTCGCGCGGGTCGAAAGGCTTGCCCAGGTAGTCGTCGGCGCCCGCTTCCAGGCCGATGATGCGGTCCACGGCTTCGTCGCGCGCCGTCAGCAGGATGACGGGGATGTCCTCGCCCTGTTCGCGCAGGCGGCGGCAGGCGTCGGCGCCGTCGCCGCCCGGCAGCATGCGGTCCAGCACCAGGAGGTCGGGCGCGTAGCGGGCGATGCGGGCCGGCAGGTCGGCCGCGTCGGGCGCCAGCAGCGTGTCGTAGCCATGGCGGTTGAGGTAGTCGGCCAGCAATTGCCGCAGGGCAGGGTCGTCGTCGACGACCAGCAGTTTGGTATGAGGCGTTTCCATGTCCGCATATTGCGAGGCCGGGGCCCCGCGGGCAAGGGGAGGAAATGGACTGAAATTGGAAATCGACCGGAACTATACGGCACGCGCGTGCCCGGGCCCGATTAAAATGGCGCGTTCCGGGAGGGGGACGATTTGTAACGACCGGGGGCGCCTCCTGTGGCCAGACCTGCCGCGAGCCTGACGGCGACCCCCACCACCCGCGGAACCAGGCCTTATGCATGTTTTCGTCCGGCGGCACGCATCCCGCGCCGCCCTAGTCGCCGTGTCGGCTTGCTGCGTCCACCCCGGCGCGCTGGCCGCCCCGGCCATACCGGTTTCCAGTACCGTCTTGTCCGCGCCGGGCGCCGCCGATCCCGCGCGGGGGCCGGTGTTGCTCGCCCAGGCCGGGCGCGGGCTGGGCGTGCTCGCGCCCGCGCTGCCCATGCCGGTCAAGCCTCCCGGGGCGGTCGACATCACCGCCGAACTGCTTCCCTGCCAACCGGCATCCCAGGGCGAAGCGCCGCCATCCCCGGCGGGCGATCCCGCGTCCGGCCAGGGCGAAGGCGGCGCCGAGGTTCCGCCCGCCGAACACCCATCCACCCCGGAACCGGGCACGGCATCGGCCGACGGCGCGCCGCTGGACTGCGCCGTCGTCCCCACCGCCGCCGGGAACGCCGCCGACGCGGCCATGGACGGCCTGGCCCTGGACTACGTGCCGCCGCCCCCCGGCACCACGCCGGTCAAATGGGGACGGCCCGTGGGCACGCCCAAGCCCTGGTTCGCCGGCGTTTCCCCGCAGGGCGGGATGCAGCTCGGCGACCGCAGCCTGACCTACCGCAGCGTCGATGGTCCGTCCGTCACGCTGGGCAGCCTGACGCCTTTCTCGCCCGCCTGGAGCAGCGCGGCCACCATAGGCGGCGTGCAGGTTTCCAACCTGAAGACAAGCAGCGATACCACGGTGCCGGAAGGCAGGCTGGGCTATTCCTCGGTCTGGGGACGCATCAACAACACGGATCCCGCCCTCACGGCGGGCGCCGTCCAGTATGGCGCGCCGGCTGGCAGCAATAGCGTGCGCTACGGCCTGACGCCCGACGTCACGCTGGAGGGCCAGGTGCAAAGCGCCCGCGCCCTGACGACTACCGGGCTGGGCACGACGTATTCGCTGGGGCAGTGGGGAACGCTGCAGGGCGGCGCGACGCAAAGCCATTTCGAAACCGACCAGGGCTGGCGCTACAGCCTGGGCTACAACGTCAGGGTGTTCGATTCCGTGAAGCTGGGCTATGCCAACGAGATGACTAGCAGCGGCTATGGCGATCTCTCCAGCTACCAGGACGGCGCGACCGCCACGCGCCAATGGCGCGACAATTTCTCCGCCGGCGTGCCCATCAGCGGCTGGGGCGAGTTCAGCGGCACGTATTCCGGCTTGCGCGACACCAGCGGGGAAATGCTGGAGCGCCGGTACGGGATTTCGCAGAGCATGATGCTCTCGCCCAATGTGCGGCTGGCGGTGGGCGCGGACCACGATGTCATCAGCGGCGATTACGGCCTGAATATGCAGCTGACCATGCCGCTGGGGGGACGATAGGGTGCCGTGCCGCCCCGCCGGGCGTGCCCGGGATGCCACGCCCGCCGCGGCAAGGGCCGCCCGTCCTTTAAAATGCCGCGCATGATGCTACCGGCTTTTCTTCATGTCTGAGCCGCGCGCCCTGGAAGTCCTGCGGCGCGTCTTCGGCTACGAATCCTTCCGCGGCGAGCAGCAGGCCATCGTCGACCATGTCATCCAGGGCGGCGATGCGCTCGTGCTGATGCCTACCGGCGGCGGCAAGTCGCTGTGCTACCAGGTGCCCGCGCTGGTGCGCGAAGGCACGGGCGTGGTCGTGTCGCCGCTTATCGCCCTGATGCAGGACCAGGTGGACGCGCTCACCGAACTGGGCGTGCGCGCGGCCTACCTGAATTCCACCCAGGACTGGCGCGTGGCGCGCGACGTGGAACGCGCCTTCCTGGACGGCGAGCTCGATCTGCTCTACGTGGCCCCCGAACGCCTCCTGACGGACCGCTGCCTGGATCTGCTGGACCGCGGCCGCATCGCCTTGTTCGCCATCGACGAGGCGCACTGCGTGTCGCAGTGGGGCCATGATTTCCGGCCCGAATACATGGGCCTGTCGCTGCTGCACGAACGCTGGCCGCAGGTGCCGCGCATCGCGCTCACGGCCACCGCCACGGCCGCCACCCGCACGGAAATCGCCCAACGCCTGGCCCTGGACGAGGCCCGCCATTTCGTCGCCAGCTTCGACCGGCCGAACATCCGCTACCGCATCGTCGAAAAGAACGAGGTGCGCAAGCAGCTGCTGGACCTGATCCGCACCGAGCATCCCGGCGATTCCGGGGTGGTCTATTGCTTGTCGCGCGCGCGTGTGGAAGAAACCGCGGACTTCCTCTGCGAGAACGGCGTGCAGGCGCTGCCCTACCATGCCGGCCTGGGGGCGGCCGTGCGCGCGGCCAACCAGTCGCGCTTCCTGCGCGAGGACGGCATCGTCATGGTGGCCACCATCGCCTTCGGCATGGGCATCGACAAGCCGGACGTGCGCTTCGTCGCGCACATCGACCTGCCCAAATCGGTGGAAGGCTACTACCAGGAGACCGGCCGCGCGGGCCGCGACGGCCTGCCCGCCACGGCATGGCTGGCCTACGGGCTGCAGGATGTGGTGCAGCAGCGCCGGATGATCGACGAATCGCCCGGCGATGACGTCTTCCGCCGCCGCCTGGGACAACAGCTGGACGCCATGCTGGGCCTGTGCGAGACGGTGGAGTGCCGGCGCGTGCGGCTGCTGGCCTATTTCGGCCAGCACATCACCGCCTGCGGCAACTGCGATGTCTGCCTGGACCCGCCGCAGGCCTGGGACGGCACGGTCGCCGCGCAGAAAGTGCTGTCCGCCGTGTACCGGCTCTGGAAAGAGCGCGGGCAGCGCTACGGGGCCGGCCACATCATCGACATCCTGCGCGGCAAGAGTACCGACCGCGTCAGCCAGTACGGGCACGACACGCTGTCGGTGTTCGGCGTCGGCGCCGATCTGTCGGACTCGGCCTGGCGCGGCGTGCTGCGGCAATTGCTGGCCCAGGGCCTGCTTGCCGTGGATCACGAAGGCTACGGCACGCTGGCCCTGACCGAAGCCAGCCGCGCGGTGCTCAAGGGCGAGCGGCAGCTGATGCTGCGGCGGGAATCGCCCAAGGCGGCGCGTGCCGCCAAAAGCGCCGGCTCGCGTGCAAGAGCGCCCGCCGTGGAGCTGCCGGCCCAGGCCCAGCCGGTCTTCGAAGCCCTGCGCGCCTGGCGCGCGGGGGTCGCGCGCAACCACGGCGTGCCCGCCTATGTGATCTTCCACGATGCCACCTTGCGCGAAATCGCCCTGGCCCGCCCCGCGACGGCGGACGAGCTGGGCGGCATCAGCGGCGTGGGCGCGCGCAAGCTGGAAGCCTACGGCGACGAAATCCTGGAGTGCGTGGCGGGCGTCGCTTGAGCCCGCCCTGCCGGCCGCCCGGCCGTGCCCGTGGCGGCCTGCTGCTCAGCCGCCGAACAGGTCCCCGGTGGCGGCCGTCGCGCCGGCCGGAGGCGCCAGGCCCAGGTGGCGCCAGGTGGTTTGCGTGGCCATGCGTCCGCGCGGCGTGCGTTGCAGATAGCCGTGCTGGATCAGATACGGTTCGATGACGTCTTCGATGGTGTCGCGTTCTTCGCCGATGGCGGCGGCCAGGCTGTCGACGCCGACCGGCCCGCCGTCGAACTTGTGCACGATGGCCTCGAGCAGCTTGCGGTCCATCAGGTCCAGGCCCTGGGGGTCGACTTCCAGCATGGACAAGGCGGCGCCGGCCACCTGGGCGTCGATGCGGCCCTGGGCCTTGACCTCTGCATAGTCGCGCACGCGGCGCAGCAGGCGGTTGGCGATACGCGGCGTGCCGCGCGCGCGCCGCGCGACCTCGTCGGCGCCTTCGGGCGTGATGGTGGCCTGCAGCAGGGCCGCGCTGCGGGTCACGATACGCGACAGATCCGCGGCGTTATAGAACTCCAGGCGCGAAACGATGCCGAAGCGGTCGCGCAGCGGGTTGGTCAGCATGCCGGCGCGGGTGGTGGCGCCGACCAGGGTGAAGGGCTGCAGGTCCAGCTTGACGCTGCGGGCCGCCGGCCCTTCGCCGATCAGGATATCGATCTGGAAGTCTTCCAGCGCCGGGTACAGGATTTCCTCTACCACCGGCGACAGGCGATGGATTTCGTCGATGAACAGGACGTCGTTTCTTTCCAGGTTGGTGAGCAGCGCGGCCAGGTCGCCCGGGCGCTCCAGGACGGGGCCGGAAGTCTGCCGCAGCTGGACGCCCATTTCCTGGGCGATGATGTGCGCCAGCGTGGTCTTGCCCAGGCCGGGCGGGCCGAACAGCAGCACGTGGTCCAGGGCCTCGCCGCGATTGCGCGCGGCGGCGATGAAGATCTCCAGCTGTTCGCGCGCGCGGTCCTGGCCCACGTAGTCGCGCAGCACCTTGGGGCGCAGGGCGCGTTCGATGGACTCCTCGTTGGGCGATACGGGCTGCGGCGCGACCAGTCGGCCGGCGTCGGGGCGGGAAGAGAGGGAGTCGGACTGTATGGCCATGACGAATGCGGCGTGGATAGCCCGGCTATCGTACACCACCGTCCGTGCCGCCGTTCCCGGATGGCGGCACGCCGCGGCCTGAACTATCATCCTTCGGTTTTTCGCCACCGTCCCTTGCCGAGGAAACTTCCATGTCCCGCGTATTGCCCACTTATGCCGACGTCGTCGCCGCCAGTGAAAGACTGGCAGGCGCGGCGCATCGCACGCCCGTCCTGACTTCCACCACCGCCGATGCGCGGGCCGGCGCACGGGTTTTCTTCAAGTGCGAAAACTACCAGCGCATGGGGGCCTTCAAGTTCCGCGGCGGCTACAACGCGATCGCGCGGCTCACGCCGGAGCAGCGGCGCGCCGGCGTGCTGACGTTTTCCTCGGGCAACCACGCGCAGGCCATCGCGCTGGCGGCAAGGCTGCAGGGCGTCTCGGCCACCATCATCATGCCGCTGGACGCCCCCGCGGCCAAGCGCGCGGCCACGGAAGGCTATGGCGGCAAGGTCGTCACCTACGACCGCTACAAGGAAGACCGCGAAGCTGTGGCGCGGCGCCTGCAGGCCGAGACCGGCGCCACGCTGATTCCGCCGTACGACCATTTCGACGTCATCGCGGGCCAGGGCACCGCGGCCAAGGAGCTTTTCGAGGAAGTCGGCGACCTGGACTATCTCTTCGTCTGCCTGGGCGGCGGCGGGCTGCTGTCGGGCTCCCTGCTGTCCGCGGCGGCGCTCAGCCCGTCGTGCAAGGTCTATGGCGTGGAGCCGGAAGCCGGCAACGATGGGCAGCAATCGCTGCGCGCCGGGCATGTGATTCCCATTCCGACGCCCAAGTCCATCGCCGACGGCGCCCTGACCACGCACCTGGGCGAGCTGACGTTTCCCATCATCCAGAAGCACGTCACGGACGTCGTCACGGTCAGCGACGCGCAACTGGTGGATGCGATGAAGTTCTTCGCCGAACGGATGAAGATGGTGGTCGAGCCCACCGGCTGCCTGGGCGCGGCCGCCGTGCTGCATCGGGCGGTGCCCCTGCGCGACGCGCGCGTGGGCGTGATCATCAGCGGCGGCAATGTGGACCTGAAGGCCTACGGCGGATTTCTGGCCTCCTGAGCCTGGGCGCGCTTGCGCCAACCCCGGCCTGCGGCGCAGAATCGACCCTGTTTTGGATCGACCGGGAGTGGCGGATGCGTATCCTTGTCATCGGCGGCAGCGGCTTCATCGGCCGTCACGTGGTGGCGCGCCTGGGCGTGGCCAAGCATCAGGTCCATGTGCCCACGCGGCTGTATGCGCGTGGGCGCGACCTGCAGGTCGTGCCCACCGTGACCCTGTCGCAGTCGGACGTGCATGACGACGCGACGCTGGACCAGTTGCTGGCCGACTGCGACGCGGTCATCAATCTGGTCGGCATCCTGCATGATGGCCGCGGACGTCCCTATGGCGGCGGTTTCGCGCGGGCCCATGTCGATCTGCCGCGCCGCATCGCCCAGGGCTGCGTGCGGCATGGCGTGCGGCGGATGATACATATCAGCGCCCTGGGCGCGGATCCGGGCGGCCCCAGCATGTACCTGCGCTCCAAGGGCGATGGCGAGGCCGCCTTGCGCGAAGTCTTCGCCGCCGCCGATGGCCATGCGTGGACCATCGTGCGGCCTTCGGTCGTATTCGGGCACGACGACGACTTCACCAACCTGTTCGCGCGCCTGGCGCGCTGGCTGCCGGTGCTGCCGCTGGCGGGCGCGCACGCCCGCATGCAGCCGGTCTATGTGGAAGACGTGGCGGCCTCCATCGATGCCATGGTGGCCAATCCGCACACCTATGGCAAAGTCTACGAGCTGGCGGGGCCGCAGGTGCATACCCTTGGCGCCATCGCCGGCATGTGC
Organism: Bordetella bronchialis; assembly: GCF_001676705.1. Classification (NCBI taxonomy): domain Bacteria; kingdom Pseudomonadati; phylum Pseudomonadota; class Betaproteobacteria; order Burkholderiales; family Alcaligenaceae; genus Bordetella; species Bordetella bronchialis. The sequence continues at coordinate 1,235,462 of NZ_CP016170.1, forward strand.
GCCAAATGGAGCGGCCATCCGCGGCTGGTCGTCAACGTCCCCATGGGCCTGGGGCGTCTCCAGGCCGCGATGCTGGCCTGCCTGCCCGGCAAGCCGCTGATGACGCCGGACAACCTGGACAGCCTGAAGGTCGACAACATCGCCCGCGAAGGCATGGCGCAAGAGCTGGGCATCGTGCCCACCGCCATGGAGGCCGTGGTGCCGGCTTACCTGGCGCACCCGCGGGCGCGCGGCGCCTGAATCGCGGCAAGCGGCGCGCGCCGCCTGGATCGGCACCCGGGTCGCGGCGCGCCGTTCAGCGCACCAGCGCCTTCAGGGCCTGGCGGATGCCATCCGATACGCCGACGCCTTCCGGCAAGGTCTTGAGCGCGGCCAGGGATTCTTTTTCCGAGTAGCCCAGGGCCAGCAGGGCATTCAGGATGTCGGATTGATTGTCCGATACCGCATGCGGCGTGGCGCCGATGTCCGCGCCCAGCTTGCCGCGCATTTCCAGCAGCAGGCGCTCGGCGGTCTTCTTGCCTATGCCCGGCACGCGCGTCAGCCGCCCCGATTCCTGCAGCGTGATGGCTTGCGCCAGGTCCGCCACCGACAGTCCCGACAGCACGGACAGCGCGGTGCGGGCGCCGATGCCGCTGACCTTGACCAGTTCGCGGAAGGCGGCGCGTTCGGCCACGGTGGCGAAACCATAGAGCAGGTGGGCGTCCTCGCGCACCGTCAGGTGCGTATACAGCGAAACGCGCGCGCCGTTCTCGGGCAGGGCGTACAGCGTGCTCATGGGCACGTCGACGTCGTAGCCCACGCCATTGACGTCCACGCATACCGTGGGCGGGGATTTCTCGATAAGGGTGCCGGTGATTCGTCCGATCATGTGGGTCGTTCGCTTATCCCGCCAGGCGTCCGCCGCGCAGGCGCATGCGCGCGCGGCCCGGAGCCAGCGGATGTTTAAGGGCCGCCAGCCGGTCGGCGAGCGGTCCGACGTGCGCATGGCAGATCGCGCAGGCCAGGGCGTCGGCCGAGTCCGGGGCCGGCAGGCCGTCCAGCGCCAACAGGTGGCGCACCATCTCCTGCACCTGTTCCTTGGCCGCGCGGCCCGTGCCTACGACCGACTTCTTGATCTGCAGCGCCGTGTATTCGTGCACCGCCAGGCCGCTGTCGGCCATCGCGCAAAGCGCGGCGCCGCGCGCCTGCCCCAGCAGCAGCGTGGACGCCGGATTGGTATTCAGAAACACGATTTCCAGCGCCGCGACATCCGGCCGCGTGTCGCGCACGATGTCGCGCAGGTTGTCCAGGATGACCTTCAGGCGATCCGCCAGCGCGTTGGCGGGCGGCACGACCACCGTGCCGCTGGCCACGTAGCGCAGGCGGGAGCCTTCGGCGTCGATGACGCCGAAGCCGGTGCGGCGCAGGCCGGGATCGACGCCCAGGATGCGCATCAGTGGCGGAAATGCCGGGTGCCCGTCAGCACCATGGCGATGCCATGTTCGTCGGCCGCCGCGATGACTTCGTCGTCGCGCACGCTGCCGCCGGGCTGGATCACGCAATCGGCGCCCGCCGCGACGACCACGTCCAGGCCGTCGCGGAAGGGGAAGAACGCGTCGGACGCCACGGCCGAGCCGCGCAGCGTCAGCCCCGCGTTTTCGGCCTTGATGGAAGCGATGCGCGCGGAATCGACGCGGCTCATCTGGCCGGCGCCCACGCCCAGCGTCATGCCGTCGGCGCAGAACACGATGGCGTTGGACTTGACGTACTTGGCGACCTTCCAGGCGAACAGCATGTCGTGCATCTGCTGTTCCGTGGGCTGCTTGCGCGTCACGACCTTCAGCGCATCGGTCGCCACGGCCAGGGCGTCCGGCGTCTGCACCAGCCAGCCTCCGCCCACGCGCTTGACGTCGAAGGCGTTGTGGCCGGCGCCCGTGGGCACTTCCAGCACGCGCACGTTCTTCTTCTTGGCCAGCAGCGCCAGCGCGGCGCCGTCATAGGCGGGCGCCAGCAGGACCTCCAGGAATTGTTCGCTGACGGCCTCCGCCATGGCGGCGTCCACCGGGCGGTTGAAGGCGATGATGCCGCCGAAGGCCGAGGTGGGATCGGTCTTGAAGGCCTTGCGGTAGGCCTCCAGCGCATGCTCGGCCACGGCGACGCCGCAGGGATTGGCATGCTTCACGATGACGCAGGCCGCGCTGTCGAAGGTGCGCACGCACTCCCAGGCCGCGTCGGCGTCGGCGATGTTGTTGTACGACAGCTCTTTGCCCTGCAACTGGCGATAGTTGCCCAGCACGCCGGCGGGACGCTGCGGATCGACGTAAAACGCCGCCGACTGGTGCGGGTTTTCGCCGTAGCGCAAGGCCTGCTGCTGGCGGATCTGGATGGTCAGCGTCTCGGGCCAGGGATGGCGCGACGGCGCGGCGTCCTGGGCGGGCGCGGTGTCGGCCAGGCTGCTCAGGTAGGCGGCGATGGCGCCGTCATACGCGGCGGTGTGCGCGTACACCTTGGTGGCCAGCGCCAGGCGCAAGGCGTACGAGGTCGTGCCGCTGGCGTCGATCTCGGCCAGCACGCGGGTGTAGTCGGCCGGGTCGATCACGACCGTCACGCCGCCGGCCTCGGTGCCGTGGTTCTTGGCGGCCGCGCGCAGCATCGCCGGGCCGCCGATGTCGATGTTCTCGACCGCGTCCGCGAAGGTGCAGCCTTCGCGGGCCACGGTCTCGCGGAAGGGATACAGGTTGACGACCAGCATGTCGATGCGGTCGATGCCCTGGTCGCGCAGCGTCGCCATGTGGGCGTCGCTGTCGCGGCGCGCCAGCAGGCCGCCGTGGATCTTGGGATGCAAGGTCTTGACGCGGCCGTCCAGGATTTCGGGCGAGCCGGTATGCGCGGCCACTTCGGTCACCTGCAGGCCGGATTCGGCCAGCAGCTTGGCGGTGCCGCCGGTGGACAGCAGGCGCACGCCGCGCGCCGCCAGCGAGCGCGCGAATTCAACAATACCGGTCTTGTCGGAGACCGAGAGCAGGGCGGTTTCGATTTTCATGATAAGGGTCGGGAAAGCGCAAGCGGGTCGCGGGCGATGAAGAGGAATCAAACCTGGATGTTGTGCGCGAGCAGCTTCTTGCGCAAGGTATTGCGCGTGATGCCCAGCATTTCGGAAGCGCGCGACTGATTGCCGCCGGCCCGTTCCATCGCCATCTCGAGGACCGGCCGTTCAACGCAGCGCATCACCATTTCCCACATGTCGTGGGGCTCGGCGTCGCCCAGGTCCTCGAAATAGCGCTCCAGGCTGGCGCGCACGCATTCTTCCAAACCATCTTTTTTACTCATGTTGAGGCACAACTATTTTTGTTTATGTGACTGGCGCTCAGGCTGCCAGCAGGGTTTGCGCGCGGTCGGCCTGCCCAGGCCGGCCGTCGCGCGGGAAATGGTCGAACCAGGCACCGACGGCGCGCGCCTGCGCGGCGGTCTCGTCGATGCGATTCATTTCGGCACGGAATGCCTCGGCGCCGGGCAGCCCGTCGACATACCAGCCGATGTGCTTGCGCGCCGTCCGCACGCCGGTGTGTTCGCCGTAGAAGCGGTAGTGGTCGTCCAGGTGCTCGAGCAGCAGGTCGCGCATTTCGCCGTAGGTCGGCGCGTCGAGCCGGACGCCGGTGCGCAGGTAGTGGTCGATTTCCCGGAATATCCACGGGCGGCCCTGGGCGGCCCGACCGATCATCACGGCATCGGCGCCAGTGTAGTCCAGGACGAAGCGCGCCTTTTCGGGGCTGTCGATATCGCCGTTGGCCACGACCGGGATGCGGATGGCGGCCTTGACGGCGCGGATGGTGTCGTATTCGGCCTGGCCGGTGTACAGATCGGCGCGCGTGCGCCCGTGCAGGGTCAGGGCGGCGATGCCGGCGTCTTCGGCCATTCGCGCGATGCGCAGGGCGTTGCGGTTTTCGCGGTCCCAGCCGGTGCGGGTCTTCAGCGTGACCGGCACGCCCAGCGGCGTGCAGGCGGCGACCACCGCGTCCAGGATGCGCGCCACCAGGTCTTCATGGCGCAGCAGCGCCGAGCCGGATGCCACATTGCATACCTTCTTGACCGGGCAGCCCATGTTGATGTCGATGATGCGCGCGCCTTTCGCGGCATTGAAGACCGCCGCCTCCGCCATCATGGCCGGATCGGCGCCCGCGATCTGCACCGCGACCGGCGCGATTTCGCCGTCGTGGTTCAGGCGCCGCGACGTCTTGACGCTGTCCCACAGGCGCGGGTTGCTGGCCGCCATTTCGGACACCGCGTATCCCGCCCCCAGCCGTTTGCACAATTGGCGGAAAGGCCGGTCGGTCACGCCCGCCATGGGCGCGACCAGTACGTTGTTGGGTAGGTTCCATGGGCCGATCTGCATCCGCGGATTTTACCCGGGCCCGATACGGCCCGGATTACGCCGTCCCGGCGGTGGCCGCGCGCATGCCGGCGCGCCCCCGGGAAAGCGGGTGGAGACTAGGACTTAGGCCGCCGACTTTTTCATGCGCACGATGCCCGCCCATGGCTGTACGCCGTCCCTCCGGCATGGGGCGCCAGCGCGAGGGCGCGCCATCGTTTCATCAGGCTTGGCCGCCGCGCGAACCATCGCCCGGTTCGCCGGCCTTCCAGCAAGCCATCAGGCACGCCAACCCTGCAACAGATGCCGGGCCAGCGGCGCGCGCAGCGGCGCGGCCAGATCCAGGGCCAGCAGCGCCAGGCCGCAGGCATGTTCCACGGGCGCCAGTCCGGTGGTGAAGACGCGTGGCAGCAGATCGGTCAGTGCGGTGGTCAGCCAGCGGTCGCCGCGGCGGGCGCCCGCGAAGGCGTCCAGTGCCGCGGCCGGATCGCGCGCGGGATCGCGCAGCCAGGGCGCCAGCGATTGCGCCAGGGCGGCGGCATCGCGCAGTCCCAGGTTCAGTCCCTGGCCGGCGACCGGGTGCAGGGTCTGCGCGGCGTTGCCGATGGCGACCACGCGGCCGTCCACCTGCGTGCGGCGCATGCTCAGGAACAGCGACGACACATGGCGCGGGGCGATGCAGGCCAGCGGGCCCAGGCGATCGCCGAAGGCGGCGCCGAGGGCCTGCGAGAACGCCGCCGCATCCAGGGCCGCCAGGCCGGCCGCGCGGGCGGGCGCGCAACACCACACCACCGCATAGCAATCGTTTCCCGCCGGGTGGGGCAACAGGGCGAGCGGACCTTCGCGGGTAAAGCGCTCGAAGGCCCAGCCGGCGCGCGGGCGGGCGGCGCGTACGGCCGTCAGCACCGCATCCTGGCCATATTCCCGGCGCAATTGGCCGGTGGCGGCGCCGTCGGAGACGACCGCCACGGCGCAGCGGATTTCCTGTCCGTCCTGGGCCCGCACGATGACGTCCGCGCCTTCGCGCCCGGCCACGCGCGCCCCATGCGCGTGCACCACGGTGACGCCGGAGCGCGCCACGGCTTGCGCCAACGCGTCGCGCACGGCGGGATAGGGCGCCACGCCGCCCAGTTGCGGCACCTGGAAGTCCGTGTCGCGGATCACTGTACGCCCCAGGCGGCCGCGCTGGGAAACGTGGATGGTATGGATGGGCGCCGCGCCCGGCGGCCGGGCGTCCAGGGTCTCCAGCAATACGAGGCTGCCGTGATTCAGGGCCAGTACCCGGGCGTCCGGGTCGCCTTGCGCGGATGTGCCCGGCCGTGGCGGCGCCGTCGTGGACGCCGACGGCGACCGCGGGGGTGAGGCGCCCTGGACCAGGACGATGCGCGATGCATCGTCCACCACGCGCGCCAGCATCAGCGCCAGGGCCTGTCCCACCGGGCCGGCGCCCAGTATGGCCACGAGGGGATACGCGGGAAAATTCATGCCGGAATTCTAGCCCGCGCGCCGCCGCCCGCCGCGGCGCCGGCCTATGCGTATGCGCCGGGCCGCCGCGATCCGCTTACAATCCCCACGCCTTCTTTCCGCGTGGGATCCGCCATGGCCGAAGCCTCTTCCGTTTTGCAGCCGACGCGCCGCGCGCCGCGCACCAAGGTGCGGGCCGGCCTGCTGGCCTTGTTCTTCGGCTGGATGGGCGCCCACTGGTGGTATCTGGGCCGGCGCGGCGCCATCTGGCTGACCCTGTATGCCATCGCATGCCTGGCCGCGACGCGTTTGTTCCCCGTCTGGTACGACAACCCGGCCTTCTTCCTGCTCTTCATCCCCATGGTCGAAGGTTTCATCGAGAGCGCGGTGCTGTGCCTGCGCGCCGATGAAAAATTCGACCGCGCCTACAACCCCGGCCTGGCGACCCCGTCGCGTACCGGCTGGGGACCGGTGCTGGTCGCCCTGGGCGCCTTGCTGATCGGCTCGGTCTGCGGCATGTTCGCCATCGCCATGGTGGTCGTGTACGTGTGGCAATCCATGGGGTGGCTGGAAGGCTACGTGCTGTGATCGCCGGCGGGCCTATTCCCGCATGAGCGCTTCGATCTCGCGCGCGTCGACCGGTACGCCGCGCGTGATCAGCTCGCAGCCTTCGTCGGTGACCAGCGCGTCGTCCTCGGTGCGGATGCCGATATTCCAGAATGCTTCCGGCACATCGTCCGCCGGCCTCACGTAGATGCCCGGCTCTATGGTCAGCAGCATGCCTTTTTCCAGCACGCGCCAGGGACGCTCCGCGCCCGCCGGCGCGTCCGCCATGCGGTAGTCCCCCACGTCATGCACGTCCAGGCCCAGCCAGTGGCCGGTGCGGTGCATATAGAAACGGTTGTAGGCCTTGGATTCCAGCACGCCGTCCAGCGAACCCCGCAGCAGGCCGGCATCGATCATGCCTTGCGCCAGGACGCGCAGCGCCGCCTCGTGGCCGTCGTTCCAGGTCAGGCCCGGCCGGGTCGCCGCGCTGGCCGCTTCCTGCGCCGCCACCGTCAGGTCGTACAGGAGCCGCTGGGGGCCGCTGTAGCGGCCGTTGGCCGGAAAGGTGCGCGTGATGTCGGCGGCGTAGCCGTCCACTTCGCAGCCGGCGTCGACCAGCACCAGATGGCCGTCCTCCAGCACCGCGTCGGCGGCCGGATAGTGCAGGATGCAGGCGTTCGGTCCGGTGGCCACGATGGTGTTGTAGGCCACCGATTGGGCGCCATGCCGGCGGAACTCGTACAGCAGTTCGGCTTCGATCTCGTACTCGCGCATGCCGGGACGCGCGTGCCGCATGGCGCGCGCATGGGCGCCCGCCGAAATCCGCGCGGCGCGCCGCATGGTGGCGATTTCCGTCGGATCCTTCACCAGGCGCATCTCCGCGATGAGAGGCAGGGGATCCTGCTGCCGGCTTGGGGGCTGCTGGCCCGTGCGCGCGTGGCGCCGCGCGGCCTCGATGGCGCGGCGCACGCATTCGTCGATGCGGCTGTCGCGCAGCAGGGAAGCGAACAGCGTGCGCTGGCCCAGCAGCATGCCGGGCAGCAGCTCGTCCAGCCGCGATACGGGGTAGGCTTCGTCGAAACCGAAGCGCGCGGCGGCGGCGTCCGGGCCGAAGCTGCGGCCTTCCCACAGTTCGCGTTCCTCATCCTTGTCGCGGCAGAACAGCACCGCGCGGTCCGTGTCGCCGGCGGTCAGCACCAGCCAGGCCTCGGGCTCCGGGAAGCCGGTCAGGTAGAGAAAGTCGCTGTCCTGGCGGTAGGGGTATTCCGCGTCGCGGTTGCGCACGGCCGGCCGGGCCGCGGGCAGCAGCGCAATGCCGCCGCCGGCGGCGCGCATGGTGTCCTGCAGGCGCCGGCGGCGGGCGGCGTGGGGGGCGAAGTCGTCGGGTGGCAGGCTCATGGCGGATCCGGACTGTGGTGGATGGGCTACTTTACCCGCAGCCGGGCCCGCGGGAGCGTACAGCATCCTTGACCTGCTGCTACAATCCGCACCGTTGTCATTGGGGAGTAGCCATCCTTGCCCCAAGGAGTTTGCGTCAACACACTTGGCGGTCCGCGGACCCCATGGCGCAAACGGCCTTCGCCACGGCCGCGCTTGCCGCGCGCCGGGCGAATCCGCCAGGCGAGACCTTTGGCCACGACGCGCTAACCCAGCCGGGCGAGCCGTGTCGTCGCGCCATCGGTATCCGCTCGTCCGGCTGCGTCATCATGATTTCCACTATCGCGCTGTTCATCGCCTCTGCGGCGGTGATCTATTTCGCCTGCGAATATTTCGTCAATGGGGTCGAATGGGTCGGGCACCGGCTGGAATTGGGCGCGACGGCGGTGGGCACGGTGCTGGCCGCCTTCGGCACCGCCTTGCCCGAAAGCGCCGTCACCTTCATGGCCGTGGTGTTCGGCACCACGCCGGATCAGAAGGACATCGGTGTCGGCGCCGCCATGGGCGGCCCGCTGGTGCTGTCGACGCTGGCGTACGCGGTGGTGGGCCTGGCGCTGCTGCGGCTGCAGAAGCGGCGCGCCGGCGCCGCGGACGATTCCTGTATCCGGGCCGACCAGCAGCGGCTGGCGCGCGACCAGGGCTGGTTCATGGCCATCTTCGCGTTCAAGGTCGGCCTGGGCCTGCTGGCATTCGCCTGGAAACCCTGGCTGGGCATCCTCTTCCTGGCGGCATATGCGCTGTACGTAAAACGTGAACTGTCGGCGGAGGAAACCTGTTCCGAAGCCGACATCCTTGAGCCGCTGAAGTTCCGGCCGCGCGACGCGGAGCCCTCCATGGCGTGGGCCTGTCTGCAGACCGTGGCCGCGCTGGTGGTGATCGCCATCGCCTCGCGCGTGTTCGTGCTGCAGATCGAAGTCCTGGGCCAGCTCATGGGCGCCACGCCGCATGTGGCGGCCCTGCTGCTGGCGCCGGTCGCCACCGAGCTGCCCGAAATCATGAACGCCATCATCTGGGTCAGGCAGGGCAAGGAAAGGCTGGCCCTGGCGAATATCTCCGGCGCGATGATGATCCAGGCCACCATCCCCAGCGCCATGGGCATATTCCTGACGCCCTGGCTCCTGGATGGCACGCTGATCGCCGCCGGCCTGTTCACCATGCTTTCCATCGGCGTGCTGTGGCTGCGCTTCCGCCAGCAGACCATGAGCCTGGGCACGCTGTCCGCCGTGGGGGCCCTGTATGCGTTGTTCGCCGGGTACATCGGCTGGCATTTCTACGTGTGAGGGCCGGGCGGGATTGAGCCCCCGGGTAAACCCGATTACAATAACGGCTTCGAATCCCCCAGGAGTTGCTACGTGAATACAGATTCCGGCGACAGTAGTAGTCGACCTAGTGTCGGCGTCGCTGCCTGACAGGGTTCACGCAGATTCAACTCTGCCGCACCCTGTTCCGCAGGGTGCGGTTGTCCAGCAAGTTCCAGCGTCCCGTCCGCCTCTTGGGCGGGTTCCAGGATGATCCTCCGGCCTGTCCATACAGGCCGGGCCATTCCGGAAACGCGCATGGCGCTGACCTTCCGTATCTCCCGTTACGCGTTTCGTCGTATGCCCAGGCCGGTCCAGGGCTCTTCGCGAGTCTTGCGCCACGCTGCCGGCAGCGCGAGCACGGGTCGCCTTTGCGCGCAGCATAGTCGTTCGAATCGTCCGCTTGCTTGCCGCCGATGGCCTTGCGCGGGTGTCCCGCGCGCAGGCATCGATGGCCGGGCGACGCGTATCCACGCGGTACTCGCTTTTGAAGGAGGCCACTATGCGTGTTTTCGATTTGTTCCTCCGCCGCGCGGGTGTCGGCCGTGCCGCCATGCCCGATCGCCGCGATGCCAGTTCGCGATTGACCGTGGTCTGTCCGCGCGATGCATTGGGCGCGGTGCGCAAACACATCGTGTCCGACTTCAAGGCCGCGGGGCTCACTGTCTCGCAAATGCAAGTGGAGCAGGGCCGCGATCGGCAGCTCGCTTCGGCCTGCATCACCGTTAAATGCCCGGCTGAAATGAGAACGATACTTATGTCGCAAGCGCGCCAATTACAGGCGCATCCAAGCATCAAGCACGTACACTTCGGTGACCTCCGCCACGCCCTGTCCTGAACGAGACGGCGCGCGGTGCCGGGGATGGACCGAAGGACTGCGTGCACATGAAGCGAACTTTCTTTTCCGCCGCGCTGCTCAGCGCGGCGTTCTTTTACCCGGCCGCCGCTTCGGCGGATGACGACGATGCCCCGGGCACCCGTGTCACCCTGTATGGGCTGATAGACCTGGGCCTGGCCACGCAACATACGTCCGGCCAGGGCACGCGCAACAGCATGATCAGCGGCGGGCAGACCGACTCGCTTTGGGGCATGCGCGGCAGGGAAGAGCTGGACGGCGGCTGGCATGCCAGCTTCCAATTGGAAACCGGCTTCAATGCCGCGGACGGCCTGGTGGAAGACGACTCCGGTCGCCTGTTCAACTACAACGCCTGGGTGGGGCTGGGACACGCCTCGCTGGGCGAAGTGCGGTTGGGGCGGCAGCCCACCATCGCCAACCAGTTCGCCGGCGACCTGGAACAGGCGGGCTGGAAGGACATGGGCCTGGGCGCCACGTTCAAGGCCTCGGACACCTTCCAGTTCGATAACACGGTCAACTATTTTTCGCCGTCCTTCGGGGGGCTGCAGTTCGGCGTCGGCTACTCCTTCAATGCGGACGATGGCAGCGCCTCGGGATTTCGTACCGCCGACAATAATCGCGCGTACAGCCTGGGCCTGCGCTACGAGGAAGGCCCCCTGCTTGCCGTCGCCACCTGGGACCAGATGCGGCTGGGCGCGACGGACGTCGGCGGGGCGCGTCCGCGCGCGCTGCAGCTGGGCATCTCCTACGATTTCGACGTCGTGAAAATCGCCGTCGCCTGGACGCGCCAGCAGGATGGCTTCGTCGGCCTGGATGGTGCCGATCCGGACGGCCTGGGCCTGGACCTGGGCCCCGCGCCCTTCGTCCACGGCGGGCGGGTGGACGCCTGGTATCTGGGAGCGACGGTGCCCGTGGGGCCCGGCAGCCTGGTCGCGCAGTGGTCCCCCGCCAAGCCATCCTGGTCGTGGGAGGACGGCAGCCGGGCGCGCACGGCACAGGTGGCTACCCTGGGCTACATCTACCCGCTGTCGCGGCGCACCAGCCTGTATTCCTTCGTCGGCTATGCGCGCAACTACACGCTGGACAATCAATTCGATCCCGACAACTCCCACACCACCCGCGTGGCGGTAGGGATCACGCACCAGTTCTAGCGGCGACTACAATGGACGGTCCGCGTGCCGTCATCCCGGCGGCGCGCGTTTCGGGATCGCGTCCTTGCTGCTCGACTGGCTTATTCCCTGGGAATTCTCGCCCACGCTGGTGGCCTTGTTCGTCGCCGGTGGATGGCTGTTCGTGCGCGGCGGCCGCGTGCATCGCGTCTCGGGCGCGCGCAAGGCGCTGTTCTGGGCCGGCATGGTGCTGCTGTACCTTTCCCTGCACACCCGCCTGGACTATTACGCGGAACGGATGTTCTTCATCCACCGCATCCAGCATCTGGTATTGCATCACCTCGGGCCGCTGGTCGTCATGGCGGCTTATCCCGGCTCCGCCATGCGCGCCGGCTTGCCGCTTGCCGTGCGCCGATGGCTGCACCGCTTCCTTGCCACGGGCTCCGGCCGCTTCGCGCAGGCCGTGCTCACGCACAAGATCCTGATCCCCTTCCTGTTCGTGTTCCTGGTCGTGGTATGGCTGCTGCCGACGGTGCAGTTCTATTCCATGCTGGACTGGCGCTTGTACAGGCTGATGAACTGGTCGGTGGTCATCACGGGCTTCCTGTACTGGAACCTGATCCTGGACCGCCGCCCCAGTCCGCCGGCCGCCATGTCTCCGGGCGGACGTGTGATATCGCCGATCCTGACGATGGCGCCGCAAATGGTGGCGGGGGCGTATATCGCTTTGACCCAGCGCGACCTGTATCCCTTGTTCGAATTGTGCGGCCGGGCGATCCCCATGCCGGCCCTGATGGACCAGAGCATAGGCGGTCTGACGATGTGGATTCCCGCGGCGCTGGTGGAATTGGTCGGCCTGCTGGTGGCCTTGGGTACCTTGATGCGTCTTTCCGGGAAGGGGCGCCTGCCCGCGCGCAAGCGGCGCGGGCGTGTCGGCATCAGCGCGCCGCCGGCGGTGCGCTAGGGCCGGCGTGGCCGGCCCCGGCCACGACTTATTCCTTGTCCGGCTCCAGGCCGTGGTACTTGCGTCCCAGGGCCACGGTGGCCTGGAACATGCCGTGCTTGTTGCCGCAGTCGTAGCGCGTGCCTTCGTAGCGATGGGCGAAGACGGCGCGTTCGCGCATGAGCGACGCGATGCCGTCGGTCAGCTGGATTTCGTTGCCCGCGCCCATCTTGGTCGCGCGCAGGTGTTCGAAGATCTCGGGTTCCAGCACATAGCGGCCCACCACGGCCAGCGTCGACGGGGCGTCGTCCGGCTCGGGTTTTTCGACGATGTGCGTGACGCGTTCGGTGCGATCGTCGACCTTGCGGGCGGCGACGATGCCGTACTTCTTGGTTTCGGCGCGCGGCACGTCCTGCACGCCCAGCACGCTGCCGTCGTACTTGATGGCGGTATGGACCAGCTGCTTGAGCACAGGCGTGTCGGCATCGATAAGGTCATCGGCCAGCACGACGACAAAGGGTTCATTGCCGACCGCAGGCTCCGCCGTCAATACCGCGTGCCCCAGGCCCAGTGGGGCCGATTGCCGGATGTAGATGCAATTGACGCCCGGCGGCAGAATCCCGCGCACCATGTTCAGCAGCTCTGTCTTGCCCTTCTTTTCCAGGTCGGATTCCAGTTCCGGCGCGGAATCGAAATGGTCCTCGATCGCCCGCTTGTTGCGGCCGGTGACAAATACGAGATCCGTGATGCCGGCGGCCACCGCTTCTTCCACCGCGTACTGGATCAGCGGCTTGTCCACCACGGGCAGCATTTCCTTGGGCATGGCCTTGGTGGCCGGCAGAAAGCGGGTGCCCATGCCCGCAACGGGAAATACAGCTTTTCTTATGGGTCGCATTGGAACCTCGGTATGATGGAATATCGGTATTGCTTGGGAAGGGAAATTTTTCGCCTGGGTATGATACTCGCATGAAACACCGCACCTCGCGCCTATCGTTCGGCGTAAGCAAGCCGCTCATGCTGTTGCTTTGTGCTTCATTAAGCGCCGCCGCGCCATCGGCCACATGGGCTCAACCGATCGGGCTACCTTCCATGGGCGCAGCTTCCGCGGATCAGTTATCGCCTTACGCGGAACGACAGCTGGGCGATGTCATCATGGCCGAAGGCCGCCGCGATCCTACCTATATCAGCGATCCGGAAATCAACCAGTACCTGACCGCCATGGGCCGCAAGCTGGCCTCGTTTTCGCCGGGCACCGTACCGACGGTCGATCTGTTCGGCGTGCGCGATCCCGAGATCAACGCCTTCGCCATGCCCGGCGGCTATATCGGCGTGAACAGCGGCCTGGTGGTCGCGACCAAGAGCGAATCGGAATTGGCCGCGGTGCTCGCCCACGAAATCGGCCATGTGGTGCAGCGGCACATCGCGCGCGGCATGACGCAGAGCAACCAGACCGGCGCCATCATGCTGGCCTCGGTCGCCGGCGCTTTGCTGGCGGCGCTGGCGGGCGGTGGAGGCAACCTGGCCGCCGGCGTCGCGGCCTTCGGGCAGGCCGCGGCCATCGACCGGCAATTGGGATTTTCGCGCGACGCGGAACGCGAAGCGGATCGCGCCGGCTTCCAGATGCTGACCAGCGCGGGCTACAACCCCAGCGGGATGTCGCATATGTTCGAGCGCCTGATGAATGCCTCGAGGCTGAACGAAGGCATGGGCGGCGGCGCCTGGGCGTCCACCCACCCCCTTTCCATCGACCGCATGTCCGATATCGAGAATCGCGTGCGCAATCTGCCCAAGGGGCATCACGTGGACAGCATCGATTACTGGTACGTGCGCGCCAAGCTGCGCGTCATCCAGGGGCAGGATACGACCGGTTTGCGTACCGCCACCCAACTGTTCCAGGACGAGGCCCGCACGCTGACCGGGGTGCAGCAGTCCGCCGCCTACTATGGCCTGGCGCTGAGCGCGATGCGGCGCGAAGACCTTGCCGCGGCGGAAAGCAATCTGAAGCTCGCGATGGCCAACGGGCAGTCGTCGCCCGAGCTCGACAAGCTGGCGGTCGACCTGGCCAACGCGCAGAAGGATCACGCCCGCGCCTTGTCGCTGGCGGAGGCGGCCTGGAAAGCCTGGCCGGGCCGCTATGCGATCGCCATCGCCTACGTACAGGCATTGCAGCAGGCCGGGCGGGACGCGCAGGCCCAGGCCTTCCTGCGCGAGCGCGTCAAGCAATGGGGCCAGGACGAACCCCAGTTCTACCAATTGCTCGCGCAAAGCGAAGAACGAACCGGCGACCGCGTGCAGGCGCGCCGCGACATGGCCACGTACTACACGGCGATAGGCGCCTTGCCGGCGGCCGAGGCGCAACTGCGCCAGGCACGGGAGATGTCGCGCGATTTTTATGTCTCGTCGCAGATCGACGTGCAGATCAAGGAAGTCAGGGACAAGCTGGACGAACAGCGCCAGCTGCTGCAGCGCTTCAAGAGCTGACCGGCCTTCAGTTGCCCGTTTCGAAGAACCGCCCCAGGCGCTGGGGCAGCCAGCCCAGGTGGGCGGGGAAGGGGCCGGTGGGAAAACCTGCGTGGCCGCCGTTGGCGGGCTGGTGCAGCAGCACGTGGGGCGAGCAATCGGCCGGGCCGGGCAGCGCGGGCTCAGGCAGGAAAGGATCGTTGCGCGCGTTCAGCACCAGCGTGGGTAATTGGATAGAAGCCAGCCAAGGCTTGCTGGACGCGCGCGTCCAGTAGTCCAGGGCGTTGCGGAATCCGTGCATGGGCGCGGTATAGGCGTCATCGAAATCGCGCAGGTTGCGCGCGTGCGCGATGCGCATCACGTCGATGGCACCGGGGAAGCGGCGGGCCTTTTCCAGGACCTTGTGCTTCATGGTGCGCAGGAAATACGGGCTATAGATATGGCGGTTGATGAAGCCGCGGCACAGGCTGTTGCCACCCGCCACCAGGTCCACCGGCACGGAAATGCCGGCGGCGGCGGCCAGCCAGTCCACGGCCTGCTGCTGTTCGCCCAGGTACTTCAGCAGGGCGTTGCCGCCCAGCGATACGCCGACGGCATGCCAGCGCGCATGCGGCACGCGGGCGCGCGCGCTGGCCAGCATGAAGCCTACTTCGTCGGAGTCGCCGGAGTAATAGGCCCGCGCCAGGCGGTTGGGCGTACCGGAGCAGCCGCGGAAATGCGCGACGGCGACGATCCATCCGCGGGCGCGGAAATGGTGCGCGATGGCCTGCGCATAGCGGCTCAGGCTGCCGCCTTCCAGGCCGTGGAAAAGCACCAGTGCCGGCGTCCCGGGCGACTGCGGCAGGGACGCCCAATCGGCCTCGGTGATCCAGCGCGCGGCCGCCGTCTTCGCCGTGACCACCGGCGGCGGTTCGGGCGGCAGGCCGTCGGCGGATTTGTGCGGAAACAGCCCGGGCCCGGTCCAGTCGATGTCGATGAAGTCGCCATCGGGCGTGTCCACGCGTTCGCGCACGAAGGCGATGCGGTGGTACTGGGCCAGCGTGGCGGCGTAGAGCGTCTGGCTGTGCCCGTCGGGCAGCCAGGCAGGCACGGGGCAGGGAGTGGTGTCCAGGCGAGCGGAGGCCAAAAGCTGTCACCCGCCCTTAGTGCAGCATGTCGGGGACGTCGTGCAGGTCCAGCAGGCCGGCTTCGGCCGGCGCCGCGGAGGCATGGTGCATGACCATGCGCCAGCCGGTCGGCCCCTTATGGTAGATATTCGTCGCGTAGCAGCTGACGTAGTCCTTGCCGCCGCCCGCGGCGCCGACGTGTTCCACCAGGATGTGCACCGCGCTGCCCATGCTTTGCATGATCAGCGGCCGCATGGGACGCACGTGCAGCGGGCCGGCGGCCAGGATGGCCTGCCAGGATTCCTCCACGGCCTTCTGGCCGACGATGCGCAGGCCGCCCGGGTGGATGCATACGATCTCTTCGTCATCCGCCCAGACCTGCATCAGGCGAGCCAGGTCGGCGTGTTCCAGGGCTTCGTAGAAAGCGTCTTCGGTTTCTTGCGGCGTGGCGAACATGGGCGGCTGGACGATCGGAAAGCGAAGTGAACGGGAAAGGCCGCGAAGGCCCGCGATGGGCGCGGGCCGCGGCCAGGCGGTCAGTGTCCGTGGCCGCTGATCACCGTGCCGGGCTTCAGGCGGTATTCGGCGCCGCAGTACGGACAGCGGGCGGAGCCGGTGTGGGCGACATCCAGGAAGACGCGGGGATGCATGCTCCATAGCGGCGCCTTGGGGCCGGGGCAATATACCGGCAGGTCTTCGGCGCCGACCTCGATGAGTTCATGTTTGGAGGCGGTGGCGGCAGCGGTCATGGTGTTTCCTGAAACAGTGTGTGCATACAGCGCAACGATAGCGGACGAATCGGCAGGCAGGTAAGTAGGGTGATCGGCAGTCCGGGCAGGTGGGCCGGCGGCTTATATCTTGGTCAACCAGCCCTGGTACTTGGCGTTGCGGCCTTGCACCAGATCGAAGAATGCCTTCTGCAGGCGTTCCGTGACCGGGCCGCGGCGGCCTTCGCCGATGCGGCGGTTGTCCACTTCCCGGATGGGGGTGACTTCCGCCGCCGTGCCGGTGAAGAAGGCTTCATCGGCGATATAGACGTCGTCGCGCGTGAGCCGGCGCGTCAGCAGGGGAATGCCGAGGTCGCTGGCCAGCGCGTGGATGGTGGAGCGCGTGATCCCGGTCAGCGCCGAGGCGATTTCCGGCTCGACCAGCACGCCGTCCTTGACCAGGAATATGTTTTCGCCTGCGCCTTCCGCGACGAAGCCTTCGGTGTCCAGCAGCAGGGCTTCGTCATAGCCGTCCTGCAGGGCTTCCGAGTTGGCGATGATGGAGTTGGCGTAGGTGGTGGCCACCTTGGCGCGCGGCATGGTGACGTTGACGTGCTGGCGCGCGTACGAGGAGACCTTCACGCGGATGCCCTGGGCCAGGGCTTCTTCGCCCAGGTAGGCGCCCCAGGGCCAGGCCGCGATGGCCACATGGACCTTGGCGCCCTTGGGAGAGACGCCCATTTTTTCCGAGCCGTAGAACACCAGCGGACGCAGGTAGCAGGATTCCAGCCCATTGGCGCGCACGACTTCGCATTGCGCGGCTTCCAGCGTTTCGGCGTCGTAGGGAATCGGGATCTGGTAGATGTGGGCGGAGTTGAACAGCCGCTTGGTGTGGTCCTTGAGGCGGAAGATCGCGGTGCCCTTGTCCGTCTTGTAGGCCCGGAGGCCTTCGAACACGGACAGGCCGTAGTGCAGCGAATGGGTCAGGACGTGCGTGGTGGCATCGCGCCAGGGAACCAGTTTGCCGTCATACCAGATGAATCCGTCGCGGTCGGCCATCGACATGTTCGTTCTCCTTGAGTGGGCCGTATTGTATCAAGCGGCGGGCTACAATATGCCCCATTGCGGTGCGCGCCAGCCTGTCCGTGCGCCATTTTGGTCCGGCCGGCCGGACGCTTCCATCCCCACTATCAGGTCCATCGTTGTCGTCCGAACCGGCAGTCTCCGATCAGGATAGCCTTGCGATCCGGCAAGCGCGCTGGGACGCCGCCCGCCAGGGCATGCGCGCCGTCGCTCCGACGCTGATCGCCACGGCGGCGTGGGGACTGGTCACGGGTGTGGCCATGGTCAAGTCGGGCCTGGCCGAATCCATGGCGCTGCTGATGTCGCTGACGCTGTATGCCGGCTCGGCGCAGCTTACCTCCCTGCCGCTCATTGCCTCCGGCGCGCCGCTGTGGCTTATCTTCGCCGCGGGTTTCATCGTCAACCTGCGCTTTCTCGTCTTCGGCGCCGCCCTGCATCCGTTTTTCCGCCACTTGCCATGGCCGCGCCGGCTGGCGCTGGGTTACTTCACCACCGACATGGGCTTCGTCCTGTTCATCCCGCGCTTCGGCGACGCGCGCGTGCGCGGCACGCGGGAGCAGCTGTGGTTCTTCATCGGCGTGATCGCTCCCGGGTGGTTCGTCTGGCAAGGGACCTCCATCGCCGGCATATACCTGGGCGCCCTGGTCCCGGCGGGCTGGTCGCTGGACTTCGCCGCGGTGCTGGCCCTGCTGGCCATCGTGGTGCCGCTGGCCACGACCCGGCCCATGCTGGCCGCCATCGCGGCCGCGGCGCTGACCGGCTGGATCGGCCAGGTCTTCCCCTTGCGGCTGGGCCTGGCCGCGGCCGTCTTCGCCGGGGTGGCGGCCGGCATGCTGGCGGAACGCTACGCGCGGGGCCGGGCATGAATCTCGATCTGGCTTCCGAGGACGCCTATGTCTATGCCGCCATCGGCTTGCTGACGCTGTGCAGCCTGGTCACCCGGGCCGGCTACCAGTTGCTGGGCGATTACCTGCCCCTGTCCGAGAACGTGCGCCGCGCGTTGCGCTATGCGCCGGCGGCCGCCTTGACGGCCATCATCGTCCCGGACCTGCTGCCCTGGAAGGCCGGTGTCGGGCCGATGCTGGACATGAAGCTGCTGGCCGGCGTCGCGGGCATCCTGGTCTTCCTGCGTACGCGCAGTACCGTGCTGGTTATCGTCGCCGGCATGCTGGTGTTGTGGGGCTTGCGCTGGCTGGCGCCGTGACGCCTGCGGGGGCCTAGTGTCCCCAATAATCGCGGGCCCGGACTGGCGAGGAGTCCTACCTGCGCTAAAATCGAGTTATCCACAGCAATCCGGGCCCGATTCTTTTGCTTTTCTGCATCGCGCGCGGTCCCCGGCATCTGCCTATTCCATGACTGAAACCAATTCTTCCGCAGCAACTTCAACGGATGCGACGACCCTCGCGTTTTCGGACTTCGATCTGCATCCGTTGCTGCTGGCATCCATCACCGAAACGGGTTACACCACCCCCACACCCATCCAGGCCCAGGCCATCCCCGTGGTGATCTCGGGCCGAGATGTCATGGGCGCGGCGCAAACGGGTACCGGCAAGACGGCGGCGTTCACGCTGCCCATCCTGCATCGCCTGATGCCCATGGCGAACACCAGCGCGTCGCCGGCGCGGCATCCCGTGCGCGCCCTGATCCTGACGCCCACGCGCGAGCTGGCCGACCAGGTCTCCGAAAGCGTCAAGCGCTACAGCAAGCGCACGCCGCTGCGGTCGGCCGTGGTGTTCGGCGGCGTGGATATCGGGCCGCAAAAGGAAAGCCTGCGCAACGGTTGCGAAGTGCTCGTGGCGACGCCGGGCCGCTTGCTGGACCATGTGGAGCAAAAGAACGTCAATCTGGGGCAGGTCGGCATCCTGGTCCTGGACGAAGCGGACCGCATGCTGGACATGGGCTTCCTGCCCGACCTGGAGCGCATCATCCGGCTGCTGCCCAGCCAGCGCCAGAACCTGTTGTTCTCGGCGACGTTCAGCAACGAGATCCGCAAGCTCGCGCGTTCGTACCTGAGCCACCCGGTGGAAATCGAAGTCGCCGCGCGCAACGCCACGGCGGACACGGTCACGCAGATCGCCTACGAGATGAGCAGCGAGGCCAAGCGCGCTGCCGTCGTGCATCTGGTGAAGTCGCGCAACCTGAACCAGGTGATCGTGTTTTCGAACACCAAGATCGGCACGGCCCGGCTGGCGCGGCAATTGGAACGCGACGGCATCAAGGCGGAATCCATCCACGGCGATAAAAGCCAGGCCGACCGCATGAAGGCGCTGGACGCCTTCAAGGCCGGCGAACTGGAAGTGCTGGTCGCCACCGACGTCGCCGCGCGCGGCCTGGATGTGGCGGGCGTGCCTTGCGTCATCAATTACGACCTGCCCTACAACGCCGAGGACTACGTGCACCGCATCGGCCGCACGGGCCGCGCGGGTGCCTCGGGAGAGGCCATCGCGCTGTTCACGCCCAGCGAGGAACGCCTGCTGCTGGACATCGAAAAACTGATCAAGCGGCCGGTGCCGCGCGGCCGGCTGGATGTGCCGGCGGAACTCGTCGCGCGCAGCCGCGGCCATGGCGACGAGGTCCGCGGCGGCCGCGAACGCCGCGAATCGCGCGGCCGGCCCGGCGAACGCCGCTATGGCGACTCGTCGAACCGCCAGGCGCCGGTGGACGATTTCTTTCTCAAGCCCTACGTGCCCAGCAACCCGGCGCCGGAATCGGCCGCCGGGGAATCGGCCCCCGGGGAGCCGGCGCCGTCGGAGCGCGCCGGCGCGCCCAAGCGCAAGGTGGCCGTCCTGCTGGGCGGTACGCGCAAGCCTTCCTGATCGCGGGCGCCGGCCCGCCCCACGGGTGGCCGGGGGGCATGCGGAACGTGTCGAAGTCGGATTCCCGATGCCTGTGCGAGGCATCGGCCGGCCTATCCGGCGAGCAGCGCGCGAACGTCCGGCAGGCGGGTAGGCACGGATGCGCTGTCCGGACCGAGCGAGGCCAGCAGGCGTTCCAGGTGGCCGATATGCGGCAGCATGGGGCCGTAGAACACGGTCTTGCCGGCCCGCTGGATCAGCAGGGTCGGGAAGTTTTCCACTTCTTCTTCGCCGAGCAGTTCGGGGTGGTCCTCGATATCGATCCAGGCGAACACGCTGCCGTCGGCCTGCGCGGCCAGGGCTTCGAATTTGGGGCGGTATTCGCGGCAGGTATCGCACCAGGCCGCGCAGAAGCAGGCGACCAGGTCCAGGCCGGGACGTTGAAGCAGGCCACGCAAGGCGGCCGAGTCGTTACCAGGTTCTAGGGCGGGCATATGGGCGGCGGCGTAAGTATTTAACTATCATACCTGCGATGCACAACCGGACCGTTCTCATGCCCGCACCTTCCCATTCCGCCTTGCCTCCGCCCCCGGCTTCCGCCGGCCTGGCCGGCGTGTGGCAGGCCTTCAAACGCGCGGCGGTATCGCAATGCCATCCCGCCATGCTGTTCGCCGTGCTGCTGCCGTTCCTGATCGCGCTGGTCGGCGCCATTCTGCTGCTGTGGTTTTGCTGGGCCCCGTTGACGGAATGGCTGCGCGACGAAGCCTCGCACTGGAGCGTGGTCAACAACGTGGACGAGTGGCTGGTCGCCGTTGGCTTGTTCTCGCTCAAGGTGTACCTGGTGCCGGTCGTGGCGGCGGCGATCCTGCTGCCGGTGTCGGGCATCCTGGGCCTGGCCATCGCCGCGGTATTCGTTATGCCGCTGGTGCTGCGCCATGTCGGCGAGCGCGAGTACGCGGCCGTCGGCAAGCAGGGCCGATACGGGACGGCCGTCAGCGTCTGGAATGCATTGTGGGTCAGTATCGTCTTCGCGCTGGGCTGGCTGCTGACGCTGCCCTTGTGGCTGGTGCCGCCCATGGCGGTGCTGTTGTCGGTGTTCTGGTGGGCCTTCGCCTTTTCGCGCATGATGCGCATCGACGCCATCGTCGAGCACGCCAGTCCCGAGGAACGGCGCATCCTGCTGCGCCGGCACAATCTGGGTTTCTGGAGCGTGGGCTTGATCTGTTCGCTGATCAACCTGCTGCCGCCGGCCTGGGTCTTCCTGCCGGTCTTTTCGGCGCTGGTGTTCGCGCACTACGGCCTGGATGCCCTGCAGCGCCTGCGGCAGGAGAAAGTCATCGAGATGGCGCCGCGCTGATGCTGGCGCCGCCCGCGCGGCGGCCAACGCGGCGCGATAATGCGCCCCACGGCGCATCGAGCGTCCGCCCGTCTTTCACGCCTTACTGGAATCCACCATGCCCCTCGACTCCGCGAGCCCGCGCATCGGCCTGATCATCGTCGGCGACGAAATCCTGTCCGGCCGCCGGCAGGACAAGCATTTTTCCAAGATCGTCGAGCTGCTGTCCGCCCGCGGATTGCGGCTGGCCTGGGCCGAAATCCTGCCGGACGACCGCGACACGCTGGTCCGCGCCTATCGGCGCAGCTTCGCCGGCGGGGACATCGTTTTTTCCTGCGGAGGCATCGGCGCCACGCCGGACGACCACACCCGGCAGGCCGCGGCGGCGGCACTGGACCTGCCGCTGGCCTTGCATCCGGATGCCGAACGGGAAATCACCCTGCGTTGTGCCGAAATGGCCGCCAAGGGGCAGGGCAGCACCGACATGTCCACCCCGGAGAACCAGCGCCGCCTGGAAATGGGGCGCTTTCCCCAGGGTTGCGAGATCGTGCCCAACCCTTACAACCGCATCCCGGGCTTCTTCATCCGCGATCACACCTTTGTGCCGGGTTTCCCGGTGATGGCCTGGCCTATGCTGGAATGGACGCTCGATACCCGGTATGCCCATCTTCATCACCAGACCGCGCATGCCGAGCATGCTTTCCTGGTCTATGGCTTGCCGGAATCCCGCATCGCGCCCGTCATGGACGAAATCCAGTCCCGCTGGCCCGGCGTCAAGGCGTTCAGCCTGCCCAGTGTCGGCGAGGACGGCCGTTCGCCCCACATCGACCTGGGCGTGAAGGGAGAGCCCGCGGCCGCCGCGCAAGCGATGGATTTCCTGCGCGCGGAAGTCCAGCGCCTGGGCGGGCGCCTGACCCCGCCCGGTCGAGCCTGATCGCCCGGCCACCTCGACAAGCCACTTCAGCAGACCATCGGCGTAATGGCCGCCGGGCACTCGCCGGTTGCCAAACCGCCCCGCGTATTTCACAATACGGGAAATAACGAATTGTTGCGCCGCCGCATGGCCGTGGTCCCACAGGCCGTGGCGGGACCGGCGCATAGAGCTTATGACCCGCCTCCCTTCCCACGCCAGCAGCGCCCACCCGCAAGGCGACGGTCACGCGACCATCGCCATCCAGGTCATCGAGCGCGCGATGCGCCTGCTCGACGCCCTGGCCGCGCAGCCCGATCCCGTCACGCTCAAGGAGCTGGCGGCGACGACGGGGCTGCATGCCTCCACGGCCCACCGCATCCTCAACGACCTGGTCGTCGGGCGCTATGTCGAGCGCGTGGACAACGGCGTCTACCAACTGGGCATGCGGCTGCTGGAACTCGGCTCGCTGGTGAAGGGCCGCCTGAATGTCCGCGACGCCGCCAAGGGACCCATGCACGATCTGCACGAGATGACCGGGCAGACCATCAATCTGTCGGTGCAGCAGGGCGATGAAATCGTCTACATCGACCGCGCATGGAGCGAGCGCTCCGGCATGCAGGTGGTGCGGGCCATCGGCGGCCGGGCGCCCTTGCACCTGACCTCCACGGGCAAGCTTTTCCTTTCCACGGCGGAGCCCCGGCAGGTGCGCGCCTACGCCTTGCGTACCGGGCTGGCCGGCCATACGGAAAACAGCCTGACGCGGCTGGATATGCTGGAACGAGAACTTTCCACGGTGCGCAGCCATGGCTATGCGCGCGACAACGAGGAACTGGAAGTCGGCGTACGCTGCATCGCCGCCGGCATCCATGACGACAGCGGGAAACTCGTGGCCGGCCTGTCCATTTCGGCGCCCGCCGAACGCATGCAGGACGAATGGATCGCGCGCCTGAAGGAGACCGCCGCGCGGATTTCCGCGTCGCTCGGCTATGACGCGCGCGCCGCCGAGGCGGATTTCGGCCGGCTGGCGGTGGACGGTCACGCGGCCGTGGACGACCGTTCCGCGGCATGAAAAAAAGCCCGGCATGCCGGGCTTCCGATGAATCCCGGCATGCCGGGATTGCTGGCGCGGTTCGCGGTGCTGGCCGCGCGCTGGCTGTTATTGTTTTTCGACCTTCGCTTTCTTGAACAGCTCGGCCCACTGCGGCACTTGCTGCTTGACCTTGGCGTCCAGGGCCTGCGGGTTGGCTTCGTCCACCAGCACCGCCGCGCCCAGGGTCTGCATGCGTTCCTGGAACTTGGGATCCTTGACGCCGGCCTGCAGCGCCTTGACCAGCTTATCCACGACCGGCTTGGGCGTGCCCTTGGCGACCCACATGCCATGCCAGATGCCGACTTCGAAGCCCTTGTAGCCGGACTCGTCCATGGTGGGCAGGTCGGGCAGCGTGGCGACGCGCTTCAGGCTGGTCACGGCATAGGCCTTGACCTTCTTCGCATTGATCTGCTGGGTGGTATTGGTGGTCTGGTCGCAGAGCATATCCACCTGCTTGCCCAGCAGGTCGTTCATGGCAGGCGCGGTGCCCTTGTAGGGCACGGTCAGCAGCTCCACGCCGAAGGCTTCGTTCAGCATGACGCTGCACAGGTGGCTGGCGGCGCCGATACCGGCGTTGGCCAGCGTGATCTTGTCGGCGTTCTTCTTGACGTAGTCCGCCAGTTCCTTGATGTTGTTGGGCGGGAAGTTGTCGCGCGCCAGGATGGTCATGGGCACGTCGACCACCAGGCCGATGGGCTCGAAACTCTTGAAGGGATCGTAGCCGGGATCCTTGTACAGCGACGGCGCGGTGGAGAAGCCGACGTGCATGAGCAGGACGGTGTAGCCGTCAGCCGGCGCGCGGGCCGCGAAGGTCGTGCCGATGGTGCCGCCGGCGCCGCCCTTGTTCTCGACGATGATGGATTGTCCGAGCGCCGGGCGCATGGCTTCGGCCAGCGAACGCGCGACGTTGTCGGTCGGCCCCCCGGCGGCGAACGGGACCACCATGTTGACAACGTGGTCCGGATATTCGGCATGCGCGGCGCCAGCCGCGGACAGCGTGACGGCCGCCAGGACGGCGGCTAGCCGGCGGGTAGGGAAAGGCATGTTGTCTCCTGGATTTGCGGATGCATTATGGAATTGGTATCTGCGTAGTTTTGAGCGCCCTGCGGGCCTACTCTGCGCCCAGTCTAGGCAATAAGCAGGGACGCGTCACCTTAGTTGTTTCCCCATGTTGCGTCCGCTCCACGGACTCTCTATCGTCGCGAGGGATACCGGCGCTGTCATATTGCGCTGCCATATTGCTCCGGATGGCCTGCGGGCGGCGCAATTGTGTAGGTTTGTTGCGGCGCACCAAAATCACTTGACATCGAATTGAACGTCTCTAAAATGTGAATTGTGCAGTGCAACAACGGCTCGGGAGTGGTGGTAGGCCGCGAGCCGGGGGTATCCCCAAGCAGGATGGGACCCCGTCGCAACGCCTTCCGCATCCGCAGTCATTCCGCCCCCCGCGAAGGGGCCACTCGAGGAGATTCCCAATGAGCGCTATTCCCCAACAAGTGTTCGCCCGTCAAAAAGCCGGCATCAACACCCTGATCGCTACCCAGTCCGCGCTGTTCTCGGGCTTTGAAAAGCTGGTCGACCTGAACCTGAAGGTCATCAAGGCGACCATCGACGAAGTCGCGCTGCGTTCGCAGCAGGCCGCCGACGTCAAGGACCCGCAGGAAGCCCTGGCGTTCTCGACCAGCCTGGTGCAGCCAAGCGCGGAAAAGGCGCTGGCCTATGGCAAGCACGTGTATGACATCGTCGCCGGCGTGCAGGGCGAGCTGGTCAAGCTGGGCGAAGAGCATATCGCCGACAACCAGGCCCAGCTGTCCGAAGCCATCGACCAACTGGCCAAGAATGCGCCCACCGGCACCGAAGGCGCCGTCGCGCTGATCAAGTCCTCGCTGGCGACCGCCACCAGCGCGTACGATTCCATGACCAAGGCCGCCAAGCAGGCCGCCGAAGTCGCCGAATCGAACCTGAATGCCGCCGCCAACGCGACCTTCAAGGCTGCGTCGGATGCCGCCGACGCCGCCAACAAGGCTGCCTCGCCGCGCGGCCGTCGCGCCGCTGCCTGAGTCCCCGGACCGGCAAGACGCCGCGACGCCACCGCGGCGTTCGCTGGCGCGTCATCGAAGTAAGCCAGTTTTGAGCAGAGCTGGAGCCTGGGCCGCCCTTGGGGCGGCCCTTTTTTGTCCAGTTTTTCCGTTATGTGCCGGCCACCGCCGGGCCCGCGTACGCGCGCCCGATCACGGGGCAGGCGACGCCCCGCGCGACGACCTTATGCCGCGCGTACCGCGGTGGCGTCGACGCATTCGCGGACCAGGGCCGGCCCACGGTAGATAAGTCCGGTATAGAGCTGAACCGCGTCGGCACCGGCCGCCATTTTTTCGGCGGCCTGGCGTCCGCTGTGGATGCCTCCCACGCCGATGATGGCCATGGTCGAACCCAGGCGCTGCTTCAGGCGGGCGATCACCGCCAGGCAGAGTTCGTGCACCGGCGGACCCGACAAGCCGCCCGCCTCGTCGGCGTGCGCCATGCCGGCCACCGCCGCCCGCGACAGGGTGGTGTTGCAGGCGATCACCCCATTCACGCCGTAGCGCGGCAGGATGTCGGCGATGGCGTCGATCTGCTCGTGCGTCAGGTCCGGCGCGATCTTGACCGCCAGGGGCACGTCGCGGCCGTAGGTATCGGCCAGCTCCTTGCGTGCGTCGCGCAGACGGGCCAGCAGGTCGCTCAGTTCGTCGCCGCCCTGCAGCGAGCGCAGGTTCTGCGTATTGGGCGAAGAGATGTTCACCGTCACGTAGTCCGCGTGCGGAAACACGCCGCGCAGGCCCTTCAGGTAATCGTCCGCGGCCTGGGCAATGGGCGTGTCGGCATTCTTGCCGATGTTCAGGCCCAGTATGCCGCCGCGCGCGCGCCATTGGCTGCGCGTCACGTTGGCGATGAAAGCGTCCAGGCCCAGATTGTTGAACCCCAGGCGGTTGATCAGCGCATTGGCCTGCGGCAGGCGGAACAGGCGCGGCTTGGGATTGCCGGGCTGGGGACGCGGCGTCACGGTGCCGACCTCCACGAAGCCGAAACCCAGGTTGCCCAGCGCGTCGATATACGCGCCGTTCTTGTCCAATCCCGCGGCCAGCCCGACGGCGTTGGGCACCCGCAGTCCCATCAGCGTGATCGGAGCTAGCGGCGCGGCATGCATGAGCGAGCGCGTCACGCCGCACTCATAGGCCCGCTGCAGGCTTTTCAGCGTGACGTCGTGGGCGGTTTCGGCGTCCATGGCGAACAAGGCACGGCGCGCGAGGGGATAGGCTTGGAACAGGATAGACATGGGGCGGCATTGTAGAGCCATCCGCGCCCAGGGTGGCGCCCCATCCGCCGGGCGCGTGTCGCGGGGCGCGTTCGTTCGCTTACGCGTCCAGCCCGCCGGGTGCCGGCTCGCTACGCCAGCTGCCTTCGATCAGGAGCTGGGCCGGCCGGAAACTGGCCTTGTACGCCATCTTGCGGCTGGTCTCGATCCAGTACCCCAGGTACAGCCAGGGCAGGTCCAGGGTCCGGCATTGCTCGATCTGCCACAGGATGCTGTACGTGCCCAGGCTGCCGGGGATATCCGGGTCGTAGAACGTATAGACCGAGGACAGGCCCTCGTCCAGGACGTCGATGATGGACACCATGGCCAGTACGCCCTCCGGCGTACGGAATTCGACCAGGCGCGTGTTGACGCGGCTGGTCAGCAGGAATTGGGCGTACTGGGTGCGGCTGTCCTCGTCCATGCCCCCGCCGGGATGCCGGCCTTGCTGGTAGCGCGTGTAGAGCTCGTAATGTTCGGGCGACCAGGCGAGCTCCGCCACGAAGGCGCGCAAATCGCCATGGCGCTTCCAGGCGCGGCGCTGGCTGCGGTTGGGCGCGAAGCGCGCCGCGTCCACGCGTACGGGGATGCATGCCTGGCAGCCGTCGCAGTGGGGGCGGTAGGTAAACAGCCCGCTACGGCGGAAGCCCTGTTCGACCAGCTGCGAATAAGTGCCCGCGTGGATCAGGTGTCCGGGCGCGGCGACCTGTGAGCGCGCCTGGCGTCCGGGCAGGTAGCTGCAAGGATAGGGGGCCGTGGCATAGAACTGCAGGGTGGAGAAGGGAAGTTCTTTTAGCTGGCTCATGCGCGGCCGCCATCGGGTGTGAGGCCCGTGGCGGTCCGGACATGATAACGCCTAAGGCGCTAGGCCGTCGTCTCGGGCAAAGGCAGCAGGTGGCCTTGCGTGTCGAGCCGGCCACACCGCCACGGCGGCGCCGGGCGTGCGACCAGTTCGGCGACCCGCGCCACGAACTGCGCGCGCGGCACGGGACGGGCGCCCAGGCTGGCCAGGTGGCGGGTCTGTTGCTGGCAGTCTATCCACGGCACGCCGTGATTCGACAGAAAGCGCACCAGGTGCGCGAGCGCGATCTTGGAGCCGTCGGTCACGAGCGTGAACATCGACTCGCCGTAGAACATGCCGCCCAGGCTGATGCCGTACAGGCCCGCGCAGAGCCGGCCGTCGATCCAGGTTTCGACGCTGTGGGCGGCGCCGGCGCGGTGCCAGGCCGCATAGGCCTGGCGCATCTCGTGCGTGATCCACGTGCCGGACAGGCCGTCGCGCGGCGCGGCACAGGCCCGCAGCACCTGTTCGAAGGCGGTGTCCACGCGCACCTGCACGCGGGCGTCGGGCTGCTGTTCCTGGCGTGCCAGCCGGCGCAGCAGTTTGGCCAGGGAATGCGAGACGATGAAGTCTTCGCAGGCCAGCACCATGCGCGGGTTGGGCGACCACCAAAGGATGGGCTCGCCTTCCGAGTACCACGGGAAAATGCCGCGGGAATACGCTTCGGTCAGGCGCTCCACGGAAAGGTCCGCGCCGGCCGCCAGCAGGCCGTCGGGTTCGCTCATGGCGCATTCGACCGGCGGTAGCGGGGTGTCGGGGTCGACCCAGGGCAGCTTCAATGATGCTCGAGCGAATAGCGGTGGGCCTGGTAGACGCCGCGGCGCCGGTCCTCCAGGTAGTGCCGCAGGGTGGTGACGACCGTGCGGAACGACAGGTCGTCCCAGGGGATTTCCGACTCGTCGTAGTAGCGCGCGTCCAGGCTTTCCGGGCCCGGGTCCAGCTCGGGACCCAGGGCGCGGGCCAGGTAATAGATGTGGACCTGGTCCACCTGCGGCACATCGATGACGGTGAACAGTTCGCCCAATTCCACCCGCGCGCCGGATTCCTCCAGCGTTTCGCGCGCCGCGCCCTGCGCGGTGGTTTCGCCCAATTCCATGAAGCCGGCCGGCAGCGTCCAGGTGTCATAGCGCGGCTCGATGGCGCGGCGGCAGAGCAGGATGCGGTTTTCCCAGACCGGCACGGTGCCCACGACGACCCGCGGGTTCTGGTAGTGGATGGCGCCGCAGTGATCGCAGATATCGCGCTCGCGGTTGTCGCCATCCGGTACGCGCCGGCTGATGGGCGTGCCGCACTGGCTACAGAATTTGGCGCGGCGCGGGGCGGGAAAGTAGTGGGGGGGCTGTACGCTCATGATGGCGATTCTAACGGCTAGGTCCGTCCGCCGGTGTGGCGGGCGCGGCGCCGGGCGGCCGCGGGTCCACGGCCGGGTTGGCCACGAAGCCGAGTTCGCGTTCCAGCTCGTCGCGCCGCAGCCGGCGCAAGGGCACCGCGGCCGTGGCGGCCGGATGGCGTACCTGTAGCGAGGCGCCCACTTCCAGTTCGGCCGCCGCTTGCAGCGCATCGGCGCCGTCCTCCAGGCGCATGGCGTCCATCAGCGCCGGCACGTCGCGCCCGGCGATCATGCCGGGGCCCAGGTCGGTCCGCGCATAGAGCCGGTGCGCCTCGTCCAGGAACCAGCCCGCGATGTCCCGCACGCGCAAGCCGGTATGCGTTTCCAGGCAGGTGCCATCCGTGCCGGTGCGCAGGATATAGGGCGCCGCGTCCAGGCGGACATACACGCGTTGCGGCCCGTTTTGGAAAAACCAGCGGCCCTGCTCGTCGCGATCGTAGTTGCGCGACATGAAGGCCAGGATGGACGGATTGGCGATCGATACGCCCGGTCCGCCGCGCGCCGCGTCGCCCGCGGGGTGCAGGCGCCACCGGCCGTTGGCGTCCAGCGAGAGCCATCCCGCCACGGCCGGGACATTGGGCCAGCGGGCGATGGCGGCGAGTACGGAATCATCCATGGCGAGGTCTCGCGGATCAGCGCGGGCCGGCGTCGCGCAGTGTCGAGGGCCGCAGCGATATGCCGCCGGCCAGGCTCTGGCCCGGAGCCAGGATGGCGGTGCCGGTTTCCGTATCGAGGCCTGGGGTGGCGCGGTGTCCCGCGGCGGCGTGGCGGTTGAATGCGTCGGTCATATGGGACACGGGCTCGATGGCCAGATGGGGTTTGTCGCGGGGCGTGAAGATGACCACGTGGCTGAAAACCGCGTCCGCGTGCAGGGTCACCGCCAGGTCGCGTTCGGGCCAGGCCACGCCGGCGTGGCCGCCGAAATCGCGGAACACATTGTCGTAGCCGGTGTCCGCGGCCAGCATGCCGGATGCCAGTCCCGCGGGCGCCGGCTCGCGGCGCACGGGCAGGTTGGCGTCGTCGTTGACCCACATGTCGCCGGTCCGTGCCCAGATGCGGGTGGCCGGCGTGCGCGGAAAGTACGGATGCCATCCCAGGCCTGCCGGCTGGGGACCCGTGCCGGTGTTGCGCAGGGACAGGGTCAGGTGCAGGCCGGCGTCGTCCAGCAGGAACGTCTGCGTCGCGGCATAAGGAAAGGGCCATGCGGGCGTGGCGCCGTCCGGCGCGTAATCCTGCGTGAGCGTGGCGCGCCCGGTATCGCAAGCCTGGACGCGCCAGGGGCGTTGCCAGGCCAGTCCATGCATGGGCAAGGGCGCGTAGTCGACCGTGCGCGGGATGGCATGGGTCCGGCCATCGAAGGCGAGCCGCCCGCCGGCAATGCGGTTGGAAAACGGCAGCAGCGGGTAGCAGGCCGCCAGGCGCGCGATCGCGGGCACGCCGTCGCTGGGCCGCAGGATCGGCTGGCCGCGCCAGCTGTAGTTGAGAATGGTGCCACCCAGCCCGGGGCAGATCTCCACATAGGCGTCGCCATGATCCAGGCGCAGTACGGTCGGTGCGTTCATGCGCCGATTATAGGTAGCCATGGTCCGGGAACGGTGGTTGCGGGCCACGGACACGCAACGTGCCGCAAGCGTGCCGCGCCGTTGCGCCCCGAATGGAGTCAGACCGTGAAAAGGAACAGGAAACATCCGCTGGTTGCCCTGCTGCTCTACATTGCCGCCGCCATCGCGCTTGCCATCGCGCCGTGGGCCGTGTCCGGTGTGCAGGCGGCCGACCAGCGTTCTTCTTCGGGCAGCTCCCGCCCCCTCATGCCGGGCAACCAGCCCGCCGGGACGGGCCTGGACCAGCCGGTGCCCGGGTCGAAGTCCGGCCCGCCCTCCAGCCTGGGGCCCAATGCCCGCCAGCCCGCCACGTCCGCTCCCGCGCCCGGGGCGGTGCCGCCCCCGACATCGGTTGCTCCGCCTTCACCCGGACAGGGCACGGTGCAAGGCAGCAAAGGTGCGCCCGGGTCCATCGGCGACCCCGCGGGCGGCACGGCCGGGACTCGCGGCAACAAGGACAACCGCAGGGGGCATTGAGGCGCCCGCGGGCCGCCAGGATCGGCATGTCCCGGGCGCGCCGGAATGCGCCGCCTGCCCCGGACGGGCGCCAGGCCGCGCGACAGTGCATCGACAGGTTCGGGCGTTGGCCGCGGCGGTCTCCGTGGGGGGACCGGATTGCGGTGCTTCGCTGGCGGTTTCCGGCGGGAAGCCGTCCTTCACGCCACCGCGCACGCCGCGATCGCGGCGTGCGCGCGCTTTCGTCATCCGCCGCGCGGCATGAACTTGCGGCTGCGCAGCCATTTGGTGGCGATCCATTTTTCCCCCGCCCGTACCGGCGCGCCCGCGTGCAGCGAGGCAGGGTCGGTCTGCCCCGCCGCGTTGCCGTACTCGAAATACAAGGCGTGGCCGCGCCGTGGCACGATGGTCCATCCCGATTCCGGGAATGTCGTCTCCCCACCCGCGGGCACTTCGTTGAGATACATGATAAGGGTGCAGACGCGCTGCCCGCTGCGTGCCAGCGAATCCCGATTCGCCGCGTTCGTGGGCATCAGATAGTCGAAGTGCGGGGTGTTTTCCGCTCCCGTGGGGTAGCGCAGGATCTGCAGTCCTTCGCCATGGTCCATCGGCAAGCCGGTCAGGCAGGCGATACGCCGTTCGATGCGCTCGATCAGGGGCGTTTCGCCGGGACGGAAAAACATGCCCAGGCATTCCTCCGCATCCAGCACGTCCGCCAGGATCGCCGTGCTGGGCCGCGCCATGCGCGCCAGTACGCATATCTCGCGGTCGTGCGCGAGGATCCTGGGCCCGGACGGCAGGCGCATGGCGCCGGCGCGGTACGGTGCGCCGGCGCCATGCTCGTGCGGGTCCAGTATCAGCTTGCCATCGGCCAGCGGCGTGCCATGCGCCAGCGCATGCGCGACAGCGCCGACCATGGCGGCGGCCAGCTCGGGTGGCGTCCGCTGCGCGATCAGTTCGGACACGATGTCCGGCGCGGCGACGCCGCGTCCGAGGTTTCGCGCGATCCAATCGCGCAGCGGATTCGGGAAATCGATGGTGATAGCCATGGACGCGCAGCGTATGCCGCCCATATGTCAATCGATGTAGCCCGATCGCGCGCGTAATGGGGACCCATGCCGATGCGCGCCGCTCGGCCGGCCCAGGTTCGCGGGGCCGCCGGTATCGCTCGGGCCCGGCCCGTGTTCCCCAATTTGACTCGGCCGTGACCGCTTGCTTTCCACCGACTGAACGGAATATGTCAGTGTCATCCGCATGTGTACTTTTCTGTAAAGATCGCGCAATTTGCCTATGGGGTAATGCCGCACCCAAATCATCGGCGGTGCTGCGACCCACGGGACCAGGCTGCCTCAATCAACCAGACATTGGTGCACATGGACCGTCGCGACTTTTTGAAGTGGGGCAGCTTTATAACCGTATCCGTTGCCATGGCCGGCACGCTGACGGCCTGTGGGGGCGGCAGCGACGATGACGATGACGCAGCCGCCAGCGATCCCGCCGCCGGCAACCCGCCCGCGACGAACGTCTCCTTCGCGCAGGGCGTGGCCTCCGGCGATCCCAAGCCGGACAGCGTCGTGCTATGGACGCGCGTGGACGGCGCCAACGGCGCCGATCCTGTCAAACTGACCGTGCAGGTCGCCACGGACGAGGGCTTCACCAACCTGCTGGTCAATGACGCGATCGAGGCGGATCCTTCCTGGGACTACACCGTGCGCCACAAGGTCATGGGCCTGAACCCCGCCACGACCTATTTCTACCGCTTCATCGCGGGCACCGCGAACAGCACGGCGGGCCGCACCAAGACCGCGCCGGCGGAAGGCGCCGGCGTCGCGCAGCTGAAGTTCGCCTTCATCTCCTGTCAGGACTGGAACGCGAACCACTGGGCCGCGTTCGACGAACTGGTGAAGGAAGACCTGGACTTCGTCGTCCACGTGGGCGACTACATCTACGAAACCTTGCCCGCCCATGTGTTGATCGGCCAGACCGAGAAGGCCCATGCGGCGCTGGCGCTGCCGAACGGCACTGGAATGGCCGACGGGTCGGTCTACGCCACCACGGTCAACGACTATCGCG
The DNA here is from genome assembly GCF_001676705.1 of Bordetella bronchialis. NCBI lineage: Bacteria > Pseudomonadati > Pseudomonadota > Betaproteobacteria > Burkholderiales > Alcaligenaceae > Bordetella > Bordetella bronchialis. The sequence goes on from NZ_CP016170.1 coordinate 1,268,645, forward strand.
CGCTGTACAAAAGCTATCGTTCCGATCCGCGCCTGCAGGCGCTGCATGCCCGCTTTCCCGTGATCGCCATCTGGGACGACCACGAGTTCTCCGACGACTCCTGGCAGGACCGCCAGACCTACACGCCCACCGACGACCAGACCGAGCAGGTCGCGCGCCGGCGCAGCGCCAACCAGGCATGGTTCGAATTCATGCCCGCCGACGTCACGCTGGACCTGAACAATCCTTCCTTCGAAAACATCCAGATTTACCGCGCTTTTACCTTCGGTACGCTGGCCACCCTGGTGATGACCGACGAACGCCTGTACCGCGACGACCACGTCATTCCCGAGTCCGTCACGGGCGGCTTCCTGGGCAGCCGCTACCTGGTCGGGCGCGATACGCTGGCCGCCGCGGAGCAGGCCAAGATCGGCGCCGGCGGTACGCAATCCATGCTGGGGGCCACGCAGCTCGCGTGGTGGAAGGACCAGATGCTGGGCAGCAAGTCCAAGACCGCCTGGCGCCTGTGGGGCAACGAGGTATCGCTCTTGCGCATGCAGGTCGACGGGCTGGAAGCGGTGTCCCAGCTGGTCACCGACGCCATCGTGGCGACGGACGCGGAGGACCTGGCGCCGCTGCGCGACAGCGCCATCCTGCCGGCCGTGCGCCTGGACATCGCGGCGATCAAGGCATCCGGCACGCTGCCTGGCGCCTTCAGCCATATTCACGCGCTGTTCGACGGCGTGTTCGGCGTGGCGCTGGTCAACGCCTCGGTGGCGGCGATCAACGCGATGCTGCCGCCGGTGTCCTTCCTGAATGTGATCCTGTTCGATGCCGACCAGTGGGACGGCTACAACAGCGAACGCAAGGACATGATGGCTTTCCTGCGGGACAACACCATCCCCAACGTGGTGGCGCTGACGGGCGATATCCACGCCTTCTTCGCCGGCGCCGTCATGGACGACTTCGACGCCGCCACCCCGATGCCGGTGATGGTCGACCTGGTGACCGCCGGCGTGTCCAGCACCTCGCTGTTCAAGTTCTATGTGGACGAGATCCATGCGGTGCCCGAGCTGGCCGGCCTGCAGCCGCTCGTCTACCAGAACGTGACCAACAAGCTCAACGGCACCATGTCCTCGAATAACGCCTGGCTGAAGTATGTCGATACCGATGCGCAGGGATATGCCGTGGTGACCCTGACCGCGGACAAGCTGACCTGCCGGTTCAACAAGATGAAGCCGCTGGTCAATGGCGAGCTGCCCGCCGCGCCCACCGTGGCGGGCACGACGACGGTGACGGTCGATACCGGCGTTGCCGCCGTCACCGTGTCCGCCTGAACCCATCATTCCCTTACGCCTGTCCAAGAGGACAAGAATCATGACGCCATCCAAGCATTCCGCCCGCGCGCGCCGCGCGCCGTTGTACGCCTCCTTGACCGTGATCGCCGCCTCGCTGGTGCTGGCCGGCTGCGGCGGCGGCGACGACGATTCGTCTTCGCCGCCGGCCTCGTCCAGCAACGATACGCCGCCGACCATGACGATGCAGGGCGTGGTCACCGGTTCGAACTACGTGCCGGGCAGCAAGACGAACCCGACCATCGACGCGGCCTACTTCCAGAATGCCAAGGTCTGTATCGACGCCAACGGCAACGGCAAGTGCGATGCCGCCGAAAACCCCGCGGTCACGGACGCCAATGGGGCGTTTACGCTGAAGACCGCCGCCATTTCGCCGCTGCTGGCCGACATCGGCACGGACGCCACCAATACCGCCAGCGGCGCAAAGGTCGCCCGGCGCATGGCCTTGCGCGTGTCCGCCGAGGAGATCTCCGACCAGGGCGCGGGCAAGATCGTCATCAGCCCCATGTCCAGCGAGATCCAGCGCATGGTAGAGGACGCCGGCAGCAGCTATGCGGCGGAGAAGGCCAACCTGGCCACGCGCCTGAATGTGCAGCCCGCCGATGTGATCGCCGACGTCCACGCCGCCCAGGGCGCCACGCGCACCGCGCTGCTGTACGAGACCAACCAGTTGAGCAACCGCTACACCTACGCGACCAGCAAGCTGGATCGCGGCGACCTGTATCCGGACGCGCTCGCCGTGGCCGGCGGCGATCCTGAACTGACCGACAAGATCAACGTCACCCCGGACACCGCCACCACGCCCGAAACGCGCAAGCCCATTACCTTCCTGCAGGCCCAACAGGCGGCCTTCAACGTGGAAGGCATCCCGCGCTACGACCATTTGTTCGTGCTGTTCCTGGAGAACAAGGGCTCCAATACCATCCTGAACCAGCCCTACGCGCCCAAGATCGCCAAGTACCTGAAAGACTACAACCAGCTGACGAATTACTTCTCGACCGGCCAGCCCAGCGAGCCGAACTACACGGCCGTCGGCGGCGGCGACGATTTCGGCATCACCGACGATTCCCAATGGAATTGCGACGCCATCGGCGCCAACGCGCCCAAGGATCCGCTGCCCACCGCGGACAAGCCGGGGCTGGCTGCCTCGCCGTTCAATCCCACGGGCGGGAACTGCGGCGGCACCAACCACAATATCAGCGGGCCTAATATGTTCACGGCGCTGGAGAACGCCGGCATGACCTGGCGCGTGTACGGCGAGAGCATGAACCCGGGCCAGGACCCGCGTACCGACAGCGTGGCCGACAGCGCGATCACGGGTATCGACAATGCTTATCCGAACGGCATCGGCAACAATCCCACGCCCATCCCGTCGAACGGGACCATACCCATGCCCGGCAACCTGTACCGGACCAAGCACAGCCCGCCGATGGCCTTCCAGGACGCGCGCCTGCTGCCGGACTTTTTCTTCAGCAACCGCACGCTGGGCGGCGGCCAGTTCGACGCCAACATGGCCAACGGCACCAAGTATGCCGTGCCGGCCAACTATGAAGTGGACCAGCTGGGCAAGGACCTGGAAAGCGGCGACGTCGGCCAACTGAACTTCCTGATTCCCGACCAGTGCGACGACATGCACAGCACCACGGTAAACACGGCCGGCGGCGTGCCCGCGTCGGATTGCAGCGGCAACGCCATCATCACGCGCGGCGACAACTACGTCGACGCCATCATCAGGAAAATCCAGGCATCCTCGCTGTGGAAGAACACCCAGCGGCGATCCGCCATCGTGATCATGTTCGACGAGGCCACCGCGAGCAGCGGCTTCAATTCCTGCTGCGGCTGGAACGTCAGCAACAGCACGGTGTCGCTGCCGCTGAAGCAGGGGCCGGACGGCAGCTTCGCGCCGGATACGTCCATCGCCAACTACACCGAGGGCAATCACGGCCATGGCAATTCGATCTTCCTGATCGTGACCAACCAGCCCCAGGCGCCCAAGGGCGTGGTCGATAGCGATGCGTACAGCCATTTCTCCTTCGTGCGGACCATGCAGGACATGTTCCAGGTGGCCGATCCGGCGGTCGATGCCTCGTACCTGAACCGCGCCAAGTACACCGAGAAGTTCATCGCCGAGCACCTGCAAATGCTTCCGGAGTTCGCCAACAGCGGGGACACGCATTTCGACTCCGTGCGCCCCATGAACCACGCCTATGTGATTCCTGCCACCTACCGGCAGAAGCAATCGACGGATGCCGCCACGCCGCCGCAGATCGGTCCCGACAAGACGCAGGTCAGCGTGTGGGCCGTGAAGTAGGGCAAGTCCGCCCAAGGGTGCCGGCCCGGCCTGGGCGTCCGGTCGGCACGATTTTTTCGCATCAAAGGATCTTCCGCATGCGCAAGCGTTCGATGGCCGGCGTCGGCCTGCTCGCGATGGCGATGGCCGCGGGCCTTGCTATCGCGGCTCGCGATGAACAGCGTGGACCGGTCTTGTCGGTGGCCGCGGCCGCCGTGCCGGTAGCCGCCGGGCAGGACGCCACGGCTGGCGACGCCACGCCTGGTGACGTGTGGCACAACCCGGTGATACGGCAGAAGCCGTTGAGCCTGGCGGCCCAGGCCGGCCAGAAGCTGTTCTTCGACCGCGATATCTCGGGATCGCGCAAGGTCGCATGCGCGACCTGCCACGATCCGCGCTTCGCCTACGGCCCGCCCAATGACCTGGCCGCGCAGTTGGGCGGCGTCGCGATGACGCAGCACGGCGTGCGGGCCGTGCCCTCGCTGCGCTACAAGGACAAGACGCCGCCGTATTCCGATCTGCTGGACAATCCCGATGCCATCAGCGTGCCCGGGCCGGGCGGCGGCCTGGACTGGGATGGCCGCGCCGCGGACCACGCCGAACAGGCCAGGGGGCCGCTGCTGGATCCGGTCGAGATGGCCAACGCCTCGGCCGCGGAAGTCGTCGCCAAGGTCCGCGTGGCCGGCTATGCGCCGCTGTTGCGCCAGGCCTTCGGCGAACACGTCTTCGACGATACGGCCACCGCCTTCCATGCCGTCACGGCGGCCTTGCAGGCCTTCCAGCTGGAGGACATCAGCTTCCGGCCCTACAACAGCAAGTTCGACATGTACACGTCGAACAAAAAAGGCGGCGAGCTGACTCTTGCCGAGCTGCGCGGCTTGCGCGTCTTTGCCGACCCGAATACCGGGAACTGCGCTTCCTGCCATTACCAGGGCGCCGGTTTCCGCGGCAGCAGCGCCCTGTTCACGGACTTTTCCTATGAGGCCATCGGCGTGCCGCGCAATGACCTGCACGCCACGGCCCCCCAGGCGAACCGCAACGACATCCCGGCCAACGACAAGGATCCCGGGCGTTTCGACATGGGGCTGTGCGGGCCGGAACGGCCGGACCACGCCCTGGCGGAGGACGGCAAGCCCAGCCGGTTCTGCGGCATGTTCAAGGCCCCGACGCTGCGCAATGTGGCCGTGCGGCAGGCCTTCTTCCACAATGGGGTCATCCATACGCTGGAACAGGCGATCCGCTTCTACAACACCCGCGATACGAATCCGGAGCTGTGGTATCCGACGGTGGGCGGCAAGGTGCTCAAGCCGGGCGATCCCGGCTACGACCCGGGCTATCCGGCCTATGGGCTGATCACCACGCAGTATGCGAAGGGCACGGGCACGGTGCAGAAGTACAACGACCTGCCCCGGCAGTATTGGGGCAATATCGACACCCAAATGCCGCTGGACGGCCGTCCGGCCGGGTCCAGGCCGCCGATGTCGGAACAGGACGTGCACGACCTGATCTGTTTCCTGAACACGCTGACCGACGACTACCGGCCCAACGCGCCGCCCACCCCGGCGCAGAAGGCCTGCGTGGGTTGAGGAATCCACCATTATCGAATCCGATGGGAAGCCGGCGTTTGTCGTGCTTCCTTACGCTGAATACCTCGAACTCACCCAGAAGGATCGCCCCGTTAATCCCCGCATCCCTGCGGATGGAACGATCCCCCATGAAGTGGTCCAGCTGTCCTTCAAGAACGACTGCAGCCTCATCCGCGCTTGGCGCGAATACCTCGGCATCACCCAAAACGAAATGGCCCAGCGCGTCGGTATCCGTCAGCCCAGCTATCTGGCCATGGAAGCCACTGGAGCCAAGCCTAAGAAGGCCACCAAGCAGCGCATCGCTGACGCAATGGGCATTCTCTATGATCAGATAGACGGACAAGTCATGGTTGCGGGGGCCGGGCTTGAACCGGCGACCTCCGGGTTATGAGCTCGGCGCGCTGCCCAGATTTCCCCCGGACGGCGCTACAACGAAAAACGGCCCTCCGTCGGGAGAGCCGCGTAATTCCTGGAGGCGCAAGCCGGAATCGAACCGACGTACACGGATTTGCAATCCGCTGCATAACCACTCTGCCATTGCGCCTGTGTTGCCTTGTTTGGCCAACTTGTTGACCAACTCTCCCCGTTCGAGCGAAATGTACCGGTCGCCGGAGTGAAGCCCAGCATTCTATCATCATCCTGGACGGGATTGCACGGGGGCGGATTCGGGCCGCGCCCGTCGCGACAGCGCCCCGCTGCCGCGGCGTGTCTTCACCTGCCGGCCGCGGGCGTGCCACGGTCCTGGCGGCGGCCATCGCCGGGTTACGATGTCGCGTCACATCAGTCCCGGTCCGGAGCCTCCATGAGTTCTGTCGACGCCTACGCCTCTCTTGAACAGACTGGCCGCGATCTGCAAAGCGGCGCCCTGACGAGCGAGGCGCTCGTCCGGCTGCGGCTGGATCGCATCCAGCGGCACGATCCCGCGCTGAACGCCTATATGGACGTCTATGCCGATTCGGCCTTGGCCGCGGCGAAGGCAGCCGATGCCTTGCGGGCGGCCGGCGTGGTGCTGGGACCCCTGCATGGGATCACGGTCGCCATCAAGGACCTGTTCGATATCGCCGGACGGCCGGTGACCTGCGGCTCCAAATCCATGCCGCCGCGCATCCCGGACCGCACGGCCACCGTGGTCCGGAAGCTGCAAGCCGCCGGCGCGATCGTGCTGGGCAAGACCCAGACGGTGGAGTTCGCCTTCGGCGGGTGGGGGACCAACGCGTCGTTCGGCACGCCGCGCAACCCCTGGGATATGCAGGTCCACCGGGTGCCGGGCGGATCCAGCAGCGGCTCGGGCGTGGCGGTGGCGGCCGGTCTGGCCTGTGCCGCTATCGGCACGGACACGGGCGGTTCGGTGCGCATTCCGGCATCCATGTGCGGCCTGGTGGGCCTGAAGACCACGGTGGGTCTGGTCAGCCGCGATGGCCTGATGCCGCTCAGCGCCACGCTGGACACCGTGGGGCCGATGACGCATACCGTCACCGATGCCGCGCTGATGCTGGACGCCATCGCCGGGCCCGATCCGCTGGATGCTTCCACGCGCCATGCGCCCGCGCGGTCGGTGCTGCCGGGGCTGCGCGACGGTGTCGACGGCATGCGGGTCTGGGCGATGCCCGACGAAGAACGGGCCGGCATCGACGATGCCGTGCTGGCCGCCTACGAGCAGGCACTGGAGACGCTGCGCACCCTGGGCGCGCGCGTGGTGCGGCGGCCCCTGCCGCGGGGCTCCACCGATGCCATGACCATGGCGGGAGGGATCATGGCGGCCGAAGGCTATGCCGCCCTGCGCGCCATCGGCGAACGCGATGACCTGCAGGTGGATCCCTACGTGCGGCGCCGCATACTGGCGGGACGGGGCATCGGCGCCGCCGAATACATCGATCTGCTGCGGGCCAGGGAGCGCGCCAAGGCGGAAATGATGGCGGCGATGGTGGGTACGGATTTCCTGCTGCTGCCTACCACCCCTCTGCCGGCGATTCCCGTGCAAGAGGCCGACCAGGCGACCTCCACGCTGGCGCGCTTGAATCGCATGGCCAACCTGCTCGATATGTGTTCGGTGGCCGTGCCGTCCGGCTTTACCGAGACGGGTCTGCCGCTGTCGGTGCAGTTCGCCGGGCGCGGCATGGACGAACCGGTGATCCTGCGCGCCGCCTATGCCTACGAGCAGGCCACGCCCTGGCGCGCGCGCCGGCCCGTGGGCCTGGATTGACCGTATGCGGCGTCGAATCGCGCGGCGGGCCGCGCGCGGGGCACCGCCCGTCCCGGCGCCGGGCGCGACGCATCGAAGCCGCCGCCGGCGGCAAGACAAGGGGACCCGGTGAACGAAATCCGCGCTATTTCGCTGTTCGTCAGGACGGCGACGCTGGGCAGCCTGCGCAAGGCCGCCATCGAACAGGGCGTCACACCGCAGGCCGCCAGCCTGGCCGTGGCGCAGCTGGAAAAGCATCTGGGCATCCGCCTGTTCCACCGGACCACGCGGCAGATCAGCCTGACGGACGAGGGGCGCCGCTTCCTGGAGTCCGTGCAGCCGCCGCTGCAGGCCTTGACCGATGTCATGCACAGCGCCCGCCACGCCGATCGGGCGAGCGGGCCCTTGCGCGTCACCGCTCCCCGCGCCCTGGGCAATACCGTGCTGTGGCCGCTGTTCGAGACCTTCGCGCGCGAGCATCCTGACGTGCACCTGGATATCCAGCTGGAAGACCGCTTCCAGGACTGGGTGGCCGAGCGTATCGACGTGGGGTTTCGCGCCGGCCAGCAGCCCGACGGCCGCATCGTCGCGCGCCGGGTGCTGCCCATCCAGTTGATCGTCTGTGCCGCGCCGGACTACCTTGCCCGGCATGGCGCCCCGGCGACCATCGACGATCTGGCCACGCATCGCTGCACCGGCTATCTGCAGCCCAATACGGGCAAGGTGGCGCCCTGGGAATTCCAGGTCGGCGAAGAAATCGTCTACCGCGACGTGCCGCCCGCGCTCTGCATGAACGATCCCGAACTGGAAACACGCGCGGTGGCGGCAGGCCTGGGAATCGGGCAACTGGGCAGTTTCACCGCGGTGCCGCTGATCCGCGCGGGACAACTGGTGCCGCTCCTGTTGCCGCATACCGTGCAGCGCATCGCCATGTACCTGTGTTATGCCCGCCGCACCCATATGCCGCTGCGCGTCCGCCTGTTCATCGATTTCATGATGGAGCGCCTGCAGGCCAGCACGGAATGGCACCTGAACGAAGAAGAGCTGCGCGCCGGCAAGCCGGCGCGCAAGCGGCGCCAGGGCCGATAGGGGGCTGGGCCGCAACGGCGACGTGGCGGTCATCGCCGAAGGGCCTTCCTGCGCGCGCGCTACGGCGACCTCATCGCCGATCCGCGGGCGCAGGACCCGGTACCCTGGCTTATCGCGGAAAGTCCGTGGAGGCGGCAAGCTCGCGCCAGGCGGCGGTTTCCTCCGCGACGTAGGCATTCTTCGCCTCGATGGCGGCCAGGGTGTCGGTGCCGAAGGGCATGCGCAGCGGCGGGCGATCGGCGTCCACCAGCCTGACCATCGCCGTGGCCAGGCGCCGCGGGTCGCCGGGCTGCTCATGATTGATCTGCGCGGCACGTTCGCGCACCTTGCCGGCGGTTTCCGCGTAGTCGCCGATCACCGTGGGCGATTTCACCAGGGACGAGGCGTCCAGGAAGTCCGTGCGGAAGTAGCCGGGCTCGACCACGGTGGCATGGATGCCCAGGGGCGCGAGCTCGTCATGCAGCGCTTCGGTCAGGCCTTCCACGGCGAACTTGGTGGAGCAGTACACGCCGAAGCCCGCGGCGCCGCGGTAGCCGCCGATGGAGGAAATATTGAGGATATGGCCCGCCTTCCGTTCCCGCATATGGGGCAGGACGGCGCGCGTTACGTTCAGCAGTCCGAAGACGTTGGTGTCGTACATCCGGCGCACGTCGGCGTCGTCGGCTTCCTCCACGGCGCCCAGCAGGCCGAAGCCGGCGTTGTTGATCAGGACATCGATGCGGCCGAAGCGCGCGATCGCGGCGCTGGCGGCGGCGCGGGCCTGGGTTTCGTCGGTCACATCCAATTGGACGGGCAGGACATTGGGCGCATCGCCGAACCGTTGGGCCAGCGCGGCCAGGTTGCGGCCGGCGACGACCACGGCATTGCCGTCGGCCAGCGCCGCGTCGGCGATCAGCGCGCCCAGGCCGCGGGCCGCGCCCGTGATGAACCACACGCGTTTGAAGGAGGTGGAGGAAGTCGTCATGGCAGTGCTCCGATAGGCGGGATGGAAGGGGCGCGGGTGCCGGGGAATCGATGTGCGGTGCCGCGTTGGATGCCACTTTAGGCGTCCCGCCCCTGCCGGCCTAGCCACGAAACGCTGACTTGATTGACAAGCGGAACTTGTCAATCGCGGCCGCGGCATCCTGCCGGCCGGCCTGGCCGCCAGTCCGTCGCAAGCTTGTCTCGATTACGATGTCGGCGACGCGCCGAGTGGCGGCCTGGTGCCGCATCGCCGGCCTTCCCGCGCCCCGGCGCATGGAATGCCGGCCGGCGGTCCCACCCTGTTACTGCACGAGCTACACGGAGAACACCCCATGATCGGTTTCGAAATCCATGCACGCCGTCGCGCCGTCGCCGCCGACATCGTCGCCAAATATGTCGGCCTGCCGGTGGCGAATATCAGCGACGTGATGTCGCGCATGACGGCCGGCGGCCCGCGCCTGCGTCCCATGCATGACGGCTCTTTCATGGCGGGGCCGGCCCTGACCGTGCGCACGCGGCCGGGCGACAACCTGATGGTGCACAAGGCGCTGGACCTGGCCCAGCCGGGCGACGTGATCGTGGTGGACGCCGGCGGCGACCTGACCAATGCCATCATCGGCGAGATCATGGTGACCTACGCCAAGTCGCGCAAGCTGGGCGGCATCGTGATCAACGGGTCCATCCGCGATGCGGCCGCGCTGCGCCGTGGCGACTTCCCGGTGTTCGCGGCCGGCGTCACGCATCGCGGTCCCTACAAGGATGGCCCCGGCGAAATCAATTGCACCATCGCGCTGGACGGCATGGCCATCGAGCCGGGCGACCTGATCGTCGGCGACGACGACGGCCTGCTGTGCATTCCCTACGACCAGGCGCAGGCCGTGTACGAGGCCGCCAAGGCCAAGCACGCCGCGGAAGAACAGACCTTCGCCAACATCGCGGCCGGCAAGCACGACACCGGCTGGATCGACGCGCGCCTGAAGGCCCTGGGCTGCGTCACGAAATAAGCCGGCGCTTCCCGCGGAAATTCATACCGGGGCGCATGGCGCTCAAGGCATGAAGGTCATGAAGACGAATGTGCCGAAAATCACCAGGTGGATGAAACCGTAAAGCACATTCGTGCGACCGCTGGCCAGGGTCAGCAGGCTGACGACCAGGGTCAGCGTCATCAGCACCGTTTCGCCGGGATCCAGCCCCAGGACCAGGGGCTTGTGCAGGACCAGGCTAAGTACCGACACGGCCGGAAAGGTCAGTCCTATGGTGGCCAGCGAGGAGCCCAACGCCAGGTTGATGGCTTTCTGCAGCTCGTCGCGCCGGGCCGATTGGTAGGCCGAGATGCCTTCCGGCATCAGCACCAGTAGCGCCACGACCAGCCCGGTGACCGCGGGCGGCGCATCGATGGCCTGGCGGCCGTATTCGACCACATTGGCGAATGTCTTGGACAGCAGCACCACGGCGGCCAGCGCCACCAGCAGCAGCACGATGCTGGCCGCCAGCCGGCGCCCGCCGATGGGTGAAGGATGCTCGGCATCGTCCTCGGCCAGCACCACGAAATACTCGCGGTGCCGCACCGTCTGGATATACAGGAAAGCGGCATATAGCAGCAGGGTCATGACGGCGACGAAGGCCAGCTGCTCGCTGGAATAGGAAGGCCCGCTGGCACTCTGCGTGTAATTGGGCAGGACCAGCGTCAAGGTGGCCAGCACGATCAGTACCGCGAGATAGGCCGAAGCCCCCGTACTGACATAGCGCTGCTCGCGGAATCGCAGGCTGCCGCCCAGGATGCAGGCGCCGGCCAGCCCGGTACAGACCACCATGACCACGGCGTACACCGTGTCGCGGGCCAGTTCAGGGCTGCCGGCCGGATCGGAAATCATGATGGACGCGATCAGCGCGACTTCGATCACCGTCACCGCCGCCGTGAGAACCAGCGTTCCATAGGGTTCGCCGGTCACGTGGGCGATCACCTCCGCGTGGTAGACGGCCGCGAAGATGGCGCCGAACAGCACCACGATCATCAGGACCGCGATGGCGCCGTTGCCCAACCCGGGAACGAAGGGCGTCGCGAAGCCGTAGGCCGCCGCCACGAAATAGAAGGCCAGCGCCAGCAGGGGATAGGCCCAGGCCGATATCGGCATGGATCGTACAGGGGTATTCGCTTGCATATTCGTTCCCGCCCGTGAAATCGGCTCCAGGGGAATGTATCGCACTGTATGCGCCGCCAGGAACCATACATCGGGATACGGCCAGGCCCCGGGCGGAAAAAACGGCCGATACATGGGGCCGATGTAATGCGTGGGAGCCGGCCGGGGAGGGAAAGACATCCGGATGCGGCTGTATCGTCCGCGGCGCCCGCGGGTTTATTCGTCTCACCGTGTTAGGAGAAACAAGCATGCCGGATAAGATCGACAACCGCCGCCGCCGCTTCCTGGGGACCGCCGCCGCCGGTATCGGCGCACTGGAGCTGGGGCTGACGGGACTGGCCCGGGCGCAAACCGGGCTGCCGGGCGATGCGCCGCCCCGGCCCGCGCCCGGCAAGGCGGGCCGGCAGGGCGCGGGCTCGTCGGCCACCACGTTCGCCACCCTTCGCCAGATCGACGCCGGACCCCTGGACATCGGCTATGCCGAGGCCGGGCCCGCCGACGGGCAGGTGGTCATCCTGCTGCATGGCTGGCCCTACGATATCCACAGCTATGTCGACGTGGCGCCGATGCTGGCGGCCAAGGGCTTTCGCGTCATCGTCCCGCACCTGCGCGGCTACGGCACGACGCGTTTCCTGTCCGAGGCCACGCCGCGCACCGCCCAGCAGACCGCGGTGGCCGCCGATATCATCGCGTTGATGAACGCCCTGCAGATCCGCCGGGCCATCATCGGCGGCTACGATTGGGGCGCGCGCACCGCGAACATCATCGCGGCCTTGTGGCCGGAGCGCTGCCGGGCCATGGTCTCGGTCAGCGGCTACCTGATCGGCACCCAGGGGGCGAATCAGGCGCCCCTGCCGCCCTCCGCGGAACTGGCGTGGTGGTATCAGTTCTATTTCGCCACGGAACGGGGCCGGCTGGGCTACGAGAAGAACTGGCACGACTTCGCCAAATTGATCTGGAAGACCGCCTCGCCGAAATGGCAGTTCGACGACGCCACGTTCGAACGCTCGGCCGCCTCGCTGGCCAATCCGGATCACGTGGCCATTACCATCCACAACTACCGCTGGCGCCTGGGCCTGGCCGCGGGGGAACCGCAATACGACGCGCTGGAAAGGCGCCTGGCCGGGCTGCCCGCCATCGGTGTGCCGACCATCACCATGGAAGGCGCGGCCAACGGCGCGCCGCACCCGCAGCCCTCGGCCTACGCGAATAAATTCACCGGCCGGTACAAGCACATCGATCTGCCCGGCGACATCGGCCACAACCTGCCCCAGGAAGCGCCGCGGGAATTCGCGGACGCCATCATCGAGGTGGCGAGCTGGTAGCGCGCTCTGCCGGCGACCGGCCCCGCGAGATTCCCGCCCCGGCTTCCGGAGCGAGCGCCGCGTAGCCTGGCGCGGAGGCCAGCACCACGGCGGCGATGGCGATGAAGGACCACGCGAAATCGGCATGCTGGGCGTGATCCCGGCCCGATAGCATCATGGACAACTGCATGACCCCGGCGGCGACCGCCACGCCGGCGGCGCGCGGCAGGTGCTGCGCCGTGCCGGAAAACGAGGTCGCCGCCGACAGTTTTCGGGGCGGAACGTCGGCGTAGGCCAGGGCGTTCATGCAGGCGAAATTCAGCGAGCGGGCCAGGCCGCCGCACAGCAGCAGCGCGAAGACGGCCGCTTCGGGCCAGTCCGCCGTCAGCGTGGCGCAGGCCAGCAGCGTGACGGTGAACGCATAGCAGCCGCCCAGCAGGATGCCGCGCACCCGATAGCGCCGCAGGAAGAACTGCGCCATGGGACGCATGCAGAAGGCGCCCACGGCGCTGGCCAGCGTGAGCATGCCGCTGCGTGCCGCCGACAGCCCGAAACCCAGCTGCAGCGTCAAGGGGACCATGAAGGGCAGGGCGCCCGCCCCGGCGCGGAACAGGCTGCCCGCGACGGTGGCCGCATTGAAGGTGGGAATGGACAAGAGAGAGAAATCGATGGCCGGATTGGGCACGCGCCGGCAATGCCGGACGGTAAGGCCGAAGAACAGCAGCCCGATGGCGATCGCCAGCCAGGGCAGTTCCGGCGCCACGATGCCGCGTCCGACCGTTTCCACGCCGACCATGAAGACACTGATGGCGATGCCCATCAGTGTCATGCCCGCGATATCCAGCCTGGGCGGGCGCTCGGTGTCGGACCGGGGGATCAACCGCCATACCAGGGCCAGTCCCAGGATGCCGATCGGCAGGTTGATCCAGAAAATGCTGCGCCAGGAAAAGGTGTCTGTCAGGAAGCCCCCCAGCGGCGGTCCGATGACCGGACCCACCATCGCCGGCATGGACAGCCAGGTGGTCGCGGATAGCAGGTCTTCGCGGCGCACGCCGCGCAGCAGTACCAGCCGGCCCACGGGCACCATCATCGCGCCGCTGGCGCCCTGCACGATGCGCGCCAGGATGAGCCCGGCCAGGTCCCTGGACAGGGCGCATGCGCACGATGCCGCCGTGAACAGGAAGATGGCGCACATGAAGATGCGCTTGGCGCCGTAGCGGTCCGCCACCCAGCCGCTGACCGGGATGAACACCGTCATGGCGACCAGGTAAGACGTAATGGCCGCGCTCAGGTGCACCGCATTGACGTCCAGGTCCCGCGCCATCGCCGGCAGCGCCGTCGCGATGGCGGTGCTGTCGATGTTCTGCATGAAGAGCGTGGTGGCAACCACCACGGCGATGACGCGAAAATTGCTGTGCGGGTTCACGAGGCGGCGTGGACGAGTGCGCGGGCGTGGCCGCGGAACCGCGGGCCCTGGGAAAGGCCCTAGATTCTGGGCCACACCCTCGCGCCTTGTCAAAACGCCGCCGCGTCCTTCTCGCGCGCATTCATGGCCTTGTCAGCAAGCGCGCGGAGCCGCATTCGCGGCCCCGCCGTTCACAACGTAAGCGCCTTGGGCAACCGCCGCCCGCCACGGGCGTGCAGCGGCCGACGGCATACCGTTCAGTCAGCGCTGCAATGGCTGCACGTCGACGGGGCGCCGCCCGCCGCCGCGGCCTTCCTGGCCGCGCTTTCCTCGCGGAAGGCGGCCTCCCCGGCATCCGAAATCTCTACCCACTTGTTGTCCGGCGGCGCATCGGGCACGTAGCTGTCGTGCCAGTTCCACCATTTGTAAGTGGGCGTCCGGGGATAGCCTTCGGGGGAGTCCTCCCAGGGTTCCTGGCGGCCCAGCGGCGTGATGTCCAGGTAATTCCAGGTGCCGCCCATCTGTTCGTCGCCGCGATTGTTCAGGAAGTAGGTACGGTAGATACGGTCGCCGTCGCGATAGAAGACGTTGGTGCCGTGCCACTCGTGCACGCCGAAGTCGGCATCGAAGTCGTCGGTGATCGTGAACCAGGGCATCTTCCAATCCATCCGCTGCTTCAGGCGGGCGATGTCCGCTTGCGGCGCGCGCGAGGCGAACACCAGCGTGGTGTCGCGCGCATTCAGGTGCGCCACGTGCGCGACCTGGTCGGCCACCATGGAGCAGCCGCGGCAGGCATGGTCGGGCCAGCCGTAGACGCCGGGCTCGAAGAACGCACGGTAGACGATCAGCTGGCGGCGGCCGTCGAACAGGTCCAACAGGCTGGCCTTGCCGCGGGGGCCGTCGAAGACATAGCGTTTGTCCACCGGCGTCCACGGCATGCGGCGCCGTTCCGCGGCCAGGGCGTCGCGGGCGCGGGTGTGGGCTTTTTCCTTGATGAGCAGTTGCTGGCGGGCGGCCTCCCACTCCTGCGGCGATACGACGGGCGGCGTGCGCATGGCGGGGGCGGCGTCCCGCGGGCTGTCTGGCGTGGATAAGGTCATGGCGGTGCATCTCCTGGTCGGCGCGGTCTGGTGTGCGGCCATCGGGGCGGCGTCGCGGTGGCAGCCCGGGATGTCGTGCAGCCATTGTGGCGCGGCCCGGCGCGGGCGCGGGAGTGACAAATGTGGCGCGCTTCGCCGCGGCCGCTGCTTCAGCAGTTCTTCGACTTGTCGGCCTTGGCGGAGCCTCCGGACAGCAGGTAGAGCACGACATTGCCGCCGATGAAGACCTTGTTGCTACGCTTGCCGGTACACGCTTTGCGTGGTCCTGCGGGTCTGGTCCTGGAGGGAGTACCAATGACGCAACTGACGCTGTTCGACGGGCCGTCTTCCGCGATGCCGCCAGGATGGCGCTACGAGGACGGCTTCTTGACTGCCCAGGAAGAGGCCGCCCTGCTCGCGCTGGTGCGCGGCCTGCCGCTGCAGGCGGCCCGCTATAAAAGCTATACGGCGCGCCGGCGGGTGGTGAGCTATGGCGGCAGTTTCGACTACGATGCCAATCGCCTGCAGCCGGCCCAGCCCTTGGTGGAATCCCTGCATGGCTTGCGTGCGCGGGTGGCCGACTGGATGGGCGTCGCGCCGGAGCGGCTGGCGCATGTGCTGGTTGCCGAGTATCCGCCCGGCGCGCCGCTGGGCTGGCACCGCGACGTGCCGGATTTCGAGGATGTCGCCGGGGTATCCCTGGGCAGTCCCGCGGTGCTGCGCTTCCGGCCCTATCCGCCGCAGCGTCCCAGCCGCCGCGATATCCTGCGCGCCGACGTGCTGCCGCGTTCCATCTACCTGATGCAAGGGGCCGCCCGCTGGGACTGGCAGCATAGCGTGGCGCCGCTGGCGGCGCCGCGCTGGTCGATTACCTTCCGGACGCTGGCGGGCAGGCGTCCTTCATCCCGGGCAGGACGGGCCGCCCGGGGCGATGCCCCGCAAGCGGCGGCTCCCGCCGATCTATCGGAACCGCCCGCTTAGAAGCGCCAGCTTAGATTGACGCTGCCGGTGTTCTGCCGGTTGCCGTTGCCGAACTGGCCCGCATAGGAAAGCCCGATGGTGGCGTACTTGTTCATGGCCATGTCGACGCCCAGCTCCACGACCGCGGCATCGCGCGCGATGGGCGCGCCGGCTACCGTGAAGGACTGGCTGCCGTCGAACGACATCGTGGTTTCCGGATTGACGTCGCCGTAGGCATGGCGCCATCCCACCGTGCCGCGCAGGCGGCCGGCGGCCTGGCTCAGCTCGAACGTGGTCTGCGCGTGCAGGCCCAGCGTGGTGGTGCCGACGCGATTGTGGTTGCTTGCGCCGTTCAGCGCGGCATCGCCGCCCGATTCGGAAAATCCCCGCGTGCGCAGGTCGCTGAAATCCGCGCCCACGAAGGGCTCCAGCGTGATGCGGTCGGTCAGCGGCATCGCATACCCCACTTCCGTGAAGACCTGGCTGGTATTCGCGCTGTAGCTGGCGGTCAGGTTCTGGTACTGGCCCGCCGCGTTCACGTTGCGCTCGCTCTTGATGTCATGCCAGGTATAAGCCGCGCCGGCGGTCAGGTTGATCTTGCCCGGGCCGGCCTGGAAGGCCTTGCCGCCGTAGACCACGGCGCTGTAGCTGCTGACATCGGACGATGCCGAATGGTCGTCCACGGCGATATGGCTGTCCGTGTAGCCGAGGGCGCCGCCCAGGCGCCAGCCGTTGCCTATCCCGTAGTCGCCGCCGACGAACAGGCCGCCGTCGGTTTCCTTGGTCCGGGCGGCGTTGCCGTTGCCGTCCATCGTGCGCCAGTTGCCGAACACCTGTGCCCACATGGGTTGCGCGGCGGAACGCGGCAGCGTGGAGGCATCGCCCATGTTGAGCTGCGCGGTGGGCGGACCCGGCAGCCAGCCGGCGTTGAGGTTCGCATGCAGATGCGCCATCGGCAGGCTGACCACGTTATTGGTGACGTTCTGCATCGCCGATACGGTGCTGACGTGGGATTCGCCGGCCAGGTCGCTGAACACGCCCGCGGGCGCGCCGTTGGGCAGGTTCAGGACGCGGGTGTACAGGCTGCTGTTCGCCGGCAGGCTTTGCAGCGCGTTGGCCGCTGCCCGCTGGTTGCCCGTGAAGGCCAGATCGGCGAAGCGGATGGGACGCACCCCGCCGCCGCTACCGCCTGCGTTTCCACCGGTGCCATTGCCCGCGCCCGGGTTGCCGCCCGTGCCGCCATCGGATGGCGGCGTGCCGGGATCGACCGGCACGGTCTTCAGGTCCACGCGCATGACGACGTTGTTGCCGTCATAGGCCACCGTCGGCGCCAGATACGCCAGGTTGCTGGAGACGGTGGCGAACTGTCCCTGCAGGCCGGAATCCGCCGTGACGATGGTGTAGGCGGTGGATGGCGTGTAGGTGCCATTCGAGCCCACCTGCAGCACCGTTCCCGCCAGCTTGGCGATTCCCGTCGCGTGGACGGTGTCGTGCGTGCCGTCGGGCGCGGCGTCGACGCGATAGGTCGAGCCCGAATTGAATACCAGGTCGCCGTTGACGGTCAGGCTGCCGACGGGCGTGGCCGAGGTGCCGGGCGACAGGACAGCGCCGCCGAGCAGGGTCGTCGGCCCCACGTCCCCCGATCCGGCGAGCGTACCCGCCACCGACATCAGTCCCTTGATTTCCTGGTTGGCGACCGTCAGCGTCTTGCCGGCGGCGACGTTCACGCGCTGGACCGTAATCGTGCTGGACGGCGTGTAGTCCGTGTTGATGTTGACCGTGCCGCCGATGCCGTTGATGGCGCCGGTGACGTTGCCGCCCTCGATGTCCAGCGTGGAGGCGCCCAGCCGGATGACGCCGTCTATCGTCCCGGCGTTCGTGATCGTCAGCGGCACGGCCGCATTGGACACGTCTACCGCCGCGCCATCCGCCTTCGCGCCTATCGTCCCGGTATTGGAAATCCCGCCGATTACCGTGGCGCCGTCCACCACCACGCCCGACGAGATCGTCCCCGTGTTCGCGATGCGGCCGGTCACCGTGCTGGCCCCCGAAACCTCCATGCCGACGCCGGTCCCGTACGAGCCGCTGAGAGTGCTGTTGTTGACGATATCGCCGTCGATAGTGCCGCCGTTCCGGATGGCGATGGCCTTGATGCCGCTGAGCAGGCCGTCGTTTCGGATCGTGCCATTGACGGTCGAGGCATCCACGGTGATGCCGATGCCGCCGGTGGACCATATCGTCCCGGTGTTGATGATGGTGCCCGTGACGGTCGAGCCTTCCAGGACGCTGATGGCGTCCAGGCTGCCCTGGATGGTACCGGCGTTTTCGATGCCGCCGCCCACTTGGGACGCGCCGCGCGCCACGATACCCCGCCGGTTGCCTATCGTGCCCGTCGAACCGTTGACGATGCCGTTGTTCTGCACCACGCCATTGTTCAGCTCGATACCGGCAATGGTGGTATCCGCGCTGGCGATCTGGCCGTTGTTGACGACCCCATTGGTCACCGTCGAACCGTCCAGCAGAAATCCCTGCAGCGAGCCTCCGACGCCATTGCGCACGCTTTCGACGGTACTGCCGGAAGTGACCGCGATCTGGCGCGCCACGCCGGTGTTGGCGATCCCCGAGGCGACGGAGGAATTGTTCAGGTTCAGGTCGGAAATCGTGCCCGTATTCGTCACCGCACCGTGCACCGTGCTGCCGGTCAGCTGTATGACGGACCGGTTCGCGGCGACGTAGGCCCGGATCGTGCCCTCGTTCACGAAGTCGCCGCCTATCGTCACATTGTTCAGCTCGATGATGGTGGGGCTGGTAGCGGATGCCGTGGGCGTGTTGTTGATCGTCCCCGTGGCGCCATTGCGGAAATCGCCGCCGATCGTGCTGTTGTTCAGCATGACGGCCACGCCATTGCCGTTCTGGATGCTACCCAGGTTGGTGAAGTCCTGGGCGATCGCGGTGTTCGCGATGCCGACGCCGGTCAGGAACAGGCTGCCGCTGAAGCCGGTGGTGTAGACCATCCCGCTATTGGTGAAGCTGTCCATCGTCGGGCCGTTGATCGAAACAGCGATGCCGTTCTGCGTCGAACTCCCGCTCAGTCCCACCTGGACGACCCCGCCCGCGGCGATATTGATGTAGCCGATGGGCGTCCCGGGTCCGGCATAGATCCCGTAGGGCGAAGTGAAGGCCGGCGCGATGGGGCCGTTGACCTGGATGGAATTGCCCGCCGCCATGGTGCAGGTGGGCTGCGACGAACCGGTCGGGATGGTGATCAGGCCACTGCCATCCGCCGTGCAGGCCGACAGCGCCGCCGTATTGGCCAGGGAACCGAAGGCGGCGGAAAGAAGCAGGACCAGCGGGGTGGGGGTAAATCGACGGGACATCGTTTGTTACTCTGCGGATACAATATCGCAAGCAGAGTAACTGAATCGTTTGTATTCGTTCAGTTTATTTACAGTTTTCCGCTGGAGCCTCGGGCGGGCGTGGCTACGCCGCGACAGTGACTGTGGGAAAAAGAAACGTGTTGTGCGGGATGGTGTGGCCGCGCTGGGACGCGCAACGGGCCCCATGCGGCCGCCATGGGGCGGCGGGATAACCAGGCATCCAAGCCCCTTGCGGGGGCAGAACAAACGGGGGCGGAATAAATAGCGGCGGAATAAAAAAAGGAGCCGGAGGCTCCTTTTTGCGGCGCATGGGGCCGGTATGGCGCCATGCGCGTGAATCTGGAGCGGGAAACGAGTCTCGAACTCGCGACCTCAACCTTGGCAAGGTTGCGCTCTACCAACTGAGCTATTCCCGCGTGGTATCACCAGGCGACACCAGGTGATCCTTGGTGATCACTACCGCCGCAGCGGCCAGGGCCGCCGTCATCGGCAAGAACGGGATTATACATAAAACCGGCCGGCGTGCTGGCAGGCGGACCGCACGCCTGCCAGGGCCGCAGCCATACGCCTATGGTTACATCCGTTCCCCTGGTTTCTCTAGGATGTGTACGGATGAGCGCGACCGGATCGGCATCCGCGTTCGTGCAATGCCTGGTTGGCCCACTCCGTTCACGCCCATGTCCATGACCCACCGCCTGTACGCCGCGGCGCCGCGCCGCTTTGTCCGCCTGCTGCTCGTTTCCTGGTCGACCCTGTTCGCCGCCGCGGTTCACGCGGGCACGGTATGGATGGACAACGGCGACCGCATCACCGGCACCATTCTTTCCCTGGACAACGGCATCCTGCTGGTCAATACGCCTTACGGCGGCGACGTGCGGCTGCAGTTCAAGCACGTCAAAACCCTGCAGAGCGACAAGGACCTGGTCATACGCGACAAGACGATCGAGCATGACTACTACGCCAAGCTGCTGCGCGCCGATTCGGGCAAGGTCGTCGTCGATGGCGTCGAGCGATCGCCCGACGGGCAGGCCGATGTCAAGACCGACGTGGCGCTGGCATCCCTGGACAGCATGACGCGGCCCAGGCGCCTGTGGGGCGAGACATCGGTCAGCGGCAAGTTCGACCTGTCCTTGAACCAGAAGACGGCGTCGGTCAATTCGCAGGACTTCGCGGCGGATTTCTCGCTGGACGCCCGGCGCGGCCTGTGGCGCAACATCCTTAGCGCCGCCTGGCACCGCAGCAAGGATGGCGACGATACCGGTACCGACAACTACGGCGGCGACTACACGCTGGACCGCTTCCTGACCGACAAGGCGTTCTGGCAGGGACGCCTGCGCTACAAGCGCGATTACGTCGAGGAAGTCAGCCGCCAGAGCGCCTACGGCACCGGGCCTGGCTATCAATTCTGGGACGATGAACTGGGCGCGTTTTCACTGTCCGCGCTGGTCGGACGCATCGAATACGGCTACAGCGATGGCGGCAACGAAGGTTTCTACGCCGTCGGCACGCGCTGGAACTATGCGCGCTACCTGAGCGGCAAGCAGTTCACGGTCTATACCATGGGCGAGGTGTATCGGGCGCTGGGCGCGGCCGGTTACGGCATCAACGGCGAGATCGGCCTGCGCTACAACGTCAACAGTACCTTGTCGCTGTACGTGAAATACGCGCGCGACCAGGTCAGCGGCTCGCGCGAAAGCATGAACGAATCCACGTACGGGACCGGCGTGGGCCTGACGTGGTAGGGCGCGGGCGGCGGCAGCCCGCGCGCCAGCGGGACCGGCGCCCTGGGCGGGACGGGCGCTAGACCGACAGATGCCGGCGCACCTCGGCATCGCCCATCGCGGCCTGATCGCCGCGCGCGACGACCTCGCCGCGCGACATCACCACGAAACGGTCGGCCAGTTCGTGGGCGAAGTCGAAGTACTGCTCGCAGAGCAGGATGGCGATATCCCCGCGTTCGCGCAGCAACCGGATGACGCGCCCGATGTCCTTGATGATGGACGGCTGGATGCCTTCGGTGGGTTCGTCGAAGATGATCAGCCTGGGTTCGGCGACCAGCGCGCGGGCGATCGCCAATTGCTGCTGCTGGCCGCCGGACAGGTCGCCGCCGCGGCGGGCCAGCATGGTCTTCAGCACCGGGAAAAGCTCGAACACTTCGTCCTTGATCCGGCGCGCCCGGGCGCCGGGAAAGGACGCCATGCCCATGACGATGTTTTCCTCGACGGTCAGCCGCGCGAAGATATCGCGCCCCTGCGGCACGTAGGCCATGCCCAGGGCGGCCCGCTTGTGCGGGGACAGCCGCGAGATATCCTGGCCTTCGAAGACGACCTTGCCGCTGGCCAGGGGCAGGACGCCCATCAGGCATTTCAGCAGCGTGGTCTTGCCCACGCCGTTGCGGCCCAGCAGGGCCAGGCATTCGCCCCGCCGGACGTCCAGCGACACCCCGCGCAGCGTATGGCTGCCCCCGTAGTATTGATTGATGGCTTGTACGTCCAGCATGTCAGCGGCCCAGATAGACTTCGATGACGCGCGGGTCGGACTGGACCTCGGCCATGCTGCCTTCGGCCAGTACCGAACCTTCGTGCAGCACGGTGACCTTGCCGTCGCCGGCGATGCCGGTGACGAAGTCCATGTCGTGCTCCACCACCATCAGGGAATGGCGGCCGCGCAATTCGTTCAAGAGCTCGCCGGTGCGCTCCGTTTCGGCGTCCGTCATGCCGGCGACGGGTTCGTCCAGCAGCAACAGGCGTGGCTCCTGCATCAGCAGCATGCCGATCTCCAGCCACTGCTTCTGGCCGTGCGACAGCAGGCCAGCGGGGCGGTAGGCATGGGCCGACAGGCGGATCAGCGCCAGGGTTTCCGCGATGCGGTCCGCCTGCGCGCTGTCCAGGCGCGCGAACAGCGTCGGGCGCACGCGCTTGTCCGTCTTCATGGCCAGTTCCAGGTTCTCGAACACCGTATGGTTCTCGAACACCGTGGGCCGCTGGAATTTCCGGCCGATGCCGGCATGCGCGATCTGCGCCTCGTTCAGGGCGGTCAGGTCGATGTTCTGGCCGAAGTATGCGGAGCCGGACGTCGGCCGGGTCTTGCCGGTGATGACATCCATCATCGTGGTCTTGCCCGCGCCATTCGGGCCGATGATGCAGCGCAGTTCGCCCACGCTGATGTCCAGCGTCAGGTTGTTCAGCGCCTTGAAGCCGTCGAAACTGACCGTGATGCCGTCCAGATACAGGATGGCCCCGTGCGCGGTGTCGACGTCCTTGGGATTGACACGGCCGTAGCTGGCGGTGCCGCTGGGATTGTCCTGGTCGTTCGCGGGCAGTCCCGCGGTGCTGGCGTGGCCGGGTGTCGTCGCCTTCATGTCAGTTGCCCTCCTGGCCGCGTGCGATGCCGTCCAATTGCCCGGCCTGGCCGCCGGGCCCGCCGGACTGGCGCGCCCGCCGCGCCGCGCGGGCCGCGGCCAATTGCTTGACCAGCCCCACGATGCCCTGGGGCAGGAACAGCGTGACCAGCACGAAGATCAAACCCAGCGCGTACAGCCAGAATTCGGGGAAGACGCTGGTGAACCAGGTCTTCAGGCCATTGACCACGCCGGCGCCCAGGATGGGCCCGATCAGCGTGCCGCGTCCGCCCGTGGCCACCCAGATGACCATTTCGATGGAGTTCTCCGTCGACATCTCGCCCGGGTTGATGATGCCCACTTGCGGCACGTACAGCGCGCCGGCGATACCGCACATCACGGCCGACAGCGTCCAGACGAACAGCTTGAAACCCAGGGGCTCGTAGCCGATGAAGCGCAGGCGGCTTTCGGAATCCCGTATGGCGGTCAGCACGCGGCCCAGCTTGGATTGCGTGACGGCGCGGGCCAGCACCAGGCAGCCCGCCAGGAAGGCCAGCGTGGCCCAGTACAGGGCGGCCCGCGTCCCGGCCGAGGTAATGTCGAAGCCCAGAATGCGCTTGAAATCGGTGAACCCGTTGTTGCCGCCGAAGCCCGTGTCGTTGCGGAAGAACAGCAGCATGGCCGCGAAGGTCAGGGCCTGCGTGATGATGGAAAAGTACACGCCCTTGATGCGCGAGCGGAAGGCGAAGTAGCCGAACACGAAAGCCAGCACCCCGGGCACCAGCACGACCAGCAGCGCCGCGTACCAGAAGTGTTCCGTGAAAGACCAGTACCAGGGGTAGGACTTCCAGTTCAGGAAGACCATGAAGTCCGGCAGGTCGCTCTTGTACACGCCGTCGTGGCCGATGGCGCGCATCAGGTACATGCCGTGGGCATAGCCGCCCAGCGCGAAGAAAAGCCCGTGGCCCAGCGACAGGATGCCGGCGTAGCCCCACACCAGGTCCAGCGCGAGGGCGGCCAGGGCATAGCACATGAACTTGCCCAGCAGCGCCACGACGTAGGACGACATATGCAGCGGGCTGCCCGGCGGAAAAGCCAGGTTCAGCAAGGGCGGCAGCGCCAGGATCAGCGCCGCCAGCACCAGCGCGGCCCAGGCGCGCCTGGAATACAGCGGGGGCCGCGCCATCGCGGCCAGGTCCATGGAAGGGGACATCTTCATTCGACGCTCCGGCCGCGCGGGGCGAACAGGCCCTGCGGGCGCTTTTGCACGAACAGCACGATCAGTACCAGGATGGCGATCTTGGCCAGCACGGCGCCCGCATAGGGCTCCATGATCTTGTTCAGGCCGCCCAGGCCCAGGGCGGCGATGACGGTCCCGGCCAGTTGCCCGACGCCGCCCAGCACCACCACCATGAACGAGTCGACGATGTAGCCGCGCCCCAGGTCGGGGCCGACATTGCCCAGTTGCGACAGGGCGACCCCTGCCAGCCCCGCGATGCCGGAGCCCAGGCCGAAGGCCAGCATGTCGATGCGGCCCGTCGGCACGCCGACGCAATCGGCCATGCGGCGGTTCTGCGTGATCGCGCGCACGAACAGGCCCAGGCGCGTGTGATTCAGCAGCAGCCAGACGAAGAACAGCACCAGCAGCGAGAACACGATGATGACCAGGCGGTTGTAGGTCAGCACCAGGCCGCCCATGACGGTGATGCCGCCGCTCATCCAGCCGGGGTTGCTGACTTCGACGTTCTGCGCGCCGAACAGCGAGCGCACCAGCTGCATCAGGATCAGGCTGATGCCCCAGGTCGCCAGCAGCGTTTCCAGGGGGCGCCCGTACAGCCAGCGGATGACCGTGCGTTCCAGCGCCATGCCGACCAGCGCGGTCACCACGAAGGCCACGGGCAGGGCGGCGATCACATACCAGTCCAGCCAGGCGGGCGCCCAGGCACGGAAGGCGGCCTGCACGGCGAAGGTCGCGTACGCGCCTATCATCAGCAGCTCGCCGTGGGCCATATTGATCACGCCCATCAGGCCGAAAGTGATGGCCAGGCCCAGCGCGGCCAGCAGCAATACGCTGCCCAGGCTGATGCCATAGAAGATATTCCCGGCCCACTCGATGGCGGCCAGATGGCGGTCGATGGCGCGCAGGGCGGCCGCCGCCGCGTCCCGCACGCCGGCGTCCGGCTCGGCGTAATTGCCTTGCGCGTCGCGGCCGGCCAGGGTGGTCAGCACGGGGATGAAGGCCGTGTTCTGGCTGCGGCCCAGGATCTCCACGGCGTGCCGGCGCACGTTCGCATCCGGACTCTTCAATTCCAGGTTGGCCTGCGCCGTCTCCAGCGCCGACCGGACCTGCGGGTCTTTTTCCTTGTCCAGCGCCGCCACGATCAGCGGCAGCACGCTGGGCTGCGAGGTCTGCTGCAGGCGCTGCGCCGCGGCCAGGCGCTGGGCGGGATCGGCGGCGTGCAGCCGCGATTCCGCCAGCGCGCCGTCGATGGCGCGGCGCAGGCGGTTATTGATCATGACGGAACTCGCATCGGCCGGCATGGCCAGGCTCTGCCCGGTGGCCGGATCCCGCGCGCCCGCGCCGGTGTCGATCAGCACGCGGCCGTCGCCGGTGGCATAGAGCCGGTCCGAGCCCATCGCCGCCAGCACGTCGGCGGCCGCGGGTTCGGTGGACTGGCCCAGCTTGCCGATGGCCTCCAGTTTGGCGTCGGTGTCGTCGCCGGCAAGCGGCGCGAGCAGCGAGGCGTCCAGCCCCGCGCCCAGCGCCGCGGCCATGGGCATGGCCAGCAGCCATGCCGCCAGCAAGCGGCGCAGAGTGATTGCGATCAGCGCGAGGCGCATGGCGATGCGGTTCCTTCTTGCTTACAGGCCTTGCTTGCCTTCGTTGCCGGGGATGTAGGGGCTCCACGGTTGCGCGCGGATGGGGCCCTTGCTCTTCCAGACCACGTTGAACTGGCCGTCGGCGCGGATCTCGCCGATGTAGACCGGCTTGTGCAGGTGGTGGTTGGTCTTGTCCATCTCCACGGTGTAGCCGTCGGGCGCATTGAACTTCTGGCCGCCCACGGCCGCGATGACCTTCTCCACGTTGGTGGTCTTGGCTTGTTCGACGGCCTGCTTCCACATGTGGATGCCGATGTAGGTGGCCTCCATCGGATCGTTGGTCACCACCGTGTCGGCGTTGGGCAGGTTCTTGGCCTTGGCGTAGGCCTTCCACTTCTTGATGAACTCGGCGTTGACCGGATTCTTGATGGACTCGAAGTAGTTCCACGCGGCCAGGTGGCCGACCAGGGGCTTGGTATCGACGCCGCGCAGTTCCTCTTCGCCCACGGAGAAGGCCACCACCGGCACGTCGGTGGCCTTCAGGCCGGCATTGCCCAGCTCCTTGTAGAAGGGCACGTTGGAGTCGCCATTGATGGTCGAGACCACCGCGGTCTTGCCGCCCGTGGCGAACTTCTTGATGTTGGCGACGATGGTCTGGTAGTCGGAATGGCCGAAGGGCGTGTAGACCTCCTGGATGTCGTCGTCCTTCACGCCCTTGGAATGCAGGAAGGCGCGCAGGATCTTATTGGTCGTGCGCGGATAGACGTAATCGGTACCCAGCAGCACGAAGCGCTTGGCGCCGCCGCCGTCCTCGCTCATCAGGTATTCCACCGCCGGGATGGCCTGCTGGTTGGGCGCCGCGCCGGTGTAGAACACGTTGTGTTCCAGTTCCTCGCCTTCGTACTGGACGGGGTAGAACAGCAGGCCGTTCAGCTCCTTGAAAACCGGCAGCACCGATTTGCGGGACACGGAGGTCCAGCAGCCGAAGACCACGGCCACCTTGTCCTGCGACAGCAGCTGGCGCGCTTTTTCGGCGAACAGCGGCCAGTTCGATGCGGGGTCGACCACCACGGGTTCGAGCTTCTTGCCCATGACGCCGCCGGCCGCGTTGATCTCCTCGATCGTCATCAGGGCCACGTCCTTCAGCGACGTCTCGGAAATGGCCATCGTGCCGGACAGCGAATGCAGGATGCCGACCTTGATGGTGTCCTCGGCGGCCAGGGCTTCCGGCAGCCATCCCGTCATCGCCATCACGCTGGCGGCCGTCAATTGTTTGAGTACGTGTCTGCGGTTCATGTTGTCGGGATCCTTAACAGTAAGCCGGTGTGCGCCGGCAGGAGTGCATAGCCAAGCTTCGTACGGCTGACACGTGCGCATCGGGCGATGACGCAGGTGCACAAGCACCAAAAGCAAAACGTATGCCAATTTGTTAAGGGGGCCCGCGCCGCCTGGGCGGCGCACGGCGGCCGGGTATCGCCGGATCTCCCGCGCGCGCCGGCCACGGAAGTGCCGCCACGGGGCGCCCGCTGGCGGCGGGCGCGCACGATGCCGTGAATGGCCGGCACCATATGGAGGCGCCAGGCACAAGGAAAGGCACGCTCATGGTGCATGCCTGCCTGGGCCTGGTGCCGGCGGTCGCGCCTTGGCAGGCGTGCCGCCTGCATTGCGGGCGTGAGCGGGCCGCGCTGGTGCACGGCCGTGGCACCCGCCCGCCCTGGGGGCCGTGTTACGTTTATGGCGGGCGCGATGCCGTGCCGGCGCCCGCCAGAACGACATGAGAGGAGACTGCGATGAATGGACAGGCGGTGGGTGTGATCGGCCTGGGCGCGATGGGGGGCGGCATGGCGCGCTCGCTGCGCCGCGCCGGCCACGAGGTGCATGTGTACGATGTCCGGCCGGAGGTCGCCGCGGCTTTCGCGGAAGAGGGCGGGACCGCCCATGGCAGCGCCGCCCCGCTCGCGCGCCATTGCCAGGTGGTCGTCTCCGTCGTCGTCAATGCGGCCCAGACCGAAGCGGTGCTGTTCGGGGAACAGGGCTGCGCCGCCGCGATGTCCGCGGGATCCGTCTTCGTCATGTGTTCCACCGTGGATCCTCTATGGTCCGCCGCCATGGAGGCGCGCCTGGAAGCGCTGGGCCTGCTTTACGTGGACGCGCCCATCTCGGGCGGCGCGGCGCGCGCCGCGGCGGGGGAAATCACCATGATGACCGCCGCCCGCCCGCAAGCCTATGCCAAATGCGAGGCCCTGTTCGACGCCATGGCCGCGCGCGTCTACAAGCTGGGCGATCGCGCGGGCGCCGGCAGCAAGGTCAAGATCATCAACCAGTTGCTGGCGGGGGTGCATATCGCCGCCGCGGCCGAAGCCATGGCGCTGGGCCTGCGCGAAGGCGTGGACCCCGCGGCGCTATACGACGTCATCACGCACAGCGCCGGCAACAGCTGGATGTTCGAAAACCGCATGGCGCACGTCCTGGCGGCGGACTATACGCCCTTGTCGTCGGTGGACATCTTCGTCAAGGACCTGGGCCTGGTGCTGGATATGGCCCGCGCCAGCAAGTTCCCGCTGCCGCTATCGGCCACCGCCCACCAGATGTTCATGCAGGCCTCCACGGCCGGCCATGCCGCCGAGGACGACAGCGCCGTCATCAAGATCTTTCCCGGAATCCAGCTGCCTGGAGCGCAATCATGATCCGCCTGGGATGCATCGCCGACGATTTCACCGGCGCGACCGATCTGGCCAACAACCTCGTGCGCGGGGGCATGCGCACCTTGCAGGTGATCGGTGTGCCGGACGCCGCGGCGGCGGACGGTGTGCGCGATATGGACGCCGTGGTCGTGGCGCTGAAGTCCCGCACGACGCCCGCCGAAGACGCGGTCGAACAGTCGCTGCTTGCCCTGCGCTGGCTGCGTGCGCAAGGGGCGTCGCAGATCTACTTCAAGTACTGCTCCACGTTCGACAGCACGCCGCGCGGCAATATCGGCCCCGTGGCCGAGGCGCTGATGGATGCCCTGGGCACGGACTTCACCGTCGCCACGCCGGCCTTTCCCGACAACGGCCGTACCGTTTTCAAGGGCCATCTGTTTGTCGGCGACGTGCTGCTGCATGAGAGCGGCATGCGGGACCATCCCTTGACGCCGATGACGGACGCCAACCTGGTGCGCGTGCTGCAGGCGCAGAGCCGGCGGCAGGTGGGCTTGATCGACTACCGCGCGGTGGCCGCCGGCGCGCCGGCTGTCCGCGCGCGCATCGACGCCCTGCGTGCGGCCGGTGTGGGCATGGCCATCGTCGACGCGGTGTCCAACGGCGATCTGTTGCGCCTGGGCGAGGCCGTTCGCGATCTTCCGCTGGTGACCGGCGGCTCGGGGCTGGCCCTGGGCTTGCCGGCGAATTTCGGCCTGCGGCCGTCGCCCACCGCCGAGCGCCTGCCGCCCGCGCAGGGCATGCGCGCCATCGTGTCCGGCAGCTGCTCGCAAGCCACGCTGCGCCAGGTCCGCCACTACATCGATGCGGGCGGAGCGGCCATGGCCGTGGACCCCGCGCGCCTGGCCCAGGCCGCCGATGCCTCGGCCGCCGAGGCGCAACGCGTGCTGGAATGGGCGCGTCCACGCCTGGCGGATGGGCCCGTGCTGGTGTATTCGTCCGCCTCGCCCGAGGCGGTACGGCAGACGCAGGACATCCTGGGCGCCGAGCAGGCCGGCGCCCGGGTGGAGTCCGTGCTGGCGCAGGTGGCGCGCGGCCTGGCGCAGGCCGGCGTGCGGCAAATGATCGTGGCGGGTGGCGAGACCTCGGGCGCCTGCGTGCAGGCGCTGGGCCTGAGCCAGCTGCAGATCGGGCCGCAGATCGATCCGGGCGTGCCTTGGTGCCACGCGCGCGGCAACGATGCATCCGGACCGGGATTGCATGTGGCGCTGAAGTCCGGGAACTTCGGCGGCGACGATTTCTTCAGCCGCGCCTACGCGGTGCTGGACGCGGGAATCGACCGCCGGGAGGCTCCCGAACCGCGGCGCGGGACACGCGAAACCGGATGCTAAGATTCCCCGCCCCTGGCGGCGGGCATCATCCTCGCCACGCGCGCGCCATGCGGGCGCCGCGATCCACGGCAAGGCCATGGAGAACCGATGGACACCGACCTGAATACCCTGCGGGATGAAATCTGCCGCGTCGGCCGCAGCCTGTTCGCGCGCGGTTACGTGCATGGGACCACGGGCAATATCAGCGCGCGCGTGCCCGCCGGACATGGCGGCGGTTTCCTGATAACGCCCACGGACGCCAGCCTGGGCGACCTGGATCCGGTCCGCCTGGCCTGGGTGGGGGACGACGGCATCCAGCGCGACGGCGATCGCGCCAGCAAGACGCTGGTCCTGCACCGCCGCATCTACCAGGCCGCGCCGTGGGCTGGATGCGTGCTGCATACCCATTCGCGGCACCTGGTGGCCCTGACGCTGCGCGGCGCCTGGCGCGATGACGATATCCTGCCCCCGCTCACGCCCTATCAGGTCATGAAGGTCGGACACGTGCCCCTGATCCCGTACTGCCGTCCCGGCGATCCGGCGGTGGGCGAGCAGGTCGCGGCATGGATCGCGCGCCATGCGGCGGATGGCCGCGCCCTGCATGCTGTGATGTGCGAGCGCCTGGGCCCGCAGGTCTGGCATGAAACGCCCGCGGCCGCCATGGCGGTGCTGGAAGAACTGGAAGAAACCGCGGCGCTGTGGCTGCTGGGCGACTGCCGCGCGCTGCCGCTGGACGAAATACACATCGACGAACTGCGCCGGCACTTCAAGGCGCTCTGGTAAGGAGGCATCATGGTGAAGTTCGCAGCGAATCTGAGCATGCTCTACACCGAGCACGATTTCCTGGATCGTTTCCAGGCCGCGGCGGAAGACGGGTTCAAGGGCGTGGAGTTCCTGTTTCCCTACGCCTGGCCGGCCCCGGAGCTGGCGGCGCGGCTGCGTGCGAACGGCCTCTCGCAGGTGTTGTTCAACGGCGCGCCTGGCCGGGAAGAGGCCGGCGAACGCGGCATGGCCTGCCTGCCCGGACGCGAAGCGGAGTTCCGCGACAGCATAGCCCGCGCGCTGGACTACGCCGATGCCTTGTCCTGCCCGCGCATTCATGTCATGGCGGGCCTGATGCCGCAAGGCGTGGCGCGCGCCCTCCTGCGCGACACCTATGTCCGCAATCTGGCGTGGGCCGCCGAAGCCGCGGCCAGGGAGGGCCGCGACGTACTGATCGAACCCATCAATACACGGGACATCCCGGGCTATTTCCTGAACCGGCAGGCAGAGGCGCATGCCATTGTCCAGGAGATCGGCGCCGCCAACCTGAAAGTACAGATGGATCTTTATCACTGCCAGATCGTCGAGGGCGACCTGGAAACCCGCATCCGCCAGTACCTGCCCACGGGCCGCGTCGGGCATATCCAGATCGCCGGCGTGCCTGCCCGGCACGAACCCGACGCCGGCGAGGTGAATTATCCGCACCTGTTCCGCGTCCTGGACGAATTGCGCTATGACGGGTGGATAGGGTGCGAGTACCGGCCGGCGGCCGGCACGCGCGCCGGCCTGGGCTGGCTGCGCAATGCCCGTTCCGCCTTGCAAGGAGCCTGACCATGACGACGACGGCCACGACCGAGGGCTTGAACATCCTGATTACCGGCGGCGCGGGCTTCCTGGGCACGCGGCTGGCGCTGGCGCTGCTGCGACAGGGCGGTTTCCGCGGCCAGCCCATCGCGCGGCTGACCCTGGCGGACCGTGTTGCGCCGACGCATCCCGAGCTGGCGGGCGCCGCCTGCGTGGCGGGCGATGTGGGAGACCTGCTGGACCGCATGCCGGCCTTGCTTGCGATGTCTCCCGACGTGGTCTTCCATCTGGCTTCGGCCGTGTCGGCGGAATGCGAGGCCGATTTCGAACTGGGGCTGCGCTCCAACCTGGAGACCACGCGCGTGCTGCTGGAAGGACTGCGCGCGCAGGCGGTGCGCACCGGCCGGCCGCCGCTGCTGTTCTTCTCCAGTTCGGTGGCGGTCTACGGCTCGGATCCGGGCGTACCGCTGCCCGCCGTGATCCGCGACGACACGCTGCCCACGCCGCAGTCCAGCTACGGCGCGCAGAAATTCATCTGCGAGCAATTGATCGCGGAATACACGCGTAAAGGCTATATCGACGGGCGCGTGGCGCGGCTGATGACGGTGTCCGTGCGGCCCGGGCGGCCGAACGGCGCGGCGTCCAGCTTTTTGTCGGGCATTGTCCGGGAACCCCTGGCGGGCGTTGCCGCGGTGTGCCCGGTGGATCTCGATACCCCGGTCGCGCTGGCG
Organism: Bordetella bronchialis; assembly: GCF_001676705.1. NCBI lineage: Bacteria > Pseudomonadati > Pseudomonadota > Betaproteobacteria > Burkholderiales > Alcaligenaceae > Bordetella > Bordetella bronchialis. The sequence continues at coordinate 1,300,821 of NZ_CP016170.1, forward strand.
TCCCCGGCCAATACCGTCGGCGGCATCCTGGCGGTGGCGCAGGCGGACCGCGAAGCGCTGGGCGGCCGCACCGCCATCAACCTGCCCGCCCTGACGGTGACCGTCAGGCAGATGCTGGAAGCGCTGGAAAGCGTCGCCGGCAAGCAGGTGGCCGGACGGGTCAGCCTGCGGCCCGACGCGGCCATCGCGCGCATCGTCGGCGGGTGGCCGGCGCGCTTCGACAGCCCGCGCGCCGCCGCGCTGGGCCTGCGGCCCGATGTCTCCTATCGCGCGGTCATCGAACAATACCTTGCCGAGACGGGGCGGTCCGCATAGGAAGCGGCTTGCCGGCGCGGCGCGGGTGCGCGCCATTGACGCCGCGCGCATGGCGAACCATAATCCGTGGTTCAGCTGCACGTCAGCTCTTCGAATTTCTTCTTGCCCACACATAGGGAGGCGCGTGATGCCAAGCATCCAGTTCAACAACGCCATCCCGCGCGTGCCCCAGCGACGGCATTAAGTCGTCCCCCGCGCGGTTCCGTCGCCGGTCTGTTGCCCGGCGACGGGTCCGCCACGCCCGTTCATCCCCTGCTTTCCACGCGCCTTGCGGCGCGTCTACCCATTACGCATAACGCGCGCTGACGGCGCCGTCGTGTGCGCCCGGCGCGCACGCGGACGCCCGCGGCGCCCTCGCATTGAAGGACCGGCGCATCGATGCGCCGTGGATAGTCATGACCTCAATCAAAACCACTCGAGAACAGCGTGGCCGGACGTTGTTCCATGTCCTGCGCTTTGCTTCCCGGTACTGGCGCCAGCAGCCCTGGCGCATGTCCGGCATTCTTTTCCTGGCCTTGTTGTCCACCCTGGCGGATGTCGCGGCGCCCATGTATGCCGGCAAACTGATCGACGCCGTCGCGGGCAGCGCCGTGGACGCGGATGGCGCACGCGATGCGGCGTTCTCCGCATTCTGGATGCTGGTCGCGCTGGGCGTCGGCGCCACCCTGCTGCGGCAGGGCGCCTATCACCTGGTCATTCCCTTCACGATAGGCATGATGCGCGGCATGGCGGGCAACGCCTTCCGCCACGTGCAGCGCCTGTCGTCGGAATGGCATGCGAATCACTTCACGGGATCCACCGTGCGGCAGATCGGCCGCGGCATGTGGGCGGCGGACCAGCTCAACGACACGCTGCTGCTGGCCTTGCTGACCTCGTTCGCCACACTGGTCGGCGCCACGGTGCTGCTGGCCATCTACTGGCCGGTCATGGGCTTGATCGTGGGGCTGGGATCCGCGCTGTATCTGGCGGTGACGGTGTCGCTGACCTTGAAGTACGTGGAGCCAGCGGCCAGCCTGAGCAATGCCTGGGACAGCCGCCTGAGCGGCGCGATGGCCGATTCCATCGGCTGCAACGCCGTGGTCAAGGCATTCGGCGCGGAGGCGCGCGAAGAAGAACACCTGCGCCGCATCATCGACAAATGGGACAGCCGCACGCGCCGCACCTGGACGCGTTCCACGCTGAACCTGGGCGCGCAGGGCGCGATGCTGGCGGCGATGCTGGTGGCCATGATCGGCGCCTCGCTGTATCTGTGGGTGCGGGACCAGGCCTCGATCGGCGACATCACCTTCGCGATGGCGATGTTCTTCGTCCTGCAGGGGTATCTGCGGGACGTGGGCATGGACCTGCACGAGCTGCAGCGCGCGGTCAACGACATGGAGGAACTGGCGGCGCTGGACCGCCAGCCGCCGGGCGTGCGCGACCTGCCGGGCGCCGCGACCCTGTCCGTGGATGCCGGCGGCATCCGCTTCGAGAACGTCAGCTTCCGCTATGGGTCGCATGAAACGCCCTTGTTCCGCGACTTTTCCGTGGACATCGCGCCTGGGGAACGAATAGGCCTGGTCGGGCATTCCGGCTCCGGCAAGACGACCTTCATCAAGCTGATCCAGCGCCTGTACGACCTGGAGGCCGGCCGCATCCTTATCGACGGCCAGGACATCGCCAAGGTCAGCCAGGTGTCGCTGCGCCGGCGCATCGCCATCGTGCAGCAGGAGCCCTTGCTGTTTCACCGGACGCTGGCACAGAACATCGCCTATGCGCGGCCGGATGCCACGCGCGAACAGATCGAGCAGGCCGCGCGGCTGGCCAATGCGCACGATTTCATCATGCGCCTGCCGAAGGCTTACGACACGCAGGTGGGTGAACGCGGCGTCAAATTGTCCGGCGGCGAGCGCCAGCGCGTGGCCATCGCCCGGGCCTTCCTGGCCGATGCGCCCATCCTGATCCTGGACGAGGCGACTTCCAGCCTGGACAGCGAGAGCGAAGCGCTGATCCAGCAGGCCATGGGCCGCCTGATGGAGGGCCGCACGACCCTGGTGGTGGCGCACCGGCTGTCGACGGTGCGCGCCCTGGACCGACTGCTGGTCATGGACAAGGGCCGCATCGTGGAAGAGGGCAGCCACCACCAGTTGATGCGCATCGAAGGCGGCCTGTACCGCAAGCTGCTGGAGCGGCAGGCGCTGGACGGGCCGGGGCAGGGGCGCATCCGCGACCGCATGCTCGACGACGAGGCGGCCCTGGACTCGCCATAAGCGGCGGCGGCCGGTCCCGGCACCGCGCGGGCGCCGCCCGGGCCACGGCGGGCGGCGCGCCGTCCGGCGCGGCGCCTGGCCGGGGAGAATCGCGCCCGCCTACTCGGCCCGGGCGCCCGAAATGCGGATGACTTCGCGGAATTTGTCGGTGTCGCGCTTGATGACGCCGGCGAATTCCGCGGGCGTCGTCCCGATCGGCGTCGCGCCCAGGCCGACGATGCGCTGGCGCACGGAAGGCGTCTTCAGCGCCTTGTCGATCGCCTGGCTCAGCCGGTTCACCAGGGCCGGGTCCGTGCCCGCCGGCACCAGCACGCCGTACCAGGGATCGACCTGCAAGCTCGGGTAGCCGCTTTCGGCCACGGTGGGCACGTCGGGCAATTCCGCCGACCGCTGCGCCGTGGTCACCGCCAGGGCGCGCAGGCGGCCATCGCGGATCTGGTTCACCGCCGCGGGCAGGTTGGTGAAAGAGAAATCCAGCCGCCCCGACATCAGGTCCACCAGGGCCGGGCCATCCCCCTTGAACGGGATATGGGATCCCGGCATTTTCGCTTCGATTTTCAGCATCTCGGCCGCCAGGTGTCCCGAAGACCCGATGCCGGCGGAACCGAAATTGAGTCCGCCCGGCTTGCCCCGGCCCAGCGCGATCAAGTCCTTCAGGCTCTTGACCGGCGAGGAGGCCGGCACGACCAGCACCAGCGGGACCGCCGCGACCAGGCTGACGGGCGCGAAGTCCTTTACCGGGTCATAGCTCAGCGAGGGATAGAGGCTGACGTTGATGGCATGCGTGCCGTTGGTCGCCATCAACCATGTATAGCCGTCGGCTGGCGAGCGGCCCACGAAGGACGTCCCGATCCCGCCGCCCCCGCCCGGCTGGTTGAAGACGACGACGCTGCCGTTCAGTTCCTGCGACAGCGCTTCGGCCAGGATGCGTGCCAGCACGTCGGTGGAGCCGCCGGCGGCATAGGGAACGACGAACTTGATCGGATGGTCCGGGAATTTCTGGTCCGCCGCGTTGGCGGCAGGGGGCGCCAGGAACAGCAGCCCGAGAACGGTCAGGAAGGCATGGACAATGGATTTGTGCATGATATGTGCGGCGCGATCGCGGCATCCTGCACGGGGCCTCGCGACCGCCGTGCCGGTGCCGTTCTCCGCGCTCCCCTTGAGATTTATCGGTCGATGCGCATGCGGCGTGGCGCGGGCCCGTCCGGCGCGTTATGGTGGGTCAGGCCGCGGCCCGCGCCGGCCCCGGACGCGAAACCTCGATATGCCCGTCGCGCTGGAACAGGCGATCGCCGCGATAGCCGGTATCCACCTTCATATGCCGCAACACCGCCCATAAAGAGGCCTGGTTGGACGACACGACGGGCTTGTCCAGTTCGCGCTCCAGCCCGGCGATCTGGTCCATGGTGAGCAGGTTGGTGCAGCTGATGAAAACCGTATCGCAGCCATCGATGCGGTTCCGATTTGCCAGCAGCCGGTCGCGCACCGCTTCCGAGGACACCTGGCGTATCGCTTCGCTGGTGGGACACTCCAGCGCATCCCAGGCGCCCGTCTCGATGCCGTAGTGGGCCAGGAAATCCACCTCGTGGCGGGTGATGTCTTTCGGGTAAGGCGTCAGCATGAATACGCGCTTGGCCGATACCGCGCGCAGCGCATTGACGACGGCGGTGGACGTGGTGATTGCCTCGATTCCCGTCAGGTCGGCGATCCGTTGCGCCACCTCGGCCTCGCGGCCGATGCCGGCAAGGAAGCTGCCGCTGGTGCAGCCGTAAAGGATGATCTCGGGATAGGCCTGCGCCAGATCGCTGGCCGCCCTCCCGATGGAATCCGCCATCGCCAGCAGCGAGTCCGCGCTGATCCCGGATCCCGGCCGGGACAGGCGGTTGTGATTCATCGCCACCCCTGCCGGCAGCGCGAACGGGAGCTCGCGTTCCATGGCCGTATTTCCCGGCGGCGCCAACACGCCGAATCGCTTTACATCGTTATTCATGGTGTTCCCCTTGGAGTTTGCCCGATTATAGGCATACCCCCCGGCACGGCGCCAATGGAAAATTCTGATTCATTATTCGCTCGTGGCAATAGATGCCCGCCGGGGCATTCCCACGGGGCGGCGCGCGCGGCAACGCGGACAAGCATGCGTCCCGCGCCGCCGTCGCCGGTTGGCAGCACTGCCCGGACCGCTAGGGTAAACGCCAGCGATCCATATCAATCTGGAATATCCCGCGGTCGGGAAAATTCAGTTTTCTATCGTTTTCGGCGCCGATAAACTGCCGCGACTCAATGAAAAATCACGGGGGGCGCAATGATTTCACGTCGCGGCATCTTGAAGCTTGCCTACGGTAGTGTCCTGGTGGCGGGGGCCTCCGCCGGACGCGTGCAAGCCAGTTCGGCTCCGGTCAGCATCATCATCCCGGGCCCGCCGGGCGGCGGTGCCGACGCGATCGCCCGCATTGTGGCCGAGAAGCTGGGCCCGAAGATCGGCGAGACGATCATCGTCGAAGCGCGTCCCGGCGCCGGCGGCCTGATCGCCAGCAATTACGTCAAGCGCCAGGCCCCGGATGGCAAGGTGCTTTACCTGAGCTCATCCATGCTGGTCACCGCGCCGGCGGTCTATCCCGACGTCCAGAAACTGGATCCGGTGGCCGACTTCACGCCCCTGGCCAGGCTTTCGGTGAACACCTATCTGTTCCTGGCCGGCAAACAGCTGCCGGTTTCCAATGTGGGCGAGTTCATCGAGTACTGCCGCGCGAATCCCAAGAAGGTCAGGATAGGGACCGTGGGGCAGGGCTCATCGAGCCACCTGGCGGCCGCGTATCTGGCCAAGGCGGCGAACCTGGACGTCATCATCGTGCATTACAAGGGCTCCGCGCCGGCGAACCAGGACCTGATGGGCGGGTTCATCGACGCCAAGTTCGAGAATCTGGCCGGCACCCGCGCCACATTGGAATCCGGCAAGGTCAAGATCCTGGGCGTGTCCAACGCGGAACGCTCGCCGCTGTTCCCGGATGTGCCGACGGTAAAGGAGTCGGTGCCGGGCATGGTGGTCGACGACTTCTTCGTTATCGTCGCGCCGAAAGGAATGGAGACGGCGCGCGCCCAGGCGCTGGGCAAACAGCTGGGCGAAGTGGTCCGCATGCCGGACGTGGAAGCGAAGCTGCGCGAGCAGCTTGGCGCCATCTCCGCGCCCCTCGATCCCGTAGCGACCGCGGCCTACATGCGCGACTCGTTCGACAGGACAAAGAAGTGGGCGGCCGAGCTGCTCGGGCCCGCGGACCTGGCGAACAGCTAGCCGTCGGCGCGTGGCTTTCATGTTCCAGGCGCCAAGGACGGTCCAGGCCGAGGTATTCGCCCGGTATCCCGACGCGCTGCGCACGGCGACGCCCGCGAACGAATGGAACCGGGGCCAGCCCGCCGGCCTGGGCGCTTCCAGCTTTCTCGAAGGGCCATCGTTCGACCGCGCCGGTGTGCTTTGGTGCGTCGACATCGTCAACGGGCGCATCCTGAACGTGGACCGGGCGGGGAATTTCTCGATCGCCGTCGAGTACGACGGCTGGCCGAACGGCCTGAAGATACGCGACGATGGCCTGGTATTCATCGCGGACTGCAGGCACGGGATCATGGTGCACGAGCCGGGGTCGCGGGCCGTGAAACCCTACCTGCCGCGCGCGGGGCTGGAGCGATTCAAGGGCGTCAACGACCTGTTCTTCGCGCGCGGCGGAGACCTCTACTTCACCGACCAGGGCATGACCGGACTGCATGACCCAAGCGGCCGCCTGTTCCGCCTGAAGCCGGACGGACGGCTGGATTGCCTGCTGTCGAATGTGCCCAGTCCCAATGGCGTCGTCATGGACCTGCACGAGCGCGCGGTACTGCTCGCGGTCACGCGGGCGAACGCCGTTTGGAAAGTACCCCTGTCGGGCAGCGGCGTGACCAAAGCGGGCCTGTTCCTGCCGCTCATGGGCGGCCTGGGTCCCGATGGCCTGGCGCTGGATGCCTCGGGGGGACTGGCGGTCGCGCATGCCGGATTGGGGACGGTGTGGCTGTTCGACGCCCAGGGGGAGCCCTTGCTGCGCGTCAGGACGCCGGGCGGTCTGCTTTCCACCAATATTGCCTACGGCGGCGAGCAGAACGCGGAATTGTTCATCACGGAGTCCGCGAGCGCGCAAATATTCCGGGTGCGCATGCCGCTGCCGGGCAAGCCGCTTTTTTCCCATCGCTAGGGCCTGTTAACGCTAGAAGGAGCCTCGCACTGGCCGAGTCCGGGGCGGCAGACTAGGCGCGGACGACGCGGCGTGGTTGATCCACGTGAGGAGTCCGTAACGACGTATGCCGCCCCGGACTCGGCCAGCCCGAAGGGTGAGTACGCAAACCGGCGCCTGGCCGCGTTACGAATGCTCGCCGTGGCACCACCACGACTGCGCTTCGTGCCTTGCCATCCACCGGTTTGCGTACTCATGCGAGGCTCCTTCTAGCGTTAACAGGCCCTAGCCCGGCCGTCGGGCAAGAAAGCGTGCCCTTCGCGTGAAGGGCCGCGCGATATCGCTCGTTCGTCGGTGAGCCGGACGCGCGCGAGGCTACAAGGCCGGCAGGCCCGCCTGCCTCAGGGCATCGTCCAGCCAGGGCGAAATCAGTACGCCCGCGGCGATTTCCCGCACACGCCGGTCTTCGGCCGCGACCTTCTCTTCCGCCGCGTCCAGCACGGTTTCGACATCGGCCCGGGGAATCACGACCACGCCGTCGGCATCGCCGATCACCAGGTCCCCGGGACTGACGCTGACACCCCCCACGGAAACGGGGATGCTCAATTTGCCGGGCAGGCCCTTGGTCGGGCCGCAAGGATTCGCGCCCGCGGAGAAGATCGGGAAAGGCGCGCGCGCCAGCACATCCAGGTCGCGTACCGCGGCGTCCACGACCAGCCCCCCGAGTCCGGCGGCGATGGCCTGGGTGGCCATGAGCTCGCCGAAAAGCGCGCAGGTCTGGTCGGCTTTTCCATCGACGACCAGCACGTCGCCGGGGCGGGCGATGGCCAGGGCCACATGCAGCATCAGGTTGTCGCCCGGGCGGACTTCGACCGTGAACGCCGGGCCGCACAGCTTCATGGCGGGAGCCAGCGCGCGGATACGCGCATGCATGGTGCCGCGGCGGCCCGCCACGTCGCAAAGGATCGCGGGCTGGAATTCGCGTGCGCGCTCGAGCAGCGCTGGCGACGGCCGATCGAAGTCCGAGAAAGATGCGTAGCTCATGGGTGTCCGTGGTGAAGGTTCCGGCGCTGTAGCGCCCAGGTGTTCAAGGTTCGAGCCGGGCGACCGCCGCCGCGATCCCGCTGCAACCGCGATCGATCTCCTCCATCGATGTGGCGAAGGAAAAGCGCAGGAAGGGCGACATGCCGTAGGAGCTGCCATCGATGGCCACGACTCCCGCTTCCTCCCGCAGGAAGTCCGCCACGTCGACATCGGTCTTCAGGACGTGGCCGTCGCGCGTGCGGCGTCCCAGCAGGCCCGCCACGCAGGCGAACACGTAGAACGCGCCATCCGGGCTGTCGCAGGCGATGCCGTCGATGGCGTTCAGCCGTTCGACCATCCGGTCCCTGCGGTCCTCGAAGCGCCTTGCCGCCTCGCGCACGCATTGCTGCGGGCCGTCCAGCGCCTCCGCCGCGGCGGCCTGGGCGGCCGCGGTCGCGCAGGTTGTGCTTTGAGTGATCAGCAGCGTGATGGCCTTAATGAGCGCGGCGGGCCCGCAGCCATAGCCGATGCGCCACCCCGTCATCGCGTGCGATTTCGACAGCCCGTTGACCAGCAGCGTGCGGGCGCGGAGTTCCGGTTCGACGTTCAGGATGCAGGCATGCCTGGCATGCCCATAGACGAAATGTTCATAGATCTCGTCCGTCAGTATGCGCACATGCGGGTGCCGCAGCAGCACGTCGGCCAAGGCACGCAGTTCGGCGGGGCCGTAGACCGCCCCGGTCGGATTGCCGGGCGAGTTCAGTATCACCCAGCGTGTTCTGGCGGTGATCGCGGCGTCCAGCTGTGGGGCGGTCAGCTTGAAGCCGGCGGCCGCCGGGCATTCCGCTATCACCGGAATGCCGCCGTGGATCAGGACCATCTCTGGGTACGACACCCAGTAGGGCGCCGGTACGATCACCTCGTCGCCTTCATTGACGGTGGCCATCAAGGCATTGAAGATCACGTGCTTCGCGCCGCTCCCCACGACGATCTCATCCATGGCGAATTCAAGCGCGTTTTCACGCTTCAGCTTGCCCGCGATCGCCTTGCGCAGCGCGGCGGTGCCCGCGGACGCCGTGTAGCGGGTGTGGCCGCTTTCCAGCGCCGCCATGCCTGCCCGCACGATATGGGCGGGCGTGGGAAAGTCGGGCTCGCCCAGCGTGAAGTCCGTGATGTCCCGGCCCGCCGCGCGCATCGCGTCGGCGCGTGCTTTCGCGGCGACGCTGGCCGACGGTTTCACGTGGCCGAGCCGGTCGGCGAGGATCTGTGGGTGTGTAGGCATGTGGCTGCTCGACGATGTAGGGTAGGCAGATTGTCCGCACGCGAAATAATTCTGAAAAGAGATAATTACTGATGTGAGAGAATTCCAATCCGGTATGAAAACATGGGGTGTTTCCCAGGATGACCACCTTCCGGGAGCTCGAAGCCTTCGTCGCCGTTGCCGACATGGGGTCTTTTGAAAAGGCCGCGCGGCATCTCGGTACGTCGCAATCCGGCGTCTCGCGCCTGATCCGCGAATTCGAGCAAGGCTACGCACAGCCGCTGTTCAGCCGCGACCGCCGCGCGGCGCAATTGACCGCGAAGGGCCAGGAGGTCCTGCTGCACGCGCGCGGCATCCTGCGGCAGCGCACGGACCTGATGGAGCGTTTCGGCGGTTCGACGCTTTACGCGCCCACGCTCAGGCTGGGCGTGACCGAGCTGTCCGCCGTGACCTGGCTGGGATCGTTCATCGCGAAGCTGAAGGCACGCTATCCCCGGCTGCGCCTCGATTTGAAAGTCGGATCGTCGTTCGGCCTGCACGCGCTGATGCGGGATGGGCAACTGGATGCGGCGGTGGTCATGGAGTCGGTCCGCTCCCACGATATGGTCCGCTTGCCGGTCGGCGTCGCCAAATGCGGCTGGTTCTGCGCGGCGGATGCGCCGCTGCCGGCTTCCATGAAGCTCTCGGAGTTCGAGCGGCAGACCGTGCTGCTGCAAGGGCGGGCGCAGGGGGGCGGGACGCAGGTCGAGGACTGGCTGGCGGAGCGGGGCGTCAAGCTGGCCAGCTCGATCCAAAGCGACAGCCTTGCCGCGCTTGCCGGCATCTGCGCCGCGGGCCTGGGCATCGCCAGCCTGCCGCGGGCGGTGGCGTCCCAGGGTATGGCGTCCGGCCTGCTCAGGGAAGTGAGAATCCCCATCGGGGCCCCGAGCCTGCCGTACACGCTGCTGATGCGGGTGGCGCCCATGACGGCGTTCCACTCGACCGTCGCCGATCTCGCCCGCAAGACCTGCGATTTCAACACGGCGCTGGCGCCGGCCAAGGCCGATTGACATGCTGACCATCAAACAGTTGCAAGCGTTCTACTGGGTCGCCAGGCTGGGCACATTGAACCGGGCCGCCGAAAAGCTGCACATTACCCAGTCGGCCGTGACCAAGCGCCTGCAAGAGGTCGAGGCCGCGGCCGCGGGGCCGTTGTTCGAGGAAGACGGCCGCAGGCGCCAGCTGACGCGGCTGGGCCGCGAGCTCGAGGCCGAGTGCGAACGTCTGTTCGACCGGCTCCAGGCGCTCGAGAACCTGAAGCGCTCCGGCGCCCCGCCGGCCCGCGTCTTCAAGGTCGGGCTGACCGAGGTGGTCGCCCTGACGTGGTTCCCCGATTTCTTGAAACGGATGAAGGCCTTGTATCCGTCGATCATCGTGCAACCGGAAATCGATCTTTCCCTGACCTTGCACGAAAAGGTCGAGCGGGGCGCCCTGGACTTTGCCATCCTGCCTGACCACCGGCCGTCGGAAGGCGTCGTGAAACTGGGCGTGGGGGATGTGAAGTTCGGGTGGTTTTCCGCCCCGGGCATGTTCGCGCCGGATGCCGTGCATCCCTTGCAGGCGCTTGCCGAGAAGCCGGTGATCGAACAATCCGCGCATTCCGTCATCACGCTGGTGTGCGGCCGGATCTGGGAGAGCGCCGGCCTGCGGCCTGACCGCATCTACGGCGGCAACAATATCCAGGCCCTGGCCGGCCTGGTGGCGGCCGGCGTCGGCATCGGCTGCCTGCCCGTGCAGCTTTTTCGAAGTGAACTGCGCGCCGGCAGTCTCGCGCTGGTCAAGACCTCGGTGCCGGCGCCGACCGTGACCTACGCCTGTTATTTCCCCCACTATCCCGATTCCGCGCTCGGCCGCGAGGTCGCGGAAGTGGCGCGGCAGTCCAGTACCTTCGTGCGGCGCGACGTGCCGGGCAGGCGCGCCCGCCGGGGATAGCGCCCAGTTCGCCGGCCTAGTCGATCTTCAGGTCGGCCGACTTCACCACCTGGGTCCACTTCCTGGTCTCGGCCTGGACGAAGCGGCCAAAGTCCTGCGGCGAGCTGTACAAGACCTCGTCACCCTGCGCCGCCAGGCTGGCCTGCACGGCCTTGTCTTCCAGCGCGGCCTTCAATGCCATGTTCAGTTTATCGACGGCGGATGCGGGCGTGCCGGCGGGCGCGAACAGGCCCCACCAGGCGCCAGCCTCGAAACCTGGCATGCCGGCTTCCTGCATGGTGGGCAGATCGGGAAAAGCCACGGACCGTTTAGCGCCCGTGGTCGCCAGCGCGCGTATCTTCCCACCCTTGACCAGGCCCTGTACCACCGGGATATGGTTGATGGAAAACGCGATGTCCCCGGCGACCAGGGCCGTCATGGCGGCAGGTCCGCCGTTGTAGGGAATATGGGCCGTGGACAGGCCGTTGGCCTGCTTGAAGAGCTCGGCGGCCAACTGGGGGAAGGTGCCGTTGCCATTGCTGCCATAGAAAGCCTTGTCCTGCTGGCCCTTCAGATAGGAAACGAGTTCCGGCACGGTATTCGCCTTTACCGTGGATCCCACGACCAGCACCAGCGGCCCGGAACTGATCTGCCCGACAGGAGCGAAGGCGGTGCGGGCGTCGTAGGGCAGGTTCTTATAAAGGGCGGGACCGAACACTTGCGTGGCCGAGCCGCCCAGCAGCAAGGTGTAGCCGTCGGGCGCGGCCTTGGATACGTAGGCCGCGCCTATCGTGCCGCCCGCGCCGGGCTTGTTCTCGACGACGATGGATGCGCCGAGCGCGCCCGCCATTTTCTGGCCCACCATGCGCGCGACCACGTCGACCACGCCGCCGGCCGGAAAGGGCACGACCAGATTGATCGGGCGGCTGGGATAGGATTCCGCCGCCTGACTGGCCGTGACGGCCGTGCCCAATGCCAGCGCGAGCAGGGCGGCCGATCCGTATTTGTTCATGATTCTGTCTCCTCGTTTTTCTGGCGTATTCGTGTCGATGTCCGGAGGCCTCAGATCGGCATGGGCTGCTGCGGCTTCAGGGCGGGGTGCTGGCGGCTGCCGATCGCGCCGCGTACCGACCATTCCAACAGGTCCCTGATCATCTGTTCTTTCATGGCCTGGTGTTCGGGCGCCGACCACAGGTTGTTCAGTTCGCCGGGGTCCTGCTTCATGTCGTAGAGCTCTCCAGCGGTCTCGCCCAGGTAGTAGACGATCTTCCATTGCGCGTCGCGGCACATCACCATGTATTCCGCCCCGGTCTGGATGTGGTCGCGCGCCAGTTCCGAGTACACCGCCGTACGGATGCCGCGGGCCTCGCCGTGCAGGATGGGCCACAGGGATCTGGCCTCGAAGGACCGTGGCACCGCAACGCCGGCGGACTCCAGGATGGTGGGAGCGATATCCATCAGCTGCACCAGCGCGTCGGTCTGCATCGCCTGCACCAGGGACTTGGACCAGAAGATCAAGGGCACCCGTACCGAGCAGTCGTACATCGTCCATTTCTGGATATGGCCGTGGTCGCCCAGCGCGTCGCCATGGTCGGAGGTGAAAATCACCAGTGCATTGTCGAGGTAGCCTTTTTCTTCCAGCGTCTCCATGATCTGGCCCACCTTGTCGTCGATCATGCTGACGTTCGCCGCGTAATGGCGGCGGATGCGCAGCAGTTCTTCCCGGGACGCGTGCTCTTTCCAGGCGACCGAGTCATAGTTGCTGCGTATCATGTTGCCGCGCAAGGTGGCATGCATGGCCGGCTGCGCAGCGAGTTCCGCGGCCGTGGGTTCAGGAACGGGGATGTCGACATCGCGGTACATATCGAGATAGCGCGGCAGGGGATCGTAGGGCGGATGCGGGCCGGGAAAGCCGATCTGCAGGAATAGCGGATTCTGCGACTGCCGCTCCTTCAGCCACCATGTGGCGTGGTCGCCGATGAACATGTCCGAATGCATGTCATCGTCCATGTCCCAGGCGAAGGCGCCCATCGCGTTCCTGTAACCCGCCGGATCGTTCCGGTGGCGGGTATATCGGCTGGGCTTTTGCAGCTTGCGCGCATGCAGGGCCTTGTCCCATTCGTCATACAGCGCGCGCGTATGTTCGTCCAGGAACAGCGGGCGGTCCTTGTTCTCGACGAAAAAGCGCTGGTGGAAGCCGCCTTTCGCGTCGTAGGGATTGATATGCATCTTGCCGATGTTCACGCAGTGGTAGCCTGCATCGGCCAGCGCGTTCACCCACGTGGGCTCCCAGGGATGGAAGTTGGTGAAGACGCCCGTGGCATGCGGATACATGCCCTGGAAAAGGCTGGCACGCGAGCCCACGCAGACCGGCGAGGTCACATAGCAGTTCGTGAATGCGGTCCCCTCGCGGGCCATCCTGTCCAGCACGGGCGTCTTCATCCATGGCGCGCCCAACGCGCCGATGGTGTCGAAGCGCTGCTGGTCCGTCATGATCAGGATGATGTTGGGTTGCTTGCTCATTCATGCTCCCAGGTAGACAGAATGCTCGGTCGTGTAGAAGGCAGCCGCGCCCGGCCCCACCGAGTACGCGCCGACGCCGGACGCCTTGATGCCGCCGAACGGCATGTGGCTGTCCGGCACGGTGCCGTGGTTGACATGCAGCATGCCGGTTTCGCACTCGTCCACGAAGCGGGCGATGGCTCGGGCGTCGTTGGAGAACAAGGCGGCGGTCAGGCCGTAGGCCACATCGTTGAGCAGGTGCAGCGCGTCGTCCAGCGTCTCGTAGGAAATCAGGCTGACCACGGGGCCGAAGATTTCCTCGCGCGCCGCCGCCGAGTCGGGCGCAACCCGGTCCAGCAGCGTCGGGGCATAGAAATAGCCGTCCACGCAGCCGGGTACCCGGACCGGCTCGCCGCCCGTGACCACCACGGCGCCATCGCGGCGCGCCTGGTCCACCGACAGGCGGACATGCTCCAGCTGCGCCCGGTGAGTCATGGGGCCGAGTTCGGTCGACGGGTCGCTGCCGTCGCCCAGGCGCATCGCCGCCATGCGCCGCGCCAGTCCCGCCGCCACCTGGGCATGCAGGTCACGGCGGACCAGTACGCGGCTGACGGCGGTGCAACGCTGGCCCGAGCACATCATGGCGGCCTGCGCCACCTGGTCCAGGCAGGCGTCCAGGTCGTCCGTATCATGGATGACGGCCGCGTTCTTGCCGCCCAGTTCGAGCGAGACCTCGGCAAGATTGCTGGCGGTCGCCGCCACGATGCGTTTGCCCGTGCCCACCGAACCGGTGAAGGTCACGCCCTGTACGCCGGGATGGCTCACCAGGGCGTTGCCTATCTCCGGGCCGCCGTGGAGGATCTGCACCAGCCCATTGGGCAGGATGTCGGCGGCGATGGCCCCCAGCAGGCACGCGGCCGCGGGCGTGAATTCCGATGCCTTCACGATGATGGCATTGCCGAAAGCCAGGGCCGGCGCGATCTTGCGCATGGGCGTCATGACGGGGAAATTCCACGGCGTGATGGCGACAATGACGCCGCGTGGCCGCCGTACCACGAGGTTGCGCACGCCCGGGCGCAGCGATGCGGCGTGACGGCTGCCTGTCTCCGCCATGGCATGCTGCATCATGTAGCGGCTTTCGCCGCAGGCCTTGGCCACTTCGCCCAGGCTTTCCTTCAGCGTCTTGCCCTGCTCGGCCGTGATGGCGGCGGCTAGTACCCCGCGCGCGGCTTCGATGGCGTCGATATAGCGGCCCAGTATGTCGCAGCGCTGCGCCACCGTCACGCGGCGCCACTCGCGCGCGGCGCGGCTTGCCGCCGCGACGGCGCGGTCCACCATGGCCTTGTCGGCCATGGCGTAGCGGCCGACCGTCTCCGCGGGCCGCGCGGGATTATGGGTGTCGAAGATCTGGCCGGTGTCCTGCCACACGCCATCGATCAGGTTGCCATAGTCGTATTTCATGTGGGGGTTCCGGATAAGGTTTGCATCTCGGCTGCGCGGGCCGTCCGGGGGGCGCCCTGGATGGGCCCGTCCAGGATCAGGCTCGCGCCTTTCTCGGCGATCATGATGGTGGGCGCATTGATGTTGGCGGACGTCACGGCAGGCATGACCGATGCATCGATGACACGCAGGCCAGAGACGCCCTTGACCTGCAGCAAGGGGTTCACCACCGCCCGGTCGTCGCTGCCCATGCGGCAGGTTCCGCTGGGATGGAAGATGGTGCTGCCGTGCTCGCAGGCGAATCGCAGCAGGTCGCCGTTCGACGCGCGCGATGGCGCGGGCAGTACCGGCGCCTCCACCAGGTCGCGGAAGGGCGGCTGCGCATAGATCTCGAGCAGCATCCGCAGGCCGTCGGCCAGTGTCTTGCGGTCGATTTCCTCGACCAGGTAATTCGCCTGGATGCGCGGCGCGGCGTAAGGATCGGTGGAGACGATATCCACGCGGCCGCGCGATGCCGGGCGGCACTGGCAGGCGCTGGCCGTGAAACCGGCGTAGCGGTGCAGGGGCTCGCCGGGCTTGTCGACCGACAGGGGCATGATCGCGAACTGGACGTCGCTGCGCCCGCCTACCGCGTGGCGGGTGCGCGCGAATCCGCCCGCCTGGCCGGCGCCTACGGTCAGCGGACCCTGTCCGAACAGCAGCCACTCCAGCCCCATGGAGGCCAGCCGCAATGGGTTGCGTACGTCATTGTTCAGGGATTTGCGAGTCTTGAGCCGGACGATGGTGCGCGCCTGGTAATGATCCTGCAGGTTGGCGCCGACTTCCGCGGCGTCGGCCACGACGGGTATGCCGAGCCTGCGCAACAGCGCGGCGGGCCCCACGCCGGACAATTGCAGGACCTGCGGCGACTGGATGGCGCCGGCGGAGAGGATGACCTCGCGGTCCGTCGTGGCATTGTCGGTCATGCCGTCGCATACCCATTCCACCCCCACGGCGCGTTGGCCCTCGAACAGCACGCGGGTGACCTGGGCGCGCGTGATCACCGTCAGGTTGTCGCGCGCCAGCGCCGGCCGCAGGAAGGCGGCCGCCGCGCTCGCACGCCAGCGGCCCTTCAGCGTCAGCTGGTAATTGCCCACGCCGTAATCGGTTTCCCCATTGAAGTCCGGATTGCTCGGCAGTCCCAAGGCCTGCGCGGCGTCCAGCCATGCCTGGCAATAAGGATGGTCGTTGCGCAGCGGCGACACGCCCAGCTCGCCATGCACGCCGTGATACGGCGAGGCGGGGCCGCGATAGGCCTCGGACCGCTTGAAGTAGGGCAGTACCGACCGATAGTCCCAGCCATGGGCGCCGGCCTGGGCCCAGTCGTCGAAGTCTTCCTTCTGGCCGCGCGTGTAGATCAGGCCGTTGATGGAGCTCGAGCCGCCCAGGACGCGGCCGCGGGGCCAGGCGATCTCGCGTCCCTTGAGCGCGGCGCCGCCCTCGGCCCGGAAGACGCGTGAAAACCGTTCGTCGTAGATGGTCTTGAAATAACCCACCGGCAGACGCAGCCAGAAATTGCGGTCGGGGCCGCCGGCCTCCAGCAACAGTACCCGCGCGGCGGGGTCGGCGCTGAGGCGGTTGGCCAGCACGCATCCGGCCGAACCCGCGCCGACAATGATGTAGTCGTAGCCACGACTCCCTCGGGGGCTGTGTTGCATAATGGTCAGCGAAAGGATTAAAAGCCTAAAGTTCTATTGATAGTACTTTTGATTGTTTGCCGATGTCAAACCTCACCCAAGACAGCCCCATCCCGCTTTATCTGCAGCTGGCGGACATATTGCGCGACCGCATAGGCAAACGGGAATGGCTTCCCGGTACCTGTATCCCCACACTGGAAACGCTGGCCGCGGAATTCCAGGTGGCGCGCATCACCGTGCGGCAGGCCGTTCAACTGCTGACCAAGGAGGGCCTGCTGGCCCCCAGGCGGGGGCTGGGCACCGTCGTGACGCGCGCCGCCGAAAGTCCGAACACCGTCGTGATGCAGACTTCGCTGCGGTCTCTGGCCGCGATGTATGAATCGACCAGCGCCGAAATGCTCACCTTCGACGAATCCCATGGCAAGCCGCCCGCCGCGGCGGACGCGGGTACGCTGGGCGACAGCTACGTGTTCATGCGCCGCCAGCATTTCACCGAAGGGCAACCCTACGCCGTCATCTCCCTATACCTGCTGCAGGACATCTTCCAGCGCGCGCCGGAGAAATTCCGGTCGCGGGCGGTCATCCCCACCTTGATGGAAATGAAGTCCGTGCGGATAGAGCGGGCCCGCCAGACCATGTCCATCGGCTCGGCGGACGCTGAGGCGGCGCGGCTGCTGCGCGTGCGCGCGGGCAGCCCCGTCGTCAACGTCACGCGCGTATTCGTGGACAAGAAGGGCTTGATCCTTTACTACGCCGACGTCACTTATCGGGGCGACTGGGTGCGGTGGGAGATTGAATTGCAGCCTTGAAGGGATGCTGCGCGTTGTGGCCGGGCCGCAATGTGTGCGAATGGCTAACGCGGCCGCCCGTGCTTGCGAGGGTGCGAGCGCCTACACGCGACAATTCCCCGCGAGTCTGCATGTACCGCTCCGCAAGGAAGACCGTGGTGCGGTTCGCGTACGCCTGCTCCAAGCGACCGGCGTGCTTCCGGCTGGATGGTATCCATCCTCCCAATCTACATATTTAGGATCATCAAAACTCGGTATCTTCGGCGATCTGGATGGTATCTGCCTTCTAAATTCTTGGTATTGCTCCTAAAGCGGTATACATTGCGTCTTTTTTCGCGGGTGCTCATCCGCCAACGGACCGGTTTGCGACATGGCAGTTCCGGCAACCGGCGGCCCGAGCATCGAACTGTTGACCGATACAGGGGAGTCCACATTGATGTACGCCAAGAAGAAGTGGCTGAAGGCGACGATTGCGTTGAGCGCGTCCTATTGCGGGGCGGGCATGGCGGCGGATTTGACCGTCTCGCCGGGGGATACGCGGGTTTTCGACGGTTCGGCCAGCTTTCCGGGCGGGATCGACGTGAACGGTGGCACGCTGGTGATCGGTGGCAACGGCGGCGGCGCGGGCGTCGCTATCGACGGGAACGTCGCCGCGACCTCGAACGCCATTGTCGGCGGCTTCGGCTCGATCAATGGCGATCTCAGCGTGACGGGCAACGCGCGCGTCGCGCCCGGCTATCCCGTCGGTACGCCAACCGGTGTCTCGAACGGCAACCTCGTGGTCAACGGCAACCTGTCGATGAACAATGCCGCATTCGACTTCGAGACCGGCTATGCCGGGCTGCCTATTACGCAGCCGGGCACCGGCGACAACATCACTGTCCGCGGCGACGCCGCCCTTAACAACACGACGCTGAACGTCTCGGTAAATACCTTGGGCGTCACTGCCGGCTACTACCGGATCCTGACATACGGCGGCACGTTGAGCGGGAACGGCCTGTCGCTGGGTTCGGTCAGCGGCGACTCCTTGCCTGCGGCCACCATCCAATCGCTGACCGGCGACAAGCAGATCAACCTTATCCTCGGCCCGAGCACGACCAACTTGTGGAACGGCAACGGCGTGGCGTCCGCCACCCGAGCCGGCGGCGGCGATGGCACCTGGACCGCCGCCAGCACGAACTGGAATAGTCCAAGCAATGCCACGGGAGCCTTGCCCGATGGCGCATACGCGATTTTCACCGGCGCGACCGGTACGGTGACCGTCGATGGCGGCGCGGGTCCCGTACGCGTATCGGGCCTTCAGTTCGCCACGGACCGATACCGCCTGCAAGGCGCTCCCATCACCCTGGTCCCCAACGGGGGCAACCCGCCTGCCATCGTGGTGGGCGACGGCACCTACGCCTCCGGCCAATTCGTCGATACCATCGACAACGCCTTGCAAGGCACCAGCGGTTTCGTCAAGACCGGACCGGGATCGGTGATCCTGAACGCGGATAGCAGCGGGCTGACCGGCCCCATCCTGATCGCCGACGGCGCCCTGGAATTGAACGGCAAGTTGAACGGTCCCGTCGATATCGGCCGGGAAGTCGTGTTGGCGGGCGTCGGTCAGCTGGGCACCACCACCCTTTATCCCACCGCGGTGATCTCCCCCGGCAATGATGGTTCGCCCATCGGCACGCTTACCGTCAATGGCAACCTCACCTTTGGCCAGGACACCGTCTATCGTGTGCATGCCGATCCGGCCAGCAGCGCGAGCGACCGCATCCACGTCACCGGCATCGCCTACCTGGACGGCAGCGTGGCGCACGTGGGGCCCGACGGCAACTATGCGCCGCGCACGACCTACAACATCCTGACCGCGGATGGCGGCATACAGGGCCGGTTCACGGGCGTCTCGTCAGCGTATGCCTTCCTGACTCCCACGCTCAGCTACGACCCGCACAACGCGTTCATGACGCTTACGCGCAACGACGTGCCGATCGGCAGCGTCGGCAATACGGGCAACCAGAGCAGCGTGGGCAGTGCGCTGGATAACGAAGCGCCACCCGTGACCGGAAGTGGGTCGTCGCCGGCCGGGAATGGCGGTGCCTCGGCCAGCGGTCCGCTCGGCGGCAACGGTGGATTGGCCGGTTCGGTGGCCGGCGCCGCCAGCGGCACCGCCGCCGGGCAGGTGGCGGCCGCGGTGCTTGGCATGGCGCCGGACGAGGCGCGTTCGGCCTTGAACATGCTTTCCGGCGAAACCTATGCGAGCAATGTCAGCGTGTTGCAGAGCCTGGGGGATACCGTGCGCACGCTGCCATTGGCCCATCTGCGCGGCAACCTCGATGCGCACGCGCTGGCAGGGCCGCCCACGGCCCAATGGGGCTCGCCGTTGTCCGACGCCCTGCCGCGCAGCGGCGCCCATCCGGTCTGGGCGCAAGTATTCGGCAACTGGCGCACGTTCGGCGGCGACGGCAACGCATCGCGTGTAAGTCAGTCGGACGGAGGCCTTTTCGTCGGCGGCGACGGCGCGATCGGCGGAGGCTGGCGGCTGGGCGGCGCGCTTGGCTACATCGGCAGCCACAGTTCGGTCGCCGATGTGTCGTCGCGAACCAATGTCGACAGCTATACGGCGACGTTGTTCGGCGGGCGGAACGTCCAAGCCGGACCCGGCCATTTCCGCTTCATGGCCGGCGCGGCCTACAGTTGGCACGATATCGGCACGAAGCGCAGCGTGGCGGCCGGGAGCCTGGACCAGAGCCTCGAGTCGTCCTATCACGCCTCTTCGGCGCAGGTGTTCACCGAACTCGGCTACAACTTGCCGCTGGGCGATGCCTACAACATCGAACCCTTCGCCGGCGTCGCGTGGAACCAGCTGCGCACGCGCCACTTCGATGAGTCGGGCGGTACGGCGGCCTTGCACGGGTCGGGAAATTCCGACGATGTGACCAGCACGACGCTGGGATTGCGCGGCGCGTGGCTGTTCGGATCCGACCGCGCGCCGGGACGTCTGACCGCTTCGCTGGGCTGGCGCCACGCAATGGGCGATTTGACGCCAAGACAGGATCTGGCTTTCGATGGCGGTAAGACGTTCTCCGTGACGGGCGTCCCGATCGCGCGCGACGCCGCCGTACTCGGGCTCGGCGCCGAGATGACCATCGCGCGCAATACGACGGCGGGCATCGCCTACGACGCGCAGTTCGGCGGTGGCAACCGGCAGCAAGCGGGTGTGCTCACGCTCGCGATGCGGTTTTAGTGCGGCCGACGCTGCCACGCCGACGCCCGTCGTTGTACGGGCGGCGCAAAGAAAAGGGGCGAATCATGGGGTTCGCCCCCGATTCGCCCCTTTCAGGCCTTTTGATCGATCGGCCTTTTTATCGGCCTTTTGATCACTCTTTTGATCGGCTTTCTTGCAGGCTTCCCGATTCTGGTTCTTCATCGGGGCACTGCGGATCGGAATTCTGGAGCGGGAAACGAGTCTCGAACTCGCGACCTCAACCTTGGCAAGGTTGCGCTCTACCAACTGAGCTATTCCCGCATCGCTATCGCGTAAAATCAGCGAAGAACGAAACTATATCAGCTTCCGAAAATCGATGTCAAATCCATCGGCGTCCAATACCGATACGGAAACTCTAGCGCCGATCGCGGCGGACCTTACCGCCCTCAACACCTTGGGCCTGGCCTCGGCCGCGCGGGCCTATGTCCGCCTGGTTTCTCCCGCGCAGCTTCCCGCGCTGACCGCCTTGGCGCGGCAACATGGGCGGCTTTTCGTGCTGGGCGGAGGCAGCAATGTCGTGCTTCCCGCGCACATGGAAGGCCTGGTGGCTCATATGGCCATCCCCGGCATTCGCCTGTTGGAAGCCCGCGCCGACGCCTGGATCGTGGAGGCCGGCGCCGGCGAAAACTGGCATGGCTTCGTCGACACCTGCCTGCGCAATGGCTGGGACGGCCTGGAGAACCTCGCCCTGATTCCCGGGACGGTGGGGGCATCGCCGGTGCAGAACATCGGCGCCTATGGCGTGGAGCTGGACCAGCGTTTCCTGGGGTTGAACGCCTGGGACGTGGTGCGTGGGGAGATGGTCGCGATGTCGGCGCGGGATTGCCGCTTTGCCTATCGCGACAGCCGGTTCAAGCACGACGAACCCGGCCGCTGGGCGATCGTGTCGGTGCGCTTCGCGCTGCCGCGGCCATGGCGTCCGGTGCTCGACTATCCGGACGTCAAGCGGCATCCCGCCCTGGCCGGCGGCGATTCCGTGTCGGCTCGCGCCATCTTCGACGCCGTGTGCGGCATCCGGCGCGAGAAGCTGCCGGATCCGGCCGTCATCGGCAACGCGGGCAGCTTCTTCAAAAACCCTATCGTTACCGCGGAACGCCACGCGGCGCTGCGCCAGCGGTTTCCTGACCTGGTGTCCTACGCGCAGGCGGATGGGCGCTACAAGCTGGCGGCGGGCTGGCTGATCGATCGATGCGGATGGAAGGGCCGCGCGATGGGCAAGGCGGGCGTCCACGACCGGCAGGCGCTGGTGCTGGTGAACAGGGGCGGCGCCACCGCCGCCGACATCATGGCCCTGGCCGAGGCCATACGCACGGATGTCAGCGCCAGGTACGGCGTCGAACTCGAAGCGGAGCCGGTGCGGCCCTGATCGTTGCGGCTGGGGTGTCCGCCGGCGGGCGGGCTACAGGCCCAGCACCTTCTGCATGTCGAACAGGCCCTGCGTCTTGTCGCGCAGGAAGTCGGCCGCGCGCAGGCTGCCTTGCGCATAGGTGGCGCGGCTGCTGCTGCGATGGGTGATTTCGACGCGTTCGCCTATGCCGCAGAAATACACGGTGTGATCGCCCACGATATCGCCGCCGCGCACCACGGAAAAGCCGATGGTGCCAGGTTCGCGCACACCGGTGTCGCCATGGCGCGTCCAGGTCGCGACGTCCGGCAATTCCACGCCCCAGGCCTTGGCGACGGTCTCTCCCATCTTCAGCGCGGTGCCGGACGGCGCGTCGACTTTCTTGTTGTGATGCGCTTCGAACACTTCCACGTCGTAGCCGGAATTCAGGATGCGCGCGGCGACTTCAAGCAGGCGCAGCGTGGCATTGACGCCCACGCTCATATTGGGCGCGAAGACGATCGCGGTCTTTTCCGCGGCGCGCGCGATGGCGGCGTGGCCCGCTTCATCGAAACCCGTGGTGCCGATGACGGCCTTGACGCCGTGCCGCGCACAGACATCCAGATGGCGCAGGGTGCCTTCCGGGCGCGTGAAGTCGATCAGGCAATCCGCGTTGGCCAGGGCCTGCGTGTCGTCCGTGATGGCGACGCCGGTGTCGCGCCCCAGGAAGGCGCCGGCGTCCTGGCCGATGTGGTCGCTGCCTGCCCGGTCCAGGGCGACGGCCAGGGTCATGTCGGGGTGGCCGAGCACCGCTTCGATAAGCATGCGGCCCATCCGGCCGCTGGCGCCGGCAATGGCGATGCGCATGGGTAGATCCTCGCTAGACGTCGTTGTCGATTTGCGGGCCCGGGCTTGGCGCCGGCGTGGGGGCCGCGCGCGCCCGGCGCCCGTCGTGCTACTGCGCCGCGCCCGGCTGGGCGGTGCGGGAAGTTCCGGCGGGGGCCCCGCCGGCGGGCGCGGCCTGAGCCGGCGCGTTGCCGGACGAGGCGGCCGCCGCCGGGCTGTTGTCCGAGGAGGTCACGCCAGCGGGCAGTCCGCCCCCGGCGGGTCCGGCAGGCGTCGTGCTGGCCGGCGCGGGATTCTGCGGCGGAGGAACGCTGGTCCCCGACGACCCCGCGGGCCCATCCGCCAGCTGGTAGGGCTGGACGGCCGGCTGCTTGTCGCCTTCCCAGCGCGTGAGCTTGTCGTTCTCGAAGAAGACGGTGAACTTCCGTTCCTGCGTGGGGCCATAGCCCGGCTTGTAGTAGTACGGATAGTCCCAGCGGTCGGAGTGCAGCACGCTGGTCAGCGTGGGGCTGCCCAGGGCGAAGCGGACCTGTTCCCGCGTCATGCCGGGGCGCAACAGGGCAACCTGTTCGCTGGTGATCCAGTTGCCCTGCTGAACCGGCGCCTTATACGGAAACCCCCATTTGTCGGAGCTGCATCCCGCCAGGACGGCCGCGAGCGCGCCGATGGCGATGGCCGCCTTCAGGCGGTGGGATGTGGAACGTGCGATCGTGAACACTCGGGGTTCCCCGTAATGGATACTGGCAAAACCGTTATCATAAAGGTTTATTCAAGTCATTCCGCGTGGCGTGGACAACAGGGCGCGATAGCGCAGGGGCATAAGCCGGCGGCCACGTCGGCCTGGTCTCCCGTCCCGCCCGTCATGCGGAACTTTCCCTACTGGACCAATGAGCGATCAAAGCGACCTCAAGACCATGGGTTTGAAGGCCACCTTTCCGCGCCTGAAGATCCTGGATATTTTCCGCAAAGCGGAGCAGCGCCATCTTAGCGCGGAAGACGTCTACCGCGCCCTGATCGCCGAAAACGTCGAAATCGGCCTGGCCACGGTCTACCGCGTCCTGACGCAGTTCGAGCAGGCCGGCATTCTCGCGCGCAGCCAGTTCGATAGCGGCAAGGCCGTTTTCGAGCTGAACGACGGCGACCATCACGATCACCTCATCTGCACGAACTGCGGAAAGGTCGTGGAATTCAACGACATCGATATCGAAAAGCGGCAACACAAGATCGCCAAGGACAACGGTTTCCTGCTGGAAAGCCACGCCATGGTGCTCTACGGTACCTGCGGCGACTGCGCCGCCCGCCGCTAGGCGGGCCGCATCAGGCCGGGCCGCGCAGGCCGGGCCGCGCAGGGCGGGCCGCGCAGGCGGGGCCGCGCCAGTGCGTGCCCCAGGCGGGGCCGCCACGGCGCCCCCCCGACGGCGCCCGCCATCAGGCGCCCAGCATTTCCCGGGCATGCTGCCGCGTGGTGGCGGTGATCTTGATACCGCCCAGCATGCGGGCGATTTCCTCTACCCTTGCATCGGCATCCAGCTCCACGATGCGGGAATGCGTGGTGCCGGCTTTCTCCGCCTTGCTGACCTGGTAGTGCGCGCCGCCGCGCGCCGCGACTTGCGGCAAGTGGGTCACGCACAGCACTTGGTGGCGCTGGCCCAGTTCACCCAGCAGCCGGCCCACGACCTCGGCCACCGCGCCGCCCACGCCGCTATCGACCTCGTCGAAAATCAGGGTGGGCACGCGCGCGGCCCGGCTGGCGATCACCGATAGCGCCAGCGAGATCCGTGAAAGCTCGCCGCCCGATGCCACCTTGGCCAGCGGCCGCGGCGTGGTGCCGGCGTGGCCCGCGACCAGGAATTCCACCGTGTCGTCGCCTTGCGCCGACGGCGATGCCGCTTTTTCGACGGAGACCTCAAAGCGGCCGCCCTGCATGGCCAGCGCCTGCATGGCGTCGGTGACGAGTTTGCTCAATTCCTTGGCGGCCTTGCGGCGGGCGGCGGACAGCTTGGCCGCGGCCTTGGCGTAGTCGGCCTGGGCCGCTTCCGTCTGGGCGCGCAGCGCATCGACATCGGCGGCCGCCGCCATGTCGGCCAGTTGCGCCTGCAGGGACTCGCGCAGATCGGGCAGGGATTCCGGTTCGGTCTTGAATTTGCGCGCCAGTTCGAATACGGCGCCCAGGCGTTCTTCCGCCTGGGCCAGCCGCGCGGGGTCCAGGTCCACCCGGCTGACGTAGTTGTTCAGGTCGGAAACCGCTTCGGCGATCGCGATGCGCGCGGACTCCAGTTCGTCGCAGACGCCTTGCAGGCCCGGGTCGTGGCGCTTGAGCTGCTCCAGCACGTGCACCGCCGCCACCACGCGGCTATGGGCGGATTCGTCGTCGCCATCCAGCGCCTGCAGCGTGCGCGATGCGCCGTCCAGCAGGGATTGCGCGTGCGCCAGGCGGGTGTGCTCGGCCTGCAGGGCTTCCCACTCGCCGGGGCGCGGGTCCAGCTTGTCGAGTTCGTCCACCTGCCATTGCAGCCGCTCGCGCTCCGCCTCCAGCGAAGCGCTGTCGCGTTCGAGGCCTTCGAGCTGCCTGGCCAATTGCCGCCAGTGCTTCCAGGCTTGCGCGACCGTCTGGCGCAATTCGCCGTGGCCGCCCTGGGCATCCAGCAATTCGCGCTGGGCGTCCGGGCGCATCAGGCTCTGGTGGGCGTGCTGCCCATGGATGTCCACCAGGCTGTCGCCCAGTTCGCGCAACTGCGCGACCGTGGCGGGAACGCCATTGATGAAGGCGCGGCTGCGGCCTTGCGGGTCCACCACGCGGCGCAGCACGAGTTCTTCTTCGGCGTCGATCTCGCGCTCCGCCAGCCAGGCACGCAGGCTGTCGGGCGTGTCGAATACCGCGCTGATGTCGGCGCGCGCCGCGCCTTCGCGCAGGACGGAGGCATCGGCGCGCTCGCCCAGCGTCAGCGCCAGCGCGTCGATAAGGATGGACTTGCCGGCGCCGGTTTCGCCGGAAAACACGGTAAAGCCGGCTCCGAAATGGATGTCGGCCTTCTCCACGATTACGAAATCCCGGATATGCAGCGTGCGCAGCATGGCGGCGTCATTCTCCGCTATCCGTGGCCTGCGGCATCAGATTCCAGTGCAGCTTGCGGCGCAGAGTGGTGAAGAAACTGTAGCCTTCCGGATGCAGAAAGCGGATGGTGTGCGGGGCGCGCCGCACGACGATGCGGTCGCCGGGCTGGAGGTCGGACCAGGTCTGCATATCGAAGTGGCAGGAGGCGCCATGCTCGACGCGGCCCATGCCGGTCAGCGTCATGGCCAGTTCCCCGTTGTCGGGGATCACGATGGGCCGGTTGGACAGCGTCTGGGGCGCCACCGGGACCAGCACCATGGCCTGCAGGCCGGGATGCAGGATGGGCCCGTTGGACGACAGCGCGTAGGCCGTGGACCCGGTGGGCGTGGCGACGATCAGGCCGTCGGCGCGCTGGGTGTACATGAAGACGCCGTCCAGTTCGACGCGCACTTCGATCATGCCGCCGCGGCCCGCGCGGTTGAGCACCACGTCGTTCACGGCCGACGACGAGAACAGTTGCTGGTCGCCGCGCCAGATGCTGCCTTCCAGCAGCATGCGGTCTTCCGCCTTGAAGTTGCCTTCCAGCACGCGCGACAAGGCGTTCTTGGCGTCGTGCAGGGGGACGTCGGTGATGAAGCCGAGCCGGCCGTGGTTGACGCCGATCAGCGGCACGCCGTGCGGCGCCAGCAGCCGGGCCGCGCCCAGCATGGTGCCGTCGCCGCCCATCACCACGGCAAGGTTGGCGCGACGGCCGATCTCGTCGATGTCGGCGACGGGGAATTCCGCCAGGCCGGTGTTGTGGGACGTGTCCTTTTCGATAAGCACGCCACGGCCTTCCTCGGTCAACATCTGGGCCAAGGCGCGTAGCGGCGCGTCCAGTCCGGTGTCCTGGTATCTGCCGATGAGGGCGACAGTCGGGAAATGCATGCTGGAGGCGGGCGTCCGGTAGAGGTTTGAGCTAGGATTCAACGATTATATGGGGCCATATTTGCCTTTGCGGGACAAAATTGGCACCGTTGCAAAAAAGATTCCATAAAATAGCCACATGGACGACCGCGCACGCGCACTGCTCAAGGCGTTGATAGAACGCTATATCGCCGACGGCCAGCCGGTCGGATCGCGCACCCTTTCCAAGGTGTTCGATCTTTCGCCGGCGACCATACGGAATGTGATGGCGGACCTGGAAGAGTCCGGCCTCATCCATAGTCCGCATACCTCATCCGGGCGCATCCCCACGCCGCGCGGCTACCGGCTTTTCGTCGATTCCCTGCTGTCGGTCCGCAGCTACGACATCCAGCCCGAGCATATCCGCGAAAGCCTGCCGGCCGCCGAGCCGGCCCGCGCCGTCAACGCCGCCGCCGCGCTGCTGTCCAACCTGACGCAGTTCGCCGGCGTGGTGCTCACGCCCAAGCGGGCCCAGGTTTTCCGCCAGATCGAATTCATCCGCCTGTCGGAAAAGCGCGTGCTCCTGATCATCGTCACGCCCGACGGCGACGTGCAGAACCGCATCCTGTTCGTGCAGCGCGACTACGTCGAGCACGAACTGGTCGAGGCCGCCAACTTCTTCAACGTGCATTTCGCGGGCAAGTCCTTCGATGCGGTGCGCCGCACGCTGGCCACGGAACTGGCGCAACTGCGCGACGACATTTCCCGCCTGATGCAGGCCGCGGTGGAAGCCGGGACAGAGGCCGTGGAAGACGGCGACGCCGTGGTCATATCGGGCGAGCGCAAACTGCTGGACGTCACCGACATCGCGTCGGACATGGACCGCCTGCGCAAGATGTTCGCCCTGTTCGAAAAGAAAACCGATCTGCTCCAGCTGCTGGATGTCTCCAGCCGCGCGCAGGGCGTGCAGATCTACATCGGCGGCGATTCTCAGCTGGTCCCGCTGGAAGAGGTTTCCGTCATCACCGCGCCCTATGGCGTGGACGGCAAGGTGGTCGGCACGCTGGGCGTGATCGGTCCCACCCGCATGTCCTACGAGCGCGTCATCCCCATCGTCGACATCACGGCACGCCTGTTGTCCAACGCCCTGAGTCATAACCACAAATAGGCCGGCGGTCCCGCGGGGGACGGCATGGCTGGCGAGGTATCCGCGTGTTCCTGCGTGCGTTCAAGTATCTGTGGCCCGAACGTTTCCTTCCGGAACCGGAACGCGGAGACCCTTTCGTCGAACAGACGGCCCGCGGCCCGGGCAGGACCGGCGTGCTGCTGGTCAACCTGGGTACGCCGCAGGCGCCCACCGCCCGGGAAATCCGCCGCTACCTGGGCGAG
Source organism: Bordetella bronchialis (assembly GCF_001676705.1). NCBI lineage: Bacteria > Pseudomonadati > Pseudomonadota > Betaproteobacteria > Burkholderiales > Alcaligenaceae > Bordetella > Bordetella bronchialis. The sequence continues at coordinate 1,328,979 of NZ_CP016170.1, forward strand.
TTCCTGGCCGACCCCCGCGTGATCGAAATCCCGCGGTATCTCTGGTGGCCGATCCTGCACGGCATCATCCTGACCTTGCGGCCCAAGAAGCTGGTGCCGCGGTATCGCGGCATCTGGATGGAAGAGGGCTCTCCCCTCATGGTCTATAGCCGCCGCCAGGCCCAGGGTCTGTCCCGGACGCTCGCCCAACGCGGGACCGGCGTGGAGGTCGCGCTCGGCATGCGCTACGGCAGTCCCTCCGTGGCGGCTGCCCTAGACGAGTTGCGCGGCCGCGGCTGCGAGCGCATCCTGGTCGTGCCCCTGTACCCGCAATACGCGGCCAGCACGACGGCGACCGCCGTGGACGCGGTGACCCGCCAGGCTGCCCGGCTGCGCGACCAGCCCGAGCTGCGCTTCATCAAGCGCTTCCATGACGATCCCGGCTATCTGGGCGCGGTCGTCGGGCGCATCGAGGACTATTGGCGCGTCCACGGCCGCCCGCAGAAGCTGGTGATGAGTTTTCACGGCCTGCCGCGCTATTCGGTCGAACTGGGCGACCCTTACTACCAGGACTGCTTGAGCACGGGGCGCCTGCTGCGCGAGCGCCTGGGCCTGGCGCCGGAGCAGGCGCCAGTGACGTTCCAGAGCCGTTTCGGGACGGCGCGCTGGCTGGAGCCCTACACCGTGCCGACGCTGATCGGACTGGCCCAGGATGGGGTGACGGAGGTCGACGTGGTCTGCCCCGGTTTCCTGGCCGATTGTCTGGAGACCCTGGAGGAAATCCAGGTCGAGGGCCGCGATGCCTTCGTCGCGGCGGGCGGCCAGCGGCTGAGGTACATCCCGGCCGTAAACGACGACGAGGCATGGATCGCCGCCCTGGCGGGACTGGTCCAGCGGAATCTGCAGGGCTGGCCCGTATAAGGGGCGCCTGCCCGCGGCCGGGCATCGCGAACGGCCGCGCCCAGAATAAAACCCGTTTGTTTTCAGTCGCTTACATCAATTCGCAAGCCGCCCGCGCTTAACCCCCCTTGAAAAGGGGGCATAGGCCCCCACAGTGCTTGCAAACCTTATTCGTTACCCCGGAGGATAGACCCCATGACGGCACAGAACGAGCCTGCCGAGAAAAGGCCCGACATCGATGCAGCGGCTGACGCGGCCGACACCGGAGCGCCCGCGGACGGCGGGGAAGGCCAGCAGGACCTGCTGGCGGCGCTGCGCGCCGAACTGGAAGCCGCCCAGGCAAAGGCGGCCGAGCACTACGACCAGCTGCTGCGTACCCGCGCCGACGCGGAAAACATCCGCCGCCGCGCGCAGGAAGACGTCTCCAAGGCGCATAAGTTCGGCATCGAGTCCTTCGCCGAAAGCCTGGTGCCGGTCAAGGACAGCCTGGAGGCCGCCCTGGCCCAGCAGGAACAGACCGTCGAGTCGATGCGCGAAGGCGTGGAAGCCACGCTCAAGCAGCTGGCCTCCGCCTTCGAACGCAACAAGCTGATGGAGATCGCGCCCGCCACCGGCGACAAGTTCGATCCGCACCAGCACCAGGCCATCTCGTCCGTCCCCTCGGAACAGCCCGCCAACACCGTCGTCCAGACCCTGCAGAAGGGCTATCTGATCGTCGACCGCGTGCTGCGCCCGGCGCTGGTCGTGGTGTCCGCGGGACAACAGAGCTAAGAGCGCCGCCGTGACCGACGCCCAGGCCTTCGACCCTTCCCAGGTATTCGAGCTGTTCGGCATGCGCCCCGTCGACAACGACGGCTTCGAGCGCGATGTGGTGCAGGCCCCGGGCGACGATCTGCGCTGCGTCTTCCTGTGGGGCACCGACTGCTACAACTGCAATCGTTTCAAGCAGGCGGCCATGCTGCACCAGGACGCCCTGCTGGCGCTGGAACTGACCTGGTTCCAGGCCGACGTGTATGCGGACGTGGCGCTGGGCCGGCGGTTCTCCCTGCATGGCGTCCCTACTTTCGTGATGTACCGGGCGGGCAAGCGCCTGGGCCGGATCACCGGCTGGCCGGGCCTGCCGCAGTTCTCCGAGGCCGTGCACCGGTTGCGGGCCGAAAAGAAGTAAAGCGTCGCGCTTGAAAACCCTGATGGCAGCCCCACTTACACGCTAACCGAGTTTTTCACTATTCAACCTAAGAACCGACCTAATTCAAGGTAATCCATCATGAGCAAGATCATCGGCATCGACCTGGGCACGACCAACAGCTGCGTGGCTGTGATGGACGGTGGGCAGGTCCGCATCATCGAAAACGCCGAAGGCGCCCGCACGACGCCTTCCATCATCGCGTACATGGACGACGGCGAGACCCTGGTCGGCGCGCCGGCCAAGCGCCAGGCCGTCACCAATCCCAAGAACACCCTGTACGCCGTCAAGCGCCTGATCGGCCGCAAGTACGACGAAAAAGAGGTGCAGAAGGACATCAACCTGATGCCCTACAAGATCACCAAGGCCGACAACGGCGACGCCTGGGTCGAAGCGCACGGCAAGAAGCTGGCGCCTCCGCAGGTGTCGGCCGAAGTGCTGCGCAAGATGAAGAAGACCGCCGAAGACTACCTGGGCGAGGAAGTCACCGAAGCCGTCATCACCGTGCCGGCGTACTTCAACGACAGCCAGCGCCAGGCCACCAAGGACGCCGGCCGCATCGCCGGCCTGGAAGTCAAGCGCATCATCAACGAGCCGACCGCGGCCGCGCTGGCTTTCGGCCTGGACAAGGCGGAAAAGGGCGACCGCAAGATTGCGGTCTATGACCTGGGCGGCGGTACCTTCGATATTTCCATCATCGAAATCGCCGACGTCGATGGCGAGAAGCAGTTCGAAGTGCTGTCCACCAACGGCGACACCTTCCTGGGCGGCGAAGACTTCGACCAGCGCATCATCGACTACATCATCGGCGAGTTCAAGAAAGAACAGGGCGTCGATCTGTCGAAGGACGTGCTGGCCCTGCAGCGCCTGAAGGAAGCGGCGGAAAAGGCCAAGATCGAGCTGTCCTCCAGCCAGCAGACCGAAATCAACCTGCCGTACATCACGGCCGATGCTTCCGGTCCCAAGCACCTGAACCTGAAGATCACGCGCGCCAAGCTGGAAGCGCTCGTGGAAGACCTGATCGAGCGCACCATCGAACCGTGCCGCACCGCCATCAAGGACGCCGGTGTCAAGGTCTCGGAAATCCATGACGTGATCCTGGTCGGCGGTATGACCCGCATGCCCAAGGTGCAGGAAAAGGTCAAGGAGTTCTTCGGCCGCGATCCGCGCAAGGACGTGAACCCGGACGAAGCCGTGGCCGCGGGCGCCGCGATCCAGGGTTCCGTGCTGTCGGGCGACCGCAAGGACGTGCTGCTGCTGGACGTCACGCCGCTGTCCCTGGGTATCGAAACCCTGGGCGGTGTCATGACCAAGATGATCCAGAAGAACACGACCATCCCGACGCGGTTCTCGCAGACGTTCTCCACGGCCGACGACAACCAGCCGGCGGTGACCATCAAGGTATTCCAGGGCGAACGCGAAATCGCCGTGGGCAACAAGGCCTTGGGCGAGTTCAACCTGGAAGGCATTCCGCCGGCCCCGCGCGGCGTGCCGCAGATCGAGGTGACCTTCGACATCGACGCCAACGGCATCTTGCACGTATCCGCGAAGGACAAGGGCACCGGCAAGGAAAACAAGATCACCATCAAGGCGAACTCGGGTCTGTCGGAAGAAGAGATCCAGCGCATGGTGAAGGACGCCGAAGCGAACGCGGACGAGGATCACCGCCTGGCCGAACTGGCGCAGGCGCGCAACCAGGCCGACGGGCTGGTGCACGCCACGCGCAAGTCCTTGACCGAGTACGGCGACAAGCTCGACGCGTCCGAAAAGGAAAGCATCGAAGCCGCGATCAAGGACCTGGAAGCCACCCTGAAGGATGGCGACAAGGCCGCGATCGACGCCAAGGTGCAGGCGCTGTCCACCGCGTCGCAAAAGCTGGGCGAAAAGATGTACGCCGACATGCAGGCCCAGCAGGCCGCGCAGCAGCAGTCGGCGGCGGACAACGCCAAGCCGGCCGACGACAACGTGGTCGACGCCGACTTCAAGGAAGTGAAGCGCGACCAGTGATGAACCGCTGCAGCGCATGACGGTGTAAACGCCCGGGCCCGGATTTTTTCCGGTCCCGGGCGCGGTCGTATGGAAGCAGGGTTTTGGTCGGCGCGGGTCCGCCCCGGCGGCGCCCTCGCAAGAAGAAAAGCCTCTGGAAGATCATGGCAAAACGTGACTATTACGAGATCCTGGGTGTTGCCAAGAACGCCTCGGACGATGACATCAAAAAGGCCTATCGCAAGCTTGCGATGAAGTACCATCCGGACCGCAATCCGGATAACAAAGAGGCCGAGGAAAAGTTCAAGGAAGCCAAAGAGGCCTACGAGGTCCTGACCGACGAGCAGAAGCGCGCCGCCTATGACCGCTACGGCCACGCCGGCGTCGATCCCAATGCCGCCGGCGGCATGGGGGCGGGCATGGGTGGCGGATTCGCCGATGCCTTCGGCGACATCTTCGGCGAAATCTTCGGCGGCGCCGCGCGCCGCGGCGGCGGTCCGCAGGTGTACCGCGGCGCCGACCTGAAGTACGCGCTGGAAATCACCTTGGAGCAGGCGGCCCATGGCTTCGACACGGAGATCCGTGTGCCCAGCTGGGAAAACTGCGAGGTCTGCCACGGCAGCGGCGCCAAGCCCGGTACCACGCCCAAGACCTGCCGCACCTGCGGCGGCTCCGGCGCGGTGCGCATGCAGCAGGGTTTCTTCAGCGTCCAGCAGACCTGCCCCACCTGCCACGGCAGCGGCAAGGAAATCACCGACCCCTGCGCCAATTGCGATGGCGTCGGCCGCATCCGCCGCAACAAGACCCTGCAGGTGAAGATCCCCGCCGGCATCGACGACGGCATGCGTATCCGCTCGGCGGGTAATGGCGAGCCGGGCCTGAACGGCGGCCCGCCGGGGGATCTCTATGTGGAAATCCACCTCAAGCCGCACAAGATCTTCCAGCGGGACGGCGACGACCTGCACTGCGAACTGACCATCCCGTTCACGACCGCGGCGCTGGGCGGCGACCTGCAGGTGCCCACGCTGGGCGGCAAGGCGGAAATCACCATCCCGGAGGGCACCCAGTCGGGCAAGACCTTCCGTCTGCGCGGCAAGGGCATCCGCGGCGTGCGCGGCAGCTATCCGGGCGACCTGTATTGCCATGTCGTGGTGGAAACGCCGGTACGCCTGAGCGAAGAGCAAAAGAGCATCCTGCGGCAGTTCGAGGCTTCGCTGAACGACGGCGGTGACCGTCATTCGCCCCAGAGCAAGTCCTGGACGGACCGCGTGAAGGAGTTCTTCAGCTGATCGTCCGCCGGCTTATCGGCGGCAGCAAAACAAAAAGCCGGGCTCTCAAGAGGCCCGGCTTTTTTGCGTGCGTCGCGTGGCCTGCCCGGTCGCGGCCGGCCCATCCGCGGACGCTACGCTAGTCCACCTTGGCGCCGACTTCCTTCACGACCTTGCCGTACTTGGGAATATCGGCATTGATCTGCGCCTGCATCGCTTCCGGCGTGACGGCGACCGGCTCCGCGCCCAGGGTGGCGTAGACGGACTTGACCTCGTCGCTGTTGGCGGCCTCGTTGAAGGCCTCGTTCAGGCGCTTGACGATGGCGGGCGGCAGGTTGGCGGGTCCGAGGACACCGTTGTACAGCACGACCTCCGCCGCCGGGACGCCCGCTTCGGCGATGGTGGGCACGTCCGGCGCGGCGGCGATGCGCTTGGGCGTGCTGACCGCCAGGGCGCGCAGCTTGCCGGCCTTCACCTGCGAAATGGCGGGCGGCATGCTGCTCCACGCATAGGCCACGTCGCCCGACAGCAGCGCCTGGATGATGGGGGCGCTGCCCTTGTAGGGAATGTGGACCGCCTGCACGTTCGCCGCCCGGTCCATCATTTCGCTGGCCAGGTGGATGATGGTGCCGTTGCCCGAGGAGCCATAGGCATAGCCGCCGGGCTTGGATGCCAACATCGCGATCAGCTCCTTGACGTTCTGCGCCGGGGAATCGGCCTTGACCACCAGCATCAGCGGCGAGCTCGAGACCAGCGAGATCGGCGTGAAGCTCTTGACCGTATCGAAGGGCAGCTTGGGATACAGGCTGGCGTTGATGGCATGCGTGGTCGTGTCCTGCAATAGCAGGGTGTAGCCGTCGGGCGCCGAGCGGGCAACCGTATCGGCCGCAATGGTGGTCCCCGCGCCGGGACGGTTTTCCACCACGATGTTCTGCTTCAGGATAGTGCTGGCCTTGGAGGCCACCGTGCGCGCGATCACATCCGAAATGCCGCCGGGCGGAAAGCCCACCAGCAGGCGGATCGGGCGATTGGGATAGTCGTCGGCCTGGGCCAGGGCGGCCGTGCTGGCCGACAGCGCGAACAGGCAGGCGAAGGCGCTGAGAAGACTGCGGGTACGCATAAAAACTCCGAACTGATAGATTGACTAGGGCAATAACGCGGTGCCCCGAAGGCGTGCCGCGCATGAATCTGGACGATCGTCCTTTGTTTTCCCCCGTTGCCCTGACCCCTTGATTTTGTCGGCGCGGCGCATCGCCCTTGCGGGAATGCACCGCTGTCCGGATGCCACTCGTTATGTCGCGACGGGTATTCAGGCTTGCTGGGCCATATACCAATCGAGTATCTGCGCGCCGGTCATGAACTTCACCTTGTCGTGGCCGGCGATGTAGGCCAGCGCTTCCTCGAAATACTTGATGCGGTGCGGGACGCCGCTCAGGAAGGGATGGACCGCGATGCCCATGACCCGCACGTGTTCCGTGCCTTCCTGGTACAGGCGGTCGAAGGTGTCCTTCACGCGGATAAGCAGCTCGTCCGAGGAATGATGCTGGACCGCGACGACCGGGATGTCATTCAGTTCCAGGGCATACGGCATCGCCACCATATCGCCCGTCGCCGTCCTTACCTTGGCCGGCTGGTCGTCCAGGCACCAGTCGCCGATATAGCGGATGCCTGCCTCATGCAGGTAATCGACGGTCTCCAGTGTCTGCGTCAGGCCCGGTCCCAGCCAGCCGACCGGCTTCTTGCCGGTGAACTGTTCGATGGTCTCCACCGTGCGCTCGATCATGGCACGCTGGTCCTCGACCTGGTGCGTGGGCATCTGGATGAAGCCATGGCCCATGAACTCCCAGCCGGACTTGTGGGCTTCTTCCGCGACGCGCGGATAGTTCAGGCAGACGCTGCCGTTGATGGACAGGGTGGGCACGATGCCCAGGCGGTCCAGGGCGGCCTTCAGCCGCCAGAAGCCGACACGCATGCCGTACTCATGCCAGGCCCAGTTGGCGATATCGGGAAGGGCGGTGACGCCGGTGGGCGGGGGCAGGACCTGGCGCGGCATGTAGCGGTCGATCTGCCAGTCCTCGACGTTGACGATGGGCCAGACGATCACGCGCGCGCCGTCGGGTGGCGTGAGCTTCTTGCGATCGATGATCGCGGAATAGTCGATGCGTTCCTTGGGTATCATGAATAGTCCATATAATGGATGTTTGACCCGGGCATTCCGCCTCTGTATTGTTTAGGCCAAATGTATTTACCGGTAAAACGCGTGTCAACGCGCGCCCTGAAAGTATCCATATTCTGGAAAATTGCGTCGTGGTAAACCCTGAGCCATCGCTGCCGCAGGACGCGGGGGACGTTCTCGTCCCCGGTCCCGGCCTGGCCGGGACCGCCGCCCCGGCCGGCACGCAGGCCATCCGCCGCGTGGTCCATGTGCTCAAGACCCTGGCCCAGCACCAGGAAACCGGCCTGCGCTTCGTGGACGTGGCGCGCCTGTGCGGCCTGGAAGCGCCTACCGCGCATCGCATGCTTAAGGCCCTCGTGGCCGAAGGCATGGTGTCGCGGGATGCGCGCGCGCGGCGCTACCGTTTGGGCACCCTGGTATTCGAGCTGGGACTGGTGGCGGCGCCGCAGTTCAATCTGCGGGAATTGTGCGCCGCGTCGCTCCAGCGCCTGGCGGAGGCCACCGGGGACACCGCATTTCTCTTCATCCGCCGGGGCAACGACGCGGTATGTATCAGCCGCGTGCAGGGCAACTACCCCATCCAGACGCCGGTCGTCACCGTGGGCAGCCGGCAGCCGCTGGGGGTGAACGCGGGTGGGCTGGCCATCCTGCTGGCCCTGGCCCCGGCAGAAGTCGATCGCGTGGTGGAAGCCATCCGGCCGCGTATCGGCGCCTACGGCGAGCTGGACGAGCGCGACCTGCGCGAAGCCGTGGCGGCGGGACGCGCGCAGGGCTATGCCGCGATCGGCGAGAAGGCCGTGCCCGGCGTGACGGCCATCGGCCTGGCGGTGCGCAATCCTTTCGGCGCCCCGGTGGCGGCGCTGGCCATCGCGGCGATCTCCAGCCGCATGACCCCCGCGCGGCAGGCCGCGCTGTACCCCTTGCTACGCAACGAAGTGAACGTAATCGGAACCCTCTTGTATCGGTGACCCCATGACTGAAGCGACTACCACGCCGGCCAACCTCGAGCCCGGCAATCCCGGCGGCGCGTTCGCGCCGGAAGGCCGGTTCGATCTTCCCGGCGCTGCCGGCGGGCCGCTGGCGCGGCTGCGCGTCGGCGTAAAGGACATGATCGACATCCAGGGCCGGGTCACCGGCGCGGGCAACCCCGATTGGCGCGCCACCCATGGGCCGGCCGAACGGCATGCGCCCGTGGTGGCGCAATTGCTGGCGGCCGGGGCGGACATCGTCGGCAAGACCCTGACCGACGAACTGGCCTACAGCCTGAACGGGGAAAACTTCCACTACGGAACGCCGGTCAATCCCGTGACGCCGGATCGCATCCCCGGGGGCTCCTCCTGCGGATCCGCCGTGGCGGCCGCCAGCGGCCTGTGCGATATCGGCCTGGGTACGGACACGGCGGGGTCCATCCGCCTGCCCGCCACCTTCTGCGGCGCCTGGGGTTTCCGGCCCACGCATGGGGCGGTCTCCAGCGAGGGCGTGGTGCCGCTGGCGCCCAGCTATGACGTGGTGGGCTGGATCACCCGGGACGCGGACACCCTGGCGCGGGTCGGCCAGGCCTTGCTGTCCGGCGACACCGGCTTGCCGGGCCGCCTGCTGCTGGCCGACGACGCCTGGTCGCTGGCATCCGATGCGGTACGGCAAGGGCTGGAGGCGCCGCGTGCCGCCCTGATGGCGCGCTTTGGCGCCGTGGAACAGGTGACGCTCGCCCAGGAGGGCCTGCTGGCCTGGCAGCAGATATTCCGCGTGATACAGGGGCGGGAAGTCTGGGCCGCGCACGGCGACTGGATCGCCCGCCATGCGCCGCGCTTCGGGCCGGACATCGGCGAGCGCTTCAAATGGGCGTCGACCATCGCCGCCGACGAAGCCGCGGCCGCGGCCGTGGAACGCCGGCGCATCGCCGCCCGCCTGGACGAGCTGCTGCAGGATGCCGTCCTTTGCATACCGACCGTGTCCTTCGTGGCGCCGGTGAAGGGCTCTTCCACGGCTGCGGAGGACCGCACCCGCGCCCTGTGCCTATTGTGCATCGCCAGCCTGGCGGGGCTGCCGCAGCTGACCATGCCGGCCATGGCGGGGAACCGATGCGCCGTCGGCCTGTCCCTGATAGCAGCCCGTGGCCGTGACCGGGCCTTGTTGGAACAGGCTGCCCGCTGGGCAGCGTGACGCGGCGATACACTGGCGGGCCGGCGACCGGCTCGCCGCGGTCGCCATTCTCCAGGAGCCCTCGATGTCCGTCATGCCTTCCGCCGCTTCGGGCGCTGTCGCCCGCTACAGCCGTCCCGCCATCGTCCTGCACTGGCTGATTTTCCTGCTGGTGGCGCTTGCCTTGTTCGCGATCGAAGTGCGCGGCCCGCGCGGCAGCGAATCGCGGGCGCTGTGGACGGGTATCCATATGTGGGCCGGCGTATCCGTGCTCTGTCTGACCGCATTGCGGCTGATATGGCGCCTGGTCCATGGCGTGCCGGCGGCGGAGCAGGGCAGCGGCGTGCTGGCGGCCTGTGCCCGCGCGATGCACTGGCTGTTCTATATCGTGCTGCTGGCCCAGCCGCTGTTGGGCATCCTGATGATCAACTACGGCGGCAATCCGGTGCGCCTGATGGGTACCGGGATCACGATCTCGCTAGCCGGCGCCGACGATGCCGCCCGCGGCACCGTGCACGCCATCCATGTGTTCATGGGGAACGCCCTGTACTACCTGATCGGGCTGCATGCGCTGGCCGCGCTGTGGCATCAATACGTGCTGAAGGACGGCACACTGCGCAAGATGCTGTAAGGGCCGGCGCCGGCTGGCCCGGCCCGGCGGCCCGTGCGCGCGCGGGTCAGCGCACGTAGTAGATGCGCATGGCCTGCTGCTTCTGCGCCGAGTCCAGCACCTTGATCGTCACCCCGCGCGAGATAAAGCCCTCGGGCAGTTGCAGGGTGCCGCTGAGATTATCGAAACGGTCCATGTCCACGGGCAGCGGATCGGGCGTTACGGTGCCGCTGCGGCCATTGGGATAGCGGCCTTCGATGGCGAACTGCAGGGTGCCCTTGAACGGCACGCCGGTAGTGTCCTTGTCGCGCATGACCAGTACCTGGTAGGTCAGCTGGCCCGGCTGGCGCGATAGCGTCGCGGACCGTATGCCGATGGGGCCGCCGCGCGGATCCGGGGGCACGGCATCCTGGAACAGCGCAAGATCCTTGTTCAGGCTCTGGATCTGCTGCCGTGCCTGGGCCAGGTCGGCGGTCAGTTTGTCGTGCGTGGACCGCGCCGCGTCGCGCTGCTGCGTGACTTCCTCTACCTGGCCCTGCAGGCGCTGGCGATCGATATTGGCGGCGCTGAGCTCGCTATGCAGCTGTTCGGATTGCTCCACGGTCAGCCGCTGCGGGCCGTAATTGGTTTGCAGGAACAGGACGCCACCGGCGCCCAGCACGATGCCCGCGAGCAGCAGGACCAGCCAGCGCGGCATGCGCCGCGATCGTTTTCCAGGCTGATAAACCGAAGGTTTGAAAACCGCGCGCTGCGACCGTCCGAACATCCCATCCATCCAAATAACAATAAAAGCCCCGCTCTGCATCCGGCGACACCGCCATGCAGCGCGTATGCGGGCGTGCGTTGCCGACGCCCCGCCGCGTTGAATTGGCGCGGCGAGCGCTCAAAGCATTGAAGGATAACCTGCCGCGGCACCCAGCAGCCATTTCGACAAGCCTGGTTGCCTACCCTGAAATTGTGAAATATCCGGTCAGGTCCGGGCCGCGCGCAGGTTCGCGTCCAGTTCCGCCAAGCGCTGCGGCGTGCCGACATCCATCCAGCGTCCCGCATGGCGCTGCCCGCGCACCGCGTGGCGGGCAATGGCCTGCGACAGCAGGGGACCCAGGCGCGCCGGGGTGCCCGGCACGATGCCGCTGAAAAGGCCCGGATGGTAAATCCCTATGCCGGAAAACGTCAGCCTCTGGCCTTGCGCGGGATCCAGCGTACCGTCGGGCCGCCAGTGGAAGTCGCCGCCGGGATGGTGGTCGGGATTGTCGACCAGCAGCAGCCAGGCTTGTACCGATGCGCCATCCACGGCGCCGGCCAGCGGCGCCGCCAGCGCCGGATTCCAATCGCACCAGACGTCGCCGTTGACCACCAGGAAGGGCCGGTCCCCCAGCATGGGCAAGGCCAGCGCGATGCCGCCCGCGGTTTCCAGGGCGGTCCCTTCGCGGGAATACCGCAATCTGGCGCCGTAGGCCGCGCCGTCCCCCAGCGCGGCCTCCAGGCGGTCGCCGAGCCAGGCATGGTTGACGACGATGTCCGTGATGCCGGCGGCGACCAGCCGTTCGATATGCCAGCCGATCAAGGGTTTGCCGCCGGCCTGCAACAAGGGTTTCGGAAGGCTGTCGGTCAGCGGCCGCATGCGCTCGCCGCGGCCCGCGGCCAGTATCATCGCCCGCATCAGAAGGTGTATCCCACCGTGGGCTGGCGGTCGTCCAGCGTGTCCAGCAGGCGCAGGAGCGGGGCGAATACGCCGTAGCGGCCAGCGACCTGGCGGACGTAGGTATTGACGCGCGGGATATGGGCCAGATAGCCGGGCTTGTTGTCGCGATGGTGCAGCCGCGCGAAAACGCCCAGGATGCGCAGGTTGCGTTGCAGTCCCATCCATTCGTACGCGCGGTGGAATTCGGCAAAATCCGCGGCGACCGGCAGCCCGGCCGCGCGCGCCATTTCCCAATAGCGGATGGCCCAGTCCAGTTGCTGCGCTTCTTCCCAGGTGGTGCGGGCATCGGTCACCAGCGAGGCCAGGTCGTATGTGATCGGGCCCGCCAGGGCATCCTGGAAATCGATGATGCCCGGATTGGGACCGTAGCGTTCGCCGTCGCAGGCCATCAGGTTGGGCGAATGGAAATCCCGGTGCACCAGCACGGTGGGCTGGCTGGCATTGGATGAGGAAAGCAGGGAAAAGACACCCTGCAGCGCGTCTTGGGCGGCGGCGTCCAGCGTTACGCCATGGTGGCGGCCCACGTACCATTCCGGGAAGAGCTGCAGCTCCGCCGCCAGGCGCGCGCCGTCGTAGGCCGCCAGTCCGCTTACCGAGGCCTGTTGCATCCGCACCAGCGCGGCGAGCGCCTGCCGATACATCGTTTGCAGCGTGGCGTCGTCCAGCCCTTCCTGGATGCGCTGGTAGTAGGTGTGGGGCCCCAGGTCGGACAGCAGCAGGAAGCCGCGCGCCGGATCCTGGGCCAGGATCGCCGGCACGTTCAGGCCGGCGTCGCCCAGCAGGCCGGCCACATGCAGGAAGGGGCGGACGTCCTCGTGGGGAGGCGGCGCGTCCATGACAACCACGGAGCCCCCGCCGGCATCCAGGCGGAAATAACGTCGGAAACTTGCATCGCTGGAGGCGGGGCGCAGGGTGTCGGGCGCCAGCGCCAGTGTGGCGGGCAGGCCGCGCAGCCAATCGTGCAGCGCGTCCAGTCGGGGATCGGCGGGGGTGGACAAGGAAAAGACCTGTGTAGGAAAAGTGGCGATTCGGGGGGCGTGAATACCCCGTATTCAGGGATATCGCGCATGCCGGCGCATCGGCGGCTGCGCTGACGCCGAGCTTATCTATAATACCGGCTCTTCGCGGCCCTCGCGGGGCGGGCGTGCATCGCCGTCCCGGCCGCCTTGCCCTCTCTTTTCAGGTTCCCTCGTACGTGCGCATCGTCCGGTCGTTGATCCTATTCCTTGCTGGCGCGGTCTCTGTCGCCCAGGCCCAAGTCGCAACGGATACGTCAGCGGGTTCCCAGCCGTCGGCGGCGCAAGCTGGCTCGAAAAAGGGCGCCCAGGAAGTGGAAGTCCTGGGACTGCGTTCATCCCCCGGGCTGCGCGTGCACCGGCTGACCAGCGACCAGATGCCGGCCTACCTGGAAGCCGACACCATGGACGGCGACCCGGATTCGAACGTCACGCTGACCGGCCGCGCACAGGTGCGCCGGATCGACACCATCCTCAAGGGCGACCAGATCACCTATCGCCGCGCCTCGGGCGAGGTCGATTCCCAAGGCAGCGCGCGCCTGTTCCGCGAAGGCACCGTGGTGACCGGTCCGGCCATGCAGTACAACGTGGACAACGAAAGCGGGCAGCTCAGTTCGCCGAATTTCTGGCTCGGTGCGACGGGCGGCCATGCGCAGGCCCAGCATGCGGATATTTTCAGCCGCTCGACGATGCGGCTGCAGAACACCACCTACGCCGGTTGCGAATGCGCGCAGCCGTCGTGGTACATCAAGTCCGATTCGGTGGACATGGACTTCGACGAGAACGAAGGCGTGGCCCGCAACGGCGTGCTGTATTTCAAGGATGTGCCCATCCTGGCCTCGCCGTACATGACGTTCCCGATCAAGAAGGAACGCAAATCGGGCCTGCTGCTGCCGACCTACGGGTCGACCAGCCGTAGCGGCTTCGAAATCATGACGCCGTATTACTTCAATCTGGCGCCCAATTACGACGCGACGCTGTATCCCCGGCTGATGTCCAAGCGTGGGCTCCAGCTGGGCGGCGAGTTCCGCTATCTGGGGTCTAACTACGCCGGCATTCTGCAGGGGACCTACCTGCCCAGCGACAACCAGACCGGCGAAAAGCGGTGGATGTATTCGTCCAGGCATAGCCAGAACCTTGGCGACGGCTTTTACGCCAGCTGGAACGTCAATGGGGTGTCCGACGATAACTACTATCGCGACTTCTCGACGATCGGCCTGAACGAAGCATCCACGACCTATCTTCCCCGGCAAGGCCTGGTGGGCTGGAGCAACTCCTACTGGCAGACCTCTGTGCAGGTCTACAAGTACCAGACCTTGCAGGACCCGGATGCCCCGATACTGCCGCCGTACGACAAGGTGCCGGAACTATCCTTGAAAGGGCAGCGCTATGACTTCCATGGTTTCGACCTTGAACTCGACAGCACCGCCACGCGTTTCCAACGCACCCTGGTGGGCGCGGGCGAGGAGTTCCCCGGCACTAAGAACGGCCACTACGGGCCCGATGGCGACCGGCTCCAGGCGTATCCGAGCATTGCGTTCCCGATCGTGCGGCCCGGCTGGTATATCACCCCCAAGGTCGGCTACAACTTCACGCAATACCAGAGCACGAACTGGTTTGGCGGCGATTGGAATTTCCTGGGGACGACCAGCGGCTATCCCAGCAGCATTTCACGCGGCCTGCCGATTTTCTCGGTCGATAGCGGGATGACGTTCGAGCGGGATACGACCCTGTTCGGGAAGGACTCGATCCAGACGCTGGAGCCCCGCCTGTATTACCTGCGCGTGCCGTATAGGGACCAATCGCGCATGCCGGTGTACGACACGTCATTGGCCGATTTCAGTTTCGCGCAGGCCTTCGAGGAAAACCTCTACACGGGCGGTTGGGATCGCATCGCGAATGCCAACCAGTTGACGGCCGCGCTGACCACGCGTTGGCTGGATGCGAACACGGGCTTCGAGCGCTTGTCCGCATCCGTGGGGCAACAGGTCTACTTCGAGGATCAGCGGGTGACGCTGCCCGGCGAAACGCCGCGTACGAACGTACGTTCCAATTTCCTGGCGGAGACCTCGGCGGCGCTCACCGATACCTTGAGCACCACGGTCAGTGCCCAGTACGACCCGTACAATAGCCGTTTCCAGCAGGGTCTGGTTTCGGCGCGGTGGAGTCCTCAAAGATTGACCTCGATATCGGTGTCGTATCGCTACCAGCGCGATCCGCCCGTCCTGAGCAACGGCGTACAGCAGGCCTACCTGCCGCAGGGCCAGAACCAGGTCAGCCTGGCATTCCAATGGCCGTTCACGCAGCGCCTGTACGGTGTCGGCCGCATCGACTACTCGATGCACACGGGGCCCATCCTGAATTCCGACAACCAGACCGTGCAGGACTCCCGCCGCATCACCCAAGCCATCGCGGGACTGGAGTACAAAGGGGATTGCTGCTGGACCGGCCGCGTGGTGTTCCAGCGCTATGCGGTCGCCACCGACGAGGTCAACACAGCCGTGTTCTTCCAGCTCGAGCTGAACGGCCTGGGTGCCTTGGGTACCGATCCCTTGAAGCTGTTGCGCCGCAGCATACCCGGCTACGAGTCCGTGAACCCGCCGCCGCAGCCCGGAACGTCTTTCGAAAGGTATGAATAATGCGTAGTGTGTTTTTGCCGGCTCGCCTCGCGCGCGGCGTCCTGGTCCTGGCGGCATGCACGTCGCTGCCGCTTGCCGCCTTCGCGCAATCGCAGTCGCCATCCACCGCCCCCGGGCGCCAAGGCACGCAGGCCAGGAAGCCGGCCGCGAAGCCGGCCGAACCGGCGGCCGCGCCGGCCGCGGCAAGCCCGGCCCCGGCTCCGCAGCCCGACCAGTTCGCCGACGGTATCGCCGCGGTCGTCAACAAAGACGTCATCACGATGCGCGAGGTCAACGAGGCCGTGAAGACGGCCACGCAAGAGCTCACGCGGCAGAACATCCAATTGCCCGATCCCAAGGTCCTGCAGCGCCAGGTGCTGCAGCGCCTGATCATGGAAGACCTGCAGCGCCAGGAGGCCCAGCGCCTGAACATCCGCGTGGACGACGCGCAGGTGGACCAGGCCATCGGGACCGTGGCCGCGCGCAACAAGATGTCCATCGACCAGCTGCGCCAGGCCATCGAAAAGCAAGGCATGACGTGGACCAGCTATCGCAAGGGCATCCGCAATGAAGTGCTGGCCGACAGGCTGCGCCAACGCACGGTCGATGCCAATCTGGTCGTTTCCGATGCCGAAGTGGACGCCTTCCTGAAGGAACAGCAGCGCCGCCAGGCAGCAGGCGGCGCCGCGCCCGCGGCCCAGGGACCCGCGCAGGCCAGTGCCGCGCCCCAGGCCCCGGCCGCCGCCGGCCCGCAGATCTTCAGTTTGGCGCAAATCCTGGTACGCGTGCCAGAAAGCGCCACCCGCGACCAGGTGGCCGTGTTGCGCAAGAAGGCCGAGGATATCCTCGCGCGCCTGAAGAGCGGCGCGGATTTCGCCAGCGTCGCGGCGGCGGCATCGGACGGCCCGGAAGCCCTGCAGGGCGGCGCCATGGGCGATCGCCCGCTGGAAGGCTGGCCCGATCTGTTCGTCAATGCCATCGCCAATCTCAAGCAGGGCGAGATCTCCGGCATCATCCAGAGCGGCAACGGCTTCCATATCCTGAAGGTGGTGGCTCGCCGCAGCGCTGGAGCGCCCGCGCCGGCCCGCAACCCCGCCCAGTCGCCCGCGACCGCGCCTGCCGCGCCGCCGCCGCCGAATCCCAGTTCGGACGGCGCCGTGCCGCTGCCCCAGGGGCCCGTGCAGGTGACGCAAACGCACGCCCGCCACATCCTGATCAAGACCTCCGCCGTGATGTCGGATGACGAGGCCCGCCAGCGGCTGGAGCTGCTGCGCCAGCGCATCGTCGACGGCCATGAAGACTTCGGCGCGCTTGCGCGCCAGAACTCGCAGGACGCCACGGCGCCCCAGGGCGGCGATCTCGGCTGGCTCAACCCGGGCGAGACCGTGCCGGAGTTCGAGCAGGCCATGAACGCCTTGCAGGTAGGCCAGGTCAGCGAGCCCGTGCACACGCGCTTCGGCTGGCATCTGATCCAGGTGTTGGAACGGCGCGAAAAGGACGTCAAGGACGAGGTCGAGCGCCTGCAGGCGCGCCGCATCCTGTTCGAACGGCGTTCCGAGCTGGCCTTCGACGACTACCTGGACCAGTTGCGCGACCAGGCGTACATCGACAACCGCCTGGAAAAGCGCGACCGCCAGGAAAGCCAGGACGGCAGCCCGCGCTGAGCGGGGCGCCGTTCATCATCCCATGGCCCAGCATCAGGCGCGGAAACGGTTCGGACAACACTTCCTGGTCGATGAAAGCGTCGTCGACGCCATCGTGCGCGCCATCGGTCCCGCCGCCGACGACCGCATGATCGAGATCGGCCCCGGGCTGTCGGCGCTGACCCGTCCGCTGCTGGATCGCGTGCGGCACCTGAATGTCGTGGAGATCGATCGCGACCTGGCGGAACGCCTGCGCCGCGATCACCCGCCGGAACGGCTGACGGTGGTCGAGGCGGACGCGCTGACCGTGGACTTTTCGCGATTCGGCGATACGCTGCGCATCGTCGGGAATCTGCCGTACAACATTTCCAGTCCCATCGTGTTCCACCTGATGGCCGCGAGCGACTTCGTGCGCGATCAGCATTTCATGCTGCAGCGGGAAGTCATCGACCGCATGGTGGCGTCGCCGTCATCCTCCGATTACGGCCGGCTGTCCGTCATGCTGCAATCCCGGTACCGGATGGAGAAACTGTTCGATGTCCCGCCGGAGGCCTTCGATCCCCCGCCCCGCGTGGTGTCGGCGGTGGTGCGCATGATGCCGTTGCCGCCGAACCGTGTCCGTCCGCGCAGCGAAGCGGCGCTGGAGCAGGTCGTGGCGCGGGCCTTCGCGCAGCGGCGCAAAATGCTGCGTCGCGCGCTGGGGGATTGGGCCTCGCACATTCCCTGGGAGGCGATGGACATCGCTCCGACGGCACGCGCCGAGGAACTTCCCGTGGACCGGTTCATCGCCCTGGCCGACGCCTTGCTCGATGCCGGCCTGGTCGGGCCCGACCGGCCGCATAGCGCGGAACTCGACGCCTGAGTCGGCGCTTCGCCGTTGTCGCCATGCGCGGCCCGGCGCTCAGGCGGTTCGTCCGGCCAGGAACAGGCGCGTCGCATCGCGCGCCCGGTCGGTGAGCAGGCCGGCCGCCTGTTCGCAGGCCTGGGCCAGCGTCATGGGCCCCGACGCCAGGCTGTAGGCGGCCGTGATGCCCACCCCGTACAGTTTCTCGTAACCGTCGCCCAAAGATCCCGCCAGGGCCACGACGGGCACGCCCGCGCGGGCGGCGATGCGCGCGACGCCGGCCGGCGTCTTGCCGTGCAGGGTCTGTTCGTCCATGCGGCCTTCGCCGGTGAAGGCCAATGTCGCGCCTTCCATGGCCTGTGCCAGTCCGCCTAGCTCGGCGACGACTTCCACGCCTGGCCGGAAGGTGGCGTTCAGGAATGCATGGGCCGCGAAGCCCAGGCCGCCGGCCGCGCCGGCGCCCGGCCTGTCTCTTTCGTCGCGGCCCAGCACGCCGGCGCTAAGGTCGGCGAAATGCGACAGGGCGGCATCGAGCTGACGCACGTGTTCGGGCGTGGCGCCCTTTTGCGGACCGAAGACGGCCGATGCCCCGTGTGGTCCGCACAAGGGATTGTCGACGTCGGAGGCGACTTCGATGCGGACGTCCGCCAGGCGTGGGTCCAGTTGGGCGACATCGATGCGCGCCGCCTGCGCCAGCGCCGCGCCGCCATCGGCCACGGGCTTGCCCTGGGCGTCCAGTATGCGCAGGCCCAGCGCGGCGAGCATGCCGGCGCCGCCGTCATTGGTGGCCGATCCGCCCAGGCCCAGGATGATGCGCCGCGCGCCCGCGTCCAGCGCGGCGCGCAGCAGTTCGCCCACGCCGCGGCTGGTCGCGCGCAAAGGATCGCGCCGTTGCGGCGGCACTTGTTCCAGTCCGGCGGCGGCGGCCATTTCGATGACGGCCGTATCGTCGGCCAACCACCCCCACGCGGCCTGCGCGGTCGCGCCCAGCGCATCCGTCGCGGCGCTGGACCGCCATTGACCGCCCGTCGCCGCCAGCACCGCGGCCACCGTGCCTTCGCCGCCGTCCGCCATGGGGATGGCGACGATGTCCGCAGCGGGGCACGCGGCAAGTACGCCACGCGCGATGGCGGCTGCGGCGTCGGGAGCGGACAGGCTTTCCTTGAAAGAGTCGGGCGCGATGACGATTTTCACGGTCGGTTCTCGTTGTGTGTGTGCGGGCCGTATCGTTGCCGCGGGCGCGGCGGGAAGGGGCTCATGATAACGCCCGGAGGATATCGCGCATGACCCTGGGCATGCGCGGGGGTACCATAGGATGCTTGCTCAACTTCCACAGGAATCCCGTCATGGCAGTGCTGCGCCGCACCAAAATTGTCGCCACCCTGGGCCCCGCGACGTCGTCGCCGGAGCGCATCGAAGCGCTCGTGCGCGCGGGCATGGATGTGGCCCGCCTGAATTTCTCGCACGGCGACACCGAGGACCATCGGCGGCGCGCGCAACTGGTGCGCGAAGCGGCTGCCCGGCAAGGACGCTTCGTCGCCTTGATGGGCGATCTGCAAGGTCCCAAGATACGTATTGCGCGCTTCAAGGACGGCAAGGTAAGCCTGAAGGTGGGTGCGACCTTTACCTTGTCCAATAGCCATCCGTACGAGGAAGGCACCGAGCAGATCGTGGGCATCGATTATCCGGAGCTGGTGCAGGATTGCCGGCCGGGCGACGAGCTGTTGCTCGATGACGGGCGTGTGGTGCTGCGCGTGGACACCATAGACCGCGATTCCGTGCAGACCACGGTGATGGTCGGCGGGACGTTGTCCAATAACAAGGGGATCAATCGTCGCGGCGGTGGTTTGTCGGCGCCCAGTCTTACCGACAAGGACCGCGCGGACATCAAGGTGGCGGCGGATCTGCAGCTGGACTATGTGGCGGTATCCTTCCCGCGCCACGGCTCGGACATCGACGAGGCGCGCGAACTCGTGCGCGCGGCCGGCAGCCAGGCCTGGATCATCGCGAAAATCGAACGAGCGGAAGCCGTGGCGGACGACGAAGCGCTGGATGCGCTGATACGCGCCAGCGACGGTGTCATGGTGGCCCGTGGCGACCTGGGCGTGGAGGTCGGCGACGCGGAGCTGGCCGGCATCCAGAAGCGGATCATCCAGCATGCCCGTACCCTGAACAAGGTGGTCATCACGGCGACGCAGATGATGGAATCGATGATCTCCAATCCGCTCCCGACGCGCGCGGAGGTCTCCGACGTGGCGAACGCGGTGCTGGACTATACCGACGCCGTGATGCTGTCGGCCGAAAGCGCCTCGGGGCAGTATCCCGTCGAGGCGGTAGAGGCGATGGCGCGGGTGTGCCTGGGCGCGGAGAAGCATCCCACGTCGACGCATTCGCATCACCGGCTGGGCGAGACGTTTTCCCGCTGCGATGAGACCATCGCGCTGGCGGCCATGTACGCGGCGAATCACTTTCCCGGCATCAAGGCGGTGATCGCCATGACCGAAAGCGGACATACGCCCTTGATCATGTCGCGTATCCGCTCCGGCGTGCCCATTTACTGCTACAGCCCGCATCCGGTCACGCAGAATCGCGCGGCGTTGTTCCGGGGTGTGTATACGGTGCCGTTCGATCCCTCCAGCTACGATCCGGCGGAGCTCAGCAACGCGGCGATCGCGGAGTTGAAGCAGCGCGGGCGTGTCGAACAGGGGGACTGGGTGATTTTGACCAAGGGCGATTTCTATCGCGACAGCGGTGGGACGAATGGGATGAAGCTGCTTCCGGTGGAGTAGGGCGGGGGCGTTGTGCCTTTGTCTGCCGGTCGGGGTGGTCTACCTTTTCGCCGGAGGTCCGGTCGTCGGTTGTCGCCGCTGCGTCGGGTTGTTGCCGCTGCGTCGGTGGGCCGTCCGGCGGGGTGGTCACCTGTCGGGGCCAGCCTGATCGGCCGGTCCGGCCCCCGGGGGCCGGACACCGCTGCGCTAATCTCGTCCGGCGGGCGTTTGTCGTTTGCGTTCTTCTTCATGGCGTCCGCGCCACGCCTGCCTTCGATTCCGCTTGCTCGTCCTCAACAGGCTGGCCCCGACAGGTGACCACCCCGCCGGACTCCGGTGTCTCTCATTCACGGGCGCTGGGGCGGTCGGGGTGCTTGCGCTCCGTGGCCTGAGGGCGGGGGTGTGGAAGATTTGCGTGGGCCCGCTTTTTCCGGCGCCCCTGCGGCGCCGGAAAAAGCTTACGCGATGCCGTGGTTGGGGCGTACTGGCGCTGTGTGAGTGTCGGGTGTGTTTATCCCTGCTTGGCTGTCGGAGAGGGCTTCGGGTCTCGGGCTTCGAGCTTCGAGCTCGGGGCGGGCGGCTAGCCGAAGAACCAGTAGCAGACACCTATGGAGGCCAGTACGCCGGCCAGGTCCGCCAGCAGCGCGCAACCGATGGCGTGGCGGGCGCGGCGTATGCCGACGGCGCCGAAGTACACCGCGAGTACATAGAAGGTGGTTTCCGTGCTGCCTTGTACGGTGGCGGCCATCAGTGCCGGAAAGCTGTCCACGCCGAAGTGGGACATGGTGTCCAGCATCATGGCGCGCGCCGCGCTGCCGGAGAATGGCTTGACCAGCGCGGTGGGCAGGGCATCGACGAAGCGCGTGTCCCATCCGGCCGCATGGGCCAGCCATCGTATGCCGTCCAGGACAAGGTCCAGCGTGCCCGAGGCGCGCAGCACGCCCACCGCGCATAGCATCGCCACCAGGTAGGGGAGCAGGTCGCGCGCGATGTCGAAACCCTGTCGCGCGCCTTCGATGAAGCATTCGTACACCGCCACTTTTTTCCGGGCGCCGTACAGCAGGAAGGCCAGGATGACACCGAACAGTGTCAGGTTGCCCAATAGCGAGGACAGCGCCGCGATGGCGGCGGCGGACAGGGTGGCCAGCAGCGCCGCGAAGGTGCCCAGCAGGACGATGCCCGATAGCAGCCATGCCAGCACCACGGGGTCGCGCAGCCGCAGCCGCTGGCACACGGCGACGGACACGAAACCGACCAGTGTGGACGCGCTGGTCGCGAGCAGGATGGGCAGGAATACCAGCGTGGGGTCGGTGGCGCCCTGTTGCGCCCGGTACATGAAGATCGTCACGGGCAGGAGCGTCAGTGACGACGCATTCAGGACCAGGAACAGGATCTGCGCGTTGGTGGCGGTGTCGGGACGGGGATTCAGGGCCTGCAGCTCGCGCATGGCGCGCAGTCCGATCGGCGTGGCGGAGTTGTCCAGACCCAGCGCGTTCGCGGCGAAGTTCAAGGTAATAAGCCCGATCGCCGGATGGCCGCGTGGCACCTCGGGCATCAGCCGGGCGAACAGCGGTCCCAGCAACCACGCCAGGCCACGCACGATGCCGGCCTGTTCGGCGATGCGCAGCAGGCCCAGCCACAGGGTAAGGGTCCCGAAGAGCAGCACCATGATTTCCACGGACAGGCGCGCCATGTCGAACAGCGCGCCGACCATGGCGGCGAAGACGTCGGCATGGCCGCCTATCAGCCACCGCAGGGCGCCGACCAGGCCGCTTGCCAGGAAAAAGGCCAGCCATATCTGATTGAGCATCGCGTGGCGCGCCTATGTCACCGGACCGGCCGGCGTATGGCGCGGCGATGCGTGGGCGAGCCGCCCGTGCCCCGTGCCGCGTGGATCATATTGATAGTAGGTGCTTCCAGATCCGCACCATTCTATACGAGGGGCCATGGGCCCGCGCGGCCAGCGCGGCCCGGCCCTGTCGGCGCCCGGGCGACGCCACGCCTGCGGCTCAGTCGTCGCTTTTCGGGTCCAGCCCGGGAAAGAGCACTTCGGTGTAGCCGAGCTTGGTCAGGTCCGTCATGCGGGTGGGATACAGCCGGCCGATCAGGTGGTCGCATTCGTGCTGTACGACGCGCGCATGGAAGCCGCTGGCTTCGCGCTCTATCAGCTTGCCCGTGGGGTCGTAGCCGGTGTAGCGGATGGACGTGTAGCGCGGCACCAGTCCGCGCAGGCCTGGCACCGATAGGCAGCCTTCCCAGCCGTCTTCCCTGTCGTCGGACAGCGGGGTGATGATGGGGTTGCACAGGACGGTCTGCGGCACCGGCGCCGCGTCGGGATAGCGTTCGCTGCGCTCGAACCCGAAGATGACCAATTGCAGGTCCACGCCAATCTGCGGCGCCGCCAGGCCGACGCCGTTCGCGTGCTTCATGGTGTCGAACATGTCCTGCACCAGGGCATGCAGTTCCGGGGTATCGAACTCGCGGACGGGGGCGGCCACGCGCAGCAGTCGCGGGTCGCCCATCTTCAGGATGTCGTGGATCATGGCTTGTGTTTCCAGGAAGGGAAGGCACGGCATTCTAGGGGCGCCGGCGTGCCATTCCCGCCGCGGGGGCGAAACTCGGATCAATGGTCCGGGCGCGTGCGCCGCTTGCCGCGGCCGGGGCGAAGCGAGGGCGCGCACCGGCCGCCTTCCCGCCGGGCGCGCTGCCTTCGGCGCGCGATCCGGCCGGGATGCTAGTCGTTCTGCGTGCCTTTCTGGATGAACTCGATCTTGTAGCCGTCCGGATCCTCGACGAAGGCGATCACCGTGGTGCCGTGCTTCATCGGGCCGGCCTCGCGGGTGACCTTGCCGCCCCGTTCGCGCACGCGGTCACAGGCTTCGTAGGCATCCGGTACGTCGATGGCGATATGGCCATAGGCGTTGCCCAGGTCGTAGCGTTCGGTGTCCCAGTTGTGCGTGAGCTCGAGCACCGCGCCGTCTTTTTCGTCCTGGTAGCCGACGAAGGCCAGCGTGAACTTGCCGTCCGGGTAGTCCTTGCGGCGCAGCAGGCGCATACCCAGCACATTCGTATAGAAATCGATGGAACGGTCCAGGTTGCCGACTCGGAGCATGGTGTGGAGCAGTCGCATGATGGTTTCCTTTGGGTGCGGGGGAAGGTCCTTATTGTAGTAGCGGGCCGGCAAGCGCGACGGAACCTATCGGTCAGCGTGCGCACACATTGCGCCGCCGTGCGGTGCGCGGCTCAGCCTTGACAGGCAGTACACCATCGGAGACGAAATGCAGTCGTGGAAACGTGAGCTGGCGGCTATCGCGCTGCTGGCCGGTATGGTTCCGTCCAGCGCCCTGGGCCAGGACGCGCAAAGCGCATATCCCCAGCGCCCGCTTACGCTCGTGCTCGGCTATCCCCCCGGGGGCAACAACGACTTCCTCGGCCGGCTTCTGGCCCGCCATATGGAGGGGCACCTCGGGCAGAAGGTGATCATCGATTACCGGCCCGGCGCGGCCAGCAATATCGGCGCCGAAGCCGCCGCGCGCGCGACCCCGGACGGCTACACGCTGTATCTCGGCGGGCGGCCCAACACCATCCACAAGGTGATCTACCCCGATTTCAAGTACGACTTCGCGCGGGATCTGGCGCCGGTGGGACTGGTGGCCACCACGACATACGTGATGGTGGTCGACAATGCCGCGCCCATCGCCAACGTGCAGGACTTCATCGCGCTGGCCAAGGCCTATCCGGGGGGGCTGACCTGCGCCTCGGGTGGCACCGGTACCACGGATCACCTGCTTTGCGAGCTGCTGCAGCGGGACGCTCGCATCGCCCTGGTGCACGTGCCCTACCGCGGCAGTGCCGGCGCGTTCAACGACGTCATGGGCGGTCGGGTGGATATGTACATCACGCCGCTGGCTTGCGCCTTGCCGCATATACGCGCGGGCAAGCTGCGCGCCATCGCCGTGATGTCCAACGCCCGGGCGTCGGCGCTGCCGCAGGTTCCTACCATCGCGGAGACCGGATACCCCCGCCTTGCCCTTGGGGCATGGTATGCCTTGATGGTGCCGGCGGGCACGCCGCCACCGGTCGTGGCGCGCCTGAACGGCGTCATTAACAAGGCCCTTGCGGATCCGGTCTTGCAGGATGCAATGACGCATCACGAATACGGGCTGCCGGCCACGCCCAACACGCCGGAATCCCTGGGACGGCTCATCACCGAAGAAACCGAAAGGTGGACCGCGATCCTGACCCGGCCGAATCTCGCGCCGGCCCCGCCGGATGCGCGTCTCCCGTAGGGGTAGGTTCTTCCGGCGGGTATCGGTGGCACACGTCATCAGTTAGCTCCGCGATTTCTTTACTCTAACGTCGCCGCTGCGGAACCCGCGCCCGGCGGTAGGTACACACTCCGCCGCAGTCGACTGTACATGGGCTGTTTGCAATCCATGTCAATGACCGAACAGTACGAACGGAGACAAGATGCACTTCTGCTCACGGGAGCTCGCCGCGGTTGCGTTGCTAAGCGG
Organism: Bordetella bronchialis; assembly: GCF_001676705.1. NCBI lineage: Bacteria > Pseudomonadati > Pseudomonadota > Betaproteobacteria > Burkholderiales > Alcaligenaceae > Bordetella > Bordetella bronchialis. Next base: position 1,354,337 of record NZ_CP016170.1, read on the forward strand.
TGCCATTCCATTCTGCGCCATGTCCGCCGATACCGAGACGACATATCCGCAGCGTCAAATCACGCTTGTCATCGGGTTCCCGCCGGGCGGGGGTGCCGAGGCGCTTGCGCGGTTGCTCGCCAAGCATATGAGCGACGAGCTCGAGCAGAGCGTGATTGTCGACTTCCGGCCAGGCGCGGCTGGCAACATCGCTGCAAGGGGCGTCGCCCGCGCGCAGGCGGACGGATACACGATTTATCTCGGTTCTCGTCCTAATACGATCCATAAGACGATGTATCCCGGATTGGACTATGACTTTTCGCGCGATCTGATCCCGATAGGCCTTGCTGCGACCATGCCCTACATCATTACCGTAGGCAAGGACACCCCACTGGCAACCGTACAAGATATCGTCGCGCTGGCGAAAGCCTATCCCGGGGCCCCAACATGTGCTTCCGCTGGCGTGGGTACAAGTGACCATCTGCTTTGCGCCTTGTTCCAACAGGAAACAGGCACGGACATAGCGCATGTGCCTTACCGCGGTGGTCTTCAGGCCTTTACGGACGTTATTGGCGGCCGCGTAGACATGCGTTTCGCCCCGTTGCCCGCGGCGCTTCCGCACATCGTTGCGGGAAATGTGCGTCCTATCGCGGTGATGTCCAGATCGCGCGTTCCCGCTCTACCGCATACTCCGACTATCGCCGAGGCGGGTCTTCCTAATCTCGCCCTCGATTCTTGGTATGGGTTGATGGCGCCGGCAGGTACCCCGCCCCAAGTGATTGCGCGATTGAATCAATCGATGAATACAGTACTCGCCACGCAGGAAATGCAGGAAGCGCTGCTTCACCAGGCCTATATTCCCCCACCCCCGGATACGTCAGCCGCTTTTGGCGCCCTGATCGCCGAGGAAACCGTCAGGTGGACGGAAGTGCTGCGCCAGCGCAACTTCGTCGCGGCGCCCGCCGGTAAGCCCACCGACGAAGCGGGCGCAAGGCCATGACGTACGGGACTCTATGCCGCATCCTTCCGCCAGCAAGAGTCTCCGCCGCTCCCGCCGCTTACGCGGCGATGGGCAGTTCGCTCAGTGCCTGTCCCATTGCCTCCACGGCGCGCGACATGTCGTCCGGCGTGATGGCGCCGATGCAGCCGACGCGGAAGGTCGGCTCCTCGGTGTTATAGAAGTTGCTGATCACGAACCCGCGCCGCTTCAGCCCGTCGACGAAGCCCTGCAGGGTCCATCCCGGGACCGTGGGCGCCTGGACATTGACGATGATAGGCCCCTGCAGCTCGGTGGGCAGGTAAGGTTCCAGTCCCAGCGCCCGCACGCCGTCGTACAGCGTGCGCTGGTTGACGGTGTAGCGGGCCAGCCGCGCGGCGCGGCCTTCCTGGCGATGCAGGTCCATGGCCACCGACAAGGCCGCCAAGGTCGGTGCGGGCGGCGTGAAACGCGCGCCGCCGTTGGTGGTCTTGCCGTGCTCGTGGATGTCGGCAAGATCCAGCGACCAGCTGCCGGCGTTGCCCCGCGACGCTTCCAGGCGGTCTATGCGGCAGACCGCGAAGGCCGCGCCCGGCGGGCCTTCCAGGCATTTGTTGGACGTCAGGACGACGGCATCCACGGCGGGCAGGTCCGAAACGTCCAGGGGCAGTGCGCCGAAGGCGGATACCGCGTCCACGATCACCCGCCGCCCCAGCCCGCCGGCCACCTGGGCCAACAAGGGGACATCGTGGCAGATGCCGCTGCCCGTCTCGCTATAGACCAGGCCCACGTGGGTGATGCGGGGATCGTCGCACAAGGCTTCGGCCAGTGCCGCGGCCTGCGTGCGCTCGCGCGATCCCACGGGCAAGGGGACCACCGTGCGGCCGGCTTCGCTGGCCAGCCGCCGCAGGCGGGCCGCGTAGGCGCCTGTCTGGGGGATCAGGATCTTGCCGGCGGCTGGCACGAAGGTGCGTACCGCGGCTTCCAGCGCGAAATGCCCGCTGCCGGACAGCGGCAGCGCCACATGCGTCTCGGGCGTGCCGCCGGCCACTTCCCGTATGTCCGCGCACAGTTTGCGCACGATGGCGCGAAAGTCGTTGTCCCAGGGCGCATAGTCCTGCGCCAGGGCCTGCTTGACGACATCCGCCGTGGTGACTGGGCCTGGTGTGAGCAATAGCATGGCTGGCTCGCGGAGTGGGTCGCGGGGATCAGAACCGGGGAAGCATGGCGGGGTCATGGCGCCGCAGGACATCGCGCGCCTGCTGGTAGTCCGGCAGGATGTGGCCGACCTCGGTCCAGAAATTCGGGCTGTGGTTCATCTCGCGCAGATGCGCCAACTCGTGCGCGATGACGTAATCGATGATAGACGGCGCGAAATGGATCAGGCGCCAATTCAGCATGATGTTGCCGTCGCTGGTGCACGATCCCCAGCGCGTGGCGGCCGACGACAGGCGCCAGCGCCGGATCTTCAGCCCGCTGGCCTGCAGGAAGTACGCCAGCCGGGCGCCGAACCAGATGCCCGCGCGCTGCTGCAGCCAGGCCTGGGCCGCATCGCGGATGCGCGAGGCCGCCGCGTCGGCGGGAAGGGCCAGGCGCAGCACGTCGCCGTCGCAGGGCGCATCGGCGTCGCCCGCCAGGGCGGCATGCCGCTCGCGCGAGCCCAGTTCCAGGACCACGCGCTTGCCCAGGTAGGGCAGTTCGCCGCCCGCACGCCATTGGGTCTGCGACAGCGCCAGCTGTTCCCGGCGCTTGTGCCAGTCGCGCAGTTTGGCCAGGATCCATCCGGATTTCTCGACCACGGCTTCGTCGATCTGGCGCAGCGTGACCCAGTTCGGCGCGGTGACGCGCAGGCCGTCGTCGCTGATGACGAAACCTATGGTGCGCCGGCGCGACCGCAGCAGCACGAAGCCGATGTCTTGCTGTGGCGTCGCCACGACCCGCCAGCGCGCATTGGGCGGCAGGCTGGGCGGGCAAGGGGTAGCGACCAGGAAGGGACTGGCGGACGACGGTTTCAGGTCGAAGCGGTCCGCTGCCTCGGGCTCATGCCGGTCGGGCGGGGAAGGCGCGGCCGGTAGGGACGGAAAGGAATGCGACTCGGAAGGCAATCCGGAAGGCGACTCGGGAGCGCCGCCGCCCGTATCGCCAGGCGGCGCATCGAACAGCAGTTCCAGCTGATTATTCCGAGACATACCTTTCAGGGTTGAGGCGGCGCATTTCGCCTTCGATCCAGTCCTGGACCTCTCGGTTCAGGGCTTCCGCGGTCTTGCCTTGGGATTCTATCGCGGGGCCGATGGAAACGGTGATCAGGCCGGGGCGTTTGATGAAAGCGTTGCGCGCCCAACACTCGCCGGCATTGTGCGCGATGGGAATGACCACGCTGCCGGTACGCGAGGCCAGCAGCGCGCCGCCCATCTTGAAGCGGCCCGCCTTGCCGGGGGCGATGCGCGTCCCTTCGGGAAACAGCAGAGGCCAGCGGCCTTCGTTCAGGCGGCGCTGCCCCTGGCGCACGACCTGTTCGAAGGCGTCGCGGCCCTTGCTGCGGTCGATCGGGATCATGCGCAGCAGTCCCAGGCCCCAGCCGAAAAAGGGCACCCAGTGCAATTCGCGCTTGTACACGAAACACACTTCGCGCGGCATGAAGCCGGGGAAATACAGGGTTTCCCAGGCCGACTGGTGCTTGGACAGCAGGATGGCCGGGCCGTCGGGCAGGTTCTCCCAGCCGCGCACCTGCCAGCGTATGCCGCAGATCGCGCGGGCGCCCCAGATCGCCAGGCGCGGCCAGCCCACCGTCAGCCGATAGCGCCAGTGCAGGGGCAGCGGCGCCCACAAGAGGCAGGCCAGCGCGTACGGGACGACCGTAACGCTCAGGAAAACCAGATACAGCAGCGAGCGCAGGAAATTGACGGCCTTCATGCGGCGTTGTCTTCCAGCAGCACGTCCACCACCGCCGCCAGGTCATCGGCGACTTGCGTACCGGCCGGCAGTTGGCCGGAGGCCAGGGTCTTGGGCCCGTTGCCCGTCTTGACCAGCCAGGGCGCGCAGCCCATGGCGGCGCAGGCCTGCAGGTCGCGCAGCGAATCGCCCACGGCCGGCACGCCGGTCAGGTCGACGTCATAGCGCTCGGCGATCTGTTCGTACATGCCCGGCAGGGGCTTGCGGCAGCGGCAATTGTCCTCGGGCAGGTGAGGGCACAAAAAGATGGCGTCGATCGCGCCGCCCGCCTGGGCGACTTCGCGCCGCATCTTGGCATGGATGGCGGTCAGCGTGCTCATGTCGAACAGCCGGCGGCCCAGGCCGGACTGGTTGGACGCGACGACGACGGTCCAGCCGGCCTGGTGCAGGCGAGCGATCGCCTGGATCGAACCGGGCAGCGCGATCCATTCTTCGGGCGATTTGACGAAGGCGTCGCTGTCCTGATTGATGACGCCGTCGCGGTCTAGGATGATGAGCTTCACTGGGCCAGCCGGGAAATGTCTGCGACCTTGTTCATCAAGCCATGGAGCCGGCCCAGCAAGGCCAGGCGGTTGGCGCGCACGGCCGGGTCGTCGGCCATGACCATGACGTCGGCGAAGAATGCGTCCACCGGTTCGCGTGCCTGGGCCAGGGTGCTCAGGCTGCCGGCGAAGTCTCCCGCCTCGAACTGCGCCTGCGCGCTCGGGCTGAGGCGTTCGATGGCCTGGGCCAGCGCGCGCTCCGCGGGTTCCACCAGGCGCGCCGCGTCGACGGCGCCGATGTCGCCTTCCGCCTTCTTCAACAGGTTGCCGACCCGCTTGTTGGCCGCCGCCAGGCTGGCGGCCTCCGGCAGCGCGCCGAAAGCCGTGACGGCGCGCACCCGCGCGGCCACCTGGTGCAGCGGCGGCGTCAGGGCGATCACCGCGTCCACGGCGTTGCGTTCGAAATCGGCGGCCAATTGATTGCGGTAGCGTTCGTAGATGAAGTTTTCGACCTCCGCCAGCACGCTATCGGCGATCCTGCCCGGGCCGAAGCTGTCGGCCGCCAGGCGCAGCACGCCTCGCAGCGCCAGCGGGCCGTCTTCGCTGGGTTTGAGCCAGCCACCCGCGGCCAGGTTCTCGAAGGCGCTGATCAGTCCCAGGGCCGCGCGGCGCAGGCCGAAGGGATCGCGCTCGCCCGTCGGCGCCAGGCCGATGCTCCAGATGCCCACCAGCGTTTCGGCGCGCTCCGCGATGAACAGCGAGGCCATGGTCAGGCCCGCGCGGTCCACCGGCGCGTCCAGCCTGTTGCGGTACTGCTCGCGCAGCGCCCGCACCACGTCCGGGGATTCGCCATCGGCTTCCGCATAGTAGGCCCCCATGATGCCTTGCAGCTCGGGGAATTCGCCCACCATCTGGGTGCCCAGGTCGGCCTTGGCCAGCAGGGCGGCGCGGTCGGCGGCCTGGGCGTCGGCGCCCAGCGCCCGCGCCACGCCGGCGGCGATGGCGCGCACGCGCTGCACGCGTTCCAGCTGCGTACCCAACTTGTTGTGATAGACGATGCTGCCCAGCTGTTCCACGCGCGCGGCCAGGGGCGTCTTGCGGTCGGTGTCGAAGAAGAACTGCGCGTCGGCCAGGCGCGGCCGCACCACGCGCTGGTTGCCCTCGACAATATTGACCGGATCGGCCACGTGCATATTGCTGACGATCAGGAAGCGGTGCGTGAGCTTGCCTGTATCGGGCGCGAACAGGGGAAAGTACTTCTGGTTCAGGCGCATCGTCAGGATCAGGCATTCCTGCGGCACCTGCAGGAAGCGCGGCTCGAACTCCCCGACGTAGACGGTGGGATGTTCGACCAGGGCCGTCACTTCTTCCAGCAGGGCGGGGACGTCCGGGTCGTCCCCCAGCGTGGCGCCCAGCTTTTGCGCATGGGCGTCCAGCTGGCGCGAGATTTCCTCGCGCCGCGCGTCGAAGGATGCAATCACGCGCCCAGTCTCGGCCAGCTGGCCCGCGTAGGCGTCGGCATCGCGCAGGACGATGTCGCCTTCGCTCATGAACCGATGGCCCTGGGTGGCGCGGCCGGCGGCCAGGCCCAGTGCGGCGATGTCCACCACATCGGCGCCGAACAGCGCCACCAGGCCGTGGGCCGGCCGCACGAACTTGACGGTAGTGAGCCCGTCGGCCAGCTGATAGCTCATGACCTTGGGAATCGGCAGGCCGGCGATCGCGCCATCCAGCGCCTGTTGCAGGCCTTCGGCCAGGTGTGCGCCGGGAGCCGTGCCGCGTGCCACCAGATAGTCCTGCTTGCCGTCGGATTCGCGCGCCAGCGTCGCGGCGTCGGCCGCGTCCAGGCCCTTGGCGGCCAGCTTCTTCAGCAGCGCCGGGGTGGGGCGGCCTTCGGCATCCAGGCCCACTTTGACCGGCATGAGTTTTTCCGCGTAGGCCTGGTCGGGCGCCTGGGCCAGCACCGCGGACAGGTGCACCGCCAGCCGCCGCGGCGTGGCATAGGGCTGCACCTGGCAGCCGGCGGCCAGCAGGCCGCGCGCCTCCAGGCCCTGGCGGATGCCTTCGGCGAAGGCCACGCCGAGCTTGCGCAGCGCCTTGGGCGGCAGTTCTTCGGTCAGCAGTTCGACCAGCAGGGGGCGGATGTCGCTCATTGCGCGGCCTCCGCGGCGGCACGGCCGCTGAGCATGGGGAAGCCCAGGCGTTCGCGCGAATCGTAATAGGCCTGCGCGATGGCGCGCGACAGATTGCGGATGCGGCCGATATAGGCGGCGCGCTCGGTCACGCTGATGGCGCCGCGCGCATCGAGCAAGTTGAAGGTATGCGCGGCCTTGAGCACCGCCTCGTAGGCCGGCAGGGCCAGCGGCACTTCCATCAGGCGCTTGGCCTCGGATTCGTAGTCATTGAAATGCGCGAACAGCATATCGGCCGAGGAATATTCGAAGTTATAGGTGGACTGTTCCACCTCGTTCTGGTGGAAGACGTCGCCATACTTGACCGGCAGGCCGTCCGGCCCGACGGTCCAGACCAGGTCGTAGACGCTCTGTACGTCCTGCAGATACATGGCCAGGCGTTCCAGGCCGTAGGTGATTTCCCCCGTGGTGGGCGTGCAGTTCAGCCCGCCGACCTGCTGGAAATAGGTGAATTGCGTCACCTCCATCCCGTTCAGCCAGACTTCCCAGCCCAGGCCCCAGGCGCCCAGGGTGGGGTTTTCCCAATCGTCCTCGACGAAGCGGATATCGTGCCGGGTCGGGTCGATGCCCAGCGCCTTCAGCGAACCGATATACAGGTCCAGGATTTCCGGCGGGGCCGGCTTGAGCACCACCTGGTATTGATAGTAATGCTGCATGCGGTTGGGGTTTTCGCCGTAGCGGCCGTCCTTGGGGCGGCGCGAGGGCTGCACATACGCGGCGCGCCAGGGTTCCGGCCCGATGGCGCGCAGGAAGGTGGCCGTGTGCGAGGTTCCCGCCCCCACTTCCATGTCATAGGGCTGCAGCAGCGTGCAACCCTGCTTGTCCCAGTATTCCTGGAGTTTGAGGATGATTTGCTGAAAAGTGAGCATGGTACAGGGGGAACCGCCCGGAGGGCTGCCTTAGGGAAACCCGGCATTTTACTGGAGGCGGCACGGCCTGCCGGAAAATCGCCGCCGCCGTTGGTCGTATCATTCCATTTCCGCGGCAACCGCGGGCCCGCCGGCCCCGCGCGCCGCCCCATCGGAAGGAGAACAACGCCATGGCCGACCTGATCGAGGTGGCGCTCGTCGACGGTATCCAGACCATTACCATCAACCGTCCCGACGCCCGTAACGCCATCAACCTGGAAACCGCGCAGGCCATGGCCGCCGCGCTGGAGGAACTGGACAACAACCCGGCTGCGCGCATCGGCATCCTGACCGGCGCCAACAACACGTTTTCCTCCGGCATGGACCTGAAAGCCTTCGCCCAGAGCGGCGAGCGGCCCCTGATTCCGGGGCGCGGCTTCGCCGGCCTGAACGAAGCGCCGCCGAAGAAGCCACTGATCGCCGCCGTGGAGGGCTATGCGCTTGCCGGCGGCTTCGAGATGGCGCTGGCCTGCGACCTGATCGTGGCCGCGCGCGACGCCAGGTTCGGGCTGCCGGAAGTCAAGCGCGGTCTGGTGGCCGGGTCCGGCGGGATGCTGCGCCTGCCGCGCCGCCTGCCCTACCACATCGCCATGGAAGTCATCCTGACGGGCGACATGCTGGACGCCGAGCGTGCCCATGCCTATGGCCTGGTCAATCGCCTGTCCGCGCCGGGGGAGGCCCTGCAGGACGCCATGGCCCTGGCCCGCGCCATCGTGGAGAACGGCCCCCTGGCGGTCCAGACCGCCAAGAGCATCGTCTCGCAGGCCGTGGATTGGGATCAGGCCGGCATGTTCGACCGGCAGCGGCCCCTGATCGCCCATATCTTCACTTCGGCCGATGCCAAGGAAGGCGCCACGGCCTTCGCGCAGAAGCGCAAGCCCGTCTGGCAGGGCAAATGATCCGTCCGGGCGGACCGTGCCGGCAGTCCCGGCGCGCCCGTCCTATACTCTGGCCGCGGTCCCGCCGGCCGTCACCGCTCAACACCCTTACCGCTACCGTACGTCATGACCGTCATCAAGGAAGAAGATTTCATCCAGTCCATCGCGGATGGCATCCAGTTCATCAGCTACTACCATCCCGTGGACTATATCCGCCACCTGGCGCGCGCCTATGAGCGCGAGGAAAGCCCCGCGGCACGCGACGCCATCGCGCAGATCCTGACCAATTCCCGCATGTGCGCCGAGGGCAAGCGGCCGCTGTGCCAGGATACCGGCATCGTCAACGTCTTCCTGAAAGTCGGCATGAACGTGCGCTTCGAGACGTCGCGCAGCCTGCAGGAGCTGTGCGACGAAGGCGTGCGCCGCGGCTATACCAACCCGGACAATCCGCTGCGCGCCTCCGTGCTGGCCGATCCGCTGTTCGCCCGCCGCAATACCAAGGACAACACGCCCTGTATCGTGAACGTCGAACTGGTCCCCGGCGACAAGGTCGATGTCCAGCTGGCATCCAAGGGGGGCGGTTCCGAGAACAAATCGAAGTTCGCCATGCTCAATCCCAGCGATTCGCTGGTGGACTGGGTGCTGAAGACGGTACCGACGATGGGCGCCGGCTGGTGCCCGCCCGGCATGCTGGGCATAGGCGTCGGCGGCACCGCTGAAAAAGCCGTCCTCATGGCCAAGCAGGCGCTCATGGACGACATCGATATGTATGAGCTGCTGCAGCGCGGCCCGCAGAACAAGCTCGAAGAGTTGCGCATCGAGCTCTACGAAAAGGTCAACGCGCTGGGTATCGGCGCGCAGGGCCTGGGCGGCCTGACCACCGTGCTGGACATCAAGATCGCCACCTTCCCGACGCACGCGGCCTCGCTGCCGGTGGCCATGATCCCCAATTGCGCCGCCACCCGGCACGCGCACTTCGAGCTGGACGGCAGCGGTCCCGCCCGCCTGACCCCGCCGTCGCTGTCCGAGTGGCCGGACGTCCGCTGGGCCCCCGATTACAACAAGTCGCGGCAGGTCAACCTGGATACCCTGACCAAGGAAGAAGTCGCCAGCTGGCAGCCGGGCCAGACCCTGCTGCTGTCCGGCAAGATGCTGACCGGCCGCGACGCCGCGCACAAGCGCATCCAGGACATGCTGGCCAAGGGCGAGACCCTGCCGGTGGATTTCCGCAACCGGGTGATCTACTACGTCGGTCCCGTGGATCCCGTGCGCGACGAAGTCGTGGGCCCCGCCGGCCCGACCACGTCCACGCGCATGGACAAGTTCACCGACATGATGCTGGACAAGACCGGGCTCATCGCCATGATCGGCAAGTCCGAGCGCGGCCCCGTCGCCATCGAGGCCATCCGCAAGCACCAGTCGGCCTATTTGATGGCGGTGGGCGGCGCGGCCTACCTGGTCAGCAAGGCCATCCGCGCGGCCAAGGTGCTGGCCTTCGAGGACCTGGGCATGGAAGCGATCTACGAGTTCGAGGTCAAGGACATGCCGGTGACGGTCGCCGTGGATGCGCAGGGCACTTCGGTGCATACCACCGGTCCGCGCGAATGGCAGGCCAGGATCGGCAAGATCCCCGTCGCGGTGGCATAACCGACGTGGCCCGGCCGCCGGCCGTGCCGGTCGGGCATGGCGGGCGAGCGGCGGCACGGGCGTCGCAATGCCCGGCAAAGAATTGCGCGCTGAAATTACGGTCCGGGAAATGGCCGCCGATCTACACTCTGCCGCTTTGGAGACCGCGCCATGGCGGACAGATCATCGCTGGGCTACACCGCGGCTTACCGCGATCCCGTCGGCGGCGGTTACCCGCTGGGCAACGGCTACCGCGGCTATCTGCCGCATTTGATGCGGTTCGGCGCGCCGGATTCGCGAAGTCCGTTCGGACGCGGCGGCTTGAACTGCTACGCCTATTGTGCCGGCGACCCCGCCAATCGGCGGGATCCCTCCGGCCACATGAATGTCCCCGGCGAGATAATGGAGGACGTCGAGCGGTCCTTGGCGCATCCGGCCGAAGAGATCCGCGCCCGGGACGAGCCTGCCGCCAGGGAAGAACCCGCGGCCATGGACGTACCCATCGCGGCGGAGCAGGCCCGGGCGGCCGCCGCCGTGGAAGCGGACCGGCCCGGACCGTCCCGCAGGACAGCCAGGCCTGCCCGGGCATCCGCCGCACGTCGCGACGAGTGGGGACCGGCGTTCGATACGCACTGGTCAGGAAAGTACGGTGCCCACGAAGGCAGGGTGGCGAGCGCGCTCGCCGACTTGCGGGAAACCGTCGTCACGCTGGAAGACGATTTGTACGACCTGGAGGACCAGCTGGTGGTTCACTCCATCGATCCCCGCCGGAAAGACGTGCGCACCGCCTACGACAGGGTGCGGTTCGCGCTTCGCGTGGCGAAGATGAAAGAAGCCACATTGCCTGCGATTTCCATGGGGCTTCCCGGTATCCGGAGGATATATCTCGGAAACCGGCGAGCCGAGCTTGGGGAGCGCCTTACCGGCCTGGACCGCCTGCTGACGAAACTGGCGGACCGGTATTTCGCGGCCGCACCGGCAGAGGAAGGGCCTTCGGCGCTGCGCGATGCGCTGATGGCCGACGATGACGAGTGAGCCGGAATGCGCGCGGCCGCTGGATCCTGGCCGTCGTTAGACGTCAGCGGTGCGGCGCGGGCGCATCCCCGCCAGGCAATATTCCGATGTCCTGGCCGCCGCAACGGGCCAGCAACGTGTCCAGCGCTGCCCCATCCAATGTCATGCCGGGCGCCAGGTCGCGCAAGGGCGCCAGCACGAAGGCGCGTTCCCGCATGCGGGGATGGGGCAGCGTCAATCGCGGAGTGTCCATGCGGACGTCGCCATAAAGCAGCAGGTCCAGGTCCAGGGTGCGCGGCGCATTGCGGTAGGGGCGTTGGCGGCCGTGCCGCAGTTCCAGCGCCTGCAGCGCATCCAGCAGCGCCAGCGGGGCGAGCGTGGTGGCCACCCTTGCCACCGCGTTGACGAAGTCCGGACCGCTCGCATCGACGGGAGCGGTACGGTAGAAAGGCGAGGCGACGCAATCCTGGATTCCGGGTATCGCCGCCAGTTCGCGCAGGGCCTGGCGCAGGGTCTGGGCGCTGTCGCCCAGGTTGGCGCCCAGGCCGATATAAGCGATGGCCTGTCCCGCCGGGACGGCGCATGGCGTGGCCGCGCCGCTGCCCGTTGCCGCCATGGCCTTACTCGTCGTGGCCGTGCGTGACGGCGACGGGTGGCCGGCCATCGCCTCCGCTGCCACCGCTGCTGCCACGCCGGCGCGACCGGCGGCGGCGCGGCGGAACGTCTTCCTTGGTGCGCGGGGCGCGGGATGCCTCGTCTATCATCTGGGCGCGCGTGATGTCGTCGGCATTGGCCAGGTCCATCCACCACTGCGCCAGCACGCTGTCGAACTCGCCGGCGGCGGCCCGTAATTGCAGGAAATCGCAGGCGGCACGGAAGCGCGGCTGTTCCAGCATCCGGTAGATCGTCTTGCCCACGCGGCGCTCGAAGCGCGGCTGCATGAACCAGATTTCCCGCATGTCCGAGGAAAAGCGCCGCTGGATGGCGAGTTTTTCGGTTTGTTCGTCCAACACCGAATCGGCCGCCTGCAGCAGCGCCGGTATCGGCAGCTCGCCCTGTTTGCAGAGCTCCCGCCAGCGTACTTCGACCTGTTGCCACAGCAGCGCGGCAAACAGGAAGCTCGGGCTGATGGTCTTGCCCGCCCGCACGCGGGCATCGGTCCGTTCCAGCGCCAGTTCGACGAAATGCTCGCCCTGGGGCTGTTCCAGCACCACGTCCAGCAAGGGCAGTACGCCATGGTGCAGGCCCTGCGCGCGCAACTGCCGCAGGCAGTCCATGGCATGTCCGCAGGTCAGCAGCTTGAGCATTTCGTCGAACAGGCGCGAGGCGGGCACGTTCTCGATCAGGCTCGCCATGGCCCGGATGGGCGCGCGCGTTTCCTCGTCGATGGTGCCATTCAGCTTGGCGGCGAAACGCACGGCGCGCAGCATGCGCACCGGATCCTCGCGGTAGCGCCTGGCCGGATCGCCGATCATGCGCACCACGCGCTTCTTCAAGTCGGCCACGCCGTTGTGGTAGTCGATGACCACCTCGCTCAGCGGGTCGTAATACAGGGCATTGAGCGTGAAGTCGCGGCGCGCCGCGTCCTCTTCCTGGCTGCCGAAGACGTTGTCGCGCAGGATGCGGCCGTGTTCGTCGGTTTCCTGGTCTTCGGAGGCGGGCGCGCGGAAGGTGGAGGTTTCGATGATCTCCTGCCCGAACACTACGTGGACCAGCTGGAAGCGGCGGCCGATGATGCGCGCGCGCCGGAACAGCGGGCGGATTTCCTCCGGCGTGGCGTTGGTGGCCACGTCGAAGTCCTTGGGCTCGATGCCGACGATCAGGTCGCGCACCGCGCCGCCGACGATGTAGGCCTCGAAGCCCGCTTCGCGCAGGACTTCACAGACCTTGATGGCATGCCGCGATACGTTGCGGCGATCGATGCCGTGGCGCTCTTTCGCGATACGTTGCGGGCCGCGCGCCGGGAACAGCCGGGCGACGAACTTTCTTATGGTTTCCGTGATCATCGAATTCAGGACTTCGCATCTTCCATGTGAACGAACAGGTCCAGCACCTGCCATCCTTTCGCTTGCGCGAGTTGTCGCAATGCAGGGCTGGGATTGGTCGCCACCGGGCGCGTGACCGCTTCGAGCAGCGGCACGTCGTTGATCGAGTCGCTATAAAAAAACGTTTCGGAAAAATCCGCAAGGGCCAGGCCCATTCCGGCCAGCCATTCGTTGACCCGGACCACCTTGCCCTCCTTGAAGCTGGGCGTGCCGGCGATGCGGCCGGTGTAGCGGCCGGCGACGTATTCGGGCACGGTGGCGATCAGGTGCGGTACGCCGAAGGCCCGGCTGATGGGGGCGGTGACGAAATGGTTGGTGGCCGTGACGACGGCGCACAGGTCGCCGGCTTCCAGGTGCTGCGCCACCAGGCGTATGGCGCGCGCCTCGATGGCGGGACGGATGACCTGCGCCATGTAGTCCTCGTGCCATAGCGCCAGATCGTACGGAGTATGGGCGGAGAGCAGCCCCAGCATGAACTCGGCCGATTGCTCGGCGGTGAGTTCGCCGCGGTTGTAGCGCGCCATCAGCTCTTCGTTGCGGGCGCGCGCTTCGTCCGGGTCGCCGGCGCGGCCGGTGCGGGCCAGGAAATCCGCCCACTGGTAGTCGCTATCCAGGGGCAGCAAGGTGTGGTCGAGATCGAAGAGGGCCAGGCGTGCAGCAGTCATGAGGTAGGGGTATCCGGGTCCGCCAGCATTGCGCGCAGCAGCGGTATGGTCAGGGGCCGGCGCGTGGCCAGCGAATAGCGGTCCAGGGCGTCCAGCAGCGCGGCCAGGCGCCGCATGTCGCGCTCGTAATGGGTGAGCATCCAGTTGATGACTTCCGGTGCCAGCTGCAGACCTCGTTCGGCGGCCTGCGCGGAGAGCGCCGCCAGTTTGTCGGCATCGGACAGCGGATCCAGCCGGAACACCAGGTCCCAGCCCAGGCGGGTACGCAGGTCTTCGCGCAGCGGCATGGCCAGCGGCGCGCGGTCGCCCGCGACGGCCAGGGCGAACGCATGCTGGGTCGCCGCCGATTCGCGCCAGCGATTGTACAGGGCAAACAGGGCGGCCTGCCCGGTGTCGTCCATGCGGTGCAGGTCGTCCACCGCCACGATGGCGGGCATGGCGTCCGTGGGGTGCGCCTGGGCCAGGCCGGCCAGTTCCGCGCCGGCATCGCGGGCGCCGATATAGCGGCCTCCCGGCGCGCCGGCGATGGCGCGCAGCAGGTGGCTGCGCCCGCAGCCGGCCGGGCCCCACAGGTACAGCGCGTGTCCGGGCGCCAGCCGGCGCGCCGCATCCAGCGCCTGCCCGTTCGGCCCCGCGATGTAGTTGCCGAGCGAGGGCGCCGGCTCGGGAAGGACGTCTAGCAGCAGCTGGCGGTTCATTGCGATCGGGCGGGCGCACCGGTGCCGGCGGGCCGGGCGGCGCGGCACGGATTCCCGCGGTGGAAAGTCCGTTCAGGCGCCGGTTGGCGGACAAATGGTGGGCTCATCGTAAAATCAGGAAGGCTGACTCGAAAAATCCCGCAATTTTTACATACCCCACGGTTTTCCTCATGACAAATCAACCTTCCGCCCCGTTGACCTACCGCGACGCCGGTGTCGATATCGACGCGGGCGACGCCCTGGTCGACCGCATCAAGCCGCTGGCCGCCCGCACCATGCGGCCCGGCGTGCTGGCAGGCATAGGGGGCTTCGGCGCGCTGTTCCAGGTTCCCGGGAAATACCGCGAGCCCGTGCTGGTGTCCGGGACCGACGGCGTGGGCACCAAGCTGAAGCTGGCATTCCAATGGAACCGGCACGATACCGTGGGTATCGACCTGGTCGCCATGAGCGTCAACGACATCCTGGTCCAGGGCGCCGAGCCCCTGTTCTTCCTGGATTACTTCGCCTGCGGCAAGCTGGCCGTGGATACCGCCGCGGCGGTGGTGGGCGGCGTCGCGCGCGGTTGCGAACTGGCCGGCTGCGCGCTGATCGGCGGCGAAACGGCGGAAATGCCCGGCATGTACCCGGACGGCGAATACGACCTGGCCGGCTTCGCCGTGGGCGCGGTGGAAAAGTCCGCCATCATCGACGGCAAGTCCATACGTCCCGGGGACGCCATCCTGGGGCTGGCGTCCAGCGGCGCGCATTCCAACGGCTATTCGCTGGTGCGCAAGATCCTGGATCGCGCCGGCGCCACGCCCGGGCAGGAATTCCATGGCGGCACGCTGGGCGATGCCGTCATGGCGCCCACCCGCATCTACGTCAAGCCGGTACTGGCCGCGCTGGCGGCCCATGGCGCGGCCATCAAGGGGCTGGCCCATATCACCGGCGGCGGCCTGGTCGAGAACGTTCCCCGCATCCTGCAGAGCGACGTGGCGGCGGTGCTGAACCGCGACGCCTGGCGCATGCCGCCCTTGTTCGGCTGGCTGCAGCAGCAAGGCGGCGTCGCGGATGCGGAAATGCACCGAGTGTTCAATTGCGGCATCGGCATGGTCATCGTTGTGGATGCGGCCCATGCCGACGCCGTGGCGGCCACCCTGCGCGCGCAGGGTGAAACGGTGGAACGCATCGGGGAAATCGTTGCCCGGCAGGGCGACGCGCCCCAAACCGTCGTTCGCTGAGGCCGCGGCGGGCGTCCGCCCGGCTGCATGACACCGAGGGCCCTGGTGATCCATGGGCCGTCGGTGCAGGCGGCATGGGGCCTTATGGCGCCGTAATCTCAAGGTGCTGTGACCTTGATGTGCCGTGACCTTGATGTGCCGTGACCTTATGCTGCCGCGAAATTTATAGGCCGGTTGCGCTGCCGGCGCCCATGACATCCAGGCTCGTCCCTACCGGCCCTGCGGCGCGTCCAGGATGCGCGCACAGGCCGCCTCGACCCGCGCGGCCGCGTCGGGCGCCAGGCAGTCCACGACCGTACGGTCCGGCAGCGCGCGCAGCCATGTGATCTGGCGCTTGGCCAATTGGCGCGTGGCGGCGATGCCTTGTTCGCGCGCGGTGGCCAGGTCGATCTCTCCGTCCAGGTGGCTCCAGATCTGCCGGTAGCCCACGCAGCGTACCGACGGCAGGGCGGTATGCAGATCGCCCCGCGCCCGCAGGGCACGAACCTCTTCCACCAGGCCCTGTCGCAGCATCAGGTCGAAGCGCCGTGCAATGCGGTCGTGCAGGACGGCCCGGTCCGAGGGCTCCAGGCTGATCGTGATGTAGCGATGGTTCGCCCCGGGGCCAGAAGGACGGTCGGCGGCGCGCCGCAGCAGCGCCGACATGGGCTGTCCGCTGACGATGCATATCTCCAGTGCGCGCTGGATGCGCTGGCTGTCATTGGGCGCCAGCCGGGCCGCCGTTACCGGGTCCAGGCGCGCCAGCTCGTCGTGCATGGCGGGCCAGCCGATTTCCGCCGCGCGGGCTTCCAGCGAGGCGCGCAGCACGGGATCGGCCGAGGGCAGGTCGTCCAGCCCGTCGCGCAGCGCCTTGAAGTACAGCATGGTGCCGCCCGCCAGCAGCGGCACGCGGCCGCGTGCGCGGATGTCGTCGATCAGCCGCAGCGCGTCGGCGCGGAACTCCGCCGCCGAATAGGCCTGCGCCGGGTCGCGGATATCGAGCAGGTGCTGCGGCACGCTGGCCCGTTCCTGCGCGCTGGGCTTGGCGGTGCCGATGTCCATGCCGCGATAGATGGTGGCGGAATCGACGTTGACGATTTCCAGCGGCCAGCGCCGCGCGAGCGCCAGCGTGGCGGCGCTCTTGCCGGCCGCCGTGGGGCCGGTCAGGCAAAGTATGGGGGAGGCCGTCATGCCCGGGCGCGCTGCGTCATCGCGCTATTGGCCGCGCAGGAAGAGCCGGTCCAGCTCCGATACCGACCATTGCACCCAGGTGGGCCGGCCGTGATTGCACTGGTCGGCGCGTTCCGTCGCTTCCATGCGGCGCAGCAGCGCGTTCATCTCTTCGATGGTCAGGCGGCGGTTGGCGCGCACCGAGCCGTGGCACGCCATGGTGGCAAGCAATTCATTGCGCTGCTCCGTCAGAAGGCGGGAAACGCCCACCGTCGCCAGATCGCGCAGCACCGCGCGCGCCAGGGACTCCACGTCGCCGCGCGCCAGCAGCGCCGGCACGGAGCGCACCGCGATGGAGGCCGGGCCCGCCGGCCGCATGCGGAAACCCAGTTCTTCCAGCTGCGCTTCGCATTCCTCCACCAGCGCGACGTCTTTTTCCTGCGCATTGAATACCACCGGCACCAGCAGGTCCTGGCGCGGCATGCTGCGCGCGTCCAGGTCTGTTTTCAGCTGCTCGTAAACGACGCGCTCGTGGGCGGCGTGCATGTCCACCAGCACGAGGCCCCGCTTGTTCTGCGCCAGGATGTAGATGCCGTGCAGCTGGCCCAGCGCCATGCCCAGCGGGTGCTCTTCGGTCTCGGATAGCGTGGCGTTGCCGGGGGCCGTCTCGCGCAACACCGGCGCGCCGCCGGCGGCATCCCGCATGGCCCACGCATCGCCGACGATGCCTGCCTGTCCCTGGCCGTCCAGGCCGCGGACGGCGGCGCCCTCCGGATCCGCGTGCGGATCCCGCGATACCGCGTTGTCCCGTCCCGGCGCTTCCAGCGGACGGTACAGGCTTTGCCAATCGGCGGCGTTGGCCGACGTGCCGTGCAGGCGGAAGGGAACCTGCGTATGAGGCCGCGGCGGCGGAAAGCCGGCGCCCAGCCCGCGATACGCGTTGGCTGGCGCGGTCGCGTGGCCCTCACGGCCGGCGTAAAGCCGCGACGGCGTATCGCCAGCCGCCATGGCGCGGCCGTCCCGCTCGTACGGGGCGGCGCCGGGCGGCGCGACCGTGGCACCCGCCGGCGCGAATGCGTCGTTGCGCGGCGTGCCGGCGGGCGCGCCGGAGACGCCGGCCACGCCTTGGCCACCGGTCTGCGCCAACGTATCGGAAACCGCCTGGGATACGAAGCGGTGGACGGCACCGCTGTCGCGGAAGCGCACCTCGTGCTTGGCGGGATGCACGTTGACATCGACGGCCGCCGGATCGATGCGCAGGAATAGCACGTAGGCCGGCTGGCGATCGCCATGCAGGACGTCCGCGTAGGCGCTGCGCAAGGCATGGCTGACGGTGCGGTCGCGCACGTAGCGTCCGTTGACATACAAGTACTGGCGGTCGGCGCGCGCGCGCGCCGCGGTGGGCCGCGTGATCATGCCCGTCAGCGCCACCGGTCCCAGCGCGCGCTCGATCAGCAGGCCCTGGTCCGCGAATTCCGCGCCCAGCACGTCGCGGATGCGTTGCGGCGGATCGGCCGGCAGCCATTGGCGGTGGGCGCGGTCATGGTGGAAGAGACGGAAGGCGATGTGCGGGTGGGCCAGGGCGATGCGCTCCAGGGCGTCCAGGCAGTGGCCGAACTCCGTGGCTTCGGCGCGCAGGAACTTGCGGCGCGCCGGGACGGAATCGAACAACTGCCGTACATCCACGGTGGTGCCCGGCGGGCCGGAGGCGGGCGCGAGCTCGCCGCTGCCGGCATCGATCTGCGAGGCATGCGCCGCGTCCCGGGTGCGGGAAATAATCGTCAGCTGGGCGACCGATGCAATGGATGCCAGGGCCTCGCCGCGAAACCCCATCGACCCCACGGCCTCCAGTTCGTCCAGGCTGGCGATTTTGCTGGTGGCATGGCGGCGCAGCGCCAGCGGCAGTTCCTCGGCCGGGATGCCGCCGCCGTCGTCGGTCACGGCGATGCGGCGGATGCCGCCGCCCTCCAGCCGTACTTCGATTGCCCGCGCCCCGGCATCGATGGCGTTTTCCAGCAGCTCCTTCAGGACGGACGCCGGGCGTTCGATGACCTCGCCGGCGGCGATCTGGCTGATCAGAAGGTCGGGAAGGGCGGCAATGGGGCGGCGGTCGGACATGGACGATGGTGACTCAGGGTTTGCGATTGATTTTAGCCCTGGTGTCGCGTCGGCTATAGTCGCGGGCTACGCCCCCCTTTCCTTCTGTGATTTCGCCGGCATGCTCGATTTAGTCAACATGGTTTTGCACATCGACCAGACTCTTGGCGTCTGGGTCGCACAGTACGGCTCCTGGGTTTACCTGGTGCTGTTCCTGATTGTCTTCGGCGAAACCGGTTTCGTGGTGCTGCCTTTCCTGCCGGGGGACTCGCTGCTGTTCATCGCCGGCGCCTTCGGCGCTTCGGGGCACATCGATCCCGTGATCCTTGCCGTGCTGCTGATCGTGGCGGCCATCACCGGCAATACCCTGAACTATGCGATCGGCCGCTACATCGGCCCGCGGGTGTTTTCCATGAACGTGCGTTTCCTGGATAGGGCGGCGTTGATGCGCACGCATGCGTTCTACGAGAAGCACGGCGGCAAGACCATCGTGCTGTCACGGTTCATTCCCCTGGTGCGCACCTTCGCGCCCTTCGTGGCGGGGGTGGCGGAAATGAGCGTGGCGCGCTTCCAGTTGTTCAATATCACCGGCGCCATCCTTTGGGTGGGCAGCCTGGTGGCGGCAGGCTACTTCTTCGGCAACATTCCGATGGTCAAGGAGCGCCTGAACCTGATTGTGCTCATCGGCCTGGCGGCGGCGATCGCGCCGCTGGTGCTGGCCGGGCTGTGGAAAATCGTGCGTCGCCGCCAGGGCGTGGCAACGCACGTGTCGAAAAAGCCGGAATAGGGCGGCGCTAGCTGACGTCCCCCACCCGCGCCAGCGGCGGGTTGGTGGTCAGGTAGCGCTGGATGCCGGTGAACATCGCCATGGCCAGCTTGTCCTGGTGGCTGCTGGATTTCAGCAGGGCCTCTTCGTTGGGATTGCTGATGAAGGCGGTTTCCACCAGGATGGAAGGAATGTCCGGCGCCTTCAGCACCGCGAAACCCGCCTGTTCGACGTCGTCCTTGTGCAGCCGGTTGATCTTCTTGATCTCTTCCAGCAGGACGCTGCCCAGCTTGAGCGAGTCGTGGATCTGGGCAGAGGTCGACAGGTCCAGCAGCACCTTGGCCACCTGTTCGTCATGCGCGCCCAGGTTGACGCCGCCGATCAGGTCCGCCGCGTTTTCCTTGTTGGCCATCCAGCGCGCGGCCGCGCTGGATGCGCCGCGTTGCGACAAGGCGAACACCGAAGAACCGCTGGCCGTCGGCTTGATCCAGGCATCGGCGTGGATGGAGACGAACAGGTCGGCACGGACGCGCCGCGCTTTCTGCACGCGCACGTGCAGGGGCACGAAGTAATCGTCATCGCGCGTCAGATAGGCCCGCATATTGGGCTGGGCGTCGATCAGCGCCTTCAGGCGATGCGCGATGCGCAACACCACGTCTTTTTCGCGCAGGCCGGTCCGGCCGCTGGCGCCGGGATCCTCGCCGCCATGGCCGGGGTCCAGGGCGATGGTCAGCATGCGCTTGCGCCCCCCCAGCTTGGGGCCGGGATCGCTGGGGCGCGGCAGCGCCACCGCCGGGGGCGTGTTGGGCAGCGGCGGCGGGGAGGGGATCGTCGCCGTGCCCGGGCCGGGCGGATTGCGCGAGATGTCTTCCAGGATGCGGGCGAGAGGGTCCTCCACGTCGGGACCGGGCGGCTTCTTCAGGATCGCCATCAGCGGATCCTGGGCCACCTTGGGATACAGGTCCAGCACCAGGCGGTATTGGTAGTCCGCCACGGGCTTGAGCGTGAAGATCTGCGGCGCGACCGCCTGCTTCAGGTCGAAGACCAGGCGCACGACATTGGGCCGGTTCTGGGCGATGCGCAGGGAACTGATGTAGGGATCGTCCTTGCGGATCTTGGCGGCCAGCTCGTTCAGGGACTGACTCATGGACAGGCCCTGGATATCGACGACCAGCCGGTCGGGATTTTCCAGGGTGAATTGTTCCGCCTTGAGCTCGCTGTCCAGCTCCAGCGTGACGCGGGTGTATTCGTCGGCGGGCCAGGTGCGCACCGCCAGGATGGTGGCGGCCTGCGCCAGGCGCGGGATGACGGGAAGGACGAGCAGCGTGGCCGCCGCGCCGATCAGGCGGCGTCGGGAGAGGGCGCTCCGCCGGAGGGGGGCGCTTGCGGGGGGACAATCGCGTTCAGCCATAGTTGTCCTCGAGCGGTATGCGCGGTCAACGTGGCATCGCGTCCTGGCCCGGCGTAAGCCAGGCCGATGTGCAGATCGGGAGGGGGCAAAAGCCCCGCCGCCCGCTCCGGCCATTCGATCAAGACGACCACATCGTCCCGCAGTAAATCGCGGAATCCTGCGTCCAGCCACTCGCGCGGATCGCTAAATCTATAAAAATCAAAGTGATAGAAGTATAAGTTAGAAACTTTATAGCTTTCAAGCAAGGCATAGCTCGGACTTTTGATCCGGCCCTTAATGCCGCTTGCGCGCAACAGTGCCCGGACGAAGGCCGTTTTGCCCGCGCCCAGGTCCCCGGACAGGTGGATACGGCCGCCGGGCGGGGCGGCGCCGGCGCTGCCATCCAGCAGGGGCGCGAGCCGGCGCGCCAGGTCGTCGGTGGCGCTTTCGTCGGGCAGGTGCAGGGTCAGGCTGCGGGAGGCGGACATGACGCGGGGCGAGTGGTAAAAACAGGGGATTATAGGAACCGCCGAGGCGCGCCGCGCCGGCGAACAACGGAGCCGCATCACATGAAGACCCGCACCGAAAAAGACACCTTCGGCCCCATCGACGTCCCGGCCGACCATCTTTGGGGCGCGCAGACGCAGCGATCGCTGCAGTTCTTCGCCATCTCCACGGAGAAGATGCCCGTTCCGCTGGTCGACGCCATGGCGCGCCTGAAGAAAGCCGCGGCGCAGGTCAATGCCCAACTCGGCGAGCTGGATGGCGGCATCGCCGACGCCATCGTGCAGGCGGCCGACGAAGTGATCGCCGGCAAGTGGCCCGGCGAGTTCCCCCTGTCGGTGTGGCAGACGGGCTCGGGCACGCAAAGCAATATGAACATGAACGAAGTGCTGGCCAATCGCGCGTCCGAGATCCTGGGCGGCGAGCGCGGGGAAGGCCGCAAAGTGCATCCCAACGACCATGTGAACCGCGGCCAATCCTCCAACGACACCTTTCCCACGGCCATGCACGTGGCCGCCGCGGTGCAGGTCGAACAACACCTGCTGCCGGCGCTGAAGGCGCTGCGCGCCACGATGGCCGAAAAAAGCGCGGCCTTCTACGACATCGTCAAGATCGGCCGCACCCACCTGCAGGACGCCACGCCCTTGACGCTGGGGCAGGAGTTTTCCGGGCATGTCGCGCAGCTGGACCTGTCCGAACAGCAGATACGCGCGGCCCTGCCGGGGCTGCACCAGCTGGCCATCGGCGGCACCGCCGTGGGGACCGGGCTGAACGCGCATCCCGAGTTCAGCGCGCGCGTGTCGGCGCAACTGGCACACGATACCGGCGCCGCCTTCGTGTCCGCGCCGAACAAATTCCAGGCCCTGGCCTCGCACGAGGCGCTGCTGTTCATGCACGGCGCCTTGAAGACGCTGGCGGCCGGCCTGATCAAGCTGGCCAACGACGTACGCTGGCTGGCCAGCGGCCCGCGTTCGGGGTTGGGCGAGATCAGCATTCCGGAGAACGAGCCCGGCAGTTCCATCATGCCGGGCAAGGTCAACCCCACGCAGTGCGAGGCCATCACCATGCTCGGCGCGCAGGTGCTGGGCAACGACGTCGCCATCAATATCGGCGGCGCCAGCGGCAACTTCGAGCTCAACGTATTCAAGCCGCTTCTCATCCACAATTTCCTGCAGTCGGTGCGCCTGCTGGCCGATGGCATGAACAGCTTCAACGAGCATTGCGCCAAGGGCATAGAGCCCAACCGCGAGCGCATCGCCGAACTGGTCGACCGTTCCTTGATGCTGGTGACGGCGCTGAATCCGCACATCGGCTACGACAAGGCCGCGCAGATCGCCAAGAAAGCGCACAAGGAAAACCTCTCGCTGAAAGAGGCGGCGCTGCAGTTGGGCCATGTCACCGAGGCGCAGTTCCAGGAGTGGGTCGTCCCGGCGGCCATGACCAACGCCAAGCGCAAGTCCTGAGCGGTGCGCGGGCCGCATGCCTGTGGCCCGGGACGAAGACAAGCTGGGCGGCCTTGTACGGGCCGGCCCGGGGACGCGGTGCGGAAGAGCACGCGCCAGCGCGGCGCTTGGCGCGGCCGGTCCATCCGCGGGGCAAGGGCTAGTCCCGGTACCTGCTGTAAACAAATGCTGCTATTCTGCGCGATTGTGCAGGAGTGTGCATCCGCCCCAAGAGGCGCGGGAATTGCATGCCCGCAGCCAAATCAGCCCGCAACGGGCGGGTTGAAGAACATACAGGAGATCCTTCAATGATGAAAATCCGCACGCTGGCCGTGGCTATCGCGTTGGGCACCGGCGCACTGGCCGCGTCCGCCCAGGCCGCCGATAAGTATCCCAGCCATGCCATCCGCGTGATCGTGCCGTTCGCGCCCGGTGGGTCCACCGACATCATTGCCCGCCTGGTCACGCAGCGCATGAGCCAGGAGCTGGGCCAACCCATGGTGGTCGAGAACAAGGGCGGCGCCGGTGGCGCGATTGGCGCGGCCGAGGCCGCCAAGGCCGCTCCGGACGGCTACACGCTTTCCATCGCCACGGTGTCGACGATGGCCGTGAACCCGGCCTGCCGCCCCAACGACCTGCCCTACGATCCCATCAAGGACTTCCAGCCGGTCACCAACTTCGCCAACACGGCCAACGTCGTGTCGGTGAATCCCAAGAAGATGCCCGTCAAGGATTTCAAGGAATTCCTCGATGTGCTGAAGAAAAACCCGGGCAAGTATTCCTACGGCAGCTCGGGCACCTGCGGCGTGCTGCACCTGATGGGCGAGTCCTTCAAGCTGGCCACGGGTACGGACATCGTGCACGTGCCTTACAAGGGATCGGGTCCGGCGCTGGCCGACGCGGTGGGCGGGCAGATCGAAATCCTGTTCGACAACCTGCCGTCGTCCATGCCGCAGATCCAGGCCAAGGCCATCAACGCGATGGCGGTGGCGTGGCCCACGCGCATCAAGAGCATGCCCGATGTGCCCACCTTCGCGGAAGTCGGATTCCCCGCCGTGAACCAGCCGGTATGGTATGGCTTGCTGGCCCCCGCCGGCACCCCCATGGACATCGTCAACAAGCTGCGCGACGCGGCCGTGGTGGCGCTGAAGGACCCCAAGGTCATCAAGGCGCTGGACGAACAGGGCTCCGAGCCCTCCGGCA
Source organism: Bordetella bronchialis (assembly GCF_001676705.1). Classification (NCBI taxonomy): domain Bacteria; kingdom Pseudomonadati; phylum Pseudomonadota; class Betaproteobacteria; order Burkholderiales; family Alcaligenaceae; genus Bordetella; species Bordetella bronchialis. The sequence goes on from NZ_CP016170.1 coordinate 1,378,523, forward strand.
ACACGCCCGAGGAATTCGCCAAGGAAATCAAGTCGCAGTACGACTGGGCCAAGGAAATCGTCAAGAAGCAGAACATCAAGCTCGAGTAACATCGCGCGCGGTGTACGCGCCGCGGCGGGCAAGCCTGCCGCGGAGGGAAAACCAGGCCCGCGGGCCTGGTTTTTTTAATGTCACTTTTTTCCCGCCATGAGCAAGGCCCGACACGTCTCCGAAACCCCCGCGACGCAGTTCCTGAAGCAGCACAAGGTTGCCTACACGGAACACACCTACGACTACGTCGACCACGGCGGCGCGGGCGAGGCCGCGCGCCAGCTGGGCCTGGACCCGCATGCCGTCGTCAAGACGCTGGTGATGGAGGACGAGGCCGCGCGACCGCTGATCGTGCTGATGCATGGCGATCGCGAGGTCTCCACCAAGAACCTGGCCCGGCAGGCCGGCTTGAAAAAGGTCGTTCCCTGCCATCCCGACGTGGCGCAGCGCCATTCCGGTTTCCAGGTGGGCGGCACCTCGCCCTTCGGTACGCGCAAGCGCATGCCGGTGTGGGTGGAAGCCAGCGTGCTGGATTATCCGACCGTGTATGTGAACGGCGGGCGGCGCGGCTATCTGGTCGGCATCGCGCCTGGCGCGCTGGTGGATCTGCTGGGCGCGCGGCCGGTGTCCGTCGCGCTGGAGTAGGCGGATAACCGGCCGCACGAGCGCCGGGATGGGCGTACGCGGCCGCAGCCGCGCTGGAATAGGGGCACGCGGCCGCCCCGCGTGCTCGAACGGCTCCGGTACCTGGTCATGCGTCGTACGCGTGCGCGTGGCGCCGCCGGTATTCGGCCGGCGTCACGCCGACATGCTTGTAGAAGGCGCGGCGCAGCGTGTCGGCGTTGGCGAAGCCGCACTCCGCGGCAACCTGCTTGGGTGTCCGGGAACCGGATTCCAGCATCGAACGGGCAGCGGACACGCGCGCCGCTTCCACCCATGCCGCCGGCGTGATGCCGATCTCGGTGCGGAATAGCCGTGCGAAGTGGCGCGGGCTCAGGCCCGCATGCCGCGCCAGGCTGGCCACGTCATGCCGCAATCCGGGGTGGGCGGCGACCCAGCGCTGCACCTCCTGCAAAACAGAGCGTCCGGCGGGATGGGTTTCACCCTTGCGGCTGAATTGCAGTTGTCCGCCGGGCCGCTTGAAAAACATCACCAGCTGGCTGGCGACCTGCCGCGCGATGTCGCGGCCCAGGTCTTCTTCTACCAGGGCCAGGGCCAGATCCAGGCCGGCCGTCACGCCGGCGGCGGTGCGCACCTTGCCGTCGCGCACATATAGCGCATCTTCGTCCACGGTAATCGAGGGATAGGACTGGACCAGCGGCTCCGCGGCGGCCCAGTGGGTGGTGATGCGGCGGCCATCCAGCAGGCCGGTCGCGGCCAGTACGAAGGCGCCGGTGCATACCGAGCCGTAGCGCCGTGAGCGGCGCGCGCTGGCGCGCAGCCATTCGATGATGCCGGCGGGCAGTTGCAGCCTATGGGCGTGGGGCGCGCCGGCAACCAGCAGCGTGTCGAAACGGTCCTGTGCCTGGCCGGCGACCAGATCCGGCAGGATCCGCGTGCCGGAGGAGCTGCGCAATGGCCCCGGCTCGCAGGCGACCACGCGCAGTTCGTAATAGTCCTGGCCGGCCTCCAGGTTCGCCTGCGCGAAGACATCCAAGGGGCCGGAGACGTCCAGCAGCTGTACGCCCGGCAGTGCCAGGACGGCGATCGATTTGGCCATTTTTCGTCGATGCTCCCGCGTCGGGTCCGCCATGTCGCGATGAGGGGTGAAATGGCAGTATATGACGTGTTACGCCGATTGATGCCAGGGTTTCCAGCTCGCACAATGATTCCACGCAATCATTCCGGAGCACGGATCATGAGCCTGACCATAGGCGGTATCGCCATCCCCGACAGCCAACTGGCACGCGAAATCACGGACCTGGTCCGTGACACCGAGTCGCCTTTGCTTTTCCATCATTCCAGCCGCGTGTATTACTTCGGCGCGCTGGCCGGCAAGCGCCGCGGCTTGAAGTTCGATGCGGAGCTTCTGTATGCCGGCGCCATGTTCCACGACATGGGGCTGACCCATGCGCACGCCAGCCAGGACCTGCGCTTCGAAGTGGACGGCGCCAACGTCGCGCGCGACTTCCTGCGCAGCCACGGTATTTCGCAACAGGACATAGACCTGGTGTGGACCGCCATCGCGCTGCACACCACGCCCGGTGTCCCGGAACACATGCACCCCGTGATCGCGCTGGTCACGGCGGGCGTTGAAATGGATGTGCTGGGTATCGACTATGCGGGATTCAGCGATGCCGACCGCGAAGCCGTCGTGCACGCGCATCCGCGCGGCGACAACTTCAAGGAGAACATCATCCAGACCTTCTACGACGGCATCAAGCACAAGCCGCAGACGACCTTCGGCAACGTCAAGGCGGATGTCATCGCCGACAAGGAGCCGCATTTCCATCGCGGCAACTTCTGCAGCGTGATACGCGGGTCGGCCTGGCGCGCGTAGGCGGCGGGCTTGCCCCGCCGGCCATTACATCATCGCGACTTCGTTTTGCACGAACTTGCGGATGCGGACCGCATCCGCGATACGCGAATACTTGCCTTGCGAATCGAGCAGCACGATGGCCAGGTCGCGGCCCTGGATATGGGCCAGCATCACCAGGCATTCCCCGGCTTCGTTGATGAAGCCGGTCTTGGAGACCTTGATGTCCCAGTCCGCGCTGCGCACCAGCGCGTTGGTGTTGCGGAAGGTGCGCATCTGCCCGCGGCCCATGTCCACGTCGTATTCCGTATCCGTGGTGTAGCGGTGGATCAGGGGACGCTGCGAGGCCGCGCGCAGCAGCCGGACCAGATCGCGCGGCGAGGAAACGTTCTCGCTGGACAGGCCGGTGGGCTCGACGAAGTGGGTGTCCATCATCCCCAGTTCGCGGGCCTTGGCATTCATGGCCTTGACGAAGGCCGGCATGCCGCCGGGGTAGTAACGGCCCAGCGCGTGCGCGGCACGGTTCTCCGACGACATCAGCGCGACGTGCAGCATGTCGGCGCGGCTCAGGCGCGAGCCCACCGGCAGCCGCGACGCGGCATGGCGCAGGCGGTCGATGTCATCGTCGGTGACCTCCAGCATGTCGTCCATGGGCTGGTTGGCATCGACCACGACCAGGGCGGTCATCAGCTTGGAAATCGAGGCGATCGGCCGGATGGTGTCTTCGTTCTTGGAAAACAGCACCGTGGAAGTGGCCAGGTCCTGCACATAGGCCACGCTGGAGCGCAGCGCCGCCGCCTGGGCCGACGTCGTGGCCGGCGCGGCCGCCGCCGAGACCTTGCTGCGCGTAGTGCTGGTGGCGTGGCTGACGACCTTCTTGCCCGACTTGGTGGTGGTGTCGGCGACGGTTTCCTTGCGGGTGGTGGTGCTGGTCTTGCCGCTGGCGGATTTCTTCGCCACCGTGGTGGTCTTGCTCTGCGTCTTGGCGACCGTGGTCTTGCTGCCGGACTTGGCGGTGGTGGTGCTCTTGGTAACCGTGGTCGTGGTGGTTTGCTTGGGAGCCGTCTTGGCCTGGGCTGCCTTGCAGGCCGCCGATTTGGCGTTGACCTTGCAGGGATCGGCCGCCGCCCGGGCGCCGGGCGAGAGCAGGAGCGATGCCGCGACCATCAGCGGAGCGACCGCCGTCACGACCGAACGTGTCACAAATTGCGCCATAAGTAGGACTTGTCCGTAAGACTGGGGCGGACGCCGCGCGGCGTCTCGCGAGAAAATTGAATCGAATTATAGGGTTAGGGCGTTAATTTAAACAATCTTTTTAAGCGACGGGGCGCGGCACGGCTGGCAGGGCCGCGCAGGCAGGGGCTGGCATGCTCATCGGTTCTGCCGCACGGCACGCACGCGCGTGCTCATCCGTGCCGCAATATGGCATGGCGACGAAGGCAAACCAATGAGGGGATGCGAGAGGATGCGGCCGGCTCGGCGCTGAGGGAAGGGAGTGAAGAATGGGCCGCCGGCGAGGGAATGCGCCGCCGCCAAGGCGGCGCGGCGCCGCGCGCCGTGGCCGGTGACCTGGCCTCGCCGGGTGGAATCGAACCACCAATTGACCCTTAGGAGGGGCCGGTTATATCCATTTAACTACGGCGAGGTGAAAACGCATCGTGAGGAAGCTTGGGCTGCTTGATCGCGGCGGCCGCCAGACACGCGAAGCTCGCGATTCTACCATTGGGGCAGAGCGCACTTGGCCTCTGCCATGACGCGTTGCGGCGGCTTCGTTTGTCCGTTTGCGCGAAGATAGTCGGCGCGTTCCGGTCAGTGTAGCGACTTCTCGACGCGAATTGGCAATGACCTCAATCATGCCGGGAAGAGCTATCTGACTGCGCTAAAGACCCAGCCCATGGAGCCAATAGCGATGACCCCGTGCTCCATGACGTCCGCATCCACTCGCATGTTCAGTGTGGGGCGCTTCACCATGACGCGAGGCCGGCCAGGCCGCGTGACTTCGGCCGTATTCCAATACGCGTATACCGCAGTCTCATCGTTCGGGTCGTAGGGATCGGTGTCCGGGTTGTGGGAAACGGGCGTTTCCGCCGCGGCCCCGGCTTTGACGCGGTCCCGATCAGTTTTGCCGAGCCATTTCATACAACCTGCGTTGGATCTTCGATGCGCGACGCAGGAAAATCGTGCGTACTCGGCGCTGCGGATCGCGCCCCGGAACCAAGGTGCCACCTCAGGCAGTCGTTCATGCACACCGGCGGATTAGCGCCCGGCACAGCGGGCGCCGATTGATGGTCCGGGCGCGGCCGCGCCCGGCCAAAGGCACTAGACCTGCATCATCGTCCGGCTATCCTGCCGGCGCGACGGTGCCGCCTCCTGTCCCGCGCCGCGCGGCTCGCCCTGCGCCGGGGGCGACAGGCGCGCATAGGGGCCGAGCAGGTCCTTCAGTTTTTCCGCCATGGCGCGCGCCTCCGGCCGCACGGCGTCCATGGCGCGTTGCCATTCCTGGTCGAAACGGGCGGGATTCGTCTCGTTCTTGGCGAATTCCTTCAGGATCGGGAAGGGATTCCTGGCGATCCCGAGCGCCAGTTCGCACTCGGATTTAATGTCCATGGAATACACGTCGAAGAACGTGGCGGCCTGTTCCGACATGCCGGGCCGCTGGAAGCCGGCGATATTGCGCAGCACCGCATCGATCACCTGGATGGATTCGATGACGCGCGCTTCGCCGTCGACCTGCCGGTGCGCGAGCAGATCCTTCGCGCTCTGGAGCACTTTGGTCATTTGCTCTTGCATGCGTTGGGTTTGCGTTTGCTGGCTGTTTCGCAGGCCGGCGATGGAGTCCCGCAGGCTGGCCTTGGTTTTGTCGTCCAGGTAGGGCTGCTGGAGCATGAACTCCATGGACTGTATCGCCGCCTGGTTGTGGTGCGTCGCCTCCGGGGAGTAGTAGGCGGGCGTACGGTCGACGGCGGGGTTCTTGGGATCGCCATACAGGCAGTTCAGCACCGTAATGGCGCTGTCGCCGGGGAAGGATGGCGCGCCATTCGTTCCGCGATGGTTCATGAACGCGATGTCCTGGCCGGACAGGTGCTTCTCCATATACTCATCGCGTTGCTTGAAGTGGGCCTGCCAGAGTGTCGCGGTCTCGGCCGTGTAGGGGACGTTATGCGACAGCGCGGTTAGGGTCATTTTCCGGATCTCCGACGTAGGTTGTGTGACACGATGCCGTTCAAGGCGGGGCGTACGTCCCTGCGAGCGGATCAGGGTTCCCCCGTATGTCGGGGCTGTTGCCGATGCGGACGCGTCCTCGTCCACGGGCCGCATGTCGCGGACTATTCCGACGCCGGCTCGCGCCGACCTGATAGAATGCTGGCTGGCGGGCCCCTTCGCATGGTCCGGCGGTGAACCTGGTCAGGTCGGGAACGAAGCAGCCATAGCCGTTTAGGGTCAGTGCCGGAGTAAGGCTCGCCTCCCGAATACGCCAAAGAAGGACGGATCAGGTGCGCGGCATCGTTCCGTCCTTTCTTGTTACCGGCGCCGGCCGCTCTACAATCCGCCCATGACCTATCTCGTATTGGCCCGCAAGTGGCGGCCTCGCTCGTTCGATACCCTGGTCGGGCAGGATCATGTGGTGCGCGCCCTGACGCACGCGCTGGATACGCAGCGGCTGCATCATGCCTGGCTCTTCACCGGCACCCGCGGCGTGGGCAAGACCACGCTGTCGCGCATCCTGGCCAAGTCGCTCAACTGCGAGACCGGCATTACGTCCAAGCCTTGCGGCGTTTGCCAGGCTTGTACGGAAATCGACGCCGGGCGCTTCGTGGATTACCTGGAGCTGGACGCGGCATCCAATCGCGGCGTCGACGAAATGACGCAGCTGCTGGAACAGGCGGTCTACGCGCCGGGGGCGGGGCGCTTCAAGGTCTACATGATCGACGAAGTCCACATGCTGACCGGCCATGCCTTCAACGCCATGTTGAAGACGCTGGAAGAGCCGCCTCCGCACGTCAAATTCATCCTGGCCACCACGGATCCGCAAAAGATCCCGGTGACGGTCCTGTCCCGCTGCCTGCAGTTCAACCTGAAGCAGATGCCGCCCGACGCCATCGTGGGACATCTGCGCCAGGTGCTGGGCGAAGAGCAATTGGGCTTCGAGGTGCCGGCGCTGCGGCTGATCGCGCAGGCGGCGTCCGGCTCCATGCGCGACGCCTTGTCGCTGACCGACCAGGCCATCGCCTACAGCGCGGGCAACCTGACGGAAGAAGCCGTGCGGGGCATGCTGGGCACCATAGACCAGCGCCATCTGGTGCGTCTGCTGGACGCCCTGGGCGCCGGCGATGCGCGCGCGGTCCTGGACGTGGCCGATGAGCTCGCCACACGCGGCTTGTCCTATGGCGGCGCGCTGGCCGACCTGGCTTCCTTGCTGTCGCGCGTGGCCATCGAGCAGCGTGTGAGCGGCGCCATCGCAGCCGACGATCCGCTGGCGGGGGACATCGCGCGCCTGGCGCGCAGCCTGCATCCGGATGCCCTGCAGCTGTTCTACTCCGTCGCGGTGCACAGCCGCGGCGAACTCGCGCTGGCGCCGGATGAGTACGCCGGCTTCGTGATGGCCTGCCTGCGCATGCTGTCGCTCAGCGGGGAGGCCGGCCCGCTGCCGCTGCCGGCGACGCCGCCCGCGGCCAGCGCCGCGCAGCCCACGGCCGTGCCGGCTGCCACGGCGGCTGGACCGGCGCCATCTGCGTCCGTCGCGGCCCCGTCCGCTGCGGGAGCCGCCGCGCCATCTCATTCCGCGCCGGCTGCCTCGATGGCGCCGGATGCTTCCACCGCCGCGCCGGCTGCCTCGACGGCGCCGGGAGCGACGTCCGAGGACGCTCCGAGTGCCCCCGGGCCGGCAGTAGTGCCGCAGGCCACGGCCTCCGCGGCCGCGGCGACATCGCCAGCGCCGGAAGCAGCGACATCGCCAGCGCCGTCGGGATCGGGATCGGCGTCGGCGTCGGCGTCGGCGTCGGCAGACGTGGCGGCCGCCGCATCGCCGTCCCCGGCCACGCCGCCAGCCGGTTCCGCGTCCGTGCCGGGGGGCGCCTCGACACAGACAGCCCCGCTGGCTTCGACGCCGCCTGCCGCCTCCGTGCGGGCGACGCCATCCGCTGACGGGCATGGCGCCATGGCGGGGCAGGGCATGCCGTCAGCCGGTGTCGCGCCATGGGACGACGCACCCGTGGCCGGAGCCGAGCCCGATGCGGCCGCCGTAACGTCTTCGGCATCGGTTCCGCGCGCGGATGTCTCGTTAACGTCCGCGGCGTCCGAGCCCGTCGCCGCGCGAGCTTCCGCGCCCCAGTCCGCACCCTCGGCCGTGGCGGCGCCCACGGCGGCAGCGCCCAAGGCAGCAGCAGCGCCAACGACAACGACAGCGCCCACGACAACAACAGCACCCACGGCAGCGGCAACGCCCACGGCAGCGGCAACACCCACGGCAGCGGCAGCACCCACGGCAGCGGCAACACCCGCCGCGCCCTCGGCGCAGCCCGCATCCTCTTCCCAGGACGATGGCCCGCCCGCCTGGGTGGATGAAGTCATCCCGGACGATGCCGAAGGCGGTTACCAGGGTTTCGACAGCCCCGACGAGGGTTTCATCGCCAGCCCGGACGACGACGAGTTCGAAACCATGGCCGGCGGCAGCCGGGCCGCCGATGTGCCGGTCGCCAAGCCCGCGCGCCGCGCGTCCGGCGCGGGCAGCCGTTCCCGCCAGGGGCCGCGCGTGACCGATATGTCGGAAGCCACCTGGCCCGAGCTGGCGGCCCGCCTGCCCGTTACCGGCCTGGCGGCGGAACTGGCGCGCCAGAGCGAATGGCATGGCGTGCAAGGCGATACCGTCATATTGCGCGTGGCCGTCCGTACCCTGGCCGACAGCGCCAGCCGGGTGCGGCTGCAGACGGTGCTGTGCGAGCACTTCGGCCAAAGCCTGCGGCTGGAGGTCCTGGTCGGCGCCACCGGAGAAGCCACCGCCCACGCCGTGGCGCAGCAGGAACGCGCCGAACGCCAGCGCGCCGCGGAAGCCGCGGTCGAGGCCGATCCCTTCGTGCGTGCGCTGTTATCGGATTTCGGCGGCCAGGTGGTGCCCGGCTCCATCCGCCACGTCGACCCGCCCGCCGCGGCGGCCCGCTGAGCGCGGGCGCCGCTTTCCTCTATTCGTTTATCCGCTGAAAAGGATGCTTCCATCATGATGAAAGGACAACTCGCAGGCTTGATGCGCCAAGCCCAGCAAATGCAGGAAAACATGAAGAAGGCCCAGGAGGCGCTGGCCGATATCCTGGTCGAAGGCACGTCCGGTGGCGGCCTGGTCAAGGTCACCATGTCCTGCCGCAACGACGTCAAGCGCGTCGCCATCGACCCTACGCTGGTCGGCGACGACAAGGACATGCTGGAAGACCTGGTCGCGGCCGCCTTCAACGACGCGCTGCGCAAGGCCGAAGCCACGGCGCAGGAAAAAATGGCCTCCGTGACGGCGGGCATGCCCATGCCTCCGGGCATGAAGTTCCCGTTCTGAACCTGGCCGCTGCGTCCGCACGCCAGGCCGCGACCCCTGACGGGGCCGTCGGGGTGTGCGGTCCGCTTTCATACGGGCGTCCCCGCGACCCATGGAACCTTCGCTTCCCGAACCCGAACCCCTGCGCGCCCTGATCGAGGCGCTGCGGCGCCTGCCCGGCGTCGGCGTGCGCTCGGCCCGGCGCATGGCGTATCACCTGCTGCAGCACGATCCGCGCGGCGCGGACCTGCTGGGACAGGCGCTGGCCTCGGCCGTGCAGAACCTGCGGCACTGCGCGCGCTGCAATAGCTTCACCGAAGACGAGATCTGCGCGACTTGCAGCAATCCCAAGCGGGATCCCAGCCAGTTGTGCATCGTCGAGACGCCGGCGGACCAGAACATGATCGAGTCCAGCCATGGCTATCGCGGCCTGTACTACGTGCTGATGGGGCGGGTGGCGCCGCTGGAAGGCATCGGCCCGCGCGAGCTGGATTTCGAGCGCCTGCTGGCGCGCGCCGGCGACGGCGTGGTGACCGAGGTCATCCTGGCCACCAATTTCACGGCGGAAGGCGAGACCACGGCGCATTTCCTTGGCGAGGCGCTGCGCGAACGCGGCCTGTCGGTGACCCGGCTGGCGCGCGGCGTGCCGGCGGGCAGCGAACTGGAATACGTGGATGCCGGGACCATCGCCTGGGCGCTCATGGAGCGCAAGTCCACCTAGCGGCGATCCGGCGCCATGGGCGTCGCCTGCCCAGCCCCCGGGGCGCCCGGGACAGACATACCCGAGCAGGCCGGCAAGGCCCTGTTCCTTCGCATAGACCATCACGGAGACAGCCGCCATGTCGGCCTTGGCCGGACTGAAAGTCCTAGAACTCGGTACCTTGATCGCGGGCCCCTTCGCGGCCCGCCTGTTCGGCGAATTCGGCGCCGACGTCATCAAGATAGAGACCCCCAATGGCCCCGATGGCAAGGGCGGCGGCGATCCCATCCGCACCTGGCGCCACCTGCACGAGGGCAACTCGCTGTGGTGGACGGTGCAGGCCCGCAACAAGCGATCCGTGGCGCTGAACATGAAGGATCCCGCCGCGCGCGAAGTGGCCCTGAAGCTGGCGCTGGATGCCGACGTAATCATCGAGAACTACCGCCCCGGCGTGCTGGAAAAGTGGGGCCTGGGCTATGAACAGCTGCGCGCGATCAACCCCGCCACCATCATGGTGCGGCTGTCCGGCTACGGCCAGACCGGTCCGTTGCGCGACCGCCCCGGCTTCGGCGCCATCGGCGAATCCATGGGCGGGCTGCGCTATGTATCGGGCCATCCGGACCGTCCTCCGGTGCGCGTGGGCATCTCCATCGGCGATTCCATCGCCGCCTTGCACGGCGTCATCGGCGCCATGATGGCGCTGCGCCATCGCGACGCCACGGGCGGGCGCTGGAACGGCACGGCGGGCGGCCAGGGGCAGATGGTGGACGTGGCGCTGTACGAGGCCGTGTTCAACATGATGGAAAGCCTGGTGCCCGAATACGACGTGGCGGGGGTGGTGCGCGAGCGCACCGGCGGCGCCTTGCCCGGCATCGTGCCCTCCAATACCTACACGACGCGCGACGGCCAGAACATCGTCATCGCGGGGAATGGCGATGCCATCTTCCATCGGCTGATGTTGGCCATCGGGCGCGACGACCTGGCCCACGATCCCGCCCTGGCGCGCAACGACGGGCGCGCGCGCAGGGTGGACGATATCGACGGCGCCATCCAGGCCTGGTGCGATAGCCGCACCATCGACGAGGCGCTGGACACGCTGCAACGCGCGGATGTACCGGTCGGCAAGATCTACAGCGTGGCGGACATGTTCCGCGATCCGCAGTTCATCGCGCGCGGCATGATCGAGCAGCACGCTTTTGCCGACGGCAGCCCGGTCAAGCTGCCCGCGGTGACGCCCAAGCTGTCCGAAACCCCGGGCGGCACCCGCTGGCTGGGGCCGCGCTTAGGGGAACATACCGAGGAAGTGCTGAAATCCCTGGGGTATGATGCTGCCGCTATCGCCGCCCTGGCAGCTTCGGGCGCCATCGGCCTATAGGATACTCACCTGGAGACGAAAAATGTCCGTGACTCGACGTGAATGGCTCAAGCTTGCCGGCGCGGCCGGCGCCCTGGGCCTGGCCCCCGCCATCGTGCGGGCGCAGAAGCTGGAAAAGAAAGAGGTGGCCATCGCCGTCGGCGGCAAGGCGCTGACCTACTACCTGCCCCTGACCATCGCGGAGGTGCGCGGCTACTTCAAGGATGAAGGCCTGGATGTCACCATCGCCGACTTCGCCGGCGGCGCGAAGGCGCTGCAGGCCGTGGTGGGCGGCAGCGCCGACATCGTCTCGGGCGCTTTCGAGCACGCGCTCAACCTGCAGTCCAAGGGCCAGTTCTACCGCGACTTCGTGCTGCAGGGCCGCGCGCCCATGATCGGTTTCGGCGTGTCGACCAAGAACATGCCGAACTACAAGTCGCCGGCCGACCTGAAGGGCAAGAAAATCGGCGTGACGGCGCCGGGCTCGTCCACCAATATGGTGGTGAACTTCTTCCTGGCCAAGCACGGCCTGAAGGCGTCGGACGTCTCCATCATCGGCGTGGGCGCCGGCGCGGGCGCGATCACCGCGCTGAAGACCGGCCAGATCGATGCCATCTCCAACACCGATCCGGTCGTGACGGCGCTGCAGACTTCGGGCGACCTGAAGATCATCGTCGATACCCGCACGCTGAAGGACACGCAGGAAATCTTCGGCGGCAATATGCCGGCCGGCTGCCTGTACTGCGCGCAAAGCTACATCGACGCCAATCCCAACACGGTGCAGGCACTTGCCAACGCCATCGTGCGCGCCGACAAGTGGATCCAGGCGCAGAAGAACAACCTGGACGCCATCGTCAACGCGGTGCCCAAGAGCTACCTGCTGGGCGAGCCGGAGGTCTACAAGGCATCGCTGAAAGCCAGCATGGACGGCTTCTCGCCGGACGGCATCATTCCGGAGGACGGCCCCGCCACCGCCGTGAAGGCCCTGGCCGCTTTCGTGCCCGACTTCGATCCCAAGAAGGTCGACCCGTCCAAGATGTGGACCAACGAGTTCGCCAAGCGCGCCAACCAGAAGTATCCGAATGGCTGACGCAGCACTGTCGCTGGACAACATCACCTGCACCTTCGTTTCCCGGGAAGGTGGTCCGCGCTACACCGCCGTCCGGGAAGCCAGCCTGGCCATCGCGCCCGGCGAGTTCGTCTCGGTCGTCGGGCCGACGGGGTGCGGCAAGTCCACGCTGCTCAATGTGGGGGCCGGCCTGCTGGCGCCGTCCTCGGGGCAGGTGCGGGTGTTCGGCGAACCGCTTGCGGGCATCAATCGCCGCGCCGGCTACATGTTCCAGGGCGAAGCGCTGATGCCCTGGCGCAATGCGCTGGACAACGTGACGGCGGGCCTGCAGTTCGCCCGCATGTCCGCGCAGGAAGCGGGCGAGCGTGGCCGCGAATGGCTGCGCCGGGTCGGGCTGGGCGGCTCCGAACACCGCTATCCGCACCAGATGTCCGGGGGCATGCGCAAGCGCGTGATGCTGGCCCAGACGCTGATACGCGATCCGGACATCATCCTCATGGACGAGCCGTTTTCCGCGCTGGATATCCAGACGCGCCAGCTCATGGAAAACGAAGTCCTGGAGCTGTGGATGGCCAAGCGCAAGGCGGTGCTGTTCATCACGCACGACCTGGACGAGGCCATCGCCATGAGCGACCGCGTGGTGGTGCTGTCCGCCGGTCCGGCCACCCATCCCATCGGCGAGTTCGCCATCGATCTGCCGCGGCCGCGCGACGTGGCCGAAGTGCGCACGCATCCGCGCTTCATCGAGCTGCATGCCGCCATCTGGGACGTGCTGCGGGAAGAAGTGCTCAAGGGCTACGCCCAGCAGAAAAAGGCCTAGCGGCCCCAACGGAAGGAGCTCGGGCTGCCCATGTCGACCATGATGAAATCCAAATCCCTGCGCCTGTGGCAGATCCTGCTGCTGGTCATCCTGCTGCTGGCCTGGCACCTTGCCTCGCGCAGTCCCAACATCGCGTTTTTCTTCGGCCAGCCCTGGGAGGTCGCCCAGCGGATATGGGCCTGGTTCGTCACCGACGGCGATATCTACCGCCATCTGTCGGTGACGTTGGCCGAAACCGTGCTGGCCTTCGTGATCGGCACCGTGTCGGGGCTGGCGTGCGGGCTGTGGCTGGGCTTGTCGCCCCGTGCCAGCGCCATCCTCGATCCCTACATCACGGCCGCGAACTCCATGCCGCGTGTCATCCTGGCCCCGATTTTCGGCATGTGGTTCGGCCTGGGCATCTGGTCCAAGGTCGCGCTGGCGGTCACGCTGGTGTTCTTCATCGTGTTCTTCAACGTCTATCAGGGCGTGCGGGAAGTCAGCACCACCTTGCTCGACAATGCGCGCATGCTGGGCGCGGACCGCCGCCAGCTGCTGCGCTACGTCTACCTGCCCTCGGCCACCAGCTGGGTGTTCTCCAGCCTGCATACCTCCGTGGGGCTGGCCTTCGTCGGCGCCGTGGTGGGCGAGTACCTGGGCTCGGCCAGCGGCGTCGGCTACCTCATCCTGCAGGCCGAGGGCACCCTGGACGTCAACACGGTGTTCGCCGGCATCGTCGTACTGACCCTTTTTGCGCTGGTGCTCGACGGTATCGTCACGCTGGTCGAACGCCGCCTGATGAAGTGGCAGCCGCGGGCCGGCGAAACGGAAAAGCTTTGATTTCCGGCCCGCCGGCACGGGGCTGCGGGCCTGCCTGAAGGGTCATCCCGGGCAAAAAAGCGGTTCAGGTTATAATCCCAAGGTTTGATTACTGATTCTGAAACCGGGGTTTATCGTGCTGCCGCAACTCTTTCCCGAGGGGTCCGATGGAATGCATCGGCCTTCTCCTGCAATCCTGGCTCTGGCGGACGGTACTGTGTTCCGAGGCATTTCCATCGGGGCACCCGGGCATACCGTGGCCGAGGTCGTGTTCAACACGTCCATGACCGGCTATCAGGAAATCCTGACCGATCCCAGCTACGCCGGCCAGATTGTCACGCTGACCTATCCGCACATCGGCAATACCGGCGTCAATGCCGAAGACGTCGAGTCGCGCAAGGTATTCGCCGCCGGCCTGATCGTGCGCGACTGTCCCGCGCGCGTGTCGAATTTCCGTGCCACCAGCTCGCTGCCCGACTACCTGAAGGCGCAGGGTATCGTCGCCATCGCCGGCATCGATACCCGCAAGCTGACGCGCATCCTGCGTGAAAAAGGCGCCCAGGGCGGTTGCATCCTGACCGGCGACGACGCCGACCGTGCCCTGGAGCTGGCGCGCGGCTTCCCCGGCATGTCGGGCCAGGACCTGGCCAAGACGGTGTCGATCGACAAGCAGGGCGAATGGGCCGAAGGCACGTGGCGCCTGGGACAGGGCTACAGCCATCCCAAGGGCGACAAGTTCCACGTCGTGGCCTACGATTTCGGTGTCAAGAGCAACATCCTGCGCCTGCTGGCCGACCGCGGCTGCCACATCACGCTGGTGCCGGCCCAGACGCCGGCCGATGAAGCGCTCAAGCTCAAGCCGGACGGCCTGTTCCTGGCCAACGGCCCCGGCGATCCCGAGCCCTGCGACTACGCCATCGAGGCCACGCGCGCGTTCCTGGACCGCAAGCTGCCCGTGTTCGGCATCTGCCTGGGTCACCAGATCATGGGCCTGGCCGTCGGCGGCAAGACCCGCAAGATGAAGACGGGCCACCACGGCGCCAACCATCCCGTGCAGGACGTCGAAAGCAAGCGCGTATTCATCACCAGCCAGAACCACGGCTTCGAGGTGGATGCGGCCAGCCTGCCCAAGAATGCCCGCATCACCCATATTTCCTTGTTCGACGGCACGTTGCAGGGCTTCGAACTGAGCGACCGGCCCGCGTTCTGTTTCCAGGGGCACCCCGAAGCCAGCCCGGGCCCGCACGATATCCTCGTGCTGTTCGACAAGTTCATCAGCCAGATGGCCGGCCAAGCCAAGACCGCGTAAAGATTGCACCATGCCGAAGCGTACAGACATAAAAAGCATATTGATCATCGGGGCGGGCCCCATCATCATCGGCCAGGCCTGCGAGTTCGATTACTCCGGGGCGCAGGCCTGCAAGGCACTGAAGGCCGAGGGCTATCGCACCATCCTGGTCAACAGCAATCCCGCCACCATCATGACGGACCCGGAAACGGCGGACGTCACCTACATCGAACCCATCACCTGGCAGGCCGTCGAGAAAATCATCGAGCGTGAACGGCCCGATGCGCTGCTGCCCACCATGGGCGGCCAGACCGCGCTGAACTGCGCGCTGGACCTGGCCCACAACGGCGTGCTGGAACGCTACAAGGTCGAACTGATCGGCGCCAACGAGCAGGCCATCGAAAAGGCCGAGGATCGCCAGAAGTTCAAGCAGGCCATGACCGACATCGGCCTGGAATCCGCCAAGTCCGGCGTCGCCCATTCCATGGACGAGGCCTGGGAAGTGCAGAAGCGCATCGCGTCCGAACTGGGCACGTCGGGATTCCCCGCCGTGATCCGGCCCAGCTTCACGCTGGGCGGCACCGGCGGCGGCATCGCGTACAACGCCGAGGAATTCGAAACCATCTGCCGCCGCGGCCTGGAAGCCTCGCCCACCAGCGAGCTGCTGATCGAGGAATCGCTGCTGGGCTGGAAGGAATTCGAGATGGAAGTCGTGCGCGACAGCGCCGACAACTGCATCATCGTCTGCTCCATCGAGAACCTGGATCCGATGGGCGTGCATACCGGGGATTCCATCACTGTCGCGCCGGCCCAGACGCTGACCGACAAGGAATACCAGATCATGCGCGACGCCTCCATCGCGGTGCTGCGCGAGATCGGCGTCGATACCGGCGGCTCCAACGTGCAGTTCGCCGTGAATCCCGCCAATGGCCGCATGATCGTCATCGAGATGAACCCGCGCGTGTCGCGTTCGTCGGCGCTGGCGTCCAAGGCCACCGGTTTCCCCATCGCCAAGGTGGCGGCGCGCCTGGCCGTCGGCTATACGCTGGACGAACTGCGCAACGAAATCACCGGCGGCGCCACGCCGGCGTCCTTCGAGCCGACCATCGATTACGTGGTCACCAAGGTGCCGCGCTTTGCCTTCGAGAAATTCCCCGCCGCCGACGCGCGCCTGACCACGCAGATGAAATCCGTGGGCGAGGTCATGGCCATCGGCCGCACCTTCCAGGAGTCCTTCCAGAAGGCCCTGCGCGGCCTGGAAGTGGGCGTGGACGGCTTGAACCAGAAGACCACCGACCGCGAAAAGCTGCAGGTCGAACTGGGCGAGCCCGGTCCCGAGCGGATCTGGTACGTGGGCGACGCCTTCGCCCAGGGCTTCACGCTGGAAGAGGTGCACAACCTGACGCACATCGACCCGTGGTTCCTGGCGCAGATCAAGGAAATCGTCGACATCGAGCTGGCCCTGGAGCAAAAGACCCTGGCCGAGCTGGACTACGACACCCTGTGGCACCTGAAGCGCCGCGGCTTTTCCGACCGCCGGCTGGCCTTCCTGCTGGATACCTCGGAAGCGGAAGTGCGGCGCCTGCGCCACCAGTTGAACGTGCGCCCGGTCTACAAGCGCGTGGATACCTGCGCGGCGGAATTCGCCACGCGGACCGCCTACATGTATTCCACGTACGAAGAGGAATGCGAGGCCGCGCCCACCGACCGCAAGAAGATCATCGTGCTGGGCGGCGGCCCCAACCGCATCGGGCAGGGCATCGAGTTCGACTACTGCTGCGTGCATGCCGCCCTGGCCCTGCGCGAGGACGGCTACGAGACCATCATGGTCAACTGCAACCCCGAGACGGTGTCCACCGACTATGACACCTCGGACCGGTTGTACTTCGAGCCCCTGACGCTGGAAGACGTGCTGGAGATCGTCCACAAGGAAAATCCCGTGGGCATGATCGTGCAGTACGGCGGGCAGACGCCGCTGAAGCTCGCCCGCGCGCTGGAAGCCAACGGCGTGCCCATCATCGGCACCAGCCCTGAATCCATCGACGTCGCCGAAGACCGCGAACGCTTCCAGAAGCTGCTGAACAAGCTGGGCCTGCGCCAGCCGCCCAACCGCACCGCGCGCACGGAAGCCGAGGCCCTGGCCCATGCGTCCGAGATCGGCTATCCCCTGGTGGTGCGCCCCAGCTACGTGCTGGGCGGCCGCGCCATGGAAATCGTGCACGAACAGCAGGACCTGGAACGCTACATGCGCGAAGCCGTCAAGGTCAGCAACGATTCCCCGGTGCTGCTGGACCGCTTCCTGAACAACGCCACCGAGGTGGACGTCGATTGCCTGGCCGATGGCGAAACCGTCTTTATCGGCGGCGTCATGGAACATATCGAACAGGCCGGCGTGCACTCCGGCGATTCCGCCTGCAGCCTGCCGCCGTATTCGCTGTCCGAGGACATCATCGCGGAAATCAAGCGGCAGACCACCATGATGGCCAAGGCGCTGAACGTCTCCGGCCTGATGAACGTCCAGTTCGCCATCCAGGACGGCGACGTCTACGTCCTGGAAGTCAATCCGCGCGCCTCGCGCACGGTGCCCTACGTATCCAAGGCCACCGGCCTGCAACTGGCCAAGATCGCGGCGCGCGCCATGGCGGGCAAGACGCTGGCCTCGCAAGGCGTGACCCGCGAGATCGTGCCCAGCTACTTCTCCGTCAAGGAAGCCGTCTTCCCCTTCGTCAAGTTCCCGGGCGTGGATACTATCCTCGGTCCGGAAATGAAGTCGACCGGTGAAGTCATGGGCGTGGGCGCCAGCTTCGGCGAAGCCTTCGTCAAGTCGCAGATGGCGGCGGGCATCCGCCTGCCGGACAGCGGCACGGCCTTCATCAGCGTCAAGCCGCAGGACAAGCCGCGCGCGGTGGAAGTCGCCCGCGGCCTGCATGCGCTGGGCTTCAAGCTGGTCGCCACGCGCGGTACCGCCGCCGAGATCGACGCCGCCGGTATTCCGGTCCAGGTGGTGAACAAGGTCACGGAAGGGCGCCCGCACATCGTCGATATGCTGAAAAACGGCGAAGTGTCCCTGGTGATCAACACGGTGGAAGAACGCCGCAACGCCATCGCCGACTCGCGGGCGATCCGCACGCAGTCGCTGGCGGCGCGGGTCACCTTCTACACCACGATCGCCGGCGCGCGCGCGGCCGTGGAAGGGATGCAGTATTTGCGGCAAGGGCATGGCTTGCAGGTGTATCCTCTGCAGACATTGCATGCGTCGCTGGTGCCGGCTGCGTGATGCACACGGGCCGCCCATACACGGCCCGGATGCCTTAGCCAGGTCGGCCGTCAGGTCAAGTAAGGCAGCGCCACGCGCTGGAGGTCGAAATGAAATGGTGGATACTCGCGCTGTTCATCGTCTGCGCGATGGTGGTGCATTATCGCGGCAGGGTACGGCATCGCTTTTCCCGCCAGGTTCTCGATCACTCCACTTTCACGGCGCCGATCAATGTCTTCATGTACGCGTTTTCGCGCGTACCCAACCAGCCCTATCTGGCGCTGTCCGAATTTCCCGAGCTCAAGATCCTGCAGCAGCGCTGGCAGGATATCCGCGCCGAAGCCGAGGCGCTGTTTTCGGCCGGGCATATCAAGGTGTCCAACACCTACAACGACGCGGGCTTCAATTCTTTCTTCAAGAGTGGCTGGAAGCGTTTCTACCTGAAGTGGTACGACACCGACCATCCCTCCGCGCGGGCCCTGTGCCCGGTGACGACCAGCCTGCTGGCGGATATTCCGTCCATCAAGGGCGCGATGTTCACCGCGCTGCCGCCCGGCAGCCGGCTGCCGCGTCATCGCGACCCGTATGCGGGGTCGCTGCGTTTCCACATGGGCCTGATCACGCCCAACGACGCCGATTGCTATATCGACGTCGATGGCCAGACGTATTACTGGCGTGACGGCGAGGCCGTGGTGTTCGATGAAACCTTCATCCACTACGCCGAGAACAAGACCGATATCAACCGCATCATCCTGTTCGCCGACATCGAGCGCCCCATGCGCTATCGCTGGGCGCAGGCGGTCAACCATTTCATCGGCAGCGTCCTGTTGCGCGCGGCCACCTCTCCCAACCAGGAAGGCGACCGCACCGGCGGCATCAACCGGATTTTCGGTTCGGTCTACGCCGTGCGCCGCTTCGGCAAGAAGATCAAGAAGAAGAACAAGACGGCCTACTACGTCATGAAGTGGGGCATCGTACTGGCCATCCTGGCCTGGATCTTCTGGCCTTGAGTCCCGGGGCGCCGCCGGCATGAGGCATGTCTTCATCACCGGGGCCAGCAGCGGTCTGGGCCGCGCGCTCGCGCGGCATTATGCGTCGCAGGGCGCTACCGTCGGCCTGGTCGGCCGCCGCGAGGACGCCTTGCGGGAGCTGGCGGCGACGCTGCCGGGCGCCCACGCCTGGTATGCGCTCGATGTGCGCGACCGGGCGGCCCTGCACGCCGCGGCCGCCGATTTCCTCTCGCGCAGCGGCGGCATGGTCGACGGCGTGATCGCCAGCGCCGGAATCAGCGCCGGCACGCTTACGGAAGAGACGCGCGATTTCGAGGTCTTCCAGTCCATCGTCCAGACCAACCTGCTGGCAACCGTGGCCACGTTCGAGCCCTTCATCGCCGCCATGCGCCGCGCGGGCACGGGCCGCCTGGTGGGTATTTCCAGCGTGGCGGGGGTGCGCGGGCTGCCCGGGGCGGGCGCCTACAGCGCTTCCAAGGCGGCCGTCACGGTCTATTGCGAAAGCCTGCGCACGGAGTTGGCGCGCGACGGCATCCGGGTGGTCACCATCGCGCCGGGCTATATCCGTACCGCCATGACGGCGGACAACCCGTACCGCATGCCTTTCCTGATGGACGCCGATGCCTTCGCGGCGCGCGCGGCCGCGGCTATCGCGCGTGGGCGGCGTTATACGGTGATTCCCTGGCAGATGGGCCTGGTGGCCCGGATGATGCGCCTGCTGCCCAATGCCTTGTACGACAGGCTGGCGCGCAACGCGCCGCGCAAACCGCGCCAGGGCTAGCGCCCGCGGCGCCTAGACGACGTCGTCCTTTGCCAGCGTGGCGATGTGCGCGACGTCGCCCCAGCCCATGACCTGCCAGCGGCGGTTCTCGATGGCCACGCGGTTCACGCCCGCATTCAGCAGCGCGGCATCGCGGGGGCGCGTCAGCGGAATGCCATGGGCATGGCGCCAGACGATATCCAGCACGCCGCCGTGCGTGAAGACCAGCACGCGCTCGTCCTGATGGCGCTGGGCGATGTCGTCGATGGTGGCGACGATGCGATTGTGGAACTGGCGCAGGGTTTCGCCGCCATCCAGGATGCGGTCCGGTTCACGGCTTTTCCATGCGGCAGCGGCCTGCGGCTGCTCGATGTCCAGCCGGTCCATCGTGACGCCTTCCAACACGCCATAGCAGCGTTCGCGCAGTCCGGGTACGGGCCGCACCCGCAGTTCCAGGCGCGCCGCGGCGGGCTCGGCGGTTTGCAGCGTGCGTTGCAGGTCGCTGCTGTACAGCGCGTCGAAAGGGCCGTTGCGCGCCTCGTGGTGCAGGCGTTCTGCCAGGCGTTGCGCCTGGTTGCGGCCGTGCGCGTTCAAGGGCGTGTCCTGCCAGCCTTGCAGGCGGCGGGCACGGTTCCAGTCGGTCTCACCGTGGCGGATCAGCCAGATTTCTGTCATGACATTGGGGAAAAGGATGGCCCGGCGCCTGGCATGCGGGCGCCGCGGGCAAACCTCGATAGTATCCACAAAACCCGGCAATGGCGTTGCCGTCCCGGGTATGGCGTCGTGGATGGGCACGAGGCCGAATGACCGGCCCATCGGCCCTGGCCCGTACCGTCCGGCGGGCCCACGCATCGTCCAGGTCAAGGGGCGGCGGCGCGGTACGCGGCCCGGCCGGCCGCTGTGCGCGCCCTCAGGCGGTGACGCCGCCCTTGGCTTCTTGCGCCTGCTTGGCGATCAGCGTCGCGATCTGTGCCTGCAGGGTGGCCGCCTCCGCGTTCAGCGCCTGCAGCTGCGGCGCCTTCTGCTCGTCCGGTATGCGGCTGGCCTGCAGCCGCTGGATCTGCAACAGCACCTGCTTCAGCTGCCGTTGCAGCTGCTTGATCGTCTGGGTGGTGGCATCGCCGCCTTCGGTGTCGGTGGACGACGCCTGGCCGCCGGCCGCCGCCCGGGCGGAGAAATTCCGGCTTTTGGCGTCGCCGCCGGCCGAGGACGCCGCGCCGCTGCCGGCCTGGGACGCATCGCCCGCCTTGGTGGCCGCGTCGCCGTCTTGCGCGGCCGTATTGTTCTGGACGGATCGGGGGCCGAGCAGCGTCGACGCGTAAGCCGAGCCGAGCGTGGAGGAAATCACCGAGATCGTCATGCCTTTTTCCCTGATGTGTCGGCGCCGCGGGGCGCCGGATACCCTGGCGCGCCGGCGTCGAAACGGGGCCGGGGCCGCCATGGATGAGTAACGGCACGCTACCGCAAAAACTTGAGCCCCGATAAACTTGCGGCCGCCTTAATACACAAGCGAGGGGAAGGCATGTCCGGTTCGTATTTTCCGCGTTGGCGCCTGGTGCGCGAAATCCCGTCCGACGCCGTCATGGCGCCCGATGAGCGCCTGCCTTGGCCCAAAACCGTCGCCATGGGGCTGCAGCATGTGGTCGCGATGTTCGGGTCCACGGTACTCGCGCCCTTGCTGATGGGCTTCGACCCCAACGTCGCCATCCTGATGTCCGGCGTCGGCTCGCTGATTTTCTTCCTGTTCGTGGGCGGCCGCGTGCCCAGTTACCTGGGCTCCAGCTTTGCCTTCATCGGCGGGGTCATCGCGGTCACGGGATACACGGGTGCCGGCCCCAATCCCAATATCGGCGTCGCCCTCGGCGGCATTATCCTGTGCGGCCTGGCCTACACCCTGATAGGGATACTGGTGTGGGCCGCCAGCGCCGGGGCCGGCGGCGGGGCCCGCTGGATCGAGGCGCTGATGCCCCCGGTGGTAACGGGCGCCGTGGTCGCGGTCATCGGCCTGAACCTGGCGCCGGTTGCCGCCAAGGGTGCCATGGGCGCATCCGGCTTCGATGCCGCCATGGCCATCGTCACCGTTCTGTGCGTGGGCGGGATCGCGGTCTATACCCGCGGCATGTTGCAGCGGCTGTTGATCCTGGCCGGACTGGTCCTGGCCTGCGTCATTTACGCGGTCTGCGCCAATGGGCTGGGCCTGGGCAAGCCCATGGACTTCTCCGGCGTGGCGCAGGCGGCATGGCTGGGGCTGCCGCATTTCGCCGCGCCGGTTTTCCAGCTTTCCGCCATGGGGCTGCTGGTGCCGGTGGCGGTCATCCTGGTGGCGGAGAACCTGGGACATATCAAGGCCGTCAGCGCCATGACCGGCCGCGATATGGACCGCTACCTGGGACGCGCCTTCGTCGGCGACGGCGTGGCGACCATGGTGTCTGGCGCCGTGGGCGGCACGGGCGTGACGACGTACGCCGAGAATATCGGCGTGATGGCGGTTACGCGCATCTACTCCACCGTTGTTTTCGCGGTGGCCGCCCTGATCGCCATCCTGCTGGGTTTTTCCCCCAAGTTCGGCGCGCTCATCCAGACCATCCCGGGTCCCGTGCTGGGCGGCATGTCGGTGGTCGTCTTCGGCCTGATCGCGGTGGCCGGCGCCCGTATCTGGGTGGTCAACAAGGTGGATTTCAGCGACAACCGCAACCTGATCGTCGCGGCCGTCACGCTGGTCCTCGGGGCCGGGGATTTCACGGTGCGGCTCGGCGGATTCGCGCTGGGCGGTATCGGTACCGCGACTTTTGGCGCGATCATCCTCTATGCCTTGTTGCGGCCCCTGAGGCGTGTGGCCGGATGATCGTAACGGCCGGGCGGGCCGCGCCGGCATGGCGCCAGCAGCCGAAGACCCCGGGGATTGGCGCCTTTGATCGCCGGGTTCGCCCACATAGGCTGGGCCGTGCAGCCGGCCCAGGGGGCTGCGGCCGGCGCATGGCCGGGATGCCCCCCGCCAATGGCTACAAAGACGAAATCCCAGCCGGCGCCGTCGACCTTGTCGCGTCGATCGCCTGTGACCCGATGGCTGGGCCGCACGATACGTCCAAGCTTTTTGATATCGATATGCAAAAGCTCGCCAGGCGCATCGTGCTCATAGCGAACCACGGGTTCGGCAGGCTCCAGATCGGACAGGTGCGACAGCCCCGCGCCAGCGAGCACCCGACTAACCGTGCTGGCCGACACGCCCAGCGCCTGGGCGATACGGGCCTGGGTCAGACGTTTGCGACGCAGCTCGATGATCGCCAACGCCTTGGCCGGTGCAATTGCCCTGGGCGAGACAGTAGGCCGCGACGATGCATCGGCCAGTCCCGCCTGGCCAAGCGCCAGGAACCGCCCTAGCCACTTACGTACCGTCGGCGTAGTCACCCCATAGACATGCGCTGCCTGAGAAACGCTGACTTGCTTGGCAGTGAGCTGCTGAACCATCTGGAGTCGACATAGAAAGGCCAATCGGGCATGCTTATGAGTGTTCATCCGGCTGGAGTCCTTGAGTGAACTGGGGGTTTGGCGATTTCCGGTTTCTCAAATCCGGTTCGGATGAACCATGGATACAACCTATTGAATGTTCACACCTAGGCCACCCCCTGGCTTGCAATTCGGTCTGACTTTGCCCACAATGTCACTTGATCGCCCCGGTTTCCGAGCCGGGGTTTTGTTTTGGTCGAAGCTTGCCGCCGCCGGCGTGGACGCCGGCTGGAAAGAGCGGGCATGGCGAGGAGATCCGGCAGGCCAGCCTTCCAAGAGGGCAATGGGGCGCCGCCCCGTACCGTGTTTTTCCTGCCGCCGTACGCGAATACACCGCCCCTGTTCCGGGCGCTACCGGCCGGCATGAAGCCGCCTGCTTTGACTGTTACCGAAACGCCCCGGCGGGGCGTTTTCCACTTTTATTAGAGATTGCGATATGTCAGCCATTCCGTTGACGGTCGACGGCGCCGAGCGCCTGCGACACGAACTGCACCGTCTCAAGACCGTTGAGCGGCCCGCCGTGATCAGTGCCATCGCGGAGGCCCGCGCACAGGGCGACCTGTCCGAAAACGCCGAGTACGATGCGGCGCGCGAACGGCAGGGTTTCATCGAGGCGCGCATCGCCGAGCTGGAGGCCACCCTGTCCAACGCCCATGTCATCAATCCGGTGGAACTCGACGCCGATGGCCGCGCGGTTTTCGGCGCGACCGTCGAAATCGAGGATCTGGATTCGGGCGAGCGGGTGGTCTACCAGATCGTCGGCGACGTCGAGGCCGACATCCGCGCGAACAAGATTTCGGTTTCCAGCCCCGTGGCGCGTGCCCTGATCGGCAAAACCGAGGGCGACGTCGTCGAGGTACAGGCGCCGTCGGGCGTGCGCGAATACGAGGTGATCAGCGTACGGTACCTGTGAGCAGCCGGTGCCCGCGGTCCCGCAGGCCACGGGCGGCGCCGTTTCGCCCGGCGCGGTGGCGCCCGGCGCACCGGCGCCCGGCGCGGCGGCGCCCCGACGATCTACCGCTTGGCGGTCTTGCGGGCGACCCGTGCCGCGGGGCGCTTCACGGCGCCGCGGGCGCCGGCGCGCAGGCTGAGGGCGCTGCCCGCGCGGCGCGGGATTCCGTGGGCGGGCGCGGCCGCCTTGCGGGTGCTGGGACGGACCGGTTTGCCGGCTTTGTTGAGTTCCGCCTGGCCCGGACGCCGGGTGTCGTCGTCCGCGGCGGTCTTGCGCGGCGCGCGGGCCGGCCTGGCCAGGGTTTTACCTTCAGCCGCCATTTTCTTCGGGGTGTAGGGTTCCGACGGCTTGCGCTTGGGCTGCGCGGCCGGGGCGGGACCGGCAGCCGGGAAGGGCATGCCGGGCCGCGGCCGGTACAGGATCAGAACCTTGCCCAGGTGATGGACGGGCGCGCAGGACAGGGCATCGCAAATGGACGCCAGCATTTCCTCGCGGGTGTCGCGATCCTCGCCGCCCGCGCGTACCTTGATCAGGCCGTGCGAGGTCAGGTTGGCGTCGATTTCCTTGAGGACTGCGTCCGACAGCCCTTTGTCGCCAATGAGGACGACGGGGCGGAGGGCATGGGCGGCCGACCGCAACGCACTGCGCTCGCGAGATGTGATTTCTAATATAGGCATGTCGGAATTGTACGGGAATGGCCAAGAATAAATTCTCCAAGGATTGGTTGCACCAGCACATCAACGATCCTTATGTGAAGATGGCCCAGCAAAAGGGCTACCGCGCCCGCGCGGCCTTCAAATTGATCGAAATCCTGGAAACCGAAAAGTTGATGCGGCGGGGCGACGTCGTGGTGGACCTGGGCTCCGCCCCCGGCAGCTGGTCGCAGGTCGCGCGCGAACGCCTGGTCGGGCCGGGCGGGGTGGTGGACGGACGCATCGTCGCGCTGGACATCCTGCCCATGGAGCCCGTGGCGGGCGTGGAATTCATCCAGGGCGACTTCCGCGAGGAGTCCGTGCTGCAGATCCTGGAGAAAACCCTGGACGGCCAGGCGGTGGACCTTGTGATTTCGGATATGGCCCCCAACCTGTCCGGTGTGGGGGTCGCCGACGCTGCCCGTATCCAGCATGTCTGCGATCTGGCCCTGGAGTTTGCCCTGGCCCATTTGAAACCGGATGGCGCGCTGATCGTCAAAGCCTTCCACGGGAGCGGGTTTTCCCAGATCGTGCAGTCTTTCAAGCAGCACTTCAAGCGGGTGGTGGAGCGCAAGCCGAAAGCCTCCCGGCCCAATTCGTCGGAAACTTTTCTTGTCGCGAGGAACCTCAAGCAGCCAGGCTGATATTCCGGATTCACCGCCGCGTGGCGGGCCTGGGCCCGGGCGTGGCGATCCTGCCTCATCCGCCGGCTTTTTACATTTGTATTCGGTCAAAAGCCCCGAAAACCCCTATAACCGGCGTTCCGCGGGGAACGCCACACGCATGCCCCTCGTCGGGGTAGAATCGGTATTGACATACTTGTGGTTGTGTCCTATGGCAGAGGCTGCCGCAATCACCGGTCGGAATCGAAAGCAGGAGATCGACCTTGAATAATTCATTTTCCAAAGTTGCGGTGTGGATGGTGATAGCCCTGGTGCTGTTCACCGTCTTCAAGCAATTCGACGGACGCACCCAATCGCAGGACGGCGTCAGCTACACCCAGTTCATGGACGACGCCAAGGCGGGCCGCATCCGCAAGGTCGACGTGCAGGGCGACATGCTCTACGTGACGCCGGATGCCGGCCGTCC
Source organism: Bordetella bronchialis (assembly GCF_001676705.1). Taxonomy (NCBI): domain Bacteria; kingdom Pseudomonadati; phylum Pseudomonadota; class Betaproteobacteria; order Burkholderiales; family Alcaligenaceae; genus Bordetella; species Bordetella bronchialis. The sequence goes on from NZ_CP016170.1 coordinate 1,404,844, forward strand.
GTATACGCTGACCTCGCCGGGCGACCTGTGGATGGTTTCCGATCTGCTGAAGTACGGCGTCCAGGTATCCGGCAAGGCGCGCGAAGAGCAGTCGCTGCTGATGAATATCTTCGTCTCGTGGTTCCCCATGCTGCTGCTTATCGGCGTGTGGATATTCTTCATGAGGCAAATGCAGGGCGGCGGGCGCGGCGGCGCATTCAGCTTCGGCAAATCGCGCGCGCGCATGCTGGACGAGAACACCAACCAGATCACGTTCTCCGATGTCGCCGGCTGCGACGAGGCCAAGGAAGATGTGCAGGAACTGGTGGACTTCCTGCGCGACCCCAGCAAGTTCCAGAAGCTGGGCGGACGCATCCCGCGCGGCGTGCTGATGGTGGGTTCGCCGGGTACCGGCAAGACGCTGCTGGCCAAGGCCATCGCGGGCGAGGCCAAGGTGCCCTTCTTCAGCATCTCCGGTTCCGACTTCGTCGAAATGTTCGTCGGCGTGGGCGCGGCTCGCGTGCGCGACATGTTCGAGAACGCCAAGAAGCATGCGCCGTGCATCATCTTCATCGATGAAATCGACGCCGTGGGTCGCCAGCGGGGCGCCGGCCTGGGCGGCGGCAATGACGAACGCGAACAAACGCTGAACCAGATGCTGGTGGAAATGGACGGCTTCGAGTCCGGCCAGGGCGTCATCGTCATCGCCGCGACCAACCGTCCCGACGTGCTGGATCCCGCGCTGCTGCGTCCGGGCCGCTTCGACCGCCAGGTCGTGGTGCCGCTGCCCGACATCCGCGGCCGCGAACAGATTCTCAAGGTGCACATGCGCAAGGTGCCGCTGTCGCCCAATGTGGACGCTTCCGTCCTGGCGCGCGGCACGCCCGGCTTCTCCGGCGCCGACCTGGCCAACCTCGTCAACGAGGCCGCCCTGTTCGCCGCGCGCCGCAACGGCCGCACGGTGGATATGTCGGACTTCGAAAAGGCCAAGGACAAGATCATCATGGGCGCGGAACGCCGCTCCATCGTGATGCCGGAAGAAGAACGCAAGAACACCGCGTACCACGAGTCGGGCCACGCCATCGTGGCGCGCATGCTGCCCAAGACCGATCCGGTGCACAAGGTCACCATCATCCCGCGTGGCCGCGCGCTGGGCGTCACCATGCAGCTGCCTGAAAGCGACCGCTACAGCATGGACAAGCAGCGCCTGCTGAGCACCATCGCCGTGCTGTTCGGCGGCCGCATCGCCGAAGAGCTGTTCATGAACCAGATGACGACCGGCGCTTCGAACGACTTCGAGCGTGCCACCGCCATCGCCCGCGACATCGTCACGCGCTATGGCATGGACCAGGAACTGGGTCCCATGGTGTATGCCGAGAACGAAGGCGAGGTCTTCCTGGGACGCAGCGTCACCAAGACGACCCACGTCTCGGAAGCCACGATGCAGAAGGTGGACGCTTCCATCCGCCGCATCATCGACGAGCAATACGACGTGGCGCGCAAGATCCTGGACGGCAACCGCGACAAGGTGGAAGCGATGGCGGCGGCCCTGCTGGAATGGGAAACCATCGATGCGGACCAGATCGACGACATCATCGCCGGACGCCCGCCGCGCCCGCCCAAGACCCCTCAAGGGCCCTCCGACACCGCCGACAGCCCGCCCAGCGGCCTGGCGCCCGGCGGCAGCAGCACCGCGCCGGCGGTCTGACCAAGGTTAGTTCGCGACTGCGATAGATGGCGAATACTTTCCTTTGCGGGCGCTACGAGTTCGATCTCGAGCGCCCGTTGGTCATGGGCATCGTGAATGTCACGCCGGATTCGTTCTCGGACGGCGGCCAGCATGACAGCACCGATGCCGCCCTGCGCCATGCCCGCCAGCTCGTCGACGAAGGCGCGCACATCCTGGACATCGGCGGCGAGTCCACGCGTCCCGGCGCCGCCCCGGTGTCCGAACAGGACGAACTGGCCCGTGTGCTGCCCCTGGTCGAAGGACTGCGCGATTGCGGCGTACCGCTTTCCATCGACACCTTCAAGCCGGCGGTGATGCGGGCCGTGCTGGATGCGGGCGCCGATATGATCAACGACATCTACGGGTTCCGGCAGCCGGGGGCGATCGAGGCCGTGGCGAATTCGCGTTGCGGCCTGTGTGTCATGCACATGAAAGGCGAACCCCGGACGATGCAGGAGAAGCCCGAATACGGCGACCTGCTGGGCGAGATCGGCTTGTTCCTGGGCGCGCGTGCGCAGAAGCTGCGCAGCGCCTGGGTCGATCCGCGCCGCATTGTCCTGGATCCGGGCTTCGGTTTCGGCAAAACTCCAGACCAGAATTACCAGCTTGCCAGGCGGCTGGGCAGTTTGCGCGTCTCCAGCTACCCTTTGCTGGTGGGGGTGTCGCGCAAATCGATGATCGGCCATGCCACGGGGCGCGAGGTCCGCGACCGCCTGCCCGGCAGCATCGCCGCCGCGCTGGCGTGCGTGGCGCGAGGCGCGGCCATCGTCCGTGTGCACGACGTCGCGGCCACGGTGGACGCCCTCAAGGTCTGGCAGGCCGTCGAACAGGGCGGTATCCCTTCCGATAGCCGGAGTCCCGTCCGGGAAACCGGCAAGTAACTGGCGCTACGCCACAGGAATCGACATCCATGAGTCAACGCAAATACTTCGGCACGGACGGCGTGCGAGGTGAAGTGGGCGGTCCGGTCATCAATGCCGAATTCGCGCTGCGGCTGGGTTATGCGGCGGGCAAGGTCCTGGCGCGCGGCACGCGCGGCGGCAGCCGCCCCAAGGTGCTGATCGGCAAGGACACCCGGATTTCAGGATACATGCTGGAATCCGCGCTGGAGGCGGGCTTCTCCGCCGCCGGCATCGATGTGCTGCTGGCCGGGCCGCTGCCCACGCCCGCCATTGCCTACCTGACGCGGGTGCTGCGCCAGACCGCGGGGATAGTCATCAGCGCATCGCACAATCCCTATCACGACAACGGGATCAAGTTCTTTTCCAGCCTGGGCATGAAGCTGCCCGACGACACCGAGGCCGCCATCGAGGCCGCCCTGGACGAGCCCCTGGGCTGCGTGGCGTCCGAGGGCCTGGGCCGGGCCCGGCGCCTGGATGACGCGGCCGGGCGTTACATCGAGTTCTGCAAGAGCACCTTTCCCAACGACCTGGACCTGAACGGCCTGAGCGTGGTGGTGGACGCCGCCCACGGCGCGGCGTACCACATCGCGCCGCACGTCTTCCGCGAACTGGGCGCCGATGTCCATGCGGTCGGCGTGCAGCCGGACGGCTTCAATATCAATAAAGGGGTCGGTGCTCTCTATCCGGAAGCGCTGGCCGCCGAAGTGCGGTCGCGCGGGGCGCAGCTGGGCATCGCCCTGGACGGCGACGCCGACCGCCTGCAGATGGTGGACGCCAGCGGGCGCATCTACAACGGCGACGAGCTGCTCTACGCCATCGTCAAGGAGCGCATGCAGCGCGGCGCCGTGGGGGGCGTCGTGGGCACGCTGATGACCAATTACGGCCTGGAGCGGCGGCTGCAGGAGCTGGGCGTGGGCTTCCACCGTGCCGACGTCGGCGATCGCTACGTCCTGGAACAGATGCAGGCCCACGGCTGGCTCTACGGCGGCGAAAGCTCCGGCCATCTTATCTGCCTGGACTGCCACACCACTGGCGACGGCATCATCGCGGCGCTGCAGGTGCTGACGGCCCTGCGCCGCAACGACACCACGCTGGCCGACTGGATCGCCGATCTGCGCATGTATCCCCAGCAGATGATCAATGTTCCGCTCGCGCCGGGGCTGGACTGGCGCACCCACCCGGGGCTGCTGGCCGCCCGCCGCGAGGTCGAAGGGGAACTTGCGGGCAGGGGGCGCGTCCTGATTCGCGCTTCCGGTACTGAACCGAAGTTGCGCCTTATGGTCGAAGCGGAGGAATCCGGGCTGGCCATGACATGCGCGCAGAATCTGGCCGCCAGCCTGGCGGCAGGCTAGCTCGTCACTTTTTATCGCACTGGAAAAACCGCGCTTCCAGGCCGGGGGTTGAAGCAGGATGCTTCACAGTCACGTAACATGACGGTCAAAAACCTGACATACATGACGCCCACACTACCCGGACACCTAGGAGTTGGCCGAATGCTTGAACTAGTCCGCATCGACCCTGATCGTACCGCCACGCCCGATACGTGGACCAATCCCGCCGCGGGCGGCCTCGTTGTCGGCTTGGCGCGTACCGCGGAAGAGATCGAGGAAATCCAACGATTGCGCTTCCGGGTCTTCACCGAAGACATGGGTGCCGTCTTCCCGGACGCCGACGATGGCATAGACCAGGATCGTTTCGATGCCTGGTGCGAACACGTGATGGTGCGCGAGCTGCATACCGGGCGCGTGGTCGGCACCTATCGCCTGCTGACCCCCGAAAATGCCCGCGAAGCGGGTGGGTACTATTCCGAATCGGAATTCGACCTGTCCGGGCTGGGCGCCGTGCGCGACCGCATGGTGGAAGCGGGCCGTTCCTGCACGCACCCGGATTACCGCAACGGTGCGGTGATCATGCTGCTGTGGTCCGGCGTCGCCGAGGTCATGCGGCGCGGCGGCTACGACTATCTGCTGGGCTGCGCCAGCGTCAGCCTGCGCGACGACGGCGTCACGGCGGCGGAAGTCTGGCGCGCGGTATCGGGCCACCTGGGCGACGCCACGCTGCCGCGCGTGCAGCCCCTGCACCGCTATCCGCTGGAAAAGCTCAATAGCACCACGCTGCCCGCCCGGGTGCCGCCGCTGATCAAGGGCTACCTGAAGCTGGGCGCCCAGATCTGCGGCGAGCCGGCCTGGGATCCCGATTTCAATGCCGCGGATTTTCCCGTCCTGCTCGAAATGAACCGCATGGACGAACGCTATCGCCGGCACTTCGGCCTATCCACGCCGCTGGATATGGCGGCGGGCGACCCGGCCGCCGGGGGCCAGGTGCGCAAGGCCGCCTGAGTCCCGAGGCCGGCCCGAGTCCCGCGGCCGGCTAGAACTCCAGCAGCTCGAACGAAAACCCCACCTTGCGCCATTCCGATTCTTCGGCGCGCAGGGTGAAATCGCTGAGCGGATGTTCCGCCAGCCAGTCGTGCTGCACGCGCACGACGATGGAATCGCCGCGCACGGACACCGTCAGGGGCAGGGTGTCCAGGTCTTCCCGGCGGCGGAACAGCAGGACCGCCAGCCGCAGGCACAGAATGGCCAGCCATTCCTCCCGGCTGCGCACCAGCGGCTCCAGCTTGCCCAGCTTGCCGTGGTGGCCCAGGGCGAGCAAGGCCAGCAGGCGCTGGTCGTCGCGCGAGAACCCCGGCATGTCGGCGTTGCCCAGCACATACGCGGAATGCTTGTGGTAATCGTTGTGGGCGATCGACAGGCCGATCTCATGCAGGTCGGCGGCCCAACCCAGCGCATGCGACAGCTCCTGGCGGTCCGTGGCGTCCTGGATGCCGGACTCGCGGAATAGGGTCAGCGCGGCGCGCCGCACGCGGGCGGCCTGGTTGGCGTCGATGTGATAACGCTTCATGAATTGCCGGACCGACTCGTCGCGCTTGTCGTGCCGGTCGTCGCGTCCCAGCAGGTCATACAGCACCCCCAGGCGCAGTGCGCCGTCGCCGGTGTGCATGACGTCGATATTCAGCTCGTCGAACAGGGCGCTCATGATGGCTAGGCCGCCGGGCAGCACGTCCGCCCGTTCCACCTTGATGCCGGGCAGCTCGGACGGGATGACGCGGCCGGAGCGGATGATGCGTTCTTTCAGTTTGTTCAGGCCCGCGCGGGTGATGCCGCGATTGGAGAACCCGCATTCCGTCAGGATGGCATACAGGGCCTTGGCCGTGCCGGAAGAGCCGTAGGCTTCCTTCCAGCCCATCTTGCGGTATTGCTTGGCGATGACTTCGGCCTCGCGGCGCGCCGCCAGTTCGGCGAGCTTCATCTGGTGCGCGTCCACCACGCCATCCTGGAAGAATTGCCGGCTATAGCTGACGCAGCCCATGTACAGCGAGGACATCAGGCCCGGTTCGTAGCCCTTGCCGATGATGACTTCGGTCGAGCCGCCGCCGATGTCGATGACCAGGCGCTTGTTCGGGGAAGGGGGCAGGGTATGGACCACGCCGGAGAAGATCAGGCGGGCTTCCTCGCGGCCGGCGATGACCTCGATGGGAAAGCCCAGCGCGGCTTCGGCACGCGGCAGGAATTCGCCCGTATTGCGGGCCACGCGGAAGGTGTTGGTGGCCACCGCGCGCACACGGCTGGGATGGAAGCTGCGCAGGCGCTCGCCGAAGCGTTCCAGGACTTCGATGGCGCGCTCGACGGCCGGGGCGGAGAGCCGCTTGTCGGCATCCAGGCCGGCGGCCAGCCGCACGGTTTCCTTCAGCCTGTCGATCTGGTAGATCTGGGCCGCGCCTTCCTGCTGGACCACCCGCCCGATGGACAGACGGAAACTGTTGGAACCAAGGTCGACGGCGGCCAGTAAATGATCCATGCGGCGGAAGGCAAGAAAGCAGGGTGACGCGCCATTATAGAGACTGCGCCTCTGCCCACGTCGCACCGGCCGGAATTTCGGCGTACGCTTGCGTGGGTAGACACGATGCTGTCATGGAATGGTCATCAAATTGACGTAAAACCCGTCAGCTGGCTCACAAAACGGAATCCGAATGACATCGAATGTGGCGTCGCAGCCTTTATTCTTGAACCGGGAACTGTCGCTGCTGAAATTCAACGAACGCGTCCTCGCCATGGCGGAGAACCCCGCCACGCCCCTGCTGGAACGCCTGCGTTATGTCTGTATCGTCAGTTCCAACCTGGACGAGTTCTTCGAAATCCGTATTTCCAGCCTGAAGGAGCAACAGCGGCAGACCCCCAATCTGCTGGGCGCCGACGGCCTGACCCCGGGCGAGGCCTACGCCCAGGTCCAGGAGGCCGTCCACGTACTGGTGGACCGCCAATACGACCTGCTGAACGACGACATCCTGCCGCGGCTGCATGAACAGGGCATCGTGCTGCATCACGCCTCGGAATGGAACGAAGCCCAGCAGGTCTGGGCGCGCGAAACGTTCCATCGGGATGTCATGCCGCTGCTGACGCCCATCGGCCTGGATCCCGCCCATCCCTTTCCGCGCGTCTATAACAAAAGCCTGAACTTCATCGTGGCCCTGCGCGGCGTGGACGCTTTCGGCCGCAAGGCCTCGATCGCCATTGTCCAGGCGCCCCGGGCGCTGCCGCGCCTGATCGCCATGCCGCCCGAGCTGTCCGGCCATCCCGACGGCTATGTGCTGCTCACCTCGCTGATGCGGGCCTTTGTCGGCGAGCTGTTCCCCGGGATGGAAATGCAGGGCTGCTACCAGTGGCGCGTGACCCGCAACAGCGATCTGTTCGTGGACGAGGAAGAAGTCACGAACCTGCGGCAGGCCCTGCAGGGCGAACTGTCGCAGCGCAACTTCGGCTCGGCGGTGCGCCTGGAAATCGACAAGCTCACGCCGCCGGAGCTGGAAGCCTTCCTGCAGCGGGAGTTCTCGCTGGCCCCCAGCGATACGTACCGGGTGGGCGGCCCCGTCAACCTGTCGCGCCTGATGCAACTGTGCAACGTCCGCGACCGTCCGGGCCTGCTGTTTCCGGAATACCGGGCGCCGGTGCCGGAGCCCTTCGGCCAGTCGGCGGTAAACCCGGCCGCCATGTTCGCCGCGATCGCGGCGGGCGACCGGCTGCTGCATCATCCCTATCAGTCGTTCCAGCCGGTGATCGACTTCCTGACGGCGGCGGCGCTGGATCCCGACGTAATGGCGATCAAGCAGACCATCTACCGCACGGGCGAGGATTCCGAACTGATGCAGATCCTGTTGGCCGCCGCCCGTGCCGGCAAGGAAGTCACCGTGGTCGTGGAGCTGATGGCGCGCTTCGACGAGCAGACCAATATCAACTGGGCGGCGCGCCTGGAAGAAGTCGGCGCCCACGTCGTATACGGGGTGGTGGGGCACAAGACCCATGCCAAGATGGCGGTGGTGCTGCGGCGCGAAAAAGGGCGGCTGCGGCGCTATGCCCACCTGGGCACGGGCAACTACCACCCGCGTACCGCGCGCCTGTACACGGATTTCGGCCTGCTCACGGCCGACCCGGCCATCTGCGAGGACATGGACAAGGTCTTCGCCCAGTTGACGGGACTGGGCGCGCGCCGCCCGCTGAAGTCCCTGCTGCAGTCGCCGTTCACCCTGCACGAGACCATGGTCGCCCTGATCCGCGCCGAGGCGCAGGCCGCGCGGGCGGGCCGCAAGGCCCGCATCATGGCGAAGATGAACTCGCTGCTGGAAACCGCCGTGATCGAGGAGCTGTACGAGGCCAGCCAGGCCGGCGTCAAGATCGACCTGATCGTGCGCGGGGTTTGCGCGCTGCGCAGCGGCGTGCGCGGGCTGTCCGAGAACATCCGCGTGCGCTCCATCGTCGGGCGCTTCCTGGAGCATTCGCGTGTGTTCTATTTCCACGCCGATGGCGAGGAAACGGTTTATCTGTCCTCGGCGGACTGGATGGACCGCAATTTCTTCCGCCGGGTGGAGATCGCCTTCCCGGTGCGCGACAAGGCGCTGAAGAAGCGCGTCGTGGACGAGGCCTTCACCTATGCCCTGCGGGACAACCAGCTCGCCTGGCAGCAGCAGCCCGACGGCGACTACGTACGCGTGCGCAGCCGGGCGGCGCCTTTCAACCTGCATGAGCATCTGATGCGCAAGCTGGGCAACGGCGCCGGCTGAGCCTGGGCGGCGGTCGCGCGCCCCAGGGCCGTCCCCCCACGGCGGCCGCGCCTGCCCATGGGCCGCCCGGGCTTGGTCCCCGGGGGCTGGGTTGCCTGCGCGGCTGGGCACACCCACGCGTCGACCGGGGCCGCTCCCTCGGCGGCCCCGTGCGCGCCATCAGACCGGACGGCAGATAATCACCCGGGTAAAATGCCACTTGTCACGAAGCCTACCCGCTTCCCGTCGGGCGAGGGCCCGGCCGACCGCAGTTTGACCGGTATATGACTGTCACTATCTTGTCATTTTCGGCTCTTAACATGCCTGGCATGACGCAAGCGGGGTCCGTTCCCCGGTCATTCCTCCCTCAGACGATAAGGAAACCACAATGCGTGTGTTCAAGCAGATCTCCCTGGGCATTGCCCTGAGCGCTGCGGTTTTTGCCGTGCAAGCCGCCGACATCACCGGTGCCGGCGCCTCGTTCCCCTATCCGGTCTATGCCAAGTGGGCCTCGGATTACAAGGCGGCGACGGGTACCGCGGTCAATTACCAATCCATCGGCTCGGGCGGTGGCCAGCAGCAGATCATCGCCAAGACGGTGGACTTCGGCGCCTCGGATGATCCCATGGGCGGCGCGGACCTGGACAAGAACGGCCTGCTGCAGTTCCCCGCCGTGATCGGCGGCACCGTCGCCGTGGTCAATATCGACGGCATCAAGGCCGGCGAACTGAAGCTGTCCGGCCCGGTGCTGGCCGACATCTTCCTGGGCAAGATCAAGAAGTGGGACGACGCCCAGATCAAGGCCATGAACCCCGACCTGAAGCTGCCGTCGGCCGACATTATCGTGGTCCACCGTTCCGACGGCTCGGGCACCACCTTCGGCTGGACCAACTACCTGTCCAAGGTTTCCGCCGAGTGGAAATCCAAGGTCGGCGAAGGCAAGGCCGTGAAGTGGCCCGTGGGCCAGGGCGGCAAGGGCAACGAAGGCGTTTCCGCCTACGTCGGCCAGCTGAAGAACTCCATCGGCTACGTCGAATACGCCTACGCCAAGCAGAACAAGCTGGCCTGGACGCAGTTGAAGAACGAAGCCGGCAAGTTCGTGCAGCCCGAGCAGACCGCCTTCGCCGCCGCCGCCGCCAACGCCGATTGGAAGAGCGCCCCCGGCATGGGCGTGGTCCTGACCAACGAGCCCGGCGAAAAGTCCTGGCCCGTGACCTCGGCCACCTTCATCCTGGTGCACAAGGTGCAGGACAAGCCGGCCCAGGGCGAGGCCGTGCTGAAGTTCTTCGACTGGGCCTTCAAGAACGGCCAGCAGTCCGCCGCCGCGCTGGACTACGTGCCCCTGCCCGACGCCGTGACGACCCAGATCCGCGCCTCCTGGAGCGAGATCAAATCCGCCGACGGCAAGGCTGTCTGGAAGTAAAAGCCGTCCCAGCAAGGTCCGGGCAAGGTCGCCCGGACCTTTCTCTACCCCAAGGAAAGCCCATCCATGAGCGCGGTAGTGGATAATAAAGTGCCGATTCCGCATGACGCGGACGTTTCTGTCGTTCACGGCACACCTTCCCCAATGAAGCAAAACAACAACGCGCTGATGGATGCGCTGTTCAAGAACCTGACGCGTGCATTCGCCTTCCTGGTTTTCAGCCTGCTGGCGGCGGTACTGATCTCGCTGATCTACGGCAGCCGGGAGACGCTGGCGGAGTACGGCCTGTCGTTCCTGTTCATCAACGACTGGGACCCGGTCAAGCGCAGCTTCGGCGCCGTCGTGCCGATCTACGGCACGCTGGCCACCTCGGCCATCGCGCTGATCATCGCCGTGCCGGTCTCCTTCGGTATCGCCATCTTCCTGACAGAGCTCTCGCCCACCTGGCTGCGCCGCCCCTTGGGCACGGCCATCGAGATGCTGGCCGCCATCCCGTCCATCATCTACGGCATGTGGGGCCTGTTCGTCTTCGTGCCGGTGTTCCAGCAGTATGTGCAGCCGACGCTGATCGAGGTGCTGGGCAATATCCCGCTGATCGGCGGCTGGTTCGCCGGCCCGCCGTTCGGCATCGGCATATTCACCGCGGGGTTGATCCTGTCCATCATGATCATTCCCTTCATTACGGCGGTGATGCGCGACGTCTTCGAGCTGGTGCCGCCCATGCTCAAGGAGTCCGCCTACGGCCTGGGCAGCACCACCTGGGAAGTGATGTGGAAGGTGGTATTGCCCTTCACCAAGTCGGGCGTCATCGGCGGCATCATGCTGGGGCTGGGACGGGCGCTGGGCGAGACCATGGCGGTCACCTTCGTCATCGGCAATTCCTTCTCGCTGAGCGGTTCGCTGTTCTCTCCCGGCAACTCCATCGCTTCCGCGCTGGCCAACGAGTTCAACGAAGCAGGCGGATTGCAGAAGTCCGCGCTGCTGGAACTGGGCCTGGTGCTGTTCATCATCACCACCATCGTCCTTGCGCTGTCCAAGCTGCTGCTGGCCCGGCTGGCGCTGCAGGAAGGCAAGAAAAACTGAGGCGTCGGAAAATCGTCATGGCCGTATCCGTCATCAATATGCAGAACGCCACCTACCGGCGCCGCAGTGTCGTCAACAAGGTCATGCTGACCCTGTCCATGGCGGCCCTGGTATTCGGCCTGTTCTGGCTGTTCTGGATCATCGTTACCCTGGTGCTGAAGGGCGGCGCGGCGATCTCGCTGGCGCTGTTCACCGAAATCACGCCGCCGCCCGGGCAGGCGGGCGGCCTGATCAACGCCATCGCCGGCAGCCTGCTGATGGTCGGCGTCGGCACGCTGATCGGCACGCCGGTGGGCATCCTGGCCGGCACCTACCTGGCCGAATATGGCCGCACGGGCTGGCTGGCGCCCGCCACGCGCTTCCTGAACGACGTGCTGCTGTCGGCGCCTTCCATCATCATCGGCCTGTTCATCTACGCCGTGTACGTGGCGCAGGTCGGCCACTATTCCGGCTGGGCCGGTTCGCTGGCCCTGGCGATCCTGGTGGTGCCGGTGGTGGTACGCACCACCGACAATATGCTGCTGCTGGTGCCCAATGGCTTGCGCGAGGCCACCGCCGCGCTGGGCTGCCCCAAGTGGCGCATGATCACCATGGTCTGCTATCGCGCCGCGCGCTCGGGCATCATGACCGGCGTGCTGCTGGCCATCGCCCGTATCTCGGGCGAAACGGCGCCGCTGCTGTTCACGGCGCTGTCCAACCAATTCATGTCCCTGAACATGAACGCGCCCATGGCCAACCTGCCCGTGGTGATCTACCAGTTCGCGGCCAGCCCGTTCAAGGAATGGAACAACCTGGCCTGGGCCGGTGCCGGCCTGATCACGCTGGTCGTCCTGGCGATCAACATCGTCGCCCGCAACATGTTCCGCAAGTCCTGACCCGACCGACCTGATACGCCGCTCGCGCCGCAGGCGCTGGGGAAACGATATGGAAAACACCGCACAAACGCTCGCCTCGAAGATCGAGGTCAAGAACCTGAATTTCTACTACGGCAAGTTCCACGCCATCCGCAACGTGAACATGTCGATCCGGGAAAAGAAGGTCACCGCCTTCATCGGGCCCTCCGGCTGCGGCAAGTCCACGCTGCTGCGTACCTTCAACCGCATGTTCGAGCTGTACCCGGGACAGCGCGCGGAAGGCGAAATCCTGCTGGACGGCGAGAACCTGCTGACCACCAGGACGGATATCTCGCTGATCCGCGCCAAGGTCGGCATGGTCTTCCAGAAGCCCACGCCTTTTCCCATGAGCATCTACGACAACATCGCCTTCGGCGTGCGCCTGTTCGAGCGCCTGAGCAAGGGCGAAATGGACGAACGCGTGGAATGGGCGCTGACCAAGGCCGCGCTGTGGAACGAAGTCAAGGACAAGATCCATCAGAGCGGCAACAGCTTGTCCGGCGGCCAGCAGCAGCGCCTGTGCATCGCGCGCGGCGTGGCGATCAAGCCGGAAGTCCTGCTGCTGGACGAGCCCTGCTCGGCGCTGGATCCGATTTCCACCGCGAAGATCGAAGAGCTGATCGCCGAACTCAAGAACGAGTACACCGTGGTCATCGTCACGCACAACATGCAGCAGGCGGCGCGCTGCTCGGACTACACGGCCTATATGTACCTGGGCGAACTGATGGAATTCGGCGAAACCGACCAGATCTTCGTGAAGCCCAAGCGCAAGGAAACCGAAGACTACATCACCGGCCGCTTCGGCTGACGGCCTAGCGCTGCAGGCCCAGCCGGTACTGGAAGCGGTCGCCGGGGTGCGTGCTGATGGTGATCTGGCATACGCGCCCCGAGCTGTCCTTGTAATGGCGGGTGATTTCCAGGGCCGCGTCGTCCGGCGCGCAGCCCAGGACTTGCGACAGGCGCGCGTCCATCTTCACGGCGCGCATGGTTTGGGTGATGTCCACGATCACTACGCCGCACGTGGCCTGGATCAGGTCGCAGATCAGGCCTTTTTCCTGCCTGACGTGGCGGCGGATACGCTGGCCGATGGACGGCTCCAGGTAGACCTCCGTCCAGCAGATCGCGGGACCGTCGCCGGGTTCGGTGCGTAGCATCTTTACGTTCAGCCAGCGTTGGCCGGGCCGGCAGTCCAGGCGGGCGGCCAGTGTGTCGTCGGCGACGATTTCCTCTATGTGCCGGACGTGCCGCTCGGTTTCCGCGGCATATTGCACCAGGTCTTCCACGGTGGCGACAGAGCGCGCATAGCGCGCGGCCGGCGCCACGGCTTCCACGCGGGTGCCCGAGCGGCGCCGCCGTGAAATCAAACCCAGTCCTTCGACGATATCCAGCGCAGCGCGCACCGTGGCGCGGCTGACGCCATGCTGTTGCGCCATATCGACCTCGCTGGGCAAGCGGTCGCCGACCGCCATCCGGCCGGCGCCGATCTCCTTCACGATGGTCTCGGCAAGTTCCGCGTAGCGCGTGGTCATTGCTTTTTTCCGTCACGGCATGGGCCGGGATTGTACTTGACATGCGTCGCCGGCCCTTCGTACTATTGGTTCGTACCATTCAATGGTACGTACTATTCTACAGGTCCGTGAGGGCCTTTCCGGCAGGGTCCCGCGCGGGCGCGCCAGGCGCGTGCGCGGCAGGGTGCCCAACGCAAACCAATGAGGAACGGGCCGTTCGTCGTGCCCGGCATCCGGAGGACGACATGTTCAAGCACATCCTGGGCGCGGCCGCCCTGTCGCTGGCGGCCCTGGGCAGCGCCGGCGCGGCGCAATATCCCGACAAGCCCATACGCCTTATCGTGCCCTTTCCCGCGGGCCAATCCGGCGACCTGATCGGCCGGGTGTTCGCCGAGCAGATCACCCGGCGGCTGGGGCAATCCGTGGTGGTCGAGAACCGTCCCGGCGCGGGCGGCACGCTGGGTACCGACGTGGCGGCTCGCGCGCCGGCCGACGGCTATACGCTGGTGCTGGTCAGCAACGGTCCTTACGCCATCGCACCGGCCCTTTATCCCAAGCTGAGCTACCGGCCCGGCAAGGATCTGCGAGGCGTGGCCTTGCTGGGCACCTCGCCACAGGTATTCGCCGCGAACCCGCAGGCGGGTTTCGGCGATATCAAGCAACTGGTTGCGCTGGCCAGGCAAAAAAGCCTGACCTTCGGCTCGTCGGGCAATGGCTCCACGCAGCACCTGACCATGGAGTATTTCGAAAAGACGGCCGACATCCAACTGATGCACGTGCCGTTCCGCGGCAGCGCGGATGCGCAGACGCAGGTCTTGGGCGGGCAGATCCCCATGCTGGTCGACTCCGTGCCGGCATCCCTGGCGCAGATCAAGGCGGGCCGGCTGAAGGCCATCGCGGTGACCTCTCTGCAGCGTTCGGAATTCCTGCCCGACGTGCCGACGGTGGCCGAACAGGGCTATCCCGGGTTCGAATCCATAGGCTGGTTCGGACTGGCCGCGCCCGCCGGCACGCCGCCGGAGGCCATCGATACGCTGAACGAGGCCGTCAAGGCGGCCTTGGGCGACGCCGCGGTAAGGGACAAGCTGGCGACGATGGCGGTGACGCCCGCGCCGCGCCAGGATCCCGCCCGCTTCGACGCATTCCTGTCCGGCGAAATCGCCAAATGGGGCAAGATCGTCAAGGAATCGGGCGCCACCATCGACTAGCAGGAAGCCAATCATCATGCGCATCACCGCCATCAAGGAAATCACCGTCCCGCTCGCCGGCAATATCGCCAACGCGCTGGTCAACTTCTCACAGCACACCGTGTCGCTGGTTGCCGTGGAAACGGACATCGTCCGCAACGGCCGCGCCGTCGTCGGCTACGCCTTCGATTCCATCGGCAGATTCGCGCAGGGCGGCATCCTGCGCGATCGCGTCATTCCGCGCGTGCTGGCGGCGGATCCGGCGTCGCTGCTGGACGAAAGCGGCAGCGCCTTCGATCCGGCGAAAGTGGCGGCCGTCGCCATGCGCAATGAAAAACCCGGCGGGCACGGCGACCGCGCTTGCGCGGTGGCCGCCGTGGAACTGGCCATCTGGGACCTGAACGCCAAGCTGGCCGACGAGCCCGCGCACGTCACCATCGCCCGCCGGTTCAAGCGCCAGGGTGCCCGCGCCGACGTCGACGTCTACGCGGCCGGCGGCTACTACTATCCTGCCGGCAGCGGCCATACCCTGCGGGCCGAACTCCTGTCCTATCGCGAGCAGGGTTTCGACGCGTACAAGATCAAGATCGGTGGCGCGTCCCTGGACGCGGACCTGGCGCGCATCGAAGAAGCGCTTGCCATCGCGGGAGATGGCAAGCGCCTGTCCGTGGATGCCAACGGCCGCTTCGACCTGCCTGCCGCGCTGCGCTATGCGGAGGCCATCGCCCCCTACGGCCTGCGCTGGTACGAAGAGCCGGGCGATCCGCTGGACTACGCCCTGAACCGCGAGCTGTCGCAGGCCTATGGCGGCGCGCTGGCCACCGGGGAGAACCTGTTTTCGATCCGCGAGGTCGTGAATCTGCTGGACTACGGCGGCCCGCGCAGTGGCAAGGACATCTTCCAGATGGATGCGGGGCTGTGCTATGGATTGACCGAGTACGCCGCCATCCTCGACCTGCTGGAATCGCGCGGCCATAGCCGCCGCCAGGCGTATCCCCATGGCGGGCACTTGATCAATCTGCACATCGCCGTGGGACTGGAGCTGGGCGGCTGCGAGGCCTATCCCGGCGTGTTCCAGCCCTTTGGCGGCTATCCGCCGGGTTGCGGCCTGGCGCAAGGGCGGGTGCGTCCCACGTCCGCGCCGGGCTTCGGGCTGGAGGAAAAGGCCGAGCTCGCGCCCTGGATCGCGAAGCTGGCGGGGTAGCTCGACATCACCGGCCGGCGGTCGCCGATCCCCGGCCGCCGCCATGTCCGGTGGTCGCCGGCGCGGGTGCCCGAAGCGCTTGGCCGGGCGCCCAGCGCCGCCGTACCAGAATTGGTCCAGCGCTATACAATTTGCACACTGCGCGGCGGGGTGCCGTTACGGCGGGATGCCGCCGTAGCCCTCCGCGCGCCCACGGGGGACAGGAGTTTCGGGAATGCGCTGGCGCTACGAAGACATAGGAAAACGGGTAAAAGCCTTTCGCATGGCGTCGGGCCTGAGCGCCGACGAGGTCGCGCAGAAGATCGGCATTTCACGGACGGCGCTGTACCGCGTCGAAAAAGGGGAGATCGCCAAGGTCGAAACCCTGGAACGCCTGTCCGAGCTGCTGGACGTGTCCATGCCCACCTTGCTGGGCGTGGGCATCGAGTACATGGCTTCCGCGGTCAGCTATTTCGAACGCACCCGCCAATTGGAGGAAAGCGCCGACCAGATCATCGTGCTGGCCGGGCCGGTGTCCTTTTTGCTGGCTTCGGACGAGTTCGATGGCAACCTGGAACAGGTGCTGCGCGAAAGCGTCCCGGAAGATGCGCCGCGCCGCAAGCGCACGATGCAGGATATCGACCTGATCATGGAGATCCTGCGCGAGCGCAAACGCACCTATATGCGGCGGCGCCCCAGCATCGTCAATCTGATTTCCGCCGAGCAGATCGAACGCTTCCTGAACGGCGGCCTGCTGGGCCGCGCCGACGTGCCGGAGAAGGTGCTGCGCGCGCGCCACGAAGCGACCCGCGCCGAAATCGAACATCTGGCCGGCCTGATCGAAGCCGACAACCTGGGCGTGCAGATCGGCGTGGTGACGGACACCCTGCCTTTGAACGGCTTCCAGATTTTCCGCCAGGCCGAGCGCAGCACCTTGACGATCAGCCCCTTCCGCCTGGGTGCGCAGCCCAATATCCGCGTGGGCGTGGCGATGCTGACTTCGGCGCCGGAGGCGTTGAAGCTGCACGACCAGATCGTCAAGGATGCGTGGAAAACCGCGCTCAAGGGCGCGGCGGCCGTCCAGTATCTGCGCGGCCTGCTGGCCGCGGACGAGGCCGGACGCGAGAAGGGCGGGCGCGCCAAGGGGGCGGGCGGCGCGGCGCTGCGTTCGGGATCTTGAGGCGATAGGGATGCGCCGTGTCGACGGCGCTCGCACTGCCAGACAGGCTTCCGGACTGCAACCTCAGGCTTCCAGGCGCAATTGCGGCGCCATCACCGCCAGCCAGTGGGACCAGCAGCGCAGGATGGGGTCGGGCCGCAGGGTGCCGGCCAGGTTCTGTTCCTGTTCGCTCAATGGCTGCACCGCGCCCAGGGCCGCGGCGCGGATCTGGTTGGCCGCATCGGCGCAGCCATGTACCGTGCGGAAGACGCATTCGTGCAAGGTGCGGCCGGCCACCGTCGCGCCGTGCCGCCGCATCAATACTGTCCACCAGGGTCCCAGCGCGCGCGCCAGGGAGTCGCCCTCGGCCTGCGTGACCACCAGCAGTCGCGTGTCGCCGAACTCGTCGCGGCTGTCCCAGTAAGGCACTTGCGCACCCATGGCCGCGCCGGTCTGGCAACTGGGTCGCAGCGGCGCGCCGGTTTGCGCGAAGGGCATGATCGCCGGTGAGTGATGATGGCACACCGCGCCCACGTCCGGCCGGGCACGGTAGATCGCGCTATGAATGATGCGTTCCGAGAACAGGCCGGCCGCGGTGGGCTCGACCGGCTCGGCGTTCATGTCGTATTCGATGATGTCGTCCGGCGTCACCCGGCTGGGCGCGCCCGACACCGGCAGGAAAAACCGGTCGGGCCGGTCCGGATGCCGCGCGCTGACGTGGCCGAAGGCATCCATGGCCCCCTGGTCCACCAGCAGGCGGTGCGCCAGGGCCAGGTCGCGTTTCAGGGGCTTCAAATCGGTAGGCATGTTTCGATCCGGGGTGCGCGCCCGGCGGGGTGGCGTTGGCAGGGCTGGTGCCCGGAGCGTTGCCGCGGGCAGGCGTGGCCGCGGCAGGCCGTGGCGCACGCAATGATGGAAAATGACAAAGTACCATATTTGGTATTTATTCCGTATTTAGTACAAACCCTGGGCGCGGTGCGGCAAGCGACGCGCGCGGCGCGCGATCAACGCGCGGCATGGAGACGGCCTCGATCGTCCATTCAACGACCGTGGGGTCGTACTGCCGGGTACGCGGATGGGGTGCGGAAAGTCTCGGGTACAATGCAGGCCCGTTCGGGAATCCGGACGGCCGTCGGGGCGTAGCGCAGCCTGGTAGCGCATCTGCTTTGGGAGCAGAGGGTCGCGAGTTCGAATCCCGCCGCCCCGACCATACAAATCAAGGCCTTGAAGAGCCGGAAAAAAGATGAGGGTGCGTTCGCTCCTCTATCCCGCTCGCAAAATGAAGGCATCCCCCCCGGCCGCCGCATTCCATTCCCGGCACAGATCCCGTGGCCATGCGCATTACCGGGCGGTTTAACCGGGCGGTTTAGCGGCTAAAACCCCCTGTGCGCAGGGCCCTGCCGCAGGGTAAAATGGAGCTTTCCAAGGAGCCAAAGATGGACGCAGATTTCCTCTCTTGGCAGCGGCATCGGGCAGTAGAAAACGCTGTGGCAAGCCAGCGGTTGGAAGGCCTGGAAGTTGATGCGGAAACGATCGCCGACATGCATCGTATTGCCGATGGCGAAGTGACCACCGAAGAGATTGTTGAAAAGGTCAAGCGACGAATTCTTGCCGGTGAGTTTGGCATCTGACCGGCCATTTCGGCCGGTTTTTTCTTTGGTCGCGCGATGTCCAAGTATCCCACGGATAGGTCAGACCCCTACACCGATCAACAGTCCGGTGTACTGCGGAATCGTTTGAACATCACAAGCCAGGACGGGCTCGATAGGGCCGAAGCTGCACTCGCCGCATTGCGTTCCAATGAGCTGCTTGCGAAGCCAATAGTCGGGGACTTCGACCTGGCGCATCTGCAGGCGATACACCGGCATCTGTTCAAGGACGTTTACGCATGGGCGGCCCGCCTGTTGCGGATGCGCTTCGGATCGGGTTCGAATCGGGTACTGTTGCAGACTCATCGCTGACTCTGCCGTTTCCGCATGCCGCTTCTTCAATTGAGCCGCCTTTCTTCGCCACGCCTGGAACCGGTCGACCTGGACTGCGAAGCGGGCGAGTGCCATGCCATTCAAGGACCGTCCGGCTCCGGCAAATCCGTGCTGCTGCGGCTGATCGCCGACCTGGATCCCGGCGCGGGCACGGCCGCCTTGCGCGGCGTCGACCGCTCCCGCATGTCCGGGCCGCAGTGGCGCAGGCAGGTGGTGTACTGCCAGGCGGAGGCCGGCTGGTGGCACGAGGCGGTGGCGCCGCACTTTCCCGATCGACAGGCCGCCATTCCCTTCATGGAGCGCCTGGGCGTGGCGCCCGCCAAACTGGACGCCATGGTGCACGAATTGTCCACGGGGGAGCGGCAACGTCTGGGTTTGATCCGGGCGCTGCTGCTGAAGCCGCCGCTGCTGCTCCTGGACGAACCCACCGCCGCGCTGGACGCCCACGCCACGCTGCAAGTCGAGCAGGAGATCCGGGCCCGCCTGCGGGACGGCGCCGCGGTATTGCTGGTGACGCATAGCCCGGAACAGGCCGGCCGCCTGGCCACGCATTTCTGGCGCATGGGGCAGGGGCGCCTGGAGCGGCAGCCATGAACGTTATTTCCCTGAGTACCTCCGATCTGGCCATGGCCGCGTGCCTGGTCGCGCTGGCCGCCTTGATCTCCATGGCGATGCGGCTGGCCTTGCATGGCCAGGTGCTATGGGCGGCCCTGCGTACCGTCGTGCAGCTGCTGCTGGTCGGCCACATCCTGCGGTTGGTGTTCGCCCATGCCTCCGCCTGGCTGACCGTGCTGGTGGTGCTGGCGATGATGGCGCTGGCGGCCCGCGAGGTGGCCGCGCGTCCGCGCGGGCGGCTGCGATCGCATGGCAACGGCGTCGTGGCGGCCGCCACGGTCATGGCGACGACGCTGGTGACGGCGATGTTCATCCTGCATACCGCCCTGCGTCCCGAGCCCTGGTACGACCCGCGCTACACCATCGCGCTTGTGGGAATCGTGCTGGGCAGCGTATTGAACGCGGCCAGCCTCAGCCTGGATACCATGCTGTCCGGCGTGCGGCGCGAACGCGCGGGAATCGAGGCCAGGCTCGCGCTCGGCGCGACGGCGCGCCAGGCCTTCGCGGGGCTGCTGCGCGAATCGGTGCGGCGCGGCCTGGTGCCCAGCATCAACCAGATGTCCGCCGCCGGCATCATCACGCTGCCCGGCATCATGACAGGACAGATCATCGCCGGCATGGATCCGGTCGAAGCCGCGAAGTACCAGATCCTGCTCATGTTCCTGCTGTGCGGCGCCAGCGCGCTGGCCGCCATGGGCGCGGCCTACGCGGCGATGAAGCGGCTGACCGACGCCCGCGACCGGCTGCGGCTGGACCGGCTGCGGGGATAAGCAGACGGCCGCGCAGGCCGCCGCGCTGCCCCTGACCGCGCTCACCGCCTGGGGAGCTGCTATTCACCCAGGAGCAGCACCGCATCCTGGCCGAGGTCTCTCAACTGGTGGATCGCGGCGTGCTAAGGACCACGTTGCGCGAGGACTACGGAACCATCAACGCCGCCATCGAAGCCGGACGGGGCTTCGGGAAACTCACTTTATCGGGATTCTGGATTTTCCTGATTTCCGGAAAAGTGCTCATTCATTTCTCTGGTTTATCGGAAACCGGAGCGGGTCCAAGATATGAACCACAGCGGCGCCCATGGCCGCGCCGAATCCCTTCAGTGCCTCGCGGGGCAAGGAGATCGTCATGTCCACGCTTTTTCATTCCTTCGTACGTAAGACCTTGATCGCCACGTCGGTCGCCGCCATGGGAACGCCCGCACTGGCATCCGCTATCGTGCCCATCCACGTGGAAAACCAGGCCCGTGAGCGCGCATACGGCAAGCTGGAGACGGTCGCGGTGTTCCACGGCGCGATGCCGACCGGCGTGGCGGTCACGGAAGGCGGCCGGATTTTCGTCAACTTCCCGCGCTGGGGCGACGACGTGCCATTCACGGTGGGCGAGGTGCGCGGCGGCAAGGTGGTTCCGTATCCCGACGCCGCCATCAATCGCGGCGACACCAGCGCGCCGGCCCGGCAATTCCTGAGCGTGCAAAGCGTGGTGGCCGACGGCCGCAACCATCTCTGGGTACTCGATACGGCCGCGCCGAAGTTCGGCCCGCCGCAGGCCGGGGGCGCGAAGCTGGTGGCGATCGACCTCAGCACGGACAAGGTCGTCAAGACCATTGTGTTTCCGCCCGAGGTCATGCGCGAGCAAACCTATGTCAACGATGTCCGTTTCGACTACCGGGTCGGCAAGGCCGGCGTGGCCTATGTGACCGACTCGTCGCTGAGCGGTACGGGCGGCATTATCGTGGTGGATCTGGACAGCGGGACGGCGGTCCGGCGCCTGACGGGGGACCGGTCGACCTCGGCCGATCCGTCCTTCGTACCCATGGTGGAAGGCGAAACGCTGATCGGCCGCAATCCCGACGGCAGCACGTCGCCATTCACCGTGGCGTCCGACGGCATCGCGCTGTCGCCGGACGGCAAGACGCTGTACTACTGCCCGCTGTCGAGCCGGCATCTGTACGCGGTGCCGACCGACATGCTGCGCGATCCCAACGTGAGCGAGGCCCAACTGGCCGCCGCGGTGCGCGACCTGGGCGAGAAAGGCGCGTCCGACGGCCTGGAGGCCGATGCGCAGGGGGCGGTCTACGCGGGCGATTACGAGCGCAACGCCATCCGCAAGCGCCTGCCCGACGGCCAGTGGGAGACCATCGCCCACGATCCCCGCATTTTGTGGCCGGACACCATGTCCATCGGGCCGGATGGCTATCTTTACTTCACCGCCAACCAGCTGCACCGCCAGCCGGGCTTCCACGCCGGCAAGGATTTGCGGCAGAAGCCGTACAGCCTGTTCCGCATCAGGATCGACGCCGCGCCCGCGCCGACGCGGTAGGTTGCGGTTGCGGGGCCGGGAGCGTGCCGGCCACGGCCTCGCATCGATCGCGCAGCAGGCGATAGAGTTCCTGCAGCGCGGGCGAATACTGGCGGCGATGCGGGTAGACGAAGTGCAGCGGCGCGGCCTCGCCCGCGAGGTGGGGCAGCAGCAAATGCAGCTTGCCCATGCGCACGTCGTCGCTGACGTCCAGCCAGGATTTGTAGGCGATGCCTTCTCCCGCCAATGCCAGGCGGTGCACCACATCCCCGTCGTCGCTATGCACGGTGCCGCGCACCGTGGCCGTCAGCTTGTGTTCCCCATCGTGGAAAGTCCACTTGTCATATAGCCTGCTGCTAAGCAGATAGAGCAGGCAATCGTGGCTGCCGAGGTCGTCCAGGCCAGCCGGCACGCCGCGGCGCGCCAGGTATTCCGGCGAGGCCACCAGAACGCGGCGGTTGTTCAAGGCCAGCGGCAAGGCAATGTAGCTTGCGTCGTCCGAAGGGGTGTAGCGGATGGCCACATCCACCGGATCGCGGAAGACGTCCGTTACGCGGTCGGAAAAGAACAGCTTCAGCGTGAGATGCGGGTAGGGGCGCCGGAAGGTCGCGAACCATGGCAGCAGGACGTTGCGGCCCAGGTCGGAGGGCGCCGCCACCTGCAGCACGCCGCGAAGCTCGCGGTGTTGGCCGTGCAGTTCCTCGTGCCCGGACCGCAGGCTGTCCAGGGCGGCCTGGGCATGCGGCAGATAGGCCTCGCCTTCGGCGGTCAAGCGCAGGCTGCGGGTCGAGCGGGCAAACAGGCGTACCCCCAGGTCGCGTTCCAGCCGCTGGATGGCCGTACTGACCTGGCCGGGCAGCAGGTCCACTTCGCGCGCCGCATCGGAGAAGCCGCCCAGCGCGGCGGCACGCACGAAAAGGGAGAGATCGCCGACCCGGATCATTTTCACTCTTTTTAGTAAAGCGATTTCCTAGTTTGCCCGTTTTTCGAGAGGCCGGGAAGGTCGATCATGACTGCACCGCGCGAGACCAACCCAACCGTCCCGCGCCATTCTTCCCAGGAGATCGCCATGAACACGCTTACCGCTGCCCGGAACCGCTACACGACCAAGGCCTATGACGGCACGCGCAAGATTCCGCCGGAAAAGATCGAAGCACTGCTGGAGGTATTGCGGCTCAGCCCTTCCTCGGTCAACTCGCAACCCTGGCGTTTCATCGTCGCCTCCGACGACGCGGGCAAGGCGCGCATCGCCAAGGCGGCGCAAGGCACTTATGGCTACAACGCCTCGAAGGTGATGGATGCCTCGCATGTGATCGTGTTCGCCGCCGCCACCGATATGACGGCGGCGCATCTGGAAAGCGTGCTGGCACAGGAAGAACGCGACGGCCGCTTCCGCATCGAGGGCGCCAAGGAAGGCCAGGCCAAGGGCAGGCAGTCCTATGTGGATCTTCATCGCTACGACCGCAAGGACCTGCAGCATTGGATGGAGAAGCAGGTATACCTGGCGCTGGGCGGCACCATGCTGGCCGCGGCCACGCTGGGCATCGACGCCACCCCGATGGAAGGTTTCGATTTCCCGCTGCTGGATGCCGAGCTGGGGCTGCGCGAGCAGGGCTATACCAGCGTGGTGCTGCTGTCGCTGGGCTATCACGGCGAGAAGGATTTCAATGCCCGCTTGCCGAAGTCGCGCCTTCCCCGCGCGCAGATCATGACATTCATTTGATCCATCGCCGCGCGGTGCCAAGGAAAGATCATGGAAAGGATAGCGAGCGAGATGGCCGTGCACGCCGGCGGCCGTACGGCCAAGGCCCGTGCGGGACGCCTGCGCGGGTATGCCCTTCTGGGCGTTGCGATCGTGTTGTGGGGCGCCAACTGGCCGGTTATGAAGGCCGGTCTGGCGCATGTGACGCCGGTATGGTTTTCGGCCATCCGCTTCGGGCTGGGCGCCTTGACGCTGTTCGGCCTGCAGGCGGCGACCGGCACCTTGCGTGCGCCCCGGCGGGCGGACCTGCCCGTCATGCTTAGCGTCGGCTTGCTGCAGATGCTGGCCTTCACGGTGCTGGGCGCGGTCGCGATGACGCATGTTCCGGCTGGCCGCTCCGCCATCCTGGCCTATACGACGCCGGTCTGGGTGATTCCCATCGCGGTACTGGTGTTCGGCGAAACCTTGTCGCGCGGGCAAAAGGCGGGAAGCGCCCTGGCCTTGGCCGGCGTACTGGTCCTGTTCAATCCGGCCAGTTTCGATTGGCACGATGCGCCGCTCGTACGCGCCAATGTGCTCCTGTTGCTTGCCGCGTTCTGCTGGGCGGTGTGCATCCTTCATCTGCGCCACGGACGCGCGGTTTCCGGCGCCTACCAGCTGGCGCCCTGGCAGATGCTGATCGCCGCCACGCTGCTGGTGCCGATGGCGCGCGTACTGGAAGGGCCGTTCACCGGGGATGGCTCGCGGGCCTTCTGGGAAGTTGCACTGTATGTCGGGCCGCTGGCGACCGCATTCTGTTTCGTCGCGGTGAACGCAGCGAGTTCCTGGTTGTCCAGCACGACGATGTCGACCGCGATGCTCGGGGTGCCGGTGGTGGGTCTGGCGATGGCCGGGCTGGTGCTTGGGGAACCGATGACCGGCGGGCTGTTGGCGGGACTGGTCGCGATCGTGGCGGGGATCGCCATCGTGACGCTTTCAGGCGTCCGGCGTCGCGCATGACGATGCCGGTGTACGAAGTGCGGACGGCGGAGTCCGGCTGCCATGCCATGGCAGCCAGGATTCCCGCGCTTGCGCGGCGGGGAATTTTCCGCGAACCGGCGCGGACCGGTAAAGCCGGGAGGGGTGTCATTCCGGCGTTGCGAAGCTTCGGAACATTCGGGTAGACCGGCGTACACACGCAGCTCTTTCGCAGTTTGGATGAGCAGCGTGCATAGCAAGATTGAAAATGGCAGAACAGGAAAGGGCCTTCGCCAACGGCCGCGGCGGCGGTCGCCGGCCTATCGTGGCGTCCTGGCGGGATGCCTGTGCGTCCCGGTGCTGGCCTATGGCCAGGTGGGGCCGGCCACGCTCCTGGATCCGGCGCAATTCCGTACCGATGAATATCGGGCATCGTGGGCGCTGGAGGCCATCCATGCCGCGGATGCCTATGCTCTCGGCTATAGCGGCAAGGGTGTGCGGGTAGGCGTTGTCGACGATGGCGATATCCTCGCCCACCAGGAATTCGCGGGCCGCATCGTCGGCTGGAGCCCGGATGGCCCGCGGCGCGCGGCGTACTACGGCATGGTGGGGGAGCACAGCACGGAAGTTTCCGGCGTGCTGGCGGCGTCCAAGGACGGCCGGGGCATGCACGGCGTCGCGTACGGGGCCGACCTGGTCCCCATCCTGCTGATATCAGAAGACGGCTTCCAAACCCCGCAGGCCATACGCGATGCCGTCGATCGCGGCGCACAGGTAATCAATGGCAGTTACGGCCTGCCCGTCTTTCCCTATCCGCCTCGTGGCGATATCGAGGGTCCCTGGGCGCACGGGGACCAGTCGCTGCAGACCTTCGCGCTGAAGGGCGAGACCGGCACCTTGCAGGTCTTGGGCAAAGAGGCGGAAGCCTTGCGTTATGCCGCCGCGCACGATGCGGTCATGGTCTATTCCGCGGGCAACGACAACATCATGCATCCGAAAGCGGCCGTGAATCCGTCCAGCAGCGCGCTCCTCCCTTACATCCGTCCCGAGAACCACGATTCGGGTGTCTACCAGTTCGTCGATGGCGACTTCGGCGAGTATCTGGACCTGGATCCCAGCGCGTACATCCAGGTGGAGCGCGACGACAGCCGCCTGCAGGAAATCGACTTCAGCGATCTCGAGCAGAGCATGATCGCCGTGGTGGCGCTCGGCCCCGATGGCCGCATCGCGTCGTACAGCAACCGCTGCGGCGTGGCGTGGCGCTGGTGCATCGCCGCGCCGGGCGGCGACCTTCCGCATCGCGGCCAAACGTGGGGCCAGAGCGGGATGTACACCGCGACGCCCGATGGCTATGCGTCGGACGGTATGGTGGGCACCTCTTATGCCGCGCCCATGGTGGCGGGATCGCTTGCCGTCCTCAAAGAAGCTTTTCCCTACATGAGGATGACGCAGCTGCGCGAAATCCTGCTGACCTCGGCGGACCGGCGCGCGCATCTGGGCGAGAAAGGCGTCTATGGCTGGGGCGAGGTCGACCTGGGCCGCGCGGTGCGGGGCCCCGTGGAGTTCGGCGCCGACGGCTTCGCGCCCATCTTCGACGTCGACACGCAGGGACACGACTCCTGGTGGGGCAACGACATCTCCGGCGTCGGGGGGATGACCAAGCGCGGCGCGGGCCTGCTGCTGATGACGGGGGACAACCGCTACACCGGGCCCACCACCGTCAAGGGCGGCACGCTCGCGGTATACGGATCCAATGCCTTGTCGAGGCTGACCATCGAGCGCGACGGCACGCTGACAGGCAGCGGCACGGTCGGTCCGACCGAGGTCTCGGGCACGGTGGCGCCGGGCAATCCGGGCGCCCCGCTGCGAGTGGCGGGCGCCTACGTACAGCACGCCGGGAGTACCTACGTGGCGGGCGTCGGCGACGACGGAGAGGCCGCCGACGCGATCCAGGTGCAGGGCCAGGCGCGTATCGAGAACGCCGCCTTGCGCCTGGATGGCCTGGGGCCGAAGGCGGTGAACCGCGAGTACACCGTCCTGCAGGCCGACGGCGGTATCAGTGGCGGCTATGCCAGGCTTGCCGATCCCTATGTATTCCTGGATCTGCGGCAAGGGGTGCGCGCGGACGATCCCACGCGCTACCGCGTGGCCCTCCAGCGGAATGGCACCGGCTTCGACACGGCCGCGGACAGCGCCAACCAGCGCGCGGTGGCGCAGGCGCTGGACACGGCCGGGGTGGGCCTGGCGCCGTACGACGCCACGGTGATGGCCACGCGTACGGATGGCCTGGCGGCCGCCTTCGACCGCTGGTCGGGCGAGGCCCATGCCAGCACCCTTAGCGTGTTGAGCACGCAGGCGGCGGAATTGCGCGACGGCATGCTGGGCCGCGCCCGGGCCATGGGCGATGGCGGCGGCGCCCCGGGCGGGTCGTCATCGCAGGCGGTGGTGCGGGACGACAGCGGCAAGGCGGCGTGGGCCCGGTACGCGGGCTCGCGCGACCGGCTTTCGGGCAACGGCAACGCGGCGTCGGTGGACGCCACCCGCTCCGGCCTGCTGATCGGCGGCGATATGCCCCTGTCCGGCGGGCGCGTGGGGCTGATGGCCGGCTTCTCCAACGGCGGCATCAAGGTCCGGGAGCGGGGCAGCAGCGCCAAGGTCGATAGCCATACGCTGGGGGCCTACGGCAATACGGGCACGGATGGCGCGGTGCGCGTGCGATATGGCGCCGCGTACAGCTGGCACGCCATCTCGTCCAAGCGGGATACGGGCCTGGATCGGGCCGAGGCACGCTACAAGGCCGGCACGGCGCAGGTCTTTGCCGAGGCCGGTTTGCCGCAGGCCTTCGGCGACACCACGATCGAACCGTATGCGGGACTGGCCTACGCCGATACCCGGCGCCGCGCCTTCCAGGAATCCGGCGACGCGGGCCTGCGCGCCGATGCCGCAAGACAGCGGCTGGGCACGTCCACGCTGGGCCTGCGCGGCGATACCGGCTGGGACCTGAAGGACGGCGCGCGCCTGGCGCTGCACGGCGGCGCGGGGTGGCGCCATGCCTACGGCACGCTTACGCCCGTCGCCCGCATGCGGTTCGCGCAGGGGCAAGGATACGATGTGCACGGCACGCCGGTGGCGCGCGATGCCATGCTGCTGGAGGCGGGCGCCACATTGGCATCCGCCCGCGGCATGCGCTTGAGTGCCGGCTATAGCGGCCAGCTGGCGCGCGGCATGCAGTCGCACGCCGTCCAGGCCAACGCCACCTGGCGGTTCTAGCCGCGCGCCGGCGGCCCGGCTCAGGCGCGCGGGCGACCCGCCGCATGGGCCATCAGCGCGCCGGCGTCGGTGGCGGCCTCCAGCCCCCACACGCCGTCGATGATGGCCTGGGCGTCGCAGCCGGTGCCGCCATGGGCGCACAACCGGCGCAGCTTGTCTTCCAGATCCGCGTCGGTCAGGGGATTGCCCGCCGAACCCCGTGCGGCCTCGACGCGCCGGACATGGCTGCTGCCGTCTTGCAGGGTGATGCGCACTTCCACCGCGTCCGCCGCGCAGGTCTCGTCGTCATGGAAGTGCACCCGGGTATCCAGGGCGTGGGCGCGCGGATCGGCTACCGCGGCGTCGGAAAATTCCGCCAGGTCGGCGCGGCCATGCAGCAGGCACACGGCGATGGCATGCTGGGCGCTGACCTGCGATTCCCGCCCGCTGCGCACGCCGGGCCGGTCGGTGCGCTGGCGCAGCAGCGGGTGGCCGGTAAGATCCACGCGCGCCACGCGGCCCGGGTCCATTGTGGACGGCATCGACTCGCGCGCCAGCGCCAGGACGGCATCGATCACGGGGTGCAGCACGACGCCGCAGGGATAAGGCTTGTAGGTGTTGCGGCACAGTTCCCAGCGCCGTCCCAGATCGCCGATCAGCCGGTCCGGCGCGGGCGCGTCCGATAGCACGTTCAGGACGCCGCGCGGTCCTTCTATCGGCTGGTCCGGTCCGGCGTAGCCGGCACGGGCGAGCAGGGCGGACAGCAGCCCGTTGCGCGCCGCGTTGCCTACCGCGATGCTCTTCGCCATGGTGCCGAGCGTCTCCACCAGCCCGCCGGTCTGGTTGCCGGCGCTGCCCAGCGCCCAGGCGGTGTGGCGCGCATCCAGTCCAAGCAGGCGGGCGGCGGCGATGGCGGCGCCGAACACCCCGCAGGTGGAGGTGATGTGCCAGCCGCGGGCATAGTGGGACGGTGTCAGCGCATTGCCCATGCGGCACTCGACCTCCGCGCCCAGGACAAAGGCCTGCAGCAGCCGGGCGCCACTGACGGCGCGCGTCTGCGCCAGCGCGAAGACCACGGGCGCCACGGGGGCCGTGGGATGGATGATGGTGGCCGGATGCGTGTCGTCGTAATCGAAGACGTTGGCGGCCATGGCGTTCAGGCTGGCCGCGTGCAGGATATCGGTGCGCGTTCCCCGGCCGATAACGTTGGCCTGCCCACCCGCGCTGAAGCCGGCAAAAACGCCCGCCGCGATATCGATGGTGGGGTCGCTGGCGCCGGCCAGCGCCACGGCGAAGTAGTTCAACAGCGAGCGCCGGGCCTCATGGCGCGCCTGCTCCGGAATGTCTTCCCATCGCCACTGCGCCCCAAAGCGGGCGAGTTCGCGTGTGATGGGACCGAAGCGGTCGTCCTGGCCTGTGGAAGGGTTCATCGTTGCTCCATCGAATACGCCGAAGGCGCCGTGCCGCCTGGCCGGCGGCGCGCGCGGCGGCATTCATCACGGGTGCCGCGCCCGCGGCGCGGCTTGCGGTGCGTGAAACGGGATGTGACGCAACCGTATTTCGATAATACAATCATAACGAAGCGCCGACGAGCGCCGCGTTCGCCCGGGTTTCCGGGCCCGCCCAGGAGAGCAGGAAGAGACATGGAGACAAATGCGGCAAGCCCGCCGGCGCTGTCCGGCAAGCGCGCGCTGGTCACGGGATCGGTGGCCGGATTGGGCCACGCCATTGCCGCCAGTCTGGCCGCGGCCGGCGCGGACGTGGTCTTGCATGGCCTGGAACCCGAGGATGTGGCGCGGGCGGCGGCGGAGCGCCTGGCGCGGGACACGGGCGCGCGTGTATTGCTGTCGCGCGCCGACCTGAACGACGTCGCGCAGATCGAGGCCATGATGGCCCGCGCCGAGTCGGAACTCGGCGGCGTCGACATCCTGGTGAACAACGCGGTGGTCCGGCACTTCGCGCCGGTGGACCGCTTGCGCACCGAGCAATGGAATGAAGCGATGGCGGTGAACCTGTCGGCCGCCTTCCATGCGGTGCGCCTGTCGCTGCCGGGGATGCGCGCGCGCGGATGGGGCCGCATCGTGAATATGTCGTCGGTCTACGGTGCCGGCGCGACGGCGGATCGTATCGCCTACATCACCACCAAGACCGCGCTGGTCGGCATGACCCGTGCCATCGCCGTCGAGACGGCGCGCACGGGCGTGACCTGCAACGCGCTGATGCCGGGCACGGTCCCCACGCCGCCCATCGTCGCGCGCATGGCGCGTATCGCCGCGGAGCGCGGCATATCCGCCGAGCAGGCCGCCGCCGACTACCTGGCGGCGCGCCAGCCCACAGGCCGCTTCGTGGCGATGGAGAGCGTGGCGGCGATGGTCTTGCTGCTTTGCTCGCCCGCCGGCGCGGACATCACCGGCGCGATGCTGCCGATAGACGGCGGCTGGACCGCCACCTGAATCGTGCGCGGCGTGTCCGCGTTCCCGCGCGGCACGTCACAACCAGGATCAGCCATAGAGGGAGACGACAATGACGCAGAATGACAAACCCGTGCTGGGCTTCGTGGGTATCGGCCGCATGGGGACGCCCATGGCCCGGCGCCTGTTGGAAGCCGGTTACCGCGTGGCCATCCACGATACGCAGCCGCAGGCGGTGCAAGCCCTGGCGGCCCTGGGCGCGCAGGCCGCGCCATCGCCGCGCGCGGTGGCCGATGCGGCGTCCATCGTCCTGGTGTCGCTGCCCAAGCCCGACATCGTGCGCGACGTGGTGCTGGGCACGCAGGGCCTGGTGCATGGCACGGCGGTGCGTATCGTCGTGGACCTGTCGACCTCGGGCGCCACGGCGGCGCGCGAGCTGGCGCGCGGCCTGGGCGAGCGCGGCATCGCCTCGGTGGATTGCCCGGTCAGCGGCGGCGTGGCCGGCGCGACCAAGGGCACGCTGGCGCTCATGCTGTCCGGCCCGCGCGATGCCTGCGACGCCCTCGGTCCCGTGCTGGACGTGCTGGGCAAATCCTTCTACATCGGCGAACAGCCCGGCCTGGCGCAGACCATGAAGGTCATCAACAACCTGGTGTCGGTGACGGCGCTGGCCGTCACCTCGGAAGCGCTGGTGATGGGGGTGAAGGCCGGCCTGGACCCGGACATCATGGTGCAGGTCATCAACTCCGGATCGGGGCGCAGCAACGCATCGGAGGACAAGATCCCCAAGTATGTGCTGAGCCGCAGCTTCGGCTTTGGCTTCGCGCTGGGCCTCTCCGCCAAGGACGTCGGCCTGTGCCTGGCGGAAAGCGAGGCGATAGGCGCCCCGCTGCGCGTGGGCAGCGCCGTGCGCGAGCTGCTGGACGATGCGCGCGAGCGCCTGGGCGACGAGGCGGACCTGACCGAGATCGTGCGCCTGAGCGAAGCGGCCGCGGGCGTGGAGGTCCGCGGCAAGGCGGCCGGGAAAGCGTGAACACCGCCGTCGGCCTGTCCCGTGCAAGGGACGCGGGGCAGGGCGAGGGCGGGCGATCCGGGTATCGACGCCCGGAGTTGGCGTCATCCATCATTCACCAAGGAGACCGGCGTGACACGCTCTGAGAAGTTTCGCGAACTGCTGAAGAAACCGCCCTTCGTCTGCATGGGCGCCCACGACGCCGTGACGGCCATGCTGGCGGAGCAGGCCGGCGCGCCGGCCATCTATGTGAGCGGGTTCGTCGCGTCGGCCATCGTCGCCGGCAAGCCCGACGTGGGGCTGCTATCGCAGACGGAGATGTTCGACCATATCCGCCGCATATGCCGCGTGACCCGCGTACCGGTATTCGCGGACGCCGATACGGGCTACGGCGGCGTGCTGGATGCCCAGCGCACCATCCAGCTCTGGGAAGAGGCCGGGGCTTCCGTGCTGCACCTGGAGGACCAGGCCGTGCCCAAGAAGTGCGGGCATTTCGCCGGCAAGCAACTGGTGTCCAAGGAAGAAATGACGCAGAAGCTGCGGGCGATGCTGGATGCGCGCACGGATCCGGACTTCTTCGTGGTCGCGCGTACGGACGCGATCGCGGTGACCGGCCTGTCGGACGCGCTGGATCGCCTGGAAGCGTATGCGGCCACCGGTGTGGACGGCCTGTATGCCGACGCGCCGGAAAGTGTCGACCAGATGCGCGAGATCGTCCGGCGCCTGAAGCCGCTGGGCAAGCCCATCCTGTTCAATATGGTGCGCTCCGGCAAAAGCCCCTACCTGTCGCTCAAGGAAGTCCACGACATCGGCTTCGATTACGCGCTGTGCCCGGTGGAGCCCATGCTGGCCATGCACAAGGCGGTGAAGGAGATGATGGAGACCTTCATGCGCGAAGGCTGCTCGACCGATGCGATCGCCGACCGCCTGACGCCTTTCGAGACCTTCAATGACTTCGTCGGCCTGGGCCGCATCGTCCAGCAGGAAGCCCGCTACGCCACCCCGGATTGACCGGCCGGCGGCGCTTTCGTCGCAGTGCGTTTTCCAACCATAACGCGGCCACGGCGCCGGCGCCCGCGCCGGTGCACGCGGCCCGAGGAGACCAACCATGAAGCTAGGGATTAGCGCCATACTTATCGCATCCGCCGTCGCCCTGGCGGCACCCACTGCGCGGGCGCAGGCCGATAAATACCCCGACAAGCCGGTCACGCTGGTGGTGCCGTATTCGCCGGGCGGCGGCAGCGACAACATCGCCCGCGCCACCGCCAACTTCCTGACCCAGCACTGGAAGCAGCCGGTCATCGTGGAGAACAAGCCCGGCGCGGACGGCATGATCGCCACCCGGCAGGTGATGCGCGCGGCCCCGGACGGCTATACCCTGCTGATTTCGATTCCCGCGATCGCCGCGCTGAAATACATCAATAAGTCCATGGACGCCGATCCGCTGGTGGAATTGCGGCCGGTCAGCATGCTGGCGTCGGGGCCGACGGGCATCGTCGTCAAGGGCGGCACCGACATCCAGACCATCGACGACCTGAAGCGCGCCTGCGGCAAGGCGGCGCGTTGCAGCTGGGCCAGCGGCGAGCCGTTCACCTTGCTGGCCGGCACCGGCCTGGTGGAGAAAATGGGCCTGAAGGACATGACCAATGTG
Source organism: Bordetella bronchialis (assembly GCF_001676705.1). Classification (NCBI taxonomy): domain Bacteria; kingdom Pseudomonadati; phylum Pseudomonadota; class Betaproteobacteria; order Burkholderiales; family Alcaligenaceae; genus Bordetella; species Bordetella bronchialis. The sequence continues at coordinate 1,437,861 of NZ_CP016170.1, forward strand.
CGCTACGCCGGGACATCTGCGGCGGTCAACGACATTATCGGCGGCCGTGTCACGATGGTGGTGACGGGCCTGTCGTCGGTGGTACCGCATCACAAGTCCGGCACCATGAAGATCCTGGCCCTGAGCAGCGACAAGCGCTTGCCGGAAGTGCCCGACGTTCCCACCTACGCCGAGGTCGGGCTGGGCGATGTGGATTTCACCAACAACTGGTACGGCATCTTCGTGCCCGCCAAGACGCCGGATGCGGTGGTGCGGAAGATCGCCGAAGGCATGCGCCTGGCGGCGGCCGATCCCCAGGTGCTGAAAGTGCTGCAGCCGCTGTTGATACAGCCCGTGGGGAACGGCCCGGAGCAATTCGCGCCCATCGTCCAGCGCGCCCAGGCCACGGTCGATAAATTGTCCAGCCACCTGACGCAGTAAGCGCGGCCTGGCGCCCCTGTCGCGGCTGGGCGGCGCCGGCGGAGCGGACGGGCCATAGCGCCGGCAGGCGGCCGCCTATCGCGCCGTCGGGGCCTCGCGATACTATGCCGCTGTCAACGGCGACGGAGGCGGCGACATGCGGTCCATGGCGGTTCAGGTGTGGTACGCGCTGGCGGGCATATGGGCCATACGCGTTTTCGCGATGGCGGCCATGCCCTTCGTCGATACGTCGGAGCCGCGCTATGCCGAGATCGCCCGGCTGATGGCCGTATCCGGCGATTGGATTACGCCCTGGTTCGCGCCGGACGTGCCGTTCTGGGGTAAGCCGCCGCTGGCCTTCTGGGCACAGGCGCTGTGCATCCGCGTCTTCGGCCTGTCGGAACTGAGCATCCGGATGGCCTCGCTGCCGCCGATGGCGGGCATGCTGTGGCTGGGGTACGTGCTGGCACGCAACATGTCGTCGCGCGAGGCGGCCGCGCGGTGGCTGGCGATCTTCAGCACCATGCTGCTGCCCGCGGCGGCGGCGGGGGCGGTCTTGACGGACACTTATCTGGCCTTTGCCGTCTGCCTGTGCATGACGGCGTTCCATCTTGCCGGGCAGGGCGCCGGGTGGCGCTGGCGGTATGGCTTCTTCGTCGGCCTGGGTATCGGGCTATTGGCCAAGGGGCCGCTGGCCGTGGTCCTGGTGGCCGGTGCGATCATCCCCTGGCTGGCCTGGCGCCGCTGGCTTGCCGCCGGCCCGGCGCAAGCCCTGCCGCGCCTGCCCTGGCTTTCCGGCATCCTGGTGACCGCCGCCCTGGCGTTGCCGTGGTATGTGGCGGCTGAAATCAAGACGCCCGGCTTCCTGCGCTACTTCATCCTGGGCGAGCATTTCTACCGCTTCGTGGATCCGGGCTGGCAGGGCGATCGGTATGGCTCGGCGCATGACAGTCCCTACGGCAGTATCTGGCTGGAATGGCTGGTGGCGTCGCTGCCCTGGGGCGCTGCGGGCCTGGCGGCCGCCGTGTGGCGTTGCCGCGACCGCGGGTTCCGGCGGGAGCGCCTGCCCGCCATCCTGCGCGATGCGCGCTGGAGCTATCTGCTGGCGTGGGCGCTTGCCACGCCGCTGTTCTTCACCTTCGCGGGCAACATTATCTGGACCTATGTGCTGCCGGCGCTGCCGCCGGTCGCCCTGCTGCTGGCCACGGCCATGCCGGACGCGCCGCGGCCGGCCTTGCGCAAGGCCATCCTGGCCTGCGTGCTGGCGGTGCCGCTGGCCTTCCTGGTCGTCGGGACGGCGGCGATCGTCGCCCCCGGGCGCTTCAAGACGGAGAAAGACCTGGTGAATGCCGCCGCGGCCATGCAAGCGCCCGGGGAAACGCTGTACTTCGTGGGGCGCGTGCCGTTCTCGGGACGGTTCTATTCCCGCGGCACGGCCCGCGCCATCGACCTGGACCGCGTGGACGAGGTCATACCGCCCGCCGGTGGCCGGGTATTCCTGGCCATCCCGCGCGACGACGAGGCCGAGGCGCTGGCCCGCTTGCCCGTGCACGCCCGCATGATCTACGCCAGCAAGCTGCGCCGGCTGTTCGTGGCGCAAGTGCCGGAGGCCGCGCACTAGGCCCCGTGCGCGGCCTCCGGCAGGGTCTCGACCACATCCCCATTCAGGCGCGCGCGCCAGGTGCGTAGACGGTGCTGCGGATACTCCACGCATACGCCGTCGCGCAGGCGGAAATGCTGCTTGTACAGGGGCGAGGCCACGACCAGTTCGCCGCCCAGGTGCCCCACGATGCCCCGCCCGACGACATTGGCGCCGGACTTCGGATCGCGGTTGTCGATGGCGTATAAGGGCTGGTCCGGGTTGTCGGGCAGATAGAACAGCGCGATCTGCGCGTCCTCCAGCAGGGCGACCACGCCGGAGTTGGGAACCAGGTCCTGGCGCCGGCAGACGGGGCGCCAGTCTGCGTGGCCGTTGTCGCGGGCGTTCATCAGGCGATCTCCTCGACGATGGGAATGGCGCGCAGTTCATCCGGACGGGCGGGCCGCGGCTGGCCGCGCTCCTGCACGAAGCGGATATCCGGGTCGCCGCGCCGGTCGTTGACGAAGGTGCGGAAGCGCTTGAGTTTCTCGGGGTCTTTCAGGGCATTGGCCCATTCGCATTCGTAGCGGTCCACCACCAGCTGCATCTGCGCTTCCAGTTCGGCGGCCAGGCCCAGCGAATCGTCGATGATGACGGCCTTCAGGTAGTCCAGCCCGCCTTCCAGCGCATCGCGCCACACCGACGTGCGCTGCAGCTTGTCGGCGGTGCGGATGTAGAACATCAGGAAGCGGTCGATATAGCGGATCAGGGTGGCATCGTCCAGGTCGGTGGCGAACAGCTCCGCATGGCGCGGACGCATGCCGCCGTTGCCGCACAGGTACAGGTTCCAGCCTTTTTCCGTGGCGATCACGCCGACGTCCTTGCTCTGGGCCTCCGCGCATTCGCGCGTGCAGCCCGATACCGCGAACTTCAGCTTGTGCGGCGCGCGCAGGCCTTTGTAGCGGTTCTCGATGTGCAAGGCCATGGCGACGCTGTCCTGTACGCCGTAGCGGCACCAGGTGCTGCCCACGCAGGACTTCACGGTGCGCGTGGCCTTGCCGTAGGCGTGTCCGGTTTCGAAGCCGGCATCGATCAGCGCCTGCCAGATGTCGGGCAGTTCGTGCAGTTGCGCGCCGAACAGGTCTATGCGCTGCCCGCCGGTGATCTTGGTGTAGAGCTTGTACTTCTTGGCGACGGCGCCTATGGCCAGCAGGCCGTCCGGCGTGATCTCGCCGCCGGGAATGCGCGGCACGACCGAATACGTGCCGTTCTTCTGCATATTGGCCATGAAGGTATCGTTGGTGTCCTGCAGCGGCACCAGGCTGGGATCCTGGATGGGCCGGTTCCAGCACGAGGCCAGGATGGAGGCGACGGCGGGCTTGCAGATGTCGCAGCCCACGCGGCCCCGGCCGTGCCGGGCCAGCAGCGCCTCGAAGCTTTCGATGCCTTCCACGCGGACGATGCCGTACAGCTCCTGCCGCGTGTAGGCGAAGTGTTCGCACAGGCTCTTGTCCACGGCCACGCCGCGGCGGGACAGTTCGTGCTCGAAGACCTGCTTCAGCAAGGCGGCGCAGCCGCCGCAGCCCGTGGAGGCCTTGGTGCAGGACTTGATTGTTCCCAGGTCCGTACAGCCCGCGTCGATGGCGTCGCACACCGCGCCCTTGCTGACGTTGTGGCAGGAGCAGATGGTCGCGCCGGCCGGCAGGGCATCCGGTCCCAGCGCCGGCGCGCCCTGGCCGGCGGGCAGGATCAGGCCCGCGGGATCGGCCGGCGGCGCGATGCCGTTCTGCGCGTACTGCAGCAGGGTGTCGTAATAGCTGTTGTCGCCCACCAGTACCGCGCCCAGCACGCGCTTGCCGTCGGCGGAAACGACCAGGCGGCGATAGCTGGCGCCGGCTTCGTCGATATAGCGATAACTGACCGCCCCGGGCGTGCGGCCATGGGCGTCGCCGATGGAGCCCACGTCCACGCCCAGCAGCTTGAGCTTGGTGGACATGTCGGCGCCGGTGAAGGGCTGCGGCGCAGCGCCGCACAGGTCGGCCGCGGCCGTGCGCGCCATCTGGTAGCCGGGCGCCACCAGGCCGAAAACCGTGCCGTTCCAGATCGCGCATTCCCCGATGGCGTACACGTCCTTGTCGCTGGTGCGGCAAAAGTCGTCGATGACGATGCCGCCGCGCTCGCCCACCGTCAGTCCGGCTGCGCGGCCCAGCCCGTCGCGCGGCCGGATGCCCGCCGAGAACACGACCAGGTCGGTCTCCAACGGCTCTCCTTCGGCGAAGCGCATGCTGTAGCGGTAGCGCAGGCCCTCCTTGATCGACTGCGTGGCGCGCGACAGGTGGACGCTGGCGCCCAATGCCTCGATGCGCGACTTCAAGGCGGCACCGCCGAAGTCATCCAGTTGCACGGGCATGAGGCGCGGCGCGAACTCCACGACATGCACTTCCAGTCCCAGGGTCTTCAGCGAGTTGGCCGCTTCCAGCCCCAGCAGGCCGCCGCCCACGACCACGCCGCGGCGCGCGCCGGCCGCCGCCGCGCGGATCAGGTCCAGGTCGTCCAGCGTGCGGTACACCAGGCCGGCCGTGCCTTCGGCCCCGGCCACGGGGGGCACGAAGGGAAAGGAGCCGGTGGCCAGCACCAGCTTGTCGTAGGCCTGGCGTCCTTCGTCGGTGACGATCTCGCGGTTGCGGCGGTCGATCTCCTGCACCCGTACGCCCAGGCGCAGGCTCAGGCCGGGCCGTTCGTAGAAGGCCGCATCGCTCATGGCCATCGATTCGGCATCGCGGCCGGCCAGGTATTCGGACAAATGGACGCGGTCGTAGGCGCGGCGGCTTTCCTCGCCATAGACCAGAATGCGGTAGCGGTCGAGCGCGCCTTGGGCAATCAGTTGCTCGACGAAGTGATGGCCGACCATGCCATTGCCGATCACGATCAATGTTTCGGCGGGGTGCGTTGCATTCATGGGTTTCACCGGGGCGTAGCGATTGCGTTTTCAAAAGACAAAAAGGCGCCCGCGACCGTGAGGTCGAGGCGCCTTTGCCTGGGATGCTCAAGTTGTAGTGCCGGGGCCGTTCCCGACCCTGTCAGCAAAGCAATACGCATGCCAAACGCGCCGCGCGGGCGGACGGGCGTGGCAACGCGGTTCCGTGCGCCACGGTGGTGCCGAATCCCGTGCGCTATGCACGATGTTGGGGCGCTCCGGCGCTCCGGCGCTCCGGCGTTCCGGCGTTCCGGCGCTCCGGCGCTCCGGCTGTCCATCGTTCCGGCGTGCCGGCCGCGTGGGCGCCGGCGGCGGGCCGGCTCGCTTCCTAGCCCACTTCCAGCCGGTTGATCCAGTCGTCCGGGTTCAATGCATGGATGTAGCGGCGGCAGGTCCAGAGATCGCCGTTGTAGTCGCTGCCCAGGATGATGTCGTCCTTTCCGATCCGCAGCCTGATGGTGCAATGGACGTGGACGACGATAGGCGTTTGGACGGAAAAGCTGGCGTCGATGTCCTTCAGCTTGTCGCCCTTGAACAGGCCCGCCGAGGCCCGGGTCGTTTGCGTGACGGTGTCCGTGCGCGTCTCGTTGGTCGACCACACCAGGATGCGCATGCCGGCGACGTTTTCTTCTCCCACGGGCACGCCCAGCCGCTGTATGGCGGCTTCCAGATGCTGGCCATGCAGGGTCCGCAGCCCGCGAGCGAGTCTTTCCTGCGGGGTGGCGCAGCCCGCCAGCAGGGCGGTGGCCAGTATCAGAATCCGGGTACTTTGCGTCATGGGCTGTCGCGGCATGCAAGCCGTCCTGTGGGGCGACGGGGCGCGGCGGTCCATGAGCCGGATGGCTGCGCGCGCCCGCCATTGAAAACCGGATAGGCTAGGCGGCACGCGCCAGGCGGTAAGCCGGCGGGCGCATCGGCCGCGCACGGCAATCGCCGATATCGCTGTAGGAAAACCGGGGCCACGCGCCGCGACATGCGCGGCGACAGGCCTAGCGCGGCCTTGCGCGGCCTTGCGAGGCCGTCAGCGCAATAGGCGCGCCATGATCACCACGTCTTCGTGCAGGCCATCCAGATAGCGCGCCTTGCGCTTGAGCCCTTCCTCGACGAATCCGCAAGACCGGTAGAGGGCGCGTGCCGGCGCGTTGCCGGCATAGACCTCGAGTTCGATGCGGCTCAGTTCCTGGGCCGCGGCGGCATCCAGGGCCGCGCTCAGCAGCGCCTTGCCGACGCCGCGGCCGCGCCATGATGCATGCACGCCCATGCCCAGCACACCGGTGTGCGTGAAGCCCGGCTGGCTCAGGGGAACGATATCGCACCAGCCGATGACCTCGTCGCGCGCCACCGCGATGAAGTGGGGATGGCGCATGGCGATGTTGTGCATGACGAAGGCGCGCGTCTGTTCCGACGGCGGCGCCTCCAGGAAACTGAGGTGGCGCCGTTCACGGGCGACCGTGTCCAGCGCTCGCCGGTAGCCGGGAATATGGGCAGGCGTGATGCGCAGGATCCTGAAGTCGCCGGATGGCGCGGCCTCTATACGCGGCGGCCGTATGCGCAGGGGAAGCTGCATTCGTTTCATGGTCGCTGTGTCCGGAACCCAGCAGGCATAGTACGCCGCGCGACGCCGTCGGCGCGGCCGCCGGCGCGTGATTTGCAAAGCGTTTCATGCGCGCGGCCTGCTCTTCATTCAACGCCGCTCGCGTATCTGCCGGACAGTCGTATCTCAGGACCAGCCCATGCGTTGCATCAGCAGCGCCGCGGCTTCGCGCAGCATGGGCAGCAGGGCCTGCTGCCTGGCGGCATCGAAGCGGAAGTCGGGGATGGTCAGCGTCAGGTTGCCGCGCACGTCGCCGCGGGCATCGAAGAACGGCATGGACAAGCCGTGGGCGCCGGGCGCGCGCTGCGAAAAGCTGGACGCCCAGCCGGCCCTGCGTATGGCGTGTAGCGATCGGCGTAGTTCGGCTTCGTCCATCGGACGGCCGTCCAATGGCGAAGGCTCGGCGCGCGCGATCACCTGTTCGATTTCCTCGGGGCGCAGAAAGGCCAGCAGCGAACGTCCCGCCGAGCCCCAGCCCAGCGGTTCCAGGCGGTTGATCTCGATGCGGTAGCGCAGCGGATGCGCCGGCGATGCCGACAGGGAGAAGAACATCTTCAGGTCTTCCCGCGCGAGCACGGTCAGCAAGACGGTTTCGTCGGTGCGGTCGCGCAGGGCGCGCAGGATGGGATCGGCGACGTGGTGCAGAGGCAGTTGCGCGGCCAGGCGTCCCGCCAGCCGATAGAGCTCGATGCCGGGCACATATTGGCCTTCTTCGTCCTGCGTGACGAAGGCCAGCGGCTTGCAGAGGGCCAGCAGGCGATGCGTGGTGCCGCGCGGCAGGTTCAGGCTGCGCGACAGCTCGTTCAGCCCCCAGCGGTCTTTTTCCGCGAAGCGGCTCAGGATGCGCAGCACGCGGTTCACAGTGCCGGTATCGGCATCGCTGGCGCCGGCGGGCGGGGCGGATGGCTGCATGGAGCGGGTCTCCGGGAGCACAGGGGCGGGACGACGCGCCGGCCCTTGACAAGCGGCGACGCGTGCATTTATAGTCCATTGAACGATACACTAGTTCGGTGAGCGAAACAACCGAAGCGGAACGACTGCGGCGGAACAACCCGGACGGCAGGGGAATCGGATCGAGCGCGGCCAACACGCGCGACAGACCGCATCGGCGTGGCGCGCGGACCGATGCATGGCCACAGGAGACCAGCGCATGCATGCAACCCACCCGGCGCAGGCCGGATCGCCACGCGCGACGGCCGGCCCAGCGGCCGCCGCGCCCACGCCCAGCGTCGCCGAACAATGGGCAGCCTTCCTCCACGACACCCGCTTTTCCGATCTGCCCGCGCCTACCGTTGCGCGCGCCAAGTCGCGGCTGCTGGATGCGCTGGCGACCGCGATGGCCGCGCGCGATCTGCCGGTACCGGCCGTCGCGCGCCGCTTCGTGCGGGCCAACCGCGGTCCCGCCACGGTGATCGGCCACGCGGAACGCCTGCCTGCCGTGGACGCGGCCTTCGTCAACGCCACGCTGGTCAACGGCTGTACCCATGACGACTTCCTGGCCAAGTCCCATCCGGGGGCGGTCACCATTCCGGCCGCCCTGGCCTCGGGCGAAGCGCACGGCGCGAGCGGCGCCGAGCTGCTGGCCGCCATCGTGCTGGGCTATGACATCGTGGCGCGCGCCTACCTGGGCGCGCCGGGCATGTTGCCCGCCTTTCGCGGGACCGGCGTGGCCGGTGCCATCGGCGCGGCCGCTGCCGCCGGCAGGATGCTGGCGCTGGATCGCCAGCGGATGGTCAACGCATTGGGGTGCGCGGCCATGTTCGCCTCGGGCTTTGGCGAAGGCTTCCGTTCCGGAACCATGGACGTCAAGCTGAACGTGGGCTGGGCGTCGCGGACCGGCGTGTCGGCGGCCGAGCTGGCCGCCGCGGGGGCCACGGCATCGCCCCTGGCTTTCGAAGGCGAATCCGGCTACTTCCGCGCCTTCGGGCGCACGGCGGATCATGCCGCCGACGCCACGCGCGACCTGGGCCGCCGCTTCATGATCGACGAGGTGGTCTACAAGGAACGCCCGGTGTGCATCTTCGTGCAGACGCCCGTGCATCTGGCCTTGACGCTGCGGGCGCGGCACGGTTTCGATCCCGCGCGCATCGAACGCGTGACGATACGCGCGCCGTGGCTGACGCTGACCAATCCCGGCTACACCAATGTGGCGCCGTACCAGACGCCCTTGAAGGCTCGCATCAGCGTGCGCTTCACGGTGGCCGCCGCGCTGCTGGGCCGTCCGGTGGACGAATATGCCTGGTACGACAATACCGCGGACCCGGAGGTCCTGGCGCTGTCCGACCGTATCGATCTGCTGGATCCCGCCCCGGACCAGGACGGCCGCGTGGACCTGGAAGTCCTGCATGCCGGCGCCTCGCATGGCATCTCCGGCCTGGAGATGGACAGCCTGACGCCGACCACCGACAAGATCGTCGCCAAGTTCCGCCGGCTGACGGAGCCGTGCATGCCGGCGGCGCGCGGCGCCGCGCTGCTGGACATGGTGATGGCGCTGGAGGACGTGCCGGATATCGGCGCGCTGACGGCGCTGCTGCGGCCCGCCGAATGACCCATAGGGCCCCGCGTCCGGGGCCCATATAACTATCAGGAGACCCACCCATGAAATTGGCCAGCCTCATGGCGGCGGCCGTCGCGACGCTCGTCGTCGGCGCCCCCGCCCACGCCGCCTATCCGGACCGCCCCATACACGTCATCGTGCCGTTCCCGCCCGGCGGTTCGACCGACGTGGTCACGCGCATCGTCGTGGCGAAGGCGCAGGAACTGCTCGGGCAGAACATCATCGTGGAAAACCGCGGCGGCGCGGGCAGCATCATCGGCTCGGACTACGTGGCCAAGGCCGCGCCGGACGGCTATACGCTGCTGGTGGGCCAGACGGCCTTCGCCGTGAACGCGTCGCTGCGCGAGAAGCTGCCGTACGACACGGTCAAGGACTTCACGCCCATCGCGCTGATGGCCGACCACCCCGGTGTCTTCCTGGCCCAGCACAGCAAGCCCTACGACACCTTCAAGGAGTTCATCGCCTATGCCAAGGCCAACCCGGGCAAGGTGGTGTATTCGTCCGCCGGCACGGGCAGCTGGCCGCACCTGTCCATGACCATGCTGGCCAAGGATGCCGGCTTGCAGATGGTGCATGTGCCCTACCAGGGCACCGGTCCCGCCAAGGCCGACCTGATCGCCGGCCGCGTGGACGTCAAGATCGAGGCCTATGCGACCTCCATGGGCATGGTGAAGGAAGGGAAGCTGAAGGTACTGGCGGTGACCAGCGCGCAGCGCGACCCCATCCTGCCCGATGTGCCGACCATCGCGGAGCTCGGCTACCCCGGTTATGAAACGTCCTACTGGATCGGCCTGCTCGGCCCGGCCGGGATGCCGCCCGATGTCACCGCCAAGCTGGAAAAGGTGTTCATCCAGGCGGTGAACGACCCGGGGGTCAAGCAGAAGCTGGAAGCCCAGACCATCCACCCGCATGCCCTGCCGGCGAAAGACCTGCAAGCCCTGATCCAGAAGGAGATCGACAAATGGGCCACGGTGATCAAGGACAGCAACATCGATAAGCAATAGGGAAGGTGGCCCCCATGCCGCAGCACAACGATACGGCCGGCGCCGCGTCCGCCGGCAGCTTCAAGGACTACGCCGCCGGCCGGGCCGCCTCGGCCCGCGTGGCGGTGTCGCCCGGCGTCGAGCTCGCCTACGTGGTGGACGACTACACCGATGGCTGGCGCGACGCGCCGTTGGCGATGTTATTGCATGGCGTGGCGGAGTCGGCCGAGGCCTACACCGGCTGGGTGCCGCGGCTGGCGCGGCGCTGCCGCGTGCTGCGCGTCGATCTGCGCGGGCATGGATTGTCATCGCCGGTCGACGAGCACGATGCATTGTCCATCGGCGCCATGGCGGACGATATCGACGCCCTGGCGCGGCGTATCGGCCGGCCGATCCACGTGGTGGGCGCCAAGCTGGGCGCGCAGATCGCGCTGGAGCTGGCGCAGCGCAACGCGCCCTGGATGGCATCGATGACCCTGGCCGGCGTGCTGATCTCCCCTGGCGGAGCGCTGGGCAAATGGGTCGACGAATGGATAGGCCTGGTCGACGCATCCGGCGTGGAAGGCTGGGCGCGCGCCACCATGCCTGGCCGCCTGGGGAGTGCCCTGCCGCCGGCGGCCATGGCGTGGTGGACCCGCTATATGGGCATGGCGCCCGCGGCCACGGTCAAGGCCTGCATACGCATGTTTCCCCGCCTGGCCGAGCCGGAACGGCTGGAAGCCATACGCTGCCCGACGCAGGTGATCGTCGCCGTCCAACCCGAAAAGCCCGGCGCCTACGATCAGCGCCAGCCGGTGGCGGAAGTACGCCGCTGGCAGACCCGCATTCCCGGATCGGAACTGGTGGAGTTGCAGGCCGATTCGTACCACATCGCCGCCACGCATCCCGACGCGTGCGCGGACATCGCCCTGGGTTTTATTGAAAGGATTTCATCATGATGGGATGGCGCGGCCGCATCGGCTTTCTGGTTCCCCCGGGCAATCCGACCGTGGAGCCCGAGATGCAGCAATTGGTCCCCAAGGGGGTATCGCTGCATTTCACGCGCATGGTGGCCCACGGCTTGACCGGCGCCCATGCGGGCCAGGAAGACCGCAACCGCACGCAGATCGCGCACATACCCGAGAACGTCGAACTGCTGGCCATGGTCAGGCCCGGCGTGATCGTGATGGCGCACACCGCCACCAGCTATACGCTGGGCAGGCAGGGTGAAGCCGAACTGGCGGCGCGGATGGAACAACAGCACGGCATTCCCTTCGTCACCGCCTTCGGCAGCGTGCTGGCGGCGTTCAGGCACCTGGGCATCGAGCGGGTGGCCTATGCCACGCCCTACAACGAGCAGACCACGCTGCAGGGCAGGGCGCACCTGGAAGCGTGCGGCATGAAGGTCGTGGCGCACGGCATCCTTCCCAATGTGGTGAACATCTACGACGAAACGCCGGAGCGGGCCTACGCCCTGGGGCGGCAGGTGGATCACCCGGATGCGCAGGCCTTGTTCCTGAGCGGCGTGGGCATGCCTACCGTGGACGCCATCAATCTGCTGGAACGCGACCTGGGCAAGCCGGTGATTTCCAGCGCCACCGCGATGATGTGGAATGCGCTGCGGACCATAGGCGTGCGCGACACGGCCGCCGATGGCGGGCTGTTGCTGTCCGGCGTGTCCAGGGCGGCGGGCTGACGGCGGATTGCCGGGCCACGCGGCCGGCCGGTTCCCGCCATGCGTCGCGCAAAGCGGCGCGGGCTTGACAGGCGGTGGCGGCCCGGCTTAACAATCTGCCTGCTTTTCCGTGTTCCAGGCGGGCCGCCGCGTGCCGGCGGCCCGGGTTTTTCTTTCGGCGCGAGCCGCAGCAAACAGGATACCGGCATGGTGCTCTACTTGAATGAATCCGACGTGCGTCAACTCCTGACCATGTCGCGCGCGGTGGAAGAAGTCGAACGCGCCTTCTCGGCGCATGGCCGGGGCAAGGCGTTCGACGTGCCGCGGCGCCGGACCCGGCAGCCGGGCGGGCATCTGCACATCCTGCAGGCGGCCGCGCCGGAGATCGGCTATATCGGCTACAAGGCCTACTACAACCGGCCGGGCAAGCCGCTCAATACCCTGCTGCACATGATGAACCACGAGCAGGGCAATACCGAGGCCATCATCGAATCGGATTGGCTGGGCCGCATCCGCACCGGCGCGGCCACCGGCGTCGCGGCACGCTATCTGGCGCGCCAGGATGCCCGCATCCTGGGCCTCTTCGGCTATGGCCGCCATGCCCGCACCCAGCTGGAAGCCGTGTGCACCGTGCGCGACATCGCCGAAGTAAAAGTGTTCGGCCGCAACCAGGACGCGGTGCGCGCGTTCTGCGACGAAATGTCCCAGCGCGTATCGGCCAAGGTGCGGCCCGCGCAGTCGCGCGAGGAAACCGTGCGCGGCTCGGACATCATCGTCACCATGACGCGTGCATCGGAGCCCCTCTTCGACGGCCGCTGGCTGGAGCCGGGGCAGTTCGTCGCCGCGACCGGGTCCAATGCCCTGGACCGCCGCGAAATCGACACCGAAACCGTGCGGCGCGCCGACATCATCGCCGTCGACTCGCGCGAAGTGGCGCAGGGCGAATGCGGGGATCTGCTGCCGGCCTTCGAGAACGGCCTGATTTATTGGGAAAACCTGGCGGACATGGGCGGGGTGGTCACCGGACGCTGGCCCGGCCGCACGGCCGACGCGCAGATCACGCTGTTCGAGTCCCATGGCATGGCGGTCCAGGATCTGTACGCGGGCGCGGCGATACTGGCGGCCGCGCGCGAACGCGGCATGGGCGTGCCGCTGCCCATGGGCCCCACGGGAGACTGAATTGCAGAAGATCGATTGCGCCGTCATCGGCGCGGGGGTGGTTGGCCTGTCCGTCGCGCGCCATCTGGCGCAGGCGGGGCGCGAAGTGGTCATCCTGGAGGCGGAGAACGCCATCGGCACGCAGACGAGCTCGCGCAACTCCGAGGTCATCCATGCCGGCATTTCCTATCCGGCCAATTCGCTGAAGGCGCGGCTGTGCGTGGAAGGGCGCGACGCGATGTACGCCTACTGCGCCGAACGCGGCATCGGCCACCGCCGCGTGGGCAAGCTTATCGTCGCCACCACCGAGGACGACATGGCGGGCCTGAAGAAGTACGTCGACCAGGGCAAGGCGGCCGGCGTGCACGACCTGCGCGCCGTGGACCAGGACGAACTGAAGCGCATGGAGCCGGAGGTGCGCGCCGTGGCGGCGGTGTACTCGCCGTCCACCGGCATCGTCGACAGCCATGGCCTGATGCTGGCCTACCTGGGCGACGCGGAGAACGCCGGCGCGGTCCTGGCCCTGAACAGTCCGGTGCTGGGCGGCGAGGTCACGTCCGATGGCATCGTGTTGCGGGTGGGCGGCGACGAGCCCATGGAAGTCCTGTGCCGCGACGTGGTCAACGCCGCGGGACTGTATGCGCAGAAAGTGGCGGGCAGCCTGGATGGCGTGCCCACGCCCGCGATACCGCCCATCCACTATGCCATCGGCCGGTACTACACCATGAGCGGCAAGTCGCCCTTCACGCACCTGGTCTACCCGGTGTCGCGGGTCTCCCACCTGCGCGTGCACGTCACCCTGGACCTGGGCGGGCAATGCAAGTTCGGTCCCGACCTGGAGTGGATAGACCGCGTGGACTACCGCTTCCAGGACGGCGCCGAGGCGGATTTCTACGAGGGCATCCGGCGGTACTACCCCGGGCTGGCCGACGGCGCGCTGCAGCCCGGCTACACCGGTATCCGGCCGCGGCTGGCCGGCCCGAACGACCCGCTCCATTCCGGCGCGGCCGATTTCGTGGTCCAGACCCCGGCCGTGCACGGCGCCAAGGGGCTGGTCAACCTGTTCGGCATCGAGTCGCCCGGCCTGACCTCTTCCATCGCGCTGGGCCGCTATGTCGCGCAAAAGGTGGCCGGCGCGGACTGATGCGTATCACGCATCAATGCCACGGATATTTGCGCTTTACTGAGTCCGCGCGCTTGCGCATCATGCTGGCCGTGCCGCCGGACCGGGCGGCGCTTCTGCTTTCACAGGGACGACACAGCCATGACCGAGCAAGCGCAAGACAAGACACTTTTCACCGAGGCGGAACTGACCGCGCTCGGGACCCGCGCCTTCATGGGCCTGGGGCTGCCCGAGGCGGACGCGGCCGACGTGGTGCGCGTCCTGGTGCTGGCGGACTTGTTCGGCCTGTCCACCCATGGCCTGAGCCGCATCGAATCGTATGGCGAACGCCTGCAGGTCAAGGGCATCAATGCGCGGGCCCGCGTCACCACCGAAACCGTCGCGCGCGCCTTGCGCCTGATCGACGGCGATAACGGCGTCGGTCCGCTGGTCGGCATGCACGCGCTGCGCGCCGCGATGGAGGCGGCGAGCGCCTGCGGCGTGGGCGTGGCCTTCGCGCGCGGCAGCAATCATTTCGGCCCCATCTCGCCCTACGGCCTGATCGCCGCGCAGGCGGGCTATGCCAGCATCATCGGCAGCAATGCCACGACCACCATCGCGCCGTGGGGCGGCAGCGATGCCCGGCTGGGCAACAGTCCCCTGGGGTTCGGCGTGCCCAATCCGGGCGGCGATCCTTTCCTGCTCGACATGGCGATGAGCGTGGTGGCTCGCGCGAAGATACGCAATGCGCTCAAGCGCGGCGAGGCCATACCGGATACCTGGGCCACCGATGCCGGCGGTCGTCCCACCACGGACCCCAAGGCAGCCCTGGACGGGTTCCTGCTGCCCATCGGCGGACACAAGGGCTACGGGCTGGCCTTGCTGGTGGACCTGTTCTCCGGCCTGCTGTCGAACGCGGCGTACCTGACGCATGTGAAGTCCTGGGTCGATGCGCCCGACGAGCCGCAGAACCTGGGCCACTTCTTCATCCTGATCGATACGCGCCGCCTGGGCTCGCCGCAGTGGCTGGCCGAGCGCATGAACGATTTCGCGGCCATCCTGCACGACAGCGCGCCCACCGATCCGGCGCGGCCGGTGATCGTCCCCGGCGAAATCGAGTTGCGCAAAATGGCGCGGCAGCGGGAAGAAGGCATCGCGCTGGATCCGGCGACGGTGGCGCTGCTGCGCCGGCACGCCGCCAAGGCCCCGGCCTAGCGCCGGCTTACGACAAAAAAATCCAAGGAGACATCCATGCATAAGCTGCTGGGCGGACTGGCCCTGTGCGCGCTTGCCCTGACGAGTGCCGGCGCGCGGGCGGATAGCTATCCGAGCAAACCCATCCGCGTCATCGTGCCCTATGTGGCCGGCGGCGCGGCCGACATCACCGCGCGGGTCTTCGCGCAGAAGATGTCCATGAGCATGGGCGTGGCGCTGGTCGTGGAGAACAAGCCCGGCGCCAACGGCATGATAGGCACGGACTTCGTCGCCAAGGCGGCGCCCGACGGCTATACCCTGTTGCTGGACGCCAGCGGCCCGCTGGTGGTGAACCCGTCCTTGTACGCCCGCAAGACACCCTATGACCCGGTCAAGGACTTCGCGCCGATCTCGCAGATCGCGAGTTACCAGTACGTGCTGGTCGTGCCCGGAAAGTCGCCCATCCACGGCTTGGACGACCTGGTCGCGCAGGCGCGCGCCCATCCCGGCCAGTTGAGCTATGGATCCGCCGGCGTGGGCGCGGGCGGCCACCTCGCGGGAGAGCTGCTGGCACTGATGACGCACACGCAGCTGGTCCATGTGCCCTACAAGGGCAACGCGCAGGCACTGACCGATGTCTTGAGCGGGCAGCTTTCATTTACCTTCGATACGGTGGTCACGTCCGCGCCGCAGATCCAGGCCGGCCGCCTGCGTCCGTTCGCCGTGTCGGGCCCTCATCGCGCCAGCGTGCTGCCCGATATCCCGACCATGGAAGAGTTGGGCTATAAAGGCTTCTCCATTACCCAGTTCCAGGGCCTGCTGGCGCCGGCCGGCACCGATCCCGCGATCATCGCCCGCCTGCACGACGAAGTGGTCAAGGCATCGCGCGATCCCGACGTGGTGCGCAAGCTGGTCACGGAAGGGGGCAACGACCTGGTGGCCGGCACGCCGGCGGAATTCGCCGCGCAGATCGAATCCGACCTGGGCCTGTACCGCAGGCTGATCGAAGACGCCAACATACCGAAGCAATAATGCGCGCCGCGCGCGGCAAGGACGGACCGGGCGATCGCGCCCGGCATGGAGCGAACGATATGTATCAACTCGATGTGCTGATCAACGGCTATCCCGGGCGCAGCCTGTTCCACGGCAGCCTGGGATGGAGCACCACCACGCTGCTGCGCGGCGAAGGGCGCAACATCCTGGTGGACGTCGGCGCCTTCGGCGCGCGCCACCTGCTGAAGAAGCAGCTGGCCGATGTCCGCATGGACCCGGCCGACGTCACCGACGTGGTCCTGACGCATGCGCACTACGATCATTCCGTCAACTTCACGCTGTTCCCCAATGCCACGGTGTGGATAGGCGAGCGCGAACTGGAATGGGCGGCCGCGCAGCCTCCCGGCTTCGACCCGCTGCCCGAGCTCTATGTGCGCGAACTGTCCGTTTCGCCGCGCGTGCGCCGTATCGGCGACGGCGAACGCTTCCTGCCCGGCTTCACGGCCATCGTGGCGCCGGGCCACACGCCGGGCCACCTGCTGTTCACGGTTGCCGGCGCGGCCCAGCCCCTGCTGTTCACCGGCGATGCGGCGAAGAACCGCGCCGAGCTATTGAGCATGACCGTCAACGATACCTACGACATGCAGGCCAGCCGGGCCACGCTGGAGCTCATCTGGGCGACGTGGCGGCGGCAAGCCGATACACTGCTCATCCCGGGCCACGACCTGTGCATGCGCCTGGACGACAAGGGCCAGCCCGTCTACGTCGGGGAACGCCGCGCCGCCATGAATGCATGGTTCGGCGAAAACCTGGAACCCACCGTCATCGATCTGTGCTGCGGCGGCGAGACCGCGCGCTACAGCGCCTGAGCCGCCGGTCCGCCGACGGGCCCCTTCATACACGAGAGAGCCGAGATGCCGCTTGATCCGCAAGTCCTAGCCCAATTCATTCCCACCGGCCGCCTGCGCGCGTCCATCAATGTCGGCAACCCCATCCTGGCGCGCCGCGACGACGGCCCGGGGGGCGCGGCCGGCGTGTCGGTGGACCTGGCGCGGGCCTTTGCCCAGCGCCTGGGCGTGGAGCTGGAGCTGGTGGTGTTCGACAGCGCCGGCAAGTCCGTGGATGCCGTGACGGCCGAACAGGCGGACATCGGCTTCTTCGCCATCGATCCGGTGCGTGGCGCGGGCATCGACTTCACGGACGCCTATGTGCTGATCGAAGGCGCGTATCTGGTGCGCGAGGAATCTCCGCTCCGCGACCGCGCGGAAGTCGACCGGCCGGGTACGCGGGTCACCGTCGGGAAGGGAAGCGCCTACGACCTGTACCTGACCCGGGAACTGAAGCAGGCGGAGATCGTCCGCGCGCCGACATCGCCCGCGGTCGTCGATTTCTTCCTGGCCGAAAAGACGGAGGTCGCGGCCGGCGTGAAGCAGCAGCTGGAAGCCGACATGCGGCGCGTGCCGGGCCTGCGCCTGCTGCCGGGCAGCTTCATGGTGATACGCCAGGCGATGGGCCTGCCCAAGGGACGTGGCGACGCCGCGGCGAAGGAATTGCGCGCCTTCGTGGAAGAAATGAAAGCCAGCGGCTTTGTCACCGATGCATTGAAGCGTCATCGCATCGAAGGCGCGGCCGTCGCGCCCGCGGCCGCCTGAGCACCCGCGGCAAGGCACTAGCGCCTTGCCGCGGGCGCTTCCACCACGCGGGCGATGAAGGCATCCAGCGCGGGATTGTCGTGCCGCTCGCGCCAGGCCAGGTACATATCCGCGTAAAGCTTGTCCTGCGCCACCGGCAGGAAGGACACGCCCTCCATCCGCAGCTCGCGGGCCGAATCCGGCACCAGGCCCACGCCCAGTCCCGCGCGCACCAGGCCCAGCAGCGTGTGGGTCTGGCCCGCGTGTTGCACATAGTCCGGTTCGACGCCGGCGGCCCCCAGGGCCGCGGCGATGCGCTCGTAGAAGTACTTGCCTTCGCCCGGTGCGTAGGCCACGAAAGGCTGGCCGTGCAGGGCGCGCAGCGGGACGGCGTCGCGGGCCAGCAGCGGCGATTTGCGCGGCACGGCCAATACCATGGGCTCGCGTTCGATCAGGCGGTGCGCCAGGCCGTCCTGGCGGGGCAGGTGGCGGGCCAGCATCGCGTCCAGCTCGCCGGCCACCAGCAGGCGGCCCAGGTCGGTGGAGACGCGCTCGCGCAGTTCGATGTCCACGTCCGGCAGGATTTCGCGCGCCTTCATCACCCAGGCCGGCATGAGGCGATACGCGGCCACCGCGGTGAATCCCAGCGTGATATGGCCGGCCTCGCCGCCCGATGCGCGCCGGGCGCTGGAGGCCGCTCGCGCGGAATAGGCCAGCAGATGGCGGGCGTCGCGCAGGAAGCTGCGTCCCGCGGAGGTCAGCGTCACCACCCGGCTGCTGCGCTCCAGCAGCGTGACGCCCAGCGCCTGTTCCAGCAGCTGGATCTGGCGGCTCAGGGGAGGCTGGGTCATGCACAGGCGCGCCGCGGCTCGGCCGAAGTGCAGCTCTTCCGCGACCGCCACGAAGCACTCCAGTTGGCGAAGTTCCATCGATACAAGGCTTGAATTGATCGTTGCTATTTATAGCTCGATCGCACCGATCACGGGAATCCCTTCCTATACTCCTTGCTGCCACGACGCGGCGGACGCGCCCTTCATCCGAAGGGTCGGGCCCCGGGACCAGGCCGGCGCAGACCGGACGGCCCGCGGGCGGCATGCCAGGGCCCCGGTCCCCGGCAGGCGGTGCGCGCCGCCCCGCGTCCAACGACGAGGAGACGACGATGAACACCAAGCCCGCCGCGCGCCTGCGTGTGCGCATGATCGCGGCCGCCTTCGCCCTGGCCGCCGCCCTGCCGGGCGCCGGCCGCGCCGCGGACGACTTTCCATCCCGCCCCATCAGCCTGATCGTGCCTTTCTCTCCCGGCGGGGGGACGGACATCTCGGCCCGGCTGCTGGCCGCGGCGCTGGGCCAGCGGATGAACGCCTCGGTCGTGGTGGACAACCGGCCCGGCGCGGGCGGGCAGATCGCCGCCGACCTCGTGGCGCGCGCCGCGCCGGATGGCTACACGCTGCTGTTCGCCAATTCCGGCATGCTGGCCATCAATCCCTGGCTGTACAAGCTGCACAGCGATCCGGCCAAGGCCTTCGTGCCGGTCTCGCTGTTTTCCGACCTGCCCTTCGTGCTCGTGGTGCCGCCCAATTTGCCGGCCAAAACCGTGGGCGAGCTGGTGGCGCTGGCCAAGTCCCAGCCCGGCGCGCATACCTTCGCCAGCTCCGGCACCGGCGGCGCGCCGCATCTGGCCGGTGAGATCTTCCAGCAGGCCACGGGCGTGCAACTGACACACGTGCCCTACAAGGGCGGCGGGCCGGCCATGACCGACCTGATGGCCGGCCGGGTCGACATGCTGTTCGCCTCGGTACTGGAAACGGTCACCTACGTGAACGCCGGCAAGCTGCGCGCGCTGGCCGTCACGGGGCCGGCGCGCTCGCCCGTGATGCCCGATGTGCCGACGCTGGACGAAGCCGGCGTGCGCAATGCGCAAACGGGCTCCTGGACCGCCGTGCTGGCGCCCGCCGGCACGCCGCAGGCCATCGTCGATAAACTGTCGCTGGCGATCCGCCAGGTCGCCGACCTGCCGGACGTCAAGGAAAAGCTTATTTCGCAGGGCGCCGTGCCGCATGGCTCCACCCCGGCGGAACTGGCCGATCTTGCGGCCCGCGAACGCGCCCGCTATGGCGACATCATCAAACAGCGCAATCTGCGCGTCGACTAGGCGATGCGCGGACGGCGCGCCGCCCCGATAACCCTTATGCAGACTGTTGCTTCCCACGCCGTGAATCACACCGCTACGACCGCTACGACCGCCACACACGCCACGCCCGTGGAGCTCCTGATGGCCGGCCCCCTGCTGCCGGAACTCATGGCGCGGATCGAGGGCAAATACCGTGTCCACCGCTGGTGGGAAATGGACGATCCCGCCGCCCGCCTGGCCCGGCAGGGCGCGGCCATCCGCGGCATCGTCACCAGCGGCCGCTACGGCGCCACGCGGGCGATGATAGAGGCGCTGCCATCGCTGGAAGTCATCGTCAGCTTTGGCGTCGGCATCGACCCCATCGATATGGCGGCGGCACGCCAGCGCGATATCGTCGTCACCAATACGCCCGGCGTGCTGGACGACTGCGTGGCCGATACGGCGCTGGCGCTGATGCTGGGCGTATCGCGGCGCATCTGCGAGCTGGACCGCTTCGTGCGCGCGGGACGTTGGCGCGGCGAAACGCCGCCGCTGGGCCGCAAGCTGGGCGGCCGCCGCTGCGGCATCCTGGGCCTGGGCAACATCGGCCGGCAGATCGCGCGGCGCGCCGAAGCCTTCGGCATGGACATCGCCTATCACAACCGCTCGCCGCGGCGCGATGTGCCCGCGCATTATCTGTATTGCGAGGATGTCCGCGCGCTGGCCCGCGCCAGCGACGTCCTGGTGCTGTCCCTGCCGGGGGGCGGCGACACGCGGCGCGTGGTCGACGCGGATGTGCTCGAAGCCCTGGGCGCCGACGGCATCCTGGTCAACGTATCGCGCGGCAGCGTGGTGGACCAGGACGCGCTCGTCACGGCCTTGCGCGAGGGCCGCATCGCCGGCGCCGGCCTGGACGTATTCGAGAACGAGCCCGACGTGCCGCCGGCACTGTGCGCGATGGACCAGGTGGTGCTGTCGCCGCACATCGGCAGCAGCACCGTCGAGACGCGGCAAGCCATGGCCGACCTGGTCATCGCCAACCTGGACGGCTGGTTCGAAAGGCGGCGGCCGCTGACACCGGTGGCCTGATAAGGAGTCAGCGGCGCGCGGACGCGGTATCGGCCGCATTCCCGCTATCGCTATCGGCGCCATCTCCGATATCGCTGTCCGGATCCAGCAGCAGATCGAACCTGGCTTTTGCGGCTTGCGGATCGTCGCTCCAGGAAGCCAGCAATTCGCGCGCCGCCTGGCCGGCCGCCGCCCGGTCCTTGCGGGGGTCCCTGGACATCAGGTCGTCTATCGTGGCCGCCAGGGTGCCATCGCGCTCGTAGCGCGCCATGACGCGCGCCATCAAGGGGGCGAGGACGCCGCGTGCCTGCCACTCGGCCACGATGCGGCGCAGCAGGTCCATCGCCGCCGCGTCCAGGCGGTCGCCCAGGTAGATCCCTTGCGCCACGCTTGCCACGGACGGCTCCTGCCTGGACCATTTCGCCACGACCTTGAAGAATTCGTCCACACCGTGCACCTGGCAGGGGACGGCCGTGGCGCGCGACGGTTCGCGCGTCGCATCCGGCGGCCGTCCGCCGGACGGCGCATCCTGGCGCCCGGCGATGCCGTCCGACCTGGGCCGCCACCCGCAACCGCCCGGCGGGGCGGCGTCCGCGGCCTCGGCGCGATAGGCGGCCAAGGCGTCGGCGGTCGCGTGGCCGGGCGCCGTGGCAAGGACTGGCATGCCCGCGGGTTGCGGATAGGCGGGCGGCGGCGTGCCGGGGCCCGTGGTGGAAATCGTCATGGGTTGTCGCTCCGTTGGAAGCCGCGATGCAATGGCCCCGGCGCCTTCCAGCCGTTCAGGGCCGTGGGCGAGCGGGGCATGCGGCCGGTAAGGGTGGCGCGGTGCGGGCCTGGATGCCGCGGCGCCGGCTGCAAGGCCGGGCAGGCGCTTGCCGGATTGCTGTGTGGTGGGCTACAGCACGGCGTCCCTTGCGGAGCCGTCCGATTTCGTGTCGCGGGCCTGGCGTGCATCGCCCAGCATGGCGTCGGCGATGCGTACGGCGGTATGCACGGAGTCGGTCAGGCCCAGGTGGCCGTGACCCGTGGCGATCCACAGGCCCGGCTGGCCGGCGACCGGGCCGATCACGGGCACGGAGTCCGGCATGCAGGGACGGTGTCCCATCCATTCCGTGACGGGTGCCCGATCCAGTCCCTGGAAGGTGTCGCGCGCGATGTGCGCCAGCACTTGCGCGCGCCGCGGATCGGGGGCGCGCGACAGGCCGGCGATCTCCACGGTGCCGCCCACGCGCAAGCCGTCTTCCATCGGCGTAATGAAGACCTTGCGGTCGGCCAGCACGACGGTGCGCGAAATGGTCGAGGACGCGCCCTGGAATTGCACGTGGTAGCCGCGCTGGCTTTCCAGGCGCAGGCGTACGCCCAGCGGACGCAGCAGCCGCGGTGTCCACGCGCCCGTGGCGACGACCACGTGCTGGAAATCGTGCGGCGCGTCGTTGACGCCGACACGCCAGCCGGTGCCGCCGTTGCGCCGGGGCGCGGCGGCCTGGCCGCGCAGCACGCGGCCGCCGCGCGCGGCATACGCGCGCACCACGGCCTGTACGTAGCGGAAGGGGTTCAGCACCGTGGCATGGTCGGCCAGGAACATGCCGATCCGGTAGCGCGCGCCGACGGCCGGTTCCAGGTCCAGGATGCCGGGGCGGTCCAGTTTCTCGAAGCGGTAGCCGTACTGCTCGCGCAGCCGCCAGCCCGCCGCATCCTTGGCCAGCGCCGCCTCGTCGGGATACAGATGCAGGTGGCCGCGCCGCAGGATCAACTCGGGCACGCCGATCTCCCGTGCCAGCGCCACATGCCGCTCCACCGCGCCGGCGTGCAGCGCCGCCAGCCGCCGCGCCGCGTCGGCGACGGCGGCGGGGCGCGAAGCGGCGACGAAGCGCGCGAGCCAGGGCAGGGCGCGCGGCAGGTAGGCCAGCGGCAGCCGCAGCGGGCTTTCCGGGTCCAGCATCATCCCGGGGACCGATTTGAGGATGCCCGGCATGGCCAGCGGCGCCACCGAACCGGGGCTGATGGCGCCGGAATTGCCGAAGCTGCAGCCGCTGCCGGGTTCGTCGCGGTCTATCAAGGTCACGTCGGCGCCGCGCTGGCGCAGCGTGTACGCCGTGACGGCGCCGACGATGCCCGCGCCGATGACGGCGACGCGCGGGCCGGCACGGCCGCCGCCGGCGCTGTAGAGTCCCGACGTGTCCCGCATGGCCCTAGATGTCCTCGTTGTTGATCGCATAGCGCACGAAGCCGCTGTGCGCGGTGTACTTGTCGTACAGCCCCCGGGCCCGGTAGTTGTTTTCGCGGGTCTGCCAGTACAGCCGCGACCAATTGTGCGCCTTCATCTGGTCGACCAGCCAGTCGATCAGCAGTTTGCCGGTGCCGCGGGCGCGCACCCCGGGATCGACGAACAGGTCCTGCAGATAGCACACCGGGGTCAGGGTCGAGGTGTTCTCGTGCAGCAGGTAGTTCGCGATGCCGATGACCTGGCCGGCGTCCTCGGCGACGATGGCGTGCACGGGCGTGCCGGGATCCAGGATGCGGGCCCAGGTATGGCGGGTCACCGCCTCGTCCGGCTCGCGCTCGTAGAAACGGGTGTAGGCGTCCCACAGGGTGCGCCAGCGGGCTTCGTCGCGCGCTTCGATGGGACGGATCAGGGTCGGTGACATGGGCGGTGCCGTTCGAGTGCCGTTGAGCTGCGTTGCGATGGCGCGCTCGGCCGTCGCGGCGGCGCTAGCGCGGGAACAGCTGATCGTACACGTCGCCGGCCAGGGCCTGCAATTCGGCGGCCGGCAGGTCGCCGTTCAAGGCGTAGCCGTAGCCGTTCTCCACCCAATAGAAAGCCGTGCCGCTGCCCGACCGCACGGAACGGAAGGCGGTTTCCCGTGGGGCCACGTCGGCGGCGAACACCGCGACGTACAGCGTGACGCGGCGGCCGCGGCCGTCCTCGTACATGAATTGGGCGCGCGCCAGCGCATTGCCCGCCGCGCCGCCGGCTGTCTTCGTGGCCGACGCCGGATTGGCGTTGGCGCCGGCCTGGGCGGCCGCTTCGCCGGGCAGCAGCCTGCCGCCCAACAGCCGGAAGCCGCGGTCCTGCAGGGACGGCGCCGCCAGGGGACGGCCCAGGCGGCGGCTCAGCCACTGCACCAGATGCGCCTCTTCCTGCGCGCCGACCTCCACGGGATGGCGCACTTCCGGCGCGAACACGGCATAGGCGGCCGTGGCGTCGCGCACGAATTGCGGGGGCGCGCTGGCGAGCGCACCCGTGGCCAGCGCCGGCACGCGCGACGCGTCCAGCTGGCCGTCGACGAAAGCGTGCAGATCGTCATCCGAGACAGGGGCGTCGGTTTCCATCATCGCTTCACCAGATGCAGGGGAGTGGGCGCGGCCGCCCCGTCGGGCCCGGCCATGGCCGCCCGCACCGCTTCGCGCGCGCGATGCAGCCGCGACATGACCGTGCCGATGGGAATCTGCAGGATTTCCGCGGCCTCCGCATATGTGTATTCCTCCACGGTCACCAGCAGCAGCACGGTACGCAGCGTGGGGCTCAGGCGCGCCAGCGCGCGCTGCAGGTCCAGCATGTCGGGCGCCAGGGCCAGGGGCTCGTGCGCCACGTCGGTATGTTCGTCCCAGATGTCGTGATTGTCGTCATGGCGCCAATCGCGGACCCGGTTCAGGTACAGGTTATGCATCAGGGTCATCAGCCACGCGCGCAGCGCGGTGCCGGGCTTCCACAGCGACCATTTGGCGCAGGCCCGCTCCAGCGTGTCCTGTACCAGGTCGTCCGCGCCGGCCGCGTCGCCCGCCAGCAGGCGGGCGTAGCGGCGCAGCGAGGGGATATGGGCGAGGATCTGCTCCACGCCCGCCGCCGATGCCATGAAGCTCAGGGCTTGGCCGCGTGCCAGACGCCGCCGACGCCGTCGCCGGTCTTGTCGCCGGGCGCCTGGTCCTTCACCCAGTAATACAGCGGCTGGCCCTTGTAGGCCCATTGTTTGGATCCGTCGTCACGCGAGATGACCGTCCACGCGCCGTCGGCCTTGGCGCCGGCGGCGGCTGCCAGGGGAGGCCAGTTGGCCGCGCACTTGTCGTTGCAGACGCTCTTGCCGGAATTGGCGGTGTCCTTGTCGAAGGTGTACAGCGTCATGCCCTTGTCGCCGACCAGCACGCCATTGCTGGCCTTGCCGGGGGCGGCCGCCATGGCGCTGCCGGCGATCAGCAGGGCGGCGACGCCCAGGGCGGAAAACGTGAAGTTGCGAACCATAAGACCTCCGTGTGGTGGGTTTGCATGGGAGTGTACACCACGGCGGCCGGATTTATTCCATCGCATTCATTGCCCGGCGTGCTGGGTCAATCCGGCCACCACGTCCACCACCTGCTCCAGCGCCACCTGGATATGCGCGCGCAAGGCCTTGACGGCGGCCGGGACGTCGCCTTTTTCCGCGTACTCGATCAATTGCAGGTGCTCCGCATGGGCCTGCTGGCGCAGCGGCAGGTTGACGACCTGGAAGCGCAGATAGCGATCGCCGCGGTCATGCAACTGCTTGAGCACGGTCATCGCCAGGTCGCGGCCGGCCGGCAGGTAGAGGGTTTCGTGCAGGCGCCAGTTGACGCGCCCCCAGTCCGCCGCGTCGGCGTGCCGGGTGGCCTCCAGCGCGGCCCGCGCGGCGTCCAGCCGCGTGCCGCCGCCGGCACGGATGGCTTCGCCGAACAGCCAGGGTTCGATCTGCAGGCGCAGTTCGAAGGTTTCGATCACGTCGGCGGCCGAAATGGCGCAGACATAGGCGCCGCGATGCGCATGCACGGAGACCAGGCCTTCGGCTTCCAGCCGTCGGATGGCCTCGCGCACGGGGATGCGGCTGACGCCCAACTCTTCCGCCAGCGCTTCCTGCCGCAACGGGGCGCCCGGCCGCAGTTGGCCGGACAGGATCTGCTGGCGCAGTGCGTCCAGCACCAGGTCGACCGTGGTGCGCCGCACGAGTTTGTTATCCCCCGCGGGGAAGGGCGGTTGGTTCATGGAGTCTCACGTAAACCCTAGGCCCCGTCTTATTGACCCGGGGGTGAGCCGCAGTTTAGCATGGGTGCCGTATCCAGGATATTGGATCCAATCTAGTATCGCGATGTCTGGGTCGGACCCGCGTGGCGCGCGTACCGCGTCTTCGAGCCCTTAGAGAGAGCCCACATGAACCGCCGTCATTTCGTCGCCGCCGCGCTGGTCGCCGCCGCGGCCAGCAGTTCCAGCCTGCCCGCGCTGGCGCAGTCCTCCGACTTCGTGGTGGGCGCGCTCAGCCCGCTTACCGGTTCCGGCGCGCCCTACGGGCCGGGCATGGTCAAGGCCATCCAGCTCGCGGCCAAGGAAATCAACGCGGCGGGCGGGGCGCAGGGCGCGCAATTCCGCGTCGTGGTCGAAGACACGCAAACCGCGCCGCAGGCAGCGGTCACCGGCGCCAAGAAGATGATCGAAGTGGACAAGGTGCGCGCCATACTCGGCTGCTGGAGTTCGGGCGAATCGCTGGCCGTTATTCCGCTGACGAACGAGGCCGATATTCCGCTGATGCACGGTTCGGGCGCGCCCGCCCTGAGCGCCGATGCCAATCCCAAGCGCCTGGGCTTCCGCTTCCAGGCCACCAACGGCCGCTTCGGCCAGGCCTTCGCCAAGATCGCGGAGCGCCAGGGCTACAAACAGCCGGCCACCATGGCCTTCAACAACGCCTCCGGCATTGGCAATACCGAAGGTTTCGCGCAAGCCTGGAAGGCGGCCGGCGGCAAGGTCGTGGCCAGCGTGGTGTACGAGCCCAACCGGCCGTCCTACCGTTCCGAACTGCAATCCGTGCTGCGGGCCAAGCCGGATGTCATCGTCACCGGTTCCTACCTGGCCGACACCACCATCCTGCTGCGCGAGTGGTACCAGACCGGCATCGACACGCACTGGATCATTCCCGGCTGGGCGGCCAACGCGGATCTCATCAAGGCCCTCGGCCCCAAGGTGACCGAAGGCATTATTTCGGTGGAATCGGTCAGCAACGAAAACGCGCCCAACTATGCCCACGTGCGCGACGCGCTGGGCAAGGAGGGCGTGGACGTCGCCGGCAACGTCTACGCGCCCATGGCCTATGACCAGGCCATCATCCTGGCGCTGGCGGTGCAGGCGCTGGGCCCCAAGGCCAGCGGTCCGGAACTGGCGAAGAAGGTGCATGAAATGGGCACGCCCGGCGGCCAGACCGTGACCAGCTTCGCGGAAGGCAAGAAACTGCTGGAAGCCGGCAAGCGCATCACGTATGTCGGTGCCTCCAGCGCGCTGAACTTCGACCAGTACAACGACGTGACGCCGGATTTCGCGGCCTCCTTCGTGGAAAACGGCAAGCTCGTGCGCAAGTACGTGGTCAAGCTGTAGGGCCGCCGCGTGTCCTACGCCGATTACGTCAATCTGGTCATCAACGGGCTGGTGGAAGGGCTGATCATCGCCTTGCCGGCCCTGGCGCTGACCCTGGTCTACGGGCTGGCCCGCTTTCCCAATGCCGCCACCGGCGATATCGTCGCCGTGGGCGGCTACGCGGGGCTGGCGGCGCATCACCTGTCGGGATCGCTCGTCGTCGCCGGCCTGGCCGGCGCGGCCGGCGGCGCCGTCGCATCGGTGCTGGCCTTTCTGCTGGCTTTCCGGCCGGTCATCCGCCGCTCGGTCATTACGCTGCTGCTGACTTCCATCGGCGTGGGCTTCGTCATCCGCGCCGCGCTGGGCGTCCTGTTCGGCCACGACCCGCGCGCCTTCGACATGCCGCTGGAGCGCGCCTGGCGCTTCGGCGATATCTCCATCGCACCGGCGGACCTCAGTTTGGCCGCGCTGACGCTGGCGACGCTGGCGCTGGTATTCGTCATCCTCTATGCCACGCCGCTGGGCCGGTCCCTGCGCGCCATCGCCGACGATCCGGACCTGGCCCGCGTCAGCGGCATCCGCCGCGAACGATGCATGCTGGCCATGTGGACCATCGCCGGCGTGGTGTGCGGCATCGCCGGCACCGTGACCGGCATGCGCACGGTGGTCTATCCGGACGCGGGCTGGAACCTGCTGCTGCCCGCGTTCGCCGCCGCGGTGGTGGGCGGCCTGGGCAATCCCGTGGGCGCCGTCATGGGAGCCCTGTTGCTGGGCGTGCTGCAGGAACTGTCCACGCCGGTGGTGGGCTTCGTCTACAAGATCGCGCTGGGCTACGTCTTCATGATGATCGTGCTGCTGCTGCGCCCGCAAGGGCTGTTCAACCGGCCGGTGGGGGTGCGCTGATGCTGACTTACCTGTTGTCCATCCTGGTGATCATGGGCATCTATATGCTGCTCGCCCTGGCGCTGGACCTGCAATACGGCTTTACCGGACTGATCAACTTCGGCCTGGCGGGCTTCTTCGGTATCGGCGCCTACGCGTCTGCGCTGCTGACCCTGAAGGCGGGCTGGTCGCCGCTGCTGTCCTTCCCGGCCGCGATGCTGGCCGCGGCGCTGCTGGCGTGGCCGCTGGGCCGGGTGGCGCTGCGCCTGCGCGACGACTATCTGGCCATCGTTACGCTGGGATTCTCCGAGATCGTGCGCCTGGTGCTCGTGCAGGAGCAGTGGCTGACCAATGGCGTGCAAGGCATACCGGGCGTGCCGCGGCTGGGCGCCGGCTGGGGCGGCGCGCGCTTCAGCGACACCCTGCTGCTGGTGTTGCTGGCCCTGTCCATCGCGCTGGCCGTGGCCTTGCTGCGGCGGATCACGCACAGTCCCTATGGCCGCACCATCCAGGCGGTACGCGACGACGAAACCGCGGTGCGCGTGCTGGGCAAGGAGCCGGCGCGCTTCAAGACGCAGGTGCTGATGGTGGGCGCCGCGCTGGCCGGCCTGGCCGGCGCCTATTTCGCGCACTACATGACCTATATCGTGCCCGACCAGTTCGTGCCGCTGATCACCTTCTACGTGTGGATGGCCATCATCATGGGCGGCGTGGCGCGGCTCTCGGGCAGCGTCGCGGGCGCGGTGCTGCTGGTGCTGTTCCTGGAAGGCGTGCGCTTTACGCGCGGCATCATCCCCGGCGTCTCGGATGCCGACATGGGCAGCGTGCAGCTGGGGGTGGTCGGGCTGATCCTAATTCTTTTCATGCGCTGGCGCCCGCAGGGCCTGTTCGGCGCCAGGGGCGCGCGATGACTACCCTGGCGACCAGCGGTGTCTCCCTATCCTATGGCGACTTCCAGGTGCTGGATGGCGTGACGCTGTCCATGAGCCTGGACGGCCTGCACGGCATGATCGGTCCCAACGGCGCGGGCAAAAGCACGTTCTTCGCCGTGCTGAGCGGTTTCCTGCGTCCCTCGGCGGGCGAGGTCGCCTTCGGCGGCGCCGTCCTGGGCGGCGCCGGCCCCGCGGCGCGTGCCCGCATGGGCCTGGGCCGCACCTTCCAGATCCCGCGCGAATTCATGCACCTGACGGTGCGGCAGAACCTGATGGTGGGGCCGCGCGACCAACCCGGCGAGTCCCTGCTGCCGCTGTTCCTTGCGCCGGGCCGGGTAAGGCGGGCCGAAGCGGAGATCGCCGACCGCGCGCAGCACATGCTGGATTTCCTCAAGCTCAATGCGGTGGCCGACAAGCCGGCCGGCGGCCTGTCCGGCGGACAGAAGAAACTGCTGGAGCTGGGGCGCGCCTTGATGTCGGATCCCAAATTCATCTTGCTGGACGAACCTTATGCCGGAGTGAATCCCGTGCTGATCGAAGAGATCTCGCAGCGCATCCGCGAGATCAACGCGCGCCGCGGGATCGGTTTCCTGATCATCGAGCACAACCTGATGGCCCTGAACCGCCTGGTGTCCGACCTGTACGTGCTGGACGGCGGCCGCCTGCTGGCGCACGGCGAACCCGGCCAGGTGCTGGCCGATGCCCGCGTGCGGGAAGCGTACATGGGCGCGCTGGCGCCGGTCGCCACGGAGACGCCATGAGCACCCCGACGAGCACCCTGGCGCCCACGGCGGTCCGTCATGGCGCGCCGCCGTCCACCGCCGCGGACGGCGCCGGCGTCCAGCCCGTACTGCGCCTGTCCGCGCTGCGCGGCGGCTATGGGGATGCCGATATCCTGAAAGGCATCTCGCTGCACGTCCTGCCGGGCGAGATCGTCACCATCGCCGGCACCAATGGCGCCGGCAAGTCGACCATCATCAAGGCGGTGATGGGCCTGCTGCCGCGCACCGGCGGCCAGGTCCTGCTGCGCGACCGCGATATCGCGGCCCTGAGCGTCGAATCGCGCCTGGACCGCGGCATCGGCTACGTGCCCCAGGTGGCCAACGTGTTCGCCTCCTTGACGGTGCATGAGAACCTGCTGGTGGTGCAGGGCGTCAAGCGTCCGCGCGCGCGGGCCGATGCCATGTACCAGATGTTCCCCGCGCTGGTGCGCCATCGCCGCCGTCCCGCGGGCACGCTGTCGGGCGGCGAGCGCCAGCAACTGGCCTTCGCCCGTGCGCTGATGCGCGAACCGGATATGCTGCTGCTCGACGAGCCGACGGCGGCGCTATCGCCCGCGCGCGTGGATGAGATCTTTGCCTATGTGCGCGGCCTTCCGGCCGCCGGCACCACGGTGTTGATGGTGGAACAGCGCGCCCGCCAGTCGCTCGCGGTCAGCCAGCGCGGCTACATCATCGACCAAGGCGTGGTCGCCATGGAAGGGGACGCGCGCGATCTCCTGAACGACAGCCGCGCGGCCGATCTTTTCCTGGGTAAACACGATGCATAGAGCGGACAGAGCATGACGGAACTTGTCGTGGTGGGGGCGGGCGTGATCGGCCTGGCCTGCGCACGCCGCGCGCAGCAACTCGGCTGGCGCGTGACATTGCTGGATCGGGATTTCGAAGGCGACCGCGCGTCGCATGGCAACGCGGGCGGCATCGCCGTCAGCGAATCGACCCCCATCGCGGTGTCCGGCTTCAGCCTGAAGGCGCTGCGCTGGCTGATGGACCCACTGGGGCCGCTGGCCATCCGCCCCCGCCATGCGCCGCGCCTGCTGCCCTGGCTGCGGGTATTCAATCAGGTGGGGCGGCCCGAACACTTCCGCCGTATTTCGCGCGCGCTGGCCGCGCTGAACGAACGCGCCCTGGCCGACCTGTCGCCGGTGCTGGACGACCTGGGCATGGCGGGCCAGCTGCACCGCCGCGGCGCGCTGACCGTCTATGAGACCGACGCCGCCTATGCCGCGGACGCTGGCGAATGGGCATGGAAGCGCGAGCTGGGCGTGCGCTGGCGTCCCGTCGCGCGAGATGAACTGCGCGCACTGGAGCCCGCGCTGGCGCCGGTATTCCGCCATGCCGTCATGCTGGAGGACTGGGCGCATGTCGACGACCCGCTGAATATCGTGCGCGCGTTGCGCGAACGCATCCGCCAGGATGGCGGCCGGCTGGTGACTGCCGATGTCGCCACGCTGGCGCTGGACGATGCCCTGCGCCCCGCGGCCGTGGATCGCGATGGGCGCCGGCACGCGGGCGACCGCCTGCTGGTCGCCGCCGGGGCGTGGTCCGGCGCGCTGGCCCGCTCGGCGGGCGACCGGGTCCTGCTGGAAAGCGAGCGCGGCTACAACACCACGCTGCCGGGCGCGACCGGCATGCTGGATCGCGAGGTCATCTTCGCCGAGCGCAAGTTCGTCGCGACGCCGCTGGCGGTCGGGCTGCGCATCGGCGGCGCCGCCGAGTTCGCCGGCCTGGACGCGCCACCCAACTACCGCCGCAGCGACGCGCTGCTGGCCCTGGCGCGGCGCTATCTGCCCGGCATGGACGAGCGGAATGCGCGGCGCTGGATGGGCAACCGGCCCGCGACGCCGGACTCGCTGCCGGTCATCGGCCCATCGCCCGCCACGGACCGCCTGCTCTATGCCTTCGGCCATGGCCATCTGGGCTTGACGCAGGCCGCCACCACGGGGGCCATCGTCGGCAGCCTGCTGGCGGGAAGCCAGCCCGGCCTGGACCTGCGGCCTTATTCGATTTCCCGTTTCAACAAGGCGAACCCGCTATGCTGATTCTGAAGAACGCGCGCGTCCTGGACGCGCATCACAAGGATGACGACGGCGCCTATGACGTCGTCGTCGAAGGCGACCGCATCCGCGAGGTCTCGCCGCGGCCCGTCCAGGCCGGGCGCGACGACCAGGTCATCGACGTCGCCGGCCGCACCCTGATGCCGGGCATGATCGATTGCCACGTCCATGTGGTCGCCTCGATGGCCAACCTGGGCACCAATGCCCGCATGCCGGCCGCCTTCGCCACGCTGCGCGCGGTGCCCATCCTGGCCGCCATGCTGCGCCGCGGCTTTACCACCGTGCGCGACGCGGGCGGCGCCGACTATGCGCTGCGCCGCGCGGTCGACGATGGCCTGATAGACGGCCCGCGCCTGTTCATCGCCGGCAAGGCGCTGTCGCAGACCGGCGGCCATGGCGACTTCCGCGAACGCATCGACCCGAGCGATCCCGACCCCTGTCCCTGCCATCGCAACCTGGGCGCCATCGCCCGCGTGGTCGATGGCGTGGATGCGGTGCGCAAGGCGGTGCGCGAAGAGATGCGCGCGGGCGCCACCCATATCAAGATCATGGCGTCCGGCGGCGTCGCCTCGCCCACCGATCCCATCGGCAATCTGCAGTACTCGCGCGACGAGATCTCCGCCATCGTGGAAGAAGCGGCCTCGCACCAGACCTACGTCATGGCGCATGCCTACACGGGGCAGGCCATCGCGCGCGCGGTGAAGCTGGGCGTGCGCACCATCGAGCACGGCAACCTGGTCGACGACGCCGCGGCCGCGGCCATGGCGGAGCACAGTGCCTTCGCCGTCCCCACGCTGGTGACCTACGACGCCCTGCACAAGGTGGGCGCGCAATACGGCGTGCCGCCGGAGGCCGTGGCCAAGATCGACGACGTCCGCCTGCAAGGCCTGCAATCGCTGGAGATTTTCAAGCGGCACGGCGTGCGCATGGGCCTGGGGTCCGACCTGCTGGGCGAAATGCATACCTTCCAGAGCGACGAGCTGCGCATCCGCTCGCAGGTACTGAGCAACTTCGAAGTGATCTGCCAGGCGACGCAAGTGGGGGCGGAGATCGTCGGGCAGAAGGACAAGCTGGGAGTGATCGCGGCGGACGCGTATGCCGACCTGCTGATCGTCGACGGCGATCCCGTCGCGGATATATCGCTGCTGTGCGGCCAGGGGGAACACCTGGCCATGGTGATGAAGGCGGGCAAGCCCGTGCACCTGCGTTGACGCGCCATTCCCGGGCGGCGCCGGCGCCACCCGGGCCTACACCTATTTTTCTATCGGACGGAAATCATGAAAGTGAACTGGGCTGGTGTCTTTCCCGCCGTGACCACCAAGATGAAGGCGGATCAATCCCTGGACCACGAGGCGATCGCGGCGGGGCTGGAGCGGCTGCTCGCCAACGGCGTGGGCGGCGTGGTGATGATGGGCATGGTGGGCGAAAACGCCTCGCTGGCGCCCGAAGAGAAACTGACGGTGCTGCGCATCGCCAAGGAAACGATCAAGGGGCGCGTGCCCATCGTCTCCGGTTTGGCCGAAACGACCACGGCCGCGGCGGGGCGCTATGCCAAGGAAGCCGAGCGCATCGGCGTGGACGGCCTGATGGTGTTCCCGGCCTTGACCTACAAGTCCGACGCGGCCGAGACCATGGCCTTCTACCGCGGCGTGGCGCGGTCCAGCGGCTTGCCGATCATGATCTACAACAATCCGCGCGGCTACGGCGTCGATATGACGCCCCAGCTGTTGGAACAGCTGGCCGACGAACCCACGCTGGCCTGCATCAAGGAAGAGACCTACGACACCACGCGCGTGACCGATATCTATGCCCGCCTGGGCGACCGCTACACCGTGTTCTGCGGCGTCGACGACCTGGTGCTGGAAAGCGCGGCGCTGGGCGTGAAGGGCTGGGTCTCCGGCATGGCCAACGCGCTGCCCAAGGAATCGGTGCAACTGCTGGAGCTGGCCGTGAAGGGCGACTATGACGGCGCGCGCGTCCTGTATCGCAAGCTGATCAAGCTTTTCCACCTGGACACGCACGTCAAGCTGGTGCAGTACATCAAGCTGGCGGAAAACGTCACGGCCGGCTACGCGGAAACGGTGCGCGAGCCGCGCCTGCCGCTGACGGGCGCCGAACGCGAGGCCACGCTGGCGATCATTCACGAAACGCTGGCGGCCCTGAAGGCGTAGAAACGGCTCGCCGGGTCCGCGCGCGCCCGGCGAAATCCCCGCCCCGCGCCGGGGGGCAAGGCGCCGATGCCGACGGAACCGTGGGCGCTTACGCCAGCGGAAAACGCCGCGACGAGGATTCCGTGCCCGCCGTGGATGCCGCGAAGGCGCCGTCCGTCGCTTTCTGGAAAGCGTCGGCGAAGTCCTGCACGATGCTTTTGCCGACCACGGCCGTGAAGAAACGGGAAGGATCGCCCAGCAAATGGACCAGGGTCCGCAATTCCTTCATCGCGGCGCCGTGGTCCGAAAGGCCCGCGCGGTCCGCCAGGGCGAGTTTTCGTTCCAACGTGGCCTTGAACGGCTGGCTGTAGAAGTACAGGCGTTCTTCCGGGTGAAGGCTGGCCTGGCGGATCTTGTCGCCGAAGCCGCTTTGCAAACGGCGTTCATCCGCGTCGGTGAACGTGGAGGAATGCTCGGCGAGCAAGGTGGCTGCCTTGTCCACCAAGGCGGCCAGCTGGGCGCGTATGCCCAATTCCACCTGGGAGCCCAGCGCGGCGGGAAAGCCCGGCTCGTCATACATGGGTGTCGTGGCGTCCAGGGTGCCGTAGTAGCTGCGCACCAGGCAGTCGATGTCGATCGCGTCATTGATCTGGCGTATCGCCGCTTGCTCGGCGGCCATCCGCGCCTGGAAGTCGGCCAGATCGGAAGCGGTATTGGAAGAAGGGCGTATCTGCATGATGATCTCCTAGCCGAGTGGCCGTCGAGGAAGCACGGCCACGCCCAGGCGGCGTGGCGCGCTCCTGGGTAAGAGATCTTCGATATGCGTTCCCTGGGTACTGGCCGGGAAGGCCGGAAGGGATTTTCGCCGGCGGTATCGCCTTTCTCGATGGATCGATGGACGCGTACGGCTCGGGAGTATGAGATATATATTAATATATATAACTTATATAAGACTTCAACGTCGTCCCCTTTTTTGGCCCTGGTCACCGGCCAGCTTCTCCGTCGCGCCCCCCGCAGCATCATGTCCACGCCCACCGGCACGCTCGCTTCACCGTCCGCCCCTGCAGCATCCCCCGCCAGCCTGACCCACCGCGAGATCATGCGCGTGATCGGCGGCATCGTGCTCTGTATCCTGCTTGCCGCGCTGGACCAGACAGTGGTGATTCCCGCGGTTCCCGCCATTGCCGCGGACCTGAACGGATTCGGGCACCTGTCCTGGATCGTCGCCGCCTACCTGATCGCGGCGACCGTGACAACGCCGATCTACGGCAAGCTTTCCGATATCTACGGACGTCGCCAGTTGCTGACGATCTCGATCGGAGTGTTCGTGGTCACCTCGGTGTTGTGCGCGCTCGCGCAGACGCTGGACCAGTTGATCGCCTTCCGCGTGCTGCAAGGCCTGGGCGGCGGCGGGCTGATGTCGCTGGCCCAGGCCGCCATCGCAGACGTGGTGGCGCCGCGCCAGCGCGGGCGCTACCAGGGCTATATGGCGGCCGTGTGGGGCGTGGCCTCCATCGCCGGGCCGCTGGTGGGCGGCTACGTCTCGGAGCATCTTTCGTGGCGCTGGCTGTTCTGGCTGAACCTGCCGCTGGGCCTGTTCGCCATGTACTCCTGCAATCGCGGCCTGCGCATGCTCAAGCCGCGCGGCGGCAAGGTCCGCCTGGACATCATGGGTTCGTTGCTGCTGGCCGCCTCTATCGTTGCCTGCCTGCTGGCGCTGAGCTGGGGCGGCGCCAGCTACGGCTGGTTTTCGCCGCAGATACTGGGGCTGGTCGCCCTGAGCGCGGCCGCGCTGGGCGGACTGGTGTGGCAGGAGCGCCGCGCCGCCGATCCGCTGCTGCCTCCGCGCATGTTCCGCAACCGCGTGTTCGTATGCGGCATCGCGGCCTCTTCCCTGGGCGCGCTGGCGATCTTCCTGTGCATCTTCGCCCTGCCGCTGTATTTCCAGCTGGTGCGCGGCACCAGCGCTTCCGAGTCCGGGCTGTTCGTCACCCCCTTCCTGCTGTCCAACGTCCTGGGCAACATCATCAGCAGCAATCTGGCGCGCCGCACCGGACGCATGCGCGGCATTCTGTCGGCCGGCTTCATCGGCGGCTGCATCGGCCTGTGCCTGCTGGCCTTCATGGGTCCCGGCGTGCCCTTGGCGGCCGTACTGGCCGCCACGCTGCTGACGGGTGTCGGCCTGGGTTCCTGCATGGTCGCCACCATCATGGTGGTGCAGAACGCGCTGGAGCCGGGCGACATCGGCGCCGGCACGGGGTCGGTGCTGGTGCTGCGGTCCATGGGCAGCGCCTTCGGCAGCGCGCTGGCCGGCACGCTGCTGGGCCTGGGTTTCGCCGGTTCGCTCCTGGCCGCCGGGATCACTCAGCAGATCGACCTGGGGGCCCTGCGGCATGGCAGCGACGTGCTCTCCAACCTGCCCGAGGGGACGCGGCGCGTCCTGATGGACGGCGTGGCATCGACCTTCCGCGATATCTTCGCCTTCGGCGCGGGCATCGCCGTCCTGTCGCTGCTGGTGGTGCGGCGCATGCCGGACCTGGAGCTGCGCAGCGGCGTGGCCTCGCATACGCCTATCGGGGATTGACGCGGCACCCTGGCGGGGAAGGCGCCCTCGCGGCGCCGCTCCAACGCATTTGCGCCGGAATGCCATGCCCGCCACTCCCATGGGACAATCTGCCGCCGATTGCCCGCTCCAGGCACGGGTCGACCGATCCGTGGCGGGCATGCCCCGTGGGAGACCGATTTGCGATCGCTGCGATTCCTGTCCTCGCTGCCCGGAAGAGTCCGCGGCCATGGCTGCCATACGCGTACCGCGACTTCCGCGCGGTGTCCCCGGTCGCGGGGCCGGCAGGCCGCGGCCGTGTGGGTCCTGTTCGCCTGCATCGTGCCGGGCCTGGCCAAGGCGCAGATCGCGCCGGGCCAGAAACACTATGCGCGCCATGAATACACGGTGGAAGCCGATAAGCGCTACACGGAAATCCGCACGGTAGAAACGCGGCTGACCGAGGCGGCGATGGGCGCCGATGCCGGTACCGCGTCCTTCGACTTCGATCCCGGCGACGAAAGCCTGGAAGTGCTGGAGGCCTGGATCCAGCATCCCGACGGCACCCGCATCGATGTGCCGGCGGCCAGTATCTATACGCGGCCCAGCGCCGCGGCGCGTAACGCGCCCGGCTTCGTCGCCACGCAGACGGCCACGGTGGTGTTCCCGCAACTGCAGGCGGGAAGCGTGCTGCATAGCAAGTGGCGCCACACCATCAAGGCGCCGCAGATATTCGGCTTCAGCGCCAACGTGCTGCTGGGCCTGCAAGCCCATACGGCGGTGGACATCCGCATCCAAGCGCCCGCGGGCCTGCCCCTGGCCTATCGTCAGCGCGGCGGCTTCGAGACGAACGAGACCGTCGAGGACGGCATGCGGGTCGTCACCGCGTCCATTGCCGTGCAGGCGGCCCCCGCGGCCGAGCCCTATATGGTGGCGCCCGTGGACGTGGGCCCCGCCTTCGTCGCGTCCACGCTGTCCGGCTACGAGGAAATCGGCGCGATCTATGCACAGCGCAGCGCCGGCAAGGCCGCGGTCACGCCGGAAATCGCCACGCTGGCCCGCAGCGTCGCGGGCGAAGCCAAGGGTCTGGACGCCGCCCGTGCCCTGCACGATTGGGTGGCTGCACACATCCGCTACGTGGCGGTCTACCTGGATCCGGCCGACGATCTCGTGCCCCACGACGCCGCCTCTGTCCTGCGCAACGGCTATGGCGATTGCAAGGACCACGTAGTCCTTATGCAGGCCTTGCTGGCGGCCGTCGGCATACGGGCCCAGGCGGCGCTGGTCAATTGGGACAACCGCATGCAGCCGCTGCCGTCGTGGTCGGGCTCGTCCTTCAACCATGCCCTGGTGTACCTGCCCGACTTCGATGTCTACGGCAATACCACCGACCCTTACGCGGCCCTGGGCGCGCTGGATATTCTGCTGTCGGGCAAACTGGCGGTCATCGCGACGGACCGAGGCGAGGTGCGGCGCACGCCTGCATCGCCACGGGAGCAGAACCGGTACCGGTCCGTTGCCAGCCTGGCCATCGCGGCCGATGGCACCGTCACGGGCACGAATACGATGAGCGCATCGCCGCGCCTGGAGGCGCCGCTGCGCCGCGCGGTGGCCGCCGGCGGGTCGCCGGAGACGCTCGCCGCGCGCCTGCTCGCGCCCACCCCCGAGGGCGGTTTCGGATCCCTGCAT
Source organism: Bordetella bronchialis (assembly GCF_001676705.1). Taxonomy (NCBI): domain Bacteria; kingdom Pseudomonadati; phylum Pseudomonadota; class Betaproteobacteria; order Burkholderiales; family Alcaligenaceae; genus Bordetella; species Bordetella bronchialis. The sequence goes on from NZ_CP016170.1 coordinate 1,476,240, forward strand.
GCCAGCGATCCCGGCAACCTGGCGGAGCCGCTGAAGTTATCGGGAAGCTGGAGCAGCCCGCATGGCGTCGTGCGGGCCTCGCCTTCCACGTATATGACCGTGCCGCTGGGCATCGATATGACGCCCAGCGGCGATCTACGCGCCTATATCGCGCGCGGCGGCAAGCGCCATTTCCCGCTGATGATAGGCGCGCGCGACTATATGTGGACCTACCGCATCCGCCTGCCGGCGGGGACGGTGGTGGAGCACCTGCCCGCCGATGTGGATGTCGCCACTGCCGCCGGGCAGGTCACGGCGCGACATCGGGCGGACGCCGACGGCATCGTCACCGTGACGCGACGGCTGCGCATCGGCCAGGATATCTATCCGGCCGCCGACTATGCCGCCGTGGAGACGCTGCTCTACGCGCATATCGACGCCCAGCGCGCGGTGCTGGCGTATCGGCCGGCGCCATGAGCCCCCCGGGCCGTCAAGGCACCAGCGACAGGCCTATGCCTATCTGCGAACGCTGCCGCTGGTTGTAGCCCAGCAGGGTATCGCCGTAGCCGTTGAAGTACTGCAGGTGCAAATAGCCATTCATGTTCAGGAAGGTGCGCTTCAGCGGCCACGCCAGATCCAGCTGCGTGGTGCGCCGCGCGCTGTCGCCTTGCCGGTACATCACCGACGCGACCAGGCCGTTGTCCTGGGCCCAGCGCAGGTGATAGTCCACCCAGCCCGTGTAGTCGGTGTAATCGCGGTTCTCGTCCCCCAGCGCGAAATAGCCCTTGATGCGCGGCGCGAAGGTCAAGGTGCTGCCGCCCTGGAAGCGATAGTTCAGGGCGGGCTGCACAAAGGCGTCGTTGACCGAGCGCGAGTCGTCGCCTGCCTTGCCGTTCGAGGCATGCTCCACGCCGCTGGCCATGCCCAGGGACCAATTGTTGTCCTTGGATTGCCACATCCTTTCCGACAGCCAGAACAGGCTGGGGTTGAAAGTCGTATCGATGAAGGGGCGCGAATCGCCCTCCAGGTCCCACACTGATGTCTGCGTGTAGCCCAGGTACAGGTGGTCCAGGAAGCCGGCCTCCTCGCCGCGCTCGGGCGTGAACAGCCGGTACTTGAAGCTGAACTGGAATTTGGCCGTGGTGCGGTCGCGCGTACGCAGGTCGAAATAGGTCGGCTGGTATTCCGACAGGCCCGCACGCAGCCGGTCGAAGGCAGGGTTGCCGATGGAATCCGGCGCGGATTGCGCCGCCACCTGCGTGGGCGCGGGGCCTTCCACGGGAGAAACGCCGGTCGCCTCGACTTCGGCGGGCGGCAAGGGTTTGCCGGTGCGCGCATCGACCACCGGTACGTCGGCCGGCTTGCTCGCGATGGCGCCTATGCCGCTGGCGTCCAGGGCCATCAGCGCCGGTTCGCCTTCGATGGAGACGGCCTGCAGGCCGGTCACGTTGGTCGGCACGACCGCGGTCCATGACATGCGCGCGAAGTTGTTGACCGGCACGTTGAACTCCAGGTCGTCGCTGTCGGCTTGCGCCAGGCTGCGCACTACGGCGCCGGAGGGCGAGCGCCACTGCAGCACCAGGCTGCGCGGCGGCTGCCAGCGGCCGCCGGCCTCCGTATCGTTGAAATAGACGGCCTGCACCTGGATGCGGGTCCCGGGGGCCGCGCTGGCGCGGTCCAGCTTGTAGCTGACGCCCGCGTGCGCGGTGCAGGCGGCGGCCGCGGAGATCAGGGCGGCGATACCGCCCAATTGCCGTGTCAGGCGCTGGGATACAGTGCGTGGCATAGGGTCTTCTGCTGCCTGGATTCGGGACGTTGCACTCTAGCATCGCCCCTGGCAGGGGTTGAAACGACCTGTAATGTCGATGACGGCAGAGGAAGGGCCGGCGCTCCGCCGCGGCCCGCCACGATGTGTACGAATGGCGTAAAGTCCCTAGCGCAGGGGTGTACGACTTCGTTACCTGCGGCTGATATTGGATTACACCTGTGAGGGCCATGCCACAGGACCCGCGCCGTTTTTGCGGCCGGCCCCGGGTTGCGGGAGCGGGGACAGGGTAAAATTCGCCGCTCCCCGGATCGGCGCCGGCCGATGCCGCGTCCATGCCATCCGCCCTTAGCTCAGTTGGATAGAGCACTCGCCTTCTAAGCGAGCGGTCACACGTTCGAATCGTGTAGGGCGGGCCATAATTCCCTTATATTTCCGTTAGTTACGCCGGGGCGGCTCGGCTGCGATAGCGTCTTCTACCCGCAACTACTGCACTCGGACGCCCGCCCGCTGCACTCTGACTGCACTCACTCGCACGCGCCGTCATCCGAAAGCGTGCCCATGGCTTCGTCCGAGCCTGCTATGGATCCGAGCACCGCTTGCTTGGAATGAGGCTATATGCGAGATCTATGGCGGAAATCGATCCAACCGCAGGAACCGCACGATCCTCATGGATTGACAGGCAACCAAGGCGGTGCACCCTGTGAACAAGACACCCATTGCAAATGCCAAATCCAACTTTTCAGACAGTTGGAGCAGCATCAGAATTGGCACGACCACGGGAAGGATCGCAATGGTCAGCGCCGTGAGCACTCGTGAAAGTGGGTCGCTGAAAAGCCCCATCCAAGGATAATCGGCGGTCGCCTTGGCACCAGGTTCCACCTGTTCGACACTTCGTTGTCGAACCATGGTCAGGCTGGAAAGCAGGAACAATGAGATGGCGAAGCATGCGATGGGCGCGACCACTCGGACAGATGCTTCTTCCACCCGCATACCGCCCAGATCGATGGTCCTTCTGTTTTGGGCCTCTTTCTCTTTCCGATACAGGTGAGTCACCGCTGCCTTGGGCTCGAGATTTTCGATTTCGAGCCAGACCGGGTCCAGATGTGGCAATCCCATTATGTTCTGTCCGGGCAGGCAGCTTTCCGAGTAGTCCCGCGCCAGCTTGCCGATGTTCGCGTTCGCGTCGACAGATATTTTTATCCATGCGCCAAAATCGCCCCGTATCAACGCAGCGCGGCCGTCCTCACTCACTCGACGCCTCTGCAGCTCGATGGATTTATTACGTACGACAAGCTTTTTCTCGCACCACTTATCAACCCAAGCCTGGACCACCCCAAGAATGCGCCCGAGGGGCCGCGTGCGGCCCCGTGCTTGGGCAATGAGAGGGTTAGAACGCACCAATTTCCGGAACCGCTCGTGAGGCGATTGCGTTATATCGGAGATCGCTATCAGCTCAGTAGGCTGGCCTGCGTGATAAGTCACCTTATCTTCGTTTTTCCCGAATGTCAGGAAAAACTGCCAATCTGGGAACAGTTCAGAACGGCGGACCTCCGACGGGATATCGCTATCCACGTGATTATTATCAGTCAGCCGGAGCACTCGCGCCGCGGACAAGGGCAAGCCCTCGGGCACGGGTTTGCACGAAACTAGAGCGTTCGTGTCGTCCAGGCAGCGCACCATTCCCCTGCGCCCCTTGATGCGCTGTACCGCTTCTATCATGTCGTCGGAGCCCGGCAACGGCACTATGGGAGGCCGCATATCCTGTGAAAAGGTTGCCAATCGCGGGAAAGTCAGTCGGGTGCCTTCCATTGCGGACAGAATCGGCGCGTAGTACTGGAAATCGTCGTCCACCTCAATGCCGTGATCGATGAATAGTTTTTTTGCGGCGATCGTATCTGGGCTCGATATCCCGTGAGGCATGAGGAACGGATCTATCGCGAGTTGCCGCTCCGACAAACTGGCGACAAATTGCGCCTCCAGTCGCGCGGCGTGATATTCGTCAGCATCTCGCGGAGCCAGCGCGAATGCCAGCGTGGTTGCTGTGGTGGCGATTAGTGCCCAATGGGTCGTCCGCACGTTCGAAATAAACTCGTCCATCCAGCGTTCCTTCGCTCACGGTGCGTAGGTCTGGGTCCGCTGGCGTTCATCGCGCCAGGTCGGATTGGTGAAGCCTGCGCGGCAGCCAGGCCCTTCGAGGGCCATGTCAGTATGCCTCCTGCACTATTGCAAGTCGCAGTTTGGATCCACGAAACACCATATGGCGGGCACCTTTTGGAGGGGGCGGGGCGCGTAAGGCGGCGCAATCCACTCAGCGGGTATGCCGCTTGCCCCGGCGGCGACCATGGACGCCGCATCCACCGCCTGGGACGCGCCGCTGGCTGCCTGGTTCGCGGCACGCGGCTGGAAGGCGGCCGCCTTCCAGCGCGAGACCTGGCGCCGCTACCTGGCCGGCGAATCCGGCCTGCTGCATACCCCCACCGGCAGCGGCAAGACCCTGGCGGCCTTGGGCGGTCCCATTCTGCAGGCATTGGCCGACCCCGCCGCCGCGCGCGCCGCGGCGGCCTCGGGCCCCCGGGTGTTGTGGGTGACCCCGCTGCGCGCGCTGGCCGTGGATACCGTGCGCGCCGTGTCCGGCATCGCGCAGGACCTGGCCCTGGGCTGGACCGTCGCCCTGCGCACCGGCGACGCCAGCGCGCGCGACCGGCGGCTGGCGCGCCAGGGCAGGGCGGATGTCCTGGTCATCACGCCGGAATCCCTGGCCCTGCTTCTCTCCTATCCGGATACGTCGGCGCGCTTCGGCGCCCTGCGTTGCATCGTGGTCGACGAGTGGCACGAGCTATTGGGCAACAAGCGCGGCGTGTTGCTGCAACTGTGCCTGGCGCGCTTGCGGCGGCTGTCGCCGGATCTGCGCACCTGGGGCTTGTCGGCCACCCTGGGCAACCTGGAGGAAGCGCGCGCTGTGCTGCTGCCCCATCTGCCCGGCGCGGCGCTGGTCGCCGGCGCGCGGCCCCGCAAGATGACGATCTCGACGCTGCTGCCGCCGGGCGATCGCCGCTTGCCCTGGGCGGGCCACCTGGGCTTGTCGCAATTGCCGCGGGTCTTCAAGCGCCTGTTCGACGTGCGGGCCAGCCTGCTGTTCACCAACACGCGGGCGCAGGCGGAACTGTGGCATCGTGCCCTGGAATCCATCTGGCCCGAGGACCCCGCCACGCTGGCGCTGCACCACGGCTCCCTGGACGCGAAGCTGCGCGCCGAGACCGAACAGGGCCTGCGCGAAGGCCGCATCCGCTGCGTGGTGGCGACCTCCAGCCTGGACCTGGGCGTGGACTTCCCGGCCGTCGACCAGGTATTGCAGATCGGCAGCCCCAAGGGCGTGGCGCGCCTGTTGCAGCGCGCCGGCCGCGCGCGGCATCGCCCGGGCGAATCCGGGCAGGTCGTCTGCGTGCCGGCACAGGCCCTGGAGCTGATCGAGTACGCCGCCGCCAGGCAGGCCATCGCGCGCGGCACCATCGAATCGCGGCCGCCGCCGCGCGGCAGCCTGGACGTATTGGCGCAGCATGCCGTGACACTGGCCCTGGGTGGCGGCTTCGAGGCGCAGGCCCTGTATCGCGAGGTGCGCGGCACGCATGCCTATGCCGCGCTGGATCGCGCCACCTGGCAAGCCGTCCTGGATTTCATCGTGCAGGGTGGACGCGCGCTGGGCAATTATCCGGAGTTCCGCCGCGTGGAAGTGGACAGCGACGGCATCTATCGCGTGCATGACCGCCGTATCGCGCTGCGCCATCGGCTGTCCATCGGCACCATCACCGCCGACGGCGCCGTCGCCGTGAAATACCTGCGCGGAGGCGGCCTCGGTTCGGTGGAGGAAGGCTTCCTGGCGCGCCTGCGGCCGGGCGAGCGTTTCCAGTTCGCCGGCCGCACGCTGCAATTGGTGCGGCTGGAAGGCATGACGGCCTATGTGCGGCGCGCGAAGGGCGGCGACGGTCCGGTGGCGACCTGGCAGGGCGGCCGCATGCCCTTGTCCACGCAATTGGCCCGCGAAGTGGAAAGGCTGTATGCGCATCCCGGCACGCATCCGGAAATGCGCGCGGCCGAGCCCTTGCTGCGCATCCTGCGCCATGTGGGCGCGCTGCCGGAGCCGGGCCGGCTGGTGGCCGAACGCATCGCCACGCGGCGCGGCATGCATCTGTTTCTATATCCCTTCGCGGGGCGGGCCGTGCACGAAGGCCTGGCGGCCATGATGGCCCTGCGCTGGGGGCGCCTGCAAGCCAACACCATCTCGTACACCGTCAACGACTACGGCCTGATGCTGACCTTGGCGGAACCGGCGCGGCTGGATGCCGACCTGCTGCGGCAATTGCTCAGCCCGCGGCAGGCCGTCGAGGATTTGCGCGACGGCGTCAACCTGGGTGAGCTGGCGCGCCGCCAGTTTCGCGAGATCGCGCGCGTGGCGGGCCTGCTGACGCCATCCTTTCCGGGCCGGGAGCTGCGTTCGCTGCGCCAGGTGCAGGCATCCAGCGGCTTGCTCTATGACGTCCTGCGCCGCCACGATCCAGGCCACCTCCTGCTGGCCCAGGCCGAACGCGAGGTCTTCGAGAACCAGCTTGAAGCCCCGCGCCTGATGGCGGCGTTGCAGGATTGCGAGACCCGGGTGCCGGCGCTGTGCGAGCCGGGTGCGCTCAGCCCGCTCTCATTCCCCTTGTGGATGGAAAGCCTGCGCGGCCAGCTCAGTACGGAAACCTGGCAGGTCCGCGTCAAGCGCGCGGCTGCGCAACTGGAGAAGCGCTATGCGGACGTCGCCTGAGGGTTCGCTGGCCCTGGCGCTGGCCGGCGAACCGGTTGTCCTGCTGGGTGCGCGCGCCCTGTACTGGCCCGCGCGGCGCCGCCTGATCGTCGCCGACCTGCACCTGGGGAAAGCGGCGGTTTTCCGGCGGGCGGGGATAGCCGTCCCCAGCGGCGCCACGCGCGGGGACCTGGATCGCTTGACGTGGCTGGTGGCCGCGATGTCCGCGCGGGCGCTCTGGATCGTCGGCGACGTGCTGCACGGCCCCGCCTTCCAGGCCCATTGGCGGGACATGTGGACGGCGTGGCGCGAAGCGCATGCCGGCCTGGACGTGGCCGCGGTGGCGGGCAACCACGACCGTGCGCTGGATGGCGCGGCGATGGGCGTGCGCCAGCTGGGGCAGGGTTATGAAGACGGCCCCTTCCTGTTCCGCCATCTGCCCGATGCGGATGCCGATGGACGGCATGTGATCGCGGGACATGTTCATCCCAAGGTACGCGTGCCCGGCGTGCCGCGCGCATGGCCGGCATTCTGGCTGCGGCCGGGCATGACGGTGCTGCCGGCGTTCTCCGATTTCACGGGCGGCCATGTCGTCGTCGCGGGACAGGAAGAATCGCTGGTGGCGTGCGTGGACGGTGCCGCCATGGCGGTTGGCAGGCCGACGCCATGACGACAGTCGCCTCCGTGCCGGCGCGCGGACGGCACACGCCCGCCTTGGCGCGTCCGGCGTCGCTCGCACAGCTGGGCATGGCCCTTGCTGAACCATGGACATGCGCCAATTCCGGCGTTTTTCCTGAAGGAGCACCGCTATGAACAAGGACCAAGTGAAGGGCGTAGGCGAACAGGTCAAGGGCAAGGTCAACGAGACCGTGGGCAAGGCCACCGGCAACAAGAGCCAGGAACTGAAGGGCGACGTCCAGCAAGGCCTGGGCAAGGCGCAGAAGGCCGCCGGCGATGTCAAGGAAGACATCAAGAAGAACAATCAGCCCTAAGGCGCAATCCACGGATGGAACGGGGGCGGCATCGGCCGCCCCCGTTTTCTTTGCCGGCCTGCCCGCAACCAGCCTGCGGGTTCGTTCGAGACACCGGCATCGTCCCGACGCCTGTTTCGACGCGCGGATGGCCCGGCGCTGTCCGCCCCGCCTCGCTCAGGCCTTGGGCGCTTCTTCGTCGGTCATCGCTTCTTCCAGGTTTTCCAGCACACGGCCGGTCTGTCCCTTGGCCTGCAGGGCGAACAGCAACAGAGACCGGCCCGTGACCTGGTACACATCGCCCGATTCGAAGCTGGGAAGCTCGGTGCGCACGGGCGCGTTCGTGTCTATCATGCAGGTCCACTGGTCGCTGCCCGGGATTTCGGGGACCTTGAATTCCACCATGTCGTGGTGCGCGTTGAAGACCAGCATCAGTGTCGCGTCCGAAGCCGGACGCCGGATGCCCGTGGCCCGCGCCCGCCCGTCGATGATCAGGCCGAAGCAGCGCATGCCCGGATCCGACCACTGGTCGTCCGCGATGTCCACTCCCGCCGGGCTGATCCAGCGCACGTCGGCCACGTTCATCTGTTCGTCATACTCGCCGGTCAGGAAGCGGCCGCGCCGCAGCACCGGCAGGGTGTGCCGCAAGGTCGTCAGTTTGCGCGTGAACTCGATCAGCGCCTGCCCGTCATCGCCGATGTCCCAATCGACCCAGCTGATCTCGTTGTCCTGGCAATAGGCGTTGTTGTTGCCATGCTGGGTGCGGCCGAACTCGTCGCCCGCCAGGATCATGGGCGTGCCCTGGGAAAACAGCAGCGTCGCCAGCATGTTGCGCTTCTGGCGTTCGCGCAGGGCGCGGATTTCCTCGTCGTCCGTCGGGCCTTCGGCGCCGCAATTCCACGAATGGTTGTTGGAATGCCCGTCCCGGTTTTCCTCGCCGTTGGCGTCGTTATGCTTGTCGTTGTACGAAACCAGGTCATGCAGCGTAAAGCCGTCGTGGGCGGTGATGAAGTTCACGCTGGACCAGGGACGGCGTCCGTTGTGGTTGAATTTGTCGCCGGATGCGGTGATGCGCGCGGCGAGCTCCGCCACCACGCCTTCGTCGCCCTTCCAGTAGGCGCGCACGCAATCGCGGAAACGGTCGTTCCATTCCGCCCATCCCGGCGGAAAGCCGCCCACCTGGTAGCCGCCCGGGCCGCAGTCCCACGGTTCGGCGATCAGCTTCACGCTGGACAGGATCGGATCCTGCCGGCAAGCCTTCAGGAAGCCGCTTTCGTAGTCGAAACCGCCAGGCTCGCGCGCCAGGATGGTGGCGAGATCGAAGCGGAAGCCATCCACGTTCATCTCGGTGACCCAGTAGCGCAGGCTGTCCATCACCATCTGCAAAACGCGGGGATGCGACAGGTTCAAGGTGTTGCCCGTGCCCGTGTCGTTGATGTAGTAGCGCTTCTGGTCCGGTAGCAAGCGATAGTACGAGGCATTGTCGATACCGCGGAAGGACAGCGTGGGGCCCAATTCGCTGCCCTCCGCCGTATGGTTGTAGACCACGTCCAGGATGACCTCCAGGTTCGCTTCATGGAAGCGGTCTATCATTTCCTTCAGTTCGGTGATGTCCGCGCCCCGCGCGAAATAACGCGGATCGGCGGCGAAGAAACCGATGGTGTTGTAGCCCCAATAATTCGTCAGCCCCTTGTCCAGCAGATAACTATCGTTGACGAACACGTGGATGGGCAGAAGTTCCACCGAGGTCACGCCCAGCGACTTGATATGGTCGATCACGGCCTGCTGGGCCAGCCCCTCGAAGGTGCCGCGCAGCGATTCCGGCACGGCGGGATGCCGCTTGGTATAGCCGCGTACATGCGTTTCATAGAAGATGGTCTGTTCCCAGGGCACGCGGACACGGGTCGCGTGTTTCCACGTGAAGTTCTGGTCGACCACCTGGCACTTGGGTACGAAGGGCGCGCTGTCCCGCTCGTCCAGGCCCAGGTCGGCGTCGTCGCCGCCCAGTGTGTACCCGAACACGGCGGGATCCCATTTGAGTTCGCCGACATAGGCCTTGGCGTAGGGGTCCAGCAACAGCTTGTGGGGATTGAAGCGATGGCCGTTCTCGGGGTCGTAGGGACCGTGGACGCGGTAGCCGTAGACGGTTCCCGGCTGCAGGCCGCGCACATGGACGTGCCAGACTTCGTCGGTGAATTCGGGTAATTCGATACATTCGATCTGCTTCTGGCCGGTGGGATCGAACAGGCAGAGTTCGACGCGTGTGGCATGCGCCGAGAATAGGGCGAAGTTCACGCCCTCGCCATCCCATGTGGCGCCCAGGGGAAATGGCGAGCCTTCGGTAATGCGTGGCTGGTGCGTCATGGCAATGCTCCGGGGTTGTCGCCGCTGAATGGATGAGCAGGCGGCCGGGCTTAGAAGCAACCCGCATGCCCACGGCGGGAATGGCGGTTGCGGGAGCATCGCTTCGGCAATCGGAGACGGGACATGAACACGCTGAAAGACACCGTGCAGGGCCTGGCGATGGAGCTGGGCGTGGAATCCCCCCTGGACGCCAAGGACGTGCACGACGGCGCGCCGGCGGCGCACCAGTTCGCCTTGTCCGCCGCGGCGGGCCGCCTGTACATCCAGAACGCCGCCGGCAAAGTCGTGGAGGTCGGCGACCTTTTCGAGGAGCAAGGCCGCTATGGCTACCGGCTGGACCAGGGCGCCATCCAGGGACAGGACTTGCCCGATCTGGGCAGCGCCCTGCGCCACCTGGCTGCGCAGCTGACCTTCCTTTACGTGGACGGCCTGTTCCGCCAACTGCCCGATAGCGCCGCCGAGGCATCCGTGCATTCCGTGTCCGCGCCGCCGCTGTTCGTGACGCTGGCGGACGGGACGGACGAGCTGCGCGGCGCCGGCGGCACGGAGACGCTGGACCGCTAGGCGGCAGGCCGCCTGGCCGCCCACTGGCTTGCCGCTTCAGGTCCGGCCGGGGGCCCACGCGGCGCAGGGACAGGGCTCAAGCGGCGCCGAGCTTCAGGCGGCCCCGATCTTCAAGCAATACCGGGCATCGCGTCAGTCCGTACTCCGGCATCAGGCGGGCGCCGGCCGGCGCGTCTTGCCGGCGCGGGTTTGCGGTTCCCGCTCTTCGCGCACCAGGCGGGGATATACCGTCCTGGCGCCCGCCAGGAAATTGTCCACCGCATAACGCACCTTGTCGTCGAAAGACACTTCCATGGGCGACTGGTAGATCGTTTCCCGGATCGCGGTGTAGAACAGGCCGTCGTGCAGCGTCCAGTAGAACTCGATCTCCTGTTCCGACACGGGGGTGTCGTCGGGCATGCCGCAATAGTGCCGGAGCTCCTGGCAACAGGGCGCCAGCAGGTCTTTCTTGATCAGCTGCAGATAGCGGCGGTTCAACCCGCTGCTTTCCAGGCCGGCGAACATGTAGATGCGTATCCATTCGGGCTGGTAGGTGGCCCGCGCGTATTCGCGATAGAAGCGCACCAGCCGGTCGGCCAGCGGGATGGAGCGATCGCGCAGCAGGGCAATCCATTGCGGCTGCCATCGCCCCATGAAGACGTGCAGATAGACCTGGTCGATCAGGTCCTGCTTGGACTTGAAGTAGCGGTAAAGCAGCGGTTGCGTGATGCCCAGGCGCTGCGAGAGCTCGCGCGTGTGGCCGGCAAAGCCTTTCTCGGAGAAGTAGCGGATGGCGCCATGCAGGATCTGCTGCTGGCGTTCCGCCGCGCGCAGGCGCGGCTTTTTCTCCGCAGCGGGAGCCGCTTTCGCGGCCCGCCGCGGCGCGGCGGCCTTGGCGGTACCGGCGGATGTCTTGCGGGCGGGCGCGGCGGATCGCGTCGCGCGCGTCGATTTGGTCGTGGACACCATGGCGCTTACAGCGGGTCTCCCGTATCGGGCGTCAGGCCGGCCGCGCGCACGGCCGGGATCAGGCATAGCTCGTCATTGTCCGACGTGTCGCCGGAAATCCCGATGGCGCCGATCGCCTGTCCCGCGGCGTCGCGGATCAGCGCGCCCCCGGCCACGGGCGCGATGCGGCCTTCGGAAATCGTGTTCAGCGCGGCGAAGAAGGCCGGCGCGCCCTGCGCCCGGCGCGCCAGCTCGCGGCCGCCCAGTCCCATGCCCAGCACGCCCCAGGCCTTGGCCATGGCCAGTTGGGGCCGCATGATGCCGGAGTTGTCTGCGCGCTTGAGCACCACCAGGTGCCCGCCCGCGTCCATGATGGCCACGGTCAGCGGCGCGAAGCCGCGCTCGCGGCCCTGCCTGAGGGCTTCGTCGGCGATGCGGTCGGCCTGTTCCAGCAGCACATTGCTCATCCTAGATTCTCCGATGGTCCGCGCGGCGTTCAGTCCACGCGTATGCCTTTGTCCTTGATGATTTTCTCGTACTTGTCGGTCTCGGCGCGGTTGAAGCGTACCAGTTCCGCGCCGCTGGTATGCATGGCATCCACGCCCAGCTCGTTGTAAAGCTTGACCAGCCCCGGCTCGGACATCGCCTTGGCCATTGCCTGGCGATAGGCCTCCACCACGTCGGCGGGCGTGCGGGCCGGCAGATACACCCCCCAGGAGTTCAGGGCGACCATGCCGGGCAGCCCGCTTTCGGCCACCGTGGGCACGTCGGGCAGTTGCGGGGAGCGTTGTTCGCTGGTGATGGCCAGCGGCCGCAGCCGCCCCGCCTTGATGTACTGCATGACCGCCTGGGTGTCGGCGAAGATCATGTCGATCTGTCCGCCCATCACGTCGTTGACCGCGGCGACGCCGCCCTTGTAGGGCACGTGCTGCATCTTGATCCCGGCGGCTTCGTCCAGCATTTCGCCGCTCAGGTGGGCCAGGGTGCCGGCGCCGCCCGAACCGAAATTCAAGGCGCCCGGCTTGGCCTTGGCGGCGCGGATCACGTCCTGCAGGGTCTTGAAGGGCGACTTTGGATTGACGACCAGCACCACGGGACCGGTGGCCACCAGCGATACGGGTATGAAGTCGCGGTCCATGTTGTACGGCACTTTGCTCAGCAGGGGATTGACCAGCGTCGGCCCCATATTGCCCATCATGAACGTATAGCCATCGGCCGGCTGGCGGGCGGCATACTCGGTGCCCAGGGAGCCGGCGGCGCCGGGTTTGTTGTCTATGATCACGGGCTGCTTCCATATTTCCGCCAGGCGCTGGCCCAGGATGCGCGCCATCAGGTCGGATGCGCCCCCTGGCGGGAAGGTGACAACGAGATGGACGGGGCGATCGGGGAAAGCGGCAGCCGCGACGTTCGCCCATAAGGCGAACAGCACTGCCGCGACCATGCTGGTCGTGATTCGGCGGTACATTCGTTGTCTCCTGGTGGTATGGGCATGGCGCCGTTCTGTGCGGCGCCTTTGCGGATATACTATCGATCGATAAATTAGAAAGCAATCACTAAATCTCCGAGCGGGAAAACACTCATGGCGAATTTCAGCAGTCCCAGCCAGGCCGGCCGTGCCGACCAGACCCTGGCCCACAACATGAAACTATTGGCCCAGCACGAGCTGGAGGGCTTCGGGGGACTGGGCGAGGGCATCGCCATGCAGCAGGCCGCGGACGGCCGCCGCATCCTCTGGATGGCCCACGAATCCGCGCCCAAGAATTTCACCGCGGTGGACGTCACCGACCCGCGCCAGCCCAGGATGGTGGTGCAGACGGAGCTGCCGCACATGAAGGTGCGCTCCAATTCCCTGGATGTGTGCGGCAACCTGATGGCGGTTGCCTACCAGACCCAGTCGCCGGGCATGAAGCCCGCCGGCTTCGACCTGTTCGATATTTCGGTGCCGGAACAGCCGCGGCTGGTCTCCCACTTCGATTGCTCGGGTCCGTATTCGCGCGGCGTGCACGCGCTGTGGTTCGTCGACGGCAAGACCGTGCACATGGCCTCGGGCGCGCCGGACTTCCAGCCGCACGATCCCAAGGACGACCAGATCTACCGCATCGTGGACGTCAGCGATCCCGCCAAGCCGGTGGAGGCCGGCCGTTGGTGGTATCCGGGTACCCGCGTGGGCGATGCGGCGCCCCCGCCCCGGCGCCTGCCGGAAAAATTCGATACCGGTTTCCGCGCGCACAACACGAACGTCTTCCCGCAGCGGCCGGATCGCGCCTACGTGGGCTATATCGACGGCGGCGCCTTCGTGCTGGACATTTCCGACAAGTCCAATATCAAGGTGGTGTCCAACTGGAACCACTCGCCGCCCAACAATGGCTTCACGCACACCGTATTGCCCCTGTTCGAGCGCGACCTGTGGATCGTCAGCGACGAGTGCGTGCAGGACGACGGCGCGGACTGGCCCAAGCTGGTGTGGGTGGTCAATGCCAAGTCCGAAGCCCACCCGCTGCCCATCGGTACCTTCCCGATGCCGCCGGTGGAAGCCTTCGCCAAGCGCGGGGGCCGCTTCGGCGCGCACAACCTGCACGAGAACCTGCCCCTGCCCGTGTCTTTCCAGTCGGAAACGCTTATCGTGGGCACCTTCTTCAATGGCGGCGTGCGGGTGTACGACACCAGCGATCCCTACCACGTGGAAGAAGTCGCCTACTATGTGCCGGGCGCGCCCAAGCTGTCGCCTGCCGGCGCGATCCAGTTGAACGACGTCTATGTCGACGACCGCCGCATCGTCTATACCATCGACCGCTTTTCGGGAGGCTTGTACATCCTGGAGCTGACGATCTGACCGGCGCGGCCGGAGTTTCCGCATGGCATATCAGCGCGATCCCGTGGCGGGCAAGCTGCCCGTCACGCTCATCACCGGCTTCCTGGGCAGCGGCAAGACCACGCTGATCCGGCGGCTGCTCACGCACCCCGATATGAACCGGGTGGCGGTGGTGATCAACGAAGTCGGCGAGATCGGCATCGACAACGACCTGGTCGTGATGTCGTCGGAAAACGTCAGCCTGCTGGCCAACGGCTGCCTGTGCTGCACCGTCCGTACCGATCTGCAGGAAACCCTGCGCGAGCTGTTCGGCCAGCGGCGCGCGGGGCAGATCGCCGATTTCGACCGCGTGGTCATCGAAACCACCGGGCTGGCCGATCCGGCGCCGGTCATACAGACCCTGGCCAGCGACACCATGCTGGGCGCGCAATACCGCCTGGACGGGGTGGTAACCCTGGTCGACGCCGTCAACGGGCCGGAGCAGCTGAAGACCCAGCCCGAGGCGGTCAAACAGGCGGCGGTGGCCGATCTGCTGGTGATCACCAAGGAAGACCTGGCCCAGCCCGAGGACGTTCGCGCGCTGACGGCGTCCCTGCGCGAGATCAACGGCAACGCGGCCGTGCGGCATACCAGCATGGGACAGATCGAGCCGGCCGAACTCACCGGCCTGGGCCTGGCCAGCGCCCGTTCGCGGGAAAGCGCCTTGCGCTTCCTGGGCACGGCCTTCGACGACGCCCCGCCGCAGGACGGGCAGGACGGGCAGGGCGGCTATCTTGGCGACCGTGTGCCCTCGCGCCATGCCGGCATCGATACGCTGGCGCTGCGTTTCGAGACGCCCTTTACCTGGGATGTGTTCGCGGCGGCCATGGACATGTTGATCGGCATGCGCGGCGCGGACCTGCTGCGCGTGAAGGGCATCGTCAACGTGGAAGGCAAGCCCGTGGTCGTGCAGGCGGTGCAGCACATCATGCACCCGCCCGTCACGCTGGACGACTGGCCGGGGGAGGACCGCGGATCGCGGCTGGTGTTCATCACCCGCAACATCAAGGCCGCGGCGATACGCGGCTTGTTCGACGCCGTGGGGGCGATCCGCTCCTAGAAGGACGGCTATCGCCGCGGCGCCGACATTTTTTCCAGCACGTCGTATACGGCGGCCGTGTCCGAGTCGCCATGCCCCATGCCCATCGCGGCGTTGTAGACCGGTACGCAGGCACTGAACAGGGGCGCCGGCACGTTGGCTTCCGCCAGCGCGGCGGCGATGAGCTTCATGTCTTTCTGCCAGATCGATACCTTCATCGTGGCCTCGTCCCAGGTGCCGGCGCTCATCGCCGGGCCGCGCACCTGCAGCATGCGCGATCCCCCGGCGCCGTCGGCCAGGACCTTGACGGCCAGGTCCATGTCGATGCCCAGGCGCTGTCCCATCAGCAGGGCCTCCGCCGCGGAGATATTGTGTATGGCCACCAGCAGATTGGCCATCAGCTTCATGCGCATGCCGTTGCCGAACGCGCCGATGTTGTAGGTGACGCGGGCAAAGCCGTCGAAGACGTCCCGCATCGCCTCGATGGCGGCCGCGTCGCCGCTGGCATACACGGCCAGGTCGCGCGTCACGGCCTGCGCGCCGGTACCGGACAGCGGGCAGTCCAGCAAGGTGATGCCGCGGGATGCCAGCAGGTCCTCCGCATCCTGTTTGGCCGGAATGGCCAGCGTGCTGGTCTCGGCGACCAGCAGCCCTTCCTTGCCCGCGGCCGCGATCTGGCGCGATACGTCGCAGAGCGCCGTGTCGCTGGGCAGGCACAGAACCAGAAAATCCGCCGCGCGGATGGCTTCTTCGGGCGCGGCGGCGGGCCGGGCGCCGGCCTGGGACAGGGCCGCGCGGGCCGACGGCAGCGGGTCGTAGCCGACCACCGGGAAACCGGCCTTGACGAGGTTGGCGGAAATCGCCGAACCCATGATGCCGATGCCCAGCACGCCCACGGTGGGGCGGCGCGGGAATGCTGCGGAGGTAGATGCGGAAGATGCGGTCACGGCTGGTCCTCGTGCGTGGCGTATCGGCGGCCGCGCTACCCATGCGGCGCGACTAGTGATCTACCGATAATTTACGCAGTATAGCGCCGCCCGGACAGCGCCGCCGCGCGCGAGGACCACCGCGAGGCGGGGCGGGGCGCGCCCGGCCGTGGCCTAGCCGCCGGCCACGCCCTGCGTGTTGACGAACAGGGAGTAGATCGACGTGCAGGACGCCATGAAGAGCCGGTTGCGGTGCTTGCCCCCGAAGCACAGGTTGGCGCAGCGCTCGGGCAGGCCGATATGGCCGATGGGTTCGCCTTGCGGCGAGAAGACCCGCACGCCGTCGAGTTCGGGCGTGCCCATGCCCCAGCCGCACCACAGGTTGCCATGGACGTCGACGCGGAAGCCGTCCGGCGTGCCGGGGCCCGCGTCCACCAGGACGCGGCTGTTGGCCAGCCGCGTGCCTTGCGCAGTGACGTCGAACACCCGTATGGTCCGCGGGCGGGCGCGCGATTCGATGACGTAGAGCCTGGATTCGTCGGGCGAGAACGCCAGCCCGTTGGGCCCGTTGACGTCGTCGGCCACGACCTCCAGCCGCCCGGTCTGGCCGTCCAGCCGATACACGTTCGCGGGCAGCTCCTGCTCCGCCTTCTCGCCCTGGTAATAGCCCACGATGCCGAAGGGCGGGTCGGTGAACCAGATCGATCCATCCGACTTCACCACCACGTCGTTGGGCGAATTCAGGCGCTTGCCCTCGTAGGTGTCGGCCAGTACCGTGATGCAGCCGTCGTACTCGGTTCGGGTCACGCGCCTGCCGCCATGTTCGCAGGTGATGAGCCGCCCCTGCCGGTCGCGGGTGTTGCCGTTGGCATTGTTGGCGGGGCCGCGGAAGACGCCCACCTGCCCCGTGGCCTCGTCCCAGCGCATGATGCGGTCGTTGGGGATGTCGCTCCATAGCAGATAGCGGCCGTCGCCAAACCAGACCGGGCCTTCGGCCCAGCGGCTGCCCGTGGCGATGCGCTCGACCGCGGCCAGCGGCAGGTGCAGGGCGTCGAAGGCCGGCGCAAGGCTGCGCACGGCGGGATCGGGATAGCGTTGCGTGGGTTCCCACATGGCGAAGGCTCCAATGAGTGCAGGGGCGGGCGCCGGCTCAGGCGTACAGCCGTGCCGGGTTGTCCGTCAGCAGGGCGCGGGCGGTGCCGGCGTCGCCACAGACGCGCCGTGCCAGCGCCAGCAGCGAGGCATCGTCCGGCGCCTGGTACTTGATGTTGACGTGGGGCCAATCGCTGCCCCATAGCACGCGATCGGGCGCGGCCTCGATCAGTGCGCGCATCTGCGGGATGGCCTCGTCGGGCCGGCCATCGGTCACCCGGTCCGCGCCGGATACCTTGACCCAGATCCGCGGTGACCGCAGCCAGCCCAGCAGCGCCTGGCCGGCCGGCGTGTCCAAGCCGCCCCGCGCGGGCAGGCGCGCCATATGGTCCACCACCACCGGCACGCCGCAGCCGTCCAGGGCCTCCAGCACCGCGATGGTGTCGTCAGGACCCGCGTGGACCAGCGCGTGCCAGCCATACGGGGCAATCCGCGCGATGGCCGCGCGCATGCGGCCCGCATCGATGTGCGGCGCGCCGCCGCTCAGGTGCGACAGCACGTTGAAGCGGATGCCGCGCACGCCTGCCTCGTGCATGTCGCGCAAGGTGGTCTCGGGAACGTCCGGGTCGATGATCGCGATGCCGCGATAGGCGCCGCCGCTGGCCGCCAGCGCGCCCAGCATCGCCGAATGATCCGCGCCGTAGTTGGCGCCATGGACGATGACGCCACGGGTCACGCCCATGCGGGCGTGCAGCGCGCGCACGGCGTCGAAGGTAGCCTCCGCCGGGCGGTAGGAGGGATTGGGCGGCAGGGGATAGCGATCCCATGGCCCGAAAACATGGAAGTGGCTGTCCCAGATGCCGGCATCCTGGGATGCCGGTCCGGCGTCGTGCCGCGGGGTTCGATCTGTCATGGCGTCTGGCCCGTTTCCATCAATCGCAGCGCACGCTCATGCCGCCGTCGACGACGATTTCCGCGCCCGTGATGAAGCGCGCTTCATCGGAGGCCAGGAACAGCGCAGCATTGGCGGTGTCGCGGCCGTCGCCCATGAAATTCAGCGGGATGCGGGATTGCCGCTGCTGCAGCAGCGCTTCCACATCGCCGCCGGCACGCTGCTTGGCCAGGCGGACTTCCACCATGGGAGTGTGCATCTGGCCCGGGATGACGGTATTCACGCGGATGTTCTTCTTGGCATATTCCACCGCCACCACCCGCGAGAACTGGATCACTCCCGCCTTGGCGGACGCATAGCCGACCTGCGCCGATCCGGTCCAGCGGATGCCGGAGGTGGACGCGGTGTTGACGATGGCGCCGCCGCCCTGCGCTTCCATAAGGGGCAGCACGTGCTTGCACGTCAGGAACACGCTCTTCAGGTTGAAGGCGATCTGCGCGTCCCAGGTTTCCTCCGATAGCGTCACGGGACCGCCCTTGGCGGAGCCGCCCACATTGTTCACCAGGATATCGACGCGGCCGTATTGCTTGCGGCAAGCCTCCACCATGGCGGCGACCTCGTCGTCGCGCGTCACGTCGCAGGTCCAGGATGCGACCTCGCCGCCCTCCGCGCGGATGCGCTCCAGGGTTTCGGTCATCGCGTCGGCGTTCTTGTCCACCGCGAAAATCCTGGCGCCTTCCTGCGCGAAGCGCACCGCCACGGCCCGTCCATTGCCCCAGCCCGGCCCGACGCAACCCGCGCCGACGACGATGGCCACCTTGTCCTGCAGTCTTCCGCTCATATCGTGTCTCCCCGTGGTATCGCCACGGCTATTTGCTTGCCTGGCCCGGATGCGGGCCCATTTCGATCGGCTCGCCCTCCGGCGGCATGACCTCGAACACGTTCAGGGTCATGGACACCAGGGAGTAATACCCCGCGATGCCGACCAGGTCGATGATGCCGGCCTCGCCCAGCACCATGGTCGCCTTTTCGTAGAGCGCGTCGGGGATGTGGCGCTGGGCGTGCAGGGTGGTCAGGAACTCATGGACGAGGGCTTCGTCGTCGTTGACGTAGGGGATGGGCTTGTCGTCGCGCAGCGCGTCGATCATGGCTTCATCCAGGCCGGCCTTCAGCGCCAGCTGCTTGTGCGCCCACCACTCGAATTCGGAACGCCAGTGGCGCGCCAGCACCAGGATGGACCACTCCGACAGGCGGGGCGGCAGGCTGGTTTCATAGCGGCAGTATCGGCCCAGGGCCTGCGCGGGCTCGGCCAGTGCCGGCCGGTGCAGCCAGACGGCCAGCGGTCCGCGCACGCGGCCCCGCGGGCCACTGGCGATAAGGTCGTGTATGCGCTGCTGCTCGGCATTCATCTGGCCGGGCTGCAGCGGTTGTATGCGTGCCATGGGGCGTCTCCGTTGGTTATCGTGGTGATCGGTGTTCGGTGTTCGGTGTTCGGTGTTCGGTGTTCGGTGGTCCGTGGTCCGTGGTCCGTGGTCGGTGCGCGGTGGGCGGGTGGCCGTGGACGGTCGCTCCGGGCGCGGGGGCGCCGCAGCGGGCAACCCGCTCCGGCCGGCTCGGCCGGCCTGGACAGCCACAGATTCTGGTTGGTGGTTTGATTTCGGTCCAATATATTTTTTGGAAAGGATTGATTCCGAAATAGAATCACCGGATCGGCGCTTCCAGCGCTTCTTCCCACTGATCTTTCCCGTTGCCGCGCGGTCTGACACCATCCCGCTCGCGGCCCCGGCATCACTCCGATGGACGCCAAATCGCTACGCTATTTCCTGGCCGTCGCCGAGGAACTCCACTACGGCAGGGCGGCCGAACGGCTGCATATCTCGCAGCCTCCGCTGACCAAGCATATCCAGCAGCTGGAGGCCCGCCTGGGCGTGACGCTGTTCGACCGCAACAAGCGCAGCGTGCGGCTGACGCCGGCCGGCCTGACCTTGGTCGAGGAAGCCCGGCGTTTGCTGTCGCAGACCGAGCTGGCGACCCGCGCCGTGCAGCGCAGCGCGCTGGGGGACACCGGCCGCGTGCGCATCGGCTTCGTCGCGGCGGTGCTGTTCATGGGCGTCGAAGCGGTCTTTCGCCGCATCGAGCGCGAGGCCTCCGGCATCGATAGCGTCTGGGAGGAAATGGGCTCTTCCGAGCAGCTGGAAGCGCTGCGGCAGGACCGCATCGATCTGGGTTTCGGCCAGATCTCGCAGGGCCTGGGAGGCATGGGTTTCCATCGCGTGGCCAGCGACCCGCTGGTCGTCGCCATGCCCCAATCGCACCCGCTGGCCGGACGCCGGCGCGTGCCGCTGGCCCGCCTGACCGGCGACCCCTTCATCCTGATCCCGCGCCAAAGCGCACCCACCTTCCACGACCTGACGGTGGCGGCCTGCATGCAGGCGGGTTTCAGCCCGAACATCCGCCACTACGCCATGCATCTGGTGTCCGTGGTCAGCCTGGTCGCCATGGGCCGCGGTGTATCGCTGGTACCCCGGGCCTTCGCCCGCGCCGGCCTGCCGGGCGTCGTGTTCCGCCCCATCGACGGCGTCAAGGCCTACGCCGAGTACTCCGTCGTCTGGAACCCGCGCAACAACCTGCCGGTACTGCCGCGGCTGTTGGGACTGTTGGGCGTGCCCGGTATGGCCTCGCGTCTCTAGCGGGACGATATTGCCGAGAAGTTGCGATGCCTCGACAAAACATCAGTTGCGATCTCTACAACGCAATTCAGGTCGCTGCCTGAGGCCGTTCGCGGAAATGCGGCGCAGATCCTGAGCGGATCGAAGGCTCGTCGCTGCTGGTAACGGATGACGCTGCCCCGTTCGATTTCGTCCGCGAGAACGCAAACGGGAAGCAGGCTGACCGCTATTCCCGCGCGTACGAGGCCGGCGATGATGGATAAGCTGCTGCACGTATTCAGCATCGGCGGGGGAGCGTTTTCTTTGAGGCACCATTCGACCAACATCTCATGCAGCGGCGATGGCGGCGGAACGCTCAACAAGCTTTGTCCCGCCAGTCGGGCAGGCGAAAATGTCGTGTCGGCGCTCAGCCGCTTCTCCGAGCCCAGCCATCCGACTTCCGCCAGTGCGATCGGTACCAGACGCACGAGTCGGCTGGTGTCGGGATGGGTCAATAGCGATATATCCAGTTTTCCCGTAGCGAGAAGGTCGTGCAGTGTGAAGCTGTTCGCCACTGTGATATCGATCTGCAGGCCTGGATATCGGCCCTCGAGTTGCCGCACGATCTCCGGCAGGCTCGTCATCGCGATCATTTCGGACGACCCTAACCGCAGGGTGCCATTCAGCGGGGCCTTGCCTCCCAGCCGGGTCTCCAACTCTTCCAGCAGCCCAAGAGCCTGTTCCGCGTAGCGCACCGCCAGCATTCCGGATGGGGTAAGCGTCACGCCGCGGCCGGCGCGCATGAAAAGCCGTGTTCCCAAGGTGCTTTCGAGCTCGCGAACACGCATGGAAATGGTTGGCTGGGTGACATGCATGCGACATGCTGCCGCGTGGAAGGAGCCGTACTTCGCGATGGCCAGAAGTGCTTCCATTTGCGGGATGGATAGTTTTTTCATAAGCGGCATTTATCGATCTACGCGTGAAGAATTGATTGGATGCGGTTGCATTCCTGTTGCTAGGATCCCGACGGCTGAAGGTGGCGCTTCAATGTGGAGGAACAGGTGAACAGCAGGCGATACATGCGAAGGCTGATAAACGATCCGCGTGTTTGCACGTTATTGCCGGTCGGCAACGGTTATCGTGCATTTTTCTGCGGAGAGGAGCGACTGCTTGGATCCCGGCATTTCGCCGGTCACGGCGGAGTGCCGTGGTATACGCAGGCACCGTCAGGAAGCGGGATGGATTTCACCGTCGATCCAGATAGCCATATCCCAACAGCGGACTTCTTTATCGCCAGCCACGATGTTTCTCGTGAGTCCGCTCGGCAGGTGTATGACAGCATCTGTGCCGTAGAACGCTCTGGAGTTTCTGGCGTCCTGTTGGAAAGTCTTTGGGTGAGAGAAGCCGGGACGGTGTGCGGACGCGACCGCATTGCAGCGACGGCACTTATCCAGACTGCGGTCAGAAGCAGATGGGATCCTGATTTTCTCATCTGCGTAAGAGTTCACTCACGGGGTAGGCCGGACTATGCGAGTCTTGTCGATCGCCTGAATGAGTGCGCCAACGCAGGGGCGGATTTCCTATTTTTCGATGGCCCCATTCTGGCCGACGATCTACGTAGACTGGTCAAGAACGTGCCAAAACCTCTATGCGTCGATTTTTCCAGAGCGCCTTTGTCGCCCATCCGGCACGCCTCTTTAGTGTTGTGCGTGGTGGAGGGAAGCGGTGTCGCGGCAGCGGTATTGCCGAGGAAACGTGATCTTCCCGATCCTGACGCCGGATCGCCGATACGGGCACAGACCGCGAAGGCGAAGGCCGAACTACGGCGCAGGAATCGTGTGAGGCGCCGCGTTACCCAAGCTGCTCGCCGTCCCCCGCTCCACTAGCGAGATCCGCGATTGGCCCGATCCTCCGGTCTTTAGTCGCTGACACCAAGGGTGGGACGAGGGTATCCCCAAGGACCATCTACCATAGGAGAGCTCATGAGGCTTCTCTATCGCCTAATGCCCGCTGCCGTGATGCTGCTGGCCATGACGTCTGCCCGCGCAACGGATTCAGTACGGTTGATCATACCCACCACTGCCGGTGGTGGGACAGACGGCTTCTTCCGCATCCTGGCAAAAGAGTCCGAGCCATACCTCGGGAAGCCCATTACCGTCATCAATATGTGTTCGACAACGGGTTGTGCCGGGGGGACCATCGGTGTGTCCAAGCTGGTTCAATCCGAGCCCGACGGGAATACACTGGCTGGCGTCTGGATGGGGCCGCTGACGGTGGCGCCTCACACGCTTCCCGTGGCCTATCTGCCATCCGACTACGTGCCCGTGATGCGGCTTACCAGCGCTCCATATGCAGTCTGTACAAAGGCTGATTTCCCCGCCGATACGGGAGACCAGATGATCGAACTGCTTCGGACGAACCGGGACGCTTATACATATGGCACCGATGGTGTCGGCAATAGCGCCCATATTGCGATGGCACGTATATACAAGCGGCTGGACACCCGCCAACGGGATGTCCCCTTCAAAGGCGCGGGTGAAACGTTGGCCGCGATGCTCGGTGGCCATATCGATATCTACGTCGGTTCATTGCCGCCTGTCATGGAGCACGTAAGGACAGGTCGGGCCAAGTGCCAGTTCGTCACTTCGGCCGATAAGGTGGCGCAGCTGCCGGGCGCTGCGGGCCTACGGGACCTGGGGCTGGCTGACGAGGAAACGCTCCTTTGGCGCGGAATCATCGCACCCAAGGGCACGCCCGTGGAGCGCCTCCGCGAGCTGGAGGCCGGTTTCGAAGCCGCCGCCGGATCACCGGCCGTACGGGCATACGCCGAGGGTGCGGGGGAGCAGATCGTGGTCTATAAAGGAACCGAGTTCCGCCAGCGTATCGACGCGGAGTATGAACAATTCGGTAGGCTGGTGTCGGCGCTTCGCCAGCAGCTGGATATCGATCCGCACTAGAAGGACGGAGCGCGCCGACTCGGTCCCAACCCTTCTTTTCCGGGCACCCATCACCATGACGCATCGCCACCCCTCACGGAACATCGAAATCCAGCGCGCCTACGACGCCACGCCTGGGGGCAAGGCGTATCGGGTGCTCGTGGATCGCTTCTGGCCCCGGGGGTTGCGCAAGGCGGATCTGCAGCCGGATCTTTGGGCCAGGGACTTGGCGCCCACGCGGGACCTGATCAAATGGTTCGGCCATGACCCGGCGCGCTGGGCCGAATTCCGCGCGCGGTATATGGATGAGCTGGACGCCGAAGCCGCGCGGCAGGGCTTGCGCGATTTGCTGGCCGAGGCGGGTAGCCGCGACATCATCCTGCTCTACGGTGCGCGCGATCCGGAGCACAACCAGGCCGTCGTGCTGCGCGATGCCTTGGCGCGGTTCTCTTCCATGGCATGACGCTTGCGGGGCGTACTCCGCAATACGGCACACGCTACAGGGAGACTGTCATGGCACTTATCGTGGCCGCACGGTTCACGACTTTCGAGCAGGCCCAGGGCGCCGCAAGAGCATTGTTCGCCCGCGGCTTCGCCGAAGACGACGTGCATATTTTCTACGTCAATATGGCGGGCGCGCATGCCAAGTATGCAATTGGCGGCGACCGCGAGGCGGATCCGGACGCCGGCAAGGCGCATTACGGCGCGATGCTCGGCGGCGCGGGCCTGGCACTGATCGGCGCCCTCGTCGGGGGGCTGATAGGCGGCGCGCTGCAGCTGGCGCCGCTGGCGGTGGTGGCCGTGGCGGCCGTCGGCGCCTATATCGGTTCGCTGATGGGCGCGCTGTGGGTAACCGGCAAAAGGAAGCCGGGGGTGGCACGCAACCGCGGCGCTCCGGCCGAGCACCCGGAAGCCCGGCACGCGGGCGTACTGCTGGCCTTGCACACCGATGTCACGCGAGAGGCCGAGGCCTGCGGTGTTCTTCGCGATGCGGGCGGCGTGGACGTGGAGCGCGCACAGGGGCGCTGGCAGGAGGGCAGGTGGGTGGACTTCGACCCGCTGCGGCCGCCGGAACGCGAACCGGGCAGCCCCACGGGTACGCCCGCGCGCGACATTCCGCGCGCCGGACAGGCCAGCCCGCGATAACGCTACAACCAGATGGGCTGCCGGATGATGGCGATGGGGCGCGGATGGGCCGGGACCGCTCGCCGCGGCCCACCATCGTCCCGAGGCAGCCATTCCCTATCAGGAGCACGCCATGGCGGAGTACCGCAATTTCAAGATCGAAACCACCATCGTGCCCGATGCGGCCGGCCAGTATGAAGCCACTTTTGTCGTTCAGGCCCTGCGGAACGGCAAGGCCCAGGGCGGCAAGGACGGCGAAAAGCAGGAGGGCGATCGCGAGGTCATGCCGCGAGGCAACGCGGAAGGCGGCCGCTATGCGTTTCCGCCGGTGGGCAGCTATATGACGCCGGACGACGCCCGCGAACAGGCCGAGGCCTGGGCCCGCAGATGGATAGACGCGAACTTCGGGGAGCAAGGCAAGTAAGGGCCATCCGCGCCTTCGGCGCCGGTGCACGGTACACGGCGCCGTGCCCCCGGTCGCCGGACAGGCGCCGCGCATGGGCGCTCGAGCCACCCGCCCTGGATGCGCTTGGATGTGGGTAGCCCGTCCGGGGCGTGACGATAGCCAGCGCCCCCGGCGGCGGTATCAGGCCTGCGCCGTGGCCAGTTCCGGCTCCGGCGGGCGCGCATAGCCCTGCTGGTAGTGATGGCTGAAGGTCTTCAGCGCATGGAGCGCCTTGACCGGATCATGGCCGGGCTTGACCAGGAAGCTGTCGAAGCCGCAGCGCGCCTGATAGTGAATGGTATCGATCAGGACGTCGCCCAGGGCCCGCAGTTCTCCTTGCCAGCCATGATGGGTGCGCAGGATCTGCGCGATGGAGTAGCCGCGCCCGTCCGTGTACATGGGGAAGTTGACCGCGAGGTAGGCAATGCCCTTGGGATCGATGGTCCGCCCGCCGTTTTCCAGCAGGTCGCCGGGGTCGGCATCGGGCTCCAGCAGGATGCCGACGGGATGGCGGCGCGCGCGCAGGCTGTCGCGCGCTTTCAGCCAGGTCGACAAGGGCACGATCCAGTCCGGCTCGTCGGGCGGGGTGCTGCTTGCGTCATCGGCCTCGGTGGCTTCGTAGCGGCGCGATGTATCGGCTTGCAGGCGGCCGTAGCGGATCAGGTTGTCCGGAGAGGTCTGGTCAGGCATGGGCGGCCTCCGTTTTCTGGCGCTCGGCGCTGCCGTAGACGTCGTTCTTGAAGGGATCGATGCCGACGCGGGCCACGACATCGACGAAGCGCTCTTCCTCGCTGTCGCGCAGGCGCAGATAGGTGTGGATCAGGGTCTCGACCACGCCCGGCACTTCGTCGCGGGCGAAGGAGGGCCCGATGATGCGGCCGATGGCCGCGCCACCCGCGCGCAGCGGGTCCACATCGTTCAGGTTATCGCCGGCGCCGTTCTGCCGGCCGCCTATCGTGACCTGGTACCACTCCTCGCCGGCCTTGTCGACGCCCAGGATGCCGATATGGCCCACATGGTGGTGCCCGCAGGCGTTGATGCAGCCGGAGATGTTCAGGTCCAGCTCGCCGATCTCGAACAGGTAATCCAGGTCGTCGAAGCGGCGCTGGATGGCGTCGGCCACCGGAATCGAAACGGCGTTGGCCAGGGCGCAAAAATCGCCGCCGGGACAGGAGATGATGTTGGTCAGCAGGCCGATGTTGGGGGTGGCCAGTTTCAGCGGCTTCAGCGCTGTCCACAGCTCGTACAGGCGGCTGCGGCGCACGTCGGCCAGGATCAGGTTCTGCTCGTGCGAGACGCGCATTTCGCCGAAGGAATACTGGTCGGCCAGATCCGCGATGGCATCCATCTGGTCCGCCGTCACGTCGCCGGGCGGGGTGCCGGTGGGCTTGAGCGACAGCGTTACCGCCGCGTAGCCGGCGACCCGGTGGGGGCGCACATTCTTGCGCAGCCAGCGGCCGAAAGCGGGGTCGGCGGCCGCCATCGTATCGGTCGCATCGTGTTCCTGGGCGGCGGCCGGGTCATATTCGGGCCAGGTGAAACGGCCGGCGATCTTGTCCAGGTCGGCTTGCGTCAGTTTGTTGGGGCCGTCCTTCAGATAGGCCCACTCCTGCTCGACCTGCTCGGTAAAGACCTCCGGCGTCAGGTCCTTGACCAGGATCTTGATGCGGGCCTTGTACTTGTTGTCGCGGCGCCCGTGCAGGTTGTAGACGCGCAGCACCGCTTGCAGATAGGTCAGCAGGTCGTACCAGGCGACGAAGGGGCGGATAAGCTTGCCGACGATGGGCGTCCGGCCCATGCCGCCGCCCACCCAGACGCGGAATCCCACCTGGCCATCCTGTTGCAGGGCTTGCAGGCCGATGTCGTGCACGCCGACGGCCGCGCGGTCCTCGTGTGCGCCGCTCACGGCGATCTTGAATTTGCGCGGCAGGAAGGCGAACTCGGGATGCAGCATGGACCATTGCCGGATGATCTCGCACCACACCAGCGGGTTGGTGACTTCATCGGGCGCCACGCCGGCGAAATGGTCCGTGGTGGTGTTGCGGATGCAGTTGCCGCTGGTCTGGATGGCGTGCATCTGCACCGTGGCCAGTTCGGCCAGGATGTCCGGCACGTCTTCCAGCTTGGGCCAGTTGAACTGCATGTTCTGCCGCGTGCTGAAATGGCCATAGCCGCGGTCGTACTTGCGCGCGATGTGGCCCAGCATGCGCAGCTGGCGCGAAGTCAGCATGCCGTACGGGATGGCGACCCGCAGCATGGGCGCATGGCGCTGGATATACAGGCCATTCTGCAAGCGCAGGGTACGGAAGTCGTCCTCGGACAGTTCGCCGGCCAGGAAGCGTTGGGTCTGGTCGCGGAACTGCGCCACGCGCTCTTCGACCAGTTGCTGGTCTATGGGGTCATACACGTACATGTCTATGCGCCTCGGTGCGCACGCCGGATGCGTGCGAGGGCCCTGGAAAATAGGCCGAAAGCGCAATCGTAGCCTGGATGCGGGGAGCCTGTCCCCGCTATTGACCTGAAGTTATTTGCTTAGATGGCGGGCTTATTTGGCCGCCTGGCCCCTGGCCCCCTGGCGCCTGGCCGCGCAGCCGCCGTGCCGCTTGGCTGCCTGGCGATCAAGCCGCCTGCCTGGCTGTTTGCTGCCTGCTTCGCAGGCCCGCCCGACGATCCACCCATGGCGCGAGACGTCCGCCTTCGCGCGCTCACGCGACAACCCATCTTTCCGCGCCAAGAGAAAACCCGCCTTGCGGCGGGTTTCCAGGACTGACGCACGCTTCGAAAGCACGCTGCGTTTAATGCATGCTTTTAAAGCAGGCTTCTGAAGCTGCCTTCAGAACTTGCGCGTATTACTGCGCGGCGTCCTTCAGCTTCTTCAGCGGGCGGACCTTCACCTTGACCGAAGCGGGCTTGGCGGGGAACCAGCGCTCTTCGCCGGAGAAGGGATCCTTGCCGAAACGCTTGGGCTTGGCGGGGACCTTCTGCACGGTGACCTTGAACAGGCCGGGCAGCGTGAATTCGCCGGAGCCCTTCTTGTTCACGGACGCCAGCACGGCACCTTCCAGGCTGGCCAGCACGGCCTTGACGGACTTGGCTTCGACGCCGCTCTGTTCGACGACGTGGGCCACCAGCTGGCTTTTGTTCAGCGCGTTCTTCAGCGCGGTTACGGGAGCGGCGGCTTTCTTGGCCGACGCGGTCTTGGTCACAGCGGCCTTCTTGGCCACGGCTTTTTTGGCCGGGGCTTTCTTGGCAGCGGTCGTGGAGGCTTTCTTTGCAGGAGCTTTAGTGGCCATGGTCGAAAGAATGGTTAGGTTGAAATAGCACAAGGCTCAAGCCGTACGCCTGGCGACGGCTGAACGCGATGATACTTAAGCCGCGCAGTTATGTACATTATTTGGCGTGGATTACGCGCGAAAAAGCCCTGAAGAGGCGCGACAACAACGGTCGCGCTTCTGCAGAGCCCTGAAAAAAGGGGGTTTGCGGGGCTTGCGATGCCCTTGGATTCAGGCCGCGAGCATCATGTCCGGGCCCAGGCGGGCCGCGTCGATCAGGGAGACCGCGGGCCCGATGACGATGACCGAGGGGCTGGAAAGCCCTGAATTCGCGATATCCGCGGCCATGCGATCGAGTCGCGTGACGATGTGGCGCTGGCCGGGACAGGACACCCGATGCGCCACGGCAACCGGAATATCCGCCGCGAAACCGGCTTCCCGCAGTTCGCGGGCCAGGGCGCCGGCATCGCGCATGCCCATGTAGCAGACCACGGTCAGGCCGCTGGCCGCCAGGCCGCGCCAGTCCGGCCGCGTGTCGTCCATGGTGTGCGCGGTGACCAGCGCAACGCCGCGGCTGAGGCCGCGATGGGTCAACGGCAGCCCCAGCGCCGCGCCGACGGCCAGTCCCGCCGTGATGCCGCCGACCGCTTCGGCGGCGATGCCGCGCGCGGCCAGCCACTGCATCTCTTCGCCTCCGCGCCCGAAAATAAAGGGATCGCCGCCCTTGACGCGCGCGACGACGCGGCCTTGGCGGGCATGGCGGGCCATCAGGCGCAGGATGAAATCCTGCGGCGTGGAGCGGCAACCGCCACGCTTGCCCACCTTCAGAATGCGCGCGCCCGGGGCGGCCAAGGCATGGATGTCCGGCCCCACCAGGTCATCCACCAGCCAGACTTCGGCCTGGCGCAGTATGCGCGCGGCCTTCACGGTCAGCAGTTCGGGATCGCCGGGGCCGGCGCCCACCAGCCATACCTTGCCGCGCGCCTTGGCAGCCGCCGCGGTCCCTGCCCGGCTGGCCGGCGCGCCGCCGGCGGGTTCAGCGTATGCATCCTGCATGGTCAGCTTCCTTGTCGATGAACGTGGGCCCGCGCCACCATGCGCGCGACTTCGGGGCCGCAGGACCCGCAGCCCGTGCCGCAGCGCAGGGTACGCCGCAGTCCCTGCAGATCGAGTCCGGCGGCGATGCCGGCCTGGATGGCGCGGTCCGTCACGCCATGGCAGACGCATACCGTGCGTGCGCGCTCGACGGGGCCGGTGCGGCCCATCAGCAGTCCCGCCACGCTGGCGGGCCCCGCGCCGCCATCGGCCCATGCCGACAGCGCATCCACGATCCGCGTGTCGCCCGCCACGAAGAAGGCCACGGGCTTCCTGTCCGCCAGCGCGACGCGGCGCACGATGCCGCGATGCGGATCGTCATAGGCGGCGTGCGGGCGCGCGGGCATGGCGGAGCCCAGCTCCAGCGCCGCGCACAGCGCCTGCAGCGTGTCCACGTCCGGCGCCCGGGTTTCGCCCAACGCCACTCTTATGCCGCCGCCGCCCAGCGCCGTGGGCAACAGCGCGGCATGGGAGAAGCGGCGCAGCCAGGGCGCCAGGCGCTGCCTCAGGATGGCGGCATCGCCTCGTATCCATCCGGCCGCCTGCCACGGCAGGCCCGCGGGCGCGACCGCGACCGCGCTGTGCTTCAGTTCGGGCTGGCGCGACACGGGATCGCGGGCCGGGTTGGTCAGGGCGTTCACGCCCTGGCCGGCGATGAAGGCGCTGCCCCAATGCATGGGCAGAAAGGCGTGGCCGGGCCGCAGTCCCTCGTCGGCGCGGACGCCCACGACCAGATGCCCGCGACGCGACGCC
This sequence comes from Bordetella bronchialis, assembly GCF_001676705.1. Lineage (NCBI taxonomy): Bacteria > Pseudomonadati > Pseudomonadota > Betaproteobacteria > Burkholderiales > Alcaligenaceae > Bordetella > Bordetella bronchialis. The sequence continues at coordinate 1,506,670 of NZ_CP016170.1, forward strand.
ACCCGGGCCAGTTCGCCTTCCGCCACGCCGGCGGCTGCCATATCCGCGGGATGCATGGAAAGCCAGGGCTCCTCCACGTGGCGCGTCAGCGTGGGCGACAGCGCGGTGCGCGCCATCGTGTGCCAGTGGTCGCGCAGGCGGCCGGTGGTCAGGCGCAGGGGGTATTCCGCGCAGACCGGTTCGGCGACGGGCAGGTAGTCGACGTCGACGAAACGGGCACGTCCGCCGGGCGTGGGATAGCGGCCGTCGCCATACAGGCGGGCGGTGCCCGTGGCCGCGCCCAGGCCGTATGGCCACTGTTGCGGGCCGTCGCGTTCCAGCAGCGCGTAGGTCAGGGCGCTGTAATCCAGGTCCCGGCCGGCCGTCGTGCGGGCATGTTCGGCAAAGACCGCGCTTTCGTCGGCATACGCGAAATGCCCCGCCTTGCCCGGCGCAATGCGCCGCGCCAGCCGCGTGGCCACGTCGGCGGCCAGGCGCCAGTCCGGGCGCGCATCGCCGGGCGGCTCGATGGCGGCGCGCACGCGGCTGATACGCCGTTCGGAGTTTGTGGTGGTGCCGTCCTTTTCGGGCCAGGTGGCCGCGGGCAGCACCAGGTCGGCATAGTCCAGCGTTTCGGTGCCCGCATAGGCGTCTTGCACGATGACGAATTCGGCCTGGCGCAGCGCGGCCCGGACGCGAGCCTGGTCCGGCATCGACTGCGCCGGATTGGTCGCCACGATCCACAAGGCCTTGATGCGGCCGTCCAGGACGGCGTCGAACATCTCCAGGGCGGGCAAGCCGGGCGTGGCGGGCAGGCTTTCCACGCCCCACAGGGCGGCCACGTCGGCGCGATGATCGGGGTTGGCGGGATCGCGGTGGCCGGGCAGCAGCGTCGCCATGCCACCCGCTTCGCGGCCGCCCATGGCATTGGGCTGGCCCGTCAGCGAGAACGGTCCCGCTCCCGGCTTGCCGATCTGTCCGGTGGCCAGGTGCAGGTGGATGAGCGCGGCGTTCTTGGCGGTGCCGCTGCTGGACTGGTTCAGGCCCATGGTGTACAGCGACAGCGTGGCCGGCGATCGCGCGAACCAGCGCGCGGCCTGGACGATGTCGGCGGCCGGCACGCCGCAGATTTCCTGCGCCGCGGCCGGGGAGTAGGCCCGGATCCGCCCTTCCAGGGCGGCGAAGCCCTCGGTATGGTTTTCGATGTAGCCGCGGTCGATCAATCCTTCTTCGACCATGACATGCAGCATGGCATGGAACAGCGCGACATCCGTGCCGGGCAGGATGGGCAGGTGCAGGTCGGCGCCGGTGGCCGTGTCGGTGCGGCGCGGGTCCACCACGATGACGCGCATATGCGGGCGCGCCTGGCGCGCGGCCTCCAGGCGGCGGAACAGCACGGGATGCGCGTAGGCCACGTTGGCGCCGGCGATGAAAACCGTGTCGGCCTGTTCCAGGTCCTCGTAGCAGGCCGGGGGCGCGTCGGCGCCCAGGGTCTGCTTATAGCCGGCCACCGCGCTGGACATGCACAGCCTGGAATTGGTGTCCACGTTGTTGGTGCCCACCAGCGCGCGCGCCAGCTTGTTGAAGACGCTGTAGTCTTCGGTCAGCAGTTGGCCGGACAGGTAGAAGCCCACGGCGTCCGGGCCATGCCGGGCGATGACGGACGCCAGCCGGTCCGCCGCGATATCCAGGGCCTGGTCCAGCGCGATGTCCGCGCGCGCTTCGTCGCGGCTGGGGCGCCATTGCGCGCGCAGCACCCGCGCTGCGTCGCGCCGTACCGTGTCGGCCAGCTGCATACCCTTGCTGCACAGGCGTCCGCGATTGGAGGGATGGCTTTCATCGCCGCTGACGGCGATGACACGATTACCCTGCGCCTGGACGCGCACGCCGCAGCCCGTTCCGCAATAGCAGCAGACCGACGATACGGTGCGTGTGGCGGCGGAAACCTCTTCCGCGATGGCGCCGGCACGGGAGTACGGGGTGTCCATCCTCAGTGCTCCTGGCGCGCGATAGGGCGGCCGGCGCGCGCGGCCGCGGGGGGGATGGCGCTTGTTTTCACGATGCCCCCTTGGCGTCGGATTCGCCCAGCATCAGGCGGTCGCGCAGCCCGGCCAGGGCGGTGCCTTCGCGGATCAGCCGGAAATACCAGGCGCCATCGGCCGTGTCGCCGTACAGGCAGGCGCCCACCAGCTTGTCGTCCTTGATGACCAGTTTCTTGTACACGCCATCCATGGTGTCGCTCAGGGTAATGGCCTGCGTGCCGTCGCCGCCGATGAAGTCGCCAGCGGAGAACACGTCGATGCCGGTCACCTTCAGCTTGGTCGAGGTGACGCTGCCCGCGTAGCGCCCCGTGCCCCGCAGGGCCAGGTGATTGGCCGCCACGCTGGCCTGCTCGAACAGCGGCGCGACCAGTCCGTAGGCGATGCCGCGATGGCGCACGCATTCGCCCACGGCATAGATGCGGGGATCGAAAGTCTGCATGGTGTCGCTGACGACGATGCCCCGGTCGACGTAGAGCCCCGCCCGCTCGGCCAGCGCCGTGTTGGGCCGTATGCCCACGGCCATGACCACCAGGTCGGCGGGAATCTCCTGGCCGTCGGCGAAGCGCACGCCGCGCACGCGGCCGGCGCCGTCGTCCAGGATGGCGGCGGTCTCGCGCGCCATCAGGAATTCCAGGCCGCGCGCTTCCAGGCTGGCGCGCAGCAGGTCGGCGGCGTTGGGGTCGAGCTGGCGGTCCAGCAGCGTGGCGCCCAGATGCACCACAGTGACTTGCATGCCGCGCGTGGCCAGGCCGTTGGCGGCCTCCAGGCCCAGCAGGCCGCCGCCGATGACGACGGCGCGGCGATGCGAGGCGGCGGCTTCGATCATGCGATTGACGTCCTGGATGTCGCGGAAGGTCAGCACGCCTTCCAGGTCCTTGCCCGGCACGGGCAGGACGAAGGGCGTGGAGCCCGTGGCCAGCAGCAGCTTGTCGTAGGGCACCAGCGTGCCGTCGGCGGCATGGACCTGCCGGCGCGCCCGGTCGATTTTCGTGACCGGGCGGTCGAGCAGCAGCCGTATGCCGCGCTCGGCGTACCAGGGCACGTCGTTCAGCACGATCTCGCGCAGCGTGCGTTCGCCCGTCAGCACGGGCGACAGCATGATGCGGTTGTAGTTGGGGTGCGGCTCCGCGCCGAACACCGTGACCTCGTACAGGTCAGGCGCCAGCGTCATCAGCTCTTCCAGCGTGCGCGTGCCGGCCATGCCGTTGCCCACCACCACCAGTTTCTGCCTGTCCATTCCCAATCTCCGTCGGTCCGGCCCGTCCGGGCGCTCAGGCGGCGTTGCGCGCCCGCGCCGGTTCCAGCGGCGCCGCCGCGACGAAGGCCGGCGCGGCCGCCGGGGCGGGCGCCGCCGTCCGTGACGACGCTTCGGCCGGATGCGCGTAGCGGCGGTGCAGGAAATCGACCACGGCGGCACGGCAGGCCAGGTAGCGGGGATCCTCCGCCAGCGCCACGCGGTCGCGCGGGCGCGGCAGCGGCACCTCCTGGATCTGGCCGATGGTGGCCGCCGGGCCGTTGGTCAGCATGACCACCCGGTCCGAGAGCAGCACGGCCTCGTCCACGTCGTGCGTCACCATCATCGTCGTGGTGCGTGTCTTGGCGACGATCTTCAGCAATTCGTCCTGCAGGTGGGCGCGCGTCAGCGCGTCCAGGGCGCCGAAGGGTTCGTCCATCAACAGCACCTTGGGTTCGATGGCCAGCGCGCGCGCGATGCCCACGCGTTGCTTCATGCCGCCGGAGATCTCGCGGGGCAGTTTGCCCTGGGCATGGCTCAGCCCCACCAGCTCCAGGGCGGCATGCACGCGCTCGGCCTGCCGCGCCTTGCTTTCGTGGCGGCCGAAGACGCGCTCCACGGCCAGGTGGACGTTCTGGAAGCAGGTCAGCCAGGGCAGCAGGGAATGGTTCTGGAACACCACGGCGCGCTCCGGGCCGGGCCCGGCGATTTCTTTTTCCGCGCACAGCAGCACGCCGGAAGTCGGCCGCGTCAGGCCGGCCACCAGGTTCAGCAAGGTGGACTTGCCGCAGCCCGAGTGGCCGATCAGGGTGATGAACTCGCCTTGCGCCACGGTCAGTTCGATGTCGCGCAGCGCGACGAACGGTCCCTTGCGCGTCTCGAACACCTGGCCCACGCTTTCGATGCGTACGAACTTCTCCATGGCCTTACTCCTCGTAGGTAAAGCGTTTGGCCAGCTGCATGAGCAGCACGTCCAGCGTCAGGCCGACGATGCCGATGACGAAGATCGCGATCACGATGTGCTCGACCTTCAGGTTGTTCCATTCATCCCAGAGCCAGAAGCCGATCCCGGTGCCGCCGGTCAGCATCTCGGCGGCGACGATGACCAGCCAGGCGGTGCCGATGGAGAGCCTTACCCCGGTCAGGACATGCGGCAAGGCGGCCGGCAGCAGGACGCGGGTCAGCACCTTCCACTCGGACAGGTCCAGTACCCGGGCCACGTTCAGATAATCCTGGGGCACGCGCTGTACGCCGGCCGCGGTGTTCAGGATCATCGGCCAGATCGAACAGATGAAAATGGTCCAGATGGCGGCCGGATTGGCCGCCTTGAACAGCAGCAGTCCCAGCGGCAGCCAGGCCAGCGGCGACACCGGACGCAGCAGGCTGATGATGGGCGAGGCCAGGGCGTTCAGCGCCTTGAAGCGGCCGATGGCGAAGCCCAGCGGGATGCCGACCAGCGCCGCCAGGCCGAAGCCGCCCGCGACGCGCAGCAGGGATGCCAGCACGTTCCAGCCTATGCCGCGATCGTTGGGGCCGTTGTCGTAGAAGGGATGGGCGAACAACACGACCGCCGCGTCCCAGGTCTTGGCTGGCGTCGGGATGGCCGGCACCAGCAGCGCGATGGTCTGCCACACCAGCACGAACAGGGCGAAGCCGGCGGCGGGCCCCACCACGGCGCGCAGGGCGCCATCCACGTAGTCGCGCCATGGCCAGGACGGCCGGGCGCCGGAAAGGGGAAGCGATCGGTCCATGGCGGTGTCCTCAGGCTTTGATCTTGAAGCCGTCCGCATACGCGGCCGGGTTGCTGCCGTCCCACGCCACGCCGTCTATCAGCGTGGAGGCGCGCATCTCCCGGGCAGGCAGCGGCGCGCCGACGGCCGCCGCGGCCTGCTTGTAGACGTCGATGCGGTTGATCTGCCTGGCCACGGCCAGGTAGTCGGGATGGTCCTTGAGCAGGCCCCAGCGCTTGTGCTGCGTCAGGAACCACATGCCGTCGCTCAGGTAGGGGAAATTGACCGCGCCGTCGCCATAGAAGCGCATGGGGTGCGCATCGTCCCAGGTCTTGCCCAGGCCGTTGTCATAGCGGCCCAGCATGCGGTCGACGATGACGCTGACGTCGGTGTTCACGTAGGACTTGGCCGCCACGGTCTCCGCGGTCTTGCGGCGGTTCTCCGGCGATGCGTCTATCCACTTGCTGGCTTCCAGCACCGCCGCCGTCACGGCGCGCGCCGTATTGGGATAGCGCGAGACGAACTCGGCGGAGGTGCCCAGCACTTTCTCCGGATGGTCCTGCCAGATCTGCTGCGTGGTGACGGCGGTAAAGCCCACCTTGTCCAGGATGGCGCGCGCGTTCCAGGGCTCGCCGACGCAGAAGCCGTCCATGTTGCCGATACGCATATTGGCCACCATCTGCGGCGGCGGCACGGTGATGACCTTGGCGTCGCGCATGGGATTGATGCCGCTGGCGGCCAGCCAGTAGTACAGCCACATGGCGTGCGTGCCGGTGGGAAAGGTCTGCGCGAAGGTGTATTCGCGCTTCTTTTCCGCCATGACGCGGGCCAGGGAAGCGCCGTCGGTCACGCCGGCGTCCTTCAGCTGCTGCGACAGCGAGATGGCCTGGCCGTTCTGGTTCAGGCCCATCAGTACCGCCATGTCCTTCTTGGGGCCGCCGACGCCCAGGTGCACGCCGTAGACCAGCCCATACAGCACGTGCGCCGCGTCCAGTTCCCCGTTGATCAGCTTGTCGCGCACGCCGGCCCAGGATGCTTCCTTGGACAGGACGATCTTCACGCCATGCTTCTGGTCCAGTCCCAGGACGGAGGCCATCACCACCGAGGAACAATCCGTCAGCGGAATAAAGCCGATCTTCACTTCGGTCTTTTCCGGGGCATCGGTGCCCGCCGCCCAGGCGCCGGCCCGCACGCGCGGGTCCACCATTCCCAGGATGCTGGCTCCCGCCAGGGTGCGGGTCGCCCATCTCATGACGCGGCGACGTTGCAGGTCGGCCGGCGCGGCCGCGACGGCGTGGGTCGGATGCTGCGGAAAAGTCTTGAGCTTCATTCGATCATCCAGAAAGGGAAATCCCGGCGCAAAAAAAAACGTCCCGCGCGCGCAGGGCTATCCCTGTGCGTGCGGAACGTCGTTGTTCCGGTCGCCATCTTGGCGGTCATGACGGCCCCCGTTGGCCGTCGAGACGATTCAAGCAATAGCTATGCCAATTTTCCGGTCGGCGGCCGCGGCACCGGAATTCCCATGTGGATCAAGCACTTGTCTGCCCCAAAGCGCGGCCGGCACGGCGCGCACCCGCTCCGGCCAGCGGCCGGTGCGGCGAAATGGTGCAGTGCGAGGCGACGATGCGCCAATGCGGTGCGAGCCATGGTGCGCGATGCCGCGCGCGGCACCGGCGGCGGGGCGGGCGCCGCGCCGATCCCGCCCCGTAGCGCCACGGCCCGCAGGCGCCGATGGCCCGCGAGCCGGGCGTGCCACGCGACCAGGCGCCCCCGGCGAGGCCTTGGAATGGCATGCATTTTGCATTGCACAAGGGGGAGACGAGGAAACACAGATGCTCAGGGTGATGCTGATCAGGGATGGCGAAGGACGCGTGGCCGAGCTGCGGAACACGCTGGAGCAGGGCGGCGTGCAGATCGTCGCGGAAGTCCTGCCGGCGGCCGATCTGTCCGCGCTGATCGCGCGCCACGCGCCGGACGTCGTCCTGATCGACACCGACGCGCCATCGCGCGACACGCTGGAAGGCGTCTGCGTCGCCAGTGCGCACGGCGACCGTCCCGTCGTCATGTTCACCGAGAGCAATGACCGCCAGACCATGCGCGCCGCCTTGCAGGCCGGCGTGGCGGCCTATGTGGTGGGCGAGGTGCCCGCTTCCCGCATCCGCAGCCTGCTCGACGTCGCCATCGAGCGCTACGCCGTCGATCGCGCGCGCCGCGAGGAACTGACCGAGGCCCGGCAGCGGCTGGCCGAGCGCCAGTGGGTGGAAAAAGCCAAGGGCCTGCTGATGTCGCTGCGCGGCGTCTCGGAAGAAGAGGCCTACCGCATGCTGCGCGAGCACGCGATGAAGAGCCAGCGCCGCATCGGCGAGGTGGCGCGCGCGATGGTGGAAGCCGCGGGCTGGCTGAAGAGCTGAGCCGCGGCCCGGATAGCGCTACAGATAAGGCGTTGCCAGCCAGATCACCTTGTTGCGCAGCCGCTTCAGGAAGGGCGCGCCGCGCAGCAGGTCCAGGGTCTGGGGGACCGCGCTCGCGATGGTGGCGTCGATGCGCCGCCCGATGGCTTGCGCCGTGGCGCGGTCGTAGATCTCGGTATCCAGTTCGAAGTTCAGCCGCAGGCTGCGCGGGTCCAGGTTGGACGAACCCGCGTACGACCAGGCATCGTCCACCGTCATCAGCTTGGAGTGATCGAACATGCCGGTGGTGCGCCACACCCGGCAGCCCCAGCGTATGACCTGGTCCAGCTGCGCCGTCATGGCGTAGTCGACCAGCCGCAGGTTGTTCTTGCCGGGGATCACGATATCCACGCGCACGCCGCGGCGGGCGGCCGTCGCCAGGGCGCCGATCAGCGTCTGGTCCGGCAGGAAGTAGGGCGACTGGATGCGCACATGCTTCTGGGCCACCGCCAGCGCGCCCAGCAGCATATTGTGCGTGCTGCCCAGCGAGCGGTCCGGCCCCGAGGGCACGCAGCGCACCGCGACGTTGCCGGCCATGGCGCTGGCCGCATGGTTGAACCACAAGCTGCCCGCCAGCGACTCGCCGGTGGTGAAGTCCCAATCATGGGCGAACACGGACAGCAGCTGGGTCACGACCGGCCCTTCGAAGCGGAAATGCGTGTCGCGGTTGGTGTTCTCGCGCGCCAGGGCACTGACGAAGGCCGCACGGATGTTCATGCCGCCGGAGAACCCGACCCGGCCGTCCACCACCAGTATCTTGCGGTGGCTGCGCAGGTTGGCGTAGGGCATGCGCAGCACGCCCAGGGGATTGGTCATGAAGCGCGCGGTCCGCACGCCGCCTTTTTTCAGTGTCCCGATGATGGGCGGACGCGAATAATGCGAGCCCACCGCGTCGATCAGCACCCGTACCTGTACACCGCGTGCGCGCGCTTCGATCAGCGCCTGCGCCATCTCCCGGCCTATGGGGTCGTTGTCGAAGATGTAGCTTTGCAGCGCCACGGTATAGCGCGCCTGGCGGATCGCCTGCAGCATCGCGGGATAGGCCTCGTCGCCGCCATCGAGCAATTGCACCGAGTTGCCGCCCAGCAGCTGGAAGTGGCTGACCTTGTCGGCCAGGGTTTTCAATGAGGCGAATTGCGGCGCGGAGAGCGGCACGACGTCCGGTTCGGCGGCGGCGGGTTCCCGTGCATAGGCCACCATGGCGTCGTCGCGCAGCTGCGAAACCCGGGTGATGCGGATACGGTTGACGCCGGCCACGAAGTAGGCGGCGGCGCCCAGCAAGGGTGAAAACAGCGTGATGCCGACCCAGCCGATGGCGGCCCGTACGTCGTTCTTGGTCATGGCGGCATGGACGGCGGCGCCGGCCCCCGCCACCAGGCTGACCGTGAAAACGATATGTGGCCAATAGGCTTCCAGTATCTGATGCAGTTCGCGCATGGATTCCAGGTATTCGCTGCCGGGCGAGTTGCGAAAGGCGTTGCGCCGGCGCGGCCGTGGCCGGCCAGCTCCGCAGGATACCAAGCCGGCGCGGCCTGCTGTGCCGGAAAGAGGCGGAACGGCGGCGGTCGGGGCGCGGAGTGTGGCGCTTTCGGCACGGTGGGCAGCGGCGGGCGTGGCCTGGAACCGCCGGTCGGGGTGGCTTGAAATGCCCCCCGGAAAGCATGCTAGAATCTCGTCTCTTTGCTGCGGTGGCTGTAGCTCAGTTGGTAGAGTCCCGGATTGTGATTCCGGTTGTCGTGGGTTCGAGTCCCATCAGCCACCCCAAAAAAATCTTCAAGGACAGGCGCTTACGGTTTTCCGTAGCGCCTTTTCTTATTTGCGGTCCGAAATGGGAGCAGAGGCGGGGGAGCAGAAATCCGGAACAGAAACCCGGAGCAGAAACCCGGTTTCGGAACGCTCCCATGGCTGAAGCCGGGGCGCGGCCATTGCCCGGTCCGGGCTGGCAAAGATACCGGTATGCCTCGGTTGCCCGCCCGGGATCGCGCACGTGCCCAGCTTGCCTTGGCGGAAATTGCCCGCAGCTTGGCTTGAATCGCCCGCAGGTACCGGTATCGCAGGCGCGGTGGCGAATTCATAATCTTTCCGACCAAGAGATCTGTCGGCGAGACCACGCAAGGCATCATGAATTCGCAGCTCCAAACTGAAGCAATCTCCCGCAAGGATCGCCGGTGTGCTGCCGGTCTGCGGGCCACCCGCGTGCGGGTCACCCGTCTGCGGGCCACCCTCTCGGCGCTTGCTTTCCTTGCAGGGAGCGCGCCGGCCCTTACAGCCCCCGTCCTTGCGGGTTCGACGGACCTTTCCGCACAGAATGGCACCGTTACCCCGGACGACTATTTCCATACCGGCGCCGGATCCCGCTACCTGCGGCGTGCGGACTCCGAGCTGGTCGTGCAGGTGCTGCGCGGCAACCTCGCGGTTCTAATGGGATCAGGCGGCAACATCACCGTGCTGTCCGGCAAGGACGGGATGCTCCTGGTCGACGCCGGCATCGGCAAGTCGCTGGACGAGATCGTGGCCGCCAGGCCCACGGCGCCCTTCGATGCCCAATGGGGAAATTTTGTCTTCAACGGCGACCAGTTCACCAGGATGGTCTACGCCGGCCCGCGATAACGAACACCTTAGGCGGGGCGGTAACGAAGGCCCATGCGTCCATGGCCGGCTATCCAAACGGATGCGAGAAGGCGCCCCGCACCGATCTCTCAACTTGCGTGAAAGGTAAGCTTCATGGCTCGTCTCCACACCATTGCATTGTCCGAGGCCTCCGGCCGCGCCGCCGAACTGTTCGCGACGGTCAAGAGCGCCGCAGGCAAGGTCCCCAATTCCTATCTGGGCATCGGCGGTAACAGTCCCGTCGCGCTGGAAGCAGTCTTGGGCCTTGAAGCCGCGCTGAAGAAAAGCAGCCTGAGCCCGATGGACATCGAGATCGTCAAGCTTGTCGTCAGTAGGGCGACCGGTTGCGATTACTGCCTGGCCGCACATACGTTGCTAGGCAAAAAACTGGGCCTGAGCCGGGAAGCCATTCTGGCGGTGCGCGACGCGCGGCCTTCCGGCGACCCTCGCAACGATGCCTTGGCCACATTCACCCATCACGTCATTACGAGCCGCGGCATCGTTGCGGCCGAGGTGCTTGCCGCAGTGAAAGCGGCCGGCGTGACCGACAGCCAGATCGTGGACGCGATGCTGGCGATCGCAAGCATCACCCTTACCAACCTGTTCAACCGAGTGAACGATACCGTGCTCGATTTTCCGGCCGCCGATTGATTCCATGAACCTCATGGCGAGGTTCCAAGCCAGCATGGGTGACCCGGAAGGCGGGCAAGCGGTAGCGTGATTCTGGCGGGGCCATTCTTGAGGTAAAACGATTCCTGGATACTTCGAGATAGGCCATGGCTTCGGTAGCGGTTGTTGTCTTCGATGGCGTTCAGTCCCTGGACGTATCAGGTCCGCTCGACGTCTTCGCCGAGGCCAATCGCCTATTGCCGCCCGAGGCGGCCTACGAGCTGCAGACCATCAGTATCGATGGTCCCGCGGTCACCTGCACAAACTCCATGAGTCTGACGGCCACCGCCATCTGGACGCGGCCGGACTTCAAGGCCGACATATTGCTGGTGGCCGGGGGACGCGGGTTGTCCACGCGGCAGTTCGACGAAGCGGTCTACGCCTGGCTGCGAGGCGCGTGTGCCCGCGCCAGGCGTTACGGATCGATCTGCAACGGCGCGCTGATCTTCGCCAAAGCCGGTATGTTGAAAGGCCGCACCGTGACCACGCACTGGGATTCCGTGGAGGCGTTGATCTCGACATGCCCGGGCTGTTTCGTGGAGCCGGATCGCATCTATGTCCAGGACGGACCTTTGTACACATCGGCGGGTGTTTCCGCCGGCATCGATCTGGCCCTGCACATGTTGCGCCAGGATCAGGGCGCGGAAATCGCACTTAGCGTGGCCAAGCGTCTGGTCGTCGTCATGCAGCGCACGGGCGGGCAGTCACAGTTCAGCCCGTATCTGAACGCGCCCGCGGATTCGGCTTCCCCGGTCGCGGATGCGCAGCGCTATGTCCTCGCCAACCTGCGCCGGCCCCTCACGGTGTCCGAACTGGCCGCTGTGGCCAGGATGAGCGTGAGAAGCTTTTCGCGGGCATTCGCGAAGGAAGCGGGCCTGACTCCCGCCGAGTTCGTGCAAAGGGCCAGAGTCGACGCGGCGCGATGCCTGCTGGAAAACGGCGATGCGCCCATCAAGACCATTGCCTACGAATGTGGTTTCGGCGACGCCCACCGCATGCGTAACGCGTTCCTTCGCTCGGTCGGCGTCAGTCCCCAGCATTACCGGCTGTCGTTCAATCAACAGGGGAGGTGACTGCCCTCAGGGCGATCGCCACGGCGTTTGCTTGCGATCAGTCGCCGCTCAACGCCCCGTCGCCGGATAGTTCGGTCCCGGCCCCCACCCTCGGTCGCTGGCCCACGGGTTCACGGCGCCGGGGTGGGGCGGGCCGGGATGATCGAATCGTCCGTCGTTGGCGCATCCGGCCAGCATGGCGCCCAGCACGCATGCGGCGGCCAGGGAAATAACGCGTTTCGGGAAATTCATGGTGACCTCCGAATCCTCGGGACTGCTGATCCGCCTTGCGCGTGGCGCTATCGCGTGGGGAGCGCGGCCGGAGGCCCGCTGGGGCTGCGTACCTGGGCGAGCGGATCACCGGAGTTTACCGCCGCCGCCTTTACCGGACCATCGAGGCGCCTGGGGCGCCACGGCGGCGAACAGCAAGCCGAATACCGGCGCCGCCAGCAAGGCCAGCCCAGCCACTTTTGCATATCCATGCGCTCCCCCGGAACAGGTAGGCTGGGCATAGGAAAGGCGCGGGGCCTGAGCCGCTGCAAGGCATGGCGGCCACGGCGGACTTCGCCTGGAATGCCCGCGACGATATACTGTACTTTCATACAGTATCAGCCATGTCCGCCACTTCCCTTGCCCAGCGCCCGCCGAGCGACCCGGTCTTACCGCCATCGACGCCGGCGGTCCCGCTCTCCACCCCCCACGTCGCCGTCGCGGCTGTGCCCGCGGCGCTACCCAGGCTGCCGGGACCGCCCGCGGACAGACGGTTCTACTACCTGCACAATTTCCAGTTCGCGCTGGACTGGATTCTTGCGCGGTATGACGACCTTCTCGATATCGCGGAGCGGGATTTCATCGCGCGTTTCCCGCTGCTGCCGCTGGCTGCCCGTGCGCTGCTCGTGCGCCTGCTGATGCGCAAAGGCCCGGTCTTCCGCATGGACGGGCTTGTGTACACGGAAATCGGCTGCGTGCGAACCGCCGCGCGACCGCTGCTGGACCTGGGCTGGCTCGATCCCGATCCGGTGCTCACGCTGGACCAGGTCTTCCATCTTCTGAAACGCGCGGAGCTACCCGGATTCTTCCACGCGATCGATGCCCGGATCCCGGCCCGCGCCACCAAGACGAGCTGGATGGATGGCTTGCGGCCCCTGTGGCCGCGGGCGCATCGTTGGAGCGAGTGGAAGCGGGGAGGCGGCCTTCCCTCGCGGGAAGGCGCGTGGCGGGGCGCGGACGGCAGCGATCAAGAAGCCGCGACGCGGACGGCGGATCTGGATGACCAGGCCTACGAACAAGCGCCGGCCTCCGGATATGCCGCTGAGAAGGCCCGCGAACACGCACCGGCCGTCTTCCACAGCGAAGACGACACCTGCGACGTCGTCGCGGTCGGCATCGCCGGCATGGTGGAGCGCTTCCGCCTGATGTTCTTCGGCAACCTGCGCCAGGCGTGGTCGGAGTTCGTGCTGGCGGACCTGGGCATCTTCCGCTACGAAAACGTGGCGTTTCCCCTGGAAGCGCGGGCCTTCCAGGCGCGGGAGGATGTCGATACCTATCTGCGCCTGCACCGCCAGCGCGAAAGCTTCGAATCGGGCGAGCCCTGGGAAAACGTCTGGACCGCGGTGCACGCGGAAGCGCCGGCCAATCCGTGGCTGGCGCGGCGGCGCGACAAGCTGCTGTTCGCGCTGGGGCGCCATTGCGAAAGCCGGCAGGCCTGGCCGGAAGCGCAGCGCATCTATCGGTCATGCGGATATCCCGGAACGCGGCATCGCCTGGCGCGCGTGCTGGAGCACAGCGGCGATCATGCCGGTGCGATGGCGCTGGCGGAGCAAGCCCTGCTCAGCCCGGAAAACGAGGCGGAGACCCAATTGATGCAGCGCCTGCACGCCCGCGCCAGCCGCAGGCTGCAAGCCGTGCGCGAGCGTACCGGCCCGGCATGGACATCGCCGCCGCGGACCGACCTGCTGCTGGCGCGGCCGACGCCATTCCTGTCGGTGGAGCACGCGACGCGGGAGGCCTTGTCCCGGCCCGACGCGCCCGTGTTCTACGTAGAGAACACGCTGGTCACCGGCCTGTTCGGCCTGCTGTGCTGGCCGGCGGTTTTTCTTCCCGTGGCGGGCGCGTTCTTCCATCCCTACCAGCGCGGTCCCGCCGACCTGCATGGCCCGGACTTCGTCGAGTCCCGGCGCGCCGCCTTCCAGGAGTGCCTGGCGCGGCTGGACGACGGCACGCATAGGGCGGCCATCATGGACGTCTTCCATGCCAAGGCCGGCATACAGTCGCCCTTCGTCTCCTGGCACGCGCTGGATGCCGATCTCCTGCGGCTCGCGCTGGACTGCGTGCCGGCCGCCCACATGAAGCGCTGGTTCCAGCGGGTGCTGGCGGATATCGGGAATCACTGCACGGGCTGGCCGGACCTGATCCAGTTCTGGCCGGGTGAACGCCGCTATGCCCTGATAGAGGTGAAAGGCCCGGGCGACAGGTTGCAGGACAACCAGCGGCGCACGCTGTCCTATCTGCTGGCGCATGGCATACCGGCCGGCGTGTGCCATGTGGCGTGGCGGGGGGCCGACGCATGACGCCGCCACCCGCCGCCCACGATTACGTCGTCGCGGTGCGCACGCTCTGCGAGTTCACCGCGCGCCGCGGCGACCTGGACCTGCGCTTTACGCCCTCGCCATCGGCGCAGGAAGGCGTGGCGGGGCACAGCGCGGTCACCGCGCGGCGCGGGTCCGATTACGAAACGGAGATCGCGCTCAGCGGCTCGCATGGCCTGCTGCGTGTGCGTGGGCGGGCCGACGGCTATGACGCGCGCCGCAACCGCCTGGAAGAGATCAAGACGCACCGCGGCCGAGTCGAACGCATCCCGGAAAACCATCGCGCGCTGCATTGGGCGCAGGCCAAGGTGTACGGCCATCTGCTGTGCCAGGCGCGCAAGCTGTCCGAGGTGGACGTCGCGCTGGTCTACTTCGACATCGGCAGCCAGCAGGAAACCGCGCTGGTGGAGACCTGCGGCGCCGACGCGCTACGCGCTTTCTTCATCGATCATTGCGAACGTTTCCTGCACTGGGCCCGGCAGGAGACGGCGCATCGCCGCGCGCGCGAGTCCGCCATGGCGGCTTTGCGCTTTCCGCATGGCGAATTCCGCGCCGGGCAGCGAGAGCTCGCCACGGCGACGTTTCGCGCGGCGCGGGACGGACATTGCGTGATGGCGCAGGCGCCCACGGGCATAGGCAAGACCATGGCGACGGTCTTTCCCATGCTCAAGGCCTGCGCCGGTACGTTGGACAAGGTGTTCTTCCTGTGCGCGAAAACCGCCGGAAGGCAATTGGCGCTGGATGCGCTGGACCGTGTGCGCCGCGATGCACCCGCCCTGCCGCTGCGTACCTTGGAGCTGGTCGCGCGCGAACAGGCCTGCGAGCATCCGGGCAAGGCCTGCCATGGCGACTCCTGTCCCTTGGCGCGCGGCTTCCACGACCGCCTGCCCCAGGCGCGCGAGACGGCGCTGGCCGCGTACCGGATGAACCGCGCGGCCGTGAGCCAGGCCGCGCTGGCCCACGGCATATGCCCCTACTTCCTGGGCCAGGAACTGGTGCGCTGGAGCGACGTGGTGGTGGGCGACTACAACTACTACTTCGATACCAGCGCGATGTTGTATGCGCTGACGACGGCCAATCAATGGAAAGTGGGCCTGCTGGTCGACGAAGCGCACAACATGATAGAGCGCGCCCGCCGCATGTACAGCGTGCACCTGGGCCTGGATGAACTGGCCGCCGCGCGCCGCGTGGCGCCCGCGCCGCTGCGCAAGCCACTGGATGCGCTGCGGCGCGGATGGCGGGAGCTGCTCAAGCTGCAGGAAGAACCGTACCAGGTTTACGAACGCATTCCGCAATCGCTGATATCGAGGATGCAGCAGGCCGTCGCGGCGCTGGCCGACCACTTGGCGGAGCAGGGCGGCGAGGCCCCGGAAAACCTGTTGCGCTTCTACTTCGGCCTGCTGGCCTTTCTGCGGCTGGCCGATGCCTTCGGCGAGCATTCCCTATTCGACGTGACCCGCGATACCGGGCAGGGCAAGGCGCCGGCGCAGGGCAGCCTGGGCATACGCAATGTCGTGCCGGCTCCCTTCCTGGCGCCGCGGCTGGCGGGCGCGCATGGCGCCGTGCTGTTCTCCGCCACTTTGAACCCCATGGACTTCTACCAGGATACGCTGGGCCTGCCGCGCGACTGCCGGCGCCTGGACGTGGCCGGGCCGTTTCGCGCCGAGCAGCTGTCCGTGCATCTTGTGGGCGGCGTGTCGACGCGCTACCGCGACCGCGATGCCTCCTTGCCGGCCATCGTGGAAATCATGGCAAGCGCGTATCGCCGGCAGCCCGGCAATTACTTGTGCTTTGCCAGCAGCTTCGAATACGCGGACCGCCTGGCCGGCCATATCCAGGCGCGCCATCCGGACCTGCCCGTGTGGCGGCAGGCCGCCGGGATGGATGCCGACGGCAGGCAGGCCTTCCTGGCCCGTTTCACGCCGGACGGCCAAGGGATGGGCTTCGCCGTGCTGGGCGGCGCCTTCGGCGAAGGCGTGGACCTGCCCGGCGACCGCCTGATCGGCGCGTTTATCGTGACGCTGGGCCTGCCGCAGGTGAATCCCGTGAACGAGCACATGATGCGGCGCATGCAGGCGCGCTTCGGCAATGGCTACGACTACACCTATCTGTACCCGGGCCTGCAGAAGGTCGTGCAGGCCGCGGGCCGGGTGATCCGCACGGAAAACGACCGGGGCAGCGTGTACCTCATCGACGACCGCTTCTGTCGCGCCAAGGTGCGCGCCCTGCTGCCGTCCTGGTGGCGGCCTCGCCTGCTGCCGCGGCCAACGCGGGAAAGCTGACGCCGGCCATCCCGTCCGGCGGATACCGGCCGGCGCGTGGCGGGTCTCAGGATGAGGCCAGGTCGCGCATGAAGTGCAGCAGGGCCTGGCCGGGATCGGCTTCCTGCGACGAGACGACCCGTATGCCCCATTGCGCCAGCACCGCCCTGGCCACCGGGTTGTCCTGGTGCCAGAACAGATAGGAAGGCGGCCGATGGCAGACGTCGCGCGGGCTCTCCCAAAGCCTGGCGAGCTTCCAGAACAGCATGCGGATGTTGATATCCGAAATGCTGTAGCCGATGAACAGGACCGGGCGCACGAGCAGATCGGCGCGCAGTCTCAGGTCCAGCGGCGTATCGAAGCCCAGGCGTTCGAAATACCCGCTTTCGCCCAGGACGAGGGATGCCGGATCGTCCAGGTCGCCATGGAACTTGATGATCGGCCGCACGTCGGTTTCCGCCAGGGCGGCCAGGTCCTTGACGCCGGTCACCTTCAGGTAGGGCCTGCCGTGGTGCTCATGCGCGGCTTCCAGCCAGTGGTCGAAGTTCGTCGTGTAGATGGCATGGAAGCGTCCCTGCACGATCAGGCGGTGGATTTCGGAGGCGCCGACATCGACATCGCGCTGATTCCACTCCTTCAGCAGCCATTCGTGCAACTGCTCGGCGCCCAGCCTCAGCCGGTAGTACTCGGCCAGCGTCTGCACGTCGCCGTACTCGCAGAATGCCTTGGGATCCTGCTCCAGCTGTCGCGCGATCCATTCGGCGAATTCCGGCGCCGTGGGCAGTCCCAGCCCGGCCGACACGCCGGCACCCGCGAAAAGGATGAGACGGCCGTCGGCGTACGCCTGCCGGAGTTCTGCCAGGGGATCGGGATCTTCATCGGGGGAATGCATGGCGGTCGTGAGGCAAGGCGTGTACCCGGATTGGCAGGAAAGGGCGATGCGAGTCGGTCTTGCTGAACCTGGGGCCGTCCGCCCGGGCCATGACGCTGGCCGATGGTGCCGGGTACAGCTATTGCTCCAAAGGGATGCGGCATTTCGCCGCAAACCTTCTTGCCTTCGGATGGAGCACGCCATGACGCAGCAGAACCAGAACGAGCAGAATCGCAACCAGCAGAACCAGCAGAACAACCAGAATCGGCAGCAGAACCAGCAAAACAACCAGAACCGGCAACAGGAACAGCAGAACAACCAGAACCGGCAGCAGAACCAGCAGGACCGCAACGAGCAAGAGCGCAACCGCCGCTAAGCCCCGTCGCGCAGCAGTGCAAAGAGCCGCCCGCGGGCGGCTCTTTTTGGCTGGACAGGAATGGGAACTGGCATGCAAAAGGCTTTCGAGGTTCACGATATCTGCCTGTACCGCACGATCACCGATCTGGACTGCGTCCGGTCCACCGAAATCGCCGCCTGCTCGGTCGAAGCGGCCGATGAGGAGAACGACGGCACGCGGACACAGATATGGCTGGTACCCCTGGATGGCGGCGATCCGCGACAACTGACCTTCGGCCAATCGGATAGCTCCCCGCGGTGGTCGCCCGATGGCAGCCGCCTTGCATTTCTATCGAATCGCGGCCACGGGCAACAGGTCTACCTGATCGATCCACATGGCGGAGAAGCCATGCAGCTGAGCCGTACCGCCTCGGGCGTGTCCTCCCTGGAATGGGCGCCGGATGGGCGCAGCCTGGTGGTGTGTTGCACCCTGACGGTGGATCCGGAGATCCGCGGCGACCATGGCAAGGAACAGGATACGGCCCGCGGTCCGGATGCGCCCAGGGTCTGCTGGCGCCTGCCGTACAAATTGGACGGGGTAGGCTATACGCTGGATTCCGAAATCCATGCCTACCTGCTGGATGCGCAGACCGGCGAACACAAGCCGCTGACGGAAGGCGCGTACCAGGTCAACAGCATACGGTTCTCTCCCGACAGCCGGCGCATTGCCTATACGCGCCCGCGGGAAGGACGGCTGGCGCATCGTACGGATATGTGGCTGATGAATGCGGACGGCAGCGGTCAGCGGCAGGCCACTTCCGACCTGGCGTCGGTGTCGTATCCGAAGTGGTCGCCCGACGGGCGCTACATCGCCTTGACGGGCAGCCTGCAGGATGGCGATGCCCAGATGCGCCTCTGGATCTACGATGTGGAGCGCGGCTGCGTCGAGGCCCTGGGACCGGATTGGATCGAAGTGGTGTCGGGCCAATCCGTGCATTGGTCCCTGGACGGCACCAGCCTGGTGGCGCTGCTGGCGCGCAACGGCCGCCAGGAGGTGGTCTCCGTCTCGGTGCCGGATGGCCGCGTCGCCACGATACTGGGCTGCGACCGGCATATCGCGCGCGTCGCTTGCACCGCCCGCCACCTGGCCTGCGTCAGCCAGGACGCCGCGTGCCCCGGGGAGATCTGGCGCGCGGACCGCGACGGATTGAAAGAGACGCGTGTCAGCGACTTCAACGCCTGGTGGAGCGAGCGCCTGCCTCCGCGGGTCGAGATGCGGCGCTTCATTGTGCCGGACGGCGATCGCGGGACCGAAGAGATCGACGGCTGGCTGCTGCGGCCGGTGGACGCCAAGGGACCGACGCCTTTGCTGGTGGACGCGCACGGCGGACCGGCCAGCTATGCCCTGTTGGACTTCAATATGCACGCCTACTGGTATGTGCTGATTTCCCGGGGATGGAGCGTGCTGGCCTTGAAGCCGGTGGGGTCCAGCAGCTACGGACGGCCTTTCAGTTCGCGCCTGCGCGAGAACTGGGGCAGGTACGACCTGGACCAGCATCTGGCTGCGGTAGAGACCCTGCGCAAGGAGGGTATCGCCGACGAGCGGCTGGCCATCGCGGGAAAATCCTATGGCGGCTTTCTCAGCGCATGGGCGATCTGCAATTCCACGGCCTTCCGCGCGGCGGTGGTATGTGCCCCGGTTACCAGCCTGGAGAACCACTTCGGCAGTTCGGATAGCGGCTATTACGCGGATACGTATTCGATGTACGGGGACGCCGCGGTCAAGCGCGATGCCATGCGGGAACTCTCGCCCATGGACTATGTGGAGAACATCCGGACCCCGACACTGATCCTGCAAGGCGAGGCGGACGACCGCTGCCCCAAATGCCAGGCCGAGGAGCTCTTCGTCGGCATCATGGCGTCGACCTGGACGCCGGCCGAAATGGTGCTCTACCCGGAAGCCACGCACCACTTCCTGGAAAGCGGGAAACCTTCGCGGCGCATGGACGCGGTGACCCGGCTGGTCGGCTGGGTGGAAAAGTGGATCGATGTCGACGTCCAGCCGCGAAAGCGCGAGGAAGCGCCGCGGAGCTAGGCGCCCGCCGCCACCAGGCCTTGCCTTGCGGCGGTGCCCTCAGGTGGACTTTTGCACCAGGCCGCGCAACTGTTCGCACACCGCTGACAGCCGGTCGGCCTCGCGCAGCGCCTGCTCCGCCTGGGCGGTATCTCCGTGCGGCAGGGCCTCCGCCATGCGGCGGATGATCAGCGACTTTTCCGTCAGGGAGCGTAGCGCCGCCCACAGGAACACTTCCGCGGTGTCCGCCTGCACGTTCGCGAGCGACTCCAGCGTGAAGGCGTGACCCATATGGCAGCGATAGCGCATTGGCCGTGTGTCGTTCAGCTCGAACAAGGCGCCGCCACAGTCAGGGCAGGTCAGTGCGGAGGGATGCGCGATCGTCGTCAGATTCTCGATGATGCTCTGGCCGAGCGTCATGGCATGCTCCCGCCGGACATGGTCCGGCACATTCACGGTCTGTCCGCCGGGTCGGGACTGCGCCAAGGTTCCAAGCAAGGCGCCCATGCCGGCAAGCGGAACGATGTGATCCACCTCGACATTCGCGATCGCGCTGCGGGGCATGTCGGCCTGCTCCGCATCGGCCGGATCCTGCACCACGGCGATGCCGCCGCAGTCCTTGATGGCCTTAAGCCCCGCGGTGCCGTCGTCCAGCATGCCGGTCAGGATGACGCCCGCGGCCCGCTCGCGGTAGGCCAGGGCCACCGACCGGAACAAGGGGTCGATGGAGGGCCGGGCGTGGTTCTCCTTGGGGCCCGGGTCCAGCATGATGGTGTCCTTGTCGACCAGCATATGGCGATCCGGAGGTGCCACGTAGATGGTGCCGGCCTGGATGCGTTCGCCGTGCGCGGGAAACTTCGCGGGGTTAGGCCCTTGCCGGTCGATCAGCGCATCCAGCTGGCTGGCATGCGCGCCGATGTGCTGGACGATGAAAACCGGCACGGGAATGTCGGCCGGAAGTTCGGCGACCAATCGCAGGATCGCGGTGACACCTCCCCAGGAAGCGCCGATGGCGATGCACCGGTCGGTAAGATAAGAAGACATGGCGTCGTCCTTGGGCGCCGGGACGCCGTCGTAGTCGTTGTGCATCACGCGGTCCCGGGCGCGGATAAGGATCGGCAGCAACTGCTGTGCCGGGCGGCCGGAACCCAGGCGTCGTTCCACCCGCACATAAAAAAACGCCGCGGCGGGCTCCAGCATGCCCGATCCGCGGCGTAGCGGGGATCCCTGCTCAGGTCGTGGTTCCGGGTTCCGCATTGCCCGCGCCCAATTCCGCGCCGGTCCGCGGATTGGATTGCGGGTCCGATGCGGTGCGAGCCATCAGGCCCTGTACCGCCGTGGTCTCGTCGGCATCCAGCTGCACCGTGGCCATGCCGTCGCCGTCCTGCGGGCCGGCCTCGCTGGCGCTGGCGACGAACTCGAAGTTCTCGTCGCTGTTCCAGGGGCCGCGCGTGTCGCCTTCGCCTTCGGACATATTGAAGTAGGTGTTGGCGAAACGCGGGTCGGGCGGCAGCTTGCCCGGGGGGAAGTTGGGCTGCATGGAGTACAGCGCCTTTTCGAAGGACCGCTGGTGCGAGACTTCGCGCGTCATCAGGAAGGTCAGCGCATCCTTCACGCCGGGGTCGTCGGTGACGTTGATCAGGCGCTCGTAGATGATCTTGGCGCGCGCTTCGGCCGCGATGTTCGAGCGCAGGTCACACGAGGGATCGCCGATGGAATCGATGTAGCCGGCGTTCCACAGCTGCCCGCCCGAATTGATCAGCGCCGGCCCGCCGCCGTACAGGACCTGGGTGACATGGGAATCGTTGCCGGGACCGCTCACCGCGCGGTAAAGCTCGGCTTCGGTATCGACGGCCTCCGCGAGCTGGCCCTTGGCGCCCTTGTTCAACATGGCCACCAGCGTTCCGATGACTTCCAGGTGACTGAGCTCTTCGGTGGCGATGTCGATCAGCATGTCCTTGCGGCCCGGGTCTTCCTCGGCGACGTACTGCGTGAAGTAGCGCATGGCGGCGGCCAGTTCGCCTTGCGGGCCGCCGAACTGCTCCAGCAGCAGGTTGGCCAGTCCGGGGTTGCTGCTCTGGACGCGCACCGTGTATTGCAGTCGTTTGTTGTGGGCAAACATAAATCCTCCAGTCGATCGGCAGGATCGGCGGCCGCGAACCCGGCGGGCCCGCCAGCGTGCCGACGGTTGTGGTTTCAGACCTTGGCCTTGGCGCCGGGGGTCTGGGCCAATTCCAGGAAACGCCGCGAAACGCCGGCCAGGTTGTGCGCGAGCCAGTCCGCCATCGCCTGCTCCTCGGGCAGGATGCGTTCGCAGATGGCCATGGTTTCGCGGTCCCCCACCATGCGCGCGGCCTCGATCAGGTTGCGATACGAGGCGATCTCGAAATGCTCGAAGGCGTAGCTCATCATCCCGCCCTTGACGATTTCGTCGCTGGCGAACATGCCCGCGGCGCCCTGCATGCCGGCCATGGCCTTGCCCGCCAGGTCCTTCAACGCGGAGGTGTCGCCGCCGCGCCGTTCTATGCACTGCGCGATGAGCTGGGCCTGGTTGCGCGTTTCCTCGATGTGCTTTTCGATGCGCAGCTTCAGGTCCGGGTAGCTTTCTATGCGCTTGGCCATCGCCGTCAACATGGTCTCGGCCTGCTGCTCCATGGCGTGCGCGTCACGCAGCCAATCCATGAAGTGCGATTCCAGTACATCCGGGTCTATCGTCGCCGCAGTGCTTGCGGTGCTTGCGGTGCTTTCCATCGCGATCTCCTGTAAGCGTTATCGCCGGGCGTCCCGATGCGGTGCGGCCGCGGCCTGGCTGACGTGGCCCAAGGGCGCATGTGCCGTTCCCGTCCGCCGCATCCAGGTCTATATGCTGGACATTGATCCGGCGTAGCGCATGGATGGATTGAGAAATCGCAAGGTCCGCGCCCTGTGCGGCGGCGCGGTCCGCATGGCGCGCCGTGCGCGGGAAACGCCGGCCCGCTACCTACAAAGCAGGGGTAAGGCCTACTCAACCTGCGCCGGCGGCCCTGTGTGTCCGGCGCCTTGCCCCTTTGCTTCGCCGCCGCCCTCCTGGCGCGCGCGGACGGCCGGCGCCTTTCCCGCCCGCCTGCCCGGGAAGGACGGCTATCCCGGGAGCGCCGGATGCGCCCAGCGTGGCGTTTCCAAGGGAGAAGCCATCATGATTCCTTCGAGAAGAAACTTCCTCAAGCGCGCCGGACTGGCGGCGGCGACGGTATCGGCCGCTCCGGCGGTCGCGACCGCGCAGACGGCGGACGACAAGGCGGCTGCCTACATCTTTCTGACGCCCGAAGAAGCCGCCTTCGTCCAGGCGGCGGTGGCGCGGCTGATCCCGCAGGACGAGGCGGGCCCCGGCGCGCTGGAGGCCGGCGTGCCCAACTACATCGACAAGCAGCTGGGCGGCGCCTGGGGAGCCGGCGAGCGGCTGTATCGCGGCGGGCCATGGAAGCAGGGCGAGCCGACCCAGGGATACCAGTTGCCCTTCACGCCCGCCGAATTGTTCCGCAATGCCTGTCGCGCCTTGCGGGAGGAGCTCGGCAAGAGCGGCACGCCTTTCGACAAGCGCGCCCCGGCCGAGCAGGATGCCTTCCTGCGCGAGTTGCAGCAAAGCAAGCGCGATCTGAATGGCGTGCCGGCCAATGTGTTCTTCGAGTCGCTGTGGGGCCTGACCGTGGAGGGCTTCCTGAGCGACCCGGTGTACGGCGGCAACAAGGACATGGTGTCGTGGAAGATGATCGGCTTTCCTGGCGCCCACGCCACCTACTATCACCTGGTGGACCAGCATGGCATCGCCTTCAACCGCGCGCCCATGAGCCTGGCCGAAGACAATCGCGGCGTGATCCATATCCATCCGGAGGTGCCTGCGTCGGTCGGCAACGCCCCCACCGGCAATGGGACCACGCCGGAAACCATGCCGGGCCATGCGGCCGGGCAGTCCCACGGAGGCCGCTGACATGGCTACCAAACTGCCAGAAACGGATGCGGTGCTCATCGGCGTCGGCCTGGTGGGCACCATGCTGGGCCGGGAATTGACGCGGGCGGGACTGCATGTGGTCGGCCTGGAGCGCGGCGAGCCGCGCTTTACGGTGCCGGACTTCCAGGGGCCCTACATGCATGACGAACTGCGCTATTCCGTGCGCAAGGCCCTGATGCAGGACAACACCAAGGAAGCCGTGACCTTCCGCAATAACAGCCGGCAGGAGGCCTTGCCCATACGGCGCTGGGAGAGCTTCCTGCCCGGTACGGGCCTGGGCGGCGCGGCCGTGCACTGGAATGGCCAGACCTACCGCTTCCAGGATACGGATTTCCGCATGCGCAGCCTGACGCGCGAGCGCTATGGGGACAAATTCATGGCCGAGGACCTGCTGGTGCAGGACTGGGGCGTGGACGCCGCCACGATGGAACCGTACTTCGATCGCTTCGAGTACCTGTTGGGGGTGAGCGGCAAGGCGGGCAACCTGAAGAGCGGCAAGGTGGAAGGCGGCAACCCCTTCGAAGACCCCCGCGCGCGCGACTACCCCACGCCGCCCATGAAAGAACCCTACGGGTCCGCGATGTTCCGCAAGGCGGCGGCCGGGCTGGGCCTGCACCCCTATCCGCAGCCTTCCGCCAACCTGAGCCAGCCCTACACCAACCCCGAGGGCATGACGCTGAACACCTGCATGTTCTGCGGGTTCTGCGAGCGCTACGGTTGCGAGCACTATGCCAAGTCCTCGCCGCAGACCATCCTGCTGCCGGTCCTGCTGAAGGACAAGAATTTCGAGCTGCGTACCCAGTGCCAGGTGCTGCGCATCAATGTGGACAGCGACGGCAAGCGCGCCACCGGCGTGACCTATGTGGATGCGGCGGGACGCGAGTTCGAGCAGCCGGCGAATCTGGTGATCCTCGGCGGCTTCGCCCTGAACAACGTGCGGATGCTGCTGCTGTCGAAAATCGGCCAGCCCTACGACCCGGAGTCCGGCAAGGGCGTGGTGGGCCGGGGCTACGCGTACCAGACCATGAGCGCGGTGCAGGTGTTCTACGACGCCAGCGTGAACATCAATCCCTTCATGCGTTCGGGGGCCTGCGGCACGGTGGTTTCGGATTTCGTTTCCGACAACTTCGACCACGGCCCGCATGGTTTCGTCGGCGGTGCCTATATCGGCGAAATCATGACCAATGGCCGTCCGATCGAGTTCCATCCCACGCCGGTGGGTACGCCGCCCTGGGGATCGGAATGGAAAAAGGCGGTGATACGCCACTACAACCATACCTCGGTGCTGAACGTGCACGGCAGCTCGGTTTCCTGCCGGGCCAATTACCTGGACCTGGACCCCACGTATCGCGATGCCTGGGGGCTGCCGCTGTTGCGCATGACGTTCGATTTCCATGAGAACGACGTGAAGATGTCCAGCTTCCTGACCGATCGCGCGCTGGAGATCGGCCGCGCCATGGGTGGCAAGCAGGTGCATGGCGCCTCGCGCAAGGGGCCCTACACCGTGACGCAGTACCAGACCACGCACAATACCGGCGGCACGGTCATGGGCGACGACCGGTCGACCAGCGTCGTCAACCGGTACCTGCAAAGCTGGGACTTGCACAATCTGTTCGTCATCGGCGCGTCGAACTTTCCGCAGAATGCTTCGTACAACCCGACCGGTACGGTCGGCGCGCTGGCCTACTGGGCGGCGGACGCCATCGTGTCGCGGTATCTGAAATCCCCGGCTCCGCTGGTCCAGGCTTGAGGTGCGCCATGAATATCCGAGTAGCTTTATCCCACGCCGCGCTGCCCGTGCTGCTGGGCTGTACGCTGGCGCCCGCCGCCGCGCAGACGGCCGCGGGCGCGGCCGGGACCGCCGACGTCCAGGCGGGCCAGCGCATCGCGGCCAATGGCAACCCGGCCAAGGGTGTGATCGCCTGCGTGACCTGCCACGGCGCGCAGGGGGAAGGCAATGCCGCCAGCGGTTTCCCGCGGCTGGCGGGACAGCCGGCGCGCTATCTGCAGGAGCAGCTGGACAGCTATGCCGATGGACGCCGCCAGAATCCCATCATGGCGCCCATCGCCAAGGGCCTGGGCACGGAGGAACGCGCCGCCGTGTCCGCCTACTACGAAAGCCTGAAGCCACCGGCCACGCCGCCTGCCTCCGGGACCGGCGGCGCGCCCGCGCAGTCGGCGGACGCGCGCAAGCGCGGCGAGACCCTCTATACCGCCGGCGATGAGGCGCTGCACGTACAGGCCTGCGCCAACTGCCATGGCCCGGGCGGCGCGGGAGAGCCGCCCAATTATCCCTACCTGGCCGGACAGCACGCCGGCTACCTCGCATCCGCGCTGCGCGAGTTCAAAAGCGGCACGCGCACCAACGACCCGAGTGGACAAATGCCCCAGATCGCCCGCCAGCTCAGCGATGCCGATATCGATGCGGTGACCGGCTATCTATCGCAAATGCCGGCGCCGTCGCGCGACGATGCCCAGGCGGCGGCCATCCGGCAGCGCGCCATCCAGGGCGCCAGCGTACCCTCCGCGCCGCAGGCCGGGCCTTCGGCACCCACGGGCACGGGCACCGAGCAGGGCGCGCCTCTTACCGGGGGCAGCCAGGGCCCCGGGGGCGGCGGAGGAGGTTCCGGATCCGGACCATCCGGCAGCGGTTCGGGACGCTGAGCGGCAGCCGCCGTCAGCCGGCGCGATGCGGCCAGCGCCGCTTGCCGGACGGCCAGACGTACCCGCCGGCCACCGCGCCAGGAGATGATGCATGAAAACGAAGTGGATGTTCTGGGCCCTGGTCACCGTGATCCTGGTGGTCCTGCTGGTGCAGCCCTGGTAGGCCGGCTAGCCCGCCGCCGGCTGCGCCAGCGGGCCCGCGGCGTCGGCACCGGCGCGCAGCGCATCGAATTCGTGGGGATCGTGGCTGCAGCAGACGGCGATCTGGCCGCCATGTCGATGGCGCAGCTCGCGCAGGCGCGCCTGGTTGTGCAGGCGCGCGCCGCGGTCCTTTTCCATCATCCATTGATACAGGCGCAGGCCTGGTGTGCAGCGCGGCCGGTCATGGTCCAGTTCCTGATGATAGAAATAGGCGTCCCCGGCTTGCAGCAGCCAGCCATCGCCCCGCCGCACCGCCACGCCCGCGTGGCCCAGCGTGTGCCCGTGCAGGGGGACCAGGGCCACCTCGCCATGCAGTGCTTCGATGGGGCGCGTGCCCTGGAAACCGAACCAGTCGTCCCCGGTGGGGGCGTACTCCTTCCAGCGCCGACGGGAAGACCACTGCTGCGGGCGATACCGCTGCCGGTCCAGCCAGGTGGATTGGCGCGCCGCCGCCTCGCGTTCCGGGCGCGACAGGTGAACGCTGGCGTCGGGAAAGTCGTCCAGGCCACCGGCATGGTCGAAATCCAGGTGCGTCAGCACGATGTGCCGGACATCGCGCGCCTGGTAGCCCAGGCGCTCGATCTGCCGCACCGCCGTCATGGATTCCTTGAAGTCGGGCTTGAGCAGCGCCAGGAAGAAAGCGCTCAGGCGCGTGCGCGGCGCGCGCACATCGCGCAGCCCGAAGCCGGTGTCGATGAGAACCAGCCCGTCCGCCGGTGTTTCGATCAGGATGCAATGGCAGCACAGGGTGCCCCGGCAGAGCAGGCAATCGCTGCGGCCATCCATCAGATGGCCGCCCAGCGGGCATGACGATATACAGTTCAGGTGATGGATACGCATGATGGCGCCGTCAAAGGGAAGGACGCCATCGTTGCAAGCCCCATGCCCCGGCCGCCGCCCACGCGGCGCCCGGGCGGGGGATAGCGCGGCGGCGCCGGCCTATCCCGCCGTGCGGGCGGGTGCCTTCAGCTGCGCGCGCACCTTGTCGACGGCATTGCTGCCGGCCGCCTTGACCGCCTCGCGCAATTCGTCCGGCGTGCAGCCGAATTCCTTGCTCCAGTAGCGCAGCTCCCACTCTTCGTCCAGGGCGATCCGGGAGCGGTCGCGCGGGCCGCGGTCGTTGAGGTTATCGCTCATGCTTTTTCTCCTTGCCGATGAACAGGAACCCACAGCGGAGCAAAGGGCGTGCCGGCGGCTGAGCTGCTATTTCTTCAACGCCTGCCGCAGCTGCGCGACTTCCGCGCCCGAAGCCGGCGGCGCGTCGTTGCCCCAGGAGCTGCGGATATAGGTGATGACCTGCGCGATCTGGGCCTCGGTCAGCACGGTATCGAAGGGAGGCATGTGCTGCGGCGCCGGGCCGTGCGCCGTCTGCGCGCTGCGCCCGCCTTCCATCACGATGCGCATCAGCGAGGTCTTGTCCTGCGCCAGCACCGATGGGTTGCCCGCCAGGCGGGGGTAGACGCCCGGTATGCCCATGCCGTTGGCCTGGTGGCATTGCGCGCAGAAGTTCTTGTACACGGCGGCGCCCACGGACTCCACGTCCAGGGTGCGATTGCCCTGTTCCGGCGTGGCCTCGGCCGCCGCCGCGCGGTCCTCGCGGTAGCGGCCGCTGTCCGCATTCGGCGGCAGGCTCTTCAGGTAGACCGCGATGGCGCGCAGGTCCTCGTCCGTCAGGTGCTGCAGGCTGGTTTCCACCGTTTCGACCATGCTGCCGTAGGCCATGTTGCCGTTGGCATGTCCGGTCTTCATGAAGGTGGCCAGCTCGTCGACGCTCATGCGGCCCAGTCCCGAGCCCATGCCGCTGTTCAAGTTGGGCGCGAACCAGTGGTCATTCACGCCGCCGGTCAGGAAGTGGCGGGACGTTTCGTCGTCGCCGCGTTCCTGGAAGGCGGGGCCGCGGGGCGTATGGCAGGCGCCGCAGTGTCCCAGCGTCTGCACCAGGTAGGCGCCGCGGTTCCATTGCGCATCCCGCCCGGGGCGCGGCTGGTAGACCTCGTCGGGGACGAACAGGGCTTGCCAGCCGCGCAGCATCCAGCGCTGGTTGAACGGGAAAGGCAGGTCGGTGGGCGGCGGCGACTGATCCACGGCCGGGACGTCGTGCATCATGTAGGCATACAGCGCGCGCAGGTCGTCCTCCGTCATCCTGGCGAAGGACGCATAGGGCATGGCGGGATACAGCGGCTTGCCGCCGCGCGCCACGCCGCGGCGCAGGGCGCGCGCGAATTCCTCGTAGGTGTAGCCCCCTATGCCGTGCCGGGGATCGGGCGTGATATTGGTGGAGACGATGGTGCCGAAGGGCGACCACAGCTCGCGGCCACCGGCGTAAGGCGCGCCGCCCTTGGGATTGGTATGGCATCCGAAGCAGTCGCCGGCACTGGCCACATAGCGGCCGCGCGCGGTCAGCATCGCGTCCGCGGAGGATGCATCATCGCCCGCGGCATGGGCGGGGCGGGTGGGCAGCATCGACGCCGGTACGGCCAGCAGCACCATGACCGACACGGACAGGGCCGGGCGCGCCAGCCAGCGCCAGCCGACGTACAGCCCGCCGATCAGATAGGCCAGGCCGCCCGGCACCCACATCACCAGGCCGCCCAGTTGCTGGTCGCGCAGCGCGTCCACGCCCAGCGCCGCCGCGGGTTCGGCATAGGCGGGATACCACAGGCCCGGGGCCAGCGTCAGCAAGGCGCCCAGCGCGCCGGTATGGACCATGGTGGTGAACAGCGACACCATGGCATAGCCGCCCGGGGCGGTGCGGCGGCTCGCGCCGAAGATGGGCCACCAGAAGAGCAGGGCGCTCGCCAGGAAGCTGGCGTGCTGCCACGCATGCACGGTGGGATCCGCCAGGGCCGCCTGGAAGAACCGGGGCACGTGCCATAGCCACAGCGCCGCCGCATGCAACATCCACGCGGCCAGCGCGCCAGTCAGCAGCGTCCAGGCGCGCAGCAAGGGCCGCCACCGCCACGCCCGGGCGATGGGGCGCCGCCATCGCCGGGGGAACGCCCACAGCCACACGGCCAGCGGCCGGCTCACGACCAGCAATGGCGCGGCCACGATCATCAGCATCTCGTGTTGCACCATGTGTGCCGAGAACAGCACGGGACCCAGCGCGTCCAACGGCGATACGAGCGCGATGCACAGCGTCGCCCAGCCGGCCAGGAAGGCCAGCAATTGGCGCTGGCGCGTCCGGGCGCCGTCGCCCGACGCGCCGTCGCTCGACGCACCGGGGGCCGACGCACCGGGGGCCGACGCCCCGTTTCCGGACGCGCCGACGCCAGCGTCCGCCTCATCATCCGGGCCCGCGGCGGCGTGGCGGCGCAGCCGCAGATAGCCCGCCACATAAAGGAACAGACTCAGCAGCAGCGTGCCGACGACCCAGGGCTCCAGCACCGGCTGGAGATCCGGCAGCCCGGCCGCATCCGCCGACGCGACATGCGCATGCGCCCCCAGCGGAAAACACGCCGCCAGCACCGCGAGGCATGCCGGCGACATCGCCGGAATCGAAGCCGGCCGCCGTGCCGGCGCTATGCGCGGGAAGTGATTCATGGAGCCCCCGCTAGAAACGCGGCGCCAGGTAAATGACGGCATAGATGGGCACCCAGCTGAACACCACGAAATACCAGTACATGGCGTTCTCGCTGACGTCGACATATCGGCGGCCATCGAAACGCTGGGTGAACAGTAGCGCCGCCAGCACGGCCGTATCGACCGTATCCGTGATGAGGTGGGTGGTATGCAGCCCCAGCAGGAACCACACCAGCGCGCCGTAGGCGTTCTCGTTCCACGATACGTTGAGCGCCGTGAATTCCAGCGCCCGCAGGGCCAGGAAGACGGCGGCCAGGACGACGCACACGACGACCCAGAGCGCCGCGCGCGCACGCTGCTGGCGTTCCGCGGCGCGCTTGGCCAGGTGATTCGGCCACAGGCTTGCCAAGAGCAGCACGGTGTTGGCGGTCCCCCAGGCCAGGGCGGGCGGGTCGGCGGCGATCGGCCATTGCGGCGCCAGCCCGCGCAAGTAGAAGTAGCTCATCACGCCGATGGCGAACACGGTGCCTTCGATCAGCATCAATCCCATGGTGCCCCACCACATCAGGCTGCGATGGCCGAATCCGTAGGTGGGCAGGCCGGACACGTCGATCACGGTGCCGGCGGCAACGGCCACTTCCTCGCCGTGGCGATGCGTCATGGCTTGCGCTCCAGCCGTATGGCCTGTCCGGTCGCGCGCCGGCTGGGCCAGAACCACAGGATCATCGCCGCCGCCACCGGCGCCGACAGCCACACCACGGCCCAGGGCGTGAACACCGACGCCACGAACAGCACCGCGGTGGCCACGGCGCTGACAAAAGGCCAGATCGAGGGATTGGGAAACAGCACGCGCAGGTCCGGACGCGCGTCGACGGCGGTGGTCACCAGCACTTCGCGCGCATCGGCCGCCAGCCCCGCCACGCTGCCACGCACGCCGTCGTCCCACAGGGGATCGCGCGATGCCACCACCGGCAGGCAATCGAAGTTGTGCGGCGGCGGCGGACTGCTGCTGCGCCATTCCAGCGTGCCCGCCGCCCAGGGATCCGGGCCGGCCGGGACGCCCCGGCGCCGGCTGCGCAGTACGTTGAACAGGAAAATCAACACCCCGGCCCCCAGCATGCCGTCGCCCACCGTCGCCCACAGGTTCATGCCGTCCCAGCCCATCCCGGCGGGGTAGGTCCAGACCCGCCTGGGCATGCCTTCCAGCCCCAGCACGTGCATGGGAAAAAAGGTCAGGTTGAAGCCGATGAAGAACAGCCAGAAGTGCCAGTAGCCCAGGGTCTCGTCCAGCAGCCGCCCGGTGAACTTGGGAAACCAGTAGTAGAAGGCGCCGAACAGCGGAAACACGGCCCCGCCGAACAGCACATAGTGCAGATGCGCGACGACGAAGTAGGTGTCGTGCACCTGCAGGTCCAGCGAAACCGATCCCAGCATCACCCCCGTCATGCCGCCCAGGACCAGGATGAAGAAGAAAGCCAGTACGAAGCAGAGCGGTGTACTCCAGCGCAAGCGTCCCGTGGCCAGCGTGGCGAGCCAGCAGAAGATCTGCACGCCGGACGGTATGGCGATCGCCAGGCTCGAGGCCGTGAAAAAGCGCTTGCCCATCTCGGGCATGCTGGTGGCGTACATATGGTGGGCCCACAGGCCGAAGGCCAGGAAGGCGATGGCCACCAAGGCCAGCACCATGGCCGGATAGCCGAACACCGGCCGGCGTGCGAAAGTGGGCAGGATGGTCGAGATGAAACCCAGCGGCGGGATGAAGATCAGGTAGACCTCGGGGTGGCCGAAGAACCAGAACAGGTGCTGCCAGAGCAGCACGTCTCCGCCGCGCGCCGGGTTGTAGAAATGCGTGCCCACCAGCCTGTCCAGGATCAGGGCGGTACTGCCGAACATCACGGCGGGCATGGCGAAGATCACCATGAACTGCGTGACCAGCACGGCCCAGACGAAGAGCGGCATGCGGTTCAGCGTCATGCCCGGCGCCCGCAGTTTCAGGATGGTGGTGATCAGGACGATGGCCTCCAGCAGCGCCGCCAGCTCGGTGAAGGTGATCATCTGGGCCCAGATGTCGACGCCCTTGCCGGTGGAATAGTCGGGGCCGGACAGGGGAACGTAGGCGAACCAGCCGGCGTCCGGCCCCGCGCCCAGCAGGAAGCCGCCGAACAGGAACAGCCCGCCGAAGACGAAGACCCAGTACGCATATGCGTTCAGCCGGGGAAAGGCCACGCTGCGCGCCCCTATCATCAGCGGCACCAGATAGCCGGCCACGGCCTGCATCACCGGGACGGCGAACAGGAACATCATGGTGGTGCCGTGCATGGTGAAAAGCTGGTTGTAGAAGGTCGGCCCCACCAGCTGGTTGTCCGGCCGGGTCAGTTGCAGGCGCATCGCCAGCGCCAGCAGGCCGCCCAGCAGGAAGAACACGAAGGTCGCCAGCATGAAGCGCAGGCTGATGGTCTTGTGGTTGATGGCGCACAGCCATCCACGCCAGCCGGGCGGATCCCGCCAGGTCTCCGCCAGCATCGCGCGCGCCGAAGTCGTGGCATCCGGGCCATCGAGCGGACGCGCCCCGCCGGCGCCATCCACCCGGGCCGCGTCAGGCCGGGCCGGGCCAGGTCCGGCCGGGTGCGCCGAGCCGGGCCTGGCTGGCGTGCCGGCGGGGGGCGGGCGGGATGGCTCGGGGTCGGTCGTCATTGCAAGGATCCCAGGTAGCGCACCAGCGCCTGCATCTCTTCCGGCGGCAGTCCGGTCGGCGGCATGGTGGTGGCGGGCTTCATCGAACCCGGCGCCGCGATCCACCGGGCCAGGTTTTCCGGTGTGTTGGCGATGGTGCCGGCCGCCAGCAGCGGACGGCTGGCCACGTGCGTCAGGTCCGGTCCCAGCGTGCCCGAGGCCGGCGTCCCGCGTATGGTGTGGCATTGCGCACAGGCATTGCCCAGGAAGATGCCCATGCCGCGCCGCAGGGTGGCGTCCTCCGGCGGCCGCGCGTCCTGTCGTTCGCGTTGCACCCACGCGGCGTAGTCCGGCTGCGGCAGGGCCGATACGGAAAACGCCATCAATGCGTGTTCGGCCCCGCAGAACTCCGCGCACTGGCCGCGATAGTCCCCCGCGCGGTCCGCGCGCAGCAGGATAGCCGCGTCGCGGCCCGGAATCATGTCGCGCTTGCCGTGCAGGTTGGGCACCCAGAAGGTGTGGATGACGTCCGAGGACTTCAGCGTGACCAGCACGGGCCGGCCCACGGGCAGGCGCAGCTGGTTGGCCGTGACGAAGGCAGGGCGGTCGCCATCGGCGGCATAGCGGGTTTCCCACCACCATTGGTGGCCGACCATTTCTACGCGCAGCGGGTCGGCCATGGGCAGCCGCGACAGGGCATGGTCGGTCAGGAAATCCGCCGCGATCAGGCCGCACAGCAGGATGACGGAAACGACGGTGGCGGCGACGACCCCACGCCGCAGCCGCGGCTCGTGCCGCCGATCCGGCTCGCGCCCTTCCTTGTCCCGGCGCGACGCCCGCCGGATCGCCACGACCAGCGCCAGCAGCACCGCCACGAACACCGCCGTGCACACGGCCAGGGTCACATGCCAGAGCGCGAGAATGCGCTCGGCCTGGATGCCGGCCGGCGCCAGGACGTCCTGGCCCGGCGCGGCGGCCACGGCGCCGGTCCACAGCGCGGCGATCCAGACGACTGCGCGGCGGCACATGAGTGCGTCAGGCCTCCTTGCGCAGTGTGATGGGCACCGACTTCGCAGCGGGCACTTTGCTTTCCTTGGCATGGTGCCAAAGCGGGATCAGGGGATTGCATTCCGGGTAATAGCCCCACGCGCAGCCGGCCGGAATGTCGTAGGGGCGCACCTTCAGGCCGCCCACTTCCCGCTTGTAGCCATCGTGCGCCACGGTGCTGGCGACCACCAGATCGTCCTCCTGCAATCCGAGCCTGGCCATGTCCTGGGGATTCATCATGATGACCTTGCGCGTTCCGTACACGCCGCGGAAGCGGTCATCCAGCGCATAGACGGTGGTATTGAACTGGTTGTCGCCGCGCGTCGTCATCAGGCGGATGACATCGCCGCCTTTTTCCGGCATGTCGGGATCGTCGTCCAGCGTCTCGGGCACGACGAAGTTCGCCTTGCCGGTCTCGGTTTCCCACTTCCGCTCACAGGCGCCCAGGGGCCGATGGAAGCCGCCGGGATTCCACATGCGCCGGTTGAAGTCCTTGAAGATCTTGGGGTAGGTGGCCTCGATGGCGTCGCGCACCAGGCCGTAATCGCCCACCCAGCGGTCCCAGTCCACGTGCGGATTCGGGGGCAGCGTGGCCTTGGCGATGCCGGCCACGATGGCGGGCTCCGACAGCAGTTTGTCGCTGGCCGGCTCGTGGATGCCGCGCGATCCATGGAAGCACCCGGTGCTGTCCTCCATCGAGACGGCCTGTTCTCCCGTGGCCTGGCGGTCGATTTCGATACGGCTCAGGCAGGGCAGCAGATAGGCGTGGCGCCCGTGCAGCAGGTGGCTGCGGTTCAGGCGGGTCGTGATGCCGACGGTCAGGTCCTGGCGCCGCCAGGCCGGTTCCATGCGGTAGTGGTCCGGCGTGGCGCGCGCGAAATTGCCGCCCAGCCCGATGAAGGCGGACACGCGGCCATCCAGCATGGCTTCGCAGGCCTCTACCGTGTTCATGCCTTTCTTCGACGGCGGGTCGAAGCGGTAAAGCTCCCGCAGCTTGTCGGCCGGCACATGGTCCGGCTTTTCCGTGATGCCTACCGTGCGCTGCCCCTGGACGTTGGAGTGGCCGCGGATGGGGCACACGCCCGCGCCGGGTTTGCCGATATTGCCGCGCAGCAGCATCAGGTTTGTGATCATCTGCACGCTTTGCACGCCATTGCGATGCTGCGTCAGCCCCATGCCGTAGAGCAGCATGGCCGCTTTGGCCTTGGCATAGGTCGCGGCCGCCTGCGCCAGCGCGGCGCGGTCCAGGCCCGACTCGCGTTCGATATCTTCCCAGGCGGTCCGCCGCATGGCGTCGGCGAAGGCCTGGAAGCCGTGGGTGTGCTCGGCGATAAACGCATGGTCCAGCACCGCCGGCGTCCCGCTCGCCCGCGCCGCGTCGTCGGCTTCGATCAACCATTTGCACAAGCCCCCAGCGCCGCGGTATCGCCGCCCAGCTTCAATTGAAGGTATTGGGTGCTGATCCGTGTTTCCTTGCCGGTCAGCATTTCGGCTGGGGACTGCGGGTTGGTGAAGCTGACCAGCCCCGGTTCGCGCAGGGGATTGAACGTGACGATAGGCACGCCGCGCTTGCGGGCTTCCTGCAGCGGATGCAGCATGCGCGGCGCGTTGGTGCCGGTGTTGTGGCCGAAGAAGAACATGCAGTCGGTGTGCTCGAAGTCCTCCAGCGTCACCGTGCCCACCGGCACGCCTATGGTCTTGGGCAGGCCCACCGAGGTGCTCTCGTGGCACATGTTGGAGCTGTCCGGCAGATTGTTGGTCCCGTACATGCGCGCGAATAGCGCGTACATGTACGAGGTTTCCAGCGAAGCGCGGCCGGACGTGTAGAACACCACGGAGTCCGGATCGCGGCCGCGCAGCAGCGCGCCGATTTCATCGAAGGCCTGTTGCCAGCCGATCTCCACGTACTTGTCCGTGTCGGCATCCCAGCGCATGGGCACGGTCAGGCGGCCGATGGCCTCCAGCTCGTGGTCGGACCAGGCCTCCAGCTCGGTACAGGTGTACTCGCCGAAAAAGCTCGCGGGCACCTGCTTCGCGGTGATGTCCCAGGCGGTGGCCTTGGCGCCGTTCTCACAGAACTCGAAGGGATGGGGCTTGGCCGGCTTCGCCCACGAACAGCTCACGCACATGTAGCCGTCGGGCTTGTTCTGATGCATCAGCACCCTGCTGCCATGCAACAGGCGATGCTCCTTGACCAGGATGGACCCGACGGCGCGCGTCGAGCCCCATCCGCCGGCCGGCTCGGTGTGCGGCCTTGAAGACGTGTGTTCTTTCGCCATTTTGCTCGTACCCTTTGTCGCGGGAGAGTCGGCCTGACGCCCATCCCCGCCACCGGAGAGGTGGCGCTCCGGCCAGGGCGGGGTTGGCGCTGGCGCTCCCGTTGTGTGGATGCGGCGGGCGTCTCTTGCGGGCGCCACGGCGCGGGTGCGGGTGGGAAGCAAGCGGCGTGCCGGATTGGCCCGTCGATTTGCCTACCGGCGCCCGGGCTCGAAGTCCAGCGCCTTCATGGCGGGCCCCAGGGATTGGGCGCGGTAATCCGCCCAGGGCTCGTTGCCCGCGTCCAGGCGGCTGTGGACGCTGGCGATGGTCCACTGCGCGCCGCTCTTGATTTCCGGCAGTTCATCCCAGGCGATAGGCACCGAGATGCCGAGTCCGGGACGCGCGCGCGCCGACCAGGCCGATACGGTGGTGGCGCCGAAGCCGTTGCGCAGGTAGTCCGCGAAGATCTTGCCCACGCGGTTCTTGGGACCGCTCTTCGCCACGAAGATCTGGGGCAGGGTGCGCGCCAGATGCCGCACGACGGCCTGCGAAAAATCCTTCACCGGGTCCCAGCCGTACTGCTTGCGCAGCGGCACGACCACGTGCAGCCCCTTGCCGCCGCTGGTCTTCAGCCAGCAGTCCAGGCCGAGCTCCCGCAGCAGCACGCGTACCAGCCCGGCGGCCTGCTGCAGCGTGGCCCATTTCACGCCTTCCCCGGGATCCAGGTCGAACAGCATGCGGTCGGGCTTGTCTATCGCGGTCTTGACGGCGTTCCAGGTGTGGAATTCCACCACGTTCATCTGCGCCGCCGACATGATGGCCACGTCCGACGGTACTTCCAGCAAAGAGGGATGGCCCGGGTCCAGTTTTTCCGGCAAGGGCTTGACGCCCGGCATGGCCGCT
Organism: Bordetella bronchialis; assembly: GCF_001676705.1. NCBI lineage: Bacteria > Pseudomonadati > Pseudomonadota > Betaproteobacteria > Burkholderiales > Alcaligenaceae > Bordetella > Bordetella bronchialis. The sequence continues at coordinate 1,543,823 of NZ_CP016170.1, forward strand.
TCCAGGTGCTTCTGGAAGAACAGCGGCTCGTGGATGCCGCCCGGCGCGCGCACCAGCGAGACCGGCCTGCCTTTCAGGTGCGTCAGCAGCAGCGGCGCCACCAGCCCGTAATAGCGCGCCAGGTCCAGCTTGGTCAGGCCCGTGGAGGGATCGATGACCCGGTCGGGATTGGACAGCCGGCCCGGCTTTTCTTTTCCTGCCCGGGTTTTCTTCGCGGCGGCTTTGGGCGGGGGCGTCTCGTCCTTGCCGTCATGGTCGTCGTCGGCGACCGCCTCGGCGGGGACGGCTTCCTCGCGGGTGATCGCGCGCGCCGGCTTGTCGGCCCGCAAGCCCCGGAAAACCGAATGACGGATATGCCCACCACCCGTCCATTCGCCGAAGGACACTTCGGCGACCAGTTCCGGGCGGATCCAGTGCGCCTGGCGCGGCATCTCGGCCTGGTGCGGCAGCGGCCGTTCCTTGACCTCCAGCGCCTGCAGCTTCTTCGCCAGTTCGGCCAGCCCGCGCGTGTCGAAGCCCGTGCCGACCTTGCCGGCGTAGCGCAGGCCGCCCTTGTCGTCATGGACCGCGACCAGCAGCGCGCCGAAACCGGTGCGGCTGCCGCGCGGATCGGTGTAGCCGATAATCACGAACTCCTGCCGCTGGGCGCATTTGATCTTGACCCAGGTATCGGTGCGCCGGGACACATAGACGGCGTCCTTGCGCTTGGCGATGATGCCTTCCAGGCCCATCCTGCACGCCGACGCCACCAGGTCCTTGGGCGGTACGTCGAAGGCGGCGCTGAAGCGCACCGGGCCGTCGGAAGCCCCGTCCAGCAGTTGCTCCAGCAGGGCGCGCCGCACGGTAAGCGGTTCTTCGCGCAAATCGCGGCCGGCGACGTAGGGAAGATCGAAGGCGTAGTAAACGATATTGGCGGTGCGCTCGCCCTCGAAGGCGTTCTGCAGGGCCTGGAAACTGGGTGCGCCGTTATCGGCCAGGACGACGATCTCGCCGTCTATCCACGTGCCCGGCACCTTGAGTCCGGCCAGCGCCTTGGCCAGGTGCGGCATCTTCGCGCTCCAGTCGTGGCCGTTGCGGGTGTAGAGCCGCGCGCCGTCTTCGTCCAGGCGGGCCACGATGCGGTAGCCGTCGAACTTCACCTCGTAGACCCAGTCCGCCGTGTTCGGCGGCACGCCGTCCACCAGCGTGGCAAGCTGGGGTTTCAGGGTGGCGGGCAGCGCGCGGGCCACCCCGGGCAGTTTCCGCCCCCCGGCGCCGTCGTCGGCCGGATCGGCGGTAAATTCATCCGCGGCCCTTGCCGCGGCCTTCGTCGCTTTCGTCGCCTTGGCGGTCTTGCCGGCCGTCTTCTTCGCCGCCTTTCCCTGCGCCGGTCCCCCGCTGGCCGACGCCCGCGCGATCGCCTTCCTGCGTTGCGCGCGCAGCGGCACCACGCTGTCGGGCATTTCGTCGACCACGCTGAACTCGCTGTCGGGCCGCGCGAATTCGTCGCGATCCTTGATCAACAGCCAGGGGGGCTGCCTTTCGTTTTCCTTGCCGTGCAGCCGCACCAGCGCCCAGCGGCCCTGCATCTTGGCGCCCATCAGGTCGAATTTCAGATGCCCTTCGCGATAGCCCTTGCGCGGGTCGCCCACCGGCTGCCACGTGCCTTCGTCCCAGATGATGACCTTGCCGGCGCCATACTGGCCCTTGGGTATTTCGCCTTCGAACTGGTTGTAGGCGATGGGATGGTCTTCCACCTGGACGGCCATGCGCTTGATGGATGGGTCGTAGCTGGGGCCCTTGGGCACGGCCCAGCTTTTCATCGCGCCATCCAGTTCGAGCCGGAAATCGTAGTGCAGGCGCGTCGCCCAGTGCTTCTGGATGACGAAGGCGCGCGCCGCCGCGTTCGCTTTGCCGCCGCCCGCGGGTTCGGACGTGATATCGAAGTTGCGCTTCTGGCGGTACTTGGCAAGGGTGTCGACCATGGTCAGGCCGCCTTGCGCGTACGGCCGCCGGACTTGGACGCGGACTTGGTCTTCGTGGCGGTCTTTTTGGCGGCCTTCTTCGCGGGGCTCTTGGCCGGGGCGGCCGCCTTGGCGCCATGCCCGCCCTTCAGGCTGCGTTGCAGCAGCTCGGTCAGGTCGATGACGTTATCGCCGCCCAGGCTCGGGGCTTCTTCCTGCGGCTCGATCACGGTCTCGGTCTTGCCGGCCTTGACCTTCTGTTCCACCAGGTCCATGACGGCGTGGCGGAATTCATCCTTGAAGTCATCCGGGTTCCAGTCGCCCGACATATCTTCCACCAGCATTTTCGCCATCTTCTGTTCCTGCGGGCTGGCGGCCAGCGCCTTGGTGCCCGCGGCCGGCAGGTCCAGGTCCTCGACGGGCTTGACCTCGTCGCCCCAGCGCATCAGGTTCAGCACCAGCGCATCGCCGGCGGGCACCAGCGCGGCCAGGTGCTGCTTGGTCTGGATCACCACCTTGGCGATACCGATCTTGCCGGTCTTGGCCAGGGTATCGCGCAACAGCGCGTAGACCTTCTGGCCCTTGTTGATGGGCGCGATGTAGTAGGGCCGCTCCAGGTACACGAAGGAAAGCTGCTCGGCCGGCACGAAGCGCTGGATCTCGATGGTTTGCGTGGTGCGCGGATAGGCCTCGGCGATTTCCTCAGGGGAGACGATGACGTACTTGCCGTCTTCGTACTGCACGCCCTTGACGATGTTTTCCCGGTCGATTTCGCGGCCGGTGCGCTTGTTGATGCGCTTGTAGCCGACCGGGTCCATGGTCCGCTTGTCCAGCCAGTCGAAATCCACCCCGGATTCGACGGTTGCCGTGTGCAGGCCCACGGGGATGTTGACGAGGCCAAACGAAATGGCGCCTTTCCAGATCGTTCGCGTAGACGAGGCCATGGCAGCTCCTGTTTTCGGGCGCGCGGGCCCAGCGCGCCGCGCGCTTTTTGTCGCGCGAAGCAACTGGCGTGCCAGGCCCCGCCTCAGGATGCGGGCCGCAGGCTCTCCAGTACCCGCTCCAGGTCCTGGGGGGTATAAGGTTTGAGCAAGTGGACGGCGTCGGCCAGGTTATCGTGCGCGCCATCGGCGCCCACGTCGTGTCCCGACGCGAACACCACCCCCAGGCCGGGCTGGCGCTCGCGGGCCTGGGCGGCCAGCTCCACGCCGGAGACCCCGGGCAGGCCGATGTCCGTCATCAGCACGTCGATCCGGTCGCCGTGCAGCGCCGCCAGGGCGGCGGAGGCGTGGGCCGTCGCCACGACGCTGTGGCCCAGCGCCTCCAGCATTTCGGCCGTGCTGGCCCGGATCAGGCTGTCGTCTTCCACCAGCAGCACGCGCAGCGGCGTGGCCGCCGCGCCATTGCGCCGGGCCGCCGGCAGGGGCAGCTGCCGTTGCCGCGAGGCCTGGGCGGCGTTGCGCTGCTGCTGGTTGCGCAGTACGTGCCGGATCTTGCGGGCCAGCGCCTCGCGCGTGTAGGGCTTGCTCAGCAGGTCGATGCCTTCGTCCAGCCGCCCGCCATGCACGATGGCGTTTTCGGTATAGCCCGAGGTGAACAGCACCGCCACATTGGGCAGGCGTTCGCGCGTCTTGCGCGCCAGTTCCGGGCTGCGCAGGGGCCCCGGCATGACGACATCGGTGAACAGCAGGTCGATCGGAACGCCGCTTTCGACGATGGCCAGCGCGCTTTGCGCGTCCTTGGCCTTCAGCACGCTGTAGCCCAGTTCGGCCAGCATGTCGACGACCGTGGCGCGGACTTCCTCGTCGTCCTCCACGACCAGGATGGTCTCGGTGCCGCCGGCGATGGGCCCGGTGTCCACCTCCGTGGCCAGGTCTTCTTCCTGCCGCTCGCGCGGCAGGTACAGGCGCACGGTGGTGCCTTGTCCCGGCTCGCTGTAGATCTTGATGTGGCCGTTGGACTGCTTGATGAAGCCGTACACCATGCTTAGGCCCAGGCCGGTGCCGCGGCCTTCCGGCTTGGTCGTGAAGAAAGGCTCGAAGACTTGTTCCAGGACCTCCGGCGTCATGCCTTCGCCGGTGTCGGTGACCGCCACCATGACGTATTGGCCGGGCTTCACGTCGGCGTGGCGCAGCGCATAGTCGTCGTCCAGCAGGGCGTTGCCGGCCTCGATGGTCAGTTTGCCGTGGCCGTGCATCGCGTCGCGGGCATTGATGGCCAGGTTGAGCAGGGCGTTTTCCACCTGGGACGGATCGACCAGTGTGTTCCACAGGCCCCCGGAGATGATGGTCTCGATCTCGATGCCGTCGCCCAGGGCGCGGCGCAGCATGTCGTCCAGGCCGCGCACGAAGCGGCCCAGGTTGACCACCTTGGGCGCGAGCGGCTGGCGCCGGCCGAAGGCGAGCAGCTGGGACGCCAGCTTGGCGCCGCGGGCGACGCTGGCCAGGGCGTTGCGCACGCGCTTTTCCGCCCGCTCGTTGCCCCGCGTATCCATGGCCAGCAACTGCAGATTGCCGCCGATCACCTGGAGCAGGTTGTTGAAGTCGTGCGCCACGCCGCCGGTCAGCTTGCCCACGGCTTCCATCTTTTGCGCCATCCGCAGGGCTTCCTCGGTCTGGCGCAGCGTCTCCGCCGCTTCCTTGTCCGCCGTCACGTCGCGGCCCACGCCATGCACGGTGCCATTTTGCGGGTCGGCCGACAGCGTCCAGGATATCCAGCGCCACAGGCCCGCGTCCGTGCGCATGCGGCACTCGAAGGCCACGGAGCGGCCGCCTTCGCGCAGGGCCCGCAGCGAGGCCGCCGCGGCGGCGTGGTCGTCCGGGTGCAGCAGGTCCTTGTAGTGGCAAGTGGAAAGCCGCTCGCGGTCATGCCCCAGCACGCGGGTCCATGACGGGCTGGCCCGCAGCAGCTTGCCTTCGTAGTCGCCCACGGCGAGCAGGTCCTCGCTCAGTTCCCACAGGCGCTCGCGTTCCGCCACCGCCTCGGCCACGCGCAGTTCCAGCGTCTCGTTCAGCTGCCGCAAGGCGTGCTCGGCCTGCCTGCGCTGGTCGATCTCGTTCTGCGCCGCTTGATACAGGCGGGCGTTGTCGATGGCGATGGAGGCTTGCGAGGCAATGCCCACCGCCAGCCGTTCCGCGGCGTCGTCGAACACGCCCGGTTCGCCGTGGCCCAGGAACAGGCCGCCCAGTACTTCTCCGGTGCGCGACACCACCGGCACTGCCAGATAGCTGCGGACGGGCAGGTGTCCCGGCGGCATGCCGTGGTTGGGGGCGTTGTGGCCGTAGCGCGGATCCCGGGTGATGTCGTCGGAGCGCACCACGCTCGTGCCCGTGAAGGTGGGGCCGAAGACAGCGGTGTTGCGCGGCATCGGGAAGCGCGAGAAGGCTTCCTTGGGCGCGCCGGACAAGGTGTACAAGGTATAGCGCGCGCCGGCGTCGTCCAGCACGTTATAGAAGAACGCCCCGAACGCCGCGCCGGTCAGCTCGGTGGCGGCGTCCGTCACGACCTGCACCGCGCGGCTCAGGTCCAGTTCGGCGGCAATGGTCGTGCCGACGCGGTTCAGGACTTCCAGGATGCGCGCGTCTTCCTTCAGGCGGCGGGCGGTCTCCTGCCGCAGCCGGTACATCTGGACGTTGCTCGCCACCCGGGCCAGCAGTTCGCGCGCCGAGAAGGGCTTGGTCAGGTAGTCGTCCGCGCCGGCATCCAGGCCTTCCACGCGGGCTTCCTCGCCGGCGCGCGCGGACATCAGCAATACCGGGATATCGCGCAAATGCGGATCCTGGCGCACGGCGGCCAACAGGCCGTAGCCGTCCAGCCCCGGCATCATGATGTCGGAAAGAATCAGCCCCGGGGGCTGGCGGCGCGCCGTCGCCAGCGCGTCCTGGCCATCGACGCAAACCGTCACCTGGTAGCCGGCGGATCCCAGGATGCGGCGCACATAGTCGCGCAAGTCCGCGTTGTCATCCACGACCAGGATGCGCTCCGTGCCGACGGCGCCCGCCTGCGCGATGCCGGTGTTCAGCACGGACGACAGCGCCGGCGCCTGCGGCGCGGCCTGGTCTTCCGGGACCCAGCGCAGCGCGTCGGCCACGTAGGCCTGCGCCGCGACGCTGGCCCCGCCCCCGGCGGCGGCGTCCTGGAGCGTGTCCCCCCGCGCGCGGGCCTTGCCGGGGGGCAGGTCGACGGTAAAGGTGGTGCCGACGCCGGGCTGGCTTTCCACGGAGATCGTCCCGCCATGCAGGTGCACGAGTTCCTGCACCAGGGCCAGGCCGATGCCGCTGCCTTCGATACTGCGGCCCACGGCGCCGCTGACCCGATGGAAGCGGTCGAACACGTGGGGCAACTCGTGCTCGGCGATGCCGATGCCGGTGTCACGCACGCGCATCCGCACGCCACCCTGCACGCCCGCCTCGAGCTCGATGCGGATCTCGCCTTCGAAGGTGAACTTGAAAGCGTTGGACAGCAGGTTCAGGACTATCTTTTCCCACATTTCGCGGTCGACGTGGACCGCTTGCGGCGGCGGCTTGCAATCCACCGTCAGCCGCAAGCCCGCCTTGTCGGTGGCCGAGCGGAACAGCGAAGCCAGCTCCGCCGTCAGGGCCGCCAGGTCCGTGGGCTGGAACCTGGCCTGTACCCGCCCCGCCTCGATGCGGGAGAAGTCCAGCAGGCTATTGACCAGCTTCAGCAGGCGCAGGCCGTTGCGATAGGTCAGGTCGATCAGCGCGTGCTGCCCGTCGTCGGCCGGTGTGCGCTGCAGCAACTCTTCCAGCGGTCCCAGCATCAGCGTCAGGGGCGTGCGGAACTCATGGCTGATGTTGGAGAAAAAGGTGGTCTTGACGCGGTCGATTTCTTCCAGCGCCCGCGCGCGGCGGCGTTCTTCCTCGTAGGCATGGGCGTGGGCGATGGCGGCGCCGATCTGGCCGGCCACCAGCTTGAGAAATCCGCGGTAGCCGTCGTCGACCAGGCGATAGGGATTCAGCCCGACGATCAGGACGCCGGCCATGCCGGTCTCGCCCGTGGGGGAAACCGGCAGCAATGCCGCGCGGGCCGGAACGTCCCGCCACGGGCCCGACGGCAGGGCCGCGCCCAGGTCTGCCGGCAGGTCCTCCAGGATCAGAGCGTCCTGGCCGCGCAGGACTTCATGGACCGGCCAGGGCGAGCCGCGTCCGGTCTCCAGGGCGGCCGGCGCGGCGGGGTGCCCGTCCTCGATTCCGCTGCTGCCGATCAGGGTCGCCGTGTCGCTGCCGGGATCGGCCATGTACAGCATGGCGAACGGCACATCGTAGGGGTCCAGGCCCAGGGCGCGGGCACCCAGGCGGCCAGCCTCGTCCCAGCTGTGCGCCTGCGTGGTGACGGCGGCCAGTTCGCGCAGCAGCCGTACCTGCCGCTCGGCGATGACCCGGGCCGTGTCGTCGCTATTGGCGCACAGGATGCCGCCGGCCGTGCCGTCGTCCCGCGGGATGGGGCTGTACGAGAAGGTGTAGTAAGTCTCCTCCGGATAGCCGTTTCGCTCCATCAGGAGAAACTTTTCTTCCACATAGGTGCCTTCCATCCCGCCCATGGCGGTGCGCAGCAGCGGCTCGATGTCGGCCCAGATTTCCTTCCACACCTCGATGGTCGGACAGCCCAGCGCCACGGGGTGCTTGCCGCCGATGATGCTTTTATAGGGATCGTTGTAGAAGAAGATGAGCGTTTCGCCCCAGCCGATCCAGATCGGCTGCCGCGACGCCAGCATGATGCGGATGGCGGTCTTCAGGCTTTGCGGCCATTGTTCCGGCGGTCCCAGCGGCGTCGAGGCCCAATCGTGGGCGCGGATAAGGGCGCCCATCTCGCCGCCCCCGGCCAGGAACGACGGCGCTGCATCGCAATCCAGAGAACCCGACTCCAAGGGCTGCTCCATCTTCCTTTTTCGCTCCCTGCTGCATTGGAGATCGTTATGGCAGAGCAAGATTCCACGGCTACTGCCGAGAGCGAACGACTATACCATCGGGCCCCGCGGGCGCCGGCAAGGGGAGCCCCACGCGGCGGTGCCGCGCGGCCCTGCTGGAGATGCGGGCCGGCACCAGACCTGCTGGCCTTCGTGAAGTCGACGGAAGTTCCCGTGGCCGGGCTATGGCAAGGCGCCGGCCGGCAGGCGATCGCGCTCCGGCATGCGCCGCCTGTCATCGGGCTCCAGGAAGTCGCTCAGCACATCGTCGCGCAGGCGGATGAAGCGCGGATCGCTGCGGTCGCGCGGGTGCGGCAGGTCGACCGCGACGGTGCGATGGATGCGCCCGGGATGCGGCTGCATGATGACGACTTCGTCGCCCAGGTAGACGGCCTCCTCCACATCGTGGGTGACCAGGATCATGGTGAGTTTTTCCTGCTGCCAGATGCGCTGCAGCTGCGCCTGCATGCGGGAACGCGTCAGCGCGTCCAGCGCGCCGAAGGGCTCGTCCAGCAGCAGGATGCGCGGACGGTTGACCAGGCCGCGCGCGATGGCCACGCGCTGCGCCATGCCACCGGAGATCTGGTGCGGATAGGCATCCGCATGGGCTTCCAGGCCCACCAGTGCCAGATGTTCGGCCACGCGCTCGCGCTTTTCGGCATCCGGAATGGGCGCGTTGCGCAGGCCCACGGCGACATTGCGGGCCACCGTCAGCCAGGGGAACAGCCGATGCTCCTGGAACACGATGCCGCGGTCGTTGCCCGGGCCGGAAACGGCGCGGCCGTCCACCCGGATCGAGCCGTGGTAATCGCTGTCCAGGCCCACGATGAGCCGCAGCAGCGTGGATTTGCCGCAGCCGCTGGCGCCGACGATGCTGATGAAGCGTCCGGCGGGGATATCGAGGTTGATGTCGTCGAGCACGGTTACGTCATCCGGACGCCCGGCGGCGGGATAACGCTTGCCCAGGCCGTCGATGCGCAGGGCGGACGCCGCGGCGCCGGAGTCTATGTTCGGGGACATAATGGTGGTCGTCATAGTGGGGAAGAGAGGATGGGCGCCTCGCAGGCGGGGGGTGTGGCGCGGGATCATGCGGACCGCCAGCGGGCCAGGCGGCGCTCGATAAGGCGGGCCAGGGCGTTCAGGCCCCATCCCACCAGGCCGACCACGGTCATGCCGAAAATAACCAGGTCCATGCGAAAGTGTTCGCTGCCGTCGATCAGCGTGTTGCCGATGCCCACGCCGGCGACCAGCAGGTATTCCGCGCCTATCGTGGCCAGCCAGGAATAGATCAGCGCCAGGTAGACGCCCGTGAAGATGGACGGGACGGCGCAGGGCAGGATCACCGACACAATGGTCTGCGGGCGGGTATAGCCATGCACCCGCGCGACTTCCAGCAGGCCGGCGGGCGTGTTGCGGATGCCGTCGCAGGTGTTCACCACCACCGGCACCAGCGCGGCCAGCGACAGGAACACCACTTTGGCGGCGTCGCCCAGCCCGAACCACACCGAGATCAGCGGTATCCAGGCAAACAGCGAAACCTGCTTGAAGGTATTGAAGCTGGGGCCGACGACGCGCTGGAAGCCGCGCGACAATCCCAGCGCCCCGCCCAGCAGCAGGCCCAGCACCGTGCCGATGGCGAATCCCGCGAACTCCCGCGCGAAGCTGGCGGCCAGCGCGCGCCACAGTTTTCCTGTCACGACCTGGTCCAGCGCGGTATGCAGGACCAGGCCGGGGGAGACCAGCATGGGCGACCGGCTGATGCCGGTATGGACGGCCAGCCACCAGGCGGCGATGGCGGCCAGGGGGATCACCCAGCCGCGCCAGCGGCCCGGCGCGGCACGGCGCGCGAGGTGCCGGCCGGCGAAGTTCTGGCCGGCGCGATTCCTGGCGGAGTCGTTCCGCGGGGCATCGCGCGGCGTCTCCGCGGTTTTCATGGGGTCTCCCAAGCGGCATCCGGACGGCCGCGCGATACGCGGCGCTCGGCGGCGTCCAGCGCGCGGTCGATGGCGTAGCCGATGGCGCCGACGACAATGACGGCGGCCATCACCAGGTCCAGCTGGAAGAGCTGGCGGCCGTAGACGATCAGGTAGCCCAGGCCTTCGCTGGACGCGACCAGCTCCACGACGACCAGGGACAGCCACGCCTTGGTGAAGCCCAGGCGCAGGCCGGTGAACAGCGTGGGCACCGCGTGGGGCAGGACGACTTCCAGCACTTCCTGCCGGCGGCTGTAGCCATAGACGCGCGCGACTTCCAGCAGGGCGGGAGGCGCCTGGCGGAAGCCTTGCAGGGTATTCAATGTCACGGGCACCAGCGCGGCCTTGGCGATCAGGATGTACTTGAGCGGCTCGCCTATTCCCACCAGCAGCAGCACGAAGGGCATCCATGCCAGCACGGGGATCTGCACCAGGGCATTGAAGGTAGGCAGGACATAGGACTCCAGCCTGCGCGACAAGCCCATCGCCGTGCCCAGGCCCAGGCCCAGCGCGCTGCCGGCGGCGAAGCCGACCAGCACGCGCGTCATGCTGGCGCGCGTGTTGGCCCACAGATCGCCGCTGGCGGCCAGGTCGCGCAGCGTATCCAGGACGAAGCGCGGGGAAGGCAGTACCTGCGGCGATATCCAGCCTCGTCCATCGCAGAATTGCCACAGGGCCAGGATGGCCAGCGGCAGGATCCAGCCCAGCCCCCGGGATCCCAGCTTGCCAAGCAGATCCCGGGGGGCGGCGAGCCGGCGCGGGCGGCGTGCGCCGGCTAGAACGAAGGGCGAGGCGCTCATGGCCGGATCGTCCCCGATGTGGCGGCGATGGCGGCCGCGCCCGTGGCCGCGCCGGCGGTCCCGGCGCGCGCATCCGCGGGCTTCGCGGCGGCGGCGCCGTGCCCGGCGGATGCGGCCGCGGCGTCCTTGTCCAGCGGCGTGACGCCGTCCGCCGCGTAGCGCACCCAGTAGCCCGTCAAGCCCTGGTTCTTCAGGGACTGCTCCAGGAAACGCGTGTCGAACCAGTCGTCCACGCTGACCTCGCGGCGGATCAGGCGCTGTTTCAAGGCGTCGGCCACGACGGCCTTGTAGCGGCCGATGATGAAAGGGTCGACCAGGGGCGAGTTGCGCGTGCGCAGCGCCTGGTCCTGGAATTCCGCCTTGAAGGAATCGTAGGGGATGCCGCTGCGTGCCCACAGCTTGAACAGCGCATCGCGGTTGGCCTCGTCGGACGCCCAGCGCGCCGCCCGCACGAAGCCATCCACGACCTGTTGCGTGGCCGCGGGATACGCCTGGGCGAAGGCGCCGCGCACCAGCAGGGCGGCCTGCCGGGTGTAGGCCGGACTTTCCTTCTGCGTGGAGTAGATCAGCTTTACCAGGCCCTGGTCGCGCAGCTTGAAGTACTCGATGCCGCCGAAGGCCGCCTCGACCCCATTGGAAACGATGGCCGCCTGCGCGCTGCCGGTATCCAGGTTGACGATCTTCAAGTCCCGTTCGGCCAGCTTGCGGGCCGCCAGTACATTGATCGCCACGAGATGGCCGTTGGTGCCGCGGAACAGGGCCACTGTATGGCCCTTGAGGTCGTCGACGGACTTCAGGGGCGAGGCCGCCGGCACGGCAACGTACAGGTTGTTGCGCGCGCCGCTGACCAGCAGCAGGCGCGTGTCCAGGCCGTTGGCGCGTCCCACCACCGAGGGCAGGTCGCCCTGGTAGGCGAAGTCGATCTGCCGGTTCGACAGCGCTTCGTTCACCGCCGGACCGGCGCCCTTGAAGAACAGCCATTCGACCTTGACGCCGGACGCGGCGAACGCCTCTTCCAGCCACCGGTTCACGCGGGCCACCGAGCCCGGCGAGCCGCCCCAGGTGATGGGGTCGCCGCCGCCCGCGGTGGCCACGCCGATGCGGATCGTGTCAGGCTGCGCGTGCGCACCCGCGGCCGTGGCGAGCAGCAGGGCGCCCGCGACCCCGGCGGCCAGGCGCCGCCAACCGTGCAGCGCCTTGTTCATCGTGCTTGCACTCCGTGTTTGGCCAGCGCCGGCTCGATGGCCGTGCCCTTGAAGAAGTCGGGGTTGGCCTGCGTGTAGAAACGCAGCGGGTTGTCGAACACCCATGCCTTGAAGTCGGCCTGCGAAATCACGCCGGATTCGACCAGGTCCCAGCTTTCGGCCAGCGGTTCGGTGAACTCCGGCACGTCCCAATGGCCCACATCGGACGACCAGATGGCATTCACGCGGCCGCCCAGCGGCAGCGCCCGCGTATTGAAGGCGGACGCCACCGTGCGGTCGTCGGCCTCCGAGCCGAAGTAGAAACTGTCCAGCCAACGGGCGCGGATATCCTCCGGCCTTTCGATGCCGGCGGCGGCGAAGTCGTCCAGTTCGTCGGCATGGGGGTCGCGGCTGTGCGGCAGGGCGGAGATCCCCAGGCTGTCGCGCACCAGCGTGTCGCGATTCAGCTCGCGGTTTTTCAGGAGACTGCCGCCATAGCGGCGGAACAGCGCTTCCAGCTGGTCCAGGTCCACGTGGGCCGGGTTGTAGTTCTGCACGGCCTCGCGGTTGCGCTTTTCCCAGCGGTCCAGCAGGTGGATATACACGTGCGCGCCCCAGTCCGCGCCGCCTTCGAGCAGCGCCACGCGCAGCGCGGGAAAGCGCCTGGTGACGCCGCCGAAGAACAGCGCCTTGGCGAAGGCCTGCGAACCGTCGGCGAAGTGCCCGATGTGGTTGAACATGTAATTGCTGATCGACTGCCGGCCGGTCCATCCCTGGCTGCCGTAGTGCGTGGTGACGGGTACGCCGAGTTCGACCGCCTTGGCCCAGAACGGGTCGTAGTCGTATTCGCTGTCTATCCCCAGGAAGTCGATGTACCCGGCATGGCGCGCCACGTCCGGATGGTCGCGGGCGGGGTATTTGTCGGCGATCGCGCGGATCGGACGGCGGATGCCGCCGGGGATGTTGATGACTTTCAATCCCAGCGTCTTGACCGCGAATTCCAGTTCCTCGATCCCTTCCTGCGGCGTGTGCAGGCCGATGCCGGCGACCGGGGTCAGCCGGTCGGCATAGGGCCGGTACAGGTCGGCATGGAAATGGTTGATCGCGCGTTGCAGGGCCTGGCGATTATCGGCGCCGGCGGCCAGCGGCGCCAGCACGTCATTGGGAAACAGCACCGAGTAGTCGGAGCCCTGTTCCGCCAGGCGTTCGTACAGCAGGGCGGGCAGGGTGTAGGTCGCCAGGTCGTGCGTATTGCGGGTGACGCGCGCCCACCAGGGCGCGCGCAGCGTGCGATGGTACTGGCGTTCCTGCGGCGTCTGCTGGTACCAGTCCTTGCCCTCCGCGTCGCGGCGCGCGAAGCGTCCCCCCTGGGCCCGGCGCAGCGCGTCCACCAGCTTGCTGCCGCCGTAGTGCTGTACGTAGTCTTCCAGCGCGGGGGCATAGCTGTTGACGTGGACGTCCGTATCGATGACGGGGTGATCGAGCCGCGCTTTCACGGCCACCGATCGCGATGCCTGCGCGGGCTTCAAACGGTCGTTCATTGGGGGTCTCCGGTAAGTGGGTGCTGCATACACTACCGGCGCGCCCCGTCCCGCCCAACTACATCGTCCTTATTTGCGTATGGGCCATTTGCTTCTGGGGCATTTGCTTGTGGGGCATTTGCTTCTGGCCCATTTCATTATGGGGATACGCTTACTTCCCTTGCCGGGATTCAATTCCCCTTCAAGCCCAGCCGCTTGATCGTGGACGACCAGCGTTCGTATTCGCTGGCGACGTAGGCCCGGCATTGGGCGGGATCCTTGTCCATCGGCTCGGCGCCCTGGAAGCGCAGGCTCTTCATCACTTCGGGGTCCTTCAATGCCGCTTGCAGCGCGGTGTCGAGTTTCTTCAGGATAGGCGCCGGCGTGCCGTTGGGCGCGGCCAGGATTTGCCAGGTGCCGGCATCGAAGCCCTGCAGTCCCTGGACGCTTTCGCCCAGCGTGGGGACCTGGGGCAGGGCCTCCGACCGCTTGCCGGACGTGACTGCCAGCGCCTTGACCTGCCCGTTCTGGATGAAAGGCAGCGCGCTGTTGAACGAGCCCGAATACATGAAGCCGGTATTGCCCGCGACAAGGTCGGTCAGCGCCGGTCCGTTGCCCTTGTACGGCACATGCTGGAATTGCAGGCCCAGCCGGTGCGCGATGTCCATGCCCACCAGGTGATCGATGGAGCCGTTGCCGGATGATCCCATGAAATACTTGCCTGGCTGCGCCTTGACCGCGGTGTAGAAGGCCTGCGCATCGGCGATGTTCATCTTGCCGGGGGTCAGCAGGATCAGCGGCACCGCGACCGAGCAGCTGGCCGTGGCGAAGGCCTTGCGGGGATCCAGGTCATCGCGGTCGAAGAGCGGCGGCGCCGTGGTCACCGACGACGTACCGTACATCAAGGTATAGCCGTCGGGCTTGGCGCGCATCAATTCCTGGGTGCCGATGTTTCCGCCCGCGCCTGCCTTGTTCTCGATGATGATCGGGGTCTTGAGCTCCTGCGATACCTTCTTGAAGAGAACACGCCCGATGGCGTCGGTGGGCCCGCCCGGTGCGAAGCCGATGATCACGGTGATGGGCTTGCCGGGGTAGTCGTCGGCGGCGCGGGCCGCGCCCATGGACAGCGCCAGCGCCGGAAGGGCGAACAGGACGGCGATGCCTTTCTTGATGGTCATTTTTTTGTCTCCTGGGGTTTTGTGGATGGATAGCTGAGCGCGATGTCGGGCGCGTTGTTCAGGACGGCAGCCACTCCGCGGCATGCGCGCCGTTGGGCGCGGGCGGTAGCGTCCAGGCCGCCTGCGTGCGGGAAAATCGCGCCACCGGCGGCAGCTGTTCCAGGATGCCGTACGCCGACGGCCGCGTCTCCAGTACCGGCGTCAAGGTCTCGGCGAAGTGGCGGCGCGGCCGGTCCGGGTCGAAGCCCGGGTCCAGCCCCAACTCCTGCACCCACATGGACGTCCGCGCCAGGGAAACCTTTACGTGATAGCTGCCGCCTTCGCGCGCGCGCCGGATCAGCGCCATCATGACGCCGGCCGCGCCCAGATAACCGGTCAGGTAGTCGTTCAGCAGATAAGTGGGCACGACGCGGGGGCTGCCCGTGCCGCCTTCGGCCACCGAGACGCCGCTGATCGCCTGGCCCAGCTGTTCGAAGCCGCCGCGATCGCCCCACGGACCCGTATCGCCGAAGCAGCTGACGCTGACGTAGACGACGCCGGGACGGATATGGGCGGCATCCTCGGCGGCAAGTCCGCGGCGCGCCATGCTGCCCGGGCGCCACGATTGCACCACTACGTCGGCGCCCGCCATCAGCGACCGCGCGCGCTGCAGGTCCACCTGCCGGTCCAGGTCCAGGAAGGCCGATCGCTTGCCGATGTTGGTGTCCACGGTCTGGCGGAAGGGGTCCTGCAGGGTGGGAGACGTGATACGCAACACATCGGCGCCGTGTTCGGCCAGCGAGCGCGCGACGATGGGGCCGGCGATCACGTGGCCCAGGTCCAGCACTCGCAGGCCCTGCAAAGCGCGCGGGCCGGCGCCCGTGGCGGGCCCGCCGGCGCCTGGCGCCGCGGCTCCCGGCCATGCTTGCAATGGCGCGGCGGCCGCCGCGCGCGCCGCCGCGAAGCCCGGCCCTTCCGCCGGACTGTCGCCTATCTTCTCGACCTGGATGACCGGCAGGCCCGCAAGCAGCGCGCCTTGCGGATGCGCCAGCCATTCCTCGCGGGACCGCGCATAAATCCCGGGAAGCTTGTGCCGGGCGAAAGTGTCTTCCAGTTCGTCGCCTTCGCGGCGGCCGATCGCGGCTGCCAGGGCCGCGCCGGTGTTCGCGCATTGCAGCACGTCCAGCACACCGTCGCGCAGGTGCGGGTAAGAGCCGATGGGAAAGAACCAGCGGCCGTCGGCGGTCCGGTAGAAATCCGCCTTGAGTTCGGTCAGCAGCGACAACGCGGGCAGGGCGTAGCCGCTCTGGGTCTGGAAGTGTCCGGGATTCAGCGCGCAGGCCGCCTGCATCCAATCGATGGCCACGCTTTGATGCTGGCCGGTGGCCATGCGCCACCATTGCTCCACGCCCAGCGCATAGACGCCGATGGCGCTGGCCGAGGCCAGCGTGAGTTTGTGCGGGGTATCGAAGGCCGGGGCCGTGCCGAAGAAGCGCAGGCGCGCGGCGGCATCGGCGTCCAGCGTCCGGTGCGGCGCGGACAAGGCGGAAATGGCACGGACGGCCTCGTCGGCCAGCGGAAGGATGGGGGGCATGGCGGCTCTTTCGCAACGGGTCGGGACCGAAAGTCTAGGACCGGCGATTGCGCGCGTCCAATATATAATTTCGCGCGCTGTGAGACACGACGTGTCTTAAAAGCCGGGGGCATTCGCCGCCCCCGTCCGTGCATATCCCGTGCTGTCCGCAAGTCTTGCCGGAGTCCGGCCATGTTGAACGCCAAGCTGCTGCGGCAATTCATCGCCGTCGCCGAAGAACTGCATTACGGCCGCGCCGCGCAGCGTGTGGGGATCGCGCAGTCGCCGCTCAGCCAGGCGATCCAGCGGCTGGAGGCGCATGTCGGCACGCCGCTGTTCCTGCGCAACAAGCGCTCGGTGTCGCTGACGCCGGCCGGCCGCGTGTTCCTGGAAGAAGCCCACCAATGGCTGCGATACGAACGCATCGCGGTGGAGCGCGCCCAGCACGCGGCCGGTGGCGAGATCGGCCAGCTATCCATCGGATTCATCGGCAGCGCCGGCTACGGCTTCATGCCGGAGCTGATCGGCCGCTTCCGCGAGCGCTATCCGCAGGTCAGCCTGCGCGTGGTGGAGATGACCACCAAGGACCAGCTCGAGCAGCTCAAGGGTCGTTCCCTGGACGTCGGCATGCTGCGCACGCCGCTGCCGCAGGAAGGGGCGATGATCCGGACGCGGCTCTACCAATACGACCGCCTGATGGCCGCGCTGCCCATGCAGCACCCGCTGGCGGGCCGCAAACGCATTGCCCTGCGTCAATTGGCGGGTGACTCCTTCGTGGCCTTCTCGCGCGACAAGGTGCCCGCCGCGCACGCGCAATTGATATCCGCCTGCGCCACGGCGGGTTTCCATCCCCGTATCGAACAGGAATGCGCGCAGGTCGCCAGCGTGGTCTGCCTGGTCGCGGCGGGGCTGTCGGTCGCGCTGATACCCAGCAACCTGGCCTCGCTCATCCACCCCAAGGTGCGCTACATCCCGCTGTCGGACGACACGGCCTATCTGCGCCAGGAGATCTCGCTGGCCTGGCGGCGCGATGACGACAACCCGGCGCTGGCGTCCTTCCTGGAGGCCGCTCGGCCGCTGTCCGTGTCGGCACGCTAGGGCCGCGGCGCGCCCGGGCGGGGCCTTGCCTGCCCTGGAAGCGCGCGGTCGGAATACGGGTTTTCCGCTGTCGGAAAAGGCGGAACGCGTCACCGCCGAATCCCACCTACGCTCGGCAAGGGCGTCACGCCCCGCGCTACTTCATGGAGGACACCTCATGCCGACAGCTGGGTCAATAGGAGGATCCGCGGATCTTCCCGTCGCGGCCGCGCATCCCGCCAGTCCGCCGCGTCCACCGGAACGCGAAACGGACGTCCTGGGTGGAATGCTGACCGCCACCGTCTTCCCGACCGTCAAGCCCCATCGCCAACGCGTCATGGACATCCTCGCGGTCATCGGCGGCACGCAGATCGGGCGCGAACTTCTCCACGATTTCGGCAGGCTTGCCGCTCGCGGGCATGTGCCGTCCATCGATATCCTGGATCCGCGGGATGCGCTGACGCAGCAGGCAGCCAGGCAGCACTGCCTGCTCCTCAGCCAGGAAGTCCTGACGGGTGGCGCGCGCACGATAGGCGTTTCGCCCGAACTCGAACACGCACCGTGGGTATTGTTCCGGCTTACAGAGATCCGCAATACCCTGGCGCTGCGGGAACAGGGCGGGCATTTCAGGAACCCGTCGGACGAGCCGCTTCTCGTCCGCATGGATCCGATCATGACCCGAGCGCGTTTCCAGGGCGAGGTGCACCAGCGCACGCCGGCTCGTCCTGGCGCCGGTGCGGGGGGCCAGGACGCGGACGCGGTGTCCCCGGCGGCCATGCGTCCCGCTCCACCCCCCTTGCCGCCCCGGCCGGCGCAGCCTCCAGGACCCCCGCCCGCCGCGCAAGCGCCGTCGCTGCCGCCACGCCCCTCCCGGGACCACGCCGCGCCGGCGCCCAGCCTGTTGATACCGTCCTCCAAGCCTTCCACGGCGCCGCATCCTTACGGCCCCGTGACCGAAAACGGCGGCGCCGCCGTTCACGAGCCGGGGGCGGGACGCGTGCGGCGCACCTTCCGATGGGTCGAATGCCAGGCCCGCAGATGCGCGGATTTCCTGCTTCGTCGCCGCGGCACGCCCCGCGATGACCGCTACGGGCAGGCAGGCGCGCCGATACCGCACCGAAAGGCTGGGGCCGGTATCGCGCTCGACGCCGGCGTGTCCAGCCCGGCTTCCACGCTGGCCGCGGTCCCTTTCGTGACCTCGACCGGGGTCGCGGCCCCGGACTCGACCGCGACCGCGATCGCGACCTCGGTCTCCGGCCCGATCTCGACTCCGACACCGGCCTCGATCCCGCGCCGGGGCTCGGGCGCCGCTTCCGATGCCACGGACGCGGACCGTCCTCTTATCAAGCAGGCGCGGGAAGGCCAAAAGCCGACGCGGCACAAGCGCACGCGGTCGATATGGAACGCGGATCCGGCCAGAACCGATAACGGCGGCTCGCGCGCCGGGACCACCCACACTCCCAGCTAAAGGAGACATCATGGAAGTGAATCAAGCGGTTTCTGTCAACATCGCTCCGCCTTCGTGGCCGGACGCGCACGCGCCGGCCGTTCTTCCCAAGCCGGCGAAAGACGACCTGGACGGCTGCCTGAATGTCCTATTGGCCGGATCGGTACAGCCCCATCGCCAGGCCCTGGCCGCCATCCTGCGAGCAATCGACGGCACGGCAACCGGCCGTGCGATCCTGGATTTCTTCCGGGACCTGGCCGCTCAGGACAAGCCGCTTGCCGTGAACTTGCTGGCCACGGGCGCGGCGCTGCCCGACGCGGATGCCGCCCAAGCTTTGTGGCTGCACGAGGTGGAATTAAGCGCCGGCGCGGCGCAAATCGGCGTGCCGCCGGAAATCCAATATGCCCCTTCGGTGTTCCAGAGTCTGGTCACGCTGCGTGGCGCCATGATGGCGCAACAGTCCAGCGAGCAGGCCGAACGGGACGCCGCCGGCCTGCAGGCGCGTTTCCAGGAAGAACTCGCCGCCTCGGACTCTATGCCCGCGGTACGCCGGGATGGCGCGGATGGCATCGACGCCATGCGGGATCTCCAAGCGGTCACGAAAGCCTTGGACCAACTCAAAATGAAGGGCGATGTGCAGCCCCCGCCGCCCGTGCCGGCGGATCCGGTCCCCGCTCCGGCGGCGAACGGCCGCAAGCCCAGCGAGTCGTCTACCACGAGTTCCGCGGGATCCATATCGGTCACTTCGTTCGTCGCCGGCGGCCACGCCGGGCCGGCCCAGGCCGAGTTCGCCATGGGGCACACCATGGTGAATGGCGTGGCCAATGGGGCTGCGACGCCTGCGCCCAGTCGGCGCGGCAGCCAGGAAGGCCTGGCGATGGGCCCCGGTGCATCCACCCCGTCCGCGCATGCGGCGCAAGAAGACGCCGCGGCCGCGGCCAGTACGCTCAAGCAGAAAACCGGCAAACCCAAATGGCAGCGCCGGGCCAGGGTGGTGGCCCGGCCTTTCGAGTCGATGTGGGCGGCGTTCAGCCAATGGCGTGCCGCGCGGCGCCAGCATCTTCAGCCGGCGGCCCAGACGCCGGCCAATCCCTACCGGTCCGACAGTGCCGCTTCGTCCAGAAAACCGTCGGTGACCATGAGCGTGTAGCCCGCCTCAGGTCCGTATCGCCTTCGCCGCGCTATGCGCGGCGGCGGCCCCCGAAGGTATTCACCAGCAGGCCCGCCATCACGAGTAGCGCGCCGCCTATCTGCGCCGGCGTCGGGATCTCGCCCAGCAGCGCGGCGGCGGCGGCCAGCCCGATCACCGGAATCAACAGCGAGAACGGCGCCACCTGCGCGGCCGGGTGGCGCGACATCAGCCACGCCCACAGGCCGTATCCCACCAGCGTGGCAATGAAGGACAAATACACCACCGCGAACACCGATGCCCCGCTGACCGAGCCCAGGGCGGCCTGTATGCGGTCCGGTCCTTCCAGCCACCACGACAACGCGAAGAAAGGCAGCGGGGGAATCAGGCTGCCCCAGACGACCAGCCCCAGCATGTCGGCCTTGCCGGCTTTCTTGGTGGCGATATTGCCCAGCCCCCACATCAGCGCGGCGCACAAGGTCAGCACGAAGCCGATCAAGGTCATGCCGGCACCGCCTTCTTCGCCGATCAGGGCCAGCCCGCCGGCGGCGACCAGCAAGCCCACGGCGTTGTGACGGCGGAAGGGTTCCTTCAACAGCAGCGCGCCCAGCGCCACGGTAAAAAACGCCTGCGCCTGCAGCACGACGGACGCCAGGCCTGCCGGCATGCCTACCGCCATGGCCGTGAACAGGAAAGCGAATTGCCCCAGCGAGATCGTGGCGCCGTACGCCACCAGCCAGCGCGTGGGGATGGCGGGGCGCTTGACGAAGAACACGGCCGGAACCGCCGCAAGCAGGAATCGCAAGCCACCCAACAGCATGGGCGGTATGCCGTTCAAGCCCACTTTGATGACGACAAAGTTCATTCCCCACACGAGAATGACGACGAAAGCCAAGGCCAGGTCCCGGGGCGACACGACGGCTCCACGATGATCGAAAGAGCAGATTGTCCTATATTCGCTGGGCTGGCCGCGAGTGGCCATTCCGTTCGGGAGGAAGGCATGCGGGACATCGAATCGTTTGAATACCGCGGCCACGCGGTGTCGATCGACGTTCGTCCGGTGTCGGCGGAATCCGATACCGGCGTCTATCTCACCACCATCGCCGTCGCCGCCCTGGACGCCGATGGCCAGCCGGGTCCGCCGGTTCATTTGTGCAAGCGCGCGCAGTACGTCTTCCTGGATGCGGCGTCCGCGAATGCCGCCGCGGTGTCGCGCGCGAAGGCATATATCGATGGAGCGAAAAGCACGGCATAGCGGACGGCGCGATCGCGACCGAGGCATGGCGTTTGCAGCCACGCCGGCTTTCAGGCACGACCAAAGGAGCTCGCCATGAATCCGATCCAGCCCGTACGCCCCATCGGTCCCATCGATCCCGGCTTGCCCGAGAATCCCGATATCCCGCCCAAGGACCCGGTGCCCGGCCCCGGCAAGCCACCCCTCGGTGCGCCGGCTCCGCCCGAGCCCGCGCGGCCCGGGAAGGGAAAGGGGGATGATCTGCCGGTCCCGGGACCGAGCGTCCCGGATGGCGGTTGGGTGGCCTGATACAGGCCTCTGACACAGGCCCCCGGTCCAAGCCCCGCCCGGACGCCGGCAGGCCCCGGACGCCCACGCCGGCGCGCGATCCGCCTGATTTATTTCCCCAGCAGCTCGCCCAGCGCCCCACCCAATCCCTTGACGGCGGATCCCACGCCCTCGGCCACACCTTCCACGCTGACGCCGATCGCCTTGGTAAACCCGCCCACGATGCGGGTGGAAAGGTCGTCCGTCAGCGAAAATTTCGGGTCCTTCAGGCTGCCCTGTAGCGTGAACTCGAACGTCACTTCCCCCTTGCGATCCTCCAGCGCCGCCATGACGGCGCGGCGCGGCAGGGAGCCCAGGGTGCCGCCGCTGAAGTCCAGATCGCGCAGCGTGGCCTTTCCTTGCGCCGCCAACTGCTGATTCTTGACGCGCGTGGTCATATCCAGGTCCATCTGGCCGGCGGTCAGCAAAGAAGGCGCGTGTTTCTGCAGGTAGGGCGCCAGCAGGCCGACGTCCGCGCCGGAGGTCGTGGTACGTACATCGGCATCGTGGCTGGGCAGGGCGACCCAGCCCTGGACGCTGACGGCGCCGCGCCGCTGCTTGCCCACCATCTGGCCCTGCAGCTTGATCTGCGTATGCTCGTCGTTGGCCGGCGCCCTGAGCGGGCCGATTTCGGCATTCACGTTCTCGAACGGCACCCGGTACGGCGGTTTGGCCACGCGCGCATCGTAGAAGTCCAGGCGGCCCTTCTCCAGCACCAGCAAGCCGACGCGGGTTTCACGCCGCGTCTCGCCGGGTGCGTCCGGGTCCTCGCCACGGGCCTGCGCCCGTTCCCGCGCGCGCTGCCGCAGGGTGGGCAGCATCTGCAGGCTGCCATCCGCCGAGCGCAGGACGGAAAGGCTGTAGTCGCTGACGACGATGCGGCGGATGTCCAGGCGGTCGGAAAGCAGGGCGCGCCAATCCGGCTCGATGGTCACGCGGGCCGCGCGCAAGGTCTGGCGCGAGGGCCAGTCCGGCGGCGCGCCGATTTCCACATCGTCCAGGACGATACGCCGCCAGCCGACGTCGATGCGCGCGGCATGGCCTTTGTCGCCCATCATGTCCTGGATACGGTTGACCACGACCCGCGAGGCGATATGCAGCCCGCCGACGACGGCCACCGCGAGCAGCAGGATGGCGATGAGGATGATTTTTGCCGGTTTTGTCATGGGCGCTTCGTTACGTTCGTCCGGGCGGCGCCGGCACGCGGTAACGAGGACCGCGATGCCGGCCGATATACGATGATGTTGGCGTTATACGGAAAACTGGGCAAGCCGTCCGATGTACGAGTCCCGGCCCGTGGCGACCGCCGTGCTAGGATGCCCGCCGCCGCCGGACCGGGACGCGAGCCGCGTCCCGCGGACCGGCTAAAGATCAGGAGGATCGATCATGGATACCGACGAGAAACTGGCGCTGATCGCGCAGACCATCGCTCATCAGGGCGGCCAGATCAGCGCGTTGACGGCGTCGCTGCTGTGCGTCCTGCATATCGCGCGCGGCACGCCGGGCCTGCGCGAGGCGGTGGAAACCCGCCTCGAACAGAACTATGCCGGCCTGCTTGCCCGGTCGGAAAGCCAGCAATACGTTGCCGGCTTCGAAACAATGCGCGATTCCGTCATCGCGGCGCTCAAGGCCTGAGGCCGGCTCAGTGTTTTTCCTCCGCCTGCCGGGCGCCCGCGCCCGGCAGGACCGCGTCGACGATGGCATCGCCGAACCCCTCGCGCAGGCCCAGGGCGTCCCGGCCTTGGGGCGTAATCGTCAAGCCTCCTTCCTGTTGGGCGACGAAGCCGCGGTCCAGCAAATCCCTGGCTTGGTCGCCCTCGATGCCTTGCTCGCCGGCGTGTATTTGTTTCAGAAGCTGCAGCTGTTCTTTAGTCAGCATGTCTGTCTCCGCATGACCGGCACTGAAGTGCACAGCGCCTTCCAGAAGGCGCGCAAGCGCCATTCCCGAGTGAAGAAAAACGGTGACATGTCCGGCGGGACGCGGTCGGCCCATGCACGCGGGCCTCGCGCATGCCGGCCCGCCGGGAAAACCCGGGTTAACTTTCTGTCATGTTGTGGTTACAAAACATTCCACGACATGTCATGCGTGGGGGGTATGCTCGTCATTGGACCCATCACGAGAGGGGAAGAACGCGTGCATCGCAATAACGACGTCTACAAGGGTTATCGCTTGACCGCCAAGGTGGCCCGGGATATGCCGGCGCCGGCCGACGGCGGTACGCCGGTGTTCCGCGCGGTGGTTTGCGTGGCGCCCGCCTCGCTGCAACCCGCGGACGGCGACGAATATCCTATTCCGCGTTTCATGGACGGTGGTTTCGTCTACAGCCCGGCCGAGGCCGTCCATGCCGCCGTGGCGCACGGCCGCGAAATCGTCGATGCCCTGTCGGGAGCGCGCCTGGCGGTGTCATGACCGCGTTTTCCCAGTCCACGCTGGGACGGCTGCGTGCCCTGGTGGGGCCGCGGCCGTTGTTGTGCCCATGCGTGCGGGTGGTGCTGGAACGCCCCGACGGCACGGTGTTGCTGCACGCGCGTGCCGACTTCGCCGGCATGTGGGGCCTGCCCGGGGGGCACATCGAGATCGGCGAATCCGCGGAGCAGGCGGCGCGGCGCGAGATCCTCGAAGAGACAGGCCTGGCTGCCGGGCAACTGATCGCGTTCGGGCATGCCTCGGATCCGCGGGTGGAAACCGTCACGCTGCCCAACGGGGATGTCTGCCACTATCAGGCCGTGTTGTTCCACTGCCGGGAATTCGATGGCGCGGCGCGCCCGGATCCGCATGAAACGCCGGTCTTGCGCTGGCTGGACATAGACGCCCCGTTGCCGCCGATGATGCCGCACGTGCGCGCCAGCCTGGACGCATTCCGCCGCTACCGCGCCGGAGGCGGATTCCAGCTGCTTTGATGGCCAGCCGCCCGCGCACGTTTCCGGCCGGCCCCGGCCGTGAGCAACCGCCACAACGATATGCGGGGCGCCCGGCTTAGGGGAGCCCGGCTTAGGGGGGCCCGGCTTAGGCGAACCCGGCGTAGGGGAGCCCGGCATCGCGGCGCCGACCGCGGGGGCCGGCATCGGAACGCCCGGCATCGGGACGCCCCGCATCGGCGGCGCCGGCAGGGCGCGGTTTCCCCCGACGGCTGCCTAGAGCGATTGCGCGCTGAACGTGTCGCAGCGGCGCGGATCGCCGCTCTCCAGACCGCGCTTGAACCAGCGCACGCGCTGCGCGGACGAACCGTGCGTGAACGCGTCAGGCACGACATAGCCCTGACTCTGTTTTTGCAGCCGGTCGTCGCCGATCGCACTGGCGGCATTCAATGCTTCTTCCACATCGCCGGCCTCCAGGATGTGCCGCGCGCTGTCGGCGCGCTTCGCCCACAGGCCCGCGTAGCAGTCGGCCTGCAGCTCCAGCCGCACGGACAGCGCATTGGCCTGGCGGGGATTTTCCTGCTGTAGCGCGGCGACGCGTTCGGAGATGCCCAGCAGATGCTGTACATGGTGTCCGACCTCGTGCGCGATGACGTAGGCCTGGGCGAAATCGCCCGGTGCCTGGAAGCGGCGCTTCATGTCGTCGAAAAAGCCCAGGTCCAGGTAGACCTTGCTGTCCGCGGGGCAGTAGAACGGACCCATGGCGGCGCGGCCGGTGCCGCAGGCGGTCTGCGTGGCCCCGGTGTAGAGCACCAGCCGGGGCGGGACGTAGGCGCGGCTGGCATGCTCGCGGAAAATCGCCTGCCACGTGTCTTCGGTTTCGCCCAGCACCTTGGCCACGAAGCGCGCCTGCGGGTCGTTGGCCGGCGGGGCGGTGCCGGTGGCCGGCGCCTGCTGGCTGGCCGGGTCCTGCACCAGCTGCAGCACCACCGCCGGGTCGACGCCGAAGTACATCGCGACCAGCGCCAGGATGATCGCGCCGATGCCGAGCTTGCCGCCCCCGATGCCTATCCCGCCGCCACGGCGGTCTTCCACATTTTCACTTTCACGCGAATCGTCCAATCGCATGACACTCTCCTTCAGGCCGCCGGGCGGCGGATGTGTTCTTGCAAGATGTTAGGATAGCCCCATGGCGCAATTCTTTACCGTCCACCCCGCGAATCCCCAGCCCCGTCTATTGAAACAGGCCGCGCAGTTGCTGCGCGACGGCGGCCTGGCCGCCGTGCCCACCGACTCCAGCTATGCCGTCATCGCGCGCCTGGACGACAAGGCGGCGGCGGATGGGCTGCGCCGCCTGCGCGGCCTGGACGAACGCCACCACCTTACGCTGATCTGCCGCGACCTGGCCCAGCTGGGGCATTTCGCCCGCGTGGACAACCGCCAATATCGCATGCTGAAGGCGGCCACGCCGGGGCCTTTCACCTTTATCCTGGAAGCCACGCGCGAGGTCCCGCGGCGGGTGTCCCATCCGTCGCGCAAGACCATAGGTTTGCGGGTGCCCGCGCACCCGGTCACGCTGGGCCTGCTGGAACAATTCGGCGAGCCCCTGTTGTCCACCACCCTGATCCCCGCCGGCGAAACCGATGCGCTCAACGACGCGCAGGAAATCCGCGAACGCTACGAGCACGTGCTGGCCGCCGTCGTCGACAGCGGCGCCTGCCCCAAAGAACCCACAACCGTCGTCGACCTGACCGGCGACGAAGCGCAACTCATCCGGGTGGGCCGTGGCGACCCCGCCCAGCTTGGAATCGCCTGATCCATGGACGACATCATCCAGTCGATCGCGATATACGCGATCCCCGTCATTTTCGCCATTACGCTGCACGAGGCGGCGCATGGCTATGTCGCCCGCATGTTCGGCGACCCGACGGCCTACCAGATGGGCCGCGTCAGCCTGAATCCCGTCCGGCACATCGATCCTGTCGGCACCCTGCTCGTGCCGCTGGTCATCCTGCTGGCGTCCAAGCTGCTGGGCAGCCCCGGCATCCTGTTCGGCTGGGCCAAGCCCGTGCCCGTGGATTTCGGCCGCCTGCGCCGTCCTAAGCAGGACATGCTCTGGGTGGCGGCCGCCGGCCCCGGGTCCAATCTGCTTATGGCCATCCTGTGGGGCATCATGCTCAAGCTGGTCTACCAAAGCGGCGGCGCGGAAGGCTACTGGTTCGACATGGCCTCGGCCGGGGTGCAGATCAACCTGGTGCTGATGGCCCTGAACCTGCTGCCCCTGTTGCCGCTGGACGGGGGACGGATCCTGTACAGCCTGCTGCCCCACCGGCTGGCCTACCAATACGCGCGCATCGAGCCCTACGGCATGATGATCGTGCTGCTGCTGCTGTTCAGCGGCGCCCTGTGGGTATTCCTGCGGCCGATTTTTGCGCTGGGCAGCACGGTGGTCAGCTGGTTTCTATAGGTTTTTTCGTGGTATCCGGTAAACTCGCGGGATTTACACACGAAGTCCCCGCCGGGCTGGCCGGCGGGCACCGGAGCCCCTCTCACATGGCATCCTCGGCATCCGCCGCTGGCGTTACTTTCCAGGGCAGCATGGTGGCCCTCGTCACTCCCATGCACCCCGACGGCACGCTCGATTACGCGGCCTACCGCGCATTGATCGACTGGCACGTGGCCGAAGGCACCGACGTCCTCGTGGTGGTCGGCACGACGGGCGAATCGCCCACCGTGTCGATGGAAGAACATGCCGAACTGATACGGGTGGCGGTGGAACACGCCGCCGGCCGCGTCCCGGTGATCGCCGGGGTCGGCGCGAATTCCACGGACGAAGCCATCCACCTGGCCCGGCATGCCAAGGCGGTGGGCGCCCAGGCCGGCCTGTCCGTCGTCCCGTACTACAACAAGCCTTCGCAGGAAGGCCTGTACCAGCATTTCCGCCGCATCGCGGAAGCCGTGGACCTCCCCACGGTGCTGTACAACGTGCCCGGGCGCACGGTCGCCGACCTCTCCAACGAGACGGTCCTGCGGCTGGCCCAGGTACCCGGCATCGTCGGCATCAAGGATGCAACGGGCGACATCGGCCGCGGCGCCTTGCTGCTGCGCGAAGCGCCGGCCGGATTCCAGGTGTTCAGCGGCGACGACCCCACGGCCGCCGCGCTGATGCTCCTGGGCGGTCGCGGCAATATCTCCGTGACCGCCAACGTCGCGCCCCGCCTGATGCACGATCTGTGTGCGGCGGCGCTGGCCATGGACGTGCCCAAGGTGCGTGAACTGAACGCCCGGGTGGCCCGTCTAAACAAGGCTCTTTTCATCGAGGCCAACCCGATTCCCGTCAAATGGGCGCTGGCGCGCATGGGCCGCATGCCCCTGGGCTACCGGCTGCCCCTGGTGGAACTCGGTGCGCAGCACCACGCCGCGGTGGAGGCCGCGTTGCGGGACGCGGGCCTGCTCTAAAAGCATTCAATGAGGATACGTATGAACACGCGCCATGCCGGTTACTCGGCATTGCTTACCCTGGTCATGCTGGCAGGGTGCAGCGACGTCAACCAGATTCTGGGCAAAGAAGAACCCATCGATTACAAGAGTGCCAGCAGCCAGGTGTCGCAGCCGCTCAGCATTCCGCCGGACCTGACCCAGGCCGCCGCCGACCCTCGCTACAAGGCGCCTCCTGGGGGCACCACCACCTTCTCGCAATACCAGGCGGAAGGCCAGCAGCAGGCGGCCGCCCAGGCCCAGGGTAAAGCCACCAGCGACGTGCTGCCCGCGCGTACCGATATGCATGTCGAACGCGACGGCGATATCCGCTGGCTGGTGGTCGATCTGCCGCCGGACCAGATCTTCGGCAAGGTGGTGGATTTCTGGACCAGCAACGGCTTCACCATCCAGACCAATAATCCGCAGGCCGGCCTGATCGAAACCGACTGGGCCGAGAACCGCGCCAAGATCCCGGAAAGCTGGCTGCGCCAGGCGCTGGGCTTCGTCCTGGAGCAGGCCTACGATAGCGGCGAGCGCGAGAAATTCCGCACGCGCATGGAACGCGTCAACGGTCATACCGAGATCTACATCAGCCACCAGCACATGGTGGAAAAGAACGTGGGCCAGCGCGATTCCGGCAATCTGCAATGGCAGCCCGGCCCCGAGGATCCCGGTCTGAACGCCGCCATGCTGGCGCGGCTGATGGTTTACCTGGGCACCAGCGTGGACCAGGCCAAGACCATGGTCGCCCGTGCAGAGGCCACGCCCGCGCAGCCCAAGATCGTTCGCGATGTACAGGCCGACGGCGCGCGCCTGAACGTGCAGGAGTCCTTCGATCGCGCGTGGCGCCGCGTCGGTGTCGCGCTGGATTCGGGCGGCTTCACCGTGGACGACCGCGACCGCTCGGCCGGGGATTTCTACGTGCGCTACCTGGATACGGACACGGGCCTGCAGCGGGACGAGCCGGGCTTCTTCAGCCGGATGTTCGGTACCGCACGTCCCAGCCAGGCGCCGCAGTACCGCATCCATGTGGTTGGCCAGGGCGCGACCACGCAGGTCACCGTGCTGGACGCGAATGGCCAGGTCGACAGCAGCCCCACCGCCCAGCGCCTGCTGAGCGTGCTGGCGGACAAGATGTCAGCGGCGCAGTAACCGCGGCATCGGTGGACGGAAAGAGGCCCTGGCAAGGGCCTCTTTTTTTGTGGCGGGTAAGAAGGCGCCGCATGCGTCCGACCCGGAACAGGCGCCGCCGAGGTGGCCGGTGCTGGCGCGCAGAATGCCCGGTCACGCCGCGGGTCGGTGCGTCTCGTGGCGATCCACCGAGTCCGCGCCGCCTGCGCGGCCCACGCAACGGGCGATAAAAAAGGAACGCGCGCTGGCGTTCCTTTTTCGTTTGGAGAAGCCGCAATGCCATGCGGCTTTCGCGGTCGGTACGGCTTATTGCGTCGTGCCGCCCGTGGTGCCGCCGCCGCTGCCGGTGCCCGGCGTCGTGGTCGCGCCACCGCCGCCAGCGGCCGGGGGCGTCGCGGACGGCGCCGTGGCGGGGGGCGCGGACGAAGCGCCGGACGAGCTCGAGGGCGGAGTGCTGGACGAGCCCGACGGCGTGGCATTGTCGTTCTTGTTGCAGGCGGTCAGCGACACGGCAAGAACGCTAGCCAAAATCAGGGTTTTCGTCATCATTCGAATATCTCCTTTGTGATGGCAATCGTGCGGCCCGGGGGCCTGCCCGCGCAGGCGCCTAGCCGGGATGACGAATTCAGGCTACAGGAGTTACCCGGATGATTGAGTGTGGAAGTTAAAGCTTGCTAGTCCCAAACGAAACAGGCCTTACTTCGATGTATAGGGTTTTTCCTAATGTGTCGTTTGCGTAGGAATAATCGTTGAATTGTGTGTTCTGGAAACCTTTCGGGGTTTTCATCGGGGCATTTTTGTTTTCCGACCCCAATTCACGCGGGAGCTTCGTAGCGCAGCCAGCCATCGTCCAGCCACTGCATCAAACATGCTTTTTCTTCTTCGGTCAGCTTGCCCGCCAGCGGATCGTCGCAGGCCAGTGAGCGTGCGTCCGCCAGGCGCCGCAGCGGCGCGCTGGCGGACACGGCGGCGGTTTCGCCATTGATGAACAGTTGCCTGCCGCGATAAAGCATGCGCGAGCGCCGGTCCAGGCGCAGCAGGCCGGCGACGGGCCAGTCGGCAACCAGGTCCGGGCCGTCCTCCGTGGGGGCATCGAATACTGCGGTGGCGCCCGGCTCGGTCAGCCAGCAGCCCAGGAAGCGATGCGCCAGCGCTTCGTCGAAGCGCACACGGCCGACGGCCGCCAGCGCGGCGGCCGTGAGCTTCTCCGGCAACTGCGCGGGATTGGCCGTCGGCGCCAGGCCGGGATCGCGATATCGGCCGTCCAGGCGCGGGCCCGGCAGGGCGGGTTCGCCATAGGGGCCGCTGGGCTGGCCGGCTCGGGCCAGTACCTGTTCGGCGGCGGCCTCCAGCATTCCGCGCGCCAGGGTGGCCTGGTCCGGCGCGCGAAAGCCGATGGAAATCGTCATGCAGTCCCCCTGTGCGATGCCATCGTGCGCCACCTGCGGCGGCAGGTACAGCATGTCGCCCGGTTCCAGCACATAGGTGGTCTCCGGTTCGAAGCGGCGCAGGATCTTCAGCGGCAGGTCCGGCTCCAGGCTCAGGTCGCGCTGGCGGCCGATGCGCCATTCGCGGCGTCCGACCGCCTGCAGCAGGAAGACGTCGTAGCTATCGAAGTGGGGGCCCACGCCGCCGCCGTCGGTGGCGATGCTGATCATCACGTCGTCCAGGCGCGCATCCGGGATGAAGCGGAAGCGGTGCATCAGCTCCGCCGCCGCATCGTGATGCAAGTCCACGCTCTGGACCAGCAGGGTCCAATCCGGCGCGGACGCCTTGGGCAGCCGCGCGAAGGGGCCGTGCTCCATGTTCCACTGGCCTTCTTCCCGCCAGATCAGGCGCGACGCTACCTCGTCCTGGCGGGCCATGCGCTTGATCTCCGCGATGGAGAGCGGCGGCTTGAAACCGGGGATGGCCTGGCGGATCAACAGCGGCTTGCGCTGCCAATAGGCTTTCATGAACGCGGCCGGCGTACGGCCGCCCAGCAGATCCAGCGGCTGGTCGGGATGGGGGATCGTCATGACCGTGGCGCCTTCCGATGATGCGTGCCGGTCCGCCCGCGCGGGGGGTGCGTGTGGCAAGCGGTGGCTGTCATGGCAGGAGCGCCTTCAGCCGATACAGGGTTTCCAGGGCTTCGCGCGGCGTCAGGCTATCGGGATCCACGTCGGCCAGCGCGTCGCGCATCGACAGCAGGGATTCGGTCTCCTGCATGGCCGCGGACCGGGCCGCCGATTCCGCGTCCGCCTGCGCCGCCGCGGCGAACAACCCCAATTGAGGCGTGGGCGCGCCTTGCGCTTCCAGGCGTTCCAGTTCGCGCGAGGCCTGGCGGATGACGGCGGCCGGCACGCCGGCGCGCTGCGCCACCTGGATGCCGTAGCTGCGGCTGGCCGGACCTTCCCGCACTTCGTGCAGGAAGACGATGCCGCCCGCGGATTCCGCCGCGGCCAGGTGTACGTTGGCGGCCGTGGGCTGCTCCGCCGCCATGCGGGTGATCTCGAAATAGTGCGTGGCGAACAGCGTCAGGGCACGGTTGTGCGTCAGCAGCCGCAGCGCGATAGCCCAGGCCAGTGCCAGGCCATCGTAGGTGGACGTGCCCCGCCCGATCTCGTCCATCAGTACCAGGCTGGCGGGCGTACTGGCCGCCAGGATGGCAGCGGCCTCCGTCATTTCCATCATGAAGGTAGAGCGGCCGCCCGCCAGGTCGTCCGCCGCGCCGATACGCGTGAAAATGCGGTCCAGCCTGCCGATGCGGGCGCGCGCGGCGGGCACGAAGCTGCCCGTGCGCGCCAGCAGGGCGATCAAGGCGACCTGCCGCATATACGTCGATTTACCCCCCATGTTCGGGCCGGTGATCAGTAGCATGCGCCGGGTGGCGTCCAGCTTGCAGCTGTTGGGCGTGAAGCGTTCGATCGCGCGCTCCACGACCGGATGGCGGCCGGCCTCGATGTCGATCTCCGCGTCCTCGGAAAGCTCGGGCGCGTTCCAGTCGTGGCGGCGCGCGTGCTCTGCCAGCGCCGCCAGGGTGTCCAGCTCGGCCAGCGCGGACGCGCAGTCGGACAGGGCGCGCACGTGGCCGCCGAGTTGTTCCAGCACCTGCTCGTACAGCCACTTTTCGCGGGCCAGGGAGCGGTCCTGGGCGGACAGCACGCGGTCTTCCCAGGTTTTCAGTTCCGGCGTGATGTAGCGCTCGGCGTTCTTGAGGGTCTGGCGCCGGCGATAGTCTTCCGGCACCTTGTCCGCCTGGCCTCGGGTGACTTCGATATAGAAGCCGTGCACGCGGTTGAATTCCACACGCAAGTTGGGGATGCCGCTGCGTTCGCGCTCGCGGGCTTCCAATTGCATCAGGAAATCGCCGCCATCGGTGGCCAGCGCACGCAGTTCGTCGAGCTCGGCGTCGAATCCGGCCGCCATGACGCCACCGTCGCGGATGGCTGCCGCGGGCTCGGCGGCGATGGCGGCGGCCAGCAAGGCATGGACGGCGGGATCGGGCGACAAATGCGCCGCCAGGGCCGCGAAGCGGCCATCCGTTGCCAGGCCACGCACTTGTTCGCACAGTGCCGGCAGTTCCGCCAAGGCGTCGCGCAAGCTGGCAAGCTCGCGCGGGCGCACGGAGCGCAGCGCGACACGCGCGGCAATACGCTCGATATCCGGAAACCGCTTCAGCGTATCGCGCAGCATCTCCAGCGGCATGGCCGCGGCCAGGCCGGCGGGGGTGTCGAGGCGGGCCGCAAGCAGCGCCGCGATGGCCTGCTGGCGTTCCAGCACGGGCGCGTTGTCCCGCAGCGGATGATGCAGCCATCGCCGCAGCAGGCGGCTGCCCATGGGGGTGCGGCAGTTGTCCAGAATCGAGAACAGCGTGGGCGATTCTTCGCCGCTGAGCGTTTGCGTCAGTTCCAGATTGCGGCGGGTGACCGGATCCATCAGCACGTACTGGCCTGGACGGTCGACGCTGATCCCCTGTACGTGCGACAGGGCCTGCGACTGGGTCCGGGCCGCATAGCGCAGCAGGGCGCCGGCGGCGCGGACGCCAGCGGGCATGTCTTCAACATCGAAGCCGGCCAGCGAGTCGGTACGGAAATGCGCCAGCAGATGGGCGCGGGCGCCGTCGCTTTCAAAATGCCAATCCGGCACGCGGGTCTGCGCGCCGTCGATGTTGACGCGAAGTTCGGCGCCTTCCGGATACACGATCTCCGCCGGGGCGATACGATGCAGCTCGGATTCGATCTGCGTGGGCGCGCATTCCGTGACGTGGAAGTCGCCGCTTGCCAGGTTCAGCCAGGCCAGGCCGGCGCGCGGCGCGCGGCCGGCGCCGGGGAATACCGCGGCCAGGCAGCGATCGGCCTTGGCGGGCAGTAGCGCGTCGTCCGTAAGCGTCCCGGGCGTGACGATGCGCACGATGCGGCGCTCCACGGGGCCCTTGGACGCGGCGGGGTCGCCGATCTGCTCGCAGATGGCAATGGATTCGCCCAGCGCGACCAGCTTGGCCAGGTATTGCTCCATGGCGTGCACGGGGACGCCGGCCATGGGGATGGGGCTGCCATTGGACGTGCCGCGCTTGGTCAGGGTCAGATTCAGCAGCCGCGCGCCGCGCTCGGCGTCTTCATAGAACATCTCATAGAAGTCGCCCATGCGGTAGAAGAGCAGCAGCGGGCCGGCTTCGGCCTTCAGCTTCAGGTACTGCTGCATCATCGGCGTGTGGCCGGATAGATCGCTTTTTTCCATTAACACTGAATGAATGACAGGCGCGGCCTTGGTGGCCGCGCGAAGATTCGATTGTATCGGGATGGGGGGAGGGCGGTCTTCTTGCTTACTTCGGTCCTTGGCAGGGCTGGCGGTTCAGGCGATCTTGCTCTTGCCGTTCTTCGGGTGCTTGTCTTTAGGGCTTTCTTATGCCGTCCGGCGGGGCGTTTCCGGTCATCATGCTGATGCCGTCCGGCGGGGCGTTTCCGGTCATATTGCTGATGCCGTCCGGCGGGGGAGATGCCTGTCGTGGCCGGCCCGGTCGGCCGGTCCAGCGCCTTCGCGCTGGACTACCGCGTCGTCTTCCTCGTCCGGCGGCCGAAGGGGCGGTGATTTTCTAGCGGATTTTTTGCCCGGCCGACCTCCCTACGGAAGCCCTCGCGCGGCCTCCGACGGGCCGGCCCCGCCAGGCATCTCCCCCGCCGGACTCACGGGTTGCCTTAGTCGCGGTCGCTGCGGCGGTTCTCGTTCTTGGCCCTTCGTGGGCAGCGTTTTCGGGTTAAGAAAGATCTTGCGTTGCCCGTCGTTTTCGGGCCGCCCTGCGCGGCCCGAAAACGCCTACGCGGTCGGGGCATGCGGTGGTTGCTGGCAATGCGACGGTTGCTTGTGATGCGACGGCTGCTGGTAATGCGACGATTACTGGTAATGCGGAGGTCGAAGAATCGGAGTGGAATCTTGGCCCGCGCGTGGGGGGGTAACAAGGCGGTGTGGCGGGCCGCCCGCCGGCCCGCCACACCGTAGCACCGTGCCTTGCCACGGATGCTCGCGATAGGTGCGGCCAGGGCGCCCAGTACGGCGTCCGAACGCTTCAAACACAGAGAAATCCTGGCTATCCCTTCTGACAGTCCCTCGGATGTCGGAACATAAAAATCGTGACATCCCTTGGACGCTTCAGACTGCGCTAGCGCAACGCAATGGCGTCGGCGATATCCGCGATTGGTGCCATCCCGACGTTGGGGCGCAGGGCGATATCGGCGATCTGCGCCATCCCGACGTTGCGGCGCAGGGCGATATGCCGTCGTTATCGCAATGCGCTGGAATCGGCCGCCCGCATTCGCGCTAGGGTCACATGGCACCTACACCAACATCCGCGGCAAGCCTCGGTGCTACGGTGTGGCGGCCCGCCACACCGCCTTGTTACCCCCCCCGCGCGGGCCAAGATTCCACTCCGATTCCATGACCTTCGCATTACCAGCAACGGCGGCATTACCAACAACCGTCGCATTACCGGCAACCACCGCATGCCCCGACCGCGTAGGCGTTTTCGGGCCGCGCAGGGCGGCCCGAAAACGACGGGCAACGCAAGATCTTTCTTAACCCGGAAACACGGCCCACGAAGGGCCAAGAACACCGCCCGCCCCAGCGACCGCCTATAAGGCAACCCGCGAGTCCGGCGGGGGAGATGCCTGTCGTGGCCGGCCCGTCGGAGGCCGCGCGAGGGCTTCCGTAGGGAGGTCGGCCGGGCAAAAAATCCGCTAGAAAATCGCCGCCCCTTCGGCCGCCGGACGAGGAAGACGACGCGGTAGTCCAGCGCGAAGGCGCTGGACCGGCCGACCGGGCCGGCCACGACAGGCATCTCCCCCGCCGGACGGCATCAGCAATATGACCGGAAACGCCCCGCCGGACGGCATAAGAAAGCCCTAAAGACAAGCACCCGCCGGACGCCATCAGCAAGCCATCTGAAGACAATCCCCCGAAGAACGGCAATAACAGCGCCCCAGATCCAAGCATCCCCACCCCGCACCAGCAACCGCTTCAGAACTGCCGAGCCTCCACGCTGGCCGTAGGCGTCCCCCGATCCCCCAGCCCCATTTTCGCGATCAGCATATCGAACACATACCGCGTCAGCGGATTGATCGAATCCGTCCGCATCCATAGGAAGTAATTCGCGTCCGGCAGCGGCGGCAGGCCGTCGTTCTCGCCCAGCACCCGCATATCCGGCCCCAGGAACTCGATGCTGCGCGCCGTAATCCCCAGGCCTGCCCGCACCGCCGCGCGTATTCCCACCAGATTGGGCGCCACATAATTGGTCTGCCACGGCACACGCGCCTGCTCCAGCGCATTCAGCGCCAGACGCCGGAACAGGCTCGGCTCGTCGGCGAGCACCAGCGGTACGGGTGCCGAGGCGTCGTGAACGTAACCCGCCGAGGCGATCCACGCCGTCGGGGACGTGCGCAGGATCACGCCTTCGTACGCCGGATCGAAGCGCGTCGAAATCGACAGGTCCAGTTCGCCGGCGCGCAGCGCATTCATCAGGAAGGGACTGCGATCCACACGGATCTCCAGCCGCACGCGCGGCGACCAGCGCGTGATGTGTGTCAGCACCGTCGGCAGCAGCGTCTCGGCCACGTCGTGCGGCGATCCCAGCCGCAGTTCGCCTTCAAGTTGGCCGTCCTGCATGGCGCGCATCGCCTCGTCGTTGATCGCCAGCATATGGCGCGCGTAATCGACCAGCTTGCGGCCGTGCGGCGACAGTACTTTGTTGCGGCCTTGCTTCTCGAAAAGCGGCAAGCCTACCAGGCTCTCCAGCCGCTGCATCTGTTGCGTAATCGCGGACTGCGTCTTGTGCAGGCGTTCGGCCGCGGCAGAGAAAGTCTGGGCTTGGTCGATGGCCGCGAGCGTGCGCAGCAGGTCCAGGTCCAGATTGCGCATACGTCCCCCGACATATTACGGCTGCTAATGAGTTATTAAATCAATTTAATTTGTCACGCCCCGTACGGGCCCGTAGAGTATCGCTGAAATCGCGTCTAAACAGGAGTTTTTCCGTATGGGCAGCCCGCATCCGCATCAAAACGATATTGCACAGGCGATTGGAAATATAAAGGATACTGTACGAACGCAGGGCCTGAACCGCGGAAGCCTGGACGACGTGCTGCGCACCGTCGTCGGCCTGGCCAGCCATCGCGACTGGTGGGACGCCGGTCGCTACCCCGCGCCGGAAGGCGACGAACGCCAGGCGCGCTACCTGATCAGCGAGGATGACGACCACGGCTACGCGCTGTACCTGAACGTCATGCGGCCCGGCAAGAAGATCGTGCCGCACAACCATACGACCTGGGCCTGCATCGCCGCCGTCGAAGGCGTCGAATACAACTATGTCTACGACAGGCTCGACGACGGCAAACAGCCCGGCGTCGGCCGGCTCGCCAAGAAAGACACCGTCGTCGTCGAGCCCGGCACCGGCATCGCCCTCATGCCGGACGATATCCATGCCGTCGAAATCCGCGGCGACAGCGTGATCCGCCATCTGCACATGTACGGCCGCGCCCTGGAAACCCTGACGGAACGGCTCGCTTTCGACCTGGACGCGGGCACCTGCAAAGTCATGCCCATCGGCGTGCAGACGCGCCGCTGACGGAACCGCCAACATGGAAGAACGCTACAAGCCTGGCACGCGGCTGCTGCGTGCCGGGCGGCCGCATCGCGGCTGGGTCAACACGCCCGTCACGCGCGCCAGCACGTACATTTTCGACAGCGTCCAGCAATGGCGCGACACCCGCGCACGCCGTGACAAGGAACGCCTGTTGTCTTATGGCGCCCGCGGCACCGACAGCACTTATGCGCTGGAAGACGCCCTGGTCGAACTGGAAGGCGGCTATCGCGCCAAGATGTATCCCACCGGCCAGGCCGCCATCGCGGTCGTGATGCTGGCGTACCTGAAGGCCGGCGATCACGTTCTGATCACCGATGCCGTATACGAGCCGGTGCGGCGCTTCTGCGCCGACCATCTGTCGCGCTGGGGCATCGAGTTCAGCTATTACCTGCCCGACGGCAGCGACCTGGCGGACCGCATCCGTCCCAACACCCGCATGATCTATGCGGAATGCCCGGGATCGCTGGTCTACGAAATGATGGACCTGCCCGCCGTCGCCGAGCTCGCGCATCGCCACGATTGCTGGCTTGCCGTGGACAACACCTGGGGTTCCGGCTTGTTGTACCGCCCGTTGGCCCTGGGCGCCGATATCTCGATTACCGCCGCCACCAAGTACCTGGGTGGCCACGCGGACGTCATGATGGGCACCGTCGTGACCAGCGAGCGCGCCTGGATGCCGCTGGAACGCGCCACGGTGGACATCGGCCAGACCGTGGGGGCCGACGATGCGTATCTCGTCCTGCGCGGCATGCGGTCCATGGCCGCGCGCATGGCCATGCATGGCCGCCACGCCATGCGCGTTGCCGAGTGGCTGCAAAGCCGCCCCGAAGTCGCGCGCGTGCTGTGCCCGGCGCTGCCCGGCGACCCTGGCCATGCCCTGTGGAAACGCGATTGCACCGGCACCAACGGACTATTGTCCATCGAGTTCGCGCGCGGCATCGCCGACGCCGACGTGGAACGCATGATCGACGCCTTCCGCCTGTTCGGCCTGGGCGCCTCCTGGGGCGGCTTCGAGAGCCTTTGCGTGCCGGCCAACATGGCGCGCGCGCGCACCGTGGCGGACTGGTCGGGACGCGGCGCGATCCTGCGCCTGCATATCGGCCTGGAAGACCCCGAAGACCTGCTGGCCGACCTGGAGCAGGCCATGGCCGCGCTTGAACGCTGAAACGCGGATCCGGCCGGTTGCATGAACGCCGGCGGACCGCACCCCTAGACGCATCGTCGCGGGCCTTGCCGGCCGCCCGATGAAGTTCCCTCCCTGGCGCGCCCCGGATACGCGGCGCGAGGGGAGCGCTTTTTCCTCGATTTCTTGCAGAGCCCCATGACGCAGCCGCAAACCGAACCTTCTTCCGTCCCGCGCATCGATGCACCCACCCTGAAGCGCTGGCTGCACGACGGCGCCGAGATCGGCCTGCTGGACGTGCGCGAACACGGCCAGTATGGCGAAGGGCACCCCTTCCTGGCGGTTTCGCTGCCTTATAGCCGGCTCGAGGTGGAGGCGCCGCGCCTGCTGCCGCGCCGCGGCGCGCGGCTGGTGGCCTTCGATGCCGGGGACGGCGTGGCGCTGCGCGCGGCCGCCGCGCTGCGCGGCCTGGGCTACACCGATGTCCACGTGCTGGAGGGCGGCGCGCCTGCCTGGCGCCAGGCAGGCTATACCTTGTTCGCCGGCGTCAACCTGCCCAGCAAGACCTTCGGCGAGCTGGCCGAGCATATCTGCCACACGCCGCGCATCGGCGCCGCCGAACTGGCAAGCCGCCAGCGGGAAGGCGACAAGCTGGTGGTCCTGGACGGGCGGCCCTACACCGAATACCAGAAGATGAACATTCCGGGCGGCATCTGCTGCCCCAATGGCGAGCTGGCCCTGCGCATCCAGGAACTCGTGCCCGATCCGGCCACCACCATCGTCATCAATTGCGCCGGCCGCACGCGCAGCATCATCGGCGCGCAGACCCTGATCAACCTGGGCGTGCCCAATCCGGTGCTGGCGCTGGAGAACGGCACGCAGGGCTGGTATCTGGCGGACCTGCCGCTGGAACATGGTTCGCGGCGCAAATACCCGGACACGGTGCCGGTCGACGCGCTGCCCGCGCTGCGCGACCGTGCGGCGGCCCTGGCCCGCGAACATGGCGTGCGGACCGTGGACGCGGCGCAAGCGCGCGCCTGGCTGGCCGACCCCGCGCGGACCACGTATCTGTGCGACGTGCGCACCGAGGAAGAATACGCGGCCGGCACGCTGGCCGGCGCGCAGCATACCCCAGGGGGACAACTGATACAGGCCACGGACCAGTACATCGGCGTGCGCAACGCGCGGCTGGTGCTGATCGACAGCGAGGGCGTGCGCGCCCCCGTGGTGGCCAGCTGGCTGCGCCAGATGGGATGGGAGGCCTGCGTGCTGCACGAAGGCGTGGCGGCGGACGTCGCCGCGCCGTTCATGGCGGCCGACCTGCCCGCCTTGCCGCACATCGCGGCGGCAGAACTGCCGGGCGCGCTGCGCGATGGCGCCGTCCTGGTGGACGTGCGTCCCGGCATGGCCTACCGCAAGGGACATATCGCCGGCGCGCGCTGGTCCATCCGGCCGCGCCTGGCGCGCCTGGGTTTGCCGGCCGGGGCGCGGGTGGTGTTGCTGGCGACCGACGCCGCCGTGGCGGCGCTCGCCGCGCGCGAGCTGGCGGCTTTGGGCATCACGCAGGTACGGCTGAACATGGAGACATCCGATGCATGGCGCGCGGCGGGCCTGGCCATCGAGGCCGGCGACGACGTGCCGGCCGACGAAGACTGCATCGACTATCTGTTCTTCGTGCATGACCGCCACGACGGCAATAAGGCGGCGGCGCGCCAGTACCTGGCCTGGGAAACCAACCTGATCCACCAGATCGACGAGCAGGAACGTTCGATATTCCGCTTTCCGGTCCATCGGCAGGCGGGCTGAACCACCACTGCCGGCCATCCGCGTCCGGCACGAACCACGAAGGGGAACAACGATGAAAACCAAACTGTGCCTGTTTGCCGCCGCCGCCACGCTGGCCGCGGGGCTGGCCCATGCCGACGTGCTGGACGAGGTCAAGGCACGCGGCAAGCTGATCTGCGGCACGCAGAGCGCCAGCGTGCCCTATGCCTACCAGGACACCGCCACCCGCAGCTTCGTCGGCTATGACGTCGATATGTGCGCGGCGCTCGCGAAAGGCCTGGGCGTGGCGCTGGAGCACAAGCCGCTGTCCACCGAGGCGCGCATTCCCGAACTGAAGATGAACCGCGTGGACGTGGTGGCGGGCTCCATGGCCTACCTGCCGGAGCGCGCCCAGCAGGTCGATTACAGCCTGCAGTACCTGCAGGGCAGTATCAAGGTGCTGGTACGCAAGGAGTCGGGGATTGCCACGCTGAAGGACCTGGCCGGCCGCAAGGTATGCGCCTCCAAGGGGTCGAGTTCGGCGGCCATCGCCGCGCGCGTGCTGCCGGATTCGCAGGTGCTGTCCTTCCAGGACGTGGCCTCGTGCTACCTGGGTCTGCAGAACGACAAGGTGGACGGCTTCACGGCCGGCGAACTGGTGCTGAAGCGCTTCGAGCTGGACTCGCAGAAAAGCGGCAAGCCCACCGTGCTGCTGCCCGAGCCGACCTATGTCGAGCATATCGGCGTGGTCGTCAACAAGGGCAACCCCAAGCTGCTGGCCGCCGTCAACAAGGTGATCCAGGACATGGACAAGGACGGCACGCTCAACGCCATGTACGACAAGTGGCTGGGAGCGGGCTCGATCTACAAGCTGACCCGCAACTTCAAGGTCGAGCCGGTCGACGCCGAGTAAGGCCGCGGGAAAAGCGCCATGCATTTCGATTTCGCTTTCCTGGCGAGCGGCAACTACGGTGCCACGCTGCTGGCCGGCGCGCTGACCACGGTGCGCCTGTTCGCCGGCGCCTGGGTGCTGGGTTTCGCGATCGCCCTGGTGCTGGTGGCGCTGCGCGCGATTCCCTGGCGTCCCCTGCAGGCGGTGGTGGCCGGCTTCGTCGAATATCACCGCAATGTGCCCACCGTGGTGCAGATCATGGTGTGGTACTTCGGCATGCCGCAGGTGCTGCCGGAGGGCATGCGCCTGTGGCTCAACCGCGGCGATACGGAATTCCTGTTCGGCCTGATCGCGCTCAGCCTGAATGTCAGCGGCTTCATGTCCGAGGACATCCGGGCCGGCTTGCGGGCCATACCCGGAACGCAGCTCGAGGCGGCGCGCTCGGTGGGGCTGGGCGCCTGGGGCGCCTTGCGCTACGTCATGCTGCCGCAGGCGGTACGCATCGCTGTGCC
Organism: Bordetella bronchialis; assembly: GCF_001676705.1. Lineage (NCBI taxonomy): Bacteria > Pseudomonadati > Pseudomonadota > Betaproteobacteria > Burkholderiales > Alcaligenaceae > Bordetella > Bordetella bronchialis. The sequence goes on from NZ_CP016170.1 coordinate 1,584,984, forward strand.
CCCGTTGGTCAACCGCTCGCTGATCCTGTTCAAGGACACCAGCCTGGCGATGGTGATCGGCGTGGGCGAGCTGACCTACCAGGTCAAGGCGATCGAGAACCAGACCTTCCGTTCTTTCGAAGTCTTCGCCGTCTCGACGGCGCTGTACCTGGCGGCATCGCTGGCCCTGATGGGCCTGGGCGCGTGGTTCGGCCGGCGCTATCCGCCGGCCTACCGCGGATAGAAGGAGATAGGCCATGTGGCAAATCGTGCATGACTACGGCCTGATGTTCCTGGTGGGCGCCTGGCCACAGGGCCCGCTGGGCGGCCTGGCGGCCACGCTGATCCTGGCCGGCGCGGGCCTGGCGATGTCCTTCCCGCTGGCGATTTGCCTGGGGCTGGCGCGCACCAGCGGTATCCGCGCGCTGCGCTGGCCCGCGACCGCCTGGGTGTACGCGTTCCGCGGCATCCCGCTGATCATGATCATCTTCTGGGCCTACTTCGTCCTGCCGGTTCTGACGGGCGCCACCGTACCGGCCTTCGCGACGGCGCTGTGCGCCATCGTGCTGTACGAATCGGCCTTCCTGGGCGAGATCGTGCGCGCCGGGCTGGAAGGGCTTCCGCCCGGGCAGACCGAGGCCGCGCGCTCGATCGGGCTGAGCTACGCGCAAGCCATGCGGCACGTGATCCTGCCGCAGGCCCTGGCCAACATGATTCCCTCGCTGGTCAACCAATTCGTGTCGACCATCAAGGCCACGTCGATTGTGTACGTGATCGGCGTGCAGGAGGTCACGTTCGCGGCGCAGCAGGTGAACAGCATGGAAATGGCGCACGCGCTGCAGACCTTCCTGGTGCTGGCCGCGCTGTACTTCGTGCCGTGCTTCGCCCTGTCGCGGCTGGCGGGCCGCATGGAACGCGGCCTGGCCCGCAAGCGGCTGCGCGCCGCCTGAGCGCCGGTCCGCATCGTCTTGGAGATTGCCGTGATAGAACTCGACAACGTACAGAAATGGTATGGAAGCTACCACGCGCTGGACAATGTGTGCGGCCGCGTGGAGGCCGGGCAGGTGGTGGTGGTCTGCGGGCCTTCCGGGTCGGGCAAGTCCACGATGATACGCACCGTCAACCGGCTCGAACCGATACAGGGCGGCACGATACGCGTGGCCGGCCAGGACATCCATGCGCCGGGGCGCGACATCAACGCGCTGCGCGCGGGCATCGGCTTCGTGTTCCAGCAGTTCAACCTGTTCCCCCACTTGTCGGTGGCCGAGAACATCATGCTGTCGCCCGTGCGCGTGGCCGGCATGCCTCGCCAGCGGGCGGCCGCGCTGGCGCGCGAGCTGCTGGCCAAGGTGGGACTGGAACACAAGGCGGACGCGATGCCGGCCAACCTGTCGGGCGGCCAGCAGCAGCGCGTGGCGATCGCGCGCGCGCTGGCCCAGCATCCCCCGCTGATCCTGTTCGACGAGCCCACCAGCGCGCTGGATCCGGAGATGGTGGGCGAGGTGCTGGCCGTCATGAAGCAGCTTGCCGCGGAAGGCATGACCATGGTCGTGGTCACCCACGAGATGGGCTTCGCCCGCGAGGTCGCCGACCGCATCTGGTTCATGGACCAGGGGCGCATTCTGGAAGACTCCACGCCGGACCGATTTTTCGCCAACCCGGCGCATCCGCGCGCGCGCAAATTCCTGGCCGACATCCTGCGTCCGGGCGTGCCCGCGGACCTGGCGGCGGATGGCGACGCGCCGGGGCGGGCGTCCTTGCTGTCGGCGTCGCCCGCCTAGACCACGCCATGCACCGGTCCGGCCATGCCGCCATTGCGGGCGTGCCGGCCCGGGCAACAGACGCTTATCGCGGGACATCCTTTCGTCAAACCCACCGTTTTATCAACGACGGCCGCACTGGCAACCCATATCGCGGCCGACAAGGGGAAGCACCATGCAAGCCAAACGTATCGCCGCCATCGGCGCGGCCGCGCTCTGCGCACTGTTCGTCTCCAACGCCCAGGCGGCGTTTCCGGAACCGGGAACGCCCATCCGCATCGTGGTGGGTTTTCCGCCCGGCGGCGGCGCCGATGTGCTGGCCCGCTCCGCGGCCCTGGGCGTATCCAAGGCGCTGAACGCCAACGTCATGGTCGAGAACCGGCCCGGCGCCAGCGGTATCATCGCCACCGACTACGTATCGCGCGCCAAGCCGGACGGCTATACGCTCTACATCGCCACGCCCGGCTCGCTGACCATCCTGCCCAGCCTGCAGAAGGTCCCTTACGATCCGGCCAGGGACTTCACGCCGATCTCCCTGCTGGTGACCATGCCCAATGTGCTGGTGACCAGCCCGAACTCCGGCATCGATAGCATCCAGGACCTGATCGCGCGCGCCAGGAGCAAGGACGTGACCTACGCGTCCGGCGGCAACGGAACCATAGGCCAGATGGCGGCGGAGCAGTTCAACATGATGGCCGGCGTGCATATGCGGCACATTCCCTACAAGGGCACCACGCCGGCCCTGACCGACGTGGCCGGCGGGCTGGTGGAGGTGACGTTCTCCGATCCTTCCGTCAAGTCCCTGGTGCAGTCGGGCAAGCTGAAAGCGCTGGGTGTCACCACCGTCACGCCTTCGGCCGAGTTTCCCGATGCTCCGCCCATCGGCAAGGCGGTTCCCGGCTACGAGCTGACGAACTGGTACGGCGTTATCGCGCCGGCCGGCGTTCCGGACGACGTGGTGGAAAAGCTCAACCGCGCCTTCGCGCAGGCCATGGCCAATCCCGACATCGTCAAGCAGTTGGCCACTTCCGGCATGACGGCCACGTCGGGCACGCCCGCGCAATTCGGCGAGCTGATGTCCAAGGAACGCGGGAAATGGGCCGACCTGGTCAAGAAGGCCGGCATCCGGCTGGATTGACGAAGCGCGGCGGCGGCGACATCGCGCCGCCGCGGGCAAAGCAACGAGAGCGACATGAGGCCCTATCCATCCGAAGCGCGCCGCTATCCGCAGCTGGCGCATTGGGGCGCGTTCACGGCCGTGGTGCGCGACGGCCGCCTGGTCGACTGCGAGCCTTTCGAGCAGGACCCGGCGCCGTCCCGCCTGCTGGAAACCATCGCGCCCATGGTGTATTCGCCCCGCCGCATCGCGCGGCCCGCGGTGCGCAGGTCCTGGCTGGCGTCGCGTGGCGCGGCGGGGGGCGCGCAGCGAGGGCGCGAGGAATTCGTCGAAATAGACTGGGACCAGGCGCTGGACCTGGTGGCGGACGAGATCGCGCGCACGCGCGCCGAGCACGGCCCCGCCGGCCTGTTCTGCGGTTCCTACGGCTGGTCATCCGCCGGCCGCCTGCACCATGCGCGCTCGCTGATACGCCGCTTTTACTTCGCGGGCGGCGGCGGCGTCGACCAGGTGGGCAACTATAGCTGGGGCACGGCCCAGTTCCTGCTGCCGCACGTGATCGGCACGTATACGCCCTTGACGGGGCGTGTCACCGCGTGGCCCAGCATCGTCGCGCATACCGAGGTATTCCTGGCCTTCGGCGGACTGGCGCTGAAGAACGGCCAGGTGTCGTCCGGCGGCGCCGCCGAGCATACGCAGGAATACTGGCTGCGGCGCCTGGCCGCGAAGGGCGCGCGGGTGATCAACGTGAGCCCGACGCGCGACGACTGCCCCGGCTTCCTGAATGCCGAATGGATACCGATACGGCCGAATACCGATGTCGCGCTGATGCTGGCGCTGGCCCATGAGCTGCATCGCGCCGGCGCGCACGACCGGGCCTTCCTGGCCACGCATTGCGTGGGCTACGATGCCCTGGCGGGCTACTTCACGGGCGCGGCGGACGGGGTGCCCAAGGATCCGGAGTGGGCGGCGGGCATCACGGGCATTCCCGCCGCGCGCATCCGCGCGCTGGCGCGGGCGCTGCAGGGCACGCGCAGCTACCTGACCTGTTCCTTCGCCGTGCAGCGGGCCCAGCATGGCGAACAACCGTATTGGATGGCGATCGCGCTGGCCGCCATGCTGGGGCAGATCGGCCTGCCCGGCGGGGGCTTCGGTTTCGGCCATGGATCCATGAATGGCGTCGGCAATCCGCGCATCGCGACGCCGGGACCGGAAATGCCCGTGGGCCGCAACCCGGCGAATCTGTCGATTCCCGTGGCCCGCCTGACCGAGATGCTGGAAAAGCCGGGCCAGCCCTATCCTTTCCAGGGCGCCATCCATCATTACCCCGACATCCATTTCATCCATTGGGCCGGCGGCAATCCCTTCCATCATCACCAGCAGTTGAATCGCCTGCTGCAGGCTTGGCGCGGCAAGCCGCGCACCATCGTGGTCAATGAAATCTGGTGGACGCCGGTGGCGCGGCATGCCGATATCGTGCTGCCGATCACGACATCGCTGGAGCGCAACGACATCGGCGGCTCGTCGCGCGACCGCTATGCGCTGGCCATGCATCGCGCCATCGATCCCGTCGGCCAGGCCCGCAACGACCTGGATGTCTTCGCCGACCTGGCGGCTCGCCTGGGCTATGGCGAACGCTATACCGAAGGCCGCGGCGAGATGGCGTGGATACGGCATATCTACGAGAACTTCGCGCGCACCCACCGGCAGGCCGGTGTGGACGTGCCCGACTTCGACGCATTCTGGCGCCAGGGGCATGTGCGGCTGCCGGCGCCCACGCGCGATTTCGTGCTGTTCGAGGACTTCCGCCAGGATCCCGCCGCCCATCCCCTGCGCACGCCCAGCGGGCGCATCGAGCTGTATAGCGAGACGCTGGCCGGCTACGGCTGCGTGGATTGCGGTCCGCATCCGCGATGGATGCCGCCGGCGGAATGGCTGGGCGCAGACGGCGCGGCGGACTATCCGCTGCACCTGCTGACCGTGCAGCCGGCCGACCGCCTGCACAGCCAGATGGACGCCGCCCCGCTGGCGCAGTCCAACAAGGTGGCCGGACACGAAACCGTGCGCATCCATCCCGACGACGCGCGTGCCCGCGGCCTGCGCGACGGCGACGTGGTTCGCCTGTACAACGCGCGCGGCGCCTGCCTGGCCGGCGCGCGGCTGGACGAGGGCCTGCTGCCCGGTACGGTGGTCATGGCCACCGGCGCCTGGTTCTCGCCCGGCCAGCAAGAGGACGCGCCGGAGCAGGCCGGTACCGCCAACGTGCTGACACGGGACGTGGGCACCTCCACGCTGACGCAGGGCCCCAACGCCATGAGCTGCCTGGTGCAGGCGGAGCGATGGCAGGGCCAGGCCCTGGGACGTGTCGCCGCATTTTTTTCGCCCGATCAGGGTTTACGCATCGAATCCAGCAAGGAGCATGAATATGGGCATCATCAAGGACTTCCTGGCCGGCCATGAAGGCGGCGCGCGCCGCCACGGCGCGATCGCGGTGGGATCGATGGCCTCCGGCATGGCGGTGGAGCTGCCCTACGTGGCGGTACGCGGCGCCCGCCCGGGCAAGACGCTATGGCTGCACGGCCAGGTGCACGGCGACGAAATCAACGGCATGGTGGCCGCGCTGCGCTTCGCCGCGCGTCTGGATCCGCAAGCCATGCGCGGCAATGTGGTCGTCACGCCGACCGGCAACCCCCATGCCCTGGACAGCCGGCGCAAGCGCAATCCCTACGACGACCTGGACCTGGACCAGTGCTATCCGGGCAGCGCGCGCGGCCTGATCTCCGAGCGGCTGGCGCATGCGCTGATCGGCGAGATCCGCGGCACCGCCGATCTGGTGATCAATCTGCACACCATGAACGCGCTGTTCGATTCCAGGCCTTACGCCGTCTACAAGCTGCATCCCGACAGCGGCGTCGCGGAAAACGACCTGCTGCGCGCCATCGCCTTGTTCGAGCCGCACGTGGCCTGCCGCATGGACGTGGGCGGCAAGGGCGAACTGCCGGGCAATATCGCGGGGGCCCTGGACTACCAGTGCCTGGCCGCCCGCATTCCCGCCTTTATGCTGGAACTGGGTGGCGGCAGCCGCTTCGAGGCCGCCAACGTCGCCCTGGCCGAACGCGGCTTCGAGCGGCTGGCGGTGCGGATGGGCATCCTGGAAGGCGCGAGCGAAGCGCCGGCAAGCGTGCGGCGCGTGACGCGGCGCGGCTGGATCACCTTCGACCATGGCGGCCTGTTCGTTCCCGAAGTGCAGGCGGGGGATGCGGTGGACGAAGGCGGCCTGCTGGGAGTCGCCATGGATATCCACGGCAATGAGCGCGAACGGATCCGCCTGCCGGCCGCGGGCATCATCATCGGCCTGCGGCGCGACCCTGTCGTGCATACGGGGGAGCGCGCCGCCTTCGTGGCCTATGAGTGGGACCGGTACACGCTGTGATCCGGCGCCGGACGGCGCGGCGGGGCGGCCGGCGCGCTGGCGCCACGCGGGCCGCCGCGCGGCGGATCAGCCGGCGGCCTTGCGCCGCAGCATGTCCTGGAAGGCGGCGAAGATGCGCCGCATGTAGGCGGGCTTGTAGGGATATAGATCCTCCGGATCCATCGCGTGGATGACGCCGCAGGTATCGCCCTCGAACACCAGCAGGCGCCCGTCCGGCGTTTCGGCGCAATCCATGACCAGGTAATCCAGGCCCACCCGCCGATGGATTTCGGCGAATGCCGCGGCGTGCCGGCCGCCGAAGCCGGTCTCGAAGCCCTGCATCTGCTCGGCTTCCTCCGCGCGGTTGGCGGCGTTCTCCGCCATGTCGGCGTTCAGGTAGTGGACCATCCAGCGCGGCGAGATGCCCAGGTGGCCCAGATAGGGCCGGCCCTCGATCAGGACGACGCGGTATTTGCGATAGCGGCCATCCGCGCCGCGGTATTCGACGAAGCGCGACACATAGAAATCGCCGGCGTCGCTGCCCGCCAGGTATTCGCCGATATCGGCGGCGCGCTCGATCCGGGCCAGGCCTTGGCCCGCGTGCGAGTCGACGGGGCGTACCAGCACCGGGTAATCGACCCCGGGCAGGATGCTCGCCGGCGTCGCGCGGCCTTCGGCGATGGCCGATAGCGCGGCACGTTCCGCGCGCGCGATATCCGGCACGACGATGCCCGGCGCGCCGCGCAGCGCGGCCGCCAGGCCGTCGCGCGACGTGTTCAGGACGTGTTCGGGACGATTCACCACCGGCTTGTGCCACAGCCCCATCGGCTCGGCCAGCGCCTGCAGCAGCGGGCGATTGGCGGCCGACTCTCCCACCGCGACCATCAGGACATCGTGCTCGGGCAGCGTCGCGGGCGCGGGCACGCCTTCGCCCACGTACAGGATGTCCAGCGCGATGTCGGAATCGGCGATCAGGAATTCCAGCGGGGTGTTGGCCAGGAAGTCGCCGCAGGACACCAGGGCGAGCAGGCGCAGCGTCGCGGGCCGCGCGGCGGGCATGTGGTACAGCGGCTGCGCCTGGACGGCGTGCCGCTGCAGCGCCAGCGCGGTATCCCGCTGGCCCAGCAGCAGCAGCGTCATCGACAGGTCCAGCGCCGCATTGGCGTCGCCCGGGTCCTGCTGCGCGCGGGCCAGCAGCGCCTGGCGCAATGACTCCAGGTCGCCTTGCCGGAAGGCCAGCGTGATCAGGCCGGCCTTGCCGATCAGCGGCGGCCGCGAGACCGGCGATGCGTCGGCGGCGTTCGTCGCCGGCGCTGCCGGCGTTTCCCGGCTGGCGGCGCCGGTGGGAGCGGGATGGTTCATGGTATCGGGTGGGGTTCCAGGGCGGCCGTGGCGGCGAGCGCCGCACCGGTCCGCAGTACCGCGTCGCACAGCCGGTCGACATCGACCGGCGCGGTACGGTGGTTGACGATGGCCGCGCGGATGGCCAGGCTGCCTCGCACGCGCGTGCTCGATGGCGCGGCCAGGCCGGATTCCTGCACGGCCAGCAGGATGGCCGCGTTCAGGCGATCGTCGGCGGCGGCGTCGCCCGTGCCGCGATAGCGGAAGCAGACGATGTTCAGCGCCACCGGCGCCAGCAATTCCAGCGCGGGCTCGGCCTGCACGCGGCGCGCCAGATGGCGCGCGATGGCGCAGGTCCGGGCGATGGCCGCGCCGAGCCTGTCCGCGCCGTACACGGTCAGCGTGAACCAGGTTTTCAGGGCGCGGAAGCCGCGCGACAGGTCCGGGCCATAGTCGCAGGGCCAGGGCGAGTCGGCGGCCATGCCACGTGTTTCGCGGCTCAGGTAGGCCGCGCTGGCGTCGAAGGCCGCGCGGTGCGTTTCGCCGTCGCGTACCAGGATGAAGCCGGCGTCGTAGGGCACTTGGCCCCATTTATGGAAATCGAAGGCGATGGAGTCCGCCCGTTCGATGCCGGCCAGCAGCGGCGCCAGTTCGGGCGACAGCATGGCCAGCGCGCCGAAGGCGCCGTCCACGTGGAACCACAGGCCCTCGTCCGCGGCGATATCCGCCAGGGTGTCGAGGGGATCGACGGCGCCGACGTCCACGGTGCCCGCGGTGCCGGCAATCAGGAAAGGCCGCAGGCCGGCGCGGCGGTCCGCCGCGATCGCCGCGCGCAGGGCGTCCACGTCCATGCGGAAGTCATCGTCCACGGGAATCAGCCGCAGCGCGTCCGAGCCCAGGCCGGAGATGTCCATGGCCTGGGCGACGCAGGTGTGCGCGCACGCCGACGTGTAGGCGGTCAGGCGGGTGGGCTCGGCCGCCACGCCGGCGCGCCGCACGGGGCGGCCCAGCGCCGCGGCCCGCGCGACCAGCACGCCGATCAGGTTGGCCATGGATGTGCCCGTGACGAACAGCCCGCTGGCGGCGTCCGGAAAACCGAACAGTTCGCGCATCCAGCGCGTGATCTGCCGTTCGACCTCGACGGGCACCTGGTTGCGTCCGCCCAGGTTGGCGTTCAGTCCGGCCGCCAGGGTTTCGGCCAGCATGCCCACGGCGGTGCCGCCGCCATGCACCCAGCCCATGAAGCCGGGATGGGCGTTGCCCACGGCGTAGGGAAGGATTTCGCGCATGAAGCGGTTGTGCGCGGCCTCCAGGCTGGACGGGGCGCGCGGCAGCGGGGCGCGGAAGGCGGCGCGCAGCTCGGCGGGCGCCGGCTGCCAGACGGGACGCTCGCGCAGCGTGGCCAGGTAGTCGAACATATCGTCGAGCATTCTGTGGCCTTGCGCGCGCAGGCCGGCCCAATCGTCGGGATCCAGCGTGCCCTCGGTCGGCGGCTCGGCGGGGGGATAGGTCATGCGTATGCGGGGGTAAAGTGGCGCGAACGCCACGCCGTCAAGGCGTGGCCGCAGGCATGTTGCCATTGCCCGTCCCGGCGGGGATACCCGATCAGCGGCCGACTAGCGGGCCAGTTTGGGCTTTTGGCCCCGGGCGAGGAGCCCCGGCGTGCAGCCCCGGGCGGGCAGTGTCCTTGCCGTTGTATTTACAATTCCGGCCGCGACACCCGCCGCGTACCCATCCGACGGGTGCCGGGCCGGAGCGGCAGCAGGAGGCAGTGTGAGCATTGCGAAGAAGCAGGGCACGGATGAAGAAGCCACCGGCGCCGCCGGTCCGCCCGGCGCGGGGCAGGCCGGTGCCGGCGCAGGCGGCAGCGCGCGGGCGGCCGACGCCGAGCCGGCCGACGCCGGGCGCGGCAGGGGCGTCGCATGGCTGGTCGCCGGCGCTTTCTTCATGGAGATGCTCGACGCCACCGTCATCACCACCGCGCTGCCGGAGATGGCGCGCAGCTTCGGGGTGCGGCCGGCCGATATGTCCATCGGCATGAGCGCCTATCTGCTTGCCCTGGCGGTGTTCATCCCGGTCAGCGGCTGGGTGGCCGACCGCTACGGGCCGCGCCGGGTATTCGGCGGTGCGCTGGCCTTGTTCACCGTGGCATCCGTCCTGTGCGGCCTGTCGCAATCGCTGCCGCAGTTCACGGCGGCCCGCATCCTGCAGGGGCTGGGCGGGGCGATGATGGTGCCCGTGGGACGCCTGGCGGTGCTGCGTGTCACGCCCAGGCAGGATCTGGTCAAGGCGATCGCCATCATCACCTGGCCGGGGCTGGCGGCGCCGGTCATCGGGCCCCTGGTGGGGGGCATCGTCACCACTGCCCTGAGCTGGCATTGGATATTTTTCCTGAACGTACCGCTGGGCCTGGCCGCGCTGGTCGCCAATGCCCGGCTGGTGCGCGGGGAAGCCGGCGGGCCCAGGCCCTTCGACATCAAGGGCTTCGTCCTGAGCGGCGTGGGCTGCAGCGTGCTGATGTACGCGGTCGACCTGTGCGGCAGCCTGGACGTGGATTGGGGCGTGGTGTTGTCCCTGCTGGCGCTGGCCGTGGTTTCCCTGGTGCTGGCGGCGCGCCACCTGGGCCGCGCGCCGCACCCGCTGGTGGATCTGTCGCCCATGCGGTACCAGACCTTCGCGGTGACGATGTATGGGGGATCCTTGTTCCGCATCGCCATCGGCAGCGCCCCTTTCCTGCTGCCCCTGATGTTCCAGGTGGGCTTCGGGCTGTCGCCCGTCCAGGCGGGTTCGCTGATGCTGGCCTTGTTCGCCGGCAATCTGGCGATGAAGCCGGCCACGAGCTGGGTCATGCGCACCTACGGTTTTCGCCGCGTGCTGGTGGTGAACGGCTTGCTGGTCGCCGTGGGCTTCGCGCTATGCGCCACCTTGACGGCCGGTACGCCCGTCTGGTGGACCTCGGCGCTGCTGTTCATGAGCGGGATGAGCCGCTCCATGCAGTTCACGGCCTTGAATACCCTGGGCTTCGCGGACGTGCCCAAGCCGGCCATGACGGGCGCCACCACGCTGTTCAGCGCCTGCCAGCAGCTGAACGCGGGCCTGGGCATCGCCTTTGGCGCGGTGGCGCTGCGGGCGGCGGAGTGGATCAGCGGCAACGGCCAGGCCGCGCCGGGTCCTCTGCAGTTCCGCATCGCGCTGCTGCTCTCGGCGGCGCTGGCGGCGGCCGCGATCTTCGACAGCGTGCGGCTGCCGGCCAATGCCGGCGCGGAGATCAGCGGGCATCGGCGCCCGGCCTGAGGCCGGACGCCCTGCCGCGTCGCCGACCCGGGCTTGGGTGGGGCGGCCGCCGGGTCAGTCGCCGTCCTCGCTGGCGGCGACATGGTCCTGGCCCGCTTCCAGGAAGCGCTTGAGCCGGAGCAGGTCGTCACGCGCCTGGGCACCGGGGCTGTCGCCCCAGAGCTTCGCCACGATGCGTCCCATTTCGCCGGCGGGCGGCTCGTAGGCGATGACGGCCTGGACTTCCGTGCCCAGGCCGACCACATCGCTGAAGGTCAGCGATCCGGTGTGTTTCACCGGCGATTCGGTGGTGGATTCCCAGGCGATGCGCGTGTTGGGCACGTCCTCCGTGACGATCGTGTCCCACTCCAGGGTATTGCCTAGCGGCGCCTCGATGATCCAGTGGCTGTGCCGGTCGTCTTCGATGTCCACGCGCCGGACGTTCTGCATGAACTGGGACAGGTTGCGGAAGTCGCGGCAGAAGGCGTAGACGTCCTCGATGGGACGCTGGATCACGACGCGCTGGGCCGCCGCCGCCGCGCTGTGCCAGCCCCGTTCGGCGGCCACCTGGCGCTCGTGGGGCGTCTTGGCCAGCCGCGCCTTGACCGCGCAACGTCCCGACAAGCCGCGGCTGACCAGGGCGCCGCCCGCCAGCGCGGCCAGCACCCCCACGAGGCCGCCGCGCCGCAGCCCCGCCAGCACGAGCGCGCCGCCGCCCAGCCCGGACATCCACCTTTCCTTTTCGTTCAGGTTGGTGGGGCCGATCTCGGGCTTGCCGGAGAGAAAAGCCAATAGTTGGGAGATGTTCTTGGGGGTAGTGGGCGCCATGCGTTTCTCCACGGGCTCAGTGCGCATGCTGCGCTTGCCGGTTGGCGGCGCGCGTGCGGGCGGCCTTGCGCGCGGCCGCGGAACGTCCGGCGGCGCCCTTGGTCTGGGCACCCTTGCGCGCGGCGGCCGAGCGATCCGCGGCAGTGCGCTTGCGGGCGGCGGTCTTGGCCTGGCCCGACAGCGCGCGGCTGGATGCGCCCTTGGTGCTTTCGCGCTTCAGGGCGCGGGTGGTGGCCGCCGAGCGCTTGGCGGATTTGGCCGCGCCGCGGCCGGCCTTGGCTTCATCCTGGCTGGCTTTCTTCTTGGTGGCCTTGGACGCCGTGGATTTGGTGGGCACCTTGACGCCGGCCCGGCGCGCTTCGGACAGGCCGATGGCCACCGCCTGCTTGGCGGAACGGACACCGTGCTTGCCTTCGCGCACATGTTCGACCTGTTCCTTCACGAATTCGCCGGCCTGCGTCGAAGCCGACTTGCCTTGTTTCTTATCGCGCTCCGCGCGGGCGAGGGTTTTGCGTTCGGGCATGATCACCTCCGTCGAAGAGCGGGCCCGCCAGGGCCCTGTGGGTGTCCGCATCGCGCAGCAAACCCCATGCCGCCGCGGCGCGCGTCCGCCGTCGATGCGGATATGGCGGGCCGCCGTTCCCGCATACGGCGCATGTGGCGGCGCGCACGGCATTTGCGGAGGGCGCATGCCGCATCCGCCGGATGCGGCCTGCCGCCGCGCGCGGCATTCAAGGAGAACTCACATGGCCAATCACGTATACAAGCAGATCGAGCTGGTCGGCTCTTCGACCACCTCCAGCGACGACGCGATTTCGCGCGCGATCGAGCGGGCGTCGTCCACCTTGCGCAATATCGAATGGTTCGAGGTCACCGGCGTGCGCGGGCACATCGAGCAAGGCAAGGTGGCGCATTGGCAGGTATGCCTGAAGATAGGCATGCGTATCGAGGAAGCGGACTGACCGGCCTGCTGCGCGCGGCCGGTGGCCGCGCGCGATCGCGCCCCGCTACGCGGCCAGTTTTTCCACCCAGGCGACGTAGCGATCCACCCAGCCCTGCAGGAATTTGCGGGTCCCCGGATCGGCGATGGCGCCGCCGGCATCGAAAAAGCCGTCTTTCATCTGCAGGAAGACTTCCGGCGTGGTCAGCGCCATCGAGCCTTCCGCGGCCAGGATGTTGCGCAGGTGCTGCTGCGCCATCGCCGTCCCGGCGTTGCTGGGGGAAATGCCGACGATGCCGCTGGGCTTGTCGGCCCACACGTTCTGCCCATACGGCCGGGTGCCCCAGTCGATGGCGTTCTTCAGCGCGGCCGGCAGCGAGCGGTTGTGTTCCGGGGTCACGAACAGGACGCCTTGCGATTGCCGGATCTGCTCCTTGAACGCCACGACGTTGGCCGGCATGTTGGCATCCAGATCCTGGTTGTACAGGGGCAGGTTCAGGTCTGCGTGGGTCAGCTTGAAGTGCGACGGCATCAGCTTTTCCAGCGCATGGGCCAATTGCAGATTGAACGACGCCTTGCGCAGGCTGCCGACGAGGACGGCGATCTGGTAATCCATGGTGGCGCTCCCTTCTGTTGGATGGTGGAGGTGTGCAGTGTAGGGAATCGCGGCGCCTCCGGGTCATGCAAACGGTAAGCGGGCAGGCGGTTGACGGGGTACGGCGCGGTGGCGCCTGTCCGCCATCCTGCGGGAGGCGGAAGGATGCACCGGAATGGTGCGTTCGCTCAGGGTTTTCGCTAGTCCGGTGAATTGTGCGGTGCGAAATTTTCCGGCCCATCGGGCCACCGTGGAAGGGCGCCGGGGCGATATTGCGCCGCAAAAAATTGGCACGCGTATTGCTCCTGGGAAAGCGCCAGTGCTGTCCTGGCCCGATCGAGGAGTAGTACGCCATGTCCGCCCCCGCCGTTTCCACGCCGGCCCCCGTCACCATGCTTATCACGCGGCACATCGCGCCCGAGCGCTATAGCGATTTCCTGGCCTGGCTGCGCCAGGGCGAGATCCTGGCCGCCGGGTTCCCGGGCTTCCTGGGCTCGGGTGTGCTGCAGCCCCCGGAAGGCGGCGATCAATACCAGATCGTGCTGCGCTTCCACGACGAGGCCAGCCTGGCGCGCTGGGAAAACTCGCTGCCCCGCCGGATGTGGCTGGAGCGCGGCCGCGGACTGGTGCGGGAAAGCCAGGTGCACCGGGCCACGGGCATGGACGCCTGGTTCGGCCCCCAGAAAAGCGCGCCACCCCGCTGGAAGCAGGCCTTCAGCATCTGGGTGGTGTACTGTCCCTCGCTGCTGCTGTTCAACGTCCTGTTCCAGGAGCAGCTGGCGTCGCTCTCGCTCTTCTGGCGCGTCGTGGTGACCACGTCCACCATGAGCCCGATCTTGTCTTTTTTCCTGATCCCCTTCATCAGCCGCGTGTTGCGGGGCTGGCTGTATCCGCGTGCGCGTCCGCGTCGCGTGCCGGCGCGGGGCATGTTGAAGGCGTCCCGGTAGGCAAGCATATCGGGCAAGGGACGGCGCCGGCAAAGACCGATGGCGCCTCGCCAGGCGGGGATCGCATGCGCCCGGCGGGCATCGCTCGCCGGCCCCGCGGCGGCACGGGATTTCCCCACGACGCTTCTGATAAAGTCGCGCTGCTTCGGCGGCGGGTCCGCGCCGCCATGACTTTCAGGAGTGATGCATGCAGCTCGATCTGAACGGCTTCGCCGCGATGATACCCACCGCGGTCGATATCGGCCTGAACCTGCTCTGGGGCGTGGTGATACTGGGCTTGGGCTGGTGGGCGGCCGGCTTGCTGGGACGCTGGGTACGCCGGCTGGCGCAGCGCTCCGACCGGATAGACCGCACCATCGTTCCCATGTTCTGCACCACCGTGGTCTGGGCGGTGCGGATCTTTACCCTTATCGCCGTGCTGGCGCAGTTCGGCGTCCAGACGGCCAGCATCATCGCCGTACTGGGCGCCGCCGGCCTGGCGGTGGGCCTGGCTCTGCAAGGCACGCTGCAGAACATCGCGGCCGGCATCATGCTGCTGATGCTGCGTCCCATCCGCGCCGGCGAATACATCGCGCTCAGCTCCGGCAGCGAGGGCACCGTGGAGGAAGTCGGCCTGTTCCTGACGCGGCTGGTGCAGGGCGACGGCATCCATGTGACCCTGCCCAACAGCACCATCTGGAACGCCACCATCACCAACTACAGCCGCAACGCCACGCGCCGTTTCGACATGGCGGTGGGCATACGCTACGGCGACGATCTGGACCTGGCCATCGCCACGCTGCGTGAGACGGTCAACGCGCATCCGCTGGCGCTGCAGTCGCCGGCGCCGGACGTACGGGTATTCGAATACCGGGACAACGTGGTCATCGTCAACGTACGGGTGTGGGCGGAATCCGCGCGGTATTGGGAGTTCCGCTGGGACCTGTTGCACAAGGCCCGCCTGGCCCTGGATGCCGCCGGCCTGCGCCCGCCCGTGCCGGTGCGCGAGGTCACGTACGCCAGCGCCGGGCAGGATCCCGCGCTGGCGCGGAAACCCTGACTTTCGTCTGGGCAGTCAAGCCGGCAGGCGCGCCAGTTCGGCCTTGATCCAGCCGGCGATCTCGCGCTGCCGCTGCGCCGGCATGCGGTCGATGATGGCCGTCACGCTGATCGCCAACACCGGTCGCCCCTGATCGTCCAGCAAGGCGCATCCCACGCCCAGGGCGCCGCGCACCGCGTGGTTGCCGACCACGGAGTAGCCGCGCGACCGGGTGTTCTCCACCAGGCGCAGCATTTGGTGCGGGGTCATGCCGCCGTATTCGTCCAGGCTGGCGGCGTTGCGCTCGACGATGCCGCGGGCTTCGTCATCGGGCAGGGCGGCCAGCAGCGCCATACCGCCGGAGCCGACGCCCAGGGGCTGCCGCTTGCCGGCATAGGTCGCCAGGATCTGCACGGGATAGCCGCCGATTTCGCGGTGCAGGCTGACCGACTCGTCGCCCTCTCGCACCACCAGGAATACCGCGTCGCCGGTACGCTGGGCCAGCCGCCGCAGCGCCGGCAGGGTCTGGCGCAACCGCGGATCCGCGTCCGCTATTCCCGTTTCCGGCGTCAATTGCGCCCGGTAGCGCTTGGTCCCCGCCACGGGCAGGGCAAGCCCGGCTTCCATCAGGGCCGCCATCAGGCGATAAATGGTGGGACGCTGGATGCCGGTATGGCGCGCCAGGTCCGTCACGCAAAGTCCTTCCGGGCCGTGGTCCCGCAGGGCGGCCAGTACTTGCAGGCCGCGGCGCAGCGTGCGCGGGCCGGCGGTGTGGTTCGAAGCGTCTTCCATGGGGCGTGGGTCGCGCCGCGGGCGGCTAGGACCAGGGCACGGTCAAAAGTCAAAAATGTTCGCGTGGCGGACGAATTCGAGGATGGTTGTTGCTACATGTTGCCGTATTGCGGACAATCCGGCGGCAAAAAGCATTTTAAGCGTCCATGGTCCGGACGCCATACTTTAAACGTCCATCACATGGACATATGGGAGTGAGACAGATGAGTCACAAGCTTGACCTGTTCCGCCGCGCCGCCGCCACGCTGGCGGGCGCCACCGCGCTGTTCGCCGCTGCAGCGCCCGCGTACGCCGCCTATCCGGACAAGCCGGTACGCGTCGTCGTCGGATTCAGCGCCGGCGGCACCACCGACGTGATCGCGCGCATCATGTCCAAGGAGCTGACCGAATCGCTGGGCCAGTCCTTTGTCGTCGAGAACAAGCCCGGCGCCGGCAGCAATATCGGCACCGAGTACGTGGCGCGCTCCGCGCCGGACGGCTACACGCTGTATTTCGTCGCCGTCACCAGCGCCATCAACCAGACCCTGTACACCAAGCTCAATTTCGACCTGGTGAAGGACTTCGCCCCGGTGGCGCTTGCCGCCAAGGTGCCCAACGTGCTGGTGGTCAACCCGCAGGTGCCCGTCAAGTCCGTCAAGGAGCTCGTGGACTACGCCAAGGCGCATCCCGGCAAGCTGGCCTTCGCCTCGTCGGGCAGCGGGACCTCCATCCATATGGCGGGCGAGCTGTTCAAGCTGAAGGCCGGCGTCGATGTCCTGCATGTCCCGTACAAGGGTAGCGCCCCGGCCCTGACCGACCTGATCGGCGGACAGGTGCAGTTCATGTTCGACAACATGCCTTCGTCGTGGCCCCACGTGCAGTCGGGCAAGCTGCGCGCGCTGGCGGTCACCACCAAGGAGCGCTCGCCCACGGCGCCCGATCTGCCCACCATGGCGGAATCCGGCTTTCCCGGCTTCGACGTGTCGTCGTGGTTCGGCCTGATCGCGCCCAAGGGCACGCCGCCGGAAGTGATCAA
This sequence comes from Bordetella bronchialis, assembly GCF_001676705.1. NCBI lineage: Bacteria > Pseudomonadati > Pseudomonadota > Betaproteobacteria > Burkholderiales > Alcaligenaceae > Bordetella > Bordetella bronchialis. The sequence continues at coordinate 1,602,001 of NZ_CP016170.1, forward strand.
GACCTTGAATGCGGCCATGGTCAAGGCGCTGGACAAGCCGGAGGTCAAGGACGCCTTCGACAAGCTGGGCGCCGTTCCGTCCAAGACCACGCCGGAGCAGTTCGGCGAATTCATCCAGTCGGAAGTCGCCACCTGGGCCACGGTGGTGAAGGCCTCGGGCGCGCGCGTCGACTGATGCGCCGCCGGCGGGCCCGGTCAGGGCTCGCCTTCTTCCGCTCGCGCCCGCCGCGCCGTGGCCAGCATCGCGGTACACACGCCGCGCAGCATATCGACTTCGTCGCGCGTCAGGGCGCTGCGGCTGAACAGATGCCGCATCCGCGGCATCAGCTTTTTGGGATGCCGCGGGTCCAGGAATTTCACCGCCACCAGGGCTTCTTCCCAGTGGGCCAGCAGCGCCTGCACCGCTTCCACCGGCGCCGGCGCGGCGCCGGGATCGGGCGTTTGCGCCGTCGTGGCCGGCAGCAGGCTGCCGCCCTGCGCCGAGATCAGCGCATAACGCAGTTCCCAGGCCGCCAACTGCAGCGCCTGGGCCACGTTCAGCGAGCTGTATTCCGGATTGGCGGGAATGTGGCAGATGCGATGGCAGGCAGCGATCTGGGCGTTGGTCAGCCCGGCGCGCTCCGTGCCCAGCACGACGGCCACGTCGCCGGTTCCGGCCTGCGCCAGGTGGTCGCGAGCCAGTTGCGCCGCCTGGCGGATATCGCAGGGCGGCGGCCCCAGGTCGCGCACCCGGGCCGTCAGCGCGAAGGCCAGCGTCACCGGGGCCAGGGCCGATTCCAGCGTATCGTGCACCGCCGCGCGGGCCAGGACGTCGCCAGCGCCGCTGGCCAGGGCGACGGCTTCCGGCTGCGCCGCCATGTCCGGCAGGCGCGGCGCGACCAGCGCCAGCTCGGAAAAACCCATGGTCTTGATGGCCCGCGCGGCGGAGCCCACGTTGCCCGGATGGCTGGGCTCGACCATGATGAAACGTACCCGCGGGTAGGCCTGCTGGGGCGTTGAAGCCTGAGTCATTTAAAATGCCATGTTTGGCGCAGCGGAACCGCCGTCCGGCAGGTTACCGACCGCGCATTAGCGAATCGTACGGAATTCTATGCACCCGATGCTCAACATCGCCATCAAGGCGGCCCGGCGTGCCGGCACCATTATCAACCGTGCCAGCCTCGACCTGGAAAGACTGAACGTGGCCAAAAAAGGGCCGCGGGATTATGTCACGGAAGTCGACCAGGCCGCCGAGACGGCCATCGTGGAGGCCCTGCGCACCGCGTACCCGGACCACGCCGTCATGGGCGAGGAATACGGCCTGCAGGGCGACGAGCAGGCGGAATTCCGCTGGATCATCGATCCCTTGGACGGCACGACCAACTTCATCCACGGCCTGCCCAACTATGCGGTATCCATCGCCCTGCTGCAGCGGGGCGTGGCGACGCAGGCGGTGATCTACGATCCCTCGCGCAACGAGATGTTCACCGCCAGCCGCGGCGGCGGCGCTTTCCTGAACGACCGGCGCGTGCGGGTTTCCGGCCGCACCCGCTACCACGAAGCGCTGCTGGGCGCGCACTGGCCGGGCTCGGCCGGGCCGGACCAGGGCGGCGGCAAGTTCAAGCAAATGGCGCAGAACAGTGCCGGCGTGCGCCGCATGGGCGCCACGGTACTGGACCTGGCTTATGTCGCCTGCGGCCGCCTGGACGGCTTCTGCGGCGTGTCGCTCAAGCCCTGGGACATGGCGGCCGGCAGCCTGCTGGTGCTGGAGGCGGGCGGCCTGGTGGCCGACTTCACCGGCGAACAGGGATGGCTGGAGTCGGGCAACGTGCTGGCGGCCAGCCCCAAGATCTTCACGCAGATGCTCGGCATCCTGCAGGGCAGCGCCAGCTAGGCGGCCAACAGGAAACCTGCGGGGAAACCGCGCTGGGCTGTAAAACAAGCGCGGCATGGCGGCGGTGGCCGGCCATGCCGTCGTGTCTTTGCGCGGCTGCGGCGGGCAGCATCGCGACCGCGCCGGGTGGATGAACTGCCTCCTGCTCCCGGCAAGCGGCTTGCTTGGCGGGGTGGTCAGACCCGTCGAACCTGGCTTTCGCGCGCGCGGGGCCAACTTGTGGGTAGGCCGGGGGAGAGGGGGCCGCGGGCGCTCGGACAGGGCATCGATCGGGTCTGTGGACGTATTTCAACGCCGTCCCCGCGAACGCGCCATCCGCCACACGGACTAAGACTTGCCTGCCCGCACAGGCCCGGGTTTACGGGGCCTGGCAGGCTCTTCAACCTTTGCGTGACCGGCGTGTCATGGCGTTTCCGGGTACGATTACCGGTCCTTCACTGCTGGAGTTGCCAATGGAGTGGCTGCTGGACCCCGCTGCCTGGGTCGGCTTGCTTACCCTCGTCATCCTGGAAATCGTCCTCGGGATAGACAACCTTATCTTCATCGCCATTCTGGCGGACAAACTGCCGCCTGCCCAACGGGACCGGGCCCGCATATTCGGCCTGTCCCTCGCGCTGATCATGCGCCTGGTGCTGCTGTCGGTCATGTCCTGGCTGGTCACGCTCACCGAGCCTTTGTTCTCCATCGGTCCGCTGCATCCTTCGGCGCGCGATCTCATATTGCTGGCGGGGGGCTTTTTCCTGCTCTTCAAGGGCACGATGGAATTGCACGAGCGGCTGGAAGGCGTCACGCGCGAAGGCACGGGCCCGCGCGTCTACGCCAGCTTCTGGGTCATCGTCACGCAGATCGTCGTGCTGGACGCGGTGTTCTCGCTGGATTCCATCATCACCGCCGTCGGCATGGTCGATCACCTGGCCATCATGATGATGGCCGTGATCATCGCCATCGGCATCATGCTGGTGGCGTCCAAGCCGCTGACGCGCTTCGTCAATGCGCACCCCACGGTGGTGGTGCTGTGCCTGGGCTTCCTGCTGATGATCGGCTTTTCGCTGGTGGCGGAATCGTTCGGCTTCAAGGTGCCGAAGGGCTACCTGTACGCGGCCATCGGTTTCTCGGTGCTGATCGAGGCCCTGAACCAGGTGGCGCGGCGCAACCTGCTCAAGCTGGACGCGCGGCGGCCGATGCGCGAGCGCACGGCCGAGGGCGTGCTGCGCATGCTGGGCAAGCGCCCGCCGCAACCGGTCATGGACGAGCCGGAAGCCGACGAATCGCAGGATGCCGCCGAGCCGCCCGCTTTCGGCGTGGAAGAGCGCAATATGGTCAGCGGCGTGCTGACGCTGGCCGAGCGCTCCATTCATTCCATCATGACGCCGCGCACCGATATCTCGTGGATCGATATCGACGACGACGCCGCCACCATGCGCGCCCAGATCGAGGCCGCGCCGCACACGTTCTTCCCGGTCTGCCGCGGCAGCCTGGACGAGGTCCTGGGCATCGGACGCGCCAAGGAGATGGTCGCCGATCTCATCACCGAAGGGCGTATCCACCGCGACCGCCTGCGCGATCCCATCATCGTCCATGAGTCCATCGGCATCCTGCGCCTGATGGACACGCTCAAGCGCGCGCGCGGCCAATTGGTCCTGGTGGCCGACGAGTTCGGTGCCATCGAAGGGCTGGTCACCCCCATGGACGTGTTCGAGGCCATCGCCGGGGAATTCCCCGACGAAGACGAAATGCCCGACATCCTCCACGAGGGCGACGGCAAATGGAAGATCGATGGCGCGGCCGACCTGCGCCACGTCGAACAGGTGCTGGAAACCGACGGCCTGGTGGACGAGGCGCAAGACTACGCCACCCTGGCGGGCTACCTGCTGTCCCGCTTCGGCCATTTGCCCCAGCCCGGGGACAGCTGCGAATACGTGGCGCCGCACCAGCGCTACCGGTTCGAGGTGCTGCAATTGGACGGAAGGCGTATCGCGTCCGTGGGTGTGGAGCGCCTACCCTTAGAGCTTTCGCCCACCGACGAAAGCATCCCCTCCTGACTCCGAGCCGCACACTGTGACCGACTACTCCCTGTATCTGATCAAGGCTTTCTTTCTTGGCATCATCGAAGGCCTGACCGAGTTCATTCCGGTATCCAGCACCGGCCATCTCATCCTTATCGGCGACTGGATCAACTTCCAGTCGAGCTCCGCCAAGGTCTTCGAGGTGGTCATCCAGTTCGGATCCATCCTGGCCGTGATGTGGATATTCCGCGGGCGGCTGTGGCAACTGATCCACGGCACCCTCACCGGCGTGCGCAGCGAGATGATGTTCACCCGCAATCTGCTGGTGGCCTTCCTGCCGGCGGCGGTGATCGGCGCGATCTTCATCCACGCCATCAAGAACCTGTTCTACCACCCCGGCGTGGTGGCGGCGACCCTGGTGCTGGGCGGCCTGGTCATGCTGTACGTAGAGCGCCATACGCATCGCACGCGCGGCGCGGCCGCGGGCGCGGGCGGGGACGACAGCGCTTCCAGCGTGCGCGCCACCGCCCACCGGCTGGAGGACATTTCCTGGAAACAGGCCCTGGGCGTGGGCGTGGCGCAATGCGTGGCGATGATCCCCGGCGTATCGCGTTCCGGCTCGACCATCATCGGTGGCATGATCGCCGGCATCCAGCGCAAGACGGCCACGGAATTCTCCTTCTTCCTGGCCATGCCGACCATGCTGGGCGCCGCCGTGTACGACTCCTACCGCAACATGAGCGTGCTGAGCCAGCACGACGTGGTCGGCATCGCCGTGGGCTTCGTCGCGGCCTTCCTGAGCGCGATGGTGGTGGTGCGGGCGGTCCTGCGCTTCGTGGCCAACCACACCTATCGCGTGTTCGCGTGGTACCGCATCGCGCTGGGCATCGTGGTGGCGCTGGTGTTGTTCGCGCGTTGACCGCGCGCCGCGCCTAGGCCAATTCCAGGTCGAAGAACTGCAGGCCGTCGCCGTCGATGGCGAGCCAGCCGCCGCGCGGCGGACGCGCGTGGTCGCAATCCCAGTCGGGCAGCACCCAGCGTTCGCGGCGCTTGCCGGCCACGTCCACGACATGGCGCTGGGGCCGATGGGTATGGCCGTGAACCAGCGTGGTGACGCCGGTATCGCGGAACAGGGCCTCTACCGCGCCCGGGTTCACGTCCATGATCTCGGCTTCCTTGGCCTGCGTGGCCGCCTTGCTTTCGCCGCGTGCCTGTTGGGCAAGGGTCAGGCGCTCGGGGATGGACTTGCCCAGGAATTCCTGCTGCCACGCGGGGTCGCGCACCATGGCGCGGAAGGCCTGGTAGGCCTCGTCATCCAGGCAGAGCTCGTCGCCGTGCGTCAGCAGGATCAGGCCGTAGTCGGTCTGGAGCAGGGCGGGCTCCGGCAGCAGCCGCGCCCCCACCGTCTGGGCCAGTTCCTGGCCCATCAGGAAGTCGCGGTTGCCGCGTCCCAGCCACACCGGTATGGCGGCGGCCGTGCGCTTGAGCGCCTGCAGGACGGTCGCCAGCCAGGGCGGCGCCTGGCGGATGACGTCGTCGCCGATCCAGGCATCGAAGATGTCTCCCGGCAGCAGCAGCGCCGAAGCCTCGGCGGCCGCGGCCTCCAGAAAACCCAGGAAGGCTTCCGACGTGGCCGGCGCGGCCGGGCCCAGATGCATGTCGGAAGCCACCCAGATCGTCCCGGGCAGGCTGATCTTATTCAAGGACTTCGGCCTTTTCGATGACCACGTCCTGCGCGGGCACGTTCTGGTGGAAACCGCTGTTGCCCGTCTTGACGGCCTTGATCTTGTCCACCACGTCCGTGCCTTCCGTCACCTTGCCGAACACGGCATAGCCCCAGCCGTTGGCGGTGGGCGCGGTGAAGTTCAGGAAGTCGTTGTCCGCCACGTTGATGAAGAACTGGGCGGTGGCCGATTGGGGGTCGCTGGTGCGTGCCATGGCGACGGTGTACTTGTCGTTCTTCAGGCCATTGTTGGCCTCGTTTTCCACGGGGGCATGGGTTTGTTTCTGCTTCATGCCGGGCTCGAAGCCGCCGCCCTGGATCATGAAGCCGTCAATGACGCGATGGAAAACGGTGTTGTCGTAGAACCCTTCCTTGACGTAGGTCAGGAAGTTCGCCACCGTCTTGGGCGCCTTGTCGGCGTCCAGGGTGATGACAAAAGCGCCGTAGTTCGTCGTCATCTTGACGCGGGGGGAAGAAGCCATGGAGTGTTTACCTTCGGTAGTGTTGGTGGAGGTCGCGCCGGACGGCGCGGCGCCGGCGGCCGCCGGCAGGATCGCGGCTAGCGCCACGCCGCATGCCGCATAGCGCAGCACGCGCAGTACAGAAGCTGAAAACGTCATTGTCTGGTCGGTTCCTTCAGCAGATTGTCGACGGCGCGGGCCTTGTTGCCGCTGCCCGTAATGCCGAGCTTCGCGGCTTCGCCATAGGATCGCTTGGCCTGGGCCAACTGTACGTCGGCCAGGTTGGCGCGGGCCGCCGGGTAATTCGGGTCGGCCCGCAAGGCGTTGCGCAGGGCCGTCTCGGCCCGGTCGATCTCGCCACGCTTGGCGTAGATCACCGCCATGTTATTCCATGGTTCGGGCAGCTCCGGGTAACGAGACGTCATGTCCTCGTAGATATCCAGGGCTTCCTGCTCGCGTCCGAGCGCGTCCAGCACGCGCGCGTGCTGGAATTCCAGCTGGACGTCCGTGCCGCCGGGGGGCGCCGGATCGCGCGTTTCGGCCAGGCGCTTTTCGATCATGGCCAGCGCTTCCTGGTTGCGGCCCGTGGTGATCAGTTTCTCGATATGGTCCGTGATCTGCGACGGCGTGGGCTGCAGGCGCGTGTCCACGCCCGGCTTGGCGGCTTCCAGCAGGCGCGCCAGCGCATCCCATCCGCCTTCGGGCGGCGGCTCGTCCAGCGTGGTCGCATTGGCATTGCGGCCGGGGCTTGCGGAGCCGCCCGGCATGCCCTGGGCCTGGGCCCCGCCCAAGGGCAGGGCGAGCAGGACGGCCGCCAGCAGGGCGGGAAGAAATCGTGTCTTGATGGTCACAGGGATTTCCGTGTATGCCCGACCCCACGTGGTGGGCGCGCGATCAGGCCGCTTGCTATACTTGACGACCGCCATTTTAGCCTTGGTTCAGTTTCGGGGGCGGGTGTCCTGGTGCCCCCGGGGCTCGGCGCCTGTCCGGGGCCGGTTTCCTGCCCGGATCGCGTCCAGGACCGCCTGGCGGCGCGCCATGGCGCCACGCAGCGCAGGTCGACGGACGCGAGAACGGCGCCCCGATACCGGCTCTTCACTTTCATTTCTATGCTGCACATCTACGATTCCCTATCGCGCACGAAAGTCCCCTTTACGCCGGTCGAAGCCGGGCGGGTGCGCATGTATGTGTGCGGCATGACGGTCTACGATTACTGCCACCTGGGCCATGCCCGGATGCTGGTCGGCTTCGACGTCGTCCAGCGCTGGCTGCGGGCCAGCGGCCTGCAGGTGGATTACGTCCGCAATATCACCGACATCGACGACAAGATCATCCGCCGCGCGGTCCAGACCAACCGCCGCATCGGCGAGGTCACCGCGTTCTTCATCGACGCCATGCACGCGGACGAACGCGCGCTGGGCGTGCAGCCGCCGGACCGCGAACCGCGCGCCACGGCCTATATCGGCGACATGCTGGAAATCATCGGCAGGCTGGAAGGCAACGGCCTGGCCTATCGCGCCGAGGACGGCGACGTCAATTTCGCGGTGCGCGGCTTTCCCGGCTATGGCAAGTTGTCCGGCAAATCGCTGGACGACCTGCGGGCCGGCGAACGCGTGGCGGTCGCCGCGGGCAAGCGCGATCCGCTGGACTTCGTGCTGTGGAAAGCCGCCAAGCCCGAAGAGCCGGACGACACCAAGTGGCAATCGCCCTATGGGCTGGGCCGGCCCGGCTGGCACATCGAATGTTCCGCCATGAGCAAGAGCCTGCTGGGCCTGCCTCTGGACATCCATGGCGGTGGCCCGGACCTGAAATTCCCGCACCACGAGAACGAGATCGCCCAGACGGAAGGCGCTTACGGCGGCGTGCTGGCCAACGTGTGGATGCATTGCGGCCCGCTCATGGTCGACGACGACAAAATGTCGAAGTCGCTGAACAATTTCCGCACCATCCGCCAGACCGTGGCGCAGGGCGCCCTGGACGACAGCAAGGCGGACTACGCCTTCAATCCGCGCGAAGCGGAAATGCTGCGCTTCTTCATCGTGCGCAATCATTACCGCAGCCCGCAGAACTACACGCCGGACAACCTGGACGACGCGCAGAACGCCCTGGACCGCCTGTACCAGTCGCTGGCCAATGTGGCGCCGGACGATGCCGGCGTGGATTGGGACGAGCCCCAGGCGCAGGCCTTCAAGGCCGCGATGGACGACGACTTCAATACCCCCGGCGCCATGGCCGCCTTGTTCCAGCTGGCCACCGAGGCCAACCGCACCGGCAGCGCGCGCACGGCCGGGCAGTTGAAGGGGCTGGCCGCCATCCTGGGGCTGCTGCAGCAGGATCCGCAGGCCTATCTGCGCACTCCGACGCGCTATAAGCTGGGCGCGGCCGCGCCCGCCGCGGCGCTGGACGACCAGGCCATCCAGGACCTGATCGACGCGCGCGCCGCCGCGAAGCGCAATCGCGATTTCACAGAGGCCGACCGCATCCGCGGCGCGCTGCGCGAGGCCGGGATCGAACTCGAAGACAAGCCGGGCGGTGTCACTAATTGGCGTCGGGTTTGAGCCGCATCCAGGAGCCGCCCGTCATGCCGAGCGCCGATACCGCCGTCAGCAAGCCGCACTATTGGGAAGATGCCGTTTCGCATCTGGTGCGCCGCGACCGCATTTTGAAAAAACTCATTCCGCAGCATCCGGAAGTGTGGCTGACGCCGCTGGGCACGCCTTTCGTCACCCTGGCCCGCTCCATCGTCGGCCAGCAGATTTCCGTGCAGTCGGCGGAAGCCGCATGGCAGCGTTTCGTGCAGGCCACCGGCGCGCGGCCGTCGCCCACCGCCGTGTTGCGCGTCGGCGTGGAAGGCCTGCGCGAAGCCGGCCTGTCCAAGCGCAAGGCCGAATACGTGCAGGACCTGGCGCGGCATTTCAGCGAACGCAAGGTCCATCCGGACCGCTGGCCCCTGATGGAAGACGAAGCCGTCATCCAGGAGCTGGTCGCCATCCGCGGCATCAGCCGCTGGACGGCCGAGATGTTCCTGATCTTCAATCTCCAGCGGCCGGACGTCCTGCCGCTGGACGACCTGGGATTGCTGAAGGCGATCTCGCTACACTATTTCAGCGGCGAACCCGTCTCGCGCTTCGAGGCGCGCGAGGTTTCGCTGGCCTGGCAACCCTGGCGTACCGTGGCAACCTGGTATCTGTGGCGCAGCCTGGACCCGATGTCGGTCTGAGCTCGCCGCGATCCGCATGGCCCAACAACGGAACCACACCTACATGCGCAATACCTTCCTGGACTTCGAACAACCGCTGGCCGAGCTCGACAACAAGATCGAACAGCTGCGTTTCGTGCAAGCCGACTCCGCGGTCGACATCTCCGACGAAATCGCGCGCCTGCAGCAGAAAAGCCAGGCCCTGGCCAAGGAGATCTACGGCAAGCTGACGCCATGGCAGACCGCCCAGGTGGCCCGCCATCCCCAGCGTCCGTACACCATGGACTACGTCCGCGAAATCTTCACGGACTTCCACGAACTGCATGGCGACCGCATGTTCGCCGACGACCAGTCCATCATCGGCGGCCTGGCGCGCTTCAACGGCACATCGTGCATGGTGATCGGGCACCAGAAGGGCCGCGACACCAAAGAGCGCGCCATGCGCAACTTCGGCATGCCGCGGCCGGAGGGCTATCGCAAGGCCCTGCGCCTGATGCGCCTGGCGGAAAAATTCGGCATTCCGGTATTCACCTTCGTCGATACCCCGGGCGCCTATCCCGGCATCGGCGCCGAAGAGCGCGGCCAGTCCGAAGCCATCGGCCACAATCTGTACGCCATGGCCGAGCTGCGCGTGCCCATCATCGCCACCGTCATCGGCGAAGGCGGCTCCGGCGGCGCGCTGGCCATCGCCGTCGCCAATGCCGTGCTGATGCTGCAATACGCCACCTATTCCGTCATCTCGCCCGAAGGCTGCGCGTCCATCCTGTGGCGCAGCGCCGACAAGGCGCCCGAGGCCGCCGAAGCGCTGGGCATCACCGCGCCACGCCTGAAGGACCTGGGCCTGGTCGACCGCGTGGTCAACGAGCCCGTCGGCGGCGCCCACCGCGATCCGCGCGTCATGGCGCGCCTGCTGCGGCGGTCGCTGGGCGATACCCTGCGCCAGCTGTCCGGCATGACCGCCGACCAGTTGGTGGAACAACGCCTGCAACGCGTCCTGGCTTACGGCCGCGTCCAGGAAGTGCGCGCCTGATCCTGCCACGGTCCCGCCATGGCGCCCGGCGACGAATCCGATAGCGCTGGCGCCGGCAAACCGGCCGCCGCGGGGGCCGCGGGGGCGCCGCCGTCCGCCGGTTCCTGGATGGACGCCCGCCTGCTCGACCCGCTGCGCGCAACCATGGCGACCGTGCACCAGGCCGCGCTGCCCGCGGCCGTCGCCGTCAGCGGCGGCGCCGATTCCGTCATGCTGGCCGTGCACGCCGCCCAGGTTGCGCGCGAGACCGGCATTCCCCTGCATCTCTTCCACGTGCACCATGGCCTGTTCGAGCAGGCCGACGCGTGGGCCCAGGCCGTGCGCCGGCTAGGCGATACGTTGGGGCTGCCCGTCCATATCCTGCACGTCCAGGTTCCCACCGACGCGGGCACGGGCATCGAGGCGGCCGCCCGCCAGGCGCGCTATGCCGCCCTGGCTGGCGCGGCCGGAGCGCTCGGGGTGCGCCACATCCTGCTGGCCCATCATCGGGATGACCAGGCAGAGACCGTACTCCTGCGCCTGCTGCGCGGTGCCGGGCCGGCGGGCCTGGCGGCCATGTCGCCGCGCACCGAGCGCGACGGGCTGGTCTATCTGCGCCCCTGGCTGGATGTGCCGCGCGACGTCATCCGTGCGGAGGCGGCCGCCTACGCCGCACGGGAAGGGTGGGCGCCCGTGCAGGATCCTTCCAATGCCGACGCGCGCTACACCCGCGCCGCCTTGCGCAACCTTCTGGTGCCGGCGCTGAACGCCCGCTGGCCGGGCTGGCAGGCCATCGTGGCCCGCCACGCACGGCTGGCGGAGGAAGCGGCACAGATCCTGGACGAGGTCGCCAGCCAGGACCTGGCGGCGCTGGAGCCTTCCGAGACCGGCGACAGCTTTTCCCTGGCCCGCTGGCGCCAGTTGTCGCCCCCCCGGCAGGCGCAGGTGCTGCGCTATTGGCTGGGACGGCAGGGCGCCCGCATGCCCACGGAGGCGCGCCTGGCGGAGCTGCTGAAGCAGTTGCGCCAGTTGCACAGCCTGGGGCACGACCGCCAGCTGGTATGGAATCACGCCCGCCATACCGTGCGCTGCGTGCGCGGGCGGGTCAGTGTCGGGCTGCGCGGCTGAACGTGGCAGAGAGTGCACGAGCGGCGTGCGCTCGGCAGCACGGGGCAGCGGGGAGGGGATGAGCCGCCAGCGACGGACAGCCCCTTGCGGGCGCCCCGGCAAAAAGCAGGAAAGCGCCGTGGCAGGGCGGTGGCGGCAATGCGCCGCTCCCGGGCGTCGCCACAGAGGCGGTCCCAGGCCCTGCCCGCCAGCGTTTTTTCCACGGCACGCTAAAATACCCAGCTTTGCCTGCCGGGCATGACGGCAGATTTCCAGCCAGAGTACGAGATGTCCCTGATCGTTCACAAGTATGGCGGTACCTCGATGGGCTCGGTCGAGCGCATCAAGAACGTGGCGCGCCGCGTCGCGAAGTGGCATGCCGCCGGCCACAAAATCGTGGTCGTGCCCTCCGCCATGGCAGGCGAGACCAACCGCCTGCTGGGCCTGGCGCGTGAGATCACGCCGCAGCCCGACGGCCGCGAACTGGACATGATCGCCGCCACCGGCGAGCAGGCATCCAGCGGCCTGCTGGCCGTGGCCCTGCAGGCCGAGGGCGTGCCCGCGCGCAGCTACGCCGGCTGGCAGGTTCCCGTGCGCACCGACTCGTCCTACACGAAGGCCCGCATCACCTCCATCGACGACGCGCGCATCCGCGCCGACCTGGATGCCGGGCGTGTGGTCATCGTCACGGGCTTCCAGGGCATCGACGACGACGGGCACATCACCACGCTGGGACGCGGCGGTTCCGATACTTCCGCCGTCGCCGTCGCCGCCGCCATCAAGGCCGATGAGTGCCTGATCTACACCGACGTGGATGGGGTCTACACGACCGACCCGCGCGTCGTGCCGGAGGCACGCCGCATGCCGGTGGTGTCCTTCGAGGAAATGCTGGAGATGGCCTCGCTGGGCTCCAAGGTCCTGCAGATCCGCTCCGTCGAGTTCGCCGGCAAGTACCGCGTCCCCACGCGCGTGCTGTCCTCGCTGACCGACCCCATGATTCCGCTCGACGAGGAAATGCGCTCGGGCACGCTGATTACCTTTGAGGAAGACGAAAAAATGGAAGCCGCCGTTGTCTCCGGCATCGCCTTCAGCCGCGACGAAGCCAAGATCACCCTGCTGGCCGTGCCGGACAAGCCCGGTGTCGCCTACTCCATCCTGGGCCCCGTCGCCGCCGCCAACATCGACGTCGACATGATCGTGCAGAACCAGTCGGTCGCCGGCACCACGGACTTCTCCTTCACCGTCAACCGCAACGAATTCCTGCGCACCATCGACGTGCTCAAGCGCGACGTCATGCCCGCCGTCCACGCGCGCGAACTCGTCACCGACGACAAGGTCTGCAAGGTCTCCATCGTCGGCATCGGCATGCGTTCGCACGTCGGCGTCGCCAGCCTGATGTTCCAGACGCTGTCGAACGAAGGCATCAACATCCAGATGATCAGCACCAGCGAGATCAAGACCTCGGTGATCATCGACGACAAGTACATGGAATTGGCCGTCCGTTCGCTGCACAAGGCGTTCGGGCTGGACCAGGCGCCGGGCGAGAAGGTCTGAGGCCCGGGGCGGCCGGGGCGGCCACCCGAAGGCCTGGGCCGACGGCGGCCGGCCGCCGGAAAAAGGGCCGGCTCGGTTGAGGACGATGGCCGGAAAGGTTCGCGTCGCCGGCGGACATCCGGTCTGGAAAGCTCGGGTTACCGGCGGACGACGGGCGTTGAAAGCCGGCTGCGAATCGCGCCGTTGCGGCCGTGTGACAGCGAAGCCGCCCATCTTTGTGCTAGAATCGCGAATTCTTCGGAGACGTGCCCGAGAGGCTGAAGGGGCTCCCCTGCTAAGGGAGTATGTGGCCAAAAACTGCATCGTGGGTTCGAATCCCACCGTCTCCGCCAAGAGCTTGCACAGAGTTGGCTCGCATTGTCCTGAAACCCGCACAGCGTAAGGCTCTGCGGGTTTTTTGTTGCCTCGGTCTGCCCCCCGGCGACCCTTGCCAGCCCACCGATTGTGAGGGTATTTTTGCGGGTACTTTTCGGCTTGAGGGTATCCAGGCCGAAAAAATACCCTCAATTCCAAGGGGCACGAATGGCGGGAAATGCCAAGCTCACGGAGATAAAGATCCGCACGGCCAAGGCGCGCGAGAAGAGCTACAAGCTCGCGGACGGCGGCGGCCTGTACTTGCTTGTCGCGACCGATGGGACGCGTTACTGGCGCTACAACTATCGCTTCCACGGCGCCTATCGCACGATGTCCTTCGGTATCTATCCGGAGGTGTCGGCCAAGGCTGCACGGGAGCAGCACCAAGAGGCGCGCCTCAAGCTTGCCGCCGGCGTCGACCCGATGGTCGAACGAAAGCTGCAAAAGCTGACTGCCCGGGAGGAAGCGGAACGAGACTTCGAAACTATCGCCCGGCAAATGTGGGCTGACCAGCGTGCTGCCGGCAGGTCGAAAGGGTATGTCGACTCGGTGTTGGAGAAGTTGGAAAAAGATGTGTTCCCTTGGATCGGCAAGCGACCGATAAGCCAGATCCAAGAGCCAGAGGTCCTGGCTATCTTGAACCGAGTGGAGCAACGTGCCGCCGAAACCGCGCGACGGTTGCGTACCATCTGCGGGCAGGTCTTTCGTTATGCAATGGCGCGCGGTTATGCGAAGTATGATCCGACGGCGTCCATGCGCGGGGCCATCATCACGCACAAGGCAAGGCACTTCGCGGCGATTACATCGCCAGAGGAGTTCGGAAAGCTGCTACGTGCTATGCGCGGCTATTCGGGCGAGCTGGTCACGCGGTGTCTGCTGCAACTATCGCCGCTTGTGCTACGCAAGGGCATGTCGGCGAAGGATGCACCTGGCAAGCGGTACGATGTTTATGGTATTGACTATGGTTGTTACGTTGACCTGATCAACACCGCGAGGGCGCCCAAAGGGATGCTGGATCTGGGGGATGCCTCGGCCGAATTCTCGGCCAAGGTACCGAAAACCGATCTCCGATCCATTCGCCGTTGCATCCTTGATTTGAACGAATTCTATGAAGGCGGGGCTCCAGACGCAGCCGCCGCTGCAGCTCTATGATGCGGCTAAAGGGAAAGTACCTGGAGCCGATACGAGCGTTCGCGAATGAGTTGGTGCCGCTTGAATGGCACAGAGCGGATGCGGTACCCGCCTTTGCTGGCGTCATTGACCTATTGAAGCGCTTGCATGGAAGGTGGCTCGGAGAGGCGGATGCGCGATCCTTCCTGTTCAGCGAGTTGGCTGTTTTTTCGGCTCCTGGCGCGGGGGTAAACGGCGCGTTGTCTGCCCCGGAAAATGCGGAGGTTCTTGAGCGTTTTGTGCGGCAGCTGCAAACGGCGATTGAGTCGTTGCCCAGAAATTATTGGCTTGAAATTGAGCTAGCGCGATTCCCAAAACTCGGGGAATTCTGCATTCCGTTGGCGGAAACAGTCGAACTCGTAGGCACTGACGAGCGGTTTGGCGGGAACACGTGGGCCGGAGCTTCAACGGCCGCTCGGCCTGATGTTGAAAACGCCGAGGGATGTTGTTATTTGCGCATCCGCACAAGCGGATACGGTTCTTCCTTTGCATATTCTCAAGCTGTATCCGCCGCCGTCGCTACAGCGAAACACTGTGCTTTATTTCTATTGAGGTATTGTGCTTGCGTGAACCTAGGGCCGTTCTCCGAGGTCTCAGCGCGGTGTAACCTGAAGTGGGACTCGGGTTTCTCGTCTAAGGTTTTTTTGAGTGATTCAGTCGCCCGCTTTTTCGGTGGCCTTGAAATGCAAGAGCACTTCCTGGAAGTGCTCGATTCAACGGCCGTGGGAAGCACGCTCCTTACTGGCCGCAGGCGTACAGCCGTGACCGCGGAAGAAAAAATCGAAGCAATGCGCGGTCGCATGTGGCGTGCGAGCGGATTTCTTCAACGGCATCGTCTGCCGCACTTCGCCGGTATATGTGCAGCCATGGAGTGGTACTTTGACTCAATAACAGTCGACAACCAGACGTTAGCCTATCTCGCAGCCTGTATTGGACTTGAGGCACTACTGGGGTACGGCGCCGAGACGCCTGACCGGATGGAAGCGATGTCCGTAAGGCTTGGTGACAGATACGGATTTCTCATGGGACAGGATCGGACCGATCGCGAGAAGCTTGCAGCGGAATACCGCGATGTCCTAGCCGTTCGCGGCCACCTTGTGCATGCCAGAAAGCCTAGACTTACTCAAAACGAGCTGGATAACCTGCGCAAGGCGCAGGAGATGTTGGGCAATGTGATCTGGAAAGAGGTGTCCACCCTATTAAAGTCGCCGACGGACTGACGAGTAAGAATTTTGGAGGGTGTTTTCAAATTTGGAATCGCATAGCTCATATATGGTGCGGCTATCGGTCTATTGTGCTGAGGACCCGTCAACTAACTGGAAACGCGTTCGAATGGTTCTCCCCTGCGTATGCATTCTTGCACGTACCGATCCCGATAAAGATTTCCCTTCGTTTGAGACGCCCGCCGGTAAATTTCCGCAAGTGAGCCGCGAAGCTGCTTCTGGAAATCTGGCGCCATCTTCGAGGACAAGGACTCGTAAGCATCGAATAGACTGCATGCGACCCGGAAGGGGTACTTGCGGATTTCTGTTCTTACTTGCCGAAGGACGATGTCGCGGGCTTGAAGCACTTGTTGCAAAGCGTCGACCGCCGGCTGGTCGGTTAGGGCTTTCTGTAGCAGGAAGCGCGCATAGTGATTATCAATCTGAAACGTGTCGTAGTCGTCCACCTTTGCGGCCCAGCTATAGGCATCGGCAAAATACGTTGCAGCGCGATCAAGAGCTCTATTCGTGAGACATCCGATAGCGTATTGAAGCCAGAATTGCGGATTGGCTCTAGTGCTCGGCAGGTCCTTTATGTTTTCGTAATAGCGAGTGATCGCCGCCAATCGCTGCTTTTCGGGGAGCATTTGTGCAACGTTGCTGTACCGCATCAGATCGGCGTGAACTTGAGCAAACAGTCGTTCTTGCCGCTTTAAGGCATCGGCCTGCCTGACCAGCCCAATAAGAACGTCCGCGATGTCGCCGGCCGAGAAGACCTTTTGCAAGAGGTGTTGAGCTAGTACAGAAGACCTGATTCGGACGTCCATGGACGTGATGTCGATGATGTCCTTCAATTCTTCGTATCGTCTGTATTTGCTCAAAATTAGGGCAGGCCCGAGAAGTTCCTGCAACACCGATACGCGAGGGATATGGTTTAGGACCGTCAATACCGACGTGGCTATCAACAAAGTCCGTACCCCACGTGAATCCGGCGACGAGGCCACCACCTCTCGATAACGCTCAGATACGTGCACCGCTTCCAATACCGACACAAGAAGATGAGGAAGCCTGGACTCGCAATCGTTGCGCAAATAGCTTAGTTTTCGGGCTTCGCCCCATGCCTGCCGCTCGCCCCATAACCCATGCCGATCGAGTAGATCGTTTGCGGACCGCAATTCGCTTTGCGTCAGTTCGTCAAGGTCGAATTCGACGGTTTTAAGCGCTAGATCATCGAGTTCGTCCGCTATGACTTCATGCGATGATGATCGTTCGAGAAGGAGTAGCCGACAATCGGAGCCCGTGAGTTCCACGATACGTTCCAACATCCTAAGATGGCGGCGATAGCCGTCGATGATGAAGACTTTGTCGCCGCTTGTACGTAGGATTTCTTCGACCTCCGACATAGCATCTGATGATGCAGTATCAAGGCGATAGACCAAGAAGCCGGCCCTGCTGAGCATATGCCCGACGACATAACTCAAGAACGTCTTTCCTGTACCCAGCCCACCATGTACTACGGTGATCCCGGGTGAGGAACGAATGGCCTCGAAGATCGGCACGACCTCCTGTCTAGGGAGGCAATACCGATATGCCTCTACGCTCGCGGCTTCGGGTAATAGCGATTCCATCGCTCGGCCATAGACCAGAAAATCTCGGACTTGTGCGTCGGTAGGTGGACTTGATGTGGGCTGGGGATCTTCTTGTCGTGTCCAGACGCTCAAAAGCAACTCTTCATCGCGGTATACGTGCTCCATGGCCTGAAGCCGCACTTGCTCAGCGAACGAGTCGACACCGATCGGTGCCAATAGGCCTAGGTCTGCAAGGTCTTCCGCATCTAACTCATTTGCCTCATCTATCGGTCCGATGACAAACAGCGATCTTTCCGACATGTCTTCCTCATATAGGATGCGCCGGATATCAAGGTCGTACATTGAATATCCAATGAAGACGATGGCTTTAGCTGAGCGCAAGTCGGAACGGAAGTGGAATGCCCATGGCGACCTCATGAAGTCGTCTGTTGCATAGCTTGTGGTAGTTAGCTTGAACGACGTACCCAGTCGGCTCGCCGATACGCGGTCCACAGAGCCATTGATATGGATGATGACGTTCTGCTTATGAAGGTGATCTCTCGGTTCGTCTATCGCGTCAAGTGACGTCACCTTCCCATTTGCCTGTTTGCGGCCGACTTCATATACCGTGTCGTAGTTAGTCGTGTAGACGCGGCGCCAGGGTAGAGAGGCTAGTATGCGATGACTTTCGCTTATGTCGCGGGGGGTGAATTGGTCGAGAATGAGATCGACCAGCGCCGTCTCCGGCTTTCGCCGAAGGTATGATGCCGCTGCTTTGTCTAACGGTGCAGCTTTCCCTCGGTAGCCAGCTTCTGCCAACAGCACCTCGGCTAGCTTTGTGCCGGACGGAATAGGACCCGCAACGCGGTTCTGTGCACCATGGCTGAACCCGCCGCCAGTAAAGAGGACCGCGTTGCCATCCAATACGTGCCCGATAATCCGCTCAATTCCGTACATGTAGATTCCGCGACCGAAGTGTTAACATGAGTATCGTTTAGATACATCGTACGCCACTCGGTTAAGGACTACAACATGATGGGGAGCGCTTGGAGACGAGCGTCCCCCTTCGTCCGCGCAGTGCCGGGAAGGTTCGCGTGCGCCGAGCAGTTCACAATGCCTGCAGCTGCGTAAGCAAATCGCAGCGTGTCATACAGTGCGCAGACAGCAGTTGTGCATCGATATCGTGTACTGCTCCTTGCCGGCAGGAGTCAGCTCAACTATGACTAGGTGCCCGCAGCGAAGTACCAGCGTCACTCGTATGGCAGAGGCGTTGGCTCTTGACACCCTCCGCACTTCGACGACGCCGGCAGATAGTTCTGTGACTTATGTCATTCACCCCGACATGCTCAGTTGGGTGTGCACCAATGTCGCGCAGCCCTCAAGCGCACAGCGCAATTTCCTGTATCGCGAGAGAGGGTATTTTGGAGGGTATTTTTCAAATCGAAACGCGGATCTTCGCATTGGCGTTGGCTAACAGAGTAGTGTACGGATGACACCGTCTCCGCCACCAGCTCGCACAGAGTTGGCCCGTATTGCCAAAAAACCCGCACAGCGTAAAGCCTGCGGGTTTTTTGTTACCTCGGTCTGCCCTCGGAGCGCGCTTCGGGGCTGCGCCGGCCGCAATGCCGTTTCAGTGAAGCGGCTTGATATTCCGCATCCGCAGAATTCCGTTCCACCGGACGGTCTCTTCGGCGATCAGGTCCTTGAACGCCGTCTGCGTATTCGGTTGCAGCGGGGCGGCGAAGGATAGCCGAGCCATCTCATCGTGCATTCCCGGGTCCATGAGCGCCGCGTTGATCGTTCGGTTCAGTTTCGCGGTCACATAAGCAGGCGTCCCGGCCGGTACCAGAAGACCCGTCCAGTTGCCAAGTTCAAGTCCCGACAATTGCGGCGCGCCCGCTTCATCCAAGGTCGGAACATCGGGCATAGTCTGTATCCGTACGGACGACATCGCGACGATGGGCCTGAGTTTGCCGGCCTGGATGTGCGGCAGCGCTTCGGCAACACTCGCGACATAGATGTCTATCCGGCCGCCCATCACGTCCGTCAGCGCTTGGGCCCCACCGTTGTACGGAACATGCTGCATGTCGATGTCCAATTCCTGTTGCAGCAGTTCACAGAGCAGATGCGTTGTCGTTCCCATTCCGGCGGATGCGCAGCTCAGGGCCCCCGGATACGTCCTGGCGAGCCTTACCACATCGTCGACGGTACCGATCCCGGCGTGCATGCCGCTCACCATGACGTATTGCATTGTCGCGACCAAACCCACCGGGACCAGGTCGCGTGAGAAGTCGTACTTCATGCTTCCGTACATGGTTTTGTGAACGGTGTTTGGTCGTGCGCCAAGAAAGAGCGTATAGCCGTCCGGCGCCGCACGCGCCGCATACTCCGCGCCGATATTGCCGCCGGCGCCAGGCTTGTACTGGACAACCATCTTCTGTCCGAGCGCTTCACCCAGGTGGCGCGCAAGCAGCCGGGCCAGCGCGTCCGTACTTCCGCCAGGTGGGAAGCCAATCACCAACGTAACCGGGCGCTGGGGATATACCTCTTCCTGGTCGAATGCCATGGCTCCCCATGGCAGGGTAGCGCCCGCTACAGCAAGGGCTGCGAGGTTCCGCTTGAGATAGTGCATCTCGTCTCCGTTCTAATGTTTCTCGCGACACGCCAGCGTGATTTCGAAGAGATTGCAGGCATGATGCGGGATGCTGATCCGCCCGAAAGCGCGGGCGGATTTGGGTAACGCGTGGGGCGTCGCAGTTGCGGCAGTGGCGATTCACTGTCGTCTACACGGAGTTCCCGGCCAGATAGTGTGCCGGGATGCCTTGGATCAGGCCGCCTCCGCGGCGCCGGTCGGGCCGCGAGGCTCGGCGGCCGGGCCATGAAACAGGCGTCCTCGCGTCCAGCTGTGCATTCGCTCGGCCCCATCCGTTTTCGTTATAAGAGTAAGAGCGCTAATCGGCATGCATGCCCGAGAAGCTCTCCGCGATTTCGTCATCGTCGCGATCGATGTTGTCCGGTACCGAGAAAAGCCCCATCGCGACGCCTAATCGTTGGGCGGCGCGCAATTTCGGAATGGAGTAGGGCCTGGCGGGGGAATGTTCCCGGGTGGTGCTCGCAGCCAGCGGTGCCTGGGCAGCGTTGATCGTGTCGACCCGCTCGGAGGGGTGACGCCTTCGCTTCATGACTTTCGGGAATCCCATGCGGGTCCTTGGAAAAGAACGGCCCTACGCCAGCGGAAAATCGAAATAAGTATCCGGAAACGGCTCTTTCGCCAGCTGGAAATGCCACCATTCCGTCTCTATCGCCCGAAAGCCGGCCTGGCTCATCAGCGTGCGCAGCAGCAGCCGGTTGGCCTTCTGCTGCGGCGTCAACGCTTGATAGGACGGATGCGATTCCGGTCCGAAATAATCGTAGGGCGTACCGAAATCCAGCGTCTCGCCGGGCTTTCCGTCGATGGGCGCGAGAGTCACGTCCACCGCGCTGCCCCGGCTATGGCTGGATCTTTCCGCCAGGTAGCCGTCGCGGATCAGATACCGTTTATCGACGTTGGGATAGAAGTCGGCCTTCATCCGTTCTTCTCCAGGCTCCTGGGTCCACGCGATGAAGTCGTTCACGGCGCGCTGCGGCCGGTAGGCGTCCAGGATGCACAGGGTCAGGCTGAAAGGCGCGAGCCGGTCCACGACCTGCAAGACGGCTTGCGCCGCGCGCCGGGCAAGCAGGCATTTGTTCGCGTGGTAACCCGCGATGGGCCGTCCGATGAAGTTGTTGCGGCCTGCGTAGCGCATATCGATCCGGATATGTCGCGGTTTGTCCTGGTTGGCCAGTTCGGCCAGGTCGACGAACGCCGGCGGCCTCGGCTGCCGGCCGGCGTCCGTCGATCCGGGTCCAGCTGGCGCGATGGATAGCGAAGGGCACAGGGCGGTGGCTTGGAAATGTACTAACGACATATGCGGTGCCTGAAGTATCGGAGGCCAGGAAAGATGGCGTCGCCAAAGGATACGCGGTGCCTGGCAGGTATGCGAGCCGTGGCGGCGGCGGGTGATAAGGCCTATGCACTGCCGACAAGGTCGCGAGCCCGGGCAGTATCCCGCGATGCGGGAATATGCGGCGCTCGCAAGCGCGCGGTCGCGGCGACCATGTGCTTAGGGAATATCTGGTGCCAAGGGAGCATATCGGCTGCCCGGGCCGCAGTCCAAGGAATATGCCGCCCCGCGGTGACGGCGATATACGCCTGCAATCGCCCGTTCGCTCCCCTAGCCGTCGACGGAACGTGGATCCGTTTCCTGCCACTCACCCGACCTTCCGGCCCCGCCGGATGGCCCTGGCCAGGGCATCGATGGAACGGAGACAAACAATGCAATTATCCAGGTTGGAATTCGCGGCGCTTGCGCTGATCGGCAGCACGATCCCGATGGAGGGTTACGCAGGCGAAGTGGGCGGCACATTCCCGAACCGGCCCATCACATTGGTGGTCGGATATGCCACCGGCGGCGGCGCGGATACCTTGGCACGCCTGCTGGCCGAGCGCATGGCGCAGGACCTGCAGCAGAAAGTGGTGGTGGAAAACCGTCCTGGCGCCGCCAGCAGCATCGCGGCCGGTTCCGTCGCGCGGGCCGCCGGGGATGGCTACACCCTGTATGTCAGCACGCACCCCACACCGCCGCGGGCGGCGGCGGCCGACGATGCCGGGGCAGGGGGCAATTCCTGCGTGGCGGCCCACGAACGTGACGCAGGCGGCCTGGTGCCGATCGCGCTGCTGGCCACCGTACCCAATGTGCTCGTGGTCGGTCCCCAGGCGCCGATAAGTGACATCGATACCCTGGTCACGCTGGCGAAGACCTACCCGCGCATGCTGAGTTTTGGATCGCCGGGCGTCGGTTCGCCGCCCCACCTTCTAGGCGAGCTGTTCCTGCGCAGGACGCAAACGGAGCTATTGCACGTGCCGTATCGTGGCGGTGCCTTGGCGATACCCGAGGTCATCGCCGGGCGCGTGGATGTGCTGTTCATCTCCTTGCCCGGCGCCCTGCCGCATCTGCGGGCGGGCACGGTCCGCGGGCTGGCCATCATGTCGCGTCAACGCGCCACGGCAATCGATACCATTCCGACGATGGAAGAGGCCGGCGTGCCCGGTATCGATCTGGAAACCCGGTTCGGACTGATGGCGCCTCCTGGGACGCCACCCCACGTCATCGCTCGGTTGAACGAATCGGTCAACGCCGCGCTGATGAACGCGACGTTGCAGGAAGCATTCGTCGCACGCGGCTATGTGGTCCCCGGTGGGCCCAATACCCCTGAACTCTTCAAGGCGCTCGTGGCGGGCGAAGCCGGCAAGTGGGGGGCGATTGCTCCAGGCGGCGGCGTCACCGGGAACTGATGTATTCGTTCTGCCAGCGCTGCCGGAGCCGACGTATTCGCGCAGCCCTGCTCCGGGAGCCGAACATTCCCGCGATTATCTCGCCAGCGCCTTGCTCATCACCATGCTGCGGTAATTGGCGTGCTTCCACTGTACGTACTCGACGAAGCGATACCCGCGTGACGCATACCAGCGCTGTAGATGGGTCGCCGGCTCCGCGGTATCCAGGGCGATCTCCCGCGCGCCGGATTCCCGGGCGCGGGTTTCCGCGATCGTCATCAAGCGGCTGCCCAGGCCGGTCTGCTGGAAGGCCGGGTCCACCGCCAGCTGCGCCAGGCCGGCGACGTCCGGCCGATCCAGCCACGCGCTGCCACGGGTCCTGTCGATGGGCTTGAAGAGCACCGTCCCGATGATGGCCTGCTCGCGCAGCGCGATATAGCACTCGGCCAAAGCCATGCGCTGGCGGGTCACTTCCTCCGGCTGGTCGACGGCCATGTAGCGCAGGCCCATGGCCCCCAGCCGGGCGTAGGCTCGATGCAGCAGGGCGGTCAACTGCGCGATATCGTCGTCGGCCGTGGCCAGGCGGATCTCAGTGGCATCAGGGGCATCAGGGGCATTAGGGGCATTAGGGGCATTAGGGGCATTAGGGGCGTCGGGGGCATCGCAGGCGGGCAGCGGGGGCGGATTGTTCATTTTCTTCGGGCCGGGCCAGGGGACTATGATTCTACTTTTACCTAGTCCGGACCCAGGATCATGTCTCAGTCCCTTGTTTCCATTACGCCCGACATCGTGTGCGGCAACGACCGGCCTTTCGTGCTGTTCGGCGGCATCAACGTGCTGGAGTCGCGCGAGCTGGCCTTGCGTTCCTGCGAGCACTACCAGAAGGTGACGCGCAAGCTCGGCATTCCGTATGTTTTCAAGGCGTCGTTCGACAAGGCCAACCGATCCTCCATCCATTCCTATCGCGGCCCGGGACTGGAAGAGGGCTTGAAGATTTTCGAGGCCGTCAAGGCCGAATTCGGCGTGCCGGTGCTGACAGACGTACACGAGCCCTGGCAGGCGGACCCCGTTGCGCAGGTCGTCGACATCCTGCAATTACCGGCCTTCCTGGCGCGGCAGACCGACCTGGTGGTCGCGCTGGCGAAGACCGGCCGCGTGATCAACGTGAAGAAGCCCCAGTTCATGAGCCCCTCCCAGGTCCAGAACGTGGTCGAAAAACTGGTCGAGGCCGGCAACGAACAAGTCATCCTGTGCGACCGCGGCACCAGCTTCGGCTACGACAACCTGGTGGTCGACATGCTGGGATTCGGCGTCATGAAAAAGGTCAGCGGGAACCGCCCGGTGATCTTCGACGTCACGCACGCCTTGCAGCAGCGCGCGGCGGGCGCCGCGGCATCGGGCGGACGGCGCGAGCAGGTCGTGGAACTGGCGCGCGCCGGCATCGGGACCGGGCTGGCCGGCCTGTTCCTGGAGGCCCATCCGGACCCCGACAACGCCAAATGCGACGGTCCCAGCGCCTTGCCGCTGGATAAGCTGGAGCCCTTCCTAACCCAGATCAAGCGCCTGGATGACCTGGTGAAGTCCTTCGAGTCGCTGGGTATACGCTGATTGCGCGCTTCGGGCTACGGTCAGGTGGCCGCACGACCCGCACCGCCAAAGGCAGCGTCATGAGCTTTGGTTCGTGCGTTTCACACCTTATGCGTGTGACTTCACATCGTGGACCTCTAGATTGACGCCGAGGCGCTTTGTGATGGCGCGGAAGATGGCGGCCAGGTTATCCATGCTTGGATTGCCGCTCCGTGAGAGCATACGGTGAAGGCTTTTGCTTGGCCGCGCCGTTTCATGGGCAAGCTGTTCAAAACCGACCGTTGCGTTCACCAGGTCTCGCAAAATCAAGCGCGCGATTTCTGCTTCGCCATTGAGGAACAGCGTCGCCGCTTCATCGAGAAGTGCTTTGGCGAACGCGGGATCACGTTCGACGCGTTCTACGATCGTCGCCTTGAAGTCGCGCGTCAGTGCCATGTGGCCATCACCTGTGTGGATTGGTCGATCTGGCCCGGGCCTCGCTGCCTGCCATTTTTTTTCGGTCCTTATATTCCGCATAGAGGAGCTTTACTCGTTCAATGTCCTTCTGCTGGCCGCGTTTCGTACCACCACCGAACAGCACGATCAGGGTGCGCCCATCTCGCGCAAGGTATATGCGGTATCCAGGGCCCCAATCGATAACGTACTCACCTATACCGTCGAACCATTTGATGTTGGACGTGTTGCCACGTTCCATACGCAGCTGGGCAGTCGAAACCTTGGCGGCGACTTGTGCAGGCAGTCGATCAAACCATTTGCGGTACGGGCTGGAGCCATCTGGCCGGAGGTATTCTTCAACGCGAACGCACATGGCTGTTGAGGATGGTAACTCAAAAGTTACTATAGGAGGTGCGCTAGCGCCAAGAGCGGCCCCCGGCCTTCCTTGGCGCTTCATGCGCCGATCATGAAAGCGCGCGTTGGTGGGCTGTATCTTTATACAGTTCCATGCTGGAACGCGATCTTCACGCGTAGCCGCCACCGTGCGCCCGCCTGCCATCGATTCCCGTCACCCCCAGCGGCCCGTCATCGCGCCGCTTCTTCCATCTGCGCGGTCTCCTGCACGATCCAGGCCTCGAAGGCTTTGATCAAGGGGGAGTCCTGGCCGGTCCTGGGGTAGGCCAGGTAATAGGCGTTGTCCGTGTGCACGCGCAATGACAGCGGGGCCAGCAGCCGCCCCGTGCGCAAGTCGTCTTCCACGAAGGCCCGCTGCGCCATGACGATGCCCAGCTCGTCGACCGCGGCCTGGTAGGCCAGCGCGGAGTTCTCGAATTTCAGTCCGCTGTTGCCGTCTATCGTGGTCACGCGCGCCGCGGCCAGCCACGCCGGCCAGTCGGACGCCCGGTGCATGGAACAGAGCAGGACGAAGCGGGCCAGATCGGACGGGTCGCGCGGCGGCTCGCCGTGCTTGAACAGGCCCGGGCTGCAGACGGGCAGCAGGATCTCGCCGAAGAGCTTGCGGCAGATTGCGCCCGGAATGGGCGCCGGCCCCGAATGGATGCACAGGTCGACCTCGTCGCGGTCGAATTCCACCTGCTGGTGCGAGGTGGTGATATGCACGTCGATATGCCGGTGCAAGGCATGAAACCGCGCCAGGCGCGGCACGAACCAGCGGATGGCGAAGGTGGGCGGCAGCTTGATGCGCAGGATGTTGTCCGTGGGACGCGTGCGCAGCTGGCGGGTCTGCGTTTCGATCAGGTCGAAGGCCGCGCGCAGGGTGGCGGCATAGGTCGCGCCCTCCGGCGTGGTCTCGATGCCGTGGCGCAGGCGCATGCATAGCTGCACGCCCAGCCAGTCCTCCAACTGGCTGACATGCCGGCTGACGGCGCCCTGGGTGACGGAAAGCTCCTGGGCCGCGCGGGTCAGGCTGCCGTTGCGGGCGGTGGCCTCGAAGGCCCGCAGCGCGTTCAGTGGGGGAAGGCGTCTGGCCATCTGCTCTGAGTTTTTCTCAAGGGAGCCTGCATAAATTTTGGTTTGAAGCGGCAGGGCGAGCAATTATCCTAACGCAAAACCTCCGCGAATAAAGCGGAAATCCGCGCGCTGCAGGCACGCGGTCCCAGAATGAACCGGGGTGCGTTGCAACATCCCTGGAGGAGAAAAAATCATGTCACCCGCTTTGGGGGATGGATCGGGGCCGACGGCCCTGCCTCGGGGCGCGGCCGCTTCAGCGGATCGCGTCGTGCGCGGGGATGCCGGTCCGTCCACGGTCTTCGACAAGATCTGGGATGCACACCGCATTGCGTGCCTGGACGACGGCCGCGAGCTTATCTTCGTCGACCGCCATGTCCTGCAGGAGACCACCAGCGCGGTCGCCTTTGCCGGCCTGAGGCGCGAAGGCCGCACGGTGCGCCATCCCGAACTCACCATCGCCACCCAGGACCACATCGTCTCCACCGAGCCGGGCAGGGACGAGGACACGTATCCAGGCGGCCGTGAGCTGTTGACGCTGATGCGCGCCAATGCGCTGCAAGGCCATATCCGGCATTTCGGCATCGAGGATCCCCGCCAGGGCATCGTCCATGTCATCGCGCCGGAACTGGGTTTCGCGCTGCCGGGGTCCATCCTGGCCTGCGGCGACAGCCATACCTCCACCGCCGGCGGGCTCGGCGCGTTGGGCATAGGCGTGGGCACCAGCGAAGTGGAACACGTGCTGGCGACACAGACGCTGGCCCTGGCCAGGCCGCGCAATATGCGGGTGCGCTTCGCCGGCCGGCCGGGTGCCGGCATCACCGCCAAGGACCTGATCCTGCTGGCGATGGGCGCCCTGGGCGTGGCGGGCGGACGCGGATGCGCCGTCGAGTACGCCGGCGAGGCGGTCCAGGCCCTGCCGGTGGAAGGGCGCTTGACGCTATGCAATATGTCCATCGAATTGGGCGCCCGGCTCGGACTGGTGGCGCCCGACGAGAAGACCTTCGAGTACGTGCGGGGCCGGGAGTACGCCCCCGCCGGCCCCTTGTTCGAGCAGGCGGTGCGAGCCTGGCGCGGGCTGGCAAGCGACGCGGATGCGGTTTTCGACCGGGATGTCACGGTGCGGTGCGACGGCATCGCGCCGCAGGTGACCTGGGGCACCAATCCTTCGCATGTGGGCGGCGTGGACGGGCGGGTGCCGGATCCGGCCCGCTACGACGACGCCCGGCAGCGCGACAGCGTGGCGGCCGCGCTGCGCTACATGGGACTGGCGCCGGGCATGCCCCTGGAGGGCATCCCCATCGACGTCGCCTTTATCGGTTCCTGTACCAATTCGCGGCTGTCGGACCTGCAGGCCGCCGCCGCGGTGGTGCGGGGCCGGCACGTGGCGCCGGGCGTGCGCGCGCTGGTGGTGCCCGGGTCGATGTCGGTCAAGCGCGAAGCCGAAGCCCTGGGCCTGCACCGGATATTCCGCGAGGCCGGTTTCGAATGGCGCGAGGCCGGCTGCTCCATGTGCGTCAGCATCAACGAGGACACGGTGCCGGCCGGCGCGCGCTGCATCGCCACCAGCAACCGCAATTTCGAGAACCGGCAGGGGGCTGGCAGCCGTACCCATTTGGCGAGTCCCGCCATGGTGGCCGCGGCCGCGCTGCATGGCCGCATCACCGACGTGCGCAGGGAGACCGCGGCATGAGAACGCCCGTGCGGGAGATAGAAGGGGTCATGGCGGTGATGCCGATGGCGGACATCAACACGGACGCCATCATTCCGTCGGTATGGCTGCGCACCGCCACGGCCGACATGGGCAAGGGCCTGTTCGGCGGCTATCGCTACGATGCGGATGGCCGGGAGCGGCCGGACTTCGTGCTGAACCGCGAGCCTTACCGCCACGCGCGCATCCTGCTGGCCGACGAGAACTTCGGCTGCGGCAGCTCGCGCGAAGCGGCCGTGTGGGCCTTGGCCCAATTCGGCATCGGCTGCGTGCTGGCGCCCAGCTTTGCCGACATCTTCTACGAGAACGCCTTTCGCAACGGCCTGGTGGCGGCCATCATCGACCGCCGGGCTTACCAGGCGTTGCGCGATGCGGCGCGGGAGCGCGAACGTGGGCTGGCGGCAAGCGGTCCCGTGACGACGCCGGCGCAAGCAGGCGTTCCGCAGGCCGATGGCCGGCAATCGACCCGCCGGCAGTCCGATGACCGGCAATCGGATAACCGGCAATCCAATGACCGGAACTCGAATGACCGGAACTCGAATGACCGGAACTCGAATGACCGGAACGTAAATGTCCGGAACGTAAATGACCGGCAATCGGATCGCCCTCCGGCCGCCGGCTCGCCGACCGGCAGCCCCGCGTCGAACCCGGCATGCGCGCATTCCGCCGCGCCGGTCTGCCGTGTCGATCTTGCCAGCGCCACGGTCACGGGTCCGGACGGGGCGGTGCATCCCTTCAGCATTCCCGCATCGCGCGCCCAGGCGCTGATGCGCGGCGACGACGAAATCGCCATGACCCTGTCCCACCTGCCCGCCATCGAAGCGCATTACGAACGCCTGCGGACCGGATCCGCCTGGCTCTATCCCGCCGCGCTGCAAAGGAGTTCCGCACCATGACCCGACCCAGCCTACGCCAGGCGCTCGAGCGCGAGACGCCGCTGGTTACGCCGCTGGCCCACGATGCGCTGTCCGCGCGCCTGATCGAGCAGGCGGGCTTCCATGCCTTCGCGGTGGGCGGCTCGGCCATGCTGGCCGCGCGCCACGCCTATCCGGACATCGGGCTGATCGGCCTGACCGATATGGTCGACGGCCTGCGCGATATCGCCGCCGCCTCCCGCCTGCCTTTCGTGGCCGATGCCGACGACGGCTACGGCGACGTCAAGAGCGTGGCGCGCCTGGTGGCCGCCTACGAGGCGATCGGCGTCGGCGGCTTCCTGCTGGAGGACCAGAGCCGCGACCACAAGCAGCAGCGCGCCGACAAGGCGGCCATGGTGGTCGACGAAGCGGTGATTGAGGCCAAGCTGCGAACCGCGATGCAGGCCCGCCGCAATCCGGAGACCCTGGTCATCGGGCGCACCGATGCCTACGGGCCGCTGGGGCTGGACGCCGCGCTGCGCCGCGCCGAGCGCTTCCTGGCCATAGGCGTGGAGGGCATCTTCATCGCCGGGCTGCGTACCGAGGACGACTACCGCCGCGTGGGCGCCGCCCTGCGCGGCGTTCCCTATCTGTCCGCCGCCATGTTCGAGGGCGGCGACACGCCCTGGCTCAGCCCGGCCGAGCTTGGCGCCATGGGATACACGCAGGTGTCCTATCCCGCCAGCCTGATCCTGCGCGTGACCCAGGCGCTGCGCGACGGGTTGTCGGCGCTGCGCCGCCACGCCGATGGCGTCGAGCCGCTGGTGCCGCTGGCGCAAGGAGCGGAAGCACGGCAGGCGCTGGATCGCGCGACGGACCTGGCCGGCTGGCGTGCCATCGAGAGCGGGCAGGCGCCACGCGCGTAACGCGCCCCGACCTAGACATCACGACCGCTGCGCGGATCCACCGCGGCAGCGAAGAAGAAAGGAGGAGACCATGCATACGATACTCAAAGGGGACGCCACCAGGCGCTGTGTGGGCGCTGCCGTGCTGGCGCTGGCGCTGGCCACGGCGGGAGGCGCGCGGGCGGAGGACATCGTCGTCAGCAACTACGGCGTTTCGGCCAACGGCATGCCCTTCGCCGTGGCGATGGCCAAGGGCTTTTTCAAGCAGGAAGGCGCCAATGTCACGGGCATCCTGACGTCGGCCGGCGGCGGCACGACCCTGCGCAATATGCTGGCCGGCAACGCTCCGTATGCGGAGGTCAATCCGAACGCCGTCATCGCGGCCGCGCAGCAGGGCGCGGACATCAAGATCGTCAGCGACAACGTCCTGACCGTGGCGGAATTCGTGTGGGCGGTGAAGAAGGACTCGCCGATCAAGTCCGTCAAGGACCTGAAGGGCAAGAAGATGGGCTACACCAACCCGCGGTCCACCAGCCAGGCGCTGGCGACGCTGGTGCTGCAATCCGGCGGCCTGAAGACGGAGGACGTCGAACTGGTCAAGACGGGCGGCTTCGGCGAAGGCGTGGCGGCGCTGGATACCGGGCTGGTGGACGCGACGCCCATACCGGAACCGCTATGGTCCAAGTATCGCGACAAGTACCGCGCCATCGCCGTGGCGCAGGATATGCTGCCGCCCATCGCCAATGTCATCGGCATCGCCGCGGGTTCGGGCGTATCGCCGGAGCGCGAGGCCTTCATCAAGGGCGTGATCCGCGCGCGCAGGTTGGCCGTGGAGTACATGGAGAAGAACCCCGACGAATCGGGCGATATCGTCGCCAAGGTCTACAACCTGGAGCCCGCCGTCGCGCGCGCCGCGGTGCGCAATCTGGTCACCAGCCGCACCAATGGCATCCCGTACTGGGGGCCCGGCGACATCCACATGGACGGCCTGAAGCGCGCCGTCGACGTGCAGAAGATGGTGGGCGCCATCAAGGGCGACGTCGACCTGGATAAGCTAATCGATACCCGCTACCTGCCCGACGATCTGAAAAAGGTGAAGTAGCCATGGCCAGTGTCGCGCAAGTCTATCCGCACGCCTTGCCGGGAAGGCGGCCCGGCGATCCCAGGCCGGGCGCGCCGGCCGTCGCGCACGTTTCCATGCGCGGGGTGGACAAGCTGTTCACCCGCCCCGGCGGCAATCCCGATGACACCATCCACGCACTGGGCCCCATCGATCTGGAGCTGCGCCAGGGCGAGTTCTTCGCCGTGGTGGGGCCGTCGGGATGTGGGAAGAGCACCTTGCTGGAGCTGGTGGCCGGGCTGTCCACCGCCACCCGGGGCGAGGTCGCCTTCGAGGGCGAACCGATTGTCGGCCGTATTCCGGACGGCGTGGGCGTGGTGTTCCAGGAAGATGCGTCCTTCCCCTGGCTGACGGTGCGCGAGAACATCGCCTTCGGCCTGCGCCGGCAACGCATCGCCGCCGAAGAGAAGGCCCGCCGGGTCGACCGCGCGCTGGCCATGATGGGCCTGGCGCCCTTCGCGGGAAGCTATCCGGCGCAGCTTTCCGGCGGCATGCGGCAACGCGTGTGCATCGCGCGCACGCTGGTCACGGAGCCGCGGCTGATCCTGCTGGACGAGCCTTTCGGCGCACTGGACCAGCAGACCCGCCTGCTGATGGGCGACGAGGTCCTGAACCTGTGGCGCAAGACCGGCGCGACGGTTTTCCTGATCACGCACGCGCTGGATGAAGCCGCCATGCTGGCGGACCGCATCGGCGTCATGTCGGCGCGCCCGGGACGCCTGATCGACATCGTGGAAACCGGCTGGCCGCGCGAGCGCGACAGCCGCATCGTGCAGGAGGAACGTTTCGGCACGATCACGGCCCGCCTGTGGCGTGCCCTGCGGGAAGAGTCGATGAAGTCCATCGGCGCGATGTCGCCCGGGGCGCGGCCATGAAACGGGCCCGCGTGTGGCGCCTGGGCATCCTGGCCGGGTGCGTCGCCTTGCTGGAAGTCCTGTGCCTGGCCGGGGTGATCGACAAGCTGACCATGCAGCCGCCGCACCGCATGATCGTGGACATGGCCAACATGCTGGTGTCGGGCTCGCTGAACGGCGCCATCGCCAAGACGCTGGGCAATGCGGCAGTGGCCTTCGTGGCGGCGGTGGTGCTCGGCGTTTCGGGCGGGATCGTCATCCACCGCCTGCGCCGCGTGCGCGACACGCTGGAGCCGTTGTTCGCGACCTATTACGCCATTCCGGTTTTTGCGTTTTATCCGCTGCTGATCATCGTGTTTGGGCTGAATGCGGCGCCGCAGATTTTCATCGGGGCGATGCTGGGCGTGGTGGCGGTGGTGGTGAATACGCTGAACGGACTGGACCGGGTCCCCAATGTGTTGCTGAAGACGGCGCGGATCCAGCATATGGGCTGGCGCGAGACGGCCTGGCGTATCACGCTGCCGTACGCGGCCCCCTACATCCTGACCGGCGCGAAGCTGGCGGTGGCCTATTCGCTGATCGGGATCATCGGCGCGGAGTTCATCATGTCCAACGGCGGCATGGGATACGAAATCAGTTTCGCCTACAACAATTTCGACAATACGACGATGTATCCGCTGATCCTGCTGATCCTGGTAGTGTCGGTGTCGATCAATATGCTGTTCGCCCGGTGGGAGAAGGCGATCCTGGCACGCAGGGGGTTGCGATGAACCGAGGTACTTCCATATTGCGCAATACCCTGACGCTGTTGGTGGCGGTGCTGGCGGTGTGGCAACTTCTTTACTGGATCGTGGGCGATGTGGCGTTGCGCTCGCCGGCGCAGACGCTGGAGTTCACGCTGCGTTTCGTGACCACGGCGCAGTTTGCCGGGCATTTGGCGGAGACGGCCAGCGCGTTCGGCATGGCGCTGGTGCTGGCGGTGGTGATCGGGCTGGCGATAGGGTTCGGATTGGGTGGGCACCGGTTCCTGGGCGAGGTGTTCGAGCCCATGCTGATCGCGCTGTATTCGATCCCGAAGATCACGCTGTATCCGATCCTGTTGCTGGCGTTCGGTCTGGGGATATCCTCCAAGGTGGCGTTCGGGACGATACATGGGGTGATTCCCATCGCGCTGTTCACGATCAACGCGGTTCGCAATGTGCGCTCGGTGCATCTGAAGACGGGGCGGGTGATGGCGCTGGGGCCGTGGGATATGGTGACGCGGATCGTCTTTCCGTCTGCCTTGCCGGAGATTTTCGCCGGATTGCGGATCGGGTTTTCCTTGACCTTGATCGGGACCTTGCTGGGGGAGATGTTCGCGTCGCAGCGGGGGTTGGGGTTTTTGCTGATGAGCGCGATTGGGTTGCATAACGTGGATCTGATTATGACGCTGACGGTGTTGCTGACGTTGTTCGCGGGGGCGGCTAGTGTGGTCTTGCTGGCGATCAATCAGAAGCTGCGGCTTAGGATGAGTGCTTAGGGCATCTGATTCGGCTCGGTCGCGGGGGCTTGATCTTGGTGATGTCGTTGATCTTGCTGATGCTGTTGATCTTGCTGATGCTGTTGATCTTGCTGATGCTGTTGATCTTGCCTATGCCGTCCGGTGGGGGAGATGCCTGTCGTGGCCGGCCCGCTCGGGCGGTCCAGGGCCTTCGCCCTGGACTTCCGCTTCGTCTTCCTCCTTCGGCGGCCGAAGTGGCGGTGTTTTTCTTGCGTTTTTTTGCCCGGCCGTCCTGCGTACGGAAGCCCTCGCGCGCCCTCGGACGGGCCGGCCCCGACAGGCATCTCCCCCGCCGGACTCACGGGTTGCCTTAGAGGCGGTCGCTGGGGCGGCTCGTGTTCTTGGCCCTTCGTGGGCTTTGTCTGTGGCCCAAGAATGATCTGCCGTTGCCCGTCGTTTCTGGGCCGCCCTGCGCGGCCCAGAAACGCCTTCGCGGTGGGGTATACGGAGGTTGCTGGTAATGCGACGGTTGCTGGGGATTCCACGGGCGCCGCTGTCGCCGTGGGGGGCAGGGGGGCTCGCTATTGCAATGTGGTCGTATCGAAGGTCGGTGCGTCGCCACGTGTGAGGCGCGTGCGATCGATGAGGTCGCAACCTGACCGGACCGACCGGGCTGACGATGATGATGCGCCCTTGTTCGGACTTGGAGCGTTCGCGATATCGTTGGCGCTCTTCGTCACATGAAATTACGGGGGGCTTTCCGTTGGCGCGTCCAAAATAGCCGCGCTGTGCGGCGAAAACGTTCATCGCACTAACCGTTGAATGGTATGGCGAGTCTTATCGTGATTCAGAGTTGCGTCCGTGCGCCTGGTGGGGCCGGCGGTGAGGACGGTGTCGTTCCGTCAATGCTGCGTCGCTATGCCGGCGTGGTGTATGACCCGGTCACCGCATACTACAACCTGGGCAACGGCTCCCGGTCGTACCTTCCCTATTTGATGCGCTTCTGCGCGCCGGACGTTCGCAGCCCTTTCGGGGTCGGCGGGGTTAATACCTACGCGTATTGCAAGGGCGACCCGATTAATTATGCCGATCCCGATGGGCACGTTCCTGTTGCGAGCCTGGAAAGCCTGGCCGCCCGGGCGGCGCTGAGGGCGATGGAGGGCGCCAGTGAGAAAGTGTCCCTGCCGGTGCACGAGATAGAGAAAGACCTTGCCGCAGAAGGGCCGCTCTTCAAACGGATACAACATGCACTATGGCAATCTCCCATGCCACGTGCGGCGTTTGCCGTGGACGGTGAACGGCAAGCGCGCCGAAATCTACACCTTCGATGATAGTTTCGGCAGGTATGGGAGGAGGAAGAACATTGCCGTACACGGCGACATCATCGATGGCGAGCCTTATGTGTCATTCAGCAATGATGACGCGGCCATACTAGTCGGGCCGCAGGCACTGGCCGGCCAGGTGGGCGATCTTTCTGGATACGATGTCGTAAGGCTGGTCTCATGTCATACGGCCGAGGGCGAAGCGCCCTTTGCTCAACAGTTCGCCCGTGCGGTGAACCGGCCGGTGGTCGGATTCATGGGACCGATGAATTCGAGTTTTCCCCTGCCGGAGCGCATCTCCGACACGTACGATATGTGGGAAGAAATCGCTCGGGAAGACAACCATCCGCCGGGATCCACTGATCGGCGTCTGCGTGAACAATACGAAGGGCGCCTTTTCGGCAATAATCCCGCCTTCTACCGTCCACGGCTGTTCCTCCCGTGAGGGCCCATGGGACCGGTCCGCGTATCCCCGCTCCGAAGGCATGGATCAGCCGGATATAAGCAGGTATATGCCGAACAGGCCTGCGCCGACGCCCCCTTTGGGACACTGCGGTCGCTTGTCGGCACCGCCGGCACGATGAACCGCGTAGGCGTTTCGCGGCCGCCCGGGCGGCCGCGAAATGACGGGCACCGCGCGATCTTTCTTGCGCCCGAAATCCGGCCTACGAAGTGCCAGAACGCCGACCGTGACAACGACCATGTCTAAGGCAGATCGTGAGTCCGGCGGGGGTGATGCCTGTCGGGGCCGGCCCGTCGGAGGGCGCGCGCGGGCTTCCGAAGGCAGGACGGCCGGGCAAAAAAGCCGCAAGAACGCCGACGCCTGTTCGGCCGCCGAACGAGGAAGACGCAGCGGTAGTCCAGCGCGAAGGCGCTGGACCGCCCGACCGGGCCGACCCCGACAGGCATCACCCCCGCCGGACGGCAATAGCAAGATCACCTGAAACGGCATCACCCCCGACGGACGGCAATAGCAAGATCACCTGAAACGGCATCACCCCCGACGGACGGCAATAGCGAGATCACCTGAAACGGCAGACCCCCCGACGGACGGCAATAGCAAGATCACCTGAAACGGCAGACCCCCCGACGGACGGCAATAGCAAGATCACCTGAAACGGCAGACCCCCCGCCGGACGGCAATAGCAAGATCACCTGAACGACGAAGCCAGGCAAACAAGGACAATTTGTCCAAGCCGCGCAGCCCTCGCTTCCGGCTACACTCACACGCCTATTCCGGTAAGCACGATGCGCCTCCACGTCCGCCGACAATTGACCGCCTGGCTTGGCCTGATCGCCATGGCCCTGGTCGCTTTCGCGCCGACGGTCAGCCACTTCGTGCGGGCGGCGAAGACGGTCATCGTGCCCATATGCACCACCGATGACAGCCAGCCCGGGCATCGCGTCAGTCTGCTGGCCATTCCGATGCCAGCGATGCATGCCGCCGCCCTGACCGTCATGAGAATGAGCGGTATGGGTTCCCCCCGGCCTGGGGAAACGTTGAACCAACCGCAAGATAGCGACGGCAAATCTGCAGAGCTTGACACAAGCGCCATGCGGCACACGCGTGCCATGTCGGACATGAGCTCCATGCCGGACGGGAACGCCATGCCGGACGTGAAGGCCATGCCGGACATGAGCGCGCCGCACATGCATGCCAAACAGGACGCGAGCGCCATGCAAGGCATGCATCACGGCAGCGGCGCCTCGCATCGCATGATGGGGCATACCGACGACGGTTCGCAGGCCATGGAGGATTGCGGCTATTGCGATCTATTGGGCCACACTCCCGCGGTATCCCTCGTGCCCCCCGCGCCCATCGCGCCGCTGCTGCTCCTCTTCGTCGTATTCGTCCTTCCCACCCTGACCCGCTACACGCCCCTGGGCGCCTTCCCTTCGGGGCGTCCGCGCGCCCCGCCCGCCGTTTCCTGACACCCCTGCCGTACCTCGAACGCCGCCCGCTGACAGCAGGTGGCCGTTCGTTCGTCCATTCCTGTCAGGAAACATCATGTCCCATTCCCTTGCGCGGCGCGCCTCGCCTTGCGCGCGCCTGCTTGCCCGCCTTCTGGGTGGCGGTCTCTTGCCGTTGCTCTCCATCCACGCCCACGCCGCCGATAGCGCCGCGGTCACGCCGGCCGCCGGCGGCGACGCGCCTGCCGCCACATCCGCGCCAGGCACCGGCACCCAGGCGACGTTCGCCGTCCTTCCGACCGTCAGCGTCACCGCCCAGGGCGAGATGCCGCCCCCCACCGATCCCAACCTGCCCGCCACCGTCGAATCCGTCACACGCGACCAATTCCAGAGATGGAACGTGGTCAACAGCGAAGACGCCCTTAAATATATGCCCAACCTTGCCGTCCGCAAGCGCTTCATCGGCGACCAGAACTCCATCATCGCCGTGCGTGGCACCAGCAACAGCCAGAGCGCCCGTGGCCTGGTCTATGCCGATGGTCTCCTCTTGAGCAACCTGCTTGGGAACAGCTTCACCTATCCGCCGCGCTGGTCCATGGTCGCCCCCGACGAAATCGACCGCGTCGACGTCATCTACGGCCCGTACTCCGCGCTCTATCCCGGGAACTCCCTGGGCGCCACCGTTCTTATCACCACCCGCATGCCGGACCGCTTCGAGGCGCATGCCGACGCCAAAGGGTACTCGCAGCACTTCAGCCTGTTCGGCATCGACCGGGACTTTACCGGAGGCCAGACCTCGGCCTCGTTCGGCGACCGCATCGGCAAGCTCTCTTACCTGATCGGCGTCAGCCATCTGGAAAATACCAGCCAGCCCTTGCAGTTTGCCACCCTGCCGCGCTCCAGCACGCCCGCCGGCCCCGGCGCCGTGCCCGTGACGGGCGCGCGTTTCTACGATAACCAGACCGGTGCGCCCACCATCGTGCTGGGTGTCAATGGCGAAGGCATCGAGCGCACCATCGAGGACCAGTTCAAGCTCAGGCTGCAATACGACTTCACCCCCACGCTGCAGGGCGGCGCCACGCTCGGCTACTGGCGCGACCGCTATCGCAGCGATACCTCCACCTTCCTGCGCGATGCCAATGGCAACAAGGTCTACCAGGGCAAGGTCGATATCGGCGGCTACGAGTACAACATTCCCGCCTCCGCGCTGGCGCCCAGCCGCGGCGACAGCGAGAACTGGCTCTACGGCCTGTCGCTGAAGACGCGCAACCCCACCGGCTGGAATGCCGAGGCCATCGCGTCCTACTACGACGTGGCGCGCAACGTGGCCCGCAATGCCAACCAGGGCGGTCCCGGCGACGGCCCGGGCACGGTCACTTACGGCGACGGTACCGGTTGGAAAACCCTGGACCTGAAATCGACCTATACCCAGGCGCCGTCGGTATCCGGCCTGGCGGCTCATGACCTGACCTTCGGCTATCACATCGACAGCTATTTCTCCGACAGCCGCACATTCAATACGGACGACTGGTCGGACGGCGATGCCGGGTCTTTCGCCAATGCCTTCCAGGGACGTACCCGCACCCAGGCCTGGTATGCCCAGGATGCGTGGCGTTTCCTGCCGCGCTGGAAACTGGTCTATGGCTTGCGCTACGAGGACTGGCGCGCCTATGGCGGCTCGCAGGCCGTGGGCGGCGTGCGCGTGCCTTATCCCGATGCCAGCCAGCAGCATGTGTCGCCCAAGGCATCGCTGTCCTTCGATGCCACCGACGACCTGACCCTGCGTGCCTCCATCGGACGCGCCTACCGCTTTCCCACCGTGGGGGAATTGTTCCAGGGCAAGATCAACGGCTCCACGCTGGTCAACAACAACCCCGGCCTGCAGCCGGAGAACGACCTGTCCAAGGAGCTGACCGCCGAATGGGCGCTGGACAGCGGAATCTATCGGGTGTCGCTATTCCAGGACGACGTGAAGAACACCATCTTCAGCCAGACCGACACGACCGCCATTCCCAACGTGACCAGCTTCCAGAACATCGACAAGGTGCGGTCGCGCGGCGTGGAAACCAGCTACCAGGGGCAGGACGTGGGTGTGCAGGGACTGGACCTCATCGCCAACCTTGCCTATACGCAGTCCAGGATATTGGCCAATTCGCAGAACCCGGCATCGGTGGGCAAGTACTTCTACCGTATTCCCTTGTGGCGGGCCAACCTGGTGGGCACGTATCGTTTCGACGACAAGGCC
This sequence comes from Bordetella bronchialis, assembly GCF_001676705.1. Taxonomy (NCBI): domain Bacteria; kingdom Pseudomonadati; phylum Pseudomonadota; class Betaproteobacteria; order Burkholderiales; family Alcaligenaceae; genus Bordetella; species Bordetella bronchialis. The sequence goes on from NZ_CP016170.1 coordinate 1,640,471, forward strand.
TCGCTGACCGCGGCGGTGCGTTATTCCGGGCGGCAATACAACACGCTGACCAACCAGGATAGCAACCCCGACGTCTTCGGCGGCACCAGCACGTACACGGTGGTGGACGCCAAGTTCACCTACAGGATCGATCGCCACAGCGAAGTCAGCGTGGGCGTGGACAATCTGTTCGACGAACGGTATTTCGTCTATCACCCCTATCCCGGGCGCACGCTGTTCGTGGAGACGAAGCTGCGCATGTAGGAGTTGGCGCGGCGCGGCGCGGCCGGACGTGGCGGCATGTCCTAGGGTATCCACCAATCCGCATTGCATTGACATCGCAATGCCGCAGTCCGGATAATTTGTCCTGGATTCGCGACAAGACTGCCGCGGGCCCAACGCAGCAGGATTGCTGCGCAAACAACGGCTATGAAAGCCCTCGCATCGCGCCCCAGGCGTGGTCGAGGGCTTTTTTGTTTTTGGAGCTTCCATGTCGTCTTCCGAACCCGTGGACGCGCGCGTGTTCCCCGATACCATCGTGGCCGCCGTGCAAATGGACTGCCGCATCGGCCAGAAGGCCGCCAACGTCGCGCGTTCCCTGGCGCTGATCGAACAGGCCGCGGGGCAGGGCGCCGCCGTCGTGGTGCTGCCCGAGCTCTGCAACACCGGCTATGTGTTCGACAGCCGGGCAGAGGCCTTCGGCCTGGCCGAAAGCGTGCCGGACGGCCCGACCGCACGGGCCTGGATAGAGGCGGCCGCGCGCTTGAACGTGCACATCGTGGCCGGCATTACGGAACGGGCCGGCGAACGGCTCTACAACGCCGCGGCGGTCATCGGGCCGCGCGGCTACCTGGGCACCTACCGCAAGCTGCACCTGTGGGGCGAAGAGAATCTGTTCTTCGAGCCGGGCGACCTGGGCCTGCCGGTGTTCGACACCGCGCACGGCCGGCTGGGCGTGGCCATCTGCTACGACGGCTGGTTTCCGGAGGTCTACCGGCTGCTGGCCATGAAGGGGGTGGACATCGTCTGCGTGCCCACCAATTGGGTGCCCATGCCGGGACAGGATCCCAGGCACCCCACCATGGCCAATACGCTGGCCATGGCCGCCGCGCATAGCAATGGCCTGAACATCGTCTGCGCGGACCGCGTGGGAATCGAGCGCGGCCAGCCCTTCCTGGGGCAGAGCCTGGTCGTGGGCTCGCAGGGCTGGCCCCTGGCGGGTCCGGCCAGTCCCGACCGCGAAGAGATCCTGTACGCGGCGATCAACCTGAAGCAGTCGCGCGGGGCCCGCCATCTGAATCCCTACAACGTCGTGCTGCGCGACCGGCGCGACGACCTCTATCGGATCGTGTCCGTTCCGGGCCAGGCCGGCGCCCGCTAGCGCGGTCCCGTCCGCGGCCGCGACCGATACGCGCCACTCCGTCGTTGGAAGTCATCTTCACACAGGACAGCCTATGAAAACCACCACTTTCCTTGTTTCTACCGTGCTGGCCGCGAGCAGCGTGCTGGCGCTCGGGGCGCAGGCGGCCGAACCCATCCGCATCGGCGTGGCCGTGGGCCTGTCGGGCGCCAACAGCGTGGTCGCGCCGGCGGCCGTGCAATCGTCGCAATTGGCCGTCGACGAGATCAATGCCGCCGGCGGCATCCTGGGGCGCCAGGTGCAGCTGGAAATCGCCGACGACGGATCCGGCGCCGTGGGCGCGCAGAAGGCCTTCGATACCCTGGTCTTCCAGAAGAAAGTGGACGCGATCATCGGCATGGAGACCAGCGCGGCGCGCAGCGCCGGGCTGCCCGTGGTGGCGCGCGGCAAGACGCCCTACATCTACACGTCCTTCTACGAAGGCCGTTCCTGCAGCCGTTGGCTGTACGTGAACGGCTGGGTGCCGGAGCAGCAGGTCGCGCCGGTGGTCGATTACTTCACCGCCCATGAAAAGGCCAAGACCTTCTTCCTGGTGGGCAGCGACTACTCCTTCGGCCGCGGCATGCTGGCTTTCACGCGCAAATACATCGAGCAGAAGGGCGGCAAGGTCGTGGGCGAAGAGTACCTGCCCATGGACGGCAGCGACTGGACCGCGGTGATCTCCAAGCTGCGCGCGGCCAAGCCGGATGCGGTGATCAGCTCCACGGCCGGCGGTGCGCCCAATGTGTCGCTGGCCAAGCAACTGAAGGCCGCCGGCATTTCCATCCCCTACGGCAACCTGGCCATCGACGAAGGCACCGCCAAGACCATGGGCGATGTGGCCGCCGGCATGTATTTGTCGGCCTCGTACCTGACCAGCATCGACAATCCGCAGAACAAGCGCTTCCTGGAGGCCATGCGCAAGAAGTTCGGCGCCGAGCTGAAGACGCCCAACGAGCTGTCCGAGCCGCAGTACGAGGCCTTCTACCTGTACAAGGCCGCCGTCGAAAAGGCCGGCACCACGGATTCCGACAAGGTGATCCCGGCGCTGGCGCAGGTGTCCTACGAGGGGCCGCGCGGGCCGGTCAGCATGGACCGCAGCCGGCACGCGTCCCTGAACATGCACCTGGGCCAGATCCAGGCGGACGGCTCGGTGAAGATCCTGCAGACCTTCCCCGCGGTGGATCCTGGCCCGCAATGCCCCAACATCAAGTAATGCACCGTATCGACCGCGCGGGCGCCGCTGCCCGCGCGCGGAGGCTGGCATGGATCTACTGCTGGATGTGCTGACCACCACGGCGATGCTGTTCGTCGTCACGGTCGGACTGATGGTGATCTTCGGCGTGATGAAGATCGTCAATTTCGCGCATGGTTCGCTGATCACGCTGGGCGGCTACGTCAGCTATGCGGTCACCCGGCTGGGACTGAACCCCTGGCTGGGCTGGCCGCTGGCGGTGCTGTGCGGCATCGTCGCGGGCATGGCGATAGAGCGGCTGGTCGTGCGGCCGCTGTACCGGCGCCCGCTGGACGCCATCCTGGCGACCTGGGGGCTGGGCATCGTTATCGGGCAATTGATCGTGCTGGCCTTCGGGCGCGAGGTGCAGTTCGCGGATGCGCCGCTCTCCGGGATCTGGACGGTGGGGGGCAGCGATTATTCGGCCTACCGCATCGTGCTGATCCCCGTGGCCCTGGTCGTCTGGGCGCTGCTGAGCGCCTTATTGAACGGCACGCGCTTCGGCGTGCGCACGCGCGCGGTCATCATGAACGAGCCGCTGGCCAGCGGGCTGGGCATCAACGCCGCCCGTATCCGTTTCGCCACGTTCAGCCTCGGCGCCGGGCTGGGGACGCTGGGCGGTGCGCTGGTCACGCCACTGTCCAGCGTGGATCCCAATATGGGCGTCGGCTGGCTGGTCAGCGCCTTCATGCTGGTCATGGTGGCGGGCCATTCCATCTCCAGCCTGATGCTGACCTGCCTGGTGTTCGGCGCCTGCCAGGTGCTGGTCAGCATCTATGTCAATCCGGTCCTGGGCGGCCTGACTATCGCCGTGCTGGCGGCGCTGACGCTGCGCGTGCGGCCCAAGGGGTTCGCCCATGAGTAATGCCATGATCGATCGCGACAACGCGGCGGCCGGACCCGGGCCGCGGGCGGCCTCGCGCGGGGGCCTCGCCGGCCTGGCCGTCGTGGGCCTGGTACTGCTCGCCGCCGGGCCCTTCCTGTTCGACACGTATCTGCTGAACGTGCTGATCAAGGCGTATTTCTTCGCCATCGCCGCCCTTACTGTCGACCTGCTCTGGGGCTACACGGGCTACCTGACTTTCGGGCAGTCGGCCTTCTTCGGCATGGGGGCCTACGCGGCGGGCCTGGCCTTTACCCATTACGGGTTTTCCCCGGGCGTGGCGGCGCTGGCCTTGCTGGCGGCCGCGGGCGGCACGGCCTTGCTCGCCGGCGTCGTCGGCTGGCTGTCTTTCTACCGGGGCGCTTCGCCGTTCTTCGCCACGGTGATCTCGCTGGTCCTGCCTATCGTGCTCACGCAGCTGGTGCTGTCGGGCGGCGAGTGGACGGGCTCCAGCTCCGGGCTGACCGGCTACGACAGCTTCGACCTGTCGCTGCGGGGCTGGTACTGGGTGGCCGGCGGCGCCCTGGCCGTGGCCGGGGCCGCGGGCTGGATACTGGTGCGCAGCGACGGCGGCCGCATACTGACGGCGGTGCGCGACAACGAAACCCGTTGCGAGTACCTGGGCCTGCGCGTCCCGCGGGTGCGCATCCTGTTGCTGGTCGCCATGGCGGCGGTGGCGGGCCTGGCGGGGTACGGCTATGGGGCCTTCAGCGGCGTCGTGGCGCCCGAACTGACCGGCTTCGTCCTGGGGACGGAATTGATCATCTGGGTCGCGCTGGGCGGGCGCGGAACGCTTTGGGGACCGCTGATCGGCGCCGTGCTGATCAACGTGACCAGTGCCTACCTGAGCGGCAGCATGCCCTTCGCCTGGCAGCTGATACTGGGCGTGGCCTTCGTGGCCGTGATCCTGCTGCTGCCGCGCGGCCTGGTGCCCCTGTTGTTGCGCCCCTTCGGGCTGGGCCGGCTGGCGGCGCGGGCGCCCGTGCTGGCGGTGCGCGACGTGGCCGCGCCCGCCTCCACGGATGCGCCGGCCCTGGAAATGCGCGATGTCAGCCGCAGTTTCGGCTCGCTGCAGGTGCTGCGCGGCATCACGCTGACCGCGCGGGCGGGCGAGCTGGTCGGCCTGATCGGCCCCAACGGCGCCGGCAAGACCACGCTGATGCGCGCCTTGAGCGACGGTGCCGAGCGCAGCGGCGGCGCCATCGTCCTGTGCGGCCACGACATCGGCCGCCAGCCTCCGCAGGATTGCGTGCGCGACGGCCTGGGGCGCAAGTTCCAGAACGCCAATGTCTTCGACACGCTGACGGTGGCCGACAGCCTGCGCATCGCCGGCGCGCTGCATGACAAGCCATCGCTGTGGCGGCGATCCGGGACGCTGCGCCTGCCGGTGTATGCCCTGGAAGTGCTGCGGGCCACGGGCCTGGACCGCAAGCTGGACGCCGTCGCGCGGGACTTGTCGCATGGCGAGCAGCAGGCGCTGGAACTGGCCATGGTGCTGGCCCTGGCGCCACGGATCGTGCTGCTGGACGAACCCACGGCGGGCCTGAGCAAGCTCGAGCGCACGCGCATCGGCGAAATCCTGGCTACGCTGGCGCATCGCCATGGGCTGTGCTGCCTGCTGGTGGAGCACGACCTGGACTTCGTCGAGCAGGTGGCCACCCGCATCGTCGTGCTGCACCAGGGTGCCATCGTCATGGACGGCAGCTTCGCCCAGGTGGTGGGGTCCGAACTGGTGAAGACGATCTACGCGGGAACGGGACAGGCGGAGGCCATGCAATGAGCGCCTTGAAGCTCGATGGGGTGGTCAGCGGCTACGGCGCCTCGGTGGTGCTGCGCGGCGTGTCGATGGACATCGCCGCCGGGCAGGCGGTGGCCCTGCTGGGCAAGAATGGCATGGGCAAGAGTACGCTGCTGAAGACGGTGATGGGGTATCTGCCCAAGCAGGGCGGCAGCGTCGCCCTGGACGGCGAGGACATTACGCGCCTGCCGCCGCATCGCGTGGCGCGCAAGGGCGTGGCCTACGCGGCGCAGGAACAGGCGATCTTCACGGAGCTGAGCGTGCGCGACAACCTGCGGCTGGGGCTGGCGCGCGAGACCGATTTCCCCGCCCGTTTCGCCGCCGTCGAACCGATTTTCCCGGTCTTCAAGGACCGGCTCAAACAGCCCGCCGGCACGCTGTCCGGCGGCGAGCAGAAGATGCTGCTGGTGGCGCGGGCGCTGATGCTGCGTCCGTCCGTTATCCTTCTGGACGAAATCACGGAAGGCCTGCAGCCGTCGGTGATCGATCGCCTGGCGCAGGCCCTGCTGTGGGAGCGCCGCGAAAACGGCACGACGATGCTGCTGATCGAGCAGAACGTCGATTTCGCCCTGCGCGTGACCGATCGTTTCCTGGTCCTCAAGCAGGGCGAAATCGTCGAACAGGGCAGTGCGCGCGATGGCGCGGCGGCCGAAACGATATTTGCCCACCTGCGCGTCTAGCGGCGCGGGGCGGGCCGGGATGGAGCTATGGCGGAAACCAAGGGATCGTCGGCGGACTGGCGCATCGGCATATTGTTTTCGCGTACGGGTGTGACGCGCGTGACCGGCTCGGAGCATTTCCTGGGCACCGCCCTGGCGGTGGAGGAGATCAACGCCGCGGGCGGGGTGCTGGACAGGCAGTTGGCGCCGGTGTGCTACGACCCGGCCAGCGATCCGGCCGAATACCGCCGCCTGGCCACCCGGCTGATGACGGACGACGACGTCAACGTGATCTTCGGCTGCTCCACCTCGTCCAGCCGCAAGGCGGTCCTGCCGGTGGTGGAGCGCAACAACGGCCTGCTCTGGTACTGCTCCTTCTATGAAGGCTTCGAGTATTCGCCCAACGTGCTGTACACCGGGGCGGTGCTCAACCAGAACGCCATGCAGCTGGCCGCCTACCTCCTGCAGCACAACGGCTCGCGTTTTTTCCTGGTCGGGTCGGACTACATCTATCCGCGCGAGTCCAACCGGGTGATGCGGGACATGGTCGAACAACACGGCGGCGAGATCCTGGACGAGGTCTACCTGCCGCTGACCGCCGGCGCCGGCGAGGTCGCGGAAGTCGTGCGCGATATCCGGTCCGCCCAGCCGGAGGTCGTGTTTTCCACGGTGGTCGGCGACTCCGCGCGCATGTTGTACCGGCAGTATGCCGAAAGCGGCCTGGACCCGCGCAAGACCCCCATCGCCAGCCTGTCCATGGCCGAAGAGGAAATCCGCCTGGTGGGCGCGCCGCTGTGCGCCGGCCACATCACCGCGGCCACGTATTTCAATTCCCTGGACAACGACAGCAACCGCCGCTTCACGGCGTTGTGGCGCGAGCGGTACGGGGACAGGCCCACCAGTACCTGGTCGGAGTCCGCGTACAACCAGGTCCACCTGTTCGCCCGCGCGCTCGAACGCACCGGCAGCCTGGACCCGGCCAAACTGGTGCGCACGGCGCATTTGGTGCGTTACGATTCCCCGGAAGGGCCGCTGGCCATCGATCCGGAAAACAACCACTGCCTGCTGACCCCCCGCATCGGCGTGTGCCGCGAGGACGGCCAGTTCCAGGTGGTGTGGCAAGGTTCGGGGCCGGTCAGGCCGGACCCCTACCTGTCCACCTTCGGGCTGGCGGAATTCTGGCTGAAGTGACGCGATGAGCAGCATACGCCGCCTCTATGAAGATCTGCGCAGCATCAGCGTCGCCGTCGTGCATCCGCCCGGCGAGGACCGCGAACTGCTGATCGAACAGCTCAAGCGCATCGGCTGCCGGCTGCAGGTCTTCTGGCCCTATTGCACGGAGCCGCCGCGCGGCGCCGACGTGGTGTTCTTCCATCTGTCGCAGGACATCCCCAGCGGCGGGATGTGGTGCGCCAGCGCCACGGAGGCCACCCTGATCGCGCTGTCCGATTATGAAAGCCCGACCACGCTGAAGCTATTGCTGGACAGCAGCGCGCACGGCGTGCTCACCAAGCCTTTCCGTTCCTCCGGCGTGCTCAGCACACTGGTGCTGGCGCGCTCGGCCCAGGGCTTCCAGCAACGGCAGCAAGCCAAGATCCAGAAGCTGGAAGCCACCATCAAGTCGCGGCGCCAGATCGACAAGGCCATCAAGGTGCTGGTCGACCACCAGGGCATGGACGAGGTCAAGGCCTACGAGCACATGCGGGCCCGCGCGACCAGCCTGCGCGTCACCGTGGCCGAAGTCGCGGCCATGGTCATCGACGCGCAGGAAGTCATGGAAAAACTGGGGCTGGGACGTGGCCGCTAGTGGACGCTGATGCGCGCTAGGGTTGCCGCCGCGCCAGCGTTTCGCGCAGGTCGGCTTCGAAGGCCGCGCGCATCGCGGGCGAGGCATGGCGGCCCACCGGGATGCAGGTGGCGCCCTGCTTCAGCCACAGGGTGTCCGCCTCTTCCTTCAGCAGGCGCAGGCCGTCGACACGCAGGACGTGGGTTTCGTGCCGCGGGCCGCGGTCGATTTCCACGCGCACCTCGCGCGCCCCGGTGAGGGTAATGGTTTCGCCATCGATGGCGTGGCGGGCGTAGGCCAGCGCCGCGCCGGCGATGGCGATAAGCTCGATGCCGCAGAACACGGGCACCAGCCAGATGCCGCGTATCCAGCAGCCGATGGCGACAGCGGCCGAAATGCCCATCAGCAGCCCCATGGCGGCAAAGTACTGCGCGGGCCGCAGGGCGCAATTGCGCTTCAGGCGCCAGACACGGGGGCCGGGAGGCGCCCGCCAAGGCAGCGTCCAGGAGGCCGGCGGCGAGGCCGACATCCATTCATCCGGGCGTATGTGCGTGTGTCTCATGATCGCGGCACCGTCGGCGTCCAGGCCAGGTGCGCCGGGCGCGTCCGGCTAGCGTACCTCAGGCGGCGTTTCGAAGGTATGGAAGGGCGCGGGCGACGGCACGGTCCATTCCAGTCCGTCGGCGCCTTCCCAGGACGAGGCGGCCGCCCTGGGTCCCTTGCCCGCCACGCAGCGCAGCACCGCCACCAGGAAGATCAGTTGCGACAGGCCGAACCAATAGGCCCCTATCGTCGCCCACTGGTGGAAGGTGGTGAACTGCGCCGCGTAGTCCACATAGCGGCGCGGCATGCCGGCCAGCCCCAGGAAATGCATGGGAAAGAAAGCCAGGTTGAAGGAGATCAGCGAGCTCCAGAAGTGCACTTTGCCCAGCTTCTCGCTGTACATATATCCGGTCCATTTCGGCAGCCAGTAATAGGTGCCGGCGAACAGGGCGAACAGGGAGCCGGCCACCAGCACATAGTGGAAGTGCGCCACCACGTAATAGGTATCGTGCACCTGGATGTCGATGGGCGCCACCGACAGGATCAGGCCGGTGAAGCCGCCTATGGTGAATACCCAGATGAAACCGATGGCGAACAGCATGGGCGTTTCGAAGCTGAGCCTGCCGCGCCACATGGTGGCTGTCCAGTTGAAGATCTTCACGCCGGTCGGCACCGAAATCAGCATGGTCGCGTACATGAAGTACAGCTGGCCCGTGACCGGCATCCCCGTGGCGAACATGTGGTGCGCCCAGACGATGAAGGACAGCACCGCGATGGCCGCGACGGCGTACACCATGGATGCGTAGCCGAACAAGGGCTTGCGCGAGAACGTCGGCACCACGGACGAGATGATCCCGAATGCCGGCAGGATCATGATGTAGACCTCCGGGTGGCCGAAGAACCAGAATAGGTGCTGGAAGAGCACGGGATCGCCGCCCGCGGCGGCATTGAAGAAGTCCGTGCCGAAATGCCGGTCCGTCAGGACCATCGTGATGGTGGCCGCCAGCACCGGCATCACCCCCAGCAGCAGGAAGGCGGTGATCAGCCACGTCCAGCAGAACAGGGGCATCTTCATCAGCGTCATGCCGGGCGCCCGCATGTTCAGGATGGTCACGATGATGTTGATGGAACCCATGATGGACGACGCGCCCATGATGTGCAACGCGAAGATGGCCAGGTCCATCCCCGGCCCCATCTGCAGGGACAGCGGCGCGTACAGCGTCCAGCCGGCGGCGGTCGCGCCGCCCGGCACGAAAAAGGAGGCGGTCAGCAGGATGGCCGCCATCGGCAGGATCCAGAAACTGAAGTTGTTCATGCGGGCGAAGGCCATGTCGGCAGCGCCTATCTGCAGGGGCACCATCCAGTTGGCGAAGCCGACGAAGGCCGGCATGATCGCGCCGAACACCATGATCAACCCGTGCATGGTGGTGAACTGGTTGAACAGCTCCGGCTGGAAGAATTGGATGCCGGGCTCGAACAGTTCCGTGCGCAGGAGCAGGGCCAGGACGCCGCCCTCCAGCAGCATGACGAACGAGAAAATCAGGTACATCGTACCGATGTCCTTGTGGTTCGTCGCCATCAGCCAGCGCCGCCATCCGTGCGGCATGCCGTGCCCGTGGTCCTCGTGCGCGGCGAGATCGCGATCCGCATGTCCCGGCCTGTGCACCAGGTTCTGTCCGTCCGTATAGCTGCTCATTCCTCTCTCCTTGGAAGAGACCTCGGCCCTGCGACTGCCCGGGCTGGCGTGCCGACGGACTGGCGCGAGTCCGCATTCTTGTATGCACCCCGACCCATGATCCGCGGCTTCCCCGGGATGCGAACCAAAATATGCTTAGCCATGGCCGCCTTGGCCGGGGCTTCCCCCGGCGATCCGCGCGCGCAAAAAAACGCGCCGGCATTTGTCGTGCCGGCGCGTGTTTGGCTGCGGCGGGGAGTGCCGCTCAGGTAACGGACAAGACCGGCTCGCCGTCCTGCCTGACGCTGCAAATGCCTAGCAGCACGTAGCGCGCGTGCCGTTCGGCGTCCTCTCGTGTGTCGAAATTCTGCGTCGCGGCCGAGCGCCACGACAATTGTTCCAGCCCGCATACAAGCCCCTCTCGGGAGGTTGCGATGGCGACTGAAAAGCTCCTGTCCCCTTGTTGAGTTATTTTGCAGATGACCCGATGGCCATCGATCAGTATTTCGCTATTTCCATCCATGTCGGTCTCCCCCGTGTCGATGCATGGCGCGTACCCACGTTACCCGGTTTCGCGGCAAACTGTGCTACCAACGGTGAACAACCCGGCCCGGGCCGCACGCTCGGGCGCGTGGCTAGTCCTTAGGGAGCCATCCGGGTTCCAGGCCCATCGTGCAACGGACGGCAGGCAACTTGCTGGACGTCCCGGCACAAGGAGGAAGCGGTGATGAACCAAGCCAGGAGCGACAGCCGCAAGCGCCGCGTGTCGACCGATCGCGTCGCCCGTGCGCTGCTGGAAAGCGCCACCGATTTCGCCATCTTCACCGTCGACCTCTCCCTGCGCGTCACCAGCTGGAACGTGGGGGCCTGCAAGTTGTTCGGCTGGACGGAAGAGGAAGCCCTGGGCGCCGACTCGGCGATGATATTCACGCCGGAGTCCCGCGAGCGGAACGATCATTTGCTGGAAGCGGAGACCGCCAGGGTGCGCGGCCGCGCCGAGGACGAGCGCTGGCATATGCGCAAGGATGGCTCGCGTATGTGGGCGTCCGGCCTGATGCAGCGCTTCGTGGACGACCGCACCGGCGAGCACATCGGCTATCTGAAGATCGTGCGCGACCGTACCGAGCAGCACTTGGCCGAGAGCCGCGCCAAGGCGGTCGACGCGCGCTTCCGCGCCCTGGTGGAGGGCTCGCCGCAGATGACTTTCTTCACGGACGCCAGCGGGCGCGTGGTCTATACCAGTCCCTATTGGGCCCGCTACACGGGCCGCGACCGGGATGCGGCGCGGCGCGACGATTGGACGGAATCCATCCATCCCGAAGACCGCCTGCCCATGCAGGAGGCCTGGCGGGATGCCATGCAGCGCGGCGTGGGCTGCGAGATGGAAATGCGCTTCCTGTGCGCCGCCGACAACAGCTGGCGCTGGTTCATGGCGCGCGCCGCTCCCATCCTGGAAGAGGACGGCCGCCTGGGCGGCTGGCTCATCATTGCCTTCGACATCGACCTCGTCGTGGCGGCGCGCAACGACTTGCGCCGCAGCCAGAAGCTGCTGCTCAACGAAGTCGCGCGGGGCCGGGCGGAACGCGATCGTACGTGGCAGCTGGCCAACGACCTGATGGTGGTGACCGACTTCGACGGCTACGTGCTGGACGCCAACCCCGCATGGACCGCCCGCCTGGGGTGGAAGCACGAAGAGCTGCTGGGCAACAATGTGCTCGGGCTGGTCCATCCCGACTATATGTCGCTGGCGCAGAACCAGCTCAAGCGGCTGCATCGCGGCCACGCGACCTCGCGTTTCGTGTGCGAATGCCGGCACCGGGACGGGAGCTACCGGACCTTGTCGTGGACGGCCGTGCCGGGCGACGGCCTGGTCCATGCCGTCGCCCAGGACGTCACCGCCGAGAACGTGGCCACGGCGGAGCTGGAGCTGGCGCAGGAAGCGCTGCGCCAGTCGCAGAAGATGGAGGCCGTGGGCCAGCTCACCGGGGGCATCGCCCACGACTTCAATAACCTGCTGACGGGCATCATCGGCGCCCTGCAGCTCATGCAGAAGCGCGCCGAGCGCGGCATGCTGGTCGATATCACGCGCTACACGGACATGGCGATGGAGTCGGCCAAGCGCGCCGCGGCGCTTACGCACCGGCTGCTGGCCTTCTCGCGGCGGCAGCCGCTGGCGCCCAAGCCCACGCAGCCCGCCCAGCTGATCCGTTCCCTGATCGAACTGTTCGAACGCACGCTGGGCGAGCGCATCGCCCTGGACGTGGACGTCCAGGATGGCTTGTGGAATGTGCTGTGCGATGCTCACCAGCTGGAGAACGCCATCCTGAACCTGGTGATCAACGCGCGCGACGCCATGCCCGAGGGCGGCACGCTGACCATCACGGCGCGCAACGTGGACCTGGACAACATCGCGGTGGCGAATGCCGTCATCCTGACGGCGGGCGAGTACGTGTGCCTTTGCGTCGCCGATACCGGGACGGGGATGGCGCCGGAGGTTGCCGCCAAGGCTTTCGAACCCTTCTTCAGTACCAAGCCGCAGGGCGAGGGCACCGGCCTGGGCCTGTCCATGGTGTACGGCTTCGTGCGCCAGTCCGGGGGCTATACGGAACTGGACAGCAAGCCGGGCGAGGGCACGTCGATACGGCTGTACCTGCCCCGATATACCGGGCCGCTGATCGCCGAGCATGCCGCCGATCCGTCGGCCGAAACGCACTCCGCCCTGGCGCCGGGACAGCAGCCGCTGGTCCTGGTGGTGGAGGACGATCCGCGTGTGCGCGACCTGCTGGTGGAAGTGCTGCGCGACCAGCAATGCCGGGTGGTGGAAGCGGCCGACGGCCTGTCGGGACTGCGCATCCTGAAGGAGACGCCCGGCATCGAGCTGGTGGTGAGCGATATCGGCCTGCCCGGCATGGACGGCCGCCGCATGGTTGAAGAGGCGCGGGCGATCCATCCCGAGCTGAAGGTCATCCTGATGACCGGCTATGCGCACAGCCTCGCCTTGACGGAGGGACTGCGGGATCCCCGCATGGAGCTCGTCACCAAGCCCTTCGGCATCGACGAGATCACGCGGCGGATCATGGCCGTACTCGCCACTTGATAAAGAATTTCTTTGTTCCGATGCGATAATTATTCGCTTTTGCTTTTTATAGGCCCCGCCCGACAATACGGCACCGGGAGAGGGCGCGCCGCCCGGCGCCAGCCATCGGCGCGCTCCCCGCATTGCGGACGGGAACGCCATGGATATGTTGGAAGTCAAGGTATGGCGCAGCGCCGACGGCGGCGGATTCGCGACCTACCGGGTGCCGCGCCACACCAGCCAGACGGTGCTGGACGTCGTGACCTACATACAGCGCGAGCTGCAGCCCGACCTGGGCTATCGCTACGCTTGCCGCGTCGGCATGTGCGGTTCCTGCGCCATGACGGTCAACGGCAAGGCGCGCTGGACCTGCCGCACCCACGTGGCGAAGGTCGCGGACCGCGGCCGGCTGGAGGTCGCGCCGCTCTCCAATCTGCCGGTCATCAAGGACCTGGTCACCGACATGAGCGCGTTTTTCGACAAGTGGAGCCAGGCCCAGGGCAGTTTCGCCGGCACGCTGTCGCGCCACGACGATTTCGCCCGCGTGCCGCCGTCCTCGCCACGCCGGCAGGCGGTGGACGCGGGCATCGAATGCATAGGCTGCGGCGTGTGCTACGCATCCTGCGACGTGGTCACCTGGCGTCCCGACTACCTGGGTCCCGCGGCGCTGAACCGCGCCTGGACGCTGATGAACGATGAACGCGACGTGCAGGGCGCCGAACGCCTGCGCGCCGTGGCGGGCGATGCCGGCTGCCACGCCTGTCATACCCAGGGCAGCTGTACCGAGCGCTGTCCCAAGGCCCTGGCGCCGACGGCAGGCATCGCCGGCCTGAAGCGCATGGCGGCCAAGGCCGCGATGAAAGGGGAATTGTGATGGCCGGCCCCAGCGTGCGCACACAGGCGCGCCTGTGGTACTTGCAGCGTGTCAGCGCGATGGTCCTGGCGCTGTTCGTCGCCGTCCACATCGGCATCATCGTGTATGCGGTGCGCGGCGGGCTCAGCGGCGCGGAGATCCTGGAGCGCACGCGGGGCAGTATCGGCTTCGCCGCGTTCTACGGCCTGTTCGTGCTGGCTTGCGCGGTGCACGTGCCGATCGGCCTGCTGCGCATCGCGGAGGAATGGCTGCGTTGGCGGGGCCCGTCGGCGGTGGCGGCCGCGCTGGCCTTTGCCGTCCTGCTGGTCTTCCTGGGCCTGCGCGCCGTTTACGGGGTAGTGGCATGATGCGGCGCAACGATGCGCGCGCGCGCAACCACCCGGCGTATTGGGCCTTCCTGGTCCACCGCATCTCCGGCCTGGCGCTGGCGCTGTTCCTGCCCATTCACTTCTGGGCGCTGGGGCAGGCGATCGCGGGCGAGCAGGCGCTGGACGGTTTCCTGCGCTTCGCCGACCGCCCGCTTTTCAAGTTCGCGGAATGGGGCCTGGTGGTGCTGCTTTCCCTGCACCTGATGGGCGGCCTGCGGCTGCTGGTGATCGAGTTCGCGCCCTGGACCCATTTACGCAAGGACTGGCTGGCCGTGGGCCTGGGCGTGGGCGCGGGCACCGGATTGGCGTTTTTACTGGCGTTGCTGCGGTAATCGCGCATTGACGCCCCGGGGCCAAGGTGCGACGCTGACGCGCCGCCCCCAATCGCGGCACGAGCTTCGCCGCAGATGCGAAGCCGCAAACCAACGGAGACAACCATCATGCATGAGTATCTGTACGAGCTGTCCAGACGTCCCAGGCATTGGCTGCACACCTGTATTCTGGCCCTCGCGTCCACCGCGATGGCGATGCCGGGCCTTGTCCATGCCGACGCGCCCTGGCCCGACAAACCGGTACGGATCATCGTTCCCTTCACCGCGGGCGGCACTACCGATGTCGTGGCGCGCGTGGTGGGCGCGGAGCTGGGCCAGATGTGGCACCAGTCGGTGGTCATCGACAACCGTCCGGGCGCCGGCGGCGCGATCGGCGCCACGCTGACCGCCAAGTCGCCACCCGACGGCTACACCCTGCTGATGGCTTCCGGCAGCATGTTCACGGTCAATCCCTACCTGTACCGGAACCTGCCGTATACGCTGAAGGACTTCGACTACATCACCAATGTCGCCAGCGGGCCGATGCTGGTGCTGGTCAACGAGTCCTTGCCCGCGAAGGACCTGAAGGAGCTGATCGCCCTGGCCAAGGCCCAGCCCAAGAAGCTGAACTTCGGCTCGGCCGGCAACGGCAGCCAGGTGCACATGGCGGGCGAGGCGCTGGCCGATGCGGCCGGCATCCAGATCACCCATGTCCCGTACAAGGGCGAGGCGCTGGCCTATAACGATCTGCTGGCCGGGCAGGTGCAACTGGTGGTGGGCAATATCGCGGCGGCGTCGGTGTTCGCGAAAAGCGGCAAGGCGCGCGCCCTGGCCGTCACCGGTCCCACGCGCTCGCCCATGATGCCGGACGTGCCCACCGCCAAAGAGGCGGGCCTGCCCGGCTACGAGACGACGGGCTGGTTCGCCCTGGTCACGGCGGCGGGCACGCCCAAATCCGTCATCGACAAAATCCAGCGCGATACGGCCAAGGTCCTGCAGCAGCCCGCCGTGCGCGAGAAACTGGCCGGCCAGGGCATGACGCCGGTGGGCAATACGCCGGCGGAGCTAGTCAAGAGCATCCAGGACGAATCCGGAAAGTGGAAGGCGATCGTCGAGCGCCGCAATCTTTCCATCGATTGAAGGCGGCCACCGCCCCGGCGGCATGCCGCCCCGGGGCGTCGCGGCGCGCTGGGAGACGCAGCATGCAAGCAGACCTCGCGGCGGTGGAAGAAGCCGCCAAAGACCTTTACATACGGGCGCTGAAAATCCTGCCGCCGGATATCAAGGCCGGCATAGACCGGCTGGCCGCCGACGAAACCTCGGCGGTGGCGCGCGGGGTCCTGGAGACCATGCGCACCAATATCCGGGTGGCCGAGGACCAGGAAAACCTGCTGTGCCAGGACACGGGCATTCCCATCTACAACGTCGCCATCGGCCGTGGCGTGCAGGTGGACGGGCATGCGCTGAAGCAGGCGATACGCAAGGGCTGCGAGCGCGCCACCCGCGAACATCCGCTGCGCTCGTCCGTGGTGCATCCGCTGACGCGGCGGAACAACCATACTTCCTGCGGCTTCGACGTGCCGGTGATCCACATCGATTTCGACGAGG
Organism: Bordetella bronchialis; assembly: GCF_001676705.1. NCBI lineage: Bacteria > Pseudomonadati > Pseudomonadota > Betaproteobacteria > Burkholderiales > Alcaligenaceae > Bordetella > Bordetella bronchialis. Next base: position 1,656,664 of record NZ_CP016170.1, read on the forward strand.
CGCCGGAGCGCCTGTCCATCGAGATGATCCCCAAGGGCAGCGGCTCGGAGAACAACTCCTTCCTGAAGATGGCCGTGCCGGCGGAAGGCATCGATGCCATCAAGGCCTTCGTGGTGGATTGCGTGATCGCCGCGGGCGGCAAGACCTGTCCGCCCACCATCGTCGGCGTGGGCGTGGGCGGCACTTCCGACCTTTGCGTCGCGCTTGCCAAGCGCGCCGCCACGCGGCCGCTGGGCACCCGCTGCCAGGACCCGGAAGGCGCGGAACTCGAGCGCGTGCTGTCGGCGGCCGTCAACCAGCTGGGAGTCGGCCCGCAAGGACTGGGCGGCGACGGCACGGCCTTCGCCGTGCATATCGAACTGGCGCATACGCATATCACCATGAATCCCGTGGCGGTCAACATGCAATGCCACTCGGCGCGGCGCGCCCGCGCGGTTCTCACGCCGCAAGGCATCGAATACGGATTCTGACCATGGCGCACCACGAACTCACCATGCCCATCACCGAGGCGCAGGCCAGGCAGCTGCGCATCAACGATACGGTCACGCTGCAGCGCACGCTGTACGGCATCCGCGACGCCACGCAGATCCATATGTTCGACAAGGGGCGCAAGACGCGCTTCGACCTGGCTGGCCACGCCGTCATCCACACCGCGCCCAACGTGCGCAAGGTGACGCCCGGCGCAGCCAATCCGGCCGGCTACGAGGCGGTGTGTATCGGCACGACCACATCCGACCGCATGGAGCGCTTCACGCGGCCGCTGATGGCGCAGTATGGCGTGCGCCTGGTCATCGGCAAGGGCGGATTGCGCCAGGGCTCGCAGGATGCCTTCCGCGAGCTGGGCGGCGCCTACCTCGCCATCATCGGCGGTACCGCCGCATTGGAAACCACCTGGATAGAACAGATCGAGGACGTGGACCTGGACGACCTGAACCCGGAATCGCTGTGGCGCTTCCGCATACGCGACTTCGGCCCCTTGCTGGTTGCCATGGACAGCCATGGCGGCAGCCTGTACGACACCGTCCGCCGGGACACCGAGGGCCGCCGGGCGGCGGTCCTGGCCAGCCTGGGAGTGACGGCGCCATGAGCCACGCCCTGCCGGTCAAGCGGCTGAAGACCGATATCCTGATTCTGGGCGCTGGCGGCGCGGGCCTGTTCGCCGCGCTGCATGCGCACCAGCGCGCGCCGGAATTGTCCATCACCGTGGCCGTCAAGGGCTTGCTGGGCAAGTGCGGCTGTACCCGCATGGTGCAAGGCGGCTACAACGTGGCGCTGGCGCCGGGCGATTCCGTCGAACGCCATTTCATGGACACCATAGAAGGCAGCAAATGGTTGTCCAACCAGGAGCTGGCGTGGACGCTGGTCAGCACGGCCATAGAACGCATCCATGAGCTCGAGAACGAGCTGGGCTGCTTCTTCGATCGCAATCCCGACGGTACCGTGCACCAGAAGGCCTTCGCGGGACAGACCTTCGACCGCACCGTGCACAAGGGCGACCTGACGGGCATCGAGATCATCAACCGCCTGTCCGAACAGGTCTGGCGGCGCGGCATCGGGCGGCTGGAGGAACATCGCGCCCTGAGCCTGATCCGCACGCCCGACGGGCAGGCGCTGGCCGGCGTGCTGATGATAGACGTGCGCAGCGGCGAGTTCGTCTTCGTGCAGGCGCGCGCGGTATTGCTGGCCACGGGCGGCGGCCCGACCATGTACAAGTACCACACGCCATCCGGCGACAAGAGCTGCGACGGGCTCGCGATGGCCTTGTCGGCCGGACTGCCGCTGCGCGATATGGAAATGGTGCAGTTCCATCCCACGGGGCTGCTGGCGGGCACGCAGACGCGCATGACGGGCACGGTGCTGGAGGAAGGCCTGCGCGGCGCCGGCGGCTACCTGTTGAACGGCGCGCAAGAGCGTTTCATGCAGCGCTACGATCCGCGCGGCGAGCGCGCCACGCGCGACATCGTCTCGCGCGGCATTTATGCGGAGATGCGCGAGGGACGGACCTCGCCCAACGGCGGCGTCTATATCCAGATGCACCACCTGGGCGTGGACGCGGTGCGCAGGCAGTTCAAGGGCATGGTGGAGCGCTGCGCGGACTGCGGCTTCGATCTGGCCGGCGGTTTGGTGGAAGTCGTGCCCACGGCCCATTACATGATGGGCGGCGTCATGTTCCAGCCCGATTGCCGCACGGCGCTGCACGGCCTGTTCGCCGCGGGCGAGGACACCGGCGGCGTGCACGGAGCCAACCGCCTGGGCGGCAACGGCGTGGCGAATTCCACCGTGTTCGGCGGCATCGCCGGCGACAGCATGGCCGACTGGGTGCGGCGCGAAGGCGGCTGGCAGGCGCCGGACGAGGCCGCGATCGCGGCCGCCGTCGACGACGCGCTGGCGCCCTTCGCCAGGCCGGCCGAAGGGCTGCATCCGCTGCGCGAGGCCTTGTACGGGTGCATGTGGGACGACGTCGGCATCATGCGCGACCAGGCGGGGCTGCTGCGCGCGCGCGATACCCTGGCGGGCCTGGCCGATACGCTGTCGCGGGTCGGCGTGGGCGGCGCCGGGCGCGCCTTCAATCCCACTTGGCACGACTGGCTGAACCTGCGCAGCCTGGTCATGGTCAGCCAGGTAATTACCGAGGCCGCGCTGGCGCGCGAGAACTCGCGCGGCGCGCACTTCCGCGAGGACTTCCCGCAGACCGGCGACCTGGACAGCTCCTTCTATACCGTGGTCCGCTGGCGCGACGGCGGCGCCCGCATCGACCGCGAACCGGTGGTGTTCACGCGGGTGGCGCCGGGGCAAAGCCTGCTGAAGGATGCGGCTTGAGGGCCCGCGTGCCGCGGGGTACTCGTGGCGCCGCGCGCCCGGGGCGGCGGCACGGGCGGCGCGCGGTCAACCGCCGATGGACTTCACCAGCAGGCTGATGCTGCCCGCGATCAGCACCGTCCACAACAGGCGGAAGATATATGCCGGCGGTATGCGGTGCCGCAGCCAGGATCCGAGCCGCACGCCGATCAGGCCGCAGGGAACCAGCCATACCATCAGGGCGAGCGCCGCGGGCTGCAGCAGCAGGCCGGTAACGGCGAACATCACCAAGCGCGTGAAGCCGGTCAGCATGATGAGCGTGCTGACGGTGGCCCGCAGCGCATTGCGGTCCTCCAGCCGGCCCGCCAGGTAGATGGTGTAGAGCGGGCCGCCCGTGCCGAACATCGCGGTGAAGCCGCCGCCGCCCAGGCCCAGCGGTATGGCCCAGGTCGGGCGAAGTTCCCGGAATCCGTCGCCGCCGCGCAGGCGCCACAGCGAATACGCCAGTACGCCCACGCCCAGTACGATCAGCAGCGGCCGTTCCGGCACGTATATGAGCAAGGCCAGCCCCGCCACCATGCCGGCCAGCATCCAGGGGACGATGCGCCGCAGCTCGCCGACGTGCACGTTGCTGCGGCTGGTGGCCCCCAGGAGCAGGCCGCAAACCATGTCGCAGACCAGCATCACCGGCACGGCGCGGTGCAGCGGCATGACCTGTGTCAACAGGGGCATGGCGACGATGGCGGAGCCGAAGCCCGTCATGCCGAAGATGACGTAGCCGCCGGCCAAGGCCAGGCCTGCCACCAGCAGCGAGGCGCCATCGATGCCGGTGGCGGCCGCGCCCAGGTGCGCGGCCAGGAACTCCAGGATGGTCATGGCTGTCCTGCTGCTGCGTTTGCTGCGTTTGCTGCGTTTGCCGTGGGCAGCGATACGCTGGGCGCCGGCAAGCCTTCGATCATGATATTCAGGCAGGCCGGCAGCCCGCTGCGGTGCGCTGCCTGGATGGCGGGCGCGACCTGGGCGGGATCGGTCACGAGTCTGCCGAAACCGCCGAATGCCGCCGTGACGGCATCGTAGCGGGCGGGCAGCAGCTCGCAGCCGATCAGGCGGTCCTTGCCGTAGTCGCGCAGCTGGATCTGGTATTCGGCGTTCCAGCGCGCATCGTTGCCGACGACGACCACGAACGGCAGCTTGTAGCGGACGGCGGTATCGATTTCCGCCGTGTGGAAGCCGAAGGTGCCGTCGCCCATGACGGCAACCACGGGCGCGTCCGGCCGCGCCAGCCGTGCCGCCAGCGCGAAGGGCAGGGCGGCGCCGATGGAGCCGGCCACCCCGTTGATGACGCGGTTGGGCGCGCGCAGGCAGGCCTGGGCCCATTGCCCGATCTCGCCGCCATCGGCGATGAAGACGGAGTCGGGATGGCTGTCCAGCAGCTCTTGCAAGGGCGCCAGCGCCTGTACCGGATGCATGCGTTCCGGCATGGCCGAGCTGGCGGTTTTCCAGGCCGGCGGACGGTAGGCCACGGCGTCGCGCACGTCGCGGGTCCAGGCATCGTGCCAGCCCGACGCCGCGGCGCCGGCGCGCAGCAGGGCGTCCAGCGCCGACGGGGTATCCGCCAGGGCGCATTCCAGCAGGCGCGGGCCCACCGCGCGGCGTGTGCGTTCGAATTCCCCGGCCTCGGCATCCACCTGCAGGAAGGCGCAATCCGCCGCGATGGCCGGCGCCTTGCCGAACTTCAATGTGAAATCCACGCGTTTGCCCAGCAGCAGGATGCAGTCCGCCCGGGCCAGCATTTGCGCGAAGGCGCCCAGGGCCGGATCGGCCACGCCGCGCGGGCTCTCCATGCCGATGACGGGAATGCCGCAGGCGGATTCGAGTTCGCGCGCGCGCGCCAGCGCGGCGCCCATCATGGCGGCCGGACCGGTCAGGATCAGCGGGCGCTTGGCGGCCTGCAGCCGCCGGACCAGCGAGGCGGCGGTGTCGGGGTCGAGGGCTTGCGGGATGGGTTCGAAGGACTGGGGGGCGTCCGCCGCCGCGGTGCAGGCGGTCTCCAGCGCATCGGTCGGCAGGCTGAGGCTGACGGGCCCGGGCCGCCCGGAGCGCGCGATGCGCAGCGCCTGGCCCACGTCCTGCGCCATGCGGTCGGCGCTGGCCACGGTGGCGGACCATTTCGTGAGCGGTTCCGCCACATCGGCCTGGCGCATCTCCTGGAAGGCCCCCATGCCCGATTGCCCGTTGGGCGCATGGCCGGACAGCAGCAGCACCGGGGACTCGGCCATGGCCGCGGTGTACAGCGCGGAGACCGCATTGGCATGGCCCGGTCCGCCGGTGACCATGGCCACCCCGACCTGTCCCGTCAGGCGCGCCCAGGCGTCGGCCATATGCACGGCGGCGCCCTCGTGGCGCACATGGATCAGGTCGATCCCGGCGTCGATGCAGGCATCGAACACCGGCATGATGTGATTCCCCGAGAGCGTGAAGATATGCTTGACGCCGGCGCTCGCCAGGGTCTGCACGAGCGCGGCGGCGCCGTTGCGGGATCGGGTCATGGTGCGGTCTTCCTCCTTCTGCGGCCTGCGTGTCGCATGCCTTATTTGATCTGTATGTCCAGCTTCTTGCCCAGGTCGCGGAACAACTGGTATTGCTCCTGGGCGAAGCGCGCGGTCTCGGCCGGCGCCATGACCTTGGGCACGGAACCGATATTCTGCACCCCGGCCAGCCAGGCTTCGTCCCGGGACAGGCGTTGCAGCACGTCGGCCCACTGGCGCACCAGCGGCGCCGGCATGCCGGGCGGGCCATACAGGGCGCTCCAGCCGCTGATGCGTTCCAGCTGCGGATAACCCGTTTCCTTGGCCGTCGGCACGTCGGGCAGTTCCGGCAGGCGCTGCGCGGTGGTGGTCACCAAGGCCCGCAGCCGGCCCGCTTTCACATTGCCGATGAGTGCCGTGACGTTATTGCAGCTGAACTGGACCTCCTTGGACAGCACCGCCGCGGTTGCTTCGCCACCGCCTTTGTAGACGATCTGCGCGGCGGCCTGCGGCGGCAGGCCGGCGGCATCCAGCAGGATCTGCGTCGCCAGGTTCAGGACGGTCGCCGGCCCGGACGTACTGTAGTTCAGCTTGCCTGGCTGTGCCCGGATGGCGTCCACCAGCTCGCGCAGCGTGCGGATGGGGGAGTCCCCATTGACCACGCAGACCATGGGGTTCAGGTCCAGCAAGCCGAGCGGCGTGAAGTCGTCCCACTTGTATTTCAGGTCGGCCTGCAGCGCCGGCAGGATGGCCTGCGAACCGACGCGGGCCAGCAGCAGGGTGTAGCCGTCCGGCGCGGCCTCGCGCACGAACATCGAGCCGATCGCACCGTTGGCGCCGCCCTTGTTCAGGACCACCATGGGCTGCGGCAAGATGCCTTGTACGGCCTTGGCCAGATTGCGCGCGGCCAGGTCCGCGTCGCCGCCCGCGCTGAAAGGCACGACGACGGTAATGGGGTGATCGGGATAGCGGGCTTCGGCGGCCATGGCGGGCGCCGCGGCCGTACAGGCCAGGATGGCGGCACAGGCCGCGGCCCTGGCGCGGGCCAGCAGGGCGATGCGTGTCATAGGGTCTCCTCCGGCGGCGCCTTGCCCCGCCGCGCCAGGCGTGCGGCGGGTGTCGCGGTGCCGCTCATGCCGGGCGTCGTGCGCCACGCTGTTATGGATATGTTCTTGGCGGGCCGGAGTGGTACTGCCGCCTGGCAGGGCCCGCCTCATTGTTCTATGGGGCTGGAGTAAAGTAAAAGCTAATAATTCTTCGGTTCAGCAAAAGCAAAACTTGCGGCCGCCGGGCGTCCCGCCGCCGCCGCATTCCGGTGGAAGACGCCTCTCCATGTCCTCGATACGCACGCTGAAGACCTTCCTGGCCGTGGCCCGCCACGGTACCTTCGCCGCCGCCGGCAAGGAGATCGGCCTGACGCCAGCCGCGGTGGGCCTGCAAATACGCGCGCTGGAGGAGAGCCTGAATTGCCAGCTGTTCGACCGCAGCGCGCGCGCCGCGGTGCTGAACCCGGCCGGCCGCGCGCTGGTGCCGGAGATCTCCGACCTGGTTCGCCGCTACGAATCGCTGGGCGCGGTGGCCGGCGGCGACGGCATGTCGGGCACCATGGTGGTGGGCGCGCTGGTGTCGGCCCTGATGGGCGCCTTCGCGGACGCCCTGTGGACGGTGCGGCAACGCTATCCGCGCCTGGACGTGCGCCTGTTCGCCGGCCTGTCCAGCGATTTCGCCCTGCGCGTGGAGCGCGGCGAACTGGACGCCGCCATCGTCACGCAACCGCCGCGTCCCTTGTCGTCGAACCTGGTGTGGACGCCGCTGTACAGCGAGCCCATGATCCTGATCGTGCCGCGCCAGCCGCATTTTTCACTGCCCGCGAAGATTGAGCGCGTACTGCCCGAATCCCCCTTCATGCGCTTCGATCGCAATACCTGGACGGGTATCCTGGTCCAGGAAGTGCTGGACCGGCTGGAGACCCCGGTGCGCGAAAGCATGGAGCTGAATTCGGTCGAGGCCATTATCGAACTGGTGCGGCACGGGTTCGGCGTGTCCATCGTGCCGCGCCTGGCCAATGTGGCCTGGCGCGAAGACCGCGCCCTGCGGGTCATCCCCTTGCCGGATGTCGACGTGCATCGCCGGGTGGGTCTGCTGGAACGGGCCCGCCACAGCCGCACGGCGTTCACCGAAGCCATCAAGGATTACTTCAGCCAGGTGACGGGCGAGGATGGCAAGGGCAGGGCGGGCAAGGGCAGGGCGGCGCGGCGCGCGGCCGCCGCCCATCGCCGGCCCGCATGAAGGCGGGCGCTTGCGAAGGCGGGCCTTTGCGTGTAGCCAGCCCCTTGCGTGAAGGCGGGCTGCCTTTCTGCTATAGTTGCGCCCTTCCGCGGCGGCGGCACTTCTTTCCTGGAAAGAGCGAGCGATCCGCCGGGGGCTTGAAGGGAAAGAAAAGCGTGCTATAATCTTTCTTCTTTGCTGAGGCGGCACAGGAAACTTGTGTAAACAACCCGGTTGTGGACACGGCGATTTCCGGTGAAACTTCAGATGCAGTACCAAAGCGCCCGTAGCTCAGTTGGATAGAGTACTTGGCTACGAACCAAGGGGTCGTGGGTTCGAATCCTGCCGGGCGCGCCAGAATTTCTGCTGTATCAAGAAAGCCGTTTAGAGATCGCCACTCTAAGCGGCTTTTTTCTTGTCCGGTGACTTTGGGTGGACCTTCGCCCCGCAAAGGCCGGCATTCCGGGACTAGAACCGGATGCCCACGCCCAGGTACAGCCCCGCGGTCTTCAGGTTGTACAGGAAGTTGTTCGACTCGTACTTCATGCCGATGATGCGGTAGCCGAACTTGCCCACCACGGATTTGCTGAAGTCGTAATTCACGCCTGCCGCCAACTGCCAGGAATAATCGCTGCCCCCCGTACCGGCATCGGCATAGCCGATCAGCCGCCATTTGTCCGCCAGGGCGTACTGGGCGCGCACGCCGACGAATCCGTCGAGCCAGTCGACGTTGCCGCTGAAGTCGCGGCCCGCCGGCAGGAGCCGGCTGCGCGAGAATTCCAGGTCGCCGTCGATGTACACGTAGCGCACGCCGGCCAGGAGATCGACCGGTGTCTTCTCGCTATCCAGGACGCGGTAGGCGCCGGCGCCCTGCAGGATGGTCTGCTGCAAGGTGGCGTCCGCCGTCCCCAGCAGGCCGCGCGCCAGCGGTTCGGAGCGCTGGCTGACCTTGATGTAGATGGCGTCCATCAGGATGCCCCAGCGGCCCTTGCGCGCTTCGAAACTGCCCATGCCGCCGAAGTCCAGGTGATCCCAGATCTTGGAGAAGTCCGTGTCCACGCTCATGGTGGGCGCGCGCGAGCCGACACGCGTCCAGCCGTTCAGGCCCGCGGCCCAGAAGTAAGGGGTGATTTCGAACTGCCAGCCATCGCTCTTGGGCGCTTCCTCGGCGGCCGCCGGTGCCACGGCCACCAGGCCGGCGGCCGCGCGGAGCGCCCACATCACAGACCGTCGCTTGTACGACTTATCCATTGGCCAGTCTCCGGGTATCGATACGCGGGACGGGCGAGAGCACGCATTGCCCGCCTGGAACGAACGCGGAAGTGTAGCGGTGCGCTCATCGCCCCACAGCGATGGTTTTCCCTGCCTTAGGCTTGAAGATGGAGAGACGGTCGATGGCCGGGGCGCGACGGACGCTGTCTCGCTCCTTCGATGCCCGTGGGTGGACTATGACCGTTTTCGTATTGTTCGCGTCCCCATGGCGGGCATATCCTCGGGACGGCCGAACATGGCGACAGCGCGCATGTCCTTGGAAGGGGTGCGACCCGAGCCGCGCTGGCGCGTTGGCATACATGAAGAAAAACCGGGCGGGCCAGCCGATGGCTTTCCCTTGAGGGTTGCCGCAACCAAGCTTATTTCCAACCGGGAGGATGCCATGCGACTGCACGATGTGGTTAGGGATGGACACGCGCACCCAAGATGGGTGTCCATGTTTCTTCTGGCGCTCGCCCTTGCGATGGCATCCATGGCCGCGCGCGGCCAGAAACTATCCCAGGACGAAGCCAACGCCATCGCGCTCGACGCCTATGTGTATTTCTATCCGCTGGTCTCGATGGACGTCACGCGCAAGCAATCCACCAATGTCGCCAGCGGGGGCGAGAAGCCCGGTTTCGCGCCGCCGAACGTGATCTCGAATTGGCCCGCGTTTCCCGCGGCGGATGTGAAGCTGGTGGTGCGGCCGAACTTCGATACCCTGTACTCGTCGGCTTTCCTGGACCTGACGCGCGAGCCCGTCGTGGTGTCGGTGCCGGACACCGGCGGCCGCTACTACCTGCTGCCGATGCTGGACATGTGGACCGACGTATTCGCCTCGCCGGGCTGGCGCACCACCGGTACGCAGGCCGGCCATTTCCTGGTCGCGCAAGCCAACTGGAGACCCGACCTGCGCGACCGCTTCGACGAGTACAAGCTGCCCGCGGGGACCACCCGGATCGATGCCCCGACGCCCTACGTGCTGGTCATCGGCCGTACCAAGACCGACGGCCCGGAGGATTACGCCGCGGTCCACAAGATCCAGGCCGGCTATAAGATCACTCCGCTCTCGCAATGGGGCGGCAACGGCGTCGTCATCACCGGCAAGGTCGATCCCGACGTCGACATGAAGACACCGCCCAAGACGCAGGTCGACACCATGCCCGCCGACAAGTATTTTGCATATGCGGCGGAACTGATGAAGCTGCATCCCCCGCACCTGACGGACCAGCCCATCATCGCCAGGATGAAGCGCATCGGCATCGAGGCCGGCAAAAGCCTGGACGCGGCTTCTCTGGACCCGGTGGCGCGGCAGGCGATGGCCGCGGCGCCTGAAGCGGCCAGGCAGCTCATGCTGTGGAAGTTGTCCACGCTCGCCCCCGTCAGCAATGGCTGGCTGATGAACACCACGACGATGGGCGTGTATGGCGACTATTACCTGAAGCGGGCAATCATCGCGCAGCAGGGCCTGGGCGCCAATCTGGTGGAAGACGCGATCTATCCCCTGAACATCGCGGACCGCGATGGCAGGCCACTGGACGGCGCCAACAAGTACGTGATCCGTTTCACGCCCGCGGATCTGCCGCCGGCATACGCCTTCTGGTCGATCACGCTCTATGACGCCGATGGTTTCCAGGTGCCGAACAGCCTGAACCGCTTCGCGGTCAGCAGTTGGATGCCATTCAAGTACAACCCCGACGGTTCCCTGGAGCTCTACTTCCAGAATGAAAGCCCCGGCAAGGACAAGGAAGCGAACTGGCTGCCCGCGCCGAAAGGGCCGTTCAACCTGACGATGCGACTTTATGCGCCGAAGGCCGAAGCGCTCAACGGGAAATGGGTGCCTCCGGCCGTGGGCAGGGCGGATGGTCCCCTCCCGGTGACCGCGCAATAGGCGGCGGACCCGCGTGCCGCCCGGCAAGGTGTCTTGGCGGCGCCACGTCCGGTGGCGCCATCCTGCCCGCCGTTATGCCCGCCGCCGTGCCATGGTTATGATGGGCGAGAACCAGGCGGTATGCATAACCGGGGCAGGAGACAAAATGACGACGGAAATCTGGTCGGGCCGGACGATATTGATTACCGGCGCCGCGGGCGGCATAGGCGCGGCGTGCGCACGGCAACTGGACGCGCTGGGTGCTTCCCTCGTGCTGCTGGATCGCGACGAAGCGGCGCTGCACGGCCTGGCGGCCACGTTGCGCCGGGACGGCGGCCACCGCGCCATCGCCGCGGATCTCGGTGACCCGCAAGCCTGCCGCCGGGTCTTCGACGGCATCGACTCGCTGTACGGCCTGATCCACATGGCCGGCATCTACCTGGCCGACGACCTTGCCCCGGAAAGCCGCGATATCTGGGACCGCACCATGGCGGTCAACCTGGACATGGCCTTCGACCTGGCCAGCGCCGCGGCGCCCCGCCTGCGGGGGCAGGGCGGGCGCGGCGCGCGCATCGTCATGGCGGCATCGCTGGCCTATCGGCGCGGGTCCTTCGATCATCTGGCGTATTCCGCGTCCAAGGGCGGCATCGCCGGCCTGACCCGCGCGCTGTCGCGCCGGCTGGCGCCCGATGTGCTGGTCAACGCGGTGGCGCCGGGCATCATCGACACCGCCATGCCGGCGCAACTGATCGCGGCGCGAGGCGACGCCATCCGCCGCGAGATCCCGCTGGGACGCTGGGGGACGGCCGACGAGGTCGCCGGCGTCGTCGTGTTCCTTTGCAGCGACGCGGCCAGCTACGTTACGGGCCAGATCATCAATATCGACGGAGGCATGGTGAACGGATAGGGCAAGGGTATACCCTAGGTCAATAATATTGACCGATTGTATGACGCGATTTAGTCTTTAGCCGGGCCGCGATCCATGCGGCCCGCTAATTCGCCTCGCCTACAGGAGCTGCCCCATGACGCAATCGCCCCCCCAACGTATCGGTTTCATCGGCCTGGGGATGATGGGCGCGCCCATGTCGCGCTGCCTGGCGAACGCCGGCTTTACGCTGTTCCTGTCGGATGCCGACGCGGCCCGCACCGACGCCCTGCGCCAGGAGCTGAACGCCGCCCCCTTGATCGACGATGGCGCGGCCTCGCTGGACGTCCTGATCACCATGCTGCCCAACTCGTCGATCGTCGAAACCGTGCTGCTGGGCGATGGCGTGGCGGGCTGGGCCCGCCGGCTGCGGCCCGGCGCCGTGGTCATCGATATGAGCTCCTCGGAACCGGCCCGCTCGCGCCAGCTGGGCGCGACGCTGCGCGCGATGGGCCTGGCCTACCTGGACGCGCCCGTCTCCGGCGGCGTGAAGCGCGCCCGGGATGGCAGCCTGGCCATCCTGGTGGGCGGGGACGCGGCGACCCTGGAACGCTGCATGCCGCTGCTGGGCGCCATGGGCAAGAGCATTCTGCATATCGGCGAGGCCGGGTCCGGACACGCCGCCAAGGCCTTGAACAACTATGTATCCGCCGCCGCCCTGATGGCCACGGTGGAGGCCCTGCACGTGGCCGAGCGCTTCGGCATCGACCCCGCCGTCATGACGGACGTGCTGAATGCCTCCACGGGCCGCAGCAATACGTCGGAGAACAAGGTCAAGCAATTCATGCTGAATGGCAGTTACGCATCGGGATTCGCGATGCAGCTGATGAACAAGGACCTGAAGATCGCCCGCGCCCTGGCCGGGACGGTGGGTTATCCGCTGCGGGTGGGGACGACGGTCACCGACGTCTGGGACCAGGTATCCCAGGGCGCCACGCCGTCCACCGATCACACCGAGATGTACCGCATGCTGGACCCCGACGCGGGCCGGTCCTGAGTCGCGTTTGAGACCGCCGGCCCACGGCGGCATTTTTTTATCCGGATTGTCGTCAGACAATCCGTCAATAACATCAATAAGGAGGAAGGAGCGAAATGGCTTCATTCGTGCAAGCCGCGCCGGCATCGTTGGCCGACGCATCCGTCGAACAGAAGCGGAGGAATGCCATCAAGGGCGCGTTCTTCTCTGAATTCATCGATATGTTCGATATCTACCTGCCGGTGGTGGTGCTGGCGCCGGTCCTTTTCTACTTCCAGCCGCGCGGTGTGGCGCCGGCCACCGAGGCCATCCTGGCATCCCTGGTGTTCATCACCACGCTGCTGGGCCGTCCCATCGGCGCGCTGATCTTCGGCATGGTCGCCGACCGCATCGGCCGGCGCAAGGCATCGATCTGGTCGGTGTCGGGGTTCGGCGTGGTGACGCTGCTGATCGGCCTGCTGCCGGGCTACGACAGCATAGGCATCGCCTCGTATCTGTTGCTGGTGGTGCTGCGTTTCATCGATGGCATCTTCCTGGGCGGCGGCTACACGGGTGCCATGCCGCTCGCGATCGAGTACTCGCGCAAATCGCAGCGCGGCTTCGTCGGCGGCCTGATCCTGGCCGGCTTTCCGGCGGCCTACGTCTGCATCAACCTGGTCGCGATGCTGATGTTCGCCGTCTTCCCGCTGGACGGCGCGCAGTCGCCGTACGCCCAGGTGGGCTGGCGCATTCCCTTCCTGATCGGCGCGGCGCTGGCTGGCGTGCTGGCCTGGTACTACGTGTACAAGGTCGCCGAATCCGAGATCTGGCAGACCGAGGTCAAGAAAGACGGCGCCGCCGCGGCGCGCGATAAGGAAAAGCTGCCCTTGATGGATCTGGTGCGGGGCCGCAGCGGCCGCAACCTGCTGCAAGTCCTGCTGCTGATGACGGGCTTCTGGCTGACGCAGAACCTGATCACCATCTACATGCCCACCGGGCTGCTGGCGGGAACCCTGCACCTGGGGGCCTTCGATACCGCGGCGACGCTGCTGGTCTGCTATGCCGCGCTGTTCTTCAGCTATATCGCATCCGGCGTGCTGGGCCAGCGCATAGGCCGCCGGCGATTCTTCCTGCTGGCCGGTCCGTTGATCGCCACCGTGGGCGCCGTCCTGTTCTACGCGCTGTCGCGCTCGGCGGGCATGCCCTTGCCCGCGATCATGCTGCTGGTGGTGCTGTTGTCGGTACTGGTGACATCGCCCTGGGGCGTCATCGTGACCTACATCAACGAGCGTTTCGTGACCGACGTGCGGGCCACGGGCTTCGGCGTGGGATTCAGCCTGTCGGTGATCATCCCATCCTTCTACGCGTTCTATATGAACTGGCTTGGGCGCATCATGCCCATGCGGATGGCGCCGGTGGCCTTGCTGGTGATCGGCGCGGTGATAGGGACGATAGGCGCGATGATGGGTCCGGAGACCCGTGACGTGGACTTTTGAGGATGGTGGCCATGCGCAAGGACAAAGTGGGTTTCATCGGTTTGGGCAATATGGGCGGCCGCATGACGCGGCGCCTGGTGGACGCCGGCATCGCGGTCGCCGGCTACGACACGGATCCCTCGCGGGCGGCCGCCTGCGGGGCGGACGCCGCGGGCAGCGTGCGCGAGGCCGTGCAGGCCGGCGATGTGGTGCTGATGTCGCTGCCGGACAGCCATGTCGTGGAAGCGGTGGTGGAGGGCCCGGACGGCGTGCTGGCGCACTGCCGCGCCGGCCAGACCGTCATCGACCTGAGTACCGCCGCGGCCAGTTCCACCATGCGCCTGCAGGGGCGCTTCCGCGACAAGGGCGCGCACTACATCGATGCCGGCATATCCGGGGGCGCCGCCGCGGCCGAGAAGGGCACGCTGACGCTGATGATAGGCGGCGACGCCGATGCCGTGGACGCCGTGCGCTGGGTGTTCCAACCCTTCAGCACCAAGGCGCTGCACATGGGCGCCAGCGGCGCCGGGCATACCACCAAGCTGCTGAACAACTTCCTGAACGCGGTCAGCCTGGCGGCCACCGCCGAGGTCATGGTCGCGGGCAAGAAGGCCGGACTGGACCTGCACCAGTTGCTGGACGTGCTGAACAGCAGCAGCGGCGTGAACTTCGCCACCCAGAACCGCTTCCCGCATATCGTCGACGGCAATTACCTGGAAGGCGGCCTGACCAGCAAGCTGATGACCAAGGACGTGGTGCTGTACGTGGACCTGGCGCGGGAGCTGGGCGTGGCCTCGCTCAATGCGGCGGGTCCGCTCTCCTGCTTCGGGCTGGCCACCGCCCTGGGCTACGGCGACAAGATAAGCAATCGCGTGGTCGATGCCATCGGCGACGTCTCCGGCGGCATCCGGCTCAAGGACTAGGGAGAATCGCCATGGAATTGACGCAAAGACAGCAGGACCTTCGCGATGCCTATGTGCGCCTGCGCGGCACCTGGGCGCCGGAATGGGAAAGCATCCTGCGGCTGGACCCGGGGTTTTTCGAGGCGTACCTGAACCTGGCTGCCGTGCCGTGGAAGAAAAACCACCTGGAGGCCAAGGTCAAGGAGTTCATCCATATCGCCGCCGACGCGGCCGCCACGCATCTTTACCGTCCCGGCATCCGCGTGCATATCGAGGCGGCCATCCGCCACGGCGCGACGCGGGAAGAACTGATGGAGGTACTGGCCCTGACCAGCACCCTGGGCATCCACGCCGCCAATGTCGGCGTGCCCCTGTTGATCGAAGTGCTGCGGGAGGAGGGCCTGCGCGACGGCCCCGCGCCGCTGGATGCGCGGCAGGAGGCGCTCAAGCAGGACTTCCGCAAGCACCGCGGTTACTGGCACGAGACCTTCGACGGCCTGCTGGAACTGGATCCGGAGTTCTTCCAGGCCTATCTGGATTTTTCGTCCGTGCCCTGGCGCGGCGGAGTGCTGCCGCCCAAGGTCAAGGAACTGATCTATTGCGCCTTCGACGCCTCGGCGACCCACTTGTACCTGCCGGGCCTGAAGCTGCATATGCGCAATGCCATCGGCTACGGCGCCACGCCGCAGGAGATCATGGAAATGCTGGAGATCGTCAGCACGATAGGCATCCATGCGGCGGCGGAAGCCGCGCCCATCCTGGAAGAGGCGTGGGCCGCGCGGCCCTAGTGACGCGGCGGCATGTGCAGCGCCGCCACCTGGCCCGCCAGCGCCGGACTGGGCGGTGGATAGCGCAGCAGCACCTGCGGGTCGTGGCCGGGCACGATGTGGTCATGGCTATCGGCCAGCGCCTCCAGGCGGCGATGTCCCTCCAGCATATCGCCCACATTGAAGACGGCGGGGAAGGGCCGGCCTTCCTCCATATTGCGGTAATAGTGCGAGGCGTCGCTCGCCAGCACGACCCAGCCGCGCGCCGTATGCACCCGTACCACCTGCAGGCCCTTGGTATGGCCGCCCACGTGGTGCACGGTGATTCCCGGCGCGATTTCGGCATCGCCGTCATGGAAGCGGACGCGCCCGCGATAGACCTGTTCGACCATCTGCACGACGTCGCGCAGGTTGAAGGCCTCGGCGATGCAGCGGTGCGCCATATAGCGGCCGGTGGCGTATTCCATCTCGCGGTCCTGCAGATGGAAGATGGCATTGGGATAGGCCGCCAGGTTGCCGATATGGTCGTAGTGCATGTGCGTGACGATCAGCTCGGGCACCGCATCGACGTCGACATCCATCAGTTTCATCGCGTCGCGCATCGGATGAATCAGCTTGCGGCCCCGGGCGCGCGCTTCCTCGGCGTCGAAGCCGGCGTCGACCACCCAGACGCGCGCGCCATCGCGGATCAGCCACACGAAATAATCCATGGGCATGGGGCCGTTGTGCGGGTCGCCGCCGATGAAGTTGGCGCTGGCCGTGCGCTGGTGCTCGCCGTACTTGATGGCAAAGACTTCGTACTCGGGAAGCATGGCGGGTCTCCTCCGTCTTTGTAATGTGGGACGGGGTGATCATAGGCAATGTAGTACAGTCAGTCAATAATACAATTTATGCCCGGACGGCGCGGTTATCATGCGTCCGCGGTTCGATGGTGCCACCGGCCGTGCCTTCTTGGCGCCAGGTGGAGGAAATCCGCCGGCACGCGCGAAGGCGCGCCGCCGGGGGGACATGGCGGAGCGGCCGGGGGCTGTTCCGGGATCTAAGGAGATGAAGGGATGATCGTCGAAATGCGTGTCTACCACTGCGCTCCGGGCCGGCTGCCGGCCCTGAACGAGCGTTTCACCAACATCACGCTGGGTTTCTTCAAGAAGTATGGGATAGAACCCATCGGCTTCTGGACGACCCTGATCGGCCCCAGCAACCACGCGCTGACCTATCTGCTGAAATGGGAAAGCCTGGCCGAGCGCGAGCAGAAGTGGAACGCCTTCCAGGCGGACGCGGACTGGATCCGCCAACGCAATGCGACCGAGGCGGAAAAGCCCATCGTCGAAAGGGTGGAGAACCAGTTCCTGACCCCCACCGCCTATTCGGCCATGCGCTAGCGCGCGAGGCCGGGCGCGCGGCACCTGGCCGCGCGCCCGCGCCGCTTATTTCAGCGACACCAGCACCGGGTCTTCGCGATACAGGCCGGCGAACATCTGCTTCAGGTTGGCGATCTTGGGCAGGTCGTTGAACACGATGTACGGATAGCGCGGATTGTTCACCAGGAAGTTCTGGTGATAGGCCTCGGCGGGATAGAAGCCCTGCAGGTTCTCCAGCGTGGTGACGATGGGCTTGCCGTATACGCCCGCCTGGTCCAGCTGCGCGATATAGGCCTGGGCCACCTTGCGCTGCATATCGTTGGCCACGAACACCGTGGACCGGTATTGCGTGCCGGTATCCGGGCCCTGGCGGTTGAGCTGCGTGGGGTCGTGCGCCACCGAAAAATACACCTGCAGCAACTGCCCGTAGGTGATCTGGCGCGGGTCGTAGGTGACCCGCACCGACTCGGCGTGCCCGGTGTCGCCGCCGCTGACCTCGTCGTAGCGCGCCGTGGCGGCCTTGCCGCCGGCATAGCCGGAGACGGCCTGCGTCACGCCGCGCACGTGCTGGAATACACCCTGGACGCCCCAGAAGCAGCCGCCGGCGAACACGGCAGTCTCGCTGGCGGCGGCCGTGGCGGGTTCGTCCAGGGCCGGGGGCGGGATGGCGACGGCTTCCTCGGCGGCGGCGGCGCGGCCATGGCCGCCGAACAGGGACAGGGCGGCGGCGCCGGCGGCCAGCGCCAGGAAGGGCCACTTGGCCAGGGATCGTGCTGCGAGCGTCATGATGGGGCTCCGAGGGCAGGGTGCGATCGGATTATGCGGCGGCGGCGCGCGGCCAAACTTAAATTCTCCGTGATATTCCGGCCGCGCCGCCGCCGGGCGGCGGTGGCTGCGCGACAATAGCGGCGCCGGGCGAACCGGCGCGCGTATCCACCCTTTGCCGCCATGACCGATCCGAAACGCATTCTCATCGTCGAAGACGATGCCCATATCGCCGAGCTGCTGGGCCTGCACCTGCGCGACGAAGGCTACGAAGTCGTCCATGCGGCCGACGGGGACAGCGGGCTGCGCCTGCTCGAGGGCGGCGGCTGGGACCTGCTGGTGCTGGACCTGATGCTGCCCGGCGTGGACGGGCTGGAGATCTGCCGCCGCGCGCGCGCCATGATCCGCTATACGCCCATCATCGTGACCAGCGCCCGCGCCAGCGAAGTGCACCGGATCATCGGCCTGGAGCTGGGCGCGGACGACTACCTGGCCAAGCCGTTCTCGATGATGGAACTGGTGGCCCGCGTAAAAGCCTTGCTCCGGCGCGTGGAGGCCCTGGCCCGCGATGCCCGCCTGGACGGTGGCGTGCTGGAGATCGCCGGCCTGCGCATCGATCCCTTGTCGCGCGTGGCCACCGTCGACGGCAACGCGGTGGACCTGACGCCGCGCGAGTTCGACCTGCTGTATTTCTTTGCCCGTCATCCGGGCAAGGTGTTTTCCCGCATGGCGCTGCTCAACCAGGTGTGGGGCTACCAGCACGATGGCTACGAGCACACCGTCAATACCCACATCAACCGTCTGCGCCTGAAGGTGGAGGCCGATCCCGCGGAACCGCGGCGCATCCTCACCGTATGGGGCAAGGGCTACCGTTTCGCCACGCCCGGCAGCGGAGACGAAGCATGAAACGCCTGAGCCTGTCGCAGCGCCTGTCAGTGGTTTTCGCCGTCCTGCTGCTGGCGTGCACGGCGGCGGCTGCCTGGCTGCAGATCAGCGCCAACCACTTGCGCGAAGTTGAAACCACCCAGCGCCTGTCCAGCGGCCTGGCGCGGCATATCGCCGACAGCGGCTCCTTGATGGACGCCGCCGGCTTGCGGCCGGCCGCGGTGCGCGAGCTGTTCGACAAGCTGATGGCGGTGAACCCCAGTGTGGAGGTCTATCTGTTGTCGCGGGACGGCCGCATCATCGGCGACGCCGCGCCGCGCGGCCACCTCAAGCGCGAGCGCGTGGATATCGAACCGGTGCGGCGACTGCTGGCCGGCGCGCCCCTGCCGATCTTCGGCGACGATCCGCGCAGCGAGAACGGACGCAAGGTCTTCGACGCGGCCCCGCTGATGGTCGACGGGCAGGAGCACGGCTACGTCTACGTGGTCCTGCAGGGCGAACGCCGCGATGCCCTGGCCGCCAATCTGGGGGCCAGCGTCGCCACGCGCACGACGCTGCTCTCCCTGGGATTGGTGGCGCTGTGCTGCCTGATCGCGGGCCTGGTCGCCTTCGCCCTGATCACGCGGCCCTTGCGCCGCCTGACGGCGGTGGTGCGGGACTTCGACGGCAACGAGGTCGTCGCCACCGCCGCCTTGCGGGCCTCCCGGGCCACGCCCATGCCGCCCGCGGGGGGCGACGAAATCGGCGTCCTGGAGCAGGCCTTTCGCCAGATGGCGGCGCGCATCGCCGAGCAATGGCGCGAGCTCAGCCGCCAGGACCAGCAGCGGCGCGAGCTGGTCGCCAACATTTCGCACGATCTGCGCACGCCGTTGACCTCTCTGCACGGCTACCTGGAGACGCTGCTGATGAAGGCCGACACCCTGGATGCCGCCGATCGCCGCCGCTATCTGGAAACCGCGCTGGGGCAGAGCCGCAAGGTAGGCCGCCTGGCGCAGTCCCTGTTCGACCTGGCCCGTCTGGAGTCGGGCCTGATCCAGCCGGACAAGGAAGTGTTCGTCCTACCCGATCTGGTCCAGGACGTTTTCCAGAAGTTCGAACTCGCGGCCGAGGCGCGCGGCGTACGCCTGGTGGCGGGCTTCGACCGCGATCTACCGCCGGTGGAGGCCGACGTGGGGATGATCGAGCGCGTACTGACCAACCTGCTCGACAACGCCATCCGCCATAGTCCATCGGGCGGCACCGTCGACGTTCGCATGACGGCGGCCGATGGCGCCGCCGTGGTCACGGTCGGCGACGACGGCCCGGGCATCCCGCCATCGCTGCGCGATGGACTGTTCACGCGCGCCTCCGCCTGGCGCACGGAACGCGGCCAGCCCGCCGGCCAGAACGGCGGCCTGGGCCTGCTGACCGTGCACCGCATCCTGGCGCTGCACGGCGGCGTTATACGCCTGGTGCCGCGCGCGGACCGCGGCGCGGTCTTCGAAATCCGGCTTCCCGCGCCGGCGGCCGTGACGGCGATCCCGCAGCCCTGAACGCTTGCCGGGCCTGCCCACAGTAGGCACAAGGGCCAGCGAGAAAGCGCCTGTACACCGATAGGTGTATGGCCGTGCTTTCGATGTAGGGAACGCCGATCGCGCGGTCGCTCGTCCGGCCTAGGATGAACGCATTCTGGAGCTCTCGCATTACTGCGCGCACTATCTGCGCGGAGTAGGTATGACACGAAGCCCCCGGAACCGGATACGACATGGAAAAGAAGACCGTTGCGTTGCTCGTGAATGCCACGAATCAGGCCGGATGGGTGCATGACGTCGCCCAGTGGCTAGCACACGAGGAAAACTTCCACCTGGCTGCCCTTATCGTGGCCTGGGACGATACGCAGTCCACCGAGCGCAGCCTGCCGTGGAGCCGCGACCCCTTGGGGACCGTCGCCAGGCTGGAATCGCGCATGCTGGATACCCGCCACCGCGCGCAGCTGGCGACGAGCGACCTGAGCGCCTCGATGCCGCCGGATACGCCGGTACTGGACCTGGCGATCACCGGCCGGGCGGGCGCCCGCGTGGCCGCGGATGCGGAACAGCTGCGCGCGCTGATGGCGCTGCGGCTGGACGTCATCCTTATCCTGGGCGGGCCCGCCGTGCGCGGCGAGCTGGCCTCGCTGCCGACGCATGGCGTGTGGATGCCCGTGCATTCCGAGCTCAAGGACCAGCAGGATGTGGCCCATGCGGGCTTCTGGGAGGTCTACCAGCGCGCCGACCATACCACCGTCAAGTTGTGGAGGCTGGGCGCCACCGAACAGGCCGACGAGCTGATCGACGCCCGCAGCTTCAACACCGAGGTGTTCTGGCTGAAAAACCGCGCCCGTGCCCTGAGCCTGGCCAATCTGATGATTTTCGACACGCTGCAGGCCACGGTCAGTCCGGAGCGCCGCAAGCAGCCGTCTTCATCGCTGCAGATCCACACCGCCATGACGCCGCCCCGGCCGGCGCAATGGGACGGCGCGGCCTATCTTGCCCGCCAGGCCTGGCTGGCATCCAGCATGGTGCTGCGCCGCGCGATGAAGCGCAACGTGCGCTGGCGGATCGGCATGTGCCCGACCGGGCGGCAGGAGGTGGTGACCTCGGAAGCGGCCGTGATGGTGCCGCCCAAGGGGCGTTTTTTCGCCGATCCCTTCGTGTATACCCGTAATGGACAACCCTATATTTTTTTCGAGGATTATTACTTCCGCGAGCGTAAAGGGAAGATCTCGGTGGCGACGTATATCGACGGCGCCTTCCGATTCCTGGGCGTCGTCCTGGACCTGCCCTACCACCTGAGTTTCCCCTACATTTTCGAGTATGACGGGGATACTTATATGGTCCCGGAAACCTGCGGTAACCGAACCATCGAATTGTGGAAATGCAGCGAATTTCCGCTGAAATGGGAGTTGCACCGTACGCTGATGAATAATATTTCCGCGGTCGATACCATCGTTTTCCCTTACGAGGGCCGCTGGTGGCTGTTCACCAACATCGACCGCACGGATGGCGTGAGCCATTGCGACGAGCTGTTCGCCTTCCATGCCGAGCGGCCGGATTCCGACCGCTGGACGCCGCATACCCTGAACCCGATCGTGCACAGCCCGGTCAAGGCCCGCAATGCGGGCATGATCCTGGCCCCGGACGGCAGCGTGGTGCGCTGCGCGCAGTCGCAGGGCTTCCAGCATTACGGTAAAGGGGTATCGCTGAACCGCATCGAAGAGCTGACGCCGCACACCTATCGGGAAGCGGACGGGCCGGTGCATTACCCCAGCTTCCTGCGCAAGCCGTACGCCTCGATGCATCACTGGCATCATCACGGCGGCCACACTGTCTTCGACTTTGCATTTATGGAATAACAAATACTGGGAAACGTTACGGCGCGAGCCGCGACAGTAAAGTTTTTTCCCGCGCAGCATAATCGCGGCGAATCACGCCCGGCCGTAGCAGCGTTTCGCCGATCCCCCTGGAAACCCGCGTCAATCAAGGCTTGGAGCTCAACATGACGACACATTTCGCCCTGGACCGCTTGCAAACACTTGCAGTCCGACTCCATTCAAAACTTTTTTAGTTCCGCTTTTAAACCAGCGTGGCGCGGGTGTTTATTGGTGCCGAAAAAATCAGGAAGGGCGGTCGGAGCCACCCGATTGATACTAACGGATGACTTCGCTTCCTGTCGGTTTATGTCGATTGGACAAGCTTGATTTTGAACTAGGCTACCCATAACATGAGTGCGTCATCCAAACGATGACTACTCAAGTTTCGGTCGGTTTCGCCAACGTCTCGTCCAAGTGGTCGGCAGGCACACCGAACAAAAAAATTAGCCGCCGTGTGTTTGCGCTACGTACCATTCACTGCTGCACTCTTGTCGCATCGAACGATGTCTTATGGGGAAAGCTATGTCGAAAATGGTCTTGATCGAGGCTCATCCACTCTTGAGGCTGGGCCTGCGTCAAATTCTGGGCAAGGTCGAAGGCGTGTGGGAAATCGTCGGATTGGATCTGGCGAATCTGGACGAAGCCGCCGAGCAGAACCGCGGTGCCGAATTGCTGATCTTCGGCCTGCCGATTGAAACCGAAACGGGTTGGCAGGCACTGGCCGATGTGCGCAGGGTGCTGGCGCCCAAGCGCATCCTCCTGCTGGTGGACAACATGCCGATGCAGGCGCTGTCGCGGCTGCCGGAAGGAAGCATCCACGGCTGCCTGCTGAAGACGGCCTCGATCGAGGTTCTCGAAGCCGCCATACGGCTGGTCATGGCTGGCGGCCAATGTTTTCCGAGCGGGCAAATGGGACAGCCGTCCACGGCCGCCGAAACCTCCGCCACCGCCGCCGTGCAACATGCGGCGCCGGCCAGCGCGATGCTGATGGCGGCCGACGGCGATCATGGCGCCAGCCCGAAGATGGCCATGCCCATCACCGCCGGGGCGCAGTTGCTGAAGATCACCCCGCGTCAATACGAAGTCCTGGTGCTGCTGTCGCGCGGCTATCCGATCAAAACGGTAAGCCGCATGCTGAACATTTCGGTGGCGACGGCGAAGACCCACGCTTGCACGCTGTACCAGCGGCTGCAGGTGAAAAACAAGGGGGAGGCGGTATATACGGCCTTGCAACGTGGCGCCACGCTGGATTGGGATTCAGGCGGCGCCAATGGATCCAGTTATGAGCGCAACCGGCTCTAGCGCACCAGGATCGCAGTACAGGTCGCCCTTCGAAGCAAGCCTTCCGGCGTGAGCCGGGGCTTGCTTTTTTGCTTGGGGAGCACGGTCATCGCAGCCATGCGTCTGCCGTCATCCGCACGACGGAGATGCGCGGGCACCTGCCGCTGATACGATGGCGCAGGCCGTTCCCTAGCAAGCCGTGATCGACCCGATCCGCGCCATGGCTGGGACGCTCAGCTTATCGTGAGAGGCTCCCGGCGAATGACTACCGTCCTGATCGAGGAATACGCCATTCTGCGCATCGCCATCCAACACATACTGGAGACGGCGCGCAGCCCTGAAAGCGTCATGGCCATGGCGCCCCAGAAATTGAACGAGTTATCCCTGTCCGCGGTACGGCCCGTGGAGCTACTGGTGCTGGGCATCACGGGGACGACCGAAAACGATCTGCACATGTTGTCCGTGTCGATGACGCTGCTGGCGCCGCGGCACACGCTGGTGCTGCACGATACGCTGGATCCGCGCTTTATGCTGGAGGCCGCCCGCACCGGGGTCTGTGGCTTGCTGCCCAAGTCATCGACGCCGGAGGCGATCACGGCGGCCGTGCATCTGGTCCTGGCGGGTGGGCAGTGTTTTCCGCGCACCATCGTCGAGGCCACGCAGGCCACGCCATCCATGCCGGGACGCGGGCATGCGGCCATACGCATGCTGACGCCGCGGCAGGAGGAAATCCTGCGCCTGCTGGCCAAGGGCCGCACGATGCGCGAAATCAGCCGCGAGATCGGCATTTCGGTGGCGACCGTGAAGAGCCATGCGCGCACGCTGTACTGGAAACTGAACGCACGCAACCAGGCCGAGGCCGCGTACATCGCGGTACAGGAAGGTTTGCTGCGGGACGAGCCGCCGGCGGCCAGCCAGAACGAGGAGCCGCCGTCCTCCGGATGAGGCGCGCGGGCCTGCCCCAGGGGCCGATACATTCGATATCGGCCCCGCTTTTTCGTGCGTGCGGCGCGCTAAGGGGTTTGCTAAGGGGTTTTCTGCAGGGCTGAACGCCCCGGCTCGCACAGCGCCATCAGCTGCTGTTCAAGGCGGCCGAGCACCGTGTCGGTGTGCAGTTGCGTTTGCGCGTAGCGCAGCGCCGCCTCGCCCATCGCGGCGCGCAGGGCGGGCGATGCCGCCAGGCGCAGCAGCGCCCGCGCCATGGCGCGGGGATTCTCCGGCTGTACGGTCAGGCCGCACAGGGACACGACCTGCGCGAGCTCCGTGCCGGGCGCCGTACCGCAGATCACGGGCCGGCCGCTGGCCAGCATGCCGGTCAGCTTGGACGGCATGACGAGATCGGCCGCGCCGGCGCGCTGCGGCAGCAGGTGGACGTCGGCGGTCGCGAGCAGCGCCGGCAGCTGTTCGGCGGGCTGCAAAGGCAGGAAGCGCACGTTGGGCAGGTCGGCGCAGCGGCGCTGCAACTCGTCGCGCTGGTGGCCTTCGCCGCAGAAAATGAACTGGATCCCCTGGCGCCGCTTCAGGATGCGGGCGAGGTCCGCCAGGGTTTCCAGGCCCTGCTTGCCGCCCATATTGCCCGAGTACAGGGCGACGATATCGCCGGGCGGGATACCGAGCTGCGCGCGATAGTCGACGGCGCCGTGGCCCGCTCGGGCCGCGGCCACATCGATCCAGTTGGGAAAGAGCACCAGCCGCGCGTCGTCGACACCCTTGGCGCGGGCCAGGGCCAGCATGCGGGTGGAGATGGTGGAGACGCGATCGAAGCGGCGCATCAGCCAGCGTTCCATGCCCCCCACCAGGCGCTTCAATGTCCCACCCTTGAGCAGCCCCAGCTCGAAGGCGGCGTCGACCTCGTAGTCCTGGATGTGCAGCCATGCGCGCGCCCCGCACAGGCGGGCCGCGGCGGCGGCGGCCGGCGCGCAGAACAGCGGCGGCTCGACGACCAGGATGACGTCCGGCCGGCGTACCGCCGCGGCCAGCAACAGCGGCAGGCTGCTCAGCGCGAAGCTGGCAAGGTGCAGCAGGCGCTTGAGTCCGCCCGGCTTGGGCGGTACCCATAGCGGCGCGCGCAGCACGCGGACGCCTTGCCAGGACTGGATGGCGTAGCGGCCCGCGCGGTAGCCCGGCTGCACGCGCCATTGGGGATAGTAGGGCGGGGCCGTGATGGCGGTGACCCGATGGCCGCGCGCCGCCAGCCACGCGGCCATTTCGCCCGTGTATTTGCCGGTGCCGGTCAGTTCGGGCGCGAAGTTGATGCCATACAGGACGATCTTCATGGAAGCGTCCGCACGCGCGGCCGTATCGGGCGGCAGGGCGTACCGTGGCAGATCATATTGGACGGCATGTCCTTGAAGACCGAGCTGCGCGCGCCGATGACGGCGTTGTGCCGGATCGTGACGCCGGGCGCGATGAAGACATCCGTGGCGATCCAGGCGCCATCCTCGATCACGATGGGCCGGCCGCGGATGGGGAACTCGGGCAGCGCCGCGTCGTGGTCGCCGGCGCACAGATAGCCTCGTTGCGAAACCACGGCATGCTGGCCGATGTGGATATCGGCCAGGCTGTACAGGACCACGTCGTCGCCGATCCAGGAATAGTCGCCGATGTGGACCTTCCAGGGGTAGGTGATCTTGGCGCTGGCGCGAACCAGCACCTTGCGGCCCACCTGCGCGCCGAACAGGCGCAGCAGGAAGCGGCGGAAGCCGTACGCGAACTGCGGGGAATAGCGGAAAGCCGTGCTTTGCACCATCCACCATAGCTGCACGTAGAGGGCACTCCTGCCGCGGAAGCCGGCCGGCACCTGGAAAAGGTTGAGTCTTTGGAACGTATCCATGGCCGGCTCCTTCTGGTCAGTGTGTGCCGCCGCGGACGGCATCCACGCCCGTGGCGGCAGGGGCGGCAGCGGCCATCGCGGCGCGGAGTTCGCGCGATTTTATGCCGATCTGCCAGTAGTACATGGAACGGGCCACCGCGTAGTCCAGGCCGGTCTTGCCGTCCAGGAACCCCAGGCGCAGGATGTAGCAATGCACGAAGGCGGCGGGGGCCTTGAAGGGCATGGCCGCGAAGATCCGTTTCATCATGGAGCGCAGTCCGATGTTGGCTTCGCGCGGGTCGTTCAGCAGCCCCTTGACCCGTAGATTGGCTTCCCAATCCGAATACTTGTTGTGCTTGTCGAAATAGTGATACAGGCCGTCGTGGTCGTGATGCGCCATGCGGTGCTTGAGCAGGAACACCGGGCCGTCGACCTGCGGCTGGTAATGCCCTTCGACTTCCCACATATTGGCCACGTCCAGGTCGTTGTAGTCCAGGAAGCGCGACCGTGAGCGCGGCAGCAGGACCAGCTTGTACACGCGGTGGCCGTGGTTCAGCTGCTTGCCGCAGAACACATAGTTGAAGCCGACGAAGGCGCCGCCGGCGCCCTGGGCGAATCGCGGCAGGCAGTCGTTGATTTCCCGCGCCAGCTCGGGCGTCATCACTTCGTCGGCATCGACGTACAGCACGACTTCGTGCGAGAAGGGCAGGTTGTCCAGGCACCACTGCTTTTTCTTGGGATAGCGCCGGTTCCATTGGAATTGCACGACGCGTGCCCCCAGGCTGGTGGCGATCTCCACGGTGCGGTCGGTGCTATGGGAGTCGACGACGAACACTTCGTCGAAGTCCGAGAGCGCCCGCAGGCATTTGTCGATGTTCCGTTCCTCGTTCTTGGTCATCACGATGACGGATACCGGTACGCGGCTCATGTGCGTGCTCCTACGCGGTCTAGCGCCTGTTTGCGCAGCAAGGGTTGGAAGAGGTCGGCCACATTGCGGCAATGGCGTTCCAGCGAGAAGTCCGCGGCCCGCTGGGGGCCGAGGTCCGAGAGATGCTGGCGGCGCGAGCTGTCGCGGGCCAGCGCGCGCACGGCGCTGGCCACGGCGGCCGCGTCGCCGACGGGAACGAGCTCGCCGAATTTGCCGTCCTCCAGGATCTCCGCCGGGCCGGACGGGCAATCGGTGGCCACGACCGGCACGCCCAGGCACAGGGCTTCCACCAGCACGATGCCGAAGCTTTCGCGCTCCGAGACCGACAGGAAGATATCGGCGCCGGCCAGCATGGGGAAGGGGTTGTCCACGTGTCCGACCAGGCGCACGGGGCTGCCCGGCAGGCGTTCGGCGATCTGGGCCTCGAAGTCGGCGCGCTGCGGCCCTTCCCCGACGATGGTAAAGGCGATGCCGGGGTCGTTCAGCAGGCAGGCCGCGTCGATCAGCGTCTGGAAGCCCTTGTTGCTGACCAGCCGGCCCACCGAAACGACGTGCACGCGGCCGTCGCGCGGCAGGGTCTGGCCCTCCGCCCGGGCCTGCGCGCGCACGTCGTCCAGCGGGATGCCGTTGTAGATGTGCCGGCATTTGTCCTTGAGGGACGGCACCATGTCGACCAGGTCGCGGACCACGCCGCGCGAGACGCCCACCACGTCGTCGTGGGCGCCGTAGCACAGCCGCAGCAGCGTGCGCTTCAGCCGCCCCAGGCTGGTCGAGCGATAGTGCGCGGACGGGCTGTTGTGCTCGAAGGCGACGGTGCGGAAGGTGCCGGGCATCAGGGTGCGCGCCGCGGCCACCAGGATGTTGCAGATCAGGCCGTGGGAACAGACCACGGCCGGTTGCTGGCGGCGGATGGTGGCCATCAGCTTGAACAGGCTCCAGGGCGAGGAAAGCTGCATGGCGCGATTGCTGAGCTTGCGCGCGATGCCGCGCGTGACGGTGGCCTTGCTGGGCGTGAACTCATGCTCGATCTCCCGCATGCAGAACAGCGAGGTGCTGAGCCCATGCCGGGGCAGCTCTTCCAGCATGAAGTACACGCATCGGCCCACGCCACCGCGATGCAGATCGGGAACAACGAATAGGATATCAACCATGATGCGGCAACCTCGGGATGGCGGTTCGTCCGGGTGTTTGCCCGGGAAGGATCGGACGCGGGTCGCGATGGGGCGGCCACGCGGGCGCAACGGGCCGTACCGGCGCCACGGGCCGGACGGCGCTCGCCTCGTAGGGCGAGATCGGCGGACGGTAGTTGCGCAACAGGGATAGGCAGTAGGTCAACAGGAAACCGGTCAGGGCGGTTTTGGGCGCGTAGGCCAGGCCGCCGGACATGGAATCGATCAGGATATAGACGGGCATGCAGGCGATCAGGTAGCGGCGATGCATGTCCAGCCCGGCGTTGCCGTTGCGCCGCCCCAGGGCCAGCAGCATCAGCAGCAGGGGCGGGCCCATGATGGCGATGGTGCCGACCAGGCCGAACTTCATCAGGTAGAACGCCCAGGAGTTATGCGCGAAGGTGCCCAGTTCGAAGCCTTCTTCCCCCATGACCCAGTAGCGGTAGCCGGCGCCATGGCCGAAAAAGGGCTTCTCCCGGAACTGCCCCATCTGGCCTTCGTATTCCTGCACGCGCGCGCCATAGCTGGAATCGTCGTCCAGCGACTCCACGGTCAGTATCCGGTCGGCCAGCACATCCAGGTAGCCGATCACGTAGAACACCAGCAGGCCGGCGACGATCGCCGGCGCGAAGATGACCGTGGCCCGGCGCAGCGCCCCCACTTTGCCGCCCAGCAGGACCGCGATGCTTACCGTGATCCCCAGCTGCAGGTACTGGCTGCGATTCAGCGAGAACACCAGCGCGACGAACATGAACATGATCATCAGGTAGGCCGTGCGGGACTTGAGCCCCAGGACTTCGCGGAAATACAGGATGGACGTTATGGACATGGGCAGCGCCCAGATGCCCAGGTTGACATCCCGCACCGGGTCCACGGTGCTGAAGCCGATGGCGACCTTGACGATCATCTGGATCGATACGGCCAGGCCCGACGCGACGATGGCCCATTGCAGCTTGCGGTAGGCGTCCGGGCCGTCGATGTCCTTGTAGCAAAGGTAGGGCGTGATCAGGAAGTACACGACGATGCGCATGTCGCGCGCCATATCGCCGACTTCTATGCCCGGAGGCGGCGGGGCCATATAGATCAGGTAGCACCAGGCCAGCAGGTTCAGTCCCATCAGCACGGTGATGCGCGCCGGCGGCAGGCGGTAGGCCTCCGGATCGGCCAGCCGCAGGAATTTCACGGCGAGGATGGCGACGAAAAGCAGGTCGAAGCCCGACAGCTTGAAGCCGCCCACCGCGATGACCAGCGCTTCGTTGCTCAGCGCCAGGGCCGAGAACACGAAGGCGCACAGCAGCGGGACGGTCGAATAATGCCTTTGGACGTGGCGCATGGCGGCTCCCTAGTGGGCGTTCCAGTCGTCGCGGCCGACCACTTTGTGCAGCAGCTTGTCGAACAGGTAATCCAGGTCGCCCTGCCGCGCATGCGCCGCCACCTTGGCCGCCCGGCAGGACAGGCCGAAAAGCGGTCCCATGCCCGTTTCGGTGGCGCGGATGTTGCCGACGATCTGGTCGCGCTCGCGCTCCAGCACGTCCTGCAGCAGCGCCGTCTTGGTTTCTTCATGCGCGGTATAGACGCCCATGGCCGAAGGCACGATCAGGTTGGGGCCGTCTTGAAGCAGCCGGCTCCAGAGCTCCAGGTCCATGCAATAGCGCATTTCTTCCTTCAGCAGGCCATGGCGCTCCAGGCTGTCGCGGCGGAACAGCGCCACCTGGTTGGGAATGGAGGCGCGCACCACCGTCAGCTTGGCCCGCGTGAGCGGGATGTAATAGACCTGCCGGAAGATGCGGTTGTCGGCATCGGCGATGTACAGGTGGCCGTTGACGATGGGCGGCCGGCGCTTGGCCGCGGCGCGGCCCAGCTTGACCAGCGCGCCCGGGCAATACAGGTCGTCGGAGTTCTGCCAGCCGACATAGTCGCCGGTGGCCATCGCGAACCCCTTGTTGATGGCATGCGACTGGCCGCGATCCGGCTTGCTCTCCCAATAGGCCAGGTGCGATTCGTACTTGCGGATGATGTCCACGCTGCCGTCCGTGGAGCCGCCGTCCATGATGATGTATTCCAGCTTGGGATAGCCTTGGTTCAGGACCGAAAGGATGGTGCGTTCCAGGAAGCGCGCCTGGTTGTACGACGGCGTGACGACCGTCACCGTGGGCAGGCTGTCGCTGTCCGGCGGGGGCGGCGGGATCTGCAGCCGGCTGACGAAGTCGACCAGGCTACGGGTGGATTTCAAATGGCGCTTGCGCATCAAGGACCTCAGCATGGGCGGGAAACTACCGTGTTGCGGTGCGGGCAGGGACGAAAGGCGGCGGGCGGGATTGCCGCAAGGCAAGATATATGCCGTAGAGCGTCGTCAGCGAATAGGCGATGCGGGCCCAGCCGGCGGCGCTTTCGCCCACCGGCGCCACCAGCATGAAAAGCACGCAGACCATGCTGACGCCGGCCAGGCCGTTCAGCACGGCCACGGCCCGGCTATTGCCCATGCCCAGTAGCGAGAAGTGCGCCACGACGTTCAGGGACAAGAGTCCGGCGGCCAGTATCAGCAGGCGGAAGGTGGCCAGGTGGCCGGCGGTATAGGCGTGGCCCAGCATCAGCGACAGGACGGGGCCGCTTGCCGCCAGCGCCACCGCCGTGCCCAGCACCGACAGCGTCAGGTTGACGGCCATCAGGCGGCGCACCTCGCGGGATACCGCGCGCTCGCCGTCGGCGCCCGCCGCCAGGTGGCTGACCCGCGGCATGGTTTTCTGGAATACCGCCACCGACGCGGTGTGGATCATCTGGCCGATCTGCGCGCCGACGGTGTAGATCGCGAGGGTGGCGGGGCCCAGCAGCGAGCCCACCAGGATGCGGTCCACCGATCCGAAGGCCACGGCGCTCAGGCTATTCAGCCAGGACCAGCGCGAGAAGCGGAAGGCCGCGCCCATGGCGGTGCGGTCCAGCAGTGGCCGCACGACGTAATGGCCGTCGCGGCGGGCGAAGACGTGCATCTTGATCAGCCCGGTGGCCAGCAGCCCGCCGGCCTGGGTCAGGCTGGCCAGTGTGGGGGAATGCGTCAGCATGGCCACGGTGCATGTAGCGCCGTAGGCCGTGAAACGGCCGCCCACCTCGCACAGCGCGGTCGTCGCGAAGGCCTCGCGCCCCTTCAGGCAGCCGGTGAACAACTGGTCGAATTGCTGGCTCAGGTAGACCACCATCGCCGGCAGGGCCAGCGTCGAAACCGGTATGCCGCCGAAGGTGGCGTCGGGCCATAGCCAGGACACGCCGCCCCAGGCGGCCAGCGCCAGGGCCATGACGAACGCCAGCGCGCAGCCGACCAGGGCGAAACTGACCCCGGCGCCCCGCATGGCGCCGCCGGCCTCGTGCAGCCGTTCGGATACGAGTTTGGTGCCGGTGACGGCCGCGCCCAGGTTGGCGACGTTGCCGAATCCGGCCAGCGCCATGATCATGGCGAACTGGCCGAAGCCCACCGTGCCCAGCTGGCGCAGCAGGATGGGCGTGGCCGCCAGGGCGATCAGTGGCCCCAGACCGTATTCCATCAAGCCCCAGAACGAGGCATTGCCGGCGATGTACTTCCTGACGAGCGCACGCATGAGCGCGATTCCCCCCTGTCGATGGCGCGTATCCCTTACCCGGGCCAGCCCCTGGCGTTAACAGGCCCTAGGCCATGGGCAGCGCCTGCCGCGCGGCATGGCGTACATAGTCGTGGTAGGTGGATTCGATCCCCTGGCGCAGGCCCATCTCCGCGCGCCAGCCCAGCGCGTGGATGCGGCTGACGTCCAGCAGCTTGCGCGGCGTGCCGTCCGGCTTGCTGGCGTCGTACACCAGATCGCCCTGGTAGCCCACCACCTGGGCCACCATGGCGGCCAGTTCCGCGATGGAGACATCGTTGCCCACGCCGATGTTGTAGACGCCTTCCGCCCGGTCGGACTCGGCCAGCATGACGCAGGCGCGGGCCAGGTCGTCCACGTGCAGGAACTCGCGCCGGGGCTTGCCGGTTCCCCAGATCGGCACCGAGGGCGCGCCCTGTTCGCGCGCCTCGTGGAACTTGCGGATCAGGGCGGGCAGCACGTGGCTGTTTTCCAGGTCGTAGTTGTCGTTGGGGCCGTACAGGTTCGTCGGCATGGCGCACAGGTAGCGCGCGCCGTACTGGCGGTTGTAGGCCTCGCACAGTTTCAGGCCGGCGATCTTGGCGATGGCGTAGGGCTCGTTGGTCGGCTCCAGGGGGCCGGTCAGCAGGGCGTCCTCGCGCATCGGCTGCGGGGCCAGCTTGGGGTAGATGCAGGACGATCCCAGGAACAGCAGGCGCCGCACGCCGGCGGAATGGGCCGCGCGGATGACATTGCATTCCATCATCAGGTTGCGGTACAGGAAGTCCACCGGATAGTTCTGGTTGGCCAGGATGCCGCCTACTTTGGCGGCGGCCAGGTAGACCGTGTCCACCCGCTGGGTGCAGAAGAAACGGTTCACCTGGTTCTGGTTTTCCAGGTCCAGTTCGGTGTGGGTCCGCGTGACGATGTTGCGGTAGCCGCGCCGGCGCAGCTCGCGCTCGATGGCCGAACCGACCATGCCGCGATGGCCGGCGATGTAGACGTGCTGATCCAGGTCCGCCATGGCGCTACTCCTTGTAGGCGTACACTTCGTAGCCGTTCTGCTCGACCAGCGCATCGCGCTGGGCTTCCTTCAGATCGCTGGCGATCATTTCCTTGACCAGGCCGTCGAAGGTGGTGCGCGGCGTCCAGCCCAGCTTTTCGCGGGCCTTGGTGGGGTCGCCCAGCAGGGTGTCGACCTCCGTCGGGCGGAAATAGCGCGGGTCCACGCGCACGATCACCTGGCCGGGCTTGACCGCCTCGTAGGCCGGGCTCAGCAGGACGGTGGCGGTCTCGTTGACGCCTTCGCCTTCCCAGGCCAGCAGCAGGCCCAGTTCGCGCGCGGCGACGTTGATGAAGTCGCGCACGCTGTACTGCATGCCGGTGGCGATGACGAAATCCTCGGGCTTGTCCTGCTGCAGCATCAGCCACTGCATTTCCACATAGTCCCGCGCATGTCCCCAGTCGCGCAGGGCCGACAGGTTGCCCAGGTACAGGCAGTCCTCCAGGCCCAGCGCGATGCGCGCCAGCGCGCGGGTGATCTTGCGGGTGACGAAGGTCTCGCCACGGCGCGGCGATTCGTGGTTGAACAGGATCCCGTTGCAGGCGTAC
Source organism: Bordetella bronchialis (assembly GCF_001676705.1). NCBI lineage: Bacteria > Pseudomonadati > Pseudomonadota > Betaproteobacteria > Burkholderiales > Alcaligenaceae > Bordetella > Bordetella bronchialis. Next base: position 1,690,194 of record NZ_CP016170.1, read on the forward strand.
ATGCCGTAGGCCTCGCGATAGTTGACGCAGATCCAGTAGGCATACAGCTTGGCCACCGCGTAGGGGCTGCGCGGATAGAAGGGCGTGGTCTCGCGCTGCGGCACTTCCTGCACCAGGCCGTAGAGTTCGGAGGTCGACGCCTGGTACAGGCGGGTGCGGTCCTCCATCTTCAGGATGCGCATGGCTTCCAGCAGGCGCAGCGCGCCCAGGCCGTCGGCGTTGGCGGTGTACTCCGGTTCCTCGAACGAAACGCCGACGTGGCTCTGCGCGGCCAGGTTGTAGATCTCATCCGGCTGCACCGCCTGCACGATGCGGATCAGGCTGCAGGCGTCCGTCATGTCGCCATGGTGCAGTACGAAGTTGCGCGGGCTGGTATGGGGATCCTGGTACAGGTGGTCGATGCGGGCGGTATTGAACAACGAGGCGCGGCGCTTGATGCCGTGCACCTCATAGCCTTTGTCCAGGAGGAATTCGGCGAGATAGGCGCCGTCCTGGCCGGTGATTCCCGTAATCAGTGCCCGTTTTGGCATGGCTGTGTCCTTAAGGCTGAGAGGTCCAAGAAGATTACTGAGGCCGCGGTAGCCGGGGTATCGGCCTTAAGGTGTAAGGCGCGGCGGCGCGGCCGGTGGAGCCGGCGCCCCGCCGCGTCGGGCAGGGGCGCCGGCGGGGTCATACCCGTCCGTACATGTCTTCGAAACGCACGATGTCGTCCTCGCCCAGGTAGGCGCCGGACTGGACTTCGATGAGCTCCAGCGGGATCTTGCCGGGGTTTTCCAGGCAATGGACCTCGCCCAGCGGGATGTAGGTGGACTGGTTCTCGGTAAGCAGGAACGTGCGGTCGCCGTTGTGGATGCGCGCGGTGCCCGACACCACCACCCAATGTTCCGCGCGATGATGATGCATTTGCGACGACAGGCGGGCGCCCGGCTTCACGGTGATGCGCTTGATCTGGTAGCGCGGGCCCTGGCCGATGGAATCGTAGGAGCCCCAGGGGCGCCGGACTTCGCGATGGTGCGTCATCTCGCAGCGATGCTGGGCGCGGAAGGTCTCCACCACGCGCTTGACGTCCTGGGTGTGGTCCTTGTGCACCACCAGCACGGCGTCCGCGGTTTCGATGACGACGATGTTGTCCAGGCCTATCGTGGCCACCAGGCGGTTGGTGGCATGGACCAGGCAATTGCGCGAATCCTCGATCAGCACATCGCCCGCGGTGGAGTTGCCGTCCGGGCACTTGGTGGCGATGTCCCATACCGCGTCCCAGGCGCCGACGTCGCTCCAGCCCGCGTCCAGCGGCACGGCGACCGCGCTGTCGGTGCGTTCCATGACCGCGTAGTCGATGGAATCGCTGGGGCAGGCGGCAAAGGCGGCGGCGTCCAGGCGGAAGGCCGCGTCGTCGCCCGCGCCGGCCCGTACCGCCGCCTGTACGGCGGCCAGCATGTCCGGCGCCAGCCGCTGCAATTCGTGGATGAAGACCGAGGCGCGGAAGGCGAACATGCCGCTGTTCCAGTAGTAGCCGCCGTCGCGCAGGAATTGCGCCGCCCGTTCCGCATCGGGCTTTTCGACGAAGGCCTGCACGCGGCGCCAGGCGCCGTCCGAGGCCTCGGTCCGCAGATAGCCATAGCCCGTCAGCGGCGCCGTGGGGCGTACGCCGAACGTCACCAGGGCGCCCTGGCAGGCGGCCTGGTACGCGGCGCGGAAGGCCTCGCGCAGCGCCTCGCCTTCCTCCATGACGTGGTCCGAAGGCACCACCAGCATGACGGGATCCTCGCCGTCGCGCATGGCGCGCAGCGCGGCCGCGGCGATGGCGGGCGCGGTATTGCGCGCGCAGGGCTCCAGCAGCAGCTCGGCCTGGATGCCCTCCAGTTCCTGCAGCTGCTCGGCCGCGATGAAGCGGTGCGCATCGTTGCACACCAGCAGCGGGCGGCGGGCGTCGGCGTTATTGGCCAGGCGCATCACGGTGTTCTGCAGCAGGCTGCGTTCCCCGGTCAGGCGGATGAACTGCTTGGGCAGCAGCTCGCGCGAAAGCGGCCACAGGCGCGAACCGGATCCGCCGCAAAGAATGACGGGGCGAAACTCGGGATAGGGTCCAGTCATGGATGTTGCTCCGTGAAATAGGCCTTCGTATAGGGATGGACGTCCGCGTCGGCCGCGGCATCCTGGGGGGTGTCCCAGCGGTAGCCCAGGTGCTGGGCGGCGGGCAGCGCCGCGGCCAGCGGGCCGGGCGGCAATTGCGTCCGGTATGCGAGCACTACGTAGTGCGTGGTCATGCCGGCCTCGCCGGCGAAGTTGATGTCGTAGAAGTGTTCGTAGACGCCATGCAGCCGCCAGTCCGCCGGCGGCAGCGCCATGCCCAGTTCTTCCCGCGCCAGGCGTTGCAGCGCACCGGCCAGCGCCTCGCCCTTGCGTATGCGACCGCCCGGCACGAACCAGCGGCCCTGCGCCGGCGGATTGCCGCGCAGGCCCAGCAGGTAGCGTCCGCGGTGGTCGCGCACCAGCAGATCGATGGAGACCAGCGGCAGCATGTCCACCGCGGCACGGAAGCGTTCGGGGCTGAGCCGGCCCGCGGCGGATGGCAATGCCCCTTCAATAGACATTTTTCCCGGTCCAGCCCGACACGGCGGTCTTGGCGATGATGCGCAGGTCCATCAGGAAGGTCCAGTTCTGGATGTAGTACAGATCGAACTCCACGCGGTCGCGCATTTTGTGGACGGTATCGGTCTGGCCGCGGAAGCCGTTCACCTGGGCCCAGCCCGTGATGCCCGGCTTGACGCGATGGCGCATCATGTAGCGGGCCACCACATCCTTGTATTGCTCGTTGTGTTCGAGCGCGTGCGGACGCGGTCCGACCACGGACATCTCGCCGCGCAGCACATTGATGAACTGCGGCAGCTCGTCCAGGCTGGTCCGCCGCAGGAAGGCGCCGATCGATGTCACGCGCGCGTCGTTGCGCGTGGCCTGCGTCACCGTGCCATGCTGCTCGCGATGCACCGTCATGCTGCGGAACTTGTAGACGCGGAACACCTTGCCGTCCACGCCCAGGCGCGCCTGGGTGAACAGCACGGGCCCGCGCGAAGTCAGCTTGATCAACAGGGCGATGGTCAGGAGCAGCGGCGACAGGCCAAGCAGCACGCAGAAGGCGAAGACGCGATCGAATACCTCCTTGGCCATGCCGCGTATGCCCGCCGCGGGCAGGCTGTTCAGTTCGATCGCCGGCACGCCCAGGAATTCGTCGACGCGATGGCCCAGCAGCCGCACGGACATCACATCCGGAATCCAGCGCACGTCGATGGGGTCGTGGCGCAGGTGATAGATGGCCTCGCGCACCAGCTGGCTGGATTCCACCGGCAGGGCGATCCAGACCTCCCGCACCTCGTGCTCGCGGATGAAGGGCGACAGCTCGCTCAGCGATGTCAGGTGGTGCGCCTTGGCGGGCAGATGTTCCTTGGTGTTGACGTAGATGCCCGCGATCTCGTAGCCGCTGCTGCGCGCCATGGCCGCGCGCCGCCACAGATCATGGCCCAGCGTGCCGAAGCCGATCATCACGACGCGCTTGCGGTCCAGCCCGCGGTCGCGCGCCTCGCGCAGGATGCCGTGCACGACCAGCCGCAGGCCCACCAGGCCCGCCGCGGTGCCGCCGTACCACACCAGCGCCCACAAGCGCGATATCGCGCCCACCTGGTGATTGAGGAAGCTGATAAGAATGCCCAGCGCGAACACCGCCGTCCACGCGGCGAAACTGCGCACGGACAGGTCGAACAGGCTGCGGCCGCGCCATGACGTGTACAGGCGGAAGGCCGGGAACAGCGCGATCGTGCCGAAGCTGCATAGATAAACCAGCATCGCGTGGATGGGCGCGACTTCCGGTCCTTGCCGCGCGTCCAGCCATGTGGTCGCGGCCAATCCCACCGCGGCGACGACCGCGGCATCGGTTAATCGAAACAGCAGGCTGGTATCGGCCAGCCTGCCGGATGCGTACACCGACGAAGTGTCCATGACGAGCTCCAAGGCGATTCCTCGGCGCGGCCGGCAGGCTGCGCGGCGCCGCAGTATGGCGACCGAAAAATCATAGGGAGCCCTCATGCAGGTCGAAACGTCCAAAGGGCTTATGCGAGGTATTAGGCCATCAGCCCAATGTGCGGCACCGCGGAAATCGCGTGGAATGTCGCAACCCGTTACGCGGCCGTAGTACCGCGAAACAGTAGGCCCTGACAGGTCATCAACCGTGGAAAGCCAATGAACACGACACTACGCACGCTGTGCCGGGGCGCCCTTATGGTGGCGCTCGTTTCGTTATTGGGCGCTTGCGCGTTCGCGCCGGGCATGCGGTACAAGCCCGACTTTCTGGTCGATCCCAACGATCCGAATTCGAAGGTGCAAGTCACCGCCATAACGCCGCGGGTCGCGATGGAACAGACCAAGGCGAACGAACAGCCGGTGGGCGATAACGTTCGTAAACTTCTCGGCACGCCGTCGCCGTATGTCATCGGCCCGGGCGACATCCTTTCGATTGTGGTCTGGGACCACCCCGAACTAGTGCTTCCGACGCAAACCTACAGTATCGGTACGGGGCCGACCGAACTCACCTTTGGCGATACGGGTGCAGGTATTCCGGGCTATCCGGTGTCCTCGGATGGCTACATTCAGTTCCCCTATGTCGGTCTTGTGAAGGTAGCCGGGTTGACGGAGGCCCAGGTCCGCAGCAGCTTGATACGCGGCTCGGCCAACTATATTCAGGATCCTCAAATCACGGTGCGCGTGCTAGGTTATCGCAGCAAACGCGTATTCGTTGAAGGCGAGGTGAAGACGCCGGGACCGCTGCCCATCACTGATGTGCCCATGACCCTGCCGCAGGCGATCAACACGGCGGGCGGCGTGCTGCCCACCGCGGATCGCAGCCGTGTCTATGTGACCCGAAACGGGCAGACGACGCGTGTGGATTTGCCGGCGCTGCAGCAGGCGGGCATCGATCCGACGTCCATCCTGCTGCACTCCAACGATATCGTCCGCGTCGTGCCGCGCGACGAGAACAAGGTGTATGTGATGGGAGAAGTGACGCAGCCGCTGGCGCTGACGATGCGCGACGGTGTGCTGTCGCTGGGCGACGCCTTGGGCGAAACCGGCGGCCCCAGCCAGTTGACCAGTGAACCGGCGGACATCTATGTGGTCCGCTCCATGCCGAACGCCACACCGGAGGTATTCAGACTGGACAGCGCATCACCGCAAGCCATGGCGGTTGCCCAGAAATTCCCGTTGCAGTCCAAGGACGTGGTGTTTGTCGACGCGGGCAACCTGGTGCGGTGGAATCGCTTTATTTCGCTCTTGTTCCCCAGCGCGCAGACCGTCCAGACCGTGGACGCCGTGCGCCGCGACTAACCCCCTCCGCACGCGGCCCGCATGGTGTTGCGATGCGGGCCGCCGCGTGCCGGTCAGGGCCGGCGCGTTGTTTCTTCCTACTAGCGAGTCGACAATGAAGCAGCCTCCTCTCCAGCTGGAATACGCCAATACCGGCGCCGCCACGCCCGACACGCCGATGATGTCGTATGTGGATGTATTGCTGGCGAACCGTTTCATGATCATCGTCGTGACCGTGCTCGCCACACTGATCGGCGTCGCGTACTACATGGTCAAGCCACCCGTCTACCAATCCGACATCGCGGTACAGGTGGAAGAGGAGTTGCCGACCGGGCAAAGGACGAGCACGCTGAGCGACGTGTCGTCGATCTTCGACATCAAGCAGGCCGCCTCGGGGGAAATGGAGATCCTGCGTTCGCGCATGGTCGTCGGCCACGCCGTGGACTATTACCAGCTCTACGTGCATGCGAGTCCCGACTACTTTCCCGTGATCGGCCGCTGGCTGGCCAAGCGGCACGAGAGCTTTGCCTTGCCGGAAGCGGTCACCAGCGCCATCCCCGGCGGCTGGGCATGGGGCGGCGAGCGCATCCAGGTCAACCGCATCGACGTCCCCGACGACCTGATAGGCAAGAAGCTGCGCGTGGTGGCGCTGGGCGGCGGCGCCTATGAGCTTATCGATCCCGTGCACGACCGCCGCTTCGAGGGCAGGGTGGGCCAGCTGGAGCGCTTCGAAGTGCCGGGCGGCGCGATCGAAGTGCAGATCGACACGCTGCAGGCGCGGCCCGAAACCAACTTCACCATCGTGCGCGATTCGCGCCTGGAGGCCATCGAGTCGCTGCAGGCGCGCATGGGGATTTTCGAGCGCGGCCGCCAATCCAATGTGATAGGCGTCACCCTGCAGGGGCAGGAACCGGTGCTGACCGCGGCCGTGCTGAACGAGATCGGCCAGGAATACGTGCGGCAGAACATCAACCGCAAGACGGCCCAGGCGGAAAAGTCCCTGGCCTTCCTGGATCAGCAACTGCCCGTGCTGAAGAAGCAGCTGGAAGAATCGGAAACGCGCTACAACGCGCTGCGTAATTCGCGCGGCACCATCGACCTGACCGAAGAGGCCAAGCTGGTCCTGGGCCAGTCCGTGGAAACCCAGAACCGCATTTTCGAACTGAAGGCGCGGCGCCAGGAACTCGTGACCCGCTTCGCGTCCTCGCATCCCAGCATCGCCGCCATCGACCGGCAGATCGCCTCGCTGACCGGCGATATGAACAAGCTGAACAGCAAGATCCGCGAGCTGCCCGACCTGGAGCAGGACGTGGTGCGCCTGACCCGCGACGTGAAGGTCAACACCGACCTGTACACGGGCCTGCTGGCCAACGCGCAGCAGCTGCGCATGATACGCGCCGGCAAGGTGGGCAGCGTGCGCGTGGTCGATACCGCCATTCCGGCCGAACGCCCGCTCAGCCCCAAGGCGCCCATTGTGATCGGCGTGGCGGCGCTGGCCGGGCTCATCCTGGGGGTGATCGCCGCCTTCCTGCGCAACGCCTTGTTCGGCGGCCTGACCGACCCCGACGAGATCGAACGCTACACCGGCCTGCCGGTGCTGGCGACCGTGCCCTACAGCGACCTGCAGGACCGCTTGTGGCGGCGCGCCCGGCGCAAGAACGCCCGCATCCCGGCGCTGCTGGCGCAGAGCAACGGCAGTACGCCGCCGATAGAAAGCCTGCGCAGCTTCCGCACGGTACTGCAGGTAGCCATGCGCGATTCGTCCAACAACATCGTGGTGTTCACCGGGCCGCTGGCCGGCGTGGGCAAGTCCTTCCTGTCGGCCAACTTCGCCTTCATCCAGGCGGCGGTGGGCAAGCGGGTACTGCTGATCGACGCCGACTTCCGCCGCGGCACGCTGAACCGCTATTTCGCGACCTCCGCGGAGAACGGCCTGTTCGAGGTCCTGGCGGGCACCGTGCCGCTGGAAGCCGTGACCAAGCGCAATATCATGAACGGCGTGGATTTCATCTCAACGGGACGGGTCACCTTCGATCCCTCCGAATTGCTGGCCTCCGAGGCCTTCGGCGAATGCCTGCATGCGCTGGCGGCCGACTATGACATCGTCATCGTCGACACGGCGCCGGTGCTGTCGTCGTCCGACGCGGCGGTGGTGGGCGCGCATGCCGCGGCCGTCATGGTCGTGGTGCGTTCCGGCATGAACACGGTGGGTGAAATCCGCGAGACCAACAAGCGCCTGCAGCAGGCGGGCGCGCCGGTCGCCGGTGTCGTCTTCAACGGCTTGAAGCTGCAGTCGGAGGGATGGGGCTACCGCTCGAAGTACGGGCCGTACCGCTACTCGCGTGCCTCGTATTACGGCGAGAACCAGCCATAGCGCATTGGAGACGACATGGATTCCCTGGGTGTTCCGGATGCTTCCGGATTCCCGCCGCACGTCTTCCGCGCAGATGAGATACGTGGCCGGGTCGGCCAGGAAATCGATGCCCGCTTCGCGCACGCCCTGGGCGTGGCGGTGGGACGCTACGCGGCTGAACTGGGCCGGCGCGCGGTGGTGGTCGGCAAGGACGCGCGGTTGAGCAGCGTCGCGCTGGGCGCGGCGCTGCAGGCGGGCGTGCGCGAATCCGGCATGGCGGTGATCGACATCGGCATGGCGGCCACGCCCTTGACCTGGTTCGCGGCGCGCCTGACCGAGAGCGGGGCCGCGGTGGCGGTGACCGGCGGCCACGACGACGACGGCTACAACGGCTTCAAGATCATGCTGGACGGCCACACGCTGGGGCAGGCCGCCCTGCACGCCTTGCGCGGCCGCATGCGGTCGCCGCAGCCCGGCGCGGCGCGCCCCGGCGCGCGGGCACAGATCAACGCCGCGCAGTGCTATGTCTCGCGCCTGGTCAGCGATATCCGGCTGGAACGGTCGGTGAAAGTCGCGCTCGACTGCGGCCACGGCGTCGCGGGCAGCCTGGCGCCCGATGCGCTGCGCGAACTGGGTTGCGAAGTCACCGAGTTGTCCTGCGACATGACGGGCAGCTACCCGGCGGATGAGCCGCGGCCCGGGGAAGCCCGCTACGTGGCCGACCTGGCCGCCCGCCTGCGCTACAGCGGCTGCGAGCTGGCGCTTTCGATCGCGGGGGACGGCGACAAGGTCTCGGTGCTGACCCGCTCGGGCGCGCGTATCTGCGCGGACCGCCTGCTCATCCTGTTCGCCCGCGACATACTGGGGTCGGGCCGCCGTGGCGCGGTGGTGCACGACATCAAGAGCAGCCGCAATCTGGCACGCGAGATCCAGGCGCTGGGCGGCACGTCCGTGGTCAGCCGTGGCGGCGATGCGCAGATCGCCGACAAGATGCGCGAGACCGGCGCGCTGCTGGGCGGCGAGACCGGCGGCGGCATCCGCTTCAAGGACCGCTGGCACGGCGATAGCGACGGCCTGTACGCCGCGGCCCGCTTGCTGGAGCTGCTGTCGCGCCATCGCGATGCGTCGCAGGCGCTGGATGCGCTGCCGCAGTCCTGCGCCACGCCGGAGCTCCGGCTGGACACCGCCGAAGGCGAGCAGTACCGGCTGGTCGAGGCGCTGCGCGCCAGCGGCCGCTTCCTGGGCGCGCGCGAGATCATTCACCTGGACGGCGTGCGCGTCGAATACGACGACGGCTTCGGCCTGGCGCGGCCCGCGGCCGCGCAACCGGCGGTGATGCTGCGCTTCGAGGGCGACAACGGCATGGCACTGTCGCGCATCCAGGAAGACTTCCGCCGCCAGCTGCTTAGCGTGGCACCAGGATTGCGACTGCCTTTTTAATCAGTTGTCCCACGGAGCGGCAATGACGACGCTATTGGTCACCGGCGGCGCCGGCTATATCGGCAGCCATACCCTGATAGAACTGGTGGGCGCGGGATACCGCCCCATCGTCATCGATAACCTGTGCAACGGCAGCCGCGCGGCCGTGCGCCGCGTCGAACGCATCGTCGGCACGCGCATCGCCTTCGTCGAGGGGGATATCCGTTCAGCGGCTTTGCTGGACGGACTGTTCTCGCTGCAGAAGCGGCAGGGCCAGCCCATCGAATGCGTGCTGCATCTGGCGGGTGTGAAGGCGGTGGGCGAATCGGTGCGCGATCCCGTCAAGTACTTCGACAACAATGTCTCCGGCACGGTGGCGCTGCTGTCGGCGATGCGCGAGCACGGCGTGCGCCGCCTGGTGTTCAGTTCGTCCGCCACGGTGTACGGCGTGCCGCGTTTCCTGCCCTTTACGGAAGAACATCCGCTGCAGCCGACCAATCCGTACGGGCGCTCGAAGCTGATCGTGGAACAGATGCTGCAGGATGCCTGCGCCGCGGATGCGGGGTTCAGCGCGGTCACCTTGCGCTACTTCAATCCCATCGGCGCGCATCCCAGCGGCCTGATCGGCGAGAACCCGCGCGACGTGCCCAACAATCTGTTCCCGTACATCACCCAGGTGGCGGTGGGCAGGCAGCCGCACCTGAAGGTATTCGGCGACGATTACGAAACCGAAGACGGCACGGGCGTGCGCGATTACCTGCACGTCATGGACCTGGCCGCGGGCCATGTGCGCGCCGTGGATTACGCGCTGCGGCATTCCGGCTTCGTCGCGGTCAACCTGGGAACGGGCAAGGGCACCAGCGTCATGCAGCTCGTTCGCACCTTCGAGCGCGTCAACGGCCTGCGCATTCCCTGCCGCATCGAGCCGCGCCGGCCGGGCGACGTGGACCGCGTCTGGGCCGATGCCAGCCTGGCCCGCCGCCTCTTGAACTGGCGGACGACCTACGAAGTCGAGCACATGTGCAAGGACGGCTGGCGGTGGCAGCAGGCGAACCCGGAAGGCTACGGCGCGCTGCACTGACGCGGCGGGATCGTGGGGAAGGCGCGGGTGCGCCGCGCGGGCACGGCGGTTGCTAAAGGCGCGCCACCTGCCGCGCAGGCGCCCTCGGCATCCCGCTGGGCGCCGGCCGGCGACCCCCTGTCCATGGCGGCGCGGAGCCGCCACCCGAGCATGATCACCCGGCCCCTTCGTTCCCTATGAGCTCCCAGCCCCGCGTGACGCCCGCCCCCGCGGCGAGCGTGTCCGATACGGCGATACAGACGGTCCAGGCCGCCGCCTCGGGAAACACCGATCCCGCCGCGCCGCCACCGCCGCGCGCGTTCGACCGGCGGCACGCGCCTTTGTCCATCATCGCCGTGCTGGCCGTCGTTTTCGCCTTGCACTTCGCGCGCGACTTCGTCATCCCGCTGGTGCTCTCGATCATCCTGTCGTACGCGCTGGACGGTCCCGTGGGCTTCCTGACACGCAGGCTGCGCATGCCGCGCGTCATATCGGCCACGGTGGTGGTGACGGCGCTGGTGGCCGTCGTGGTGTTCGGCGTCCTGTCATTGCGCGGCCAGGTCATGTCCATCGTCGACAACCTGCCCTATACGGCGCAGAAGGTGGCGCGCTCGGTGGAAAGCTTCAGCGGCGGCGGCGGCTCCATCATGGACAAGTTGCGCGCGGCCGCGAATACCGTCAGTACGCCCGAGAAGCCGCGGCCGGGCGGCGAACGCGTGGTGGTGACGCGACCGGCCGACAAGCTGGAGGAAATGCTGCTGGCCGGCTCCATGGGCGTGGCGGAATTCCTCGGGCAGACCTTGATGGTGATCTTCCTGGTGTTCTTCCTGCTGCTGGCGGGCGACACCTTCAAGCGCAAATTCGTGCACGTATGCGGCCGCAATTTGAGCGAGAAAAAAATCAGCGTGCATATGCTGGGCGAGATCCATCGCTCCATCCGGCTGTACATGATGATGATGGTGGTCACCAACGTGCTGCTGGCGCTGCTGACCTGGGCGGCCTTCCGCTGGATAGGCCTGGAGAACGCCGGGATGTGGGCGGTGGTCGCCGGCGCCTTGCACGTGATTCCCTATTTCGGTCCGCTGCTGGTCGCCGTCTTTACCGGCGTGGCCGCCGTGGTGCAGTTCGGCGAACTCGGCCCGGCCTTGCTGGTGGCGGGCGTGTCCCTGCTGATCGCGGCCCTGATCGGTTTCGTGGTGCAGACCTGGATGACCGGCCGCATCGCCAAAATGAACCCGGTCGCTGTCTTCGTCATCCTGCTGCTATTCACCTGGGCCTGGGGACTGTGGGGCACGCTGCTGTCCATTCCCATCGCCGTCATCGTCAAGGTGGTGGCCGATCACGTAGAGGGCTTCCAGGGCGTGGCGGAATTCCTGGGGGAATAGCGGCCGTCACGGGCATCGGCCACCGCGGCGCTCGGCCGCGGGCCGCGAGCCACGGATTGCGGGCACGGCGCATGCGACCCGGTTCCGATTCGGCCCGATGTTATCCCCAGGTTCTGTGGACAACCCTATGGATAGTCTGCGAACAGGCGGAAAAAACCCTTGCGCGGCAAGGGCTTGGGCCCGGAGGTCAAAATCCTCCCACGCCGCGGGCGCGGCGCGCGATTTTCATTCGCTTCCCATGTTGGCGCGCTAAGCGCCGGGCTCGGGCAATAGCGACAGCAGATTCGCCAGTGCCTCGGCGCAAGGCTGCTCGATCTTGAGGGCCAGCAGGGAATCGGCCCGGGTCCGGCCCAGGTTGATCGCGGCGATGGGCAGCGCGGCGCGCGATGCCGCGGCGACGAAGCGGTAGCCGGAATAAACCATCAGGGACGAACCCACCACGAGCACGGCGTCGGCGCGTGCCAGGCCGTCATTGGCGCGCGCCACCCGGTCCCGGGGCACGGTTTCGCCGAAGAAGACGACATCGGGCTTGAGTATGCCGCCGCACACGGGGCAGGGCGGCACCTGGAAGCTGGAGAAATCGAGGTCTTCCAGGTCGGCGTCGCCGTCCGGCGCATCGTTGGCCGCCAGGTCCCGCCACGTGGGATTGAGCGATTCCAGCCATTCCTGCATCTGCGTGCGGGGCAGGGTGTGGCCGCACTGGGTACAGATGACGCGATCCATGCGGCCATGCAGGTCGACGGTGTCGCGGCTGCCGGCTTTCTCGTGCAGGCCGTCGACGTTTTGCGTGACCAGCAGCGAGAACCTGTCCTGCCGTTCCATCCGCGCCAGGGCCAGGTGGGCGGCATTGGGACTGACGTTGCCGAACATGCGCCACCCTATCATGCCGCGCGCCCAGTAGCGGGAACGCGCCAGGGCGCTGCCCATGAAGGTGCTGAAGTTCATGGGCGGCCGGCGTTTCCAGGCGCCTTCGCTATCGCGGTAATCGGGGATGCCCGAGCCCGTGCTGCAGCCCGCGCCGGTCAACACGAACAGGCGCGGATGCGCCAGCACGAAGTCGCGCAGCGCGGACAAGTCGCCGGCCGCCGTCACGCCGTCAGCCGCCAAGGCCGGCGTCGGGCGAGGTATTGAGCGTACCCGCCTGCGTGACGTTGGAGCCGGCCGGCACATCGCGCGTCAGCCAGACGTTGCCGCCGATGACCGAGCCGCGGCCGATGGTGATGCGGCCCAGGATGGTGGCGCCGGCATAGACCACGACATCGTCCTCCAGGACGGGGTGGCGCGGCAGGCCTTTCTTGAGTTCGCCGTTCTCGCCGGGGGGAAAGCGCTTGGCGCCCAGCGTCACCATCTGGTACAGGCGGACGCGGTCGCCGATGACGGCGGTTTCGCCGATCACCACGCCGGTGCCGTGATCGATGAAGAAACTGCGGCCGATGGTCGCGCCCGGATGAATGTCGATGCCCGTATCCGCGTGCGCGATTTCGGCGATGATGCGCGCCAGCAGCGGCGCCCCCAGCAGGTAGAGTTCGTGCGCCAGGCGATGGTGGATCATCGCCAGCACGCCGGGATAGCACAGCAGCACTTCATCCACGCTGCGCGCCGCGGGATCGCCCTGGTAGGCGGCGATCACGTCGGCGTCCAGCTTGCGGCGGATGGCCGGCAATTGCGCCCCGAAGGCGCGCACGATTTCCTGCGCGCGCTGTTCGGTCTCCGCCTGGATCGGGCCGTGATTGCGCGCGGCATGGTTCAGTTCCAGCCTGACCTGGTGCAGCAGCGCATCCAGCGCGGTGCCGATGGTATGACCGACGTAGAAGTCCTCCAGCTCTTCGCGCAGGTCGATGGGCCCCAGCCGCATGGGGAACAGGGCGCCACAGAGCGCCTTGACGATCTCGCGGATGCTTTCCTGCGACGGGAATTCGCGTCCCCCGGCGTCGCGCAGCCGTCCCAGCGGCTGCCGCCATTCGGTGCGGACGGCGCGCAGTTCCGAAACGATGCGGTCCAGGTTCCAGGAGGCGCTGTGGTGGTTCAAGGGTGCGTTCATGGCGCTTGTGCTGCGAGTGGAAGAGGACGGACGCATGGACGGCGCCGATGGCGCGCGGCCCGCGTCGGGCAATACCGTAAAGGAATACAAATGTACCCCGATGGCCGGTGCGGCGGCGCGGCAAACCTTGTGGGGGGCAGGGTTTATCGGGGCCGCGTCCGGCGCTTCGAGATATCGGGCGGGCGGGTCTCGCCCGTGCCCCGGGGCAAGCCGGGCGCGCTGCCGTGCCGCGCCTGCGGCGCGCCGGCTAGTCCTCGCCCAGCAGCAGCCGGCGGGCTGCCTTCCAGCTGCCGGCATCCGGCGCGTACAGCAGGCCGCCGCCGCGATGGGTGGGCTTGTAGGGCGTGCCGTCGAAGTGCGCGCCGTAGCCGCCCGCCTCGTGGTGCAGCAGCCAGCCGGCCGCGTGGTCCCAGGGCATCAGCCGGCCGTACATCAACAGGTGCGCGTGTCCGCCGGCGATCATGCGGTACTCGTGCGCGGAGCAATTGAGTATCGTCGAGGACGCCAGCCCCAGCGCATTGGCGTTCACCGTGGCGCGCAGCGGATCGTCCAGGTGCCGCACGGCGATCAGGCCGGTCATGTCCTGCACCGGCAGCGGATCCGCCACCCGCAACGGCGTCTGGACGCCATGTTCGTTCTCCAGCCAGGCGCCTTCGCCGCGCACGGCGATCGCGGCATCGCGGCAAACCGGATCGTAGATCACGCCGGCCATGACTTCGCCGCGGCTGACGGCGGCCACCATCACCCCGAAAAGCGGCAGTCCCGCCACGTAATTGCGCGTGCCGTCGATGGGATCGATCAGGAAGGCCAGCTCGGCATCGATCCACACATTGAGCAGCGCCGGATTGCGCGAGCAGGCTTCCTCGCCGACCAGCACGGCACCGGGATAGGCGCGCGCCAGCCGTTCGCCGATCAGCCGTTCGGCGGACTCGTCGGCATCGGTGACGACGTCCAGCGGCGATGTCTTGCTGCGTACCGCATCGGCGGCCAGCTGGCGGAAACGCGGCATGATCTCGGCGTCCGCCGCCTCGGCCATCAGCGCGGCGATGCGGCGGGTGTCTTCACGGCTGATCGTTCGGAGCATGATGAATGACGCTTCTGTCCCGCGGGAAGGGAGCCGAATCTACCACGAGATGACGCTGTCCGGGCGGCCGGCGCGCGCGCCGCATGCCTGCGCCGGATCTGACCGGCTCCGGCAAGTTCTTGAGCCGCAAGGCATTTTTGGATCTGCTCAGCAGCTATCCCAAGGGTTGTCCACAAAAGGTGGGGATAAGCAGCCTGCCATCGCCTGGGCCATTCCTGCCCGGTCCCGGCAAGTCCTTGCGGCATAAGGCTATTTTGAAATTGCGCAGCGACTGTCCCAAGGGTTGTCCACACAATGTGGGGATAATCCGGCCGTGCGCGCACAGCGTTTCGGCGGCACGTGGCCGCCGCGTCCGGCGGCGCGGGCGCCACGCGGGACAGGTAGCGCTCAGGCGTTGAAGTTCAGGCTGCCGCCTTGTAATACTGCGGGAACATTCTTAAGCCGCGTGCAATGTCTCTATGATCTAATGCCTTCGCCACGCGCGGGGAGGGCAGGAGCGATGCAGTGCCGCGGCGCGTGCGCGGATACCCGCACATCGCCGCGCGATGCCGCGGGAAAAAAACAAAACGGAGACGAGAGAGGACACAGGATGGACACCACACGCCGGAAATTGATGCTTGCCGCCGCCGGTGGCGGCGCGATGCTCGCCGCCACGCCCGTGCGCCGCGCCATCGCCGCGCCCGAGTTTCGCTACAAGTACGCCAACAATCTGCCCGCCACGCATCCCATGAACGTGCGGGCGCGCGAAGCCGCCGCCGCCATCGCGAAGGAGACGAACGGCCGCTTCCAGCTCGACGTCTTTCCCAGCAGCCAGCTGGGTTCGGACACCGATACCCTGAGCCAGCTGCGTTCCGGCGCGGTGGAATTCTTTACCTTGTCCGGGCTGATCCTTTCCACGCTGGTGCCGACGGCGTCCATCAGCGGCGTGGGCTTCGCCTTCCCGGATTACGACACGGTGTGGAAGGCCATGGACGGCCCGCTGGGCGCCTTCATCCGCCAGGAGATCCAGGCCAAGGGCCTGCTGGTCATGGACAAGATCTGGGATAACGGCTTCCGCCAGGTCACGACCAGCACCCGGCCCATCAATGGGCCTGGCGACTTCAAGGACATGAAGATCCGCGTGCCGGTGAGCCCGCTGTGGACATCCATGTTCCAGGCATTGGGCGCTGCGCCGGCCAGCATCAATTTCAACGAGACGTATTCGGCGCTGCAGACCAAGGTGGTGGACGGCCAGGAGAATCCCCTGGCCATTATCCAGACGGCCAAGCTGTACGAAGTGCAGAAGTACTGCTCCATGACCAACCACATGTGGGACGGCTTCTGGTTCCTGATGAACCGGCGCGCCTGGGAAAAACTGCCCAAGGACATCCAGGGCATCGTCACCGCCCACATCAACGATGCCGGCATGAAGATGCGTGCCGATACGTTCAAGCTGAACGGCGAATTGCAATCGCAATTGGCGCAACAGGGCCTGGCTTTCAACACGCCCGATCCCGCTCCCATCCGCGATGCCCTGCGCAAGGCAGGCTTCTACAAGGAGTGGCAGGGCAAGTACGGCGAAAAAGCCTGGGCCATCCTGGAACAGTCGGTCGGCAAGCTGTCGTGATGCACGACACGCCGACGCGGGCGGCCGCGCCCGCCATCGCGGCGACGGACGGCGGCGTGGCCGCGCGTCCGTCCTGGATCGCGGCCGCCGACGCGGCGCTGGGCTGGCTGGTGGACATCCCGGCGGCCTTGCTGGTGGTCGCGGAAATCGTCGTGCTGTTCGCCGGCATCGTCGCGCGCTACGTGTTCCACACGCCGCTGGTGTGGTCGGACGAACTGGCTTCCATCCTGTTCCTGTGGCTGGCCATGCTGGGTGCCGTCGTCGCCTTCCGGCGCGGCGAGCACATGCGCATGACGGCGCTGGTCAGCCGCGCGTCGCCCGGCGCGCGGGCCTTCCTGGACGTCGTGGCGGTGGCGGCCGCGCTGGCCTTCCTGCTGATGATCGCGATGCCGGGCTATGAATACGCCGTGGAGGAGCAGTACGTCACCACGCCGGCCCTGGAGATCTCCAATATCTGGCGCGCCGCCGCGCTGCCGGTGGGCACGGCGCTGATGATGCTGATCGCCTTGCTGCGCCTGGCGGTGCGCGCGCCGTGGAAGCTCACGCTGGGCGCGGTGGCCACGGTGGCGGCCATCATCGCCGCCATGACGGCGCTGCAGCCGGTATTCGCCGGGCTCGGCAATGCGAACCTGGTGGTGTTCTTCGTCGGCGTCGTCGCCGTGTGCGTATTCGCCGGCGTGCCCATCGCCTTCTGTTTCGGGCTGGCGACCTTCGGCTATCTGGCGCTGACCACCGGCACCCCGATGATGGTGGTGGTGGGCCGCATGGACGAGGGCATGTCGCACCTGATCCTGCTGGCGGTGCCCATGTTCGTATTCCTGGGCGTCCTGATCGAAATGACCGGCATGGCCGAGCGCATGGTGGGCTTCCTGGCCAGCTTGCTGGGGCATGTGCGCGGGGGCCTGTCGTATGTCCTGATCGGCGCCATGTACCTGGTTTCCGGCATCTCTGGCGCCAAGGCCGCCGACATGGCGGCGGTGGCGCCGGTGCTCTTTCCCGAAATGCGCAAGCGCGGCTCGGATGAGGGCGATCTGGTGGCGCTCTTGTCGGCCACCGGCGCGCAGACCGAAACCATACCGCCCAGCCTGGTGCTGATCACCATCGGCTCGGTCACCGGCGTGTCGATCACGGCCCTGTTCACCGGCGGCCTGCTGCCGGGGCTGGTCCTGGGCCTGATGCTGTGCTTCGTGGTGTGGCGCCGCAGCCGCCACGAGCATACCGGCGGCATCGCGCGCGCCACGCGCGCCGATATCGGGCGCGCCCTGCTGGTCGCGCTGCCGGCGCTGGCGCTGCCCTTCGTGATCCGCGCGGCCGTGGTCGAAGGCGTGGCCACCGCCACCGAGGTCTCCACCATCGGCATCGTGTATTCCGCCCTGGTCGGCCTGCTGGTGTACCGCCGCTTCGACTGGAAGCGCCTGTGGCCCATGCTGGTGGATACGGCCAGCCTGTCGGGCGCCATCCTGTTGATCATCGGGGCGGCCACCAGCATGGCGTGGGCGCTGACGCAATCCGGTTTCTCGCACCAGCTGGCGGACATGATGGCCAGGCTGCCCGGCGGCGCGTTCACCTTCATGGCGGTATCCATCGTCGCCTTCGTGATCCTGGGCAGCGTGCTGGAAGGCATTCCGGCCATCGTGCTGTTCGGCCCCTTGCTGTTTCCCATCGCGCGGCAACTGGGCGTGCACGAGGTGCACTACGCCATGGTGGTCATCCTGGCCATGGGCATCGGGCTGTTCGCGCCGCCGTTCGGCGTCGGCTATTACGCGGCCTGCGCGATCAGCCGCGTGGCGCCGGAGCGCGGCATGCGGGCCATCGTGGGATACCTGGTATCGATCGCCATCGGCCTGGCCATCGTCGCGGCCGTGCCCTGGCTTTCCATCGGCTTCCTGAAGTAGCGGGCGGCGCGGCGGTCCTGCGCGCGTGGGGCGATGCGCGCGCCCGCTTCAGGCTTGCAATGCCTGCATCAGCCCCTGCGCGTTGCGCATGCCCTGGTCCTGGAAATTCGTGTTCAGGATGACGTGGGTGCGGCGCACGCGCTGCGCCAGCGCGCGCACGCGGCGCGCCATGTCCTCGAGTTCGGCCACGCTGTATTCGTAGTTGAAGCGGCTGGACGACGCGCTGCCGGAAGCATGCCAGGCCGCCGCGTTGCGTCCATGCATGCGGACCACGGCCACGTCGTCGCGCGTGTTGTCCCATACCGCCGGTACGCTGTCCTCGAAACCCTGCGGGGCGTCCACCACGGTATGGGCTGCGCCCAGGTCGCGCAGGAAATCCAGCGTGGCCGGGGCCGCCGTGCCGCGTAGCCAGCCGCGGTGGCGGAATTCGACCGAAGCGATGTGGTCCTCCAGCCGGGCGACGCACTCGGCCACGCGGGCGCGTCCGCGCGCATCGGGTTCGACCCAGCGCGGGAACTGGAAATGCACCGTGCCCAGCTTGCCCGCCATGCGCAAGGGCTCCAGCGCGAAGACGAAGCGGCGCCAGGCTTCGTCGACGATATCGCGGGGCAGCCGGTCGATGAAGACCACGTCGGGCCCGTCTTCGGGCAGCCCCTCGCGCAGGTCCGCATCCAGGGCCGCCAGCGGCGTCTGGTGTCCGGTGAACAGGCGGAATGCCTTGATGCTGATCACGTAGGCGGGCGGCGTGCGCGTGGCCCAGGCGTGGGCGTTGCGCGCGGTGGGCAGGGCGTAGTAGCTGGAATCGACTTCGGCGATGGGAAAGCGCGATGCGTAATAGCGCAGGCGCGCTTCGGCGGTGACCGTGCCCGGGGGATAAAAGCGCCCGCAGGCCAGCAAGGTGGGATCGGTCCAGGAGGCCGTGCCGACCAGGATGGCGCCGGAGTCCTCGCGCGCCGGCCCGGCGGCGTCGCTCGCATTCATGTCGGGTCCTGCTTCGGCATGGCGTCTCCTGGATGCGCGTCGGCGGCGGGTTCCCGGGTGGAACCCGCCGCCGACGGTCGACGCATTATCGCGTGGAACGTGTCACGGGAAGCGGGGCGCGGGCGCCCCGCCGCCGGTCAGGTGCTGGCGCGATAGCGATCCCGCAGGGCGCGGATCTGATCGTGATTGCGCAGCACGCCTTCGTACTGCTTCTGCACGACGGCGCGGATGTCTTCCGGCAGCGGTTCGCGCAGGGCGTCGGTGTAGTCCTGCTTGGCGACGTCCTCGCCGCGTTCGCATTCCTCCAGGATGGCGGCGTCGGTGCGACCGGCCACGGCGGCTTTCAGGTGCACCCAGCCGCGGTGCACCGCGCCGGCCACGCTGCCGCCGGTTTCAGGCTTGCCGCCCAGTCGCGAGACGATGGCCTGGAGCTCCGCCGCGCCCGCGGCGCAGTCGTTCGCGCGGTTCTGGAACAGGCCACGCAACTCGGCGTCCTTGGTGTCGTCGGCGGCCGCCAGGAAACCCTTTTCGCCGTTCTTGCAGGTTTCGGTCAGGTTGTTCAAGAGCTTGACGATGCGATCGGCCATGGCATTCTCCTTAGGGTTGGGACTCGCGCACCGCCCGCCGCGGTGGCGCGTGTCTCTCCCGATTGCAAACCCCGTACCCGGCTGGGCAGTCCGGGTCCGCCCGGCAAGGCTGAGGTTTTATCCAGTATCATGGCGGGCTGTCGAAGCCGCGCCATGCGGCTTCTGCCCATCCATGAATCGCGGCCAGTCCTTGTCCATGTCCGAACTTTCCGCCGCCGGCGCCGACGCGCCCGACCCCCTCGGAGACCTCAACCCCAGCCAGCGCGAAGCGGCCGAGTACGGCGCCGGCACGTCCGAGGCGGGTCCGCTGCTGGTCATCGCGGGCGCCGGATCGGGCAAGACCAGTACGCTGGCGCATCGGGTGGCCAATCTCATCCTGAAGGGCGCCGACCCGCAGCGCATGCTGCTGCTGACCTTCTCGCGCCGCGCGGCCATCGAAATGGAACGGCGCGCGGGCACGGTCTTGCGCAAGGTCTTGAAGCAAGGCGCCGGGCACGCGCCGCCCGCCTTGCCCTGGGCAGGCACCTTCCACGCCATCGGCGCGCGCCTGCTGCGCGAATTCGCCCCCCGCATCGGCCTGGCGGAAGCCTTCACCATCCACGACCGCGGCGATTCCGAAGACTTGATGGGCATGCTGCGCCATGAGCTGGGCCTGTCTTCCACCGAGTCGCGTTTCCCGCTGAAAGGCACCTGCCTGTCCATTTATTCGCGCGTGGTGAACAGCCAGACCGCGCTGGACGGCATCCTGAAAGACGTCTATCCCTGGTGCGCCCAATGGGAAGACGAGCTCAAGCGGCTGTTCCGCGCCTATGTGCAGGCCAAGCAGGCGCAGCAGGTGCTCGATTACGACGACCTGCTGCTCTACTGGTCCGAAATGATGGTCCACCCGGAGATCGCCGCGGATGTCGGCGGGCGTTTCGACCACGTCATGGTGGACGAATACCAGGACACCAACCGGCTGCAGGCCGCGATACTGCTGGCGATGAAGCCGGACGGCAGGGGCCTGACCGTGGTGGGCGACGATGCGCAAGCCATCTATTCCTTCCGCGCGGCAACGGTGCGCAACATCCTGGACTTTCCCGGGCAGTTCGCCGTGCCGGCCAAGGTCGTCACGCTGGCGCGCAATTACCGGTCGACGCAGCCTATCCTGGATGCCTCCAACGCGGTCATCGCGCTGGCGCGGGAACGCCACGCCAAGCAGCTATGGACGGAGCGCAAATCGTCCAACCTGCCCAAGCTGGTGACGGTCAGCGACGAAGCCGGCCAGGCGCGCTGGGTGGCGGACCAGGTGCTGGCGCAGCGCGAAGCCGGCGCCTCGTTGAAGTCCCAGGCCGTGCTGTTTCGCGCCTCCGGCCACAGCGCGGCGGTGGAACTGGAACTGACCCGCCGCAATATCCCCTTCGTGAAATTCGGCGGCCTGCGCTTCCTGGAAGCGGCGCATATCAAGGACTTGCTGGCCCTGCTGCGCTGGGCCCAGAACCCGCGCGGCCGCATGTCGGGCTTTCGCGTGGCGCAACTGGTGCCCGGCATCGGTCCCGCGACGGCCGGACGGCTGCTGGACGCCATGGACGCGGCGCCCGATCCCCTGGCGGTCCTGGACGATTTCAAGCCCGGCAACGCGGCGCGCGAAGACTGGCAGGCTTTCGCGAAGGCCTACAAGGATTTGTGCGCGCCCGGCCTGGCATGGCCGGCGGACCTGGACGTGGCCTTGCGCTGGTATGCGCCGCATCTGGAGCGGCTGTACGAGGATGCGCGCGTGCGCAAGGCCGACCTGGACCAGCTGGCGCGCATCGCCGCGGGCTACGCCTCGCGCGAGCGCTTCCTGACGGAGCTCACGCTGGACCCGCCCGACGCCACCAGCGCGGAGTCCGGCGCGCCGCTGCGCGACGAGGACTACATGATCCTGTCCACCATCCATTCGGCCAAGGGGCAGGAATGGAAATCCGTTTACGTGCTGAATGTCGTGGACGGCTGCATCCCCTCCGACATGGCCACCGGCTCGGCGGAGGAAATCGAGGAAGAGCGGCGCCTGCTGTATGTCGCGATGACGCGCGCCAAGGAAGAACTGCATCTGATCGTGCCGCAGCGCTTTTATGTGCACCAGCAGACGGGGATGGGCGACCGCCACGTGTATGGGTCGCGTACGCGCTTCATTCCCGATGGCATGGTGCCCTTGTTCGAGTCGCTGCCCAGGCTGCCCGAGCTGCCCGCGTCCCGGGCGGCGGCGCCATCGCCGGTGGCGCAACTGGATGTCGGGGCACGGCTGCGCAAACTGTTCTAGCCGGCCCGGCGCCGCGGAGGACCCGCCGGCCAGCGCCGCGACGCCGGCTGGAATTCCAGCGGTCCGGCGGTCCGGCGGCCCGGCCGCCCGGCGATCCCGCGCCGGGCTTTCCACGGCACTGTTCGCCCACCTACTTTTTCCGGCCGGCGTCCTTGCCCTGTTCGCCGCGCTTGTCGTGCGAGGCCTTCCAATCGACATCGTCCTTGGGCGTGGACACTTCCCGGTCGGCTTTTTCCGCTACGCCGGGCGAGATCGGATCGCTGGCAGGGAAGGTTTCCTCCACGGCTTCGTCCAAGGCCTCCTGGTAGGTGGGAACCTTGTCTCCGGGATGATTGGGGTCCTTGTCCTGGCCGCTGTGCTTGGCTTTGTCACGCGTCATGGCATTCCTCCGGCTGGCGCGGCGGCCGGCCCGCACCGGCCGCCGCGATTCTCTGGAAACACGGGGCCGGATTGGTCCGACCCCACCGGTTGCCCATCAGCAACCGGCGTGCCTTCCGGGAGGGCGCCCGGCCGCGCCGGGATGAATGCAGGCGCGGCGGCAAAACCGGCCGCCGCTACGACGGCGGCCTCGCCGGGGCGTCCTCCACCGGCTGCATGGGCAGGCGCAGGGCGCTCATCAGCGCACGCGCGTCACGCGGCGCCATCACCTTCATGTCGTTGTCGAAATAGCAATAGATATCGCGCGGGCCGGTGGCGCGGCCCCGGGGGCCGGCCAGCCGCGCGCCGCGTGGCGTCGTCCCGCGCGACCAGGCGTCGATGCGCCGGGCCCAGTCTGCGATGGCCGCTTCGCTGTAGCCGCTGCTGTATAGCGCCTTGTCCCCATGCAGGCGGACATAGGCGAAGTCGGCGGTGGCGTCTTCCAGCAGCGGCCACTTCCCCGCGGTGTCCGCCGTCACCAGCGCCATGCCGCGCCGCCGCAGCGCGGCCACGAACTCCGGGCAGGCGAAACTGGCATGCCGCACCTCGAAGGCATGGCGCAAGGGGCGGCGGGCATCGGTTTCCGTCAGGCTGCGGCCGCGCATGCGCGGGCCGTGGCGACGCGCCATGGCGGCGGCGGCCTGGGTATCGCGGGGCAGCAGATCCAGGAAGGGCTCGATGCGCGCCGGCTCCCACTGCAGGGTGGGGGGCAGCTGCCATAGGAAGGGCCCCAGTTTTTCGTTGAGGCCGAGCACGCCGGATGCGAGGAAGTTGGCCAGCGGTTCCTCGACGTTCCGCAGCCGCAGGGTGTGCGTCAGGAAGCGCGGTCCCTTTACGGCGAACACGAAGCCGCCCGGCGTTTCGTCGCGCCAGCGGGCAAAGGATTCGGGCCGCTGCAAGGAATAGAAGGTACCGTTGATTTCCACCGTGCTGACCTGGTGCGAGGCATAGGCCAATTCCTGGTCTTGCGGCAATCCCTTGGGATAGAAGCGGCCGCGCCAGGGCGCGTAGCGCCAACCCGAGATGCCGATGCGCACGGCGGATCGTTGTCGTTGTTCAGGCATGCGTGGGATCCCTGCGGGACAATGTCGGCCACGGTTGTGCAAGCCGCATGCCATGCAAGGCCGTGCCCCGGGGCATGGAAGCGGCCGCTCCGCACCCCGGTGCTATCATCGTCGGCTGCTCGAAACAGGGGCGGGCCCGCCGTGCGGCGTGCGTGGCCTCGTCAAGAGACAGGAAGGAATTGTTTATGCAGGATCCCGGATCCAGTGCCCCCGCGGCGCCCGCCGTGGCGCAAGGCGCGGGCGAGTACAACGGCGAGGTCGTCGCATCGATCTCGTACGTGAAGGGCCGCCGCGACGCCGCCGTGCCGATCGAACAAATCCATTCCTACGTGGGCCAGTCCGAACGCCTGCTGTGGCTGGGCGTGAAGAACCCCCATCCCGAGCTGCTCACCCGGGTGGGCGAAGAGCTGCGCCTGGGCCCCAAGGCGATGGAGGAAATCCACGAGCCGCACAAGCGCCCGAAGATCATCGACTACGGGAATGTGGTCCTGGTCGTGGCCGTCACGCTGGAACTGGACGGCGACCGGCCGCTGTTCGGCGAAACGCAGCTGGTCATCGGCGACGGTTTCCTGTTCACCATCCGGCGTGGCTCCACGGCGCCGTACAGCGCGCTGCGCGAAAGGCTGGAGGCCGCGCCGGATCTGCTGGCGCGCGGCAGCGACTACGTGGCGTCCGAGCTGCTCGACTTTCTGGTGGACCGCTATGTCCATGCCGTCACCAAGCTGGAAGGCGTGGTCGAAAACGCCGAACAGAAGCTCCTGATACGCGGCGCCAAGGACGCGGACATCCGCCGGTTGTACCGCCAGCGGCGGGACCTGCTGCGCATCCACAATGCCATCGCGCCGATGGCGGAAATCTGCCGGCGCCTGGCGCGGGTCGAGATGACCGCGATCGACGAGCACGCGCGGCCGTACTTCGCCGAAGTCGCCGACCGCGTCATGCGCATCGACGAACTGGTGGCCGCCTTGCGCGACGCGCTGGCTTTCGCCTTCGAGGCCAGCCTGATGATGGGGCAGTCGCAGCAGAACGACACGACGCGCCGGCTGGCGTCCTGGGCGGCCATCCTGGCCGTGCCGACGGCGGTAGCGGGCATCTACGGCATGAACTTCAAGTACATGCCCGAATTGGATTGGACTTATGGGTACCCCATGACGCTGGCCGGCATCGGCGTGGCGTGCGGGTTGTTGTACTGGCGTTTCCGGAGGGCCGGGTGGTTGTAAAGGCAGTGCACGCCGCGTTGCGGCGCATGGGGGTAACGCGTCCCGTCATCGCGTTGACGGTCGCGCTGATGGGCGCCGGGGTGGCGTATTGCTCCTCGCCGCGCGGGCCGGCGGCGGGAAAAGGGCAGGCGTACACGCTGCAAGGGCGCATCGTGCGCGTCGCCGATGGCGACACCGTGACGCTGCTGGGGGCCAACAACCGCCAGTACCGCATCCGCCTGGCCAGCATCGACGCGCCGGAAACCGGCCATGGCAAGGACAAGCCCGGCCAGCCCTACGCCCAGGCCGCGCGGCGCAACCTGGAAGCCCTGGTGGCGGGGCGCACCCTGACCGCCCATTGCTACGAGCAGGACCGCTACGGACGCGACGTCTGCGACCTGCCGGCGGACGGCGGCGAGACCGCCAACCGCAAGCAGGTGGCCGCGGGCTATGCCTGGGCCAACACCGTCCGCAACGGCGAGTACCTGCGCGATACCGCGCTGCCGGCGCTGGAACGCGAAGCCCGCAAGGCCGGCAAGGGCCTGTGGGGCCAGCCGGGCGCGGTCCCGCCCTGGGAATGGCGCTTCGCTTGCTGGAACGAGCGCAAATGCGCCGCGCCCGCCGGCCAGGCGGCGCCCTGATACGGGATTTCCCGCGGGTTTGACGATTCCGGCCGGCTGCCCGGCCCTGGCCGGCCTGCTCGTTATCCCAGTTTGCTATCCTTGCCCCGACATCGACTTGCGGGCAGGACCGGAAAAAAAATGGGGAGCATCAGGCGGCTTTGGTTGCTGGCGGCGCTGTGCGTGGCGGCGCTGGCGGGCTGCGGGCAGGAAAGCCCGATCAACAGTCCGTACCGCTCGGGCGCGGAAAAGGACAACACCCTTTACACCGCCTTTACCCGCAATTCGCCCAAATACCTGGACCCGGCCAGTTCCTATTCGGTCGACGAAACGCCCTTCACGTACAACGTCTACGAGCCGCTGTACGGCTACGATTACCTGGCGCGTCCGTACAAGCTGATCCCCCGGGCCGCGGCCAGTATCGATCCTCCCACCTACCTGGATGCGCAGGGCCGGGTGCTGCCGGCGGATGCGCCAGGCGAGACCATCGCCGAAAGCGTGTACGAGGTGCGTCTCCGCCCAGGCATCCGCTTCCAGCCGCATCCCGCCTTCGCCCGGAATCCGGACGGCAGCTATGCGTATTACCCGCTGCGTCCCGGCGAGCTGGACGATAAGTCGGCGATTCCGGACTTCCCGCTGACCGGCACCCGGGAATTGACCGCGGACGATTACGTCTACGCCTTCCGCCGCCTCGCCAGCCCGCGACTGCCATCGCCCATCTATTCGCTGATGGCCGATTACGTGGTGGGGATGAAGGAATATGGCGATCGCCTGCGCGCGCAGGACCAGCAGGCCCGGGCCAAGCTGCCGCCCGATGCGCGCGACCTGCCTTGGCTGGACTTGCGCCAGTCCGGCTTCGACGGCGTCACGGCGCCGGATCCGCACACGCTGCGCATCCGCATCAAGGGCAAGTACCCGCAGTTCAAGTATTGGCTGGCGATGACCTTCACCGCGCCCGTGCCCTGGGAAGCCGAGCGCTTCTACAGCCAGCCCGGCATGGCCACGCGCAACCTGTCCTTGAATACCTGGCCGGTGGGGACGGGCCCCTACATGATGGTGGAGTCGCTGCAGAACCGGCGGCACGTGCTGGCGCGCAATCCCAATTTCCACGGGGAGCCCTATCCCTGCGATGGCGAGCCCGCCGATCGCGCCGCGGGACGCCTGGCCGATTGCGGCAAACCCACGCCCTTCATCGACCGCGTGGTGTTCAGCATCGAAAAAGAGTCCACCCCGCTCGCCGGCAAATTCATGCAGGGCTATTACGACATCCCGCAGGTTGAGCGCGGGGAGTACGGCGTCGCCATGCTGGTGGCCGCGGGCGATTCCCCGGACAAGGCCGCCCGCTATCGGGAGCATGGCATCCAGCTGCCGACCACGGTAGAGACCCAGAACTGGTACCTGGGATTCAACTGGAACGACCCGGTGGTGGGCAAGGGCGATACCCCGCAGAAGCAGGAGCGCAACCGCAAGCTCAGGCAGGCCCTGAGTATCGCCTTCGACTGGGAAGAGTACGTCGCCATTTTCGAGAACAGCCAGGCCGCCGTCGCCTATGGTCCCGTGCCGCCCGGCGTGCTGGGCTACAAGCCGGCGCCCGAGGGGATCAATCCCGTGGTCTATGACGTGGTCGACGGCAAGCCGGTGCGCAAGTCCATCGATGTGGCGAAACAGCTGCTGGCCGAGGCCGGCTATCCGGGCGGCCGCGATGCCGTAACCGGCGAACCGCTGGTCCTGCATTACGACGCGATGACCGGCATGGGCGCCAGCCCGATGTTCGACTGGATGCGGCGCCAGCTGGAAAAGCTGGGCATCCAGCTGGATGTGCGCTCCACCGACTACAGCCGCTTCCAGGACAAGATGCGGCGCGGTACCGCGCAGATGTTCATGTGGGGCTGGAACGCCGATTACCCCGACGCGGAGAACTTCCTGTTCCTGCTGTACGGCCCCAATGCCAAGGCCACGTCGGGCGGGGAGAACGCCTCCAACTACGTCAACCCGGAGTTCGACAAGCTGTTCGACCAGATGAAGTTCCTGGACGACGGTCCGGAAAAGGCGGCCATCATCGACCGCATGGTCGCCATCGTGCAGCGCGACGCGCCCTGGATGTTCGGCTACTTCCCGATGTCCGGCGGCGCCTACCAGCAATGGGTGGGCAATGCCAAGCCGACGCAGATGGTCCGCAACACGCTGCAATACATGAAGCTGGATACGGCCCTGCGGGACCGCAAGATAGATGAATGGAACCGGCCGATCTGGTGGCCCCTGTGGCTGCTGCTCGTGCTGATCGCGCTGGCGATCTGGCCGTCCTACCGTGCCTTGCGCCGCCGCGAGAAACAGACGGCGTTCGGCGATCGGACCGTCGCGGCCAGGGAGTCGACATGAGTGCATATATCGTTCGCCGCCTGTTGTACGGCGTGCTCATCCTGATCGGCGTGAACCTGTTCACCTTCGTGCTGTTCTTCGCGGTGAACACGCCGGACGATATGGCGCGCCTGTCCATCGGCGGACAGCGCGTCAGCCAGGACGCCATCGACAAATGGAAGACCGAGCGGGGCTACGATAAGCCGCTGTTCTACAACGCACAGGCCGAAGGCGCGCGGCGCCTTACCGACACCATCTTCTACCAGCGCTCGGTGCCGCTGCTGCGCATGGATTTCGGCGCGTCCGACGCGGGCCGCGACATCGGCCGCGAGATACGCACCCGCATGTGGCCCAGCCTGGCGCTGGCGGTGCCGACGTTTTTCCTGGGCCTGTGGGCGAGCATCGTTTTCTCGCTGCTGCTGGTGTTTTTCCGCGCCACCCGCCTGGATTTCTGGGGCGTCGTGCTTTGCGTGGTGCTGCTATCGATATCGGGGCTGTTCTACATCATCGCCGGACAGTGGATGTTCTCCAAGCTGCTACGGCTGGTGCCGTATTCGGGTTTTGCGGGCGGTTGGGATGCGGTCAAGTTCCTGGCGCTGCCGGTGGCGGTGGCCGTGGTCTCGCGGCTGGGGCCGGAGGCCCGCTTCTACCGCACGCTCTTCCTGGAGGAGATCGGCAAGGATTATGTGCGCACCGCGCGCGCCAAGGGCCTGACGGAAGCCGCCGTGCTGTTCCGCCATGTGCTGCGCAACGCCTTGCTGCCCATCCTGACCGGCACCGTCGCCACGCTGCCGCTGTTGTTCATGGGCAGCCTGATCGCGGAATCCTTTTTCGGCATTCCCGGCCTGGGCAGCTACACCATCGACGCGATCAATGCGCAGGATTTCTCTATCGTGCGCGCCATGGTGTTCCTGGGATCGGCGCTGTACATCGTCGGCCTGATCCTGGCCGACATCTCCTACACGCTGGCCGATCCCCGCGTGCGTTTCGAGTGACCGCCATGCCCTTGATCGTTCTGCTCTGGACCGACGTCGCCCTGTACCTGATCGTGGCCGGCGTGCTGGCGTATGCCTGGCACGTGCGGCGCACGCCGACCCTGCGCGCGACCTGGCTGAGGGTGGCGCAGGACGGCCCGGCCATGTGCGCCGCGGCCGTGCTGGCGGTTTTCGTCGTGGCCGGACTTCTGGATTCGGTGCACTACCGCCCGCGCCTGCCGCCCTTGCCCGGCGCGGCCGCCGACGCGCCGGTGGCCTACGCGCCCTCGGTGCGTTCGCTGCTGGACGCCGCGCTGGCAGGCACCGTGCTGACCCGTCCGGAGAAGACCTATTCCGCGCCGCTGGCGGCGCGCCAGTTCACCAAGGAAAGCATGCTGGTCGACGGTCGGCCCGTGCGCGACTTCCCACGCTTGCGGGCGGGTGCGGCTCATCTGGCCGATCCCGACAAGGAACGCTGGCCCGACGTGGCCAAGCGCGCGGCCGCCGGCCTGGCGGGTGGCGTGCTGGCCGCGCTGGTCCTGGGCGTGGCATTGGGCGCGGTGCTGGCGCGGCGCCGTGCTTCATGGCGGGCCGCCATGCGCGACCTGCTGCGCGGCGATACCGACATACGCTGGCGGCCGATGTATCTGACGCTGTGCGTGCTGTGCCTGGTGGCGGGCGTCCTGGCCGGCCTGGCCACGGGCTACCATCCCCTGGGCACGGACCGCACCGGCAACGACGTCCTGTGGCAGGCCATCAAGAGCGTGCGCACGGCGCTGGTCATCGGCAGCCTGACCACCCTGGCCATGCTGCCGCCGGCCCTGGGCTTCGGTATCGCCGCCGGCTATTTCAAGGGCAAGGTCGACGATGCCATTACCTACCTCTACACCACGCTGACCTCCATCCCGGGCGTCCTGCTGGTGGCGGCATGCGTGCTGATGATGCAGGTGTACATCGACAACAATCCCTCGCGCTTTCCCACTTCCGCCGAGCGTGCCGACCTGCGCCTGTTCCTGCTATGCCTGATACTGGGGCTGACCGGCTGGGCCGGGCTGTGCCGCCTGGTGCGCGCGGAGGTCCTGAAGCTGCGCGAGCTGGAATACGTGCAGGCCGCGCGGGCCTTCGGCGTGTCCCGGTGGGGCATCATGCGCCGCCACCTGGTGCCGAATGTGATGCATATCGTGTTGATTACCGTGGTGCTGGAGTTCTCCTCCCTGGTCCTGTACGAGGCCGTGCTGTCCTATCTCGGTATAGGGGTGGATCCCAGCATGAATTCGTATGGTTCGATGATCAACTCCGCGCGCCTGGAAATGTCCATGGACCCCATGATCTGGTGGAACCTCGGCACGGCTTTCGTCTTCATGCTGGCGCTGGTGCTGGCGGCCAACCTGTTCGCCGACGGCGTGCGCGCGGCCTTCGATCCGCGCGCGCGCAAGTTCCGCGCGCGGCGCCTTCCCGTGCTGGCGCCGCCGCCCACGGGCGGCCTGTTCGCCGTATCGCCCGTGGCCGCCGAAACGCGCGAGGCCACGCGGCAGGGAGAAGGGCGATGAGCGCCGCGGACAGCGTTTTGCGGGTGCAGGACCTGCGCGTCGAAATCGCCGGCGAGCGCGGCATCGCGGTCGCCGTCCAGCGCCTGGCCCTGGCGATCTCGCGCGGCGAAACCTTCGCGCTGGTCGGCGAGTCAGGCAGCGGCAAGAGCATCACCGCCATGGCCTTGCTGCGGCTGCTGCCGGACGCGGGCCGCATTGTCGCGGGCCAGGTGGAGCTGGCGGACGAGGACCTGACCCGGCTGCCGGAAAGCGCGATGCGCCGGGTGCGCGGGGGGCGCATCGGCATCATCTTCCAGGAGCCTTCCACCAGCCTGAATCCCGTCATGCGCGTGGGCGACCAGATCGTCGAGACCTTGCGCGCCCATACGCGGCTGCGCGGCGAGGCGGCACGCGCCCGCGCCATCGACTGGCTGCGGCGCGTCGGCATCCCGGAGCCGGAACGGCGGATCGACGACTATCCCATGCAGTTCTCCGGGGGCCAGAAACAGCGCATCATGATCGCCATCGCGCTGGCCGCCGAGCCGCTGCTGCTGATCGCCGACGAACCCACCACCGCGCTGGACGTCACGGTGCAGGCCCAGGTGCTGGACCTGCTGGCCGGCATCCAGCGCGATATGGGCATGGCCATGCTGCTGATCACCCACGACCTGGCCGTGGTGCGCAACGTGGCGCAGCACGTGGCGCTGATGCGGGCCGGCGAGATCGTCGAATGCGCGCCGGCCGAACAGTTCTTCACCGCGCCGCGCCATCCCTACGCGCGGCAATTGTTCGACGCCATCCCGGCCTTCGAAAAACGCGGCCGGCCGCTGTCCGGCGGCCCGGCGATCGGCCAGCCCGCCACGCCCGCGCCCGATATCGGCCCGACCGTTCTGGAAGTGCGCGACCTGTCCGTCCATTACCCGGTACGCAAGGGGCCCCTGCGCCGCATCAAGTCCTGGGTGAAGGCGGTCGATGGCTTGAGCTTCAGCCTGCGCGCCGGCGAAACGCTGGCGCTGCTGGGCGAATCCGGCTGCGGCAAGACCACCACGGGCAAGGCGCTGCTGAGGCTGATCGAGGGGGCCCGCATACGCGGCCACGCCATGCTGGACGGCGCGGACCTGATGCATGCGCGTGGGCGCGAACTGGCCCGCCTGCGCGAGAACATCCAGATCGTGTTCCAGGACCCGTTCGCGTCGCTCAACCCGCGCATGCGGGTGGGCGAGATCCTGCTGGAAGGCGTGCTGGCGCTGCGGCGCGACCTGCCCAGGCAGGCCTGCGCCGATCGCGTGGCGCGGCTGCTGGCCCGCGTCGGCCTGCCGGAGGACACCGCGACGCGCTATCCGCACGAGTTTTCCGGCGGCCAGCGCCAACGCATCGCCATCGCGCGGGCCCTGGCCGTGGAGCCCAAGGTGCTGATCTGCGACGAGCCCACGTCGGCGCTGGACGTATCCATCCAGGCACAGATCCTGGACCTGCTGCGCGACCTGCAACGCGAGCTGGGCATCGCCTATCTGTTCATCACCCACAACTTCAGCGTGGTCGAATACCTGGCCGACCGTATCGCGGTCATGCATGGCGGCCGTATCGTGGAACTGGACGACACCGCCACCGTCCTGCGGCAGCCCAGGCACGAGATCACCCGGCGCCTGCTGGCCGCGGTACCGCGCCTGCATTTCGGCTGACCGCGGCGCGGGGCCGTGTATGATGCGTATCCCGGCGGGACCCGCAAGGGCGGTAGCCCGCCTGGAAGCCGGAAGGGCTTGCATAGGCATCGAGCGTCGCCATATTCCCTGTCATGAAAGTATTCGACCTTCAATGCGACGAGCAGGGCCATTTGTTCGAAGGCTGGTTCGCCTCGCATGAAAACTACGACGAGCAGCAGTCTCGCGGCCTGGTGTCGTGCCCCATGTGTGGTTCGACCAAGGTCTCCAAGCGCCTGTCCGCGCCGCGCCTGAACGTATCGCACCTGAAATCCCCCACGCCCCCGGGTAATCCCGTGACGGATCAGGACGGCGGACCGGCCCAGATGGCACGCCTGCAGGCCGCGGTGCTCAAGCAGGTGCGGGAAATGGTCCGCCGGGCCGAGAACGTCGGCCCCCGCTTTGCCGAAGAGGCACGGCGCATCCATGAAGGCGAGGCCGAGGAACGTGCGATCCGCGGCACCTCCACGCCGGAGGAACGGCAGGCGCTGCTCGAGGACGGCATCGATTTCCTGGCGGTGCCGGACATCCTGGACGACGAGCGCCTGCAGTAGCCGGCGGCCTACCGGGCACCCGCCGCCGCTCGGGCGCGCGCGGCGTCCGGCGCGCCCGCCTTGGGCGTCGCGAATATCGGTCCCCGGGGGGTGGGACGGACGAGCGTGTATTCCGCCGCCAAGGCCAGGCGTCCCACGTGCCCGTGCGCATGCAGGCGCAGGATGTTGACGATGTGTTCCATGGCCTGCTCGCCGGCCGGGACGCGGTAGTCCCCGCCTCCGGCCGGGCATATGCGCCACCGCTCGCCGGCCTGGTCCACATTGCCCGCCAGCGGTGCGTCCGTCTTGCCCAGCTTGCGGAAGCTGGCCTCGTGCCAGTAGCCCAGGGCGATGCCTTCCTGGGAGGCCAGCGTCGACAGGCGCTGCGCCGCGGTCTCCGGATCCCAGTGGCCCTTGCGCTGCCGTGCCTGCATGTCCGCATGCAGAGGCGAGCCCATCCCCGGTTCAGTGCCGTCCCGCGCGGCGGGTCCCGGTTGTTCCGCGCGGGCGAGGGGCGTCATATTCGCATCCGCGCCTGGGCCGGTTTGCATGGCGGGGCGGGCGTGGCCGTCGGGTCCGAGCGCGTCGCGCTGCGCGCGGCCCCATTCGGTCAGGGTGCCGTCTTCCTGGTAAGCCCGGTAAATCGTGGCGCGGTCGTAGCCGTAAAGATCGCAGAACAGGGCGCGCGACAAGCCGCCCGCATTCAGCTTGATCAGCTTGCCGGCCAACGCGAAGTCTTCGCCTTGGAGCGTGGTCTTG
Organism: Bordetella bronchialis; assembly: GCF_001676705.1. Taxonomy (NCBI): domain Bacteria; kingdom Pseudomonadati; phylum Pseudomonadota; class Betaproteobacteria; order Burkholderiales; family Alcaligenaceae; genus Bordetella; species Bordetella bronchialis. The sequence continues at coordinate 1,723,391 of NZ_CP016170.1, forward strand.
CGCTCGATGTCGGGCAGGTTCGCGGCGCGGCGGTCGGCGGGTGTCAGCAGCGTGCCGCGGTCCACCGCTCGTCCCAGGTCGGTCAGCCTGCCGCAGCCATCGACGAAGCTGCGCAGCGCCTGCTGCGAAACCCGGGCAGCGCGGGCAAAACCGCGCAGATTGGCCGGGTGGCCGGCCAGGCGCCGGCTGGCTTCGCGGATCACCTCGCGCGTGATGTCGCGCTTGGGGCCCATGTTCAGCGTGGCCAGTAGGGATCGCCGCCATGCCTCGTGGCGTCGGCGCGATAGGGCTTCCGCGGTGGCAGGCACGGAATGGCTCGTTGCAGTGGCCGGCGGGCGGGCGTCCTGCTCGACCGCCGGCGGACTCGCGGAGCCTGATGGCGGCTCGGGCGTCCGCCCGGCCATGCTGGGCGGACGCCCGGGTGCGGCACCCGGCGAGGCGGGGCGCGGTCCGGATATCTCCCCGGCGCCGGTGGATGGGGGGGCGCCGAAGACGTCGTCGTCCTGCATGACGTCCCGGGCGACGAGGCGCATCTCGGGATCGAGGCCGTCGAGCAGACGATCCACGCCCAGGAAAGGGAAGGGCAGCGAGAGCGACGATATGGCCGACAGCGGCGAACCCGACCCCGGACAGGATGGTGCATCCAAATGGCTGGCCGCCGGCGACCCCGCACCGGAACCCGGGCCGGCACCCTGGCCCGTGGCGTAGGCCTGCCGGGAAGGCAGCTGCAAGGTCAATGGCGGCCGCGTCGGCCGGTGCATGCGTGCGCGTGCCCGGGGAGGCGGGGCGACGCCCGCGCGAAATGGGGTGGGCTGTTGCGTCTCGATAGGCGGGGGGGCCGCCTGGCCGGCGGCATGGATGGCGTACATGGGATGGACCTCGGGGCAGGCGGTGCGATGGCGTTCAGGCGGACTGACGGTACGAGGGGCACTAGGGGCACTAGGGCGTGTCGATCCTATCCTCAGTCAGGATTTCCAGGTGCGTGCCGGGCTGGGGCGCGATCAGCATGGCGCGTCCGATGCCGGACGGCGTCAGCGCATAGCGAGCGGCCAGGGCAGCCCGGCCGCTCGCGCCGCGCGCATGCAGGCGCAGGATGTCGACGATGTGGTCCATCGCCCACTGCCGCGGCGCCATGCGGTATTCATCCAGGCGCGATGGCCGGATACGCCAATCGCCGCCCGCGCGGTCCACGTCGCCCGCCAACGGCGCTTCGGGCGGACCGAACATTTGAAAGGTGTCGCCCCGCCAATAGCGGATGCGGATGTTCCCGCGCGTGGCCAGGTCCGTCAGGCGCTGCTCGGCAAGCGTGCGCTCCACATCGGGGTCGGCGGCGTCCGGGGAGACTTGGCCGGCATCCGCCTCGGGAGATTCCTCCAGCCCGTTGGCGGCGCGCAGCGCGTGGCGTGCCTGCCGGCCGAAGGCCGTCATGGCGCCCGTGTCCTCGTAGGCGCGATAGATGGTTTCGTGGTCATAGCCGAACATCTCGCAGAACAGCGCGCGCGACATCTGGCCCGCCCGCATCCCGACCATCTTGTCCGCCAGGGCGTAATCCTTTTCGTCCAGCACCGTCCGACCCACGGTCGGCGGCAAGTTCGCCGCCTTGCGGTCCTGCGGCGTGATCAGCGTGGCATCGTCGACGGCGCGGCCCAGCGCGGTCAGATGGCCATCCGGTTCGACGAAGCTACGCAAGGCCTGATGCGATATGCCGTACGACCTCGCGCAGGCGTTCATGGTGCAGGCATCCCGCGCCAGCAACTGGCTGGCCCCTCGTACGATGTCGCGCGTGACGGCGCGCTTGGAGGCGTTGTTGTGCATGGATACCAGACCGCCCCGGAACCGTCCATCGTTCGCGCGGCGGGACACGGGCGCTTCGTCGCGCATCACCTCGTTGGCGATGCGATGCATGGCGGGGCTGAGGGCGTTGAACAGCTGCTGGGGTTCGATGAAAGGAAGCGACAACGGCGAGCCGGGTTGGACCTCGGTGGGAGCCGGCACGAGCGTGATGTATGACCCGGACGGGGAGGCGGTCACGGGCGCGGACAGGGGCGCGGGCAGGGGCGCGGACAGGGGCGCGGACAGCTGGGCCGGCAAGTGGGCCGGCAAGGGGGCGGGTGACTGGGCGGACAATCGGGCGGATACCGAGGGCGGATCCGAGGGGGTGCGGGATGGCGGCGTCAGCGCGGGCGACTGCGTCGTGGGCCGCTTGGGCGGCAAGTCCAGCCTGAGCGCCTGGCTCGCGGGCCGTCGCAGCCGTGCGCGTGGGCCGGGTGACGGGCCGGTCCCCGTCCGGAACGGCGCCGTCAAGGGCGGCGCGTCGTAGGCCTGGGCGCGGATGGGAGCGAGCGGGTGTATGGGGTGCATGGGACCGACCTCTTGCATGAACGACCGGGGGTTGGGGCATAGTCGCCGGCCATGCCGGCCGTGGCCGGATATGTGGCACGCACTGGGTAGGATGGCCGCCGTGGCGGTTCCCCGTCCGCGCCTTCGGCGGCCATCGCGGAATCGCGGCCCAAAGAAAAAGCCCTCCGTCGGGAGGGCTTCGCGGGTCGGCGAGCGTGGCGCCTTGCGGCGCGCCGCGCGGCTTAACCGTTGACGCGGCTGCGGTATTCGCCCGTGCGCGTGTCGATTTCGATCTTGTCGCCGATTTCGCAGAACAGCGGCACGTTGATGTCGTAGCCGGTGTTGATCTTGGCCGGCTTCAGCACCTTGCCGGAGGTGTCGCCGCGCACGGCGGGCTCGGTATAGGTGATCTCGCGCACGACGCTGGTGGGCAGTTCCACCGAGATGGCGCGGCCGTCGTAGAAGACGACTTCCACGGGCATGCCTTCTTCCAGGTAGTTGAGCGCGTCGCCCATGCTTTCGGCTTCGATCTCGTACTGGTTGTATTCCTCGTCCATGAAGACATACATGGGGTCGCCGAAATAGGAGTACGTGCACTCCTTGCGGTCCAGCACCACGACGTCGAATTTTTCGTCGGCCTTGTAGACCGATTCGCTGCCGGCGGCGGTGAGCAGGTTCTTGAACTTCAGCTTCACCACGGCCGCGTTGCGGCCCGACTTGTTGTATTCGGCCTTCTGGACCACGAGGGGATCCTTGCCGACCATGACCACGTTGCCGACTCGCAGTTCCTGAGCGGTTTTCATCGATTAAAACTCCGGGGAGATATCTGGTTCTGCCCGGTCCGGTTACGGTGTCGGATCGGGAAAGTAAAGGGGGCGAAAAACCCAGAATTCTAACATTTTTGGCGCAGATTTGCGCAAAATCGGATCAGGTTTGCCGCCAGGTCGGGCATGGCCGACAGGTCGCGGTCCCATGCCCGGGCGGTGTGCCGCCACGCCTCCCAGCCCGGCGCGGAGGTCGCGTCCCGCCAGGCCGCCGCCAGCGGACCGGACGCGGCGCCGGTGTTCCACGCCAGGATCAGGGCCCGCGCCTGTGGCGGCGGCCGGTAGCGGTCCAGCCAGGCGTGCAGCTTATCCAGGTGTATGTCGTCGGCCTGGGGATAGATCTGCCAGACCAGGGGGCGGCCTGCCCATCCGGCGCGGACCACGGAGTCCTCCCCACGCACGAAGTTCAGGTCCGCGCACCATAGCAGCCTGTCGTAGTCGTCTTGCGACAGGAAGGGGATGCGCACGATATCCAAACCGGTGGCAGCGGGGCCGGCCAGGGCCTCCAGGCCGGGCGCGACGCCCTCCGGCACCAGAAGCAGCGTGGGCCGCGGGTCGCCGCTCAGGGCCGCCACCAGGCTTGCCAGGGGCGCCGTGGGATAGCAGAACAGGGTCGCCAGCCGCGTCGACGCCGGATGGGCGCCGCCGCAAGCCGGCAGCCAACCCGCCATGCGGTCCGCGCCGATGCCCAATCCCTGCAGGAAAGCGCGCTGGGCGTCCGGCGAGCGCTGGAAGGCGTCGCGCCGCGCCGCCAGATCCGGTTCGCGCAGCAGGCCGCCCGTGGCCGCCGTGAATCCCGGGAAGAAAAAGTACTTCATCAGGCCGTCCGGCTGCGGCGATGGAAGCCGGTGGTGGGACTCCACCCACGGCTCGGCGCTCAGGTACTCGAGGTTGATCCATATGGGCGCGGCCGGCTCAGGCGCGGCCGGCTCAGGCGCGGCCGGCTCAGGCGCGGCCGCGGCGGCGCGCTGGCGCATGGCGGCACGGAACGCATCCGGCGGATCGCAGGCGAACGCCTCGATCACCACATCGCCCGGCGTCAGGGCCGGTGCCGGAGACGTCCAGGCCACAATGGCGACCCCGTCTATATCCTGGATCTGGCGGTCCAGGGCACAGCGTGGCTCCATTCTGGCGAAAGCCGGCAGATCGTCGATCCACAGGCGGATCCGCCAGCCGGCGGCCTGCTTCAGCCCGCGCGCCAGCCGCCAGCAGACGCCGATGTCGCCGTAGTTGTCCACCCTTCGGCAGAAAATGTCCGCGTGCATGGCGGAGCCTGGCGTGGGCATGGGGAGGTATCGATGGCGCTCGCCCGTCTAGTGGAACCGGGCCGGGGCGGACTCGGCGTCTTCCGGCAGCTCCGCGTGCACCATCTCGCCGAGCGGGTTCGGGAAGTACGGCGTTCCGCAGTCCTCGCAGTACTCGGCGGGAAGCACGCCGGGGATGCGGCGGACATCGTTCACGCCCTGCTCCTTGAGCAGCGCGGCGATTTCCTCCACGGGGTCCGGCTTGTCCTCTTCCCCGCCCGTTTCGTCTTCGCGGCCATACAGCGGCCAGACGCAGCCGTAGATGACGTCGTTGCTGTTGCGTGCCGTGAAGCCGACCCGGTACTCGTCGATGCGGCCTTCGCCGCAGCCCGCCACCACGGCGCGCAGCCGCGCCGGTTCCAGGTTGACCGCGCCTTCGAGCCAGGTGACGGCGGCGCGCAGCGCCAGCGGCCGCACGCGCCGGTCGGCTTCGCGGTTGCTGACGTAGTAGGCGTCGGGCAGCAGGCATTCGAAGCTGCAGCCGGGCAGCAGGGTGGCCAGCGTGGGCTGGGCCTGTTCTATCCACCGCGCCAGGCAGGCTTCGCGGGTTGCGCCGGCGTCGCCGGGGCTTTCCTGCCAGCGGAAGATCGCCGTGCCGCGCGGCACGGCGACCGCGCCCACCAGGTAGCGCGTGTCGGCCAGCATATTGGCCGTTTCCGCGTCTTCCGTGATGGCCGGCTTCATGGTTTCCGCGCCCAGGGCATGCGAGCCCAGGCGTTGCAGCCACTGCCAGGTCTCGGAGAAGGTGCGCGGCATCTGGTCGATGCTGACCAGGTGCGGCATGAGGGATAGGCGCGCGCCCTGCGCCAGCACGTGGCCGTGCAACTGCGCGGTCAGCGCCTGCAGCGCGGCGGGGGACACGGGCCCGGTCGGGATGGTGTAGCGCGTCCACGCGACCATGGGGGCGACGATCAGCAGGACGTCGTAGCTGACGCCGTTCTTTTCGATGACGGTGGACTCGGTAAAGGTTTCCGCCTGTTCGATCAGCACTTCGTACGCGCCGGGATGGGTCTGGGACAAATGGTCCAGCGCGGATTCCAGTGGCGCGTCATTGCCGCTGCGCAGCAGTTTGGGAATGAAGGCGCGCAGTTGCTCTTCCCAGAATACGTCCTCCACCCGGCTGCCCGAACTGTTCAATGCGAGCGCCAGCGTAGCCAGGCGCGAAGCGTCGCGGGTCAGGCGTGAGGAGGTATGGCTGCGGGAGCGTGGCATGGGGATGAAGGACCGGTCAGGGGGAAAGAGAACCGTATAGTGTACCGCCACGCATGCCGGGCCGGACGGTCGTGGCCGCATCCCTGCCGTATCCTTGCCGCACGGCAGCACGGCAGCACGGCAGCACGGCAGCACGGCAGCACGGCAGCATGGCAGCATGGTGGCCTGGCGCGGCCTGGTGGCATGGCGGCCGCTCGGTGCGACGGCGTTACGATAGGCCATCGTTACGCTGGAGGTGTGCCATGCGGTGGCCCGTACTGTTCGTTTCCCATGGCTCGCCCATGCTGGCGCTGGAGCCCGGTCGCGCCGGCGCGGCGCTGGCGGCGTGGCCGCAGGGAAGGGAGCGTCCCTCCGCCATCCTGGCGATTTCTCCCCACTGGTACCGCGACGGGTTGGCCGTGGCTACCCGGGACCGCCAGCGCGCATGGCACGACTTCGGCGGGTTTCCCGCGGAGCTGTATCGGCTGTCCTACGGCCCCCCGGGCTCGCCCGCCCTCGCCGCGCGTGTGCAAGGGCTGCTGGCCGCGCAGGGTGTCGCCGTCGCCGGGGACCCTGCCCGGCCGCTGGACCATGGGGTGTGGGGGCCGCTGCGTTTCCTCTATCCCGACGCCGATGTCCCCGTCGTGGCGCTGGCGCTGGATGGCGGGCGCGATGCGGGCGGCCAGTACCTGCTGGGCCGGATGTTACGGCCGCTGCGGGACGAGGGCGTGCTGATCGTCGCATCGGGCTCGCTGACGCACAATCTTCGCCACGTGCAGGCCGCCCACGATGCGGCGCCGCTGCCGTACGTCCAGGCCTTTCGGCAATGGGTCGGCGATCGCCTGGCGGCGGCCGACACAGCGGCCCTGCTCGCCTGGCAGACCATGGCGCCCGGCGCGGCCCAGGCCCACCCCCACGACGAGCACCTGATGCCGCTGTTCGTGGCGTGGGGCGCGGGAGAGGGCCGTGCCACGCGCCTGGTGGACGAGGTCGCTTATGGTGCCTTGGCGATGGACGCGTACGAGCTGGACTGACGCGCGAGTCCAGGGCTTTCATATTGCCGGCACGTTGTCGTACATCTAGGTTGGGTTGATCTATCCGACCGGCGAGATACTGGTCGATGTGGGGCCGGGCGCTCCAGATTGTCCCCTAATGTGAGCATTGACGCAGACCGCGATCGTCGGCAGAATCGTCGCGGCACTTATATGATGTCCTATAACAAACGACGATATAGAGGAGATTCCCATGGTTCCATCCCGCCGTTCCTTTCTGACCGTCGCCGGCGCAGCCGCGCTGTACGGCGTCGCGCCGGCCGTGCGCGCCCAGCAGAATTGGCCTGATCGCAATGTCCGCCTCTTGGTGCCGTATCCGGCGGGCGGCTCTTCCGACATCATCGCCCGCGCGATCAGCCAGCCGCTGTCGGAGACGCTCAAGCAGACCGTCATCGTCGATAACCGGCCCGGCGCCAACGGCAACCTGGGCGCCGGCATCGTGGCGCAGTCCGGCGAGGACCGCCACACGCTGCTGTTGTGCGACGTGGGGGCGCTGATGATCAGCCCGTCCGTCTATACCAAGCTCAATTTCGATCCCAACAAGGATTTGCGCGGGGTGAGCATGCTGGCGTATTCGCCGCACATCCTGGCGGTGCATCCCTCGGTGCCGGTGAATACGCTGGCGGAGCTGGTGGCGCTGTCCAAGCGCGAGCGCCTGAATTTCGCCGTGACGGCGATGGGCAGCGCGCCTCACGTGGCGGGCGTGGCGGTGGAGCAGGCGACCCAGGCGCAGTGGCAGTACGTGCCGTACAAGGGCGGCTCGCAGGCCATCACGGATACCATCGGCGGGCAGACGCAGATCATCATGAACGGCATGCTGGCTACGCTGCCGCATATCCAGAGCGGCAAGCTCAAGGCCATCGCGGTGTCGAGCCGCAATCGCATGCCGCAGGTGCCTAACGTCCCGACCATCGCCGAGTCCGGGGTGCCGGGCTTCGAGTCGGGGACGTGGCAGGGCGTGGTGGCGCCGGCGGCGATGCCGCCGGAGGTGCTGGCCCGTCTTAGCAAGGAACTGGCGCGGATCATGAATGTGCCGGAACTGAAGGCGAAGCTGGCCGAGCAGGGCGCGGACGTGGTGACCATGACGCCGGCCGAGATGGACAAGTGGCTGGCCGCGGAACGGCAGCGCTGGGCCGTGGTGGTGCAGAAAGCGGATATCCGGCTGGATTGATGCTTGCCGTGGGGCGGACCTTGGCGGGATAGGTCCGGCGGGGCGTCGGGTGACGGGCCTTGTCGCTGTCTCTGTCTCTGTCTCTGTCTCTGTCTCTGTCTCTGTCTCTGTCTCTGTCTCTGTCTCTGTCTCTGTCTCTGTCTCTGTCTCTGTGTTCACGGGCGGTTCTGTTTGTTTGCTGGCGGGGATCTGTGTTCCTGGGCCGTCCGCCGGGGGCGATGCCTGGCGGGTCCGGCCCGGTCGGGCGGTCCGGGGCCCGGGCCCCGGACACCACATCGCTCGCCTCGTCCGCCGGGCGCTCCCGGGTAGTAGTCCTGCTCGATGGCGTCCGCGCCACGGCTCCCTTCGGCATCCGCTCGTTCGCCCTCCGACGGGCCAGCCCCGCCAGGCATCACCCCCTGCGAACTCCAGCGTGCCGGAATCGCGGGTGCTGGGGCGGTTTGGGTGCTTGGGCTTCGTGGGTGGGGGGTGTTGCCGGAGGAAGAGGTAGCGATGCCCGCGGGCCGCGGCCGCCCAGCGCGGCCGTGGCCCGCCTACGTGGGTGTGTTGCGGGGAGGGAAGACGCGGGCGCCTCCGGGTGTGTAGTGGCGGAGGGGAAGGGATTACGGCGGACTATGCTGGTGCGCGCTGGTGGAAGGGAAGGCGCGCGTGGAGCGCGGGCGTCGGCGTTCCCCAGGTAGCGACGCCGCATCGCGGCGCCGCTGCCATGGGTGATTGCGCGGTCCGTCCGTTCAGGCGGCCAGCAGTTGGCGCAGCACGAAGGGCAGGATGCCGCCGTGCTGGTAGTAGTCCACCTCGATGGGCGTATCGATGCGCAGCAGCACTTGCACCTGTTGCGACGACCCGTCCTTGCGGTGGATGGTCAGCGTGACGTCCTGCTGGGGCTTGATGCCGTTTTCCAGGCCGGATACGTCGAAGGTTTCCTCGCCGGTGATGTTCAGCGATTGCACGCTGTCGTCGCCCTTGAACTGCAGGGGCAGCACGCCCATGCCCACCAGGTTGCTGCGGTGGATGCGCTCGAAGCTGCGCGCCACGACGGCCTTCACGCCCAGCAGCTGGGTGCCCTTGGCGGCCCAGTCGCGCGACGATCCCGTGCCGTATTCCTCGCCGCCGAAGACCACGGTGGGCACGCCCGCTTCGATGTATTTCATCGCGGCATCGTAGATGGGCATTTGTTCGCCGGACGGCTGGTACAGCGTTTCGCCGCCTTCGAAGCGGCTGCCGTCTTCGCGCGGCGGGATCATCAGGTTCTTGATACGCACGTTGGCGAAGGTGCCGCGCATCATGATTTCATGGTTGCCCCGGCGCGAGCCGTAGCTGTTGAAATCGGCCTTCATGACGCCGTGTTCCTTCAGCCACTTGCCGGCGGGCGAGGTTTCCTTGATGGATCCGGCCGGCGAGATGTGGTCGGTGGTGACCGAGTCGCCGAAGATGCCCAGCGCGCGGGCGCCGCGGACGGTGGGCATGGCCGCGGGTTCCATGCCGAAGTCCTTGAAGAAGGGCGGTTCGGCGATATACGTGGAGGTCGGCCAGTTATAGACCTCGCCGCTCACGCCTTTGATGTTTTCCCACAGCTTGCCCGGATTGGTCCGCACATCGCTGTAGTTTTCGCGGTAGACATCGGAGTCCAGGGCGAACTTCAGCAGGTTCTGCACTTCTTCGGTGGAGGGCCAGATATCGCCCAGCCAGACGTCGCCGTTCTTGCCCTTGCCGACCGGTTCGGTCATCAGGTCGCGCAGCATCGTGCCGGCCAGGGCATAGGCGACCACCAGCGGGGGCGACGCCAGGAAGTTGGCCTTGATGTTGGGATGGATGCGTGCCTCGAAGTTGCGGTTGCCCGACAGGACCGCGGCGCAGACCAGGTCGTTGTCGTTGATGGCTTCGTTCAGGTCGGCGGCCAGGTCGCCGGCATTGCCGATGCAGGTGGTGCAGCCGTAGGCGGCCACGTCGAAGCCGAGTTTTTCCAGATAGGGCAGCAGGCCGGTCTTGGTCAGGTATTCGGTGACCACGCGCGATCCCGGCGCCAGCGAGGTCTTGATCTTGGGCGATACCTTCAGGCCGGCTTCGACGGCCTTCTTGGCCAGCAGGCCCGCGGCCAGCATGACGCTGGGGTTGGAGGTATTGGTGCAGGAGGTGATGGCAGCGATGAGGATGTCGCCGTTCTTCACCTTGGTGCCGGCGCTGGTGGTGAAGACCTGTTCCAGCTTTTCGGCGGGCTGGTTGAAGCCGTTCTCGGCCACGGGCTTGGAGAACAGGGAGACGAAGGTGTCCTTGACGTTGCCGATCTCGATGCGGTCCTGCGGGCGCTTGGGGCCGGCCAGCGAGGGCGCCACGGAACCGAGGTCCAGCGTCAGCAGCTTGGTGAACTTGATGTCCTTGCCCTTCGGCACGCCGAACATCTTCTGCGCCTTGAAATAGGCCTCGAAGGCGGCGATTTCTTCCTCGGTGCGGCCAGTGCCCTTGAAATACTCGATGGTGCGCTCGTCGACCGGGAAGAAGCCCATGGTGGCGCCGTACTCGGGCGCCATGTTGCCGATGGTGGCGCGGTCGGTCACGGACAGGCTGGCGGTGCCTTCGCCGCAGAACTCGACGAACTTGCCCACCACCTTTTCGCGGCGGAGCATCTCGGTGATGGTCAGCACCAGGTCGGTGGCGGTGACGCCGCCGCGCAGCTGGCCTTTCAGTTCCACGCCCACCACGTCCGGCGTCAGGAAGTACACCGGCTGGCCCAGCATGCCGGCTTCGGCTTCGATGCCGCCCACGCCCCAGCCCACCACGCCGATGCCGTTGATCATGGTCGTGTGGCTGTCCGTACCGACCAGGGAGTCGGGGTAGTACACGTTATTGGCCTTGTCCAGGTGGACGCCCCGGGCCAGGTATTCCAGGTTGACCTGGTGCACGATACCGAAGCCGGGGGGCACGACGCGGAAGGTGTCGAAGGCTTCCATGCCCCACTTCATGAACTGGTAGCGCTCCTGGTTGCGCTTGAACTCCAGCTTCATGTTCAGGTCCAGGGCCTGCTTGGAACCGAAGTAATCGATCATGACGGAGTGGTCCACCACCAGGTCCACCGGCACCAGGGGTTCGATGCGCTTGGGGTCCGCGCCCATGGCCTGCGCCACGGAGCGCATGGCGCCGATGTCGGCCAGCAGGGGCACGCCGGTGAAGTCCTGCAGCACCACGCGGGCCACCACGAAGGGGATTTCTTCTTCGCGCTTGGCATTGGGCTGCCAGTTCGCCAACTGCCTGACATGCTCTTCGGTCACCTTCTGGCCGTCGCAATTGCGCAGCACCGATTCCAGCACGATACGCAGCGACACAGGCAGTCGTTGCACATCCACGCCCAGCGCCTTGCCCAGCGCCGGCAGGGAGTAGTACTGACAGGTCTGGTTGCCGATCTTGAATGTCTTGAGTGTGTCGAACACGTTGTGCGGCATGATGAACTCCAATGTAGTGGACCGCGAAAAAGCAGCCATTTTCATGCGTTTCCCCGCGCTTGTCATGTACCGCGGCAGGGCGGGGGAATCCTGGGTCTTATATCTTATGTCTTATATAAGACATTGCCAACCGGGAAAAGTTCAGGACGCCGCCGAGGGGCTGGGCGCGCCGTGCTCATCCGGATCGCCCCATAGCATAGCGAAAACACGTGGCGGTTCGTGCGGCGGCGTGCCGGCGCGGCGCGGGGCGGTCCTTCCTTCGCATGGCACGTGCCCTGCAAGGGTCGTAGACCGCATCGCCATGGGAAGGGCGCTCGGTCGGATGGCGGCTGGGCCGGACGGCGCGCGGGGGCGCAACGGCGCGCGCGGGAAAGGGGCGGCGCCGGGCGGCAGGGATTGCCGGGAGGCCTGCGGCGGGTCGCGACGCCACGCGGCGTGGGGAGCCGCCGCCCCGCTCGGCGGGATGGGGCGGAAAGCCGCGGCCCCGCGTCGCAGGGCCGCGCCGGCGGCCTCAGGCCGCCTTGCGCCGTCGCAGCAGGGCCTGGAATTCGCCGACGATGCCGCGGCGGAAGGCCATGACGCACACCACGAAGATCAGGCCGATGACGATGGTGACCGATCCGCCCAGCTGGCGGAACCACTCGACGCCGGTCAGGCTGGTCAGCGCCTGGCCGAAATCGCCGACCTTGTTTTCCAGCAGGACGACGATGAAGGCGCCCAGCACCGGGCCCAGGAAGGTGCCCATGCCGCCGATCAGGGTCATCAGGATCACCAGCCCGGACATCTGCCACGTGGCATCCGAAAGCGTGGCCGAGACGAAGACCAGCGTCTTGGCCGAGCCCGCCAGGCCGGCGATGGCCGCGGACAGCACGAAAGCCAGCAGCTTGAAGCGCTCGACGTCATAGCCCAGCGAAACCGCGCGCGGTTCGTTCTCGCGCAAGGCCTTGAGCACCTGTCCGAAGGGGGAATTGACGGCGCGCCAGATGATGGCGAAGCCGATCAGGAACAGCGCCAGCACCAGGTAGTACAGCGTCAGGTCGCTGCTCAGGTCGATCAGGCCGAACAGGCGTCCGCGCGGCACCTGCTGCAGGCCGTCCTCCCCGCCGGTGAAGGGCGCCTGCAGGAAGAAGAAGTACACCATCTGGGCCATGGCCAGCGTGATCATGGCGAAGTAGATGCCGCTGCGGCGGATGGCCAGGCCGCCCACGACCAGCCCCAGCAGGGCGGCCACCGCGACGCCGAAGACCAGGCCCGCCTCGGGCGTCAGGCCCCAGGCCTTCAGGGCATGTCCGGTGGCGTAGGCTGCGCTGCCCAGGAAGGCCGCGTGCCCGAAGGACAGCAGGCCGGTAAAGCCCAGCAGCAGATTGAAGGCGCAGGCGAACAGCGCATAGCACATGACCTTCATGGCGAAGATGGGATAGACGCCCAAGAAGGGCAGCAGCGCCGCCGCGACGGCCAGCACCGCATAGCCGGCAATGTGTCGATTCATTTTTCCTTCCCGAACAGGCCCGCGGGACGCAGCAGCAGCACGATGGCCATGATGACGAAGACCACGGTATTGGATGCCTCGGGCCAGAAGACCTTGGTCAGGCCTTCCACCACGCCCAGGCCCAGCCCCGTGACGATCGCGCCCATGATGGAGCCCATGCCGCCGATCACCACCACGGCGAATACCACGATGATCAGGTTCGAGCCCATCAGGGGCGAGACCTGCAGCACCGGCGCCGCCAGCACGCCGGCGAAGGCCGCCAGGGCGACGCCGAAGCCGTAGGTCAGCATGATCATGCGCGGCACGTTGACGCCGAAGGCCTCGACCAGCTTGGGGTTTTCCGTGGCGGCGCGCAGCAGCGCGCCCAGCCGGGTGCGCTCGATGACGAACCACGTGCCCAGGCAGACCACCAGCGACGCCACCACCACCCAGCCGCGATAGTTGGGCAGGATCATGAAACCCAGGTTGGTGGCGCCCCGCAGCAGGTCCGGGGTGGGAAAGGGCTGGCCCGACACGCCGTAGAAGCTGCGGAACAGCCCTTCGATCAGCAGCGTCAGCCCGAAGGTGAGCAGCAGCCCGTATAGATGGTCCAGGCGGTACAGGTGGCGCAGCAGCAGCCGTTCGACGATCACGCCGAACACGCCCACCACCAGCGGCGCCAGCAGCAGCATGATCCAGTAGTTCAGCCCCAGGTAAGCCAGCCCCATCCATGCCACGAAGGCGCCCATCATGTAGAGCGCGCCATGGGCGAAGTTGATGACGTTGAGCAAACCGAAAATGACCGCCAGGCCGAGCGACAGCATGGCGTAGAAGGAACCGTTGACCAGGCCCAGCAGCAATTGCCCGAACAGGGCCTGCATGGGGATGCCGAAAAAATTCATGGTTTTTTGGAAATCCTGCGCCGGTTATGCATAGGCAAGCGAAGGCGGGCGCGGCGCCCCGGGCCGTGCCGGGACGCGCCGCGCCGCGATGCCGGGCTTATTTCTTGACCAGCTTGCAGGTCGATTCCGACAGCTTGGTGTAGACCTGGTCCCCGGGCAGGGTGGCCACCACCTTGTAGTAGTCCCAACGCCCCTTGGACTCCTTGGGCGTCTTCACCTGCATCAGGTACATGTCGTGGACCATGCGGCCGTCTTCGCGCACATAGCCGCCCTGGGCGAACATATCGTTGATCTTGTTCGACTTCATCCACTTCATGACGGTGTCGGCGTCGTCGGTACCGGTGGCCTTGACGGCGTTCAGGTAGAAGGACACCGACGAGTAGTCGCCCGCCTGCAGCATGGAGGGCTTGCGGCCGATCTTGGCCTCGAACTTCTTGCTCCAGGCGCGCGAGGCGTCGTTCTGGTCCCAGTACCAGCCATCGGTCAGGTACATGTTCTGCGTGGCCTGCAGGCCCAGCGAGTCGATGTCGTTGATGAACACCAGCAGGCCCGCCAGCTTCATGGACTGGGTGATGCCGAACTCGTTGGCGGCCTTGACGGAATTGATCGTGTCGCCGCCCGCGTTGGCCAGGCCCAGGATCTGCGCCTTGGATGCCTGCGCCTGCAGCAGGAACGAGGAGAAGTCCGAGGCGCCCAGCGGTGCGCGCACCTGGCCCTTGACTTCGCCGCCGGCCGCCTTCACAACATTGGCGGTGTCGCGTTCCAGTGCGTGGCCGAAGGCGTAGTCGGCGGTCAGGAAGAACCAACTCTTGCCGCCGTCCTTCACCACGGCGGAGCCGGTGCCGCGCGCCAGGGCCACGGTGTCATAGGCGTAGTGCACGGTGTAGGGCGTGCATTGCGCATTGGTCAGGTCCGAGGCGCCCGCGCCGATGGCGATGAAGGGTTTCTTCTTTTCCGCCGCGACGGCCGCCATGGCCAGGCTGGTCGCGGAATTGGTGCCGCCCACCAGCACGTCCAGGTGCTGCTGGTCGAACCATTCCCGCGCGCGCGAAGACGCCACGTCGGCCTTGTTCTGGTGGTCGGCGTACAGCAGTTCGATTTTCTTGCCGTTGATGGCGCCGCCGGCATCCTCGATCGCCATGCGGATGGCTTCCACGCCGGCCTTGCCGTCGATGTCGGAATACACGCCCGACATATCGGTAATGAAGCCGATGCGGATGACATCGTTGGAGACGCCTTGCGCGTGAGCGGCGGGCGCCGCGACCAGGCCCAGCCCGGCCAGCGCCAATGCGGCGGTAAGGGTATGCAGCTTCATCATTACTCCTCTCCCTCTTGTAGGGGGTTGCCGGTTATCCGGCGGGTCGCACATTCAAACGCCCAACAGGTCGTTGAGCGTTTCCTGTTTTTCAGCAAGTTGTGCTGCGTCGAAATGCTCCACGATCTGGCCGTGTTCCATGACGTAGAAGCGATCGGCCAGCGGCGCGGCGAAATGGAAATTCTGTTCCACCATGACGATGGTGTAGCCCCGTTGCTTCAGGGCGGTGATCATGCGTCCCAGCGCCTGCACGATAACCGGAGCCAGGCCTTCGGAGATCTCGTCCAGAAGCAGCAGGCTGGCGCCCGTGCGCAGGATGCGCGCGACGGCCAGCATCTGCTGCTCGCCCCCCGACAGGCGGGTGCCGGGCGAGTGCCGCCGTTCGTGCAGGTTGGGGAACATGTCGTAGATCTCGGCCAGCGACATGCCCCCGCCCAGCGCGCCGCCGATGACCGGCGGCAGCAGCAGGTTCTCTTCGCAGGACAGGCTGGCGAAGATGCCGCGTTCCTCGGGGCAGTAGCCCACGCCCAGGTGCGCGATGCGAAAAGTGGGCATGCCGATGGATTCGGTGCCATTGATGCGCACCGACCCCCGGCGCGTGCCGGTCAGTCCCAGGATGGCGCGCAGCGTGGTGGTGCGGCCGGCGCCGTTGCGGCCCAGCAGCGTCACGACTTCGCCCTGGGCCACTTGCATGTTCACGCCATGCAGGATGTGCGATTCGCCATACCAGGCGTGCAGATCGGAGATTTCCAGTGCCGGCGCTGTCATCCGTGCGCTCCTTGCAATTCACCCGCGGTGGTCCCCATATATGCCTGCATCACGTCCGGATTGGCCGAGACCTCGGCGTAGTCGCCTTCGGCCAGGATGGCGCCACGCGCCAGCACGGTAATGCGGTCGGCGATGGACGACACCACTTTCATATTGTGTTCGACCATCAGGACGGTGCGCCCGGCGCTGACCCGCTTGATCAGCCGGGTGACGCGATCGACATCCTCGTGGCCCATGCCCTGCGTGGGTTCGTCCAGCAGCATCAATTCCGGCTCCATGGCCAGCGTGGTGGCGATTTCCAGCGCCCGCTTGCGTCCGTAGGGCAGGTTGACCGTCATTTCGTCGGCGAAGCCGCCAAGGTCCACTTCATCGAGCAGCGCGCGCGCCGTCTCGTTGAGCCGGTCCAGCGGCTTTTCGCTGCGCCAGAAATGATAGGAAAGTCCCGTCTTGCGCTGCAGTCCGATGCGCACGTTTTCCAGTACCGTCAGGTGCGGGAATACGGCCGAAATCTGGAAGGAGCGGATGATGCCGCGGCGGGCGATCTGCGCGGGCCGTTCGCCGGTGATGTCGATGCCGTTGAAAACGATGCGGCCGGCGCTGGGCGCCAGGAATTTCGTCAGCAGGTTGAAGCAGGTAGTCTTGCCGGCCCCGTTGGGTCCGATGAGCGCGTGGATGTGTCCGCGACGCACGCGCAGGTCGACGCCTTTCACGGCGACGAAGCCGCGAAATTCCTTGGTCAGTCCCTGGGTCTCCAGAATGGTGTCTTCCATACTCCACCATCGTTCATTGTGCTTAATTGTTGCGGCGAGTATGCGGACGGCCCGGGCAAAATACTATGCGGGTTTTACATAGGTTTTTTCTAAGGGCTGGCAGGGCTTGACAGTGGTGTGAAAACGGCCGGCTTCATGCGGCCTTCGGCGGGGTTTTGTGCCGGTATTCGCACAAGTCGGCGATCCCGCATTGCGGGCATTTGGGCGTGCGCGCGACGCAGACGTAGCGGCCGTGCAGGATCAGCCAGTGATGGGCGTCCTGCAGGTAGTCCTTGGGCACCAGCCGCGTCAGCTTGAGCTCGACTTCCAGCACGTTCTTGCCCGGCGCCAGTCCGGTGCGGTTGGCGACGCGGAAGATATGGGTATCGACCGCCATCGTGGCTTGTCCGAAGGCGGTGTTCAACACTACGTTGGCGGTCTTGCGGCCGACGCCCGGCAGGGCTTCCAGGGCTTCGCGGGTGCGCGGCACTTCGCCGCCGTGCTGCTCCAGGATCAGGCGCGCGGTGGCGACGGCGTTTTTCGCCTTGGTGCGGTACAGGCCTATGGTCTTGATGTAGTCGGCCAGGCCGGCTTCGCCCAGCTCCACCAGGCCCTGCGGCGTGCCGTAATGGGGAAAGAACTTGCGCGTGGCGATGTTGACCGATTTGTCCGTGGCCTGCGCCGACAGCAGCACCGCGATCAGCAGCTGGAAGGGCGTAGCGTATTCCAGTTCGGTCGTCGGTGTCGGATTGGCGGCTTGCAGGCGGGAGAAGATCTCGCGGCGTTTGGCTGCATTCATCGGTGGGACGGTTCCTGTTCTGTTTGTTGCCGGTCCGGCGCGCGCGCTGGCGCACATATCCCGGGCCCTGTCCGTGTCCTTTTACGTGGCGCGGCGTGCCCGGGCGCGCGCCAGGGCGCTCTCGATCGCGGCCCGCCGGCGTGCCGCGGCCTGGGCCTCGGCGTCGGCCGCGGGGTTCGCGGCCAGGTCCGGGATGCCCGATGGCGGCCCGTCCGGCCGCGCGCCCGATGGCACCGGCGCCGGGGGCGTATCGGCGGCCGGCAGCGGCGCCTGGCGTGCGATGGCCGCCAGGGGGGCGCCCGCGCGGCGGGCGCCGGCGCCGGTATCCGCATTGGGGCCGGCGCCTTCCAGCAGCCGTCGGGCACGGCGCTCGTGGCGGTCGCGCGCGCGGACGGCGTCCTCGGCCGTCCAGCCGCGGCCCGCGGGCGCCATGGCGATGCAGTCCACGGGGCAGGGCGCGACGCAAAGGTCGCAGCCCGTGCACAGCTCATCCACGACCGTGTGCATGCGCTTGGCGGCGCCAACGATGGCGTCGACCGGACAGGCATCGATGCACAGCGTACAGCCGATGCAATGGGCTTCGTCGACCACCGCCACCATCAAGGGGCCGGGCTGGCCCCGCGACAGGTCCAGCGCCGGCGCGGGACGGCCCAGCAGGGCCGCGAGCGCCCGCACCCCTTCTTCGCCGCCGGGCGGACAGCGGTTGATATCGACCTCGCCGGCGGCGATGGCGCGCGCGTAGGGGCGGCAGCCGTCGTAGCCGCACTTGGTGCATTGGGTCTGGGGAAGCAGGCCGTCGATACGGTCCGCGAGCGTGATGCTGGGCATAAAAGAAAAGCGGGGCCTGGACGGCCCCGTATCGAAACAAGCGGCGGCCGCGGCCGCCATGTCGCGACCTCAGTCGTATTGGCGGATGAAGTCGGCGATTTTAGGACAGACCAGCTCGCGCCAGCGGCGACCCGAGAAAATCCCGTAGTGGCCGCAGTTCTCCGCGGTGTAATGCATCTTGCGGTCGGCCGGGATCCCGCTGCACAGGTCCAGCGCGGCGCGCGTCTGTCCCAGGCCGGAAATATCGTCCAGCTCGCCTTCGATCGTCAGCAGGGCGACCTTCTTGATGTCGGCCGGCTTCACCAGCTTGCCGTCCACTTTCCATTTACCGGTGGGAAGCTGGTATTCCTGGAACACCATCTTGATGGTATCCAGGTAGAACTCGGCGGCCATGTCCAGCACCGCGTTGTATTCGTCGTAGAAACGGCGGTGGGCTTCGGCGTCGTTGTCGTCGCCGCGCACCAGGTCCTGGTAGAAATCGTAGTGCGATTTCAGGTGGCGGTCGGGATTCATGGCGACGAAGCCGGCGTGTTGCAGGAATCCGGGGTAGACGGGGCGGCCGGCGCCGGGATAGCGGCCGGGGACGCGGTGGATGAGCTGGTTCTCGAACCACGAATAGGGCTTGGTGGTCGCCAGGTTATTCACCTGCGTGGGGCTTTGGCGCGGATCGATGGGTCCGCCCATCATGATCATCGTCTTGGGCTGGCAGGGGTCGTTGTCCGATGCCATCAGCGAAATCGCCGCCAGTACCGGGACGGTAGGCTGGCAAACGGAAATGACATGCGTATCGGCGCCCAGGAAGCGCAGGAAGTCCTGCACATAGCGCACGTAATCGTTCAGGTGGAAGGGGCCTTCCGACAGGGGCACCATCCGGGCATCGACCCAGTCCGTGACGTAGACATCGTGCCGGGGCAACAGGGCGCGCACGGTATCGCGCAGCAGGGTCGCATGGTGGCCCGACAGCGGCGCCACCAGCAGTACCTGGGGATCCTTGCGCTTGCTCAGCCCTTGCCGTTCGAAATGGATGAGGCGGCAGAACGGTTTGTCGACGGCGACCTTCTCGACCACCTTCACGCGCTTGCCATCGATGTCGGTGGTGGGCAGGCCCCACGCGGGCTTTTCATATTCCTTGCCGATGCGGTGCATCAGCTCGTAGCCGGCAGCCAGCTGGCGGGAAACGGGCGTATACGCCCAGGGGCTATAGGGGTTGGAGAACAACTGCGAGCCGACGTCCGTGAAGGCGGCAAAAGGCGTCAAGAAGGCGCGCTGCAGTTCGTGCAATTGATACAGCATCGAAAATTCCTTTCCAGACCTGGAGCCGTCGGCCCCTTCACGCCTGGCACTATCCTCATGCATTTTGGACCCGGCCATGGCGCGTTCGTGCGGATCATTTTACGCACTGCAACAGATCTGACAGTAATTGGGACGGATCCAGGGGCTCGGGACGTCCAAATTCTGTTGCCAAAAAGGGAAATTCAGTTTCCTGTCAGTTCGTCGCGCCGTCTCGTCGAAGGGGACGCGTTCCGTTCCGTGGCGACTATGCAACGCGCAAGGCGCGTGCCGCCCTTATTGCCAAAGATTGCAGGCGCCGCCGGCCAGGGGGCGACCAAAGGCGGAGGGCGCCGCCCGCCACGAGCGCGGCTACCAGTAGTTTTCGACCGCCAGATTGCCCGGCACGCCCCGGCGGCCCGGGGCGAAGCCTTTCTCTCCCAGGAGCTTACGGGCGTCGGCCAGCATTGCGGGATTGCCGCAAAGCATGACCTTGGAATGAGCCGGGTCCAGCCTTTCGCCCACGAGCGTTTCGAGCCGGCCGTCCTGGATCAGGGTGGTGAGGCGCGCCTGCGGCATGCCGGGCAGCGCTTCCTGGGTGGCGATGGGCAAATAGATCAGCTTGCGCGGATCGGCGCGATAGATGTCGGCGAATTCCGGCAGGGTGGACCAGCCTTCGATCTCCTGGCGATAGGCCAGTTCCTGGGCGGTGCGCACGCCATGGATCAGGATGATGCGGCGAAAGGCGGTCCAGGTGGCGGGATCCCGCAGGATGGATAGATAGGCCGACAGGCCGGTACCCGTGGCCAGGAGCCATAGGTCGCTGTCTGCGGCGGATGGCCCCGCCGATCCCGGGGCCAGGAAGCGGTCTATGGTAAGGAAACCGTATGGGTTCTTTTCGATGTACAGCGCATCGCCCGGTTTCAGCGCGGCCAGCCGGGGACTGAAGGGGCCGTCGGGAACGACGATGGAATAGAACTCCAGTTCATGGTCCAGCGGGCCGGATACCATGGAGTACGCGCGCCACAGCGTGGGTACCGCATCGGGTGCGTCGCTTTCCGGCAAGCCGACCCGGGCGAATTGCCCCGCCTTGTAGACGAAGCCGGGATCGCGGGTGACGCGCAGGGAAAACAATTTGCCCGGCACCCAGGTGCGAACCTCGGTAACGGTCTGGCGCGTGTACTTGCTTTCGGGCATGGGTAGTGGAGCCTTATGCTGCGCCGGCGGGCCTGCTGACCGCGCCCCGGAAGAAGGGGCGTGCGTGGGCGGCGGCCTGTCGAAATAGCAAGCCTCATGCGTCGCGGGACGCGGGCGCGGTTATTTTTCCAGGTACTGCAGCTTGTCCGGCTTGCCGTTCCAGTCGTCCGCATCCGCCGGCGGGGTTTTGGAGCGGCTGATGCTCTCGAACTCCTGGGACAGTTCAGCATTGATCTTGATGAACTTCATCTGATCCTGCGGGACGTCTTCCTCGGCATAAATGGCATTGGCCGGGCACTCGGGAATACAGACCGCGCAGTCGATGCATTCATCCGGATCGATGACAAGGAAATTGGGCCCTTCGCGGAAGCAATCAACGGGGCAGACGTCGACGCAATCGGTGTACTTGCATTTGATACAGTTTTCGGTGACGACGTGAGTCATGCGGCAACTCCCGAAGGGGCGTCATTTATTCTGGTGAAAAACGGGATTTTACCCAATTGCGTCGACGGCCCCCGCGCATAACCCTGGGGCGGGTAATGTCGCGGCCCCATATCAACCTGCCGTGCGGGGCCCGGGCCGGGCGAACGGCG
Organism: Bordetella bronchialis; assembly: GCF_001676705.1. Taxonomy (NCBI): domain Bacteria; kingdom Pseudomonadati; phylum Pseudomonadota; class Betaproteobacteria; order Burkholderiales; family Alcaligenaceae; genus Bordetella; species Bordetella bronchialis. The sequence goes on from NZ_CP016170.1 coordinate 1,744,598, forward strand.
ACACGGATGGACAAGAAACGATGAACCGGCGTGGCGTGAAGGCGGGCGGCCGGCGGCCATGTCCGGGTACTATGGTTGAATACGGTTTTTCCCGCCTGGCGCAGGAAGACCGCGCCGTCCCGCCCCGGGAACGCGCGGGCGCGTAGCGCCGGCGCGCACGAAAGCGATCACGCGAATCATGATAATCACCTCGCTGCTAGATACCGACCTGTACAAGTTCAGCATGATGCAGGTCGTCCTGCATCATTTTCCTGCCGCACAGGTGGAATACCGCTACAAGTGCCGCACGCCGGGCGTGAACCTGCGCCCCTATATGGACGAGATCCGCGCCGAGATCCATCACCTGTGCCAGTTGCGGTTCAGCGAGGACGAGCTGGACTATCTGCGCGGCCTGCGTTTCATAAAAAGCGATTTCGTCGATTTCCTGGGGCTGTTCCACTTGCCCGAACGCTGCATCTCCGTGGGCGAGGGCGAGCATCCCGGCGAAATCTCCATCGAGGTCAAGGGGCCGTGGCTGCACACGATCCTGTTCGAAATCCCCGTCCTGGCCATCGTCAACGAAGTCTATTTCCGCAATACGCGCGCGCATCCCGATCTGGAAGAGGGCCGCTCGCGCCTGCGGTCGAAGATGGGCCTGGTGGTGGATGCGCCCGACCTGGCGGATTTCCGCGTGGCCGAATACGGTACGCGGCGCCGTTTTTCCAAGACCTGGCATGACGAGGTCGTGGCCACCATGAAGGCCACCATGGGCAAGATGTTCGCCGGCACGAGCAATGTGGCCCTGGCGCGCAAATACGATGTCCTGCCGCTGGGCACCATGGGACACGAATACCTGCAGGCCTGCCAGGCGCTGGGCCCGCGCCTGCGCGACTCGCAGGTCTTCGCGCTGGAGGTCTGGGCCAAGGAATACCGTGGCGACCTGGGCATCGCGCTGTCCGATGTCTACGGCACCGATGCCTTCCTGCGCGACTTCGATATGTATTTCTGCAAGCTGTTCGACGGTGCGCGCCACGATTCCGGCGATCCCTTCCTGTGGGGCGAACGCATGATCGAGCACTACAAGGCCAACCGCGTCGACCCGCGCGCCAAGACCCTGGTGTTCTCCGATGCGCTGACCTTCCCGCGCGCGATCGAGCTGGCGCGCCGCTTTGCCGGGCGCTGCCGCGTATCGTTCGGCATCGGCACCAATCTCACGAATGACCTGGGCCACCAGCCGCTGCAGATCGTCATGAAAATGGTCCGCTGCAACGGGCAGCCCGTGGCGAAGGTATCGGACTCGCCAGAAAAGACCATGTGCGACGATCCCGCCTATCTGGCCTACCTGCGGCAGGTGTTCCAGTTGCCGCCCATCCCGGAGGAAAGTGGGGCCAAGTAGGCCCGTGGCCATCGGCGCGGATGCGCGCGCCGGCCCGGTGGCGGCCGGGAACCGGCGCCCGGATCATGCCGGCGACGGGCCGCCGTTCCATTTCCCCTATGCGTGCGCGATGCGGACGCGGCGATAATCTTCGATCCCGTCCGGGTTGTTCCCGGGCGGCAAACAACCTGCAACCAAGAGGAAACTTGCATGAGTTCGATCAAGCGCGTCAATGTTGAAAAGCGCCTGTCCGACATGGCCATCTACAACGGTGTGGCCTACCTGGCCGGCCAGGTGCCGGACGATGCCTCCCTGGACATCACCGGACAGACCCAGCAGGTGCTGGCCACCATCGACCGCCTGCTGGCGGAAGCGGGCACCGACAAGAGCAAGATCCTGATGGCGCAGATCTTCGTCGCCAACATGAAGGAGTTCGACGGCATGAACAAGGCCTGGGACGCATGGGTCGCCCCGGGCAACGCGCCGCCGCGCGCCACGGTGGAAGCCCGGCTGGCCAATCCCGACTACAAGGTCGAGATCGTCGTCACCGCCGCCATCGGCTGAGTTCCTGCCGCTCGCGGCGCGGTGGCTCCGGTCATCCCAGCCGCGACAGCGGATCCTGCCGGTAGTAGGTGCGCAACAGCCCATACCACTCCGGCAGCGCGGCGGCCAGCGGCTCCGGATCGACGAAAAAAGATTCCGAACTGACGGCGAAGAATTCGCCTTCGTCGGTGGCCGCGTACGGATCCATGGGCAGTTGCCCGTACCAGGGGTCGGCGTCTGGTCCTTCCGGGTCGATATGCGGCGGGATCGCCGCTTCCACCGCTTCCAGCGCCGCGGAAAACCGGTCCAGGCTGTCGTCCAGGACGCGCCGCCACAGGCGCGCGCTGAGCTCCGGCCGGCCCGCCAGGCTGGGCATGCCGTCGGCCTCGCCGCCCATCAGGTCCAGCTTGTGGGCGAATTCGTGGATGACCACATTGAAGGCGCCTTCGGCCAGGCGCGCGTCTTCCCAGGACAGCACCACCGGCCCGCCGTCCCAGGCTTCGCCGGCGGCGTCTTCCGTATATTCGTGGACCACGCCGATGTCGTCCTCGCGCCGGCGCGGAATGGCGAAGCCGCCGGGATAGACGATGATCTCGTCCCAGCCCTCGTACAGCGCCGTGGGCAGCTTCAGGATGGGCAAGGCGGCCTGCACCGCGATGGATAGGCACATGAAATCGGTCAGCGCCAGTCCGCGCGCGCCGTTCATGGTCTTGCTGGCCAGCAGCCAGGCGGCGCGGGCGCGCAGCTCGGCGGTGTCCGCGGCATCCAGGCCGGCAAGGAAGGGGTAGGCGCGCAACACGTCCTCCCAGAGCGCCGGTTCGATGCGCGCCTGCACATCGGCGACGCGGGCGGCGGGCGCGCCGCGTCCTAGCAGCCATCGCAGCATAAGACGGGTTCTCCATATGTTCATGCCCATCGGCGGCGTCCACGCATGGGTCCCACCGCGACCGGACCGGGGGCGCCGCCGCGCCGGCCGGGCGGGGCGCACGAGCGCCTTCCAGGGGCGACAGGCCCTAGTGTAGAGTGTCGGGATTCCGTCCCTGTTGCCTCGTTCCGTTTTTGTCGCCTGCGCCGATGCCCGCGCCTTCCGATCACGATACTCCGACGCCTTTCGACGCCGCGTGGTTCGACGAAGCCGCGGCTGGCCTGGACGCGCAGGCCTGCGCACAACTGCAAAAGGCCGTGGAATGGGCGGCGCCGCGCTTCGGCGATGAGCAGGCCCTGACGGGCGAGCCCCTGGCCGGCCACGCGGCGGGCGCGGCGCGCATCCTGGCAGGCTTGCAGACCGACGGGCCGACGCGCGCGGCCGCCGTGCTGGCGGCCCTGCCCGCGGACCTGACGGCGCCGGCGCCTTCGGGCCGGCATGACCCGGCCGCCGCGGAGTTCGGCCCGGAAGTCGCCCGCCTGGTGCAGGGCGCCCGCGCCTTGCTGCGCCTGGGCGCCGTGGCGCGGCTGGCCAGCGACAGCGCGGCCGACACCGGGTCGCAAAAGGAGATGCAGCGCAAGATGCTGCTGGCCATGGCGGCGGACCTGCGTATCGTCCTGATGCGCCTGGCGTCGCGCCTGCAAAGCCTGCGCTGGCACGCCGCGTCCAAGACGCCTTGCCCGCCGGAACTGGCGCGGGAAACGCTGGATCTGTATGCGCCGCTGGCCAACCGCCTGGGCATATGGCAGCTCAAGTGGGAACTGGAAGACCTGGCGTTCCGCTTCCTGGACGCCGACCGCTACAAGGAGATCGCCCGCCTGTTGGAAGAAAAACGGGTGGAACGCGAGGCCTTCATCGCCGATGCCGTCGAACGCCTGCGCAGCGGCCTGCGCAAGGCCGGCATCGAGGCCGAGGTCAGCGGCCGGCCCAAGCATATCTACAGCATCTGGAACAAGATGCGCATCAAGAAGCTGGACTTCAACCAGATGTACGACCTGCGTGCATTGCGGGTCATCGTCCGGGACGTCCGCGAGTGCTATACCGCGCTGGCGCTGGTGCACGAACTCTGGACGCCCTTGCTGGACGAGTTCGACGACTATATTTCGCGGCCCAAGCCCAATGGCTACCGTTCCCTGCACACGGTGGTGATGGACAAGGACGGGCGGCCGTTCGAAGTACAGATCCGCACGCAGGACATGCACCAGTTCGCGGAATACGGGATGGCCGCGCATTGGCGCTATAAGGAGGCCGGCGCCAAGGGCGGGCAGGTGGCCGCGTCCAGCGACTACGACCGGCAGCTTTCCTGGATGCGGCAGTTGCTGGCCTGGAATGCCGACCTGGACGCCGGTCCCGCGCCGCCGGCGCAGGCCGCGGGACCGGCCCCGGCCGCCGCGCCGCATCCCCGGCCCGCGGAACACATTTACGTGCTGACGCCGCAGGCGCGGGTGATCGAATTGCCCGCCGGTTCCACGCCTGTCGATTTCGCCTATCACCTGCATACCGACCTGGGCCACCGCTGCCGCGGCGCCCGGGTGGACGGCCAGATGGTGCCGCTGCAAACCCGGCTGGCCACGGGCCAGACCGTGGAAATCGTCGCCGCCAAGGCGGGCGGCCCGTCGCGCGACTGGCTGAATCCGCAGCTGGGTTTCCTGGCCAGCCCGCGCGCCCGCGCCAAGGTGCGCAATTGGTTCAATGCCATCGAGCTGCAGCAACGCATCACGCAGGGCCAGGCGCTGGTCGAAAAGGAATTGCAGCGCCTGGGCAAGACCGCGGTGAACCTGGAACAGCTGGCGCAGCAGCTGGGTTTCGCGCGGGCCGACGACCTGTACGTGGCCGCGGCCAAGGATGAATTCAGCCTCAGGCAGATCGACGCCGTTTTCCAGCAGCCCGCGGAGCCCGCGGAAGAGCCCGGCGTCATCACGCATGCCAGCCGCGCGGAAAGCACGGAGAAAAGCGGCAAGAGCGGGGTGCTGGTGGTGGGCGTGGGTTCGCTCATGACGCAGCTGGCGCGCTGCTGCCGGCCGGCCCCGCCGGATGCCATCGTCGGTTTCGTCACGCGCGGCCGCGGGGTGTCCATCCATCGTACCGATTGCCACAGCTACGCTGCCCTGGCCGAGCGCGAGCCCGAACGGGTCATCGAGGTCGCCTGGGGGGAGACCGGCAATACCGTCTATCCCGTCGACATCAGCGTGCGGGCGCACGATCGCTCCGGGCTGCTGCGCGACCTGTCCGAAGTCTTCGCCCGCTTGCGGCTGAATGTGATCGGGGTCAACACGCAAAGCCGCAATTCCTTGGCCCATATGGTGTTCACCGTGGAGGTCCATGGCGGCGAAGCCCTGTCGCGGGCCCTGGCCGCCCTGGCCGAAGTTCCCGGGGTGACGGGCGCGGCGCGCAAATAGTAGCTGCCAGGTAGTCGCGCACTGGGCAGGTGGCGGCCTGCCGGGGGCCGCCATAGACTGCGCGGGGGGCGCCGGCCTACACTGGCGGTTTTGACGAACAAGGCGCAAGCCCATGGATACCCGTCGCTGGCTGGAAACGCTGGTCGGTTTCGACACCACCAGCCGCAATTCCAATCTGGCTCTTATCGAAACCGCGCGCGACTGGCTCAAGGAGCAGGGCGTGCAGGCCTGGCTGGTCCACAACGACGACCAGACCAAGGCCAATCTGTTCGCCACGCTGCCCGGCCGCGATGGCGGCGAGCAAGGGGGCATCGTGCTGTCCGGCCACACGGACGTCGTGCCGGTGGACGGCCAGCAATGGAGCGGCGACCCCTTCGTCCTGCGCGAACAGGACGGCCGCCTGTACGGCCGCGGGGCCTGCGACATGAAGGGGTTCATCGCGACGGCCCTGGCCATGGTGCCGGAATTCCTGTCCATGCCCCGCGCCAAGCCCCTGCACCTGGCGTTCTCCTTCGACGAAGAGGTCGGCTGCGCCGGCGCGCCCTTCATGCTGGCGGACCTGCGCGACCGCGGCATCCGGCCCGAAGGCTGCGTGGTGGGCGAGCCTACCGGCATGCAGGTGGTCGTGGCGCACAAGGGCATCAATCTCTACCGTTGCCGGGTGCACGGCAAGGCGGCGCATTCCTCGCTGACCCCGCATGGCTGCAATGCCATCGAATACGCCGCCCGGCTCATCTGCCATATCCGCGACGTGGCCGATGCCTATAAGGCCAAGGGGCCTTACGACACCTTCTACGACGTGCCTTTCAGCACCTTGACCACCAACCTGATCCGTGGCGGCATCGCCGTGAACACCATTCCGGACGACTGCGAATTCGCCTATGAATTCCGCAACCTGCCCGGTATCGCCCCCGACGACATCCAGCGCGAAATCCAGCGCTACGTGGACGAGGTGCTGCTGCCCCGCATGCGAAGCGAATTCCCCGAAGCCCGCATCGATATCGAGCGCGGCCCCGCGGCGCCGGGACTGGAGGCCTCGGAACAGGCCGCCATCACCCAGCTGGTGCGGGCCCTGATGCGCGACAGCGCCACGCGCAAGGTCGCCTACGGCACGGAAGCCGGCCTGTTCCAGGGCATGGGCATCCCCACCGTGGTCTGCGGCCCGGGGCACATCGCCCAGGCGCACAAGCCGGACGAATTCGTCGCGGTGGACCAGCTCGATGCCTGCGCGACCTTCCTGCGCCGGGTCGGACAGTCGCTCTAGGCGCCCGGCCGGCGCCCACGGCCGCCGACTTGCGGTCAGGTAAAATAATGGGTTGCTAAATTGGCGGCTGGCCCCAAACCCGGCCGTCCGCTTTCCCGCGGTGCCGGGGGGATAAAGTGGTGAAACCGGTGGTGAAACCTTACGACTTTCCTGACGCCCAGGGCCATTTCGGTCCCTATGGCGGCGTGTTCGTGGCGGAAACGCTCATGCACGCGCTCGATGAACTGCGCGCGGCCTACGATCGTTTCCGCGTCGATCCGCAGTTCATCGAAGAGTTCAACTACGAACTCAAGCACTTCGTCGGCCGCCCCAGCCCCGTCTACCATGCCCGCCGCTGGTCCCAGGAACTGGGCGGCGCGCAGATCTGGTTCAAGCGCGAAGACCTCAACCACACCGGTGCGCACAAGGTCAATAACTGTATCGGCCAGGCCCTGCTGGCCCGCCGCATGGGCAAGCCCCGCGTCATCGCCGAAACCGGCGCCGGCCAGCACGGCGTGGCTACCGCCACGGTGGCGGCGCGCTATGGCATGGAATGCGTGGTCTACATGGGCAGCGAGGACATCCGCCGCCAGGCATCCAACATGTATCGCATGAAGCTGCTGGGCGCCACCGTTGTTCCTGTGGAGTCCGGATCGCGCACACTGAAGGACGCCCTGAACGAGGCCATGCGCGACTGGGTCACCAACATCGGCAACACCTTCTACATCATCGGCACGGTGGCGGGGCCGGACCCGTACCCACGCATGGTCCGCGATTTCCAGACCGTCATCGGCAATGAATGCCTGTGGCAGATGCCCGAGGAAGCCGGCCGCCAGCCCGATATCGTCATCGCGGCCGTAGGCGGCGGCTCCAACGCCATGGGGATTTTCCACCCTTATATCCCGCATGAATCCGTGCAACTGATTGGCGTGGAAGCCGCCGGCGAGGGCATGGACAGCGGCCGGCATGCCGCCTCCATCGCCGCCGGCCAGGTCGGGGTATTGCACGGCAACCGCACCTATGTGATCCAGAACGCCGACGGCCAGGTGCAGGAAACGCATTCGGTGTCGGCGGGCCTGGACTACCCCGGCGTCGGTCCCGAGCACGCCTGGCTGAAGGACAGCGGCCGCGCCTCCTACGTGGGCGTGACCGACGACGAGGCCCTCAAGGCTTTCCACGATTGCTGCCGCATCGAAGGCATCATGCCGGCGCTGGAATCCTCGCATGCCATCGCGCACGCGGTGCGCCTGGCGCCCACCCTGCCCAAGGACAAGCACATCCTGGTGTGCCTGTCGGGGCGCGGCGACAAGGACATGCACACCGTGGCCGAGCGCGCGGGCCTGGCGCTGTAAATCGACAGTGGTAATGACAGCATGACATCCCGACAAGACCGTATTGCCGCTGCTTTTTCCCGTGCCCGCGCCGACAGCCGCGCCGCGCTGATCCCCTACGTTGCCGCGGGCGATCCTTCGCCGGCGTCCTGCGTGCCCTTGATGCACGCCCTGGTGGAAGCGGGCGCGGACATCATCGAACTGGGCGTGCCCTTTTCCGATCCCATGGCCGACGGCCCGGTGATCCAGCGCGCCACCGAACGCGCCATCGCCCAGGGCATGAGCCTGCGCGGGGTGCTGGACGCGGTGCGCCAGTTCCGCACCCGCGACCAGGACACCCCCGTTGTGTTGATGGGGTATGCCAACCCCATCGAGCGCATGGGCCATGCCGCCTTCGCCGACGCGGCGGCCGCCGCCGGCGTCGATGGCGTCCTGGTCGTCGACTATCCGCCGGAAGAGGTCCAGGCCTTCGCCGACCTGCTCGGCGGCAAGGGCATCGCGCCGATCTTCCTGCTTGCGCCCACCACGACCGATGCCCGCATCCAGGCGGTCGGCAAGGTGGCGCGCGGCTATGCCTACTATGTGTCACTCAAGGGCGTTACCGGCGCCGGCCACCTGGACACCGATGACGTCGCCCGCCAACTCGCCAACATCCGCCGCCACGTTCATATTCCCATCGGCGTGGGCTTCGGCATCCGCGACGCCGCCAGCGCCCAGCGCGTGGCCCAGGTCGCCGACGCGGTGGTGATAGGCAGCAAGCTCATCGAAACCATGGAACAGGCGGTGGCGGGCGCCACCGCGGACAAGCGCGACCAGGCGGCCATCGCGGCCGCGCGGGAATGGCTGGGCGGCATCCGCTCGGCATTGGACCAGGCCAGGCGCGGCCCCGCCGCCGCCTAGGCCTGTCATCATCAGGACAACAAACAAACAATGAGCTGGATCGAAAAACTCCTGCCTCCGCGCATCAATAAAACCACCGAACCCAGCGCGCGCCGCGTGCCCGAAGGGCTGTGGGTCAAATGCCCGGCCTGCGAATCGGTGCTGTACAACGAGGACCTGGCCGCCAATCTGCATGTCTGCCCCAAGTGCGACCATCACATGCGCATCGGCGCCCGTGCGCGCATCGACTCGCTGCTGGATCTGGAAGGGCGGGTCGAGATCGGCCAGACCATCCGGTCCGTCGACACGCTCAAGTTCAAGGACAGCCGCAAGTACCCGGAGCGCCTGCAGGAAGCCGTCAAGCAGACCGGCGAAACCGACGCCCTGGTCGTCGTCAGCGGTTCGATCCGCAGCGTGCCCGCCGTGGTGGCCTGCTTCGAATTCGAATTCATGGGTGGCTCCATGGGCTCGGTGGTGGGCGAGCGCTTCGCCCGAGGCGCCCAGGCTGCCCTGGATCAGAAGACGGGTTTCATCTGTGTCGCCGCTTCCGGCGGCGCGCGCATGCAGGAAAGCCTGCTGTCGCTGATGCAGATGGCCAAGACCAACGCCATGCTGACCCGCCTGTCGGCGGCCGGCCTGCCTTTCATCAGCGTCCTGACGGATCCGACCATGGGTGGCGTATCGGCCAGCTTCGCCTTCATGGGCGACGTCGTCATCGCCGAGCCCAAGGCGCTCATCGGCTTTGCCGGGCCGCGCGTCATCGAGCAGACCGTGCGGGAAAAGCTGCCTGAAGGCTTCCAGCGCGCCGAGTTCCTGCTGCAGAAGGGCGCGGTGGACATGGTGGTGGATCGACGGCAGTTGCGCGAGGAAATCGCGCGCCTGCTGGCGCTGTTGACGCGGCAATCCGCCGACGTCGTCGCGGCTGCCTGATCCGGCCGACGCGTACAGGCCTTCGGGGCCGCTACTTGCTGGAGCCGCCGCGGCCTATGCGCGCGGAATCCTTCCAACAAGGCGGCTTCCATCGTGCCCTGCCAGCGGTCCTCGCGGCATGCATCGGTATCTCGCGGACCGCGGGCCCCGATTGGTCGGAGCCGCGGAATTCTGTTTTCCCCGTCAACGTGGCCGAATCGTCACAGTGCCGCTTGGTCGAGGCCGCGGTTTTCTGATAAGTTACACAATCTTTTGTTTTCTCTATTCTGGCTGGAGTTGCCCATGAACCGTGGTCATAAAAACAAAATCGTCGCAGGCGCGCTGACCGCGTTGGCGATGGCATGTGCGATGCCTTTGGCGCAGGCACAAACGCGCTCCAACGGCGGGGTCAGCGTGCAGATGGGCGTGGGCGAGAAATACAACCGCACCACCCTGAACTACGAAACCGCGCCCCTGTGGAATTACGATTTCGGCGGTGGCTGGGGCCGGCTGGACCTGACGGGCGAACTGGGCGTCGCCTACTGGTGGGCCCACCAAGGCGCGCATCCCAGCAGCGCCTGGCAGCTCAACGCCATTCCCATGTTCCGCTGGTGGCTGACCGACCGCTTCTTCGTCGAAGGCGGCGTGGGCCCGACGGTATTCAACAAGACGCGCTTCGCGGACAAGACCATCAGCACGGCCTTCCAGTTCGGCGACCATATCGGCCTGGGTTTCCAACTGACGGAATCCAGCCGGATCAGCCTGCGTTATTCGCATTTCTCCAATGCCAGCATCAAGACGCCCAACCCGGGCCTGGATGTGACCCAGCTGACCTACACCTATCTGTTCTGACCGGGCCGTGCTCCCGCCAAGGGCGGGCGCAAACGGAAAGCAGAAAGGCCTGCACGCGCGACGGTGCTTCCGTCTGGCGTGCAGGCCTTTTTGCTATCTATCGCCTTTTACCGACGCCGGCCCAGGCGCGTGTCCACGGCATAGGCGCCGCCGCCGCGCGCCGTCATATACAGCGCCAGGAAACCCATCAGGACGGGGAACTCGATGCCGCGGTCGATCCACGGCCAGGTGGGGCCCAGGGCATAGCTGATTGCCACCATCTCCACCGCGAACAGCAGCGCCATCGCGCGGGTGCACCATCCCAGCGCCAGCATGAGCGCGCCGCCGGTTTCCAGCAGCATGACCAGGAACGCCAGCTGTGGCGCGAAGGGCAGGCCGATCACGTTGCGGATCAGGTTGATGGATCCCGCCATGGGATCGGCCATGGAGCCATGCGAGGCCCCCAGGGCCTTGGGCAGTCCATGCGTGAACAGGACGACCGCGAATGCGATGCGCAACAGGGCATACAGCCCGGGTTCGAGCCCGGTCATGCGGGTGCCCAGGGCGGCGAAAACGCCGCCCGGAATCGATAGGGGTTTGCTGGTCATGGTTAACCTCCGGGTCAGGGCCCCTCGGTGCCGGGCCGGGACGCCTTTACGCGGCCCTGCCAGGCGTGGGCCAGGAAGCCGGCCGCCGCGCCGATCGCGGCGGCCCCTCCCAGGCTGAGGAAAGTGGCCGGCGAGGGCGGCATGTGCGAGGCGAAGTAGGCGACGAGCCCCAGGAAGAAGCCCAGCAGGTTGTTGAACACCGGCATCCGCGCCAGCGACAAGGCGATCGCGGTGATGGCCGTCACCACCGCGGTGATCGCATAGGCGCCCAGCAGGGGGCTGAAGGCGGCCATGGCGTGGGCGGCCGCCATCCCCAATGCCAGCCCGATCAGCACGCATGCCAGGTTGACCAGGCCGCTGCGCAGGTCGAGTCCCCGTGTGAAGTAGGCGATCCAGCCGACGAACATCGCCCATACGGGCAGTTCCAGCACCAGTGCGCTGAAGGTGGCGGCCGACGATGCCACCAGGGATTCGCCCAACACGATCCGGGCGTGCTTGTTCCAGGATTCCGCTGCCATGGCCGGCCTCCTTCAGGCGAAGCCGCCGTTGGCGCGCAGCACTTGCGCGTTAATCCAGGCGCCGTCCGGCCCGGCCAGGAAAGACACCGCCGCGGCGATGTCCTCTGGCGTGCCCAGGCGTTGCAAGGGCGCCATATTGGCGATCTGGTCGATCTGCGCCTGCGTCTTGCCATTCAGGAACAGCTCCGTGCCGACCGGCCCGGGCGCGACCGCGTTGACGGTGATGCCGCGCCCGCGCAGCTCGTTGGCCAGCACCCGCACCAGTCCTTCGACACCCGCCTTGGACGCGATATACGGACCATAGGCGGGAAAGGATTTGGCGATGACGCTGCTCGAGAGCGCAATGATGCGGCCGCCTTCCGCGACATGCTGCGCGGCCTGGGCCAGCACCAGGAAGGCGCCGCGCAGATTCGTGGCGATGACCCGGTCGAACTCGGCCAGGCTGCCGGAGGCAATCGGCGCCATGGGCATGATGCCGGCGCTGTGTACCACGGCATCGATGCGCCCATAGGCTTGCCCGGTTTTGTCGAAAAGCGCCGCCACATCGTCCGGATCGGCGACGTCGCCCTGGATCGCCACGGCCTTGCCGCCGGCCGATTCGATGGCGGCCACGGTCTCCCGGGCCTTGAGGGTGTTGCCCGCGTAGTTGACCGCCACGGCGTAGCCGTCGGCGGCCAGGCGCAGGGCGATGGCTTGCCCGATGCCGCGCGAGCCGCCGGTGACGATGGCGGTCTTGAGGGTGTCCGCGTTCATGATGTGCTCCATGTGGAAAAGGGTGAAGGCATGGAGTACATTGTTCTTGTTATCGCGGATGGGATAAATGGGTCTGAATTGCTAATTAAATTCAACCGCGCTCAACAATCCGCTGTCTTTTCGCTCTCTTGCCATGGATCGCTTCGACGCCCTGCAACTGTTCACGCGCATCGTGGAGTCGGGCAGCTTCAGCCAGGCGGCCGCCTCGCTGGATGTCCCGCGCGCCACCGCGACCCATGCGATCAAGGCCCTGGAAGCCAGGCTGGGTACCCGGCTGCTGGAACGTACTACCCGCCACGTCCGTCCCACGCCCGACGGCCAGGCTTTTTACGAACGCTGCGTGTCGGTGCTCAGCGAACTGGATGACGCCGAGTCCTCGCTGCGCCATACCGCCTCGAACCCCCGCGGCATGCTGCGCGTCGATATGCACGGCACCCACGCCACCCGTATCGTGATGCCCAACATCGACGATTTCCATGCCCGTTATCCGGGCATCGACCTGGTGGTGAGCAGCGGCGACCGTCTCGTGGACCTGGTGCGGGAAGGCGTGGATTGCGTTATCCGCGCGGGCAATCCGCGCGACTCGTCGCTGGTCGCCCGGCGCCTGGCCGTCATGCCGCAGGTGGTTTGCGCCAGCCCGGACTACCTCGCGCGCCATGGGGTCCCGGCGCATCCGGACGACCTGTCCGCGCACCAGGCCGTGAAGTTCTTTTCCAGCAGCGGTGCCTCGGACTATCCGCTGGAGCTGCGCGTGGACGGCAAGGTCCAGGCCTACTCGCTGGGCGGCTGGGTCTCCGTCAACGACGCCGAAAATTATGTGGTCTGCGCGCTACGCGGCTGTGGCCTGATCCAGTTGCCGCGTTTCCATGTGGAAGACGAGCTGCGCGACGGCCGCCTGGTGGAAGTACTGGGCGATTGGCAGAGCCCGGGCCTGCCGCTGGCCGCCTTGTATCCGCATCATCGCCAGCTTTCGCCGCGGGTGCGGGTATTCATCGACTGGGTCAGCACGCTGTACACGCAGCGCTTCCGCGCCTTGCATCCGACTCCCGCGGCATAGCGGCCGGCTTGCGCGGCGACCCGTCGCAAGGAGAAATAAAAAAGGGCTGCCTCGTGGGACAGCCCTTCTGGCCATGACAGCCTTTGCCACGACGCGCGCATGCTCGCGCATGCGCCGCCGTGTGCGCCTTAGTGGCGCGTTTCCACCTGTACCAGCGGGCCCGAGGACACCGGCGGCACGGGCTTGCGCTCGCGACCCAGGCGCATGGGAGCGTGGCTGGCCGCCATGCGCTGCTGGGTCTGGGCGTGACGCTCGGGGTCCGTTTCCACCCAGGTCAGGCCAGCCGCATTGACCACGTCCTGCAGGTTCTGCTTGGCGGCGGGCTGACGCGCGGGCGCGACGGCCGGGGCCGCGGATGCGCCTGCGGGTGCCGTGTCCGGCACGCTGGCCGGCTGCGGCGCCGCGTAGGGCGGGACCGCGGCAGGCGCCTGGGCTTGCTGGACGTCCGTGACGGCCGGTGCCACCGGAGCGGGGGCAACGGGCGCCGCGGCGGCAGCCGTTTCAGTCGCCGTCGGGACCGCGTCGGACAAGGGCCGGGCGGGCGCCGCCGCGATGTCCGCCGGGGCGGGGGCGGCAGGCACCTGCGGGGCGGCCTGCGCCGCGGGCACAGCGTGCGGGGCGGCCGCTTCGTCGGCGCGCTGGGGTATCGGCTCGGCGAGGGGCGCCGGCACGACGGCCGGGGCGACCGGTTGCAAGGGCGCCGCGGCCACGGGCTGCGGCGTCGTCGAACCGGGCACGGCGGCCTGGACCGGCGTGGGCTGCGTGGCATGATCGGCCGGCGCATGCGCGGGCCGGCTGGGGGCAGCGGTGAACGGCGTATCCACGGCCGGCGCTGCGGCGCCCGACGCGGCGGCACCCGACACTTCCTCGATCGAGGCGGTCGTTTCATGGCGCGGTGCCTGGACGGGCTCGACCGGCGTGGCGACTTCCGCCAGCGCGGCCTGGGCTTCCGCCGCCAGGGCTTCTTCGCCCTCGGGCAGCGTGTCCTGGCCGGCTTCGCCGTTGACCACGGTACCGTCCTCCGAGGCGCGGCGGCCTCGGCGGCTGCGGCGGCGGCGGCGCTTGCGCTCGGGATCGGCGCCGGCTTCCGTGGCCAGGCCTTGTTCATCCGTCTCGGCCGCAGTGCTTTCGGCCAGGGCGTCGGCGCGGTCGTCCTCGGTTTCGGGCGGCAGCGCGGCGGCGACCGTCTCGGCCAGGGCGGCGACCATGCTTTCCTGTTCGCTCATGGGCGTTTCGGCCTGGTCTTCGCGGCGGCCACGTCCGCGGCCGCGGCGTCCGCGGCCGCCACGGGCGGGAGCGGCCTCGTCCACGGCCTCCGGCGCCAGGGCGCGTTCGGGATGCGCTTGCGCCTCGGCGATGATGTCGCGTTCGGCGCGTTGCTGGGCTTCGGCGCGAGCGCCACGTTCGGCGCGCTCCGGCCGTTCGGCACGCTCGGGGCGCTCGGCGCGTTCCCCATCGCCACGGCGTCCACCGCGCACGTGGTGGCGCAGACCGTCGCCTTCGGCGGCTTCCGGCCGGCCTTCATGGCGGCGGTTGCGATTGCGTTCGGAACCGTGGCGTTCGCCTCGGCGCTCCTGGCCGTCGTGGGTACGGGATTTCGGCCGGGTGTTGCCGCGCTTGGCCTCGCCCTGCGGGGCGGGAGCCGGCGCGGCCGGGGCGGCTTCACCGCCCGTGAACCAGCCGACCAGGCGCTTGAACAGCCCGCCCAGGCCCGGGGCAGCGGGCGCCGGGGCGGCCGCGACGGGGGCAGGGGCCGGCGTGGCGGACACCGGAGCCGGCTGCGCCGGGGTGATGCCCTTGACCAGGGCTTCCGGGCGAGTCTTGATTTCCTGTTCGCGCGGTGCCCAGGCGACTTCCGTGGCCGGCGCATCGGCCAGCTCGAAGCTGGTCTTCATCTCTTCCAGGCGCGGGTCGTCGTGGCGCAGGCGTTCGATATGGTGATGCGGGGTTTCCAGGTGCTTGTTGGGAATCAGCACCAGATTGACCTTCAGGCGGGCTTCCATCTTGGCGATGTCGGCGCGCTTTTCGTTCAGCAGGAAGGTGGCCACATCGACCGGCACCTGGGCGTGGACCGCCGCGGTGTTTTCCTTCATGGCTTCTTCCTGCAGCAGGCGCAGCACGTGCAAGGCGCTGGATTCCGCGTCGCGGATCACGCCGGTGCCGTTGCAGCGCGGGCAGGTGATGTGGGAGCCTTCGTTCAAGGCCGGACGCAGGCGCTGGCGCGACAGTTCCATCAGGCCGAAACGCGAGATCTTGCCCATCTGGACGCGGGCGCGGTCGAAGTGCAGGGCATCGCGCAGGCGCTGTTCGACGGCACGCTGGTTCTTGCCGTCTTCCATATCGATGAAATCGATGACGATCAGGCCACCGAGGTCGCGCAGGCGCAGCTGGCGCGCCACTTCGTCGGCCGCCTCCTGGTTGGTGCGCAGGGCGGTTTCCTCGATATCGGCGCCGCGCGTGGAACGGGCGGAGTTGACGTCCACCGCGACCAGCGCTTCCGTGTGATCGATGACGATGGCGCCGCCCGAGGGCAGGGTGACCGTGCGCGAATAGGCGGTTTCGATCTGGTGTTCGATCTGGAAGCGCGAAAATAGCGGCACATCGTCGCGATATCGCTTCACGCGCTGGACGTTGTCCGGCATGACCACGCTCATGAAGGCGGTGGCCTGATCCGCGATCTCGTCGGTATCTATCAGGATCTCGCCGATTTCGGGCGAGAAATAATCGCGAATGGCGCGGATGACCAGGCTGGATTCCAGGTAGATCAGGATGGGCGCCGAGTTGTCGCGGGCCGCGCCGTCGATGGCCGTCCACAGCTGGAGCAGATAGGACAGGTCCCACTGCAGTTCTTCCACGCTGCGGCCGATGCCCGCGGTGCGGGCGATGATGCTCATGCCCTGGGGAACCTGCAACTGCTCCATCGTGTCGCGCAGTTCCTGGCGGTCTTCGCCTTCGACACGGCGCGATACGCCGCCGCCACGCGGGTTGTTGGGCATCAGGACCAGGTAGCGGCCGGCCAGGGAGATGAAGGTGGTCAGGGCGGCGCCCTTGTTGCCGCGTTCTTCCTTTTCGACCTGGACGATCAGTTCCTGACCTTCGCGCAGGGCGTCCTGGATACGGGCGGTGCGGACGTCGACGCCTTCCTTGAAGTAGCTGCGGGCGATTTCCTTGAACGGCAGGAAGCCGTGGCGGTCTTCGCCGTAATTGACGAAGCAGGCTTCCAGGCCGGGTTCGATGCGGGTGATGATGCCTTTGTAGATGTTGCCTTTACGCTGTTCGCGGCCGGCGGTTTCGATGTCCAGATCGATAAGCTTTTGCCCATCGACAATGGCAACGCGCAACTCTTCAGGGTGCGTTGCATTGAACAACATGCGCTTCATGAGAGGGTTCTCCGTAGTCATGACACGCCGATATCGGCGCGTGACCTCGGGTCACCCGGGCTGCGGACTGCGGCAGGGCAAGCGTGCGGATCGGCCTGAGCACTGCCCGGGCCTTTCCGCGCCGGTCAGGCAGGCACTTCGTGCCATACGGCACGCGGTTCGGTCAGCAGGGGAGTCAGGTTCACGAATTGTGGTTGACGAATAATTGCTGTGAACGACAGACGCGGCGAAGGGGTACGGCGCGCGCCTGGTGCTTTAATACGACGGTTTTGCTTGTTTGCTTCAGAGCCGCGCGCGGCATGCAACGGACCTGACCGGCAACGCGTCAGGAACTGTGCCTTCGCGTGCTCGTCAGGGCGCGGTTGCGCCGGCGACCGGATGACCCCGGCGCTGAATTTCGCAGACGGTACAATAACGGCCTGCGCACCAGACGGAATCGTCCCCCGACGGAGTTGCTCAGGAAAGTGCATCTGAACGTGCATCTCTACGCCAGGCGGCCATTCAGCCCCACAATTCAGCCCCTTAAGGCTGTCCCGATTATATGCCGCTTTTCGTAATGCGCAAAGACACTGTACCGTTCCGTCGAAAAAAGCCGAAAACCTCTTTGACGTCGGCCGATCAGCCGGCCCAGCCGGCGGGCCGCGGGCCCATGTCGCCGGGACGTCCCCGCAAGACGCCGGCCGCGGCCGGCGCGGCACCGGCCGCCGCGGCATCGCGGTCTCCCGCCGCCGCGCCGGCCCGGGCCTCGGCGCCCGCGCCCGCCGTGCGCCTCGTGGAAATCGACGAAGGCCAGGACGGCCAGCGGCTGGACAACTTCCTGTTCCGCTTCTGCAAGGGCGTGCCCAAGAGCCATATCTACAAGGCGATCCGCGATGGCCAGGTCCGTGTCAACAAGGGCCGTACCGCGGTGGATCAGCGGCTGGCCACGGGCGACATCGTGCGGGTGCCGCCGCTGCGGCTGCCGGCGCCGGGTGCGGCGCGGCCGGTTCCCCCGGCGGAATTCCCCATCGTCTACGAGGACGAGGCCCTGCTGGTGGTCGATAAGCCGGCCGGCATTGCCGTGCATGGGGGCAGCGGCGTGGCCTTCGGCGTCATCGAGCGTCTGCGCGCGGCGCGCCCGCAGGCGCCCATGCTGGAACTGGCCCACCGGCTGGACCGGGAAACCTCCGGCCTGCTCATGGTGGCCAAGAAGCGCAGCGCCCTGTTGTCCCTGCACCGCATGCTGCGCGAAGGGCAGGGCAGCAAGCGCTATTACGCCCTGGTCTATGGCGATTGGGTCAACGACCGGCAGCACATCAAGCTGCCGCTTACCAAATGGACCACGGCATCCGGCGAGCGGCGCGTCCGCGTGGATCGGGACGGGCAGGCGGCCCATACCATCGTCACACTGAAACACCGCTACGGTAAGTTCAGCCTGGTGGAAGCCGAGCTCCGCACCGGCCGCACGCACCAGATCCGCGTGCACCTGGCGTCCGTGGGTTTTCCCATCGTGGGGGACGACAAATATGGGGACGATGCGATCCGGCTCTCTTTCGCCAGGAAAGGTTTCGGGCGCATGTTCCTGCACGCGCATCGCCTCGATATGCCGCATCCCCTGACCGGCGAGCCGCTCTCGCTGGAGGCGCCCCTGCCGCAAGCCTGCCTAGACATTCTGAAAACGTTGGAGTCTGCCTGATATGCCCTATTCCTTGGTGGTGTTCGATTGGGATGGGACCTTGATGGACTCCACGCACAGCATCGTGGCGGCGATCCAGGCCGCCTGCCGGGACCTGGAGCTGCCGGTGCCCTCGGCTTCCCAGGCCAGCTGGGTCATCGGCCTGTCGCTGGAAAGCGCCCTGCGCCGCGCCGTGCCCAGCCTGACCAACGCGATGCTGCCCCGCTTCCTGGAACGCTATCGCGTGCATTACCTGCTGCGCGATCCCGAATTGAAGCTGTTCGACGGCGTGCGCGAAATGCTGGCCGAGCTGGCCGCGCGCGACGTGCGCATGGCGGTGGCCACCGGCAAGAGCCGGGTGGGGCTGAACCGCGCCCTGGCCGCCAGCGGCCTGGTCCAGGCCTTCGACGCGACCCGCTGCGCGGACGAGACCTTCAGCAAGCCCAACCCGACCATGCTCTACGAAATCATGGACGAGCTCGGCGTGGAGGGCGACCGGGTCGTCATGATAGGCGACACCTCTCACGACTTGCAGATGGCCAGCAATGCCCAGGTCCACGGCGTCGGCGTGGCCTACGGGGCCCATCCGCGCGCCGAGCTGGAAGCGCAGGCGCCCCAGACCGTGGTGGAGTCGGTCACCGGCCTGCGCGAATGGCTGCTTGCGCGCGTCGGCTGACCGGTCCGCCCGCCGCCGTCCGCCGCCGGTCGCGGGGAGCACCCCCGCGCGGTGGCCCGGGCCGGCTTCTATAACGGAAAATTGAACTCCGGCGCCGAATGGCTGCGGCACAATGCCGTCATAACGTCCATGCGGCCCATGCGGGCCGCCAGAATGCCAGCCGGAGATCCTCATGCTGATACGTAAACCATCCGATATCCCCGCGTCGGAAATCACGCCCGAGGCGGTCTGGCAGTCGCGGCGGGCCTGGATGGCACGCGCGGCCGCGGGGGCGGCGGCGCTGGGCATGGCGGGCTGGAGCGGCCGCCATGCCCAGGCGGCCGACGCCGGCTTGGCGCCCTTGCCCGGCACGCCGGACAAGCAGTTCGCCATCATGGACAAGCCGACCTCCTACGAGGACGTCACGTCGTACAACAACTTCTACGAATTCGGCGTCGACAAGGGCGATCCCGCGCGCTACGCCAAGGCCTTGCGCACGCGGCCCTGGACGGTCACGGTAGAGGGCGAGGTGCAGAAACCCGGCACCTTCGATATCGATACCCTGCTGAAGCTGGCGCCCCAGGAAGACCGCACCTACCGCATGCGCTGCGTGGAGGGCTGGTCCATGGTCATCCCCTGGGTCGGCTATCCCTTGTCCGCCCTGCTGAACCAGGTGCAGCCCACCGGCAACGCCAAGTTCGTCCAGTTCGTCAGCGTGGTCCAGCGCGACACCATGCCCGGCCTGCGCTACCCCGTGATCGATTGGCCCTATGTAGAGGGCTTGCGGCTGGACGAAGCCATGCACCCGCTGACGCTGCTGACCTTCGGCCTGTACGGCAAGGTACTTCCCAACCAGAACGGCGCGCCGCTGCGGGTGGTCGTGCCCTGGAAGTACGGCTTCAAATCGGCCAAATCGCTGGTCACGATCCGGCTGGTGGAAAAAATGCCGGTCAGCGCCTGGATGAAGGCGGCGTCCAACGAATACGGCTTTTATGCCAACGTGAACCCGAATGTGCCGCATCCGCGCTGGAGCCAGGCCACGGAACGCCGCATCGGCGAAGACGGGCTTTTCAGTCCGAAGCGCAAGACGCTGATGTTCAACGGCTATGACCAGGTCGCGTCCCTGTACACGGGGATGGACCTGCGGGCCAACTACTGAACGGTGAACGGGATGACCTCCATGGCCGCAAGCAATCCGTCCGGTCCGCCGCGCCGGTCGCCTGCCGTACCCGCTACGGGCGCCCGCGCCCCGGACAGGCCGCAGGCCGCGACTGCGCGCAAGCAGCTTTCGGCCGCGGCCGTCAGCCGCTTCAAGCCGGTGCTGTTCCTGTTGGGCCTGTTTCCGCTGGCGCGCTGGATCTGGTTGGGCACGCATAACGGATTGACGGCCAATCCGGTGGAATTCCTGACGCGATCGGCCGGCACCTGGACCTTCGTCTGCCTGCTGGTCACCCTGGGTATTACGCCGCTGCGGCGCTTGACCGGCCAGCCTGCTCTGGTGCGCCTGCGCCGCATGTGCGGGCTTTTCGCCTTTTTCTACGGCTTTCTGCATTTCATGACGTGGGTGGCCTGGGATCGCGGCTTCGACCCGGCCTCCATGCTGCAGGACGTGGGCGAGCGGCCCTTCATCACCGTGGGCTTCGCCGCCTTCGTCCTGATGACGGCGCTGGCGCTGACATCCACCCAGGGCGCCATGAGGCGGCTGGGCAAGCGCTGGCAGCGCCTGCACCGGGCCGTATATGCCATCGGTATCCTGGCCTTGCTCCATCTGGTGTGGCTCAAGGCGGGCAAGCACGATTTCCTGCAGCCGGCCGTCTATGGCACCGTGCTGGCGGTGCTGCTGCTGTGGCGGGTGGTGGCGTGGGTGTTGGCGCGGCGCAAGGCCGCGGCGGCTTCGGCCGCCTAGTCGCCGGCCGCCGCGCCCGCGGCCGGCACCGGCGCCTCGGTCCTGCCCGGCAGGGCCAGCAGGATACCGGCGGTTTCCGCATCCGCCACCCCATCGCAGCGGCCCGGCCGGTAGTGCATCTGGAAGGCGGCGATGACGCGGGTCGTTTCGGCGTCGAAAACCGCGCTGTGCGGCACGGCGTAGCCCGCGCGCTCCAGTTGCGCCTGGAACCACGCCGCGTCGGGCACCCCGTTCTGTTCGAAGAAGGCCTGGAAACCCGGTGCCGCGGTCTCGTCGTACCAGCGGCCCAGGCCCGCGGCCGCCAGCCGCCGCCACGGGAACAACGGTCCCGGGTCTACCTTGCGTTGCGGCGCCACGTCGCTGTGGCCGACGATGTTTTCCGGCAGGACCGCATGGCGCCGGGCAATGTCCCGCACCAGGGCCATGACGGTCCGGATCTGGTCCTCGGGATACGGCTCCCAGCGCAGCGTCCCGTCGGGCGCGCGCGTATCGCCGCGGTTGACGATCTCTATGCCGATGGACGCATTGTTGATGGAGGTGTGCCCGTACCAGCTGCTGTCGCCCGCGTGCCAGGCATTGCGGTCTTCCGGGACCAGTTGATAGACGTGTACGGGATGCGTGTCGGTGACCAGGTAATGGGCGCTGACATTGCCGCGCGACAGCGTCAGCAGCGAGGCCACATCGCCGCCCGCGGTGTAGTGCAGCACGATGAAGCGTACCCGGCTGTCCTGGCTGACGGCCTGGATGGAGCGATCCACATCCACGTCGGCGGGATAGCGCGCGGCGCAGCCTGCAAGCAGCAGCGCCACCAGCCCCACCGCCCACCGCGCCAGGGCTTGCCCGCTCGATGTCGCAGCACGTCCTCCGGGCGGCCGCACAGCCGTGCTCATCCTCCCCGTCCCAAAAACAAAAAGAGCGTGGGTTTTTTGTCCAGGTCGGGGGCGGGGCGGGTTTTCCAGTCGGCCACGGTGCGCGTGCGGATCCATTCGTCGGCGGTGGTCAGCGAGCGGGCCACGCACAGGCGGGTGTCGCCGCGCAGCGCGCCGAGCAGCGCGGAGAACATCGCGGCATTGCGGTAGGGCGTTTCGATGAGCAACTGCGTCTGGTTGCCGCGGCTGGATTGCTGTTCCCAGGCCCGCAACTGGCGTGTGCGCTCGGCCGCGTCGACTGGCGCATAGCCATGGAAAGCGAAGCGCTGGCCGTCCAGGCCGCTGGCCATCAGCGCCAGCAGAATGGAAGAGGGGCCCACCCAGGGCCGGACCGTCAGTCCCAGTCCGTGGGCCAGGTCGGCGACCCGTGCGCCCGGGTCGGCCACCGCGGGGCATCCCGCTTCCGACACCAGGCCGATCTCCCCGCCCTGCTTCAAGGGGCGCAGCCAGGCTTCGATCTGTTCTCGGCCGGTCTTGTCGGTCAAGGTGTGGACCGTAATGTCCTGCAGCGGGCGGATCGCTCCGACCTGCTTCAGGAAGGCGCGGGCCGTCTTGGCGTTCTCGGCGATATAGGTGTCCAGGCGGGCCGCCAGCGCGCGGACCTCCGGCGGCAGCCAGCGGTCCACCGGCGCGTCGCCCAGGCCGACGGGGATCAGGTGCAGTTGTCCCGGCCGGGGCGCCGCGGCGGTGTCGCGCGTGGCCGCTGGCGCCGGCGCGCCTGCTCCCGGCCTTTGAGCGGGCGACCGTCCTTCCGGCGTATCGGCGGGCGAGATGCCTTCCGGCGTGCCAGCGGCCGCGGTCTTGGCGGTTCCTTCCATGGATGCCGTCCCCCCTTAGCGAGAGGCGCCGGCCGGGGCCAGCGGGTCCAGGCCGAACTGCGCCAGCATCCCGGTCAGGGCGATCAGCGGCAGGCCGATGATGGCGGTGGGATCGTCGCTGCGCAGGCTTTCCATGAGCGCGATGCCCAGGCTTTCCGCCTTGGCGCTGCCGGCGGTATCGTAGGGCGTTTCGGCGCGCAGATAGGCTTCGATCGCCGCGTCGCCCAGGGACCGGAAGCGGCAGTGGGTCACGATGTCGGCCTGCGCCGTGCGCTGTCCGTCGGTAACCGCCAGGGCGCTATGGAATTCCACGTCGCGGCCCGACAGCATGCGCAGCTGCGCCCGCGCGCGCTCGAAGTCCCCCGGTTTGCCTATCGCCGCTCCGTCCACGGTGGCGACCTGGTCCGAGCCGATGACGACTGCGCCGGGGTGCAGGGCGGAGACCGCCCGTGCCTTGGCTACGGCCAGCCGCAGCGCGAGCTGGGCCGGCGCTTCGCCAGGAAGGGGAGTTTCATCGACGCCAGGCGCGATGACGTCGAAGGGCAGGCGCAGGCGGGAGAGCAATTCCCGCCGGTAGGGCGAGGTGGAGGCAAGGATCAGGCGCGTAGCGGACAAGGGCATGCGAGGTTTGACGGTCAGACGTAAGTCACGGTATTATCTAACGTTTTCGCGGAAATTTCGTGGTCGCTGTGTCGGTGGTGTCGTCGGCACTGTCGGTGTGAAATCAGGCGCGGAATCAGCGGAATCAGGTGTGAAAGCGGTCCGTGATTCGGTTCCGGGGCTTCGGCCCGGGGCTTCGGCCCGGGGTTTCAGTCCGGGAGTTTCGGTCCGCGATTTCGGTCCGCGATCCGCGGTGCGAGGTTGTTGGGGCGGTCAGGATGGCGCAGGCAGGCATTATCGACGCGTTCGAGTTTGCGCGGCTGGGCAAGGAAGCCTCCGGCAGCTTGCCGCTTGCCCGGTTCGGGCGCGCGGCGCAAGGCCTGCCGTTGCAGCCGCGCGACGAAACCGGCCTGGTGCACTGGTCGGTGCGCGGGGAAACCGGCAAGCAGGGCGAGCCGCTGTTGCATCTGCATGTGCGCGCCACGCCGCTGCTGGTCTGCCAGCGCTGCATGGAGCCTTTCGTCTACCCCATCGATGCGCACGCGAGTCTGCATCTGGTCAAGTCCGAAGCAGAGCTCGATGACGGTCTCGACGACGGGCACGGCATGGGCGACGGCGGGGTTGAAGCCGCTATCGACGATGCGCCGGAAAAGGTGGTCGGGTCGCGCCGCTTCGATCTGCTGGAGCAAATCGAAGACGAACTGATCCTGAATATTCCGTATGTGCCCAGGCATGAAGTCTGTCCGGGCGCGCCGCTGAAGACCCGCGCCGGGGATCCGGGCGACGGTGCCGACGCGGAAAAGCGTCCATCGCCGTTCGCGGTGCTGGAAAAATTGAAGCAAAAACATTGAGGTCAACACCGGGCCGCATCGCGTACAATGCGCCCCGTTTCTAGGAGTCATCATGGCTGTTCAACAAAACAAGAAGTCCCCGTCCAAGCGTGGCATGCACCGCTCGCACGACTTTCTGACCGCGCCGTCCACGGCGATCGAACCCAACACGGGCGAAACGCACCTGCGTCATCACATCAGCCCGAACGGTTTCTACCGCGGCCGCAAAGTCATCAAGACGAAGAGCGACGAATAAGTCCGTTCCGGATCGCGTGAACCGGACCTGCATTGCTACGGCTGGCGCTGATACTTGGCACCCGTGATACGCATCGCTATTGACTGCATGGGCGGCGACGTCGGCCTGCCCGTAACCATACCGGCGTCGATCGAGTTCGCCCGTCAGTTTCCGGACGTGCGATTGCTGCTGGTCGGGTTGCCGGACGCCATCGAAAAGGCCTTGGACGGCGCGCGCGACGTGCCGCGGGAGCGGCTGGACATCGTTCCGGCCTCCGAAGTGGTCACCATGGAAGATTCCGTCGAAGTGGCCCTGCGCCGCAAGAAGGACTCCTCCATGCGCATCGCCGCGCAGGCCGTCAAGGACGGCCGCGCGGATGCCTGCGTGTCCGCCGGCAACACCGGCGCCTGGATGGCGATCTCGCGCTACGTGCTGAAAACGCTGGACGGCATCGATCGTCCCGCCATCGCCACGTCGATTCCCAACCAGAAGGGCAAGTCCACCACCGTCCTGGACCTGGGCGCCAATGTCGACTGCACGGCCGAGCACCTGCTGCAATTCGCCATCATGGGCGCGGCGCTGGCGCAGGCGCTGGATCATTGCGAACGTCCCAGCGTCGGCCTGCTGAACATCGGCGAGGAAGTCATCAAGGGCAACGAAGTCGTCAAGGAAGCCGCGGAACTGCTGCGGGCCAGTCCCTTGAACTTCTACGGCAATGTGGAAGGCAACGACATCTTCAAGGGCACGGTCGACGTCGTGGTGTGCGACGGCTTTGTCGGCAATGCCGTACTGAAATCCATCGAAGGCCTCGCGCGGATGCTGTCCAGCATCATCCGCGAGGAATTCAAACGCAATCCGATCACCCTGCTGGCCGGCGCCATCGCGTCGCCGGTACTCAACCGCCTGCGCAAGCGGGTGGACAACCGGCGCCACAACGGCGCCGCCTTGCTGGGCCTGCGCGGCGTGGTCATCAAGAGCCACGGTTCGGCCGACAGCTATGCCTTCGGTTTCGCGCTGCAGCGCGCGCGCGAGGCAGTCGCCAGCAAATTGCTGGAACGCACCAACCAGAGCATGGCGCAGATCCGGCAGCAGGGCATACATATCAACGACGCGGCCGTACCCATGCCGCGCGCGGCCGGGGACTCCGCCTGATGAACCACACTCCGCAGTATTCGGTGATCGCCGGCACCGGCAGCTATCTGCCTCCGCGCGTGGTATCCAATGACGACCTGGCCGCCGAGCTGGCTTCGCGCGATATCCAGACCTCCGACGCGTGGATCGTCGAGCGCACGGGCATCCGCCAGCGCCATCTGGCCGAGCGCGGCGTCACGACCAGCGACCTGGCCTTCGAGGCCGGCCGGCTGGCCATTGAAAACGCCGGCCTGCAGCCCCAGGACATCGACCTTATCGTCGTGGCCACCTCCACGCCCGATTTCGTCTTCCCCAGCACTGCCTGCCTGGTGCAGAGCAAGCTGGGCATCAAGGGCGGCGCGGCGTTCGATGTACAGGCCGTGTGCAGCGGCTTCGTCTATGCACTGACCACCGCCGACAGTTTCATCCGCGCGCGGCGCGCCCGCCACGCGCTGGTCATCGGCGCGGAGGTCTTCTCGCGCATTCTCGACTGGAACGACCGCTCGACCTGCGTGCTGTTCGGCGACGGCGCCGGCGCGGTCGTGCTGTCGGCATCGGCGGAGCCCGGCGTACTGGCCGCGCAACTGCATGCCGACGGCAGCCAGACCCGCATCCTGTGCGCGGCCGGCAATGTCGCCTATGGCGAAGTGGTGGGCGATCCCTTTCTGCGCATGGACGGGCAGGCGGTATTCAAGCAGGCGGTCACCGTGCTGGAGCGTTCCGCGCGCGACGTCTGCGCCGAGGCCGGCATCGAGCTGGATGCCGTCGATCTGCTCGTCCCGCATCAGGCAAACGTGCGCATCCTTAACTTCCTCGCGCGCAAATTGCACCTGCCGGCGGACAAACTGGTGGTCACGGTCGACCGCCATGCCAATACCTCCGCGGCCAGCGTGCCGCTGGCGCTGGACGTCGCGCGGCGCGAAGGCCGCGCCAAGCCGGGCCATCTGGTCCTGATGCAGGGCGTGGGCGGCGGCTTCACGTGGGGCTCGGTGCTGGCCCGCCTGACCGCCTGAGCACCTCTTACAACGACAACCTGATCTGATCGGCTTTCGATGAAAATCGCTTTTGTATTTCCCGGCCAGGGGTCGCAATCGGTCGGCATGCTGGACGCCTGGAAAGGCAACGCCGCCGTCGCGGACACGCTGGCGCGCGCATCCGCCGCCCTGTCGCAGGATCTGGACGCGCTGATTGCCCAAGGCCCGGCGGAACAACTGAACCTGACCACCAATACCCAGCCCGCCATGTTGACGGCGGGCGTCGCGATGTACCAGGCCTGGCTGGCCGCCGGCGGACGCCGCCCGGACATCGTGGCGGGCCATAGCCTGGGCGAATATGCCGCGCTGACGGCCGCGCAGGCGCTGTCCCTGGAAGACGCCGTGCGCCTGGTGCGCATCCGCGCCGACGCCATGCAGGCGGCCGTGCCCGTCGGCACCGGCGCCATGGCCGCGGTCCTGGGCCTGGACGACGATGCCGTGCGCGCGGCTTGCGCGCAGGCCGCGCAGGGCGAAGTCGTCGAGGCCGTCAATTTCAATGCCCCCGCCCAGGTGGTCATCGCCGGGCACAAGGCGGCCGTCGAACGCGCTTGCGAGGCCGCCAAGGCGGCCGGCGCCAAGCGTGCCTTGCTGCTGCCGGTATCGGCGCCTTTTCATTCCAGCCTGCTGGAGCCCGCCGCCGCGGTGCTGTCGCGCGCGCTGGCCGAGGTCGCGGTGGCCGCGCCGGCCATCCCCGTGGTAAATAACGTGGATGTCGCCACGCCCGACGATCCGGCCGCCATCCGCGACGCGCTCGTGCGGCAGGCCTGGCACCCCGTGCGTTGGGTGGAGACCATCCAGGCGATGAAGGCACAGGGCGTCACCCATGTCGTCGAGTGCGGTCCCGGCAAGGTGCTCACCGGCCTGATCAAGCGTATCGATGGCGAGCTCACCGGCCTGGCGATCACCGATCCCGCCTCGCTGGATGCCGCGCTGGCCGCGGTCGGATCCCACTGACAAGGAAACCCCTCCATGGAACTGCAAGGAAAGATCGCTCTGGTGACCGGCGCCACCCGCGGGATCGGCAAGGCGATCGCGCATGAGCTCGCCACGCGCGGCGCGACCGTGGTCGGTACCGCCACCTCCGCGTCCGGGGCCGAAACGATCAACGACGCCTTGGCGCCCCACGGCGGCCGCGGCGTGGTCCTCGACGTGACCGACGCGCAGGCGTGCGACGCCCTGATCGAAACGCTGGCCAAGGAAGGCGGCCCGCACATCCTCGTGAACAATGCGGGCATCACGCGCGATACGCTGGCGATGCGCATGAAGGACGAGGACTGGGACGCCGTCATCGATACCAACCTGGCGGCGGTGTTCCGGCTGTCGCGCGGCGTCATGCGCGGCATGATGAAGGCGCGCTGGGGCCGTATCGTCAACGTCACCTCGGTGGTCGGTTCCAGCGGTAATCCCGGACAAGCGAACTACGCCGCCGCCAAGGCCGGCGTGGCCGGCATGTCCCGTGCGCTTGCACGCGAACTGGGCAGCCGGAACATCACCGTCAATTGCGTGGCGCCCGGTTTCATCGATACCGACATGACCCGCGTGCTTGGCGAAACGCAAACGGCGGCGCTGCTGCAGCAGATTCCGGTCGGCAGGCTGGGTTCGCCGGCCGATATCGCCCATGCCGTCGCGTTCCTGGCCAGCCCGCAGGCCGGTTACATTACCGGCACGACGCTGCACGTGAACGGCGGCATGTATATGTAAATTACCGTCTCCCGGCATGCGGGCCGCAAGGCCTGTCGGCCGGGAATCCATTTTTGTCACAGCCCGGCGTTGGCATTGCGCGGCGCTTGGCTATAATTCGCGGGATTTTTCCCAATTGGAGATCTGCATGGAAAGCATCGAACAGCGCGTCAAGAAGATCGTCGCTGAACAACTTGGCGTCAATGAAGCCGAGATCAAGAACGAATCTTCCTTTCTTGACGACCTCGGTGCCGATTCGCTCGACATGGTTGAGCTGGTCATGGCCCTCGAAGACGAATTCGAGACCGAGATCCCCGACGAAGAGGCCGAGAAAATCACGACCGTGCAACAAGCGATTGACTACATCAATTCGCACGGCAAGCAATAAGCGATCAGCCTGTCTTTCCTTGCGTCGCGGCGTGCAACGCCCCGCGGGGAACCAGGGCGGTTTTTGGACTATGCCGCGCGGATGCTGCGCGGGGCGGCGCGCCTGCCCCCGTCAAGCCATTTTCCGCGCCAGCGGCGTATTCCAGGCCGCCTTTCTTTTGTCTGTTTAGGAGTCATCCGTGAAACGACGCGTCGTCATCACCGGACTCGGCATCGTGTCCCCCGTGGGCAATGACGTGTCGAGCGCCTGGGACAATATCGTCAACGGACGTTCCGGCATCGGCCGTATTACCCGTTTCGATCCTTCCGCGCTGACTACCCACATCGCGGGCGAAGTTCGCGACTTCGACGTCACGCAATACCTGCCCGCCAAGGAAGCCCGTCAGATGGATACCTTCATCCACTACGGACTGGCCGCGGGCGTGCAGGCCTGGCGCGACAGCGGGCTGGAAGTCACCGAGGCCAATGCCGAACGCATCGGCGTCATTATCGGTTCCGGCATCGGTGGATTGCCGCGTATCGAAGAAACGCAGACGGATTTGCTGGCACGCGGTCCGCGACGCATCTCGCCCTTCTTCGTGCCTGGCGCGCTGATCAACCTGATCTCCGGTCAGCTGTCGATCATGTACGGATTCAAGGGACCGAGCTACGCGGTGGTGTCGGCGTGCACCACGGGCCTGCACAGCATCGGCGATTCCGCGCGCATGATCGAATACGGCGACGCGGACATCATGATCGCGGGCGGCGCGGAATCCACCGTGTCGCCGCTGGGCATAGGCGGCTTCGCCGCCATGCGCGCGCTCTCCACCCGCAATGACGATCCGGCCACGGCCTCGCGTCCCTGGGACCGCGACCGCGACGGCTTCGTGCTGGGCGAGGGCGCCGGCGTGGTGGTGCTGGAAGAGTACGAACATGCCAAGAAGCGCGGCGCGCGCATCTACGGCGAGTTCGTCGGCTACGGCATGAGTTCCGACGCCCATCACATCACGGCTCCCGATAAGGACGGCCCGCGCCGCGGCATCGTCAACGCCTTGCGCAACGGCGGCCTGAACCCGGAAGACGTGCAGTACGTCAACGCGCACGGTACCTCCACGCCCCTGGGCGACAAGAACGAATCGGATGCGCTGAAGCTGGCGTTCGGCGACCATGCCCGCAAGCTGGTGGTCAATTCGACCAAGTCCATGACCGGGCACCTGCTCGGCGCGGCGGGCGGCATCGAAGCGGTCTTTACCACCCTGGCGGTCTATCACCAGGTCTCGCCGCCCACCATCAATCTGTTCAACCAGGATCCCGAGTGCGACCTGGACTACTGCGCCAACGAGGCGCGGGAGATGACCATCAACGTGGCGCTGTCCAATTCCTTCGGGTTCGGCGGCACGAACGGGTCGATGGCCGTGCGGCGGATGTAAGGGAGCGTGCGTGCACCCGGACTGGACGTTGCGCGTACCGATACTGCGGCCCCGGTTGGCCGCGTGGCTGGACGCCGTCGCCCTGGTGGCGGCGCTGGCCTCGGCATGGGCGGGGCTGTACTGGCAGGCGCCGTTCACCCTGCCGGTACTGGCCGCGGCCGGCTGCGCCCTTGCCGCCGTTGCGACCCTTGCGGCCCGGATCGCGCGCCCGGCTGGCCGGCGCTCGGCCCGCGGGGCGGTCCGCGCCGTCCGCATGGACCGGGATGGCGCCTTCCATCTGCGCATGCGCGATGGCTGGCATCCCGTGGAATGGGTCGCCGCCTGGCGGGGGCCGCGCTGGCTGACGCTGCGGGCGCGCCTGACCGGCGGCATTTGTAACGCCCCGGCGGTGCGCCGGCCTTGCGTCACCTTCACTGTCTGGCAGGACGCCTTGCCCGCCGCCGCGTGGCGCCGGACGTGCCTGCTGGTCAACCGGCGCCTGTGCCGCTCGCCCGTCGGCCGGCCGGTGGGTGCGCCATGAGCGAACGCGATATCGACGCTGAACTCGTCGCCCGCGTTCAGCGCGGCGACAAAAAGGCCTTCGACCTGCTGGTCCTGAAATACCAGCGCAAGATCATGCGCCTGCTCTCGCGCATGATCCGCGACCAGGCCGAGATCGAGGACGTCGCCCAGGAAGCCTTTATCAAGGCGTATCGCGCCTTGCCGCAATTCCGCGGCGAAAGCGCTTTCTACACCTGGCTTTACCGCATCGCGATCAATACCGCCCGCAACTGGCTCGCGTCCAATGGACGGCGTCCCAGCACCCCCAATGCGGTCGAAAATGAGGACGGTGAAACTTTTAATGAAACGGACAACCTAAGCGATATCAGCACCCCGGAATCCATGGTCGCCAGCCGCGAAATCGCGGAAACCGTCAACGCGGCCATACAGGGCTTGCCCGAGGAATTGCGCACGGCTATCGTCCTGCGGGAAATTGAAGGTATGAGTTACGAAGACATCGCCCAGAGCATGGGTTGTCCGATCGGTACAGTCCGGTCGCGCATATTCCGAGCCCGGGAAGCGGTGGCCGCGCGTCTGCGGCCATTGCTTGGGAACGATGCCGATCGTCGTTGGTAAGGAGCTGGAGTCATGCAAAGATCATCTGCTTCCGTCCGCGCCGAGGACACCAGCTGGGAAAATTCGGTGTCGGCCTGGATGGATGGTGAAGGAACCGAGGAATGGCTGGATGGCCTGGAAGTGGCCGAAGGCAAGGAAACCTGGGATACGTATCACCTCATAGGCGACGTACTTCGCAATCCGGAGCTGTCCATCACCCCCTCGCCGGCGTTCCAGGCCCGTCTGTCGGCCGCGCTGGCCAATGAATTGCCCATTGTCGCCCCGCGCCGCCGCCGCGCGCTGCGGCCTTCGTGGCGTTTCGGGCTGTCGGGTTTCGCGGTGGCCGCCGCGGTGGCGTCGGTGGCCTGGGTGGCCCAGCCCTACCTGGCGGGAACCAGCGACGCGCCCACGGCGGAAACCCGGGTGCTCGCCGACGCCAGCACGACGGCGGTGGACGATCCCAGCCTTAGCGACTACCTGGAAGCGCATCGGCAACTGGCCGGCCCCACGGCCATCCGCCAAGTGTCTTTCGATGTCGGAGCGGGGCGCTGATGACCGTTGCGACGGTCGTTGCCCTCTCTCCCAGGTCCTGGTCCAATGTCCGCCCGCTGGCGGTCCCGCCGGGAAGGCCAGCCCGTGGCCGCGGTTCCCTTGGCGCGGCGTTCGCCGCGGCCTTGCTGGCGCTGAGCGCCGGCCTGGCGCACGCCCAGGGCGGCGCGCCGCTGGCCAACAGCCTGCCCATGCCCGATGCAGAGGCCCAGGCCTTGTTGGCGCGCATCCAGGATGCCGCCGCCAAGCTCGACTATTCCGGCATCTTCACCTACCAGCAGGGCGAAACCATCCAGTCGTCGCGGGTCATCCACGTGGTGGACGGCAGCGGCGAGCGCGAGCGCATCGAAGTCCTCGACGGGCAGCCGCGCGAGTACCTGCGCCACAACGACGATATCCAGTGCCTGGTGCCCGAGCACAAGACGGTGCTGATCCAGCATAAGCGCGCCGAACAGTTCCCCGGCCTGTTGCTGGGCGCGCCCACGGGCCTGACCAAGTACTATCGCGTGCTGATGCAGCCCGCGCCGCACCGCGTCGCCGGCCGCGAGTGTCGCATCATCACCATCGAGCCCCTGGACAAGGACCGCTACGGTTACCGCCTGTGCGCCGATACCGAGAACGACCTCCTGCTGAAGGCGCAAACGCTGTCCAACGCCTCTACCGTGGTCGAGCAGGTGGCCTTTACCGCCTTGCGGGTCGGGACCGCGGTGGACCACGCCCAGCTGGAATCGCACTGGAATA
The DNA here is from genome assembly GCF_001676705.1 of Bordetella bronchialis. NCBI lineage: Bacteria > Pseudomonadati > Pseudomonadota > Betaproteobacteria > Burkholderiales > Alcaligenaceae > Bordetella > Bordetella bronchialis. The sequence continues at coordinate 1,776,981 of NZ_CP016170.1, forward strand.
CCAAGGACTGGAAGGTATTGCAGGGCACCATGAAGCCCGTGGACCTGGCCGCCGAAGGCTGGCGCATCCCATTTCCGGCCGGGTTCATGCCGGTGTCGCAGGTGGCCCGCACCATGGCGCATGGCGATGCCGTGAGCCAGATGGTACTGTCCGATGGCCTGGCGGCGATCTCGGTGTTCATCGAGCCGTACGACAAGAAGCGCAACCGTCATCAGCCCCACGGCGCGTACCGGCGCGGGCCGATCAACGTCTACGGTATGCGGATTGCGGACTTCTGGGTGACGGTCCTCGGCGAAGTGCCCGCCTCCACCCTGGAGCAGCTCGCCAAGGCAACCGAATATGTGCCGCCCACCCCGGCACCCAAGTAAACAGCAGACGCCCCTACGGGCGCGCCCCCGGAGCATTGAATGATCCTGTCCACCGTGTCGAAACTTCCCGTGCGGCGGTTCTTCTCTTTTGAACTGCCCATGCAGATCACCCGCCTCATCGGTCGCGGCCGGCGCGGCGGAGCGGTGTTGCTGGCCGCCGTGCTGGCGGGTACGGCCTTGACCGCGCCGGCCGGCGCCGCGTCCACCGGTACCTCTTCGCCGGCGATGATGCTGCCCGATTTCACCTCCATCGTCGAAAAGGCCGATCCCGCGGTGGTGAACATCCGCACCACCGCGACCGTGCCGGTGCGCAGCGGCCCCCAGGACCCCTATGACCTGTTCCGCTTCTTCTTCGGGCCGGATTTCCAGCCGCCCGGGATGCCGGACATGCCGGGCCAGCGTCCGCGCGATCGCCAGCAGCAGCCCAAGCAGCAGCCCCAGCAGCCGCAGGAGCGCACCGTGCCGCGCGGCGTGGGCTCGGGCTTTTTCATCTCGGCGGATGGCTATGTACTGACGAACAACCACGTGGTCAGCGACGCCACGGACATTTTCGTCACCCTGACCGACGGCCGCGAGTTCAAGGCCAAGGTGGTCGGTACCGATGAGCGCACCGACGTGGCGCTGCTGAAGATCGACGCCAAGGACATGCCCTTCCTGCCCATCGGCGACGACAGCAAGATCAAGAAAGGGCAGTGGGTGCTGGCCATCGGCTCGCCCTTCGGCCTGGATTCCACCGTGACGGCCGGGATCGTCAGCGCCATCAACCGCGATACGGGCGAGTACCTGCCCTTCATCCAGACCGACGTGGCCGTGAACCCCGGCAACTCGGGTGGCCCGCTGCTCAACCTGCAGGGCGAGGTCATCGGCATCAATTCGCAGATCATCTCGCGCAGCGGCGGCTTCATGGGGATTTCCCTGGCCATCCCCATCGACGAGGTCATGCGCGTGGTGGACGAACTGCGCACCACGGGCAAGGTCACGCGCGGCCGCATCGGTGTGCAGATCGGCGAAGTCACCAACGAGGTCGCCACGGCCCTGGGCCTGGCCCGGGCGGAAGGCGCCCTGGTCAGCAGCGTGGAGGGCGACAGCCCGGCCGACGCCGCAGGCGTCCAGCCCGGCGACGTCATCCTGCGCTTCAATAACAAGCCGATCGCCCGCTGGTCCGACCTGCCGCGCATGGTGGGCGAAACCAAGCCCGGCACCGTGGCGCCCCTGCAGGTATGGCGCAAGGGCAAGAATGTCACGCTGAGCGTCAAGGTGGCCGAAATCCCGCAGGCCAAGCCCACGGCCGCCCGCAAGGCCGAACCCGAGAAAGAACCGGCCGCTTCCACCGCCCTGGGGCTGACCGTGGTACCGGTGCCCACCGCCACGCAGTCCAAGCTGAAGATCAAGGGCGGCGTGATGGTGCGCGAGGCCACCGGCCAGGCTGCCCAGGCCGGCGTCCAGGAAGGGGACATCGTGTTGTCTATCGGCGACACCGACGTCACGGCGCCCGAGCAGTTCGTACAGGTCGCCGGCAAGGTGGACAAGGCCAGGCCGGTCCCGCTGCTGATACGCCGCGGCGACCAGACCCAGTGGGTGGTGGTCCAACCCGGCAAGTAGGCGCAAGACCGGCTAAAATCGCTGGTTGCCGCAAGGAGGGGGCGCATGGCGCCCCCTCCTTATTTGGTGCACCGGTACCTTCCTTTCCCCACCCGCTTATGCAGCATATCCGTAACTTCTCGATCATTGCCCACATCGATCACGGCAAGTCGACCCTGGCCGACCGCCTGATCCATCGCTGCGGCGGATTGGCGGATCGCGAGATGTCGGCCCAGGTGCTCGATTCCATGGACATCGAGCGCGAACGCGGCATTACCATCAAGGCCCAGACGGCGGCCTTGCAGTACAAGGCCGCCGATGGCCAGGTCTACAACCTGAACCTGATCGACACCCCGGGCCACGTGGACTTCTCCTACGAAGTCAGCCGTTCTCTGTCCGCGTGCGAGGGCGCGCTGCTGGTCGTCGACGCATCGCAGGGGGTGGAAGCGCAGACCGTGGCCAACTGCTACACCGCCATCGAGCTGGGCGTCGAGGTCCTGCCCGTGCTGAACAAGATGGACCTGCCGCAGGCCGACCCCGAAGGCGCGCGGCAGGAGATCGAGGACGTCATCGGCATCGATGCCTCCCGCGCGATCGCCGCCAGCGCCAAGACCGGCATGGGCATCGACGACATCCTGGAGTCCATCGTCCGCGACGTGCCGCCCCCCAAGGGCAGCGCCACCGAGCCGCTGCAGGCGCTGATCATCGATTCCTGGTTCGACAACTACGTCGGCGTGGTCATGCTGGTGCGCATCGTCAACGGCGTGCTGCGGCCCAAGGACAAAATCCTGTTGATGGCGTCCGGCGCCACGCACCTGTGCGAACAGGTCGGCGTGTTCACGCCCAAGTCCGTGCAGCGCCAGGCGCTGAGCGCCGGCGAGGTCGGCTTCGTCATTGCCGGCATCAAGGAACTGGCGCACGCCAAGGTGGGCGACACCCTGACACTGGCCGGCCAGCCGGCCGCGCAGCCGCTGCCGGGCTTCAAGGAGGTCAAGCCCCAGGTCTTCGCCGGCCTGTACCCGGTGGAAAGCAGCGAATACGACCAGCTGCGCGACTCGCTGGAAAAACTCAAGCTGAACGACGCCGCCCTCATGTTCGAGCCGGAAGTCTCGCAGGCGCTGGGCTTCGGCTTCCGCTGCGGCTTCCTGGGCCTGCTGCACATGGAAATCGTGCAGGAGCGCCTGGAACGCGAATTCGACATGGACATCATCACCACCGCGCCGTCGGTGGTGTACGAGGTCGAACAGCGCGATGGCCAGGTACTGACCATCGAAAGCCCGTCGCGCATGCCGGAAGTCGGCAAGATCGCCGATATCCGCGAGCCCATCGTCAAGGTCACGCTGTTCATGCCGCAGGAGTACGTGGGCCCCGTGATGACGCTGTGCAACAACAAGCGCGGCGCGCAGGTCAACATGAGCTACCACGGCCGCCAGGTGCACCTGGTGTACGAGATCCCGCTGGCGGAAATCGTGCTGGACTTCTTCGACAAGCTGAAGTCCGTGTCGCGCGGCTACGCATCCATGGACTACGAGTTCCTGGAATACCGCTCGGCCGACGTCGTGCGCGTGGACCTGCTGATCAACGGCGACAAGGTCGACGCCCTGTCCATGATCGTCCACCGCAGCAACGCCCGCCATCGCGCGCGCGACGTGGTCACGCGCATGCGCGGCCTGATTCCCCGCCAGATGTTCGATGTTGCCATCCAGGCCGCCATCGGCGCGGAAGTCATCGCCCGCGAAAACGTCAAGGCGCTGCGCAAGAACGTGCTGGCCAAGTGCTATGGCGGCGACATCACCCGCAAGAAAAAGCTGCTGGAAAAGCAGAAGGCCGGCAAGAAGCGGATGAAGCAGGTCGGCAGCGTGGAAATCCCCCAGGAGGCCTTCCTGGCCATCCTGCAGGTCGAAGACAAGTAGATAAAGCGAGAAGGCATCACAATATGAGCTGGAACTTTGCGCTGATTTTGTTCGTCCTGCTGGTCATCACCGGCATCATCTGGCTACTGGACGTCACCGTCCTGCGCAAGGCGCGGCGGCGCAAGGGGGAAGAGGCGGCGGCCCGGTTCGATCCGGCCGTCATCGGCGATCCGCAAGAGGCCGAACGCCTGCGCCGCGAAGCCGCCGAGTCCGCCAGCCGCGTGCCGTGGTGGGTGGAATACGCGGTCAGCTTCTTTCCGGTGATTCTGTTCGTATTCGTGCTGCGGTCGTTCGTGGTCGAACCCTTCCGCATTCCGTCCGGCTCCATGCTGCCCACCCTGGAATCCGGCGACCTGATCCTGGTGAACAAGTTCAGCCGCGGTATCCGCCTTCCCATCATCGACAAGAAAGTGCTGGATACCGGCGAGCTGCAGCGCGGGGACGTGATCGTGTTCCGCTATCCGGTGGATCCGGACGTCGATTACATCAAACGGGTGGTGGGCCTGCCGGGTGACGAAGTCGCCTACCTGGACAAGAAACTATATGTAAACGGCCAGGAGGTGAAGCACGTCCGGGACGGCAACTATTTCGAACCGGACCGGGTAGCCTACATCAACCGGTATAAGGAGACGTTGGGCGACGTTACCCACGATATCCTGCTGGATGAGGACAAATACCAGGAGTACGGCCCTATTTGGCAATTCCCGCACCTGGACAACTGCCAGTACAGCCGCAATGGCGTGCGCTGCAAGGTGCCGGCCGGCGAATACTTCGCCATGGGGGACAACCGCGACAACAGCGCGGACAGCCGCTACTGGGGATTCGTTCCGGACGGTAATATCGTAGGCAAGGCCTTCTTCATCTGGATGAATTTTTCCGATCTAAGCCGGATCGGACGATTCAATTGACATGTCGCTCGACGCGCTACAAACCCGCCTGGATCACCGTTTCCGCGATGCCGCCCTGCTGGAGCAGGCGCTGACGCATCGCAGCCATGGTGCGCGCCATAACGAACGACTGGAATTCCTGGGCGATGCCGTCCTGAATTTCGTCGTGGCATCCATGCTGTTCGAGCGCTTCACCAAAATCGACGAGGGCGATCTATCACGCCTGCGCGCCAACCTGGTCAAGCAGGCCTCGCTGGCGGACATCGCGCAGAAGCTCGACCTGTCGCAGGATCTGCGGCTGGGCGAAGGCGAGCTCAAGAGCGGCGGCTTTCGCCGGCCTTCCATCCTGGCCGACACGCTGGAAGCCCTCTTCGGGGCGGTTTTCCTGGACGGTGGTTTCGACGCGGCGCGCCGGGTCATCGCCAGGCAATACCAGCCCGTGCTGGCGACGGTCGATCCCAAGACGCTGGGCAAGGACTCCAAGACCCTGTTGCAGGAGTTCCTGCAAGGGCGCAAGATGGCCTTGCCGGTATACACGGTTGTCGCCACGCACGGCGCCGCGCACAGCCAGCAGTTCGAGGTCGAGTGCGCCATCGCGCCGCTGGATATCAAGGTGACGGCCCCGGGCGCCAGCCGCCGCGCCGCCGAGCAGTCCGCCGCCAAGCTGGCGCTGGAAGCGGCGCAGGCCGCCAGTCCCCCCAAGGCCGGCCGCCGTGCGCCGCGCGCGCGCAAGACCGCGCAATTGTCCTTGCCGGTCGCCGTAGCCCAAGAGATCAAATGACGCAGGAACAATCGCCCCCCGCCAGCGCCACCCGGTGCGGCTTCGTCGCCATCGTGGGCCGGCCCAACGTCGGCAAGTCCACGCTGAACAACGCGCTGATCGGCGGCAAGGTCTCCATCGTCTCGCGCAAGGCGCAGACCACGCGGCATCGCATCCATGGGGTGCTGACCCGCGGTGCGGACCAGTTCGTGTTCGTCGATACGCCGGGTTTCCAGACGCGCCACGGCGGCACCATGAACCGCATGATGAACCGCGTGGTCACGCAGGCGCTGGCCGATGTGGACGTGGTCGTGCACGTGGTCGAAGCGGGAAAGTGGTCCGAGGGCGACGCCAAGCTGCTTCCCTTGTTGCCCGCCGGCGACCGCACCATACTCGCCGTCAATAAAGTGGACGCGCTGAAGGACCGGGACAGCCTGTATCCCTACGTGGCCAAGGTCAGCGCCTTGCACGATTATGGCGCGGTGGTGCCGGTCAGCGCCGCCCGCAACCGCCAGCTGGACGACCTGCTGGATGAAATCGCCAAGCGCCTGCCGGAAGGCGAACACATGTTCGAGGCCGACACGCTGACCGACCGCCCCATGCGCTTCATTGCCGCCGAGCTGGTGCGCGAAAAGATCTTCCGCCTGGTTGGCGATGAGCTGCCCTACGGCTGTACCGTTGTCATCGAACAGTGGGAAGAGCACGACAAGGGCGCCCGGGTGGCGGCCTGCATCGTGGTGGAGCGCGAAAGCCACAAGCCTATCCTGCTGGGCGCGGGCGGGCAGCACATGAAGCGCATCGCCACCGAAGCGCGGCAGGAAATCGCGAAGATGCTGGACAAGCCCGTGCACCTGGAGATCTACATCAAGGTGCGCAAGGGCTGGTCCGATCGCGAAGAGGCGCTGCGCGACCTGGGATATGAGTAAACGCGGCACGCGCGTACAGGACTCCCCCGGCTACATGCTGCACGCCACGCCGTGGCGGGAAACCTCGCTGGTGGTGCAGGCGTTCTCGCGCGATCATGGCTGCGTGGCCCTGGTGGCCAAGGGCGCCAAGCGGCCGTATTCCGCGCTGCGTCCCGTCTTGTCGGCCTTCCAGCCCCTGGCCTTGTCGTGGTCGGGCAGCGGCGAAGTCAAGACGCTTACCCGCGCCGAGGTCGCCGGTATCCGGCCGCTGGCGGGTGCGGCGCTGATGTCGGCCTGGTACATGAACGAATTGTTGCTGCGCCTGCTGCCGCGCGAGGACGCGCATCCGGTGCTGTTCGACGCCTACGATACCGCCCTGACGCAACTGGCCGGCGGCAGCCGGGCCGCCGGCGCGCTGCGGCGCTTCGAGTGGACCCTGCTGCGCGAAACCGGCTATGGCGTGGACGAGGCCGTGCCGGAATTCGACGACCCGGACACCGAGCCGCGCCTGCGCCATCGGCTTCGGGAACGGCTGGCCGAAATCCTGGCGGGCCGTCCGCTGTCCACGCGCCGCGTGCTGCTGGAATTTCAGGCGCGCCGGCTGTCGGCCCGCCTGCCCAGCAAGTAGCCGCAGGCCGCCCATATCGCCGCGCAGGCGGCCCCCACCAGGGCGACCAGGGCGGCGCCGTGGCCCAAGGCATCCACCCCGGTTTTCACCCAGGCGCTGGCGGCATCGCCGGCGCGGTACACCACCGTGTCGATGAAGTTCTTGGCCTTGTACTTCGCTTCCGCGTCCACGGTGGTGAAGATCATTTCCCGCCCCGGCCGCACCAGCGCATATTCGCCGACCCGGCGCAGCACCATGACCACCGCCAGCACGCCAAACACCGGAGCCACGGCCAGGACCAGGAACCCCGCGCAAATGGCGATGGGAATAGCCGTCAGCAGGAAGGTCACGCCCAGCCGCTGCGCCAGGCGGCCGGTCACGAACAGCTGCGTCAGCATGGACAGGGCCTGCACCGTGAAATCGAGCGCGCTGAAAACGCGGATGCGCGCCGCGGACGAACTGAACGCGTCGGCGACCAGGCGGGCCTGCTCCAGGTAAAGAAAGGTACTTGCCGTGGCCAACAGGACGACGAAGGCGGAAATTCCCAGCAGATAGGGCGAAGTCAGCGTGCGCGTGGCGCCCGCCAATATGCCGCCGCCGATGGGGCGGCCCGGTGGCGCCGGGTCGTCGCTCGCGGCGCCCGCGGCGCCCGCGGCGCCCGCGGTGGCGCGCCACCGCATCAGCCAGGACTTCAGGGGCAGGGTCAGGGCCAGGAAGATGGCGGACAGCAGTATCAACCCCGGCGCGCCCAGGCTGCCCGCCAGGGAAGCCCCCAGTACCGGCCCGGCAAGTCCGCCCGTGCTCGCACCCGCGGCGATGAAGGCGAACAGCCGCTTGGCCTGCGATGTCCGGAACACGTCCGCCATCAGGCTCCACGCGACCGACACCACGAACAAATTGAAGACCGACAGCCATACGTAGAAAGCGCGCGCCGCCCAGGCGTCGGCCGGCAGCCGGTACAGCCATGCGGCGAATCCCACCAGCGTGGCGGCGAAGAACGCGTAGGTCCACGTCACGAAGTTGGCCCGGGGAACCCGGCGCGCGAGCCAGCCGAAGCATGGCACCGCGGCCAGCATCACGACAAACGTGGCGGTGAACAGCCACTGCAGCTTGTCCACCCCCGCCGCGATCCCCAGCGTTTCGCGGATGGGCCGCAGGGTGAAATAGCCCGTGAACAGGCAAAAGAAGAAGGCGAAGCCGCACAGGGCGGCGCGGCCTTCGCCCGCATGTATGTTCAGGGCGCGGCCCAGCCGGCCTGGCCTGGATTCCGCGGCGGGGTGGGGGGCGCTTCCCGGCTCGGCCGCCATGATGCGGTCAGGCGAACAGGGCGGCGATGCGTTCCCGCATGGCGGCGTCGGGCAGCCGGCCGTATCCCGCCAACAGGTTGTCCTGCATATTCGCCGGCTTGGACGTGGCGGGGATGACGGCGGTCACGGCAGGGTGGCCGATGATGAACTTCAGGAAGATCTGCGCCCAGGACGTGCAGTCGATTTCCCCCGCCCACTCGGGCAGCGGCCTGCCACGCACCTGGCGGAACAAGGCGCCATCCTGGAAGGGACGGTTGATCAGCACCGCCACGCCTCGCGCCTGGCAGGCCGGCAGCAGGCGTTTTTCCGCGCCGCGGGCCGCGACGGAAAGATTGATCTGTACGAAATCCGGCTTTTCCCGTTCGACCAGGGCGGTGAGCTCGTCCTGCGACGATTCCGTGTAGTGCGTGATGCCCACGTAGCGCGTCACGCCTTGCTGTTTCAGTTCGCGCAGCAGGGCCAGCTGGGTGGCCGTATCGATCAGGTTGTGGACCTGGATCAGGTCCAGCTTGCGGGTACGCAGGGCGCTTTCGGAGTCGCGTACCTGCTGCATGCCGCCGTCGCGGCCGCGCGTGCCTATCTTGGTCGCCAGGAATACGCCATCGCGGGCCTTCAGCCGGGCGAGCAATTCGCCCGTGACGGCCTCGGCCTGGCCGTAGCTGGGCGCGGTATCGATGACGGCGCTTTTGCCGGCGGAGGCCAGCAGGCGCTGCACGACTTCCTGCAGCGGGGCCAGCTCGCCGCCGTTGCGCGGGCTGACGTCGAAGGTGTCGGCCGTGCCCAGCCCGACCACGGGCAGGGTCTCGCCGCTGGAAGGTATGGGGCGCCGGTGCATGGCGGGCGTCTGTCCGGCTTGCGCGGCGTGCAGGAGCCAGGCGGGCGCCAAGGCGGCCAGCGGGGCGTTCAGCAGGAAGCGTCGGCGGGTGGGCATCGTCGTACTCCGAAAAGAAAAGGGGCTCACGAACCGCGAGCCCTTGGCCTATCGGCGGGACGGCCCGGGGCCGCCCCGCGGTACAACTACCGGCTGGTCCGCCGGCCGGCGATCAGTTCCGGTTGCCGCCGCTGAACGCGCTGAGCAGCACCAGCAGGTTGGAGAAGACGTTGTACACGTCCAGGTAGATGGCCAGGGTAGCGGAGACATAGTTGGTCTCGCCGCCGTTGACCACGCGCTGCAGGTCCACCAGCATGAAGGCGGAGAAGATGACGATGGCCAGGACCGAGATGGTCAGCATCAGCGCGGGCAGCTGCAGGAAGATGTTGGCCAGCGCGGCCACCAGGATAATGATGGCGCCGGTGAACAACCACTTCTGCATGTTGGACAGGTCGCGCTTGATGGTCGTCGCCATCGTGGCCATGGCCGCGAAGACCACGGCGGTACCGCCGAAGGCCGTCATGATCAGCTGCGAACCGTTGGACAGCCCCAGGACGAAGCCGAGCAGGCGCGAAAGCATCACCCCCATGAAGAAGGTGAAGGCCAGCAGCAGCGCCACCCCCAGGCTGGAGTCCTTGTTCTTCTCGATGGCGAACATGAGCCCGAAGGCGCCCAGCAGGAAGACGATGGCCGACATGCCCGGGCTGGCGCCCATGACCTGGTTCAGTCCGGTGTACAGGCCCACCGCGGCACCCAGCACCGTGGGGACCATGGACAAGGCCAGCAGCCAGTAGGTATTGCGCAGGACGCGGTTGCGAACCACCTCGCCCGGCGCGCCGGTGTAGGTACCGGCGCGATTGAAGGGTGAAGGACGATAATCGTTCATGTGACGAGCTCCTGATAGGGGCCATTCAGCGATGGCTACGGTGCTTTGACGCGATCCGATGCTGACAGTTCCCTGAATTATAAAGACGTATGAACAAAGATTAACCCAGCTGGTCCGCCAGCGGTAGTGCCGGTGCGCGCTGGCCTGGAACGCCGTGGCTTGGGGCGCGTCAGCCCGGTCGCAAGCGCCGCACCACGCGGTCGACGAGCGCCGGCAATTCGGCCTCCAGGGACTGCCGGACGTGCGCCATGGCCTGGTCCAGCGCCAGCTGGACGGTATGTTCGAGTTCCGCCTGCAGGGCCGCGCGCAGGACGGGATCCGGCGGCAGGGCGGTGGCGGGCGGGTCCACCACGTCGGTAAGGATGGGCGGTTCGTTGATGCTGTCGATCTGGTGCGTCAACGTCGGGATGGCGGGGTCGGTATCGCGATAATCCATGATTCCTCCTCGAGCGGCCCTGGCGCCGGGCGGCCCCCGATGTCAGCGGGCGGGCTTGGCGCCGATGGCGTGGCTGTGCGGGGTTTCCCCCTGGGCCAGATAGGCGCGCCAGCGCTGCCGCGCGGCGGGGACGTCCTCGCCGTCGGCGGAGACGATCTCCAGTATGCGCGGAAAAGCCTGGTAATTGGGCGGGCAGTCGTCGTCCAGGTTGAGCAGCCAGGGCGCGGGCCGCTCGCCCGGTGCCGGCGCGGCGGGCACCGCGGCGGACGGATCCGCCGCGGTCAGCACCACCGGCGTCTCGGCCGCCAGCGGGTCCGTGGCCAGCACATGGGGCACGAAGGAGATATCGTCGAACGCCCACAGCATGCGGTCGAAGGCATTCAGACGCACCGGGTCGGCGCAGTAGACCACCAGCGGCTGGCCCGCCAGGTATTGCTTGCGCGCCACCTGGCAGGCGGTGCGCAGGCGGTCCGGGGCGCCGAAGGCAAAGTCGATGCGGGCCATGGCGGTCGGGGCGCGGCGATGCGGGGCCCGGCGTCAGATCTGGTTCAACAGATAGTGCATCAACAGCGGCACGGGGCGCGCCGTCGAGCCTTTTTCCTTGCCGCCGCGCCAGGCCGTGCCGGCGATGTCCAGGTGGGCCCAGGGATAGGCCTTGGCGAAGCGGGACAGGAAGCAGGCGGCCGTGACCGCGCCGGCCGGGGGCCCGCCGATGTTGGCCATGTCGGCGAAGTTGGACTTCAGCTGTTCCTGGTAGGCGTCGTCCAGGGGCATGCGCCAGGCGGTGTCCAGCGACTCGCGGCCGGCGCGCAGCAGCGCATCGGCCAGTTCGTCGTTCTTGGAGAACAGGCCGCTGTTGATGCTGCCCAGGGCCACGACGCAGGCGCCGGTCAGCGTCGCGATGTCGACGACGGCGGACGGCTTGAAGCGTTCGGCGTAGGTCAGCGCGTCGCACAGGATCAGGCGGCCTTCGGCATCGGTGTTCAGGATCTCTATGGTCTGCCCGGACATGCTGGTGACCACGTCGCCCGGCTTGTTGGCCTTGCCGCTGGGCATGTTCTCGCAGGTGGGGATCAGGCCGACCACGTCCAGGGGCAGCTGCAGTTCGGCCAGGGCGCGGAAGGCGCCCAGCACGCTGGCCGCGCCGCACATGTCGAATTTCATTTCGTCCATGGTGGCGGCCGGCTTGATGGAGATGCCTCCCGAGTCGAAGGTAATGCCCTTGCCGACCAGCACGATGGGGCCGCCGGCGTCCTTGGCGGGCTTCTTGGCCGCCGGTTTGCCGGCATGGCGCAGCACGATGAAGCGGGGCGGTTCGTCCGAGCCGCGCGCCACCGAGAGGAAGGCGCCCATGCCCAGGGCTTCGATCTGCTTGCGGTCCATGACCTGGACCTTCACGCTTTTGTAGGCGCGCTCCAGCTTGCGGGCGGTTTCGCCCAGGTAGGTGGGCGTGCACAGGTTGCCGGGCATGTTGCCCAATGTGCGGGCCAGGTCCATGCCGTTGGCGATGGCCCCGCCTTCGCGCAGGCCCGCCTGGACCTGGGTGGCGTCGCCGCGTTCGATGCAGTGGACGATCTTGCGCAGCCTGGGCCGGGCCTCGCGGTCCGGCTTGCCGAAGCTTTCGTCGTAATGGTAGGCGGCGTTGCCCGCCGAGATGGCCGCCAGTCGCGCGCGGGCGCGGATGGGGCTGCCTTCCAGCGGGATGGAAACCAGGGTGGAGACGCCTTCGGTCAACTGGGCGCCGACGCAATACGCGGCAAAGGCCTGTTCCGCCGCCGCATGGGTGCGGGGCGAATATTCGTCCTGTTTGCCCAGGCCCACCAGCACGATACGTTGCGCCGCGACGCCGGGAAGGGCGCGCAGCACCAGTGTGCTGCCTTGCTTGGCGCGGAACTCGCTTTTGACCACGGTGCGAAGCGCGCCATTGCTGGCGCGGTCGATGATATCCGCGGCGGGGCTGAGGACGCCTTCGGCGAAGACCCCCACCGCCAAGGCGGCGGTCTTGACCTGGTGCAGGGAGGCGGTGCTGTGTGTGCTAAATTCCAGTGACATTGAAGGCGTTCCCGTATGCGTCGATAATTGGCGATTATCCCGCATATTTTCCCATGTCTCTATTCAAACGATCCGTCGTCAGCGAGATCACGAGTCACGCTGGCGTTGTCTTCTCCACCCTGGTGGTGGTCTGGCTCAGCGTGCTGCTGGTCCGGCTGCTGGGCGAAGCCGCGGGCGGCACCATCGGGCCCGATGTCGTGCTCGGGCTCGCCGCATTCTCCACGATCACCGCCTTGCCCACGATCCTTTCCGTGGCGCTGTTCATCGCCGTGCTGACCACGGTCACGCGCAATTACCGCGAATCCGAAATGGTGGTGTGGTTCGCCAGCGGCCTTTCCCTGGCGGATTGGCTGCGGCCGGTGATGCGCGTCGCCGTGCCCGTGGCCGTGATGGTCGCGGTACTGACGCTGGTGGCCTCGCCCTGGGCCTATCGCCAGATCGGGGAATACCGCCAGCGTTTCGAACAGCGTTCGGACCTTTCCAAGGTGACCGCCGGACAATTCGGCGAATCGCAGGACGGCGCCCGGGTGTTCTTCGCCGAAGAGCCGACCAGCAAAGGCGATGAACTGGGCCATGTGTTCGCGCGCGTCATCGATCCGGAATGGCTCAGCGTGCTGACCGCCGCCAGCGCGCACACCCAGACGCAGCCCAATGGCGACCGCTTCCTGGTCCTGAGCGCGGGCCACCGCTACGACCTGAAGCCGGGCTCGGCGGAATTCCGCATGTCCACCTTCGATCAGTACGGGGTGCGGCTGGAAAGCAAATCCACCGCGGATCCCGCGGCGGAGGCCCGCGCGGCCGCCGAGCGTTCCAGCAAGGCCCGCAGCACGATGCAGCTGATGGAAGACAACACGCCCAATGCCTGGGCGCAGGTGATGTGGCGCGTATCGATGCCGCTGGCGGCGCTGATCCTGGCCGTGATGGCCATCCCGCTGGGCGCCGTGAATCCGCGCCTGGGACGTTCCGGCGACCTGCTGATCGCCGGCCTGGTGGCCCTGCTGTACATGAACCTGATCAATCTGTTCCGCGCCTGGATCGGCGATGGCCGCATCCCCTTCGGCGTGGGATGGTGGCCCGTGCATGCCATCGTCCTGGCCTTCGCCGCGTATCTGATGATGCGCAGGCTGCGCGTGAAGGCGCCGCGGAACACCGGCGGGCCGCCGCCCGCGCCGCCCGCCGCCGCGGCCTAGGCTTTGCCGGCGCCACCCCGCTGCCGCCATCATTGGCGCGGCGGCACGGGCGCTGGCGCGGCCTTTTTCGTTGCGGGGTATTTCGCCCGACTCTACACTGGACCGATAATGCCCGGGGCCCGTCGCGACCATGACGGCACCCGGACCACGATTCCCACAAGGAACCAGGAGGAGACCATGAAAGAAACCCCGCGCATTCCGCTATTGATCGGCGGCGAACGTGTGCAGTCGCGTACCGCCCAATGGCGCGACGTCGTCAATCCCGCCACCCAGGAGGTGGTCGCCCAAGTCCCCTACGCCACGGCGGAGGAAGTCGACCAGGCGGTGGCGAACGCCAAGGAAGCCTTCAAGGCCTGGCGCAACAGCGGCCAGGCCACCCGCATGCGCGCGATGCTGAAACTGCAGCAGCTGATGCGCGAGAACACCGGCAAGCTGGCGGAACTGATCACCCGCGAACACGGCAAGACCCTGCCCGATGCCGAGGGCGAGGTCGGCCGCGGCCTGGAAGTCGTGGAGCACGCCTGCGCCATCGCCAGCCTGCAGTTGGGCGAGTACGCCGAAAACGCCGCGTCCGGCATCGATGTCTATACGCTGATCCAGCCGCTGGGCGTGTGCGCCGGCATTACGGCTTTCAACTTTCCGGTCATGCTGCCGTGCTTCATGTTTCCCATTGCCGTAGCCTGCGGCAATACCTTCGTGCTGAAGCCTTCCGAGCAGGACCCGTCGGCTTCGCTGTTCCTGGCGGAGCTCGCCCTGCAAGCCGGCCTGCCGCCCGGCGTGCTGAATGTGGTCCATGGCGGCGCGGATATCGCGCAGGCGCTGTGCGAGCACCCCGACATCAAGGCCGTTTCCTTCATCGGCTCCACCCGCGTCGGCACGGAGATCTATCGGCGCGCCTCGGACGCCGGCAAGCGCTGCCAGGCCATGATGGGGGCCAAGAACCATTGCGTCATCCTGCCGGACGCCGATCCGGAGGTCGCGCTCAACCAGTTGCTGGGCGCCGCGTTCGGGGCGGCGGGCCAGCGCTGCATGGCGACCTCGGTGGCCGTGTTCGTCGGCGCGTCGCGGGAATGGCTGCCTGAATTCGTGGCGCGTGCGAAGCAGCTCAAGGTCAACGCCGGCACGGATCGCCAGGCTGACCTGGGGCCCTTGGTGTCCCAGGCCGCGCGCACCCGGGTGGAAGCGCTGATCCAGCATGGCGTGGAAGAGGGCGCCGAACTCCTGCTGGACGGCCGCGGCATCCAGGTGGCGGGCTTCGAAAAGGGCAATTTCGTCGGGCCCACCGTATTCGGCGGCGTGCGGGCGGGCATGAAGATCTACACGGAAGAAATCTTCGGCCCGGTCCTGTGCGTGGTCGGCGTGGAAACGCTGGAGGAAGCCGTGGATTTCATCAATGCCAATCCCAACGGCAACGGCGTGGCTTTGTTCACGCAGGACGGCGGCGCGGCGCGCTATTTCCAGAACAACGTCGATGTCGGCCAGGTGGGCATCAACATCCCCATTCCGGTGCCGGTGGCGTGGTTCAGCTTCACGGGCTCGCGCGGCTCCAAGCTGGGCGACCTGGGCCCGAACGGCAAGCAGGCGGTGCAGTTCTGGACGCAGACCAAGACCGTCACGGCGCGCTGGGCCGCGCACGGGCGCACGGTGAATACGACGATCACCATGCGCTGACCCGCGTGTCCGGCTGGCGATCGGCAGCCGGCCGGATGCGGGGCTCGATTCAGATCAGTTCGCGCAGTATCTGCACCTGCAGGGGCCCTTGCAGGCGGGTCTGGAAGGCATCGACCATGGCCAGGAAATGCGCTTGCCGTTCATGGGCGGCAAGCGCTTCGCGGCTGGCCCACTGTTCGATGAACACGAATCTGCCGGGATGCCCCGGGTCCGTATGCACGGCGTAAAGCTTGCAGCCGCTTTCCTGGCGGGTGGCGATGACGCACGGGCGGATGATGGCTTCGACCTCTGCTTCCAGGCCCGGCCTGGCCTGGACGGTCGCGATCACGGCGATTGCTTCGGACATGAATCGGCCTCCTGCTCAGTCAACGATGTCGATGACGACCTTGCCCACGGCGTGGCCGTTGTCCAGCCGTGCGTGGGCGGCCGCGGTATCCGCAAGCGTGAAGCGGGCGGAATCCACGAGCGGCGTCAGCATGTCCGCATCGACCAGCGTGGCGACTTCGCGCAGGATATCGCCATGGTGGGCAAGGCCCTGGCCGGTCAGCATGGGGAGCAGCATGAAGATGCCGATGAAATCCAGGCTGCTTCCAAGAATGGGAACAAGGTCGTGGGTTTCCCACGCGGCGCAACTGATCAGGCGCCCGTAGCGGCGCGTCGCCGCGGCGGATTGTTCGAATACCGGGCCGCCGACCGTGTCGTAGACGACATCGAAGCCCTTGCCGCCGGTATGGCGGGCCACGTAGTCCTCCGTCGCCATGTCGCGATAGGGTATCGGTTCGGCGCCCAGCTTGGCGGCGATGCCGAGCTTTTCCGGTGTGGAGGCGGTGGCGAACACCTTCGCCCCGAAGGCCCGCGCGATCTGGATCGCGACATGGCCGACGCCGCCCGCGGCGGCATGGACCAGCACGGTTTCGTCCACGCTGACCGCGGCGCGATCGACCAGCCCCTCCCACGCGGTGATGGAAACCAGCGGCAGCACCGCGGCTTCCCGCATGGACAGCCGCGCGGGCTTCAGCGCGACCAGCCGCGCGTCGACCGCGACGAATTCAGCCAGCGTGCCCGGCCGTCCTTTTACGCCGCCGGCGCAGCCATATACGGCATCGCCCACCGAGAAACCGCGCACTTCGGCGCCGACCTCGGCCACGACCCCGGCGAAGTCCATGCCCAGGATGGCGGGCAGGTCGGGCGCTGCCGGGCCCAACTGGCCGGCCGCGATCTTCAGGTCCGCCGGATTGACGCCAGAGGCATGCACGGCGACCAGCAGTTCTCCCGGGCCGGCCTGCGGGCGAGGCAGATCCTCACGTAGCTGGCCGGGTTTGCCAAATTCGGTCGTTACATAGGCGCGCATCGGGTCTGTCCTGGTTCATGGTGGAAGACGACACGATACGGCGGCTTGCTGCATTAGCAAAACGACTAATTTTTATCCGTGGAATTCAAAATCCGAATGCTAGACTTGCGCCTTGCGACGCATGGAGCCGCGAATGGCAACGAATCAACTGGAACTGGACAGCCTGCGCGCTTTCCTGGCCATCGCCGACCATGGCAGTTTCACCGCGGCAGCGACCAGCATCGGCCGTACGCAATCGGCCGTCAGCCTGAAGATCCGCAAGCTGGAAGACGAACTCGGCAAGCCGCTTTTCTTGCGCAACTCGCACCGCACGACCTTGACGCCGGCGGGCGAACTGCTGCTGGGTTATGCCCGGCGCCTTGTGCGCGACAGCGACGCTGCCATCGCGCATCTGCGCACGCCGGAGGCCGCGGGCGCCATCCGCCTGGGCATAGGCGAGTTGTTCGTACCCGATCACCTGCCCCGCGTGTTGACGCGTTTCCGCCGCGCCCATCCCCGCGTACGGCTCGAGGTACAGGTCGGCCTGTCCGCCGATCTCCTCCGTGAGCTGCGCGCGGGCGCGCTGGATCTCGTCGTCGCGAATCGCGAAGGCGACGACATGGGAGGGCGCGTGGTATGGGCCGAACCGCTGCGGTGGGTCGCCGCGGCCGATTTCGAGTGGCGCGACGACGGCCCCGTGCCGCTGGTGGCCCTGCCCCCGCAGTGTCCGTATCGGCGCATGGCGATCGACGCGCTCGCCGGCATCGGGCGCACCGGCGAAGTGGTCTACGCCTGCACCAGCCTGCTGGGCGTCGAAGCGGCCATCGCGGCAGGGTCCGGCGTCGCCATACTCGGCCAGTCCTCCCTGCTGCGCAATCCCGGCCTGCGGGATATCGGGCATCGTCTGCCCGCGCTTCCGGTTTGCCAGATCGCCGTATTCGGTGAAGCCACCGCCGACCACGCTGCCGCGCGTGGATTGGTGCGCTTCATCGAGGACAGCCTGACCTCTGAATCTTCGCTGCTGAAGATCTAGTCCCCAGGTAGGCCTTCTTGTGTCCGCCCCCAGCCTACCGCCTACGGATGCGCAGGGCAGAAGCATAGAATTGAAAGTAATTTAGGATTATTCCCTTATTACTTATAATTGGATTCCTTCAACGGGATCCGCTTCATGAACCTGCAACAGTTCCGTTTTGTCCGCGAGACCATCCGCCGGGACTTCAACCTGACCGAAGCCGCGCGCATGCTGTACACCTCGCAGCCGGGGGTGTCCAAGGCCATCATCGAATTCGAAGACGAGCTGGGCATCAAGATCTTCGAGCGCCACGGCAAGCGCATCAAGGGCCTGACCAAGCCCGGCCTGGCCGTTTCCCAGGTCATCGACCGCATCATGCGCGAAGTCGACAACCTGAAGAAGGTCAGCGACGAATTCGCCCGCCGGGACGAAGGCGGCCTGATCATCGCCTGCACGCATACCCAGGCGCGCTATCTGTTGCCGCGGGTGATCCCCGCTTTCCGCAGGCAGTTTCCCAAAGTGCACCTGTCGCTGGCGGAAGGCAGCCCGGGGCAGCTGGCCGAGATGGTGCTGCACGAACAGGCCGACCTGGCCATCGCCACGGAATCGCTGGCGCTGACGCCGGGGCTGGCCACCATGCCTTGCTATACCTGGGAACACACGGTCGTGGTCCGTCCCGATCATCCGCTGGCGGAGTTGACTTCCAGCGAGGCCAAGCGCTTGACCTTGGCGCAGCTGGCGGCTTATCCGCTGGTGACCTACGACCGCGCCTTCACCGGGCGCACCACCATCGACGAAGTGTTCGCCTCGCAAGGTATCCATCCCGATATCGTGCTGGAGGCCATCGACGCCGATGTCATCAAGACCTACGTCGACGTGGGACTGGGCATCGGCATCATCGCCGGCGTGGCCTACGACCCGCGCCGCGACAGCGGGCTGGTGGGCCTGCCCGTCGGGCATCTGTTCGGCACGCACACGACCCGGGTGGGCATCAAGGCGGGCGTGTTCCTGCGCGACTACGTGTACACCTTCATCGAGATGCTGTCGCCCGCGCTGACGCGCCAGGTTGTCCTGGACGCCGTGCAGGGCGTGCAGGAGTAGGCCGGAACAGGTGAACCCGGCGCGCGGGCGCGGCCGGCAGACATTGGCCGCGACATACCGGGCCGCACATGGCCCCGGCACCCTGGGGCGCGACACCCTGGGCGGCGACCCCCCGGGGCCCGACCGCCGGGGCTCCGACACCCATGACCGCGGCACACGGTGACTCACGCCCACTTCGTTTCGGGCGCCCCGCATGTCCGGCCCAGCTCCGTGCAACGCTTGCCGCTCTATATGGCGGACCGAGCTCATAGCTAAATTAAATGAGAATCCATCTCATTTACTTGCCCTAAAAAACAAGAATCATTATCATTCACTCACGATCAACGACGCAACGAGGTCTGTCATGTCGACGGCACTTAGCGCAGTGGTGGTGGGCGCGGACCGGCTGGGCAACATCCCCGATCTGCTGAAAGGGCACAACATCGCGATCACGCATCACATCAGCGGGCGCGATCCCTCCCACCAGAAGCGGGGGCTGCAGCTGCCCTCGGGCACGCAACTGGTGATTCTGCTGACCGATTTCCTCGGTCATAACGTAATGAAGACCTTCCGCCAGTCGGCGCAGCGTTCGGGCATACGCGTCGTGGCCTGCCGCCGTTCCGTCTGCAGCATGCAGCAGGCCCTGGCGCAGTGTGGCCTGTGCGGACGCGCGGCGTAGCCACCGGCGCGGTTGCGGTGTGTCGGTGCGTCCGGCGGCGTGGGAATATGCCGGGCAGACACGCCGGTATTCCGGGTTTCAGTCCGGCTCGCGCCCGCCGATAATCTCCCGGTCCGATACTCCTGGGGTCGCATCGTGGGGAAGAATAATGAAGCGCCTCGGGGCCGGTATGCGCTCCGCCATCGCGCGATGAGCGCCGCATGACAAAGGCGGCCTCCTTCGACCATCATGCATGGCACGATGCCGCCGTACAGGCCTGGGGCCGCCGCGATCTGGTCGCGGCGGTGCAGGCGGAGCGCTGCGCGTGCGAGCAGGCGCCGGACGTCGCCCTGTATCACAGCAATCTCTGCCACCTGCTGCGCCTGGCCGGCGCGCTGGACGAGGCCGTTTTCCACGGCCAGCGCGCAACGGCGCTGGACCCGGGGTTTCCGGATGCCCATTGCCACCTGGGCATGGCGCGCCATGACCGCCTGGAGCTGGACGCCGCGATCGCCTGCCAGCGCCGCGCGCTGGCCCTGGACCCGGACCGGGCGGTGGCGCACTTCGAGCTGGCCAAGACCCTGTTGCTGGCGGGCCGGATGGCGCAAGGCTGGACGGAATACGAGTGGCGTTTCGCGATACCGGGCGTGGCGCCGCCGGCGCCCTGGCATGGCGAACGGCCGCAATGGGACGGTGCGCCGATGCCCGGCGGCACGCTGCTGCTGGTGGCGGACCAGGGCTATGGCGATGTCATCCAGTTCTGCCGCTACATTCCGGCGGCGGTGTCGCGCTGCGCCGGTGTCGTCGTCGCGTGCAGTCCCGAGATGCTGCCCATCGTGGCTCAAATGGCGGGTGGGGCGCCCTGCGTCACGCAGTGGGAAGATGTCGGCCAGTTCGACGCCTGGTGCGCCTTGTCCGGCCTGCCGGGGCGGCTGGGCGCGACCCTGGATTCCATCCCCGCCGCCGACTCTTATCTGGCGGCCGAGCCCGGCCGGGTCGCGGCCTGGCGCCAGCGCCTGGACCAGGCCATGCCGCAAGGGCATCGGCGCGTCGGGCTGGTCTGGGCGGGAAGGCCCACGCATGCCAACGATGCGAACCGGTCGCTGCGGCTGGCGCAACTGGCGCCGGTGGCGCAGGTTCCCGGCGTGGCCCTGGTCTCATTGCAGACGGGCGCGGCGATCCAGGAAATCGACGCCTATCCGGGCGCCGCGCCCCTGGTCAATGCCGGGGCTGCCGTGGCGGATTTCGCCGATACGATGGCCATCATTGCCAATCTGGAATGCGTGGTGACCGTGGACACGGCCGTGGCGCACCTGGCGGGCGCGATGGGATGCCCCGTGGCGCTGTTGCTGCCCTATGCGCCGGACTGGCGCTGGCTGCTGGGCCGCCGCGACACCCCCTGGTACCCCGGCGTCGCGCTATACCGGCAGCCCGCGCCGCGGCAATGGGATGCCCCTGTCGCCGCCGTGGCGCGCGACCTGGCGGCGCGCCGCTGAACCGTGGAAGGAAAGCGCGTTGCACTGCCGGCGCGGCAAACGGCGGCTAATCGGCAAAGACGGGCGGGAAATGCGAGATGGCGCCCCGGGCGGGGCGCCGTTCAGTTCTGCGCGCGCGCCGACGCCAGCAGCGTCGTGTCGATGCGCCGGGCGCCGTTGTAGCGTTTGTTCCAGTAGGCCATGTCCATGCGCTCGATGCGCACGACGCCGCCCCGGCTGGGCGAGTGGACGAAGCGGTCCTCGCCCAGGTAGATGCCCACGTGCGAGTAGCGGCGGCCCATGGTATTGAAGAACACCAGGTCGCCCACCTGCAGATCGTTGCGCGCCACCGGCGTGCCGACCTGGAACATTTCCGCGGCGGTGCGCGGCAGCTTCAGGCCCAGCGATTGTTCGGCCACATAGCCGACCAGCCCGCTGCAGTCGAAGCCGGTGCTGGGCGACTCGCCGCCGCTGCGGTAGCGGATGCCAAGATAGTTCAGGGCTTCGCCCGCCAGCACCGTGTTTTCGGTGGTGGCGCCGCTGCCGGGGTAATTGCTGGCGGTGCGGCCGCCGCGGCGCATCTTCTGCGCCAGCAGCATGCCTATGGGATCGTCGCTGTCGGCGGTGGTCCAGGCGGCGTCATAGGCGTCCTGGTCGAAGCCGGTGTAGGCGGTGTCGCGGCCGGGGCCTGTGTTGGCGCATCCGGCAAGGATCGCAAGGCCCGCCATGACGACGCCAAGGCGCAGGGCCCGCCCCTGATGAGCTAGAAAACGATAAAAGGATAGCGTGCGGTAGTCGTATCGTTGCATTGTTCGCTTGAAGGCGCGCGCGAAACACGCCTGGAAGACGACGGACGACCGCCGTGTAAGAAAATTCCGAGGGATTCTATCAAAATTGCGTACAGGTCCGGCTTGCGCCGCGTATACGCCAACTTTCATCCTGCGCCGGGGAGGGCGCACTGCCTAGGATGGATAGAACCGGCGAGATTGATGCCGCAAAGAGCAGACCTGCCTGATCGGGGAATCGCGAAGCTGAGCGCGCCGCTGCCTACACCCGGCAGACTCGGACAAGTCGTAAAGATCGTCAGAATCTGCAACAGAGCGAAGATAACAGGAGACAGCCATGCAAAAAACCCGGGTTTTCCACTACTCGTCCATTCATCATCCAGAAACATTTTGGCACAGGGAGGCCGGGCGGATCCATTGGGACGTTGCGCCGGAGACGATTCTGGACTTCAGCCGCCCGCCGTTTGCCCGCTGGTTCCCCGATGGTCGGACGAATCTGTGTTTCAACGCCGTGGACCGCTGGCTCCCCCAACAGGCGGATAGACAAGCGCTGATCTGGGTATCCACCGAAGTGGACCAGGAAAAAATCTATACGCGGGCGCAGCTGTTCGAGGAGGTCAACGCGGCGGCGGCGATGTTGCGCGAGCAGGGGGTGGGGCCGGGCGACCGGGTGCTGATCTATATGCCCATGGTGCCGGAGGCCGTGTTCGCCATCCTGGCCTGCGCCCGCCTGGGGGCCATCCATTCGGTGGTCTTCGGCGGCTTCGCCTCGCACAACCTGGCGCAACGCATCGACGATGCGCGGCCCAAGGTCATCGTCTCGGCCGATGCGGGGTCGCGCGCGGGCCGCGTCATGGCCTACAAGCCCCTGCTGGACAAGGCACTGGCCATGAGCCGGGCACAGCCGGACGCGGTCATCCTGCTGGATCGCGGCCTGGCGCCGATGGAACGGACGGCGCGCGACCACGATTACGCCACCCTGCGCGCCCGCCATGAGGGCGCCCGCGTGCCCGTGGCCTGGATGGAGTCGACCGCGCCCAGCTATATCCTGTATACGTCGGGCACCACCGGCAAACCCAAGGGCGTGCAGCGCGACACCGGCGGCTATGCCGTGGCGCTGGCGGCCTCCATGGAGTACATCTTCGACGGCAAGCCGGGCGAAACCTTCTTCTGCACCAGCGACATCGGCTGGGTGGTGGGCCACTCCTATATCGTCTATGGCCCGCTGATCGGCGGCCAGGCCACGCTGCTGTACGAGGGCACCCCCGTGCGTCCCGACGGCGGCATCCTGTGGCAGCTGGTGGAGCGCTTCAAGGTAAACACGCTGTTCACGGCGCCCACGGCGGTACGCGTGCTCAAGCGCCTGGATCCGGGCCTGTTGCGCCGGCATGACGTGTCGTCGCTGCGCGCGGTCTATCTGGCCGGCGAACCGCTGGACGAGCCCACCGCGACGTGGATCGCCGAGGGCCTGGGCAAACCCATCATCGACAACTATTGGCAGACCGAAAGCGGCTGGCCCATCCTGTCCGCGCAGCCTGGCGTGGAACGCGTGCCCACCCGGTTCGGCAGTCCTTCGTTTCCTTGCTATGGCTTCGACGTCCGCGTGGTCAACGAGTCCACCGGAGAGGACCTGGAACCCGGGCACAAGGGTGTGGTCGCCATCGTCCCGCCCCTGCCGCCAGGCGCGATGACGACGATCTGGGGCGATGACGAGCGCTTCGTCCATACGTATTTCGAATCCATCCCGGGCCGCCAGGTGTATTCCACCTTCGATTGGGGCACGGTGGACGCCGATGGCTATTGGTACATATTGGGTCGCACGGACGACGTCATCAATGTCGCCGGCCATCGCCTGGGCACGCGCGAAATCGAGGAATCCCTTAGCAGCCATCCCCGGGTCGCCGAATGCGCCGTGGTTGGCGTGGCCGACGCCATCAAGGGCCAGGCGGCACAGGCTTTCGTCGTACTGAAGGACGCGGCGGAAGGGGACGTCGCCGCGCTGGAAGGCGATATGATGCGCGTGGTCGAAGAGCAGCTGGGCGCGGTCGCGCGGCCCGCGCGTATCCGTTTCGTCGGCGCACTGCCCAAGACGCGTTCGGGCAAAGTGCTGCGGCGGGCCATCGTCGCGGTGTGCGAAGGGCGCGATCCCGGCGATCTTCCGACCATCGAAGATCCCCATGCCCTGGAACAGATCAAGGAATCCCTGACATGAACAGCAAACCCGCCCTGACGGCGGACGATGTTAAGAAAATCCTCGCCGCGGCCGAGGCCCACGCCCTGAAGAACCAGTGGCCCGTCACCATCGCCGTGGCCGACGATGGCGGCCATTTGCTGGGCATGCTGCGCCTGGACGGCGCCGCGCCGGTCAGCGCGCATATCGCGCCGGCCAAGGCGCAGACCGCCGCGCTGGGGCGTCGTGAATCCCGCGTCTACGAGGAAAGCATCAACACCGGCCGCTATGCCTTCCTGTCCGCGCCGGTGCTCACCGGCATGCTGGAAGGCGGCGTGCCCATCGTCGTCCAGGGGCAGGTCGTGGGCGCCGTGGGCGTGTCCGGCGTCAAGGCGTCGGAAGACGCGGAAACGGCCAAGGCCGGCATCGCGGCGCTGCAGCCATGACGTCGTCCTTGCCGGAGCATGCCGCGCCGGCGTCGCCCGCCGATGGCGGCGGCGCCGTGCCGGGCGAAGGCAGCCTGAACCCCGGCGTGACGCGGCGCGAGGTCTGGTCCTGGGCGATGTACGACTTCGCCAACTCCGGCTACACGACCGTGATCCTGACCACGGTCTTCAGCGCGTATTTCGTCGGCGTGGTGGGCGGCGGCGCCCACTGGGCGACGCTGGCCTGGACGGGCGCGCTGTCGGTCTCCTACCTGGCCATCATGCTGACCATGCCCACGCTGGGCGCGCGCGCCGACGCGCGCGGCGCCAAGCGCAAGCTGCTGTTCGCCAGCACCGTGGGCTGCATCGTCGCGACCTTGAGCCTGACGCAGGCCGGGCCCGGCGACGTGTGGCCGGCATTGATAGGCATCGCCATCTCCAACTATTTCTATTGCGTCGGCGAATCGGCCGTCGCCTCGTTCCTGCCGGAACTGGCGCGGCCGCACGCGCTGGGCCGGGTGTCCGGCTGGGGCTGGAGCTTCGGCTATTGCGGGGGCATGCTCAGCCTGGGCCTGTCCCTGGCGATCGTGTCGATGGCCCAGGCGCGCGGCGAGAGCGCGCCGCAATTCGTGCCCTGGGTGGTGGCGGTCACCTGCGCCGTGTTCGCGCTGTCGGCGCTGCCGTCGTTCGTGTGGCTGCGCGAACGCGCCCGGCCGCGCGGCGGCGTCCCGGCCAAGCCGGACATGCTGGGCCAGCTGCTGCGCGCATGGCGGGACACGGGCCGCCACCATGTGCAGTTCCGCCGCTTGCTGATGTGCGTGTCCTGCTACCAGGCCGGCATCGCGGTCGTGATCACCCTGGCCGCCGTCTATGCCGAACAGGCCATGGGTTTCAAGATGGCGCAGATCATGATGCTGGTCTTCCTGGTCAACATCGCGGCGGCGGCCGGCGCCTTCCTGTTCGGCTATCTGCAGGACCGCATCGGCCACAAGCGGGCGCTGGCCATCACGCTGTGCGGCTGGATCGCCATGGTGCTCATCGCCTATGCGGCCGTGACCGTCAGCGTGTTCTGGATCGCCGCGGCGCTCGCGGGCCTGTGCATGGGCACCAGCCAGAGCGCCGGGCGCGCCATGGTGGGCGCGCTGGCGCCGGAAAAGCGCCTGGCGGAGTTCTTCGCGCTCTGGACGTTCTCGGTGCAGCTGGCGGCGGTGATCGGCCCCTTGACCTACGGCCTGGTGACCTGGCTCACGCACGGCAATCATCGGCTGGCGATCCTGGTGACCGGCCTGTTCTTCGTCGGTGGCCTGGCGCTGTTGCGCAGGGTGGACCTGGCGCGCGGGCTGGCCGAACGCGCGGCGGCCGGCGACGCCCAGGCCGCGGTCGGCGCGGCGGCGACCGGCGGCGCGGTTTGACGCTACTATGATCGTCCCCGCCCCGACGCGCCGGCGCCCATGGGGCCTATCGTGCTCAACGCCTCATCCCAAGCCATGACATCCCATACCTTTTTCTGCGTGGACGGACACACCTGCGGCAATCCCGTGCGCATGGTCGCCGGCGGCGCCCCGGCGCTGCAGGGCGCCAATATGGTCGAGAAGCGCGCGCATTTCCTGCGCGAGTACGACTGGATCCGTACCGGCCTGATGTTCGAGCCGCGCGGCCACGACATGATGTCCGGGGCGATCCTGTATCCGCCGACGCGGCCGGACTGCGATATCGCCTTTTTGTTCATCGAGACATCGGGCTGCCTGCCCATGTGCGGGCACGGCACGATCGGCACGGTGACCATGGCGCTGGAGCGCGGCCTGGTGACGCCGCGCGAACCGGGCGTGCTGCGCATCGACACGCCGGCCGGCCTGGTCGAGGCGCGCTACGAGATGGACGGCCCTTATGTGAACAGCGTGCGCATTACCAATGTGCCGTCCTTCCTGTATGCCACCGGGCTGGAAGCCGAGGTCGAGGGCCTGGGCCTGGTGAAGGCGGACGTGGCCTATGGCGGCAACTTCTACGCCATCGTTTCGCCGCAACAGGCCTTCGCGGGCCTGGAACGCGTGCAGCCCTCGGACCTGCTGCGCTGGAGCCCGCGCCTGCGCCAGGCTTTCGGCCGCAAGTATCAATTCGTTCATCCGGAGAACCCCGCCATTAACGGCCTGTCCCATGTGCTGTGGACGGGCGCGCCGCGGCATCCGGAGGCCCATGCCCGCAACGCGGTGTTCTACGGCGACAAGGCCATCGACCGCTCGCCCTGCGGCACGGGGACCTCCGCCCGCATGGCGCAATGGGCGGCGCAGGGCAAGCTGGACGTCGGCAGCGACTTCGTGCACGAAAGTATCATCGGCACGCTGTTCCGCGGTCGCGTGGAAGCGCGCGCCAAGGTGGGCGAACTGGACGCCATCGTGCCTTCGATCGAAGGCTGGGCGCGCATGACTGGTTACAACACGATATTCATCGACGACCGCGATCCGCTCAAGCACGGCTTCCAATTGAAGGACAATGTATAGCGTGCATGGCGGGAATTTGATCGAAGAGGTGTCAATGGAATCCACACAGGTGTTTACTTCGCGAACGGCATCGGCGCCGCGGGCGCCCCGGGCATCGATATGGCAAGCGTTCACGACATCCTGGCGCGTCTTGCTTGCGATGCTGCTGGCGTCGCTGCTGGCGGGTTGCGGCGTGAATACCATCCCGACGCTGGACGAACAGGTCAAGGCGGCGTGGGCGCAGGTGGAAAACCAGTACCAGCGCCGGGCCGACCTGATTCCCAATCTGGTGGAAACGGTCAAGGGCTATGCCAAGCAGGAGCAGGACACCCTGACCGCCGTGGTGGAAGCCCGCGCCAAGGCCACGTCCATCAAGGTCGACGCCAGCACCATCGACGATCCGCAGAAGCTGCAGCAGTACGACCAGGCGCAGCAGCAACTGGGCGGCGCGCTCAGCCGCCTGCTGGTGGTGTCGGAACGCTATCCCGACCTGAAGTCCAACCAGAATTTCCTGGCGCTGCAATCGCAGCTGGAAGGCACGGAGAACCGCATCGCCGTGGCGCGGCGCGACTACATCGCCGCCGTGGAACGCTACAACACCGAAATCCGTACGTTCCCGGGACGCCTGTGGCACATGGTGCTGTATCGCGATCTGCCGGTGCGCGAAACCTTCAAGGCCTCCGCGCCCCAGGCCGACCAGGCGCCCAAGGTCAAGTTCTGATGAACCGGACGGCGGTGCGGTGGATCCTGTGCATGCTGCTCTCGGCGTGCGCGCTGGCGGCCGCGGCCCAGCCCGCGCCGCAGGATGGCGGAAAGTCCTCCGGGTCGGGCATTTCGGGCCCGTTCTCCGCCGGCGCGCCGGATCCGGCGCGCCCGACCGCGGCGTCGCCGGCACCGCCGGCCGATGGCGCTCGGAATCCGGCCCCGGTGCCGGACGCCCCCGGTAACACCCCGCAAGCGCCGCCGCGCACGGCGCCCCCGGCTCCTGGCGGATCCCCGGCGTCGCCGCCCGCGGCGGCGCCGGAGGAAACCGGCGGCGCGCCCGCGCCGGCCCTGATCGGCCGTGTCGTCGACAATGCCGGCCTGCTGGATCCCGCCACGTCGTCGCGGCTGGCCGAGATGCTGGCGGCGCATGAGAACGCCACGGGCCAGCAGGTCGTGGTCGTGACGGTGCCCAGCCTGCGGGGCGCCTCCATCGAGGACTTCGGCTACCAGCTGGGCCGCCGCTGGGGCATAGGCGAGAAGGGCAAGGACAACGGCGCGCTGCTGATCGTCGCGCGCGACGACCGCAAGGTCCGCATCGAGGTCGGCTACGGCCTGGAAGGCACGCTGACGGACGCGATGTCGTCGGCCATCATCAACCAGATCATCATCCCCGCTTTCCGGCAGGGCGACTTCAATAAGGGCATCGCGGACGGCACCGGCGCCATGCTGAAAGTGCTCAGCGGCGATCCGGACGCCGCGCCCATCCAGCGCCAGGTGGCGGCCGAGCGCGACGGCCCCACGTCGGTCCCGGTTTTCATCATCCTGCTGTTCATCGTCATCGTCGTGATCTCGCGCATGGGCGGCGGCATGGGCGGACGGCGCCGCGGCAGCGTGCTGCCCGGCGCCATCCTGGGCGGCCTGGCGGGCAGCCGGGGCCGGTATGGCGGCTCCGGCGGCTTCGGCGGGGGCGGCGGTTTCGGTGGCGGCGGTTTCAGCGGGGGCGGCGGCAGCTTCGGCGGCGGCGGGGCCTCCGGCAATTGGTAGCGCACCGCGCCGCCACGGGCGGGGCAAGGGCCACGCGCCCACCGGCCCGCCGGATTTGGCAAGGATAGGAAAGCGAGCTATGACACTGCTGAACGAAACCGAATTGCAGCAGGTGGCGCAGTCCATCGCGCGCGTGGAGCGCGAGACCGACGCGGAGATCGTCACCGTGCTGGCGGCGCGCGCCGACGACTACGCCTATATTCCCTTGCTGTGGGCCAGCCTGATCGCATTGCTGGTCCCTGGCCTGCTGAATTACGGCGTCGTCATGTTCGGGCCGCATCAGTTGCTGCTGACGCAATGGCTGGTCTTCATCGTGCTGGCGCTGGCGTTCCGCGTGCCGGCCATCACGACGCGCCTGATCCCGCGGCATGTGCGGCGCTGGCGCGCGGGCAATCTGGCGCGCCGCCAGTTCCTGGAGCAGAACCTGCATCACACGCGCGGCGAAACCGGGGTGCTCATTTTCGTCTCGGAAGCGGAGCGCTATGTAGAGATCCTGGTGGACCGCGGCATCAGCGCCCGCCTGCCTGACGCCACCTGGGAGCCCGTCATCGCGGCCTTTACCGAGCAGGTCGGCCAGGGGCGGACGCTGCAGGGATTCCTGGCCTGCATCGAGCGTTGCGGCGCGCTGCTGGCCGAACACGTGCCCAGCACATCGCAGCGCGACGAATTGCCGAACCGGCTGGTGGTGCTGCCCTAGACGCGCAGCGCGGTCGCCGTGGCAGCGGCCCCCGCGGCCGGGCGTCCCATGACGATATTCATCAGATCCCCCCGGAACGCGCGCCGCGCCAGGTCCAGGTCCAGGCGGTCGCCCGGTTGCAGATGCCCCGGCTCTCGCGCCAGCGATTCCCAGCTTTTCCGCAGCAGGTCGAACGCGGCGCAGGCGTCGCGTTCCTCGTGCGACAGGTCGTCGTCGGTGATGTGCAGCAGTGCGGCGTGCGCCGCGATGGCGTCGATGTTGTAATACCAGAAGACCACATTGTTGTGGCCCAGCAATATGCCGGCATCGCCGGGATGATCCACGTGATAGACCTCCATGGCTTGCGCCGGGATGGCCAGCGCGATGTCGCGGCACAGTTGCTTGCCCGGTTCGACGGCCCGCAGGGTGGTCAGCATCCGCCGGAAACCTTCGCGGTATCGCGCCATGCCGCTGTCGACATTGAAATGCAGGCCCACGCCCGGACCGGCCTGGTCCGGCGACGCCGCGGCGGCGAAGGCGGCCGGCGCGTGGCGCGTGGCGTCCAGCAAGGCCTGGCGGAATTTGCCTGTCTCCGGATGGATATCGATACGCTTGCCCGGCCCGAACGTGCCCATCGTGAAATAGTTCATCGCGTCCAGCAGGAATTCGAACAGGCCGCAGGCGTCGCGCTCCTGCGCGGAAAACGGCGGGCAGCCGCCGTGGGCGCGCATCCGTTCGCCGTGGGCCGGCAGCGTGCCGGCGGCCAGCGACAGGCGCAGCCGGCCTTGCGGGTCCGCCGTCAGGCCGGCCTGGCGTGGCGTGTCGGCGCGGACCACCTCGATGGACTGGCTGGCCAGCTTGCAGGCCAGGTCGGCCAGCAGGCCGCGGCCCGTGACGGTTGCGTCGATGACTGCCAAGGCGTCCCGCAGCGGCTCGTGGCCGTTCGGGACATCCGCCACGATATGCAGGTTGAGCACCGCGCCGCCATCGGCCGATGCCACCGTGCCGCGGGCCGGCGAGGGCGTGGCGGGACAGGTGGGATAGCTCAGGATCCAGCCGGCCACCTGTGGCGGCAGTTCGGGCGGCGCGGCGACATCCTGCGGAAGGGGGGCGGTAGCGGGGGCCGGGGGGGAACAGGTATTCAGGAACATGCGGTCTCCATTGGACGCGGCTGGGTAGGAACGCTGCCCCGCGCCGTTCCTTGGCTAGGGTTTTTCCCAGGCCAAAACCGGACGGATGCCAGGCGCTGCTGCTATCCTTCTTTCTTGTCGGCGGCGCCGTCCGCGAGGACGCCGCGGCGTCGCCGTGATGCCCCACAACGCGCGTGCCGCGCGGCCGTTTTCCGTCCCGCCCAGGCATGCCAGCAAGGCAGCACACAACAACAGCATCGAACGCACCGTCTCAGGAGACTGTCATGTCCAACGCCATCCAATCCGTGCTGGTCGAAAACCGCGTATTCCAGCCGCCCCAGCGCGCGTCGCAGGGGGCCGCCATCCCCGGCATGGAGGCCTATGAAAAGCTGTACCGGGAGGCCGACCAGGACAGTACGAATTTCTGGGCGCGCATGGCGCGCGAAAACCTGGCCTGGACGAAGCCTTTCACCCAGGTGCTGGACGACAGCAACCCGCCGTTCTACCGCTGGTTCGCCGATGGCGAATTGAACGTGTCGGCCAATTGCCTGGACAAGCAGGTGGAAAACGGCAACGCCGGCAAGGTGGCGATCATCTTCGA
Source organism: Bordetella bronchialis (assembly GCF_001676705.1). Lineage (NCBI taxonomy): Bacteria > Pseudomonadati > Pseudomonadota > Betaproteobacteria > Burkholderiales > Alcaligenaceae > Bordetella > Bordetella bronchialis. The sequence goes on from NZ_CP016170.1 coordinate 1,807,983, forward strand.
AAGCGATGACGGCAAGGTGGACAAGGTCACCTACGCCGACCTGCTGGCACGGGTGTGCCGCTTCGCCAATGGCTTGAAGTCGCTGGGCTACAAGAAGGGCGACCGGGCCATTATCTATATGCCCATGTCGGTGGAGGCCGTGGTGGCGATGCATGCCTGCGTACGCCTGGGCGTGACCCACTCCGTGGTCTTCGGCGGGTTTTCCGCCAAGAGCCTGCAGGAGCGCATCGTCGACGTCGGCGCCACGCTGGTCATCACGGCGGACGAGCAGGTGCGCGGGGGCAAGGTGATCCCGCTGAAACCGGCGGTGGAGGAAGCCTTCGGCATGGGCGGCTGCGATGCCGTGCGCCAGGTCATCGTCTACCGCCGCACCGGCGGGCAAGTCGCCTGGCAGGCGGGGCGCGATCTGTGGATGCACGAGGTTGCCGCCGACCAGCCGGATCGCTGCGACCCCGTGCCGGTGGAAGCCGAGCACCCGCTTTTCATCCTGTATACCTCCGGCTCCACCGGCAAGCCCAAGGGCGTGCAGCATTCTTCGGCCGGCTACTTGCTGTGGGCCCTGCTGACGGTCAAGTGGACCTTCGATGCCCGGCCCGACGATGTCTACTGGTGCACGGCGGACGTGGGCTGGATCACCGGCCATTCCTACATCGCCTACGGTCCGCTGGCCGCCGGCCTGACGCAGGTGGTGTTCGAAGGCGTGCCGACCTATCCCAACGCCGGCCGTTTCTGGGACATGATCGCGCGCCACAAGGTAACCACCTTCTACACGGCGCCGACGGCCATCCGTTCGCTCATCAAGGCGGCCGACGCGAATCCCGATACCCACCCGACCCGCTACGACCTGGGCAGCCTGCGCATCCTGGGCACGGTGGGCGAGCCCATCAATCCCGAAGCCTGGATGTGGTACCACAAGAACGTCGGGGGCGAGCGCTGCCCCATCGTCGACACCTGGTGGCAGACCGAGACCGGCGGCCACATGATCACGCCGCTGCCGGGTGCCACGCCGACCAAGCCCGGTTCGTGCACCTTGCCGCTGCCGGGCGTGGCGGCGGCCATCGTCGACGAAACCGGCGCGGATGTCGATCCGGGCAACGGCGGCTTCCTGGTCATCAAGAAGCCCTGGCCGGCCATGATCCGCAATATCTGGGGCGACCCGGAGCGCTTCAAGAAGAGCTACTTCCCGCCCGAGCTGCGCGGCTATTACCTGGCCGGGGACGGCGCGCAGCGCGATGCGGACGGCTATTTCTGGATCATGGGCCGCATCGACGACGTGCTCAACGTGTCGGGCCACCGCCTGGGCACCATGGAGGTCGAATCCGCCCTGGTGGCGCATCCGATGGTGGCGGAAGCCGCGGTGGTGGGACGCCCCGACGACACCACCGGCGAGGCCGTGGTGGCCTTCGTGGTGCTCAAGCGTGCCCGTCCGGAAGGCGCGGAGGCCGCGGACATCGCCCGGCAGCTGCGCGACTGGGTAGGCAAGGAAATCGGCCCCATCGCCAAGCCCAAGGACATCCGCTTCGGCGACAACCTGCCCAAGACGCGCTCGGGGAAGATCATGCGCCGCCTGTTGCGCGTGGTGGCCAAGGGCGAGGAAATCACCCAGGACGTCTCCACGCTGGAGAACCCGCAGATCCTGGAGCAACTGGCCAAGTCCGTATAGCGCTCCCGGCCAAGGGAAGGCGTATGGCGCCTGGCGCCGCGCCGGCCCGCGGCTTTCCTGGACGGGCCGGGCCGCCGCGGCGGTACCCGGCCGCCCGCGCGCCAGCGCAGTAGAATGCCCGCTTTCGTCGGCGCCCGCGGGCGCCGGCGCAAGCGAGGACAAATGAAAGCGCGGCAGGGCGCCGTCGACGGCGTCGCATGGGTATTGATGGTCCTGACCGTCCTGGCCTGGGCGGGCAGCTGGATCGCGATGAAAATGGTGGTGCCGTACATCGGCCCCTTCGATTTCGTCGTGCTGCGCTATGTCTGCGGCGGGGCCGTGCTGCTGGTCCTGGCCCTTGCCATGCGGCGGCCGCTGTCCATGCCGTCGTGGTGGGCGACCGTGCTGGTCGGCCTGACGCAGACGGCGGCCTTCCAGGGCATGGTGCAGATGGCCCTGGTGCACGGCGGCGTGGGCAAGATCTCCCTGATGGCCTACACCATGCCCTTCTGGGTGGTGCTGTTCGGCTGGATCCTGCTGCGCGAGCGTCCCGGCCCGCGCCACTGGCTGGGCATGGGGCTGGCGGCCGTCGGCCTGCTCTGCGTCATCGCGCCCTGGAAACCCATAGGCGATACGATCAGCGTCCTGCTGGGCCTGGTGGCGGGCATGTTCTGGGGCCTGGGCACCGTGCTGGCCAAGCGCGGCTTCAACCGTCACCAGCCCGACATCATTGTCTTCACCGGCTGGCAGATGTTCATCGGCGGCGTGGCAATGGCCCCCGTCGCGCTGGCCGTGCCGCAGATCGCCATCGTCTGGAACCTGCCGCTGTTGCTGGGGATGGCATACATCATCCTGATTGCTTCCGCCGCGGGCTGGCTGCTGTGGTTGATTGTCGTGCGCCGCGTGCCGGCCTCGGTGGCGGGCATGTCCAGCCTGGGCACGCCGGTGATCGCGGCGCTGCTGGCCTGGCTGATTTTCGACGAACGCCCGGCGCCCCTCGAAGGCCTGGGCATGGTGCTGATTTTGTGCGGCCTGGTGGTGGTCGCGCGCGCGGCCGGCCGGCCGTCGCCGCGCCCCCTCACGGCCTCGTGAGAACCGGATAAAGGAAACGACATGATCGATTTACGCAGCGATACCGTGACGCGGCCGACGGCCGCCATGCGCGCCGCCATGGCCGATGCGCCCGTGGGCGACGACGTCATGGGCGACGATCCCACCGTGCAGCGCTTGCAGGCCGAGGTGGCCGAGCGTGCGGGCAAGGAGGCCGGACTGTATTTTCCCTCCGGCACGCAAAGCAATCTGGCGGCCATCATGGCGCACTGCGGGCGCGGCGACGAATACCTGGTGGGACAATTGGCCCACACCTACAAGTACGAAGGCGGCGGCGCGGCGGTGCTGGCCAGCGTGCAGCCGCAGCCCATCGAGCACGCGCCGGACGGCAGCCTGCCCCTGGACAAGCTGCGCGCGGCGATCAAGCCCAAGGGCGATCCGCACTTCGCGCGTACCCGCCTGCTGGCGCTGGAGAACACTTTCCACGGACAGGTGATCCCGCAGGCCTATGTCGAGGAAGCGGCCGCCTTTGCGCGCGGGCAGGGGCTCGGTGTCCATTTGGATGGCGCGCGTGCCTTCAATGCCGCCGTGGCCGGCGGCCTGCCGCTGGCGGCCATCTGCGCGCCCTTCGATTCCGTGTCCCTGTGCTTTTCCAAGGGCCTGGGCGCGCCGGTGGGCTCCGTGCTGGTGGGCAGCCGCGAGCTGATCGCCACCGCGACGCGCTGGCGCAAGGTGCTGGGCGGCGGCATGCGCCAGTCGGGCATCCTGGCCGCCGCCTGCCGGCATGCGCTGGCGCACCACGTGGATCGCCTGGCGGACGACCACGCCAACGCGGAACGCCTGGCGCGCGGCTTGCGCGACGTCGCGGAAATCGCCGTGCTGCGGCAGTCGACGAATATGGTGTTCGTGGAGTTTCCCGCGGACCATTGCGACGCGCTGACCACGCATGCCGAAGCGCGCGGCGTGTTGATGAAGGCGGTCTACGGCGGGGCCACGCGCCTGGTGACGCACCTGGACATCTCGCGCGCCGACATCGATACGGTGGTCGCCACCGTCAAGGACTACTTCGCGCGGGCCTGAGGTCAAGCCACGCGCATGACGCGCAGCAGGTGGCGGCGCATGATGGCCACCGCCCATTCGCGGTCCTCGTCCTCCAGCGCCCCGATGATGGCCAGGTGTTCCTCCACCGACGGCCGGAAGCGGGGCGAATTGCGCACGAACGCGCTGCGGCTTTCCAGGCGGCGCAGCTGGTTCTGCTGCTGGATGGCCTGCAGGAAAAAGCGGTTGCCGGAGAAACGCCCCAGCGTTTCATGGAAGTCCGCGTTCAGATTGAAAAAGACTTCCGGCGGAATTTCCGCCTGGGCGCTATCGCGCAACAAGGCCTCGTGGGCCGCGCGCAAGCGCCGCAACGCGGCCGGGTCCGTCCTGAAGGTCGGCTCCAGCAGGGCACCGCATTCCACCGCCGCGCGAAAGCGGTAGCTTTCCTCGCGGGCTTCGAGTTCCATCAGTGAATACGTGAAGCGCCAGCCATGTCCCTGGCGCTTTTCGATCAGCGCTTCGGCGCTCAGGCGGACCAGCGTTTTGGCCAGTACGCTGCGGGTCACGCCGTAGCGCTGCTGCAGGTCGCGCTCGTTGAAGTGGTCCGGGATCTTCAAGTCGGCCCGGTCTTCGATCAGCCGGGTATAGACCTCGTCGGCCGTCATGCCCGAGGCGCGCAGGCAGGGCGGGGCGATGCCGTCGGGTATCTCGCCAACGTAATAGCCGCTGTTGGGCCGGGATTCGATGAAGTGTTCGGCCGCCAGCAGCTTGAGGGCGGCCCTGACCGGCGTGCGCGAGACCTGGTAGCGGCGCGCCAGGGATTCCTCGGACAGATGGGTGCCGGCGGCGTGGATGTGCGAGATGATGTCGTTGGCGATGCGGCGAGCCAGGTCGACCTGCAGCCCCGTGGGCCGCGCGGTGCTTTTCTCGGCCTGCATAGTCCTCCTTGTCAGCGGTCACAACTGCGTGCGAACGGGCTACCGAGGCATCTACATGCGGGATCGCGGCTTCGCGCGATCGCCGACCGGTACGGCATGGGTACGGACGGGGCGGCCGCCGGAATGCGGCGCCCATCCGCTGGCAGGATACGCGCAATGGCACGCAATGGCGACTTCCCGCCGCGGTTTATTGGGATTCTCGCAACATCATGAGGGCGTCATAGCCCGCGCGCGCGTCGGGCCAGGACAGCGGGCAGCCGCTGGCGCGCAGCCGCGCGTTGCGCAGTTTCTTGCTGCCGACCCCTGCCGGGGCGGGTCCGGCCGCGGGACGGGCGCAGCCCAGGCGGTCGGCCAGGTGGTCGTACAGCACATCCAGCGGCAGCGGCGTGTCGTCGCTGCCCAGGTATAGCGGCTGGGCGGCCGGCAGCATGAGCAGATGCGCAATGGCGCCCGCCGCGTCATCGGCGTGCATGCGGTTGGCCCAGTGCGGGATATCCCTGGGAACCCGGGCCTGGCCCGCGCGCAGCCGTTCGAGCAGTTGCAGGCGGCCGGGGCCGTACAGGCCGGACAGGCGCAAGACCGTGGCGGGCAGGTCCTGCGCGTGCAGCCATTGCTCGGCCTGCAGCAGCACGGCGCCGTTCATGCCGAGCGGGGCGGGCGGCGTGGCCTCGTCCACCCAGTCCCCGCCATGGTCGCCATACACGGCGGACGAGGAGACGAACACCAGGCGGCGCAGGCCGCGGCGATCCAGTTGGCGGACCACATGGCGCAAGCCGTCGAGGAACACGGCGCGATAGGCGGATTCTTCCCGGCGGCCGGGGCTCAGCGCGATGACGACCCGGGTCATGTCCGGGGGCAACTGGCGCAAGGTGTCGGGACGCGTGACATCGGCGGCCAGCCATTGGATGGACCCCGCCGATACGGCGGGCGGCGAGCGTCGCAGTCCCCAGACCGCCGCCGCGGGCGCGATATCTTCCTGCAGGCGTCGCGCCACCCGCTGGCCCAGGTCGCCGCCGCCCACCAGCAGGATGCGCTCGTCCTGGCCCGCCCGCGCGCCGGCGTCCATTCTACATGCCGCTGTAGACGGGGCCCTCGCCCCCCTGCGGGGCCACCCACACGATGTTCTGCGTGGGGTCCTTGATGTCGCAGGTCTTGCAGTGCACGCAGTTCTGCGCGTTGATCTGCAGGCGGTCGGCGCCGTGGTCGTCCTTGACGAATTCGTAGACGGCGGCGGGGCAGTAGCGGGCCTCCGGCCCGCCGTACCTGGCCAGGTTCACGGCCACCGGCACGCTGGGATCCTTCAGCGTCAGATGGACGGGTTCGTTTTCATCGTGGTTGGTATTGGAGATGAATACCGAACTGAGGCGGTCGAAGGTGAGCTTGCCGTCCGGCTTGGGATAGTCGATCCGGGCACATTGCGACGCGGGCTGCAGACAGGCGTGGTCGGGCTTGGTGCGATGGATGGTCCAGGGGAAATTGCCCTTGAGCAGCCATTGCTCAATGCCGGTCATCAGCGTGGCCATGGTGCGGCCCTTCTTGAACCACTGCTTGAAATTGCGCGCCTTGTGCAATTCCTCGCGCAGCCAGGACGACTCGAAGGCGGTGGGGTAGGCCGCCAGCGCATCCTGCCGGCGATCGGCCACCACGGCGTCGAAAGCGGCTTCGGCGGCCAGCGCGCCCGATTTGATGGCGGCGTGGCTGCCCTTGATACGGGGCGCGTTCAGGAAACCGGCCTCGCAGCCGATCAGCGCCCCGCCCGGGAATACCAGCTTGGGCAGCGACAGCAGGCCGCCGGCGGTCAAGGCGCGCGCGCCGTAGGCGATGCGCTTGCCGCCCTCGAAGGTGGGGCGGATGGCCGGGTGGGTCTTGTAGCGCTGGAATTCCTCGAAGGGCGATAGCCAGGGATTGGCGTAGTCCAGGCCGACCACCATGCCGACGGCCACCAGGTTGTTGTCCAGGTGATAGAGGAAGGATCCGCCATAGGTGTCGGAATCCAGCGGCCAGCCCGCCGTGTGCACCACCAGGCCGGGATGGGACTGGGCCGGGTCCACTTCCCACAATTCCTTGATGCCGATGCCGTAGCTTTGCGGGTCGCGCCCTTCGTCCAGGCGGAAGCGCTCGATCAATTGGCGGCCCAGCTGGCCGCGCGAGCCTTCGGCGAACAGGGTGTAGCGCGCCAGCAGCTCCATGCCGGGCTGGTAGTTGGCGGTATGGCTGCCGTCGCGGGCCACGCCCATGTCGCCGGTCACCACGCCGCGTACCGCGCCCTGCTCGTCGTACAGCAGGCCCGCGGCCGCGAAGCCGGGGAAGATGTCCACGCCCAGGGACTCGGCCTGTTCGCCCAGCCAGCGCACCACGTCGCCCAGGCGCACGATGTAATTGCCTTCGTTGCGGAAGCAGTCCGGCAGCAGGAAGTGCGGCGTGGCGCGCGCGCCGGTACGGCTCAGGAACAGGAACTTGTCCCGCGTGACCGGCACGTTCAAGGGCGCGCCTTTTTCCTTCCAGTCGGGGATCAGTTCCGTCAGGGCGCGCGGGTCCATGACGGCGCCCGACAGGATGTGCGCGCCCAGCTCCGCGCCTTTCTCCAGCACACAGACGCTGACGTCGTGATTTTTCTCCGCGGCCAATTGCTTGAGGCGGATGGCGGCGGCCAGGCCGGCGGGCCCGCCGCCGACCACCACCACGTCGTATTCCATCGATTCCCGTTCTGACATGCGCCTTGTCCCCTGATGCGATGTGGGCTGGAAGTATGATCCGGATAAACCCTGGATTGTATTGCAGCTCTCCATGACCGCATCCGACACGCCCACTCTCGTCCCCGGCAGCATCCATACCGTCGAAATGCCCCTGCGCTGGGGGGATTCCGATGCCCTGAACCATTTGAACAACACGCTGTACTTCCGCCTGATGGAGGAAGCGCGCATGCAGATCCTGTATGCGGCGGGCGTCAGCCTGCCGGCCGATGCCGGCCCCATCCTGGCCCATGCCTCCTGCGACTTCCTGCGGCCTTTGACCTATCCGGCCTCGGTGCGGGTCACGCATACACTGTCCCGCGTCGGCCGGTCCAGCATGGAATTCGAACTTGCCCTGGACAAGGTCGGCGATGCGCGCGGGCCGTACGCGCGCGGGCGCAACGTGCTGGTCTGGCTGGACTACGTCGGCAACCGGCCGGCTCCCTGGCCCGCCCACGTGCTGGCCGCGCTGGCGGGCGTCCTGCGCCGGCCGGACCAGGTTTCCCCGTAAAATCGACCGCGTCGGCGAAAACGCGGCCCACAGCCGGGTCGCGCCGGACCGACCGTCCACGCCGCCACCAGGGCGTGGATCCGTACGCTAATCCCTATTCTGGAGCTGGAGCGATGGACAAGGTTTACGCGAGCGCCCAACAGGCGCTGGCCGATGTCGTCAAGGACGGCCAAATGATCGCCGTGGGGGGCTTCGGCCTTTGCGGCATCCCGGAAGCGCTGATCGCGGCGTTGCGCGATTCCGGGGTAAAGAACCTGACCTGCATCAGCAACAACGCGGGCGTGGACGGCTTCGGCCTGGGCCAGCTTCTGGCGACCCGCCAGATCCGCAAGATGATCGCGTCCTACGTGGGCGAAAACAAGGAGTTCGAACGCCAGTACCTGGCCGGCGAACTGGAACTGGAATTCACCCCCCAGGGCACGCTGGCCGAAAAGCTGCGCGCGGGCGGGGCCGGCATCCCGGCGTTTTTCACCCGCACGGGCGTGGGTACGCTGGTGGCCGAGGGCAAGGAAACGCGCGAGTTCGACGGCCACACCTACGTCATGGAACGCTCGCTGGTGCCCGATGTCTCGCTGGTCAAGGCCTACGCCGCCGACCGCAGCGGCAACCTGATCTTCCGCAAGACGGCGCGCAACTTCAATCCCAATGTGGCGATGGCCGGCAAGATCACCGTCGTGGAGGTCGAAAAGCTGCTGAATACCGGCGATATCGATCCGGACCAGGTCCACCTGCCGGGGATCTTCGTGCACCGCATCGTCGTCAACGCCAATCCCGAAAAGCGCATCGAGCAGCGCACCACCCGTCCCGCTTGAGGAGATCGATCATGGCATGGACTCGTGATGAAATGGCCGCGCGCGCCGCGCGCGAACTGCAGGACGGTTTCTACGTCAACCTGGGCATCGGCATGCCGACCCTGGTCGCCAACCATGTGCCCCCGGGCATCGAAGTCTGGCTGCAATCCGAAAACGGTTTGCTGGGCATCGGGCCTTTCCCCACCGACGACCAGGTGGACCCGGACCTGATCAACGCCGGCAAGCAGACGGTGACGACGCTGCCCGGCTCGTCGATCTTTTCGTCCGCCGATTCCTTTGGCATGATCCGCGGCGGCAAGATCAACCTGGCCATCCTGGGCGCCATGCAGGTATCCGAAAAAGGCGACCTGGCCAACTGGATGATTCCCGGCAAGATGGTCAAGGGCATGGGCGGCGCCATGGACCTGGTGGCGGGCGTGGGCCGCGTGGTGGTGCTGATGGAGCACGTGGCGCGCAAGAAGGACGGCACCGAAGACTTCAAGCTGCTGCCCGAATGCACGCTGCCGCTTACCGGCGTGGGCGTCGTGGACCTGATCATCACGGACTTGTGCGTGATGGAAGTCGGTCCCGCCGGCCTGAAGCTGATCGAACTGGCCCCCGGCGTCACGGTGGAGGAAGTCAAGGCGAAAACCCCCGCCGCGCTGGATACCAGCGGAGTGAAGGCCGCGGCCTGACGCGACGTTCACGGGTGTAAAACCGGCGGCTCCAGCGGAGCCGCTTTTTTTCATTTCGCGGCCGTTGCCAATGGGGACGCCGTCCTGGCCCTTGCCAGGGCGCGGAGGGACGGCGGGAGCGGTCCCGCGCGGCCGACCCTGGCCGGTTCGTGGACGCGGATGCGGCGTTGTCCGATGGCGAGGCCCCGACGTGCCCAGGCACGCTATTTGCGCCATGCCCCCACCGATTTCGATCCTGGGAAGGTATGTTTGTCGCGAATGCGCCGCTCGCCCTGAAAATCCTGACCGTGAACACCCATAAGGGTTTCACGTTCTTCAATCGCAAATTCATCCTGCCGGAGTTGCGTGACGCCGTCCGGGCCGTGGGGCCGGATCTGGTCTTCCTGCAGGAGGTGCTGGGCGCGCACGAGGCGCACGCCGCGCGTTTCAAGGGCTGGCCCGAGACCTCGCAGTACGAGTTCCTGGCGGACAGCATCTGGAAGGACTTCGCCTACGGTCGCAACGCGGTGTACCCGCATGGCCATCACGGCAACGCGGTGCTGTCCAAATTTCCCATCGTGCAGCACGAGAACATGGATGTGTCCGTAGGCAATCATGAAAAGCGCGGGCTGCTTCACTGCGTGATCCAGCCGCCCGAGCGCGAAGACCGGCTGCATGCCATCTGCGTCCATCTGGGCTTGCAGGAGCGCCACCGGCAGCGCCAGCTGGAGCTGCTATGCGAGCGCATCGAGCGCCACATTCCCGATGGCGAGCCGGTGGTCATCGCCGGCGACTTCAACGACTGGCGCCTGCGCGCGCACGGCAAACTGAGCCGCTGCGCGGGCCTGAAGGAGATTTTCGTCGCCACCCAGGGCGTGGCGGCCCGCACCTTTCCCGCCCGCTGGCCGCTTCTGCGGCTGGATCGCATCTATGTGCGCAATGCGTCGCGCTTTCGTCCCTTGGCGCTGGCGACGCGGCCCTGGACGCATTTGTCCGACCATGCGCCCTTGGCGGCGGAGGTGGTGATATGAGCCGCATGGCGGGACCGCGGATGCGCGCGGAACACACGATACCGGCGATACCGGCGATACCGGCGATACACGCGATGCGCGGGATCCCGGCGCGCGTCGGCGACAGGAGGACCTATCGATGAGCGCTCGCTGGATACCGGGCAACGCCTTCAATCTGCTGGAGAACGGCGAAGCCTATTTCCCGCGCGTCTTCGAAGCCATCGACGCCGCGCGGGCGGAAGTCCTGGTGGAAACCTTCATCCTGTTCGACGACAAGGTCGGCCAGGCGCTGCGCCGGGCCCTGATCGGCGCGGCGCGGCGCGGCGCGCGCGTCAGCCTGTTGATCGACGGCTATGGATCCGAAGGGCTTTCCGAGGACTTCCTGGGCGGTATGACGCAGGCGGGCGTGGTGATCCACGTCTTCGATCCGCGCGCCAAGATCCTGGGCCTGCGCACCAACGTTTTCCGTCGCATGCATCGCAAGATCGTGGTGATCGACGGCGAGCTGGCCTTCATCGGCGGCATTAATTTCTCCGCGGATCACCTGGGGGATTTCGGGCCCCAGGCCAAGCAGGACTACGCCGTCGAAGTGCGCGGCCCCATCGTCGCGGAAATCCATCGCTTCGCCCGGCAGACAGTGGATCCGGAGCGGCGCCGGCGCTGGTGGCCCCGGCGCATGCCTCGGCCGGCCCCGGCGCGGCATGCGGGCGACGCCGAGGCCATGTTCGTGGTGCGCGACAACGAACGCCACCACACCGATATCGAGCGGCACTACCGCGCCGCGATCCGCCTGGCGCAGCGCGACGTCACCATCGCCAATGCCTATTTCTTTCCGGGCTACCGCCTGCTGCGCGAACTGCGCAACGCGGCACGCCGCGGCGTGCGGGTGCGCCTGATCCTGCAGGGCGAACCGGACATGCCCATCGTCAAGGTGGCGGCGGGCATGCTGTACGACCACCTGACCGCGGCCGGCGTGCAGATCTACGAGTATTGCCAGCGCCCCCTGCACGGCAAGGTCGCCTGCGTCGACGGCACCTGGGCCACGGTGGGATCGAGCAACCTCGATCCCCTGAGCCTGGCCCTGAACCTGGAGGCCAACGTGATGATCCGCGACCGCGGCTTCGCGGCCGTGCTGCAGGAACGCCTGCAATGGCTGGTGGACCATCATTGCCGCCAGCCGGAGCCCGCGCCGCCGGGCAGCCGCAAGCTGCGGCGCCTGCTGTGGGGCGTGTTCGTGTATCACTTCCTGCGCCGCTTCCCGTCCTGGACCGGCTGGCTGCCCGCCCATAAACCCCGCTTGCAAACGGTGGCCCCGCCGCCCCTGGAAACCGATGCCGAGGAAACGCATGAGCAGCGACCCGCTTAGCGCCACGCGTGGGCGGCAAGGCGGGGCCATGAAGGCGCTGCGCGCCCGCTGGCCCTTGCTGCGCAAATTGTTCTTTATCGCCTTCGCCTTGCTGGTGATCGGCCTGCTGGTGGACCAGGCGCGCGAGGTCGAGTGGGAAAAAGTGTTCGAGGCCGTGCAAGCCAATACCTGGCCTGTGCTGCTGCGCGCCTGCGGCCTGGCCGCGCTCAGTTACCTGATCTACAGCTGCTTCGACCTGCTGGCCATTCCCTATCTGGGCCACAAGATCCCGCCCATCCGCGTCATGGCCGTGGGTATCGTCGCCTACGCCTTCAACCTGAATATGGGCTCGCTGATCGGCAGCGTGGGGTTCCGCTTCCGGCTGTACCTGAAACTGGGACTGGAAGCCGCGGAAATCACGCGTATCGTCGGCCTTAGCCTGACCACCAACTGGCTGGGCTATTTCTGGGTGGCCGGCGGCCTGTTCGCCTGGGGCGTGCTGCCCATCCCCGACAACTGGCGCATCGGCGACAGCGCGCTACGGCTGATCGGGGTGGCGATGGTGGCCGCGGCCTTCGCCTACGTGGCCCTGTGCGCGTGGTCTCCGCGGCGATCGTGGACGGTGCGCGGCCACGATATCTTCCTGCCTTCCGGCAAGATCGCCATCGCCCAAAGCCTGCTGGGCGGCGCCTGCTGGATGTCCATCGGCTTCGTGGTGTGGGCCTTGATGCGGCACGACGTCCCGTATCCGCTGGTGCTGGGCGTGCTGCTGCTCAGCGGCATCGCCGGTGCCGTCACCCACATCCCGGGCGGGCTGGGCGTGGTGGAGGCCGTCTTCGTCGCCATGCTGTCCGGGCAGGTGCCGCACTACGAGATCCTCGGCACGCTGCTGACGTATCGGGCGGTGTACTACCTGGGGCCCTTCGCGATCGCGGCAGTGCTGTACTTCATCCTGGAGGCGAGCATACGCAAGGGTGCGCCGGTGCCGCCGGCGCCGAAGTCGGCCACGTAGCCGCGGCGCCGGCCGCCGCGCCGCACGCGGGCCGGGCGAGGGGCGGCGGCGCATCGTCGTGGTGCGTCACGCTGGGCATGTTGCGGCGCAGCAGGGGTAAACCCGGGTGTGAAAATTTATTTTCATGAATAAAATACCGCCCGAAATCCGTTTACATCCGACGTTTTTTTAACGATCATCCGGTCCCTTCCGTCCAGCGCCGCTTACGCGGCCCGATCCCGGTGCGGGCGAGTTCTCGCCGCGTTCCGGGGCCCGGTGTCCCGCCGCCCATGAACCGACCCATCGTCACCATCGCCGAGCGCATCGCGAATGCGCAGCCCGCGCTCAGCCGCACGCAGCACCGGCTGGCGGAATACGTGCTGGCGCACCAGTTCCGCGCCGCGACGATGACCATAGACGAGTTCGCCGCGGCCAATGGCGTGTCGGTGGCCACCGCCAACCGCTTTGCCCGCACCCTGGGGCTGCCGGGTTATCCGCAGTTCCGCGCGGAACTGATGCGCGGCTTCGAGTCGGCCCTGGCGCCCGTGGAGAAACTGCGCACCCGGCTGGCGCATCCGGCCACCGCGGCCGAGGTGTTCGCCGCCTCGCTGCAGGAAGACATCCGCAATGCCGAACGTTCGCTGCAGTCGCTGGACGCGGCCGCCTGCGAACGCGCCGTGGATGCCGTGCTGGCGGCGCGGCGCATCTACATCGTGGGCTTCGGCGCCAGCGGCTTCCTGGCGGGCCTGCTGCACCGTTCGCTGTTCATGCATTGCGACGTGGTGGAGTCCCTGGCTGGCCCCGGCGGCGTGTCCCAGGCGGCCCGCCGGCTGCCGCGCATGAAGGCGGACGACCTGATGATCAGCATAGGCTTTCCCCGCTACGTCAACGACACCGTGACGCTGGCCGAGGCCGCCAGGCAGGCCGGCGTGCCCGTCCTGGCGCTGACCGACAAGCCGACTTCGCCGCTGGCGCCGCTGGCCTCCGTCGCCCTGTACGCGCATGCCGAGCGGCAAGTCTCGGCGAATTCCGAAACCGCCGCGCTGGGCCTGATCGAGGCCCTGGCCGCGGCGGTCGCCTTCCGCGCGAAAGACTCCGTCGAGTCGGCGCTGGAGGCGACCCAGTCCATCATGCCGTGGCTGATCCACGGCGCAGGAGATAGAAAGCGATGATCCAACCCGTAGTGGCCATCCATGGCGGCGCCGGCACCATGTCGCGCGCATCGATTACGCCCGAGCAGGAGCGCCAGTACCTGGACGCCCTGAACGAGATCCTGGCCGCGGCGCAGGCCGTGCTGGCGCGCGGCGGCAGCGCGCTGGACGCGGTGACGGAGGCGGTCACGCGCCTGGAGGACTGCCCGCTGTTCAATGCGGGCCACGGCGCCGTCTATACCAGCGCCGGCACGCATGAACTGGACGCGTCCATCATGGACGGCGCGACGCTGCGTTCGGGCGCTATCGCGAATGTGAACTGCGTACGCAACCCCGTGCTGGCGGCCCGCCGCGTCATGGAGAACAGCAAGCACGTGTTCTTCGTGGGGCAGGGTGCCGAAGCCTTCGCCCGGGAACAGGGGCTGGAAATCGTCGATCCTTCGTATTTCTCGACGCCCGCGCGCTACGAACAGCTGCTGCGCGTGCAGCGCGAACAGCCGGGCGCGGCCGTGCTGGACCACGACGGGCAGGCAATGGTGGCCGGCGTGCAGCCGGCCGCGGCCCCCATCGATCCGGACCGCAAGTTCGGCACCGTGGGCGCGGTGGCGGTGGATGCGCAGGGCAACCTGGCTGCCGCCACGTCGACCGGCGGCGTCACCAACAAGCAGGTGGGGCGCGTCGGCGACGCGCCGCTGATCGGCGCCGGATGCTATGCCGCCAACGCCACGTGCGCGGTGTCGACCACCGGCACCGGAGAGATGTTCATCCGCATGGTCGCCGCCTACGACGTCGCGGCGCAGATGGAGTACCGCGGTGTCTCGCTCGAAGAGGCCGCGCATTCGGTCATGCACGAAAAGCTGCCGCGCATCGGCGGCAAGGGCGGGCTGATCGCGGTGGATGGCAAGGGCAATGTTTCGCTGACCTTCAATACCGAAGGCATGTACCGCGGCCATGCCCGCGTGGGCGAAGCGCCGGTGGCCGCGATCTATCGATGACGCGTCGCCACGCATGGTGTAACTGTTTTGCTAGGGGATGAATATGGCCGACAGCAGGATGGCCGAGCAGGCAACGACCCGCCGCGTAGATGGCGGGGCCATGCCGGAGAATCGCGTGGTGCAGGTGCGGGACCTGACCGTGCGGTTCAGGAGCGCGGAACGGACCGTCGAGGCCGTGCGCGACCTGTCCTTCCACGTGGACCGGGGTGAAACCCTGGCCATCGTTGGCGAGTCGGGATCGGGCAAGTCGGTGACCTCGCTGGCGCTGATGCGCCTGGTCGAGCACGGTGGCGGGCATATCGCCCAGGGCAGCATGCTGCTGCGCCGGCGCGCCGGCCAGGTCATCGAACTGGCCGGCGCCAGCCAGCGCGAGATGCGCGGCGTGCGCGGCGCCGACATGGCGATGATCTTCCAGGAGCCCATGACCTCGCTGAACCCGGTGTTCACCGCGGGGGACCAGATCGCGGAATCCATACGCCTGCACCAGGGCAAGGATGGCGCGGCGTCGCGGGCGGAAGCCCTGCGCATGCTGGAACAGGTGCGCATCCCGGAGGCGCGCTCCATCATGGACCGCTATCCCCACCAGTTGTCCGGCGGCATGCGGCAGCGGGTGATGATCGCCATGGCGCTGGCCTGCAAGCCGGCGCTGCTGATCGCCGACGAGCCCACCACCGCCCTGGACGTCACCATCCAGGCGCAGATCCTGCAGCTGATACGCCAGCTGCAGGAGGAAATGCACATGGGCGTGGTGTTCATCACGCACGATATGGGCGTGGTGGCGGAAGTCGCGGACCGCGTCCTGGTGATGTACCGCGGCGACAAGGTGGAAGAGGGCGCCTCCGCCCAGATCTTCGGCCAGCCCCGGCATCGCTATACGCAGGCCCTGCTGTCGGCCGTGCCGCGCCTGGGATCCATGCGCGGCACCGACCTGCCGGAACGTTTCCAACTCGTGCGCATGGATGGCACGTCGACGGGGGCGGCCCACGCCGGGGCGGCCCATGCCGGGGCGGCCCATGCCGGGGCGGCCGGCGCGGCGCCCGTCCGCGCCGACGCGGCGGAGCCCCGCCCCGCGGCCCAGCCGCCGCATGCGTCCGGCGAACCCATCCTGAGCGTGCGCGACCTGGTTACGCGCTTCGATATCCGCGGCGGCATACTGAGCCGCGTGCGCGGCCGCGTGCACGCGGTGGAGAAGGTCAGCTTCGACCTGTACCCCGGCGAGACCCTGGCGCTGGTCGGCGAGTCCGGCTGCGGCAAGTCCACGACCGGCCGCGCGCTGCTGCGCCTGACCGAGAGCCAGGGTGGCAGCATCCGCCTGGAAGGCCGCGACATCGGCAAGCTGAAGGGCGCCGAGCTGCAGGCCCTGCGCCGCGATATCCAGTTCGTATTCCAGGATCCCTTCGCGTCGCTGGACCCGCGCGTCACGGTAGGTTTTTCCATCATGGAACCGCTGCTGGTGCACGGCGTGGCCAGCGGCAAGCAGGCCGAGCAGCGGGTCGCCGACCTGCTGGAACGCGTCGGCCTGCCGGCATCCATGGCGCAGCGCTATCCGCACGAATTTTCCGGCGGCCAGCGCCAGCGCATCTGCATCGCGCGCGCCCTGGCGCTCAATCCCAAGGTGGTCATCGCCGATGAATCGGTGTCCGCGCTGGACGTGTCCATCCAGGCGCAGATCGTCAATCTGCTGATCGACCTGCAGCGCGACCTGGGCGTGGCCTTCCTGTTCATCTCGCACGATATGGCGGTGGTGGAACGCGTCAGCCACCGCGTGGCGGTGATGTACCTGGGCCAGATCGTGGAAATCGGCCCGCGCCGCGCGATTTTCGAGAATCCCCAGCATGCGTACACCAAGAAGCTGATGGCGGCGGTGCCGATCGCCGATCCGGCGCGGCGCCACTTGAAGCGCGCGCTGCTGACCGAGGAAATACCCAGCCCGATCCGCAAGCCCGGCGACGAGCCCGCGGTCGCGCCGCTGGTCAATGTCGGGCCGGGGCATTACGTGGCCCGGCACGCCGTGGGCGGGCTGTATTGACGCCGCCGCTTTAGTGCCTGTCCAAGCTGCATCCTTGCCGTTTCTCCACCAACCCTCCTTTAATCCGTCAGGAGTGCATCACATGAAAGCATTGCGCCCCACCCGTCTGATGGCCGCCGCCGCGCTGGCCTTCGGCGTTGCCGCCTCGCCCTTGGCGCATGCGGCGAAGGACGTGACATTCGCCGTTGCCATCGCCCTGGAAACGCTGGATCCCTACAACACCAACAGCACCCTGAACCAGGCCGCCGGCAAGGCGTACTACGAGGGGCTGTTCGAGTTCGACAAGGATCTGAAGATCCAGCCCCTGCTGGCCACCGGCTATGAAGTCAGCCCGGACGGCCTGGTCTACACGATCAAGCTGCGCAAGGGCGTCAAGTTCCAGGACGGCACGGATTTCACCGCCGAGGCCGTCAAGGTCAACTTCGACCGCGTGTCCAATCCGGAAAACCGCCTGACCCGCTACACGCAGTTCAACCAGGTGGAGAAGACCGAAGTCGTCGATCCCTACACCGTCCGCATCACGCTGAAGCGCCCGTTCTCGGCCTTCATCAACGCGCTGGCGCACCCGGCCGCGATGATGATCTCGCCGACGGCGCTGAAAAAGTGGGGCAACAAGGACATCGGCTTCCACCCCGTCGGCACCGGCCCCTTCGAGTTCGTCGAATGGAAACCCGCCGAATACCTGAAGGTGAAGAAGTTCGACGGCTACTGGCGCAAGGGCTATCCCAAGGTCGACACGCTGACCTTCCGCACGGTCACGGACAACAACACCCGCGCCGCCGTGGTGCAGACGGGCGAGGCGCAGTTCGCCTTCCCGGTGCCCTACGAGCAGGCTGCCGCGCTGACCAAGAACGACAAGATCGACGTGGTCGACCGCAAGAACTCGATCATGGCCCGCTACATGTCCATGAACGTGCAGCAAAAGCCCTTCGACAATCCGAAGGTGCGCCAGGCCATCAACTACGCCATCAACAAGGAAGCGCTGATCAAGGTCGCCTACGCCGGCTATGCCAGCGTCTCGACCGGCGTGATCCCCCAGGGCGTGGAATACGCCTACGAGATCGACAAGAAGGGCTGGCCCTACGATCCGAAGAAGGCGCGCGAGCTGCTGAAGGAAGCCGGCTACCCCAACGGTTTCGAAAGCACGCTGTGGTCGGCCTATAACGACGGCACGTCGCAGAAGATCGTCCAGTTCCTGCAGCAGCAGCTGGCCCAGGTCGGCGTCAAGGTCTCGGTGGAAGTCCTGGAATCCGGCCAGCGCGTGCAGCGCGTGCAGCAGGTGCAGAAGCCCGAGGACGCCAAGGTGCGCATGTACTACGCGGGCTGGTCGTCGTCCACCGGCGAAGCCGACTGGGGCCTGCGTCCCCTGCTGGCTACGGAGGCCTTCCCGCCGCAGCTGAACAACACGGCCTACTACTCCAATCCGAAGGTGGACGACGACATCAAGAAAGCGTTGACGACCACCAACAAGGACGAGAAGACCTCGCTGTACAAGGACGCGCAGCAGACCATCTGGAACGATGCGCCGTGGGCTTTCCTGGTGACCCAGGGCAACGTGTACATCAAGTCGAAGAACCTGAGCGGCGTGTACGTGATGCCCGACACCAGCTTCTGGTTCGGCGACGTCGACCTGAAGCAATAAACCTCCGGCCGGGCGGCGCGCGAAGGCGCGCCACCCGTTCCGTGGCATGACCGCGCGGATGCCGCGCATCCGCGCGCAGGAATTCTTATGCTTACCTACATCGTCAAGCGCCTTCTGGGCATGATTCCCACGCTGCTGCTGGTTATCGCGGTGGTGTTCATGTTCGTCCACATGCTGCCCGGCGATCCGGCGCGGCTGGCGGCCGGCCAGGATGCCGACGAGCAGACCGTGCAGCTGGTGCGCCAGGAATTGGGCCTGGACCTTCCGCTGCCCCAGCAGTTCGTTCGTTATTTCACGCACATGCTGCGGGGCGACCTGGGCGTTTCCCTGCGCAGCAAGCGTCCCGTCAGCACGGAGATCGCCGACCGTTTCATGCCCACGCTGCTGCTGACCCTGACCAGCATGGTGTGGTCCGTGGTCTTCGGCATGATCATCGGCGTGGCATCGGCCGTCTGGCGCAACCGCTGGCCGGACCGCCTGGGCATGACGCTGGCCGTATCGGGGATATCCTTCCCGGCCTTCGCCCTGGGGATGATGCTGATGCAGGTGTTCTCGGTCGAATTGGGCTGGCTGCCGACCATAGGCGCGGCCAGCTGGAAACACTACATCCTGCCCTCCATCACCTTGGGCGCGGCCGTGGCGGCCGTCATGGCGCGCTTCACGCGATCTTCCTTCGTCGAGGTGATCCAGGAGGACTTCGTGCGCACCGCGCGCGCCAAGGGCCTGGCCGAATCAGTCGTGGTGGCCAAGCACACGCTGCGCAATGCCTTGATCCCCGTGGTCACGATGATGGGCCTGCAGTTCGGCTTCCTGCTGGGCGGGTCCATCGTGGTGGAGACCGTCTTCAGCTGGCCCGGCCTGGGCGCGCTGCTGGTCGACGCGGTCACGCAGCGCGACTATCCGGTCATCCAGGGCCTGGTGCTGCTGTTTTCCCTGGAATTCATTCTGATCAACCTGGTGGTGGACGTGCTGTACGGCGTCATCAACCCCAGCATCCGGTACAAGTGAGGCGGCCATGACGCAACTCGACAACACCGCCGCCGCGGGCACCGCGACCGCCGCCGTGCCCGCCACGGCCGAGGCCGTGCGCACGCCGTTCACCGAATTCTGGCGCAAGTTCAAGAAGCAGCACCTGGCCGTCGGCGCGGGCATCTTCGTGCTGCTGCTGATCCTGGTGGCCGTGCTGGCGCCGTGGATCGTGCCCTTCGACGCGGAAAACTACTTCGACTACGACAACCTGAACGCCGGTCCGTCCTTGACGCACTGGCTGGGCGTGGACGCGCTCGGCCGCGATATCTTCAGCCGCATCCTGATGGGAGCGCGCATTTCGCTGGTAACGGGCTTCGTGTCCGTGGCGCTGGGCGCCGCCGTCGGCACCTTCCTGGGGCTGATGGCAGGCTACTACGAAGGCTGGTGGGAGCGCATCAGCATGCGGCTTTCCGACGTACTGCTGGCCTTCCCCGGCATGCTGCTGGCCATCGGCGTGGTGGCCATCCTGGGATCCAGCATGGTGAATGTGGTGGTCGCGGTGGCGGTATTCAGCGTGCCGGCCTTCGCGCGGCTGGTGCGGGGCAATACGCTGGCGATCAAGCACATGACCTATGTCGAGGCCGTGCGCAGCATCGGCGCGTCGGACTGGACCATCATCATGCGCCACATCCTGCCCGGCACGATCTCGCCCATCGTGGTCTACGGCACCATGCGCATCGGCACTTCCATCATCACGGCGGCCAGCCTGTCCTTCCTGGGGATGGGCGCGCAGCCGCCCACGCCGGAATGGGGCGCGATGCTGAACGAGGCGCGCGCGGATATGGTGACCTCGCCGCACATCGCCGTGTTTCCGGCGCTGGCGATCTTCCTGACCGTGCTGGCGTTCAACCTGCTGGGCGACGGCTTGCGCGACGCCCTGGATCCCAAGATCGACCGGCGGTAGGCATGGCGATGGCCGCGAAGACAGCTGTGCTGGATCCCTTCCGCGACGAAGACGCCGGGCCGGCGCCCGGCATGGCCGCACGGAATGGGTGGCCCGCAAGAGGGTGGCCCGCATGATGGCCCGCATGACGACCGCGCCGACCGGCTTTCCGCGCGTCGGGGTACTGCCTTCCGGGCCGCGCGACTCGCTCTGCGATGTCGCGGGCGTGACGGTGGGGCATGCGACGCTGGCGCGCGGCGCGCTGCAGACCGGCGTCACGGTGGTGCGGCCGCATGGCGGCGACCTCTATCGCGACAAGGTGCCGGCCGCCGCCAGCGTGCTGAACGGCTTCGGCAAGAGCGTCGGCCTGGTGCAGGTGGAAGAGCTGGGCGTGCTGGAGACACCCATCGCGCTCACCAACACTTTCTCCGTGGGCACCGTGGCCAATGCCCAGATCCGCCAGGCGGTGGACGCCAATGCGGAGATCGGCCGCGCCTGGCCCACTGTCAATCCCTTGGTGTTCGAGTGCAATGACGGCTACCTGAACGACATCCAGGCCATGGCGGTCGGGGAAGCCGACTACCTGGCGGCCTGCGCCGCCGCCGGTCCGCATTGCGAGCAGGGCGCCGT
The DNA here is from genome assembly GCF_001676705.1 of Bordetella bronchialis. Classification (NCBI taxonomy): domain Bacteria; kingdom Pseudomonadati; phylum Pseudomonadota; class Betaproteobacteria; order Burkholderiales; family Alcaligenaceae; genus Bordetella; species Bordetella bronchialis. Next base: position 1,829,064 of record NZ_CP016170.1, read on the forward strand.
CGGCGCGGGACGCGGCATGTCCTGTTTCGGCTTCAAGGGCGGCATCGGCAGCGCGTCGCGGATCGCCCGTCCGGCCGGCGGCCGGTCCTGGACGGTCGGGGCGCTGGTACTGGCCAATTTCGGCCGCCAGCCCTTGCTGACGGTCGCCGGACGGCCCTTCGGCCAGTGGCTGGAACAGGCGCGCGCCCAGGGAACGCAAGGAAGCGGCGACAGCGGCGGCGATACGCCGGCCGCACCGGCGCCGCGCGGCGGTCCCGCCGACGATGGCGCCGCGGCGGAGCCGGAAAAAGGCTCCATCATCCTGCTGCTGGCCACCGATGCGCCCCTGGACGCGCGCCAGTTGCGGCGGCTGTCCCTGCGCGCCGGCGCCGGCCTGGCGCGCACCGGCTCCGTATTCGGCCATGGCAGCGGCGACATCGCCCTGGCGTTTTCCACCGCCTATACCGTGCCGCACCTGGCGGACCGCGCGATGCCCGCGGTCGCCATGCTGCACGAGACCCGCATCGATCCCTTGTTCGAGGCCGCGGCCGAGGCCATCGAGCAATCCATCGTCCACGCGCTGTGGCATGCCGAAAGCGTGACGGGGCGCGACGGCCACGCGCGCCTGGCCATCCGCGACGCCATTCCGCAGTGGCGGCGGTGGCTGGACGGCGGGCGATGACACGGCGGCCCGCCAGGGCCTGTTTCCTTCATTCTTCCAGCATCGAGCAGCCATGCGCATACTGATTTCCACCGACATCGAAGGCGTCGCCGGCGTCTTCCATTCCCAGCAGGTGACGGCCGGCAACCCGGAATACGAGCGGGCCCGCGGCTGGATGACGGGCGAGGCCAATGCCGCCGTCGCGGGCGCCTTCGAAGGCGGCGCCCGCGACGTGCTGGTCAACGACTCGCATGGCGGCTATCGCAACCTGCTGCCCGACGGCATCGACGAACGCGCGCGCCTGGTACTGGGCAAGCCCCGCTACCTGGGCATGATGGGCGGCCTGGAGGAAGCCTGCGACGCCGTATTCATGATCGGCTACCACTCGCGCGCCCAGGGCCGCGGCGTGCTGGCGCACACCATCAACGGCTTTTCCTTCGCCAAGGTGCGCATCAACGGCATGGAGCTGGGCGAGGCCGGCCTGTACGGCGCCCTGGCCGGCGAGCTGGGCGTGCCCGTGGCCCTGGCCAGCGGCGACGACGTATTCATCGGCGAAACGCGCGAGCTCTTTCCGGGCGCCGTCTGGGTGCAGACCAAGATCGCCCGCGGGCAGGGCAGCGGCGTGTCCCTGTCGCCGGCCGCGGCACGCGCCGCCATCCGCGAGGCCGCGCGCGAGGCCATGGGCAACATCGGCCGCCTGAAACCGTGGCGCATCGAACCGCCTATAGAATGCGTGCTGCAGACCCAGAATCCGGCCCTGGCCGACCTGTTCTGCACCTGGCCCGCGCTGGAACGCGTGGACGGCGTGACGCTGCGCTTCACCACGGAAAGCATGCAGGCGGCCATCCGCACCCTGAACAGCCTGGCCGCCATGTCATTCATGCTGCGCTGACCCGCGCCCGAGGATTTCCATGCCGCACACCGACGCCCGCATCGCCGCACTGCGCCAGGCCATGGCCGCGCACGGCCTGTCCGCCTATGTCGTGCCCTCCGCCGATCCCCACCTTTCCGAATACCTGCCGGCGCGCTGGCAGGGGCGCCAGTGGCTGTCGGGCTTTACCGGTTCGGTCGGCACGCTGGTGGTCACGGCGGATTTCGCCGGGCTGTGGGTGGATAGCCGGTATTGGGTGCAGGCGCAGGCGCAACTGGCGGGGACCTGCGTCACGCTGATGAAGCTGGGCGATGCGGGCGTGCCGCCGCACCCGGAGTGGCTGGGCACGTATTGCGGCGCGCACGCGGGGGCGGCGGTCGGCGCGGACGGCCTGGTGCTGTCGCTGGCGGCGCACCGGGCCCTGTCCGACGCGGTGACGGGCGCCGGCGGCCGGCTGGATATCGGCCATGACCTGCTTGCCGAGATCTGGCCGGACCGGCCGGCGCTGCCGGCCACCCCCGTGCGGGAACACCTGGCGCCCCACGCCTGTGTCTCGCGCGCGGACAAACTGGCGCGGGTGCGCGAGGCCATGCGCGCCAAGGGCGCGGCCGCGCACCTGGTCAGCTCGCTGGACGATGTCGCCTGGCTGTTCAACCTGCGCGGCGGCGACGTGGACTACAACCCGGTGTTCGTCGCGCACGCCCTGGTCCTGGCCGATCGCGCCGAGCTGTTCACCGCCCCGGGCAAGATAGACGCCGCGCTGGCGGACCGGCTGGCGGCCGACGGCGTCGCGGTCCGTCCCTACGACGACTGCCCCACGGCGCTGGCGGCCCTGCCTGCCGACGGGGCCGTGCTGGTCGACCCCGCGCGCACCACCGTGGGCGTGCTGGCCGCGCTGCCGGCCCAGCTTCGCCGCGTGGAAGCCATCAACCCCAGTACCCTGGCGAAATCGCGCAAGACCGACGACGAACTGGTCCATGTCCGCGCCGTCATGGAACAGGACGGCGCCGCCCTGTGCGAGTTCTTCGCCTGGTTCGAGGCCGCGCTGGGGCGCGAGCGCATCACCGAACTGACCGTCGACGAAAAACTGTCGGCGGCCCGGGCGCGCCGCCCCGGCTTCGTCTCGCTCAGTTTCGGCACCATCGCCGCCTACAACGCCAACGGCGCCATGCCCCATTACCGCGCCACGCCCGAGTCGCACGCCGTCATCGACGGCAACGGCCTGCTGCTGATCGATTCCGGCGGCCAGTACGAAGGCGGCACGACCGACATCACCCGCGTCGTGGCGGTGGGCACGCCCACAGCGGAACAGAAAAGGGATTTCACGCTCGTGCTCAAGGGCATGATCGCCTTGTCGCGCGCGCGCTTCCCGCGCGGCGTGCTGTCGCCGATGCTGGACGCCATCGCCCGCGCGCCCATCTGGGAAGGCGGCGCGGAATACGGCCACGGCACCGGCCACGGCGTCGGCTATTTCATGAATGTGCACGAAGGTCCGCAGGTCATCGCACACCGCGCGCCGGCCACGCCGCACACCGCCATGGAGCCGGGCATGATCACCTCCAACGAGCCGGGCATCTACCGTCCCGGCCGCTGGGGCGTGCGCATCGAGAACCTGGTGTGCAACCGGCCGGCGGAAACCACCGAGCTCGGCGAATTCCTGGCTTTCGAAACCCTGACCCTGTGTCCTATCGATACGTCGTGCATCCAGGCCGATATGCTGCGGCCCGACGAAACCGCCTGGCTGGACGGTTACCACGCGCAGGTGCGGGAACGGCTCCTGCCGCACGTGGACGGCGCCGCCCGGGACTGGCTGCTGGCGCGGACACGGCCGCTGGCCGGCCGCTAGCCCCTCGCAGCGTGGCGGCGGGGCGCTACGCCTGGCCGGGCGTTGTTACTTCGCGACGCCATGGGAAATAGAAGGATTCGCCGGCCTGCCGGCTATAATCCAAATTTCCCGCACGCGCCCGGCGGCCCCGGGCGCTATTCACGATGACCAAATACGTATTTGTCACCGGCGGCGTAGTGTCTTCCCTGGGGAAAGGCATTGCCGCCGCGTCCCTTGGCGCGATCCTGGAATCGCGCGGCCTGCAAGTCACCCTGCTCAAGCTCGATCCCTACATCAACGTCGATCCCGGCACGATGAGCCCCTTCCAGCACGGCGAGGTCTTCGTCACGGAAGACGGCGCCGAAACCGACCTGGACCTGGGCCACTACGAGCGCTTCATTTCCACGCGCATGCGCAAGGTGAACAACTTCACCACCGGCCAGATCTACGAGTCCGTGCTGCGCAAGGAACGCCGGGGCGACTACCTGGGCAAGACGGTCCAGGTGATTCCGCACATCACCAATGAAATCCAGGACTTCATCGCGCGCGGCGCCGAAGCGGGCTGGGACGGCAACACCGACGTCGCCATTGTCGAGATCGGCGGCACGGTGGGCGATATCGAATCCCTGCCTTTCCTGGAAGCCGCCCGCCAGATGAGCCTGCGGATGGGCCGCAACAACGCCGCCTTCATCCACCTGACCCTGGTCCCCTTCATCGCTTCCGCCGGCGAGCTCAAGACCAAGCCCACGCAGCACTCGGTGCAGAAGCTGCGTGAAATCGGTATCTATCCGCACGCGCTGCTGTGCCGCGCCGACCGGCCCATCCCGGAAGACGAGCGCGCCAAGATTTCACTGTTTTCCAACGTCCCGCTGGACGCCGTGATTTCGGTGTGGGACGCCGACTCCATCTACAAGATCCCCGCCATGCTGCACAAGCAGGGCCTGGACAACCTGGTGTGCGACGCGCTGGGGCTGACGCCTCCGCCGGCCGACCTGTCCATGTGGGACGACCTGGTCGAAGCCCTCGAGCACCCGGTACACGAGGTCACCATCGGCATGGTGGGCAAGTACGTCGACCTGACCGAATCGTACAAGTCGCTGACCGAAGCGCTGGTGCACGCGGGCATCCATACCCGCTCGCGCGTCAAGATCGAGTACATCGACTCCGAAGACCTGGAAGCCCACGGCACCGACAGCCTCAAGCACCTGGACGCCATCCTGGTGCCGGGCGGCTTCGGCAAGCGCGGCACGGAAGGCAAGATCGCCGCCATCCGCTACGCGCGCGAGAACGGCGTCCCCTACCTGGGCATCTGCCTGGGCATGCAGCTGGCCGTCATCGAGTTCTCGCGGCATGTCGCCGGCCTGGGCGGCGCCAACAGCACCGAATTCGATCCCGCCGCGCCGCATCCGGTGGTGGCGCTGATCACCGAATGGATGGACCGCGAAGGCCGTGTGGAAAAGCGCGATGCCAATTCCGACCTGGGCGGCACCATGCGCAAGGGCGCGCAGCGCTGCCCCGTCAAGCCGGGCACGCGCGCCGCGCAGATCTACGGGCCGGAGGTCAACGAGCGGCACCGCCACCGCTACGAGGTCAACAACGTGTACGTGCCGCGCCTGGAAGAAGCCGGCATGGTGATCAGCGCGCGCACGCCCACGGAAAACCTGCCTGAAATGATGGAACTGCCGTCGCATCCCTGGTTCGTGGGCGTGCAGTTCCACCCGGAATTCACCTCCACGCCGCGCGATGGGCACCCGCTGTTCTCCAGCTATATCCAGGCGGCCATCGACCGGCAGCAGGGCCGGGCCAAGGACGCCGCGTGACGCGCCGCGGCCGGCTCGCCCGCCGCGTCCGCCACGTGCCCCATGGCGCCGGCCCGTCCGGCGCCATGGCGTAAAGTTTTCATCGATCTTATCGACATAGGGAAGAACCATCATGAGTGCAATCGTCGACATCATCGGCCGCGAAATCCTCGATTCGCGCGGCAATCCGACCGTGGAATGCGATGTACTGCTGGAATCGGGCGCCATGGGCCGCGCCGCGGTGCCCTCGGGCGCGTCCACCGGTACCCGCGAAGCCATCGAGTTGCGCGACGGCGACAAGAACCGCTACCTGGGCAAGGGCGTGCTGCGCGCGGTGGAGAACCTGAACACGGAAATCTCCGAAGCGCTGATGGGCCTGGACGCGCAGGAACAGACCTTCGTCGACCGCACCCTGATCGAGCTGGACGGCACCGACGCCAAGGAGCGCCTGGGCGCCAATGCCATCCTGGCCGCCAGCATGGCGGTGGCGCGCGCCGCCGCCGACGAATCCGGCCTGTCGCTGTACCGCTATTTCGGCGGCAGCGGGCCCATGAGCATGCCCGTGCCCATGATGAACGTCATCAATGGCGGCGCCCATGCCAACAACACCCTGGACCTGCAGGAATTCATGATCCTGCCGGTGGGCGCGGCCAGCTTCCGCGAAGCCCTGCGCTGGGGCGCGGAAGTCTTCCACGCCCTGAAGAAACTGATCAACGCCCAGGGCATGTCCACCGCCGTCGGCGACGAGGGCGGCTTCGCGCCCAACGTCGCCAACCACGAAGCCGCCATCCAGCTGATCCTGAAGGCCATCGGCGAAGCCGGCTACGAGCCCGGCACGCAGATCGCGCTGGGCCTGGACTGCGCCAGCTCGGAGTTCTTCAAGAACGGCAAGTACGTGCTGGAAGGCGAGGGCGGCATTTCGCTCAGCTCGCAGGAGTTCGCCAACCTGCTGGCCACCTGGTGCGACAAGTACCCCATCATCTCCATCGAGGACGGCATGGCCGAAAACGATTGGGAAGGCTGGAAGCTGCTGACCGACCAGTTGGGCAAGAAGGTGCAGCTGGTGGGCGACGACCTGTTCGTCACCAATACCCGCATCCTGAAGGAAGGCATCTCCAAGGGCGTGGCCAACTCCATCCTGATCAAGATCAACCAGATCGGCACGCTGACCGAGACCTTCGCCGCCATCGAAATGGCCAAGCGCGCGGGCTACACCGCCGTGGTGTCGCACCGCTCGGGCGAAACGGAAGATTCCACCATCGCCGATATCGCCGTCGCGACCAATGCCATGCAGATCAAGACGGGCTCGCTGTCGCGCTCGGATCGCATGGCCAAGTACAACCAGCTGCTTCGCATCGAGGAAGAACTGGCCGAGGTCGCCTCCTATCCTGGCCTGGAAGCCTTCTACAACCTGCGTTAGCGCCCTCGCGCGCACGACGGCGCGTCGGCCGCGACGCGCCGTTCCAACCCTAACGGATATCCACGCATGCGCCTGTTGTTCCTGGTTCTGCTGGCCCTGGTCTGCCTGATCCAATACCCCCTCTGGCTGGGCAAGGGCGGCTGGTTCAAGGTCTGGGACCTGCAGAAACAGGTGGCCGCCCAGCGCGCCGTCAACGACGGCATGCGGGCGCGCAACGCCGCGCTGGACGCGGAAGTGCGCGATCTGCAGACGGGCACCGGCGCGCTGGAAGAGCGCGCGCGCAGCGAACTGGGCATGATGAAGGACGGCGAGGTCTTCGTACAGATCGTGCCGGCCGGCAGCGTGCCGCCGGCGCCCGTCGCGGCCCCTGGCGGGGCGAACCGGCCTGCCGCGGCGACAGCCGGCCGTGCGGGGTCCGCGCCCGCGGGGCAGGCTGCCCGCCGCTGAGCTCGCCCCGTCCGCCAGGACGGGCGTGATCCGGCAGGCGGCCCACAGGCGTTGGCGATGGCGGGCCGTGCTGGCCCTTCATCGCGACGCAGGCAGCCCCGCTTGCCGCTCATCGCGCCGGCCCCGGGGGTGGCCACCTGGCCGTCATCGTGACCACGCTGGCGGCAGGCAGCACAGCTGGACACCGCAGGCGGGATCCCGGAAGGGCCCGCCGGGCGCCGCCTCGGTGGCCGGGCTTGCGTGTGCGTGGGGCTCGCGCGCATTGCCCAGCGGAACATGACCCTTTTGCGCGCCGTCTTTTGCCCGCGATGGCGTGTCCTGCCCATGTCCGCGGAATTGCCAGGACACCAGCGGCCCTTTGGGCGACGCGCCCGCCTTGCCCGGTCCGCGCGACGCCGGTGGCCTGGACACCGCGGTAGGCGCGCCGCCGGTCGCAGCCCCCCACAACACTGGATGCGACTGCATGGGCAGGGCGGATTCCATCGCCATCACCAGCATCCCGGCGCGGGCTGCGGGATGGCTCGCCTCCGGCCCGTTCCCGTCGCGCATCGCGGCCAGGCGCTTCAGTATCGCGCGCAGTCCCGGCACCAGCGGCGGGTGTACATAGGTCAAACGCAGCCGCAGCATATTGGCCTCGAAAATCGTCTGGCCGGACAGGGGGCCCCGGCCGCCCGCCCAGCCCATGCGGCGGCGCCGCAGGTGTTGTTCCGCCTGGTAATCGTTGTTGATCGCGGGCAGGCCGGCCGCGCCCGCCACGCGCAGCGCGGCGTCGCCGAAGTCGGCAAAGGCGAGGGACCCCGGCGACAGCACATCGATGCGCCATGGCGGCGCACCGGCCGTTCTCGCGACGTCCAGGAAGGCGGCACGCATGCGGGCCCGCGCGTCGCCATGCGGTCCGGGAGGGTGGAATAGCGGCAGCAGGGCGTCTTCGAAGGCCTGGTCGATGATGGCCGGCCGGGCGTGGACGGTCGCGCCGGCGCGCGCGGCCTCCAGCAAGGCCAGGCTGAGCATTTGCCGGACGACATGCCAGCGCGCGGCTTCCACGACGAAGAGCGCCCCGAACAACAAAGGCAGCGCCGTGACGGCAAAGGAGGCGGCGGCCGCGCCAAGCTGACGGGCGGCCCCGCGCGCGGGCAGGGGAAGCATGGCGGGGAGTGTGCGGCGCCATGCGGTGGCTGTCGATTGCGATATCTACGCGTGATGCGCGCGACACATGCCTGTCCGGTGACAGGTGCCTGGCGCCCGCCGGCGCTGTCGGGTGCCCCGAGCCAGCTGCCCGGTACCGGGTACGGCGCTCAATGCACCGTGGGCGGATCCTGTTCCGGCAGCGCCTGCGATTCCGTGAAGAGCCCCGCGCAATCCACCGCATCGAACAGGTAGGGCTTGCCGCAGAAATCGCAGGCCACTTCGACCTGTCCGCGTTCGGCCAGGATGTCCTCGATTTCCGCGCGGCCCAGCATGCGCAACATGTCGGCGACCTTGGCGCGGTTGCAGGGACAGTGCCAGCGCACGCCCGCCGGATCGAAGGTCAGCAGCGTTTCTTCCCAGTACAGGCGATGGATCAGCGTATCGATATCCGTGGCCAGCAGCTCGTCGGACCCCAGCGTTTGCGTCAGGTGGACGGCGCGGTTCCACGTCTCTTCGGCGGCCTCGGGCGTTTGCGCCGTGCCGCCCTGGCCGGGCAGCCGCTGCAGCAGCATCCCCGCGGCATGATTGTCGTCGGCGGCCAGCCACAGGCGGGTCTCCAGCTGTTCCGACTGCTGCATGTAGTGGCTGAGCGCATCGGCCACGGTTTCGCCGACGATGGGCACGATGCCCTGGTAGGGCTGCTGGCCCGGCGTCTTGCGCTGCGGATCCAGCACGACGATGAAGCGTCCGTTGCCGCCCGGATTCATCAGGCTTTGCATGGTGCCCGTGTCCGGCACGACGCGGTCCTGGCGCAGCTTGACGGTGGCCCGCAGGCTGAGGTCCGCGCGGCACTCCACGACGACCAGGGCGATCGGGCCGTCGCCCTGGATCTGCATGACCAGGGAGCCCTCGAACTTGAGATTGGCGGCCAGCAGCGTGGATGCAGCGATCAGCTCGCCCAGCAGGCGCTTCACCGCAAGGGGGTATTCGTGATTCACCTGGGCCGCGCGCCAGGTGTCGTGCAACCGTACCGCCTGTACGCGTACGGTGCGGTCCTCGAACAGGTATTTCTTCAGAAGATCGGTCATGGGCGCATCTTAGCCGATCGGACCCGCGCGCCAGGGCCCCGGCAGCCAAGGCTGAGCACGGCGGCAGTGCGCGGGCCCCTAGCCTATGCGTTTCAGCACGCGCTTGTACTGCTGGCCGCGTTCGACATAGCCCTGCGTGTTGCCATGCATGCGTTCGATTTCTTCCGGGGTCAGCTCGCGCACCACTTTGCCGACGCCGATCACCAGGCTGTTATCCGGAATGACGCGGCCTTCGGGAATGATGGCGCCCGCGCCGATCAGGCAGTTGCGCCCGACCACGGCGTCATTCAGCACCACGGCCTGGATGCCCACCAGCGCGCCCTCGCGGATGGTGCAGCCATGCAGCATGGCCTGGTGGCCCACGGTGACACGGGCCTCTACCGTCAGGCCATGGCCGGTATCCACGTGCAGGACGGAGGACTCCTGGATGTTGCTGCCGCGGCCGATCACGATGGGGGCGTTGTCCCCGCGTATCGTCACCTGCGGCCAGATGCTGACGTCCGCTTCCAGCGTGACGTCGCCGATGATATCGGCGCTGTCGGCGATGTAGGCACTGGCGTCGATACGGGGAGCGACGCCGTCGAGTTCGTAAATGGCCATGATGGATATCCCCCGGGCTCAGGCGGCCTGGCCGCCGTGTGCCTTTTCGGCTTTTTCCTCTTCCCTCTGCCGCAGCACCCGGCGCTGCACCTTGCCGGTGGTGGTCATGGGCAACTCGTCGAGGAACTCGATTTCCTTCGGATACTCGTACGGCGCCAGGCGCTCGCGTACATGGTCTTGCAGCGCCTGCACGATGCCCTCGCGCGGCTGGCCGGCGTACTCTGGCGTCAGCACGACATAGGCCTTGACCAGCGCGCCGCGTTCCGGATCCGGCTTGGGCACGACGGCGGCATTGGCGACGGCGGGATGGCCCAGCAGGCAGCTTTCGATCTCTCCCGGGCCGATACGGTAGCCCGCCGACTTGAATACGTCGTCGCTGCGGCCGGCATACCAGAGGTAGCCGTCCTCGTCCTTGCGCGCCAGGTCGCCCGTGCGGCACCAGTCGCCGGTGAATTTCGCGGCCGTCGCCGTGGGGTTGCGCCAGTATTGCAGGAACAGGATGGGGTCGGGATGGCCGTGGATGTCGTAGCGGTTCAGCGCGACTTCGCCGACTTCGCCGGTCTTGACGGGCTGGCCCTGTTCGTCGATGACGGCTACCTGGTGGCCGGGATAGGGCCGGCCCATGCTGCCCGGCTTGGCGGGCCAGCGCGCCTGGCTGTTGCCCACCAGGTAATTCATTTCGGTCTGGCCGAACATCTCGTTGGGCGTGATGCCCAGCGCCGACCGGCACCAGTTGAATACCGTCTCTCCCACGCTTTCGCCGGCGCTCATGATCGCGCGCAGCACGAGCTTGTACCGTTCGCGTGGCGCCGGAACGGCCTTCATCATCGCCTTCAAGGCGGTGGGGAACAGGAAAGTATTGGTGACCTGGTATCGCTCCAGGAGTTCGAAGGCGCGCTCGGGCGAGAAACGGCCGCGCGTGCCGACGATGGGATGCCCGAAATACAGGGTAGGCAGCAGCGCGTCCATCATGCCGCCCGTCCAGGCCCAGTCCGCCGGCGACCAGAAAACGTCCCCCTGCTTGGGAAACCAGTCCTGGGAAGCCACGAAACCCGGCAAATTCCCGATCAGGGCGCAGTGCGGCAGCAACGCGCCCTTGGGCGCGCCGGTCGTGCCGGACGTATACAGCAGGATGGCCGGATCCGTGGCCAGCGTGGGAATGCGCTTGAATTCGCCGGGCTGGCGGGCCAGCAGGCTGCGCCAGGGCAGCACGCGCTCGTCCGCGAAGCCGATGCCGATGATCTGGTGCAAGGCGGGGCACTGTTCCGCGATGGACAGCAGGTTCGCGCTGGAGGCGGCATCCACCACGGCGACCCGGGCTTCGGAGTCGCGCAGCCGCGCTTCCAGGGCCTCGGGCCCGAAAAGCGCCGACAAGGGCACGATGATGGCGCCGACGCTGTAGGTCGCCATATGGACGACGACGGTCTCCGGCCGTTGTCCTAAAACAACACCTACGCGGTCGCCCTTGCCCACCCCCATGCGTACCAGGCCATTGGCCAGCTGGTTCGCCGCTTCCGCCAGGCGCCCGTAGGTCCAGACCTCTCTATTCCCCGACTCGTCCTCGTAATAAACGGCAATGCGCCGCGCGTCGAGGCCGCTCTCGGCCCAACGGTGGCAGCACACCTCGGCGATGTTGAACTGGGTGGGTACTAGCCAGCGGAATGAGTCGTAAAGCGCCTGGTATTGATCGTTCATGGCCCTGTTGTGAGCGGTTACAACGATGGGACTCGTCGGCAGTGCTTTTGGGGCCGGATTGCCCCAGACGCAAGCATGACCTAGCGAGCCACGATCTGCAACATTGGCGTGTGGCCGTTCCCCGCGTCTAGGGTTATTACGGATGTTCCCCGCGCTGGCGGGCCAATTATGGATGCTTGCCCTGGCGCCGCAGGGCCGACGGCAGGGCCGGCAGCGAAACCGGGCGGGGGGCGCGGGCCGGTGGCGTGCCCGCGGCGCGGTCGGCCAGGACGGCCGCCCAATCGATCAACTGCAGATGGCCGCTGTGGTCCTCGGCCAGGGCGGACAGGCTTTCCACCCAGTCGCCGTCGTTGCAATACAGCACGCCGTCGATATCCCGCAGCTCGGCCTTGTGGATATGGCCGCACACGACCCCGTCCAGCCCGCGCCGGCGGGCTTCGCCAGCCAGGGCCTGCTCGAAGTCGGTGATGAAGGCCACCGCGTTCTTGACCTTGTGCTTCAGGTACTGCGACAGCGACCAGTAGTGCAGCCCCAGGCGATGCCGCATGCGATTGAAGTAGTGATTCAACCAGAGGGCGAACTGGTAAAGGGAGTCACCCAGGTGCGCCAGCCACTTGCTGTGCTGGATGACGCCATCGAACTGGTCGCCGTGCAGCACGAGCAGCTTGCGGCCGTCCGCCGTTTCATGGACGTCCTCGTCGACGATTTCGATATCGCCGAAGGCGTAGCCGATGAACTCGCGGGCGAATTCGTCGTGGTTGCCCGGAACGAAAACCACCCGGGTGCCTTCCCGCGCCTTGCGCAGGATGCGCTGCACGATGTCATTGTGGGCGCGCGGCCAGTGCCAATGCTTGCGAAGTTGCCAGCCGTCGACGATATCGCCCACCAGATACAGGGTCTCGGCTTCGTTGTGATCCAGGAAATCCAGGAGGAATTCGGCCTTGCACCCCGCCGTGCCGAGATGCAGGTCGGAAATCCACACAGTGCGCCAATGCGTCGGGCGAGTCTCGTTCACATGTCCCTCGGGTCGCGCTGTCATGCAAGCATGAAATCACCGTGCGATGACGCCGATGTGAAATCGGCATGGCGCTTTCATGACAAGCGCGCGGCGACGCCCGGTGCCAGGCGCGGCGGGACGGCAGGCGCGGGATCAGGCGCCGGCGGTGCGCCCGCGTGCCGCGTTTGCAGCGGCCGGAACGGAGACGAGACGGGTGCCGGCCCAGCGGTCATGCAGGAACTGGCCATCCGGATCCAGCCAGGATCCGATGAAGATCGCGAAAGGCGCCGCCACGATGAACATCAACGTGCCCGGCCAGTGCGTAAGGGATTCGATGGCCCATACGGCCAGCGCCGCCAGCAGAGGCAGCAGCCAGGCCAGCACGTAGCGCCATGCCAGCCGCGCGAGCGAGGGCGTGGCCCCGTCGCGGCCCACCAGGCGGATGTTCCAGGTTTTCATGGGAAGCGTCTGGCCGGATCGGCGCCAGCACACCAGGAAGTAGCCGCCAATGGCCAGGAAAAGCCACAGCTGTCGCGCGGAGCGCAGCATCAGGCCGCTGCGGCTCTGGGTCAGCGTGTCGAACAGGTAGTCGGCCAGGAAAACCACGCCGAAAAGGAGCACGGCCTCGTACATCATGCAGGCGAAGCGGCGCAGGCGGGGCGGAGCGGGCAGGGCGGCGGTGTCGTTCATAGCGGCCGTATTATCGCTTGCCCGCGCCCGGCCCGCGGAAGGAGACGCCGGCGCGCCAGGGTGGCCAGCGGCGAAAGGGCCAAAGCGCCTCGGACTGCGCGGGGCAAAAAAAAAGCCCGCCACGAGGGCGGGTTCTAAAAGGGGCTTGTGCAGCCCCCAAGGGGACTTGTCGCTGTCGGGCTCGCGATTCAGGCGCGGGCGGCTTCGCCGCTGTGGCGGCTGGCCGGGGCGCGGAAAGAGCGGCCGAACTTGCTGATCAGTTTGCCCAGCGCACGGAGGGGCCGCGGGCGGAATTGTTCTTCAATGGCCTGACGCATCAATTCGCGTTCCAGTTCGTCGGTCAGGCGGAGGGGTTCACGTTCGTTCACGATAATATCCTGGGTGCTAAAAGCAAGCGCCGCGTTCCATCCCGGTGGACTACTTTCATGCAGGCGCTCTAGGGATAACCCGAATTTTAGGGGTTAACCCTAGATTCCGCAAGTCGTAAAAAAACCACAAGTACGGCATCTTGGCCGCGGTGTGGCGCCGGGCTGGCAAAAGGGGGTCATAGTGAGCCAGGGTGACCTCTACAATGGCCGGATGGAGAGCCCGGCCACCGAACCCGTCCCCGACTGGCGTATCGATCCCGTGGGAGACCGCTGTCTGCTCGTCACCCTGGGAGACGAGGTCGACGCCCGTACCAATCGCGCGGTGCAGGCCTTGGCGGCCGATCTGCTCGCGGAACCGCCGCCAGGCGTAATAGACGTGGTGCCGGCCTTCACCACCGTCGCCTTGCACTACCTGCCGCAGGCTTATGCGGGCCAGGCGGGCACGCCCTTCGAGTGCCTGTCCGCCATCCTGCGGGAGCGCTTGCGCCGGGGTGTCCCGGATATCCTCGGGGAATCCCGGGTCGTGGAGATCCCGGCCTGCTATGGCGGCGTCCACGGTCCCGACCTGGACGAGGTCGCCCGGCGTTGCGGCTTGAGCACCGCCGAAGTCATTGCCCTGCACGGTGCCTCTCCGCTGGTGATCTACACGTTTTTCTTCGCGCCGGGGGCCCCTTTCGCCGGTGGGCTGGATCCGCGCCTGGCGGTGCCGCGCCGCGCCACTCCCCGTACGGAGGTGCCCGCCGGCTCGGTGGCGATCGCCAACGGGTTGTCCATGATTTACCAACTGGCCATGCCGGGCGGCTGGAACCTGATCGGCCGCACGCCCTGGAATCTGTTCGATCTGGAGCGGGACCCGCCGGTACGGCTGCGGTTGGGCGACCGCCTGCGCTTCGTGCCGATTTCCCCCGCCGAATTCGACCGCCTGTACGAGGCCCGCCGATGATACGGGTATTGAAACCCGGCGCCTTGTCCCAGTTGCAGGATCTGGGGCGCTATGGGCAGCAACGCTATGGCGTCCCCGTGAACGGGGTCATGGACGAATGGTCGCACCGCCTCGCCAACGTCCTGGTCGGCAATCCGGAAGACCAGGCCACGCTGGAATGCACCTTGACCGGCCCGACCCTGCGGTTCACGCGCGATCGCCTGATCGCGTTGTCGGGGGCCGACATGCAGGCGCGTATCGATGGCATGCTGGTCCCGCTGGACCAGCCCCTGCTGGTTCGCGGCGGCGCAACCCTTGCCTGCGGCGAGCGCCGACGTGGCGCGCGGTTGTACCTGGCGGTGCGTGGCGGTTTCGACGTGCCGGCGGTGATGGGCAGCCGCAGCACCTTCCTGCGTGGCGGCTACGGCGGCTTCCAGGGGCGTGCGCTGGCACGGGGCGATCGCCTGCCGCTGCAGCCGGCGGACGCCGGATATCCCGGGGCCATGCGGCTGCTGGTCCAGTGCGGGACGCCTTTCGTTTCCGCCGCCCAGTTCGCGATAGCGGCCCCGGATGGCGACGCGGGCATCCTGCGGGTGGTACCCGGACCGCAGTGGCATGCCTTTACCGCACAGGCACGGCAGGCATTCGTCGAGCAGCCATTTCAGATCGACAACCGCTCCGACCGCATGGGGTACCGCCTGGCCGGGCCGCGCCTCATGCTGGCGCAGCCGCTGGAGATGGTCTCCGAGGCGGTTTCCTTCGGCACCGTGCAGGTGCCGCCGGACGGTAATCCCATTGTGTTGATGGCGGATCGCCAGAGCGCCGGCGGTTATCCCAAGATCGCCTATGTGGCCAGTGTCGATCTGCCGAGGCTGGCACAGGCGCTGCCCGGGGATACGGTGCGGTTCGCCCCGATCACGCTGGCGCAGGCGCAGGCCCTGTATCTGCAGCGGGAAGACCGGCTGGCGGAACTGCGCGCCCTGGTGGCGCGGGCCATGCAGGCGGCGCCGCACGGCCGACAGGTGCGGGATCCCGGGCATGACGACTTCCGCGCCGGCGACCCTGAGGCTGGCGACCCGTGTCCGGCCGATCGTGGGCCGGCCGACCCCGGGGCCGCCGATCCCGGGTCGCGGCCGGCGGCATAGCGCCGCGCCGGCCGCGCCGCGCCGGCCGCGCCGCGGCGGCTCAGTCCTGCCCGGCCTCGTCGGCATCCCCCGGCGCATCGGCGTCGTCCTGGCCGCGGTGCGTACCGCCGTCGTGGTGGGCGCGTTTGTCGCGGTAGCCGGCGCTGACCAGCTCGAAGCCGAACAGGCGGCAATCCAGCGGGCCGTTGTGCAAGGGAATGCGGCGCAGGGGCTTCAGGCGCATTTTCTGGGGCAGCGTCAGATCGCTGGAGATCGCATGGACCTGCCATCCCGAGAAGTTCCGTTTCAGGCAGGCCGCCCAATCGCGCCACAGGTCCTCGTCCTGGCCGGCCTGCATCCGTTCGCCGTACGGGGGGTTGGTAACGATCCAGCCGCGGTCGACCGGCGCCTGCAGCGTGCGGGCGTCAGCGACCTGGAACTGGATGCTGTCTTCGGTGAGCCACGCGCGTTCGGCGTTGCGCCGCGCATGGTCGATGGCGGCCGGGTCGATGTCGTAGCCGAACAGCGGCGTGTCCAGGCGCGGGCGGATACGCGCCCGCGCGTCGTCCTTCAGGTCCTGCCAGCGTCGCGCGTCGTGTCCGCGCAGGCGCTCGAAGGAGAACGGGCGGGCAATGCCCGGCGGGACGCCCAGGGCGACCCAGGCGGCTTCGATCAGTATGGTGCCGCTGCCGCAGAAAGGGTCGAGCAGCGGCGCCGCCGGATCCCAGCCGGCCAAGGCCAGCATGCCGGCCGCCAGGTTCTCGCGCAGGGGGGCCTCGCCCTTGTCCAGCCGCCATCCGCGCTTGAACAGCGATTCGCCGCTGGTATCCAGGTACAGCGTGGCGGTATCGCTGGTCAGGAAGGCGTGCACCCGCGCGTCCGGCCGCACGGTGTCGATATCGGGGCGCGCGCCTTCACGGTCCAGCAGGCGGTCGCAGATGCCGTCCTTGACCCGCAGATTGCAGTATTGCAGGCTGCGCATGGGGCTTTTGATGGCCGAGGTATCCACGCGCAGCGAGCGTTCCGCGCCGAACCAGCGTTCCCACTGCGTGGCATAGGCCAGGTCCAGCAGATCGTTTTCTTCCTGCACGGGGCCCTGCGCGACCTGCACCAGCACCCGGGTCGCCAGGCGCGAATACAGATTGGCGTGCTGCACGCCGGTCCAGTCGGCGCTGAAATGGACGCCCGCCCGGCCGATGCGGGCGTCCGCGAAGCCCAGTGCCTGCATCTCGATGGCGAGCACTTCCTCCAGTCCCTGGGGACAGGGCGCGAAGACCTGGAACCGTTCGCCGGCGCGCGGTCCGGTGTCGCGCTGGCCGCCCTCCCGCCCGCGCTTGCGCGGACGGTCGGTATATTCCACGTCGTAGGCATCGGGGCCGTCGCGATGGTCGGCGATTGGCGCCGCGTCCGGCGACGCCTCGTCTCGTTGGTTGGCGCGCGTCGCCGGAAATGACCGGCTTGCCGTTTCGTCCTTTACGCGCGTGCCTGTGACCGACCTGTCCCGGGCAGGACGGGCCGAACCGCCCGCTGCCGCGGCGCCGCGGCCCGCGTGCCGCGGGGCGGCGGCGCCCGGCCGGCCGCGGTCACGGGAGCGGTCGCCGTTGCGGGCAGTGGGGGCCGCGGGCTCGTCCTGCGAGCGGGCTTTCTCGCGCTCTTTTTCCTGCTGCGCCACCAGGCGCGCGCGGCTGCCGCTGCGTTTGCGCTTGGCGGCATCCGGCGCGGGCGCGGCAGCGCCGGCGCGCTTGCCCAGGGTCAGCGTTTTGCGCGGGCGATCGGGATCGTCGACGGACATGTAGCGGGAAAATCCAGGAGTCTAGAAAGGCTTGACCACGACCAGCGCCACCACGATGAAGAGCAGCAGCACGGATATTTCGTTGAACCAGCGGTAGAAGGTGTGCGTGCGCGTGTTGCGGCCTTGCTCGAATTTGCGCAGCATGACGCCACAGGCGTGATGGTAGCCGATGATCAACAGCACGAAGAACAGCTTGGCGTGCATCCAGCCGTTGCCCGGTCCCATGCCGATGCCGTAGCCGATATACAGCCACAGCCCGAAAACGACGGCGATGACGGCCAGCAGCGTGGTAAAGCGGAACAGGCGCCGCGCCATGCCGAGCAGTACCGCGCGGACCGCCGGCTCGTCCTGCTGCGCCAGGTTCACATAGATGCGCGGCAGGTAGAACAAGCCGGCGAA
Organism: Bordetella bronchialis; assembly: GCF_001676705.1. Classification (NCBI taxonomy): domain Bacteria; kingdom Pseudomonadati; phylum Pseudomonadota; class Betaproteobacteria; order Burkholderiales; family Alcaligenaceae; genus Bordetella; species Bordetella bronchialis. The sequence continues at coordinate 1,846,869 of NZ_CP016170.1, forward strand.
CCAGGCGGCGATGAAGACGATGTGCAGGGTCTTGATCCAGAGCATGGGCCGTTACCTCGGAAAAAAGAGGCATTGTAGGGTAGGGCAGCGGGCTGGCACGCCCGCATGCCCATTCCCCGGCCGCCGGGGTCAGCCGCGCAACTGCCCTTCGCCCGTCAGCACCCACTTATAGGTGGTCAGGCCCTCCAGCCCCACCGGCCCGCGGGCGTGCAGGCGGTTGGTGGAGATGCCGATCTCGGATCCCAGGCCGTACTCGTAGCCGTCGGCGAACACGGTGGGCAGATTCACATAGACGGAGCTGGAGTCGACCTCGCGCTGGAAGCGCTGCGCCGCGCCCAGGTCTTCGGTGACGATGGCGTCGGTATGGCCGGAGCCCCAGCGTCCGATGTGCTCGATGGCCTCGTCCAGGCTGTCGACGATGCGCACGGCCAGGATGGGCCCCAGGAATTCCTCGGCCCAGTCGGCGTCCGTGGCGGGCTTGGCGGCCGGCACCAGTTCGCGTGTGCGCGGGCAGCCTCGCAGCTCCACGCCATGGGCGATGTAGGCGTCCGCCAAGCGGGGCAGGATGGCGCCGGCGACCGCGCCATGCACCAGCAGCGTCTCCATCGAGCCGCACACGCCGTAGCGGTAGGTCTTGGCGTTGTAGGCGATGGCATGGGCCTTTCGGGCATCCGCCGCGGCATCGATATAGACGTGGCAATTGCCGTCCAGGTGCTTGATGACGGGCACGCGCGCTTCGGCGCTGACCCGCTGGATCAGGCTCTTGCCGCCGCGCGGCACGATGACGTCGACATGTTCCGTCATGGTGATGAGCTTGCCCACCGCCGCGCGATCGGCGGTGTCCACCACCTGGACCGCATGGGCGGGCAGGCCGGCGGTCTCCAGGCCGTGGCGCACGATGGCGGCGAGCGCCAGATTGGAACGCAGCGCTTCGCTGCCGCCGCGCAGGATGGCCGCATTGCCCGATTTCAGGCACAGGGCCGCCGCGTCGATGGTCACGTTGGGACGGGATTCGTAGATGATGCCGATGACGCCCAGCGGCACGCGCATCTGCGCCACGCGCATGCCGTTGGGGCGCACGCTGGTGGGGCCGATGCTGCCGACCGGATCCGGCAGCGCGGCGACCTGGCGCAGGCCGTCCGCCATCAGGTCCAGCGTTTTGTCGGAGAGGGCAAGTCGATCCAGCAGCGCCGGGCTCAGGCCCGTCTCGCGCGCGGCATCGATGTCCTGGCGGTTGGCGGATTTCAGGCTGTCGCGGCCGTCGGCGATGGCGTCGGCCATGGCCGTCAGGGCGCGCGCTTTCGCCGCGCCGCTGGCGCGCATCATCTCGCGCGCGGCGCGCCGGGCGTTCTCGCCCAGGGCGAGCATGGCAAGTTCTACGTTTTGCGTGGACATGGCAGTCGGTATGTCGATCCGGGACGCAGGCGTTTCGGCATCCGCGGGGAACTTGCTAGTGTATCCGTTCACGCGCCGGCTGCCGCGTGCGTCGGCTGGCCTGCGGGCGCCTCAGGACTCGCGCCGGCCCGCGGCGGCGACGCGCAGGGCCAGTCGGGTCATTTCTTCCCAAGGATCGGACAGCCGGCCAGGCACCGCCAGGCCCTTGATGATGCGATCTACATCGTGGGCGTGCTGCACGGCGGCCGGCCAGGCGCGCGCCGGGACACGCGACAGGGCCTGCAGCGCCAGGCGTTCGTGCGCGCCGAAGATGCGCAGGCGCCGCATGACCGCGCCGCTGTCCTGTCCGCTGGCGCGGGCCTGGGCGACACGGGCCAGGACGCGAATTTCTTCGCCCACCGCCCACAGCACCAGGGGCAGGGCTTCGCCTTCCGCGCGCAGGCCATCGAGCATCCGTACCGTGCGGCCGACGTCGCCGGCCAGCATGGCGTCGCGCAGTCCGAAGACGTCATAGCGCGCGACGTTCAGTACCGCGCGTTCGACGGCCTCGGCCTCCAGCGCGCCCTCGGGATACAGCAGGCCCAGTTTCTGGATTTCCTGGTGCGCCGCCAGCAGATTGCCTTCGACCTTGTCTGCCATCCATTGCAGGGTGGCGGCATCGGCCCGCTGGTTCTGGCGTGCCAGCCGTTCGCCTATCCACGCTGGCAGGCGGCCGCGTTCGATATTGGGGATGTCGACCACGGTGCCGCGGGACAGGGCCGCCATCCAGCGGCTTTCCCGGGTGGCCTTGTCCAGCCGCGGCAGGCCGACGGCGATGATGGTGTCGGGATCGCCGCCGCCGGGGTCCGCCTGTTCGGCCAGCCGGGCCAGCATGTCGGCGCCGGCCTTGCCGGGCTTGCCGGTGGGGATCTTGAGTTCCAGCAGGCGGCGGTCGCCGAACAGCGATACGGTCTGCGTGGCGGCGACCACCGCGCTCCAGTCGCTGCGCGCGTCCATCACCATGGAAGTGCGCTCCGTGTAGCCGGCCGCGCGCGCGGCGGCGCGCAGCGCGTCCATGGCTTCGGTCACCAGCAGGGGTTCGTCGCCGCTGATGGTGTACAGGGGCGACAACTTGCCGCCTGCGCGCCGCAGGTGGTCGGCGAAGCGGTCCGCATCCAGGGGCTGGGCCATGGGCGATCAGTACTGCATATCGTCGTCGGGGCTGGGCGGGCCGTTGGTGATGCTGGGACGGTTCCAGGGCAGGCGGTCGGACTGCTGCGGGGGAGGCGCGGTGTCGTACACCGGGCCCGTGTCCTCGCCCGGCTTGGCGTGTTCCAGTCTTTGGGCGGCAAGGCGCACGTCCGGCGCCGTCAGGCGGCGCACGATGCGGCTGACCAGGCTTTGCTCCATGTTGCGGTACAGGCTTTCGGCCTGGCCTTCCTTGGCCTGCACGACCTGGTCGTTGTAGGGCATCTCCCGGTAGGTTTCCAGCGTCGTGTCCGGCAGCAGGGCGCGGCCCTTGCTGTCGATCACGCGGAAAGTGAACACCAGGCCCAGTTCGTATTCCTCGACCCGGCCCTGGGCGTTGAGGGAGACTTCACGCATGGAGCGGGAATTGCGGATCTGCTGCAGCTGCGCTTCCGCCTCTTTGGGCGCCGCCACCAGCTTGGTGTCCGGCGAGGCCGCTTCGATGGCCCGGCGCACTTCCGCGCCGAAGCGCGAGTTCGGCGGAATGCCGACATACAGCGAATCGAAGGGCAGCGGGGTGGTGCCGCGCATCTGGAAACCGCAGGCCGACAACAACAGCAGCAGCGCCAGGCTGGCGACGCGCAAGCCGCCGCGATAGCCGTTCCAGCCCTGGCCGCGTCCTGCCACGCCCACCGGGCGGTTTCCTTGCCTGGCGAAATTCATGCGGTACCTCATTAACCTACGACGTTGACCAGTTTGCCCGGCACCACGATGACGCGCTTGGGCGGCCGGCCTTCCAGGAATCGCGCCACCGCTTCGTGCGCGGCGGCCTGCGTCTCGATCTGTTCGCGCGTGGCTTGCGCGGCGACGCGCACCGCGCCGCGCAGCTTGCCGTTGACCTGCAGCATCAGCTCGATCTCGTCGGCGACCAGGGCGGCTTCGTCGACCTGCGGCCAGGGCGCATCGAGCAGGTCGCCGTAGACGTCCGCGTAGCCCAGGTCGTTCCAGAGCTGCCAGGTGATGTGCGGCACGACGGGGTACAGGACGCGCAGCAGGACGCCCAGGCATTCCGCGCGCGCGGCGTCCGCGGCCGCATCGGCGGCCGGGAGCTCGGCATTCTCGATGGCGTTCAGCATTTTCATGCAGGCCGACACCACCGTGTTGTACTGGATGCGCTCGTAGTCGTAGTCGGCTTGCTTGAGCAGCGTGTGGATTTCGCGGCGCAGGTCCTTGGCGGCGGCGGGCGCGCCGCGCCAGTCCACGTCGCGCGCGGCCAGGCCGGCGGCGACGGCATCGCGCTGGGACCAGCCATGGGACCACAGGCGTCGCAGGAAGCGGTTGGCGCCTTCCACCCCGGAGTCCGACCACTCCAGCGTCTGTTCGGGCGGGCTGGCGAACATCACGAACAGCCGGGCGGTGTCCGCGCCCAGCGTATCGATCAGCGATTGCGGATCGACGCCGTTGTTCTTGGACTTGGACATGGTGCCGACGCCGCCGTAGTGCACTTCGGTGCCGTCGGATTTGCGCCGGGCGCCCACGATGGCGCCCTTGGCGTCGTAGACGTTTTCGACCTCGTCGGGCCAGAAGTATTCGATGCCGCCGTGCTCGGTCTTGCGCGAGTAGATGTGATTCAGCACCATGCCCTGGCACAGCAGGCGCGTGAACGGTTCATCGAACTTGAGCAGTCCCAGGTCGCGCATGACCTTGGTCCAGAAGCGCGCATACAGCAGGTGCAGCACCGCGTGCTCGATGCCGCCGATGTACTGGTCCATCGGCATCCAGTAATCGTTGCGGGCATCCACCATCGCGCCGTCGTTGCCGGGCGAGGTATAGCGCATGAAATACCAGGCGGAGTCGACGAAGGTATCCATGGTGTCCGTCTCGCGCCGCGCCGGCTTGCCGCACTTGGGGCAGGCGCAGGACAGGAAGGCTTCGTTCTTGGCCAGGGGGTTGCCCGTGCCGTCCGGGATCAGGTCCTCGGGCAGCACGACGGGCAGGTCCTGTTCCGGCACCGGCACCGGGCCGCAGTCGCCGCAATGGATGATGGGGATGGGGGTGCCCCAGTAGCGCTGGCGCGAAATGCCCCAGTCGCGCAGGCGCCAGGTGGTCTGTTTTTCGCCCAGGCCCAGGGCGGCCAGGTCGGCCGCGATGGCGCCGACGGCGTCCTTGCTGCTCAGGCCGTCGTACTTGCCGGAATGGACCAGGCGGCCGTTCTGCTTGTCGGCGTACCACTCCTGCCAGGCATCGGTGGCGTATGTCTTGCCCGGTACATCGACCACCTGGCGGATCGGCAGCCCGTACTTGCGCGCGAAGGCGAAGTCCCGTTCGTCGTGGGCGGGCACGCCCATGACGGCGCCGTCGCCATAGCTCATGAGCACGTAGTTGCCGACCCAGACATCCACCGGCTGTCCGGTCAGGGGATGCGTCACGGTCAGGCCCGTGGGCAGGCCTTCTTTTTCGCGCGTGGCGAGTTCGGCCTCGGTGGTGCCGCCCAGCTTGCAGCGTTCGATGAACTCGGCCAGCCCCGGGTTGTCCCGGGCGGCCAGGGTGGCGAGCGGGTGTTCCGGCGCCACGGCGCAGAAGGTCACGCCCATGATGGTGTCCGCGCGCGTGGTGAACACATACAGCTTGCCGTCCTGCACGAGGCGGCCGGATTCGTCGCGGATGTCGTGCGGGAAGGCGAAGCGAACGCCTTCGCTCTTGCCTATCCAGTTTTCCTGCATCAGGCGCACGCGTTCCGGCCAGCCCGGCAGGCCGTTCTTGACCTGCTCCAGCAGCTCTTCGGCGTAATCCGTTATGCGCAGGTAGTAGCCCGGGATTTCACGCTTTTCCACCAGCGCGCCGGAACGCCAGCCGCGGCCGTCGATGACCTGCTCGTTGGCCAGCACGGTCTGGTCCACCGGATCCCAGTTGACCACCTGCGTCTTGCGGTAGGCGATGCCTTTTTCCAGCATCTTCAGGAACAGCCACTGGTTCCACTTGTAGTAGGCCGGGTCGCAGGCGCTCATCTCGCGCGACCAGTCGATGGCCAGCCCCATCGCCTGCATCTGCTTCTTCATGTAGGCGATGTTGTCGTAGGTCCATTTGGCCGGCGGCACCTTGGACTTGATGGCGGCGTTTTCGGCCGGCATGCCGAAGGCGTCCCAGCCCATGGGCATCAGCACGTTGTAGCCGCGCATGCGCAGCTGCCGCGCCATCATGTCGTTGATGGTGTAGTTGCGGACATGGCCCATGTGCAATTTGCCGCTGGGATACGGCAGCATGGAACACGCGTAGAACTTCGGCTTTTCGGCGCCGCTGGCGTTGCGGGCGTGTTCGCTGACGCGATAGGCGTCGCTGCGTCGCCAGACGTCCTGGGCGGCGGCTTCGACGGCGTTGGGGTTGTAGCGTTCCTGCATGGGCTGGATAAGGGATTCGATGACGAAAAAGGGCCGGCCCACCGGCGCAAGGGGGGCGGTCAAAACAGGTGATTATAGGTTCTGCCATGGGGGTGCAGTGCGGCAGCGAGGCGCGCCGCGGCTCCAGCCCCCCGTGCCGGGCGTAATAGTTGCTGACCGGGGGCGAGCCAGCCCTCGTCGCGAAAGCGATGGCGGCACCTTCTACAACAGCGGTAACCGGTGCTGATCATTGCGGCCCCGGCGCTGTTCCGCCCATGCCGCGGGCATGCGCATTGCGCCCCGCCGGCTTCCGTCTTTGGTTCCACCACCACCAGCAAGGGGGTTAGATATGACCGACAACCAGGATCCTAAAGAGCGCCGCAAACCCAGGGGCTTCGCCGCCATGGGTCCCGAGTTCCAGCGTGAAATCGCGGCGCAAGGCGGCCGCGCGGCCCATCGTCTGGGCAAGGCGCACCGCTTCACTTCCCAAGAAGCCCGGGCAGCGGCGACGAAACGCCATGCCGCCCGCCAGGCCCAGTCCGCCGCGCCTTCCGAGCCGGCGGCCACGACGGCCACGCAGGGCGAGGACCGTTGAAATCCGGTCGGACCGCGCCCTTCTTGCACGCGAGGTCCCGGTCCGGCCGGGGCCCGTGTCCTTTCCCGCGCCCCGCCGGCGCGTTCCGGGCATAGGCGACCCGGCTTCCGGGCATAGGGGCCAGCTTCCGGGCATGGGCGACCCAGCTTCCGGGCATAGGCGACCCAGCTTCCGGGCATAGGCGACCCAGCTTCCGGGCATCAAGGAATAGGCAGCTTCAAGGTGCGGGCGCCGGGGTCGGCTTCGAAGCCGCTGATGGCGAATTCTCGTGCCTCCATGTAGCCTTCGGCCTGGAACCGGACGTGCGTCGGCGTCCATGAGAAGTCGGACAGCGGCGCGATATCGACCCCGCTTGCCAGCAGGTACCCCGGCGCGGTGCCGTCGTCGCGCGACGGCGGGACATCGCTGGGCGATTGCCAGGCGACCGACGCGCAGGGAACTTCGACGGTGCGTTCGGGTTGGCCGGCTTCGCGCAGGATCAGCGTAAGTTGGGTCGTTTTCCAGTTTTCCACGATATCCGAGTCTGTGCGCCCATGGGCGGGCAGTGCGGTTTCCCTGGCAACCGCCATACCCGGCGTGGCACAAGGCCAAATAAATCGCTTGCAATTAAATTGTGTGCGATTTAATATTCCTTCCAGGCGCCCGATGCGCCGATGAATCCCAACCGGCCCGCGGCCATCCGGCGCGGCCCAACGACCTGCAAGGAGTTCGCCATGTCTATCGAAAAAGTGCTTTACCGTGCCCAAGCCACCGCCAACGGCGGCCGTGACGGGCGTGCCCGTTCCTCCGACGGCGTGCTGGATATCCAGCTCAGCACCCCGCGCGAACTCGGTGGCGCCGGCGGCCCGGGCACCAATCCGGAACAGCTGTTCGCCGCGGGCTATTCGGCCTGCTTTCTGGGGGCGCTGAAGTTCGTGGCGGGCAAGGAGAAGGTGGCCCTGCCGGCGGAAACCAGCATCACCGGCTCGGTGGGCATCGGCGCCATCCCGACGGGCTTCGGCATCGAAGTCGAGCTGCGCATCTCCATTCCGGGGCTGGACCCGGCGCAAGCGCGCCAACTGGTGGACAAGGCCCATATCGTTTGCCCGTACTCCAATGCGACGCGCGGCAATATCGATGTGACCTTGACGCTGGTTTAAAAATCCCGGGCCGCGCCGGCGTCGCCGGGCCGGCCTGGCACCGACCGGCCCTGGCGGCACGCGGCCCTCGCATAGACGATGTGCCGCGCGTCCCCAGGGCCGGCTGCCGTGCGCACGTCGCGGGCGTTCGCGCGTCCGCGGCCCGCCGCTGGCACATGAATCGCGCACGATTTAATATGTCCGCCATGTCCCATCCTTCTTCACCGCGCGGCGACGCCGCCTTGCTCCTGGAAAACCAGCTTTGCTTCGCGCTGTATTCCACCAGCCTGGCAATGAGCAAGGTCTATCGCAAACTGCTGTCCGGCCTGGACCTGACTTATCCGCAATACCTGGTCATGCTCGTGCTATGGGAGCAGGACGGCCTGACCGTGTCCGCCATCGGCGAGCGCCTGTTCCTGGACAGCGCCACGCTGACGCCCCTGCTCAAACGCCTGGAAGCGGCCGGATTGGTGCAACGGGCCCGTGCCGCGCGCGACGAGCGGCAGGTCATCGTGTCCTTGACGGACGCGGGGCGGCAGTTGAAGGCCAAGGCGCGCGCCGTTCCGCATGGGGTGGCGGGCGCCGTGGGATGCAGCGCGGCGGAGGCCGCCGCCATGATCAAGCGGCTCGATGCATTGCGCGCGGCCCTGCAGGAATCGATATGCCCATAGCGAAGCAGAACACCCAGGCCAACCTGGCATACCAGGAGTTGAAGAAACGCATTCTGATGGGCTTCTTCGGCGCCAGCGACCGGCTGCGCGAAATCGAGGTGGCGGAGCTTCTCAATATGGGCCGCACGCCCGTGCGCGAGGCCCTCAAGCGCCTGGAGGACGAAGGCCTGCTGACCCACGAACCGCGCCGCGGCCTGGTGGTGACGTCGCTGGACCAGCAGTCCGTCACCGAGCTCTATGCCATGCGTGAATTGCTGGAAGGCGGCGCGGCGCGTTTCGCCGCCAAGCATGCCAGCGAGGCCGAGATCGACAACATGGCGCACATCCTGGAAGAGGGCCAGCGGGGCGGCGATCCCGTCGCCGCCAACCTGGCCTTCCATCAGTCCATCTATGGCGCCGCCCACAACAAATTCCTGATCCGCGCCCTGCAATCGCTGACGGACTCCACTTATCTGCTGGGACGCAGCACGCTGGAAATGCCGGGACGGCCGGATGCCGCGCATGGCGAACACCGTGCCATTTACGAAGCCATCCGGGACGGCGATCCGGCACGCGCGGAACAGATGGCGCGCGAGCATATCCGCAACGCTCTGCTGGAGCGCTTGAAGATCCTGCGCGCGAAGCAATCCACGGGGCAGTAGGCGCTCCGCACGCCTGGATGGGCCGTGGCCGTTCCGGCATGCGGGCCGCGGCCCGGCCGCGGCTCAGTCGTACAGGGCGCGCGGGTTCTGCCGCAGGATGCGCTGGAAATCCGCATCGCCGACCGAATCGCGCAGCAGGCCGACCAGGTCCCCATAAGGCATGGCTGTCCCGTGCGCGGGATCGAAAAACCAGGTGTGCGGCCAGTCCGAGGCCCAGACCACGCGCTCGGGATAGCGCCGCGCGAGTTCGCGCAACAGCTCGCCGAAGCGCTCCGCCCAGGCCGCCACCGGGTAGCCATAGCGATAGAAGCCCGAGGCCTTGAGCCAGACCCGCCCCGTATCCAGCAGGCGGAAGACCGCCTCCCGGATCGAGGCATATTCCGCGCCATTGGCCGCGCCGCCCAGGTGGTCCACCACGACGTCGGGGCCGTCTCCGGCGCGGATGGCCTCGTGGACGCCCTGCAAGGCCTGCGGCGCGACAAAGAATTGCGCGTGCCAGCCGGCGGCGCGCAGGCGCGGCGCCAGGCGGGTATAGCCGGCCATCCCGTTGCCGCTGCCCGAGACAGCGTTGAAGCGGACACCGCGCGCGCCCTGTTCGCGCCACGCCAGCAGTTCGGCCTCTGTCGTCTCGTCCGGCACCACCAGCACGCCGCGCGCGCGGCCCGCGGATTCTCGCAGGGTCTCCAGCAGCAGGCTGTTGTCGGTGCCATAGACGCTGGGCTGGACCAGCACGAAGCGCTCGATGCCGTGCGGGGCGCCGGTGCGCGACAAGTCCTGCCAGGTGCGCACGGGGGGAATGTAATGGGAACCGGGCACCACGGGCCTGCGCGTGGCGTCGTCGAAGACGTGGGTGTGGCAATCCCAGGCGGGAAGGGCGGGGGGCGTCATGCGCGGGGGCTCCGTGGCGTCAGTCCAGCTTGACGCCGGTTTCCTTGATGATCTCCTGGTAGCGCGTGCGTTCGGCCGCCAGGAATTGCGTGAACTGTTCGACGCTGTTGGGCTTTATCACGGCGCCTTCGGCCTCCAGCCTTTGCTTGGTTTCCGGATCGGCGATGATGGCGTTGACCTCGGTATTCAGCTTCTGGACGATGTCGGCCGGCGTGCCCTTGGGCGCGAACAATCCGCCCCACAGGCTGAAGGAAAAGCCCGGCAGGCCAGACTCCGCCACCGTGGGTACCTTGGGCAGGGCCGGCGAACGCTCCAGCGTGGACACGGCGATCGGCTTGAGCGTGCCGCTCTTGAAGTGCGGCAGCACGCCCGGCGCGCCGGAGAAGAACATATCGACGTGATTGCCCAGCAGGTCGCTCAGCGCCGCGCCGCCGCCCTTGTAGGGAACGTGTGTCAGCTTGGCGCCGGTCTTGAACGCCAGCGCGGCGGCGGCCAGATGCCCCGGCGTGCCGGTGCCAGACGAGGCGTAGTTGTAGCCCTGCGGGCGCTGCTTGCTCTGCGCGACCATCTCCTGCACCGTATTGAACGGCGCCGAGGGGTGGGCCGACAGTACCAGCGGCGAATCGCCCACCAGTACCACGGGCAGCAGGTTTTCCGGTTTGTAGTTCAGGGTGCTGGAAAGCAGCGGCGTGACGACGATCTCGCCGGTCTGTCCCAGCAGCAGGATGCTGCCGTCGGACGGCGCGTCGGAGACATAGCGCGCGCCGATGGCGCCGCTCGCGCCCGGGCGGTTCTCGACGATGAAGGTCTGGCCCAGGCGGGTGGTCAGCTTTTCCGCGATCAGGCGGGCGAAGACGTCGCCGGATCCGCCAGGCGCGTACGGCACGATGATGCGGACGGTCTTGTCCGGATAAGCCGCCTGCGCGCCGGCGTGCAGGCCCATGGCCGCGGCCGCGCAGAATGCGGCCGCCAGGAATCGGCGCCTGGTCGAGGGAATAGCCTTCATGGAATGTCTCCTACGGGTGGCCGCGGATGGCCGATGGTCGGATGGGGATTCGATTCTTCTGCCCGGCGCCGCCCGTGCGGGGACGCCGGAGGGGAATGCAATCTTCGTTTTTATATATTTTTGCATACATAAATATGTAGAACAAACCCGCATCGGGCTGCCCGATCGCGCCGGGCCATCTCCCGCCGTGCCGTACGCCTGCGCGCCATATCGCCGGGCCATATCGCCCGGCCATATCGGCAGGCCATATCGGCAGGCCATATCGGCAGGCCATATCGGCAGGCCATATCGGCAGGCCATATCGGCAGGCCATATCGGCAGGCCATATCGGCAGGCCATATCGGCAGGCCATATCGGCAGGCCATATCCCCAGGCCATATCGCCGGGCCATTTCCCGCACGACATATCCCTTCACGCCAGCCGGAGACCGCCCGGTCCGGTCACACGTTAGCGGTATCATGGACGGTTCGCGGCGCATCGCCCGTGTGACCCGCGCAACAGCACGGGGAATCAGGCGGACGGTCGCTCAAAGAATCATAGGAGAGAGAACGTGAGCACCCCCATCACCGGCGAAATCCTTATCGGGCAGCGTGCCGTCGACAACGGCCAGCGCAGCCTCCAGGCGGTCAACCCCGCCACGGGCGAAACCCTGTCGCCCAGCTTCGCGCAGGCCGGGCCGGCCGAGGTCGAACAGGCCTGCGCGCTGGCCTGGGCCGCCTTCGATGCCTACCGCGAAACGTCCCTGGAAAGCCGCGCCCGCTTCCTGGAAGCCATCGGCGAGCAGATCATGCAGCTGGGGCAGCCGCTGATCGATCGCGCCGTTGCCGAAACCGCGCTGCCGCCTGCCCGCATCGAAGGCGAACGCGCGCGTACCGTCGGCCAACTGCGGCTGTTCGCGCAGGTGGTGCGCGCCGGCGAATTCCTGGATGTGCGCGTGGATCCCGCCATGCCGGATCGCCAGCCGCTGCCCCGGCCGGACCTGCGCCTGCGCAACATCGCCCTGGGGCCGGTCGCGGTCTTCGGCGCCAGCAACTTCCCGCTGGCCTTTTCGGTGGCGGGCGGCGATACGGCCTCCGCGCTGGCCGCCGGCTGCCCGGTGGTGGTGAAAGGCCATCCCGCGCATCCGGGCACCGGCGAGCTGGTCGGGCGCGCCATCCAGGCCGCCGCCCGCGAATGCGGCATGCCGGAGGGCGTGTTCTCGCTGCTGCTGGGCGGCATCGAAACCGGCGCCGCGCTAGTGCAGGACGAGCGCATCAAGGCCGTGGGATTCACCGGCTCGCGTGGCGGCGGCCTGGCCCTGGTCGATATCGCGTCCAAGCGGCGCGAACCCATACCCGTGTTCGCCGAAATGAGCAGCATCAACCCGGTGTTCCTCTTTCCCGCGGCCCTGGCCGCGCGCGCGGAAGAACTGGGCAAGGCATTCGTCGCTTCCCTGACCATGGGGGCGGGGCAGTTCTGCACCAATCCCGGCATCGTCGTGGCCCTGGAAAGCCCGGACCTGGACCGCTTCCTGAAGGCGGCCGACGCGGCATTGTCCGCCCATGTGCCCAGCGCCATGCTGACGCCCGGCATACACAGCGCCTATGAAAAAGGCGTGCAGGCCCTGGAAAAGGCCGAAGGCGTGCAGGTGTGCGCCCGCGGCGGCACCGGCGACGGCCCCAATCGCGGCCGCGCCGCCGTGTTCTCCACCTCCATCGGCAACTTCCTGTCGCACGAGTCGCTGCAGCAGGAGGTATTCGGCGCCTCCAGCATGGTGGTGCGCTGCAAGTCGGTGGACGATATGCGGCAGGTCGCCGAGCGCATCGAAGGCCAACTGACCGTCACCCTGCACCTGGACGAGCCGGATTACGAGAAGGCGCGTGCCCTGGTGCCCGTACTGGAGCGCAAGGCCGGCCGCATCCTGGCCAACGGCTGGCCCACCGGCGTGGAAGTCGCGCATGCCATGGTGCATGGCGGCCCCTACCCGGCGACCTCGGACAGCCGCTTCACGTCCGTGGGCACCCTGGCGATCCGCCGCTTCCTGCGGCCGGTCAGCTATCAGGCGCTGCCGCCGCAATTGCTGCCGGAAACCCTGCGTCCGGAAAACCTGGCGCGTGTGCCGCGCCTGGAAGACGGCAAGCGCCTGCTGCCCTGACGGTCGCGGCGCGCCGCGCCGGTCGACGATCGCGCGCGGCGCTCAGCGTGCCGCGGGTTGATGTACCTGGTCCGGCCAGTCCGCCATGGCGGGTGTGACGGCCCGGGTGGATCGCGAGGTATCGAAGGGAGCCTGAGCGGCAGCGGCCGCTCCGCCGCCCTGGGCCGGATCGGCATGATTGGCGGGCGCCGCAGGTCCGCCGGCCGGCGAGGCCCCCGGCTTCGCGGCGCTCAGGCGGGCGTTCAATGCCGTGTCCGGCCGCGTGGCCGGACGCCCGGGCGCGACGACGGGACGCGCCGGCCCCGCGGTGGGAGGCGCCTCCGGCTTGCCCGCGGCTGCGGGCGATCCCGCCGTATCGGTTTGAGCCGCGCCAGCCACCGGCTTGGCAAGGGGCGCGGGCCCGGCGGCCGCCGCGCTTGCCCGGCCGGCCTGCACGCGCAGGCGGCGGATCTGTTCATCCAGCGGCTGCAGGCGCGCGCCCGTCGCGTAGACGAAACGGTCCATGACCAGGCGTCCGTCGGCATGGCCGGTGTAGCCCAGGAAAATCCCCAGCGTGGCCTGGTGGTCGAGGTTCCGGTATTCGATGGTGCCGAAGGGCGTGGGCACCTGCAGCCGGCGGAAGGCGGCCGCCACGGCATCGCGGTCCGGCGTGCCGGCGCGCTTCAGTGCCTCCGCGATGGAGCGCAGGGCGGAATAGCCCAGCACCGAGGCCATGCCGGGCGCATCGCCATAGCGTTCGCGGTAGGCCTGGACAAAGGCCTGGTTCTCTGGCGTATCGACCGCGTCGCGGGGATATCCCGTGACGATCCAGCCGTCCGGTATGCCGGGCTCGGGCGTCGCCCCGGCGCCGGCCGCGGGCGCGTCCTTGGCGATGGCGTCGTCCAGCGCGGCGATGTTCTCGGGGTCGCCCGTGAACAGGGAAACGACGCCCATTCCGTCGAAAAGGTGTGCCGCCGCGCCCGCCCGTGCCAATGCGGCGAGCTCTGCGCCGGTCAGCATGTTGAAGAGGGCCTCGGGCCTGGCCTCGGCCACGGCGGCCACGGTCGCCTTGGCGTCGAACCTGCCCGGCGCGACGGCCTGTTCGGCGACGAATTCGGTCTTGGACTGGAAGGTCTTCATCAGGCCCTTGAAGGCCTCCGCGGTGGCCCGGTCGGACTCGGTGTCCTGGTAGACCAGCGCCCAGCGCAATTTGCGCAGGCCCAGCGCCTTGGGCGCCACCGCCGCGGCCTGCATCCAGGCACCCGGCCGCAGGCGGAAGGTGTAGGCGTTGCCTTCCTGCCAGGTCAGCCGCTGCGTCAAGGGCGCCACGGCCAGGTACGGCACCCTGTCCGTATCGGCATAGCGCGAGATCGCCAGGCTGGCCTCGGAGGAATAGCCGCCGAACAGCGCCGCCACGCCGTCCTTTTCGACCAGCGTCCGCGCCGCCGCGACGGCATCCTCGGCCACGCCATGGTCGTCGCGCGAGCGGACCTCCAGCTTGCGGCCCAGCACGCCGCCCTCGGCGTTGATCTGTTCCAGCGCCAGCATCCAGCCTTGGCGGTATGGCTGCGCGAAAGCGGGCAAGGCCTTGTAGGTGTTGATTTCGCCGATACGCAGGGGCGGCGGCGCGGCGGGCTGCGCGGGCGGCCGACCGCGGGCGCCCGCCGCGGTCTTGGCCGCGCCGGTGGCGGCGGCCGGCGGCGCGGACAGCAGCGCCACGCCGGCGCACAGCAGCGCGCACAGGGCAAGGCGCCATGCCCGCCAGGCGGAGGGACGAAAAAAAGCCGACATTGCTGTCGGCTTTTTCGTGTGGAAACCCAGGTTCATCCCGGCGTGCTCGCTGGCGATCCGCGTGGCGGCGGCGCTAGGCGCGATGATCCCGTCGGCTCGATTACTTGAGCTTGGTTTCCTTGTAGTCCACGTGCTTGCGCGCGACCGGATCAAACTTCTTGATCAGCATTTTTTCCGGCATCGTGCGCTTGTTCTTGGTGGTGGTGTAGAAGTGTCCCGTGCCGGCGGTCGACTCGAGCTTGATCTTTTCGCGGTTGCCTTTGGCTGCCATGTCGTACTCCTGGATAGTCTGTGGGCGGGGATGCCTTAGATCGATTCACCGCGGGCGCGCAGTTCGGCGACAACGGCGTCGATGCCTTTCTTGTCGATGGTGCGCAGGGCCTTGGTGCTGACGCGCAGCGTGATCCAGCGGTTTTCGCTTTCGAGGAAGAAACGGCGCGATTGCAGGTTGGGCAGGAAGCGACGCTTGGTCTTGTTGTTGGCGTGGGAAACGTTGTTGCCCACCATCGGGCGCTTGCCCGTTACTTGGCATACGCGTGCCATGATTTCACCTCAGGAATTCAATGCTGCCGCGTATGGCTTGCAGGACGGGAGGCTAGCCGCCAGCAGGGTGCTGGCCATCCCGTATCCAGGATGCCGGGCCGTTCGCATGGCGCCGTGGCTGCCATGCGTGGTTCCTGTTGCGTTGCCTGTCGTGGGGCGTGGCGCATATCGCATGGTGTGTATCCATGGCTCGCATCCATGCCTTGCATCCATCACTGGCAACCTTGGGAACCGGCCCAAGTGCTTGTGCCCGCCGCCCCTTCGACCGGTTACGCATCGGCGGGGTGGAAGTGCCCGGCTACAAAGCATAGTAGCTGGCACGGGTAAATTCGTAAGCCTGCGATTCTACTATGAAAAAAGCCAGCCGATCAAGTGCCGGCCCGCGCGATCCGGCCGGACAGCCAGGACAGGCAGGCGCAGGCCGCCAGCACGCCGGTCAGCGGCAGGGGCGTGTCGGCCTGCCACAGGCTGACGCACAGCCCGGCCAGCGCGCCGCAGGACAATTGCAGCGTGCCCAGCAGGGCGGATGCGGCCCCCAGGCGCTTGCCTTGTTCGGCCAGGGCCAGCGCCGCCGAATTGGGGTTCACGAAACCCTGGCTGCTCATGTACCCGATCAGGCACAGCATGAGCAGCGGCAGTGTCATCCAGCCGGCCAGCGTCAGCAGCACGGCCGCCAGGCTGGCCAGCGCCAGCGTGACCAGGGCGCGGCGCTGCAGGGTCTGCGGCGCCATGCGGCGCAACAGCCGCGCGCTGACTTGCGAGCCGGCGATCAGGCCGGCGGCGTTCAGGCCGAAAAGCAGGCCGTAGTGCTGCGGATCGACGCCGTACAGTTCGATGAAGACCCGCGGCGATCCGACGATATACGCGAACATGCCGGCCTGCCCCAGTCCGCCCGCCAGGCTGTGGGCCATGAAGCCCCGGTGGCGCAGGAGCTCGCCGTAATTGCGCGCGATCGTGCGCCAATGCAGGCGGATCACGCGTTCGGGCGGCAGCGATTCCTTCATGATGAACAGCATGGCCGCCATCAGCGCCACGCCGGCGGCCAGCATCAGGCCGAAGATCCCGCGCCACCCTGTCAGCAACAGCAGCTGGCCGCCGACCAGCGGGGCCAGGATGGGCGCCAGCCCCATGATCAGCAGCAGCAGCGACATGGCGCGCGCGGCCTCCTGGGTCTCGTAGTGGTCGCGTATCACGGCGCGGGGAATCACGATGCCCGCCGCGCCGCCCAGCGCCTGCACCGCCCGCCATGCCGTCAGGCTCTCGATATCGACGGCCAGCGCGCAGCCCAGGGACGCGACGATGTACAGCGACAGGCCCACCAGCAGCGGCGGCTTGCGTCCATAGCGGTCGGCCAGCGGGCCGTAGAAAATCTGCGCCGCCGACAGGCCGACCAGGTAGGCGGCCATGGTCCGCTCGACATCGCCCTGGCCGACGTTCAGGCCGGCCGCGATGGCGGGAAACCCGGGCAGGTAAAGGTCGATGGAAAACGGCCCGATGGCCGTCAGCGCGCCCATCAGCAGGAGCCAGCCGGGCAAGCCTCGGGTAGGCAGGTAAAGGGACATTTATTGACGTTTGCCTGAATGGCGGAGACGCCGAAGGGGATTCGGCCGTGAATGTGTCCCGGAAATGTAACATGCCCGGGCGCGGTTCAAATCGGAAACAAATTCCGATAAAGTCCGCAGGTTATTTCTTGCGAGGTTGACTGTCGTGAATCCTGTGTTGTCTGCGGTGGGACGCAAGCTGGAATCCGTTTCGATCCCTGTTCAACTGGAAATGCCGGACGGCACCAAGGTGGGGGCGCCGAATCCCAAAGTGAAGTTCACCGCGCGCAGCAAGGCCGCGCTGGCGCACCTGGCGGCCGGCGAGGTCGGCGTCCTGGGGCAGGATTATGTCGAAGGGCTGGTGGACATCCAGGGCAATATGCACGACGTCATGCGCGCGGCCGCCGAACTGCTGCCCAATTCCCCCATGCAGGCCGAGCGCGGCGGCTGGTTCCAGAACTTCATGCGCCGCATGGTCTCGGTGCAGCGCCATTCGGTGGAACGCGACGCCAAGCAGATCGAATTCCACTACGACCTTTCCGACGACTTCTATGCGCTGTGGCTGGACCCGCGGCGCGTGTACTCCTGCGCGTACTACCGTACGCCCGGCATGACCCTGGCGCAGGCGCAGGAAGCCAAGCTGGACCACATCTGCCGCAAGCTGCGCCTGGCCGCCGGCGAGCGCTTCCTGGATGTGGGCGCCGGCTGGGGCGGCCTGCTGCTGTGGGCCGCGGAGAACTACGGCGTGGATGCCACCGGCATCACCTTGTCGCGCAACCAGCACGCCCATGTGAACCGGCTCATCCAGGAGAAAGGCCTGCAAGGCCGCGTGCGCATGGAACTGCTGGACTATCGCAAGCTGGACGAGAGCAGGCCCTACGACAAGATCTCGTCGGTGGGCATGTTCGAGCACGTCGGGCGCGCGCAGCTGCCCGAGTATTTCGCCAAGCTGCGCCGCCTGCTGCGCCCGGGCGGCCTGATCATGAACCACGGCATCACGGCGGGCGGCGTGCATAACGCGCAGCTGGGCAGCGGCATGGGCGACTTCATCGAGAAATACATCTTCCCCGGCGGCGAGCTGACGCACATCAGCAACGTGCTGGCGGCGATGGCGGAAGGCGGCCTGGAAGGCACGGATATCGAAAACCTGCGCCCGCACTACGCCCGCACCCTGTGGGCCTGGAGCGATAGCCTGGAAAGCCAGCTGGACGCCGCGGCCAAGATACTCACGGGCGAGCAGGGCGCGAAGTCCTTGCGCGCCTATCGGCTGTACCTGGCCGGTTGCGCCATGGCCTTCGAGCACGGCTGGATCGCCCTGCACCAGGTGCTGGGGCAGTCGCTGGCCACCGGCCGTTCGGACGAGCTCGACCATCCGGCGGACCTGGCCTATCCCTGGCGGCGGGATTACATCTACGCCGGCACCGCCGCCTGACACCGGTCAAACGGCACGCGCCGCAACCGTATTACCATACCCGAAGCGCGTCCCGACATCGCCGCCGCTGCCCGCACCGGGCATGGCACCGCGGAACGCCGCCGCAGCGCGGCGTTCTTTTTTCCTTCATCGTCCTGGAAACCCCATGCCCATTCTTCACGTCCATGTCCTGTCCGGATGGCCGGCCGGCAAGAAAACCTCCCTGCTCAAGGGCGCGACCCAGGCCGTGGTCGACAGCCTGGATGCGCCGCTGCGCAGCGTGCGCATCATGCTGCACGAGATCGCGCCCGAGCACATCATCGTCGGCGGCGAGGTCGGCCGGCAGTCGGTGGTCTTTCACGTGCACATGATCGCCGGCCGCACGGAAGCGCAGAAGAACGCGCTGTACCAGGCATTGAACGCCGCGGCCTGCGAAACGCTGGGCGTATCGGGCGACGAGGTCCGCGTCCTGGTGGACGACGTGCCGAACACCGATATGGGCATGGCCAACGGCGTCAGCGCCAAGGCGTCGGGGCGCTGAGTTCCGGCCCGGTTGCGGGCCCCGGCAACGGCAGGATCCTTGCTTCACCGAGTATCGCCTTCACCGAATACAGCCGTCGCGGCCTTGCAGCGTTCCGTGCCGGCGCTCACAGGAGAGCCATCATGAAAGAAGTCATCATTGCCGCCGGCGCCCGGACCGCGGTGGGCACCTTCGGCGGCGCGCTCAAGGACGTGCCGCCCATCGACCTTGGCAGCACGGCGATCCGCGAGGCCCTGGCGCGCGCCGGCGTGGACGGCGCGGAAGTCGGCCACGTCGCGGTCGGCCACGTCATCAATACCGAGACGCGCGATATGTACCTGGCGCGCGTCGCGGCCCTGAATGCCGGCATCGCCAAGGAAACGCCCGCCTTCAACGTCAACCGGCTGTGCGGCTCCGGACTGCAGGCCATCGTATCGGCCGCGCAGACCATCATGCTGGGCGATGCGGAGATCGCCGTCGGCGCCGGGGCGGAGAACATGAGCCGCGGTCCCTATATCTCCCCGGGACAGCGCTGGGGCTCGCGCATGGGCGACGCCACGCTGTCGGACATGATGGTGGGCGCGCTGACCGATCCGTTCGACCGCGTCCACATGGGCATCACGGCCGAGAACGTGGCCGCCAGGTATGAAGTCAGCCGCGCCGATCAGGACGCGCTGGCGCTGGAATCGCACCGCCGCGCGGCCGCCGCCATCGACGCCGGGCGCTTCAAGGAGCAGATCGTTCCCGTGGTCATCAAGACACGCAAGGGCGAGACCCGTTTCGAGGTGGACGAGCACGTGCGCCGGGATGTCGACCCGGATGCCCTGGGCAAGCTCAAGCCGGTGTTCCAGAAGGAAAACGGCACCGTCACCGCCGGCAATGCCAGCGGCATCAACGATGGCGCCGCGGCCGTGGTATTGATGAGCGCCGAGACGGCCGCCAGGCGCAAGGTCCAGCCCCTGGCGCGGCTGGTGGCCTACGGGCACGCGGGCGTGGACCCGGCCTACATGGGCATCGGGCCGGTGCCGGCCTCCCAAGCCGCGCTGAAGCGGGCGGGCATCGGCGTGGATCAGCTGGACGTCATCGAGTCCAACGAAGCCTTTGCCGCGCAGGCCTGCGCCGTCACGCGGCAACTGGGCCTGGATCCCGCCAAGGTCAACCCCAACGGCAGCGGCATTTCGCTGGGACACCCCATCGGCGCGACCGGCGCCATCATCACCATCAAAGCCCTGTACGAACTGCAGCGCATCCAGGGGCGCTATGCCCTGGTCACCATGTGCATCGGCGGCGGGCAGGGCATTGCCGCCATTTTCGAGCGCATCTGACACCGCCTATGCCACCACGCGCCATGCCGTCCGTGCCGGACGTTCCCACTCTTTCCGAATCGGACGGCGTCCGCTACCTGCATTTCGACAGTCCCTGGATACAGGGGGCCATGCGTATCGCGGATCCCACGGAGCTGGTCCTGGAGTACACCGGCCAGATGATGTCCTGGCTGTTGTTCATGGAGCCGCCCAAGGATGGCGCCATCGGGCTGCTGGGCCTGGGCGCCGGCTCGCTGGCGCGTTTCTGCGTGAAGCGCACCCGCAGCGATGTGGTGGCCGTGGAGTGGAATCCGCGCGTGACCGCGATCTGCCATGCATTCTTCCGTCTGCCCGGGCCGCCCCGTCTGGTGGTAGAGGAAGCCGACGCGGGCGCGTGGGTGCAGGATCCGGCCAACGCCGGCCGCTGCCCCATCCTGATGGTGGATCTGTATGACGCGCAGGCGCGCGGGCCGGTGCGCGATTCCGTGCGCTTCTATCGCGATTGCCGCCGGGTGCTGGGCGACACCGGCGTGCTGGCGGTCAACCTGTTCGGCGAACACGAAAGCTTCCCGCGCAATATCGACAATCTGTCCGCCGCTTTCGACGGCCGCCTCGCGCTGTTGCCGGAAATCGATGCGGGCAACCGCATCGTCTTGGCGTTTTCCGGGCCGCCCCTGGATATCCCGGTCGAGGCGCTGCTGGACCGTGCCGCCGTGGTAGAGGGCCTGTATGGCTTGCCGGCGCGCCGCTGGGCGCGCGCGCTGATCGGCCAGGCGCGCGAGGGACGGCTGGCGTATTAGCCGGCCAAAAAGATGCTTGCCGGGCGCGGCGCCCGGTGTAAGATAAGCCAGCCATAATTATGAATTACGAGCCGGCCGTCCGGCCCGGGTTCGCGGCGGCGTGGCACGGCTTATGCCGGCCGGCACCGCTGCTGCCCCGGGGGCGAGCCCCCGGATCTGTCCAGACCCTTTATGGATGTTGGCCCAGTGAACGCTCCCGCCGAGATCGCCGCGTCGCCCCAGCCCATCGTGCGCCAGGCCTTGTACCTGGAAGCCGCGCAGCGCCTGCGGGAAATGATCCGTTCGCGAGCCCTGGCCGCGGGCGAATGGGTGGACGAGCTGCGGGTGGCGGCGCAGCTGGGCATTTCGCGCACGCCGCTGCGCGAGGCGCTCAAGCTGCTGGCCAGCGAAGGCCTGGTGCGCCTGGAGCCGCGGCGCGGCTGTTTCGTCAATGAGCTGTCCATGCGGGACCTGGACGACATCTTTCCCCTGATGGCCATGCTGGAAGGCCGCTGCGCCTTCGAGGCCGCCCGCAAGGCCGGCCCGCAGGACATCCGCCGGCTGGCCGCGCTGCACGAGACCCTGCAGGCGCATGCGGCGGCCGGCCGCATCGATGCCTATTACGAAGCCAACTACGTCATCCACGAGGCCATCCAGGCGCTCGCCGACAATCGCTGGCTGTCGGAAACCATCGGCAACCTGCGCAAGGTGCTGAGCCTGTCGCGCCACAAGAGCCTGATGCTGCCGGGGCGCATGCGCGCGTCCTGCGCGGAGCACATGGCGATTTTCGCCGCCATACGCGATCACGACCCCGAACGCGCCGAAGCCGTCGCGCGCAAGCATCTGCTGCGCCAGCTCGATGCGCTGCATGCCATGGAGCGGCGCGCCGGCGCGTCGGGCACTATCGTTCCGGCGCCCGCGCCAGCGGCGCGCCCGTCCAAGCCTGTCCCCGCCGCGTCCAAGCCGGCGAAACCGCGGTCCGCCGCGGCCGGCAAGTCCGCCGCCACCCCTGCCAAGGAGCTCGCCCATGACCGTTCCAGAACCGCTCGTTCCCGCGCGCGCGGCGCGCCTGCTGGATAAGGCCATGCCGCGCCGCGACCTCGCGACCGTGCCGCCGCAGTCGGACCTGGACACCGACAAGCCCGAGGCGGAAGCCGGCTTGATGGCGCGCCTGGGCCGCCTGTGGGAACGCGACCGCTTTCCGGACCAGGCCGCGCTGCGGCCCTTGTTCACGCCGCGCCTGACCGACGTGGCGGCGAACCGGCTGGCCCATGCCTGGTGCCAGGCCTACACCGGCGCGGAAGGCAAGGTCCGCCGCACGATGCTGGGCCTGCTGGCGGCCGCCAGCGCGGCGCAGGAGCAACCGGACGAAGCCAACGGCCGGCTGTTCCGGCGCTTCAACAACCAGCCCGACGGCCTGCGTTTCCTGGTCGGCCTGCGCGCCGACATGCTGCGCTGGCGCAAGCAGGTGGCGGGTCTGCAGGCGCTGGACAAGACCCTGGAAAGCCTGCTTTCGGCGTGGTTCGACGTGGGCCTGCTGGACCTGCGGCGGCTGACGTGGGATTCGCCCGCGTCGCTGCTGGAAAAGCTCATCGTGTACGAGGCCGTGCACGAGATCCAGTCCTGGGACGACCTGAAGCACCGCGTCGCGGAAGACCGGCGCTGCTATGCCTTCTTCCATCCGCAGATGCCCGACGTGCCGCTGATCTTCGTCGAGGTCGCTTTCGCGCCGCAGATGGCCGACGACGTGCTGGCGGTCCTGGATACGGCGCAGCCGCCGCAGAACCTGGACAAGGCCCGCTGGGCGATCTTTTATTCCATTTCGAATACGCAACCGGGGCTGCGGGGCATCAGCTTCGGCAACTTCCTGCTCAAGCGCGTCATCGACCAGCTGCTGTCGGAACTGCCCAAGCTGAAGTCCTTCGCCACCTTGTCGCCCATCCCGGGCTTCGCGGACTGGCTGGGCAAGCTGAATGCCGACGAGGTGGAAGACATCGTGCGCGACAAGACCCGCGAGCGCGCGCGCCGCGGCGTGCCGGACGGCGCGCGCTGGCTGGCGCGGCTGCGCAAGGCGGCCACCAGCCCGCGCGGCGGCGGCGAGGTCGTGCAGCGGGCCGGCATGAAGCTGGCCGCGGCCTATCTGCAATCGATGAAGGGCGGCGCGCCGCTGGATCCGGTGGCGCGATTCCACCTGGGCAACGGCGCGCGCATCGAACGCATCAACTGGGGCGCGGACCGTTCCGCCAAGGGCCTGGCCCAATCGGCCGCGCTGATGGTCAACTATCTGTACGAACTGGACGAACTCGACGACAACCTGGGCCGTCTCAATGCCGGCAAGCCCGCCGTCAGCCGCCTCATCGCGAAGATAGGGTAGCGCGGCGGGCCGGTAAAAGAGGGGGGCGTGAAACCGCTGTACGAACCGCCCCGGGGTGAAGCACAATCCGGCACATTGCCCGGGCCGGATATAAAAAGACAAGGGACATGACGCTCGCCGATCCGCCGTTAGATCCGCCCCCCGCCCCGCGCCGCGGCGCGGGGCAGGTGACGTGCCGCCGCGAAGGCGCGGTGGCGCACGTTTCGCTGTCCCACCCGGGCCGCATGAACGCCATCACGGTGGCCATGTGGCGGCAGCTGGCGACGCTGTTCCAGGAGCTTTCCGCCGACCGGGCGCTGCGCTGCGTGGTCGTGCGCGGCGAAGACGGCCATTTCGCGGCCGGCGCGGATATCCGCGAGTTCCCCACGGAACGCGGCGACACCGCCGCGGTCGTGCGCTATCACCGCGACATCCTCGCCCCCGCGCTGCGCGCCATCGAGGCCTGCCCCCATCCCGTGGTGGCCCGCATCGAAGGGGTGTGCGTGGGCGGTGGCCTGGAAATCGCCTGCCAGTGCGACCTGCGCATCGCCGCGCGCACGGCGCGCCTGGGCGCGCCCATCAATCGCCTGGGTTTTCCCATGGCGCCGGACGAAATGCGCGGCCTTTTGAACGTGGCCGGCCGTGCCGTGACGCTGGAACTGCTGCTGGAAGGCCGCATCCTGGACGCGCAGGAAGCGTATGCCAAGGGCCTGCTGACCCGCGTTGTCGACGATGCCGGCCTGGATGACGAACTGCAACGTTGCGTGGGCCGCATCCTTGGGGGCGCGCCGCGCGCCGCCAGCCTGAACAAGCACATGGCGGCGCGCCTGTCGCGCGACGAACCGCTGAGCGAGCAGGAGTACGAACGCTTTTTTTCTTATGCGGAGAGCCGCGACCACCGGGAAGGCGTGCGCGCCTTTCTGGCGGGCGAAGCGCCGACATTCACCGGAGACTGGAAAGAGTGAGCAATGCCAATTTGTACGCGGTACTCGAAACGGGTTTTCCGCGCGATCGCAGCCAGGTCGCGATCGAGACGCCGACCTTGCGCTACACCTGGGACGATATCGACAGGGCCAGCGCCTGCCTGGCCAATCTGCTGACGTCCCTGGACCTGCCCAAGGACGCCCGCGTGGCGGTCCAGGTGGAAAAGTCCCCGGAGGCACTGCTGCTGTATCTGGCCACGCTGCGCGCCGGCCTGGTCTACCTGCCGTTGAATACCGCCTATCGCGAATCCGAGATCGAATACTTCCTGGGCAATGCCGAGCCCTCGGTGGTGGTGTGTTCCAGCGCCAACCTGCCATGGATACAAAAGCTGGCCGACCGGTCCGGCGTCGCGCACGTCTACACGCTGGACGACGACCGCACCGGCACGCTGCTGGACGCGGCTGGCAAGCTGTCCCAGCGTTTCAAGACCGTGGCGCGCGCCGAAGACGACCTGGCGGCCATCCTGTACACGTCCGGCACCACCGGCCGCAGCAAGGGCGCGATGCTGTCGCACGGCAATCTGGCCTCCAATGCGCGCGTGCTTCACACGTACTGGGGCTGGCGCGCCGACGACGTGCTGCTGCATATGCTGCCGATCTTCCACGTGCACGGGCTGTTCGTCGCCTCGCACGGCGCGCTGCTGGCGGGCGCGCGCATGATCTGGCTGCCCAAGCTGGATGTGGACCAGGCCCTGCGCTACCTGCCGCAGAGCACCGTAATGATGGGCGTGCCGACCTACTATGTGCGGCTGCTGGCGGATCCGCGCTTCGGCCGCGAGGCCTGCGCCCGCATGCGGCTGTTTATCTCCGGCTCGGCGCCCCTGCTGACGGAAACCTTCGTTACCTTCCAGGGCCGGACCGGCCACACCATCCTGGAACGCTACGGCATGAGCGAAACCGTCATGCTGACGTCCAACCCCTATGACGCCGTCGAAGGCGCGCGCATCGGCGGCACGGTCGGCAAGGCGCTGCCCGGCGTGGAGGTACGCGTCGTCGACGATGCCGGCCGCAAGCTGCCGCCCGGCGAGATCGGCAACATCCAGGTGCGCGGACCCAACGTGTTCTCCGGCTATTGGCGCATGCCGGAAAAGACGCGCGAGGAATTCACCGAGGACGGGTGGTTCAAGACCGGCGACGTGGGCCGCTGGGGAGGCGAAATCAACGGCAGTCCCGTGCCGGTCGACTACCTGAGCATCGTGGGCCGCAGCAAGGACCTGATCATCTCCGGCGGATATAACGTTTATCCGAAGGAAATCGAGTCCGTCATCGACGATATGCAGGGCGTGGAAGAGTCGGCCGTCATCGGCGTGCCGCATCCCGATTTCGGCGAGGCCGTCGTCGCCGTGGTGGTGCCGCGCAAGGGGGCCCGGCTGGATCCGGCCGCCATCCAGGGCGAGCTCAAGAACCGCATCGCCAATTTCAAGGTGCCCAAGCGCGTGCACGTGACCGACCAGCTGCCGCGCAATACCATGGGCAAGGTGCAGAAGAACGTATTGCGCGACACCTACGGGCAGCTTTGATCGCCGCCCGCTTCATCGATTCGACAAGGAGACCGCCGCCTTAGACACCACCCGTACCGATGTGCGTAAGGATTCATACAACAGCGGGCGCCGCGGCGCCCCGCGCCGACCGATGGGCGAAACCCATCCTACGCAGCACCCCGGAGGAGAACATCATGGCTTACCGTACCAGGTTCGCGGCGCTGGCCGCCGCATTGCTGGCGCTTGTCCTGGCAACCCCGGCCTCGGCCGATTGGCCGGAGCGCCCCGTCACCATCATCGTGCCGTTTCCCGCCGGCGGCGGCACCGATACCTTTGCCCGTCCCCTGGCCGAGCAACTGCGCAACCAACTGGGCCAGACCGTCGTCATCGACAACAAGGGCGGCGCGGGCGGCACCGTGGGCGCCGCCGTGGCCGCCAAGGCCAGGCCCGACGGCTACACCTTTTTCATGGGCGGTGCGCATCATGCCGTCGCGCCGGCGCTGTACAAGCAGCTCAGCTATGACATCCAGAAGGACTTCGTCCCGGTGGCGCTGCTGGCGCAGCCGCCGCAGGTGGTGGTGATCAACCCGTCCAAGCTGCCCGTCAAGACGCTGCAGGAATTCATCGCCTATGCCAAGGCGCGCCCCGGGCAGATCAACTACGGCACGGCGGGCAAGGGCAGTACCCACCATCTGGCCGGCGAACTGTTCGCCATGCAAACGGGGATCCAGCTGGTGGACGTGCCGTACCAGGGTGCCGGGCCCATGCTCTCGGCGCTGATCGGCGGCCAGGTGGACCTGGCCTTCGACGGCCTGGGATCGTCCTCCGGCCACATCCGCGCGGGCAGCATCAAGCCGCTGGCGGTGGCCGCCGCGCAGCGCTCGCCGTCCTTCCCGGATGTCCCGACCGCCGCCGAGGCGGGCGTCATGAACTACCAGGTTTCCACCTGGTACGCGCTGTGGGCGCCGGCGGGCACGCCGCAGCCGGTCGTCGACCGCATGATCCGCGAAGTCACCACGGCCTTGAATACGCCCAAGCTCAAGGAGCAATGGGCGTCCAACGGCTCGGCCACGCCCGCCCTGACCGGCCCCGCCTTCGGCAAATTCGTCGACGACGAAGTGGCCCGTTGGGGCAAGGTGGTGAAGGACTCGGGCGTGTCCCTGGACTAGCCGCTCAACGCCATGCGCTCGCTTCGTCGAGCGAGCGCATGATCTCGGGCGGCAGTTGCAGATAGGCCGCCTTCACCAGATCGTCCAGTTGCGCCAGCGAGGTCGCGCTGGCGATCGGGGCGGTGATCCCGGGCTGGGCCATGGTCCAGGCCAGCGCCACCTGGGCGGGGGTCGCTCCGGTGGCCTCCGCGCCCTGGTCCAGCGCGGCCAGGATGCGCTGGCCGCGCTCGTTCAGGTAGGTCTCGACGATCTTCTTGCCGCGCACGCTTTTGCCGGCATCGGCGGCCGTGCGGTATTTGCCCGACAGGAAGCCGCTGGCCAGCGCGTAGTAGTTGATGGTCCCCAGGCCCTGCGCGGTGACCACGGCCTGCAGGCCGCTTTCGTAGGGTTCGCGCGCATACAGGTTGTATTCGGGCTGGATGGATTCATAGCGCGGCAGGCCGTTGCGCTCGCTCAGTATCAGCGCCTCGGACAGGCGCGCGGCGGTGTAGTTGGACGCGCCGATGGCGCGTATCTTGCCTTGCTCGCGCAGTTTGCCGTAGGCGCCCAGCGTGTCGGCCAGCGGCGTGTCCGGATCGTCGCGATGCGACTGGTACAGGTCGATGTAGTCGGTCTGCAGGCGCGCCAGGGAGTCGTCCACCGCGCGGGCGATGTAGGCGGGCGACAGCCCTTTCGCCTTGGGCCCCATTTCCATGCCGACCTTGGTGGCGATGACAACCTTGTCCCGCTTGCCGGACTTGGCCAGCCACTTGCCGATGATGACCTCGGATTCGCCGCCGCGATTGCCCGGCGCCCACCGCGAGTACACATCCGCGGTGTCGATGAAGTTCAGCCCGGCGTCCACCATGGCGTCCAGCAGGGAGAAGGCGTCCGCCTCGCCGACGGTCCAGCCGAATACATTGCCGCCGAAGGCCAGGGGAGGAACGGAAAGGCCGGAACGGCCCAATTGACGTTGTTGCATGGTCGGTCGCTCTCATCGATGGTTGTCATGCTTGTCAGACAAAGTCGGGCAAGTCATCAGATTTTTCTTGTTCTGGTTCTGATTCTTTCGGGCAAGTATATCGGCCGAAAGGCGGGACGATGTACTTACCTGGAAGTTCAGGGATTTCCCGCGCCTGAGCGCCCACGTCGCCAAGTTAGACTATGCGTTTTTGGGGACGGGCGGTCCCCAGGCCGCCGCGGCCCCGCGCGCGCCGCGCCCGTTCCAGGCGTTATCCATGGTCGAGGAGCCTGCTTTTATGTCAAAGAAAAAATCCGCCGTGCAAGCTGTCGCCGCCGCCGTCGCGCTGGCCGCCACGCTGTGTTCGGGCGGAGCCGCCCTGGCCGCCCCTGCGGGGCAGAAGTCGGTGGACGTCATCGCCATCGTGGAGCATCCCGCGCTGGATGCCGTGCGCGACGGTGTCAAGGACGCCCTCAAGGCCAAGGGGTATGACGCCGGCAAGAACCTGAAGTGGCAGTACCAGAGCGCGCAGGGCAATACGGGCACCGCCGCGCAGATCGCGCGCAAATTCGTCGGCGACCGGCCCGACGCCATCGTTGCCATCGCCACGCCGGCCGCGCAGGCCGTGGTCGCCGCCACCAAGGACATTCCCGTGGTCTATGCCGCGGTAACCGATCCGGTGGCCGCGCAACTGGTGCCGTCCATGGGGCCGTCCGGCACCAACGTGACGGGGATCTCCGACGCGCTGGAAGTGGAACGGCAGATCGACCTGATCCGCAAGGTCGTGCCCAATGCCAAGCGCGTCGGCATGGTGTACAACCCCGGCGAAGCCAATTCCGTGGTCGTGATCAAGCAGATGCAGGAATTGCTGCCCAAGGCGGGCATGAGCCTGGTGGAGGCCGCCGCGCCGCGCACGGTGGACGTCGCCGCCGCCGCCCGCAGCCTCATCGGCAAGGTCGATGTCATCTACACCAGTACCGACAACAACGTGGTCTCGGCCTATGAGTCGCTGGTCAAGGTCGGCAACGACGCCAAGATCCCGCTGGTCGCGGCCGACAACGACAGCGTGAAGCGCGGCGCGATCGCCGCGCAGGGCGTGGACTACTACCAGCTGGGACAGCAGGTGGGCGAAGTCGTGGCGCGCATATTGAAGGGCGAAAAGCCGGGCGCCATACCGTCGACCACCGTGAACAAGGTGCAGCTCATGATCAATCCGGCCGCCGCGCAGGCGCAAGGCGTGGCCTTGCCCGAAGCCCTGATCAAATCGGCCGCGCAGGTCATCAAGTAAGCAGCAGCCGCGACGATGTCCCTGTTCTCTTTGCTGGGCGCACTGGAGGTAGGCCTGGTCTTCAGCCTGGTCGCGCTGGGCGTGCTGGTCTCCTTCCGATTGCTGCGTTTTCCCGATCTGACGGTCGATGGCAGCTTCCCGCTGGGCGCCGCCGTGGCCGCCACCATGATCTCGGCGGGCTTCAACCCCTTTGCCGCCACCGGCTGCGCGATCGTCGCCGGCGCCGTGGCCGGCTGCCTGACCGGCTGGCTGAACGTCAGGCTGCGCATCATGGACCTGCTTGCCAGCATCCTGGTCATGATCGCCTTGTACTCGGTCAACCTGCGCGTGATGGGGCGGCCCAACGTTCCGCTGATCACCGAGCCCACGGTCTTCACCCTGCTGCAGCCCGCGTGGCTCAGCGACTACGTGGCGCGTCCCGCGATCCTGCTGGTGGTGGTCGTCGTCTGCAAATTGCTGCTGGACTGGTTCCTGTCGACCGAGCAGGGGCTGGGCATGCGCGCGACCGGGGCCAACCCGCGCATGGCCCGTTCGCAGGGAGTCAACACCGGACGCCTGATCCTGGGCGGCATGGCCTTGTCCAACGCGCTGGTGGCGCTGGCCGGGGCGCTGTTCGCACAGGCGCAGGGCGGCGCGGATATCTCGATGGGCCTGGGCACCATCGTCATCGGCCTGGCCGCCGTGATCGTCGGCGAAAGCCTGCTGCCGGCGCGGCGCATCGCGCTGGCCACGCTGGCCGTCATCCTGGGCGCCATCGTGTACCGCTTCTTCGTCACCTTGGCCCTGAACATCGATTTCATCGGCCTGCAGGCCCAGGACCTGAACCTGGTCACGGCCGTGCTGGTGACGATCGCGCTCGTCATACCGCGCCTGCGCCGGCGCCGCCGCGGCGGACAGGGAGCCTGACATGCTGACCGCCCACGATCTGCACATCACCTTCAACGCCGGCACGCCCATCGAAACCCGGGCGCTGCGGGGACTGTCGCTGCATATTCCCACGGGACAGTTCGTCACCGTCATCGGCTCGAACGGCGCCGGCAAGTCCACCTTCCTCAACGCCGTGTCGGGCGACCAGCCCATCGACAGCGGGCGCATCGAAATCGACGGCATCGACATGACGCGCCAGCCGACCTGGACACGG
The DNA here is from genome assembly GCF_001676705.1 of Bordetella bronchialis. NCBI lineage: Bacteria > Pseudomonadati > Pseudomonadota > Betaproteobacteria > Burkholderiales > Alcaligenaceae > Bordetella > Bordetella bronchialis. Next base: position 1,877,084 of record NZ_CP016170.1, read on the forward strand.
GCCGGATATGTCGCCCGCGTCTTCCAGGATCCCATGGCCGGCACCTGCGAAGAGCTCACCATCGAAGAAAACATGGCGCTGGCCCAGGCGCGCGGGGCGCGGCGCGGCCTGCGCCATGCCGTCAAGCCCGCCATGCGGCAGGTCTTCCGCGAACGCCTGGCCACGCTGGGCCTGGGCCTGGAAAATCGCCTGGGCGACCGCATCGGCCTGTTGTCGGGCGGCCAGCGGCAGGCGGTCAGTCTGCTCATGGCGGCCCTGCAGCCTTCGCGCCTGCTGCTGCTGGACGAACACACGGCCGCGCTGGACCCGCGTACCGCCGATTTCGTGCTCGGCCTGACCGCCCGCATCGTCGCGGAAAGCCGCCTGACCACGCTCATGGTCACGCACAGCATGCGCCAGGCCCTGGATGTCGGCGAACGTACCGTCATGCTGCACCAGGGCCAGGTCGTGCTCGATGTCTCCGGCCAGGAGCGCAAGGGCCTGACCGTGCCGGACCTGCTGGCCATGTTCGAACGCGTGCGGGGCGAAAAACTGTCCGACGACGCCCTGCTGCTGGGCTGACGCCATGGCCGCATCCAAGCGCGCGAAATGCGCATACGGCACCGTGGCGCTGGTGCTGCAGGGCGGCGGCGCGCTGGGTTCCTACCAGGCCGGCGTGTACGAGGGCGTGCACGAACACGGCCTGCGGCCGGACTGGGTGGCGGGTATTTCCATCGGCGCCATCAACGCCGCGATCATCGCCGGCTCGCCGGAAGACGAACGCGTGCAGCGCCTGCGCGGCTTCTGGGAAACCATCTGCCGCAGCTATGGCTACGAGGCGCTGCCCTGGGGCGAATGGATGAACGGCCGCCTGGCGGCGGCCTCGGCCCTGTTGCATGGACAGCCGGGTTTCTTCAAGCCGCGCGTTCCGCCGCCGTTCTGGCAGCAGGGCATCGCCGCCACCAGCTACTACGACACCACGCCGTTGCTTGAAACCTTGCGGACCTACGTCGATTTCCGCCTGCTGAACAGCGGGTCGGTGCGCGCCAGTTTCGGCGCGGTCAACGTCCGCACGGGCAATTTTTCGTATTTCGACAGCACGCAGATCGAGCTGACGCCGCATCACGTCATGGCGTCCGGCGCCTTGCCGCCCGGTTTTCCGCCCATCGAAATCGATGGCGAATACTACTGGGATGGCGGCCTGGTATCGAACACGCCGCTGTATTACGTGCTGTCGGCCAGTCCCATGCGCGACACACTGGCCTTCCAGGTGGATTTGTGGCCGGCGCGCGGCCCCTTGCCGACCAACATGGATGAAGTGGAAGAGCGCCGCAAGGACATCCAGTATTCCAGCCGCACCCGGCTCGTCACCGATACGCTGAAGCGCAATATCAAGCTGCGCGAGGACCTGCAGCGCCTGCTGGCCCTGCTGCCGCCCGCCAGGCGCAATGCGCCGGAACTGGCGGAGATCCGCCGCGACGCGCTGATCCCGGCGATCAATGTCGTCAACATGGTCTACGACTCCAAGAACTACGAGCGCCACTCCAAGGATTACGAGTTCGGTACCGAGGCCATGCGCGACCATTGGGCTTCCGGCCTGACCGATATCCGCGCCACGCTGGCCCGGCCCGGCTTGCTGGACCTGCCGGGCGAAGGCCAGCGCTTCGTGACCCACGATATCCACCGGGCCTGAACAGGCCCTGCCGGCCGCGCCCCCGCGGGGCGCCGTTATGCGGCCAGATCGCCACCGCTTGTGCGGGATTGGTCTGAATTGACGCGCAATCGGGAAATGCCGGGAATCACAATGGTAGTTTTCGCTGCACATCGATCATCCTTCGCAACCTTGTGGAATGTCATGGAATCGTGCAACGCAACCGACAATGCGCCGCTTTCGCTTGCCCTCTGGGAACCGGACGACGAAACCCGTAATCGCACCGTCCATCTGCTCGCCCGGCTGGGTTTTCACGTCCACGGCTGCCGCGACGCGGCGGGCTTGTTCCAGTGGCTGGATCTGCGCGATCCGGACCTGGTCCTGGTCGGCGCCAGCGCGCCGGTCAAGCAGGTGGTCGATGCCGTGCTGCCGCGCCTGAGCGCCCAGTACGGCGCGGGCATCCTGCTGCAGGCCCCCGACGCCGCGCAGCAGACCCGCCTGAACGCCTTGCAGGCAGGCGCCCACTTGTGCCTGGATCGCCGCTACGAGGCCACCGAACTGGCCGCGCTGTTGCGGGCGCAGGCGCGCCGCGCCAAGCGCCGGCGGCGCCGCCCCCTGTCCGCCGGCGCGCCAGCCGCCACGTCCGCCGTGGCGGCTGGCGCGGTGCCGTCCGGCCCCCTGGGGGCCGGCGCCGGCGCGCGGACGGCCGCGCCGGCCAACGCCGTGGGGCTGGTGGGCTCCGCCGACATCGCCGGGCTGATCGGCGCCGCGCCCGGCCGTCCCGGCGGCTACGCCCTGCATGGCGCGGCCGTGTCCGCGGCCGGCCTGGCTGGCCGGGATGCCGCTTCCCGCCCCCTGGCCGTCCGCGACCCCTGGCGCGTCCTGTACCAGGGCTGGGTGCTGATCACCCCGGCCGGCAAGCGTATCCACCTGACCGGCACGGAGCGCGCCTGCTTCATTTGCCTGCTCGACAACCCCAAGCGCGAGTTGTCGCGTGCCGCCATGAGCGAATTCATGACCGCGACCAACCTGCGTTCGGTCAATGTGGCCATCAGCCGCCTGCGCAAGAAGGTGCATGAAAGCGGCGAACGCCTGCCGCTGCATACCGTCCATGGCATGGGATACGTGTTCGTCGGCGAACTGGTCACCCAGGAGTAGGGCGCGGTCCGGCGCGGCGCGATAATATCGTTCTGTTCCGTTTCCGGCCGCTCCGTATGGATGGGGTGGTGCGCCGGGACCCAGACGATATGCGATGCGATGATAGACCTAGGCGTAAACATCGACCACGTGGCCACGTTGCGGCAGCAACGGCATACCGATTATCCCGACCCCGTAGAGGCGGCGCTGCGTGCCGAGGATGCCGGCGCCGACGTGATCACCCTGCATCTGCGCGAAGACCGCCGCCATATCCAGGATGCGGACGTGCACCGGCTGCGGCCGCTGCTGCGCACCCGCATGAACCTTGAGTGCGCCATTACCAGGGAAATGCTGGACATCGCCTGCGCCGTGCGGCCGCAGGACGTCTGCCTGGTCCCGGAAAAGCGCGCGGAGCTCACCACGGAGGGCGGCCTGGACGTGGCCGGCGCCCTGGCGGCCGTGACGGACGCCGTGTCGCAACTGCATGAGGCCGGCATCCGGGTGTCGCTGTTCATCGACCCTGACGCCGGGCAGATCGCCGCCGCGGCCCGGGCGGGTGCCCGGGTCATCGAGCTGCACACGGGCGCCTACGCGGAAAAAACCGGCGAGGCCGCACAGGCGGAGCTGGCGCGGATCCGTGGGGCGGTGGCCGAAGGCCTGCGCCACGGCCTGCAGGTCAACGCGGGGCACGGCCTGCACTATGGCAATGTCCAGCCAGTGGCGGCGCTGGACGGCGTCGCGGAACTGAATATCGGCCACGCCATCGTGGCGCGAGCGGTGTTCGACGGCTGGGAAAAGGCCGTGCGCGATATGAAAGCCTTGATGGTGCGGGCGCGCGCCGGCCAATGACGCGGACCCCAGCCATGACCGCAGCGCCTTCATCGTCCAGCGCCCCGGCGCGGCAGGCCTCCGCGCCGACCGCGGACGCGGGTTCGCCGGGCATGGCCGCCGTCCAGCCGGGCGCTGACGGCATGCCATCCGCCATCGCCGGTATCGGCCTGGACCTGATCCGCATCGACCGGATAGAAAAGGCCCTGCAACGCCATGGCGACCGTTTCGCCCGGAAAATCCTGGGCGAACAGGAGCTGGCCAAGTTCCACGCGCGGCGGGCACGGGACCCGCGCCGCGGCATCCGTTTCCTGGCCACGCGTTTCGCCGTGAAGGAAGCCTTTTCCAAGGCCGTCGGCCTGGGCATGCGCATGCCCATGACGTGGCGGCGGGTGCAGACCCTGAACGCGCCGGGCGGACGGCCCGTCCTGGTCCTGTCGCCGGAACTGCTGGCCTGGTATGCGCCACGCTATGGCGCCGCCCACGTCTCCCTGACCGACGAAACCGACATGGCCGCCGCCTATGTGATCGTCGAACGCAAGGCAGCCTGAGAAGGGCGGCGCTTCGATCCAACCCGGCGCCCGCGCGCCGGATCTTCACAAGAGATATTCATGCCCCGCAAAAAGAACAAATCGCAGCTGCCCGGTCCCGTCATGGTCGACGTGGCCGGCCCGGAGCTGAGCAAGGAAGAAAAAAAGCGGCTGCGCCATCCCCTGGTGGGAGGCGTCATCCTGTTTGCCCGCAACTTCCAGGACAGGCAGACCCTGTGCGAGCTGACCGCGCGCATCCACAAGGTGCGCGACGAGCCCCTGCTGATCGCCGTGGACCATGAAGGCGGCCGGGTCCAGCGCTTTCGCACCGATGGCTTCACGCCCCTGCCGCCCATGCGCGGCCTGGGCAGGGTCTGGGATCGCGATCCGCTGCACGCGATGCGATTGGCCACGGAAACCGGCTACGTACTGGCGGCCGAACTGCGGGCCTGTGGCGTGGACATGAGCTTCACGCCGGTGCTGGACCTGGATTACGGCGTCAGCAAGGTTATCGGCGACCGCGCCTTCCATCGCGATCCGCGCGTCGTGGCCATGCTGTCGCGGGCCCTCATACAGGGGCTGGCGCTGGCGGGCATGGCCTCCTGCGGCAAGCATTTTCCCGGACACGGTTTCGTCAGCGCCGATTCGCACCACGAAATCCCGGTGGATCCGCGCAGCCTGGAACGCATCCTGCGCGAGGACTCCGCCCCCTACGGCTGGCTGGGCGACCTGGTCCTGCCGTCGGTCATGCCCGCCCATGTCATCTATCCCAAGGTGGACGACAAGCCGGCCGGCTTCTCGCGCCGCTGGATCCAGGATATCCTTCGCGGCCGCATGGGCTACGATGGCGTGGTGTTCTCCGATGACCTCACCATGGAAGGCGCCTCGGTGGCCGGCGACATCCTGGCGCGCGCCCAGGCCGCCCTGGGCGCCGGCTGCGACATGGTGCTCGTATGCAACCGTCCGGACCTGGCCGATGAGCTGCTCGCGCGCCTGGAACACGAATCGCAGCCCGAATCCGTCGAACGTATCCGCCGCCTGATGCCGCGCCATCCGGCCGTGGACTGGAATGATCTGCAGGCCGACCGCCGTTACCAGCATGCCCGAAGGCTTCAATCTCAAATCGTTTCTGGCTGACCTGCCGCATCTGCCGGGGGTCTACCGGCATATCGACGCCAACGGCGAGGTCATGTACGTCGGCAAGGCGCGCGACCTGAAAAAGCGCGTGTCTTCGTATTTCCAGAAAACGCTGACCAGCCCCCGCATCGCCCAGATGGTGGCCAAGGTCGCGCTGGTGGAGGTCACCGTCACGCGGTCCGAGGCCGAGGCCCTGATCCTGGAAAACAACCTGATCAAGAGCCTGCGGCCGCGCTACAACATCCTGTTCCGCGACGACAAGTCCTACCCGTACCTGCTGATCACGGCGCACGAATGGCCGCGCATCGCCTACTACCGGGGTTCCACCAACAAGCCGGGGCAGTTCTTCGGGCCTTTTCCCAACGCCTGGGCGGTGCGTGAAACCATACAGATCCTGCAAAAGGTCTTTCGCCTGCGCACTTGCGAAGACACCGTCTTCGCCAACCGCTCGCGGCCCTGCCTGCTGCACCAGATCGGCCGCTGTTCCGCCCCCTGCGTGGGCGCGGTGCCGGCGCAGGAATACGCCAATGACGTGGCGCGCGCCGGCCGCTTCCTGAACGGGCAGGCCAAGGAGGTCATGCAGGATATCGAGGCCCGCATGCTGCGGGCATCCGAAGCCCTGGAGTTCGAGGCCGCCGCGGTGCTGCGCGACCAGATGGGTTCGCTGGCGCGCGTGCTGCACCAGCAGACCATGGAAGACATGGGCGGCGAGGACTGCGACATCATCGCCGTCGCCATCGCCGGTGGCCGCGTCTGCGTGAACCTGGCGATGGTGCGCGGCGGGCGCCACCTGGGCGACAAGCCGTTCTTTCCCACCCACGCGGAAGGCGAGTCCGCCCCGGATGTCCTGGAGGCCTTCGTCGGCCAGCACTACACCGACAATCCGCTGCCGCCCATCCTGGTCTGCTCCCATGCCCCGCCGGATGACGATCTGATCGTCCTGCTGTCGGAACAGGCCGGAACGCGCAGCCGTGTGCTGACCCGCCCGCAAGGCGTGCGCCGCTCCTGGCTGGAACAGGCCACCCGCAATGCCGAGATGGCCCTGGCGCGTGCCTTGACCGAGTCCGGCGCACGCGCCGCCCGCACTCTGGCATTGGCCGAAACGCTGGACATGGAAACCGACGAGGCGGCGCTGGACGGCCTGCGCATCGAGTGTTTCGACATCAGCCATACGGCCGGTGAGGCCACCCAGGCGTCCTGCGTGGTGTTCGAGCATCACGAGATGCAGCCTTCGCTGTACCGGCGCTACAACATCGCCGGCATCACGCCGGGGGACGACTATGCGGCCATGCGCCAGGTGCTGACCCGCCGCTTCGCCAAGGTCGCCGATGGCGAGGCCCCGCTGCCCGGCCTGGTGCTCATCGACGGCGGCAAGGGGCAGGTGGAGATCGCCCGCCAGGTATTCGCCGAGCTCGGATTGGACGTGCACGTGCTGGTGGGCGTGGCCAAGGGGGAGGGCCGCAAGGTCGGCCTGGAGACCCTGGTTTTCGCCGACGAACGGCCACCGGTCGCCCTGGGGCCCGAGTCGGCCGCGCTGATGCTGATCGCCCAGATCCGCGACGAGGCCCACCGTTTCGCCATCACGGGGATGCGGGCCCGGCGCGCCAAGGCCCGTAACGTGTCAAGGCTGGAGGAAATCGAAGGCGTGGGCGCGCGCCGCCGCCAGCGCCTGCTGGCGCGCTTCGGCGGGTTTTCCGGGGTGTCGCGCGCCAGTATCGAGGACCTGGCCTCGGTGGATGGAATTTCGCAGGAATTGGCCGAACGGATCTACGACGCCTTGCATTGACCGGCCAGTATGACAGCCCGGCGTCGCGGGCTGTTGTAGCATACGCGTCATCATGCCTATCAACGTTCCCATCATTCTGACGTGGCTGCGCATCGCCATGATCCCGCTGGTCGTCGGGCTTTTCTACCTGCCTGCCAGCTGGCTGGCCGAGCCCAACCGCGACATGCTGGCGGCCGCGGCCTTCGTCATCGCGGCGCTGACCGACTGGTTCGACGGCTGGCTGGCCCGCAAGTGGAACCAGACTTCGGCCTTCGGCGCCTTCCTGGATCCGGTGGCGGACAAACTGATGGTCAGCGCTGCGCTGCTGGTCCTGCTGGACCTGGGGCGGGTCGACGCCTTTATCTCGCTGGTCATCATCGGCCGCGAGATCACGATTTCGGCGTTGCGGGAATGGATGGCCAAGATAGGCGCCAGCGCCAGCGTGGCGGTGCACCGCCTGGGCAAGTTCAAGACCGCTGCCCAGATGGTGGCCATTCCCTGCCTGCTGTACTGGCAGCCCATCCACGGCGTCAGCACCCGTGTGCTGGGCAGCATCCTGATCCTGGTGGCGGCCGTGCTGACGGTATGGTCCATGCTGTACTACCTGCAGCGCGCCTGGCCCGCCATCCGCGAAAAAAGCCTATGAGCATCCGTTCCGTTTCCGCCATCCCGCTGTCCATGCCCTTCGAGATCGGCGGGCCCAAGCCCCTGCTGGCGGGCAAGCCGCGCGAAATGGAGATGCTGCTTATCCGGGTGGAAACGGACCAGGGACTGGTCGGCTGGGGCGAGGCCTTCGGCTTCGCCGTATGGCCCGCCACCAAGGCCGCCATCGAGGCCCTGGTGGCGCCCATGGCGGTCGGCCGCGACGAAGCCGACATCGCCGGCATCATGAACGACCTGTCGCGGAAATTCCACCTGTTGGGGCGCTCCGGCCCCGTCATGTATGCGCTGTCGGGGCTCGATATCGCGCTGTGGGACCTGGCCGGCAAGGCCGCCGGCAAGCCGGTGGCCGAACTGCTGGGCGGCCGCCGCCGCGACAGCGTGCCGGCCTACGCGAGCCTGATGCGTTACACCGATCCGGACATCGTGGCGCGCAATGCGGCGCGCGCGGTGGGCGAGGGCTACACCACCATCAAGCTGCACGAAACCGGCGTGGAGCAGGTCCGCCGCGCGCGCGAGGCCATCGGCTCCGGCATCCGGCTGACCGTCGATACCAATTGCCCCTGGACGGCGGACGAGGCCATCTCCATGGCCCGCCAGATGCGCGGCCTGGACCTGCTCTGGCTGGAAGAACCGGTCTTCCCGCCCGAGGACCATGCCAGCCTGGCGCGGGTACGCCGCGAGGCCCCGGTGCCGACCGCCGCCGGAGAGAACGCCGCGGGCTACCTGGAGTTCCAGGCCATGTTCCAGGCGGGCGCCGTGGATTACGCACAGCCCAGCGCCACCAAGGTGGGTGGAATCAGCGAGCTGCTGCGCATCGCCGGCCTGGCGCGGCAATATGGCGTGAAGCTCGCGCCGCATTCCCCTTATGTCGGCCCGGGCCTGCTTGCCACCGTTCATGTGCTGGCCGCCCTGGAAGAAGACATCGAGCTCGAATACTGCTACTGCACCATAGACGTCAACCCGCTGGGCGATGCCGTGCTGGCCGCCGGCGGGCGGGTCGCGGTGCCGCGCGGTCCCGGCCTGGGCCGCGATCCCGATATGGCCCTGGTGGAGAAGTGCGCCGTCCGGTGATGCGGCCGCCGCACTGTCCGCCTGCTGGACAGTGCGGCGCCTGCCGTCTTGCGCGCCGGCGCGTAAACGCCAACACTCCACGGACAAGAATTCAAGCAGACCGTTAGGAGACATCATGGCATTGATGGCATGGGCCCGGCGTTGCGCGCCGGCCGTTCTGTGTACCCTGGCAATGGCCGCCGCGCCGGCCGGCAACGCGCTGGCGCAGGGCAGCTATGTCCGCCTGGTCGTGGCGTTCCCGCCGGGGGGACCCTCGGACCTGATGGCGCGCGTGATCAGCGAGCAGCTCGGCAAGGAACTGAAGCAGAACGTGGTGGTCGAGAACCGTCCCGGCGGCAACGGCGCCGTGGCGGCGCAGTACGTGCTGCATGAGCCGGCCGATGGCAAGACCCTGTGGATTACCACCGCCGGCGCGATCACCATCAATCCGTCGCTGTATCCCAAGCTCGCCTACAAGGTGCAGGATTTCGCGCCGGTCTCGCTGGTGGTCAATACGCCGGAAATGCTGGTGGTCAATCCCAAGAATCCCGCCAAGGACGCCAAGGAATTCATCGCCAACGCGCGCAAGGGGGGCCAGGTCAATTTTGCCTCGTCGGGCATCGGCAGCATGCCGCACATGGCCATCGCGCTGTTGACGGAAAAGACCAAGGTATCGTTCCTGCACGTGCCTGAAAAAGGCGCGGCGCCGGCGATCTCGGACCTGATGGGCGGACACGTGGATGCCTTCGTGGGCGATGTCCCGGGCATCCAGGCGCTGGTGAAGTCGGGCGGGCTGAAGGGCCTGGCCATCGCCGCGCCCAAGCGAAGCCCGCTGTTTCCCGACATTCCCACCTTCGAGGAAGAGGGGATTCCCGGCATGGAGCTGCTGAACAACTGGAGCGGCATCTACGTGTCCAGCAAGACGCCGGCGGCGACCGTCGAGCAGATCAACCAGGCCATCCGCCGCACGCTGGCCGACCCGACCGTGGCCGGCAAGCTGCGCGACCTGGGCGTGGAGCCGCAGGCCAGCAGCCCGGCCGAACTGCAAGCCCTGGCGGACCGCGACAGCGGCCAGTGGGCGCGGATCATCAAGGTCAACAATATCCAGCCGGAGTAAACGGAGGAACGCGGAAACACCGCGTCGCATGCCGCGCTTCGCCCGGCATGCTTTCCTTGCGGCGTCTGGCTCAGCCCTTGGCTTTGAGGATCGCATCGGCGATCCGGTCGCCTGCTTTCATGCCCACATAGGTAAGCGGCGACATCGCCAGGCGCGCGAAGTCGCGCGCCGTGAAATTGCCGGCCTCCACCACGGTTTTGACGGCATACGCGGCGGGCGGTGTGAAGGCGATCTCCCTGACGGCCGTGGCGGCGATACGCGCCGCCTTGCCCAGCGCCGTGCACGCCGCGGCGGACGCCGCCTCGGGCTGGACAAGGTCGTGGGTGATCACGTCGCTGGGCGCCGCGTAATCGGCAAAGGCTTGGGCCGCGCGTTCGGCAGTATCGCGACCGGCGCGGGCATGGACGATCGCATCCTGCCTGCCCTTGCAGGCAAGGGGCAGCAGGCAATCGGGCGAGGCGACAGTGGGCGGGAGACTTCCTATGGTCATGGGTTTTCGCTTCCTTGGATCGATATGACGGTATGACGGAGGATGCCCCCAGGCATCCCGGAAGATGCCGTAAAAGCATCCCCGTCTGGGGAACCCTGTCGATAGAAGCGATCCCTAGGCATCCGCCATCGATGCGCGGGCGCGTCGCCGTGGCGTTCCGTCCTGGTTTATCACAGGGCAGGCCGACAGCCTTGGTCGGCGGCGGGGTGCAGGGTTTGGAATCGCGGACCCATTCACCGGATTCCGGCCAGGAGCAATCCCACGGCGCGGTTCCTCAGCCGGGGATGCCTTCACAGGGCATCTTTGTCGATTGATCACTGTTGGAACTGAAATGGATATCCGTACCTTTGCACAAACTTCCATGCCCATTGGCGTCGGACATGCGGCCGTCGCCCTCTACGATCTTGCAACCGGAGCGGGCGACAACTCCGCGGGACGCTGTGCGACCGGCGATGGGACCGCCGAAGTCTTCGCGAACTACCAAGCCGCCGAGCCCGCCGGTTCGGATGGCGGCGCGGTCGCCTTCGTGGAGGACGCCGCCAATCGCATAATCGAAGGCGGCAAAGTGGTGGCCGACAAATTCTTCCTGGATGGCATCGCCAAGATGGCCGAGGCATCGGTCCACGTATCGCGCCTGGCGATGAGCCCGATGCTTCCGGGCGGGCCGGAACAGGCCGCCAAGGAACTTGTCGCCACGGTTTGGCCGGGGGCGCGACGCGCGTAAACCGCGCTTGGCGACCATGCCAGCCGGGCAATAGGCATATCGGATGCCGGGGCGTAAGTCCCGGCGGTGCCATCCGGCTGCGTCTCCATAGCGTCATGGCGCCGCGTCGGCGCGGCGCCATGCGGACGGCAGGCCCGGCCCCTGGCGCGAGCCCGGCCTACTGCCTGGCGGTACGCAGATCCATGGGCGGGGCAGGCCAGCCTGGGGTGGCGCGCCAGGGATTGATGTCCAGCCCGCCTCGGCGGGTATAGCGTGCATAGACCGACAATGCCTGCGGGCGGCAGGCCGCCATCACGTCGGTAAAGATGCGCTCCACGCAATGCTCGTGGAATTCCGCATGCTCGCGAAACGAAACGATGTAGGCCAGCAGCGCGGCACGGTCCAGCTTGGGGCCGCGATAGCCTATCTGCACGCTGCCCCAATCCGGTTGGCCCGTGACGGGACAGTTGGATTTCAGCAGGTCGGAAGTCAGCGATTCCTCCACGACCCGCGCGCCCGGTTCGCAGCGCAGCAGCTGCGGCGCGGGCGTATAGGCATCGGTCTCGATGTCCAGGTCGTCCAGCGTCGTGCCGGCCAGGTTCGCGATGCGCTCCCGGTTGAAAGCGTCGGGCGGTATCAGCTGCAAGCGCACCGGCCCGCCGGCTACGGCGCCCAGATCGCGTTCGACCCGCTCGATATAGGCCGCCGCATCGGGCAGCCGCGTCTGGTTCAGCGAGTTCAGGTATAGCTTGAAGGACTTGGATTCGACGATGCACGGCGTATCGGCCGGCACGATGAAGCGTCCGATCGCCACCTGGGGCTTGCCGCGCGGGTTCAGCCACGACAGTTCATAGGCATTCCATATATCGCAGCCCTGGAAGGGCAGGGACGCGCCGATGCCGATGGCCGCGCGATTGTCGGCGCGCGGCACCGGAAAGAGCAGCCCGGGATCGTATTGGCCGGGATAGGCGATGTCGTGGCCCAGCGGGGCCTGGTCGAGATTCATGGATGTGCACGGCTGGCGATACGGAATACGCCATTTTAGGCCGGCGCGGCGGGACGGCCGTACCCGGGGCCACGCCGGCCTGTACGTCACACGCGCGTCGACGTCGGCGCAGGCTGCCGGGATTCCGCTACGGCGGCCCCTGCGGCAAGGTCCAGGGCGCCGACGATCAACTGCAGGGTGCGGGCATGTTCATGCGACGCGCCCTGGCGCCAGCCGAACTGCTCGGCCACCATCTGATGATCCAGGCGCCATCGCGGTATGCCGGGATTCGCGCGCTGGCGGTCGTTCAGCGCCGTTTCCCAGACTTGCGTCCCGCGCAGGATGCGAATGGCCTGGGAACGCATCGCGGAGAACTCCCCGGTGCGTTGCAGCGCTTCCCCCAGTTTCGTGATGGCCGGTCGGTCCGCCGGAGTAAGCGTCATCCAACTATCGGGGCTCTTGATGGCCTTGATCCATGCCGCGTCCACGCCCGCTTTTTCCCATTCCCCGGCGACGCGGTCGATGATGGCTCGGGTATCGAGCACGCGAGTGGGTGGGATCGTTTCGATTCCGAGCGCCGACGGTGCGGTGGAGCCGATGTCGACCGGCGGCAGGGCCGGATCTTGCGCGGTGGAGGTCTCGTGGCGTTCGAATGTCACGGCGGCAGCCCTGCCGGCGTGGTGTGTCCCGGAGCCGGGCGCCTGCGCCGAAGATTCCTGCTGCGGCGATGACGGCACGGGCGTTACCAGGAAAGGCAGCTGCGGGCTTACCGGTGGGATGGATACGGTGCTCATGGGGATGTCTCCTGGAGGGGCGTGATGCAAGCACCGCCGCGTGTGCACGGCGATGCATGGCGAGGTGAAGAAAAGATGCCGGCGGGCATCCCTGCCTGAGGAACGCGGCCAAGGAATTGTTCCTGCGCGCCATCGGTGATTGCGTCCGTGATTCCGCTGGCGCGGTGGCCCTCATTGTTCGCTGTCCACGAAGTGACATGTCGAGAGTGCCGACGTCCTGCACGCGCGCATCCCATCGCGGCGCATCCCGGCATGGGCAAGCGCCGTGTCCATCTCCTGGCGATGCCGTCGAAAAAGCCCGCTATATCCGGGACTTCCGGCCGATCATGCCGAAGCGAGCCGTCTTGGCCGGGGCCCTTGCGGCATGGCGCGCCGCCCGATGGAGGGGCGCACGCGCATCGCTGCAGGCCGCCGCTGCGGCGCATGCCGAGTCGGCCTGTCACGTCCGCGCGGGTAGAATCCAGGCAATCGAATCCGACGAGAACGGCGTGGATCCCATCATCTCAATCCGAGGCCTGTCCAAGACATACAAGTCTGGATTCCAGGCATTGAAGAACATCGATCTCGATATCCGGCGCGGCGAGATCTTCGCACTGCTGGGACCGAACGGTGCCGGCAAGACGACCCTGATCAGCATCATCTGCGGCATCGTCAATCCCAGCCGCGGTACGGTCCTGGCCGACGGGCATGACATCATCCGCGACTACCGGGCGGCGCGCGCCAGCATCGGGCTGGTGCCGCAGGAGCTGAATACCGACGCGTTCGAAAGCGTGTGGAGCACGGTCACGTTCAGCCGTGGCCTGTTCGGCAAGCCTGCCGATCCGGCCCATATCGAGCGTGTGCTGCGCGACCTGTCGCTGTGGGACAAGAAGGACGCGCGGATCATGGCCTTGTCAGGCGGCATGAAGCGGCGCGTGATGATCGCCAAGGCGCTTTCGCACGAGCCGCGCATCCTGTTCCTGGACGAGCCGACCGCCGGCGTGGACGTCGAGCTGCGCCGGGGGATGTGGGAGATGGTGCGGCGGCTGCGCGAGCAGGGGGTAACCATCATCCTGACCACCCATTACATCGAAGAAGCCCAGGAGATGGCCGACCGCGTGGGCGTCATACGCCAGGGCGAGATCATCCTGGTCGAGGACAAGAACGCCCTGATGAAGAAGCTGGGCAAGCGGCAACTGACGCTGGTCCTGAAAACCGCGCTGTCCGCCTTGCCGCCCGCGCTGCAGGGCTATCAGCTGGAGCTGGCCGGAGAGGGCCACGAACTGGTCTATACCTACGACAACCAGGTGGGCGGTGGCGACATCGCGACGCTGTTGCGCAAGCTGGACGAGGCGGGCGTGGAATTCACCGACCTGCGCTCATCGGAAAGCTCGCTGGAGGAAATCTTCGTCAGCCTGGTCCATGCACGTCCTGAGGGGCAAGCGCAGCCATGAATATCTATGCCATCCGCGCCATCTACCTTTTCGAAATGCATCGCATGTGGCGCACGCTGATGCAAAGCGTGGCCTCGCCGGTGATTTCCACGTCGTTGTACTTCGTGGTGTTCGGTTCGGCCATCGGTTCGCACATGGTCAATATCGACGGCGTCAGCTATGGCGCCTTCATCGTGCCCGGCATGATCATGCTGGCCCTGTTGACGCAAAGTATCTCCAACGCGTCCTTCGGCATCTATATGCCGCGCTTTACCGGGACCATCTACGAGATCCATTCCGCGCCGATTTCCTATGTGGAGATCGTCATCGGCTATGTGGGCGCGGCGGCGTCCAAGTCCATCATCCTTGGCATCATCATGCTGGTCACCGCCCGCATTTTCGTGCCTTTCGGTGTGGCCCATCCCCTGTGGATGGTGGGCTTCCTGGTGCTGACCTCCATCACGTTCAGCCTGTTCGGCTTCATCATCGGCATCTGGGCCGACGGGTTCGAGAAACTGCAAGTCATTCCGTTGATGGTGGTGACGCCGCTGACCTTCCTGGGCGGCAGCTTCTATTCCATTAACATGCTGCCCGATTTCTGGCGCGCGGTGACGCTGTTCAACCCGGTCGTCTACCTGGTCAGCGGCTTCCGCTGGAGTTTCTTCGGCGTGGCCGACGTCCATGTCGGCGTTAGCGTAGGCATGACGCTGGTGTTCCTGGCGGCGTGCATGATCGCCGTGCGTTGGATCTTCAAGACGGGCTATCGCTTGAAGACCTGAGGCGGGCTATCGCACTCGGCTCAGGGTATCGAGCGGTGCTGATCGGGTTTCTCGGTCGTTGGGTGACCTGGCTGGGGGGATCCGGCGTCGGTGGTTGTTTTGCTCATGTTGGCGTGGTTGCTTGGCGGTTTGGGTGTTTTGCTCATGCCGTCCGGCTTGCTCATGCCGTCCGGCGGTGGAGATGCCTGTCGTGTCCGGCCCGCTCGGGCGGTCCAGGGCGTTCGCCCTGGACTTCCGCTTCGTCTTCCTCCTTCGGCGGCCGAAGTGGCGTTGGGGTTCTTGCCGCTTTTTTGCCCGGCCGTCCTACGTACGGAAGCCCTCGCGCGCCCTCGGACGGGCCGGCCCCGACAGGCATCTCCCCCGCCGGACTCACGGGGTGCCTTAGCGCCGGCCGCTGGGGCGGTCGGTTTTCTTGGCCCTTCGTGGGCCGTGTTTCCGGGTTAAGGAAGATCTTGCGTTGCCCGTCGTTTTCGGGCCGCCCTGCGCGGCCCTAAAACGCCTACGCGGTCGGGGCATGCGGTGGTTGTTGGTAATGCCACGGTTGCTGGTAATGCGTAGGTCGGGGAATCAAAGTGGAATCTTGGCCCGCGCAGGGTGGGGGGAACAAGGCGGTGTGGCGGGCCGCCCGCCGGCCCGCCACACCGTAGCACCGTGCCTTGCCACGGGCGTTGGGAATGGCGCGGTCGCGATTCGTTAGCAAACCGCGCGCGCAATCGGGCTAGCGGCGCGTGGCACCTACGCCAGCATCGGTGGCATGCCACGGGCGTTGGGGATGGCGCCGCCGCGATTCGATAGGAAACCGTGCGCGCAATCGCGCTAGCGGCGCGTGGCACCTATGCCAGCATCCGCGGCATGCCACGGTGCCTACGGTGTGGCGGGCCGGCGGGCGGCCCGCCACACCGACTTGTTTCTCCCCCAATCTGGGCGGGCAACGCTTCCACTTCGGGCGACGACCGTCGCAAGCCCGCACCCGCCGCACGCCACCATCGCGTAGCCGATTCGGAGCCGCGCAGGGCGGCTCCGAATCGGCGGGCACCTCAAGATTCTTCTTATCAAGCGACAAGCGCCCCACGAAGGGCCAAGCACACCGCCCGTCCCAGCGACCGGCGCTAAGGCAACCCGTGAGTCCGGCGGGGGAGATGCCTGTCGGGGCCGGCCCGTCCGAGGGCGCGCGAGGGCTTCCGTACGTAGGACGGCCGGGCAAAAAAGCGGCAAGAACCCCAACGCCCGTTCGGCCGCCGAAGGAGGAAGACGAAGCGGAAGTCCAGGGCGAACGCCCTGGACCGCCCGAGCGGGCCGGACACGACAGGCATCTCCCCCGACGGACGGCATGAGCAAGCCGACCACCGAGCGGACGGCATGAGCAAGCCGACCACCGAGCGGACGGCATGAGCAAGCCGACCACCGATCAGACACCCGCCGCTACTCCATGCCCCAGCACCGTACCCTCCATGGTTGTCGCCCTGCATTGAAGCCCGCGTTCCGCCCATTCGCCGCCCGCCAAAAAAACGCCGGCACGCGAGGGTGCCGGCGTTTGCCTTGCCAGGGCGTTTATACCGCCGGCACGGCTTCCTTCTCGAGCGCGACTTCGAGGGCATCTTCGACCCGGTCCAGCAGGACGAATTTCAGCTTGTCGCGCGCTTCCTTGGGTACGTCGTCCAGGTCTTTCTCGTTGCGCCTGGGCAGCATCACGGTGGTGATCCCCGCGCGCAGGGCCGCCAGGGTTTTTTCCTTGACGCCGCCTATGGGCAGCACCAGGCCACGCAGGCTGACTTCGCCCGTCATGGCGACGTCCGAGCGTACCGGCGTGCCTTTCAACAAGGATGCCAGGGCGACGAACATGGCCACGCCGGCGCTGGGGCCGTCCTTGGGCGTGGCGCCCGCCGGTACGTGGACGTGGATGTCCACCTTGTCCAGCGCGTCGCCGCTCCAGGTCTTGGCCAGCGTCAGGGCCGCCTGCGCGGATTCCTTCATGACGTCGCCCAACTGTCCCGTCAGGATCAGCCGTCCGCCGCCGGGGACCTTGCTGGCCTCGATGAACAGGATGTCCCCACCCACCGGCGTCCAGGCCAGGCCGGTGGCCACGCCCGGTACGCTGGTGCGCAGCTTGACCTCGTTCTCGAAGCGCCGTGGGCCCAGCGGATCGGCGAGGTCGCCGGCGTCGATGCGCACGCTTTCCTGACGGCCTTCGGCGATCTGCATGGCGGCATGCCGCAGCACGGAGCCGATCTCGCGCTCCAGGTTGCGCACGCCCGCTTCGCGGGTGTAGTCCTCGACGATGGCCTTCAGGGCCGCGTCGGTGACTTCCGCCTGTTCCGGGCGCAGGCCATTGGCCTCCAGCTGGCGGCGCACCAGGTAGCGCCGGGCGATCTGGATTTTTTCTTCCTCCGTATAGCCCGGAAGCTGGATGATCTCCATGCGGTCGCGCAGCGGGCCCGGAATGGTATCCAGCACGTTCGCGGTGCAGATGAACATCACGTGCGACAGGTCGAAATCCACGCCCAGGTAGTTGTCGCGGAACTTGTGGTTCTGCTCGGGGTCCAGGACCTCCAGCAGCGCGCTGCCGGGATCGCCATGAAAGCCGCCGGCGCCCAGCTTGTCGATTTCGTCCAGCATCAGCACCACCTTGCTGGTGCCCGCGCGCCGCATCGCCTGGATGATGTTGCCCGGCAGGGCGCCCAGGTAAGTGCGGCGATGCCCGCGGATTTCCGCTTCGTCGTGCACGCCGCCCAAGGCCACGCGCTGGAAGACGCGGCCCGTCGCCCGCGCGATGGACTGGCCCAGCGAGGTCTTGCCCACGCCCGGCGGGCCGGAGAAGCACAGCACCGGGCTCTTACCCTGCGGATTGAGCTTGCGCACTGCCAGGTACTCCAGGATGCGCCGCTTGATTTTTTCCAGGCCGAAGTGGTCTTCGTCCAGGATGCGGCGCGCTTCCGCGATGTCGATGGGCGGTTGCGGCTCCTGCTTCCAGGGCAGTTCGGTCAGCCATTCCAGATAAGTGCGCAGCATGGCGTATTCGCCGCCGCCCTCGCTCATGCGCTGCAGGCGCTTGAGCTCCTTGCGGGCGTGCGTGAGCACGTCTTCGGGCATGCCGGCATTTTCGATGGCGTTCTTCAGCTCCTCGACTTCCGCCGCGGTGTCGTCGCCTTCGCCCAGTTCCTTCTGGATCTGCCGCAGCTGTTCGCGCAGCACATGCTCGCGTTGGCGCTCGTCGAACTGGGCGCGGGTTTTTTCGCCGATTTCGCGGCTGAGCTTGAGCACGTTGACGCGCGCCGACAGCAGCTCGATCACCTTGTCCAGGCGGCGGCCCAGATCGAAGGTTTCCAGGATGTCCTGTTTATCCTCCACCTTCACGTCGATCAGATTGGCGACCATGTCGGCCAGCAGCGCGGGCGAGGTGACACCCTGCACCACGGCGGCCAGTTCGTCCGGCACGTGCGGCAGCAGGCCGATGGCCGTCACCGCCTGTTCCTTGAGCTGCAGGAAACGCGCTTCGATCTGCGGATCGGAGGTTTCCACCGGTTCGACCATGGCGACGCGGGCCACCATAAAGGGCCAGCCTTCCAGGAATTCCAGCACGCGGAAGCGCGACTGTCCCTGGACCACGATGTGATGGGCGTCGTTCTGGCCCGTGATGTAGCGCACGATCGGGCCCTGGGTGCCGACCCAGTACAGGTCCGAAGGGCCGACGTCGGTCTTGGTGGCGTCGCGCTGCAGCAGGAAGCCGACCGGCAGCTCGCTCTTGACGGCTTCCTGCGCGGCCGCCACCGAGCCCGTGCGCTGCACCGTCACGGGCGAGAGCACGCCCGGGAACAGCACCGCTTCGCGCAGCGGTATCAGGATCATCGCGTCCTGCGGCAGGGGCTTGGTCGTACGTTGATCCGGCTCGCCGGCGGGCGCGCTGTTGCCGCCCGCGCGGGCCCGGTCATCGTCGGTCCTCACTTGCATGGTGGGCCAAAGCTTCATGGCGTTTCCTTTCTTTTCCTGAACGTCAATACGAGGCAACCATCCGACATCTCGGGCGTGCTGGGCTCCAGCGCGGCCACGGGCAGGACGATGTGGCGTTCGAAGCGCCCATAAGGGATTTCGACCCGGTGGATATGGGCGGCGCCGCCGGCCGGCAGGCGCCGCATGCCGGACACCGTCACGCCGTCGGCCTGATAACGCACGGTGACGGCCGAGGACGGCACGCCCGGCAGGGCGATGTGGACGATCACGGCATCCGCCGTTTCGACCACATCGATGGGCGGCTCCCAGATATGCGGATCCGCCGCGCAAGCTCGGAAGAACTGCCGTTGCAGGCGTTCGGCCTGTTCCAGCATGGAGAGGGCGTCACCCCACATCCAGGACGTCAAGTCGCGTGATCTCATGGTTTCTGCCTACGGGATATGTCGCCTAAGTGGCGGCGGCCTTCAACGTTTCAAGGGTGGCGCCCGGCGGACGACGCAAGGCCGGACGCAGCATTTAGCGTACCCCTGGGAAGGGGCCCATGAAAGTGCGGCGATGGCAGCGGTGCACCGGCGAGGCGAAGCGGGCGGGCGACCGTCCAGGGACGGAGCCCGCCGCCGGGCGACCGGCGCGGGCCTGCGGGTGAAGGCGGACGCCCGGCGTGCGGCGGGGCCCGGGTAGAGGGTGGTATGCCCGCCGATGGGCGGTCAGGAAGGGGAAGACGTACGCGCTGGCGATGTACGGGAGCGCGGGCGGCGCGCGGTGTGGAATAGGATGACGGCGATGGGCACCGCCAGCGCGACCCAGGAGGCCCAGTGCCAGATCTCCGTGCCCAGCAGGGCCGCCAGCAGGCCGAACACCGTCAGCGCCAGCAGGATCAGGGGCGCGCGCCACACGAACCAGAATTTATGCGTACCGGCCATGGCCGCGGACTCCTACAAGGGTTGGACCGCACGATTTTATAATAAGAATCGTTATTGTTTGTCCTGCCACACGGGAAGCGGGGCGCCATACCCGTCCGCGAGCCGGCCGGGACGGATACGGGCGCCTGGCGCTTCCCCGGCAATACGCGGATCGGGCGCCGGGGCGGGAAGTCTCGATGCCAGGGGGCGGGGCCCGCCTGGGCCCGCGCGGTTCGCGCAAGGACAACACCGGCCACGGCCGGCGCGGCCTGTACATCGGGACAGCTAGCGTTCCGGTCTGCGCCGCCAGAAGAACCACAGCAGCGCCAGCACGGCGCCCGTGCCCAACAGCACCGCCGCCGCCAGGTAGACCGGCCGGGCACGCATGGCCATGTCGCGATAGATGCGGGCGGCCGCCGCCGTGGCGTCCGGGGGGACGGACAGGGGATCCACCCCGTAGGCGAAGGCGAAGACCGCGGCGCCCAGCAGGAGCAGGAACAGCGCGCTCCAGCCCAGCTGCGGGATGCGCGGTCCGCGCGCGGGCGCCGCTGCCTTGGCCCGTGCCTTGGATGCCGCCGCCCGCGTCTTGCCCCCGGACGACGCGCCATCGGCGCGGGCGGACCCGCGCTCCGCCTTGGCCGCGGCCTTGTCGGCCGCCTTTCCCCTGGCCAGCGCGGGATCCCTGGGCGGGCGGTTCATCCAGGCGCGCATCCCCGCCAGGCTGCCGAACCCGGCCAAGGCGCCGAAGATGGCGGCGGGCGAGAGGGTATTGCCGCCCGCCAGCCAATGCGCCGTGCCGCCGACCAGCGCCGAGGCGCCCAGCGCGTCGTACAGGCGGCCGCCCAGCCATCCGATCGCGGCCAGCGCGGCCACGATGACCACGGCGACGCAGGCCGCTCCCGCGATATCGCCTTTGCGTTCCTGGTCGAAGGCGACGACGGCGATGCCCACCAGGCGGATGCATAGCAAGGTGGCGGCGATGAGGACCGCCACGACGATCCAGGACAGCGAGAAACCGTAGAGAAAGCGAGCCAGAACCAGGGCCATGGAAAGACGGGGAAAAGTTAGCGCGGCGGCAGTGCCCGCGCCGGATCGACAGGCTTGCCGCTTTGGCGCAATTCGAAGTACAGCTCGACTTGCTTGCTGTCGGTATTGCCCATTTCGGCGATCTTCTGGCCCTGTGTGACCTGCTGTCCTTGTTTGACCAGCAGCCGGCGGTTGTGCGCGTAGATGGTCAGGAATCCGGAAGTATGGCGCAGGATGACCAGGTTGCCGTAGCCGCGCAGGCCGTTGCTGGCGTAGGCCACCGAGCCCGCGGCGGCGGCCACCACCGGCGTGCCGGCGGCATTGACGATGCGCAGCCCTTGCGAGGAAGAACCGTTGAATCGCTGGGCGAGCGTGCCTTGGGCCGGCCATACCAACTGGATGCCGCGCAAGGGCGTCGTGTCGGCGGGCCTGGCGCTGTCGGGCTTGGCGGCGGCGGACTTCGTGCCCGACCCGGACCGGGCGGCGGGCCGGGTTGGCGACGGCGCGGCGTCGCCGGGCGGCGTGACGCGCAATACCTGGCCCACGTCGATGCGGTTGGCGCTGTCCAGGCGGTTCCAGCGGATCAGGTCGCTCACGCTTTGCCTGTGCTCGCGCGCGATCTGGGTCAGGGTGTCACCGGATTCGACGCGGTAGTAGCCGGGCGGCACGCGGGTGGAGGCGCAGGCCGCCAGCAACAGCGCCAAGGCGGCAGCGCAGGCGATACGCCGTGCGCGGACGGCATATCGGATTCCGGCATGGCCGGGGGAAGAAGGATGGGGGTGCGATGGCGATAGCAGCGGCACTGGCGAAACGGGTTTCCGGGTCTGGCGCGGGGATGCCACGATGGCGTCCCCGCGAAGGGTACCAAGAAACGCCGTCCGCTGCGCGCCGCGCATGGCTGGAGCCGGCGCGGAGCCGCTCCAACCATGGTCCCGGCCTTAGCCGATCTGCACCGGCACGAACAGTTTGCCGTCGCCGCGCTGGACCAGCAGGGCCGCCGTCTTGCCGGCCTTGGACACCGCGCTGCGTACCTCGTCGACATTGCGCGTGGGCACGCCGTTCACTGACAGGATGATGTCGCCCGGCTGGATACCGGCCTTGGCGGCGGCGCCCTCGGCCTGCTCGACCAGCAGGCCCGGCGTTCCGGCCTGTTGCTGTTCGTCGGGCGTCAGGGGGCGCAGCGCGAGCCCGAGCCTGGCATGCTGGCCTGTTTGCGCGTTGGCGGCGGCGACGGTTTCCTGTTTGCCGTACTTGCCCAGCGTCGCCGTTACCTGCACGGGCTTGCCGTCGCGCCAGATGTCCAGCTTGACGCGCGTGCCCGGATCTTCCAGCGTAATGATCGAGGACAGGTCGCCCGACGAGACGACCGGGCGGCCGTCGATGGCGCGGATGACGTCTCCGGATTTCAGTCCGGCCTTGTCGGCCGCGCTGCCTTTTTCCACGCTGGCCACCAAGGCGCCGCTCGGGCTGTCCAGCTTGAAGGAATCGGCCAGGTCCTGGTTGACCTCCTGCACCGTCACGCCCAGCATCGCGTGGCTGGCCTTGCCGTGCGCCACGATTTCATCCTTGATCTTCGTGGCGATGTTGATCGGAATGGCGAAGGACAGGCCCTGGAAACCGCCCGTGCGCGTATAGATCTGCGAATTGATGCCGACGACTTCGCCGCGCGAGTTGAACAACGGCCCGCCCGAATTGCCGGGATTGACCGCCACGTCGGTCTGGATGAAGGGCACCGACGTGTCGTCGGGCAGCGAACGGCCCTTGGCGCTGACGATACCGGCCGTCGCGGTGTTTTCCAGGCCATAGGGCGAACCGATCGCCAGTACCCAATCCCCGACCTGCAGGTTGTCGACGCTGCCCAGGCGGACCACGGGCAGGTTCTTGGCATCGATCTTGATGACGGCGACATCGGTGACCGGATCGCTGCCCAGAACCTTGGCGCGGTACTCGCGCCGGTCGGTCAGTTTGACGGTGACTTCATTGGCGTCCTGCACGACGTGGGCGTTGGTCAGGATCAAGCCATCGGCGCTGACGATGAAGCCGGAGCCTTCGCCGCGGATGGGTACCTCTCGCGTGCCGGGGCCCATCTGGCCGGGAAAGCCCGGAAAGCCCGGCATGCCGGGCATGCCGCCGAAGAATTGCGCGAAGGGGTCCTGCTGCAGGGCGACCTTCTTGGTGCCGGATACGCTGATGTTCACCACGGCGGGGCCGTATTCGCGCGTGATCTGCGCGAAGTTCGGCACCGAGGTCATGCCGAGGGCCGGTTGCACGGGCTGGGTCATGGCGGGGGGCGCGTTCTCGGCATGAGAGGCGGTGCCGATCGTGGCGGTCGCCGCGGTGGCGCCGATGACACCGGCGGCGATCAGCGACATCGTCAAACGGGAGGGAGTAAGGGTCTTGATCTTCATATCGGGTCCTCGAGCACTCGTCCAATGAGCGTTTGTTGCGGTGGCAATGCTCCAGCGGCCACCTGTGTCTGAACACGGCGCCATCTTCCGACCCGATACTTAGGTGAAACTTAAGCGGCCCCGGGGCCGCGCGATCTAGGCGAAACCGAAGGGAAAGCGTACCCGCACGCGCAGCCCGCCCAGGCCCGGCGCGTCTTCCAGGAACACGGCGGCGTTGTGCCGGCGGGCGACCGCCTCCACGATGGACAGGCCCAGGCCGCTGCCCACCGCGTCGTGGTTCTGCGCGCGATAGAAGCGGTCGAAGACGCGCTCGCGTTCCGCCGGCGGAATGCCGGGCCCGCTGTCGTCGACGAGCAGGGTGACCGCGTCGCCGTGGGTCGAGATGCCCACGTCGATACGTCCCTCGGCCGGCGTGTATTTGATCGCGTTGTCCAGCAGATTGCGCGCCAGCAGCGCGAGCGCATCGGGATCCCCTTGGATCCAGGCCTCTGACACGCCGTCCATGCCGATATCCATGGCCTTGGCATTGGCCTCGGGAAGGATGTCGGAGATGGCCTGGCGCATCAACTGCACGAGCTCCACGCGCCTGGGCGCCGCCTGCACGGCCGCGGCGTCGTGGCGCGCCATCGAGAGCAACTGTTCGATCAGGCGCGACGCGCGGTCGATGCCGGTGGCCAGGCGTTCGACGGCGACACGGTGCGCGGCCTCGTCGCCGGGACGCTGCAGCGCCTGCAGTTGCAGGCGCAGCGCGGCCAGGGGCGAGCGCAGTTCATGCGCCGCGTCGCCGACAAAGCGCTTCTGCGCCGCGAAGGCCTGGCGCGTGCGTTCCAGCAGCAGGTTCAGCTCGTGGACCAGCGGCCGGATCTCGTCGGGCAGGCCGGCCTCCGCCACCGGCGACAGCGCTTCGGGCTGGCGCCGGGCCAGTTCTTCGCGGGTGCGCCGTACCGGGCGCAGCGACGCGCCCACCACCCACCACACCACCAGCATCAGCAGCGGCGCGGCCGCGGCGATGGGCCCGACGCTGCGCAAGGCCAGCGCCCGCGCGGTCTTTTGCCGCACGTCCATATCCTGGGCGACCTGCGTCACCTGGAAGGGCGTGGCCATCGCATACACGCGATACGTGGACATGCCGGCCTTGACGGTGGAAAAACCCAGCACCACCGGATCGGGCAGCAGCTTGCCGGACGCGGACTTGAACAGCCGCGCGCCATCGGCCGTCCAGATCTGGATGATGAGATTGTCGGCCGGCGCGGGCCCGGCGGGCGCGGACGGCGTGGCGCTGAGCAGGCCGTCGCCGGCGGTGAGCGAGGCGGCGGTACGCTGCAGCTGCGCGTCGAAGATTTCGTCGGTCTGCTGAAGGATATTGCGGTAGGCCACGATGCCCTGCACGAGGGCGGCCAGCAGGATGGATGCGAACAGGAAAAAAATCAGGCGGGCCCTGAGCGAGGAGCCGAGCGGAATCTTCATGTTTTGGGAATGACGTAGCCGACCCCGCGCACATTCTGGATGAAGCGCTGGCCGAGTTTTTTGCGCAGCCCGTGAATATAGACCTCTACGGCGTTGCTGCTGATTTCCTCTTGCCAGCTGTAGAGTTTTTCCTCCAGCTGCGCGCGCGACAGGATCATGCCGGGCCGGGCGATCAGCGGTTCCAGCACCGCCCATTCGCGCGCGGTCAGCGTGACGGGCTGGCCGTTCACGCGCGCGGAGCGGTCGTGCGGATCGATGCTGACGCCGGCGTGCTCGAACACCGGTTCGGCGCGTCCGGCGCTGCGCCGGATAAGCGCGCGCATGCGCGCCAGCAGTTCGTCCATGTCATAAGGCTTGATGACGTAATCGTCCGCGCCGGCGTCCAGTCCCGCGATGCGGTCGGCGACGGCGTCGCGCGCGGTGGCGATGAGCACGGGCGTGCGGTTGCGGCGCGTGCGCAGGTCGCGCAGCAGGCTCAGCCCGTCCCCGTCCGGCAGCCCCAGGTCCAGCAGGACCAGATCGTAGGGCCCCGTACGCAGCGCCAGGTCCGCGCCCTTGGCGTTTTTCTCCCAGTCCACCGCATAGTTTTCCGCGCGCAGGCCGTCGAAAACGCTTTCGCCGATCATCCGGTCGTCTTCCACCAAAAGAATGCGCATGCGTCTCTCCTTAGCGATGCTCTTGCTGGGCTGGCAATCCAGGGCGTTGGAGCCTGACGGTCATCTTAAGTTCCGGGGCGGATGTGGGGCCTGTATGCGGTCTGCTCTCGTTTTGTAACTTCCCGAAGCGGCTTCTGGTTACACCCCTGGGCTATAACGTAACGGTCATACCCCGCGTAGGCGGGCGAGAGTGAAAACGTGCATAGCCATTCCATTCCCGTCACCAGCGACAACGTCGGCAGGCATGCCTTCCTGTTCGATCTGGACGGAACCCTGGCGCCCATCGCGGCCACGCCGCAGCAGGCGCATGTCCCGGCCGAAACCCTGGACGTGCTGGGACGCCTGAAGAACCTGGCGGATGGCGCCCTGGCGATTGTATCGGGCAGGCCGCTGGCGCAGATCGACGCCCTGGTCCATCCGCTGGTCCTGACCGGCGCCGGCTTGCATGGCGCGCAATGGCGCGAGCCCGACGGCACCCTGCATGAACTTCCCGTCGACACCGCCGCGGTGGCGCGCATGGTGGAAAGCCTGGCCCCCCTGGTGGACCGTTGGCCCGGCACGCAGCTGGAACACAAGGGCCTGTCGCTGGCCTTTCATTACCGCAACGCGCCGGACCACGAGCAGGACGCGCGCATCGCCGCTGAAATGGCCATGCAACCGCATGCCGATCGCTTCGTCCTGCAACCGGGAAAGATGGTGGTGGAAATCAAGCCGCGCCACGCCAGCAAGGCGGCGGCCATCGGCCGCCTGATGGGCCTCCCGCCCTTCGCCGGCCGCGTGCCGCTGTTCGCCGGCGATGACCTGACCGACGAGGCCGGATTCGAGGCCGTCAAGGCGATGGGCGGCGTTACGATCAAGATCGGGGAAGGGGAGAGCGTCGCCGACTGGCGCTTTCCCACGCCAGCCGCGCTGGCGGGTTGGCTCGCGCTGCTTTGAGCGCGGGCAAGACAATAGAAGAAGGAGGTCGGCCTATGAGCAGATTGATCGTTGTATCCAACCGGGTCGCGCCCATCGCGGAAGGCAAGCCCACGGCGGGCGGCCTGGCGGTGGGCGTGTTCGATGCCCTGAAGCAAATGGGCGGCATATGGTTCGGATGGAGTGGCGATATCGTCGACGGTTCGACGCGGCCCGACACGGTGCACAAGGAAACGCGCGACAACATTACCTATGCGACCGTGGCGCTCTCGCGCGCGGACTACGATCAGTACTACCGCGGTTTCTCCAATGGCATGCTGTGGCCGGTCTTCCACTACCGGCCCGACCTGAGCCGCTATGACAGGCGCGAATACGCCGGCTATTGCCGCGTCAACCACTGGCTGGTAGAACGCCTGAAGCCGTTGATCGAGCCCGACGACATCCTGTGGGTGCACGACTACCACCTGCTGCCCTTCGCGCGTGCCTGCCGCCAGGCCGGCATCCGCAACCGCATCGGGTTCTTCCTGCACATTCCGTTTCCCGTCGAACCCGTCATGGCGACGGTGCCGCCGCATCGCGAGCTGGTAGAGGCCATGTGCGCCTATGACCTTGTCGGCTTCCAGACCGACGCGGACCGCCGCGCCTTCGTCGACTATGTATGCAGGCGCTTCGGCGCGGGGCGCCGCGGCGACCGCTATATCGAGATCGGCGGCCATCGCATCGGCGCGGGGGTGTACCCCATCGGCATCTATCCCGAGGAAATCCAGCAGCTGTCGCTCAAGCACAGCCGCTCGCGCCAGATCACCAACCTGAAGCAGGGATTGCAGCAGCGGCGGCTGATGGTCAGCGTGGACCGGCTGGACTACAGCAAGGGGCTGGTGGAGCGCTTCACGGCTTTCGAGCGCCTGCTGGAGAAAACCCCGGCGCATCGCGGCCAGGTCACTTTTGTGCAGATCGCGCCGCCGTCGCGATCCGATGTCGAGCAGTACCGGCAGATCCGCCGCCAGCTGGAAAGCGCGGCGGGCAGCATCAACGGCCGCTGGTCCGACCTGGCCTGGACGCCGCTGCGCTATATCAACAAGTCCTATGACCGCGCGTTGTTGATGTCCTTGTTCCGCGCCTCGCAAGTCGGCTATGTGACGCCGCTGCGCGACGGGATGAATCTGGTCGCGAAGGAGTACGTCGCGGCGCAGTCGCAGGACGATCCCGGTGTGCTGGTGCTGTCGGAGTTCGCCGGCGCGGCGGAGGAACTGGGCGAGGGCGCCTTGCTGGTGAATCCCTACGATCCGGACGGCATGGCCGAAACCCTGGACCGTGCCCTGACCATGTCGCTGCCCGAACGCGTGGCGCGGCACCGCAGCATGCTCGCCAGGCTCAACGAGAACAACCTGTCACGCTGGCGCGACCGCTTCCTGGACGATCTGCAAAGCGAAACGGTCACGCCGGAAGTCGTGGCCTGACCCGCCCCCGGCCGCAGCCGGGGCGCGGTCCCATTATTTCAGCGGCGGTGTGCCGAGATGGTGTAGCGTTCCGAACGGGCGCGGGCCATGGCTTTGCGCACCTCTTCGACGGAATCGGCGAATTCGTCGATGAAGGTGAAGAGGCCCTCCACCGAATCGAGCACGAAGGCGGCGGCCGGCATCGCCACGCGGCGATGGGCGAAGCGGGCGGTCGCGCGGGCGCCGCGTTTCAGGGCGGCCGTATCGGAAGGCGTGAAGGAAAGGCTGGAAAGGCGGCGCGAACCCATGATGGGACTCCTGGTGGAAGATCGGAACGAGCTAAAGGCGAGGGCGTTGCAATCATGATAAACACCTATTTTGATGCGTCGCAACAACCGTTTCGGAAGAAACCGGATGGCGTTGGAAATAAGCGCTTTCGTGCCTTTCCGTGGTGCGCATGCCCCAGGAAAGCCCCTGCAATGGTGCATTGCAGCGTGGCGCGGCCGCAACAGGCCTGAGCATGGACGACACCCGGGAATGGCTGGAGGCGGATGGCCGCGGCGGCTACGCCAGCGGCACGGCGTGCGGCCTGCACACGCGCCGCTACCACGCGCTGCTGCTGTGCGCCACCCGGCCTCCCACCGGGCGCATGGTCCTGGTCAATGGCGTGCAGGCCTGGGTCGACCTGGCGGACGGGCCCCAGCTGCTCACGCCCCAGCGCTATGCGCCGGACCTGCTCGTTCCCGGCGACGGGGCCCCGCCCGTCTCGTTTGACCTGCATCCCTGGCCCACGTGGCGCCTGGGGCTGCGGGACGGCCGCGCCGTGCGTGCGGAGTGTTTCGTGGACAAACAGAGCGCCCGCACGGTGCTGCGCTGGACGCTGGAAGGCGAGGGCGGCCTGGCGCTGAATGTGCGGCCGCTGCTGTCGGGACGCGACTACCACGCCCTGCATCGCGAGAACCCTGCCTTCGATTTCGCCGCGACCGTGCAGGACGCGCGGGTGCGCTGGCGACCCTACGGCGATGTGCCGGCGATCGTGGCGCACACCAACGGCCGCTATACCCACGAGCCCGACTGGTACCGGGGTTTCTGCTATGCCCGCGAGCGCGAGCGCGGCATGGACGACGTCGAGGACCTGGCCACGCCGGGCCGGTTCACGTTCGACCTGGGCGCCGGTCCGGCGGCCATGATCCTGGCCGCCGACATGGCCGAGGGCGCGCCATCCGACGACGCCCTGGCGCTCGCCCGCCGCATGGCGGGGCAAGAGGCCGCCCGGCGCGCCGCCTTTCCGGACCGGCTGCGGCGCGCCGCCGATGCCTATGTCGTGTCGCGGGCGGAAGGGCTGACGCTGGTCGCGGGCTACCCCTGGTTCACCGACTGGGGACGCGATACCTTCATCGCCATGCGCGGGCTGCTGCTGGCGAGCGGGCGCCTCGATGACGCCCGCGCCATCCTGCTCGAATGGGCCCGCTACATCTCGCGCGGCATGCTGCCCAACCGCTTCCCCGACGACGGCGGGGAGCCGGCATACAACGCCGTGGATGCCTCCCTGTGGTTCGTCGTGGCCGCCCATGAGTACCTGGAGTCGGGGCATGCCGACGCGGCGGCCCGCGAGACGCTGCGCGCGGCCATCGACGCGATCGTCGCCGGCTATGCCGCCGGCACGCGGCACGGTATCGCCGCCGAC
This sequence comes from Bordetella bronchialis, assembly GCF_001676705.1. Taxonomy (NCBI): domain Bacteria; kingdom Pseudomonadati; phylum Pseudomonadota; class Betaproteobacteria; order Burkholderiales; family Alcaligenaceae; genus Bordetella; species Bordetella bronchialis. The sequence goes on from NZ_CP016170.1 coordinate 1,906,552, forward strand.
GAGGACGGCCTGCTGCGCGCCGGCGCGGAAGGCCTGCAGCTGACCTGGATGGATGCCAAGGTGGGCGACTGGGTGGTGACGCCGCGCATCGGCAAGCCGGTGGAGGTGCAGGCGCTATGGATCAACGCCCTGCGCATCGCGGGCGCCTGGGACGCGGCCGCCCGCGCCCTGGCTGGCCGCGCCTCCGCATCCTTCCTGCGGCGCTATCCCAAGCCCGACGGCAGCGGCCTGTACGACGTGGTGGACGCCGGGCACCAGCCGGGCTGCCTGGACGGCAGCGTGCGTCCGAACCAGATCTTCGCCGTCGGGGGCCTGCCCCACGCCGTGATCGACGGGCCGCTGGCCGGCGCCGTGGTGGCCCAGGTGGAAGGCGAGCTGCTGACGCCGATGGGCCCGCGCACGCTGGCGCCCGGCGATCCCCGCTACATCGGCCGCTACCAGGGCGGCCCCGCGCAAAGGGATGCCGCCTATCACCAGGGCACCGCCTGGCCGTGGCTCATGGGCGCCTTCCTGCAGGCCTGGCTGCGCGTGCGTGCCCAGGCGGGCAGCCTGGACCGGGCGGCCGTGGAAGCGGCCCGCGCGCGCTGGCTGGCGCCCTTGTATCGCCACCTGGACGCGGGCGGACTGGACCATGTGGCGGAGATCGCCGACGGCGATGCGCCGCATTCATGGGGCGGCGCGCCCTTCCAGGCCTGGTCGCTGGGGGAGCTGCTGCGCATGGAAAGCATGTTGCGCGGCGTCGTGCCCGGCGCCGCCCCGACGGAGTAAATTCGCTTTTCCCGCCTGTCGCAAGGACGTGCCATGTCGCCGCCGCGTGCCACCGCTTTATTCCAGACCATAGAAGGCCAACGCCTGGCCGAGGCCGATTCCGTCCCCTGGCGGCGCTGGGGGCCTTACCTGAGCGAACGGCAGTGGGGCACGGTGCGGGAGGACTATAGCGAATACGGCACCGCCTGGGATTACTTCCCGCACGAGCATGCGCGCAGCCGCGCCTATCGCTGGGGCGAGGACGGCATCGCCGGCTATGGCGACGACCGGCTGCGCTGGTGCCTGTCGCTGGCCTTGTGGAACGGGCGCGATCCCATCATCAAGGAGCGCCTGTTCGGCCTGACCAATGCCGAGGGCAATCACGGCGAAGACGTCAAGGAGCTGTATTTCTACCTGGACGCCACGCCCACGCATTCCTACATGCGCATGATGTACCGCTATCCCATGGCGGCCTTTCCCTACGCCGACCTGGTTGCCGAGAATGCGCGCCGCGGCGTGGACCAGCCCGAGTACGAGATCCTGGATACCGGCGTGTTCGATGACCGCCGCTACTTCGACGTCACGGTGGAATACGCCAAGCACACGCCGGACGATATCGTGATGCGCGTGACGATCGAGAATCCCAGCGCCGAATACGCCACGCTGCACGTGATGCCGCAGCTGTGGGCGCGCAATACGTGGTCATGGGACGGCGCATCGCCCAAGCCCTCGCTGCAGCGGGTGCGCGACGGCGATGGCTGGGCCGTGCTGGCGCGGCACCCGGCGTATGAACCCATGATCGCCACCGTCCAGGCACCGGACCCGGTGCAATGGCTGTTCTGCGAAAACGAAACCAATGTGCGGCGCCTGTTCGGCAGCGAGGGAGCGGGGCCGTTCAAGGACGGCATCAACGACTACATCGTGCACGACATCCAGGACGCCGTGCGCGAGGACGCCGGCACCAAGGTGGCGGCACACCGCGTCGCCTGCCTTGCGCCTGGCACGCGGACCAGCATGGTGCTGCGCCTGCAGCCGCAGGCGCGGCGCGATGCGCAGCCCCTGGATGCCGAAGCGCTGATCGCCCGGCGGCGCGCCGAGGCCGATGCCTTCTACGCCTGCCTGCAGCAGGGAATAGAGGATCCCGACGCCCGGCTCGTGCAGCGGCAGGCCCTGGCCGGACTGCTGTGGTCCAAGCAGTATTACGAGTTCGACGTGACGCGGTGGCTGGACGGCGATGCCGCGCAGCCGACACCGCCGGCGCGCCGGCGGCGCGGCCGCAACGCCGAGTGGCGCCACCTGTGCAATGGCGAAGTGGTATCGATGCCGGACAAATGGGAATACCCCTGGTATGCGTCCTGGGACCTGGCATTCCAGGCGACCGCGCTGGCCCTGGTCGATCCGGTCTTCGCCAAGAACCAGCTGCTGCTGCTGGTCAAGGACCGCTACCAGCACCCCAATGGCCAGCTTCCCGCCTACGAGTGGGCATTCGGCGACGGCAATCCGCCGGTGCATGCCTGGGCCACCTGGCGCGTCTATGAAATCGACCGCGCCTGGACGGGCGAGCCGGACCATGCCTTCCTGGAGCTGATCTTCCACAAACTGCTGCTGAATTTCGGCTGGTGGGTGAATCGGCGCGACGCCGATGGGCACAACATATTCCAGGGCGGTTTCCTGGGCCTGGACAACATCGGCATTTTCGACCGCTCCCAGCCCCTGCCCACCGGCGGGCACATCGACCAGTCCGACGGCACCGCATGGATGGCGGCCTATGCGCTGGACATGATGCGCATCGCGCTGGAGCTGGCAACGGTCAACAAGACCTTCGTCGATATCGGCGTCAAGTTCTTCGAGCACTTCCTGTACATCGCCGAGGCCGTCAACAGCGGCGACGAATGCGAAACCGGCCTGTGGGACGAAGAGGACGAATTCTTCTACGACGCGCTCCACCTGGCGGGCCAGGACAGCATGCCCATGCGGGTGCGGTCCATCGTCGGCCTGATCCCGCTGTTCGCCGTGCAGGTGCTGGAAGAAAACGTGCACGGGCGGCTGCCGGGATTCAAGGAACGGCTGCGCTGGTTCCTGCGGCATCGCCCCGACCTGGCCAGGCTGGTATCGCGCTGGACCGAACCGGGCAAGGGCAATTCGGCGCTGCTGTCGCTGTTGCGCGGGCATCGCATGAAAGCGCTGCTGCGGCGCGCGCTGGACGAAAGCGAGTTCCTGTCGGACTACGGCGTGCGCGGGCTGTCGCGGTACCATCGCGACGCGCCCTATGAATTCCACCACAACGGGCAGAGCTTCTGCATCCGCTATCTGCCGGGCGAATCCGATTCGCGGGTCTTCGGCGGGAATTCCAATTGGCGCGGGCCGGTCTGGCTGCCGGTCAATTATCTGCTGATCGAGTCGCTATATGAATTCCATCGCTATTACGGCGAGGATTTCCGCGTCGAGTACCCCACGGGGTCGGGCCACAGGTATTCACTGCGGGAAATCGCCGACCTGCTCGCGCAGCGCATTACCCGCCTGTTCCTGAAGAATGGCGACGGCGAACGGCCGTCCATGATGGGCTATCCGCTGCTGCAGGCCGACCCGGCCTCGCGCGATCTGGTGCTATTCCACGAGTTCTTCCATGGCGATACCGGCCGTGGCCTGGGCGCGTCGCATCAGACCGGCTGGACTGCCCTGGTGGCGTTGCTGCTGCAGCCGCGCGGCGCGATGGGCAGCGGCATTCTGCCGATGCTGGAACCCACCGACCAGGAAGCCGAGGAAGAGGCCGCCGCCGCCGTGGCGCGGGCCCGGGGGCAGGCGGTCAAATAGGTGGGGACGTATCCGGCGGCGATAGCAGGCCGCGCGTCTCCAGCAGGTCGTGGATGTGCGCCAGGCGCAATTCCGGGTCGGCCGTCAGCAACAAGTCCTGCTTCATCGCCGGCGCCAGGGGCAGGATTTCGCTCCAGCGGTCGGCGACCCAGCCGCATTCGTCCAGGCGAAAGGGCGGAACCACCGGCATCAGGGCCGTGGGCGTGGCGCGGCGCTGCAGGTCGGCGATCAGGGCGCCCAGGGCGTTGGCGCAGGCTTGCAGTTCCTGCGGGATCTCGCGCGCGGGGTCGTCCGGCAGGATTTCGATTTCGCCCGTCCACAGGCCGAAACGCCCTTGCTCCGCGGAGAGCAGGCGGAAACGGCGCGTGCCGGCGCAGACGATCTGCAGCAGGCCCGGCATGGGCGCGGAGGATTCCACGATGCGCGCCAGCGTACCGGCGCCGGCCAGGACTTCCTTGCCTTCCGGCGTGCGGACCTCCTGGCCTTCCAGCAGCGGCACGACGCCGAAGGCGCTGCCATCGGCGATGCACTGGCGCACCATGTCCAGGTAGCGGACTTCGAACACGCGCAGATGCATGATCCCGTCCGGGAACAGGGCATTGCCTAAGGGGAATAACGGGATGGAAGCCATGCGGCATGATGGCACAATTGACCGCTGCCCGTCGCCTGGCGGGACTCCCGCGTCCCCGGCGCGGGCAGCGTGGCCGCCCTGGCGCCTGTCCCACTATCGCCCTTTCCGGATGACCCCGCCTACATCGCCCCTGGCACGTTTCGCACGCCGTATCCTCGAACTTTGCCTGCCCGCGATGCTGGCGGTCCTGCCGATGGCCGCGCCCGCCACCGCGCACGGGCAGGGCGCCGCGGGACAGGACGCCCGCCAGCGTGCCGCGCCTGTCGCGGACGGCCCGCCCGCGGCGGCCCTGCGCATCGGTTCCAAACGCTTCACCGAGTCGTACATCCTGGCCCAGCTGCTGGCGCTGCAGGTTCGGCAGCGGACCGGGCAGGCGCCCGCCGTGTCGCAAGGGCTGGGCAATACGGCCATCGTCTACCAGGCCTTGCGCAGCGGCGGCATCGACCTCTATCCGGAGTACACGGGCACCATCGCGCTGGAGATACTCAAGAGCGACAAGCCGCTGTCGATGGACGAGATGCGGCGCGGCCTGGCGCCCCTGGGGCTGGGCGTGGGCATTCCCTTCGGGTTCAACGACGGTTATGCGCTGGCGATGCGCGCCGCCGACGCCGATCGGCTGGGTATACGTTCCCTGAGCGACCTGGCGCGGCATCCCGAGCTGCGCCTGGGGCTTTCCAGCGAATTCATAGGCCGCGCCGATGGCTGGCGCGGTCTTGCCGCGCGTTATGGCCTGCCCCAGGTGCCCACGGGGCTGGACCATGGCCTGGCCTACGATGCCATCCAGAAAAAACAGACGGACGTCATCGATATCTACACCACGGACGCCAAGATCGACGCGTTGGGTTTGCGCATCCTGGACGACGACCTGAAGTACTTCCCGCGCTACGACGCCGTGGTGCTGTACCGGCTCGATGTGCCGCGGCGCCATCCCGAGGCCTGGGCGGCGATGCAGGCCCTGGCGGGGACGATAGACGAGCACGCCATGATCGCCATGAACGCGCGCGCCGAACTGGATGGCGCGCCGTTCGACATCATCGCCCGCGAACGGCTGGCGACGGCGGATGCCGGTACGCCTTCCGCCGCCGGCACGACGTCCGCAGCCGGGGCGGCTGGCGGGTCGGCGGGAGCCGCGGGCGCGGCCGCCGCCGCGCAGCCCGCGCGCTATGGCTTCTGGAACAAATTGCTGGGCCCGGACCTGGGCCGGCTGGCCTGGCAGCACCTGATGCTGGTGACGTTCGCCGTCGCCATCGCCGTCGTGGTGGCGGTACCCGCCGGCGTGTTCGTCCATGGGCATCGGCGGCCGCGCGCGGTCGTGCTGGGCATGACGGGCCTGTTGCAGACCATCCCGTCGCTGGCCATGCTCGCCATCCTGATCACCGTGACGGGCCGCATCGGCGCCGTGCCGGCGCTGCTGGCGCTGACGCTATATGCGCTGCTGCCCATCATGCGCAACACGGTCGCCGGCCTGGACGAAGTCTCTTCCGGCATGCGCATGGCCGCCACGGCATTGGGCATGACTACGCGGCAGCGCATCATGCTGATCGAACTGCCCCTGGCGCGGCCCACCATCCTGGCCGGCGTGCGCACGGCCACTTCGATCTCCATAGGCACCGCCACCATCGCCGCCTTTATCGGCGCGGGCGGCTTCGGCGAGCGCATCGTCACGGGGCTGGCTTTGAACGATGGCCAGCTATTGCTGGCGGGGGCGGTGCCGGCGGCCGCCATGGCGCTGGCCAGCGAGCTGGTGTTCGAGGCGGTGGACTGGCGTTTGCGCCGGCACGCCGCCGCGCCCCCGGGCTTGGGCGCCTGAGACGCGCGGCCTTCATCGTCTTGCACGGCCGCGGCGAGATCCGGCACCGCGCGGCGACGGACCGCCGCTACGGACCGCCCAGGGGCGCCCGGCTATTCCGCCTTGGCGCCCATCTGCTTGACCAGCGCGCTCCATTTCGCCTGTTCCTTGCGGGTGAACTCGCCGAAGGCTTCGGGGCTGCCGCCCACGGGATCGGCGCCTTCGGCGGTCATCTTGTCCTTCAGGCCGGGCAGCGCGGCGTTCACCGCCTGGTTCAAGGTGGCGACGGCCGCCGGCGGCGTGCCCTTGGGCGCGAACATGCCGAACCAGGAACCGGCCTCGAAGCCGGGGAAGCCGTTTTCCGCGATGGTGGGCACGTCGGGCATGGAGGCCGAGCGGCGGATGCTGCTGACCGCGATCGCGCGCAGCTTGCCGGCCTTGATCTGGCCGATGACCGAAGGAATGGTGGCGAACATGAATTGCACGCGGCCGCTGAGCAGGTCGTTCAGCGCGTCGGCGCCCTTGTAGGGAATGTGGGTGGCCTGCACGCCGACCTTCTGCATGAGCATGTAGCTGGCCAGGTGGGAAGAGGTGCCGATGCCGGTCGAGCTGTAGTTCAGCTTGCCGGAGTGTTTCCTGGCATAGGCGATGAACTCGGCCACGTTATGCACGGGCGCTTCCGGCGGCACCACCAGCACATTGGGCACGTCGGCGAACTGCACCACCGGGACCAAGTCGGTCAGCGGGTCGTAGTCCAGCTTGTTCAGGCTGGAGTTGACCGCGATGGGGCCCACCGAGGCGGCCAGCAGCGTGTAGCCGTCCGGCGCGGCGCGGGCCACGTATTCTGTGCCGATATTGCCGCCCGCGCCCGGACGGTTCTCGATGATGAAGCTCTGCTTGAGCGACTCGGCGATCTTGTTGCCGATCGCGCGCGTCAGGATGTCCGTCGTACCGCCCGCCGTGAATGCCACGACGATCTTCACCGGTCTTTCGGGATAGTCGGCGCGGGCCGCTGCCGGGGCGATGCCGGCGGCAATGGCGAAGGCGGCGAAAGCGCGCGCCAGGGTCTTCATGGACATGGTGCTCCTCCTGTATGTTTTTGTGCACGGACGGCGGCCGGCGCTGGATACACGCGCCCCTCCTGTCGGCCCCGCGGCGGACTTGCCGCGGCGCCGGGACGCGCCCGGCAGTCCCGATCTTCTCACATGCCGCCCGCATCGTATTGTGAGAATCCGAACGGCCAGGCACGGAACGTGCCAGCGGCAACTGCTAAAGTTGGACTTCCCCTTCAGCCGCGGATGGAATCAGTGCATACGAACAGCGACGCCCACCTCTTGGAAAAAACCCTGAAGCAGGAGACCCTGTTCGAAGGCAGTTTCCTGCGCGCCCGGCGCGACACGGTGCAGCTTCCCAATGGCCACCAGGCGACGCGCGAATACATCGTCCACCCCGGTGCCGTCGTCGTCGTGCCACTGCTGGACGACGGCCGCGTATTGCTCGTGCGCCAGTACCGCTATCCCCTGGGCCGGGTCATGACGGAATTTCCCGCCGGCAAGCTGGACCCGGGCGAGGATCCCCTGGTGTGCGGCCAGCGCGAACTGCTCGAAGAAACCGGCTACCGCGGCGGCGAGTGGGCCCTGGCGGGCGCCATGCACGTGGCCATCGCCTATTCGACTGAAATCATCCACATCTACTTCGCCCGCGGCTTGCAGCCCGGTCCGGCGCGGACCGATGCCGACGAATTCGTCGATGTCCATCCCATGGCGGTCGGCGACCTGTTCGCGGCCTGCCGCGAAGGCGCCATCACCGATTCCAAGACGCTCACCTGCGCGCTGTGGCTGCAGAACGCGCTGAGCGGCGCGTGGGAGCTGACATGGAAACCGGCGGACTGAACGACCCCTACGACCTGCAACGCTTCGTCCAGGCGCAGGACCCGGTCTACGACGCGGTGTGCCGCGAACTGGCCGAAGGTCGCAAGCGCAGCCATTGGATGTGGTTCGTGTTTCCCCAGGTGCGGGGATTGGGGCGCAGCGACATGGCGCGGCGCTACGCCATCTCCGGGCTGGACGAGGCGCGCGCCTACCTGCGCCACCCCGTGCTGGGACCGCGGCTGAGACACGCCTGCGAGCTCGTGCAGCGCGCCCCCGGGACCGCGGCGGATATCTTCGGGCCCCTGGACGCAGTGAAGCTGCGCTCGTCCTTGACGCTGTTCACGTGGGCGGCGCCCGGCGAGCCGATCTTCCGTGCCTGCCTGGATCGCTTCTTCGACGGCCAGGCCGATCCGCTGACGCTTTCCCTGCTGTAGCCGCCGCCACCGCCGCCTTGCGGCCGATGTGGCAAACTTGGTCCCCGCCGATTGCCCCCGCGAGGCCGCCCGCCGCCTACGCGCGCATTTCGCCATCCACAAGAACAGAGACGCATGCGCATGAACAAGCTTCGCTCGACCCTACCCTTGCTGATCGCGCTGGCCGCCGGGACGCCGGCATATGGCCAGACGGACCATCCCCCCTTGGCGGCGCCGTCCATGATGCGCGAGCACGCGGCGCGCGAAGCCTTCGTGGAAGACCTGCTGCGGCGCATGACGGTGGACGAAAAAATCGGCCAGCTGCGCCTGGTCAGCGTGCCGGCGGGGGCCAACCCCGACCGGGCCGGCTTCAATGCCGATATCCGGGCGGGCAAGGCGGGCGCCGTCTTCAACACCGTGACGCCCAAGGACATCCGCGTGCTGCAGGACTCGGCCATGCAAAGCCGGCTGAAGATCCCGCTGTTCTTCGCCTACGACGTCATCCACGGGCAACGCACGATCTTCCCGATCGGCCTGGGCCTGGCGTCCACCTGGAACCTGGACGCCATCCGCCTGACCGGCCGCATCTCCGCGAAGGAGGCCAGCGCCGACGGCCTGGACGTGACGTGGTCGCCGATGGTGGACATATCCCGCGATCCCCGCTGGGGCCGTAATTCCGAAGGCTTCGGCGAGGACACCTACCTGACTTCGCGCATCGGCGCGGAGCTGGTCAAGGCCTACCAGGGCGACGATCCCGCGGCGTCCGATAGCATCATGGCCGTGGTCAAGCATTTCGCCGCCTACGGCGCGGTGGAGGGCGGCCGCGACTACAACACCGTCGACATGAGCCCGCAACGCCTGTTCCAGGACTACTTGCCGCCGTACAAGGCGGCCCTGGATGCCGGCGCGGTGGGCGTGATGATCGCCCTGAATTCGCTGAACGGCGTGCCGGCCACCGGCGACAAATGGCTGCTGCAGGACGTGCTGCGCAAGCAATGGGGCTTCAAGGGCATCACCATCAGCGATCATGGTGCCATCATGGAAATGATCAAGCATGGCGTGGCGTCCGACGGCCGCGACGCGGCGCGCCTGGCGATCACCGCCGGCGCGGACATGAGCATGAGCGACACCATGTATGGCGACAACCTGAAGCCGCTGCTGGACAGCGGCCGCGTCAGCATGGCCGACCTGGACCGCGCCGTGCGCGACGTGTTGCGCGTCAAGTACGACCTGGGACTGTTCCGCGACCCTTATCGCCGCATCGGGCCGCCGCAGAACGATCCGCCGGACGTCAATGCCGAGAGCCGCCTGCATCGGGACGCGGCGCGTCAGGTCGCGCGCGAAAGCCTCGTCCTGCTCAAGAACCGGGGCGGCGTGCTGCCGCTGCGCAAGCAGGGCACCATCGCCGTGGTCGGGCCTTTGGCCAAAAGCCAGCGCGACATGATGGGCAACTGGTCGGCGGCCGGCCGGCCCGAACAGACCGTGTCGGTCTACCAGGGCATCTCGCGGGCGGTCGGCGACCGCGCACGGCTGCTGTATGCCAAGGGCGCCAATGTCATCGACGATCCCGAGATCGTGAAGTACCTGAACCTGTACGAACAGGATGTAGAGGTGGACGCGGCCCCGCCCGCGCGCCTGATCGACGACGCCGTGGCGGCGGCGCGGCAGGCCGACGTGGTGGTGGCCGTGGTGGGAGAATCGCAGGGCATGGCGCACGAGGCCTCCAGCCGCAGCGATATCGTGATTCCCGACAGCCAGGCCAGGCTGCTGAAGGCCTTGAAGGCCACCGGCAAGCCGCTGGTCATCGTATTGATGAACGGCCGGCCGCTGGCGCTGACCTGGGAGAACGACAACGCCGATGCGCTGCTGGAAGCCTGGTTCGCCGGCACCGAGGGCGGCAATGCGGTCGCCGACGTGCTGTTCGGCGACTACAACCCGTCCGGCAAACTGCCGATGACCTTTCCCCGTTCGGTGGGACAGATCCCCATCTACTACAACCATCTGAACACCGGGCGGCCCTTCGATCCCGTGCATCCGGACAAGTACACGTCCCGCTATTTCGACGCGGCCAACGGCCCGTTGTTTCCCTTCGGCTATGGCTTGAGCTACACCACGTTCGCGGTGTCGGATGTCGCCCTGTCCCGCCCGCTGATGCCGCGCGGCGGCACCGTACAGGCCAGCGTGACGGTGACCAACACCGGCAGCCGCGAAGGCGCGACGGTGGTGCAGCTGTATATCCAGGACCCGGTGGCCTCCATCAGCCGGCCGGTCAAGGAATTGAAGCACTTCCGGAAAGTGACGCTGAAGCCGGGCGAATCGCGCCAGGTGGCCTTCACCATCGACGAGGACGACCTGAGCTTCTACAACGCCCAACTGCACTATGGCGCCGAACCGGGCTTGTTCAACGTCTATGTGGGCCTGGATTCGCAGGACGTGAAGCAGACCAGCTTTACCTTGGAGCAGGCGGCGGGGCGAGTCAGCGGATCAGGTTCATGAACTCCGCCCGGGTGGCGGCGTTCTCGTGGAATTCGCCCAGCATGACGGAGGTCACCATGGAGGAGTTCTGCTTCTCCACCCCGCGCATCATCATGCACATGTGCTGGGCCTCGATGACCACCGCCACGCCGGCCGCGCCGGTGACCTGCTGAACGGCCTCGGCGATCTGGCGGCTGAGGTTCTCCTGGATCTGCAGGCGGCGCGCGAACATGTCGACGATGCGGGCGACCTTGGAAAGCCCGAGCACCTTGCCGTTGGGCAGATACGCGACGTGCGCCTTGCCGATGAAAGGCAGGATATGGTGCTCGCACAGCGAGTACAGCTCGATGTTCTTGACCAGCACGATTTCCTTGGTATCGGACGAGAACAAGGCACCGTTGACGATCTCGTGCAGATTTTGGTCGTAGCCGCGGCACAGGTATTTCATGGCCTTGGCGGCGCGCAGCGGCGTGTCGCGCAACCCTTCGCGGTTGGGATCCTCGCCGAGCTGCTGCAAGATGGCGGTGTAGTGTTCTTCTAGCGACATGGTGATGGCCTGCGTTGACGTGCTGGGATGATGGACCAGCGGAATCGATACGATACCGCCGTTACGCGCGGCGCGGGGATCCTTCGTCCGGCCCACCTGCCGATGGCCCGCCCGGCGCACCGGGCCGCCGGCCCGGCGGCCGGGCGATCTAGCGGCTTCGTCCGGACGGCGGGCGGGGCGCGGTGCAAGCGGCCGCGCCGGGGACCGTGCTGGCGTCCGCGCCCAGCAGCGCGCGCGCGCCGCATTCCGAGCCGAACATGCCGCGCTGGTCATGGCCGACGCCGGCCACTTCATAGGCGCGATGCACGTTGTGCTTGAGCGCGGGCAGCCAGGCTTCGTAGCGCAGATAGGCGCGGCCGCGCGCCAGCCGTGTCGGTCCCTGCGCCTCCGCGCCGCAGCGCTTGTCCAGCCAACGGTGTTCCGGGTTGTTGTCGGCCCCGCCCAGCAGATAGGTGACGCCACGCTGCGCATAGCGCGCCGCCAGGCGCTTGGAATCCGGCACGCGCACGTCGCGCGGCAGGTGCTCCAGCCCGTAGCGGAAATCGTCGAAGTCCGGGCACAGGCCCGCGTTGTACGGGCCGAAGCCGCCGTCGGCGCGCGGCCGGTCCTTGGTGAAGTACAGGTACGAGGACGGGTTGGCGATGACGTAGCGCAGGTCCACGCCGCGCTTGCGGATGGCTTCGTCCACGTCATTCAGCACGGCGTAGCGTTGCAGCATTTGGGCGCCGGCCGAATGGCCGGCCAGCACGACGTCGCGCAGCGCCGGCAGCTCGCGGCGGTCGGCCAGCCATTCCAGCAGGTCGTCGAGCACGTCGAAGGACCCGATGGGAGCGGGGCGGCCCGGCGCCTTGGCGCTATCGCCGTCGGCGATCCAGCGCTGCCGGTGCCACGCCGGCATGCCTTCGAAGCCGCGGTCTATGGTGTCGGCGAACTTGGGCGCGATGACCAGCGTGCGGTCCATGGCGGCCGGATTCAGCCACAGCAGTCCCGCCGCCGTTTCGTAATAGCGATCGGCGTCCCGCTTGATGCCATGCAGGATGACGATGACGTGTTCGACGCCGGCCAGCTTGTCCGCGCTCAGCACGCGGCTGGCGTAGACCGGAAAGGGATAGCGGTGCGCGGGCGCGCCGAGCCGCACGGTCTGCCAGGGCGGCACGCCGACGCGCGGCGGGCCGTTGTCTTCCTGCGCCTGCGCGCGGGCCAGGATGCATAGGGCCAGCAAAAAGCAAAGAACCAGGCGCATGGGTCCACCGGACTAGGGCGGCGGCGGGCGGCCGCGCGATAGCGCACGATTGTAGGCGGCGCCACGTGGCAATACGCTGAATGGCGGTCATTCCGACGCGGGCCGGCTCCAGTACGCCGGATCCGCGTAGGCCTGCCGCAACAGGTCGATGAAGGCCCGCACGCGTGCCGGTATGTGCTTGCGTTCCGGCAGCATGGCGTAGATCCCGTTGGGCGGCGCGCAGTAGTCGTCCAGGACGGTTATCAGCCGTCCCCGCGCCAGGTCCTGCTGGACTTCCCACATCGAGCGCCAGGCCAGTCCGCAGCCCGCCAGCGTCCATTGGTGCAGGACGCTGCCGTCGCTGCATTCCAGGCGCCCGGCGACGCGATAGGGCTGCACCTGGCCGTTCACGCGGAACAGCCAGCCGCGCGACTGGTTGCCCTGGTTGCCGAAGGACAGGCAGTGATGTCCGGCCAGGTCGGCGGGCGTGCGCGGCGTGCCATGCCGCGCCAGGTAGTCGGGCGAGGCCACCACGACACGGCGGTTATCGGCCAGGCGGATGGCCACCATGCCGGAATCGTCCAGATCGCCGATGCGCACGGCGCAGTCGTAGCGCTCTTCGATCAGGTCGACCAGGCGGTCGCTCAGGTCCAGTGTCACGCCGACGTCCGGATAGCACTCGGCATAGCCGGGCAGCAAGGGCGCGACATGGCGCCGGCCGAAGCCGGCCGGCGCCGTGATGCGCAGCAGGCCGGTCGGCCGGGCGCTGCCCTGGGCGACCAGGCTTTCGGATTCGTTCAGGTCCCGCAGGATGCGCTGGGCGTCTTCCAGCAGGGCGCTGCCCTCGGCCGTTAGGGAAATGCGGCGCGTGGAGCGCACCAGCAGCTTCACGCCCAGGCGCGCTTCCAGGGCATCGATGCGTCGGCCGATCATGGCGGGCGCCACGCCTTCCGCCCGCGCCGCCGCCGACAGGCTGCCCAGGGTGGCCACGTCCACGAAGGTCTGGAGTTGCTTGAAGCGGTCCATTTTTAACCAGGAATAAAAGATGAATCTACTTTTATATACTTTTTAATTCAATATCCGCTTCGTACACTGGCGGACACAGGATTCTTCCGCGGAGACATCTATGAGCCTGACCTTGCCCGCCGGCGTCGCGATCGACGCCCCCATCGAACCCGGCTTCGAGACCGTGCTGACGCACGACGCGCTGGCCCTGGTGGCCGACCTGCACCGCACCTTCGAGTCGCGCCGCCAGCAGCTGCTGGCGGCCCGCGCCGCGCGCGCCAAGCGCCTGGACGCCGGCGAGAAACCGGACTTCCTGCCCGAGACGCGGGCCATCCGCGACGGCGACTGGACCATCGCCCCGATCCCCGAGGACCTGAAGTGCCGCCGCGTGGAAATCACCGGCCCGGTCGAGCGCAAGATGGTGATCAATGCCCTGAATTCCGGCGCCGACAGCTATATGACGGACTTCGAGGATTCCAACACGCCCAACTGGCGCAACCAGATTTCCGGACAGCTCAACCTGATGGAGGCCGTGCGCCGCACGATACGCCTGGAGCAGGGCGGCAAGACCTATGCGCTGAAGGACAAGACCGCGGTTCTGCTGGTACGCCCGCGCGGCTGGCACCTGGACGAAAAGCACGTCACCGTCGACGGCAAGCGGGTGTCCGGCGGGATCTTCGACTTTGCCCTGTATCTCTTCCATAACGCCAAGGAATTGCTGGCGCGCGGCAGCGGGCCGTACTTCTACCTGCCCAAGATGGAAAGCCACCTGGAAGCACGGCTGTGGAACGATATCTTCGTCCGCGCGCAGCAGGCGCTGGGCATCCCGCAGGGCACGATCAAGGCGACCGTCCTTGTGGAAACCATCCTGGCCGCCTTCGAAATGGACGAGATCCTGTACGAACTGCGCGAGCACAGCGCCGGCCTGAACGCCGGCCGCTGGGACTATATCTTCAGCTGCATCAAGAAGTTCAAGGTGGAACGCGACTTCTGCCTGGCCGACCGCGCCAAGGTCACCATGACGGCGCCCTTCATGCGCGCCTACGCGCTGCTGCTGCTGAAGACCTGCCATCGCCGCAACGCGCCGGCCATCGGTGGCATGAGCGCGCTGATTCCCATCAAGAACGATCCCGTCAAGAACGAACAGGCCATGGCCGGCATCCGTTCGGACAAGGCCCGCGACGCCACGGACGGCTATGACGGCGGCTGGGTGGCCCACCCGGGCCTGGTGCCGGTCGCGATGGAGGAGTTCGTCAAGGTGCTGGGCGACGCGCCCAACCAGATCGGCAAGCAGCGCCCGGACGTCGCCGTCACCGCGGCCGACCTGCTGGATTTCCAGCCCGAGGCGCCCATCACCGAGACCGGGCTGCGCATGAACATCAACGTGGGCATCCACTACCTGGGCTCCTGGCTGGACGGCAATGGCTGCGTGCCCATCCACAACCTGATGGAAGACGCCGCCACGGCGGAGATCTCCCGTTCGCAGGTCTGGCAGTGGATACGCTCGCCCAAGGGCGTGCTGGAGGACGGCACCAAGGTGACCGCCGACCTGGTGCGCAAGCTGATTCCCGAAGAGCTGGCCAAGGTGCACGGCGTGGCCGGGCCCAGCAAGGCCTACGACCGCGCCGCGCAGATCTTCGAGCAGATGAGCACGCAGGACGATTTCGCCGAGTTCCTCACGCTGCCGCTGTACGAAGAAGTCTGACCGGCGTACCGGGCCGTGCTCCGGATGCCCGCGGCGGCCCGCCCGCCCGCGGGCATTTTTTCGTCCGCGGCGCGCTACGCGAGGGGGCGGCACAAGGGGGCGCGGGCCGCGCGCCCTCGCACCGCCCGGGCCGCTATGCGGCGCGGCTTTTGCGGTGGGCGATCCAGTCCGTGGCGTCGGTGCGCAGGGCCCGGCCGATGTGCGCCGGATCGATGGGGTAATAGTGGCAGGCCAGTTCGCGGCCGCCCACCTCCAGCCGCACCGTGCAGCGGACGAAGCAGGAGCCGCCCGCGGGGTCGTATTCCTCGATGGCGTCCATCAGCGGCAGCAGCGCCGGGTCGATGCGGTAGACATCGCCCGTCACGGCGGGGCCGTCCGGGTCGGGCAGCAGCCCGGGCCAGTCGCCGAAGTCGTACAGCCAACCGCGCACGCGGGCAGCGCCGGCGTATTCCGGGACCGGCAGGCCGGCCCGCGCCGCGGCGACCGCCAGGTCGTTGATCTCCCCCCGGCGCAGCGTGCCGTAGACGAAAACATGGGTATCCATCGGTTCCGTGTATCGCGTATCGTGGTGTCCGGGCATTGAAATCCCGCCGGGGCGCCCGCATTTGTGGAGCATCGAGCCGGCCGCGGGCCAGGCTCCAACCTTTACCAATCGACCCACATTATGCGATTCGACAAGCTCACCACCAAGTTCCAGCAGGCCTTGGCCGATGCGCAGAGCCTGGCCGCGCGCAACGACCATCCCTACATCGAACCCCTGCACGTTCTTTCCGCCCTGATCGGCGATCCCGAAAGCGGCGCTTCCAGCCTGCTGGCGCGCGCCGGCGTGGCGGTCAACCGGCTGCCCGCCGCCATCGACGCGGCCTTGAAGGGCCTGCCCCAGGTCCAGGGCGAAAGCAACGTACAGGTCGGCCGCGACCTGCAGAACGTGCTGACCCGCACCGACAAGGAAGCCGCGCGCCGCGGGGATACCTATATCGCCAGCGAGCTCTTCCTGCTCGCGCTGGCCGACGACAAGGGCCCCGCCGGCCGCATCCTGCGCGACGCTGGCCTGCAGAAAAAGGCGCTGGAGGCGGCCGTGGATGCGGTGCGCGGCGGCGAAGCCGTGCAGGGCGCCGAAGGCGAATCCAATCGCCAGGCGCTGGCCAAGTACACGCTGGACCTGACCGACCGCGCCCGCCAGGGCAAGCTGGATCCGGTCATCGGCCGCGACGATGAAATCCGCCGCACCATCCAGATCCTGCAGCGCCGCACCAAGAACAACCCCGTGCTGATCGGCGAACCCGGCGTGGGCAAGACCGCCATCGTCGAGGGCCTGGCCCAGCGCATCGTCAACGACGAGGTGCCCGAAACCCTGCGCGGCAAGCGTGTCCTGTCGCTGGACATGGCGGCGCTGCTGGCGGGCGCCAAGTTCCGCGGCGAGTTCGAGGAACGCCTGAAGGCCGTCCTGAAGGAATTGGCGCAGGACGACGGCAGCAGCATCGTCTTCATCGACGAACTGCACACCATGGTGGGCGCCGGCAAGGCCGAGGGCGCCATCGACGCCGGCAATATGCTCAAGCCCGCGCTGGCGCGCGGCGAACTGCACTGCATCGGCGCCACCACGCTGGACGAATACCGCAAGTACATCGAAAAGGACGCCGCGCTGGAGCGCCGTTTCCAGAAGGTGCTGGTCGACGAGCCCGACGTGGAGTCCACCATCGCCATCCTGCGCGGCCTGCAGGAACGCTATGAGCTGCACCATGGGGTGGAGATCACCGATCCCGCCATCGTGGCCGCGGCCGAACTCTCGCATCGCTATATCACCGATCGCTTCCTGCCTGACAAGGCCATCGACCTCATCGACGAGGCGGGGGCGCGCATCCGCATGGAGATCGACTCCAAGCCCGAAGTGATGGACCGCCTGGACCGTCGCATCATCCAGCTGAAGATCGAGCGCGAGGCGGTCAAGAAAGAATCCGACGAGGCCTCCAAGCGCCGCCTGGCGTCCATCGAGGACGAGCTGGAAAAACTCCAGCGCGAATACAACGACTACGAGGAAATCTGGAAGGCGGAAAAGGCCGCCGTCCAGGGCAGCCAGGCGATCAAGGAAGAGATCGAGCAGGTCCGCGCGGAAATGGCCGAGTTGCAGCGCAAGGGCCAGTTCGACAAGCTGGCGGAGCTGCAATACGGCAAGCTGCCGGAACTCGAAGCACGCCTGAAGTCCGCCGAAAGCGGGGCCCAGCAGGCCGGGCAGGGCGAGCGCCCGCGCCTGTTGCGCACCCAGGTCGGCGCGGAGGAAATCGCCGAGGTCGTGTCGCGCGCCACGGGCATCCCGGTATCCAAGATGATGCAGGGCGAGCGCGAGAAGCTGCTGGAAATGGAAGCGTTCCTGCACCGCCGCGTGGTGGGGCAGGACGAGGCCGTGCGCCTGGTTGCCGATGCCATCCGCCGTTCGCGTGCCGGCTTGTCGGATCCCTCCCGGCCGTATGGTTCCTTCCTGTTCCTGGGCCCGACCGGCGTGGGCAAGACCGAGCTGACCCGCGCCCTGGCCGACTTCCTGTTCGATTCGCAGGACCACATGATCCGCATCGACATGAGCGAATTCATGGAGAAGCATTCGGTGGCCCGGCTGATCGGCGCGCCGCCCGGCTATGTGGGCTATGAAGAAGGCGGCTACCTGACCGAAGCCGTGCGCCGCAAGCCGTACAGCGTGATCCTGCTCGACGAAATCGAGAAGGCGCATCCGGACGTGTTCAATGTCCTGCTGCAGGTACTGGACGACGGCCGCCTGACCGATGGACAGGGCCGCACGGTGGACTTCCGCAACACGGTCATCGTCATGACTTCCAACCTGGGATCGCAGCACATCCAGACGATGGCGGGCAAGCCCTACGAAGTCATCAAGGAAGTCGTGTGGGACGAACTGAAGCAGTCGTTCCGGCCGGAGTTCCTGAACCGGATCGACGAGGTCGTCGTCTTCCATGGCCTGGAGTCGCAGCACATCGAGTCGATCGCGCGCATCCAGCTCAAGCGCCTGGCCGAACGGCTGGAAAAGCAGGAAATGCGGCTGGAGGTCAGCGATGCCGCGCTGGCGGAAATCGCCCGCGTCGGCTTCGACCCGGTGTTCGGCGCGCGTCCGCTCAAGCGAGCCATCCAGCAGCAGATCGAGAACCCGGTCGCACGGCTGATCCTGGAAGGCCGCTTCGGTCCGCGCGATGTGGTGCCCGTGGACCTGCGCGACGGCAAGCTGGTGTTCGAGCGGACGCTGCAGTAACGCGGGGCTGTTATTCCGGCGGTGCTTCCGTATCGGGCGGCCCGCCCGATACGGACGCCGGCGGGAGCGGCTCATATAAGGGCGGCGCGTCGCCCACCGGGGCAAGATAGGGAAACTGCCTGTCGAACTCGGTGTAACGGGGGGGCGCCGGCACGATCACTATGCCGGCCTCCATGCCGACGCGCATCGCTTCATCGTAAGAGGGTGACACGGGGGGGGAAAGCGGAGAGGGCGGCGATGCCTCGCCGTAGGGGGTGCTGCTTCGCCATAACCGTTCCCAATGACTAATGGTTCGTATGCGGCCGTCATCCGGCAACGCACCCATTTCGTGCTGTTCCAGGGGTAGACGCGCGAGCGGCGGCCTTCGCGTTTGCGCGGTCCCGCCCGCTATCTCCGGCCTTCCCGGGTTGGCGGATCGCGGCCTTCCCGTGCCTTCCACGGTCAGGCTGGCCATCGTGCTGGCACCGGAGACGGCCGTCAGGCCCATCGTGGCCCAGAACAGCGCGTTGCTAGTGGCGCTCGGGGCGGCGAGACCCGCTGGCGCCCCTATGAATCCGACTACCGCTCCCGTGGCGCCGGTCGCCGTGCTTATGCCGTGCAGTGCGGCCAGGCCTATCGTGCGCCCGGTCCAACCGCCTGCCGCGCGGCTTTCACGGACTACCGACCTGAGCCTGCTTGCGCCCCGAAGGGCGGATACGACGTCCCCGACCGCCATGACCGCGGCGAGTATGGCAACCGCCATCGTCCCGCCGGGATCGGCGTGGTTGACGGGGTCGCCGGCACAGTAGGCGTAAGAGTGGATTCTGCCCGCGCCGAATGGACTCATGCCGTCCGGACTGGTGAAACGCATCAGGGAGGGCAGGTATAAGCGATGCCCGTTGCCCAGCGCATAGCCTGCCGTCACCCGGTCGTCGCGATAGCCGCCGTAGCGCAGGTTCGATTCACCGGTCATGGGCATTCTCCTTCATGGGGGCCGCGGTGTTCGCCATGCGCGCCAGCATGCGGTGTACACGGACGCCGCGCCGGATGACGTCCGCTTCAGTCCAGCCAGGGGTCGGGGTGGCGCCAGGCGTCATAGGCTTGCACGGCCTTGTTGAATAAGGCCCGCCATGGGCCGGCATGCCGCGCTCGCGGATACAACATGGCTGGCATGGACGTGATCCGCGGGGACGGAGCTGCCTCGCGCATAGGCGCCAGGGGATCGCTCGCGTGCGGGTGCGGCACGGAATTCGCGGATAACAGGCCTTCTATCGAAAGCGCGAGTTCCCCGGCGGCTGGCGTGGGTCGCGGGCCGGGCCCGGACGGTGGGCCGGGCGGGGATGCGCTCGCAGGCAGTCCAAGTTGTGCCGCCCGCAGCGGCGGCTCCGCGGCCGGCAGGGGCGGGGGCGGAAAGGACTCCCGCTGCAGCAGCGCCTCGTTGGTGTCGTCGGCCGTTGGAAGCGAGGACGCCGCCTGTGGCGTTCCGGCGCGGCTGCCACGCTGCGACGCGGTCCCGTTGCGGTCGCTGCTTCGCCGGGTCGTACGCCTGGAGCTGTCCAGCGGCGCGGGCGGCGAGGTGTCGCGATGCGTGTTCTCCATGCCGATCGACCGGTCGCCGGTCCCGTGGTCCGTGCGTGTCGAGCTTCTGGATGCGGGGCGCAACGCCTGTTCTTCCAGCAGGCTCGTCGTTTCGCCGGTGTCTTCCATGAGATCCACAA
Source organism: Bordetella bronchialis (assembly GCF_001676705.1). NCBI lineage: Bacteria > Pseudomonadati > Pseudomonadota > Betaproteobacteria > Burkholderiales > Alcaligenaceae > Bordetella > Bordetella bronchialis. The sequence goes on from NZ_CP016170.1 coordinate 1,926,724, forward strand.
GCTTGATATGTCCGCCGGGATCCGATCCGTCGATTGGATTGCCCCGGCAGTAGGCATAGGCGTTGATTCCGCCAGGGCCGAAGGGGCTCAGGCTGTCCGGGCTGGCGAAACGCATGATGCCCGGCAGGTATAGCCGGTAGCCGTTTCCCAGCGAGTACCCGCCTGCCGTGCCATCGGTGTGGTAGCCGGCATATCGCAGAGACGTTTTATCTGCCATGGAGGTATATCTCGGTCTGATGCCGTGCGGGCGGCGAAGCGGTTGTCCTTGCCGGGCCCCGTGCCCGTTTGCCGGCCTCGGATACGGCTATTGCCGGTTTCCTTGCAGGGTGGGCCATCGCGACAGGGGCGGGTCCGGCGGCTCCATGGGCGAGAACAGGATGTTCGAGACGTCGGTCTCCCAGAGATCCGCCATCCGTTGCCTCAACCGCGAGAGCGGTGCCTGAGTGGGTGCCGCCACGCTCCCGCCACGGGTCGAGTAGGGATTGATCAGTCGCGCCACGGGCGGATTGCCCGTGGCGTCGTCCACGTCACTCGTGGCGTCGTCGATGTCTATCGGGAACTCGCTGTCTGCCGCGACGGTCACTGTCACTTTCCCGACCGGCGCCCGGGGCACCGGGTGATAGGGTGTCGCTTCCACGCTCGGGATATCGAAGCTGCCTGGCGCCTTAGTCGAACCTGGGTCTTCCGGACCGAGCGAAAAGGCGGCGGCCAGTTGCTCCTTTACGGACATGGCGTGCCCGGCCGGTTGCGTAGCGGCGCTGGTGCCACGCCGCGCACGCTGCGTGCCGATCGATGCGCCGTCGGATGCCTGCCCGCCGAATGTGAGATTGTCGGGTTCGATCTCGTTGAAACCGGGCCGGGGGGCAAGTACCGCGGCGGGCGTCTCCATGAGCGGCCGCCCCATTCTGTCCACGGTGGGCTTTTTTTTCGGTTCAAACGCCAGGAAATCTTCTTCAAAAAGATGCCCGCTCGGGTCCGAATAGTTGACGGGGTCGCCGCCACAATACGCGTAGCCATTGATTCCGCCGCGCCCGAACGGGCTCCAGCCGTCGGGCCTCGCGAAGCGCATCAGCCCTGGCAGGTAGGCCCGGTATCCCTTGCCCAGGGCGTAGCCGCCAGTCACGAAGTCGCTTCGGTAGCCGCTGTATCGCAGGGACGATCTGTTCGCCATGGGGGTCCGCTTCGTCACGTAGTTGCTACGTGCGCAGGATAGCCGCTCGCCTGGCGGGCAGACCCCCGGTCGGCATAACACTTTGTGTTGCGATGTTAGCCGGGCGCGCGCATCGCGATGGCCGCCCTCCCGGCGCGTCTCACACCAGCGTCGGCTGGCTGTAGCCCGATCCCTGGTCGCCAGCCGGGTTCGGCCGTTCGTCCGCGTATTGCGGCATGTCTGCCGGCTCTTGGCGAAACGCCTTCACGCCGCCCTGCCATATCGAGGTCGCAGCCGTTGGCGGATACGCCTCGAAAACCCCGCCGTGAGGCAGCGAGTAGGACGGGGTGGCGGAATGGGTGTCGATGTGACCCCAGGCGAGCCTGGACGTCGGTCGAGCGTCTGGGCCGGCATCGATACGCGGCGCCATGCCTCCCATGGACGACGCGGTCGCGAACATGACGCCGAGCGGCTTGGCGTCCGCGGGCTGCAAGGCAAGATCGGTCGGACCGGGGCGGCTGTTCGCCCGGCGCACGACGGGGCGAAGCGCAATCATCCGTTCGCCTGCTTCGTCGGGGATATAGGCGTGAGCCTCCTTGCGTTCGACGAGCAACAAATGCTTCAGTCGCATTTTCACGGGCTGGTCTTTGGCCGAGAGGTCCAGCGATTGCATGTTCCCCGTTTCGGCATCGCCGGAGACTGCCGCGGCCGGACGTTGATGTCCGCTCGCTTCTTCAGCCCAGGTTTCGCTCAGCCAGATCCGGTCTTCTTCGGCCAGGGCCTCCAGCGCTTCGGTGATATGCCCGCTGGGGTCGGAACGATCGACGGGGTCGCCATGGCAGTAGGCATAGGCGTTGATGCCGCCGAGCTGGAACGGGCTGTCGCTGTCCGGTTCGGCAAAACGCATCAGGGCCGGCAGGTAGATGCGGTATCCGTTGCCCAGGGCGTAGCCGCCGGTCAAGGGATCGTGCCGGTAGCCGCTGTATCGCAGGGACGGGCTGTGTGCCATGGGTATCCGCTTTCCGGAGTCGCTACTGCGCGGAGGATAGCCGCGCGCGGCAGCCCGGTGGGCGGGCCCGGCATAACATTTTGTGTTGCCATGTCAGGCAGGCCTGGCGTCCCATGTCCCGCATCTCTAGATCGGTCCTTGTTCCCGGCCATCCTGGCTGTCCAGGGCAAGGGTCGCGAGCGAAGGCGGCCTGGTGGTATAGGCGGGCGGCGGGCCTGCCCGCCATGGCGTGGCGGCGGTGCGGGTCGGCGGCGTGGGCGGTGGCGAGATGTAAGGGCGATGGGTCACGCCATTGGGTGTCTCCGCATAGGCCGGGGGCGCGATGGCAGGGATATCGGGCGTCGGGCCGGCGCCCCGGGGATGCGATAGCGTCCGCATGGGAATGGCATCCTGGTATCCGGGTGGGCGGGATCGCCGCATCTGGTCCAGGAGCGTATTCCGTTCGAGCGTTACCCGCGCCAGCTCTTGGCGGTGCTCTTCGGCGAAATTCCGGTTTAGCGCTTCATCGCTTTGCGGCAGCTCGATGGGGTCGATGCGGCCCACCGAACGTGCCATGCGCGCCGCCGCCATGAAGCTGGCCGCGCCGGCCACTGTCAGCCCGATGGTGGTCCAGAGCAGGATGGATTGGATCCTGGTCTGTCCGGTGGGCTCGCCTTGCCCGTTCGTGGACGTGAATCCCAGGATGCTGCCCGCCAGGCCCGCCACCGCCCCCGCGCCGCCCGACACGCCGGACACAAGATGGGCAGTCCGCAAGGCCACGGCGCGCGCGGTCCATCCCTCTACGCGGGCCAGGTCGCCGCCTATCCTGCTGGCGTTCCGGTACGCGCTTGCCGTGGTGGCCATGTCGACCAGCGTCATTACCATGCTGGCGAATGTCAGGATGGGATACTTTCCCTCCGGATCCGTATGATTGACGGGATCGCCCGCGCAGTAGGCATAGGCGTGGACGCCGCCGGCACCGAACGGGCTCAGGTCATCGGGGCGGTTGAATCGCATCAAGGAGGGCAAGTACAGGCGATAGCCGTTGCCCGGTGGGTAGCCCGCGGACGCAAGGTCCCGGTATTGACCCGCATAGGCGATGGCATTGTGCTGCGTCGGGCGGGCGTTCATTCGACTACAACGGTGTCGACATGTCCGCGGTTGGCGCGGGGTCGTCCGGTGGAGGCGAGGGGGATAGCGGGTCTTGTACCGAGTAGGGCGGGGGAGCGCCAGGGGACGCCGGCCGAGGGGCGTCTTGCGGGTAGGCGGGCGGTCGATCGTAGCTTTCGCCGCCACGCATGATGTCGTCGTAAACGGGAACCGGCCATCTGTGCCTCTCCATTGCCACCGCCATCGCGCCCGGGTCCAAGGTGGTGACGACGCTCGGGCGTCGCGGGCGGCTGGCATGAACCTCATCCGAGGGGTAGGGCATCTCGGCCATTTGCACCGGCCGGACTTCGGCCGCGGCGTGCGGCATCGCCTTGCCCATGATATGTGCCGCCCCGCCGGCGACGCCGCCAACGGCGCTCAGGGCGACGGTGAGCCACAGCAGATCCCGCGCGTCGCCCGATAGCCAGCCGCCCGAGCCGTTGCGCCCGTCGGGCGCGGAGAATCCCATCACCGCGGTAATGACGCCCACGAGAGCTCCGGATGTCGTCGACACGACCGACGTGGCATGCAGCGCCGCGAGCGCTCGTGCGCGGCGTTGGCCCATTCCCGTCAGCCCCCGCGCCTCGTCGAACAGGTTGACCGCTTTTCTGGCTGACCGCATCACCGAGGCAACGTCGAGCGAGGCGATGATCAAGGCTGCCACGGCGACGACGGGGAAGGCGCCGCGCGGGTCCGTATGGTCGATGGGGTCGCCCGCGCAATAAGCGTAGGGATGGAGGCCGCCGGCGCCGAAGGGGCTCAGCGGGTCTGGGCGGCTGAATCGCATCAGCCCGGGCAGATACATGCGATGGCCGTGCCCCAGGGGGTAGCCGCCGCTCAGGGGATCGTGCCGGTAGCTGCCGTATCGCAGGCACGATAAGGGTGCCATGAATCTTCGCCTTCCCGTAGTCGCTATATTGCGCAGGATAGCCGTGCGAAGACCGCCGCGCGCCGCGGCCCGCATAACTCTTTGTGATGCGATGTTAGCCGGCCCGCGCGCCTGGCCGCGCGCGGGAGGTCAGATGACCAGCTCGATCAGGAAAGGCCCCTTGCGCCGGTTGGCGGTGGCGAAGAGATCGGCGAACTTGTCCATGGTGTCGGCCTGCGCGGCTTCCACGCCCATGCCGTTGGCGATCTTCACCCATTCCAGATCGGGACGGGTCAGGTCCAGCATATCCATGGCCGTCTTGCCGGCGGCCGCACCGACCCCTTGCAGCTCGCCCAGCAGGATGGCGTACTTCCTGTTGGCCAGGATGACCGTGGTCACGTCCAGCTGTTCGCGGGCCTGGGTCCATAGCGCCTGGACGGTGTACATCGCCGAACCGTCCGCCTGCAGCGAGACGATGCGTCGGCCCGGCGCGCCCAGGGCCGCGCCCGTGGCCAGGGGCAGGCCGTTGCCGATGGCGCCGCCGGTTATCTGCAGCCAGTCGTGCGGCACGGTGTTCGCCGTGCCGGGGTAGAAGGCGCGGCCGAAGCTTACGCCTTCGTCGACGATGACCGCGTTCGCGGGCAGCAGCGCGGCCACGGTCTGGGCCACGGCTTCGGAGGTGACGGCGCCGCGCGCGGGCTCCAGCGCGATACGCTCGGTGACCGGCGCGGGGACACGCGCATCCAGGGCATCGGCCAGCCGGGACAGGGCGTCCAGGGCGTCCTGGTCCTCGCGCGCCAGGACGTGCACCACGCAGTCTTCCGGGTACATTACGGCGGGCTTGTCGGGATAGGCGAAGAACGCCACCGGCGCCTTGGCGCCCACCAGGATCAGGTGCTTGACGCCCTTGAGCGCGGCGACGGCGGGTTCCACTGCATACGGCAGGCGCGCGACCGGATAGCGGCCGGCGCCCCGTTCGACACGGCGATTGGACGTGGGCGCCATGACGCGCGCACCGGTTTTATGCGCGATGCGTCCGGCCGCGGCCAGCGGCGCTTCGCGCAGCGCCGCATTGCCCACGAACAGCACGGCCGGTTCGCCCGCGCGCAGCACGCGCGCGATCGCCGCGACGGCGCCTTCGTCGACGCACGCAGCGGGCGGGGGCGCCAGCGGTTCGGCGACGACGCCGCCGGCATTCCAGCAGGTGTCCGAAGGCGCGATCAGCGTGGCGATCTGGCCCGGTGCCGTGCGCGCCGCCTGCACGGCGGCCGCGGCGTCGCGGCCTATGGTGGCGGCATCGGTGGCGGTGCGCGTCCACGCGGAAACAGGGCGTGCCCAACCTTCCGTGTCCGCCGTCAACGGCGCGTCCAGCGGGCGATGATGCGTGGCCTGGTCGCCGACGATGTTGACGATGGGGGAATTCGCGCGGCGCGCATTGTGCAGGTTCGCCAGCCCGTTGGCCAGCCCCGGTCCGCAATGCAGCAGCGTGGCGGCCGGCTTGTCGGCCATGCGGGCATAGCCGTCCGCCGCGCCGGTGACGACGCCTTCGGCCAGCGCCAGTACGCAGTGCATGCCGGGAATGCGGTCCAGCGCGGAGACGAAGTGCATCTCGCTGGTGCCAGGGTTGGCGAAGCAGGTATCGATGCCGCTTTTCAGCAGCGTATGGACCAGACTTTCGGCGCCGTTCATAGTGTCCTCAAGGTTGCGGGCGGGGTCGAGGACAAAGTGTACGCCGCACGGCGCGCCGCGAATGTCTCCAGGGTGCCGGCCTGTCCGGTCCCCATGCCGGGGCCGTTGCCCGTGGCGATGGGAATCAGGGCGTATCCGGCGTGGCGGCGGTCGCCGGCGTATCGTCCGCCAGCAGCGTTTCCTGCCTGACGGGGCCATCCTTGCCGTAGAACTTCACGCCGATGTAGATGCGTTCGCGGCCCTGGGCGCGCCGATGGCGGTTGGTGTCGCGCAGGGAATACACGCAGCCGCAGTATTCCTGCTGGTAGAAGTTTTCGCGCTTGCTGATTTCTATCATGCGCTGCGAACCGCCGCCCTTGCGCCAGTTGTAGGTCCAGTAGACCAGCTCGGGATAACGCGCCGCGGCCCGTTCGCCGCAGCCGTTGATCTGGTTCATGTCCTTCCAGCGCGAGATGCCCAGCGAACTGGTGATCGTGTCGAAGCCGTGCTCGTGGGCGTACAGCGCCGTGCGCTCGAAACGCATGTCGAAGCAGGCCGTGCAGCGGATGCCGCGCTCGGGCTCGTTTTCCATGCCCTTGACGCGCTCGAACCAGTTGTCCATGTCGTAGTCGGCGTCGATGAACTCGATGCCATGCCTTTCCGCGAAGCGGATGTTTTCCTGCTTGCGGATTTCGTACTCTTTGACCGGATGGATGTTCGGGTTGTAGAAGTAGATCGCGTAATCGATGCCCGAGGCGTGCATGGCTTCCATGACTTCGCCGGAACAGGGCGCGCAACAGGAGTGCAGCAGCACCTTGCGGCGGCCTTCGGGCAATTGCAGGACGGGGCGGACGAGTTCGGACATGGCTCGATTATAGGGCGACTCCCCCGCGCGACGCTCAGGCGTGTGCGGCCGGCTCGTCCCCCAATACCGCGTTCCAGAGCAGCACCACGGCGTCCCGTTCCGCGTCCAGGACGCCGGGTTCGACCCGCGCTTTTTCCTGGCCCTGCAGCCGGATCTGGTGCTGCATCCTGCGCAGGGTGCGATAGGCATCGGCTGCGCGGGCGGCCACCGCCGGATCGACCAGGCCTTCGCGCGCCGCGATGCCCAGCAGCGCGATATTGCCCAGATTGCCGACCAGCACCGGATGCGCCGCCGCTTGCGTCAGCACCAGGTACTGGGTCACGAACTCGACGTCCACCATGCCGCCGCGGTCGTGCTTCAAGTCGAACTTGTCGGTCTTGTTGGGATGTCCCGCGCTGATCTTCTCGCGCATGGCAAGCACTTCGGCGCGCACCTTCGCGGCGTCGCGCGGCTGCAGCAGGATCTCCTTGCGCACGGCCTCGAAACGGGCGCCCACGCCGGGGTCGCCGGCGGCAAAGCGCGCCCGCGTCAGCGCCTGGTGCTCCCATACCCAGGCGTGCTTGCGTTGGTATTCGGCGAATCCTTCCACCGATACCGCCAGCAGCCCCGCGTCGCCGTCGGGACGCAGGCGCAGGTCGATTTCGTACAGGCGTCCGGACGAAGTCATGGTGGACAGCCAGGATGCCATGCGCCGCCCCAGCTTGGCGTATACCTCGGCGGCGTCCTCGCGCGGGTCATCGTAGAGGAACACCAGGTCCAGGTCGGAAACGTAGCCCAGCTCCTTGCCGCCCAGCTTGCCATAGGCCACCACGGCGAAGCGCGGTTCCGCCCCCGGCAGCTTGTTGACCAGGGGCCAGACGCGCCGCAGCGTCTCGGCCAGCAGCATGTCGGCCAGGGCGGACAGCTGGTCCGCCAGTTTTTCGACCGTCAGTTCGCCTTCCAGGTCCTGGGCGAGAAGCTGGAAGCTGGCCTGGCGCTGCACGTCGCGCATCAGGTTCATCTGCCGCTCGATGTCGGGGCTGCCGTCGGGCAGCAGGCAGGCGTCCAGATCCGCGCGCTGCTGGCGCGCCATCGCGCCGAAGTCCAGCGGCTCGTGCAGCGTGCGCCAATCGATCAGGCTGTCCAGCAGCAGCGGGTGCTGAGTCAGGTATTGGGCCGCCCAGGGGCTGGCCGCCATCATGCGTGCGATGCGCGCCAGCGTGTCGGGGTATTCGGCCAGCAGCGCCAGGTAGGCGCTGCGTTGCGCGATGGCTTCGATGAGGTCGAACAGGCGCACCGCGGCGGCGGCCGGCGCGCCGGTGCGGGCGGCCGCCCGCAGCGTCATGGGCAGCAGGGTGTCGACCCGCTGGCGGCTGGTGTGCGGCAGGGTGCGCAGTCGCGGACTATCCAGCAGGGCGCGCGCGCGGTTGGACAACTGCGCGGCGTCCTCGCCGAACAGGGCGTGGATTTCGTCGAGCAGCGCGGATTCCGGATCCGTCTCGGCATCCGCGCCGTTGCCGCCCGGGACATGGCGGCCGCCGTTCGCCTCGCCCGGACGGGCCGGGCGCGCGCCGGCCGCGGCGCCCGGCCCCGAAGCGGCGCTCCGCGCGCCGTCCGGGCCGTTCGTCGGCTGGGGATTTCTCGATGCCCCGGCGCCGCCGTCACCGTCGCCCACGCCGGCCAGGCGAAATGCGTTGCGGAAGGTTTCCTCGACAAAGCCCCGGTGTTCCGCCAGCGTGCGTTCGAAGGCGTCCGGGTCCATGCGCAGGGCGGCGGCCAGTCCGGCCCGCTGGGCCGGCTCGGCAGGCAGCAGGTGGGTCTGCTCGTCCTCGCGGTATTGCAGGGCATGTTCGACGCGGCGCAGGAAACGGTACGCGGCTTCCAGGCGCTGGGCGTCCTGCGGCGGGATCAGGCCGGCCTCGCGCTCGCAGTGCAGGGCCGGCAACAAGCCCCGCACCTGCAGCGCCGGCATGCGGCCGCCGCGTATCAGTTGCGAGAGCTGCACCACGAATTCGATTTCGCGGATACCGCCTTCGCCCAGCTTGATGTTCAGCGCGCTGTCCATGCCGTTGCGCGCCAGCGCCCGTCTTTCCCAATCCAGCCGGATGCGTTCGCGCAGCGCGCGCAGCGCCGCCAGGGCATCGAAATCGAAGTACTTGCGGTACACGAAGGGCTGCCGCAGGCTTTCCATGTGCCGCAGATGGGGTTCCGGATCGCTGCCGGCGAAGGCCCGGGCCGGCATGGGGCGGGCTTTCAGCCAGGCATAGCGCTCCCATTCGCGTCCTTGCCCGACCAGGTAATGTTCCAGCGCGTCCAGGCTCCAGGCCAGCGGGCCGCCGTCGCCGTCCGGGCGCAGCCGCAGGTCGGTGCGGAAGACATGGCCGTTGGCATCGCGTTCCGACAGCACGGGCATCATGCGCTGCGTCAGCCGGCCGTAGAACTCGTGGTTGCTCAGGCGGCGGGGGCCGGGCGTTTCGCCTTCCTCGCCGTACAGCATGACCAGGTCGATGTCAGAGGAGACGTTCAGCTCCTGGCCGCCGAGCTTGCCCATGCCCATGATCAGCATTTCCTGCGGCGCGCCGGTCGTCGGGTCGATGGGCGCGCCGTGCACGCCCGCCAGGTCGGTGGCCACGCTGCGGTAGGCCTCGGCCACCGCCAGGTCGGCCAGCGCCGTCATGGCGCCGACCACTTCCTCCAGGCTGGCCGCGCCGGCCAGGTCCCGCACCATCAGGGCGCAGAAGACACGTTCGCGCAGGCGCCGCAGCACCGCGCGGCATTCGGCCACCGGCAGGGTCTCGGCCTGGGTGCCCGCCAGCGCATCCCGCCACGTCCGCAGGACCGCCGGGGTCAATGCCTGCGTCACGCCCTCATCGCGCAGCCACGCGTGCAGGTCCGGCCGCGCATCGAGCGCGCGGCGCAAGTGGCCCGACCAGGCCAGCGCGACGTCGAAGGCTATCGCGCCCGCGGCGGACGACGCCGGCGAGATGGCAGACGGAGAAGTGGCGGACTGCGAAGCGGCGGCCGGCGAACCGGCGGCCGGTGTGCGGGAAGAGGTCGACATAGATAGATAAAAATCGCGCAGACGCCCCGAAACATTTCGGGTATAAGGGGACGATACCGCAAGACCTCTTTCCCCGCTAAATAAACGTGCGTGTGCCCTTCAAAATCCTCCGCGGTCTGCTCTGGAGTCTCTGGATCATTTATGTCGCCGCCGCGGTGGGTCTGCTGGGGCTGCGCTATTTCGTGCTGCCGCGCATCGATCAGTGGCGCCCGCAGATCGAACAGTACGCCAGCCAGACGCTGGGCGCTCCGGTGCGCATCGGCCACATCGCGGCCGATTGGCGCGGCCTCAATCCCAGGCTGACCCTGGCGGGCGTGGAAATCGCCGACGGCCAGGGCGACCCGGTGCTGACCCTGCCGGCGGTGGATGCGGTGCTCGCCTGGCGCAGCCTGTTGAACCGCGAGCCGCGGCTGGTGTTCCTGCAGGCCGACGGGCTGGACCTTACCGTGCGCCGCGACCGCGACGACCGCCTGTGGGTAGCGGGACTATCCATCGATCTTGCGGGTTCCGGGCAGGACGACGCCAGCCGGTCGGTGGCCTTGCGGTGGCTGGCGCGCCAACGTGAAATCGTGCTGCGCCATGCCACGGTGCGCTGGATCGACGAGTCGCGCGCGGCGCCGGAACTGACGCTGCAGGATGCCAGCCTGGTGATGCTCAATGGCGCGCTGTCGCATCGTTTCGCCCTGCAGGCCCGGCCGCCCGCCGCACTGGCAGCCGGCCTCACGGTGCGCGGAGAGGTCGAGCGCTCGCTGTTCAACCGCCACCCCATGGACTTCGCCAGCTGGCATGGGCAGGTCTACGCCGAGCTGGCGGATGGCGAGCCTACCGCCTGGCGGCCCTGGCTGGATATGCCGCCGCTGCAAGGCCGCATGGCGGCCCGCGCCTGGATGCAGGTCGACGGCCGCAAGCTCGGCGCGGTGACGCTGGACCTGGTCGCGCGCCAGTTGGGCTGGCGCTGGCAGGACGGCGTCGCCGCATCGGCCGGCACGGTCCGCGCCCGCCTGGAAGGCCTGCCCGGCGACCTGGCCAGGGCCGGCCAATATCCCGCCCTGGCGCGCAGCGCGGACGGCGCGGGGCTGGCGCTGCGCGGGCAGGCGGCGGAGGTTCGCGCCGACCTGCCCGGTATCTTCGAACAACCCCGGCTGGCGCTGGACACGGCCCGGCTGGACACCACCGTGCGGCGCGCGCCCAACGGCGTCCTTGGCATGGACCTGCGCGACCTGCAGGCCGCCAACGGCGACCTGGACCTGCGCCTGCAGGGCAAATGGGAAGCCCGCGGCGAGACCGATGCCGGCACCGCGGACGTCCGGGGCACTTTGCGGCGCGCCACCATGAGCGCCATTCACCGCTATCTGCCCCTGACCGTATCGCAGGACGCCCGCGAATGGCTGGCCACCGGCCTGCAGGCGGGCGTCGTCCGCGATGCCGGCCTGGTCCTGCGGGGAGACCTGAACCAGTTTCCCTTTTCGCGGCCGGAGCAGGGCGGCCGCTTCCATATCGGCGGGCAGTTCATAGGCGCGACGGTGGACTACGCCCCCGCGACGCGGGACCGCAAGGCCTGGCCGGCGATACTGGGCCTGGACGGCAGTTTCGCCATCGATGGCGCGGCGCTTACCCTGGACGGCAAGCCCGGGGGCATCCTGCGTCCGGCCGACGTGCGCGATACGCCGCTGCAGCTGGGCGCGATCAAGGCCGGTATCCCGGATATGGAGAACGACGCCGAGCTCTACCTGCAGGGCGAGGTGCGGGGTCCCGTGCCCGCTTTTCTCTCCACGGCGAACGCCACGCCCCTGGGCGCCTTGCTGGAGAACCGCCTGGCGCAGTCCCGCGGTACGGGCGAGTGGGATGTGGCGCTCGCGCTGCATGTTCCGCTGCGGCATACCGACGACACCACCGTGCAGGGCTCGCTGTCCTTCAACGACAACGACTTCACCCTGTATCCCCGGCTGCCCGCGCTCACGCAGCTGCGCGGCATGCTGGAATTCACGGAGGAAGACCTGCGGGCGCGCGACGTACAGGCCCAGTTCCTGGGCGGCCCCCTGACCATCAACGGCAGCCTGCTGGACACGCGCAACGGCTTGCGCTTCGACGGCCAGGTCAGCGCGGCGGGGCTCGCGCAGTTGGTGCGCGCCCCGGCGATGTCGCGCTTCTCCGGGCGCACCGCGGTGCGCGGCAAGTTGCTCTACATCCGTGGCGGGCGCGTGGACGTTTCGCTGGAGTCGGACCTGGCTGGCATGGCCATCGATATGCCCGCGCCGGTCGGCAAGACCGCCGCCGCGACGCTGCCCCTGCGCGTGCAATGGAGCCCGGCGACCAATGCCGGCAGCCGCGACCGCGACTGGCTGACCGCCAGCCTGGGCCAGAACATCAATCTATTGCTGGAACGCGATCCCGCCGAAAAGCGCTGGACGTTCGCGCGCGGCGCGCTGGGCGCCAACCAGCCCGCGACCCTGCCCGCGCAGGGGCTCAGCCTGCGCCTGCAATTGCCCGATCTGGACGTGGACGCGTGGCAGGACGTGGCGGACGGTTTCGATCCGCCCCCCGCGCCAGCCAAGGGCAAGCGCGCGGCCGATACGCCGCTGCTGCCACCGCCGGACGTGATTTCCATGGAGACCCCGCGGCTGCGCGTGGCGGGCGTGACGCTGAACGACCTCAAGCTCTATGCCGTGCGCCCCGAGCCCGCCCAGTGGCGCGTCGATATCCAGTCCAAACAGGCCGCCGGTTCAGTTACGTGGCGCGAGGCTTCCGGCGCGATCGCCGGGCAGGTCAGCGCCCGCTTCAAATACCTGTCCTTCGGTGAGGAAGGCCATGAAAAAGCCGCGGACGATACCTCGTCGGGCGACGACCTGAAAGATATCCCCGCGGTCGACCTGCAAGCCGACGTGCTGCGCTTCTATGGCAAGGACCTGGGCAGCCTGCGCGTGGTCGGCACCAATGTCGAGCGCGGCCAACGCTGGCGGCTGGATACGCTGCGCATCGCCAACGACGACGCCTCGCTGGACGCCACGGGCACCTGGCGGCTCAGCGGCCCGGAACGCGGCTTGTCGGTGGATGCTTCCGCCAAATGGAGCGACTTCGGCAAGCTGCTGGCACGGTTGGGCTGGCCGGACATGGCGGCCGGGGGCGCCGGAACGGCGGAGGGCAAACTCACCTGGTATGACCTGCCGTGGTCGCAAAATGTGGCGGGTATAGACGGCAACCTGAAGCTGCGCATGGACAAGGGCCGGCTCATCCACGTGAATTCCCGCACGGCGCGCCTGCTGGAACTGCTGTCCATGCAATCCCTGCAGCGCCTGGCCAAGCTGGAATTGAATCCGGCGAACCTGTTCCGCGACGGCTTTCCCTTCGACACCATACGCGCCCGCTTCAATGTATCGAAGGGCCTGATACGCACGGACGACTACAAGGTGAACGGCCCGGTCGCCACGATCGTGCTGTCCGGCACGACCAGCATCATCGATGAAACCTGGGACCTGAAGGCCGTGGTGGTGCCCAATCTGGATGCCAGCGGCGCCGCGGTGGCCACGGCGCTGGCCGTGAACCCGCTGCTGGGCCTGGGCGCCTTCGTGACGCAATGGCTGCTGAAATACCCCCTGGCCCGGGCGATGACCGTGCAATACGCGGTCACCGGCCCCTGGAGCGACCCCAAGGTCGCCCCCATCGAGGGCCCGCTCCCCACCAGCCCCGCATCCGAAGCCGCAATACCCAAGGACCCCATCGAGCATTGATAAAACTAGGGATAGGCACTGCCATCTTTGCACAAAAACAGGTGCCTCCCAGACCCAGGACGCGCGGATCCGGCTCCGCCGGTCTGCAGCGTCGCCCCCCTTGAGGGGGGAAGCGCGCAGCGCTTCGGAGGGGAGCCTCCCCCTCCGCAAAAAACAGGTGCCTCCCAGACCCAGGACGCGCGGATCCGGCTCCGCCGGTCCGCTAGCGTCGCCCCCCTTGAGGGGGGAAGCGCGCAGCGCTTCGGGGGGTGGACCTACTTCTTCATCATGTCGAAGAATTCGGCGTTGGTCTTCGTCGCGCGCATCTTGTCCAGGATGAATTCCATGGCCTGGATTTCGTCCATGTCGTGGATGAATTTGCGCAGTACCCAGACCTTCTGCAGCAGTTCGGGCTTGATCAGCAGCTCTTCGCGGCGGGTGCCCGACTTGTTCAGGTTGATGGACGGGTAGACCCGCTTTTCCGCCAGGCGGCGTTCCAGGTGGACTTCCGAGTTGCCGGTGCCCTTGAATTCTTCGTAGATGACTTCGTCCATCCGGCTGCCGGTTTCGATCAGGGCCGTACCGATGATGGTAAGGGAACCGCCTTCTTCCACGTTGCGCGCGGCGCCGAAGAAGCGCTTGGGGCGCTGCAGGGCATTGGCGTCCACGCCGCCGGTCAGCACCTTGCCCGAGGCTGGCACGACCGTGTTGTAGGCGCGCGCCAGGCGGGTGATGGAGTCCAGCAGGATCACCACGTCTTTCTTGAGTTCCACCAGGCGCTTGGCTTTTTCGATGACCATTTCGGCCACCTGCACGTGGCGCGTCGCCGGTTCGTCGAAGGTGGAGGCGACCACTTCGCCGCGCACGGTGCGCTGCATTTCCGTCACTTCTTCCGGGCGTTCGTCCACCAGCAGGACGATCATGACCGCGTCGGGGAAGTTGGTGGTGATGGCGTGCGCGATGTGCTGCATCATCACCGTCTTGCCCGACTTGGGGCTGGCGACGATCAGTCCGCGCTGGCCCTTGCCGATGGGCGCAAAGATGTCCAGGATGCGGCCGGTCAGGTTTTCCTCGCTCTTGATGTCCCGTTCCAGCCGCATCGCCTGGTTGGGATGCAGCGGCGTCAGGTTCTCGAACATGATCCGATGCTTGATCGCCTCGGGCGGCAGTCCGTTGACCTTGTCGACCTTCACCAGCGCGAAATAACGCTCGCCGTCCTTGGGCGTACGCACCTCGCCCTCGATGGAATCGCCCGTATGCAGATTGAAGCGGCGGATCTGCGAGGGGGAAATATAGATGTCGTCGGTGCTCGCCAGGTACGAGGTGTCCGGCGACCGCAGGAAACCGAAGCCGTCCGGCAGGACTTCCAGCACGCCGTCGCCGAAGATCTGCTCGCCCTGTTTGGCGCGCTTCTTCATGATGGCGAACATCAGCTCCTGCTTGCGCAGGCGATTGGCGTTCTCGATTTCCAGGGAGGCGGCCAGTTCCAGCAATTTGGAGACGTGTTGCGCCTTTAGTTCATTCAGGTGCATTGCGTTGAATTATCGGGGGAAGGAAAGAGGAAGGGGGCGGCGGGCCACGGACGGGCCCGCGCGACGGGAGCGAACGCTGATTACAAGGCGCTGTCCAGGAAGGCGGTGAGTTGGGATTTCGACAGGGCACCGACCTTGGTCGCGGCGGCCTTGCCGTCCTTGAAGAGCATCAGCGTGGGGATGCCGCGGATGCCGTACTTGGCCGGCGTGTCGCCGTTTTCGTCCACGTTCAGCTTGGCGATGGTGATGCGCCCGGCGTATTCCTTGGCGACTTCTTCCAGGATGGGGGCGATCATCTTGCAGGGGCCGCACCATTCGGCCCAGTAGTCGACCAGCACGGGGAGGTCGGCCTTCAAAACGTCGGCATCGAAGCTGGCGTCGCTGACATGCTTGATTTGGTCACTCATGACTGTTCTCGTTGCTTTGCGGCGGGGAGACGTGCTACGACCCGCCCTTATTGTTTGGCAGGATTAAAGCATACCACTGTCCATCCGAACAGGCTTCATGGGTTTTTGTGTAGGATAACCAGCCTCGCGCGGGGGCGGCCGGCGCCGACAGCCCCGTCCCGCCGGGGGCGGACGCTCCCGCCGCCCATGGGCCGGCGGGGTTCGTCCGGCGCCCGTCCGGTGCCTGGTCAGGATCTGCGCATCCCACCTCGGGCCGCGCCAATGCTCAGGCTTTTCTTAGAATGTCGGTTTTTTTCCACAGATGTTGGGGATAACTTGGCCACTCCACGTTATACAGAGGCGTCCATCCGGGTCCTGAAGGGCCTGGAGCCCGTGCGGCAGCGCCCGGGCATGTACACCCGCACCGAAAATCCGCTGCACATCGTGCAGGAAGTCATCGATAACGCCGCCGACGAAGCCCTGGCCGGCAACGGCAAGCACATCCAGGTCACGCTGCACGCCGACGGCAGCGTCTCCGTCGAGGACGACGGCCGCGGCATTCCGGTGGGCATGCACCCCGAGGAAAACGCCCCGGTCGTGGAATTGGTGTTCACCCGGCTGCACGCCGGCGGCAAGTTCGACAAGCAGGGCGGCGGCGCCTATGCGTTTTCCGGCGGCCTGCACGGCGTCGGCGTATCGGTCACCAACGCGCTGGCCAACCGCCTGGAGGTCATCGTCTGGCGCGACGGCGGCATTCACCGCATGGTGTTTCGCGACGGCGAGGTCGCCGAAGCGCTGGCCCCCTTCAGCGGCGTGGCCAGGAAGAAATCCGGCACGCGGGTGCGCGTCTGGCCCGATCCCAAGTATTTCGACAGCCCCAACATTCCGCTGGCCGAGCTGACCCAGCTGCTGCGCAGCAAGGCGGTGCTGCTGCCCGGTACCCGCGTCACGCTGGCGGTGGAAAAGAGCGGCGACACCAAGTCCTGGCTGTACGAGGACGGCCTGCGCGGCTACCTGACCGAGGCCCTGGACGGCGCCGAACTGATGATCCCGATGTTCGAGGGCAGCCAGTACGCCGGCGCGGACCACGAAACCTTCGCCGACGGCGAAGGCGCCCAATGGGTGGTCGCCTGGACGGAAGAGGGCAATGCCGTCCGGGAATCCTATGTAAACCTGATACCCACGCCGGCGGGCGGCACGCACGAGTCCGGCCTGCGCGAGGGCCTGTTCGCCGCCGTCAAGGGCTTCGCGGAACTGCACAGCCTGCTGCCCAAGGGCGTCAAGCTGCTGCCCGAGGACGTCTTCGCCCGTGCCAGCTTCGTGCTGTCGGCCAAGGTGCTGGACCCGCAGTTCCAGGGGCAGATCAAGGAACGGCTGAACAGCCGCGACGCCGTGCGCCTGGTGGGCGGCTTCACGCGCGGGGCGCTGGACCTCTGGCTGCATAGCAATGTGGAATACGGCCGCAAGCTGGCGGAGCTGGCGATCCGCCAGGCCCAGGCACGCGCGCGGTCGGCGCAACGCGTCGAGAAGCGCAAGAGTTCCGGCGTGGCGGTACTGCCGGGCAAGCTCACCGATTGCGAATCCAGCGACGCCTCGCGTACCGAGGTCTTCCTGGTAGAGGGCGACTCGGCCGGCGGTTCGGCCAAGATGGGCCGCGACAAGGAATTCCAGGCCATCCTGCCGCTGCGCGGCAAGGTGCTCAACTCCTGGGAAGTCGAGCGCGACCGCCTGTTCGCCAACAACGAGATCCATGACATCGCCGTGGCCATCGGCGTCGATCCGCACGGGCCCGGCGATACGCCGGACCTGTCCGGCCTGCGCTACGGCCGCATCTGCATCCTTTCGGACGCCGATGTGGACGGCTCGCACATTCAGGTACTGCTGCTGACCCTGTTCTACCGGCATTTCCCCAAGCTGGTGGAGGCCGGCAACGTCTATGTGGCGCGGCCGCCGCTGTTCCGCGTGGATGTGCCGGCGCAGGGCAAGCGCCCGCCGCGCAAGGTCTATTGCCTGGACGCCGGCGAACTGGAAGCCGTGCAGGACAAGTTGCGCAAGGAAGGCCTGCGCGAGGGCAGCTGGAGCATCAGCCGCTTCAAGGGGCTGGGCGAAATGAGTCCCGAGCAGCTGTGGGAAACCACCATGAACCCCGATACGCGGCGCCTGCTGCCCGTGAGCTACGGCGACCTGGACCCGGAACAGACCACGCGCGTCTTCGACATGCTCATGGGCAAGGGCGAATCCGCGCAGCGCCGTTCCTGGCTGGAAGAAAAAGGCAACCTCGCCGAACTCGATATCTGATGCCAGATGCCGCCGCCGGCATGGCCGGGGCGGCATCGCAATGACGCGACACCATGACCGACAGTAATCAACAAGGCCTGTTCGACACCGAATCGGGCGACGCCGCCATCACGCTGGGCCGCTACGCGGAGCAGGCATACCTGGACTATGCCGTATCCGTCGTGCGCGGCCGCGCGCTGCCCGACGTGGGCGATGGGCAAAAGCCCGTGCAGCGGCGCATCCTGTACGCCATGCAGGCCATGGGCCTGGGGCCGACCGCCAAGCCCGTCAAATCCGCCCGCGTGGTGGGCGACGTGCTGGGCAAATACCATCCGCACGGCGACCAGGCGGCCTATGACGCCATGGTCCGCATGGCGCAAGGCTTCACGCTGCGCTATCCCCTGGTCGACGGCCAGGGCAATTTCGGCTCGCGCGACGGCGACAACGCCGCGGCCATGCGCTATACCGAGGCCCGGCTCACCCCCATCGCCCGGTTGCTGCTGGACGAGCTCGAGGAAGGCACGGTCGACTTCATTCCCAACTACGACGGCAGCCACCAGGAGCCGCAGATGCTGCCGGCGCGGCTGCCGGTCATGCTGCTGAACGGCGCCTCGGGGATCGCCGTGGGCATGGCCACGGAGATCCCCTCGCACAACCTGCGGGAAATCGCCCAGGCCTGCGTCGCGCTGCTCAAGCATCCCAACCTGCCGGACGAAGAACTCTATGCCCTGGTGCCGGGTCCCGATTTCGCCGGCGGCGGGCAGATCATCACCCCGGCGGGGGACATCGCGCAGATCTACAACAGCGGCCGCGGTTCGCTGAAGGCACGCGCCCGCTGGCAGTTCGAGGAACTCGCCCGCGGCCAGTGGCAGCTGGTGGTCACCGAACTGCCCCCGGGCGCATCGGGCCAGCGCGTGCTGGAAGAGATCGAGGAACTCACCAACCCCAAGGTCAAGGCCGGCAAGAAGGCCCTGACCGCGGAACAGCAGCAGGCCAAGGCGCAGATGCTGGCGCTGCTGGACGCCGTGCGCGACGAGTCGGGCAAGGATGCCGCGGTGCGCCTGGTCTTCGAGCCCAAGACCTCGCGCGTGGATCGCGACGAGTTCGTCAACACCCTGCTGGCGCAGACCAGCATGGAAAGCAGCGTGCCGGTCAACCTGGTGTGCATCGGCACCGACGGCCGCCCCCGCCAGAAACCGCTGCGCGAGATCCTGCTGGAATGGCTGGCCTTCCGCACGGACACCGTCATCCGCCGCACGCGCCACCGCCTGGATAAGGTCGCCGACCGTATCCATGTGCTGGAAGGGCGCATGGTGGTCTACCTGAACGTGGACGAGGTCATCCAGACCATACGCGAAGCCGACGAGCCGCGCGCCGCGCTGATGACGCGCTTCAAGCTGACCGAGCGCCAGGCCGAGGACATCCTGGAAATGCGCCTGCGCCAATTGGCGCGCCTGGATGGCATCAAGGTCGAGCAGGAACTGGCGGACAAGCGCGAAGAGCACGCCAAGCTGCAGGAGCTGCTGGACAATCCCGCTTCGCTCAAGCGCATGATCGTCCGTGAGATCGAAGCCGACGCCAAGCAGTACGGCGACGAGCGCCGCACCCTGATCGAGGCGGCGGAACGCGCGGTGGTGGAAGCGCGCGTCGTCGATGAGCCGGTCACCGTGATCGTGTCGCAGAAGGGCTGGCTGCGCGCGCGGCAGGGTCATGGGCACGATGCCACGCAGTTCGGCTTCAAGCAGGGCGACCACCTGTACGGCGCCTTCGAATGCCGCACCACGGATACCCTGATCGCCCTGGGCGACAACGGCCGCGCCTACACCGTCCCGGTGGCCAACCTGCCTTCCGCGCGCGGCGACGGGCAGCCCGTCACCACCATGATCGATCTGGCCTCGGGCACGCGCATCCTGCACATGATCGCGGCGGCGCCGGACACCCGCTGGCTGTTCGCCACGGAGGGCGGGTTCGGCTTTATCGCGCGCCTGTCGGATATGACCAGCCGCCAGCGCGGCGGCAAGCAGTTCATCACCCTGGAAGAGGGCGATGCGCTGTTGCGGCCGGTGCCGGTCTTCGAGAGTGCCCAGCGGCTGGCGCTGCTGTCGGCCAAGGGCAAGTTCCTGCTGTTCGGCCTGGACGAGGTCAAGACGCTGGCCGGCGGCGGGCGCGGCACCATCCTGATGGGGCTGGATGGCAACGACACGCTGGCCCAGGCGGTGCCCATCGGTCCCAAGGGCCTGCGCGCCACGGGTACGTATCGCAACAAGCAGGTCGAGGACATCCTGGCCGGCGCGGACTTGCAGGCCTATGTGGGCAAGCGGGCGCGCAAGGGCCGGCAATTGGACGTGCGGCCCAAGCAGCCCTTGCTGTCCCCGGTGTTCTAGCGCACCGTTTTGCGGCCAAGGCCGGCGGCTCCACGGGTTTACCTGGGGCCGCCGTTTTTTTTGCCGGGGCGCTTGCCGGTTGGCCTGGCTTGCCGGCTCCATGCCCCGCCGCACCGACCCCGCCGCGGGGCAGGTGACCGAAGGTAAGCGAAGGTGAGATCGCCCGCCCCGGCGGATCACGGGGGTTCACAGGATCGACTTGAGCTCATATAATTCGTACTGAAATCAATTCACCAGAATTTATTCTGGTCAGAATCTTACTGAGCCGATTTATTTCAGTGCATATGACTGAGTCCCATCACCCCGCTCCCGCGGCGCCCGCGCCCTCTGCCCAGCAGTACGACCTGCGTATCCTGCGCGCGCTGCGCCGGATCACCCGGTCGATTGCCTTGCACTCGCGCCAGCTGGCAGCGGTCAGCCACATCACCGCGCCCCAGCTCATGTGCCTGCGCACGGTCATCGCGCTGGGCCCGCTGACCTCCACCGCGATCAGCCGGGAAATCCACGTCAGCCCCAGCACGGTCGTAGGCATCCTGGACCGCCTGGAAGACAAGGGCCTGATCCGCCGGGAACGCGGCCGCGAGGACCGCCGCACCGTGTTCGTCACCGCCACCGTCGCCGGCATCGAGCTCGCCAAGCAGGCGCCTTCGCCCTTGCAGAAGCACCTGGCGGATGCCCTCAATGCCCTGCCGGAACTGGAACAGGCCACCATCACCCTGTCGCTGGAACGCATCGTCGCGCTGATGGAGCAGGGTGGCCAGGCGGCGCCCGCCGACGCGCACGATGCGTCGCCCATCCTGGATGTACCCACCAACGGGCCGGCGCCGGAATCGGGGCTGGTGGTATGACGCGGGCCGCCATCGCGCGCGCCGCCGCGCCTCCGCTCGCGCAGGAAGCGACCCACCTGTTCAGGACGCCGCGGGTCACCGATGGCGCGGCCATCCATCGCCTGATCGCCGAATGTCCGCCGCTGGACCTGAACGCGGTGTACGCCTACCTGCTGCTGTGCCAGCACTTTTCCGGCACCTGCGTGGTGGCGGAAAGCCCGGGCGGCAGCATCGACGGCTTTGTGTCGGCCTACGTGCCCCCCGGGCAGGCGGACCGTCTTTTCATCTGGCAGGTCGCCGTGCATGAGCGCGCGCGTGGCCATCGCCTGGCGCGGCACATGTTGCACGACTTGCTGCGCCGTCCCGGACTGGCGGCCGTCCGCCGTCTGGAAACCACCGTCGGCCCCGACAACCACGCATCGCGTCGCACGTTCATCCGCCTGGCCGCCGATCTCGGCGCCCATGTGGCCGAACAACCGTTCTTCGGCAAGCAGCTCTTCGGGCAGGCCGAGCACGACGACGAGATGCTGCTGAGCATCGGGCCGTTCGCCTCGATCCCGCGCTAGGCGGACCGGTCGCGGCATTCCCCCAAGCAGTGGACGGCGCCGCCATCGCGGCGGGCAGCGGTCCGCTTGTCCCAGATGCACCAAAAAGGAGAAAACGATATGGACCTGAAAATCTTCGATCGCATGGAGTCGGAAGTACGCGGCTACATACGTTCCTTCCCGGTGATCTTCAATCAGGCGCGCGGTTCGCTGCTGATCGACGAAGAGGGGACCGAATACATCGATTTCTTCAGCGGCGCCGGCACGCTGAACTACGGGCACAACAACCCGCTCTTCAAGGCGCGCCTGATGGATTACCTGGCGTCCGACGGCGTGGTGCACGGCCTGGATATGGCCACCAGCGCCAAAAAGCATTTCCTGGAAACGGTCGACCGGGTGCTGCTGAAGCCGCGCAAATGGCAATATACGCTGCAGTTCACGGGACCCACCGGCACCAATGCGGTAGAAGCCGCGCTGAAGATCGCGCGCCAGGTCAAGGGCCGTTCCAACATCATCTCTTTTACCCACGCCTTCCACGGCGTCAGCGGCGGCTCCCTGCAGGCCACGGCCAATGCCAAGTTTCGCGATGCCGCCGGCTATGCGCTCAGCAACACCACCTTCATGCCCTATGACGGCTATTTCGGTCCCGACGTGGACACGATGGCCTACCTGGAGCGCATGCTGGACGATCCCAGCAGCGGCACGGACAAGCCGGCCGCGGTCATCGTCGAGACCGTGCAGGGCGAGGGCGGCGTCAACGTGGCCACGCTGCGCTGGCTGAAGGAGCTGGAAAAGGTCTGCCGCCGCCACGACATGCTGCTTATCGTGGACGACATCCAGGTGGGCTGCGGACGAACCGGCACGTTCTTCAGCTTCGAAACCGCCGGCATCCAGCCCGACATCATCACCTTGTCGAAGTCCCTGTCCGGCTTCGGGCTGCCCATGTCGCTGGTGCTGATGAAGCCTGAACTGGATGTCTGGAAGCCGGGCGCCCACAGCGGCACCTTCCGCGGCAACAACCTGGCTTTCGTTACCGCGGCCGCCGCGCTGGACACGTATTGGGCAGACCAGGCGTTTTCGCGCGAAGTGCTGCGCAAGGAAAGGCTGGTGCGCGACTGGCTGGAGAACCTGGCGCACAGCTATCCGGGCAGCGGCCTGGCGGTTCGCGGCCGGGGCCTGATACAGGGCCTGGTCACCGCCAGCCAGCCCGAGCTGGCCAACCGCATCGCCCGCAAGGCCTTCGAGCGCGGCATCGTCATCGAGACATCCGGCGCCCATGACGAGGTGCTGAAGGTGTTGCCCGCGCTGACCATCGAAGACGACCTGCTCAAGCGCGGCCTCGACGCCATCGAGGCCAGTGTGGCCGACGTACTGGCCGAATCCGGGCAATCCGCCCGCATCCTGAAATTCGGAGGAAAACGCCAATGATCGTACGCAATGTGAAAGACGTCATCGGGACCAAGGACGAGGTCCGCACCGATACCTGGATGAGCCGGCGTGTGCTCCTCAAGAAAGACGGCATGGGCTTCTCCTTCCACGAAACGACCATCTTTCCCGGCACGCGCACCCATATCCATTACCGCAACCACCTGGAGGCGGTGTGGTGCATCGAAGGCGACGGTTCCCTGGAAACCATCGCCGACGGCAAGCGCTATGAGCTGGGTCCGGGCGTGGTCTACGCCTTGAACGAAAACGACGAACACTGGCTGTGCGGCGGCGAAAAGCCGCTGCGCGTCATCTGCGTCTTCAATCCCCCGCTGACGGGCCAGGAAGTGCACGACGAGAACGGCGTGTATCCGCTGCCCGAAAAGGCGGCGGCGTAAGACAGTGCTGAACCGATTCATTTGCAAGGAGGCAACGTGATGATCTCACCTGCCAAAGACCGATACGCCTCGCGCACCGACCGCAGCGCCGGCATCGTCGCCCGCCACGACCCCGTGGTGTATGGCGACGGGCGCTACGCCGACGCCTTGTCGGCCGAGCAAGTCCAGGCCTACGAACGCGACGGTTTCCTGATGCTGGAAAACCTCTTGCCGGCGGCCGAGGTCGATGCGCTCATCGCCGAGACCACGCGCATGACGCGCGATCCGGCCATCGTGCGGCGCGAGGAATCCATTACCGAACCGGGCAGCAATGCGGTGCGGTCCATTTTCATGGTGCACCAGCTCAGCCCCATGATCGCGCGGCTGGCGCGCGATCCCCGTCTCATCAACGTGGCGCGGCAGATACTGGGCTCCGAAGTCTACGTCCATCAGTCGCGCGCGAACATGAAGCCGGGCTTCAAGGGCAAGGAATTCTATTGGCACTCGGATTTCGAGACCTGGCACGTCGAGGACGGCATGCCCGCCATGCGCGCGCTCAGCTGCTCGGTGCTGCTGACCGACAATAATGCCTGCAACGGTCCGCTGATGCTGGTGCCGGGCTCCCACCGGCAGTTCATCTCCTGCATCGGCGAAACGCCGCAGGACCACTACAAGCAGTCGCTGAAAAAGCAGGAGTACGGCGTGCCGGATCCGGTCAGCCTGCAACTGCTGGTGGAACAGGGCGGGATCCAGGCGATGACGGGCAAGGCGGGCTCGGTGGTGTTCTTCGACTGCAACACCATGCACGGCTCGAACAGCAATATCTCGCCCTGGCCGCGGTCCAATGTATTCATGGTCTACAACAGCGTCGAAAACGCGCTGGGCGCGCCGAAATACGGGCTGGCGCCGCGGCCGGAGCACATCGCCACGCGGTCCGGCTTCAAGGCCCTGACGCCGCTGGACGCGCTGAAGCTGGTCTGACGCGCCGCCGCGGCGCCGCGCGCGGCGCGCGACGCATTCAACGCCGCCCGCCGCCGCGGTGGCCGGGTTGCCCGGGATTATTGCTATGCTTGCGCGATTCCCAAGCACGCCCGGCCCGACATGTCCCTTTCCATACGCAGCCTGCACATCTACCCCGTCAAGTCCTGCGCGGGCATCGATCTGGATGTGTCGCCCATCGATGCCGCCGGACTGGCCCACGACCGCCGCTGGCTGGTCGTGGCCGGCGGCCAGTTCCTGACGCAGCGCCAGCGGCCGGAGATGGCCGCGATCCGCACGGCCCTGACCGCCACGCATCTGCAACTGGGCGCGCCCGGCATGCCGCCGCTGGAGGTGCCCCTGGATGGCTCCGGACTGGCCGGCCCGGAGGAATCCGTCACGGTGTGGCGCGATACTTTCACCGCTCGCCCCGAAGGCGAAGCGGCCGCCCGCTGGTTCAGCGACTTCCTGGGACAGCCCTGCCGCCTGTTCAAGGTCGATATCGCCGGCGCGGGGCGTGTCGTCAGCCGCGATTGGGTGGGGCGCTGGCGCGAAAGCCACGCCGACCTGGCCGCCGGCTTCGACGACCGCAACCTGTTCGGCTTCGCCGACGGCTTCCCCTTGCTGATCGCCAACCAGGCATCGCTGGATGAACTCAATGCCCAATTGCGGGGGAAGGGGCGGGAGCCCGTGCCGATGAACCGGTTCCGGCCCAATATCGTGCTGGACGGCGACGACCTGGCCGCCTACGACGAGGATCACCTGGCCTTGCTGGCGCGCGGCGAAGACGTCCGCATGGCCCTGGTCAAGCCTTGCACGCGTTGCAGCATCCCGGATGTGGACCAGCGCTCGGGCCGGCGCGGCGACGAGCCCGGCATCACGCTGACCGCCACGCGCAGCACGGACCTGGGCGTGGTGTTCGGGCAGAACGCCATCGTGGATGCCCGGCCCGGCGCCATCCTGCGGGTGGGCGACGCGATCTCGGCGGAGTGGAATTTCTAGCGCGGCGGACGCGGCGCTACGACGCGGACAGCTTCAAGCCGACCAGGCCAACCACGATCAGGGCCACGCTGGCCAGGCGCAGCCAGCCCATGCTTTCGCCGAACAGGATGACGCCGGCGATGAACGCGCCCACCGTGCCGATGCCTACCCACACGGCGTAGGCCGTGCCCAGGGGCAGGGTGCGCATGGCGATGGCCAACAGCCACACGCTGGCCACCATGCCCACGATGGTGATGGCAGAGGGCAGGATGCGGGTAAAGCCGTCGGTGAACTTCAGGCCCACCGCCCACACGATTTCACACAATCCGGCCAGAACCAGGATGACCCACGTCATGGAGAACCTTCCGGCGCATTAAGCGGGATGGCAGCCCCGGCTGCGCCTGTCCCGGGACGGCAAAAATTATAGAATGTCCGATTCGCCCCTGTTCCCGAACCGTCACGCACCCGTCGCGCCATGAGTTTCCAGGTAACCCTTACGCCCTCCCAGCACCAGTTCAAGGCCGAAGTCGGACAAACCGTGCTCGATGCCGCGCTGGCCGCAGGCTATGTCCTGCCCTACAGCTGCCGTAGCGGCGCCTGCTCCACCTGCAAAGGCAAGGTGGTATCGGGTCAGTACGACGCCGGCCCCTATCCCGCGCAGATCCTCGCCCCGGAAGAACTGGCGGCCGGCTATACCCTGCTGTGCCAGGCCCGGCCTTCCTCCGACCTGCTGGTGGAGTCGGCGGAAGTCCGCCTGGCCAGCGACATCCAGATACGCAAGCTGCCCGCCCGCGTGCAAACCATCGAACGCGCCGCGCCCGACGTGGCGGTCATCAAGCTGCAACTGCCCGCGTCCGAGACCTTCCGCTTCAACGCGGGCCAATATATCGAGCTCATCCTGAAGGAAGGCCGGCGCCGCAGCTATTCCATGGCCACGCCGCCCCATGCCGGCAGCCCGCTGGAATTGCATATCCGGCATATGCCCGGCGGGCATTTCACCGATCACGTGTTCGGCGCCGGCGCCACCCAGATGAAAGAGCGCGAGATCCTGCGCATCGAAGGGCCGTTCGGCTCCTTCTTCCTGCGCGAGGACAGCGACAAGCCCATCGTGCTGCTGGCCAGCGGCACCGGCTTCGCGCCCATCAAGGCCATCGTGGAGCACATGGCCCACAAGCAGATCCGGCGGCCCGTGTCCCTGTACTGGGGCGGCCGGCGTCCGCGCGACCTGTACATGGATGCCCTGGCGGCTTCCTGGGCGGCCAGCCTGCCGGACTTCCGCTACGTGCCGGTCGTCTCCGATGCCTTGCCGGAAGACGGCTGGACCGGGCGCACGGGCTTCGTGCACGAAGCCGTCATGCGCGATTTGACCGATCTGTCGGGCTATCAGGTGTATGCTTGCGGCGCCCCCGTCATGGTGGATGCCGCCCGGCGCGAGTTCACCGCGCAGTGCGGGTTGCCGGCGGAGGAATTCTACGCCGATGCCTTTACTTCCGAAGCCGACCTGGCCAAGGCGCGCCCCGCCTGACGATGCGCGCCGCGCGCCCGCCCGGAACCAGGCAAGGCGGCGCGTCGTTCCCCTTGGCCGGGAAGTTGACACGGCAGCTTACAAGCAGACGGATAGCGATGCTTTTCAACGCCCGGGATGCGGAATCCGCGGCAAGAGGCAATGTAAACTTCTTTCCCGGTATTTCAACGGGATCTCGCGTCTCCGGCTGCGGTCAGCCGTGGTCGCACCCAGGAGCTTGGCGCGAATGAGAATTGCGGTATTGGGAGCTGGCATCATCGGTATTTCGTCGGCGTGGTGGTTGCGCCAGGCCGGACATGATGTCGTGGTCATAGACCGGCGTACCGGTCCCGCTCAGGAAACCAGTCTCGCCAATGGCGCCCAGATTTCCGTCTCGTACGCCGAGCCCTGGGCCAATCCCCAGGCGCCGCTCAAACTGCTGAAGTGGCTGTTCCGCGAAGACGCGCCGCTGCTGTTCCGGCCGCAGCTGGACTGGCGGCAGTGGGCCTGGGGTCTGGCCTTCCTGCGGGAGTGCCTGCCGGGCCGGCTGGCCCCGAACATCCGCGCCATGGTGCGCTTGGCCGAGTACAGCCGCGCCACCCTGCGCGGCATGCGCGCCGACCTGGGCCTCCAGTACGACCACCTGGAGCGCGGCATCCTGAATTTCTATCGCGATGCGCACGAATTCGAGCTCTCCCAAAAGGCGGCCGGCGTCATGCGCGACTTCGGCGTGGAACGCCGCATCCTGACGGCCGATGAAGTCGTGGCGGTGGAGCCGGCCCTGGCGCCGCAACGCCACCGCATCGTCGGCGGCGATTTCACGCCGGAAGACGAAAGCGGCGACGTCCATCTCTTCACCGCCGCGCTGGCCGCGCAGTGCCTGGCCGCTGGCGTGGAATTCCGCTATTCCACGCAGGTCACCCGCCTGGTCCCGGTCGGCGGCCGGGTGGATGCCGTGGAAATCCTCGATCCGCAGGGCGTGTACGGCCAGGTATCGGCCGATGCCTACGTGGTCGCCATGGGCAGCTACAGCCCGCTGCTGGTGCGCCCGCTGGGCGTGCCGTGCAACGTCTATCCCGCCAAGGGCTATTCCGCGACCTTCCCCATCCTGGATCCCCTGGCGGCGCCCACGGTCAGCCTGACGGACAGCAGCCACAAAGTGGTGTTCTCCCGGCTGGGAAACCGCCTGCGCATGGCCGGCACGGCCGAACTCGCGGGCTATTCCCGCGCCTTGAATCCCCGGCGCTGCCAGGCCATGACGGACCTGGCGCGCGATCTTTTCCCCGGCGCGCTCGACTTCGATCGCGTCGCTTACTGGTCGGGCTTGCGTCCGTCCACTCCGTCGAACGTGCCCCTGATCGGCCGTACCCGTATTCCCAACCTGTACCTGAACACAGGCCACGGAACGCTGGGCTGGACGATGGGGGTCGGTTCGGGCCGGGCTCTGGCCGATCTGCTCAGCGGACGCGCGCCGGAACCGGAGTTTCCTTTCCTCGGCATGTAGACCTATGAAGAACTTGCACGAAACGGGCTTGGCCCGCGCAATCCGCGCCACCGGGCGCGTCTGGATCTTCGGCGTCGCCATGATGGCGGCGGGAGCGGCGCATGCGGCGCCGGTGCAGATCCAGGTCTGGCATACCCTGACCGACGCCAACAAGGCGGAATTCGAAAAGCTGGTCAAGCAATACAACAAAGAACAGAACGACGTCGAAGTCGCGCTGCGCGACTTCGCCACGCCGCAGGCCCTGCAGCAAGCCACGGTCGCCGCCGTGTCGGCCAAGAAGGCGCCCAATCTGGTGCAGCTGCAGGACAACCATTCGCCGGAAGTCGTGGCGGAATACAAGTCCATCAAGCCGCTGTACGAACTGCTGGCCAAGTATCCCATCAAGGATGCCACCTGGTTCCTGCCGTCCACCACCAGCTTTACGCGCGACAGCAAGGGCCGCCTGCTGGCCTTCCCCTACATGGCCGAAATCCCGGTCATGTTCTACAACACGGCGCTGTACAAGAAGGCTGGCCTGGACCCCAACAAGCCGGCGCGGACCTGGCAGGACCTGCAGGCCGAACTGCTGAAGCTGCGCGACACCGCCGATGTCGAGTGCCCATACGCCTCCAGCGACCAGGTCGAAGTCCACCTGGAAAACCTGGCGCCCATCAACAACCAGCTGTACACGAGCAACGGCAACGGCATCGAGGCGGTGAAGGGCAAGCCGGCGCCCGCATCGCTGCAGTTCGACACCCTGTACATGCGCCATGTGTCGCTGATGGCCACGTGGAAGCGCTCCCTATTGCTGACCCAGCACTCGAACGACGACCAGCCGGACGTGGCTTTCGCCAAGGGGCAGTGCGGCGTGCTGACGTCCGGCTCCGGCGCCCTGGGACGCCTGATGGCGGCCAAGGGCCTGAATTTCGGCGTGGCGCCCCTGCCTTATTACGAGCAGGTCACCAAGACGCCGGGCAAGCCCTTCGTCAGCGGTGCCGCCCTTTGGGTGATGGAAGGCCATCCCGCCGCGCAGGACAAGGCCACCGCGGAATTCCTGGCCTGGCTGTCCAAGCCGGTCGTGGCCGCGGAATGGCACCAGAACACCGGCTACCTGCCGCTGACCGAGGCCGCTTTCCGTGCGTCCGAGGTTTCCTTCTATAACCGCCTGCCGGGTGCGCAATCCATCATCGCCAACATGCGTACCCAGCCGCCGATCACCGCGCGCGGTTTCCGCGTGAACAACTACGATCGCATCGAACCGCTCCTCAGCCGCGAGCTGGACGATGCTTTCGATGGCAAGACCCCGCCGGTGGCGGCATTGACCAATGCCATCAGCCAGGCACGCGTGATCGCGCAGCAGCGCTGATACGCCGCGCGCCTTCCCGGCGATGCAAGCGGCGGGCGGATATGAACCGGCCGCCGCAAGCCGGATGGCCAGGCGTCAAGGCCCGGACCCGTTATCGCACGGGCCCGGGCCTTTTTGCTTGAGATCGATGCGGTCGTGATCGTATTGGCGGCATGTACGGCCGCATGCCGGGTCGCTGCGGTCGTTCTCCCGCCGCGGTCCGCCGGCGCGGCCCGGAACGTCGCGAAGGCCGTCCTATCCCCGATGGCGTGATGCTTCCAGCCATGCGTATATGTGCGCCTTGTTGGCCTTTCCGGCCGCCGGCACCATGGCTGTGTCGCGCCAATGCCGGCGCGACCATCGCGGGGATCCGGCATGCATCGATTGTTCAAGACGCTGTTCCTGTTGCCATGGCTGTCCGCCTGCGTACCATCGTGGGCGCCGGGCAGCGGCGCGCAGGACTGGACGCCGGCGCCCGGGGCCGGTCGTATCCACGATTTCAATTGGCGTCTTTCCGGCGATCGGCAGGTCGCGCCTTTGCAGGTATTCGACGACGGCCGCCAGACCTGGCTGCAGTTCGCCCCGGGCCAGGCCATGCCGGCGCTGTTCGTGGAGTCCCACGGCATCCAGCAGCCGGCCGCCTATGTGCGCCGCGAGCCCTATGCCATCGTGCAAGGGAAATGGCCGTCTCTCATCATGCGGGGCGGTTCGCTGCAGGCGCGTGCCGATTACGTCGGCCCGGCGTCCTCCGCGATGGCGGGCGCCATGCCACCCATGGCGCCGCCGGCGCATTTCGCCGTGGCGCCCGCGACCGCGCCTGCCATGGCGTCTTCCGGCGGGGTTCCGGGGCGGCCGTCAACGGACGCCGCCGGCGCGGCCGTCCAGGGCAGCGGCGCGGTCCTGCCGGCCCCCTCCCGCGGCGATGCGCAGCGCAATAAGGCGGGCGCCTTCACTGCCGCCCGTTTGTATCGTGTCGGCCCCACCGACGAGAATATGCGCCGCGCCCTGGCCCGCTGGGCGGGGTTGGCCGGCTGGACCTTCCAGCCCGAGCACTGGGCCGTGGATGTCGATATTCCGCTCTCGGCCAGCGCGGACTTCTCGGACGACTTCAAGGGGTCCGTGCGCGAGCTCGTCGCCGCCACGGAACTGGGCGACCGTCCCTTGCAGCCGTGCTTCTATGCCAACCAGGTCTTGCGGGTCATTCCCTTGTCGCAGGCCTGCGATCGTACCGCCGCGCGGGCGGGAGCCTCGCTATGACGCGGCCGCCGCATTCCGGACAAAGGCGCGTCTCGCAACGTCGCGGCCGCCCCGGATCGCCTGCCGCGGCCGGCCCCGGGCTTCTGGCCTGCCGGGTCGCCGCGCTTGCCCTGGCGGCGATGTGCCCCGCCTGCGTGTCGCCCGACCGTATCGCCGCGATACAGGACCGTGCGCAGCGCGCGCAGGCCCGCGGCGATGCGGCGCATGCCGGCTTCGTGCGTTCCTTGTCCGGTGGCGCCGCGCGCCCCGGCGCGCAGGATGTCCCTCGGCCCTGGCTGGCGGGGCGGGCGCGGCCCCTGGCGCGCGAGGCCACCTTGCCCGCGGCCTTGCGCAAGAACGTGGACACCACCTTGATGTTCGCCGGCGGGCAGGCGGATCTCGCCGTGCTGGCGGATCGCATCGCCCGCGCCACCGGTATCGGCGTCAAGGTGCGGCCCGACGCGCTGCTGCCGGCCGAACTGTTCCTGCCACGCCTGGCCGTTTCGCACGGCGGTGGCACGCCGTTTCCCGCGCGGGCCTCGCTGCCGGATGGCGCGCAACCCTTGCCGCGCGTGCTGGACGCGCTTGCCTGGCGGCTGGGGATCTACTGGCGCTACGCGGACGGCGCCATCGAGTTCTATCGCACCGAAACGCGGGTATTCGACGTTCGTGCCCTGACGCTGAACGCCCGCGCCGACGCTCGCCTGGGGCGTGCTGCCCGGTCGGGCGAGGAAGGCTTCGAGAACACCTCCAACACCACCTTGTCGAGCGGCGAGCACGATGCCATGGCATCGGTACGCGCGCGCATCGAGCCCTTCCTGACGCGCGCCGGGACGGTGACGGCGGCGCCGGGAGCCGGCAGCTCCATCGTGGTCAACGATACGCGCGATGCCCTGGAAGCCGTGGCGCGATTCCTGGACCGCGAAAACAAGGCGCTGACGCGGCGCGTCCGCCTGGTCTTCGAGGAAATTACCGTGGTCGCCAAGGACCAGGCCAAGGCAGGCATAGACTGGAACCTGCTTTATCAAGGGACGCGCGCGGCCCTGTCGGTCGCCTCGCCGGGCCTGGCGGGGAGCGTGCCGGGCATGGCCTCCGCCGGCGTCAAGGATGGGTGGTTCAACGGCACGCAGGCCATCGTCGCCGCCTTGAGCGAGATCGGCACCATCGTGCGCCACAGCAGCGTGCCCGTGCTGACGCTCAACCGCCGGCCCGTCACGCACGCCGTGCGCACCACGTTTTCCTATGTGAACCAGGTCCAGGGCAATGTTTCCGGCACCGCCGCCGCGGGCCACGGGCTGCACAGCGGGCTGCTGCCCGCCGTGTCGATCAACCAGAAGCAGGAAACCGTGGGTTCCTTCCTGACCCTGGTCCCCGACGCGCAGGAAGACGGCCAGATCCTGCTGTCCATCGCCTATGACAACACCGTCGCGCAGCCGCTCAAGAGCCTGACTTTCGGCAAGCCGGGCAATCCGCTGGAAGTCCAGCAGATCACCATCGACGGCAATGGGATGGTGCAGCAGGTCGAACTGCGCGCCGGCCAGCCCATGATTATTTCGGGGTTCGACCGCAGCGAAGACGAGTACGACCGTCGCCGGCTTACGCCGGGCGCTCCCTATGCGTTCGGGGGCAGCGACCGCGCATCCACGCAACGCGCCACCACCATCGTCATCGTCACGGCGCAAATCGAAGAGGGATTCTGACCATGCCGCCCAGCTCGCGCGAAAGCGATCTCCCGCAGCCCCTGGGCGATCATCTTGTGCTGCCCTTGACCGATGGGGCGGTACTGGTGTTCGGCCTGACGTGGTCGCCGCTCATCGGCACCCGTGTCGATGTGCTCGCCCGCCGCAAGGCCAGGGAGACCCGCGCGACCCATTACGTGCACGGCGGCACCGGGGCCGCGGCGGTGGGCTGCGCGCGCTTGCGCGGGCGGGCCAAGGCCTGCTATGCGGCCGCCCAGGTGTTCGCCGGCATGCAGGGGGCCGGCACGGCGGCCGGCCTGCTGCCCTTGGACGATGGCCGGGTGTGGCTGGTGGCCTCGCGCAATGGCGCCGTCATGGCACGCGGCGATCGCGTGCATCCCGATGCCGCTTCGGCGCGGCAGGCGCTGGCCGAACTCGACGCCATGCATCCCGGGCTGGCCGGCCAGGTTCGCGATCTGTCGCTGGATGGGCTCGCCGCCGCGCTCGATCCCTCGGCGTGCCTTTGGCGTGCCGGTGTGCCGCTCATGCGGCTGCCCCTGCCCGTGCAGGGCGCGGCTCTTCTGGTCGTGCTGGCCGTGCTGGCTCCGCCGGCCTGGCGGGCCTGGCAACGGCTCGGAACGCCTCCCGTGGCGGCCAGCCCCGATCCGGCTCGCGCCTGGCACGAAGCGCTGGCGAAGGCGACGGCCGCCGTGCGCATCCATGATGCCAGCCAGCTTGGCCGCGTGTTCGCGACGCTGCGGGCCCTGCCCACGGCGTTGCAGGGCTGGAGCATGCGGTCCGCGCGTTGCCGTCCCCACGGCGGGGATTGGGCCTGCGACGCGCGCTACGCGCGCACCGCTCCGGACGCCACCAACCGCGCGCTGGCCGAACACCTGCCCGCGGCCATCCGCCCCGCCTTCGTTACGCTGGACGAGGCCTCGCTCTCGTGGCGCGTCACCGGCGCTGCCGGCACGCTGCGGCCTGAGGGCCTGCCCGATCCAGCCCGCACGGATATCGAATTCGCCAGCATGCTGCAGTCCATCCGGCCCGCGTTCGCCCGGGTGGCGCTCGGCGCGCCGGCGGCGCTTCCCGTCGCCGCGCCGCGCGACGCGCACGGCAACCCGCTGCCCGCGCCGCCGGATATGCCGCGCCTGCGCAAGCGCCCGCTCGTGGTGCATGGCCCCTTGCGTTCTTTCGCCCTGTTTACGCAGCCGCGGACCGTCGCCTCGTGGACCGCGGTCAGCCTGACCCTGCACGACGAGCGCGGCCCGGACATCGCCCACAGTCCCTTGATGGCCCAGCTCGAAGGAACCGTATATGAACGCGAATGACTTCCCGGCGCCGCCGCGGTATTTGTGTGTGCCCCTGTGGCGGCGCTGCGCCATGCTGCTCCTGGTGGCCGCTTGCGCGACGCCGGCGCATGCCGAAGCGCCGGGCCATGTCGCGCCGGCCGCGTCGCCGGCGGCCGGCAGCGTCGTGGCGCCGGATTGGCCGGATACGGACCTCGTCGACGAGCTCTTGCGCCGGGAAACCCGCGCGGCGCTTGCCGCGCAGGCCCGGCGCCAGGCGGCGCGCGATGCGGCGGGAGCCACAAATCCGCCTCCCGCGCAGGCGGACGTGCCGACGGACCGGATCGACCTGGCTGCCATCTACGGCGTGGGCAAGCGGCTGGATGTCGAAGTCCTGTTCAATGGACGTCGCTTGCGCTATCGCCACGGTCGCGAGTGGCCGGAGGAAGCGCCGAACGGGGAGGGCGCCTACGCCCTGCGCGGTATCCAGGGCAGTTGCGTCGTGCTGGACGGTGCGTCGGGAAACCGCCGCATCTGCCTGGCGGGCGGCGAGTAGGCCGCGTCATGACGATACGACGTTTTCCCACCGGCCTGCCCACGCAGCCGCCGTCCTCGGTGCCCGTGCTCGCCACCCAGGACGACATCGCGGCCATGGTCCCGGCTTTCGCGCGGGCGCTAGGCGAGGAATTCGATCTGGCCGGCCTGACGGGCCGCCTGTGTCCCGTCGTCCTGCAGGACGGCGCCGTGGCCATCTTCGCATTGGCGGACTACGCCGCGGGTGACCAGATCGAAGAGATCGAGCGCATGGTGCAGCGTCGTGGACGCCGCCTGGCCACGCCCTCGCGCTATGTGCTGCCGGCGCCGCTGCTGCTCAGCGTGGCGCGCGGGCAGCTTACCCTGCAATGCCTGCGCGACCGGCGCGCGGGCCTGGCGGACCGGCACAAATCCGCACTGGCGGCGGGCTTTTGCGACATCGTCACCTGGGGCGTGCGCAACGAGGCCAGCGACGTCCACTTGAATGTGCACCGGCGCGGCGCGGAATCCGAAATCCGCTTCACCATCGCGGGACGTTATGTCGCGCCCGCCCGCTTCCGCCACATGCCTACCGCCACCTTGATGGAAATGCTGGCCGTGGCATGGATGGACGTGCAGGGCGGCAATGGCGCCGTTTTCGATCCCAGGGCCGAGCAGCAAGGCCAGTTGCACGTCAAGGTGGACGACAGGCCGGTCATGCTGCGATGGGCGTCGCTGGCCACGGATCGGGGGCCTTCCGTCTGCCTGCGCTTGCTGCGGCTCGATCTGCGGGCCGACGGACTGTCCTTGCGGTCCCTCGGATACCTGGACAGCCAGATCGACATGCTCGATCGCGCCAGCCGCGCCGATGGCGGGTCGGTGGTACTGGCCGGCGCGGTCGGGTCCGGCAAGTCCACCACCATCGCCGCGCTGATCCGATCGCTGCCCGACACCCGCAAGATCATCACGCTGGAAGACCCGGTGGAATATCACATCGACAACGCCTTGCAGAACAGCGTCGCGCGCGATCTGGACGACAGCAGCATGACGGCGTTCGACGCCAAGCTGCGCACGGTCAAGCGTTCCGCGATGAACGACCTGCTGGTCGGCGAAATCCGCGACGCGGAAACCGGCCGCGCCTTCATGGACCTGGCGGCATCGGGCGTCAATCTCTACACCACCACGCATGCCGGGTGCGCGTGGATGATTCCCGAACGGCTGGCCTCGGATTTCATCGGTGTGTCGCGGGACTTCCTGGCTACCCCCGGCATACTCAAGCTGCTGGTGTACCAGGCTTTGGTGCCGCGCCTTTGCCGGCATTGCGCCTTGCCGCTGGCGTCCTTGCAGGACAGCCCCCAGGGAGCATGGTGGCAGCAATGGACGCGGCGCTTTACCGAGCGTCACGGCTTGCCGGGTGACGTCCTGCGCGTGCGCAACGACCAGGGGTGCCCGCATTGCCGCAACGAAGACCTGCCGGACTTGAACGGCCTTGCGGGCCGTACCGTGGTGGCGGAGATGATAGAGCCCTCGCATGACGACATCTTCCTGCGCTGCGTGCGGCAACGGGACAACCTGGCCCTGCGCGCCCATCTGCGGTCGGTCCGCGTCGCGTCCTTGGATCATCCCGACATGACCGGCAAGAGCGCCATGGAATGCGCCCTGTACAAGGCGGCCACCGGGCAGATCGATCCGCGCGAGATCGAGTTCCGCTTCCCGTCCGATGCCCCGGGCGGGGCGCCCCGGGGCCACGGGGTCGTGCATGCGTGAGCGGTCCTTCTTCGCGGCGCGCGCATGGCTGCCGGATCGGGCGTTCTGGCGTCTGCGTTGCGATGTCCTGCGGTTCTCGGGCATGCGTGCCGATTACTACGAGTACCTCGCCGATATGCTGGATGGCCTTCAAGGGCGCAAATCGCTGCGTGACCTGTTCCATGACGACGCACTGCGCCACGGCGACCGCACGGTAAGGGGCAGGCTGGCGCGGCGATGGGTCCGGACGCTGGAAAACTGCGGCGGCGACCTGGCCACCGCCTGGGCCGGCAGCATGCCGTCCGAAGAACTCGCATTGCTGCGTGCCGCGCAAGCCGGCGGTGCTGGCGCCCTGATTGCAGCCCTGCGCGACCTTGCCCGCGCGGCCCGTGTGGCTGGGCAGGCCGCGCGCATCTTCCGCGACACGCTCCTGGCGGGCCTGCTCGCCCTGTGCGTGGCGCTGGCCCTGGCCTGCGCGGTGCCGTATTTCACCGCGCCGCGGCTGCAGGCCGTGTTCCACGACGTTCCGGCCATCCATCACGGTGGCCTTACACGCGGCTTGTTCGCGTTCGGCGAGGCCGTCCGGGCAGGATTGCCCTTGCTGGCGGCATGCGCGGCCGGCGGCGCCTGGGTGCTGGTATGGTCGCTGCCCAATCTGGTGGGGCCGTGGCGCGCGCGCCTGGACGGCTGGTTCATCTGGCGCCTGTATCGCGACGTCAACGCCATCCGCTTCCTGGCCATGCTTGCCGTCCTGGTCCGGCGCCGTGGCAGTGTCGACATCCGCTTGCGGCAGGCCCTGGACATGCAGGCGGACCAGGCCGGCCCCTGGCTGTCCTGGCATATCCGCACCATGGTCGCCCGGATCGACGCGGGGCTGGTCGGCGCCGACAGTTTCGACACCGGCATGATCGATCGCCCTACCTGGTGGTACCTGAACGACATGATCGTCGCCCATGGCATGGCCTGCGGCCTGGACCGGGCCGCGGCCAGGGTCGAAGGGCGCGCGCTGGCACGCGTGGCGCGGCAGGCGCAGGCCCTGCGCTGGACACTGCTGCTGGGCGCGCTGGGGGCCGTACTGGCCCTGGCCTTGTGGCACTACGCCGCGATCGACGAGTTGCGCCGCGCCATGATGCACGTCCACGCCTCCGGCTGATCGTTCTCTTCGGGTTGACGCGGGCCGCCCGATCCTTTGCCGGGACCGAAGCCGCCCGCCGGTCCCTCTTTTCATACTGGCCTTTACAAGGAGCCGCCATGTCTTCCCGTCGCCGCCGCATGCAGCAGGGGTTTTCGCTGATCGAGGTGTCCATCGTCACCGCCATCGTTCTATTGATCGCCATCGTGGGCATACCCGCGATCGGGAGCTACGTCATCGAGAACAAAGTGCCGAAGGTGGGCGAGGAGCTCCAGCGCTTCGTCGCGCGCGTGAAAGCCAACGGCCAGGGGGGCGGCGTGGCGCCCTACGAGAACCTGCACGACGGCATGCTCGCGAACGCCTTGCGCGATTCCAGCGTGTTCGCGGTCAAGGGCAGCGATGCATCCGCCGTGGTGGCGCATGGCCTGGGCGGCAACGGTTCCGCTGGCCACGGCACCATCGCGCTGGCGCCGGCGTTCTTCGCCGGCGGCGGCCCGGGTTCCGCCTTCACGCTCACGCTGACCAATGTCAATAACGCCGCCTGCCCGGCGCTCGCGTCGGTGATGCAACGGGTCTCCGAAGTCATCACCCTGGAAGGCGAAGGCGGCCCGGTAGTCGTGAAGGACGCCGCCGCCTCGCCGCCCATGGCCTACGACGCCATGCTGGCGCAAGCGCAGTGCGCGCGCGGCGATGCCAATACCTTCGTCTTTACCGCACGCTGAAAAGGACGGGATGCCCTTGAACGCGATACATCCGCGCGCGCCGCGCCGCGCCGCCGGGCCGCACCGCCAGCGCGGCTTCGCGCTCCTGGAGCTGGCCATTGCCGTCGCTATTACTTGCATGCTGGCGGTCTGGGCGGCCAACCGTCTCATGCATGAGGTGGACGGCGTGGCCGAACGGGCGGCGGGCCTGTGGCTGCTCGATATCCGGCGCGCGCTGGACGGCCTGTTGGCGCGCCATGGCGACACGCTGGCCGCCGGCCAGGCGCCGATGGACGAGCAGGGCAGGCCGGCGTATGCCGATCCCTGGGCTCCCACGGTGGCGGAGCTCAAGGCGCAGGGGCATCTCGCCGCCGCGTTTCCAGACCCCGGCCCGCTGGGCATGCGGATCACCATGGCGCTGTGGCGAGGCCAGGGCTGTCCGGGCGCGGGATGCCGGATAGAGGCCCTGGCCCACGGGACCCTGCCGGCCTTGCCCACGGCAAATGGCGGGCGGGTGGATTCCTCCCGGATCGCGGGCGTGCTCATGGCGGCCGACGGCGCCGCCGGCAGCGTATCCGAACTGGCGCCCGGCCGGCTGCGCGGCGCCTCCTTCGATCTGCCGAATCCGCCCCTGCCCGGCATGGCGGCCCTGCCGGTCGGGACGATCGCGGTGCGCGCGGGCCAAGAAGCCCAGGATGCGAGCCGTTACCTGCGCAGCCACGATAGCCGGGACCCGGGATTCCGCGGCGACGTTTCCACGGCCGGGAACCTGTCGGCCGGCGGGCGCCTGGTCGCCGGCGGGCATCTCAAGCTGGATGGGCTTGCCGTCTCCGGCGAACCCTGCCCGGAAAACGGCCTGCTGGCGCGGGACGCGGAAGGGGGCTTGTTGAACTGCGTGGCCGGGGTCTGGGCGCCGCCTGGCGGTTTCGGCGGCGTGTTCGCCACGAATACGGGGGGCGGCTGCACCGGTATGGTCGGGCGGTCGTCCCTCAACCCCAGGACGGGCCGTTGCTCCTGTCCGCCGGGCTTCCAGGCGGTACTGGTCGCGGCCGGCGGTGAACGAGACCCCGAAGTGGGCTGGACGGAAGGCTACGTCTGCGTGCGCTGAGCGCGCCGGCCGGAAGGCGTAACCATCTTCAAACGGACGCTACCCTCTATAATCAAAAATTCGCCTTATGTCGACCGATTCTCCGCGATGAAATCCTCCGAGATCCGCCAGAAGTTCCTGCAGTTCTTCCAGTCCAAGGGGCATACCATCGTCCCTTCGTCGTCGCTCGTGCCCGGCAACGACCCCACCTTGCTTTTCACCAATTCCGGCATGGTGCAGTTCAAGGACGTATTCACCGGCAAGGAGACGCGCGCCTATTCGCGCGCCACGTCGTCGCAGCGCAGCGTCCGTGCGGGCGGCAAGCACAACGACCTGGAAAACGTCGGCTACACGGCGCGGCATCACACCTTCTTCGAAATGCTCGGTAATTTCAGCTTCGGGGATTACTTCAAGCGCGATGCCATCCATTACGCCTGGGAACTGTTGACCGCCGTATACAAGCTGCCCGCCGAGAAGCTGTGGGTGACGGTCTATCACGAGGACGACGAAGCCTACGACATCTGGGCCAAGGAAATCGGCGTGCCGGCCGAGCGCATCGTGCGCATCGGCGACAACAAGGGGGCCCGCTACGCCTCGGACAATTTCTGGCAAATGGCGGAAACCGGCCCTTGCGGCCCCTGCTCGGAAATTTTCTACGACCACGGTCCCGAAGTATGGGGCGGCCCTCCCGGATCGCCGGAGGAAGACGGCGACCGCTATATCGAGATCTGGAACCTGGTGTTCATGCAGTTCGAGCGCGACGCCGCGGGCAATATGTCCAAGCTGCCCAAGCCCTGCGTCGATACCGGCATGGGCCTGGAGCGCATTTCCGCCGTCCTGCAGGGCGTGCATTCCAATTACGAGATCGATCTTTTCCAGAAGCTGATTGCCGCGGCCGCGCGGGAAACCGGCGTGCGCGACCTCAACGACAATTCGCTGAAGGTCATCGCCGACCACATCCGCGCCTGTTCCTTCCTGATCGTCGACGGCGTCATTCCCAGCAATGAAGGGCGCGGGTATGTGCTGCGCCGCATCGTCCGCCGCGCCCTGCGGCACGGCTACAAACTGGGCCAGACCAAGCCCTTCTTCCACCGCCTGGTGCCGGACCTGGTCGCCGAAATGGGAGAGGCCTATCCGGAACTGGCCCGCACGGCCGAACGCGTGGCGCAAGTGCTCAGGCAGGAAGAGGAACGCTTCGGCGAAACGCTGGAAAACGGCATGAAGATCCTGGACGGCGCGCTGGCCGGCGTCCCCAAGGGCGGCCAGCTGGACGGCACCACCCTGTTCACGCTGTACGACACCTACGGCTTCCCGGTGGACCTGACGGCCGACATCTGCCGCGAGCGCGGCGTGGAAGTCGACCTGGCCGGCTTCGATGCCGCCATGGCGCGGCAGCGCGAGCAGGCGCGCGCGGCCGGCAAGTTCAAGATGGCCGAAGGCCTGGCCTACGATGGCGTGGATACCCGCTTCGTGGGCTACGAGAACATCGAGCTCGACGACGTGCGGGTGGTGGCGCTGTATGCCGACGGCACGGCGGTCGAGCGCATCCAGGCCGGCCAGGATGCGGTGGTGGTGCTGGATGCCACGCCGTTCTATGCGGAGTCCGGCGGCCAGGTCGGCGATACCGGGCTGCTCGAAGCCGCGGGCGTGCGCTTCGCCGTGGCCGACACGCAGAAGATCCAGGCCGGGGTATTCGGCCATCATGGGCGGCTGGAATCCGGCACGCTGGCGGTGGGCGACACCATCCTGGCGCGCGTGGATGCGGTGCGCCGGGCGCGCACGGTCCGCAACCACTCCGCCACGCACCTGATGCACAAGGCCTTGCGCGAAGTGCTGGGCGGGCACGTGCAGCAGCGCGGTTCGCTGGTCGACCCGGAGAAAACGCGCTTCGACTTTGCCCACGATGCCCCGATGACGGCCGAACAAATCGCCCGCGTCGAAGCCATCGTCAATGCCGAAGTCCTGGCCAACCAACCCGCGCAGGCGCGCGTGCTGCCTTATGACGAGGCCGTCAAAAGCGGCGCCATGGCGCTGTTCGGCGAAAAGTACGGCGACACCGTGCGGGTGCTGGATATCGGCTCTTCGCGCGAGCTCTGCGGCGGCACGCACGTCGCCCGCACCGGCGACATCGGCATGTTCAAGATCGTGGCCGAGACCGGCGTGGCTGCCGGCGTGCGCCGCGTCGAAGCCATCACGGGCGACAACACCGTGGCGTGGGTACAGGCCCAGGCGGCCTTGCTGAACCGCGCGGCCGCCGCGCTGCGCGCTTCGCCGGCCGACCTGCCCGAGCGCATCGTCCAGGTGCAGGAACAGGTCAAGTCGCTGGAAAAAGACCTGGACCAGGCGCGCAGCCGGCTGGCCGCCAGCGCCGGCAACGATCTGGCAGCCCGGCAGACCGTGGAAATCAAGGGCATCAAGCTGCTCGCCGCGGGCATCGACAACGCCGATCCCAAGGCGCTGCGCGGCATGGTGGATCAGCTCAAGGACAAGCTCAAGCCGGCGGTGGTGCTGCTGGCCGCGGCGGCGGACGGCAAGATCAGCGTGGTCGGCGGCGTCACGTCCGACCTGACCGACCGCATCAAGGCCGGCGACCTGGTCGGCTTCGTCTCCGGGCAACTCGGCGGCAAGGGCGGCGGCCGGCCGGATATGGCCATGGGCGGGGGCAGCGATGCCGCGGCCCTGCCGGCGGCCATCGCCAGTGTGCGCCAATGGGTGGATGAGCGGCTGTGAGCACCGAAGATCCCTCCAACGGCGGCGGCACGCAGGCCGCAGCGCCTGCCGGGGACGCGTCGGCCATCCCCGTCGCGGACCTGGAAATCGACGCAACGGGGCTTGCCTGCCCGCTGCCCATCCTGCGCGCCAAGAAGGCCCTGGCGCAGCTGGCCAGCGGGCAGGTATTGAAGGTCGCCACCACCGACCGCAACGCCATCCGCGACTTCCAGGCCTTCGCCCGCCAAACGGGCAACACCCTGCTGCATCAGCAGGAAAGCGATGGACAGGGCGTGCACTACCTGCGTCGCCGCTGAAACGGGCGCCGGGCAGGGGACAGCCCGGATCCCGGCGATCCGGCGCTTTCCCTTAAAAGGGACGCCATTCGGCGCGGCCCCGATGCCACAGCCCTGAACAAAATGCGGTAGGCTATTTGCCGTGCCCGTCGCATCAATGCTAGAATCTACTGTTTTTCACAACCAATTCAAGGGATTA
Organism: Bordetella bronchialis; assembly: GCF_001676705.1. Classification (NCBI taxonomy): domain Bacteria; kingdom Pseudomonadati; phylum Pseudomonadota; class Betaproteobacteria; order Burkholderiales; family Alcaligenaceae; genus Bordetella; species Bordetella bronchialis. The sequence continues at coordinate 1,968,790 of NZ_CP016170.1, forward strand.
CCTATGCTGGTGATTCGTCTGGCCCGCGGTGGCTCGAAGAAACGTCCGTTCTACAACCTGGTGGCGACCGACTCGCGTAACCGCCGCGACGGCCGTTTTGTCGAGCGCGTGGGTTTCTACAATCCGGTCGCGAGCGAAGGCACGGAAAGCCTGCGTATCGCCCTGGACCGCGTGCAGTACTGGACGAGCAACGGCGCCCAGCTGTCGCCCGCCGTCGCGCGCCTGGTCAAGGACTACTCGGCCAAGGTCTCGGCCGCGGCCTGATACGTGCCCGCGAACACGGCGGCCCGCATTGAGCGTCCGCCCGTTCCATGCATGATCCGCGCCGCGCAATGAGCAACGCCGCAACGCAAGCCGTGGCGCCCGCCGACCTGGTCGAGCTCGGGCGCATCGTCGCGGCCTATGGCGTGAAGGGCTGGATCAAGATCCAGCCTCACTCGGCCGATGCGGATGTCCTGCTGTCGGTCGCGGCTTCCGCCAAGCCGGCGTCGGCACCCGTCGCGCCCGCCGCCACATGGTGGCTCGCCCGGCCCGCCTTGCCCGGCACGTCGGCCGCGGCATCCGGCAAGTCTTCGCCTGCGCATCCCTACGCCATCAGAGCCGCCCGTCCGCATGGGTCGCACATCGTCGCGCAGCTGGAAGGCATCGACGACCGCGACCAGGCCGAAGCCCTGAAAGGCATGGCCGTCTACGCCCCGCGCAGCGCCTTCCCGGCGCCCGACCCGGACGAGTACTACTGGGTCGACCTGATCGGCTGCACCCTGTATGGCGATCACGAGGGCGCGCCCGTCTTGCTCGGCGTCGTCGACGAAGTCCTGGATAACGGCGCGCACGCGGTACTCAAGGTGCGACGCCAGCAGCTGCCGCCGCAAGGTGGCGACCCCGTTCCGCTGCTCGATGCCAAGGGGCGGCCTGTGGACGTCCTGGTGCCCTTCGTCCAGGCGCACGTCCGTGCCGTCGATCTGGCCAATCGCCGCATCGATAGCGACTGGCCGCTGGATTTCTGATGCGCTTCGATGTCGTTACCCTGTTCCCGGACATGTTTTCCGTCGTCCGGGACCTGGGGGTGACCGGTCGCGCGCATGGCCAGGGCCGGTGGAACCTGCAGGCCTGGAACCCCCGCGACTATACGCATGACGCGCACCGCACCGTGGACGACCGTCCCTACGGCGGCGGCCCGGGCATGGTCATGATGGCCGCGCCGCTCGCCGCGGCGGTGCAGGCCGCCCAGGCGCGCCGTGTGGCGGACGCCATGTCGCCGGCGCCGGTCATCCTGCTCTCGCCCACCGGGCGCCGCTTCGACCAGGCGCGTGCGCACGCCATGGCGACTTCCGCCGGCGCCGTGCTGATCTGCGGCCGTTATGAAGGCATAGACCAGCGCTTCATCGACCGCTACGTGGACGAGGAGCTCTCCCTCGGCGATTTCGTGCTGTCAGGCGGCGAGCTGGCGGCCCTGGCGATCGTGGATGCCACCGTACGCCTGCTGCCCGGCGTGCTGAACGACGATGAATCCGCGGTGCAGGATTCCTTCAATCCCGCCCTGTCCGGGCTGCTCGATAGTCCCCACTACACGCGGCCCGAGGTCTATGACGATGTCGCCGTGCCGGCGCCGCTGCTGTCGGGCCATCATGCCAACATCGCGCGATGGCGCCGCGAACAATCCCTGCGCCTGACCGCCGAACGGCGGCCCGACCTTATCGCGCGTGCGCGCGAGCGGGGCTGGCTGACCGCCGAAGACGAACGGTTCCTGCGCACCCTGGACAAACCGGCCTAGGAGCCGGTCCAGCCGGGCCGCCCGCACCACCGCCCGGGCGGTGCGGAAGCTGGCCGGCGGGCACGTGTCGGCCCGCACCCGAACCGGTGCTTCGCCGCGTCGCTCAGGCCGCGAGCCGGGCCCGCTGTTCGCGTACCTTGGCCAGCGTTTCGCCGAACTGGCCGAGGCGCGCCTTTTCCTGCTCGACCACGGCCGCGGGCGCGCGTTCCACGAAACTGGGGTTGGACAATTTGCCGTTGGCCTTGGCGATTTCCCCTTCCAGGCGGGAGATCTCCTTGTCCAGCCGCGCGCGTTCCGCCACCACGTCGATCTCGACATGCAGCATCAAACGCGCGGAGCCGACCACTTGCACCGGCGCGCCGACGTCCGGCAGCATGTCCACCACGTCGACCTGCGTCAGGCGAGCCAGCGCCGCCAGGTAGGGGGCATTGCGGCCAAGCAGCTCCGCCGGTCCCTGGGCGATCAGGGGCACCTTCTGCGCGGGCGATAGATTCATCTCGCCGCGCAGCGCGCGCACCGCCTCCACCTGGGCCTTCAGCTCGGCGACGTCGGCCTCGGCCTGTTTGTCCACCGCCGCCGGATTGGGTCGCGGATACGGCTGCACGCTGACGCTGCCGGCCACGCCGGGCTGCCGCTTGCCGGCCACCACCGACACCTTTTGCCAGAGTTCCTCGGTAATGAAGGGAATGATGGGGTGCGCCAGGCGCAGAACGACTTCCAGCACGCGGATCAACGTGGCGCGCGTGGCGGCCTGCTGTGCCGGCGTGCCGGTCTGCAGCCGCACCTTGGCCAGCTCCACGTACCAGTCGCAGTATTCGTCCCAGATAAAACGGTAGAGCGCATTGGCGACGTTATCGAAACGGTAGTCGGCGAAGCCGCGCGCGACTTCCGCTTCGAGCTCCTGCAGCTGGCTGACGATCCAGCGGTCCACGAAGCTGGTCTCGCCGTTGGCCGCGACCTCCTGGCCTTCCGTGTTCATCAGCACGAAGCGAGTGGCGTTCCACAGCTTGTTGCAGAAATTGCGGTAGCCTTCGCAGCGCTTGAGGTCGAAATTGATGTTGCGCCCCAGGGTGGCGTAGGCCGCCATGGTGAAGCGCAGGGCATCCGCGCCGAAGGCGGGTATGCCTTCGGGAAACTGCTTGCGCGTCGCCTTTTCGATGGCGCCGGCCTGCTTGGGGTTCATCAGCCCATAGGTGCGCTTGGCCACCAGCGTTTCCAGGTCCACGCCGTCGATCAGGTCCACCGGATCCAGCGTATTGCCCTTGGATTTGCTCATCTTCTGGCCTTCCGCATCGCGGATCAGGCCATGCACATAGACGTGCTTGAAAGGAATCTGGCCCGTCAGGTGCGTGGTCATCATGATCATCCGGGCCACCCAGAAGAAGATGATGTCGAAGCCCGTCACCAGCACGCTGGAGGGCAGGTAGCGTTCCAGGTCGGGTGTCTTGTCGGGCCAGCCCAGGTCGGTGAACGGCACCAGGGCCGACGAGAACCAGGTGTCCAGCACGTCCGGATCGCGCTCCAGCGGCCCGTCGACCCCCGCCGCGCGGGCCTGCTCCAGGGCTTCCGCCTCGGTATGGGCCACGAAGATGCTGCCGTCCTTGGCGTACCAGGCGGGAATCTGGTGGCCCCACCACAGCTGCCGGGAAATGCACCAGTCCTGGATGTTATTCAGCCACTGGTTGTAGACGGTGGTCCAGTTCTCCGGATAGAAGGTGATTTGTCCGTCGGCCACCACATCGAGCGCCACCTGCGTGATGCTCTTGCCGGGATGCAGCGTGCCATCGGGCGCGGGCTTGCTCATCGCCACGAACCACTGGTCGGTCAGCATGGGTTCCAGCACCACGCCCGTGCGGTCGCCCTTGGGCTGCATCATCTTGTGCTTTTCGACGCCCCGCAGGTAGCCGTTGGCTTCGAGCTCGGCCACCACGGCCTTGCGCGCCTCGTAGCGCTCCAGGCCCCGGAACTGGGCGGGGCCGTTCTCGTTGATGTGGGCGTCCGGCGTGAAAATGACGATCAGCGGCAGCTTGTGCCGCAGCGCGCAGGCATAGTCGTTGAAGTCATGCGCGCCGGTAATCTTGACCACGCCCGTGCCGAAATCGGGGTCGACGAAATCGTCGGCGATGATAGGAATATTGCGGTCGCAGAGCGGCAGTTCCACCAGCTTGCCCACCAAGTGCTTGTAGCGCTCGTCGCCCGGGTGCACGCAAAGGGCGCCGTCGGCCAGCATGGTTTCGGGCCGGGTGGTGGCGATGGTCAGGCCGCGCAGCGTCACCGTGTTGCCCTCGCGGTCGACGATGGTCTGCGGCCCGTCCACGAAGGGGTATTCGATGCGCCACATGAAGCCTTCGGTTTCCTCGGCCTGCACTTCCAGGTCGGACACCGCCGTCAGCAGCTTGGGATCCCAGTTGACCAGCCGCTTGCCGCGATAGATGAGGCCTTCGCGGTACAGGCGGACGAAGGTCTCCACCACGCCGCGCGACAGGCGGTCGTCCATGGTGAAATATTCCCGGCTCCAGTCGGCCGACGCCCCCAGGCGCCGCACCTGGCTGGTGATGGTATTGCCGGACTGCTGCTTCCATTCCCAGACCTTCTGGACGAACTTTTCACGGCCCAGGTCGTGGCGCGAAATCTGCTGCGCGTCCAGCTGCCGCTGGACCACGATCTGCGTGGCGATGCCGGCATGATCCGTCCCCGGAATCAGCACGGTATCGGCGCCCAGCATGCGGTGGTAGCGCGTCAGCCCATCCATGATGGTCTGGTTGAACGCATGCCCCATGTGCAAGGTCCCAGTCACATTGGGCGGGGGAAACTGGATGGCGTAGCTGCCGGTGGAGGTCTCGCCCGCGACGTGCCGGCCGGCGTCGAAATACCCGCGCTGGGCCCATTCGGCGTACCAGCGCGCTTCGATTTCGGCGGGTTCGAAGCTCTTGGATAGTTCCTGCGACTCGTTCTGAGGGGGTGCGGCTTTGTTCATTGCGCGATTCCGGCTGACTGACGGCCCCGCCTGATTCCTACGGGGCAAACCGACAATTTTAAGATGTAGACGCCAATCGCGGCGTGCTAGAATGTCCGGTTACTGTAAACCACGTAGAAGTCCCTGTTTTTATTGGAGTTTTCATGTCCATCGAACGCACCCTCTCGATCATCAAGCCCGACGCCGTGGCAAAGAATGTTATCGGCCAGATCGTGGCCCGTTTCGAGCAGGCCGGCCTGAAGGTCATCGCCGCGCGCATGCAGCAATTGTCGCGCACCGATGCGGAGCGCTTCTACGCCGTCCACAAGGCGCGTCCCTTCTTCAAGGATCTGGTCGACTTCATGGTCTCCGGTCCCGTCTTCGTCCAGGTGCTGGAAGGCGAAGGCGCCATCGCCAAGAACCGCGACCTGATGGGCGCGACGGATCCCAAGAAGGCCGCCCCCGGCACCATCCGCGCCGACTTCGCCGAAAGCATCGACGCGAATGCCGTGCATGGCTCCGACGCGCCGGAAACCGCCGCCGTCGAAATCGCTTTCTTCTTCCCTGAAATCAACATCCACAGCCGCTGATCGCGGCGTCCGCCGACGTCATGAACGATAACGAACGTGTCAATCTGCTGGGCCTGGATGGCGCCGAGCTCGCCGCGCTGGTGCAGCGCTGGGGCGGCAAGCCGTTCCGCGCCCGCCAGCTGCAGCGCTGGGTGCACCAGCGCGGCGCCGACACGTTCGACGCCATGACCGACCTGGCCCGGGATTTCCGCGCGCAGCTGGCGCGGGAATGCACGATCCAGGCGCTGCCGGTGGTCACCGAGCAGAAATCCACCGACGGCACCCGCAAGTGGTTGTTCGACGTGGGGCAGGGCAATGCCATCGAAACCGTCTTCATCCCCGAGGACGATCGCGGCACCCTGTGTATTTCCAGCCAGGCGGGCTGCACGGTGGCCTGCCGCTTCTGTTCCACCGGCCACCAGGGCTTCAACCGCAATCTGCACGCCAGCGAAATCATCGGGCAGCTGTGGTGGGCTCGCAAAGTCCTGGAAGGCGACGTGGCCAGTGCCCGCCTGCCTTCGGACAAGGCCGCCGTTCCCGCGCAGCCGGACAACCGCGTGGTCAGCAATGTGGTGATGATGGGCATGGGCGAGCCCCTGCTCAATTACGACCAGGTGCTGACCTCCCTGCGGCTGATGCTGGACGACAACGCGTATGGCCTGTCGCGCCGCCGCGTCACCGTCTCCACTTCCGGCGTGGTGCCCATGATGGACCGCCTGGCGCACGATTGCCCGGTCGCGCTGGCCGTCTCGCTGCACGCGCCCAACGATGCGCTGCGCGATGAGCTCGTGCCGCTGAACCGCAAATATCCGCTGGCGGAATTGCTCGCCGCGTGCAACCGATACCTGGAACACGCGCCGCGCGATTTCATTACTTTCGAATATGTCATGCTCGACGGTGTCAACGACGCCGACGTGCATGCGCGCGAGTTGATCCGCATCGCCGCGCAAGTGCGGTGCAAGATCAACCTCATTCCGTTCAATCCGTTTCCGCAATCCGGCCTGAAGCGATCGCCCGCGGCGCGCGTGCGACTGTTCGCGCAACGCCTGATGGACGCGGGTGTCGTGACCACCGTGCGCAAGACGCGCGGCGACGACATCGACGCGGCCTGCGGCCAGCTCGCCGGCGAAGTGCGCGACCGTACCCGCATCACCGAGCGCATCGCGGCCCAAAGGCAGGCCATCCCCATCAAGCAGGTCGGCGCTCCCGCGCGGCCCCAGGAGGGGCGAGCGGCATCGCCGGAGCAAGGCGGACACGGCCACAGGAGGGTACTACTGTGAGCGACAACGCTTCCGCGACCGTTTCCACCCAGCCCGGCGCCAACGCGGCCGGGCAAAGCGCGGTGGGCGATGCACTGCGAGCGCTGCGTGTAAGCAAAGGCTGGTCGCTGGAAGAAGTGGCCGGCCGCATCAAGTTCGCCCCGCGCCAGATCGCCGCGCTGGAAGAAGAACGCTGGGCCGATCTGCCGCAAGGCATATCGCTGCGCGGGCTGGTCCGCAGCTATGCCCGCTTGCTGGGAGCCGATCCCGAAGCCATCATCGCCTCGCTGGAGCCCCATATGCGCGGCGGCGCGCCGGCGCGCCTCACCAACCAGGGCGCGCTGCAGTCCCCGCGCGGCACCATTCCCGCAGAGGAAGAGCGCAGTTCGTCGTCCTGGGGGTGGCTGGTGGTCATCCTGCTGGTGATCGCCGCCGCCGTGGCCTACGGCATCTGGCAGGGCTGGCTGCCCACCCACTGGCTGCCCGGCTGGCTGTCCCGCTCGGGGCATTGACGGCCGGGGCTGCCGCCCATCGGCCATCGACGCCGACCACCGTTCCATTCATCGCGTTTCGACACCCCGCCATGCAAGAATCGTCACCGCCCTGCCAGGATCAAGCGCCGCCGCCCGTGGGGCCCGGATCCCGCCACGCCACCCGCGCGGTGCGGGTGCAATGGAATGGCCGCGCGGTCACGATAGGCGGCGACGCGCCCGTGGTCGTGCAGTCCATGACCAACACCGATACCGCGGATGCCATCGCCACGGCGATCCAGGTGCGTGAGCTGGCCCAGGCGGGCTCCGAGCTGGTGCGCATTACGGTCAATACCCCCGAAGCCGCGCGCGAAGTCGCCGCCATCCGCGAACAGCTGGATCGCATGGGCGTCGATGTCCCCCTGGTGGGCGATTTCCACTACAACGGCCACAAGCTGCTGACGCAATACCCGGAATGCGCGCAGGCCCTGTCCAAATACCGCATCAACCCGGGCAACATGGGCGGCGGCAAGAAGCGCGACGACAACTTCGCGCAGATGATCGAGGTCGCCTGCCGCCATGACAAGCCGGTGCGCATCGGCGTCAATTGGGGCAGCCTGGACCACGAGCTGATGGCGCGCAAGATGGACGAAAACAGCCGCCGCGCCACGCCGTGGGAAGCCCAGGCGGTGATGCGGGATGCGCTGGTGGTTTCGGCCATCAGCAATGCCCGGCGCGCCGAGGAACTCGGCCTGGCCGGCGACAAGATCATCCTGTCGTGCAAGGTCAGCCATGTGCAGGACCTGATCGCGGTCTACCGCGACCTGGCCGCGCGTTGCGACTATCCCCTGCACCTGGGCCTGACGGAAGCCGGCATGGGCAGCAAGGGCATCGTGGCGTCCACCGCGGCGCTGGCCGTCCTGCTGCAGGAAGGCATAGGCGATACCATCCGGATTTCCCTCACGCCGGAACCCGGCGGCGACCGCACGCGCGAAGTCGTCGTGGGGCAGGAAATCCTGCAAAGCATGGGTCTGCGGGCCTTTACGCCCATGGTGGTCGCCTGCCCGGGATGCGGCCGCACCAGCAGCACCGTGTTCCAGGAGCTGGCCGATAGCATCCAGTCCTATCTGCGCCGCCAGATGCCCGTGTGGCGCACCCGCTATCCCGGCGTCGAAAGCATGAATGTCGCGGTCATGGGCTGCGTGGTCAACGGACCGGGCGAAAGCCGGCACGCCGACATCGGCATCAGCCTGCCGGGCACCGGCGAAGTCCCCGCCGCGCCGGTATTCATCGACGGCGAACGCACGGTCACGCTCAAGGGCGATCACATCGCCGAAGAATTCCAGGCGATCGTCGAAAACTATGTGGCGCGCCGCTACGGCTCGCAGGTCTCACAATAAAAGTAAAGGGTATGGCGCCTCCGCCACGGCAGCCGCCGCGGCGCGCGCATCAAGACATGACGCAAGCTTTCCAGAAAGTCGCCGCCATCCGGGGCATGAACGATGTCCTGCCCGGCGCCAGCGCCCGGTGGGAACAGTTCGAGGAAATCGTCCGGAACTGGCTGCGCGCCTATGGCTACCGCAATGTGCGCACGCCCGTGCTCGAACACACGCGCCTGTTCGCGCGCGGCATCGGCGAAGTCACGGACATCGTCGAAAAAGAGATGTACACCTTCACCGACGCGCTCAACGGCGATTCGCTCACCATGCGGCCGGAAATGACGGCCGGCATCGTGCGCGCCTCCATCGAGCACAATCTGCTGTACGACCGCCCGCACCGCGTGTATTCCCTGGGCCCGGTGTTCCGCCACGAACGCCCGCAGCGCGGCCGCTACCGCCAGTTCCACCAGATCGACGTCGAGGCGCTCGGCTTCGCCGGCCCGGATGTCGATGCCGAACTCATCGTCATGCTGGCGCGCCTGTGGAAGCTGCTGGGCCTGACCGACGTACGGCTGGAGCTCAATTCGCTGGGGCAGCCGGCGGAGCGCGCCGCGCACCGTGCCGCGCTCATCGAGCACCTGGAAAAGCACCGCGATGTCCTGGACGAGGACGGCCAGCGGCGCATGTACACCAACCCCTTGCGCGTGCTGGATACCAAGAATCCCGCCATGCAGGCCATGGCGGACAGCGCGCCGCGTCTGTTCGATTTCCTGGGCGACGAATCGCGCGCCCACTTCGATGGCGTGCGGCAGCGCCTGGACGATGCCGGCATCGCCTATCGCCTCAATCCGCGGCTAGTGCGCGGGCTGGATTACTACAACCTGACCGTCTTCGAGTGGGTCACCGACCGTCTCGGCGCCCAGGGTACGGTGTGCGGCGGCGGCCGCTACGACGGCCTGATCGAGCTCCTGGGCGGTAAGCCCGCGCCCGCGGTCGGCTTCGCCATCGGCATGGAGCGGCTGCTGGATCTGTGGGAGCAGACCGTCGCGGCCGAGCCGGTGCCGGAATGCGACGTCTACGTGGTGCACCAGGGCGAGGACGCGCAGCGGCTGGCGGCCAAGGTCGGCGAGCAACTGCGCGACGCCGGGCTTTCCGTTATCGTGCACGCCGGCGCGGCCAGCTTCAAATCGCAATTCAAGCGGGCGGACGCCAGCGGCGCCCGGGTTGCGGTTATCCTTGGCGCCGACGAAGTCGCGACCGGCACCGCGGGCGTCAAGCCCTTGCGGGGCGAGGCCAGCCAGCGCCAGGTGCCGCTGGCCGAATTGGCGCAGGCCCTGCGCGGATAGCGGCCCGGTCGCCACCCCGATTCCGACAATATTGACGCGCCAGGATATGTGAGCATGGCATACGATCTCGAAGAACAGGAAAAACTCGACGCGCTGAAGGCGTGGTGGGCTCGCTACGGCCTGCTCGTTTCCATCGTCGTCGCGGCCGCCGCGATCGCCTATGGCGGCTGGCAGGGCTGGCAGGCTTACCAGGCGCACAACAGCCGGCAGGCCATGGGCTATTTCGAAGCGCTGGAAGACGCCGCGCGGCTGGGCGGCGCCGATGCCACGGCTCGCATCAAGGCGGCGGCCGGTACCTTGCGCAACGACTACCCCGGCACCGGCTATGCCGGCCGCGGCGTCCTCGTGGCCGCCCAGGCGCTGCAGGCGCAGAATGATCTGACCGGGGCGCGCGAACAGCTCGAATGGCTGGCCGGCCAGCGCAAGCAGGGAGCCCTGCAATCGGTGGCCCGGCTGCGGCTGGCGGGCCTGCTGCTCGACCAGAAGCAATACGACGCCGCGCTCGCCCAGTTGCAGGATCCGCCGCCGGCTTTCGCCGCGCTGTATGCGGACCGCCGTGGCGACATCCTGGCCGCGCAGGGCAAGGTCCAGGAGGCGCGCGCCGCCTGGCAAAGCGCCATCGACGGCCTCGGCACGGCCAATCCCCTGACCCCCGTCGTGCGCCTGAAACTCGATGCCCTGAGCGGAGCCTGATCCCGATGTCCACGTTTTCCTTCCGTCGCCCCGTCGTCCTGGCCGCCTGCCTGGCGGCCGCGCTCAGCCTGGGCGCGTGCTCGCTGTTTTCCAAGGACGACACCCGCTATGACCCCGCCCCGCTGACGGACTACAAGCCCGGCATGTCCGTGCGCCAGGTATGGTCTGTTTCCGTCGGCAGCGGCGGCGGCCTGGGCTTCTTTCCCACCGTCGTCGGCGAAGCCGTGTACGCCGCCACGCCCAACGGCATGGTCGGCAAATACGACCTGCTCAGCGGCCGCGCCATCTGGCGCACCGACGCCAAGGCGGACCTGACTGCCGGCGCGGGCAGCGACGGCAGCACGACCGTCGTGGCCAGCAAGGCTGGCGAGGTCATCGCGTTCGACGACACCGGCAAGCAGAAATGGAAGGTGCGCGCCACCAGCGAAGTCAGCGAGCCGCCCCTGGTCTCCAACAACCTGGTCGTGGTGCGCAGCGGCGATTACCGCATCACCGCCTTCGACGTCCGCAACGGCGACCGGGTGTGGAGCGTGCAACGCCCGGGCCCGGCGCTCGCGCTGCGTACCAACACCCAGATGATCATGGCGCAGGGCCTGGTCATCGCCGGCCTGCCCGGCGGCAAGATGATGGCGATCAGCGCCGACAGCGGCAGCGTGCAGTGGGAAGGCACCGTGGCCACGCCCAAGGGCGGCAGCGACCTGGAGCGCCTGAACGACGTGGTGGGCGCGCCGCGCCTCATCGGCCCGCTGTTGTGTGCCGTGGCCTACCAGGGCCGCATCGTCTGCTTCGACGTGTCGCAGGGCGGCCGTCCGGTATGGGCGAAAGACTTCTCAGGCGCGGTGGGCCTGGGCGCGGACGAAAACGCCGTCTACGCGCCCGACTCGCACAGCATCGTCTACGCGTACAGCCTGCGCGACGGTAGCGAGCTCTGGAAGCAGGATGCCCTGCGCAATCGCCATCTGACGGCGCCCGTGGCCATCGGCCCCGCCATCGCCATGGGCGACTATGATGGCTATGTACATTTCCTGTCCCGCTCGGACGGCCGCCTGCTGGCGCGCCTGTCGGTGGGGGGCGATGCGGTGGTTTCGCCCTTGCAGACCACCTCCCAAGGCGTGCTGGTCCAGACCGGGAACGGTAATCTGGTCATGATCGGCACCAACTGAACCTTATCTGTCCTTTATCCGTGTCCTTCAAGCCTGTCGTCGCCCTGGTCGGCCGTCCCAATGTCGGGAAGTCCACCCTTTTCAATCGCCTGACGCGCTCGCGTGCCGCGCTGGTCGCCGATTTCTCGGGCCTGACGCGCGATCGCCACTACGGCGAGGGCAGGGTGGGGGACTATCCCTTCATCGTCATCGACACCGGCGGTTTCGAGCCCGTCGCCAAGGACGGCATCCTGCGCGAAATGGCCCGCCAGACCCGGCAGGCTATCGCCGAGTCGGACGTCGTGATTTTCCTGGTGGACGGCCGGGCCGGGGTGAACGCGCACGACCATGAAATCGCCGAGCTGCTGCGCCGCTCCGGGCAGCGCCGCGTGCTGCTGGCGGTCAACAAGGCCGAGGGCATGGGCATGGCCGCGGCCACCGATTTCCACGAATTGGGCCTGGGCCAGCCATGGCCCATCTCCGCGGCGCACGGCGACGGCATCGTGGATCTCATCGAACGGGCCCTGGCCGATCTCGTGGAGCCGGAGCCGGAAGCCCTGGCGTCCGAGGATGACGAAGCCGCGCTCGAGGACGGCGCGCCCTTGCCGGAGGGCAAGTTCAGCGCGCCGCCGCCCGACCACCGGATCAAGCTGGCCATCGTGGGCCGCCCCAATGTCGGCAAGTCCACGCTCATCAATACCCTGCTGGGCGAGGAACGCGTCATCGCCTTCGACATGCCCGGCACGACGCGCGACGCCATCGAAATCGACTTCGAGCGCGACGGCAAGCGCTACACGCTGATCGATACGGCCGGGCTGCGCAAGCGCGGCAAGGTATTCGAGGCGGTCGAGAAGTTCTCGGTCATCAAGACGCTGCAGGCCATCGAGGCCAGCAATGTCGTGCTGCTCATGCTGGATGCGCAGGCCGAAATCTCGGAACAGGACGCCCATATCGCCGGCTTCGTGCTGGAGACCGGCCGCGCCGTGGTGGTGGCCATCAATAAGTGGGATGGCCTGGATGCCGACCAGCGCGACCGCATCCAGCGCGAGTTCGAGCGCAAGTTGCGCTTCCTTTCCTTCGCCAAGGTCCACACCATCTCGGCGCTGAAGGGCGCGGGCGTGAAGAACCTGCTGAAGTCGGTCAACGGCGCCCATGCCGCGGCCTTCGCGAAACTGTCCACGCCCAAGCTCACCCGCGAACTGCAGGCCGCCGTCGAGCAGCAGCCGCCGCCGCGCAAGGGCATCTTCCGCCCCAAGATGCGCTATGCGCACCAGGGGGGCCAGAATCCGCCTTTGGTCGTCATCCACGGCAATGCCCTGGATGCGGTGCCGGATGCCTACCGGCGCTACCTGGAAACGCGCTTCCGCACCGCCTTCGACCTGGCCGGCACGCCGCTGCGCATCGAGTTCAAGTCTTCGCGCAATCCGTACGTGCAGGACAAATAGCACCCAAGGACACGCCATGAGCCGTTACTGGAGTCCCGTCGTCGCCGGGCTCAGCCCCTATGTCCCCGGCGAGCAGCCCAAGCTGGCGAACCTGATCAAGCTCAACACCAACGAGAACCCCTTCGGGCCGTCCCCCAAGGCGCTGGCCGCCATGCGGGCCGCCTGCGACGACGCCTTGCGCCTCTATCCCGATCCCGCTTCGGACCGCCTGCGCCAGGCCATCGCCAACCACTACGGCGTGACGCTGCCGCAGATCTTCGTCGGCAACGGTTCGGACGAGGTGCTCGCCATCGCCTTCCAGGCGCTGCTCGATCACGACGCGCCGCTGCGCTTTCCGGACATCACCTATAGTTTCTATCCCGTCTATTGCGGGCTGTACGGCGTCCGGTACCAGACCATCCCGCTGACCGCGGATTTCCGTATCGACGTGGCGGACTACCTGCCGGCCGCCGGCCAGGCGTACGGGCCCATCCTGTTTCCCAATCCCAACGCGCCGACCGGGCGGGCGCTGCCGCTGGCCGAGATCGAGCGCATCGTCGCCGCCAATCGCGATGCCGTCGTCGTCGTGGACGAAGCCTACGTGGATTTCGGCGCGGAATCGGCGGTGCCGCTGGTCCAGCGCCACGACAACCTGCTGGTCGTGCAGACGCTGTCGAAATCGCGTTCGCTGGCTGGATTGCGGCTGGGCTACGCCATCGGCAGTCCGGCGCTCATCGAGGGCCTGGAGCGGGTCAAGAACAGCTTCAATTCCTATCCCGTCGACCGCGTGGCGCAAGCCGGCGCCGCGGCGGCGATCGAGGACGCCGAGTATTTCGACCGCACCCGTTCGGCTGTCATCCAAACGCGGGAGGCGCTGGTGGAATCGCTGGGTTCGCTGGGCTTCGACGTGATCCCGTCGGCCGCCAATTTCGTCTTCGCGCGCCACCCGGCAAGCGATGCCGCCACCCTTGCTGCTGCGCTGCGGGAAAGGGGCATCATCGTGCGCCATTTCAGCCATCCGCGCATCGATCAGTACCTGCGCATTTCGATCGGGACCCCCTCGGAATGCGATGCCTTGGTGCACGCGCTGCGCACGATTTTGGTGTGAACTTTCGGTGTCATGTTGCGTCACATCATTCAGTGGCACCGCCAGGGAAAACCCTGTAGAGTAACTATCTTGGCGTCCGCCACACCCAATACAACACCCCAAAACAACACAATGGAGCCTGGCCAATGAGCAATAAAGGGCAAACTCTGCAAGATCCGTTCTTGAACACGCTGCGTAAGGACCACGTACCCGTGTCCATCTATCTCGTCAACGGCATCAAGCTACAGGGGCAAATCGAATCTTTCGACCAGTACGTGGTGTTGCTGCGCAATACCGTGACCCAAATGGTCTACAAGCATGCCATTTCAACCGTTGTTCCGGCTCGCGCCGTCAACTTCCAGGTGGAAATCCCGTCTGAATAAACGCTCGACCGGCCGTCGCGCAACAGGCCCCGGCGGCCGTGCGCACGGTGCTCCGCGCGGCGTCACGCCGCTTGATGGCCATTCCGCTTTCCGTGCCCGCCGCACCATTGGTGTCGGCGGGCATTTTCACTGCGGGCGCCGTATTGTCGGACCACGCGACGGCACGGCGGTTGCCCGCGTCGTCGTTTCCGCTATTCCATCTGTTCCAGTTTTACGGGCCGTACGTATCGATCGCGCCGGCCGGGAGTTCGCATGCGCGCGTTGATCATCAGTGTCGATCTGGGCAATCCCGATTTCGAGGCGCACGCGCAGGAGTTCGCCATGCTGGCGCGCGGCGCCGGCGCCGAGATCTCGGATACGGTGCTGGCGCGCCGCGACCGCCCGGACGCCAAATTCTTTATCGGCTCCGGCAAGGTCCAGGAAGCCGTCCTGCTGGCCCGCGCGCATAACGTCGACGTGATCCTCTTCGATCACCCGCTGTCGCCCGCGCAGCAACGCAACCTGGAACGGGAATTCAATCTCCGGGTGGTCGACCGCGTCGCCCTGATCCTGGATATCTTCGCCCTGCGCGCCAAAAGCCACGAAGGCAAGCTGCAGGTCGAGCTCGCGCAGTTGCAGCACCTGACCACGCGCCTGACCCGCTTGTGGACCCACCTGGAGCGGCAGCGCGGCGGTATCGGTATGCGCGGGCCCGGCGAATCCCAGCTGGAAATGGACCGCCGCATGATCGGCGCCCGCGTCAAGGTATTGCGCGAACGCCTGGACCGGGTAGAGCGCCAGCGGGTCACGCAGCGGCGCTCGCGGGCGCGCGGCGGCGCCTTGTCGGTGTCCCTTGTGGGCTATACCAATGCGGGCAAATCCAGTCTGTTCAACGCCATGACGCGCGCCGGCGCCTATGCGGCCGACCAGCTGTTCGCCACGCTGGACACCACCACGCGCCGCATCTGGATCGACGGCGCCGGCTCCGTGGTCCTGTCCGATACGGTGGGATTCATCCGCGACCTGCCGCCCACGCTGATCGCCGCCTTCCGCGCCACGCTGGAAGAAACCGTGCATGCCGATCTGCTTTTGCATGTCGTGGATGCCGCCAGCCCGCAGCGCGACGAGCAGATCATGGAAGTCCAGAAAGTCCTGGCCGAGATCGGCGCGGGGGATATTCCCGTCATCATGGTCCATAACAAGATCGATCTGCTGGGGCTGCCCCCGCGGGTCGAACAGGATGCCCATGGTACGATTGCGCGGGTGTTTGTCAGCGCCGCCGAGCGCGCCGGTCTGGATGCGTTGCGCGCGGCAATTGCGCAGGCCGGTCAGATTGCGGGAAATAATGCGTCCAATATCCAAACTGTTCAATCTGAATGACCCAGGCTGGGGTCGTGGCAACCAGAATGGCTCGGAGCCGCCCCGGCGTCCCCAAGGCAGCGGCGACGGTCCGCCCGACCTGGACGAAGTCTGGCGCGATTTCAATAATCGCATCGCGGCGCTGTTCGGCCGCAAGGGCAATCAGGGCGGACGCCCCGGCGGGCCCGCCGGCCCCGGCGGTACCGGCCCGCGGAACGCCCGCATCGGCGCCGGCCTGATCCTCCTGGTATTGATTGTCCTGTGGCTGGCCAGCGGCTTCTATATCGTCCAGGAAGGCCAGGTGGCCGTGGTCACCCAGTTCGGCAAGTACCACAAGACGGCGCAGGCCGGCTTCCAGTGGCGCATGCCGTATCCCATCCAGAACCAGGAAATCGTCAACGTGTCGCAGCTGCGGACGTTCGAAGTCGGTTTCCGTGGCAGCTCGCGCAATAAGGTACTGCCGGAAGCGCTGATGCTGACCACCGACGAGAACATCGTCGACATGCAGTTCGTCGTGCAGTACCGCCTGCGCGCGGACGGCGCGCCCGATTACCTGTTCCGCACCCGCGATCCGGACGAATCCGTCCGTCAGGCCGCCGAGACCGCCATGCGCGAAGTCGTCGGCAAGCAGCCCATGGACTACGTCCTGTACGAAGGCCGTACCAACGTGGCCACGCAGGTCCAGGCGCTGATGCAGCAGATTCTCGATCGCTACGATACCGGCATCCAGGTCAGCACGGTCGCCATCCAGAACGTGCAGCCGCCCGAGCAGGTGCAGGCTGCCTTCGACGATGCCGTGAAAGCGGGCCAGGACCGCGAGCGCCAGATCAACGAAGGCGAGGCCTATGCCAACCAGGTCGTGCCGCTGGCCGCCGGCCAGTCCTCGCGCATGATCCAGGAGGCCGAAGGCTACAAGGCCAAGGTCATCGGCGATGCGACGGGTAATACCGCGCGCTTCAACAGCGTGGTCGCCGAATACCGCAAGTCGCCCGCCGTCATGCGCGAGCGCATGTACCTGGAAACCATGGAGGAAATTTTCTCGCGCGCCAGCAAGGTCATGATCGATACGCGGGGCGGCAATAACGTCGTCTACCTGCCGATCGACAAGATCATCCAGCAGGCCGCGCAAGAGGCCGGCAAACAGCCGCCCCCGTCAGGCTCGCTGAGTCTGCCCGGCGCCAACCAGCCGACCGTCCCGCCATCGCCACGTCCCATTCCCGGGCAAACATCCGGCAACCCCGGCAGCGGCAACACGCTGTCCCGCGATCGCCTGTCGCGCTAACCGGAGGAGCCCCCAACATGCAACGTCTACTGCCCATTCTGGTCGGCCTGATCATTGTCCTGGCCGCGCTGTCGTCCTGCGTCTTCATCGTGCGCGAGCGCGACTATGCCCTGGTCTTCTCGCTCGGCGAAGTGCGCAAAGTCATCAACGAGCCGGGTCTTTATTTCAAGGCGCCGCCGCCCTTCCAGAACGTCGTGACCCTGGACAAGCGCATCCTGACCATCGAGTCCACGGATGCCGAGCGTATCCAGACGGCTGAAAAGAAGAACCTGCTGATCGACTCCTACGTCAAGTGGCGCATCGCCGATCCGCGGCTGTATTACGTGACCTTCGGCGGCAACGAGCGCGCCGCGCAGGAACGCCTGCAGGCCCAGATCCGCGACGCGCTGAACGCGTCCGTCAACATCCGCACGGTCAAGGACGTGGTCTCGGCCGAACGCGAGAAGGTCATGGCGGAGATCCTCTCCAACGTGGCCAAGCGCGCCGCGCCGCTGGGCGTGCAGATCGTCGACGTGCGCCTGCGCCGCATCGAGTTCGCGCCGGAGATCTCCGAATCCGTCTATCGCCGCATGGAAGCGGAACGCAAGCGCGTGGCCAACGAGCTGCGTTCCATCGGCGCGGCGGAAGGCGAGAAAATCCGCGCAGAGGCCGATCGCCGCCGCGAGGAAATCCTGGCCGACGCCTATGCCAAGTCGCAAGCCATCATGGGCGAAGGCGATGCGCGGGCCAGCAGCATCTATGCCGAGGCCTACGGCAAGGATCCCGTCTTCTATACCTTCTACAAGAGCCTGGAAGCCTATCGGTCCTCGTTCTCCAAGCTGGGCGACCTGCTGGTGGTGGACCCGACCTCGGAATTCTTCCAGTTCTTCAAGTCGTCGGTGGGCGTGCCCGGCGCTCCCAGCGGCACCTTGGGCGGTCTGCCCGGCAGCACCACGGCGCCCATCCCCGCGGACGCCAAGAAATAGCGCGCCCCGCGTCGGGCAGGGCGGCCGGCCCCCCGGCCGGCGCGTTCCGGCCAGGTGCGGCCGGCCAGGCGCGTTCCGGCCAGGCGCGTTCCGGCCAGGTGCGGCCGGCCAGGCGCGGCCGGCCAGCCGTTCCCAGGCGCGTGCGCCGACAAGTGTGCCTGCCCGGTGCTCCCGCCAGGCGACCGAATTCGACGCCCCGGTGGGGCGCCCCAGCCCGGGGTCCCCGCTGGGCGGCGCCGGCTGGCGGGATTGTCCGAACCATGTACAATACCCCGTAAGCTTTAAAACATTCCGCAGCGGCTGAGCGGGCTTACGCCCCTCAGCCGCTTTTTCGTTTGGGTATCGCTTATCGGTATCGCCGGGCGCGGCCCGCGTCTTTCATTTAGGCATGATCAGGTAACTAACATGGGCAACTGGCTGCTGCCCGAGCGCCTGGCGGACATTCTGCCCGCCGAGGCCCGGCGCATTGAGGAACTGCGTCGCGAACTGCTGGATCTCTACCGTACCTACGGTTTCGAGCTGGTCGCGCCGCCCCTGGTGGAATACATCGATTCCCTTCTGTCCGGCACCGGTACCGACCTGGATTTGCGCACCAGCAAATTGGTGGACCAGCTTTCCGGGCGCATGCTGGGCGTGCGGGCGGACATGACGCCGCAGGTGTCGCGCATCGATGCGCACCTGCTGAACCGCGCGGGAGTGACCCGGCTCTGCTATTGCGGAACGGTGCTGCATGCGCGGCCGGCCGACCTGCTCTCCAATCGCGAACTCCTGCAGATCGGCGCCGAAATCTACGGCCACGCGGGCGTCGAGGCGGACATCGAAATCCTGCGGCTGGTGCTGGATACGGTAACCATCGCCGGCGTCCGCCAGCCGCGCCTGGATCTCTGCCATCCCGGCGTGGTCCGCGCCATTATCGATGCCGATCCCGCCGCGCCGGCGCATGCGGCACAGATTCACAGCCTGCTGCGCGACAAGGACGTCCCGGGCCTGATGGAGCTTGGCCGCCGCCCGGACGGGCCAGCCGCGCGCACCATCGAAACCCTGCGCACGCTGACCGGCCTTTACGGCGACACCGGCACGCTGGCGCGCGCGCGGGCCGAGTTGCCGCCGCTGCCCGGCATTGCCCAGGCGCTGGATGCGCTGGAGGCCCTGCTGCCCGCCTTGCCGGAGCTGCGGGTCAGTATCGACCTGGCCGACGTCCGCGGTTATGGGTACCACTCCGGCATCACCTTCGCCTTGTATGCGGAAGGCTGGCACGACGCCCTGGTCAGCGGGGGGCGTTATGACGACGTCAGCCGCGTGTTCGGCCGGGCCCGGCCCGCCACCGGCTTCAGCCTGGACCTGCGCAAGCTGGCCGCGGGCCTGCCCCCCGCCGAACGTTCGCCCGCCGTGCGCGCACCGTGGGGCCAGGACCCGGCGCTGGTGGCCGCGGTGCGGAGCTTGCGCCAGGCAGGCGAAATCGTGGTCCAGGTCCTTCCGGGCCACGAGGACGACCAGGACGAATTCATCTGCGACCGCGAGCTGGCACTCCAGGGCGGCGCATGGAAGGTTCGCAACCTTTGATTCATCCCCTCTTTGACGAGGGGCCCGACGGAATCCGCGGTTTCGCCGCGAAACTCGATACTCACTTTCGATCATGAGCAAGAACGTAGTCATCATCGGCACCCAGTGGGGTGACGAAGGCAAGGGAAAGATCGTCGACTGGCTGGCCGAATCGGTCCACGGCGTGGTGCGCTTCCAAGGCGGCCACAATGCCGGCCATACCTTGTGGATCAACGGCAAGAAGACCATCCTGCGCCTTATTCCGTCGGGCATCATGCATCCCGGCGTGACGTGCTACATCGGCAATGGTGTCGTACTGTCGCCCGAGGCGCTGCTCAAGGAAATCGAGGAACTCGAAGCCGCCGGCCTGGACGTGCGTTCACGCCTGCAGATTTCCGAGATCTGCCCGCTCATCCTGCCGTACCACGTCGCCATCGACCAGGCCCGCGAAAAGCGCAAGGGCGAGGGCAAGATCGGCACCACGGGCCGCGGCATCGGCCCGGCCTACGAAGACAAGATCGCCCGCCGCGCGCTGCGCGTCCAGGATCTGTTCGATCCGGCGCTGTTCGACGAAAAGCTGGCGGAGCTGCTGGACTACCATAACTTCGTGCTGACCCAGTACCTGGGCGCCGAGCCCGTCGCGGCCAGCCAGGTGCGCGATCAAGCCATGGCGCTGGCGCCCGCCATCGCTCCCATGGTGCGCGACGTGTCCAGCAACCTGTTCGCCGCGCAACAGGCCGGGCAGCGGCTGTTGTTCGAGGGCGCCCAGGGCGCGCTGCTGGACGTCGATCATGGCACCTATCCCTACGTCACCAGCAGCAATTGCGTGGCCGGCGCGGCCGCGGCGGGAGCCGGGGTGGGCCCGCAGTCGCTCGATTACGTACTGGGTATCACCAAGGCATACACCACGCGGGTGGGCTCCGGTCCGTTCCCGACCGAATTGATGGACGAAATCGGCGCGCGCCTGGCCAATATCGGCAAGGAGTTCGGCTCGGTGACGGGGCGTCCGCGCCGTTGCGGCTGGTTCGACGGCGCCGCGCTGAAGCGCTCCGTGCGCCTGAACGGCATCACCGGCCTGTGCATCACCAAGCTGGATGTGCTCGATGGGCTGGAAACGATACGCCTGGGCGTGGGCTATCGCGTCAATGGCGAATTCCGCGACGTCCTGCCCTATGGCGCCTGCCAGGTGGCCAAGGCCGAGCCCGTGTTCGAAGAACTTCCCGGCTGGTCGGAATCCACGGTGGGCATCACCGAATACGAGAAGCTGCCCGCGGCGGCGCGCACCTACCTGGAGCGCGTGGCCCAGGTTTGCGAGGTTCCGATCGACCTGGTTTCCACCGGCCCGGATCGCTCCGAAACCATCGTCCTGCGTCATCCGCTGAAGGGCTAGGAGCGTACCGCCATGTCTGCACCGCCCAGTACCGATAAGGATCTTTGGGTCAGTTGGGATGACTATCATCGCCTGATCGAACAGCTCGCGCTCAAGGTTTATCGTTCGGGCTGGCAGTTCGACCAGATCCTTTGCCTGGCGCGGGGCGGGGTGCGGGTGGGGGATGTCCTGTCGCGCATCTTCGATGTGCCCTTGGGCATTCTCGCCACCAGCAGTTATCGCGAGGCGGCCGGCACCAAGCAGGGCGCCCTGGACATCGCCCAGTACATCACGATCACCCGGGGCACACTGGCCGGCCGGGTGTTGCTGGTCGACGACATGGTGGATACGGGCCTGACCTTCAACCGCGTGCTGGACCACCTGCGCAGCCAATTTCCCGCCATCACCGAGCTCCGCAGCGCCGTGCTCTGGTGGAAAGGGCATTCGCAAGCCGTCCCCGATTACTACATGGAAAAGCTGCTGACCAACCCGTGGATACATCAGCCTTTCGAAGAGTACGACAGCCTGCGGCCCCACCAGCTGGAGGCCTGGAGCAGGAAAGGCTCGACGTCCTGATCCCTGCCGTGCTAGAATCATCTGTTACCAAGTCGAATTTCATCTTCTAACCTATGCCTATTGTTCGCCTGAAGGAAAACGAACCGTTTGAAGCCGCCCTGCGTCGCTTCAAGCGCACCATCGAAAAAACGGGTCTTCTGACCGAACTGCGTTCGCGCGAGTTCTACGAGAAGCCCACGGCCGAGCGCAAGCGCAAGCACGCCGCCGCGGTGAAGCGCCACTACAAGCGGATTCGTAGCCAGCAACTGCCCCCGCGCCTGTATTGATTTCCGGGTCGATCCGAGCGATTCGCATTGGATTCGCATTGATTGATTCCAGAATCCTTCATACAGGAACTACTTGCCCGAGTCGACGTGGTCGATGTGGTCGGGCGATATGTGCAGTTGCGCAAGGGTGGGGCCAATCTGCTTGGCCTGTGCCCCTTTCATAACGAAAAAAGTCCCTCCTTCACGGTAAGTCCCACGAAGCAGTTCTATCACTGCTTCGGGTGCGGCGCACATGGCAGCGCCATCACCTTCCTGATGGAACACACCGGCGCCAGCTTCCCGGAAGCGGTGCGCAGCCTGGCGGGCTCCGCCGGCATGGCGGTTCCGGAAGAAGACCGCAGTCCGCGCCAACGCGCGGAATCCGCCCGGCGCAAGGAAGAAGTCTCCCGTCATACGCAGGTGCTGGAAGCCGCCCAGGCTTTCTACCTGAAGCAGCTGCGCGCCTCGGCGCCGGCCATTCGCTATCTAAAACAGCGTGGCCTGACCGGCGAGATCGCCCGACAGTTCGGCTTGGGCTGGTCGGGCAGCGATCGCCAGGGGCTGGCGCAAGTCTTCAGCCGTTACGACGACCCCGTGCTGGTGGAGGCGGGCCTGGTCATCGAGGCCGAGGACGGCCGCCGCTACGACCGCTTCCGCGAGCGTGTGATGTTTCCCATACGGAACGCCCGCGGCGTGCTGATCGGGTTCGGCGGGCGGATCATCGGCAAGGGCGAGCCCAAGTACCTGAACTCACCGGAAACACCCATCTTCTCCAAAGGCCAGGAGCTGTATGGCCTGTGGGAGGCGCGTCAGGCCATCCGCACCGAAGGCCAGGTGATCGTGGTCGAGGGCTATATGGACGTGGTCGGGCTGGCCCAGCTCGGGGTGGGCAACGCGGTGGCCACGCTGGGCACCTCCACCACGCCGGACCACGTGAAGAAGCTGCTGCGGGCCAGCGATCGCGTGGTGTTCAGCTTCGACGGCGATAAGGCGGGCCGGCGCGCCGCCTGGCGCGCGCTGCAAGCCTGTTTGCCCGCTTTGCGCGACGATATCAACCTGCGCTTTCTTTTCCTGCCGGCCGAGCACGATCCCGACTCCTACATCCGCGAGTTCGGAGAGGAAGCCTTTCGCGCCAGCCTGGGGGAAGCGGTCGCGCTGTCCCGGTTCCTGCTGGATGAGCTGGCATCCCGGCACAATCTGGGCGAGGCGGAAGGCCGCGCCGCCTGCATGCACGAGGCGCGTCCGCTGCTTGCGGCCATTCCCGCCTGTGGGCTGAAAACGCAGATCGAGCGCGAGCTGGGCAAGCTGGTCCAACTGACGCCGGAAGAGGTCGCCCAGGCCCTGGCCCAGCCGTCCGGTCCCACCGGGGCGCATGGCGCCCCGGCGCAAGGGACAGGCGGTACGGCTGCGAGCCCGCCGGCAGGGCATGACGTGCCTTTCGATATGGCGGATGGCGATGAACCCCCGCCCGATTTCTCGTACGAGCCCATCCCGGATGGCATGGATATGCCCGCCGGCCAGGGTGGCCGCGGGAAGAAAGGGCGGTACACACGCGGCTTCAACGCCAACCAGGGCGGCAAGTGGTCACGCCGCGACGACAAGGACAAGGTCGGCGGTGTCATCGAGCCTCGGCGGCCGGTGCCCACGCTGGCGCGCCGCCTGCTGCGCCTGCTGTTGTCCCACCCCGAATTGGTGGACGGCATGGGGGATCAGCAACTTGAAGTATTGGACCGCGGGCCCCACCTTGGTATGGTGCGCGATCTGGTGGTGCTGGCGCAGCGCAGCGGGGCCCGCCACCTGGGTGCCTTGCTGGAAGCCGCGGAACCGGAATCCGACATCGAATTGGTGCTGCGCAGCATGAGCGCCGACCTGCTCGGCGAGGAAGAGCTGCCCAATCCGCAGGCGGAATGGGACGATGCCTTGCACCGGATAGAGTTCGCGGCGATCCGTGCCGAGATCGATGAGTTGGCGCGGTCAGGCCTGCAAACGGATCAGGATCGCGACCGGTATCAGGAACTTTCGAGGCGCTTGCAAGCAATTAAGGATGCTGGAAGCAGCTCAATGGGGTAAAATCAAGGGTTTTCCTGATAGCGGCAGGAATCTTGGCGCCGGTTTTATCCGGTAGTGTGTCTGAAGCGGTGTCTGGAGGGCGGTCCGGGACAACGGTAATCGATCTGGTGATGTGGGGGAGATGTGGGGCAGATGGGCATGCAATGCCCGCAACCACGGGCCCGGAAGGACGTGTCCACAACCACGGGTCCACAACACGGGTCCAGAACCACGTGTCCAGCACCACCAGCCCAGAACCACCGGGTTCCGACCCTGTCTAATGTACGTGTGCCAAGCCGGGCACCGCGGGCAATAGGCCCGGCGATGACCGGTTTGCGGAAGTGGGCGTCGTGCCGGGTGCTGGTCCCGGCCGGCGGATGTCCTTGACGACTGCGTTCATTCTACCGAAGGCAACGTAACAAAGCATTGACACGACTTTACCCAAGGTACCAGAAATCAGGAAGAGCAGGGCCCAATCGGCCGGCAGGCGCAAGACAGAAATTACGCGGGTCTTGCGTGGCTGGTCCGGGGGTCGGAAGGAAAGTCCCGGCACATGTGCCGGAAGGTTGCAAGACCGAGTGCTGCACAGGGCCACGATCCGGCCAGCAGCGTCGCCCGTCCAGGGCTTTCTGCAATCTTCGCGCATGGGGCGTGACGTACCGGCCGATCGCCAGGCACTGTTATTAGTTTTTAAGTACGCGTCTTGACCCGGTCGGGGCTTACGCCCGGACCGTCGATAGCGGTGCGGCGGGCTCCGGCCTGCAACGACCACGGAAGCGACTATGACGAAATCCATCGGCAAAACCTCCTCTGCAGTTGAAATGGCCGAAGAAGCCAAAACGGCCAGGCGCGCTGCCAGCAAGGCGGCGGAAAAGACTTCGGCCAAAGCGGCCGTCAAGGTTGCGCCCAAGTCCGCTGCCGTGAAGACTTCCGCCGTGAAGAAAGCCGCCAAGGCGGATACGCCCGACAAGGCTGCCAAGGCGAAGAAAGCCGAAGACAAGCTGGCCGAACTGGTCGGCCGTCCCGCGTCCGTGCCCAGCGGCCGCCGTCCTGGCCGGCCCGCCAAGAACCAGAACAACGACAACGCCGATTTCGACGATGCCGGCGATGGCGAAGGCGAAGTCCTGCCCGAACTGAAGCCCGTCAAGCGCGGCGGCAAGCGTGGCAAGGGCGATCCCAAGGATCTGATCGCCCGCGGCCCCGTCAGCCCGGAAGAATACGAAGCGCGCCGCAACCGCCTGAAGCAGCTGATCAAGCTGGGCAAGGACCGCGGCTATCTCACGTACGGCGAAATCAACGACCATCTGCCCGACGATCTGGTCGACGCCGAGGCCATCGATGGCATCATCAGCACCTTCAGCGACATGGGCATCGCGGTCTATGACCAGGCTCCCGACGCCGAAACCCTGCTGATGAGCGAAAACGCGCCGGTCGCGTCCAACGACGATGATGTCGAGGACGAAGCCGAGGCCGCGCTGACCACGGTGGATTCCGATTTCGGCCGCACGACGGACCCGGTGCGCATGTATATGCGTGAAATGGGCTCGGTCGAACTGCTGACGCGCGAGGGCGAAATCGAAATCGCCAAGCGTATCGAAGACGGCCTGAAGCACATGGTCATGGCGATCTCCGCCTGCCCGACCACCATCAATGAAATCCTGGCGCACGTCACCCGCGTGCGCGAGGGCCAGTCGCAGATCGACGAAGTCGTCGACGGCCTGGTCGATCCGGAAGACGGCGAGGAATACGCCGGCGCCGGGGTGACCGCCGAAGAAGACGAAAACGACGACGGTCCCGCCGGCGGCATGAGCAGCAAGCAGCTGGAAGACCTGCGTGTCAAGGCGCTGGCCAAGTTCGACGAAGTCGCCAAGCAGTTCGAGAGGATGCGCGCGGCCTACGAGCAGGACGGCTACCGTTCCGGCGCCTACCTGAAGGCCCAGGAAGCCATCCAGAACGAGTTGATGGGCATACGCTTCACAGCCAAGATGGTGGAACGCCTGGCGGACACCCTGCGCAACCAGGTCGAGGAAGTGCGGCAGCTCGAGCGTGCCGTGCTGCATACCTGCGTGGACCGCGCCGGCATGCCGCGTTCGCACTTCATCAAGGTATTCCCCGGCAACGAAACCAACCTCCAGTGGGTGGTGGACGAAGTCGCGGCGGGGCATCCCTACGCCGAAACCCTGGAGCGCCAGGTGCCGGCCGTGCAGGAACTGCAGCAGAAGCTGATCGATCTGCAAGCGCGTGTCGTGCTGCCCTTGAAGGACCTGAAGGAGGTCAACAAGCGCATGGCCACCGGCGAGGCCAAGGCCCGCAAGGCCAAGCGCGAAATGACCGAGGCCAACCTGCGTCTGGTGATTTCCATCGCCAAGAAGTACACCAACCGTGGCTTGCAATTCCTGGATCTGATCCAGGAAGGCAATATCGGCCTGATGAAGGCGGTGGACAAGTTCGAATACCGGCGCGGCTACAAGTTCTCCACGTACGCCACGTGGTGGATCCGCCAGGCCATCACGCGTTCGATCGCGGATCAGGCGCGCACCATCCGTATTCCGGTCCACATGATCGAAACGATCAACAAGATGAACCGGATCAGCCGCCAGATCCTGCAGGAAACGGGCGCCGAGCCCGATCCCGCGACGCTGGCGCAGAAGATGGACATGCCGGAGGACAAGATCCGCAAGATCCTGAAGATCGCCAAGGAACCGATCTCCATGGAAACGCCCATCGGCGACGACGACGATTCGCACCTGGGCGATTTCATCGAAGACACGGCCACGCTGGCGCCTTCGGATGCGGCATTGCACGGTTCCATGCGCGATGTGGTCAAGGAAGTGCTAGACTCTCTGACTCCGCGCGAGGCGAAGGTCTTGCGTATGCGCTTCGGCATCGAGATGAGCACCGATCAGACGCTGGAAGAAGTCGGCAAGCAGTTCGACGTCACCCGCGAGCGGATCCGCCAGATCGAAGCCAAGGCCTTGCGCAAGCTGCGTCATCCCAGCCGTGCCGACAAGCTCAAGAGCTTCCTCGAAGGCCAGTAAGCACGCGCCTGCGCACAGGATGAAAGATCAATAAGGGCCTCTAGCTCATGCCTGGTTAGAGCAGCGGACTCATAATCCGTTGGTGCCGAGTTCGACTCTCGGGGGGCCTACCAACACTTCATGCGCACGTAGACGCCACTCGTGGCGAACCGCACCCCGGAAGTCGGATACCGATCCGACCTCTGGGGTGTTTTTCATTGGGCGCCGCTACGTCGCTTCAAGGGCAGCGAGCTTCTCAATCCGGAAAGAACAGTTGTGGATAATGCAAAGATGGGTAGTTCTTAAAAACCCGTCCCTTGAATTGCGACTGCAATAGCTGGTCCGGGTATCCCGGCAGATCGTATTCCTTGGCAAGTTTCTCCCACTTTCCATATATGTCGGATATGTGTTCCGGCAGGGGAAAGGTCGTGCCCACGGACCCCTTGAAGCCGATGACCGGCCGGTCGACGGCGCGCGCAAAGCTTTGTGCGAATGGGACGGTTCCGTTGGCGGTATTGCAGGCGAGCAGCCGCACGACATCGTACCGGGAAAGATCTCCGGCTTGTCCCGCTAGTGCGTCCGGTCCCACCAGCATGAAGTCAGCGAAGCGGGCGAGGGTCTCGTCGCCCATGCTGATTCCATGGAAAAGCAGGTTTGCCTGGCGCCCATACCTGCCGAAATCGTTCTCGAAGAAATAGATCTCGGCACGCTTGCCTTGAATGGTCCAGGACAAACGTCTTATGTTCAACGGCTCCCGCTGCATGGGAGATTGCCATACCGCATGTTGTACCTGCTTGAAGATCGGCCCTTCTCGCGCCAGGTCTTCCTCGATCGCAGGTAACGATGTGGATGTCTGTTTGCCTGTGCCTTTGAGCGCCTGGACCGCCGTCCTTGCCGCCAGGCTCTCAAGGGTCGGTATGACCCTGTCCAGCGCTTCTACCGCAATATGTCCCGTCGGGTCGGCCCGATCGATCGGGTCGTCTTTGCCGTACGCGTATGGGTTGATGCCTCCCCAGGCGAAAGGGCTAAGGGCATCCGGTGCGCAGAAGCGCATCAACGGGGGCAGGAGCAGTCGATAGCCGTTGCCCAGGCTGTAGCCGGCGGCGACCGGGTCGAACATTTCGCCAGCGTAACGAAGGGATGCTGCCGGCGCAGTCGCACCCTGATCCTCGCGCCTGGCCGTGGAAACGAGATGATCCTTGTTCATGGACGATGGTCCATCATCGGCATCGGTATCCGCGACACGACCGGTCGGCCCGTCGCATGGTCCGATCATTTTCGAGGGCTTTGCCAAAAGCGCGGCGTAATCTCGTGTGACAGGGCACGCGGTGTCGACGCCGACTGAAGACTGACCCCCATGGGATCAGTATTACTTCCGGGGCTGCTACCTATATGGCGATCGCTATCGTCTGCTGACCGTCTCCGTACGGGACAGGCGATGGCGCGCGGTACATCCCCGGACGCGCTCCGCCTTCCATTGCCACCCGCGCCCGATGGGGCGATAGCCTAAAGGAACGCCGACAATCGGTACCTTTCAAATGCGGCGGGATCGTTTTGGATTTGCTTGGATGTCGCCGGAATGCCGGGTCATGTACCAGAACAGCAGGGCCAGCAGACTGACTGTCGCGCCCAGCGCGCACACGCCATCCCAGGCAGCGTGAGCGTAGGCGATTGTGGAAGCGATACCGCCCAGCCCGCTGCCGAGCGCATAGAACAGCATATAAAGGCCGACCAGCCGGCCATGCGCTTCAGGTCGGGTCCTGAAGATCAGGCTTTGATTGGTGACGTGCAAGGCTTGTCCGCCCAGGTCGAGCAGCACGATGCCGACGACCAGCGCGCCGAGCGACCGGTCCATGAGCGATAGCGGCCACCAGGCCAGGACGAGCGCCAAGAGCGCCGCCGCGCTGGTGCGCTGGGCGTGTCCTTGGTCGGCCCACCGCCCCGCGTGCGTGGCGAGGAGCGCGCCCGCCGCGCCAGCCAACCCGAAGGCGCCGATGGCCGTGCGCGAGTAGCCATAGGGCGGCGCGCTCAGCGGCAGGACCAGCGCGCTCCAGAAGATATTGAATGCGGCGAACATGAACAGCGCCAGCATGCCGCGCACTTGCAGCACCTTTTCCTGCCGCAGCAGCGATGCCATCGAGGCGATCAGGCGCGGATAACCGGGCTTGCGCGGCGTCGTCGTAAGGCTAGGTAGCCGCCACCACAGCGGCAAGGCGATGCCGAGCATCGATACGGCGGCACAGAAATAGACGCCTCGCCAGCCCGTCAGATCGCTGACACCTCCCGCGAATACCCGTGCGAGCAGCAGGCCGATGAACACGCCGCCTTGCGCCGCGCCGACGACACGACCTTGTTCATGCGGCGCGGCGGCACTGGCCGCATAGGCGATCAGCCCCTGGGTCATGGCGGTGCCCAGCAGGCCCACCGCCATCATGCCTGCCAGCAGGGCAGGCGCGGACCGTGCCATGCCGACGGCCGCCAGCGCAGCCGCGAGCGCCACCAACTGCACCGCCATCAGGCGCCGCCGGTCCACCAGGTCGCCCAGTGGCACGAGCAGCAGCAATGCGAGCGCGCAGCCCACCTGCGTGGCGGTGACCACGCCGCCGATTGCCGCTTGGCCGATGCCGAAGTCCCGCGCCAACGCGTCCAGCAAAGGTTGGGCGTAATAGACGTTCGCCACGCTCAAGGCGCTGGCGGTGGCGAACAGCCACACCAGACTGCGCGGCAATGCCTTGGGAATCGATGAAGCGTTCATGCCCGATTGCTATCCATTCTGGTTTCAAAACAAAACTCCTTGAATGCTATGGCATGTAGTTTTAAACTGCAACTGGAATGGCGAGATCAAGCCAACCACGGTGCAGCCATCTTGTGCCGATGCCGATGAGCTATTGCCGTTGCTGCGCCTATGCGAGTTCGCCAGGAGATGCCATGCCATCCCGCAAGCACCTGACCGACCAGCCTTGTCCGGTCGCACGCGCCGTCGATGTGATAGGAGATCACTGGTCGCTTCTTATCGTGCGTGATGCCTTCGACGGTATGCGCCGCTTCGGCGATTTCCAGCGCAGCCTGGGGGTGGCGCGCAACATCCTTTCCAATCGGCTGCGCAAGCTGGTCGACGCCGGCATCCTGGAGACACAGCCCGCCTCGGATGGCACCGCCTATCAGGAGTACGTGCTGACCCCCAAGGGGCAAAGCCTTTTTCCTATCGTGGTGGCATTGCGGCAATGGGGGGAGCAGCACCTATTCGCGCGTGGCGAGCCCCATTCGACGCTTATCGACAAAGGCACCGGAAAGCCGGTGCCGCGCATGGCGCCAAAGGCGCAGGACGGCAGTGTGCTTTTGCCGGGCGCTACGGAGGTGCGGAAGGTCCCGTAGCCGCGCCAGAACGCGGGTACGGCGGGCAAAAAAAAGCCACGGCCGAGGCCGTGGCGACAGGTGCGCTACGTTCGCTATTACGGTGCTGCGTTACCGTTCAAAAGCGACGCGCAACAGTACCAAAGTGGCCTTCCATACAAGGGCGGGTATGAAGACACCACTGTAACTTAATGCACCTTGCAATCTTGTATCCTCAGCGATGCAAAGTCCTGCCAATACTGGGGTGGCGCAAAGGGGCGCCGGCAGGGCCCCGGATCCAGACATACGCTTCGATACAACGTTGCAACAGGTTGGACCAGTTTCGCGGTCTCAACCGCCGAATGGAGGAATTCGAAAGCCATCTGCGCGTACCCCCAGGCAAGGCCACGGGCGACTTGGATGGCGGTCCGACGGGCTTTCAGTATAGAGGCGCCATGACCCGTCCGGCCGGCGATCGGGCATTTCGATGCCGTCCCGGCCACCTGCGGCGGCATCCTGGGCGCGCGCCGCGCCGGACGCCCCGCGTCCGCGCAGGGCGATGTCATGCGTGGCAGGGATCAATCCAGCGCGCCGCGTACCAGTTCCAGCAGGATTTCCGCTTCCGCCTCGTCCATGTCGAAGCGGGTGACGAGCCGGATCACGCCGCCCCGGCGGCGGCCGTAGCGGGCGCCGGCGGCGGCGATGGCCTCGATGGCGCGGTCCGGCATGCGCACGAACAACATATTGGCGTCGACCGGCGCCACCAGCTCGACGCCGGGCAGGGCGCCCAGTTCGCGGCCGATGCGCGCGGCAAGCGCGTTCGCGCGCCGGGCCAGCCGCAGGTACAGGCCATCTTCGACATAGGCCAGCAACTGCGCGGCGGCGAAGCGCATCTTGGACCAGGTCTGGCCGGCGCGCCGCAGCCGATAGGACAGGGGCTCGACCAGGTCCGGGTCGAAGACGACGATGGCGTCGGCATTCATTCCGCCGTTCTTGGTGGCTCCGAACGACAGGATATCGACGCCGCGGCGCCATGTCATATCGGCCGGGGTGCAATCGAGTTTCGCCAGCGCATTGGCGAAACGCGCCCCGTCCATGTGAAAGCGCAGGCCGGCATCGCGGGCGATGGCGCCGATGGCGGCGATGCCGTCGAGGCGATACACCGTGCCGTATTCGGTGGCCTGTGTGATGGTGACGGCGTCGGGCTGCGAGCGGTTGCGTATGCCGCGTTCGGCCGTGGCCAGGGTCTCGCGCAACGTCGCGGGATCCAGCTGGTAATCCGCGCCCGGCAAGGCCAGCAGTTTGGCGCCGCCGCTATAGAACTCCGTGGCGCCGGCCTCGGACGTGTGTACGTGCGCCTCCTGGTGGCAATAGATGGCGCCCCAGGGCCGCGCGCAGCAGGATAACGACAGGGCGTTGGCCGCGGTGCCCGTGGCGACGGGAAAGACCGCCACCTCGGTCTCGAACAGGGTCGAGAATGCGCGATTCACCGCGGCGCTGTATTGGTCGTCGCCATAGGATGCGGCGGGATCCCGGTTCGCCGCCTCCACGGCGCGCAGGATTTCCGGGCTGACCGTGCCGACGTTGTCGCTGCGAAAGTTCAGCGTGATGCTGCGAGGAAGCGTGTTCACCTTGAGCTCCAGGCCATGCCGCGCCCCCTACATCAAGGCGCTGTCGCGCCGGCGCGAGTGCCGCTGCAGCAGCAATAGCGGGACGGCGGTGAAAAATATCAGGATCGATGCCGCCGCGGCGGCCAGTCCCGCGCCGGTGCCTTCCAGCAGCTGGAACATGCGCACCGTCATGGTGGACCAGCGGCTGGTGTACAGCACAATGGTCGAACTCAATTCCGATGCCACGGTGATCCACACCAGCACCATGCCGCCCACCAGGCCACCCGCCATCAAGGGCACGATCAAGCGCAGGAAAGTCCGGAAGGGCGACACCCCCAGATTGATGGACGCTTCCTCCAGGCTGGGTTCGAGCTGGTGCACGATGGCGGCCGCCGAGCGCACGCTGAACGGCAATTTGCGCACCACATAGGCGATGACCAGGATCAGCCAGCCGCCGGTCAGCACCAGCGGCTGGTTATTGAAGGCCAGGATCAGGCCCACGCCCATCACGGTGCCGGATACGGCGAAGGGCACCATCCCTATGGTATCCAGCGTCGCGGACAATCGGCCCCGGTGGCGCGTGACGATATAACCGATGGGGGCGCCGACTACCGTGGCGACCACGGCCGCCACCGTCGCCAGAATCAGCGTGTTGTAGAGCGGCTCGAAAGAGCCCGCCAGCAAGCCGGCATAGTTGCTCAATCCCGGCTCCCAGGTCAGTACCGGACCGCGAAAGCGCAGGAAGGAAATGCAAAGCACCGCCAGGAAGGGCATCAGCGACAGCAGCACGACGCCCCAGCTGTATACGGTCGCGGCCGCGCGCCAGCCGCGCGACAGCGGCAAGAGCGGCGGCGCGCTGCGCGCATTGGTCGTGAAGCGGCGCTTCGCCAGGTAATGGCGCTGCGCCAGCAAGCCCAGCGCCGTGCAGGCGATGAGCAGTACGCTCAATGCGCCGGCCGCCGCGGGATTGTTGTCGGCCTCGCCGGCGAACAGCTTGAAGATGTCGACGGCCAGGAAGGGGCGATCCTCCGCCAGCACCGAGGGCACGCCGAAGTTCTCCAGGGTTTCGATGAAGACCAGCAATGCACCCGCGAGTACCGCGGGCATCACCACGGGCAGCAGGACGCTGCGGAACACGTGCCAGCGCGAGCCTCCCAGGTTGCGGGCCGCTTCCTCCACCGAGATATCGATCGCCTTGAAGCCGGCCATGGTGGGCATCAGGACATAGGGATACAGCGTCAGCGAGAACACCGCGATGATGCCCGGCAATCCATAGATCGGACCCACGGGGATGCCGATATCGCGCAGCGCGCTCGTTACCACGCCGGCGTGCCCGAACAGCAGAACCAGGGCATAGGCGGCCACGAAGGATGGCAGGACCAGCGGCAGCGAGGCCAGCGTGAACAGCAGGGGCTTGCCGGGCAGATCGACACGCGCCATGCAGAAGGCCAGCGGCACGCCGATCAGGGTGGCGCCCACGGTGGCGCAGGCCGCCGCGATCAGGCTGTTGCTTACGCTCTTGACGTAATAGCCGCTGCGGAAGATGCCCGCATAGTTGGCCAGCGTGAAATCGCCCGTACCGTCCACACGCAGGCTGGCATTCAATACCAGCGCGAGCGGATAGAGCAGGAACAGGGCGAGCAGGACCAGTGCGCCGATCGAAACGGCGTAGCGAAAGCCCTTCATGAGGCGGGAAACGCGATGATGTGCGCGGGATCGTAGGCCAGCGTCAAAGGCGCGCCCTCCGCCAGGCCCGCGGATGACGCACCCAGCGCCGAGATGCGGATCTGCGTGCCGTCGGGCAGGGCCGCGTGCAGGCGCTGTATCTGGCCCAGGAACTCACGTAGCACCAGCCGGGCGCGCAACAGCGGGCCCGCGGCCTGGTCCACCAGGCGCAAGGCTTCCGGCCGGATCGAAAGCAGGACCTGGCCGCCTGGCTCGGCCACCTTGCCGTCCACCGATATCGTCGTGCCACCGGCGCTGACCTCGCTGGTCTGCCCGTCGAAGGCGCCGGCGATGCCCGGCAGTATGTTGGTACCGCCCAGGAATTCCGCCACGAAGGCCGTCCGGGGCCGCTGGTAGATCGACTCGGGCGTCCCGACCTGCTCGATGCGTCCGTTGCGCAGCACGGCGATGCGATCGGAAATGGCCAGCGCCTCTTCCTGGTCGTGCGTGACATAGACCGCCGTCAGTCCCAGCGACTTCTGCAACTGGCGGATTTCCACGCGCATTTCGGTGCGCAGCTGGGCGTCCAGATTCGATAAGGGCTCATCGAACAGCAGCACGGCCGGCTCGATTACCAGGGCTCGGGCGATGGCCACCCGCTGCAGCTGCCCGCCCGACAGCTGGTGCGGCCAGCGTGGGCCGTAGTCGGCCAGGCGCACGCGTTCGAGCGCCTTGCGCACGCGCGTCTCGATGGCCGCGGGCGGCACCTTGCGCGCCCGCAGGCCATAGGCCACATTGCCCGCCACGGTCAGGTTGGGAAAGATGGCGTAGTTCTGGAACACCATCGCGATATTGCGGCGGTGCGCCGGCAGGCTGTCGATGCGCGTGTCGCCCAGCAGGATGCTGCCGGAGGCGATATCGGTGAAGCCCGCGATGCTGCGCAGCAGCGTGGTCTTGCCGCAGCCGGAGGGGCCCAGCAGCGTGAACAGTTCCCCTTCGCCCACGGTCAGGGAAATGCCGTCCACCGCCCGCGCCGCGCCATAGCTGCAGACCAGGTCCTGAATGCGTATGGTCGTCATGGAAGCAGCAAGGGGCCGTCAGCGCGTTTCCTGGATGGTGGTCTTCAGGCGGCGCAGCGTATCGGCGCGCGCGGCCTCCCACTTGGCATCGTCGTAGGGCAGTACCTTGATCGTGCCGAATGCCGGCATGCTGCCGGCCGCGCCCAGGTCGACGTCCTGGCGGGCGGGGCGGCGGAACGTGGCCTTCAGCAGCATTTCCTGGGTGGGTTTGCTCGCCAGGTAATCGATCAGTTTCCGGGCGTTCTCCGGATCCGGGCCGCCCTTGATCAAGGCGGCGCCCTCGGCCAGCGCCACCGTACCGT
This sequence comes from Bordetella bronchialis, assembly GCF_001676705.1. Classification (NCBI taxonomy): domain Bacteria; kingdom Pseudomonadati; phylum Pseudomonadota; class Betaproteobacteria; order Burkholderiales; family Alcaligenaceae; genus Bordetella; species Bordetella bronchialis. The sequence continues at coordinate 2,003,644 of NZ_CP016170.1, forward strand.
CGGCCGGATAGCCGACTTTCACGGGCGCGCCGTTGTGCGCCCAAAGATAGCCGGCATATTCCAGCGAAATGCCCAGCGGATATTCGCCACTGCCATTGCCATCGAACACCAGCGTGGACCGGTTCAGCACCTTGGTATTGCCCACCAGCTTGCCGAACTTTTCCCAGGCGGCGTCGTTGTCGCCCCAGGCCTGCAGCAGCGCGGTGGCGGCCGCGTAGGAGAACCCGGAATTGGCCGGATCGGTGTAGGCGATACGGCCTTTCCACTTGGCATTGAACAGGTCTTCCCAGCGCTGCGGCGCCTCGGCGTCGGGGATGGCTTTGCTGTTGCGGTTGATGGTCACCACCTGGATGTTGGTGCCTATCCAAAGGTTGCCGGGATCGCGATAGGGGGCGGGCACGGTATCGCTTCCCTGGACCGCATAGGCCTGGAAATACTTGACGTTCTGCTTGAGCAGCGCCGCGCTCACGCCCCAAACCACGTCGGCCTGCGGGTTGCCCTGTTCGGAGGCGATGCGGCGGAACAGCACGCCCGAGCCCGAGGAAATCACGTTCACCGTGATGCCGGTGGCCTGCTTGAACCCATCGGATATCAGCTTGTTGACGGTGTCGTCGTTGGCCGAATACAGCACCACGTGGTCGGAAGCCGCGACGGCGGGCAGCGCCGGGCCGATGGCGGTCACGGCCAGCAAGGCAAGGCAGGCGGACAGGCGTTTCATGTTTTCCCCTTGGTTATGATCGAGCGGAGCCAGCAAGGCTGGCGCGGGCGGCGGCAATGCCCGCGCCCGGCGTGAAAGCATGGCCCAGGTCCGGCAGGACGTTCTCCAGATGGGCCAGGTCGGTCAGGATGGTGTCCTCGTCGAAGTCGCCCATCGTGCCGATGCGGATTACGCGGCCGGACAGCTTATTGCGCGAGCCGGCGATCACGGTGCGATGGCGCTGGTACAGCGCCTTGACGATGGCGGCGCCATCCATCTCGCGCGGTACCGACAAGGCGACCACCGTGCTGGACAGATTGCTCCCCGTTCCGAACACGGGAAGGCCGATCGCCGCGGCGCCGTCGCGCAACGCGGCGGACAGGCGGCGGTGGCGTGCCAGGACCCGTGGCAGTCCTTCCGCGTGGATCATGTCCAGGGCCTCGATCAGGCCGTAGACGATCGGAACGGCCGGCGTGAAAGGGGTTTCGCCTTTCTCCAGGGACGCCAGGACGCGCTTGAAGTCCCAGTAGAAGGCGGGAATATGGTCGCCGCGTTCGATGACTTCCCACGCCTTGGCGCTGACGCTGGCCAGCCCCAATCCCGGCGGGCACATCAGCGCTTTCTGCGAGGCCGACACCACCACGTCGACGCCCCATTCGTCCTGCTTCATCTCGATGCCCGCCAGGCCGCTGACGGAGTCGGTGACCAGCAGGGTGGACGTGTCGCGCAGCAGCGCGCCCAGGCGCGCCAGATCGGCCACGATGGCGGTCGAGCTTTCGTTGTGGATGACGAATACGGCGCGATAAGTCTTTTCGCGCAGGCGCCCCGCCACGGCGTCGATATCGATGTCGCTGCCCCAGGGCATGTCCAGCCTGTCGTATCGCGCGCCCACCGCCGCCGCGATGGAGGCGAAGCGTTCGCCGAACTGCCCGTGCGTAACGAACAGCAGTTCGGTATCCGGACTGGCGATGTTGACGACTGCGGCTTCCATCATTCCGCTGCCGGAGGCGGCGAAGAACAGGATGCGGTTGCGCGTGCCGAAGATGGGCTTGAGGCGCTCTTCGGCATCGGCCAGCATGGCGCGGAATTCGGGTCCGCGATGATTGACGATCAGCCGCGCGGTCGCCTGCCGGATGCGCGCCGGGACAAAGGTCGGGCCGGGAAGGCGGAGACGATACCCGTCCGGGATGAGCCCGACGGCGTTTGCTGCCTGAGACACCTTGTGCAACCCCCGGCCAGCGCGGCTGGCCATCACTTGGCGCGAGGCGGGCCGGAACCATGACAGCCACAGTCTGTCCTGGAGCCCGGTGCGCGTTCTTGCCGGTCAGCGAATAGGAACAGCTTGTATGAATGGATCCAGTCATACAGTCGTACAGCGCAGCACAGCATGGAGCGTTTGTCCGCAATAGTCAATCGGGGTTCTCGCCATTCGACGATACGGCCGCGCGACGGCTGACCAGGGGCTGAATACGATGGGCGGCCCGCCGTGCCTCCAAGGGGCCGGCCGTTGCACGCCGTCGAATATTGTTATGGGGAGGCCGTCACGGGCGGCATGGCACAGGGAATAAAATCGCCGGTTTTCCCTCCACCATTCCCATACCAGAACAAAACGCCATGACAGACAGCGCCCGCGTTCCCGATCATGTCTCGCTGCCAGAGTTGACTCTGCGCGGCATCATCCTGGGTGCGCTCATTACGGTGGTGTTCACCGCGTCCAATGTCTACCTGGGATTGAAGGTAGGCCTGACGTTTTCCTCGGCCATTCCGGCAGCGGTGATTTCCATGTCGGTGCTGCGCCTGTTCCGCGATGCCAACATCCTGGAAAACAATATGGTCCAGACGCAGGCCTCGGCCGCGGGCACGTTGTCTTCCGTGATATTCATTCTGCCGGCCCTGGTCATGATGGGGCATTGGCAAGGCTTTCCCTTCTGGCTCACCCTGGCGGTCTGCGCCGCGGGCGGCATGCTGGGCGTGATGTTCACGATTCCGCTGCGGCGCGTGATGGTGGTGCAAAGCGAGTTGCCCTATCCGGAGGGCGTCGCGGCGGCGGAAATCCTCCGCGTGGGCACCGCTGGCCAGCGCCCAGCCGGCGCGGAAGCCACGGGTTCCGGGGCCAAGGGCCGCGAAGGCGGCACGGGCCTGGCCGATATCGCCACGGGCGGCGCGATTGCCGCGGCGGTCAGCTTCGCCAGCAGCGGCCTGCGGGTGCTGGGCGATGGGGTCAGCATCTGGTTCTCCGCCGGCGCGGCGATCTTCCGCCTGCCCATGGGGTTCTCGCTGGCGCTGCTGGGCGCGGGGTATCTGATCGGCATCGTCGCCGGGCTGGCGATGTTGACGGGGCTGGTCATCGCCTGGGGGATTTCGGTGCCGGTACTGACGGCGATGCACCCGTTGCCGGCAGGCGCTTCAGTGGCGAGCCACGCCACCAGCCTGTGGTCCTCGCAAGTGCGCTTCATCGGCGCCGGGGTGATCGGCGTGGGGGCGATCTGGACGCTCGCCACGCTGGCCGCGCCCATGGCCCGCGGCTTGAAGACCACCTTCTCCGCGATGGGCGCGCGCGGCGGCCAGGGCGGCGGGCAGGTGCCCCGCACGGACCGCGATATGCCGGGATTCTGGATCGCGGCGGTCAGCCTGGCGATGGTGGCGGTGCTGGTATGGACCTTCCATGCCTTCCTGGCCGGCGCGCCGCTCGCGGCCAGCCTGTCCTGGCAACTGGTGATCTATGCCGTGGTATTCGCGTTCGTGTTCGGCCTGCTGGTCGCGGCTGCCTGCGGCTATATGGCGGGCCTGGTGGGCTCGTCCACCAGCCCCATCTCCGGCGTGGGCATCGTCGCCATCGTGCTCGTATCGCTGCTGATACTGGCCATCGGCGATGGCAACGGCTTGCTCGCCACGGAGGCCGGCCGGCAACTGGCCATCGCGGTGGCGATTTTCACGACATCGGCGGTGATCGCCGTGGCGTCCATCTCCAACGACAACCTGCAAGACCTGAAGACCGGTTGGCTGGTGGGCGCCACGCCCTGGCGCCAGCAGGTGGCCCTGCTGATAGGCTGCGTGGCCGGCGCGGTGGTGATCTCCCCGATCCTGGAATTGCTGTACAAGGCCTACGGTTTCGCGGATGCGCTGCCGCGTGCCGGCATGGATCCGTCGCAGGTATTGTCGGCGCCGCAGGCCACGCTGATGCTGGCCATCGTGCGCGGGATATTCACCCATCAGCTCAATTGGGCGATGATCCTGATCGGCATGGGCGTTGGCGTCGCGCTGATCGTCGTGGACCAGATCCTCAAACGCACTTGCAAGGTGGCGCGCATGCCGGTGCTCGCGGTCGGCATCGGCATCTATCTGCCGCCCACCGTCAGCGCGCCGCTGGTGCTGGGCGCCGTGCTGTCCTGGCTGGCCGCGCGTGCCTTGCAGCGCCGTGTCGCGGCGGGGCAGGCCGATCGCGCGGCCGTCGAGCGCGCCGACCGCCGCGGCGTCCTCATCGCATCGGGTCTGATCGTGGGCGAAAGCCTGGTGGGTGTCGTCATGGCCGCGATCATCGGCGCCAGCGGCAGGGAAGCGCCCTTGGCTATCGCCGGGCCGGATTTCGCTACCGCGGCGTCGTGGCTGGGCCTGGCCGTGTTCCTGGCCGTTGCGTGGCTGTTCCTGCGGCGCGTGCTGGCCGGGGTCGGCGTGCCGCGCTAATCGTGGTAGGCCAGGTGCAAGGGCAGGGCTTCGCGGTCGGCCAGCCTGCGGTTGGCCTCTTCCACCAGTTCGCTCTCGGCCGCGCGCAGGGCGGCGACACCGGTCAGGCCGGTGTCGCGTTCGACCCGCCGCAGCACATCCGCGGTACAGCGGCACGCCACGTATCGATGGCCGGTTTCCAGCCAAAGCAGGGCGCCGTCGTCGACCATCGATATCTCCCAAATCCCCCCCATCGCATCCTCCCGAAATCAAGGGGTTAACATTGGGCCCGCACGCATCCGGCCGAAGGCATATGGGCTATCCGGTAATCCGTTTCCAGTCTAGGCAGCACCATCCCTGGCGGGTATCAGATGGACGTACTACGGCAGCCGCACGATCGTGCGTATGCCATACCCCGCAAGGCCCAGGGCATGGCCGGCGGCCGATGCGCGACTGAACCTTATCCGCGTCCTAAGGACTAAGGCTCACGCCGGTTCCCGTCTCGACCTCCATGGAAGTTATGCAAAAGAAGCTTATTGCCGTTTTGTTGTCCGTCTCGGCCGTGTGCATGGCCCAGGCCGCGCTGGCCGCCGCGCCCGCCGCCGCGCCTTCGGCGACCCAGCCCGCCGCGGCCTCGCCCGCGGGCGCGCAGCCCGCCACCGCCACGCCGCCGGCCCCGGAAGCGCCGACACCGGACGCCAAGGCATGGCTGCTGCTGGACGCGACCAGCGGCCAGGTCATCGCGTCGAACAATGCGGACCAGCGGGTGGAGCCGGCCTCGCTGACCAAGATCATGACGTCCTATCTGATCTTCCAGGCCTTGCGCGACAAGACGCTGGAACTGAATCAGCAGGTCACCATTTCGACCAACGCGTGGAAGGTTGCGCCGGGCAGCTCCAAGATGTTCCTGGAGCCTGGCATGCGTGTCAGCATCGACGATCTGCTGTCGGGCCTGCTTATCCAGTCCGGCAACGACGCGGCCGTGGCGCTGGCCGAGGCCGCCGCGGGCTCGGAATCCGCGTTCGTGCAGCGCATGAACGAAACGGCCGAACGCCTGGGGCTGAAGTCCACGCACTTCAATAGTCCGCACGGCCTGCCGGATCCGCAGACCTATTCCACGGCACGCGACCTGGCCACGCTTACGGCACGCGTCATCCGCGATTTTCCGGACATGTACGTGCGCTACGACCACGTGAAGTCCTTTCGCTTCAACAACATCACGCAGCCCAATCGCAATCGGCTGCTATGGAGCGATCCGTCCGTCGACGGCGGCAAGACCGGCCACACCGAGGCCGCGGGATACTGCATGATCGCGTCCGCGGTGCGTCCGGGGGCCACCGGTCCCCGGCGGCTGATCGCCGTGGTCATGGGCACGCCGTCCGACAAGGTCCGCACGCAGACCACCGGCATGTTGCTGAACTGGGGTTTCCAGAATTACGAGACGGTCAAGCTCTACGCCAAGGGCCAGTCGGTAGGCAATGCCACCGTCTGGAAAGGCCAGCAGTCGCAGGTGCTGGTGGGCTTCGACCAGGACATTTACGCCACGGTGCCTCGTGCGTGGGTGCCGCGCCTGCAAAAGGTTATCAGCCGCCAAGGCCCGCTGATGGCGCCGCTGGCCCTGAATGCCCAGGTCGGCACGGCCGATCTGCAGATCGACGGGCGCACCATCCGCAGCTATCCCATCGTGGCCTTGCAGCCGGTCGAACAGGCGGGCGTGCTGGCCCGCGGGTGGGACAGCATGCGCCTGTGGGTATACGGCCTGATGAACGAAAAACCGCCGGCCTGACGCTACCGCCCGATTGGCGATATGGCAGGAATCGCTGCCATATCGTCAGCCCATCCTGGGCCCCTGCACACCTTGCCGGCTTTCGGTTGGCCGGCGTCCCGATCATGATTCCTGTCTGTCCAGACATAAGCGAGAGAATCATGACGAGGTTGGTCGATGTTCCCGGGATGGCGGCGCTGCTGCGGCAGGTCGGTGTCGCGCCTTTCATGCGCGAGTTGGCGGCACGCATACGCGCCGACTACCTCCGCTGGCCGGCGTTCGAGAAATCCGCGCGGCTGGCGTCTCATTCGCCCATCGGCGTCATCGAGCTCATGCCGGTCGCCGATGCGGCGCGCTATGCGTTCAAGTACGTCAATGGCCATCCGGGCAATACGGTCCTGGGACTGCCCACCGTCATGGCCTTCGGCGTATTGGCCGATGTCGCCACCGGCTATCCGCGCCTGATGTCCGAGCTCACGCTGACCACCGCCATGCGCACCGCCGCGACGTCCGTCGTCGCCGCCGCCGCGCTTGCCCGTCCGGGCGCGACATCCATGGCCCTGATCGGCAACGGGGCGCAAAGCGAGTTCCAGGCCCTCGCGTTCCACGACATGCTGGGGATAGAAGAAGTGCGCTTGTTCGACGTGGACAGGCAGGCCACCGCCAAGCTATTGCGCAACCTGGCGCATGCGGCGCCGACACTGCGTACCGTCGTGGCCGAGAGTACGGCGGCCGCCGTGCGCGGCGCGGACATCGTCACCACGGTGACGGCGGACAAGGCCTATGCGACCATCGTGACCCCCGACATGATCGAAGCCGGCATGCACCTGAACGCCGTTGGAGGCGACTGCCCGGGCAAGACGGAAATCCATCCGGCTGTCCTGCGCCAGGCACGGATCGTCGTGGAATACGAACCGCAGTCCCGCATCGAAGGCGACATACAGCAGTTGCCGGCCGACTTTCCCGTCGTCGAGCTTTGGCAGGTGCTGGCCGGCCGCGAGCCCGGACGCGAATCGCCGCGGCAAGTCACCGTGTTCGACTCGGTGGGTTTTGCCCTGGAAGACTATTCCGTCCTGTGCCTGGTCGAGGAGCTGGCGGAAAAGCATGGCATCGGCGCCGAACTGCCCCTGATCGCGACCGGGTGCGATCCCAAGGACCTTTATGCGGTCGCGCTGGGCAAGGATGGCGCCACGCTGCGCGAGGCAGCCTAGGCGCGGGGCGGCCGCATCCCGGCGGCGCTACTTGTAGACCGCCAGCAGGAGATTGGTCTCCGAATTGGCGATGCCCTTGATGCGGCGCAGGTCGCGCAGGACGCGGTCGAAGGTGGGCAGGTCCTGCACGCGGACCTCCGCCACCAGGTCCCAACGCCCGCTGGTCGAGTGGACCTGCACGACCTCGGGCAGGCGGCGCAACGCCGACAAGACGGCGTCGGTCTCGTTTCCGCGCACTTCGATCAGGGTCATGGCGCGGATGCCCTGGTCTTCGGCTTCGCTGCGCAGGCGGACGGTGAAACCCAGGATGGTCCCGCCGCGCAGCAGGCGCTCGATCCGGTTGTGTATGGTGCCGCGCGACACCGACAGCTTTTTCGCCAGCGTGGCGGTGCTCAGCCGGCCGTTGTCGCGCAGCAGCGCAATCAGGCGAAGGTCCAGGTCATCCAGGGATTCTTGCATGGGAGGGGCGGCAATATGCCGTGCATGGCTGCCCTACTGTAGCACTGCGTGGGCCACACACGTCCGGCCGGCGGCCGTCGTAGGCGGATATTCGACGTTTCGCGTCGGCTGCGCTAGAATCGTTGATAGATCAATTATTGATGGATCCATAAAATGGCTCCCCGCGCTCCCGCCACGCCGCATTCCGCCGGACAGGTGTTGCCGTTTCGCCAGTCTCTGATGGCGATGCTGGGCATGTGTTTCGTGGTGATGATGGTGGCTATCGACCAGACGGTCGTCGGCACGGCCCTGCCCACCGTCGTCGCGGAGCTGAAAGGCTTCGACCTCTATGCCTGGGTGGCGACCTCCTACCTGCTGACCTCCGTCATCACCGTGCCCATCTTCGGCCGCCTGGGCGATTACTACGGGCGCAAGCCTTTCGTGGTGTCCGCCATCATCGTCTTCACGGCGGCGTCCGCCCTGTGCGGCGCGGCCGACAGCATGCTGTTCCTGGTCATCGCCCGCGCGCTGCAGGGCATAGGGGGCGGCATGCTGGTGGGCACGGCTTTCGCCTGCATCCCGGACCTGTTTCCCGACTCCTATGTGCGCCTGCGCTGGCAGGTCATGTTCAGTTCGGCCTTCGGCATCGCCAATGCCGTCGGGCCCTCGCTGGGGGGAGTGTTGACGGAATACTATGGCTGGCGCTCGGTTTTCTACGTCAACATTCCGGTGGGCCTGCTCGGCTTGTGGTTCGTCTCGCGCCACTTGCCGCATCTGCGCCATAGCGATCCTTCGCGCAAGATCCGCCTGGACTGGCCCGGCGCGCTGCTCATCGCCCTGGCGCTGGGTGGCCTGCAACTGCTGGTCGAACTGCTGCCGGGCCAGGGCTTCGACAGCCTGACCGCGGCCCTCGCGGTGGGCAGCGTGGTGGCCTTCGCCTTGCTGTATTGGTGGGAAAGGCGCTGCGAACAACCGCTGCTGCCCTTCGAGATGTTCCGCAACGCCAGCCTGGCGCCGCTGTTCATGCTGGCGCTGCTGGTCGGGGTATCCATGTTCTCGCTGTTGTTCTACGCGCCGCTGCTGCTGCAGGGCGGCTTCGGCCTCTCGCCGAAGGATGCCGGCCTGCTGATCACGCCCATGGTGGTGTGCATTACCGTGGGCAGTATCACCAATGGCCGCATCGTGACGCGTATCAAGAATCCGAACAACATGCTTTACGTGGGCTTCCTGCTGATGTGCCTGGCCACCGCGGGGATCATCTCCACCCATAACTACACGCCGCGCTGGCTGATCGCCACTTACATGCTGGCGGCAGGCCTGGGGTTGGGCTTCATCATGCCCAATCTGACCGTGTTCGCGCAGGAGACCGCCGGCCGCGCGCATCTGGGCATTGCCACGGCGCTGCTGCAATCGCTGCGCATGGTGGGCGGCATGGTCGGCACGGCCGTGGTGGGCACCATGGTCAACCACAGCTATATCAGCGGCGTACGCGCGTCGCTGGAGAGCGGCCAGGCGCTGCGCTGGCTGGACAGCCTGGACGATCCGCAGATACTCGTGAATCCCTCCGCGCAGGCGTCATTCATGCAGCAGGTGGCGGCGGTGGGGCGCGATGGCGCGTCCTATCTGGAAGCGGCGCGGGTCTCGCTCGTCGGCGCCATTCATGACGGGCAGATCATCGTGCTGGCCATCGCGATTCTGTCGCTGTGGTTCGTACGCAAGGTCCCGCCCATCCGGCTGACCCGCCGCAGCAAAGTCGCCAGCGCGCCCGCGGAGTAATCATGCCGAAGGAGCAACAAGGCCTGCATACCGTGCAGATGCTGGGCCAGGCCTATCGTGCCATGATGGCGGCCTTCGACGCCAATGTGGGCCATGCCCTGCCTCGCTGGCGCATCCTGCTGGCGCTGCACGAGGGGGGCTCCCTGTCGCAGAAAGTCCTGGCGGAGCGCTGCCGGCTGGATCCGGCATCGCTGACGCGCCAGCTGCAGGCCATGGAAAGCCTGGGCTGGATCAGCCGCACGATAGACGAGCAGGACAACCGCCTGATCAATGCCGTGCTCACGACGCAAGGCAAGCGCGTCGTGGCCGAAGCGCTGCCACGCCGCGCGGCGTTCTTCGACCGGGCCATGCATGGCCTGACCGCGGAGCAGATCCGCGTCTGCCACGAGGTCCTGGCGGTGCTGGAGGAAAACTTCAAGGCGGCGCAGCAGCGCGACGCGGGCTGAAACGGGCAGCCGCGGCGGCGGGGCGGTCGGGAAGAAGCGCGTGGGCCGTTCCGGGCCGTAGTGCCCAAGAAAAACGCCGGCCTGGCGGGCCGGCGTTTCCGTGGACGGGTCTATATGGCGCCGACCAGCAAAAGAATAATGACGATGATCAAAACCAGGCCCAGGCCGCCACTGGGGTAGTAGCCCCATGCCCGGCTGTGAGGCCAGGTCGGCAGCGCGCCGATCAACAGCAGGATCAGAACGATCAACAATATGGTTCCAAGGGTCATGTGATTCTCCTTATCGCGGTTGCGGCCAACCGGCCCGCTTGGCGGTGCGCGATGTCACCACGGTTGGGCAAGGAGCAAAAAGCGGACCCGTACCAATGAAGCAGCCCGGACGCGCTACGTCGGCAGGGCGGCTTAACCACTAACTTCCCAAATTGCAAATCATCCGTACGCACGGTGTTGCCCAAATACGTCGCTACGCCATATGCGTTACACACTGACATATGCGGCTTCGATACGATAAGTCAGACATCGCACGGAGATCGACATGACATTCGATAACAGCGCTATCAACGATCGGGCCGCGCATGTAATTTGGTTCGAAACTTCCGCGGGTGCGCGCCGGATCAAGGCAGGCGTGTCCTGGGAAGTCTTGCGGGCGCGCTTCGGCGCCGGCACGGACGAAGAAGACCTGCTGATCGCCTACCGGGGCAATAGCCGCATGCTGCACGCCTTGGCCCAGCGCAAGTTCCTGGATAGCCATCCGCTACCGGTGATGCTGGGACAGTCCGACTTCCCCGACGAGGGGCGCCACGGGCGCTGATTCTCCGCGGCGCCGCGCCGGCGGTTCGTACCGTCAGTGCTTGCCGCCGACGATCCGGCCCAGCGTTCTTACCGCCGTCTGGACGTCGCCGCTCATGGGCAGCGCGCAGCTGATACGCAGGAAATGCTCGTAGCGGTCCGAGTTCGAGAACATCCGGCCTGGCGCTACGCGTATGCCCTCATCCAACGCGTGTTCGAATACGTCTTTCGATGCACGCTCGTCCGGCATTTCGACCCACAGCAGCATGCCGCCACTGGGCACGCTCAGGCGCGTACCGCGCGGGAAGTGTTCCGCGATGGCGCGAGCCATGCCTTCGCGCTGCGTCTTCAGGCGCCGGCGCAGACGCATCAGGTGGCGGTCATAGCCCTTGGATTGCAGGACCTCCGCGATGGCGATCTGCGGCGTGGCGGCGTTCGGACGGCTCTGCACGAACTTCAGCATCGCCAGGCGTGCCTTCCAGCGGCCGCCTATCATCCAGCCCAGGCGCGACCCGGGCGCCAAGGTTTTCTGCATGGAGGCGCAGTAGATGACATTGCCGTCGCGGTCCCATGCCTTGGCCGCGCGCAGCGGCTCGTCGCCATCGGCGAGCGCGCCATAGGTGTCGTCCTCGATCAGCGGAATGGCCTGCCGCTCGCACAAGGCCACCAGGCGGGCCTTGTCTTCGTCCGGCATGATGCTGCCCAGCGGATTGTGCAGGTTGGGTACCACCACGACCGCCTTGATGTCGGCGTGCGTCTGGAAAGCCAGGTCCAGCGCCTCGATGGACAAGCCGCGTTGCGGACTGGTGGGAATTTCCAGCGCGCGCATCCCCAGGCTGCCGATTACCTGCAGGAGACCGAAGTAGGCCGGGGACTCCACCGCGATGGTGTCGCCCGGACCCGCGACCGCGCGCAGCGCGATGTTCAGGGCCTCTATGCAGCCATGTGTGATCAGGATGTCATCGGGGCTGGCGCTGATACCCGCGTCCAGCGCGCGGCGGGCCAGCGTGGCGCGAAGATAGGGATGGCCCTGGTGCGGGGCCGCGCGCGTCAGGGATTCCGGGTAGCGGCGCACCGCGCGCAGCATGGCTTGCTTCAATGCATCCACGGGGTAGGCATCGGGTGGCGCTACCGAATTCGCCAGGTCGATGCGGGGTGGATGCATGGCGCTCTTGGCGATGAAGTCGGACACGCGATCGTGGATCCCGACGTAAGAGGCCGCATCCAGCACCTGGCGCGTATCCGGCTCGCCCACGGGCAGGAGTTTGCTGCGCTGGTTCTTCAACACGAAATAGCCGGATCGCGGACGGGCTTCGATCAAACCGTCGTCTTCCAGGCTGCGGCAAGCCTGTAGCGCCGTGCTGATACTGACTTGGTGGAGCCGGACCAGCGTACGCACCGAAGGCATGCGGGTGGCGGGCGCAAGGACGCCGGAATAAATGGCTTGCCGGTAATGTTCGGCCAAACGCTGATACAGGGGTTGTTCCATTGCGCAATCATTGCGTATGCCGGTCGCGACGGAATAGGCACAGTTGGGCTGGAATCCGACGGTAACAGAAATCCCTGGTATCAACTGCCCTCCTGTACAAACCGCTCCGCTGTGCCTGGGAGACCCAGGAGTGCCGGCCTATGCTGCACAACGTTCGTCATCCACGTGTGGAGAAAACTTGTGAGAATGGATCGGTCGGCCTGGGATTTGTCGCTTTCATGCGGTGAAACACGCGTGGTTTATATGCCACCGCGGGCGCTCATTCTGGGCGTGAAAGGCAATGTCACTGTCGTGGAACAGGTGCAAGGCCTGGGCGAGGCCAGTTTCAGTCTTTGTATCCCCGTGCGCTGCGGCGAGACGCACGTCCTGGCATATGGCGGCCAGGTATTGATCCGGGCGACTCAGTGTGCGAATGTCCGCGTGCTGCCGCCCCAGCCGTACTTCGCCGCGTGGCGCGCCCGCTGCGGCCGTATGGCCAAGGCGCTGCAGCATGCGGTCGCGGATTTGAGCAGGCGGCTGCACGGCGCATGATATCGCGCGGAGCGAGCCGCGGGTGGCGCGGCCCGCTTCACGGGACCCGCTTCATGGGACCGCACTTCATGCGGCCCGCTTCATGCGGCTCGCGACGCGTGGCCGGCGACGATATCGCGGGCGACGGCTTCGGCGACCTCGATGCCATCGATGGCGGCGGAATAAATGCCCCCGGCGTATCCGGCGCCTTCGCCCGCGGGATATAGCCCCACGGTGTTGATACTCTGCAAGTTGTCGTCGCGGCGCTTGATGCGCAGCGGCGACGACGTGCGCGTTTCGACGCCGGTCAAGATGGCGTCGCCCATTGCGTACCCCTTGATCTTGCGGTCGAAGGCGGGCAGGGCTTCGCGGATGGCTTCGATGGCATAGTCGGGCAACGCCGTCGACAGGTCGGTGGGCGTTACGCCCGGCGTGTACGAAGGCTGCACCTTGCCCAGGGACGTCGAGGGCCGGCGCGCCAGGAAGTCTTCTACCCGCTGGGCCGGGGCCAGGTAGCCGCCGCCGCCCAGTTCGTAGGCCCTGGATTCCCATCGCCGCTGGAAATCGATACCGGCCAGCGGGCCACCGGGATAGTCCGCTGGCGTGATGCCGACGACAATTCCGGCATTGGCATTGCGTTCGGCGCGCGAATACTGGCTCATGCCATTGGTGACGACCCGGTTGGGTTCGGACGTTGCCGCCACGACCGTCCCACCCGGGCACATGCAGAAGCTGTAGACGGCGCGTCCGTTGGCGCAGTGATGCACCAGTTTGTAGTCGGCCGCGCCCAGCACCGGATGCCGGACGTGCTTGCCGAAGCGGTCCCGGTCGATAAGGCTCTGCGGGTGCTCGATGCGAAACCCGATGGAAAAAGGCTTGGCTTCCACATAGATGCCGCGGTCATGCAGCATCTGGAAGGTGTCTCGTGCGCTGTGCCCGACGGCCAGCACCAGGTGGGTACAGGGCAGATAATCGCCATTGGCCAGTTTGAGGCCGCGCACGCGGCCATGGTCCAGGTCGACGTCTTCCAGGCGGCTCTGGAAACGGATCTCGCCGCCCAGCGACTCGATGGTCGCGCGCATTTTCTCGACCATGCTGACCAGCCGGAAGGTACCGATGTGGGGCTTGCTGACGTAGAGGATTTCCTCGGGCGCACCCGCCAGGACGAATTCCTCCAGCACTTTGCGGCCCAGATGGCGTGGGTCCTTGATCTGGCTATAGAGCTTGCCGTCGGAGAACGTGCCGGCGCCGCCTTCGCCGAACTGCACGTTGGATTCAGGATCCAGCACCTGTTTGCGCCATAGGCCGAACGTATCCTTGGTGCGCTCCCGTACCGCCTTGCCGCGTTCCAGGATGATGGGGCGAAAGCCCATCTGCGCCAGGATCAGTCCGGCGAACAGGCCGCACGGACCCATCCCGACCACGACCGGACGCGCGGCATTCGGCGCCATGCTCGCATCCGCCACGAATCTGTATTGCATATCAGGCGTCGGGCCGATGTGGGGATCGTTGGCAAAGCGTTTCCTTACGGCCGCTTCGTCGCGCAGCTCGACGTCCAGCGTGTACACCAGCTGGATGTAGTCCCGCTTGCGGGCATCGTAGCCGCGCCGGTGGATGTGGAAGGAGACCAGGTCGGTCGGGGGAATCGCCAGGCGCGTGGCAATGGCCTGGGATAGCGCCGCTTCGGGATGGTCGAGCGGCAGCTTGACTTCGGAGATACGTAGCATGGTGGGAGTCCGGCGCCGCTTATGGCGCATAGCCGCGGGTACCCGGCGGGGCCCGCAAGCGGCAGTTTAGCAAGCGGCCGGACTCCCGTCCGCCGCTTACTCCCAAGGCGCCATGCCGGCCTTCGGCGATGGGGGCGAGTCGGGTGGGTCTCCGGGCGTCGGCGGGTCGCCGGGCAGGGGCGGTTCCCCGGGGGCAGGCTCGCGATGTTGCGCATCGTGTGCCTGCTCCAGGAGGTCTTCGGCCACATTGGCGGAGCTTGGCGAGCGCGGATTCAGGGTATTGGGTGCGATGGACATGGCGATCCCCCAGTGTTCAAAGGAACCATAGGGCGGCAAGCGCCGTACCTGCATGAGCTCGCCATGCGGCGGGCCGCCCCGTTGCCAGGAGCCCGCCCGCACCCTGGCGGCCGGGTCGGAGCCTGCGCGTGCCACGGTGGGATAGCCGTGCGGATAAAAGCCGGGCACGCGGCTTGCGAAAAGCGGCGCCGTCTGGATGGGGCGTAAAGATCCCTCCAGGAACCGGAATTTTTCCATTCATCCGACCCAAAAAAGGAAAGACCGATGAAAAGCAAAGCCATTCTCGCCGTCCTTCTCGCCATCGCCGCTTTGTCGGCCGGTTGCAATACTGTGTCCGGCGCCGGCAAGGATATCGAGCGCGGAGGGGAAAAGATCCAGGGTGCCGCGGACAGGCATAACAACTGATGTCCCGCGACCGGCGGCGCCCAAAGGGGGGCGCCCCGGCGCCGCGTTTCCTGTCACATGAAGGCCATTGGAGGCGATAACAATGTTCAGAACCACGCCCTCGCTGACTCCGGACCAATTCCGCTGGCTCAAAGAGCTGCGCTCGCGCGCCTCGCTGGTCGGCTTCGACATCCCGCAGCCCGTCCGCGGGCAGCTGGAAGCGATGAACTATATCGAGGATCGCGACGGCAAAGCCACTGTCACGCGGCCCGGCGCGGCGGCGCTGGGATCCTATCGGGAGCCGCCGCGGCCCTGAGCGCCACGGCGTCTGGTGCATAATCCACGGCTGAGCTTTAAAACGTGGAGTAGGTAATGCCTGGATGCCGTCCATTACTGCTTGCCGTGCTGGTGTGCCTGGGCGGATGTGCCTCGGGCATCGAATCCGGCGGCAATTTCCCCAGCGATACTTTCGACGTCAGCACGCCCTATGACGCGGCCTTCCGCCGCGCCGGCGAGTTCGTGCGGGTATGCCATACCGAGCGCGAATACCCCTATGGGGTTCAGTACAGGGACAGCCAGAAGCTGGACGAGCAGTTCGCCGTCGGCCGTATCGCCATCTTCAAGGTGCCCGAGCCCACCGTCCATCTGGAAACCATGGAAATCAAACCCAAGGGCAAGATGGACGCCACCGTAACGGTCACCGTGCTGGGCAAGGGCATGTGGGACTCCCGCGAACTCGCGGCGGCGCGGCGGTCCATCCAGAGCGCCACGCCGGTCTGCCGCGACAGCCAGGGTTGAACCGCCTGGCGTCCTCTTATCGCGACGCCTCCTTCGGCTTGGTTTCTGACAAATCGGCCGGATCGTTCGCATAGACGTCGTCTTCCGGCTTCGGGATGCCGGGGTCGCCCGGGTCCGACAGGGCGCGCCCCTGGCGCGGCATGCCGGCGACGGTGGGGGACTTGTCCGGCTCGGGAAGGATCCGGGTCCCCAGGCGGGAGGCCTCCTTGGCCTGGGACGCCGATGGCTGGGTGCCGGCGCCTGCCGGGGCTTTCTCTTCGGGCATGGGGTTCTCCTGCATGGCGTGAACGGTGCAAACTTTGCTTGCACAGGCGGCAGAATTTGCAGCGCGGCGTTCAGAAAATATTGGAATCGCGCACGTGCTTTTTGTACGGCGCGGGCTTGGTGTTGTCCGCCCAGCTGCCATCGCCGCGCGTTTCCGCCTGGGGCTGGCTGGCGTCGCGGGCTTCGTCGGGCGTACCTTCCTGGGGCGGCCGGGGCAGATTGGGAACATCGACCGGCGAGTCCGGCGGAAAAACCCTGCCCTGGGTGCCGGCTTCCACGCGCCGCTTGCCGGCGCCGCCGGTCCCGCCGCGTGGGGATGGCTTATTCATGTTGCGCTCCTGTTGATGTGCAGTGCCGGGCTGCAAGGCGCGTTCCCGTCGATGCCAATCCCCGCTATGCTTGCGACTGCCGCCGCTTACCCGTAGGAACCATGGATCACACCGATCACCCCCGTTCTTCCAACGCCTATCAGGCGCTCACTTCCCATGCCCTGTCGGGCTTCCGCTTCCTGGCATGGATCAATGGCATTGCCGCCCTGATGCTGCTGGCGTTTTCCCTGGGCGTGGTGGGGGGCGACGTGGACCCCCCGGATCTGCGGCAACCGATCGCGGCGTATGCGCTAGGCCTGGCCGCTTGCGCGGTGGGCGTACTGTTTTCCTATCTGGCGCATTTCAGTGTGTTCCGCCAGATCGCCGCGGGGCGGGCGGGCAAGGGGCATTGGCTGCCGATGGTCTTGGCCGCGGCCGCGTATTTCGCCAGCGTCGCCGCTTTCGTTGTGGGGTGCTGGGGGGCTGCCGGCGCGGCCGCCGATGCGCCGCAGAACGACGTCTCCTATCGCGCCGATGCGGCGCTCCATTGGCCGTCCTTGCCCTTGCGGGGGCACGCGGCGCCCGCGCCGGCTTATGCCGGCAGGTAGGCGGCGATCAGTTTCTCTGCCGCATCGGCGACGCTGCGCGCCGGTCCCTCCGGGTCGCCGCTGAAGATCTGCGCCGACACGAAGCATCCTTCGAGCAGCAGCAATAGCGCATCGCCCAGCGTATCGGCGTTCGCCGCGCCGGCCGCCGCGGCCAATTCCCGCAAGCGTGCGCGCAGGACGCGCTTGTTGGCTTCCGCGATGGCGCGTCCCGGATGTACGTCGGTTTCCCCGGGATACTCCACGACGGCATTGGTCAGGGCGCATCCCCGATAACCGGGGATGCTGACGCGCTGGGCCACGTGGCGGAAATACGCCACCAGTTGCGCGCGTGGATCGCCCGCATGGGGACGGATCGCGTCGTCGAAGCGTTGGAAGAACGCGGCGTCGTAGTCCTTCAGATAAGAGGCCGCCAACTCGTCCTTGGAGCCGAAACTGCGATAAAGCGTCGGCTTGGTGGCACCGGCCCGGGTGACGATTTCGTCCACCCCGACCGCCCGTATGCCGTCCCGGTAGAACAGCTCGCGCGCCGTGCGCCGTATGCGCTCGGCCGCCCGCGCCGGTCTGCCGGCCGCGGGTTCATCGGGGAAGGGGGAGAAGGGGGAAGTGCGGTTCATCGTGAATCTGCTTGACAATGTTACCGAGCGGTACGTACTATTCGGCGCACAGCAACGTACCGGTAAGTAACATGACTATAACCCGTTCCAGGCCGTTTGGACAGAAGTATGCCTTCGTCGTCGTGGCCATTGCATTCATCGCCCTGCTGGTGGGCGCCGGCCAGCGCGCGGCCCCCGGTGTGCTCATCGTGCCGCTGGAACAGGCATTCGGCTGGGGGCGCGATGTTACCTCCTTGTCGGCGGCCATCGGGATTTTTCTCTATGGGCTGGTGGGTCCTTTCGCGGCCGCGCTGATGCAGAGCTTCGGCGTGCGCCGCACCCTGATCGGGGCACTGGCGCTGATGTCGGTGGCCGCCGGGGCCAGCGTCTGGATGACGGAGCCCTGGCATCTGGTCCTGTCCTGGGGGGTCTTGTCCGGCCTGGCCACCGGATGCGTGGCGGTGGTATTCGGCGCCACCGTCATCAATCGATGGTTCGTCAAGCATCGTGGGCTGATGATGGGCATCCTGACGGCCAGCACCGCTACCGGCACACTGATCTTCCTTCCCGGCATGGCGGCGCTGAGCGAAGCAGGCGGCTGGCGTCCCGTGGTGATCACGATTTCGGTGGTATGCCTGGCCCTGGTGCCGCTGGCCTGGCTCCTGATGCCGGAACGCCCCTCCGATATCGGGCTGGTGCCCTATGGGGCGGAACCCGGCCATGTGCCGCCGGCTCCGGTGCATGCCAATCCGCTGAAGGCCGCCTTCGGCGCCCTGGGACGCGCGGTCGGCTCGCGCAATTTCTGGTTCCTGTTCGCGACTTTCTTCATCTGCGGTTTCACGACCAATGGCTTGATCGGAACCCACTTCATCGCCCTGTGCAGCGACCAGGGCATCGCGGAAGTGCGGGCAGCAGGCCTGCTGGCGATGATGGGGCTGTTCGATCTGGTCGGTACGACCGCGTCGGGCTGGCTGACGGACCGCTATGATCCGCGCAAGCTGCTGTTCATGTACTACGGTCTGCGCGGCGCCTCGTTGATCTTCCTGCCGTTCTCGGACTTCTCGATATACAGCCTGGGCATCTTCGCGGTGTTCTATGGGCTGGACTGGATCGCCACCGTGCCGCCCACCCTGAAGCTGGCGGTGGAAAGCTTCGGCGAGCGCGATGCGCCCATCGTCTTCGGCTGGATTGTCGCCGGGCACCAGCTGGGCGCGGCCAGCGCCGCCTTCATGGCCGGCGCGCTGCGCCAGGCTCAAGGCAGCTACTTCCTGGCGTTCCTGATTTCCGGCGCCACCGGGATCGTCGCGGCGGTCATTGCGTTGCAGATACGCAAGGCCAAGCCTGTTGCGGCCATGGCTTCGGCCTGATGTACGCAAAATGAATTGGATGTGGCGGACCTAGCTGATAATATACGCAAAGCGTATACATGAGAGGTCGCCATGTCCATTTCCCAGCAAGCTTTCCTGCGCGACGCCATGCGTCGGCTCAACCTGACTCGGGACGTTTTCGCGGCCAGGATAGGCGTAAAGCGGCGTGCCCTGGATACCTGGCTGCTGCCGGAAGGCTCGCAGGAATTCCGGGCGATGCCCGAGGTGGTCGAACGCTTCGTCACCGAGATCGTGCAAAACGGCGACCTGCGCGAAAAGTATATGCAAAGCGCCCAGAATGGTCCGCTGCGCGATCGCATCAGCGTTGAAGGCAAGCACCAGCTGCTGTCGGTGGACCAGTTCACGCGGGAATCGGTGGAGGACCTCTTTCGCGTCGCCGACATGATGCAGCCCATCGCGCGCCGCCAGAAGGTGTCGCGCGTGCTGGAAGGGGCCGTGCTGGGCAATCTCTTCTTCGAGGCGAGCACGCGCACGCGCGTAAGTTTCGGCTCGGCGTTCTGCCGCCTGGGCGGTTCCGTATGCGACACCACCGGTTTTACCTTTTCGTCCATGGCGAAGGGCGAATCGATCTACGACACCAGCCGGGTGATGAGCGGCTATGTGGACGCCATGGTCATCCGCCATCCGGAGAAAGGCTCCGTGGCGGAGTTCGCGCGGGCCACGAATATCCCGGTGGTCAACGGCGGCGATGGCCCGGGCGAACATCCCAGCCAGGCCCTGCTGGACCTGTACACCATCCTGACCGAGTTCTCGCGCCTGGGCAAATTGCTGGACGGCGCGCATATCGCCATGGTGGGCGACCTGAAATACGGCCGTACGGTGCATTCGCTGATCAAGCTGCTGGCCCTGTACCGCGGCGTCAAGTTCACGCTGATCTCGCCGCCGGGCCTGGAAATGCCCGGCTATATCGTCGAACAGGCGGCCAAGCACGATAACGTCATCGAGCAAAAGCAGTCGCTGGCCGAAGGCCTGCCCGGCGCGGACGTCATTTATGCGACCCGTGTGCAGAAAGAGCGCTTCGCCGACGAAGCACAGGAAGGCTATACGCCCGACTTCCAGATCAATCGCGCCATCATCGATGCCTATTGCGGGCCGGACACCATCGTGATGCACCCGCTGCCGCGCGACAGCCGGCCCGGCGCCAACGATCTAAGCGTCGATCTCAACCACGACCCGCGGCTGGCCATCTTCCGCCAGACCGACAACGGGATCCCCATCCGCATGGCGATATTCGCGGTGCTGTTGGGCGTGGAAGGACTCGTGCAGCACTCCATGCGCGACGTCACGTGGCGCCATCCCTCGCATATCGGACCGGACGATTCGGCCTTCCACGGGTTGGACTGACGTCCCGGCCGCTGGGGAACCGGCCGCCGGGGAAACGGCCCCGGCGGCAGGCCGCGTCAATCGCGCTTTTCGCCGCCCAGGGCTTCCACCAGTTCGGCCATCAGCTTGGCCAGCTCGCCCGTCATCAGCGCCATATCGCCGTCGAACTTTTCGTCGTCGTTCTGCGCCATGGCGTCGCTGTTTTCCTTCAGTACGTCCAGCGGCGCGATGCGCTTGACGTCCAGCGATTCGGTCAGCACGAAGGAAATGCGGTCGGCCCAGGTCATCGCCAGGCGCGTGCACTGCTTGCCGGATTGGATATGGCGCCGTACGTCATCTGCATCGATGGTGTGCTTGACATAGCGGATCGCCGCCCGGCTTTCGCCGGAGGCGCGCAGCTCCGTGTCCTGGTCGATACTGAAATTCGCCGGTGCCTCGTCTTCCGCCAGCCAGCCGGTCATGGCAGCGGCCGGCGATTGGGCAACGTACAGGCTTTCGAGCGGGAAAGGGTCTATCGACTTGGCCAGCAGGCCCAGGACTTCATCGGCCTTGGCGGAGGCGGCCGCATCGACCACCAGCCAGCGGTTGACCGGATCGATCCACACGCGTGTGTCGCGGTAGATACTGAAGGCCTTGGGCAGCAGTTCGTCGGTGACGCGCTCCTTGATTTCCTTCATCTGCTTGCGGCCGGGCTTGTAGCCTTGTTGCTCTTCGATTTCCTGTGCGCGCGCCTTTGCCACCTGATTGATCACGGTGGCGGGCAATAGCTTTTTTTCCGCGCGCAAGGTCAGCAGCATCTGCCCGTTGACCGTGTGCACCAGGCCGCCGTTCTCACGCGTCGGGATCCAGCCCAGGCTTTGCATTTCCAGCGTATTGCCGCCCTGGAAGGCGAATTTGGCCAGCGCCTCTTCGAGCTGCTCGTCCTTCATGGCCCAGGACGGGGAAAGGCGGTAAATCTTCAGATTCTTGAACCACATGGCGTCGGGCAAAAGCCGGAATTCTATACGACGTATGTCGGACGCCCGTCGCGACGGCCGAGACTTATTTGCCAACAAGAGATTACCGCGGTCTCGTTCCATCCTCCGATATCCTGGTGCGCGTGTCATCCGCCGCGCACGGCTGAAGGCGGGGCGGTGTCGAGTCGATCGAATTTCCACCCGCCCGAAGGCAGGACGTGGGCATGGGAGGGCGTATGAGAAGCGCATGCATGGCTGCCGCGTTGTATGGGACGTTTTTGACTCTGGCGGCACTTGCCGCCGCGCTTTGCGCGCCTGTCGCATATGCCGGAAGCAGGGAGGGCAGCGTGATGTGGGTGAATCCCATGAAGACGGATTACTACATAAACATGAAGGACAAGTCCGAGTGCGTCATCGATGCTGGAAAGTCCTGGCTCAAAGTGCCCGCCGGCGAGCATCCGGAGTACCCGGTAAAGATCTCATCCCCCTGCGGCGACACCAGCTTCTTCATTACTTGGGAGTTCTCCATGATGTACCTGGGTAAACACGTCACTTTGCGCATTACCTACACGGAGGTGAACCCGGATGCGAAAGCAATCGGGGTGGTCTCGGTATCGCCGTCGGCCAGGTTTCTTTTCACCGCGGAGTGCGGGACGAACCGCCGACCCTGCCGCGGGGTGTTTGAAGCGGCCAGCGTTCAGGGCACGGCGGTGCGGGTGGCGGCGATCCCGCTCGCGGTCGTGACCAAATCCCTGGCCTCCGAATTTATGGGAGCGCGGTCCAAGTAGCCGGGGGCATGCGTTATCGCCCACCGGGCCATGCCCCCACCGCGCCGCCGGGTCACGTTCTGTCACCGACACCGCCCGTGCTCTGGAGTATCTTTCCGGCCGGTACAAACGGCCGCATTTCGCGGCGCAACGGTATGGGGGAAGCCATGAAGCCGACCATCTTTATCGGGGCTATCTTGATCGTGCTGGGCGTGGTGGCCCTGGTGTATCAGGGGTTCAGCTACAAGTCCGAGGACACCATCGTGCAAATCGGGTCGGTCAAGGCCACTGCCGAGACCACCAAGTCGGTGCCCATTCCGCAATGGGCCGGTATCGGCGCCATCGTGGTCGGCGTGGTCGCGATCGGCCTGGGCATGCGCCGCTGATTACGCGCCGTCCCACAGGGGACAGGCATGCGGTTTGCGAATATCGGCGGTTCTCATGCTCAGGGAGTTGCCAATGGCGCAGACCGCATCCGGGACTGCTTCCGGTCGATCGCATCCGGCGAAACGCGCCGCGCAGGCGCAGCCGGCCAAAAAGCGCGCGTCGCGCACTGGCCAGGACGGGGCCGATACCCGGGTGCACGGCATCGCCATCACGCACCCGGATCGCCAGTTGTTCATCGAGCCGGCCGTCACCAAGCTGGGGCTGGCCCGCTACTACGAGTCGGTGGCGGACCTGATCATGCCGCATCTGGCCGACCGGCGCGTCGCGCTGTTGCGTTGCCCCGATGGCGCGGTGGGGGAATGCTTTTTTCAGAAGCACATGGGCGAACATCTGCCCGCGGGCGTGGAGCCCGATGGCGATATGCTGGTTATCCGCGATATCGTCGGCGTGATAGGACTGGTGCAGCGCGGCGTCATCGAATTCCATACCTGGGGCGCCAAGGCGCCGGGCTCCGATAAGCCCGATCGCTTGACCTTCGACCTGGACCCGGACCCGCGCACCCCCTGGCCTGAAATGGCGCAAGCCACGCGGGTCGTTCGCGACCTGCTGGTGGAAATCGGCCTGCGGCCTTTCCTAAAGACCACCGGAGGCAAGGGGCTGCACGTGGTGGTGCCGGTGCGGGCCACCCTGGGATGGGACGATGTGCGGCGTTTCTGCAAAGGCATCGCGCAGCAGCTGGAGGACATGCACCCCGATGTCTTCATCGCGAATATGTCCAAGGCCAAACGGCGCAACCATATCTTCGTGGACTACCTTCGCAACAGCGATGGCGCCACGGCCATCGCTGCCTTCTCTGCCCGCGCCCGGCCGGGCGCGCCGGTATCCGTTCCCGTGCCATGGGAACTGCTGGACGATGCGGAAGACCCGCGCGGCGTTGCCTTCAACGTGAACAACGCGCTGGCGCGCGCCCGCGCCTGGCGCGACGATCCCTGGGCGGAGTACGAGAGCGCGCGCAAAGGGCTGACCGCCGCCATGCGCAACCGCTGAAGCCGGATCGCGGCGACAATACGGCAAAAAAAAGGCCCGACTGTGGAGGTCGGGCCGGTACGGGAGCACACGATGTCGCGCTGTTTAAGGCTCGCGGGGAGCGCGGCACCGGTGTCAGAATGCGACCCTGCAATCGCCGGACAGGGGGATCGATCGTCCGGAGACCAATGCGCAAGGCCGTGATCTGAGCCCTCAGTCTAGTGCCCGGGCTCTGACATCGTCCTGAATCGACGCGCGGCATAGCGGTGGCACCCGGCTTTGTTGAGCAGGCCACCGCTGGCTATCATGATACGTGCACGCCCGCGATGGTCAGTCGTGCCCCGCCGGGTACACCGGCTGTCGTGTGCCCTCCGGCATGCGAAAAAAAAGCTCCCCGTTACGGGAGCTTTGTGAAAGGCCGGTCGGGTGCAGCGTCCCGGCCGGCAGGGGCCGGACGGACGCCTAGTCCTTGTTCAGATCGACGTCCTTGGTCTCGCGTACGAACAGCGTGCCGATCACCAGCGTCATCACGGCGATGATGATCGGGTACCAGAGGCCGTCATAGATATTGCCGGTGGCCGCGACGATGGCGAAGGCCAGGGGCGGAAGGAAACCGCCGAACCAGCCGTTGCCGATGTGGTACGGCAGGCTCATCGACGTGTAGCGTATGCGCGTGGGGAACATCTCCACCAGCATTGCGGCGATGGGGCCGTACACCATGGTGACGTAGATCACGAGTATGGTCAGCAGCACCACCACCATGACGTTGTTGGATTGCGCCGGGTCGGCCTTGGCCGGATAGCCGTGGCCACGGATGGCGGCGGTCAGCGACTTGTCCAGTTCCGCGCTGCGCGCCTTGAAATCCGCGGGCGGCAGGGCGGCGCCGTCGAAGGACTGGAATTCATCGGTGCCGATGCGCACCTTGGCCACCGAGCCGGCGGGCGCCGCTTCGTTCTTGTAGTTCACCGAGTTGCGCGCCAGGAAGGACTTGATGATGTCGCAGCTGCTGGTGAACGACGCCGTGCCTACCGGGTTGAACTGGAAGGAGCAGGTGGCCGGATCGGCGATCACGGTGACAGGGGCGGTGGCCTGGGCTTTTTCCAATGCCGGGTTGGCGAAGTGCGTCAGGCCCTGGAAGATGGGGAAGTACGTGACCGCCGCGATCAGGCAGCCCGCCATGATGATGGGCTTGCGGCCGATGCGGTCGGACAGCGCGCCGAACACTACGAAGAACGGCGTGCCGATCAGCAGGGCCACCGCGATCATGATGTTGGCCGAATTGGCGTCCACCTTCAGCGTCTGCGTCAGGAAGAACAGCGCATAGAACTGCCCCGTGTACCACACCACCGCTTGTCCGGCCGTCAGGCCGAGCAGGGCCAGGATCACGATCTTCAGGTTCTTCCATTGGCCGAAGGATTCGCTGATCGGCGCCTTGGATCCCTTGCCTTCTTCCTTCATGCGCTGGAAGGTCGGCGATTCGCTGAGCTGCAGCCGGATCCAGACGGAGATGGCCAGCAGCACGAAGGACAGCAGGAAGGGTGCGCGCCACCAGCCCCACGAATCGCGGAAGGCCTCTTCGCCCGAATAGGAACGCACGCCCAGGATGACGAGCAGCGACAGGAACAGGCCCAGCGTTGCCGTGGTCTGGATCCAGCTGGTGTAGAACCCGCGGCGTCCCATGGGCGCGTGTTCCGCCACATAGGTGGCCGCGCCGCCGTACTCGCCGCCCAGCGCCAGGCCTTGCAACAGGCGCAGGATGATGAGCAGGGCCGGCGCGGCGATGCCGATGGAGCTGTATGTGGGCAGGATGCCGACCAGGAAGGTGGACAGGCCCATGATCACGATGGTGACCAGGAAGGTGTACTTGCGGCCTACCAGGTCGCCCAGGCGGCCGAAGACCAGGGCGCCGAATGGCCGCACCGCGAAGCCCGCGGCGAAGGCGAGCAGGGCGAAAATGAAGCCCGCGGTCGGGTTGACGCCGGAAAAGAAGTGCAGGGCGATGATCGGCGCCAGCGACCCGTACAGATAGAAGTCATACCACTCGAAAACAGTGCCCAGCGACGACGCAAAAATGACTTTGCGTTCATTGCGGGTCATGGGAGCGGGGGCCGAGATGGCGCCCGGGCGCGGCATGGAAGCTGTGCTCATGATGTCTCCTCACGGGATGGCTGGCGGTTGCTCCGCCATGCTCGGTATGTGCAGACGCCCCGCGGATGCGGGGAGGCTGACCGCCACGGTAGGCAAGAAGGCTGACGGGGGTCTGACGATTCCCTGAACCGGCCCGATTTTGTGTTTCTAATTGTAAGAAAGCGGAAACCGAACGGATACCTTCAGGCCGGCCTGCGTCGCGCCCGGTGCGGGGTTATCCCCCAGTTCGACGAGGGCGTCGTGCTTCTGGGCGATCTCGCGCACGATGGCCAGGCCCAGGCCGCTGCCCTCCGCCGATGTACCCAATACGCGATAGAAGCGGTCGAACACGCGTTCGCGCTCGTGCGGCGGGATGCCGGGCCCCGAGTCCTCCACCTCGAGCAAGGCGGCGTCCGGCAGGGCGCGCACGCGCACGGTTACCCGGCCCCCGCGAGGGGTGTAGCGCAGCGCGTTATCCACGAGGTTGTTCAGCAGCTCAGCCAGCAGGATGGCATTGCCGACGATGGTGGCCGGCCGCCCCGCTTCCTCGAAACCCAGGTCGATGCCTATCGCCAGTGCCTGGGGCGCCCATAGCGTGGTTTGTTCGCAAGCCAGGCCATTCAGGTCCAGCGACGCCATGCCCACGGTGGCCGGGTTTTCTGCGCGGGCGAGCAACAGCAATTGATTCACCAGCCGGGTGGCGCGTTCGGATCCCGCGACCAGCTGTCGCAGGCTGGCCTGCATCTCGTCCGCGCTGGCGTCGCGCAGCGCCAGTTCGGCCTGGGTGCGCAGGCCGGCCAGGGGCGTCTTCAATTGATGCGCGGCGTCCGCGACGAAGCGCCGCTGCGTCTGGACGGTGGCGGACAGGCGTTCCAGCAGGTCATTGATGGCGGCCACCAGCGGCGCGATTTCGCTGGGCGTCGCCCGTTCGTCTATGGGCGACAGATCGTCGGGTCGGCGGGCGCGCAGCCGCTGCTGCAGGGCGTTCAAGGGGGCGACGCCGCGCGACAGGCCGAACCACACCAGCAGGACCGCGATGGGAAGGACCACGAACTGCGGGATGATGACGCCCTTGATGATGTCGTTGGCCAGTTGCGCGCGGCGTTCGGTCGTTTCGGCGACGATGACCACGGCTGGCATTTCGCCCGCGGCGCCGGGCGGCACGCGGGTGTAGGCCAGGCGGATGGCGAAGCCGCGCAGCGTACTGTCTTCATAGCGCACGGTACCGGGAACCGCCAGGTCGGCGCCCTTCGGTAGCGGCAGTTCGCGGTCGCCGCCCAGGTACTGGCCGCGGCCGCCCAGCACCAGCCAGAACACACTATCGGTTTCGTTGGCGCGCAACAGGCTGCGCACGGGCTCGCTCATCTGCAGGGCCGCGCGGCCGTCCACGGTCTGGACCTGGCGCGCCAGGACGCGCAGATGGTTGGCCAGCGCGCGGTCGTAGGGCACGTCGGCGATGTTCTGCGCGACGACATAGGTGATGGCCACGCTCATGGGCCATAGCAGGAACAGGGGGGCCAGCATCCAGTCCAGGATCTCGCCCAGCAGGGATCGGCGCGGCAGCGCGAACGAGGGGCCGCGCGTGCCGTTGCGCAGGATGTCCAGGGCTTCCTGGTTGAGCGGCGCGACCCGCGGGTTTTCAGTGTGCGAGTTCGCCCGTGCCATGATCCCGTTCCAGGCAGTAGCCCAGGCCTCGCACGGTCATGATCCGGACGCCTGTCGGTTCCAGCTTCTTGCGCAGGCGGTGCACATAGACTTCGATGGCGTTGGTGCTGACTTCGTCGCCCCATTCGCACAGGTGGTCCACCAGCTGGTTCTTGCTGACCATGCGGCCGCTGCGCATGAGCAGGATTTCAAGCAGGCCGACTTCGCGGGCCGACAGGTCCAGGGGCTGGTCATCCACCGATGCCACGCGTCCGGCCTGGTCGAATACCAGCCGGCCGTGGCGGATCAGGCTCGCGCCCCCGCCCGCGCCGCGGCGCGTCAGCGCGCGCACGCGCGCTTCGAGTTCGGACAGCGCGAACGGCTTGGCCATATAGTCGTCCGCGCCCAGGTCCAGGCCCTTCACGCGCTGCTCTATGCTGTCGGCCGCGGTTAAAATGAGAACCGGCAATTGCGGGTTGCGGGCTCGCAGGCGCCGCAGGACTTCCAGTCCCGCCAACTGGGGCAGCCCCAGGTCCAGGATCAACAGGTCGAAGGCCTGCGCGGTCAGTGCCAGGTCGGCCGCCATGCCGTCGCGCACGGCGTCGACGGCATAGCCGTTGTGTCGCAGCGAACGGGACAGGCCGTCGGCAAGGATGCTGTCGTCTTCAGCGATAAGTATGCGCATGTGACCAGGCTCTCGTGGATCGTTATGGTTTACGGAGCTGAGCGGGTCTTCCGCACGTGCCGGATCCGGCCGTGGGATTTCTTGGTATGGGACCGGATTGTCTCCGGACTGTCTCGCTCTCCTGGGCCGATTCTGTCACGCCGCTTGCGGCTTGCCCACACGGGATAACACGGAAAAATTTGTCATACTGTTTTTTTGTACAGTATAATCCAGTGCCATAATCCCGCCGAGATTGCAGGGGGCGACCCGGGTTCCCAATGCGGTTCCCAAGCGGGTCGCCGATCCGATCCCGCCCCCGTATCGATCGCCATACCCATCGCTAGAAAACGCCAGACAGGACACTTCATGGACGACAAAACCAGCAAGGCAGCCGCCTCGGAAAAAGCCAAGGCGCTCGCCGCGGCCCTATCGCAGATCGAAAAGCAGTTCGGCAAGGGTTCGATCATGCGGTATGGCGATAACGAGGTCGAGCATGACATCCAGGTGGTCTCCACCGGCTCGCTGGGCCTGGATATCGCACTGGGCGTCGGCGGGCTGCCGCGTGGCCGCGTCGTTGAAATCTACGGTCCGGAATCCTCGGGCAAGACCACGCTCACGCTGCAGGTCATCGCCGAAATGCAGAAACTGGGCGGCACCTGCGCCTTCGTCGACGCCGAGCACGCGCTGGACGTGCAATATGCCGCCAAGCTGGGCGTGAACCTGACCGATCTGCTTATCTCCCAACCGGACACGGGCGAACAGGCGCTGGAAATCACGGACGCGCTGGTGCGTTCCGGTTCGGTGGACCTGATCGTCATCGACTCCGTGGCCGCACTGGTGCCCAAGGCCGAAATCGAAGGCGAAATGGGCGACTCGCTGCCCGGCCTGCAGGCCCGCCTGATGAGCCAGGCGCTGCGCAAGCTCACCGCCACGATCAAGCGCACCAATTGCATGGTCATCTTCATCAACCAGATCCGGATGAAGATCGGCGTCATGTTCGGCAATCCGGAAACCACCACCGGCGGCAATGCGCTCAAGTTCTATTCGTCGGTGCGCCTGGATATCCGCCGCATCGGCTCCATCAAGAAGGGCGAAGAAGTCATCGGCAACGAAACGCGCGTCAAGGTGGTCAAGAACAAGGTGTCGCCGCCTTTCAAACAGGCCGAATTCGACATCATGTACGGCAGCGGTATTTCGCGCGAAGGCGAAATCATCGATCTGGGCGTGCAGGCGGGCATCGTCGACAAATCCGGCGCCTGGTACAGCTACAAGGGCGACCGCATCGGGCAGGGCAAGGACAATGTGCGGGAGTACCTGAAGGAACACCGCGACATGGCCCTGGAAATCGAGAACCGCATACGCGAAAACCAGGGCATCGTGAGCCGCGCCAATACCTTCGCCGCAAGCGAGGCAGAAGAAGACTGACCAAAGTCCAGGATCGCCAGGAGGCTGACAGGCCATGATCTCCGGCCGCCGTGGCACGGGACCGGCAACGCGTCCCGCCAAGGATGCACAAGACGACGCCTTCGGCCATGGCGAGCGGGGCGGGGAAAAGCGCGGCCCCAGTCTGAAGGCCCGTGCCGTCGGCTACCTGTCCCGGCGTGAATACGCGCGCAGCGAACTGGCGCGCAAGCTCGCGCCTCACGCCGACGATCCCGCCGTTCTGGATGCCTTGCTGGACGACCTGGAACGAGAAGGCTGGCTCTCCACGCGGCGTTTCGCGGAAAGCCTGGTGCACCGGCGCGCGGAACGCCAGGGCGCGGCCCGCATCGTGCAGGAATTGCGCCAGCATGGTGTGGACGAAAGCCAGATAGGCGAATTGCGCGATACGCTGCGCGCGACGGAATACGATCGCGCCGTGGCGGTCTGGAACAAGCGCTACGGTGAACGTCCGACGGACCGCGCCGCCTATGCCAAGCAGGCGCGATTCCTGGCGTCGCGCGGTTTTGCCCATGACGTGATCCGGCGCGTCCTGGGCGATGACGGTGAAGACTGAGCCGTTCAACCGCCTGGCGGTGTGCCCGGCCATGCGCCGGCGGCCTTGATGCCGGTCAGCGTCCTGAAGCTCACGTCCCTGGCAATGGTCAGGAAATCCTTGATGAAGGGTGCGTCGGCATCTTCGTGGCGAATGGCCGCGTAGAGCGTGCGCCATACGCCTTGCGGGCCAAGGTGGCAGACCTTCAGCCATCCTTGTCCCAGGTATTCCGTCAACGCCCAATTGGGCAGGGCGGCCACGCCACGGTTGCTGGCGATCAACTGCGCAATGATGGGTGTCAGTTCAGCCTTGCGCACGACGGCGGGCTCGACATCCGCCGGGTCCAGGAAGGCCGTGAAAACATCCAGGCGCTGGCGGTCGACCGGATAGGTGATCAGCGTCTGGTCCGCCAGCTGCTCGGGCTGGATATAGCGCTGCGCGGCCAGGGGGTTGGCCTCGGATACGGCCAGCACCAGCTCATAGCCGAACAAGGGCACGTACTCGATGGCTTCCAGCGCCTGCGGGTCGGACGTGATGACCAAGTCCAGGTCTCCCCGCAGCAGCGCGGGAAAGGGGGCGAAAGAAAAGGCCGCCGACAGGTCCAGCGCCACTTCGGGCCACTGCGCGCGGAATGCATCCAGCGCCGGCATCAACCACTGAAAGCACGAATGGCATTCGATGGCCAGGTGCAGCCGTCCGGTGCGGCCGGCGGCCAGACGCTGCAGTTCCCGTTCCGTCGCGCGCAATCGCGGCAGGATGTCGTCCGCCAGGGCCAGGACGCGCAGCCCGGCCGTGGTCAGGCGGGCGGGGCGGGTGCGCCGGTTCAGCAATGGAGTGCCCAGGCGCGATTCGAGGTCGCGCAACTGATGGGACAGCGCGGACTGGGTTAGGTGCAGCCGCTCTGCGGCTTCCTGCAGGCTGCCGCCATCGCGGATGGCGGCAAGGGTTTCCAAGTGACGGATTTCGAGCATGGGACGCCTTCGGGGACCGGCGATGCGGACGGCGCGCGGCCGGATGCCGCACAGGTTTGCCCGATTATATGAGACCTATTCATGGAATCGTTGCACACATTGATTTTGACTCAAGGTTAAACGCGCGCACAATGCGTGAACTTGAACAAACTTTGTTGGATTCCGGATTTCCATGACAACAATTCATAATCTTGGTTTCCCCCGCATCGGCGCGCAGCGCGAGTTGAAGCGTGCGGTGGAGTCTTATTGGGCCGGCAAGACGTCCCTGGCCGAACTGGAAGAAACGGGACGGGAACTGCGCGCCCGGCACTGGCAGATCCAGGCCGATGCCGGCGTGGACCTGATGCCCGTGGGCGATTTCGCCTGGTACGACCATGTCCTGGAATGGACGACGCTGCTGGGCGCCGTGCCGGCCCGCTTCGGGCAGCCTGCCGACGGACCCGTCAGCCTGGATACTCTCTTCCGGATGGGGCGCGGGCGTGCGCCCACGGGCACGCCGGCCGCCGCTTGCGAGATGACCAAGTGGTTCGATACCAATTACCACTACATCGTCCCCGAGCTGACGCCTGCGCAGACGTTCCGCATCGCGCGGGAATCGCTGTTCGAGCAGATCCGCGAGGCCTCTGAAGCCGGCTACCGGGTGAAGCCCGTGATCCCGGGTCCCTTGACCTGGCTGTGGCTGGGCAAGGGCGATGCCTACGCCGGGCCCGGCGATGCCGCCAAACTGGAACTGCTGGCCGGCTTGATCCCGGTCTATGCGGAAGTGCTGCGCCGCATCGCCGCGCTGGGCGTCGAATGGGTGCAGATCGACGAGCCCATCCTGGCGCTGGACCTGCCCGCCGCGTGGCGCGACGCCTACGCGAGCACCTACGCGGCCCTGTCCGCCGCGCCGGTGAAGGTGCTGCTGGCGACGTATTTCGACGGCTTGCAGGACAATCTGGCGACGGCCGCCGCCTTGCCGGTAGCCGGTCTGCACGTCGACCTGGTGCGGGCGCCGGAACAGCTGGCTCCCACGCTGCGGGCCATCGGCACCAAGGTGCTGTCGGCCGGTATCGTCAACGGCCGCAATATCTGGCGCACCGATCTGGACGCCGCGCTGCGCGCCCTGGCTCCCGCGCGGGCGGCGCTGGGCGACCGCCTGTGGATCGCCCCTTCGTGCTCCCTGCTACACGTGCCGGTGGACCTGGCGCATGAGACGGATCTGGACGACGAACTCAAGAGCTGGCTTTCGTTCGCCGTGCAGAAGCTGGACGAGGTCCGCACCCTGGCGCGCGCCCTGGACGGCAGCCAGGAACCCGCCCTGCGGGAAACCCTGGCCGCGCAGCGGGCCGCGCTGGCCAACCGCGCGCAATCGCCGCGCATCCACAACCCGGCCGTGGCGCGACGCATGGCGGCGGCCGCCGAAGTGCGGCGCGACCGCGCACCATTCCCCCAGCGTATCGGCCAGCAGCAGGAAAAGCTGCGCCTGCCCGCGTTTCCCACCACCACCATCGGCTCCTTCCCGCAGACGGCGGAAATCCGCGCCTTGCGGCGTGACTGGAAGGCCGGCGCGATCAGCGATTCCGCCTATGAGGCCGCCATCCGCAAGGAGATCGAATCGGTCATCCGGTTCCAGGAGAAAGTCGGCCTGGACGTGCTCGTGCACGGCGAGCCGGAACGCAACGATATGGTGGAGTACTTCGGCGAGCTGCTGGCCGGCTTTGCCTTTACCCGCAACGGGTGGGTCCAGAGCTATGGTTCGCGCTGCGTCAAGCCGCCGGTGATTTTCGGCGACGTCGCCCGTCCCGCGCCCATGACGGTGGGCTGGTCTTCGTACGCGCAGTCCCTGACGGACAAGCCGGTCAAGGGCATGCTGACCGGGCCGGTGACCATCCTGCAATGGTCCTTCGTGCGGGACGACCAGCCGCGTGAACAGACCTGCCGCCAGCTGGCCCTGGCCCTGCGCGACGAAGTGGTCGACCTGGAAAAGGCCGGCATCCGGGTCATCCAGATCGACGAACCCGCCATACGCGAAGGCTTGCCGCTGCGCCGGGCCGACTGGCAGGCCTACCTGGATTGGGCGGTGGATTGCTTCCGCCTGTCCACCGCGGGAGTCCGGGAGGACACGCAGATCCATACCCACATGTGCTACGCGGAGTTCAACGACATCATCGAATCCATCGCCGCCATGGACGCCGATGTCATTACGATCGAGACGTCGCGCTCCAATATGGAGCTGCTCGAGGCGTTCGAGGAATTCCGCTATCCGAACGACATCGGGCCGGGCGTGTACGACATCCATTCGCCCAATGTCCCGGATGTGGGCTGGATGGTCCAGCTCATGCGGAAGGCCGCCGGCCGCCTGCCCAAGGAACGCCTGTGGGTCAATCCGGACTGCGGCCTGAAGACCCGCGCCTGGCCCGAGACCGAAGCCGCGTTGGTCGGCATGGTGGACGCCGCGCGCCAGCTGCGCGCGCAGTCCTGATCGCCTGAACCGTCGCCCGCAGGGCCGGTTCCCGTCTCCCGGGAACCGGCCCTGGTTTTTTGAACAATGGCCGTGCGCTATACTTTGAAGGTTTTGTTGCCTTGCAGCAACCTTGGTTGACACGCATGCCTTTGCCGCCCTCGGAAGTCCCCCGCAAACCCCTGCACACGCGCTCGATCCGCGTGCAGGGCTATGCGCGCGATGACGGGCTGTGGGACATCGAGGCCGAGCTTATCGATGTGAAGGCCTACGATTTCGCCAGAAGCGAAGGCGATATCCTGCGCGCGGGGCAGCCGGTGCACCATATGCACCTGCGTATCACGATCGACGATGCCTATACGATCGTTGCCGCGCAGGCGGTTTACGATGCGGCGCCCTATGGCGAGCACTGCACCGGCATCGAGCCCGCCTACCAGGACCTGGTGGGCATGAACCTGGTCCGGGGCTTTCGCCAGCAGGTCAAGACGCGGTTCGGCCGCGTCGCCGGCTGTACGCATATGAGCGAGCTGGCGCTGGTGCTGCCGACCGCCGCGGTCCAGACCATGGCCGGGCGGCGCCGCGAAAACCCCGATCCCAGCAAGCGGCCATTCCAGCTGGATGGCTGCCATGCGCTCAGTACGGACGGACCCGTGGTCCTCCAGTACTACCCCAAGTGGTATACCGGTGAAGTTTCCGCCGAGGATGCCGCTTCTGATTCTTCTCTTTTTTCTCATACGACCTGACAGGTAACACATGAAAATCCACGAGTATCAAGGCAAGGAACTGCTGAAGAAATTTGGCGTGACCGTGCCGCGCGGTATTCCCGCCTTCACCGTTGACGAAGCCGTGAGCGCGGCCGAAAAACTGGTAGGGCCTGTCTGGGTCGTGAAGGCGCAGATCCACGCCGGCGGCCGGGGCAAGGGCGGCGGCGTGAAGCTGGCGCGTTCCCTCGAGGAAGTGCGCAAGCTGGCCGGTGAAATCCTCGGCATGCAGCTGATCACGCACCAGACCGGCCCGGAAGGCCAGAAGGTCAACCGCCTGTACATCGAAGAAGGCGCGGACATCCAGAAGGAATACTACGTGTCGCTGGTCACCGACCGTGCCACGCAGAAGGTCGCCCTGATCGCATCGAGCGAAGGCGGCATGGACATCGAGGAAGTGGCCCACTCCTCGCCGGAAAAGATCGTCACGGAATACATCGATCCGCTGGCCGGCCTGACCGCCGAGCAGGCCAAGAAAGTGGCCGACGCCATCGGCATGCCCGCGGACTCGACCGCGCAGACGGTGGACCTGTTCCAGAAGCTCTACAAGTGCTATATGGAAACGGACGCTTCCCTGGTCGAGATCAATCCTTTGAACCGCGATAGCAAGGGCAACATCATCGCCCTGGACGCCAAGTTCAATTTCGACTCGAATGCCTTGTTCCGCCATCCGGAAATCGTCGCCTACCGCGACCTGGACGAGGAAGATCCCGCGGAAATCGAGGCCAGCAAGTTCGACCTGGCCTACATCCAGCTGGACGGCAACATCGGTTGCCTGGTGAACGGCGCCGGCCTGGCCATGGCCACCATGGACACCATCAAGCTGTTCGGCGGCGAGCCGGCCAACTTCCTGGACGTCGGCGGCGGCGCGACCGCCGAGAAAGTGACCGAAGCCTTCAAGATCATGCTCAAGAACAAGAGCGTGAAGGCCATCCTGGTCAACATCTTCGGCGGCATCATGCGCTGCGACGTCATCGCCGAAGGCGTGATTACCGCGTGCAAGGCCGTCAACCTGAACGTCCCGCTGGTCGTCCGCATGAAGGGCACCAACGAAGAACTCGGCAAGAAGATGCTGGCCGAGTCCGGACTGCCCATTATCAGCGCCGACACCATGGCCGAAGCGGCCACCAAGGTCGTTGCCGCCGTCAAATAAGAAGTTATTGCCAAGGATTCACAAATGTCGATCTTGATCAACAAGGACACTAAAGTCATCACCCAAGGCATCACGGGCAAGACGGGGCAATTCCATACCCGCATGTGCCGCGACTACGCCAACGGCAAGGCCGCCTTCGTGGCCGGCGTGAACCCGAAGAAGGCGGGTGAGGACTTCGAGGGCATCCCCATCTACGCATCGGTCAAGGACGCCAAGGCGGCCACCGGCGCCACCGTGTCGGTGATCTACGTGCCGCCGGCCGGCGCTGCCGCCGCCATCTGGGAAGCCGTGGAAGCCGAACTGGACCTGGCCATCTGCATCACGGAAGGCATCCCCGTCCGCGACATGCTGGAAGTGCGCAACCGCATGAAGCAGAAGGGGAGCAAGACCCTGCTGCTGGGCCCCAACTGCCCCGGCCTGATCACGCCCGACGAAATCAAAATCGGCATCATGCCCGGCCACATCCACCGCAAGGGCCGCGTCGGTATTGTCAGCCGTTCCGGCACGCTTACCTATGAAGCCGTGGCCCAGGTGACCGAACTGGGTCTGGGCCAGTCCAGCGCCGTCGGTATCGGCGGGGACCCGATCAACGGCCTGAAGCATATCGACGTGCTGAAGCTGTTCAACGACGATCCCGACACCGATGCCGTGATCATGATCGGCGAAATCGGCGGTCCGGATGAAGTCACTGCCGCGCAGTGGGCCAAGGACAACATGAAGAAGCCGGTGGTCGGTTTCATCGCCGGCGTGACGGCGCCCCCCGGAAAGCGCATGGGCCACGCCGGCGCGCTGATCTCCGGCGGTGCCGATACGGCGGACGCCAAGCTGGAAGTCATGGAAGCCTGCGGCATCCGCACCACGCGCAACCCGTCGGAAATGGGCAAGCTGCTGAAGTCCGTGCTGTAAGCAAGCCAACGGGAATGGGCGCCTGACAAGGCCAGCCCCGTCCATGCCATGGAAAACCCGCCGATTCCGGCGGGTTTTTCATTGGCGCGCCGGGAGGGTGCGCCGCCTGGCAGGTGGGCGGGCTCCCGAGTGTGGCCAAGGTCTGGGCACATCGCCCTCGCGCATCTCATGTGGTGAGCGCGGCCGGATGCAGTTGGCGATGGCGAGGTGACGCCGGCCGGGACCGCGACGGCGGCCCGTGCCGAACGGCAGGCAGGCCGAAAGTGAAGCCTTGCGGTACTGTCGCTGAACTAAATCTCTCGGCTGAGAGCAAAGTCGGGAGTTTGATGCTTCCCGATCAGGCGCGCATGCGTTCCATGCGTTCAGATTTTATTCAGAATATGTTCAGTCCATATTCAGTTTAAATTCAATTTTCGTTCAGTAAACGGTCGATTCTTATCCAGATGGGATTCTATTCAGGTTCTATTCAGATTATGCGATCCAAAGGTAGTCCCGCAGGTGCGGATGAATGAAAGCAGTAATTCAGTTAATGCTCAGTTATTATTCAGGTTGAATTCAGAATTGTAGCGGGACGGGTGTATCGCGGCGGCGCGACAAGGCGGCCGGCAAACCCGGATTAGCGCGCGCTGGCACGGCCTGGCGCGCGATCGCACTGCTGAGGCCCAGGACGTGCGGGACGTCGCTCAGGGCGCCGCCAAGCCCGCCGATTTGTTCGCGCGACCGTGTCGTTCAGTATTTAGTCAGCGAATAGACAGGTGATTGAAAGAGATATTCCAGGCCGTCAGGCGAATGTCATATAACTGCCAAAAAACCTGCGGTTTTCCCTCGATAATCCAACAAACAGCTGAACGTTTTGGTTTTCGGTCGATATAATGTCCAGCGTTCCCCACGCTAAATAAACCCAGCGCGCCCAACGATGCCTTCATCGCCGCGCGGGGATGGGGTTCGGCATTTCAAACCATTGAGGGATCGAGGAACGAGGGGTATGGAATTAACACAAGCTGCTTTCTGGCTGGCGCTTCTGCAAATCATCTGGGTCAATATCCTGCTGTCCGGGGATAACGCCGTGGTCATCGCGCTGGCGGCCCGGGCGCTGCCGCCCGCCCAGCAGAAGAAAGCCATCGTCATCGGCTCGGCCGCCGCGATCATCATGCGGATCGTGCTGACACTGGTAGCCGCCAAACTCCTGTTGCTGCCCTGGCTCAAGCTGATCGGCGCCATCCTGCTGGTGTACATCGGCGTCTCGCTGCTGATGCCCGAGGACGAGGACGACGGCGACGCCAAATCGCACGGAAACCTGCTGTCGGCCATCCGCACCATCATGATCGCCGACCTGGTCATGAGCCTGGACAACGTGGTGGCGGTGGCCGCGGCCGCCATGGGCGATACGACGCTACTGGTCGTGGGCCTGGCCATCAGCATCCCGCTGGTCATCTTCGGCAGCACCCTGCTGTTGAAGGTCATCGAGCGCTTCCCCCTTATCGTCTGGGTGGGCGCCGCCTTGCTGGGCTTCATCGCCGGGGAATTGATGGTGGGCGATCCCGCCCTGCACGATTCCGTGGTCCGCATCGACACGGCGCTGGGGACGACCGAGCATAATCTTGCCTTGATGGCAGGGGCGTGCGGGGCCGTGCTGGTCCTCATCCTGGGTAAGGTGATGATTGCGCGCAAGAATCCTGACAAAAATCTTAATCGCTCCCAGCAAATCTGACGTAAAGCTGAATTACAATCCCCCCTCAAGGCCGAGGGCCCGCCGCCACGCAAGTCGCTGGCGTGCGGGCAGGGCATTTGCTCAAATCGGCTGCATTCAAAACCATGTTGTGGGGGTTGTGACGTGCTTGAATTCTTCCAGACGCTCAGTTGGGCGGCCGTTTTCCAAATCATCCTGATCGACATCCTGCTGGGTGGCGATAACGCGGTGGTCATTGCGCTGGCTTGCCGCAATCTTGCGCCCAAGCAACGCATGCAGGGCATCCTGTGGGGTACGGCTGGCGCCATCCTGCTGCGCGTCGTGCTGATCGCCTTTGCCCTGACGCTGCTGAACATCCCGTTCCTGAAGGTCGTCGGCGGGCTGTTGCTGCTGTGGATCGGCGTCAAGCTGCTGCTCCCCGAACACGATGGCCACGACAAGATCCAGGGCGGGGCGTCCATCGCCTCGGCCGTCAAGACCATCATCGTGGCCGATTTCGTCATGAGCCTGGACAACGTCATCGCCATCGCCGGCGCCGCGCAGAACGCCGATCCCAATCACCAGATCGGCCTGGTCGTGTTCGGCCTGCTGGTCAGCGTGCCCATCATCATCTGGGGCTCCACGCTGGTGCTCAAGCTGATCGACCGCTATCCGCTGGTGGTCACCTTCGGCGCGGGACTGCTGGGCTGGATCGCGGGCGGCATGATCGTCACGGACGTAGTTGTCGAAAGTCAATTCGGGCCGCAGCCGGCTATGGTTAAATTGGGCGCTGAAATCGTCGGCGCGCTGCTGGTCGTTCTCTTGGGACGGTGGCTGGCAAGCCGCAAAGTCGTCTCCAAGGAATCACTGCATGAGTCTGCGTAAAACCGGTAAAACCCAGCAATCCGAAACAGGCCTGAGCCTGCTCCAAGGCCTGTTCATCCTTGCCGTGCTGGGTGTCATCGTGACCGTGGCGGCCGCCCACTTCAGCTGAGCGCGCCGCTGTGTCCCAACCTGGTCGTTTGACGATCGCCACCCGGGCAAGCCGGTTGGCGCTGTGGCAGGCCGAGCATGTGCGCGGCCGGCTGCAGGCGCTTTATCCCTCCTGTACCGTCGAGCTCCTGACGCTCACCACGCGTGGCGATCAGATCCTGGATCGCACGCTTTCCAAAGTGGGCGGTAAAGGGCTGTTCGTGAAAGAGCTGGAGAACGCGCTGCTGGATGGCCGCGCCGATCTGGCCGTGCACTCCCTGAAGGATGTGCCCATCGACCTGCAGGCGCCGTTCGAATTGTGCGCCATGCTGGAGCGCGCGGATCCACGCGACGCATTCGTCTCCAATCGCTATGCCGGTTTGCAAGACCTGCCGGATGGGGCGGTGGTGGGGACGTCCAGCCTGCGGCGCGAGTCGCAGATACGCGCGCGCTATCCGAAGTTGGTCGTGCAGCCCCTGCGCGGCAATCTGGATACGCGGCTGGCCAAGCTGGACGCCGGCGGCTACGACGCCATCGTGCTGGCCGTCGTGGGGCTGGAGCGCCTGGGTCTTGGCGGCCGCATCCGGTCCATCCTGCAGCCCGAGTCCAGCCTGCCCGCGGCAGGCCAGGGTGCATTGGGCATAGAAATCCGCGCCGACCGCCACGATGTGCGCGAATGGCTCGCGCCGCTCGCTTCGGCGCGCACCACTGCCTGCGTGACCGCCGAACGGACGGTGTCGCGGGTGCTGGGCGGTTCCTGCCAGGTTCCGCTGGCGGCGTATGCCACGATCGACGGCGATGTGCTGCGATTGCGCGCGCTGGTGGCGTCCGTGGATGGACGGCAGGTCGTGCACGCCGAGGCTTCCGGCCCGGCGGCGCAGGCCGAGCGCATAGGTGCCGCCGCCGCCAGGGAACTCCTGGACAAGGGCGCCGATGCCATCCTGGCCGACCTGGCATCCCCTTGAGCCGTCTCCGGAGCGCGCGTGACATCCCGCGAGACGCCGACCGCCATCCTGACCCGTCCCGCCGGGCGCAATGACGGCCTGGCGGCCCGCCTGCAGGAGGCCGGCTGGCGCGTGCACGCCTGGCCGGCCTTGTGCATCGAACCCTTGTCGTGCGTGGCAGCCGAAATTCCCCTGCCGGGGAATTTCGATCTGGCGGTATTCGTCAGCGGCAATGCCGCGGCCCAGTACCTCGACCAGTTGCGGGCGATAGGGCAGTCGCAGTGGCCGTCTTCCTGCGTCGCGGCGGCGGTAGGGCCCGGTACGGCGGCCCGCCTGCGCGACCGCGGCGGCCTGGAGGCGCCCGGTCTGGTCCTGCATCCCGGCGCGGACGCGCCCAGGCATGATTCCGAGGCCTTGTGGGAGCTGCTCGCCATGCGCGGACCGATTCCGCGCCGGGTGCTGCTGGTACGGGGTACCGAAGGGCGCGACTGGCTCGCCGAACGGCTGCGCGACCATGGCGCCCAGGTTCACCTGCACGCGGTCTACCATCGCGTGGCGGCGGACTGGGACGCCGCGGTTCTGGCGCAGCTGCAAGCCTGGACGCGGGAGGGCCACCATCCCACATGGCTGCTCACCAGCGCCGCCAGCATCCATGCCGTGCGCGCGAACGTGGAACGGGCGGCATCGGTGCAGTGGTGGGGGGCCTGCGGCTTCGTCGTGACCCATCCGCGCCTGGTGCAGCCGCTGGAATTGCCGGCTGGCCGGGAGGCGGAAGCGGTGCGGCTATGCGCGCCCGCCGACGATGCCATCTTTGATGCTTTTGTTTCCGGTTGAGTCATCGTTTCGCATTCGTACCGAATACAATCGCCCCATGACAGAAAAGATTCCAGCCTCCGATCCGGCCTCGGCGCCGGTCGCCTCCAGCAGTCCGGCATCGGCCGAGATCAAGTCATCCGGCGCCAAGAGCGCC
This sequence comes from Bordetella bronchialis, assembly GCF_001676705.1. Classification (NCBI taxonomy): domain Bacteria; kingdom Pseudomonadati; phylum Pseudomonadota; class Betaproteobacteria; order Burkholderiales; family Alcaligenaceae; genus Bordetella; species Bordetella bronchialis. The sequence continues at coordinate 2,044,452 of NZ_CP016170.1, forward strand.
GCGCCGGGTCAGTTTTCGCCGGGCGCGGGCCGCAAGGGCGGCGCCTCTCCCCTGGTGGCCACGCTGGTGGTCGTCGTCCTGCTGGCGCTGGTCCTGGTCGCCGCGCTGTGGATGCAGCGCCAGCAATTCCTGGCCGCGGGCCGCGAGGTCGCCACCCGGCTGGACACGCTCAACAGCGCCTTGGGGCAGGCCCGCACCGAGGCACGCCAGGCACTGGCGCTGGCCCAGGTGCAGAGCGACAAGGTCGCGGCGCTGGAGTCCACCCTGCAGGAAACACAAAGCCAGTACACCGCGCTGGAACAGGCCTGGCAGGACTTCAATGACAACGTCAGTGACGACGTGCTGATCAACGACGTTGAACGCCTGTTGACCATCGCCGATCAACAACTGCGCCTGGGCGGCAACGTCAGCAACGCCATCGTCGCCATGGAAACGGCGCAGTCCCGCCTGGCGCGCGCGGGCCGGCCGCGTTATGCCAGCCTGCAGCAGACGATCAATGGCGACCTGGACCGCTTGCGCGCGGTCCGCACCATCGATATTCCGGTCCAGGCCGGCCGTATCGAGCGCCTGGTCGGCCTGGTCGGCAAGGCACCCTTGCTGGTGCCCGATGCCCGGGTCGCCCAGGCCGATGGCGCCGCCGGTCGCGCCGAGCAGTCCGCCGCCGGCCAGCCGGGCGCCAATCCGCCGGCAGCCGGCCAGTCTGGCACCGATCCGGCGGCGGCCGCCAAGGCGCCGGACCATACCGGCGGCGCAGCGGCCCCCGGCGCGACGGCGCCCGGCGCGACGGCGCCCGGTCCGGCCAACGTGCCGGCCGATGCCGCATGGTGGCAGCGCTGGCGCGCCGAAATCGCCTCCTGGCCCGGCCGTGCCGGCGATGCCCTGTCGCACGAACTGGGCGACCTCGTGCGGATCCAGCGCGTGGATGAACCCGCGGCACTGTTGCTTTCCACCGAGCAGGCCGAGCAGTTGCGCTCCACCTTGCGGCAGCGTTTGTTGACCGTACAGCTCGCGCTGCTGATGCGACAGCCTGCCATCTGGAAGAGCGAGCTGGACACCGTCATGCGCACCCTCGACACGTATTACGACCGGCGTTCTCCCGATACCCTGGCGGCGCTCGCGCTGGCGCGCGAACTATCGCAGGTCCAGGTGGCGACGCCGGTGCCGGACCTGTCCGACAGCCTGAGCGCCGTCGCGGCGCTGCGCGCCGATCGCGCGAGTACCGTCAAAGGACGGGACTGAACGATGCGCACCTGGTTCTGGACGCTTTTGCTCGCGGTGGTCGCGGTGGCCGTGGCCGTCCTGCTGCGGGCCCATCCCGGCAATGTCGTGCTGCTGGTCTCGCCGTTCCGCGTGGAGCTTTCGCTGACCCTGGCGGTACTGTTGCTGATCGCGCTGTTCGTGGCGATCTATGTCGGACTGCGCGTGCTGGCATGGCTGCTGGCCATTCCGGATCGCATGCGGGCGTGGCGCGGGCGCCGCGCGCAGGCGCGCGATCACGAACTGCTGGAACGCGGCTGGATCGGCCTGCTCGAAGGCCGTTACGCCCATGCCGAGAAAGACCTCGCCAAATTGCTGGATCAAACCAAGGCGCGTAACCGCCGTGTGCTGGCCGCCTTGTCGGCCGCCCGCGCGGCCCAGGGCCTGGGCGAATTCGTGCGCCGCGACCTCATGCTGGACCGCGCCCGGGAAGCCGCCGGCAGCGAGCCGGGCCTGATCGAGGCCGTCGCCACCGTTACCGCCGACCTGCTGCTGGAACAGGGTCAACCCACCCGGGCGCTGGAAGTGCTGGCGCCCCTGCAGGATGGCGGCGCGCGGCATCTGCATACCTTGCGGCTGCTGCTGCGCGCGGAGCGCGCCCTGGGACACCACGAGCGCGTCTTCGTGCTGGCGCGCGGGCTGTTGCGGCGTGGCGCGATGCCTCGCGAAGAGGCCGTGCGCATCATCGGGGTGTCCGGCGCGGCGCGCTTGCGCGGTGCGCTGGACGAGGGCCAGTGGCGCAATATCTGGAAGGACCTCAAGGCCGAAGAGCGGCTATTGCCCGATATCGCGCTGGCCGGCGCCGCGGCGTTCGAAGCCTCGGGGGAATCCGACGAGGCGGCGCGCGTGCTCGAAGCCGCCATCGCGCAGGGCTTCGATCCGCGGCTGCTCAATGCCTATTCGCGCTGCGACGCAGCCCAGGTGCCGCGGCGCCTGGAACGCGCGGAAAAATGGCTGCAGCAGCGGCCTACCGATCCGGATGTGCTGTGTGCCCTGGGCATGTTGTGCCTGACGGGGCAATTGTGGGGCCAGGCGGAACGCTATCTGCGGCGTGCTGTCGACCGCCGCGCCGACGCCCGCACGCATGCGCTGCTGGGCAGCCTCTACGACCGCCTGGACCGCCAGGACGATGCCGTGCGGCACTGGCGGTTGGCCACGGCGGCCGGTATCGCCTTGCCCGTGCTTGCCGCCGACGAGGCCTTGCCTGCCGCCGACATGCACGCGGATCCGTCCCGCGTCGACCCGGAAAGCGGTTTTCTCTCGGATGCCGCGGAAGCCCCGGCGCCCGCCAGCACCTATGTGCACGACCCCGTGCCCGCGGCGCCGCCCGCGGCCGACTACGTGCTCGAGCCCGATGCGCGCGGCCGTGCCGAACCGCTGCTGGCCGAACCGGCCCCCTCGTCGCCCGCGCCGGCATCCACGCCCGCCGAGTCTGCGGCCGATCTCGAAGACTATTTCGACAGCGCGCCTATCCCCGTGGCGGGCCTGGGCGACGAAGAGCCGGAGCCCGCCGTCCCGCCCGCTTCATCGACCACGCAGCGCGACCATCCCGACACCGGCTTTCCGCCCAAGACCGGCGGATCCGGCAAGTCCTGATTCTTTTCCATCCTGAAGGTTGAACCATGAGTCTCGATCGCGTCCCTCCCGGCTCCAAGCTGCCGGATGAATTCAACGTCATCATCGAAATCCCCATGAACGCGGATCCCGTGAAGTACGAGGTCGACAAGGATACGGGCGCCGTATTCGTCGATCGCTTCATGCTGACCGCCATGCATTACCCCTGCAACTACGGCTACATCCCCCAGACGCTGTCCGAGGACGGCGATCCGGCGGACGTGCTGGTCGTCACGCCTTTTCCCATCCAGATCGGTTCGGTGATCCGCTGCCGCGCGCTGGGCGTGCTGGAAATGGATGACGAGTCGGGCGGCGATGCGAAGCTGCTGGCGGTGCCGGTGGACAAGCTCTATCCGCCGTATCGCCACATCAAGTCCTACCAGGATCTTCCGGAAGAGGACATCGGCCGGATCCAGCACTTTTTCGAACACTACAAGGACCTGGAAAAGGGCAAGTGGGTCAAGGTAAAGGGATGGAAGGGCGTCGATGCCGCGCACGAGGAAATCACGCGCAGCGCCGAACGCCATGCGAAGGGTGGCAAGTAAACGTCCACGTCGCGACGAAGTCCGCGGGCCGGCATCTGCCGGCCTTTTTTTTGGCGGGGGCCGGCCGCCGACCTGTCGGCAGCCTGAAAGGGATCGAGCGCCAGGGAGATGCAGCCCGAATGGCTGGGTAAGCACTTGCTGCCCAAGGCTGCCGAAACGATTACACTCGCGCATGATTATTTCCGCACCGGTCGTCCGGTCGCGTCTCCAACGAGGTCAACAGCATGGACTATGTTTTGCCCCCTCAGCCCACCATGGCCGTCCCGGTCGTGGGCAGCGCCGCCTTGTTCCCGGTTCGCCGCGTGTATTGCGTGGGCCGCAATTACGCGGAGCACGCCAAGGAAATGGGTTTCACCGGCCGTGAGGATCCCTTCTTCTTCTGCAAGCCGGCCGACGCCATCATCGCCGTGCGCGATGGCGAAACGGGGAAGATGCCGTATCCGTCCAAGACCTCGAACCTGCACTACGAGATGGAACTGGTGGTCGCGATCGGCAAGGGCGGCAAAGACATTCCGGTCGAGAAGGCCAACGAGCATATCTGGGGCTATGCCCTGGGCCTGGACATGACGCGCCGCGATCTGCAAGGCGAGGCCAAGAAGCTGGGACGCCCCTGGGAAGTGGGCAAGGCCTTCGATCAATCCGCGCCGCTCGGCCCCATCCATCCGGTGGCCAAGACGGGCATCATGGAAAAAGCCGACATCTGGCTGGATGTGAACGGCACGCGCAAGCAAGGCAGCAACATCAGCGAGCTGATCTGGAATATTCCCGAAAGCATCGCCTATCTGTCCGGCCTGTTCGAGCTGCAGCCGGGCGACCTGATTTTCACCGGCACGCCTGAAGGCGTGGGCGCGGTCGTCAAGAACGACCTGATGGTGGGAGGTGTCGCGGGCCTGGGCGAATTGCGCGTCCAGGTGGTTTAAGGTCGGTGCCACGACTGGCACGGTCAAATGAAGGAGAGCTGACGATGCGCTCGAAGATGATGCTGACGACGTTGGTTGTCTTTGCGATGGTCCTGGCGGGCTGCAATACGGTGGCCGGTGCCGGCAAGGATTTGCAGCGCGCGGGCAACGCCATCACCAACGCCGCGGAAAAATAAAAACGCCTCTTGCCGTTCATGGCCATGACGCCGCCTTCGGGCGGCGTTTTGTTTTTGCGCGGGCCGCCTTGGCCATCGGCCCGGCCCCGCGTGACATTTCCATCCAGCTCGGCATCTACGAATAGGCGCGGGCGCCGGCGCCGCCCACACTGGAGGCCTACCTGTTCCACGGAGGCATCCATGCATCAACATCGTCGGCGCCAGCTTGGCCAGGGCATGACGGAGTACATGCCGGTTCTGGAGACCCGCGTATTTATTGGCTTTGCGGTGTGGTGGTGTCTAAAAATCCAATCGGTGTCTAAAACCGTCTGTCCAAAACTGGATGCCTATCCAGCCTTTTTCCGGGGGCTGGCCACGACCTTGGCGCTCTTGTCGCGCAGGTAGATTCTGGTCGTTCGCCGGTCGGTGTGGCCGAGCAGAGCGGTGGGGTCGATGCCCTGGCGCTCGGCCTCGGTGCCCGCCATGGCGCGCAGGTCGTGCAGGGTTACATTCTCGACGCCGGCCTTCTCGGCGGCCAACTTGAATGCCCGCCAGACGTTCGTATGGGCCCGTAGGCGCCCGCGGCGGCCGGCGAGGATGTAGGTCATGGCCTGCACCTGCCCGACGGTCTTCTTGGCTCGCTCCACCGCTTCCCGCAGCTCGGGCGTCCAACCGACGATCAGCTTCTTCCCGGTCTTCTGCTGCTCGATGAAGACGCCTTCCTCCTGAAGGTGGCCCCGCTCGATCTTCAGCACGTCGCCGATCCGCTGGCCGGTCAGGTAGCAGAGGTCCATGACGCACTGCAGCCAGGGGGCGGCATGCTGGTAGATGGCAGCGAACTCCCGGTCCGAGATAAGCCGCTCGCGCGCGGTCTGCTTGAAGCGCTGGACGCTGACGGTCGGATCGGCCTGCACCAGCTCCCGGTCCAGGGCCCAGCGGAAGACCAAGCGCAGGACGGTCAACATGCGATTGGCGATAGCCTGCCGGTCCTTGAATCCGTCCATCATCTGGACGATATCGCCGTGCCTGACCTGCTCCGGCCGGAAGTCGGCGAACACCTCCTTGAGCAGTTGGGCGCAGTATTGGTACTGCTTGACGGTCGCGGGGGCGCGGCGCTCCGTGACTGCCGGCAGCGCCTTGTCGATGAGGGCGACCATGCCGTCGGTCGGCGCGGCGACCAGGCGGGCGTACTCCTGGAGGGCGCCGTGCAGGTCACTTTCCGGGCCCAGGCGCTGCCATTTTCCCTTCTTAACGAGCCACAAGGCGCCGTGCTTGCGGTATACGCACGGAGGGAGGTGTCGGTCCTTGGTTCTTGTTCGCATAGCCCAATGCGGCTTCCATGGCGGCGCGCAGCACTACTGGGGTGCCATCCGGCCGGATCTTGAAGGGAATGCCCAGCTGCTTCAGGGCGTCACATTGTGCCCCTTTCCGCGACCGGTGCGTCAATTCGGTGATTTCCTCGGGGGTCAGGGTGATCATGGGGCCTCCCTAGGAACCCGGGCGCCGCCGGCTGCCACCGATCCGCCGTGGACCAGCCCTTCCTGGCCGGAGACTGGCGCAGCCTGTGCCGCGGCCTGGGTGGGTCCACCTTTCAACACGGCCGCGGCGCGGCGAAGGTCGGCGAACGTGACAAGCATGTCGTCCTCGCCTTCATCGATCATCTTCCCGACGGTCATGGCATCCCAGCAGCCGATGCCGTCCCAGCGCTTGAGTTCTTCCGCGAACGGCCTCAACGCCACCTCCAGTTCTGCGATTCGTTCCAGCAGCCCGAGAATGGTCTTGGGGCTGGCGCGCTCGATGAACTCCTGCACGCCGGGCGCCATGCTCACATCAGGCCAGCCGTCAGCGGGATTCTTGAACGCGTGCAGCGCACCACCGTCTCGGCCTCGCTTGAAAGTCAGGCGCCGATACGAGTTCGAAGTCCACCATTCCCAGTCCTGGCCGCCTGCTGCCTTCGCCGCCAGCTCCAGCAGTGTCCTATCGTCCATCGCCATCTCCTTGCGGCGCCGGCAGCAGGTTGCCCTGTTGCGCGTGCTCCAGAACCGTCTTCCCACTGGGCAGCATGATCTGCCCCAGGAACGCGCCTTCGAACGACAGGATTCCCGTCTCGATGGCCATGATCTGGCCTTTGATCCAGTCGCGCAGGATGCTGTAGACGGCCACGCTGGCGATGTCCATGGCCTTCTTCTCATGCTGCGCCCGCGTGCCGGCGCGGCGCGCGCTCCAGGGATTCTCCTTCAACCACGCAGCGGCGTAGCCCTTCGTGGACGCTTTCACGCTGACCATGCGTCCGCGATATTCGAACTGCACCAGCAGCTCGCCGGCCGCGTCGTCGACCATGCTGCCGAACTTGTTGCAGCCGAAGGCGCGCAGCAGTTTCTGGATTTCTCCCAGGGCTTTCTCGCCGCTGGTGGCGGTGCTGTAGGGGAGGGCCATCACGCATCCCCTTCGGCACGCTGGGCGCGGGCCGCAAGCGCAGCAGTGACTTGGCGCGCAAAGTCCAAGTGCCAGTCGTAGTCAGGATGGCGGGTGTACTCAGCAGCCTGCCTGAGCAGGTCTGCGTAATCTGGCTCAGCATCGCCTCCGCCCTGCTGCCTCTCCCGCTCGGCGTCCTGGGCGGGGGCGTAGCGGGCGATATCGCGGGCAGCAGCCATGACGCGCGACTGGTCCAGCGCAGTATCGAGGTGCTGGCATATCGTGCCTGCAATGTAGAGGACCCGCATGTCATCCGTCGGCGCGTCCTGCTGCGCCGCTGGCTGCCCTGATAGCGTCACTCGCGCCATTGCCTTGATGGCCTGCAAAGCACCGGGCACCGATTCCGGGAAGTCGCGTATCAATTCCAGCGCTTCGCGCATGTCTTCACTCATCGCTACCCCCTTCCGGCTTGGCGTCGGCAATTTTGTCACTGCTTCCATGCCATTGGCGGCCAGTCCCTTCGACGTTGAATCCAGTTCCGCTATTCGCAGGCTTGGCGGCGGCAAGGGCGGCGCTGTTCAACTCGCGCAGCCGCTTTTCGATGCTTTCAACCACTGCAAAAAGCGGCGAAACGAAGCTGGTTCCGTAGTTGCAGATATCGTCAACGAAGCGCGCGCACTCCTCGACACTCAGGCCGCGCCATTCGGGCGCAGCTATCGCCGCACTCGCCGGGGCGGACGGCTGGCGAGATAGGGCGTATTGGATGCCAGCCTGCCAGCCCTTACGGAATGTCGTTTGATCGGCGGCTTCCGGATACGCGTGAGCGCGCGTGAATGCTGCCTCAAACGCCGCCCGCTCATCGCCCTGCGCAGCCGGTGCGGCTTCAAGGATGTATTCTCCATTCGGTAGCCGCTTTTCTTGTAGGCCGATTTCGCCGGGCTTCGCCGTGCGCAAAACAGGCGCAGCCGGTGCGCGAACGCCGGTGGCGATATCGCATTCATCGTTGGCGCACAGAACGCCGTCCCGCTTGGCGGCTTGGCATACGTCCGTAGGGCAACTCTGCGCAGCCGGTGCGTCCTCCTTCCAGATTTCTGGCGGGTAGTCCGCATCCGCCCCGGCTTGCTGACTGGGTGCGGGCGGGGCGGCGTTCAGCATGGCGTGATTGATCGCCGCAACGTGCCGTTTCAGCTCGGAAAGATCATCTTCGCCGGCCAAGTCGTTGGGCAGCCCTTCCCAGGCGTCCAGCAATGGGCCGATCAGCGGCATTACGGCGTCGGCTTGCGCGGCCCGCAGTGCATCAACCTCGCTTGTCTGCGCCGCTTGGTTCTCGGGCTGCGCGTGCTGGTTCAATCCCAGTTCGGCCAACATGTCCGGCACATGCTGCTTCTCGGGCTGCGCGGCAGGGGCAGGCGCCAACATCGCGGCGCGGCAAGCGTTCCAGCCGTTGCAGTAGTCGATGGTTTCGGCGAATTCTGGCGTTTTCGCCGGCGGCACCGCCCCGGCCTCGCTGGCGGCAGGCTCCACGACATCCAGCGGCACGCGATACCATTCGGGATCGCCCGCGGTGAACGTACCGGGCTGCCCCGTGAGCGAGAGGCCGTAGCGGCCGTCACTGTGCTGGTAAAGGATTGGATCGGCCTCGCTGGCGGCAGGCACGAATCGCACGGGGTGGAAGTCTTCCGCGCTATTCAGTTCAGCCTCGTCCCGGGTGTCCCAGTATCCATAGCCGGCGCTATCCTCCCAGGACAGCCAGATTTCGTTCGGTTGATTCGTCATGTCAGTCCTTGTTGGGTATTACAGCCAGCAGCACCCCGCGCTCCGGCGGTGTGCCAAGCCAGGCGGCACGGAGGCTGGCATCGCCGTCTGCGTCTACGGTTGAAACGACCTTCGCCACCGGCACCATCTCCGTGATCAGCTCGGCGCGGGCCTGGGCGATGATGGCGCGGGCGAAGTCGATTAGAAGCTCGTCCGCTACGGCGGCATAGAAGTGGTGACCGCCATCAATGCCCTCGGCTATATCCAAAATTTCATCGTTCGTCACTTCGTCGGCTCCTTGCGGTTGATCTTCGAACGGATATGCTCCTGGCAGGCTCGGTATTCGGGCGCTGCGCCGTCGTCGATTTCGTCGATGGATGCGGCTGCAAACTCCAGCGTCTTGCGCCGCTCGTCGGCGCGGATGCGTGCCTCCATGAGCGCTTGGGGCAATACGCTCTTGCCGCGGCGCCTGAGAATTTCCGTGAACATGCGCCGCTCGTCGGCGAGTAGCTGCTGTACTTGCCGTGCGCAGTACAGACCGTCGCCAACCTTGATTCCGTACCGCTCGATGAGTGGGGCGATAGGGCCGGCGCCAGCCCAGTGCAGTGTGTAGACCGATCCGACCACGGCAATGGGCGTCTGAACGGGCGTTGTTTTGCAGCACCGGCCGAACGGCATATCCTTGGCTGGGCATGTGCATTCCGGCAGGTCTGGCTTGTCAGCGGGGGTGTTCATGCGTCCTCCGGTGGAAGTTCGATGCGTGCCGTCACGATGATCTTGGTCCCTGCGGGGAAGTCCTTCGGCCAAGCCTTGAAGCCAGGCCCGAACATGAAACCGAAGTTGCCCCAGTAACGGCCGTGCGATTCCTCCCGGGACACGCATTCGTATCGCGTCTCCAAGTTGTCGAGGCCAAGAACCTCGTTCGGCTTATCATGGCGTGAGCACTTCCATTTGCCGCCGCTGTACCACTTAAATTCGTGGGACCCGCGCAGGTCGCGTATCGTCGAAAAGCGGTAGGTCACGCTCTCGCGGCAATCGGGGTGCGCGCATTGGAAACGGAGCGGATAGTCGCGCTTAGCCATTCTTCCCGCCCTCCCCAGCGCTATCCGACATGGCGGCGATAGCCGCGTCCGTGATTTCCTCCAGGCGATCCTCGTCGTCCGTAATCAGGGAGAAATCGTCCGGCCCCATCGTGCCAACGCTCCACGCTTCCCAGACGCGGAGGCAGTCGTAGGCATCCCCCAGCGCTGCCGCTATGGCATCGCGCACGCGCTCACCCACTTCTGCGTCCTCCTGCTGCGATGGGTGGGCGCCAGGAGGGGTAGGGAGGGGCATCCAGTGGGTAGGGATGGCTTGCCCGATGCCGTGGCATTCCTCTCGAACTGGATCGGCCGGGATCGTTCCGCATTGCCAGTTCGACCACGGGGCATACCAGCGGGCTTTCTCGACTTTGGACCAGGGTGCGCCGAGCCAAAGCAGCACTTCGCTGCCATCCTTCGGCGCCGTCTCGATAGGCTTCCACCCGGCCGGCTGCTGGGGCTGGCCGAATAGCTCCACAACCGGATACCCAGCTTCCCGCCATGCATCAGCGATAGCCTTGTCCTCGGTGATGGGAGGGCATACCGACTTGTGCGTGGTCTTCCAGGCGATTGCTTTGGGCTCTTCCCACGCATCGAAGTACCGCCGCAGATCATCCGCGACTGCCTGCGGATCGCAGATATACCCACCAGGAAGGACGGTGCGGATTAGGTGCTCTACGTCGATCTTGGGCTGCTGGGGCTGGGCGAGGGCATCCCAAAGCGCGTTCTCGACTGCGCTAGAGGGACGGCAGCCACCGCCATTCCAGTGAATTACGCGCGTGGTTTCGGTGGATTTGATCCAAAAGCCGAATCGCTCGCGCAGGGCTGCGGTATGGTCTTGGGTGGTCATGGTGTCATGCTCGCTTCGATGAAGATTTGCGCCTGGAAGGCGTTGATCGCGTTGCCGTAGGCGCGCAGTCGTCCCACGCGGCTGGCAGCCCCATGAGCCAGCGGGAATGTGCCGGGTTCAACTGGCCGCCACTTCCCATCTCGGCAGAAGAGCCAGTCAGCAGCTGACCATGGGCCGTTAACCGGGCCGGCTGCGGTGCCAGTGTCCGCATCGACGATGACCAGTTCGTTTGGCTCGCATCGGCGCTCAAGGCGCCGCCCGCTTGATTCGGGCCCCCGTTGCTCCCGTCTGTGGCACGCGGCGTGTTCCACCCCGCCAGCTGCTGGCGCGTCTGAGCGCAGAGGGACGCTGTGTGCTGATTGAGGCCCGCGCCGTTCGCGTCGGCTGCTTGCGGCGACACCCACCCAGTAGAGCCTGTCTCGGATGTGCGGCGCACCGACGCCCGCAGACGGGAACGGGACCGCCCCGACGGCGTAACCCAAGGCTTCCAGGTCATCTTGTACAAGGTCGATCCAAGGGTCTGCGTCCTTGCTCGCAACCTGTTCTCCAAAGACGACTGCAGGGCGGCGCTGCGCGATGAGGTGGTGCCAGGCCGGCCAGAGGTGCCGCTCGTCATCAAACCCAGCTCCTTTGCCTGCCGCGGAGAAAGGTTGGCACGGACAGGAACCGGTCCAAACAGGTCGATCATCGGGCCAGCCGGCGCGGCGAAGGGCGTATGACCAGGCCCCAAGGCCGGCGAAGAAATGGCACTGGGTATAGCTTCGAAGGTCATCGGGATGGACATCCTCTATGCTGCGTTTGTCGACGTCGCCCGGCGCGATGTGGCCGGCGGCAATGAGGTTGCGGAGCCACTGGGCCGCGTACGGGTCGATCTCGTTGTAGTAGGCCGCCACACCCTCAATCCTCCTGCCCCGGGAACGGCAGGTCGCGGCCCGGCTTCTGATGCCGGCGGCGGCTGTTGCGACTCATCTGTGACAATCGCACGCCACGGGGATACGATTGGTGAAACAGTGGAGCCCTGCCATGAACCACTACGAGATGGAATACCGCGGATACTTCTTGGAAGTGCGGCTGCATCAGCGCTTGCCGGGCGACGGAGCCCCTGGATGCTGGGCAGAGGTCCGCGTAAGCGTCGGTCCCGCCGGGACGCTGGTCTGCCAATGGACGACAGTGGACGGCTCCGCAGAAACCTTCGCTTCGGCCGATGATGCGTTGCGGGAAGGGATGATGCGAGGTATCGCCCACGTCGATGCCCTGGTCGATCGGTAGGGGCTTGCCGCTGTTGCGGCTCATGGCCGGGGAGCAGTACGATCGGCGCCGGTTAGAACGGCACCCCATCAAATTCCCATTCTTCGCAACCGACCACAGCAACATCGGCAGGCGGAACATCTTCAAATCGCTCGCAGTAGGTATTGCGAAAGTGCTGGCAGGTTTTGCAGGAAACATGGATTGCCTCAAGCCTCGATAACATCTCGCGCAGCGCCGTCACTTGCGTCTGCAGTTGAATTCCATTCATATGGTCTCGATCGGAAACCTATCGATCGCCTCAATAACGCGGTCGGTCAATTGGCCCCTGTGAAGCGAGACCAAGCGACGGATTTCTGCTTTTTTCGCTGTCAGATATGCCTTCCTCGCATCTTCGATCGTGCTGAAGAGGCCCAAGTACTTGAGACGACCAGCAAGGCCGATCTGGGCTTGGATATGTTTGCCCTGGTTGATAACGACCCCAGTCGGCAAGTCAGGGTTTTTGCGCGGAGAGACCTTGAATAAGCGATTGAGCTCGGGCGGTAGGAAGCAGCACGTAGACGACGAGTAGGTTTTTGAGCCTGGGCAAAGAACATCTTTATCGATATCCCAGCCAGCTACCTCATTGGGCACATACCAATCGGCGAACGCTTGGAAGCGCAGGAATTCTGGGGCCACAACTACGTCGCGATACGCAAGATTGCGCGCCTGACCGGTGTGCGAGCAACACCGATAAAGCATGTTCTTCCACGCCACATAGGGGCGCGTAAGACGGCCGCCCACCTTCGCCGAATGGGGGCCAGGCTCATAGATACCAACTCCGAAGACTAGTTTTCCGTACATGCCTCTTTCTCCATCCACTCGTACTGGACAATCTCCGGAAACTTCGCGGTCTCGTTGACGACGATGGCCGATGGCCGGCGCAACTCGAAACCGGTATCGATCCACTCGAGTGCTTGGTCGACCGACCCAGGGAGATGGCTGTAGCCGGCGGGTGACCGGTCGGAGAACCAGGACCGGGCCTTGGCGAGCGCGTAACCGGAGTGAGACAGGCACACCCATTCGCGCGCCACGCAGCGGTAACCGGCCCAATACTCCACGCGCAGGGACGGCGGCGAGCCGGCCTTCTCATGCTTGGCGTACTCGACGCGATCGATTTCGTAGCGGTTGATCTTCTGCTTGACCTGGCTTGCCAGCACCGCGGCGTCGCTGACCTTCCGCGCGGATGGCGCTTCTTCCTCGCGCATGACAAAGCCGCATTCCGGGCACACCAGCAAGCTGGCGGGCCGTACCTGGGCGCCGCAGTCGTCGCAGACAGCGAAGGGCGCCGTGCCGGGCTGGCTGGATCGCCTGGCGCGCCCACGGATCTCGTCGATGGGGCCCAGGCGGGCAGTCGTGTCCGAGAAGTCCAGCCATAGGCAGTCAGTCTTGCCGGGCGCGATGCGCAGGCCGCGGCCGGCGCCCTGGACGTACAGGACGGGCGACTTGGTCGGCCGCAGCCACAGGATGCAGTCCACGTCCGGCACATCAAAGCCGGTCGCCAGAGCGAGGACTGTCACCAGGCACCGAATCTTGCCGGCACGGAATTGGCCGATCAGGCTTTCGCGCACCGCCTTGGGCGTATCGCCGGTGACAACCTGCGTGACGACGCCCAGACCGTTCAGCGCGCGCGCCAGCTTTTCTGCGTTGGCGACTGTCGGGCAAAAGGCGATCCACTTCTTCCTGTCCACGGCAATCCGTACCGACTGGCGTGCAGCGGACTCGATGTAAGCGTCCACCACCTCCGACAGCTGGTGCAGGTCGTAATCGCCGGTGGCCTTGGAGACTTCCACGCCACTGGCATCGATCTGTTCCAGGACGTCCACCGGGCGAACCAGGGGTGACAGGTAACCTTCGTCCAACAGCTGGCGCAGCCGAACCTCGGTGGCGATGCCGGTGAAAAGCGGCGCCTTACCGTCGGTGAGCCAGATACCGTTGCCGCGGAACGGCGTGGCTGTGAGGCCCGCCGTCCGGAATTGGCAGTAGCGCGCCAGGTCAGTCAGGAAGGCGCGGTACTGGCCGGCGCCATCAGGAGAGATCAGGTGGCATTCGTCCACCAGGACGCAGCAGATATTGCCCAGAACGTGCGCATTCTTGGCCACCGTACCGATGGTGGCGACGATGACGTCGGCGGTCGGGTCTTTCTTGCCAACGCTGGCGCTGTAATAGCCAATCCGCAGATGCGCGGGGAGGACCGTGGCGAGCTTCTCGGCGTTCTGCTCGGCCAGTTCCTTGGACGGCACGATGACGAGCGTCCGCGGGTGGTATTCCGGCCAGAGCGCGAAGAGCTGGCGGACCAGGTCGGCGATGATGACCGACTTGCCGGCGCCAGTGGGCAGCACGGCAATCGGGATCTGGTCGAGGCCCGGGTGAGTGTCCCACCAGGCCAGCAATTCCTCGATGGCGGTGGATTGATAGTTGCGAAGGGCGAAGGTCACGCGACAACCCTCCCGCCGAACGCATCGCGCAGCGTGTGCAGCGTTTCGTCGGCGTCATCCAGCGCGCCGATATCCTGGGCGGCGTGGATCTCCAGGCTGCTGAATCCGGCAGGCGGCGTTCCATTGGTGAAGGTGGCTCCAGTCTTCCGATTGCGGTAACGGATCCAGTTCTCTTCCTCGCTGGCGTCGACCTGCTCGCCTACGCGTTCCAGCAAGATTGGGATGAAACGGTGCGCCTGGCAGGCCTGCTTCTGCGCTGGGATATCCAACGTCCGACCGTGGCGCTCACACTGCCAGCTACCATCGCGCGCCGGCGTCACATGTGCGCAGGTACGGCAGTTAGGTTCGGCGATCTGTGCGCCGTGGCAAATCTCGTGGTGGTCGCACATCTTGCACTGGTACCAAGACGGATCCTCGCTGATGCGCGCGGGCGGATTGGCGGCGAAGATGATGGATTCTGCGCGATCGACTAGCCGCTTGAACTTCTCCTGGGAAAACTCGACGCGCTCGGTGTAGATCTCGTCGGTGTCTTTGTTCACGGCGAAGTACAAGGCCCGTTCCATGCCGGTCAGGCCCATGTATGTCATCATCTGCGCGTAGTGCATGGGTTTGGACTTCTCCACGCCGTTGTTTTTCAGGTCCGCGAAGGACTTCTCGTTGTGGGTCTTGAACTCGCCGACGTGCCAGGTGGCGGGCGATTCAGGAAGCCCCAGAATGGCCGCGTCCAGGCTGCCGGAGAAATGGCCACCGAAGACTTCGACGCGAAACTGCCGGCCGTCCGGCTCGGCATCGTGGACTTCGCAGCCGATCGCGCGCAGCTCGGCCACAATCCGCGTCTCTTCCCGCTTACCGGTGTCGAAGAGGCGCAGCATCCGGCCGGTGAACTTCTTGCCGTAGGCCCACCGGAACGTGAGCCAGAGATGGCGCGCACAAGGGTGGCCGATCAGGCTGGCCCCCAAGTGCGGCCGATGGCCATCGTCGGCATTGCGCTCGTACCAGGCATAGATTGCCTGAGCCGTGCGAAAGCGAGGATCCTCGATGGCCGCCATGATTACGCCCGCTTCCAGGGGGCGGTACGGGCTGGCGTTTGCTGGGCGGCGATGACGGCGCCCGGTACGGCGGCCGGGGTGGCGTTGCCGGCCAGCGCTTCGAAGCCCGTCACCTCGTTCCGAGGGTCGTAACCTTCCTGCGTACGCACCTTGACCCGCATGCGGATCGGCTTGTTGTGCAGCTGGCTGGAGTCCTGCAGCTTGATGACGCCGGTGGCGTGGCACAGCGCGGACAGCTGCGCCTGGGCGATTTCCTGCGCCTGCGCGTTCTCGTGCTGCACATTCAGATTGCCGAAGACCTTGCGACCCTTGTATTCGCCATCCAGCACTTCGAAGGTGAGCGACAAGCCCATGCCCTTGCCGGACTTCAGGGGTTTCAGGTCGCTGTCGACGATCTGTGCCGGATAGACGCCGGCCGGGATAGGGGAGAAGGACTGTTGAGGGGCGACCGTGGTCGCGTCGAATTGAAGGGATGCCATGTTGGCTCCTTGGGGTTAGGCGGCTTGCGCCGCGGGTTCGGTGGATTCGGTCTGGCCGGCGGGCGCTCGGCCCGTCGCGCGCGCCATCAGCTCGGCATGGAACTCCGGCCAGGACAGCGGCAGCTTCTCAGGCATCTGGTAGCGGTTCTTGGCGATGAAGGCCGGCTTTTCGATCAGATGCAGCCAGCGCTGCCCGCTGCCGGTGGCGATGTTGCGGGCGCCCTTCAATGACTTCGGATCGCCGTCTTTGCTCAGGAACACTTCGGGCGCCGCGTACCCGATGATGTCGGCGCGTTCGTACACCAATTGGAACGCGCGTTTGTGCAGCTTGATCTGCGTGCGGTCGTAAGCGGCCATCTCCGGCGGCTCGTGACGCACGATGTCGCTGTGGGCGATCAGGATGGAGCCGACCTTCTTTTCGGCCGCCAGGTAGGCCAGGGCGTCCAGCATCTCGCGCCAGCGGTCCAGGGCCATGACGTAGCCTTTGCCATAGCCTAGGTCCTCCACGCTTTTCTTGCCTTCGTCCTTGGCGACGGCGTCCCAGATCAATGGCTCCAGCGCGGACAGGGAGTCCAGCACGAGCCAGCGGAAGTCGTGTTCCTCCGCGGCCAGGGCGCCGATGGCCTCCATGACCTCACCGAAGCTGGTTGCGATCGGGAAGGCGGTGGCCTCCAGGTTGCCCAGTCCATCCTCGGTCCGGATGAAGACACAGTTATCCGCCGAAGCGGCGAAAGTCGTCTTGCCGATGCCAGGACCGCCATGGACGCAAATGATGGGCGGGCGGTCGTTCGCGACGCGCTTGAGCGACGATAGGTTGATGGCCATGTCAGGCTTCCTTGATGGAGAGGGCGGTTTTCGCCGGGGTGACAGTGATGGCGGGGGCGATCAACGCCCAGGTGCCAGGCTCGTTGGCCCGGAGATACTTCGCGCCGGTTTCGTCCAGCTTCGTTTCGGTCTTGAGCGGGCGCAGGTTCTCGGGGACCTTGTCGCACAGCGCGATCAGCTGGGGCACGTCGGCTTTGTAGGAAAGCTTCCCGGTGATGGTGACCTTGAAGCCTTCCACGTCATGGGTCTGGCTGCCTTCCTGCTTGGCGCCGAGGACGTTGATGATCTGGGCCTCGATGCTCTGGCGATTCGCGGCAGCTTTGGCTTCTTCGGCCTTGGCGGTGAGCCAGGCACGTGCGAGTTCAGCGGTGGTCATGGATTACCTTTGGGCGGTTTTGGCGTGTTCGGCGTCGTACCGGTCCAGCGACGGGCCGAGGACGGCCAGGGCGAAGACGATGGCCGCGGCGTAGAGGAGGGTTTCGCCGTGGATACGGAGGAAGCGGAATGCAGCCTTCATTGCGGGCTCCACGGATCGATGTCACGGTGCAGGCGGGCCAGACGGTCGCCAAGGCGCGCGAGGGCGTAGACAGCTAGGACGGAGAGGAGGGCGGCGGACATTTCAGTTACGGCCTTCGCCATCGGCTACGTGCTGCGCCATCGACTTCGCCTCGGCAGCCATCGGGATGTAGTGGGCAGCAGCGCGGGCGAGGTCGGGCGGGGTGTGGGCCAGCCGGAAGTGGTCGAAGGTGGCGTAGGTTTCGTACTGGCTCTGCCGGCGGCCGTCGAAGAACTGGCCTACGTTTACGCCGCTGTCTTTGAAGTGGACCAGCACGTGACTGTTGATCGCCTTGAACGTCACGACGCCCGTACCGCCGGCGTCCATCACTGCCAGCACGACGGCGGCTTGTTGGTTGGTGAGAATCACTTGGGGGCTCCTTTCCGCTACCCGCCGAGCACGGCCAGACCGATCACAAACAACACGGCCAGCGGGATCAGCCAGTAGCGGAGGTTGGCGAGGAGGGCGGGGGACATGGCGATCAGCGCGCGGCGCGGCGAGCGAGATGTGCGCGAACCAGACGCCAAGCGGCCTGAGCCGCTTCGGTGTGGCCAGCGCGACGCAGGGCGTGCGATGCCTTGCGCGCGTCGAAAGCGGCAAGGACGTCACAGATTCGGGCGGTATCGCTGCTAACTCGAAGTTGGGCGGCGTGATTCACGCTGTTCTCCTTCGCGTCGGGTAACGCGTTGAGGTCAACTATACGCAAACGAATAAATACGGTCAATACGAAAACGAATATTTATTCGTAAGGGTATACTCTAGGGTGCGAAAAAGCCGCCGACTCGGCGGCTTGGCGCGCTACGGCCTAGTGCAATTCGGTGCGCAGCGTCTGGAAGGCTTGTGCCTCGGCTTCCATGTCCGTCACGGAAATCTCCATCCTTGAGCCGATCAGCCGCAAGGCGGCAAGGAGGCCAATGTCGGCGTCTGCCGGGAGCCGCCCAGGGAGCCCTGCGCGCGTGGCAGTAGCCTCGTCGTGGAGCAGTGCAGCGATGGTGACTACCGCGGATCCTGCGAGGGCCATATCGGCGGTGTGCTTCGTGCGAAGCGTCGTAAATTCGGGGCTTTCGCCCAAAGCCGGTTGCCCGGTACTGCTATTCGTGTTAGTTTTCACGAGGTTTTCCCTTTCTTGACGGTTCGGGACTACTTACTCAACGCCTCGTCGGTGCCAGCCTTCGGGGCGTTTTCAATTGGTACCGCAAATCATCTTGCCAGACCGGCCCTCACGACTTCAAGGTCCTCCGGTTGTGGTTCGGGGAGTTACAAGTCCCTGAACCGCTGAACGGATCGAGGTCGCTGCACGTGGTCAGGTTGCCACGGACGCATACGAGCACAACTCCTTGTGCGAACGTTTGAGTGTGTTAGAGGGCAAATTGACGAGGCCAGCTCTCCACATTCCGCTATCGGAATCTTCGCGTTGACACTAAAATAGTGTCATCAGGACAATTTTGCCTTGACACCATTTTGGTGTCAAGGGGCCTCGCAATGAAGATGTGATGACGGAATGAATGAAGAAGACCGATTCGTGCGTATTACGTTGCGCATGCCCAAAGACCTGCACGTGAAGTTGAGCCATAGCGCGGACGCAACCAGCAAATCTATGAACGCTGAAATCATCGCGCGACTGGAGGGATCCTTTTCCGCTGCATTGGGTGCGTCGGACGAGATAGTCGCTCTTCTCGCCCGCCTGCAGCACGAGCTCGCTGAAGCGAAGTATCGCGAGCACCTGCACGTAGTGGAAAGATCGGAATTGGTGCGCGATGTGCAGGACTTCGTCTGGGGGGCTGAGAACGAGGACCTTACAGACAGGCTAGAAGACATCCACGGGTTCGAGACCATGCGGAAGCTAGCAGAGGGCGATGTGTACGCTCAGAGTTATCTCGAAGAGCTGGCTAGAGACCGCGAAACAGAGCTATCCAGGACCAAGAATGCAATGGAGGAGGCGCTTAGCCGTTTGCGGAATCAGGAACTTCGATTCGGTGCGATCGGGAAGGGCGACGAAAGGCCTGCGAAAAAGTGATGCGCCGCTGAAGTCTGACTCAGTCCCGTGCGTGTTGCTCGCACCCGCCCGGCACAGCGGCTCACAGTTTCTGGATGGCATGAAAAAGCGGCCCGATGGCGGCTCGGCGGTCCGGTTGCAGACGAGCCTTCACAGCAGATCTAGAACGCTCTTTTCGAGAGTGCCTGTGGCGCGACATTCCAACGCTGCACGCCCTGGAAATGTCGATCCATTGCCAGAGGTGAAGGAGATCGAATCGTTCAGGTGAGCCGATTGACCCATCGGGTTGGAGATATCGACAGTCTTCGAGAGCACGTATTTGGTGTTGGCGGTAACCCGGGTACTCGTGGGGCCCAAGGACTCAAACACCAAATTAATGCGCCCTTCAAGTGCCATCTTTCTTCGAATAAAGAATAGGCTACCCGACTCCATGGTTTCGTATTCCTGATACGCAGTGGCTCCATTGAATAGGTAAACTCGGGAGCCACGCAGATTCTGGACGTGAGACGAAATCGTCCCGCAGTCGACATAGCTGCTGGGATCACCCGCATAGCTGACGTTGATGAGTCCCGATGCTTTATCCAAGTTATTGATGACGAAAAATTGCTTGCTCAACGCCGGCACGGCGCGTGCCCATACCGTATCCACCGATTCATCGACCGTCTTGGTGGCTGGGGGGACTGGCCTCATCGCCGGAGGCGCATAGGCAATCTTGCCGGCGCACGCAGTGACAAGCAGGGTCGCGATAGCCGAAAGCAACGCCGCAATTGACCTCATATCGCATTCCAAAGAATATATTGTTCATTATTGTGCCATATGGATACATTAAGTGGACATATCTGCGGGCGAGCAGCCGAGCCGATGGCGTCCTCCACGCGGGAGGGACGGAGATGCCCGCTTGCCCGGCCATAAAAAAACCGCCCGAGGGCGGCTTTTCAGTTGGTGCTGACCACAGCCCCGGCCAAGGCCTCCAGCCTGCTCATCATGAGGACGTCTGCCACCGCGTTCAGTACCGCAGCTTCGCTCTTGGCCTCATCAGGCTGCTTCCGGTCGTCGAGCACTACTTGTAGTCGCACGCCTTCATTGACTGGCGCACTGACGATATCAAGAAGCTTTTTGATCGCGGTACTCACCGAAAGTGGGTGCGGGGAAATTGCTACTACACCTTGATCGTCCACTTGAAAGTCCAGCCTATACGTGTGGCCGGAAATCCCCATGTACTCGGGTGTCTCACTGATGACTGAGTCCTTCTTCCAGGCCCTCAAGTACATTGCCACCTCTTCCACAAGCAGTGTGGCATCTGTGCTGGTGCCCCGTTGTTCTCTTTCCCAGCCGACGATTTCCAGCATCGTTGCCATGTACTTCGCGAATGCTGTGGACGCCTGACCTGGCGTTCCCCAAACCTCAACTTCGCCAAAGTCATTGAGGATGGCACCATGGGCTGCCGCTATCGTTTTGAGGAACCTGGTCTTCCTGGGCCCATCGAGGCCCAAGCCTCTGCCGAGGAGATGCATCAGCACTTCACCATCGTCGAAGAACCGGACATGCCCTGGTACGGTCTCGACAAAGACCGGTACCCCGTCTCCATCATCGAATGTGAAGGGCGTCGATATCACAGCAACGCTGCCCGCTTCATTGAGCGGGTGACAGTCGAATCCGAGTAGGCTTTGAAGCTGGTCGCAGATCATCTTTGCCCCTTCAGCTGTAGCTCTTCGGGGTGGGGAACCGGTGGTTTGAACTGGATGTTGGTTCTTGCGCAAAAATGCGCCAAAGCATCATCGTACGTCCATCTCGCCCAAGACGCATCCCCGTTTATTCTTCTGTCCCCCATATGCTCGTGTGGCTGTAGATGCGCATCGCGCACCAGCCGCGGCCACTGAACCACATCTAATTGGTACACCCGCTCGAGGGCCACTGGTATCGCTCTATGGAAGATTGAGAACTGGTATTGGATAACCCCGGTTCTTATCGAACGCTTGAATCGAAGGGTGGTGATGAGCCGCACGTTCACGCCATCTTCGTTCAGTAGGCCGCAGCTTGTCTCGTGTATTCCCGGCGACACCTTTAGTGGTTGCCAAGCGGGGCAATCCTCGCAGACTAAAGGAAGCGCCAGTAGCCCTATAGCTTGAGATTCTGGGACGTCGTTCACGATGCTTCCTTTCTGCGGCCTTCTGCGTTAGCGGCTTAGGAATTGATCACCTTACTCGGCGGCATCACTGCCGCCACGGGCTGAATGCTGACCACCGACGATCCCGGGATGCTGATGCGAGCCTCTCCGTTCACAGACATCACCTCGACGTCGCCAGTCCTGGCATGCTGGAACAGCAGCTCTTTGACCATCTTGCGTCCATCGACGAGCTGCACCACCACATACTCGCCTGGCTCGGGCGTGCCGTTGGGTTCGACCACTACGTACCAGCCATTGCGAATGGCTGGCTTCATACTGTCGCCGCGGACCTGCAGCACATAGGCTTCAGGATCTCTAGAGGCGTGCAGCAGGTAGCCGTCGCCGTGGCCCACCGGGTATTCGAGCTGCTCGTAGTATCCGTTCTCGCCCAACTGAGCTATCCCCACCACTGGAAGTGTCTTTGTCGCTTGGAAGCGACCGACGTATTCGGGTTGCGCGCCGTACTCCACATGGTCTTCACGCACTACTAGCGGGGCGCTTGGTGCATACGCTCGCCGGTCGGCTCGATCGAGAAGCTGCTTTGCGCCATCCAAGGTAGTGATCGCCTCGTGGACCAAGTCGGTAATGTGGATGCCGAATGCGTTGGCGACAGCGAGTAGGTTATCGTCGCCGCCGGCGTCGCCGGTCTCCATGGCCGAGATCACTTCCGCGTCGACGCCGGCCGCTCTCGCCAGATCCCCCACGGACAAGCCTCGCACCATCCGAAGCATCTTCATCGTCTTTCCGATAGTGGCCGGCGTCTTTGCCATTTTTTGATGATGCAACATCGCCACAACATCGGCCCGCGCCTTGTCGCTGACGAAGGCTTCCACCGGGATCCCGAAGTATTTGGCGATCGGCTCGAACGTGCTGAGCCGCGGTTCCTTGGCTGTGCCAGATAGGAACCGGTGAATAGTTGGCTGTGGAACCTTGGTTTTCTGAGCCAGGGAGTTCTGCGTGTCCCCGGTCTTGTCCATCAGCGCTTTGAGAAGGGCGCGAGCATCCATGGGCGGCACTATGCACTAATGAATAATTCGGTTGGGTATTGTCTTTCTATTCGTTTGCGTATACTCTCGCCCAGATGGATACCGCCACCGACCTCATCAAGCGCCTGCGCGGCGCGGGACTCAGCCAAATGGAGATTGCCCGACGAACCGGGATTCCCCAGCCGCGTATCTCGCGGTGGGAAGGCGGGGAGGCGCCAGCCGGCGCGAATGACGCCCTGAAGCTGGCGGAACTTGCCCGTCAGGTGACTGCGAGCCAGCCTCAAGTTGTCTAGCCATTGTTGCGTCGCATCGTACGCGCCCAGCTCAACCATAAACACGTTCGGAGCCTGTCCCCAATGAACACTACCGACGCCGCCTACGCCACCGTCCACGATTACCCGGGCGGCAGCGAGTCGCTGGGCCCGCGCGTGGGCGTCTCGCCGGCCGTGTTGCGAAACAAGGTCAATCCCCAGAACGATACGCACCGGTTGGCATGGGACGAGGCCGTGCGCATTTCTGTCGTGACGGGCGACGCGCGCATGCTGGACGCGTTTGCCGCGGAACTTGGCCGAGTCACCGTGCCGATTCCCGCGGCCGGCGTCTCGGACATGGACGTGCTGGCGGATACCTGCTCGTTGGTGACCCAGGTCGGCCAGTACATGCAGACGATCCATACGGCGCTCTCGGACGGCAAGGTCGACCAAAAGGAGATCAGGGCCATCCGCCAGCAGGCGCTGGAGGCGATGTCGAAGGTAGCGACGCTGGTCGCTTGCCTGGAGGGCATGGCCGAATGACCCCGCCCCCTAGGACACGCCCGTAATGGCCGCGATCATTCCGCTGCAGCAGGCGCAGACCACCGCGCTGGATTACGCGCTCGCCTATGCCGGCCTGGGTTGGCATGTCTTTCCAGCTTTCGGTATCAAAGACGGCGCCTGCAGCTGCGGCAATGCCCACTGCAAGAATCCGGGCAAGCACCCGATAGGGTGGCTAGCGCGCAAGGGCCAGGACGATGCCACGACCGACCCCGACAGGATCCGCGGCTGGTGGACCGCGGCGCCGGAAGCCAACGTCGCGATCATGTTGAAGCCCTCCGGCCTGGTCGCAATCGACATCGACCCGCGCAACGGCGGCTGGGACTCGATCGATGACCTGGAAGCCAAGCACGGCGGCCTGGTGTCGGACGTGCTGCAGCTGACCGGTGGGGGAGGCGAGCATCGCATCTTCCGCCTGGATCCGGACGAAGGACTGGCGCTACCCGGAAAGCTTGGCGCCGGCGTGGATGTGAAGAGGAACGGCTACATCATCGCCGAGCCGTCCACGCACATCTCCGGCCGCACGTACCAATGGGAGGCTTCCAGCAACCCGCTGGACGGCGTCATGCCGCCGCCGCTGCCCGACTGGCTGCGGGGCACGTTCGGCGGCGCCGCGGCTCCCCAGACGCTGCCGCCCGCCGAACCGCGCGCCCTGACCGAACAGGACCGCGCCGACCTCCAATCGGCCCTCCAGGCCATCCCCAGCGACGACCGTGAGGACTGGGTCCAGGTCGGCATGGCGCTGCACTCCACCGCGGCCGGCGGCGAAGCATTTATGCTGTGGGACGCCTGGAGTCGAACCTGCCCGGAAAAGTACGACGCCCGCGACTGCACCCGCGTGTGGGCGTCTTTCCGAAACAAGGGGTTGGCTGGCGTTTCGAAAGCGACCATCTTCGCTATGGCGCAGGCCCGCGGCTGGGTTAACGCCCGGGTAACGGCTCCGGTGCCGGCCGCCCAGGTGGTCATCGCCACGCCGACCCCTACCACCGACGCACCGGCGAACCTGCTGCATCCGCCCGGAATCCTGGGCGACATGGCGCGCTGGGTCGATGCGACATCGCGCAAGCCGCAACCCCAGTTCGCCGTCCAGGCGGCCATAGCGTTCTGCTGCACCGTCATGGGCCGGCGCTTTGTCACGACCCAGCGCAACTGGCCGAGTCTGTACCTGTTGAACATCGGCAAGTCCGCCAGCGGCAAGGAACACGCTAAGTGGGCGGTAGAGAAGGCGCTGGACCAATGCGGGCTTAGTCGCCTCATCGGCCCGGCGTCCTACACGAGCGATTCGGGCCTCCTATCTGCGCTGCTGCACCAGCCGTCCCACTTTACCGTCATCGACGAATTCGGCAAGGTGCTGGAGTCCGCCAGCGTCAAGCACAACAACCGCGCCCAGTCGACCTTGCGCGCGCTCATGGAAGTCTGGGGCCGGTGCGATGGCGCCATGCGCCCGCAGGGCTATTCCACCTTCGGCATGTCCGCCTCTGAAGCTGCCAAGCTTGCCGAGCGCACGGTGCGCAACCCGGCGTTGACGCTGTTGGCCATGACGACGCCCGAAAGCTTCTTCGACACCATCGGGTCGGCCGCGGCGCGCGATGGCTTCCTGAACCGGTTTCTGACGGTCGAAAGCGACATCGGCCGCCAGCCCTCGCGCTCGCCCGAATTTACGGACCTGCCGCGTTCAATCATCGAATGGGCGGCGGAGGTCAGGGCCATGCCGGGCACCCAGCTGGTGAGCCCTGACACCAACGCAAGCCTGGAGCCCATCGCCCAGGTCGTAGGGATCACAGCGGCGGCCCAGCGCCTTTTCGACGCCTTCGAAACAGAGTGCCTGGCCGACATGGACGCGTACGAGGACGCCGGCATGGCCGAGATGTTCGGCCGCACCCGCGAGATTGCCATGCGCCTGGCGCTGGTGGTGGCCGTCGGCTGCCGGGCGCCAACTGTGAGCGACGACCATGCGCGGTGGGCAATCGACTATGCCCGCCATTTCGCCCGCCGCACCGCCGAGCGCTTACGTACCTGCGTGGCCGATAGCGAGTTCGATGCGCTGAAGAAACAGGTCTATGCGTTGATCCTGGCCGCGGGCGAGCAGGGCCTTACCGTGCGCGAACTCGCGCGCAAGAGCCGGCGCTTCAGCCAGGTAGACCGGCGAGGGCAGGAAAACGTGCTGTCGAGCCTGCAGTTCCTGGGCGACATCGCCTTCGTCGAGATGGCGAGCATGGCCGGGCGTAAGCGCCAGGCCTACGTCGCCGTCAACGTCGAGGCCGACAGTATGTCCCCCGGGGATTCACCGTGAAATCGTCGAATTCGTCGAACAGGCTTCGACGACGTAG
This sequence comes from Bordetella bronchialis, assembly GCF_001676705.1. Classification (NCBI taxonomy): domain Bacteria; kingdom Pseudomonadati; phylum Pseudomonadota; class Betaproteobacteria; order Burkholderiales; family Alcaligenaceae; genus Bordetella; species Bordetella bronchialis. The sequence goes on from NZ_CP016170.1 coordinate 2,069,964, forward strand.
AACAAGCATTCATGCGGGTTTGACGGGATTTCGTCGAATCGCGACAGCCTCCGTGTGTCTCCCTAGAAGAACTCTAAAAAGGTAATACACAAACATATGTGTGTTTATTAGACGTTATTGGAGAAGAGCCTTTATTTATGCGGGTCTACGTCGTCGAAGACCCTTTGACGAAATGCTGACAGTTCGACGAAATCACCTTACTGAATTCTTAAATCGTCAATTTCGTCGAACGTGGTTCGACGAGGAGAGCGGCAGTGGCAGTGAAGAACAATGGGCTTGATCCCGAGGCCGCCGAGCAGGTGGCGCTGATGCAATGGAGCCTGCGCAACCGCCAGCAGATCCCCGCGCTGGGCCTGCTGTTCCATGTGCCCAATGGTGGGCATCGGCATCCCACGCAAGGCGCGCTGATGAAGCTCCTGGGCGTGAAGCGTGGAGTGCCGGATCTCTGTCTTCCTGTTCCGGCTGCCGGCCACCATGGCCTCTGGATCGAGATGAAGCCGCTGGCTGGCGGGGTGGTGAGCGAGGATCAGAAGCGCTGGCACGCGAGCCTTATCGCCAACGGGTACCGCGTGGAGGTCTGCCGCGGCTTCCTGGCGGCCAAGGCGGCGATTCTGGTCTATCTGGGTATCCCAGAGCCTACCGAGTCCTTGGACCCCATGGCGGGCGCGTCATGACTTGGCAACGCCGCTGGGAGCTAGGCGATCCGGCGAAGGTGTATGAGCGGATTGAGGGCATGCGGTCCCGGCGCCAGGGACCGATCAAGCAAGACCCCTTCGGGGCACTTTGGAGAAAAGGGGTGATCGTGATGACAAGGGATGAAAGCGAACAGATCGAGGAATTGCTGTTGACCTGGTACTACTGGGCGCAAGCCCACCGCGAACAGCTGGGATACAGCCGGGTGTCGCCAGGGTTCCAGTATGCCGACAGCAGCGACGTCCATGATGACGAAGCCGACCGCGACGCGCGCTTGAACAGGTACGTGGCCGAACAGGTGGAAGCGTGCCTGGCGGCCCTGCCGGTGGATATGCGTGCGGCGGTGGGCCTACGTACGGCCAACCGCGTGGCTGGTGCGGAGGTCTACCGCAATCCACGCTGCTCCGCGGAAGAACAGCATCGCCGGTATCAGGAAGCGAAGCTGCAGCTGTTGCCGCTGTTGCGCCGGCGCGAGCTGGTCAAGATTGCTGCGTGAGGGTATTGCGCGGAGGCGAGGATTGCCCCATAATTCGCGCCAAGGCGGGTTCGCTCGCCCTTAAGAAACGTGAAGCCCCGAGCCATCGGCCGGGGCTTTTGCATTTTGCAGTCGACGATAGAGCTGGGCAGATATGTACGCTACTGATATTGCGTCGCTGTCAGTCGGTCTAGTGTCTGGCTGCTCACAACCGTACCGACTCAGGGCTCTTAGAAATCCCAGTCGAGTTGGTCGTTCAGCTTTCGGCAGCCTATTAATTCCAAGTTGTACTGTTGGGGATCTTGGTTGCGGTACACAAAAATGTAGAGCCGCACCTCAAACCCTTCGCGGTGCGCCGCGTGGAAGTGACCGCTGAAGTAGTAATCGCCTTCATCGTTTTTGCCGATGCCCTCACCATCTTCTTCGGTGAAATCGCTTGCGTCGAAAGTGTATTCAACCGGTTCTAAGATCGGTTTGCCTTTGCTGTCAAGGACTTGGTTTCCATCTTCATCGAGTTTGGGCGCGAGGTATTCGACGTCCAAATAGCCGGTTAGAGTGAAGTTCATGCGACTCCCTTGGTTGGATGGCCTATTGGCAGGTACGGTTGACGGACTATTGGGCCCGCAAGGATAGCACCGCGGCGATGGGGCCGAATCTATGCAGTTGCAGAGACGTAGGCATAAGCGAGGAGCTTTACCAGCATGTCATTGCGTACCATAAGCCCCAAGCTCATGACGATAGGCGGACGTCGAGCCGTCGCCCCCACACCCAGTGAACAGCGCATGGCAGGCCGCCAGCTGCAGGCCCGGCGCCTGCGGCTATGGCAGGCCAATCCCTACTGCGTCTGCTGCGGGCAGCTGGTGTCGCTGGATGGCCGGTCGGCTGCCGGCTTCGAGGTCGACCATGTGGTGCGCCTGGATCAGGGCGGGCCGGACACGGACGATAACTGCCAGGTGCTGTGTGCCTGGCGGGACGAGCAGGGCAGGAAGCAGGGCTGCCACGCGGCGAAGACGGCCAGCGAGCGGCGGCCAGGCGGGCCGGCCAGGCGGTGACGGACCCCAGGGGCATCGAAAGTCTGGGCGGGATCCGGTCTGGAAACCGCCCGTTCCCTCACGCAGACAAAATATCCTCTATTCAAACGGAATCAAATGGCAGGCAAACCAGGTCGAAGCGGTGGCGCCCGGCCGGGGGCGGGCCGTCCGAAGAAACCGCCGAATCTGAGCGATTCGCCAGCGCTGCTGACCAAGGATCCCAAGGCGTTCCTGGTGGCGGTGATGAACGACCCGGCGACAGAAATGAAGGTGCGCGCGGACGCGGCCAAGGCGCTCATGCCGTACGTCCACGGCAAGGTGGCCGACCAGGGCAAGAAGGCAGCGAAGGACGAGGCCGCCAAGAAGGCCTCCGGCCGTTTCGCGCCGCCGGCTCCGCCATCGCACCTGCGCGTCGTCGGCAAGTAATCGATGGAGTGGTCTACCGCCTGCCCGGACTGGGCGGAACGGCTTCGCGCGGGCCGGTCGATCATCCCGCCGCCAATCTTCCCGGACCAGGCGGACGCCGCGCTGGCGATCTTCAAGCAGTTGCGCGTGGTCGACCTGCCTGGCAAGCCGACATTCGGCGAATGCAGTGAAGAATGGGTGTTCGACTTCGTGCGCGCGATCTTCGGCGCCTACGATGCCGAGACGGGCAACCAGCTGATACGGGAATTCTTCCTGCTGATTAGCAAGAAGAACACCAAGTCCACCATCGCGGCCGGCATCATGCTGACCGCGGTGCTGCTCTGTTGGCGCGAGGAGGAAGAACATCTGATCTTGGCGCCGACAAAGGAAGTGGCGGACAACAGCTTCAAGCCGGCGGCCGGCATGGTGCGGGCCGATGAGGAACTGAGCGAGATCTTTCACGTCCAGGACCACTACCGGACGATCACGCACCGGGTGACCCGGGCCAGCCTTAAGGTTGTGGCGGCCGATACGGACACCGTCTCTGGCAAGAAGTCAGGCCGGATCCTGGTGGACGAGCACTGGGTGTTTGGCAAGCGGGCGAACGCTGCAGCGATGTTCATGGAGGCCACCGGCGGCCAGGTGTCGCGCAATGAGGGATGGGTGATCTACCTGTCCACGCAGAGCGACGACCCGCCGGCGGGCGTCTTCAAGGAGAAGCTGGACTACTACCGCGACGTCCGGGACGGCAAGATCCACGATCCCAAGTCCCTGGGCGTGCTGTACGAATTCCCGGAAGACATGGTGGCGTCCAAAGCCTACTTGGACCCGGAGAACTTTCACATCACCAATCCGAACCTGGGGCGGTCAGTCAGCCGGGAGTGGCTGGAAGACCAGTTGCGCAAGAACCAGGCGAAGCAGGACGGGTCGTTTCAGCAGTTCCTCGCCAAGCACTTGAACGTCGAGATCGGCCTGAACCTGCGTTCCGACCGGTGGGCCGGCGCCGATCACTGGGAAGCGCAGGGCGACCGGGCGCTGACGCTGGATGCGCTGCTGGAACGGTCCGAAGTGGTGACGATCGGCGTCGACGGCGGCGGCCTGGACGATCTGTTGGGGCTGGCGGTCGTCGGCCGTGAGCGGGAAACCGGCCGCTGGCTACATTGGGGCCGGGCGTGGGCGCATCCGTCGGTGCTGCAGCGTCGAATGGAAATCGCGCCGCGGCTGCGTGACTTCGAACGCGACGGCGACCTGGTTCTGGTGCATCAGATCGGCGAGGACGTCGACGAGTTGGGTGCGATCGCCGAGCGTATCGTCGAAACTGGCCTGTTGCCGGAGAAAAATGCGGTCGGCGCCGACCCCAGCGGGGTCAATTTCGAGGAAGCGCTGGCCTTGGCCGGCGTCACGGAATCGATGCTTGTAGGCGTCTCGCAAGGCTGGCGCCTGGGCGGTACGATCAAGACGGTGGAGCGCAAGCTCGCCGAGGGCACTTTTGACCACGGTGGCCGGCCGATGATGGCCTGGTGCGTGAGCAACGCCCGTATCGAGCCGCGTGCGAACTCTATCTTGATCACGAAACAAGCCAGCGGGACGGCCAAGATCGACCCGCTGATGGCACTTTTGAACGCGGCGCACTTGATGGCGCTGAATCCGGAGGCGGTCGGCAGCTCGGTATACGAGACGCGCGGTATCCGCTTCATCTAAGGGAACCAATGGGATTTTTTGACCGATTCCGGCGAGCAAGCGCGCCGGAGGCCGAGGTGCGCCCGTCGGTTCTGGCACAGCAGGCGGCCGGCCAATCCTTCAGGGGTCTGGACGATCCGGCGTTGCTGGAATACATCCGAAGCGGCGACTACGGGCGGCGCATGCACGAGCTGCGCAACATGGCGGCGCTCCGGTGTGTCTCCTTGATCTCGACGTCGATTGGCATGCTGCCGTTGAACCTGCTGCACAACGACGATAGCAAGGCACTGGCCAAGGAACACCCAGGATACCGCCTCCTGAAGCTGAAGCCGAACGGCTGGCAGACGCCATTCGAATTCAAGTCGCAAATGCAGCTGCATGCGCTGGCTGAGGGCAACGCCTATGCGCGGGTGATTTGGTCGGCGGGCAGGCCCATAGCGATGATCCCGCTGGAGCGTGGAACGGTTGTGCCGGCTCTGTCCTCCGCCTGGAAGATGCAGTACCAGTACACCCGACCGGATGGCGGCACGATCACGCTCGGTTCGCGCGATGTCTTTCATCTCCGGGATCTGTCCATGGATGGCGTGGAAGGCATCTCCCGGATGCGGCTGGCGCGGGATGCCATACAGCTGGCCCAGGATGCAGAGCGGGCCGCCGGCCGTGTGTTTCGCACCGGGAACATGGCTGGCGGCGCGGTCGAAGTCCCCAAGGCGCTTTCCGATCAGGCGTACAGCCGCATGCGCAACTCTCTGGACGAGGAGTACGCCGGCGCGGAGAACGCCCAACGCTGGATGTTGCTGGAAGAGGGAGCCAAGGCGAACAAGTTCACCACCACGGCGGCGGAAGCTCAGCACATCGAGAACCGAAATGCCCAGATCGAGGAGGTCGCCCGGGCGTTTGGCGTGCCGCGGCCGCTCCTGATGATGGACGACACCAGTTGGGGCTCCGGGATAGAGCAGCTCGGCATCTTTTTCGTGCAGTACGGCCTGCAGTATTGGTTCACCGCCTGGGAGCAGGCGGTCATGCGGGTCCTTTTGGACGAGAGCGAACTGGACAACCTAACAGCGAAGTTCAACGAGCGCGCGCTTCTGCGCGGCACCCTGAAAGACCAGGCCGATTTCTTCGCTAAGGCGCTTGGCGCCGGCGGGCAGGCGCCCTGGCATACCCAAAACGAAGTGCGCGAGCTGCAGGACTATCCGCGGTCCAACGACCCAGAGGCCGACAAGCTGCGCAATCCCATGACCCAGAAAGGACCGACCAATGAGCCTGCTGCAACTGCCCGAAATCAGGGCTGATTTCCGGCTTGGCGCGGCCGATTTCGACCTGCGGCCCGACGCGCTGGAGCGCTGGCAACCGCAAGTGCGCGCGGCGGCCGCCGACGATGACGCGACGATCTCCATCTACGACTCCATCGGAGAGGCGTGGGACGGCTCCGGCGTTACTGTCAAGCGTATCAGCGCTGCGCTGCGCGCAATGGGGGACCGCGACGTGACGGTGAACCTCAATTCCCCCGGCGGCAACTTCTTCGAGGGCGTCGCGATCTACAACGCCCTGCGCCAGCATAAGGCGAAGGTGACGGTGAAGGTCATGGGCCTGGCGGCGTCCGCGGCGTCGGTCATCGCCATGGCCGGCGACGAGATCCTGATGGGCGAGGGGTCGTTCCTCATGATCCATAACGCCTGGGCGGTCGCCATCGGCAACCGTCACGACCTGGCGGACGCCGCGGCGCGGCTGGCGCCCTTCGACGATGCCATGGCGAGCGTGTATGCAAGCCGCGCCGGCATCAAGAAGGCCGAGGCCGCGGCGCTGATGGACAAGGAAACCTGGATCGGCGCCGAACAGGCCGTGGAAGATGGCTTCGCGACCGGGCTGCTGGACGCCAGCGAGACGGCGCAGTCCGCCCAGGCCAGCAGCGAATACCGTCGCGCGATGGCAGCGATCGAGGCGTCCATGGCTCGCGCCGGCCATAGTCGCGCCTCGCGGCGCGACGCATTCAAGACCCTGTTTTCCGGCAAGCCGAGCGCTGCCGACCCCGGTATGCCAGGCGCTACCGGATCCGCCACGCCGGGCGCTGGCGAAGACGTTGCAGCCCTGCTGCGAAACACTCTCAACACCCTGCGAGGATAAGACCATGCAAAGCAAGACCCTGATGGCCGCGATAGCGGCCTTTTTCATGCCTGCGACCGGATTCGTTCCGCGCGGCATCATGTCCGTCCGTGCCGAAGGGCCGGGCGACGTCAAAGCGCTCATCGAGGATCTGAACAAGGCCTTCGCCGACTTCAAGGCCGAGCACGGCAAGCAGCTGGAAGAAGTCAAGAAGGGCACCCACGACGCGCTGCAGGCGCTGAAGGTCGAAAACATCAATGCCGATATCGCTCGCCTGCAGGCCGCAGTCGACGAGGCCAACACCAAGATCGCCGCGGCGGAAATGGGCGCCGGCGACGGCCGCCGGGTGAAGGACCGCGAGTACTCCGAGGCCTTCATGGCGCACTTCAAAAAGGGCGATGTGCAGGCCGCCCTGAACAAAGGCGCCAACGACCAGGGCGGCTATCTGGCGCCGGTCGAATGGGACCGTACGATCACCGACAAGCTGGTCGAAGTGTCGCCGATGCGTCAATTGGCCCAGGTTCAGCCCGTCACGGGCGCCGGCTTCAGCAAGCTCTTCAATATGGGCGGCACGGCCTCAGGTTGGGTGGGTGAAACGACCGCGCGGCCCAACACCAACACGGGAACCTTCGCCTCCCTGGGCTTCGGCTGGGGCGAAATCTACGCCAACCCGGCCGCCACCCAGCAGATCCTGGACGATGCCGCGATCGACCTCGAAGCCTGGCTGGCTGGCGAGGTCCAGACGGAGTTCTCCAAGCAGGAAGGTGGCGCCTTCGTCGCCGGCGACGGTACGAACAAGCCGTTTGGCATCCTGACCTATGTGACAGGCGGTGCCAACGAAGCCAAGCACCCGTTCGGAGCGATCACCACGGTCAACTCCGGGGCCGCGGCGGCGATCACGTCCGACAGCATCATCGACATCATCTATGACCTGCCGTCGGCCTTCACCGGCAATGCCCGTTTCGCGATGAACCGCAAGACGCAAGGCGCCGCGCGAAAACTGAAGGACGGCCAGGGTAACTACCTGTGGCAGCCGTCCTTCGTCGCCGGGCAGCCCGCCACGCTGGCGGGATTTCCGGTGACCGAAGTTCCCGACATGCCGGACGTCGCCGCGAACGCCGTGCCGATCCTCTTCGGCGATTTCAAGCGCACGTACCTGATCCTGGACCGTATCGGCGTACGCGTGCTGCGCGACCCGTACACCAACAAGCCCTATGTGTCGTTCTACACCACGAAGCGTGTGGGCGGTGGCGTGCAGAACCCCGAACCGATGCGGGCGATGGTGGTTACCGACGGCGCGTAAGTCGCGGCGCTGATCGCTTTCTGGCAGTGGCAATTCGGGGCGGCCAGGGGTCGCCCCATCTGTTTTGGAGTTGTAATGGCGAAATTCACGAAGGCATTCCGAGGCGTCAAGAAGGGCGAAATCTATCCGACGCAGTTCAAGGTGGGCGACGATTGTCCGCCGGAGCTCGAGTCTGCGGCCAAGTCCCTGGGAGCAGTCGGCAAGGCCGGCAGCAAGCCGGACGACAAGCCGGCCAGCACCGGCGGCGAGAACCAGGCCTGATCGTGGCTCTGTTGACCGCGGAGCAGTGTCGCGCGCAGTGCCGCGTGACCGGCGACTATGACGACGCGGAATTGGCCGACAAGCTTGCGTCCGCCGAGAACGCGGTGTCCGCACACTTGAACCGGAATGTCTATGTCGATCAGGAAGCGCTTGACGCGGCCGTGAATGATCTTGCGGACGCCGCCGGCCAGGCGCAAGAGGCCTATGACCAAGCCGTGGCAGCCGCGGCGGGATTGTCGAGCGATGCGGCGCGGGAGATGGCGCTTCAGGTGGCTGAGAAACGATTGGCAGACTTCCGTCTCAACGCTCAACGCACCCTCAACGGCATAGTGGCCAACGGGAGCATCCTCGCCGCCGTTCGGTTGACGCTGGGCCACCTGTACGCGAACCGAGAATCGGTCGCGACGGGTGTTACGGTCGCCGAACTGCCGCTCGGTGTCGCGGACCTGCTGCGCCCATACCGGCTGGTGATGATGCCATGAGGGCAGGCGAACTCAACCGCCGGATCGCCATCCAGCGGCGAGGCAGCGGCACGGACGAGACGGGCCAGCCATTGGATGAATGGGTGGACGCAGGCACGATGTGGGCGAACATCGCCAACGAGACCGGGATGGGTGCCATCCGTTCGAGTCTGGAAGGTGGCGTGCCGACAAACATTGCCCGGTACAGCTTCAAAGTCAGGTTTGCAGAGGCCAGGGCGCTTGCCGTTGACGCCGGCATGCGGGTGTCGCATGACGGCCAGTTCTTCGACATCAAGGGCCTGACCCAGGATCTGAAGGACCGGGAGGCCGCGTACATCCTTTGCGAACAAGGCGGCAACGATGGCTGACGGCACCAAAGCAACGTTCGACGTGTCCGGCTGGACCGCGGCCCTGGACAAGCTAGTCGGGCCGGCGCGCGAGAGCTTGGCGCGGTCGATGGCGGTCGCCGGCGGCCAGGTGCTGCGCGACGAGGCGAAGACGCTGGCACCGGTTCAGTCTGGCGGCCTGAGGGACGCAATCTATCTTGCCTATCAGGACGCCGATTCCACTCCGGCCGAAGTGAGATATGCGGTGTCCTGGAACGCCACGAAGGCGCCGCATGGCCACTTGCTGGAGTTCGGGCACTGGCAGACACGCGCCGCATACCAGGGAAGCGACGGGAAGTGGTATTCCGGAGCGCTGTTGCCGAATCCGAAATGGGTTCCGGCGCATCCTTTCCTGCGCCCGGCCTACGAGGCGGCGAAGGACCTCGCGCGGCAAGCCATGATTGAACGCGGTAAGCATCGCCTGCCGGAGCTACTGGCGGGTCAGGGAGGCGACGATGAGCTTTGAAGGCGATTTGCGCGCGCTCCTTGCCCCGTTGGTGGCTGGCCGCGTGTACCCGGACGTCTCACCCGATGTGCCGACCTATCCGCTCATCATCTACCAGCAGGTCGGCGGCTCCGCCGGTTGGTATGTCGAGAAGGCACTCCCGGGCCAGGAAAATTCTCGGGTACAGGTCTATGTATGGGACAAAAGCCGCGCTAACGCATCATTAATAGCACGGCAGGTGGAGGCCGCTATCTGTGTGAGCCCTTTCGCAGCGCAGCCGTACGGCGCATTCGTCGCTCTGTACGAAGAGGATCTCAAGTTGTACGGAACCCGCCAGGACTTTGGTATCTGGCACCCTCGATAACTGCCCAGTTTCAACCGCCCGGCGCCGCCGGGTTTTTTTATGAGGACTTGCCATGAGTTCGATTTTCATCAACGGCACGAAATATTCCGTGTCGACCGGCCTGGCGGCGGCCGTTGCGGTGACCGCCATCACCAACGCGAATCCCGCGGTGGCCAGTGCCGCGACGCCCCCGGCCGACGGTTCTATCCTGATCGTCAATTCTGGCTGGAGCGAGCTGGACGAAACGGTGGCGCGTTCGGCCAACGCCGATGCCGACTCCTTCGAGCTGGAAGGTGTCGACACGACCAGTGCCACGCGATTCCCGGCCGGGCAGGGCGCTGGATCGGTGCGTGCCGTGGATACCTGGGTGCCGCTGGACCAGGTCCGCGATGTGCAGGTTGCGGGCGGCGAGCAACAGTACTTCCAGTACCAGTACGTGGAGGACCGCAGCAGCCGCCAGCGTCAGAAGCCGACGTTCAAGAATGCGATCACGCTGACGTTCCAGCTCGACTATGACCCGGCCAAGGCGTGGTACCAGGCACTGATCGAGGCCGACGCGGCGCGCGACCCGGTGGTGGTGCGAGGAATTCTCCCCAACGGTGCTGTGCTGCTGTACTACGCCTACCCTTCGTTCAACAAGGTTCCGACCGGCACCGTCAACGAGAACCTGCAGAACACGGCGACGTTCTCCTTGCTGGCCGATCCCATCCGCTACGAGGCCGCGGAATGACGTTCCAGGTGAAAGCCAACCCGACGATCGATGCGACGATCACGATCGTCGGCCAAGGACGTGAGCAGAAGCTCACCGTCACCTTCCGGCACAAGACCCGATCGGAGTACACCACCATCATCCAAAAGGTGATCGAAGCGTCAGGCCAAGACGCGGATATCGCCGTCCAGATCCTGGAAAGCTGGGACGCGGACGTGCCGCTGGATGTGGCGGGTCTGAAGCTGCTGGAAGAGCACCAGCCGGGCGCCGTGCGCGCGATTCTGGAGGCGTACGGCGAAGCTCTTTCGGTGGGCCGCCGAAAAAACTGAAGGAGGCGGTGGCGGCGTTCTATTGGACGCCCCCCGCCGAGAACGCGTTGGCGGCCTCAGGACTGCGGAAGGAAGACTTCCCCGCTCCTGTTGCCGCGCTGTGGCCGGAGCTGGCCGAGCCGTTTGCACTCTTCGTCCGGAACCACACCCAGTGGCGCGTTGGGCCGGGTGGGGTGGTGGGTCTGGATTACCTGGTTTTCTTCCGGGAACTGGACCGCCTCCCGCAGCATGACCAGGACGAAACAATGGACGTGATCCGCCTCATCGAGCGGTTTGCGCTGGAACAGATCTACAAGAGCTGACATGGCAGACGATACGCTAGGCACTGCGAAGCTTTCGATTGTGGTCGACACGTCGAACTTCGATGCGGCCATCAATCAGGCCAAGCGTAGTGTCAGTGGCATGTCGCAGGCTGCGCAGGATGCCTACAACAAGCTGTCGGCCGCCCAGAAACGGCAGGTCGATGGCCTGATCCGGCAGGCAAATCTGCTTGGCAAAACGCGCCAGGAACAGATCCTCTACAACGCGGCGCTCAAGGGCGTTCCGACGTCCATCCTGGACGAGCTCAAGACGAAGTTTTCGGCGGCGGGCTCTGCCGCGGCTGCGGCGGGCAAGGAGCTTAATCAGTACGGCATCACGGCTGGCCAGCAAGCGGCGGCGCTACGTGGTGTCCCGGCTCAGCTGACCGATATCATTGTCGGCCTGCAGGGCGGACAGTCGCCGCTGACGGTCGCGCTGCAGCAGGGCGGACAGCTGCGCGATATGTTCGGCGGCTTGGTGCCCGCCGCCAAGGCGTTGGGAAGCGCCTTTCTGGGGCTGGTCAATCCGTTGACCCTTACCGCCGGCGGTGTGGCTGCGCTTGCCCTGGCCTACAGCCAGGGTGCCGGCGAGAGCCAGAAATTCAACCAGGCCCTGATTCTGACGGGGAACGTTAGCGGCCAGACCGCCGGCGAACTGTCCGACCTGGCGCGGAGCATCAGCGAAACAGGCGTGACGCAGGCGAGCGCGGCGCGCGTGCTGACCCAGGTGGTGTCCAGCGGGAAAATCGCCACCGATTCATACCGGGAAGTGGCCCAGGCGGCTCTGGACCTGGAGTCGATCACCGGGACGGCCGCGGACAAGACGCTGGCGGTGTTCGAGCGGCTGGCGGACGAACCGACCAAGGCATCGGCGGCGCTGAACGAGCAGTATCACTACCTGACGGCTTCGATCTACGAGCAGATCGCGGCGCTGGAGCGGCAGGGGGACAAGGACGAGGCTGCGGCGCTCGCGCAGCGCACCTACGCCAACGCTGTCATCCAGCGCGCCCAGGAAGTGAAGGCGAACATGGGCACGCTGGAACGGGCCTGGGATAGCCTCGCCGGCGCCGCCAAGGGCGCCTGGGACGCGATGCTGAATATCGGCCGGCCGACGCCGGTGGCGGATCTTCGCGCCCAAGCCAAGGCGATTCAGGACCAAATCGCCCAGCTTCAGGGCGGCGACGGCTTCGCGACGAATGCTGGCGGCGCTGCCTTCGGTGGTGGAGGAAATGCGCGGGCGCAGGCGCTAAAGCGCCTTCAGACGCAGTTGGCGCCGATCCTGCAACAGATTGCCGACGATGAGAAAAAGTCGGCGGACGCCCGTGCGGCGGCCGAGGCCCAGGCCGCGAACGACGCCAAGATATCGGCGCAGAGCTGGGTCGACGATCTGCGGAAGAGCTCGCGCAGCCGCGCGCAGATTCGAGACGAGGAAGTTGCGCAGGTCCGGAAGAATGCGGCGATTCTGGGGCTCTCCGTCCAAGAAACCCAACGGCTGATCGACCAGGTCAACGCGAAGTACAAGGATCCCGCAGCCAAGGCATTCACCGACGACGCGGCGACAAAGATGCTGGCGAGCCTGCGCGAGCAGGCCGCGGCGATGCAAGACCAGCTGGAGTCCAGCACCAAGCTGACGGCCCAACAACAGGCCCTGGCCAAGTTCGAGCAGCAGATAGCCGACTTGAAAAACAAGGCGGTCCTCACGGCCGACCAGAAAAGCCTGCTGGCCAACGAAGATGCCATTCGGACCCAGCTCCAGGCCAATGTCGCCTTGGGGGACCAGGTCAAACTGAAGCAGGAGTCGTTGCAGCTGGACGAGCGCGCGCGGCAGCTCTTGCTGTCGATTCAGTCCGCCCAGACCAGCCAGGGAGACCAGTACGCGAGGCAGCTGGCGGGTGCCGGGCGGGGGAGCCAGGAGCAGGAGCGTATCCGCTCCGCCCAAACGCTGGTGCGCCAGTACCAGCGATACCAGGACCAACTGACCAAGGCGACGCCAAAGGATCTCCTTGGTTCCGACCAGTACCGGCAGGCCAGCCAGGAAATCTCCGACCAGTTGGACCTCGCGCTGGCGGACCAGCAGGACTACTACCGGCAGTTGGACCAGCTGCAATCGGATTGGAAGACAGGCGCCTCGTCGGCGCTTGAAGACTACGCCGACAGCATCAGGAACGTTGCCGCATCCACGTCGCAAGCATTCTCGGACGGATTCAAAGGCGCCGAGGACGCGATAGTGAAGTTCGCCCAGACGGGCAAGCTGAGCGTCAGCGACATGGCGAACAGCATCATCGCGGATCTGATTCGGATATCGGTGCGCAGCAGCATCACCGGTCCGCTGGCGCAGTACCTTGGCCAGGCCATCGGCGGATATTTTGCCGGAGGCTCGAGTGCCGGCATTGGGGCGGCGACGGCAACGGACGTGGGCAACGCCGGCGGCGGCCTTATGTTTCTGGACAGTGGCGGATACACCGGCCCCGGCGGCAAGTACGACCTGGCCGGTTTCGTTCACCGCGGCGAAGTGGTTTGGAGCCAGGAGGATGTCGCGCGCGCCGGCGGCGTCGGTGCGGTCGAGGCAATGCGGCAGGGGTTTCGCGGTTATGCGGATGGCGGTCCGGTCGGTCGTGCGGCCGTGCCGCTGACCTCAATGCAGGGTAGTCGTCAGGCCGCGGCACCGCAGATCGAGGTCAACGTCATCAATCAGTCCGGCCAGCCGGTCCAGGCCTCACAGGGTAATACCCGGATCGACGGGGACCGGATAGTCACCGAGGTCTTCTTGAAGGATGTTCGGACCAACGGCCCCATGACGAAGCAGATCAAGAATTTGGTCGGCAAAAGGTAAAAGGCATGGCAATTCCCGAGTTTCCATCCTACGCGCGCATCATCACAGATGGATTTACCGAAAAGCGAGATTTCGGTGTCATCCGTTCGGAGATGGACGGCTTGGCCAAGCAGCGACCACGTTGGTCAAAACCAATCGTGACGCGGGCCGTGAGCATCCTGGTGCAGAGCCGGGAAGATAAAGCAGCGTTCGACGCGTTTGTGTCGGACGACCTCGGCGGCGGCTCCGCATGGTTCACCTTCAAAGATCCCGTCGATGGCGTGAGCAAGCAGGGCCGATTCGTCGCCGGCTCTCAGCAGTGGTCAGTCCAGGGTGAAAGCTGGGTGCAACAGGGCCAGATAGAGAGCATCGGATGAGCCGCGCGATATCGACCAACGGCCGGCGCCAGCTCCTGGCTACCAGCGCCGACGAAAACCTGCTGGTTTGCCTGGAAATAATTCATCCCGACCTGGCGGAGCCTATCAGAGTCGTGCGGGACACGCAGGATCTGCTGGCCCGCGGCAATACGTACACGGCCTGTCCGTTCGATATCACGTTGCCAGACGACATTGAAGGCCAGATTCCACAGGCGACAATCCAGGTCGATAACGTCGGCCGAGAACTGACGGAATGGCTGGAGTTTAGTCGTGGCGGACAGGGGGCGCGGTGCCGGTTGATCCTCGTCTATCGGTCTGACCCGGACGTGTTCGAGTACGACCTGACGATGGACATGACGGGTTTGAAGATCGACAACCAGAAGGTTTCCGGAAACCTGGGTTTCGTGAATACGCTGTCCCAAGTGGCGGTGGTGAAGACCTTCACGCCCCAAACCGCACCAGGACTGTGGTAGAGCATGGTAAAAGGGCGGTTTTGGGAGGGTGTATGCGAGCAATCATGATTGCGCTTGTCGCACTTTTCGTCAGCGGGTGCGCGAGTCAGCATCCGCAGTTAACGCGCGAAGAGTTTCTGAAGGCCAGCCAACGTCAGTATCAGGGGAAATCGCCCGATGATATTTTTGCTGCCGCAGAAAGGTTGTTTCGGCTCGATGACGGCAATGACTTCGCCTTCACCTATTCGCAAGACGGCATGACGGCGCAACGGCGCTGGTCGTTCTATTTCGTGCTGGCCGCGGGGTTTGGCACCGACACTTGGAATATCAAGACCGTACAGGATGGCGCGACCACCAAGGTGTCAGTAGAGGTTTCTACGACTTCTAGCCAGGCTCTCGGACCTACGATGGTCGGAAATATCGGCGGAACCGCGATCTACGACGTTTTTTGGTCGCGCATGGACTACTTGCTAGGTAAGTCGGACCATTGGATGACATGCGAGGAAAGCAATCGAAGAATCAAGGATGGTGTCGTTTGGGGGCCGAATGATCCGTTATGCGACAGCGTGACCGTTAACGACGATGTTCCGGACGAGCTACGCGGAGTCCTTGTGAAGCAGCGTCCGAATCGACCTAACCCGAATCCTACCTAGCGAAGTATTCGAGACGATTCCGCCACCTTCGGGTGGCTTTTTTATGCCCAGAAAAATGCATTGGTCTGATCGATACGTGGGGTTGCCCTACATCGCTGGCGCTGGCGACTGCGCGGCACTGGCCGCCAAGGTCGCACGCGATGTTCTCGGCATCGATTGCGGCCTTCCGGCGTCCCATGCGACTGGCGTGCGTGAGCAGTCAGCTCAGGTCATGGCGAACAAGGACGCACTGGCGGTTCGTATCGATGCCCCAATTGACGCTCAGCCAGCTCTGTTTCTTGCGAGGGGTCGGCTTGCCCACATAGGCGTCGTGTGCATCATCGGCGGCGAGGTGTGGGTTTTGCATGCCGACCAATCTGCCGGTGCAGTTGTCAGAGAAAGGCTTTCGAGAATGACCGAATTCCGATACATCCTTGAGGGATTCTACAAATGGCTGTAGCTCAACTGCCAGCAGTCGTGTCGTGGCCGCATGCCTTAACCGGGGTCGGGAGGGAATGCTCGTTTGAGATGTTTCTGCCTGGGGAGACGCTAGGACGCTATGTTGATCGGTTGGGGTTGACGGTGGCTCGCGGCCGTGTGCTCGCGCTGCACAATGGCCGATTGATTCCCTCGGACCTTTGGCGCGGACTCATTCCCAAGCCGGGCGACCAAATTATTCTCCGCTCTTGGCCGGAAGGCGGGGGCGGGGGGAATAAGGTTCTGCGCACAGTTGCGCTGGTTGTTGTTGCGGTCGTGGCGGCCTACACGGGCGGCGCGGCCGCGACTGCGTATAGTGGCCTGGCTGGATCCACAGCCGCAGGTGCGTCAGCGGTTGGCGCTGCCGTATCAGCAGCGGTCGTGATTGGTGGAAGTATTCTTGTCAACGCCCTGATCCCGCTCCCCAAGCCCAACACCGCCAGCACGGCGACGAGCGGCACGGACAACGCGCCGAGCTACCAGATCCAGGCCGCTCGCAACACTTCGCGTCCATTCGAGCCCATGCTGCTTGTCATGGGCGGGCCGATCAAGGTCGTCCCTGACGTTGGAAGCAATCCGTCCACGCAGTACATCGGCGACGATCAGTACCTATCGCAGATATTCCACTTCGGCCTCCAGCCGGATATGTCGATCACGAATCTGAAGATAGGCGATACGCCGATTGAGAATTTCCAGGGCGTCCAGATTCAGCGATCGGGCTGGGATGGGATCGTTACGCTGGCCCCGGATAACGTCGATACCATCCAGGGATTCGACCTTAACCAGTACGATGGATGGAATACACGGACGACGCCGCCAAACACCAATCACTTCGAGATCGAGTTCTCGGCCATCCTGTTCAGCTTGGATACGCTCACGGGAGAATTCAATCCGCGTGAGGTCGTTGTACAGGTCGAGTATCGGGCAGTCGGGTCGTCTACCTGGATCCCGTTCGGAAACTTCACCGATCCGGTGTACGCCACGCACTTCTGGGCCTATGGTGTCTACCAGTCGCTCAGTGATGGGGAAAGTGCCACGTCTGGCACGCAGTGGGTGCAGATATCCTATGGATCGCTGAATCCCAACGACCATGTCAACGGCGAGCAACACGTCGAATGCCAGACATGGGGCGGTGGCGATGCGGGCGATAACTATTCCTGCCAGACCTACGAATGGCGCTGGCTGCCGCACCCCATTCAACTCGGGCTCCCTTGGCAAGGCATCGCACCTGATCCGCTACTGGGCTATCAGACCACGGAGGGGATCCGACTATCCAACAATTCGAACAAGCCGCTAAGGTCTACTTGGACTGGGGATCTTCCGCCTGGGCAGTACGAGATCCGGGTTCAGAAGGTAACCCCTGACATCAATACCAACACGGACTCTAACCAGATCGCGGTCACGCAGATCCGTGCCTTCCAGTACACGCCGACGGACTACAGCAACCAGGCGCGGATAGCGGTCCGGATTCGTGCAACCTCGCAGCTTAACGGTCCGATCGATGAGCTGTCCGCCACCTGCTATCCGGCATGCAACGTCTGGAATGGCTCTGCCTGGGTGTACGCGGCGAATGCCAATCCGGCCTATTGGTTCCTTTGGTTCGCGCTTGGGAAGCGAGATGCCAGCGGCAACAAGCTCTATGGCGCCTGCATTCCCGAGGAGCAGATCGACGTAGAGAGCATCAAGGCGTGGGGCGCATGGTGTACGGCCAAGGGCTGGACGTTTCGGTATGTCCTGGCGCAGAAGATGAGCGCCCACGATGTGCTGACGATGATTGCACGAGCGGGACAGGCTTCATACACCTGGCAGTCAGGAAAACTCGGCGTTGTCTGGGACCAGGCCGACCTACCGGTCGTTGCCATGATCGGTCCCTTCAATATCAAGGCGGGTACGTTCGAGGTCAGCTACGTCGACGCGACGGTCGATGAGATTGTCGGCAACTTCGCCAATAAGGATCGGGATTGGCAGGCCGATCAAGTTCGAGTCCGTGTTCCTGGCGCCCCTTTGCTGAATAACCCGCAGACGTTCGATCTGGAAGGGATTGACGACGCGGCGGTGGCCGGGCGAGCGGTGAACCTTCTGGCCGCAAGCCAGAATTTCCACCGACGGCGGGTCACCTGGGAGATGGACATCGAGGGCTACATCGCGACTCGGGGCGATGTGGTGCAGGTTTCTCATGACCTTACAGTCTGGGGCTATTCCGGCAGGCTGACCGGCGGCACGCGGACGCAGATTTTTCTCGACCGCAAGGTGCCGATATCAGAGGCGGCCGGCGCGTACCTCTGTCTGCGGGCTCCGGATGGTCGGATGATCTACACGACGGTCTCATGGTTCGACGGCGATACGGACGTGCTGAATCTGTACGGCGGGATCCCGGACGATTTCCCGATGCCCAGTGATATGCCCGACGTCATTCCCATGGACTGGGCATGGCAGATGGACCCGATCCAGACGCCGGGGCGACGCCTGAAGATCGTTTCTGTGACGCCCACCAATGATGATGGGGTGCGTTTCGAGGCGGTGGACGACAATCCCGACTACTACAAGTCGGAGACCAACCCGTTCGGCTACACACCGCCGCGTGATGGCGCGCTTCTGCGTGGAATCATCCTGGCATTGGCGTATGAGGAAAGCATCCTCAGTGTCTCGTCTGATTCGATCCAGGTCCGTCTAGATTGGGTAATCAGCTCTGCTGGTAGGGCGCGCGTTGACTACCGTATCAACGGTGTGGCCGCTCCGTCTGTTACTACCACGGACCGGTATTTCACGTTCCAGGCACATACGGGGGATGTGGTCACGGCCACGATAACGCCAATCGGATCAACTGGATCCGGCGTGGCAAAGTCTGGCACCTGGACGGTGGCTGGACTCGCCGCGCCGTTGCCAGCGGTGACCGGTCTAACCAATGTCTTCCGCGACGGTCTGACGTGGTTGGCATGGTCGCGCGTCGATGACGTTCGGGTTCCCTCCTACGAGATTCGGCTTGGACCCACGTGGACGAATGCGAGGACCATCGCAGTCACGGATGGCGTGGAAGCGCTGGCGGTTGGAAACGGGCTCTACTGGGTCGCTGCGAAATTCACGTTGTCCAACGGAACGATCATCTACGGTGTTCCGGACAGCATTCTGATCGCCGGCGCAACACTCGTACGCAATGTGCTCGTGACGCAGGACGAGGCGCCAGATTGGACGGGAACCGTCTCTGACGGTGCCTATGTCTATGACGGGAAGCTGACGCTTGCTCCGCAAGGTGACATTCTCAGCCTGGAAGACGTGTTCGCCGAGCAGGACGTGCTGTGGTACGGCGGACCGGCCGCAAGCGGTGTGTACACCAATGCCGAAGCGGACCAGATCGATATTGGGTATGTCGCACCGGTCAGGGTGGACTTCAACCTGGCGGTTGAGGCGCGGAACGTCACGGCCGACATCCTAGTCGTACCGGATATCTTCGCCGTGGCTGACGTGCTGAATGGCTCGGATCTGCTCAAGGTGACAGTCACCCCGCAGATCCGGACGGCGGTTGTTGAAGGTGATTGGTCCGACTGGCGCGACTACGTTCCAGGCCTGATCAACGCCCGCTACTTCGACGTGCGGCTTCTTATCGCCACATCGGATCCGCTGATCATTCCGTTTGTGAGTCAGTTCCAGTGGACGATTGACGTTCCAGATCTCCTGCAACGGGCCGAGGGTGTGACGATTCCCGTTGGAGGTGTGCGCGTCACGTACGCGAAAACGTTCCATGCCATTCCCAACGTCCAGGTATCTATTCTGGATGCCGTCAACGGCGACCGCTTCGTCCTGACCAATTCCGATGAAGAAGGATTCAACATCACCATCATGAACGGCTCCACGTCCGTGGAGCGTGACGTTAACTGGATCTCCCAGGGGTTCTAAACATGCAAGAAAGATCGCAGATTCAAACGACGCCGCCGCTGTCCGGCCCGGACCTGGTGGCACAGGTCAACGATGCGTTGGGTACGATTGCCACCGATTTTGCAGGGGACGATGATCCTGCCGGTATCTCGGACGCCTACATGACCTGGGCGGATACGGCCAACTCGCTTCTGAAGCGACGAAACGCGGCCAACACGGCATGGGTGACGATTGGCCTGCTGTTCGGCAGATCCGCGGCGCTTTTCGATTCGGGAAGCATTCCTACGACCAATGTCGGCGATATCCTCGTCTCGGGTGTCGGACACATGACATGGGATGCGGGCACGTCAGCGTACGTCCTCCTGTCGGCAACTGAAAGCCGGGCCGGCGTGGCAGAAGTCGCGACGCAGACCGAAACGGATGCCGGCTCCGACGACGCGCGAATGGTGACGCCGAAGAAATTGCGGTGGGGCGTCTCTTACTCCCTGGCTGCGAACGGTTATGTGGCCCTTCCATCCTGGCTCGGTGGGCTAGTCTTTCAATGGGGTTCGACCGGAACAGCGGCGAATGGCGGCTTCAACCGAGTCACGTTCCCGCTTGCTTTCCCGAATGCGATTTATGGCGTCATCGTCTCGCCCATCACAAGCGGAACGAACACGTCGAATTACTCAGTGGGGGCGGTGTCGCTGACGCTGACTACATTCGACATGACCAACAACTCAGCCACCTCCGGCGGCCTCACTGGCCGGTACTGGGCCTTCGGACGATAGGTGAACCATGATCTACTACGCAAAATCTACTGGCGGGTTCTACGACAGCGCCGTCCACGGATCGGCCATTCCCCCCGACGCGGTACAGATTACGGCGGCCGAACGTGATCGCGCGCTGGAGGCCCAGGCCACCGGCAAGACGATCTCCGGCGTGGATTCGAACGGCAACATGGTGTTGAGCGATCCTCCAGCGCCGACGCTGGACGAACTGAAGTTGGCAAAGGCATCCGACATGACTGCCGCCTGCTTGGAAGCCATTGACAGCGGCTTCGACTATGACGGATACCGGTTCGACTCGGACTTGGTCAGCCGCACCAACATCATCGGCACGGCGACTGGCGTACAGGCGGGTATTGCCTTGCCGCAAGGGTTCACCTGGCGCACATCGGACAACCAGAACATCCCGATGGATGGCGATGGCGTGATTGCCTTGGGAGCCGCGCTGCTCCAGCACGTCAATCAACAGTACGCCACGTCGTGGCAGCTGAAGGCCGAGATCGAGGCCGCGACAACGCCGGAAGAGGTGGCGGCCATAAGTTGGCCGACCACGCCCTGACAACCCGCTACGGCGGGTTTTTTTACGTCCATACGGGAGGCAGCAATGCACCCATTCAGGAGCCAGCAATTGAATAGCGAGATCGCAATGGAAAGCCTCAAAGAAGGCATCAAGGCTGCGCCGCCCGTAGCCGTCACCGCCGCGGTGTCTACGGGTTGGTGGTCTGATCCGAATCACTGGCTTATTGCAGCGTCGCTGGGGTATATCGCGTTGCAGACGGCCTACCTGATCTGGAAGTGGCGCCGCCAGGCGCGCGACGGCATCGTGGAGGAGTCGTGATCCCGGCCAGCCTGAAACGCGCGCTCCAGGCCGCGGCGGCCAGTGGCGCGCTGGCCGTCGCCGGCGTCCTGATCTCCCACTTCGAAGGCCGCGAGAACGTCCCGTATCTCGATCCTGTCGGCGTCTGGACCGTCTGCGAGGGCCACGCCGGGCCGGACGTGGTCCCAGGCCGCCGGTACTCGGACGCCGAGTGCGACGAGCTGAAGCGGCAAGACATCGCGCAGGCTGCCGCGGCCGTGCGCCGCCTGGTGAAGGTGCCGCTGACCGATTGGCAGCGCGCGGCCCTCATCGATTTCACATTCAACCTGGGCGCCGGCCGCCTGGCCAGCTCGACCCTCCTGAAGAAGCTCAACGCGGGCGACTACGCGGGCGCGTGCGCCGAGTACGACGCCTGGGTGAAGGGAAGGGTCAACGGCCAGCTGAAAACGCTCCCAGGCCTCCAGAATCGCCGCGACGCGGACCAGTGGGTCTGCGAGCAGAGTTCCCCCAACCCACCTCAATAGGTGCAGCATGACCGACAAAACGCAAGATACCGCGGCCGCCGCCGCTTCCCCCGCCGCCGCGCCGGCCGGCAATCCCGACGCCGGGCCGGCCGCCGTCGGGGCCACCGTCGCGGACGTGAAAACCGACGTTGCCGCGGCCGCCGCGCGCCGGCCCTGGACCGTCGTGGCCTGGTCCCTGGCCGCCGGCGCGGTGCTGGGCCTGATCGTCGGCGCCATGTTCTTTTGACCCATGCGCGGCTATCTCATCGCCGCGGCCGCCGGCCTGCTGCTGGCGCTGGCCCTTGTGGTTGGCGTGAAGTGGTACGGCCGGCACGAATACGCCGCCGGGCAGGCCCAGGCGCAGCTGGAAGCCCAGGCGGCCGCTGCCAAGCTTTCGGAGCAGTACCGCGCCCAGGAGCAGGCGACTCAGCAACAAGCGGAGGAAAACTATGCGAAGTACCGCGGCCAGGTCCTGGCCACTCAGAAGCGCGCCGCTGATCTTGATGCTGCTGCTGGCCGGCTGCGCGCACAGCTTGCCAGCCTCCAGTCCCGTCGCGCCGCCGCACATTCCGCAGCCAGCGCCGGAGCTGATGCAGCCGCCGGCCCTGACGTCATCGGCGTTATTGCAGCGTGCGCAGGACGATATGACGAAGTGGTCCGATATGCTGCAAGCCTCGCCGACCAAGTGACGGGACTGCAGGGGTATGTCCGCGCAGCCCTCGGCGCGCGGTAGCCTACCGTCGCCGCGGCTTGTGCTTGGCCATACCGATCTCCCTGGCGCGGATCTCCCAGCGCTGTGGCGGCCCGACGAAGGTATCAGCCCAGGAGCATGCCAGGACGCGCGGCGGCTGGAGATAGCGCCTCTCCGCGGCCCGCTTGCGCTTCACGGCCGGCTCCGCGTCGGTCGCCGCGAGCAGTTTGCTGAACGCCGTCAGCTGCTCCGCCGCAAGGTCGGCCTGGACGAGGCTGGTCAGGAATTGCGCGAGCTCGTATACCAGTCCGTGCAATCGATCGATCTCCCACAGCAGCCGCCGCGCCTCTGGCGTGGGATTGCGCTGATAGAGCTCGCGGAGCTCAGCGTCGGTCAGGGGAGGGTAGCGGGACATGGCCGTAAACTACTGGACGGCCATCCAGTATATGGCCGACTTAGGATTCCGGCGAGTCCGGCGTCAGGTCGAGCACGTGGTGCCAAACCTGAGTTCGATGGTGGCGCAT
This sequence comes from Bordetella bronchialis, assembly GCF_001676705.1. NCBI lineage: Bacteria > Pseudomonadati > Pseudomonadota > Betaproteobacteria > Burkholderiales > Alcaligenaceae > Bordetella > Bordetella bronchialis. The sequence continues at coordinate 2,092,815 of NZ_CP016170.1, forward strand.
CAGCGTTAGGGAGTAAGCCATGGTCTTGCACAGTTGCTCTGCTTCGACCGTGCTCATTCCCCGCTCGCGCAAGCTTTGCGTCAGCACCAGTTGCCGTTGATAGATGCGGCGCCCTGCCGCGAGATGTTCGTCGGCAAGCTGCAACGCGGCCCGCTCTCGTTCCAACGGGGTCATGGCCGCTCCCTTCCGCTAAGCGGAATAAATACTATGCAAGGCTGAACGCCGCCCGAATCTGGTCTCCAGCCGATCTGTCCTCAAGCGTATAGTCATCGCCAATTGAGGCGCAGTGCATGACGATGGTTCGGGTGTACTCCAGCAGCTCAGGCGTCATTTCGGCGTCTGCGGGCAGCACCCTACAAGCTATCGCGATCGTCCGCAGGTCTTCCAAACCTAAGGGGCGGGACGCATATCCGTTTGGGATCATGGCTATTCCTCGGGGTTCGCGACGGCGGTCTTCACGACCGGCTCGGCCACCAGCTTATCAGCGGGGTAGGGCTGCAGGAAGTCGCGGATGTCACCGGCACCGGTCACCCAGTCGTCATAGGCGCCGTCGGGCAGGATCACGACCATGCGCTTTTCGTCCTTCGCCTTGTGGTAGTCGATGAATAGCGGATGTTGGTCGGCGTTGATGGTGAGCATAGTGAAGCTCTCAATCCATTCGCCTTCCGGACTGCGCCATTTGTCCCACAGACCCGCGATGCCAAGCGGCGCACCGTCGGCTCGGAAGAATCGCGTCGGAGTCGGATTCTTGGCCAGGCCCGCGTCCACCGCGCGCCAGTCCGGCTCGAACACCGCATGCGCCGGAATGAGACATCTCTGGCCACGGCGCCAGGCATTGCCGAAGGTGAAGGACTTACCGGCCGTCTCGGACCGGGCGTTGAAGGTGGACAGCTTCTGAGCGTCTTTGGCCTTCTCCGGGCGGGTCATGGCCGATATCAGGCCCCAGCGCCCGATGACAGCCTCCCGCTCCGGTACAGCCTCATCGCCAGATTCCCATTCCGGCGGCCGGCGCACGAAGACGCCTGGGTACCGCGGCCACATGTCGGACTTGGGAATGGGGATGCCGCGCGCGCGAAAGTAGCGCTCCAGCTGCTCGGCTTTTTTCAGGGCGGTGTAATGTGAGCACATTCGATCTTCCCCGTCACTGCTTAACGGAAAAACAGTGTTCCCTTCGTGCTCACGTGGCGGTTTCGGGCGTCGCCCTTCTAACAACGCGACCTAGACTGCGGCACGTTGTAGTCGGAATCTCTGCACCGGGGTCAGTACTGAACGCTCTAAATCTTCCAAGTGCGACATATAGAACTTGAGGCAAAACTGCTCCGTGGCAGCATCCAAATCGGAGTGTGATATTGCCTTGAACGATGAGCGCCTCAACTGTTCGCCGTCGAACTCGCCGACAAAGAAGCGGCGTGCCGTCATCCCATTGCAGCCCAGCGTATCGACCAAAACGCGTCCAACAAATCCGCTCTTCTTCAGTTCTTTCTCGACCTTCGGCAAAAAGACCTCTGGCCGCTCGCTTGTCAGCGAGAAGCTTATAAGCGGAAAGGCCGCAGACGGACCTTTCTGAATGGAATAGCCTTTACGGGCCATCAGTGAGCTGTGCCGGATATCTTTGCGTAAGATGTCTCTATTGTGCGCAGTACGTGATACACGATTGAGACGGCGTCTGCCTTGTCGGACACCACACGCGTCATTTCAGGAATGAACCCATCGGCGTGGAAAAGGCCATTGCGATGTTGAGCGTGGATTTCATAGGCTTTCTCGAGCGCTTCCACCGTATGCGGGCAGTTGAGCTTCTGCGCATAGGATGCCAACAGAGCCCCCTGTGCTGTGAAGTACGCTCCAAGGCCCTGCTTAGGCGATACCGAAAAGCCCTTGTCTACCAAGAGTTGCTTCATATAGAACTCCAGGCCACGTAAAGCTGGAAACGCCACAACGGAATAGTCGGGAAGTTCCACCGCGATCTTCGTCAGGGCAATAGACGGCGCAAGAATCGCGCGGCCGGTTTCCCCGAGGTAGTTAGCAGCGGTCGGAAGGTGCTCCTGAAGCTCGTCGAAAAGACCGTCTACCGTTGCATTGACGGGTACCACCTCAAGCTGAGCCTCGAGAACTTCGCGCTTATCCTCGTGCAGTTCGCACAACGTTGCGGCTACCATAGCATAGACCGCCATGTGGCGTCCCTGCATTAGGAACTTGCCAGTGTCATAGCGGTGCAAAACGACCTGATCCCGCTGTGGACCGACGACCTTGAACCGCTGACCGTATTGCAACGGTTCCTCGGTGATCTTGCAGCCGTTGTCCGTCAGGTACTGTAACAAAAACCCCCAGTTTTCCGACGGAATATTGCCCAGCGCAAATGGCCGGTTCTCCGCCGGCGCTCGCTGTGTCCGCTCTGCCACAAAAGCAGCCAATCGTTCGGAGAGATCAACGTTCTGCCCGACCTTCGACATGAGCGTCGTGCTCCCATCTTTTTTCTTATAGACGTGGAGCAGTGCAGTCTTGTGGCCGTCGACGTTGAGGACCCATTCATCGAAGGCCTTCTTTTCGTTGGGGCCAGTTGCCGTTCCCCCAACGCTAACGGCAAATTCCCTGATGGCAGCGGGAATCGCAGACTGATCTAGGTTCAAAGATTTCGCGGACATAGGGTAGGCGCGTGCGCGCGCTGAACCGCCGCGCGTAATATATTTTTACGATCGCGGATCATACACCAATGAAGCGCCTTGCGGTCCTGGCGGCGCTTCGCCTGTGGCATTTCCGCCGCTGCCACAGCGAGGTCTAGCAATAAATGACAGACGTTTAGAAGCTGGTGGGTTGTCTAAAACCGCCTCGTGACCATTGAGGATTCAATGGCTTACGACTGGCAGGAGTTGTCTTTGTATTGGACAAGACGACCAAAAGATTCTGGAATTTCAAAAGCTTGCGTCAGTTCTAAATCTTCTGACGGAGTACATCATAGTGGTCGCCCTGGTCGCGGTGGCGGCCATCGCCGTGTACCAACTGTTCGGCCAGGTGGTCCGTTCGCAGACCGCGGCCATGGCGCGTGAGCTGGCCGGCGAGAGTGGAGCCGAGCAATCCCGTGCGGCGCAGACGGCGGCCAATAAGGCCGCCGCGCAAGCCAAGGCCAAATCGCTCAAGTCGTTCACGGGCAATGCCGGGGCGGCGCAATGAGTCCCGCCAGCGGTGCGCGCGGACAGGCATTGCCGTTCGCATTGGGCCTTGCCGGCCTGGGTGCCCTTTGCCTGGTCCTGCTGTACAACCTGGGGCAGACCATCGCCGCCCGTGCGCGGCTGACGCACGCCGCCGATGCCGCCGCATATAGCGGGGCGCTGGTGCAGGCGCGGGCGCTGAATCTTATCGCCTATATCAACCGGGCGCAGATCGCGCACCAGGTGGCGATGGCGCATCTCGTCACGCTGGCCACTTGGACGCAACTGGGGCAGACGGAAGGCCGGCGCGCGGCGCGCGGCAATCCACCGGCCAGTGTGATTGCCATGCTGTTCGGGCCGGCGCATGGCCAGGCCTATGCCAGCGCGGCCGCGGGCTCTGTCAGCGGCATGTCGCCCATGCATTTCGCGCGCGCCTATGCCCGCCACGACAGCGTCGTGCATGGCGTGCTGGCGGCGTCCGTACGGGCGACCATCGACGGTTTGCCCGATAGCCGGCTGCGGGCCATGCATGCGGTCGTGAAAGCGAACTATCCGGAGTTTCCCGCTCCGCCGCTTCTGGATGCGCAAGCGCAAGGCACACCGCGCGATCGCCTGGCGCTCAGGGTGCATGCCGACGACTGGCCTGGATTCGTGCGGCGGTACGCGGGTAATGGGCGCGGCGCCTTGCGCGCCACGGTGCTGGCGGCGGTGGACCGTTATGGATTCCTGGGGCCGCGCAACCATGATGCACGCAACAGCTGGCCTGTCAGCTTCCGCTGCCCGACGTGGCGGCATGAGCTGCGTCGCCGGGGCGGTACCCGGCTGGGGCGCGATGGCGTATGGCGTTCCATCGATACGCAGTCATTTCACAAGCTGCGATCGAACAAATACATAGGCTGCTATTACCGCGAGTACGCGATGGGCTGGGGCAAGGCCCAGGCCACGGCATCCGGCGCAGGGCCGGGCGACGAGGGCGGCGTCGATGCGCCGGACAGCTTCGCGCAACAGGACTTTTGGCGGTGGGTACGCGAGCACACCTCGTGGGATATCGTCAACGGTGTATCCAATCCCCTTGCCCACGCCTACGCCATGCGCGATGCCACACGGTGGCGCGCGCAAGGCCTGCCCGCGTACGCGGAGGTCCCGGCGAGGCGGGCCGGGCGTGCCGCGCGTTTCGCTTTATCGCTGCGGCAGCCCGCGCCCTTGTTGCCAACCACGGGAGGCCGCGGGACCGTGACCGCCCCGACAGGGCGTTATGCCTATGCCGGGCTGGCGCGCGACGACGATATGGCCGTGGAGAGCGCGGCGGAAACCTATTTTGCCCGGCCACACGCGCGCGTCGATGGGGCAGCGGAACTGGCCACCTTGTTCCGTCCGTATTGGCAAGCCAGGCTGGCGCGGCCCGGCGCGCCGAAGGGAGCGGCCGATGAACGTTGACCGGCAGCGTGGCCAGGCCGCGGTCGAGGCCCTGGCGGGCATGGCCTTGCTGGGCCTGTTGGCAACGGCGGCGATCACGATCGGGCGTTTCCAGTGGCAGGGCCTGCAGGCCGCCCATGCCGCCCGAAGCCAAGCCTTCCGGCATGCGCTGGGCGAGCGTGCGGCCGGCCATGGCGAGGTCGCGATAGCGCACCCTGCGGCGCCCGCCGGGCATTCCGGCCCGGTTCGGCTGCGCGTCACGCGCGCGGCACATGCCGCCGACTTTCCGGGGCCGGGTGGGCCGGCAGTCGCGGCCTTGCGGCACGACTTCGGCCTGGCGGATCGCGGCATGGTGCACGCCCGGGCGTCGATACGGGGGCTGCCGCACCCGCAGCATGGCGATGGCCTCGTCCTGCATCGGCACACGGCGATTCTGGCGGATGCCGGGCATGCCGACGGCGACGCGGCCACGCAGCGGCGTATCGCGGCCGCGCGGGCGGCGTGGGCCGGCGCGGCGCGCGCCAGCCATGCCTCGGCACGACAGGCGGCAGCATACTGGCAAGGCCTGGATCAGGGCTGGAAGCGCCCTCGGCCGAACCTGGACTGGCTGTCGCCATGGTCCGATCTGGTCCCCGCCGACAGGCTACGGTCCTCCGGGCGTGGGGCGGGGCGGCGCCGATGATTTCGCTGCATGTACCTCCTTTCCTGCGGTCTTCGGTGGCGGGTCTGCTCGCTTGCGCCTGGCAACTGCCCTGCATCGGTGCCGGCACGATGGATGCACCGGCTGCCGATGTCGCGCTGCCGCTGGTGGTGCCCCCAGCCCTGCCCGAGGGGGGCGGCTACATCGCATTGGGCGATGCCTTGCGCGTGCAGGGGCAGAGCGTGCACGCGTGGGCGCTCGATGCGCCCGGGGCGCCGGCGGATGTCGCGATGTGGCTGACGCAACGGCAGCCGGCGCTGCGCGACTTGTGGGTCATGCCGGACGCCATCCTGCTGGCCGGTGTGGCGAATGGCGTGCATTGGACGGCACGTCTCGCCGACGCCGGCGCGGGCCGAACATGGGGCACCCTGTCGGTGCTCGCGCTGGAGCGCGATCCCGCGCCGCCACCCGCGGCCTGGCGCTTGCCCGGCGGGCGCTTGCAGTTCGAACTGCGGTCACGAGAAGATCGCGCGGAGCTCATCCAGCAGATCTGGACCCACGCGACGCCGCCTGTGCTGCTGGAAACAAGGCTGGCACGCGAGCTTGCCGCGGATGGATGGCGCGAGGCCGCGCCGCGGGAAACGGATGTCGCCATGCAGGCATGGGTGCGTGGCCGCATGACGCTATCCGTGGCCATCGTGCCCTTCGAACAAGGCAGCGGGGTGACGGCCATCGTGCGCATCGGAGCCTAGACGCGTATGTCGCATCCTGCACGGCAGCGTTGGCTGATGGCGGCCGTCACGGTGGTGGCGGGCCTGCTCGCGGCGTGGGCGGCGCGTCAGCATATACAAGGACGGATCGAGCAGATCGAGGCACAAGCCAGGGTGGCCACTGTCTCGCGACTGGTCGCCGCCTACGACCTCGAGGCGGGTACGCGCCTGGACGAAGCCTACGTCGCCGTTCGCGACATCCCTCGCGAATGGGCGCCGAGCGACGCCCTGGCCCCGGAAGATTTCGCGGCCTACACCTACAGCGTACTGGCCCATCCCCTGCGTCGCGGCGATCCCATCCAGCGGGCGCACGTGGCGCCGGAAAAGGCCGCCCCACTGTCCTCGCGCGTGCCCGCCGGGCGGCGTGCCATCACGATCCCGGTGGATGACATCAACTCCTTGTCCGGCATGTTGCAGGCCGGCGATCTGCTCGATCTCTATGTTTCCTTCGAGCATGGCCGCCGCCAGATCACCGCGCCCCTGCTGCAGGGCGTGCTGGTGCTGGCCACGGGCCGGGAAGGCGAGGGCGATGAAGCCGCGGCGGGCGCCTTTTCCACCATTACGCTGGACGCGGGGCCGGAAGATGCGGTGAAGCTCGTCGCCGCCCGCCAGGCCGGACGTATCACGGCGATCCTGCGGCATCATCAGGATGCCGCCACGCATGCGGTCGCCGCGCAGGGGGATCTCGCGGCGTTGCTTGGAATCGATGCCCCCGGCGACGCGCCGCCACGGTCCGTGCCTGTCCTGTATGGCGATCGTCTTCACCTGGATGCCAACGCCGGGCTCGACGACGATGCGGCAAGGCAGGCTGCGCCAGGCCTGTTCCAGGCCGATGTTCCCAGCGAGGTTGTCAGCGCGGGACGGACCCGGTTGCGGGGATCTCGCGCCGACGCCACGGAAAGGACGGCGCCATGATCGCGATGGCTGGCCGGCGGCGGCGGGGGCGCGGTGTCCCCGGGGCGGAAGCTCGCCTGGCATGGACCTGCCTCGCTGCGCTCGCGCCCTGGATTGTCCGGGCGTCGCTTCCGGTGCTGCTTGCCTTCTGCGCGCTGTGGCCTGACGCGGCATGGTGCCGTGTCCCTACGCTGCTGGAAATGCAGGTGGGTGAAACACGCGTGCTGACGCATCGGGGCGTCAGCCGCGTCGCCGTCGGGCATGGGGAGATACTCCAGGCAGTTCCCGCCGACGCCGCGGAGGTCATCGTCTTTGCCCGTGCCGAAGGAGAGTCCTCGCTGCATGTCTGGGCTGGCGGCAAGCGTACCGCGTATACGGTGCGCGTGGCGCCCGCCCGGTCGCGCAGCATGCGGACGGAAGTCGATGCCTTGCTGGCGCGCATTCCCGGCGCGCGCGCCGAGTCCATCGGGGGCCAGATCGTCATCGAGGGCAGCGACCTGTCCGATGCCGATCACGCGCGCATTGCCGCGCTGGCGCAGCGCTACCCGCAAGTGCTGGACTTCACCGGCAAGGTGGGGTGGGACCGCATGGTGCTGCTGGATGTAAAGGTGGTCGAGCTGCCGCGCTCGCGCCTCAGCGAACTTGGCGTGCGCTGGGACGAATCCACCCAAGGCGGCCTGACGGCCGGGTGGGCGCTGGATGTGGCGGCGTCGCGGCGCCTGGCGGAGCGGCCCGGGGAGTCGCCCGTCTCTACTGCCTTGCGCGCCGCGCCGGGCGTGGGTTATGCCGGCATGAACATGCTGCTGTCGTCGCGCCTGAACCTGCTGGCCCGGTCGGGCGAGGCGGTCGTGCTCGCGCAGCCGCAACTGCTCGCGCGCAGCGGGTCCACGGCCGAGTTCCTGGCCGGAGGGGAAGTGCCGTACGCCACGGTGGACAAGGACGGCAACGCTTCCACGCTATTCAAGCCCTATGGCGTCTCGTTGCGGATCACACCGACCATCGCCGCCAGCGGCACGGTGCGGTCGCGCATCGAGGTGGAAGCCAGCGCCGTCGATGCGTCGGTCACCGGCAGCGGCGGACCCGCCTTGAAGACCCGTCGCGCCTCGACGGAGTTCAACGTGCGATCCGGCCGTACCCTGGTGATCGGCGGGTTCTTGTCGCGCGAACGCAATCGCGAATCCGGCGGCCTGCCCGGCCTGCGCGATATTCCCCTGCTCGGGGCGCTGTTCGGTTCGCGCCGCGATGAGTTCAGGGAGACGGAGCTCGCCATTTTCGTGACGCCCGTGGTGGTTTCCGAAAGCCATGCGTCCATGGTGGGCGCCGCATCGCGGGCTGGCCAGCATTTGCAGGAAGCCTTTCCCGCCGCGCCCCGCATGTTGATGTCCGCGCCCGGCGAGCCGGTGCTTGCTCCTCACGAGGCCTGGGATCCCTATCGCGGCGATGGTTCGCAATGGGCCACGCCGTACCCGCGCCACGGCGCGAACCAATATGACTTCAAGGATTGAACCGTGTTGGAAATCGAACTGCAGTTCGAGGATGGCGCGCACCGCATCGTGCGCGTGCAGCCTCCCGTCACCCTGGGCCGCGGCCATCATTGCGGGATCCGCGTGCGGCATTGGCGCGTGGGCCGCGAACACGCCAGGCTGCTGCTCTCCGGCCAGGACGTGATGATCGAGGATGCCGGCACGCTATCGGGCACGCTGGTCAATGGAAGGCGGATCGCCCGGTATGGTCCATTGACGTCCAGCGACGAGGTGCTGGTCGGGCCTTGCCTGATGAAGGTGCGGCGGGAACCCTTCCTGGCCCAGGCAGGGCCGGGATCGATGGCGCCAGCCGTATCGACATCGGAGGCCCCGGCGGCGCTACCCGGGCCCGAAGCGGCGCGTGGGTGGCAAGCGCCACGCGCGGCGGAAGCGCTGCTCGGGTCGGAAGCGCCATCGGGTTCGGGATCGCCGCCGGGTTCGGGATCGCCGCGACGGCCGGAAGCGCCATACGGATCGCCCGCGGCGGCGCCTTTCAATGCCGGGCACCTGGCGGATCGCGGTACGGCGCCGCCGCGGCGTGGCCCCCCGCCTGCCATTGCGCCAGCTTCTAACGCCGAAGCGGACGTGCGCGCCGCCGTGGCGCTCCTGCCGCACCGGGGGCGTTTGCAGGCTGCCTTGCTGGACGCCCTGGACCTGCGGCGCAGGGACGTGGCGAAGATGAGCGACAGCCTGCTGCGCAATGAGGCCGCCGAGCGGCTGCTGGACATCGTCCAGGCCGACAGCGAGATCCCGCATGGCATCGATCGTGCCGCCTTGATGCGCGACGTGCTGGACGAGGCGCTCGGTTTCGGCCCGCTTTCCCCCTTGCTGGAAGATGCGGGCATTACCGAGATCATGGTCAACCGCCACGACGAAATCTATGTGGAGCGCGATGGCACGCTGAGCCGGCATTCCGCGGCCTTCAGCAGCCCGGAGGCCGTATTGCGCGTGCTGGAACGCATCGTCGCCCCGGTGGGGCGCCGCATCGACGAAAGCTCGCCCATGGTGGATGCGCGGCTTGCCGACGGTTCGCGCGTCAATGCCGTGGTGGCGCCGGTGGCGCTGAAAGGCCCCAGCCTGACCATACGCAAGTTCCCGCAGCGCACGCTGACCATGGCCGACCTGGTGTCGCACGGCACGCTGGACGGCGCCATGGCGGAGTTTCTTGCCCGCTGTGTACGCGAACGCGTCAATATCGTCGTGTCCGGCGGCACCGGGTCGGGCAAGACCACGCTGCTGAATATCCTGTCCAACGCCATCCCGCGGGGCGAGCGCATCGTCACCATCGAAGACGCCGCCGAGCTGCGCCTGGGCCATGCGCACGTGGTGGCGCTGGAAGCGCGCCCGCCCAACATCGAGGGCCGCGGCCGCATCACCATCCGCGACCTCGTACGCAACGCCCTGCGCATGCGGCCGGACCGCATCGTCGTGGGCGAATGCCGGGGCGCCGAGGCCTTCGACATGCTGGCGGCGATGAACACCGGACACGAGGGGTCGCTCACGACGCTGCATGCGAACAGTCCCCGAGATGCCCTGGGCCGGCTCGAAACCATGATATTGATGGCCGGCCTGGAATTGCCCCTGGCCGCCGTGCGCGAGCACATCGCGTCCAGCATCCATTTGATCGTGCAGCAGGCCCGCATGGCCGACGGCCGGCGGCGGGTGACCGCCATCGTGGAGGTAACGGGCATGGAGGCCGGCCGCATCCAGACCCAGGTGCTGTTCCGCCATGAACGCGGTCCGGCAGGCGGCTGTTTCGTGGGGTGCGGCACAATGCCCGCGTTCGGCGAGTCCTGGCGGGAAGCCGGCCGCCCGCTGGATGCGGCGCTTTTTACCGGCCGCACGCCTTGCGCGCCGCCGGCCGGGCAGGGGCCGCCGGCGGCGTGCGGCCAGGCCATGCCGGGGTGGCCACGATGATATGGCTCGCCGCCGTGGCCGCGACTTGCTGTGTCATGCTCGCCTGCTGGGGCGCCTGCGGCTGGTTCGCCGGCGCCTGGGCACGTTACCGGCAGGTGTACACCGACGAGGCCGGGGCGCGGCTGGATGAGGTCTTCCTGTTCGTCGACCCGCGGCAATTGTGGGGGGCGACATTGGCCTGCTGTTGCGCTGTCGCCGCCGGCGTCTATGCCGCGGCGGGTAGCGGCGCGCTGGCCGCGCTGGCCGGCCTGGCGCCCATCCGCGTGCCGCATGCGCTGATCGCCATCCTGCGGCGCCGGCGCCAGCATCGCTTCGACACGCAGTTGCCGGACATGCTGCTCGCGCTGGGCGCCAGCCTGCGGGCAGGCGCCAGCCTGGCGGGCGCGCTACGGCAACTGGTCGACCACTGCCAGCCGCCGCTCGCACAGGAATTCGGCCTTATCCTGCGGGAGCAGCGCCTGGGGGTGTCCTTCGACCAGGCATTGCTGAACCTGCGGGTGCGCATGCCCACGGAAGCCACCGGCCTGGTCGTGTCGGCATTGCGCATCGCGACGCAGACCGGCGGCAACCTGGCCGAGGCGCTCGAGCGCATCGCCACCATGCTCGCGGACCGCCTTCGCTTGCAGGGACGCGTCCGTGCCCTTACCGCGCAGGGCCGTCTGCAGGCGTGGATCGTCGGCGCCTTGACGCCGGCCCTGGCCGGGGTGCTCACCTGGCTGGATCCGGCTTCGATGGCGCCGTTATGGCATACGCCGGCGGGATGGGCGGTCCTGGGCATCGTGGTCGCGCTAGAGGCCGCGGGAGTGATATGGATACGCCGTATCGTCAACATCGATATCTGAAGGAGGCGTCGTGGAAATCCTCGCCCTTTTGATGGCGGCGCTGTCGGTCGCAGGCGCGATCTTCGTATTGCGGCCGCTGATCCGGCCGGCGGGCGCCGGGCACCCCACCGCGGGCGGATTGCCGGCGGCGTGGCGGGTGGCGTGGCCCTGCCTGGATCGCCTGGCGCCCCTGGCGCTCCCGCTATTGTCCTGGCGCCGGCGGCGCCGCCTGGCCACCCGCCTGCTGCGCGCCGGCGTACCGGCGGCCCTGACCCCCGGCCATGTTGCCGCCGCGCAATGGACATGCGCCGCGGTCGGCGTGCTGGTCGTCCTGGCGCTGGTGCCGGCCTTGGGCGACGAAATGGACCCGCGCCTCGCCGCGGGCGCCTGTGCCGCCGGGGCCTGGGCCGCGGCCGTATTGCCCTTGATATGGCTGTCCGCCCAGGCGCGCCACCGACGCGCCCGGATGGCCCGCGAGCTGCCGTTTCTGCTGGACATGACCACGCTATGCGTGGAATCCGGCCTGAACCTGCAGGGTGCCCTGCGGCAGGCAGCGGACCAGGGGCCTCCAGGCCCGCTGCGCGACGAATTGTGCCGCGCGTTGAGCGATATGCGGGCGGGCCTGCCTCGCATGCAGGCACTGGCTGCCTGGGACAATCGGGTGGACCTGCCCGGCGTGCGTGCGCTGACGGTGGCGCTGGCGCAAGCCGACACGCTGGGGATGAGCCTGGGCCCCATCCTGCGCATGCAGGCGGAACGCCGCCGCGCCGAACGCTTCAATCACGCCGAGAAACTCGCCATGCAGGCACCGGTAAAACTGCTGTTCCCGCTGATCTGCTGCATCTTTCCCTGCACCTTCGCCGTGCTGGGCTTTCCGATCGCGGTGCAGTTCTGGCAGGTGCTGCAATGACGCCGGGGAATGTGCGGGTACGTGTGCTGGGAGTCAGGGGCTGGGCCGGCCGCCTTCGCGGCCTGCTATGGCGACGCAGGCCCAGGCCGGGCGTGGCCCTGTGGCTACGGCCGTGCCGGGCCGTCCATACCTTTGGCATGGCGTATCCCCTGGACCTGGTGTTCCTGGACGCGGCGGGCCGTGCGGCGGCCGTCGTCCGGGCATTGCCGCCGGGCCGTATGGCGCTATGCCTGCGTGCCGTGTCCGTCGTCGAGCTGGAAGCCGGCGTTATCGATCTCGAAAACGGAGGTATACGCCGGATAGAAGCTGCTGTACAACACGCCGAACGCCGCGATGCTGATGGGCACCTGCACCGTGTTGACGAGTGTTTGCGAGACATCCAGCGAGATCAGCATGCTGGCGCAGAAGTCGATGCCCAGGAACACGGCGGCCCAGGTCAAGCCGTACACCAGGAAAGCCCACTTGTTGCGCCAGCACGCGACGCCGGAGAAGAACAAGGCCTGCGGCAGCTTCACGTTGTGCCAGGCCACCAGCACGGGGGCATGCCAGAACAGGGCGCCGATGATCAGGTAAAGCGCGCCGAACACCAGCAGCGACGTATGCAGTGCTTCGAAGAACGGAACCAGGTCGTTGGTGACCGATGCCGCGCGGATGCCTTCCGCCAGCTCGTCGTAGAAAGGCACGAAGGCCAGCAGGCCCGCCAGCATGCACAGCCCGGCGTAGAGCCCGCCCAGCATAAGCAGTTTCTTCAGGACGCCGGGCTTTTGCAGCGGCTTGAGCCACATCGACGGCAGCATGGTGCGGTCGGCCTCGATGTGCTTGCACGCCGACAGCGTCATCAGGGTGACGCAGGGCATCAGCGCGGTGCAGAAGAGGGGGCCGATGGGCATGGTGAACATCGCGAACAACAGCAACAGGCTGATGACCAACGACCACGTGAACAGCGCCAGGGGCTGGCGCATGAACAGTCGGAACCCGTCTCGCGCCCATTGCCAGCCGGCCGTTGCAGGTAGGGATGCTGCTTGCATGTTCGTCTGTTCGCTATGCTGCCAAGTATGAAACCATGCTTGAATTATGGGGCCAGGGCGCTTCAGGGCAAGGCTGGCGGCGTATCGCGGTGGCGTGCGAGCAACACTCGTTCGAAATGCCGGGGATCGTGCGGTTTCAAGGTCTGCGCCGGACGGGGCAGGTAGAAATCGTACAGCCGGGACAACCAGAACCGCAGCGCCGCGGCCCGCAGCATGGCCGGCCAAGCCTGCCGTTCCTCGGGCGTGAAGGGGCGCTCCTGGGCATACGCATGCAGCCACCGCTGGGCCAGTTCCGGGACGATCTGGCCCGTTTCGCGCACGATGCACCAATCGTTGATGCTGACCGCGACGTCGAACAGCCAGGTATCGCAGCCGGCGAAATAAAAGTCGATGAAACCGCCCATCCGGGGCGCTTCGAAGGTGCCGGCGAACAGCACATTGTCGCGGAACAGGTCGCAATGCGCGGGCCCGCTGGGCAAGGCCTGCCACACCGGGGTGGCGGCGGCCCGGACCTGCTCGTCCAGGCTGGTACCGAGCAGTTCCTGCTGAGCGGCATCCAGGAAAGAGCGGACCTTGGGCGCCGTCTCGCGCCACCAGGCCAGGCCCCGCAGGTTGGGCTGGCGCAGGGGAAGGTCGTGCGCCGCGATGTGGGCCCGGGCCAGCGTGCGCCCGGTCAATTCGCAGTGCAGGGGGCCCGGCGCCGGCTCGTAGCCGCCCGGCAGCCGGGTGACGATGGCGCAGGGCTTGCCATGCATGTCGACCAGCCGGGCGCCGTCGCGCCGCGTCTGCGGCTGGGGTACCGGCACCCCGCGTTCGGCCAGATGGTGCATCAGCTCGATGTAGAACGGCAGCTGTTCCCGGGTCAATACCTCGAAGACCGTCAGGACGTACTCCCCGCCGGTCGTCGACAGGAAGTAGTTGGTGTTCTCGATCCCGGCCGTGATGCCGCGCAGGGAAACCAGTTCGCCAAGGTCGAACTGCTCGAGCAGGCTGCGGGCGTCGTCGTCAGTGACGGTTGTGAATACGGCCATGGAAGCTACGGCAAAGGTTATCGGGCGTCGGGCTGCCGCGCGCCACGCAGCGGCGGCGCAATTTTAGACTACCCGGAGACCCCGCCCGCCGCAGCGGCTAAAATGGCAAGCTTCCCGTGCCAAGTCTATCTTCCGTGCTTTCCTCCGATTGGCGGCTGTGCGTCGCCCCCATGATCGATGTCACCGATCGCCATTGCCGGTATTTCCATCGGTTGCTGGCTCCCCGCGCACGCCTGTATACGGAGATGATTACCACCGGGGCGCTTCTGCACGGCGATGTCGCGCGGCACCTGGACTTCGACACGGCCGAGCACCCGGTCGCCTTGCAGCTGGGCGGCAGCGAGCCCGACGCGCTGGCCCAAGCGGCCCGCCTGGGCCAGCGCTGGGGCTACGACGAAATCAACTTGAATTGCGGCTGTCCCTCCGAGCGCGTGCAGCGGGGGGCATTCGGGGCCTGCCTGATGGCCGAGCCGGACCTGGTCGCGGATTGCGTCAAGGCCATGCGGGATGCGGTCGATGTGCCCGTCACGGTCAAGCACCGGCTGGGGCTGGACTATGACGAGTCATATGCCTTCGTGCGGGACTTCGTGGGCAAGCTGTACGACGCGGGCTGCCGGGTGTTCATCGTCCATGCGCGCAATGCGGTACTAAAGGGCCTGTCGCCCAAGGACAACCGCGAGATCCCGCCCTTGCGCTACGACGCCGCCGCCATGCTGAAACGCGATTTCCCGGATTGCGTGGTGGTGCTCAATGGCGGGCTGGCGGATGCCGACAGCGCGGCGGGCGCCGCGGATACCTTTGACGGTGTGATGCTGGGCCGTGCCGCCTGGCACACGCCACGCGTACTCTCGGAATTGTCGATGCGCTTCTGGCCCGGAAGCCGCCTGCCCGGCGATGCCCAGGTGGTAGACGCCATGACGCGCTATGCCGGGCAAGCGGTGGCGCGCGGCGTGCCCTTGCGCGTGGTGGTGCGACCCTTGCTGGGATTGGTGAATGGCCAGGCCGGCGCGCGCCGCTGGCGCCGCATGCTGTCCGACGCGGCCGCCTTGAAGTCCGACGATCCCGCGCTGATCTACGAAGCCTGGCGCAGCGTGCATCACCCCAGCGCCCGCCACGCCGAAACCGCGGAACTCGGCTGATCGCCCTGGCGAGCCGCGGCCTTGCGCGGCGCCGGCCGTGCCCGGCTACATTTCCTTGGAAGACGCGCCTTCTTCGTCCATCGGCCAATCGCGGATATAGGCCTTGAGCATATTGTTCTCGAAGCGCTGCGCGTTGACGATGGCCTGCGCCATATCGTAGAAGGAAATCACGCCCATCAGCATATTGCCGTCCATGACGGGGATATAGCGTGCGTGTTTTTCCAGCATCAGGCGCTGGACTTCTTCGGCGCTGGTGTTGGGCGTGACGCTGACCGGCGCGTCGTCCATGATGGCGCGGATGGTCGTATTGCCCAGCGTGCCGCCATTGCGGTTCAGGTGCTGGATGATTTCACGAAAGGTGAGCATGCCGGCCAACATGCCGGACTCCATGATCACCAGCGAACCGATGTCCTGCAGGCTCATGGTTTCCACGGCCTTGGAGACCGGCGTATCGGGCGTGGCCGTATAGAGCGTGTCGCCCTTGACCCGGAGAATTTCGCTGACTTTCAACATGATGGTCCTCCATGGGCTCGCGCCCAATCTTATTTTTTGACGGCCTCGATCTTCAGGATGTCCGCCGAGCCACTGCTATTTTGCGCTTCCTGCATAAGATCTTCCAGCGTCGGCGTGCCCTCGGCCGACAGGATGGCGCGGGCGACGCGCAGGATTTCCGGCGCTTGGCGCAGCCGCTTCTGGCCGCGCTCGAGCAAAAAACGGTCGAAAAGCGGCGCCAGTGCCACGCGGCGCGGATCGCAGGCCAATACCCACCGCTGTTCCTGGGTGCGGACCACCATGCCGAGATCCGCCAGCGCTTCCAGCACGGCGTTCAGTTCGTCATGATGTAGATGCAAATCGACGGCCAACTGGGTGGCGCTGCGGCCCGGCGGGTTGCTGCCCATATACCGGTACAGGGTGCGCAGGACATCCACCGCGTCGATGAAGGCGGCGCCGGGTTCGCGATTGATGTCCCAGCGTCCCACGCGGATCATTGGCAGGCTGGCCGCGACCGTGGCGCCGAACAGCACCGCCAGCCAGGACAGATAGATCCACAACAGGAAAATCGGCAGCGTGGCGAAGGTGCCGTAGATGACGGTATAGGTGGGAAAGCGCGTCAGGTAATAGGCGAACGCGGATTTCATGAGCTCCAGCACGATGGCCGTGCCGAAGCCCCCGGCCAGCGCGTCGGTCCAGTAGACGCGGCGGTTCGGCACCACCACGAACAGCGCCGCGAAGCCCAGGCCGGTCAGGAGCAGGGGCAGGAAGGACACCGCCAGCCCCACGATGTCGGGCACGTCGCGCACCAGTCCCAGCGATTCGCGCGCCACGAAGGAGGTGCCCCAAAGGCTGGCGCCGGCGACCACGGGGCCCAGTGTCAGCACGGCCCAATACATCAATGCCCGTTGCGACAGCGGCCGCTGTCGCGTGACGTGCCAGATATCGTTGAAGGTTTTGTCGATCGTCATGATCAGCAGGATCGACGTGACCAGCAGCAGCCCGCCCCCGATCGCGGTCAGGCGGCTGGCCTGGCGGGCGAACTGGTTCAGGTAGTTCATGATGTTGTCAGACACCGCGGGCGGCATCAGGCTGTGCGTCAGGAAGTCTTCCAGCGCAACGCGGAATTCCTGGAAGACCGGGAAGGCGGTAAACAAGGAGAGCACCACGGCCAGCATGGGCACGATGGCCAGCACCGTGGTGAAAGTCAGGCTGGATGCGACCTGGAGGAGTTGTTCCTCGCCCGCGCGCTGCGAGGCGAAGCGCAAAACCTTTGCCACCCGGCTGACCCATGAGGCGCGCAGGTGCGGGGATTCGGGCGCTGCCTCCGCGGCGGCCGTATCGACGGGCGGTTTCATGCGGCGATAATAGCAGTATGAACGTTGAACTCAACCGTAACCTCCGGCTGGCCTGCGTGCTCGCTTTGCTGGCGCTGACGCTGCTGTGCGTGCTCTGGGAAACCGTTCTGGCGCCGGTGCGGCCGGGCGGGTCCTGGCTGTTGCTGAAGGCGCTGCCGCTGGCCATCCCGCTGCGAGGTATCGTACGCGGCAATCTCTATACCTATCAGTGGGCGTCCATGCTGATCCTGCTGTATGTCATGGAAGGAGCGGTACGCGTCGTGTCCGATACGGCGCCCGTGTCGGCGATGCTGGCCGGCGCGGAACTTGCGCTGTCCCTCGTGTTTTTCGCTTGCGCCATCCTGTATGTGCGTCCCGCCAAGCGGGCGGCACGGCGCGCCAGGTCTACCGCCGCCTGAACCGCCCCGCCGCCGCGCACGCGGCAAGACCCTCAACCCGCCAGGGGTACTATTCATGTCAGCTGTTTCCGGATCGTCCCAGCGGGCCCCGCTGGCCTCGACGCTGGCCGAACTGCCGGTGATCAACTCATTCGCCGGCCTGCCTCCCGCCTTCTATACCCGGCTGGCCCCGCAGGGCCTGAACGAACCCCGGCTCGTCCACGCCAACGAGGACGCCGCGGCCCTGATCGGGCTGGCGCCGGAAGCGCTGCACACGCGCGAATTCCTGGAGGTCTTTTCCGGGCGTGCGCCTTTGCCGGGCGGCGATACCCTGGCGGCGGTCTACAGCGGCCACCAGTTCGGCATCTGGGCCGGGCAGCTTGGCGATGGCCGCGCCCATCTGCTGGGCGAGGTCGACGGCCCCTACGGCACCTGGGAATTGCAGCTGAAGGGGGCGGGCATGACGCCCTATTCCCGCATGGGCGATGGCCGCGCGGTCTTGCGTTCTTCGGTTCGCGAATACCTGGCCAGCGAGGCCATGCACGGCCTGCGCATACCGACCACCCGCGCCCTGGCGCTGGTGGCATCCGACGACCGCGTCATGCGCGAGACCGTGGAAACGGCGGCCATCGTTACCCGGATGTCGCCCAGCTTCGTCCGGTTCGGCTCCTTCGAGCACTGGGCCGCGCGCCGCCAGCCCGAAATGGTGCAGACCCTGGCCGACTACATCATCGACCGCTTCTATCCCGAGTGCCGCCAAGCAGCAGCGGGCGAGGCGACCGGTGCCAACGCGCCGCTGGTGCGCCTGCTGGACGCCGTCACCGTGCGCACGGCCAGGCTGATGGCGCAATGGCAGTGCGTCGGTTTCAATCACGGGGTCATGAATACCGACAATATGTCCATCCTGGGACTGACGCTGGACTATGGCCCTTATGGCTTCATGGATGCCTTCCGCCTGGACCATGTGTGCAACCATTCGGACACGGAAGGGCGCTACGCCTGGAATCGCCAACCATCGGTGGCGCTGTGGAACCTGTATCGCCTGGCCGGCAGCTTCAATAGCGTCGTGCAGGATGCCGATGCCCTGAAGGCCGTGCTGGATCGCTACGAGGCCATCTTCACCCAGGCCTTCCACGACGGCATGGCCGCCAAACTCGGCTTGCAGGCCTGGCGTCCGGAAGACGAAGGCCTGCTCGACGACCTGTTGAAGCTCATGCACGAGCAGCGCGCCGATTTCACCTTGAGTTTCCGGCGGCTGGCCCAGGCCGTCCGCGGGCAGCCGCAGCCTTTCCTGGACCTGTTCATCGATCGCGATGCCGCCCGGGGCTGGTGGGAGAAATTGCAGGCGCGCCACGCCAGCGAGCCCCGCGACGCGGACGCGCGCGCCGCATCCATGGACCGCGTCAATCCGCTCTACGTCCTGCGCAACCACCTGGCGGAACTGGCGATCCGTGCGGCCGGCCAGGGGGACGCCACGGTCATCGACGAATTGCTGCGGGTCCTGCGCGATCCCTATACCGAACGACCGGAATATGCCCAGTACGCGGCGCTGCCGCCGGACTGGGCCAGCGACCTGGAAGTCAGCTGCTCGTCCTGAAGCCGAAGGCGGATGCTCATCCATAAGCCGGCATAATGCCCATCCTTGGCCGGGATGCCGGTTGCTCATCCGGGAACGCGGCATCCGCGCGACGGATTCCCCATACAGGCGCCTCCGGGCCGCAAGCAATGTATCGATTGTTGCAATGTATGGAAATTTGGTGCATCCTCGCCGGCTGGGAAGATGGCAAATATAAGAGAGGAACGCTTATATTTGCGGTATTTTGGCGCCGCTTTCGCATTGTTACCAATGTTAGAATCGCGGCGCTGCCTAGGCAGCATCCTGCCTAACCACAGCGGTCAGGTCCGCCGGGCGTCCGGTGCGGGCCGATTTCCGGGGATATATCGTGCAAACGCAAGCAGCAGACGGTGTGTTGTGTATCGGTCTGTTAGAGGATGATGCGGACTTTCGAGAGGAATTGAAGCTGGGCCTGGGCGGATATGGCTTCCGCGTCAACTTCGCTTGTGCCAGCGCCGCGGATTTCTATCGGCATATGGAAAGCCAGCCCTGCGATGTCGTCATCCTGGACGCCAACGTGCAGGGCAGCGAGGACGGCTTTTCCGTGGCGACCCGGCTCCGGGCACTGCACCCCGTGGGCATCGTCATGCTGACCGGGCGTGGCGCGCTCGAAGACCGTGTGCGCGGCCTGGAAGGCGGCGCGGACATCTACATGACCAAGCCGGTCGACCTGCTGGAACTGAGTTCCGTGATCCGCAGCCTGGCGCGGCGCATGCGCCTGTCGCGCAATCCCGCGCCGCAGGCCACCGGGGAACGCGGCCCGCAGGCCTGGAGCCTGCAGGATGGCGGCTGGATCCTGGTTTCGCCCGACGGCAGCAGCCTGCACCTGAGCGCGCAGGAACGGCTGTTCCTGAATGCGTTGATCGACGCCAGCGGCAATGTCGTCAGCCGCCAGGCGCTGTCCGAGCTGTTCAGTCCCGCCAATCCCAGCGAGTTCGAGCTGCGCCGCATCGACGTGCTGGTCAGCCGCCTGCGCGCCAAGGCGCAGTCCAGCGGCATGAAGCTGCCGGTGCTGTCGGTACGCGGCCAGGGCTACGTGTTCGCCGCCTGATCCGTTGGCCCAGGCCGCGCGGCGCCTTGCCGTTTCAGCGGACCTTGCCGACCGGCAGCGCGATGGTGAATCGCGCGCCCTTGCCGGGTTCGCTGTCCACCGTCAGTGTGCCGCCCTGCCGCTCGCAGATCTTGCGGACCAGGAAAAGTCCCAATCCCAATCCCTTGGTCTCGCGGTGCGCCGCCCGGCGGAAATGCGGGTCGAAAATGCGCGCCTGGTCTTCCTTCTCGATACCCGGACCGCGGTCGACCACCGCGATCCATGCCGTTCTTTCGCCTGGCGTCGTCAATGTGCCCACCTGGATGACAATGGGCTGATCGGCCGGGGAGTACTTGGCCGCGTTGTGTATCAGGTTGCGCAGCACCACGCCGGTGAGCGGGCCGTCGCACCAGGCCGTGGCCGGCGCCGGTGCTTCCAGTTGCAGGCGGTGCGCGACTTCATTGCGGATCGACGCCACGACATCGGCCGACAGGCGAGCCAGGTCCACGGCTTCGTGGCGTGGGGCCACTGCCTCGTCATAGGCGCTTTCCGGCACCAGCAGTTGGTCCATCAATTCGCCGATCCGGGCAACCGCGCGTCCGATACGTTGCAGGCGGCTGTCGATTTCCTCGCCGCTGCCCTCCAGGACCATTTCAAGGGACTGCACCGCGGCACTGATGGTGGCCACGGGCGAGCGCATTTCGTGCGACAGCAGCGCGTTCATCTGCCGCTGCCGTTCCAGCACTTCGTTCAGCATGGTCAGGCGGGCTTCGATTTCGCGCTGTCCGGCGGCCAGGGCCGCCGGCGCGGGACTGGTGTCCGCACGTTGCGCGGCAGGCCTGCCGTGGCGGGAATCGCCCAGCGAGCGCGAGCGCGGAGGCATCGCCGCCACGACGGCCAGGACCAGGGTGGCGACGGCGCCCGCGCCCGTGGACAGCAGCGCGGCACCCTGCACCAGCCGAAGGAGGTCCAGCCGCGTCCATGCCGCCACCGCGTCGCCCGCCAGGGCGAGTCCGAACGACGCCAGCGCGGCCAGCCAGGCCAGTAGCTGGAATAGCGCCGCCCATCCCGACGCCTGCCGCCGGCGCAGCGCGCCGCCCGCCATCCAGAGCATCGCGCTGGCGCCCAGCCCCAGGCAGCCAGCGGATACCGCGGCTTGCCCGGAGGCCGGTACCCACGATGCCAGAAGGCCCCACAGCAGCGCGACGCGGCCCGCTTGGGACAGCAGCAACACCAGGGAGGCAAAAGGATAAAAACCGGTGCGGCGCCTGAGCAGGGCCAGCAGGACCACGATAAAGATGGCGGCGGCCAAGGCGGCCACGCTGGCCCGGGAAGCGTTCAATAGCACGCCAGCGGCGGCGGAATACCAGAGGTCAGGGTTCATGCAGGCAATGGTTGGGCCGGTACACCACGCGAGCGCGGCGGGGGAGCATGCGGGCACCCCGGCGATACATTGCGCGGAAGTATAGCGGCACGCACGTTGAAAGGCGCCGCGCGGCCTGGGTGCGATGCCGCGCACGGCGCGCGCCGCCGCGCCGGTGCGCGGCCGGAGATCCGCGCTTCAGGCGGCGACCGCTTCGGCGGAATAGCCGACGGTCGCGATGCCTGTCCGGTCCAGGAAAGCGGCGGTGTCCGTGTCGGTGGGCCCATCCGCGTAGACCGCCACGCCCAGGCCCTCGGCGGTCTCGCGCACGGCGGCCGCAAGGTGTCGCGCGCCAGGACTGCGGCCCATGGCGCCGACGAAGGAGGCACCGAGCTTGACGTAGGCAATGGGCAATTGGTGCAGCCGCGTCATGGCGCTGAAGTCATCGGCCAGGCAGCGCACCCCTATCCGCGCGCCGGCGTCGCAGACTACCTCGCACAGGCCGCGGACATTGGCGAAGTGCTCCACCAGGCCGCGTGCCTCGACTTCGAATACCAGCCGGCCGGCTTGGGCGGGCCGGTCGCGCAGCATCTGGCCCAGGCGCGGCAGGAAGCTGCCTTGCGCCAGGGAGGGCAGTGTGACCGCGATGGCCAGCGTGTCGCCGTGCGACACCAGCCAGTCCAGGGCCAGCCGCACGGCCTGGATGTCGCACTCGGAGGACATCCCCAGCCGGATCGCGGCCGGCATGAAGACCTCGGCCGCGATGGGCGCCTGGGCATCGGCGTCGTGCAGCATCAGCGTGGCTTCCGTACGCAGCGGCATGCCGTCCGCCGTCTGCAGGGCCCGCGCGGCAAGCGAAAAGCGGTGCTGCTCCAGGGCCATGACCAGGGTGTCGCGCCATTGCAGTTCGCCGGCCGCTTCCGCCGGGCCGGGGGCCTGGGCGTGCACCGGTTCGTCGGTGTCGGCGCTTTCGGCCCGCATCAGCGCGTGATCGAGCAGGGCAAGCAGTTCGCTGGCGTTGCCCGCGCGGGAATAGGGCGCCATCGCCAGGGCCCAGCGGCACCATCGGTTCTCGCCCAGGGATACGCGCAGCGCGCGCAGCTCCTGGCGCAACTGTCCGGCCAGCGTCTCGGCCTGCGCCGCCGAGGCGCCGTGCAGCAGCAGGGCGAAGTCCGAGCCGTTCAGGCGGGCGACCAGAAAGGGCGGCACATGCCGGCGTCCCAGTTTCTGGTCCAGCCTCAGGCCCACCGAGCGCAGCCATTGATCGGTGAAATCGCGCGGCATATGGCGGTTGATGGCCGCCAGGTCGCGCTGGCGGAACATCAGGACGTGGCCGCCCCCGGCATCGGGATCGCGCGCGCCGTTGGTCAGCGCCCGTCGCAGCTCGTTGAAGAAATACTTCCGATTGGGCAGCCGGGTGACGGGATCCAGGTTCAATTCCAGCTGCAGGGATTCGATACGCGCGTGTGCTTCCTCGGCCGTCATGCGCAGGCGAGCGCGGGTCTCCGCCAGGGCGTCCGCGACCTCGGCCACCTCGCGCCATGCCGGCAGCGCGGCGGGATCGGGGTCGCCCCCGGCCAGGGCGCGCACCTGCGCGCTGATGCCTTGCAACAGCCGCTTCTGCAGCCAGCGCACCAGGCCCCCCGCGTAAATCAGCCAGCAGCCGCCGGCCAGCGCCACCAGCAAGGCCAGCGCGATGGAGTGGTGCCATAGCGCGCGCAGGGCCTCCGTATCGTCGGCGACGACCGTCACCGTGCCTTGCCGGCCGTCCGCGGCCTGGAACGGCCGCACGGCCGCCGCCGGAGCCACCGAAATCAGCGAGGTGAACCACGCGGGCGCGGCGTCTTGCGCATCGTCCTTGCGTTCTTCGAACGCCACGCTTCCCTGTACCTGGATCCGGCGATAGGCGCCGGTGGAGAAGATATCGTGCACTACGGCTTGCCACGTCCGGGGGTCGGGCGCGGGATCGCGCGCATAGACGGTGGCCAGCGTCGCCGCGGCGGTCTCTCCGCGGGTGCGCAATTCCTGGCCGAGGTAGCGGCGTGCCGTGTCGATGTTCAGCGTCTGCGAGACGATCAGGAGCACGGCCGTGACGACGGCGACGCTGGCTAGCAGTTGGCGCAATAAGGACATGGGCGGAGCCGGCTTATTGGTTGTCTGGGGCCGGATGCCGCCGGCCGCCGTACCGCGTTATCGGGAAAATGCGCGCATAGTGTATGGCGTTTTCGCCGCGGCCCCTATCCTGGGCCCAGGGGCGCGGTCGCGGACCGCCGCCGTGCCGGGTCCGCCGCGCGTGCGGCGCGGCCCTATTGCGCGATTTCCTCGCGCTCGCGCCCGTAGACCTCGACGCGGTTGCGGCTGCCGCTCTTGGCGCGATAGAGCGCCATATCGGCCCGCATCAGCAGCGTATCGAGCGATACGCCCGGTTCGTGCATCGCCAGCCCCAGGGAAATCGTCATGCTGAGCGGGCCGCCTTCCAGCAGGCCGATTTTCATGCCCGCGACGGCCTGGCGCAGGCGTTCCGCCGCCACCAGCGCCGCCGGCAGGTCGGTATGGGGCATCAGCACCGCGAATTCCTCTCCGCCGAACCGGCCGATGATGTCGCTATCGCGCAGCGTGTTCGTAATGGTGTCGGTCACGCGGCGGATGGCCTGGTCGCCCACGTGGTGTCCGTAGCGGTCGTTGATCGACTTGAAATGGTCGATGTCGATCAGCAGCGCCGCCAGCGGATGGGGATACCGGCGGCATTGCAGGATCTGGGCCTCCGCCGTTTCCATGAAGGCGCGGCGGTTCTTCAGGCCCGTCAGGGGGTCGGTGTTGGCCAGCCATACCAGCTGGCGCGTGCGATGCGCCACGGCCGACTCCAGGCGGGCATTGGCCTGTGCCATGCGCTGGTTGAAGTGGCGCGCGTGGCGATTGAGGACCAGCAGCCACACCGCCAGAATGCCGCTGCACGCGAGCAGGCCGATGAAGGCCCATTGCAGCCGCCGGAAGCCGTCTGCCACGGCGCTGATGTGCTGGCTGGTGTCGCCGCGCTGGGCCTGGTGGACGGCGCCGCCCAGGCGGTCGACCAGCATGCGGGCTTCGTCCGCATGGTCGGCAAGGTCGCGGGCGGCCGATCGTATGCGTTCAGGGTCGCCGGTTTCCGCCGCCTCGCGCCAGGTCCGCAGGCGGTCGTCCAGCATCTGGACGTCGACGCGGGCAGTCGGCAGCGAGCGGACCAGGGCGACCCCCGGCGCGCTTTCCGCGGTGCCGGGATTGACGAAGGTGGATAAGGCCATCAGGCCCTGCACGAAATTCCGGGGGTCGGCGCCGTTCACGGTTTTCTGGGCATCGGCGATCAGGCGGTTCATTTGAGAAACCAGCCGGTAGCTATACAGGCCGATGTCGGCGCCGCCGGGCTGGGAGACCGCCCGGGATTGGCTGAACAGCGTCGCGCCCGTGACCAGCGCGAGCACGGCCATGGCCACCAGCAGCGTGACCAGCGCGGCCGCGAGGCCGCGCCGGCGCGGGGGCGGCGCGGCGTGCCAGGTCTCGTCCTGCGGGAGGTCGGACTCTTTGGCGGTCGCGGGTGGCGGGGGCGTCATGTTGGCGTCGTCGATGCGAGGCGCTCAGCCCCGCGCGCCCCGGCTGTCCACGTGGCGGAGCACCCGGCAGCGGCCTTCGGTCATGGCGTAGCCGTGTGCGGTAACGGGCTGCGCGGGCAAACGATCGTACATGCGGTCTCTCTCCTGCCTGGATGGTGAGCGCAGCGTAACGAAACGGCTGATCACCGGCACCTTGCTTTGTCCGGTATGGGGCTACGCGCGCGAAAAGACATGGGATGCGGGACGTTAGAGGGCGCAACGAAGGCCGCCTGATACAAAAAGCATCCGGGATTTTCAGCGGGTTAACATTTTGAATCCGTAACCCTGCTGCATCAACAACGAATAATCGCGTTGGATTGCCGATCCTCGGCGTTTTATTGCCCTCTATCTCTTTGTATGCGCCGTTTATCGCTCTTTAACCCGAACAACAACCCGACACCGGCGGGCAGGGCGGGCGGTGTCATAATCCGCATCGTTCCCGCGCTTTTCACCCGACGCGCCTTGATCTAGAAAATTATGTCCGGCAACACGTTAGGCAAGCTATTCACTGTCACCAATTTCGGCGAGTCGCACGGCCCGGCCATCGGCTGCGTGGTCGACGGTTGCCCGCCTGGCCTGCCGCTGGGGCCCGAAGACATCCAGGCCGAACTGGACCGGCGCCGTCCGGGCACATCGCGGCACGTGACCCAGCGCCAGGAAGCGGACCAGGTCGAGATTCTATCCGGCGTTTTCGAAGGCGTGACCACCGGCACGCCCATCGGGCTGCTTATCCGCAACACGGACGCGCGCAGCAAGGACTACAAGAATATCGCCGACACCTTCCGCCCCGGGCACGCCGACTACAGCTATTTCCGCAAGTACGGCGTGCGCGACCCGCGCGGGGGCGGCCGCTCTTCCGCCCGCCTGACCGCGCCCACGGTGGCCGCGGGCGCCATCGCCAAAAAATGGCTGGCCGCCACCCATGGCGTGCGGGTGCGGGGTTACATGAGCCAGTTGGGCCCCATACCGATTCCCTTCGAAAATTGGGATGCGGTGGCCGAAAACCCCTTCTTCGCGCCCAACGCCGGCATCGTTCCCCGGCTGGAGGCCTATATGGACGAACTCCGGCGCGATGGCGACTCCGTGGGCGCCCGCATCGAGGTCGTGGCCCAGCATGCGCCGGCCGGTTGGGGCGAACCGCTTTACGATCGCCTGGACGCCGACATCGCGCACGCCATGATGGGCCTGAATGCCGTCAAGGGGGTTTCCATCGGCGCCGGGTTCGAGAGCATCGCGCAGCGCGGTTCCGAGCATGGCGACGAGATCACGCCGGAAGGGTTCCTGAGCAATCATGCGGGCGGGGTGCTGGGCGGGATTTCCACGGGGCAGGACATTACCGTGTCGCTGGCCATCAAGCCGACCTCCAGCATCCGCGTCGAACGCCGATCCATCGACCGCGCCGGCCAGCCCACCGTCGTGCAGACGCTGGGGCGCCACGATCCCTGCGTCGGCATCCGCGCCACGCCCATCGCCGAGGCGCTGCTGGCCCTGGTGCTGATGGACCACGCCTTGCGGCATCGGGGCCAGTGCGGTTGACCGTCCTGCGGCGCGGGGCCGCGCAAGGATGAACAAGGAGGCAGACATGGTTGTACACAAGCATCGCGGCCGCCGCGGCATGGCGGCCGTATTGGGAAGCGGCGTCCTGGCCCTGTCCGTGCTGGGGGGCTGCGCCAGCGTGCATACCACCCAGGGCGGGGCGGTCGGGGTAGACCGCACGCAGTACATGTCCAGCCTGGTCTCTTCGCAGGACCTGCAGAAGGAGGCCGACCAGCAATACGCCACCATCCTGGCGCAGGCCAAGGCGAAAAACCTCCTGGACGTCGATGCGCAGCAGGTGGCCAGGGTGCGCGCCATCGCCCAGCGGCTGATCGCGCAAGTGGGCGTGTTCCGGCCGGACGCCGCGTCCTGGGGGTGGGAAGTCCATGTGCTGAGCAGCCAGGAAATCAACGCCTGGTGCATGCCCGGCGGCAAGATGGCCGTCTATACCGGCCTGCTGGTGCAGATCAAACCCACCGACGACGAACTGGCCGCCGTGATGGGGCACGAGATCTCCCACGCCCTGCGCGAACATGCGCGCGAGCGGGTTTCCCAGCAGATGGTCACCAGCGTCGGGCTGTCCGTGCTGTCCGTGGTGACGGGCTCCACGGCGGTGTCCGACCTGGGCGGCAAACTGTCGGATGTCATGTTCACGCTGCCCAATAGCCGCACGCACGAGGCCGAGGCCGACCGCATGGGCGTGGAGCTGGCGGCGCGTGCCGGCTACGATCCCTCCGCGGCGGTCTCGCTCTGGCGCAAGATGGCCCAGGTCTCCCAGGGCCAGGCCCAGCCGGAAATCCTGTCTACCCATCCGTCGGCGGAGTCCCGCATCGCGGAGCTGCAGGCCGCGTCGCAGCAGGTCATGCCGCTTTACCAGCAGGCGAAGGGCGCAAAATAAGAAGACGGCATTACGGGCCGGTACACGGTCGGCTCCAACCTGGTACTCCGTGTAACAGTATATCCGCTGCCGTTGTACCGGGATGAGGCCGGGCGCATAATCCTCGCGCCGGCCGCACCAGACCGGCCTCTTCCGCTGCAACCTGTTCGGTGAGTTTCCATGCCCCAAACCCTTTACGACAAGCTCTGGGACGCACACGTCGTCCACCAGGAATCCGACGGTACCTGTTTGCTCTATATCGACCGGCACCTGCTGCATGAGGTCACCAGTCCGCAGGCCTTCGAAGGCCTGGCGCTGGCCGACCGCAAGCCGTGGCGCCTGGACGCGAACCTGGCGGTCGCCGACCACAACGTGCCGACGATCAACCGCGAACAGGGCATCAGCGATCCGATCTCCCGCCTGCAGGTCGACACGCTGGACGAAAACTGCGCCAAGTACGGCGTGACCGAATTCAAGATGAACGACCTGCGCCAGGGCATCGTTCACGTCATCGGGCCGGAGCAGGGCGCGACCCTGCCGGGCATGACGGTGGTCTGCGGCGATTCGCATACCAGCACCCATGGCGCGGTCGGCGCGCTGGCCTTCGGCATCGGCACGTCCGAGGTCGAGCACGTCCTGGCCACGCAGACCCTGCTGATGAAGAAAAGCAAGAGCATGCTGATCAAGGTCGAAGGCGAGTTGCCTTTCGGCTGTACCGCCAAGGATCTGGTGCTGCACGTCATCGGCATTATCGGCACCGCCGGCGGTACCGGACATGCCATCGAGTTCGGCGGCTCCGCCATCCGCTCGCTGTCGGTGGAAGGGCGCATGACGGTGTGCAATATGGCCATCGAGGCCGGCGCGCGCTCGGGCATGGTGGCCGTCGATGACAAGACCATCGAATATTTCCGCGGCCGTCCGTTTTCGCCCGTCGGTGCGCTGTGGGACCAGGCGGTGCAATACTGGCGCACCCTGCATTCCGATCCGGGCGCCAAGTTCGACCGCGTCGTGGAAGTGGACGCGCGCGAAATCAAGCCCCAGGTGACCTGGGGCACGTCGCCCGAAATGGTCTTGTCCGTGGACAGCCGCGTGCCGGATCCGGACCGCGAGAAGGACGACGTGCGCCGCAGCGGCATGGAGCGCGCGCTCGAATACATGGGCCTGAAGCCCAACACCCCCATCACGGATATTCGCGTGGACCGCGTGTTCATCGGTTCCTGCACCAATTCGCGCATCGAGGACCTGCGCGCCGCCGCCGCCGTCGCGCGCGGCAAGCGCGTCGCGTCCAATGTGAAGCAGGCCATGGTGGTGCCGGGCTCCGGCCTGGTCAAGCAGCAGGCCGAGCGCGAAGGACTGGACAAGATCTTCCGCGAGGCGGGCTTCGAATGGCGCGAGCCCGGCTGCTCGATGTGCCTGGCCATGAACGCGGACCGGCTGGAACCGGGCGAGCGTTGCGCCTCGACCTCCAATCGCAATTTCGAAGGACGGCAAGGGCAGGGCGGGCGTACCCATCTGGTCAGCCCCGCCATGGCGGCCGCGGCGGCCGTCGCCGGCCATTTCGTTGACGTCAGGAATTTCCGCTAAAGATCATGCAAGCATTCACGCACCACGAGGGCCTGGTGGCCCCGCTCGACCGCGAAAACGTCGACACCGACCTGATCATCCCGAAGCAGTTCCTGAAGTCCATCAAGCGCTCCGGCTTCGGTCCGAATCTGTTCGACGAGATCCGCTACCTGGATCACGGCGAACCGGGAATGGACAACAGCAAGCGTCCGCTGAATCCCGATTTCGTGCTGAACCAGCCGCGCTACCAGGGGGCATCCATCCTGCTGGCGCGCAAGAACTTCGGCTGCGGATCCAGCCGCGAGCACGCGCCCTGGGCCCTGCAACAGTACGGCTTTCGCGCGATCATCGCGCCGTCGTACGCGGATATCTTCTTCAATAACAGCTTCAAGAACGGCCTGCTGCCGGTGGTTCTTTCCGAGCTGGACGTCGCGCGCCTGTTCGACGAGGTCAGGGCCTTCCCCGGCTACAAGCTGCGCATCGACCTGGAAGGCCAGGTCGTGATGACGCCGGAGGGCCGCGGTATTCCCTTCGATATCGAGCCCTTCCGCAAGTACTGCCTGGTCAACGGCTTCGACGATATCGCACTGACGCTGCGGCAGTCGGACAAGATCCGTGCGTTCGAGGCCGAGCGCCTGGCGCGCCATCCCTGGCTGCAATCCCGTCCGCTGGCGTGATCCGGCGAGCCTGATTTTTCGCCGGCGCGATCCGGCGAGCCCGAAGCCCGCCGGCCGGGTCCGGCGAGCCTGATTCTTATTTGGATGCATTGATGACACACAAGATTGCGGTCCTTCCCGGCGACGGTATCGGCCCCGAGATCGTCGACCAGGCCTTGCGCGTCCTGGGCGCCCTGAAGCTGGACCTGGATATCGAGCAAGCCGCGGTCGGTGGCGCGGCCTTCGACAAGTTCGAGCACCCGCTGCCGCCCGCCACGCTGCAACTCGCGCAGTCGGCGCGCGCCGTCCTGTTCGGCGCCGTGGGCGACTGGAAGTACGACAGCCTGCCGCGCGAATTCCGTCCGGAACAGGCCATCCTGGGCCTGCGCAAGTCGCTGTCGCTGTTCGCCAACCTGCGGCCGGCCATTCTGTATCCCGAGCTGGCCAACGCCTCGTCGCTCAAGCCCGAAGTGGTGTCCGGCCTGGACATCCTGATCGTGCGCGAACTGACGGGCGATATTTATTTCGGCACGCCGCGCGGCGTGCGCAGCGCACCCGATGGCGGCTTCGCCGGCGAGCGAGAAGGCTACGACACCATGCGCTACAGCGAGCCCGAAGTGCGCCGCATCGCGCGCATCGGCTTCGAGGCCGCCCGCAAGCGCAATCGCAAGCTGTGCAGCGTGGACAAGGCCAATGTGCTGGAGACCTCGCAATTCTGGCGCGAGATCGTCACCGAGGTGGCGCGCGAGTATCCCGATGTGGCGCTGTCCCATATGTACGTCGACAACGCCGCCATGCAACTGGTGCGCGCCCCGCGGGAATTCGACGTGATCGTCACGGGCAATCTGTTCGGCGACATCCTGTCCGACGAGGCCGCCATGCTGACCGGCTCCATCGGCATGCTGCCCTCGGCGTCGCTGAACGCCAATGGGCAGGGCCTGTACGAGCCCAGCCATGGCTCGGCGCCCGACATCGCCGGCAAGGGCGTGGCCAATCCGCTGGCCACCATCCTGTCCGCGGCCATGATGCTGCGTTACTCGCTGGACCTGCCGGCCCAGGCCGACCGCATCGAAACCGCCGTCCGCGCCGTGCTGGCGCAGGGCCTGCGCACCGCCGACATCCATGAGCCGGGCACGACGAAGGTCGGTACGGCCCAGATGGGCGACGCCGTGCTGAAGGCGCTGGCGTCGTAAATACC
Organism: Bordetella bronchialis; assembly: GCF_001676705.1. Taxonomy (NCBI): domain Bacteria; kingdom Pseudomonadati; phylum Pseudomonadota; class Betaproteobacteria; order Burkholderiales; family Alcaligenaceae; genus Bordetella; species Bordetella bronchialis. Next base: position 2,123,741 of record NZ_CP016170.1, read on the forward strand.
CGTCATTCGGCCTGGGGGACGCCCTCGCCCCTCCCTGGATGGGGGGCGAGGGCGCTCTTTCTGATAAATTGTGGGTTTGTCGAGCGAAAAGCGTGCATTTAGGACGTTTCTTCGCTATTTTCCTTTCTTTCTCCTTATTCCCTGACATCAAGAGCGTACGAAATGAGCAATGCAGTGGGCCTCGTCGGTTGGCGTGGCATGGTCGGATCGGTACTGATGCAACGCATGCGCGAAGAAAACGACTTCGCGCTGTTCGAGCCGGTCTTCTTCTCCACGAGTAACGCCGGCGCGGCGGCCCCCAAATGGGCCGAAGGCGCGGGCGCCCTGCAAGATGCCTACGATATCGATGCGCTCAAGAAACTCCCCATCATTGTGACGGCCCAGGGCGGCGACTACACCAGCGCCGTCTATCCCAAGCTGCGCGGCGCGGGCTGGAGCGGCCTGTGGATCGACGCCGCCAGTACCTTGCGCATGGCCGACGACGCCATCATCGTGCTGGATCCGGTCAATCGCCCGGTCATCGACGCGGCGCTCAAGCGCGGCGTGCGCAATTTCATCGGCGGCAATTGCACCGTCAGCTGCATGCTCATGGGCCTGGCCGGCCTGTTCAATAACGACCTGGTCGAATGGATGACCTCCATGACGTACCAGGCCGCCTCGGGCGGCGGTGCGCAGCACATGCGCGAGCTGCTGACCCAGTTCGGCCTGCTGAACGAGTCGGTCAAGCCGCTGCTGGACGACCCGGCTTCGGCCATCCTGGACATCGACCGCGGCGTGCTGGGCAAGCAGAAGGACGCCAACCTGCCGCGCGAGCATTTCGGCGTGCCCCTGGCCGGCAACCTGATTCCGTGGATCGACAAGGACCTGGGCAACGGCGTATCGCGCGAGGAATGGAAGGGCGGCGCCGAGACCAACAAGATCCTGGGCCGCGGCGAGGGCTTCGGGACGCCCGCCACGCCGGTCGACGGTCTGTGCGTGCGCATCGGCGCGATGCGCTGCCACAGCCAGGCGCTGACCATCAAGCTGAAGCGCGACGTGCCGCTGGACGAGCTTGGCGACATCATCGCCAGCGGTACGCAATGGGCCAAGGTCATCCCGAACACCAAGGAAGCCACCGTGGAAGCCCTGACCCCCGTGGCGGTCACCGGTACGCTGGATATCCCGGTCGGCCGCCTGCGCAAGATGTCCATGGGCCCCGAGTACCTGAGCGCTTTCACCGTGGGCGATCAATTGCTGTGGGGCGCGGCCGAGCCGCTGCGCCGCATGCTGCGCATCGCGCTCGCCGAAGCCTGATCGCATGGCCCGCCGCCGGCAGGCGGCGCCGGCGCACCAAGGGCACCCACGGTGCCCTTGTCGTTTCAGCATCCCTATAGGTAAGTTACACTTTCAAACGCGGCAACTGCCCGCCTTTGCGGAAAACAGGCTTATGACGCTACGCTCGCTGCGCCCCTCGTCCATCCCGAGCCGACACGCGACGCGCCTCGCCATCGTGCTCGCCCTTGGTTGCGCGATCAGCGCTCCCGCCCACGCGCTCCGCCTTGCGCACAGCCGGGTGGTGTCGGCGCCCAATGCCCCCTTGCAAGTGCTGGTCGGCATCGCGGACCTGACGCCGGATGAACAGCGCTCCCTGATGGCTACGCTGGCCGACCCGGCCGCCTGGGAACGGGCCGGCGTCACGCCGCCGGTGCCGCTGTCCAGCCTGACCTTGCGCCTGGAAGGCGGTAGCAGCGCCACGCGGCGCAATCTTCGAATTTCTTCGCCTGAAGCGGCCAAGGGTCCCGTCGTCGACCTGCTGCTGAATCTCGGCACCAGCGAAGGACAGCGGCAGGTGCAGGTCAGCGTGATGCAGACCGCCGGCGGTTTCCCCGGCCTGGTCTCGCAGGCCCAGGTGGGCGGCACCCGGGCCGGCCGGGGCGCCAGCGCCGGTTCGGTCGCGGTGCGGCAAGGCGATACGCTCTACGGCATCGCGCAGAGCAACGCGGTGCCCGATGCGACGCTGTACCAGATGCTGGTCGCGCTGTGGCGCGCCAACCCGAACGCCTTCATCCAGAACAATATGAACCTCGTGAAAGCGGGCGCGACCCTGGTCGTGCCCGATGCCGCGACGGTTCGCGCCATCGATCCGGCCGAAGCGCGCCGGATTTTCATCGAACAGCAGGAAGCCTACGCGCGCTATCGCGCCCGGCTGGCCGGCGCCGCGGCCCAGGGCGCGGCGGCCGCTGCAGCGGCCAGCTCGGCTGCCGGGCAGGTTGGCGGCGGGCAGTCCACGGCCACGCCCGAATCGCCCCCGCAGGATCGCTTGCGGCTGTCCAGCGGACAGCCCGGGCAGGGCAACGCCCAGGCGCAGGCTCAGTCCCAGGCCGATGCGCAAACGTCCATGGCCAAGGCCACCGAGGACGCGCAGCAGCGCGTGGATCAACTGGAACGCAACGTCAAGGATTTGAACGATGCGCTGGCCGCCCGGCAAGGCGGCGACCGGTCGGGCAGCGGTGCCGCGGGCGGTGGTGCCGCGGGCGGTGCCGGTGGCAACCAGCCCGGCGGCCTGGCCCTGCCCGGGCTGGGCGGTGCGTCGTCGGCTGCCGGCGGCGGTGCGGCCGCGTCACGGCAGGGCGCCGGCCCGCAGCAGGGTAGCGGTACGCAGTCCGGCAGCGGCGCGCAGCAAGGCAGCAGCGCTACGCAGGCCGGCGGGGCCCCGCGGCCTGGCGGCGGCACGGCTTCCACGGGCGGTTCGTCCATGGATACAGCCCCTGGGCCGCTTGCCCAGGCGGGGTCCGGGACGGGACAAGGCGGCGCGGCGCAGGCGGGCGATGGCTCGCGCCCGGCCGCCGGCGGTACGGCTTCGGGCGAGGCGCGCACGAGCGGTCAGGCCGGTGCCGGTGCCGCAGGCGCCGGTGCAACGGGTGCGTCCGGATCCGGGGGCACTGCCGGCCCCGCAGGCGGCTCCGGCTCCGCGGGCAGTGGCGCATCCGGTCCTGGCATTTCGGGCGATGCGTCCAACCTGGGCGGTACGTCGGGTACAAGCGGCAGCCCCGGTTCCGGGGCCGCCGCGGCCGGCGGGGCTTCGGCCCAGACGGGCGGAGCCGGGGCCGGTGGCACCGGTATCTCTCCATCTGGCGGCGCCTCGACGCCATCCGCCAACGCGGGCGGCGCTACCCAGGCGGGTGGCTCCACGGGCGCGGGGCCGGCTATGACGACCGGCCCCGGCAACGCGGCTTCCGGCGAGGCTTCCGACGGCGCGAAGCCGCAGGATACGTCGGGCCTGCCGTCCTGGCTGTCCGACAATCTGCTCATTATCCTGACCGCCGTCCTGGCCCTGGTCGCCTTCGTGATCGCCTGGCTGCTGCGCCGTGCCGCCATGCGGCGCGACGAAGACCAGGACGACATCGACGACGAACTCTACATGACCGAGATCGACCCGAAGGCCATCGATCGACGCCTGGACGGCATCAATCTGGACCTGGACGAACCGCCGCTCGAGGACGACCGGCGGCGTGCCGGTCCGGCGCGGACCTGAGCGATGCCGCGTCTGGCCCTGGGCCTGGCGTACGACGGCTCGGCCTGGCAGGGTTGGCAGACGCAGCCGCACCGGCGGACCGTGCAGGACACGCTGGAGTCCGCCTTGCAGCAGTTCCTGGCGGTGCCGGCGGGCACGGTATGCGCGGGCCGTACCGATGCGGGCGTGCATGCCGCCATGCAGGTCGTGCATCTGGACACCGAGGTCCATCGCCGTCCGGAATCCTGGGTGCGCGGCCTGAACGCCTTGTTGCCGCCCAGTATCGCCGTGCGCTGGGCGCGCGCGGTGCCGGACACCTTCCATGCACGGTTCTCCGCCCTGTCGCGGACTTATACCTACCTGTTGTGGAACGACCGCGTACGTCCGGCGCTATGGGCAGGGCGGGCCGGCTGGTGCTTCCAGCCCCTGGATGTCGACGCCATGCGGGCGGCCGCCGCGGCACTGCTCGGCGAACATGATTTCAGCAGCTTCCGGTCATCCCAGTGCCAGGCGCGCCATCCGGTGCGCACCTTGCATCGGCTGGAAATCGCGGCGCAAGGCCGCTTCCTGGTTTTTACCTTGCAGGCCAACGCCTTCCTGCACCACATGGTGCGCAACATCCTGGGTGCGCTGCTGCAAGTCGGGCAGGGCAGGCAAGCGTCGTCCTGGATGAGCGACTTGCTCGCGGCACGCGATCGCACCCAGGGCGCGCCCACCTTCATGCCGGATGGGCTGTACCTGTCCGCGATCGAGTACGCGCCGGCATTCGGCCTGGATGACCTGGACGGACGCGAGCATCTGCTGGCGCCTTTCCACTGAAACGGCCGTCGGGCGAACGGCTTGGCCAGGATGCTGGCGTTAAACTATCGGTTTTCTCCGCGCGCGAGATCGCGCCACGTTCCTCATCCCCATGCGCACGCGCGTCAAAATCTGCGGCATGACCCGCCCCGAAGATATCGCCGCCGCCGTCGAGGCGGGCGCCGATGCGGTCGGCTTGATCTTCTATCCCAAGAGCAAGCGCTACGTCACGCTGGAGCAGGCGGCTCGCCTGCGCCGCGCGGTGCCGGCTTTCGTCGACGTCGTCGCGCTGTTCGTCAATGCCGAAGACGAGACGGTCAAACAGGTCCTGGACACCGTGGGCCCCGATTTGCTGCAGTTCCATGGCGACGAGACACCGGCCGCCTGCGAACGGCACGGCCGCCGCTACATGAAGGCCTTCCGCGTGGGCGGCCCGGGCGCCGAGACCGCGGCGCAGCTGGCGCAAACCTGCGCGGGCTACCGTGGCGCGGCCGGCTGGTTGTTCGACAGTTATTCCGCGGGATACGGCGGCAGCGGGCTGGCCTTTGAGCACGCGTTGCTGCAGGACGTGCGCGCGGACAGGCAGGGCGCACCCATCATCCTGTCGGGTGGCCTGTCGCCGGACAACGTCCAGGCGGCCGTTGCCGCCCTGCGGCCCTATGCCGTGGATGTCAGCAGCGGCGTGGAAGACTGCCCCGGGATCAAGTCCGCCGCGCGCATCCGTTCATTCCTGCAGGCCGTCCGCCGCGCGGACCAGGACGCCGCCCGGGATGCCCCTGACCTGGCCGGTGTGGCGGCCCAGCTGGGGTAGGCGTTTCGCAGGGGAGTGCGCCCGGCATGCTGACGATCTGGGGCCGCCGTACGTCGTCCAATGTCCAGGCGCTGATGTGGTGCGTGGGCGAGCTCGGGCTACCCTATCGGCGCCACGACATCGGCCATCGCCACGGCGGCAACGATACTCCGGCCTTCCTGGCCATGAATCCCAACGGTACCGTGCCCGTGCTGAGGGACGGCGACGACGAGCCCTTGTGGGAGACCGGCGCCATCCTGCGCTATCTGGCCACCCGGTACGCCGAGGCCGCCTTCTGGCCCCTGGACCTGCGCGCACGCACCCACGTCGATAAATGGGCCGAGTGGGCAAAGCTGAACGTCGCCATGAATTTCACCGTGCCGGTGTTCTGGCACGTCGTCCGCACCGCTAGTCGGGACAAAAATCCGGCGGCGCTGGCCCAGGCGCTGGACGTCCTGGGAAAGAAGCTGGATATCGCCGAAGCGCGATTGACGTCCCACGCCTTCCTGGCGGGCGATCGGTTCACCCTGGCGGACATCCAGCTCGGGCATGTGCTCTATCGCTATTTCGATATCGACATCCCGCGCGCGGACCGGCCGGCACTGCGCCGCTACTACGAGATGCTGGCCGACCGTCCTGCCTTCCGCGAGCACGTGATGGTCTCCTACGACGAACTCCGCGTCGCCTAGGATGCCTTCTCGGTGCAGGCCGTGCCCCACGTAGCCGTCATGGTTGTCTAGCGGTGCAGCGTGATTTGACGGCGCCCGAATGGCCCTATATAATTTTTCTTCTTTGCAGGCGGTTAGCTCAGCTGGTTAGAGCGCTACGTTGACATCGTAGAGGTCGTTGGTTCGATTCCAATACCGCCTACCACCGAATACACAAAGCAGCGCCAAGCGCTGTGCAGAACCCGCGTAAGCTATATCGAGCTCGCGGGTTTTTTTTCGTCTGAATCATCCGTCTTGTCCAGCGCAAGCAACGGTAGTTGTCCAGCGCACGCAAGCGCCGCCGGACGCCTTTATTCCGTGTAGGGATGGGTGATCTGCGATATGGGCGCTTAGCCGCGCGACCCGAGGACCTTCGGTACATCCGCATGTGAAACATCGTAGGTTCGCAATCAGCGAGTACCGGGCAGGGACGCCATTACAAGGACGAGCTAGGCTAACGCCTGCGGCAACAGGATTCCGCCCGGTCGACCCATGCGGAAAGTCACTGTGAATCGTCGTGGCCTAAAAAAATTTGGGATGGGGGAGCCATCCGGTGCTGCGCCGAGCGCCGCGCGCGCCAGCCACATCGTGGAAAAGTCTGTCCACCGGCCCCTTGGCCAGTCGATCAGCGTCAGGCTGCGCTTATGTTCAGATAAACAGTGCGATATCTATTTCCCTGAAGAGCGAGGGCCAAGAGCAGCTTCCCTTTTTGGGGGGCGACAGTATGGCCAGGCGCTGCAAGTGGCTGCTACAGAAACTGCGTTCCGGGCGGCCGTGGTTGCGGCGCCTGTTTTGGCGCAGGGGGCGCGGGCTTTGGCGGCTTCGATTCAGCACCGCCGCCTGGTGACCGGGAGTTTTGCCCGGACCGCTGAGCGTTGACGACTGCATCACACGTAGCGCGTGTCCACAGCAGGCTTTCGGCAAAGCCTCTCAGGGAATACGTCTCCGTGACGGCGCGTTTGTTGCCGCCTTCGGAAGGTTCGAGCTTGAGCCGCACGAACCGTCCTTTGCCAAGGTCCCCCAACAGCTGGCGAAAGCTTGGCGTGGCTGCCAGCAATAGAAATCCGGCTGTGTCGCCCATCGTGGCGGAGTAAACACCTTCGAGGTAGTAAGGGTCTCCATCGTCGACGCGAATGACTAGCGGAATCCGTAGCGGTCCGACGTCCTTTTCCTGCGGCGAGCTATGTGGAAAGCCGACCAGCAGATCCAGCTGGCACCGCGGCACGTATGCGTCGATGATTAGAAGGCTGTCACCGGTGCGGCTTGGAGCGTCCATCCGGATTCGCGCTTCAGTCTTGTTTGCCAAGCCAAAGGCTTCCCAGTCGCCGTATTGCACCTTATCCGTGGTTTTGCCCCGTGTCACTTGTGCCATGCAGGGAACCGCAATCAGCGCTGCGGCCAGGCTCAGAGCGCAGAATATCCGTGGGCAGTGCATAAAGCTTACCCTTTGATTACCAACCAAACGGGCTTCCGCGCTTCGCGCCCGGGGTTCCCGTGTAGGGGTTGGTATTGCCCTTGGTGGACCAGTTGTTGTTCAACGAGTTGTCTGGCATGGAACGCTGATGCGGCGCAACGTACGTTCCATTGCTGCGGCTGTATCCCTGGACGCCGGTCGAGTACGGATTCGGCCCGCTACCGTAGCTGGGCATGGCCGGTCGGGGCGCCGAATAAACAGGAGGACGGTACGTCTGCCCGCCGAAGGACCCGTATCCGCCTGCCGCATGCGCCAGCTGCGTGGCCAGCGAAAGCGATAGTGCCGCCCCAAATGCCAGAACTTTCATCTCGCGCTCCTTATGGTCTGCCTTGCGTGACCTTTGTCTTTGCGTAGATACAATGAGAAACGTTAGACGTTTCTTGTCACATAGTCTACCTCGCTTCCCGGAAGAAGTGCTGCGTTTCTCCACAGCCCCGTGTTGCGACAGGCGGCGCAGGACGCAGGGGGATGAGCCTTATTGTTGTGAACATCGACGATCCCATGACAGCTCCGCCCCAAGGATGCTTCGTATCGGGCTGCAAAAGAACGCGGAGATTTCGTTACGAAGCAAAACAGCAGGTGAGTACTCTCTTTCTTACACTCAGCGTCCCCCAATCCATACCGAGGATCACATGAGGCTGTTTATCGGTTTGCTGCTCGCCGCGAGCCTACTTAGTTCCTGTGCCGTCTATACCCCAAGCGGTGCGGTTGTCGTCGATCCGCACGGCGGTGGTGGCGGAGGAGGGTTCTGCCCGCCGGGACAGGCGAAGAAGGGCAACTGCTGACCTGTCAGTCTCGCGACGATACCGATGCAGATAGGGAGAGGTGCGACACCGTAGGGGCACGGTGCTTCCCCGTCGAGACATACGCGTGCGCACGGTCGCCGCGCGATAGCGGGTGTTGGGGCCGTGTGCCACCCTCCTTGACGGTCGCCCGCCCTCTGAATGAATCGCTTCCGGACCCGATGCAGTGAATAGGTCTGCTTTTTCCTGGCCTACCCCAGGGTACGCGCGCGGGTCTATTCAGAATTCCAGGTCTACGTCCCGCGGTTGGCCGCTTCGGCCAGCGACGCGGGCGTTTTCACTGTCCGGAAGTGAGAGGCTTATCCGTGCATCGTCTGGCGCAGCGCGCGCGCTTTTCTTTATGGCACATGGTGTACCTGCTCCTGGCTGTCGCGCTGCCGTTCCTGCTGGCGATACCCATTGTTCTTCACCAGGCCGAACGTCGTGCCCAGGACCAGCTGCGCATCGTCGAAAACCTGATCATCTCGCAGTCCGAGAACATCGTGGCGCATGCCATCCAGGTGGCGTCGGAGATCGATCCCCTGGCGGGGCAGTCGTGCAAGAACATCGCCCGAGCCCTGCGGGAAGCCGGCTCGCTCAGGCCGTACTTCCGCACCCTGGCCGTGATCGACCGCAACGTCATGTATTGCTCTTCGGTCAGCGGCCCGCTGGATCGGCCTCTGGCGCAGATCGTGCCCGGCATGACCCGGCTGCCGCCCGGCGTGACGCTATCCACCGTCCCGGGCACGCCCCTGGTGCCCAATCGCGCCGCCTTATTCGTGTTCCTGGGCATTGCCGACGGGCGCGGCGTGCTGGCCAGCGTGGATGGCCAATACCTGCATGACATCATCGCCGCGGTCGACCAGGGCGGCAACTACGCGGCGCAGATGCGCATCGGCAGCGGCCACGCCCTGAATGCCACCGGCATCCACGATTGGGAGTCTTCCGCGCCCGCGGACAATGGCGGGATCACGGTCACCCGCCAATCGGCGCTTTACCCCATCGAAGTGCGCGCCACGCTCAGCGCCGGACGGCTGGCCGCCTATCATCGGGCGCTGTGGCTGCAGTACATCCCTTTCGTTGCCATCGCGTCCGCGCTACTGGCCTACCTGGTCCATCGCGTCAACACGCGCCGCATCGCCATGGCGACGGAGATCCGCCGCGGCATGCGTCGCCGCGAGTTCTGTGTGCTGTACCAGCCCATCGTGGACCTGGCCACGGGCGCCTGCGTGGGCGCCGAGGCCCTGCTGCGATGGCGCCATCCCGTCTACGGCATCGTGCAGCCCGAACTCTTCTATCCCCTGGTCGGCGAGAGCGCACTGGCCATGCGCCTGACCCGTCACCTGCTTTGCCTGATACAGCGCGACCTGGGGGCGGCGGCGTTGCCGCCGGGCTTCCACCTGAACATCAACCTGAATGCGGAACACCTGTGCCGGCGCGAGCTCGTGGGCGATGTCGAGCGTTTCCTGCATGGCTTCAAGGGTGTGAGCCCGCGGCTGATCTTCGAACTGACGGAGCGCAAGGGCTTTCCGGATACGGCAGCCGTATTGAGCAATATGCGCGCCTTGCGCGCCATCGGCGTGGCCTTCGCCATCGATGATTTCGGTACCGGACACAGCTCGCTGGCCTGTCTGGAAAAGATCACGGTCGACTATCTGAAGATCGCCAAGGGCTTTGTTTCCGTCATCGATACGGATGCCGTCAATGCGCCCGTGCTGGAATTGATCATCTCGCTGGGCGGACGCTTGGGCGTGGCCCTGATCGGCGAAGGGATAGAAACCGAAACCCAGGCCGCTTATCTGCGCGCGAAAGGCGTCACGCTGGCGCAAGGCGGGCTTTTTTCGCCGCCGGTTCCGGCCATTTCGCTGCTGGCGGGCCTATAAGGTTTACCCGAGCCGCGTCGGGTCGGGGCTTAGCGATTGCTCCATCGCGCTTTCCAAGGCCACCAACAGCTCCATCGCTGCCGTCCGCGCTTGCTGGCATTCGGCGCTCTGGCCTCTTCGGGACGCGTGCTGCAAAGGGAGCAGTATCCTGGCGCAATGCTCGGGCTCGCCGGTCAGGAATGCCACCGAGCCCTGCAGGCGATGGGCGAGCTCCGCGGCCTGACCGTACGCATGGCGGCCTAGCGCGTCCTGCAGCGCCTGCCGGTCTTCGCGCAGGATGTCGAGTGCCCGCTGTAGAAATTGCCGGCGTCCTTCGGGATCGGGATAGAGATCGGTCAGCGTATCGAGGTCTAGCGGCATGGGCATCGGGAATCACGAATCCGTCGTGTCGGGCGTAGTGTCCGGCGGCAGGTAGCCCGTGCGTTGCAGGGCTTCCCGCAGTTTCGCGCGGGTAGTGGGTTTGGGTACGTAGTCGTCCATGCCGGCGGCCAGGCAGGCCCGGGCGTCCGATTGGGTGGCGTTGGCACTGAAGCCGATCAGCGTGGTCCGCGGCCAGCCATTGATCATCTCGTGGGTGCGTATGCGTCTTGCCAATTCATAGCCGTCCAGCCTGGGCATGTGGCAGTCCACCAGCATGATGCGTGGGCGCTTTTCCAGCCAGGCGGCATGGCCGGCCTCGCCGTCGTCGGCCGCATCCGCGTGGATACCGAGCAAGGCCAGTTGCCGGAGCGTGATGTCGCGGTTGATTTCGTTGTCCTCGACCAGCAGCACATCGGTGTGGACCTGGGGCGCCGGAGTTTCGCTGCAAGGCGGACGGACTTCGGCGGCCCCCATGGCCGTTGCCGGGTCCGGTGCGCCGCACGGCGCCGTGCGGTCCAGCCCGGGACCGGGGTGTCTTGCGATGCCCGCGTCCAGGGCGGACGGTGCCGTATCGGTCGGGCAAGGCGCGGCAGCAGGGAGGGCCGCCGACGCCGAGGCGCCGGCAGAACGCGGTGGCGCAATATGCGCTTGATCCTGCCCGCCGACGGAGGTGGCCCCGCCTGCCGGCGCCATGTCCTGGATGGGCGTCCACAGCGTTTCCAGCGTTCGCAGGAAAAGATAGACGGAATGCATGGGGCCCGAGCGCTTCGTGGCGGTGGCGACCCAGAAGCCGTCGCCGCCGTCAGTCAGGATGCGTATGTCGGCGGGAAGGTCGGGCGGCACGATGCGGATGGACGCCTTGCGGCACCAGGCCCGCAGCATGGGGATCATCGTGGTGTTGGCGACATGCAGCGTGGCCGTGTGTCCGGGATAGCAGGGCCAGGTGAAGGCTTGCGTGTTCCAGCGGGCGGGGATGCGCACGCAGGCCGAGGTGCCCACACCGCGCCGGCTTTGGATGGCGATCAGGCCGCCCATGCGTTCAACCAGGTGCTTCACGATGGACAGGCCCAGGCCGGTACCGCCGTGCCGTCGGGTCGTGGAGGTATCTTCCTGGTGGAAGGGGGCGAACAGCCGGCGTTGATATTCTTCCGACATGCCGGCGCCCGTGTCGCGCACCGTGATTTCTATCTCGTCGCCGTCGCGGCCCAGCCGGCGCCGCGCCGAAAGCGTGACCGCGCCGCGGTCCGTGAACGCGATGGCATTGCTCAACAGGTTGGCGACGACCTGGCTGACGCGGATCTCGTCGCCGACCAGCCGCTTGTCGAAGTGCGGCATGATGGCCACGGTAAGCGTCAGCCCCTTGCGGCGCGCCAGCGGCAGATAGAGCTCCGCCATGTTTTCCATGGCGCGGTAGAAGTCGTAGGGGGCGTTGCACAGCGGCAGCGCGCCGGACTCTATCTTGGCGTAGTCCAGGATGTCGTTGATGACACGCAGGAGCAGGCGCGCGGACTGCATGGCAGTGCCCAGGTAGCGCTTCTGCTCGGCGCCCAGCGGCGTATCCTGAAGGATGTCCAGCACGCCGATGACACCGTTCATTGGCGTACGGATCTCATGGCTGACCGTTGCGAGAAAGGCCGATTTGGCGGAATCCGCCGCTTCGGCGCGTTCCCTGGCGAGTATGGCTTCGGCACGGGCTTTTTCAGCGGTATGCCGCACGATGCGCATGCGGCGCTGGGTCCACAGCAAAACACCTATTGCGGTCAGCGTCAGCACGACGCCGAGCGCGGCCAGGAGTATCGGGATGCTTCTATCCGGTATCACTGGCGGGAATCCATCATGGGGTTCAGTCGCCGATCGACTGTTCGAATTTCTCTTTCAAGTACAGCGCGAGGGCAAGGTCGTCGGCCAGCTCCAGCTTTTTCATCGCTCGCCGTTTATGCGTGCTGATGGTCTTCTTGCTGCGCAGCAGTTTGGCGGCGATCTGCGTGACCGACAATCCCAGCGCGATGTTGCGCAGGATCTCGAGCTCGGCATTGGTCAGGCGTTCCTCGGGCCGCTTGGGACGGCAGTCGCGGACATGGCCGTCGCTGCACGAGTAGAAGGCGCGCGGCGCGTTCACGGCCAGGCGGATCATGTCGGCCAGGAAAGGCAGGCGTTCTCCCTTGGGCACGTAGCCGTTGGCGCCGGCCTTGAACGCCGCATACTCCGTGTCCATGATCTTGCCCGCCGAGAACGTGATGATGATCAGCTCCGGGTGCAGGCGGCGTATGCGCTTGATGAAATGGATGCCTTCCCAGGGTTGGCGGGGAAGATAGAAATCCACGATGACGACGTCGCAGGGGACCTTCTTGAGGCTGTCCAGGAAGCGCACGGCGGAGGTTTCGGTATGCACGACTTCGAAGTCGGCCTGGTGCTGGAGGAAGGACGCCATGCCCAGGGCGATGACGGGATGGTCGTACAGCACCGAGACGCGGATGCGGTGGCGGGGGCGCGATGTCAGGAGGTATCGCCGGACGGAAGGTTCACCCGAGATGAGCATTTGCGAGGCGGCGGGAGGCGGAGAGGGAAGGCTGGTCGCGAGGGGCATGCATTTCCTTGCTAGCGGGGCGCGGATGGGCCGCGGGCGCGGCAGCGCGGCTTGCCAGTGGATAAAAGCGGGACACTGGCGGCGGGTCGTTACGCAGTTTATGGAGGGCATTCCCATATCAGCCATTCCTTGGATCAAAATAGGACCGGCCCGAGGATTGCGGAAACAGTCGCTTTCATGGCCGATTCAGGTGCGCTCTCCGTAACCCGTGTCGGGGTTTTGATCCCAAAGGGTGATACAATCGGAAAATTCCATGGTGCGTTTGCCGGGGCGGGCCTCGCTGGCGCCGCCTTCACGACATTCCCATGCGCCATGGTGGTTTTCTTGCCCTACGTCCAGAACCGTATCGCCATGCACGCCCAGCACCCCGTACCGGCCGCACGAACGCCGACGCGAACCAAGACCTGGAGTCTTCGCCTGCTGCCGCGTTGAACGCCGTTTCGTGTCTCGCCCCTGGAGCGGGATCGCAACACCGAGCAAAATCACAGAAAACGCGGCCTAGAGCCGCGTTTTTTTACTTGTTACTCAGGAAAACTCAGATGGTACAAATCACCTTGCCCGACGGATCCCGCCGCGAATTTCCGGGCCCTGTGACGGTGGCTGAAGTCGCCCAGTCCATAGGGACCGGCCTGGCGCGTGCCGCCCTGGGCGGGAAGGTGGCCGTCGACGGCGAGCCCGCTCGGCTGGTCGACACGAGTTTCCGTATCGAGCGCGATGCCCGGGTGGGCATTGTCACGGCCAAGGATCCGGAAGGCCTGGACCTGATCCGCCATTCCACGGCGCACCTGCTGGCGTATGCCGTGAAGACCCTGTTCCCCGATGCGCAGGTGACGATAGGCCCGGTGATCGACAACGGCTTCTATTACGACTTCTCCTACAAGCGCCCCTTTACGCCGGAAGACCTGGAAGCCATTGAAAAGAAAATGGCGGAATTGGCCAAAAAGGACGAGGTCGTCACGCGCGAAGAATGGAAGCGCGACGACGCCGTGGCTTTCTTCAACGGCATCGGCGAGAAATACAAGGCCGAGATCATCGCCTCTATCCCGTCCAATGAAACGATCTCCCTGTATCGGGAGGGCGATTTCATCGACCTGTGCCGCGGTCCGCACGTGCCTTCCACCGGCAAGCTGAAGGTGTTCAAGCTGATGAAGGTGGCCGGCGCGTACTGGCGCGGCGACAGCAAGAACGAGATGCTGCAGCGTATCTACGGCACGGCCTGGGCCACCAAGGAAGAGCAGGACGCCTATCTGCATATGCTGGCAGAGGCCGAGAAACGCGACCATCGCAAGCTGGGCCGCGAGCTGGACCTGTTCCATTTCCAGGACGAGGCGCCGGGCCTGATCTTCTGGCATCCGAAGGGCTGGCAGCTGTGGCAGCAGGTAGAGCAATACATGCGCGCGGTCTACCGCGACAACGGCTACCAGGAAGTCCGCGGGCCGCAGATCCTGGACCTGTCCCTGTGGAAGAAAACCGGGCACTGGGACAACTACCGTGAAAACATGTTCACCACGGAGTCCGAAAACCGGGTCTACGGCCTGAAGCCGATGAATTGTCCCGGGCACGTGCAGATCTTCAACGCCGGCTTGCGCTCCTACCGCGATCTGCCCCTGCGCTATGGCGAATTCGGCCAGTGCCATCGCAACGAGCCCTCCGGCTCGCTGCACGGCATGATGCGCGTGCGCGGGTTCGTGCAGGATGACGGCCACATTTTCTGCACGGTGGACCAGTTGCAGGACGAATGCGCCGATTTCACCGCGCTGCTGCAGAAGGTCTACCGCGACTTCGGGTTCGATGAAGTGCTCTACAAGGTGGCGACGCGTCCGGAAAAGCGCATCGGCGACGATGCCACCTGGGATGCGGCAGAGCAGGCGCTCATGGACAGCCTCAAGCGCACGGGATGCGAATTCGAGATCTCGCCGGGCGAGGGCGCCTTCTATGGCCCTAAAATCGAGTACACGCTGAAGGACGCCATCGGCCGCCATTGGCAGTGCGGCACCATCCAGGTGGATTTCTCCATGCCGGTGCGCCTGGGCGCGGAATACGTGGATGCGGACGACCAGCGGCGGCCGCCGGTCATGCTGCACCGGGCCATCCTGGGCTCGCTGGAGCGCTTTATCGGCATGCTGATCGAAAACCATGCGGGCGCCATGCCGGCGTGGCTGGCCCCGGTCCAGGCCGTGGTGTGCTGTATTTCCGAGCCTTCCGCCGATTATGCGGCGCAAATCACGCAAACCCTGAAAAAACAAGGCTTTAGGGTGGAGTCGGATTTGCGTGGGGAAAAAATCACTTATAAAATTAGAGAGCACAGCCTGCAAAAGGTCCCGTACATCCTCGTCGTGGGTGAAAAGGAACGGGATGCCGGGTCGGTGGCCGTCCGCGCGCGCGGGGGCCTGGACCTGGGAACACTCGGATTGGACGACTTCGTCGCCCGTCTGACGGACGAAGTCACGCAACGGCGCGATATCGGCCGCCCCGAGCAGGTCTCGTAAACGTTTTAGGAGTCGTCAACATCGCCACTGAAAAAGCCAACCGCATCAACGGTGAAATTCGTGTCCCCGAGGTGCGTCTGATAGGTCTGGACGGAGAGCAGCTCGGTATCGTCAAAATCGCCGAAGCCTTCCGTCTGGCCGAGCAAGCCGACGTCGATCTGGTGGAAATCGCGCCCAATGCCGAGCCGCCGGTCTGCCGCCTGATGGATTACGGCAAGTTCAAGTACCAGGAACAGAAGCGCCAGGCGGAAGCGCGAGCCAAGCAGAAGGTCATCCAGGTCAAGGAAGTCAAGTTCCGGCCGGCGACCGACGAAGGCGATTACCAGGTCAAGCTGCGCAATCTTCGACGTTTCCTGGAAGAGGGCGACAAGGCCAAAGTGACGCTGCGTTTCCGTGGACGCGAAATGGCACACCAGGAACTCGGGATGCGGGTGCTTGAGCGGGTGCGCGACGACCTGACTGAATTGGCCATGGTGGAATCCATGCCCAAGCTGGAAGGTCGCCAGATGATCATGGTGTTGGCGCCGCGCAAGAAAGCGACGCAAGGCAAGGAAGCGGCAGGCGCCTGAGGGCCAGCCAGTCCGCCGTCCAATCCGCCGCCCTCCTGACGGAGGGCGGTGCACATTCCGGGTGTCGCGATGCATGTCCTTTTCATTATCGATCCCTTGCCGCTGCTGAAGGCGTACAAGGATAGTTCCGTCGCCATGATGCGGAGCCTGGTGGCCCGGGGGCATACGCTCAGTGTGGCCCTGCAAGGCGACCTGTACATAGACGAAGGCAAGGTGCTGGTGAAATCGACGCCGATTTCCCTGGTGCCCGACGCGGACCTGCACCAGCATGACTGGTGGCGCGACAGCGGCCCGGCCAACGAAGCGCCGCTTTCCGCCTTTGGCGCGGTCCTGATGCGCAAGGACCCGCCCTTCGATATGGAATACGTCTACGCCACCCACCTGCTGGAGTACGCGCAGGCGCAAGGGGCCAAGGTCTACAACCATGGCGCCGCCATTCGCAATCACCCGGAAAAACTGGCCATCACCGAGTTCTCCGAGTTCACCGCGCCGACGCTGGTGACGCGGGACATGGCCCGCATCAAGGCCTTTCATGCGCGGCATGGCGACGTCATCGTCAAGCCGCTGGATGGCATGGGCGGAACGGGCATATTCCGCCTGCGCCAGGAAGAACCGAATCTCAACGCCATCCTGGAAACGCTGACGCACGACGGCACGCGGACCATCATGGCGCAGCGGTATATCCCGGACATCGTCAAGGGCGACAAGCGCGTGCTGCTGATAGGCGGCGAGCCGGTGCCCTATGCATTGGCGCGCATCCCGCTGGCCGGGGAAACGCGCGGCAACCTGGCCGCCGGCGGCCGCGGCGTGGCGCAACCGCTATCGGACCGCGACCGCCAACTGGCGGCGGCGGTGGGGCCCCGCCTGGCCGCGCGAGGCCTGCTGCTGGTGGGACTGGATGTCATCGGCGACTACGTCACCGAGGTCAACGTGACCAGCCCGACCTGCTTCGTGGAGATCACCGAGCAGACGGGCTTCGATGTGCCCGGCATGTTCGTACAGGCGCTCGAGCGCGCCGTTGCCGCGTAAGCGGGATCCCCATGACCGGCATCGTTATCGTCGTGCATACGCCGCTGGGCTCGGCGATGATGGATTGTGCCGGTCACGTGATGGGCAAGATCAAGGAAGTCGCCGTGCACGATATCCAGGCCGACGACATGCCGGAGACCAAAATCCCCGGCGTGGTCGCCGACATCCTGCGCTTGGGCCAGGACGGCGACGGCGTGCTGGTGCTGACCGACCTGGTGGGCGCCACGCCGGCGAACATCGCCAAGCAGGCCGTCATCGAAGCGCAGGCGCAAGGGGTGCAGTGCGCGGTGCTGGCCGGCCTGAATACGCCCATGCTGCTAAGGGCGCTGACCTATCGCGGCCTGCCCCTGGCCGAAACCCGGGAAAAGGCGCTTGCCGGCGGAGTACAAGGGGTCCTGCGTGTAGACTGATGGGGATTTTGTCCTATCATGTCACCTGGTATCTTCAGCCCTTACGCCAGCGGTTCCGCGCCAGATCCCCTTATGCCTATATCCGAAATAACGATCAGCAATAAACTTGGCCTGCACGCGCGCGCGGCGGCGAAGCTTACACAGCTGGCCAGCAAGTTCAACAGCGATATCTATATCTCGCGCGGCGCGCAGCGCGTGAATGCCAAAAGCATCATGGGCGTCATGATGCTGGCCGCGGGGCTGGGCGTGACCGTGAAGCTGGATGCATCGGGACCGGATGCGGAACACGCGCTGAAGGAAATCGAATCCCTGTTCGACAACAAGTTCGGTGAGCTCGAATAAATCGCTCCTCGTCCAGGCCTTGCCGGAGCCCGCGCGTGCGCGGGTTCGGGGCGCCGCTGCCAGGATACTTCGCGCGCAGACCAGCGGTCCCAACGCCGTCATCTGCCTGTACGGGCAGGGCGTGGCCCGCGGCTACGCGATCGGCCGGGCGGTCGTCATGGGGGCCGCCGCGCTGGAAGTCGCCCACTACCGCATCGCGCCGGAGCAGGTCGACGCCGAGTGCGAACGCCTGACCGCTGCCTTGCAGGCGGCCCAGGACGACCTGCTGCAGATGGCGGACACGCTGCCCGACGATGCGCCGCGTGAACTGGGCGCCATGTTGAACGTGCACCGCCTGCTGCTGGCCGACCCTCTGCTGGCCGAGCAGGCCCTGCTGTTGATCAAGGAACGCCATTACAACGCCGAGTGGGCATTGACCACGCAGGGGCAGTTGCTGGGCGAGCAATTCGACGCCATGGACGACGAGTACCTGCGCGAACGCGGGGCCGACGTCCGCCAGGTCATCGAGCGCGTTCTGCATGTGCTGGCCGGTACGTCCGGCATCCGCGATCCGGAAGACCTGGACGGCGACGATCCGCTGGTCGTCGTCGCCCACGACATCTCGCCCGCCGACATGCTGCGCCTGCGCGGCGGCCGTTTCCTGGCCTTCGTGACCGACCTGGGCGGGGCGACCTCCCATACCGCCATCGTGGCGCGCAGCATGGGCGTGCCGGCGGTGGTCGCGCTGGGCAATGTGCGCGAGCTCGTGCGCGACGGCGACATGCTGGTGGTGGACGGCGCGACCGGCGCCGTCATCGTCAACCCATCGCCCGCCATCCTGGACGAATACCGCGAGCGCCAGCGCGTTTATGCCAGCGAGCGGGCCGAGCTGGCGCTGCTGCGCGACGAGCCGGCCATCACGCTGGACGGCATCGGCATCACCCTGCACGCCAACATCGAGCTCCCGGACGAAGCGGAGGCCGCCCTGGCCGCCGGCGCCGAAGGTATCGGCCTGTTCCGTAGCGAATTCCTGTTCATGGGGCGCGCCGACCTGCCGGGCGAGGAAGAGCAGTACCAGGCCTATACGTCGGTCGTCCGCGTCATGGCCGGCAGGCCGGTGACCATACGCACCCTGGATATCGGTGCCGACAAGACCCTGGACGACGAAGCCACGGTCGCGACCAATCCGGCGCTGGGGCTGCGCGCGATCCGCTATTGCCTGGCCCATCCCGAGATGTTCGGGACACAGTTGCGCGCCATCCTGCGTGCATCGGCCCACGGGCCGGTGCGCCTGCTCATCCCCATGATCGCCCACATGCACGAGGTCGAGGCCACCCGCCTGGCGCTGGACGCCGCGCGGCGCGAGCTCGATGCACGCGGCCAGCCCTATGCCGCCCATATCGAACTGGGCGCAATGGTGGAAGTGCCGGCCATCGCCATCGCCATCGAGCCCTTCGCCCAGGCGCTGGATTTCCTGTCCATCGGCACCAACGACCTGATCCAGTACACCCTGGCCATCGACCGCGGCGACGGACAAGTCGCGCCGCTGTACGACTCCCTGCACCCGGCCGTGCTGCGCCTGGTCGCGCACACCATCAATGCCGGCGAACGGGCCGGCAAGCCGGTGGCGGTATGCGGGGAAATGGCCGGCGATGCCAACCTGACGCGGCTGTTGCTGGGCCTGGGCCTGACGGAATTTTCCATGCAGTCCCAGCAATTGCTGGACGTCAAGCGCGAAGTGCGCCGGGCGCACTCGAATGCCCTGCGCGTGAAGCTGGCCGCGGTGCTGAACCGCGCGCTGCCGGTCGACCTGGCGACCCTCAACCAAGCCTGAGCGCATCATGCCGGGCTGTCGCGCGGCGATGCCCCGGTTTTTTCCGTGTAGACCCAATCGACCTGGCAACAAACGGCGTCCCGGGACCCCGGGCCGCCCCTAGGCCTGCCCGCCGTCCGCGTACAGATGGCAGGCGATGCGCGCATCGCCGTCTTGCCGCAGCGGCGGCCGCTGCTGCGCGCAGCGCGGCATGGCGTGGCTGCAGCGTGGATGAAAGGCGCAGCCGGATGGCGGATGGACCGGATCGGGAAACGACAGGCCCAGGCCTGTGTCCGGGATGCCCAGGCCCGGCTCCGGGGTCAGGACCGAGGCCAGCAGCGCTTGCGTATACGGGTGGCGCGGGTGGCGGAAAATCCTGGCGGCTGGCGCGGATTCCACGATCCTGCCCAGGTACATGACCGCGACCTCGGTGGCGATATGTTCGACGACGGCCAGGTTATGGCTGATGAAGACATAGGTCAGCTGGAACTCCCGGCGCAGGTCCATGAGCAGGTTCATGATCTGCGCCTGCACCGATACGTCCAGCGCCGAGGTCGGTTCGTCGCAGATGACGACTTCGGGCCGCATGACCAGCGCGCGCGCGATGGCGACGCGTTGGCGCTGCCCGCCGGACAACTGGCCGGGCGTATTCCCCGCCAGGCGGGCCGGCAGGCCCACGCGTTCCAGCATCTCGATGGCCGTGCGCTGCCGGGGATTCTCCAGGCCGTGCACCTCCAGCGGCAGCGACACGATGGAAGCAATGGAGCGACGCGGATTCAAGGAGGAATAGGGGTCCTGGAAGACGGGCTGGACGCGCCGTGCCAGGTGGCGCCTGGGCATGCGCGCGATGTCCTCGCCATCCATGGCGATCGTGCCGCTGTTGGGCGCGGTCAGGCCCAGCAGCATGCGCGCGAGCGTGGATTTGCCGCAGCCCGATTCCCCCACGATGCCCAGCACGCCTCCCCGTGGAACGGACAGGTCCACGCCATTGACGGCATGCAGGGTGCGGCGGGGCTGGAACATGCCCGCGCGCACGGAGAAGCTGCGGGTGACCGCCTGGGCTTGCAGGATGGACGTCATGGCGATACCAGGGCCTCTTCGGCCTGGCGGATGCAGCGCCAGGCATGCTGGCCGGCGTTGCGCACCGGCACGTGGTGGGCGCATGCGGCCTGGCTGTGCGGGCAGCGGTCGCGGAAGGCGCAGCCGTGCAAGGAGCCGGTCAGGGCCGGCACGACGCCCGGTATCGTCCCCAGCGGCTCGCCGGGCGGCGTGCGTCCCGGCACGGGGATACAGGCGAGCAATCCTTGCGTATAGGGATGGCCGGGACGATCGAAGATGGCCCGCACCGGACCTTCCTCGACGATCTGCCCCGCGTACATGACGGCCACGTGGCGCGCGATGCGCGCCACCACGCCCAGGTCATGCGTGATCAGCACCATGGCGATGCCAAGTTCGGCCTGCAGGTCCGCCAGCAGCCGCAGGATCTGCGCCTGTATGGTGACGTCCAGCGCCGTGCTGGGCTCGTCGGCGATCAGCAGTTCCGGCCCGCACATCAGCGCCATGGCGATCATCACGCGCTGGCGCAATCCGCCCGACAACTGGTGGGGATACTGGCGCAGGCGATCGCCCGCGGCGGCGATGCCGACCTTCTCCAGCAGTTCCACCGCCCGGTCGCGGGCCTGGCCCGCGCCGGCGTGGCGGTGATGCATATAGTGCTCGGTCAACTGGTCGCCGATGGTGTAGGCCGGGTTGAGCGCGGTCATCGGCTCCTGGAAGATCATGGCCATCTTGCTGCCGCGCAAGGCGTTGAGCCGACGCGCCGGCATGGCGGCGATGTCCTGACCCTGTACGGCCAGGCGGCGCGCCCGGGCGCGCGCCGCGGCGGGCAGCAGGCCCATGATGGCCAGCGAGGTCATGGATTTGCCGCAGCCGGATTCGCCGACCAGGCATAGCGTCTGGCCCCGCGCCACCTGGAACGATACGTCGCGCACCGCGTGCAGCGGGCCTCGCGGGGTATCGATGTCCACGTGCAGGCCCTGCACGTCCAGCACGATATCGCCATGCGCCGCCATGTCAGTTTCTCTCCTCGGGTGTCAGCAGCTGGTGCAGTCCATCGCCCGCCAGGTTGATGGCGAAGATCAGCAGGGCCAGCGCGGTGCCGGGGATGGCGATCAGCCAGAAAGAGAAAAACATATAGGCCTTGGCTTCCGCGATCATCAGCCCCCAGGACGGCGTGGGCGGTTGTACGCCCAGGCCCAGGAAGGACAGGGCCGCCTCCAGCAGGATGGCGCTGGCGGCCTCCAGCGTGGCGATGACGATCAGGTGCGGCACCACGTTGGGCAGGACCTCTCCACGCACGATGCGCCAGGTGGACGCGCCGGCGGCCTGCGCCGCGGCGACGTATTCCAGCGCGCGGACCTGCTGCGTGGCGCTGCGCATGACGACGGCGAAGCGATCCCATTTGAGCAAGCCCAGCACCAGGATGACGACCCACAGCGATCCGCCCAGGATGGCCACGGTGGCCAGCGCCACCAGGATGACCGGCATGGACAGGCGGGTCGAGACCAGGAAGGAGACCAGCATGTCGACCTTGCCGCCGAAATAGCCGGCGGCCATGCCCATGGCGGTGCCGATCAGGCCCGATATGGCGGCCACGGACACGCCTATCAGCAGCGAGATGCGCGCGCCGTAGAACAGGCGCGACAGATAGTCCCGGCCCAGCGGATCGGTGCCGAAGGGATGGGCCCATGAGCCCTTGGCATACCAGACCGGCGGTATGTTGCGGGCCGCCAGGTTCTGCGCGTAGGGATCATGCGGCGCGAGCCAGGGCGCCAGTAGCGCGATCAGCACGATTGCCAGCAGGATGCCGCCGCCGGTCAGCAGGGCGGTGTTGCGGCGCAGGCGGCGCCAGCGGGGCAGGCCCGCGGCCGCGTCGGCCAAGGGGGGCGGCACCTGCGCCGCGACGGGAAGTGTCGGCGTGGCCATGGCTAGGACACCCGGATGCGCGGATCCAGCCAGGCGTTGGCCACGTCGGCGGCCAGCGTCAGCACCACGTAAATGATGGACAGCAGCAGCACGATGAGCTGCATCACGGGAAAGTCCTTGAATGTGATGCTCTGGTAGGCCAGGTAGCCCAGGCCATCCAGCGCGAAGATGGTTTCGATGACGACCGATCCGCCCAGCAGATAGCCCAGCTGCACGGCGGCCAGCGCGACCACGGGCACGATGGCGTTGCGCAGCGCGTGCTTGAAGATCACCTTGCCCGCCGGCAGCCCCTTGGCCCGCGCGGTGCGGATGTAATCGGCGGACAGTACCTCGATCATGCCGGCGCGGATCAGGCGCATGAAGGCCGGCGCCACGTAATAGCCCAGCGCGATGGCGGGCATGACGAAGTGCTTCCAGGTGCCGCTGCCGGAGACGGGCAGCACGCGCAGCGTCAGCGAAAACAGCATGATCAGCAGCAGCGCGAAGAAGAAATTCGGCAAGGCCTGTCCCAGGACGGCCAGCGCCAGGCAGGCGCGATCGATGAGGCTATGCTTGTACAGCGCCGCAAGTATGCCGAAGGGCACCGAGATCAACAGGGCGACGCCCAGCGAGTACAGCCCGAGCAGCAGGGTGGTCTTGAGCTTGGACAGGATGAGCGGGCCCGCATCGGTCTTGAAGTACACCGAGGTGCCGAAATGGCCGCGCACCACATCCCACAGCCAAGTGCCGTACTGCACGACCAGCGGACGGTCCAGTCCGTAGGCCTTGCGTATCATCTCGATGTCGGCTTGCCGGGCGCCTTCGCCGGCCAGCGCCACGGCCGGATCGCCGGACAGGTGCAGCAGCATGAACGCCAGCACGGAAACGGTCAGCGCCACCAGTATGGCCAATCCCAGCCGACGGATCGTGAACCCAAGCATATCGTCCCCCAGTCATGCGGCCCGGCCCCGGAGCCGGCGCGCGGCCCCGCGGTCGCGGGGCCTGGCGGCGCTATTTCCAGCGCATCTCCCAGAAACGCACCAGTTCGTCCGGATAGGGCTTGAAGTCCACGTCCTGGCTGGCGACGTAGTAGACCGGCAGCGACCAGAGCGGCACGGCATAGGCGTGCTGCGAGATCAAGGTCAGCGCCTGCCGGTAGGTATCGTCGCGCTTGGCGGGATCGATGGTGCGGTCGGCCTCGTCCAGCAGCTGCCTGACCTGCGGATCGCGGTTGATGTCGTCCGAGCCGAAGGCAAAGTACACCGGTGTCGAGGCCGATGTATCGTTGACCAGGTTGGAGCCCCAGGTCTGGTGCGTCAGCGCGGCCTTGCCCGCGCGGATCATGTCGCGCATCGCGGCGTATTGCAGGAAGTTCAGCCTGGCGCGGATGCCCACCGCGCGCAGGTAGTTGATGATGGCCTCGGTCTGGTTGCGTTCGCGGTAGGCCACGATGTCGATGTCGAAGCCGTTGGGATAGCCGGCCTCGGCCAGCAGCTTTTTCGACAGGGCCGGATCGTAGTTGTAGACAGTCGCGCCCTTGTCCGTGCAACCTACCTGCGACGGGGTGCAGATGGTGTTCAGGATCCTGGCGTCGCCGCCAACGATGTTCTTGATGATGGATTCGCGGTCGATGGCGTGCGCGATGGCCTTGCGTACGCGTTCGTCCTTCAACTGCGGCGCCGGCGTGTTCGGCAGGGTGTTCATCTGCATGAACACGATGCGCATCGTATTGCCGCTGACCACTTGCAGGTTGGGCATGCCCGCCAGTTGCTCGGCCTGGTCCTTGGGCACGCTCATGATGAAGTCCTCCTGGCCCGAAAGAACTTCCGCCATCTGCGTCTGGCGATCGGGAATGAAGCGGATCACCACCTTGCCGATCCTGGGCTGCGCCTTGGGGGAATCCTTGAAGTAGTCGGCGTTGCGTTCCAGGGTGATGGACTTGCCCGGCTGGTAGTCGACCACCTTGTACGGCCCCGAGCCCACCGGTTTGGCGTTCATGCCGGCGGGGCCGACTTCCTTGTAGTACTTGGCGGGATGGATGGCGACCGTGGTCGACAGGTATTCCTTGGCGGCGGGGAAGGGCTCCTTGGTATGGATGCGGACGGTGTACTGGTCCACTTTCTCCACGCGGTCTATCCATTGCACGTTCTGCTGCGTGGTGGCCTTGTTCTTGGGGTCGGCGACGAAGTTCAGGGTGTACACCACCGAATCCGCGTCGAAGGTTTCGCCGTTGTGGAAGCGCACGTCCTTGCGCAGCTTGAACTCCAGCGTCTTGTCGTCGACCTGCTTCCAGCTTTCCGCCAGCTGGCCCTTGTATTCGTTGGTGAGCGGATCGCGGTACAGCAGGGTGTCCCACACATTGGCCGCGATGATCACGCCCACGCGCACATTGTTGAAATACGGATCGACGCTTTCCGGCGCCTGGTCGTAGGCCATGCGCAGCGTGTCGTCCTGCTTGCCCGCCCATGCCGGGCAGGCCGCGCACAGCGCGATGGCGGCGGCAAGGGACGCCACGGGGCGTATCAGCGCCGCGATGGAAAAGGCGGATGGCGACACCGGGGGGACAACGCGACGATCGACCATGTAGGCTCCTATCTGGACCTGGAAGGGCTGCGACAAGATGCTGCGGTACTGCGCGTATCGACTTCATTGCCGCGCCGCCGGCCCAGGGGGGCGGCCGGCACG
This sequence comes from Bordetella bronchialis, assembly GCF_001676705.1. Taxonomy (NCBI): domain Bacteria; kingdom Pseudomonadati; phylum Pseudomonadota; class Betaproteobacteria; order Burkholderiales; family Alcaligenaceae; genus Bordetella; species Bordetella bronchialis. The sequence continues at coordinate 2,148,895 of NZ_CP016170.1, forward strand.
TGGCGGACACGCATGGGGAATGCCCTAAATCACCGTTGCTGCACGATGGGATAGAGTGGTGCCGCCGCGGCGGCGTGCGTCGCGGCGTGTCATGGGCGTGCGTGCCGGCTGTCTTTGTATACCAGAGCGTACGTTCGCCCCTATCCATGTTTTCCCTGAACGGCGCGCCGCCTTCCTCGACCCTGTCCCGGACACCCCATGAACGACCCGCTCATGCAACAAGCCATCCAGTTCGCCCGCGAACACGAATCCGCATGGGATCGCAGCGTCGACGGCGTCTGGGGGGTGCACCAGAACGACCCGCCGCCCTGGAACCGCCTGCTCGGTCCGGTGCATGACCGCGGTCCGGTGTCGGGCACGGTGCTGGTCGACGGCAAGACCCTGGCATCCTGGGGCGAACCCGAGCGCGCCGACCTGACCTTCAGCGTGGCCAAGATGTACCTGGCGCTGCTGGCCGGCGTGGCCTATGACCGCGGCCTGCTGCCCGACGTCGATGAAACGGTGCGCACGCGCGTGCCCGGCATAGGCTTCGACGAAGGACGCAATGCGGAAATCACCTGGCGGCAATTGCTGCAGCAAACCAGCGAGTGGGAGGGCGAGCGCTTCGGCGTACCGGACCAGGTGGACCGCTATCGCGCCGTCACCTTCGGCGACCCGCCGGGCGGCAAGAAGGGCGACCCGCGCCCGCTGCGCCAGCCCGGTACGTATTGGGAGTACAACGACGTACGCATCAACCAGCTGTCCTTCGCGCTGCTGCATCTGTTCCGCCGTCCCTTGCCGGAGATCTTTCGCGAGGCCATCACGCGCCCGGTGGGCGCCAGCGAAAACTGGCAGTGGGTGGGCTACGACAATGCCTGGGTGGAGATCGATGGCAAGCGCATGCAGTCGGTGCCGGGCGGCTCGCACTGGGGCGGCGGCATGTCGATCAGCAGCGTGGACCAGGCCCTGATCGGACGCATGCTGCTGGACGGCGGCAAGGCCCGGGGCAGGCAGGTATTGTCCGAGGATTGGATCGCCGCCATGCGTACCCCTTGCCCCCTCGCGCCGTATTACGGTTTTCTCATCTGGCTGAACCACGAGCGCCGCGTCTTTCCCAGCGTGCCGGCTTCGAGTTTCTTCGGCGTGGGGGCCGGCAGTTCCTTTACCTGGGTGGAGCCCGAGCGCCGCATGGTCGTCGTGGTGCGCTGGCTCGATTCCGCGCATGCCGATGCGTTCTTCGGCAAGGTATTGCAGGCGGTGGACGCGGCGTGAGCCGTGTCGCGCGCGACCGTTCCGCGCGGCCCTTTCGATTCCGCTTTCGCTGCTAGGCGTGCATCCGCCGCGAGGCTGGCCGCCGCGATGCGCTGGCGAGCCTGGCGTTGGCGCGCCGCATGGCGCGTGCCGCGCCGATCAGCGGCATGAGCGCAGCCGGCGCGTGCTGCCCCGCGTCGCCGGCTTCGTCGGTGGCGCCATCCAGCGTCCGATCCACCAGCGGCGCATGAACGCGGCAGTCGGGTGACAAGGCCGCGCCGGCATTGGCGCGGCGCCATTGGCCGAGCGCCGCCAGCGCGGCGATCATCAGGTTGCACGCGGCGAGCCACATGCCGATCTCCATGGCGGCATGCCGCTTCGAGACGGGTTCCTGCAGCATGCGCTGGTACGAGGCGGCCAACGTGCGCACGGCTTGCAAGGCCTCGCGGCGCGCCAGCCGGTAGCACGGCATCTGGAAGTCGTCGGAGAACACGGCCGCGGCGTAGCCGCGACAGGCCTGGCGCGCGGCCGCCAGCCTGGTATCCAATCCCACATATTCCCAGGCCGGGAACAGGAAGGCGCCCAGTGCGCCTATGGTGCCGCCTATCAAGGTATCCACGCCCCGCTGTTCGATCATGGACCACCCGGGCACCAGCAGGTGGTACAGCATCAGCACCGCGATGGTGGTGAAGACCACACTGGCCAGATATGTCGCCGGACGCGCCAGCGCGAACGAGGCCCCGTACGCAAGGATGATGGCCACCGTGACCAGCCAGGGCGCCTGCACGCCCAGCCACAGCAGGACCGCCGTGCCCAGGCAGCCCAGCAGCGTGCCGGCGATGCGTTGCCGGGTGCGCTGCTGGTTGGCCCCGAAAGCGGGGTTCATGACGATCATGATGGTCAGGATGACCCAGGTGCCGTGGCCACCCACCCACTTGGCGGCCAGGGTGCCCGCGGCGATGGCCGCGGTCAGCCGTACGGCGTGGCGCACGGCGGCGGGCGAGGCCCGCAGGGCGTGCCAGGGCATCCGCGGATTTTGCGTGGCCCGCCACGTGCGCACCGCGAGCGCGACGTCCGATGGCCAGGCGGTGTCCGGCGCGCCGCGCGGACCGGTTCCGTGCGCGCGCGCGGCCGCGTCCGCTTCGGCCGCCAACTGGACCAGGGTGCCGGCCAGCATGGCGAGGCGGGCCTTGAAAACCCGCGCCGGTCCGTCATCGAGCTCGCGCGCAGCCCTATCCAAGGTGGCGGGGGGATCGACGGTGCGTCCCAGCACATAGCGGGGCACCAGGTCTTCGATCCACCGCGCCATACCCAGGATGATGTCGTGCACGGCCCGGCCCGTCCGGCCATCGCCGCCCCCGCGCAGGGCGGTGAAATCGTCGTGCAGGGCCAGCGAGATGTCGTGGACGTCCACCGCCCCGGTCAGCATATTGAACAAGTGCGCCTGCCGGCTGTCGTGGCGGCGGTTGGCGGCCAGGCCGCCCAGCACGATGTCGCGCGCGGTCTGCTGCGCGTCGATTGCCACCGACTGTGCGTCCGCCAGCCGGCGTTGGCACTGGTCCAGGGGCGTGCCGGGGACGAAGCATTCGGCCCTGCAGCGCAGATGCGCCGCCGCGGCCATCAGGGATTCGCCGATCGCCCGGCGCGCGATCTGTTGGGAAAAGACGGCGCAAACCGCGGTGCTGAAGGCCGTGTACCACAGCCCGCCGGCCACCATCCACGCCAGGAAAACCCACGGGTCGCCGCCGGCGTCGTGTTGAGCGAGCATCAGGTCCACCCCCAGCAGCGCGCACATGCCCAGCAAGGTGCCGGCCTGGCCATACGCCACCGCCAGGCCCGCGCAGAACACGATGGCAAGAAGCGCCGGCAAGGCCGCGGCCGGGTGGCTTAATACAGGGGCGATGGCCGTGGCCGCCGACGCAAGCACCAGCGTGGCGGCAAGCATGCGGCGCGGCTTGCGGCGCAGGGTTTCGGGAAGGTCGTTCAGCGAGACGCAGAACGCGCCCAGCGCCAGGCCGATGGCCGCTTCCATGCTGCCGGAGATCGCCAGGGCGCAGAGGGCGGGCAGCACCACGCCGAGCAGCGCGCGCAGGGCGGTGTAGACGTGCTGGCCATGAACGAACTGCAGGGCGGCTTTGGCGGCGGACATGGAAGATGGCGGTCGGCCATGGGGGGATGCGCAAATGTACCGCGTGGCGCCGGGCCGGCCGTGTACGGGATATGGAAAACAAAAGACCCGATGGCCGCGAGAGTCGTGCGGCCGGGGAACTTTTGCCTAATCGCGCGCCGCGGTCTCCGTCCGCAGCCGTGCGTCGCACAGGCGCAAGGGGGCGGGGCGGTGGCTGACCAGCAGCAATCCTTGCCCGGTGCGCGCCAGCCGGGCTTGCAGGGCCCGTACCAGCGCGTCTTCCGTGGCGGGATCCAGGCCTTCCGTGGGCTCGTCCAGCACCAGCCAGGGGGCCGGCCGCAGTAGCGCACGCGCCAGGGCCAGCCGCCGGCATTCCCCGCCGGACAGCGTCACGCCGCCGTCGCCTATCCAGGTCTGCAGTCGTTGCGGCATGGCGCGTACGCGCGCGTCCAACTGTGCATCCGCCAGCGCGCGCCACAAGGCCGCATCGTCCGCCAGGGGCGCCGCCAGCCGCAGGTTGTCCGCGATCGTGCCCGCCAGCAGCCGGGCATCCTGGGGAAGGTAGGCGAAGCAGGGCCGCGCCCAGCCCATCGGACCGTTCTCCAGGGCGTGTCCGGCCACGCGGAAACGGCCGCGTGCGGCGGCGCGCAGGCCCAGCAAGGCCTCCAGCATGGCTGTCTTGCCGGAGCCGGAAGCGCCGACGATGGCGACATGGGCGCCCGCTGGAAGCAGACGTCCATCGACTTCCAGGGGCACGGCATCCCGCGCGATTCCACTGGCGATTCCACCGGCGATCCCGGCGGACGGCGCCCCGTGCCGGGGATGTCCTTGCGCCGCGTCAGGTGCCATCGCCGCGTCCAGGCGCGCGGCGGCCTCGTCCAAGGCGCCTTGCTGCTGCGCCGCGCGCAGCACGGGCGCCACGCCCTCCATTGCCGCCAGCGCGGCCAGGACGGCCAGGGCCAGCAGCGGCAGCGGCGCGGCCGCGGCCAGTACCGCCACGGCGAGCACAGTGCCGGCGGCCATGCCGGCCTGCGCGGCCGCCAGATCGGCCTGCGCCCGGTTGCGGCCCAGGATGGCGGCGCCCAGTTCGGCGTCGCGCGCCATGATGGCGTCCACCGCGCGCGGCACCAGGCCGAAACACCGCAGTTCCGTCCTGGCCGGCAGGTAGGCGCCCAGGGCGTCTTTCAGCGCGCCCGCGGCGCGCTGCGCATCGCGTCCCGCCTGGTCGCAATAGCGCCGTGCAAGATGGCGGCCAAGGATCCACTGCGCGCCGACGCCCACGGCCAGCGCCGCCGGTGCCCAGGGCGAGGCAAGCGCCAGCACGGCCAGGGCCGCCGCCATCGCGCCGGCCGCCGCCCAAGGCGCCGGGCGGCGCACAAAGGCATGCTCGATCGCATCGACGTCCTGCACCAGGCGTGCCGAGGCCTCGCCCCCGGACAGCGAAAGCGCGCGTCGCGGCGGCGAGGCAGCGATGCCGGCGAACAGCGCGGGGCGCAGGTCCGCCAGGGCGGCGAAGGCCGCGCGGTGGCCGAACAGCCGCTCGCCATAGCGCCCGACGGTACGCAGGATGGCCAGGCCGCGCATGCCGGCGCTGGGCAGTAGATAGTTGAAGGCAAGGACCGCCGCGGGGCCGGCGCTGCCCGCCATGGCGGCGCTGGCAAGGAACCAGCCGGACAGGCCCAGCAGCAAGGTCGCGCCGCTTGCCGCGATTGCCCCGCTTGCCGCGGCCAACGCCAGGTCGCCGCGCCGCAGCCGCGCCTGCGCGCGCACGAAGCGCGCGATGGCGCTGCGGCGCGGCGCATTCGCGCAGGCCGGCGGGCGGGTTCGCGGGCGGGCGAGCGTGTCCGGTAGCAAGCGCAGTGCGGCTTTCATGCCGGTCAAGATGCCAGGCATAGGGAATGGCGGGCCGCCGCGGCCAGCGCGGCGGAATGGGTGGCCGCGATCACGGTACGGGCCTGGGCGGCGTCGCGTATGAGCTGGACGATCGTTTGCTCGGAAGCGGCATCCAGGTCGGCCGTGGGCTCGTCCAGCAGCAGTAGCGGTGCCGGCTTGAGCAGCGCGCGCGCCAGCGCCAGCCGCCGCCGCTCGCCGCCGGACAGTCCGGAACCGCGCTCGTCCAGCACTGTGTCGCCGCCGTTGGAGCGCGGCCGCAGCGCCGGTCCCAGGCCCACCCGGTCGGCCATCTCCAGTGCCGCTTCGCGTGTGGTGCCTGGCGCGGCGGCCATCAGGTTCTCCAGTATGGTCCCGGGCAAAAACACAGGCGCCTGGCCCGCCCACGAAATGTCGGGTGTTCCGTTGCCGCCGGCGGTTCCGGGCGGCGCGTCGCCGATGGCGATGGCGCCGGACCGCACGGGTACCCAACCCGCCAGCGCCGCGAGCAGGGTGGATTTGCCCGATCCGGTGGGGCCCGTCACCACGGTCAGCGCGCCGGCCGGTGCGTCAAGGTCGATGGGGCCGATGGCCAGGTCGCCGTCGCCGACCGTGGCGTTGCGGCAGCGCACGGCGGGCGCGGAAGTACAGGCATCGGTCTCCGGGCCCGGCATGGCCGCATCGGCGTCCGATGCCGGCATTTCGCACCGCATCGCTGGCCACAGTGCGAGCAGCCGGCCGGCTGCGGCTTCCCCCAACTGCTTCTCGTGATAGGCGGCAGCCAGCCGGCGCAGCGGGGCGTAGAACTCCGGCGCCAGCGCCAGCGCATAAAACGCGATGGGGAAGTCCAGGGTTTCCGGCGGTTTGAAGGGAAGGAGTCCCAGCAGGGCGAAGCCGCAATACACCGCGACAATGGCGACCGAGACCGCGGAGAAGAATTCCAGCGCGGCGGAGGAAACGAAGGCGATGCGCAGCACGTTCATCGTGCGCCGGCTGACTTCGCGCGCGGCCGTCCCGACCCGGGCGGTTTCGGCCGCCTCCGCCTGGAAGGCCAGGATGACGGGAAGGGCGCGCACACGGTCGACGAAGTGGCCCGACAGCCGCGCCAGGGCCTCGAACTGCCGTGTCGCTTCCAGGCTGGCCGCGCCGCCCGCCAGTGCCATGATGGCGGCAAAGGGAATCAGCGTGGCCAGCAGGATGGCTGCGGCGACGGGGCTGGCCGGCACGATGGCGGCCGCGATCAGCAGGGGGCCGATACGGGCGTCCATTTCCGCGGGCCGGTACCGGCTGAAGTAGCCGTCCAGGGCTTCGATTTCATCGACGGCGGCACCCATGACGGCGCCCGTCGCCGCTGCCGGTGCCCGGTCGGCCAGGGCGGCGGTGACGGCGCGCCGGCGCAGCCGCGATTTGATGCCGCAGGCCTGCCATGCCGCCCCGCGCGCGATGGCGCGCGACAGCCAGGCCCGCGCGGCGCAAGCCGCCGCCAGGGCCAGCAGCGACTGCGGCGATGCAGCCTGGACCAGGACCTGCGTCAAGGCCAGTGCCCATGCCGCCACGCAGGCGGCATGCAGGACCGTCAGGCAGGCCAGCCGACGGTTCGCGCGGGCGTCGCCGCGCGCCAGCGCGCGCAGCAGCCGGGCGTGGCCGGTCCTGCCGGCCGGCGGGGCCGGGGCGGACAAGGCGCGGTCGGGAGTCTTGGGCATTCGCGGGCTTCGAAACAGGGCAAGCGCAGTGTGCCCGCGATTTTCCGCGCAAGGTTTGAGCTATGTCATGGGCGGCGCGGGTAGGCGGTCCTACGATGGCGCGGTCACCTGTCCCAAGGCTTATCACATGGACGTAGTCGAACTGTCCCGCCTGCAATTCGCCCTGACGGCGATGTATCACTTTCTCTTCGTGCCCCTGACCCTGGGGCTGTCGTTCATCCTGGTCATCATGGAAAGCATCTACGTGATGACCGACAAGCCCATCTGGCGCGCGATCACGCGTTTCTGGGCCACGATATTCGGCATCAATTTCGTGCTGGGTGTGGCCACGGGTCTGACCATGGAATTCGAGTTCGGCACCAATTGGTCATACTACTCGCATTACGTGGGCGACATCTTCGGCGCGCCGCTGGCGATCGAAGGCCTGATGGCCTTCTTCCTGGAGGCGACCTTCGTCGGGCTGATGTTCTTCGGCTGGGAGCGCCTGAGCAAGCGCGGCCATCTGTTCGTGACTTTCATGGTCGCCCTGGGGTCGAACCTGTCGGCATTGTGGATCCTGGTCGCCAACGGCTGGATGCAGAATCCCGTGGGCGCGGTGTTCAATCCCGAAACGATGCGCATGGAGATCGACAGCTTCCGCGAGGTGCTGTTCAATCCCGTCGCCCAGGCCAAATTCGTGCATACCGTCAGCGCCGGCTATGTGACGGCATCGGTGTTCGTGCTCGGCGTATCGGCGTGGATGCTGCTGCGGGGCAAATGGCGCGGCGTGGCGCAGCGGTCCTTCGCGGTGGCGGCGGCGTTCGGCCTGGCTTCTGCGCTGTCTGTGGTGGTGTTGGGTGACGAAAGCGGTTATGCCCTGACCGACAACCAGAAGATGAAGCTCGCGGCCCTGGAAGCCATGTGGGAAACCGAACCGGCGCCGGCTGCCTTCACCGCTTTCGGGATTCCCAGCCTGGCGGACCGCAAGACCCACGCGGAAGTGAAGATCCCGTATCTGCTGGGCCTGATCGCCACGCGCTCCATCGACAGGCCGGTGGCCGGCATTTTCGAACTGGTGGCGGTGTCGCAGACGCGTGTCGAAAGCGGCGTGCGGGCCTATGACGCGCTGGAGCGCCTGAAGCAGCGCCCCGACGACGTCGCCGCGCGCGAGCAATTCGAGCGGCATCGGCGCGACCTGGGCTACGGCCTGCTGCTCAAGCGCTATGTCGACGACCCGCGCAAGGCCGATGCGGCCACCATCGAAAAGGCCGCCTGGGACACCGTGCCCGACGTGCCGGTCATGTTCTGGGTATTCCGTGTCATGGCCTTGATCGGCTTCATACAGATCGCGGTGTTCGCCGCGGCCTGCGTCATGGCGGCGCGCCGGCGCTTCGATACGCGATGGCTGCTGCGCACCGCCGTACTCATCATGCCGCTGCCGTGGATCGCGGCCGAGGCGGGCTGGGTCTTGGCGGAACTGGGCCGCCAGCCGTGGGCGGTGGAAGGCGTGCTTCCCACCTTCCTGGGCATATCCAGCCTGACCGTCGCGCAATTGTGGACCACGATCGCCGGTTTCACCCTGTTGTATGGCGCGCTCGCGGTCGTGGAGGTCGGCCTGATCGTCCGCACGGTCAAGCGGGGCCCCTACGCCCACCATGAGCCCGCCTCCCAGGTGCCTGGCGCCACCGGCGGGCTGGCCGCCGCCGAATAAGGAAACAACGATATGGAAATCCCGCTCGACTATCCGACGCTGCGCGTCATCTGGTGGGCGCTGATGGGCATACTGCTTATCGGCTTCGCCCTGACCGACGGCTTCGACCTGGGCGTGGCGGCGCTGCTGCCCTTCGTCGCCCGCGACGACAACGAAAGACGCATGGCCATCAATGCGATCGCGCCGACATGGGAAGGCAACCAGGTCTGGTTCATCCTGGGGGGCGGCGCAATCTTCGCTGCCTGGCCTTTCGTCTACGCCGTCAGTTTCTCAGGCTTCTACATGGCCATGTTCCTGGTGCTCGCGGCGCTCATCCTGCGTCCGGTCGGCTTCAAGTACCGCTCCAAGCGGTCCGCCGCGGCATGGAGGGGCGCTTGGGACTGGGCGCTTTTCATCGGCGGTTCCGTGCCCGCGCTGGTATTCGGCGTGGCCGTCGGCAACGTGCTGCTGGGTGTGCCCTTTCGTCTGGACGGGGATTTGCGCGCGACCTACGAGGGTGCCTTCCTGGGCTTGTTCAGCCCCTTCTCGCTGCTTTGCGGCGTGTTGTCGGCAACGATGCTGGTCATGCATGGCGCCGCCTGGCTGACGATCAAGGTCGAGAACGGCGCCGTGCGCGACCGCGCGCGCCGCATCGGCTCGGTCGCCGCGCTGCTGGTGATCGTGCTGTTTGCCGCGGGCTATGCCTATGTGGCCTACGGCGGGCTGGGCTATCGCCTGGAAGGCGTGGCCGCTCCGGCCGGGCCGTCCAACCCCCTGCGTACGGCCGCCACCGCGGCGCCCGGCGCCTGGCTGGCGAATTTCAATGCCTATCCCTGGATGATGGCGGCGCCCATACTGGGCTTTGCCGGGGCCCTGATGGCGCTGGCCGGCATACGTGCCGGCCGCGAATGGCCGGCGTTCGGCGGCTCGTCCTTGTCGGCGCTGGGCATCATCGCCACCGTGGGGCTCTCGATGTTCCCCTTCATCCTGCCCAGCAGCGTGGACCCGCGCTCCAGCCTGACCGTGTGGAATGCGTCCTCCAGCCATACGACGCTGTTCATCATGCTGGCGGTCACGGTAGTGTTCCTGCCCATCGTGCTGCTCTATACGGCCTGGGCCTTCAAGGTGATGTGGGGCCGTTCGACCATCAAGGCGCTGTCTACCGATCCGGATCTTTACTGACACAGGAGCAAGCGATGTGGTATTTCGCGTGGATACTGGGCCTGGGCTTGGCGGTGTGCTTCGGCATCCTGAACGGGATCTGGCTGGAGTATCACCAGCTGGATGGCGGCGATACGGGGCAGGCGGAGTAGCCGGCCAACAAAAAAAGGGGCGCTCCATCTCGGAGCGCCCCTTTCGTTTTACGGACCGATTATGCCGTGTGACCGGGGTATCAGCTGTGGTACGCCGATTCGCCGTGGCAGGTCGTATCCAGGCCTTCGCGTTCCACGTCCTCGGGCACGCGCAGGCCGCAGACCATGTCGGCGATCTTGTAGGCGATCCAGGCCACCACGCCGGACCACACCAGGGTCAGGATGACGCCTTCGAATTGCACCCACAGCTGGCCGCCGATCTCGCCCGCGGTCTTCAGGCCGGGGCCGCCCAGCACCTGCGCGTTGAAGACGCCGGTCAGCAGGGCGCCGGTGATGCCGCCCACGCCGTGCACGCCGAACACGTCCAGCGCATCGTCGGCCTTCAGCAGGCGCTTCAGGCCGTTGACGCCCCAGACGCAGATCACGCCGCCCGCGATGCCGATCACGAAGGCACCGACCATGCCGACCAGGCCGGCCGCCGGGGTGATGGCCACCAGGCCGGCAACGGCACCGGAGGCCGCGCCCAGCATGGAGGGCTTGCCCTTCAGCGCCCATTCCGTGAACAGCCAGGCCAGCACGGCGGCGGCGGTGGCGATCATGGTGTTGAAGAACGCCAGCGTGGCCTGCTCGTTGGACATCAGCGCGGAGCCGGCGTTGAAGCCGAACCAGCCCGTCCACAGCAGGGAAGCGCCGATCATGACCATGGGCAGGTTATGCGGCTGCATGGCTTCGCGTCCGTAGCCGACGCGCTTGCCGATGACATAGGCGCCGACCAGGCCGGCGATACCGGCGTTGATGTGCACCACGGTGCCGCCAGCGAAGTCCAGGGCGCCCTTGGCGTTCATCAGGCCCGGGACGGTCGGCGAGGCGAACCACACCATGTGGGCGATGGGCACGTAGGCGAACGTGAACCAGATCACCGTGAACAGCAGCACGGCGGAGAAGCGCGCGCGCTCGGCGAAGCTACCCACGATCAGGGCGCAGGTGATGCCGGCGAAGGTCGCCTGGAAAGACGCGAACAGGAGCTCCGTCAGCGATCCGGTCATGGCGTACTTCCCGTCGGCCGGCGAGAACATGCCGGAGAAGAACACGCGCGAGAAGCCGCCGAAGAAGGAATTGCCTTCGGTGAAGGCAAGCGAATAACCGTAGATGAACCACAACACCAGCCCAACGACGAAGGTCCCCATGACCTGCATCAGGACCGACAACACATTCTTGCTCCGTACCAGTCCGCCGTAGAACAGGGCGAGGCCGGGCACTGCCATCATCAACACCAGCAGTGTCGAGACCAGCATCCACGAGATATCTGCTTTATCCATTTGTTATGGCTCCAGTAGCGTCCTTATTGTGTTTACAGTGCGGCTTCGCCGGCTTCGCCCGTACGGATGCGAATGACCTGTTCGAGTCCGGCGACAAAGATCTTGCCGTCACCGATCTTGCCGGTGCGCGCGGCCTGCTCGATGGTTTCGATGGCTTGTTCGACCAGGCTATCGGGTACGGCGGCCTCCACGCGCAGCTTGGGCAGGAAGTCCACGGCATATTCGGCGCCGCGATAAAGTTCGGTGTGGCCTTTCTGCCGGCCGAAGCCCTTGACTTCCGTCACCGTCAGTCCCTGGACACCGATACCGGACAAAGCCACTCGCACCTCGTCGAGCTTGAAGGGCTTGATGATGGCGATGATGAGTTTCATGGCTGGTTCCTCTCATGGTTGCACGTTGGCCCTGCCTCTAAAGCAAAATCGATGCCATGTTTTTCCAGAGGGGAAGGGCCGGTTTTGCGGCCGTGGCGGAATGGCCCCGGCCGTGGCGGCACCGCTTCGGTGCGCACCGTCTGGATGCGTGCCCGGCCGTGGTGCATTTTCGGGTGCAGCCGTCGCAACAAAATATTTGCAAGGCCGGCGTGTGTAGCGGAATGCCACGCTTCCCGGGTGAGATGCGGGCCCGGCGGCCGGGACTCGCACACACTGGTAACACAGTGCGACGCCGGGTTCAGTCGCCGCGGTTCACGCGCCGGGATGCAGGCGGGGCGGGGCCCAGGTGGGGCCGAGACCGGCCCAGCCGCCGGGATTCAGGCGTTGGGATCCGGCCGCCGGGCCTCGCCCGGCTGGGGGCGCCCGATTCGCGCCGCCCCGCGTGACGCTCTAAACTGGCGTTGTCCCGATTCCCATGAGAAAAGCCATGAACGCCACGCAATGGATGGAAGACCTCCAGAAGAATATTTCCGACCTGATCGCCCGCAGCCCGGCGGCGGACCTGGAGCGCAATGTGCGCGCCATGATGGCGCAGGGCTTCTCCCGCCTGGACCTGGTGACCCGCGAGGAATTCGACGTGCAGGCTGAACTGCTGGCGCGCACCGTCGCCCGGGCCGATCAACTGGCCGCGCAGGTCACCTTGCTGGAAGCGCGCATCAATGCGCTGGAGGCGGCGCAGGCCAGGCCGGCGCCGGCTGCCCCGGTCCAGCCCCCGCCCCAGGCCTAGCCCCGGACCCTCGGGCCCGGTCAGCTCGCCGCCGCGGGATTGGCTTCCGCCGGCGCGCCGCCATGCGTTTCGGCCTGCCGCGTCAGGAACTGGCGCGTCAGGAATTCCAGCAGCGTGCGCGCCGGGGCGGACAGCATGTCGTCGGATCGGTAGGCGATCAGGATGCGCTTGTTGGCCCAGGCGTCCGACAGCGGCACGGCGGCGATGTTCAGGATGTCCATATACATGTCCGCCAGCTGCTTCAGCACGAAGGAAATCCCCAGCCCGGCGTGGACCATGCGGCATAGCGCGTCGAAGCTGTTGACGCGGATCTTCATGCGTATTTCCTTGCCGATCAACGCGGCCTGCTGGGCCAGTTTGGCGTTGTATGCGCTTTCGGCGTGCAGGCCGATGAGGGGCTCGTCGATGACGTCGGCGAAGCGCGTGCCGCGCAGGCGCGCCATCGGATGCGAACGGGGGAATATCGCCACCAGGCTGTCTTCGCGATAGGGGCGGCTGACCGCCGCCGCTTCGCCCAGGTACCAGTCGTTGCCGATACCCAGGTCCGCCGTGCCGTCTTCCACGGATTTCAGGATCTCGCCGCCGCGTTTTTCTTCCAGTTCGATGCTGACATCGGGATAGGTCTGCGAGAACGCCGCGAGGTCCTCGGGCAGGTACTGGTCGATGGACGAAATATTTGCCACCACGCGTACCGTGCCCTGCAGGCCGGACGCGTAGCGTCCCAGTGCCGTGCCCATGTGCTGCAGCTGGGCCAGCGCCGCGCTGGCATAACGCAATACCGTTTCCCCGGCAGCCGTGGGCGTGATGCCGCGTGGCGAACGGAAGAGCAGCGGAATTCCTACGGATTTCTCCAGGTCCGAGATCCGCCGGCTGACGGCGGAGGGCACGATGCAGGCGCGGGCCGCCGCCGCGGCGATGCTGCGGGCCTCGCAGGCGTCCACGAACAGGCGCAGGGAGGTCAGGTCCAGCCTGCGCATCAAGGGATCCATCGTTCCGTCGCCGGGCGGCACGCCGTGTGGGTCCATGTTTCTCCTCTCTTGCGCCGTGATACCGGGAAGTGCCGTGCCGGTACGGCATGACCCCCCTCTTGAATGATCGCTTGCCGCGTACCGCGCGAAGCGGGAAAGTGACGGCCTGCGGCTCGCGACGAGCCGACATGATTCCACAAAAAATGGATCCGGGCGCGACGCCGGGGCGCAGAGGAGGGTAGGGCACATGACGAACGAAGTCCGTATGGTCTCGGCCAGCGGAATCCTGGGATATGGCTTTCCGGAAGCCTCCCTGGCCACCGCATTGCGGGCCCGGCCCCATATGGTGGGCGTGGATGGGGGCAGCTCCGATCCCGGGCCGCATTACCTGGGTTCCGGCAAGACGCTCAATTCCGCCTTGCAGATGAAGCGGGACATCCGCCTGCTGCTGCGCGGCGCGATGGAGCTGGATATCCCCATGATGATAGGCACGTGCGGCGGCGCCGGTGGCGAGCCGCACCTGCAGGCCTGCGCCGCGCTGGTGCGCGAGATCGCCCGCGAAGAGGGCATGCATTTCAAGATGGCGCTCATCCATGCCGAGCAGGACAAGGAGCGGCTGAAGGCCGGCATCCGCGCGGGGCGCGTGCAGCCGCTCGGCAAGGCCGGTCCGCTGTCCGAGGACGAGGTCGAGCGCGCCGAGCGCATCGTCGGCATGATGGGGCCGGAACCGCACCTGGCGGCGCTGCGCGCGGGCGCGCAGGTCATCCTGGCCGGCCGCGGCACCGATCCCGCGCCCTGGGTGGCGCTGGCCATGCACCATGGCATTCCGGCGGCGCCGGCCTGGTACGCGGGCAAGCTGCTGGAATGCGCCTGCAACGCCGCATTGCCGAAAAAGCACGACTGCCTGATCGCCACGCTGGGCGAGGACTATGTCGAGGTGGAGCCGGCCAACCCGGAACTGCGCTGCACGCCCTTGTCGGTATCGGTGCAGGCCCTGCACGAGAGCGCCAGCCCCATCGTGCGCTACGAGCCCGGCGGCGTCCTGGATACCAGCGCCTGCGTCATGCAGGCCGTCTCGGAGCGGCGCGTCCGCATCACCGGCATGCAGTGGAAGCCGCAGCCCTACACCATCAAGCTGGAAGCCGCGGCCTGCTCGGGCTATAGCGCCATCGCCTTCGCCGGTACGCGCGATCCGGGCCTGATCGGCCAGCTGGAAAGCTTCATCGCGGCCGTGACGGAGGCTTCCCACACCAAGATCGCGGCGCTGGGGATTCCGCGCGAACGCTATCGCATTGTCATGCGCCTGTATGGCAAGGACGGGGTGATGGGCGAGTGGGAGCCCTTGCGCCAGGCCCGCAGCCACGAAATCGGCATCCTGGCCGAGGTGGTCGGCGACACCCAGGAAATCGCCAATGCCGCACTGGCGCTGACCCGCGTCACGCTGCTGCACAGCGATTTTCCCGGGCGGCTGTGCCGCGAGGGCAATATGGCCTTCCCGTTCTCGCCCTCCGACATCGAGCGCGGCCCGGTCTACGAGTTCACCATGCAGCATGTGATCCGCACCGACGATCCGCTCGGCATGTTCCCGATCGAATACGAGACCGTCTAGCGCGCCGCGTCCCTGGACAAGAGATCCGCCATGACCAAACTGAAAGATATCGCCAAGGCCTGCAAAAGCAAGAACGCGGGCCCCTTCGAGCTGACGCTGGACATCATGTTCGACAGCGCCGAGACCTTCGAGCGGGTTCGCCGCACCGGCGTGATCACGCGCGAGCGCATCGCCGCGCTGTACGGCGTCGCGCCCGAGGACGTGCTGTTCACCGAATATCCGCCGGCCCTGGCCTACAAGGCGACCCTGCCGCGACGCATCGTATCCGGCGCCATCGGCGATACCGACGTCTACGGCGCCCAGCAGCATGCGCCGCTGCTCGACCTGGAATTGCCGCTGTAGCGCGGGCACGTCACGGCAAGACGCGAAGAGGAAAGGAGACCGCCATGTACGCCGCACCCCCGGCGATGAAGACCGAGGTCTTCACGCGCATTCCCGACCGCTACCGCAAGGCGGGCCAGTTGTCCGAGGAGCGCCTGCGCGCCGGCAAGGGCACCCGCGCGACGGACAGCTATATAGAGGGCCCGTCCTTCGACAGGCAGGGCAACCTGTACCTGGTGGATATCGCCTTCGGTTTGATCTTCCGCGTGTCGCCCGCCGGCGAGGTCACGCAGTTGATCGAGTACGACGGCGAGCCGAACGGATTGAAGATCCATCGCGACGGCCGCATTTTCGTGGCGGACCACAAGAATGGCATCCTGCTGCTCGATCCGGACGCCGGGCGCGTGACGCCGTATATCCGCAGGGCGAGGACCGAGGGGTTCAAGGGACCCAATGACCTTTTCTTCGCCGCCAACGGCGACCTGTATTTCACGGACCAGGGCCAGACGGGCTTGCAGGATCCCTCCGGCCGCGTGTACCGGCAGGGAGCCGACGGCTACCTGGAATGCCTGCTGGACAACGTACCCAGCCCCAACGGCATCGTCATGAGCCCCTCGGAGACCGCGCTGTACGTGGCCGCCACGCGCGGCAACTGCGTCTGGCGCGCCATGGTGCTGCCGGACCGGTCGCTGACGCGGGTCGGCTTGTTCATCCAGATGTCGGGCGGCAGCGGGCCGGACGGCATGGCCGTGGACCAGGCCGGCAACCTGTATGTGGCGCATGCCGGCATGGGGGCGGTGTGGAAGTTCTCGCCGCGCGGCGAGCCGCTGCTGCGCATCGATTCCTGCATGGGGCATATGACCACCAATATCGCCTTCGGCGGCAAGGACAATCGCGACCTGTACATCACAGAGTCGGAAAGCGGCAGCGTGCTGGTCGCACGCATGGACATCCCTGGACAGCCGATGTACTCGCACGCCGCATGAGGGTGGACGCGCCGACGGCGCCGGGCCGTGGCCCGGTCCCGCCGGATGTCGTGGCGCAGGCGCCCGATCCCGACAGCAATTCACTGGAGCCATCATGGAAGATACCGAGTCCGCCCGACAGGGCGCGAAACGCATAGACCCCGCGCGCATGCGCGACCTGGCCGCCGCGGTCTACGAAAGCGCCGGCGTGCCGGCGGCCGACGCCTTGCTGGCGGCCGATACGCTGGTACAGGCCGATCTGTGGGGCCACCAGTCGCACGGCATGCTGCGCCTGGGCTGGTATTACGCGCGCCTGCGTTCGGGCGCGATGAAGGCCGTGACGGAAACCCGGCTGGCGGTGGACGCCGGCGCGATCGCCGTCCTGGACGGCGGCGACGGCATGGGCCAGGTCGTGGCCCGCCGGGCGGTGGACGAGGCGGTGGCGCGCGCCCGCAAGCACGGGGTCGGCGTGGTGTCGATCCGCAATTCGAATCACTTCGGAACCTGCATGTACTACACGCGCATCGGCGCGGAGCAGGGCTGCGTGATGATGCTCATGAGCAATGCCGGTCCCAATATGGCGCCATGGGGCGGATTGAAAAAGAAGATCGGCACCAATCCGTGGTCCATCGCGGCGCCCGGCGGCAGCCATCCGCCCGTAGTCATGGACATGGCGAACTCCGGCGTGGCGCGCGGCAAGATCTACCTGGCGAACAAGCGCCGCGAGCCCATTCCTTCGCATTGGGCCATCGACGCCCAGGGCAATCCCACCACCGATCCGAAGGCGGCGCTGGAAGGATTCATCCTGCCCATGGCGGGCCACAAGGGCTATGTGATGGGCGTCATGGTCGACGTGCTGTCCGGCGTGCTGTCGGGCAGCGAATTCCTGGACCGCGTGCATGGTCCCTACGATCCCGTCAACCGCAGCGGCGCCGGCCATTTGATGATTGCCCTGAATGTGGCGGCCTTCCAGCCCATGGAGGACTACAACGCCCGCATCGATGCCTATATCGCCTCGCTGAAGGATGTTCCCGTCGCCCCGGGACATCGGCAGGTCTATTACCCCGGCGAGATGGAAGTCCAGGCCGACGCGGAAAACCGCGCGAGCGGCCTGGCGCTGCCCGCCGATACGCTGTCCGACATCGAGCGCGTGGCGCGCGAGGCCGGCGTGCCGTTTCCATTTTGAATCCGGCCGCGCCAGCGGCCGTACGTGTAGCCCGGGCCCGCGTTCAGCGCGGCGTCCCGATATAGATAAGGAGGAGCTTTCCATGAACCGCAGAATGATCATCCAGGCCGGCGTCGCGCTGTGCGCGCAGGTCCTGATGGGCTCGGCATCGGCCCAGGCCGCGCCGGACTTTCCCACCCGCACCGTGCGCATCGTTTCCGGCCTGGCCGCCGGCAGCAGCATGGACCTGGTCGCGCGCACCATCAGCCCCAAGCTGGCTGAATTGTGGGGCCAGGCCGTCATCGTCGAAAACCGCGCGGGCGCGGCCGGCAATATCGCCGCCGAGCACGTGGCGCGCGCCGACGATGGCCACACGCTGTTGATCGCGCAGAACGCGATCACCGTCAGTGCCTCGCTGTACCCGCGCCTGAAGTACAACCTGCGCAAGGACCTGAAGGCCGTATCGCAGGTGACGGCCATGCCGCACGTGGTGGTGGTCACGCCCACGCTGCCGGTCCAGAACCTGCGGGATTTCATCAACCTGGCGAAGTCCAAGCCCAACCAGCTGAACTTCAGCAGCGCCGGCATCGGCAATGCCGACGACATGGCGGCCGAATTGTTCGCCTCGATGGCGCATCTGCAGATGATGCATGTGCCCTATACCGGCGGTTCGCAGGCGCTGACCGCCGCCGCGGCGGGGGACGTGCAGCTGTACTTCCCCGGCTTGCCGGTCAGCCTGCCGCTGGTCAAGGCTGGCAAGGTCAAGGCCCTGGCCGTCACCAGCGCGACGCGCTCGCCGGCCCTGCCGGATGTGCCGACCATGGAAGAGGCCGGCCTGCCGGGCTACCAGACGGTACTGTGGTACGGGGTCTATGCGCCGGCCTCCATGCCGGACGCCACGGTCAAGCGCATTTCGGCCGATATCCAGAAAGCCTTGCAGATGCCCGACGTGAAGGAGAAGCTCAGCGGTGCGGGTATCGACGTGGTCGGCAGCACGCCGGAGCAGTTCCAGGCGTTCACCAACGCGGAGATCGACCGCTGGGCCGCCATCGTGCGCGAGCGCAACCTGAAGGTGGATTGACGCGGCCAGCGGGGCTTGACGCCGTCCCGGGCGTCAAGCCGCGGGCCTTCTGCCAACCCGATCCCCCGCGACCCTTCGGGTCCGCGGGGGATTTTGTTTTGGGCCTGGCATCCCGGTGACGCGGGCCGGGGCAAGGGCAGCCCGGCCGGCCGCGACATGGGCTACGCCACGTTGAGCGACATCGAGTACTTCATCTTGTCGTGGGGAAAGGTGGTGATGGTGGCCAGCAGCAGCACCCCGCCGCTGCCGTAGTAGCGGCGGGTGATGACGAAGCCCGCCGTCCGCGGTTCCACGTGCAATTGCCGGGCGATGGGCGCGGCGATGGGCGTGGCCGAGAACTCCTGGTTGACCTCGTGGATGCGGCTGCCGAAGTGGTCCTCGATCAACCGTAGCAGCGAGATGCGCGGCTGGATGTCGGCGCGCAGGTCGGAATGCGCCGGATCGGCGTAGATCAGCGTGCACGCTACCGGCGTGTCGCGGTCGTCCAGCGTCTTGATGGAGTTGATATGCAGCCACGACTGGCCGGGTTCGGCGCCCAGGGTCTCCGCCAGCCGCCTGGCGAGTTTGACGGTGCGCACGTCCTGCACCAGAAGCGCGGCGTTGCGCGCGTATTGCAGCAGGTCGGGGAACTGCGAGATACGTTGCGTGAAACGGGTGGTGGCGTGGGCGGTCTCGACGCGCGTGCCCACGCCCGGGCGGCGCGACACCATGCCGGCCACCGTCAGCATGCGGATGGCCTCGCGGATGGTGTGGCGGCTGGCGCCGAATTGCTCGCACAGTTCATGTTCGGTCGGCAGCAGCGTCATGACCGGATAGCGGCCGCTGCCGATGTCGCGCGCCAGCTGCTGGTAGATACTTTTGTAGCGCGGACCGCCAGCCTCGTCGTCCGGCCCCGTGGCCTGGCCGAGGGCCTCGCGCGCGGCGGCCGGCTCTGGCGCGCGTTCGGAGGATCGGGTCATGGATGGTTCCTTTTCTCGCTCTATCGGGGTTTGTCCGGACAATAACCGATTGACAACGCCGTCATGGTGGATCCATTATTTGTCCGGACATTCATGTACGGACAAATTGTACGGCGGACATGAGGTCGCGGGGCAAGCGGGTCCGCATTTTTTCTGCGGCGAGTCCATCCCCGGATTCAGGCGGCATCGCAGTTCTTGCAGTTCTCTTCCAATAATGGGGGTTTTCATGGGCAAGGTACTCGCAGTCCTGACGGCGGCCACGGTGGCCGTCGGTGTGTGCGCCAGCGCGCAGGCGCAGCAGAAACTGGTGGTCGCCGGCTACGGCGGCTCGTTCGAAGACATCATGCGCAAGGACATCTTCCCGCCCTTCGCCAAGCAGCATGGCGTCGAGCTGGATTACGTGGCCGGCAACTCCACCAACACGGTGGCGCGGCTGCAGGCGCAGAAAAGCAACCAGCAGATCGACGTCGCCATCATCGACGACGGCCCGATGTACCAGGCCATCGCGCTCGGCTTCTGCGCGCCGATCAAGGGCCTGCCGGCCGACGACCTGTACGGCACCGCGCGCTACAAGGACGACAAGGCCGTGGCCATCGGCATGGTCGCCACGGGCATCATGTACAACAAGAAGGTGTTCGACGAGCGCAAGTGGCCCGCGCCCACCTCGTGGAAGGACCTGAAGGATCCCAAGTACAAGAAGCAGCTGGTGGTGCCGCCCCTGAACAATACCTACGGCCTGCACGCGCTGGTGGAATACGCCCGCGAAGGCGGCGGGGGCGAAAAGAACATCGATCCCGGCTTCAAGACCTTCAAGGACGAGGTCGGTCCCAACGTGCTGGTGTACGAGCCCTCGCCCGGCAAGATGACCGAGCTGTTCTCCAGCGGCCAGGCCACCATCGCGGTGTGGGGCAGCGGCCGCGTCAAGGCCTTCGCCGACACCGGCTTCCCGGTGGGCTTCGTCTATCCGCGGGAAGGGGCCTATGCCCTGCTGTCGTCGGTGTGTCCGGTGGCCAAGGCCGACGCCAATCCGCTGGCGCAGGCCTTCGTCAACTATCTGGTCAGCCCGAAGGTGCAGGAGCAGCTGGCCACCGCCTATGGCTATGGCCCGGTCAACAAGCAGGCCAAGGTGGTCGACGATCCGCGCGTGCCGCTGCCTATCGGCAAGCGCGCCGCCGACCTGATCGTGATCGACTGGGACACCGTCAACCAGAACCGGGACGACTGGAACAAGCGCTGGACGCGTGAAATCGAGCGCTGAGGCAACGGCGGCGCGGGCGCGCCGCCAGCGGGAGCATCCATGAGCTATCTCGTTTTGAACCGCCTGTCCAAGCGCTACGGCGACCTGACGGCGGTCGAGGACCTAAGCCTGTCGGTCGAACGCGGCGAGTTCATCTCGCTGCTGGGGCCGTCGGGGTGCGGCAAGACCACTACCCTGCAAATGATCGCCGGGTTCGTCGAGCCCAGCGGCGGCAGCATCGTGCTGGACGGCAAGGACGTCAGCCGCATTCCGGCCAACAAGCGCGGCCTGGGCATGGTGTTCCAGAACTACGCGCTGTTTCCCCACATGACTGCGGCCGAGAACGTGTCGTTCGGCCTGGAGATGCAGCGCGTCGGCAAGGAAGAGCGGCGGGCGCGGGTGGCCGAGGCGCTCAAGCTGGTGGGCCTGTCGCACCTGGCCGACCGCCATCCGGCGCGCATGTCAGGCGGCCAGCAGCAACGCGTGGCGCTGGCGCGCGCGCTGGTGATACGCCCCAGCGTGCTGTTGCTGGACGAACCGCTGTCGAACCTGGACGCGAAGCTGCGCGAGGAAATGCAGCTGGAGCTGCGCAGCATCCAGCGCACCGTCGGCACCACCACCATCCTGGTGACGCACGACCAGTCCGAAGCCCTGGCGCTGTCCGACCGTATCGTGGTGATGAACCAGGGCCGGGTCGAGCAGGTGGCCGAGCCTTTCGCGGCCTATGAGGCGCCGTCGAGCCGCTTTGTCGGCGGGTTCCTGGGCAAGGCCAACGTTTTCACGCCCACGGCCCAGCCCTATGCGGGCGAGCTGCGGGCGCGCATCGGCGAGGCCCATATCGCCATGGAGGGCCAGCCGGTGCCGCGGGGCGCGGTGATCGTGCGGCCTGAGAAAATCCTGTTCGCCGAGGCCGGCGCCTGTTCCCTGCCGGGCCGCATGAAGACGCGCGTGTTCCTGGGCAACCACTGGCTATGCCAGGTGGATACCTCCGTGGGCGAGGTGCTGGTGATCCGCCAGAACGACGGCGTGCCGGTGCCCGCCGAGGGCGAGACGGTGCACCTGCGCTGGCGCGCGCAGGACATGTGCGCGGTGCCGGGGCAGGAGGCCGCGCAATGAGCGCGCGCGTCAACCCCTGGCTGTTGAGCGGGCCGGCGCTGGCTCTCTACGCCACCTTTCTGGTGGTGCCGATGGCGCTGGTATTCCTGATCAGCTTCTTCGACTTCCAGTTCTACGGCGGCGTGCAGGCCACCTTCACCTGGAAGAACTACATCGAGATCCTGGGCGACGGCTATTACTACGAAATCTACGCCCGGACCTTCGGCGTGGCGGCGCTGGTGACGGTGGCCTGCCTGGTGCTGGGCACGGCGGAAGCCTATGTGCTGTCGCGCATGGCCAATCCGTGGAAGAGCCTGTTCCTGATGGTGGTGCTGGGGCCGCTGCTGATTTCGGTGGTGGTGCGCACGCTGGGCTGGGCCTTGCTGTTCGGTTCCACCGGCCTCATCAACAAGGCGCTGATGGGCATCGGCCTGATCTCGACGCCGATGGACCTGATGTACAGCAATCTGGGCGTGGGTATTGCGCTGACGCACGTGCTGGTGCCGTTCATGGTGATCTCGGTGTGGGCGTCGTTGCAGCGGATCAATCCGTCTACCGAGGCCGCCGCGCTGTCGCTGGGCGCCAGCCAGTTCACCGTGATCCGGCGCGTGATCGTGCCGCAGGTCATGCCGGGCATCCTGTCGGGCTCGATCATGGTGTTCGCCTTGGCCGCCAGTTCGTTCGCCACGCCCGCCATCATCGGCGGCCGCCGCCTGAAAAACGTGGCCACCGCCGCCTACGACGAATTCCTGAACACGCTGAATTGGCCGCTAGGCGCGGCGCTGGCGGTGGTGCTGCTGGTGGCGACCGTCGTGGTGCTGTTGTCGGCCAACCGGCTGATCGAGCGCCGCTATGGCGCGGTCTTCAATCCGTCGGGAGCCTGACATGAACTTCCGGAACGGCCCCATCGGCCTGCTGTTCCATACGCTTTTCATCCTGTTCATCCTGGCGCCCATCGTGATGGTCTGCGCGGTGGCGTTCACCTCCGAGGGTTTCATCTCGCTGCCCAGCGGCGGCCTGTCCCTGCGCTGGTTCCGCGCCATCCTGGACAACCCCCGCTTCATCGAGGCGTTCTGGTTCAGCCTGGGGCTGGGCACGCTGTCGGCCACGCTGGCGATCGGGCTGGCGGTCCCCAGCGCGTTGGCGCTGGCGCGCAACCGGTTCGTTGGCCGCGAAGCCTTGCTGGCGTTCTTCCTGTCGCCGCTGATGATTCCGCACGTGGTGCTGGGCTTGGCCTTCCTGAAGTTCTTCACCACCGTGGACCTGGCCGGCACCTATGTCGGGCTGGTGGTGGCGCACGTGATCCTGGTAATGCCCTATGCGCTGCGGCTGGTGCTGGCGTCGGCCACCGGCATCGACCCGGCGCTGGAGCGTGCGGCGCAGTCGCTGGGCGCGTCCAACTGGACCGCCTTCCGGCGTGTGGTGCTGCCGCTGCTGCTGCCGGGCGTGGTAAGCGGCTGGGTGATCGCCTTCATCACCAGCTTCGACGAGCTGACCATGTCGATCTTCATCGCTTCGCCGTCCACGACCACGCTGCCGGTGCGCATCTTCCTGCACATCGAGGACACCATCGACCCACTGGTGACGGCCGTGTCGGCCGTGCTGATCTACGTGACCATCATCGCCATCTTCATCCTGGACCGCCTGGTGGGCCTGGAAAAGCTGTTTGTCGGAAAGGGACGTTAATGACGGACGAAACACAACTGGCGGCGCCGCGCGCGCCGGCGCATCGCGGCGTCTACGACGCCGTGGTGATCGGCGGCGGCCTGGTCGGCTCGGCCCTGGCCTACGGGCTGCGGCGCGAGCTGGACCGCGTCGCGGTGCTGGACGAGGGCGATGTCGCCTACCGTGCCTCACGCGGCAACTTCGGCCTGGTATGGGTGCAGAGCAAGGGCATGGGGCTGCCGCGCTACGGCGTGTGGACCATGACCTCGGCCACCGCCTGGTCGCAACTGGCGGCCGAGCTGCGGGACCAGACCGGCGTGGACGTGCACCTGGAGCAGCGCGGCGGCCTGCACGCGCTATTGAGCGACGAGGAAATGGAAGCGCGCGCCACCTTCATGCGCACGCTGCTGGCGCAGCCCGGCATGGCGCAATACGACTGGAAGCTGCTGGATCGCCAGGAGCTGGCCGACATGGTGCCGGGCATCGGTCCCGAGGTACGCGGCGCCAGCTGGACGCCGGTGGACGGCATCGCCAATCCGCTGAAGCTGCTGCGTGCGCTGCACATGAGTTTTGCACAGCGGGCCGTGGATTACCTGCCGCGCTGTCCGGCGCAAAACATCCGCCAAAACGACGGCGTGTTCGAGATCACCACGCCGGCCGGCACGGTGCGCGGCCGCAAGCTGGTGTTGGCCAGCGGGCTGTCGAACAAGGCGCTGGGCGAACAGGTCGGCCTGTCGGTGCCGGTGCGGCCGCAGCGCGGCCAGATCGTGGTGCTGGAGCGGACCCGCCGCCTGCTGGAAACGCCGCTTTCCACCTTGCGCCAGACCGATGAGGGCACCTGGCTGATCGGCGACTCGCAGGAAGAGGCCGGCTATGTGGACAACCAGGTGGGCTTGCCTATCCTGGGCACGCTGGCCGACCGCGCCGTGCGTACCTTGCCGGCCCTGCGCGAGGTGCGGGTGGTGCGCAGCTGGGCCGCGCTGCGCGTGATGTCCAAGGATGGTTTCCCCATCTATCAACAATCCGAGGCGTGCCCGGGCGCTTTCGTCGCCACCTGTCACAGCGGCGTGACCCTGGCCGCCGCGCACGCGCTCAAACTGGCGCCGATGATCGCCGCCGGCCGGCTGGCCGACGACATGGCGCCCTTCTCGACCCGGAGGTTCCATGTTCAAGAGGCTTGACGAAGCGCAGCGGCAGGCGCAAGGCGCGCCGGTGCGGGTGACCGTCAATGGCGCCGAATTGCAATGCCGCGCCGGCGACAGCGTGGCCGCGGCATTGTTCGCCGGCGGCGTGCAGGCCTGTCGCGATACCGCGGTGGGCGAGGTGCCGCGCGGGCCCTATTGCATGATGGGCGTGTGCTACGACTGCCTGGTCACCATCGATGGCCAGGCGAACCAGCAGGGCTGCATGACGGCCGTGCGCGAAGGCATGAAGATCGAGCGCCAGCTGGGCGCGCGCAAGGTGCGGGCATGATAGAGACGATGCAATGCGATTTGCTGGTGGTGGGCGCCGGGCCGGCCGGGCTGGCCGCGGCCACGACGGCCGCGCGGCTGGGCGTCGAGACGGTGCTGCTGGATGAACAGCCCGCGCCGGGCGGGCAGATCTACCGCGCCATCACCACCACGCCGGTCACCGACCGCGCCGTGCTGGGGCCGGACTACTGGCACGGCGCCTCGCTGGTCGAGCCGTTCAGGCAGTCCGGCGCGCGCTATGTGGCGGGCGCGACCGTATGGGCGGTGGCCGAGCGTACGGCGCCGGAGCCGGCGCTGGGCTTCGAGGTGGCGTATTCGGTGGCGGGCGAGGCGCGCATCCTGCATGCGCGGCGCCTGCTGCTGGCCACCGGCGCGCAGGAGCGCCCCTTCCCGATCCCGGGCTGGACGCTGCCGGGCGTCATCACCGCCGGCGCGGCGCAGATCCTGCTGAAGTCGGCGGGCGTGGTGCCGGCCGACCGCACCGTGCTGGCCGGCTGTGGACCGCTGCTATACCTGGTGGCCTGGCAGTATTTGAATGCCGGCGTGAAGGTCGACGCGCTGCTCGAAACCACGCCGCCCGGTCGCCTGCGCCAGGCCTTGCCGAAGGTGTGGGACTTCCTGCGTTCGCCCTACCTGGGCAAGGGGCTGTCGCTGTTGCGCGCGGTCAAGGCGGCGATACCCATCGTCCGGGGCGTGACGGCGCTGGAGGCGCTGGGCCAGGACAAGCTGGAAAGCGTGCGCTACACCACCGCGGCGGGACAAACCCGGACCCTGCCCGCGCAACAACTGCTGCTGCACCAGGGCGTTGTGCCCAACGTCAACCTGTCGCGCGCCATCGGCGCCGAGCACCGCTGGAATACGGCGCTGGATTGCTGGGAGCCGGACGTGGACGACTGGGGCCTGACCTCGGTGGACGGCGTCGGCATGGCGGGCGACGGCGCCGGCATCGCCGGCGCGCTGGCGGCCGAGCAGCGCGGCCGGCTGGCGGCCTTGCAGGCGGCGCATCTGCTGGGCCGCATCGATGCCGCGCGGCGCGACAGCGAAGCCGCCGCGCCGCGCGCCGCCTTGGCGCGGGCGGTGCGCGGACGCGACTTCTTCGACGCCTTGTACAAGGCCCCGGAGACCTTCCGTCGTCCCACCGGCGATACCATCGTCTGCCGCTGCGAGGAAGTGACGGCGGCGCAGGTGCGCGACACGGTCAAGCTCGGTTGCGGCGGTCCGAACCAGATGAAGGCCTTCCTGCGCTGCGGCATGGGGCCCTGCCAAGGCCGTTTCTGCGGCCTGACGGTGTCGGAGATCATCGCCGAGGAACGCGGCGTGCCGGTGCCGGAAGTGGGCTACTACCGCCTGCGCTTCCCGACCAAGCCGCTGACGCTGGGCGAGCTGGCGTCGCTGCCGCAGACCGACGAATCCCGCCAGGCGGTGGTGCGCCTGAAGAAATAGGAGGCCGCCATGACGGACGCTCCCCGTTCGGCCGCCGTCATCATCATCGGCGGCGGCCTGCACGGCAGTTCGGCGGCGCTGCACCTGGCGCGCGCCGGCGTGCCGGCGCTGGTGATCGAGAAGAACTACGTCGGCCGCCATGCCTCGGGAGTGAATGCGGGCGGCGTGCGCACGCTGGCGCGGCATCTGGCCGAGGTGCCGCTGGCGCTGGCCTCGCGCGAGCTCTGGTATCGCATCGGCGAGCTGGTCGATGACGACTGCGGCTTCGAACAGCATGGACAGGTGCGCGTGGCCGAGAACGAGGCCGACGCGGCGGCGCTGCGCGAACGCCTGGCGACGATGCGGGCGCATGGCTATACCCATGAGCAATGGATAGGCCGCGACGAACTGCGGGCGATGATTCCCGCGCTGGCGCCCACGGTGCACGGCGGACTGATCGCGCGCGAGGACGCGGCCGCCGATCCCTATCGCACCACCCTGGCGTTCCGCCGCAAGGCCGCCAGCCTGGGCGCGCGTTTCCTGGAAGGCGTGCGCGTGCTGCGCACCGCGCACGAGCAAGGGCAATGGCGGGTCGAGACCGACGCCGGGGTGTACACCGCGCCGCAGGTGCTCAACTGCGCGGGCGCCTGGGCCGACCGCATCGCCGCCGAATGGGGCGAGCCGGTGCCGCTGACCGCCATCGGCCCGATGATGCTGGTGACGCTGCGCATGGACCATTTCCTGGATGCGGTGGTGCTGGGCACCGGCCGGCCGCTGTCGTTCAAGCAGCGCGCCAACGGCACCGTGCTGATCGGCGGCGGCCGGCGCGCCTGGGTCGACCGCGACGCCGAATGGACCGAACTGGACTTTCATTCGCTGGCCGAGGGCGCACGCACGGTATGCGACCTGTTTCCGCACATGCGCCACGCGGTGGTGAATCGCGGCTGGGCCGGCATCGAGGCCGCCATGCCCGACGAGATTCCCGTGATCGGGCGCAGCCGCCGTTTTGACAGCGCCTTCCACGCCTTCGGCTTCTCCGCGCATGGCTTCGAGCTGGGGCCTATCGTCGGCCGGATCATGGCCGATCTGATCACCACCGGTGCAACCGCGCTGCCGATCGCGCCCTTCGCCATCGATCGTTTCGCCGGTGCCACGGGCGCGCCGGCTTCCACTTCCAAGGAGCAGCACCCATGACCGATATCGTGCGCAAGGATTCCAACGAGCGCCTGAGCCGCATCGTGATACACGGCGACACCGTGTACGTGGCGGGCGTGACCTCTTCCGCCGAGGGCGGCATCGTCGCGCAGACGCGCGACGTGCTGGCCAAGATCGACGGCTATCTGGCGCGGGCCGATACGGATAAGACGCGCCTGCTGTCGGTACAGATCTGGCTGAAGGACATCGAGCGCGATTTCGCCGGCATGAACCAGGTATGGGCCGAATGGGCGCCGGCCGATGCGCTGCCGACGCGGGCGACGTGCGAGGCCAGGCTGGCCTCGCCCGATCTGCTGGTGGAGATCATCGTGACGGCCGCCAGGCGCCCGGGCTGATCCGGCGGGCCGGAAACCGGAGCCCGGCCGCGTCAGTTCTCCGCGGCGCCGGACTGTTTGACGAGCTGCTTCCACTTGGTCGATTCATTGGCCAGGAAACCGCCCAGTTGCGCCGTGCCCATATCCATGGGCAGCAGCCCCAGGCCATTGATCCTGTCCCGAACTTCGGGCTTCGCGACGATTTTCCGCATTTCCGCGCGCAGCCGGTCGACGATGGGCTGCGGCGTACCTGCGGGCGCCATCAGGATGATCCAGCCCTGCAGGTTGAAGTCCTTCAATCCCTGTTCCTGCAGGGTAGGAACATCGGGCAGGGAAGGGATGCGCGTGTTCGAGCTGACGCCCAGCGGCTTCACGACGTCCTTGGCCAACAGCCCTGCCACCACCGGTACGTTGTCCGAGATGAAATCGATCTGTCCGCCCACCAGATCGGTGGCGGTCTGTACGCCGCCGCGATAGGGAATATGCGCGGCTTCGATGCCCGCCTGTTTCAGCATTGCCGAAATGACCAGATGCGGCGTCGTGCCTATGCCGGACGAGCCGTATTTCAGGTGCACGCCGGGCTGTTTCGCGTACGCCAGCATCTCCGGGAAAGTCGAGGCGGGAAAGGATTTGCGCACCACCAGCACCTGCGGCGCCCACGCCACCGCGCCGACCGGCACGAAGTCCTTGGCGGGGTCATAGCCCAGCGTACCGGGATGCAGCCACTGCCCGATGGACATCGGGCCCGTCGATCCCATTGCCAGGGTGTAGCCGTCCGCCGGCGCCTTGGCGGCGTAGGCCGTGCCGATCGAGCCGCCCGCGCCGGTGCGGTTTTCCACCACGACGCTCTGGTGCAGGCTGCCGCCAAGCTGCTCGGCGACCAGGCGCATCGATACATCGGAGGAATTGCCGGGCGGGAAGGGCACGATAATGCGGATGGCACGATCGGGCCATCCTTGCTGGGCGGCGGCCGCCAACGGGATGGCGCCCATGGCGCCACATAGCGCGAGCAAACCCAGTCGCTTCGTGAATATGTGCGTAGTCTGCATGAGACTCCCCTTGATAGGTTCTGTTGATGGCGGTCCGACTCCGCCGCCTTGGCTTGTCCCCTCGACTCGCCGCCTTGGGCGGTGCGCTTCACGGCCTGCGGTAACGCGGGCCGATCGAATTCAGCCATCCCGCGCCACGTGGCCGCTGGCGCCGGAGAGCTCGCCAAGCAGGGCCGCGCCGGCGGCGATCTTCTCCGCATTGGCGCGTTGCCGCGCCTGCTTCGCTTTCGCCATCGCGGCGACTTCGGCGATCTCTCTTGGCGGCAGCACCAGCACACCGTTCTCATCGGCCAGGATGACGTCGCCCGGATTGACCACGACGCCGCCGCAAGACACCGGCATGTTGAGCATGCCGGCCAGGTCGTAGATGCGCGTGGTGATCGGGGAAACGCCCCGGCACCAGACGGGCATGCCGAAGGCGGCGATCTCGGATGGATCGGTGCAGGCGCCGTCCACCACCGCGCCGGCCGCGCCTGCCTTGCTGGCCTGTTGCGTCACGCCGCCGCCCCAGCAGGCGTGCTTGCGGTCGCCCAGCCTGTCGATGACGACGACATCGCCAGGCCTCAGCTGCCCCAGCGCGTGATGGAGCAGGGTGGAGTCCTGCGCCGGCAGCGCCAGGGTGACCGCCCGCCCGATGATGCGGGCGGGCGTGCCCAGCGCCTGGATCGCCGGATCCATGAAGCCCCAATGCCGGAAGTGTCCGACGGTCGCGGTCTCCACGTCTTCGAGCAATTCGAAAACCGACGGGTCCAGCGCGGCGGGGGACGGGCCTATGACGTATTTCTTCATCTCAAAGCACCTTATGGCTGGCCAACGGGATCTGCGCTCGTACGCGTCGCACCAGCGCCGGGTCGATGCGCGCGGTGACGAAGCCTTCTTCGTCCGAGGCCTTCGCCACCACGTGGCCCCAGGGATCGCAGACCAGCGTATGGCCATAGGTATGCCGGCGCTCGCCGTCCTGCATGAAGGGGCCGATCTGCGCGGGCGCCAGGAAGTAGCACTGGGTTTCGATGGCCCGCGCGCGGCACAGCACCTCCCAGTGATCCTTGCCCGTCTGCAGCGTGAAGGAGGCTGGCAGCAGGATGGCCTGGGCGCCGCGCTCGACCAGTATCTGGAATAGTTCGGGAAAGCGCAGGTCGTAGCAGATGGCCAGGCCGAAGACCACGCCATCGATTTCCGCCACCACCGACTCGCGGCCCGCCATCACCGCGTCCGATTCGCCATAGCGCAGGCCGTCGGGCGCGACGATGTCGAACAAATGGATCTTCCGATAGCGGGCGATCTCGCGCCCCCGGGGATCGAAGACCACCGATGTGTTATAGACCCTGGCGGGATCTGGCGAGCGCTCGTAGAAGCTGCCCGAGTGCACATGGATGCCGTGGTCGACCGCCAGCCGCCGGCACATGTCGTAAGCCGGGCCGTCGCGTTCCGCTTCTCCCGCGGCGACTTTGTCGGCCACCGTGCCGCCGGCCCAGTCGAAATGCTCGGGGAAGGACACCAGGCGGGCGCCGTCCTCTTCAATGGCGCGGCGCGCGAGGCGGCGCGCGGTCTCGATGTTTCGCGGCTTGTCGGCCACGGAATTCATCTGGATGATGCTGGCTTTCACATGTCCTCCTGGACGGCGTCCGTGGATTCGTCTTCCCATGCCCAGGCGGGGTCGGAAGCCTGGCAATACAGCTTGGCGGCCTGGCGGGCCAGGGCGGCCACGCCACGCGGCAGGTCGGAATGTTCGCGGTCGGCAAACACCGCCACGTAATTGACAGCGACGAAAGGCTTGACCACCGGCAGCTCGACCAGGGCGCCCCGATCGATCTCCTGCCGTACCACCGCCCGCGGGACCGCGCATATGCCGATGCCGGACGCCGCCATCTGCACGTTGGTGGGCACCGCCGCCGAAGCGTGGATCACTACCGTCTGCTGCGCCTCGTCGGCGAAGTAACTGTCCAGCCGGGCCTGCGACGGCGTGCCGTGGGGATAGCCGATCACCGGATAGCGGGCCAGGTCTTGCGGAGATAGCGGACGGTCCAGCGGAATACCCAGCGATGGGCTGGCCACGAAACACATCGAGAAGCTCAGCAAGGGCACGATCACCACCCCAGCCTCGGCAGGTGGCGTGATCGACACCAGCACGATGTCCCGCCGGCCGGCGTCCAGCTCGGCGAGCAGCAGCTCCGAAAGCTGCGTCGTCACGCTCAGGGAGATATGCGGATACTCCTCGCGGATGGTCTTGACCAGGGGCGGGAAGAGGGTGGGGATAAGGGTGCTGACCGCACCGACCCGCACTTGGCCGCGCATTTCCGCCGGGTCCAGCATCATGCGGCGCAGCTTCTGGTAGTCGTCGATGATGATCTGCGCCTGGTCGATGAAGCGTCGTCCTTCGGCCGTCGGCTCGAAGCCCAGTTCGGAGCGCACGAAGAGCCGCACGCCCAGGTCCGACTCGATGGAAGCGATGCGGTTGGATATCGCCGTGTGCGTGATGCACAGCTTTTCCGCGGTGGCCTTGATGCTGCGCAGCCTGGCCAGCCACAGCACGGTTTCCAGAAAGCGGATGTTCATGGCATTTCTCGATCGTTGGTGATTCGTCGATCATGCCCCGAATCGGATCGCGCGCCATTGGTGACTACCCCGCGCCCGGCCCGGCTCACAGCGCCAGGGCCGCGGAGGTTTCGGCCATGCGCGGTTCGTCGCCTTCCAGCGTCGTGCGGTGCATGGTGCGGACATAGCGCGTGTCGTCGAATCCCGTCGCGCAGTGCTGGGTGCAGCGGTTGTCCCAAAGAATCGCGTCGCCCGGCAGCCACTGCTGGCGAAACAGGAAGCGCGGCTGCCGGGCGAATTCCTGCAGATAGCGCACGAGCGCGCGCCCTTCGTCCTTGGGCAGGCCTTCGATGTCGCAGGCCCAGCGGCCGATATAGAGCGAGGTGCGGCCGGTTACCGGATGCCGGCGCGCCAGCGGATGGCAGACATCCGGACGCTCGCGTTTCTGCTCTTCCGTCAGCGGGTCCATCAGCGGGTAGTAGACGTGATGCAGGTCGATCCGGCTGTAGCGCGCCCGCCGTCCGGCCATGGCCTGCTTGATCTTGTCCGGCAGCGCTTCGTAGGCCGCGTACATATCGGCGAACAGCGTGTCGCCGCGTTCGGGCGGCACGCTTTTGGCGTAGAGGAAGGATCCGGCGTTGGGGATGCGCTTGTCCTCGCCATCCGTGTGGAAGCCTTCGCCGGCACGCTTCAAGCCTGCGTCGCCCGCGCCTTGTTCCTGCGCGATCGGCCGGCTCGGGTCGTCCTTGCTGGCATTGGAGACGACGAAGATCTCGGGATGGCCGGCAAGGTTGAATTTCAGCGGCGTCATGATGTGCAGCGGGCCGAAGCGCCGGCTGAACGCCACATGCTGTTCCGGGCTCATGTCCAGGCCGCGAAACCGCAAGATGCTATGTGCCGCCCAGGCGGATTCGATCACCCGAAAGTCGTCGTCCGATACTTGCAGGTCCGGCGGCGCGCCGACGATATCGGCGCCGAAGTTCCGCGCGAATGGTTTGACGACGATAGCCATGGCAGTTTGCTCCCGTTTTCAAAATGACCTTGCCCGCGTCGACCCGTCGGATCCGGTTGCGTCACGCCGCGGTCAAGGTGGATGCAGTATCTGGTCTGGCGTGGCAGGGCGTCGAACGCTTTTTTCTTGCAGGCCGGCCAAGGTTTTGTTGCGGGGGGCCTTGCCGGCTGGCTTGCCCCTACAAGGGCAGCGGGCCGGCAATGAACGACCTGATCGGGGCGGAAACCGCGGCATTCGTCGCCGGCGAAAACAGCAAATGGGCCAAGGTGATCGCGGAGGGCGACATACACCTTCAATGACGGCGCGCAGGTCCTCCATCCGGAAATCGGCGGGCTGCTCCACCGACCTTCTCGATCGCACGTCCGCAAGGGAAAGCCCAGGGCCCCGACCGTGACACTTTCATCCTGGCCGGCCGATGTGCCGGCAAGGATTTCCGCATACTGGGCCCTTCTTCGGAAACAGCGTGGTGGTCATGAGTCTTGCCGTCCTGGGCAGCCGCGCGCTGGCGGGCCTGCGGGCGGTGCCGGTGCGGGTGGAAACCCATCTCGCCCCGGGCCTGCCGTCGTTCACCGTGGTGGGCTTGGCCGACGCGGCCGTGCGCGAAAGCCGGGAACGCGTGCGGGCCGCCATCCAGAACAGCGGCTTCGAATTTCCCGCCGGGCGGCTGACCGTCAGCCTGTCGCCCGCGGATCTGCGCAAGGAATCGGCGCGCTTCGACCTGCCCATCGCCGTGGGCGTGCTGCTGGCCTCCGGCCAGATCCCCATGCCGGAACTGCTGGGCCGGGCGGACACGTCCTGCCTTTCCGCCATGGTGCTGGCCGGCGAGCTCTCGCTGACCGGTGTCCTGGTGCCCATCGCCGCGCCCCTGGCCATCGCCCTGGGCGTGGCGGCCGATCATGCGGATGCCACGCTCGTCCTGCCCGCGGCCAGCGCGGCGCAAGCGGCGCATGTTCCCGGCTTGCAGGTGTTGTCCGCAGCCACCCTGGGCGATGTCGTGGCGCATCTTAGCGGCGAAGCCGCCATGCCGCGCGCCGTGCCCGCGCCGTGGCCGGAGGCGGCCGACGGGCCCTGCCTGTCCGATGTGCGCGGGCAGGGCGGGGCCCGCCGCGCGCTGGAGCTGGCGGCGGCCGGCGGCCACAGCCTGCTGATGGTGGGGCCGCCGGGCGCGGGCAAGAGCATGCTCGCGCATCGCCTGCCGGGGCTGTTGCCCCGGCTGTCGCTCGTCCAGGCGCTGGAGGTGTCCGCCATCGCCGGCCTGGCGGGTGGCGATGCAACCTTCAGTCTCCGGCCCCCGTTCCGGGCGCCACATCATTGCGCCACCGCGGCCGCCCTGGTGGGCGGCGGCACGCGTCCGCGGCCGGGTGAAATCAGCCTGGCGCATCACGGCGTATTGTTCCTGGACGAATTGCCGGAGTTCGATCGCCGCGCGCTGGAGGCCTTGCGCGAACCCCTGGAAAGCGGCAGCGTGGAGATCGCCCGCGCCGCCCATACCTTGCAGTATCCGGCGCGTTTCCAGTTGATCGCCGCCATGAATCCCTGTCCCTGCGGATGGCGCGGGCATCCTCGCATCGCCTGTCGCTGCACGCCTGAACAGGCCCAGCGCTACCGCGCCAGGTTGTCCGGTCCCTTGCTGGATCGCATCGATCTTCAGATAGAGTTGCCGCCGCCCGAGCCCGATTGGATGGACGGCCCCCCGGGCGAGGCATCGGCCGCCGTGCGCGATCGTGTCCTAGACTGCCGCGCGCGCCAGCAGGCACGCCAGGGCAAGGTGAACGCGCGGCTCGACCCGCGCGAATTGACGCTACATTGTCCCCTCGCGGATGACGCGCGGGTCTTGTTGCGCCAGGCGATGGCCAGCCTGAACGCGTCCGGACGCGCCGCGCATCGCGTGCTAAGGGTGGCCCGCACGGCCGCGGACCTGGAAGGCGAGCCCGTCGTCGGCGCGCGCCACATCGCGGAAGGGGTGCAGCTGCGGCAACCCGGATAAAGCCGCTGGGTAATCGGCGGGGGCCCGCGCGCCGTCCGGCCAGACGTCGGGCCTGCAAGGAGAGATATCGATGGACAGCAGAAACCGCATCCGTATAGCCGCGTTGGCCATTGCGCTGGCAGCGATGCTGGGCGGCTGCGCCGCCCCCAGCGCCGAACGCGTCAACGGCGACGCATGGAAATACGGCTTCAGCTACGCGGGGCCCATGTACCCCGATACCGGGCAGTGATGCGCATGCCCGCCCCTCGGCTTGGGGCGGGCGCGGCGCGCACGCGGACTTGGTGGCCGCTCGCCATGGTGCCCGGCTGGGCGCGATGGCGAGGGAAGCCGCCCGCGGCGTCAGAACGCGTCCGGCAGGCCCATCGCCGGGTCGCTGACGGAATGCCGGCCGGTTTCGACGCGACCGGCCAGGCGGCGCACGAAGCTTGCGTCCGAATCCGCGGTTACCCGCAGGTCATACCAGTTGCCGCTGTCGCGCAGCGATAGCGTCATCTGCGCTTTGTGGCCCGGCCGCACCGTGGCCGTCCAGGATCCGTCGCGCCGGGCGTCGAAGTCGCCGCCACGTGCCCGCAGGTCGCCGTAGGCGCGGTTGGATTTCACCGTGCATTCGACCGGGCTGTCGCCCTGGTTGCGCACGATCAGCCGTACGTTGCCGCTTCTGCCGTCGGTCTCGAACCCGACTTCCGGCGCCGGCGCCCGGCGGCCGTTCAGCGCGTCCAGGTCGCCCGCGAAGTGGCGATGGAAGCCGTTCGGGCCGAGCACCCACAGGTCGTATTTGCCGCCATCGTCGGCGCCGGCGGCCCAGTTGCCTTGCAGCGAGCGCCGCGGCTCGACCGCATAGCGCCGCGGCACGCGGTCCAGGTGCAGTTTGTCGTACACATGGAATACCGCCCCGGCGTCGCCCGAATTGCGGAATTTCAGCTCCACCGTGCCGCGGCCTGGATGGGCGTCGATATCCACCGACAGCTCGTAGGGCAGCGCGCGCGACGGGCGTACGCCGGTGGCTTGCGCCGGCATGCTGGGCGTGGCGGGCGGCGCGATCTTGGGCGCGCTTTGCTGCGCGGCCGTCAGCGCGTCGACCTGGTCTTTGGTCGAACTGCCGTTCAGCGTGGGCAGCGGTTCATTGTTGGGATTGTCGAAGTTGAACGCGCTGGTCAGGTCGCCGCACACCGCGCGGCGGTAATCGCTGATCTGCGGCTCCTTCACGCCGAAGCGCTTTTCCAGGAACATCAGCGTGGAGGTGTGATCGAACACCTGGGAATTCACCCAGCCGCCCCGGCTCCAGGGCGAGACCACCCACAGCGGCACGCGGGGGCCGGGCCCGTAGGGGCGGCCGTCGCGCGCGGGTTGCTGCGCGGTGGCCGGCGTGTAGTCGTGGTATTCGACCGCCATTTCGTCATCGCGCAGCGTGGTGCCGCCGGCCAGGGTGCCATCGGGATTGCGCGAAGGGGCCGACGGTGGCGGCATGTGGTCGAAGAAGCCGTCGTTCTCGTCGTAGTTGACCAGCAGCACGGTCTTGCTCCAGACCTCGGGGTTGGACGTCAGGGCATCCAGCACCTCCTGTACATACCAGCCGCCCTTCACGGGGCTGGAGGGGCCGGGGTGCTCGCTGTATACCGACGGCGGGATAATCCACGACACGTCGGGCAGCTTGCCGGCCTGGATGTCGGCGCGGAAGGTTTCCAGGAAGCCCTGCGGCATGGTGTTGGCGAAGCCCTTGGCCAAGGGACTCAGCGCGTCATCGGTCAGCGGGTCGTACACGGGGCCGGCCAGGCTGGCGTCTTGCGTGATATCGGTCTTCGGGACGTACAGGGGGCGCCGCGAGGGCGGCATCTTCTCGATTTCCGCGCGCCAGTGGCGGAAGCTCATCATCTCGTTGCAGCCGTAGTTGTCGATCAGGCTTTGATAGACCTTCCAGCGGACCCCCGCCTTCTGCAGGCGGTCGGCGTAGGTGGTCCAGGTCCAGCCTTCGGTGGACGGACCGATGTCGTTGCCGCCGTTGTACTGGTTGTTCAGTACCGCCACGTTGACCGGCCCGCCCTCCGACGGGTCGCTGCCGTTCGGGCCATTGGTGCCGGTCCAGTAGAACAGCCGGTTGGCGATGGTGCCGGTGTGCATGCCGCAATGGTAGTGGTCGCACAGGGTGAAGGCATCGGCCAGCGCCCGCTGGAACGGGACTTCGGCATCTTCGTAATAGCCCATGGAAAGCGGGTTCTTGGCATCCGGCCAGCGGTTCATGCGGCCGTGGTCCCAGGCGGCCTGCGTGTCCGCCCAGCTGTGCGGCGTGCTGCCGGCACGCTGCGCGTTGCCCTGGTTCTCGTCCAGGTGATAGGGCGTGTAGGTGGTGGCGGGGGATGTCTTCGTATAGCTCTGGTAGAAAATGTTCTTGCCGCCGGGGGCCGGCACCGCGAACCGGTCGCCGTAGCCCCGCACCCCCTTGAAGGTGCCGAAGTAGCTGTCGAAGGAGCGGTTTTCCATCATCAGCAGCACGACGTGCTTCACGTCCTTGATCGTGCCGGTATCGTGGTGCGCCGGGATGGCCAGCGCGCGGCGGATACCGGGCGGGAACGTCGCCAGCGCGGCGGCCGACAGGCCGGAAGTGGCGACGCTGTGAAGGAATTGACGGCGGGAAGTCATCGTATGCGTGTCCTTGGCTTAGGGGGGCGTGGCCGCCTGGATCGGCGACGCGACAGAGGCTAGAGACGGCATATGACGGTTGCTTGGCGTGTCGTCGCGGGCGGCGCCGCGGCGCCGAAGAATGGACGGCAGGCGCAACTTTCGTAACCATCGTTGTCGGGGCATGCCGACCAAGGACTTTATGCCGACAGGGTGGCGTAGGCCCGGGACGTCGATGAGCGTTGGTAAAAGATGTTTCGGAACTTGCCCGCGCTACGGCGGCGGCCCGGCGTTGCGGCGGCGCCACAATGGCGACCCCCGGGCAGAGCAGTGGCCGCCTGGGGCGTCAGGCTTGACGCTAGCTCTCGACGGCTCCCACGGGGACGGATGACAGGAGCGCCGCATCCGGACTGCCCAGTGCCGCGGTTCGACAAGGGCGCGGAAAATGCCATATAATCAAAGGCTTTCCGGCTTCAGCGCACGGCGGTTTGCAGCTTGCTGCTTCGTCGCCGTTGTGTGGAAAGCGCGGTTTGTAGTAGCAGTAGAAGTACCGAGTATCACCCCAGTAGCAACCCCAGTAGCAGACCACAAGTGGTCCGGGTGGCCCCAGGCCCTCGAAGCCTTGTGCGTGGCGTGGGCCGCGATGCCGTTTTCGGCGCGCGGCGTTCGCCGGCCAAGCACCTGCGCGACCATGATGTTAATCAACCTTCGTCCGGCAACGGACGACACTCCGAAAGGAAGCAAGGGACTATCATGCCCAAGATGAAGACCAAGAAAAGCGCGGCAAAGCGCTTTCAGGTTCGCGGCAGCGGATCGATCAAGCGGGGTCAGGCCTTCAAGCGCCACATCCTGACCAAGAAGACCACGAAGAACAAGCGCCAACTGCGCGGTTCGGCCGCGGTGCACGAGACGAATGTCGCCTCGGTCAAGGCCATGATGCCTTTCGCTTGATAGATTACGGAGATCCACTATGCCTCGCGTCAAACGCGGCGTTACCGCCCGCGCCCGTCACAAGAAAGTCCTGAATGCCGCCAAGGGTTATCGCGGCCGCCGCGGCAATGTATTCCGCATCGCCAAGCAGGCGGTCATGCGCGCCGGGCAATATGCCTATCGCGACCGCCGCAACAAGAAGCGTACCTTCCGCGCCCTGTGGATCACGCGTATCAATGCCGCGGTGCGTGAGCACGGCGTCACCTACAGCGTGTTCATCGCCGGCCTGAAGAAGGCGTCCATCGATCTGGACCGCAAGGTGCTGGCCGATCTGGCCGTGCGCGACAAGGCCGGCTTTGCCGCCATCGTCCAACAGGCCAAGGCTGCCCTGTCCGCCTGATCGTTGTTCGACGTACGCGCATTGCTGCAAACGGGGCTGTCATGGCCCTGTTTGCGTTTTTGACGGCTGCTTTCCGCGCCGCGTTTCCTAGGCTGATGCCATGACACTGTTGGTCGATGACCTGATCGCTCAGGCGAAAGAACGATTCGCCGCCGCGCCCGACGCCGCCGCGCTGGAAAACGCCAAAGCCCGCTTCCTTGGCAAGGAAGGCGCGCTGACCGTGCTGCTCAAGGGACTGGCGCAACTGGGGCCGGAAGAAAAGCGCGAAATGGGCGCGCGCGTGAATCGCGCCAAGCAGCAGATCGAAGAACTGCTGAACCTGCGCCGCGCCGAACTGGCGCAAGCCGAGCTGGACCAGCGCCTGGCGTCCGAAACCATCGACGTCACCCTGGATGGCCGTGGCCGCGGCGTGGGCGGCATCCATCCCGTGATCCGTACCTGGGAGCGTGTGGAAGCCATCTTCCGCTCCATCGGGTTCGATGTGGCCGACGGCCCCGAGATCGAAAACGACTGGACCAATTTCACCGCGCTCAACAACCCGGAAAACCATCCCGCGCGCTCCATGCAGGACACGTTCTACGTGGACATGAAAGACGCCCAGGGACTGCCGCTGTTGCTGCGCACGCATACCAGCCCGATGCAGGTTCGCTATGCGCGCATGAACAAGCCGCCCATCAAGGTGATCGCGCCGGGCCGGACCTACCGCGTCGACAGCGACGCCACGCATTCGCCCATGTTCCACCAGGTCGAGGGCCTGTGGATCGCCGAAGACGTGTCCTTCGCCGATCTCAAGGGCGTCTACACGGATTTCCTGCGCTGCTTCTTCGAAAGCGACGACCTGGTCGTGCGCTTCCGCCCGTCTTTCTTCCCGTTCACGGAACCGTCGGCGGAAATCGACATGATGTTTACCAGCGGCCCCAATCGCGGGCGCTGGCTGGAGATCTCGGGCGCCGGACAGGTACACCCGGTGGTCGTGCGCAACTTCGGACTGGATCCGGAACGCTACATCGGCTTCGCCTTCGGCTCCGGCCTGGAGCGCCTGACCATGCTGCGCTACGGCGTCAACGACCTGCGCCAGTTCTACGAAGGCGACCTGCGCTTCCTGCGCCAGTTCAACGAATAACCTACGGCTGATCATGCAATTTCCCGAATCCTGGCTGCGCGCGCTGGTCGATCCCGCCATCGATACCGAAGAACTGGCGCATCGCCTGACCATGGCGGGTCTGGAAGTCGAAGACCTGCAAACCGCCGCGCCGCCGTTCTCCGGCGTGGTCGTGGCGCACATCGTCGAAATCGCGCCGCATCCCAACGCGGACAAGCTGCGCGTATGCCAGGTGGACGACGGCTCGGGCCAGCCCCTGCAGATCGTGTGCGGCGCGCCCAATGCGGCGGCGGGGCTGAAAGTGCCGCTGGCCCGCGTCGGCGCCGAGCTGCCCGGTGAGATCAAGATCGGCAAGGCCAAGATGCGCGGCGTCGAGTCCGCCGGCATGCTGTGTTCGGCCCGCGAGCTGGGGCTGTCGCAGGATCACGCCGGCCTGCTGGAGCTGCCCGCGGACAGCGCGCCCGGCACTTCGCTGCGCGACCTGCTGGACCTGGACGACACCCTCTTCACGCTGAAGCTGACGCCCAACCGGGCGGACTGCCTGTCCATCCTGGGTGTGGGCCGCGAAGTCGCCGCGCTGACCGGCGCGCCCTTGAGTGTGCCCGCCGTCGAGCCGGTGCGCCCGGCTTTCGATGACGTGCTTTCCGTCGACATCCAGGCGCCCGACCTGTGCGGCCGCTTTGCCGGCCGCATCATCCGTGGCGTGAACGCCCGTGCCGCCACCCCGCAGTGGATGAAGACCCGCCTGGAGCGGGCGGGG
The DNA here is from genome assembly GCF_001676705.1 of Bordetella bronchialis. Lineage (NCBI taxonomy): Bacteria > Pseudomonadati > Pseudomonadota > Betaproteobacteria > Burkholderiales > Alcaligenaceae > Bordetella > Bordetella bronchialis. The sequence goes on from NZ_CP016170.1 coordinate 2,189,163, forward strand.
CAGCGTTCGGTGTCGGCGCTGGTGGATATCTCCAACTACGTCATGCTCGAACTGGGCCGGCCGACCCACGTGTTCGACCTGGACAAGATTTCCGGCGGGCTGACCGTGCGCTGGGCCCGCGCCGGCGAGTCCCTGAAGCTGCTGAACGGCCAGGAGATCGCGCTGGACCAGGACGTCGGCGTGATCAGCGCGGGCGACACCGTGGAAAGCCTGGCGGGCATCATGGGCGGCGACGCCACCGCCGTGACGCTGGACACCCGCAACATCTACGTCGAGGCGGCCTTCTGGTGGCCCGAGGCCATCGCGGGCCGCGCGCGCCGCTACAAGTTCAGCTCCGAAGCCAGCCATCGCTTCGAGCGCGGCGTGGACTACGAGAACATTCCCGAGCATCTCGAGATCATCACGCGCCTGATCCTGGACATCTGCGGCGGCGAATGCGGTCCCATCCAGGACCAGACCGTCAACGTCCCGCGCCGGGAACCCGTCAGCATGCGCCTGTCGCGTTGCGACCGCGTGCTGGGCGTCAATATCCCCCGCGACGAGGTCGCGGGTATCTTCACGCGCCTGGGCCTGCGCCACCGCATCGAGGGCGACGTGGCGCTGGTCGAGCCGCCGTCCTACCGTTTCGATCTGGCCATCGAGGAAGACCTGATCGAAGAGATCGCGCGCATCCACGGTTTCGAAAGCATCCCCGACCAGCCGCCCATGGCGCTGGCCAAGATGCGCGTGCCGCCCGAGGCGCGGCGCAGTCCGCATGCCGTGCGCCGCCAGATGGCCGCGCTGGATTACCAGGAAGTGGTCAACTTCAGCTTCGTCGAGGCCGATTGGGAACGCGACTACGCGGGCAATGCCGATCCCATCAAGCTGCTGAACCCGATCGCCAGCCAGCTGGCCGTGATGCGTTCCAGCCTGCTGGGTGGACTGGTGGCCAACATCGTCCACAATGCGAACCGCAAGCAGTCCCGCGTGCGCGTCTTCGAGCTGGGCCGCGTGTTCTATCGCGATGCGTCGATCGCCGATGGCGAACTGGCCGTTGCGGGCGTGCGGCAGCCGCTGAAACTGGCGGGCGCGGCATGGGGCCCCAGCGTGGAAGAACAATGGGGCACGCCGACGCGACAGGTCGATTTCTATGACGTGAAGCGCGACGTGCAGGCGCTGTTCGGTGCGCGCGGCGCCGAGCTGCGCTTCCAGGCCGCCCCGCATCCGGCCCTGCATCCCGGCCGCGGCGCCCGCATTTCACTGGACGGCCAGCCCATAGGCTGGCTGGGCGAGCTGCACCCGCGCTGGGCGCAGAAGGCGGAACTGGCGCATGCGCCGGTGCTGTTCGAACTGGATGTGGAGGCGGTGCTGGACGGCCGGCTGCCGCAGGTGCGCGAGCTTTCCCGGCAGCCGGTGGTCGTGCGCGACCTGGCGCTCTGGGTGGATGCCGCGTTGCCCGCGCAAGCCATGCTCGACACCATCGCGCAGGCCGTCGCCCAGGACCCGAAACTGGCCATCGTGCAGGATGCCCGGCTCTTCGACGTCTGGCGGGAAAAGACGCAAGCTGATGATTCTGCTAAAGAAAAAAGCCTTGCTTTCCGCTTCTGGCTACAGGACACTGACGCAACGCTGGACGATGCGCGCGTGTCCGACTGCCTGGCGCGGCTAAGGGACAGGCTGATCGACGCGCACGGCGCGCGCCTGCGCGCCTGATGCGCGCCGGGATAAGAAAAGGGGATTACAAACCATGCTTTCCGAGCCACGCACATTGACCAAGGCCGAACTCGCGGAACTACTGTTCGAACGGGTGGGTTTGAACAAGCGCGAGGCCAAGGACATTGTCGACACCTTTTTCGAGGAGATCCGCGATGCCCTGGCCCGCGGAGACTCCGTCAAGCTGTCTGGGTTCGGCAATTTCCAGGTGCGCGACAAACCGCCGCGCCCGGGACGCAATCCCAAGACCGGCGAGACCATTCCCATCGCCGCCCGCCGCGTGGTGACTTTCCACGCGAGCCAGAAGTTGAAGAGCATCGTCGAAAACACCGCGACGCCCGAACCGTCGTCGGCCGACTGAGCGCGTCGGCACCTTGATGTGTCTCCGGCCGGAAGGGCCGTGCCGCTAACGTTCCTACCATGACTCGACCAGAACCTGCCGTTGTCTTGCCCCCGATCCCGGCCAAGCGTTACTTCACCATTGGTGAGGTCAGCGAGCTGTGCGGCGTCAAGCCGCACGTGCTGCGGTACTGGGAACAGGAATTCACCCAGCTCAAGCCCGTCAAGCGGCGTGGCAACCGGCGTTACTACCAGCATCACGAAGTGCTGCTGATTCGCCGCATCCGCTCGCTGCTGTATGAACAGGGCTTCACCATCAGCGGCGCGCGCAACCGCCTGGGCGATACCCGCGAGGCACCGCCGCGCGACCAGGACGCTGCCGTCCGCTTCACGGGCGCCGAGATGCAGGCCCTGCGCTCGGAATTGCGCGGCGTGTCGGCCGTGCTGGCCGAAGCCTTGAACAGTATCGGGCAGGGCGCTGCGGGCGGTGGAACGCAAGCCGATGTGGGCGCCGCCGCGCGCGGCGATGCCGGTCCCGCCACGCAGGGCGGGCCGGACCGCATTGAATCGGACAGCACGGGTCCTGTTTCCCCCGGCGGCACGGATTGAGTCGCACGGCGTCGCGACATCTGATATACTTTCGGTCTTTCGGGGCGTAGCGCAGCCTGGTAGCGCACTTGCATGGGGTGCAAGGGGTCGCGAGTTCGAATCCCGCCGTCCCGACCAGCAGTTCAAAGGGTGTTAGTGATGATCGTCACTAACACCCTTTTCATTTGTGCTGAGTTTTCATTTGTGCTGAGTTGGCTTGGGGCGGGTTTGCTTGGGTTCACTTGCCTGGGCCTATTTCGTTTGACCGTATGGTTCGGCCGTTATAGCGGCCACGCCGACCACGACTCCGGAAACACGGTCATGAAGATCACCCAAGGATGCATCAGCACGTTTAGCCAAACCATCCCGCATGAGCGCGGGGTCGCATATCGACTCTGGTCCATGGGTTGACCCAGGCAGGTCGATCCGGCTGCTCTTATCTTGCGTTCATCATGGGCCGGACAGAAGTCGTCGGTAATCACATTACAACTCGACTGCTTGATGTACGAGTACGTCGCGATTTCTTGGGGCGTGAAGTCGTACGCCTGGTCGGTCGCGGGACTGGCCGGTTTGCTGGCATTGCCGTTGGTCCTGGCGCCGGCTGGCTTGATTTCGTTGGTGCTGCCGTCCCATTGGTATGAGGCGGCATCGATAATCAGGTTCGACGCAATCCCGCCTTTGGCCAGCCACTCTTTCTGGACCTGAAAGGTGGCGTACAGCGTCCTGGCAGCGGTGACGACGGCGTCGTCGTAATTGCGGTAGCGCGGCGGCGTTTTGTAGATGCTCTCCAACGTAACGTTGGTGCTGTAGAACGAGTCGTCCGTATAGATCCGATATAACCAATACGTCGAGCCCTGGTTCGCGGACGAGAAAAAATTCAGGAAGCGCAGCGCCTGGTTCATGTCTTCCGTCGTGGCGACGAATGCGGAACTCCTGCTGCCTATCGCGGTGGTTTTTCCAGCGACGTGAGCCAGCACGTCATCGTTGTCGCCCCATGGCCGGAAGCCGTTGGCGAAGATCTCCGTCGGGGCCCGGGCATCCACCCGGTATACGATTTCAGGCGCCGCCGCGGCCGGGGTACCCAGGCCGTATGCAAGGAAAACCGACTGGACCGCCATCGCGATCCGGAGTGCAAGCGATCTCATCTTCCTTTCCTTATGACGCCGGACGATGCTGCATGGCTTGTACCGGCTGGCGCGCCGAGCCGCGGTCCCGAAGACCGCATCGCCCCGAGAGCCGATTATCGGTGCAGCGCGGGCCGCGTTCGCGGGCCCGCCCGGATCCGCACCGTAATCTTCCGTGACCGGGTCATACCGCGCCCCGGACAAGGACATGCACACTACTTGCTATGGGCGTGGCATGTTCGTCCCGGGGAGCATCCCATGCCCAAAAAGAAAGTCACCGTTACGGAATTGAGCAGCATCCTGCACGACGAGTTCACCATGGTCGCCGGTGGGAACGTGCCGGCGCCCCCGATCGAGCGGCGCGATGGATGCGATCCGAACTGGAGCGTGCCGGTGGCGAAGGACTCCGAATTCCGCGCGGCCGTCGAGCGGGTGATGGCCGAGTACGACCTGGCGTGATGCCGGGAGGGCAGTTCAAGCGCGTACGTGCGGCACGGCAGGTCGCGGCACGGCAGGTCGCGGCACGGCAGGTCAGTGGCGCACCGCCGCCGTCGCACCGGGCCGCGAGCGCGCGGCGTGGTCCCAGCTTACCGCCACGAGAAATCCCAGGATCGCGAATTCCAGGGAGAACTGCCCCATGCTGGCCAGGGCCGTCAGGGCCGGCATCGAGGAATAGACCGCATAGAACACCGCCATCAACAGTTGCTTCTTCAGCGCCAGGATCATGAGCATGAAGGCCATCGGACGCGCAAGGCCTTTTGCCGGCAGGGCAGGCGCCGCACAGGCCATGCAGAAAAGACAGGCCAGCGCCGGTTCGGCGATGAAGGTCAGATACGCCGGCAGCACTACCTTCCATCCGTAGGGCAGTTGGCACCATCCCTCGGTCGGGGCCCAGTCCTGGAAGCGGACCACCACGGCGCTGTCCAGCCAAGCCGACAAGGACGGCATGGCCAGCGCAAGCGCCAGGCCGAGCACGGCGGCGCCCACGCCGCGCTGCCACCCATGCGCGAGCCGTGGGCCGGCGCCCGATGCCACCAGCGCGACCACGGCATACGGCGCCAGGCGAGGCAGCGCCGAGATCGCGAAGTATGCCCACGCGTGCGGCGCGGAGGCGCAATAGCCGTTCATGAACCAGCCGCGCAGTGTCTCGTTGAGCGTGGAGACCAACAGAAGCAGGATGCCGGCGCGGAACATGAGGGAGCGCTGGGGAAACCGCTTGTGCAGGCATCGCGCCAGCCACAGCGCGCCCCACATCATCAGCATGGTGTTGATCGCTTCCGGCAGGAAAGCGGTAAGACGTTCCGACGGATAGGGTACGTGCAGCAACTGCAGCATCGCCGCATGGACGCTCAGGGCCAGGACGGCGGCCAGGCAGAAGCCCAGGGCCAGGGGGCCGGTCCGCACGCCAGTGAATAGGCCTTGGGCGTCCGGCCCGGTGTCGATCGATGGGTTCATGTTGTCGCGCTCCGCGTCCGGCCGTGCGGACATCCGCGAAGTGTGCCTTCGTGGGCGCTGAAGCACCGTTGAATGCCAACCGGCGGTGCGGCCGGACGGCGCGCGTATGGCCCGGCGGCTTCCATCCACGCGAGCGGGCGCATGGATGGAGCCGCGGACTTCCGGATCGAAACGCTGGCCTAGAAAATATGCCGTATGCCAGTGGCCACGCCCAATTGCGTGGAGCCGCTGGCGATCTCCGCCGTGGACGCATCGTAGACGCGGTTGAAGTCCACCGTCCCGTAAAGCTGGGTGCGCTTGGACAAGGCGTATTCCGCGACGGCGACCAGGGCGTAGCGCTTGCCTTTGTCACCGTCCTGGATCACGTTCTTGCTGGTGTCGAAATACGCCGCGCCGGTGAAGGTCCAGGACGTGGCCATGGGCTGCCATGTGACGCCGGCGTAGTAGCCGTTGTCCTTGCGTTCCAGCCCATTGTCCGGAACATCCGCGATACCCATGACGGTATTGACGAATCCGGTTTCGTCGCGGCCGTTGAAGTAGCCGGCGAACAGCCGCGTATTGTCGAACAGGTGGTAGGCCACGTTCAGGTTCCACACGCGCTGGGTGTAGTCCGAGTTCGTGTCGGCGCGTGTGAGCTGATAGCCGCCGCCCAGGGTCAGCGGCCCGGTGGTGTAGGTTAGCGTGCCGCCGTATTGCTGGCCCAGCTTGTGGTCGTCGAAGGAGTCGCCGAAGGCGTACGACAGGATCAGGTCGAAGCCGCCCAGCTTGTTGTTGCGATAGCGCACCGAATCGGACGTCCGGCCGCGCGACATGGCCACCGGCAGCCAGGAGTTCTGTTCGTAGTTGCCGACCGTCAGCGGGTCGAAGGTGTCGCCCAGGATGGTGAACAGCGGCGTGTCCTGGCGTCCCAGCGAGATCGCGCCGGCCTCGCCGCCGTCCAGGCCGACATAGGACTGGCGGTTGAACATGCGGCTGGGGTCGCTCTGGCTGCCGTTCTGCAGATTGATGCCGCTTTCCAGGCGGAAGAAGGCGGTGTTGCCGTTGCCCAGGTCTTCGGTGCCTTTCAGGCCCCAGCGGCTGTTGGTGATGGCGCCGTTTTCCATCGAGATCCGGCTATTGTCGGGTTGATAGCCGGGGCCGGTGCTCAGGTAGCGGACGCTGGCGTCCGCGATGCCATACAGTTGGATATTGGTTTCGGCGGCTTGCGCGGCGGCGCTTGCCGTGGCCGCGATGGCCAGTGCTATCGCGGTTTGCTTCGACGGGTGTCTACGCATCGATGGTGTTCTCCTCTCCCAGTCTGCGGCACACATGGGTGCCGGGCTCCAGAACCGTGGCGTCGTGCGGCGGATGACCGCGACGCCAGCATTTTTCGTCGCCTACGGACCGGTGGACCTGGGTAGGCGCCGGCCGCGTAGGGGACGCTGCGGGGATAGCGTGCCCATTGCATGAAAACTGGGACGAAATCCAAGCAGCCGGCGCAGTATAGGTGAAACGATGTAGTTCACCCTTTAGGGATAGTCCTATTTTGTGCCCTGTGCGATGCAAAGGCCTCGAGGCTTTGCGGACGCAATTCAACGCACTGCCGGCCGCGGCGTCGGCCGCCCCGCCGGCATCACTTGTCCGTGAGCAGGCCGTCCACCTGCGCCAGCAGCGCGCGAGGGTCGTAGGGTTTGTCCACCACCAGGTCGAACAGATTGGGACTTTGCCGCGCCAGCAGGCCTTGCGCGCCGGTCACCAGGATGATGGGCAGCGCGCGCATGCTTTCGTCGGCGCGTACCGCCTCGGCCAGTTCGAGCCCGGTCATGAGCGGCATCATGAAGTCGGTGATGAGCAGGTCCGGGCGGCGGCTGCGCATGAGCGCCAGCGCGGCGCCGCCATGGGGTGCCGTCAGGACTTCGTGTCCGGCGTCCTCCAGGAGATCGGCCAGCATTTCGGCGAGCAGGATCTCGTCGTCGGCGACGAGGATCAACGCCATGGCGAGTGGCCTCGTGACGCGTTGCAAGTCATCGTCAGGATCCGCCGATAGAGTCCACCACGGTGCTCGTCCGGGTGGACGTGCCCAACTTGGCGCCGATACGCAAGCCTTTGCTTGTGATATCCAGGATGCGGGTATTGGGAACGAAGTTGCTGTCGCGCATCTTCTGGACGGCGATCGTGCGCTTCAGGTCATGGTCCTGCAGCACCTGGCGCAGCAGGATGACGTTATCGAACATGGCCGACAACTGATCGGCGGGCGCGGTGACATCCCGGTCGACGATCTCGCGCATTTCCCAGGTGAAAATGGTGGTCACGCCGATGGCGCGCAGGCGGTTCGTGATGGTCGTGAAAAATTCGATGAGCCTGGCGCGGTGCGTGGCCGCGCGTTCGAATCCGCCGATGCCGTCGACGAACAGCCGAGTCACCCGGCGGCGCTCGACGTGTTCCATCAGTTCATGGCCGAGCTTGTCCAGCAGGTTCTCCGCCATGGGCGTCCACACCAGTTCCAGGTGCGCGGACGGCTTCAGGGCGATGCCCAGCGTTTCGGCCTTGCGCTGTAGCAAGGTGGACGTCTCGAAGAAACCGAAGTGCAGGGCCGGCTCGTCCGCGGACGCGGCGCTCAGGAAATGCAGGCCCAGCGTGGTCTTGCCGGATCCGGTGGGACCGGTCAGCAGCGTCACGGAGCCGCGCGGCAAACCGCCGCCGACCAGGTGGTCCACGCCGTCGTTGCCGCTGGTGACGCGTTGCGCCAGGATTTCGGGCGAGGGCGGTATCAAGGGCCACGAGACGGCCTCGACGCGCGGATAAATCGTGATGCCGGCCTGCGTGATCTCATACTGGTGCAGGCCGCCGACCGCCGCGCTGCCGCGCGATTTGCGCACCTGCAGCTGCCGGACGGTCCGCACGCCGAAGATTTCGTCGCTCAGGTCGATCACGCCGTCGACCATGGTGTGTTCGGGGCTGCTGTCGTCCAGGCGGGTACTGGTCAGGAACAGTACCGTGCAGCCCATGAAGCCGGCCTGGCCCTGGACTTCCGCCACGAAGGTTTTGACGTCCAGGTCCGTTTCCGCGCGTTCGCGGGCGTTGAGCAGGCCATCGAAAACCAGCAGGGTCGCGTTGTGCCGCTTGGTTTCATGGCGCAGCAGTTTTACTACCGCGCCCAGGCCTTCTTCGCGGAGCGCGTGGAAAACGCTGACGTAGACGATTTCCCGCCCCAGTTTTTCTTTCTGGAAGAAGTCCAGCGTGGACATTGCGTGGAAAAGCCTTTCGTGGCTTTCCGCGAGCAGGGTGACATAAAGCACCTTGCCGGCATTCGCAACGTGCGAAAACGCGATCTGGTTGGAAAGAATGGTTTTCCCGGCCCCTGGGCGGCCCTGGATGATATAGGAAGCGCCTTCGATAAAACCGCCGTGCAATATACGGTCCAGTCCTTCGATTCCACTCGCCATGCGTGCGAGATGCTGCACCGCCAATTCCTCCGTAATTCCGTCGCGCCCATGAACGGTTCGCGCGAAAGTGTCCCGCATGTCCGATTTGGGCGTCAAGCAAAAACAGTAATTCCGCATTGTGTCGTCGCGGCCCCGCGGTCGGGCCCCGAAGGAGGCGGGCTGGGGTTTTAAGCGCCTTGCGGGCGGGCCGATGGAAAGAACAGCGGTTGAAGGAAGATCCCGGAGCGCAAGAATCGTGCCCGAGTATGGCTGTCCCCGGTCGGTTGTGCTGTGCCGGACAGGTATGCGGCTTGCATGAGCAGGGTTCCCATTACAGCGAAGGAGCTTGTTATGAACCGACTACGTAGGATCGCGGCGCTGGTGGTGATCGCGTGCATGCCAGCGTTAGGCGGGTGCACGCTGGGCGGCGCGGCAGCCGGCGGCATAATCGGCCATGAAACCACGCACAGCACCGCCGGCACCGTCGGAGGCGCCGTGGTGGGCGGTGTGATCGGCCACGAAATCGGCAAGGATTAGGGCCGATCGGCTCCCCATGTAGCGGTACATACGGTGTAAGCGCCGTGCTCGCGCCCCGGCCGGTTGGCGGAGGCGCCGCGCCCGCGGACTTTGTTGCCCCATACTTGGGGCGGAGCCGGCACCATCCGGGCCAGCCCTTGGATGTGGCGGATCGATCGGCTCCGCGCGGCTGAAGCGGCTTGCGGCGCGGCGCCTCATTGCACCGGAACGGCCCCCCGGATTAGCACTTTCCTCTTGCGCACCTTCTGGCCGCCGCGGCTGGCCGGGGGTTTCGCTCATGCTTAAGTGCTCATCCGACGGTGGGCTGGGGCGCGCGGGGCCGCGCCGCACGCCGTTCAGTTTGCCGTCAAGCATGCTTGCATTTGCAAGGGTTGGCGGTCTTGGCGGCCGTCGCCCCGCGGTGCAATATTATCGGCGCGCATCGCGCGTATTCAGATGGGGCGGCGTAATACGAGGGGTAAGCGCCGGCCTTTCTGGCATGGGCAACCGGAAACGGCGCCATGCCGCTTGCCCCCTGGGATGTCCGGAGCGAGCCCATGATCCAATACAAGAACTTCATCATCGAATGCGGCGTGGAAACGCTGAAAGACGGACTGTTCCAGGCACGCATTTTCATTTCGATGCTGGAAAGCGGGAATCCGGTAAATGGCTTCGCCTTTCCACCGTATCCGGGATCGTCCATACAGACGGAAAACCTGGCCCGCAAAGGCGCGGAGCAATGGGCCAGGCAATGGATAGACGAGAATTTCTAGCGCCTGCCGCTGTCGTTATTGTTGATTCTGGCCCTGGTCCTTGCTGGGCTGCGGGATGGTGTCGCAGTTGAAGGTAACGTAGGTGACGGCGCGCGTGAACCCCGTCGCATGATTGGACGAGACATCGGGGTTGGTCAATTTCAAGCCTTGCGACGCGCAGAAGTCCTTGGCGCGATCGATCGCCTGGCGCTTCAGTTCCACCCAGGATGTGGAGAAACCGCCGGACCGGCTCGTCAGGGTGTATTGGCCGGGCTGCCCCGTCGGGATGATGGGCCCGTTGGCGGTGGCGCATCCTGCCAGCGTGGCAAGGGATGCCAGCAGAAGCAGGGTCCGCCCAGGGGCGATAAGAAAACGCATGTGTCCTCCGGTGGGGCGTGTGGGCGCTATTTTATGCATTCAGTACGGACCCTGCTGTGCGGCGCCGGCGGACGGTGCGCGCCGGTCGAACTGCGCCGCCAGGGATTCGGCGGCGCGCGCCAGCAGGGTGGCGTCGATGCCCACCGCCACGAAGGTGGCGCCCAGCGACAGATAATGCCTGGCACGCTCCGGGTTGGTATGCAGAATGCCCGCCGCTTTGCCGGAAGCCACGATACGGCGGATCGCGCCGTCGATGGCGGCGGTGACCTCGGGATGACCGGGGTTGTCCAGGTGGCCCATATTCGCGGAAAGGTCGGCGGGTCCGATGAAGACGCCATCCACGCCGTCGATGGCCAGGATGTCGTCCAGGGCCGCCAGGCCGGCCGGGGTCTCTATCTGCAGCAGCACGCACATTTCGTCGTTGGCGCGGCGCAGGTAATCGGGGATGCGGTTCCAGCGCGAGGAGCGGGCCAGCGCGGCGCCCACGCCGCGGATACCCGCCGGCGGATAGCGGACGGCGGCGACGGCCGCGGCGGCTTCCTCCGCCGACTGGATCATCGGAATGAGCAGGTTCTGCGCGCCGATATCCAGGATCTGCTTGATCCGCACGAAGTCGTTCCACGGGGGCCGCACGACCGGGGCCACGGGGTAGGCCGCCACGGACTGCAATTGGGCCAGCATGCTCTGGAGCTCGTTGGGCGCGTGTTCGCCATCGATGACCAGGCAATCGAAGCCCGCGCCGGCGCAGATTTCCGCCGCGTAGGGATGGGTCAGCGCGGTCCACAAGGCAATCTGGGGTTTGCCTTCGCGCAGCGCGCGCTTGAAGGAATTGCTCAGGATATCCATGCGTCGTCTTCGGTAGTGGTGTAGGAAGATGGACGATAATAGGCGATTCCGCCGTGGTGGCGGCACGGAGGCAGCCGCATGGCCATGCATCAATTCAACAAGGGCGAGCTGGCCTATTGGCTGGGTGTCATCGCGGAGGGCAAGGCGGATCCCGCGGAACCGGTGCCGCAGCGCTTCATCGACGCGCTGCTGCTTCTGCGCTGCATCGAGATCGATTCCGCCGGCAAGCCGGAAGTCACGGATAAGGGACGTCTGGCGCTGCATATGGAATCCGCCGGCTCCTACGACGCATGAGCCCGGCCATGACCGCCATGCCCCGCACCGGCGACGACGCGGCCCTGACGGCCACGGTGGCCCGCCTGCGGGCCCATTACGACGGGGTCGTGCTGCCGGCGTGGCTGGCGCAAGGCTTCAACCCGCGGCTCGGCCTGCCCTACGAATCGCTGTCCAGCGCGGATGCACGGCCGCTGCCGCCGCAGCGCTACCGCGCCATGGCCTGCGCCCGCCAGCTTTTCGTGTTTTCCGCGAGCCGGGCCCCGGCCGCGGCGGCGCACGCGGCGCACGCGGCGCTGCTGTTCGAGTCCTTGCGGGGCCGGTTCCGCCACCCCGCGGGCGGCTGGGTCTATAGCATCGGACCGGACGCCGCGCCGCTGGAAACGTATCATGACCTGTATACCTATGCTTTCGTGGTGTTTGCCTGCGCGGCGTATTACCGCCAGTCGCGCGACGCCCGCGCCCTTGACCTGATCGGCGAAACCGTAACGCTGATCGAATCCCGCTTCGGCCTGGGCGGCGGCCTTTATCGCGCCCAGACGCAGGACGACGGCGCGAGCGAACGGCAGGGGCCGCTGCAGAACCCCATCATGCACCTGACCGAGGCCTACCTGGCGGCGCGGGAAGCGGGCGACACCGCCTGGTACGACGCCGCCCTGCGCCGCATCGCGCACGGCATGTCGACGCACTTCATGGACGCCGCCACGCGCTGCATATGCGAATTGCCCACGGCCGAAACGGGCAATCGCATCGAACCGGGGCACCAATTCGAATGGTATGCGCTGGTGCGCGGGGCGCCAGGGGTCTTCGATGGCACCGAACTCGCGGCGTCGGTGCCGCGGGCCGTCGACTATGCGCAACGGCATGGCGTGACGGCGGGCGTGCAAGGGGTTTGCGCCAGTTTGGACCTGGCTGGCGGCGTCATCGACGGTACGCAGCGGATTTGGGCGCAGACGGAATACGCGCGCTGCCTGGCGCTGCAGGGGAGCGAGGCCGCGGCCGCCGCGCTGTCCCGGCAATTGGCATGCTTCGAGCAGCGCTTCCTGCATGAACGGGGCTGGTATGAATGTCTGGACGCGGGCGGGCAGGTCGCGCGCGCCGATATGCCGTCCACGACCCCGTATCACCTGGCATCCTGCTATGCGGCCTTGCCGCCAGGGCCGGAGCCGTCGCCCGCGAGTTAAGTGCGCATCGCCTGGCTGGCCGGACGCGTCGCGGATACGCCCCGGGGGCGTGGCTCCAGGACATGCCGCAGGGACTGCTGAAGGCCGTGCCCGTCCCTGAATGTTTCACATTATTCGGTTTTCTTGCGAAATATTTGGATTTCTGCGATGCTGCGCGCCAACGCCGGCCGGCCCGGTTTCCGAACAGGAGCGCAGCGATGACGCCCAGGTTGATCGACGGTTATACGGTCTATGCCTATTCGGTACCGCCACAGGGGCGGGAGCCCGCCAGGGCCTTCATGGAAACGCGCAAGGAAGGCGAGGGCAACGAACCGCAGGTATTCGAGATTTACCTGTCGCGGCGGTTTCGCAGCGGTGTGGAAGCCATGTCGGCGGCGCGCAACGCGCTCGCGTCCGTCAAGGCGGTGGACGAGAACGGCATTCCGGATCACTTGCCGGAATAAAAGCCGGGCGGCGCGGGCCGCCCGGCTATCCCCTCAGGCCGAACGCAACTGCTCGCCGATAGGCAGGGTGCGGATGCGCGTGCCCGTCGCGGCGAAGATGGCGTTGCATAGCGCGGGAGCGAAGGGCGGCAGGAAGGGTTCGCCCACGCCGCCCAGCGGCACGTCATAGCCGTGCGGGACCAGGTGGACCCGGATGTCGATATTGGCCTCCGGCATGCGCGCCACCTGGTATTGGTGGAAGTTGGTCTGCTCCGTCTGCCCATCCTTGAAGGTGATGGCCCCCTGCGTGGCCAGGCTCAGGCCCATGATGCACGCGCCCTCGGCCTGCGAGCGGATGCGGTCCGGCTGGACCTGCGGACCGCAGTCGCCCGCGATATCCACGCGCTTGACGCTGACCTGGCCCTCCTTGCCGACGGCGACCTCCACCACCATGGCGACGTAGGTCACGAAGCTGTACGCATAGGCCAGGCCCAGCCCGTGGCCGGGGGGCAGCTTGCGGGTTCCCCAGCCGGCCTCGCGCGTGGCCAGTTCGATCACGCGGCGCAGGCGTCCCGTATCGACGGGATAGCGGTCGGGCGATTCGCCGTAGTTGGTGTTGTCCGAGAGCGTCCGGGGCGACACTTTGCGCGGCGGGCCGATAAGGTCCAGCAGAAAGTCCCGGTGATCGCGGCCGGCCTCGTGCGCCATCTCGGCGATGAAGGATTGCACGGCAAAGGCATGCGGGATGTTGGACACCGAGCGGAACCAGCCGATGCGCGTGTGGGCGTCGGTTTCGGGAGCCTCCACGCGCATGTTGCGGATATCGAAGGGCTGGTTGACGGCGGACATGTTCAGCTCGGAAGGCTGCTCGCCCTTGGCCTGCAGTGAAAACGTCGACGCAATGGGTGGCGCGGCGCTGCGGTGCAGCCAGGCCACCACCTTGCCGCTGGCATCCAGGCCGCCTTCCAGATGCTCGTACGAGACCGTATGGAAGTAGTCGTTGCGCAGGTCGTCCTCGCGGGTCCAGGTCACCTTGACCGGCTTGCCGTCCATGGCTTTCGACAGCAGGGCGGCTTCGGCGACGAAGTCCGGCTTGGACTTGCGGCCGAATCCGCCGCCCAGCAAGGTGATATTGACCGTGACGTCGGCGGGCTTGATTTTCAGGTGCTCGGCGACGATGTCGGCGGTGGCTTGCGGCGCCTGCACGCAGGCCCAGACCTCGCATTTGCCGTTCTGCACGCGGGCCACGGCGGCGGGCGGCTCCATGGTGGCGTGCGCCAGGTGGGGCAGGTAGTACTCGGCGCGCACGCGCTTGGGCGCCGATGCCAGCGCCGCCATGGCGTCGCCGTCGTTGCGCGCGACCTTGCCGGGCTTTTGCACCAGGTCGCGCAGATAGGCCTTGTAGGTGTCGGAGTCGTAGCTGCCGTTGGGGCCGTTGTCCCATTCGATCTGCAAGGCCTGGCGGCCCTTGATCGCCGCCCAGGTGTTGGTGGCGATGACGGCGACGCCGCCCAGCGGATGGAATTGCGCGGGCAGCGGCGTGGCGGCGATTTCGACCACCTTGACGACGCCGGGCACCTTCAGCGTGGCGTCGGCGTTGTAGTGCTTGACCTTGCCGCCCAACACGCCGGGGCGCGCGATGACGGCATACAGCATCCCATCCAGCCGCGTGTCGATGCCGTAGTGGGTGTTGCCCGTGGCGATGTCGCGGCCGTCGATATTGCGCACGTCGGGCTTGCCGATGTAGCGGAATCGTTCGGCGGTTTTCAGGCGCACGGCGTCGCCCGTCGGTACCGGCATGGCGGCGGCCTGCTGGGCGAGCTCGCCGTAGCCCAGCTTGCGTCCGGTCTTGTCGTGGACCACCTCGTGGTTGCTGGCGTGGACTTCCGCGACCGGCACGTTCCAGTGCCTGGCGGCAGCGGCTTCCAGCATGCCGCGGGCGGCCGCGCCCACGCGCCGCATCGGCGTGAAGAAATGGCGCGTGCTGCGCGAGCCGTCGGTATTCTGGTTGCCGTACTTTTGCTGGTCGCCCGGTGCCTGTACGACACGGACGCGGCGCCAGTCGGCTTCCATCTCGTCGGCGATGACGATGGGCAGGCCGGTACGCACGCCCTGGCCCATCTCGGGTCGCAGCGCGGTGATGGTGACGATGCCGTCGGTGCCGATGTGCACGAAGACCAGCGGGTCTTCGACGGCGCCGCCCGGAAAGGCATCCACGCCGTACTTACGCGTGTCGGCCGCGTAGACGGCGCCGGAGCGGCCGCCCAGCAGGCAGAGGCCGGCGACCATGCCGGCGGCTTTCAGCAAGGCGCGGCGGCGCGGCGACAGCGCGGCGTCGGCGGGAATGGCGATGCGGGGATTCGCGCTCATTGCATGGCCCTCTCGTTGTCCTGGGATGGTTCGGCCCGGGCCAGCAGGTCCGCCTGGGCGCGTGGCGAGTCAGCCGCCACCGGCGTCGCCGCCGCGGCGGCTGCCGCGGCGGGCTTGGCGCCCGCGGCCTGCTTGATGGCGGCGCGGATGCGGGTATACGTGCCGCAGCGGCAGATATTGCCGCTCATGGCGCTATCGATGTCGCTGTCGGTGGGCTTGGGCGTGGCCTTCAGCAGTGCGGTTGCCGACATGATCTGGCCGGACTGGCAGTAGCCGCATTGCGGTACGCCCAGGGCCACCCAGGCATCCTGCACTTTCTTGCCCACCGCGTCGGCGCCTATGCCTTCGATGGTGGTGATCTGCTTGCCGACGGCGGCGGAAACAGGCGTGACGCAGGAGCGTATCGGCGCGCCGTCCATATGCACCGTACAGGCGCCGCACAAGGCCATACCGCAACCGAACTTCGTCCCCGTCAGGCCCACGACATCGCGCAGGGTCCAGAGTATGGGGGTGTCGTCCGGGACATCGACGTTATGCTGTTGCCCGTTGATGGTCAGTGTTGCCATGAATGAGGTCCCTCACGATGCGTGACGTGAATGCACTCCAGATGAGTACACTGCGCCGATGAGCATAGTACCGATCGAGCGGCTGGGAAACCGGTTTGTGGGAATTCTGCTGGCCGCGGGCCGCGGCGAACGGTTTCGCGCGTCCGCGCGACGGCCCGATGCTGACAAGCTGCTGTCGTCATTACCCGATGGCCGCGCCGTCGCCGCGGCGTCGGCATGTACCCTGTTGCAGACATTGCCTTTCGCGCTGGCGGTCGTGCGCCCGGGCGCGCCGGCGCTGCGCGAGGCGCTGCAGGCATCGGGCTGCGCGGTCCTGGAGACCGCGGCCGCCACGCGGGGCATGGGCGCCAGCCTGGCCCAGGCGGCGCAGGCATTGTTGTCGGCCCATGGCGGCACGGGCGACGCGCCACGCGGATGCCTGGTGGCGCTGGCCGATATGCCGTGGGTCATGCCCGCCACCATGCTGGCGGTGCAGCGGGCCGCGGAAACGCACCGTATCGCCGCGCCGGCATACCAGGGCCGCCGGGGACACCCGGTGGCCTTCGCCTGGGACTTGTTGCCCGAGCTGGCCGCGCTGGATGGCGACGAAGGGGCGCGCGCGCTGCTGAAGCGCCACGGCGTGCACGAGATCGCCTGCGCGGATCCTGGCGTGTTGCGCGACGTCGATACGGTCGACGACCTGCCGCGATAGGCCACGCGGCGAGCCGGGCGGCATGGGCCCGGGCGAACGGACGTACGGGGTGAACGGGTGAACGGTGAACGGTGAACGGACGTGCGCCGCGCTTCAGCCGGCCCGTTCCGTATCCGCGGCTTCCTCGTCCTGCCCGCCGGCGTCGCGCTCGGCGGTGCGTTGCTGGCGGTGCCACATGCCGGCGTAGACACCGTCGCGCGCCAGCAGCGAGGCATGGGTACCGCGCTCCACCACGCGGCCGTCGCCCAGCACGATGATCTCGTCCGCATCGACGATGGTGGACAGGCGGTGCGCGATGATCAGCGTGGTGCGCCCGATGCTGACCTCGCGCAGGTTGGCCTGGATCTCTCGTTCGGTGTGCGTGTCCAGCGCGCTGGTGGCTTCGTCGAACACGAACAGCGCCGGGCGCTTCAGCAGGGTGCGGGCGATGGCGACACGCTGCTTTTCGCCGCCGGATAATTTCAGGCCGCGTTCGCCCACCACCGTGTCGTAGCCGTCGGGCATATTCATCACCAGGGTGTGCACATGGGCCATGCGGGCCGCGGCTTCGATCTCGGCGTCGGTCGCGCCGGGGCGGCCGTAGGCGATGTTGTAGCGGATGGTGTCGTTGAACAGCACCGTGTCCTGCGGCACGATGCCTATGGCCGCGCGCACGCTGGCCTGCGTAACGTGCCGGATGTCCTGCCCATCGATCAGGATGGCGCCGCCGCCTACGTCATAGAAGCGGAACAGCAGCCGCGCCAGGGTCGATTTGCCGGCGCCGGACGGGCCCACCACGGCCAGCGTCTTGCCGGCGGGAATGGCGAAGTCCACGCCTTTCAGTATGGCCCGGCGCGCATCGTAGCCGAAGGTCACGCCGCGGAATTCCACCGCGCCCCCCTGTATCCGCAGCGCGGGGGCGCCGGGCGGATCCTGGATCTCGCGGTCTTCGCCCAGCAGTTCGAACATGCGCTCCATATCGATCAGCGACTGCTTGATTTCCCGGTAGATGAAGCCGAAGAAACTCAGCGGATCGTAGAGCTGCAGCAGGTAGGTATTGACCAGGACGAAGTCGCCCAGCGTGTATTGCCCGCGCGTAATGCCGCGCGCCGCCATCCACATGACCAGTGTCAGGCCGACGGAAATGATGACGGCCTGGCCGATGTTGAGCAGCGACAGGCTGACCTGGCTGCTGACCGCCGCCCGCTGGTACTGCTTGAGCGAGACGTCATAACGGCGGGCCTCGTGTTCTTCGTTGCCGAAGTACTTGACGGTTTCATAGTTCAGCAGGCTTTCGACGGCCTTGGTATTGGCCTCCGAGTCCGTTTCGTTCATGCGCCGGCGGAACTTGGTGCGCCATTCCGTGATCGCCAGCGTGTAGGCCAGGTACAGCACGACGGTGACCGCCGTGGCCAGGGCCAGCCAGGCGTCGAACATGCGCCATAGCAGGATGCAGACCAGGGCAATCTCGAACAGGGTGGGCAGCACATTGAACAGCAGGTATTGCAGCAAGGTCTGTATGCCGCGCGTGCCCCGCTCGATGGAGCGCGTCAGGCCGCCGGTGTGGCGGCCCAGGTGAAAGCGCAGCGCCAGGGCGTGCAGGTGGCGGAATACCTGCAGCCCGACCTCGCGCACGGCGTGCTGGCCGACCCGCGCGAAGATGGCGTCGCGCAATTCGGAAAACAGCAGCGACAGGATGCGCGCCCCGCCATAGGCCAGGATCAGCCCCAGGGGCAGGGCGGCGGGACCCGCCCCCGCGCCGCGGTTCAGCGCATCGACGGCCGATTTGTAGAGAATGGGAATGTAGACCGTCGCGGCCTTGGCCAGGAACAAACAGGCGACCGCCGCGACGACGCGCAGTTTCAGGTCGGCGCGGCCCATGGGCCACAGGTAGGGACCCAGGGCGCGCAGCGTGGCAATGCTGCCGCGCGGCGTCGTGGAAGACGGCGCGGACGAAGATGAGCTTGGGAAAGACATGGAGTGCCGTGGCATGGCAGCGATGACAAGCTGCCATTATCGTCCAAGGGCACTATGATGCGTTCGATCGGGAGCCCGGATAACCCCGCCGCGCGCACGGGTATGAGCCCCGCGGCGGCGTCTATGGAGCGATGCGATGGAATACGTGCGTTTGGGCAAGACCGGCTTGCAGGTATCGCGCCTGTGCCTGGGATGCATGACCTACGGCGTGCCGGACCGGGGCAACCACCCCTGGACCCTGGACGAGGCGGAGGCCCGCCCCCTGATACGCCAGGCGCTGGACGCGGGCATCAATTTCTTCGACACGGCCAACAGCTACTCGGACGGCACCAGCGAGGAAATCGTCGGCCGCACGCTGCGCGAGTTCACCGACCGCGACGACGTGGTGATCGCCACCAAGGTGTACTACCCCATGCGCAAGGGGCCCAACGGCGGCGGCTTGTCGCGCAAGAACCTGATGCGGGAAATCGACGACAGCCTGCGCCGCCTGGGCACCGATTACGTCGACCTGTACCAGATCCATCGCTGGGACGAGCACACGCCCATCGAGGAAACGCTGGAGGCGCTGCACGATATCGTCAAGGCGGGCAAGGCGCGCTATATCGGCGCGTCGTCGATGTACGCGTGGCAGTTCGCCAAGGCCTTGTACACGGCCGACCTGCACGGCTGGACGCGCTTCGTCAGCATGCAGAACCACTACAACCTGCTGTATCGCGAAGAAGAAAACGAAATGCTGCGGCTGTGCGCGGCCGAGGGCATAGGGGTGGTGCCGTGGAGCCCGATGGCGCGAGGCCTGTTGACGCGCGACTGGGACGAAGGCACGGCCCGCACGGAAAGCGACAAGACCATGGCGCGGCTGTACGGCGACACCCGGGATGCCGACCGCCGCGTGGTGCAGGCGGTGGGCGAGGTCGCCGCGGCGCGAGGCGTGCCGCGCGCGCAGGTCGCGCTGGCCTGGCTGCTGCAGCGGCCGGTGGTGACGGCGCCCATTATCGGGGCGTCCCGGCCGCAGCATCTGGTCGATGCGGTGGCGGCCCTGTCCCTGAAGCTTGCTCCCGATGAAGTGCGCAAGCTCGAGGAATCCTACGTACCGCACCGCGCCGCCAATTTCGGCTAGCCGCGCCGGGGCCGCCGGCCGCGCGCGGCCACCGCCTGCATGATGTCGATGAAGCGGTCGATGGCCGGATTGAACGAGGATGGCTGCCGCGCGGCCAGCAATTCGGCGCGCATGGCGCCGGGCCCCCGCACGCCGGCATAGACCAGCGTATCGGCGCGCATGCGCGACAGCGCGGCCGGCACCAGGGCCAGGCCGAAGCCGGCCTCCACCAGGGTAAGGATGGTGGGGATCATGCTTTCCATGACGATGCGTGGCGGCTTGCGCGCCACGCCGGTCATCAATTGCTGGATCTGGCTGAAGTAACGCGAGTTTTGGCGCGAGTAGCCGACCATGTCGTACTCGAGCGCCTGGTCCATGGTGACCGAGCGGCGGCCGGCCAGGGGATGGTCCTTGCGCATGGCGACCAGCATGGGTTCGTCGTACACCCGCAGCGGCGCCAGGTCCGGATCGGCGAAGGGCGGCCGCAATAGCGCCAGGTCCAGCTGGCGCTGGTGGAGCGCCTCCGGCATGGCGTTGGAGTTCATCTCCCGCAAGTCCAGGCTGACGGTGGGGGTCTGGCGGCGGAACTCGTACAGCACCTCCGGCAGGTTGGAGTATGCCGCGCTGGGCGTCAGCCCGATCACGAGGTGCCCCGCTACGCCCTTGGCGGTCTGTTGCACGGCCCGCACCATGGCGTCGGAGTCCGCGGCCAGCTGCCGCACGCGGCGGTGCAGTTCGGCGCCCGCCGCCGTCAGGCGCACCGAACGCGTGGAGCGGACCAGCAGCCGGGCCCCGAGGATCTCCTCCAGCTTGCGTATGCTCTGGCTCAGCGGCGGCTGGCTGATATGCAGGCGCTGCGCGGCACGGCCGAAATGCAGTTCCTCGGCCACGATGGAGAAGACATGCAGCAGGCGGCTGTCCAGCATGATTATGTCGTCCAGAATATCAATCGCGAATTTATTGAGTATTAGACAACACAATACCGCCTCCCTAGAATCTGCCGCATCAACGCTCGCGTCCCGCGCACATCGTTCCAGGGGGAATCCATGGGGAAATCGCCACAGCTTTCGAAGTACATCCTTGCCGCCGCCAGCGCCATCATGCTGGCGGTGCCCGCGGCGTCGCGCGCCCAGCTGGCCTATCCGAACAAGGCCATCACGTTCATCGTGCCCTATGCCGCCGGCGGCAGTTCGGACACGCGGTCCCGGCAACTGGCCCAGCGGCTGGGCGAACGCCTGCATGTACCCGTGGTGGTGGAGAACAAGCCCGGCGCCAGCGGCAATATCGGCACGGCGCAGATCGCCCGCGCCAACCCGGACGGCTACGCCATAGGCCTGGGCAATTTCGCGCCCTTGTCGGTGAACAAATCGCTTTATGGCAGCAACCTGGGTTTCGATCCCGACCACGGCATCGCGCCCATCGTGCTGATCGAACGCGGCGCCATGGTGCTGGGGGTGAACAGCCAGTCGGCGTATCCGGACGTTGCCGCGCTCATCAAGGCGGCAAAGGCCAACCCGGACAAGCTGAACTACGCGTCCACGGGCGCCGGCAGCGCCTCGCATCTGGTGACCGAACTGTTCCAGACCCATGCCGGCGTGGCGGCCACGCACGTGCCGTATCGCGGCGGCGCGCCGGCCGTGAACGACCTGATGGCCGGCAATGTGGATTTCTATCTGGAATTGGCCAGCCTGTTCATTCCCTACGCCAAGGGCGAGCAGCCGCGCCTGCGCCTGCTGGCGGTGTCGGCGGACAAGCGGCTGGCGGCGCTTCCCGATGTGCCGACCTTCCAGGAACTGGGCATTGCCAATATGGTCGCCTCGAACTGGTTTGGCGTGATCGCGCCGGCCGGCACGCCGGAGGCCGTCATCCGCACCTTGAACGAGAACATCAATGCCGTCCTGCAGGACCCGGCGTATCGCAGCGTGGTGGAATCCCAGGGCGCCGAGGTCGCCGGCGGCTCGCCGGCCGACTTCAAGGCCTTCATCGCCAGCGAGTCCGCGCGCTGGAGCAAGCTGATCGACGCCAAGCACATCACCATCCAGTAAGCGGTATGCGGCGGGCGCGTTCCCTTTCGCGGAGCGCCTGCCGCGCTCGAATTTCCACATGACGACGACGCGCATGTCCATGCATTCCCAAGCGGCCGTACAGGCCCACCCCGACCGCGCATGCCAGGCACTGCGGACCATCGCCGAGCGGGACGGCGAACTGCGTGCCTTTGCCTGGCGAGCCGACCCTGCCACGCTGGGCGCCGCCCGTCCCGGCCCGCTGTCCGGCATGGCCTTCGGCGTGAAGGACGTGATCGACGTGGCGGGCATGCCGACAGGCTGCGGCGCCGAAGCCGCCGATATGTCCGCCAAGGTCTTCGATGCCGCTTGCGTGGCGCAACTGCGCGCGGCCGGCGCCGTACCCGTGGGCAAGACGGTAACCGCCGAGTTCGCGCATATGGCGCCCGGCCCGACCCGCAATCCGCGCCGGCCCACGCATACGCCCGGCGGCTCGTCCAGCGGGTCCGCCGCCGCGGTGGCGGCGGGCATGGTCGATCTGGCGCTGGGCACGCAGACCGGGGGATCCATCATCCGGCCGGCCGCCTTTTGCGGCGTGGTGGGGTACAAACCCACGTTCGGGCGCGTGCACCGCGCGGGCATGCAGGTCCTGTGCGATACGCTGGACACCATAGGGTGGTTCACCCGTTCGGTCGAGGAGACCATCGCCGTGGCTTCGGTGCTGATGCCGCGGCCGGGGAACGCGCGCCAGGATGGCCGCGGGCCCAGGGTGGCGGTGCTGCCCTGCGCATCGCTGGGGCGGCTCAGCCCCGCCGCGCAAACCGCCATGGACCACTGCATCGAAGTCCTGCAAAGCCTGGGCGCGACGATCCTGCGCCCGGGCCTGGACGCGGATATCGATACGCTGGTGGGGGTACACGGCCGGGTCATGCGCTATGAGTTCGCACGCGGCATGCTGCCCATCGTGCAGGCGCGGGCGGCAGGCGTCACCGCGCAGACCGCCGAGACCGTGCGCGAAGGCCTGGCGATCGGCTATGACGAGTACGTGCGGCAGCAGCATCTGCGCGCCGCGCTGGCGGCGCGCTGGCTGGATGCACTGGCCGATGTGGATTTCATCGTTTCACCCAGCGCGCCGGGAGAGGCCCCGCAAGGCCTGGCGAGCACGGGGTCTTCCGTCTTCAACCGGATCTGGTCGCTGCTGGGATGGCCCTGCCTGCACCTGCCGACGGCCACCGGCGAGCTGGGCTTGCCGGTGGGCGTGCAGTGGATAGGCCGTCCGGACCACGATGCCGAGCTGCTGGGATGGGCGGCCGCGCTGCATCCCGCCCTGGACAGGCGTGCCGGGCAGGACCGGGGCAGGGCGATGCGCGGGTAAGGCTGACGCCGGACGGCGGCAATCGGGCGTTCCGAAAGCCGTCGCAAGGGTGCGGACCGATCCGGGATCCAGGGTCCAGGCTTCAGGCTTCAGGGTTCAGGCTTCAGGGTCGAGGCCTCAGGCGCGGGCCGGGCCTGCTGCGCCAGGAAGGCGCTGAGCGCTTCGATTTCCGCGCGGCCGGCGCCATCGTCGCGGGCCAGCCGCTCGTACAGCCGCGCGGCGCTTTCGAAGAAGCGCTGGCCGTGCTCGTCCGGCGCCAGGAACGCCGCGATCTCTTCCATTTCCGCCACCCAGCGGTAGGCCTTGCCGAACATGTCGGGCACCGTGCGCGCGAAGTGCTTGAGCAGGTGCGGCTGGCTCTCGGCCAGCTCTTCGTACAGGGCCTGCGCGGTGCCGTTGCGCGAGGCGCCCAGCATCATGGTGGAGGCCAGCGCCACCAGGCCCTTGGTGATGCCCGCGTACGACATCTTCAGCGCGGAGGCGGCGCTCAGGTCGTCGGACAGCACCCGCACGCGCACGCCGCCGTCGCGCAGCGCCGTCACGGCGGGCGCGGCGGGCCCGGAGCAATACAACGCCGGCCCCGGCGTCCCGGGCCGCGGCGGCCCGCCTATGATGCCGCCGTCGACGAAGGCCGCGCCGCTGTCCAGGACCAGCGCGGCGATCTCGCGCGCCGTGCGCGGATTGACGGCGTTGCAATCGACATAGACGGGCGCGCGTCCATGTTCCTTGAACAGCGGCGCGAAGCGGCGTGCCAGACCGATGGCCTCGGCCGGCGGGACGATGGACAGGAAAATGTCGGCGTGCGCCAATTCGACATCGGTGCGATGGTGCATGCCGCAACGGCGCGCGCGCGCCACGCTGGCGTCGCTGCGGCCTTCCAGCGAAGTCAGGACCTGGAATCCATGGCTGTCCAGCCGGTGTCCGATGGCGCTGCCCATGGCGCCGGGCGCGACGATTGCGACGCGTGGCTTCATATCGGGTCTCCTGTAGCGGGAAAGGCGCGTGATCCGCACCAATGTACACGAGCACGCCGGTCGCCACGGGCATGGCGGGCTCGTCGGCCTTGCAACAGGCCGTTGCCGCCCGCCGCCCGCGCTAAGATGGATAACCGGATGGCACGGCGCCGTGGCATTCGCAGCTGGGAAGCCGTCATGCCTATCGATGTCTTGCGTTTTCCGCGGAATACCCAGGGCCGGGATTGGGCGGTGGGGGATATCCACGGCCACTTTTCGCGCCTGCGCGCCGCCCTGGACGCGATCCGCTTCGATCCGGAGCGCGACCGCCTGTTTTCCGTGGGCGACCTGACCGACCGCGGACCGGAGTGCCGCGAAGCGCCGCGCTGGCTGGCGCAGCCCTGGTTCCATGCCGTGCAGGGCAATCACGAGGACTATGCGGTGCGCTACGTGCGCACCGGCCTGGTCGATACCGAGAACTGGCGCGCCAACGGCGGGGGATGGTTCCTGGAAATGTCGCCGGAGGACCAGCGCACGCACGCCGAGGCCTACGCCCGCATGCCGCTGGTGATAGAGGTGGAAACGCAAGGCGGCGTGGTCGGCATCGTGCACGCCGACTGCCCGGTGCGCGACTGGGACAAGCTGGAGCGTTACCTGCGCGACCGCTACAAGCGCGCGCGAGGCATCTGCCAATGGTCGCGCGAACGGCTGGCGCGCGCCGATGAATCCGGCGTGCGAGGCGTGCGCGCCGTGGTGGTGGGGCACACGCCGCTGGAATCGCCCGCCTTGCTGGGCAATGTCTATCACATCGATACCGGCGGCTGGATGCCGGGCGGCCATTTCACCCTGCTGGACCTGGAGACGCTACGGCCCGCGCCGAGGCCGGCGATGCGCGGGATGGCGTTCAGCTAAGGGCCCGGGCGGGCAGGGCGGATAGGGCGGCCGCGCGCGCGGCGGCGTCAGGGCCGGACGGCGATCGCGGTGGCGCCCGACGCATCCGCGCGCGGCACGGGGATGGGCGGGATGGCCGGCAGATTGCCGGACGAGCCGCCCAGCGCAGGCGCCGGCCGCGGCGGGCGGCCTTCATCCGCCTGCGGCACCGGGATGGGCGGGAAGGCCGAACCGGACGGCGGATTGCCTTGCGGCGGCGTGACGGGCTGCGGGCTGGCGCCCGGCGCGGGCGCGTTCATCATGGGCACGCCCCCCGTGCCGCCACGATTCAGGAAATCGCCGAGCGGATCGTCCGTGGGCAGGTCCAGCGACGCCACCGCCTGGCCCGGCGGGAATTCCGACAGATAGTATTCGCCGTTGGCGACCAGGATGTCGGAGGGCAGGGGACGCTTGGGCGCCACGGGAACGCCCTTCAGCGCCGTCTGCATGTACTGCAGCCAGGCCGATAGCGTCAGGCCGGCGCCGAATTCATTGGAACCCAGCGACTTGGGCTGGTCGAAGCCCATCCACACGGTGGTCGTCAGGGCGGGCGTATAGCCGGAGAACCAGACATCCACCGAATCGTTCGTGGTGCCGGTCTTGCCCGCGACGTCGTCGCGCTTGAGCACCGCGTGGGCGCGCGCGGCCGTGCCGTAGGTAGCCACGCCGCGCAGCATGTCGTCCATGATCCAGGCCACGCGCGGATCCACGACCCGGTTGGCCTCGTCGCCGGCGCGCTGCGGCTGGGCCTGCATCAGCACCTTGCCGTTGCTGTCGGTGACCTTGTCGATGAGAAAAGGCGTGACGCGATAACCGCCATTGGCCCACACCGAATACGCGTTCGCCACCTGCAGCGGCGTGGCCGAGCCGGCGCCCAGCGCAATGGGCAGCACGGCCGGCCACCGGTTCTTCTCGAAACCGAAACGCGTCAGGAAGTCCTGCCCGAACGCGGGCGTGATGGCCTGCAGGATGCGGATCGACACCATGTTCTTGGACTTGTACAGCGCCTGCCGCAGGGTCAGCATGGGCTCGTAGGCGTTGCCGTCGTTCTTGGGATTCCAGGCCTTGGATCCCGTTTGCTCGGCGGTCAGCGAGAACGGCATGTCGGAAATCTGCGTGGCCGGCGTCAAGCCCCGTTCCAGCCCGGCGGCATAGATGAAGGGCTTGATATTGGAGCCGGGCTGGCGCCAGGCCTGCACGGCCCGATTGAAGTTGCCGCGATAGAAGTCGAACCCGCCTATCATCGCGCGGATAGCGCCGTCTTCCGGCGTTTCGGAAACCAGCGCCCCTTGCAGCGTGGGCATGTTGAGCACTTCCCAGCTGTCGCCGTTCTTGTGCACGTAGACCACCGAGCCGCGGCGCAGGCGTTCGTCGTCCTTGGCCTTGGGATTGAGCGCCCGGGCGACCACGGACAGCGCTTTTTTATCGTCGATGGTGATGATGTCGTGCGAGCCGCGCGCCACGGTGATGGCGTTGGGGCTGGCTGCCAGCACCACGCCCAGGTACATGTCGCCGCTGTCGGGGTATTTGTCCTGCAGGCCGTCGATCAGGTCATCCAGCGCCTGGGGGTCTTTCTCGATATCGTCGGGCAGGTCGATCTGGTCTTCCGGGCCGGGGTAGCGCGCGCGGCGCGTGTAGTCCAGGATGCTGGCGCGCACCGCCTGGTAGGCGGCCTCCTGGTCCTTGGAATTGATCGTGGTGTAGACGTTCAGGCCGCGCGTATACGTGGTGTCGCCGAACATGCCGTACATCAGCTGCCGCGCCAGTTCCGCCGGATACTCGCCATGGACGCGGAAGGTGTTGCCGCCGCTGTCGGCCATGCCGCGTATGGTCAGCGGTTGCGCCAGGGCCGCCTGGTATTGCTCTTCGTTCAGGTAGTTCAGCACACGCATGCGGCCCAGCACGTAGTGCTGGCGGATCTGCGCGCGCTGCAGATTCGTGATGGGGTTGTAGCGGGAAGGCGCCTTGGGGATGCCGGCCAGGATGGCCGCTTCCGCCGGCGTGACGTCCGCCAGGGGCTTGCCGAAATACGTGCGCGCGGCGGCCGCGAAACCGTAGGCCCGGTGACCCAGATAGATCTGGTTCATATAGAGCTCCAGGATTTGGTCCTTGGTCAGCGCGGATTCGATCTTGAAGGTGAGCAGCAGTTCGTACAGCTTGCGCGTGTAGGTCTTCTCGGACGACAGATAGAAGTTGCGCGCCACCTGCATGGTGATCGTGCTGGCGCCCTGCGACTTCGACATGCTGAGCGCATTGGTCAGCATCGCCCGGAATACCCCCGTCCAATCCACGCCGCCGTGCTGGTAGAAGCGGTCGTCCTCGGCCGCCAGCACCGCGTGCTTCATCACGTCCGGGATCTCGTCGAAACGCAGCACGTTGCGGTGCTCTTCGCCGAATTCGCCGATCAGGACATTGTCCGACGTATACACGCGCAGGGGAATGCGCGGACGGTAGTCCGTCATGGCGTGCAGATCCGGCAGGCTGGGCCAGGCAAGCGCGATGGCCAGGCACAGGGCGATCAGCCCGCACGCGCCCAGGCCGCCGGCGATGATGGCGGCCTTGATGGCGAGTCGGGACAGGCTGAAGCCGGATTTGTCGCGGGGCTGTGGCTGCTTGGATTGCGGGTGATTGGTCATTCGCAGGCGAATCTGGGGCAGAGCTGCATAGACCCGGCCTCGTGGATGAAGGTTTCAACAACACGCATTATCGCAGGCCGGCGCGTCGGCGATGTATACGGGGGACGGATCGGCCCCTGACTGACATCAATCTGAACCGGGCTGGTTCAGATAGGCGTTCGGGGCCGCCCCCATCGCCCGGCGGAACATCGCCGCGAAGGCGCTGGGACTGCGATAGCCCAGTTCGGCCGCGATGCGCGCCACCGGCTGTCCCAAGGACAGCCGCCCGACCGCCTCGGCCAGGCGGACCTGCTGCACCCACTGCCGGTAGTTCAGCCCCAGCTCCGCCTGGAACAGCCGGATCAGCGTACGGCCGCTGGCGCCCACCTGTGCGCCCCAGTCGTCCACCGTCCGCTCCAGCCCCGGCTGGGCCAGGATGGCGCGGCACACCGACTGCAGGCGCCTGTCGCTGGGCCACGGTATGTGGATGGGCAAGACCTTGGCCTGGGCCAGCTCGGACAGCGTCAGGGCGGCGATCTGCCCCGCGCGGCCGTTCAGCGGATATTCGATGGGCAGGTCCATCAGCGCCAGGATCAACTCGCGCAACAGCCCGTTCACCTCGATCACGCAGCACTCCCGCCACAGCGCCCGGGCGGCGTCGGCGGCGACATACAGCGTGCGCATGGACACGGGGCCGACCATCTCCACCTGGTGCTCGATGCCGGCCGGCACCCAGAACGCGCGCAGGGAGGGCAGGGCCCACATGCCCTGCGCCGTCGTCACCCGCATCACGCCTTCCACCGCGTACAGCAGCTGCCCCCGGGGATGGCTGTGCGGCCCCGTCGTCGCTCCCTCCGTGAATTCCTTCGCCATCGCCGTCACGGCGCGCGGCACGCCCTGGTAATCGTCGGCGTCGATACTGCGCGAGGGATAAGCGGCGGGGGGACGGGCAGGCATGGGGCTGGGCTGGAAGAAGAAAAGCGACAAATCGGCGGACCGGGCATGCAAGGGCAAGGACCGCGTGCACGGAGGATCGCCCCGGGCGGCGCAAGGCCAGCCGCGCGGGGCCATCCCACGGATCGCCAGTGTCACTTATTCGACGAAGATTGTCACTCCAGCGTGTGCATGACTAATTACACTTCCGCTTATTCCACGGGATTTCCTTTTTCGTCTACTTCTTTACAGGCCATGAACGCTCCCTTGCCGAACACCGCCCCGGCGACCGCTTCGGCGGCCGCCCCGGCCGCATCCGCCGCCACGCCCTCCGGGACCGCCGCCAACGCGGCCGGGTCCAATTCCACCGCCTTCAAGGTGCTGGGCGCCATCAGCGTGGCGCACTTGATGAACGACATGATCCAGTCGATCCTGTTGGCCATCTATCCCATGCTCAAGGATTCGTTCGCGCTGAGCTTCAGCCAGATCGGCTTCATTACCCTGACCTACCAGATCGCCGCCTCGCTGCTGCAACCCTGCGTGGGCCTCTACACCGACAAGCGCCCGCTGCCGTATTCCCTGCCGGTCGGCATGGGCTTCACCCTGGTCGGCCTGCTGCTCCTGTCCATGGCGCCCTCGTATCCCTTCATCCTGCTCGCCGCCATCCTGGTCGGGACGGGCTCGTCCGTGTTCCATCCCGAGTCCTCCCGTGTCGCCCGCATGGCCTCCGGCGGCCGGCACGGCCTGGCGCAGTCCCTCTTCCAGGTCGGCGGCAACGTCGGCTCCGCGCTGGGCCCGCTGCTGGCGGCGCTCGTCATCATCCCGCACGGGCAGGGCAGCGTCGCCTGGTTCTCCCTGGCGGCCCTGTTCGGCATGCTGGTCCTTATCGGCGTGGGCCGCTGGTACGCCGGCAACCGCTGGCGCCTGAAGCCCAAGGCCCGCGCCGCCGGCGGCCCGCCCCCCCTGAGCCGCAAGCGCGTCGCCGCCACCCTGGGCGTACTGGCGGTGCTGATTTTCTCCAAGTACTTCTACCTGGCCAGCCTGAACAGCTATTTCACGTTCTACCTGATGGACAAGTTCGACCTGCCCGTCCGTTCCGCGCAGCTCTACCTGTTCATCTTCCTGGCCGCCGTCGCGGTCGGCACGGTGGTGGGCGGCCCCGTCGGAGACCGCGTCGGCCGCAAAGCCGTCATCTGGGCTTCCATCCTGGGCGTCACCCCCTTCACGCTGATCCTGCCCTATGCCAACCTGTTCTGGACCGCCATCCTGGTCGCCATCATCGGCCTGGTCCTGGCATCGGCCTTCGCCGCCATCGTGGTCTACGCCCAGGAACTGGTCCCCGGCAAGGTCGGCACCATCGCCGGCCTGTTCTTCGGCTTCGCCTTCGGCATGGGCGGCGTCGGCGCCGCCGTCCTGGGCCACATCGCCGACCTGACCAGCATCGCCTACGTCTACAAGCTGTGCTCCTTCCTGCCCTTCCTGGGCATGATGGCCATCTTCCTGCCCGACATGGAAAGCCGCAATCGCACCGCCAAGGCCTGAGCCACCCACCACATAAAAACAAAACGCCCGGGCGACCCACCAGCCGTCCCGGGCACCACAACATCACACCGCGCCGCCCACAAACAAAGCCCAGGCCACATCAGATAACGCAGGCCAAGTCAGATAGCGCAGGCCAAGTCAGATAGCGCAGGCCAAGTCAGATAGCGCAGGACCGCATCCGACAAAACACACAACGCAGACACCCCCAATCTCCAAAGGCCGCACGCCGCACCGCACAGCGTAGGCGCTTCATGGCCGCGCAGGGCGGCCATGAAGCGACGGGCCCCGCAAGACCTTCCAATGCGGCGCACACTCCCCAAGCGAAGCAATAGCACCCCACCCGCCCCAGCAATCGTCACGTATAGACAGCGCAGTCCGCCGGGGTAGTGGCCAGCCGGGAGCGGCGCGTTGAAGCCGCGCGAGGGAATCCGAACGAAGGACGGCCGGGCAAAACCGCCGCAAGAACTGCGCTGTCTGTTCGGCCGCCGTAGGAGGATGACGAAGCGGGAGTCCAGGGCGAAGGCCCTGGACCGGCTGATCGCGCCGCTCCCGGCTGGCCACTACCCCGGCGGACGGTCAACGCCCACAGTGCGATCAGAGTCCGAAAACGACGCAGCCCTGCATACGCACCGCGCTGCATCCCCCTGGACAAGCACCCCATGCCCCCACGCCGTACAAGGCCGCGACAACAACAACCCGACGCGCAACAGCCCGATCAGACCCACCTTCCAGATTCAAGGCTTGAGATGCTCGGAGAAAAACCTCTCCATCGCCTCATAAAACTCGAACTTGTTCTCGTCGTTATGAAACCCGTGGCCCTCGTTGTCCTTGACCATGTACTCGACCTCTACCCCGCGCGCCCGCAAGGCCTCCACCACCTGGTCGCTTTCCGCCTTGTTCACCCGCGGATCCTTCGCCCCCTGCGCGATCAATAGCGGCGTCTTGATCCGGTCCACGTGCAAGGCCGGCGACGTCGCCGCCAGCCGTTCCTTGTCCTTCTCCGGATGTCCCACCATGTCGTACATCTTCTCCAGCAGCGGCTTCCAATAAGGCGGAATCGTATTCATGAAGGTGAACAGATTGGACACCCCCACATAATCCACCGCCGCCGCATAAAGATCCGGCGTAAACGTAATCCCCGCGAGCGTCGCATACCCACCGTAGCTTCCGCCGTAAATCCCGATCCGCTTCGGATCCGCGATCCCCTGCGCGATCAGCCACTGCACGCCGTCCGTGATGTCGTCCTGCATGGCCAGGCCCCATTGGCCGAAACTGGCCTCCCAGAACTTGCGCCCATACCCCGTCGACCCGCGGAAATTGATCTGCAGCACCCCGAAGCCACGATTCGCCAGGAATTGCGCTTCCGCGTTATAGCCCCAGCTATCGCGCGCCCACGGCCCGCCATGCGGGTTCACGATAATCGGCAGATTGCGCGGCTCCCGCCCCAGCGGCAGCGTCAGATACCCATGCAGCGTCAACCCGTCGCGGCTCTGGAAAGAGATCGCTTGCACCGGCGCCATATCCTGTTCCGGCAGCGCCGGATTGATATCCGCCAGCTTCACCAGCGTATCGCTCTTGACGTCGTACAAATAGCGCGACCCCGGCGTGCGATCGTTGTACGCCGCCACGATGAACTTGTCCTCGTCACGCGTCTGGCCCTGCAGCGCGAACTCGTAGCCCTGCAGGCGATCGGCAAGCTTGCGGTAAATGCCCTCGATCTGCATATCGAAGAACTTGCGCTGCGGCTTGTCGGTTTCGTAGGTGGCGACCGTCAGCACCTTGCGGCGGCGCGAATAACCCACCCCGCCCAGATCGGCCCGGCGCGGGTCGAACAGCATTTCCTCGGCGTCGGGTTGCGACGGATCGATGCGGACCAGCGCCAGCGTATCGCGACCGCGGTTGCTCAGCGCGTACAGCTGCTTATCGTCGAAAGTGAACAGGATGGGACTGACGTGCGTCCGGTAGTCCGTGGTGATCAGCGGACGGAAGGGCTGCTCTTCGTCGTCGCGGTACAGCAGCGTCGTATTCAGCCCGTCGCTGGTGATGGCCGCGCGCACCTTGCCGGCATGGTCCGTCTGCCAGCCCACCACATTGCCCGGATTTTCCGCCACCCGCACCGAATCGCCGGTGCGCACGTTGACGCGGTACACATCGAACACCTGCGGATCCCGCTGGTTGTGGCCCACGAGGATGTGGTCGGGGTCGTCTTCCAGATCGTCCTCGATGCCGGCGCGCACCTGGTCGTAGGGCGTCAGGTCCAGCACCTTGCCGCTATGCACATTCACGGCGACCACGTGGTAGTTCTCGTCGCCGCCGAAATCCTTGGCGTACAGGATCGTGTCCGAGCCCTTCCAGACATAGCTGCTGATATCCCGGGCGCTTTCATTGGTGATCTTGCGCGGCTCGCCCACCGGCGTGGCGCCCTGCAGCGACTGCACATAGATATTCATGCGGGGCGGCTGGCCGTCCACGCTGACGGGCCGCATGAAGGCGATCATGTTGCCATCATCCGAAAGACGGAAGAAA
Organism: Bordetella bronchialis; assembly: GCF_001676705.1. Lineage (NCBI taxonomy): Bacteria > Pseudomonadati > Pseudomonadota > Betaproteobacteria > Burkholderiales > Alcaligenaceae > Bordetella > Bordetella bronchialis. The sequence continues at coordinate 2,221,692 of NZ_CP016170.1, forward strand.
CCGCGCTCGGGATTGCGGAAAAAGTCCTTCAGCGGGTATTGGCGCGGCGTGGCGGCCGGCGCGCCCGGCGCCGCGCCGATCAGGGTCGCCGCCAACAGGGTACGCGTCATGAGCTTGAACAATGCGGTCTCCTTTTGAGTCACCGTTTCGATGCGGTCGCGCGGTGTGCGCGCGGTGCTTTCGATAATGCCACGCGGTGCGGGCCATGTCGAACCGGTGCCCGGGGCACCGCGCATGAGCGGCGCAAGGCCCGCCGCGGCGGGGCGATGGCGGGGAGTCGCCCCTGACCGGCCGGATGGGGGATAATTGCGCCTCCCTGATCGGAGGATCTATGTACAGGATATTCGCCGCGGCCGCCGCGCTGGCTTTCGGCCTGGCAGGCTGCACGTTCGGTATCGCGCCGGGCCGCGACTCGCCGTCCGGCGACTACAAAATCGCGGTCAACTACCAGTCGGCCTACAACGTGGCCCGGGCGCAGGCCGAGCAATGCCTGACCGGCAAGTCGGCCTACCGCGTCGTGGGCAACCTGGATGCGGCCAGCCGCACGGGACAGGTGAAGGTGCTGGCGCCCTTCACGGACAACAATATCGCGCTGGTCGATCTCAAGGCCATCGACGACGGCAATACCGATGTGCACATCGAAATGTGGGGCGAAGGCATCTGGAACGCCGACGCCGTCATCGCCATGCGCGACGCCATCCAGTTCCAGATTCCGGCCTGCGTGTCGTACATGCCCACGGATTCCAGCGTGAAGACCAAGCGGTCGCGCTAGGACGCCGGTATGCGCCGGGACCGGCCGCCCGCCGGACGCGCGCCGGCAGCGTGCCGCCGCGCCGGGACGCCCGCCGCGCCGCTATTGCGCGGCGCCGGCGGCGGGCTTGGGCCGGACGATGCGGAAAGTGCCGGATGCCTTGCACACCACCTCGCCGTCGGCGTTGCGGATTTCGCCCTCGCAGAACGCGATGGAGCGGCCGCGTTTCAGGCAGCGGGCCTCGATGACCAGGTCGCCGTTGGCGGGGGAAAAGAAACTGGTCGTCATATCTATGGTGGCCATGCTGATGCCGGGGTCCAGGTCCGCGCGGGCGGAGGCGCTCAGCGTGAAGTCCAGCACGCTCATCAGCGTCCCGCCATGCACGTCGCCCCGGCTATTGGTAAGCTGCACGCGCCAGGGCAGGCGCGTGCGCGCCAAGCCGGGTTCGATATGGTCCGGGACCAGGCCCAGGTATTCCATCAGGGGGATGTGGGCGCCGAAGTAATCCGTCGTGAGTGCCGGGGTATCGTGGTGCATCGTGTCCATAAGCGGTAGGGTTGCGGCGCAAGCCCCTTTTCGTTCATCCGGCGGCGGTTGCCGCGTTGTTCATCATCATGCGCAAAATCGTACACATCGACATGGACGCCTTTTACGCGTCCGTCGAGCAGCGCGACGATCCCAGCCTGCGTGGCCTGCCCGTGGTGGTGGCCTGGAAGGGACCGCGCTCCGTCGTGTGCGCGGCATCGTACGAGGCGCGCCGCTACGGGGTGCATTCGGCGATGTCGGTGGCGCGGGCCTTGCGGCTGTGCCCCGACGCGATCTACGTGGCGCCGGATTTTACGCGTTATCGGGAAGTATCCCGGCAGGTGCGGCAGATCTTTGTCCGCCACACGGACATCGTCGAGCCCCTGTCGCTGGACGAAGCCTACCTGGACGTCACCGCCAACAAAATGGCGCTGCCCTCGGCCACCCAGGTGGCGCAGACCATACGCGAGCAAATCCGCGAGGAAACCGGGCTGACGGCCTCGGCCGGCGTGGCCCCCAATAAATTCCTGGCCAAGATCGCCTCGGACTGGAACAAGCCCGACGGCATGTTCGTGGTGCGGCCGCGCGACGTCATGGCTTTCCTGCGCCCGCTGCCGGTGCGCAAGGTGCCGGGCGTGGGCAAGGTGACGCAGGCGCGCCTGGAAGAACTGGGCATCCTGACGGTGGGCGACCTGGAACTGCGGCCGGTGGAGGAACTGGAGCGGCACTTCGGCCGCTACGGACGCCGCCTGCATGAACTGGCGCACGGCATCGACGACCGCGCCGTGGAGGCCGACCAGGTGGCGCAGCAGGTCAGTGCCGAAACAACGTTCGAAACCGACTTGCGGCTGGACGAGCTGGGCGAGGCCATCGGCCGCCTGGCCGAACGGGTCTGGGAGCAGGCTACCCGCAAGCGCGGCATCGGCCGCACGATCACCCTGAAGCTGAAGACGGACCGCTTCCGCCTGTTGACCCGTAGCCATACTCTGGTGGCCGCGCCGGCGTCGGCGCAAGCCCTGGCCGAGATGGCGCGCCAGCTCCGCACCCGCGTCGACCTGCCATCGACGACCCGTTATCGGCTGGTGGGGGTGGGGATGAGCAACTTCCCGGACGGCGAGGACATCGCGCGCCAGGTGGAGCTGTTCGGCGCCGACGTACCGTACTGAACGCGATACGCCGCGCCGAAGCCGGACTCATGGCGCCTGGGGGGCTATTGCAGCCGGCTTTTGACCTGCTGCGAGACCGCCGACATGTCGGCCTTGCCGGCCAGGGCGGGTTTCAGGATGGCCATGATCTTGCCCATGGCGGCCGGGCCGGTCACGCCCTGCTTGTTCACTTCCTCGATGGCGGCGGCGATGGCGGCATCGATTTCCGCCGGCGAGGCGGCCTGCGGCAGGAATTCCTGCAGCACCGCGAGTTCCGCCTTTTCCTGTTCGGCGGTTTCGGTGCGGCCGGCCTGTTCGAAGGCGGCGATGGACTCGCGCCGCTGCTTGACCTGCTTCTCGATAATGGCGGTGATTTCGGCGTCGCTGAGTTCGCGGCGCTCGTCCACTTCTTTCTGCTTGACCGCCGCCGACAGGAAGCGCAGCGTGGTCAGGCGCGCCATGGCCTTGGCGCGCATGGCGTCCTTGACGGCCGCCGCCAGGGTGTCTTTGAGCGAGGGATTGCTCATGGGGAACCTCGTGCTTGACTGTAAATGCAAAGGGATGGCGCTAGTGTAAACGCCATCCCCACGGTAAACGCCGTGCCGCCCCGCGCGGCGCGGGCCTTCCGGCGGGGCGCGGCCGGCGCCGCGTTGCCGGATGCCGGTTGCAGCGATTACTTCACCGTGGCAAGGTCGCCCTTCAGCGCCACGCCGGCGATGACGGCGCCGGCATGGCACTCATACTTGGCGGGATCGCGGGTTTCGTTCTTCTTGTAGTAGCTGACGATGTTGATCACCGCGTTGGCGCCGGCCTTCTTGGCGGCTTCCTGCAGCGAAATCAGCGCGGATTGCGCGGCCCAGTCGCAGGCCTTTTCGTCGCTCTTGCCGAAGGCGTTGGTCTTGCGGTTGGTGACGACATTGGCCTCCAGCACCTTGCCGGAGGGACCGGTGCCGGCCAGGTAGAACTTCACGCTGCCATCCAGTTTGCCTGCGTCGGTGGCGTTCTTGACGGCTTCCTGGAAGGATTGCATAACGGTGCGGTCGGCGGCGTGCGCGGCGGGGGCGCAGGCGGCCGCCAGGACCAGGAAGGCCAGGGATTTCAGGCTGCGGGACATCGGCAAAGCTCCTTTGCGGTTGAGGGAAAAAGGTCAGCGCCAGCGGCGGAAGATCAATGAGGTATTGATGCCGCCGAAGGCGAAATTGTTATTCATGACGTATTCGTTGACCAAAGTCCGCCCTTCGTCGCGCAGGTAGTCCAGCTGGCCGCAACGCGGGTCGACGTCTTGCAGGTTGAGCGTGGGGGCGTACCAGTCGCTGTTCAGCATTTCGATGCTGAACCAGGATTCCAGCGCGCCGCAGGCGCCCAGCGTGTGTCCCAGATAGCTCTTTTGCGAGCTGATGGCCATGTCCTGGCCGAAAACCGCTTCGGTGGCCCGGGTCTCGGCAATATCGCCTTGTTCCGTGGCCGTGCCATGCCCGTTGACGTAGCCGATCGCCGACGCCGGCAGGCCGGCGTCGCGCAGGGCCATCTCCATGGCGACCTGCATGGTGGCGGCCTCCGGGCGCGTGATATGGGTGCCGTCGGAATTGCAGCCGAAACCGACCACCTCCGCGTGGATGCGGGCGCCGCGCGCCAGGGCGTGATCCAGGTCTTCCAGCACCAGCATGCCGGCTCCTTCGCCCACCACCAGTCCGTCGCGCGCGCTGTCGTAGGGACGGGGCGAGCGCTCCGGCGCGTGGTTCTGCTGGCTGGTGGCGTACAGGGCGTCGAAGACCAGCGCTTCGCTGGGGCAGAGTTCCTCGGCGCCGCCCGCCAGCATGAGCGTCTGGCGGCCGTAGCGGATGGCCTCGTAGGCATAGCCGATGCCCTGGCTGCCGGACGTGCACGCGCTGGAGGTCGGGATGATGCGGCCCTTCAGGCCGAAGAAGATACCGATATTCGCCGCCGTGGTATGCGGCATCATGCGCACGTAGGAATTCGCGCTGAGATCGTCGGTGACCCCGTTCAGCAGCATATTGCCGAATGCCTTGATTTCCGCCGTGCTGCCGGTGGACGAGCCGCAGGCCACGCCCATGCGGCCGTCGGCGATGGCGGGATCGCCCAGCAGGCCGGCATCTTCCAGCGCCATTTCGGCGCTGCGCACGGACAATTGCGATACCCGGCCCATGCTGCGCAACTGCTTGCGCGTCCAGTGCTGGGGCGGCGCGAAATCGTGCACGGGCCCGGCCAGGCGCGTGCCCATTTCGGCGTAGCGTTCCCATTCGGGCATGTACTGGATGGCATTGCGTCCGGCCTCGAAGGCGGCGCGCACGGTGGCCCAGTCCTGGCCCAGCGCGCAGATGCCGGCCATGCCGGTGACGACGACCCGTTTCATCAGCACAGCCCCCCATTCACGCCCAGCACCTGGCGGGTGATGTACGCGGCCGCCGGCGACAGCAGGAACGCCACCGCGGCGGCGACCTCGTCGGGCGTGCCCATGCGGGCGGCTGGCACGGCCTTGAGGATTTCCTCCACGGGCACGTTGTCGCCGATCATGTCGGTGTCGATCAGGCCCGGCGCCACGCAGTTGACGGTAATGCGCCGCTTGGCCAGTTCCACCGCCAGCGCCTTGGAGGCGCCGATCAGGCCCGCCTTGGAGGCGCTGTAGTTGACTTGGCCACGGTTGCCGACGATGCCCGACACGGAGGTCAGGCAGACGATGCGGCCGGGCGCGCGGCGGCGGATCATGGGCATGACCACGGGATGCAGGACGTTGTAGAAGCCGTCCAGGTTGGTGCGCAGCACGTCGTCCCAATCGCTGCCGCCCAAGGCCGGAAAGGCGCCATCGCGGGTCAGGCCGGCATTCAGGACCACGCCGTAATAGGCGCCGTGCGCGTCCATGTCGGCGTTCAGGACTTGAGCGGCCGCGGCGCGGTCGCGCACGTCGAACTGCAGGACGCGCGCGGGCGCGCCCAGTTCCCGCACGGCGTCGGCGACGGCGTCGGCTTCCTCGCGGCGGGCGCGGCAGTGGATGACGGGGGCATAGCCGGCGCGCGCCAGCGCCAGGACGATGGCGCGGCCGATGCCGCGGCTGGACCCGGTGACGAGGACCGGAAGAGGGGTCCCGGCGTCGGGTCCCGCGCGGGTGGCTTCTGTATGGACGGGTTCGGTCATGGGACGGAAGAAGGCGGTTCGGATAAGGGTGCGGCGCCGGCATCGTCCGGCTCGGGTTCGCGCGTGAACGTACTGGCGTCGGCGGGGCGGTAGACGTTCAGCCGCGCCAGGGCGAGCAGCGCGTCGCCGGACCGCAGTTCGCATTCGAAGACGCCCATGCCGGCGGCATCCTGCAGCGATTGCGCGGCGCGCACGGACAGCCGCGTGCCGGGCGCGAAGCGCTCGACGTGGCATTCGTAGCGGCGTGTGCCCAGGAGGAAACCCAGGCCGACCTCGCGGCCCTGGTCTTTTGCCTGGCAGCCGGCCCACGCGCCCACCGCCTGGGCCATGATTTCCAGGCCCATCCAGGGCGGCAGGCTGCCATCCGGGCTGCTGTACAGGCCGCCCGGCCGGACCGTTGCCGTGGCCGTGAGGGTTTCGGCGTCCCAGCCGTCCACCCCATCGATCAGGATGGCGTCGCCGGAGTGGGGCAGCAGCTGCGCCACGGGCCAGGGGCAGGGCTTCATGGCCGCTCTCCCAGGATCAGGCTGGCATTGCTGCCGCCGAACGCAAAGGAGTTGCTCATGACCACGCGCCGCGCGCCGGCGGGCAGGCTTCGGCCGGGCCCGTTCAGGTCCAGGCCGGGCAGGGCGGGGTCGGCCGCGCCGTCCCAGCGATGCGGCGGCAGCCGCCCGGCCAGGCAGGCATCGTCGATCACCGCCCAGCACAGCGCGGCCTCGATGGCCCCGGCCGCGGCCAGCGTGTGGCCGGTCAGGGGCTTGGTGGAGGCGCAGGGCACGCCGGCCGGAAAGACGGCATGCACGGCGTGGCTTTCCATCGCGTCGTTGTGGTGCGTGGCGGTGCCGTGCAGGTTCAGCCAGCCGATGTCCGCGGCGGACAGGCCGGCATCGGCCAGGGCGGCGCGCATGGCCTGCGCCGCGCCGGCGCCGGTGGGGTCGGGGGCCGACATATGCCAGGCGTCGGTGCTGGCCCCGGCGCCGAGCAGGGCCACCGCGGGGCCTTCGGGACGTTCGCGCTGCATCAGGAACAGGGCCGCGCCTTCGCCGATGTTGATGCCGTCGCGCCGCGCGGAAAAGGGATTGCACAGTCCGCCGGACAAGGCTTCCAGCGCGGCGAAGCCGTTGATCGTCAAGGGGCATAGCGTATCGACGCCGCCGCAGATGACGGCATCGCAGGCGCCGCGGGCGAGCAGGCGCCTGGCGGTCATCAGGGCGCGGGCGCCCGACGTGCACGCGGTGGACAAGGTATAGGCCGGCCCCGCCACGCCCAGCCAGTCGGCCAGGAAGGCCGCCGGCGAGGCCAGGGCCTGGCGGCGATAGTCGTATTCAGGCGGCCAGGCGCCCTGCCGGTCCAGGACGCGATAGGCCTGGGCGTTTTCGTTCACGCCGGAGGTACTGGTGCCCAGGACGATGCCGACGCGCAGCTTGCCGTAGCGGGCTATGGCCTCGCGCAGCGCGGTTTCGATCTGCGCCGCGGCATCGCGCAGCAGGCGGTTGTTGCGGCTGTCGTAGTGGGAAGGCAGGCCGGGCGGCATGGGCGGCACGTCGTCCGGGGCGACCCCCAGTACGATGCTGCGGTCCTTGATCCAGCCGTCGCGCGCCTGCATGCCGCCGGTATCGGCGCGCAGCGCCGCGCCGGCCACGGCGCCGATCCCGCGGCCCAGGGCGCAGACGATGCCCGGCGTGCCGAGCCAGGCCGTCATGGGGCCTCCTTCAGCGGTTCGACGCGCCAGGTGGTGCCGCCCCCGGTGGTGATGGTGAAGGTGTCCGCCGGGGCGCCGGCTTGCCAGACCACCCGCCAGCGCGGATTGCAATCGTCGTTCATGACGCGCTCGCGGCCGCCGCCGGCCGTGGCGCCCTGGTGCCAATCCTGGCCGGCGTAGGCCGACGGCAGCGAGGCCGCCGGTGTCCAGGCGAACAGGATGGCCGAGAACATATCGCTGGCCTGGCCGTTCGGCCGCATGAAGCCGTCGTTGCGCCATTTCCCGTCCTGCAGGATTTGCCTGGCCATGGGCATTCCCAGCGGATCGAACATCGACCAGCGCGTCGCGCCGGCGCCCTCGGCCTGCACGACCAGCAGGGCATCCTGGCGCGGCTGGTCTGGCGATTGCAGTGCGACGTGCACGCGGCGGGGCAGCCCCAGGTCGGCTGGCGCCACCGGGGTGGGCGGCACGCTGGCGCAGCCGGCCAGCAAGACGGCGGCCAGCAGGGGCAGCGTGGCAATCAGGCGGCGGCGCGGGGTCGAGGCAAAAGACATCATCGGTGAAGCAGGGCAGGTACGGATAAAAGGGCTGGGGTAACGGTGCGGGTTTCCAAAAACCGCCGGCGGGTTCCGGGCAGGTGGCGTCAGGCGGTGGCCGCCGGCACGGGCATGGCGCAGATCTCGGCCAGCATGCGCAGGCGGCGGGCATGCTCGGCGACGAAGGGATTCTTCGTATCCCAGGCATAGCCCGCCAGGATGGACGAGATCATGCGGCGGATCTCCGGTTGCGCGCGTTCATAGAACACGACATCGCGGAAAGCGCCGGTGTACCAGCCTTCCACATAGGTGCGGAAGGTCTCGACGCCCACCATCAGCGGATCGGCGAACTCGCGTTGCCAGTCCACGGCCTGTCCGTCCAACTGGCGGTGCAGCGCGTCGGCGGCAAGCTTGGAGGAATGCAGGGCGATGGTGACGCCGGAGGAAAACACCGGGTCCAGGAATTCCGCCGCGTTGCCCAGCAAGGCGTAGCCGGGCCCGTGCAGCGAGGTCACGCTGGCGGAATAGCCGCCTATGGTGTTGGCGGGCGTGTCCCACACCGCATTGGCCAGCAGGCGCTTCAGGTTGGGCGTGCCGTCCACCAGTTCGCGCAGGCGCGCCATGGGGTCGGCGGCGGCGCCGATCAGGTCCTCGCCGCCCACCACGCCCAGCGAGCAGCGGCCGCCGGAGAAGGGAATGGTCCAGAACCACACGCTGGGTTGTTCCGGGTGCACGCTGATCAGGATCTTGCCGCGGTCGAAAGAGGCGTCCTGGATGCGGTCCTCGATGTGCGTGAACAAGGCCTTGCGGGGCGGCAGGCCGCTGGGGCGCTCCAGGTCCAGCAGCCGCGCCAGTACCCTGCCGTAGCCGCTGGCGTCCAGGACGAAACGCGCGGCGATCTTTTGTACGGGGGCGTCCGGCATTCCGGCGGCGCGTACCGCCAGCACCGGCCGGTCGCTGGAGAAATCCGCCGCCACGACTTCCTGTTCGTAGCGGACCTCCGCGCCCTGGCGCGCGGCTTCGTCGGCCAGGATCTGGTCGAAACGCGAGCGCAGCACCTGGAAGGTCGTGCCCGGTCCGGGCGAGAACTTGTCGCGGAAATCGAAGGCCGTGTAGCGGTCGCCCCACGCGAAGGCCGCGCCGTTCTTCTCTTGGAACCCGGCCGCCCGCACCGCGGGCAGCATGCCGGCTTCGTCGATGAACTCGATGCAATGCGCCAGCAGGCTTTCGCCGATGGAAAAGCGCGGGAAACGCTGCCGTTCCAGTATCAGGACTTCGTGGCCCCGGCGGTGCAGCAGGCCCGCGGCCACCGCGCCGGCGGGTCCGGCGCCGATGATGACGACTTCGCGGCTTTCCAAGGTCTTCATGTTCTTCGTGTTATCTGGGAGAGGGACGGGGCATGGCGCCGTCGGCGGCCGGGCGGACCCAGGGCGCCCATAGCACGCAGAACGCGACGCCTATGCCGACGGACATGCCGAAGTTGGAAATGGCCGGTGTGCTGCTGAAGGCCAGCAGGCCGAAGGAAAGCACGGTGGTGGCGGCCGCCAGCAGGATGCCCACGAAGCTGGCCGCCGCGCCGGCCACGCGCTCGTACATGACGATGGCGTAGTCCAGGCCGATGGCCGAGACCAGCAGCAAGCCGAACAGGCTGAACAGCGTCAGCGGCTGCCCCAGCAGGCCCAGCGCGGACAGGGTGCATGCCGTGGCGGCCAGCGGGACGGCCAGCAGGCGCCAGGTAGCCGAGCGCCCCAGCGTCAGCCACAGCAGCACGCCGGCGACCAGGTAGGAGAGCGCCTTCAGTTCGGCCGCGCGCAGGCGCGTCTGCGCGAAGGCGTCGTTCAACTGGCCGCTGCGGTCCACGAAGGACACGCCTTCCAGGCCCTGCGTGGCGGCGGCCGCGGCGGCGGTGTCATGGAGTCCCTGCAGCACGACCATGGCGGCGATCTGTCCGTGGTCGCGGCCCAGCCAGAGCATGCGGCGCGTCTGCCCCAGCGGGCCCTTCAGCACGTCCTCGACCGTGACCGGCTCCTGCCGGGCCAGGGCGTCGACCTGCTGCAGCACGGCCTGGGCGGGGATGCCCACCGCCTCGAACGAGGGCGTCAGGCGGGCGCGCCAGTTGGCGTCGCGCAGGGCCTCGAGCAGGGCGCGCTGCGCGCCTTCCGGCGCCACCAGCTGGTTCAGCGACAGATAGCCGTCCAGCGCCTTGGACTTGACCAGATCGTCCAGCCGGCGGTCCAGCGCGTTCTGCCGCTCCCACAGCGCATTGGCGTCCGCCGCCCGCACCAGGTAGTACTGGCTGGTGGGCTGGATGCCGGTGATGCGGCCCACTTCCTGGGCCTGCTGCAGGAGGGACGGCGGCAGCGACAGCCATTGGCGCAGATCGTCCTGGACGCGCAGGTGCAGGACGCCGCCCAGGCAGACCAGCAGGAGGCCCGCCGCCAGCCAGGGCAGCGTCATGCGCCGGCCGCTCCAGCGCGCCAGGCGGCCCAGCAGGGCGTGCGCCAGATGCAGCAGCGGCGTGAAAGGCCGCGGCTGCCAGCCGCGCAGCCAGTTCGGCAGTTCGCAGACCGTGCAGGCGTAGGCGCCCAGCAGGCCGGCGGCGGAAAAGACCGCCGTCTGCGTCAAGGCCGGAAAGGGCGTGAAGACCAGGGCCAGGTAGCCCACCAGCGTGACGGCCAGGCTGATGGTCAGTCCCGGCAGCACGCGGTGCAGCGCGGGCCAGGCCTGCCAGTCCGGCATGCCGTAGCGCTTGGCCAGCAGGTGCATGGGGAAGTCGATGGCGATGCCGATCAGGCTGGCGCCGATCACCAGCGTCAGCACGTGGATGGTGCCGAACAGGGCCACGCAGGCGACGGCGCCGCAAAGCAGCCCCACGGCCACGGGCACGAAGGCCAGCAGCGAACGCCAGCCCCGCATCGCCAGCAGCAGCAGCGCGATGATGCCCAGTACCGACATGGCGCTGATCCAGCTGCTTTCGCCGGCGGCGCGGGCACGGCCTTCGGCGGCGTACAGCGGCCCGCCCGTCACCAGCACCTGGCCGCCGTCCTTGGCCACGGCCGCGCGCGTTTCGTCCACCACCCTGGCCACCTGGCCGGGGGAGGCGCCGTCGAAGGCATCGCCACTGGTTTGGGCCCGCACCAGCACCCAGTCCTTGCCGCGATCATGGGCCATCAAGGTGCCGCTGACCGGATCCAGCTGTACCGCACCCGGCACGCGCAGGGCCCGTTCGGCGGCATGCGCCACGCCCAGCAGATCGTCGTTGGCCGGCACCAGCCCGGTGGCGGCGAACGGGTTGGCCAGTTCGCGCACGCGCCGCGCGGCATAGGCGGCGGGATCGTCGATCAGCGTGGCCCGCTCGCGCGGCGGCAGCAGGGCCAGGGGCTGCGACAGCAACTGCTTGCGTACGGCTTCGATATCGACGTCGACGTCCACCTGCACGTCGGCGAAGAGCCCGCTGTGGCGCCACACGTGGCCCATGCCGCGCGCCAGTTCGGCGGCGCGTTCGCGATCGCCGGCGCTGACCAGGGCGACGACCTGCCGCTGCAGCGGTTCCTGGATGCGCGCGTCGGCATGCTGGCGCAGCGCGTCGCCCTGGGCGGCGGGCACCAGGTCCAGCAGGCTGGCGGATACGGGCCAGCCGTGCCGGCATTGCCACAGGCCCAGGCAGACAACCAGGGCCAGCGCGATACGAAAGAGAAGGGTCAGGCGCCGTTCCCGCGCCAGGCGTCGGTCAGGGGTTGAAATCACGGCGCTCATCGTCGTTCAGCCTGGTGTCCGCCCGCGCGTTTTTCATTTCCATGACGGTCTTGTCGCCCTGGGTTTCGCGCAGCTCGATGCGCTGGACCAGCTTGCCGCCGGAAATCCGTATGTCGGTGAAGATCTGCTTGAGCAGCGGCGACTTCGGCGTCATGACCAATTGCCAGTCGGCGGCCGACCCGCTCAGGGCGATGTCGAAGTTGTCCTGCAGCGACTGCGTATCGCCGCTGAGCACCGTCAGGAACATGCGGGTCTCGCGGCCGGCGCCCGCGGCCTGGGGCAGCGCCTGCCACTTGCCGCCATCGTCGCGGCGGAAGATGGCGGTAGGCGTCAGCAACAGGTCCTGGTGCAGCGGGGCGCGCAGCTCCCATAGCAGGCCGTCCTGGGACGACAGGGTGAACAGCCCGGTGCTGGTCAGCGGCTGCGGCAGCGAACGCAGGTATTTCTGCTGCACGAACTGGCCGCGCACGATGGGGGCCTCGCGCAGCTGCGCCTGCAGATCGTTCACATTGAAAGCCCAGGCGGGCGCGGCGCAGGCCGCCAGCAAGGCGGCGGCCGCCAGGCGGTATCGGGGGGACTGCCGGCGTGCCATCATGCGAGCACCCTGCGCACGGCATCCAGCAGCGGCGCCGGCGACGCCAGCTGCATTTCGCGGGTATCGATGCGTACCGCCACCTGCACGGAGCTGGCACGCGTCAGGCGCGTGCCGCTGGCGGCGTCGGTAATCAGGTAATGGATTTTCAAGCGATTCTCCCACTCCACCAGTTCGGCGCGCACGGTCAGGCGCTGGCCGAAAACGGCGGGGTTCATATAACGCAATTGCAGATCGATGACCGGCCAGGCATAGCCGGAGGCCAGCATGGCGTCGTACCCGTAGCCCATGGCGTCCAGCAGGGCGCAGCGGGCGAGCTCCAGGTATTTGACGTAGTGGCCATGCCAGACCACGTTCATCGTATCCACATCGAAGAAGGGCACCGTCACGGCCGTTTCCACGGCGTACACACCGCGCTTACGCATGACGGCTCCAGAATGGGTAGAAATTGAACCACTGCTGCGGGGCGTCGCGGCATTCGCGCGCCAGGCGGTCGGCGTAGCGCTGCGCCCAGTGGCCCACGGCCTCTGTGCGCCGGCCGCGCGGCAGCTCGATGCGATCGGCCAGGCGTTCCAGCGTGACGCGGTAGCGTCCGCCGATCCTGGTGCAGAACAGCAGGTTCACCGGGCATTTGAGCAAGGCGCCCAGCAGCCACGGGCCTTGCGGAAACGCGGCGGGCGCGCCCAGGAAATCCGCCTGCACGATGCGGCTGCCGCGCACGGGCACGCGATCGCCGGCAATGGCCAGCCATTCGCCGCGCTCGATGCGTTCGTTCAGCTGCAGCATGATGGCGGGATCCAGTTCGGTGACCTGGATCAGCCGCAGGCGGCTGGCGCCCGCCTGCGCCAGCAAGCGGTTGAAGGACTCGGCGTGCCGCGTGTGTACCAGCACGTTCAGCGTCAATTGGCCGCCCCGCTCGACCAGGGCGCGGCAGACCTCCAGGTTGCCCAGATGCGAGCCCACCAGGATCTGCCCGCGGCCGGCGCGCATCTGCGCATGCAGGCCGTCGGGGTCGTGGATGTCGACGTCGCGCAGGGTCAGGCGCCCCTGCCACACATCGAGCTTGTCCAGGATGGCGTCCGCGAAGGCGCGGAACTGGCCGTACACCGCGCCGCGGCGGGGCAGGGCCGCGGCGGCGCCGGCCTGGCGCAGGCGCTGCTGGTATTCGGCGATGCTGCGGCGCGCGCGCGGACTGAAGCAATAGAAATAGAACACGACCGCCCCGACCACCGGCCGGATGGCGCGCCGGCCGAACGCGCGCGCGGCCCACGCCGTCAGGCGCATCAGGAAGGGCGCGCCGCGTTCGCGTTGGGCGGCCCAGTGGCGGGCGTGCGGGGGAGGAGTCATGCCTTGCGTCGTTTGAATTTGCGGGCCAGCAGGCCCGGCGCACGTGGCAGCATGCCAAAAAACAGGCGGGCGTGCATGGCGCTGATGCGCACATTGTCGCGCAGCCCCTGGAAGTGCGAGATTCCGCCGGCGGGATAGATGACGCGGGTCGGACGCCACACCATGGGCACGCCGCGCCAGTGCAGCAGCACCAGCACCGCGATGTCGAAGTCCATGCGAGCCCCCGGATCGCGGCGTTCCAGCAGCGCCAGCGTCGCGGCCAGCGGATACACGCGGAAGCCGCACATCGCGTCCGGAATCGCGGTGGACAAAGTGTTGATCCAGACCCACAGCCGGGTCAGCCAGCGTCCGTACAGCCGGCTGCGCGGTGCGTCGGCGCCGTAGGCGGGCGCGCCGCCCACCAGGGCCAGTGGATGCTCGCGCGACGCGCGTGCCATCGCGGGAATATCGTCCAGGGCGTGCTGGCCGTCGGCATCGACCTGCAAGGCATGCGTATAGCCCAGGCTGGCGGCGTGGCGCAGGCCATCCTGCACGGCGCGCCCCTTGCCGCCGTTGCGCGCGCGCCGCAGCAGCTGGGCCTTGCCCGCCGCTGCCAGTTCGTCCAGCCGCGCCGCGCAGGGCGGGGCCGATCCGTCGTCCACCAGCACGCAGGGAATGCCGTGGGCGCGCACGCGGTCCACCACGGCGCCTACCGTGTCGCCATGGTTGTAGACGGGGATGACGGCGCACAGCCGGTGCGCGGTCATGGCGCGCGTCCCGGCATGGCGGCCGGCTGCATGGCGGCGGTCAGGATCCGGCCCGACGAACATGGCTGGCCCGCCGACTTGAATTCGAAGTAGAGCTTGGCGCGCCGCGGATGCCAGGTCAGGGTGAGATCCAGCGGATCGCCCGGCCGCGCCAGGCGCTGGAATTTAAGGGCTTCCATGCCGTGGAATCCCAGGTCCGCGTCCAGATGGCGGCGCGCCAGGTCCATGGCCCATTCGATCTGGGCCACCCCCGGCACCACGGGCGTGTCGGCGAAGTGGCCGCTGAAATGCACCAGGTCCAGCGGTACTTCCATGGACAGCCGCAATTCGCGCACGCCGTCGGCGGCCGCGGTGGCGGACTGCATGGACGCCACCGGTGCGCGCGGCCGCGCCGCGGCGGCGGCAAAGCTGTCCTGCGGAAGCTTGCCTTGCGCGTTCCAGGGCAGCTCGCGCATCAGGCGCCAATGGCGCGGCACGCCCAGCGGTTCCACCGCCGCGGCCATGTGCGCCCGCAAGGCTTCGATCACCGCCTTGCGGCCGCGGTTGCGCAAGGCATGGATGCCGCCGGGCGTCAGCGCCACCAGCGCGGTCAGGCGCGGCGTGCCGGCCACGCCCAGGCGGGCCTCGCGGACATGGGGATGCCGCATCAGGCATTCTTCCAGCGCGGGCAGGGCGATGCGCTTTTCCTCTAGCTTGACGATGCGGTCCAGCCGGCCTTGCAGGCGGAATCCCGCGCCGTCCATCGTGGCGGCGTCCGCCGTCAGGTAGCGGTCGCCGCCGTCCACCCAGCCGGAACGCACCCACAGCGCGCCGTCCTCGATGCCCGCGGTCACGCCGGGCAGGGGCTGCCAGGCGTCGCCGCCGCGGCGCCAGGCCACCGCGCCGGTTTCCGAGCTGCCGTAGATTTCGGTGGGGCGGCGGCCCAGGCGCGCGGCCAGCATGTCGGAGACTTCCGCCGGCAGCGGCCCGCCGGCCGAAAATATCTGTTCGATGCCACGGGCCAGCGCCGGCCAGTCCAGCTGGGTGCCCAGGCGCTTGAGCAATGCCGGGCTGGCGATCCACACGCAGGGGCCGTGCGCCAGGCTGGCCTGCTGCAGGGCTTCCGGAAAAGCCAGTTGCCCGCGGCCGATGGCGCGGCCCGCGGCCAGCGGCCACAGGACCCGGAAAGGCAGTCCGTACATATGCTGCGCGCTGACGCTGCCCAATACGCAGGCGGGCCTGTCCGACCATGCCCATACCTGCTCGAATGCGGCGATCTCGGCGATCAGCTGCGCCCATTGCTTGCGTATCTGCTTGGGCTGGCCGCTGGATCCCGATGTACACAGGACGATGCCGCCGTCGCGCGGATCCAGGACGCAGGGCGACAGGGCCGCCGCCTGGCCGTCCAGCGTATCCAGCGCATGGCGGCGGGCGGCGGGAACCGGCAAGGCGGGCTGGTCGGTCAGCCACAGCCCGACCCTGGGGTCGATGGCCTGGCATGAGGCCGGCCGCGCATCGCCGGGCAGGACGGCCACCACGCCCGCGCGCCAGCAGGCGAACAGGGCCACGGCGAGCAGCGCGGCATCCTCGAACCACAGGCCGGCCTCGCGCACGCCGCGCGCGTGCAGCGCGCCCGCGACCGACAGCGCCCGGCGCGCGAATTCCTCGTGGGGCAGGCCGGCCTCGTGCGCGTAGTTCGCGTCGCGTTGCCCGCCCGCCAGCAACTGGGCAAGGTCCATCCAGGCCATGGGACGCCCTTTCAACCGCCGTCGCGCGCCATGGCGCGCGGGGCCACCCCAGGCCTGGCCGGGCCGGGCGTCCCGGCGCCGTGCGTCGCCACACCGCGCGTCGCGGCGGCCGGATCGCCACGCTTGCCCTGGGCCGGCCGCACCAGCCACTCGCCCGCCATCAGGAGCCCGATCAGGACATAGCTGATGGCGCCGTTGTACAAGGTCCACCACCGCCACGGCGCCCACAGGGACAGCGCCGCCGCGGTCAGGCCGTTGAAGGCGAAAAACCCCGCCCATACCTGCGTCACTTTGCGGGTATAGGCCACGGCGCGCGGCGGCAGGTCGGGATGGCGCAGGCGCGCGAAACGCTCCACCACGGGCATGCCGCGCCACAGGCTGGCGGCGAAAACAGCGAACATGGCGCCGTTGACCAGCACCGGGTAGGCGCGCAGCCAGCGGGGGTCGTCGACATAGGCGGTCGCGGCGCAGAACGCGGTGACGATGGCCGGCAGCAGCCAGCCCCCCGCCGTACCCTTGCGAGCCGCTCCGGCCGTCGCGTCGAACAAAGCGCGCGCCAGCCACAATCCGGCCAGCGGCAACAGGATCCACCGCGCGCTGCCGTTCTGCAGGCTGGCATGCGCCGCGAAGGGATAGGCCACGCCGGCCAGGAGCAGGGCAATCGCAAGGACGGCCCGCGTCATGCGGCCGATTCCCGCTGCTGCAATTGCTTTTGTTGTTCCCACACGGCGTCGACCACGTCCTGCACGGTGCGCACGGCACGGAAGTTCTCCGCCGCCAGCTTGTAGCCGGTCTCGCGCTTGATGTGGTCCAGCAGGTCTATGGCGTCGATACTGTCGATTTCCAGGTCGGTGTACAGATGCGCGGAGGGCACGACGCGTTCCGCCGGGATTTCGAATAATTCCACCAGGGCTTCGCGCAAGACGCTGAAGATGTCTTCCCGGGTTTGCATAACACTAGCTCCAGTTGCTCAGGCGCCCCGCTGGGCGTGGACGAATTTGCTCAGATTGGCCACCGTGGCGAAGTGGTCGCGCATATTACGCGTTTCCGGATCGATGGCGATGCCGTAGCGCTTCTGCAGGGCCAGGCCAAGCTCCAGCGCGTCCACCGAATCCAGCCCCAGGCCGTCGCCGAACAGGTCCGCATCGCTGGCGATGTCTTCGGGCGCAATGTCCTCCAGGCCCAGGGCCTCGATGATCAGTTGCTTGATTTCACTTTCCAGCTGTTCCATCCAGGCCTAGCTCCGTTCTGTAATAGTGATGTAGGTGATCGTTCATGCGCCGGCCCGCGATGGGCGCCGGGTGCCGGCGGGTCCACTGTTCGGGATCGATGTCCGCGCCGACTTCGAATACGTAATGCATGCGGCGATGCGGAATGCGGTACCAGGGCTCGCCCTTGGTCAGGCTGCGGGTATTCATGGTGATGACCACCGGGGTGACCACCCGCGCGCCGCGTATGGCGATGGCGCAGGCGCCGCGGTGGAATCGCGGCGGCGCGTCGACCGGCGTGCGCGTGCCTTCCGGGAAGACGATCAGCGTTTCGCCGTCGCGCAGTACCTGCGCGGCGCGTTCCAGCATATCCATGCTTTCGTCGTTGCTGATGTAGCCGGCATTCCGTATCGGCCCCGCGGTGAAGGGGTTCTTTACCAGGCTGTGCTTGACCACGCAGTTGGCGTGCGGCACATGCGCGACCAGGAACACCACGTCCAGCAGCGAGGGATGGTTGGCGACGATCATCTGGTGCGGCCGTCCCAGGCGTTCGACACCGCGGAATTCGTAGGTCAGCACGCCCATGCGCACCAGCAGGCGCACGAAGCGGTAGAAGGTCCACGTGATCACCGCGCGCGAGCGCCGGTGGCGCCGCGCGGGGTTGGCGATCAGGAGCCGTTGCGCGGGAAACACCACCAGGCGCAGGAACAGGCCGCCCAGGCCGAACAGGCCGAAGGCCAGCGCCGTGGCGATCAGGCGCAGCAGCCAGGCGTCCTGGCGCGGCGCGTGCGTTGCGGCCGACACGCCGTTCATGCCGCCCGCCGCCATCGCCAATGCGCGGCGCGGGCCGGATGGCGCCATTCGCGCGTGCCCCGCAGCAGATGCCGCAGCAGGCTCAGCGGGTGGGGCAACCCGTCCGTCGAACCGGACGTGGCCGCGCCGGCCGCGTGCGTCATGCCTGCCCCCGCGTCGCCGGGCGTGGCTTCCGGCATGCCGCCGCCGCGCGCCCCGGCGCGGTCGTCATGTTCGTCCGCGTCGAGGGCCTGCAGGGAAAGCTCGAACTCTTGTCCCGGGCTGATACGCAGCGCCATCGCATAGGAAAAAGGAACGTCGTCGATCCAGGGACGGTACGGGGCGGGCGGCGTCTCTTCCGCCAGGATCACCAGCGCGTCGGGGTGGCCGGCATCCAGCATCAGGCAGGCTTCCGCGACCGCGCTTTCCAGGCCATCGCCCTGGGCCGACAAGGCGACGGACTCGACGGTTTCCTTGCGCAGGATGGCCCACATGCCGGCGGTGGCGTTGTGCACGGACAAGCTGAACGAGGTCGGCGACAGGGCCTCGTCGCGCGCCAGGCATTGCAGGAGCTCGAAGCTGCGCGTGGTCTCGCCGTGGTGCGAGGCGTAGACCACAGGCATGGCCGGGCGTCCCTCGGCCAGGGGCCAGGCACAGGCCACGGCCATCCGGGCCAAGGGGCTCAGGCGGCGGCGTTGCAGCGCAGGCAGGAAGGCCAGCCGGGGCAATTCGGGCGCGATGTCGGGGCAGTATGGCTGGCGTGCCCATGCCTCCCAGGCGGGGGGTTCCTCGATGCCTGGCGCCCAGGCTTGCCATGCGGATATTGCGAAGTTGAACATGCGCGGAAGTGTACCGGTCCACCGGACCCGATAGGAGCTTTGTTGTTATCGTTCAAACCATGTTCTTCCCCCTTATTCGCCCGCTTCCAACACTTTTTCAGCGGTTTGTCAGCTTGCGCCCAGGAGGGCCCGGGTGAGCCGCGTACCGGCCCTGTGGTGGGGCAGTCCCGAACTCGCGCCGCGATATCGCGCCGAAGTGTTGCATGGCGCCGACAGGGCGCGCGCCGCGCATGCGCGCTCGCCTCGCGCGGAACGGGACTGGCGGGTCAGCCGGGTGCTGTTGGCACAGGCTCGCGCTGCCTGGCAGGACGAGCCGCCACCGGCCTTGTCGTTGAGCCATTCACATGGCCATGCCGTGGTCGGCGCGGCGCCGGCGGGCTGGCGCATCGGCGTGGACCTGGAGCGGATCCGGCCGCGCCGCGTGGATGAGCTGGCGCGATGGTGCTGCGGCCCGGATGAGCAGGCCGTGCTGGCGGGCATGCGGGATGAGCGCCGGCGGCTCCAGGCCTTTTATGCCTTGTGGACGCTGAAGGAAGCCTTCATCAAGGCGGCGAACCTGGACTTTCCCGCCGACATGCGGTCGGTGGGGCTGGCCTGGGATGCGCCGGAAACCGCCTTGGCGCATGCGCGGCTGCGCGCGCCCGGTCCCGGTTGGCGGGCGTGGTCCGCTCGCGTGGACGACGCATGGGCCGTTTCGGCGGTGTGGTGGACAGGGGACGCCGCGGAAGGGCAAGCCATCCCGGCCTTGTGGGCGGCGCGGGGCATCGTGGCCCCCGAGGTGTTCAACGCCGGCCGGTGGTGCTGATCGGGCGGAAGGCCCACGCGGTTTCCGCGCGGGCCAGCTTAGGGCGTAAGGGCTTGCGCCACTTCCGCGCAGGCCAGCCGTAGGCTTTGCACGAAGCCGTGATGCAGCGCCGACATGGGATCGTCCGCGTGCACCAGTGCGCCGATATGGAAATGCACCGCGGGATCCAGGCGGCGGATGGAAAGTCCGGGACGCGAAATGCCATGGGCGCTATAGGCGTCCACGATGGCGTCGCCGCAGCCGGCCTCGACCATGGCGCAGGCCATGTAGTGAGTCTGCACCAGCAGGGCGGTATTCATGCTGACCCCGCGTTCCGCCAGCGCGGCCTGCAGCAGGCTGCCCAGCGGGTCGTGCGGATCCATCGCGATCAGGCGGTCGGGACGTACGCCGGCCAGCGGCACCGCGGGCCCGTCCGGTTCGCGGCTGACGTAGACCATCTCCGAGCGGTCCAGGTCGATGCGGGCGATGCCCGGATGAGCAGGGGGCTCGTAGGTGACCGCCAGGTCGATCTCGCGGGCCAGCAGGCCGGCGATCAGTTCACCGGTATGGTGGGTCTGCAGCCGGAAGGTGATATCGGGCTGGCGGGCGCGGCTGATCGCCACGGCGCGCGGGACGACGCCCAGGCCCAGGCTGGGCGCGCAGCCGATGCGCAGGTGCCCGCGCGGATGGTGGCGCAGATTGGCCGCCAGCTTGCGCACGCTTTCCAGGTCGCGCGACAGGCGGGCGATATCCGGGGCAAGGATTTCCGCCTCTCGTGTGGCGCGCAGCCGCCCCTTGACGCGTTCGAACAGCTTGAAGCCCACCTGGGCTTCCGCATGCGCCAGCATCTTGCTGGCGGCCGGCTGGGAGATGTGCAGGGCCTGGGCCGCCCGGCTCAGGGAGCCGGTGGCGCGGATGGCTTCGAACAGTTCGATGTGGCGCAGGCGCATCGGGCGGGATCGGCAGAAAGGATGAATAGCAAAAGGTTATATCGGAATGGCGCCCCGTGCACGATGTAACGCCACGTGCCGGCGCGACGGTCCAATAGCTGGACTTGCCCTGCGAGCAGAATGGCGCGACCGCCGCGACGGCGCCCGCTTGTAACGCCCGACCAGGCCTGGATATAGCCAAAGGTTATGTATTCTGGCGGCTTTGGCATTGGCCCGGGACCGCCGGCTTCGCCAGAATCGCTGCTGTGAATGACTACAGGGTGCTGCCATGCGCGTGTGCGTAATCGGCGCGGGCGTGGTCGGCGTGACGTCCGCCTATTTCCTTGCGCGCCAGGGATACGAAGTAACGCTGGTCGACGGGCGCGCCCGTCCCGGCGAGGAAACCAGCTATGCCAATGGCGGCCAGCTCAGCTACAGCTATGTCGCGCCGCTGGCCGGTCCGGGCGTGCTGCCCAGCGTGCCGGCCTGGCTGTTGCGCGACGATTCTCCCCTGCGCTTCCGTCCGCGCCTGGATCCTCATCAATGGCGGTGGTGCCTGCAATTCGCGCTGGCCTGCCGTGCCTCCGTGTCGCGGCGCGTCACCGCGGAAATGCTCACGCTGTCGTATCTGAGCCGCGACGTCCTGCACGCGCTGCTCGAACAGGAGCCCCTGTCCTTCAGCCACCTGCGCAACGGCAAGTTGATTGTCTACCGCAGCCCCGCGCTGCTGGAAAAGGCGCGCGCGCTGGTCGAATACCAGGCCGGCCACGGCGCCGAGCAGCAGGTCTTGAGCGCGGCGCGCACGGTGGAAATGGAGCCGGCGCTGGCCGGCATGCGGTCACACCTGGCCGGCGCCGTTTTCACCCCTGGCGAAGAAGTCGGCGATTGCCTGCGCTTTACCGAGGGACTGTTCGAGCGCCTGTCGCGCCGGCCGAATGTGCGCATCCTGATGAACGCGCCGGTCTCCGGCCTGCGGCGCAGCGGCGCGCGTATCGTCGCCGCCCGCACGCCGGCCGAGGACGTGGAGGCGGATGCCTACGTCGTGGCCGCCGGCATGGGCAGCCGGGCCCTGTTGCGGCCGCTGGGCCAGGACGTGCCGCTGTATGCCTTGAAGGGCTACAGCCTTAGCGTGCCTTTGGGGGACGACGATGCCGCGGCACCGTCGATCAGCGTGACGGACTACGAGCGGCGCATCGTCTACGCGCGCATCGGCGCCATGCTGCGCATGGCGGCCATGGTGGATATCGGCGGCGATGCCGGCATCGACGAACGGCGCATCGCGCTGCTCAAGCGCCAGGTCGGCGACACGTTTCCGTCGCTGCGGCTGGACACCGCGCGGCCCTGGGCCGGCCAGCGGCCGGCCATGCCCTCGGGCAAGCCCTGGATCGGGCCCAGCCGCGCGGCATGCAATCTATGGATGAACCTGGGGCAGGGCGCCCTGGGCTTCACGCTGGCCTGCGGCAGCGCGGCCTTGCTGACGGCGCAAATGGCGGGCATCCAGGCGCCGATCGAGCCGCGTCCCTTCCTGCCGGCATGACGATCGAGCCGCGTCCCTTCCTGCCGGCATGACGATCTAGCCACGTCCCTTCCTGCCTGCATGACGATCGGGCCGCGTCCCACCCCAGGGATCCAGCCGGGTCCTTCCTGCGGGAATGACGCTCGCGCCGCGTCCCCTCCTGCCGGGATGACGATCGCGCCATCAGCCCTTCCCGCCGGAGCGGGCGGGGTGGCGCGGCAAAATCTACAGGGGATGTAAAACCGGCGGCCGGTATGCCTGGCAAGGCGCCGATCGGCAGCGTCCCGCCAGGAAGGCCCTGGGTGCCCGGGCCGCCGGCGGGAACGCTTCGGAGAAAAGATCTCGGTCGGAAGGCGGGAAGGCTTCGGGCGGGCAAGCCCTTGGTCGGACGCCGGGACGACTTCCAGCGGGAAGCCCCCGCCGCGAAGCCCCGCGGGAAAGCCCCCGCGTGCAGGGCCTTCCCGTGCAGGGTCGGATCAGCGTTTCTGGTCGGAGCCCGAGCCGTGGCCGGACCGCTGCGTACCATGTTGCTGGCCGTGCTGCTGGCCGCCGCGATCCTGTTGCTGCTGTTGCTGCGAGCGTTGCTGGTTCTGGTTCTGTTGCTGGCCTTGCTGGCCTTGTTGGCTTTGTTGGCGCTGCCCCTGCTGGTTCGGTTGCTGGTTCGATTGCTGCTTCATCGTTGGCTCCTGTGCATGGACGGTCCACCCGGCTCGCGCCGGCGTGGAGTGCCGGAAAACGCGGAACGGATCCGCGCCGGTTGGGCAGCAAACGGTGTGCCTCGATGGCTTAATCCGCGCGGGCGGCGGACCCCGCCCGCGCGAAGCCCGTCCGCGCTGGCCGTCCTAAGATTTTTGCCGATTGCCGCGTCGTCATGTTCATGGTCAGATCGCGAAAAAAGACCTGCTCGCCGCCCGGCGAAGCAGCGGGCCGTGCTCGGGGGGACCGCCATGGCACACACCGATCTGCGGGGCAATCCCGTATCCACCCAGAACGACGAGGCGCTGGAACGCTACGAGGCCGCGCAAGCGCTTTTCCACGGTTATTACGGCGATCCGGTCGGCGTGATCGACCAGGCCCTGGCGCGGGATCCCGAGTTCGTCATGGGGCACCTGCTGCGCGCCGGCATGATGATCACGGCCAGCGACCAGTGCGTGGAATCCATGCTGCGCGAAAGCGTCCAGGCGGCAGAGGGCCTGCATGCCCTGGCCAACGACCGCGAACGCCGACATACGGCCGCCGCGCGGGCCTGGCTGGACGGCCGGCTGGAGGAATCCCTGGCGCGCTACGCCGATATCCTGGCCGACTATCCGCGCGACACGCTGGCATTGCAGGTGGGCCACATCGGCGATTTCCTGCTGGGGCGTTCCACCATGCTGCGCGACCGGGTGGCGGGCATCCTGCCCGCCTGGGACACGCACATGCCGGAATTCGGCTACGTCCTGGGCATGTACGCCTTCGGGCTGGAAGAAACCAATCTGTACGACGAGGCCGAGGCCCAGGGGCGCCGCGCGCTGGATATGAACCGGCGCGATCCCTGGGCCGTGCACGCCGTCGCGCATGTCATGGAAATGCAGGGACGCGTCGAGGAAGGCATCGCCTGGCTGGAAAACCGGCGCGAGGACTGGAGCGCCGACAACATGCTGGCGGTTCACAATTGGTGGCACCTGGCGCTCTTCCGCCTGGACCAGGGCGACACGGACGGCGTGCTGGCGCTGTACGACGAGCGGATACGCGAGCAGTTCTCCGGGCAGGTGCTGGACCTGGTCGATGGCTCGGCCATGCTGTGGCGCCTGTGGCTGCGGGGCGTGGACGTGTCGCGGCGCTGGCGCGACCTGGCCGACCTGTGGCAGGCACGCGGCGGTGCCGGCTATTACGCCTTCAATGACGTCCATGCCTTGATGGCGTATCTGGGGGCTGGCGACGGCCCGGCGGCCCAGGCGCTGATCCAGGTCATGGAGGCGGCCGCCGCCGGCAGCGGCACCAATGCGATGATGACGCGCGACGTCGGCTTGCCGGCGGCGCATGCGCTGGTGGCCTTCGCCAGGGAAGACTATTCCCGGACCGTCGAACTGCTGCGCGACCTGCGGCTGATCGCGCATCGATTCGGCGGCAGCCATGCACAGCGGGACGTATTGGCCCTGACGCTGATCGAGGCCGCGCTGCGCGATGGCGCGCGCAGCCTGGCCAAGGTCCTGGCCGCCGAGCGGTTGGCCTTGAAGCCGGCCAGCCTGGGCAACCAGCGCCTGGCGGCGCGCGCCGCGGCCTTGTAGGGCGGCGGGAGGCTCCCGCGGCGTTGTACGCATTCCAGTGGGCGGCGCCGCCCGCGCCGGCACCCAGGTGACCGGGAAGAAGGTGTCCGGCCGGCGCCCGCCAGCGCGCCGATGGCGATGGCGACCTTGCGGCCGGTCTTCAATGAAAATCGCGGCTGCTGACGGACAGGTCGCCCAGCAGGGGCGTCATGTCCACCAGGCGGTGCGCGATCAGGTGGCGCACATTGTTGACGTTCTGCCAGACCCCGTACACCCCCATCAGGGTGGATCCCAGCAATTCCCTGCGCTGCCGCTCGATCAGCTCGGGCCGCACCACCACGTTGACCGGCCCGGTTTCATCCTCGATGGAAACGAAGATGGTGCCCTTGGCGGTGCCGGGCCGCTGCCGCACCGTGACCAGCCCGCAGGCGCGCGCCAGGCGCTTGTCGGGATAGCCGTTCAGCGTTTCGGCGGTTTCGAAGCGGCGTGCCTTGAGCTTGTCGCGCAGCAGGGCCAGGGGATGGCGATGCAGCGTGAAGCGCAGCGACCGGTAATCGTCGGCGATGGTCTGTCCTTCGGTGGGCATGGGTAGCTGGGGGATGTGGTTTTCCACGATGGCGGCATCGCGCAGCAATCCCTTGGCGGGCGGTCCCGCCGCGGCTTCCCAGCGCGCCTGTCGGCGGTGGCCGGCCAGGGTCAGCAAGGCATCGGCCGCGGCCAGCGCATCCAGGTCGTGGCGGTTGAGGTCGGCGCGCCGCGCCAGGTCGGCGGTATGCGCGAAAGGATGCTGCCCCCGGGCGGCGGCGATGCGGGTGGCGGCCGCTTCGGACATGCCCTTGACCAGGCTCAATCCCAGGCGCACGGCGGGACGTCCGCCGTTATCGGCACCGAAATCCAGCCTGCTGTCCCAATCGCTGGCGCATACATCCACCGGCAGCACGCGCACGCTGTGGCGGCGCGCGTCCTGGATCAGCTGCGCCGGCGCATAGAACCCCATGGGTTGGGAATTCAGCAGCGCCGCCAGGAAGGCTTCGGGTTCGTGGCGCTTGATCCACGAGCTGGCATAGGCCAGCAAGGCGAAGCTGGCGGCGTGGCTTTCCGGAAAGCCGTATTCGCCGAAGCCTTCGACCTGCCGGAAGATGGCGTCGGCGAAGTCCTTCGTATAACCATGGGCCAGCATGCCGCCCACCAGCTTGGCGCGGAACTTGTCCACGCCGCCCTTGCGCCGCCAGGCCGCCATGGAACGGCGCAGTTCATCGGCCTCGCCCCCCGTGAAGCCCGCCGCCACCATGGCGATCTGCATCACCTGCTCCTGGAAAATGGGCACGCCCATGGTGCGTTCCAGCACGGTGCGCACTTTCTCGCTGGGATAGGTGATCTCTTCCAGGCCCTGGCGCCGGCGCAGGTAGGGATGGACCATGCCACCCTGGATGGGGCCGGGCCGCACGATGGCCACTTCGATCACCAGGTCGTAGAACGCTTGCGGACGCAGGCGCGGCAGCATGGTCATCTGCGCGCGCGATTCGATCTGGAACACGCCTATCGTATCGGCCTCGCTGATCATGTCGTAGGTGGGCTTGTCGGCCGGCGGAATGTCCTGCATGGCGAAGGCATGGCCGCGCCGCAGCGACACCAGTTCCAGCGCGCGGCGGATCACCGACAGCATGCCCAGGGCCAGGACATCCACCTTGAGCAGATGCATCGCGTCCAGGTCGTCCTTGTCCCACTGCACGACGCTGCGGCCTTCCATGGCGGCGTTCTCGATAGGCACCAGGCGCGACAGCTTGCCGCGCGAGATGACGAAGCCGCCCGGATGCTGCGACAAGTGCCGGGGAAAGCCCATCAGCAAGGTGGCCAGCGCCGCCCATTGCCTGGCCACGATGGATTCCGGATCCAGGCCGCAACCCTGGAAGCCGTTCAACAGGCCTTCGCGGCTGTCCCACCATTGATGCGCCTTGGCGACCGCGTCCACGATGGCCGGATCCACGCCCAGGGCCTTGCCGGTGTCGCGCAGCACGCTGCGTGGCCGGTAGGTGATCACCACCGCCGTCAGGGCGGCGCGCGCACGGCCGTATTTGTCGTAGATGTACTGGATGACCTCTTCGCGCCGCTGGTGTTCGAAATCGACGTCGATATCGGGCGGTTCGTTGCGTTCCCTGCTGATGAAGCGTTCGAACAGGGAATTGCCGCGCGCGGGATCGACTTCGGTGATGCCCAGGCAATAGCACACCGCGGAATTGGCCGCCGAGCCGCGTCCCTGGCACAGGATGTCTTTCGAGCGCGCGAACTTGACGATGTCGTAGACCGTCAGGAAATAGGCTTCGTAGCGCAGTTCCTGGATCAGGGTCAGTTCCTTTTCGATCTGTTCGGCCACGTTGTCGGGGATGTGTTCGCCGAAGCGGCGGCGCGCGCCGGCATAGGTTTCGGCGCGCAGGTAGGACGCGGGCGTGGCGCCGGCCGGGACGATTTCGTCGGGATACTCGTAGCGCAATTCATCCAGGTTGAAGGTGCAGCGGCGGGCGATTTCCAGCGTCTGGCGCAGCGCCTCGGCCGGATAGAGCCGCGCCAGCTGCAGGCGCGACCGCAAATGGCGTTCGGCATTGGCGGCCAGTGCGTAGCCGCATTCCCGGACCGGCTTGCCCAGGCGGATGGCTGTCAGCGTGTCATGCAGCGGTTTGCGTGAACGGACATGCATTTCCGCCAGGCCCAGGGCGGTGATCGGCAGTCCGCTGGCGCGCGCGGCATCTTCCACGGTGGCGCGATGCAGGTCGTCGCGGGACTGGTGCCTGGCCATCAGGCCCATCCATGCGCGGCCGGAAAAAACCCGCGCCAGCCAGCGCGCCTGGGTGGCCAGGCGGTCGGCCGCGATGCCATGCGCTGGCGCCAGGATGGCAAGGCATTCGGGCAGATGGGCCAGGTGCGCGTAAGGGGCGGGAGGCTGCTCCAGCTGGGACGCGGCAAGGCGGTACGAACCTTTTTTCACGGCGCCGGTGCGCGCCAGCGTGATCAGTTCGGAAAGATTGCCATAGCCTTCGCGCGTCTGGGCCAGCAGGATAAGGCGTATGGGTTCGCCGCCGGCCGGCCCGGTGTCGTCGACCAGTTCGAAATAGCTGCCGATGATCAGCGGCAGCTTGTGTTCCTTGGCCTCGGTGTGCGCGCGCACCACCCCCGCCACCGAGCATTCGTCGGTAATGGCCAGGGCGGCATAGCCCAGTTCCGCGGCGCGGCTGACCAGTTCTTCCGCGTGCGAGGCGCCGCGCAGGAAACTGAAGTTGGTCATGCAGCCCAGTTCGGCATAGCCGGGCAGGGCGTTGGAAGCGTATCGGGCGGACGCGGCGGACGCGGCGTCCGCGGGGATATCGCCGGGCAGGGGATCGTCGCGCGGGATCGAAGCGTCATCGTGCATGGCGATTCAGGCGTACAGCCCATGCAGGAACCAGCGGGCATCGGCCACGCCGCGCTCGCGGTAGATCCAATAACGGGCGGCGTGCGCGTCCTCGGCCACGAAATAGTCGCGCACGGCCACCCCTTCGTCCCACCAGCCGCTTTCGATGCGTTCCGGGCCGCGCAGCAAGGTCAGCGGCGTGCCGTGCACGGGACGATTGCCCCGGACCTGCAAGGGTTGCGGCGGATCGACCAGCCAGAAAGGACGGTCCAGCACTGGGGCATCCGTGGCCGCGTCGCGGGCATCGTGGGCGCTGGTCCAGCGGTTGGCGACTTCGGGCCGGTGATCGGCGACGGGGCTGGGGCGCAGGACACGGTCGGCGCCCAGCCGGGCCGTCAGCATATCCAGCAGGCGCGCGCGTTCGCTGGCGGCCTGCGCCGGCTCGGGAAACAGCGCGGTGTTGGCCGCGGGCTGCGGCACGGTGTGCGGGGCGTCCAGCACGACGGCGACCACCGGCGCCTGCAAGGTCATGCGGCCCAGGCGTTCGCGCAGCAGGCCCAGCAAATGGTGGGGCTGCCAGGCCGGCTCGGCCAGCGTCAATTCCAGCAGGGTGGGCGGCCGGGCATGACGCCCGCGTTCGTGTTCCAGCGCCAATGCCAGGCCCGGCACGGCGCGCTGGCGCGCCACCAGCCAGCCGCTCATTTGCTCCACCAGGATGCGGGCCACCGCCAGCACGGCATCGGTGTGCTCGATGCGCTCGATCAATTCATAACGGCGCTTGAAGGCGGCCGGCGGGGAAACCCAGGCATGGGCTTGCGGCGCATCGCCGTAGGCGGCATCCAGCGCTTTCAATAGCGCCGTTCCGCAGCGGCGCTGCAGCCCCGCGCGGGGCAGGCGGCGCAGGAAATCGAAGCGGCGGCAGCCGATGCCATGCAGCCATTCCAGATAAGGCTGTGCCTGCGGCAGCAGGGCACAGGGCAGCGCATCCAGGCGGCGCTTCAGCCTGGACAGCAGCAGCGCATGGCGCGGCCCGGCATCGGCGCGGCGGGCCAGCAGCCACGCGCCGCCGGCGGTGGGCGCCATGCCCAGGCGGGCTTGCAGGCCCAGCGTGCGCAGGGTGCCGGCCACGCGGCGCGCCAGCGCGCGCGGGCCGCCGAACACGCGCAGGCTGGCGCCTACGTTCAACAGCAGGCTGTCCTGTTCGCCCAGCGCGACCTCCGGCGTGTATTGCAGCAGGGCCAGCGCCGCGCCTTCCAATGCCGCGCTTTCGGCCGCGCGGTCGCGATCCAGCATGATGGCGTGCGGAGCCAGCACGCCGGCACCGGCGCGGCGCATGCCCAGGCTGATGCCATGGCTGGCCGCGGCCGGCGTCAAGGCCATGACGCATTCGTGCTCGATCACCGCGCATGCCGTGGTCTCCAGCGGCCACGGCGGATGCAGGGCATCAAGCGCCAGCCTCGGCAGGTAGATGGCGATCCAGAGTTGCATGGTCATCGAAGAAGGGCAGGGTTTCCTGGCGATCGGTGCGGGCGGTTTCCTGTGGGATGGGCTGGAAGGTTTCCGGGGGCTCGGCCGGCGCAATCGCCTGGGGAGCGGCTTGATGCGTTTCCGTCCTTGCAGGCAAAGGAGGGATTTCCCGTGCCGCGGTGCGGGGTCTTTCCAGCGCGATATACAAGGAATGGCTGCATACCGGCCCCCGGCGCTTGACGATGTCCACCCGCAGCCCGTCGCCGGCGGGCGCCAGCGCCAGCCGCAAGGGGGCCGGCGAGGCCTGCGCCGCCGCGCGTGCCGGTCGCAGGCAGAAGAAAAGCGTGGCGCCGGCCTGCGCCGCCAGATGCAGCCGTCGCAGGGCTTCCGGCCGCGCCTGCGGCAGCCAGCACAGCAGCGCGGCGCAACTGCCGTTTTTCAACACTTGTTCCGCGGCCCACAGCGCGTCAGCCGGCCGGCCGGGATTCACCCACAGCAGCCGCGCGGGGTCCAGCCCGCCGCTGCGCCAGGCCGCGATATGCGGCACGAAGGGCGGCTGCACGAGTACGATGCTGCCTTCCCGGTCCAGCGCCCGCAGCGCGGGTTGCAGAAGCCGCAGTTCTCCCAGGCCGGGATGCGGCAGCAAGAGTTCATTCAACACCCCCGTCGGCCAGCCGCCGCCCGGCAGTTCCCGCCCCAGCGCGGCATGGCCCGTGGGCACCGCCGCGCGCGCCGCCTGCGCAAGCTGGGTCCCCCGCCACAAGGCGGGATGGATCTGTTCGGGTGACGGTGCGGCAAGCGTCGGCATGACGGTAGAGCAGGGGCGGAAACGCCCGGCGTGTGCAGGGCCGGGCGTTAAGTTTTCACTGTACAAATATACAGTAAAAAATTGGCTCGCATTCGTTGTCGATCCACCGTTGCCGACGGCAGGGCAATGGCGCGGCATGCGCGGCATGCGCAACCGGATTGCACATGGTTATTCCGATAAGAGGTTGTCCGGGAAACGGTCAGGACGGCACTACCGGAGTTGCCGCAACAATTGACGTCCATCGACTCCAGCTTGACGAGAAGCGCCTGAGCTGACGTTGCGGCTTCTGCGATGGCTATATTGAACTTCCACGTTTCGCCGCCATCTCACACGCAGTGACGGGAGGGTTCCCTTATGTACTCCAGATACTCAAGATCATTCGCCGGCTCCATGCTCCTGGCCGGCTGCCTGCTTTTTGGCGGCAGCGCCATGGCGGCGGAAGCCACGCCCGACCAGGTGTACCAGGCCGCGCAGGCCGGCAACTATCGCGAAGCCCAGGCGATGATGGACCAGATCCTGCGCGACCACCCGAACAGCGCCAAGGCGCATTTCGTGGAAGCCGAACTCCTGGGCAAGCAAGGCAAGCTCCAGCAAGCCCAGGCGGAACTCAACACCGCCTTGCGCCTGGATCCCAGCCAGAATTTCGCCCGTCCCGGCGCGGTGGATGAGTTGCGTACGCTGATTGCCTCGGGCAGCGGCGCCGCCTCGCGCGCGCAGGGTACGTTCGGCGGCATTCCGTGGGGCATGGTGCTGGGCATCGCCGCGCTGTTGATCGTCGTGTCGCTGATGATGCGCGCGCGGCGCCGCGCCAACGTTCCCTCCGGCGGCCCCGGACCTTACGGTTACGGATATGGCGCCACGCGCAACGCCCCGCCGTATGGTCCGCAAGGTCCGCAAGGTCCGCAAGGCCCGCAAGGCGGATACGGCTATCCGGGCGGCGCGGGGCCCGCGGCTCCGGCGACGGGCGGCATGGGGTCCGGCATCATGGGCGGCCTGGCCACGGGCGCCGCGGTCGGTGCCGGCGTGGTGGCGGGGGAAGCCCTGATGAACCGCGTACTCAATGGTGGTGGCTCCGCTCACGCAGCGGGCAATGCCGGCAATCCGAATGCGGTCAACGATACGGGGGCCGGCAATTCCGCGGAGCCCGGATATGACATGGGCGGCAACGACTTCGGTTTGCGCGACGCCGGCTCCTGGGACGATGACCCTGCCCGCAAGCTGGGCAGCAGCAACGACGGCGGCGGTGCCGACACCTGGAATATCGGCAATCCCTGGAATGACGACGATGCCTCCAGCGATGGCGGCGGCTCCTGGGATGACAACAGCGGCGGGTCCGACGACGACTGGACCTGAGCCCGCCTGACCGGGGATTGAATGGTTTGGAAGCCGGCGCATGCGCCGGTTTTTTTTCACCATGACTCCAGTCCAGACTTACGCTGGACTGCCGTAGCGCGCCCGCCGGTGAGGCGCTTGGATCTCGCTGGATGTCTGCCCTGGGAGAAGCGCGGGGCTACCGTCCCCTCCTGCTGTCGGCCTCCGACGTCAGCGATATTGACACCGCGCATCCTCTTCTATATCGTACGATATATGTCTTACGATATAGAGGACGCCATGCACTTTCCCTTGCATCATTTCTTCTTCCGGCGCGGCTTCGCCGCTTGGGCCATGCATCATCACGCCATGGTGGGCCGCCACGGCGGGGGCGGGCATCGTGGCGGGCCCGGCCACGGTGGCCGCCATGGCCATCACCACCACGGCGATCCGGCGGACGATGCCGGTGACGAGCAAGGCTGGGTCCGCGGCCGCAAATTCGGCGCGGAAGACCTGCAGCTGATGCTGCTCGGCATCCTGGAAAACAAGCCCAGCCACGGCTACGAACTCATCAAGGCCCTGGGCGCGATGAGCAGCGGTTTCTACACCCCCAGCCCCGGCATGATCTATCCCGCGCTGACCTATCTCGAGGAAATCGGCTATGCCACGGTCGAGCTCGAAGGCAGCAAGAAGCGCTACCACGTCGCCGATGCCGGCCGCGCGTATCTGGACCAGAACCGGGATCGGCTGGCCCTGCTGTTCGGCAAGCTCAAGCACGTGGCCCGCAGGATGGAATGGATGCGCCGCGCATGGACCGGCCAGCCCATGGAAGCCGGCCCGGAAGGGCAGGACACCGTCACGGGGTGGGTGCCCGAACTGGTCCAGGCACGCCAGGCGCTTAAGCAGGCATTGTTCCGCCGCGACGATGCGGATCCCGCGGAACAGCGCCGCATCGCCGCCATCCTGATGCGAGCCGTCCAGGAAATCGACGGCAAGGCCTGATCGCCGGGGAAGTCCTTAGCGTGGCGCATCGCGGGGCACGCCGCGATGCGCCCGCGCACCCTCGCTCATTCAAAGGTTTTCTTCTCATGACCCAACCAGATCTTTCCGTCCAGCGTGTGCGCCACGAACTGAAAATGCGATTGCTGCAGGTCGTGCGCACCCGGCTGGTCTCGCCCCAATTGCTGTGCGTCACCTTGTCAGGCCCCGACATGGAAGGCTTCCGCTCCGCTTCCTTCGACGATCACGTCAAGGTGTTCTTTCCCGAGCCCGACCAGGACAAGCCCGTGCTGCCCATCGTCGGCCCGCAGGGCATCTCCATGCCGCCCGGTGTGCCGCGTCCGGCGGCGCGCGACTACACGCCGCGTCGCCATGACCCCATTGCCGGCGAGCTCGATATCGAATTCGTCCTGCACGGCGATGGCCCCGCTTCCAGCTGGGCGGCGCAGGCGCGGCCCGGCAAATTCCTGGGCGTGGGCGGGCCGCGCGGCTCTTTCATCGTGCCGATGGGCTTCGACTGGCACTTGCTGATCGGCGACGAAACCGCCTTGCCGGCCATCGCGCGCCGCATAGAGGAGTTGCCGGCCTCCACGCGCGTCATCGCCATCATCGAGGTCGCCCAGGCCGCGGCCGAAGTCGCGTTGCCGCGGCGCGAGGGATTGTCCGTTCAATGGCTGCATCGCAATCACGCGCCGGCGGGCGACCCCACGCTGCTGGAACAGGCGGCGCGACAGGTGGAATTGCCCGCCGGTGAGGGCTACGTCTGGGCGGCCGCCGAATCCGCCGCCGCCAAGGCGGTACGCCGCGTCATGGTGGAAGAGCGCGGCGTAGCCAAGACGCGCATCCGTGCCTCCAGCTATTGGAAGCGCGGAGCCGCCGCGGTGCACGAAACGCTCGAGGACTGAGCCATGTCCCGCCGCCATTGGAAGCGATGCCATTAAACGGCTCTTAAAACACGTCCGCTAAAACTTCGCGCATCCGTCATCCTGGATACGCAAAGTCCGGCAAGCCATGCAGCAGACCTCTTACCGCCGCGAATTCTTCGATCTGCAACTCCTGTTCGCGCGCGCGGCCAGCCGTTGTTCCGGCATGCCCCTGGCCCAGGCCTTGATGGAATACACCAATCTGTATATCCGCTTCGGCCTGGGGCGGGACTTCGATCCCGGCCACCCCGTATGGCGGGAATACCTTGAAGGCCTCCGCGATACCGGCGACCTGGATGCATGGACATACGCCTTCTACCAATCCCGGCTGCCGGAAACCGGCGTACCCGATATCGTCGACCGCGTGGGCTGCTTCTCCTACGCACGGCTGCGGTCCGGCGCGATCCACATCCATTTCGGCAATGCGGAAGAGGATGGCGTCTCGCCCTTGAAGGCCGGGCGCTACCAATGCCGCATGGGGGAACTGCGGCTGCTCTTCGCGCGGATCCGGGAACGCGAGGATCCCTCCACCCAGGTGCACGGCACGTCCTGGCTATACAACCTGCCCGCCTATCGGCGCCTCTTCCCCACGCGCTACATCGCTTCCGCCGTCGACGTGGACGGCAAGTTCCGCAATATGTCCTTGTGGGGCCAATTCATCGGCCGCGGCGGGGAAATCCGGCCGGCGCCCGCCAATGCCTTCAAGGCCCGGATCGCGATGCGGACCTCCCTGGACGGCCTGCGGCGTTGCTTTCCCTTGCGGGCGCTGGCGGTCCACGCACCGGTGCAGGATTTCTACGCGTTCCACGCCTTATAGCCATGGTCCTTCGGCCGCCGCGCGGTTGGCGGCGGCCTGTCGCGGTGGCTATTCGGCGTGCAGATTGGCCCGCCGCACCACCTCTCCCCAGCGCTTTTCCTCGGCCACGATGAAAGCGGCGAAGTCCGCCGGACCGGCGCCCGACACTTCGCTGGAGTCCTGCGCCAGCCTTAGCCGCACCGATTCCGACGCCAGGGCCGCATGCGCCGCCTTGTTCAGGCGCGCGATGGCGGACGCCGGCGTGCCGGCTGGCGCCAGCAAGCCGAACCATTGCGAGCTCTCGAATCCCGGATAGCCCGATTCCGCCACGGTCGGCACATCGGGAATGGCATCCAGCCGGCGGGATGAACCCACCGCGATGATCTTCACGCGGCCGGACTCCGCCTGCGGCAACAGTCCCGGCAAACCGGCGGATGCCGCATCGATATTGCCGGCCAGCAGGTCCTGCAGCTGTGCGCCGGTTCCTTTGTAGGGGACGTGCACGACATCGATGCCGGTGGCGGTTTTCAGCATCTCGAAGGCCAGGTGGCCGGCGCTGCCGTTGCCCGCGGAACCATAGTTCAGCTTGCCCGGCTCTTTCTTCGCCAGCGCCACAAAGCTCGCCAGGTCGTTCGCCGGCACGCGGGCGTTCAAGGCGAACACCATGGGCAGTTTCGCCAGCAGGATGATGGGCGCGAAGTCCTTGGTGGGGCTGTAGGGCAGCTTGGGCATCATCGCCGGATTCACCGCCAGCGTGCCCACGTGGCCCAGCACCAAGGTATAGCCGTCGGGCCGGGCCCGCGCGGCCTCCACGGTCGCGATCGTGCCCTGGCCGCCGCCCTTGTTCTCCACCACGACCTGTTGTCCCAGATCGCGCGACATCTCCACGGCGACCGCGCGGGCGATCACGTCCGAGCTGCCGCCAGGGCCGTAGGGCACCAGCAGGCGGATGGGGCGGGTAGGCGTCCAATCTTCCGCGGCGGCGGGACGCAGGGCGGCCAGCGCGAGCAGCGCGGTCGCGGCCAGAACAAGCATGCGGGCGCCATGCCGGCCGCCGATGCGGGCGGTACGGGACATAGGTCTGTCTCCTCTTATAGGTTTCCTGGGACTAACGATGCGCCGCTTTCAGGACGGCAGGGCGCATGATGCGCAACACTGGCGTCCCGCGTAAAGCGCAAAGAGTCGAAGCTTTGTTGCGTCCGGCGCATGAATATGGGCGCCGGTCAAGGCCGAATATTCGATCTAATTGCGAATGGATATCAATTGCGGATAATATCGCGTCTCATTTTGAAATTGTTCAACGTCTTGTCAGCCAGGAGACTCGAAAGTGGCCTTTTCCGCCGCTCCACGCGCGCGTGCGCGCCATCGCCGTTCCCCCGCCACCGCCCTGACCGTGCTCGCCGCCGCCATAGGCGTCGGCATGTCCGGCCAGGCCCGCGCGCAGGGCGCGAGCAGCGATAGCGCTTCATCGCAAGTCGCGCAGATGCCCACCGTCAGCATCCAGGCGACCGCCGTGGACGATGACACCCTGGTGCATCTGCAGACGCCCGTGAACACCGGCGCACTGGGTAATCGCACCCAGCTGGAGACGCCGTTCTCCACCACGGTCGTGACGGCGCAGGACATCGAAGACCGCCAGGTCAACAAGCTGGGCGACGTCTTCGCGCTGGACGCATCGGTTTCCGACAACAGCGCCGCCTATGGCGCCTGGGCCAGCTACCTGACCGTACGCGGCCTGCCGCTGGACTGGCAGAATTCCTATCGCATCGACGGCAAGCCTTTCCTGAGCTACGTCACCGTGCTGCCGTACGAGCACTTCGAACGCATCGAGCTGCTGAAGGGCGCGTCCGGCTTCATGTATGGCTTCGGCACGCCGGGCGGGCTGGTCAACTACGTCACCAAGAAGCCGACGGACGAGCCGGTACGCCAACTGGACCTGGGCTATATCTCGCCGGGTGTCTTCAGCGAACACGTCGATATCGGCGGCCGCGCCGGCCCCGGCGGCGCCTTCGGCTATCGCCTGAACGCCACGCACCAGGGCGGCACCACCTACAACGACGGGTCCTTGAACCGTAATTCCCTGTCGCTGGCGCTGGACGCGCGGCTGACCGAAAAGCTGACCTGGGATTTCCAGTCCATCGTGCAGAACCGCAACGCCTGGGACCAGGAGCCCACGATCTACGCGGGCCAGATGGTGGGAGACCGCCTGCCCAGCCCGGTGCGCAACGACGACGATACCCTGGTGGGCAAGGGCACCTATGCCAAGAACAAGTTCCGTTTCTATTCGACGGGACTGACCTACAAGCTGAACTCCGATTGGACCGTCAGCACCAACTACAGCTACAGCAGCACGCGCACGCGCCGCAACGAATCGGTGCTGTACCTGCTGGATTCCTACGGCAATTACGACGACTATCATTCCGACTACGGCGAGGCCTATGCCTACAATCAGTGGCAAGGCATGGTGCAGGGCAAGTTCGCCACCGGGCCCTTGCAGCACCAGGTGGTGTTGGGCGCCTCGTGGCAGAAGCAGAAGAACGACTACAGCGCCAACGGCTTCTACGGCCTGATCGGTCCGGGCAATCTGTACAGGCAGAACACCAATGCCTATTACAGCGAAGGCTCGCTCGACCTGTACCGCGCGGCGGAAATCACGCAGAAAGCCGTGTTCGTCAGCGACACCATAGACCTGACCCACGGCTGGTCGGTGCTGGGCGGCATCCGCTACACCGACTACAGCCAGACCGGCTTCAACCCGGACGGCACGCGCGCCTCGAACTACGACAAGAACGGCGTTCCCACGCCCACCGTGGCCCTGATGTACAAGCTCGCGCCGCAGACCATGGCCTATGCCAGCTATATGGAGTCGCTGGAGCCGGGCTCCTCCGTGGGCGCGACCTACACCAATTTCGGCGACCTGCTGGACCCGCTGAAGAGCAAGCAGTACGAGGTCGGCATCAAGACCCAGCAAGAAGACTGGGCCGCCACCGCGGCCGTCTTCCGCATCGAGAAGAAAGCGGAATACGCCAACGCCGAGAACGAACTCGTGCAGAACGGCAAGTCGATCTTCCAGGGCGTGGAGCTGGCCGGTTCGGCGCGCGTGGCGCGTGACTGGAACATTGGCACCAGCCTGATGTTCCTGGAATCGGAATACCGCAAGGGCTCCGCCTACATCGGCAATCGCGTCGCCGGCGCGCCCAAGTTCGTCGCCGCGGCGCAGGTGACCTACAACGTCCCCGCGGTGCCGGGCCTGAAGCTGCGCGCGGATGCCAAGTACACGGGCGCCACCATGCTGGGCGCGTCCAACGACGTCAAGGTGGACGACTACACCATCGCCAACATCGGCGCGATCTACGACACCCGCATCAACGGCTACGACACGACCTTCCGGGCGGGCATCAATAACGTCGCCAACAAGAAGTACTGGCTGTTCCAGTCCTCGGACTACGTAAAGGCCGGCGACCCGCGCAGCTTCCTGGTCAGCGCCAGCGTGCGCTTTTGAACGAAGGTTTTCCCAACTTTCAAACCACGGGAGCCACGGTTTCCTAGAATGCTCGTGAATAAAGGCCGCGGGACGCGATCCCGCGGCCGGAGCATTTCCCAGGAGACAAATATGCTGGCTTTGCGTTGGAAGTCCGTGTTGGCCGTCGCGGCGATGTCCGCGGCGCAATGGCTGGTCCCCGCGATCGCGCAGGGGGCCGATGCCTATCCCTCCCGTCCCATCCATTTGATCGTGCCGTTTACGCCTGGCGGCGGCACCGATACGCTGGCGCGCGTGCTGGCGCAGCAGATGGGCGAGTCCCTGCACGCCACCGTCATCACCGAAAACCGGCCGGGCGCGGGCACGGTGGTCGGTTCCGACTATGTCGCGCGCAGCAATCCCGACGGCTATACGGTGCTGCTGACCACTTCGGCGCACGCGATCAACCAGACGCTGGTTCCCAAGCTTCCCTATGCGGTGGAGAAGAACTTCGCCTCCATCGCGCTGGTGGGCCAGGCGCCCAATGTGCTGGTCGTGCGGCCGGATAGCCGCTTCAAGACCGTGCAGGACATCGTCGCCTACGCCAAGGCGCATCCCGGCAAGCTGACCTATGGGTCTTCCGGCACCGGCACCGCCGTGCACCTGGCCGCGGAGCTGTTCAAGAGCACGGCGCACATCGACCTGACCCACGTGCCGTACAAGGGCGCCAATCCCGCCATGACGGACCTGCTGGGCGGGCAGATCGATATGTTCTTCGGTACGTCCGGGGCCGTGTCGCCGCTGGTCAAGGCCGGCAAGCTGCGCGCCATCGCGGTGACCAGCGCCAAGCCCTCGCCGGCATGGCCCGGCATCCCCACCATCGCGGAATCGGGCTATCCCGGCTATGTCGCCGACGTCTGGTACGGCTTGTTCGCCGCCGCCGGCACGCCGGCGCCCATCATCGAGAAACTGAACCAGGCCGTGAACGCGGCGGTGCGCTCCGACCTGTACAAACAGCGCATGGCGAGCGAAGGACTGGACAGCCCGCCCAGCACGCCGGCGCAGCTGGATGCCTACGTGCACCAGGAGGTCCTGCGTTGGCGCAAGGTCATCCAGGACGGGCACATCACGGCCGGCTGACGGCATTCGCGGCGCACGCTTCCCGGGCGGTGCGGCACGCCGCGGGCCAGGAGCCGCGCAAGGAAGACGCGCACGGCGACACGGCAAGCCGTCGCGGCAAAGGACAAGCGCAGGGAAACACCGCCGGAACACTCCGGAGTCGAACGATATGGGTACAGGTATGGACAGGAAAAAACGGCTGGACGGCAAGGTTTGCATCATCGTGGGCGGCGGCCAGCAGCCCGGCGGCACCATAGGCAATGGGCGCGCCACGGCGGAGCGCTTCGCGGAGGAAGGCGCCACCTTGCTGGTGGTGGACATCAATTCCGAGTGGGCGCGGGACACGCTGGACGCCGTGCGCAAATTCGGCGGAGAGGCTTCCCTGCTGCAGGCCGACATCACGCGGGAAGACCAATGCCAGGCGATCGCCCGTACCTGCGTCGACCGCTACGGCCGCATCGACGTCCTGCACAACAACGTCGGCCGCTCCACCGGGGACCGCAAGACGACGGACCTGGACGCGGACACCTGGGATTCCATCATGGCCATGAACCTGAAGGGCATGTTCATGACCTGCAAGCACGTGCTTCCCCACATGATCGAACGCAAGTCGGGCTGCATCATCAATATCTCGTCGACTTCCTCGCTGGCGGCGCGTCCGACGCTGACCTACAAGACCAGCAAGGGCGCGGTCAACACCATGACCCAGCACCTGGCCATGGAGAACGCCGCGCATGGCATACGCGCCAACGCCATCCTGCCCGGCCTGATCGACACGCCCATGGCCATCGAGCGGCGCGCCCGCGAACGCGGCGTCCCGCGCGAACAGGTCCGGGCCGAGCGCGATGCGCTGGTGCCGCTGGGACATATGGGCTCGGCGTGGGACGTGGCGAACGCCGCCGTGTTTTTAGCGTCGGACGAGGCCAGCTATATCACCGGCGTGCTGCTGCCGGTGGATGGCGGCCTGCTGGTCAAGCGGGGCTGATGCGGCTGGAGACCTTGCGAGAAGGACCGGGGGCTTTCCCGGCCGGCAGCGGGCCCCGCGATCCTTTCCCCGCCGGGCGTCCCTTGCGCGCATCGCCTGCCTGGTTGGCGGCGCAGCGCGCCAGATGGTCGAACAGATCGCGGGCGCCGGCTTCCATCGCGTTCAGGTCGCGCACGCACATATACATGTCGCGGCTCGCCCAGGCATCGGACAGCGGCAGCCAGCTGATGCTCAGTTGCGCCACATGACTGCGGGCGATGATCTCCGGCACGATACCCAGTCCCAGGCCTTCCGCCACCATGCGGCAGCGCGCCTCGTAACTGGAAACCTGGCTGCGCACGATGGGCGGCCGCGACAGCGTGCTGCCCGCCAGCTCCAGGAAGCGCTCCAGCGCATGGCGCGGGAAGTAGCCCAGGAACTGATAGTCCAGTGCGTCCTCCAGGGCCAGGGTTTTCCTCTTCTCCAGCGGATGGCCGCGCGGCACCACCAGTCCCACGCGGTCGCTGCGGTACTTGACGGAATGCAGGCCGGGCGAGGGCGCTTCCGCGTGATAGATGCCGACCTCCGCCTCGCCGTTGGAAACCATCCGCGGGATATCCGGACTGTATGCCTCGATCAAATCCACGTGGGAATCCGGGTGGCGCCGCAGAAAGGCGCTGATATCGCCGGGCAGGAATTGCACCGTGGTCGACGGGTTGGCGGCCAGGCGTATCTTGGGAACGCCGTGCCGGGAATAGGCCGCCAGGGCGTCGTGGGCCTGCGCCACGCCGCGCAGGATGGCCTTGGCCCGCTGGTACAGCATCGCGCCGGCCGGTGTGGGCTCGACGCCGCGGCCGTGCCGGCGCAGCAGCACCGTGCCCGTCTGGCGTTCCAGCTCGCTGATGCGCTTGCTGACGGCCGAGATAACCAGGTTGCCGCTTTCCGCGGCGCGCGACAGGCTGCCGGCTTCGACAGCGGCGACGAACATTTCGAGCAGGGGGATATCCACGGCGTGCCTACAGCGCTGAAGGATGGAAGAGGGTGGCGCCGGCCCGCCACGATGGCCGATTGGCCGATTCCGGCGCATGCCCGGCGCCGCTATTGTAAGGACAGGGCATCGCCGGGCGGGTGCCCGGCGCCGATCCCGATGTCCTTGTCCTCGCCCGGCGGAAGGCCGTCGCAAAGTGGTCCATAATGGATGGACACCAGGCCGCTTCGCGTCCGTCGCCATGATGCGGAAGATGCGGCCCGCTCACCGCCGGAGGTATATCGCCATGTTCCAGGACTTCGATCCCGACCGTCCCGAACCCAGCCGCGACGCCGTGGACGCCATGAAGGGGGCCGCGGTGCTCGAATTCGGCGCCAACTGGTGCCCCATCTGCCAAGGCGCGCAGCCCATCATCAAACAAGCGCTGGCCCGGCACGCCGACGTCCGGCACATCAAGGTGGAAGACGGCAAGGGCAAGCCATTGGGCCGTTCCTACAAGGTCAAGCTGTGGCCCACATTGATCTTTTTGCGGGATGGACAGGAGATCGCGCGGCTGGTGCGGCCGGACAATCTGCGGGCCATCGAAGACGCCGTCTCCGGCCTGCACGCCGGCGGCTGAGGGACCCGGCCATCCGGGAATCGAACACTACGCGCCGGGCCGGGGCGGGAGGAGAACATGCCACGTTCGAGACGATGGCTGGAAGGCGCCGCCATGGTGCGCCTGGGCAGTATGGCCACATTGCTGTTCGTCCTGGTGCTGAGCGTGTTCATCGCGCCGGTCGCCGTGCCGCCGGATTCGGGCATCGGCCAGATCGTGGAGGACATCCTCATTTCCCTGATTCTGATCAGCGGCGCCATCGCGGTATCGGACCGGCGGCTGGCCTTCGTGCCGCTGGTGCTGGTGGCGCTGGTCGTCATCGCCGTGCGCTGGGCGGGGTGGTTCCTGCCGGCCGGATTCACCCCGGAAATGCGCGCCATCGCCTTGCTGTTCGCGCTGCTGATGCTGGCGTGCATCATCGGCGTCAAGGTGTTCGGCAAGGGCGCGAAGGTGCGCGACCGTCTTTTTGGCGCGATCGCCCTGTACATGCTGCTGGGCGTGATCTGGGCCGCCGCATACGAGATCGTCGGCCTGCTCGTGCCGCACGCGTTCGCGGGCATGGACGAGCAGGGCGCCATGGGATACCCGTGGGTATGGATCTACTTCAGCTTCTCCACCTTGACCACCGTCGGGTATGGCGATATCAGTCCTGTCGCGCGCGTGGCGCGGTCGCTGTCCAACCTGGAAGCGCTGATCGGCCAACTGTATCCCGCCATCGTGCTGGCGCGGCTCGTATCCTTGCAGGAGGAGGACACGAAGTCGGATGATGCGTGATGCGGGCCAACAGGATGCCACGGACGCGGCATAGTTCACCGCAACTATGCCGCCTCATGTTCATGTAGCCATTCACGCAGAGCAGCGTTCATTCGTGTCTGCCAGCCGTCACCGGTTTTGCGGAAGGCATCCACGATGTCCTGGTCATAGCGAATCGTCACTGAGATCTTCGCCGTTTCCAATGGCGGGCGTCCCATACGCTTGGCCCGCTTCGCTTCGGCCGAACCGAATTCCATCGTGTCCGGATCGGCGTCGATTCCCCTCTGGATAGTTGC
The DNA here is from genome assembly GCF_001676705.1 of Bordetella bronchialis. Classification (NCBI taxonomy): domain Bacteria; kingdom Pseudomonadati; phylum Pseudomonadota; class Betaproteobacteria; order Burkholderiales; family Alcaligenaceae; genus Bordetella; species Bordetella bronchialis. The sequence continues at coordinate 2,263,856 of NZ_CP016170.1, forward strand.
GTCTTCATCGGGGGTGGGCAGAATGGTCCCTGGTTTAAGTTTCGGCATAGCGTTTCACTTCCTGGAGTTCGCTCGGCGCGGCGACTTCTCGTGGTGACGAATACTGCCACTTCGCGTCCTGGGGCATCAAGCCGCCTTCGGGCCTTGCCGGACGGCGGCCAGCCGCGTCCCATCCAACCGCCGCCACACCAGCGCCGACAGCCAGGTGATCAGCCCCACGCACACGAAAGACCATGCGAAGGCCGGCTCCAGGTGCCGTTCGGGCCCCGCCAGCAGCGTGACCAGCGCGCCGCCCACGGTTACGCCCAGCCCCATCGCCACCATCTGGAACATCGCGAAAAGGCTGTTGCCGGCGCCCGCCTGCTGCGGGGTCAATGACGTCAGCGCGACGCTGTTCATGGCCGAGTACTGCATGGAGTTGCCCAGGCCGAAGGCGGCCAGCTGGACGATCTGCAGCCACAGGGGCCAGTCGCGCGAGAACAGCGCGAAAGAAATGATCCAGAAGCCGACGAACAAGGTATTGAAGATAAGAAAGCGCGGGTAGCCATAGCGCTTGATCATGGGCGCTACCCAGGATTTGGAGACCGCGCCGGCGGCGGCCACGGGGACCAGCATCAAGCCCGAGTGCAGGGGGGTATACCCCATGCCCAGCTGCATCATCAACGGCAGCAGGAACGGCACCGCGGCCGCGCCGATCCGGCAGACCAGGTTGCCCGCGATGCCGACGGCGTAGTTCGTTTCGCGGAACAGGCTCAAGGGGAACAGCGGGTTGCTGCGGCCGCGCGCGTGCAGGTAGTAGCCCAGCGCCGACAGTGCGCTGAGCGCGAGCAGGGCAGTCGCCCAGGCGCCCCTGTGCGATTCGGCCGGAAGGTCCAGCGCCGTCGAGAAAGCCACCAGGCAGGCCGCCAGCAGCACACAGCCGACAAAGTCGAAAGGCGGCGTGTCTTCCCGCACACCCGCCGGCATATGGTGCCGGACGGCCCACATCCCGATCAGTCCCACCGGCACGTTGATCAGGAAGATCCAGTGCCAGCTCAGCGTTTCCACGAACACGCCGCCCAGCACGGGCCCGAAGATGGGCCCGATCTGCCCGCCTATGGCGATGAACGCCAGGGCCGATATGAACTCCGAAGGCGATACCGTACGCAGCACCGTCAGCCGCCCGACGGGCAGCAGCATGGATGCCCCCGCGCCCTGGACCACGCGCGCCATCACAAGTTGCGTGGGTGTGGCGGAGCAGGCGCAAAGAAAGGACCCCAGCACGAAGGCCAGGATGGCGGTGAAGTAAACCTTGCGGCTGCCATAGCGATCCGCCAGCCAGCCCGAGGCCGGCATGATCATCGCCATGGTGATCATGTAGGCGACCACCACTGGCTTCAGCGTCAGCGGGGGAACCCCCAGGTCCCTGGCGATGGCCGGCAAGGCGGTGTTGACGATGGTGGTGTCCAGCGTCTGCATGAAAAAACCGGAGGCAACGATCCAGAGTAAAGGGGCGTGGGCGTTGGATCGTGGCATTGCGTCTCTAGGCTGGGAAGGGAAGGCACGGCGGAAGGGCCGCGCGCTCGGCCATCGAGCGGCGGCCCTGTACTCATCCGTGGAAGGGAAGTGGAACGGTATCGATCTTAATTCGGCGCTCCTGAATCTAGCCTGTGCGACCGGCCGGGCCAGGGCCACGTGCCGACACCCCCGGCGGTTGACCGGCCTGCCGCGAGTCCATACTATATCGTATATGATCGATAGTGTATAAGGCAGGTCGCATGAAGGTCGTTTTTCTGCTGTTCGACTCGCTTAACCGCCACGCCCTGTCCTGTTACGGCAAGACCGGCGTCCCCACGCCCAATTTCGACCGCCTGGCCGCTCGTTCCGTCACGTTCGATTCGCACTTCGTCGGCAGCCTTCCTTGCCTGCCCGCGCGGCGCGACATCCAGACCGGCCGGCTCAACTTCCTGCACCGGGGCTGGGGGCCGCTGGAGCCCTTCGACCATTCCCTGGCCGGCATGCTGCGCGACAGCGGCGTCTATACCCACCTGATCACCGACCACTATCACTATTTCGAGGACGGCGGCGCGGGCTTTCATGGCCGCTACTCGTCCTGGGAATTCATCCGGGGCCAGGAAAAAGACAAATGGCGGCCCGCCTTGAACCCGAACACCGCGGCCTACGCGGAGCGCTATCACGAGCGCATGCAGGACTTCTCGGACGACATCAATTCCAAGCTGCCGTATTTCGTGAACCGGGAATACCTGGAGTCGCGGGGCGACTTCCCGATGGCGCAGTGCTTCGATTCGGCCAACGAATTCCTGCAGGCGCATCACGCGCAGGACGCATGGCTGCTGCATCTGGAATGCTTCGATCCGCACGAGCCTTTCTTCGCCCCGGAGCAGTTCCTGCGGGACTTTCCGGAGGCGCTGGGCGGCAAGGTGTTCGACTGGCCCGCCTACGGCCGCGTCGATATCGATCCCGCGCTGTTGAAGACGCTGCGCGCCAACTACCACGCGCTGGTGCAGGCCTGCGACCATTACCTGGGTACCTTGCTGGACACCTTCGATCGCCTGGATATGTGGAAGGACACGTGGCTGGTCATGTCCACCGACCATGGCCTGCTGCTGGGCGAGAAGGAATACCTGGGCAAGAATCGCCCGCCGTTCTTCAACGAGGTGGCGCATATCCCGCTGACGATCGCGGCGCCTCCTTCATCGGGCATCCAGCCGCGCCACGAGGCGGCCCTGACTCAGACCATAGACCTGATGCCCACCATGCTGGACATCTTCCGACGGCCCATCCCGGCCGAAGTCACCGGCCATAGCCTGCTGCCGCTGATGCGCGACGGCAGGGCGGTGCGCCCCGCCGATGGCGCGGTGCCCGGCGCGATCTACGGTCAATTCGGAGCCGCCATCAACTACACCGATGGCCGCTATACCTACTTCCTGTACCCGGCCGTTCCTTTCGAGACCGACCTGTTCCAGTACACGCTGATGCCGGCGCATATGCGTACCTTCTTCGAAGCCAAGGAATTCGAGGGCGCGCAGCTGGTGGATCCCTTGCCGTTCACCCAGGGGTATCCGGTGATGAGACTGCCCATGCGCGCCGACGCCAAGGCGAACATGACGCGACGCTATCCGCTGCTGGAAGCCAAGACCGCCTTGTACGACCTGGATAACGATCCCGAGCAACGACGGCCGCTGGACGCGCCCGAAATCGAACAGCGCATGCGCGCGGCGGTCGCCGCGCAACTGCGCGCCAACAATGCGCCCGCGGAAATGTTTCGCCGCTACGGCCTGACGGATATGCAGCCGTGAACAGCCGCCGATCCGAACTGAATATCGTCCAGCCCAAAAGCCTGGCCGACCAGATCCACGCGGAAGTCCAGCGGCTGATCGCGGCGGGCGCCTTCCAGCCCGGCACGTCCATCGGCATCGCGGAACTGGCGCGGCGCTGCGGCGTCAGCCAGACACCGGTGCGCGAAGCCCTGGCACGGCTGGCGGCGGAAGGGCAGTTGGTCTTCACCCGCAATATCGGCTACCGGCTGCCCGAAGCGCCCACGATGAAGCAGTACACCGACTGGGCCGTGGCGCGCGTCGTGGTCGAGTCCAACGCGCTGCTGTACATCCTCGGCCCCATCGACACGCGGCTGCTGGACGAGGCGCAGCGGATCAATGAGCAGATCCGCTCGTCCGACTTCGGCACCACGGCGGCCGGCATCCGGAAATTCAGCGAACTGAACTGGCGCTTTCATGCCGCCCTGATCGGACTGGCCCGCAACGACATGCTTACCGAGGTGCACGCGCGTCTCTACGCGTCCCCGCAGTTCTCGCGGATTTTCCTGGGGCGCGGGGTAGCGAACCAGGCGGAAGTCGTGGCGGAGCACGAGCGCGTGCTGGCGGGACTGCGCCGCGGAGACCGCCGCGCCGCGGCCGATGCCTTGCGCGACCATATCGTCGATAGCCTGGAACGCGACGCGCGGCTATCCCATCTATCGGGCTCCATCCGGCGCGCGCTGCGCGGCGAGCCGCCCTTGGACGACTTGGGCGCCGCCGATAAGGACTAGGGCAGGACCAACCAAGCCGCGGTGGCAAGCGGCCATGAAAACGAGGGATGAGAGACATGTACCGACTGAAATCCATGTTGTCCGGCCTGGCTTGCGTCATGGCCGCGATGTCCCCGGCCATGGCGCAAGCCTATCCGGATCACCCCATTACGCTGGTCGTCGGTTTCCCGCCCGGCGGGGGTGTCGATCTGGTGGCGCGGCCTCTGGCGGAGCGCCTGTCCAAGCAGCTGGGCCAGCCCGTCATCGTCGAAAACCGTGGCGGCGCGGCGGGCAACATCGCCATGGACTACGTCGCCCGCTCGCGTCCGGATGGCTACACCTTGATGATGGGCAACCTGGGCATGCTGAGCGCGAATCCGCTGCTGTATCCCAACCTGAACTTCAATGTGTCGAAGAGCTTCGCGCCCGTCGCGCGCCTGGTCGTGACGCCGCTGCTGGCCGCGGTGCCCGCGAGGCTGCCGGCCACCGACATGAAGCAGTTTGTGGCCCTGGCAAAGCAGGAGCCGGGAAAGATGTTCTTCGGCTCGGGCGGGACGGGCAACATCAACCACCTTGCCGTCGAACTGCTGAAACTGCAGACCGGCGCGCAGATCACCCACGTGCCTTACAAAGGCAGCGCCCCGGCCTTGACGGCGCTGGTCGCGAATGAAGTGCAATTGGTCATCGACGGGTTCAATATCGTGCTGCCCCAGGTAAAGGGCGGCATGGCGCGGGCACTGGCGGTCACCGGGGAAAAACGCGCACCGTCCCTGCCGGATGTCCCGACCATGAAAGAGGCGGGCTATCCAGGCATGACGATCTACGGGTGGCAGGGACTTTTCGTCCCGGCGGGCACCCCGCAACCCATCGTGGACCGCCTCACCGACGAGGTCGACAAAGCCCTGAAGGATCCCGCGCTCTCGAAGCGGCTGGCCGACCAGGGCACCGACCCGGCGTTCCAGAACGCGGCGGATTTCCAGAAGTACATCGCCGCCGAACAGGAACGTTGGGGGAAGGTGATACAGACGGCGAATATCAAGGTGGAATAGGCCACGAGTGCGTCGGCGTATCGCCATGAGCGGCATAACCATCTTGACAATGGCGATGCCTACAGCCGTGATCACTCTCCGGCAGCGCTCTTATATCAGCCTGTAGTAACCGCGTGAGGCGGCATGCGGTCGTCAGCGGTCTTCATGTCCTCTCCGCATAAGTGCTGGTAAGGCCCAGATGGGCCTCCTGAGCGAGGTGAGGGATGGCTCCTGCACCTGACGTGGCTCGCAAGGCCACCATCGTAAAACAGTCTGATAACGATCATGCGACCCACAGCGGTTCTGTCGCGTAACGCAGAATCGGTCCCTGCCGTCGCAAACTATTCCTACATCGGCGGAGCGTCCTCCGGAAGGCCCCCCTTCCAGTTCTTACCGTGCAGTTGCGTCGCAAATAAACGACCCTTCTCCAGGCCCCGCAGAGACCCGCAGCTGCGGAGATACGGTTCAACGCGGGATAAAGAGCCTCAGCTATGACGACCAAAGAGATCATTCAGCACTTGGAGCAAGTCCAGCGCAATGCAGCACAAGAGGAAAAGCAGATGGAAGAAATTTCTCAGGAAGAACTAGAAAAGATATGCGGTGCGGGAGGTGTGGGAGGGTTCGCCAATGCGACTTGGTCGAAGTCCTTTTAATCGTCCATTGATAATCCTTTGATGCGATCCATGGGTCCGGCGAGACCCATGGCTACCTCAAGGGGGAGAGCGCAAGAATGCATTACGTCGAAATCATCCTGAAGGTATCTGAGCGATGTAATCTAAACTGCACGTATTGCTATTTCTTTAACAAAGAAAATAGGGACTTCGAGGGCCACCCCGCTCTTATCTCGCCAAACACTGTTCGTCACCTGGTCCGATTCCTCCGAACATCGCCCCATCAAATCTCAGAGACCGTGTTCCAAGTCGATATACACGGAGGGGAGCCACTATTGTTGGGGCCGAAACGTTTCTCCGAAATCGTGTCGATCATCGAAAACGGCTTGAGCGACGCAAAGGAAGTCCGCTTCACCGTGCAAACCAATGCGGTGTTGATAAACGAAGCGTGGATCGACGTGTTTGCACAACATAAGATATTTGTGGGGGTGAGCGTGGATGGGCCCAAAGGCCAACACGATGCGAACCGGATTGATCGGCGCGGCCGCGGGACATTTGACAGCATGGTACCGAAGATTGCGGCATTGAAGCAGGCAGCTCTTGAACGGCGAATCCCCGGTTTCGGCTCCATCAGTGTAGTAAGTCCAGCACTCGATGGGCGGGCAACCTACATATGCCTGACAAAAGAATTGCACTTCGCTCACCTGCAGTTTCTCTTTCCGGATGACACGCACGACTCCACTAATCCGGCCCTCGCGGAGGGGTTCGCGAAGTTCGTTGAGGACTTGTTTGCGTCTTGGCAAAGTGACGGGAACGACAATATCCATATAAAACTCATCGACCAGACACTCCTTGGTTTTCTGCAGGATAAGCAGTATATCGATGGCGGTCGTCGGATTAGTCCGGCTGTCGGGCGGGTAGTCTTTACCGTATCAAGCGCAGGAGACATCGGCCACGACGACACGCTTCGCAACGTCGCGCCGGAATTGTTCAAGTCCGGCATGAACGTCTCGGACGCCAACTACGCCGAATTTATCGTCTGGCATAACCGGGTGTCGAAGATACTATTTCCTCGCGACCTTGCCCCTCCGTGTGCCTCATGCGCCTGGAACAATATCTGTGAACATGTCACGCGTTCATATACGCCTCTTCACCGAATGAAAGACGGGCGTGTCGATCAACCCTCTGTGTATTGCGAGGCTTTGAAGACCGCTTACCGGAACGGTGCAGAGTATCTGGCAAAGCGGGGCCTCCCAATCCGCGAAATTTCAAAGAATCTAAACCCGGACTATTAGCGACAGGCGCAATGAAAGTTTGCAAGATACCCGCCTATTTCTTGATTTCGGTAGGGCTCGGTGCGTCCCCACAAGCCGGCGCGGGCTCGCGTGATTGTGCCGGAGGACTCACGACTAACGTCGTGCGATTCGAAACCGAAATTCAGTACGACGACATACAGAGCAAGGCGAATCCAACTGTATATGTTCTGGTCAATGGTAAGCGGTCGAAGATGATGTTAGACACCGGCACGAACAAGAACTTGCTATGGGACGATGCTTTGCTGGACGAAGAGCCCGGTGCGCTGGCTGAAAGTGTTGATTCGCATGTCGCCTCCGCCGACGCAAGGATTGTCAATGCAACGTTGACGGATGATCATGGGAATTCGGAACGTACAGAATTCTATCTCGTTAGTAACTCTGTGCTCGCGGCGGCCGGTTACTCAGGTGTTCTTAGTCCGCAAGCCGTAGCTGCTCACCACGCGGTGGTTTTGGACTTCGACAGGGATTGTATCTTCACAAGTGCGCCTTTTGACATCGGTTCGGTTAAAGAAGCACAGATACGTCGAGGAACGACCATTCAGAATCCGTATGATGTGATGGCGATTCGAGTGGAAATCAACGGCCGCGATATGCCGCTTCTTGTCGATTCTGGTGCGACCCATACGACCATCCTTTCCTCACTGATCTCGTTCAGTCCGAAAGGACCGGAAAGCCCAAGAATGAAGGACTTGTTTGGCGCGGAATTGCCGGAAGCCGGACGTATGCGCCTTGTAGACCTGAAGGTGAACGGGCGGCCTTTCACGGCGCACCCGGTTATCCCAGCCCCCTCGGTAAGCAATAAAGGCATAGAGAATGTGGGATATCTCGGCATGGACGTGTTGAAGGAACAAGTTATCTATTACGACGGCGCGCGCCGAGAGTTCAATGTTTTGACGCGACGCGCCGTAGTTAGCGCCTTAAGCGAGCGCGAAAGCCGCGCAAAATAACCTTTAGACGGCCATGTTCAGAAAGGCCGCGCTAGAGGCGAACCGAGTACGGGCGTTGGGCGATGTCATTATCGCGACGCCTCCTTCCCCAGGGACTCTCACAGTATCTTCTGCTTGCATCGCAGCGGCTCTGCTCGTGATCTTTACGGTGGGAAGCTATACACAGCAGGCGCCCGTGGTCGGTCGCCTCATGCCACAAGGGGGGATCGCCAAACTTTCATCCCCCTTTGCCGGAACCATAAAAGAAAAGCGTGTTGTGGATGGCCAAGCGGTAAGGGCCGGGGACGTGCTTTACGTCATCTCAGGTGAGCGGGCCAATCGCGATGGCAATCCAACATTAGCGGCTGTCATTGAGCATATTTCCGTACGGCGGAATCAGATTGTGCATGAACTTTCCGTTCTGGAGAAGTCTCAGCTCATTGAATTGGGGCAATGCCGGCAGCGCCTGGCAAGCCAAGTCCGGGAGGTTTCGAAGTTGGACGACTTGGTGGTCGCCCAACGAAAGCTGGTTTCGCTGGCGCGTGCAAATGCGAGCCGATATCGGGAGCTTGCAGGAATGAGGGCAGTTTCCGCAGAACAGGCAGATAAAGCGCAAGCGGATTTCCATGAGAAGCAGAGCAGGCTGTACACCTTGGAGCTGGATCGACTCATCGCTGGCCGCGCGCGCGAAGATACCGAGGCTGCATTAGTGTCGATGCCATATAAGCAACACCAGGAACGCTCGCGGTTAAGACGGGCTCTATCGGAGGTGTTGCAGGAGTTGGCGGAGATCGAAGCGGCACGCGAGTTCGCCATCGTCGCCCCGGTCAGTGGGACCGCCACGGCGGTCGTCGCACATATCGGACAACATGTGAGTGACAAAAATCCTCTCGTTTCGGTCATCCCGCATGATGAGGTTATGGAAGCACATCTGTATGTGCGAAGTCACGCAGTGGGCCACCTGAAGACTGGTGCGCCGGTCCGGTTGCGCTACCACGCTTTTCCCTATCAGCTCTACGGTATGCCTCTAGGGCATGTCGTATCCGTTTCACGAGTATCTTCGCCGCTCAGGGAGATTTCCGATATTGACCTGTACCACCACAGCGACGAAGAGCCTTTCTATCTCGTAAAGGTTCGTCTGGAGCGGCAATCGGTGGAGGATCCGCTTGGAGCAGTTCATCCTCTGCGCGCCGGAATGCTGCTGGACGCGACCATCGCTCGTGAGACGCGGCGTTTGTACGAATGGGCATTCGTCCCGCTATATCGACTAAGGCACAAACTATGACGCGCAGGTCACGTGGCGCTGCGCGAGCGCTATTCTCGTTCCGTCAGCATCGCAGCATACGGACCATCCTTCAGGTGGAAGCAACCGAGTGTGGTCTGGCCTGCCTGGCTATGATCGCCGAATTTTATGGACATCGTGTCGGACTGCCAGAACTGCGCAGGCGGTACGCGATTTCTCGGAAAGGCAGCAGTCTCGCGGGACTTGTCCAAATCGCGAGCCAGGTGCGGCTAGCCAGCCGAGCTGTGCGGGCCGAACTCCCGTCTCTAGGAGGCCTGAGAATGCCATGCATTCTGCACTGGGAGTTCAATCACTTCGTGGTGCTCGAACGTATTAAGTCGGGCATGGCACATATTCATGATCCCGCGCACGGCTTCGTAAAGGTCACCATGGATGCGGTATCGCGCAAGTTCACTGGTGTAGCGTTGGAGATCTGGCCAGCCGAGGGCTTTGAAGAGGTCAACGAAAACAACGGCATCCGCGTATCTCGCTTGATCGGTTCTCTCAGAGGTTTACGGGGAACCTTCTTGCAACTGTTGGTGTTGTCAGCCGCGCTGGAAGTTTTCGTGCTTGCCGCGCCTTTCTACGTACAGTGGACCGTCGATCATGCCGTCCCTTCCGCCGATTTCGACCTTATGGCACTATTGGCGGTCGGGTTCTCCGCGCTGGTGATATGCCAGAGCGTGACAAGTCTAACGCGGTCCTGGCTCTTGATGCATCTTGGAGCGGTCTGGAATATCCGCTGGCGTGCCAGAATATTTTCACACCTCACTCAACTGCCACTAGACTTCTTCAGCAAACGTCACCTGGGAGATCTGCTGTCCAAGGTCGGAGCGGCGGACGAGATTCAGCGATCTGTGACAGCTTCCTACTTGGAAGGCACCATCGATGGCCTGATGACGTTACTGACCCTCGCACTTTTGTTTTTGTATAGCCCGAGACTAGCATTCATCGCGTTCCTGAGCGCCGTGACCTATGCCGTAATCCGCGTGTCGTTGCTTGGTCCGACGCGTGTTGCAGTACAAACGCATCTAATCCACGTAGCTAAACAACAGAGCCATCTCCTGGAGACGCTGCGTGGCATACGAGCGATTAAACTATTTTCCGGTGAAGCCGTTCGCCAAGCGGCTTGGCTGTCATTAATGGCTGATCAGATAAACGCCGACGTTCGTGTGCAGCGGCTGACGATCGTTTATAAGCATTCCCATGCGCTCCTGTCCGGCTTCGAGAACATTCTGGTCGTATGGTTGGGCGCGTGTTCCGTGGTCGAAGGCAACTTGACGGTTGGTGCGCTCATGGCGTTTATTGCATACAAAACGCTCTTTCAGAGCCGGATGGGTGCACTCATAGACAGGGTCGCCGAGTATCGAATGCTCTCTGTGCAGGCGGAACGTCTGTCGGACATTGCGTTGGCGCAGACGGAAGAGCCCGCGCGTACATCGTTTAGCTGTGATCTCGCCATGGGCGAAGCGGACGCCTTGCAGTTGGAAGTGTCGCAGCTGAGTTTCCGGTATGGAGACGACGAACCGCTTATTTTGGAGAATGTAACCTTCACCGTTTATCCTGGGGAGTCCTTGGCTATAACCGGAGCATCCGGTAGCGGGAAGTCCACGCTGGCGCACTTACTGCTGGGCGTTCTGACTCCTACGGGTGGTTCGGTCGTCTTGCGCAGTGCGGCAAGACGACACACGGATGCTGGTGCGCTGCGTCGAGCATTCGGTACCGTCATGCAGGACGACATCCTCCTGGCCGGCTCGCTGTTCGAGAACATCAGTTTCTTTGACGCCACCGCCGACCCGGAGTGGGTTGTGGCCTGTGCGAGGATGGCGTGCATCCATGATGACATCAATGGGGAGTGTCAGGAATTTTGTGCTTGAGGCCTAACATGTCGAAAACGGAGCATGTATGGCAACCCGAAAGAAGAATCCCCCTAGAGAGCTGCCGGCGATTCCTGCCGAGTTGGTCGAGCAATTGGTCAAAGGACCGATGACGGCCGAGGCGGTGCAGGACCTGTCGATGGCGTTCAAGAAGGCGTTAATCGAGCGGGCACTGGGCGCGGAGCTGGGTCATCACCTAGGTTACGCACCGGGCCAACGGTCTGAAACGGCAACGAACCGACGCAATGGCACGAGCTCGAAGACCGTGCTGACCGACGACGGGGCCATCTCGGTAGATGTGCCGCGCGATCGCGACGGCAGCTTCGCCCCGATCCTGATTCCCAAGCATGAGCGGCGCTTCACGGGGTTCGATGACAAGATCATCGCGATGTACGCGCGCGGCATGACAGTGCGCGAGATACAGGCGTTTCTTCTGGAGCAGTACGGCACTGAGGTATCGCCAGAGTTCATCAGCTCGGTGACCGATGCGGTGGTCGAGGAGGTTACAGCCTGGCAAACCCGCCCGCTGGAGACGATGTACCCGGTGGTGTTCTTCGATGCGCTGCGGGTGAAGATCCGCGAGGACGGCGTGGTCAGAAACAAGGCCGTGTATCTGGCCCTGGCCATCCTGGCCGACGGCACACGCGACGTGTTGGGCTTATGGATCGAGCAGACCGAAGGCGCCAAATTCTGGATGAAGGTCTTCAACGAGCTCAAGACTCGTGGCACGCAGGACATCCTGATTGCAGTCACCGACGGCCTGAAGGGCATGGAGCAGGCCTTAAACGCCGTATTCCCTGCCACGACGTTGCAGACCTGCATCGTGCATTTGATGCGCTCAAGCCTGGACTATGCCAGCTGGAAGGAGCGCCGTGCCGTGGCTGCTGCGCTCAGGCCCATCTACAGTGCGCCAACGGTGGAGGCCGCGCAAGCCGAGCTGGCACGCTTCGAACAGGGCCTGTGGGGACAGCGCTACGCGCCGATCGCGCAGGCTTGGCGCAGCGCCTGGGACCGCGTGATCCCGTTTTTTACCTTCCCGCCGGCGATCCGCAAGATCATCTATACCACCAACGCCATCGAGAGCATCAACGCCCAGCTGCGCCGGGCGGTCAAAACGCGCGGGCACTTCCCCTCCGACGAGGCGGCCACCAAGCTGCTGTGGCTGGTGCTACGTAATATCACCGGCACCTGGGGCAGTTCCACTCACGAGTGGAAGGCAGCCATGAACCAGTTTGCGATCATCTACGCAGAGCGCTTCACCAATCCATATCGCTGAAATATCATCACTGGGCTGGGGCTCTTATAGACCGGCCTTTAATGCCTCAAGCACAAAAATACTGACACACCCCATCAATGCAATGCCGATGCGTTACCACACGCTCGTTGGCGATATGGGAAGCGCGCTGTCCGGGGGCCAGAAGCAACGCATCCTGTTGGCGCGGGCCCTCTATAAGCGGCCCGCCTTCCTGCTGCTTGATGAGGCAACGAGCAACTTGGATATCGCCTGCGAGCGACAGGTGAACGCCGCCGTGCGAGCTCTGCCGATGACACGAATCATCATTGCTCATAGACCTGAAACGATAGCCAGTGCGAACCGCGTGCTTTGCCTCGAACGCGGCACAATCTCCTGACTGATTTCGAAGCACCGTAAACACCAAAGGAAATGGATTGATGTCGCAAGGCCGGCGCCAAAAGCCAGAGCCCGTGCTCGACATGCAAGGGGCCACGATTCAGCGAATGATGGTACGCGTGTCCGGTCAACAATAGGTTGAAAGCGACGTCGCGGAATCTGGCGAACGACCCCGCTCTGTGCCAAACCTTGCCGGCACAGAGCCAATCCCTTGAACGCTACGCGCGCAGCGCCTGCAAAAGCTGCGCCAGCTCCGCCGCGGGCATCACATCCGCATACTTGCTGGCCATGTCGAACAGGTTCACCGCGTGGGAGACCTGCGACCGGTCGTAGACGGCATCCTGCGGCACGACGACCTTGTAGTTCAGCGCGCAGGCATCGACCACGGTGGCCCTTACGCAGCCGCTCGTCGTGCACCCGGTGACCACCACCGTGTCGACCCCCAGCCCCACCAGATAGCTCGCCAGCGCGGTGCCGTGGAAGGCACTGGCCTGGTGCTTGGGAATCTCGATATCGCCTTCGCGCGGCCGCACTTCCTTGACGAAGTCGTAATCCGGCGCGGAAACGTCCATGACGCCCGGAACCTTGGCCTCGAACTGGCCGCGGTCATGCGACCGCTTGGGGGCGACGTGCGGATACAGGACCGGGGCGCCTATCTTGCGGAAGACTTCCAGCAGGCGGGCAATGTGCGGCACCGCGCGCCAGCCGTACTCGCCGCAACTGGTGGGCATGGTCTCGATGGCCTGCTCGATGGGCATGGGCTCGTAGCCCATGGACCGGTACTGCACGTCGATCACCAGCAAGGCGGGCCGCCGGCCGATTCCCGTGGGCGCGCCCCAGCCGGCCTTGCGGTAAATGGCCAGTTCCCGCTCGGGGATGATCCCGTCCCAGGGCCGCGCACGTTGTTCCATAACCTCGGTCATTATTCAGATCTCCACAGTGGTCGCGTCGTACTGAAGCAGCCAGTCGTAGCGTTCGCGTACGGCCTCGGCCGACCAGTTCTTGTTGATATAGGGCCACGCCGTCTCGCTGTCGCGCAGGTCGGGGCTGTGGAAGATGCCGAACATGTTCAGGGATTCCGCCTTGGTTCGGTTCGCGCGTTCCACGCGCGCGCGGTCGTAGCGCTGCAGCGCCGCGGGAATGTTGCCGGCATCGCGGTCCAGGCAGCGCGCCAGCACATAGGCGTCTTCCATGGTCAGGTTCACGCCCATGCCCAGGTACGGCGTCATGGAGTGGCAGGCGTCCCCCACCAGCGTGACCTGGCCCTGGGACCAGGCCGGCAGCGGATCGCGCACGAACAGGCCCCAGCGGAACAGATTCTCCGAGCCCACGAACAGGTCGATGATGTCCTGGTGCCAGCCCTCGAAATCCTTCAGCGCATCGGCCAGGTCGCCTTTCTCGGACCAGGATTCCGTATGCCAGGTATCGCTGTCGACCTGGGCGGAGAAGCTGACGAACAGTTCGCCATTGCGCTGGACCGGATACGTCGTTACGTGCGCGGTGGGCCCCACCCATGTCGACGCCAAAGGTTCGCGATGCTGCGGTTTCAGCTTGTGCATCGGCGCCAGGCCGCGCCATGCCAGCGCGCCGGTGTAGCGCGCCGGCGCGGGCCCGAACATCGACTGGCGCACCCGGGAGTGCGCGCCATCGCAGCCGACGACCACGTCGCCTTCCACATGCCGGCCGCCATCGAGCAACAGGCGGGCGCGGCCGTCGACCGTCTCGGCGCCCATGGACCGCACCCCGAAGTGCACGGCGTCCGGCTTGAGCGCGATCACCGCTTCGTACAGCACGCGCTGCAGTTCCGCGCGCAGCACCTGGATCAGCGTATGGTCCGCCTTGGATGGCGTATCGCCGCGGTTGTAGACGGACTTTCCTTCGCCGGTCTTCCAGTACCGGATCAGGCGGTCCTGGGGCGGAAGATTGATGGCCTCCAGCTTTTCCTTCAGGCCCAGCGCCGCCATGACGCGCGCGCCATTGGCCGAGATCCACAATCCCGCGCCGACTTCGCGCAGCTCCGGCGATTGCTCGTAGATGTCGACGTCATAGCCTTTTTGCAGGAGCGCGAGCGCCAGCGTCAATCCGCCCATCCCGGCGCCCGCGACGATCACATGCGGTCGAGGGCGAGTGTTCTTGAAGTCAGACATTGGTTCTCCTATTGGTAATGGGATGGGTGTTGGATAAGGTCCATGACGGCCTCGAGAATCTTGACGTAGCCCGTGCATCGGCAGATGTTGCCGCGCAGGTAGTGGCGCACGGTCTCCTCCGAGGGCTGCGCGTGGCGCGCCAGCATGGCCTTGACCGCCAGGATCATCCCCGGCGTGCAGAAGCCGCATTGCAGCGCGCCGTGGGCGATAAACGCCCGCTGGACGGGATCCAGGCGCTTGCCTTCGGCCAGGCCTTCTATGGTGGTGACTTCGCGCTCATGGGCATCGGCGCACAGCGTCGTGCAGCTGGAGGTCGGATTGCCATCCACCAGCACGGTGCACGCGCCGCACACCTGCACGTCGCACGAGCGCTTGGTGCCCTTGAGCTGCAAGCGGTCGCGCAGCACGTCGATCAGCATCTCGCAGGGCTCGACCTCCACGGAGGTCCGCGCGCCGTTCAGCTTGAAGTCCACGCGCATCATGGGAAATTCGTTCGTCTGGCTCATGGCAGGCAGGCCTTGATGGCTCGTTCGGCAAGAACGGATACGAGGTGGCGCTTGTAGTCGGCGCCGCCATGCAGGTCGTCATGGGCTTCCACCGCCTGTGCATCGGCCGCGACGGCATCGCGCAGGCGATCCCATACCTGGTCGGCGGGCAGATCGCCGGCCAGGCCTGCCGCGGCTTCTTCCGCGCGCGCCAGGCGGACAGGGCGGGGCGACAGGGCGCCGGCCCACAGGCCCAGGCGCTGCGGATTGTCCGTGGACCAGACGGCGGCCACGCCCACCGCGGGCCGCTCGGTATGGCCGAAAGACCGGTAGGCGGAGCGCGTGCCTGCCGACTGCGGGGCGATTTCTATCGAGGCCAGGATCTCGTCGTCCTCGCGCGCGGTCGCGAACTCGCCCAGGTGGAAGTCGCGGGAGGGGACTTCGCGCTCGCCCTGCGGCCCGCGCAGCACCACCCAGGCGTCCAGGGCACAGAGCATGGTGGGGGCATCCGCATGCGGCTCGGCAAAGCACAGCACGCCGCCCAGCGTGCCCGCGATCCGCACACGGATGTTGGCCACGTGCTCGCTAAGCTCGGCGTAGCCGGGCAGCGACGCGCGGACGATGGGGTCGTTGGCGATGGTGTCGTGGCTGGTCAGCGACCCGATGGATATCGTGCCGTCGTCCCGCAGCCGCACACCCTTCAGCGGCGCGATCTG
Organism: Bordetella bronchialis; assembly: GCF_001676705.1. Taxonomy (NCBI): domain Bacteria; kingdom Pseudomonadati; phylum Pseudomonadota; class Betaproteobacteria; order Burkholderiales; family Alcaligenaceae; genus Bordetella; species Bordetella bronchialis. The sequence goes on from NZ_CP016170.1 coordinate 2,279,901, forward strand.
CTTCAGGTCGATCACGTGCTCGTAGCGCAGGACGTGGGCTTTCAGCGCCACCAGCAGCTCGGTGCCGCCGGCGTGGAAGGTGGCCGCATCGCCATGCCTGGCCTTCAGCGCGATCGCCTCGTCCAGGGTCTTGGGCCGATGCAGGAAGAATCTCTTGGCGCGCATCAGCCACCCCGCCTGCCCAGGCTGGCGGCGACACCCAGCAAGGGGGCTGCGAGCCACCACCAGGGAGATTGTCCCAATGCCACCGCGCCATGCGCCACGCCAAGGGCCACGGCAACGTTGATGCCCAGGCGGGGCCACAGGAATACGAGTTCGATCTCCCGCCGCCCGGGCGCGGCTTGCGGCGGCGCGGCATGTCCTGGCTGTACGTGCCCGGCGTGGTCCACGGACGGGCGTGCGGACGGGGCTTCGGTGGCCGTGGACAGTCCGGCGGCACCTCGCGTCGTGGCGGCGCTGGCGCCACGATCCGCCGTCGGCCGCGACGCGGGCGCCACGGCCGGGCCGCTATCCGACGCCACGGGCCGGCTGCCGTCCAGATGGGCGAGCTCGGCGCGCAGGCGCGCCTCGAACTCGCTGAACAGCTGCTCCGACCGCTTGCGCACGATGGGATAACCCAGCGAGGCCAGCCGGCCCGCGACCTGCATGCTGGCGCCGACATCCAGTTTGCACAGCGCCTGGCCGTCGTCGCGCTGTTCTTCCAGGTTGACCACCATCCTGACATCGATGGTCGTGCCCGTGGCCTTGTCCGTGCCGACCGCCTTCAGGGCGACCTGGCGCTCGATCTCGTAGGTCTCGATATCGATACGGGTGGGGACTTCCAGCTTGAACGGCCCGATCTTCTGCCGCATGACGGCGGAGAAGGTTTTCAGTGCTTCTTCCTCCACGACGTTCTCGCAGCCCGGGATCAGGGTCGCGACGCGCTTTACGTCGAAGAAGATGGCCCACAATTGCGAGGCGGTCGCGGGCAGGAGTGCATCGATTCTGAAGTCCATGGCGTCGGTGTTATTTGTCGGTTGGGTTCTTGTCTTTCAACGCGCGCCAGACGCGTTCCGGGGTCAGCGGCAGCTCCTTCAGCCGGATGCCCCAGCCTTGGAACAAGGCATTGGCCACGGCAGGCGCCACGGGCAGGATCGCGCCTTCGCCGCCGCCGCGGGCGCCGAAGGGGCCGGGGCCGTCGCCGCTTTCTATCAGGGCCGTGCCGACGTGGCGAGGGACCTCGTCGATGGTCGGCACCTTGTAGTCGAACAAGGTGCCGTTCACGACCTGGCCGTCTTCGTAGATGTATTCCTCGGACAGCGTATGCCCCAGGCCCATGACCATGGCGCCTTCGTCCTGGCCCTCTGCCGCCTTCGGATTGATGACGTGGCCCATGTCGGCGGCACCGCCCGCGCGCAGGATGCGTATGGCGCCGGTACCTTCGTCCAGCGCGATCTCGAAAGCGCCCGCGCCGGTTTCCCAGAACAGCGGCTGCAGCTTGAACGCCCCGTCTTTCGTGTTGGGGTTCACGCGGCCCACGCCCAGGAATTCGCCCGCGGCCATGCCGTTGAAGCGCCGCAGCAGCTCCAGGAAGGCGATGGCGCCGTCCGGTCCCTGTATCGCGCCTTCCACCAGCTGGTAGTCGTCCACGTTGCCGCCCAGCACTTGCGCGGCGATCTCGCGCACCTGGCGCACGATGTCCTCGCAAGCCATCTGCACGGCCAGGCCGACGATCACCGTGGAGCGGCTGGCGCCCGTGCCCCAGTCATACGGGGCCTGCAGGGTGTCCGGCTGCGCGACGGCCACCATGCGTAGCGGCTGGTTCAGCGTCCTGGCGGCGATGATGCGCATCACGCCGCGGCTGCCCTGGCCGATCTCCACCGTATTGGCCGAGACATTCACCGAGCCGTCGGCGCGCAGCCTGACAATGGCGCCGCCGATGGGCATGATGCCCGGGTCGGTCGCACCCACCGCCACGCCGACGCCGCGCCGTCCCTTGTGTTCGGGCTCCGGCAGATTGCGCAGCGTATCCACCGCCGCGCGCAGCGAGCGCCGCATATCCACGTCCAGCGGCCGCAGGTCGTGCTTGATGGTCTGGCCTTTCTCCGCCAGGTTCAGCATGCGGAACTCGACCGGGTCGCGGCCCAGGGCGTGGGCGATGATGTCCATCTGCGACTCCGTCGCCCACACGGCCTGCGGACCACCGATGGAACGGAAGGCCGCGCCCGGCACGGTGTTCGTGTAGACGCCCACCGCTTCGAGGCGCAGATTGGGGATGTGATACGGGCCGATCGCGCGTATCGCCGCCTTGACCGCGATGGCGGGGCCCGTGTCGGCATAGGCGCCGCCGTTCACCAGCGCGCGTACCGATTTGGCGACGATCCTGCCCTGGGGATCGACCGCCGTCTTGAGCGTGACTTCGGCGTCCAGGCGGCGGCAGGTCAGCATGGATTCGGCGATGGTCAGGCACACGCGCACGGGCGCGCGCGCCTTCCAGGAAAGCGCCGCCACCAGCGGATCGATCTTGACCGATGCCTTGCCGCCGAAACCGCCGCCGACGTAGGGCGAGTGCACGCGCACGCACGCCAGGGGGATGCCCAGGATCTCCGAACACACGCGCTGGATGGCGGTGGGCGTCTGGCCGCCGCTCCATAGTTCCAGCGAGTTCGGCTTCCAATGGCCCACGCAGACGTGGGGCTCCATGGCGTAGTGGAACACCATAGGAAACGTAAAGGTGTCCTCGAACACCTTGACGTCTCCCTGGAAGGCACGGTCCACGTCGCCGCTTTCATAGGACCACTGCTGGAACTGGTTGGTCCCCGGTACCGGTGTGCAATAGCCGCGGAAGTAATAGTCCTGCAGCACGTCCATGCTGTCGTGGACCAGCGGGGCGCCCTGCGCCAGGGCCTCTTGCGCCGTCGTCGCGTGCGGCAGCGTCTCGTAGGCCACCGAGATCGCGTCGAGCGCTTCTTCCGCCGTGGCCTCGTCGATGGCGGCCACCGCGGCCACGGGATCGCCCACGTAGCGCACCTTGTCCAGCGCGATGATCGGACGGTCGCGCAGCGACAGCCCCCAGCGGATCTCCGTTCCGGGCAGGTCCTTCAGGTCCTCGCCCGTCAGGACGGCCACCACGCCGGGGATGGCCAGCGCCGCGCTGACATCCAGCTTCGCGATGCGGGCATGCGGCACCGTGCTGCGCAGTATCTTGCCGTGCAGCATGTCCGGCAGCGCGATATCGCTGGCGTAGATCGCCGTGCCCGTGACCTTTTCCAGATAGTCGGAGCGCGGCTCGGTACCAAGAGAGAACGACGGCTTGGCGTGCATGGAATGTCCGGGGCCTTAGTCTTCGAGCGAGATCTTGGAACGCGCGATCACGTCCTTCCACAGGGCGGTTTCATCCGCCTGGCGCTTGACGACGGCCTCGGGCGTGCTGGAGGCGGGCTCCACGCCCACGGCGCCCAGGCGTTCCTTGACCTCCGGCGACGCCATCGTCTTGGCGATCTGCGGCACGACCTTGTCGATCACGTTCTTCGGCACGCCCTTGGGCGCGTAAAGCGCGAACCACGTCACCGCCTCGAAGCCCGGCGACACGGTCTCGGCCAGGGTGGGGACGTTGGGCAGGGCCTCCGACCGCTTGGTCGTGGTGACGGCCAGCGCCTTCAGCTTGCCGGCCTTGATGTTGGACAGCACCGCGGGGCCTTGCTCGATGGCCATGATGACTCGCTCGGCGATCAGGTCCACGACCATGGGGCCGCTGCCCTTGTACTGCACCGGGAAGATGTCCAGGCCCACGCGCTGCTTGAACAGCTCCATGAACACGTGCTGCGACGTGCCGGTGCCGGCGGACCCGTAGCCATACTTGCCCGGGTTCTGCTTGATGAAGGCGACCAGTTCCTGGATCGTGTTGACCGGCAGCGTGGCCGGCACGACCACATACGAGGGATTGAAGCCCAGGATGGAGATCGGCTCGATCTTCTGGTAGACGCTGTCCATCCGTTTGCTCAGCAGTGGCAGCACGGAGAACATCGACGACGCACCGATGAGCATGGTGTAGCCGTCGGGAGCCGCGCGCGAAACATAGTCCGCGCCGATGATGCCGGACGCGCCCGCCCGGTTGTCCACGATGACGGATTGCCCCAATTCCTGCAGCCCGCCCGCTACCGAGCGCGCATACAAATCCGTGGCGCCGCCGGGCGGGTAGGGCGCGACGATGGTAATGGGTTTGCCGGGATACGTGTCGGCGCGTGCCGCGCTTACCACGCACAGCCCGCACGCCAGGGCCGCGAAAGCCTTTTTCCAACCTGCCTTATGCATCGTTAACTCCCCTTGAAAGTGGCCGGACCGCGTACCCGCTGGCGGGTTTTGCCGGTTCGTTCCGTCTAGAAGAATCATATTCTGCGGAACGGTACGCTACAATGTCAACTAGGACATGCACTAAATCGAGTCGAATAAATGTCGGAAGAACCGGAAAGCGACACCAAGGCCGGTGGCGTCGCCGCGGTAGAGCGTGCGATCGCGATCCTGAACGCGTTCCGCGCGGGCGACAGCTCGCTCACGCTGAACGAGCTCGCGCGGCGGACGAAGATGTACAAGAGCACCATCCTTCGTCTGCTGGCCACGCTGGTCCAGGAGCACTGCATCGTGCGCCTGGACGACGGCAGCTATCAGCTGGGCTCGATGCTGCTGCATTGGGGCGGGCTATATCAGTCGGCCCTGCGGCTGGACGACCATGTGCCGCCCATCCTGCGCCGGCTCGTGCAGGAAACGGAAGAGGGCGCGTCCTTTTTCACGCGCGAAGGGAATCACCGGGTCTGTCTTTTCCGGGTCGATTCGCCGCGGTCGATACGCGACCACATTCGTACGGGGGACCTGGTGCCCTTGGACAAGGGGGCGGCGGGGCGTGTCCTGACTGCCTTCGATCCGACGATGACGGCGCCGTCGCGTACGCCGGAGCAGCCTTACATCATCACCGTGGGCGAGCGTGAGCCCGATATCGCGGCCATCGCGGCGCCTGTGTTCGGGCCGCAGAAGAATTTGCGTGGCGCGCTGGCGCTGTCCGGGCCCGCGGCCCGGTTCTCGGCGGAGCTGCTGCCTTCCATGACCACGCGCCTGCTTGCCGCCGCGGCGGATTTGACGCGGCGACTGGGGGGCGATGCCGGGATATTCGACAGCTGGCACGCCAAGAGCCGGTCGGCGGAGTTGGGCGAGACAGCGGGTTAGGCACGGGCCCGTTGCCCGGCACAAGGCCAGCCGGACCTACGCCAGCCTCTACAAGAGAGGCTGGCGGTTCCACTCAAGCGTGGCGGTCGACCCGCATTTCGGGGTGTATGACCTCGCCATCCTTCAGGATCTGCGTATCGTCCAGCCACAGGCTGCATAGCCGCATCGGCAGGTCCAGGTGGCAGGCGGTATCGTTGTCCCCGCCGACTTCCAGATTCGGCCCCAGCGAGAAAAGCACGTTGCCATAGAAGGACAGGGCGTTCATCACATGCTCCGTCGGCAGCTGGCGCGTCACCGCGAACTGGTACCAGCGCGCTTTCTCGTTCAGCCCCCAGCCGATGTGTGAGATCGCATACGCGCGGTCGTCATGGAAGCTCTTGATGTAGCTGTCGATCAGATGCGCGTCCATGCCCGAGCCGGAGATGTCGACGACATAGCCATTCTCGATCCTCAGCGTGACCGGCGATTCCACGTACTTCTTGAATGCGCAAAGGATGTCGCCCGGCTGCAGCACGACGGTGCCGTTCACGCCGCCATCGTTGCCCTGCGTAAAGGAGAAGCCCGAGGGGAAATGGTCCCAGCGGCCCGGCTCGTAGGTGTAGCCGTACTCGGAAATCACCGGATACTGGCCCAGTTGATAGGTCACGTCCGTGCCGGCCGCGGAGGTGAAGCGCAGTTGCTTCGCCTGCTCCAGCAAGCCCTTCGCGTACTCCACGCGGCGGCGCAGGTCCTCGGTGGGGAACATCTGCTTCAGCACGTGGAAGGGCTCCATCACGCGAAGAATGCGCACGCCGGCGGCCTGGATCTCTGCCTGTTCGCGGGAGAACAGCAGGCCCACCATGTCGATCACCATGTCGGCGGACTTCAGCGTGCGCATGGCGAGTTCGTTGCCGACCAATGGATGGCGGCCCTGCACGCCCACGGCGTTCTGCTGTTCGCGGCGGACGTTCAGGTTGAAGGCCTTGGCGCCCAGGCTTTGCGCCGCCGCCAGGAAGGCGTAGGCGTTCTCCTGCCATTCGTCCTCCGCGGTCAACACGATGACCGTCTCGCCGGGCTGGACTCGGCATAGCGTCAGTTCCTTGGTGAAGAGATTCAGTACTTCCGCATCGAGTTTCACTCGCGCTTCCCCTTTATGGTGTGACGGTGCCGGTGGCGTGCCGCCCGGCGTCTATGGATGTCGGGTGAATACGCCACCCGAGCCAGGATGTCAGGTGGAGACGCCACCGGAGCTGTCTGTATGTGCGGCATGAACCCCGGGCAGCGATGGTTCGAGGATGCCGGCCAATGCCTGTTTGAATGCTTCGAAATTCTCCGCCTGCATCTGATGGCCCACGCCGGCAAGGCGCGTGACGTGCAGATCGCCGCGCAGCTGTTTCATTTCCGCGATGTCGTGGTCGGAGACGACGCCGCCTTCGCCCGCGCATAGCAGGGAGATGGGCTCCTTGGTCCGGGCGAGGTCGGCGAACATGTCTTCATTGTGGAAATCGTCATAGGCGACATGGACGGCGCGCTCGTCGCAGGTGGAGAGCCATTCGGCGCGCAGCTGCTGCAGGTCTTCGGGCCAGGGAGCGGCGCTACTGCGTCGTATCGCTTCCAGCGCTTCGCCCCGGTGGGCGGCGCGTAGCAGGTCGACGGTCCGGGTTTTCGGGACAGGGTAGGGGCGTCTTCCGGGGCCGCTGGTGGGTGGGTCTACGAGCACCAGGTGGCTGAAGAGACTGGGCGCCAGCGTCGCGGCGCGCACGGCGATGCGTCCGCCCATGGAGTGGCCTAGCAGGATGGGATGCTGGAGGTTCTTCGCCTTGGCGAAGGCGATTACGTCCTGGGCGCAGGCGTCGACGCCGTAGTCGAGATGCGGGCCAGCCTCGCTCAGGCCGCGGCCTCGGACGTCAAGGATGTAGCAGTCCGGGGTTTGGGTATGAGTGTGGGTTTGGGTTGGGGTTCGGGACAACCATTCGCCGACGTGCCGCCAGAGGATGGCCGGACTGACGATGCCGGGGATGATCAGGATGGCCGGCCCGGCGCCCGGGAAGTGCAGGTAGTGCTGGCGAATTCCGTTGGCGCGTATGTGTGCGCCGGTGCCGTGGTTCACGCTGCCTCCCGAGGCGTAGAAGTCGTGGATGAAGACGGCGCCCCAGCCTTATTCGTATGTGAGCCGGCGCGCGGCCCCGCTGGTGCGTTCAGCAGAACTTAATTCTATCAGACAGAAAGACGGCGTCAACGGCCAGGATGGCCGTTGCGCATGTACAGCGATTCGTTTTGAAAAACGCACGTGGCTGCGTTCGCGGGATTGAAGCTTGTGTATCTTCGTGCGTAGGATGTAACCAATTTCCTCTTTGGTGGGGTGATGGATCGGCTAGAGGGGCCGCCAATCCCGTTCCTCCGCGAAGGAATCCTCGCACATAGAGAGGCAGGAGGCGACTGTTGCGCGATTTCAATAATGACGGGCACATCACCGTCCAGGGCGACTTCACCGTCACGGACAACGCCGCCAACGATCACAAACTGTTCATTCATTGTTCAAGTGAGCACCTGTTGCTCGATCGCCCGTTTCGCCAGGAAAACATAAAGCTGGAACAAGCGAGAAAGGTCAAGCGCCTGATGCCTTTCTACACGCTCAGCGTCCTTCTACTTTGCGCCGCCGCCGGTTGGGCCACCTTTAACGGGAAGGCAGACCTTGCATCGTTTCTCCTGGGGGGCGGTTCTCTCTATCTGGGATTGTCCTCGTTGAAGCTCACGTTCGAGCCCAATGCCTTCCAGCTCGAAGAGCGTAACGCGGTCAATGAGATCAATAAGCTCTTGAAGCAGCGAAGAGTCGAGTAATGAGCGCAAACCGAGGTCCGGTTCATTGGGCGTCTTTCCCTCGCCTCGCCAATCTGGTGTGGAAATGACGATGCGTGCGCTTCTGCTGATACTGCTGGCGCTGTACTTTGCGGTACCGGCATATTCATCGAACTACCCCTGTTCCGGGAGCAAGGGCGGAGTCGACCACTGCGTGGATGGGAAGTTTCTATGCCGGGACGGTTCGTTCAGCGCGTCAAAGCGTACTTGCTCTATACCGGGCGAAAGCGGCGCCGCAGTCGCGCCAAAATCGCTCGCACCAAGTTCCGATGGAGGATGCAGTTGCCGTTCCGGCCAATACTGCACCGGTCCGCGAGGCGGGACCTTTTGTTATTCCGATAGCGGAAGGAAGTCTTATCTCAGGAGATGACGAGTAGTTGATGTGGAGCTGTCCAGTCACCGACCGAAAGCTTCGATGGAGTATGCGGTACGCGGCTGCTCACGACATACTCCTGACATTGTTTTCACATCAGGCACCCAGGGAGACAGAATGAGTCAAGTCCACGAGGAGATAAAGGCTTGGCTGCTGACGCAACCAGAGTGGCTACAAGAGGCCGCAGACAGGCTATTAAATCAGGGCCGGTTGCATGACGAGGACATTGCTGCCGTTGCAGCGCTGCTGAAAACTGACAAGGGCCAGTCGGTCACCAAGCATCGAGCCTACGCTTCGCTGATTAAGACGCCCGCGATTCCGGGCGAGCTGCGATTGATTAGCATCTCGAATGTGCAGGGCATCGAGAACCTGTCGCCCAAGGCGGCGCTCGACTTTGGGTCGGGCAATCTGGTAGTTGTCTATGGGCACAACGGTTCTGGCAAGTCCGGCTACACACGGATCCTAAAGAGAGCCGGCGGCAAGCCCCGGGCAGCGCCTCTGAAGGCGAATGTCTTTGGGGACGCGCCTGCGGTCCGGCAGTGCAAGCTTGAGTTCAAAGATGGGCAGATCACGATGGCGTCGGTCTGGAATGCTGACGACCAGGCGCTCGACGCGCTTCGAGCGATAGACATTTTTGACAGCGACGAGGCACAGCATTACCTGACCAAGGAAAGCTCTGCGGTCTACGTGCCGCCGCTTGTCTTCATGTTCGAGCAGCTTGCCGCAGCGTGTGACAGCGTCAAGGGAGCTCTCCAGACCGAGCAAGCTAAGCTGGTGAGTGGCCTGCCGGCTATGCCTGCTGAGTTCGCAGCCACCGAGCCGGCTCGCCACTACGCCGCTCTACAGCCCAACATGACGGCGGCGGATGTCGACCAGCTCACTGCGTGGACGCAGGAGCACGCCCAGCAATTGCACGATCTGACAGAGCGGCTCAAGGTAGCCGACCCTGCAGCCGTGGCAACCCAGCGCAGAGCCAGGAAGGCACAGGTTCAGCAGATTGCCTTTGCACTGAGTAAGGGAGAGGCTGCCCTGGGCGAGGCTGGAGTTCAGGCCATTCGAGCGCTGCAGACCGCTGCCAAGGAGAAGAGGCTCGTAGCAACGGAGGCCGCAAGGGTCAAATCGGCGATCCTTGACGGCGTCGGCCAGCCGACTTGGCACGCGATGTGGAGAGCCGCTCGCGAATACTCGCAACTGGCCTACCCGGAGAGGAGATTCCCTGTCACCGACAACGCGCGCTGCCTCCTTTGCCATCAAGAGCTGCATCCTGATGCTCAGCAGCGCCTCCAAGACTTCGAAGCGTTTGTTGGAAGCAAGCTCGAAGAGGAGGCGAAAGCTGCCGAAGAGACACACAGAAAAGCTGTCGCAGCGTTGCCAGTTGTGCCCACTGAGGAACAGTTGATGACTCAATGTGCAGCGGCTGCCCTCGAAGAACCCGAGTGGCTTGAGAGTCTGAAAGCCTTCTGGCACGCTGCTCGTCTAGCCAGTGAGGCGCTAGTTGTCAGGGAGGTGAACGGGCCTGCATTCCCCGCGCCCGCGGTTACCGACCTCGTTGCTCGCTTGGAGGTACGTGCGCAGGCACTTGAGGCGGAAGCGATGCAGTTGGACAAGGACGCTAAGCTCTTCGACCGCGCCAAGGCCGCCAAGGACAAGTTGGCGCTCGAAGCGCAGCTATGGGTCTATCAGCAGAAGGTCGCTGTCATCACAGAGGTCGAACGGCGCAAGGCCTGGAACGACTTTGAGACTTGGAAGGGGCTTGCCAGTCCAAGGCGAGTTTCCATGAAGGCCAGCGAGGTCGCCGAGAAGGTCATTACCGAGAGCTACGTGGACCGTTTCAATGCGGAGCTTGAGGCCCTCGGAGCCAAGCGAGTCCGCGTCGCGATAGTCAAGACCCGCACCGACAAAGGGCGAGCCCTGCATCAGGTCAAACTCACCGGGGTAAAGGGAGGGCAAGAAGAGCCGGCCGGGATCCTCAGCGAGGGTGAGCGTCGCATCATCTCCCTCGCGGCGTTCCTCGCTGACGTTACGGGCAAGCCCAACATCGCTCCCTTCGTGTTCGACGACCCTATCTCGTCGCTCGACCAGGACTTTGAGTGGACTGTAGCCAGGAGGCTGGCGGAGCTGGCGAAGACGCGCCAGGTTCTGGTGTTCACGCACCGCCTGTCCCTTTACGGGGCCCTGGAAGACACGGCACGCAAGAACGGTGATAAGTGGCGAGAAAGCAATCTGGTTCAACGCTGCATTGAGACATTCCTGGGCGCAGCCGGGCACCCCGTAGCCCAGGCGGTATGGAACTCGAAGACGGATGCCGCCAGCAATAGCTTGCTCGAGCGGTTAAGGGAAGCCAAGAAGGCTGGTGAGGCAGGCGGTAGTCACGTTTATAAGGCCCACGCCCAGGGTATTTGCACGGACTTCCGCAAGCTCCTTGAGCGTACGGTCGAAGACGACTTACTGAACACTATCGTTAAGCGGCATAGGCGGAGCGTGACGACAGACGGCAAGTTGAAGGCACTATCGGCAATCACCGCTCCTGACTGCGTGTACCTCGACACCTTGATGACCAAGTACTCTTGCTACGAGCACAGCCAGTCGACCGAGACCCCGGCGTTCATCCCTGACGAGCCAGAGCTCAAGGCAGACATTGAGACCCTCGTGCAGTGGAGGACGGACTTCCTCGCGCGGCGCAAGGCTGCTCTCGGATAAAGCAGCCACGCGATGGCGTAGCTTTGCGCGTGAAAGCACTTTCTGTTTACGTTCGCTCTGAACGACCACTATGTGACGAGTACGGCGATTGTCTATTGATGGCTCCAGCCGCGGGAGCAGGTCCTTCAAGGCAGGCATATGGATCATTCTTCGGCGAGCCTCGAGCTTGATATCGCCCTCACGCGCCCCGACAAATCGGACAAGACCCACATAGCGCTCAGTGCAGCGGCTTGATATTCCGCGAACGTAATATTGCCGTCCACCGGTCGGTTTCTTCTGCAATCAATTCCTTGAATGCCGTAGGCGTGTTGGGTTGCGGCGGTGTAGCAAAGGACATCTTCGCCATCGCATCGCGCAGCGCCGGATCCGCTAGCGCTTCGTTGATCGCCTGGTTCAGTTTCACGATTACATGAGCCGGGGTACCGGCGGGCACGACAAGCCCGCACCAAGCCCCAAGGTCGAACCCGGGTATGCCCGCGTCCTCCATGGTCGGTACATAAGGCACTTCCGGTACCCGCATACCGGACATAACGGCGATCGGCCTGAGTTTTCCAGCCTGGATGTTCGATACCGCCGAGGCAACGTCCACGATGGTTATGTCTATCCGGCCGCCCATTACGTCGGTTAACGCGGACGCGGCGCCATGATATGGGACGTGCTGCATGTCGATGTCCATGTCCTGTTGCAGCAACTCGCAGAGCAGATGCGATGTCGTCCCCACCCCATCGGACGCGCAAGTCAGAGCGCTTGGGTACGTTTTGGCCAATCGCACGAGATCCTGTACGCTTGCCATCGGGGCGTGCGTGCCAGAGACCATGATGAACGGCATCGTTGCGACCAAACCCACGGGAACCAAGTCGCGGGAGAAGTCATACTTCATGCGTTCGTACATCGTTTTGTGAATGGTGTTTGGTCGCCCGCCAAGGAAGACCGTGTAGCCGTCCGGCGGCGTACGCGCGACATACTCCGCACCGATATTGCCAGCGGCACCAGGTTTGTACTGGACAATCATTTTCTGCCCAAGGGATTCACCCATGGATTGCGCGAGCAGGCGGGCCAGCGCATCGGCACCGCCGCCGGGTGGATAGCCGATCACCAGCGTAACCGGGCGCTGCGGGTATGCCGCCTCTTGGTCGGATGCGGTCGCACCCCATGGCAAAGCAGCGCTGACCAAGGTGAGCGCCGCGATGTTTTTCCTGCTGAACTGCATCTTGCCTCCGTTCGATATTTTCGTCTGCGGGTCATGCTCGTAGTCGGTAACATGACGCGCACACAGAACGGAGCTATGTAGCGGAACAATGGGAGCCGTTCCTCGCATACTGACGTGCGGCATGGAGCGTCTAGATGTATATCCCGACGATCCATGGAAATCGCCTCGGCAGACCGGATCGGCGTCTACCTTGGCCGTGGGCGGCGCGGCACCCGGTTGCCGAGTGGGAATCGGAGCGCAACCGCCGCATCGCTGCTATTCACCGCAAGGGGAACAGGTTTGTCCTCGATGCGGCAGCGCGTGATGATTTCTGCCGATGATCGATTCCATATGGATGGGGGCAGGCCATTCACGGGGGCGCTTTCTTGTCCCGTCCGTTCGACTGCAGCAGGCGGACCGCCTGTCGTGTCCTTTTCTTCGCACACTTCACCGCATCTTTGCTTGGATCCTGACATGGTGCCCTCTTTATTCCTGAGCCTGACTAAAGGATCGGGTAAGTGGCAATCGCACACGCGGCATTGCTTGCAATAGAAGGGAAAGCGTTCCAATACTTTTCTGATGGCCGCTCCGATGCGCCGATGGGGCTTACCACGGATATGACCCTGATGGCATCCGCGCCGAAACATGATTCCGGCGCCAAGGGATCACGCGACGAGGATTGCCGGTTTTCTTTCCCTCACCTGGGCGCCGCCGGCACTAGTCCGTATCGGGACATCACTTCCATCAGCTTCGCCCGATCCGGCGGGCCGCCGGCACTCACGACGTCGCGGACATCGCGGAAGTATTGGGGGCCGATGTCGGGTGTCAATATGATCAATGCTCGCGCTGTTTCGGCGTGCGGGTTGCTGAACTGGTGCACCGACCCGGGCGGCGTATGCATCCATTCGCCTGGTTTGAGATCGCGCTCGACACCATCTACCGAGTATCGGAGCACGCCCTCCAGCACATACGCGCATTCTTCGTTATGCGTGTGGCTGTGGGCTGGCGGCACTTTTGAGCCTGGCGCGACGGTCAGCTCGAAAACGCCGAGGCCGCCGGTGGCGGTGCCGTCGATCAGGTATCGGATGGCCAATTGACCGATGTGGATCGCGTCATCGGTGGGCATGTTGGTATCAGTCATGGTGAATCCCCCGCACTCGCCTGCACAGAGTAGTGGCCGTCACGCTTGAGACGAGCGGCCGAAATCCCTTCCGCGAGCATATGCCAAGCGTCATGGGAATGCATAGCGCCACGACGGTCGGCGCCCCGAATCTTGCGAATTCTCCCCCTGGCATCGTCAGAGCGGCGGCATTACAAGGCCGCCCGGTCCGGATAGCCCCGCGCTGATCAGCAAAAGCGGGTCGGCGAAAATCCGCCTATATCGATAGACGGCGCTTCGCCCCGGATAATCTCGGCAATCGTCTTCCCCATGACCGGCCCGGCGGTCATGCCGAAATGCGAGTTCCCGAACGCAAAATACGCATTGCCGTATCCCGGCGCCCGCCCCAGCACCGGCAAGCCATCCGGCAAAGTAGGGCGGTCGCCAGCCCATCGGGTGACACTCGCCATGCTCAACGTCGGAAACATCCGGCGCGCCTGTTTCTCAAGCAGCGCCGTACGCTTCCAGTTGGGCGGTGCATCGAAGCCGGCGTATTCGACGGTGCCGGCCAATCGCAGGCCCATATTCATCGGCGCGACGGCGAATTTGGCATCGACGTTCGTCACCGGGATGCGCGGCATGCTCTCCGGCTCTGAAATAGTGATGTGGTAGCCGCGCTCGGGCTCGATCGGCACCGGCGCGTCCAACATGCGCGCCAGCTGGCCGGACGTCGCGCCGGCGGCGACCAGGACGCGCTCCACCGGGCGAGGCTGCCCGTCGACCATTACGGCCCTGACCCGCCCGGCGTCTCGCTCGAATCCTGTGACCATGCCACGCACGATAACCGCGCCGTGGCGCTGGGCCTCCTCGGCCAGCAGCCGTACAAGCTGGTGCGGATTACGGACGCGGCCGTTGTCGGGCAGGAGCATGCCGCTGGCGAAGATAGGCGCCAGCGTCGGCTCCACCTGGCGAATCTCGTCCTTGCTTAGCACGACCGTCTTGACGCCTGCCGCCTCGCGCATGAACTGGGTCAGCAAAGATCCCTGAGCGCCGTGTGGCCGTTCCGAGACGTACAGCTGGCCACAGCGTTCGATCAGCCCTTCGGCCGGCGTGCCGCGCGTCAATGCGTCGTAGGCTTCGAAGGTTCCTGCATGCAGCACCCGCATGGCGCGCGAGGTTTTCAGTGCTTCTTCCGTGCTGCTGTGGCGCGCCAGCTTTATCAGCCAGGGCGCCACTTTGGGAAAGTAGCCGGCCCGCACGACGAGCGGGCCTTCCGGATCCAGCAGCCAGCCCGGCGCCTGCCGGATAACGCCCGGGATGGTGTAGGGCACGACGGCCCCCGGGCTGATGTTGCCGGCGTTGCCGAAGCTCGCTCCCTCTCCGACCGCGCCGCGGTCGATCAGGGTTACGGAGAATCCTGACCGCTGCAACCACAGCGCGGATGCGACGCCGACGATGCCCGCGCCAATGATGGTGATCTGACCGGAGGTCATGCGTTGCTCACTTTGCCTCGATGTGACGTTCGCGGATAAGCGTGGAGAACTTCTGTTCCTCGCGCTTGATGTACGCCGTGACCTCGCTGGGCGACTTGGTGCCGTCGGGCTCCATCCCCATCTGGATCATCTGGTCGCGTATGGCGGGGGTCGCCAGGACCTCGCGCAGCGCGCCATTCAGCTTGGTCACGATGGCCGCGGGCGTGCCGGCGGGCGCCAGGATGGCTTCCCAGGTCACCACGTCGAAACCGGTCACGCCGGCCTCGGCGATGGTGGGGACATCCGGCATGCCGGTGGCCCGCTTGCTGCCCGATACGGCCAGCGCGCGAACCTTGCCGCCCTTGACCAGGCTGGCGGCCGAGCCGATGCCCGGCATCATCATCGTGACCTGGCCGCCCATGACATCGGCCAGGGCCGGGGCGCTGCCTTTGTACGGCACGTGGACCATCTCGGTGCCGGTCATGGCAAGCAGCTGCTCCGAGGCCAGATGTGCCGCGCTGCCCAGGCCGAAGCTGGCGTAGCTGAGTTTGCCCGGCTGCTTCTTGGCAAGGTCGATGAGTTCGCCGACGGATTTGGCGGGCACGTCCAGGTTGGAGACCAGCAGCAAGGGGATGGTGTCGACCAGGGCGACGGGCGCGAAGTCCCGGTCGGAGTCGTAGCTGAGCTTCTGCAAGGACGGATTGATGGCAAAGGACGCGGAGGTAAACAGCAGGGTGTAGCCGTCCGCCGGCTGGCTGGCGACGTATTGGGTGGCGATGATGGTGTTGGCGCCGGGCCGGTTCTCCACCACGATGGGCTGGCCCAGCCTGGTGCCCAGGGCCGTCGCGAGCAGGCGCGCGGTGGTGTCGGAGCCCCCACCTGGGGAAAACCCGACGACAAGCTTTATCGGCCGGTCGGGATAGGACTGCGCTTGCGCGCTAGCGCTGCCGACCAGTGCGCACATGCCTAAGGCCGCGATTGCGGTTTTGATCATTGAATTCCCCTTGTGCGTGGATTTTCCCGGCGCCGGATGGCGTCCTCCAGCGATCATGAGCGCAGCGCGGGGATCGGACAATTCGAATTTGCCATCCTGCTTATGTTCAAATGCTATATATGCGAGCCACACTGAACTTAAGGCAGGTCGAGGCGTTCTACTCGGTCATGCAGACGGGAACGGTCGTCGCGGCGGCACGTTTGATGAACGTGACCCAGCCTGTGGTGAGCCGGGCGATCGCGCTACTCGAAATGCGGGTGGGCTATAAGCTTTTCGAACGCCACGGCCGGCGGCTCAGTCCGACGCCGGACGCGGAGGTCCTCTATCGCGAGATCGAGCCGATCTACGGCGGGCTGGACCGGATCGCAGAGGTCGCGGAAGACATCCGGCTTCAGCGCGCCGGGGCTGTCCGCATCGCGACGATGCCGGCGCTGTCCCATGGGCTGGTCGCGCGGGCGATAGCCGCATTCCTGGCCCCGCGTCCGCACGTGACGGCCTTCGTGCAGAGCATGCCGTCCCGCCAGGTGGCGGAGGCCGTGGCCACACGCCAGTATGACGTCGGGCTGGTGGAGCAGCCGCTGTCCCGCTCGGCGATTGCCATCGAGCCGCTGGCGCCGGCGCCCGCGATGGCGGTTATGCCGGTCGGACACAGGCTGGCGCGCAAGCGCAAGGTCTCTGTGGCGGATCTGGTGGGCGAACGGCTGATATTGCTTTCACAGCATGGTTTTCTGCGGTTCCAGATCGATGACGCGTTCTCCAGGCGCGGCGCGGCGGCGCATGTCGTGCTGGAAACGCCCAACTCATTGCTGGCCTGCGCGTTGGTGGCGGCGGGGGCGGGCATGACGATAGTCTCGAAGTGGTCCGCCGAATCCTTTATCGGGCCGCGCGTGGTGGCGAAGCCCATGGAGGAAACCCTGACTTCGCAAGCCGCGCTTATCTTTCCGGCGCCGGGCGCACGCCTGTCGCTGGCCGAGGCGTTCGCCGATGCATTGCGGCAAGAGGCCAGGCGTTGACGATACGCAGGCATCCAGTTGGCTTGCTGTTCGGCTAGATCCACTGGTCGTTGGCGACGGTCAAGGAGCTCGGCGTCGTATCGCCCGTGTTGACCACGCCGCGCGGCTCGATCAGCAGCTTCACTTCGCCTATCGCGCGGGGCCTGTGTGCGACGCCCTTGGGGACGACGGCCATCTGCCCGGCTCGCAAGACGATGGGGGAAGGGCCGGATTCGCCACGCAATTCGATCCGCAGTTCGCCATCCAGACGATGAAGGTCTCGTCGGTATCGGCGTGCGCGTGCCAGATGAAGTCGCCCGCGAGTTTCACGACCTTGAACTGGTAGTCGTTCATCTCCGCGACGACACGGGGTTGCCAGTGGCCGTCGATCAGCGCGATCTTTTCGATAAGGTCTATCGTTCGGCCCTGGCCGCGGGAGGCCGGGGCGCCAGTGGCCTGTCGGGGATTCGGATTCATCGTCACTTCTGTTGCTAAGGGAATGGGACGTGTGTTTTCCCGGCGACCGGGGGTTAGTCCCTATGTCGCCTCGTATTCCTGCCCACTAGACTTTTAACTATATAAATAAGAGTTCGCATTCCGAATTTTCTGAAACCGTCGAGCCGTCCGCTCGATTTTTATGGCGACAGAAATAAATAAAAATTCGTATTCCGAACTACGGACCGCGAACTCACGATCCAGGAGACATGATGGCGACGCAGGACAAGCCGGATCCCGCAGAGGCCAAGAACCTCGTGCAATCCCTGGCGAAAGGCTTCCGGATTCTGGAGGCGTTTACCTCCCAGGAGCCGGAGCTGACCATGGCCGACGTGGCCAGGCGCGCGGGCGTGGATAACGCCACGGCCTTTCGCTTTCTGAATACCCTCGTGGCCATCGGCTACGTGCAGCGGGTTCCCGGTACGCGCAAGTTCCGCCTTTCTTTGAAGGTGCTGGACCTGGGTTTCCATGCCATCGCGCGATCCGACCTGCGCGCACGGGCGCGCCCCATCCTGCGCGGGCTGGTCGGTGAAGTGAATGAAGCCGCATCGGTCGGCGTACTCGACGGCGCCGACGTGATGTATGCCGAACGGGTACAGGCGGGTCTCACGCGCCTGGCGGTCGAGATCCGTATCGGCAGCCGCGTGCCGGCGTATTCCAGCGCGGTGGGGCAGGCCATCCTGGCATGGTCGGACGACGACACGCGGATGGAGGTCCTGCAGGCGCGCCCGCTGAAGGCGCTGACCGCCACCACCATTACCGACATCGATACCTTGCTCGCGCGCCTGGATGCGATCCGCGAACTGGGGTACGCGGTCTCGGACCAGGAGACCGTGGCCGGCCTGTACGTGGTGGCCGCGCCCGTGTTCGACCAGGACGGCGTGCCGGTAGCGGCCCTGAGCGTAGCGGCGCCGGCCATCCGCACCACGCTGGCGGATTTTGTCCAGTCCACGGCGCAGCCCGTCGTACAGGCTGCGAACGAACTCTCGAAAGCCCTGACCACCACCGGAAGTTTCGCGCCGCACCGGCTGGCCGGCGAATAGGACTTCACCACTTCGGCGCCGCGCCGCGCAGGCGCAGCCCTATCCCCGCAGGAGAGCACTTTGGCAACGATCGACTATCACGGCATCATTCCCGCCATTGCCGTCCCTTTCAACAAGGACTACAGCATCAACGAGCCCAATCTGCGCCAGTTCGCGCAGTGGCTGGGCAGGCAGCCCGGCATCTCGGCATTGATGACCAACGGCCATACCGGCGAGGTGTTTTCCCTGACCCCGCGCGAACGCGCGGAAGTGACGCGCATCACCGCCGAAGCGGTGAAAGGCATCTGCCCCGTCGTCTCGTCGGTGGTCTGCGAGGGCATCAACGACGCGGTCGAGCAGGCCGGCTGGGCGAAGGAGGCGGGCGCCGACGCGCTGGACATCATGCCGCCGCATCACTGGCTGCGGTTCGGCTTCAAGCCCGAGCATTGCCTGGACTACTTCAATGCCATCGGCGAAGCGACCAGGCTGCCACTGATCGTGCACATCTATCCCGCATGGACGCGGGGCTCGTATTCCACCGACCTGCTCGCACAACTGGCGCGCATGCCGCATGTCGCCGCGTTCAAAATGGGCGAGCGCGAGATGAACAAGTACGCGCGCGACATCAAGGCAATACGCGAGGCCGATCCGACCAAGGCCTTGTTGACCTGCCACGACGAGTACCTGCTGGCCTCCATGGTGCAGGGCATCGATGGCGCGCTGGTGGGCTTTGCGTCGCTGGTGCCCGGCTTGATCCATGACCTGCTGACGGCGGTAAAGAAGGGCGACCTGAAAGAAGCCATGTACGTCCAGAGCCTGATTACGCCGCTGAAGGACGCCGTCTATGGCAGCGGCGAGCCGACCGGCGAGGCGCACGGCCGGATGAAGGCGGCCATGGCCATGGCCGGCATCATCGCCGACGGTACGGTGCGCCCGCCGACGCACGCGCCCGGCAAACAGGAATTGCAGGCGATCGAGGACGCCTTGCGCCACGCCAACCTGCTGAAGAAGTCGGCGGCGTAAGCGCATGGGCAAGCATGCGGTCGTCTCCGGCACGAGCTCGGGAATCGGCCTGGCGACCGCCGGTCGCTTGCTGGCCGATGGCTGGACGGTGACGGGGCTGGACCTGGCGCCGCCGGCGCTGGATCACGCGGCCTTTCGTGCCGTCACGTGCGACCTGTGCGATGCGCCGCGATTGAAGGCGGCCGTGGCGGCGCTGGACGACGCCGACGCCATGATCCATTGCGCCGGCTATATGAAGACCGCGCCGCTGGGTGCCCTGGACGCGGAAGACGGCCTGGGGATGTGGCGCGTCCACATCCTGGCTGCGCAGATCATGGCCGATGCGCTCATGCCCAGGATGCCGGATGGCGGCAGGGTGGTGTTGATCGGCAGCCGCACGGCCAGTGGCGCCGCGGGACGCAGCCAATATGCCGCCTGCAAGTCCGCGATGACGGGCATGGCGCGGTCCTGGGCCCTGGAGGTCGTCAGTCGGCGGATCGCCGTCAATATCGTTTCGCCCGCGGCGACGCGGACCGCCATGCTGGACGATCCCGCGCGCGGGACCGCGCCCCCGGTCCGGCCGCCCATGGGCCGGTTCATCCAGGCCGAGGAAGTCGCGGGGCTGGTGGCGTTCCTGCTTTCGCCAGCGGCGGCCGCCATAACAGGTCAGAACATCGTGATGTGCGCCGGCGCCTCGCTATAGCGCCGGCGCCGGTACGGTGGAATTTGGAGGAGTACAGACATGAGGAATGCAATGGCGATAGCGCCATCGACGGCCGGACCGGACACGCCGCCGCTGAAGGTCGTGGACGGCGCCGCCGTGCCGCGGACCGAGCTGATCCGCATCCAGAACGTATCGAAGACCTATGTGACCGCATCCGGCGACACGGTGCACGCCGTCGACAGCGTGGATATGTCCATCGGCGACGGCGAGTTCGTGTGCATCGTCGGTCCGTCGGGCTGCGGCAAAAGCACTTTGCTGCGCATGCTGGCCGGCCTGGATACCTGCGACGGCGGCACGCTGACCTTGGGCGGCGTGGAGGTGACCGGACCTTCGGGAGAAGTGGGGGTGGTATTCCAGGCCGCCAATCTGCTGCCCTGGATCACGGTACGGGAAAACGTCGCCTTGCCCTTGCGCGTCGGCGGCAGGCGCGAGTCGGCCGAACAGCGCATCACCGATCTGCTCGCGGTGGCCGGGCTCAAGGACTTCGGCGGCCGGTATCCGTATGAGCTGTCGGGCGGGATGCAGCAGCGGGCCGGGATCTGCCGTGCGTTGGCGCGCGATCCGAAGATCCTGCTGATGGACGAGCCCTTCGGCGCCTTGGACGCCTTGACCCGCGAACGCATGAACGCGGAGCTGCAGCGCATCTGGCAGGCCAATGCCAAGACGGTGGTGCTGATCACGCACAGCATATCCGAGGCGATTTTCCTGGCCGACCGCGTGGTGGTGATGTCGGCACGGCCAGGCCGGGTCTTGCGGGAGATCGAGGTGCCCATCCCGCGTCCGCGGACCTTCGACTCCATCGTCAGCCATCCGGAGTACGCGCGGCTGGCGCGGGAGATCCGCGCCTTGTTGAACGAGCAGGAGAGCACTCATGAGTAATGCAGCCTTACAACCCGTGTCCGCGGAGGCGGTGCGCGCCGTGTCGCCGGCCCGGCGCGGCAAGCGTGCGCTGGACGGATCGGCGATCGCGGTGGCCGGCTTCGTGGCGCTGATCGCGATATGGTTCTTGAGCGTGCGTTTCCTGCACATCCCGTCCTACATCCTGCCCGATCCGATGAAGGTGCTGCACGCGCTGTGGGCGGGGCTCGCGGTCGATCCGACCAGCAGCACGGGTTTCTACCGCCCCTTGTGGAGCACATTGAGCAATGCCGCCCTGGGGTTCGCGATCGGCTCCGCGCTGGGCCTGGTGCTGGGCTCCCTGATGGCGGAAAGCAAGGTCGTCGAGAAGCTGGTAATGCCCTATGCCTTCGCGCTGCAAAGCCTGCCCAAGGTGGCGATCGCGCCATTAATCGTCATCTGGCTGGGCTTCGGCGACAGCAGCAAGATCGCCATCGCGGCGCTGCTGGCTTTCTTTCCGCTGCTGATCAATAGCTTTACCGGCCTGCGCGCCACCGAACCCGAACGTATCGACCTGATGCGCTCGCTGTCCGCGACGCGCTTCGAGATCTACCGCATCGTCAAGCTGCCCAATGCCGCGCCCTTCATCTTCGCAGGCCTGGACATGGCGGTGGTGTACGCGCTGCTGGGCGCGATCGTGGCGGAGTTCCTGGGCGCGCAGCAGGGCATGGGCGTCGCGATCACGCAGGCGCAATCGGTATCGGATGTGGCGGGCGTCTTCGCCCTGCTGATCATCCTGGGGGTGACGGGCGTGCTGTTGCATGGCGCGGTGAACCGGATAGAGCGTCGCGTGGTCCATTGGGCGCGCCGGAACAGTCGATAAGAATCCATACGGAGGAGACAAAAAATGCAGATATCACGTAGAGACTGGATGCTGGCGACGAGCGCCTTTGGCGCGGCCCTGGCCCTGGCGCCCAAGCGGCTGCTGGCCGCCGACCTGAAGCCGGTTCGCTTCGGCATCGGGCAGAAAGCGATGGCGCCCAATGTCATCAACTGCGTCATCGGCGAGGTGCTGGGCTTCAACAAGCAAGAGGGCCTGACCGTGCGGCCCCAAGCGCTGGGCGGCAATTCCAACGTCCAGGTAGCCGTCGACCGCGGGGACGTCGACATCGGCATAGGCGTGCCGTCTTTCGGCCTGCCCTTGCTGGCCAAGGGGGAATGGAATTCCTCGCTGAACTACTACGAGTACACCTATCCGTACAAATGGGACATCGTCGTCAAGCCGGGGTCGGAGATCAAGTCCTACCAGGACCTGAAAGGCAGGAAGATCGGCGTGTCGGATTTCGCGGCCACGGACTATCCGGTGACCAAGAATGTGCTGAAAAGCCTGGGCATCGATCCGGAGAAAGACGTGAAGTTCGTTGCCGTGGGCAACGGCGTGCCGGCGGGCGTCGCGCTGGAACGCGGCGCGATCGACGCGCTGTCTTATTACGATACGGGCTTCGGCCAGATCGAAGCGGCCGGTATCGCCATATCCTTCCTGCCGCGTCCCGACAAACTGCCCATGGTGGGCGGGCAGTTCCTGATGGCGCGCAAGGAAACGTTCCAGTCGCAGCGCGACATGCTGGTCGGGTATGGGCGGTCGGTGTGCAAGGCGTCGCAATTCGTGCTGGCCGATCCGGACGCCGGGGCGCGCGCCTTCCTGGCCATGTACCCGGAAACGGCGCCGCGCGGCAGCGGCAAGGCGGAGGCCGTCAAATCCATCCTGAACGCCATCAGCCGCCGGATCAAGCTGTACAACCCGCCGTATCCCGACACTAAAATGGGCGCGATCAACGAAACCGAGTTCCAGCAAGAGGCAGCGCTCAACCAGCTGGATATCAAGGATTTCAAGGCCTTCTATACGAACGCCTTGATCGACGACATCAACAACTTCGACGTGGGCAAGATCAAGGCCATGGCAAGCGCCTATAAAGGATGACAGGCGCATGATGGCGAGCGACGACAAAGAGGCCGGGACCACCCCGGCTTTGGACTGCGATGCGGATATCTTCGGCTTGCGCGGCCGCGCCGTGCTGGTCACCGGCGCGGCTTCGGGGCTTGGGGCCGCGACGGCCCGGCTTTTCGCGGAACAGGGTGCGCGTGTCTTGCTGGCGGATATCGCGCCGGGGCTCGACATGCAGGCCCGTTCCTTGTCGGAACAGGGACATGACGCGGTGTCGCTGCGATTGGACGTGTCCAGCGTGGCGCAATGGCGGGCCGCGGCCGACCGCGTGAAGTCGCTGTACGGGAAACTGGATGTGCTGGTGAACAACGCCGGCATCATCGCGCGGGACGGTCTGGCGACGCCCCTGGACACCTGGAATCGCGTGATGGCGGTCAATGTGACCGGTGCGTTTCTCGGCATCCAGGCCATGTCGCCGCTGATGCCGGACGGTGGCACCAGTGCGATCGTCAACGTGTCGTCGACCGCGGGCCTGATATCCCATACGGACACGTCGTATACCACCAGCAAATGGGCATTGCGCGGCTTGACGAAAGCCGTCTCCCTGGAATTGGTCCCGCGCGGCATACGGGTGAATTCCGTTCATCCCGCCACGATCGCGACCGCCTTGACCGACGCCGCGCCCCCCGGCCATATCGAGGCGAATCGCCATGCGATCCCCATGGGCCGGGAAGCGACCGCCCGCGAGGTCGCGCAGGTCATCGTGTTCCTGGCTTCCAGGCTATCGACATTCATGACCGGTACGGAGGTCGCCGTCGACGGCGGCCTGAGCACCTCTGGGGTCGCGTGGATGCGGCGTGCCTTCCAGCAGGCTTTGGCCGGGCCGGTCCCCGACGTGCGCCGCGAGTTCGACGAGCGGCTGTCGGCGCTGGACGCGTCCGATGCGGGCGATCGCCTTCGTGCCGTGATGACAGGCCCCGCAACGCTCAACGGTAGAGTGAAAGCCGGATCCACGGATTGATGTCCGCGCCTGTCCTATATGTCGTGGCGGGGCATGGGGCCCGCAGGAGGTCTATCGCCGGGCGCGTGCTGAATGAAACCTTGCGCTCGTGGTTGAACCCGGGCCCCCAAAGCGCCGGCGATATTCGGAAGGCGTGACACCGACCAGGCGCCGGAAGCGCGCGCGGAACGTGACGGGCGAGTCGAAGCCCGCGGCGGCCGCAATCCTGTCCACGGACAGATCGCAGCTTTGCAGCAATTCCTGGGCGCGGCGCACCCGGTTGGCGATCAACCATTGGATGGGCGTCGTTCCGGTCTGCTCGCGGAACCGGCGCGCGAAGGTGCGGGGGCTCATCGCGGCCCGCGCCGCCAATGCGTCGATATCCACCGATTGGTCGAGGTTCTTCGACAGCCAATCCAGCAGCGGGGACAGGCTGTCGGCGGAAGCGAGCGGCGCCTGCCGGATATAGGGAGCCTGGCCGCCGTCCCGTTGCAGCGGCGCGACCGCCATCCGGGCCGATTGCGCCGCCACGGCCTGGCCGTGATCGCGGCCGACCAGGTAAAGGCACATGTCCAGGCCCGCGGAGGAACCCGCGGAGGTGACGATGGTCCCCTCGTCGACATACAAGACGTTGGCGTCGACCGTGACGCGCGGGAATCGCCGCGCGAGTTCGCCGGCCGCCGCCCAATGGGTCGTTGCGCGCTTGCCGTCCAGAAGCCCGCAGGCCGCGAGCACGAAGGCGCCGGTACAGATCGACGCGATCGCCGCGCCCCGTGCGTGGGCGGATCGAAGGGCGCGTTGTACGGCGCGAGAGGGCGGCTGGGCGATGTCCTCGATGCCGGGAACGACGATGATGTCGACGCGGTCGAGCGCCGCCAGGCGCGCGGGCGGTTGCAGCGTGAACGCGCCGGCATTGACACGCGCGGCTTCTCCGCAGACGTGTACCTGATACGCCGCCCGGCCGTCCGCAAGCAGCGTGCGCGAGAACACATCGCAGGCTACCCCCAGATCGAAGGGGATCACGCCATCCAGGGCCAGGACACCGACTTTCTTGCGAGGGGATTTCTTCATTGCCTGGCCCGTTTCCAATGCATCGCGGTGGATCTTACCAAGGATGGCAGTATCAGATCGATCTTTGTCGTTTCTGCCACTCACGGCCGCGTTGTCGGCGGCGGTATAAATCCTTCCGTTTCAGTGGAGTCCTACCGCGATGTCCAAAACAACGGCCTTGTCGACCCAAATCCGAACGATAAAAGTCGTATCCTTCGCCGAAGGCACGACGCTACTCCTGCTCGTGGCGATAGCCGTGCCGCTGAAATATGCCTTTGGATGGCCCGACGCCGTGCAAGTCATGGGGCCTGTCCATGGCATGGCGTTTCTGTGCTACGTGTGGATCGTTGCGCAGACGGCGAGCGAGTCCAACTGGCGCAGGGCAGACGCGATCCGGGCGATTGCCCTTGCCTTTGTTCCGTTCGGCGCGTTCGCCAATGCGCGCTTCATGGCCCGCAAGCTGAACGAGACCCTTCCGGAGGCGGCTGGATGAATATGGCGGCGCCGGCCGGGCGTCTATCGCCCGGCCATCTCGCCTTTCTCAAGCACATATTCGCGATCCGCGACCATGTCGGCGAACCGCGCGTTCTGTTCGCACAGGAGCACGCTCGCACCTTGCTTCTTCAATTCGATGATGGCTTGCGCCATTTGCTCGACGATGACCGGGGCGACGCCTTCGGAGGGCTCGTCCAGCAGCACCAGATAGGGATTGCCCATCAGCGTGCGCGCGACGGTCAGCATTTGCTGTTCGCCGCCGCTCATGCGGCCGCCCGGGCGGCCTGGCATGGTGGCCAGGTTGGGGAATAGGGCGTAGAGCTGCGCGGCGGTCCATTGCGGCGCCGGTCGGCCGTCGGGCCAATGCCGCGGCGGTTGGCGGCCGACGTGCAGGTTTTCCTCGACCGTCAGGCCGGCGAAGACGCGGCGGTCCTCCGGCACGAAGCCCAGGCCAATCCGGGCGATCTGGTGCGGGCGTTTGTGCGAGATGTCCTGGCCCATGAATTCCACGTGGCCGCGGCGCTTGTCCAGCATCCCCATGATGGCTTTCAAGGTCGTGGATTTGCCGGCGCCATTGCGGCCCATCAGGGCGACGACCTCGCCGCGGCGGACGTCCAGGTCGATGTCGAACAGGATGTGGGCGGCGCCGTACCAGGCGTTCAGCTTCCGTACACGCAGCAGGACATCGCTTTGCGCGGCCTGCCCGGCGATCGCGGGCTTGCGGCCGCCATGCATGGCGTCTGCCTCGAAGGTCGATCCCGATCCGAAGTACACCTGCCGCACTTCCGGGTGGGCGCGGACTTCCGTGGCGCTGCCTTGCGCGATGATCTTTCCCCGTCCCAGCACGATGATGCGGTCGGCATGGGCAAAGACGACGTCCATGCTGTGTTCGGTGAACAGCACGGCCATCTTGCGTTCGGTCACCAGCCGCCTGGTCAGCGACATGAGTTCGTTGCGTTCGCCGCTGGCCATGCCGGCCGTCGGTTCGTCCATCAGCAGCAGTTTGGGGGCATTGGCCAGCGCCATGGCCAGCTCCACGCGCTTGACGTCGCCATAGGCGAGTTCGCTGCAGGGGCGGTGGGCCTGGTCCGCCATGCCGACCTGGTCCAGCAGTGCGAGCGCCTGGGAGCGGTACCGGGTGGCGGCGGGCCGCCATGCCGAGTAGACCTGCCGATGATGCGACAACAAGGTCATCTGCACGTTCTCCACCACCGACAGGGAGGCGAAGGTCTCGGTGATCTGGAAGGTACGGCCGACGCCCAGGCGCCAGATATCGCGCGGATGCAGGCCGGTCAGCTCCCGGCCGTCCAGGATCACGGATCCGGCGCTGGGCTCGATCTGCCCGCCCACCATGTTGAAGGTGGTGGACTTGCCGGCCCCGTTGGGCCCGATCAGGGCGACCAGTTCGCCTGGCGCAACGTCGAAACTGACATCGTCGACGGCGGCGATGCCGCCGAAATGCTTGCTCAGCTTGCGGACCTGCAGCAGGCTCATGCGGATCTCCCCGGCGAGTCCGCATGCCGTGCGCCGGATGCCGCGCGGTGGGCGTGCAGCCTGTCCGCCACATCGCGGATGAAGCCGGCGATGCCCTGCGGGAATGCCAGCACCAGCAGCAGGATGACGCCCCCCAGCATGGCGCGCCAGTACTCGGTGGCGCGCATCACGTTGTCCTGCAGCCAGGTAAAGGTGGCGGCGCCGACGACGGGGCCGGCCAGGGTCTGGATGCCGCCCAGCAGCACCATGACCAGGCCGTCCACCGATTTGCCGACCGACATGACGTCGGGCGCGATGCTGCCCTTGGAAAAGGCGTACATGGCCCCTGCCAGACCCGCGAACAGGCCGGCGATGACGAACGCCGCCCATTGCACGCGCCGCACGTCGATACCGATGGCGTCGCTGCGCAGCGCCGAATCCCGCCCGGCCCGCATGGCATGGCCGAAGGGCGAGAACAGCACGCGGCGCAGGAGCAGTACGCCCGCCACGGCCAGGACCAGCGTCAGGTAGTAATAGGTCTGTCCCGCCGACAGCCATGCGGAAGGCCAAAGGCCGGTAAGGCCGTTGGATCCCCCCGTCAGCCCATCCCATTGGAAGACGACCGACCAGACGATCTGCGAGAACGCCAGGGTGAGCATGGCCAGGTAGACGCCGGACAGCCGTACGCAGAACCAGCCGAAGACCAGCGCCCCCAGGGCCGCTACCGCCGGCGCCAGCAGCAGGGCGGCCTCCATCGGCAGGGCCAGGCTTTTCAGGAGCAGGGCGGCGCCATACGCGCCCAGCCCGAAGTACGCCGCATGACCGAAGGAATGCATGCCCGCCGGACCCATGATGAAGTGCAGGCTGGCCGCGAACAGCGCCGCCGTAAGGATGTCGGTGAGCAGCACGGTGGCATAGGGAAAGCGCCCGCTTGCCAGGGGCAGCAGCAGGAGCAGGATCAGTATGCCCGCGCCCAGCCAGCGCAGGCCGCGCGATGCCGGCCGCAGCGGCGCCTCGACAGGTGCGGCGCTGCGCACGGCCGGGGCGGGGCGGCCCAGCAGGCCCCATGGGCGCACCGCCAGCACGATGGCCATGACCAGGAACTCGGCGACCAGGGTAAGCGGCGCCAGGGAGAACTGCAGGCCCGCCACGCTCACGGTCCCGATGGCGATGCAGAGCGCCTTGATTTCCGCGATGAGCAGGGCGGCGATATAGGCGCCGGGGATGGAGCCCATGCCGCCTACGACCACCACGACGAAGGCATCGCCGATGGTGCGCAGGTCCAGGCCCAGGCTGGCGGGTTCGCGCGGCAACTGCACGGCGCCGCCCAGGCCGGCCAGCGCCGCGCCCAGCGCGAATACGCCGGTGAACAGCCATGCCTGGTTCACGCCCAGGGCGCCGAGCATTTCCCTGTCCTGCGTGGCGGCGCGCACCAGCGTGCCCCAGCGCGTGCGCGTCAGCAGCAGCCAGAGCAGGCCCAGCACGATGGGGCCGATGGCGATCAGGACCAGGCTGTAGACCGGAAACTGCCGGCCCAGCAGGGTGACGGCCCCGGCCAGTCCGGGGGCACGCCGGCCCAGCAGGTCTTCCGGGCCCCAAACGGCCAGGACCGCATCGTTGATGACGAGCACCAGCGCGAAGGTGGCCAGCAGCTGGAACAGTTCGGGCGCGCGGTAAATGCGGCGCAGCAGGATGATCTCGATCAGCGCGCCGAGCACGCCGACCGCAACGGCGGTCAGCAACACGCAGCCCCAGAAGCCCAGGCCCGACGATCCGTAGCGTTCCGTCAGGCTATAGGCCACATACAGGCCCGCCATATACAGCGAGCCATGCGCGAAATTGACGATGCGCGTCACGCCGAAGATCAGCGACAGGCCGGCGGCCACCAGGAACAGCGTGGAAGCTTCCGCCAGGCCGTTCAGCAGCTGGACGATCAGTGCGTTCAAGCTCATGCCATGCATCCCGGGAACATGTGGTCAGTCCAAATGGTGCCTTGCATGTATTCCCGCATTACCGAGGGTGTATTGCGCCATGGCGGTTTGCCATGCCTGGGGGGGCGCCCTGCGGTGGCAGCCGCATCGGCGGTGCGCGGCTCCCGCCCCGGGTGGGCGTCCCTGTGTTGAAGGATGGGTGGACCCGCGCGGGAGTCGCGCCGGCCGGTGGCCGCGCTCAGCGCCCGGCCGGCCGCAGCTTGCGTACTTCCTCGTCCGAGGGCAGGAAGTCGGCGCCGTCCATGTATTGGTAGTCCACCATCACGCCCTTGCCGTCTTTCAGCGCGAGCTTGCCGACGTAGGCGCCCATGGTGGATTGGTGGTCGATGGCGCGATATTGGATGGGACCGAAAGGCGTGTCGACCTTCAGGCCCTCGAAGGCGGCGATGAGTTTTTCCGTATCGGCGCCGCCGGCTTTCTTCATGCCGGCCGCCATGGACATGACGGAGCTGTAGCCGATGATGGAGCCCAGCCGCGGATAGTCCTTGTAGCGGTCCTGGTAGGCCTTCAGGAAGGCAACGTGCGCGGGCGTCTGGATGGAATACCAGGGATAGCCGGTGACGATCCAGCCGGTGGGCGTTTCGTCCTTCAGGGGATCCAGGTATTCCGGCTCGCCGCTCAGCAGGCTGACCACGGGCGTCTTGGGGAACAAGCCGCGGGTATTGCCCTCGCGGACCAGCTTGGCGACGTCGGCGGCGAACAGGACGTTGAAAATGGCATCCGGCTTGGCGTCGGCCAGGGCCTGGACCACGCTGCCGGCGTCGACCTTGCCCAGCGGCGTGGCCTGTTCGGTAACGAACTCCACGTCGGGCTGGGCCTTTTTCATCAAGGCCTTGAAGGTGGCGGCGGCCGACTGGCCGTATTCGTAGTTGGGGTAGACGATGGCCCAGCGCTTTTTATCGAGCTTGGCGGCCTGCGGGACCAGCATGGCCGTCTGCATATAGGTGGAGACGCGCAGGCGGAAGGTGTAGCGGTTGCCATCCTGCCAGACGATCTTGTCGGTCAGGGGTTCGCTGGCCAGGAAAAACACTTTCTTCTGCCGCGCGAAGTCGGTCAGCGCCAGCCCGATATTGGACAGGAAAGAACCCATCAGCACGTCGACGCGTTCGCGCGAAAGCAGCTCTTCGGCGGCGCGCACGGCCTCGCCCGGGTTGGCGTTGTCGTCGCGGGTGATCAGCTCCAGCTTCTTGCCGTCGATGCCGCCGGCGGCATTGACCTGCTCCACGGCCAATTCCATGCCCTTGCGGTAGGGCTCCAGGAAGGCGGGTTGGGATTTGTAGCTGTTGATCTCGCCGATCTTGATGGTGCCCTGGGCGGCGGCGTGGGTGGGGAAGGTCAGGCTCAGGCAAGCGAGCGTGACGCTGACGCCGGCCAACGCGACGGTGCGTACCAGGCGGCCGGCGGCGATGCAGGTCCGCGCGGGCTTTTGATTGTTCATGACTTCCCCTCGTAGCGATACAGAGTAACGACCAACAATATAAAGGGCTTTGCCCGCCGGCTTCGCGGGCGGGCTGAGTGCAGGATTGTGCCAGTTGATCGATTTTGATGCGGAAGGCGTCGGCGTAGCCGGTGGGGCGCCGGAAAAACTGACGGGAATCGATGATACTTCGGCAAGGGGAATTCCCATGGGACCACGCCGGCAGGCGCGAGGGGTCAACCCTCTTCGACCGCCAGATGCGATTCCCCCGCGATCAGCACCCGTAGCAGGCGCTCCCGTTCAGCGGCTTGCAGCGTGTGGTCGTAGTGGGGCTTCCTGGCGATCCAGGTGGCGATGGGGATGCCGTCGCGGAACAGGATGCGGTTGCCGGCCAGGGCGGGGACTTTTTCGCCGGGCAGGAGGGTGCCGCACAGATTCAGCGGATCGACGGCGGAGATGCGCACCAGCGACCCGTCGTGGGGACGGCGCCTGACTTCGCGCAGGAGCGGGATGGCTTCGGGCAGGGCGAACTGTTCGCCCGCCAGGCCGGCCACGAAGCGGCCGCCGCGGACTTCGCCGCGGGCCTCCATGCGATGCAGGACGGGCAGCCATTCGCGCCATGGCGGCAGCCAGGCGGGTTCGCGGTCCAGCAGGCGCCAGAACACCACGCCATAGCGGCGCAGCAGCACGCGCGCGATGTGCTCCAGCGTTTCCGGCGGAATGGTCGGGCGGCGGACTGGCTTGGCGGCGGGACGCTGGCCGGCGGCCGTCGCCAGCGCGGCGCTCATCGAGGCCGTGGCCGACTCCCGCGGACGCCGCACCGGCGCCCAGCGCCCGGCGGCCTCCAGCGGATCCGGCATGGCGCCCCGGCGCCGGCGCGCCGCGTGCGCGGTGCGCTTGGAGGCGGGTACCAGCAGGGCCCGCAGTCCCGCGAAGCTGTCCGCGGCGATCAGGCCCGCCGCCACCAGTTCCCCCAGCGCCTCTTCCAGTTGCCCGGGCAGCAGCCGCGTTTCCGCGGCCAGTTCGTCATAGAACATGGCGCCGCCGTCCAGCAGCGCCGCCAGCACGAGCTGGGCGCGGCCGGAGACCTCCGCCTGGTTTTCCAGGTGCGGCAGCGCGTGCCACAGGCGCAGGTGGCGGCGCGGCAGGATGACCATGGGCGTGGCGCGCACCGGCCCCGCGCCCGGACGGGCACCGGGCCCGCGCGCGGGATGGGATAGCCGCGTCCAGGCGATCTTGCCGGCGCGCGACAACTCGTCCAGCCAGTCGGGGGCGTAATCGGCGATGCGGGCGGCGAGCAGTTCGCTTTCCCAGGCGCCGGCGGGGGCCTCATAGCCTTCCAGCTGGTCCAGCACGGTGGGCAAGCCGTGCGGACCGCGCAGCCGTGCGTCCGGCGACAGGTGCTGCCAATCGAACAGGAAGCGCATGAAGTCCTGGCGCGACACCGGCTCGACTTCGCCGCGCAGGCGCTTGATGGTGTAGCGATGGATGCGGGCCAGCAGATGGCGTTCGCACCATTCTTCCTGGGCGGCGCCGGGGCTGAAGCGGCCGCGCATGACGCTGCCCTCGCTTTCCAGCCGCGCCAGCAGGATGGCGACGCGGGACAGGGGCCAGCCCAGCAGGCTTGCCAGGGCCTCGTCCGTGACCGGGCCGCTGACGGCCAGCCGCGCGCCCAGGATGTCGGCCTGGGCACTATCGGTGTCCCAGGCCGTATCGCCGGGAAGCGGCGCGGGCGCGGGGTCTCGGCTGTCCGGCGGACGGGCGCCGGGGTAGGCGGCCTGCACGCAACCCAGGCGTTCCAGGGCGACCCAGAACCGCATCGTGGCGGTGGCCGCGGCTTGTGGCGATGCCCGCGATGCGTCTGCCTCCGTGGCCTTTGCCGCGGAGGCCGCTATTGCGTGGACTGGCGCTGTCTGCGCCGATGGGGGCGACGGGGCTTGCGAAGCATCCACGCGCAGCCGGCAGGCGCGGCCCGACTGCGCCAGGTCCCGCAGCCAGGCCTTCCAGGCCGGACGCGCATCGGCTTCGGCCTCGGTAATGAAGGCCAGTTCGTTCAGCGCTTCGTGCATTTCATCGGCGTCGCGCGGATCGGGCCAGGCCTCCTGGCGCACGCGCTCGATGGCGTCCGCGTCCAGCGCGCCCAGGTCGTCCGCGCTGGCGGGATCGGTCCAGCGGCGAGCCATGACGGCGCGCGTGCGGCGTTCTTCGAGTGGCGCGTCATCCAGGAAGGCGTAGGGCTGGGCGCTCAGGATCTCCATGGCCAGCGGCGAGGGCGTGGGCAGGTCCCGCACGACGAGCCGGCATCGGCCTTGCTCGATGCGTTGCAGTACGGCCAGCCATTGCACGGTGTCCATGGCTTCATGCAGGCAGTCGTCCAGCGCCTGGCTGACCAGGGGATGATCGGGGATGTCGCGTTCGCCCTGGATGTTCTCCAGGCAGGCGGCCTGGTCCGGGAAGACCGCCGCCAGCAAGTCGTCGCTGCGCATGCGCTGGATCTGCGGCACGACCTTGCGCCCGCCGGAGAAGCGCGGCAAGGCCAGGGCGATGCCGGCGCTCCAGCGCCACCGCACATTGAAAAGCGGGGCGTCCAGCAAGGCCTGGATCAATACCTGTTCCGCCGTCGCCGGGCGCAGGTAGCGCCAGACTTCCTCCAGCGGGAAGCTGTGCGCGTCCGTCAGCGACAGGACGATGGCGTCCTCGGTGGCGGCGGCCTGCAATTCGAAATTGAAACGGCGGCAGAAGCGCTTGCGCAGCGCCAGTCCCCAGGCGCGATTGACCCGGCTGCCGAAGGGCGCGTGCAGGACCAGCTGCATGCCGCCCGATTCGTCGAAGAAGCGTTCCAGGACCAGGGTGTCCTGGGTGGGCAGGACGCCGAGCGCCGCGCGCGCGCCGGCGAGATAGTCGACGATCTGGCGCGCGGCCGAGGCATCGATGCCGATCTCTTCCGCAAGCCTTTCCCTTGCCTGGTCCAGCGCGTCCGATCGCGCGTCGACCTCCAGCAGCGCATGCACCCGCGCGCGCAAGCGCGCGACCCCGGCGGACAGCTCGTCGCTGCGGCCGGGCGCTTCGCCCAGCCAGAAGGGAATATTCGGCGCCATGCCATGGGCGTCCTCGACGCGCACCCGTCCCGTTTCCACGCGCAGGATGCGGTACGAGGTATTGCCCAGCTGGAACACATCGCCGGCCAGGCTCTCGACGGCGAAGTCCTCGTTCACCGTGCCGATGTTCAAACCTTGCGGCTCCAGCACGACCGCGTAATCCGCGTTGTCCGGGATGGTGCCGCCGGATGTCACCGCCGTGAGCAGGCTGCCGCGCTTGCCGCGCACCGTGCCGGCGACCGCATCGCGGTGCACATAGGCGGCCCGCTGGCCGTTGCGGCCGGTGTGGCCCTGGGCCAGCATGCGCAGCACGGCGTCGAAGCGCTCGCGCGGCAGGTCGGCATAGGGCTCGGCCTGGCGCACCATGGCGTACAGTTCGTCCTCGTTCCACTCGCGGCAGGAAACGTCGGCCGCGATCTGCTGCGCCAGGACGTCCAGCGGCGCGCGCGGGATGCGCAGCAGGTCCAGTTCGCCGCGGCGCACGCAGTCCAGCAGCGCCGCGCATTCGATCAGGTCGTCGCGCGAGGTCGGGAACAGGCGCCCCTTGGGTATGCCGCCCACGTGGTGGCCGGCGCGGCCGACACGCTGCAGCAGGGCCGAGATGCCGCGCGGCGATCCCACCTGGCACACCAGGTCCACGTCGCCGATGTCGATGCCCAATTCCAGCGACGCCGTCGCCACCAAGACCTGCAGTTCGCCGCGCTTGAGCCGCTGCTCGGCATGCAGGCGATGTTCCTTGGACAGGCTGCCGTGGTGCGCGGCGACCGCTTCGTCGCCCAGGCGCTCCGCCAGGTGGCGCGCGGCCCGTTCGGCCATGCGCCGCGTGTTGACGAAGACCAGGGTGGTGCGGTGTTGCGCCGCCAGCATTGCCATCCGGTCGTAGAGCAGTTCCCACACGTCGTTGGCCATGACCGCTTCCAGCGGCACGGGTGGCAGTTCCAGCGCCAGGTCGCGCTGGCGCCCGTGTCCGATGTCCACGATGGCGCACTCCCCGGCGCGCGGCGTGCCGGCCAGGAAGCGGGCCACGGCATCCAGGGGTTTTTGCGTGGCCGAAAGGCCGATGCGGGCGGGAGGGCGCTCGCACAGCGCGTCCAGCCGGGCCAGCGTCAACGCCAGGTGGCTGCCGCGCTTCGTGCCGGCGACCGCGTGGATTTCGTCGACGATCACGGTACGCGTGGTCGCCAGCATCGCGCGGCCGCTGGCGGATGTCAGCAGCACGTACAGCGATTCCGGCGTGGTCACCACGATATGCGGCGGGCGCTTGCGCATTGCCGCGCGGTCCTGCTGCGTGGTGTCGCCGGTACGCACGGCCGTAAGGATGCCGTGCGGCGGCAGCCCCAGCCGGCGCAGTTCGTCGGCAATGCCGGCCAGCGGGGCTTCCAGGTTGACCTGGATGTCATTGGACAGGGCCTTGAGCGGCGATACGTAGACCACCGTCGTCCGGTCGGGCAACTCGCCGCCGGCGGCGATACTGTCGCGTACCAGGTCGTCGATGGCCGCCAGGAAAGCGGTCAGGGTCTTGCCGGAGCCGGTGGGCGCGGCGACCAGGACAGGGCGGCGCTCCCGGATCACGGGCCACGCGGCGACCTGCGCCGGCGTGGGCGCGGGAAAAACGTGACGGAACCAGGCGGCGACCGCGGGGTGGAAGGCGTCCAGCACGTCGGCGCCGGCGCGGGAGGAAGTCATGCTTTCTTATATCGGGGCGTAGGAGCCGAAGTCAACCGCGCCTGCCGGACCGCCGGACCGCCGGACCGCCGGATCGCAGCCCACCGTGCGCCCGGGCGGCCGGCTAAGATGCGACCATGAAAACGACCCTGGACGAAATGCAGACTTTCATCGCCGTGGTGGATACCGGCTCCATCACCGCGGCATCGGCGCAGTTGGGCCAGACCGTTTCGGCCATCAGCCGCGCGCTGGCGCGCCTGGAGCGCAAGCTG
The DNA here is from genome assembly GCF_001676705.1 of Bordetella bronchialis. Lineage (NCBI taxonomy): Bacteria > Pseudomonadati > Pseudomonadota > Betaproteobacteria > Burkholderiales > Alcaligenaceae > Bordetella > Bordetella bronchialis. The sequence goes on from NZ_CP016170.1 coordinate 2,315,243, forward strand.
GACACCACCTTGCTGCAGCGGACCACCCGCCGCCTGGCCTTGACCGAAGAGGGCAGGCTATTCCTGGCGGACGCGCGCCGCATCGTCGAGTCGGTGGATGCGATGGAAGAGCAGATGGCGGTCCGGCGCCACGTGCCGTCGGGCCTGCTGCGGGTCAACGCCGCGTCGCCCTTCATGCTGCACGTCATCGTGCCGCTGGTGGGCGGCTTCCGCGAGCGCTATCCGGAGATCGCGCTGGAGCTGCATACCAGCGACCAGATCATCGATCTGCTGGAGCAGCGCACCGACATCGCCATCCGCATCGGGCCGCTGCGCGATTCGACGCTGCATGCGCGGCCCCTGGGCAGCAACGCGCTGCGCATATTGGCCAGCCCGGCCTATCTGGCGCAACGCGGCAAGCCCCGCACGCCGGACGATCTGGCGCGCCACAGCCTGCTGGGCTTTACCCAGCCCGAGACGCTGAACAACTGGCCCTTGCGGCACGCGGCCGGGGATGGCCTGCCTATCGAGCCCACGCTGTCGGCGTCCAGCGGCGAGACGCTGCGCCAGCTGGCGCTGGCGGGGCAGGGCCTGGCGTGCCTGGCGGATTTCATGACGCGGGAGGACCGCCGCCGCGGCGACCTGGTGCAGGTCCTGGCGCGCGATACCGTGGAAGTGCGCCAGCCCGTGCACGCCGTGTACTACCGCAACACGCAACTGGCCTCGCGCATCGGATGTTTCCTGGACTATGTAGCGGAACGGATGCGCGAAGGGCGGGATTGAAGGCGCTGGCGGTGGCGGCGCGGGCCGTGAACGGGGAAGCCTGAAACCCGCGCGCCTCAGTTCTGCCGCAATTGGGCGGTGCGCCATTGTGTCAGCGCCACCTGGCAGGCCAGGTCCATATCGCCCGCGCCCGATCCGCCCAGCATGGCGGCGCCTTGCCGCTTGCATTCCTTGTGCAGGAAACTGTTGAAGCTGTCCTGGGAATGCTTCAGCGCGTGCAGGGCCTCCGGCGTGGCGGCGGAATCGATCTGTTTGAGGCCGGCTTCCACCTGCGCGTATGCGGCCCGCATGACGTCCTTGGCCTTCTTCAGTTCGGCCTTCAGGCAGGCTTGCATGGCGGTGCGCGGCTTATCGCCGATGGCGGACTGGCAAAGGTCCAGGATTGCCGCCGCCGTGCGCGGCGCGGAGACCGTGGCGCCGGGGGACACGGCCCGGACGTCCGGCGTCGATATCGATGGCCTTGGCGGCGCGGGTTCCGCCGCCAGCACGGTCCCGCCGGCCAGCGCCCACATGGCGACGGCCATGATGGACATGCACGCCATGCGATTGCGCGGGGTGGTACGGTTCATTGCCTGCTCCTTGGTGGAATGCTCCGCGCCGATTGTAGGCAGGATGATCCCGCCAGGATGCCCGGCGGGCATGAATGGGCGTTGAATGTCGCCTGCAAGGGCGCGCTTCCAAAACAAAGCGGCGCATGCGCGCCACACCGCCGGCGCGGCAGGCATCGCGGCAACCGGCGTCGAAAATTGGACAAGGCTATGCGGCGTCGTGGAAGATCACGCCCAGCACGTGCCGCTGTCCTTCCCGCAGGCGGCTTACCCCATGGCGCAGTTTGACCCGATAGACGCCACGCGTGCCTTGCACCGGGCGCTCGTTGACCGCGAACACCACGGCATCGCCCTTGTCCAGGTGCACGACTTCCACGCGGGACTGCATGCGCGGGCGCTGTTCGGTCAAGACGAATTCGCCGCCGGCATAATCGACGCCCGGGCGGGAAAGCAGTATCGCGATCTGCAAGGGAAAGACGTGCTCGCCGTACAGGTCCTGGTGCAGGCAGTTGTAGTCGTCCGGCCCGTATCGCAGCAGCAGGGGAGTCGGCCGCGACTGGCCCGCCTGGTGGCAGCGGCGCAGGAAGCCCGCGTGCGTGGGTGGATAGCGCACGGGATTGCCCATGGCGGCATTCCAGCGGTTGGCGATGGGGGCCAGCTGCGCATAGGCCTGTTCGCGCAGCGTCTGGATGATGGCCGGCAGGGGATAGGCGAAGTACTGGTATTCGCCGCGTCCGAAACCGTGGCGGCTCATCACGATGCGGCTGCGGAAACGCGCGCTCTCGTCATAGCAGGCAGCCAGGGCGTCGCATTGCGCATCGGACAACAGTCGGGGGAGAAGGGCGCAGCCCTGGGCATCCAGGCCGGCTGCCAGGGACTCCCATGGCGCATCGTGCAGCCCGGCGGCCGGCTGCAGCAGCGCATCGGCGGCGGCAGCGGATGTCGGGGCACCGGCCGCGACGTCGAAATCCAGGGGGGCTTGGCGCGAAGGAGAAGGCATCATCGGCGGACCAGGTACAGGCGCGATCGGGGATGGACGCCTTCAGTCTAGATCCGGGGCCGTGCGGATGCACTCCGTATATTGCGTGCCGCAGGGAAACCGCCTTCAGGATGATGTCCGCACCGCCTGCCGAGCCAGCAACTTCCAGCCGTCCCCTTGCCTTTGCCACACCAGCAGTATCTTCAGCGCGACGTGCCCCGGCCGCCCGCCGTCGCAGGTATCGGCGTCCAGCGTATGGCGCACCAGCGCCACGTCGCCGGAGACGGCGATGGCCTGGTCCGTCAGGTCGATGCGGCGGAAGTCGGAGCGCCCTGACACCAGCGCGTCCATGAAGGCGGCTTTGTCCTCGACCATGCCGCTGGAATGCCCGTAGCTGAGCGCGCCGGCGGCCAGCGCATCCAGCGCGGCCGGCGTGGGATCGAGCATGGCGCGCCGCAGGTTTTCCACGGCAGCCGCGATCTCGTCATGCGCGGTCGTGTCCTGCGCAATCTCATCGGTTGTCATATGACATGTCTCCTGTGGGTGGGCACGATTGCCATGGATTCAGCTGGATGACAGCTCTAGCACCCTGCTGTCTAGGTACTTTTACCATGTACGTTGTCGTACATCAATGATATAGTCTGCGCCAGCAAGCGGTCACCGGATCCAAGCGCCGGCGTCACGCTTCCAAGAAAAAGGGCCACGCCAAGAGCGGGCCCTCATAAAGATAGAGACTGAGCGCGCGATGAGCTTTTCCCTGGATTTCAGCAGCCTCTGGCCGTACTGGCCGGTGTTTCTCAAAGGCGCGTGGCTGACCCTGAAGATGACCGCCGTGGCGATTTTCTTCGGCGTGGTCCTGGGCACCCTGGTGGCCTTCGCCAAGCGCAGCCGCTACCGGCTGCTGTCCCGCGCCTGCGCGGTGTACATCGAAGCGGTGCGCAATACGCCTTTCCTGGTGCAGATCTTCCTGCTGTTCTTCGGCCTGGCCAGCGCGGGCATCCGCCTGCCTACTTTCACCGCCGCGGTGCTGGCCATGATCGTCAACATCGGCGCCTATGCGGCGGAGATCATCCGCGCCGGGCTGGAGTCGGTGCCGCGCGGCCAGATCGAGGCCGCGGAGTGCCTGGGGCTGTCGCGCTGGCGCATCGGCTGGCACGTGATGCTGCAGCCGTCCATCGAAAAGGTTTATCCCTCCTTGACCGGGCAGTTCCTGCTGATGATGCAGGCCTCGGCGGTGGCATCGCAGATCTCCGCGGAAGAGTTGACCGCCGTTGCCAACACGGTGCAGTCCGACACCTTCCGCTCGCTGGAAACCTATATCGTCGTCGCGGCGCTGTACCTGCTGCTGTCGCTGATGATCAAGCTGCTGGCATGGGCCGTGGGCGAGTATGCCTTCAAGCGTCGCCGCGTCATCCGCCGCGCCGCCGCCCAGGCCGGCAAGGCGGCGCCCAAGCGTGCCAGCGTGGCGGCGGCCATCAAGCGGGGGGCGGCGTGATGCACGGCTTTTCCATGGCGCATCTGTGGTACCTGGTGCAGTCCATCGGCTGGACCCTGACCCTGTCGGCGCTGGCCTTCGTGCTGGGCAGCATCGGCGGTTTCGGCGTGATGCTGGCGCGGATCTCGCCCCGCCGCTGGCTGCGCACGGCAGCCCTGGTCTATATCGAGATCATCCAGGGCATCCCGCTGCTGATCCTGCTGTTCATCGTCTATTTCGGCCTGTCGGTATATGGCTACGAGGTGCCGTCGCTGGTGGCGGCGGGCCTGGCCCTGATGGTCTACACCAGCGCCTACCTGGGCGATATCTGGCGCGGCTGCGTGCAGGCCATGCCCAGGCCGCAATGGGAGGCTGCCGAATGCCTGGCGATGACGCGCTGGCAGACACTGCGCCTGGTGATCATCCCGCAGGCCGTGCGCCTGGCCTTGCCGTCGACGGTGGGCTTCCTGGTACAGCTGATCAAAATGACGTCGCTGGCATCGGTGATCGGCTTCATCGAACTGACGCGCGCCGGCCAGATCATCAATAACTCGATCTTCGAGCCTTTCCTGGTTTTCGGCCTGGTGGCCGCCTTCTATTTCGTGCTGTGCTACCCGCTGTCGCGCTGGAGCCAATCGATGGAGAACAAGCTCAATGTCGGCAATCGTTAAGCTCGACGACGTCTATAAGCGCTTCGGCTCGAACCAGGTACTGCAGGGCGTTTCCTTCGAGGTCGCCAAGGGCGAGATGATCGCCGTGATCGGCGCCAGCGGTTCGGGCAAGAGCACCGCGCTGCGTTGCATCGACCGCCTGGAAACCATAGACCAGGGCAGCATCGAGGTCTGCGGGATACGCGTGGACAGCCCCGCCGTGGACCTGCGCCAGCTGCGGCTGGAGGTCGGCATCGTGTTCCAGAGCTACAACCTGTTCGCCCACCTGACGGTGGAAGAGAACATCATGCTGGCGCTGCGGCACGTCAAGAAGAAAACCCGCGGCGAAGCGCGCGGCATCGCGCTGTCGGTGCTGGAACAGGTGGGGCTGGCGCAGAAGGCCGGCGCCTACCCCGAACAGCTTTCCGGCGGCCAGCAGCAGCGCGTGGCCATCGCGCGCTCGCTGGCCATGTCGCCCAAGGTCATGCTGTTCGACGAGGTGACCTCGGCCCTGGACCCGCAGCTGACCGGCGAAGTGCTGCGCGTCATGGAAGACCTTGCCGCCGGCGGCATGACCATGATCCTGGTCACCCATGAGATGGCCTTCGCCAAGCGCGTGGCCGACCGCATCATCTATATGCACCAGGGCAAGGTCTGGGAGGTCGGCGATGGCGGCATGCTGGACGCGCCACGGACCCCCGAACTGCGCGCTTTCCTGAGCAACGGGCTGTAGGGGCAGGGTGGCGCCCGTCGCCGCGCGCCCGGCTTTTCGCGCATAACGCCGACACGTATCCAAGGTTCATCCCAACGCAGTTCCGTCAACGCATTCTCAGCGAGGAGACACACTTGAAACTCAAACACCTGTTCCTGCGCGGCTGCACCGCCGCGCTGCTGCTGGCCGGCGTCGCCCATGTGGCGGCCGCCGACGAACTGGCCGACATCAAGAAGGCCGGCAAGATCCGCGTGGCCATCGCCATGGGCACGCCCTTGTACAGCTATGTGGACGACAACCTGAAGCCGACCGGCTCGGACGTGGATACGGCCACGCTGCTGGCCCACGACCTGGGCGTGAAGCTGGAGATCGTTCAGGTAACCAATGCCGCCCGCGTCCCCACGCTGCAGGCCAGGCGCGCGGACCTGGTCGTGGCCGACCTGTCGATCACGCCGGAACGTGCCAAGGTGGTGGACTTTTCCATTCCCTACGCGGTGATCTCGCTGATCGTGGGCGCGCCCAAGGACATCAAGATCAGCGGATATCCGGACCTGAACGGCAAGACCATCGGCCTGACCCGCGCCACGGTCAACGACAGCATCACGACCGAAATGGCCAAGGGCGCCGACATCAAGCGCTACGAGGACGACGCCACGCTGATCACGTCCATGGTGACCGGCCAGATCGATATCTTTTCCAGCACGCCGTCGAACCTGTCGGAAATCCAGAAACGCGCGCCGCAGCGCAATGTGGAGATGAAGTTCGCGCAGAAGGACTTCGACCTGGGTATCGCGCTGCAGCAGGGCCAGCCCGCGCTCAAGGACTGGGTCAACAACTGGGTGCGCGAGAACCTGAAGAACGGCAAGCTGAACGCGATCTACAAGAAGTATCACGGCCGCGACCTGCCGGCCCGCATCACCCAAGTGCAGGGTTGATCGAGGGCATCGGGCCCATGGCCCGCCACCGGCGTTGGCGTACAGATCCATGTGCGCCAACGCCGGTTTTTCTTGGTCACGCCGGCGGCCATGCCCCGCCCGGCAGCCGGCCGGCGAAAGCCTGCTGCAGGAAGTCGACGAAGGCGATGACCCGACCGGCATACTGGTGGCGCGGCGGATATACCGCATAGATATCCGCCGGATACGTGCGATACCTGGGCAGGACCTGGCGCAGGCGTCCGGCCGCGATGTGCCTGGCGACGTCCCACTCGGCCCGCAGGATGATGCCGTGGCCTTCCAGCGCCCAGTGCACGGCGATCTCGCCGTCGTTGGTGCTCATGTGCACGTTTACCTTGACGGTCAGGGTCTTGCGGCCCTGCCGGAACCGCCATACCCCGTGCGTTTCGTCGCCGTGCCGGATGTCGATGCAGGCATGCCCGGGCAGGTCGGCCAGCGATTTAGGCTCTCCATGGCGGTCCAGATAGCCGGGAGAGGCGCACAGGATGCGGCGGTTGCCCGCGATGGGGCGGGCGATGACCCGCGCATCCGGCGGTTCGCCGAAATGCACGCAGACGTCGTAGGAATCGTCGGTCAAGGGCGGCGGGGCGACGGTAAGCTGCAGCTGCACGTCCACGCCCGGATAGCGCTTGCGGAATTCCGACAGCAGTGGGGCGACGTGGTTGCGCCCGAAACCCAGCGTGGCGTTCACGCGCAGCAGGCCCTTGGGAATGCGGCGCGCATTGGACACATGGCGTTCCATGTCGTCGATGTCCGCCATGATGCGCCGCGCGTGCATCAGGTAGATCTCGCCTTCTTCGGTTAGCTGCATGCGCCGCGTGGTGCGCGTCAGCAGCTGGACCTCCAGCCGGGCTTCCATCTGCGCCAGGCGCTTGGTGACGGCCGGCGCGCTCAGGCCCATTTCGCGCGCCGCGGCCGCCAGGCTGGGGCTGCGCGCGACCTGGCTGAAGAAGGCCATTTCCGAAAGCACGGCGGGCGAACTCATCATTAACTCAAACGAAATAATGGAATAACTTTCGCGGCGATCCCGCGGATTCTAGCCGCTCTAAAGTCGATGCCTCAAACCATCCATCGCCGCGCGGGCCCTCCGCGCCAAGGACGATGGCAATAACGAGGAGACCGGCATGTCATTGAAGCGACTCTTACGCGGGACGGCGCGGGCGCTGCGCGTCCTGGCCATCATGGGGCTGGCGCTGGCGCCTTTCGGGGCGCGCGCGGATGCCGCCTATCCGGGCGACCGCCCCGTATCCATCGTAGTGCCGTATTCCCCGGGCGGCGCCACCGACGCGGTGGCGCGGCTGCTCAGCGTAAAGCTGGCGCAGACCATGGGTGGCACCTTCGTGGTGGAGAACCGGCCCGGCGCCAGTGGCACCATCGCCATGTCGGCGGTGGCGCGGGCCCGGCCGGACGGACACATGCTGTTCATGAACGAGATCACGTCCACGGTGGTGAAGGAACTGGTGCCCGGCTTGACCTTCGATCCCGTGCAGGCGCTGGAGCCGGCGGTGCTGGTGGCCGAGACGCCCTTCGTGCTGGTGATCAACAGCAACGTGCCGGCGACGAACCTGAAGGAATTCATCGCCTACGCCCAGTCCCATCCCGGCAAGATTACCTACGGCTCGGGCGGCGTGGGCAGCGGGCCGCACCTGGCGGGCGAATTGTTCCGTCAGCTGACCGGCGCGGAGATCCTGCACGTGCCGTATCGGGGATCCGGGCCCGCCTTGCAGGACCTGCTGGGTGGGCAGATACAGATGCTGATCACCGCCGCGCCCACTGTCGCGCCGATGATCAAGGACGGCAGGCTGCGCGCCCTGGCCGTGGCGCGCAACGAAAGGATCCCCGCCTTGCCCCAGGTGCCCACCGCCACCGAGGCCGGCCTGCCGGGCTTCGAAATCAGCAACTGGTTCGGCCTGGCGGCGCCGGAAGGCACGCCGAAAGGCATCATCGAGGCCATTGCCAAGGGCGTGAACCAGGCCTTGAAGGATCCGGAGTTTCTTGCCCGCCTGGACGGGGCCGGCGGGGTGCCGCTGGGCGGCACGTCGGCGCAGGCGCGCCAGCGCGTGGGGGCCGAGACGCAACGCTGGAGCGCCATGCTGCATGCCAGCGGCGGCCCGCGGGCCAGCAAGCAATGACCGCGATGCACCAAGCTTCGATTCCACCATCACACAGAGGACAGTTATGAAGATCAAGCACGTCCAGCCCCTGCACGTGGGGCAGTTCATGTACGCCCGGGTGGAAACCGATTCCGGCCTGGTCGGTGTCGGCGAGGCCGGGACCTGGGGCCATATCGAGGCCGCCGGCGCCGCCATCAAGCGCTTCGCCGAGTATCTGGAAGGCAAGCCGGCCTTCGATATCGAGCATCACTGGAACGTGATGCACCGCTTCAGCTATTTCCAGGGCCTGGCGATCAATGCCGCCATCTCGGCCATCGATATCGCCTTGTGGGATATCAAGGGCCAGGCCCTGGGCGTACCGATCTACGAGCTGCTGGGCGGCGCCGTGCGCAAGAAGGCCCGCATCTACGGCCACGTCTACGAAAGCTCCATCGACAAAATCCTGGTGGAGTGCCAGGCCAAGATGGAGGCCGGCTTCAATGCCTTCGGCCACCTGAATCCCTTCCTGGACGAAGGCAACGACCAGGTGTGGTTCAAGACCCATATCAAGAAGATGCGCGACGCCATCGACAACGTCGAGCGCATGCGCGAAGTGGTGGGCGACCGCGTGGACCTGCTGATCGAGCTGCACCGCCGCCTGACGCCGGCCGAGGCGATCACCTTTGTCGACGCCATCGAGCACACGCACCCGATGTTCGTCGAAGACCCCATCCGGCCAGAGGGCCCGGACGCCATGGCGCGCGTCGCCGACAAGGTGCGCGTGCCCATCGCCACCGGCGAGCGCTTTGCCACCCTCTACGAATTCCAGGCGCTGCTGGCGCGCAATGCGGTGGAATTCGCGCGGGTGGACTTGTGCCTGTGCGGCGGCATTACCGGCGGGCGCAAGGTGGCGGCCATGGCCGAGGCCCATCACGTACAGGTGGTGCCGCACAATCCGCTGTCGCCCATCGGGCTGGCGGCCTGCCTGCAACTCGCGGCGGCGATTCCCAATTTCGCCATCCAGGAGTACGCCACCGGTTTCGAGGCGGGCATCTTCGAAAGCAGGCCGGAGCACCTGGGCAGCAACGTCGTCGACGAAGTGCCGCGGCCGGACCAGGGTTTCGTCGCCATCCCGACCCGGCCGGGCCTGGGCATGAGCCTGTTGCCGGACGCGCAACGCATCCGGCCGCCGCTGTCCAAGCCCATCAGCATGCGGCCGCACTTCGACGGCTTCGTGGTGGACCAGTAAAGCCGGCAAGCAGGGCGGGGCCGCGCGGCGTTCGTCGGGTCGATGAACGCCGACGCCGGCCCCTTCCCGTTCGCGGCACACCCGCGTGCAACGTGCCGGGCGACCGGCGCGCACGGGCAGGCATCGCCTGTACGTGCGCGCCGGTTTTTCGTTATGCTGGGCGGTTTTGGGCCGCCACGCGCGGCGCTTCGGACCGCCACCCGAAGGCCCGGCTTTTGCCGGGAATGCGGTAGTGGGGCGGCGCTCGCGCAAACAGAAACCGGAAAGGAGCCGCAGTGCCTGCGATAACGGGATCGGGGATGGGATCGGGCAGTGCCGCCAGGGCCACCAGCTTTGGCGTGGTCGCGATACTGCTGTGGGCCGCGCTGGCCTTGCTGACCGTGCGGGCGGGCGGCCTGCCGCCATTCCAGCTGCTGACGCTGAGTTTCGGCGTGGCCTTCGTGGGCGGCGTTTGCGTGCTGTTGCCGCGCGGCCGCGCCGCGCTGGCCGAGATGCGCCAGCCGCTGCGGCCCTGGCTGTTGAGCGTGGGCGGCATCTTCTGCTACCACGCGCTGTATTTCTACGCGCTGTCGCACGCGCCGGCCGCGCAGGCCAGCCTGATCGCCTATTTGTGGCCGCTGTTCATCGTGCTGTTTTCGGCCATGGCGCCGGGCGGGCGCCTGTATGCCCGCCACGTGCTGGGCGCGGTGCTGGGCCTGGCCGGGACCGCCTTGATCGCCATGGACCGTCCCGGCGGCGACGACGCGGCCTGGCCGGTGGCCGGCATCGCCGCCGCCTTCGGCTGCGCGCTGATCTGGTCGGGATACTCGGTGCTGAACCGCCGGTACGCCAACGCGCCCAGCAGCATGATGGTGGGCGTATGCGGCCTGGTCGCGCTGGGTGGCGCGGCGTGCCACGCCATGCTGGAAACGACCGTGCCGGTCAGCGGCGCACAGTGGGGCGCCATCGTGCTGCTGGGCCTGGGGCCCACCGGACTGGCTTTCCTGGCGTGGGACTACGCCACCAAGCACGGCCATCTGGCCTTGCTGGGACCGTTGTCGTATCTTGCTCCGCTGTTGTCGACGCTGCTGCTGGTCGTGACCGGGGAAACCCCCGCCAGCCTGACGCTGCTGGCGGCCGCGCTGCTGATCATCGGCGGCTCGGTGGTGGCGACCTTCGCGCGCCGCCGGCGCGATTGACGGCGGGGAGCGCGACGCACCAGGCGGTGCGGACCCGGCCGCGATGCAGGCTGGAGCGCGACGCCTATCGTCCAACCGGCGTCAAAGCATTTCCAGCGGCCGCCGCCGCTTGGGCGGGGGAAACGCCTGGTCCAGCTCGGCCAGGTCCCGGTCGTCCAGGCGCACGTCCAGGCAGGCCAGGTTCTGCCGCAAGTGGTCCGGTGAGGCGGTCTTGGGAATCGCGATGACGCCCGGCTGGCGCAGCACCCAGGCCAGCGCCACCGCCGCCGGCGCGATCCCGTGGCGTTCGCCGATCTGCTTCAGCGTGGGGTCGTGCAGCAGGCGGCCCTGTTCGATGGGCGAGTAGGCCATGATGGGAATGCCGCGTTCCTGGCACCAGGGCAGCAGGTCGAATTCGATGCCGCGGCGGCCCAGGTTGTACAGTACCTGATCGGTCTGCACGCGGTCGCCATGGGGCAGGCCGGCCACTTCCTGCATTTCCTTCGCGTCCAGGTTGCTGACGCCCCAGCGGGCGATCTTGCCTTGGTCGACCAGTTGTTCGAAGGCCTCGATGGTGTCGGCCAGGGGATGCGGCCCGCGCCAATGCAGCAGGTACAGGTCGATGCGGTCCACGCCCAGGCGGCGCAGGCTGGCTTCGCAGGCGCGCGCCACGCCGCGCCGCGACGCGTTGCCCGGCAGGACCTTGCTGACCAGGAATACCCGGTCGCGCCGGCCCTGGATGGCGCGGCCGACGATTTCTTCCGCAGTGCCGTTGGCGTACATCTCGGCCGTGTCGACCAGGGTCAGGCCGGCGTCTATGCCGGCCTGCAGGGCGCGGACTTCCGCCGCGGCGCGATGCGGGGACTCGCCCATGAACCAGGTCCCCTGGCCCAGGGCGGGAACGGTATGTCCATCGGGGAAGGTGACGGTCCGCTCGTTCGACATGGCTGGCTCCTTCCTGGACCGCCGCGGCAGGCCGCGATCAGCCGCAGCGCAGTGCGGTCAGCGCGCCTTGCTCGTCCAGGATCAGGTTGATGCGCTGGGGGTCGTATTCCATGGTCATGACTTCGCCGGGCTTGAGCACCCGCGTCTTGCTGGAGGAGGACGCCTGCCGGATCTGCGCTTCGACCGAGCTGGTGAGCTTGGTGCCGATCATCTTCTGCACGGGCTGGGCGTCGCATCCCTGGCCGCCGGAGAAATAGGGGCTGTAGCCTGTTCCACCGTATCCCCCGCCGTCCGCCGAACCGGTGCCGCCGGTGCCGGCGGAACTGTCCGTGGAACCGTAGGGCGTGGAGGATGTGGTGCCATCCGCGTCGGCCGATGACGACTGGCGGCCGGTATTGGCGCACGCCGCCAGACTGGCGACGAGAACGAGCGGGATGAGCTTGCGAATCATGCGTACCCCTATAAAACTGCGTTGATATTGCGTGGGAAAACGTCCTTGCGGGAAGGACGCATACATCATAGTTCAGTGCGAACGCCTTGCGGCCGCGGCGATGGAGGATCCGGTTCAACACCCAGCGGCGTGGCGACCTCTTCCAGGGGCTTGCGCTCGGCGTCCACGCCGTGGCGCAGGGCCAGCAGGCCGGCGGCGATGACCAGCGCCGCCGCGAAGGCGTAGCCCGTCCCGACCGCTTCGCGGCTGCCGCTTTCGATCAGCGCGCCGAACAGCACCGGCCCGGCGAAGCCGCCCGCGCCGGTGCCCAGGGCATAGAAAACGGAGATCGCCAGGGCCCGCGTTTCCAGCGGGAAGACCTCGCTCACGGTCAGGTAGGCGGAACTGGCGGCCGCCGAGGCCAGGAAAAACACCGCGGACCAGCACAGGGCCTGGCTGCGGGCGTCCAGCAGGCCGGCCACGAAGGCCCAGCCGGTCAAGGCGAGCGCCACCCCGGCCGACACATAGGTCAGGGCGATCATGCGGCGGCGGCCCACGCGGTCGAAAAGCGGTCCCAGCAACAGCGGTCCCAGCACATTGCCCAGCGCGAAGGGGAATATATAGAGCGCCACCTGGCCTTCGGGCACGTTCATGAAGCGCGTCAGGACCAGCGAATAGGTGAAAAAGATGGCGTTATAGAAAAAGGCCTGCGAAATCATCATCGCCAGCGCCACCACGCTGCGCCGCCGGTAGCGCCGCAGCAGTACGTCCCCGACCTGCCGCAGCGTCGGCGCCGCTTGCCGGGTAAAGGTCACGCTGCCTTCCACGGGGGCCAGGGCCGTCCCGCCGGCGGCGACTTCCGCCTCGATGCTTTCGATGATGCGCCGCGCCTCCGCCTCGCGGCCGTGCGACAGCAGCCAGCGCGGGCTTTCCGGCACGTGGCGGCGCACCACCAGGATAGCCAGGGCCAGCACCGCGCCCAGGGCGAAGCCGGCGCGCCAGCCGTATTCCGGACCGAGCACGCGCGCGTCCAGCAGCACCAGGCTCAAGCCCGCCCCGAGCGCGGCGCCCACCCAGAAACTGCCGTTGATCGCCAGGCTGACGCGGCCCCGGACCCGGGCCGGAATCAGCTCGTCGATGGCGGAATTGATGGCGGCGTATTCGCCTCCTATGCCCAGCCCCGTGGCAAAGCGGCAAATCGCGAAGAAAGCGAAATCGGTGGAAAAGGCCGTGACCAGGGTGGCGACCATATACAGGGCCAGCGTCAGCAGGAACAGCCGCTTGCGGCCGAGCCGGTCGGCCAGGCGCCCGAACACCAGGGCGCCCACCACCGCGCCGGCGATATACAGCGACCCCGACCAGCCCACCTGCACGGCGTCCAGCGCCAGGGTGTCCGGCCGTTCGAGGATGCTGCCCAGCGAGCCCACCAGAGTGACTTCCAGCCCGTCCAGGATCCAGGCCGTGCCCAGCGACAGGACGACGCGCGTATGCCAGGGGGACCAGGGCAGGCGGTCCAGCCGGGCGGGGATATCGCTCTGGATGATGCGCATGAACCGGAAGGGAAAAGGGTGACTGATTCTCCCCGCCAGTGTGAACGCGGGAAGCGCCGCGCGACGTGTCAAAATCCTTATGACGGATACCAATGGAGACACGCGGCGGCCCCGCGGCGCAGACGCCCGATGCTGGACCTGAATGAGTTTCTGACCTTTTCAGTCATCGCCGAGGAAAAAAGCTTTTCCCGCGCGGCGGAAAAACTCGGCATTTCCAAGGCGCTGGCCAGCAAGCATGTGGCCGACCTGGAACATGCGCTGGGGGTCAAGCTGTTGCACCGCACCACGCGCAAGATCGGTTTGACCACTGCGGGCGCCGTGTTCTACGAGCGCTGCCGCCAGCTGGTGGCGCATGCCGAGGACGCCCGCCATGAGATCGAGCAGTTCCGCAGCTCGCCCGGCGGCTTGATACGCGTGAGCTCGGCCATGGCCTTTGGCCGCCGTCACCTGGTACCCGCCATTACGCGCTTCCTGGAACAGTACCCGGACGTCTCCATCGACCTGGACTTGAGCCAGCAGTTTCCCGACCTGATCACCGCCGGGGCCGACGTCGTCATCCGGCAGGCCGACGAACCCCTGCTGATCTCCCTGGTGGCGCGGCGCCTGGCGCCGGTGCGCTGGGTGGCATGCGCCAGCCCGCAATACCTGGCGCGGCATCCGGCGCCGCGCACGCCGGCCGAGCTGGCCGCCCACAACTGCCTGGTGTACTTCGTCAACGGCAAGGGCGAGTGGTCGTTCAGCGATGGGAATGGACTGCATGCCGTGCGGCCCAAGGGCAACTTCAAGGCCAATAGCGCCGATGCGGTGCTGCATGCCGCCCTGGGTCACCTGGGCATAGGCGTGGTGCCCACCTTTGCGGCGGGCGACGCCTTGCGCAGCGGCCAGCTGGTACGCGTATTGCCGGAATATCGCCTGCCCGAACGTGGCCTGTATGCCGCCTATCTGCCCAACCCGACCATGGCGCGCAGCACGCGGCTGTTCGTCGGCTTCCTGGGCGATTACTTCGGCGACCAGCCTTATTGGGACGACGGGCTGGCGCCCTGAGCGGGCGGCCGGCATCCCGGGTCCCCGCGATGCCGTGAACAATCTGTTCACCGGTTCATGTTGAATCGGCCGGTCCCGGCGTTCACCATGCTTTCCTCTGTACCCCTTACGTCATCATAGGAAGACAGCATGGCTCAAGCAGCACCCTCCCAGGATTCTTCCCTGGCCGGCACGGGCGCCGTCACCTGGCAAGGCGGCCAGGAACACTGGACGCAGCGCGACGGCGACGTCCGGCTTTTCATGTGGCACAAGCCGGCCGCCGCCGGCGTGCCGCATGCCGGCACCGTCCTGTTCGTGCATGGCTCGTCCATGGCATCGCAGCCCACCTTCGACCTGAGCGTGCCGGGCCGTCCGGATTCGTCGGTCATGGATTGGTTCGCGGCCCGCGGCTTCGACACCTGGTGCATGGACAACGAGGGCTATGGCCGCTCCAGCAAGCACCGGCCGATCAATTTCGACATCCCCAACGGCGCGCAGGACCTGGCCGCCGGCAGCGAGTACATCCTGCAGCGTGCCAAGGATGACAAGCTGATGGTCTACGGCATCTCGTCGGGCGCCTTGAAGGCCGCGCTGTTCGCCCAGCAGCATCCGGAGCGCGTGGCCCGCGTGGCGCTGGACGCCTTCGTGTGGACGGGCGAGGGCAGCCCGACGCTGGCGCAGCGCAAGCTGAAGCTGCCGGAGTTCCTGGCCAAGAACCGCCGGCCCATCGACCGCCCCTTCGTGGAAAGCATTTTCTCGCGCGACCATCCGGGCTGCGCCGACGAGCGTACCGTTGCGGCTTTCGCCGATGCCATTCTGTCGCTGGACAATTCCATGCCCACCGGCACCTACGTCGATATGTGCAGCAAGCTGCCGCTGATCGATCCGGAAAAGCTGCAGGTCCCGACCATCGTCATGCGCGGCGAATACGACGGCATCGCGTCCTTCGACGACCTGGCGGAGTTCTTCAAGCGCCTGCCCAATACCTTCAAGCAGTTCACCGTGATGCAGGGCATCTCGCATGCGAGCTTCCAGCAGAAGAACTACAAGATGGTCTATCACATCCTGCATGCCTTCTTCACGCAGCCGGAGCCCGTGTATCGCTGACGCCGCGGCGCCCCAGGGGCGCGACGCGCGGGTCCGGGCCGTCCGGTCCGCGCCTGGCGGGAAGGGCGGGCGCCGGCTGAACGGCTGCCGCCCCCGCCATCCATAAATGCCGAGCCCGGACCACCGGGCCGCAGCTTCCAGCAATGGAACAGGAGGAGACTACGATGCGACATCGATTTGCAGGCATCACGGCGGCGTTCGCCTTTTGCATGGCCGGCATGGCAACGGCCTGGGCCCAGGGAGACACCGCCAACTATCCCAGCGCGCCGATCAAGCTGGTCGTGCCCTTCGCGCCGGGCGGCTTCACCGACGTGGTGGCGCGCATGCTGGCCGAAAAGCTGACTCCGGAACTGGGCCAGCCCATCGTGGTGGAAAACCGCATGGGGGCGGGCTCGACCATAGGCACGGATTACGTCGCCAAGTCCGCGCCGGACGGCTACACACTGGTGCTGATTTCCACCACGCATGTGATCGGGCCCTGGCTGTACAAGAAGCTGCCCTACGACGCGGTCAAGAGCTTCGCGCCGATTACCAAGCTGGTGGATAGCCCCTATGTGCTGGTCGTCAATCCCAACGTGCCGGCCAAGAGCGTGGGCGAGCTGATCGCGCTGGCCAAGTCCAAGCCCGGGCGGCTGGATTACGCCTCGTCGGGCAACGGCAGCAGCCAGCACCTGGCCGCCGCGCTGTTCGCCACCATGGCCGATATCAAGATCAACCACGTGCCGTATCGCGGCAGCGGGCAGGCGCTGAACGACATCATCGGCGGGCAGGTGTCCATGGGATTCCTGGGCGTGACGGCGGCCCTGCCGCAGATCGCCGCCGGCCGGCTCCGTCCGCTGGCCGTGACGACGCGCCAGCGCTCCGCCGACCTGCCGGACGTACCCACGCTGGACGAAGCGGGGCTGAAGGGCTACGAGGCAAATATCTGGCTGGGCCTGCTGGCGCCGGCGGGGACTCCCAAGCCCGTGCTGGACAAGCTGCACGATGCCACCGCCAAGGTGATGCAAGGCCCGGAAGCGGCCAAGGCCCTGGCCACGGCGGGACTGACGCTGAGCCTGAGCAGCGAAAGCGAGTTCGAGTCGCTGCTGAAGTCGGAATCGGCCAAGTGGGGCAAGGTGGTGCGGGACACCGGCGCCAGCGTCAATTGACGGCAGGCCTGCCTGGGCGCGCTTCAGGGCAGCATGCCGGGGTAGCCGTCCAGCGCCAGGCTGATTTGCTGGCGGATATCCCATTCCTGCAGGCTGGCCTGGACGGGACCATGGAAGGCGCCATCGCGTATGACGAACATGGCCGGCAGGTGGAAGACCTCGTAGCGTTCCACCAGCCCGCCGTTATCGCCGGCATCGACCCAGCATAGCCGTTCCACGGGCAAATCCATGTCCGGCAGGCGCTCTCGCGCCAGGCGGCAATTGCCGCAGGTACGGCTATGGAATACCACCAGCGACAAGCCGGCCGCATCCAGCAGGAAGCGGTCGGCCGTGCCGTCGTTCAAATCGATTTGTTCCATTCGGGATCGCACATGGGGAAGGCGGACGAGGGGACATCTTAGCGCGCGCACCCGACCGGCCGGCGCCGGGGCGGGATGTCCGCGCCGCGGTCTCTGGTTAAGATAGGCCAACCGGCATCTTCTAGAGACGACATGCAATCGAACAGCTTTTTCGAGTCCATGGGCAATGTCCTGGGCGAAATTATCCGTTCCATCGTCAGCGTGCTGCGTTACCTGCTGGGCGGCATCGGACGGGCGATCAGCCAGTTTTCGGAAGGCGTGGCCCATGCCATGGGCATGAGCCCGAACCTATTCAATTTCGCCGTGCTTATCCTGGGCGTATTGCTGCTGGTGGCGGCCATACGCGCCTTGCTGCGGCGATCCATACTGGGATTCCTGTTCTGGGCCGTCCTGGCCGTGCTGGTGCTGGGGGCGCTGATCGGATAATCGTTCAAGCGCCGACCGTGACGGGTCGGCGCGAACCCGCGGGACGCGGCCGCATGCAGCGGCCGGTCCGGCCATCGGAGGACAACATGGCGCAAGGCCGCATACGCACGGGCATCGGCGGATGGACGTTCGAACCCTGGCGCAAGAGCTTTTATCCCGAGGACCTGCCGCATAGCCGCGAGCTGGAATACGCCAGCCGGCAGGTGACCGCCATCGAAATCAACGGTACCTACTACAGCACGCAGAAGCCGGCGTCCTTCGCCCGCTGGCGCGACGAGACGCCCGACGATTTCGTGTTCTCCCTGAAGGCGTCGCGCTACGCGACCAATCGCCGCGTGCTGGCCGAGGCCGGCGACTCGGTGCAGCGCTTCATCGGCAGCGGCATCGGCGAACTGGGCGCCAAGCTGGGGCCCATCGTCTGGCAGTTCGCGCCCACCAAGGCCTTCGACCCGGAGGACTTCGAAGCCTTCCTGGCGCTGCTGCCCGACCGCGTGGACGGCCGCAAGCTGCGCCACGTGATGGACGTGCGCCACGATAGCTTCATGGATGCCGCCTACGTGAAGCTGGCGCGCAAATACAAGGTGGCCACCGTCTACACCGACTCGGACAAGTTTCCTTCCTTCGCCGACCTGACCGCCGATTTCGCCTACGCGCGCCTGATGCGGTCCAGCCCGGACAATCGCGCCGGCTATCCGCCCAAGGAATTGCAGGCCTGGGCCGACCGTGCCCATGCCTGGGCCGCCGGCGGGCAGCCCGAGGACCTGCCGCGGGTCGACGGCGCCAAGGCCAAGGCAGCGGCCAAGGGACGGGACGTTTTCATCTTCTTCATCAACGGCCACAAGGAGAAAGCGCCCTTCGCGGCGCAGGCGCTGCTGAAAAAGCTGGAGACGTAGGCGCGCCAGCACGCGTTCCGCTTTGCCGGTATGCTGATGGCCGCGGCGGGCTTTTCCGCTCGCGCTTCCATGACCCATCATCATGACGCGTACCAACGAATACGGACAACCCATCGGCGATGCGGTGCCAGGCTGGACGCCGCGCCAGCGCCCTCCCGCCACGCCCATGCAGGGGCGCTACTGCCGCATCGAACCCCTGGATCCGGCCCGTCATGCGGCCGACCTGTACCAGGCCTACGGCCAGGCGCCGGACGGCCGGTTGTGGACCTATCTTTCCAACGAGCCTTTCCCGGACCGCGCCGCCTTCGATGCGCATATGGAAAAGGCCGCCGCCAGCGCCGATCCCATGCATCACGCCATCGTCGACCTGGCGTCCGGCAAGGCCATCGGCACGGCGGCGCTGATGCGCATCGATCCCGTCAACGGCGTCATCGAAGTGGGCCATGTGGCCTATTCGCCGCTGCTGCAGCGCACGCCGCACGCCACCGAGACGCAGTATCTGTTCATGAAGCGCGTGTTCGAGGAACTGGGCTATCGCCGTTTCGAGTGGAAGTGCGACAGCCTGAACGAACCGTCGCGCAAGGCGGCGATCCGCTATGGCTTTACCTTCGAAGGCATCTTCCGGCAAGCCATCGTGTACAAGGGCCGCACGCGCGATACCGCGTGGTTCTCCATCATCGACAGCGAGTGGCCGGCGCTGCGCGCCGGCTACCAGGCCTGGCTGGCGCCGGATAATTTCGATGCCCAGGGCCGGCAACGGCGCACGCTGGCGGCGTGCATGGGGCGGGAGTAGCAACATGGACGCCGATCGTTCCGAAGCGGACGGCCTGGTCCGCCGCCTGGGTTTGCAGCCCCATCCGGAGGGCGGCTACTACCGCGAAACCTATCGCGCCGCGGAAACCGTGCGGCGTCCCGCGCTGGAAATCCAGCGCGCTGCGAGCACCGCGATCTATTACCTTTTGAGCGGCGATGCCTGGTCGGCATGGCATCGCATCCGCTCCGATGAAGTCTGGCATTTCTATGCCGGCGGTCCGTTGCTCGTGCACGTGCTGGACGGGCAGGGCGGCTTGATGACCCACCGCCTGGGCAATGCGATCCAGGACCCGGATTGCGTGTTCCAGGCCGTGGTGCCGGCCGGCTGCTGGTTCGCCGCGGAACGCGTCCATGCCGATCGCTACACCCTGGCCGGCTGCACGGTCGCGCCAGGATTCGACTTCGCGGATTTCGAACTGGCCGACGCGGACCGCCTGGCCGCCGACTATCCGGCCCATCGCGCCCTGGTCGCCAGGCTGGCGCCGCGCCCACGCTGAAACCGTTTTGAACCCACGCTGAAACCGCTTTTCCTGCTTTATCCCGATATCGATATGCCCATGCCACGTTTCCTCCGCTCGTCCTTGCTTCCCCGCCGCGCCGGTCCCTTCACGCGCTGGCTGCCCCTGGCCGCGCTGGTCGCGGCGGGCATCGTGGGATGCGTACAGCCGGCGGGCAAGGCGTCGGCCCAGGGCGCGGCCGCGGCCGAACAGGACGGCGATCCGGCGCAGTGCCTGGCCGCGCTGCGGCCGGGCGCGCCGGCCAACGGCGTCAGCGTGGCCGACTTCGACCGCTACACCCAGGACACGCGCCTGCTGGCGGTGACGGTGGCGGCCGCCAAGGCGCAGCCCGAGGGCAAGGAAACCTGGTGGGACTACATCGCCAAGACCGTGGACGACCAGCGCGTGGCGGAAGGCCAGGCGGTCCTGGACAAGTCCCGCGATGCGCTGGCGGCCATCGACGACCGCTACCAGATCGACAGCGAGCCCTTGGTGGCGATCTTCGGCATCGAAACGAACTACGGGTCCCAGCTGGGCAAGGTGGACGTGCTCAACGCCTGGCTGACGCGGGCGTGCACCGAGCAGAAGCCCTTGTGGACCAAGAATGTGTACGCGTCCGTCCGGCTGCTGCGCGATGGCACCGTCACGCGCGACCGTTTCATCGGATCCTGGAGCGGGGCCTTCGGCATGACGCAGTTCATCCCGACCTCTTTCTACGAGCTGGCCGCCGATGGCGATGGCGACGGCCGCATCGACCTGTATGGATCCCTGCCCGACGCGCTGGCCTCCACCGCCAATCATTTGCTCAAGCGCAAGGCCACCTGGACGCGCGGCATGCCGGCGGTGATCGAGGTGCGCCTGCCGCCGGCCATGGCCGCGTCACTGCCGCCATCGCCCGACAACGAGATCATGAACCGCGACGACCGCCGCACGCTATCGCAATGGAGCGAGGCGGGCGTCACGCGGGCGGACGGTACGCCGCTGTCCACGGTGGCGATGTCGCAACCGTGGCAAACCGTGCAGGCCTATGTCTTCGCGCCCACGGGGGCGCAAGGGCCCGCCTTCCTGGCCACGCGCAATTTCGATGCGATCCTGCACTACAACCAGTCGCACAAATACGCCCTGGCCGTCAGCCTGTTGACCAACCGGCTGAAGGGCTGGCCCGGGCTGGCCGCCGCCTGGCCGACGGACGACCCCGGCCTGTCGCGCGTGCAGATCAAGGAATTGCAGGCCATGCTGGCGGCGCGCGGCCATGACATCGGCACGCCGGACGGCATCCCCGGCAGCAAGACGCGCCAGGCCGTGGCGGCGGAGCAGCAGCGCCTGGGCCTGCCGCAGGACGGCCGCGTGGGCTACAAGATCTACAGCGCGCTGCGCGACAACCGGTAAGCCCGGCCCGGGCTAGGGCGTCGGCAGCACCAGGTCCGATGTGCCCGGCCGCACCCATCGCACGCATTCGCGCGTGGTGTCGATGCAGCCGCCGTCCACATACACGCCGCGCGGCTCGCGCAGCCGCACCATCTGCTTCAGGATACGGTCGACCTCCGCCGGATCGGCCATGGACGCGCGCACACGCGCTTCCACCCGCGTCTCGTCCAGCCGCAGGATGCCCTGGTCGTCGGTGTGGACGCCGTGGCGCCAGTGGTAGATCTCCACGCATTTGGCGGTCAGGCTGAAGGGCTGCCGGTGCTTCCAGAAGTTGTTGAACATGCCGCCGCCCAGGTAGAACACCCAGGAGCCTTCGAAGCCTTCGACATTAGAGGAATGTTCGTCCGGATTGCGAAACCACAGCCGGTCCCCCGGCACGTAGTACTTCGGCGGCAGCGGGTCCTCCATCGAGCCGTATTCGCGCAGGAACACGTCATGGAACAGGCCCGACATGATGGCGCGCTGTTCCCAATGATGCTGCAGGCGCGCCAGCAGTTCCGGATTGCAGACGGCCAGCTCCTGCGCGATGCCCAGCAGGGTGACATATTCGGTGGCCCGGTAGCAGGAAAACGAATACAGCTTGCCCGAGGCTTCCGGCTGCGTGGCCTTGGTCAGGCCCTCGATCAGCGATTTGCCCGGCAGCAGCGTGAAGCCGCGCGCTTCGTCATAGGTCCAGTAGTCCTCCGGCCGTTCGGCGTGCTCGGTGTCGAAGGCCAGCTCGGTCAGGCTGGCGGCATGCACGATGTTCAGTTTGATGCGCACGGCGGAGATGAATTCGTCGTGGCTGGGATAGCGGAAGGCGACCGGCGCGGCCAGCATGGCCATGACGATCTCGCGTTCCAGGTTGCGTTCGCTGCCGGGGAAGCGTGCCGCCAGGGATTCGGCCAGGCCTGTCGTGTCATGGCCCGGCGTCCACCGGGCCGCCGCGTCATCGGTCAGGCGGAACGCCGCGACCGGCCCGTCGCCGTCGCGCCAGGCGTCCGTGCCGACCAGCTCCTCCAGCCCGAGCTCCCGCAGATAGGCCGCCATGTGGCGGGCCGCCTCGCCATGGTCCGCGGCGGGACCGAATACCTGTACGCCTGCCGTGCGCGCGTGCGCGGAAATCGGGGTAATTCCATTCACGAGGGACGCTCCCTGGCCGTCGCGACAGCGCCTGTCGCTGACGGATAGCTGAATAAAAATGCCGTAGAAAAAGCGGTTTCGCGGGCCTGGCTCCAGCGAACTTCGCGATCATAGGCGATCGGCCTATGATTGCGGCATCCGGGCGCACGAGGCGCCGCGCACGACGCGGCCGCCCCGCCCATAGAGAGGGGAAATGAAGGAAAGTTCGTCACACCGCGGCATGCTGTGGGTCGTCGCCGCGGGGTTCTTTATGCAGTCCCTGGATGCGACCATCGTCAACACGGCCTTGCCGGCCATGGCGGAAAGCCTGCATGAATTGCCGCTGGCCATGCGCCCCGTGATCGTCGCCTATTCCTTGTCGATGGCAATGCTGACGCCGGCCTCGGGCTGGCTGGCGGACCGCTTCGGCACCCGGCGCGTGTATTTCACGTCCATTTTGATTTTTGTCCTGGGCTCGCTGTTCTGCGCGATGGCGGCGAACCTCACCCAGCTGGTGATCGCCCGGGTCGTGCAGGGCGTGGGCGGCTCCATGCTGCTGCCCATCGGCCGGCTGGCGGTCCTGCGCGCGGTGCGGGGCGACGCCTATATCGCCGCCCTGGCATTGATTTCCATCGCCGGGCAGGTCGGCCCCATGATCGGTCCCATGACCGGCGGCTGGCTGGTGCAGGTGCTGAGCTGGCACTGGATATTCCTGATCAACATCCCGATCGGCATCGTCGGCCTGATCGCGGTAAGGCGATACGTTCCGGCTGAATCCGCGGCCTCCGTGCCCGGCTTCGACTTCGTGGGATTCACCTTGCTGTCGACCTGCATGGTGGCGTTCTCGCTGGGCATGGAAGGCACGGAAGGCCCGGACCGGGCCCTCTACACGGCCGGCCTGATGGCATTGAGCGCCTTCACCGTCATGGCCTATGTCGCGTACGCGCGCCACCGGCCGCGGCCCCTGTTCAGGCTGGGATTGTTCCGCGACGCGACCTTCAGCATGGGCCTGGTCGGCAACCTGGTCTCGCGCATCGGCAGCAGCGGCGTTGCCTTCCTGCTGCCCCTGCTGCTGCAATTGCAACTCGGCTATGAGCCCTTCTATGCCGGCATGATGCTGTTTCCCGTGGCGCTGGCGGCCTTGATCACCAAGCGCTGGGTGGCGCCGCTGGTGCGGCATTACGGGTACGAGACCTTTCTTTCGGTGAATACGGTCGTGGTGGGCTTGTCCATCATGTCCTTCGCCTTCATCGCGCCGGGCTGGCCGCTGCTCCTGCAGATTGTGCAATTGGCCATCTTCGGCGGCTCCAACTCCATGCAGTTCGCCGCGATGAACAGTGTCACGCTCAAGGGCCTGAGCGTGGAGGACGCGGGCAGCGGCAACAGTCTTTTCTCCATGGTGCAGATGCTGGCGCTGAGCCTGGGCGTCAGCCTGAGCGGCGGCCTGGTCGGCCTGTTCTCCCACGGGCCGCACGCCGATGCGTGGGGCTTTCGCTGGACATTCATCTGCGTGGGCGGCGTCACGCTGTTGTCGACGCTGATCTTCAAGCGCCTGGATGTGGATACGGCGCGCAGCGGCGCCTGACAGCATCTGCTCATCCGTAGGCACGCCGCTTGCTGGACCATGGTTTTGACGAACGAGCCGTCCGTCAGGCGGCCATCGCACTTGGGAGGTCAAGCATGACGCAACGAATCAAATTGTCGGCAATCGGATTGGCTATCTGCGCCGCGGGCGCGCTGGGCGCCAGCGCGCCGGCGTGGTCCGCATCGGGTACGGATGCGCAATACCGCGAGGACGTAGCCCGCTGCAAGAGCGGCGCCAGCGGCCAGGACCAGGCCGCCTGCATGCGCGAGGCCGGCGCTTCGCTGGTCGAACGGCGCCGCAATGGCCTGAGCACGCCCGTCGACCCGCAGCGCAACGCCACCGCGCGCTGCGACTCGCTGCCTGCCAATCAGCGCCAGGACTGCATGATCCAGATGTCGGGCCAGGGCGATACGCGGGTCCAGGGCAGCGTTACCGGCGGCGGGGTGCTGCGCGAAACCGTGATCCAGGTACCCGCCGGCACGCCCGGCAGCACGGGCGCCGCGCCGCAGCCCGGCTATACCCAGCCCGGCGGCTATACCCAGCCCGGCTATACCCAGCCCGCGGCGCCGCTCGCACCGCCGCCCGCCGTGCCGCCCGCGGGATATGGCACGCCGGCCCCGTACGGCGGCACCATGCCTCGTCAATAAGCCGCGGGGCGTCCCCGCGCAATATGCAATGGCCCGCTCCAGCGGGCCATTTGCATGCGGGCGGCGATGCGAACTTCCTGTCCGCATCGGCCGGACCTACTTCGGACGCGGATCCTCGACCCCCGCGTCCGGCCGCGCCAAGCGGCCTTCGCGTAGCTGCCTGACGGCGACGGACACGGCGCGCGCGACATTCCGCACTTCCTGCTGCACGGCCCGGTCGGCGTCCAGTTCGGCGTGGCTGGTAGCGTACGGTTTGTAGTAGCCGATGTAGCGGTCCAGGCGCGCCGACGCGCCGGCGTCGATCAGCCCCATCCAGTCCAGCCAGTCGCTCAAGGCGCGGCGCTGGCCCTCGATGCCGGCCACGTCGCCGTGGACGACCAGGCCATAGGCCCGTCCGGCCAGGTGCTTGGGGTACGGCCAGCCGGCAAGTTCGATCTGCTTGGCTTTCAGCGCATCCTTGCCCGAGGTCGACGACGGATCGGGGTTGCCGCCATCCGCGCATACCAGCCGGTCGATCATCAGTTTCAAGGGGCTGGGCGACTGGTACCAATAGGTCGGCGCCAGCAGGATCACGCCATGGGCCCGCACCCACTGCGCGTAGATGTCGTTCATCGCGTCGTTGGCCTGCCCCAGGGAATGGTTGGGATAGCAGCTGCAAGGCCAATGGCATAGCGGCATGGCCGTGGATACGCAGCCCTTGCAGGGATGGATCATGCGGTCGTATTCGGACGTCAGCCGGCTCAGGTCGAGCACGTCCGTTTCCATGCCGGCGTTTTCCAGCTCGGCCTGGGCGATCCGGGTCAATCGCCAGGTCTTGGACATTTCGCCGGGACAGGTGCCGTCGTTGCGCGACGCGCCGGCGATAAGCAGCACGCGGGATGGCGTGCCCGGCAGCGCTTGCTCGCGGGCCAGTTCGCGCAGCCGGTCGGCGGCGGATTTCCATTCGACCGACAGATCGTAATCCGGGTCCGCCGCGCCGGCGCCCGCCTTGACGGTGACGGGCGCCTTGCGGCCTTGCCGGTAGGCCTCCCAGGCGATGGCCTCCAGCCTATCGATGGCGGCCTGCTCCGCGCGAAAGGCCGGGTCGTAGAAGCGCCGCATGTAGCGCTGGCGGAATTCTTCCCGGGAGAGCTTCTCCGGAGCCTGTCCCTTGCGGACGTCGACGGGGATTGGACGCATGCCGGTACTCGAGAACGGACGGGCTTGCCCTGCCGCAAGTGCTGTACCGTGGACGCGTCCGGGGACCCGGGCCGCACGGCCGGCGCTTGCTGCGATGCAGCATAAGGGGTTTAATGAAGCGGTCCCATCCACCCCAGGCAGAGATCGCATGGCCCGCAAGCTGTCCACGCTGTTTTTCTCGGCCGCCCGCAAAGTGGCGCGCCTGCAGCGGACGGCATGGAGCCTGAGCATGCCCGGCGGCCTGGCCGCCAAGCCCGCCAAGCCCGCCAAGCGCGCGCGAGCGCGTCCGGCACGGCACCCGGCGTCCGCCACCGACGCGGCCGATGCGGCGGCCGCCGGCGCGGGATCCGCCGACACCGCGCAGTTCGATCCCGCCGATTTCGCCGGCAGCTGGAAATCGCGGATCTACCGCACGCCGCCCGTGCCCGGCACCTGGCCCGTGCGCCTGTCGTATTACGTCTATGTGCCGCCCCGGTTGCGCAAGGGCGCGCCGGTGTTGATGATGCTGCATGGCTGCGAGCAAAGCGCGGTGGATTTCGCGCTGGGCACCCGCATGCATCGCCTGGCGGACCGCGAGGGCGTGCTGCTGGTGTATCCCGAGCAGTCGCGGCGGGGCCAGCGGCATCGCTGCTGGCACTGGTATCGCCCCGACACCGCGCATGGCTACGCGGAGGCCGACGCCATCGCGGGCATCGCGGCCGCGGTCATCCAGGAATACCAGGCCGATCCCACCCGCGTCTATATCGCCGGCCTGTCCGCCGGCGCCGGCATCGCCGCGCTGGCGGCGCTGCGGCATCCCGAGCGCTTCGCCGCGCTGGGCATGCATTCCGGCGCGGTGCTGGGCAGCGCGCGCACCGCCAGCGAAGGCTTGCGGGCGATGCGGCATGGCGCGGCCGAGCCGCCCGCGCAGGCCATGGCCCCCTTGTTGCCGGACCGCATGGCCTTTCCCGGCATGCCGGTCATCATCCTGCAGGGCGACCGCGATGCGGTCGTCGACCGCCGCAGCGGTCCGCAACTGCTGGCGCAATGGGCGTGGGCCAACGGACTGGACACGGACAAGGGCGGCGCGGCGGAATCCCGGCCCGAGGCGGCGGGCACGCCGCGCCATTACCTGCGCACCGCCGTGCCGCCGGGCAAGGGCGCGATGGTGGTCCTGTGCGAAGTTCCCGGGCTGGGCCATGCCTGGAGCGGCGGCGACGGCCGCGTCCGTTTCCATGCGCGGCATGGCCCGGATGCCTCGCGGCTGATGTGGCGGTTTTTCAAGGACCGCCGCCGCCTGCCCGAACTTGTCGATAGCCTGTGAGCCGTCATGCCGGCCGCCTGAATTCAGGCAAAATGGCGGCTGTTCCCCGTCGCGCCTTTTCCATGTCCGACGTCATCGCCCTGATTTTCGATTTCGACGATACGCTCGCGCCCGATAGCACGTCCGGCTTCCTGGACAGCATCGGCGTGGATACGGCCGCCTTCTGGAAGGACCAGGTCGGTCCACTGCTGTTCGAGCAGGACTGGGACCCCGTGCCTGCCTACCTGTACCGGATGATCGAGCTTTCCAGAACCGGCACGCACGGGCCGATCACGCGCGAACGCCTGCGCGACTGGGGGAGCCGACTGCCCCTGCACAATGGCGTGACCTCGGTATTCCAGCGCCTGCGCGAGGCGGTGCGCGAGGCCCAGCCGCAGGTCTCGCTGGAGTTCTACCTGATCTCCAGCGGCATCGGCGACGTGGTCCGCGCCACGCCCATCGCCCATGAGTTCACCGAGATCTGGGCGTCCGAGTTCGCCTACGGCCAGGACGGCGGCATCGAGTTCCCGCGCCGCCTGGTCAGCTTCACCGACAAGACGCGCTATCTCTTTCATATCCAGAAGGGCATCATCGGCCGCGAGTTCCGCAACAAGCCTTTCGAGGTCAACCGCAAAGTGCCCGAAGACCGGTTGCGGGTACCGTTCGAGCAGATGGTCTTCGTGGGCGACGGCTACACCGACATCCCGTGCTTTTCCTTGATACGCCGCGCCGGCGGCATCGCCTTCGGCGTGTGGGACCCGCGCCATCGCGACAAGCGCAGCCGCGCCTGGGGGTTCATCGAGGAAGGCCGCGTGTCCAATCTGAACCACGCCCGCTATGACGAGAACGCGGAGCTCTATCAATTGCTGGAAGAGGCCGTCGCCAGCCTGGCGCACCGTATCGCCCTGAAATCGAGGGCCTACCGTGGTTGAAGCGGTCGCGGCGATGACGGCCAGCGAACTGGCCCGGTTCGATACGGACATGATGGCGCTGGCGCTCGACCAGGCGCGCGAGGCCTGGCGCGTGGGCGAGGTGCCGGTGGGCGCCGTCGTCGTCGATGCGCAGGGACAGGTATTGGGCGCCGGCTACAACCGCACCATCATCGATAGCGATCCCACCGCGCACGCCGAGATCGTCGCGTTGCGCGCGGCGGCGCGCCGACTGGCCAATTACCGCCTGCCGGGCCTGACCCTGTATGTCACGCTGGAGCCCTGTGTCATGTGCATGGGCGCGATGCTGCATGCCCGGCTGGCCCGCGTGTGCTATGGCGCCAGCGACCCCAAGACCGGCGCGTGCGGCAGCGTGCTGGACGTCGGCGCCGTGGCCCAGCTCAATCACCATACGTCGTTTCACGGCGGCGTCCTGGCGGAACCCTGCGGCGAGGTGCTGCGGCAGTTCTTCCGGGCTCGCCGCGCCAAGGAAAATCCCCAATGAGCAGCAAACCCGGCATTTATCTGTTTTCGCCGTCGTCCGCCGTGCAGGACCCCGCCACGCTGGAGCGCGCGCGGCAGAACCTGGAGGCCCAGGGCTTCAAGACCGCCATCGACCGCGCGGCTGCCGACGTGCACCAGCGTTTCGCCGGCACCGACGCGGACCGCCTGAAGGCCTTGTCGCGTGCGCTGAAGCAGAAGCACTCCATCGTCATGGCGACGCGCGGCGGCTATGGAATAGGGCGGCTGCTGCCCATGATCGACTGGAAGGCCGTGGCCGACAGCGGCAAGCGCTTCGTGGGCCATAGCGACTTCACCGCCTTCAACCTGGCGCTGCTGGCGCAGACCGGCGCCGTCAGCTATAGCGGCGCCACGGCCGTGGCGGATTTCGGCGCGAAGAAGGTCGATGACCTGACCGCGGCGCTGTTCGCCGAGCTGATGCGCGGCGAGCTGGAAATCCTGAGCTTCGAGACCCCCGACGCGGATCCGGTGGACTGCCGCGGCGTATTGTGGGGCGGCACGCTGGCCATGGTCGCGTCGCTGGTGGGCACCCCTTATATGCCCAGGATAAAAGGCGGCATCCTGTTCCTGGAGGACGTGGGGGAACATCCCTACCGGGTGGAACGCATGCTGACCCAGCTGTGGCAGGCCGGCATCCTGCAGAAACAGAAAGCCATCCTGCTGGGGCATTTCACCAACTACCGCCTGGCGCCGCACGATGCCGGCTTCGACATGCCGGCCGTGCTGGCCTGGCTGCGCAAGACCGTGAAAGTGCCGGTGCTGACCGGCCTGCCGTACGGCCATATCGCTTCCAAGGCCACGCTGCCGGTCGGCAAGAAAGTGGGCGTGGCGACCGAGCCCGGGATGGTGCACCTGGTCCTGGATGAACACGACCACGACCATGGCCGCGACGACGATCACGGCCACGACGGCGACCACGGCGATCGTCGCCACGCCGACCGCGGCCGCGGCAAGCGGCGCTGATCCCGGCGCGGCCGGGGTGGGACAGGGTGCCGCGCCCCCGGACACGCGCCCGTCGCCCCATGGGCGATGGCCCGGGCATGCAGGTTGCCACTGGCCGCCGGCGATGCCCGGACGGCGTGATATCCTCCGAGCTTGAACTGATTCAGCCTTTGTTCAGGATCGGCGCCGCTCGGCGTCCGTAACCCATATCCCCTGGAGCCTGCATGCCTCATTCCACACCGCTCATTACGACGATTGTGGGCGGTCTGGTTCTGGCGTTCGTACTTGCCGCGCTCGCGGTACGCCTGAAGCTGCCGCCGCTGATCGGATATCTTTGCGCCGGCATCCTGTGCGGGCCCTACACGCCCGGCTTCACCGCCGACAGCCACCTGGCCAATGAACTGGCCGAACTGGGCGTGATCCTGCTGATGTTCGGCGTGGGGCTGCATTTTTCGCTGCGCGATTTATTGTCGGTCAAGAACATCGCGGTGCCGGGCGCCATCGTGCAGATCGCCGCGGCCACCCTCATGGGGCTGGGGCTGGGGTGGATGCTGGGGTGGAACCTGGGCGCCGGCCTGCTGTTCGGGCTGGCCCTGTCGGTGGCCAGTACCGTCGTACTGATCAAGGCCATGGAAGACAGCAACCTGGTCGATACCAACGAAGGGCGCATCGCCATCGGCTGGCTCATCGTCGAGGACCTCGCCATGGTGGCGGCGCTGGTGCTGATCCCCGCCCTGTCCGGCGTGCTGGGCGGCCGCGAACAGAACGGCGACGGCGCCTCGCTGTGGGTCATATTGGGCCTGACCGCCGTCAAGGTGGCGGCCTTCGTCGCCGTCATGCTGGTGTTCGGCCGGCGCGTCATCCCCTGGCTGCTGGAACGCGTGGTCTATACCGGCAATCGCGAGCTGTTCCGGCTGGGCGTGCTGGCCTGCGCGCTGGGTATCGCCTACGGGGCGACGGCGCTGTTCGGCGTGTCCTTCGCGCTCGGCGCCTTCTTCGCCGGCATGGTGATGGCCGAGTCGGAGTTCAGCCAGCGCGCCGCCGACGAATCGCTGCCGCTGCGGGATGCGTTCTCGGTCCTGTTCTTCGTGTCGGTGGGGATGCTGTTCGACCCCATGGTGCTCATACGCGACCCCTGGGGCGTGCTCGGCACTTTCCTGATCATCCTGGTCGGCAAGTCCATCGCCTCTTATGTGATCGTGCGCGCCTTCCGCCACCCCAAGCTGACGGCGCTGACCATTTCGGCCAGCCTGGCGCAGATCGGCGAGTTCTCTTTCATCCTGGCCGGCCTGGGCGTCACGCAGGAAATCCTGCCGAAGGCCGGGCAGGACCTGGTACTGGCGGGCGCCATCCTGTCGATCCTGGCCAATCCGCTGTTGTTCAATGCGCTGGACCGCTACCGCGCCGGCATCGAGCGCGCGCGCATCCGCCCCGAGGAGCCGGATCCCGGCGTCTAGGGGCGGGAGCCTTCCCGGTGCTGTCCGGCCGATGCGCCCGCCATGCGGACGTATCCACGGGACCGCCGGCCGGGCCGCGCACGCTAGCCGTCCAGCATTCCGTTCAACATAGACGGGCCGCGGCCGCCCAGGCCGCCGTCGCCGTCCGCCGCCGCGCGGGCCGGCGACGCCAGGATGCGTCCCGCGGGCAGGTCATCCCCGCCCGTGGTGTCGTCGACGGGCCGCCCGGATGACGCCTGCACCAGCACTTTGGTCGCCGCGACGGCGTCGGGGGCGGTCAGCATGAAGGTGTCCACCAGCGCCGCGATGCGCATGTCCATGGAGTCCGGCTCGGACAGTCCGTGTACGAAGCCGATGCGCCAGGCTTCCGCGGCGCTGAAGGTTTCCCCGGTCAGGAACCAGCGCGTGGCGTCCCGCGGGCTCATGGCGCGCAGCACGTAGGGCGCGATGATGGATGGAATCAGGCCCAGGCGCGTTTCCGGCAGCGCGAAGGTCGCTTGCGAGGACGCGATGGCGATGTCGCATGCCGCCGCCAGGCCCATGCCCAGGCCCATGCAGGCCCCGTGCAGCCGCACGATGGTTGGCTTGGAGCATCGGTAGATCGTTTCCAGCATGGTGCCGCAGGCCGCGGCGTCGGCGCGGATGGCCGCCTCGCCGCCGTGCGCGGTTTCGCGCGTCCACGCATCGTCAGCGCCGGCGCAGAAGGCGATGCCGCGCGCCGCCAGAACGATGGCCCGCACCTGGCTGTCGCGGCCCAGCGATGCATACGTTTCGGTCAGCTCCTGGACCATCTGCGCATCCACGGCATTGCGCACGTCCGGCCTGGATAGCCAGACCAGCGCGGCCTGGGGCTTGTGTTCGATTTCCAGCGTGTGCAGCATGATGTGTCCCTCGTCGATGCCCGCCAGCCCCGCGCCGGCGGCCCGGCCGCGATCGCCGGGCTGGCGCTTCCGGACAGAGCCGCCATCGCCGCGGTTCCGGCCGCAGACGGCTTTGCATCGGACCGTCGCGCTCTTGCTCGCATTACATCCTCGTTGCGGTGGCTTGACAATCGGCGGGTAGGGATTAATCCAAACGTCGCCGTCTCGCGCATCGTTGCCGCGCGGACGTCCACCGGCCCATCGCCCGGCCCATGAAATGCCGCTTTCGCACGCAGGGGGTACACTGACGGGTTTGCATTCCGGCCTTTCTTCGATTCAATCAACGTGATATCCACCGCCAATCTCACCATCCAGTTCGGCCCCAAGCCGCTTTTCGAAAATGTCAGCGTCAAGTTCGGGGACGGCAACCGGTATGGACTGATCGGGGCCAATGGATCCGGCAAGTCCACCTTCATGAAGATCATCGGGGGCGACCTGGAGCCCTCCGCCGGCAGCGTGTCCCTGGAGCCGGGCATGCGGCTGGGCAAGCTGCGGCAGGACCAGTTCGCCTTCGAGGACAACCGCGTGCTGGACGTGGTGATGATGGGCCACACCGATATGTGGGCCGCCATGTCCGAGCGCGACGCCATCTACGCCAACGCCGATGCCACGGAAGAGGACTACATGCGCGCCGCCGACCTGGAGGCCAAGTTCGCCGAGTACGACGGCTATACCGCCGAAGCTCGCGCCGGCGAGCTGCTGCTGGGCCTGGGTATCGATGTGGAACAGCACAACCAGCCCATGCGCGAGATCGCGCCGGGCTGGAAGCTGCGCGTGCTGCTGGCGCAGGCGCTGTTCTCCAACCCGGACGTGCTGCTGCTGGACGAACCCACCAACAACCTGGATATCAATACGATCCGCTGGCTGGAGGACGTGCTCAACGGCTACCAGAGCACGATGATCATCATCAGCCACGATCGCCACTTCCTGAACCAGGTCTGCACGCACATGGCCGACCTGGATTACCGCGAGATCCGCGTTTATCCGGGCAATTACGACGACTACATGCTGGCCTCCACGCAGGCGCGCGAGCGCCTGTCGGCCAATAACGCCAAGGCCAAGGAACGGATCGCCGAACTGCAGGACTTCGTGCGCCGCTTCGCCGCCAACAAGTCCAAGTCGCGCCAGGCCACTTCGCGCCTGAAGCAGATCGATCGCATCAAGGCCGAGCAGGTGGAGGTCAAGCCGTCCTCGCGGCAGAACCCGTATATCCGCTTCGAGCAGAACAAGGTCATGCACCGCCTGGCCGTCACGGTGGAGCACCTGTCCAAGTCCTACGACGCGCCGGTCATCCGCGATTTCTCGGCGATGGTGGATGCGGGCGAGAAGATCGCCATCGTCGGCGCCAACGGGGTGGGCAAGACGACCCTGCTGCGCATGCTGGCCGGGGACCTGGCGCCGGATTCCGGCACCATCAAGTGGTCGGATAACGCCGACCTGGGCTACATGGCGCAGGACGTGTCGGATCAGTTCCAGCAGACCGACATCAATCTGTTCGACTGGATGGCGGAATACCGCCAGCCTGGCGACGACGACCAGTCGGTGCGTTCCGCGCTGGGGCGGCTGCTGTTTTCCGCGGACGACCTGCCCAAGGCGCCCAAGGTGCTGTCCGGCGGCGAAAAGAACCGCATGACCTTCGGGCGCCTGATGCTGGGCCGGCACAATGTGCTGCTGATGGACGAACCGACCAACCACCTGGACATGGAATCCATCGAATCGCTGCAGTTCGCGCTGGAAAAATACCAGGGGACGCTGTTCTTCGTGTCGCACGACCGGGAATTCGTGTCCGGGCTGGCGACCCGCGTCATCGAAATCCTGCCCGATGGGGAGATCGTCGATTACCGCGGCGGGTACGAGGACTATCTGTCCTCGCGCGGCGTGGAAGTGTGAAGCCGGGGGAGCGGGCCCCGGGGACCGGCGCCGTCCCACGGGATCACGGCGCCGGGAAGAGCATTGAATGGCGTGCGCGCCTTGGGCGGCGTGCGTTAAACTAGGGAAAACCCTAGCTACCCGCACCATGCCGTCCCCCGTTTCCATGTCCCGCACGCAGCCGCGCGCCTCCGCCGTCACGCTGCAAGTCGTCTCCATCGTCTTTTTCACATTCCTTTGCTATCTGGTCATCGGCCTGCCCATGGCGGTGTTGCCGGGCTACGTCCATGGCGACCTGGGCTACGGCTCCGTGCTGGCGGGGCTGGTGATCAGCGTCCAGTACCTGGCGACGCTGCTCAGCCGCTCGCATGCGGGCCGCATGGCCGATACCGTGGGGCCCAAGCAGACCGTGCTGGTCGGCCTGGCGGCTTGCGCGGCCAGCGGGGTTTTCCTGTTGCTGGCCCATGGGCTGTCGCATACGCCGGCGCTGAGTCTGGCGGCCCTGATGGTGGGACGCCTGGTGCTGGGCTTCGGGGAGAGCTGGGTGGGCACCGGCTGCATCACCTGGGGCATCGGCCGCGTGGGCGCCGCGCACACGGCCAAGGTGATCTCCTGGAACGGCATCAGCACCTACGGGGCGCTGGCCATCGGGGCGCCCCTGGGCGTGCAGTTGCAGGCGCGCTGGGGCTTCGGCGCCGTCGGCGCCGCGGTGCTGGCCTGCGGGCTGCTGGGGCTGGCGCTGGCCGCGCCACGCGCCCGCGTGGCCGTCGTGGGCGGCGTCCGCATGGCGTTCTCCCAGGTGGTGGCGCGCGTCCTGCCGCACGGGCTGGCGCTGGGCCTGGCTTCGGTGGGCTTCGGTTCCATCGCCGCCTTCGTCACGCTGTACTACGCCGCCCATCAATGGGGCGGCGCGGCCATGTCGCTGAGCGTATTCGGATGCTTTTTCATCGGGGCGCGGCTGCTGCTGGGCGGCACGATAGGGCGCTTTGGCGGCTTCCGCGTCGCCATCCTGTCCATCGCCGTGGAAGTCCTGGGCCTGTTGCTGCTGTGGCTGGCCGTCGCGCCCTGGATGGCGCTGGCGGGCGCGGCGCTGGCGGGCTTCGGCTTTTCGCTGGTGTTCCCGGCGATGGGCGTGGAAGCCGTGAACCGCGTGCCGGCGGGCAATCGCGGCGCCGCCCTGGGGGCGTACTCGGCCTTCCTGGACCTTTCCCTGGGGATTACCGGGCCGGTGGCCGGCTTGATCGTGACCGGCTTCAGCTACCCGGCGATTTTCCTGTTCGCCGCGCTGGCGGCGACAGTGGCGATGTCGATCGCGCTGGGCCTGCAGCGGGCGGCGCGGCGCCAGGACGCGGCGGCGAGTGCCGCGGCAGGCGCGTCCTTGTCCGGCGAGGCGTCCGCATCGGCGGGGCCGCCGGCGCCGGGTGCGGTGCCGGGCGCGGCGTCGGCTTCCGCGTCGGGTGCGGTGCCGGTACCGGCGCCCGCGCCGTCGCAGCTCGCCATACCCGTTCCCGTTCCCGCCGGCGGCGACTGACCGTGCCCAGCACGCTGGCCGCGATCCACGCCTACCGGGAAACGATCAAGAAAAGCGTTTTCCTGGCGCATGCCGGTCCCGCGGGGGACGTGGATGCCGCCATGGCCTTCATCGCCGCGCACAGCGACCCGGGCGCCACGCACAATTGCT
Organism: Bordetella bronchialis; assembly: GCF_001676705.1. Classification (NCBI taxonomy): domain Bacteria; kingdom Pseudomonadati; phylum Pseudomonadota; class Betaproteobacteria; order Burkholderiales; family Alcaligenaceae; genus Bordetella; species Bordetella bronchialis. Next base: position 2,350,553 of record NZ_CP016170.1, read on the forward strand.
GGGCCTATCGCATCGGCGCGGCGTACCGCTTCAGTGACGATGGCGAACCGGGCGGGACGGCGGGGCGCCCCATGTTGCAGGCCATCGAGGGCCAGGATTGCGACCGCGTGGCGGTGGTCGTCACACGCTGGTACGGCGGTATCAACCTGGGAACGGGAGGATTGGCGCGCGCCTATGGCGGCGCGGCCGCGAACTGCCTGCGGCTGGCGCCACGCGTGGAGATCGTCGATACCGTCGATGCCACCTGCGCCTGCGCCTATACCGATTTGCAGCAGTTGAAGGCGCACCTGGCACAGGCGGGAGCGAGCATCGCGAGAGAGGACTTCCAGGCCGATGGCGTAGTGCTCGCCCTGACCGTGCCGCGACAGGCATTCGAGGCGCTGAATGCCTGGTTCGTCAATCTGACGCGCGGGAAATCGTCGCTGCGCATGCGCGAGTAGCCGCGCACCCGCTGGACCCGCCTTCGCGGGCGGCTCAGGCCTGGCCGCCTTCGGCGTCCTGCTGCTGTTGGGCAGCGGCGATGTCCTGATGGACCTTTTCCATATCCAGTTCCTTGACCTTGCTGAGCAGCTCGTTCAACTGGCCCGCCGACAGGGCGCCCGGCTGTGAGAACAGCAGCACCTGCTCGCGGAACACCATCAGCGTCGGGATGGAGCGTATGCCCAGCGCGCCGGCCAATTCCTGCTCGACGTCGGTATTCACCTTGGCGAAGGTGACGTCGGGATGTTCCTCGGCGGCTTTTTCGAACACCGGCGCGAAACCGCGACAGGGCCCGCACCACGGGGCCCAGAAGTCCACGATCAACGTGCCGTCCGGCTTGATCGCTTCCTGGAAGGAGTCCTTGTTCAGTTCGACGATGCTCATTCGATACGTCCTTGCCGTGCCTTGCGCGGCGCATGCGGGCGCTGGCGGCCCTGGGTGGATGAAATTGTCATGGCGCAACGGCCGTGCCGGCCCGCGGCGCGGCGGCCGCGGCGGATTGCTTGAGCGAGGCCACGATCTCGTAGGAGCGCAGCCGGTCCGCGGGATCGTAGAAGTCGGAAACGATCATCACTTCGTCGGCCTGGGTACGGGCGATCAGCGATTCCAGCCCGCGCCGGACCGTCTCGGGCCCGCCGACGACGGAGGCGCCCAGGCGTTGCTGTACCGCGGCCTTTTCCCACTCGTCCCACAGCCCCGACATATCGTCCACCGGCGGCTGCAATTGCAGGCGGTGGCCGCGTATCACGGACAGGAACTTCTGCTGCTGCGTGGTGGCCTGGCGCTGCGCTTCCTCGTCGGTGTCGGCCGCGATGACCGGGACGCCGATCATGGCATAGGGCCGGTCCAGGGTGTCCGACGGCTTGAACAGATGGCGGTACAGCTGCATCGCCGCCATGCCTTCCGGCGAAAAATGGCCGGCGAAGGAGAAGGGCAGGCCCAGCTCCGCCGCCAGGCGGGCGCTGAAATCGCTGGATCCCAGCAGCCAGATGGGAACATCGAGCCCTTCGCCCGGAATGGCGCGCACCGCCTGCGTGGGATGCGCGGGACGGAAATAGCCGCGCAGCTCTTCCAGCTGCGCCGGGAAGTTCATGCCGCTGCGCGGATCGCGGCCCAGGGCGCGCTGCGTCATCCCGTCGCTGCCGGGCGCGCGGCCCAGGCCCAGGTCGATACGGCCGGGGAACAGCGATTCCAGCGTGCCGAACTGTTCGGCGATGATCAGCGAGGCATGATTGGGCAGCATGACGCCGCCCGATCCCACGCGTATGGTGCGGGTATGGGCGGCGACATGGCCGATCAGCACGGCCGTGGCGCTGCTGGCGATGCCGTTGATATTGTGATGCTCGGCCAGCCAGAAACGGTTGTAGCCCAGGGCTTCGACGTGCCGGGCCAGTTCGACGGTGTTACGGAAGGCGTCCGCCGCGGTGCGGCCTTGCGCGATAGGCGCGAGGTCCAGGACCGAGAGCGGGATTTCTGACAAGGGCTTCATGGTTTTCCTCACGCCATATACATGGGGCAGTGTATCGGCGATTTCAACCATGGGCCGGAGCAACCTTGCCGCCGTGCGGGTTGTAGACTGGCGGGCATGATACCCATTACCAAAGACCTGTTCCTGGACGAGCGCGAAATCGAGCTCGGCATGATACGCGCGCAGGGCGCCGGCGGGCAGAACGTCAACAAGGTCTCCAGCGCCGTGCATTTGCGCTTCGACATCGGCGCCTCGTCCCTGCCGGAGGAGATCAAGCAGGCGCTATTGGGAAGCGGCGACCGCCGCATCACCAAGGAGGGCGTGGCCGTCATCAAGGCCCAGACGCATCGCAGCCAGGACAAGAACCGCGCCGAAGCGATCGACCGGCTGGCGGCGATGATCGCCGCGGCGGCGCGTCCGGTGGTTCCGCGCAAGCCGACACGGCCCACGCGCGCGTCGCAGCAACGGCGCGTACAGCGCAAGGTGCATCACGGGCGCATCAAGCTGCTGCGTGGCAAGATCGGCGGCGACGCCGGGTGAGCCGTCGCGGGCGTACGCCCGGCCAGCCGCCAGTCGAGGCGCCGTGCCTTATTGCCATTCAAAGGCAACGCGGTTGTGCGAGCCCTTGCTGACGGTGGCCTGGCGCACGAGCTCCTTGCCGTTGTAGGTGGAGCTGATCTTGTAGGTGCCGGGCGGCAGCTGTACCAGCAGGTAGGGGCCATTGGTGGTCGTCTGCAGCACCGTTGCGCCCTTGCTGTCGGTGATGGTGACCGGCACGTCCGCGGTGTACAGGTTCTGGCCATCGGCGCGCTGGGCGAAGACCATGGACAGCGAGTAGTCTTTTTCCGCGGCCTTCATGGAAGTGGATTCGTCCAGGCCTACCCCGCCCGTTACGAAAGTGACGTTGCCCTGTTTCTGCACGGGCGGCATATCGGCATATGCGACGGAGAGCCCGGCGCCGAGCATCAGCACGGCAGCCAGCGAGCGGCGAAGACGGATTGTTTTCATCATTCTGCTCCTATCGAAAAACAAAGACTGCCCCGGGAAGGGGCGGGTGCGCAGCGGTGGCCGATATGGCAAGCCTTATGCCCGTGCGCATGCGTTTGGAGCGGAGTCCGGGCGTGAAAGTTCGGCGTGACTCCGTCGCATATCCTTGTGTGCGAAAACTTAGCGGCTGCGGACCGGGCGCCCATTGACCGATATCAAGGGCGGGACGCGCCGATGGGCGGTTCTCAGGCGGCTTCCACGTCCCAGTTGGAACGCCCGGCGGGCGAGCCGTCCGGCGCGAACCGGCGTTCGTACAGGGCCGCATGCCGGTCGCCCAGCATCATCACGGTCGAGGAGCGGGTGCCGTAGGTCAGGCCCACGATAAAGGCACTGCTGAGGAAGCGTTCGCGTTCCAGGCCCACGCCGGTATCGGGCAGTTCGGCATCCAGGGCGATGGAGCGGTCCCCCAGGGCCTCGAACAGGGCCTCGGGATCCGGGGTGGGAGAGGCGCGCAGGATGCCGGCGAACGCGGCCTTGGTGCGCGCGAGCTTGGGCCAGGGCGTGTCCAGCAGGTGGTTGGACAGGGCATAGATGCCCGGCTCCAGCGCCCGCGGCGATGCGCCGCGGTTGCTGTAGTACCAGGCGGCGCCGCGGTCGCCGACGATGAGATTGAAGCCGTTGTACCGCGCGCCGTCCCGCGCCACGCGCTGGACATAGTCCTCGGGGGCGGTGTCCTGGCGCAGGTAGTCTTCCACCAGCTTGCCGCGGGAGGGCGCGCGCGGCAGGATGCTCATGGGATCGCGGTAGTTGGTGACCAGCGCGTAGCGCCCGCCGCGCGTCATTCCCATCCAGGTGCCGCCGGACTTCAGGTCGCGGCCCGCGATGATGCGGGGATCGTCCTTCCAGGGTTGTGCCGGGGCCGTCGGCCGCGCATGGTATTCGTCGCGATTGGCGGCGATGATCGCGGGCAGGCCCGGGACGGTATGGATGGCAAGGACGGCCAGGCACATGATGGGGTCCTTAATCCGCCAAGGCGGCCGCTGCGCCGTCGCGCGTGAAGGCCGCGGTGGCGGGCCGCACCAGGGCCAGGTAGTCCCTGGCGCGCATGACGATGGATGCGTCCAGCCTGCCGGCGTTGAAGACGATTTCTTCGTAGCGGGTCCCGAGCGTTTCGTCCACCAGCAGGGAAAGCGCATCGTTGAACACGAAGGGCGGGATCGCGCCGATCTCGCAGCCGGTCAGCTCGCGGGCAAGATCGCGCGAGGCCAGCGATGCCTTCTTGCCGCCCACGGCGCGCGCGATGGCTTCCAGGTCCGCCTGCCGGTCCGCGGGGAACACGGCCAGCACGTGCGCGCGCTGGGTCGACGACAGCTTGACGCGGCACACCAGGGCCTTGGCGCCCTGGCCGACCGCCGTGCCGCGTATCGCCGCCACCGCCTCGGAGCGGCCCTCGGCGGCGTGGCGCAACTGGCGGTATTCGATGCCGGCCCGGTCCAGCAGGGACGTCAGCCGTTCATGCACGGAAGCGTCAGCGGACGGAGTCGCCAAAGCGGTATTCATGGGTCAGCGTATCCAGTTTCGACTTGAGTTCGGGCGAGAGCTTGTAATCCACCGCCGCCAGCGTGTCGTCCAGTTGTTCCGGCTTGCTGGCGCCCAGCAGCGGCGCGGTGATGACCGGATTGGCCAGCACCCAGGCCATGGCCAGCGTGGTCAGCGATACGCCGGCCTCTTGCGCGATGCCGCGCAAGGACTCCACGGTTTCGAAGGAGCGCTCGTTCCAGTAGCGGTCCTGGTAGCGGCCGGCGGCGGTGCCCAGCGTGAAGCGCGTGCCGGCGGCCGGGGCGCTGTTGCGCTTGTGCTTGCCGGTCAGCAGGCCGCCCGCCAGTGGGTTGTAGGGAATCACGGCCAGGCCCTCCGCGGCGCACAGCGGCAGCAGCTCGCGCTCGATTTCGCGGAACAGCAGGCTGTAGCGCGGCTGCACCGAGGTAAAGCGCGTCAGGTGCCGAACGTCGGAGCGGCCCAGCGCGGTGGCCAGGCGCCACGCCAGGAAATTCGACACGCCGATATAGCGCGCGCGGCCCGACTTGACGATAACGTCCAGGGCCTCCAGCGTTTCGTCCAGCGGCGTGGTTTCGTCATCGGCATGCAGCTGGTACAGATCGACGTAGTCCGTTTGCAGGCGCTTGAGCGACGCGTCGATGGCATCCAGCAGATGCTTGCGGGAGGCGCCGCGTTCCCATTCTTCCGCGCCCATCACGCCGACGGCCTTGGTGGCCACGATGAAGCGCGAACGCTTGCCGGTCAGCCAGCGGCCGACGATTTCCTCGGTGCGGCCCACGGTGTCCGGCGTGCCGCCCAGCGGGTAGACATCGGCGGTGTCGAGGAAGTTGATGCCGCCGTCGGCGGCCTTGTCCAGGATGCGGCCGGCGAGCGCTTCGTCGGTCTGCAAGCCGAACGTCATGGTGCCGAGCGCAAGGCGGGATACCTTCAGGCCGGTGCGGCCGAACTGGATCTTGGGGATGGACATCGCAGGTTCTCCGGAGGGGCGCGCCGGCGGGGCGCGTTCAGCATCGTGCAAGCAGGGGCGCCGCGCGGGCGCGTTCAGCATCATGCAAGCGAGCGGCGCCACGCGGGCGCCGCAGGACATCGTGAACCGCGAAGATTCTACGCCCGATGTCCCGCCATGTCGTGGGGGCGCGCGGCGCGCGATGCCCGGTATCCGATGGCGGCCGGGCCGGCGGCCCGCTAGGCGGCCAACCGGTACACCTGGGCGGTGCGCTCGAAGTCCGCCACGCTGCGGCGCTGCCAGGCGGCATCGTGGCCCAGTTCCTCCGCCAGGATGCGGGCGACGTCTGGCGCCGCGCGCAGCGCGGCCGCGCTGTCCAGGAACAAGGCCCGATTGCGGCGCGCCAGTACGTCCTCCACGCTGCGCGCCAGTTCGAAGCGCGCGGCGAAACGCACATGCGCTTCGCTCAGGCCGCTGGCGGACACCAGGATGCGGTCGGCGCCCGGCAGGGCGCGCAGCTGCGGCAGATCGCTGCCGTAGTAGGCGTCCGGCGTGCCCGCCGGCGCCAGGCCGGCCGCCGCGCCCGCGGCGCCGTGCAGCGGCAGGTCCTGGGTGCGGCAGGGCGCATAGGGCAACAGCTGTTCGCGCACGGCCATGTCCATGACGTCCTGCGCCATGCGGCGGTAGGTGGTCCACTTGCCGCCGGTCACGGTGATCAGGCCGGCGTCGGACAGCAGGATGGTGTGCTCGCGCGACAGTGTCTTGGTCGCGCCCACGCCGCTGGACTTGACCAGGGGACGCAGGCCGCTCCATACGCTGGTGACGTCGGCGCGCGTGGGCTTGCGGCTCAGGTAGCGCCCCGCCGTGTCCAGGATGAAGTCCACATCGGCGCGGCTGGCATCGGGCTCCACGGGCAGGTCGGCGCGCGGCGCATCCGTGGTGCCGACGATGGTATGGCCGTTCCATGGCACGACGAACAGCACGCGGCCATCGTCGGTCTTGGGTATCAGGATGGCGTTGGCGCCCGGCAGGAAATCGCGCGGCAGCGTCAGGTGCACGCCCTGGCTGGGCGCCACCAGCCCCATGGCGGAGCGGTCCTCCATGCGGCGGATTTCGTCCACCCAGACCCCGGTGGCGTTCACCACGCACTTGCCATGCAGGACGAAGGTGGTGCCGCCCAGCATGTCGCGCACCGTCACGCCGTCGATGCGGCCGTTGCTCTGGTTCAGCCCGGTGACCGCCATGTAGTTGACCGCCATGCCGCCCAGGTCGAACAAGGTGCGCATCAGCGCGGTGGCCAGCCGGGCATCGTCGAACTGGCCGTCGTAGTACAGGACGCCGCCACGCAGCCGGTGGCCGCCGACTTCCGGCGCCAGCGTCGGCGCGTCCGCCAGCGCCTGCGCGCGCGACAACAGGCGGCTGGACCGCAGGTTGAGCCGCCCGGCCAGTACGTCGTACATCTTCAGGCCGATCCCATAGAAGGGCTGGTCCAACAAGCCGTAGGCCGGCACGACGAAGCCCAATGGCCACACCACGTGGGGCGCGTTGCGGCCCAGCAGCCCGCGTTCGTGCAGGGCCTCCCGCACCAGGCTGATGTTGCCCTGGGCCAGGTAGCGCACGCCGCCGTGGACCAGCTTGGTGGCGCGGCTGGACGTGCCCTTGGCGAAGTCCGCGGCCTCGACCAGCAGGGTGCGGTAGCCGCGTGCCGCCGCGTCCACCGCGGTGCCCAGGCCGGTGGCGCCGCCGCCGATGACGATGACGTCCCAGGGCTGGGCGGAGTCGAGTTGCGCCAGCAGGCGTTCGCGGGTGGGGGGCGTCACGGGGCGGATGGGGGTCATGGCTGGATGGAGGGCGGGTTATCGGTGATTTCGCAGCGCACGCCGGCTTCTTGGAGCACGCGCGCGATGGCGTCCGGAATGGGGTGATCGGTGAACAGGCGATCGATGCGGGACACGTGGGCCACTTCCACCATGGCCCGGCGCTCGAACTTGCTGCGGTCGGCGGCGAGCCAGACTTCGCGCGACTGCTCGATGATGGCGCGCGCGACGCTGACCTCGCGCAAGTCGTAGTCCCGCAGCGTGCCGTCGGCCTCGATGCCCGAGATGCCGATCAGCCCGATGTCGACCTTGAAACGGCGGATGAAGTCGATGGCGGCGTCGCCGACGATGGCGCGGTCGCTGGCCCGCATCAGGCCTCCCGCCACGATCACTTCGCAATCCGGGTTGGCGGCCAGGATATCGGCCACGTGCAGGTTGTTGGTGATGACGCGCAGCCCTCGATGGCGCAGCAGGGCCCGGGCGATGGCTTCGGTGGTGGTGCCGATGTTCAGGATCAGCGAGCAGCCGTCCGGTACCTGCGCGGCGACGGCGTGCGCGATGCGCCGCTTGCCGTCGGCGTTGACGGCCTGGCGCTGCTGGTGGGCGATGTTCTCGGTGGTGGAGGACGCCGCCACGCGCACGCCGCCGTGGAATCGGGCGAGCAGGCCCGCGCCGGCAAGCAGGGTGACGTCGCGGCGCACCGTCTGCAAGGTGACGCCGAAACGCTGGGCCAGGGCCTCGATGGTGAAGGTGCCTTCCTGGCGCACGGCGTCGACCAGGGCCAGTTGGCGCGGATTGAGATCCATGGCCCGATCATAAAGGAACATAAACGAAAATAAAAGACCCGAAACGAGGCGGCCGGTGGTCAATAACGAAACGAGCCGCCGCGTCCGCTGGCACGCCCAAGTGGAACGAAACTTGCTGGTTTGTTACGTTCGACGCTCCGCCCAGGCCAGGGGCGACGCCAAGAGGCGCGCCTGCGCGTCCGGCCTGGTTTCCCCGGCGGGCGGGTGGCCGGCTTGCCGCCGCGCGGCTCGCTCCGGCTGTAACGCCGCTGTCGCCCGGCTGTCAGCCGGGCCGTCCACCGTGCCCGTCACCCGTGCCGCTTGCGCGCGGGATGTGACGCGCGGGATGTGACTGTTCGCCTCAATTTGACACGTCCGGCGACGAACGCCGACGCGCGTCACCCGTATGCTGCCCGACGGCTTCATTCCCCCATGTGGTTGGGTTGACTGGGCCATCCCCCGGGCGGGTATCATCGCCGGATAAACAAAATGCCGGCATGCACCGCGTCGATGACGCGGTGATGACCGCCGGCGGGCTCGCAACGGAGCTTATCGGTGCCACGGCGCCGCGACAGATTTGCAGACTCATCAATAAATCAGGAGATAGCCAATGAACCGACCTCTCGATGGACTCGTCGCCGCACTGAATGTGCCGGCCCATGTCCGGCACCGCAAACTCGTCGACTGGGTCGGGGAATTCGTGGCGCTGGCCAAGCCCGATCGCGTCGTCTGGTGTGATGGCTCGCAGGAAGAATACGACCGCTTGTGCGAGCAGATGGTCCAGGCCGGCACGCTGCGCCGGCTCAACCCCGAGAAGCGGCCGAATTCCTATCTGGCCTGGTCCGACCCCGGCGACGTTGCGCGCGTGGAGGATCGCACCTTTATCTGCACCGAAGACAAGGCCGATGCCGGCCCGAACAACAACTGGGCCGCGCCCGCCGAAATGCGCGCCACGCTGAACAAGCTGTTCGACGGCGCGATGCGCGGCCGCACCTTGTACGTGGTGCCGTTTTCCATGGGACCGCTGGGTTCGCCGATCTCCCATATCGGCGTGGAACTGACCGACAGTCCCTATGTGGTGGTCAGCATGCGCATCATGACGCGCATGGGCAGCAAGGTATACGACATCCTGGGCGATGACGGCGAGTTCGTGCCATGTGTCCATACGGTGGGCGCGCCGCTGGCCGAGGGCCAGGCCGACGTGCCGTGGCCTTGCAATCCCACCAAGTACATCGTGCACTATCCCGCCACCCGCGAAATCTGGAGCTACGGTTCGGGCTACGGCGGCAATGCGCTGCTGGGCAAGAAGTGCTTCGCGCTGCGCATCGCGTCGACGATGGGCCGCGACGAGGGCTGGCTGGCCGAACACATGCTGATCCTGGGCGTGACCTCGCCGGAAGGACGCAAGCATCACGTGGCGGCGGCGTTCCCGTCGGCCTGCGGCAAGACCAATTTCGCCATGCTGATTCCACCGGAAGGGCTGGACGGCTGGAAGGTATCGACGATCGGCGACGACATTGCCTGGATCAAGCCCGGCAAGGACGGCAAGCTGCACGCGATCAACCCGGAAGCCGGCTATTTCGGCGTGGCGCCCGGCACCGGCGAGAAAACCAATCCCAACGCCATGGCGACGCTGCGCGCCAATTGCATCTTCACCAATGTGGCGCTGACCGACGATGGCGACGTCTGGTGGGAAGGCATGACGGAAACGCCGCCCGCGCACCTGATCGATTGGCAGGGGCAGGATTGGACGCCGCAGATCGCCAAGGAAACCGGCCGCAAGGCCGCGCATCCCAACGCCCGCTTCACGGCGCCGGCCTCGCAGTGCCCGTCCATCGACCCTGAATGGGAAAACCCGCAGGGCGTGGTCATCGATGCATTCATCTTCGGCGGCCGCCGCTCCACCACCGTGCCGCTGGTGACCGAAGCGCGCAACTGGGAAGAGGGCGTCTACATGGCGGCCACCATGGGCTCGGAAACCACCGCCGCCGCCGCCGGCCAGCAAGGCGTGGTGCGGCGCGATCCCTTCGCCATGCTGCCCTTCTGCGGCTACAACATGAGCGACTATTTCCAGCACTGGCTCAAGCTGGGCGAACAGCTGCGCCAGACCGGCGCCACGCTGCCGCGCTTCTACACCGTCAACTGGTTCCGCAAGGGGCCGGATGGCAAGTTCGTGTGGCCGGGTTTCGGCGAGAACATGCGCGTGCTGAAGTGGATGCTGGAGCGCATCGAGGGCAAGGCCCAGGGCCAGGAACATGTCTTCGGCGTGACGCCGCGCTACCAGGACATCGACTGGAAGGGGCTGGATTTCGGCGCGGACAAGTACGAGCTGGTCTCGTCCATCGATGCCGCGGCATGGCGCGATGAGCTGGCCTTGCACGACGAGCTGTTCACGCAGCTGGCCGAGCGCCTGCCCAAGTCGCTGCCCGATACCAAGCAGCGCATCGCGGGTCGCCTGGCGGCCTGATTCCGCGCACACGCGCGCGGCCGGGCGGACCGCCCGGTGCGCCGCGGGGCCTCGTGTCCTTCGGGACGCGAGGCCCTTTTCACTGGGGCGCCCTTATCGGCGCGCGTCCAGGACTTTCTCCATGAAAACGCTGAGCGGATCGGGCAGGTAATCGCCGAAGGGCGGGATGTCGCGGTAGCCGCTGGCGCGGTACAGGCCCAGGGCCTCGGGCTGGTGGATGCCCGTTTCCAGCCGCAACAGGGGAATGCCGCGTGCGCGCGCCTGGTCTTCCAGGCGTTCCAGCAGCCGGCGGCCCAGCCGCATGCCGCGCGCTTCCGGCACGACGAACATGCGCTTGATTTCCGCGCTGCCGTCCAGGGCGGGCACCAGCGCGCAGCAGCCCAGCGCGATGCCGGCGCGGCGGGCGACGAAGAAATCGATGCCGGGTTGTTCCAGCGCGTCGACTTCCAGGATGTGGTTGCTTTCCGGCGGGTAAAGCGCGTGCAGGTAGGCGTCGGCCTGGGCCAGCAGCGCCTGCACGTCATCCTGGCGCGGGGGCTCCAGCGCGATGGTGGCGTGGCCTGGCGGCGTGCCGGCGGACGAAGTGGCCGCCGGGGCCCGGGAGCCGGCGGGTGTGCCGCTTTCCTTGCCGGAGAAAGGCGCGGCGGCCGGCGGGCCGCCGCCTTCGGGGTAGGGAGTGGTCATGCCGAGGGAAGCCGTGTTGCGCGGTCCGGTCGCGCCGGTTCAGTCGTCCAGGTCCAGGTCGTCCTCGTCGTCTTCTTCGTCCTCTTCGTCTTCTTCGTCCTGTTCCAGGGCGTCGTAGCCCTTCCAGGTGATGCGCCACATGGCGTCCTGGCCCGCGGTGCTTTCGGTCAGCTTCTTCGCCAGGCCCGCATCGGCCAGCAGTTCCAGATGGTGGCTGACCGCTTCGGGCGTGGCGCCTTCGATATCGAGTTCCTGCACGGCGGCCGTCACGTCACGGCCGCTCAGGACGGCTGCCTCGGCGTCGCGGAAGGCGCCGAGGATGGAGACGACAAGGTCGAAATTGCGTTGCATGGCGACACCTCATGAAGTTGGCGCGCCGAGGGGCGGCGCATCCGCAACGTTAACAGATGCGCCGCGATGGGGATGTGACGGCGTTCCCTACCCATCAGTCGGGCAACAGGCACTCCCGGCAGGGGCTGAGCGCCAGCTGCGCGTCGCGGATCATGAAGTTGACCAGCGTGGTGGACACGCCCAGGTCGCGGGCGATGTCGCGCTGCGTATGGCCTTCCAGGCGGTACAGCTCGAATGCCCGCCGCGTGCGCGCCGAAAGGCTGGCCAGCGCCGCGCTTGCCAGGGACAGGGCCTGCTGGCTGATGACCACATTGTCGGCACCGTCGGCGGCCATGACGTTTTCGCCGTCCTGCTCCTCGGCGAAGAGGCGGTACTCGAAGGCGCGCCGGCGGTGATAGTCGATGGCCAGGTGGCGCACCGTCTGGAACAGATACGCGACGGGTTCCCGTATGGTGGACAGCGGCGGCCCTTCGAGCAGTTTCAGGTAGGTGTCCTGGACGACGTCGTCGGCCAGCTCCGCCGAACCCAGGATGCGCAAGGCGGTGCGCAGCAGCTTGGGCTGGTGGACCATATATAGCGCCGCCAGCGTATTGGCGGCCGGTGTCTCTTTCTGCATGGATGCTCCTTGCGGATACGCGCGGGCATGAGCCCGGTTCCCCGGCTCGCGATACGGCGTCAGAAGCGGTAGGCCGCGGTGGCCATCACGGTTCTGTCGATGCCGTATCGGCAATTGAGCCGGTCGTTGCGACAGACCACCGTTTCCTTGTTCATCACATTCGTCACGTCGACGGAAAACCGCCAGGCGCCCGTTTCGTATCCCACCGAGGCATCCAGCAGCGTCGCGGGGGCGTTCTTCATCGTGTTCTGGACGTCGACCCAGGTGGTGCCGACGTAGCGCAGGCCCAGCGCGGCGCGCCAGCCCCGGGCATGGCCGCCGGCGAAGCGGTGCTGCAGCCACAGCGATGCCATGTGGCGCGGCGTGACGATGGGTGTCTTGCCTTGCCCGCCGTCATTGCTGCGCGTATTCGTCACGTCGTTATAGGTGTAGGCCGCCAGCACGTCCCATCCGCGCGCGAAGCTGGCCTTGGCCTGCAGCTCGACGCCGCGCGAGCGGGTTTCGGCGCTCTGCACGCTGAAGCCGTCGTGCAAGGGATCGGGCGTCAGGCCATCGCGCTGGCGCAGGTCGAACACCGCGAGCGTGTAGATCGCGTCGGCATCCGGCGGCTGGATCTTGATGCCCGCTTCGACCTGTTGCGCCTTGGCGGGCGTGAACGGCGTCCCGGCATAATCCACGCCCAGCTGCGGCATGAATGACGTGGCGTAGCTGACATAGGGCGATACGCCGGGCACCGCCTCGTAGGACAGTCCGGCGCGTCCGGTAAAGGCGTGGTCGCGCTGTTCCGTGCGGGTCTGCCGCAGATGGTCGATGGTCTGGTCGTTCACGCTGTCGTGGCGGCCGGACAGGGTCAGCGTCCAGTCGCCATGGCGGATCTGGTCCTGCGCGTACACGCCCCATTGCGTGCTGGTTTGCTTCAGGTCCAGGAAGGTGGCCAGCGTGCCGGGCAGCGGCAGGTCCAGCCCGTAGACCGGATCGTCCAGGTCCAGGTCGGGCGCGGGGCCCTGCTTGTAGGTCTGCCAGCCTTGCACCCGGCGGTAGTCCACGCCCAGCAGCAAGGTGTGCGACAGGCCCAGGCCATCGTCGAAGCGGCCTTCCAGCTGGTTGTCGACGGCCAGGCCGTGCATGGCCTCGCGCGCGTCGACCAGATAGCGCGTCAGGGTCCTGCCGTCGGCCTGCAGGGCCAGCGGGTACAGGTTGCGCAACGTCATGTCGCCGTGCTGATAGCGCAGGTTCTGGCGGGCGGTCCACACGCGGTTGAAGCGGTGCTCGAACTGGTAGCCGGCGCTGGCGACGTCACGGTCGTAGCCATCGTAGGCATAGTCGCCCACCAGCGTGCGCCAGGGGTAGTAGCTGCGCGATTCGCCGTCGTTGCGGTCGTGCTGGTAGTGCAGCAGCACCGTGATGCGGGTGTCGGCCGAGCGCCAGGTGTAGGCCGGCGCCACATACGCCAGGTTGTCGCGATAGCGGTGGCCGCTGCTGTATTCGTCCTGCGTGCCGGACTCGCGGGCCGTGGCGGTCAGGCGGTACAGGGACGTGCCACCCGCGTCGATGGGACCGCCCAGGTCCAGATAGGCCTGCCGATGATCGTAGGATCCCAGTTCCAGCGCGACCTCGCCCACGGGCTCTTCGGTCGGACGCTTGGTGGTGCGGTTGACCAGTCCGCCGGCCGACGCCTGGCCGTACAGCGACGACGATGGCCCGCGCAGCACTTCTATGCTTTCCAGGGCATAGGTCGGCAGGCGCGGCCGGATCTGGTCATACGGCATCTGGCTCAGGCCGTCGCGGTAGTCGCCGCCCAGCTTGGCATCGAAGCCGCGCAGCACGATCCAGTCGTTGCGGATCTCATTGCCGCCGTAGTTGTTGATCTGCACGCCCGGCGTGTATTGCAAGGCCTGCACCACCGAGGCGCTGTTGCGGTCCCGCATGTCGCGCTGGGTGATGACGGATACCGACTGGGGGTTGGAGAGCAGGTCAGTTTCGGTCTTCGTGCCGGTGGTGGTCTGCCTGGCGACGAGGGCATCGGCGTCGCCAGCCAGGGGGCGCGCCTGGACCTGGACCGTGGGCAGTACGGCGGTGGCCGCCGTCGCGATGCGTATCACGTGATAGCTGCCCGGCTGCGTCTCGCGCGCTTCCAGGCCATGATCGAGCAGGACCGCGGCGAAGGCCTGGTCCGGCGTGTAGCGGCCCCGCAGACCCGGGCTTCGCGCCTCGCCGACGACGGCCGGATCGAAGTAGACCAGTACGCCGCCCTGGCTGGCGATCTGCTGCAGCACGCGGGCCAGCCGGCCGGGCGCGATGTCGAATTCGCGGGCGGCCGGCGATGCCGCGGCGGCTTGCGGCGCCGGCGGGGCGCCGGCGCGGGCAGGCTCGCCGCCCGCGTTGCCGGAGGGGCGCGCCTGGCCCGGGAGCGCGTCCGCCGCATGGCCGGACCGGCCGCCCGCGGGGGCATCCTGGGCGTGCGCGGAACCCGCCAGGCCCGGTCCGGCCCCGGCCAGCGCGGCCATGAGCATGGCGGTCACGAGCCGGTTCCGCCCATGATGGCGGGTTTTCTGGCAGCGAGCCTGTGCATCGCCTCTCCTCGTCATGACGTGGGGTTCCGTTGCCGGCTCATCTTCGAGCCGTCCATGCATAGAGGACACGTAGCCATGCGAAAACCGGAAAGCGATGGGCGGAATTTTTTCTGGGGTCGGCAATCGCCGCGCGACGGCAAGGCAGCGCAGGGCCGCAGGCCGGCAAGCCGGCGTGCGCCCCGGGCCGTGCCTGTCTTTCCGGGCGGCCGGCGCTACAGGGCGCGGCGCGCGGAGACCTCTACCCAGTACGGCGTCCGGCGGGTGATGGCCACGGGCAGCAGTCCGCTGATCGCATCCAGTACGCGGTCGGTATCGTCGGTGGGGAAGAGGCCGGACAGGCGCATGCGCCCGGCGGCGGCATCACAGGTGATATAGCCGCGCCGATAGCGGCTGAGTTCCGCCAGGAAGTCGGCCAGGGCGACGTCGTCGGCGGCGATGCGGCCCTGCAGCCAGGCATCGGTGCCCGGCGCCACGGGACGTATGGGACCCATGCCGCCATGGTAGAAGGCGGCCATGTTGCCGGCGGACAGGTAGGCCGGCTCGGCGCCCCCCGCCGGGTGCAGGCGGACCTGGCCTTCGTAGACCGCCACGGTGGCGCGCTCGTCTTCCACGCGGATATTGAAACGGGTGCCCAGGGCACGCACGGTCCCGGCGGCGGTGCGTACCGCGAAGGGCGCCCGCCGGTAGGGCGTGGCATGCCCGGTCGTGAAATAGGCTTCGCCGCGGCGCAGGGTGACGATGCGCCCCGCATCGCAGAAATCCACGTCGATGCCGCTACCGCTATTGAGCACGATGCGGCTGTCGTCCCGCAGCACGATCTCGCGCCGCGTCCCGACACCGGCCGTGTAGTCGGGCGTGATGCGCAGCAGGCGCATGCGGTCGGCCAGCCATGCCGCGGGCGCGCCCAGTACCAGCAACCCCGCGGCGGCGCGCAGCAGGCGCCGGCGGGTGTCCTTGCGGCGCGCGCGGCTCAGGGCCTCGTAGGCGGGCCGGCCGCGGATCGCGTTCATGCGGTCGTCCGCGTAGGCCAGCTGGGCCCAGGCGCGCTGGTGGTCGGCATCGGCGGCGCACCATGCCACCCAGTCCTGGCGGTCCTTGTCCGTGGCCC
This sequence comes from Bordetella bronchialis, assembly GCF_001676705.1. NCBI lineage: Bacteria > Pseudomonadati > Pseudomonadota > Betaproteobacteria > Burkholderiales > Alcaligenaceae > Bordetella > Bordetella bronchialis. The sequence goes on from NZ_CP016170.1 coordinate 2,366,395, forward strand.
GCCCGGACGAGAACAGGACGTACCAGCGTGCCGCTTCCTCCGCGATGCGCGGTTCCAGGGGCATGCCGCCGGCGTACAGGATGCGCTGCCCGGTGCCGCGGCTCATCGCGCGGTCTCTTGCAGGAAGAAGCAGGCCTGTACCGCGCGCACCATGTAGTTCCGCACCGTGCGGGTGGTCACGCCCAGCCGCCGCGCGATGTCCTCGTGTTTCATGCCTTCCAGCTGGGCCAGCAGGAAAGCCTCGCGCGCCTTGGCGGGCAGGGCGTCCAGCGCCGCGTCGATGGCATACAGCTGTTCCAGCAGCAGCTTGCGCTGTTCGGGACCCGGCGCGTATTCCTCCGGCACCAGCGCCAGGGCTTCCAGGTAGGCGCGCTCGATGGCATTGCGGCGGTAGTAATTGGCCAGCAGGCGGCGCGCGATGGTGGCCAGGAAGGCGCGCGGCTCGGCCAGCGCCGGCAGCTCGCGGGTGGCAAGGATGCGTACGAAGGTGTCCTGCGCGAGGTCGACGGCGGCGTCTTCGCCGCCCATCCGGTGGCGGAGCCAGCCGGCCAGCCAAGGCTGGTGCTGGGAGTAAAGCGCTTCCGTTCTTTGATGCACGCTCAGCTCGTCGCCAGACATGGGTTCGTCTCCGCAGGAGGGTCGGAATGTCGATGCGCATAATGATAACGCTTATCAATTACTTTTCCTAACGCATTTGCAGGCGGCTGGAGCAAGCTTCGTTAAATTCCGTTCACGGTCGTTCGTCAACGGAAATGAGAGCTAATCCTGTCCACGCTCGACAGGCCCCGGCTCACCCCTGACAACGACACGGACGGAAAGAGTGATGAGTTGCTTCGATCGTGAAGGCGCGGTTCTGCGGGTGCTGGTCAACGACGAGGAGCAGTACTCGCTGTGGCCGGATTTCAAGGCCATCCCGGCGGGGTGGCGCGATACCGGCGTACAGGGCGACAAGCAGACCTGCCTGGCGTACGTCGAAAAGGTTTGGACGGATATGCGTCCCTTGTCGCTGCGCCGCTTCATGGATGAACAAGCGTCGGCGGTGGAATGATGTCCCCGGCGGTGTCCCTGCTATGCCTGCCATGCGCCGGCGCGAGCGCGACCATGTACCTGCGCTGGCGGCGGCGGCTGGAACCCTGGCTGCACATCCTGCCGGTGGAACTGCCGGGGCGCGGCGTCCGCATGGACGAGCCCTACGCCACCGACGTGGAAACCCTGGCCGCCCGGCTGGTGGAGGAACATGCGGGCGATATGGCCCGCCAGCCCTATGCGCTGTTCGGCCATAGCATGGGCGCCCTGATCGCCTACCACATGGCCGCGCGCATCGGCGCGCGGGGGCTGGCGGCGCCCAGCCTGCTTATCGTCTCGGGCAGTCCGGCGCCGGCGCGGCGCGATCCCGCGCGCTTCGACGGCATGGACAACGACCAGGCCCTGATCGACGACTTGCGCAAACAGGGCGGTACGCCGGAAGCCGTGCTGGGCAGCCGGGGGCTGCGGCGCTTCGCGCTGGACACCCTGGCGGCCGACTATGCCATGTGCCGCGCCTACCGGTACGCGCCGCGTCCGCGGCTGGCCGTGCCCCTGCTGGTGCTGGCCGGCCGGGATGACGACATCGCGGCGCCGGCTATCGATGCCTGGCGCGAGGAGACCGCGTGCGGCATCCGCCAGGCGTGGTTCGAAGGCGGACATTTTTTCGTGAAGCATCGGGAAGAAGAAGTCCTGGCCTTGATCGACCGGTCCCTGCGGCCTATCGCGCAGCGGGCGGGCCACGGATCGATCGCGTTTGCCTGAACCGCGGGCGGCTCTCGGCAGCGGCCCGGGCGCCACGCCCGCCGCCGCGCCGGCACGGCGCCGTCCTGAACCGATGGAATCCATGATGGAACGATATGAACCTGCCGGACCGGCCGGCGCGGGATTGCCGGTGACGATATCGCCCGCGCGCGAGGGCGAGCCCTTGCTGCAGGCGCTGCCCGGCCTGCGCGAGCGTATCGACGCGGCCTTGCCGCGTGCCGGCGGCGTGCTGCTGCGCGGCTATGCCGTGGCGTCGGTGGAGGAGTTCCGCGCCTTCGCCGCGGGCTTCGGGCATGCGCTGCTGTCGTATGAGTTCGCCTCCACGCCGCGCAGCGCGGTGTCCTCCGGCGTGTACACGAGCACGGAGTATCCGGCGCACCAGCATATCCCTCTGCACAACGAGCAGGCCTATACGCGCGAGTGGCCCATGAAGATCTGGTTCCATTGCGTGAAGGCCGCGGCATCCGGCGGCGAAACGCCCATTGCCGACAGCCGCGCCATCTACCGGCGCATTCCGGCATCCATCCGCGAGCGCTTCGCGCGGGGGCTGCTGTACGTGCGCAATTTCGGCGAGTTCGATGTGCCGTGGCAGCAGGTCTTCAATACGGACGACCGTGCCCGTGTCGAGACGTATTGCCGGCACGCGGGCATCGAGGCGGAGTGGCTGCCGGACGACGGCTTGTGCACGCGCCAGCGCTGCCAGGGCGTCGAACGTCATCCCGCGACGGGCGAGCCGGTGTGGTTCAACCAGGCGCATCTCTTCCATGTGTCGGCGCTGGACCCGGACGTGCGCGAGTCGCTGGAGGAACTGGTGGGCGCGGACCGCATGCCGCGCAACGTGTACTTCGCCGACGGCACGCCCATCGAGGACGCCGTCTTCGACCGGATACGGCAGGCCCTGGCGGCGGAGACCATCGTGTTTCCCTGGCAAGAAGGGGACGTCCTGATGCTGGACAACATGCTGGCTGCCCATGCGCGCACGCCCTACCGTGGCGAGCGCAAGGTGGTGGTCGCGATGGCGCAGCCGCACGGCTCGGCGATGTTCCACGACGCGGTGGCGGCATGAACGCGGGCCGGCCGGCACTGCCGGGCATGCCGCCCCCGTCCATGGCGTACGACGCGTCGCCGGACGATGGCGCCGCCACGATCGACGCGCGCCTGCGCGAGCATGCGCGCAGGCGCGGCGACGCCACGGCGCTGATTGTGGAGCAGGCCGGCGGCGCGCGGTCGCTGACCTACGCCGAACTGGACGCCGCGGCGCGGCGCCTGGCCGCGGCGCTGCGGTCGCGGCTGCCCAGGGCCAGCCGCGTGCTGCTGATGCTGGATAACGATCCGCACTACGTCATCGGGTTCTTCGGCTGCCTGTACGCGGGGATGATCGCGGTGCCGGCGTTCCCGCCGGATCCGGCGCGCGAGCAGGAGCTGCGCCGCCTGCAGGTAATCGTGCGGGACTGCCAGGCGGGTTGCGTACTGGCCACGGCGGAGGCGGTGGCGGGGCTGGCGGGCGCGCTGGCATGGTTCGATGGCGTGCCCTTGCTGGCGATCGACGCATGCGTTGCCGGAATGCACGGGGCCGGCGCGCACGTCGTTGGCTCGCACGTCGCCGGCTCGCACGTCGCCGGCTCGCACGCGGCCGCCGCGTGGGCCCTCGAGGCGGCCATCGCGCCCATGGCGCCGATGGCATCCATGGCGCCCATGGCGGCATGGGATGGACCTGCCGCCGACGGGCAGGACATTGCCTTCCTGCAGTACACCTCGGGGTCGACCGCCAATCCCAAGGGGGTGATGGTCAGCCATGCCAATCTGATGGCCAATTCGCTCGCCATGCACCAGGGCATGGGTACCCGCGTGTCGGATGTCTGCGTGTCGTGGCTGCCGCTGTATCACGACATGGGCCTGATTGGCGGCCTGCTGCAGGGACTGTACCTGGGGACGCGGGTCGTGCTGATGTCGCCCCGGTACTTCCTGGAGCGGCCGCTGCGCTGGCTGGAAGCGATTTCGCGTCATGGCGGAAGTTTCAGCGGGGGACCGGATTTCGCGTACCGGCTGTGCGTGGAGCGCATCCGGCCCGAACAGCTACGGGGGCTGGACCTGTCCAGCTGGCGCATCGCCTTTTCCGGCGCGGAGCCCGTCAACCCCGATACGCTGGCCGCCTTCGCCCGCCTTTGCGCCGACGCCCGCTTGCCCGCCGCCGCGCTGTATCCCTGCTATGGATTGGCCGAGGCGACCTTGTTCGTATCCGGCGGCGACCGCACGCGGCCGCCGATATGCACGACCTTCGACGAGGACGCGCTGTCGGCAGGCCGCGCGCACGCCATGGCGCAGGGCCGGCGGCTGGTGGCATGCGGCGCGCCGGCGCCCGGCCACCGCATCGCCATCGTGGACCCGGAAACGCTGCAGCCGCTGGCGGACGGATGCCAGGGAGAGATCTGGACCGCCGGCCCCAGCATCGCGCGGGGATACTGGGGCAACGCCGAGGCGACATCGCGATCGCTGGTGGCGCGCGACGGCCTGTGCTGGCTGCGCACGGGCGACCTGGGCTTCATGCACGGCGGCGAACTGTATATCAACGGCCGCATCAAGGACCTGATCATCGTGCGCGGCCGCAACCTGTATCCCCAGGACATCGAGGCGGTCGTCGAGGCGGAGGTCCCGCAGGCACGCAAGGGCCGCGTGGCAGCCTTCGCGGTGGACACGCCGGACGGCGAAGGCATCGGCCTGGCGGCGGAGATCGCGCCGCTGCAGCGCAAGCGCCATGCGCCGGGCGGCCTGGTGCGCGCGCTGGGCCGCGCCGTGGCGCTGGCGTGCGGCGAAGCCTTGTCGGTGACGGTGCTGCTGGAGCCGGGTACCTTGCCCAAGACCTCCAGCGGCAAGCTGCAGCGGGCCGCCACGCGGGCGGGCTGGCGCAGCGGGACCCTGCATGCCTATGCCATCCATGAGCACGGCCGCTTCGTCCTGGGCGAGGCGGGCGATGCCGCGCCGGTGCCGCCCAAGGACGGGACCGAAGCGGCCCTGGCCGCCATCTGGTCGCAGGCGCTGGGACGTGCCGTGGAAGACCGTACCGCGCGCTTCTTCGACCTGGGCGGCAGCTCCCTGTCCGCGGCCCGGGTGGCCGCGGCCATCCGGACGCGGCTGGGCGTGGCCGCGGGCGTGCGCGACGTATTCGCCCATCCGGAATTGGCGGATTGCGCGGCGCATCTCGATGCGATGCGCGGCAAGCGGGCATGGCAGGCGAACGCAACCGATGCGGGTCGCGCGGCGGATGTGCTGGCGCCGGTCCAGCGGCGCCTGTGGCTGCTGGACCGCATGGCCCCCGATGCGGCGGGTCGCGCGCGCTACAACCTGGGCATGGCGTTCCTGCTGGACGGCGAACTCGATCCGGGACGTGTCGAATACGCGATCAATCGCATCGTCGCGCGCCATGAGGTGCTGCGCACCTCGTATCCGGAGGACGAGGATGGCGAGCCCGGCGCGCGGGTCGCGGATGTAGCGCATATGGAAGTGCCGCTCGTCGATGCGTCGGCGTACGGCGCAGCGACGGCCCCGGATGCCGGCGACGGGGCCCGCGATGTGGCGGCCACCGCTATGGCGGCAATCAATGCGGCGACCGTCGATGCGGCCATCGTCCGCCTGGCCGCCGAAACGGTCGCCGAGCCCTTCGATCTCGCCGCCGGTCCCATGCTGCGCGCGCGCTTGCTGCGCCTGGGCGAACGCCGCCATGCGCTGGTGGTGGCGGTGCATCACATCGCCTTCGATGGCGGGTCGACGGGCGTGTTCGCCGACGAGTTCCGCGCCCACTATGCGGGCCGGGACCTGCCGGCGCCGGCCTTGCAATATGGGGACTACGCGGCGGCCAGCCTGCACGCGCAGCAATCGGGCGCCTGGGAGGGCAGCCTGCATTATTGGCGCGCGCAACTGGCCCAGGCGCCCGTGCTTTCCTTGCCCTCGGCCGCCTTGGGGCGCGGTATGGCGCGGCGTCCGGAGGCGCCGCCACGGCAGCCGCCGGGCGCCGATAGGTTCGATCGCGGACCGGCTGTGCCTGGCGCGGCAGTCCCGGATAGCGCGCGGGCCGCCACGCTGCGGCAGGTCGTGCCCGGCAGCCTTGCCCGCCGCTTGTCGGACCTGGCGCGGCGCCACGATGCGACGCTGTTCCAGGTGCTTATGACGGTCTTCCTGATGACGCTGCATCGCCATGCCGGCCAGGACGATATCGTCGTCGGCACGGATGCGGCGGGCCGTGACGATCCGGCCTTGTCGTCGCTGATCGGCTTTTTCGTCAATGTGCTGCCCATCCGCTCGCGCGCCCTGGATTCCGCGCCTTTCGCCCGCTGGCTGGAGCGCGTGCGAGCCACCGTGCTCGATGCATTGGAACACCAGGCCGTGCCGTTCGACCGCATCGTCGACGCCGTGGGCGCGCCGCGCGAGCGGGGACGCAGTCCGCTGGTGCAGGTGCTGTTCGTCATGCAGGACACGCTGCGCCTGGATCTCGACCTGCCGGGCGTGGCCGTCCGGCCCGTGCCGCTGCCGACCTTGCATGCGCGCTTCGACCTGGCGGTGTTCGTGCACGAACAGGCCCAGGGATTGGAAATCGAATGGACTTATGCCGATGCGTTGTTTTCGCCCGCGGCCGTGGAAAGCATGGCGACGATCTGGGCGGAAGTGCTGCATGCGGTCGCCGCTGACGATGGCCGCGCCTGGGCCGTCGACGACATTCCCCCGCTAATGGAATCCGCCATGACCGCCACGGTATCCACGCACGACGATGCAACGATGCAAGAAAGGGACGTCGCGCCATCGACGCGGGACGCGCAAGAAGCCCGGGTGCGCGGCAAGCTGGATCGCTTGTCGGCGCGGCGGACCGCCGTCGCCGGCCCCGCGGACGCCGCGCCCGTGCGCATGGCGCCGCTGACCGCGGAGCGTCCCTTTCCCCTGTTGATCGAGGCCTTGGATCCGGACCTGGACCCGCTGGCCTGGGCGGCGGCGCAGCGTGGGCGGATCGAGGCCTTGCTGGCGCGTCACGGCGGCATTCTGTTCCGCAATTTCGCGCTGCGCACGCCGCGGCAGTTCGAGGCCTTCGCCGAAGCCATCGAACCCGCGCTTTACGGCGGCTATGGGGATCTGCCGAAGAAGGAGGGTGGCCGCAACACCTACCGGTCCACCCCTTATCCCGAAAAGCAGATGATCCTGTATCACAACGAGAGCGCGCATCTGGAGCGCTGGCCGCGCAAGCAGCTGTTCTTCTGCGAGCTGCCCTCGCGGGTCGGCGGCGCGACGCCCATCGTCGATTGCCGCGAGATGCTGCGCCGCCTGCCGCCGGACATCGTCGAAGCCTTCGAGCGCCGCGAGCTGCTGTATGTCCGCACCTTCACCGAACGGCTGGACGTCAGCTGGCAGCGCTTCTTCGGCACCGACGACCGACAGGACGTGGAGTCCAGGCTGCGGCGCGCCGGCACCGGATTCCGCTGGCTGGACGACAACACGCTGCAGACGCGTACGCGCTGCCCTGCCGTGATCACGCATCCCGGCACCGGAGAGCGCGTGTTCTTCAACCAGGTCCAGCTGCATCACATCCATTGCCTGGAGCCGGAGGTGCGCGCGGACCTGCTGAGTATCGCCGGCGCCGAGCGGATGCCGCGCCAGGTCTATTTCGGCGACGGCGGCGCCATACCGGAATCGATGATGGACATCATCGGCCGCACCTATGAGGAATGCGCGGTGCGTTTCGCATGGGCGCAGGGAGACGTGGTCATGCTGGACAACATGCTGGCCGCGCACGCGCGCGATCCGTACGAAGAACCGCGCAAGGTCGTGGTCGCCATGGGGGCGATGTTCGACCGCGCGGCCCTGGCGGGTTCGGACCGGCCCGCGCCGGCGTTGGACAGGGGTTGAGACGCATGGAATTCGAATCGGCCGGCATGGCGGCCCCGCAGGGTCATCTTCCCTTGAGCCCTGAACAGCGCGCCGTGGTGGCGGAAGGGCAGGCCGAGGCCCTGCGCGTGGCCCTTGTGGCGCTGGAGGGCGCGGTGGACGCGGCGCGCATGCGGCAGGCGCTGGATCGCCTGGCATGGCGGCATGACGCCTTGCGCCATGCCTATGCGAGCGTGCCAGGCTACAGGGGATTGCGGCTCCTGCCTGGCGCCGCGCCCGGCTGGCAATGGGAGACCATCGAGGCGGCGGACGATATCCACCATGCGCCGGGGCCGGACCAGGCAATGGCATGGGCCGCGGCGTGGCGGCAGCACGCCGAACAGCCTCGACAATCGACACCGGCGCATGCGTCCCCGGCGTTGCGCGCCGCGCTATGGTCGGCCGGGAGCGAACGCGGCCTGCTGGCCATCGCCGTGCCGGCGCTGGCGGCGGATAGCGGTTCGCTGCGCATCCTGGTCCATGACCTGGCGCGCTGCTATGAGGAGCCCGGCGCCGAGGTCGAAACGACTTTCGCCTATACGGAATACGTACAGTGGCGCCGCGAACTGGACGAGGATGAAGCCGAGGCCGCGGCGGGCCGCCGTTATTGGGCCGAGTACCTGGCGGCGCATGCGGCGCGCCGCGGTCCCGCGCTGGGGTATCGCGCGGCGGCCGGTGGCGAAGGTGAGGAAGGTGCCGAAGGTGCCGAAGGTGCTGAAGGTGCTGAAGGTGCTGAAGGTGCTGAAGGTGCTGAAGGGGCTGAAGGTGCTGAAGGGGCTGAAGGGGCCGAAGGCGCCGCCATGCGTCCGGATCCCGTGACGATCGCCGTCCCGCTGGCGCCGCCCATCGTCCTGGCCTTGCGCGGCACGGCCCGCCACCTGGGCATTTCCATGGACGTGCTGATGCAGGCGGCATGGTGGGCGACGCTGGGGCGGCTTGCGGGCGGCTGGGCTTTCCTGGGCGGCTGGCAGCACGACTGCCGCCGCGATTACGCCATGCTGGCCGGTTCGATCGGCGTGTACGAAAAGATCCTGCCGGTGGCGTTGGACTGGCGGGCCGGCACGCCTTTTTCGGATTGCGCGATGTCGCTCGCCGCCACGCTGGCCGGCCATATCCAGGCGCAGGAGTACTGGGCCGTCGATGCGCCGGCCGGCACCGGGCATCTGGGGGCAGGGTTCCAATACATCGACGAACCCCACCTGACCGGTGCATCGCTCTGCTGGTCGCCGCGCGAAATGCCCGGGCCGGCGCCGGCGTTCGAGCTGGCCATGCAGGTGGGCATGCGCGCGGAAGAGGCGCGACTGGCGCTGTCGTATGCCGGCCAGCGCTATCCGGCGTGGGCGATGCAGGCCTTGCTGGCGCAGTACGCGGCCTTGCTCGCCCATGTGGCGGAAGCGCCCGGCACGCCTTTGGCTGGCTTGCGCCTGCTGGACGAGCCCGCGCGGCAGGCCCTGCTGTCGCGCCAGGGAGAGCCGCTGGACGTGGGATCGCATGCACTGCCGGCCGTGATCGCGCGCTGGGCGCGCACCCACCCGGATGCGCTGGCGCTGCGCGATGCGCGCCAGGAATTGTCCTATGCGGATCTGGAGCGCCGCGTGGCGGGCATGGCCGCGGCACTGCGCCGGCTGGGCCTGCGCCGTGGCCATATCGCCGCCTTGCGCCTGCCGCGCGATGCGGAACTGGTGGTCGCGATGTTGGCGGCATGGCGCTGCGGGGCGGCGTATCTGCCCCTGGAGCCGGACTGGCCGGACGCGCGCTGCGCCGCCATCGTGCAGGCCGCGCGGCCGGGATGCGTGGTGGTGGCCTCCGGCGTACCGGACGGCGCGGCGGCGGCATGGGCGGGCAGCCTGCCGGTGGCGACGCTGCGCGACCTGGTGGAAGGGGACGATCCGCACGCCGCGCCGGCGCCACAGGAACAGGTTCCCGGGCTGGACGACATTGCCTACGTGCTGTTCACGTCGGGCTCCACCGGCGAGCCCAAGGGCGTGCCCATCGCCCACCGCCAACTGCTGAACTACGTCGCGGCGGCCAGCCACGCCATGGGTCTGGGACAGTCGCGCCGATGGGCGCTGACCGGTACCGTCGCCGCCGACCTGGGCAACACCGCCCTGTTCGGCGCGCTGTACAACGGCGGCGCGCTTGTCGTGGCCGCGCCGGACGATATGCGCGACGGCCGCGCCTTCGCGCGCTTCCTGGCGGCGCACGCCATCGACGGCATAAAGATCGTTCCTTCTCACCTGGAGGCCCTGCTGGACGACGAGCACGCCATCCTGCCCGCGCGCATCGTGCTGGGCGGCGAGGCGGCGTCCGCCGCGCTGGTGCGGCGCATCGCGGCATTGGCGCCGCATTGCGCCCTGTACAACCACTACGGTCCCACGGAGTCCACGGTAGGGGTGATGATCCATGCCGTCGGGACGGCGGAGGCCGCGGCCGGCACGGCGCCGACGGCCGCGGACGCCATGGATACCGTGGCCGCGGCGACGGGCCCCGGGCGCGACGGCATGCTCCCCTTGACCCGGGTGCTGGCCAATTGCCGCGTGTACGTCCTGGAGGCCGATATGTCGCCCACGCCGACCGGCGGCATCGGCCAGGTCTATCTGGGCGGCGCGCAACTCTGCGACGGCTACCTGGGCGGACGCGCCTCCGACGCCTTTGTCGACGACCCGTACCGGCCGGGCGAACGCCTGTACCGCTCCGGCGACCTGGCTTGCGTCCTGGCGGACGGCGCCATCCGGCTTGCCGGCCGCGCCGACGATCAGGTGAAGATACGTGGCCATCGGGTCGAACCGGCGGAGGTCGAGGCCCGCCTGCTCGCCTTGCCCGACGTGCGCCAGGCGGCGGTCGTGGCCGTGCCGGCGCCCGGCGGCGCGGCATTGACGGCCTTCGTGGTCGCCAAGGCGGCGAGCGATGCGCACGCGCCGGACACGCCGGCCGGGATAGGCGCTACCGATCCCGCGCGGATCGGGCAGGGCGCCGGGATCGAGCACGACGCTCTTATCGAGCATGGCCGGCAGGTCGACCACTGGCGACGACAGTTGTCCGCCACGCTGCCCGATCCCATGCTGCCCTCGCGCATCGTCGTCCTGCCGGCGTTTCCGCGGCTGGCCAACGGCAAGATAGACCGCCAGGCGCTGGCCGCCCGGGCGCGCCAGGAGACGGCGCACGGCCCCGCGCGGGCCACCGCGCCGCGCGACGCCTTGGAGGCCGTCGTGGCAAGCCGCTTCGCGGAACTGCTCGATCGTCCCGCGCTGGCCATGGACGAGGACTTTTTCGCCGCGGGCGGGCATTCCCTGCTGGCGATCAAACTGGTGACGCGCCTGCGCAAGGCGCTGAAGGTGGAGCTGCCCCCGGCCGCCGTATTCGACCATCCCACCGCCGCCGCGCTGGCCGCCGAGCTGCGCCGCCGCGCGCCGGACCCGGCCATGCTCGATCGCATCGCCCAGGCCCGCAAGGCGCTGGACGCAATGACACCGCAGCAGCGGGCCGCCTTGGCGACCGCGCAGGAGGACGTACGGCCATGAGCGACAGCCGGGATGTGGATCTGTTAAGGGCCCTGTTGGCCGAGGACGAGGGCGATACCGCGGGTCCCGCGGCCGCGCAGGGGGATGAAGGCGATCCGCTGCCACCTGCCCAAGCCGACGCGCAGGGCTGGACCCGGATGTCGCCCGCGCAGCGCCAGTTGTGGTTCCTGCATCGCTACGCGCCGTCTTCCACCGCCTACAACCTGCCGCGGGCCTTCCTGCTGCGCGGGCCGCTGGACGCCGATGCGCTGCGGCATGCCTTCGATGCCGTGGCGCGGCGGCACGCGATCCTGCGCACCCGCTTTGGCGAGGTCGACGGCGTGCCCATGCAGCGCGTCGACCCCGCCGGCCGCTGCGACTTCGCCAGGCATGATTTCTCCAGCCTGCCGGCCGCCGATCGGGATGCGCAACGCGATGCGTGCCTGGCCGCGCTGACGCAGCACCGCTTCGATCTGGAGGGCGGCTTTCCGCTGGTGGCCTGCCTGATCCGCCTGGACACGGAAACGCATGTGCTGGCCTGGTGCCTGCATCACATCGCCTCGGATGCCTGGTCCAATCCCGTCTTCGCGCGCGACCTGGCGCGTGCCTATGCGGCGGCGCGCGATGGGCAGGAAGCCTTGCCCGGCTTGCGGCGCCAGTACGCCGATTACGCCGCATGGCAGGACGAGCGGGCGGCGCGCGGCGCCTGGTCCGACGCCGTCGACTATTGGGACCGCCACCTGGGCCGGGACGTCCCGGCGCTTGCGCTGCCCGCCGATCATGCGCGGCCGGCCGATATCGGCTTCGCCGGGGCCGCGCACTACTTCGACGTGCCGTCGGCCTTGTCGCGATCCTTGCGCGCGTATTGCGCGTCCGCGCGCTGCACCCCTTTCGTGGTGCTCTTCGCCGCCTGGCAGGTGCTGCTGGCGCGCTACGCCGGACAGCGGTGCTTCGCCATCGGCGTGCCCTCCGCCGGCCGCATGCTGCCGGCCTGCCAGGACATGGTGGGCTTCTTCGTGCAGACCCAGGTGTTCAAGGCGGATATCGATCCGTCGTCCACCCTGGAACAGGTGTGCCGCAAGGTACGCGACGATGCGCGCGCGGCGATGGATCATGCGGACCTGCCGCTGGACCTGCTGCTGGAACGGCGCCAGCTTGCGCGCGATGGCGGGCCGCATCCGCTGTTCCAGGCGATGTTCGGCCTGCAGGCCACCGACGGCGCGCCGGAGCTCGTGTTGAAGGATCTGGCGGCGACCCGCCTTCGCCTGCCCGAGCGCGCCGCGAAATTCGAGTTGTCGCTGGATTTCCTGCTGGACGAAGCGCGCTGGAACGATGCCTCCGGACAGGCGCTGCTCGCCCGCCTGGAGTACAACACCGCGCTGTTCGGCGAGACCACCGCGCGGCGCCTGGCGGCGCGTTTCCTGGTCGTGCTGGGCGAGATGGTCGAACGCCCGGCGCTGCGGGTCGACCATCTGGACATCGTGCTGCCCGAGGAAGCGGCCTTGCTGCGCCGCTGGAGCCAGGGCGGACCGGCGCTGACGCCCTTGCCGCCGGTGCATGTCGCGGTGGCGGAGCAGGCCCGGATCAGGCCCGGCGCGGTCGCGCTGGAGGCCGATGGCGCGGTGCTGACCTATGCCGACGTCGACGGACGGGCCAATGCGCTGGCGCATCGCCTGGCGGCGCTGGGCGCGGGGCCGGACGTGCCCGTGGCCATCATGCTGGAGCGCTCGGTGGAGATGGTCGTCGGCCTGCTCGCCATCCTGAAGGCCGGCGCGGCCTATGTGCCGCTGGATCCCGACTATCCCGTGGACCGGCTTGCCTACATGCTGCAGGACTGCGGCAGCCGCCTGTTGCTGCGGCGCGGCGAGGCGCCGCGCGGATTGCGCGTGCCGCCCGGCATTACCGGGATCGACCTGGCGCGCGAGGCGGCCGGCACGTGCCCGCGGGCGCCGGCCGTGCGCCTGCACGACGACAACCTGGCCTACATCATCTACACCTCCGGCTCGACGGGGCGGCCCAAGGGCGCGGGCAATCGCCACGGCAGCCTGGCTAATCGCATCGCGTGGATGCAGCGCGAGTACGGTTTGACCGCCGATGACGCGGTGCTGCAGAAGACGCCGTTCGGCTTCGATGTCTCGGTGTGGGAGTTCTTCTGGCCGCTGACGGCGGGCGCGCGGCTGGTCATGGCGGCGCCGGGCGAGCACCGCGATCCCGCGCGCCTGGCCGACCGCATCGCGCGCCATGGCGTCACGACGCTGCACTTCGTGCCTTCCATGCTGCAGGCTTTCCTGGCCGACGGCCAGGCCGGCCAGTGCCGTACGCTGCGCCGCGTCCTGTGCAGCGGCGAGGCCCTGCCGGGCGATGCGCGCGACACTGTGCGGCGCGAGATGCCCTGGGTCGCGCTGAACAACCTGTACGGCCCCACCGAGGCGGCCATCGATGTGACGCACTGGACCTGCGGCGCATCGGATAACGGCGGTGTTCCCATCGGCCGTCCGATCGCCGGCCTGCGTACCTGGATACTGGATGCGTCGCTGAATCCGGTTCCGCCTGGCGTGCCGGGCGAGCTCTACCTGGGCGGCGCCGGCCTGGCGCGCGGCTATGCGGGGCGCGCGGGGCTGACCGCGGACCGCTTCGTCGCCGATCCGCATGGACCGCCGGGCGCGCGCCTGTATCGCACGGGCGACCTGGCGGCCTGGCGTGCCGACGGCCAGATCGTCTACCACGGCCGCACGGACCATCAAATCAAGATACGCGGCCTGCGCGTGGAGCTGGGCGAAGTGGAGGCCTGCCTGCTGATGCATCCCGACGTGGCGGCCGCCGTGGCGGTGGCGCACGCGGGCCACGCCGCGACCCGGCTGGTGGCCTACGTCACGCCGGCGGCGCGGCGCGCGCCGGACGTGGGGGCACTGCGCGAGGCGCTGGCGGCGCGGCTGCCGGACTACATGGTGCCGGCCGCCATCGTGGTGCTGCCCAGCCTGCCGCTGAATGCCAACGGCAAGCTCGACCGCAAGGCGCTGCCCGCGCCGGAATTCGCGGGCGCCGCCTCGTACGAGCCGCCGATGGGCGAACTCGAGACGCTGCTGGCGGCGGTATGGGGCCAGGTGCTGGGCGTGCCGCGCGTGGGTCGCCTGGACAACTTCTTCGAGCTGGGCGGCGACTCCATCCTGGGCCTGAAGGTCGTGGCCGGCCTGCGCAAGGCCGGCTGGTCCATCACGCCTCGGGATGTGATGGAACGCCAGACCGTCGCTGCCCTGGCGGCGATGGCGCATCCGCTGGCAAAGGTGGCGGGCACGCTGGCGGCGAGCGGCGAGGCCGCTTTGTCGCCCATCCAGCGGTGGTTCTTCGATACGCCCATGCCGGCGCGCGACCGCTGGAATCAATCCGTGCTGTTGCGGCCCACCGCAACGGTCGACCTGGCCGCCTTGCGTGTGGCGATGCAGGCGGTCATGCTGCATCACGACGCATTCCGCCTGCGCTACGTCCGCCAGGCCGACGGCGCCTGGGCGCAACGCTATGCGGCGCAGGGCACGCCGCCGCCCGGACTGGAATGCGTGGACCTGTCCGGCGCCGCCGATGCGACGCGCGCGATCCATGATGCCGGCGAGCGGATCCAGCAGGGCCTGGACCTGCGAGCCGGGCCGGTCACGCGGGCAGCGTGGCTGGACCTTGGTGGCGAGCGTGGCGGCCGCCTGCTGTGGGTGGCGCATCACCTGGTCGTGGACGCCGTGTCCTGGCAGATACTGCTGGACGATCTGCACACCGCCTATGAACAGGCCCGTGGCGGGCAGCCGCCGAGACTGCCCGCCACGGGCGCCAGCTACGGCGCCTGGACCGACGCCCTGGCGGCGTATCGCCAGCGCGCGGCGACGCGGGCACAGCGCGATATCTGGCGCGGGCTATGCGGGCCCGCCGAGCCGCCACTGCCCGCGCGCGATCCAAACGGTTGCAATACCGTGCGGACCGCGCGCACCGTCCAGGCGGTCCTGGACCGGGATGCAAGCGAAGCGCTGCTCGCGGCGGCGGCGCGCAGCCATCGCGCCCACGCGCACGAAGCCCTGCTGGCCGGCCTGGCGCTGGCCTTGTGCGAATGGACGGGCCGGGACAGCGT
This sequence comes from Bordetella bronchialis, assembly GCF_001676705.1. Lineage (NCBI taxonomy): Bacteria > Pseudomonadati > Pseudomonadota > Betaproteobacteria > Burkholderiales > Alcaligenaceae > Bordetella > Bordetella bronchialis. The sequence continues at coordinate 2,381,701 of NZ_CP016170.1, forward strand.
ACTGGTGGAAGTGGAAGGCCACGGCCGCGAGGACGTGGTGGCGGACCTGGACGTGACGCGCACGGTGGGGTGGTTCACCGCGCTCTATCCGGTGCGGCTGGCGCCGGGCGCGGGCGATGCGGCCGCCGCCCTCGCGGCGGTGAAGACCCAGCTGCGCGGCATCCCCGACAAGGGACTGGGCTATGGCGCCCTGCGCGCGGCAGGCATGCTGGACGGGGTCGCGGCGCCGCAGGTGACCTTCAACTATCTGGGCCGGCTGGACGGCACGCTGCGCGGCTGGACCTGGGCGGAGGAATCCGCCGGCTCGGACCGCGATCCGGACAGCCCGCGGCGGACCTGGCTGGATGTCGGGGTATCGGTGCGCGACGGCGCCCTGCATGTCGCCTGGACCTATAGCGCGGCGATATTCGACGATGCCAGCATCGAGACGCTGGCGGGGCGCTATCTGGCGCGCTTGCGCGATCTGGCGCGGGCCTGCGGGCAAGCGGCGGCGGGCGCCTTGCAGGCTTCCGACTTCCCGCTGGCGGGGCTGGATCAGGCGCAACTGGATGGCCTGGCGCTCGATGCCGCCAAGGTCGCGGATATCTATCCGCCGACGCCGCTGCAGCACGGCTTGTTGTTGCACACGCTGATGAAGCCGCGGTCCGGGATGTACCTGATGCAGGACCGTTATCGTTTCGCGCTGCGTATCGACGCGGATGCGATGCTCGCGGCCTGGCGCCTGCTGGGCCGGCGCCACGAGGCCCTGCGCGCCGGTTTCGCCTGGCGTGGCGGCGCGGCCCCCATGCAGATCATTCATCATGACGTCGGCGCGCCGGTGGAGGTCCTGGACTGGCGCGGCATGGAGGCCGCCGACGGCGCGGCCCGCATGCAGGCCACGCTGGCCGATGAATTGGCCGCGGGCTACGACATGAGCCGCGCGCCGCTGTGGCGGGTACGCTTGTTCCGCCTGGCCGACGCGGACCGGATGGTGTTGAGCTATCACCACATCCTGATGGACGCATGGTGCCGCTCCCTGCTGCTGGCGGATTTCTTCCGGGCCTACAAGGCGTTCCGCGATGGCGACGCGCCGCGGCTGCCGGCGACGCGGCCCTATCGCGATTTCATCGCCTGGCTCGCGCGCCGCGACAAGGAGGCCGCGCGCGGCTACTGGCGCCAGGTCCTGGCGGGGTATGCCGCGCTCACCCCCTTGCCGATGCCCGGCCCGGCGGGCGCCAGCGCATCGGTCGATGCCGTCGAAGCCGTGGACGCGGTGTTGCGGTTGACCGCCGACGACACGGCGGCCTTGCAGAAAGCGGCGCAGCGCGCGCAACTGACGCTCAATACCTACGTGCAGGGCGCCTGGGCGCTGCTTCTGGCGCGCTGCGCCGGGGTAGAGGATGTGCTGTTCGGCGTCACGGTCGCCGGCCGTCCGGCGGACCTGGACGGGGTGCACGATACCGTCGGCCTGTTCATCAACACGCTGCCGCTGCGGGTGGCGGTGCCGTCCGGTGCGCGCGCCGCCGCCTGGCTGCGCGACGTACAGGCCGCCAATGCGGCCATGCGGGAGCACGAACACCTGTCCTTGCCCGAAATCCAGTCGCTGGCGGCGGACCTGCCGCGCGGCACGAACCTGTTCGACACGCTGTTCGTCTTCGAGAACGCGCCGCTGGATAGCGCGATGCTGGCCGATGCCGAGCAGCTGGGCTTGTCCGCCGATGGGGCGCGCACGCACACGAATTACGCATTGACGGCGGTGGCCAAGCCCGGCGCGCGGCTGGGCCTGCAGATCACCTACGATCCCGGGCGCTACGGGGCCGCCGCCATGCAGCGGCTGTTGCAGTGCTGGGGGCACATCGCGCTGGATCTGGCCATGCGGCCCGACGCGGTCCTGGGCGATATCGCCTTGCTGCCCGCCGCGGAGTCGCGACGCCTGCTGGCCCTGGGGCAAGGGGCGGAGCCGGCATCGCCGCTGGACGCCGGCTATGCGCCGTTGTTCGAGCAGGCCGCCCGGCATTACCCCGAGCGCATCGCCGTTCGCGCACCCGATGCCTGCCTGAGCTACGACGCGCTGAACCGCCGCGCCGACCGCCATGCCCAGGTGCTGGCGGCGCATGGCGTCGGCCGCGACCAGGTGGTCGCCATCCTGGCCGAGCGCGGCGCCGGGATGCTCGCCAGCGTGCTGGCCGCGTTCAAACTGAACGCGGCCTATCTTGGCCTGGACCCGTCGTTGCCGCCGCGCCGTATCGCCCAAGTGCTGGAGCTGGCGGGCGTGCGCGTGCTGGCGGTATCGGCCCAGGCGGCCGCCATGCTGGGCGACGCCGGGCTGGCGATGCTGCCCGCGTCGATACGGATCGTGCATGAAGAAGCGTTCGAGCGTGAGGAAGCCGGCGCCCATACGGGCCGGGCGCGCGCCGCGCCGCATCCGGATCAGGCGGCGTACGTGATCTTTACCTCCGGATCGACGGGCGAGCCCAAGGGCGTGGTGGTGACCTCGCGCGGCATGCTCAACAACCAGTTGAGCAAGGTGCCGTATCTGGGGCTGGGCCCCGAGGACGTCATCGCGCAAACCGCCTCGCAGAGTTTCGATATCTCCGTCTGGCAGCTGCTGGCGGGCCTGCTGTGCGGCGCCTGCGTGCGCATCGTTCCCGATGCCGTGGCCCGGGACCCGGCCGCGCTGCTGCGCCAGGTGCGGGAAGACGGCATAACGGTGCTGGAGTGCGTGCCGACGCTGATCCAGGGCATGTTGCTGCAGGATCCGGTGGACCTGCCCCGGCTGCGCTGGCTGCTGCCCACGGGAGAGGCCACGCCGATGGCGCTGGCCCGCGCGTGGCAGCAGCGCTATCCGGGCATCGCCCTGGTCAACGCCTATGGCCCGGCCGAATGCGCGGACGACGTCGCGCTATACCGCATGCCGGCCGTCGCGGACGATGCCGGCGCGGGATCGGTGCTGGCCATCGGCAGCCCCACCGACCACACACGGCTGTACGTGGTCGACGATTCCCTGTCGCCGCTGCCGGCCGGCGTGGTGGGCGAGCTGTGCGTGGCGGGCGTCGGCGTGGGACGCGGGTATCTGCATCGCGCGGCGGCCACGGCGGAACGCTACGTGGCCGATCCGCTGGCCGCGGTGCCCGGGGCGCGCATGTACCGCACGGGCGATCTGGCGCGCTTTCGCGAAGACGGTGTCCTGGAGTACGCGGGACGCGCGGACCACCAGGTCAAGGTGCACGGCTTCCGTATCGAGCTGGGCGAGATCGATGCGCAGCTGGCCCGGCTGCCGTCGGTGCGCCAGGCGGTGGTGGCGGCCCGGGACGACGGCCAGGGCGGGCGCCGCCTGGTCGCCTATGTGGTTGCGCGCGAGCCCGGCGCGACCGCGACGCAGTCGGCGCGGGATCGCTGGCTGGGCGATCTGCGCGCGAGCCTGGCCCTGGCCCTGCCGGCCTACATGGTGCCCGGCCTGTGGATGGCGCTCGATGCGCTTCCGCTCAGCGCCAACGGCAAGATCGACCGCAAGGCGCTGCCCGCGCCGGCGCCCCGCGACACAGGTGGCGGCCACGTGGAGCCGGCCGGCGAGCAGGAACGGCGCGTGGCGGAGATCTGGTCGCAAGTGCTGGGCGTACCCCGGGTGGGACGGCACGACAGCTTTTTCGAGCTGGGCGGACATTCGCTGATGGTGATGCAGGTGGTCGCGCGCATCCAGCGCGAACTGCATGTGGACGTACCGCTGACGGCCTTGTTCGAGGCGCAAACCCTGGCGGCCTTCGCCGCGCGGGTGGATGGGGCGTCGGCGGCCGCCGCCGACCATGACCAGGCGCTGCGGCGCATGGACGACTTCCTGGATACGCTGGAGGCGATGTAATGGACCAGACCCTGGCGCGTCGCGTCGCCGCCAAGTTCATGGCGCTGGCGCCGGCGCAGCGCCGCGTGGCCTACAGGCAGATGCGGGACTCCGGCATGGAACCGGCGCAACTGCCTATCCTGCCTCGCGACCGGGCGGCGGCAATGTCGCATGCGCAGCGCCGGCTATGGTTCCTGTGGCGCATGGATCCCGCAGACGCCACCTATCATCTGCCGGGCGCCCTAAGGCTGAAGGGCGCGGTGGACGCAGGCGCTGTGCGAGCCGCCCTGGAAGCGGTACGCGCGCGGCATGCCGCTTTGCGCACCCGATTCGTGGCCGACGAGGCCGGCCTGGCGGCGCCGGTGGTGGACGATGACGCGTCCCTCGTGCTGGCCCGCGAGGATCTGCGCGCCGGCGGCGGCGCGGACGATTCCGCCGCGGACCGCGAACAGCGCGCCGCTGCATTGGCACGGGACTGGCTGGCCCGTCCCTTCGACCTGACGGCCGGGCCGCTGTTGCGCGCGGGCCTGATCCAGCTGGCGGATGACGAGTATCTGCTGGTCATCGCGATGCACCACATCGTGTCGGATGGCTGGTCCGTGCGGCTGGCGCTGGAGGACTTCGCCGCCGCGTACGCGGCCTTGCATGCGGGCGGCACGGCGCGGCTGCAGGCTCCGCCGGCCATCGCCTACACGGACTACGCCGCCTGGCAGGCCGAGCTGCTGGACGCGGGGGAGCAGAAGCGCCAGCTGCTGTATTGGCGCGAGTATCTGGGCGACGAGCAAGCGGAGTTGCACCTGCCCTGCGATTTGGCACCGTCGCCAGGCCCGCGCGTGGCCGCGCATGTGGCCGCCGAGCTGGACGCCGACATCGTGACGTCCTTGCGGACGCTGGCCCGCGCACGCGGCGATACGATGTTCATGCTATTGCTGGCGGGCTTCCAGGCCTTGCTGTACCGGCATACCGGACAGGAGGATATCCGCATCGGCGTGCCGGCAGCGGGCCGGCATCGCGCGGAAACGCAGGATGTCGTCGGCTTGTTCGTCAACACGCAGGTGCTGCGTGCGCAAGCGCGGGCGACGACCACGTTCGAGGATCTCGCCAGCGCGGCACGTGCCTCGGTACTGGGCGCGCAGGCCCATCCCGATCTTCCTTTCGATATCCTGGTCGATGCGCTGCGTCCCGAACGGGGTGTGGATCGCAACCCGCTGTTCCAGGTGCTTTTCAATCATCAGCCATCGACTGGTGCGGAAACGCTGGCGCTGCCGGGCCTGTCCTGCCGGGGCTATCCCTTGGGCGTGGCGGCGCTTCCGGTCGACCTGCAATGCGATACGGCCGACTATGCGGACGGCCGCGTCGGCTTCACGCTGCGCTACGCGCGGGATCGCTACCATGCCGCCACGATGCGGCGGCTGGCCGACCATTATGTCGCGCTGCTAAGGACGCTGGCGCGGTCGCCGGAAACCCGCGTGGTGGATGCGCCACTGCTCGCACCGCAGGAGATACAGACGCTGCGCACGTGGAGCGTCGGGCAGGACTTGGCCCCGGCGATGCGGGCGTGGCGGGAGTCGCCGGTCCATGCGGTGATAGCCGAGCAAGCGGCGCGCACGCCGGAGGCAGTCGCGGTGGTCATGGCGTCCGACGATTCGGCGGCTTCATTGACGCTGACTTATGTCGAACTGGAGCTTCAGTCCAACCGGCTGGCGCATCGGCTGCTGTCCTTGGGGGCTGGTCCGGAACGGTGCGTGGCCATCGCGGCGCAGCGCCATCCCTCGCTGGTCGTGAGTCTGCTGGCCGTGCTGAAGACGGGCGCGGCCTATGTGCCGCTGGATCCGGAGTATCCGGACGGGCGGCTGTCGAGCATGATCGAGGACAGCGCTCCGGCCTTGGTGCTGACGCAGTCGTGGCTGGCGCGACGGGTTCATGGCTGGATGCCGCAGCGGGATGACGCCGCCGATGCGCCTGTGCTGGAAGTCGACACGCTGGACCTGTCGGCCGAACCATCGCACGCCCCCGACATCGCGATCCATCCTGAGCAGGCCTGCTACGCGATCTACACCTCCGGATCGACGGGCAAGCCCAAGGGCGCGACCAACCGCCACGTCGGGCTGGGCAACCGGCTGGCATGGATGCAGCAGGCGTTTGGCCTGGGGCCGCGGGACACGGTGTTGCAGAAGACACCGTTCAGCTTCGACGTGTCGGTATGGGAGTTCTTCTGGCCCTTGATGGTGGGCGCGCGGCTGGCGCTGGCTGGCGTGGGCGAACATCGGGACGCAGAACGGCTGCTGGCGCGCATCGTGGAGCATGGCGTGAGCACGCTGCATTTCGTGCCCTCGATGCTGCATGCCTTCGTGGCGTACTGCGAGGCGCAGGCAGATGCACCGGCGCCCATTTCGTCGGCAGCCCTTACACCGGCACCCTCTTCATCGGCAGCACTTACATCGACACCCCTTACATCAGCAGCCCCTAAATCAACAGCCCCTACATCAACAGCCCCTACATCAATAGCCCTTACACCGGCACCACTTACACCGGCACCGCTGCTATCTTCCGCCCGCAGAGTGCTGCGCCAGGTCTTCTGCAGCGGCGAGGCCCTGCCCGCGGAGCTGTGCGAGCGATTCCAGGCGCTGTTCCCCGGCGTAGCGCTGCACAACCTGTACGGCCCCACGGAAGCGGCCATCGACGTCACGCACTGGAATTGCGCGCGGCCCAGCCCGGCGGGCGTGCCGATCGGCCGTCCGATCGCGGGCCTGCGCACGCACGTGCTGGATGCGCACTTGAACGAAGTGCCGCCCGGCGTGGCCGGAGAGCTGTACCTGGGGGGCATCGGCCTGGGGCGGGGCTACCTGGACCGCCCGGGCCTGAGCGCCGAACGCTTCGTCGCCGACCCTTTTGGCAGCGGCGAGCGGCTGTATCGCACGGGCGATCTGGCACGCTGGAATCACGAAGGCCAGCTGGAATACCTGGGCCGCCTGGATCACCAGGTCAAGCTGCGCGGCCAGCGCATCGAGCTGGGCGAGATCGAAGCGCAGCTGCTGGCGCAAGCGGGGGTGAAGCAGGCCGTGGTGCTGGCGCAGGCGGGGCCTGCGCCGTTCGAAGGACAGGCAAGGCATGGCAGCGCGCCGCGTACCGCGACCGGGCCGGGACCGCAATCCCACGGGCCTGCGCGGGCTGGCGCGCACGCTCCGGCGATGGCGTCCGACTCGACATCCGCCATCCTGGCATCGGCGCCCGTCGCATCCGCCACCGCGTCCCTGCGGCTGGTCGCCTACGTGACGCCAGCCACGCTGGACATCGCCACGCTGCGGCAGGCGCTGGAACGCACGCTACCCGCCTACATGGTGCCGTCCGCCTTCGTGACCCTGGATGCCTTGCCGATCACGGCCAATGGCAAGCTGGACCGCAAGGCGCTGCCGCAAGCCGAGTTCGCCGCCACGGGTGACTATGAGGCGCCACAAGGCCCCGCCGAAGAAGCCCTGGCGGCGATCTGGCAGGAGATCCTGGGCGTGCCACGCGTAGGGCGGCACGACAACTTCTTCGAGGTGGGCGGCGATTCCATCCTGAGCCTGCGGATCGTGGCCAGGCTGCGGCAGGCCGGCTGGCGGATCAGTCCGCGCCAGGTGTTCGAGCGTCAAAGCGTGGCGGCCTTGGCGCAGGTGGCGGTCCGCGTGGCGGGTGACGCGGTAACGAGCGGGGCAGTAAGCAGGGCCTTGAACCGGATCCCAGGCGGGACTACAGGCGGGGCGGCGAGCGGCATCGACAGCAGGACCGCAGTCGGGATCGCGGACGGGGTCAAACACGGGGTCAAACACGGGGTCACACACGGGATCACAGACGGGAGCGCAGACGGGATCGCGGGCGCGCAGGCGGTTGCGGTTGCGGTTGCGGTTGCGGACGAGGCACTGCCGGGCACCAACGTGCCTTTACTGCCCATCCAAGCACAGTTCCTGTCGCAGCCGCTGCCCAGCCACCATCACTGGAACCAGGCGGTGCTGCTGCGCAGCCAGACGGAGATCGACCTTGGCGCCCTGCATGGCGCGCTCTCGGCGGTGGTGGCGCATCACGATGCGCTGCGGCTGAGCTTTCGCCGCGGCGAAGACGGCCAGTGGGTGTCCGCCTATGCGGACGAGGCCGCGCGCGACGCATCCGCCGCGGTGTGGGACGTGTCCGCGGTCGACCGCGAGGACATCGAAGCGCATTGCGCACGGGCCCAGGCCAGCCTGGACATTACAGACGGGCCGTTGCTGCGGGCCGTGCGGATGCGGGTGGCCGATGGCAGCTGGCGCCTGCTGCTGGTAATCCATCACCTGGCGGTGGACGGCGTGTCCTGGCGCATCCTGCTGGAGGACCTTGGGCGGGCGTACGAAGCGCTGAGAAGGCAAGCGGCGCCCAAATTGCCGGCGCGCACGGCCAGCTATGGCGCATGGGCGCGGCACCTGCATGAGCAGGCGGAGGTCCATGCCGATGAAGCCCGGTATTGGATGGACTTGCCGGCCGGCGATGCGCCCATGCCGGACCAGCCGGGCGCCAGTGCGCGCGTGCGCGACCAGCGTCATGTCGAGGTCGGCCTGACCCGCGCGCAAACCCAGGCGCTGCTGCGGCAAGCGCCGGCGGCCTACCGCACGCAGGTCAATGACCTGCTGCTGGCCTCGCTCGCGCTGGCGCTGCGGCAATGGCGCGGGTTGGGCCGGGTGCGCATCGATCTGGAAGGCCACGGCCGGCAGGTGGCCGCGCTCGATATGGACGTCAGCCGCACGGTGGGATGGTTCACCGCGATCCACCCCGTGGTGCTGGAGACGGACGACGATCCGGCGCTTGCGATCCGCCGCACCAAGGAGCGGCTGCGGGCGGTGCCGCGCCACGGCATGGGCTACGGCGTGCTCGGTCGCTGGGGCGACGCCAAGGTGCGCCAGGCGCTGGCATCGGCGCCGCGCGGCTTCATCCTGTTCAACTACCTGGGCCAGTTCGATGCGGGTGTGGGTGGGGAGGGCGATTGGCGCATCGCGGGCGAGGACGTGGGACCGGGCCAGCTTGCCGAGGCGCCGCTGTCGCACGCGCTGACGATCAACGGCCGGGTCTACGACGGGCAGCTCTCGCTGTCGGTGGGCTATAGCGGCCAACAGTGGCGCGAGGACAGCATGCGGGAGCTGGCCGCGTGCTGGACGCAAGCGCTGGCGACGGTGATCGCGCACTGCACCAGCGGCGTGCAAGGGGTGACGCCGTCGGACTTCCCGCTGGCGGGGCTGACGCAGGCGGAGCTCGATGCCTTGCCGATCGGCTTGCCGGCCAGCCAATGGCAGGACATCTATCCGGTCACGCCGATGCAGGCGGGGATGTTGTTCCACTCGATGTATGAAAAGGACATCGAAGGCGCGGCTCGCCGCTCGGCGTCCGAGGCGGAATCGACTGCGCTGCCATATGTCGAGACCCAACCCTACATCAACCAATTGCGTGTGGATGTCCGCGGCCTGGACGGTGCCCGCTTCCAGGCGGCATGGGAGTCGGCCGTGGCGCGGCACGAGGTGCTGCGTACGGGCTTTCTCGCCCGTCCGGGCGCTGCCCTGCAATGGGTGGCGCGACAGGTGCGCCTGCCTTTCGAGCGGGCGCAGGTGCACGGCGATGACCGCGCCGTTGCCAAGCGGCTGGACGAACTTGCCGCGCGGCAGCGCGCGCCTGGCTTCGATCTGTCCTGCCCGCCCTTGATGCGCTGCATGCTGGTGCGGGTCAACGACGACTACGATCATTTCATCTGGACGCACCATCACCTGCTGCTGGACGGCTGGAGTACGTCGCAGTTGCTGGGCGAGGTCCTGAGCGACTACGCCGGCAAGCCGGTGGCGCGACCTACAGGACGTTATCGGGATTACCTGCACTGGCTATCGGGCCGCGACGAAGCGGCAACGCGCCATTATTGGATCGAACAGCTGCGAGAGCTGGAAGCGCCCACGTTGTTGGCGCGGAGCATTGCGCTGGCAGATATTGCGGGCTCCACTATCCAGGACCTCGATCCCGCTATCCCGGACCTCGGCCATGGCACGTGGACGGTGGATCTGGATGCCGAGCAGACCGAGGCCCTGGCCGCCCGCGCCCGAGCCGAGCGCGTGACGCTCAATACCCTGGTGCAGGCGGCCTGGTCCCTGGTGCTGGGGCTGCACACCGGCCAGGAAACCGTGGCCTTCGGTGCGACGACCTCCGGCCGGCCCGACGATCTGCCGGGCGTACAGCGCGTGCTGGGCCTGTACATCAATACGTTGCCCATGCTGGTGCGGCTGCCGGCGGACCAGCCGGTAGGCGACTGGCTGCGCGATCTGCAAGCGCGCAATGTGGCGGCCCGCGAGCACGAACACACGCCCTTGTATCAGGTACAGCGCTGGGCCGGGCAGGGCGGCCAGGCGCTGTTCGACACCTTGCTCGTATTCGAAAACTACCCCGTGGATGAGGCGCTCGGGCAATCGCTGTCCGGCGCACCGCGGTTCAGCCGTCTCGCTCTGGTCGAGCAGACCAACTATCCCCTGGCCCTGATCGTGTCGCGCCGCGAGGGCCTGCACATCGCCATCCGCCATGACCGTAGCCGTTGCGGCGCACGGACGATCGACCTGCTGGGCCAGCAGTTGCTGCGGGGCTTGCGGCAGCTGGCTAATGGACGGGGAAAGCTTGGCGCAATGACCCTGCTCTCCGGTCCCGAAAAGGCCGCGCTGCGGTCGTGGAGCGCTGGGGGACCACTGGCACCGGCCGTGCAGGCGTGGCGGGCGTCGCCGGTCCATGCGGTGATAGCCGAGCAAGCGGCGCGCACGCCGCAGGCGGTCGCGGTGGTCATGGCGTCCGACGATTCGGCGCCTTCATTGACGCTGACTTACGCGGAACTGGAGCTTCAGTCCAACCGGCTGGCGCATCGGCTGCTGTCCTTGGGCGCGGGCCCCGAGCGGCGCGTGGCCATCGCGGCGCAGCGCCATCCCTCGCTGGTCGTGAGCCTGCTGGCCGTTCTGAAGACGGGCGCGGCCTATGTGCCGCTGGATCCGGAGTATCCGGACGAGCGGCTGTCGGGCATGATCGAGGACAGCGCGCCCGCGCTGGTGCTGACGCAGTCCTGGCTGGCGCAGCGGGTTCGCGGCTGGATGCCGCAGGACGATCACGCGGCCGGCGCAAGGGCTGGCGGCGGTGCAGGGGGTGTGGATGCTGCGAGTACCGCGAGTGCCGCACCTGTTGCGAGTGCTTCCGGCGTTGCCGTCGCCACGCCTGTGCTGGAAGTCGACACGCTGGATCTGACGGCCGAGCCATCCCACGCCCCCGACATCGCGATCCATCCTGAGCAGGCCTGCTACGCGATCTACACCTCCGGATCGACGGGCAAACCGAAAGGCGCGACCAACCGCCACGTGGGTCTCGGCAACCGGCTGGCATGGATGCAGCAGGCGTTTGGCCTGGGGCCGCGGGACACGGTGTTGCAGAAGACACCGTTCAGCTTCGACGTGTCGGTATGGGAGTTCTTCTGGCCCTTGATGGCGGGCGCGCGGCTGGCGCTGGCTGGCGTGGGCGAACAACGGGACGCCGAGCGGCTGCTGGCGCGCATCGTGGAACACGGCGTCACCACACTGCATTTCGTGCCGTCGATGCTGCATGCCTTCGTGTCGTACTGCGAAGCGCAGGCCGATGCACCGGCATCCCTTTCATCGGCAGCCCTTACATCGGCGCCCTCTTCATCGGCAGCCCTTAAATCGGCACCGCTTACACCGGCACCCCTTACATCAATAGCCCCTACACCGGCACCGCTTACACCGGTATCGCCGCTGTCTTCAGCCCGCAAAGTGCTGCGCCAAGTGTTCTGCAGCGGCGAGGCCCTGCCCGCGGAGCTGTGCACGCGATTCCAGGCGCTGTTCCCCGGGGTAGCGCTGCACAACCTGTACGGCCCCACGGAAGCGGCCATCGACGTCACGCACTGGGATTGCGCGCGGCCCAGCCCGGCGGGTGTGCCGATCGGCCGTCCGATCGCGGGCCTGCGCGCGCACGTGCTGGATGCGCACTTGAACGAAGTGCCGCCGGGCGTGGCCGGAGAGCTGTACCTGGGGGGCATCGGCCTGGGGCGCGGCTACTTGGACCGCCCGGGCCTGAGCGCAGAACGCTTCGTCGCCGACCCTTTTGGCAGCGGCGAGCGGCTATATCGCACGGGCGACCTGGCACGCTGGAATCGCGAAGGCCAGCTGGAATACCTGGGCCGCCTGGATCACCAGGTCAAGCTGCGCGGCCAGCGCATCGAGCTGGGTGAGATCGAAGCGCAACTGCTGGCGCAAGCGGGGGTGAAGCAGGCCGTGGTGCTGGCGCAGGCCGGACCCGCGGCGTCCGACTCGCCATCCGCTACCCCATCCACCACCGCGTCCCTGCGCCTGGTCGCCTACGTGACGCCAGCCAGCCTGGACATCGCCGTGCTGCGCCAGGCGCTGGAGCGCACGCTGCCGGCCTACATGGTGCCATCCGCCTTCGTGACCCTGGATGCCTTGCCCATCACGGCCAATGGCAAGCTGGACCGCAAGGCGCTGCCGCAAGCCGGGTTCGCCGCCACCACCCACTATGAAGCGCCACAGGGCCCCGCCGAAGAAGCCCTGGCGGCGATCTGGCAGGAGATCCTGGGCGTGCCCCGCGTCGGCCGCCACGACAACTTCTTCGAACTGGGCGGCGACTCCATCACGGTGATGCAGGTCTGCGCGCAGCTCAGGCAGCGACATGGCGTGGATTTGGGCCTGCGGGCCGTGTTCGACGCGCCGGATATCGCCGGCCTGGCCGGCTTACCCATGCTGCGGGCCCTGGCCGCGAATGCCGGCCGGCACGACGACCTGGCGACCATCGACTCCCTGTTGAACGAATTGGAGATGTAGATACATGGCATACGATCCGCGCGAACTCGCCCTGCGCATCGCCAGGCTCGAACCGCAGCCGCGCGCCGAGCTGCTGCGGCGCCTGGCCGGGCAGGGTGTGGACATTGCCACCTTGCCCATCGCGCCCTTCCCGGAGACGACGCTTTATCCCTTGTCCTATGCGCAACAGGGGCTGTGGCTGACCTGGCGCATGGACCCGGAGTCCAACGCCTACAACATGGCGGGGCTGCTGGCGCTGGAGGGATCGCTGGATCGCGGCGCGCTGGGCCAGGCGCTGGCCGACCTGACGGCGCGGCATGCCGTGCTGCGCACCGTGTTCGAGGGCGAACAGGATGCACCCATGCAGCGGGTGTTGCCCGCGTCTACGGCCTTGCCGCCCCCATCGGAACTGGACGTCTCCGGCCTGCCGGCCGGGGAGCGCGAAGCGCACGCCCGCCAGATGGCGGCGGATTTCGCGGCGCGGCCTTTCGACCTGGCCGTGGCGCCGGCCTGGCGCGTGGCGCTCATCCGCCTGGATGGCCGCACGCACTGGTTGTCCATCGTCATCCACCACATCCTGGCCGATGGATGGTCGCAGGATGTGCTGCTGAAAGACCTGGCCGCCTGCTATGCCGCCCGCGCCGCCGGACAGGCGCCGGCGCTCGCGCCCTTGCCGATCCAATTCGGCGACTATGCGATATGGCAGCGCGAATGGTATGCCGCCAGCCGGCTGCCGGCACAGCTGGCGTACTGGAAGTCCAGGCTGGATCCCGCCGCCGACACGCTGCGGCTGCCGCTGGACCGGCCGCGTCCGGGTCACCGTTCGGGCCAGGGCGCGACGCTGCGTTTCGTCCTGCCCTCTACCGTCGCCGAGGGCCTCAGGCGCCATGCGCGGGGCGCGGGGGCGTCCCTGTACATGTGCATGCTGGCGCTACTGAAGCTGACGCTGTCCCGCTACTGCGGGCAGGATGACATCGTCGTGGGTTCCCCCGTCGCCGACCGCATGCGCGCGGAAACGCACGGCTTGATCGGCTATCTGACCAATATGACGGTGCTGCGCACCCGTGTCGACACGCGGCAGGGTTTCGGCGCCTTGGTCTCCGCGGTGCGCGCCACGGTGCTCGATGCGCAGGCCAACCAGGACTGCCCCTACGATCTGCTGGTGTCCGAACTGGCGTCGATTCGCACGCCAGGCGTCAACCCGTTATTCCAGGTCAAGTGCACGGAACAGGCCTCGCTGGACGCAATGGCCGTGGGACGCTTCGGCGACCTGCTGCTGCGCGGCGTGCGCGCCACCGCGGAACACGCGCATTTCGACCTGAGCCTGGATTACCAGCCAGAGGGCGATACCATCGCGTGCTCGCTGATCTACCCCACCGATATCTGGGAAGCACACACCATCGAAGGCATCGCGGCTACGTTCGCCGCCTGCGCGGCGGCCGTGGCGCGGGACGCCGACCGGCCGCTGCGCGCGCTGGCGCTGCCAAACGCGGCGCCGGATATCCAGGGCGAGACGGCCCCGTATCCCACCGGCGACATACTGGAACTATGGTCGCGGCAGGCGGCCCGGCATGGCGAGCGCATCGCCGTGCGCGCCGATGCCCAGGCGATCCGCTACCGGGAGCTGGATGCCGCGGCCGATCGCCTGGCGGCGCGGCTGGCGGCCGTCGGCGCGGGACCGGAATCGCGCGTCGGCCTGCACGCGGGGCGTGGCTGCGAGTTCATCGCGGGCCTGCTTGCCATCCTGAAGAGCGGGGCGGCGTGCGTGCCCATGGACCCGGCCATGCCGGCGGAACGGCTGGCCCACCTGCTGCGCGACAGCGGGGCTTGCGCGATCCTGAGCGACGATGCGGCGCAAGGCAGCGCCGCGTGGCGCGGGGACCTTCCCTGCATCGGCCTGGCCGCCGACATGGCAGCCGACATGGCAGCCGACATGGCAGCCGAAGCCGGCGCCTTGCCGGCGTGGCAGGCCCCGCCTGTCCATCCCGCGCAGGCGGCCTACCTGATCTATACCTCCGGCTCCACCGGCACGCCCAAGGGCGTGGTCATCAGCCGCGGGGCCTTGAACAACTATGTGCAAGGGGTGTTGTCGCGCCTGGCCTTGCCCGATGAAGCGGACAGCATGGCCATGGTCTCCACCGTGGCGGCGGACCTGGGCCATACCGTGCTGTTTGGCGCGCTGTGCGCGGGCCGCACGCTGCACATGATCGCGCCGGCGCGGGCGTTCGATCCCGATGGCTTCGCGGCGTATATGGCGGAACATCGGGTCGGGGTACTGAAGATCGTCCCCGGCCATCTGCAGGCCTTGCTGCAGTCGTCGCGCGCGGCGGACGTGCTGCCCCGCCATGTGCTGGTGCTGGGTGGCGAAGCCAGCAGCTGGGCGCTGTATGACCGCATCGCCAGCCTGGCGCCGGCGTGCCGCGTGCTGAATCACTACGGCCCCACCGAAACCACGGTGGGCGTCCTGACCCACGCGGTCTCGCCCGCGGCGGCAAGATTGGCGGACACGGTGCCGGTGGGCCGGCCATTGCCGAATATCCTGGCCAGCGTCCTGGATGGCGACCTGAATCCCTTGCCGCCGGGCGCGGAGGGCGAGCTCTATATCGCCGGCGCTGCCCTGGCGCGCGGCTACCAGGGCCGGCCGGGCCAGACCGCGGAGCGCTTCGTCGCGTCGCCGGCCATGCCCGGGCAGCGCATGTACCGCACCGGCGATCGCGTGCGGGTCCTGCGCGATGGCACGGTGGCCTTCCTGGGCCGTGTCGACGACCAGGTCAAGATCCGCGGCTACCGCGTGGAGCCGGCCGAAGTGGCGGCGGTATTGCGGGCGGTAAAGGGTGTGGACGACGCCGCGGTGGTGCCGCGCGCCGAGCCGGATGGGCGCCTGCAATTGCACGCCTATGTGGCCTGCGGCGGGACGCCCCGCATCGAGGACGCGGGTGCGGACCCGGGTATGGCGCCGAGTATGGGCCCGAGTGTGTGCCCAGCTATGGCCCTGGATGTGGACGCGCTGCGTCGCCATGCGGCGGCGCGGTTGCCGGAATACATGGTGCCGTCCACCATCACCGTGCTGCCGTCCCTGCCGCGTACCGCGAATGGCAAGCTCGACCGCGCCGCCTTGCCGGAGCCCCGCCGCGCCGAGGTATCGGGCTATCGGGCGCCGGAAGGGCCCGTCGAGGAAGCGTTGGCGGCGATCTGGACGGATGTGCTCGGGCTGGCGCGCGTGGGACGCCAGGATAATTTTTTCGAGCTGGGGGGCGACTCTATCCTCAGCCTCAAAGTCATGGCGCGCGCGCGGCGCCAGAAGCTGCGCATCGAGCCGCGCCTGATCTTCGATCACCCGACCTTGCAGGCGCTGGCAAGCGCCATCGCCGCCAACGCCTCCGCGCTTCCGGACGCCGGACCGCGAACAGGCGTGCCCGATGCCGTGCCTGCCGCGGACAATGCCGTCTCCACGGCGCCGCCGCCGGTCATGTCCTATGCCCAGCAGCGGCAATGGTTTCTTTGGCGCCTGGACCCGCAGGGATCGGCTTACCACGTATCGGGCGCCATGCGCCTGCGTGGCGTGCTGCATCGGCAGGCACTGTCGCGCAGCTTCGATGCGCTGGTCCGGCGTCACGCCGGCCTGCGTACCCGCTTCGAGCCCACGCCGGATGGCCTTGCGCGTCCCGTCGTCGAGCCGGGCGGGCCGGTTCGCATCCGCGAATGCGACCTGAGCGCCGCCGGCGACGGTGAGCGCGACGCGCTGGCGCGCGCGCAGGCCCGCGCATGGATCGCCGAGCCCTTCGACTTGCAGGCCGGGCCGCTATTGCGGGTGGGACTGATCGAGCTGGCCGATACGGAGCACGTATTGGTGCTGGCGATGCACCATATCGTGTCCGACGGCTGGTCCATGCAGATCCTGGTGGACGAGTTTTCCGCGCTGTATCGCGCCCATGCCCAGGGGCAGGCGCCATCCCTGCCGGCGATGGCGGGCGACTATGCCGGCTACGCCGCCCGGCAGCGCGCATGGCTGGAGCAGGGCGAGGGCAGGCGCCAGCTCGACTATTGGATGGCGAGGCTGGGCGGAGAGCAGCCGGTGCTGCAATTGCCCGTCGACGCGCCCCGGCGTGCCGACGGAATATATCGCGCGGACACGCACGGCTTCGATGTGCCGGACGCGCTCGCCCAGGCGCTGCGCCAGGCGGCGCGCGCGCACGATGCGACGGTATACGTCGTGCTGCTCGCGGCCTTCCAGGCGCTGCTGCACCGCTATTGCCGCGAGCCCGATATCCGCGTGGGCGTGCCCATCGCCAACCGGCATGGGGAAGGGACGGAACAGGTCATCGGCTTCTTCGTCAACACGCAGGTCATGCGCGCGGAGATCGCGCCCGCCTGCACGCTCGCCGCCCTGGTGGCGCGGACACGCGATGCCGCGCGGCAGGCCCAGGCCCACCAGGATCTGCCGTTCGAACACCTGGTCGAGGCCCTGCAGCCGGACCGCGCCGTCGGACAGACGCCGCTGTTCCAGGTCATGTTCAATCACCAGCGTCCCGACTATGGTTCGCTGCGCGCCTTGCCGGGGCTGGAGGTGGCCGAGTACCCGACGGGCGGTCAGTCCGCCCAGTTCGAGCTGACCTGCAATACGGCGGAACTGCCCGACGGCCGCATCGCCGTCAATCTGGTCTATGCCGGCGAGCTCTTCGAGCGGCGCACGATAGAGCAGTTCGGCCGGCACTACCTGGCCATGCTGGACCAGATCGGGAAGGACGCCGGCATGCCTGTCGCCCGGGTGCCGCTGAACGCGCCTGCGGAACATGCGCGCCTGGCGCGTTGGGGCGCGCGGCGCGCCATCGCGTCCGCGGCCGTCCACGGAGGCATCCATCGTCGCTTCGAAGAAGCCGCGGCCCGCCATCCGCATGCGCCCGCGCTGGCGTGCGGCGATACCGTCCTGGATTACGCCGGACTCAACGCACGCGCCAACCGGCTGGCGCACCGGCTGCGCGCGCGGGGCGTGGGACCGGAAGTCCGCGTCGGGCTGGTGGCCGAGCGCTCGGCCGGCATGGTGGTGGCGATGCTGGCGATCCTGAAGGCCGGGGGCGCGTATGTGCCGCTGGACCCGGACTATCCGGAAGAGCGCTTGCACTACATGGCGCGGGATAGCGGCATCAGGCAGCTGATGATGCAGGCGCGGTTGGCGCCGCGCATGGCCTGGCTGCGGCAGGCATTGCCGCCCGACACGGCCATCGTCGAATTCGCCGACGATGGCTTGCCCGCCGTCCAGGGCGGCGAACCGGACCACGATCCCGGCGTGCGGGTGCGCGACGACCATCTGGCCTATGTCATCTATACCTCCGGTTCGACGGGGCGTCCCAAGGGCGCCCAGCTGGGCCACGGGCAGGTGCTGCGCCTGTTGACGTCCACCGATGCATGGTTCGGTTTCGGGCCCGGCGACGTCTGGACGCTGTTCCACTCCTACGCCTTCGATTTCTCGGTGTGGGAGATCTTCGGCGCGCTGTGCACCGGGGGCAAGCTGGTGGTGGTGCCCTATGCCGTCAGCCGTTCCCCGGAGGACTTCCTGGACCTGTTGCGCGCGCAGCGCGTGTCGGTGCTGAACCAGACTCCCTCGGCCTTCCAGCAACTGATGCAGGCGCCCGGGCTGTACGGCCGTGCCGAAGGCCATGGCCTGGCCTTGCGCACGGTGATATTCGGCGGCGAGGCACTGGACCCGCGCACGCTAAGCGGATGGATGGACCGCTTCGGCGACCGCTCGCCGCGGCTGGTGAATATGTACGGCATCACCGAAACCACCGTACACGTGACGTATCGTCCCATCACGCTGGCCGATGCGCAGGCCGGCAGCAGCCCCATAGGTACCGGCATTCCCGACCTGGGGCTGGCGATCCTGGACGAGGAGCTGGCGCCCGTGCCGATAGGCGTGCCCGGTGAACTCCATGTCAGCGGCGCGGGCCTGGCGCGGGGGTACCTGCATCGCCCCGGCCTGACCGCCGAGCGTTTCATCGCGCATCCCGGCGGCAATGGGGAACGGCTGTACCGCACCGGCGACCTCGCGCGCTGGACGCAGGACGGCCAATTGGAATACCTGGGCCGCCTGGACCAGCAGGTAAAGATCCGGGGTTTTCGTATCGAGTTGGGCGAGATCGAGGCGAGCTTGCTGTCGCGGCCGGGCGTACGCCAGGCGGTGGTGTTGGCGCAGGCAGGGCCGGCGGCGCCCGCACAGCGGGTAGCCGGTGGAGGCTCCCCGCGTACCGCGAGCGAAGCAGGGCTGCCATCCCATGCGACCGCGCCTGCGGGCGCGAACCCGCCGACGGTGATGCCCGGGTCGCCATCCGCCGCCCCGGCCATGCGCCTGGTCGCCTACGTGACGCCAGCCAGCCTGGACACCGCCGCGTTGCGCCATGCCCTGGAGGACGCGCTGCCTTCGTACATGGTGCCGGCCGCTATCGTGGCGCTGGACGCTTTGCCGATCACGGCCAATGGCAAGCTGGACCGCAAGGCGCTGCCGCAAGCCGAGTTTGCCGCCACGGGTGACTATGAGGCGCCACAAGGCGCCGCCGAAGAAGCCTTGGCGGCGATCTGGCAGGAGATCCTGGGGCTGCCCCGCGTCGGGCGGCACGACAACTTCTTCGAGGTGGGCGGCGATTCCATCCTGAGCCTGCGGATCGTGGCCAGGCTGCGGCAGGCCGGCTGGCGGATCAGCCCGCGCCAGGTGTTCGAACGCCAAAGCGTGGCGGCCTTGGCCGAGGTGGCGGTGCGTGTGGCGGGGGACGCGGCAGCGAGCGGGGCCGCAAGCAAGGCCTTGAACCGGATCGCAGGCGGGATCGCGGATGCCGACGAGGCAGTGCCGGGCGCCGACGTGCCATTGCTCCCCATCCAGGCGCAATTCCTGTCGCAACCGCTGCCCAGCCACCATCACTGGAACCAGGCGGTGCTGCTGCGCAGCCAGACGGAGATCGACCTTGGCGCCCTGCATGGCGCGCTCTCGGCGGTGGTGGCGCATCACGATGCGCTGCGGCTGCGCTTTCGCCGTGGCGAAGACGGCCAGTGGGTGTCCGCCTATGCGGACGAGGCCGCGCGCGACGCATCCGCCTCGGTGTGGGACGTGTCCGCGGTCGACCGCGAGGCAATCGAAGCGCATTGCGCACGGGCCCAGGCCAGCCTGGACATTACAGACGGGCCGTTGCTGCGGGCCGTGCGGATGCGGGTGGCCGATGGCAGCTGGCGCCTGCTGCTGGTAATCCATCACCTGGCGGTGGACGGCGTGTCCTGGCGCATCCTGCTGGAGGACCTTGGGCGGGCGTACGAAGCGCTGAGAAGGCAAGCGGCGCCCAAATTGCCGGCGCGCACGGCCAGCTATGGCGCATGGGCGCGGCACCTGCATGAGCAGGCGGAGGTCCATGCCGATGAAGCCCGGTATTGGATGGACTTGCCGGCCGGCGATGCGCCCATGCCGGACCAGCCGGGCGCCAGTGCGCGCGTGCGCGACCAGCGTCATGTCGAGGTCGGCCTGACCCGCGCGCAAACCCAGGCGCTGCTGCGGCAAGCGCCGGCGGCCTACCGCACGCAGGTCAATGACCTGCTGCTGGCCTCGCTCGCGCTGGCGCTGCGGCAATGGCGCGGGTTGGGCCGAATGCGCATCGATCTGGAAGGCCACGGCCGGCAGGCGGCCGGGCCCGATATGGACGTCAGCCGCACGGTGGGATGGTTCACCGCGATCCACCCCGTGGTGCTGGAGACGGATGACGATCCGGCGCTTGCGATCCGCCGCACCAAGGAGCGGCTGCGGGCGGTGCCGCGCCACGGCATGGGCCACGGCGTGCTCGGTCGCTGGGGCGACGCCAAGGTGCGCCAGGCGCTGGCATCGGCGCCGCGCGGCTTCATCCTGTTCAACTACCTGGGCCAGTTCGACGCGGACGTGGCAGGGGAGGGCGACTGGCGCATCGCGAGCGAGGACGTGGGACCGGGCCAGCTTGCCGAGGCGCCGCTGTCGCACGCGCTGACGATCAACGGCCGGGTCTACGACGGGCAGCTCTCGCTGTCGGTGGGGTATAGCGGCCAACAGTGGCGCGAGGACAGCATGCGGGAGCTGGCCGCGTGCTGGACACAAGCGCTGGCGACGGTGATCGCGCACTGCACCAGCGGCGCGCAAGGGGTGACGCCGTCGGACTTCCCGCTGGCGGGGCTGACGCAGGCGGAGCTCGATGCCTTGCCGATCAGTTTTGCGGTCGACCAATGGCAGGACATCTATCCGGTCACGCCGATGCAGGCGGGGATGTTGTTCCACTCGATGTATGAAAAGGACATCGACCGCGAGGCTCGACGCCCACGGTCCGATGGCGCAGTGCATGAGGTCGCTGCCATCACCAACGCTGCCGGTGCTGCCGGTGCTGCCGAGGCCGGTGAAATCCATGTGGCCGATCAAACGGATAAAGCCGACAAGGCCGTTGAAGTCATCAAGGACCAACCCTACATCAACCAATTGCGTGTGGATGTCCGCGGCCTGGACGGTGCCCGCTTCCAGGCGGCATGGGAGTCGGCCGTGGCGCGGCACGAGGTGCTGCGTACGGGCTTTCTCGCCCGTCCGGGCGCTGCCCTGCAATGGGTGGCGCGACAGGTGCGCCTGCCTTTCGAGCGGGCGCAGGTGCACGGCGATGACCGCGCCGTTGCCAAGCGGCTGGACGAACTTGCCGCGCGGCAGCGCGCGCCTGGCTTCGATCTGTCCTGCCCGCCCTTGATGCGCTGCATGCTGGTGCGGGTCAACGACGACTACGATCATTTCATCTGGACGCACCATCACCTGCTGCTGGACGGCTGGAGTACGTCGCAGTTGCTGGGCGAGGTCCTGAGCGACTACGCCGGCAAGCCGGTGGCGCGACCTACAGGGCGTTATCGGGATTACCTGCACTGGCTATCGGTCCGCGACGAAGCGGCAACGCGCGATTATTGGATCGAGCAGCTGCGAGAGCTGGAAGCGCCCACTTTGTTGGCGCGGAGCATTGCGCTGGCAGATATTGCGCCCACCGCAACCTCCGCTTATCCCACCCGCGACGCCACGGGTGCGGGCGGCGAATCCGGGGAAGACCCCAGTCCTGCGACGGACGCGGCATCCCCATCCGCGGACCCTTCTATCCAAGACCTCGATCCCGCTATCCCGGACCTCGGCCATGGCACATGGACGATGGATCTGGATCCCGCGCGGACCGAGGCGCTGGCCGCCTACGCCCGCACCGAGCGCGTGACGCTCAATACCCTGGTGCAGGCGGCCTGGTCCCTGGTGCTGGGCCTGCACACCGGCCAGGAAACCGTGGCCTTCGGTGCGACGACCTCCGGCCGGCCCGACGATCTGCCGGGCGTACAGCGCGTGCCGGGCCTGTACATCAATACGTTGCCCATGCTGGTGCGGCTGCCGGCGGACCAGCCGGTAGGCGAGTGGCTGCGCGATCTGCAAGCGCGCAATGTGGCGGCCCGCGAGCACGAACACACGCCCTTGTATCAGGTGCAGCGCTGGGCCGGGCAGGGCGGCCAGGCGCTGTTCGACACCTTGCTCGTATTCGAAAACTACCCCGTGGACGAGGCGCTGGGGCAATCGCTGCCCGGCGGCGAGCGGTTCTATGGATTGTCCACCACGGAGCAGACCAGTTATCCGCTGACCGTCGTGGTCGCGCAGCGCGGCCGTCTGCACATGCGGCTCAGCTATGACAGGGCGCACTATGGCGATGGGACGATAGCCCGACTGGGGCAGAGGCTATTGCAAGCCCTGCGGCAGTTGAGCGAAAACGCCCGTGCGGGCGTGGGCTCGCTGACATTGCTGGCCGGCGCGGAGCGGGACATCCTGCATCGCTGGAGCATGGGCGGGCAGCTTGAAGCGCATGTCGCGGCGTGGCGGGCGTCGCCGGTCCATGCGGTGATAGCCGAGCAAGCGGCGCGCACGCCGCAGGCGGTCGCGGTGGTCATGGCGTCCGACGATTCGGCGCCTTCATTGACGCTGACTTATGCGGAACTGGAGCTTCAGTCCAACCGGCTGGCGCATCGCCTGGTCTCCTTGGGCGCGGGCCCCGAGCGGCGCGTGGCCATCGCGGCGCAGCGCCATCCCTCGCTGGTCGTGAGCCTGCTGGCCGTGCTGAAGACGGGCGCGGCCTATGTGCCGCTGGATCCGGAGTATCCGGACGAGCGGCTGTCGGGCATGATCGAGGACAGCGCGCCCGCGCTGGTGCTGACGCAATCCTGGCTGGCGCAGCGGGTTCGCGGCTGGATGCCGCAGGACGATCACGCGGCCGGCGCAAGGGCTGGCGGCGGTGCAGAAGGTGTGGATGCTGCGAGTACCGCGAGTGCGGCACCTGTTGCGAGTGCTTCCGGCGTTGCCGCCGCCACGCCTGTGCTGGAAGTCGACACGCTGGATCTGACGGCCGAGCCATCCCACGCCCCCGACATTGCGATCCATCCTGAGCAGGCCTGCTACGCGATCTACACCTCCGGATCGACGGGCAAACCGAAAGGCGCGACCAACCGCCACGTGGGTCTCGGCAACCGGCTGGCATGGATGCAGCAGGCGTTTGGCCTGGGGCCGCGGGACACGGTGTTGCAGAAGACACCGTTCAGCTTCGACGTGTCGGTGTGGGAGTTCTTCTGGCCCTTGATGGCGGGGGCGCGGCTGGCGCTGGCTGGCGTGGGCGAGCATCGGGACGCCGAGCGGCTGCTGGCGCGCATCGTGGAGCATGGCGTGAGCACGCTGCATTTCGTGCCGTCGATGCTGCATGCCTTCGTGTCGTACTGCGAGGCGCAGGCAGATGCACCGGCGCCCATTTCATCGGTAGCCCTTACACCGGCACCCTCTTCATCGGCAGCCCTTACATCGGCACCCCTTACATCAGCAGCCCCTAGATCAACAGCCCCTACATCAACAGCCCCTACATCAACAGCCCCTACATCAACAGCCCTTACGCCGGCACCGCTTACACCGGCACCGCTGCTGTCTTCAGCCCGCAAAGTCCTGCGCCAAGTCTTCTGCAGCGGCGAGGCCCTGCCCGCGGAGCTGTGCGAGCGATTCCAGGCGCTGTTCCCCGGCGTAGCGCTGCACAACCTGTACGGCCCCACGGAAGCGGCCATCGACGTCACGCACTGGGACTGCGCGCGGCCGGGCCCGGCGGGCGTGCCGATCGGCCGTCCGATCGCGGGCCTGCGCACGCACGTGCTGGATGCGCACTTGAACGAAGTGCCGCCGGGCGTGGCCGGAGAGCTGTACCTGGGGGGCATCGGCCTGGGCCGGGGCTACCTGGACCGCCCGGGTCTGAGCACCGAACGCTTCGTCGCCGACCCTTTTGGCAGCGGCGAGCGGCTGTATCGCACGGGCGACCTGGCACGCTGGAATCGCGAAGGCCAGCTGGAATATCTGGGCCGCCTGGATCACCAGGTCAAGCTGCGCGGCCAGCGCATCGAGCTGGGCGAGATCGAAGCGCAGCTGCTGGCGCAAGCGGGGGTGAAGCAGGCCGTGGTGCTGGCGCAGGCCGGACCCGCGGCGTCCGACTCGCCATCCGCTACCTTGGCATCCGCCGCCCCGGCCATGCGCCTGGTTGCCTACGTGACGCCCGCCACCCTGGACATCCCCGCGCTGCGGCAGGCGCTGGAACGCACGCTGCCCGCCTACATGGTGCCGTCCGCCTTCGTGACCCTGGACGCCTTGCCCATCACGGCCAATGGCAAGCTGGACCGCAAGGCGCTGCCGCAAGCCGAGTTCGCCGCCACCACCCACTATGAAGCGCCACAAGGCCCCGCCGAAGAAGCCCTGGCGGCGAGCTGGCAGGAGATCCTGGGCGTGGCCCGCGTCGGCCGCCACGACAACTTCTTCGAAGTGGGCGGCGATTCCATCCTGAGCCTGCAGATCGTCGCGCGCGCCCGCAACGCGGGCTGGCGGATCAGTCCGCGCCAGGTCTTCGAATGCCAGACCGTGGCGGCCCTGGCGGCGGTCGCGGAAGCCATGGACGCCTACGTCACCGGCGATATCTTCGCGGCGCGGGCGGAAATCCCGGACCCTGCGGCCCGGGGCCAGAGTTTGGCGGACTATCCCGACGCGCCGTCCGCCGGCGCGCTGGGCCTGGACGATGCCGACATCCAGGATGTGCACCCGCTGTCGCCCACGCAGGAAGGCATGCTCTTCCACTCCCTGGAGTCCCCGGGCAGCGGCTTGTACGTCAATCAGATCAGCGTGCGCGTGCATGGCGCCGACGCGGCGCGCCTGGCCGATGCGTGGGCCGCCATGGTGGCGCGCCATCCGACGCTGCGTACGTCCTTCCTGTGGCAGGCGGGCATGGCGCGTCCCCTGCAGCTGGTTCATCGGCGGGTCGATCCCGGTGTGGCATTGCTGGATTGGCGCGACCGCGCAAGGCAGGACCAGGACCTGGCGGCCTATGCCGCGCGGGAACTGGAACGCGGCATCGACCTTGCCCGTCCGCCCTTGTCGCGCCTGGCGCTGATCCGCCTGGACGCGGACACGCACCGCTTGATCTGGACGCACCATCACCTGCTGCTCGACGGCTGGAGCGCCTCGCGCCTGGTGGGGGAATGGCTGCGGACCTACGGCGGCGAGACCCTGCCGCCTCCGGGGCCGGCCTACGGGCACTACGTCCGCTGGCTGGGCAGTCAGGACCGCGCGGCCAGCGAACGCTTCTGGAAAGCATCGCTGGATGGCCTGGAAGGCCCGACCTTGCTGGCGCAATGCCCGGGCGCGCGGGCTGTGCCGGAAGAGGAAGGCTACGCCCGCATCTACAGCCGTTTCGACGCGGCCGCGACCGCCGCCCTGCGCGAGTTCGCCCAGTCCCAGCGCATCACCCTGAACACCGTCATCCAGGCGGCCTGGGGCTTGTTGCTGCAGCGTTACGCCGGCAAGGACATGGTCGTGTTCGGCGCAACGGTATCGGGCCGGCCCGCGGCCCTGGATGGCGTGGAGGACATACTGGGGCTCTTCATCAACACTATCCCGGTACCGGTGCGCGCCGCGCCGTCGCGCGCGGTGGGCGACTTCCTGCGCGACCTGCAGGCGGAGAACCTGCGACTGCGCGAACACGAGCATGCCGGCCTGGCGGACATCCAGCGCTGGGCCGGCTCGTCCGGCCGCGCCTTGTTCGACAGCATCATCGTCTTCGAGAACTATCCCGTGGACCGCACGCTGAAGGGACGCGAACGGTACGGCCTGCGCTTCGAGGGCAGCGAGGGCGCGGGCCTGACCGGTTACGTGATGGACATCCAGGTGGTGGCCACGGACGAGATCGAACTGGAATACTGCTATTCCACCGCGCATCTCCCGCAGGCCATGGTGCTGGACCTGCGGCGCCACATGGAACAGTTGTTGCGCGACATCATGCGCGATGCCGGGGCGCCGGTGGGCGAGCTGGGCTGGCTGGACGAGCAGGCCCTGGCACGCCTGCGCGACTGGGGCCGCGACGCGGGCCAGCCGCCGGCCGCCGACCATGGCTACGTGCACCATCTCATCGCCGCCCACGCGGCCCGGCAGCCGGACGCGCTGGCCCTGGTCATGGAGGATGACGAGCACAGCTATGCAAGCCTGGATGCCGCGGCCAATCGCCTGGCCCACCGGCTGATCGAGGCCGGCGTCCGGCCGGAGACCCGCATCGGCGTGGCGATGCCGCGCTCGCTCGATGCGGTCGTGGCCTTTCTGGCGGTGCTGAAGGCGGGCGGCGCCTACGTGCCGATGGACCTGGCGCATCCGCCGGAACGCCTGGCCTATATCGCGCGCGACAGCGGCATGGCGCTGCTGCTGGCCTCGGCGCAGGGGCCAGCGCATTTGTCCGGCCTGGGCGTGCCGGTGCTGGCGTGCGACGCGGCCCTCCTGGCCGACGCGCCGGCGGCGGATCCCGGCGTGCGCCTGTCGCCGGACAACCTGGCCTACATCATTTATACGTCGGGCTCCACGGGCCAGCCCAAGGGCGTGGCGGTCAGCCACGGCCCGCTGGCCATGCATTGCCAGGCCACCGCGCGCATCTACGGCATGACGCGGGATTCGCGCGAACTGCTGTTCATGTCCTTCTCCTTCGACGGCGCGCACGAGCGCTGGCTGACGGCATTGACGACCGGGGCGGGGCTGGCGGTGCGCGGCCCGGAGCTCTGGACGGCGCAGGAAACGCTGCAGGCTTTGCGCCGCTACGGCATCACCCATGCGGCTTTCCCGCCCGCCTATCTGGCGCAGATGGCCGACCATGCCGCCTTGCACGGGAATGCGCCGCCGATGGATCTGTACGTGTTCGGCGGCGAAGCGATGCCGCGCGCCGTCTATGAACGCGTGCTGGCGCACCTTCCGGCGCGCAGCTATATCAATGGCTACGGCCCCACGGAAACGGTGGTCACGCCGCTGATATGGAAGACGCCGGCCGGCCAGGGTTTCGAGTGCGCCTACGCACCCATCGGCCGCACGGTAGGCGAGCGCAGGCTCTATGTGCTGGACGGGGACCTGCGTCCGGTTCCGGCAGGCCATGTGGGCGAGCTGTATATCGGCGGCTACGGCGTGGCGCGCGGCTACCTGGGCCGCGGCGCGCTGACCGCGGAAAGCTTCGTGGCCGATCCCTTCGACGCGCCCGGGGCGCGCATGTATCGCAGCGGGGACCTGGTGCGCTGGCTGCCCGACGGCAACGTCGAGTACATCGGCAGGCGCGATAGCCAGGTGAAGATCCGCGGCTTCCGCATCGAACTGGGCGAGATCGAGGCCCGCATCCTGGCCATGCCGGGCGTGGAGGAAGCGGCCGTCGTCATCCACCAGGGGCCGTCCGGCGCGCAACTGGCCGGCTATATCGGCGTGGGAGACGCAGGGCCCGCGGCCGCCGATTCCCCGGACGCGCCGACGCCCGCCGCGTCCTCGCCTTTGCCGGCGACCGCGCCGGGGGAACAGGCCGCTGCCAACGGGGCCACCGCGGCACAGCTGGGTGCGCGGCTGCGCGCCCAGCTCGCCGCGCAGTTGCCGGACTACATGGTGCCGGCGTCGATCACCGTGCTGCCCCGGCTGCCGCGCCTGGTCAGCGGCAAGCTGGACAGGGAGGCGCTGCCGGCCCCCGGCGCGGGGACGCGGCGCGGCTATGTGGCGCCGTCGACCGAGGCCGCGCGCCAGCTGGCCGCCATCTGGCAGGAAGTGCTAGGCGTGCCTCGCGTGGGCCAGACCGACAATTTCTTCGAACTCGGCGGGGACTCCCTGCTCAGCCTGAAGATGCTGGGCCGCGTACGCCAGCTGGACCAGCCGGAATGGGCCTTCAGCTTGCGCGACCTGATGCAGCGTCCCACCATCGCCGGCTTGCTGGGACTGGAGGAAACCGCCGCGGCCGCGCCTGTCCCGCTGAACGGCGGGCAGGGAGCCGGTGCGCCGCTGTTCTGCGTGCATGCGGGCATGGGCACGCTCTACGACTACCAGCCGCTGGCACGGCGCTTCGACGGCATCCGGCCGGTCTATGGCCTGCCATGCCGCATGCTGCTGGATGGCGCGCACCAGGACTGCTCGTTGGCACAGATGGCGGACGACTACTGCGCCATGGTGACTGCCGCGCGGCCGAGCGGACCCATCCACCTGCTGGGTTGGTCCCTGGGCGGCACCCTGGCGGCGCTGATGGCACAGCGCCTGGAGGCGCAGGGCCGTGCCGTGGCATTCCTGGGCCTGGTGGATCCGTATGTCAGCGGCCTGGAGACCGCGCCGCTGCGCGACTGGCGCGAGGATCTGCTGGACTACGCAAGGCTGATGGTGCCGGACGTCCCGGCCGCCCGCGTCGACGCCTTCCGGGCGGCCTGGCGTGCGGACGAGGGGCCCGTCTCCTTCCCTGGCGCCGTCCATGACCGCGCACTGGCGACGCGTCGGCCGGACGGCGAGACCGGCGCGCCCGTGGCCGCCACGGACGGCGACGAGGCCGCGTCCGGCTTGACGCAGGAAGCCGCCGAAGGGTGGCTGGGCGAACTGCTGCGGGGCGCCAGCGCCGGCCAGGCGGCCTTGGGCGCGCAGGAACTGGCGCGGATTTTCCTGGTGGCCCGGCGCCTGCAGGTGTTGTCGCTCCAGGCCGGTCCGGCGGGCCGCGTCGGGGCGTTGCCGCGCTGCTGGTGGCGCGCGGACCGCGATCCCGTGCAGCGCTGGAGCCTCTCGGCGCAGTTGGGCCATGCGGCCGGCGCCGTACATCGCACCCTGGATGCGGACCACTACGGCATCGTCCGCGCGGATACGCTGTTGGAGCAGGTGGCGGCCGATCTGGCGGCGCTGGAGACGGCGCCGGGGAGCGCCGCGCCGGCCGATATGGACGCGATGGAAGCGGCCGGGGCCTGAAGCCCCGGCCTCGGCCCCGTGGCTCATCGGCCAGCGGCTCGGCAGGCTCAGCGGCTCAGCGGCTCAGTGGCTCGGCAGGCTCAGCGGCTCAAGGGGTGGCGGTCGCGAATGCCGCCGCCAGGCGCCGCGCGATGTCGCGGCGCACCCGCATGGCGTCGGGGACGATATTTCCCAGCCGGGCGAAGTCGTGCACCATCCCGGGATACACCACGCAGTCGGCGCTTACCCCGGCCTCGCGCAGCCGCTGGCCGTAGGCGAGCCCCTCGTCGGTCAGCATGTCGCATTCGGCCAGCACGATGTGCGCGGGCGCCAGGCCCGCCAGGTCCGGGCATTCCAACGGCGCGAAGCGCCAGTCGCGCGGGTTGCCGGCGTCGCCCAGGTAATGCCGCATCATCCAGCGCAGCGTGGCGGCCTCCAGCAGATGCCCCGTGGCGTAGCGGCGGCGCGAGTCGTGCTCGCCGGTCGCGCTGGTGCAGGGATAGAGCAGCACCTGCGCCGCGGGCTGCGGAAGCCCGGCATCGCGCGAGGCGATGGCCAGTCCCGTCGCCAGCGTGCCGCCGGCGCTATCGCCAGCCACCGCCACGCGCGCCGCATCGCATCCCAGCGCGTCGGCATGCCAGCGCGCCCATTCGTAGGCGTCCCAGGCGTCCTCGACCGCGGCGGGAAACCGGTGTTCGGGGGCCAGGCGGTAATCGACGGCCAGCACCGCGCACGGCGCCAGCGCCGCCAGGTCGCGGCACAAGGAATCGTGGGAGTCCAGGCCGCCCACGCAGTAGCCCCCGCCGTGGAAGAACACCAGCAGGGGCAGGGGCGCCGCCGCGCCGGGCGGACGGTACAGCCGCAGCGGCAGGCGGCCGCCGTCGCGCCTGCCGATGTGCAGGGCGCTCGCTTGCACGTGGTTCGCGCCCGGCGTGTCCAGCACCGGCGTGGCCGCATCGTAGTCCGCGCGCGCCTGGTCCGGCGTGGACAGGTGCATCGGGCGGGCGTTGCCCGCGGCCACCATCTCCAGGAAGGCGGCCAGGTCGGGATGCAGCATGTTCAGGCTACCAGCTGTACGACAGGGTGCCGACGAAGGTGCGTTCCTGTCCATAGCGGCAGTTCAGCGTCGTGTTGCGGCATACCACGGTCTCCTTGTTGAACAGGTTGATCACGTTCAGGCCCAGGCGCCATCCGCGGATTTCGTAGTGCAGGCCCGCATCGAACAGCACCGCGTCGTCGTTGGTGATGGTGTTGGCCACGTCGGCATAGGTCTTGCCGATGTAGCGCACGCCCGCGCCCATGCCCAACCCGCGCAGCAGCCCGGACGGCAGCGTGTAGTTCAGCCACGCCGAGGCCATGTGCTCCGGCGTGACGATGGGCATGTTGCCTTCCTCGGCCGGATTGTTGCTGCGCTTGACCCGGATATCGTTGAAGGTATATGACGCCAGCACATCCAGGTTGCGCGTCAGGTTGGCCTTGCCTTCCAGCTCTACGCCGCGCGCCCGGACCTTGCCGGTCTGCACGCTGAAGGCGATATCGGTGGGGTCGATGGTCAGCACATTGGTCTGCGTCAGGTCGTACACGGACACGGCGACATAGCTGTTGCCGCCCGGCGGCTGGTACTTGACGCCCACTTCGTACTGCTGTCCCTTGGTGGGCTTGAAGGGCGTGCCGTCCTTGGTGGCGCCTGCCTGCGGCAGGAAGGACGTGCTGTAGCTCACGTAAGGCGTGATGCCGTTGTCGAACAGGTAAGCCAGGCCGGCGCGGGTCGTGAAGTCGTCGTCGTTCTGCCGGGTGGTGTCCCCGGCCAGGCGGTCGTTGCTGTCGCTGCGGGCCCAGTCCTGGCGGCCGCCCAGCGTCAGCACCCATTTCTTGTCCAGCTTGATCTGGTCCTGCAGGTACACGCCCAACTGCCGGTTGATCTGCTTCAGGTCGATGATGGTGCCGGCCTCGGAGGGATAGGGGATGTCCAGCCCGTACTTCGGGTTGTCCAGGTCCAGCGTCGGCGCCGTGCCCTGGCGGTAGTGCTGTTGTCCGTCCAGGAATTGGTAATCGACGCCCGCCAGCAGCACGTGTTCCGCCGGCCCGGTCTGGAATTTGAATTCCGCCTGGTTGTCGATGACGAAGCTGTCGGCGCTTTCCTTGGACACCAGGGCGTAGCGGCTGATGGTATGGCCGTCGGGCAGCATGCGCAGCGCATACAGGTCGCGCTGGTCCAGCCAGCCTTTCTGGTAGCGCGCGTTCTGGCGCACCGTGAAGGCCGAGTTGAAGCGGTGGGAGAACTGGTATCCGATCGAGTATTGCTCGCGGTCGTACTTGTTGAAGTCGTAGTCGCCCACCAGCGTGTGCGTGGGATAGACCGGCCGCGATTCGCCCCCGGTGCGATCGTGCTGCCAATTGGTCAGGAGCGTGAAGGACGTATCGGCGTCGGGCCGCCAGGTAAAGGCCGGCGCGATATAGCCCAGGTCGTCCGGATAGCGGTGCCCCGCATCGTATTTGTCCTGCGTGCCGGCGTCGCGCCAGATGCCGGTCAGGCGGTACAGGTACTTGCCGTCCTTGTCGATGGGGCCGCCCAGGTCGAACTGCGCCTGCTTGCGATCCCAGCTGCCGAACTGTATGCCCACGTCGCCGAAGGCCTCCGCGGTCGGCCGCTTGGTGACGCGATTGACGATGCCGCCGGGCGCCACCTGCCCGTACAGCACGGACGACGGACCGCGGATCACGTCGATGCGTTCCAGCGCATACGGGTCCATGCGCATGCGTATCTGGTCATAGGGCATCTGGCTCAGGTTGTCGCGGTAGTCGCCGCTGAGCTTGGCGTCGAAGCCGCGCAGCACGATCCAGTCGTTGCGGACATCGTTGCTGCCGAAGTTGTTGACCTGCACGCCCGGCACGTACTGCACCGCCTGCGCGACGCTCAGGTCATTGCGGTCGCGCATTTCCTGCTGCGTCACCACCGAGATGGATTGCGGGATCTCGCGTAGCGGCGTGTCGGTCTTGGAGCCCGTCAGCGTATCGGTGGCGACGTAGCCGCTGGCCGGTCCCGTGACCGGATCCTGCGCGGTGCCCGTCACGTTGACGGTGGGCAGGGTGGCGGTGCCGGGCCCTGGCTGCGCTTGCTGCGTCTGCTGCGTCTGCTGCGTCGTCTGCTGCGTTTGTTGTGTCTGCGGTGTCTGCGGTGTCTGCTGGGCCTGCGCACCGCCCGCCAGGGTCAGTCCGAGTATCAGGGGCGTACTAAGCAAGGGCCGTCGCAGTGAGCAGGAAAGAACCCCGGTTGGCAGCGTGTTGTTTTGGTTTTTCATGAGTGGTCTTGATTGAAATCCCCTTGGGCTTGGAAGCCGGCCTTGCCGGCTTCAGACCGCGGAGGCGAGCGCCGGCGGACCGGCGGCGATATGCGCCGGTGCCGGCGATTCCTTTCCGTGCGGCATGGCCGACAGCGCCGCGCGCACGGAAAGGGCAAAGATTTCGAAAACCCGGTCTATCTGGGCTTCGGTGATGATCAGGGGCGGCAGGAAGCGCACCACGCTGCCGTGGCGGCCGCCCAGTTCGACGATCAGGCCGCGGCGCAGGCATTCGCCCTGCACGGCGCCGGCCAGCGCGGGATGGGCGGCCAGGCCATGCGCGTCGGGCACGGCCGCCGCGCCCGGCTGTACCAGCTCCACGCCCAGCATCAGGCCGCGCCCGCGCACGTCGCCCACTTGGGGAAGGGCGCCTTGCAACTGCCGCAGCAAGCCCTGCAGGCGCAATCCCATCGCCGCCGCATGCTCGGCCAGGCCGTCTTCGCGCAGGCGCCGCATGGTGGCCGAGCCCGCCGCCATCGCCAGCTGGTTGCCGCGGAAGGTGCCGGCATGCGTGCCGCCCGTCCAGCGATCCAGTTCGGGGCGATACACCACGACGGCCAAGGGCAGGCCGCCGCCCACCGCCTTGGACAGGACGACCGCATCGGGCGCGATATCCGCATGCTCGAACGCGAACGCCTTGCCGGTGCGGCAGAAGCCGCTCTGGATCTCGTCGGCGATAAGCGGCACGCCGGCGTCCCGCGTCAGCTCGCGGATGCCGCGCAGCCACGGTAGCGGCGCCGGGATCACGCCGCCTTCGCCCTGGATGGCCTCCAGGATCATGCCGGCCGGCCGCGGCACGCCGCCCTCGGGGTCGCGCAGCACCGATGCGATGTAATTCAGTCCCGCGCGCACGCCGGCATCGCCGCGCAGGCCGAAGGGGCAGCGGTAGTCGTAGGGATAGGGCAGGAATTGCACCCCGGCCAGCGGCGCGTTCAGCGAGCGCTTGGGCTGCAGATTCCCCATCAGCTGCAGCGCGCCGTGCGTCATGCCGTGATAAGCGCCCTGGAAGGCCAGGATATCGCCGCGTCCCGTCGCGCTCTTGACCAGCTTCATGGCGGCTTCCACGGCGTCCGTGCCGGCCGGGCCGCAGAACTGCACGCGCGCATCGCGCGCGAAACCGGCCGGCAGCATGTCGAACAGGTCGCGCATGAAGCGGTCCTTGGCCGGCGTGGTCAGGTCCAGCGTCAGCATGGGCGCGTCGTCGCGCAGCGCCGCCTGGATCGCCTCCAGCACGGCGGGATGGTTGTGGCCCAGGGCCAGCGCGCCGGCGCCGGCCAGGCAATCGATGAAGACGCGTCCGTCCACGTCTTCCACGTAGATGCCCTTGGCGCGGCGCAGCGCCAGGGGCAGGCGCCGCGGATAGCTGCGCGCGTTGGATTCGCGGCCGGCCTGGTAGCGCAGCAGTGCGTTGTCCGTCAATTCATAGGGCCGCGACAAGGCATCGTGGCGCCTGGCCAGTTCGGTTTCCGTTGGCGTCGCCGTGTGGATGTAAGCCATGGTATGCACCTCGCGCAACGGTTCAGGAGGCCAGGGCGGCGCGTGCCGCCTGGGGACCGGCGGCCGTCTCGGGCCGCTTCAGCGCCGCGCCGATTTCCCAGGAGCGGATCGCCAGGATGGACAGCAGGCTGTCGCTGATGCCGTGCGTGGCCTCGCTGCCGCCCTGCACGTAGATCGCGGGACGCAGGCGTTCGTCGGCGCGCAGCCGGTAATGCCGGTCCGGTTCGTAGCTGTCCAGGTAGTCGTCCAGCGGCGCCAGCAGGCTGCGATGCTGGTCGCGTTCGTAGCCGGTGGCCAGCACTACCGCGTCGTAGTGCAGCGTGTCCAGCGTGCCGGCGTCGCGCTCCCGCACCGACAGCGCCACGCCGGCCTCGGCCGTGCGCACGGCTTCCACCTCGCGGCGCCGCAGCAGCCGGTGGCGCGGTTCGCCGCGGACTTTCTGCTGGTACAGCACGTCGTAGATGCGTTCGATCAGGTCCACGTCCGGCGCCGAGTAGTTGGTATGCCGCGTCTGCGCGAGCAGGGCGGCACGTTCCGCGTCGGGCCGCGCATACAGGTAATCCGTATGCGCCGCGTTGAAGACCTCGTTGACGAAGGGACTGTCGTCCGACGGGCGTATGGTGTGCCCGCGTACCAGCAGGTCCACGCGCGGGCGGGCGGGATGTCCGTGCAGATGCATGAAGATCTCGGCCGCGCTCTGGCCCGCGCCGATCACGGCGATGCGGTCCAGGCGCGGCTGCCGCGACAGCGCGGACAGGTAGCCGCTGGTGTGGAAGACGCGGCTATCGTCCATGCAGGATGCGAAGACATCCGGAATCCGCGGCCGTCCGCCCACGCTGACCACCAGATTGCGCGCCAGCCGTTCGCGCAGGCCGCCGTCGGCGCCGCGCGAGCGCACGCGCAGCAGTTCGACGACGCCGCCCGCCGGTTCCGGCTGAACCTCCAGCACCTGTTCGCCATAGGCGCAGCAATCGTCGAAGTGGCCCGCCGCCCAGGCCAGGTAGTCGTTGAATTCCTGGCGGCTGGGAAAAAACGTCTTCAGGTTGATGAAGTCCTGCAGGCGTCCCTTGCTGTGCAGGTAGTTCAGGAAGGAATAGCGGCTGGCCGGATTGCGCAGCGTCACCAGGTCCTTCAGGAAGGAGATCTGCATATGCGCGCCGTCCAGCATCATGTCGGGATGCCAGGCGAAGCAGGGCTGCTTCTCGATGAACAGCGGCCCGGTGGGCGAGCCGCGGCCATGGCGCTCTTCCAGCGCGATGGCCAGGGCGATGTTCGAGGGTCCGAAACCGATACCGATCAGATCGTGTACGTGCATATCGTCCCGTTCAGCATGCCGGCGCGGCCAGGCATGCGCCGTCCGGCCCTCTAGGTATCCAGAAGCGTTCCGCGAAGAAACGCTCGCGCGACAGCGTCCCCAGCATCGCCCGCTTGTGCGGGAAATCGAAGGCTTTCTCCAGGGCATAGCCGCTGCGGGCCAGGTTGCGCAGCATGCGGGCGTTGTCGATGCGCGGCTCGATGACGATGCGCTGGGTGCGCGGGTCGTCCAGGAACAGGTAGTGCGAAATCGAGGGCAGCCAGGCGGCCACGTAGCGGCCGCCGCGATAGGCGGGCTCGCCGATCAGCACATGCCAGCCGCGGTCGTAGTCCCGCGCGTCGCAGAAGGGCGCGATGCGGTCCTCCTTGGCCCAATAGGCCTCGAAGTAGCCGAAGGGCACGTTGTCCAGGCAGGCGATCAAGGCCAGCAGGTGCGGGTCCCCGGCGCCGCGGCGCAGGTACTCGCGATGTTTGTCCAGGTCGCCTTCCTCCTGCCAGAAGGCGGCGACGTGCGGGTCGTTCATCCAGCGGTTCAGCCGCGCGGCGTCCAGCTCGGCGCTGGCCACGCGCAGCGACAGCGTGGCGTCCAGCCAGGGAATGTGGCGGCGGTAGACCA
Source organism: Bordetella bronchialis (assembly GCF_001676705.1). NCBI lineage: Bacteria > Pseudomonadati > Pseudomonadota > Betaproteobacteria > Burkholderiales > Alcaligenaceae > Bordetella > Bordetella bronchialis. Next base: position 2,417,414 of record NZ_CP016170.1, read on the forward strand.
CGCCGGCCGGCTTGGGCGGACGGACGGGATGGCGGTGGCCGCCCGTCATGGCGTAGCGCAGCGGATAAGGCTCGCCGCGCCGGCCGGGCAGCCAGGCGGGCGCGTACTGGTAGAAGGCCACGGCGCACAGGCCCGGCTCGCCGGCGGCCGCCGCGTCCAGCAGGCCCTGCATGCGCAGCCGCTCCAGGTAGGGCGGCGGGACATCCAGCGCCACAGCGTGGGCGAGCGGGCGGCGCGCGAAAGCGCCGGCGGCGGCCGCCAGCATGGCCTCGAACGACGGAAGGGCGGCGCATGGGCCCGGCCATGCCAGCCGCGGCGGTGTTGCCTGGTCCCGTATGTCGTCCATCGATGCGTGTCCTGGTAAAGGGTGCGGCCTGCCGGGGTCGAGGCGCGGACCGTGTTCTTTGGGAGACGAATGAGAACGGTTGCTGTTTAGTCAGGACGCCGGCTGGCGCCGGTTGCAGGGCGAGAGCGGGCAGAGATCGCAATAGCCGTGGCCGGGCAGCCGGTAGTAAAGGCAGCAGCGGCGCAGCAGGGTGACGGGGCCGCCGTCGCGCAGGGCATGCCGCGGGGGCCGGTACATGGGATTGGGGGCCGTGCCGCGCAGCGTGGCGGATTCCAGCAGGCGCTGGCGGTCCAGCAGGATGGCGGGACGGTGCGGCATGGCCCGCGCCAGCCGCGACAGCGTCATGTCCAGCAGGCGCGCGGCATTGCCCCAGGCGACGGCGCGCGGCAGCCGTGCGTGCAGCGCCAGCGCTTCCGCCAGCGGATGCAGGTGATCGTCCAGCAGCGTGGCATAGCGCCGCGTCGTCGGCGCGCCCGGCATGTGCATGCCGTCGTCCGGGATGGCGAAGCGCCAGGCCGCCCCGTCGCGCGTCCATCGCGGGATCAGCTGGCCGGCGCCGACGGGCAGCACGCGATCCAGCACGCTGGCCGCGGCGGCCACCGGCGGGATCAGGCGTTCCAGATAGGTCAGGTGCCAGACCGCCGCCACGGCCACGCGGTCCTCGCTGCCGAAATACCGCGCCTGCGCGTCCAGCAGGCGCCGCAGCGCGGCCGGATCGGCCAGCACGCCGGCCAGCGTGCCGCCGCCGGCGGGGGCCGGCGTGCCGCGGGCCAGCACGACGCGGCGGGCGTGGCGCCCCAGGCCGGCCCCGAACAAGGGCAGCAGCGGGGCGATCAGGCGGTACGGCACATCGGCGCCGGGACGAGTGTGAGCAGCGGCATATCCCTGCGGACGAACCGGCGCGCCGGAAATTCATCAGGGATTTCCCGCGGGGCCGCGCACGCGGGTATGCGGGCTAAACATCGCCGCCGCTGGATCGTCACCTTGAATGCATGGATTTCACTGTGAGCCGATGCCCGCATTGATCAAACAGCTAGTCAGACAGACGCGGGGCCTGCTCGTCATGGCGACGCTGGCCAGTATCGCGGCGGGGGCGGCCAGCGTCCTGCTGGTGGCCCAGATCAACATCGCGTTGACGGAACCGGCGGCCGACCGCATGCACCTGGCGTGGCGCTTCGCCGCCACGGCCTTGTGCGTCATGGTTTTCCGCATGCTGTCCGCGCTGCTGTTCGAGCGCCTGAGCCAGCGCGCCCATGCGGACTTGCGGCGCCACATCGCCGAACGGGCCGTTCACGCCGACTACGCCGCGCAGGAACGCGTGGGCGCGGACCGGCTGCAATCCGCGCTGACCGAGCACAGCACCAACGTGGCGCAGTACTTCGTCAGCCTGCCCGCCATCCTGACGAATACCGTGATCGTGGCCGGGTGCCTGGTCTACATGGCCATGCTGTCCTGGCGGGTTTTCCTTGCCGCCCTGCTTGTCGTGGGGCTGGGCTCGCTGGGCTATCACCTGGCGCACCTGCGCGCCATCCGCCACCTGGACGCCGCCGCCGGCCACCAGGATGCCTTGTTCGGCCACTTCCGCGCCATCGGCGGCGGCGCCAAGGAGCTGCGCCTGAACGCCGGCAAGCGCCGCGCCTTCCTGAGCGGGATGCTGAACGCCGCCATCGAGGCCGTGCGCCGCGCGCGTACGCGCGGCATGTCGATTTTCGTGGTGTCGGCCGCCTGGAGCAGCTTCCTGATCTATGCCTTCATCGGCCTGGTGCTGTTCGTGCTGGCGGCCGGCGAAGCCGCGCAGCAGCGCGTCATGACGGGTTTCGCGCTGTTGTTCCTGTATATGGTGGCCCCGCTGGAGGCCCTGTTGCTGAACATCCCCCGCGCCAACCTGGCCAAGGTGGCGGCGCGGCGCATCGCCGAACTGACCGGCCAGCTGTCGGCCACCGAACCGCCTGCCCCCGAGGACTGCAAGGTGGCCGCCGCGCGCGTGGCGCTGCGCGGCGTCACGCATCGCTACTACAACGAGCAAAGCGATTACCTGTTCGCAATGGGCCCCATAGACCTGGTGCTGGAGCCCGGCCAAATCGTGTTCCTGGTCGGCGGCAACGGCAGCGGCAAGACCACCCTGGCCAAGCTGCTGGTGGGGCTGTACCGGCCGGAAGGCGGCCAGATCCTGTACGACGGCGTGGCCGTGGACGACAGCAGCCGCGACCGCTACCGGCAGGCCTACACCGCCATCTTCGCGGACTTCCACTTGTTCGACCGCCTGCTGGAGACGCCGCGCGACACGCTGGACCGCGAGGCCAACGGCTGGCTGGCGCGCCTGCACCTGCAGCACAAAGTGCGGGTGCGCGACGGCGCCTTCGATACGCGGGCCTTGTCGCAGGGGCAGCGCAAGCGTCTGGCGCTGGTGGCCGCTTATCTGGAAGACCGGCCCATCGTGGTGTTCGACGAATGGGCCGCGGACCAGGATCCGGTCTTCAAGCGCGTTTTCTACCTGGAGCTGCTGCCCGAGCTGAAAGCGCGCGGCAAGACGGTGCTGGTGATCTCGCACGACGACCGCTATTTCGACGTCGCCGACCGCATTCTGCGCATGGAGAGCGGCCAGCTGTCGGAAGGCCCCCCGGCTCAGGCCGCGCCGGCGTCCGGGCCCCAGGCCACCGCGCCGGCGTAGCCGTCCGCCAGGGGCAGCAGGCGCAGCGCCAGCGCGCGCAGCAGCGCGCCTTCGGCCAGCTCGTTATCGTCGCAGGCGATGCGGCGCGCGTCCGCGTGCCGTCCGTCGGGCAGGACCTCGATGCGCTGCAGCGCGTCGGCGATGCCCTGGCCCGTTGCCTTCAGTGCGGCTTCCTTGCACACCCAATAGTCATGGAAGGCGCCGCCCCGTCGCGGGGCAGGCAGGCGCGCCAGCACATCGCGCTCGCGCGGCGTCAGCACGATGGCCGCCAGGGCGTCGACGTCCACTTCCTGGCGCAGTTCCACGTCTATGCCCACGGGGCGGCGGGGCGAGAGGGCGATCAGCGCCAGCGCGCCCGAATGCGCCACATTGAAATGCAGGCCCGAGCCCGGCCAGACCGGGCGTCCGGCGCCCGTCAGCGCCAGCCGGACGGCGGCGGGATCGGGCCGCGCGGCGCGCGTGGCGGCCGCGGCGAGCAGGCGCTTGAGGGCCGCCCGCGTGGCGCCGAAGCGCACCTTGTCCTCATGGCGCTGGAAACGGTCCAGCCGCGCGCGCTCGGCGGCGTCCAGCAGCGCCATATCGGCGTCGGGCAGGGGATGGCGCAGGGACAGGTCCAGGCGCCATATGCGCAGGTCCGCCGGCGCATCGCGAAGCGGCCAGGGCGCTGCCCGTGCCCGCCCGTCTTCGTGCCGCGTGTCGTCTTCCATGCCCCCGCCTGCCGCTTCGCCATCGTCGCGGGCATTGTAGGCCAGGGCATGCCGCCATCCGGGGCGGATCAGCGCGCCAGGTATTTCCTGCGCGCGGGCTTGAGCACCGCGATGGCCAGCAGGGCCGCGACGATGTCCAGCGTAATGGCGGAGTAGAAGACGGGATGCCAGCTGGCGGTTTTCTCGTGCATCAGCGCGGCCAGCGGACCGCCCAGGATGGACCCTATGCCTTGCGAGATATACAGCCAGCCATAGTTCGCCGTGGCGTGCCGCGTGCCGAAGGTGTCCGTCAGCGTGGAGGGAAACAGCGAGAAGATCTCGCCCCAGCCGAAGAACACGACGCCCGACAACAGTACGAACAGCAGCGGATGCTCGCGCGTCGCCAGCCAGACCGCCATGGCGACGCCTTCCAGCGCGAAAGCCACGAACATGGTGTTCTCGCGGCCGACCCGGTCCGAGACCCAGCCAAAGAAAGGCCGCGTCAGGCCATTGGTCAGGCGGTCCACGGTAAGCGCCAGCGGCAGCGCGGCCATGCCGAACACCATCAGGTCGGCGACACCGAAGTCGCGCGCGAAGCTCGCCATCTGCGAGGTCACCATCAGGCCGGAGGTCGACATCATCGTCATCATGGCGAACATCAGCCAGAACAGCGGCTGCTTCAGCATTTCGCGGGGCGCCAGGCCGGCGGGGGCGCCGGTCGCGGCGGTGCTGGCGGCGGCTTCGGGCTCCGCGGGCGAGCGCAGTCCCTGGGCGGCGATCACGCCGATCACGGCGAACAGCGCGCCGAACTGCCAGAGCGTGGTTTCCAGGCCTGCGCCTGCCAGGGCATTGGCGATGGGAAAGGTGGTCAGGATGGCGCCCATGCCGTAGCCGGCCGCCACCATGCCCGCGGCAAAACCGCGCCGGTCGGGAAACCAGCGCACCATCAGGCCGACCACGCCCACATAGACGATGCCGGTGCCCAGGCCGCCCACGATGCCGTAGGTCAGGTACAGCATGCCGATGCTGCCGGCCGAGGCGGCCAGGATCCAGCTGCATCCGGACATCAGCGTGCCCAGCGCGATCAGCCTGCGCGGACCGAAGCGGTCGATCAGGCTGCCCTGGAAAGGCGAGAAAAAGGTCTGCAGGACGATCAGCAGCGAAAAGGTGATCTGCAGTTCGGACAGCGGCACGCCCAGTTTGGCGGCCAGCGGTTTGGTGAAGAGGGTCCAGACATACTGCGGGCTCGAAATGGCCATCATGCAGACCAGTCCAAGCAGCAATTGGGTCCAGCGGTTGCTCAGGATGTCCTTGGGACTGTTCAGTGCGGCTTCTGCGGATACGCTCATGGGGGGCTCCAGGCCGGTTGGGGTCTGGAGGGATACCCATGCAAAGCCTATGCCAACCGTGCGCCGCGGCGCTCGCCCGGCGGCAACCACGCCGTGGCGCGCGACGGCTGCCTCCGGCCGGCCGCGGCCCGATGCTTTATGGTGCGCGCGCTGCCCCGCCGTGGTGCGGCGGCGCGCCGCCGGTGCGCCGCCCCGCGCCTACCAGCCGCGAAAGCGCGGCCACTGCGCGGCCACGCGCCCCGAGTCGTCCCGGATGACCCGATACGCGTCGTGCTGCGCGCCGGTCGCGCAGGCGTGGTTGGGCAGCACCCGCACCATCGTGCCCAGCGGCAGTTCCGGCAGCGTCGCGGTGCTGCCCGGACGCAGCGCCAGGATGCCTTGCTCCTGGTTGGTCTCGCGCATGACCAGGTCGGGATAGGGCTTGCCGTCGATATCGCACACCACGCCGTAATACTGGTCCACCTTCTGTTTCGCCGTGCCCCGGTCGCGCGACATGGCCATCCAGCCGGCGTCCACCAGTATCCAGCCCTTGTCTTCCTGGTGGCCGATGACGGTGGTCAGCACACTCAGCGCGATATCCTCTTGCGCGCACACGCCCAGTCCGGCCATGAACAGGTCGAAGAACACGAACACGCCGGCGCGCACTTCGGTCACGCCCGTCAGGTCGCGGCTGAACAGCGCGGTGGGTGTCGATCCCACGCTGACGACGGGGCAGGGCAGGCCGGCGGCGCGCAGCGTTTCCGCGCAGGCCACGGCACCGCTGCGCTCCCGTTCGGCCATGGCCTCGATCGCCTGCGTGGAGGTGCACTGATAGGATTCGCCCGCGTGCGTCATCACGCCGCGCAGTTCGGCGCCGTGTTCATGCAGCGCGCGGCCGATGGCCACCAGGCGTTCGCCCTGGTCCGGCGCCACGCCGGCGCGGTGGCCGTCCGTGTCCAGCTCGATGAGGCAGGGGATGCGCAGGCCGCTGGCCCGCGACTTGTCGGCCACGGCCCGGGCGGCCTCCACGCTGTCGACCACGATGGTCAGGTCCACGCCCTGGCGGCGCAGCGCCACCACGCGGTCCAGTTTGTTGGGCGCGATGCCCACGGCATACAGGATGTCGCGCACGCCCGCCTGGGCGAATTGCTCGGCTTCTTGCAGCGTGGATACCGTCGCCGGGCCTTCCGGCGTATCCATGACGCGGCGCGCGACCTCGATGGACTTGGGGGTTTTCAGGTGCGGCCGCAGCTGTACGCCCAGTGCCTGGGCGCGTTCGCGCATGCGGCGGATATTGGCCGTCATGCGGCGCTCGTCCAGCACCAGGCTGGGCGTGTCCTGCTCGCGCAGCAGCGGCGTGGCGCGCAGGTCGGTGTTCGGCGGATTCATTGTGTCTCCATGGGATAACTAGGCCCCCGGGGCGCGCGCGGGACGCCGCCGGACGGCGGGCGTCCATTCGGTATCGGGATCCAGCGGCACCACCGGCCGCGGCAGCCGCCGGAAGTCGAAGCGCGACAGGATGGGCGAGGTCAAGCCCGGCGCATCGACGCTATAGATCCGTTCCGGCGGGAAGAACTCGTCGAAGGCCGCCCGGAAGTGCCCGCGCGATTTGACCACAACCGTGCGCGCGGCGCCGATGTCCAGGCCGAACATCTCGAAGAAGGCCGGTTCGTGGCATTGGTGGCGGTGGGTAATGACGACAATGCGCAGGCCGTCCACGGCGATCAGCGCGCTGGGGCCCAGGTCGAAGCTGCACCCGGCCAGCTGGCCGCGCCGGCCTACGCCCTTGCCGTCGCGCAGCGCCAGCACCGTGGCATCGGTCTCGAAGGCCTCCGAATAGCGTGTCGTTTCGCTGCGGTTGAAGCGCGCGCGCAGCGATGCGCCCACGCCGGCCGCATGCGCGTCGGCGGCCAGTTCCGGGTCCGTGATGACGCCGACGATGACGCCTTGCGCGCCGGCCTTGAGCAGGGCCCGCACCAGGTAGGGCGTATTGCCGCGCGCGCCGCCGCCGGGATTGTCGGCCACATCGGCCAGCAGTACGGCCGGGCGCAAGGCATCCTGGCCCGTTGCCACCGCCAGCGCCACCGCCTCGTCCAGGGGCGTCAGGCGCGGAAAGAAGGCCGCGCGGTCCCGCCATGCGGGCGCGACCAGGTCCAGCGCGATGCGCTCGGCCAGCCCGGCATCGTCGCGGGTCGTGACCAGTACGGTCAGGCCGTTCTTCGGCGTGTCGCCATAGGCGAAACCGCCCACGGCGGAAATGTTCACGATGCGCGGGTCGTCCAGCAAGGCTTCCGCCTTCTGGATCATGTCGGCGTAGGGGCCGGTACCCGGGGCCGTCAGCAATTGCGTCGGCGGCGCACAGACCGGCATGCGCGCGTGCGCCACTTCCACCCGCATGCCCGCGACCAGCTCGCGCAGCACGTCGGCCGCCTCGGCGCCGCGTTCGGCCATGTCCACATGCGGGTTGCGCCGATAGGAAATCAAGGTGTCGACCTGGTCCACCATGCGGTCCGACACGTTGGCGTGCAGGTCCACCGTGGCGACGATGGGGACGTCGGGCCCGACGATGCGCCGCACGGTTTCGAAGACCAGGCCGTCGGGATCGTCCTCCTGCGTGGTGATCGCCGCGCCATGTTCGCAGATATACACGGCGTCCACGGGCAGGGCGGCGCGCAGGCCGGCCTCGAAGCGCGCCAGCGTGTCGGCGAAGAATCCATGTTCGACGGGGCCGCCCGACTCCGCATTGGCGAACAGGATGGGCACCGCCGTCCAGGCGGTGGTCGCGTCCATGCGCCGCACGAAGGCGGGGATCTCCGGCGTCATGCGCGGCGCGGCGCTGCGCGCGTCCCGCATCAGCGCGTCGCCGGCCAGGTAGGCGCGCGAGACGAAATCCTCGCGCGTCGAGACCGGCGCGTAGCGGTTCGATTCGATGGCGAAGCCCAGCAGGGCGATGCGTAGGGACATGGCGGCCTCAATCCTGTTTCTCGATATGGGCGGCGGTGATCAGGTCGCCCCATTTGCGCTGTTCGGCGCTTATGAAGCGCGCGAAATCCGCCGGCGTGCCCGGGGTGCCGGGAGACGCGCTGGCGCCGGCAAGGTCCTGCTTCAGCGAATCGCTGGCCAGCACCTTGCGCAACGACCGCGACAGGCGGTCGACGATGGGCTGCGGCGTGCCGGCCGGGAACACCAGGCCGCCCCACGATACGTTCTCGTAGCCCTTCAGCCCCAGTTCGTTCAAGGTGGGCATGTCCGGGAATAGCGCCACGCGTTCCTTGCTGGTGATCGCCAGCGCGCGCAGCTTGCCGCTCTTGACCAGCGGATAGGCGACGGAGGCATTGGTAAAGGTGTAGTCCAGCCGGCCGCCGGCCAGGTCCGACAGCGACGCCGGATCGCCGTTGTAGGGAATGAACATGACGTCGATGCCCGCCATCTGCTTGAAGAGCTCGCCGGCCATCTGGCCGCTGCTGCCTATGCCGGCCGCGCCATAGGACAGCTTGCCAGGTTCGCGCCTGGCCTGGGCGATCAGGTCGTCGACGGTATGGATGGGCGAGTCGCCCCTTACCACCAGCAGGTTATAGACCGCGAACATCTGCCCGACCGGCGCGAAATCCCTGGCGGCGTCGTAGGGCAGTTTTTTGAAAAGCGAGGGATTCACGGCCAGCGTATTGATGTTGCCGTAGCCCAGCGTGTAGCCGTCGGGCGCGGCGCGCTTGACCTGGCTCATGCCGATATTGCCCGCGGCCCCGGGGCGGTTCTCGATCACGAAATTGGCGCCCGTGTCATCGGCCACGTGCTTGAGCACGATGCGGCTCAGTACGTCGGCCGAACCGCCGGCGGCCGAGGCCACGATGACCGTGACGGGCCGCTTGGGCCAATCGGTGTCCGCCGCATGGGCGGGCGCCAGCATACCCAGCGCGCCGGTGGCGAGCAGGGCGGAATACAGGTGGGTGAGGGTACGTCGCATACAACCTCCGGATCGGGAACGGGCCGCGCCTGTGCCGCCGGCGCCCGGCGCCGAGCCGCCTGGGGCGCGCGCCCGAAAGGCCGGACGGCCGCCCGCGGCGGCAATGAGGTAAAGCACGGGTGCCGGCAGTATGGACAGAAGGCTAAAGTCCAGGGTTAAGCGGCATTGAATTCCGGCTTAAGCCGCGGCTTAAGGGAGCAAGGGGTGCTTTCCAGCGAGGATCTGCGCTTTTTCCTGACCGTGGCGGCGGCCCGGTCGCTGGCCGATGCGGCGCGCACGCTCGATGTGACGCCGCCGGCCGTCACGCAGCGGCTGGCCGCATTGGAAAAGCGCCTGGGCATACGGCTGGTCGAGCGCACGGGAAGGCGCGTCGGCCTTACCGATGAAGGGCATTTGCTGGCCGCGCGCGGCCGCCGCATCTGCGACGAAATCGGGCTGCTGGCGGATGCGCTGGGCAGCCGCCGCGGGGTCGTCGCCGGCCATCTGCGCGTCCTGGCGCCGCTGGGCTTCGGCCATCGCTATGTCGCGCCCGCCGTGGCGCGCGTACGGCGCGATCATCCCGAGGTCACCGCCACGCTGACGCTGTCGGACCGCCCCGGCCGCCACGCCGAGGACAGCTGGGATGTGATGGTGCATATCGGCGAGCTGCGCGATTCGGCGCTGGTGATGCAGCGCATCGCGTCCAACCGCCGCATCCTGTGCGCCGCGCCCGCCTATCTGCGGCGGCGCGGCGCGCCGTCCCGGCCGCAGGACCTGCGCGACCACGAATGCATCGCCCTGCGGGAAAACGACGAGGACGTCACGCTCTGGCGCTTTACCGGTGCCCAGGGCGAAACGGCCAGCGTCCGCATCGATCCCGTACTGGCCAGCACGGAAGGGTCGGTCGTGCACGACTGGGCGGTGGCGGGAATGGGCATCATGGTCCGCTCGGAATGGGACGTGGCCGGCGACCTGCGCGCGGGGCGCCTGGTGGCGCTGCTGCCCGCGTGGCGGCTGCCGGATGCCGACGTCATCGCGCTGCTGCCTTCGCGCGAGGTGCGCTCCGCGCGCACCTCGCAATTCCTGGCGTGCCTGCGCGCGCAGGTCCGGGCCCATCCCTGGGATGCCGGACAGGACACGGCCGGCGTGGCGGGAAACTGACAAAAAGCTGTCAAACTCCGGCGGCACACTATGGCGATCGCAGACGCCCAACCCGCCAGGAGACACCGCATGTCGCGCTTCACCGACGAAGCAAAAGATCGTTCCCTTGCCCAGGACGCCGGGCCGGCCCCGGGCGTCGCCGTGCGGCCAGGACAGCGCCTGGACGAGATCCTGGCCATCAATCCCGCGCGGCGTGTCTGGCTGAAATCCGGCCTGGGCGCGGCCGCGCTTTCGGTGTTCGGGGTGCCGGCGCTGGCGGCCGGGCCGGGGCAGGCGACCGGCGTGGACGGGCAGGCCGGCGCCGGCAAGGGCATGGCCGGCATGGCGGCCGCCGGCCTGGATCCCGCCAAGGACTACAGCATCCGCTTCCAGCCGGTGCCGCGCTCCACCGCCGACGCGATCGCGGTGCCCGACGGCTACGAGGCCCACGTCCTGTTCTCCACCGGCGACGCCGTGGAGCCCGGTTCCACCGCTTGGCGCGAAGGCGAGTTCCCGTCCTGGCAAACCGCCGGCAAGCGCGCCGGCGGCGACCATGACGGCATGCATTACTTCGCCTTGCCCGGCGTGGATCCGCAAAAGGGCGGGCTGCTGGCGATCAACCACGAGCAGGTCGACATGCGGGTGTTCTTTGCCGAAGAGACTTTCGCCGGCAATACCTTCGACGAGAAAAAAGCCACGCCGGAGCAGAAGCGCGTCGCCTTGTCCGCGGTGGGCGTGTCCATTATCGAGATCGAATTCTCCGGCAAGGCCTGGCGGGTCAAGCCCGACTCACCCTATAACCGCCGCTACACTGGCAACACCCGCTATGCGGTGGGCGGCCCGGCGCGCGAAAAAGTGGGCGCCACGGTCACCGGGACGCTGAACAACTGCTCCAGCGGCGCCACGCCCTGGGGCACCTACCTGACCTGCGAAGAGGTCACCCACAACTACTTCGATTCCACCCAGGCCCGGCAGGGCTACGGTTGGGTGGTGGAGCTGGATCCGCAGGGCAGGATCCTGGAGCAGGGCGTCAAGCGCACCGCCATGGGACGCTTCAACCACGAGAACGTCGCCTGGCTCGCCGACGACGCGCGCCGCGTGGCGTTCTACATGGGCGACGACAGCACGCCGGGCTGTATCTACAAGTTCGTGCCCGACCGTGCCTATGACGCCGCCGACCGGGCCGCCAATCTCGGCCTGCTGGACGAGGGCACCCTGTACGTCGCGCAATTCAATGCCTCGGGGCAGGGCAAATGGATTCCGCTGAAGCACGGCAATGCGGGACTGACTGCAGCCGACGGCTATGCCTCGCAGGCCGACGTGCTGGTGGAATGCCAGCGCGCCGCCGTGTCGGCCGGCGGCACGGTCATGGACCGCCCGGAATGGATCACGGTGGGGCCGCGCAAGGACCTGTACGTGACCTTGACCAACTACAGCGGGCGGGGTGGCAAGGCGCCCGTGGACGACGCCAATCCGCGTCCGGAGAACCACCATGGGCACATCATCCGCTGGAAGGAAGCCGGCGATTCGCCGCTGGCGACCGGGTTCACCTGGGAGATCTTCCTGCTGGCCGGCGATCCGGGGCAGGCGTCCGCGCAGGGCAAGCCGAATCTCGCGGGCAATATCAAGGGCGATGCGTTCAGCAGCCCGGACGGCCTGCGGCAGGACGCGGCCGGGCGCCTGTGGGTACAGACCGATATGAACCTGGGCGCGGTCGCCACGCCGGCCGTCTTCGGCAACAACGGCATGTATTGCATCGATCACGCCACCGGGGAATCGCGGCGCTTCCTGGTCGGACCGGTGGGCTGCGAACTGACCGGCATCGCGTACACGCCGGACCTGACGACCTTCTTCGTCAACATCCAGCATCCGACGCAGGGCTGGCCGCAAGCGGGCCGCACGCCGCGTTCGTCCACGGTGGCGATCCGCCGCAAGGACGGCGCGCCCGTCGGCGCCTAGCCGGGGGCCTGGCCCGGCGGCCGACCGCGATGCCGGCCGCGATGCCGGCCGCGTTGGCCGCGTCGCGGCAGAGTACCCGGCGCGGCCGCGCCGCTCATCTGTACACGCGGGTATACAATCCCGTCCCTAGCGCTCGCGGGAGCAGCGGTCCATCAAAAGCGCGGCAGCAAGCCGCCCATGGGCCGCCTGTTATGAGCCCATAACCTGCGACACAGGAGTACATACATGAGATTCGGCAAATCCCTGCTGGGGAAATTGCTGGCCGGCACGGTTCTTTGTGCAAGCACGCTGGCGGCCCACGCCGCCGATTGGCCCGAGCGCCCGATCACCCTGGTTATTCCCTTCCCGCCCGGCGGCACCACCGACATGGTCGGCCGTCCCCTGGCGGAAGCGATCGCCAAGAAGCTGGGCAAGCCCGTGATCGTGGACAACCGCGCCGGCGCGGGCGGCACCATCGGCGCCGCCTACGTGGCGCGCTCCGCGCCCGACGGCTACACCATCTTCCTGTCGACCATCGCGCATACCATCGCGCCGTCGACCTACGACAAGCTGACGTACAACTTCGAGAAGGATTTCGCGCCGATCACCATCGTGGCATCGTCGCCCAACCTCCTGATCGTCAACGATAAGCTGCCGGTCAAGACCGTTCCCGAACTGATCGACTACGCCAAGAAAAATCCGGGCAAGCTGAACTTCGGTTCCGCCGGCATCGGCAGCACGGAGCACCTGGCCGGCGAGCTGTTCAAGAAGATGGCCGGCATCGATATCGCGCACGTGCCCTACAAGGGCGGCGCGCCCATGATGGCCGACCTGATTTCGGGCCAGATCCAGATGGCCATCGAGACCAGCGGCTCGGCGATCTCGCAGATCCGCGCCGGCACGGTGCGCGCCCTGGGCGTCAGCAGCGAAAAGCCCAGTGCCTATTTCCCTGGCATCCCGGCGATCGACCAGGCCGGCCTGCCTGGCTACACCTTCTCGACCTGGTACGGCCTGGTGGTTCCCGCCAAGGTGCCCAAGGACATCCAGGCCAAGCTGTACCAGGCCACGCTGGATGCCTTCAAGGATCCGCAGATGGCCAAGGCCCTGGAGACCATAGGCGCCGAACCGGGCGGCCAGAAGCCCGAGGAGTTCGGCAAGTTCATCGCCGAACAGACCCAGAAGTGGCATGACATCCTGAAGGGCGGCAAGTAAGCTGGCGCTTGCCGCCGGCGCTTTTCCGTCCGGGACCGACAGGCCGCGCCCCGTGCGCGGCCGGGTTCTTCCGCAAGATCCCGCCGGCATGTCCGGCGGTTTTTTTTCGGCCTGCCGACGCGGGGCCGGCCATGCCCCGATTCCCCGCCACCATTGGAGACGCCATCATGCACTACGTTCTTTCCTACGAGTTCGTGCCGGATTACGTCGCGCGCCGCCCGCGGTTCCGCGACGCGCACCTGGAGCAGGCGTGGCAGGCCTCCAAGCGCGGCGACCTGGTGCTGGCGGGCGCGGTCGGCGAACCCATCGATGGCGCGCTGCTTGTCTTCCAGGGCGACTCCCCCGCGGTAGCGGAAGCCTTCGCCAGGCAGGACCCCTACGTGGTCCATGGCCTGGTCACGCGCTGGACCGTGAAGCCCTGGCATACCGTGGTGGGCGAGGACGCGGCCAGCCCTGTCAGGCCGGGGCAGGCGCCCGCGCAATAAGCCGCCGTAACGGTTCGCGACGGCGGCCTTCCGGAATGTGAATTCCCAAGCCGCGCGGAATCTCCTACAGTCGTGCTGTCGCCCGCGCCCGGGGTCTGCGATCCCGGTGGCGGTCCGCGGCGACAGCCGCCCGGCCATCCACGGGACGGCATGGCCAACGACTGGAGACCGCAGTGATCGATCACCTGGATCATCTCGTTCTGACCACCGCCGATGAAGCCGCCTGCGCGCGCTTCTACGTCGACATCCTGGGCATGCGCCTGGAAACCTTCGGCGAGGGCCGCAAGGCCTTCGTCTTCGGCGGGCAGAAAATCAATCTGCACATCAAGGGGCGCGAGTTCGAGCCCAAGGCGCACCTGCCGGTGCCCGGGGCGCTGGACCTTTGCTTCATCGCCGGCGTGCCGCTGGACGCGGTCATCGCGCGGCTGCGCGAATACCGGGTGCCCATCGAACAAGGTCCGGTCATGCGCACCGGCGCCACGTCCCGCATCCGTTCGGTCTACGTGCGCGATCCCGACCTGAACCTGATTGAAATCTCGGAGCTCGCGGCATGACGGAGCCTGGCTTGGAAGACCTTGCCGACGAGCGTGCCGACGCCGTCGATACCCCCGCCGGACAACCGCTGATCGAGGACATCCGCCTGTTGGGCAGGCTGCTGGGAGACGTCATCCGCGAACAGGAGGGCGACCAGGCCTATGGGCTGGTCGAACAGGTGCGCCAGCTGGCCGTGGCGTTCCGCCGCGACGACGACACCCGCGCCGACCAGGCGCTCAAAAGCCTGCTGCAGTCGCAGTCCGGCCTGATGCTGGTCTGCGTGGTGCGCGCCTTTACCTACTTCAGCCTGCTGGCCAACCTGGCGGAGGACCGGCATTACATCCGGCGACGCCTGGCCCGCGAGCGTGCGGGCGACGTGCAGGAAGGCAGCATCGAAGCCATGATGGCGCGCCTGCGCGGCGCCGGCATCGCGGCCGAACGCATCGCCGACACCCTGCGGGATGCCCACGTATCGCCGGTCCTGACCGCGCACCCCACGGAGGTCCAGCGCAAAAGCATCCTGGACGCGCAGCGCGCCATCGCCCAGTTGCTGGCCGAGCGCGACGATATCCGGGCCCGCGGCACGGGCGGGACGGGCGATGCGGTGCAGGCCCGAGAACTGGACGCGAACAGCGCCCAGCTGCGCGGCCGCATCATCCAGCTCTGGACAACGCGGCTGCTGCGCATGTCGCGCCTGACCGTGGCCGACGAAATCGAGAACGCGCTCAGCTACTACCAGACCACCTTCCTGCGCGAAATCCCGCGCCTGTATGCCAGCCTGGAGCGCGAACTGCCGGGCCTGCCCGTGGCCGGCTTCCTGCGCATGGGGCAGTGGATAGGCGGCGACCGCGACGGCAATCCCAATGTGTCCGCCGACACCCTGGCCCATGCGCTGAAGCGCCAGTCGGAAATCGCCCTGCGCCACTATCTGGCGGAAGTGCACCAGCTGGGTGGCGAGCTGTCCATGTCCGACTATCTGGTCGATGTATCGCCCGGGCTGAAGGCCCTGGCCGACCGCTCGCCGGACCACAGCGCGCATCGGCGCGACGAACCCTATCGCAGGGCGCTGTCGGGCGTGTACGCGCGGCTGGCGTCCACGCTGCAGGCGCTGTCCGGCGCGGAGGCCGCGCCGCATCCCGTCGCGCCGCAGCCGCCGTACGCGCGCGCCGAGGACTTCCTGGAAGACCTGGCGATCGTGGAGCGCTCGCTCGCCAGCCATCACGCCGAGGCGCTCGGGGCGCAGCGGCTGCGCCCGCTGATGCGCGCCGCCGGCGTATTCGGCTTCCACCTGGCCACGGTGGACCTGCGCCAGAGCTCCGACAAGCACGAGGCCGTGGTGGCCGAACTGCTGGCCGCGGCGCGCGTCCACGCCGACTACGGCGGCCTGGACGAGCAGGCGCGCATCGCGCTGCTGCTCGCCCAGCTGGACGATCCCCGGTCCCTGCGCGTCCCGGGCGTCGAGTATTCCGAGCTGGCGCGCGGCGAACTGGCCATCTTCGAAACCGCGCGGCAGATGCGCCAGCGCTATGGCGGCCAGGCCATACGGCACTACATCATCAGCCACACCGAGACGGTCAGCGACCTGCTCGAAGTCCTGCTGCTGCAGAAAGAGGCCGGACTGCTGCGCGGGTTGCTGCGCGAGGACGCGCGGGCGGAGCTCATCGTGGTGCCGCTGTTCGAGACCATCGAGGACCTGCGCAACGCCACCGACATCATGCGCGGCTTCTATGCCCTGCCGGGCGTGTTCGAGCTGGTGTGCCGCAGCGGCGCCGAGCAGGACATCATGCTGGGCTATTCGGACAGCAACAAGGACGGCGGCATCTTCACCAGCAACTGGGAGCTGTATCGCGCCGAAATCGCGCTGGCGGCCTTGTTCGACGAGTTGGCCGCGCGCGCGCCCATCAAGCTGCGCATGTTCCACGGCCGCGGCGGTACGGTGGGGCGCGGCGGCGGACCGGCCTACCAGGCCATCCTGGCCCAGCCGCCCGGCACGGTACGCGGCCAACTGCGCCTGACCGAACAGGGCGAGGTGATCGCCTCCAAGTACACCAACCCGGATATCGGCCGCCGCAACCTGGAAACGCTGGTGGCGGCCACGCTGGAGTCGACCTTGCTGCGCACCCAGCAGCAGGCGCCGGACGCCTTCCTGGATGCGGCCGCCGCGCTATCCGCGGCCAGCATGCGGGCGTATCGCGCGCTGGTCTACGAAACGCCGGGTTTCCGCGAGTACTTCTTCGGTTCCACTCCCATCCGCGAAATCGCCGAGCTCAACATCGGCTCGCGCCCGGCCTCGCGCAGCGGCGGGCAGCGCATCGAGGACCTGCGCGCCATTCCCTGGGGTTTCAGCTGGGGCCAATGCCGCCTGACCTTGCCCGGGTGGTATGGATTCGGCTCGGCGGTGCAGGCCTACGCGGGCGGCGCGGACGGCGCCTGGGAGCTGCTGCGCGATATGTACCGGCAATGGCCTTTCTTCCGCACGCTGCTGTCGAACCTGGACATGGTGCTGGCCAAATCCGACCTGGCGCTGGCGGCGCGCTACGCCGAGCTGGTGGACGACGCGGCCCTGCGCGACCGGGTGTTCCCGGCGATCGAAGCCGAATGGCACCGCACCGCGCAGGCCTTGTCGCGCATTACCGGCGCCGCGCAGCGGCTGGCCGGCAATCCGGTGCTGGCCCGTTCCATCAGCCACCGCTTTCCCTACCTGGATCCGCTGCATCACGTGCAGGTCGAACTCATGCAGCGCTACCGCGAAGGACGCGGCGATGCCGTCGTCAAGACGGGTATCCACATCTCCATCAACGGGATTGCGGCGGGGCTGCGCAATAGCGGCTGAAACCGGCCGACGCGCCGTACGCCATGTCGGCCTGCACGCGCTTGACGCAGGCCGACAGATGGCGGCTCAGCATGGCCCGGCGCGAGGCGTCCATGCGCGGAGAGATGGTGGTGATGAACACCGCGGCGGCCGGCATCCCGCCGGGCTGCTTGATGTCCATGCCGATGGCGCTGACGCCCGCCGCGGCCACGCCGTCGTCCAGCGCATAACCGCTGTCGCGCGTGCGCCGGATGGACGCGCGCAGCGACGCCGCGCTGAAATTCGGATACCGCGTCAGCTTGTGCTCGATGGCTTGCAGCGCGATATCGATTTCCTCGTCGCTCATGGCGGCCAGGATGGCCAGGCCACCCACGCCGACCCCCAGGGGATGACGGTCGCCCACGCCGGAGGTCAGCGTCTGGATAGGGAAATTGCCGGCGATGCGGTCCAGGCAGACGGTCTCGTAGCCGCTGCGCGCCACCAGGAAGGCCATGTCGCCCGTCTGCTCGGCCAGGCGGCGCAGATGGGGATGGCAGGTTTCCCGCAGATTGTTTTCCGGCAGGGCGCACAGGCCCAGTTCGTAGATCAGGGGGCCCAGGCGGTAGCCGCGCTGTCCCGGTATGCGCACCAGCATGCGTTCGCTGACCAGGCGTTGCAGCAGCCGGTGCGCGGTGGATTTTTCCATGTCGGCGCGCCGCGCCAGGTCGATCAGGCGCAAGTGCTGCGACGGGCTGCTGGCCACCAGCCTTAGCAGGTCGATGGCGCGGCCCACGGTACTGGCCGGCGATGCTCGGTTTTGCATGGTTCATCGGAGCCGCGCGTGGCGGTCATCAGGGACGTCACACAAATCTTCCAGATACTGGGAAGCCGCGACGCCGGCATGTCGCGGCGCGAGGCGCGCGCACGATGCGTTTCAGGCACGGGCTTTTTTCCAAAATATCACGCGCCACCATCGGCACAAACAGTTTTTTCCGTCTTCGCGGCGCAGCAAACGTCGCGGCGCGACGCGGCGCGCGATGACGGTGCGGTCCCGGCCCGAAGGCGCGGTCTTGGTGCCGCAACGTGCACCACGCCGGTGAGCGCGTCGGCGCGGCGAAGCACGGCAATGCGGGGTCGCGCCGCTGCTCGCGCCACGCTCGCGCCACGCGGTTTTACTAAATGGGAAAAACCGCCCGAAATGTTGACGCGGTGCTTGCCCGGTTCCAATATCCCCTGACATCGCGCACGGTTCACGCATGCGCCGGCGCGGTGGCGATGCCGGGCTGGGGTACACGTTGCCGCATGCCGGGTTCAAGGGGAAAGAGCGGACGCGTGGCGCGCGGACCGCCTTGCAAAGAGGCTCGTCGCATGGACAAGATCTTCTATCGCGCCGCCAGGGTGTTCCTGTGCCTGGCGTTCGCCGCTTCCGCCGCCATGGCCCGCGCGGCCGGCTATCCCGACCATCCCATCCGCATCATCGTTCCGTATCCGCCCGGGGACCTGGCCGACGTCATCGCGCGCCTGCTCGGCAATGACATGTCGCGCGAACTGGGGCAGTCCATCGTCGTGGAGAACCATCCGGGCGCGTCCGGGCTGATCGGCCTGCAGGCCGCCGCGCGCGCCGAGCCGGACGGCTATACCCTGGTCATGGGGCAGATGGGCGCCGTCGTGGTGGCGCCCCTGACGAACGATTGGCCTATCGACGTGCGCAAGGCGCTGCAGCCCGTGGCCCTGGCGTACACGAACTACATGATGCTGGTCGCCAGGCCGGACTTTCCGGCCAGGACGCTGCCGGAGCTGATCGCCTATTCCAAGGCGAATCCGGGCCGCATACGCGTCGGCACGAACGGCGAGGGCGGATTCCCGCACCTTTCCATGGAGCTGCTGAAGGAAAAGGCGGGTTTCCAGTTCACCAATATCCCGTACAAGGGCAGCACGCAGATCATGTCCGACCTGATGTCGGGCCGCGTGGAATTGACGGTGTTCGGGTATTCCGGCCTGTATCCCTATGTGCAGGACGGCCGCCTGATCGCCCTGGGCGTGACGGGCCGCGACCGCGCGCCCAATGCGCCGGCGATACCGACCTTTGGAGAAAGCGTGCCGGGCTACGAGGCCCTGGGGTGGTTCGGCCTGTTCGCGCCGGCGGGCACGCCCGCCGATGTGGTGGACAAGGTCAACCAGGCCCTGAACAAGGCGGTGGCCGATGAAAAGGTCCAGGTACAGGCGCGGCGCCTGGGCCTGGATCCCGCCACCGGCACCCCGGCGCAGTTCGCGGAGGTCTGGCGGACGGACTACGCCAAATGGGGCGGCATCATCCGCAACCTGGGCCTGGACAAGAAAAAGTGAATCGTCCGCAGCTGCCGGGCCCGGCCGGGCTCCGGCCAGGGCAGCCCGGGCACCGCCCAGGCTCGTGGCGCGCACCGGGCTGGACCGCCACCGCATCACCGAGGAGAAACGCAGCATGAGCGCACAGGATCGTCCTTCGCCGAAATACGAGCCGTTCGGCTGGCACCATTGGCCCGATGACTTCTGGATGTCCTATCAGTTCCGGCGTGGATTGGGCGAGACCCAGGAGGGCGGCGGCGCCGTTAGCGAGGTCTTCCAGGCCGCCACGCACATCGTCCCCGGCGATTTCGAAACCTGGTACGCGGCATGGCGCCATATCGCCGACCGCAACGCGCGCCGCGGCGACGCCGCCTTGCAAGACGGCCATATCCGCACCGCCATGAATTGCTGGCTGCGCGCGGCCAACTACTACCGCGAGGCCGAGTTCTGGCTCCAGCCGGACGATCCGCGCAGGCTGGATGCCTTTACCCAGGCCGAGCGCGCCTCCGCCAAGGCCTTCACCCGCATGGATCCCCCCGCGGAAATCGTCGAGATCCCCTACGAAAACGGCAAGACGCTGCCCGCGTATTTCGTGCGGTCGGCCAACGGCGGACCGCGCCAGCCCGTGCTGATTTCCGTGGGCGGGCTGGACTCGTACAAGGATGAGCTGTGGTTCATGACGGGCCGCGGCGCCGTGCAGCGGGGGATGTCGGTGCTGATGGTGGACGGCCCGGGCCAGGGCGGCGCCTTGCGCCGGCACGGGCTGGTCACGCGCCATGACTACGAAGTGCCCATCGGGCGCTGCATCGACTGGCTTGCCGCGCGTGGCGATGTGGACGCCAGCCGCATCGCGGTAAGCGGTTCCAGCCTGGGCGGCTATTACTCGGCGCGCGCCGCCGCCATGGACGCCCGCCTGGCCGCCTGCATCTCCCATGGCGCGATCTGGGACATCCACGAACGCTGGAAGGCCCGCGACGACAACCACGGCCTGGCCGGCCACATCAAGTGGGTGTTCGGCGCGCGCAGCATGGCCGAGGCCACCGAAATCGCCCGGCCCTTTACCCTGGAAGGCGTGCTGGAGAACATGAAGTGCCCCTACCTGATCATCCACGGCGGCCATGACGTGCTGGGCGTGGAGACGGTCAGGAAGGTGCACGACTACGCGCTCGCGCACGGCGTGCGGGCCACGCTGAAGCTGACCGGTGCGGAGGAAACCGGCGCCGAGCATTGCCAGCACGACAATCCCACGCTGGGGCAGGAACTGATGCTGGACTGGCTGGCGGATGTCTTCGGCATCGACCAGGCGCGGCTGTCTTTCTTCCCGGGATAGGGCGCGCCCGTGGGGGCCCGCGTTGCCCGGCATTGCCTTGACGATCACATTCCAGGCGCGCGTCGCCGCCGATGGAGAAATCAATGAGTCACTGGTTCGAGTATTTTCCCGGCCACCACATGTGGTCGCAGGGCATGATGTTCGGCATCGAAATGGCCGGCTGGGGCGCGGCGTCGATCAGCGAGATCGACCAGATCGGCCAGAAGCTGAAAGGCCACGAAGGCGACAACGAGCGCTGGTGGCGGGAATGGGTGGACATGGCGCGCCGCATCGAGGGCTTCGGCGACGCCGAGGAAACGCGGGGCCACAGGCTGACATCCGGCGCCTATTATCTTCGCGCGGCCGTCTACTACTTCTGCGGCGAACGCTTCATCGCGCCGTCCGAGCGTAAATGGCAGACCTACCGCGATTGCCTGCGCTGCTTCGCCAAGGGATTGGAACGCCGCTTTCCCTCCATTTCGCGCGCCGACGTGCCCTATGAAGGCACGACATTGCCGGCGTGGTGGCTGCGCGCGGATGTGCAGGGTCCGGCGCCCACCGTGGTCATGTTCGACGGCCTGGATAACGCCAAGGAAATGAGCGTGCTGTTCGGCGGCATCGAAATCGCCAAGCGCGGGATTCACGTGCTGGCCATCGACGGCCCGGGGCAGGGCGAAGCGCTGCGGCTGCAGGGCATCCCCAGCCGCTACGACTATGAAGTGCCCGCCGGCGCGGCCTACGACTGGGTTGCCGCCCGGCCGGAGGTCGATCCGGCGCGCGTGGCGGTGATGGGCTTTTCCATGGGGGGCTACTACGCGCCGCGCGCCGCCGCCAAAGACCATCGCTTCGCCGCCTGCGTGGCCTGGGGCGGGCATTTCGACTACCACGAGGCCTGGGTGCGCCGGCGCCGCATCATGGAATCGGGCGGCACGAAGATCTCCGCGCCCAACTTCCAGCTGCCCTGGGTGCTGGGCATGCCCGATATGGACGCCTGCATGAAAAAGCTGGAGAACTACCGGCTGAAGGACGTTGCGCGGGACCTGGTGTGCCCGTTCTTCTGCCTGCACGGCGAGAACGACACCATCGTGCCGGTGGAGTTCGCCCAGCGCCTGATCGAGGCGGTGGGCGCGAAGAACAAGACGCTGCGCATCCTGACCGCCCACGAAGGCGGCAGCGAGCACTGCCAGGAGGACAACCGCCAGGTAGGCGCCAATATCGTGGCGGACTGGCTGGCGGACAACCTGTAGGGGATGGCGCGGCCCGCCTCGCTCAGGCCTGCGACAATGCCAACGGGCCTTGTCCGGTGCGCCGCTGTGCCGCCTTCCCGGCGCCGGGCCGCCGGGAAGGCATGCCCCCCAAGCGGAACACGCGCATCGTTTCGTGGGTGGTGCGCGCCAGGCCCTCCAGGGACATGGCGGCGGCGGCCACTTCTTCCACCAGGGCGGCATTCTGCTGGGTGATGTCGTCCAGCTGCGCGATGACGGCACCGGCTTGCGCGATGCCGGCAAGCTGTTGTTCGGCCGCGGCACTGATGCCCTCGACCAGGCCGTTCACCTGCCGCACGCCGTCCAGCACCGCGCCCATGGTGTCGCCCGCCGCCGTGGTCCTTTCGTTCCCCTCGTGGACCTTCGCTACCGTGTCCTCGATCAGATGCCGGATCTCCTTCGCGGCATGGCCGCTGCGCTGCGCCAGGGCGTGGACCTCCGCGGCGACCACGGCGAAGCCGCGTCCCTGTTCGCCGGCACGCGCGGCCTCCACCGCCGCGTTCAGCGCCAGGATGTTGGTCTGGAAGGCGATGCTGTCGATGATGCGCGTGATCTCGCTGATGCGCAGGGACGATTCCGAGATGGATTGCATGGTGGCGCCGGCTTGCCGGACGGCGTGGGCGCCTTGCTGTGCGATGTCCTGGGTGCGCGCCGCGAGCCGGCTGACTTCCCGCGCCGAACTGGCCGCCAGGCTGACCGTGGCCGTGATGTCGTCCATCGATCCCGCCGTCTGCCGCACATTCCGGGCTTGCGCTTCGGTGCGCTCGGACAGGTGCAGATTGCCCTGGGCCAGCTGGGCCGCGCCCGCCGCGATATCCTGGCTTTGGTCGCGGGCATCGCGGACGATGGAGCCGATGTTGACGCGCAGCTGGGCCAGCGCCTGCCGCAGGCGGCCGATTTCATCGTGGCGGGCCCGGCTCGGCAATTCCGCCAGGTCGCCCGCCGCCAGGCGATGGGCCGCCGCCAGCACGTCGTCCAGCGGGGCCTTCAGGATGGCCTTGAGGAAGCGCCACGCGCCGCCGACCAGGGCCAGGCGCAGCAGCCATGCGGCGCAAGCGGATATCGCCGTGTCGGCCGGAAGATACCGGTCTATCGCCATGAAAGCCAGCAGCATCGCCACCAGCAGCGCCATTACGCTGCCCACGATGCCCGGGCGCGACGCCTCGGCCAGCCGCCCGGCCAGCGTCCGCTTCACCGGCCGGCCTGCGGACAGGGCGTGAATCGGCCTGCCGGCATGCGCCTCTTCCCGCATTGCCGCGTATAGCGTCTCGGCTTCCTGGATCTGTTCCGGCCTTGCCTCGGTGCGCACGGACATATAGCCCACGGGCTGGCCGTCCTCCAGCAGCGGCGTGGCATTGGCCATGACCCAGTAGTAGTCGCCGTTCTTGCGACGGTTCTTCACGGGCGCGGACCAGGGCTGGCCGGAAGCGATGGTCGCCCACATATCGCGGAATGCCTCTTCCGGCATATCGGGATGGCGGATGATGTTGTGCGGCTGGCCGAGCAATTCCTCGCGGGTGTATCCGCTGACCTCGGCGAACATGGCATTGCAGTACAGGATACGTCCCTTGGTGTCGGTGGTGGAAACCAGGGTGTGGCCTTTGGGGAAGGGGAACGCGTTTTCCGTGACCGGGAGATTCAGGCGCATAGTCTCGTCTGTGGGTGCGGGCACGGCATGGCGCGCCCGTCTAGTTGTGATGGGGGACCGGCTATCCTATCGGGGCCCGTGCGCCGTTCGCTTGAGCTATGTCAAGGAAGGGCTGGAAATCCAGGGAAGGGCCGTACCTCATGCCGCCATTGCCGTCTTCGCCCTTGCTCGATGCCACGCTGCGCGCCGTGGCGCGCCGCTATCGCCTGCCCGCGATGGGCGCCGTGCCGGCCGAGGCGGACCCGGGCACGGTCCTGGCCGTGACCATCGAAGAGGCACGCGCGGCGCTGGCGCGCAATGCGGCGCCCGATGCGTCGCTGCGCTGCGCCTTCCTGCAGGCGCTGGCGGAACTGATCCACCAGGCCATGCGGGAGGAAGGTGGCGACCCGGTCTTCCAGGCCATGGTGCTGCGGCATGGCGCGGCCCCGGTGCGCGAATACGCCTCCTTGTCCGCGCACGCGCAGGCCGACCGCCGCCAGGTGCGGGCAGCCGTCAATGCGATCGCGCATCCGGCCCGGCTGCAACGGCTCGATCCCGGCCCGCGGCGCGAGGCCCTGGCAGGATTGCACGCGGCGGCGGCCTCGGCCTCATGGACCGAATTGGATAGCGCCGCGCGGCGCTTGCACGAGATACTCGCCCGCGCGCGGGAAACCCCTGCGGAGGACACCCGCGTGCCGCCTGGATTGGCGGTTTCTTCGGCAGCCGGGTTGGCGGATCCGCCGGCACATCGGTCCGCGGATCCGTCCACGCATCCGTCCACGCATCCGTCCACGCATCCGTCCACGCATCCGTCCACGCATCCGTCGGCGCAGCGCATCAGTGGGCAGGGGCAGACGCTGCTCATGCATAGCCTCCGGCGCCTGCGCGACGATCCCGCCCTGGCGCGGCTGGTGCGCCTGGAATCCCTGTCGGCGGATACGCGGGTCCGCCGCTACCGGTCGCTATGGGATCGCAACGGCCCCCGCTCCGGAACCCGCGCGGCCGTTGCGCGCGGCGCCACGTCGCAGGAACGCGGTGCCGCCGTCGAAGAAGCCGCCGCGCGGGCGCTACAGGCCCTGGCGCGCCGCCTGGACAGGGAAGAGGGCGGACGGGCGTCCTATCGCGTGGTCACATCGATGCGCGTGCCGGCCTCCATCCCCGCGAGCCACGATCGCGCCAAGAGCGAGTGGGACGTCGTCCTGCTCAGGCGCGAGAACGACCCCGGCGAGGCGTCCGCCCATCCGCCGGTCGACCAGCCCTGGGATGTCTGCCTGCTCGTGGAGGCCAAGGCCTCCGTCGATGCGGCCACCACGGATCTACCCCGGCTGGTGCGCGGCCTGCGCCTGCTCGCCCACGCCGACGCGCGGACGGTCTATCCCTTCCAGACCCGGCAGGGCACGGTCCGCCTGCGCGGGGCGCCATTGCGTGCCCTGACGACGGACGACGCAGGCCTGGCAAGGTCCGTACTGTATTGCTGCGACGCGCCCGCCGAGACGCGCGTGCGCTGGCTCGGTGCGGCGAGCCGGATGCAGCTGCTATCGGCGCAGCCCTGCCTGGCGTACGCCAGCACCCTGCGGGGGGAGCCAGCCCCGGATCCTTCGATCCTGGATCCGGTCTGGCATCAATTGCTGGAATCGGCCGAGTGGCGGCCCGTCCTGCATCAATACTCGATGCTGCGGCAGGTACGCGAACTCATGGTCCATGTCGACGACCTGCGCAAGGCGATCGACGGCGAGACCTAGCGCGCAGGCGCTACCCCATCCGAACGGGATTCGGCGGCCTCCGCGGCGCTCCCGGGCCGCCGATGCGATTTCGCGGCGTCGTGCGCTCAACGGACCTGGGCGTCGATATCCACGACCAGTTTGCCGCGCGCCTGGCCTGCCCGGACGATGCGGTAGGCGTCCTCCAGCGTATCGAGCGTGAACCGCCGTTCGTCCACGATGGGCATTACGCGCCCCGATTCGATCAAGGGCCGCGCCTGGTCCAGGATGTCGCGATAATGCCGGCGATCCTGGCCGGACAGCAGCGGCGGCAGGATGAAGACGCCCGAGTAGCTCGCCTCCTTGAATGAAAGCGGCGCCAGCGCGTGCGTGCCCCAGCCCAGGCAGCTGACCACATGCCCGTAGCGCCTTACCGCCTGGAAGGACGCGTCCAGCGCGACACCGCCGACGGTGTCGTACACGCGGTCGAAACCGCGCCCGCCGGTCAGGCGCCGCACGTACTCGGCGACGGGCTCGTCGCGGTCGATGAAGGTGGCGCCCAGCCCTTCGATGGAAGCGCGGTTGTGCGCCGATCCGGTGGCGTGGACGGTCGCGCCCAAGGCCCGGCCGATCTGGACGGCGATGTGCCCGACGCCGCCCGCGCCCCCCTGTACCAGCAGGGTGTCGCCCGCGGCGAGCGCCATGCGGTCGACCAATCCTTTCCACGCGGTAATGAGCACCGACGGCAGCGCGGCCGCTTCGCGCATGGACAGATTGCGCGGTTTGCGCGCCAACAGGTCCGCGTCGACGGCAATGTATTCGGCCAGGGTGCCTTGCAGGCCGCCGACGCCGCCGGCAAAACCATGCACCTCATCGCCCGGCCGGAAGTCGGTGACGCCCGCGCCCACGGCCTGCACCGTGCCGGCAAGATCCATCCCCAGGACCGCCGGGGCGGGATGGCGCGCGTGCTCGGCCGCGCCGGCCTGGATCTTCGTGTCCAGCGGGTTGATGCCGCTCGCGGCGATACGCACGAGGACTTCGCCCGGGCCTGGCGCCGGCAGGGGAATATCGGAAATGCGTAGCGGTGCCCCGTAGGTGGCGAGGACCGCGGCTTTCATGGTCTGGCTCATGATGCGCTCCTGTAAGGTGAGGAAATTGTCGTAGTTCCTTTTTTGAATGGAAATAGATAAAGTTGCAGCACCCTCATTCATTTATGTATAAGCAGGGCGTGCCGTCGCGCCGGGTGCCGGCCAGGAGCCGCGCGATTCCCCCGGACGCCTCGCAGCCCCGCGCCTGCAAGCGCCGCTACTGTCGAGGACGCAATGGAATGGAGTGACCTCAGGATCTTTCTCGCCGTCGCGCGTGCCGGCACGCTGGGCGGCGCCGCGCGCGTCCTGGGTCAGTCCCAGCCGACCATGGGCCGCCGGCTGCGCGTCCTGGAAGGCGCGGTCGGCCACACGCTGTTCCAGCGCACGGCCGAAGGCTTCGTCCTGACCGACGAGGGCCAGGCCGTGCTCGAGCATGCCGAGCGCATGGAAGAAGAAGCGCTCGCCTTCCAGCGGCGGCTGGCGGGCGCGGACGCGCAACTGGAAGGCATGCTGCGGCTATCGTCTTCGGAGTGGTTCGGGACATACGTCCTGGCGCCCATCCTGGCCGAGTTCGGCGCACGGCATCCCAAGGTCTGCGTCGAGCTGCTGACCGACGCGCGGCTCTACAGCCTGCCGCGTCGCGAGGCCGACATCGCATTCCGGATCAAGCCCTTCCAGGAGCCAGAGGTCGTCTCCCGGCGGCTCGTGCGCATCCCGTACGCCTTGTACGCGCGGACGGATGCCGCGACCAGGCCGAAGGGCGGCGGGGAAGGCCTGCGCGTCATCACCATGGACACCGCATTCGCCGAAATGCCGGACGCGCGCTGGCTCCAGCGCGTCCTGCCCAAGGCCGTGGTGGCGATGCGCAGCAACAACCGGCTCGTGCAGGCGGAGCTGTGCCGGCAGGGCAGCGGCCTGGCCGTCCTTCCCACCCTCCTGGGCGACCGCATGCCGGACCTGGCGCGCGTGGACGTGGGCGAATCGCCGCCCGGGCGGGACACCTATGTCGGATATCACCGCGACCTGCGCCGCTTGTCGCGCCTGCGCGCGCTGCTCGATCTGGTCATCGAACGCCTGGCGAGCCCGCGGGCGCCTGCCTAGGCTGACATCGCGAAGGATCTGCGGCATGATCGGCAACGATGCCGGCCCGTGACGATTGTCCCCTGGCCGGCATTCCACCGGACCGAGGAGAATCGACATGCCCAGCAAGAACACCGTTTGCCTCTGGTACGACGGCACCGCCCTGGACGCCGCCAATTTCTACGCCGCGACATTTCCCGACAGCCGCGTCCTGGCGACGCACATCGCGCCGGGCGACTATCCCGACGGCAGGCAGGGCAACATCCTGACGGTGGAATTCACGGTGATGGGCATTCCCTGCCTGGGGCTGAACGGCGGTCCGGCGTTCAGGCATAACGAGGCCTTCTCCTTCCAGGTCTCCACCGAGGACCAGGCCGAGACCGACCGCCTGTGGAACGCCATCGTGGGGAACGGTGGCCAGGAAAGCGCCTGCGGCTGGTGCAAGGACAAATGGGGCGTGTCCTGGCAGATCACGCCGCGCGCGCTCATCGAGGCGGTCACCGACCCCGACCGCGCCGCCGCCAAGCGGGCCTTCGACGCCATGATGGGCATGCGCAAGATCGATATCGCGGCCATCGAGGCGGCAAGGCGGGGTTGACTGGTTCGACGGCTGGATCGGTGACCGCTATCGGACCTGCTTCGCCGCCGCTACGAGCAGTCCGCCCCAGTCATCCGGCGGCTTGCCTCTTTCGAGCATTTTCCTGAAAACCCGATACGCGTCATCGTTGCTTTCATAAGCGCGCTTGGTCTCTTCATCGTTGACCCATGCGAAGACGATGATCCTGCTGGCGGCGTGATAGCGGAAGAACAGGCGGTACTGCTGGAAGAATTTGGCCCGGAACCAATGTTTGCGCTGCTCTCCCAAGGTTTCTCCTGGGCGGTATTCCGGCCGCGTCGGATCCTGCGGGATGATATCGAAGGCCAGGCGCACGATGGCCGCGAGGCGTTTCGTGGCATTCCGGCGCTGGTAGCCTGTCGGGTCCTTGCGCTGGAGCGCTTCGACCTGTTTCGCAAGATCTTCCAGTTGTGCCCGGAATAGGGGATGCAGATAGATCGTCCAACCGTGCGCCGTGACGGGCGCCTTCCCTTCACCTGTCATTCGTCATCAGGCGACAAGGCCGCATCGAGATCGATATCCGCGGCGCCCGCCGACGCCTCGCGCACCCTGGCCAACAGGTCCGCCGTCAAGGGCGTCAAACGTTCCGGATGTGCCGCAATGTCCCTCGCGAGGAAAGCCAGGAATGCTTCCAGGGCAGGGTCCGGCTCATCCATCGGCTCCCCGCGCGAGAGAATCACTTCGCCGTTCGCGCGGACGCTGTAATGGATTTTGTCGCGCTTTCTAAGGCCCAGGGCGCGCCGCACCGTCTCCGGTACCGTGGTCTGGTAGCGGTCGGTAAGCGAGGATTCGACTTCCAAGGTAGTCGTCATGGTCAGATCCTGTGGGCGAAAGGTGCTCCGCTGAGGTGAACAGTATGGTAATGCAATTGCATTACCTCAGTCAAGCCCGCCACGACGCTTGTGATTCATATCAAAGGGGGACTGGACTTGCCGGCTACATTGATAGGCGTCCTCATGCGAGCCCGGGGCGCTTCGTGACCGCATCGCGTGCCGCCCTTTGCCCGGCCTCTTGCGGAATTCCACGCCATGCCGCGCTTGCTGCGAACTACCGACGCCGTCTTGCTGATCCTTTCGGCGTCGACACTGGCCGCGGGCCTGATCTCTTGGGCCGCGGGCAGCCGCGCCTTCGCGCATGGGTTCTGGGTCGCGGGCGCGGCGCCGGTTCTCGCCTTCCTTTCCGTTTCTATCGTGCAGGCGCTGCGTCGCCATGAGACCGGCGTGGACGTGCTCGCATGGCTGGCCATCGCGCTCGCCCTGGGATTGGATCAATCGCTTGCCGCGGCCGTGATCGCGCTGATGCTGTCGACGGGGCGCGCGCTGGAGCGATACGCCGAGGATCGCGCGCAACGCGAGATGACGGCCTTGCTGCGTCATGCGCCGCAGGAAGCTACCCGCCACGAGGCGGGAGAGTGGCGCCGCGTGGCGCTCGATGCCGTCGGCATGGGCGACCGCCTGCTGGTCCGTTCGGGCGACGTCGTACCCGTGGACGGCACGCTTTGCGGCCAGGCCGAGCTGGACGAATCTTCCTTGACGGGGGAATCGGCGATCCAGCGGCGCGCGGCCGGCGCAGCGGTGCGCAGCGGCGTACTGAATGCCGGCGCGCCCTTCGAAATGGTGGCCGCCGCTACCGCCGGCGACAGTACCTTCGCCGGCATCGTGCGCATGGTGCGCACCGCGCGGCAGGAGCGCAGCCCCGCAGCGCGGCTGGCCGACCGCTATGCGTCGGGCTTCGTGGTGGCGGCGCTGGCCATCGCGGCGGGCAGTTGGGCCTGGACGAACGATTCGATGCGGGCGCTGGCGGTGCTGGTCGTCGCGACGCCCTGTCCGCTGATCCTTGCCGTTCCCGTGGCCATCGTCTCCGGCATCTCGCGCTGCGCCAGGCGCGGTGTGCTCGTCAAAAGCGGCGGGGCGCTGGAGCGGCTCGCCAGGGCGGCCACCTTGTTCTTCGATAAGACCGGTACATTGACCAGCGGTCGCGCGCGCCTGGTGGCGATCGAGGCCGCGCCCGGCGTGCAGGCCGAAACCGTCCTGCGGCTGGCTGCTTCCCTGGGGCAGGCCTCGGCGCATGTCATCTCCGAGGCGGTGACCGTCGCCGCGCGGGAACGCGGCCTGGTCTTGTCGCAGCCGTCGGCGATCGTCGAGCATCCGGGCGAAGGCGTCTCCGGCACGGTATCGGGCCGCTCCGTATCGATGGGCGGGTATGCCTATGTGGCCCGGGCCGCGGCGCCGGCGGCGTGGAGCAAGGACTTCCTGCGGCGCGTGGGTTACGAAGGGGCGGCCGCCGTGTTCGTACGCGCCGATGGTGAAATGATCGGGGCGCTCCAGCTTGCCGACGAGATCCGCTTGGAAACGCCGCGCGCCTTGCGCATGCTGCGTCAAGAGGGCATCCGGCGCCTGATCATGCTGACGGGCGACCGGCGCGACGTCGCGCAGACATTGGGCGGGATGCTGGGAGTGACGGACGTGCGCGCGGAGCAGACCCCGTCGGACAAGCTCGCGGCCATCGAGACCGCGCGCAAGGACGGCCCGGTCGTCATGGTTGGCGATGGCATCAACGACGCACCCGCGCTTGCCGCCGCGGACGTCGGCATCGCCATGGGGGCCAGGGGCGCTGCGGCGTCCTCCGAGGCGGCCGATGTCGTGCTGTTGGCGGACCGCCTGGACAGGATCGTCGATGCCGTCCGCGTGGCGCGCCGCGCGCGGCGTATCGCCGTGCAAAGCGTGGCGGCGGGCATGGCGCTCTCGGTGCTGGCGATGATCGCGGCCGCCGGGGGCTATCTGCCGCCTGTATGGGGCGCGCTGCTGCAGGAGCTGATCGACGTGGCCGTCATCCTGAATGCCCTGCGCGTGCTGCGCGTCAAGACAGCGATCCAAGGCCGCCTGTCGTCGTCGGAGGCGGCAAGCCTGAGGGCGAGCCACACTGAACTGGATGCGTTGATGGGGCGCATCCGCCGCCTTGCCGACGAATTACCCACCTTGCCGAAGCAGGCGGTGGCCGGCGCGCTGGCGGATATGCATGCATCCCTGGTTCGCGAACTGCTTCCCCACGAAAGGCGCGACGATGCGGAGGTCTATCCCCAGCTGACGCGCCTGCTTGGCGGGGAAGACCCGCTGGGTACGATGAGCACCGCGCACCGGGAGATATTCCGTGTAACCGCCATGCTGGGCAAGATGGCCGCCGATATTCCGCCCGGTGGGCCGGATGCGGACCGTCTGCGCGAATTCCAGCGCCTGTTGTATGGACTGGACGCGATCGTCCGCTTGCACTGCGCGCAGGAAAACGAGCTTTTCCATGCATTGAGCGAGGCGGCATGACCTTCGGGCCGATGCCGCCAACACTGCGTCGGACAGGGCGCTATTTCGCCTGTTGCAGGCTCTGCTTCAGGCCCGTCTGCTCGGCAGCCGTGCGGGAGGCATCCAGTTTTTTGGCGATGACGGCCTTGAACTCGCTGGGCGAATTGCCGGTGGGAATGAAGCCCATGGACAGGAATTTTTCCCCGAGCTTGGGATCGCGCAAGGCATCCATGAGGGCGGCATTCAGCGCGGCCGTCAGGTTGGCCGGCATTCCCTTGGGGCCCGCCATGCCGTAGAAAAAGGTGCTTTCCAGGCCGGGAACCGCTTCCGACAGTGTCGGGACATCGGGCAGGCCGGCCCAGCGGGTGGTCGATCCCACCGCGATCGCCCGGGCCGCGCCGCTCTTGATATAGGGAAGCGCCACGCCCAGCGGCAGCACCAGCATGTCCACGTGGCCCGCGATCAGATCGGTCAAGGCGGGGCCCGTGCCGGGATAGCCGATGATCGCCGTCTTCACACCCGCGGCGGCCTCGATACGCAGGCTATCCAGGTGCATGCCGCCGCCCGAGACTACCGCGAAGTTCAGTTTGCCCGGATTCTTCTTGGCGTAGGAGATGAAATCGCCGAAGGTCTTGATGGGCACCGACGGGTTCACGACCAGCACCGTGCCGCCGGACGCGATCTGGCCCACATGGTCGAAATCCTTCACCAGGTCGTAGCCCAGATCGTCGCGCACCGCGGCGTTGCCCACATCGGAGTCGGTCCAGATGCCCAGGGTGTAGCCATCCGGGGCGGCGCTTTTCAGGTCGCGGATGCCGAGCACGCCCGTGCCGCCCGGGCGATTCTTCACGATGACCTGCTGGCCCCACTTGCGGGACAGGACTTCCGCCAGGCTCCGTGCCACGGTGTCGGTGCCCCCGCCCGGGGCATAGCCGACGATCAGCGTGACCGGGCGGGTCGGGAAATCGGCGGCATGCGCGGCCGGCAAAAGCAATGCGAGGGCGGCCCACAGGCTCATGGATAAACGGACGATCGGCTTCATTTGTCTTCCTCCTTGGGGGCAGGTCGCGGTGCCGGCTTTGTCTGGTGTCTGCGGCTTTCTCGGGCCTGTTCGACGGACTATACAAAAAAACGACTGAACGTCAAAGAAAATAATTGTTCTCTATAGAAGACGAACGGGCCGCCACAGGCCGATCCCGGCGACGCGGGTCATTCTTTCGGACGAGAATGTCGTCCAATCGCGGGCTTCGCGATAGTCGTGGAGCGGCTCCGAGTCACGCCATCACGCCCGCGTCGTAACGTCGTTCTGTATAGAAGACATGGGTATGCTATTGCATACGGTACGCGATTGCCATACGATGGATGCCGACGCACTTTCCGGCCCTTGCAGAGCGCGCATCCACGGCGTCATGCGCGCTGCGTCAGCCTGGACCGGCGTTCATGGTTACCCGAGGAGGAGACATGTCCCAGCCCCATCCATTCCCACGGCATGCGCAAGCCAAGGCCGAGCCCGAGCCCCAGCCGGAGCGCGTCGACGTCCTGATCGTCGGCGCGGGCTTCGGCGGGCTTTACGCCATCTATCGGATGCGCGAGCTCGGGCTGCGGGTGCGCTGCATCGAAGCGGCAAGCGGGGTGGGCGGTACCTGGTTCTGGAATCGCTATCCGGGCGCGCGCTGCGATGTGGAAAGCCTGGATTACTCCTACTCTTTCTCGAACGCCTTGCAGCAGGAATGGAGCTGGTCGCACCGGTACGCCGAGCAGCCGGAAATCCTGGCGTATCTGAATCACGTGGCGGACCGGTTCGATCTGCGGCAGCACATCCGCTTCGAAACCCGGGTCGCTTCCATGCGCTGGGACGAAGCGCGGGAGACCTGGGAAGTCCGCACCGACCATGGCCCCACGGTGCAGGCCCGCTACTGCATCATGGCCAGCGGCAATCTGTCGGCGCCGCGTGTCCCGGACATCCCGGGCATCGAGCGTTTCCAAGGCGAATGGCACCATTCGGCCCGGTGGCCGGAACAGGGCGTGGACTTCAGCGGCAAGCGCGTGGCGCTGATCGGCACGGGTGCCACGGGCGTGCAGATGCTGCCCAAGATCGCGGCGCAGGCCAGCTTCGTGACGGTCTTTCAGCGCACCGCGAATTTCAGCGTGCCCGCGCGCAACTATCCCATGCCGGAACACGAAGAGCGGGAACAGAAGGCCAACTATCCCGCGCTACGCAAAGCCGCGCGCAAGCAGGCATCCGGCATGTCGCGCGTCGCGATCCCCACCCAATCCGCGCTCGACCTATCCCCTGAAGAGCGCCTGCGCCTGTACGAACAGTTGTGGGCGAAGGGAGGAAGCGCGCGCATGATGGGCGCGTTCACCGACCTGCTGCGCAACGAAGAGGCGAACGAAAGCCTGGCGTCCTTCGTGCGCGAGAAGATCCGCGCCATCGTCAAGGACCCGGAAACGGCGGAAATCCTTACGCCGCGCGATCACCCCATCGGCTCGCGGCGCCTGTGCGTGGACACCGATTACTACGAGACCTTCAACCGGGATAACGTCAAGCTGGTCGACGTCCGCCGCACCCCTATCCAGGAGATCACGGAAAAGGGTTTGCGTACCACCGATGCCGAATACGAAGTGGACATCATTGCCTTCGCGACGGGATTCGACGCGATGACGGGCGCGCTGAACGAGATCGAGATCGCCGGACGCGGCGGCGAACGTCTGGGCCATAAGTGGCGGGCAGGGCCGGCCACTTATCTGGGTCTCATGGTGCACGGCTTTCCGAACATGTTCCTGGTGACCGGCCCGGGCAGCCCATCGGTCAAGGCGAATATGGTCACGGCCATCGAGCAGCACATCGAATGGATCGGCGATTGCCTGACCTATCTGGACGACAACGGCATCGCCACCATAGAGCCCACCGCGCAAGCAGAGGACGCGTGGGTGCGGCATGTTAACGAAGTCGCCAACGGCACCCTGTTCCCCAAGGCGACGAACTCCTGGTATGTCGGCGCGAATATCCCCGGCAAGCCGCGCGTGTTCATGCCTTATGTCGCGGGCCTTCCCGCCTATATCAAGATATGCGAAGAGGTGGTCGCGGACGGCTACCGTGGCTTCGACCTGCGCAAAAACCCAGTGGCGATGGAGGCAAGGCGATGAAGCCGGATAACGTTCTGGTCGTGGGTGGCGCGTCGGGAATCGGGCTGGAGGCGGCGCGCCATTTTCTTGCGGAAGGCGCGGCGGTCACCATTGTGGACGCCAACGCCGAGAAGCTCGCGCAGGCCGAGCATACCCTTGCGTCGTCGGCGGGGCGCCTGCTGGCACTGGCCGCCGATGTCAGGGACCGCGATGGCCTGCGCCGTGCCTTCGAGCAAGGCGCGAGCCGTCACGGTGGCATCGACGCCCTGGTTTTCACGGCGGGCGTGCTGCTTCCCGCCACGCTGGCCGACATGACGGACGAGGCCTACGACCTGACATTCGATGTGAACGCCAAAGGCTTCTGGCGCTGCGCGCAGGCGGCGATGCCTTATTTCCCGGAAAGCGGCGGATCCATTGTCGCCATCTCGTCGTCGGCGGGGCTGCGTCCGAAGGCGGGCAACGGCGCTTACGCGGCATCCAAGGTCGCGCTCCAGTTCCTGGCGCGCACGCTGGCGCTGGAAGCCGCGCATCGGCGCATACGGGTGAACTGCATTTGTCCCAGCATGCTCAAGACCCCGATGACGGAAAAATTCGTCTCCGGCCCCGCGCCGGCGGGCTTCCGGCTGACGGCGACCACGCCGCTGGGCCGCCTGTGCACCGAGGCCGACGTCGTGCGGGTCGTGGCGTTCCTGTGCTCGGAAGCGGCATCGTTCGTGACGGGCGCCACCATCGCGGTGGATGGAGGATCGACGGCGGGCGTGCCCCTCGTGTCGTGATGGCGCGCGCATCCACCGCGCCGGACGAGCGTGGTTTTCCGTGGCGCAAGCGCTGTCCCGCGGCCGGGGGCCGGCCTCGCCGGAAGTATCATATGTCGCCTGCGCCCAGGGAGTTCCCTGGTGGAATATCGTGGCCGCTCGATGCCACCGCCACGTCGCCGCTTGCAAACGACGCTGTGATAGGAATGATTCATCGTGAGTACTGAGTACGGGATCCAGGCTGACTCGCCACCGAACAAGCCCGATCGTTCCGGAACCGCCCGGCACGCGGAAGGCGGCGAGCGCGTGGTGGGGAAACCGGTGGGGGCCATCGTTTCCGGGCTGGCGGTGCTGCGCGCGCTGCACCGGGCGCAGCGTCCCCAGCGGGCCAGCGAAGTCGCGCGTGAAACCGGCCTGCATCGCGGGACGGCGTTCAATATCCTGCGAACGTTCCAGCGCGAAGGCCTGGTCGCCTATAACGAACGCGAACAGACCTACAGCATAGGCATCATGGTCCTGGAGCTGGCGCATGGCGTGCTGCGCACCAGCGGGCTGCTCGACGTCGTCAGGCCGGAAATGTTCTCGCTGGCCGAACGCGTGGGCGTCACCGTCGCGCTGGCCAAGGTCGAGAAAACCTACGATCTGGTGCTGCTGGACTTCGTCGGCGGCGGCTTTCGCGTGGACAGCTATTTCAGCGTGGGCCGCCGGTCGCCGCCTTTTTCCGGCGCCTCGGGCCTGGTCATGGCCGCATTTTCCGGCGCCACGCCGGAACGGGTCCAGGCTGCATATGGCCAGACCGAATGGTTCCGGCGCCCGTCCTTCGAGGAATATGTCGAACGTATCGAAGCGACGCGGGCGCGCGGCTACGCGCTGGACTGCGGTGACAGAAGGCGCGGGCTGACGCAGATCGCCGTGCCGATATTCGCCCAGGCAGGACCATTGGCCCTGGTACTGACGGCCGTGAATTTCAGCTACACGATGACGGAGCAGAAGATCGCCGAAGTCGCGGAAGCGATGCTGGCCTTCGCCGACCGGATGTCCCCGGAGCTGGGGCGGCTGCGGCTCGATTAGCGCGGGGTCGCGCGTGGGGCCGTCCGCGTCGTCCGCGTCGTGGCCGGGCGCGCGCTGCGCGTCCCTGTGCCCGAGCGGGTCGTTTCGCGGAATGTTTGGCGCGGATCGACAGCAAGCCGATCGATAACCTTGGTACCCCGACCCTCGCGCTCTTGCCGAGCCGATATGTCGCGGCATGGGCCGCTTACCAGGGTCGGGCGGGCTCCGGCAGCGATAGCGCCCGGCGCAAGGCCGCGCACAGGCGATGGAATTCCCGGTCCGCCACGGCGCTCATCCGACGCGCGCGCAAGAAGCCATGGATCATGCCTTGGCCGATATGCATCTCTACCGCGTTGCCCGCGGCACGCAGCTTTTCGGCATAGCGCCTGCCGTCGTCCAGCAAGGGATCGTGGTCGGCCAGGATCAGGCAGGCGGGCGGTAATCCGGCGTGGTCCGCCGCGCGCATGGGCAGCGCATAGCCTTCATCCCGTCCGGTCATGGCGCGCGGCAGGAAGGACTCCAGGGCGAAGGCCATGGCCTCGCGCGTCAGGAAGGCGTCCTGGGTGTTGTGCAGGTAGCTCGGGGTATCCAGGTCGGCGTCCAGCGTGGGGTAGATCAGGGCCTGCATGCACAGCCTGGGACCGCCCCGATCGCGCGCCAGCAGCGTGCAGGCCGCGGCCAGGTTGCCGCCGGCGCTGTCGCCGGCCACGGCGATGCGGTCGGGGTCGACGCCCAGCAGCCCGCTCTCGCGGGCGGCCCAGGTCAGGGCTTCGTAGGCGTCTTCGGTGGGCGCGGGATAGGGGTTTTCCGGTGCGCGCCGGTAATGCACGCTAAGCACCTGCGCGCCGGTATTGCATGCCAGGCTGGCCGTGATGAAATCATGTCCCTGCGGGCTGCCCGCGACGAAGGCGCCGCCGTGCAGGTAGACGATGGTGGGCAGCGGCCCGTCCGCGCACGGGCGATACACGCGCACGGGGATCTCGCGGCCCGGCAGCACGATGTACGTATCGCTGACCGCCAGCCAGGCGGGGTAGGGTTCGTTGATGATCGCGGCCTGGCGGTCGGCGCGTGCGCGCCGCTGCGCCAGCGTCAGGTTGCGGGTATCGCCCATCTCGCCCAGGGCCTTGCGCATGCGGTCCACATATTCCTGGATGCCCGGATCGTAAGCCATGGATGATCGCCTGCCGTGGATCGTGAGTAAGGCAGTCCACTCTACAGAATGTCCCCATCGATGCCAATACCGGCTTGCCCTGTGCGCGCGCCGGTACGGCATCCGCACGGGCGGGTCAGGAAAACGGCGCGCCGTCGCGGGAAAAGCCGCGCAGTTTTTCCTCGTCCAGCGCCAGGCCCAGCCCCGGTTCGTCCGCCAAGGTAATCACGCTGTCGCGCTGCGCCGGCAGGGGATGCGCCAGCATATCGTGCAGCGGGTTGCGGATATACATGTCCTCGAAATAGCGGAATCGCGGGATGGCGGCCGACAGGTGCATGGATGCCGCGATGCAGATCGGTCCCGACGCCCCCGTATGCGGGCACACCGCGATGTTGTAGGCGTCGGCCAGCGCCGCGATGCGGCGGCAGCCCGTGAAGCCGCCGGCGCGCGCGATGTCGGGCTGGGCGACATCCAGCAGCCCCTGCTCGAAGAACGGCCGGAAGCCCGCACTGGTGAATTCGCCTTCGCCCGCCGCGATGCGGATATCCTTGACGGCGCCGCGCACGCGGGCATAGCCGGGCAGGTCGTCGGCCAGCACGGGCTCTTCCAGCCAATAGATGCCCAGGCGTTCCGCCGCGCGTCCCACCACGATGGCGGAAGTCGGGTCGTAGCCGGCATTGGCGTCGAGCATGATTTCGATGCCGGGCCCGACCGCCGCCCGTACGGCCTCCATGCGCGGGATGTCGGCGTGTATGCCCTGGCCCACCTTCAGCTTGATGGCGCGGTAACCCAGTTCGACCAGGGCGCGCGATTCCCTGGCCATGACTTCCGGCGTATCCAGCAGCACGGAAGACGCATATACCTCGATCCGCCGGCGGCCGTGTCCGGCCAGCAGTTGCCACGTGGGCCGGCCCGCCGCCTTGCCGAGCAGGTCCCACAGCGCGATGTCGACGCCCGAGATGGCTTCCATCAGGAAGCCGCGCGAGTGTCCGCGCGCGCGCATCGTCCGGTACATGTCTTCCCACAGGCCTTCGACGTGCTGCGGATCGCGGCCGATGAGCACCGGCGCCAGGATCTCGCGGACCACGGCGGCGGCCACGCCGGGGCCCAGGCGGGCGATGCATTCGCCCGTGCCGTGGATGCCTTCGTCCGTGACGATGCGCACGGCCGTGGCGGTCAGCGACGCCAGGGTAAAGGTGGAGATCCGCCAGGGCTTATCCAGCGGGGCTTCCAGCGTCATGGTCTGTACGGCGGTGATTTTCATCGTGTGCTTCCTTTTCCCAGCGTGACCCAGGGGCCGGGGTTGCCCGGATAGGTCACGCCATAGCGCGCGACCGCATCCGCATCGAAATTGAAGGCCAGTCCCGGTTCCGCCGGCAGCAGCAGATACCCATCCTTGGCCACCAGCTGCCGGTCCAGCAGGCGCCGCAGGTTGACGATATGGTCATCCGGCATGAACTCCATCCAATTGGCGTTGGGGCAGGAGGCCACCAGATGCACGTGGATGTCGTGCCAGGCATGCGGCGCCACGGGCACGCCGTAACTGGCGGCGGTGGCGGCGATGCGGCGCCATTCGGTGATGCCGCCGCATACGGTCGCATCCGTCTGCAGGATGGTGGTGGCGCCGCGCGCCAGCAGGTCCTTGAAGCGCCAGCGGCCCGCTTCGATTTCGCCGGTCGCCACGGCAACGCGCGTGGCGCGGGCCAGGCGCGCATGGTTGTCGATGTCGTCGGGAGAAAACGGCTCCTCTATCCAGTACGGAGCATGCGGCTCGATGCGCTCCATATACCGCAGCGCCGTCGCCAGGTCCGGCCACGCGTTGTTCGCATCCAGCATCAGGTGCACGTCCGGGCCGATCGCCGCGCGGACCTTGCCGACGCGCGTGCCTTCCTGGCCGGGCGACAGCTTGCCGACCTTGATCTTTACGGCTTTATATCCCTCGTCCGCGAAGGCGCGCATTTCGGCGGCCAGGTCGTCGTCGGTCTTGCCGGGCCAGTAATAGCCGCCGCTGGCATAGGCCGGTACCTTGTCCAGCACGGTCGCGCCCAGCAGCTTGTACAGCGGCTGGCCGACGCTGCGCGCGTTCAGGTCCCACAGCGCCACGTCCAGCGCCGAAAGCGCCCGCATCACCGCGCCCGCGCGTCCCTGCAGCAGGGCTTCCTGGTACATCTCGCGCCACAGTCCCTCGACGCGCCAGCTGTCCTGGCCCAGCAGCAAGGGGCCCAGCAGGTCCGTCACGGCGACCTGCAGCAGGCGGCCGGAGGTGTTGACGGCGTAGCAG
The DNA here is from genome assembly GCF_001676705.1 of Bordetella bronchialis. Classification (NCBI taxonomy): domain Bacteria; kingdom Pseudomonadati; phylum Pseudomonadota; class Betaproteobacteria; order Burkholderiales; family Alcaligenaceae; genus Bordetella; species Bordetella bronchialis. The sequence goes on from NZ_CP016170.1 coordinate 2,457,159, forward strand.
TAGCCGATGCCTTCGACGCCATCGCTGTCGCGGATGCGCACCAGGCAGTATTCGCGCGCGCTGACCGTGCGCGTGGAGAACTGCACCGGGTTATCCAGGGGGACCCTGGCGATGCAGGCCGATACCGATTCGATCGATGCCATGTTCACTCCGCCTTGATGCCGGTTTTCTTGAAGACGTCCGTCCACTTGCTGTATTCGGCCTGCATCAGCGACGCGAATTCGGCCGGCGTGTCGCCGACGGGGACGGCGCCTTGCTGGGCCAGCCATTGCTGGGTTTCGGGCTTGCGCACGATGGCGACGATGTCCTTGTTGAGTTTGTCCACCACGGCCTTGGGCGTGCCGGCCGGCGCGATGACGCCAAACCAGACGTCGGAGTCATAGCCGGGGATGGTCTCCGCGACGGTCGGCACATCGGGCAGTACCGCCGCCCGCTGCGCCGAACTCACGGCCAGCGCCTTGAGCCGCTTTTCCTTCAGGAAGGGCAGGGACTGCACCGTGGTCAGGAACATCAGCGAGACCTGGCCGGCCAGCAGGTCGTTCATGGCCGGACCGCCGCCGCGATAGGCGACGTGGGTCATCTTGATGTCGGCCATCTGGTTCATCAGCTCGTGCGACAGATGCTGCGTCGAGCCATTGCCGGGCGAGCCGAAGTTGATGCTGCCCGGCTTCGCCTTGGCCAGGGCGATCAGTTGCGCCACGTTGTCCGCGGGCAGCTTGGGATTGGCCAGCAGCACGAAGGGCGACGTCGCCACCACCGAAACGGGGGCGAAGTCCTTCAGGACGTTATACGGCAGGTCCTTGTACAGCAGGCCGTTGGTGATGTGCGACGAGATCGTCAGCATCAGGGTGTAGCCGTCGGGGGTCGAGCGCGCCAGTTCCGTCGTGCCGATTACGCCATTGGCGCCGCCGCGATTTTCCACGACGACGGACTGGCCCAGCGATTTGCCCATCTGCTGGGCGAGATAGCGCGCCAGCATGTCGGTGCCGCCGCCGGGCGGGAAGCCCACGATCAGCTTCAGCGGCTTGTCCGGGTATTCGGCGCGGGCAACGCCGGGTGCCATGCCGGTTGCGAGCGCCGATGCGACGCCCAGGATGGCCAACCAATGCCGTGCATTCATGTTGTCTCCTCCGGGGAATTTGCCCCGCCCGTGTTCCCGGGCGTGGGCGGGGTGTCGCCCCTGGGCCTACGGCCCTAATGAGCGTGGAACTTGCGTAGGCGCTCCATCCCGTTGCGCACGTGGGCGCCGGCGGCCTGCGCGGCCGCCATGCCGTCGCGCGCGGCGATGGCGTCGTAGATGGCCTGGTGTTCCTGCTGCACCGCCTGCAGCCACCCGGCGACGGTGCTGTTGCGGCGGCTGATGCCCAGCTGCTCGCGGACGTGGCGCTCCAGGAAACGCGCGAAGTCGTCGTAGATCCGGTTGTTGGTGGCGCGGGCGATCGCGCGGTGGAAGCGCATGTCTTCTTCCACGCCGTCGCCGCCGTGTTTCTGGACTTGCTCCAACTGCTTCAAGGCCGTGCGGATTTCGCGCAGCTGCGCGGCGGTGGCGCGCTCGGCGGCCAGCGCGGCGGCCTGGGTCTCCACGCCGATCCGCAGCTCGAATACCTGCTGGACCATCTCTTGCGGCGTCTCGGCGCCGGCCGCCTGGATGCGGAAGGGCGCGGCGGTCAGGGTTTCGGCGACGAAGGCGCCCAGGCCTTGCCGGGTGGTGACCAGGCCGTCGGATTTCAGCCGCGCGATCCCTTCGCGCACGACGGTGCGGCTGACGCCGTACTCGGCGGCCAGCTGTTCCTCCGTGGGCAGCCGGCTGCCGGGGGCACGCTCGCCGGATTCGATCTGCCGGGTCAGGATTTCGCTGAGCTTTTCGGTCAGGTTGGCGTTGCGCAGGGTCGGCGGCATGGCGGTCGGATTCCTTGGATGGCTGGCAAGATGGTCAGCCTATTGCATGGTTATCATACAAGTGGATCTCCAAGGGACGCAAGCAGGGGGCCAGCGGTCGACGGCCAGCCTGGCGCGGGGCGGCGCGATCCGCCGCCCCGCGCGCCGGTTCGGCGCAGGCGATGTGCCGGTCAGCCCTTGCGCGACCGCATCACGCCGTCGAAGGCCGTCTGCACCATGCGCTGGAGCAGCGGCTGGATGCGGTCCGCCCGTTCAGGCAGGTAGTCGAAAGGCAGGGCTTCCTGCATGTAGCTGCATTGCGTCATTTCCAGCTGGATGGCGTGTATGCCTTGTTCCGGCTGGCCGTAATGACGGGTGATGTACCCGCCGGTGAAGCGACCGTTCAATACGCTGGTATAGCCCTGCGGCTCGCCTTCGCGGGCGACCGCGTACACCGCTTCGGCGATGTCCTGCGCGCAGGCGATGCCCTTGCCCGTGCCCAGGTTCAGGTCGGTGAGCTTGCCTTCGAAAAAACGCGGCAGCACGGAGCGGATGGAGTGCGCGTCCCACAGCAGCGCGACGCCATGCTGGGCACGCAGGCGGGCCAGCTCCTGGGCCAGTTTGTCGTGATAGGGTTGCCAGACCTGCGCGCGGCGCGCGGCGACTTCCTCGGCGCCGGGAACATCCCCCGCATCGCGATAGAGCGGCGTATCGTCGAAGGTATCCACGGGACAGAGGCCCGTCACGCTCTGCCCGGGATACAGGCTGCTGCCGTCGGGCGGACGGTTCAGGTCGGCGACGTAGCGCGAATGCGTGGCGACGAGCACGGACGCGCCCATGCCGACCACGAAATCATAGAGCCGTTCCAGGTGCCAGTCGGTATCCGGCACATGGCGGGCTTCGTCGGTCAGGCGGTCGGCGATGGCCGGCGGCACGTAGGTGCCGACGTGCGGCATGGAGACCAGCAGCGGCGCGGTGCCCTGCCGGAAGGTGTAGACCGGGCGGTCGGTGATTGCGGGTGACATGGGTTTCCTCCAGACGATAAGTCAGCTTTCCGCCACGAGCGCGCGGCGGACCTCCACGAATGCCGCGGCCGCGGTGTCGCGCAGCGCGTGCCGGCCTTCCTGTATCCGCGGCTGCCCGCCCACCCACACGTTGCGGATGGCGGACGTACGGTGGCTGCCGAACACGTGGGCCGACAGCATGTCGCGCGCGGGCAGCCCGGCCAGCGCCACATGGTGCGGGTCCAGCTCCAGGAAGTCGGCCTGCCGGCCGGGCGCCAGTCCATCCACCGCGCGGCCGCTGGCCTGCGCGCCACCGGCGACGGCGGCCAGCGTCATCGCCGTGGCGACGTGCGGCTGCCCGGCCTCGGCCATGACGTTGCGCTGGCGGGTGGTCAGGCGCAGGCCGTATTCCAGCCATTGCAGTTCCTCGCCGGCGTTGACGGTGGAATGGCTGTCGGAGCCCACGCCCCAGCGGCCCCGGCCTTCGCGCCAGTGCGCCATGTCGAACAGCCCGTCGCCCAGGTTGGCCTCGGTGGTCGGGCACAGGCCGGCCACCGCGCCGGTGCGCGCGGCATCCCGGGCTTCGTCGGGCGTCATGTGCGTCGCATGCACCAGGCACCAGCGGGGCCCGAGGGGAGCGTGCTCCAGCAGCCAGCGCACGGGCGGCAGGCCGCTCCAGGCGATGCAGTCTTCCACTTCCTTCACCTGTTCGGCGACGTGGATGTGGATGGGCGCGGTCGGATCCAGCGCTTCCAGTCCGGCCAGCGCCCGGTCCAGGGTGGCCGGCGGCACGGCGCGCAGGGAATGCGGCGCCAGTCCGAGCCGGGCGCCCTGCGCGTCGCAAAGCGGCTTCAGCGTGTCCAGCAGCCGCAGCATGGCGTCGGTGTCGTGCAGGAAGCGGCGCTGCCCCGCGTGCGGCGCGGCGCCGCCGAACCCGCCGGTCTGGTACAGCACGGGCAGCAGCGTAAGGCCGATGCCGGCCCGCCGGGCGGCGCGCAGGATGGCCAGCGCCATCTCCGGCGCCTGGCCATAGGGGCGGCCCTGCGGATCGTGGTGCAGGTAGTGGAATTCGCAGACGCTGGTATAGCCGGCTTCGAGCATCTCCACGTACAGCCAGGTGGCGATGGCTTCCGCCTGGGCGGGGGTGATGCGTTGGGCGCAGCGGTACATCAGTTCGCGCCAGCTCCAGAAGCTGTCGGCCGCCTGGGCGCGGTATTCCGTCAGGCCGCAGAAGCCGCGCTGGAAAGCATGCGAATGCAGGTTCGGCATGCCGGGGATCAGGGGGCCGGTGGCGCGCGGTTGTCCCGCCTGCGCCGGCACGCCGTGGCGGACGTCGGTCAGGCGGCCGCCGGCGTCCCAGGCCAGGACGACGTCGCGGGCCCAGCCGTCCGGCAATAAGGCATCCGCGGCCCATAGACTGCTTGCGTGATTCATAATGGCTCGTGTCCTTGCGCGTCCCCGGTGGACGCATACGTACCGGTATCGATCGTCACGGCGATGAGCCCGCCGTCGCCCTGGCCGGCATCGCGCCGGATGCGCCAGCCCCGGGCAGTCGCCGCCCACCACAATCCCATGTCGGGCGCCAGGATGTGCTCATGGCCCTTGTCGCCCCCCACCCGCCACGTGCCGCCCACCGCCATGAGCAATCCGCAGGACGCCGGCGGCAACTCGCCCGCCGCCGGCAACACCGTGACGCGCGCCCGCGCGCGGCCGCGCCGGCTCATCACGTTGAAGTCCTCGGACGGGCCGCCCTGCAAGGCGCAATCGACGTCCACGTCGCCGGGAAAGGCGAAGGGCGCCAGCGGCCGGGTCAAGGCATGTTCGCCGCCGGGGAAGCCGCCGCGCAGCAGGACGCCGTCACCGCTCAGCAGCGTGATGACGCGATCCACGCCCGCGAACCGGGAAAAGGGACCGCCCGCGTCGATGCGCGCGACACTGATGCGCCACAGGAAATCGTCCAGGCCCGCGCCGGGCGGCCAGCAGGCGATCTCCCGCGTCGTTCCGCCGCCGTTCTTCCAGGGGCGCGCCGCCACATCGGCCAGGCGGAAGGGGACGGTTTCCATGTCAGCCACGCTTCAGTACCGCCTGCAGGAACTCCCGCGTGCGCGGCTGGGTGGGAGCGGTGAAGATCTGCGACGGCGGGCCGGCCTCGATGATGCCGCCGTGGTCCATCACCACCACCACGTCCGCCACTTCCTGGGCGAAGCCCATTTCATGCGTCACCACCATCATGGTCATGCCTTCGGCCGCCAGCATCTTCATGACCTTCAGGACCTCGCCGACCAGTTCCGGGTCCAGCGCGGAGGTCGGCTCGTCGAACAGCATCACGCGCGGCCGCATGGCCAGCGCCCGCGCGATGGCCACCCGCTGCTTCTGGCCGCCCGACAGGCTGGCGGGCATGGCGTCCGCCTTGTGCGCAAGGCCGACTTTTTCCAGCAGCGCGCGCGCTTCGTCCTCGGCCTGCCGCCGGGGCGTGCCGCGCAGCTTGCGCGGGCCCAGCGTGATGTTGTGCAGCACGTTCAAGTGCGCGAAAAGATTGAAGGACTGGAACACCATGCCCACTTCTTCGCGCAGCTTGTTGAGCCGGCCGTCGGGCAGCATGCGCCCCGCGGACAGCAGCGGCTGGCCGCAGATCTCGATGTCGCCGTCCTGGGCCAGCTCCAGTCCATTGCAGCAGCGCAGCAGGGTGCTCTTGCCCGAGCCGCTGGGCCCGATCACCACCACGACCTGCGAGGGCAGGACGTCCAGGTCGACGCCATGCAGGACGACATTGTCGCCATAGGCCTTGGTCAGCCGCCGTATGCGCACCATGGATTGCCGGTCGTTCGCGTTCATTGCACCATCCCTCCCGCGCGCAGGCGCAGCTCGATACGCCGCAGCAGGAACGTCGTCGCGCCGGTCAATATGAAATAGATCACAGCGATGGCCAGGTAGACTTCCAGCGACCGGTAGGACACCGAGATGATCTTCTGGCCTTCGTGCATGACGTCGTGGATGGTCAGCAGCGACACCAGCGCCGAATTCTTGATCAGCGCGATGAACTCGTTGCCCAGCGGCGGGATCATGCGCACGAAGGCCTGCGGCAGCACCACGCTGGTCATGGCCATGCGGGCCGGCATGCCCAGCGAGCGCGCGGCCTCGACCTGCCCGCGATCGATGGATTGGATGGCTCCCCGCACGATCTCGGATACGTAGGCGCCGCTGTACACCGACAGCCCGATGGTGCCGCAGACGAAGGCCGGCAGCATGATGCCGAACTGCGGCAGTCCGAAGAACAGGATGAACAGTTGCACCAGCAGGGGCGTGCCCCGGATGGCGGCCACGTAGGCCGAGCACGCGCCATAGATGAAGCGCCGGCGCGGATCCAGCCGGCCGATGCCCACGAGCAGGCCGATCACGCAGCCGCACAGCAGCGACACGGACACGATCTCCACCGTGACCGCGGCGCCTCGTAGCAGGTCCGGCCAGTTGGCCCAGACCGGGGAGAAATCCAGATCCATTCAGGGCCTCAGTTGCTGAACCACTTCTTGACGATGGCATCGTAGGTGCCATCGGCCTTCAACTGGGCCAGGGCCTTGTTCAGGCTGGCGGTCAGTTCGGGCATGTCCTTGCGCACGGCCATGCCATAGGCCTCGGTCGTCAACTGCTCGGGCAGTACCTTCAGGCCGCCGCGGGTGCGCACGTACTGGTAGGCGGCCGGCAATCCGGTGACCGCCGCATCGGCGCGGCCGATCGCCACCAGGTTGAACATCTGGTCGTTCTTTTCGACTTCGACCAGCTTCACGCCCGGGTAGTGTTCCTTCAGGTAGCCGACTGACTTCGTGCCCACCTGCACGGTGACCTGCTTGCCGTCCAGGTCCTTGGGCGACTTGATGGCGTTGTTGTCGGCCTTGACCATCGCGACCAGGCCGCCGGCGTAGTAGGAGTCGCCAAAGTCCACCACTTTGCGGCGCTCGTCGGTGATGTAGATGGCCGACACCGCCATGTCGTAGCGCTTGGCCACCAGGCCCGGGATGAGCCCCTTGAAATCGATCTGCGTCCATTCCACCTTTTTGCCCATGGCCTTGGCCAGGGCTTCGACCAGCTCGATATCGAAGCCGGTCAGCTTGCCGTTCTCCACGTACTCCATGGGCGGGAAGGTGGCGTCGGTAACGACGCGGATCACGTCCTGGTCGGCGCGGGCAGGGGCCGGCGCGGCCGCCCAGAGCAGGGGACACAGGGCGATCGCGGCCTGCAGGACGCGGCGGCGGAGTGCTTTCATGTAAGGCTCCTTGGGGTTCGGGACACGAAGGTCCGGTGGACTGAAAGTTCAGGTCAGGCTCAAGAGGCGGGACACGCGCGCGGCGGCCACCACCACCATCTGGATCAGTTCGTCGGCGCGGGGCAGGGCCCGGGACGTCGGCGCCATCAGGGTCATGCAAGCGGCCAGGCGCTGGCCGGGGCCGAACAGCGGCGCGCTGGCGCCCCACACGCCTTCGTCGACTTCGTTCTGGCTGCACGCATAGCCCGCCTTGCGTATCGCCGCCAGCGACGCGCGGTCCGGCAGCTGCGGGTCCGGCGGATCGCCTTGCCAGGCATCCAGCAGCGCATCGCGGCGGGCGGCCGGCAGGTGGGCGAGCAGGCATTTGGCCGTGGCGCCCTTGCGCAGCGGAACGCTGCGGCCTTTTTCAAAGGAACAGCGCAATGCCTGCGGGCTTTCCAGCATGTCCAGGCAGATGGCGCGGTCGTTCACGGCCACGATCAGGCCGACGCTTTCGTGCGACTGGTGCACCAGGCGCTGCATATCCATGCGCGCCAGATGGACCAGGCTGGAACTGGCATCGAAGCCCTGCGCCAGTTGCAGCCCCATGGGACCGGGCGCGTAACTGCCGTCTTCTTCCTGCACGAAGCCCCAGTGCTTCAGCCGTGCCAATTGGCGGTACAGCGAACTGCGCGGCAGGCCGGTGGCTTCCGCCAGCTGCTGGGCCGTGACGGGGCCGTTCCATTGCGCCAGGGTGGCAAGCACCAGCAGCACACGGTCCTGGGAAGCGGCGGGTTGAGCGGTCGTCGACATGGCGCCGCCAGTATCGGGCAGAGCAGGGGGGCGGGCCAAGTGGTGATTCCCAGGGGATGGGAATGAGCGCGGTTTTCCGCCGTCTCTTGCGGCATCGGCTTCGGCACGGAAGTCGTTGATTGTCCTGGGCACATCAGGAATTGCGGGAAAACCCTAGGTTTCGGAGGTATCCCCACCGTCCCATCGGATGGGACTTTGCGCCACCGCGTGCCCCGGTCCGGCGCAAGGCGTCCCCTCCGCGGTGCGTCGCGTCGGCGCGCGTCGCACCAGGCTGGCGCGCCCTCCCTATTTATCGCTTTGCGCGAAAAGTCATTCGTTATCTTTCATTGGAGTAAATCAATCCCGGCTCCTATGATCCCCGCATCGACATGGCCGACAGGGAGAACGATGTGGCGGGTTGGGCGATCGGGATAGATATCGGCGGGACCTTCACCGATATCGTGGCGCTGGATTACGGGGCCTCGGCCCTGCACAGCCTGAAGGTGCTCACCACGCATGGCGACCCGGCGGAGGGCGTGGCCGAAGGCGTGCGCCGCATCGTCGCCACCTGCGGCATCGGGCCCAAGGACGTGACCCGCATCGTCCATGCCACCACGCTGTTCACCAATGCGCTGATCGAGCGCCGCGGCTGCAGGACGGGCCTGCTGGTGACGCGCGGCTTCAAGGATGTGATCGAGATCGGCCACGAGCGCAAATACGATCTCTACGATCTGCAGATCGAGGCGGCGCCCGCCCTGGTGGAGCGCCGCCTGCGCGCGGAAATCGGCGCCCGCATGGACGCCCGCGGCACGGAGATCGCGCCCGTGGACCCGCGCGAGACCATCGCGGCCGTGGGCGAGCTGGTGCGCGAGGGCATCGAATCCCTGGCGGTGTGCCTGCTGCATGCCTATGCCAGTGACGCGCACGAACGCCAGGTGGCCGCCATCCTGCGCGAAGCCTATCCCGGCCTGGCGATCACCCTGTCCAGCGAAGTGGCGCCCGTCGTGCGCGAGTTCGAGCGCATGTCGACGACATCGGCCAACGCCTATATCAAGCCGCTGGCCAGCCGCTACCTGGACAATCTGCAGCGCCGCCTGCGCGACCTCGGCCTGCGCGCGGACATCCTGATGATGCTTTCCAATGGCGGCCTGTCGCACTTGGGCGAAGCGCGGCGCGTCCCCATCGAGCTGCTGGAGTCGGGCCCCGCGGCCGGCGCGATATCGGCCGCCTGCTACAGCGCGCGCGATCGCCAGCCGGATCTGCTGGCCTTCGATATGGGCGGGACGACGGCCAAGCTTTGCCTGGTGGAGAACGGCCAGCCTTCGATCGCCTTCGGCTTCGAGGCCGCGCGGCAGAAGCGCTTCGCCGAGGGCAGCGGCCTGCCGATACGCATCACCACCATAGACCTGATCGAGATCGGCGCGGGCGGCGGCAGCATCGCCAGCCAGGATGCATTGGGACTGCTGAAGGTGGGCCCGCAGAGCGCCGGTTCCGAGCCGGGACCCGTCTGCTACGGGCGTGGCGGCGATCGCCCGACCGTGACCGACGCCAACCTCCTGCTGGGCTACCTGAACCCCGACTACTTCGCCGGCGGCACGATGTCCATCGATGCCGATCTGTCGGCGGCCGCCATTGGCGCGCTGGGCGATGCGCTGGGCCACCGGGCGATGGACGTCGCCTGGGGCATCCACGACATCGTCGCCGAGAACATGGCCGGCGCCGCGCGCGTGCACGTCGCCGAACGTGGCCGCGACCCGCGCGACTTCGTGCTGTTGTGCACGGGCGGCGGCGGCCCCCTGCATTCCTATTACGTCGCGCAAAAGATAGGCGTGCGCACCATCATCTGCCCGCCGGCCGCCGGCGTCGCTTCCGCCTACGGCCTGCTGGTGGCGCCCGCGCGCGCCGACCGCTCGCGCACGGTCAATGTGCGGCCCGCTTCCGACAGCCTGGAAGACCTGGAGCGCGCCTACGCGGACCTGGAAGGCCAGGCGCTGGAATCCCTGCGTCCGCTGGATGCGGCATTCGGTCCGGCCACGGTGCGCCGCGGCGCCGATGGCCGCTACGCCGGGCAAGGCTTCAGCCTGACGGTGGACCTGCCGGCCGGCCCTTATGCCGGTGCCGGCGCGGACAAGGGCGATGCCGTGCGGCAGGCTTTGCTGCGGGCCTTCGAGTCCGCCTATCGGGAGAAGTTCGGCCGTACGCCGCCCGACGTGCCCATCGAGCTGTTGAACCTGCGTGTCAGCGCCACCGCGCCGCCGCGCCAGCAACTGGCCCATGCCGACATGAAGACGGGTGGCGATATCGCGCCCGCCGGCCGGCGCCAGGTGTATTTCCGCGAGTCGGCGGGCTTCGTCGATACCCCGGTCTACAAGCGCGACACGCTGCATCCGGGTTTCGACCGTGCCGGGCCGATGCTGATCGAGGATGAAGGATCCACCCTGGTGGTGGGGCCGCGCGGCCATGTGCGCCAGCTACCCAGCGGCAATTTGATCGTCACGATTCAGGAGCAGCAGGCATGACGACCCCGAACACCCGGCACGGCGCCGAAGCCGCCGACCCGATCTTCCTGGAAGTCTTCTGGACCCGCATACGCTCCGTGGTGAACGAAGCGGCCAAGCTGATCGTGCGCACCTCGTTCTCGACGCTATCCACCGAGGCCAACGACTTCGCCGTGGTGCTGACCGATACGGCCGGACGATCGCTGGCGGAAAACAGCGGCAGCATTCCGTCCTTCATCGGCACCTTGCCGCGCACCGTGCAGGCGGCCATCGCCCGCTTCGGTCCCGACGATATCCGCGACGGCGATGTGTTCATCACCAACAATCCTTGGATAGGCACCGGTCACCTGAACGACGTCAGCCTGGTCAAGCCCATTTTCCATGGCGGCCGGCTGGCGGGCTTCGCCGCCACCGCGGCGCATGTGCCGGATATCGGCGGCAAGATACGCTCCGTCGATGCGCGCGAGCTTTTCGAGGAAGGCTTCCATATCCCGCTGATGCGCCTGCTGCGCGATGGGCAGCCCGACGAAACGCTGCTGTCGCTGATCCGCACCAACGTCCGTACGCCGCAGCAGACCGTGGGCGACATCTGGTCGCAGGTGGGCGCGGTGGAGCTGATCGCCAGCCGCCTGGGCGCCATCCTTGACGAATACCGCCTGGACGGCATCGACACGCTGGCGCGGGCCTTGTTCGACCGCAGCGAAACCGCCATGCGGCGCGCCATACGCGAGCTGCCCGATGGCGAGTACCGCTACGCCATGGAAACCGACGGCTTCGAAAACCGCTTCCAGTACCACGTCGCGGTGCGGATAGATGGCGACGAGATCGAGTGCGACTTCACGGGGACCTCGCCGCAGCAGCCGCGCGGCATCAACTGCGTCCTGGCCTATACCAGCGCCATGACGGTCTACGCGATCAAGAGCCTGCTGTTGCCCGAGCTGCCCAACAACGATGGCCTGTTCCGTCCCATCCGGATCGCCGCGCCGGAGGGCACGATCCTGAACCCGCGCATGCCGGCCCCCGTGGGCGGCCGCGCCTGCACCGGCCACTACGTGCCGACGGTGATCTTCGGCGCCCTGTACGGAATCCTGCCGCACAAGGTCATGGCGGGCGTGGGCTCGCCGCTATGGATCGCCAACCTGAGCGGCACGCGCGAGGACGGACGGCCTTTCGCCACCGTGCTGTTCTACAACGGCGGCATGGGCGGGACGGCGGGCAAGGACGGCGCCTCGGTCATGTCCTGGCCCAGCAATATCTCGGCCACGCCCATCGAGGTCGCCGAACGCGAGGCCCCGCTGTTCTTCCAGTACAAGCGCCTGCGCCCCGGCTCGGGCGGGCAGGGCGCCTACCGGGGTGGGCTGGGCCAGGAGATCAGCTTCGTCAGCAGGCATCACGCGCCGCTGTCCATCGTGTTCCTGACCGAACGCCTGCGTGTCGCGGCGCCCGGCCTGGGCGGCGGCGGCGACGGTGCGCTCGGCGAAGTCACCATCAACGGCCAGGCCATCGACAGCCGCCGCCCGCATGTACTGAATCCGGGGGACGAAGTGGTACTGCGCACCCCGGGCGGTGGCGGCTACGGCGACGCCGCGCGGCGGGACGCCGCGGCCAGGACACGGGATATCGCCCAAGGCTATGTCCCGGCGGACTGAGCGCGGGGGCGGCATGCCGCCCCCGCCTCGGTAAATCAACCAAGCCGCCAGAGCGGCCGATACAAGGGAAAGCACATGAAGATCGCGTTGAAGTGTGGCGTGGCGGCGTTATCGCTATGCGGCGCCATGGCATCCGCCGTTGCGCCGGCGGCGGGGGCCTATCCCGCCAAGCCCATCCGCCTGATCGTTCCGTATCCCGCGGGCGGGTCCACCGACGTACTGGCCCGCATGCTGGGCCAGAAGGTGGGCGAATCGCTGGGCCAGACCGTCATCGTGGAGAACCGGCCCGGCGCCAGCGGCAACATCGGCGCGTCCTTCGTGGCGAAGTCCGACCCGGACGGCTACACGCTCTTTCTCGGAACCTCCACCGCGTTGTCCGTGAACCAGAGCCTGTACAAGTCCTTGCCCTATGACCCGCAGAAGGACTTCGCGCCCATCGTGCTGGCAACCATGCTGCCCAGCCTGGTGGTGGTCAACGACAAGGTGCCGGTGAAGACCGTGCAGGAATTGACCGACTGGCTGAAAGGTCCGGGCCGCGCCGCCAGCTATGCCTCGTCGGGCGCCGGCACGCCGGCGCACCTGGGCGGCGAACTGTACAAGTTCATGACCGGCACGCACGCCACCCACGTCCCCTACAAGGGCGGCGCGCCGGCCCTGACCGACCTGGTCGGCGGCCAGACCGCCTATATGTTCGCCATCCTGCCCGAGGCCATGCCGCTGGTTAAGACCGGGCAGTTGCGTGCGCTGGCGGTGACCACGGCGAAGCGGCTGCCCGCCTATCCGGATATCCCGACCGTGGCGGAATCGGGCGTGCCCGGCTACGAGCTGATCGGCTGGTATGGCTTCCTGGCGCCGGCCCGCACGCCGCCCGACATCGTCGACACCTTGAACAAGGCCTTCAACAAGGCGCTGCAGGATGCGGAAACGCGCAAGAAACTGCAGGACCTGGGATTCGAGGTGGCCGGCGGCCCGCCCCAGGCCTTGAGCGACCTGATGCGCAGCGAATCCGTCAAATGGAAGCAGGTGATCGACAAGGCCGGTATCAAGCTGGAGTAGCCCCCGGCCGCGTCGCGCGGGACGCGGGCGATCGGCCCTTGCCGCCCAGCGCCTTGACGCCCGGCGGCAAGGGGCGTTCTTCGATGGCGCGGCGCATGAAGGCCAGCAGGCGGCTGGAGCTGGGCGACAGCGCGCGCAGCTTGCGGCTGATCAGGCAGATCTCGCGCGACAGGCGGGGGCCCGTGACTTCGCGGAATACGAAAGGCGAGAACTGCCCCATGCCGGCCGCCAGCGCGGGAATGATGGCGTAGCTGGCCCCCAGGCGCAGGACGGCGTGCAGCGAGGTCGTGCTGGAGATCTCGTCGCGCATGCCGGCGAACATGTCCTGGCGTCCCGCGTTCTGCCGCAGGAAGGCGCCGATGCCGGTGTCCGGCGAAAAGCTGACGTAGTCCGCCGGATCCAGTTCCGACCAGCGCAGCGGTTTGCGGCTGGCCCCGTAGCGATGCCGCGGATCGCACACGACCCCGTAGCGGTCCTCCAGCAAGGGCGTATAGACCAGGTCTTCATGCCCGCGGTGTCGGCTGGTGACGGCAAAGTCCAGGTCGCCGCCGGCCACCATGGTCTCGACCAGTTCCGCGCCGGCATCGCGCAGCGAAATGGTGGTCTCGGGATATTCCTGCTTGAAGGCGTGGGCGGCGCTGGCCAGGAAATGCTCGATCACCGAGGCCGCCGCCGCGATGCGGATATGTCCTTGCCGCCCCTGTGAAAAAGCCTGCAGGTCGCTGAGCGCGCCGTCGAAGTGGCTGAGTATCTTGTCGGCCTCGACCTTGAAGCGTACCGCTTCGTTGGTCATGGCCACGCGGCGCGTGCTGCGGTCGAACAGCTTGACGCCGACGGTTTCCTCGAACTGCTGGATGGTGGCGGTCAGCGACGACTGGGTCAGGAACAGGCGCGATGCCGCCACGGTGAAGGACCCTGCCTCGGCCACCGCCACGAAGCATCGCAAGTGTCGCAGGGAGATATTGCGCAGCATCGCGTCCTTCCATTCAAGCCTGGGGATGGAAAGATCATATATTGGTGAAAACGAATAAACAATAAAAACTAATCGTTTGTTATGAACAAACCGGCTTTCTAGAATTCTTCCGTCGTTCCGTTCCGGGAACACGCATACCGGCGCCCGCGCCACGAATCGCAAAGGACATAGACATGGGCCTACTCGCAGACCGGGTCAACCGCATCAAGCCTTCTCCCAGTTCCATGGCCGGACAGCGCGCGCGCGAACTGCGCGCCAGCGGGCGCGATATCCTGGGACTGACCGCCGGCGAGCCGGATTTCGATACGCCGGAAAACGTCATCGAGGCCGCCACCCGCGCCATGGCGCAATCGCGCACGAAGTACACGGACGTCGGCGGCACCCCCGAATTGAAGGCCGCCATCGCCGACAAATTCCTGCGCGAGAACGGCCTGGAATACCGGAAGGAAGAGATCATCGCGGGCACGGGTGGCAAGCAGGTGATCTTCAACGCCTTGATGTGCACGGTGGGCAAGGGCGACGAAGTGATCGTGCCCGCGCCGTACTGGGTCTCCTATCCGGACATCGCGCTATTGGCGGGCGCCACGCCCGTGTTCGCCATGACGCGCGTGGAGGACGGCTTCAAGCTGCGGCCGCAGGACCTGGAGCGCGCCATTACGCCGCGCACGCGGTGGCTGATATTGAACGCGCCCAATAATCCCAGCGGCGCGACGTATACGGCGGAAGAACTGCGGGCATTGGCCGAGGTACTGGAGCGGCATCCCCATGTCTGGGTGCTGTCGGACGATATGTACGAGCACATCCTGTACGACGGCCGGCGCTTCAGCACCCTGGCCCAGGTCGCGCCGGAGCTGAAGGCACGCACGCTGACGGTGAACGGCGTGTCGAAGGCCTATGCGATGACGGGATGGCGCATCGGCTACGCCGGCGGGCCGGCCGAACTGGTCAAGGCCATGACCAAGCTGCAGTCGCAAAGCACCTCCAACCCGTCTTCCATCGGCCAGGCCGCGGCGCGCGAAGCGCTGGCGGGGCCGCAGGACTTCATCGCCGAGCGCACCGCGATTTTCCAGCAGCGCCGGGACTTCCTGGTGGACGCCTTGAACCGCATCCCCGGCATCCGCTGCCATGCCCCCGAGGGCGCGTTCTACGCCTTGCCGTCCTGCGCGGGGCTGATGGGGCGCCGTACGCCCCAGGGCAAGGTGCTGGCCAGCGACGAAGATTTCGTCATGTACCTGCTGGAGGAAGTCGACTTCGCCGTCCTGCAAGGAGCGGCCTATGGCGTGTCGCCATACTTCCGGTTGTCGTTCGCGGCGTCCATGGCAGCTATCGAGGAAGGGTGCGAACGGCTGCGCCGCGCTTGCGAAAGGCTGGGGTGAGAGGAAAGACGCCCGACACATCCATCCGGTTGAGTAAATAAAGGCGTGCCGCACAGCGTTTCGACCATCTGCGCGTCTATCCGGCCTGCACATGCGCCCCTCCATCCGCATACGGATCGGATGTGCAACTGTGGTTTGCCGCAAATCCCCACGCAAGGCAAAACGCTGCACCCCAAAGCAAAACAAGGCACTGCATCGCGAGATGTAGTGCCTTGTTTCTACTGGGAATTTTGGTGGAGCGGAGGAGGATCGAACTCCCGACCTTCGCATTGCGAACGCGACGCTCTCCCAGCTGAGCTACCGCCCCACAGCAAGCAAGTCCGCAACTATACCAGAAATTCCAAGATTGGCACGCGAGGATGAGGGATCAGCCAGGCGCATGGCAGCCCATCCGCCCCGCAGCGAGGCAGGGTGCGTCCTTTTGAATCGGGGTCGACATCCACTCAAATGTATGTATCAAGATATGTTGTTACAACACCACGGCGTGGTTTCTAACCCACAACGTTGCAGCGGGTTTTCTGGCAGGCTCGCGCCGTTACGTTTCCGGCCGCGCGTGTCCGACGCACTGTTACCCGCTGTTGCGTGTAGTTGTCGACCAAAGCACGACGTTAGCACTGTAGAGCACGCAAATCGGCGTTGCGCTTTACAAATGCGTCCACCGCTTGAAAGATTTGGCGACCATAATATTTACATTCCTTGATAGGTTGTGAAATAAAGCGCGTTTTTATGGAGTTGATCGGGCGTTGAACGGAACTGACAATGCCGGCCGCAGTTTCTTCATAGCTGTTCCAACGCCCGTTCCTCTTCTAAAAACGACCTGTATGCGGAGCGGCACGTGCTGAGCGCGAAGTATTACAGCCGGGAAATCAGCTGTTACTCAACCACGATTACGCATTACGGGATTGTCATGCACTCGTTTCGTTTGAAGTATCTTGTTGCTGCAATTGCAACTGCTGCCACCGCCGCCGTCGCCGCACAGCCCGCTCAATCCAACGGTCAACTCGCCAAGCCTCCCGTCGCTCCCGCCGGGGCCGCCGTGCCCCAGGCCACGGACGTGAAGGGCGGCGCCAGCCTGTACCAGGTCGTCGAACAGACGCTGCTGACCAATCCGGAAATCCAGGCTCGCTACAACGACTTCCGTTCCTCGCTGGAAGGGCAGAACGTGGCCCGCGGCGGCTTCCTGCCGCAGGTCAACGCACAGGGCTGGGTGGGCCATGAGTGGCAGAGCAATCTGCCGGGCGAAGGCTCGGCCAGCTGGAACCGGCCGGGCTACACGCTGGAACTGCGCCAGTTGCTGTTCGATGGCTTCAAGACCAACAACGACGTCAAGCAGGCAGGCTTCGAAAAACTGTCGCGCTATTACGACCTGCTCGCCACCAGCGACGAACTCGCCTTCAACGCGACCCAGTCCTTCCTGGACGTGGAGCGCTATCGCGATCTGGAGCTGCTGGCCCGCCAGAACTATTCCCTGCACGAAGAGACGCTCAAGCAGATCCGCGAGCGCGCCGACTCCGGTGTCGGTCGCCGCGTGGACATGGAGCAGGCCGGCGGCCGCCTGGCGCTCGCGCAGACCAACCTGATGACGGAAAGCGCCAACCTGAATGACGTGACGGCGCGCTTCCGCCGCGTCACGGGCCTGGATGTGCCGGCCACGCTGGCGCCGCCGCCCCGCCTGGACGATAAGCTCCCCAAGAACCCCAAGAACTTCAACGATTCGCTGCGCAGCAATCCCGCCTTCCTGTCCAAGCAGGCGCTGCTGCAGGCCGCGGACGCCGGCGTCCAGTCGTCCAAGGGCGCGTTCTCGCCCAAGTTCGAGTTCGTGGCGTCGACGGGTACGGATACCTCCCAGCCGGGCCCCGACTACAAGAACACGCGCAGCACCAACGTGCAGGTCGTCATGTCCTACAACCTGTACCGCGGCGGCTCGGATTCCGCGCGGGTGCGGCAGACCTCGGCCCAGAGCTACGCCGCGCGCGACGTGCGCAACTACACCTGCCGCAACATCCAGCAGGACCTGGCGATCGCCTGGAACAATATCGTGCACCTGCGCCAGTCGCTGCCTTTCCTGCGCGATCACGAAGTGGCCACCACCAAGGTGCGCGACGCGTATCGCCAGCAATTCCAGATCGGCCAGCGCACGCTGCTGGACCTGCTGGATACGGAAAACGAACTGTTCGAATCGCGCCGTGCCCTGACCAACGCGCTGTACGACCTGCAGGTCGCCCAGTATCGCTGGCTGACGCTGTCGCACAAGCTGCTGCCCACGCTGGGCCTGCGTCCCGCCAACGACGAGACGCCGGACGAGAACAGCAAGCTGGAAGTCAGCGACGAAGTCATCAAGCTGTGCAACTCCACGGTGCCGGACGCTTCCCGCCTGGAACCCGTGAAGGTGAACTACAACAGCGGCATGACGCCGCCGGACTTGGTCCCCGCGGGCAAGTCCACGCAACCCAGCCCGGCCAAGCCGGGCACTACCCCGAAGTGGTGATCCGCCATGGCGACTCAAGGCGACAAGCATCGAGACGACGAGTTTTCCAAGCTTGACCTGGATTTCGTACGCGTCCTCGAGGACCTGATCGACGCCTTGATCGCCAACGGCACGCTGCGGCTGACCGATCTGCCGCCGCACGCGCAGCGCAAGCTCAACGAGCGCAAGCAGCACCGGGCCAGGTTATCCGAACATCTGGATTTGTTGGACGATGAAGACGGACAAGTCATTTGACCGCTCGGTGGACTCGTGGCGCGTAGACCCGCGCTCGACCCATGACGATCCCTTGCTGGAGTGCCTGGTCGAGCTGACCCGGGTTCATGGCGTGCCGGCGACGGCGCAGGCCTTGTCGGCCGGCCTGCCGCTGGTCGACCAGCGGCTGACGCCCGGGCTGCTGCCGCGCGCTGCCGCGCGGGCCCGCCTGTCGGCGCGTCTGGTCCGCCGCGCCGTCGCGGAGATCCCCACGGACATCCTGCCGGCGATCCTGCTGCTGCACGGCGAACGCGCCTGCCTGTTGCTGGAGGCGCGCGAAGGCAAGTACCTGATCAGCCATCCCGAGCTGGGCGCCGGCGCGGTGGAAATCAGCGCGGAAGAGCTGGCGCAGGACTACACCGGTATGGCCTGCTTCGTGCGGCCGCAGTTCCGCTTCGACGCGCGCTCGCCGGAGGTCGGCAAGGTGCGCGGCCGGCATTGGTTCTGGTCGGCGATCTTCGAGAACCGCCGGTTGTACCGCGACGCCATCGTGGCCGCCGTGCTGATCAACGTGTTCGCCATGGCGATGCCCTTGTTCACGATGAACGTGTACGACCGCGTCGTCCCCAACAACGCCGTGGAAACGCTGTGGGTGCTGGTCGTCGGCATCGCCATCGTGGTGATCTTCAATACCATCCTGAGCACCGCGCGGGCGCACGTCATCGACAGCGCGAGCAAGCGCGTCGACATCAAGCTTTCCGCGCTGATCATGGAGCGGGTGCTGGACCTGCGCATGGAAGGGCGGCCGGTTTCGGTGGGCTCGTTCGCGGCCAACCTGCGGTCGTTCGAGGCCATACGGGACTTCATCGCCTCAGCCAGTATCACCACGCTGGTGGATCTGCCCTTCGTGATCCTTTTCCTGCTGGTACTGGCCTGGATTTCGCCGTGGATGCTGATTCCGCCGGTGATCGCCATCGTGCTGGTGATACTGGTATCGCTGGCCGCCCAGTTCCGCATGGAGACGCTGACCATGGCCTCTTACCAGGCCTCGTCCCAGCGCAATGCGACCCTGGTCGAGGCCCTGACCGGCTTCGAGACCGTCAAGACGCTGAACGCCCAGGGCGCCATGCAGCGCAACTGGGAGCGGTCCACCGAGTACATCGCCAACATCAGCAGCAAGCTCAAGCTGATGTCCAGCACCACGGTGGGTTTCGTCGGGGCCATGTCGCAGTTGGTCTCGGTGGCGGTCGTGACGATAGGCGTGTACCTGGCGCATGACTCGGCCGTATCCATGGGCGGCATCATCGCGGCGTCGATGATTTCCGGCCGCTGCCTGATGCCGCTGGGCCAGGTCGCCGGGCTGCTGATGCAGTACCAGAATGCGCGGACCTCTCTGGGCTCGATCGACGGCTATATGCAGCTGCCGGTGGAACGCCCCGAGACCGCGGAATTCATGCACCGCCCGGTTTTCCACGGCGCCGTGGAGTTCCGCGACGTGACCTTCTCGTATCCCGGCGCGGCGCAGCCCGTGCTGCGGAACGTCTCCTTCAAGCTGAATCCCGGCGAGAAAGTCGGGATCATCGGCCGTATCGGTTCGGGCAAGACCACGCTGGAAAAGCTGATCCTGGGCCTGTACCAACCGTCGGAAGGCACGGTGCTGCTGGACGGCGTGGACGTGCGCCAGATCGACCCGGCCGACCTGCGCCGCGCGATCGGCTACGTGCCCCAGGATCCGGTGCTTTTCTACGGCAGCCTGAAGCACAACATCGCCATGGGCGCTCCGTATGCGGACGACGCCAGCATCCTGGCCGCGGCCGAGGTGGCCGGCGTGAGCGAGTTCGCCAATGTGCACCCCGACGGCTTCGACATGCTGATCGGCGAACGCGGCGAGTCCCTGTCCGGCGGCCAGCGGCAATCCGTGGCGATATCGCGGGCGCTGATCAACGATCCGCCGGTGCTGCTGCTGGATGAACCCAGCAGCAATATGGACCACCAGAGCGAAACCCGCCTGCGCAAGCAGCTTGCCGCGGCCAGCGCCAACAAGACGATGTTCCTGATCACGCACCGCACCGCGCTGCTGGAACTGGTCAGCCGCCTGATCGTGATCGATGGCGGCCGGGTGGTGGCGGACGGTCCCAAGGAGCAGGTCGTGGAAGCCCTGCGCACCGGCCGGGTGGGACGGGGAGCCTGAGCATGAATACGCATGTTGCGAACGAAGGCGGCTCGTTCCTGGGCGCGCTTGTCCGTCTTCCGCGGACGATATTCGTCAAGCTCTTCGATGTGCTGCTGGACGGCGAAGAGCGCGGCAAGCCCAAGGTGACCGCCGGCTATGCCGGCAACGCCGAATGGGCGATCTACCATTCCGATGCCCGCGGTGCGCGCGTGCTGCTGTGGACCTCGCTGGTCGTGGTCACCGCCCTGCTGGTGTGGGCGGGCTTCAGCCCCATCGACGAAGTGGTGCGGGGCGAAGGCAAGGTAGTGCCGTCGCGCCAGGTCCAGGTGGTGCAAAGCCTGGACGGCGGCGTCGTCAAGGAGATCCTGGTCAAGCCCGGCCAGACGGTGGAACCGGGCCAGATTCTGCTGAAGATAGACCCGACCCGCTTCAATTCATCCCTGGGCGAAAACCAGGCCGAGTACCTTTCCTTGCAGGCCAAGGCGGCCCGGCTGCACGCCCTGGCGACGGGCGAGCCCTTCCAGGTGCCGGACGATGTGCTGCAACAGTTGCCCGCCGCCGCGGAAGCCGAGCGCAATGCCTGGATCCAGCGTACCAACGAACTGAACGCCACGGTCAGCGTCGCCAAGGAGCAGGTCAAGCAGCGCCAGGAAGAACTGCGCGAGACCCAGGCCAAGCGCGATCAGGCCGCGACCACGTGCGCGTTGACGTCCAAGGAGCTTTCCGTGACGCGGCCGCTGCTGGCCAGCGGGGCGGTATCCGAAGTGGACCTGTTGCGCCTGCAGCGCGATGTGGCCAAGAGCTGCGGCGACCAGAAAGCGGCGGATGCCCAGATCGATCGCATCCAGGCGTCCATCCAGGAAGCGCTGAGCAAGACCAAGGAAGCGGAGCTGAATATCCGCAACCAGGCCCGCAGCGACCTGTCCGACGTCAACACCAAGCTGCGTACCCTGCGCGAAGGCAAGCTGGCGCTGGCGGACAAGGTCAAGCTGGCGGAGATCCGGTCCCCGGTGCGCGGCACGGTGAAGACCCTGCTGGCGAATACGGTCGGCGGGGTGGTGCAGCCCGGCAAGGACATCATCGAGATCGTGCCGACGGACGACACGCTGCTGCTGGAGGTGCGCATACAGCCGCGCGATATCGGCTTCCTGCACGCGGACCAGAAGGCCGACGTCAAGTTCACGGCCTACGACTATTCCATCTACGGCGGCCTGCAGGGCGTCGTGGAGCAGATCAATGCCGATACCACCACCGACGAACGCGGCAATTCGTTCTATATCGTGCGGGTGCGCACCGACCGGGCCACGGTCGGCGACAAGCATTTGCCCATCATCCCCGGCATGATCGCCGAGGTGCATATCCTTACCGGCAAGCGGACGGTGCTGCAATACCTGCTCAAGCCCATCCTGCGCGCCAAAGAGAACGCATTCACCGAACGTTAGGCAGTCCCAGGCTGGAAGATCCCGCTGGTTCCCATTCCGTCGGATTCGCATCCGCACACCTGCCGCGGCGCCTCACGTCGCGCGCCGGCAGGCGACTGGAGAGGTATTGATGCACGTGGCACCGGTTCTGTTCGTCACCCATGACGATCTGCTGTGGAAGCACTGGTCGGGCCTGGACGCGCGCCGCTGGCTGCCCGCGCGCGGACGCACGCTGCCGGACCTGGCGCGCTGGCGCGAGCAGGGCCGGTCGCTGGTCGTGGTGGATGCCGACCTGCCCAAGCTGCCCGGCTGGACTTCCGAGCAGTGGACCGGCGCCATCGCGGGCCTGCGCGCGGTTGTCGCAAGCGCGCGGCCGCATGACGAACAGGGGACCAAGGTGCTGGCATCCGGAGCGGTGGGCTATTGCCATGCGTACGCGCCGGCGACCTTGATGAACCAGGTGCTGGAAGTCGTCGACGCCGGGGAAATCTGGATGGGGCGTTCGCTGGTGACCCGGCTGCTGCGGCTGGTGGAGAGCAGGGCGGGCGGCAAGGAGGAATGGCATGCCAACGCCCTGACCGAACGCGAGGACATGGTGGCGCGCCGCGCCGCCGTCGGCGAGGCCAATGGCGAGATCGCGGCGGCGCTGGGCATCACCGAGCGCACCGTCAAGGCCCATTTGTCCTCGGTCTTCGAAAAGCTGGGCGTCAGCGACCGCCTGCAGCTGGCGCTGCGGGTGCACGGCATCAGCCGTTGATTGCAGCGGTCCGCGTTTTATTGCGGATCTTTTCCGGCCGGCCGGCGTGCATCCTTTGTACGCGCCGCGAGCATGGCATCGGGCTCCGGAAGTAGCCGCGGCCGGCGATGCTGAATTAATCCGGAAAACTGTCCTCCAGGACAATATCGGCCATCGGGCCCGGTCTATAGGATTACGCCATCCTAAACCGGAGCAAGAAAAATGGCCTTCACCATTCCCGCCGTAGTTACGCAAGTCGTTGGACGTGCCTGGATCCGCAATAAGGACGGTTCGCTGACCGAGCTGCACGTCGGCAGCCGGATTCCGCCGGATACCGAGATCGTGACCGCGTCGGGCGGCACCGTCGCCCTGCAGACGGAAGGCGGGATGCCGCTGACGATAGGCGAGAACCGTGACGTGGCCTTCAATGCCGACATGGCGGGCCAGCCGGTCGACCGCTCCGAAGCCGCGGTGGCGCCGCCCACCGGCACCGATTCCGACCGCCTGCTGGCCGCGCTGCAGAATGGACAGGACCCGTTCGACAACCTGGATCCGACGGCCGCCCTGGTGGCCGGCGGCGGCGATGCCGGCGGCAGCAGCTTCGTGCGGCTGGCCCGCGTGGTGGAATCGACTTCGCCGCTGGACCTGGCTTATCCGGGCGCCGGCACGCCGGGCATCAACCTGCTGACGCCGGCCGGCCTGGCGACGAACAACAACGCGCCTGGCAACGATCCCCCGGCCGCCGGCAATGACACGAACACGACGACCGAGAAGTCGCTTGTGACGGGCAATATCCTGACGAACGACACCGACCCCAACGGCGATGCGGTGTTCATCCAGTCGGTGGGCGGCACGCCCATGGCGACCGGCGGCGTGCAGGTCGCCGGCTCGACCGGCGGCACGTTCACGGTGTTCCCGGACGGCAGCTACATTTTCAATCCCGGTAATTCGTATCACAACCTGGGCGCCGGCCAGACCGCCACCAGCACGCTGACGTATACGATCTCCGATCCCTTCGGCAATACGTCCACGGCCACCGTCACGGTGACCGTGAACGGCGTGAACGACGCGCCCACGGCCACCGCCATCGACAACGTCAACGGCGTGGACGCGCAGCAGAACATCAACGTGGACGTGTCCAGCCACTTCGCCGACGTGGACAACGGCGACAGGCTGACCTACACCGCCACCGGCCTGCCGCCGGGGCTGACCATCAACCCCGAAACGGGCGTCATCACCGGTACGATCGACCATTCCGCCTCCCAGGGCGGCAACAACGGCGTCTACCAGGTCACCGTCACGGCCACCGATACCAGCGGCGCCACGGTCACCGAAACCTTCAACTGGAACGTCACCAACCCGGGCCCGCTGGCCGTGAATGACGCCGCCTCGACCACCGAGGACAACGGCGTGTCGGGCAATGTCCTGACCGGCAACGCGCAGGGCGTGGGCCGCGACATCGATCCGGACGGCGATACGCTGACGGTCGTGCATGCCGGCAACAAGGACGTGACGGCGCAAGGCGTGGAAGTGGCCGGCTCCGCCGGCGGCACGTTCATCATCCGCGCGGACGGCTCGTACACCTTCAACCCGGGCGAGGACTTCCAGAGCCTGGCGGCCGGCGAAACGAAGACGACCACCGTTACCTACACCATCTCCGATGGCGAAGGCGGTACGTCCACCGCGACCCTGACGCTGACGGTCACCGGCACCAACGACGTGCCCGTCATCACCCCGGGCGAGGGCGGCCCCGATGCCAATCATGTCAAGGAAGACGAAGTCCTCACGACCGAGGGCAAGCTGAACATCGTCGACCCCGACCACGACCAATCGTTCTTCCAGCCGCAGACCGGTACGGCCGGCCAGCACGGCACCTTCTCCATCGACGCGCAAGGAAACTGGACCTACACGCTGACCAACGACGATCCGCGGGTGCAGGAACTGGCCGTGGGCGAGCACCTGACCGAAACCTTCACGGTGAAGTCGGCGGATGGCACCGAAACCACCGTGACCGTCACCATCGACGGCACCAACGATGTGCCGGTCATCAGCGGCACGAGCACCGCGGCGGCCACGGAAGACGTCGAGCAATCGGTGTCGGGCCAGCTGGCAGTCGCCGATGTGGACAAGAGCGATACGCATACCTGGTCGGTGTCGGGCGAGCCCAAGGGCCAGTACGGCACCATCAGCGTGGACCAGAACGGCAAGTGGACCTACACCATCGACCCGCAGGCCACCCAGGCCCTGGCCAAGGATCAGCAGGTCCAGGAAACCTTCCACATCCTGGTGGACGACGGCCATGGCGGCACGGCCATCCAGGACGTCACCATCACCATCACGGGCACCAACGACGTGCCGGTGGTCACCCCGCACTCACCCGACAGCGACAAGGGCCTGGTGCAGGAAGATACGACGCTGAGCACCAGCGGCAAGCTGGACATCGTGGACGCGGACCAGGGCGAGTCGGTCTTCCAGGTACAGAACAACACGGTCCTGGCGCACGGCACGTTCAGCATCGATGCCAATGGCAACTGGACCTACAACCTGAACAACAGCGATCCCAAGGTCCAGGAACTGGGCGTGGGCGAGAGCCTGACCGAGAAGATCACGGTGCTGACGGCCGACGGCACGCCGACGGAAGTGACGATCACCATCGACGGCACGAACGACAAGCCGGAGATCAGCGGCCAGGCCACCGGCGCCATCAAGGAAGACGCGGCGCCCTCGGTGTCGGGCCAGCTGGCGGTGTCGGACGTCGACGTACATGACACGCACACGTGGTCGGTGCAGGGCAACCCGAAGGGCGCGTACGGCACGCTGACGGTCGACCAGACCGGCAAGTGGACGTACACGGTGGACAGCAAGGCCGTGCAGGCGCTGGCCGAAGGCCAGCAAAAGACCGAGACTTTCAACGTCCTGGTCAGCGACGGCCATGGCGGCACGGACGTGCAGACCGTCACGGTAACCGTCACCGGCACCAACGACGTGCCGGTCGTGACCGGTTCGGGTTCGGGCACCGTCTATGAAGACTTCCTGCCCATCACCGGCGGCGACCTGGATATCAAGGACGCCGACGCCGGGCAGAGCCACTTCCAGCCGGAAAAGATCAGCGGCGACTACGGCACCTTCGCGATCGCCTCGAACGGCACCTGGGGCTATCTGCTCAACAATAACAATGCGCAGGTACAGGCCCTGGGCGTGGGCGAGAAGCTGGTCGAGCACTTCACGGTCAAGACCGCGGACGGCACCACCGAGACGGTCACGGTGACCATCGTCGGTACCAACGACCTGCCGCACATCAGCGGGCAGAGCACGGGCGCGCTCAAGGAAGACGCGGCCACCACGGTCAGCGGCCAGCTGCAGGTCAGCGACGTCGATGCCCACGATAGCCACAGCTGGTCCATCTTCGGCAGCAACAAGGGCGAGTACGGCACGATCTCGATCGACCAGACCGGCAAGTGGACGTTTACCGCCAACCAGAACGTGCAGTCGCTGGGCGAGGGCGACACGGTGCAGCAGAAGTTCGTCGTGCAGGTCAGCGACGGCCATGGCGGCTACGACTGGCAGACCATCACGGTGACCCTGACCGGCACCAACGATGTGCCGGTGATCACCCCGCACGATCCGGGCAATCCGCAGGATCCGGGCAGCGCCAGCGACCATGGCACGGTGATCGAGGACGCCACGCCCGACACCACCGGCGGCAAGCTGGACATCAAGGATGCGGACGCGGGCGAGAGCAAGTTCACCCCGCAGACCAACCAGGCCGGCGCACACGGCACCTTCTCCATCGACCAGAACGGCAACTGGACTTACCACCTGAACAACGGCGACGCCGCGGTGCAGGCGCTGGGCGCCGGCCAGACGCTGACCGAGCAGTTCACGGTGACCTCCGCCGACGGCAGCGCCACGCACCAGGTCACGGTGACCATCATCGGCACCAACGACGTGCCGGTGCTGAGCAGCGGCACGGGCGCGGTCACGGAAGACCAGAACGTCGGCAATGACGGCAACCTGGTCACCGGCGGCCAGCTGACCATCACGGACGTGGATACCGGCGAAAGCAGCTTCAAGCCGGGCGCGCACTTCGACGGCAGCACGGGCAACGGCAACGCGCCCCTGGGCACGCTGGTGTTCAACGCCGACGGTTCCTACACCTACTCGGTGGCCAACAACAATGCGGTGGTGCAGGGCCTGCGCAGCGGCGAGAGCATCGTCGAGACGTACACGGTGACCAGCGCCGACGGCACGGCCACCAGCACGATCACCATCACGATCAACGGCACGGATGACGTTCCGGTGATCACCCCGCACTCGCCCGACAGCGACAAGGGCCTGGTGAAGGAAGACACGACGCTGAGCACCAGCGGCAAGCTGGACATCGTGGACGCGGACCACGACCAGTCGTTCTTCCAGGCGCAGGACAACACGGTCCTGGCGCACGGCACGTTCAGCATCGACGCCAATGGCAACTGGACGTACAACCTGAACAACAGCGATCCCAAGGTCCAGGAACTGGGCGTGGGCGAGAGCCTGACCGAGAAGATCACGGTGCTGACGGCCGACGGCACGCCGACGGAAGTGACGATCACCATCGACGGCACGAACGACAAGCCGGAGATCAGCGGCCAGGCCACCGGCGCCATCAAGGAAGACGTGGCGCCGTCGGTGTCGGGCCAGCTGGCGGTGTCGGACGTCGACGTACACGACACGCACACGTGGTCGGTGCAGGGCAATCCGAAGGGCGCGTACGGCACGCTGACGGTCGACCAGACCGGCAAGTGGACGTACACGGTGGACAGCAAGGCCGTGCAGGCGCTGGCCGAAGGCCAGCAAAAGACCGAGACCTTCGATGTCCTGGTCAGCGACGGCCATGGCGGCACGGACGTGCAGAAGGTCACGGTCACCGTGACCGGCACCAACGACGTGCCGGTCGTGACGGGCGACGACTCCGGCACCGTGCGCGAAGACTACCTGTTCCAGCAAGTGACGGGCGGCGACCTGGATATCAAGGATGCCGACGCCGGCCAGAACACCTTCCAGGCCAACGTCATCGTGACGCCGCACGGTGTCTTCGCGGTCAACGGCAGCGGCAACTGGACCTTCACGCTGAATAACGGCAATGCCGAAGTGCAGGCGCTGGGCGACGGCGAGAAGCTGATCGAGCATTTCACTGTCAAGACCGCCGACGGCACGCCCGAGACGGTCACGGTGACCATCCTGGGCACCAACGATGCGCCGCACATCAGCGGCGTCAGCAGCGGCGCGCTGAAGGAAGACGCGGCGCCCTCGGTCAGCGGCCAGCTGAACGTCAGCGACGTGGACGTGCGCGACAGCCACAGCTGGTCGATCTTCGGCAGCAACAAGGGCGACTATGGCACCCTGTCGGTCGACCAGACCGGCAAGTGGACCTACACGGCCAACCAGAACATCCAGTCGCTGCGCGAAGGCGAGACCGTGCAGGAGAAGTTCGTCGTGCAGGTCAGCGACGGCCATGGCGGCTACGATTGGCAGACGGTTACCGTGACCCTGACCGGCACCAACGACGCGGCCGTGATCACGCCGCATCATCCGGGCGATGACCAGGGCACGGTGCAGGAGGACCGCGTGCAGACCGCCACGGGCAACCTGGACGTGACGGACCCCGACCGCGGCCAATCGACCTTCCAGACGCAGAGCAAGACCCCCGGCCAGTACGGCGATTTCTCCATCAACTCCCAGGGCACCTGGACCTACCAGCTGCACAACAACGATCCGCGCGTGCAGGCGCTGGGCGCCGGCGAGCACCTGACGGAGCAGTTCACCGTCAAGTCGGCCGATGGCACCACGTCCACCGTGACGGTCACCATCAATGGCACGAACGACAACCCGGTGATCGGCGGCGTGCACACCGGCGCGCTGACCGAGGATGGCGCCCCCGCGGTGACCGGCCAGCTGACCGTGTCCGATGTGGACAAGAACGACTCCCACACGTGGACGGTCGTCAACGGCTCGAAGGGCGACTACGGCTCCATCAGCGTGGACGCCAATGGCAAGTGGACCTACACGGTCGACCCGCAGGCGGTACAGGCGCTGAAGGAGGGCGAGAAGCAGACCGACACCTTCACCATCAAGGTCGATGACGGCCACGGCGGCACCGACACGCAAACGGTGACCGTGACGATCACCGGCACCAACGACGTGCCGGTCATCACCCCGCACGATCCGGGCAACCCGCAGGATCCGGGCAGCGCCAGCGACCACGGCACGGTGGTCGAGGACGCCACGCCGAATACCACCGGCGGCAAGCTGGACATCCAGGACGCCGACGCGGGCCAGAACAAGTTCGCGCCGCAGACGAATAATCCCGGCGACCATGGCACGTTCTCCATCGACCAGAACGGCAATTGGGTCTACCACCTGAACAACAACGATCCGGCCGTCCAGGCGCTGGGCGCCGGCCAGACGCTGACCGAGCAGTTCACGGTGACGTCGGCCGACGGTACCGGCACCCATCAGGTGACGGTCACCATCGTCGGCACCAACGATGTGCCGGTGCTGAGCAGCGGCACGGGCGCGGTCACGGAAGACCAGAACGTCGGCAACGACGGCAACCTGGTCACCGGCGGCCAGCTGACCATCACGGACGCGGATACCGGCGAAAGCAGCTTCAAGCCGGGCGCGCACTTCGACGGCAGCACGGGCAACGGCAACGCGCCCCTTGGCACGCTGGTGTTCAACGCCGACGGTTCCTACACCTACACGGTGGCCAACGACAATCCGGTGGTGCAGGGCCTGAAGACGGGCCAGAGCATCGTCGAGACCTACACCGTGACCAGCCTGGACGGCTCCAAGACCAGCACCATCACGATCACCATCAACGGCACCGACGACGGCGCGACCATCACGCCGCACGATCCGGGCACGCCGGGCCAGCCGGAGACGGCCAGCGACCATGGCACCGTGGTGGAAGACGCCACGCCCGACACGACCGGCGGCAAGCTGGATGTGAAGGACGCGGACGCCGGCGACGCCAGGTTCTCGACCACGCCGGATCATGCCGGCGAGCATGGCACCTTCGCCATCGACGAGAACGGCAACTGGACGTACAAGCTGAACAACCAGGACCCGGCGGTGCAGGCGCTGGGCGCGGGCAAGACCCTTACCGAGACCTTCACGGTAAGCTCGGCCGACGGCAGCGCCACGCACCAGGTCGTCGTGACCATCGTCGGCACCAATGACGTGCCGGTGCTGAGCAGCGGCACGGGCGCGGTCACGGAAGACCAGAACGTCGGCAGCGACGGCAAGCT
Source organism: Bordetella bronchialis (assembly GCF_001676705.1). Classification (NCBI taxonomy): domain Bacteria; kingdom Pseudomonadati; phylum Pseudomonadota; class Betaproteobacteria; order Burkholderiales; family Alcaligenaceae; genus Bordetella; species Bordetella bronchialis. The sequence goes on from NZ_CP016170.1 coordinate 2,486,924, forward strand.
GGTCACCGGCGGCCAGCTGACCATCACGGATGCGGATACCGGCGAAAGCAGCTTCAAGCCGGGCGCGCACTTCGACGGCAGCACGGGCAACGGCAACGCGCCCCTGGGCACGCTGGTGTTCAACGCCGACGGTTCCTACACGTACTCGGTGGCCAACGACAACGCGGTGGTGCAGGGCCTGAAGTCCGGCCAGAGCATCGTCGAGACCTACACGGTCACCAGCGCCGACGGCACCGCCACCAGCACGATCACCATCACCATCAACGGCACGAATGACGCGCCCACGGTGGTCGGCCACATCGGTACGCAGGTCGGCAAGGATGCCGACACGGGCATCGACGTGGACACGGCCAGCCACTTCAAGGACGTGGACACCGGCGACAAGCTGACCTACACCGCCAACGGCCTGCCGCCCGGACTGACGATCGACAAGGACACCGGCAAGATCACCGGCACCATCGATCACTCCGCGTCGCAGGGCGGCGACAACCACGACGGCAAGTACACCGTGACGGTCACCGCGACCGATCCCGATGGCAAGACCGCCACGCAGAGCTTCGAATGGGACGTCACCAACCCGGCGCCGACCGCCGTCAATGACGTCGCCACCGCCGACGCCAGCGGCCAGGCCAACGGCAACGTGATCCTGGGCAACGCCGGCGCCGGCAAGGACTCGGATCCGGACGGCGATACGCTCAAGGTGGTCAGCGTGAAGGGCAACGGCGACGCGCAGTCCGTCGTCGAAGGCCACGGCACGCAGGTCACGGGCGATCATGGCGGTACGTTCACCCTGAACGCCGACGGCACCTACAGCTTCAACGCCGGCCACGATTTCGACGGCCTGGGCGCGGGCCAGAGCAAGACCACGTCGGTCACCTACACCATCTCGGATGGCGAGGGCGGCACCAGCACGGCCACGCTCACCGTCACCGTGACGGGCAGCAACGTGCCCCCGGTCGCGGCGGACGACACCGGCGCCACCAAGCAGGACACCGTGCTGGCGGTCACCGACCCGTCGCACGGCGTGCTGGCCAACGACCACGACGGCAACCCCGGCGACACGCTGACGGTCGGCGCGGTCAATGGCGTGGCGGGCAATGTGGGCCAGCAGGTACAGGGCGACCACGGCGGGACCTTCGTGCTGAACCCGAACGGCACCTACACGTTCTCCACGGGCGATGCCTTCGACTACCTGGGCGCCGGCAAGACGGCGACCACGTCCATCACCTATACGGTCTCGGACGGCAAGGGCGGCACCGATACGGCGACCCTGACGGTCACCGTCACGGGCACCAACGACGTACCGGTCATCTCCGTGGGCCAGAACGGCTCGGACAAGGGCACGGTCTACGAAGACGGCGCCGCGCTGAACGGTACCCTGACCATCTCGGACAAGGACACCGGCGAAAGCAGCTTCCAGGCGAACACCATCCACGACCAGTACGGCACCTTTACCATCGACGCCAACGGCAAGTGGACCTACACGCTGGATAACTCCAATCCCGCGGTGCAGGCCCTGTCCGGCAACGACAGCCTGGGTACCCGTACCTTCACCGTGGTGTCGGCCGACGGCACGGCGACGCATGACGTGAAGGTGACCATCAACGGCACCAACGACGCGCCGACCGCCACCGACAATTCGACGACGGTGGACATCGGGGGCAAGCACACCTTCACGGCCAGCGAGTTCAACTTCGCCGACAGCAACGGCGAGCACGACAGCCTGCAGAACGTGATCATCACCCGTGTTCCGGACAGCGGCTCGCTGACCCTGAACGGCCAGGCGGTGACGCAGGGCCAGGTGATTTCGGCCGCCGACATCGCGGCCGGCAAGCTGGTCTACACCCCGGGCGCCGACGGCAAGGATACGTCCTTCGGCTTCAAGGTGCAGGACAACGGCGGCACGGCGCACGGCGGCCAGGATACGTCGACGGAGCACAACTTCGGCCTGTCGACCAATAACCTGATCACCGGCGACAACACCAGCACGGGCGACAACGACGGCCATGGCGGCACCACGCCGCCGCTGAACGGCGGCTCGGGCGACGACATCATCCTGGGCGACAAGGGCGGTACGGTCACCACGACCACGCCGGGCCAGAACTACAACATCGCGCTGATCGTCGACCACTCGGGCAGCATGGACGACAGCATCGGCAACCAGTCCCGCATGGACCTGGTCAAGAGCGCGCTGACGCAGTTCGTCAAGCAGTTGGCCGGCCACGATGGCATCGTCAACATCACGCTGATCGGCTTCGGCAGCAGCGCCGATAATCCGGTGACCGTGCAGAACCTGGACCTGAGCGACGTGGACCAGGCGGCGGACAAGCTCATCAAGGCGATCAACGACCTGCGCGCCAGCGGCTCCACCAACTACGAAGATGCCTTCGATGAGGCCGCGAACTGGTTCGAGAACCAGGCCGACGCGGGCAAGGGCAAGGCGGACGGTTACGAGAACCTGAGCTTCTTCCTGACCGACGGCGATCCCACCGTGTACAACGGCGGCGGCAGCGGTTCGTCGACCAGCGCGACCACGCTGCAGCACTCCATCGATGCCTTCCAGGCCCTGGCCGCCATGAGCACGGTGCACGGCATCGGTATCGGCGACGGTGTCAACCAGAACTACCTGAAGTTCTTCGACAACACCGACAAGACCGGCACGGGCCAGGTCGACTTCGGCGCCGGTTCGACCAACCTGAGCTCGTCGCGGACCTACGACCTGGACAACGATTCGAACTGGACGCGCGCCCAGAACGGCGGGGGCAGCCTGACCGAAGGCAGCGGTACGTCGATCCAGATCACGGACACGTACGGCAGCAGCGGCAATAACGCCCGGTCCACGATCTATGCGACGGATCCCAGCTCCAACATCACGATATCGAACGGCCATACCGGCCACTTCGAATTCGATCTGGCGACCTTGTCCTCGTTCAAGTCGGGCGACTCGGTGACCTGGCACCTGCAGCAGTGGATCAACAACGCCTGGACGGACGTGCAGACCGGCACCAGCACGGGCCACATCACGACCAACGATGTGGGTTCGGGCACGTACCGCCTGGCGTTCGAGGTCTACGACGCGACCAACAACAGCAACAGCGCGGGCATCAGCGTGGACAACATCACGCTGGTCGACCACCAGTACGTCACCGGTCCCACCGGCGAGGTCGACATCGTCCTGCAGCCTGGCGACCTGAGCACGGCGCTCACGGGTGGCGGTTCGCACTCCGATCCCAACCCGGTGGGCGGAGACGTGATCAACGGCGGCGATGGCAACGACATCATCTTCGGCGACACGATCAACACCGACGCCTTGAATTCGGCGCAGCATCCGGCCGGCACGCACAACGGCCAGGGCCTGCAAGGGCTGTTGGACTACCTGACCGATACGCTGGGCCATGCACCGACGTCCAGCGATGTCTACAACTACGTCAGCCAGCATAGCGATACGCTGAACGTGGGCGGCGACACGCGCGGCGGCAACGATACGATCCACGGCGGCAACGGCAACGACATCATCTACGGCCAGGGCGGCAACGACACCCTGTACGGCGATGCGGGCAACGATACCCTGGTGGGCGGCGCGGGCAACGACACGTTGTACGGCGGCGACGGCAGCGACACCTTCAAGTGGTCGCTGCACGACGGCGGCACGACGGCCAATCCCGCGGTCGATACCATCATGGACTTCGACAACCGGGCGGCTTCGGCCGGCGGCGATGTCCTGGACCTGCACGAGCTGCTGAACAACCCCGCCGACGGCGATCTGTCCAAGTACCTGCACTTCTCCAAGAGCGGCAGCGACACGGTGATCAACGTCAGCACCACGGGCGGTGCCGCGCAGCAGGCCTTCGACCAGAAGATCGTGCTGCACGGCGTGGACCTGACCAACGGTGGCGCCCTGCAGAACGACCAGGCCATCATCAATGACCTGATCCAGAAGGGCAAACTGCATGGCCACAACTAGGTCCTAGGGCCGCCGCCGGCCCATGCGACGCGCTCCACGGCGTCGCATGGGTTGGCTTTACAATATGTTTCATGGCTAGCCTGACTCCTACGCGCGCCGCCCTGGCCTGGGCCAGGGCGGCTTTCTTCTGCCTGTTGTTCGGGTGGGGAATCAGCGGCGCCCTGGAGCTGGACTCGGCGCGCCTGGAGCAGGTGGCGGCCAGCCGCTACGGCGCCAAGGGCGCCCATGCGGTGGCCGCCTGGCTGCAAGTGCTGCAGAACGATGGCGCGCTGTCCGAGCCGGAAAAGCTGGCCAGTATCAATAACTTCTGGAACCGCAGCCTGATGCAGGCCGAGGACCAGACCGTCTGGGGACAGGCCGATTATTGGGCCACGCCGCTGGAGGCCCTGGGCAAGGGCGCCGGCGATTGCGAAGATTTCGTCATCGGCAAGTATTTCTCCTTGATCAAGCTGGGCGTGCCGACAAGCAAGCTGCGCTTCGTCTATGTGCGGGCGCGCATCGGCGGCCCGGAGAGCAGCGAACAGATCGCCCACATGGTCCTGGCCTACTATCCGTCGGCCAACGCCGTGCCGCTGGTGTTGGACAGCCTGATATCCGATATCCTGCCCGCAAGCCAGCGCCGGGACCTGACACCCGTATTCAGTTTCAATGCCGACGGCGTCTACGTCGACGGCAAACATGCCGCGCCGGTCGATCGCATCGGCCGCTGGCGCGACCTGCTTCAGCGCATGGCGCGCGAAGGCATCCGGCAATAGGCATTGCAGGAATCCATCTATGTCCATACTCCGACAACTACTGCTCAGTATCACCATCGCCATCGCGATCATCCTGCTCGGCACCCTGGCGCTGAGCGTGAACGCGGCGCGGGACTATCTGGCGGGCCAGCTGCAGGTCCAGAGCAGCGACGCGGCCGTGTCGCTGGCGCTGTCGCTGTCGCAGCCCGCCAACAGTTCCCGCGTCACGCAGGAGCTGCTGGTGTCGGCGCTGTATGACGGCGGGCATTTCGCATTGGTCCGGCTGACCGATCCCCAGGGCAAGGTCATCATCGAACGCAGCGGGCAGAGCGCCTCCACGACCGTGCCCGGCTGGTTCCAGCGGCTGGTGCCGTTGTCCGCCAAGTCGGCCAGCCATGTCGTCACCGATGGCTGGCGCCAGATCGGCGAGGTCACATTGACGGCCAACGACGTCTACGCCTGGGAAACGCTGTGGGAAAGCAGCGTGCAGATGATCCTGGTGATTGTCGCGGCGGGGGCGGTGTGGGCGCTGTTCGCCTTTGTGCTGGTGCGCTGGATCGAGAAGCGGTTGCTGGCCGAAGTGGGCGAGCACATGCTGGCCATCGGCCGCGGGCAGTTCGGCGGCCCGCTCACGGCCCGCGTGCCGGAGCTGTCCGGTATCACGCAGGCCTTGAACCAGACGCGCGAGCAGCTGCGCGCCACCGCCGAGGAGCAGACGGCGCGCATCGAATCCCTGGAAATCGAGGTCAACCAGGACCCCGTCACCGGCCTGGCCAATCGCAAGTACTTCATCAACGAATTCCTGCGCGCGGTCGACGTCGACGCGGCCAAGGCCGCGCCCCGGGGCGAGCCCTTGCCGGAAAGCGGCCACGTGCTGGTGTTCCGCCAGCGCGACCTGGCGGCCATCAACCGGCATATGCCGCGCGAATTCGTCGACCAATGGCTGGCCGGCCTGGGCAGCCGCGTGGCGGCCTTGCTGGATCAATTCCAGCTGGGCGGCACCCTGGTGGCGCGGCTGAACGGTTCGGATTTCGCCTTGCTGCTGCCCGCTTGCACCGCGCCCACCGCCATGCTGGTGGCCGAGCGGCTGCGCAGCGAGCTGCGCGAGGCGCGCATCCCCGTGGGGGAGGGCGGCCTGTGCCGCTGGGCGCTGGCCATGACCGATTACCAGCGCGGCGCCAAGGTGGGCGACCTGCTGGGACGCCTGGATTTTGCCTTGATGCGCGGCGAAAGCGCGGGCGACGATCACGTGCAACTGGCCACCGACGAGGCCCAGGCCTTGTCCGCCCACGGCGAGTCGGCGTGGCGGCAGGCCATTACGGACGGCATCGAGCGGCAGCGTTTCACGCTGGCCCTGGAGCCGCTACGGGCGCAGGACGGCTCGGTCATCCGCCAGGAAGCGACCCTGATGCTGCATAGCCAGGGGTCGCCGGAACCGATCCCGGCCAAGCTCTTCATTCCCGCCGCGACGCGCCTGGACCTGACCGCGGAGTGCGACATCCAGGCGGTGCGCCTGGCCGTCAGCTGGCTGATGATGAACGAGGGCGACGTGACGGTGCGCATCGCCATGCCCTCGCTGTCGCATCCCAACTTCCTGCTGCAGGTCGAGCGCATGCTGGCCGAACGCAAGCCGCTGGCGTCGCGCCTGTACCTGGAGGTGGACGCGCATGCCGTGGCCGAGCGCCGCGATGCCGTGGCCGAGCTGTGCCGCATCGCGCGCGATTGCGGCGCGCACGTGGGGGTGCGTCGCCTGGCGCAGCAGCTCAGCGCGGTCAGCCAGCTGCACAGCCTGTCGCTGGCCTATGTCAAGCTGGGCGGCGGATTCGTGACCGGGATGGCGCGCAGCCTGGGTAGCCAGCAGCTGGCGATGTCCGTGCTGGAAACCGCCCGCTCGCTGGGCATCCAGGTCTACGCCGAGGACGTGCCGGACGAGGCGACGCGCGGGCTGCTGGCGCGCCTGGGCGTGGCGGTGATGCGCGGTCCCGGCGTCGTGGCGGGCAACCCGGCGGCCTGAAGCCGGCCGGGTGCATGAGGCCAGCCCCAAGCGCGGGCGTCCGCTACGCCAGGCGTGCCAGCGCGATGCGGGCGGCTTCCGCGATCAGGCCTTCGTCGGCCTTGGCGCGCTTGTCGCGGCTGCCGGTATAGATCGCCATGACGATGGGTGGCCGCGACGGCGGCCAGATGATGCCGACGTCGTTGGCGCTGCCATAGTCGCCCGTGCCGGTCTTGTCGCCGACCGCCCAGCCGCCGGGCACGGCGGCGCGGATGCGGTGCGCGCCGGTCTTGTTTCCCAGCAGCCAGGTCTTGAGCTGCGCGCGCGCCGGCGCGGGCAGGGCGTCGCCCAGGACCAGCGCGCGCAGCAGTCCGGCCATGTCCGCCGGGGTGGAAGTGTCCCGCTCGTCGCCCGGGATGGCGGTGTTCAATGCGGTCTCGTAGCGGTCCATGCGGAAGCTGGGGTTGCCCGCCTGGCGCGCGAAGGCCGTCAAGGCCGCCGGCCCGCCCAGGCGATGCAACAGCAGGTTGGCCGCCGTGTTGTCGCTGTACTGGACGGCGGCCGCGCATAGTTCGGCGATCGTCATGCCGGCGCCGGCATGTTCGCCGGTGACGGGCGAATAGGAAACCAGATCGCTTTTCGTATAGGCGACGCGCTGCCGGAGCAGCCCGGGCTTGCCGGCATCCTGCGCCAGGACGGCGGCTGCGAGGATGGCCTTGAAGGTGCTGCAGAAGGCAAAGCGCTCGCCGGCCCGATAGGCCACTTCTTGTCCGCTGCCGGTGTCCAGCGCGTAAACGCCCAGCCGGCGGCGATGGGACTGTTCCAGGGCGGCATATTCGACGTCGCCATCGGGACGGGCATGTCCGCCGGCGGCTTGGCCTGCCTTGGTGCCCGACGATGATGCCTGCGTGCCGGCGGCCAGCGCGGGCCGCGCCAGCAGCAAGGGGGCCATGGCCGCCCAGAGCAGGGCGCGGCGGCGGGACAGGGGGACGGGATCCGTGTTTCGCGGCATGCGCGATTCTCCTTGGGGATAAAAAAAACGTGGGTCAGCGGCCGGCCGGTCGCCACTATCCATCCATTTCATCCCGGCGGCAAACGAGGATAATTGGGGCCATTCGATAGAAAAACTTATGCCGGAGTTCCCGTGCGGCCACACTTGCCGTTGAATGCACTGCGCGCTTTCGAAGCCTCGGCGCGCCACCTGAGTTTCACGCTGGCGGCCAATGAGCTGAGCGTTACGCAGGCAGCGGTCAGCCAGCAGGTGCGCATGCTGGAGGAGCGCCTGGCCACCCGCTTGTTCAAGCGGGTACCGCGCGGCCTGGCGCTGACCGACGAAGGACGGGCCCTGTTGCCCGTGCTGAGCGACGCCTTCAACCGGATCGAGGCCGTCATCAAGCAGTTCGATGGCGGACGCCTGCGCGAAGTGCTGACCGTCGGCGTGGTGGGCACCTTCGCGGTGGGCTGGCTGCTGCCCCGCCTGAAGCGATTCCGCGATATGCATCCCTTCGTGGAATTGCGTCTGTTGACGCACAACAACCTGGTGGACCTGGCCGCGGAGGGCCTGGACTTCGCCGTGCGCTTCGGCGCGGGCGGATGGCCCGGCACGGAAGGCACGCTGTTGCTGGACGCGCCGTTGACCGTCCTGTGCGCGCCGGCGGTGGCGCAACGCCTTTCCACGCCCGGCGACCTTACGCGCGAGACCTTGCTGCGTTCCTACCGGGCCGATGAATGGAGCCTGTGGTTCGCGGCGGCGGGGCTGGAACCCTGGACGCTGAGCGGGCCGGTCTTCGATTCCTCGCGCCTGATGGTGGAGGCGGCCGTACAGGGAGCGGGCGTCGCGCTGGCTCCGCCCTGCATGTTCGCCAGTGAGTTACGCCGCGGCACGCTGGTGCGTCCCTTTCAGACAGAGGTCAGCCTGGGCGGCTATTGGCTGGTGTGGCTGCGCTCGCGTGCATTGACGCCGGGCATGCGGGCCTTTCACGAGTGGGCGTTGGCGGAAGCGTCGGGGACAGTGCCTGCACCGTTGAACGAGCGCTGAACGGGCGGCACAAGCGCGCGCGGATATCCCTGCGTGCCGCGCAAAGGCGACGGATAATCCCGCACACGGGAAGTTACTACGTGCCGGCACACCGCCCGTGATATGAAACCTACTCCTGTTCTCCCGGCGAAGGCGGGACGCCGCCGTCGGGGCGCGGTCTGGACACAAGGAGATCCCTTTTATGGCAATTGCGCGCATCGGCGAGCTGCGGATGTACTACGAAGTCCATGGCAGCGGCGAGCCTGTGGTGCTCGTCGCCGGCTATACCTGCGATCACACGTTCTGGGACGCCGTCGTCCCAGCGCTGGCCGAGCGTTACGCGGTCCTGGTATTCGACAACCGGGCGGTGGGCCGGACCCGCGACGCCGGCCGGCCTTTCACCATGGAAACCATGGCCGCGGACACGGCCGCCCTCATTCGGCATCAGGGATGGTCGCGGCCGTGCCTGGTGGGGCAGTCCATGGGTGGCGCCGTCGTCCAGACCATGCTGGCACGATTCCCGCAAGCGTGCGGACCCTGCGCTTTCGTCAACTCGACACCCGCCTTCAGCACCACCACCCGGCTGGCCTTGAACACCTTGTTTGCGCTACGCAAGGCGGGCGCGGACCTAAGTCTGCTGGTCGACGCAGCGCTGCCGTGGTTCGCGGGCGAGCGATGGCTGGCGGACCCGGCAAACCGCGAGGCATTCCTTGCCGCCCTGCGGGACCATCCGGCCCCCCAATCGCTGGCCGACCAGGAGAGACAGCTGCGGGCCCTGGAAAGCTTTGGCATGGGGGTGACCCCGCAGTGGCGGTCTCCCGCGCTGGTGATATCGGGCAGCGAGGACTTGATCACGACGGCGACCGAAGGCCAGGCCTTGGCGCGTAGCCTGGACGGACGCTACGTCGAGCTGCCTGGTGGCCATACCATGCCGGTGGAGGCGCCCGGTCCGCTGGTGGACGCCCTGGTCGACTTCTTCACCAAACAGTGACCCCTAGGTAAAACCCGCAAGCCCGCTCTTTCCCGTTGACGACGGGCACCGGGCGCTCCTACCATGATGTGCATACGTAGTCACATCCAGGGGCTCTCGCCCGCGGACCGGGGAAATACACGAAATGAGTGCAAGCACGCACGCCGCGCCGCCGCAGGCGGCCGGCATGATCGAGGGCGAATGGCAGATCCGCTGCGACATGGCGGCGATGTTCCGGGCGATGAACCGCCTGGGGATGAATGAACAGATCGCCAACCACTGCAGCATGATGCTGCCCGGCAGCGACAATCTGTTCCTGATCAACGCACGTGGGTATCACTACAGCGAGATCACGGCCAGCAACCTGATCGTCTGCGACCTGCAAGGCAATGTGGTGCGCGGCGATGGCGAGCTGCGCAAGGTGGCCTTTCACATCCACGCGCGCCTGCACCTGAAGCATCCTCAGGCGCGCTGCATCCTGCATGTCCATCCGCAATACCTGACCGCGCTGTCCATGCTGGAAGAGGGCAGGCTGGAACTGGTGCACCAGAACAGCGCCATGCTGTACGACCGCGTGGCCTACGACGAAATCCACAACGGCGTCGTCCTGTGGGACGAGGAAGGCGACCGCATCGCCGGCGTCCTGGGCGACCGCACCATCCTGATCATGAAGAACCACGGCGTCACGGTGGTCGGCCCGAGCGTGGCCGAGGCCTTCGACGAGCTCTATATCGCCGAGCGCACCTGCATGTACCAGATGACGGCAATGAACACCGGCATGAAGCTCAAGCACATCGGCGACGAGTTGCGCGACCGCTACAACGGCCCGTGGGGCGAGCGTTTCGACGCGCGCCTGCACCTGGATGCCTGGCGCCGCATGCTGGACAAGCAGGAACCGGATTACGCCATGTGAAGGCCCGCAGGGGCGCGCCGGTGCGTCGAGGACCACAGACTAGTCAAGGGGAAGCAACCATGAAGCGATTTTTTCCGTCCGCCGGCGTGCTGGCGGCGGCATGCATGACGGTATTCGCGCTGGCCGCGGCGCCGGCGCAGGCGCAAAAGCGCGGTGGCGACGTGGTCGTGGCGCAGCAGGCGCAGCCGCCCAGCCTGGATGCCCAGATTACCTTCGCCCAGGCCGCCCGCAATATCAACCTGCACATTTACGAGGCGCTGTTCGCCCGCAACGACAAGGGCGAGACCATACCCGAGCTCGCGGAAAGCTATACCGCGGCCCCGGACAGCCTGTCGTACGAAATCAAGCTGCGCAAGGGCGTCCTGTTCCACAATATGAAGGAAATGAAGGCGGCCGACGTCAAGGCGTCGCTGGAGCGCTACGCCCGCTATGGCGGCAGCGCCCAGAATATGTCGCTGGTCGACCATATCGACATCGTCGACGACTATACGATCAGGATTTTCATGAAGAAGCCCTTCCAGGGCTTCATCGAATTCCTGGGATCGCCGCGCGCGCCCGTGGCCATCTATCCGGCCGAAGAGGCCGCCAAGGGGCCGAACCAGATCAATGTGATCGGCACGGGGCCTTTCCAGCTGGTCGAGTACAAGCCCGACAGCTACGTCAAGCTCAAGCGCTTCGACGCCTATTCCGCCAACCCCAACTACAAGGGGCGCGACGGCCTGGGCGGACGCAAGACGGCGTATTTCGATACGGTCACCTTCCGCTTCATGCCGGAGGCCGGCGCCCGCGAATCGGCGCTGCAGACCAATGAAGTGCAGGTGCTGGAGGCCATCTCTCCCACCGCCGCCAAGCGCCTGAAGAACGACAGCAATATCAAGATCTACGAAATGATGCCCTGGGCCTTCCAGACCATCATCCTGAACGCCGGCGCGCCGCCCACCGACAACCTGAAGGTGCGCCAGGCCATCCAGGCCGCGCTGGACGACGAGGAGATCATGGCGATCTCCACCGATGGCCTGTACCGCATGACGCACGGCTGGCAGCATCCCGGCACGCCGTATTACGCGGGGGATGTGGGCAAAAGCCTGTACAACCAGCACAACCTGGACCTGGCCAGGAAGCTGCTGAAGGAATCCGGCTACAAGGGCGAGGAAATCACCTTCATCGCCGACAACGGCTTCAAGAACCATAACGACACCGCCGTCATCGCCACGCAGCAGCTGCAGGCCATAGGCATGAACGTCAAGCTGCGCATCGCCGACTGGCCCACGACGCTGGCCGCCCGCGAAAAACCCACGGGCTGGAACCTGTTCCCCATCATGGTCGGCATCGAGCCGTACGAGGGACCGAACGGCGTGGCGGTACTGTTCACCGGCGACCAGAACTGGCAGCATCACAAGGACGCCGGCCTGGAGGCCGCGGTCGCCAAGCTGAACAGCGCGCCGGATTTCGCCGACCGCAAGGCGGCCTTCGCCACCATCCAGCAGATCGTGTATGAGCAGGTGTACGCGATCAAGGTGGGCGACATCGGCGTGCTGGAAGCGGCGCGCTCCAACCTGAAGAATTTCGTGCCGCACCGCGTGCCGCGCATGTGGGACGTCTGGTACGAATAAGCGTGAAGCGCGGGCAGGCCGGGCGCCCCGCGCGCCGCGGCCCCGCGCCGGGAGTCTCGCATGTTGATGTATCTGCTGCGCCGCTTGCTGAGCGCCATTCCGGTGCTGGTGCTGGTGTCGCTGTTGACCCTGAGCCTGATCTGGCTGGTGCCGGGCGACGCCGCGGCGGAACTGGCCGGGCCGGGCGCCAGCACGCAGGAGCTGGCGCGCCTGCGCACCGAGCTGGGCCTGGACCAGCCGGCCTACGTGCAAGCCTGGCGCTGGTACGTCAATGTGCTGCATGGCGACCTGGGCCGTTCGCTGCTGCTGAATCGCGGCGTGACCGAAGCCATACTCGAGCGGCTGCCGGTAACGGCGTCCCTGACCTTGCTGGCTTTGCTGATGACGGTGGCCGTGGGCATGAGCGCCGGCGTATTGGCCGCCGTGCGCCGCAATACCTGGGTGGACCAGCTGTCGATGTCGCTGGCGATGCTGGGGCTGTCGCTGCCCGACTTCTGGCTGGGCTTGGTGGGCATCTATCTTTTTTCCGTGCAGCTGGGCTGGTTTCCGACGGGCGGCTATGTGCCGTTCACGCAAAGCCCGCTGGGCTGGCTGCACAGCATGTTCCTGCCGGCGGCGGCGCTGGCCGCCACGCAACTGGGCCTGCTGGCGCGCATGACGCGCTCCAGCATGCTGGAAGTATTGAGCCAGGACTACATCCGTACCGCGCGGGCCAAGGGGGCGCCGCCGCGCAGCGTGATCGGCCGGCACGCCCTGATCAACATCGCCGTGCCGACGCTGACCGTGATAGGCGTGAATGTGGGCATCCTGATCGGCGGCGCGGTGATCGTGGAATCGGTGTTTTCCATTCCCGGCGTGGGCCGCCTGGTCATCGGCGCGATCCAGCGCCGCGATCTGCCGGTGATCCAGGGCGGCCTGCTGATGATCGCCTGCGCGATGGTGCTGGTGAATCTTGTCGTCGACCTGCTCTACGCCGTTTTCGATCCCAGGGTGCGCTATGGCCGCTGAAATGACCGCCGGCAAGGCCGACGCCGTGCCGGGCCGGTGGCGCCGCGTGGCGTCCTCGCGCATGCTGGCCCGCCTGCGCGGCCACCGCCTGTTCATGACCGGCCTGGTGCTGTTGACGGTCATCGTGCTGATGTCGCTGCTGGCCGGCTGGCTGGCGCCGTATTCCCCGGTGGTGAACGACTACCGCTACCGCCTGGGGGCGCCCAATGCCGCGCACTGGATGGGTACCGACAGTTTCGGACGCGATGTGTTCAGCCGCATGCTGTACGGCAGCCGGGTGTCGCTGCGCATCGGGTTCTTCGTGACCCTGTTCACCGGGCTGGCGGGCACTGTCATCGGCTTGTGCGCGGGCTACTTCCGGCGCCTGGAAAACCCCATCATGCGCGTGATGGACGCGCTGATGGCCTTTCCCGGCATCCTGCTGGCGATCGCGCTGTCCTCGGTGCTGGGGCCTTCCGAGATGAACGTGGTGATCGCCCTGGTGATCACCTATACGCCGCGCACCGCGCGGATCATGCGGGCGGCCGCGCTGGTGCTATCGCAGATGGAATTCGTGCAGGCCGCCAAGGTGGCGGGCGCGGGGCACTTGCGCATCCTGGTCCGCCACATCGCCGCCAACAGCCTAGCGCCGCTGATCGTGCAGATGACTTTTATCTTCGCGATCTCGATATTGGCCGAAGCGGTGCTCAGCTTCATCGGCGTCGGCCCGCCGCCGCCCACCCCGACCTGGGGCAACATCATCGCCGACGGCCGCGATTTCATTCCGGATGCGCCGTGGATCTGCCTGTTCCCGGGGCTGGTCCTGGGCATGACGGTGCTGGGACTGAATCTTATCGGCGACGGCTTGCGCGACGTGCTGGACCCGCGGGTGCGGGTGGAAGGACGCTAGGGCCTGTTAACGCTAGAAAGACGCCCGCCGTACCAGCTCGCCTTGCAGCACTTCGCGCACGGGCGCCTGGTCCGCCGGCCGGTCCAGCAGGTCCAGCGCCACGGCGATCATGCGGTCCAGGGGGTTGCTGTACGTGGTCAGCATGTAGGGCGGCCAGCTGGCATTGGGAATGTCGTCGAAGCCCACGATGGCCGGCGCCGCGCCCAGCCCGCCGGGCATGCCGCGGTAGCCGTCCAGCATGCCGATGGCCACCATGTCGTCGCCGCAGAACACCGCATCCACCGGCGACCGCCGCCGGCACAGCAGGCCGGCCGCCTCGTAGCCCCATGCATGGCTGAAAGCGCCTTCCAGCACGACGTCCGGCGCCCGGCCTTGTTCGCGCAGGGCCTGCAGGAAAGCTTCCCGGCGGACGACATTGGTGGGCGAGTCGGGCAGGCCGCCGATATACGCGATGCGCCGCTTGCCCGCGGCAATGAAACCCTGGGCCACCAGCCGGCTGCCATGGGCGTTGTCGCAGGAGACGCCATGCACGGCTTTTTCCTCGACATAGCGGTTGACCATGACGATGGGCGTGCCGCTTTGCCGCACCTGCCGCGCGGCGCGCGCGCCGATGCTGACGTTGGCGATCAGGATGCCCTTGACCCGGTAGCGCAGGGCCAGCGGCAGCTGGCGGTCGATGTCCTGGCCTGGCGGCGAGTTCAGCAGCAGCACTTCCTGTCCGCGCTGCTGGATGGCCAGGGTCATTTTTTCCAGCATCTGCGGCACGAAAGGGTGGGTGATATTGCTGGTGACCACCGCCACGATGTTGGAGCGGCCCTTGACCAGCGAGCGCGCCGCCATGTCCGGCAGGTAGCCAAGCTTGCGCGCCGCCTTTTCGATCTGCTGGCGGACTTCCGCGGCGACATACCCGCGGCCGGCGAACACGCGGGATACGGCGCTTTGCGATACGCCGGCTTCGCGGGCGACGTCCTTTTGCGTGTATCCGTTTTTCTGCGCGCGCGCGGCGCGGGACTTCGGCAGGGCGGGGGTAGGTCTCTGCGTGGACAAGTGTGGGCGTTCCGGGATGGCGGGCCGTCGGGCAGTATAGCGAGCTATGTGGGCTGCCGATAGGGCAGCCCGCCGGCTTCGTCCCAGTGCGGATTGCTGGCGATCAGGTCGATCAGGAAATCGACGAAAGCGCGCACCTTGGGCGACATATTCTTGCTGGGCAGGTACACCGCCGACACCTGCGGGCCCAGGGCGACGTAGTCGGTCAGGACGGCGCGCAGCCGGCCGTCGCGCAAGGCGTCGGCGGCGATGAAGTTGCTGATCATCGCCACGCCCAGGCCGGCCGTGGCGGCTTCCAGCAGCGATTCGGCATTGTTGATGTTCAGTCGCCCGGACACGGTCTTGCCGAACGTGCGGCCATTCTTGATGAACTGCCACTCGCGGTAGCGGCCGGTGTGCATCAGTACATAGGCCAGGCAATGATGGCGGTCCAGCTCGTCCGGCGTGGCGGGCTCGCCGTGCCGTGCCAGGTATTCCGGCGCCGCGCAGGCGACGAAGCGCAGGTTGCACAGGCGGCGGGCGATCAGGCGCGCGTCGGCCAGCTCGCCGATGTGCACCGCGACGTCTATGCCTTCGTAGGCCAGGTCCACCATGCGGTCGCTCAGCTCGGCGTCGAGCACCAGGTCGGGATAGCGTTCGATGAATCCGCTCAGGTGCGGGACGATGACGCGGCGCCCGAAGCCCACCGGCATATGCACGCGCAAGCGTCCGTGCGGCGCGGCCCGGGAACGGTTCAAGGAGTTTTCCGCGTCCCGCACGTCAGCCAGGATCTGCTGGCAGCGTTCGAAGAAGCTGGCGCCGTCGTTCGTCAGCCCGACCGAGCGCGTGGTCCGGTGCAGCAGGCGCAGCCCCAGTTCCTGTTCCAGGCGCGTAATGGCCTTGCTCACCGCCGAGGAAGTCAGGCCTAGATGCTTGGCCGCGTCGGTGAAGCTGCGCGTTTCGGCGACCCGGGCGAATACGCGCAGGGCGTTCAGGTTCTCCATGCTTGTCCCCTGGGCCGGCCGCCATGGCAAGGGCACCCGGAAGCGCCCCGGCGAGCGCATCGGCGTGCCGGCTTATTCATGAATCCAGTTCATCAGTGTTTGTCATTCTAGCCAATTGATCGGCCTGGCGGCGGAAATTAGACTGCTCTGCATGACAAGAGCGCATTCCACCGGTGCGGCGCCCGCCGCGCGGCGGGGCGCGCCGCATGGAGACTTGCATTCAATGCCGCAGCCGCCGATCGCCACCGGTACGTCCGCGGGCCGGGACGCTTCCCGGCACGCCGCCAGCCCGCCCGCCTACGAGGTGTACGCCCTGAAGTACGCAACGCGCGCCGCGCGGCGCACGGCGAACTTCCTGGGAGGCGACCCGCATGACGCGCCCATGCCGATGGACTACTACGTCTGGGTCATCCGCGGTGCCTCGCGCCTCGTGCTGGTGGATACCGGTTTCGCGCAGGACATGGCGGACAAGCGCCACCGCCAGCTGTTGCGCCACCCCGCCGCGGCGCTGGAGCTGCTGGGCATCCAGGCCCGCGATATCCGCGACATCGTCATCACCCATTTGCACAACGACCACGCCGGCACGCTGGGCGACTATCCGAACGCACGCTTCCATTTGCAGGATGGCGAGATGGCCTTCGCGACCGGTAGACATATGTGCTGCGGCCTATTGAATCGCGCGTACGAGCCCGATCATGTGTGCGGCATGGTGCGCCTGGTCTATGGCGACCGGGTGGTTTTTCACGATGGCGACGCCGAGATCGCGCCGGGCATCGGTGTGCACGCGATAGGCGGCCACACCGCCGGCCTGCAGGCCGTGCGCGTCCATACGGCGCGCGGCTGGGTGGTGCTGGCCTCGGACGCCAGCCATTACTACGAGCACTTCGAACAGGATCGCGTATTTCCCCTGGTCTACAGCGTCGGCGACGTACTGCAGGGTTACCGGCGCCTGAAGGAATTGGCGGCATCGCCCGAACACGTGGTGCCGGGACACGACCCGCTGGTCATGGCGCGCTATCCGGCCGCCGGGCCGGGCCTGGAGGGCATCGTGGCGCGCCTGCACGAAGCGCCGCGCCGCTGAAGCGATCGATTCGAAGCCGACAAGGAGACAAGCCGATGCTGCTGCAACAGCCCGGGCTGGTAGGCGGATTGCGCCTGAAGAACCGTGTGGCGATGGCCCCCATGGGCACCAACTACAGCACCACGGATGGCCTGTCCACCGAACGGGACAAGCAATACTACGAGGAGCGCGCCCGCGGCGGCGTCGGCATGATCATGACCGAGGCCATGGTCGTGACCGAGCAGGCACGTCCGCACAACAACTCGCTGTGCTGCTACCACGACCGCTTCATTCCCGGGCTGGCCAGCATCGTAGAGGCCATCAAGCGCCATGGCTGCGCGGTATTCGGCCAGCTCAACCATCGGGGGGCGCTGTTGCGCCGGTCCGTGCTGAACATGGAGCCCGTCGGCCCGTCGCCCTGGGCCAATCCCAACACCGGCGATACGGTGCGTCCATTGTCGACGACGGAAATCGCCGATATCCAGAAGCTTTTCGTGGCGGCCGCCCGGCGCCTGTGGCTGGCCGGCTATGACGGCGTGGAGATCCACGCCGCCAATGGATATCTGTTCCAGCAGTTTTTCAGTCCCCGCATCAATCGCCGCGACGACGCCTATGGCGGGTCGCTGGACAACCGCATGCGCTTCCTGCTGGAAACCATGGGCCGCATGCGCGACGCATTGCCGGAGCTGCGGCTGGTGATCCGCCTGAGCGCGAGCGAGTTCGCAGAGGGCGGGTATGGCCAGAACGACATCATCGCGCTGGCGCGGGCCGTGGAGCGCGCCGGGGCCGACGCGATAGACCTGTCCGGCGGCAGCAACGAAAGCCCGCAGCTGTCCAAATTCTGTATCCAGCCGCCGTCTTTCCCGCGCGGCTGCCTGGCCGATGCGGCGCGGCCCATCAAGCAGGCCGTGGGGATTCCGGTCTTCGTGGCCGGCCGCATGGTGCAGCCGGAGGACGCCGAACGCGTACTGGCCAGCGGCGCCGCCGATTTCGTTTCCATCGGCCGCGCGCTGTACGCGGACCCGCACTGGGCCGCGAAGGCCTTCGGCCAGGTCGACGCGCCCATACGCGCCTGTATCGCCTGCAATGTCTGCTTCGAGCGGCTGACGCTGGAGAAGGACGTCGCCTGTGTGCAGAACCCCATGATGGGTACGGAGTTCGAGCGGCTGGAATACGCCGAGCCCCAGCTCTTCGCGCCGCCGCCGGGACCGCGCGCGCGGGTGCTGGTGCTGGGCGCTGGCGTGGCGGGCATCGAGGCCGCGCGTGTCCTGAAGGGCCGCGGACATACGGTGGAAATTTGGGAGACCCGGGATCGCCCGGGCGGCCAGATGCCGCTGGCCACGGCCTCTCCGGACAAACAGGAAGTAGAGCCGGTCTGGAGCTATCGCTGGCGGACGGTGCAGCGCCTGGGCGTCCCGGTGCGGACGGGGATGAGGGCGGACGAACGCGCCATCCGCGCCTGTGCGCCGGACTACATCGTCGTGGCCACCGGTTCCCGGCCCGCTGCGCCGCCGCTGGATGTGGGCGCGCTGGCCCCCGGCGTGCGGGTGCGGCATGCCTGGGATGTACTGGCGGATCTGGATGCGGTAACGGCGGGGATGCACGTCACCATCGTCGGCGGCGGCATGGTGGGGGCGGAGACGGCCGACGCGCTGCGTGTGCGCGGCGCTCGCGTCACGGTGCTGGAGCTGCAGGCGGGTATCGCCACCGGCATGGCGCGCAACAACAGATTCGAATTGGTCGAGCGCCTGGCGGCCGACGGCGTGGCCCTGCTGACGCGCTGCCGCATCCTGAAGGCGGAAGGCGGGACGCTGGAGATACAGGAGGGCGACGCGGCGCCACGGCGCATTCCCGCCGGCGACATGCTGGTGTTCGCGACCGGCCCGCGTCCCAACCTGGACGTGCTGCCCGCGGTCGAGGCCAGCGGGATTCCCCATGCCCGCATCGGCGATTGCAATGTGCCGGGCGACTTCCTGGCGGCGCTGCGCGATGCCTGGATGGTGGCCGTGAGTGTCGATGCGCATGCCAGGCGCCCGCGCGCCGGCGCGGACCTGCGCAGGAAGGTGGAAGCGTGAACCGCGACGGGCATGGCGGGCCACGGTGGCGCGGACCGAGGGAGCGCGAGCAATGGACAACAACATGAAGGGGAAGGCAAACATGGAAGGAAACGGCAGGCCGGCGAGCGGTGTTTCCGCGCGGAACGACGGCATGATGGGCGGTTGCACGCCCGACGCCACGGCGCGGCAGGACAGGCCGCGCGGCGCCGGGGCGCGGCCGAAAGGATGGCGGGGCGGCGCGGTGCGGCGGGTTCTCGCCGCGGCGCTGCTGGCCGGCGCCGGCTTGCCGGTCGTGGCAGCCGCTTCCGCGGACGACGCGGCGCGGGCCGCGGCGAATTTTCCCGACCGGCCGGTGAAGCTGATCGTGCCGTTTCCACCGGGCGGCGGCACCGATATCCTGGCGCGCCCCCTGGCCCAGAAGCTGGGGGAAAGATGGAAGCAGCCCGTGGTCATCGAGAACCGCGCCGGCGCGGGCGGCAATATCGGCACGGAAGCCGCCGCGCGCGCGCCGGCCGACGGCTACACCCTGGTCCTGGGCACGGTGGGCACGCACGCCATCAACCAGAGCCTGTATCGCAACCTTTCCTATGACGCGACGCGCGATTTCACCGCGATCACGCTGGTGGCGAATACGCCCAACGTGCTGGTGCTGAATCCGGGCGTGCCCGCGCGTTCGGTGGCGGAACTGATCGCCATGGCCAAGGCCAGCCCCGGAGCCTTGAACTACGCCACGCCGGGCAACGGCACCCCGCCGCACCTGGCGGCGGAGATCTTCAAAAGCATGGCCGGTGTTTCGATCACGCACGTGCCCTACAAAGGCAGCGCGCCGGCCATGACGGACCTGCTGGGCGGCCAGGTGCAGATGATGATCGCCAACGCGCCCGTGGTGCTGCCGTATATCAAGTCCGGCAAACTGGTCGGGCTGGCGTCCACCAGCGCGACGCGCCCCGGCATGCTGCGCGATCTTCCGACGCTATCGGAAAGCGGCCTGAAGGGCTACGAGGCCGATACCTGGTACGGCTTGTTCGTGCCGGCCGGCACCCCGCCGGCCGTCGTCGCCAAGCTCAACGCCGACGTCGTCGCGGCGCTGAAGTCGCCCGACATCCAGGCTTTCTTCGCGGAGCAGGGCGCGGAAGTCATCGGCGACAGCCCGGCCGACGCCAATGCCAAGGTCCGGGCGGAAGTGGGGAAATGGCGCGCGGTGATCGATGCCATCGGCCTGAAGATGGATTGAGGCAGCACCATGGCCCTGGATAACGCCGATATGCTTGCCGCGCGGCTGGGCCGCTTCATTGCCCGCTCGCGCCATGAGACGCTGCCCGCGGACGTGGCCGATGCGGTCAAGCTGCGCGTGCTGGATGTACTGGCCGCCGCCTGCAGCGGCGTGCTGGCGGGCAACCACGAAGGACTGCTGCGCCTGCTGCCGGAGCAGGGCGCCTGCGGCGTCTGGGGTACGTCGCAGGGGCGCGGGCTGCGCGACGCGGTCATCGTCAATAGCGCGGTGTCGCACTCCACGTATTTCGAGGACGGCTCGCGTTTTACCGGCGGGCATCCGTCCTCGGCGGTGATTCCGGCGGCGATGACCCTGGCCGCCGCGCGCGGCGCTTCGGGGCGGCTGCTGGTGGCCGCCATCGCCAACGGCTACGAAGTCTTCCTGCGCCTGGGCCGCGCCATCTACCCCGCGACCGTGCGGCGCGGCTTCCAGAGCACGGCGATCCTGGCGGCGCCCGCCACGGCCGCGGCGGCGGCCACGCTGCTGGAACTGGAACCGCGCCAGGCCGCCCACGCCGTGGCGATCGCGTGCAGCCATGGCGCGGGCCTGAAGGCGGCCCTGAAGAGCGCCGATAGCCAGCCCTTGCAAGTCGGACGCAGCAGCGAAGGCGGCTTGCTGGCGGCGTTGTACGCCGCCCAGGGCGCGACCGGCGCCGCCGATATTTTCGAAACCGGCTTCTTGCCGGCCTTCGCCGGCGCCGCCGACGCACAGGCGGCGAGCCTGGACCTGGGCGCGCGCTGGAGCATAGGCGAAACCTACCTGAAAGCGCACGGCGGATGCCGCGGCAACCATGCGCCCATCGACGCGGCGGCGGCCGCCTTGCAAGGCGTGGACCCCGCGCGCATCGCGCGCATCGACGCCCGGGTCGACACCGTCACCTATGCGGCCGCCATCGAGCTCCCGCGCAATGCCGACCAGGCGCAGTTCTCCATCGCGTTTTCCATTGCCGTCATGCTGGTGGCGGGCGACGCGACGCCCGGCCGCTATACCCAGGCCATGCTGGCCGACGAGCGGGTACGCGCGCTGATGGACATGACCACGGTCGGCGCGGATCCGGGCCTGGACGCCGGCTATCCCGACCGCCGTCCCGCCCTGGTGACTGTCACGCTGACCGATGGCACCGAACTGCGCCATGCGCTGGACCATGCCAGGGGCGAGCCGGAGAACCCCATGTCGCGCGAGGACATCGCGCGCAAGTTCGATACCGTCGCCGCGCCCATCTATGGCGCGGGCCGGGCACGCATCCGCGACGCGGTGCTGGCGCTGGACGCGGATAAGGCGGACGACGGGGGGAACACGCCCGCCCGCCTTGCCGCGCTGCTGAACGCTCCAGCCGGCCATTCTTCCACCTCCCATGCCGTACAACCATGACCACGACATATCCCGAGTCTTCCATCCCGCTGCCCGAATACGAGGTCTACGCCATCCGCTACGCCACGCGCGACGGACGCCGGCAGAACAATTTCGTCGGTGGCGATCCGCACGACGGGCCCATGCCCATGGACTATTACGTCTGGCTGGTGCGCGGCGACGGCCGGGAAATCGTCGTCGATACCGGCTTCGGGCCGGAGGTGGCGCGCAAGCGCGGCCGCACGCTGCTGCGCACGCCGGCCGAGGGCCTGGCGCTGCTGGGCGTGGACGCGGCCCGGGTACCCGAGGTCATCATCACGCACCTGCACTACGACCATGTCGGTACCTTCGACACCTTCGCGTCCGCGCGCTTTCACCTGCAGGATGCCGAGATGGCCTATGCCACGGGGCGGCACATGCGTCATCGCCAGTTCAACCACGGCTACGAAGTGGAGGAGGTCACCGGCATGGTGCGCATGGTCTACAAGGATCGGGTCGTCTTCCATGCGGGCGACGCGACGCTGGCGCCGGGCCTGAGCGTGCATCACGTGGGCGGCCATACGCACGGCCTGCAATGCGTGCGCGTGCACACGCGGCGCGGCTGGGTGGTGCTGGCCTCCGATACCAGCCACTTCTACGAGCATTTCGAGAAGCGGCGGGTCTTTACCACGGTCTTTCACGTCGGCCAGGCCATGGAGGGCTACGACACCCTGGAACGCCTGGCGGATACGCCCGCCCACATCGTGCCCGGCCATGACCCGCAGGTCATGCGGCGCTATCCGGCGGCGTCGGAGGAACTGCGCGACATCGCGGTGCGGCTGGACACCGCGCCGTCGGAATAGCGCGGCGGGCAGGGGCGGGACGCGTCCACCGCCCGCCCCGTCACAAGAACCACCAAGGAGACAACACATGAAACCGATACGATCGCTGTTGACCTGCGCGCTGCTGGGGTGGGCGCTGGCGCCCGCCGCCCACGCGGATACCTATCCGTCCCGCCCCATCCGCACCCTGGTCGCCTTCCCGGCCGGCGGCAGCGCCGACATCGTCGCGCGCCTGGTCACGCAAAAGGTGGGCGAGCTCTCGGGGTTCAACTTCGTGGTGGAGAACCGGCCGGGCGCCGGCGGCAACCTGGCCTTCGATGCCACGGCCTCGGCGCCGGCGGACGGCTACACGGTGCTGTTCAGTACGCCCGGCATCGCCATCAATCCCAGCCTGTACCGCAAGGTCGAGTACAAGCTCAGCGACTTCAAGCCCATTGCGCTGGTGGGCGAGGCGCCGCTGGTGCTGATGGTGCGTCCGGACCTGCCTATCCACAACATCAAGGAACTGGTCGCCGCCAGCAAGCAGAAGCCCGACGCGATCCGCTTCGCCAGCTCCGGCAACGGCAGTTCCTCGCACCTGGCCATGGAGGTGCTGAAATCCATGACCGGCATGCAGTACCTGCACGTGCCCTACAAGGGCGGCGGGGCGGCCATGGCCGACATGCTGGGCAAGCGGGTGGACGTGACCATGCTGCCCATTTCCGAAAGCCTGCCGTATATCCGCGACAACCGCCTGCGCGCGCTCGGCCAGACGGGTGGCAAGCGCTCGCCCATCGCGCCGGAAATTCCCACGCTGGCGGAAGAGGGCGTCACGGGATATTCCGTGACCACCTGGTACATGCTGCTCGGTCCCGCCAAGCTGCCCGATCCGGTCGTGCAGACGCTGGCCGCCAAGTTCGACCAGGCGCTGAAGTCCCCCGACCTGCAGGAGAAGCTGCGCAACGCCGGCGTCGGCATCCTCAACGAGGGACCCCGGCAGACCAAGGCCTTCCTGGATCAACAGGCGGCCAGCTGGGCGAAGGCGATCGCGGCATCGGGCACCCATATCGATTGAAGGACAGGAGAACCTCCCCATGAGCAGTTCCAAACCGCCCTTGCTGGCGAACGCCACCCGCGACCTGGCCGCTTTCGCGGCGTCCATCCGCTACGAGGACCTGCCGGCCGAAGTGGTCCAGCGCATCAAGACCAGCGCGCTGGACAGCATCGCCTGCTGCCTGTATGGCGCCACCTTGCCGTGGACGCGCAAGGTCGGCGAGATGGTAGAGGACGAGGGCGCCGCGCCCGTCGCGTCCATCATGGGCACCGGCCGGCGTACCTCGGTCGCCAACGCCGTGCTGGTCAATGCCACCGCCGGGCATGCCTTCGAGCTGGACGACAT
Source organism: Bordetella bronchialis (assembly GCF_001676705.1). Taxonomy (NCBI): domain Bacteria; kingdom Pseudomonadati; phylum Pseudomonadota; class Betaproteobacteria; order Burkholderiales; family Alcaligenaceae; genus Bordetella; species Bordetella bronchialis. The sequence goes on from NZ_CP016170.1 coordinate 2,510,994, forward strand.
CCACAAGGAATCGATCCTGCACCCGGGGTCCATCGCGCTGCCCATCGCCGCCGCCTATGCGGAACGCGACGGCGGCTGGAGCGGCCGCGATCTCATCGCGGCGATGGCCACCGGCTACGAGGTCGGCATCCGCGTCGGCAACGCCGCCACCATGGGGCTGTTCTTCCGCGGCTTTCATCCGCAAGGCTCGTCCGGCGTGTTCGTCGGCGCGGCCTGCGCCGGCAAGAGCCTGGGGCTGGACGCCGGCCGCATGCAGCATGCGCTGGGTATCGTCGGCTCGCAGGCGGGCGGGCTGATGGCGGCGCAGGAAGGCGCCATGGTCAAGCGCTTCCATGCCGGCCGCGCCGCGCAAAGCGGCGTGTATTCGGCGCAACTGGCGGCGCGCGATTTCACCGGCATTACCGACGTGCTGGAGGCCAGCTACGGCGGCTACCTGGCGGCCTATTCCGATTCGCCGAATGCGGCGCGGCTGACCGACGGCCTGGGCAGCGACTGGGAAACGGCCAAGGTTGGCTACAAGCCGCATGCCAGCGTGACCAGCATCCATTCGGCGCTGGACGCCTTGGCGCACATCATGCGGGAAAACCGCCTGGCGCCGGACGATATCGAATCCGTGGATGTCGGCGTCAGCGAGATGACCTTCGTGCACTGCGCCTGGGACTACAAGGCGCAGGGCGTGACCGCGGCGCAGATGAATCTGTACTACGGCCTGGCCGTCATCGCGCACGACGGCGTGGCCTTCGTCAGCCAGTACCGCGAGGACCGCCTGGCCGATCCGCGCCTGCTGGATTTCATCCGCCGCATCCATGCCCGTTCGGACGCGGACATCAACGCCATGGGCCCGGCCTTTCGCCACGCCGCCACGGTGGCGGTGCGCACGCGCGATGGCCGCACGCTCAGCAAGCAAATCCTCAACCGCCGCGGCAGTCCGGAGAATCCCCTGCGCCCGGAAGACGTGGAATACAAGTTCCGCAATGTGGTGGCGTCCTGCCTGGCGCCACGGGACATCGACCAGGCGGTGCGCATGTGCGACACGCTGGAGACCATGGACGACGTCGGGCCGCTGCTCGCCTTGCTGGCCCAGCCGGGCAGGGCGGCGTGAGCGGGCCTGGCGCCGCCCGTCCGTCCCCATCCCTTTCTTCATCACCCTTCGAACAGGAAGATCATGTCCAAGACGCTTTCAGAACAACTCGCCGATCACTTCTCCGGCTTCGGCGGCAAGCCGCTGCCCGATGCCAACCGCAAGGCGATGAAGCGGCTGCTGCTGGACTATCTGGGCGTGGCCGTGGCCGGCAGCCAGACCGGCAGCGGCGAGGTGGCGCGCCGCTTCGCGCAAGCCAGCGGCGGCCATGAAGAGTCCACGCTGATCGGCGAGGGCACCCGTGTGCCGGCCATGCAGGCGGCTTTCGCGAACGCCATTTCCTCGCACAGCGTCGAGTTGGACGATATCGACGTGCTGGCCCTGTTCCACTTCAGTCCGCCGGTGTTCTCCGCCGCGCTGGCCACCGCCGAACGCCAGAAAGCCGACGGCAAGGCGCTGCTTTCCGCACTGGCCGCCGGCTGCGAGATGATGGAGCGCGTCAGCAAGGCGGCCAATAACTCGCTGCGCAATCGCGGCTACCACACCACGCCGACCTGCGGCATCTTCGGCGCGACCATTGCGTCGGCCTGCCTGCTCGGGCTCACGGCCGAGCAGATGGTGTCCGCGCTGGGCCTGGCCGGCGCGCAATCCGGCGGCCTGATGGAGATGTACGGCCCGTCCATGCAGAAGCGCTTCAACCCCGGGCCCGCTTCGCGCAGCGGGGTGACCGCCTCGCTGATGGCGCAGCTGGGATTCACCGGCGCGGCCACCATCTTCGAAGGCGAGCGCGGCTTCCTGAAGGCATTCACCGATGCCAACGACCCCGGCCAACTCGTCAAGGATCTGGCGCGGCCCTACATGCTGGATATCGAATTCAAGCCGTATTCCTGCGCACGGCCCATCCACAACGCCATCGATTGCGCGCTGGAGATCCGCCGCAATCACGCGCCCGACCTGGACCGCATCAAGGCCATCCGCATGGCCCGCCATCCGGACTGGGCGCTGTATCACCAGAACGCCCGGCCCGTCACGTACCACGAGGCCCAGGTCAGCCTGCCGTACTCGGTGGCGGTGGCGCTGACCGACGGCCAGGCCCTGTTCCCGCAGTACAACAACGCGCGGCTGAAAGAGCCCGTGCTGAAAAAGCTGTCGGAGATGGTGCGGATCACCGTCGACGAAAGCCTGCCGCGCGGCGTGTCCTGCCTGATGACGCTGGAGATGGACGACGGCACGACCTATCGCGCCCAGGTGGATTACCCCAAGGGTTCGATCCAGAATCCCATGTCCGACGACGAATTGCGCGCCAAGTTCGACAGCCTGGCGACACCGGTGCTGGGCGGCGCGCGCGCGGCCCAGGTGGCGGAACAGGTGGCGGATATCGAAGCCTGCCGCGACGTCGGGGCGCTGATGCGCCTGCTGGCGCCAGGCGGCTGAGCGCCGCGCGGCGTACGAAGACAAGAAACGCCTCCCGCGATGCCGGCTGCCCGATAGGCCGCCGGATATCGCCGACGGGGGCGATGCCCACCTAAAGGAGACCGACATGCTGCAATTGCTCAAGCCCCTGGCCACCCTGATCGCCGCCACCGCGATGGCCGCCGCCGCCTTGCCCGCCGCGGCGCAGGATCCCGACTACCCGTCGCGGCCCATCCACCTGGTGGTGGGCTTTCCCCCCGGCGGGTCCAACGATATCGTGGCCCGTATCCTCGCGCCCAAGCTCGGCGAAATCATCGGCGCCAGCGTGGTGGTGGAGAACCGTCCGGGCGCCAATGCCATCATCGGTACCGATTACGTCGCGCGTTCCGCGCCCGACGGCTACACGATCACGCTGGGTAGCGCCAGTCCCCTGGCGATCAGCCCGCATACGTACAGCAACATGCCCTTCGATCCGCTGAAGGACCTGGTCGGCATCACCACGGTCGCGCAAACGCCTGAACTGATCGCCGTCAATCCGAAGGTCCCGGCCAAGACCTTGCCCGAGCTGGTGGCGCTGTCGAAGACGCGCGACGTGACCTTCTCGTCTTCGGGCAATGGCGGGCTGCCCCATCTGGCCATCGAGTTGCTCAAGATCGCTTCCAAGGGGCGCATCGTGCACGTGCCCTACAAGGGCGCCGGCCCGGCCATCACCGACGCCGTGGGCGGGCACGTCGACGGCATTATCGTGGACCTGCCCGCGCTGTACACGATGGTGAACGAAGGCAAGCTGCGCGCCATCGCGGTCACCAACACCCACCGCGCGGATGTCATGAAGGACGTGCCGACGTCGGCCGAAGGCGGCCTGCCCACCGTGCTGGCCTTCAACTGGTTCGCCGTCATGGCGCCCGCCAAGACCCCCAAGCCCATCGTCGACAAGCTCTACCAGGCCCTGGTGCGTACCGTGCAGTCGCCGGAGGTCAAGGCCAGCCTGACCAAGCTGGGCATCGAGCCGTACACGCAGGCGTCGCCGGAGGCCTTCGCGCAGTTCATGAAGACGGAGCTGGTGCGCTGGGGCGAGGTGGCGCGCGCCTCGGGCGCCAAGGCCGACTAGGCGCTCCGCGCGGAACCCGTGCGCCGCGGGCGGCCGCGGCGACAGCCAGAGAATGGAGGAAGACCCATGGACGACCTGGAATCATGGAAGGCATTGGCGCGCGAGCATCGCGGCATCACGATGGCACTGGCGGAATTCATCGCCGGGCTCAGGCCCTCGGCGATCCCCGGGCCGACGCGCGAGGTGCTGGACAAGGCGCTGGTGGACGGGCTGGGCTGCGGCCTGTACGGACTCGCCACGCCCTGGGGCCGCATCATGCGCGAGTACGCCCGCGACCGGCAGGGCCCTGCCGAGGCCGCGCTATGGGGCGGGCAGGCGCGCGTCAGCGTCGGCAATAGCGTGCTGGCGGCGGGTACCGCCATCCATGCCTTCGACTTCGACGACCACAGCCGTGCCAAGATCCATCCCGGGGCCGTCGTGCTGCCGGTCGTGCTGGCGCTGGGCGAGCGCGAGCGCGTGGACGGGGCGACCTTGATGACGGCCATGGCTGCCGGCTACGAGACCATGAACCGGGTCAGCCAGGCGGCCAATCCCGGCCGTACCCGCATGCGAGGGTGGCACCTGACCGGCACCACCGGCACCTTCGCCGCCGCGGCGGCCGCCAGCGTGATCCTGGGCCTGGATGCCTCCACCACGGCCAGCGCGCTGGGGCTGGCCGGCACGCAATCGGCCGGCTTGTGGGCCTTTACCGCCGACGGCGGCATGAGCAAGCGCATGCATCCCGGGCGGTCGGCCGAAGCGGGCGTGACGGCCGCGCTGCTGGCGGCGCGGGGATACGAGGGACCGCGCTTCATCCTGGAGGCCGAGGACGGCAGCTTCCTGTTCGGCATGTCCGATAGCCCCCGCCCCGGCATGATCGCGCAGGGCCTGGGAACGACCTGGCATACGGACGCCACCTGCTTCAAGCCGCACGCCTGCTGCGGCAGCAACCACGCCTGCGTGGATGCCGCGCTGCGGCTGCTGCGCGAGCACCGTATCGACGTGGACGATATCGAACGTATCGTCGCCGGCATTCCGGCGGTCGTGAATACGCAAACGGGCTTCGAGTATCGCGCCGATTCGGTGCTGAACGCGCAGATGAGCCTGCGCTACAACATCGCGGTCGCCTTGATGGATGGCCAGGCCTATCTGGAGCAGTTCACGCCCGGCCGCATCGTCGACCCCCGCGTGGTCGCCCTGGCGCGCCGGGTGGAGATCGAAATCGATCCGGACATCGACCGCGCCTATCCCGGCATCTATGGCGGGCGCGTCAGGCTGGTCCTGCGCGGCGGCCAGGCACATGACTGCCGCGTGGATTATTCCCTGGGCATGCCGGAGAACCCCATGCCGCGCAGGGACATCGAACGCAAATACCTGTCGCTGGCGGGCGCGTCGGTGGGCGCGGAAGCCGCGGAACGGATACTGGAACGGGCGAACGGGCTGTTCGATGGCGCGGGCGCCGCGGCGCTGGGCGAGGCGCTGGCCGCCGTGCAGGTGCGCGAGCAGGAAGGCTCGGCCGGCGCGCCGGCGCTCGCCGCCGCATCCCGGCCCAGGATCAGCGCGTCCGGAATGCGCCCGCCGATATAGAAGATCCTTTCGTCTTTCCGCGCCAGCGCCTGCGTGATGGCGGACCGCAGGATCGCGCTGGGCAACCTGCCTTCCTGCACCAGCCGCGGGCCGTCGTTGACCAGGATGTCTTCCAGGTTGCGGAATTTTCCGGGCGCTGCCGTGGTATCGATGGCAATGACATGCGGCGCCGCGGCGCCCGTGCCCGGCGCCGCGCGGGCCGATTCCGGCGATGCGTCGCGGGCGCCGGTCAAGGACGGCAGCGGGCCCGGGCCGGCCCCACAGGCGGCGTGCCGGATGATGGCGGCCAGGATGTCGTCGGCCGAGGCGTACGGATCCATCGTCGCCATCAGCATAGTGCCGCTTGATCCCTTGTCCTGGCGGTGATAGACGCGCATGGGCACCGGCCGGCGGGCCGCGGCCTCCAGGCTCTGCCGTATCGTCGCGGCCGATACATTGCGGTGGGCCGTGTTGCCGCGCGCCACCAGCTCGTAAATGCCGTCCAGCAACAAGCGCGCGTTGGCCGTGCGCAGGGCGGTATTTGCCCGCAGGGCGGCGCCTTTCAGGGCGCGCGCGGCCAGCGGCGTGACGCGCGCCGCGCTGCCCAATAGCCGTGCCGCGGAAAAAACCGGCACCACGAAATCGGTAAGTTCGCGCGCCCCGCTTACCAACAGGACGCGCAGGTGGAACTGCTGCAATAGCGAGCGCATTCCCGCCGCCATCATGGCCCGGGCGCCTTGCGCCGCGACGGCGCGCATCGAGATATGCGCCGCCGCGATGCCGGCGCTGCCGCCGCCGGCGGTGACCGCGATCAAGGCCAGCGTGATCGCCAGCGCGGCCGCGTCCCATGCGACGTCCCCGAGCTGCGGTTCATAGCCGGGGTCCCACTTCATCTGGTGGTAGAAGGCGTAGAAGGGCACGATCAGCCGCAGCACCGTTTCCATGCGCGAGGGCAGATAGTTGTCGGTCTTCCATTGCTGGATCGCGCCTAGCACGGCGACGCGCCGCAGCGTGACGATGTGCGCGCGCAGCGTCACCGGCGCGCAAGGCGCATGGTTGACGATGTATTCCGCGGCGGGGCGCGGTCGCGCCGGCGTGGCGGCGTCCGCTGGCGCGGCATGGCCGGGAAGCGGACCTGGCGCGGACGCGGCGGGTGCGGGCGAGGCCGGCGGCGCCACCAGGCCCAGGCTTCTCAAGAGGGCGCCGGGATCCAGCTGGCCTGCCTCGTTCGCGACGGTGCCGCCCAGCCGCGCGACCTTTCCGCCGGCGTCGATATGCAGGAATTCGCCGTCGGCCATCTCGGCCACGTAGCTGGGACCCAGCGATCTGCCCAGCGTGTCCAGCAATGCGCCGGAGGGCAGTTTGTGCGCGCCAGCGGGATAGGCGATCAGGCTGCTGATGTGCCACATCCGCCTGGGGACTTCCTCTAGGCGCAGCCGGTGCACGCCCGCGGCGGCGGCATCGGCGATGGCGCTCAGCTTGCTGAAGTGGTCCAGATGCGCGTTCACATAGTCGGCGAACTGGCCGTAGTATCGGACGCGGACCTCCGGCGTCTCCATGTAATGGTCGACCAACGCCTCCACGGGCACGGCTTGCATCGAGGGCGTCGCCGCGATGGCGATGGACTGGCCGGTGCGGGCGCGCTCCAGCAAGTACTCCCGCGCGACATCGCGCCGCGTCAGGAACGCCGGCGGCGCGGGCGGGTCCAGCGCCAGCTTCCACAGATCCAGGTAGGCCTGCAAACGCGTGGCCTCGTCCAGCGAGGGCGCGGCGCCGTTGGCCGCGGCCCAGGCCTGTGCCTCGGCGCGCCACAGGGTCAGCGATGCCGCCTGCGCGTCGGCGTCGTCCGGATGCGCCACCGCCTTTTGGTGCAAGGCGTTGGCCGCCAGCAGCAACACGTCGTCCTCTTCGTCCGCGCCTTCCCGCAGGATGGCGCGCGCGCCGGCGATGCGTGCGCCCAGCAGCGATCCTGGCCGGGGTTGGTCCGCTTCCACGGCCGCGCACGCCGGGGCCGTGGCGGGATCGGCGGCGCGGACCGGCCTGGGCGGCACGGGTTCGCGATAGGCCGCGAAAGCCGCGGCGGCCGTTGTTTGGCAGTTGGGGGGCCGGGCGGGCAAGGTGGGCGCGAAGGCCGGTGCGGCGCGGGCCACGGGGCTCCAGGCCGCCGGGACCGCGCGGGGAAAAAGGGGCATCGCTTTCGGGATCGCCGCGGTATCGCGCGCAGGGGCGGGAGGCGGCGTTTTATTGTGAGGTCGGCCGCGTTAGTAACGGCTCGCTTTCATTCGTTCGCCGTGCACGCGCGGTCCGGCCGCCGGTCCCGCGTGCGCGCAAGAGCCGCATGCCGTTGGCCACGACCAGCAGGCTGGTACCCACGTCGGCGAAAACAGCCATCCACAAGGTAGCCATGCCGGACAGCGCCAGCACCAGGAAGATGGCCTTGATGCCGAGCGCCAGCACGATGTTCTGCACCAGCACGCGATGGGTGGCCCGGGACAATTCCACGAATTCGGCGATCTTGCGCGGGTCGTCGTCCATCAGCGCAACGTCCGCGGTTTCGATCGCCGTGCCCGTGCCCGCCGCGCCCATGGCGAAGCCGATATCCGCGCGCGCCAGCGCGGGTGCGTCGTTGATGCCGTCTCCCGCCATGCCCACCAGGCCATCGCGCATGCGCGTTTCCAGGGCGGCCAGCTTGTCCTCGGGCAACTGGTCGCCGCGGGCGTCGTCGATGCCCAGTTGCGCGGCGATGGCGCGTACCGCCGCGACGTTGTCTCCGCTGAGCATCAGCGTGCGCACCCCGAGCCGGTGCAAGGCATCGATCGCCGCGCGGCTGTGGGGGCGCACGGTATCGGCCACGGCCGCGACCGCCCGCGCGCCGTCCTCGCCGCACAGCGCGACGGCGGTCTTGCCCTGGGCTTCCAGGGCGTCCAGCGCCCGCGCCAGCGCCGGCGTTTCCCAACCCTGTTCCCGCAGCAGGCGGCGATTGCCCATGTGGTATTGATTGCCGCCGATGCGCCCGCGCGTGCCGCGGCCGGGCAGGGCGCTGAAGTCCTCGACCTCATGCAGCGCGGTTTCCCCCAGGTCGCGCGCGATGGCGCGCGAAACGGGATGGTCCGACCGCGCCGCCAGGCTGGCGGCGAGGCGCACGGTGTCTTGCGCCACGCCTGTCCAGGGCGCCGCGGGGCGCGTCGCATCGTCCGGCGCGGACGGCGCCGCGGCGCGGGGCGCGCCATCGCCATCGATGTCCATCAGATCGGTCAGGGCGGGCTGGCCGTGCGTCAGGGTGCCGGTCTTGTCGAAAGCCAGCCAGCGCAGTTTGCGGCCGTTCTCCAGATAGACGCCGCCCTTGACCAGGATGCCCCGGCGGGAGGCGGCCGTCAGGCCGCTGACGATGCTCACGGGGGTGGAGATGACCAGCGCGCAGGGGCAGGCGATGATCAGCAGGGCCAGCGCGCGATAGACGGCTTCATGCCAGGGCTGCCCCCACGCCAGCGGCGGCAGGCAGGCCGCCAGCAGGGCGATGCCCACGACCGTCGGCGTATAGACGCGCGAGAAGCGGTCGATGAAGCGCTGCATGGGCGCCCGCGACGCGGCAGCCTGCTCCACCGCATGAATGATGCGCGCCAGCGTGGTGTCCTGCGCGGCTGCCGTGACGCGGTAGTCGAAGGAGCCTTCGGCGTTCACGGTGGCGGCATATACGGTATCGCCCGCCGCTTTGTCCGCCGGCAGGCTTTCGCCCGTGATGGCCGATTGGTCCACGGCGGAGCGGCCGTCCACCACCACGCCATCGGCCGCGATGCGTTCGCCCGGCCGCACCCGGACGATATCGCCGGCGGCCAGTTCGGCCGCCGGCACTTCGCGCCACGTGCCGTCCGGTTCGCGCCGGGTGGCGCTGGGCGGCGCCAGTTCCAGCAGGCCGCGTACCGCCTTGCGCGCGCGGTCGAGCGAGCGCGCCTCGATGTGTTCGGCGACGTTGAACAGGAACATCACCATCGCGGCTTCCGGCCACTGTCCGATCAGCGCAGCGCCGGTGACCGCGATGCTCATCAAGGCATTGATGTTCAAGTTGCCGTTGCGCACGGCGATCCAGCCCTTGCGGTAGGTGTTCAGGCCGCAGGCCAGCACCGATGCCGCCGCCAGCACGGCCGCGACGGCTTCCGGCAGGCCGGCGAAATGCGCAGCCTCGGCCAGCGCGGCCAGGACGCCGGCGGCGGCCAGCAGCTTCCAGCGCGGCCGCTCGACGGCCGGCGCCGCCGCGGGGGCCTGGCCCGCCAGCAGCTCCGGCGTCATGCCGACCGCGCGCACGCCGGCCAGCACCTGCTCCTGCATGCCCTCGCCATGCACCACCGACAGCACGCGGCGCATCAGGTCGAAGTGCATATCGCGCACGCCTTCCATCCCGCCCAGCTTCTTGCGCAGCAGGGCTTCTTCCGTCGGGCAGTCCATCTGGCCGATGCGGATGCGGGTCAGGGTCATGCCTGCTTCCACCGCGATGGGAGGCTCCGCAGCCGCGGACGATGCGGCCGTCCCGGCAGCGCCGTGGCAGCACGCCGTCCCGGCGCCATGTCCGTGCGCGTGTTCGTGTTCGTGCTCGTGTTCGTGCTCGTGCTTGTGCTTGTGCTTGTGCTCGTGCTTGTGCTCGTGCTCGTGGTTGTGCCCGTGCTGGTGCTTCTGCGCGTGCGCGTGCGCGTGCGCGTGCGAGTGCGCGTGGCCGTGTTCGTGGCCGTGTTCGTGCCCGCGGCCCGCGCCGTCGTGGGTGTGGTGACCGTTGCAGCAGCCATCGCCCTGGTGGGCGGCCGGCGCGTGAATGGCGATGGTTTTCTTGCTCATGGGCGTATTCCACACCCTGGGGTTACTATAGGGTCAAGTCCACCCAGAGGAGAGCCTCCATGAAGATCGGAGAACTTGCCAAGGCCGCCGGTACGACGGTGGAGACGGTCCGATACTACGAAAAGGAAGGCTTGTTACCCGCCCCCGAGCGCGGCGCCAACAACTACCGCAGCTACGGTCCCGTGCACGCGGAGCGGCTGCGGCTGATCCGTAACTGCCGCGCCCTGGACATGACCCAGGACGAGATTCGCGCCATCCTTCGCCTGGCCGACAGCCAGGCCGCCGACTGCGGTCCCATCAATGAGATCTTCGAAGACCACATCCGGCACGTCGATGAACGGATCGCCGAACTGATGCACCTGAAGGGGCAGTTGTCGGCCTTGCGCCAGCGCTGCGTGTCGGCACGGCCCCATGCGGAGGACTGTGGCATCCTCCACGGCCTGGCGGAAATGCAGGTCGAGGAGCGCCCCGAACGCCACACCCATCTGGGTTGAGCCCGGCCGCCGCCGGCCACAGACTTTTTTCTCCATCCCATCCATGACATCCGTATCCGCCACCGCCCCCGTTTCCGCGCCCGACTCCCTGCCGGTTTCCGCGCCCATACATGCCCTGCACACGCGCCGCTCCATGAAATTCCTGAGGGCGCCCGCGCCGCGTCCGGAGGAACTGGACCAGATGCTGCAAGCCGCCATGTCCGCTCCGGACCACGGCTCCCTGCGCCCGTGGCGCTTCAAGCTGATCCGCGGCTCGGCCATCGGCCGCTTCGCCGATCTCGCGCTGGACGCGGTCAAGCGCAGCGGCGACAAGCGCATGACGCCCGAAAAGGAAAAATCCGTGCGCGAATGGCTGGCCGGCGTGCCGGTGCTGATCGCGCTGGCGCAGAAGATCGCCCACGACAACACCAAGATCCCGGAGCAGGAGCAGTTGCTTGCCACCGGCGCTTCGGTGATGAACATCCTGAATGCCGCGCACATGCTGGGCTACGGCGCATTCTGGAGCACCGGCCTGGGCACCTACCTGGAGCCCGTCCAGGAAGCGCTGGGCTTCGATCCGCTGGACTACCGCTTCCTGGGCTTCCTGGCGATCGGCACCCCCGCGTGCGCCGTGCCCACGGCGACCCGTCCGGACTTCCACGAGTTCGTGTCCGAGTGGACGGGGGCCTGACCACGACCGTCAGCGGCCGGCCAGTTCATCCATGATGGGGCACTCCGGTCGCCGGTCGCCATGGCAATGGTCGGCCAGGTGATGCAGCGTATCGGCCATCTGCTGCAGTTCGCGCGCCTTGCGTTCGAGTTCGGCCACGTGTTCCATGGCAATGCGCTTGACGTCGCCGCTGGCGCGGCTGCGATCGCGCCATAGCGCCAGCAGGTCGCGCATCTGGTCCACCGAGAAGCCCAGGTCGCGGGCGCGCCGTATGAAGCGCAGCGTGTGGACGTCGTTATCGCCGTAGATGCGATAGCCGGCGTCGGTGCGTTGCGGGGCCTGCGTCAGGCCTATGCTCTCGTAGTAGCGGATCATCTTGGCGGTAATGCCGGATGCCGCTGCCGCCTGGCCGATATTCATGGTCTCTTAACCTCCGGAGTGGAAGCGGCGCGCAGTCCGCGCAGCCGCAGCGCGTTGCCCACCACGAAAAGGCTGGACAGGGCCATTGCCGCGGCGGCGAACACGGGCGACAGCGACGGTCCCTGGAACAACGCCGGGATGCCGGCCGCCAGGGGAATCAGGGCGACGTTGTAGACGAAGGCCCAGAACAGGTTCTGCCGGATGTTCGCCAACGTGGCGCGGCTGATCGCGATGGCGCGCGCGACGCCGGCCGGATCGCCGGCCATCAAGACCACGGACGCGGCGTCGATGGCGACGTCGGTGCCCGTGCCGATGGCGATGCCCACGTCCGCCGCCGCCAGCGCCGGCGCGTCGTTGATGCCGTCGCCGACGAAGGCCAGCAGCGAACGAGGCCCAGTCTTGCCCGCGACAGGTCCGGGCGGGCCGCCGGGCGCGGTGGCGCCCGATGCGTCGTCCGGCCCGCCGGCGGCGTGTGCGCGCAGGGCGCGCACCGCCTCGACCTTGCCCTCCGGCAGCACTTCCGCGCGCACGTCATCGATGCCCAATACGCGCGCCACCGCCTGCGCCGTATGCCGGTTATCCCCGGTGATCATCACCGTGCGGATGCCCGCCGCGCGCAGGGCCGCGATGGCGCTGGCCGAGGTGGGACGGACGGGGTCGGAGACCGCCATGACGGCGGCAGCCGTTCCGTCGACGGCCACGTAGATCGCCGTCTTGCCGTCGCGCGCCCACTCGTCCGCCTGGCCGGCCAGGGGAGCGATATCGATGCCTTGCTCGCGCATCAGGCGTTCCGCGCCGGCGAGCAGCTGTCGTCCCTGCACGGCGCCACGCACGCCGGCCCCCGAAATGGCAAGAAAGCCGTCCACGGGCGCGATGGCTACGCCGGCCTCGCGCGCCGCCGCCACGATGGCCGACGCGATGGGGTGTTCCGAGGCGGCCTGTAGCGACGCCGTCCATGAAAGGATCTCTTCGCGCCCGAAGCCGGCGGCGGTGGCCACGCCGGTCAGGGTAGGCTTGCCCAGCGTCAGCGTGCCCGTCTTGTCGAAGGCCACTGTCCTGACGTCGCGCAGGCTTTGCAGCGCATCTCCGTGGCGGAACAGGACGCCCATCTCCGCGGCGCGGCCGGTTCCCACCATGATGGACATGGGCGTGGCCAGTCCCATGGCGCAGGGGCAGGCAACGATGAGCACCGCCACGGCGTGCACCAGGGCCTGCGGCAGGGCAGGCTCCGCGCCGAACGCAAGCCAGGCGAAGAACGTCAGGGCGGCGATCGCCATGATGGCCGGCACGAACCGGTAGGTGATGCGGTCCACCAGGCCCTGGATGGGCAACTTGGCGCCCTGGGCGTCCTGCACCATGCGGGCGATGCGGGCGAGCGCGGTGTCGGCGCCGGTGCGGGTGACCCGCACCGTCAGGCTGCCCTGTGTATTAAGTGTCCCGCCCGTGACGGCGTCGCCCGTGGTTCTTTCCGCGGGAATCGGTTCGCCGGTGATCATGGATTCGTCCACGAAGGACGCCCCTTCCAGCACCGTGCCGTCGACGGGGATTTTCTCGCCGGGGCGGATGCGCACCACGTCCCCGGGCCGCACCGCCTCGATGGGCACATCCACCGTATCGTCACCACGCAGCACCCGGGCCTGGCGCGGCTGCAGCGAGGCCAGCCGCGCGATGGCGGCGCCGGTCCTGCCCTTGGCGCGGGCTTCCAGCAGGCGTCCAAGCAGGATGAGCGTCACGATGACGGCGGCGGCCTCGAAATACACATGGCGCGCGTCCTCCGGCAGCCAGCCAGGGGCGAAGGTGGCAACGGTGGAGTAAAGCCAGGCGCTGCCGGCGCCCACCGCGACCAGCGAGTTCATGTCCGGCGCGCGGCGGGCCAGCATGGCGCCGCCTTTGACGAAAAACATGCGGCCCGGTCCGGCCAGCACCGCGGTCGTCAAGGCCCATTGCAACAGCCACAGCCGCGTGGACCCTATATATATGTCCAGGGCGTGGTGCACCGCCGGAAACAGATGGCCGCCCATCTCCAGCAGGAAAACCGGCAGGGTCAGCAGCAGGGCGGCGGCAAAGCGGCGCGCCAGGACACGGGTCTCGGCGTCGCGAGCCGCCGCCTGGGCGGCCGCGTGGTCCTGGCCGCTGGTGACCGGACGGGCGCCATAGCCCACCTTGCCCACCGCCTCTACCAGGGCGTCCGGCAGCACGCTGGCGGCGCGGTCGAACTGGACGTGGGCGCGTTCGGTGGCCAGGTTGACGCTGGCGCCGCGCACGCCGGGTACGGCCGCCAGGGCGTTCTCCACCCGCTTGACGCAGGAGGCGCAGCTCATGCCTTCGATGGCCAGGTCCACGGCGGTGCCGTCGGCGAGAGTGGCATTCATAGGGGTTTCCATCCGCAAAGTCTATGCTTGGCAGTCTGATCCTTCCCATGATGGGAAGGTCAAGCGGCAGTCCCCGCCTTGACCTTCCCATAGTGGGAAGGTATAGCCTAACACCTATTCCCAGGCCGCCCGCCGGCATAACCGCCACTGCGTGGGCAGGGTCTTACTTGAAGGAGTCATCATGGTCTTGCAATATCAGGTTCCCGACATGTCTTGCGAGCATTGCGTCCAGACAATCACCCGCGCCGTCACCCAGGCGCTTCCCGGGGCGCAGGTCCGGGCCGATCTGCCCAACCACCGCGTGACGGTGACGGGCACGGACGACAAACCGCTGGTGGAGGGCGCGATACGCGGCGCCGGCTACACGCCCACGCCGGCATAGGCGGCTCCCCGGCGGGCGTCATTGAAGCAGGCTATCAATTAATAAGAATAATTAAATTTGATATACCGATAGATGATATTTATTATTCCTTCATGGCGTTCGCGCCCCCAACCCGAACAGGAGATTTACCGATGCTGCAAGCCCGCGAAGGACAACGCGTCCCGAACGTGACGTTCCCCGTCCGCGAGAACAATGCCTGGAAGCAGGTGTCCAGCGACGACATATTCAAGAACAAGACCGTGGTGGTTTTTTCGCTGCCCGGCGCCTTCACGCCCACCTGCTCGTCCACCCATCTGCCGCGCTATAACGAACTGGCGCCGGCCCTGTTCGCGAACGGCGTGGACAGCATCGTCTGCGTGTCGGTCAACGACACTTTCGTCATGAACGAATGGGCCAAGGACCAGGAGTGCGCCAACATCACCCTGCTGCCTGACGGCAACGGCGACTTCACCGAAGGCATGGGCATGCTGGTCGACAAGCGCGACCTGGGCTTCGGCAAGCGCAGCTGGCGCTATTCCATGCTGGTGCGCGACGGCGTGGTCGAAAAGATGTTCATCGAGCCGGAAAAAGAAGGCGACCCCTTCGAAGTGTCCGATGCCGACACCATGTTGAACTACATCGCGCCGGAGGCCCGCAAGCCCGATCAGGTGGTGGTGTTCTCGAAGCCGGGTTGCCCGTTCTGCATCGAGGCCAAGGCGCTGCTGGAAAGCAAAGGCTACGCGCCCATCGATATCCCGCTGGAGAACAAAGTGCGCGGCCGCGTCATCGGCGCCATCTCGGGCAAGGCCACCGCGCCCCAGGTGTTCATCAACGGTTCGCTGGTCGGTGGCCTGGAAGAACTGAAGGCGCATTTCGCCTGACCGGCGCGGCGCGTCCATGACCTGCCAATAACAATCCGAGCATCATAAGGATTACGCATGAAAACCTTGCATACCGATGTGGCCGTGATCGGGGCCGGCACGGCGGGCCTGGGGGCCTACCGTGCCGCCGTGGCCGCGGGCAAGCGCGCCCTGATCATCGAGGGCGGGCAATACGGCACCACCTGCGCCCGCGTGGGTTGCATGCCCTCCAAGCTGCTGATCGCGGCGGCGGAGGCCGCGCATGCCGCCGCGCACGGGGCCCCCTTCGGCGTCCATGTGGACGGCAAGGTTCGTGTGGACGGGCGCGAGGTCATGGACCGTGTCAAGCGCGAGCGCGACCGCTTCGTCGGTTTCGTCCTGGAGGGCGTGGAAACCATTCCCGCCGAGGACAAGCTGCGTGGCTACGCGCGCTTTGTCTCCGATACGGTGCTGCGCGTCAACGACGATGTCGAGGTGCACGCGGCCAGCGTGGTGATCGCCACGGGGTCCACGCCCGCGGTACCGCCGCCTTTCCAGGCCCTGGGCGATCGCCTGGTCGTCAACGATGACGTTTTTTATTGGGACGATCTGCCCGGCAGCGTCGCGGTCTTCGGGCCTGGCGTTATCGGCTTGGAGCTCGGCCAGGCGCTGTCGCGGCTGGGCGTGCGCGTACGCGTGTTCGGCGTCAGCGGCAGCCTGGGCGGCATCACCGATCCCGCCGTGCGCCAAAGCGCCCGCAAGGCCTTCCAGGAAGAGTTCTACCTGGATCCGGATGCGCGGGTGCTGGAAACGACGCGCGACGGCGACCGGGTGCGGGTGCGCTATGTCGCCCTGGACAATACCGAACGCGTCGAGCATTTCGACTATGCGCTCGTCGCGACCGGCCGCCGCGCCAATCTGGGTGGACTGGCGTTGCAGAACACCAGCCTGAAGCTGCACGCGTCCGGCATCCCGGAATACGACCGCTACACGATGCAGGCGGGCGATACGCCCATCTTCATCGCGGGCGACGCGAACGGCGATCTGCCGCTGTTGCACGAAGCGGCGGACGAAGGCCGGATCGCCGGCGAGAACGCGGCGCGTTTTCCCAACGTCAAGGCCGGCCGGCGCCGCGCTCCCATGGCGGTGGTGTTCTCCGATCCGCAGATCGCGATTGTGGGCACGCCCTATAACCGGCTGCCGGAAGGGACCTACGTGACCGGCGAGGTGGACTTCGGCAACCAGGGACGTTCGCGCGTCATGCTTAAGAACAAAGGCCGCCTGCATGTGTACGCGGATCGCGCCACGGGCCGGTTCCTGGGCGCGGAAATGGCGGGGCCCAGTGTCGAGCACCTGGCGCACCTGCTGGCCTGGTCCCTGCAGCAGGAGCTGACCGTGGCCCGCATGCTGGAAATGCCCTTCTACCATCCCGTGGTGGAAGAGGGACTGCGCACCGCGCTGCGGGATGCCGATGCGCAGGTGCGTCAGCACGGCGCGGCGCTGGCGAACGCGGCGTAGGACGCAAGAGGCGCGGTTGCGGCCGTCAAGGCGCAACCGGGGCCCCTGCACTGGCCACCCACGCCGCCCTCCCTGCTTGGGCGACGGCGCTTTCTTATCCCAGTACGTCAGTCATGGCGCGTAGCGCGGGCAGCAGCCTCATCGTTTCGCTGCGCGCGTCGCGATGGCCCCGGGCAAGCAAGACGGCTTCGATATTTCGCTCATGGCGAGCCGCCGTATCCCGTGCATGGCGGTGGCTGGCAAGCATGTCTCGCACGGCACGATGCCGGGCCGCGGCTTCGCACAGATCCCTTGCTTCCGCGGGTCCGCTGGTCAGGTTGATCTCGTAGGTCAATTGATCCAGTGCGTCCACGAAGTCATCGCTGTTATCGGCGTTGAGGGCGTCAAGGAAGTTGACGACGGAAGGAATAAAGGCCTCGTGCAGCTTGCGGTCCCGTTCCAGCGCGGTGTGGATCGCCACCATGCGCGCGCGTTCCCCTGCGTCGATCTTCAGGAATTCGTAGGGGGTCGTCATGCGGTGCAGGGCCAGGCGCTCTTTCTGTGGCAGCGTAGCGACGTAGGCTTGTGCCGCCAGGCGGTAGGCGGTCGCGGGATCCGCGTCGCGGGTCGCGGACGCGGTCTGCCGCTTCAGTGCCTGGGCGATTTTCCTTTCCGCCCGATCCAGCGCGGTGGGGCGGAAGTAGCGCCTTATTGCCTGCGCGATGGTCCGCAGCGGTGCCACGCGCGCCGGTTGCGCGACGCCGGGCGCGCCGCCCTGTGGCGCGCGCTTCACGGTATCGACCAGCGGTACTACGTTGGATTGGTCGCCGCGCAAGGTAGCGGCCGCGGCCATCATGTCGGTCATGACTTTGCGCTGGTCGTAGCGCAGCGCGGCGGACAACTGGTCGAACGGCGGCTGGTCCGCGCGCATGAGGCCGGCGTAGGCACGCAGGCCCCGCGCGGCCGTGTCGTCCGTTCCCTTGTCGCCCGCCGGAACCAGGGCGTCCACGAAGCTGGCCTGTAGCGGTTGGGGCAGGGTTCTGATAAATGTCAGGCAGCGTTCCACCCCTGACTCGTAGTGCGTCGCGGAAGACCGGTCCAGCCTGTACAGCTGCTGGAACGCCGCATGCACGGCCGCGGCATCGTCACGTTCGTCCGCCGCCAGGAGCGTGGCGATCAGCCGCCGCTTGTAGGCTTCGTCCGCCATTTCCACCACCACATCGGCGATCGATTCAGTGATGCGGCGCAGCTTGGGCGTGCCGACCTCTTGCAGGATATCGTCCAGGGCTTGCTCCAGCTGCTCGCGCCGAGGACCGCCCCAGGCGCGCAGTTGCCGGACGGCATCGAGCATCTCCAGCTGCGCGGCGACATCGGCGCCCTGGCCTGCCGCGGGCGCATCCGGGCGGACCGCGTTATCGATGGCGTGACCAAGTCCCAACTGTACGAATGCGATATCGATGTCGTCCTTGCGGGCCCCGCTTGCCAGTTCCGCCGCGGCGCGTACCATCGCCCAGGCCGCGCGCGCGGCCCAGCCGGCGCCTTGTCCGAAGACCGCGGCGTACAGGTCCCCGCCCAGTCGCAGCAGGTCGCCGCCATCCGGCGCGGCATGGGTATCGCGCGGCGATTCGTCGTCCATGGCCGCCCGCGCGCCAGCGGCGGCGCCGTCCTCCGGCAGCGCGCATTCGATCAACAGGGCGTCCGTCGCGATGCGTATGGCCTGCGAGCGCGCCAGGGGAGGCGTGCCGGATAACCACTTGCCGACCTGCTGCGCGCCATGCATGCCGGCAGGGATGTCCGCCACCGGGCTTGCCTGTGCCGCGCGGGAATTGGCTGGCGTTTCCTGGGCCGGCGAGCGTGTGGCCGGCCGGCTCGTGCGCGTGTGCCCGGACGCGCGCGGGTCCGCCGACGCGAACCCGTGCATGGCGTGGGCCAGCGATTCCATCGCTTCGTCGAGTCCACATAGGGACGCCGCCGCGACGGAAGGGCTGTCGGCCAGGCTGCCGTGGCTGTTGTAGGGCGAGGACAAGGAGGTGGCGTTGCTCGCGCTGTGATAGCCGCTGCTGGCCAGGCTTTCCGCGCTGCAATGGCCGGCGCCGTGCGGGCTGCCATGGCGGGTGCCATGGCTTATGCCATGACGGCCGCTATCGCCGCTGCCGACGCTGGCGCTGCGGCCCAGCGGGGATGCCTGGGCATCGGTGAACCTGGTTTCCGGGCCGGCCCGCCGCAGCCTGAGCGAAGCGTGCAGGCTGCCGATATGGCCGCCCTGCGGGCGCCCTGGAGCGTGTCGGATCGGAGCACCATCATTGTCGGCGCTCGTGAGCCGCGAGGCCGGCCTCGCGGCAAAGGCGCGCGTATCCGACCCCACGGGCGCGCGGTCGAGTGACGCGCGCGACCTGGGGGGCGTGGCGGCGGACCGGAATGCCGCCGTGTCCGCGTCCTGCGGGAGCGGCTGAAGAGGGGCTTGATAAGGGATGCGGGAGGCGATGGGAAGATTACTGTCGGGCATCGGTTAATTCCATGGAGATCGGTGATGCGCGCATCGCCCGAAAGAACAATGCCACGACTGCCGATGGTGCGTGCGTGCGTTTCCTCCGTGATTGATTCCTTCGCGGGGCGGCGCAATTTATCCCTCGTTTTGCGGTCGCGAGCCGCGTTGACCGGATGCGGAGCAAATTTGGCGGGCTCGCGGAAATCGGACGTCATCTTGGCGAACGACGGGCCGCCCGGGAACACCAACCGGCGCATCGCTTTTGGTGCAAGACAAGGAGTACACAATGTCTGTCGCCACAGTCAACGCCATTCCGGCTCTTCCCCATGCCGCCAACGCGGCACCCCTTGCGCCGCGTGAAGAGCTGGATGGCGCCGCGCAGGCCCTGGCCTCATATCGGGCGCGCCAGGCGCGCCTGCTGAGTCCCCCGTTGGATGCGGCGAGTGGCGCCGGCGCGCCTGCCAAGGCCGGTGGCCAGCCTGTTACGCCGATGCCCGATGCCCAGGCGAGGCTGCTTGCCCGATGGCACGACATCCTGGATCTGCGCGAGAACGTCGGCCTGATCAAGCGCGCCGAAACGGAACTGAACGCAGCCATCCGCCGCATGGACGCGGACCCGGCACTCGGCCCCACGTCGCCCGCGGCCGATCGGGTAGGCGTACGGCAGGCCACGCTGGATTATGTCGTCGCCGAAGCCAAGAAAAGCGGCCTGCACGACGCCCTGACTCAGGCCGCCGTACAGCGCCTGAAGGCCTCCGGCAACTACGAAGCCTTGATCGACCGCGTCGTGGCGTCGGAGGCCACGCAGGGACGCACGCGCGATCGAGCCTGGGCCGAGAAATGGATAGAACGCCAATTCGATCCGGACAGCATCGATGCCGGTTTCCGTGCTGGCGAGCCGTACTTCGACCTGCGTGTCGCGTACGAAGGGGTGTGGCCCTATGTTGGCAACAAGGGATCGGCCGCGGTCTATGGCGACAAGGCCAGCGTCCAGGCGAACGGACCTTTCCGCGTCGAGTTCGGCCGGACGGAAGGCGCGGACGGCCTATCCCTTCTGACCTACACCGTCGAAAACCAGCGCACCGGGGAAAAATCCGCGCCGCGTCCGTACGACGAGCGCGGCACGGTGGTCGAGGCGGAAGGCCTGCGTGCCGGGATGTACGGCGCGCCGGCACCGGGCGATGTCTTTTCGTTCGACACCCCGCCCGAATATACGGTGCGCTATCCGGACGCCAACAATCCGATCATCGACGTGGACAACCAGAAGGCCATCTACAAGACGATGGTGTTCGATCGCTTGTTCCAGCCCAGCGTCCGAAGTCCCGACATGGCCACGCCCACGCAGACGGTTCTGACGGCCCTGGACATACCGCTGTGACGCCATGAAAAACACCCCAAAAGCGGAGCAGGCGTCCGGCTTTTGGGGTGCGACAGCATCGAGGCGCGCCGCGGCGGCAGGCCCTGAGGGGCCCCGGCCAGGACCTGGCGCGGCAGCGGTCTAGGCGCGGCGTCGCGTGAACATGCCCACCACGAACAATACGATGATCGCGCCGATGACCGAGGCGATCCACCCGGCCGGTTCTCCCGCGGCATACCAGCCCAGCGTCCGTCCCAGGAACCCGGCGACCACGGCGCCGACGATGCCCAGAATCGTCGTCAGGATGATGCCCATGGATTGGTCGCCCGGCATGAGCGCACGTGCGATCAGCCCGACGATGAAACCCACGATGATCATGATGATGATGTCCATACGTGCTCCTTCCGTTTCGATACGCGTTCAAAGGGAAACCGCAACACGGGCATGATAGCGGCGGCCGCAAGCGGCGATCGTGCACGTCATGTAACAACAAATTGCCCTGTTGTTTTATTGCCGCGCCGGGCCGATCAGCTTCCGCAGTGCATCAACGATCTGGTCGGTAGAGCTGCTGTCGGACAGCAGCAGGCGTGCTTCGCCGTCTCGGTCGAACACATACACGCCGCGGCTGTGCGTCACGTTATAGCTGTCGGGATCGGCGCCGGGCCTGGGCTTGTCGATCTGGTACGAGACGCGATATCGCCGGGCGACATCGGCGATCTGCCGCTCGCTGCCGGTCAGCCCGATGGCATTGCTGTTGAACGCGTTCACATAAGCTTGCAATCCGTCCGGCGTATCGCGATGCGGGTCCACGCTGACGAACAGGATGCGCACCTCGGCGGCATCCTGGCCCAGTCGGTTCATCACATCGGCCAGTTGCGCCATGGTGGTCGGGCAGACGTCGGGGCAACTGGCGTAGCCGAAGAACAGCAATACCGTCTTGCCTTTGACGTCGTCCTGGCTGACGGTATGCCCCTGTGCGCCGGACAGTGTGAATTTCAGATCGGGCAGGTGGCCGTGGATGTCGTAGACCGCCGGCTGGGTCGCGGCATGGGCGGCGGCGCCCAGCAGGACGGCCGCGGCGGCGAAAAGCCGCAGGAGCCCGGCCCGCAATGCCGGGAGCCAGGACAGCGCCGGGCGCGGGTTGAGCGATCGCTGCGAGGCAAGGGCGCGCATGGCATTACTCCTGCAGGGCAGTCATGCCGCTGTGTCGCAGCAAGGCGTCGATGCGCGGTTCCCGGCCACGGAAGGCCTTGAAGGAGTCCGCGGCGGGACGGGCGCCCCCGACCGCCAGGATCTCGCGCCGGAAGCGTGCGCCGGTGGCGGCGTCCAAGGTGCCCTGTTCGCCGCCTTGGGCCGCTTCCTCGAACGCCTCGTAGGCGTCGGCCGACAGGACTTCCGCCCACTTGTAGCTGTAGTACCCGGCGCCGTAGCCCCCGGCGAAAAGGTGGGAGAAACTGTGCGGCATGCGATGCCAGGCCGGCGGAATCAGTACCGCGACTTCGCGGCGGACTTCGCCCAGCAGGTCCAGCACCGATTGAATGCTGCCGCCCTCGGGCCGGTCGTGCAGCAGCATGTCGAACAGCGCGAACTCGATCTGCCGTACGGTCTGCATCCCGCTCTGGAAGTTGCGCGCCGCCTTCAGCTTGTCGTACAGCGCGCGCGGCAGCGGCTCGCCGGTGTCCACGTGGGCGGACAGGCGCTGGACCACCGGCCATTCCCAGCAGAAGTTTTCCATGAACTGCGAGGGCAGTTCGATGGCGTCCCATTCCACGCTGGCGAAGGCCGCGGCGCCAGGTTCGTCGACTTCAGAGAGCAGGGCATGCAGGGCATGGCCGGTTTCGTGAAAGAGGGTGATGACATCATCGTGCGTGAGCAGCGCGGCCTTGCCGCCGTTCGGACGCGAGAAGTTGCAGGTCAGATAGGCGACAGGCGTGTGCAAGGTGCCGGCGGCCAGACGGCGGCTGCGCTCGCTGTCGACCCAGGCGCCGCCTTGCTTGCCGGCGCGCGCGTAGAGGTCCAGGTACAAATAGCCGACGAGTTCTCCATCGGGACGTTCGACGCGCACGCCACGCACGTCCGCATGCCAGGCCGAGACGGGAAATTCCCGCAGGCGTACGGTGAAGAGGGTTTCGATGACTTCGAATAGGCCGGCCAGGACGCGTGGCTCGGTGAAATACTGCTTGATCTCGTCTTCGGAGTAGGCGTAGCGGGCCTCGCGCATGCGTTCGGAGGCATAGGGGATGTCCCAGGGCTGGAGGTCGTCCATGCCGAGTTCCCGGTGCGCGTAGTCGCGCAGTTGGGCAAGGTCGCGCTCGGCATAGGGCCGCGCACGGGCGGCCAGGTCGCGCAGGAAGGCGACGACTTGTTCGGCGCTGCGCGCCATGCGGGTTTGCAGGCGCAGTTCGGCAAAATTGCGGAAGCCGAGCAGGCGCGATTCTTCGGCGCGCAGGGCGAGGAGTTCTTCGATCAGCGGGGAGTTGTCGAAGTTGCCGTCACCCTGTTCGGAGGCCACGGTGCCATAGGCCCGGTACAAGGTTTCGCGCAGGGCGCGATCGCGGGCGTACTGCATGACGGGCAGATAGCACGGCATCTTCAGCGTCAGTTTCCAGCCGTCCTTGCCGTCGGCTTCGGCGGCCTGGCGCGCGGCCTGCAGGACATCGGCCGGGATGCCGTCCAGGCGGGCCGGGTCTTCGATGAGCAGGGACCAGGCGTCGATGGCGTCGAGGACGTTTTCGGAGAATTTCTGTGAAGTCTGGGCTTCGCGGTCGGAGATTTCGGCGTAGCGCTCGCGGTCGGCGCCCTGGAGTTCGACGCCGCTGAGGCGGAAGTCGCGCAGGGCGAGGTCGATGACGCGTTGCCGCACCGGGCTCCACGAGGCGAAGGCAGGGCTGGCGCGCAGGCGCTGGTATTGCTTGTACAGGCCTTCGTGCAGGCCGACCCAGGTGGAAAATTCCGTGACCTTGGGAAGGGCGGCGTTATAGGCTTCGCGCAGTTCGGGGGTGTTGACGACGGCGTTCAGGTGGCCTGCCACGGACCAGGCGCGCCACAGGCGTTCCGAGCTGGAATCCAGGGGTTCGATGACGGCTTCCCATGTGGCGGGCAGGGTCGGATCGGCGGCGCGGTCTACCGCTTGCCTGGCGGCGTCCAGGAGGGTGTCCATCGCGGGCACGATGTGCCCGGGTTTGATGGCGGCGTAGTCCACCAGGTCTTCGACGGGGGCGAGTAGGGGGTTGGCGCTCATGTTGTGGCTCGGGGTGGGGCTGAGAATGATGCAGTTTAGATGGAGACGGGGGGTGGGGGTTGCAAGGGTGGGAGGTATTTGGCGCGGGATTGCGGGGTGGGGGGCTTCGGTGCTATTTGCCGTTTTGGGTGCTGTTGGCGGTTTTGGGTGCTGTTGACGGTTTCGGGTGCTGTTGGCTGTTTCGGGTTCTATTGGCGTCCGCCGGGGGTGGTGCCTGTCCCGGCCGGCCCGGTCGGGCGGTCCGGGGCCCGGGCCCCGGACACCGCGTCGCTCGTCTCGTCCGCCGGGCGTTCAAGGGGGTGGTTCTGGTTGATGGTGTCCGCGCCACGGCTCCCTTCGACGTCCGCTCGCTCGCCCTCCGACGGGCCGTCCGGGACAGGCACCACCCCCGGCGGACTCCGACGTGCAGAAGGGGCGATCGCTGGGACGGGTGGGGTGCGTAGGCTTCGTGGGGGCGGGCGGTGTGGGGGTGGGGGATGTGCGGTGCCCGGCCTGCCTGGCTCCCCTGCGGAGCCAGGCAGGCCTTACGCGCGTGTGTGTGGGGCGAGATTGATGCGTGTGTGTGGGGCGAGGTCGGCGCGCGTATGTGGGGCGAGGTTGACGCGTGTGTGTGGGGCGAGGTTGATGCGGGTGTCTGGGGTGAGGCTGATGCGGGGGGGGGGGGGGGGGGGGGCGCGTGTGTCTCGATGCGCGGGGGCTCGGGGGATGGGGGGGGGGGGTGTTGCGGCGTGGCCCGGGGGGAGCCGGGCCATCGGTTTGTGCCATGTTGGCGGGACGTCAGCGCAGGCGTTCGGCGGCTTCGACGGTGTTGACGAGCAGCATGGCGATGGTCATGGGGCCGACGCCGCCGGGGACGGGGGTGATGGCGCCGGCGACGTGGACGGCGCTGTCGAAGTCGACGTCGCCGCGCAGCTTGCCGTCTTCGCCGCGGTTGATGCCGACGTCGATGACGACGGCGCCGGGCTTGATCATGTCGCCCTTGACGATGCCCGGCTTGCCGGTGGCCACGACCAGGACGTCGGCGCGGCGGGTGTGCGCGGCCAGGTCGCGCGTCTTGGAATTGCAGAGGGTGACCGTGGCGCCGGCGGCGAGCAGGAGCATGGCCATCGGCTTGCCGACGATGTTGCTGGCGCCGACGATGACGGCTTCGGCGCCGCGCAGGGCCACGCCTTCGGCTTCCAGCATTTTCATGACGCCGTAGGGGGTGCAGGGGCGGAACAGGGGCTGGCCCGTCATGAGCAGGCCGGCGTTGCTGATATGGAAGCCGTCCACGTCTTTCTCGGGCGCGATGGCCTCGATGACCTTGTGGGCGTCCATGTGCGCGGGCAGCGGCAGCTGCACCAGGATGCCATGGATGGTGGGATCGCCGTTGAGCACCGCGATGCGCTGCAGCAGTTCCGCTTCGCTCATGGTGGCGGGATACTGCTCTTTGACGGAGTGCAGGCCGGCTTTTTCGCAGGCCAGGACTTTGTTGCGGACATAGACTTGCGAGGCCGGGTTGTCGCCGACCAGGACGACGGCCAGGCCGGGTCGTACCCCTTGTTTCGCCAGTTCGGCCACGCGGTGCGCGACGTCGTCGCGGATGCGCTGGGACAGCGCCGAACCATCGATGATGCGTGCGGTCATGCGTGTGCCTCGGGTTTGGCCAAGGCGACCTTCATCAGGTCGGCCACGGTCGTGACTTCCAGTTTTTCCATGATGTTGGCGCGGTGCGCTTCCACGGTTTTGATGCTGATGCCCAGGTCGTCGGCGATCTGCTTGTTCAGGCGGCCGGCGACGATGCGCTCCAGGACCTGCTGTTCGCGCGCCGTCAGGCGGGCGAGCATGGCTTCGTGGTCGCGCTGCGCCTGGAATTTGGAGACGCGCTGGGTGGCCTGTTCCAGCATGCGCGCGACGATTTCCCGCAGGTCCGATTCGTTGAAGGGTTTTTCCAGGAAGTCGATCGCGCCTTTCTTCATGGTGGTGACGGCCATGGGCACGTCGCCATGGCCGGTGATGAAGACGATGGGCAGCGGCGCCTTGCGGGCGATGAGTTGTTCCTGCAGCTCCAGGCCGCTCATGCCGGGCATGCGGACGTCGGCGATCAGTACGCCGACCTGGTTGGGGTCGTAGTCTTCCAGAAAGCTTTCCGCGCTGCTGTAGGCGCGCACACGATAGCCGTTGGCTTCCAGCAGCCAGCGCAGCGAATCGCGTACCGCTTCGTCATCGTCGACGATGAATACCGTGCTGGACGGATTGGGGGTGTTCATGCGTGAAGCTCCTCGGACTGGTCGTTCTGCGACTGCGCTTGTGGCGCCGCGCAAGGCAGGGTGAAGCGGAAGATCGTGCCGCCCGCGGGATTGGGGTCCGCCCAGAGGCGGCCGTGGTGCGACTCGATAATGGTACGGCAGATATTCAGCCCCATGCCCAGGCCCTGGGCCTTGGTGCTGAAAAACGGTTCGAAGAGCCTTTCCGGATCGGCCAGGCCGTGGCCGCGGTCGACCACCGCCACTTCGATGTGCTGTTCGTGCAGGATGACCGCGACCTTGAGTTCGTCGGACTCGCTGTTCTCCATGGCCTCCAGGCCGTTTTTCAGCAGATTCAGCAAGACCTGTTCGATGAGGATGGGGTCGGCCAGCACGTCGGGCGCGTTGGACGGCACGAAGCGCTCGATGCGGATGCGGCGCTTGCGCGCATCGATTTCGGCGAAGCCGATGGCATTGTCGACAATGCCGGCGATGGAAACGCGCTGGCGGCGCGGTTCGCTGCGTTTCACGAATTCACGGATGCGGCTGATGATCTTGCCGGCGCGTTCGGCCTGGGCCGCGGCCTTTTCCAGGGCCGGCAGCAGCATGCGCGGATTGGTATGGCCCGCCTTGACGAGGGCGACCGCCCCCATGCTGTAGTTGCTGATGGCCGTCAGCGGCTGGTTCAGCTCGTGGGCCAGGGACGACGCCATTTCGCCCATGGTGGTAAGGCGGCTGGTGAGCTGGATCTTTTCCTGCTGGATGCGGGAGGCTTCTTCGTGCTGCCGGCGCTCGGTGATGTCGCGCGCGACCTGCAGGCGTACGCGGCGGCCATCGGTCCAGGCCAGCATGCGGTGGTGGACTTCGAACCAGCGCTGCACGGACGGGGCGAAGACCTCGACGGATTCGTCGGTGAAGCGGCCGCGGCGGCCCGCCAGGAGTTCATCGTGGCCGCCGGTCTGGGCGCCGAACACGCGGCGGTAGGTGCGGTTGGCGAAGAGCAGTTCCAGGCCGTCGTGCGTGTCGGCGGTGACGGAGATGGCATCGTCCAGGCCTTCCAGCACGGTCATGAAGCGTTCATGCGCGGCGGTCAGGGCCTCGCGGATGCGCTTGGGCTCGGTGATGTCGGTCATCGACGTCATCCAGCCGATCTGGTTGCCGTTGGGATCCAGCAGGGGCGAGACGTACATGCGCGCGGTGAAGCGCGAGCCGTCGCGCCGCTGGGCTTCTACTTCCAGGCCGCTGCTGGGCGTCTTGCCGGAGAGCAGGATGTCCAGCGTGTGCTGGTGCTGCTCGTGGCGGCCCGGCACCCAGTAGGGGAAGGGCGGGCTGCGGCCGAGCAGGTCGGCCTCGTTCCAGCCGATCATGCGGCAGAATGCGGGGTTGACGTAGGCGATGCGGCCTTCCATGTCGAGCACGCGCATGCCGGTGGACATGGAGTTCTCCATCGCCCGCCGGAAGCCGGTTTCGGCGATGAGCGCGGCCTCGGCGTGCGAGCGGAAGCGCGTGTAGCGCCACAGCATGAGCAGGCTGATGACGATCACGCAGGACAGCGCCAGCACGATCCACAGCAGGCGCTGCTGCCGCATCTCCTGGTCGATGGTGACGAACATGACGCTGTCGTCGTGGATGCGCTGCAGCCAGAAGAACACGCCCATCACACATATATAGAGTATGAGCACGACGACGGGCGTCAGCCAATACAGGCCCCGCCGGCGTAGTCGGGCATGGTCGTGGAACGGCGTTGGAATATTCGACTTTGGTGCGCTGGCCATGGCTATGTCGCAGGAACTTCGCGCATTTTAGTCGCTTGTTTCGAATGGCGATGTTTTCATATTATGAAATGCCGTACCGCAACATGAAATTTCTCTTGCGTGCGGGTAATCTTGTTTCCTAGAATGCGCCGCATAAGCTGCCCTGGACTAGCCACCTGTCGCGGGAACGTGGGATAGGACCGGTTTCTGCGGGCGTTTTCGTATGCCCATCGCGCCGGCACAGGCGCACGGCTATAACCCTCTCTGCTCTGGAGACACACGATGTCCTCTAACGCCCTGGCTGGCGCCTACACGGCTGCCAATGACGAAGACACCCTGGAAACCCAGGAGTGGCTCGAAGCGCTGGCGGCGGTGCTCGACCGCGAAGGTCCGGAACGTGCCCACTATCTGCTGGAACGCCTGATCGACGAGGCCCGCCGGTCCGGTGCGCATATCCCGTATTCGCCCAACACCGCTTATGTGAACACGATACCTCCGGGACTGGAGCCGGCGCATCCCGGCAACCTGGAGCTGGAATCGCGCATCCGCGCCTATGTGCGCTGGAACGCCATGGCCATGGTGGTGCGGGCCAACCGCCATTCGCCTCCGGACGGCGGCGACCTGGGCGGCCACATCGCCTCGTTCGCCTCGCTGGCCACCATGATAGGCACCGGCCAGAATCACTTCTGGCACGCGGAAAGCGAAGGGCATGGCGGCGACCTGGTGTACTTCCAGGGCCACTCGTCGCCCGGCGTGTACGCCCGCGCCTTCCTGGAAGGCCGCTTGACGGAAGAACAATTGAACCACTTCCGCCAGGAAGTGGACGGCAAGGGCCTGTCGTCGTATCCGCATCCCAAGCTGATGCCGGAATTCTGGCAGTTCCCCACCGTGTCGATGGGCCTGGGTCCCATCACGGCCATCTATCAGGCGCGCTTCCTGAAATACCTGCACGCGCGCGGCCTGGCCAATACCGCCAACCGCAAGGTCTGGGTCTTCTGCGGCGACGGCGAGATGGACGAGCCGGAATCGCTGGGCGCGATCGCCCTGGCGGCGCGCGAGAAGCTGGATAACCTGATTTTCGTCATCAACTGCAATCTGCAGCGCCTGGACGGCCCGGTGCGCGGCAATGGCAAGATCATCCAGGAACTGGAAGGCGACTTCCGCGGCAGCGGCTGGAACGTGATCAAGCTGATCTGGGGCGGCTACTGGGATCCGCTGCTGGCCCACGACAAGGAAGGCATCCTGCGCCGCGTGATGGAGGAAACCGTCGACGGCGAATACCAGGCCTACAAGGCCAACGACGGCAAGTTCGTGCGCGAGAAGTTCTTCGGCAAGCACCCCAAGCTGCTGGAAATGGTCGCCCGCATGAGCGACGAGGACGTCTGGCGCCTGAACCGCGGCGGCCACGACCCGCACAAGGTGTACGCGGCATTCGAGGCGGCCTCCAACCACAAGGGCCAGCCCACCGTCATCCTGGCCAAGACCATCAAGGGCTACGGCATGGGCCAGGTCGGCCAGGCCAAGAACCCCACCCACCAGCAGAAGAAGCTGGACATCGCCGCGGTGCGCGAGTTCCGCGACCGCTTCGGCATCCCCATCCCGGACGACAAGCTGGAAGAACTGCCGTTCTTCAAGCCGGCCGAGGATTCGCCGGAAATGAAATACCTGCACGAACGCCGCAAGGCGCTGGGCGGCTACCTGCCCAAGCGCCGCGTCAAGGCGGACGAGCAGCTGAAGGCGCCCGCGCTGGAGGCCTTCAAGCCCGTGCTGGAGCCCACCGCGGAAGGCCGCGAGATCTCCACCACGCAAGCCTTCGTGCGTTCGCTGAACCAGATCCTGCGCGACAAGGAACTGGCGCCGCGCGTCGTGCCCATCCTGGCCGACGAATCGCGTACCTTCGGCATGGAAGGCCTGTTCCGCCAGATCGGCATCTATGCGCCGGAAGGGCAGAAGTACACCCCGGTCGATAAGGACCAGGTGATGTACTACAAGGAAGCGGCCGATGGCCAGCTGCTGCAGGAAGGCATCAACGAAGCGGGCGCGATGAGCTCCTGGATCGCCGCGGCCACGTCGTATTCGACGAATAACCGCATCATGGTGCCGTTCTACGTGTACTACTCGATGTTCGGTTTCCAGCGCATCGGCGACCTGGCCTGGCTGGCCGGCGACATGCAGGCGCGCGGCTTCCTGATCGGCGGCACGGCGGGCCGCACCACGCTGAACGGCGAAGGCCTGCAGCACGAGGACGGCCACAGCCACCTGATGGCGGCCACCATCCCGAACTGCCTGCCCTACGACCCGACCTACGCGCATGAAGTGGCGGTCATCATCCAGGACGGCCTGCGCCGCATGGTGCAGAACCAGGAGAACGTCTACTACTACCTGACCGTGATGAACGAGAACTACCCGCACCCGGGGCTGAAGCCGGGCGACGAGGAAGGCATCGTGCGCGGCATGTACAAGCTCAAGACGGTGGGCAAGGGCAAGCAGCACGTGCAGCTGATGGGCTCCGGCACCATCCTGCGCGAGGTCGAAGCGGCCGCGGCGCTGCTGGATTCGGACTGGGGCGTTTCCTCCGACGTGTGGAGCGTGACCAGCTTCACGCTGCTGCGCCGCGAGGGCCAGGACGTCGATCGCCACAACCTGCTGCATCCGGACGCGAAGAAGCCGCAAGTCGCCTACGTGACCCAGCAGCTGGAGAAGACCGCCGGCCCGATCATCGCATCGACCGACTACATGAAGCTGTACGCCGACCAGATCCGTCCGTTCATCCCCAAGGGCCGCGAGTACCGCGTACTGGGCACGGATGGTTTCGGCCGTTCCGATTTCCGCTACAAACTGCGCGAGCATTTCGAGGTCGACCGCCACTTCGTCGTGGTGGCTGCCCTGAAGGCGCTTGCGGACGAAGGCGCCGTGCCGGCTGCCAAGGTGGCCGAGGCCATCAAGAAGTACGGCATCAATCCCGAAAAAGCCAACCCGCAATACGCCTGAGGCCCGAACGACATGAGCAATACGGTGGAAATCAAGGTTCCTGACATCGGCGACTTCAAGGAGGTCGAGGTCATCGAAGTGCTGGTGGCCGCTGGCGACACGATCAAGGCCGAGCAGAGCCTGATCACGGTGGAGTCGGACAAGGCCTCGATGGAAATTCCGTCCTCGCAGGGCGGCGTGGTCAAGTCGGTCAAGGTGAAGGTGGGCGACAAGGTGTCCGAGGGCACCGTCCTGCTGGAACTGGAAGCCGACGCCGCCGCACAGGCACCCGCCGCCGCGCCGGCCAGGCAGGAAGAAAAACCCGCGGCCAAGGCCGAGGCGGCCGCGCAACCCCAGGCGCAGGCGGCCGTGCAAGCGCCCGCCGCGGCACAGGGCGGTGGCGAGGCCGTCATCGAAGTGCCGGATATCGGCGACTTCAAGGATGTGGAAGTCATCGAGGTCATGGTCGCGGTCGGCGACACGATCAAGGCCGAGCAAAGCCTGATCACGGTGGAGTCGGACAAGGCCTCGATGGAAATCCCCTCGTCGCAGGGCGGCGTGGTGAAGGAAATCCGCGTCAAGGTCGGCGACAAGGTGTCCAAGGGCACGCCGCTGATCGTGGTGCAAGCCGGCGGCGAGTCCGCGGCCCCGGCGTCCGCCCCGGCGGCCGCGCCGCCCGCGGCGCCGGCTCCGGCAAAAGCCGAGGCCGCCGCGCCCGCGCAAACGCCCGCCGCGCGCCCCGCGCCCGCGGCGGCGCTGCCCGAGGCGGAGCTCAAGCCCGGCCAGCTGCCGCATGCCTCGCCCTCGGTGCGCAAGTTCGCGCGCGAGCTGGGCGTGGACTTGACGCGGGTGCAGGGCAGCGGCGCCAAGGGCCGCATCACCCAGGACGACGTGCGCAACTTCGTCAAGCAGGCCCTGGCCGGCGGCGCCCCGGCGGCGGCCGGCGCGGCGGCCGGCGGCAATGTGGGCGGGCTCAATGTGCTGGCCTGGCCGCAGATCGACTTCGCCAAGTTCGGTCCGATCGAAGCCAAGCCGCTGTCGCGCATCAAGAAGATCTCGGGCGCGAACCTGCATCGCAACTGGGTCATGATCCCGCACGTCACCAACAACGACGAAGCGGACATCACCGACCTGGAAGCGCTGCGCGTGACCTTGAACAAGGAAAACGAGAAATCCGGCATCAAGGTGACTATGCTGGCCTTCCTGATCAAGGCGGTGGTCGCGGCGCTGAAGAAGTACCCCGAGTTCAATGCCTCGCTGGACGGCGACAACCTGGTGCTGAAGCAGTACTACCACATCGGCTTCGCCGCCGACACGCCCAACGGCCTCGTGGTGCCCGTGATCCGCGATGCCGACAGGAAAGGCATCCTGGACCTGGCCAAGGAAACCTCCGACATGGCCAAGAAGGCCCGCGACGGCAAGCTGTCGCCGGCCGAAATGCAGGGCGGCTGCTTCTCGATTTCCTCGCTGGGCGGTATCGGCGGCACCCACTTCACGCCTATCATCAACGCGCCCGAAGTCGCCATCCTGGGCGTGTCGCGCTCCGAGTTCAAGCCGGTATGGGACGGCAAGCAGTTCGTGCCGCGCCTGAAGCTGCCGCTGTCGCTGTCCTATGACCATCGCGTCATCGACGGCGCGGCCGCCGCCCGCTTCAACGCCTATCTGGGCGCCTTGCTGGCCGACTTCCGCCGCATCGCGCTGTAATCGGGGATCGACATGAGCAATACGGTGGAAATCAAGGTACCCGATATCGGCGACTTCAAGGAGGTCGAGGTCATCGAAGTGCTGGTGGCCGCTGGCGACACGATCAAGGCCGAGCAAAGCCTGATCACGGTGGAGTCGGACAAGGCCTCGATGGAAATCCCGTCCTCGCAGGGCGGGGTGGTCAAGTCGGTCAAGGTGAAGGTAGGCGACAAGGTGTCCGAAGGCACCGTCGTGCTGGACCTGGAGCCCGCCGAAGGCGGCGCCGCGCAGGCCGCGCCGGCTCCCGCCGCGGACCAGGCCGCCCCCGCGCCGGCGGCCGGCAAGGCGAAAGCGCAAGCCCCGGCCACGGAAAAAGCCCCGCCGCCCCCGGCGGCGGGCGCCGTGCAAGCGGGCGCCGTGCAAGCGGCTGCCCCCGCAGCCGCCACGTATTCAGGCAACGTCGACATCGAGTGCGACATGCTGGTGCTGGGCGCCGGCCCCGGCGGCTATTCCGCCGCCTTCCGCGCAGCGGACCTGGGCATGAAGACGGTGCTGGTCGAGCGTTATTCGACGCTGGGCGGCGTGTGCCTGAACGTCGGCTGCATTCCCTCCAAGGCCCTGCTGCACGTGGCCGCGGTCATGGAAGAAGCCAAGGCGCTGGCGGACCATGGCATCTCCTTCGGCGAACCCAGGATCGACCTGGACAAGCTGCGCAGCTTCAAGGACAGCGTGGTCGGCAAGCTGACCGGCGGCCTGGCCGGCATGGCCAAGATGCGCAAGGTGACGGTGGTGACCGGCGTGGGCGAGTTCGCCGACCCCTACCACATGACGGTCCAGGCCGCCGATGGCAAGACGCAGACGGTGCGCTTCAAGCAAGCGATCATCGCCGCCGGCAGCCAGGCGGTGCGCCTGCCCTTCATGCCGGACGATGAACGCGTGGTGGATTCCACCGGCGCGCTCCTGCTGCGCAGCATCCCCAAGAAGATGCTGATCGTCGGCGGCGGCATCATCGGCCTGGAAATGGGCACGGTGTACTCGACGCTGGGCGCGCGCCTGGACGTGGTCGAGATGCTGGACGGCCTGATGCAGGGCGCGGACCGCGACATGGTCAAGGTGTGGCAGAAGATGAATGCGCCGCGCTTCGACAACATCATGCTGAAGACCAAGACGGTGGCCGCGGAAGCGCGCAAGGACGGCATCTACGTCACCTTCGAGGGCGAAGGCGCGCCCAAGGAACCGCAGCGCTACGACCTGGTCCTGCAAGCCGTGGGCCGCTCGCCCAACGGCAAGAAGATCGGCGCCGACAAGGCGGGCATCGCGGTCACGGACCGGGGCTATATCCCCGTGGACAAGCAGATGCGCACGAACGTGCCGCACATCTTCGCGATCGGCGACATCGTCGGCAATCCCATGCTGGCGCACAAGGCGGTGCACGAAGGCCATGTGGCGGCCGAGGCCGCCGCCGGCGAGAAGTCTTTCTTCGATGCGCGCGTGATTCCCGCCGTCGCCTACACGGACCCGGAAGTGGCCTGGGTGGGCCTGACGGAGGACGATGCCAAGAAGCAGGGCATCAAGGTCGAGAAGGGAGTGTTCCCCTGGGCCGCTTCCGGCCGCGCCATCGCCAATGGGCGCGACGAGGGCTTCACGAAGCTGATCTTCGATGCGGACAACCACCGCATCCTGGGCGGCGGGATAGTGGGGACCCACGCGGGCGACCTGATCAGCGAGCTGGCCTTGGCCGTGGAGATGGGCGCGGACGTCGTGGACATCGCCAAGACCATCCATCCGCATCCCACCCTGGGCGAATCCGTCGGCATGGCGGCGGAAGTGGCCGAGGGCGTCTGCACGGATTTGCCGCCGGTGAAGAAGAAGTAAGAAGTACGAGCTAAACGAGCTGGTGACGGGCCACTATCCCCGTTACCAGCTCAGCGGGATGCCCGGCGACCGAAACATGCCGCGAAATCCTGCTTCGCGTTTTACTGCGCCTTCGTTTCTCGTCAAAGGCTAGAATTTCTACTGAGTCGCGTAGGCGCCCGCGGTCTGGCTGCGTTGTGTGCGTTTTTCATCCACGATGCAGGTTGGTCGTGTTGCTACAGCAAACGGGACAGCGCAGCCTTTGGGGCGCGATAGGCCGTCATGCGGCCTGCGAGCACTGCCTTCTCGAATCAATCGTCCTGTAGATATAAACCGTGACAAAGCAAAGTACTCTTACCCTATTCGTCATGACTGAGAAGGGCCTCGAATTCACGAAACAGGCCGTTTCTAAGTTCAGAGATATCATAAGCCAAGTCGTGATCGGCCAGGACGCTTCGGTGATCAATGATTACTCTGCCGAAATTGTAGCTGTCTGCGAGGAGGCCGGGGTCAGGCATTCGTTTCGACAGGACTTTCCAGGAGTGGAAAGTGAGTACGTAATTGCCATTTCATGGAGATGGATGATTAATCACCCTGCGGAGAAGCTAATCGTCTTCCACGACTCACTTCTACCTAGATATCGGGGATTCGCCCCCCTGGTCAGCGCATTGATCAATGGTGATACGACCATTGGCGTATCAGCCCTGTTCGGCGCGAGTGAGTACGACCGAGGTGACATCCTCCATCAAAGCGCACTCGAGGTTGCGTACCCGATCACCATCGCGGAGGCCATTACCTCGCTTACTCAGTGCTATTTGAGTTTGGGACTGAAAGTGCTGGAAGCGCTGGCATCGGGTGAGCCCCTCCACGCCTCCCGGCAGGACGAGACACAGGCAACCTACAGCCTGTGGAGAGATGACGACGACTATCGTATTGACTGGTCTCTACCCGCGTCGAAGATACGGCGGTTCGTAGATGCTGTCGGATACCCTTATAAAGGAGCGCTTTGTTATGTCGACACTTGCGCCGCCCGCGTCATTGAAGCCGAAGAAGTGCCCGATGTTCATATCGAAAATCGGGTCGCGGGAAAGGTCATCTTTATAGATGACGGCCGTCCAGTAGTGGTGTGCGGACAAGGATTGCTGAGGATCCTGCGATGCGTCGCTGACGACTCGGGGACGAGCGTGCTCCCCTTGCCGAAATTCAGGGTTCGCTTCTCCTAACGTACTGTTTCGGCGGCGAGAACGGCTGGCAAGCCCCTCGGGTGTGCTGTGTTAGTCAGGGTACTTCTGGCTGATGGTTCTCGGTTATGTCGCGCTCACGAACATCCGTGAATGGGCTGCGTTCGTGATAGACCTTTGTAATCTCTCCACTACGAAGTCCTGCTGCGTCGCCGTCATGTCAAGCCATAGCGGAAGCCTGATTAGGCGGTCCGCCAGTTGTTCGGTGTGATGTAGGGCCCCCTGGGTGCGGCCGTATCGCCTGCCTGCGGGTGATGAGTGCAGGGGGACATAATGAAAAACAACCGACACGCCGACTTGTTTCATTTCCCGAAGGACCGCTTCGCGATCTACCTCCTCGCCAAGCAACACATAATACATATGGGCATTGTGCCCACAATGGGGCGGCACTATCGGTCTACGCATTAAGCCTTGACTTTCCAATCCTTGTAGCGCCATGTGATACCGATTCCACATTTCTATCCGGGCGCGCGTGATCGCTTCGGCTTGTTCCATCTGCGCCCAAAGAAACGCGGCGATCAATTCTCCGGGTAGGAAAGATGAGCCCACTTCCTGCCAGGTGTACTTGTCGACTTCACCACGAAAGAACCGACTCCGGTCCGTACCCTTCTCTCGTATGATCTCGGCGCGTACGGCCAATCCGGGATCATTCACTAGCAGTGCACCGCCCTCTCCGGAGATTATGTTTTTGGTTTCATGGAAGCTTAGAGCACCGAGATCGCCGAATGTCCCGAGAGGGCGACCTTTGTAGGTCGACATGATGGCCTGGGCCGCGTCTTCGACAACACGTATCGAATGTCTCGCAGCAACGGTCAGTATCTTTTCCATGTTGCACGCTACGCCCGCATAATGGACAGGCACAATGACGCGCGTACGCTCGGTTATCGCCTCCTCCAGCAGGTCTTCGTCAAGGTTCAGGGTGTCTGGCCTGACGTCGACAAATACCGGGACTGCACCGCGTAATACGAAGGCGTTGGCAGTTGATACAAAAGTGTAGGAGGGCATGATGATTTCATCACCGGCCTCTATGTCGAGCAGGAGCGCTGCGAGTTCTAGCGCTGCGGTGCATGAATGCGTCAGCAAGGCCTTGTACGCCCCAGTCTGCGACTCCAGCCACGCGTGGCAACGTTTAGTGAACTGACCGTCTCCCGCGAGTTGGCGATTGAAGCCAGCTTCCGCTATGTAAGTCAGCTCTTTTCCCGTCCGGTAGGGCGAGTTGAACGGTATTTTGTTTGTCATGCCATCCCTGCACAATGTGGATGCGGTCTGTTTATTTGTGAGGCAAAGCCGTTGCAGCATTGAATTGCTTCTTCAGCATTTCTCGGGTGGCTTCTATGCCGTGAGCATTCAGTAGCCGCTCCTGCTGCACCTTTAGCGATTTTCCAGTTGGCGCACGAAGGTCGCTCATCGCCTTGCACGCGACAAAGTGCTCATAGTCAATTGCTTGTGCACCTACTTGGTCGACCAACATTTCCCATGACGGGTTCTTGCGGGGTAAACCATTGAACGATATCGTTCGGCGCAATATGGTCTTGTTGCCGAAGAACAAAGAGGCGCGTAAGTTGCCTATCGCTTGCTGGCGATGATGGGCAGTGATAAGACATTCGGCTCGGGCTAATTCGACGAAGTATTCCTCAGGCGCGAGGAATTTGGTCAGGAGCCGAGCCTTTAGCCGTCCCTCAAAGCTCTCTAGTTTTTCCTTCAGTAGCTGGTAATAGGGTGCCGGGCAGTTGTAGCCCAGAGGCATCACGATCTCGTACGTCTCGATGTCCGATTTCCGGGCCAGGATATCCAGAATTTCGGCGTGCATGTTGCCGGGGTCGCCACTATTGCCGACGAAGATCGTTTTGGACTTCTTTGGTGGAATCGGTATTGAACGGAAGTCTTGGCTGGCCGGATATGTAAAATCCAGTCGCGGCCGTTCACCGTAGGTCTCACAGAATAGCCGATAGTCACCGTCTAGTACCGTTGCAACCGCGCTAATGTGCTGGACCACATCATGCATGGGCTTGCCTTCGCGTATAGGGCCGTATAGATCCCCGCCCCAAATCACCCATACAACCTTTTTGCGCCCGGCCAGATTGAGTACAAACTCTTTCTGCCAAGGAAAGAATAGTCCATGAAGATATACGGCCTCGACATCTCCCTCGAGCGCGGTGTTCAGCAGGCGCTGCATGTCGTTCGCGCCGTCGAAAAACTCCGCATATGAAATATCCGCAATATCGTTGTCATAGCCCGGTATCGACCGGTGCTTCTCAATATAAATCTGATGGTCGAACGTCTCATGCATTGACCGTTCCTCCATCAGAGTAATGAGCTTTTGGGTATGAATATTGTTGTAACAAAGGTGCATGAACCGCTTCTTGCCGTTTGCGCTTGCTGTGCCGGCTGAGCGCCGTGCGCTCTCTTGCGGTTGCGTGTTGTTTAGCGCCAGTATTTTTTGCGCGAGGTCTACACTGCCATAGGCGGTATGCAGAATGGTTGCCATCTTGCTACGCTGCTCCGGCGTGAGAGCTTCCAGCGTATTGATGTCGCGGATATAGACGGCGTCGGCGGTGGTGAGTTGGTTCAAGCCCTGGTGTATCTGTCCTCTCAACACGTATGGTGCATACAAGCGGCGCCGCTCTTCAAGCAGCGTATGCAGCATGAACCCATGTGCCCGCATCCACTGATCGATTTCGGCGAAGAGCGGCTGGTCCTCGTACAGCTGTATGAAATTCACTTCGGTCTGAATGACCAGCGTGTCCCGGAGCTTACTTTCGCCGTTCTTGAAGACCGCGAGCTCGCCGCCTTGTATGTCGATTTTGAGCCAGTCGATTGTGCCGACTTCCGCTATATCATCCAGGCGGCGGGTTCGGACCCGCGCTTCGCGCAGGATCTTTGCCCATACCGGGTAACCCTGGAACTGATTTAGAACTTTGAAATTCGGGCGCAGAGTAGACGTCATGCCTGGGGCATGGCAAAGGTATAACGTAACCTCGTCTCCGGACCCGACGGCATGAGGAAGATAAGTCTCGAATGCGCTCTTGTGCTTATTGAGCTTGCGCAAGGCGGCTTCCTGCGGCTCGAAACCCACGAGGTCGATCTTGCCGGCTTGCAGTAGGCTTTTGTAAGGCGGGTCGCCGTCGATGGGATTTGCGCCGATATCGACCACCTGTATCCGGTCCGAAACCGGCTTGACGGACGCAGGCTCGGTCGTCGGCGCCGCTGCAGCTGCACCGGGCGGATAAGTCCGCGGTACCGGCCGTTCGGTCGTGGAAGGGGAAATGACGACTGCTGAAGCTTCGGGACGATATTCCAATCGTCCGGTTGGCTGCGCGTATTCTGCGGACGGGGACGCTGCGATGGTCGGCACCCCGTCGTCGAGCCAACCGTTGGCACGCAGATAACGTGTGGCCATGTCAATATTGACGCTGTGAAGCACCTTGTAAGCGGCATCCTGGAGTCCGTACGCGGAATGGAGGATAAAC
Organism: Bordetella bronchialis; assembly: GCF_001676705.1. NCBI lineage: Bacteria > Pseudomonadati > Pseudomonadota > Betaproteobacteria > Burkholderiales > Alcaligenaceae > Bordetella > Bordetella bronchialis. Next base: position 2,549,886 of record NZ_CP016170.1, read on the forward strand.
GCGAGCTTCACTGCCTCATTCGCGTCCAACGTTCGCATGCGATTCTCGTCCGGTACGAAAATGGCGTTCGCACCGATCAGTTGAGAACCGTAATGGCCGCGCATTCGGCCCTCCTGCGGGAAGAAGGTGTCATATGTTGCATCGGACACGCGCAGCAGCCGCATGCCGCTGTGCGCTAGGCGCGCGGCAATATCGGACAGGCTGGGCTGCCTGTCGAACACATCGATGAAGAACACTCCTACTTGCACCACCAGGGCCCGGGACAGCAGCCGTTCGGCGCCTTCCAGGATCTTCATGTTGTCGTGCGTTGGGTTGAGCGTCAGCCATTCGACCCTGTCCAGTCCGTCGACATTGTCCAGGCGATTGGTGGCGATCGGCACCCGTGCGAGTACGGTGGCCCGCTGTCGCAAGACCGGCGATTGAACGGCGAGCGGGGCTAAAGTGCCGCTCAGCTTTGCGTCCAGGCAGGCATTCAGTTGCGTTGGATTGCCGTCGCCAAGGGCCACGTGGGATAGGTAGTGGTCCAGTTGACCGCCTTGTACCAAGGCGGCGCCGTCGTGCAGTTGCGCCGTGGGGTCGATCAGGATCGTCTGCAGTGCCCGATGGCCGCTGAGCGACTCGAACATTGCCCCTCCGACAAGGGCAAGGCCATGGTCCAGCGTGACGATGCGCCCCTGGAACGTAAACTCGAACGTCTCGTCGGCGCGGCCGGCCGTCCTCGCGGGGGGCTCAAGGGGCGGGTGGACGAGTGCCATGGGCCTGTCCTCGTCTTCGAACCGGGGTTGTCCGTCGGCAGTGAAAGTCAGCGCGGCAGGGCTTTTGCCCTCGCAGTACCGCTGCCACACCGCCCGCAGGGCGTTCGCCAAGTGGCGTGCGTAGCGGGACGCGTCGCAAACCGGTGATGCCCGCAATACGCGGCGCAGGTTCGCGCGTATAGTGGCCAGGGCCTGCAAGTCCCCGGCGAGGTCCAGCACCCTGGCTCTGTACTGGTCCCAATCCTGCACGACCAGCTCGGGCATGCCAGCATTGACCAGGTGTGTCGCCGAATGTCGGCCCGCGAAAGTGGGACCTGGGAGCGTTACCACCGGCACTCCCATCAGAAGGGCCTCGCAGGTGGTCAGCCCCCCTGAATAGGGCCACGGATCCAGCGCAATGTCGATCTGGTTGTAGCACTGCAGCAGCTCGTGATGGACGGACTGCCCTTCCAGGCGTACCCGCTGCGGATCGATGCCATGCCTTTCGAGGATACCGACCACGCGCTGGCGCAGTTCCGCGCTGCCGTATGCGCCACCCTTCAGATACAGTCGCGACCCTGGTATGGCGTTCATCAGGGCCGCCCAATGGCTCAACACCACTTCATTGACCTTCGCGGGGTTATTGAAGCAGCCAAAAGTTATATGGCCATTCGTCAACGCGGGTAGGGGGCCGACCTCCGGCGCGTCGTCGGGTGGTAGGTAGCAGATATAGTCGTCAGGCATGCGGACGAGCTTTTCGGTATAGAAGTCGTCGCTTCCCGGAGGCGATTCGACGCAGTCCGTCAGCAGGTAATCAATCGCCTCCACGCCAGTGGTATTGATCAGCCCCCCTACCCACTTCATCAGGATAGGGGCGGGCTGCAGCGTCATAGTCCGTATGCGATTGCCCGCATTATGGCCCGCAAGGTCCATCAGGATATCGATGCCATCTTCCCTGATACGACGTGCCAGTTCCTCGTCGCGGATATTCGAGATCGATGTCCACCGCGTTGCGATCGCTTGCAGCCGCTGTGTGATCTTGTCCACGCGGTTGTTGGTCGTGTATAGGTACAGCTCGAAGCCCAGCTCGGCCAGATTTTCGAGCGCCGATGTGGTCATCGCGCCGACCGGGTGCTGGCGGAAGCCGTCGGAGAACATGCCCACGCGCAGCTTGCGTCCGGGCGACAGGTCGGCGGGGACGGGGCGCTGGACAGGCACTGCCGGAGCGAACCGCCGTGCCCACTCCTTGCAGCCTTCCAGAATGTCCAGCGGGCTGCGATCGGGCATGTAGTGCATGATCGTCAGCCAGTTCGATAGCGGCACGGGATCGGTCCGGGTCAGCGAGGCCGCCTTGCGGTAGCAGCGCTCCGCGTCCTCCAGCTGCCCCATGCCCCGCTTGATATTGCCCAGGTCGTTCCAGTGCGTGGCATCCTTTTCGGGGTCGCCGCTGTCGGTCTCGACCAGCTTCTCGGACAGGGCCGTCGCTTCCTCCATGCGGAACAGGCGGGTCAGCAGCTGCACCTTGAGGACCAGCGCGGGGGCATGGCCGGGCTTCTTCTCCAGCGTGCGGTCGATGTGGCGCAGGGCGGATTCGTTCCTGCTGCTCATGTAGTAGATCGTCGCGATCCCCTGGTGGGCGTCGGGGTCGTCCGGCTGCAGTTCCAGCGCGCGCTCGAAGTGCGCCTGGGCGCTGTCCTGCAGGCTCTGGGACAGGTCGATATAGCCAAGCATCACCCAGGGCTGGGCGTCGGCGGGATCGGCGTCCGCGGCCTTGCGCAGCGTGGCGCGCGCCTCGTCGAACTTGCCTTCGGTGCGCTGGCGCTGGCCCAGCTCCTTGAGTTCCCGCGCCGTGGCGGCCGCCTTGGATCTGCCGGCACGCGGGGCCCGGTCTTTTTTGTCGGCGGATGCCGGCGAGCGCCGGCCGGGGTTCAAAAGGGAAGATTTCGCCATCTCGCGCAGCCGCATAGAACAATGATCCGGGGAAGCTTACCCGTGGACCCATGCAGGCAATTGGCCGTTGAACGCGTGAAATCCCCGTCAGTTCCCGCCACAATGAAAAAACCCCCGGCCGGGGCCGGGGGTCTTGAACGGACACGCCTTGCGGCGCGTCCGGCGATCCGAACTTATCGATCCGTCGCGAATTAACGCAGCAGCGACAGAACCGATTGCGGGACCTGGTTGGCTTGCGCCAGCACCGCGGTACCAGCCTGTTGCAGGATCTGGGCACGGGTCATGTTCGACACTTCGGTCGCGTAGTCGGCGTCTTGAATACGCGAACGGGCGTCGGACAGGTTGTTGACCGTGTTGTTCAGGTTGGCGATGGTCGACTCGAAGCGGTTCTGGATGGCACCCAGGTCGCTGCGCAGCGAATCCACGTCCGACAGGGCCTGGTCCAGGGCGGCCAGCGGGTTGCTGGTCAGCTTGCCGGCGCTGGTCGTCTTGGTGGTCAGGTGGCCAGCCGAGTCGATGTAGACGGCGTCGCCCACATTTTCTTCGTACTTGGTGCCGTCCACGGCGGCGTCGGTGCTCTTGACGGTGACCGAACCGGTGTCGGGATCGACGCTGTAGACCGTGTCGTACGTCGAGATGTTGGTGAAGTCGCCCTCATTGTCGACGAACGTGTCGCTCGACTTGCCGGTGGCGTCGAACGTGACCGTCGCCTTCAGCAGGCCGTCCTGGTAGTCGATCTTCGAACCAGCAGCGGTGTTGGTCTTCAGGTCGGTCAGGACGCTGTCCTTCGAGGCCGTGGCGGTGTAGGTCACCGAGCCGGCGCCGTCGTTCGAGTACTCCGTGCCGCCAATGGTCACCTTGGAACCGGCGACACCGTTCGCGAACAGGTCGTCCAGCGTGGCTTGCGTGGCGCCGCCCGAGGTGTCGTTGGTGGTCAGCTCGCCGCCAGCGGTCAGGTACGCCTTCTGGCCGCCGATGGTCAGGTTGCCGCTGGAGTCGACTTCGAAGGTCGCCACGGCGCCGTTGGTGGCGTCGTAGGTGCCCGTCACCTTGCCGGAGGTCGGCAGGTAGCTGCTGGTGATGGCCGAGACGTCGGTGGCGTTGGTGGTGTCCAGCGTGGCTTCGTAAGAGAAGTTGCCCGACGCGGCGTGGTACGTGTATTCGACGTCCGTCGCGCCACCTTCGATCGTGACCTTGTCGCCGTCGTTCAGCTTGGCGAAGGCCTGGTCGGCCGTCACGGCGTCGAACTGCGTGGTCACCGTGTAGGTGTTGGCGCCCGCGGCGGTGTTGCCGCCGGCGGCGACCAGGTCGCTGACCGTGGCGGTGCGGTTCTGCGTCGTGCCCGTGCCGTTGATGTTGAAACCATCCAGGCCCAGGGACTTGGAGGTGATGCCCTTCAGGCTGATGTTGATGGTCTGGCCGTCGTTGGCGCCAACCTGGATGCTCAGGTTCTGGTCCTTGGCCAGCACGTTCACGCCGTTGAACTGGGTCTGGGCGGACACGCGGTCGATTTCGTCCAGGCGCTGCTGGATTTCAGCCTGGATCGAATCCAGGTCGGACTGGGAGTTCGTGCCGTTGGTGGCTTGAACGGTCAGTTCGCGGATGCGCTGCAGGTTGTTGTTGATTTCGTTCAGGGCGCCTTCCGTCGTTTGCGCGATGGAGATGCCGTCGTTGGCGTTGCGGGCAGCCTGGGTCAGGCCGTTCACGTTCGCCGTAAAGCGGTTGGCAATTGCCTGACCAGCGGCGTCGTCCTTGGCGCTGTTGATACGCAGGCCGGAGGACAGGCGCTCGATCGCAGAGCCCAGGGCCGACTGCGAGTTGTTCAGGTTGTTTTGAGCAACCAGAGAAAGATAGTTGGTATTGATCACTGCAGCCATGAATAGCTCCCAAGAGAGAAAGGCTTCTTCAAACCGGGCAGCCAGGCCGCCCTGCGGGCACGGTATCGTCCACCGGAGAGATGGGCCGCATGCCGCGCCGCTGACTGGGTAACGGCAAGCCGGCGTAAACCTTTAGGGGGAGGGGGAGCGAAAAATTTCCATATGTGGCACAGCGGACCCGGGCGGCGGCGCCTCAGGCTATGGAGGCCACCCGGACATCTTCCGGCAATTGCTGCCAGGCGCCTTCCTTCAGCCTGGCGCGCAGCCGGCCCATGGCCTGGGAGCGAAGCTGGCACACCCGCGCCTCGGTCACGCCCATGACCGCGCCGACTTCCTTCAGATTGAGCCCCTGCTCGTAGCACAGGGATAGCAGCAGCTTCTCGCGCTCGGGGAGGGCGGCGATGGCCTCGGCCAGGGCGCTGCGGAAGTCTTCCGCCAGCAAGGCCTCCAGCGGATTGCCGGACCCGGACGTCTCTGCGGCGCCGGCGGCCCAGTCGCCGTCGCGGCCTTCGCCGGCGTTTTCCGAGCCGAAGTCCTCGTAATGGACGATCTGCGCTCCCTGCGCGTCATAGAGCAATTGATGGTATTCGCCCAGGGGCAGCTCCAGGTGTCCGGCGATTTCCGCCTCGCTGGGCGGGCGCATCAGCTGTTGCGTGAGCTGCGCGATGGCCTGGTCGATGCGCTTGGCCTTGCTGCGCACGCTGCGCGGCAGCCAGTCCTGGTTGCGCAATTCATCCAGCATGGCGCCGCGGATGCGCGCCGTCGCGTAGGTCTCGAACTGGGCGTCCGCCACCTCCTGGTAGCGGCGGGCCGCATCCAGCAGACCGATCATCCCCGCCTGGATCAGGTCGTCCAGTTCCACGCTGGCGGGCAGGCGCGCCAGCAGTTGCAGGGCCAGCTTGCGCACCAGGGGGGCGTACTCAGCCAGGCGATCTTCGGAAAGGGGCATTGCACTCGACTAGAAGGTTGACCCGTCGCCCGCCACGTTGTGGTGTTGCCTGCGCGCGACATCGTTAGGTCTGGCGGTCCGACCAGCCAGACTCATCCCGAAACCATGTTTCACCTTGCATTGTGAGTACTTCGCCACGTTTCATTGGCACAAAGACACAAGCTTTCTAATGGTTGTTTACGGAATTGCCTTACACTCACAAAAGTCTTTGTTGCTATATATGTCCTTTCGGTGCGATATTTCACTTGTTCCAAAGATTTGTCATGTCTGTCACACAAAATGACATTGCGCATGGTAAATTGTATGACTTGTTGGAACAAACGAAATATTTAGACATTTGTTGCACTCCCGTAGTAACCCAGCCGGCACGGGGGTCGGCTGGTCCCAGGACAGAACCGAAATAGTGAACAAGGGATATTCCGATGAAACAGCCTGAGAACACTTTGCTCGCCGACATTCGAGAAGTGAACCTGTCCTACCTGCTCCTCGCGCAGCGCATGCTGCGCGATGATTATGCGGCTTCCATGTTCCGCCTGGGCTTCAGCGAACAGGTGGCGGACATCCTGATGCGGCTGTCGCCGGCGCAACTGGTCAAGCTGGCCAGCTCCAGTTCCTTGCTGTGCCGCTTCCGCTTCGACGACTACAGCCTGTTGTCGGCGCTGACGCACGACGTACTGGGCGGGGCCCTGCAACAGGCCCACGCGACCATCCTGCTGGCCAAGCAGCCCGTCGAGCAGCTGGCCTGATCTTTCTTATCCCGCAAAGGTCATGGCTATCAAAAGCGTTTCCCAAGAAGCCGACGAGATTCTGCTGGCCAGCGCCATGATCGGTCTCGGCGCCCGCCTCCAGGTCCTGGAGTCGGAAACCAGCCTGAGCCACGACCGGCTCGCGCGGCTGTACCGCGAGATCCGCGGTTGCTCGCCCCCGAAGGGGATGCTGCCGTTCTCGGTGGACTGGTTCATGACCTGGCTGCCGAACATCCATTCGTCCCTGTTCTACAACGTCTATAAGTTCCTCAACGAGCACACCGGCAGCAAGGGCGTGCGGGCCATCATCGATGCCTACCGCCTGTACCTGGAGCATGCCGGCGTGGCCGATCCGGAGCAGGGCGAGCCCGTGCTGAGCTTCACCCGGGCCTGGATGCTGGTGCGCTTCTTCGACGGCAAGATGCTGCAATTGTCGGAATGCCGGCAGTGCGGGGGGCATTTCATCGCCCACGCGCACGATCCGCGCGCCGATTTCGTCTGCGCCATCTGCCGTCCGCCCCCACGAGCGGGCAAGACGCGCGCGGCGGCCAAGGAGCGGGCCGGCCGGCGCGCCATGCCGGCGGCCGGAGCCGCCGTGCCGGCAGCCCCCACGGCGAGCGCGGCGGTGGCCGGTGCCGCGGCGGCCAATGCCGCGGCGGCCGATGCCGTCGGTTTGTGAGCCTCTTGCGCTCAATAACCCCAAAAGCCCCTGAAAATTCCCCGTAAACCACGCTTTCACGGCGACGGTCCCGGGGGATGATGGGCGCCTGGGTAATACATCTATGCTTGGCAGGGGCCTGATGTGCTGATTGTTATTGGTTATCTCGTGGTGATCGTGTCCGTCGTGGGCAGCTTCGTTGCCCTGGGCGGCCATATGGGCGCGCTGTACCAGCCTTTCGAGTTCACGCTCATCGCGGGCGCGGCGGCCGGCGCCTTCCTGGCGGGCAATAGCCGCAAGTCGCTGCAGCTGATCAAAAGCGCGGTGCCCAATGCGCTGCGCGGCGCCCGCTACAACAAGGACGTGTACATGGAACTCATGTCCTTGATGTACGTGATCCTGAACAAGGCGCGCCGCGAGGGCCTGATGGCCGTCGAGTCGCACATCGAGGATCCGGCTTCCAGCCCCATCTTCACGGAATGCCCGCGCATCATGAAGGACGAGAAGCTGATGGAGTTTCTCACCGACTACCTGCGCATCATGATCAGCGGCAACATGAGCTCCTTCGAGATCGAGACGCTCATGGACGAGGAAATCGAAACCTTCCGCCACGAGCGCCAGGTGCCGGTGCTGGCGCTGCAGAACGTCGCCGACGCCATGCCCGCCTTCGGCATCGTGGCCGCGGTGCTGGGCGTGATCAAGGCGCTGGCGGCGGTCGACCAGCCGCCCGCCGTGCTGGGCGACCTGATCTCCAAGGCCATGGTGGGGACCTTCCTGGGCATCCTGCTGGCCTACGGTTTCGTCGGGCCGCTGGCCTCGCGCGTGGATCGCCAGACCAGCGAGGCGGTCAAGATCCTGGAATGCATCAAGACCACGCTGCTGGCCAGCATGAACGGCTATCCGCCGCAACTGGCGGTGGAGTTCGGCCGCAAGGTCCTGTTCTCCGGCGTGCGTCCGTCGTTCGCCGAACTGGAAGAGCACGTCCGCCAGGCCAAGACCTCCACCTCCAAGGCTTGACGGGGATCCTGTCGCATGGCTCCAGTCAATAACCATCGGGTGGTGATCCGGCGCAAGAAGGGCGCGCATGGCGGGCACCACGGCGGCAGCTGGAAGATCGCCTACGCCGACTTCATCACCGCGATGATGGCGTTCTTCCTGGTGATGTGGCTGATCAGCGTGGTGCCGCGCGAAGAGCTCAAGGGCATCGCCGAATACTTCCGCATGCCCCTGCGGGTCGCCCTGACCGGCGGGCCCAGCAATTCCGCCGAGACCAGCGCGATCCCGGGCGGCGGCGTCGATCCCTTGCGCAGCGAGGGCGACGTGCGGCGCGCCGACGGCAATCGCGTCGAGGCCCAGGTGCAGGGCGACGAGGCGCAGCGCCGCGACCAGCGCCGCCTGGAAGATCTGCAGAAGCGCCTGAACAACCTGATCGAAAACAGCCCGGTCCTGAAGAATTTCCGGCCGCAGCTGCTGATCGACATGACCACCGAAGGCCTGCGCATCCAGATCATCGACAACAAGAACCGGCCGATGTTCGCCACGGGCTCGGCGGAGGTCCAGCCCTATATGCGCGACATCCTGCGCGAACTGGGTCCGGTGCTGAACGAGATTCCCAACAAGATCAGTATCTCCGGCCATACCGACGCCACCCAGTACGCGCGCGGCGAGCGTGCCTACAGCAACTGGGAGCTGTCCGCGGACCGTGCCAATGCGTCCCGGCAGGAGCTCGTGGCCGGCGGCATGAACGAGACCAAGGTCGCGCGGGTGATGGGCCTGTCTTCCAGCGTCAGCCTGGTTAAGGATGACCCCTATGCTGCCGTTAATAGACGCATCAGCCTGGTGGTGTTGAACCGGGCCACGCAGCAACGGCTGGAGCGCGAGAACGCGTCGGCGGCGGATATCTCGGCCGCCGATGCCAGGCAGGTTGGCAGCGGGCTGGTGCGCTCGGCGCCCGCGCCGGGCCGCAATAGCGGCGTGGTCCAGGAAGTGCCGTCGTCCGGGCAAGGGTCCGGCGCGACGGGGGCCGGTTCCGCCACGACGGGACAGGGGGCGGCGCCAGGGGCCGTGGTGACGCAAGCCGGAACGACGGTCATCGTGCCGGTCCGCCCCGCACAATAGGAGTAGTTCGACCATGACGGCGACGATATTGGTCGCGGACGATTCCGCGACGATGCGCATGATTGTCCAGGCCACCCTGACGGGTGCCGGCTGGAAGGTGCTGGCCGCCGGCAACGGCAAGGATGCGCTGGCGCTGGCGATGGAGCAGGCCGAGCCGGTGGACCTGGTGGTGAGCGACTGGAATATGCCGGTCATGGGCGGCCTGGACCTGATACGCGGCCTGCGCCAGGTGGATCGCTACGAGGAAGTTCCCGTCCTGGTGCTGACCACCGAGGACGACGTGGAAAGCAAGACCGCCGCGCGCGACCTGGGCGTGTGCGGCTGGCTGCAGAAGCCGGTCGATCCGGACTTGTTGATAGAGATGGCGTCGGAGCTCCTGGGGCAACCCGGCGAGCCTTCGCATTGAGAAGAGAAGGGCGTCATGAGCGGTCTTGATCTGAGTCAGTTTTACGAGACGTTCTTCGATGAGGCGGATGAGTTGCTCGCCCAGATGGAGCAGCTGCTGCTCGAACTGGACGCCGGGCAGCCCGACATCGAGCAGTTGAACGCGATCTTCCGTGCCGCGCACTCGATCAAGGGGGGCGCCGCCACATTCGGTTGCTTTACCCAGCTGGCCGAAACCACGCACCTGCTGGAGAACCTGCTCGATGCCATCCGCCGTGGCGAGATGGCCTTGCGCACGGACATGATCGACATTTTTCTGGAAACCAAGGACGTGCTGAAAAGCCAATTGGACGCCTACCGCGCCTCCGAGGAGCCCGACGCCGCCGCCTACGAGCGCATCTGCGAGGTCCTGCGCCAGCTGGCGTTGGAGCAGCAAGGCGGCCAGGCCGCGCCGGCCCCCGCGGCCCCGGCACCGGCGGCTCCGCCGCCCGTAACGGCGGCGCCCGTCGCCCCGCCGGCGGCTCCCGCCGCGCCGGCCCCCGAGGCCGGCGCCGACAACCTGCCGCTGCGCGTGCGCATCAACCGCGTGTCGGCCAAGGATGCCCAGTCCTTGCTGGAGGAAATGAACAATCTGGGCCATGTACTGGCCAGCGACCAGGCCGGCGGCGGCCTGACCGTATGGCTGGAAAGCACATGTTCGGCCGACGACATCGAGGCAGTGTGCTGCTTCATCGTCGACGCCGACCAGATCTCCATCGGCCGCGAGGCGGTTCCCGGTCCCGCCCATGCCGTCGACGATTTCGCCCAGGCCGCCGCGGAGTTCGCCGCGCAGGCCCCGGCGCCCGCCGCGGCGGTATCCGCCCCGGTAGCGGCGGCCGCGCCGGCGCAGGCGCCCGAAGCGGCCGCCCCGGCGGCCCGGCCCGCCGCCGAGGCCGCCACGCCGCGCGCCCCGCGCAGCGCCGCCGCCGCCCCGGCGGCGGACAAGGAATCGACTTCCATCCGCGTCGGCGTGGAGAAGGTGGACCAGATCATCAACCTGGTCGGCGAGCTGGTGATCACGCAGGCCATGCTGTCGCAGACGGCCTCTACCCTGGATCCGGTCCTGCACGACCGGCTCCTGAACGGCATGGAGCAGCTGGAGCGCAATGCGCGCGACCTGCAGGAGGCCGTGATGTCCATCCGCATGATGCCGATGGACTATGTATTCAGCCGCTTCCCGCGCCTGGTCCGCGACCTGGCCGGCAAGATGGGCAAGCAGATCGAGCTGCAGACCTATGGCCGTGCGACCGAACTGGACAAGAGCCTGATCGAGCGCATCATCGATCCCTTGACCCACCTGGTGCGCAACAGCCTGGACCACGGCATCGAAACGCCGGAAAAGCGCGTCGCGGCGGGCAAGGACCCCGTGGGCCAGCTGGTCCTGTCGGCGCAGCATAGCGGCGGCAATATCGTCATCGAGGTCAGCGACGACGGCGGCGGGCTGAACCGCGAGCGCATCCTGAACAAGGCCATCCAGCAAGGCATCGCCGTGAGCGAAAACGCCACCGACGACGAAGTGTGGCAGCTGATCTTCGCGCCGGGCTTCTCGACGGCGGAACAGATCACCGATATCTCCGGCCGCGGGGTCGGCATGGACGTCGTGCGCCGCAATATCCAGGACATGGGCGGCCATGTGCAGCTGTCCTCCGTGCCGGGCAACGGCACCACGACGCGCATTGTGCTGCCGCTTACGCTGGCCATCCTGGATGGCATGTCCGTGCGCGTCGGCGCCGAGACCTTCATCCTGCCGCTGAACCACGTGACCGAATCGCTGCAACCGACCAACGAGCAGATCTATTCCGTGGCGGGCAACGAGCGCGTCATGCACGTGCGCGGCGAGTACCTGCCGCTGGTCGAATTGCACCGCGTATTCTCGGTGGCGGGCGCGCAGGATGATCCGACGCAGGCCATCGCGGTGATCATGCAGGCCGAGGACAAGCGTTTCGCGCTGCTGGTGGACCACCTGGTCGGACAGCACCAGGTCGTCGTGAAGAATCTGGAATCCAATTACCGCAAGGTGCCCGGCGTATCGGCGGCCACCATCCTGGGCGACGGCAGCGTCGCGCTGATTATCGACGTGTTCGCCATGGCCCGCGCGAACCGTGAAAAATGGACGCCGGCCGAAGCGGTCCTGAACTGAGGGAGAACCACATGGCAGCCAAACCCCAAGCGCAAGGGGCCCGTGTCGAGGACATGGGCCGCGAATTCCTGGTCTTCACCCTGGGTGAGGAAGAATACGGCATCGACATCCTGAAGGTGCAGGAGATCCGCGGCTACGACGCCGCCACGGTGACCCGCATCGCCAATGTGCCGCAATTCATCAAGGGTGTGACCAACCTGCGCGGCATCATCGTTCCTATCGTCGACCTGCGCATCAAGTTCAACCTGGGCAAGGTCGAATACAACGAGCAGACCGTCGTCATCATCCTGAACCTGGATCGCCGGGTGGTCGGCATCGTGGTCGACGGCGTGTCCGACGTGCTGATGCTGGGCGCCAGCCAGGTGCGCCCCGCGCCGGAATTCGGCGCGACCCTGTCGACGGAATACCTGACCGGGCTGGGCACCGTGGATGACCGCATGCTGATCCTGGTCGATATCGAAAAGCTGATGACCAGCGACGAGATGGCGCTGGTGGAAAAAGTCGCCAGTTGAGCGGCTCGCACCGGAGGGAGATGGGCGGAGGCCAACCTGTCCGATAGAGGGGATGCAGATGCGCAAATTCTTTTCCAATATGACGATACGCGCGAGCCTGCTCTGGGTGTTGGTCTTTTTCTCGCTGATGCTGGTACTGGGCGCCGCGCTGGGTGTGCTGTCGCTGAAGGTCGGCGACAGCACCATGCGCGAGATGCGTCGCAGCCAGGCCGTGAGCAATGTCCTGCAGGACATGGTCAGCGACTACAAAAGCGCCATGATAGGCCTGGGCCGTGCCGCCGCGCTGCACCTTAACGAAGTCATCAAGCAGATTGGGCAGCCGACCATTCCGCAGGCCGGCCTGAGCGGCGCCGCCAAGCCCTTGCTGGATTTCGCGCGCATCTCCTACGACAAGGCGCAGGCCGACTTCAAGAAATACCAGGCGCTGCCCAAGCCGCCGGGGCTGGACAACGAGTTCAAGGAAATCGACGAGGCGTTCTCCGCCATCCTCGGCCAGGGCTTGAGGGTCATGTTCGACGACCTGAACAAGGGCGACCTGCCGGCCTACCAGACGCATGCGCAAATGGTCGCCGACGTCATGGAGGACCGCCTGAACCTGGCGATCGGTCAATACATGACCTGGCGCATGCGCACGACGGACGAGGCATTCGACGAAGCGGAGCAGCGCTACAACCTGGTGCTGTCCGCCGTGGCGGCGGGCGGCGTTCTTGCGCTGCTGCTGGTGCTGGCCACTTATGTCTTCCTGCGCCGGCGGGTGGTGCGGCCGCTGGCCGAGGCGGTGCGTCATTTCGACCGCATCGCGGCGGGCGACCTGACCGATGCCGTGACGGTGGATTCCAGCAACGAGATCGGCGCCCTGTACGGCGCGATGAAGCGCATGCAGGAAAGCCTGACGCGCACGGTGTCGGCGGTGCGTCGCGGGGTGGACGAGATCAACGTGGGTTCGCGGGAGATTTCGGCGGGCAATACGGACCTGTCCAGCCGCACGGAACAGCAGGCGGCCTCGCTGGAAGAGACGGCGGCCTCGATGGAGGAACTGGCCTCGACGGTGAAGCAGAACGCAGAGAACGCGCGGCAGGCGAACCAGCTGGCGGCCAGCGCCTCGGACGTGGCCGAGCGCGGTGGCGCGGCGGTGGCCGAGGTGGTGAACACGATGCAGGAGATCTCGGGCAGCTCGCGCAAGATTTCCGAGATCGTGAGCGTGATCGACGGCATTGCGTTCCAGACGAACATACTGGCGCTGAACGCGGCGGTGGAAGCGGCGCGCGCGGGCGAGCAGGGCAAGGGCTTCGCGGTGGTGGCGGGCGAAGTGCGCTCGCTGGCGCAGCGCAGCGCGCAGGCGGCCAAGGAGATCAAGGCGCTGATCGAGGATTCGGTGACCAAGGTGGGGGCGGGCTCGCAGCAGGTGGAGCGGGCGGGCTCGACGATGCAGGAGATCGTGGCCTCGGTGAAGCGGGTCACGGACATCATGGGCGAGATCTCGGCGGCGTCGGAGGAACAATCCAGCGGCATCGACCAGGTCAACCGCGCGGTGTCGCAGATGGACGAAGTCACGCAGCAGAACGCCGCGCTGGTGGAAGAAGCCGCGGCGGCCGCCGGCTCGCTGCAGGAACAGGCGCAGCGCCTGGCCGAGGCCGTGTCGGTGTTCAAGATCAACGAAGGCCAGGTCATCGACGTGCCCGCCCGCCGCATCGAGGCGGCCGGGTCAGGTGCGGCCGGCCCGGGTGCGGCCGGCCCGGGCGCGCCCAGGCTGGCCGGGCACGTCGCCCAGCCTGCCTGACCGAGTCGAGCAAGGGAATCCCGTGGCGACAGCGACAGCAGTGGCATCCGGTCAGGCCGAGCGGCAGTTCGAATTCCGCGAGGCGGACTTTTCCCGCGTGCGCCGCATGATCCACGAGCGCGCCGGCATTTCGCTGGGCACCCACAAGCGCGAGATGGTCTATAGCCGGCTGGCCCGCCGGCTGCGCAGCCTGGGCCGTGGCGATTTCGCCAGTTACCTGGACCGGCTGGAGGCATCTCCCGCCGATCCGGAGTGGGAAGAGTTCGTCAATGCCTTGACCACCAACCTGACGGCGTTCTTCCGCGAAGCGCATCATTTCCCCATACTGGCCAAGTTCGCCGCCGAGCGGCCGCAGCCGGTGTCGATCTGGTGCTGCGCGGCCTCGACGGGCGAAGAGCCGTACTCGATCGCCATCACGCTGATGGAGGCCCTGGGCGCGCGCGCCGCCTCCGCCAGCGTCCTGGCGACGGACATCGACACCAACGTCCTGCAGCGGGCCCGTACCGCGGTCTATCCCTTCGAGCGCGTGGCCAAGATCGAAGAGGCCCGGCTCAAGCGCTTCTTCCTGAAGGGCAAGGGCGCCGCCGCCGGCCAGGTCCGCGTGCGGCCGGAAGTGGCCGGCATGGTGCGCTTCGAACCCTTGAACCTGCTGGCGCCGGATTGGCCCATCCAGGAGAAGTTCGATGCGATCTTCTGCCGCAACGTCATGATCTACTTCGACAAGCCGACGCAGGCGCGCATCCTGGAGCGCTTCGCGCCGCTGTTGAAGCCTGGCGGCCTGCTGTTCGCGGGCCATTCCGAAAACTTCAGCTATATCAGCCGCGATTTCCGCTTGCGCGGACAGACCGTCTACGAGTGCTTGGGGCGACAGTAAAAGGCGCCTCATCGGCGAACGACATGCAGAAAAAAATAACCGTTTTGTGCGTCGACGACTCCGCGCTGGTGCGTGGCTTGATGACGGAGATCATCAACAGCCAGCCCGATATGGAGGTGGTCGCGACCGCGCCCGATCCGCTGGTGGCCCGCGAGCTGATCAAGAAGCACAATCCCGACGTGCTGACGCTGGATGTCGAAATGCCGCGCATGGACGGCCTGGACTTCCTGGAAAAGCTGATGCGCCTGCGGCCGATGCCCGTGCTGATGGTGTCGTCGCTGACCGAACGGGGCTCCGAAATCACATTGCGCGCGCTGGAGCTGGGCGCCGTGGATTTCGTCACCAAGCCCAAGCTGGGCATACGCGACGGCCTGCTCGAATACACCGAGGTCATCGCCGACAAGCTGCGTGCCGCCGCCCGTGCCCGGCCCAAGGCATTGCAGGCGATGCCGGAAGCCCCCAAGCAGGTGCTGCGCTCGCCGCTGTCCAGCTCGGAAAAGCTGGTCATCATCGGCGCGTCCACCGGCGGCACCGAGGCCATCCGCCACGTGCTGCAGCCGCTGCCGCCGGACAGCCCCGCCATCCTGATCACGCAGCACATGCCGGCGGGCTTCACGCGCTCTTTCGCCCAGCGGCTGGACAGCCTGTGCAGCCTGACGGTGCGCGAGGCCACCCATGGCGAGCGCGTGCTGCCCGGGCACGTCTACCTGGCGCCGGGTGGCGAATGCCATATGCGGCTCGGGCGTAGCGGCGCCAACTATATCGTCGAGCTGGACCCGTCCGAGCCGGTGAACCGGCACCGGCCTTCGGTGGATGTGCTGTTCCATTCGGTGGCGGTGTCGGCGGGGCGCAACGCCGTGGGCGTCATCCTGACCGGCATGGGCAAGGACGGCGCGGCGGGACTGCTGGAAATGAAACGCGCGGGCGCGCGCACGCTGGCGCAGGACGAAACCAGCTGCGTGGTCTTCGGC
This sequence comes from Bordetella bronchialis, assembly GCF_001676705.1. Lineage (NCBI taxonomy): Bacteria > Pseudomonadati > Pseudomonadota > Betaproteobacteria > Burkholderiales > Alcaligenaceae > Bordetella > Bordetella bronchialis. The sequence goes on from NZ_CP016170.1 coordinate 2,565,618, forward strand.
ATGCCGCGCGAGGCCATCGCGCTGGGAGCGGCCGACGAAGTGGTATCGCTGGACGCGATGAGCGAACGCATCCTGGCCAATGCCGGGGATCGCGGACACCGCGTATGATGCCGGACGGCGGTCGTCCTGGCATGCAACTGAATTTTTTGGAGTCGATGAGATGGTTGACAAGAATTTGAAAATTTTGGTGGTGGACGATTTCCCGACCATGCGTCGCATCGTCCGCAACCTGCTGAAGGAGCTGGGGTTCGAAAACGTCGACGAGGCCGAGGACGGCCAGATGGCCCTGGACAAGCTGCGTACCGGCGGCTTCCAGTTCGTCGTCTCGGACTGGAACATGCCCAATCTGGACGGGCTGTCGATGCTGCAGCAGATACGCGCCGACGCCAATCTCTCCAAGCTGCCCGTGCTGATGGTGACGGCGGAAGCCAAGAAGGAAAACATCGTCGCGGCCGCGCAGGCCGGCGCGAACGGCTACGTGGTCAAGCCCTTCACGGCCGCCACGCTGGAAGAAAAGCTGAACAAGATTTTCGAAAAACTCGGCGGCTGAGGATGGCATGGAGACGACGCAAAGCCCCAACGGCGATCCCGGCGAACTGATCCACCGCATCGCATCCCTGACGCGCATGCTGCGCGACAGCATGCGCGAGCTTGGCCTGGACCAGGCCATCAAGGATGCGGCCGAAGCCATACCCGACGCCCGCGACCGCCTGCGCTACGTGGCGCAGATGACGGAACAGGCCGCGCACCGGGTATTGAACGCCATCGACCAGACGCAGCCCATCCAGGACGAGATGGCCAAGAACGCGCAGACCCTGGACGCCCGCTGGCGCGAATGGTTCGACCAGCCGCTGGAGCTGGCCCAGGCGCGCGAACTGGTGAAGGACACGCGCGACTTCCTGCAGGACGTGCCCAAGCAGACGCAGGCGACCCAGTCCAAGCTGCTGGAAATCATGATGGCCCAGGATTTCCAGGACCTGACCGGCCAGGTCATCATGAAGATGATGGACGTGGTGGGCGCGATCGAGAAGGAGCTCCTGCAGGTGCTCATCGACAATGTGCCCACCGAACGGCGCGAGGAAGCCACGTCGCTGCTGAACGGCCCGCAGGTCAACCCGACCGGCAAGGCCGACGTGGTGACGAGCCAGGACCAGGTGGACGACCTGCTGGCCAGCCTGGGCTTCTAGAAAGGGAGGGCCCACCCCGAAGGGGAGGACCCGCCCCCCGAAGCGCTGCGCGCTTCCCCCCTCAAGGGGGGCGACGCTGGAGGACCGGCGGAGCCGGATCCTCGGCGTCCCGGGTCGGGGGCGCCTGTTTCTTGCGTGGGGCCGTCGTGCGGCCACAGCGGGCCGGGCGGCCGGCTTTTTTGCTTGGATCGAAAAGCGCCGCTTTCCCCGGCTTGATCGCGGATTCGCTTTTCCGCGCTTTTCCTAAAATTTCATCGCCGGCCTGTTTCATCCGCAAGGAGGCTCTCGAGAGAGCGCCCACAGGCCCGGCCGACGTCCGGATAAGCGCGCAGCATGGCCGAAGAAAGCGATCTCGAAAAAACCGAAGCCGCCTCACCCCGGCGCCTGGAAAAGGCGCGCGAGGAAGGGCAGGTTCCCCGATCCCGGGAGCTGAGCACCTTTCTGGTGCTGGCCACCGGCGTGGCGGTGCTGTGGGGCGGCGGCGCGTATATCTACCAGTCGCTCGACGGCATCATGCGGCATGCGCTGGGCTTCGAGCCGGATCTCGCGCGCGATACGAATGTCATGCTGACGAGCGCCGCCGAAAGCGGCTGGCAGGGCCTGATCACCGCGCTGCCCATCCTGGGCCTGCTTGGGGTCGCCGGCGTGTTCGCCGGCTTGCTGCTGGGTGGCCTGGTGTGGTCGGGCAAGCCTTTGGAATTCAATTTCAACAAGCTCAATCCGCTGACCGGCATCGGCCGCATGTTCTCATGGCAGACCGTGGTCGAACTGGCCAAGGCCATCAGCAAGGCGCTGGTCGTCGGCGGGGTGGCGGCAGCCACCATCTGGCATTACATCGACGAAATGACCGGCCTGATGCACGCGGCGCCGGCCGCGGCGCTCGCCAATATGCTGAACCTCATCGGCCTGTGCTGCGCCTTCGCGGTCGCCTCGCTGCTGCTGATCGCCTTGCTCGACGTGCCCTGGCAGATATTCAGCCATGCCAAGAAGCTGCGCATGAGCAAGGAAGACGTGAAACAGGAGTTCAAGGAAAGCGAGGGCGATCCCATGATCAAGGCGCGCATGCGGCAGCTGCAGCGCCAGGCGGCGCGCCGCCGCATGATGGCCGAGGTGCCCAAGGCCGACGTGGTCGTCACCAATCCCACGCATTACGCCGTCGCGCTCCGCTATAGCGACGGCGATATGGCCGCCCCGCGCGTCGTGGCCAAGGGCATGGGAGAGATCGCCGCCCGCATCCGCGAGCTCGCGCAGGAAAACCGCGTGCCCATGCTGGAGGCGCCGCCCCTGGCGCGCGCGCTGTACCGTCACGTCGAACTGGGGCAGGAAATCCCCGCCGCCCTGTACACAGCGGTCGCCGAGGTGCTGGCCTGGGTGTTCCAGCTGCGGTCGTGGCGCCCGGGCTGGGCGCCGCCGGTTGCCCCGACCAATCTGCCCGTGCCCGAGGGAATGGACCCGCAGGCCGGGCCCGCGGCCTTGGCGGCCGCCGAAGGAGCTTAAGGAATGGGCGCGTTGATCGCCATGTTCAAGAACAACGGCGGCGCCCAGGCGCGGCTGCTGGCCGGTCCCTTGCTGATCGTGATGGTCCTGGGGATGATGATCCTGCCTTTGCCGGCATTCATCCTGGACCTGCTGTTCACGTTCAATATCTCGCTGGCGATCATGATCCTGCTGGTGGCCATGTTCACCCGCAAGCCGCTGGACTTCGCCGCCTTTCCGTCGGTGCTGCTGTTCGCCACGCTGCTGCGGCTGTCGCTGAACGTGGCCTCCACCCGCGTCGTGCTGCTGCATGGCCATACCGGACCGGACGCGGCGGGCAAGGTGATCGAGGCCTTCGGGCACTTCCTGGTGGGCGGCAACTTCGCCATCGGCATCATCCTGTTCGTGATCCTGACGATCATCAACTTCATCGTGATCACCAAGGGCGCGGGCCGGATCGCCGAAGTCGGCGCGCGCTTCACCCTGGACGCCATGCCCGGCAAGCAGATGGCGATCGATGCCGACCTGAACGCCGGCCTGATCCGCGAGGACGAAGCGCGGCGGCGCCGTGGCGAGGTCGCCCAGGAAGCGGATTTCTATGGCTCCATGGACGGCGCCAGCAAATTCGTGCGCGGCGACGCGGTGGCCGGCCTGTTGATCATGGCGATCAACGTCATCGGCGGCCTGATCGTCGGCGTGGCCCAGCACGGCCTGTCGGTGGGCGATTCGGCGCGCGTGTATACGCTGTTGACCATCGGCGACGGCCTGGTGGCGCAGATCCCGGCGCTGATCATTTCCACGGCCGCGGGCGTGGTCGTATCGCGGGTCGCGAACGGGCAGGACGTCGGCCAGCAGATCATCGGCCAGCTGTTCTCCAATCCCAGCGTGCTGTTCCTGACCGCCGGTATCGTGGGCGTGATGGGGCTGATCCCCAATATGCCGCACATCGCTTTCCTGGCGCTGGCGGCGGCGTTCGGCACGGGCGGCTGGCTGCTGTACAAGAAGCAGATGCGCGACGCCGCCGAGGAGAGCCGCGCGCCCACGCCCGCGCAGGAACAGGCCAAGATCGCCGCTGCCGAGGCCAGCTGGGACGACGTTTCCATGGTCGACCAGTTGGGACTGGAAGTCGGCTATCGCCTGATTCCGCTGGTGGACCACTCGCAGAACGGCGAGCTGCTGCACCGGGTGCGCAGCCTGCGCAAGAAGTTCGCGCAGGACGTGGGCTTCCTGCCGCCGGTGGTGCATATCCGCGACAACCTGGAACTCAAGCCCAACGATTACGTCATCCTGCTGTCCGGCGTGGAGGTCGGCCGCGGCGTGGCAATGCCGGGCCAGTGGCTGGCCATCGATCCCGGCGGCGTGACCATCAAGCTCAAGGGCACGCCGACCACGGATCCGGCCTTCGGCCTGCCGGCGGTCTGGATCGATGCGTCGCTGCGCGACCAGGCCCAGGTGGCGGGCTATACGGTGGTGGACGCCAGCACCGTGGTCGCCACCCACCTGAACCACCTGATGCATCGCCATGGCTCCCAGCTGCTGGGACGCCAGGAAGTGCAGCAGCTGCTGGACCGCATCGCGCGCGAGGCGCCCAAGCTGGTCGAGGACCTGGTGCCCAAGACCATCTCGCTCACCTTGCTGCAAAAGGTGCTGCAGGGCTTGTTGGCCGAAGAGGTCCCCATCCGCGACATGCGCTCGATCGTGGACACCATCTCGGAACATGGGCCGCGCCTGTCGGCGCTCAACGCCACCTCGGGCGGCCAGCCCGATGTCGGCGAGCTCATCGCCCTGGTGCGCCGCTCGCTGGGCCGCGCCATTACGCAGCAATGGTTCCCCGGCGAAGGCGAAGTCCGCGTCATCGGCCTGGACGTCCGGCTGGAGCGCGTGCTGTCGCAGGCCATCGGCACCAGCGGCGTGCTGGAGCCCGGCCTGGCCGACACCCTGCTGCGCGAAACGCGCGCGGCCGTCTCCCGCCAGGAGGCGCTGGGCAATGCGCCCGTCCTGGTCGTATCGCCGGTCCTGCGGCCGGCCCTGTCCCGTTTCCTGCGCCACCACGTTCCGCAACTGGGCGTGCTGGCCAATACCGAAATTCCGGATGAACGCATCGTGCGAGTCACGGCGCTGATCGGGGGTAACTCTTGAAGATCACCCGCTTTTTCGCGGCGACCCATCGCGAGGTCATGCGCGAAGTGCGCATGGCCCTGGGGCCGGACGCATTGATTATCTCCAGCCGCAGCATGGACGGCGGCGTGGAGGTCATGGCCACGGACCCCTCCGCCATCGACGACGAGGGCCGCATCGTGTTCCGCGAGCCGGAGCCAGCCGTGGCGGAAGTGCGCGCGGCGCAGGACGCGCCGGCCGCGGCGCCGCGCGCCGATGTGGCGCCTGCCGTGGAAGCGCCCGTCCACCCACCGCGATTCGCGGGCAACGGCCTGGCCGAACCCAGGATCGTCGATGCGCGCGCGGCCGAGCCGGCCCACGCGGAGGCCCGTATGCCGGCATTCACCGGCGCCACGCCGGCCGCCGCGCCGCGTGCGCCGGCCCCGCCGCCGCCGCCCGCGCCGGTCTATGGCCCGGCGGACCATACGTTCGCGCTGGTGGACGAGGAAAACACCCAGTACCAGGCCGCCGGCGCCGCGGTGCCCGACGCCAGCCAGGTAACGGAGGCGCTGAACGCCCTGCGCGGCGCGCTGGAAACCCGCATCGACGGCCTGATGTGGGGCAAGGGACTGAGCCGCGAGCCCGTGCCCACCACGCTGTTCCGCACCCTGATGGAGGCCGGCTTCAGCGCCAACCTGATCCGCGCCATGCTGACGCGCCTGCCGCCGCGCATGACCTTCGCGGCGGCCATGAACTGGGCGCGCAACGAGCTGATCAACCATCTGCCCGTCATGGGCGACGAAGACGAGTTGCTGGGCAACGGCGGCGTGTTCGCGCTGGTCGGGCCGACCGGGGTCGGCAAGACCACCACGCTGGCCAAGCTGGCGGCGCGCTGCGTGGCCCGCGTGGGCCGCGACCAGGTCGCGATGCTCACCACCGACAACTTCCGTATCGGCGCGCACGAGCAGTTGCAAATCTACGGCCGCCTGATGGGCGTGCCGACCCGTTCGGTGCGCGATGTCGCGCAGCTGCGCGAGACGCTGGCCGAACTGGGCGCGCGCAGGATTATCCTGATCGACACGACGGGCATCAGCCAGCGCGACCGGCACGTCGCCGAACAGGCCGCGATGCTTTGCGGCGCCGGCCGGCCGGTGCAGCGCCTGGTCGTGCTGAACGCGGCCAGCCAGGGCGACACGCTGGACGAGGTCGCGCACGCCTATCGCAACGGCGCCGACGAAGACGTGCGCGGCTGCATCATCACCAAGATCGACGAGGCCTCGCGCTACGCGGCGGCGCTGGACACCGCCATCCGGCACCGCCTTCCCATCCACTACGTGTCGCGCGGCCAGCGCGTGCCCGAGCACATGGAGGTTCCCACGGCCGCCGAGCTGGTCGATGGCGCCTTCGCCTGCCTGCGCCGGCCCGCGCTGTACACCCCCAGCGAGGCGGACCTGGCGGCGCTGTGGTCGGCCTCGCGCGAGGAGGCCGGCGGGCTGATCGGCATGGACCCCGTGCGGCGGCGCCAGCTGCTGGCCTCGGCCATGCTGCGTCCGCAGGGCGCCAGCGCGGAAACCGAGCAGGACATGGATGCGGCGCTGGCCTGGATCAATACCGATCCGGCTTGCGTGCAGGCGCGGGAGCTGTGGCGCGGGCTGGGCAGCCGGCCGCCGCTGGCCACGCCCGCCCTGGTGCGCATGCCCCTGGATATGGTGCGCGGGGAATTCTCCGCGACCTGCTCCCGGCACCTGCTGGTGCTGCACGGGCAGGTGGCCATGAGCGGGCAGGGCATGCCGGGCGGAACCTTGATGTCCTCGCTGCTGATGAGCGACCGCGGCGCGGCGCTGGCCGCGCCGGTGCAGCAACTGGCCCTGGAACACGGCACCGTCTCCAGTATCGACACCGGTGCGGCGCCCCACGCCAATGTGGGCGACGCCCTGGCCGCGCGGGCGGCATGGCTGCAGGGCGCCCTGAAGCCGCTGCCGGTGGTGCACCTGATCGCGGCCGGGACCGCGGCGCTATGGCAATCCCTGTCCGCGCAGGGCATGGACTGGATGTCGCGCTGCACGGGCGCGCTGCGCGTGGTGCAGGATGAAAGTCCCACCATCCTGCAGGCGATCGGCAAGACGCTGGGCTATGTGCCGGTGGGCGAGGCCGGCGACATGGTGGGCCTGAGCCATGTCGTGGGCGACGCCGTCGTGCCGCTGAGGCTCTGGGCCGCCGGCACGGAGGTCACGCTGGCCGGACGCGGCGCCGACACGACGCCCGTGCGCGCCGTCTGCGCCAAACTGATCGATCCTTCCGGCCGTGTGGTCCAGCAGGTCTATGGACTGACCAATGTGGGCGTGGCGCAGGCCGATGCCGCCACCATCGCGCGCTGGCTGGTCCTGCACGACCATGCCAAGGGGGCTTTCCGCTACATGGCCCATGCCTGGCAACCCCTGGCCGGCGCCGCCTCGGGCGACGACTCCACGCTGCGGCAGATGCTGATGGCCGGCCAGCTGGGCGCGGCCTGCTGGCAACTGGCCCATGCACCCTCGGCGTCCATCATGCGCAAACTGCTGCAGGGCTTGATGGGACCGGAACGCAAGCTTCCCGCCCGCCTGGTGCCGCCGGCGCTGCTGCGCTTCCTGGCCATGGTGGAAATGGCGGGCGAGGGCGGCGCGCCCTGACCGGCGCACCGACGCATGGAAAGAAGAGGCCGGCATACGCCGGCCTTGTTCACATTCGGCTGTTGTGCCGCGCGTGGCGGTTGCTACGCTGCTTTCACTTCATCAAGAAGTTCAGGGTGCTTGTCCAATACCTTCAGTAACTTGACGAGTGAAAGAGGCGGCTTCGATTTTCCATTCTCGTAGCGGGAGAAGGCATTGACGCCCCCGCCGAAAATCTCCCCCGCTTCGCGTTGATCCAGCGCCAGCTTTCTGCGCACCATCAAAATGAAATCTGGATCGACGATGGATGAGTTGACCTGTTTGTTGAATGTCAGCATTGCAGTGCTGACACGGGCGGATTCCGCTTGTTCAAGGATGGACTCGCCGCATGCGGGACAGTATTCGCCGGCCACTGCGGGAATTATGGTGGACTCGCTCTTGTAGGTATAGGGCAGATCGCGCACGTCCGGTCGGAGTTCGGCCGCCCCGCATGTTGGGCATCTCATCATCAAAGCTCCTTGAAAGAGACGATCAGGACCTTGTCGATCACCGTCAGCTTCAGGTATATGTCGCCCATGTTGGTTGACGGGCGATAGACGTCTTGCCAGACTTTATGGTCTGCATAGGTCGTCATGCTTTTGTGAAAGTCGGATGGCGATAGCCTCATGACGATATCCAGCATTCCCGAGAAATCCAGTCCCAGGGCCGCTGCTCCAGACAAGGCGGTAGCGGTACAGCGCACCTGGCCGGTTTGGACCATGGACTTGACTACGGCCAACCGGCAATGAGGGGTTCGTTTCTCCATCGGATATTAACCTGATAGGTTAATTCTCAGCAAGTGTCAAGCGCGCTGAGAAGGTAGCGGACCGCTGTGTTCACAGGGCCGTTCCTATGGTTCCGATGGGTCGCGTTTAAAGGAATGCCCTATCGCGTAAACAAAAGGCCGGCATACGCCGGCCTTTCCGCATCTGGGCACCCGCCTGGTTCAGGTCGCCACGATGGTCTTGCCCGTGTTGCCTTGCCGTGCGCGGCCGTTGGCCTCGTACAGGTTGGATCGCTTGGTCAGGGCCTGCAGCGCGTCCAGGGCTTCCTCGGTATAGCGCAAATGCATGTCGATCAGCGCGCCGTTGCGGTCGTTGATGCCGGCGGCGGCCGCGCAGCGGTCCAGCAGCTGGCGCCAGATGCCGGCGATCTCGGGGTATTGCTCGGCGGCCTGGGTGGTGCCGGCGTGGCCGGGGCCGAAGCCCAGTTCCTCCAGCAGGCTGTCGCGGCGCGCGCTCAGTTCATGCAGGCGCGCGGCGATGCCGTTCTTCGATTCCGTGATGGCGTTCAAGGCATTGAAGGACTGGCGCTCGGTCAGGGCTACGGTCTCGGAGCCCAGCAATTCGGTGAATTCGACAACCAGCGCATCTTCTTCCAGCAGGCATTCTTGGAGTTTTTCCGTGGCGTTCATGGCGTCAGAAGAGAGGGTTACGCGAGGGATACTGCGGCGGATGCTGCAAGGGAGATCGCCCCGGCGCCATGCGCCACGGGCGGGAGGCAAGCGAATGGACGGCTACTTCAGCAATTCCTTGGCGCTTGCGATCAAGCCGTCGGCGATCTTGGTCGGGTCGATCTTCAGTTGGCCGGCGGCGATGGCGTCGCGTATGGCCTGCACCTTGGCGGTGTCGATGTCGCCGGCGCCGCTTTGCAGGTCGATCAGCTTGCGCGACATCGGGCTCAGGTCCACCTGGGCGCTGCTCGATCCGCCACCGGCGACGCCGCCATAGGCCTGGCCGATCGCGGTGCGCGTGCTGGCGGTCTCGGTGGCGGTCGTCGAGGGACGGGCGGTCGAGGAATTGATCTTCACAGTCCAAATCCCGCGGAACGGGCTCCTGGGTATACAGGCCGAAGCGCCTGCCTATGTCTCTGTAACGGCAGGCCGGCGTCGAACTTTAGGGAGGCTGCGGCCAGTTTATCCGGCCTGGAACTTCCCCCTAAAACCCGGCATCGCCGGCCATCGTCAATGCAATTATTTAGCATTGTGTCAGGAATCCGCCGGCTAGAGCGGCACCTCGACGTTGCCCTGGGGTTGCAGCACGCCGCTGACGATCTGCCCGGACGCGGTCTTGACCTCCACCGTGGAACCCGGCGTGGCGTTCTGCATGACCTGGCCCTCGCTGCTGACCACGAAGCCGGCGCCGCGCGCCGTGATGCGCACCGTCTGCCCGCGCTGTACCGACCCGGCGCTGCGCAGGCTGCTGGCCCGGATGGGCTGCCCCATGCCGATGCGGTAGCCCACCGTCATGCCGACGACGCTCTGCGGATCCGTGATGGCGCCCGGGGGCAGGTTGATCAGGTCGCCGTCGCGCGGGGCCAGGTCCTCCGGCCGCAGGGTTTCGCCGGCATTGAGGGGCCGCGCCGCCACGAAATATTGCCCGGGCAGGCTGACGGTGGCCTGGACGTAGACGCTCCAGGGCCTGGGCGACGTGCAGCGCACGCCGACGCTCATGCGGGCGCGCGGCCGGGTCGGGCCGGTCATGTACGGCGTCAGGGCATCGCAGGTGGGCAGGCGATCGGTATGGACTTCGTCCATGCGGACGCTGGGCTGGGCGGGCAGGGAAGACAGCTGCTGCAGCAGATAGTCCTGGGCGATCTGCTGCACCGCCGCGGGGTCCTGCGGACGGTCGAGCGCCTGGGCGCGCGCGGCGCCGGCCAGGCCGCCCTGTGCGGCCAGCGCCAGGGCAAGGAGGAAAACGCGTCCGTTCATGGGCATCCCGGGGCGGACCGCCATGGGGCCGCCTGTTGGTACTGGAGAAAAGCGTCGCCGGCCGCATCCGGGGGCGCCGGGCCGGCATGGGCCCTGGCACGCGGAAAGACTCAGCGTCCAGGGAATTGTAGAAGCCCGGCCGCGCGAGCAATACCCGAATTGGCGGACGAATAGTCGGTTATTTGGATGATTGTGCGGCGGCGGGCCCACCTATGATTCCTTCCGTGCCGAAAGGCTTGCCCGCGTAGCGCCGTCCCGCAAGGGGCGGGCGCTTTTCGCCATGGGGCAGCCCGTACGCGCCGGCCCGGCATCCGCCGGGCTGGATGGCCGCATGGCCGCCGCACCAGCAGGGACGCGACCCGGATGATAGACCGCCTCAGCCAGGATCTAGGCTTTTTCCAGCAATCGCTGGGACTGCGCGCGCAGCGCCAGGAAGTGCTGTCGGCCAACATCGCCAATGCCGACACGCCCAACTACAAGGCGCGGGATTTCGACTTCCGCTCGGCCCTGGAAAGCGCGATGGGCGCCAACATGAACCTGCCGGCGGTCAACCTGACGCTGACCTCGGCCCGGCACATCCCGGCGCAAGGCCCGACCCAGCCGACCGTGGACCTGCTGTACCGCAATCCCTACCAGGCCAGCCTGGATGGCAACACGGTCGATATGGACGGCGAGCGGGTGCGCTTCGCCGACAACACGCTGCACTACCAGAGCACTTCCACCGTCCTGACCGCCAAGATCAAGGACATGCTGCTGGCCATTTCCGAATAACGCAAACACAGGATAGACCATGGGTTTGTTGAGCATTTTCGATATCGCCGGTTCGGCGCTGACCGCGCAGTCGCAGCGGATGAACGTGGCCGCGAGCAACCTGGCCAACGCCGACAGCGCCGTCGGGCCGGACGGCCAGCCCTACCGGGCGCGCCAGGTGGTGTTCCAGGTGAATCCCTCGCAGGGCCAGGCCACCGGCGCGGAAATCGGCGGCGTGCGCGTGGCCGGGGTCGTCCAGAGCGATGCCCCCATGAAGCGCCTGTACGACCCGACCAATCCGCTGGCCGACAACCAGGGCTACGTCACCATGCCCAACGTCGACCCGGTGGCCGAAACGGTGAACATGATTTCGGCGTCGCGCTCCTACCAGGCCAACGTCGAAGTCCTGAACACCGCCAAGGCCCTGATGCAGAAAACCTTGACGATAGGCCAATAGCCTAGCAGGCCGCCGCCCGATGGCGGCTTCCCTGGACCCCGGAGTCTTGCATGACCACCACCAGTACCGTCAACAATAACAGCACGACCAACAACGCCACCGGCAGCGGATCGTCGAACGCCGCGGGCAGCGCCCAATCGCTGCAGGACCAGTTCCTGACCCTGCTCGTCGCGCAGATGAACAACCAGGATCCGCTCAACCCGATGGACAACTACCAGTTGACCTCGCAGTTGGCGCAGATCTCCACCGTGCAGGGCGTGCAGGACCTGAAGACGGTGCTGCAGACCATCAGCAGCCAGGTCGACCTGGGCCAGTCCATGGACGCCGTGTCGATGATCGGCAAGCAGGTGCTCTTCCCCGGGGACTCGATGAAGGTCGATACCGACGCCTCCGGTAACCGCGTCCTGACACCCATCGGTATCGACGTGCAGTCGGACGCGCACAACGTGTCGATGAAGATACTGGACAACACCGGCCGCGTGGTGCGCACCATGAACCTGGGCGCGCAGGACGCGGGCATCATCACGCCGACCTGGGACGGCAAGGACGACAGCGGCAATGTCATGCCGGACGGCAAGTACACCTTCACGGTGGCGGCGACCGACCAGAATGGCAATGCCGTCACGGCCGAGGCGCTGACCTACGGCCAGGTCGGCGGCGTTTCGTACGGGACGCAGGGCGTGCGGCTGGACCTGGGCCTGGCCGGCCAGGTCAGCATGCTGGATGTGCGCAAGGTTTTGGCTTCCTGATAGACAAGGGCGGCCGGGCCGCCCAGTTGCCGGTCTTCCGGCTTCCATCAACTTTCTGAACAAGCGAGAGAACGCATGGGTTTCGGACAAGGACTTAGCGGCCTGGATGCCGCGTCGCAGAATCTGGACGTAATCGGCAACAACATCGCCAACGCGAACACCGTCGGTTTCAAGGCGGCCTCGGCGACCTTCGCCGACATCTACGCCACCTCGCGCGTCGGCCTGGGTGTGAAAGTCGCCTCCATCGACCAGCGCTTCACGGTGGGCAACGTGACCGCCACGGGCGGCCAGTACGACCTGGCCATCGACGGCGCCAACGGCTTCTTCCGGCTGGTCGACGCCAGCGGCGCGATCTCGTATACGCGCAATGGCCAGTTCGGCATCGACAAGAACAACAACATCGTGAACGCCGCCGGCCAGCAGCTGACCGGCTATGGCCCCGGCGGGGTGGGTACCGCGCCGGTGCCGCTGACGCTGCCGACCGCGAACATCCCGCCGGCCGCGACCTCGCGTTCCGGCTTCACGGCCAACCTGAACGCGAACGCCACCGTCATTCCCACGACGACGGCCTTCGATCCGACCAATACCGCGACGTACACGGATTCGCAGCCGATGACGGTGTACGACTCGCTGGGCAACTCGCACCAGCTGACCACGTACTTCGTCAAGCGTCCCGGCGTGGCGGGCCCCCCGTCGCAGAGCGTCTATGACGTGTACTACACGCTGGATGGCGCGGCCATGGCGCCCACCACGGCGACGGCCGCCACCCCGCCGGTCTGGGGCGGCGCCACCCAGATGACCTTCGACGACTCCGGCCGCCTGACCAGCACGCCGACGGTCAACCTGTCGTTCGCCACCCCGGGCGGCACCGGCTCGCCCGCGGCGGCGCTGGCCATCACGATGGACTACACCGGCAGCACGCAGTTCGGCGGCGATTTCTCCGCCGACTTCACGCCGGACGGCAATACCACCGGCCAGTTCACCAATATCAGCTTCGGCAAGGACGGCAGCATCATCGCCAACTACACCAACGGCAAGACGCAGACCGTCGGCACGGTGGCCCTGGCCAACTTCAACAACGTCAACGGCCTGCAGCCGATCGGCGACAACAACTGGAGCGAAACCTCCGAGTCGGGCCAGGCGGTGCTGGGCCAGCCGGGCACCAACGGCCTGGCCACCCTGCAGGGCCAGGCGGTGGAGGCATCCAACGTCAACCTGAGCACCGAGCTGGTGAACATGATCGTGGCCCAGCGTACCTACCAGGCCAACACCAACACGATCAAGACCCAGGACCAGGTACTGCAATCCCTGTTGTCCATCCAGTAAACGCGACGGTAAGCGGAACCCAGGCAGGATAAGCGCGCATGGATCGAGTCATTTACACCGCCATGAACGGTGCTGTTCGCATCAACGAGGAACAGGCCGTTCTGACCAACAATATGGCGAACGTGAATACGCCCGGCTTCCGGGCGCAGATGGCGGTCTACCGTTCGGTGCCGGTCAACGACGGCACCAGCTTGCCTACCCGGGTCTCCACGGTGGCATCCACGCCGCGCAACGACTTCACGCCCGGCGTGATGGATGCGACGGGGCGCGACCTGGATATCGCCGTGACCGGCAATGGCTGGATCGCCGTGCAGACGCCGCAGGGCGAAGCCTACACCCGCGCCGGCGACCTGCAGGTGGGGGTGAACGGCCTGCTGCAGACCGCGCAGGGCATGCCGGTGCTGTCCAACCAGAACGGTCCCATCGATGTGCCGCCCAACGCGACGCTGACCATCGCGTCGGATGGCACCATCACCGCCATCGGTGCCGGCGATCCGCCGAACACCATCCTCAACCTGGGCACGATCAAGCTGGTCAGCCCGGCGCTGGCGTCGCTGGTGCATGGCGACGACGGCGTGTTCCGGCGCGTCGCGGCCAACGGCCAGCCCGCGCCCCCCATGCCCGCCGACCCCACGCTGCGCGTGATGCCCGGCGTGCTGGAAGGCAGCAACGCCAACGCGGCCGCCTCGATGGTGGGCATGATCGAGAATTCCCGCCGCTTCGAAATGCAGATGCAGGTCATCCGCGACGCGCAGACCAACGAGGACAAGGCGAACAGCCTGCTGTCCGTCGGTTGATTGATTTAGTACGTATACACCGTGACGCGGCCTTGCCGCGCACCCAGGAGCCTTAAACACCATGCTACGTTCGCTCTGGATCGCCAAGACCGGCCTGGAAGGCCAGCAGACTTCGCTGGACGTCATTTCCAATAACCTGGCCAACGTCAACACGAACGGCTTCAAGCGCGGCCGTGCCGTGTTCCAGGACCTGATGTACCAGACGCTGCGCCAGCCCGGCGCCCAGGTCGGCGACGCCAACCAATTGCCTTCCGGCCTGCAGCTGGGCACCGGCACCCGCGTGGCCGCCACGGAGCGTCTGCACACCGAGGGCAACCTGACGAGCACCAGCGACCCGATGGACATCGCCATCCAGGGCCAGGGCTTCCTGAACGTGCAGCTGCCCGACGGCACCGACGCCTATACCCGCGACGGTTCGCTGCAGGTCGACCAGAACGGCCAGCTGACCACGGCCGGCGGCCTGGTGATCCAGCCGCCCATCAACGTGCCCAACAATGCGCTGTCGCTGACCATCGGCAAGGATGGCACCGTTTCGGTGACCCAGCCCGCCGCGCCGGGCACCAACGTGCAGATCGGCCAATTGCAGCTGGCCAATTTCATCAATCCCAACGGCCTGCAGGCGATCGGCGATAACCTGTACCTGGAGACCGACGCCTCGGGCGCGCCCAACATCGGCCAGCCCACGGTCGACGGCCTGGGCAGCATCCTGCAGCAGTATGTGGAAACCTCCAACGTGAATGTCGCGGAGGAGCTGGTGAACATGATCACCACCCAACGTGCCTATGAAATGAACAGCAAGGCGGTGGAGACATCCGACCAGATGCTTGCCCGCCTGACCCAGCTTTGATGAAACGACCCATGCGCGCCATGCCTTTCCTTCGTTCCGTTGCGGCCTTGGCGGGTGGCGTGCCGGCCGGCTGGCGCGCGCTGGCGGCGTCGGTGCTGTTGGGCGTCGGCCTGGCCGGCTGCGCGCTGGTGCCGCCCGAACCCGTCGTGCTGGGGCCGACGACGGCCATGCCGCCGCCCCCCGCCGCGCCCACGCCCGTGCCGGACGGCTCCATCTACCAGCCGACCGTCTACGGCAACTATCCGCTGTTCGAGGACCGCCGGCCGCGCAACGTCGGCGACGTCGTGACCGTCGTCCTGGAAGAAAGGACCGCCGCCGCCAAAAACGTGGCGACCAATACGACGCGCACTTCCAGCACCGACAACTCGATCGCCGCCTCGCCCGGTTTCATGAGCAGCTGGTTCAATGCCAAGTTGGATACGAATACCTCCGGCAGCAACGTCAACAAGGGCGCCGGCGACAGCAGCGCCAACAACACCTTCACAGGCGTCCTGACCACCACCGTGGTGGGCGTGCTGCCCAACGGCAACCTGCAGGTGGCCGGCGAAAAGCAGATCGCCATCAACCGCGGCAGCGAGTACATCCGCTTTTCCGGCGTGGTGGATCCGCGCTCGGTCACGGGCACGAATTCGGTCTCGTCCACCCAGGTGGCCGATGCCCGCATCGAATACCGCAGCAAGGGCGTGATGGACGAAGTCCAGACCATGGGCTGGCTGCAGCGCTTCTTCCTGATCGCCAATCCGTTCTGATGCCGACGATGCCCACCCTCGAAGCGCTGCGCGCTTCCCCCTCAAGGGGGCGATGCCGCCCGGGCAGTTGTTTTATTGGACGAGTGGGCTGCGGAGCCATGCTGATATGACGTATTACACAGCCTATTTCATTCTTGTCCGCCGCTTGGCGGGCGTGCTGCTGGGGGGCTTGTTGCTGGCGGTGGCCGGCGGCGCGCACGCGGAGCGCCTGAAGGACCTGGCCAGCATCCAGGGCGTGCGCGGCAACCAGCTGATCGGCTACGGCCTGGTCGTGGGCCTGGACGGTACGGGCGACCAGGTGCGGCAGGCGCCGTTCACCCAGCAGAGCGTCACTAACATGCTGTCGCAGCTGGGTGTCACGATGCCCAACAACAGCAATATGCAGTTGAAGAACGTGGCGGCGGTCATGGTTACCATGAGCCTGCCCGCGTTCGCCCGGCCGGGCCAGACCTACGACGTGGTGGTGTCCTCCATGGGCAACGCCAAGAGCCTGCGCGGCGGGACGCTGCTGCTGACCCCCATGAAGGGTGCCGACGGCCAGGTGTATGCGCTGGCGCAGGGCAACATCCTGGTCGGCGGCGCCGGCGCATCGGCGGGTGGCTCCAGCGTGCAGATCAACCAGTTGAACGGCGGCCGCATCAGCAACGGCGCGGTGGTCGAGCGCGGGGTGCCGACCACCTTCGCGCGCAACGGCAATCTGTTCCTGGAATTGAACGAGCTGGATTTCGGTACCGCGCAGAACGTCGCCGCGGCCTTGAACCGGCATTTCGGCGGGGCCGTATCGCAGGTCGTCGACGGCCGCACGATACGCGTGCAGGCGCCGGTCGACCCGGCCGCCCAGGCCGCCTTCATTTCGCAGCTGGAGAACCTGCAGGTGACGCGCGCGCCGGCGTCGGCCAAGGTTATCGTCAACGCCCGCACCGGGTCGGTGGTCATGAACCGCACCGTCATGCTGGAGGAATCCGCCGTCGCGCACGGCAACCTGTCGGTGGTGGTCAACCAGACCAATGCGGTCTCGCAGCCCAATACGCCGTTCGGCGGCGGGCAGACGGTGGTGGTGCCCAATACCCAGATCGACGTGCGCCAGGAGAACGGCTCGCTGCAGCACGTGCGCACCAGCGCCAACCTGGCCGACGTCGTGCGCGCGCTGAACGCCCTGGGCGCCACGCCGCAGGACCTGCTGGCCATCCTGCAGGCCATGCAGACGGCCGGCGCGCTGCGGGCGGAGCTGGAGATCATCTAAGCCATGGCGCTCGGTTCCTCCCAGGCTTCCGGTGCCGGCCAGCCGTCGATTTTCGATTTCGGTTCGCTGTCCAGCCTGCATCGCGACGTGACCGGCCAGCCGCCCTCCGCCGAGAAGCAGGCCGAGGTGGCGCGCCAGTTCGAGGCGGTCTACATCCAGATGCTGCTCAAGCAGATGCGCCAGGCCACCATGAAAAGTGGTCTGTTCGATTCCAATGAGTCGCAGATGATGCGCTCCATGGCCGACGAGCAGCTGGCGTTGCAGCTGGCCAACCCGGGCATCGGCCTGGCGCAGTCACTGCTCAAGCAGATGCAGGCCAACCAGCCGGCCGCCGACGGGCAGGAAGGCCAGGACGCTGCGGCGCAGGCCATGAAGCCCCTGGACCTGGCCGCGCGCACGGTGACATCGGGATCGTCCAATCCCGAGGTGGCGGCGCTGTTGCGGGTGCTGCGGCGCGGCGGCGCGGCCGACCGCGCCCTGGCCGCGGCGGAGGGCGCGCCGGACCACGTGGTGGACTTCGTGGCGCAGATGGCGCCCGCGGCCAAGGCGGCCGAACGCCAGAGCGGGGTGCCGGCCCGCCTGATCCTGGGCCAGGCGGCCCTGGAGTCCGGCTGGGGCCAGCGCGAGATCCGCTATCCCGACGGTCGCACCAGCTACAACCTGTTCGGCATCAAGGCCGGGGACAGCTGGAAGGGCAAAACGGTCAATGTGCTGACCACCGAGTACGAGAACGGCACGCCACGCAAGGTGACGCAGGCGTTCCGCGCCTATAACTCCTACGAGGAGTCCTTCGCCGATTACGCCCGCCTGATCGGCACCAACCCGCGCTACGACGCCGTGGCCGATGCCCGGGACGAGATCGATGCGGCGCGCCGCATCCAGGCCGCCGGCTACGCGACCGACCCGCGCTACGCCGACAAGCTGATCGGCATCATGGGGCAGCTCCAGGGGGCCGGACGGGCGGGCAGGGGGCTGGAAACCGCCGGCCTGGAAGGCAAGGCCGAGCTCCTGGGCTCGGATTTCGAGGGAGCCGGCGATCCCTGAGGGGGACGCCGGGCATGGCTTTTCATTTCATTAAGTTTCGTCCGCGCTTGCCGTTAAACCAATATCCAGACGTTTCAACACGGTAATTCGAGAGGCATCCCGACCATGAGTTTGTACAGCCTGGGCATCAGCGGCCTGAACGCCGCGCAAGCGGGGTTGACGACCACCGGCCATAACATCGACAACTCCACGACGGACGGTTACAACCGCCAGCGCGTGTTGACGTCGACGGCCGGCGCGACCGCCACCTCGGCGGGCTTCTATGGCCGGGGCGTGCAAGTCGACACGGTGCAGCGCCAGTACGACAGTTTCCTGTACAAGCAGCTGGTCGGCGCGCAAAGCAGCAGCTCGTCGTATTCGACCTACCTGGACCAGGTGTCGCAGATCGACAATATGCTGGGCAACGAGACGGTGGGCATCTCGCCGGCGCTGGCGGATTTCTTCGCCAGCGTGAACGCCGTCGCCAGCAAGCCCGCCGACGCGGCCACCCGCCAGGACCTGATCGGCAAGGGCCAGTCGCTGGTCTCGCAGATCAATTCGGCCTACCAGGACCTGCAGACCCAGCGCGACGGCCTGAACCAGCAGATCGCCCAGGCCGTCAATTCGGTCAATGGCTACCTGAACCAGATCAACAAGCTGAACCAGGAGATCGTCATCGCCCGCGGCCAGGGCAATGGCAATGCGCCCAACGATCTGCTGGACCAGCGCGACCAGTTGCTGTCGGAACTGTCCAAGACCGTGGGCATCCGCTATACCACCCAGGGCGATACCGTCAGCATTTCGCTGGAATCCGGGCAGGCGCTGCTCTCCGGCAACACGGTGTACTCGCTGCAGGCGGTTCCGTCGGCCGCCGATCCGTCGCGCACCGTGGTGGCGTACAACCTGCCTTCCGGCCCGGGCGGCGCCACGACGCCGGTGGAATTGAGCGACTCCAAGCTGACCAACGGCACGCTGGGCGGCCTGCTGCAATTCCGTACCAATTCGCTGGACGTGATCCAGAACCAGTTGGGCCAGATGGCGGCCGGGCTGGCGGTGACCTTCAACACGCTGCATCAGCAGGGTATCGATCTGCAGGGCAATGCGGGCGGCGATTTCTTTTCGCTCGCTTCGCCCACGGCGCTGACCGGCGCCAAGAATACGGGCAACGCCATGCTGACGGCGGAATACACCGACGCCAGCCAGCTTACCGCCTACGACTACAAGATTTCCTACGACGGCACGAACTATACGGTGACCCGCCTGCCGGACAACGCCGCGGTGACGGCCACGCCCACGGGTACCCCGCCCACTTCGCTGGCCTTCGACGGCCTGACGGTGAATATCACGGGGACGGCGGCGGCGGGCGATACCTGGACCCTGCAGCCCACCCGCAACGCGGCGCGCGACCTGGGCATGGCGATCACCGATCCGGCCAAGATCGCGGCGTCCAGCACGACCGATCCCGGCACCTCCAATGGCGCCAACGCCCTGGCGCTGGCGCAGCTGCAGACCACGCGCAACCTGTCGGGCAACTCGCTGAGCGTGACCGACCTGTTCTCGCAGATCGTCAATAACGTCGGGCAGCAGACCGCCGACGCCAAGGCGAACGACAAGGCACAGACCACCGTGGTGAACCAGCGGATGCAGAACAACGCCTCGGTCTCCGGCGTGAACCTGAACGAAGAGTATGTGAATCTTTCGCAGTACCAGGAGCAATACCAGGCCGCCGCCAAGATTATCGACGTCGCAAGCACGATCTTCGACGCCCTGCTGGGCCTGAAGTAAGCGCGGTCGTCCGTCGTCTCGAGATACGCATCCGGAGTTACATAGCATGATCCGCCTGAGCACCACCACGATCTACCAGAGCGGCCTGAACGGCATTCTGAAGAACGAGTCGGACGTCAACTACCTGCAGCAGCAGTTGAGTTCCGGCCGGCGCGTCGTGACGCCATCCGACGATCCGCTCGCGGCGGGACAGGCGGTCACGGCGTTCCAGAACCTGAACATGACGCAGACGTACGCGAGCAACCGCGACGCGGCCAACCGTTCGCTGGGCCTGGAAACCAACGCCCTGGCGTCCGTGGTCACGACGCTGACCAGCGTGCTGACGCGCGTCGTCCAGGCGGGCAACGGCACGCTTGCCGACCAGGATCGCAACAGCCTGGCCACCGTGCTCGAGCAATCGCGCGATGCGCTCTTTGCCCTGGCCAACAGCACCGATGGCAACGGCGAATACCTGTTCTCGGGCACCGCCGGCAACGCGGCGGCCTACGTGAAGAATCCGACGACGGGCGAAATCACGTACAACGGCAATGCCGGACAGCGCCTGGTGCAGGTGGAGCAGAGCCGGCAGATGAGCGTGTCCGATATCGGCAGCGATATCTTCAACCGGGCCAGTCCGGGCACGGTCAGCTATGTGGCGGCGGCATCGCCCTTCAACACGGGCACGGCGACATTCTCCGCCCCCACGGTCGACGCCGCCAGCTCGGGCCCCAGCCTGAACTATGTGGTCAGCTTCGCGAAGGATCCGACCACCAACCAGATGATGTATACGATCACCACTTCGGATCCGTCCACGGGCCTGGGAACCACCAGCACCCCCGTCGCGTACGAGCCGGGCGAGGCGATCGATACGGGCCACGGCGTGACCATGGTCGTGGACGGCGAACCGCAGGAAGGCGACACCTTCACCATCAAGACCGCCCAGACCGCCGACGTCGACATGTTCGCGACGTTCGATTCCCTGATTACCGCGCTGAAGGCGCCTTCGCAGGGCGATCCCGCCGCGCAGGCCCAGCTGGTCAATCTGCTGGCCACCGCCAACAAGACGCTGTCGATCAATCTGGACAATGTGTCGACCATACAGGCGTCGGTGGGCGCGCGCCAGAACGAACTGGATGCGCTGGACACCACCGGCACGCAGCGGGCGCTCACGGACAACAAGACGCTGACCGACCTGACGCAGATCAATTACTACTCCGCCATTTCGGAAATGAGCATGCGCCAGCTTTCGCTGCAGGCCTCCATGTCGGCCTTTAGCGCCGTCAAGGGCACGTCGCTGTTCAGTATGAACAAGTAAGGCAATAAACCTACCCCCCATGTATTCGCATCACAAGAACGCCGGCCTGCTGGATAGATAACGATATGTTCGCCAATATGAAAGTCCGCACGTCCATTATTGCCCTGCTGGCGTTGTACCTGGCGGCCATGCTCGGCTCCAATGCCGTGTCCTGGCTGGGCTTGCAGTCCAGCAACAGTAAGCTGGATACCGTCAACACGCTGTACAGCGACCAGGTGGTGAACCTGTACGCCTCGTACGCGCAGGTGCTGCGCGCTCGCCAGGTGCTGAACAACGCCTACGAGATGATGCAGACCAACCGCGTCGACGAGGGCATGAACCAGCTCACGCGTGCCGCGGGCTTCAAGGCCGACGCGGACAAGCGCATGAGCCTGTTCAACCAGTCCCCCAAGCTGCCGGCCACGGTCGACATGGCGCAGGCCATACAGGCCAACTACAAGACCTACGCCGGCCTGATCGACGCGCAGATCGATGCCTTGCGGTCCCGGCAGGTCGACGCGTATATGGCGTCGTCCAAGGCCTCTTCCAGCGCGAACCAGACCCTGGACAAGTCGGTCCAAGTCATGCTCGAGTACCTGGACAAGGGCACGGACGACATGGTGGCGCAGGGCCATTCCGACTTCACCCTGGCTCGCGCCGTGACGGTGGTCATGGTGGTCATCGCCTTGATCCTTACCGTTGCCTGCTGGCTGGTCCTGAGCCGCATGGTGCTGCGCCCCCTGCGCGAAGCCGGGCAGCATTTCGACAAGATCGCCGCGGGCGACCTCAGCCAGCATATCGAGGTGCGCAGCACCAATGAAATCGGCGCCCTGTACGGCGCGGTCAAGCGCATGCAGGAAAGCCTGACGCGCACGGTGTCGGCGGTGCGTCGCGGGGTGGATGAGATCAACGTGGGTTCGCGGGAGATTTCGGCGGGCAATACGGACCTGTCCAGCCGCACGGAACAGCAGGCGGCCTCGCTGGAAGAGACGGCGGCCTCGATGGAGGAACTGGCCTCGACGGTGAAGCAGAACGCAGAGAACGCGCGGCAGGCGAACCAGCTGGCGGCCAGCGCCTCGGACGTGGCCGAGCGCGGTGGCGCGGCGGTGGCCGAGGTGGTGAACACGATGCAGGAGATCTCGGGCAGCTCGCGCAAGATTTCCGAGATCGTGAGCGTGATCGACGGCATTGCGTTCCAGACGAACATACTGGCGCTGAACGCGGCGGTGGAAGCGGCGCGCGCGGGCGAGCAGGGCAAGGGCTTCGCGGTGGTGGCGGGCGAAGTGCGCTCGCTGGCGCAGCGCAGCGCGCAGGCGGCCAAGGAGATCAAGGCGCTGATCGAGGATTCGGTGACCAAGGTGGGGGCGGGCTCGCAGCAGGTGGAGCGGGCGGGCTCGACGATGCAGGAGATCGTGGCCTCGGTGAAGCGGGTCACGGACATCATGGGCGAGATCTCGGCGGCGTCGGAGGAACAATCCAGCGGCATCGACCAGGTCAACCGCGCGGTGTCGCAGATGGACGAAGTCACGCAGCAGAACGCCGCGCTGGTGGAAGAAGCCGCGGCGGCCGCCGGCTCGCTGCAGGAACAGGCGCAGCGCCTGGCCGAGGCCGTGTCGGTGTTCAAGCTGAACCAGGGCCAGGTCATCGACGTGGCGGCCCGGGCCATCCCGTCGCCCGCCGCGCCCCGCGTCGCCGCGACGCCGGCGGAACCCGTCGTGCCGGCCGAGGCGCCGCGCCTGAACCATGCGGCCCCGGCCGCGACGTCGACGGCCACGTCGGCCGCTGCGGCCGCGCCGCGTGCCGCCAGGACGCCCGCCGCCCCGCCACGCGCGGCCGCCGCGCCCAGCAGGCGTGCGCCGGCCGCCAACGATAACGCGCCGGCCCGCAAGCCTGCCGCCGCGCCGGCCAAGCCGCGCGCCGTGGCGGCCGGCGGCGGGGCCGCGGCCCTGAGCGACGACGACTGGGAATCCTTCTAGGACCGCCATGAACCGACCATCGCATCTCATCGTGAAATGGCGGGCCGCCTTGCTGGCCTGCCTGGCAGGCAGCATGCTGCTGGGCTGCGCGACGGGACAGCATTTTTCCACGGACGCGGTCGCCGGCCTGCAGCCGGGCAAGACGACCATGGTCGATGCCGTGCAGGTGCTGCAGGGCATGCCGCAGCAGGTCCTGCCCCAATCCGACGGTTCGACCATCGCGCTGTGGGCGTACAAGATATCCCTGGTGACGGACGCGATTTATTACCGCCGCGAGGCGATGTTGCAGTTCGGGCCGGATGGCCGCCTGGCGCGGGTGCTGGATACCACCAATGTCCCGTTGACGGACGCGACGCGGCGCAAGCTTTTGGGCGCCGCGTCCATTCCGACGGAGACAGCGGCGACGGACGGAAGCGGCGCGCAAACGCCGGCAAGCGGCGCCGCCATGACCACATCGCCCGGCACGACCGCGATACCCGTGTCCGCGCCGTAAGGCCCGCGACACCCGACGGCCGCGGCGCCGCCTCGCAAGAGGATCGCCACCGGCCACTTTTTAGAATCTAATTGCGAGTTTGGAGGGCCTCATGGAAGCCATCGCAGATACGAGCCGTAAGGCCAAGGCCAGCAAGCGCAAGGCGGGCCGTACACCCAAGGTCAAGCGCAAGTTCTCGGTGCGCGATACGCGCGTCGGCACGATGCTGGTGTTCGTCCTGGCCATCTTCGCCTTGCTGATCGTGGCGGTGGGCGGCATGGCGGCCTTTTTCCTGAACCAGAACTACCGCGCGGTGATCGAACTGGGCGCCCTGACCGATCGCGCCACGCAGGTACAGATCATCAACGCCAACATGTTGCGCGCGCGTGTCGCGCTGCTGGTATCGGCGCGCGATCTGCAGGAAGCCGGCGCGCCCAACGTATCGCCCGAAGCCGCGGCGACCGCCAAGAAGGACGCGGCCGACTCGCTGAAGTCGGCCAACGACCTGCTCGCGGAAGTGCGCAATAACTTCGGCGACTTCCAGAAGAACATGCTGGAAGACGACACCGGCCGCCAGCTGTCCATGAACCTGGTGCGCCGCTACCGCTCCTACATCGACGACGGCGTCGACACCATGGTAGAGGCGCTGCGCAGCCAGGACTACAGCACCTTCTATATGGTCAACACGGAATACGGCACGCCCCGTAGCGCCGCCTTCATCGATGCCATCGAAGAGTTCTCCAAGTACATCAAG
Source organism: Bordetella bronchialis (assembly GCF_001676705.1). Taxonomy (NCBI): domain Bacteria; kingdom Pseudomonadati; phylum Pseudomonadota; class Betaproteobacteria; order Burkholderiales; family Alcaligenaceae; genus Bordetella; species Bordetella bronchialis. The sequence continues at coordinate 2,589,976 of NZ_CP016170.1, forward strand.
ACCGCGCAGACCGACACGGCCGCGCAGGCCAGGCAGAACCTGAACCTGGCACTGATCGCCGTGGCGGGCGCCGTGGGCCTGGCCATCATCCTGATGATCCTGGCGCGCGTGGTATTCGGCCGCGTCGTCGTCCGGCCGCTGGTCGAAGCGGGCCAGCATTTCGACAAGATCGCCAACGGCGACCTGACCCAGCGCGTGGACATCCGTTCGCACAACGAGATCGGTATGCTGTACGGCGCACTCAAGCGCATGCAGGAGAGCCTGACGCGCACGGTGTCGGCGGTGCGTCGCGGGGTGGACGAGATCAACGTGGGTTCGCGGGAGATTTCGGCGGGCAATACGGACCTGTCCAGCCGCACGGAACAGCAGGCGGCCTCGCTGGAAGAGACGGCGGCCTCGATGGAGGAACTGGCCTCGACGGTGAAGCAGAACGCAGAGAACGCGCGGCAGGCGAACCAGCTGGCGGCCAGCGCCTCGGACGTGGCCGAGCGCGGTGGCGCGGCGGTGGCCGAGGTGGTGAACACGATGCAGGAGATCTCGGGCAGCTCGCGCAAGATTTCCGAGATCGTGAGCGTGATCGACGGCATTGCGTTCCAGACGAACATACTGGCGCTGAACGCGGCGGTGGAAGCGGCGCGCGCGGGCGAGCAGGGCAAGGGCTTCGCGGTGGTGGCGGGCGAAGTGCGCTCGCTGGCGCAGCGCAGCGCGCAGGCGGCCAAGGAGATCAAGGCGCTGATCGAGGATTCGGTGACCAAGGTGGGGGCGGGCTCGCAGCAGGTGGAGCGGGCGGGCTCGACGATGCAGGAGATCGTGGCCTCGGTGAAGCGGGTCACGGACATCATGGGCGAGATCTCGGCGGCGTCGGAGGAACAATCCAGCGGCATCGACCAGGTCAACCGCGCGGTGTCGCAGATGGACGAAGTCACGCAGCAGAACGCAGCGCTGGTGGAAGAAGCCGCGGCGGCCGCCGGCTCGCTGCAGGAACAGGCGCAGCGCCTGGCCGAGGCCGTGTCGGTGTTCAAGATCAACGAAGGGCAGGTCATCGACGTGCCCGCGCAGCAATTGGCGGGTGGGGCGGCGTACGCGCCGCTCGCGGCGGGGTAACGCCGATTCGGTTCAATTCTATAAACGTATCGATGCGGCCCTTCGGGGCCGCATTTTTTTTTACCCTTGCGGGGGGGCTTCGTCGCCTTGAATCGGTGTGTCCCGGGGCAGCCGGCGGGCGAAGCGTCGTTCACGCTTCCTGACAAGACATTACGCCTGCGGCCACGCCAGGCAGAAAACACATCCGCTAATGTAGGCACGTCACCGACCGACAGTCCGCTTTCCAGGTATTGGCTGCGGCGACATCCGGCGAGCCGAACGGCGCCGGATAAGTTGCTACCCCCGACCGGCGATACGGATTTTGCTGGTTCAGGGGCCGGAGATATGACTGGCGCTTACCCTCGCGGGGCAGGCCAGGTACCGCGTAGCTCCCCGTAAATTTCGCTCAGGAAGGTCTCCATGAAAAAGCTAGCCGCCGCCTCCTTGACTATCGCCTTGCTGTCGACTTCCGTCGCTGCCCTTGCCGCGGATACCGGCCCGCATGCATCCGCCACGAAAGCCGGCAAGAAGCCCGCTACCAAAGAGTCGGACAACACATGCAGAGGCGCCCAGGAGGGGCAGTGGAGAACCGGATATGTCGCCTCGATGGGAGCGAATTGGTATGGCTCCAACGCGATAACCATTGCATTGGAAGAGATTGATTCGGATGCCTATTCGATCGAGTCGTCAGACTATTCGACCGACACGCCGGAAGGCAGGGAGCAATACAGCACCCTGTTCTCCGCCTTTTTGACCAATGCTCCGGTCGCCATATATTGCATCGGCAAGAGCAGGAGTACCGGCAGGTATTCATTCACCTATGTGTGGGTGGGAACCATGGCGACCGATCCCCCGCAACCGCGCTGACGCGATCCAAGCCGTCTATTGCCGCGACACGCCGGGGAAAATCCCGCCGTCCGGCCACGCGGCATGGGTATCCGGCATTACCAATTCGCTCATAGGACACGATGATGGAAAAGATCGCCGCGGCAATATTGAGTTTTTCCCTGCTGTGCGTCCCGGCCGCCGCCCTGGCCGCCGATCCGCCAAGGGGGACTTCCCCGACGAAGGACGCAACGGAAGGCACATGTGTCGGTGCCAGCAAGGGTGACACCAGAGTCGGGTACATCGGGTCGGTAGGCACGAGCTGGTTCGGTACGAACAACACCACGATCGCCTTCGAGAATTTGTCCCGAAACGATTACAGCATCGAATCCTCCGGCTACTTCACCGATACGGACGAGGGCGTCGCCCAGCTCACCAGCCTGGTCTTGGCCTATCTGATGACCGCCAAGGTGACCATCTATTGCACCGGCAAGAACGCCAAGACGGGCCGCGATTCGTTCACCTATATCTGGCTCGGCGACGCCGCCGTGCCGTAGCCGCTATCCGGATGCGGGAATGCCGGCGTTGTTGGACGACTGCGTGAGGACGCGACCATGAAGAAAACCACCACCGCAATAATCAGTTTTTCCCTGCTATTGGCGCCGGTCTGCGCGTTTGCCGCGGACGCGAGCCCCAAGGCGCCGACAGCGGAATACGGCCGCCCCGCCGTGAAGGCGTCGGAAGGAACGTGCGACGGCGCCAACTCCGGCGACGAGAAAATCGGCTACGTCACGTCCGTGGGGACCAGTTGGTTCGGCACCAATAACACCACCATCGCTTTCCAACGGTATTCGTCCGAGACGACCAGCATCGAGTCGTCGGGATTGTTCACCGACTCGGACGAGGGCATCGCGCAACTGGATGCGCTGATGACGGCTTATCTGACCGGCTACCCGGTCACCCTGTACTGCATGGGCAGGAGTCCCGCTACCCATAGGTATTCGTTCAGCTCCGTCTGGGTGGGCGATATCCCCGCGCCTTGACCCATGTACGAAGAAGCGCGATCCCAGATTCCGCCAGACTCCCTCTAAAGGACGCTACCATGAAACCTATCATCACGGCTTTATTCGGCTTTGCCTTGTTGTCCACATCGCTTTCCGCCAGCGCCGCGGACGCCGGCAAGAAGGTGCCCACGACGGAATTCGGCCGGCAAGCAAAGGACGCGGACGAGGGCAGTTGCGTGGGAGCCGGCGGCGGTGCCATGAAAAAAGGCGTCGTCGCCTCGGTGTCACCCAGTTGGCGGACCGACACCACGATGTCGATCTCGTTCCTGGCGCCCTCGTCGGGTCTATCGAGCATCGAAATCTCGGCCTATCGGAACGACAGCGCCGAAGGCGCCGCGCAATATAGTGTGCTGATGTCCGCTTATGTCAGCCAAGCCCCGGTCACCCTGTACTGCACTGGCGATGGGACATTTTCGTCCACGTGGATCGGGGCTTTCAAGGCACCGTAGCGTCCGCGCCTACAGGCCGACGGACTGGGGTTGGTGCGGCTATCCGGTTCGGGAACACCTTGGAAAGATACTCATCCTGCATGTCGACGTAGCGCTGCAGCGATCCGAGGTCTTGCAACGGGATGCGGTCGCGCACTACGTCGCGGTGCGCCTGTGTCAGATGCAGATAACATAGCCGCCGCGACACGTCGATGCCGCATTCCTTCAGAATCCGTTGCGTCAAGTATTCGACCGGGCCGCGTTCTGGAAAGCCACGAGCAAGCAGGGATGGATCATTGTCCCAGCGACCCACCGGAGGGTCGCCCTTCGCCGTCAGGATGTGAAGTATTTCGTGCAGGACGACGGCGCGAGCGTCGGCAGGTGCGAACGCACCGGAATCGGTCAGCGTCGAGCCCGGCGATCCTTCAGGGGGCGCCTGGACGTCGGGTATTTCGGCGGTTCTGGAGGCGAAGTCAACATGCGGCCATAGCCCGGCATATGTCGATCGCCCCTGCGAAATCGTGTCAGGCGCGGCGATGCGCAAACGCCATTTTTTGTCCTTGCCGAGCCGGCCCGCGGCTCTGGCGTCATTCGCCAAACCTCGGAAGGTCTCCGACGAAGCGTAGACGCTGGCCAGGAATGTCCTAAGCGCGTCCCTCATCGCGGCTTCGTGCCCGGCCGCGGCGGACGCGTCCGCCAAATCGGTGCCCGTAATGCGGTACGCGGATTTTTCCAGGTTCAAGACCCGAATATCGAAGTATTCGTCGAATTCATTTTTCCACCAGCCGTGCTCAGACAGGTCCGTGGCATGTCGCAGGATATCCATCGCCAGGGCGACCGTCGGGGTGTCCGCCAGAAAGCCGGTATACGCAAAGTCGCCATCCTTCCACCAGTCGTATGCGTATGCGCCAACAGCGTCGTAGATGGTATGGGCGCCTCGATAGTTTGGCGTTCCGTCGGGCACTTTCCTGTCCAGGCGACGTGCGGCGTCGGCGTCGATCGTGCGTGAAGTCGCGGCGCCGTCCGTTGCGCCAGCGCGCGGGGAGACGACGGTCGCAGGCGCGCCATGCTGGACGGAGTCCAGGCCGTAAGGCGACAGCGCACGTGTCTCTATTGCGCGGGTCAGCTCCTTCGCCAGGCCGGGCCGCGCCGATTTCAGGCGCATCGACAGGATCTCCACGCCCTTGGACGTGAGCCGGCCACCGCCCCGCAACAGGCGCGGCAAGTCCCTTGGAGCGGCGAGCGCCTGCCCGATAATGCGCGAGATGTGTGTGCTTCCCACTTCCGCGAACGCGCGCTCGATTTCGTCTGCGAATGCCTGGGCCGCACCAGAGCCCGCCGTTATTCCTTCCCGGATACCAGGGGCCAGGATAAGTACCTCCATGGCAGCGCAGTCGTAGACATGATGCGGATGTCCTCCGGATATTGCACGCAAGGCGGCGCGCAAAGGCGCGAGGGCAAGCCCGGGCCCGTCCGGACCGGGTCTCTCCAGACCGGGTCCCTCCAGACCGGGTCTCTCCAGACCGGGTCTCTCCAGACCGGATCCTTGCGCTTGAACGGGTTCGTCGCGGCGGTATGCCGCGGCACGGCCGGCCTCCTGGGCAGCCATGATCTTGGCCGTGATTGCGGCCACAATCTCCGATCGTGTTCCGGACGCCAGCGTCCGCACAAGCAGCCCAGGATCTTGGGCAGGCGCTTGCGTGCCCTTATCGCCGATACCTGTCGAGCCGAACACCAGGTCGCGATGCTGTCGGGCCCATTCGTGGATGCCCACGTCGGCAGGAAGCGCGAGCTCGGTGCCGGTCTCCCAGGACAGGAAGTAAACGTGGCTGCCGGCCGGCGTCTCGATGGCGACGAAATAGCCGCGGCTGTCGTTCGCCGATGTGGATGTGAATGTGAACGCCGCTGCCCCGTCGGCGCCGGTGTTCCCGCCTTGCGGCCGGGCGTGTTCCGGACCCCCTGGCCGGGCAAGGCTGACGGTGATCGCGGCATTGTCGAAGTCGATGCCATACTGCTTGCCATAACGAGAGATGGAGGCATCGATGAGGGCGGCCGTGTACTGGCTTACTAATGTGGCCTGTGCGCTGAACAGGCTGTTGAACTGGTCCTGCAAAGGAAGCGCCAGCAGCGCGCGGATGCGCGCCGCCTGGGCCGGCTCCCTTCGGGAATCCGGTGCGGATACGGGCGCCGTTTCCCTGGGGATGTCGTCGAACTCCAGTTTTCCTCGTGACAGGTAGAAGTCGCACACGCGTTGCCCCTGCGCGGCTGGCGGGGATGGATGCTTGAGCCGCAGAGGCCCGTGGATACTGGGAATGGGGGCAGATTGCCCGTCCATCCGGTGGTCTGGATCGATGCCCGCGGCGCGCAATGCGCCTCGCGCCAGCTCCGCGCCGGTCGATAGCTGCAGATGCGCGGAACTCCACAGCAGATCGAGAAAACGCAGATCGTCGGCGAACACGTCTCGGTAGCGCTCGATCAGCAGCCGGGGTGCGATTGTTGCATCGGATCGGGCGCAGGCATGGAGGTCGATGGTGCCTGCCGCATGGGACATCAGCAGCAGGGCGCCCAGGTCGACCCGCGGGGTGACGATCGCAGGCCCCGGCCCGCCGCTGGTGACGGTATTTCTTTGCGCTCTTGCAGCGGCCTCCGCCCGGCCTATTGCGACAAGGTCGTCTACGGACCGGTCGTGCGAGGAAAGGCCCAGTTCTTCCAAGACGCGGATCGCCGTCCATATCGCCAACCAGCGTGGGCCGCCGTAGCGCACGTCGGGCGGCGGATGCAGCGATAGCGTCGGGTCCGCGATCATCGTCCGGCGGACGCGCCGCTCCAGTGAGACGCAGTCGCCCGCGCCGAGAATCGCGGCCACTCCCCGTGCACGCAGGACTGCGCCGATGCGCGATTCCAGGTCCTCCACGACCTGCGTCATGGGCTTGCCACCGGCATTGCGCAGCGTCAGTCCATCGTAATAGACCGCTTGTCCCTGTCCTGGCACCGGTCCCAGGGCGGTTGTCCAGTCGATTCCGCGGATGAATGCGTCCGCCGTCGGCGGCGCCAGCTGGACAGGCGGCTGCGACGTATTGTCTGGAATCGTCGTGCCGACTTCGTCGTGAACGGCGACATCGCGCCGCCATCGCGAGAACACGTCGACGCTGTCGGAGATCTCGGCCTGGGCCGCAGGCGCATAAGGCGTGTGCAGCTCGCGAGAGCGGGAATAGAGAGTGTCGATTGACATGGCGCGACTTCCAATGGCGGCTCGACGCCCGAGCCGGGCACATGTGTACGGATGTCGCGTACCGGGTTCCGGCAATCGGCGTTCAAGGTCAACCCGCCAAAGCGGATGCGCGCGAGACGCCTACTGACATTAGATTACGTCGGAAGAACGCGCAGCAGCGTTTTCGTCGATTAATGTGGAGCCAGTGGAACGGCGGGAACACTCCCATTTCGATGACCGGGAAATAAGGACCGACGATGAAAACCGGGAAGGCAAGGCAAGCGGCATTTTTTTTGGCTTCCGTACTGGTGGCGGCATGCCATGCAGCCTATGCCGACGAAACCGCGGATAAGGTTACTGCGGAGTGGTTGACGGTCAATTTGACCTTTACCAATAGCACGCGTACCGATTATGAATTGAAGATGGTCTCCCTTTCGTCATGCCCTGTCCGCGACCTCCCGGATAGCATACCCGTTGCTGCACGCGCGGCGGACGATAGAGTCACAGTGGTAACCACGGTGTTCAAGGTGCAGTATTGCGGCTCCAATACGAGTACCGACTTCGCAGTCAAATGGCGGTATCGCGCGTACACCGGATTAGGGTTGCTGACGATAGAGGAGCGATTCTGGGAATATTCATTCAAGGGTCCCAAGGGCGCCTTGAAGGCGAAATTTTCCAACCAGCCGGACCCGGATTCGCACCCGCTGTTCGGTCCTCTTCTGCAACGCAACGGCATAGCAAATATCGAGAGCGTTACGTGCGGCCCACCTAAGACCAACTACCCCTGCAATCACTATGCTGGCTCCAAGGAGATGTCTTCGGTCGATCTCCGGGTGGAAGTAGGGTGGGTGGGCCAGGCCTACGCTTCCGTGGCCGGTTATGCCTCGAATGCGGCGCGCAGCATCACGCGCGCCGGATCGCGGGCGGTTTCCCGACCGGGCGCTTCCGCTGCGGGCAATCATGCCGTGGGTTCGCCGCGCTGATCCGCGGCTTCCGCCTGAGGACGCTATCCATGAAAAAGATCGCCATTGGCTTATTCGGTCTGGCTTCATTGTCGGCCTGCGGGGCTGCAATGGCCGCCGATGCGAGCCGACAGTCGTCGCTCCTGAAAGACGTGTCGCCGATAACCCAGGGCAAAAGCGCCGGCAAGGATGCGTCGGAGGGCACTTGCGCGGGCGCGGTCGAAGGGGAAACGAGGATCGGTTATGTCGTTTCGGTGGGAACGAACTGGTTCGGCACGAACAATACGACCATCGCTTTTGCGGATTCCGCGGGCAATTCTACCGTCGAGTCGTCCGGGTATTTCACCGACACGGATGAAGGGCTCGCTCAATACAGTACCTTGATATCCGCCTATCTGACTGGCGATCCGGTGACCATCTACTGCATAGGCAGGAGCCGGGATACCCACAGATATTCGTTTACCTATGTATGGCTCGGATACACCACGACGCCGTGACCGCCACTGGCGTGGGGCGCGTGTGGTGCTTGTGAGCGGCGCGATAAGGCCCTTCGCCGGGCGAACGGCGCCTGGCTTTCCCTCGGCCCATTTTGCTGGCAGAACTACACCATGAAAAACATAGCCGCGGCAGTGTTTGGACTCTACCTGATATGCGCGTCGGTTTCCGCATCCGCCGCGGAAGAAATCCGGAATGCGCCAGGCAAGGAACAACGGGGTCTCCCGCGCGAGCTGGCGACGGCGGGCAGTTGTGCTCACGCGATTGCCGGCGAGCGGCGCACCGGCTACGTCGCCTCCGTGGGGACCAGCTGGTTTGGAACGAATAACACCACTATCGCGTTCAAGGATCAACTGAGCAGCGATAACTACTCCATAGAGTCCTCCGGTTACTTCACCGATACGGCCGAAGGAAGCGCCCAGCTCACCTCACTTGTTTCGGCCTATTTGGCCAAAGTCCCGGTGACTTTGTATTGCAGCGGCAAAAATCCCAAGACCGGCAGGGACTCATTCACCTATCTCTGGGTCGGTCATGTGGACGCGCCATAACCGCTTATGCCACATCTGGCCACCGGTCATGGATTTCGCTCCATTCGATTCGCTCAGGACCCTATCATGAACAAAATCATGACTGCAACATTCGGTTTGTGCCTGTGGGCGACGTCAGTCGCGACCCTCGCGGCGGGTCCAGGCGAGAAGGTGCCCAGCCCTGAATATGGTGTTCCCCGCGCGAAGGCGTCCGCTGGCACTTGCAAGGGCGCCAAGTCCGGCGAGGAGCGTGTCGGCTACGTGGTTTCGGTCGGCGCCAGCTGGTTCGGCACGAACAATACGACGATCGCCTTCAAGGAACAGCCGACCAGCAGTACCTACACCATCGAGTCGTCAGGTTATTTCACCAATGAGGATGACGGGATCGTCCAACTGACAGCCTTGATAACGGCTTTGGTGACCGGGTCCAAGACGACCTTGTATTGCATGGGCAAGAGTCCGGCCACAGGAAGAGATTCGTTCAGCTCCGTGTGGTTCGGTGATACGAGCGCGCCGTGACCGATGGCGCGGCACCCCGACGTTCCAACCGGCCCGATTTTCGCCAGGACACTATCATGAAGAATATCGCCACAGCTTTGTTGGGTTTCGCGCTGTTGTCCACGGCGTTTCTCGCCGCCTCAGCGAATGAAAGCGGCAATGTACCCACTGCCAAATCCGGAGCACAGAAGGCGGCGACCGGCGGAAGTTGTGTCGGCGCGGACGCCGGAATCATGAGAAAGGGTTATGTGGCATCGGTGGCGTCGAGCTGGCTCGGCGACACGAATATATCGATTGCCTTCAGGTGGGATTCTTCGGATGAGCTTTCCGCGGAATGGTCTGCATATCGCAACGATTCGGCCGAGGGTGCGGCTCAATATAACGTGTTGATGTCGGCCTATTTGAGCGGCATCCCGGTTACCCTGTACTGCGCCGGCAGGAACTACAACGGCAAGGGTTCATTTTCCTCCGTCTGGCTCGGCGAGACCGACGCGCCATAACCCTCTGGCGACTATGTCCCGCCCAGCAATCCGGCCAGCCGTTCCATCGCGTTAATACCTTCCTGGAACAGCCCGGACAGGAAGCCCGTGCTTTGCGGTAACGCGACGGCCAGAAGGAGGACACCGGCAATCAGCGTAAGGGGAAAACCGACCGCGAAGACGGACAACTGCGGCGCCGCGCGGTTCAGTATGCCCAAGGCCAGCTGGATCGCCAGCAGCGAGGCGATCAGCGGCAGCGCCAGCAATAAGCCCGAAGAAAAAATCTTGCTGCCCAGCTGCGCCACCATGGACCAGCCTTCCGGGTTCAGGGCAGGCGTGCCGATCGGCAGGATGGTGAAGGTCTTGACCAGCATGCCCAGCATCATCAGATGCCCGTTCACGCTCAGGAACATGAGCATCGCCAGGATGTTGAACAGGCGCGCCAGCACCTCGGTATTGGCCTGCGTGGTCGGATCGAAGATGGTGGCCAGCGACAGGCCCATCTGCAGGCCGACGAAATCCCCGGCCGTCTGCACGGCCGCGAAGCAGACCCGCATGCAAAAGCCCATCGCGACGCCGATGAACACCTGCTGGGCCAGTATCCATAGCCCCGCCAAAGAGCCGGGGGCCACGGTGGGCATGGGGGGCAGCGAGGGCGAGATCACGATGGCCAGGATGGCGGCCAGCCCGATCTTGGTGGTGCGCGGCGCGGAGGTTTCGCCGAACAGCGGCGCCACGCCGATCAGGGCCAGCAGGCGCGCGAACGGCCACAGGAAAGTATTGATCCATCCATACCACTGGTCCAGCGTGAAAGTGATCATGGCGGCGTGCCGCGTGGGCGGCTTACGAGACCAGGTGGGGAATCTGGTCCATGATCTGGCGGATGTAGTCCGTCAGCATGCCGATCAGCCACGGCCCCAGCAGCACCAGCGTGCCGGCCACGGCCACCAGCTTGGGGATGAAGGACAGCGTCATTTCGTTGATCTGCGTCGCGGCCTGGAACACGCTGATCAGCAGGCCGACGAGCAGCGTGACCAGCAGCAGGGGCCCGGCCACGATCAGGATCATGCGCATCGCCTGGTAGGTCAGCGTCATTACGGTTTCGGCGTCCATGCCTGGCCTCCGGTTACTGGTAGAAGCTGCGGGCCAGCGAGCCCAGCAGCATATGCCAGCCGTCGGCCAGCACGAACAGCATCAGCTTGAACGGCAGCGATACCGAAATCGGCGGCACCATCATCATGCCCAGGCCCATCAGGACGCTGGCCACCACCATGTCGATGATCAGGAAGGGGATGAAGATGGTGAAACCGATCTGGAAAGCGGTCTTCAGTTCGCTCGTGATGAAGGCGGGCACCAGGATTTTCATGGGCACCGCCGAGGGATCCTCCAGCGGCGGCTGGTTGGTCAGGTTGGCGAACAGCGACAGGTCCGTCTCTCGCGTCTGGTGCATCATGAAGGTGCGCAGCGGCTGGGCGCCGCGTTCGATCGCCGTTTCGAACGAGATCGCGCCATTGGACAGGGGCTCGTAGGCGTCCTTGTAGATCTGGTCGAATACCGGCGACATCGTGTACGCGGTCAGGAACAGGGCCAGTCCGACCAGCACCAGATTGGGCGGGGTGGTCTGCGTGCCCAGCGCGTTGCGCATCAGGCTGAGCACGATGATGATGCGCGTGAAGCCGGTCATCATCAGCAGGACTGCCGGGATGAAGGTCAGCGAGGTCAGCATCAGCAGCGTCTGCACGCTGAGCGAATAGGTTTCGCTGCCGTTCGGGCCCGGGGTCGCCGTCAGCGCCGGCAGGGTGGCCTGCGCCGACGCCGCGATGGGCAGGCAGGCCAGGGCCAGCAGGGCCAGGCCCGTCAGGACGCGGCGCAGGGCGCCGGCTTCGCCGGAGTGGGCGCGGTGGAAACGTGTCATGGGACCATCCAGCGGTATCAGCCCCGGCGCAGCGCCTGGCTGAGTTTGCTGGCGAAGGAAACGTCGCGCGGCAGCGCGGATTGCAAGGGCTCGCCGTCGGCCGTCGCGGCGGTCTCGCCGGCCTTGGCGCGGCGGCGGGCCAGGAATGAGGTCACCAGGGCGCCGGGCGCCTGGGCGGGGGCGCCCGCTACGCCTGCCGGCATGGTGTGCAGGACGTTCATCTGGCCGGCCGTAACGCCTACCAGCACCCAGGCGTCGGCGAGCTCCAGCAGCACGATGCGCTGGCGCGGCCCCAGGTTCAGGCTATCGACGATGCGCATCGTGCCGCCCGCCGCGCGTCCGGCCAGGCCGGTCCGGCGCGCCAGCCAGCCGCAGGCCAGGATCGCCGCGATGACGAAGACCAGGCCCACGATGACACGGACGGTAGCGGCGTCGCCCATGATGCCTTCAGCGGCGGCCGTTCAGGCGGTTGATGCGTTCGGCCGGCGTGATGATGTCGGTGAGGCGGATGCCGTATTTGTCGTCGACGACCACGACTTCGCCCTGGGCGATCAGGTAGCCGTTGACGAAAATGTCCATCGGCTCGCCGGCCAGGCCGTCGAGCTCCACCACCGATCCCTGTCCCAGCTGCAGCAGGTTCTTGATGGTCAGGCGCGTGCGGCCCAGTTCCACCGTCAGCTGGACGGGCACGTCCATGATCAGGTCGATGTCGGCGGTGGACTTTTCGCTAGAGCCGGACAGCGGTTTGAAGACGGATGCGCCCGCGGGCTTGGCGGCGGGGGCGGCGGGCGCGGCCGGCGCTGGCGAGGCCGCCGGCGTGGCGGCGGCGGTCTGTTCGGCCAGGGCATCGGCCCAGTCGTCGGCCGGCTTCAGGCCGTCGGCCTGCGTGGGCGGCGCGGCGCGAGATTGCTCGGCCAGGGCGTCGGCCCAGTCGTCGCTGGCGCTCGCCGCGGCGGGTTTGTTTTGGTCGGGCCGCTCGGCGTTCTGATCAGTCATGGTCGGGGGCCTCGTTCTCGGGATCCACGGGGGTAAGCAGTTTCTGTACGCGCAGCGCGTATTGGTTGTTGAACACGCCGTAGCCGCATTCCAGCACCGGCACGGCATCGACATGGGCGGTGACGATTTCCGGCACGTCCACCGGCAGTACGTCGCCGACCTTCAGCTTCATCAGCTCGCCGATGGAGGAAGGTATGCGGGCGAATTCGGCGATGAGCTCGACATCGGCGCTGCGGATCTGGCGCGACAGCTGGCGCGCCCAGCGCTGGTCCACCGCTTCCAGCGCCGTCTCCTGCAGCGGGCGGGTCAGCAGATCCCGCACCGGCTCGATCATGGAGTAGGGCAGGCAGATGTTCAGGTCGCCGCCGGTCGCGCCGAATTCGATGTGGAAGGGCGTGACCACGACGACTTCATTCGAGCCGGTGATGCTGGCGAACTTGGTGTGCATCTCCGAGCGCACGTACTCGAACTCTATCGGGTAGACCGCTTCCCAGGCCTTGCCGTAGCTTTCCAGCGTCAGGTTCAGCAGGCGGCGGATGATGCGCTGTTCGGTCGTGGTGAAATCGCGGCCCTCGACCCGGGTGTGATAGCGGCCGTCGCCGCCGAACAGGCTGTCGATGACCAGGAACACCAGGTTGGGGTCGTAGCTGAACAGGGCGGTGCCGCGCAGCGGCTTCATCTGCACCATGTTCAGGTTGCTGGGCACGGGCAGATTGCGCTCGAAATCCGAGTACTTCAGGATGCGGATGGAGCCGACGGTGATGTCGGCGTTGCGGCGCATGAAGTTCAGCAGGACGTTGCGCATGTGACGCGCGAAACGCTCGTTGATCAGCTCCAGCGTCTGCATGCGGCGCCGTACCACCCGCTCCGGAGAGCTGAGGTCGTAGGCGCGCACGCCGTCCTGTTCGTTCTGGCTGGTTTCCTTGCCGTCGCTTTCGCCGGTGACGCCCGCCAGCAGGGCGTCTACTTCGTCCTGCGATAGGAACGCCTCGTAAGCCATGCTTATTGCACCACGAATTCGGTGAACAGCACGTCGGTGACATACTGTCCGTCAGGCAGGGGAGTAAAGGGCTTGTTGACCGCCTTCAGCAAGGCGTTGGCCAGGTCGACCTTGCCCTGCGGCGTCTGCACGCTTTCCGGCGTCTGGGCCGACAGCAGCATCAGTACGCGGCTGCGGACTTCCGGCATGTATTTCTCGATGCGCTGGCGCGACTGTTCGTCGGCCACGCGCAGCGTCATCGCGATGTGCACGATGCGCTCGCGGTCGGCACTCTGCAGCGTGACCGTGAAAGGCGTAATGGGAATGAAGATGGGCGCCGGCACCGCCTGCGGCGTCTGCGGCGGCGGCACGAAGGTGGTCGGCGTGGCGCCGACCGTAGGCTGCTGCGCCTGCCCCACGTTGATCTGCACGGCCGAATTGGCGGCGTTGCGCTGCGACCGGGTCGTGATCATCCACGTCGTCGCGACGCTGGCGGCGGCGACGATCAGCAGAACCAGCAGGCCGATGATCGGGCGCAGGAATCGCGACGAGCCGTTGTTGCGCATCGGCAGGGTGCTGCGGGACGGCATGGTGGAGGTTTTGGATGTCGCCATCTTGGATGGTGGTTGTTTGCCTGGGAAACGGATATCGATTATTCGATTGCATTTTGCCTGACTTGGGCAGGCGGGACGCAAGGGAAAAACAGGGCGAAAACTGGGTATCTCCGCCTATTGCTCGAAGGCGCTCCGAGCCGGCCGCGGGGCGGCCGGCCAAGGGGGCGAACCGCGGCGTTCATGCGAAGGTGTCGACCAGTCCGGCGTTGGCGCGGCGCGGCGCCGGCACGGCGATCTGCACGGTTTCGCCCGACGCATCGGCCTGCGACGGCTGGGCCTGCCCGGCGCCCTGGCCGGGGCGGTCGCCGCCCTGGTTCATGCCGCCGAACCCGGCCTGCGCGCCCTGGTCGCTGACATTGGCCTGGCCCAGCGAGATGCCCGCCTGGGCCAGGGTCTGCTGCAATTGGGGCAGGGCGGATTCCACCGCCTGGCGGACGGCGGCGTGGGCGGAGACGAAGGAGGCCTCGGCCACGCCGTCGCTCAGCTTGATCGTGACGCGCAGCGGCCCCAGGTCCGGCGGGTCCAGGCGCAGTTCGGCGGTGTGCGAGTCGTTGCCGCCACGATGCGTCATCAGCACCAGCTGGCTGCCGAGCTCCGCGCCCCATTGCGGCTGGCCGACCGGTGTCCGGACGGCCGGTGCGGCGGTATTGCCGCCGGCCGGTGCGGCGGGCGCCTGCCAGGCGCTTGCCAGCGTCTGCGTCATGTCGGCCTGGGCCGCGTGGGCGGCATTGCGCGGAACGGCGGTGGCGTCCGGCGCGGCGTTCTCGTCGCGGCCGCTGGTCCTGCCGGCGATGGCGGCATGGGCGGCGTCCTCCTGCCCGGTCGCATGGGCCGCGTCGCGGATGTCGGCGGCCGAGGCGCTGGCGGCATCGGCGGATCCGCCGGCGGCACGCGGATCCTGGCCATGCGTGTCGGCGCCGCGCGCTGGCGCCGCCACCCGGCCCTTGGGCGCCGATGTGTCCGGGGTGGCCAGGGCGTTCGCCGTGGATGGCGTCCCAGGGAGGCCGTCCTGCGCCGCACCGGCCTGGCTGGCGGCGCCCGCGAATCCGGCGGCCGTGCCGGAGTTCTGTCCGGCCGCCTGCGTCGGGGCGCCGGCGGCGCCGGCCTGCGGCAAGGCCGGCACATCGGCCGCGGCGCCCAGGCCGGACGGCGCGGCACCCTGGCCGAGGCCGGCCTGCGCCGGCGATCCAGGCGCCGGGCTCGAGCCGTTGTCGGCGCCGGCCTGTATCTGCAGGGACATGGCGGCGATGGCCAGGGCCTGTTGCGCCAGGGTGGGCGCGGCGCCGGCCGCCAGGTCCGCGGCGGTCTTGTCATCATCCTTGGCGCCGGCGTCGACGGCGGCGGCGTCGTTCACCGGGCCGGCGGTGCCCGCCGGCTGGGCCGCCGGCGCATCGGCCGCGGCGGGCTGGCCAGCGTCGGCGGCGGGCGCCGCGGCGCTGTCCTGGCCGGCACGCTGGCGCGCCATGATGTCGGAAAAACTGGAGGCATCGCCCTCGCGCGCGCCCCGGCCATCCGACGCGGAGGCGCCGGAGGCCGGGCCGGAAGAGGGCGCGGGCGCGGCAACGGCCAGCATGGCAAGCGGAGTAGTCATGGTCGGCGTCCTCTATCTATATCAGTGCAGTCCCGCGCCCTGCCTGACCAGGCGGGCGGAGTACTCGTCGTTCAGGCGCTGTTCGCGGCGCGCGTCCTCGCGCGCCACCACCTGCTGCTGGCGCTGTGCCAGCGCGTCCAGGGAGTTGAGCTTGCGGCGCTCCTCGCGCCAGCGTTCCTTGCCCTGCTCCAAGTGGGTGGCGGCCTGCTCCAGGACCGCGCGCTGCTGGTCGATGGCATCGTCCAGCGTGGCGATGAAGCGCTGGTAGTTGTGGCAGTCCGCCGCCGACATGCCCGTCATCATGGCGTTCTGCAGCCGCAGCAGGTAGTCGGCGCGATAGTCGTTCAGCATGGTCAGCTGCTGTTCGGCGTTGTTGCGCGCCACGTGCAGGCCGCCAAGCTGCTTGGCGGCCTCGTCGGTATGATCCTTGGCCAGCGAAATCAGCATGTCAAGGGGAAGTTGGCTAGGCATGCGCGTCACCCGTTTGTAGCGTGGCCTGCAACTGCGCGACGGCAGTCGTGTAGTCCACTTTTTCGCCGATGTTCTGTTGCAGGAATGCCTCCAGCCGCGGATAGCGGGCGATGGCATCGTCCAGGGCAAGGTCGTGGCCCGGCGCATAGGCGCCCACGGCGATCAGGTCGCGGTTGCGCTGATAGCGCGATACCACCTGCTTGAAGCGCCGCACTACGGCGAACTGCTCCTGCGTGATCAGCGACGTCATGGCCCGCGAGATCGACGCCTCGATGTCGATGGCGGGGTAGTGGCCCGCCTCGGCCAGATGGCGCGACAGCACGATATGGCCGTCCAGGATGGCGCGCGCGGAATCGGCGATGGGGTCCTGCTGGTCGTCGCCCTCCGCCAGCACGGTATAGAAGCCGGTGATCGATCCCGCCTTCCCGTTGGGGCCGGGCGCGCCATTGCCGGCGCGTTCCACCAGCGCCGGCAGGCGCGCGAACACCGAGGGCGGGTAACCCTTGGTGGCGGGCGGCTCGCCGATGGCCAGGGCGATCTCGCGCTGCGCCATGGCATAGCGGGTCAGCGAGTCCATGATCAGCAGCACGTCCAGGCCCTGGTCGCGGAAATGCTCGGCGATGCGGGTCGCGTAGGCCGCTCCTTGCAGTCGCAGCAGGGGCGATACGTCGGCCGGCGCGGCCACCACGACGGAGCGGGCCAGGCCTTCCGGCCCCAGGTTGTGTTCGATGAATTCCTTGACTTCGCGGCCCCGTTCGCCGATCAGGCCCACGACGATGACGTCGGCCTTGGTGTAGCGGGCCATCATGCCCAGCAACACGCTCTTGCCGACGCCGGAGCCGGCGAAAAGCCCCATGCGCTGGCCGCGTCCGACCGTCAGCAGGCCGTTGATGGCGCGCACGCCCACGTCCAGCACCGTATCGATGGGGGCGCGCGACAAGGGGTTGATGGGCAGGGCGGACAAGGGCGCCTGGTCGGCGCCGACCAGGGGACCGAGGTCGTCCAGCGGCCGTCCGCCGCCATCCAGTACGCGGCCCAGCAAGGCGTTGCCGACGGGCAGGTGGCGGCCCAGCGCGGGCTTGGCGTTGCCGTTCAGGATGGCCTTGCGGGGCAGGGGGATCTGCCGCTGCAGGGGCGGTTCGCCCGGCACCACGCGCGCGCCCGGCGGCAGGCCGGAAATATCCGACTGCGGCATCAGGTACAGCGTGTGGCCGTCGAAGCCCACGACCTCCGCGTCGGCCCAGTGATCGTGGCCCGGCGCGATCTCGATGCGGCACACCGCGCCCACCGGCAGGCGCAGGCCGGTGGCCTGCAACACCAGTCCGGTGGCGCGGGTGACGCGCCCCGTCGCCAGCCATGGGTCCGTCGAATTGGCCCGGATGGATCCGATCTGCAGTTGCGTGACCCAGCGATCCACCACCGGGACGGCGGGCACGCCGGCAATCGGTGCGGTCGCGTGCGGATCGCTCATTGCGCGTCCTCCAGCGGCATGTCGCGGCCCAGCGAGGCGGCCACGCGGCGCCAGCGCGTTTCCAGCGTGGCGTCGATTTCGCCCAGCGAGGTCTCCGCCCGGCAGCCGCCGCGCGTGATCGATTCGTCGGCCAGCACGCGCCACGGACCGGTTTTCAGTTCTTCGGCCAGGTGCAGGCGCACCAGCTCCAGGTCCAGGGGATGCAGCCACAGGCGCAGCGGCGCGCCGGCGGTGGGATTCATGTGCAGCACTTCCCGCACGGCGGCCAGCAGCGCCTCGGGCTGTTGGGCGACGGTGACACGCACGACCTGGCGGGCGATGTCCAGCGCCAGGGTCAGGAGCGCCTGGCCGGTCTTTTCTTCCAGCTGCGCCAGCGAGGAAGCCGTGGCCTCGGCGATCGCGCGCAGGCGCGTCGCTTCCTCCGCGCCTTGCTCGCGCGCGTCGATCAGGCCGGCGGCATGCCCGGCCTTGCGGCCTTCTTCCAGTCCCTGCTCGTAGCCGCGCGCGCGGCCTTCCGCCACGCCCAGGTCGTAGCCTTCCGAGCGGCCTTCGGCCAGCCCTTGCGCATGGCCGGCACGGCGCGCTTCTTCGCGCACCTGGCGGGGATCGGGCCCCGGGTCGGGCAGCACCTCCGGCACGTGCGCCGCCGCGTCCTGTTCCTCGAACGACGCCAGGCGCCAGCGCTGCCACGTCGCGCCGGGGGACGACGCCGGGACGGCGCGGCGCTCAGACATACGCGTCGTCTCCCTGGCCGCCCAGGACGATCTGTCCGCTCTCCGCCAGGCGGCGCGCCACCAGCAGGATCTTCTTCTGCTCGGCCTCTACCTTGGACATGCGGATGGGGCCCTGGGCCTCCAGGTCTTCGCGCAGCATCTCGGCCGCGCGGCTGGACATATTGCGCAGGAACTTGTCGCGCAGGTCTTCCACCGCGCCCTTGAGCGCCACCATGAGGGTGTCGTTGTCGACTTCCTTGAGAATGAGCTGGATGCCGCGGTCCTCGACGTCGAGCAGGTTCTCGAACACGAACATCTCGTCGACGATCTTCTGCGCCAGGTCGGCGTCGCGCTCGCGCAGGCTGTTGACGACGTTTTCCTCGTCGGTGGAATTCATCATATTGAGGATTTCCGCCGCGGTACGCACGCCGCCCATCTTGCTGCGCTTGGCGCCCTGGCCGGCCAGCACGGCGTTCAGCGTTTCCGTCAGTTCCGACAGTGCGGTGGGCTGGACGCCGCCGAAAGTCGCGATGCGCAGCATCACGTCGTTGCGCAGGCGTTCGGTCAGGCGGGTCAGCACGGCTGCCGCGCGGTCGCGTTCCAGGTGCACCAGGATGGTGGCGATGATCTGCGGATGCTCGTCGCCGATCAGTTCGGCCACGATGTGCGGGTCCAGCCAGTTCAGCGCATCGATGCCGCTGCCGCTGTCGCCGGCTTCCAGGATGTCTTCGATCAGGCCGGCCGCCCGGTCGCTGCCCAGCGCCTTGGTCAGGACGCTGCGGATGTAGTCGTCCGAACCCAGCGTGACGGCGATGAACTGGTCGGACTCCTGGCGGAACTCCTCCAGCACCTCGGCCACGTCTTCGCGCGTCACCTGCTTGAGCTGCGCCATGGCGGCGCCCACCTGCTGTACTTCGCGCGCGCTCAGGAAACGGAATACCTCGGCGGCGGCGTCCTCGCCCAATGACATCAGCAGCACCGCTGCCCGGGTCATGCCGTCGATCGGTTTATCACTTGGCATCTTTGCTTATCCAGGTACGCAGCACCATGGCCACCGCGCGCGGGTCCTTGGTAGCCATATCGCGGGCGCGCTTCATGTTCTCGTCGAAACGATCCATCTCCTTGGCGCGGGCTTGCTCCTGGGCCTCGCGCAGGGCTTCCTGGCGCTCCATCTCGGCCAGCTCGGGATCGATGGGCGGATTCATATAGCGTTCGTAGATGGGCCGCACCAGCGAACGCCACACCCACAGGGCCAGGAGTGCCAGCACCAGCCAGCCCAGCGCGGTCTTGGCCATCGCGATGTTGGCGGGGTCCTTCCACCACGGCGGCGTCGGCTCGGTGTCGTTGAACTGGCTGTTGACCACGTTCAGCGAGTCGCCGCGCGCCTCGGAATAGCCCATGGCTTCCTTCACCAGCGTGGTCAGCTTGTTCAGCTGTTCCTCGGGCAGGGCCTTGGGCTCGCCATCCTTGTCCGGCATGTAGTTGATGACCACGGCCACGGACAGGCGCTTGACGGAGCCCACCGGCTGCTTGACATGGCTGATGGTGCGGTCGACTTCGTAGTTGGTCGTGTTCTCGCGGCGCGTGGTCGACGGCCCCTGCGGGACGGCGGGCGCGGTGGCGGTCTGCTGCTGGCCGGCCTGGGCCTGCTGCGCGCCGGGTTGCCCCGGGCGTTGCGGCTGCTGGTTGGCCGGCGGATTGACGATGGGCGCCTGGGCATTGGCCGGCGGCTCGTTGGTCAGGGCGCCCGGCACGCCTTGCGCCGGGTTGACACCCGTCTGCTGCGAATCGTTGGTCTGCTGGCTGCGCACCGCGGCCTGGCCCGGCTCCTGGTTGGGCCGGTAGACCTCCGACGTTTCTTCCCGGCGGGAGAAATCCATGTCGACGCTGGCCTGGGCGTGGACATTGCCCGGACCGACCAGCGGGTTCAGGATCGCCAGGATGCGTTCGACCGTGCGCTGTTCCGTCTCGCGCACGAAGCGCGTCTGGTCGGCGTCCATGCCGCGGCCTTCCCCGGTGGGGGAGGACAGCAGTCGGCCGTTCTGGTCGACGATGGACACATTGCTGACGGTCAGTTCCGGCACGCTGGAGGCCACCAGCCACGAAATGGCCGACACCTGGGAATCGCCGATGCTGCGTCCCGGGTAGAGCGTCAGCACGATGGATGCGGTGGGCGGACGGCGGTCGCGCACGAACAGCGTCTGGCGCGGCAGGGCCAGATGCACACGGGCGTGCTGCACGGCGTTCATGGACTCGATCGAGCGTGCCAGTTCGCCTTCCAGGCCGCGCTGGTAATTGATTTGCTCGGTGAACTGGCTGGCGCCGAAACGTGTGTTGTCCAGCAGCTCGAAGCCGACCGAGCCGCCGCGCGGCAGGCCCTGGCCCGCCAGCTGCAGGCGGGCGTCGTAGACTTTCTCCGCGGGCACCAGGATGGCCGTACCGGTCTCATTGAAGCGGTAGGGCACGTTCATCTGGTTCAGCGCCGAGACGATCGCCCCCCCGTCCCGGTCGTCCAGATTGGAGAACAGTACCTTGTAGTTGGGATCGCGTCCCCACATCACGGCCGCGACGATCAGCGCGATGACCGCCGCCGCCGCGCCCAGCAAGAGCGGTTTCGGGACGGTCCGCAGCTTTTCCAGCACGGGAAACCGGGACATCAGGGAAGCGGTCAGGGTGGCCTGCTGGTTCATCGGCTGCCCCCGCTCGCCAGACGGCGCGAGTTCCGGGGATGTACGTTAGGGGTAGGCAAGTTACACATGCAACGTGCTTCGGGTATCGGAGCGTGGATTATGGCGGCCCGGCCCTGCATCCCAAGGGAAGAAAAACCCGGGTTTTTGGCGTCATTTGCCATTTATGTCTTTCCCGGTACAAGTGCCGGACCCCAAGCAGGCGAAATATCGGGTTTTTTGACTTCATTTATGCCATATGCGCAGGGGCGCGGAGCGGTAGTCTCTCGCAACCGACAATAAAGGATAGATTTGCCATGGCAATAGCCGGACTGGCTGGAATAGAGAACATGCTGGAGCAGATGCGCCAGGTGGTGCGCGTCGCCCAAGGCTCCGCTCCCGACGCCTCCAACGGCGCATCACCGATCGGCGACGGTTTCGCCGCCGAGCTTCAGCGTTCCCTGAAGCGGGTGTCCGGCGCCCAGAATGCCGCCGTCGCCCAGGCCAAGGCCTTCGAGCTGGGCGCGCCCAATGTTTCCTTGAACGACGTGATCGTCGACATGCAAAAGGCCAACGTCGGATTCCAGACGGCGGTGCAGGTGCGTAATCGCCTTGTCGCGGCTTACAAGGAAATCTCGTCCCTGTCGGTGTGAGACTTGCCGGTTTTGTGCAAGAATCCTGCCCGTGCGGCACGCTTCGGACTAATTCCGTTATCGCCGTCGACGGTGTGCGATGCTTGACACTCTTACATTGCTTGTCGTAGCCGTAATCCAGTTCGAGATCATCGGCGTCGTGCTGCTGACAACATGGTTCATTTCCCGGCGCGCCCGCGGCGCCCTGGGCGGTGGCGGAGCCATGGCGCTGGTCGCGGCGATGTGCCTGTTGCCGATCTGGTATCTGTGGGATACCGGGATCGCCCATATCGCCGGATTCCACTGGATACTGCTTGCGCTGATCGTGGTGGTGCCCTCGGGGCTGCTGCTGTTCCTGGCCTTGCACCTGGTCCGGTCGGAAGCCATCCTGCGCGCGGTGCGGATCACCCGCAGCGGCCAGAGCGTCCTGGGCCTGTCCCAGGTGGCCGATTCCGAGGCCCTGGAAGAAGACCTGCGCCAGGCCATGCAGGAAACGGGGCAGCTCTATGTCCATTACCAGCCCATCTACAGCGCCGGCACCCGTACGCTGGTGGGCTTCGAGGCATTGCTGCGCTGGAACCATCCGCATCGGGGCCTGGTCGCGCCCATGCAGTTCATTCCCCTGGCCGAGCAAACCGAGTTGATCGTGCCCTTGGGGGCATGGGTGCTGGAGACCGCCTGCGCCGAGGCCGCCACCTGGCCCGAGCCCTGGTACCTGTCGGTGAACCTGTCGCCGGTGCAGCTCGAAAAAATCCAGCTTGTCCGCGATGTGCGGGCGGTGATGGACCGCACCGGCCTGAAGGCCGAGCGACTGGAACTGGAAATCACCGAAGGCGTCCTGGTGGCGGCGGAAGGGGGAGAGATCTCGCGCCTGGCCGAGCTGCGCCGGGCCGGCGTGCGGATCGCCATCGACGATTTCGGCACGGGTTATTCCAGCCTGGGCTATCTGCGGCAACTGCCTTTCGACACGATCAAGATCGACCGGTCTTTCGTGCGCAACCTGGAAAGCGATTCCAGCGCCCAGGCCATCGTGGGCACCATTGTCGAGCTATCGCGTCGCCTGAACCGGGAAATCGTCGCCGAGGGCGTCGAAACGGAAGGCCAGTACGCCATCCTGAACGCCCTGCAATGCCATCGCGTGCAGGGGTGGCTGCTGGGCAAGCCCATGCCGCCGGAGGAAATCGCCCTGCATTACTTCCCCTCGGCCGCCCAGGATGGCGAGGTGCGGGAAGTGCCGTGGGTGGACCAGGCGGCCGATCCCACCTAGACGGGAAGGGTCGCACCCGGTCCGGCAACGGGGCGCGGTGCGCTAGATCGCGGCGCGCGCCTTCTCCAGGCGCCACACCACTTGCTGCAGCCAGGCTTCCTGACGTCCATTGAGCGCGGCGAACTCCGCGCCGATATGGGTCAGCGGATCCTGGATGCTCAGGCTGGGACGCAAGGCCGGCGCGGCAGGCGCTTCGCCCGTTCCCTCGCGCGCGGCATCGGCGCCGTCTTCCGCGGCTTGCGGCAGCGGTTGTCCGGAAAGCGGAATCACCGTGCGTATCCGCAGCTGCGTCGTTATATTGCCCAGATCGCCGAAATCCAGGTAGACGTCTTCCATGAGCGCGCCGGCGGGCGGCAATTCGGCGGCAAGCCGTTCCACGCGCAGGCCTATGCCCTCCACCGAAATATCGCGGATGGAAAACAGGATGGGCTTGGACGCCGGATCGGGTCGCCATTGGCCGGCGCAGCGTACGGCCGTGCCAATGACCGAAGCGCGAAACAGCTTGCGGCGCTGGATGCGCGACACGCGTTCGGGCAGCGGTGACACGAAGGCCGCGCTGCCGTCATCGAAACGGACCAGCTCGGGGCGCGGCACGCGGAAGTGGATCTGTACGCCGCCGTAGCCGTTGCCGTGGAATTGCAGCACCGTACCGACCCGCAAGCCCCGGGTGTCGTTGGTCGCGAAGTCCGAACCGGCGAAATCGCGCGGGCGCCAGAAGAAATGGTCGGTCTGTTTATCGATGCCCAGGACCAGTATCGCGGTCTCGCGATCGGCGGCATCGCGCACCAGGGTCGTGCAGTCCTGGTGCGTCAGCTCGAAAATGGCGGAGCGTATTTCCTCCGGCCGCGTCAACAGAAAGTCCGATTCAGGCTCGTTCAACGGCATGGCGGTTCCAGCGTGGATATCAATCGATTTTGATTTGCGGCATACCCGGCGGCGCCTTGTCGGGCCGTGCTTCCAGCCGATAAAGCCATGCCAGCAGTTCGGCGACCGCGAGATACAGCTGGGGCGGTATGTGCGCATCCAGGTCCACCTGCATCAGCAAGCCGACCAGCTCGGGCGACTGATGGACGTACATGCCGTTCTCGCGGGCGGTTCGTATGATGGTGTCGGCCAGGGTGCCATAGCCCTTGGCGACGACGCGCGGGGCGGTCTCGCCGTCCTGGTAGGACAGGGCGACCGCGGCGGCGCGCGGCGGGTCTTCGTTGCTGGCGGTCGGCAAGGTCACGGCGCGGGCTCCGGGGCTGGCGCGTGCGCGCTGACGCTCAGTTGAGTCAGTTGCAGGCCGGCGCTTTCCAGGCGCTTGCGCAGGTCGTTGCCCCCGGCGGCGATTTCGCTCTCGCTTTCCGGGGCGACGATCTGCAAGGCCAGGCGTTGGCCGGACAAGGAAATATTCGCTTCCACCGTTCCCAGGCGCGGCATGGTCAGCACCACCCGGGTGGCCCAGCCCGCCGGGGGCTCGATATCGGCATCGGCGTAGGCGTTCTCGTCCCGCGATTCGCGGCGGATTTCCCACCACATGCCCGCGCCTGGCCAGGCGGTGCCTTCCCAGGCCAATGTCTGGTTGGCCAGGACCTCCAGCTGCTGTCGCACCAGCAGGGTGGCGTCCGGGTGGATGCCCGGCGGCGGCGCGGGGGCGTGGCCGGGCGTGGACGCGGACCACGTCGACGCGGCACCGCCGCTGGGCGTGCCGTCCGCCTGCGCCATGGTCGGCGCGGCATGGGTCGGCAGGTTGAAGCGGGGCTGGTCCGCCAGGATGGACTGCTTGGGCACGGGCGTCTGGATGGGTTGCGCCTGGCCGGCGTCCAGGGCGGCCTGCGGCTCGCCGCGTACCTGCGCCACGGTGCGCTGCCCGAACGCGACATCGCCCAGGTGCGATTCGTAGAACACGCCGCTGCTTTCGATGGCCTGCCTGAGCGCCTGGGCCAGCGGGCCGGGCTGCGGGCCGCCGGAGGGCAGCGTCGCCGCACGCGCGGCCTGCGCCTGCTGCGCGCCGGCGGCGTTGTCCGCCCGCGTCGCGGCCGTCGTGGGCGAGCCATCGTCCGCGGCCGCCGCGGACGACAGGGCCGGCGCGGCGCCGCCCGCGGCCGCGTTGCGGGCCGACCCGGCCGACGCATTGGCGGCCGCATTCTGGCCGCCGGCTTCCTGGCCCGTTCCCTTGTCGCCGCCCGGTCCCGCGATGGCACGGGGATCGGCGGCGCCGGTGCCGGCCTGTCCGGGGCGTCCCGCCGCGTCCTGCGCGGTGCCGTCCGGCGCCGCATCGCCCGACCACAGCGGGGCCTTGCCCGCCAGGGCGGGAGCCGTCTCCGGGTATTGCGCGAGCAGGGTAAGGATGACGCGCGCGGTCTGCCCCAGTGTGGTGGGCGCGGATGGCGTGGTGTCGGTGCTGACGAAACGGCTGCGCAGCGCCGCGGCCAGATCGGCCTGTTCGGCGGCTTCCCGCAGGGCGGCGCGTTCGCGGCCCGTCAGGTTGCCGAGTTGGTCCCCGCCGCGTCCCCGCGGGTCGGGGCGCAGGCCGTCGGGGCCGGCGGGCGGGATGACGGCATCCCGCAGTGCGGTGTTGGTGCTTCCTTGTTGCGCGAGCTGCGTTCCCAGCACGGCGTCCAGCCGCTGCACCAGCAGCGAGCTGAGCGCGGTAGGACCGACGCTCATACCACGTGCGCCTTGAATCCGTAGGCGTTAAGTGCGGCCTGCTGGCGCTTCATGCGGCCCAGCAGTTCGCTCATGCGCGCGAGCTCGGGAATCGCCAGGTCGCGCGTATTGGCGTCGTTTTCGAGGATCTGCACCAGCATGTCGTGCTTCTGGCGGCGTTCCGCGTCGTCCAGCGGTTCGGTCACCCCGATGGTCCGCAGGCGTTCCACGATCTCGCAGTACGTCTGCCCGAACTGCAGGACGCTGCTCCAGTCCTGTGCCCGTGCTGAATTCAGCATCGCCGTGGTGACCGCGACGATCTCGCGATAAAGCTCGAGAATAATTTGCGAGGACTGGGACGACATAAATGGCCTTGTAACGGCAACGATAGTATTGAGATGTCCGGGCGGTCAGCTTCTGGCGGCGTCGCCCTGGCGATCCACGGATATTTGCCAGGCTTCCTGCAGCTGGGCGAGCAGGGCGTCGGCGGATTCCAGCAGCGCGGCATCGGCCTTC
Source organism: Bordetella bronchialis (assembly GCF_001676705.1). Classification (NCBI taxonomy): domain Bacteria; kingdom Pseudomonadati; phylum Pseudomonadota; class Betaproteobacteria; order Burkholderiales; family Alcaligenaceae; genus Bordetella; species Bordetella bronchialis. The sequence continues at coordinate 2,616,010 of NZ_CP016170.1, forward strand.
AGGTTGGCCTCGACCAGCGTGCGCAGCACGTAGTCGTACAGCCGGTTCAGATTGGCCGCGACCTCGCCGCCGGTTTCCAGATCCAGGGCCTGCTTCAGGCCCTCGTCGATCAGCCGGATCGCCTTGCTGAGCGCGGCCGCGCGCGGCGCCACATTGCCCTGTTCGATATGGATCCGCGCTTGCCCGATGGCCGCTCGCGCCGCCGTATAAAGCAGCGTGATCAGCCGTTCGGCGCTGGCGCTCATGACCTGCGTTTCCAGGCCTACATCGGCGTAGGAACGCACCGAGTAGGCGTTGTCGGGACGGCGCGATGCGTAGGCCATTATTTGTTCGAATTCGAAAGCGCGGCGAACTGCTGCGTCAGATAGGAGCTCGTGCTGTTCATCTGTGCGACGAAGGCGTCCAGCTGGACGAACTGCGCACGGATGTTGGCGATGTCCGCGTCGATGCGGTCGTTCATGTTGTCATACTGGTCCTGCAGGTTTTTCTGGGTCTCGGTCAGGCCGGCCGTCCGGGCGGCCAGCGTGCCGTTGGAGCCCAGGATGCCGCCTACCGCCGTGCTCACGCTCTTGCCCAGGGCCGTCAGGATATCCGCCACGTCCTTGGGATTGCTGCTGAGCGAATCGTTCAGCGAATGCAGGTGCGTGCTGTCGATCGTGTCCAGGTTCAGGTCCAGCGTGCCATCGGTCGGATCCGTGGTGATGCCCAGGTCCTGGATGGTCTTCAGCGTATCGGTGGCGGATCCGAGCACGCGCAGGGCGCTGGCCACCGTGGAGGAAATCGATCGCGTGGTGCTGTCGCCGGTCAGCACCGACGACTGGTCCGAGGTCGGATCGTACTTCGTCATCTGCGCCACCATTTTTTGCAGCGCGTTGTATGCCGAGACGAAGTTCTGGGTGGCCGATACGACGCCCGACGTGTCCGAAGCGACCTTCACCGTCACGGGAGAGGTCGTGACGTCATTCAGCGTAATCGTGACGTTGTCGATATTGGAGTCCAGGGTGTTGGACCCGCTGATGATCTCGACGTCGTTGATGATGACCTTGGCATCGGTGGCGGCCTGCGACTGCGTCATGCCACCGGTGGGCGTCGCGGACGCGTCGTAGCCCAGCGCGTTCTGGATGGTGGTGTTGGTCGACGTGATCTTGGCGACCGCCGCCTGCGTGCCGGTATCCTTGGACGTCAATTGCAGATAGCTCTTGCCGGACCCGTCGGTAAGGATGGTGGCCGTGACGCCGGACTTGTCGTCCGCGTTGATCGCCTTGGCAATGCCGTTCAGCGAGGTGTCCTTGCTGATATCGATCGTCTCCGACGTGCCGTCGGCCAAGGTCACGGTGATCGTGCCGCCGGTGCCCAATTTCGCCGTGCGATCGGCGATGGCGCCCGACTTCAGCTGCGACGCGGTCGCCAGTTGCTCGACCGACACCTTGTAGGTGGCGGGCGTGGCCCCGGCCGAGGTCTTTACCGTGAAGGCGTCGCTGCCGCCCACGATGGAGGCCGTCGTGACGCTGTAGGTCTTGGGATCGCTCAGGGCGTTGGCAGCGGTCTGCAGGGTTTCGATCCCCTGCTGCAGGGTCCCATAGGCCGACAGCTGGGTCGTGATCAGGGTCTGCTGGTTCTTGATGGGAACCAGGGCCTGTCTTTCGTTGTCCTGCAGACTTTCCAGGATGCCTTGCAGATCCAGATTCGAGCCGGAACCCAGGGAGGTGATAGGCGGAAGGGCGGAGGTTGCCATCGTGCTGTTTCCTTGATGTGCTTATTCTGTCAAACGCCTTGCCGTACCGATACGTCGGGCAAGCGGCATAAGGCGGCGTTGTTCGGGGCTTTCGGTCGCGCGGCCGCTTTCAGGCGCTGGTTTCGACCCCACCGCCCTGTAATTTGGTGATCATCTTGGCGATATTCAGGACCGTCTCGCTGGGAATGGTCTTGATGACGTCCCCAGTTTTCGTGTCCTTGATGGACACCACCACCCGCTGGGTATCGGGGTCGATATCGAACTGCATCTGCGTCGACCAGGCCTGCATCTGCTCGTTGATCTTCTGCAGCGCGCGGTCCAGCGGCAGTTGCTGATCCGGCGACTGGCCGGAGCCGCCGCCGGTGGTCGCGCCACCCGTGTCGCCGCTTTTCTGCGCGTCGCCCGAGGGAGTCACCAGAACGGCGGCGTCGGGCAGGGGGGCCGGCTGCGCCTCGACGGGCTGGACCGGATGGGCCGCGGGGGCAATAGGGCTGACAGCCATAAGGACTCCACTTCTGCAGTGCGTCGGCGACGCGGGTTTCTGGGTAGACAACCACGTAACGGCAGAGCGCGCCAAAACTTTAGGCCGGGCCGCGCAGGCCGGGCCGCGCAGGCCGGGCCGGGCAGCCGGGCCGCGTAGGTCGGGCCGCGCAGGCTGGGGCCAGCCTCCGCGCCGCACAGCCCGGCCGCGTACGACGGCCCCTGTTAAAATTCCGTTTGCTTCAGTTTCGTTCTCCGCCATGTCTCCTACCGCCCCGCCGGCCGCCGCCACCTTGTCCCAGTGGCTGGCATACCTGGAATCGCTGCATCCCAAAACCATCGATCTGGGCCTGGAGCGGGTTCGCCAGGTGGCGCAGCGCCTCGACATCCGGCTGGATTGCGCCAAGATCGTGGTCGGCGGCACCAACGGCAAGGGTTCCACCTGCGCCATGCTGGAAGCCATGCTGCTGGCGGCGGGATTCAAGACCGGGCTGTACACCTCGCCTCATTTGATCGACTTCAACGAACGGGTGCGCGTCAACGGCGAACTCGCTTCGGACGCGGATCTGGTGGCCCAGTTCCAGGCGGTGGAAGCCGCCCGGGGCGATACCTCTCTCACCTATTTCGAATTCACCACGCTGGCGGCCCTGCGGCTGTTCGCGCAGTCGCGCCTGGACGCGGTCGTCCTGGAAGTCGGCCTGGGCGGCCGCCTGGACGCGGTCAATATCGTGGACGCCGACTGCGCCGTGGTGACCAGCGTCGACCTGGACCACATGGACTGGCTGGGGGACACCCGCGAAAAGATCGGCTACGAAAAAGCGCATATCTACCGTCCCGGCAAGCCGGCCATCTGCGCCGACCCCATGCCGCCGCACAGCCTGGTGGACCACGCCGCCGCCATCGGCGCCGACCTGTGGTTGTTCGGCCGGGATTTCAACTATTCCGGGGACCGGCAGCAATGGGCCTACGGCGGTCGCGCGCAGCGGCGCGGCGCGCTGGCCTATCCCGCCCTGCGCGGCGCCAACCAGTTACTCAACGCCGCCGCCGCCCTGGCCGTGCTGGAGGTCTTGCGCGACCGCCTGCCCGTGCCGCAGCAGGCGGTGCGCCAGGGGCTGCTGCAGGCCACGCTGCCCGGCCGCTTCCAGATCCTGCCCGGCCAGCCCACGGTCATCCTGGACGTGGCGCACAACCCGCATGCCGCCGCCGTGCTGGCCCAGAACCTGGACAACATGGGCTTCCATCCCTATACCTACGCGGTGTTCGGGATGCTCAACGACAAGGACGTGGCCGGGGTCGTGGGCAAGCTGGCGGGCCGCATCGACCGCTGGTATTGCGCCGGCCTGCCCGGGCCGCGCGGCGGCAGCGGGGCGGGGCTGGCCGAACAGGTGCGGATGGCCCTGCCGCCGCCCGCGGCGGGCGACGACGTGCCCCTGATCTGCCCTTATGACGACCCCGCGCAGGCCTATGCCGCGGCACGCGCCCAGGCGGGCGAGGGTGATAGAATCGTGGTGTTCGGATCGTTCTACACGGTCGCCGCCGTGCTCCAGTCGCTGGGGCGTAAATCCTGATCGCAATCTACGCCAGCGCTCCACCGTGACCAGCCTCAAACCGCCGGCGGCGACACGCTCCCGCACCATGCCGTGGCGGCAGTCCAATAGGGTTTCCAACGCGCATCGGCGCGCCGGCTGCAAGGAATTCGTGCTTCATGGGTCTGTTTAATCGGAAAGATTCCGCGTCCGACGCACCGACGGGACGGCCGCGCCCCTCCGTATCCAGCGAGGCCCAGGCGGCCGAACTCCGTGGGCGGGCCAGGCGCCGCCTGGCGGGCGCCGTGGCGCTGGTGCTGGCGGCGGTCATCATTCTGCCCATGGTGCTGGATTCCGAGCCCGCCCGCGTCAGCGACGATATTCCCATCCGTATCCCCGATCGCAACTCACCCTACCAGCCTGCCGTATCCGAGCCGCAGGCGCCAGCCGCCGATGCAGGGTCCGCCGGCGCGACGGGCACGGGCACGCCCGCGACCGCCGGCGTGGCCGCTCCGGTTGCGCCCGGGGCCCAGGCTCCTGGGACGGCGCCCGCATCCGGGCAGGCACCGGTGGGTTCCGGCCAGCCGCTTACCTCCGCCGACGCCGGCAAGCCCGCCACGCAGGGCAGGGTGGATACCGGGCGCCCCGGCACCGATCCGGCACATGCCGATGCCGGCCGCGCCGTTCCCCGTTCGGACAGCCGTGCCGAAGCGCCCAAGCCCGAACCCAAGCCGGAAACCCGCCCCGAACCCAAGCCCGCCGCCAAGCCGGAACCCGCGCCGCGCACCGACGACGGCAGCAAGGCGCTGGCGCTGCTGGAAGGCCGTGGCGCGGCCAGCGCGCCCGCCAAGCCGGCGACGGACGCGCGCGCCGCGGCGGATGCAAAGGGCAATTTCGTGCTGCAGATCGCGGCCTATACCACCCAGGCGGACGCCCAGGCCCGGCGCGACAAACTGCATTCGGCCGGCGTGACCAACGCTTTCGTCCAGGAAGCCTCGGTCGGCGGCAAACAGCAATACCGGCTGCGCGTGGGCCCATTCCCCTCGCGCGAGGCAGCCCAGGCGGCCCAGGCAAGGCTGCGCACCCTGGGCTATGACAACGGTTTCATCGCCGCGCAGTGACCGGGTTCGATTTCGTCGTCCTGGCGATCATCGCCGTATCGGGCCTGCTCGGCCTGGTGCGGGGTCTGCTCAAGGAGATTCTTTCCCTGCTGGCCTACATCCTGGCGTTTGTCGCCGCGATCTGGTGGGGGCCGACGGTCTATGGCTGGCTCGCTGCCTGGATCGAAACGACAGTGCTGCGCATGGGCGCGGCCTATGCTGCCGTTTTCCTGGTCGTGCTGCTGGGCGTGGGACTGGTCAACATGACCCTGTCCGCCCTGATCCGCACCACCGGGCTGTCGCCGGCGGATCATGGGCTGGGCGGGCTGTTCGGCCTGGTGCGCGGGGCCCTGATCGTGCTGGTGCTGGTCACGGTCGCCGGCTACACGCCGCTGCCCCAGGAAGCCTGGTGGCGCGACGCCATGTTTTCCCATACGGCCACAGAAGCCGTCAAACATACCAAAGTGTGGTTGCCGCCGTCGCTGGCGTCGATGCTGCCGTATTGAACCCGGCCGCATCGCAGCCATATAGCAAGAATGCATACGCATAGAACGCAGTAGGATCTACAGGAAATTGCCATGTGTGGAATCGTAGGGGTCGTGGGGCGCGGACCGGTCAACCAGCTGCTCTATGACAGTTTGCTGCTCTTGCAGCACCGGGGCCAGGACGCGGCCGGTATCGCCACGGCGTTGGGCAGCCAGTTCAATCTGTACAAGGCCCACGGCCTGGTGCGCGACGTATTCCGCACGCGCAACATGCGGGCCCTGCCCGGCAATAGCGGCGTCGGCCAGGTTCGCTATCCCACCGCCGGTTCCAGCGCCAGCGAGGAAGAAGCCCAGCCGTTCTACGTGAACGCGCCCTTCGGCATCATGATGGCGCACAACGGCAACCTGACCAACTGGCGGGAATTGCGCGAATCCCTGTTCCGCATCGACCGCCGCCACATCAATACCAATTCCGACTCCGAAGTCCTGCTGAACGTGCTGGCGCACGAGCTGCAATCCGCCGCCAACGGCATCTCGCTGGACGACGACGCGATCTTCCGCGCCATCGCCGCCGTGCACCGCCGCGTGCGGGGCGCCTACGCGGTGGTGGCCCAGATCGCCGGCTACGGCTTGCTGGCGTTCCGCGATCCCTACGGCATCCGCCCGCTGTGTATCGGCCGCCAGGAGACCGAGCACGGCGTGGAGTGGATGGCCGCGTCCGAATCCGTCGCGCTGGAAGGCAGCGGCTTCAGCTTCGTGCGCGATGTCGCCCCCGGCGAAGCCGTCTTCATTGACATGGATGGCCGGTTCTACAGCCGCCAGTGCGCGGAAAACGCCCAGCTCGTGCCCTGCATCTTCGAGTACGTGTATTTCGCCCGTCCCGACTCGCTGATGGATGGCGTGTCGGTCTACGACGCGCGCCTGCGCATGGGCGAATACCTGGCGGACAAGGTGGCGCGCAGCATGCGGCTGGGCGACATCGACGTCGTCATGCCGATTCCGGATTCCTCGCGCCCAGCGGCCATGCAGCTGGCTGCCCGCCTGAACCTGGATTACCGCGAAGGCCTTATCAAGAACCGCTACGTCGGCCGTACCTTCATCATGCCGGGGCAGGCCGTGCGCAAGAAGTCCGTCCGGCAAAAGCTCAATGCCATCGGCCGCGAATTCCAGGGCAAGAACGTGCTCCTGGTGGACGATTCCATCGTGCGTGGAACGACCAGCCGGGAGATCGTCGAAATGGCTCGCGCGGCGGGCGCCAACAAGGTGTTCTTCGCTTCTGCCGCGCCGCCGGTGCGCTTTCCCAATGTCTATGGCATCGACATGCCGACCCAGCGCGAACTCATCGCCACGGGCCGCAGCGACGAGGAAATCGCCCAGACCATCGGCGCCGACGCCCTGGTCTACCAGGACCTGGACAATATGCAGCAGGCGGTGCGCGACCTGAATCCGGCAATGTCGCGCTTCGAGGCATCCTGCTTCGACGGCCAGTACATCACCGGCGACATCACGCCGGAGTACCTGGAGCGGCTGGGCCAGAGCCGCGGCGAGTCCGACGAGGCCGCCCGCGGTGGGCTCATGTTCAACATGGGCTACGCCGCCAACGACGCCTGACGGGGATCGAACCGGGCGCCAATGGCGGGGTAGCCCGGTCCCGTCGGCACAATGGCGCCGGGCATCAAGCCCGGCGCAGCAGCGCCCGCAGGCTCAGCAGGGCCAGGATCGCGAATAGCGCCAGGCTCCACACGGCGTATTCCACGCCAAGCACCTTTACGGCCGCGTCCATGCAGGTCGCGTAGATGCCGAATACCGAAGGCAGCGCGCCATCCAGGCCGCTGCCGGCGATGAATTTGTCGGCGAAGGTTTGCGAGCACGACAGCAGCTGCGACGCCACTGTGTATTGGTAATAGGCGGCCCACACGCCGCACAGGGCCAGCCCCAGGCCCAGCAGCGCGCCCAGCCGGCGCAGCACCGGCCCCAGGAAGGCCAGTACCAGGCAGACGATGCCGATGACGATATAAATCAGCCGCTGCAATACGCACCAGGCGCAGGGCTGCAGGCCGAAGACATATTGGGACACCAGCGCGATGCAGACGGCGCCGAAGGCCAGGACGGCGATCAGGACCAGTGTGCGTTGCGAAGTCGACATCATGACTGTTCTAATCCTTTAAGGGAAAACGGGTGGGGATCGCCCGCGCGAGAGGCATCCCGATACAAGGCCTTCCGACCGGCGCGGCGGCGGCAACTCAGCGGTTGCCGGCCCCATTGCCCACGGCTTCGACCAGTACGCCAAGCAGGAGTTCATGCACGCCGTCCCACACGATCTGCACGCCCAGGCATAGCATGACGAAGGCGGAAAGGCGCATGAACACCGCGGTGCCGTTGTCGCCCAGCCTGTACAGGAATTGGGCGGCGAAGCGCAGGCAGGCGTACAAGCTCAGCGAAGTAACCAGGATCCCGGGCAGCGATCCGGCCAGTTTGACCAGGCTGACGATACGGTCGGGCTCGCGCAGCGAGGCGCCCACCGTGATTGCCGCGGCGATGGAGCCGGGACCGCAGGTGATGGGAAAGGTAAGCGGATAGAACGCCCGCGCCTTGGCCATTTCCGGCGTGAAGGATTCGGCGGCCCGCGCGGCATTCTGCGCGCCGGCATCGGGCGAGTTCACCAGCCGCCAGGCGCTGGTGATCACCAGCAGGCCGCCGCCGACCCGCACGATGGCCAGCGACAGGCCGAAGAACGACAAGAGAACGTTGCCGGCCACCATGGCGATGGTCAGCATCACGCCCACATTGATGGCGACGCGTTTGGCCAGGACCGTGCGGGTCGCGCTGGAGGCGCCTTCGGTCAGCGTCCAGAAAATCGGCGCGACCGCTGGTGGATTCAGGAACGGCAGCAGCGTGGCAAGCGCGAAAAGGAAACTGCGGCCGAATACCAGCAGATAGTCGTGCACGAGCATGGGAGAGTGGCGCCGGCGAAAGGGAGAACCGATTGTAAGCGTGCGGCAATAATCCGGGCCACGTCAGCCTGGATGTTATTCGCGGCATCCAAGCGGCAATACCTTGTCGGATTTCATCCGGACGGCCGCCGGTTTGTTCACGCAGCGGCCCGCTGTACGCCATCCCCGGCCAGCGCATCCAGGATGGCGCGTTCGAACTGCATCTGCGTGCGGGGTCTTTCGAGCGTGGCGCCTTCGATGATGAAAACGTCTTCCACACGGTCGCCCAGCGTCATGACCTTGGCCATCTGCAGGTTCACACCATGGCTGGCGAAAACCCGCGCCAGGGCGTGCAGCAGCCCCGGGCGGTCGGTGGCCGTGACGGACAGCCGCCAGGATTTGCTGCGCTCGTCGGGCTGCAATTCCGCCTGTGGCGGCACCGGGAACACCCGGGACATCCTGGACAGGCGCGCGCGTCCATACGGCGCCGCGCCGCCGGCGCCTGCCTGCGAGAACGTCTGCGGGTCCTTCAGGCGCGCGGCCAGTTCGTGTTCCACCAGAGCCGCTTGCGCGCGCAGGTCGCTGGCGCCGTCGGGCAGCAGCACGATGAAGCTGTCCAGCGCCCAGCCGTGGCGCGTGGTATGGATGCGCGCGTCCTGGATGCTCAGGGATTTGGCGTCGAAATAGCCGCAGATGGCCGCGAACAGGTCCGGCGCGTCCCGGGTATAGACCATCACCTGCAGGCCTTCGCCCTGTTCCGTGGGGCGCGCCTTGACCACCGCCTGCTCCGGGGCCGGGCGATGGTACAGGTGGCGCGTATGCCAGGCGATATCGGAGGCATCGTGGCGCAGGAAGTAGGCCACGTCCAGCTGTTTCCAGAAGGCTTCGCGCGCGTCGTCGCGCAGGCCGGCCAGCCGCGTCAGACGGGCCGCCTCGGCCTTGCGGTGATTGAGCACGGTGTCGGCGTCATGGTGCGCGCCGCCCAGTGCGCCCAGCGTCAGGCGATACAGGTCTTCCAGCAGTTTGCCTTTCCAGGCGTTCCAGACCTTGGGGCTGGTGCCGCGTATATCGGCCACGGTCAACAGGTACAAGGCCGTCAGGTGGCGCTCGTCTTTCACCGTGGCCGCGAAATCCCGCACGACCTCCGGGTCCGAAAGGTCGCGCTTCTGCGCCACCGTGGACATCAGCAGATGCTGGCGGACCAGGAATTCCACCAGTTCGGCGTCTTCCGGCGCCAGCCCGTGATCGTGGGCGAACTTGCGCACTTCGCGCGCGCCCAGCTCGGAATGGTCGCCGCCCCGGCCCTTGGCGATGTCGTGGAAAAGCGCGGCGACGTACAACAGCCAATGGCGGTCCAGCTCGGAGATCAACTGGCTGGCCAGGGGATATTCCTGGGCGTGCTCCGGCATGGTGAAGCGGCGCAGGTTGCGGATCACCGTCAGCGTGTGCTGGTCCACCGTATACACGTGGAACAAGTCGTGCTGCATCTGCCCGACGATGCGGCGGAACACCGGCAGATAGCGCGGCAGGATGTTCAGCATCGTCATGCGGCGCAGCTCGTGCACGATGCCCGACGGCTGCTGCAGGATCTGCAGGAACAGGCGCCGGTTGACCGGATTGCGGCGGAACTGCGCGTCGATGCGGTGGCGCGCGTGCCAGATCGCCCGCACCGTGCGCGCCGACATGCCGTTCAGGTGCGGATGCTGCTGCATGACCAGGAAGGCGCGCAGCAGAAGGGTGGGGTTGCGCTCGAAGGCGTCGTCGCGGATGACGTCCAGGCGGTCATGCAGGCTGCGGAAGTCGTCGTCGATATCGCGCGCATCGGACGCCGGCCGCGGAAACAGCCGTTCTTCGATGTTCTGGACCAGGATGGAATTCAATTGCGTGACCAGCCGAGCCGCCCAGTAGTAGCGCTGCATCATCAGTTCGCTGGCGCGCCGCGTGGCGGTCGCCTTGATGCCGTAGACTTCGGCCAGCGCGGGCTGCAGGTCGAACAGCACGCGGTCCTCGCGCCGCTTTGACATCAGGTGCAGTTCGATGCGCAGGCGCTTGAAGGCCTGTTCGGCGCGCCGCAGGCCGCGCGCTTCGGACGCCGTCAACAGGCCGGCCCTGGCGATCTCGCGCCAGCTTTCGCCGAAGCCGGCGGCGCGCGCCATCCACATGATGACCTGCAGGTCGCGCAGGCCCCCGGGCGACTCCTTGCAATTCGGTTCCAGGGCGTAGGGGGTGTCCTGGTAGCGCGCATGGCGCTGCTGCATTTCGACGCGCTTGGCGCTGAAGAACACGGCCGGGTCCAGGCGCGCGCGCATGGCCGTATCGAAGGCCTTCATCAGGGCGCGATTGCCCGCCAGCCAGCGCGATTCCAGCAAGGCCGTTTCGACCGTGATGTCGGCGTCGGCCTCGCGCTCGCAGTCGGCGATCGTGCGCACACTGTGACCGGGCTCCAGGCCGAGGTCCCACAGCGCCGCCACCAGCCGCTCCACCGCTGCTTCTTCGTCGGGGGAGGGCGCGTGCGGCAGCAGGATGAGCAGGTCGACGTCGGAATGCGGATAGAGTTCGCCGCGGCCATAGCCGCCCACCGCGGCCAGTACCGCGCCCGGCGGCAGCGGGCATTGCTTGATAAGGTCGCGCAGCGTCTGGTCGGTAATGCGCCGCAATTCCTGCAGCAGGGGATCGGGGCGCTCGTGTTCCCGGAAGGCGGCGATGGCGGCGTCGCGCCTGGCGCGCATGCGCGCGCGCAGGGACGGCAGGTCCGTGGCGCCGGACTCCGGCGCCGCCAAGGAAGGTGCGGCTTGCGAACTCATACGGCTGTCCTTCCAGGATCGACGGGGCGCTAGATCGCGGGGACCGCGACGGTTTCGGTGACGAAGGCGGGCGGGGCCGGCATGCCCGGCGAGACGGTCAGCACCTCGTAGCCGGTTTCCGTGACCAGCACCGTGTGTTCCCATTGCGCCGACAGGCTGTGGTCGCGCGTGACCACGGTCCAGCCGTCGGACAACTGGCGGATTTCCCGGCGGCCCGCATTGATCATAGGCTCGATCGTGAAAATCATGCCGGGTACCAGTTTGACGCCCGTGCCCGGCTTGCCGTAGTGGAGCACCTGCGGGTCCTCGTGGAAGCGCCGGCCGACGCCATGCCCGCAGAATTCGCGCACCACGGAAAAGCCGCTGCCTTCCGCGTGTTTCTGGATGGCGTTGCCGATATCGCCCAGGGTGGCGCCGGCGCGCACCTGGCGGATGCCCAGCCACATGCACTCATAGGTGATGTCGGTCAGGCGCCGCGCCAGGATGGAGGGTTCGCCGACGTAGAACATCCGGCTGGTATCGCCGAACCAGCCATCCTTGATGATGGTAACGTCGATGTTCAGTACGTCCCCGTTTTTTAGCACCTTGTCGCCCGGGATGCCGTGGCATACCTGGTGATTGACGGAGGTGCAGATGGCTCCGGGAAACGGCGGATAGCCGGGCGGTGCGTAGCCTACCGTCGCGGACTTCACCTTCAGTTCGTTGGTCAGGTAGTCCAGGGCCAGCCGGTCGAGCTCGCCGGTGGTGACGCCGGGCTTGACGAAAGGCGTGAGGTAATCCAGTACACGCGCGGCGTCCTGGCAGGCGAGGCGCATCTTGTCGAGATCGGCGGGGTCGGTGACTATGCCCATGTATCAGCTTGAGGATTGTCTTGGAAAAATAGTAGAATTATAGGCTTCCCTGAAAAAGCGGGGGAAGTACGCTCCGGGGCAGGTTAGGGTCGAGGTAAAGGTCAAGGGCCGAGACCAAGGACCGAGACCAAGGGTCAAGGCCAAGGGTCAAGGCCAAGGGTCAAGGCCAAGGGTCAAGGCCCCCGGTCAAGGCCAAGGGTCAAGGTTGGAAGGTCAGCCTTGGTCCGCCTGGCCAGTCCCTGGGCGTTGCAAGGTTCGCGGATCGCGCTGCCTTGCCGGTCGCTTTGAATCGCGCGCCAAGCCAACGAGGGTGTCGGCGGCCATGCTGATGATAGAACAGCGGGCCCCCCGATGCGGGCCTGGCGCAAGTCCAAACCCTTGGAGATCGCTATGTCCCTCATGCGTGAAATGCTGGAAGCCGGCGTGCACTTCGGCCACCAGACCCGTTACTGGAATCCGAAGATGGCCCCGTTCATCTTCGGTCAGCGTAACAAGATCCACATCATCAACCTCGAGCAGACCGTCGGCAAGTATGTCGAGGCCACCAAGTTCGTCAAGCAGCTGGCTGCCCGCGGCGGCAACATCCTGTTCGTCGGCACCAAGCGCGCGGCCCGCGAACTTATCGCCGCCGAAGCCGCCCGTTGCGGCATGCCCTATGTCGACGCCCGCTGGCTGGGCGGCATGCTGACCAACTTCAAGACGGTCAAGACGTCCATCAAGCGCCTGAAGGACATGGAAACCGTCGTCGCCGAAGGCGGCGCCGAGCGCATGATCAAGAAAGAAGGCCTGCTGTTCCAGCGCGAACTGGAAAAGCTGAACAAGTCCATGGGCGGTATCAAGGACATGACCAGCCTGCCGGACGCCCTGTTCGTCATCGACGTCGGCTATCACAAGATCGCCATCGCCGAAGCGCGCAAGCTGGGTATCCCGGTCGTGGCCGTGGTCGACACCAACCACTCGCCGGACGGCATCGATTACGTCATTCCCGGTAATGACGACTCCGCCAAGGCCATCGCGCTGTATGCCAAGGGCATGGCCGACGCCGTGCTGGAAGGCCGCGAACAGAACCTGAACGGTCTGGTCGAGGAAGGCGGCGAAGGCCAGGAAGAGTTCGTCGAAGTGCAGGACGGCCAGGCCTGACAGGCCTCGGGGCGCGGGCCCGGCCGTTGCCGGGCCTGATCCCAAGCCGGGTCCCCGCGCCGCCAGGCGCCGGACCGGGTCGGCACCCCGGGCTCGTCCAGTCCGCCAGGCGCGCGCGTTGCGGCGTCCCGGCAGGGCAGGGCGGCTGCAGGGGTGCGTACCGTATCGAAACGACATGCCCCGGCCCGTCCGGGGCGTGCTTTAGCAAGAATGGAGCGAACATGGCTGAAATTACCGCCTCGATGGTCAAGGAACTGCGCGAGAAGACCGACGCGCCCATGATGGAATGCAAGAAGGCGCTGACCGAAGCCCAGGGCGATCTGGCCCGTGCCGAGGAAATCCTGCGCGTCAAGCTGGGCAACAAGGCCAGCAAGGCCGCCGCCCGCGTCACCGCCGAAGGCCTGATCGGCCTGTACATCTCGGCCGACGCCAAGCAGGGCGCGGTGATCGAAGTCAACTGCGAAACCGACTTCGTGGCCAAGAACGACGACTTCGTCGCCTACGTCAACAAGCTGGCGGAACTGGTCGCCACCAAGAACCCCGCCGACGTCGCGGCGCTGTCCGACCTGCCGCTGGAAGGCGGCACGGTGGAAACGGTGCGCACCGGCCTGGTCGGCAAGATCGGCGAGAACATCTCCATCCGCCGCTTCCAGCGCATGGAAACCGCCAACAAGCTGGCCAGCTACGTGCACGGCGGCAAGATCGGCGTGCTGGTGGACTTCAACGGTGCGGATAGCATCGGCAAGGACCTGGCCATGCACATCGCGGCCACCAAGCCCAAGGCGCTGAATGCCGAAGGCGTGCCCGCCGCCGACATCGCCACCGAGCGTTCGGTCGCCGAGCAGAAGGCCGCCGAATCCGGCAAGCCCGCCGACATCGTCGCCAAGATGGTCGAAGGCTCGGTGCAGAAGTTCCTGAAGGAAGTGACCCTGCTGTCGCAACCCTTCGTCAAGAACGACAAGCAGACCGTCGAACAAATGTTGAAGGCCGAAGGCGCCGGTATCGCGCGTTTCTCGCTGTTCATCGTGGGCGAAGGCATCGAGAAGAAGACCACCGACTTCGCGGCGGAAGTTGCAGCCGCTGCCGCCGGCCGCGCCTGATCAGCCGTTTATCCTTCCGCATTGCTGCTTTTTTATTACAGGCCGGCGAGTGACCGGCCTATTTCTTGTCTTACACTTCCGTCGGATCGTTCTAGGGATATCGCTCATGGCCAGCAGATCGTACAAGCGGGTTCTTCTTAAACTGTCCGGCGAAGCCCTGATGGGCGACGACGCGTTCGGCATCAATCGCGCCACGATCGCCAGGATGACCGAGGAAATCGCCGAAATCGTCAATCTGGGCGTGGAGCTGGCCATTGTCATCGGCGGCGGCAATATCTTTCGCGGCGTGGCGCCGGGCGCCCAGGGCATGGACCGGGCGACGGCGGATTACATGGGCATGATGGCCACCATCATGAACGCGCTGGCCCTGCAGGACGCCCTGAAGCACCGCAGCGTGGACACGCGGGTGCAGTCGGCGCTGAACATCGAACAAGTGGTGGAGCCCTATATCCGTCCCAAGGCCCTGCGCTACCTGGAAGAGGGCAAGGTGGTGATTTTTGCGGCCGGCACCGGCAATCCCTTCTTCACGACCGATACGGCGGCCGCCTTGCGCGGCGCCGAAATCGGCGCGGAGATCGTGCTGAAAGCCACCAAGGTGGACGGCATCTACAGCGCGGACCCCAACAAGGATCCCACCGCCACGCGCTATTCCCGCATCAGCTTCGACGAAGCCATCGTGCGCCGCCTGGAAGTGATGGACGCCACCGCTTTCGCGCTGTGCCGCGACCAGAAGCTGCCCATCAAGGTGTTTTCCATCAACAAGTCCGGCGCGCTGAAACGCGCGGTCACCGGTGAAGATGAAGGTACCCTGGTACACGTTTGAATTGAAGGAGTCGCAATGAGCGTCGCAGACATCAAAAAATCGGCCGAGTCCCGGATGGCCAAGTCCATCGAAACGCTCAAGGTCAATCTGTCCAAGATCCGTACCGGGCGTGCGCACACCGGTATCCTGGATCACGTGCATGTCGAGTACTACGGTTCGCCCGTGCCGATCAGCCAGGTCGCCAACGTCAACCTGGTCGATGCGCGTACCATCAGCGTCCAGCCGTACGAGAAAAACATGGCCGGCCCGGTGGAAAAGGCCATCCGTGAATCCGACCTCGGCCTGAACCCCGTATCCATGGGCGACACCATCCGCGTGCCCATGCCGGCGCTCACCGAAGAGCGGCGCCGCGACCTGACCAAGGTGGTCAAGAACGAGGGCGAGGACGCCAAGATCGCGGTGCGCAATCTGCGCCGGGAAGGCAATGAAGCCTTGAAGAAACTCGTCAAGGACAAGTCCATCTCGGAAGACGAAGAGCGCCGCGCGCAGGACGAAATCCAGAAGCTCACCGATCGCTGCGTCGGCGAAATCGACAAGCTGATCGCCCAGAAAGAAGCGGAGATCATGACCGTCTGACGGCCTTGCGCCCGGTCCTGCCATCCTCATGACTATCAGTTCCACCCAGGCGGTTCCCCAGACGTCGGATATCCCCCAGCACGTTGCCATCATCATGGATGGCAACGGCCGCTGGGCGACGCGGCGGCACTTGCCGCGCACGGCCGGGCATGCCAAGGGTGTGCAGGCCGTGCGGCGCGTCGTGGAAGCCTGCGGGCGGCGCGGCGTCCGCTACCTGACCCTGTTCGCCTTCAGTTCCGAAAACTGGCGCCGGCCCGCCGAGGAAGTCTCCCTGCTGATGCGCCTGTTCGTCCAGGCTCTGGAACGGGAAGTCGACAAGCTCGATACCCAGGGCGTGCGCCTGCGCGTGGTGGGAGACCTGTCTCCGTTCGAACCGCGGCTGCGCGAACTCATCGAGCAGGCCCAGGCGCGCACCGCGCACAATGACCGCCTGCATCTTTCCGTATGCGCCAACTACGGCGGGCGCTGGGACATCCTGCAGGCCATGCGGCGGATGATCGTCGAAAACCCCACGTTGGCGCAGACGCCCGAACGCATCGACGAAGACACGCTGGGCCGCTATCTGTCCATGGCCTGGGCGCCCGAACCCGACCTGTTCATCCGCACCGGGGGCGAACAGCGCATCTCCAATTACCTGATCTGGCAATTGGCCTATACCGAGCTCTTCTTTACCGACCGTTATTGGCCGGACTTCGGCGGTCCCGAACTGGAAGAAGCCTTCGAGTGGTACCGGACGCGGGAACGGCGTTTCGGCCGCACCAGCGCCCAGGTGATCGCATCCGCGAAGCGGTGACCGCGCGGCGCCGGGATAAAAAGGCGGCAGAATACGCGGTACCCGCCATGAGGGCGGGACTCTCGTCCTAGGAGACTTCATGCTGCGCCAGCGCATCGTCACAGCCGTCATCCTTCTTGCCATCCTGGCCGCCACGATGGCGGCGCCCACGCCCTGGCCGTTCATGGCCCTGCTTGCCGTGGCCACCGCCTGTGCCGGCTGGGAATGGGCGCGCCTTACGCTGCCCGCGCAGGGCGGCGCCGGCGCCGTCGCGGTCGGCGCTTTACTGGGCGTCGCGGCCTTGTGCGTGACATTCTGGTGGACGGCTGGCGGCGACCATGACTTCGCCGCCGAGGCCTCTCACGCCTTGCTGTTCAACTGGGTGGTGCCCGTGTCGGCGCTGCTGTGGATCGTCGGCGGCACCATCGCCGTCGTGCGCGGCCGCAGCGATGCGCCGCCCGCCAGCCTGTCGCTGACCCTGTTCGCGATCCTGGCGCTGATGGCGGCCTGGGCCGTACTGGCCTTGCTGTTCATGTCGCGCGGGGCGGTCTTCCTGTTGTCCCTGCTGGCGCTGGTCTGGGCGGCCGATATCGCCGCGTATTTCGGCGGACGCGCCCTGGGCCGCCACAAGCTGGCGCCCCGCGTCAGCCCGGGCAAGACCATCGAAGGGGCGGTATGCGGCGTGGCCGCCGCCGTGCTGTGGATAGGCGTCAGCAGCGCCTGGGACGGCACCTTCGGCCACGCGCTGGTCCAGCGCTGGACGCTGTGGGGCGCGTTGCCCGTGGCGGTGCTGCTCGCCGTGCTTTCCATCGTCGGCGACCTGTTCGAATCGCTGCTCAAGCGACGCGCCGGCCGCAAGGATTCCAGCAACCTCCTGCCTGGGCACGGTGGGGTCTATGATCGCATCGATGCCATCCTGCCGGTGGCCCCGGTGGCCTTGCTTCTCAGTGGAGTACTGTTTTGACTGCGTTTCAGCGTATCGCCGTGCTGGGTTCCACGGGGTCGATCGGCGAAAGCACCCTGGATGTGATCGCCCGCCACCCCGACAGGCTTGGCGTTCATGCGCTGTCCGCCCATAGCCGCATGGAAAAGCTCGCGGAGCAGGCACGCGCCACCGGCGCGCGGGTCGTCGTCGTGCCGGACGAGGACGCCAGGGCGCGCTTCGTCCAGGCGTGGCAGCCGGGTGTCCCGCTGCCCGCTGTCCGGGTGGGCACGCAGGCCCTGGCCGAGACCGCGGCCGATCCGGACTGCGATACGGTCATGGCGGCCATCGTCGGCGCGGCCGGGCTGCCGTCCGCGCTGGCGGCCGCGCGGGCCGGCAAGCGGGTGCTGCTGGCCAACAAAGAAGCCCTGGTCGCCGCCGGCTCCCTGTTCATGGGGGCGGTCCGCGACCATGGCGCCGAACTGCTGCCCATCGACAGCGAACACAACGCCATCTTCCAGTGCCTGCCGCATGGCGAACGCGCGTCGGCCCCCACGCGACCGGCCGCCGGCGTGCGCCGCCTGATACTGACCGCGTCGGGCGGGCCCTTTCGCCAGCACGACCCGGACCAGCTGCACGGCATTACGCCGGCCCAGGCCTGCAAGCACCCCAACTGGAGCATGGGGCGCAAGATCTCCGTGGATTCCGCCACCATGCTCAACAAAGGGCTGGAGGTCATCGAGGCCCATTGGCTGTTCGCCATGCCGCAGGATCGCATCGAGGTGCTGATACACCCGCAGAGCGTGGTCCATTCCATGGTCGAGTACGACGATGGTTCGGTCCTGGCGCAGCTGGGCCAGCCGGACATGCGTACGCCCATCGCATATGGCCTGGGGTTTCCGGACCGGCTGGCCAGCGGGGTGGGGCTGCTGGACCTGGCGCGCTGGGGGCGGCTGGACTTCGAAAAGCCGGACTTGCGGCGCTTTCCCTGCCTGGGACTGGCCTTCGACGCGCTGTCGGCGGGACAGGGGGCCTGCATTGCGCTGAACGCCGCCAATGAGGTCGCCGTCGATGCCTTCCTGCACGAGCGCCTGCCGTATACCGGGATTTCTTCCGTCATCGCGCGGACCCTGGAGTGGCATGCCGGTCGGCCATCTGTTACGCTGGGCCACCTGGACGACGTCCTGGCGGCGGACGCCGCGGCCCGCGCCCAGGCCGAGCGTTCCGTCCCTGCCTGCCGTTGATCGCGCCCTGCCACGCGGGCGCTCCGCGCGGTCCCCGCGCGGCCCAGGCGCATTCATCATCTTGGTATAGCCCCATGCTTTTCACCTTGCTCGCCTTCGCCGTCGCGCTGGGCATCCTGATCACTTTCCACGAGCTGGGCCACTATTGGGCGGCACGGCTGTGCGGCGTGCGGGTGCTGCGCTTTTCCGTCGGATTCGGCAAGGTCCTGCTGCGCCGCGTCGACCGCCATGGCACCGAATGGGCGGTTTCGGCGATTCCGCTGGGCGGCTACGTCAAGATGCAGGACGACCCGCCACCCGGGGCCCCGGCGGCGGAAGCCGCCCGGGCCTTCAATCCGCAGCCGGTGGGCAAGCGCATCCTTATCGTCGCCGCGGGGCCGGTTTTCAACCTGATCCTGGCGGTCTTCCTGTACGCCGGCCTGAACCTGGCCGGGGTGGAAGAGCCCGCGGCCTTCCTGGCGCGGCCGGCCGCCGGCACCGCCGCGGCCCACGCCGGCCTGGAAGGCGGGGACCGCATCCTGTCCATCGACGGCGAACCGGTCGTGTCGTGGAACGACGCCCGCTGGCAGTTGATGGACCACATTTCCAGCGGCGGGCGGGTGCAGATCGGCGTGCGATCGCCGCAAGGCGCCACGCACGAACGCGAGCTGACGCTGGGCGAAAGCAGCCTGGATCCCGCCCAGGGGGATCCGCTGGCGCTGGCCGGCTTGCGGTTGCAGGAGCCGCGCCCGGTGGTGCGCGGTGTGGTGGCCGGCAGCGCCGGCGAACAGGCGGGCCTGCGGGCGGGCGATGTCATTCTTGCGGTGGACGGCCAGCCCGCCGGGGACGTCAGCTCGGTGGTGCAGGCCGTGCAGCGGCAGGCCGGCCGGGCCGTGCCGCTGCTGGTGCGGCGCGATGGCGCCGATGTCACCCTGACTGTCACGCCGCGCGCCGAACGCATCGAAAACGGCGAGACCGTCGGCCGCATCGGCGTACAGCTGGGCGGCGATATCCCCATGGTGACCGTGCGCTATGGCCCGATGGACAGCCTGTGGCAGGGCGTGACGCGCACGGCGGATACGGCCTGGTTCTCGCTGCGCATGCTGGGACGCATGGTCACCGGCGCCGTGTCCTGGCGCAATATCAGCGGGCCGGTCACCATCGCCGACTACGCCGGCCAGACCGCGCGCGTGGGCCTGGCGGCGTACATCGCCTACCTGGCCTTGATCAGCATCAGCCTGGGCGTGCTCAATCTCCTGCCCATTCCTATGCTGGACGGGGGCCATCTGCTGTATTACCTGATCGAAATCGTGCGTGGCAGCCCGCCCCCGTCGCGGTGGCTGGACATCGGCCAGCGGGCCGGGCTGGGTTTGCTGGCGGGCCTGATGGGGCTGGCCTTGTTCAACGATTTCGCCCGGCTTTTCACCTAGGCGCGCGCGCCGGGCCCGGATCCGGCCCGGCCCCCGGCGGCCCCTGCCTTTCGTTCAGGCGTGTTCTGCCTTAAAATCCTCCGCCATTTGCACCAACAACTCCGCCATTTGGACCACCAAGGATCCCCCAGGATGTTTTTCCGCTGGATGTTTAAGCCCACCAAGGCTATTTGGGCGGGGCTAGTCGCCATGCTGCTGCTGTTGCCGGCGCTGGCGCACGCCTTCGATCCCTTTGTCGTCAAGGACATCCGCGTGGAGGGCATCCAGCGTATCGATGCGGGCACCGTCTTCGGCTACCTGCCGTTCAAGGTCGGCGATACCTTCACCGAGGACACCGCCACCGACGCCGTCCGCCGCCTGTACGGCAGCGGTTTCTTCAGCGATGTGCGGATCGAGACCAACAACAACGTCGTGGTCGTCGTGGTGCAGGAGCGCGCCACCATCGCCTCCATCACGTTCAATGGCATGCGGGAGTTCGACAGCAAGGCCATCCTGGATTCGCTGCGCACCGTCGGCTTCGCCGAGGGCCGCATCTTCGACCGTTCCATGCTGGAGCGCGCCGAGCTCGAACTCAAGCAGCAGTACATGTCCAAGGGCAAGTACGGCGTGGAAGTCACCTCCACGGTGACGCCGCTGCCCCGCAACCGCGTCGGTATCAGTTTCGATATCTTCGAAGGCGATGTGGCCAAGATCCGCGAAATCCACTTCGTCGGCAACAAGGCGTTCTCGGAAAGCGAACTGCTGGACCAGATCCAGATGACCACGCCGGGCTGGCTGACCTGGTACACGGATACCGACAAGTATTCGCGTGAAAAGCTCGAAGGCGACATGGAGCGGATCCGCTCGTTCTACCTGGATCGCGGCTACCTGGAAATGACGCTGGAGCCGCCGCAGGTCACCATCTCGCCGGACCGCAAGGACATCTACATCACGTATACCGTGCACGAGGGCGAGCCCTACAAGGTCCGCAGCGTCAAGCTGGCCGGCAACCTGCTCGGCCTGGACAAGCAGATCGAAGCCCTGGTGCAGGTCAAGGCCGGTGAAACGTTCTCCGCCGCCAAGACCAACGACAGCGCCAAGGCCATCACGGACTACCTGGGCGAATTGGGCTACGCCTTCGCCAACGTCAACCCGAATCCCCAGCTGGATCGCGCCAAGCACGAGGCCGATCTGACCTTCTACGTCGATCCCAGCCGCCGTGTGTACGTCCGCCGCATCCAGATCGGCGGCAACACCCGTACCCGCGACGAGGTCATCCGCCGCGAAATGCGCCAGGAAGAGGCCGCGTGGTACGACGCGGGGGATATCAAGATGTCCCGCGACCGTGTCGACCGCCTGGGTTATTTCAACGACGTCAACGTCAAGACCGATCCGGTGCCGGGTTCGCCCGACCAGGTGGACGTCAACGTGGACGTCAAGGAAAAGCCGACCGGCATGGTCAACCTGGGCGTGGGCTATGGGTCCACCGACCGGGCGATCTTCAGCGCCGGCATCAGCGAAGACAACGTCTTCGGCAGCGGCACCAACCTGACGCTGCAGCTGAACACCAGCAAGACCAACCGCGCCGTGGTGCTGTCGCACACCGATCCCTACTGGACCAAGGACGGCATCAGCCGCACGACGTCGCTGTACTACCGCCAGACCAGGCCCTTCATCGACAACGATGGCGAATACCGGGTCGACACGATGGGCCTGGGCATGAACTTCGGCGTGCCCATCTCCGAGTACGACCGCATCATCCTGGGCGCCGCCTTCGAGCGCAACCGGGTCCACCTGGATAGCAATTCCCCGCTGGCCTACCAGGAGTACGTCGACCAATATGGCGATACCACCAACTCCATCCTGCTGACCACCGGCTGGAACAAGGACACCCGCGACAGCGCCCTGGCGCCCACCAAGGGCTACTTCACCAAGCTGCAGGCCAATGTGTCGACGATGGACCTGAAGTACACCATGCTGTCGGCGCAGCAGCAGTACTACCTGCCGCTGGGCCGCAGCTACACGCTGGCCCTGAATGGCATGATGGACTGGGGGCAGGCGTACGGCGGCAAGGATTTCCCCGTCATCAAGAACGTGTATGCAGGCGGTATCGGTTCGGTGCGCGGCTACGAGGGCGCTTCGCTGGGCCCGCGCGATACGCTTACCGGCGACTTCCTGGGCGGCGCGCGCCGTATCGTTGCCAATGCACAGCTGTACCTGCCGTTCCCCGGCGCCACCAAGGACAAGACCCTGCGCTGGTTCCTGTTCACGGACGCGGGCCGCGTGCAGCCGGGCTCGGGCCTGACCTGCACGGCCGGCAAGAACAACGAAGTCGAGGACCCCTGCGGATGGCGCTATTCGGCGGGTGTCGGCCTGTCCTGGCAATCGCCCCTGGGACCGCTGCAGCTGTCCTATGGCCGTCCGCTCAATGCGAAGTCGGGTGACGACACCCAGAGCTTCCAGTTCCAGATCGGTACTGGTTTCTAAACGCAAATCAAAGGTGGCCGGATGTTTCCGGCCGCCCAATCCGCTGCCGGTTTAGTGGCACAATACTGGTTTGCTTGACCTTATCGGAAGGTGAAATTTTCATGATGTCTATTTTCGTACGCAAATTGTCCCGTTCATCGCGCAAAGGCCCCGCTTCCCTGGCGGCGGTGCTGGCGCTGGCGGGCGCGCTGCTGCTGGGCGCGTCGTACGCGGCGCCCGCGGCTGCGCAAGGGACGAAAATCGGCTTCGTCAATACCGAGCGCATCCTGCGCGAATCGGGCCCGGCCCGCGCGGCGCAAGCCAAGATCGAATCCGAGTTCAAGGCGCGCGACGCCGAGCTGCAGCGCATGGCAACCAATCTGCGCGCCCAGGCCGAAAAATTCGACAAGGACGCGCCCGTGCTGTCCGAGTCGGATCGCATGAAGCGCCAGCGCGACCTCAGCAACATGGATGCCGACCTGCAGCGTCGCCGCCGCGAATTCCAGGAAGACTTCAACCGCCGCCGCAACGAAGAGTTCTCTTCCATCGTTCAGAAGGCCAACGCGGCCATCAAGAACATCGCCGAGAAAGAGAACTACGACCTGATCGTGCAGGACGCGGTCACCGTCAGCCCGCGCGTGGATATCACCGACAAAGTGATCCAGGCCCTGGGCAAGTAACGCGTCCACCATGCCGGTTCTGCTAGATTCCACTCGCGCGCCGTTACTTGACGAGTTATTGGCGGATACCGACACACAAGGCCTGAGCTGGCAGATCAGCGTCCCGTCCGGCGGGACGCTGCCTCGCATACAGGGATTGGGCACCCTGGCCACCGCCGGTCCCGGCGAAATCAGCTTTCTTTCGAATCCCCGTTACCAGAACCAGCTGCCCGCCACGCGGGCCTGCGCGGTCATCGTCACGCCCGACGTGGAGCAGGCCTTGGCGGCCCAGTCCGCCGCGCCCGGTTTCGCGCGGGTGGTCACGCCCCACCCATACCTGCTGTACGCGCGCATCGCCCAGTGGTTCGACCGTGCGCGCCGCCCGGCGCTGCCGGGCTCGGTCCATCCCACGGCGGTGGTCGCCGACGACGCCGTCATCGAGTCCGGCGCGCGCATCGGCCCGCACTGCGTGGTCGAAGCCGGGGCGCGCATCGGCCGGGATACCGTCCTGGGAGCAGGGTGCGTCATCGGCGCCGGCTCGTCCATCGGCGCGTCGGGGCTCTTGCATGCCCGGGTAACGTTGTATGCAGGCGTAACGATCGGGGCGCGCGCCATCATCCATTCGGGGGCCGTGCTGGGCGCGGATGGCTTCGGTTTCGCGCCGGACCCGGCGCTGGGCAAGGGCGCCTGGGGCAAGATTCCGCAGTTCGGTGGCGTGACGGTGGGCGATGACGTCGAAATCGGCGCCAACACCACGATAGACCGTGGCGCGCTCGAGGACACCGTCATCGGCAATGGCGTCAAGCTGGACAACCAGATCATGGTGGCCCATAACGTCCGGATCGGCGCGCATACGGCCGTTGCCGCTTGCGTCGGCATCGCGGGATCCACCACCATAGGAGAACGCTGCACCATAGGCGGCGCCTCCATGCTGTCCGGCCATCTGACCCTGGCCGACGACGTTCATATTTCCGGCGGTACCGCCATTACGTCGAATATTTCCAAGCCCGGGCGTTATACGGGCGTCTATCCGTATGCGGAACATGGCGATTGGCAGCGCAATGCCGCTGTCATCCAGCAGTTGGGACAGCTGCGCCGCCGCGTGCGGACGCTGGAACAGGAATAACATCGCGTGCATGGCTAGCGCGGCATGCCGTAAAAGAATTGCAATGCAGGAACATACTCATGGAACTCGACATTAAGGGGATCCTGGATCGCTTGCCGCATCGTTACCCGATGCTGTTGATCGACCGCGTGATCGACATCCAGCCCGGCAAATCCATCGTTGCCCTGAAGAACGTTTCAATCAACGAGCCTTTCTTCACCGGACACTTCCCGCACCATCCGGTCATGCCGGGCGTGCTTATCCTGGAAGCCATGGCCCAGGCGGCCGCGCTGTTCTCCTTCTCGGATGAATCCGCGCTGAAGAATGACGATGCCGGCGGCGCGTCCACGGTGTATTACTTCGTTGGCATCGACGGCGCGCGCTTCCGCCGTCCCGTGCTGCCGGGCGACCAGCTGCGTATCGAAGTGGACGCCGAGCGGCTGAGCCGCAGCATCTGCAAATATGCCGGCCGTGCCCTGGTGGACGGCCAGCTGGTCGCCGAAGCCAAGCTCATGTGTGCCATCCGCAGCCTGGAAGCATAAATGACCGGTCACATCCATCCCACCGCCGTGGTCGATCCGGCCGCTGAGATCGACAGTTCCGTTGTTATCGGTCCGTACAGCATCGTCGGCCCGCAGGTTCGTATCGGCGCGGGGACTGAGATCGGCGCGCATTGCGTCATCGACGGCGTCACCACCATCGGCCGCGATAACCGCTTCTACCGTTTTTGCTCCATCGGCGGCATGCCGCAGGACAAGAAATACAACGGCGAGCCCACCCGCCTGGAAATCGGCGACCGCAACACCGTGCGCGAGTTCACCACCTTCAACACGGGAACGGTGCAGGACGGCGGCGTGACGACGCTGGGCAGCGACAACTGGATCATGGCCTACGTGCACATCGCGCACGATTGCCATATCGGCAGCAACACCATCCTGGCCAACGGCGTGCAACTGGGCGGCCACGTGCGGGTAGGCGATTGGGCCATTCTGGGCGGGCTGACCGGCGTGCACCAGTTCAGCACGATAGGCGCGCACAGCATGACGGGCGGCAATAGTTCGCTCATGCAGGACACGCCGCCCTATGTGCTGGCCGCGGGCAACCCCTGCCGGCCGGTCGGCATCAATGTCGAAGGCCTGAAGCGCCGCGGCTTTACGCCGGCCGTCATATCGGCGCTGCGCGATGCCTACAAGGCCATCTACCGGCGCGGCCTGTCGCTGGACGAAGCGCGCGCCGAACTGCGCGAACGCCAGAACACCGAACCGGAAACCCGCGAAGTCCTGCAGGTGATGCTGGACTTCCTGGATCAATCGCGCCGCGGCATTATCCGGCCGTGAACATGCGCATCGGCATGGTCGCCGGCGAGCCCTCCGGGGATCTGCTGGCCGGCCGCATCATCGAAGGCCTGCGCCGATACGATGCCGCGGTGTCCTGCGCGGGCATCGGCGGGCCGCGCATGCAGGCGCAAGGTTTCGACAGCTGGCATCCCATGCATGCGCTGACGGTCTTCGGCTATGTCGACGCCCTCAAGCGCATCCCCAGCCTGCTGGCCATCTATGGCGACGTCAAGCGGCGCATGCAGGCCGAACGGCCATCCGTCTTTGTCGGCATCGACGCGCCGGACTTCAACCTGAAGCTCGAACTCCAGCTGCGGCAGGCGGGGGTCCCCACGGTGCACTTCGTGGGGCCTTCCATCTGGGCGTGGCGCTACGACCGCATCCATAAGATCCGCCAGGCGGTTTCGCACATGCTGGTGCTGTTTCCCTTCGAGGTCGATATCTATCGCAAGGAGGGCATCCCGGTCACCTACGTGGGCCATCCGCTTGCCGGAACCATCCCCATGAAGCCGGACCGCGCCGCCGCGCGCGCCCGGCTGGGCATCGACGCCGGCGCGCGCGTGCTGGCCATGCTGCCGGGTAGCCGCTCGTCGGAGATCCGCGTGCTGGCGCCGCGCTTTTTGCAGGCACTGCAACAGTTGCAGGCGCGCGATCCCGCCTTGCAATGCGTGGTCCCCATGGTCAATGCGGCGCGTCGGGCGGAATTCGAAGGCTTCCTGCGCCAGCATCCCGTAAAAAATCTACGCATCGTCACGGCCGAGGACATCCAGGCGGCCTCGCGGTCCGTCCTGGGTAGTGAGGGGCCCGTCGTCGGCGCCGCGCCGGTGCCCGGCGGCGCCACGGGAAGCGAAGCGACGGCGCCCGTCGCCTGGTCCGCGATGGAGGCCGCCGATGCCGTGCTGGTTGCCAGCGGCACCGCCACCCTGGAAGCGGCGCTCTACAAGCGTCCCATGGTTATCTCCTATGTGCTGTCGCCGTGGATGAGACGTATCATGGCCTGGAAATCGGGGCAGCAACGTCCCTATTTGCCATGGGTGGGCCTGCCCAACGTGCTGCTGCGCGACTTTGCCGTTCCAGAGTTGCTGCAGGACGACGCCACCCCCGACAAACTGGCGGAAGCGACCTGGCGCGCACTGACCGACGAGGCCCACGCCGCAAGCATCGAGGCCCGCTTCACCGCCCTGCATACGGATCTGCTGCGCGATACGCCGACACTGGCGGCGCAGGCGATAAACGAGGTGGCGCGTGGAGCAAGGTGACATGTTCGGCGACGAGGGCCTGCGCGAGGTCATCATCACCGGCGTGGACGAAGCCGGCAGGGGACCGCTGGCGGGCGCCGTCTATGCCGCCGCCGTCATCCTGGATCCCGCCCGCCCCATAGACGGCCTGGCCGACTCCAAGATGCTGACCGCGCTCAGGCGCGAAGAACTCGCCCTGGAAATCAAGGAGTACGCACTGGCGTGGTCGGTGGCGCGCGCCAGCGTGCGCGAAATCGATACGCTGAATATCCTGCGCGCCACCTTGCTGGCGATGCGGCGCGCGGTGCTGGGCCTGGGCATCAAGCCGGGCTTGGCCCTGGTCGACGGCAACCAGGCGCCGCGCCTGCCTTGCGGCGTGAAAACCGTGATCCAGGGCGACGCCCTGGTGCCGGCCATATCGGCCGCTTCCATACTGGCCAAGACCGCGCGGGACGCCGATCTCGTACGCCTGCATGGCTTGTATCCCCATTATGGATTCGACCAGCACAAGGGCTATGGCACCGTGATGCACCTGGAACGCCTGCGCGAGCACGGACCGTGTCCGGAGCACCGGCGCAGCTTTTCGCCGGTCAAGGATCTGCTCATCCAGCTATGAAGCACATCGCCTCGCGCGACAATCCGCTGGTCAAGTCCCTGCAACGCGTGGCCGCCGCGGCCGGCAGGCGCGAATCCCAGGTCCTGCTGGACGGCGTGCATCTTTGCCAGACCTGGCTGCGGCATCATGGGGCCCCGCTGCGGGCCGTGTTCGATGCCGCGCGGCTGGATCGACCCGAGATCGCCGACCTTATACAAGCGCTGCCCCAGGAGATCTGCGTCAGCCTGGACGGTCGCCTGTTGCACGGCCTGGCCAGCGTCCAGAGCGACCAGGGTGTCGCCTTCCTGGTCCAGCCGCCACAGCCTGCCTTGCCGGCGCGCATCGACGAAACCTGCGTGCTGCTGGACCGTCTGCAGGATCCCGGCAACGTCGGGACCGTGATCCGCACCTGCGCGGCGGCGGGCATCCCGCGCATCCTGCTGTCCGAAGGCTGCGCCGCCGCCTGGTCGCCCAAGGTGCTGCGCAGCGCCCAGGGCGCGCATTTCGCGGTGGCGCTGCACGAACGCGTGGACCTTGCCGCGATGTTGCACACGCTGGATGTGCCCCTGGTGGCCACCGCGCTGCAGGAATCGATTTCGCTCTACGACGCGAATCTGCCCATGCGCTGCGCATGGATCTTCGGCCACGAAGGGCAGGGCGTGGACCCGGCCCTGCTGGGCGCCGCCGGCCTGCGGGTGCGCATCCCGCACGATACGCAGGCCGTGGAGTCCTTGAACGTGGCGGTCGCCGCCGCGATCTGCCTGTTCGAGCAGCGGCGCCGCTTCCACGGCGCCGGCGACGCGCGATAGCGCACGGCCGTCAGCCGCCGCGATCCAGCCCCACTTCCTGCAGCACCGTCGTGGAGATTTCCTCGATGGATTTGGTCGTGGTGGATAGCCACTCGATGCCTTCGCGCCGCATCAGCCGCTCGGCCTCGGCCACCTCATAGCGGCATTGCTCGATGGATGCGTACTTGCTGTTGGGGCGGCGCTCGTGGCGCACCTCCGCCAGCCGGTCAGGCTGGATGGACAGGCCGAACAGCTTGCTGCGGTGGGGCGCCAGCGTCGCGGGCAGGACGCCCCGTTCGAAGTCGTCGGGCGTCAGGGGGAAGTTGGCCGCCTTGATCGCATACTGCATGGCCAGGTACAGGCTGGTGGGCGTTTTGCCGCAGCGGGAAACCCCCACCAGGATGACGTCCGCCTGGCTCAGGTTTGTAACGAATTGCCCGTCGTCATGGGACAGGCTGAAATTGATGGCGTCGATGCGGTTGCGGTACTTCTCGCTGTTGGCGGCCATGTGGGAGCGGCCGATGGAATGGCTGGATTTCAGCCCCAATTCCTGCTCGATATGGCTTACAAAGGTTCCAAACAGATCCAGGAAGATACCGTTGGCCTGCCGCACCCGCGCCATGATTTCGGGATGCACCAGCGTACTGAAAACGATGGGCTGCATGCCGGTTTCCGCGGCATTGCGGTCGATCCGCAGGGCAGCTTCCTCGGCCTTCTGCAAAGTGTCGACAAATGGCAGGCGGATCTGGCGGAAGTTCACGTTCTCGAACTGGGCCAGTACCGAGTGGCTGAAGGTCTCGGCGGTGATGCCGGTGCTGTCCGAAACGATGTAGACAGTGCGTTCGAGCGGGGGCTGGGTCATATGTAAAAAATTCCAACGAGGCAGGAGGTAAGGCAGATCCTACCGGGTACAATCAGGCCCCGATAAGTCACCCCAATGCGGTCCCAAGGCCAGTTTGGCCAGCGCGTCTTTCACGCCCTGACCAAACTCGCTTTCTTTCCATTGTAAAAGGTGACTTCAATGTCGTACGTCGTTTCGTTCGAGCAGCTCCGCATGTCGGATGTGGACTCGGTAGGAGGCAAGAACGCATCACTAGGTGAAATGATCAGCCAGCTGGCGGGCGCGGGGGTACGCGTGCCCGGCGGTTTCGCGACCACGGCCGAGGCCTTCCGCGATTTCCTCAAGTCGTCGGGCCTGGACCAGCGCATCGCCGATCGTCTTGCCTCCCTCAACCCCGAAGACGTACGCGAATTGGCAACGGCCGGCGCGCAGATCCGCCAATGGATCGTCGACGCCCCGTTCTCGTCCGAATTCGAACAGCAGATCCGTACCGCTTTTGCCGCGCTGGACGCGGATGGCAAGGGCTCGTTCGCGGTGCGTTCGTCCGCCACCGCGGAAGACCTGCCCGACGCTTCCTTCGCCGGGCAGCAGGAAACCTTCCTGAACGTGGTGGGCATCGACGACGTGCTGGACAAGATCCGTCACGTCTTCGCGTCGCTGTACAACGACCGTGCCATCTCCTACCGCGTGCACAAGGGCTATGCGCATGCCGACGTGGCCTTGTCCGCCGGCGTGCAGCGCATGGTGCGCTCCGACAAGGGCAGCGCGGGGGTGATGTTCACCATCGACACCGAATCCGGCTTCAAGGACGTGGTGTTCATCACGTCCTCCTACGGGCTGGGCGAAACGGTGGTGCAGGGCGCCGTCAACCCCGACGAGTTCTACGTGTTCAAGCCCACGCTGGAAAAGAACCTGTACCCCATCGTCGGCCGCCGCATCGGTTCCAAGCTGATCAAGATGGAATTCGACCCGGAACGTCCGGAAGGCCGCGCCGTCCGCACGGTGGACGTGCCGGTGTCCGAGCGCAACCGCTATTCGCTCACCGATGAGGAAGTCATCGAGCTGGCGCGCTACGCGGTCATCATCGAAAAGCACTACGGCCGCCCCATGGATATCGAATGGGGACGCGATGGCGTCGACGGCAAGCTCTACATCCTGCAGGCGCGTCCGGAAACCGTGAAGTCGCAGCAGAACGGCAACGAGGTACAGCAGCGCTATCGCCTGAAGGCGACCGGCCACGTGCTGGTCACGGGCCGCGCGATCGGCCAGAAGATCGGTTCCGGCCCGGTGCGCATCGTGGCCGACGTGTCGGAAATGGACAAGGTGCAGCCGGGCGATGTGCTGGTCACCGATATGACGGACCCCAACTGGGAGCCGGTGATGAAGCGCGCGGCGGCCATCGTCACGAATCGTGGCGGCCGTACCTGCCATGCCGCGATCATCGCGCGTGAGCTGGGCATTCCCGCGGTCGTGGGCTGCGCCACGGCCACCGACGACCTGAAGGAAGGCCAGGCGGTTACCGTGTCCTGCGCGGAGGGCGACGAGGGCCGCATCTACGACGGCCTGATCGAAACCGAAGTCGAGGAAGTCCGCCGTGGCGAGATGCCGGCAATCGACGTGAAGATCATGATGAACGTCGGGAATCCGCAGCTGGCCTTCGATTTCGCGCAGATCCCCAACGAAGGGGTCGGCCTGGCGCGCCTGGAATTCATCATCAACAACAATATCGGCATCCACCCCAAGGCGGTGCTGGATTATCCCAACGTCGATACCGAGCTGAAAAAGGCGGTGGAATCCGCCGCGCGCGGCTATGCCAGCCCGCGGGCCTTCTTCGTCGAAAAGCTCGCCGAGGGCATCGCCACCATCGCCGCGGCCTTCTGGCCCAAGCCGGTCATCGTGCGCCTGTCGGACTTCAAGTCCAACGAATACCGCAAGCTGGTGGGCGGTTCGCGCTACGAGCCCGAGGAAGAAAACCCCATGCTGGGCTTCCGCGGCGCGTCGCGCTACATCGCCCAGGAATTCGACGATTGCTTCCGCATGGAATGCGAGGCCCTGAAGCGCGTCCGTGGCGACATGGGCCTGACCAACGTCGAGATCATGGTTCCCTTCGTGCGTACGCTGGGCCAGGCGGGCCGTGTCGTGGACCTGCTCGCCAAGAACGGCCTGAAGCGCGGCGAGAACGGCCTGAAGCTGATCATGATGTGCGAAGTGCCGTCCAACGCCATCCTGGCCGAGTCCTTCCTGGACTATTTCGACGGGTTCTCCATCGGCTCGAACGACATGACGCAGCTGACGCTGGGCCTGGACCGCGACTCCGGCATGGAGCTCCTTGCCGCCGACTTCGACGAGCGCGACGAGGCCGTCAAGTTCATGCTGCGGCGGGCGATCCAGGCTTGCCTGGCCAAGGGCAAGTATGTCGGCATTTGCGGACAGGGTCCCAGCGACCATCCCGACTTCGCGCAGTGGCTCAAGGACGAGGGCATCCTGTCGATGTCGCTGAACCCGGACACGGTGGTCGATACCTGGCAGCGCCTGGCCGGCTGATCGCTAAGCACGGCCGGACGGTCCGGTCCCCGTGAAGGGGGCGGACCGTAGGCGTCAGCGTTTGCCGGCCTGTTCTTCGCGCGCCAGCAATTCCAGCTTGCGCGCGACGCCCCATCGATAGCCGCCCGCCGAGCCGTCGGTACGAACCACGCGGTGGCAGGGTATGGCCAGCGCGAGTTCGTTCGTGGCGCAGGCCCGGGCCACCGCCCGCACGGCGGCCGGCGCGCCGATGCGGCGCGCGATATCGCTGTAGCTTGCCGTGCTGCCCAGCGGGATCTGCCGCAGCGCTTCCCAGACCCGCTGCTGGAAGGCGGTACCCCGCACGTCCAGGGGCAAGGACAAGCCCGTGGCGGGGTTTTCGACATATCCCACCACCTGGGCCACCCAGCGCTCGAATTCTTCGTCCGCCCCCACCAGGCTGGCTTGGGCGAAACGGTCCTGCAGGTTACGCACCAGCGCCTGCGGATCGTCGTGCAGGGCGATCTGGCAGACGCCTTTGTCCGTGGCCGCCACCAGCAGGGCGCCCAGGGAACACTGGGCCACCGCGAAGCGGATGCGCAGGCCGGCGCCGCGCCGCCGGAACTCGGTGGGCGTCATGCCCAGCATGTCGGGCACGCACTCGTAGAAGCGGCCGCTGGAGTTGAAGCCCGCTTCGTAGATCGCGTCGGTCACCTTGCGCTTCTGGTCCAGCTGCTGCCGCGCCCGCGATGCCCGCACCGCGTTGGCATAGGCCTTGGGCGTGATGCCGGTGACCGCCTTGAACACGCGATGGAAATGAAAGCGGCTCATGCCGGCCTGGCCGGCAAGCGTGGCCAGGTCCGCGGCCTGGCCGGACTCCATGGCGCGGCAGGCCTGTTCGACCAGGGCCGCATGGGGGTGCGCGGGTGGGGAGGGAGGATTCATGGCGCGCGCCGTGGTGGGATTTGCCGTCATCGTACCCCGCATTGTTGTGTCCTTCGTACACCGTCACGGTGCCAGGATGCCCCATGCGGGCGCGGCGCGCACTCCGGTTTTTGCTGCGCCGTCAGGCCGGTACGGGGGCGTGCAGGGCCAGGAAGCGGCGCAGCAGGCCGGCTGCTTCCGGCGTGGGGCGGACGTCCTGTTTCAGGGCTTCGACATCCATGTCTTCGCGGCCGTACTTGGCGGTGTTGCGTTCCAGATTGTCCAGCACGAATTCGGGCGGGAATTCCGGATGGAACTGCGTCGACACGATGTTGGGGCCCATGCGCAGCATCTGGTGGGCGTCCAGCGCCGAACTGGCCAGCACGATCGCGCCCGGCGGAGGCTGGATGACGGATTGCAGGTGCATCATCTGCGCGGGGAAGGGGCGCGGCAGATCCACGAGCAGCGGGTCTTCCGCCAGGTGCTGGACCATGTGGGTGCCGACTTCGCGGCCGGCCGGGTTGTACGCCACCAGGCCTCCCAGCGCGTGCGCCAGCAATTGGTGGCCGTAGCAGATGCCGAACATCGGCAAGCCCTGCGCGGCCGCGTGGCGCAGCCACTGGGCCGTCTGCTCGCTCCAGGGTTCGCGGTCGGTGACCATGGCCGGAGATCCGGTGATAAAGGCGGCGCGGTAGCGCGCCGGGTCCGGCAGCGGTTCGCCCTGGAATACGGGAACGATATGGACGTCTTCCGGCGCAAGGCCGGCGGCGCGGCGTACGAAGCCGGCATAGCTGTCGTGCCGGGCCCGGATGGGATCTTCGGGGTCGCCGGTGTGGATGATGAGTACAGGCAGGTCGATTGCGGTCATGATTGATGTGCGCCGCGGGATGTGCGCCGCGAGATAGCAGGGCACGATCATAATGTAGCGCGGCGGGGCTGCCGTTGAACGGACGTTGATCTCCGCGCGGCCCGCGATGGCGGCAGATCGCGCGCCATGCTCATCCATTTCTCCCTAATTTCTGCAAAATCGTACAATCGGTCGCTAACTGCAAGAAAGGTATATGTGATGTGGATATGGTTCGGGCTGGCCGTGCTGGCGCTTATCGGCGAGGTCGCCACGGGGACGTTCTATCTGCTGCTGGTGGCGACTGGCCTGGCGGCGGGCGGCCTGGCCGCCATCGGCGGGTTGGCGGTGGCCGGGCAACTGGCCGTGTGCGGCGTGGTGGTGATCGCCGGGCTGTTGCTGTTGCGCTTCACTGGCGTATTGAAGAAGCGTGGAATCGATCCGCACGGCAATGCCGACATCAATCTGGATATCGGCCAGACCGTCACCGTCACGGACTGGGCCGGCGGGCGCACGGCCCGGGTCTGGTATCGCGGCGCCAGCTGGGATGCCGTGCTGGCGTCCGGCTGCGATCCCGTCCCGGGCGAACAAGTCATCGCGGAAGTGCGGGGCAGCCAGTTGATCGTCAAGCCGCGACCGTCCGTTTCTTCTTCCTCCGTCCAAGGCTGATGCCATGCTAGATCCTTCCACCATCGTCCTGATCGTCGTCGTCCTGCTGGCGATCCTGATCGTCGTGAAATCCATCGCCATCGTGCCGCAGCAGCATGCCTGGGTGGTGGAGCGCCTGGGCAAATTCGATCGCGTGCTGTCGCCCGGCGCCGGCTTCGTCATCCCCTTCATCGAGCGCGTGGCCTACAAGCATTCGCTCAAGGAAATCCCCCTGGACGTGCCCAGCCAGGTCTGCATCACGCGCGACAACACGCAGCTGCAGGTCGATGGGGTGCTCTATTTCCAGGTGACCGATCCCATGCGCGCCTCGTACGGCTCGTCGAACTACATCTCGGCGATCACGCAGCTTTCGCAGACCACGCTGCGCTCCGTCATCGGCAAGCTGGAGCTGGACCGCACGTTCGAAGAGCGCGAGTTCATCAATACGACCATCGTCGCATCGCTGGACGAGGCCGCACTGAACTGGGGCGTGAAGGTCCTGCGCTACGAGATCAAGGACCTGACCCCGCCCGGCGAAATCCTGCGCGCGATGCAGGCGCAGATCACCGCCGAGCGGGAGAAGCGCGCGCTCATCGCCGCGTCCGAAGGCCGCCGCCAGGAACAGATCAACATCGCGACCGGCGAGCGCGAGGCCGCCATCGCCCGCTCGGAAGGCGAAAAGCAGGCGCAGATCAACAAGGCCCAGGGCGAGGCCGCCGCGGTCCTGGCGATCGCCGAAGCCACGGCGCGCGCCGTGACGCAGGTCGCCGAGTCCATACGCCAGCCCGGCGGCATGGAGGCGGTCAACCTGCGGGTGGCCGAGCGCTATGTCGAGGCCTTCGGCAATGTGGCGCAAAAGGGCAATACGCTGATCCTGCCGGCCAACCTGGCCGACGTCGGCGGCCTGATCGCCTCGGCGATGTCCATCGTCAAATCGACGCAGAAATAGAACCGGCGCTGGCGGGCGATCGCCAGCCCGCCGCCACGCGCGTTCTCAATGGCCCCATCCGTCGTACTGCTGATACTCACGGCGCTCACCAATTGCCTGATGCTGGTGGTGCTGGGATCCCTGGCGCGCAGCGGCATCGCCGGGATACGCGAAGCGATATGGGGAGCCGGGCTGGTTTTCGTATCCTTGATCGGCTTCGCCGCGCAGGCGGCCTTGCCGCCCATCCTGGGCGTCGTGCTGGCCAATTTCCTGATGGCGGCCGGCGTCGCCTATTTTTATGCGTCGGTATTGTTGTTCTTCGGGCGCGCCGTACCGCGCAAGGCCTTGGCCACCGCGGTCGCGGCGACGACGCTGGGCATCGTGCTGTTCTGGTATGTATGGCGCGACACGAACACCCGCATCCTGGTCGTTTCCATCCTGCACTGTGTACTGATGGCCGCGATCGGCCTGGCCATCCAGCGTGGCCGGCCGCGCGACCGCCCCGGCTATCCCTACCTGTTCGCCTTGTCGGTGGCCTGGTTCGAATCCATCGGCCATGGCGTGCGGGGCGTGCTTTACGGGGTGAGATGGGAGGTCATGCCCATGCTGGCCACCGACACGCCGCTGCACCTGATCTTCCTGTCGATCGGCGTGCTGGTGGTGCCCAGCCTGACGCTGGGCATGGTGCTGATGGTGCATGACCGCATGCTGGCGGAGCGCGAAAGCGAGGCCAATACCGATTCGCTGACCGGTACCTTATCGCGCAAGGCCTGGTGGCTGCTGGCCGAGAAGACCATGGCGCGCGCCATGCGCGGCGACCAGCGTCTATCGCTGCTGATGCTGGACATCGACCGCTTCAAGAACGTCAACGATACGCACGGGCATGCCTTGGGCGACGCCGTGTTGAAGCACTTCGGCCGGGTCGCGGCGGCGGCGCTGCGCCGGGAGGACATCCTGGGGAGGCTGGGCGGCGAAGAGTTCGCCGTGCTGTTTCCCGACACCCGCATCGACGCCGCGGCCTTCGCCACCACCCGCCTGCTGGACGCGGTGCGGGGCAGCGGCTGCCCGCACGGCGAACGGACGATTGCCTATACCTTCAGCGGCGGACTGGTGGAGTGGGACGGCGAGGAAAGCATGGAGGCGCTGGTGCAGCGCGCCGACCGCGCCTTGTATGCGGCCAAGGTGGACGGCCGGGACCGCGTGGTGATCCGGTAGATCAGGACGCGTCGCGGCGCGAGGCCCTGGTGTCGTGCTTCATCAGCCGTTCCTTTTCCCGCGCCCAGTCCTTGTCGCGGGCCGTATCGCGCTTGTCGTGCAGCTTCTTGCCGCGGCCCAGGGCAAAGTCCAGCTTGACCCGTCCGGCCTTGTAGTGCAGGTTCAAGGGGACCAGAGTGTAGCCGCGCTGTTCGACCTTGCCTATCAGCTTGCTGATCTCTTCGGCGTGCAGCAGCAGCTTGCGCGTGCGCGCCGCGTCGGGATGGATGTGCGTGGACGCCGTGGGCAGGGGACTGACATGCATGCCCAGGATGTACAGCTCGCCATCGCGCACGATCACATAGCTTTCGTTCAGTTGCACGCGGCCCTCGCGTATGGCTTTCACCTCCCAACCCTGCAGGACCAGGCCGGCCTCGTAGCGGTCTTCGATGAAATATTCGTGGGACGCTTTGCGGTTTTCGACAATACTCATTTGGTTTCCGCGCGGAACATGCTGACGGGATACCCACGTCGATTCGTCGGGACGGTGGGCGCAGGGCTTGATGGTGTCCCGCCCGGGCCATGGAACCCGGATCGGCCACGCACAGGGGGCGCGGCGGCGGTGCCCGCGTATAGCCGGTAAAATCTTGCCATTCTAGCGATTTGCGACCATCGATGCACAAAGTCCAGCGTTCCGTTCTCGTCCCTTACAGCGATGCCCAGATGTTCGAGCTGGTTGCCGGGGTTGAGCATTATCCGGAGTTCATGCCGTGGTGCGGCGGCGCGCAGGTCCTGTCCCGCGACGAACACGGCATGCAGGCCTCCATCACCATCAGCTTCGCCGGTATCAAGCAGACCTTCACGACGCGCAACACCCACGCGTTTCCGCATCGGATCGACCTGGAGCTCGTGGATGGCCCGTTCTCACTGCTGGTGGGGCATTGGGTGTTCCAGGCCCTGGCGAAGGACGCCTGCAAGGTGTTGTTCACCATGGAATACGAGTTCTCGAACCGGGCGCTGGAATTGGTGGTCGGCCCGGTATTCAACCGCATCGCCACGAGTTTCATCGATTCCTTCACCAAGCGGGCCCAGGCGATCTATGGGGAATGACAGGCAGGCGGTCGCCGTCTGGGTGTGCCATGCGCGGCCGCATGACGCCTGGCAGCGCCAGGTCGAGTTGCCGGCCGGCGCTACCGCAGCCGAGGCGATCGCCGCCAGCGGTTTCATGCAGGACTTTCCGGGCGTGGACCCCTGGCGGGCCGGCGTGGGGGTGTTCGGGCGGGTCGTCCAGCCGGGCTACACCTTGCACGATGGCGACCGCGTCGAAATCTACCGGCCGCTGGCGTTCGACCCTATGGAGTCGCGCCGCCGCCGGGCGGCGCACCGCGCCCGCAAATCGCTTTCCGGCAAACCGCCGCGTACGCCCAAGGCGCCCCGCTGAGTGATTGGCGGGTCTGTCCTCTTGTCATTCCGTTTCCGTTTACGTTAACGTAAACCGACGTAAAACCGCCCGCCCGGACCGGCGTGAATGCGCGCGGGGACAGCGGGCCATCAGGAGGAGAGCGGGATCATGGACATGCAGCTGAACGACGAACAACAAGCGTTCGCGGAGGCGGCGCGCGAATTCGCCATGGGAGAACTCGCGCCGAACGCCGCGCGCTGGGACGCCGAGGGCATCTTTCCCAAGCAGGCCTTCCATCGCGCCGGCGAACTCGGGTTCTGCGGGCTGTATGCGCCGCAGGACATCGGGGGCCTGGGATTGCCGCGGCTGGACGCTACCCTGGTGTTCGAGGAAATGGCCGCGGTGGATCCGTCGACGACCGCGTTCCTGACCATACACAACATGGCCGCCTGGATGGTGGGATCCTGGGGCCAGCCCGCATTGCGCGAAAGCTGGGGCCCGCTGCTGTGTTCCGGCAGCCGGCTGGCTTCGTACTGCCTGACCGAACCGGGATCGGGCTCGGACGCGGCCTCGCTGCGCACGCGCGCGGATGAAGATGGCGGGGATTACATCCTGAACGGCTCCAAGGCGTTTATCTCCGGCGGGGGGGATACCGACCTTCTCATCGTCATGGC
This sequence comes from Bordetella bronchialis, assembly GCF_001676705.1. NCBI lineage: Bacteria > Pseudomonadati > Pseudomonadota > Betaproteobacteria > Burkholderiales > Alcaligenaceae > Bordetella > Bordetella bronchialis. The sequence continues at coordinate 2,654,034 of NZ_CP016170.1, forward strand.
CCGCACCGGCGGCGGCGGGGCGGGCGGGGTCAGCGCCTTCGCCGTGCCCGCGGACAGCCCCGGCATTACCTACGGCCGCAAGGAGGACAAGATGGGCTGGAACAGCCAGTCCACCCGCGCCATTAGCTTCGAGAACGTGCGGGTGCCGGCGGTCAATATGCTGGGCGAGCCGGGGCAGGGCTTCAAGATCGCGATGCGGGGGCTGGACGGCGGGCGCATCAACATCGCGACGTGTTCGGTCGGCGCGGCCCAGGGCGCGCTGGACGCCGCGCGCCGCTATATGCGCGAGCGCCGCCAGTTCGGCGCCCCGCTGTCGGATTTCCAGGCCTTGCAGTTCAAGCTCGCCGACATGGCCACGCACCTGGTGGCGGCGCGCCAGATGGTGCGCCTGGCCGCATGCAAGCTGGATGGCGGCTCGCCCGATGCCGGCGCGTATTGCGCAATGGCCAAGCGCTTCGCCACCGACGTGGGGTTCCAGGTCTGCCTGGATGCGCAACAGATACACGGCGGCTACGGATATCTGAAAGACTATCCATTGGAACGCCTGGTGCGCGATACTCGCGTGCATCAGATCCTGGAGGGCACCAACGAGATCATGCGTGTGATCGTGGCCCGCCAGCTGTTGGAAAAGGGAGCGGATTTACGATGAATCAGCCGGTGCTTTTCGAGGAACGTCCCACGGAAAACGGCATGCGGATCGGCGTGGCCACGCTGAATGCGCCGCAGACATTGAACGGGCTGTCGCTGGATATGGCGCGCATGCTGGACGAGCGGCTCATGGCGTGGGCCGCCGACCCGCGCGTGGCCATCGTCGTCCTGCAGGGCGCCGGCGACAAGGCCTTCTGCGCGGGCGGCGATTTGCACGGGCTGTACCGCAGTATGCGCGAAGCGCCGGCCGGCAAGCCCTGGGCCAACCGCTATGCGCGCGAGTTCTTCGAGGTCGAATACCGGCTGGACTACCGTATCCATACCTATCCCAAGCCGGTGCTGTGCTGGGGCAATGGATTCGTCATGGGCGGCGGCATCGGGCTGATGATGGGCGCCAGCCATCGGGTGGTCAGCGAAACCGTCCGGCTCGCCATGCCGGAAATCAGCATCGGCCTGTTCCCCGACGTCGGCGGCAGCTGGCTGCTCAACCGCATGCCCGGCAATACCGGCGTTTTCCTGGCCCTGACCGGCGCGCAGCTGAATGCCTCGGATGCTTTCTTTACGGGGCTGGCGGATTTCCATGTGCGGCAGGCCGATTGGCCGCGCCTGCTGGCCCAACTGGAGACCCTGCCCTGGGCCGGCAGCGCGGGAACCATCGGCGGCGACGATGCGCCGGCCTTCGCCCCGCGCTCCATGAACGATGGCCTGCTGCGCCAGGCCCTGCTGGCGCTGGAGCCCGCCGAGGGCCTGGCGCCCGGGCCGTTGAAACAGCATTCCTTCCAGATCAACAACCTGTGCTCCGGCACGGACCTGGAAGAAATCTACGAGAACATCGCCGCCCTGGCGGACAACGACGACCCGTGGCTGTCGAAGGCCGCCCGCACGATGCTCGCGGGCTCGCCGGGCACGGCCCGGCTGGCCTTTACCTTGTTGCTGCGCATGCGCCAACGCTCGCTGGAGGACGTCTTCCGCGCGGAGTACGTCGCGGCGCTGCAGGCCGCGGCGCATGGCGACTTCGCCGAAGGCATACGCGCCTTGCTGATCGACAAGGACCGCCGGCCGCGCTGGAATCCCGCCACCATCGAGGCGGCGGACAAGCAGTGGGTACTGAAGTTCTTCGAAGAGCCGTGGCCGGAGGACCAGCCGCATCCGCTGGCGGACCTGGGCGCGGCCTAGCGCGGACCCCGCCGGGATGGGCCCGGGTTGCCGCGTGGAAAACGACACATAGGAGACAGCCGTGAGCAACATCGCATTCATCGGTTTGGGAAATATGGGCACGCCGATGGCCTTGAACCTGATCAAGGCCGGACGCCAGCTGGCGGTGCACGATCTGCTGCCCGCCAACATGGACAAGCTGGCGGCGGCCGGCGCGCGCGCCGCGGCCACCGCCAGGGACGCGGTCGCGGGCGCCGACATCGTCATCACCATGCTGCCCGCCAGCCAGCACGTCGAAGGCCTGTACCTGGGCGGCGACCTGCTGGCCCATATCGATCCCCGCGCCCTTGTCATCGAGTGCAGCACCATCGCGCCGGAAAGCGCGCGCAAGGTGGCGGCCGCGGCGCAGGCGCGCGGCATCTCCATGCTGGACGCGCCGGTGTCGGGCGGCACGGCCGGCGCCGCCGCCGGCACGCTGACCTTTATCGTGGGGGGCGAGGACCAGGCGCTGGCCCGCGCGCGGCCGGTGCTGGAACAGATGGGCAAGAACATCTTTCACGCCGGACCGGCCGGCGCGGGGCAGGTGGCCAAGATATGCAACAACATGCTGTTGGGCATATTGATGGCCGGCACGGCCGAGGCCCTGTCGCTGGGCGTGGCCAACGGGCTGGATCCCAAGGTGCTTTCCGACATCATCGCCAAGAGTTCCGGCCGCAACTGGGCGACCGAGCTTTACAACCCGTGGCCCGGCGTCATGGAACACGCGCCGGCGTCCAAGGGCTATGCGGGCGGCTTCGGCAGCGATCTCATGCTCAAGGACCTGGGGCTGGCCGGAGAAGCCGCGCAGGCCACGCGCGCATCCATTCCGCTGGGCGCGCTGGCGCGGAATCTGTACGCGCTGCATGGCGCCGCGGGGCACGGCAAGCTGGACTTCTCCAGCATCCTGAAGCTGTATCAGCAGGATTGACCGGTACGGCGTAGTATCTCGGGCGATTCGGGCCATCGCCCCGGCAGGGCCGGGCGATGGCGTTTTCTCCGACTTTCCGCCATGAGGTACCGATGCCGGCTCCGCAACATCATCGTATTCACCGCACGGGCTGGCTGCGCGCCGCCGTATTGGGCGCCAACGACGGCATCGTGTCCACGGCCAGCCTGATCGCCGGCGTGTCCGCCGCCCAGGGCAGCCATGGCGCCGTGCTGACGGCCGGCCTGGCCGGCCTGGTGGCGGGCGCGCTTTCCATGGCGGCCGGCGAGTATGTATCGGTCAAGTCCCAATCGGACGTCGAGCGTGCGGACCTGAAGCTGGAACAGAAGGCCTTGGCCGGCAATTCGGCGGTCGAACTGCAGGAGCTGGCGGATATCTACGTAAACCGGGGCCTGCCGCCGGGCCTGGCGATGCAGGTGGCCCAGGCCTTGACGGCGCACGATGCGCTGGACGCGCATGCCCGCGACGAATTGGGCATTTCCAAGAACACGCGCGCGCAGCCCTTGATGGCCGCGGCGGCGTCGGCCTCCAGCTTCGCCATCGGCGCCGTGCTGCCCCTGGCGCTCGCGGCCCTGGTGCCGCGGCCGGGATGGCAATTGCCCGCGGTGGCCGTGGGGTCCATCGCCTGCCTGGGTCTGTTGGGCGCGGTGGCGGCCTGGGCGGGCGGCGCGCCCAAGGTCCGGGCCGTGCTGCGCGTCACCGTCCTGGGCGTGGCCGCGATCGCGCTGACCGCCGGCGTCGGCGCGCTGTTCGGTGCGGCCGGCTAGGTGCGGCCGCGCGGCCCGCCATGGCAAGGCGGCGCGCCTGTCCTGGCCCCGGGGTGCCTGTTCGATTGCATCCGCGCTCGGGCGGGGGACGGCTGTCGGCTGTCTGGTCCATCTGTCACCGGATCCCGTCACGTTCCACGATATTGGGGAATACACCCAGTGACAGCCTGAATGGCACCTTTCAGAATACGCGCCACATCGTGGTTTGCCCAAGAAGCCGGTGATGCACGATAGGCCAAGGAACATCCTTCCGCCACGGCTGCCACGTGCAGAGCCGCTCAACCCTAGCGGAGATCTCTCGCATGACTATGCTGCAACGCCTTACCCCGATCGCTATCATGCTCGGGGCGCTGACGCTCGCGGGCGCAGCGCAGGCCGCCGATACCATCAAGATCGGCATCCCCCAACCCATGACGGGGCCCAATACGCAGTACGGCGACCAGATCCAAGCCGGCGCATTGACCGCCATCGAAACCATCAATGCCAAGGGCGGCGTCAAGGGCAAGAAGCTCGAGCCCATCCTGATCGACGACGGCTGCGAGCCCAAGCAGGCCGTACCGGCCGCCAACCGCGTGGTCAACTCCGGCGCCAAGTTCGCCGTCGCGCACGCTTGCTCCGGCGTCACGGTCCCGGCCGTGAATGTCTACGAGCAGGAACATATCGTCGCCATCACCCCGGGCGCCACGTCGCCCCTGGTCACGGACACCATCAAGCCGCATTACTTCTTCCGTACGATCGGGCGCGACGACCAGCAAGGGCCTTTCGCGGCGAACTACATCGCCAAGACGGTCAAGCCCAAGAAGGTCGCGGTGCTGCATGACAAGCAGACCTACGGTTCCGGCGTCGCGACGCAGGTGCGCGATACGCTGCAGAAGGACGGCGTGAACGTCGCCATTTTCGAGGGCATCAACGTCGGCGACAGCGATTATTCCGCGGTGATCACCAAGCTGAAGTCCGCCGGCGTGGATTTCGTGTATTTCGGCGGCTACCATCCCGAGCTCGGCTTGCTGCTGCGCCAGTCGCGCGAGCAGGGACTGAACGTGCAGTTCATGGGCCCGGAAGGCACCGCCAACCAGGATCTGGTCGCCATCGCCGGCCCGGCCATCGATGGACTGCTGGTCACGCTGCCCTCGGACTTCACCAAGCTGCCCGGCAACGAAGGCATCGTCAAGGCCTTCCACGACAAGAAGCGCGATCCCGACGGCGCCTTCCAGATGCCGGCCTACGCCGCGGTGCAAATCCTCGCGGACAGCATCGGCGCGGTGGGCGAGGATCCGACCAAGGTCGCCGACTATATGCATAAACACTCTTTCAACACCGCCATCGGCAAGGTCGAATACGATGCGAAGGGTGACCTGAAGAATTTCGAATTCGCGGTCTTCAAGTGGGACAAGAACGGTAAGAAAACCCAGCTTTAAGGTGATTGCCCCATGCCAGGGGGCCTCATTCGAACGCCCAGGTTTCCGGCTCCGGGTCGTATTACCGGGGCCGGTGCTATTTGGAGCCTACATAAGACATGTCTGACCTTCTCCCGCAGTTAACGCAACAGTTCTTCAATGGATTGTCGCTAGGTGCCATTTATGCCTTGATCGCCATCGGCTACACGATGGTGTACGGCATCATCGGCATGATCAACTTCGCGCATGGCGAGATCTATATGATCGGCGCCTACGTCGGCCTGGTGACGCTCACGGCCATCGGCGCGCAAAGCGGCACGCCCGTTCCGCTGATCGTGGCCGCGATGCTTATCGTGGCGATGGCCGTCACGGGGGTCTACGGCTTCGCCGTGGAACGCGTGGCATACCGGCCGCTGCGCAGCAGTCCGCGCCTGGTGGCCCTGATTTCCGCGATCGGCATGTCGATCTTCCTGCAGAACTGGGTGGCGCTCGGCCAGGGCGCGCGCGATATGGCGGTGCCCAACATCATCTTCGGCGCCGTCAGCTTCAAGATGGGGGAAAACTTCGACGTCACGGTGCCGTACTCGCGCATCATGATCATCGTCGTGACGGTCGTGCTGATGATCGGCCTGTCGCTGTTCATCAAGTATTCGCGCATGGGTCGCGCCTCGCGCGCCTGCTCGCAGGACATGCACATGGCGAACCTGCTGGGCATCGATACCAACCGCGTCATCTCGTTCACCTTCGTGCTGGGCGCGGTGCTGGCCGCCGTGGGTGGCGTCCTTATCGCGCTGACCATCGGCAAGCTCAATCCCTTCATCGGCTTCATCGTCGGCATCAAGGCCTTCACGGCCGCGGTGCTGGGCGGCATCGGCAGCATTCCCGGCGCCATGCTGGGCGGCGCCTTGCTGGGCCTGGTGGAAACGTTCGCCGCCGCCTATATCTCGTCCCAGTACAAGGACATCATCGCCTTCCTGCTGCTGGTCCTGATCCTGCTGTTCCGTCCCACTGGACTCCTGGGCAAACCCGAGGTGGAAAAAGTCTGATGGCGAATCAACTCAAAAATGCGTTCATCGCGGCCATCCTGACCGCGTTCATCGTCACGCCGGTGTTCGGCCTGCAGCTGGTGCGCCAAGGCGCCCGCACGCTGATGGATCCGCACTGGAGCAATGTATTGATCGCCATGGCGGTCGTGTTCGTGGGGCAGCTGCTGCGGCCCTGGCTGGCGCTGCCGTTCAAGCGCCTGAAGCGGGAATTGCCCACCTTGCCGGCCGCGCCGGTGCAGGGTCACAAGTGGCTGATGATCGCGGTGATCGTCGCGGCCGTCGTGTGGCCGTTCTTCAGCGACCGCGGCTCCGTGGACATCGCCACGCTGGTGCTGATCTACGTGATGCTGGGCCTGGGCCTGAACATCGTGGTGGGCTTTGCCGGGCTGCTGGACCTGGGCTTCGTCGGTTTCTATGCGGTGGGCGCCTATACCTATGCCTTGCTGTATCACTGGGGCGGCTGGAGCTTCTGGGAAGCGCTGCCGTTTTCGGGCGCGGTGGCTGCCTTGTTCGGCTTCGTGCTGGGTTTCCCGGTGCTGCGCCTGCGCGGCGACTACCTGGCCATCGTGACGCTGGGCTTCGGCGAGATCATTCGCCTGCTGCTGATCAACCTGAATTGGCTGACGGGCGGCCCCGACGGCATTTCAGGCATCCCCAAGCCCACGGTCTTCGGTTTCGAGATGGCCCGTACATCCAGCGTGGAAGGCCAGCGCACCTTCCACGAACTGCTGGGCCTGACCTTCCAAAACCAGCACGTCATCATCTATCTGTACCTGATGGCGCTGATGCTGGCCTTGATCACGCTGTTCGTGGCGACGCGCCTGAAGCGCATGCCGGTGGGCCGTGCATGGGAAGCCTTGCGCGAGGATGAAATCGCCTGCCGTTCGCTGGGCCTGAACCCGACGCGCATCAAGCTGTCCGCCTTTACGCTGGGGGCGATGTTCGCCGGCTTCGGCGGCGCGTTCTTCGCCGCGCGCCAGGGCCTGGTCAATCCGGAATCGTTCACCTTCATCGAATCCGCGCTGATCCTGGCCATCGTGGTGCTGGGCGGCATGGGCTCGCAGGTGGGCGTGATCCTGGCGGCCATACTGCTGACGGTGTTGCCCGAGCTGGCGCGCGAGTTCGCCGAATATCGCATGCTGATGTTCGGCCTGGTGATGGTGTTGATGATGATGTGGCGTCCGCAGGGCCTGCTGCCGATGAAGCGTCCTCACGTGGAGTTGGGTAAATGAGCGACGTCCTGCTGAAAGTATCGGGCCTGTGCATGCGCTTCGGTGGCTTGCTGGCCGTGGATCATGTCGAATTCGACGTCAAGAGCGATGAGGTCTTCGCCATCATCGGCCCCAACGGCGCCGGCAAGACGACGGTGTTCAACTGCGTGGGCGGCTTCTACAAGCCCACGGACGGCGATATCGTCATGGACGGCGAACGCATCACCGGCCTGTCCAGCCACACGGTGGCGCGCCACGGGCTGGTGCGCACTTTCCAGAACGTCCGGCTGTTCAAGCAGTTGACGGTGCTGGAGAACCTGCTGGTGGCGCAACATACTCAGGTGGAGACGCGCCTGCTGCCCGGTTTGCTCAAGCTGAAGTCCTACCGGCAGTCCGAGGCCGACGCGCTGGCGCGCGCCGCGCAGTGGCTGGACTTCATGGGATTGCGGCAGTATGCCAACCGCGAGGCCGGCAATCTGGCCTATGGCCACCAGCGCCGCCTGGAGATCGCCCGCTGCATGATCACCAAGCCGCGTCTGCTGATGCTGGACGAGCCGGCCGCCGGCCTGAACCCCCAGGAAAAGCAGGACTTGCAGCGCCTGATCGACCGCCTGCGCCGCGAGTTCGGCGTGGCGGTGCTGCTGATCGAGCACGATATGAGCCTGATCATGGGGATTTCCGACCGCATCCTGGTCATGGAGCATGGCAAACCGATCATGACGGGTACGCCGGACGCGGTGCGCAGCGACGAGCGCGTCATCAAGGCGTACCTGGGAGAAGAATAATGCTGAAGCTGGAGAACGTGCACACGTATTACGGCGCGATCCAGGCGCTGAACGGCGTGTCCGTGGAAGTCAACAAGGGCGAGATCGTTACGCTGATCGGCGCCAATGGCGCGGGCAAGACGACGCTGCTGATGACGGTGTGCGGCAATCCGCGTGCGCGGTCGGGAACCATCACTTTCGAAGGGCAGGACATCACCCAAAAGGAAACGTCGCGCATCATGCGCAGCGGGATCGCGATTTCTCCGGAGGGACGGCGGGTGTTCAAGGACCTGACGGTGGCGGAGAACCTGATGATGGGCGGGTTTTTTTCGAGCCGGCCGGAGATCCAGCAGGGGCTGGATTACGTCTATGAGTTGTTCCCGCGTTTGAAGGAACGCGCGGAGCAGCGGGCGGGGACGATGTCGGGGGGCGAGCAACAGATGCTGGCCATCGGGCGGGCGCTGATGACGCGGCCGCGCTTGCTGCTGCTTGATGAACCCACGTTGGGATTGGCGCCGCTGATCATCGCGCAGATATTCGACATCATACGGACGATACGGGAGCAGGGCGTAACGGTGTTCCTGGTGGAGCAGAACGCCAACAAGGCGCTGCAGGTCGCGGATCGCGGGTATGTGCTGGAGAACGGGCGGGTGGTATTGCAGGATACGGGGGCGAATCTGCTGTCCAATGCGGATGTGCGGAAGGCTTACCTGGGTGGGTGAGTCGGGGTAGAAGGGGTGCCGGCCGTCGGGGGAGATGGCTTTCGAATGTCGTTTTGCTGGTGGCGTCCGTGGGGGGAGATGGCTTTCGAAGGTCGTCTTGCTGGTGGCGTCCGTGGGGAGATGGCTTTCGAAGGTCGTCTTGCTGGTGCCGTCCGTCGGGGGAGATGCCTGTCGTGTCCGGCCCGCTCGGGCGGTCCAGGGCCTTCGCCCTGGACTTCCGCGTCGTCTTCCTCGTCCGGCGGCCGAAGGAGCGGTGGGGTTTTTGCGGGTTTTTTGCCCGGCCGACCTCCCTACGGAAGCCCTCGCGCGCCCTCGGACGGGCCGGCCCCGCCAGGCATCTCCCCCGCCGGACTCACGGGTTGCCTTAGAGCCGGTCGCTGGGATGGTCGGTGTTCTTGGCCCTTCGTGGGGCGGGGGTTTCGGGTTAAGGAAGATCTTCTGTTGCCCGTCGTATTTGGGCCGCCCTGCGCGGCCCGAATACGCCTACGCAGTGGTGCATGCGGTGGTTGCTGGTAATGCGACGGTTGTCGGTGATGCTACGGGTGATGGTAATGCGACGTGTGCTGGTAATGCTACCGGTGCTGGTAATGCCACGGCTGCTGGAATGCGACCGGTGCTGGTAATGCCATCGGTGCTGGTAATGCGGAGGTCGGGGAATCGGAGTGGAATTTTGGCCGCGCAGGGTGGGGGGTAACAAGGCGGTGTGGCGGGCCGCCCGCCGGCCCGCCACACCGTGGCACCTGGGCTTGCGGCGGATGCTGGCATAGGCGCCATGCGCGCTAGCGCGTATGGCCGTCGCGGTTATCGAAGTCTGGCGTTCTGATTACAATGATTCGACCCCTAGGCTCGGGCGAGATGCTGGCTCGATCGAGAGTGCGAAAACACAGCCGTTTATTCCGCCAAAAGGGCCATGCGCTGGTTTTCAACGGCTGCGAAACGGGGGGTGTAGTCATACCCAGGATTATTGTCATGATGACTGCAGTATCGGGCGGTGTTCGCGTTCTTCTTCGTCTCGAAGGACTGGCCATCCTGGCGGCGAGTCTGCTGGCCTATGCGAAGTTCGGCGCTGGTTGGGGGACGTTCGGACTGTTCTTTTTTGTGCCGGACCTTTCGTTCCTGGGGTATCTGGCCGGCCCCAGGGTCGGTGCGGTCTCCTACAACTTCGCACACTCGTTCATCGGCCCCGTGGCGGTATTGGCGGCTGGAATCTTCCTCTCCAGGCCGGCCGCGATTGTCGCGGGCATCATTTGGGCGGCGCACATCGGCTTCGACCGCGCGTTGGGCTACGGCCTGAAGTACTCGGCCGGGTTCCGGTTCACGCACTTGGGCGCCATCGGTCGAAATGGGGTGTGTCAGTATTTTTGTGCTTGAGGCATTAAAGGCCGGTCTATAAGAGCCCCAGCCCAGTGATGATATTTCAGCGATATGGATTGGTGAAGCGCTCTGCGTAGATGATCGCAAACTGGTTCATGGCTGCCTTCCACTCGTGAGTGGAACTGCCCCAGGTGCCGGTGATATTACGTAGCACCAGCCACAGCAGCTTGGTGGCCGCCTCGTCGGAGGGGAAGTGCCCGCGCGTTTTGACCGCCCGGCGCAGCTGGGCGTTGATGCTCTCGATGGCGTTGGTGGTATAGATGATCTTGCGGATCGCCGGCGGGAAGGTAAAAAACGGGATCACGCGGTCCCAGGCGCTGCGCCAAGCCTGCGCGATCGGCGCGTAGCGCTGTCCCCACAGGCCCTGTTCGAAGCGTGCCAGCTCGGCTTGCGCGGCCTCCACCGTTGGCGCACTGTAGATGGGCCTGAGCGCAGCAGCCACGGCACGGCGCTCCTTCCAGCTGGCATAGTCCAGGCTTGAGCGCATCAAATGCACGATGCAGGTCTGCAACGTCGTGGCAGGGAATACGGCGTTTAAGGCCTGCTCCATGCCCTTCAGGCCGTCGGTGACTGCAATCAGGATGTCCTGCGTGCCACGAGTCTTGAGCTCGTTGAAGACCTTCATCCAGAATTTGGCGCCTTCGGTCTGCTCGATCCATAAGCCCAACACGTCGCGTGTGCCGTCGGCCAGGATGGCCAGGGCCAGATACACGGCCTTGTTTCTGACCACGCCGTCCTCGCGGATCTTCACCCGCAGCGCATCGAAGAACACCACCGGGTACATCGTCTCCAGCGGGCGGGTTTGCCAGGCTGTAACCTCCTCGACCACCGCATCGGTCACCGAGCTGATGAACTCTGGCGATACCTCAGTGCCGTACTGCTCCAGAAGAAACGCCTGTATCTCGCGCACTGTCATGCCGCGCGCGTACATCGCGATGATCTTGTCATCGAACCCCGTGAAGCGCCGCTCATGCTTGGGAATCAGGATCGGGGCGAAGCTGCCGTCGCGATCGCGCGGCACATCTACCGAGATGGCCCCGTCGTCGGTCAGCACGGTCTTCGAGCTCGTGCCATTGCGTCGGTTCGTTGCCGTTTCAGACCGTTGGCCCGGTGCGTAACCCAGGTGATGACCCAGCTCCGCGCCCAGTGCCCGCTCGATCAACGCCTTCTTGAACGCCATCGACAGGTCCTGCACCGCCTCGGCCGTCATCGGCCCTTTGACCAATTGCTCGACCAACTCGGCAGGAATCGCCGGCAGCTCTTTAGGGGGATTCTTCTTTCGGGTTGCCATACATGCTCCGTTTTCGACATGTTAGGCCTCAAGCACAAAATTCCTGACACTCCCTCGAAATGCCGCCGCCGGCTGGGCTGCACGAGCGAGGGAAGTCCAGAACGATCGTTCGGCTTGACGGCCCGCACACGAAATCCCAGATAGTAGGGCCGCGCCTATCCCTGGGATCCATGGCAAGGTACGGTGCCTACGGTGCGGCGGGCCGTTGGCGGCCCGCCGCACCGACTTGTTACCCCCCAACGCGCGGGCCATGATTCCACTCCGATTTCCCGCCCACAGCATGAACCGCCGCATGATCGGAACCGCCGCATGATCGGAGCCGCCGCATGATCGGAGCCGCCGCATGATCGGAATCGCCGCAGACCAACAACCGCGACATGTACCAACCGCGTAGGCGTTTTTGGGCCGCGCAGGGCGGCCCGAAAACGACGGGCAATGAAGATCTTCCAAATTTCGGGATGCGACCCACGAAGGGCCAAGCACGAAGATCATGGCAGCGACCGTGGCGTGAGGCAGGCCGTGAGTCCGGCGGGGGTGAGGGCTGTCGGGGCTGGCCCGTCGGAGCGCCGCGCGAGGGCTTCCGTACGGAGGACGGCCGGGCAAGAAAGCCGCAAGAAAATCAGTGTTTGTTCGGCCGCCGGAGGAGGAAGACGAAGCGGTAGTCCAGGGCGAAGGCCCTGGACCGGCCGACCGGGCCAGCCCCGACAGCCCTCCCCCCCGCCGGACGGCAATAGCAAGCCGCCCCGAAACGGCGCACCCCGAACGGCAATAGCAAGCCGCCCCCGAAACGGCGCACCCCGAACGGCAATAGCAAGCCGCCCCGAAACGGCGCACCCCGGATGGCAATAGCAAGCCGCCCCGAAACGGCGCACCCCGAACGGCAATAGCAAGCCGCCCCGAAACGGCGCACCCCGGATGGCAATAGCAAGCCGCCCCGAAACGGCGCACCCCGGACGGCAATAGCAAGCCGCCCTAAAAACGGCATCCCGCGCCAGACCCCATCAGCAACCGTGCCGTCGAAAACCGCCCCCGACCCACGACATGCCCAGGACCCGCCTACGCAGCCCGTGACACGCCGGCGCCCTGTTCGGCCTGGTAGCGCTGTATCACCGCCAGCGCCAGCGCATCGATCGAATCCGTCATCGGCACATCGAACTCGGGCCGGCGATCATGCGGAATCGCCAGCGGCAGTTCCGTGCAGCCTAGCGCCACCGCCACGGCGCCGCGGGACTCAAGGAGACGGACGCAGGCGGCGGCGGGTTCGTAGGCTTCGGCCAGGCGGTTGGCCTTGACCGCCAGGATGGACTTGGTGCAGTACGCCACCTGTTCTTCTTCGCTGGGGACCAGGCATTCGTACCCGTGGCGCTCCAGCGTCCGCTGGTACAGCCCCAGCCGCAGCGTCGCTTCCGTCCCCATCAGCCCGACCTTTCCCTGCCGTATGCCGCGGCGGTGCAGGTCTTCGACCACGGACTCGATGATATGCAGCACCGGCGCGCGCGATGCCTGCGTCATCTGTTCGTACCACAGGTGCGCCGTATTGCAGGGAATGGCGATCAGCCGGGCGCCGCTCTCGTTCAGGAAGCGGATCCCGCGCAGCAGATAGGGCAGGGGATCCTCGCCGCCGCGGGTCGCCGCCGTGCGGTCCGGCACGCGGGGATCGTTCAGCAGCACCGCGGGGATATGGTCCTGGTCGCGATCGGCGGGGGTAAGGGCGGAAAGCCGCAAGGCGAAGGCGGCGCCCGCCATCGGGCCCATGCCGCCCAGGATGCCGAGATAGCAGCCAGGATGCGCGTCGTTCACTGCAGTGACTCCGGTTTTCGGGTGGGCGTCAGCACTTTGCCCGGGCGGTTGGCGTCCGCGGCGCCGTCCTTCCATACCCGGCGGCCGTTGACCCAGACGCCCAGGATGCCCTGGCTGACCTGGATGGGTTGCTCGAAGGTCGCGCGGTCGGAGACGCGGTCCGGATCGAACAACACCAGATCGGCATAATAGCCCGGCTGCAGCAGGCCGCGCTCGGCCAGCCCGTAGTTGCGCGCGGCCTGGCCGGTCATCTTGTGGACCGCCTGCTCCAGCGACAGCAGCGACTGCTCGCGCACCAGGGTGCGCAATACATTCGTGAAAGTGCCCCATTGGCGGGGGTGCGGATGCGGATCGAAAGGCAGCCCGTCCGAGCCCACCATCGCCAGCGGGTGCGTCATGATGCGCTTGACGTCTTTTTCGTCGAGCAGGAAATAGATGGCGCCGGCCGGGGACAGCTTGCGCAGCGTCTCTTCCTCGCTGAGTCCCAGCTCCTGCATGACCTCGGCGAAGTCGCGTCCTTTCGCTTCGGGATAGCCCTTGGACCAGGTGATCATCGTCCGCCGCGAAATGCGCACGCGGTCCAGGCGCAGCATGGTGGAGGTCGCGGGGTAGGGATGGCAATCCAGGCACACCGGCTGCATTTTGCCGGCGCGCTCCATCAGCGCCAGGGTTTCGGCGGAGCGGCCGTGGTTTTTCTCGCCGGCCAGCTTGTGGTGCGAGAACACGACCAGGCAGTCCAATGCCTTGCCGATGGCCAGGGCTTCGTCCATGGCCGGCACGATGTGGTCGGCCTCGTCGCGCAGGTGCGTGGCGTACAGGCCGCCGTGCTCCCGGATGGGCGCGCCCACGCCGATGATCTCCTCGGTCGGCGCGTGCGCCGCCGGGGGATAGAAGGTGCCCGTGGACATGCCGAAGGCGCCGGCCGCCATGGCTTCTTCCATCATCCCGCGCATGGCGGCGATCTCCGCTTCGGTGGCGGGGCGGTCGGTGTCGTCCATGGCGGCCACGCGCAGCGTGGTGTGGCCGACCAGGGGAATGACATTGACCGCCGCCGGCGCCGCGCGCAGCGCGTCCAGCCAGCGCGCGAACGTCTCGAAGCGGAACAGCGAGGGCGGGCCCAGCAGATCCAGCGGCTGCGGAATCCGCTCGGCCACCAGCGGCGCCAGGCTGACGCCGCAGTTGCCCGTGACCACCGTGGTGATACCCTGCGACACCTTGGGCGTCATGTCCGGGTGCGCCAGCAGGTAACCGTCGTCGTGGGTATGGGAATCGATGAAGCCGGGCGCGACGACCTGGCCTTGCGCGTCCAGCGAGGGCACGTCGGAGGATGCGAAGCTGCCGATGCCGGCGATGCGTTCGCCGGAAATGGCGACGTCGGCGACGTAGCGGTCCTTGCCGCTGCCGTCGATGACGGTGGCCTTGCGCAGGATCAGGTCGGCGTCCATATCAGTCCAGTTTTTCGATTTTGGCGGTTTCGATGATGTCGTGCCACTTGGCGGTTTCGCTGTCGATCAGCTTCTTGAAGTCCTCCGGCGTGCCGCCCGCGGGCACCGCGCCCAGCGTGGCCAGGCCCTCGCGCACTTCCGGCGCCTTCAGCGCTTCGTTGATATCGGCGTTGATCTTGGCGACGACCTCCTTGGGGGTGCCGTGCGGCGCCACCACGCCGCCCCAGGCCACGGTTTCGTAGCCCTTCAGGCCGGCTTCGTCCAGGGTCGGGATTTCAGGCAGCAAGTCCAGGCGCTTCAGGCTGCTGACGCCCAGGGCGCGGACCTTGCCGCTCTTGACCAGGGGCACGGCTTCGGAGGAATTGGCGAACAGGTAATCGATGCGGCCGCCCAGCAGATCCTGGATCGCGGCGGGACCGCCGTTGTACGGGATGAACATGACGTCGATCTTGGCCATGCTCTTGAAGAGCTCGCCGCCCATGTGGCCGGTCGTGCCGACGCCGGGCGCGCCGTAGGAAAGCTTGCCGGGGTTCTTGCGCGCCAGGTCTATCAGTTCCTGCACGCTGTGCGCGGGCGAATCGGCCGGCACGACCAGGACGTTGTACAGATCGATCATGTGGACGACCGGCACCAGGTCCTTGTCCACGTCATAGGGCAGCTTCTTGAACAGCGAACGGTTCACGGCCAGCGTGTTGATGTTGCCGTAGCCGATGGTGTAGCCGTCGGCGGCCGCGCGCTTGACCAGGTTGATGCCGATGTTGCCGGCCGCGCCGGGGCGGTTCTCGACGATGAGCGAGGCGCCGGTCTGCTTGGCGACCTGGGTGGTGATCAGGCGCGACAGGACGTCGGGCGAACCGCCGGCCGCGGAGGGCACGATGAAAGTGACCGGACGATCCGGCCAGTTGGCATCCGCCGCGGCGGCGCTGCCGGCGACGGCGACCAGGGCTGCCGCGGCGGCCCAGCTACGAAACTGCTTGAACGTGGACATGGTCCATTTCCCCTTGCTTGGTGTGGGTAGAACGTGACGGGTGTATCGAACCCGGCAAGGTACCACCGCCCCGCCGCGCAGCGCATATCAAAAAATGTGGAAAACCTATAATCGCGTGTTATCCAAATGTGGGCCGTCGCCGGTGGGTCGCCGCTGCGCGCGGCCCGCATGAGCACGCTTGTAACCGCCGCCCAGGGGAGCCAGTCCGGCATGCATGACATCGAGGGGACGCCGGAAGACGGCATGCCGCGCGGCGGCGATTCCGGGCCGCGTCCGCCGCTGAACCTGCGCCAGATCGAGGTCTTCCGCGCCATCATGCTGTCCGGATCCATCAGTGGCGCCGGACGCATGCTGCATGTTTCGCAGCCGGCCATCAGCCGGGTGCTGGCGCTGATGGAGAGCCGCCTGCGCTATCCGCTGTTCGAACGCTCGCGCACGCGCCTGGCGCCCACGGCGGAGGCGCGCCGCCTGTATGCGGAGGTCGAGCAGGTGTACGGCGGCATCCAGCGCGTCAACGAGCTGGCCACCAGCCTGGGCGAAGCCGGGGCGGGCATGCTGCGGGTGGTGTCCAGCGCCAGTTTCGGCCAGCGCATGGTGCCCATGGCCTTGCGCGCGCTGCGCGCCGCCAGCGCCCAGGTGCGCGTCGATTACCGTAGCGCGACCTTCGATGAGCTGGCCGGGCACTTCCTGGGCGGCCACGCGGATATCGCCGTGTCCATGCAGCCGCCGGACCATCCCAATCTGGCGGCGATCGAACTGGGCAGCACGCCGGTCGTCTGCATCCTGCCGCCGGGGCATCCGCTGGCCAGCCGCGAGGTGCTGCGGCCCGGGGATTTCGCGGCGGTGGACTGGATCGGCTACCCCGCGCAAGCCCCGCTGGGCCGGATGCTGGCGTCGTTCTTCGGTGGCGCGCCGCCCCGCGCCGCGGCGCTGGAAGTCCATACGCCGGTGATGGCGGCCGCCTTCGTGCAACAGGGGCTGGGGCCGGCCATGGTGGATGCCTGGTGCGTCGGGCCGGAGCTGCGGCGCGCCGTCGCGGTGCGGCCCATCGCGCCGGCGGCCCGGATGGCCATCTGGGCGACGTATTCCGACCTGCAGCCCTTGCCACTTATGGCGCGCCGCTTCCTGGCGGTGCTGCGCACAGTCATCGATGCCGAGCCCGAGCCGCTCTACGGGGATCCGGTTACGTCCTGATGCGCCCGCCGCCGCGGCACGGGTGTACAGTGGCCGCAGCAGTAGTCGCCACGCCGGCCGCGGGGGGAGTCTCGCAGGGGAGCGCCGCCATGACGCAGTACGAATTGATCGGTTCGCGCGGTTGCGGCTCGGCCATCGTCGAGGCCGCGCTGCGCCTGTCCGGACTGGACGTCCGCCTTACGGATATTCCTTACCTCAAGCCCGGCCCGGGACGCGACCGGCTATTGCGCCTCAATCCGCTGGGACAGGTTCCCACGCTGATCCTGCCGGGTGGCGCGGTCATGACGGAAAGCGCCGCCATGATCCTGCACCTGAACGATGCGGCCCCCCACGCCAACCTGGCGCCGGCCTCCGGCAGCATGCAGCGGGCGCGCTTTTTCGAAATGCTGTTGCGGATGGCGGCGGCGGTCTATCCCACATTCACCTTCGGCGACGACCCGGCGCGCTGGACTGGCGAAGGCGAGGCCGCCCGCAAGCTGCGCGCGGCCACCGACAAGCGGCGCGAGATGCTCTGGCGCAGTATCGAAGAGCAGGTAAGCGAACCCCATGTGTTGGGGGATCAGTTGACCGCGCTGGATCTGTACATCACCGTCATGACGCACTGGCGCCCGCGCCGGGCCTGGTTCGACGAGCACTGCCCCCGCCTGGCCGCGGTGGCGGACCAGGCGGCGGGCCATCCGCGCGTGCGCGACGTGCTGCACCGGCATTTTTCCGGTGCCGGCGATTAGGACGCGGCCCTGGGCCACGCGCGGGTTCCGCGGGCCCGTCACACGGCTCGCGCGGCGGGCCACGATAAGGCGGCGCAGGCCGCGGGCCCCGGGCGGATTGGACAGGCGCTCTGAATCGTCCTACTGTTACGGGTTGCGGCGCGCCGCTTTTTTTGTCCGGGGACGTCCTCGGGCCGGTCGCCACGCTTCCTGTTTCCATGACTTCGCCATCGACCGGGCGCGACGCGCCGGACGGTACGGGCGCGCCGCCGCGGCACACGCGTGGCACGCCGGGTTACCGCAATACCAACTGGGCGCTGTTCGCCGCCGGTTTTTCCACTTTCTCGCTGATGTACTGCGTGCAGCCGCTGCTGCCGCTGTTCACGGACCACTTCGGCATCAGCCCGACGCAAAGCAGCCTGTCGCTGTCCCTGACCACGGGCCTGCTGGCGGTGGCGATCTTTATCGTGGGTTTCTGGTCCAGCCGTTTGCCGCGCAAGGGCGTCATGGCGGCGTCGCTGTTCGCCTCCGGCATCCTGACCCTGGCCGTGGCGCTCACGCCGACCTGGCAGGCGCTGCTCGCGGTGCGGGCGCTGCAAGGCCTGGTGCTGGGCGGCGTGCCGGCCGTCGCCATGGCCTACCTGGCGGAAGAGGTCGCGCCTTCGGACCTGGGATTCGCCATGGGGCTGTACATCGGCGGCAGCGCTTTCGGCGGCATGGCGGGCCGCGTCATGACGGGGCTGGTGGCGGATTATTTCGATTGGCGCGTGGCCATGATGGTCGTCGGGGTGCTGGGCATCGGCGCGGCCATCCTGTTCGCCATGAGCCTGCCGGCATCGCGGCATTTCACGCCGCAGCGCGGCGGCGGCTGGCGCGCGGCGCGCGCCGGGATCATGACGCACCTGGTGGACGCCAACCTGCTGTCGCTGTTCGCGCTGGGATTCCTGCTGATGGGCAGCTTCGTCACGGTCTACAACTACGCCGGCTTTCGCCTGCTGGCGCCGCCGTACTCGCTGAGCCAGGCCACCATCAGCGCGATCTTCACCGCCTACGTGGTGGGGATATTCGCCTCGGCGCTGTTCGGCCGGCTGGCCGACCGCCATGGCCGCGGCCTGATGCTTTGCCTGGGCGCGGGCACCATGCTGCTGGGTACCCTGCTGACGCTGTCTTCGATGCTGGGAGTAGTGATCGCGGGCGTGATCGTCGCCACCTTTGGATTCTTCGCCGCGCATTCCGTCGCCAGCGGCTGGGTGGGCCAGCTGGCGCGCGGCTACAAGGCGCAGGCGGCCTCGCTGTACCTGCTGGCGTATTACCTGGGGTCCAGCGTGCTGGGCTCGGTCGGCGGCAAGTGCTGGGAGCTGGCCGGGTGGAATGGCGTCGTCGCCTTGATCGCTGCCTTGCTGGTCCTGGGATTGGGCCTGGCCTGGCGGCTGTATGCGGTGGTCGGCGCCGATGCCGCCCGGGGCGCGGGCGCGGCGCCATCGAAGGCCAGGTGAACGCGGCGCCCGCGGGATGGCCGGCGCCCGGACGTCCTGCCTGGGCGCGAAGGCACGGTTTCACGCCTCCCCGCGGGCAGCGGCGCCTGTCCCGCCAACGCGCTGCGCGCCGCTACGTGTCGCGTCCCCGCTTCGGCCGTATCGCTTCGCGCAGGATGATGCTCAGTCCCGCGGCCACGATGATGGCCGCGCCGATACACGTCATCAGGTCCGGCGTTTCCTGCCAGATGACCCAGCCCAGCAGGCTGGCCCAGATCAGTCCGGTGTAGTCGAAGGGCGCCACCACCGAAGCCGGCGCGATGCGAAAGGCCTGCGTGATCAAGGTAAGCCCCAGGGTGCTGAACAAGGCCACGCCGGCGAAGAAAGGCCAGTGCGTGGCGTCCGGCGACCGCCAGAACCAGGGCAGGGTAGTGGCGCTGCAAACCAGTTGCGCGGCCACGATGTAGAAAGACATGGTCAGGAAGCTCTCGCCCGGGCCGATGGCCCGCGCGGTGATCATCATGACGGCATAGAGCATCGCCGTGACCAGCGGCAGCAGCGCCGCCGCCTGGAAGCTGGCCGTGCCGGGACGCACGATCAGGAGTACGCCGGCGAATCCCAGTGCCAGGGCGGTCCAGCGCGTGGCGTCGACGCGCTCCTTGAGCGCGAACACCGATAGCAGCGTGACGCACAGCGGCGCGGCGTAGGAAATCGCGGTCGCTTCCGCGAAGGGCAGGTAGCGCAGGCCGGAATAGAAAGCGGTGGCCGATACCACGTTGATCGCGCCGCGCAGCAGGTGGATGCCGGGATGGCGGGTGCGCAGCGCATGCCGACCGCCCAGTGCGACGACGATGGCCGCGATAAAGGGCAGGGCGATCACGCAGCGCAGAAACAGGATCTGCGTGGGCGGATACGTGCCGCCCAGCCACTTGGCGATGGCGTCGCTGATCGTCAGGCAAAGTATGCCGCACAGGATACAGACGATCCCGGTACCCGCCGTACTGCGAGCGGAAGAAGTTGGCGACATGGGGAGAACAATAGGTTCGGTGCTAGCCGGGCGGCATGGCGCGCACCGCGGCCCAGGCGACCAGTGCCCAGCCGGCCAGGAAAGCCGTGCCGCCCAGCGGCGTGATCGCGCCCAGCCAGCGGATGCCGGTGCCGGAGAGCAGGTACAGGCTGCCGCTGAACAGGATGATGCCGGCGAACATCAGCCAGCCAGCCGTCGTCCACAGGCCGGAGGCATAGCGCGGGGACAGGGCGGCGATCGCCAGCAGGCCGAGTGCGTGGGCAATGTGATAGGTGACCGCGGTTTGCCAGACCTGCAGCATTTCCGGGGTGAGGATGCGGCGCAGCCCGTGCGCGCCGAATGCGCCGGCGCCGACGGCCAGGAACATATTCAGGGCGCCGAGAAAAACGAAGACGCGGTCGATCATGGCGGGCTTTCCAGAGAGGACGGAAATCGTCCGTCCCCGATTCTACAACGGGCGCCCCGGGGGATATGGGCAGGCGCGGCCGGCGTGGCATGCGCGATTTCACGCCGTATTCGGTCGGGTCCCGCGGCCGCGCGATTCGCCTGCCCGTCGCGGAGCCCGGCGACGAACCGGGCATGCCGCGTCCGAGCCCTCCTCGACGGGACGCGCGGCCCGGCCATGCCCGCCCGGCCGGCGGCCTGATCCGCGCGCGCGGAGCCCCCGGCATATTCAGAATTTCGTCAAGTTTTTACGGTGGACGCTCTGCCGTGCCTCGTGATACCTTGCGCACGCCTTCGCGGGCGGGCCACGGTTGCCGCCGGAACCTGCCCCGCATCGGTCCGCCATTGTGTTTTTGCCTGCCGGAGCAGGGCATGTATCCGATTTTCGTCTCCAAGCCGGCGGGCCGGACCGCCGATGGCCGCGGTCCGAATCGCTGGGACTGGGCTTTATTGCCGCTGATCCTGGGCGTGCTCGCGGCGCTGGCATTCGGCGCCTCGCAGATGGCCAAGCCCTATGCGGTGGGCACGCCGCTGCCGATATCCCTCGATCCTTCCTATCTGCCGTATTACCTGCTGCGGACCACGCTGCGCATGTTCATGGCGCTGGGCGCCTCGCTGCTGTTCAGCTTTGCGTTCGCCGCCGTGGCGTCCAAGTCGCGCACCGCCGAAAAAATCCTGGTGCCGATGGTGGACATCCTGCAGTCCATACCCATCCTGGGCTTCCTGTCGATCACGGTTACGGGGTTCATCGCGCTGTTTCCCGGCAGCCTGCTGGGCGTGGAGTGCGCGGCCATCTTCGCCATCTTCACCTCGCAGGCGTGGAACATGGCCCTGAGCCTGTATCAATCGATGCGTACCGTGCCGTCGGAGCTGAACGAAGCCGCACGGGTATTCCGCCTTAGCGCGTGGCAGCGCTTCTGGCGGCTGGAACTGCCCTATGCGACGCCGGCGCTGCTCTGGAACATGATGCTCTCGATGTCGGGCGGATGGTTTTTCGTGGTGGCGTCCGAGGCGATCACCGTGTCCAACCAGGACATCAAGCTGCCCGGCATCGGCTCGTATATCGCGGTCGCCATCGATGCGCAGAACGTGCACGCCATCGTCTACGCGATCATCGCCATGGCGATCGGCATCCTGCTGTACGACCAGTTGTTCTTCCGACCGCTGCTGGCATGGGCCGACAAATTCCGCTTCGAGGAAACCCAGGGCAATACGGCCCAGCAGTCCTGGGTGCTGGATTGGCTGCGCCGCGGCCGGTTGACTCGCGCTTGCAGCGAAGCCCTGTCGCTGCAAGCGCAGCGCGTGCTGGGCTGGTTTCGCCGCGACTATGACGGCACCTCGGTCCGGGCGCGCGTGCGCAGCCGCAGTGCCTACGTCGAGCGCGCGGTGGATGCCGTCCTGACGGCCCTGGCCCTGATTGCCGTATGGCGGCTGGTGATCTTCGTCCATGCAGAGGTCGGCTGGGCCGAAGTGCTGCGCGTGTTCGGGCTGGGCCTGATCACGCTGGTGCGCGTGCTGGTGCTGATCTGCCTGGCATCGCTGGTCTGGGTGCCGGTGGGCATCATGATCGGCCTGCGGCCGGAATGGTCGCAACGCGTGCAGGCGGTGGCGCAACTGCTGGCGGCCTTTCCGTCCAATCTGCTGTTTCCGCTGGCCGTCATCGTTATCGTGGCCTTCCGGCTGAACCCGGAGATCTGGCTCAGTCCGCTGATCATCTTCGGCACGCAGTGGTATATCCTGTTCAACGTCGTGGCCGGGGCCACCACCATCCCCAGCGAACTGCGCTACGCCGCCGACAACCTGGGCCTGAAGGGGTGGCTGAAGTGGCGGCGTTTCTACCTGCCCGCCGTGTTCCCCAGCTTCGTGACTGGGGCGATCACCGCCAGCGGCGGATCCTGGAACGCCAGCATCGTGGCCGAGGTCGTCACCTGGGGCAAGACCACCCTGACGGCCACCGGCCTGGGCGGCTATATCGCCGACATGACCTCGCGCGGGGACTTCCCGCGTATCGCCCTGGGTATCGGCGTGATGTGTGTTTTCGTGATGGGCCTGAACCGGCTGCTGTGGCGCCGGCTGTACGTGTTGGCGGAAAAGTGGAGCAGATAGCATGATGGCCGACAAGAATCTGCTGGACCTGGCCGGCGTCAGCAAAATGTTCCGTACCGCCGACGGCGCCACGCGATCGGTGCTCGAAGGGGTGGACTTCCAGTTGCGCGAAGGCGAGATCGTCGCCTTGCTGGGGAAATCCGGCTCGGGCAAGTCCACGCTGCTGCGCATCATGGCGGGGCTGATTCCGGCGGACCATGGCAGCATCCATTACCGTGGGCAGCCGCTTTACGGCCCGGCCGCCGGCATCGCCATGGTTTTCCAGTCTTTCGCGCTGTTTCCCTGGCTGACCGTGCGCCAGAACGTGGCGCTGGGGCTGGAAGCCCAGGGCGTGCCGCCCGCCGAGCGCGAACAGCGCGCCGAGGCCGCGCTGGAGCTGATCGGCCTGGCCGGCTTCGGCGGCGCGCTGCCGCGCGAGCTGTCCGGCGGCATGCGGCAGCGCGTGGGCATCGCGCGCGCCTTGGCCACCAACCCCGACGTGCTCTTGATGGACGAGGCTTTCTCCGCCCTGGACGTGCTGACCGGCGAATCCCTGCGCGACGACATGCTGGAACTATGGGAAGAGCGCCGCATGGGCACGCGCGGCATCCTGGTGGTTTCGCACAATATCGAAGAGGCGGTCATGATGGCGGACCGCATCCTGATCTTCGCCAGCGATCCGGGCCGGGTGCGCGACGAAATCCACGTCACCCTGCCGCGTCCGCGCAATGCCGATTCGCCGGAGGTCCGGGCGCTGGTGGACCAGGTGTATTCGCTCATGACCGCCAAGCCCTTGCCCGCGACGGCGGCCGGCGCGCCCGCCGCGCCGGTGCACCAGGCCTATCGCCTGCCCGATGCCAACGTCGGCACCATGGAGGCCGTGCTGGAGCTGCTGTCGGAGCCGCCCCTGAACGGCCGCGCCGACCTGCCGCGCCTGGCCGAAGAGGCGGGCCTGCCCGACGAGGAACTCTTCCCCGCCTACGAGGCGCTGGGCTTGCTGGGCCTGGCGGTCGTCGAGCACGGCGACATCGCGCTGACTCCCGTGGGGCGCCGTTACGCCGGCGCGGAGCAGCAGGAACGCCAGGAGATTTTCGGCCGGCAGCTCCTGGCGCATATTCCGCTGGCGGCCAACATCTGCCACTCGCTGCGCCAGGAGCCCACCGGCGAATTGCCCGACAAGCAGTTCCTGGACATGCTGGAGGAATTCCTGAAGGCGGACGAGGCCGAGCGCGTCCTGAAAGTGGCCGTCGAATGGGGCCGCTACGGCGAAGTCTACGGCTACGACTATCACACCGGCCGGCTGCATCTGCCCTCGGTCCCCGCGGAATAGGGCCGGCGTCCCGCGGTCCTGTCAGCGCTGGCGCGCGGGGACCAGCCGGATCCGCGTGATTTCGGACGGCGCGCCGAAGCGCTTGGGCGGGCCCCAATAGCCCGTGCCGCGGCTGGTATAGACCCACAGCTTGCCCGTCTTCTTCAGGCCGGCGGTGAAAGGCTGCTGCAGGCGGACGAAGAAATTCCAGGGCAGGAATTGTCCCCCGTGCGTATGGCCGGAAATCTGCAGCGTGTAGCCGACCGGCTCGGCGGCCACCGCCGTGCGCGGCTGGTGCGCCAGCAGGATGCGGACCGCCGCGTCGGGCGGCGCGCCCAGCAGCGCGCCGCGCGGATCGCTGCGCTGGGCCGGATCGAATTGCCCGGCGCTGTAATCGGTGACGCCCGCCAGGACCAGCGGGACGCCGTTGTGCGAAATGACCACGTGGCGGTTCGACAGCACCGTCAGGCCCAGGCGCTGGAATTCCGTCACCCATTCCCGGGCCCCCGAGTAATACTCGTGGTTGCCGGTCACCAGGTAGGTCCCATAGCGGCCGACCAGGCCCGCGAGCGGGGCCGTATGCGGCGACAGCACGTCCACCGGGCCATCGACCACATCGCCGGTGATGGCGACGACGTCTGCCTGCATGGCATTGACGGCCGCCACGATGGCTTCCACGTAGGGCCGCCGGATCGTCGGGCCCACGTGCACATCGCTGATCTGCGCGATCGTGAAGCCGGACAGGGCGGGAGGCAGGCCCGCGATGGGGACGTCGACCGTGACCGTGCGCGCCAGCCGCCGGGCGTTGTACAGGCCCACCAGGGTGATGAGCACCGCCAGCACCGGCACGGCCAGCGCGGAAGCCGCGCGCACTTCCTGGAGATGCAGCGGCTGGCCGCCCAGGGCCCCGGCGGCCCAGGCGATGGCGAGCGCCACGTCGCGCAGCAGCGTCAGCACCAGCAGGGACGAGAAAAACCCCATTGCCATCAGGCCCGTCCACGCGGCGGGGCGCGACCAGCGCGGCGCCATCTGCCGGGCCCGCGCGCCCAGCGGGATCAGGACGCAGGACACGGCCAGGTAGAGCGCGGCCAACACCTGGACGGCCTCCGGCACGGGGGCGTCCGGTATCAGGCGCAGGCCGATGTAGACGTGCAGCAGGATGCCGATGGCAAGAATCCGGGTCAGGAGAGGAGGGCGGCGCATGCGGTTCTCCGCCGAATTGAAAAATATCCGGCGCGCCCTCATTATCCGATATGGTGCTGACGGGCCGCCGTATCGGTATGGCGGCCCGTCGCGCCGTTGTCCCACGCCGCCGGGGCGTGCCGCTTTACCTCACGAGAACCGCTTTGAAAGACATCGAGACCCTGCTGCTGGAGTACGGCCCGTTCCTGGTATTCCTGAACGTGCTGCTGGAGCAGGCCGGCCTGCCCATCCCGGCGTATCCCCTGCTGGTCGTGGCGGGCGCGCTGGTCCTGCATGGCGATCTGCCGTGGGCCGTCACGCTGGCCGCCGCCGTGCTGGCCTGCCTGATCGCCGACGCGGCCTGGTATGCCGGGGGCAAGCGCTTCGGCAGCGGCCTGCTCAACACCGTCTGCCGGGTGTCGATCTCGCGCGATTCCTGCATACGCCAGACCCAATCGCTGTACTGGCGTACCGGCCCGCGCATCCTGCTCGTGGCCAAGTTCCTGCCGGGCGCCAGCGCCCTGTCCACCGTGATGTCGGGCTTCGCCGGGCTGCGGTTCCGCAGCTTCCTGGCCTACGACGCGGCGGGCTCGCTGATCTGGGCCGGTTCGGCCCTGCTTATCGGCATCGCCTTCAATGACATGGTGGGCGACATCCTCGATATGCTGAGCGATTACGGGGTCTATGGGCTGGTCGCCATCGCCGTGGTGCTGGCCGGCTATCTGGCCTACCGCTGGGCGCGGCGCAAGCGCACGATACGGCGCTTCGCCCACGTGCGCCGGGTCACCCTCGATGAACTCGACGAAATGCAGGCGCAGGGCTGCGTGCCGGTGCTGCTGGACGTGCGCGCCGGCGGAGACGCCCCCCTGCCGGGCGCCATCGTGGTCGATCCGCGCGGGCCCATCGCCAAGGAACAGTGGCCGATGGACGCGCACATCGTGGTGTACTGCGCCTGCCCGGAGGAAATCTCCGCCGCGGTCCTGGCCGACCGCCTGCTCCGGGCGGGCTATCGCAATGTGTCCGCGCTGGCCGGCGGGTACAACGCCTGGGTCGCGCGCCAGCAGGCGGCACAAGCCGGCGCCGACGCCTCGCTGGACGCCACGGCGTCCGCCTCGGCGCGGGCTACCGGCGGCTGATCGCGCATGGCGGCTTCGCCTCCGCGCCGTACCGCCCCGGGCGATGCGCCGTCGCTGCAAAGCCGGCGCGACATCGATCCCAGCGTCGCGCAGTTCCTCGACGCCCTGTGGCTGGAAGACGGCCTGTCGCGCAACACGCTGGGCGCCTACCGCAACGATCTGGCGGCCTTCGACGTCTGGCTGCACGAAAACCACGGGCGCCGTATCTCCACGGCGCTGACCGGCGATATCGAAGGCTGGTTCGCCTCGGTACACGCCGATACCCGCCCGACCACCGCCAACCGGCGGCTGTCCGCCCTGCGGCGCTATTTCCAGTGGGCCCTGCGCGAACGCCTGGTCGCCCAGGACCCCTGCCTGGCCGTGCGTTCCGCCCGGCAGCCTTTGCGCACGCCCAAGACCCTGTCGGAGGCGCAGGTCGACGCCTTGCTGCGCGCGCCGCGCGTGGAAACCGAGCTCGGCCTGCGCGACAAGGCCATGCTCGAAACCCTGTACGCCACCGGCCTGCGGGTGTCCGAGCTCGTCGGCCTGGCGGCCCTGGATGTCAACCTGAACGAAGGCGTGGTGCGGGTGGTCGGCGGCAAGGGCGGCAAGGATCGCCTGGTGCCCCTGGGCGCGGAGGCCGCGCACTGGATCGACCGCTATGTGAAGCAGGCGCGTCCGCTGTTGCTGGCCGGGCGCCTGTGCGACGCCCTGTTCGTCACGGTACGCGGCGAGGCCATGCACCGCCAGACGTTCTGGCTGATGGTGGGCCGGTATGCGCGCGAGGCCGACATCCGCGCGCCGATCTCGCCGCACGTGCTGCGGCATGCCTTCGCCACCCACCTGGTCAACCATGGGGCGGACCTGCGCGTCGTGCAGATGCTGCTGGGCCACGCCGATATCTCGACCACGCAGATCTACACGCATGTCGCGCGCGAGCGCCTGAAGAGCCTGCACGCGCAGCATCATCCGCGCGGATGATGCGTGGGCGGGCGAATGCGGCGGGTCCGCCCGGCGGGGCGGGACCGGGGCCGCGCTTCGCGCCGGACCGCCCGCCGGCGCGAGCGCGGCCCCGGTCCGCTAGCGGGTTTTGCGGAAAGTCAGATTGACGCGGCTGGCGCCGGTGGCCGGATGCACGCCGTCGGGCAGGGGCGCGATGCCATGGAAAGCCAGCCGCGACGGCCCGCCCCATACGGCCACGTCGCCATGCACCACGGGAAAGCGGCGCGGGCGATCGCCGCGCTGCAGGCCGCCGAACAGGAAGGTCGCCGGCAAGCCCAGGGAAATGGACACGATGGGCGCGTCCAGGTCCAGTTCATCGCGGTCCTGGTGCAGCGTCAGCCGCGCACCCGGACGGTAAAGGTTGATCAGGCAGGCCTCCGGGGCGAAGCCGGCATAGCCGGCGCGTTCGGCGGCCTCTCGCGCCAGGGTGGACAGGACCTCCGGCATGGCGGGCCAGGGACGGCCGCTGAGGGGGTCTTCCGCACCGTAGCGGTAGCCGCGCCGGTCGGATATCCAGCCCTGGGCCCCGCAGTTGGTCATGGCCACGGACATGCGCTGGCCGCCAGGGGTGATCAGGTGCCGGAAAGGCGCCGATGCGGCGATGGCCTTGACCGCGGCCAGCACTTGCGGCGCGCGCGCGCAGGCATAGCGGCGCAGCAGCACCGCACCGGGGGCGATGGGTTCATCCCAGGGCGTTTCGTCGTCCGGGCTGCCGAACAGGTCGCCGGTGGACGGAGGCGGGAGTCCTTTGTCACGCATGCCCGCATTGTAGGCCGGCGGGGCAGCCCGACGGGGCGCTAGAATAGGCTTCGATTTCGATGCAGGCTGATCAGCATGAGCGATACCTTCAATTTCCCCAAGCGGCTTACCGCCGGCTACCAGGATTTCCTCGCGGGACGCTTTCCCGCCGAACGCAACCGCTTCCGCCAGCTGGCGGAAGGGCAAAGCCCGGAGATCATGGTCATCGGCTGTTGCGACTCGCGCGTGGCGCCTGAACTGATTTTCGACGCCGGCCCCGGCGAGATCTTCGTCCTGCGCAACGTCGCCAACCTGGTGCCGCCGTACGAGCCCGACTCGCATTACCACGGCACCAGTTCGGCCATCGAGTTCGCCGTCAATGGCTTGAACGTCAAGCATATCGTGGTCATGGGCCATGCCTCCTGTGGCGGCATCCGTTCGTACTACGACGACGCCGAGCCCCTGGCCAAGGGCGACTTCATCGGCAAATGGATGTCGCAGATCGAGGAAACCGCGCGCAAGGTGGACCGCACCGGCCAGCGGCAGGACGACCTGCGCCGCCTGGAACTGCGCGTCGTGGAGCACAGCCTGAAGAACCTGATGACGTTCCCCTATATCCGCCAGCGCGTGGAACGTGGCGAGCTGCAACTGCACGGCGCCTACTTCGGCGTGGCGACGGGGCTGCTTTTCATCCGCGATCCCCACTCGGGCGAATTCGTGCCGTTCGGCGAAGGCCCCGCGGACGACCTCGCGACCGGGCGCGCGGCCTGACGAACGCCGCCATGCCCGCGCCCGACCATCCGCCGCGACGTCGCGTCCTGCGCACCCTGGCCGGCGCGGCCGCCGGTCTCGCGGCCGCCCCCGTCAGGACGCTGGCGCAGCCGGCGCCGCTGCGCGTCGGCGTCATCGCCAGCGTCGCCAACGAAGCCACGGAAATCGCCATCGCGCAGGCCCGCGACCAGGGCGTCAACGCCAGGCTGGTGGAATTCGCCGATTGGGTCATGCCCAATGTCGCGGTCGCCGATGGCTCCATCGATGCCAACTTCTTCCAGCACCAGCCCTTCCTGGACTTGTTCAACCGCAGCCGGGCCGCCAACCTGGTGCCGGTGGCCTATGGCTATTCGACCACCATGGGCCTGTTTTCCAAGAAGGTGAAGCGCGGGGAACCCATTCCGCGCGGCGCGTCCATCGGTATCCCGGCCGATCCGGTCAACACCGGCCGGGCCTTGCTATTGCTGCAGTCCATGGGCTTGATCGCGTTGAAGCCCGGCGCCGCCGAACGCGCCACCTTGCTGGACGTGGAAAGCAATCCCATGGACCTGAAATTCGTGGCGATCGAAGGGGCGCAGGCCGCCCGCGCCTTCGACGATGTCACGGCCTCGGCCACCTATACCACCTTCGCCAAGCACGGCGGGCTGGATGAAAAAGACGGCCTGGCCTTCGACAACAACGACCCCGGCAATGTGCGCCGCTACGCCATACGCTGGGTGTCCCTGCCGGAACGCGCGCAGGATCCGCGGCTGTTGAAGCTTATCGCGGTGTACCAGGGGTCGGAGCAGGTCAAGGCGACCTTGCGGCGCCTGTACGGCGACCTGATCGACTTCCCCTGGTAAGCATCATTCCTCGTTGGGCGTATCGCCTTCCAGTGCGAAAAGATCCCACACCGCGGTGAACAGGGCCGCGATCAGGGGGCCGATCACGAAGCCGTTCAGGCCGAACAGCGCCATGCCGCCCAACGTGGAAATCAGGATGATCCAGTCCGGCAGCTTGGTGTCCTTGCCCACCAGGATGGGGCGCATGATGTTGTCCACCATGCCGATCACCAGCACGCAGAAGGCAATCAGCCCCACGCCTTGCCAGATCGCGCCGGTGACCAGGAAGTACACGGCCACCGGCACCCAGATCAGCGCCGCGCCGATGGCCGGCAGCAGCGACAGGAAAGCCATCAGCACGCCCCACAGCAACGAGCCCTGGATGCCCAGCACCCAGAAGGCCAGGCCCCCGAGCAGGCCCTGGGTGGCGGCCACCGCCACGTTGCCCTTGATGGTGGCGCGGATGACCGTGGTGAACTTGCGCGCCAGGTGCTGTTTGTAGGCCTCGCTCAGCGGGATCGCCCGGCTGATGCTGCGCGACAGGGTGGCGCCGTCGCGCAGCAGGAAGAACAGCAGGTAGAGCATGACGCCGAAGCTGACCACGAACTGGAAAGTGTCCTGCCCGATGCTGAAGGCCTGCGTGGCCAGGAACTGGCTGCCCTGGACGGTGGCCGCGCTGAGCTTCTGCTGCAGCCCGCGGACGTCGGCGATGTCGAAGCGGTCCAGCAAGGCATGCACGGAGGGCGGCAGGGCGTTCAGGATGCGCTCCAGGTACAGGCCGAAATTCAGGTCGCCGGAACGGATCTGCTGGTACAGCGCCGTGCCTTCCTGGACGAGCGAGCCGGTGATCAGGATGACCGGCAGAATGGCGATCAACACGCACAGCAGCAGGGTGATCAGCGCCGCCAGGTTGCGGCGCTTGCCCAGGCGCGCCAGCAGGCGGCGGTGCAGCGGGGAAAATATGATGGCCAGGATGGTGCCCCAGAACACGGCGCCGTAGAATGGCCACAGGATCCAGCCGAACGCGATCGATACCACGATCAGAAGGAACAGGAAGGTCCGGTAATGCAGGTTGGAATTGCTCATTGGTTGGGGATTCCCGCGATAGCGCGCACTGCCGGTTCGGTCCGGCGCCATGCGCATGATGCCATTGTCGCCGGGGCGCGGGCGGTTATCTTGGCAGGTGGAGGCCAGACATGACGGATTCGGTCGATCTTAAGGGTATCGGGCTCAAAGTCACATTCCCACGCCTGAAAATACTGGATCTGTTCCGCAACAGCGAGCAACGGCACCTCAGCGCCGAAGACGTCTATCGCCATCTGATGAACGAAGGCGTTGAAATGGGCCTGGCCACCGTCTATCGCGTGCTGACCCAGTTCGAACAGGCCGGGCTGCTCAAACGCAGCCAGCTTGGCGGCAACAAGGCCGTGTTCGAGTTGAACGACGGCGACCGGCATCATGGCCACCTGGTCAGCACCTCGACTGGCGACGTAGAGGAATTCGTCGATCCCGAAATCGAGCGGCGCCTGCGGCAGATCGCCGACGATATGGGCTATAGCCTGACCGAATTCACTATCACGATATTCGCCACGCCCAAATAAGGGCGCGGCGTCAGCTGGCGGCGGCCGTCTCGAAAAAGCGCGCGAGCAGCGGCGTGTCGTTGTCGTACCGGTGCGCCAGCAGGATCTGGCTGGCGGCGTCCGGCGTGTCCAGCGGGCGATAGACCACGCCGGGTATCCCCGTCCTGGCATAGGTTTCCGGCAGGATGGACACCCCCATCCCGGCCGCCACCAGGCCCACGATGGTGGCGCCTTCGCGCGCTTCCTGGCCGACCTGCAGGGCGAAGCCGGCACGGCTTGCCAGGACACCGACATGCTCGAACAGCCCGCAGCCCAGCCCGCGCGGGAACAGGATGAAGGACGAACCCGCCAGCGCCGCCACCGGCAGCGGCGCGTCCTCCCGCGCCAGGGGATGGCTGGCGGGCAGGGCGGCCATCAGCCGGTCGCTCCACAGCGTGACGACCCGGATATCCGGCGGCGGACAGAAGAGTATCGACGGGCGCAGGAAGCCGACGTCGATGCTGCGATCGGCCAGGGCCTGCAATTGCTGGCCGGTCGACATGTGCAGCAGATCGGCCCGGGCGGCGGGATGCCGGCTGCGGAAAGCCTGGACGATGCGCGGAAAGGCCTCGAACATCGGCACGGAGGCGGTGAACGCCACGCGGATTTCGCCCGCTTCGCCCTGCATGGCCTGGCGCACCACGTCGCCCGCCCGTTCCAGGTGCTGCAGGGCGCGGCGCGCCTGGTCCAGGAACAGCGTGCCCGCTTCGGTCAATTCCACGTGGCGCTTGGTCCGGCGCAGCAGCGTCGCCCCCAGTTCGTCTTCCAGGGATTTCACCTGCATGCTCAAGGGCGGCTGGCTGACGTGCAGGCGGCGGGCGGCCGCGCTGAAACTCAGTTCCTCGGCCACCGCCACGAAATAGCGGAGTTGGCGGAAATCCATGGTTATTTGAAAAGAATATGAATACGCAATGGAAAAAGTATTGGACGCTATGACTAAGGGTAAACCATTATAGAGGCTGCAATAGTCCGTAATCTTTTTAAACAGGAGACCCGAATGCGAGCAAGCAGCGCGCTTTCCAAGTTTTTCCGCGTTGCCGGCCTGGCGACCGCCGTCGCCTTTGCCGCAATACCGGGCATGAGCCAGGCAACCGACTATCCGTCCAAACCCATCAAGATCGTCGTCCCGTATGCGCCGGGCGGCGCGGTGGACATCGTCACCCGGCTGGTGGCCCAGAAGATGGGCGAAACGCTCAAGCAAAGCATTATCATCGACAACCGCCCGGGCGGCGCGACCAATATCGGCATGGACATCGTGGCCCGCGCCCCGGCCGATGGCTACACCCTGCTGACCTCGTCCAATTCCCTGGCCAGCAATGCCTCGCTGTTCAAGAACCTGAACTTCGACCCCGCCAAGGACCTGATTCCGGTGGGCGCCATCGGCTACGCGCCGCTGGTCGTCGTCGTGCCGGCGTCGTCGGAGTTCAAGGCGCTGCCCGACCTGATCGCCTACGGCAAGGCCAATCCCGACAAGCTGACCTACGGTACCGCCGGCAATGGCAGCTCGGGCCACCTGGCCAGCGAACTGCTGAAGAGCGAGGGCAAGTTCGAGGCCCTGCACGTGCCGTACAAGGGCGGCGCCCCCGCCATTACCGACATGCTGGGCGGCCGGATCAGCTTCATGGCGATCAATCCCGTCGAAGCCATTCCGCACATCAAGGCCGGCAAGATGACGGCGCTCGCCGTGCTGGACAACAAGCCTTCCGCGCTGCTTCCCGGCGTGCCGACCATCGCCTCGCTGGGCCTGCCCAACGCGGCTGCCTCGGTCTGGTGGGGCCTGTGCGCGCCCAAGGGCACGCCGGCCGACGTGGTGGCCACGCTGAATGCCGCCCTGCAGAAGGCGCTGGCCGATAGCGCCGTGCAGACGCGTTTGTCGGAACTGGGCGCCGTCACGACCCCCGGCAGCGCGGCGGATTTCGGCGCCTTCGTGCAGGCCGAGACCGTCAAGTGGTCGCGCGTGATCCAGTCGGCCAACATCAAGGCCGACTGATCGCCGTCCAGGGCATGGCATCGCGCGGGCCGCGGCAGCGGCCCGCGTTCTTTCTCCGGAGAGGTTCATGAGTTTCGCAGTTCGCAATATCCCGCGCGCCGACCGCGAGGTCATCGCGCGGCTGGCCGCCGCCGGCACCGCCACCGTCCATGAAGCGCAGGGCCGCGGCGGGCTGCTGCAGCCGTACATGCGGCCCATCCAGGCCGGCGCCGCGATCGGCGGCAGCGCGGTGACGGTGCTGGCCCATCCTGGCGACAACTGGATGCTGCACGTGGCCATCGAGCTCTGCCAGCCTGGCGACGTGATGGTCGTGGCCTGCAGCGCGCCCAATACCGACGGCATGTTCGGCGAACTGCTGGCGACCTCCATGCGCGCCCGCGGCATCGTGGGCCTGGTCATCGATGCCGGCTGCCGCGACGTGCAGGCCCTGAAGGACATGGGGTTTCCCGTGTGGTCCAAGGCGGTCTCGGCCAAGGGCACCATCAAGGCGACCCCCGGTTCGGTCAACCTGCCGGTGGTGTGCGCGGGCGCCATGGTGTCCGCCGGAGACGTGGTGGTGGCCGACGATGACGGCGTCGTCATCGTGCCGCGCCGCCGTGCGGGGGAGGTTGCCCAGGCTTGCGACGCGCGCCTGCAGAAGGAAGCCCTGAACCGCAAGCGCCTGGCCGCGGGGGAATTGGGGCTGGACATCTATGGCATGCGCGATAAGCTGCGCGAAGCCGGACTGGTATACGTGGATAGCGAGGCCGATCTGCCCTGATGGCGGACGAACCTCGTTGAAGGCCGGGCTCTGCCGACGCGCAGCCCGGCTTTTTTTTTATGCAGCCACGGAGTGCCGTGCTTTGCCACTCTTATATAATACATAAGACACCCCGCCCGGTCCGCCGTCCGCAGCCGTGGACGGCGGTGTCGAAGCCGTCCCCCGTCCCGCAACTTCTCCATGGATCTTCAGGCATGAAGCCCGCAGCCCATCCCGCAGCGCCCATGATCGAGCAGCCGCTCGCCGATCCTCCCACCGTCTGGCAGCTGTTCATCGGGTTTTTCTGGCTGGGCATGACGGCGTTCGGCGGCGCGCTGCCGCTGGCCCGCCGCATGGTGGTGGAAAAGCACAGGTGGATCTCCAGCGAAGAGTTCACCACGCTGCTGGGGCTGTGCCAGTTCCTTCCCGGCGGCAACATCATCAACCTGTCGGTCGCGCTGGGCATGCGCTTTCGCGGCGTGCCGGGGGCGGTGGGCGCGATGCTGGGCTTCGTGCTCGTGCCCACCATCGTGGTAATGATGCTGGGCGTGGTCTACGAGCATTACCAGGACGATCCGCACGTGAGGCACCTGTTCGCGGGGCTGGCGGCCGCGGCGGCGGGCCTGCTGATTTCGCTCACCTTCAAGATAGGCGCGCCCTTGCTGAAGAATCGCTGGGGCATGGCGGTCGCGGTGCTGTGCTTTATCGCCATCGCCGTGCTGCGCGTGCCGCTGCTGCCCACCATGCTGGTGCTGACGCCGCTCAGCATCCTGATCACCTGGAGGATGCGTCGATGACCACGGTCCTGATCCAGCTCGCCATCCTGTTCACGCAGTTGTCGCTGCTGGCCTTCGGTGGCGGCAATACCATTCTGCCGGAGATGCAGCGCCAGGTCGTCGACGTGCATCACTGGATGACGGCGGAAAACTTCACGGCGCTGTTCGCGCTGGCGCAGGCCGCGCCCGGCCCCAACCTGATGATCGTGCCCATGGTCGGCTGGCACATCGCGGGCTGGCAGGGCATGCTGGTCAGCAGCGTCGCCAAATTCGTGCCGTCCTCGCTGGTGACCATCCTGGTGATGCGCCTGTGGGACCGCTTCAAGGACAAGCCCTGGCGCGCGGTGGCGCAGACGGGGATTTTCCCCGTCACCGTGGGCTTGCTGGCGGCCAGCGCCGCCTTGATTACCGAAGCCTCCGTAGAGGGCTGGCTGCTGGGCGCCATCGTCGCCGCCGTCGCGGTGCTGGGGTGGCGCACCAGGCTGCACCCCCTGTGGCTGTTGCTGGGGGGCGCCCTGGTGGGATTGGCGGGAATGAACGTGCCGGGCGTGTCCTGAGCGCGGGGCCGTGCGCGGCGGCAATACCCAGGCGTATGAGCGGGCAGGGCCAGGTATCAGGTATCAGGTATCGCCGGCCGGTGCATCCGCCGCGAGCGATCCGCCGCCCGCCAGTCGCCGGATCAGGGCTTCGCTGGCCAGCGGGCCCGGTCGCATCGCATAGTCGGGCGCCCGCAGGGGTTTGCCGGTCTGCGGGTCGACCACGGCCGGTTCGACGATGCGGCCGGTGGCTTGTTCGGCGACGACCACGCGGGCGCCCTCCGGCGCGAAATGCCTGTTGCCCCACGCCAGCAGTGCCATCAGCACGGGTTGGAAATCGCGGCCTATCGCGGTGGGAACGTATTCGTATCGCGGCGGCCGTTCGCTATACAGGCGTTTTTCCAGCAGCCCCGATTGCACCAGCGAGGCCAGCCGGCGGGCCAGGATATTGGGCGCGATCTCCAGGCTTTTCTGGAACTGGTCGAAGCGCGTCAGGCCCTGCAGCGCGTCGCGCAGGATCAGGATGCTCCACCACTCGCCCACGCGTTCCAGGCCGCGGGCGACGGGGCATTCCATGGATCCGAAGTCTTTGCGCTGCATCCGCGAATTCTAGTGCCTGGCAAATGCCCGCCACAAGCGCGGCGGCCGCGATCCGCGGCGGCAGGGCTGCCTTGCGCGATGGCGTAAAATCCCGTGCGTGGCATGAAACCCTGGCGCATCGCCTGCCCGATGCGTGCTTCGCCTCCGGAAAACTCGATGTCTTCGCCGCTTACCCCTGCCCAACTCGCCGTCCTGCGGGAGCAGGGCTTCGTCGTCGCCCGCGCTTTCCTGCCCGCCGCGCGCCGCGATGCGCTGCGGGCGCTGGCCACCGCGCAACTGGAGCAGGCCGCCGCGCCGGTCGAATACGAGGCCGACCTGGCCTATCCCGGCGCCCCCGCGTCGCGCCAGGCCGAAGGCGGCGGTACGGTCCGGCGGCTGCTGGACGCCTATGCGCGCGACCCCCTGTTCGCCGCCTGGGCCACCGACCCGGCCGTCGCGGCCTCGCTGCAGCGCTATTTCGGCCAGCCGGCGGTGCTGTCGCGCGCCCATCACAACTGTGTCATGACCAAGCATCCGCGCTTCGGCAGCCTGACCGGCTGGCATCGCGACATCCGCTATTGGTCTTTCGACCGCGAAGACCTGGTGTCCACGTGGCTGGCCCTGGGCCCGGAGACCGCCCATAACGGCGGCTTGTGGCTGGTGCCCGGATCGCACGTCATGGATCTTCCCGCCGAACGCTTCGATGCCGCGCAATTTCTGCGCGAGGACCTGCCCGAGAATGCCGCGCTGATCGCCAGCGCGGTCACGCCGGAACTCGAACCCGGCGATGTTTTGTTTTTCCACTGCCGCACCTTGCACGCGGCGGGGCGCAACCAGAGCGACCAGGTCAAGTTTTCCGTAGTCCACACCTACCACGCCGCGGATACGCGCCCGATACCCGGCACACGTTCGGCGAGCAAGCCTGAAGCGGCCCTGCCTGAAGCGGCCCTGCCTTTAGGCTGAATGTAAGCCGCCGGCCATGCCCAGCCTGATACGCGGCGGCCGGGCAAGCGTTGAAACCTTCTCGGTAATGGTATGTCTGAACGGCATCACCTTACGAGTCCACAACCATGGTTTCAGATCGAGCAAAGCAGGGCGGTTCCCGCGGACAAGCGCATCCTTCCCCGGCGGAAGCGGGCCCCGGCCACAGTCTGGACAACGGCGGCAAGACCTCCCCGGCCCTGCTGGGCGCCATGTTTCCGGCGCACGGCCAGAAGGTTTCCGCATGGCGGCTGATCAAGCCTTACTGGGTTTCCGAGGACCGCCATAAGGCCCGGGGCCTGCTCGCGTTGGTGCTGGCGTTGAACCTGGCGATCGTCTACGTGAACCTGCGGGTCAATACCTGGTACGCCACGTTCTATGATGCACTGGACAAGCGCGATCTTCCCGCGTTCACACACTTGGTTTTGGTTTTTACCCTGCTGGCTTTCATCTTCATCGCGTTGAGCACCGCGCAGATCTATTTTCGCCAGATGCTGGAATTCCGCTGGCGCCAATGGCTGACGGACGTCTACCTGCGCCAGTGGCTGGTCAGCCGCTCGTATTACCGCATGGAACGCGACCACATCGTCGACAACCCGGACCAGCGCATCGCGGAGGACCTGCGCAGCATGGCGTCCAATACCCTGGCGCTCTCCATCGACCTGATCTCCACCATCGCGACGTTCTGCGTTTTCGTGTCGCTGCTGTGGATGCTGTCCGGCGCGCTGGGTTTCGCGGTGTTCGGCCATCCCGTGCAGATTCCGGGCTATATGGTCTGGGCGGCGGTGATCTACGGCATACTCGGTTCTTTCGCCGTGCACAAGATCGCGCGTCGCCTGGTGGACGTCGGCTATCGCCAGCAGAAGGTAGAGGCCGATTTCCGCGTGCTGCTGGTGCGCGTGCGCGAAAACGCCGAGCAGATCGCCTTTTACGATGGCGGTCCGGAGGAAGGCCGGCGCGCGCGCGCCGCGTTCGGCGCGGTCCGCAACAACTGGCGCGAGATCATGCGCTATACCAAGCGGCTGGTGTTCGCCAGTTCGATCTACGGGCAGGTCGCCATCATCTTTCCGCTGGTGGCGGCGGCGCCGCGCTACTTCGCCGGCGCCTTCACCCTGGGCGTGCTGATGCAGCTCAATAATGCCTTCGGACAGGTCAGCGGCGCCTGTTCCTGGTTCATCAACAGCTATGCCACGCTGGCGGATTGGCGCGCCACGATCAACCGCTTGCGCGAATTCAGCACCCGGATGGGCGAGGGCGACCACGATCGCCTGGCGCGCGAACAGCGCGACGAAGTAGCCGCGCGCGACCTGCAGGTCTTCCGTCCCGATGGCCAGCCGCTGGCGGTCCCGGCGGCCTTCCGCGTGCGGCCCGGCGAGCGCTGGCTGGTGCGAGGCCCCTCGGGCGCGGGCAAGAGCACCTTGTTGCGGACCCTGGCGGGCCTGTGGCCGCATGCGTCCGGCGCGTTGGCCATGCCGGCCGGCGAACGCGCGCATGGCCGCGTCGCCTTGTTCCTGCCCCAGTCGACGTATGTGCCGGACGGCACCTTGAAGCAGGCGGTCTGCTATCCGGAAGCCACGGACGCCTATAGCGACCAGGCCTGCGCGGAAGCGCTGCGCCTGTGCCGGCTGGAGTCCTATGCCGACCAGCTCTACGTGACCGATGCGTGGTCGCGCCGGCTGTCGCCCGGCGAGAAGCAGCGGCTGTCGTTCGCGCGGGCCCTGCTGCTGAAGCCGGACTTCCTTTTCATGGACGAATCGACGTCCTCGCTGGACGCCGATACCGAGCGTCACTTGTACGAAACCCTGTTGCAGCGCCTGCCCGACGCGGCGGTGATCAGCGTCGCGCACCGCGATACGCTGGCGCGCTTCCAT
Source organism: Bordetella bronchialis (assembly GCF_001676705.1). Taxonomy (NCBI): domain Bacteria; kingdom Pseudomonadati; phylum Pseudomonadota; class Betaproteobacteria; order Burkholderiales; family Alcaligenaceae; genus Bordetella; species Bordetella bronchialis. The sequence continues at coordinate 2,692,588 of NZ_CP016170.1, forward strand.
ACGCACGAGATGCGTGTCGGGCCGCAGGCCGGCGTCCAGCCCCTGGCGCTGGCGCCGGTCGGGACCTGAATGGAACAGGGTTTCGTCATCGGCCCCGCCGCGTTCTGGCGGGAGGTCTTCCCGGCCATGGTCCTGCTGCTGGCCACGGCCATCGGCGTGTCGCTGGGCTATTGGCAATTGCGTCGCGAGGTCATGCGGCGGCGCGCCGTCGAGGCCCAGCTGCAGGCGGCGCGCGACCTGGCCGATAGCGCCGCGCTGGCCAAGTCCACCTTCCTGGCCACGATGAGCCATGAGATCCGGACACCCTTGAGCGGCATCATCGGCATGCTGGACCTGCTGATGCGCGCGTCGATGGGCGCGGAGCAGCGGCAGATGCTGATGGCAGTGAATTCGTCCGCCAATTCGCTGTTGCAGATCCTGGACCAGGTGATGGACTTCTCCAAGATGGAGGCCAACCGCATGAGCCTGGAGTCCGTGCCGGTGGACCTGCGCGCCATGATCCAGAGCGTGGTCATGGTCATGGGCGAGCCCGCGCGGCGCCGCGGGGTGGACACCAACTATGAAATCGACGACGCGGTCAGCGACGCGCTGCTCGGCGACCCTTTGCGTATCCGCCAGATCCTGACGAATCTGATCAGCAACGCCGCCAAGTTCACCTCGCAGGGCGAGGTGCGGCTGACGCTGACCGTGGATGCCGCGGACGGCGGCCACCAGTCATTGCGTTTCGTCGTAGCGGATACGGGCATCGGTATTCCGCGCGAAAAGCTGTCGCAGGTGATGGCGCCGTTTCGCCAGGCCGAGCCGTCGATCTCGCGGCACTATGGCGGCAGCGGCCTGGGCCTGTCGGTGTCCAGCCGGCTGGCGGCATTGATGGGAGGAAAGCTGGTGCTCGACAGCGTCCCCGGCCAAGGAACGCGCGCGACGTTCGTGTGCCGGTTGCCGGTGTCTCCCGTGGCCGCGCCGCGGCCGGTTCCCGCCGGCACGCAACGGCCGCGTGGCGCCGCATCGCTTGCATCGACCGCGTCCGTTGCATCCGCCGCATCCGCCACATCCGCGATACCCGCCACGCCGACGTCCATGCCGGCGCCGGCGGATGCCGTGACGGCTACGCATGATCTCGCGCGCGATGTGCCGCGCCTGCTGGTGGTGGACGACCATGCCATCAACCGCGACCTGATACGCCGGCAGTTGGCCACCCTGGGCTATGCCTGCGATGTGCGGGGCGATGGCGCGGCCGCGCTGCAGGCCTTGCGCTCGGGCCGCTATGCCATGCTCCTGACGGATTGCCACATGCCCGCCATGGACGGCGCCGAACTGGTGCGGGCGTGGCGCCGGGAGGAAAGGCGCGAGGGTGCCGTTTCGCCACGGCTGCCCGTCGTGATGGTGACCGCCAAGGCGGACGCCGAGGAGCCATGCACGACGGACGTGGACGCGCGCATCCGCAAGCCCGTCACGCTGGATAGACTGCGCGCGGTATTGCTGGACTGCCTGCCATCGGGGGCGGTGACGGCCGCGCTGGCCAGCGAACCGCCCGATGCCGGCCTCGCGCGGATGCCGGAGCGGCGCGCCGGCCTGGCGCTGGACACGCTGCGGGCACATTTCCGCCAGGACGATGCGGTTCTGCGCGAATTCCTGCGGGCATCGCTGTCGGCCTTGCGGGCCGACCTGGCCCAGGCCCCGTCGGGAGTGTGCCCGCAGGTTTGCGTACGCTATGCGGATTGGCTGCACCGCGCGCTGGGCGCGCTGAGCATGCTGGGGCACTGGCCCGTCGTGGAAGAAGGCAATGCGCTGGAGGACGCCTTGCGCGGTACGCCCGGGCCGGAGCTTTCGCCGCGGATGACGGATTTCCTGGCGCGGTTCGCGCGGACCGTCGACGAGATCGAACGCGAAGTCCAGCGGCTTTGAAGACAACACAGCGGGCGGAGCGGCAAGCCCGGCGTCACGGCAAGCCCTGGTATTGCGCGTCGTCCACGGCCGTGCCCATCAGGCCCGTCATCCGGTCCGGCACCTGGCTCATCGCCGATCCGGCCATTTCCGTCGCGTGAAATCCGCCATCGGCGCCACGGATGCGCAGGCGCAGCCGCCGCAGGGCATAGGAATCGGCACCCGTGTGCAGCCACGCCCGCACGCGGTCGCGGTCGTCGGCGTGCACGCGGGCCAGCCAGTCGTCCAGGCTCATCGGGCCGTCGGGCACTTCGATGCCGTAGGGCAGCCGTCCCAGCCAGGACAGGCGCTGTTCCGCGCGGCGGTATTCCCAGGCGACCTGGCCGCTGACGTGCAGCGCCGCTTCCAGTTGCCGCGTCAGGGCGGCGGTGCGTTTCAAGGCCTGCTCGCGGTCGGCGGACAGGGCCGTCGTGACCAGGCTCAACAGCGCGGCGCAGCCCAGGAAACCTTGCACGGCCAACAGCGGCTCGCCGCTGAAGTGCGCGATGTTGGCGTAGGGGCCCATGCCGCTCAGGGTGTAGGAGCCGGCCAGCAGCGCCAGTCCCGCCACCACCAGCGAGCTGCCGGCCGCGCCCCATGCCAGGGCCACGATGGCGACGAACAGCAGTGGCCCGTAGCTCATGCCGAAGCCGTCGTGCCAGACGAAATGCGGCCCCTTGGGCGGATTGTTGAAAACGATATTCGTGCCGGCCAGCAACGCGAACGCGGCGATCAGGCCGATCCACAGGTGCAGCATGTTCTGCTCGGCCAGCGCGCGGGGCCGAAAGCGGGACCAGGCCAGGATCGCCGGCGTGGTGATGATGCAGCCGACGAAGCCGGCAAGGCTCCATACATACCAGTGTTCGGCCGATGCGGAGGCATCGACCGCACGCAGGCCCAAGGCGGCCAGCGCGCCACCGCCCACGCTGCCTGCGGCCAGCAGGACGATGAACCACAGCGCGGCGCGCAGCGTGGCCAAGGTATCGGCCGCGTGCGCGCGCCAGCGCCACAAGGACGCGACGGCGCCGCAGAACAGCAGGTCGGTCACGGCGAACACCAGGGCGACCGCGAGCGGGCGTTCGCCGACGACGATGCCGATCGCGATATGCATCGTCGCCGCCAGGACCATCCATATGCACCAGCGCCGCGGCGGGCTCAGCATGAGGGCAGCCATGAGCACGCCCGCGGGCGGCCAGAAGAGCGTGGACAAGGTGACCGCGTCGCGCTCGCGCATGCTGACCGCCGCCAGGCAGGCATAGGCCAGCATGAATCCCAGCAGGCTCAACACGTGGCGCCGCGCCATGGCTTTGGGATAGGATAGGTTCCGTGACATCGGCGGCATCTTACAATGCCCGCTCCTGGATAACACCACCATGGCAAGGGGATGAAACGATGGCTATTCAGCGCTTTGGCCGCGTGGCCGCGGGGCTGCTCGCGGCGGTTCTGTGGGCGGGCGTGCCGCTGGCGGCGCGCGCGGCGTCGGCCCCGGCCGTGGAGGCCCGCAACGGCATGGTCGTGACGTCGCAATACCTGGCCACGCAGGTGGGCGTCGACATTTTGAAAATGGGCGGCAACGCCATCGACGCCGCCGTCGCCGTGGGCTACGCCCAGGCGGTGGTCAATCCCTGTTGCGGCAATATCGGCGGCGGCGGCTTCATGACCATACACCTGGCCGACGGGCGCGATACCTTCATCAATTTCCGCGAGACCGCGCCGGCCGGCGCGTCGCGCGATATGTACCTGGACGCCAAGGGCGAACTGATCAAGGGCGCCAGCCTGTACGGCTACCGCGCCGTCGCCACGCCCGGCACCGTCATGGGCATGGATACCGCGCTGCGCAAATACGGCCGGCTGTCCCGCCAGGACGTGATGGCGCCGGCCATCCGGCTGGCCCGCGACGGCTTCGTGCTGACCCGCGCGGACACCGATATCCTGGACACCAGCACGGACATGTTCCGTCGCGACGCGGAGGCGGCCAAGGTCTTCCTGCGCGCCGACGGTACGCCGCTGCAGCCGGGCGACCGCCTGGTGCAGGCGGACCTGGCGCGCACGCTGCAGGCCATCGCGGACGCCGGGCCCGACGCCTTCTACAAAGGCCGCATACCGGCCGCGGTGGAGCAGGCGTCCATGCGCGGCGGCGGCGTGATCCGGGCCGCGGATTTCGCCGCCTACAAGATCGCGGAGACGGCACCCGTCACCTGCAATTACCGGGGCTACGTTTTCGTTTCGGCGCCGCCGCCCAGTTCCGGCGGAACCACCCTGTGCCAGATCCTGAACATCCTGTCCGGCTATGACCTGCGCGCCATGGGTTACGGGTCGGCGCAATCGGTGCATGTCATGACCGAAGCCATGCGCCACGCCTATATGGACCGCAATACCTACCTGGGCGATCCGGCCTTCGTCGACAATCCGCTGGGGCGCTTGCTGAGCAAGTCCTACGCCGCGGCCATACGCGAGAAGATCGCCGCCGACCGCGCCACGCCATCCGCGCAAGTCGTCCCTGGGGCGGCGCCGCACGAGAAGACCGAGACCACCCATTACTCCATCGTGGACAAGGACGGCAATGCCGTGTCCACCACGTATACGGTGAACGGCCGGTTCGGCGCCGGCGTGATCGCGCCGGGCACCGGTTTCTTCCTGAACGACGAAATGGACGACTTCACCACCAAGCTCGGCGCGCAGAATCTGTTCGGGCTGGTGCAGGGCGCCACCAACGCGATCGCCCCCGGCAAGCGGCCCTTGTCCTCCATGGCGCCCACGCTGGTCACGCGCAATGGCAAGACCTATATGGTGCTGGGCTCGCCGGGCGGGTCGCGCATCATCACCATTACGCTGGAAACGGCGATCAATGTCATCGACCATGGCATGGCGCCTCAGGAAGCCGTGGATGCCCCGCGCATCCATCACCAGTGGCTGCCCGACGAGGTCTATTACGAGAAATACGGCCTGTCGCCCGATACGCTGGGTATTCTGCGCGGCATGGGATACAAGATGGTGGAACAGACGCCTTGGGGCGCGGCGGAACTGGTGCTGGTGGGCCTGCCCGACGAAGCGCGCAAGGACGGTGCGGCCAGTTCGGGCAACGATGCATCCGTATCCGGCGCCGTCCGGCCCGGTTACCTGTATGGCGCCAACGACGCCCGCCGTCCGGCCGGCGCGGCAATGGGGTATTGATGGCAATGGATGAAGCAGGGGACCTGGCGGATCGTGTCAAGGAACTGGAAATCAAGGCCGGCTTCGCGGAGGACCTGCTGGACCGGCTGAACGAAATCGTGCACAGGCAGCAGTCGCAGATCGAAAGGCTGGCCCAGCAGATCGGCCAGCTGCGCGGGCGCCTGGCCGACATGGAGGACGCCAAGGCGGGCTCGCGCGGTCCGCGGGATGAACTGCCGCCGCATTACTAGTGCGCGGCACGCCAGGGTCCATGAGTCGCACGGCGCCACATCCGTGAGGCGCACGCGCGTTTGACGGAAGTTGCACGGCCTGCCGCCGTTGTTGCGGCGGTTCAACGGCCGGTACTGTCCGGCTTCCACGGCATGTTCAACGTTGCCAGGAATAGGCCGCGGAACGTCGTGGCTCCCAGGCTTTCCTAAATGGCATTGGAGTGGGATGCGCCATTCCGTTCGCTATTCAGGATCCATGGCAGAAATCCTCGTTCCCTCCTATTCCCCCGGCCATCGCGGCCTGGCCGATGCCGATAGCGGATCGGTGCGCCTGTCCGTATTGCTCGTTATTCATTTCGCCGTCTGGACGGCCGCCTCCTGGCTGTATCGCGCCAATCTGGATTGGGCGGGCGATATGCTGGAAAACTACAGCTGGGGCATAGCCTGGCAGCCCGGCTACTACAAGCATCCGCCCTTGTTCGCGTGGATGACGGCGGCGTGGTTCAGCGTCTTTCCGCATACCGACGCGGCGTATTTCGCGTTGTCGATGGCCAACGCCATTCTGGGCGTGTGCGGCATCGTCTCGCTGGCGCGCCGCTTCCTGCCGGCGCGAGAGGCCGCGCTGGCCGGCGTGGCCATGGCGGTATCGCCCATCTACACGACGCTGGCGATCAAGTTCAACGCCAATACCGTGCTGCTGTCGCTGTGGCCCTGGACCGCTTATTTCTTCGTGCGGTATATGCAGACGGGGTCGCGCCGGGCCGCCATGGCGCTGGGCGCCGCCGCCGCCCTTGCCATGCTAGGCAAGTATTTCTCGGTGGCGCTGCTGGCGGGGCTGGCGCTGGCCGGGCTATGCCGGCCCGCATGGCGCGCGCGCCTGAAACAGCCGCAGACGCTTCTTGCGGTCATGACGGGGGTGATCGTGCTTTGGCCGCATCTGCGCTGGCTGGCGCAAAACGACATGCCCACGTTCGCCTACGCCGACGAGCGGATGCAGGAAATCGTGCGGCCGCTGCCGGCCGTCGCGGGCGAGCTGGTGCGGTACGCCATGACGCAACTGCTTTATCTGTTGCCCGGCATGGCTTTCCTGTGGCTGCTGGCACGCCATTCGCGCGGACGCGCGGCCAAGCTGATGCTGCATGGCTTCGTGCGCCGTTCGCTGCACCGCGACCTATGGTGGCTTGCCATGGGCACCTTCGTGGCCATCTGCGTGCTCGCCCTGGCCACGCGGACGCATTTTTCCCCGCTTTGGGGCAATGCGCAGTGGTTCGCCATCAGTGCATTCTGGCTGGCGGTGCTCGCCAATGCCGGCATCGGGCTGGAGACGCGGCGCATTCCAGCGATCATGGCGGTCTACTGGATCCTGGCGCTGGTGCTGTCGGCGGGCGGCGGCTACCTCAAGGCCATTCATCACGACCGCGGCGCCATGGAGCCGCGCCAGGCGCTGGCGCGGGCCGCGCACGCCGTGTGGGATAGCCGGGTCGGCGAACCCCTGGCCATCGTGGCCGGCGACGAAAAGGAAGCAAGGGCGGTCGCGTTCTACGCCAGCCAGCGGATTCATTACTGGGACATTTTCGATCCGGGCACGACCCCGTGGATCGACCGGATGCAGGTCCGGCGCCAGGGCGTCCTGTTCGTCTGCCGCGACGACGACGCCCAGTGCCAACATGCCGCCGCCGGCTACTCCGGGGCTCCGCCCGTCGCGATTGCGGTGCGGCGCACCGTATGGGGCGTGCAGTCCGCGCCGCGGAAGTATGTGCTGTACGTCATGCCCCCGGCGGGCGGCTGATTCCTGGCATACCTGCCGGATCCCCGGGCGGCCCGCGCGCCTTAGCGGCGCTGCGCCAGCCGCGCGGCCAGCGCGTGGAAGCCCGCCAGGAAGACTTCCTGCCCGATGAAGCGCTTGAGCTCGGCTTCGCGTTCCGGCGGTGCGTTGAACTCGGCGGTCCATTCGCCGAAGCAGCGGTCGCCGTCGGTGACGGGCGTCAGCTTCAGGGTCGCGACGTAGTCGGTCACGCCCATGGGGCTTTCCAGGATGGCGTACGTGAAGGTGTAGTCGTAATCGGACAGGGCCAGCAACTGCTCGCGGATGACGCCGCCCTCGCGGGTATGAAAATACCGCACGCAACCGATGCGGTCGGAGGTCAGGCCATTTTCGATAAGCGAATCGGCGATCAGGGGATGCCAGAGCGGCATGCCGTTGAAGTCCCGCACGATGGCCCAGACGTCGGCCGCCGGCGCGTCGATGACGCTGGATACGAAAACCGTGGTCATTGCTTTTTCTCTCCGGCTGGCGCGGCCAGCGTACCGGCGCCGGCCATGCGATTGATGTCGGCGGTATCCAGCCCGATTTCCTTGAGCAGTTGGTCGACGATGGGCGCCTGGGCGCGGAAGCGCAGCGCCGAATTGACCACCGAATCGGCGAAGTTTCCGCCATGGTCATGGCCGCCGGCGCCGCCCGCCAGGCCGTCGACATGCATGATGCGTATGCTGTCGATCTTCTCCATGGGCTTGACGGATTCGCGGATGATGCCTTCGACCTTGTCCAGGAGCCGCATGCGCAGGGCCGAGGCGCGGGCCTCCGGCGTCAGGATATTGGACGACTCGTTCATCATGCGCAGGCCTTCGGCTTCCACTTCGTGGCGGATGCGGGCGGCGGCAAGGCGTATGCGTTCCGCGTCGGCCTGCGCTTCGGCCTGGGCGCGCATCGCGTAGCCGCGGTCCTCGCTGGCGGCACGTTCGGCCTCGGCGGCCACCCGCATGCCCAGGGCGTCGCGCTCGGCGGCCTGCGCCGCCGCGACCAGTTCGATGCGCTTGCGCCGCTCGGCCATTTCAAGCTCGCGCGCGGTGAAGATCTTTTCTTCCGCCGAGACGGCCAGGGCGCGCGCGGCATCGGCCGCGGCCTGCGCCTCGGATTGGGACTTCGATTGCATGGCCACGGCGATGGAGCGCTGCTGTTCGGCCAGCTCGATGGTCTTGCGGCGCTCGATCTCCGCCGCCTGTATCTCGCGGTCCTTGTTGATGCGGCTGGATTCGACGGTCTGTTCGGCGCGCAGGCGGGCTTCCTCCACGGCCTGCTGGGCGGCGATCTGGGCCCGCTGGCCTTCCTTGTCGCGCTCGGCGCGTTCGCGCGCCAGCGTGGCGCGCTGTTCGGCGCGGGCGATCTCCAGCTCCCGTTCCTGCGCCAGGCGCGCGCCTTCCGACTCGCGATCGATATCCAGGGAAAGCTTTTCGGCTTCCAGGTTCTTGTTGCGTATCGCGATCAGTGTGTCCTGCTCGATATCGTTGCGCTGCTTCTTGCGCCGTTCGATCTGTTCGGTCAGGCGCGTCAAGCCTTCGGCATCGAAGGCATTGCTGGGATTGAAGAACTCCATGGGGGTCTGGTCCAGCTGGGTCAGCGATGCGCCTTCCAGTTCCAGGCCGTTCTTGATCAGGTTCTCGGCGACGGCTTCCCGCACGCGCCGCACGTAGTCGCCACGGCGTTCATGCAGCTCTTCCATGGTCAGTTCCGCCGCGACGGTGCGCAGGGCATCGACGAATTTGCCCTCCAGCAATTCCTTCAGCTGCTCCGGCGCCATGGTGCGCTGGCCCAGCGTCTGGGCGGCGTCCGAGACGGCCTGCGCGCTGGCCTGCACGCGCACATAGAACTCCGCGATGACGTCCACGCGCATGCGGTCCTTGGTGATCAGGGCCTTGTCCCGCCCGCGCGAGACCTCCAGCCTGAGCGTGTTCATATTGACCGGAATCACGTCGTGGACGATGGGCAGTACCAGCGCGCCGCCGTCCAGGACGACCCGCTGGCCGCCCAGGCCGGTACGCACGAAGGCGCGCTCCTTGGACGCCCGCAGGTACAGCCAGTGCAGCAGCCCGACGACGATGGCGGCAACGATCGCGACCGCGAGCACGATCAGCAGGAAAGTGCCGAATTGTGAGCCTGACATGATGAGCCTCTTCTATCGGGTGATTTGTTTGAAGCGCCGCGCCGTTTCGGTCAGCGCGGTCTCGGCCGGCAGGCGCTCCATGCTGGAGGCGCCGAAGAATCCATGGCAGGCGCCGCACTGCGAGAGGATGGTGGCGGCGTCCTGCGGGGTGGCGATGGGACCGCCATGGCATAGCACGATCACGTCGTCGCGGGCCGTGCGCGCGGCATCGGCCCAGGCCTGGATGCGCGGCACGCAGTCGGGCAGCGTAAGCGCGGTCCGGGCGCCGATATCCCCGCCCGTCGTCAGGCCCAGGTGGCAGACGACGACGTCGGCGCCCGCGCGCGCCATATCCGCGGCGTCGGATTCGCTGAACACATAGGGCGTGGTCAGCATGTCCAGTGCGTGGGCGCGCGCGATCATCTCGACTTCCATGCCGTAGCTCATGCCGGTCTCTTCCAGGTTGGCGCGGAAGACGCCGTCGATCAGGCCGACGGTGGGAAAGTTCTGCACGCCCGAGAAGCCTAGCGCGCGCAGGCGCTGCAGCAGGTCGTCCGCGATCATGAACGGGTCGGTGCCATTCACGCCGGCCAGAACCGGCGTGCGTTGCACCACGGGCAGGACTTCGTGCGCCATCTCCAATACCACGTCGTTGGCGTTGCCATAGGCCATCAGCCCCGCCAGCGAACCGCGCCCCGCCATGCGGTAGCGCCCGGAGTTATAGATGACGATCAGGTCGACGCCGCCGGCTTCCTCGCAGCGCGCCGACAAGCCCGTGCCGGCGCCGGCGCCGACGATGGGCTCGCCGCGCGCGATCATGCCGCGCAGGCGTTCGAGTATGGTGTCACGCGCGATGCGCGGCATGGGCGGTCTCCTGGCGTGGGCGTTGGGCGAGGGCCGGCTCGGCGGCCTGGATGTCGCGAAAAGCCTGGACCAGCGCGTCGGCGAAGCGCGGGTCGTTGATGTGATAGGGCAGCCGGCGCAGCTGTCGCCTGGGGGTGGACTGGAAGGCCTTTTCGATGGTGTCGAAGAGCGCGCGATCGGCCTCCGGATCCCAGAACGGCTGGCCGGGCATGTCGATGGCCGAGACGCCGCCTTCGGGCAACAGGAAGCGCACCGGACCGGTCATGCGGTTCAGCTTGTCGGCCAGGAAAGCGCCGATGCGGCGGTTCTCGTCCGCAGTCGTGCGCATCAGCGTCACGTTGTCGTTGTGCTTGTACAGCCGGCGGCCGTGAAAGCGCTCGGGCACGGTGTCCATGGCCATGAAGTTGACCATGTCCAGGGCGCCGCATGCCCCCACGTAGGGAATGCCCGTCTCGATAATGGCGTCCAGGCGCCCCGGGCCCGCGGAGAACACGCCGCCCACGATCTCGTCGGCGATTTCGGTGGTCGATACGTCTATCACGCCTTGCAGCAGGTGGGACTCGACCAGTTTCTCCATGGAGTTGCCGCCGATGCCGGTGGCGTGGAAGACCATGCAGTCGTAGTCGCCCCGCAGGGCCGCGGTAACGGCCTGCACGCAGGGCGTGGTGACGCCGAACATGGTCAAGCCGACGGCGGGACGCGGGGCGGCGGGCGGCGGCCGGCGGTTCAGGATCATGCCGGCCAGCGCGTGGGCGGCGTTGCCCAGCACCTGGCTGCTGATGGGGTGGATGCCGGACACGTCGGTGACGGAGTACATCATGCAGATGTCGCAGGGCCCCACGTACGGCCGTACGTCGCCCGATGCGACGGTGGACACCATGACCTTGGGGACGCCCACGGGCAGGGCGCGCATCCCGGCGGTGGCCAGGGCGGTGCCGCCCGAGCCGCCGGCGCCGATGACACCGCCCAGGTCGCGGCGCGTAGCCAGGTATCGCGCCAGGGCCCGCGACATGGCGGACACCGCGGAGCCGCGGTCGCCGGTGAATACCGCCCGCTCGCCATCCGGATGGTGGCGCGCGACTTCGCGCGGATGCACGCCCGCCGGCGAGGGCTGCCCGGAAGTCGAGACGTCCACGGTGACGGTGCGCAGCCCCAGGCGCTGCAGGCAGTCGCGCACCAGCAGGAGTTCGCGCGCCTTGGTGTCGAAGGTGCCGACGACATACGCGGCGCGGTCGGCCAGCGCGCCCATGGAAGACAGCGGGGCGGCGCCGCGGTCGATCAGGCCGTCGGCCGCATCCGGGATCGTGTGGCCGCGATCGGCCGGGCCGCGTTCGGCTGGACCGGCTTCGGCCGGATGGCGGCGCGTCGCATCGCCGCCCGTGCCGTTGTCTTGCGTGGCGCCCGGCAGCACGGCCGCCGCCTGCCAGCGGTTGAAGCCTTCGCCGCCCGGCGCGTAGGCCGGCACGGAGACCTCGGACGGATGCTCGCGCCGCACCGTCAGCACTTCCACCATGCCTGCGCCTTCGCCGATTACGGGCCGGCCCGTCGCGGCGGGCGTCTCGCCGTCCACGGCCGTGCCCGATGCCACCCCCAGCAAGCGCTGCTGCAGCGCGCGGTCCGCCGCCAGGCCGGCGGCCGGCAGGACACGGGCCACCTGTCCGTTGACCAGCACGGCCACCGTGTCGGCCACGTCCATCGCCACGCCGAGGTTCTGCTCGATCAGCAGAACGGCGATGCGGCCCTCCGCGGCCAGGTCCTTCAGCATGGCGGCCACCTGGTCGACGATGACGGGCGCCAGTCCTTCGGTGGGCTCGTCCATCACCAGCAGCGTGGGATTGAAGAGCAGGGCGCGGCCGATGGCCAGCATCTGCTGTTCGCCGCCGGACAATTGCGCGCCGCCATGATGGCGGCGTTCCGCCAGGCGCGGAAAGGTGGCGTAGACGCGCTCCGTGGTCCACTCGCCGCGCCGGGCGCTGCGCGCCGCCAGGCGGAAATGTTCGTCCACGGTCAGGGACGGCCACACGTGCCGTCCCTGCGGAACATAACCGATACCGAGTTCGGCGATGGCATGCGCGGGCTTGCCCAGGATGTCGCGCCCGTGCAGCCGGATAACGCCGCGCGCCGGCACCAGGCCGGTCACGGCATTGCACAGCGTGGTCTTGCCCATGCCGTTGCGGCCCACCACGGCCAGGACGCCTCGCGGCAGGACCAGCGATACGTCGTGCAGGGCGTGCGCGCTGCCGTAATACACGTTGAGCCCGGCGATTTCCAGGACGGGCGGTTCGCCGCCATTGCCGCCCTGGCCGGGCGCCCGAATGGCTTGCCGGTCGGCCAGGGCGGCGGCTCGCGGGTATCGCGCGTCAGTGGCCATGCTGCCGTTCCCCCATATAGATGGCCTGTACGTCCGGATCGTCCTCGATCTCGCGCGGCGTGCCGTGCCGCAGCACGCGGCCGTTGTGCATGACCGTGACGCGCACGGCAACCGACAGGGCGATCTCCAGGTCGTGCTCGATGATGACGTAGCCGATATGGCGCGGCAGCGCCTGCAGCAGCGCCACCAGCTCGCGGCGTTCGGCCGGCGACAGCCCCGCCGCCGGTTCGTCGAAAAGGATGAGGCGCGGCGCGCCGGCCAGCGCCATGCCGATTTCCAGCTGGCGCTGCTGTCCATGCGATAGCAAGGCCACCGGCGTATCGGCCAGGTGCTCCAGCCGCGCATGGGCCAGCAGTTCGTCCGCCGCCGCATCGGACGCGGAGGCGCGGCCGGTGCGCCGCAGGCTGAATCGCCCCGGCGAAACGCCGCGCACCGCCAGGTACAGGTTGTCGCGCACGCTCAGGTCGCGGAACAGCAGCGAGGACTGATACGTGCGGCGCAGTCCGCGGCGGATGCGCTCCCACGGCGGCAGCGCCGTCACGTCCTCGCCGAACAGCAGCACGCGGCCGCCGGTGACCGGAAAATCGCCCGTGATCATATTGAACAGGGTGGTTTTGCCGGCGCCGTTCGAGCCCAGCACGGCATAGCGCTGCCCGGCCTCGACATTGAACGAAACGCCGTCGATGGCCTTGAGCGCGCCGAAGGCGCGCGTGATGCCGTGCAGCTCCAGCGCGTTGCCGGAAGAGAAGCCCGTGGCCGCGTGCACGCCGTTCATTTGCATTCCGGATTGGTGCGCGACCCCAGTCCCATCTTGTCGAACTCCTCCTTGGACAGGCCCAGGCGCTGGTTGACGTCGGGAATGACCTTGACGAACTTGTTGTACAGGCTGCCGTCGCTGTTCTTCGCGACCTCGGTCAGGAAGATGTTGGCCACGGCGTTGCGGTTCTCGTCCAGCTTGACGTTGCCGGTGGGCGTGGACACCGTCATGGTGGACAAGGTCTGGCGCAGCTTGGCCTGGTTGTTCGACAGGTCCGCTTTCTCCTGTTCCAGCGCGTCCAGCACGGCCTTGGTATTGACGTAGTAGGCGTGCGCGAACAGGCTGGGGCTGGGCAGGCCGTCCTTGTAGGCCGCGCGGTAGTCGGCGACGAATTTCTTCCATGCCGGATCGTCATAGTTGTCCGCGATGGGACCGGCCGATGGCGTGCCGACCAGCGCGTCGCGGCGCTTGCCCTTGTAGCCCAGCACCGATTGGTCGATGGTGATGGATCCCGCGATCAGCGGCTTGTCGCCCCCCGCCTGCTCGTATTGCGAGAAAAAGTTGACGGCGTCCGAGCCGCCCAGCGCGACATAGATGGCGTCGATGTTGTCGGGCAGGCGCGCGATCACCGAGGAATAATCCTTGGTGCCCAGCGGCACCCAATGCTTGTCCACCACCTTGCCGCCGGCCTTGCAGAACTCGATCATGAAGCCCTGCAGCAAGGAATAGGGGAAGGAATAGTCCTCGGCCACGGAGACGATGCGCTTGTAGCCCTTGTCCTTGTAGGCGTAGCTGCCCAGCCCCGCCTGCCACTGCGCGCCGTCGGTGGAGAACCGGAAGAAGTTGGGCGCGGGATCCTGCAGTGTCGTGGCCTGGGCGGCCGACGAGCCGTTGACGAATGTCACTTCGGGATGGGTCTTGGCATAGTTCTTCACCGCGATGCCTTCGGAACCCGACAACGGCCCGATCAGGATCTGCACACCGTCCTGTTCCACCAGCTTGCGGGCGGCGTTGACCGCGGTATCCGGGTTGCCGTTGGACGAGGCCTTGATGATCTCTATCTTCTTGCCGGCGACCATGCCCTTGTGCTGGGCGACGGCCAGTTCCACGCCGCGCATGCCGTCCTGGCCCGGCACGGCGAACGGGCCTTCCAGCGTGGCCAGCGCGCCGATCTTGATCACTTGCTGGGCCCGTGCCGGCTGCGCGGCCAGCGCGGCGGCGATGGCCACCGCCAGCGTGCCGGCGGCGGCGACGGCGCGCCGTCTGGACCAGTGCGTATGGACTGCGGGGTTCGCGTATTTCATGGATGTCTCCTGGTTTTCGTGGTTATTCCATGGGGGGTGGCCGCCGGGCTGGCGCCCTTTGCATCAACCTGCACGGCGGGGCGAGCCGACCCGCGCAAGCGCCGCCAGAGGCCCAGCAGGCCGTCCGGCGAAACCGTCAAGACCAGCAGGAACACGCCGCCGATCACCAGGTTGAACCGCTCGCGGTCCACCAGATCGACGGCGAAGTTCTGCAGCAGCACGAAAAGCAGCGCGCCCAGGAATGCGCCCGCGGGATGCCGCATGCCGCCCAGCACCGCGATGATCAGGATATTGATCATCGACGTCGTATTGACCGAGCCAGGGGATATCTGCGAGTTGTACCAGACCAGCAGCACGCCCCCGACGCTGGCGATCAGGCCGGCCAGCGCATGGGCCGCGACACGGTGCGCCGTGACGTGAAAGCCCAGGGCCCGCATGCGCCGCGCGTTGTCGCGGATGCCCTGCAGGGCCATGCCGAAGGGCGCGCGCGCGATATAGGCCACGGTGGCATAGCCCAGCGCGGCGCAGGCCAGGCTGATGTAGTAGAAGGGCAGCGGCGCGCGCAGGTCCGCGCCGTACAGGGCCGGCGGCAGTACGCGCGCCAGGCCCTGGAAGCCGTTGAAGACGGTGTAGTTCTGCTGCACCAGGTAGAAGAACGCCACACCGATGGCCAGCGTGATCATGATGGTGTAGATGCCTTCGGTGCGCACGGCCAGCATGCCGATCAGCGTGGCCGCCAGGGTGCCGATCGCCAGCGCCGCCAGTACGGCCAGCCACCAGGGCCATCCCAGGCTGTGCGCGGTGTCGGCATTCACGCCCAGCAGGGCCACCGAATAGCCGGCGATGCCGGCCACCGTCATCTGCGACAGGGTCACCATGCCGCCGTAGCCGGCAAGCAAGGCCAGCGACAAGGCGATCAAGCCCAGCACCAGCGACTGCGCGCCCACCTGGAAGGTGAAGAAGGGCGTGGCAACGGCCGGATAAAGCAGCAGGGCCAGCACCACGGCAAGGTGGGCGATGGCCCGGCCCGACAGGATGGTCCGTCCGGAGACACCGCCGCGCGCCGCGGGCGGCATGGCCAGTCCCGTATCGGCTCCGGGGCCGCTGCCCACGGCCGCCGTGCCGCCGCCCGCCGCCGCGGCCGGATGGGGCAATCCCACCGCGGCGCCTGCCGCCTGCCGCACCGTGGCCGTGCCCGCCATGGGATAGGCCATCGTCCCCTGGGACATCACTCGCCGCCATTTCGCCGCGCTCATTGCGCCTTTGCTCCTGTTCCCGCGATCAGGCCCGCCTGCCCATCAGCCCCTGGGGGCGAAAGGCCAGCACGGCGACCATGATGAGAAAAGTGAATACCACGCCATAGGTCGGCGCATAGGCCAGGCCGAAGGTCTCGGCCAGCCCGATCAGCAGCGCGCCGATGGCCGCGCCGGCGATACTGCCCATGCCGCCCACGATCACGACGATCAGCGAGGCCAGCAGATAGCGCACGTCCTCGCCCGGCGCGATGGACAGCGCCGTGCCGCCCATCACGCCGGCGAAGCCGGCCAGGCCGGCCCCCACGGCGAAGGTGATGGCAAAGACCTTCTGCACATTGACGCCGCTGGCCGACAGCATGCGCTTGTTGTCCACGCCCGCGCGGATCATCATGCCGACGCGTGTGCGATTCAGGAACAGCCACAGCGCCAGGCCGATCACGATGGCCGATAGCAGCACGACCAGGCGGAAGCCCGAATACTTGCCCACGCCGGGCACGCTGACCACGCCCAGCAGCCATGCGGGCGGATCGAACTGGTAGGCCTCGCCGCCCCAGATCCACAGGAAGAGATCGGCCAGGACGATCGACAGGCCCAGGGTCACCAGCGTTTGCCGCAGGTCCTGGCCTTCCATGTACTGGAAGACCAGCAACTGCAGCAGCAGCCCGGCCAGCGCGGTGGCCAGGAATCCCGCCAGCAGGGCCAGGAACCAGGAGCCGCTGGCATCGCCCACGGTGTAGCCGATATACCCGCCCAGCAGGAACAGCGAGCCGTGGGCCAGATTGACATTGCGCATCAGTCCGAACACCAGCGTGAAGCCGCTGGCCACCAGGAAATACAGCGCGGCCAGCGTCAGTCCGTTCAGCAGCGAAAGCCCGAACAGGCGCGCATTGTTCGCAATGGCCACCCCGGCCAGGCCCAGGAGCAGGGCCAGCACGGCGATACCCAGTATGCCCGCGGCGCGTGGCTTCACGTCGTATCCTCAGGCGGCCCAGCGGGTGCTGCGCGCGCTGACGATCTGCGGCGCGCGATGGAACTCGCCGTCCTTCATGACGGCCAGGATGCGTTTCTTGTCCTGCAGGATGCGAATGTCGGCCAGGGGATCGCCATCGATCAGCAGCAGGTCGGCCAGGTAGCCGTCGCGGATCTGGCCCAGTTCGTTGCCCTGCATCATGATCTGGCCGCCCAGCGTGGTGGCCGAGAGCAGGGCCTCCTGCGGCGACATGCCCACGTATTTGACGAAGTACTCCAGGTCCGTGGCATTCGTGCCGTGGGGCGTCCAGGCGAAGCCGTAGTCGCCGCCCGGCAGGATGCGGATGCCCCGGCGATGCATCTTCTTCATGGATTCGATGGCGACTTCCAGCTCGCGGTGGTAGCCCATCCTGGCGGTGACCTCGGGCGTCAGGCCCCATTCGCTGGCGTGGTACGAGGTGTTCACTAGCCAGGCCAGCCCCGGCGCGACGAATACCTGGTCCTTCTTCGACTCCAGCATGTCCAGCGACTCTTCATCGGTAAAGCTGGCGTGGTAGATGATGTCGATGCCGTGCCGGATGCATTGCTTGATCGATTCGCAGGACCGCGCATGCGCCGCGACGCGCTTGCCGAAGCGCTTGGCCTCGGCCACGCACATGGCGACTTCCTCTTCCGAGAACTGCGTCATTTCGGCGGGCAAGCCGGCGATGTACTCCCCCGAAAGGTTGATCTTCAGCTGGTCGACGCCGTACTTCACGAACTGGCGCACCATCTTGCGCATCTCTTCGGGGCCGTTCACGATGGCCCCGAAGCTCAATTCCGGGTAGGGCATATGGGGCGGCGTGGAGTCGCCCAGCCCGCCGGTGGTGGTGATCTCCTGGCTGGCCGCCAGGTAGCGCGGGCCGGGCACCTGGCCTTCGCGGATCGCATTGCGGGTGACGACATCCAGCCGCGGCTTGGCGGTGGCCGCGCCCACACAGGAAGTCCAGCCCATATCCAGATAGCGGCGCGCCACGTTGATGCACCAGACGACGTGCTCTTCCACCGGCATGCGCTGGATGGCATCCAGTGACGGCTGGTCGTTCCAGGAGAAATGGGTATGGGCCTCGGTCATGCCGGGCATCAGGAATGCCCCCGCGCCGTCGACCACGGTCACGCCGCCCATGGGAATGGAACGCGTGGAGCGCGATACGCGCACGATGCGGTTGCCTTGCACCAGCACTTCACCGGTATAGGGAAGCGCGCCGGTTCCATCGAATACGCGTACGTTGGTGAACAGCACCTCTGCCATGGCGGTCTCCTGGCGTTAGGGTGTGCAAAAAGCGGTGGGCGCGGACTAGCGCGCGTAGGCCGTATAGAAGTCCTTCAGGTCCCGCAGGCATTCGGCGGGACGTTCGAAGGTAGTCCAATGCCCGCACCGGGGATAGACCAGCACCCGGCTGTCGCGGATACGCTCGCCGATGGCGCGCACGGAAAGCGGCGGCGCCACGGCGTCCTCGTCGCCTGCGACCAGCAGGGTGGGGCAGGCGATGCGCTCCACCGGGGCCGCCTGCGCCTCGGCCAGCGCTTCGCAACTGCGCGCGTAGCCGTCGGGATCCTGGCGCATGACACTCTCGCGCACCAGCGCCACCGAGGCCGGCTGGTGCTGGCGCGTATCGGCGGATGTCGCGCCGGCGACGATGGCATCGGCGATGGCCTGCATGCCGGCCATGCCTTCGTCGCGCGCCCGCTGGGCGCGGGCGCGGATGTTCGCGCGGGCGCCGTCGGGCGGACAGAGCAGGGGGCCGAACAAGGCCAGGCTGCGTACCAGTTCCGGCGATTCCGTCGCCAGCTTGAAGCACACGATGGTGCCCAGCGAATGGCCGACCAGGTGGGCGCGCGCCACGCCCAGCCGCGCGCAGACCTCGCGTACGGCCTGGGCCAGGCTGTCTATGCTGAGCGGACCCTGCACCGCGTGCGAACGCGCGCTGCCGGGCAGGTCGATGCGCAGGACGCGGAAGCGCGTGAATGCCTCCATGACGGGCGTCCAGTTGTTCGACGACCCGCCCAGTCCATGTATGCAGACCACCGGATCGCCCTGGCCATCGACTTCCACCGCGATGCGATTGACGAACTCGGTGCTCATGCCGGCACCCTTGCAGCCAGGCGCATGCCGGCTGTCCGCGCGATGACCATCGTCACGGTTGTCTCCTCGATGAGGATTTTTATAGGAATATGCAGCGGTGCAGCTGGTTGAGACACGCGCCCCGATTTAAGATACGTGTCTCGTTTTGAGAATCATGCTAGAAGACGGTTTTGGGGCTGTCAATAAAAATCTGGGCACACGAGCATGGGATATTCCCCTAACGCAATCACCGCCGTGCCGCAGGCGCCTACCCGGGGCCCGCGCGCGCGCACATGGAAGCTGCTGATGGAAGCGGCCAGCAGCCTCATCGAGGAAGGCCACACGCCGACCGTCGCGGAAGTCGCCAAGCGGGCGCAGGTTTCGCGCGCGACCGCCTATCGGTACTTTCCCACGCGCAGCCGCCTGATCACGGCCATGGTCGATACGGCGCTGGGGCCGGTGCGCTCGTGGTCGTCGTCGCAGAGCGATGGACGAGCCCGCATCACGGAGCTCTTCGAATCCACCTTCATCCGTTTCAAGGAATTCGAGCCGCACATGCGGGCGGCCGCCCAGCTGGCGCTGGAGCACCAGGCCCTGGAGCGTGCGGGCATCCTGGAAGAAGAACCGTATCGCCGCGGACATCGCATCCGCATCCTGGCGCACGCCGTCGAGCCCTTCGGCGCGCAGGTGCCGGCCAAGGCGATCGACCGCCTGCAGAAGGCGCTGTCCATTATCTATGGCATTGAGCCGCACATCATCCTGAAGGATATCTGGGGAGCCAAGAACAAAGAGGTGGAAAGCATCGTCTTCTGGATGGTGGGCGCCCTGATCGAAGCCACCCTGAAGGACGCCAGGGGCGCGGAGCGTCCGGCCGCGCGCGGTGTCCCGGCCGGGCGGCGGCGTTCGCCCCCGCGCGCGAACGGGCAGGACAAGAGCCCCGGCTAGGCGGGGGATCGCGGCGGGGCGCTCGCCGTGCCGAACGGCGGCAAGGGCATCAGCCCCACGCTCGCCAAGGCGCGATTGGCATGCGGCAGCCATGCGTTGTAGCGCAGCTCGCGGTCCATCTGGACGGCCAAAGTATTGAAGGTGTCGTCGTCCGCCGGAAGATCCAGGGCGCGCAAGCGTTCGTGGACACGCGACGGGAGATCGGCGGCCGCAAGGTGGAGCGCGTCGGTGACCTGGCGATGCGCCCGCGGGCCGGCCAGCCGCTGGACCTCCGCCAGGAAAGGGGAGAAGTCCAGCATCAGGTAAGCGTGGAAGGACTCCGCCTCCGCGCGAGCGATCAGGTTGCGGGCGAAATGTATGTCTTCCGGCGTCAAGGCGCTGAGCGTCGGGTAGTGCATGCTTTCGACGCTGAAGGGCAGGGATAGCGCCGGCCGCAGGCTGACCTGATAGTCGAGCATGATCTCGGCCGGGTCGATGTTGATCGGCGTTTCGTTGCTCTGCTGGCGCCGCTGGTTTTCCTTGTGCAGGGCGATGATCTTGTCCTGGCCGATCGCCGTGAGCAGCTCCGTGCGCAAGGTCGCCAGCGCCAGCTGGCAGAGTTCGTTCAGCCTGCCGGCGTAGCGGCCATCGATCGCATCGTGCTTGTGCAGGAGCATTTTCAGCCGGTTCCAGGTAAGGAGCGCATTGTCCCTGCACATCGTCGTCCCTTCCGCGCAGATATCGAGAGCCTCGGCGACCAGCGCCTGGCGGCCGGGCTGTGCGGCGTTGCGCAGCCATAGCACGACCTCATCGCGTGTGGCGGCGTTGCGGTGGATGTGCGACTCCATCAGCTGGATCAGCCAGATCTTGAAGGCCCGCGTCGTCGATGGGCCGCTGCTGACCGCCGGCTGGTCGCGCGCGATGTCGTTCCAGCGTCCTGCCAGCATGGGGTCTTCGCGGTCGAGCCAGCGTTCGACGATGGTGCCCAGCGGGAGCGTGCTGGATTGCTGGCCGCGGATATACGGCGCGATGCGCGGGTGCAGCGCGGCGACGGTGTCCGGCCTTTCCAGCCACCGGCGGGTCCGCAGGGGGCCACCGGCATCCGCGATCCCCGGCACACCCGGGTCCTGTGCCCGCGCATGCGTGCCCCCGTCCATGGCCGTGTGCGTGACCACGGAGAAATACTGCAGCGACAACAAGCGCACTTGCGAACGGGCGACCTCGGCCACGGCGGCCCGCAGGGCATCCTGCGCGGGCGTGGCGGGCGGGCGGTCATCCGGCGCGGCCAGCAGCACGGGCAGCTCCAGCGCATCGGAATTGAATTGCAGCACCGGATGGCACTGGTATTGCTGGGTCACCATCCGCAAGCGGTGGAGCGCGGCGGCGCCGTGGTCGGTGCCATGCAGTTCGCGGAAATGGGCCTCGGCGAGCCGCAGCCGCGTTTCGTCGGGATTGCCCGTCACGACGGCATGCAGAAGTTCGGCAAGGTTCACGACGCTGGGCTCGCGATGCGCGGGGGGCGCGGGCGGCGGCGGGCAAGGGGACGCGAGCGAGGGTGTGGAGGCCAAGGGGCTGGCGATGGGGCTGTGAGGTAGATGCATGGCTGGCTCCGTGTGGAAACAGAATCGCGCGGGCTTCATCCTGCGACCGCGTGCGGGTTCGGGACGATGGCCCGCGGCGCGGCCAAGCCGGCCTTCCCGTGGCACCCGTCGGCCACGGCGCCCGGGCGACGGCGGGCGTTGAGTAGCAAGACCGCCGTTCGAGTTCTGCGCCGCATGCCGTGCCGGCGCGCGGCGGGAGTACCATGCCGACACGACCCCCGGCCGGGCGGCCGTTCGAATTGGAGCAAGCGCATGGAATTGGGACTTCAGGGAAAGACGGCCGTCGTGACCGGCGGCAGCAAAGGCATAGGCCTGGCGGTGGCGCGCGCGCTGGTGAAGGAAGGCGCGCGCGTGGGCATCGTGGCGCGCAGCCAGGAAGCACTGGACGCGGCGCGTACGCAACTGACCAGGCAGGGCGGCAAGGTGTGCGCGGTGGCGGCCGATCTGATCGACCCGGCGCAGGCCGCGCGCGCCGTGGCGCAGATCGAGGCCGAGCTGGGCCCCATCGATATCCTGGTCAATAGCGCCGGGGCGGCCAAGCGCCACGATCCGGAAACCCTGGATGCCGGGAAATGGCGTGCCGCCATGGACGCCAAATTTTTCACCTATGTGCATACGCAGGACGAAGTGTTACGGCGGTTGCGCGCCCGCGGCGCCCGGGGTGCCATCGTCAACATCATCGGTTCGGGCGGCAAGACGCCCACGACCACGCACCTGGCCGGCGGCTCTGCCAATGCCGCGCTGATGCTGGCGACGGTGGGGGCCGCCCACCATTACGCGCAGTACGGCATACGCATCAATGCCATCAACCCCGGCGCCACCGTGACGGAGCGCGTGCAGGAAGGCCTGGCGGTAGAGGCCAGGACCATGGGAGTCAGCGTGGAGGAAGCGCGCCGCCAGGGTGAAGGCCGCATCCCGCTGGGACGTTATGCCCAGCCCGAAGAAGTGGCCGATGTCGCCGTGTTCCTGGCCAGCGACCGGGCAAGCTATGTGGTTGGCGCCGTGGTGCCGATGACGGGCGGGCTGGCGCCCGTCATCTGACGGGTAGCCGGCGCATCCCGTCGCGCGGACGGAGGCGGCCGCCTGGGATGCGCCGCGCAAACCCGTGGCGTCATGCGGTCGTGGCGTCCGCCGGCGGGGCGGGCGGGTACATGGCGAGGCAGGTTTCCTTGTCGGGCATGAAGGGGGCGAAGTCGCCCACGTACTTGTCCGGGCCTGCCTTGATGTGCTCGCCCAGCCGGTTCAATTCGTGCATCAGGTCCGCGTGGCGCCGCAGCTGTTCCTCGCGCGGGCCGAACAGGTAGCTCCTGCCCAGCGCGGTCTGGGTGTCCAGCTTCAGTTTGCTGAATTCCTGCTCCCAGGCCGACTGCTTCAATTGCCGGGAGACGATGTCCTTGGCCTGCGCCAGTTTGTCGCAGACCTGGGCGGGCGTACCGTCATTCCAGCCGCGTTCGAGTACTTCGTCCGCGACGGCCTGGTGCAGTTTTTTGGAATGGGTGGCGAACGCGATGCTCATGCCGTTCGATCCATCGTCGTCCCGCGGCGCCTGAACCGGCGAAGACAGCAGGATGGCGGGGTTCGAAGAGAACAGCGAGATACTCGTGGACATGGTTCGGGCTCCTTGGGAGTGAGCCGCCCACCTGGCGGCGCAGGTATGTACTTGACCCTTGCCGCCAGGTTCCCGTGGCCGTTCCAGCCGCCGATCCCGGCGCGCCGGAGCCCATGTTCAGCCGCCGATATCCACGCACAGATACTTCAGCTCCACGTACTCGTCCAGGCCGTGGCGGGATCCCTCGCGGCCCAGCCCGGACTGCTTGACGCCGCCGAAAGGTCCGACTTCATTGGAGATCAGGCCCGTGTTGATGCCCACGATGCCGTACTCCAGGCCCTCCGATACGCGCCACACGCGGGCGTTGTCGCGGGTGTAGAAATAGGCGGCCAGGCCGAAGATGGTGTCATTGGCCAGCTTCAGCGCTTCTTCCTCGGTGTCGAAGCGGAACAGCGGCGCGACCGGCCCGAAGGTTTCCTCGCGCGCGAACAGCATGGACTGCGTCACATCGCGCACGACGGTGGGCTCGAAGAAGGTGCCGCCCAGCGCGTGGGCCTTGCCGCCCGTCACCACCCTGGCGCCCGAGCGGGTCGCGTCGTCGATGTGCTCGCGGACCTTTTTCACGGCGTGCTCGTCGATCAGCGGCCCCTGCACCACGCCTTGTTCGAAGCCATCGCCGACCTTCATGGCGCCGACTTTCCCGGCCAGGCGCCGGGCGACTTCGTCGTAGACGCCCGACTGCACATAAATGCGATTGGCGCAGACGCAAGTCTGTCCGGCATTGCGGAACTTGGAAGCGATGATGCCGTCGACGGCCTTGTCCAGGTCGGCGTCGTCGAACACGATGAAGGGGGCATTGCCGCCCAGCTCCAGGGAGAGCTTCTTGATCGTCGGCGCGCACTGCGCCATGAGTTTGCGGCCGACTTCCGTCGATCCGGTAAAGCTCAGTTTGCGCACCGTTTCGCTTTCGCATAGCGCGGCGCCGATTTCGCTGGAACTGCCCGTGATGACGTGCATGACGCCGGCCGGCACGCCGGCTTCCTCGGCAAGCACGGCCAGGGCCAGGGCCGTCAACGGCGTCTGTTGCGCGGGCTTGACGATCATGGTGCAGCCCGCCGCCAGCGCCGGACCCAATTTGCGGGTGATCATGGCGGCCGGGAAATTCCACGGGGTGATGGCCGCGGTGACGCCCACCGCCTGCTTCAGCACCATCATGCGCTGTCCGGCCTTGGGGCTTTGCAGGACCTCGCCATCCATGCGCTTGGCTTCCTCGGCGAACCACTCCAGGAAGGAGGCGGCATAGCCGATTTCGCCGGCGGCCTCGGTCACCGGTTTGCCCTGTTCGGCCGTCATGATGGCCGCCAGGTCCTTCTGGTGCTGCATCATCAGTTGCGACCAGCGCTGCAGGATCAGGGCGCGCTCCTTGGCGGGCCGCGCGGCCCAGGCCGGCTGGGCGGCCGCGGCGCGTTCGATGGCGTGTTCCGTCTCGGCGCGGCCCAGCTTGGGCACGGAGACAATGATCTCGCCGGTGGAAGGATTGTTCACGGGGATGGCCGGGCCCTTGCCGGCGCCATGCCATTTGCCGTCGATGTAGCAGGCATCGCGTAGCAGGTCGGGACGTTGCAGTCGTTGGGTCAGGGAGGTCACTGCTGGCTCCTGGGAAGGGGCGGCGGCGCCGGGGCGCGGTGCGCCGCCGCCGGATCGGTCTTGCGCAGGCCGTGGGGATCCGTCCTATGGTAAGCCGGGATGCGATCCGGCCCCCGTTTCATCTTGCATCGGGATTTTTTGTATGCAAAGATATGCATAACTTGCGCGGGCGGCGCGGCCGCCCGATCGCATCACAGGAGACACCCGACGTGCCCAAATCGCGCTTTCTTCCCTTGCGCCGGTGGCTGCTTGCCGCCACCGTGCTGCTGCCGGCCCTGGCCGGCGCCCAGACCTACCCGGACAAGCCGATACGCCTGATCGTGCCTTTCGCGCCGGGCGGCGGCACCGACAGCATCGCGCGCGACATGGCGCGCACGCTGGGCGAAAAACTCGGCCAGGCCATCGTGGTGGAGAACCGCGGGGGCGGCGGCGGCTCCATAGGCGCGAATCTGGTGGCACATGCGGCGCCGGACGGCTACACGCTATTGTTCGCCACGTCGACCTTCGTGACGAATGCCGCGGCGGAAGGCACGACGCTATACGACGTGGAGAAGTCCTTCCAGCCCATCGCGCTGATCGGCCGCGGGCCGCTGCTGGTTGTCGCCAACAAAAACGTGCCGGCCGACAATATCGCGCAGTTGCGCGAACTGGCGCTGAAAAAGCCCAATGAGATCAACTTTTGCTCCGCGGGCAACGGCAGCATCAACCACATGTCCGGCGAGCTCTTCAAGCAGCGGGCCGGCGTGCAGATGATCCACATCCCCTACAAGGGCAGCGGTCCCGCGACGCTGGACCTGCTGGCCGGACGCGTGCAGGTATTTTTCGCCACGGTGCCGACCATCCTGCCGCAGGTCAAGGACCAGCGCGTGAAACTGCTTGCCGTGACGAGCAGGACACGGTCGCCCCTGTTCCCGGACACGCCCACGATGGCCGAGGCCGGTATCCCGGATTTCGACGTCAGCACTTGGTGGGGCGTGCTGGCGCCGGCCGGCACGCCGCCGGAAGTGGTCGCCCGGCTGAACGCGGCGGTCAACGACGCCGCCGCCGCGGACCTGGTACGCCAGCGGCTGACGGACGAGGGCGCGCAATCGTTCAAGGGAACGCCCGCGGATTTTGCCGGCGTGCTGCACAGCGAACTGGCGCTGTGGAAAGGCGTGGTCAAGCAGTCGGGCGTGAAGCTGGATTGAGCATCGGGCTCGACTCGGCCGCATCCGCCCCTTCGTAATCGAGGAAATCACATGAAAATCGTAGTGCTGCCCGGTGACGGGATCGGTCCGGAAACCATGGCCGTGGCCGTCGACATGCTGCAGGCCGTCGACCGGCGCTTCGGCCTGGGCTTGCAACTGGAGCACGACATCGCCGGCCACGAAAGCCTGAAGCGCCATGGCGCCACGGTGACGCCCGCGCTGCTGGAGAAAGTGCGCGCCGCCGATGGCCTGATGCTGGGTCCCATGTCGACGTACGACTTCAAGGACGAAGCGAAGGGCGAAATCAACCCCTCGATGTTCTTCCGCAAGAAGCTGGACCTGTACGCCAATATCCGGCCCGCGCGCACATACAAGGGCATTCCCGTCCGCCTGGGCGAGTTCGACCTGGTGGTGGTGCGCGAAAACACCGAAGGCTTCTACGCGGACCGCAATATCGAGTCGGGCGCCAGCGAAATGCTGATCACGCCGGACGTGGTGGTGTCGCTGCGCCGTATTACGCGGCTGTGCTGCGAGCGCATCGCGCGTTCGGCCTTCGAGCTGGCCATGACGCGCAAGAAGCACGTCACCATCGTGCACAAGGCGAATGTGCTGAAAATCGGCGATGGCATGTTCATCGGCGAATGCCACAAGGTCGCCAGGGAATTCCCGGAAGTGCGGGTCGACGACGTCATCGTGGACGCCATGATGGCGCACGTGGTGCGCGCGCCCGACCGCTACGACGTGGTGGTGACCACCAATATGTTCGGCGACATCCTCTCGGACCTGACGGCGGAAATGTCGGGCAGCCTGGGCCTGGGCGGCTCGTTGAACGCCGGCCGCGATCATGCGATGGGCCAGGCGGCGCACGGCTCCGCGCCCGATATCGCGGGCCAGAACATCGCCAACCCTGCCTCGCAGGTGCTGTCGGCCGCGATGCTGCTGAACTGGTACGGCCAGCGCAAGGGCAAGCAGGCCTTCGTGCAGGCCGCCGCCGCGATCGACAAGGCCCTGGAAGAGGCCGTCGCCGCACGCGAATGCACCAAGGATGTCGGCGGCACGCTGGGCACGCGTGAAGCCGGGGCGGCATGGGTGAAGCGGCTGGCCGCTTAATCCCGATGTCAGCTGCGATGTCAACGCGATACGCGATTCGTTTTTAATGAATACACTTCATTAATGAACTGACCTGGGCCGGATTGACCCGGCGGGACGACCTGACTAGACTGCAACGGCCGCGGCCCGGCGGGACACTGCCGGGACCCGCGTCGCGGGCCGCAGGGCCCGGCCATCAACGCGTATACGAGACATCATCATGAGCGAAACGACGAAACAGCGCCTGCGCCGCCGGGTGGAGCAGCGCAACGGCCTGCTCGTTCCTGGCGCCTTCAATGCCATGAGCGCCCGGGTCGTGGCCGACCAGGGCTTCGAGGCGGTTTACCTGACGGGCGCCGGGCTGACCAATATGCACTACGGCGTGCCCGACCTGGGCATCATCGGCCTGCGCGATGTCGCGGACGCCACGTCGCGCCTGCGCGAGGCGGTGGACCTGCCCATCATCGTCGACGGCGACACCGGTTTCGGCAACGCGGTCAACGTCTGGCATACCGTGCGCGCGCTGGAGCGCGCCGGCGCGGATGCGATCCAGCTGGAAGACCAGCTCTTTCCCAAGCGCTGCGGCCATTTTTCCGGCAAGGAAGTCGCGCCGCTGCCGGAGATGCTGTCCAAGATCCGTGCGGCCGCGGACGCGCGCCGCGACCAGGACTTCCTGATCATCGCGCGCACGGATTCCCGCGCCGTGCTGGGCTTCGATGCCGCGGTGGAGCGGGCCCAGGCCTTTGCCGACGCGGGCGCCGACATCCTTTTCGTGGAGGCGACGGAAAGCCTGGAGGAAGTCCGCGCGCTGCCCAAGCTGCTGGATAAACCCCAACTGATCAATATCGTGATCGGCGGCAAGACGCCCGCGCTTACCGCCGAGGAACTCGGCCAGATGGGCTACGGCATCATCCTTTACGCCAACGCGGCGCTGCAAAGCGCGGTCGCCGGCATGCAGCGCGCGCTGGGCATGCTCAAGCGCGATGGCCTGCTGAAAGAAGATCCCGGCCTGGTCGCGCCTTTCCTCGAGCGCCAGCGCCTGGTGCAGAAGCCGCTGTACGACGAGCTGGAAAAGAAGTACGCCGACAAATAAGCGCCTGTCGCGGCCGCGACTGCTCAAAACCGCGTACGCCTGCGAGCGATTGGCCGGGCGCATGTCGGTCGATGCAACACCAGACGGTTCCACGACCGACGCATCGCAACGGTATCGCGGTCTGGTGGAGCTTGCCTGTCTTCGGGCTATCGAAACGGCGGCGCGCCGGGACGGGCGCCGCCGCCGTTCGCGCCGCCTTCCTGCCTGGCGTCAGGCGGCGGCCAGGGCGGCCGATTTGTGGCTCAGGATGGTCTCAAGCTGGCGGCGGGCGCAGTCGAGCCGGTGGATGCGGCCCGAGAACTCCTGGTATGCCCGTTCGTTGCCCTCGACGAACGAGTGATCCTGGAAGTGCTGCAGCTTGGCGCGGATGTCCTCATGGAATTTCATGATGCGCGTGACGTCCTGCTCGGAGGCCCGCGCGATGAAGTCATCCCGGAACGCCTTGACGATATCGTTGGCCTTCCGGTCGCGCTCGGCGGGAAAGCCGGTCTTGGCGGCGCGGATGAAATCGATGAACAGGGCTTTGTCGCCGCCCATCTTCACATAGCGCCCGATCTCGCCTTTCCATTCCCGCTCGATCGCCTTGCGGATTTTCTTCTCCGCGTGGGGATGGGCGTCCACATTGGAGTAGTAGTCATTCTGGTAATAGCCGATACGCGTGGCGCCGGGCTCCTTGCCGTCGCCGGGCTTTGCCGCCGCGGCCAGTGAGGCCGGGCGCCGCGAGGCAGCGGTATCCAGATACTCGCCGAGCTTCTTGAAAAACGGCGAAATTTCGACGCGGAACAACATCTTGAATCTCTCAAAACAACAAGGGGAGACAAGATTACCGAGCACGCAAGCGCCCGCACAATGGCGCTCGGCCCCCGCGAAGTCGAAATAGCAAGTTCCTACTTGTGCCAGTAATCGATCCGCCGGCGCCGTCGGCGATTTGCCGGCCGCGGCGTTAATCCGACGCCGGCGCGAAGCTAGTCCGCCTGGGCGCGCGGCCCCATGGCGTCCGGCGCGGCACGGCCGCTCCAGTCCCCGCCCAGCGCCTTCACCAGGAACACCGAGACCAGCAGTTGCTGGCCTTTCAGCTGGGCGGCCTGCCGCTCGGTATTCAGGACGGCCTGCTGGGCCGTGATGACGTCAAGGTAGGTGGTGGCGCCGCCGCTGTAGCGGTCGGCGGCCATGTCCAGCACCTTGCGCGCGTCGGCGACCGCCTTCTGCGATTGGGTGGTGGCCCGGTCCAGGGCCGCCAGGCCGGTGATGCCGTCTTCCACCTCCTGCATGGCGCCCAGCACGATGCGGCGGTAATTGGCCACGGTGGCGTCGTAGCCGGCCCGGGCGAAATCGACGTTGGCGCGCGTGCGCCCGGCGTCGAACAGGGTTTGCACCGCCGATACGCCGACCGACCACAACAGGCTGGGCGCGTCGAGCAAGGCGCCGATCTCGCGGCTATCGGCGCCGATGCTGGGATTGAGGATGACGCTGGGATAGAAAGCCGCCGTCGCCACGCCGATCTGCGCGTTGGCGGCGGCCATGGCGCGTTCGGCGGCCGCGATATCGGGCCGGCGTTCCAGCAGGTCCGAAGGCAGGCCCAGCGGGATGGGCGGCGGCATGATGGCCACGGTAAGGGGTTGCGGCGGCAGCTCGAAGTTGGGCGCGGGCGTGCCGGTCAGCGAGGCGATGGCGTGCTCGAACTGCGCGCGCTGCCGGGCCAGGACCTCTACCTGGGTCAGCGTGTTGTCCAGCAGCGCCTGCTGCTGCGCCACTTCCAGGCCGGATGCCGCGCCGCCGTCATAGCGGGCGGTGATGAGCTCCAGCGCGCGGCGCTGCAAGGCCACGGAGCGATTGACCACATCGATCTCCGTGTCCAGCGCGCGCAGGTTGATGTAGTTGGCGGCCAGTTCCGCGCTCAGCACCAGGCGGGCATTGGCCAGGTCGGCCTCGGCCTGCTGTGCCGTGGCCGCCGAGGCCTCGGTGGCGCGCGACACCCGGCCGAACAGGTCGACCTCGTAGCTGGCGTTGAAGGAAAAGTTGTAGTCGTTCTGTACCGTCGAGTACTGCGGCGACGCGTAGTTGGTCAGCGGCCGGTTGCCCGAAATCTTGAAGCGCGACACGCGCGTGCCCAGGCTCAGCTGCGGGAAAAGGCCGGCGCGGCTGGCGTCGGCGCTGGCGCGCGCCTGGGCCAGCCGCGCCGCGGCGATCGCCAGCGTCGGGTTGGCCGCCAGCGCCTGCGCCTGCAGGCGATTCAGCGTCGGATCGTTATAGCGCAGCCACCACTCGCCCTTGTCCAGGGCGTCGGCGGGCGATGCCTGGCGCCAGGGCGATTCCAGCTTCCATGTGACGGGCAGGTCGACCTGGGGTTTGCGGTAGTCGGGGCCGACGGCACAGGCCGACAGCAGCAGGGCCAGCCCCAGCAGCGCGGCGCGCGTCCCCGGGTGGCCGGTGTGGGCCTTGCGCCGCGACGATGTGCCGGCGCCATGGCCGCCGGTCATCCGCGCCTGTCCTCCACGGCCACTCGTCATTGTTCCGTTCCCGACGCATGGCCGGCCGCCGCGGCGCCGATGGCGGGCACCGGCGTGGGCGCGGGCGTCTTGCCCTGGGCCACCTGCACCACGTCGCCCGCGGCCAGCGAGTCGGCCGGATTCAGCACGATGCGGTCCGTCCCTTGCAGGCCGTCGGCCACTTCGATGGTCTGGCCGAAATTGCGGCCCAGCGTGACGCGGCGCAGGTCGATGCGGCCTTCCGGCCCGACGACGGCCACCATGGTGCCTTCGCGGCGGAATAGCAGGGTGTTGGTGGGCACGGCCAGCGTGTCGCCCGCCGGCAGATTCAGGGCCACCGATACGTAGGCGCCCGGCAGCAGCGCGCCGTCGGGATTGCGCAGGCTGATCTCCACCTGCATGGTGCGGGTCGCCAGATCGATGGACGCGGCGGTGCGCGCGATCGTGCCGGTGAATTTCTGGCCGCCCAGTTCGGCCTGCGTGACCGTGACGTGCTCGCCTACCTTGACCAGCTGCGCGTAGCGCTGCGGTACGTTGATATAGACCCGCAGGGGATCGGTCTGCGCCATCAGGAACAGGGGGCGGCCGCTGCCCGCGTCGATCAGGTCGCCGACGTCGACGTTGCGGCGCGTGATGATGCCCGAGAACGGCGCCACGATGCGCTTGAAGCCTTCCAGCTGGCGCAGGCGCTGTTCGTTGGCCTGGGCGGCGGCCAGGTTGGCGGCCGCCTGGGCCGCGCTGCCGCGCTTCTCTTCCAGGTCCTGCTGCGAAACGACGTCCTTGCGGCGCAGCGCTTCCCAGCGCGCCAGCGTGCTGTTGGCCAGGTTCAGCGCCGCTTTCGCCTGCTCGCGCGCGGCAATGGCCTGCGAAAGCTGCTGGTCGATTTCCGGGGTCTCGATTTCCGCCAGCAGTTCGCCTTTCTCGACGCGGCTGCCGATGTCCTTGGTCCAGCGCTTCAGGTAGCCGCTGGCGCGTGCCGACAGCGGCGCCTGCACGTAGCCCTGCAGGGTGCCGGGCAGCGCCAGCGACTGGCCGTTCTCCGGCGTGGAGGGCAGGGTCGTCTGTACATACTGCATCGCGCGCTGGTGCGTGCCGCTTTCCAGCTCATTCGCGTTCTGGATGCGGCTGACCACCGTGCGCGCCGCGCCCAGGGCCAGCACGGCAAGCACGATCAGCATCAGCCAGCGGCTGCGGCGCACGATCTGGTCGCGCTTGAGCAAGTCGCCCGCGCCGGCACCGCCGGGCTCCAGCGGATGTATCCCCAATTCGTTGTGTCGCTGCTCCGACATGCTCAAATCTCCCGCTGCGAGGCGTCCGGCGCGAGCGGCGGGACGGGCCCGGCGCCCGCGGAGCCGGCCTTGCGGCGTTCCAGGCGATGATGTATGCCGGCGAACACCACCGGCACGAAGAAAAGGGTGGAAACGGTGGCGAACAGCAGGCCGCCGATCACGGCGCGGCCCAGCGGCGCGTTCTGCTCGGCGCCTTCGCCCAGGCCCAGTGCCATGGGAATCATGCCGATGATCATGGCCAGCGCCGTCATCATCACGGGACGCAGGCGCGTGGCGCCGGCTTCCAGGGCGGCCGAAAGCACGGGCGCGCCTTCCTCGCGCCGCTGCCGCGCGAAGGAAACCAGCAGGATGCTGTTGGCCGTGGCCACGCCCATGGTCATGATGGCCCCGGTCAGCGCCGGCACGCTCAGTGTCGTGCCGGTGATGAACAGCATCCAGGCGATGCCCGCCAGCGCCGCCGGCAGGGCGGTGATGATGATGAAGGCGTCTATCCAGGATTGGAAGTTCACCACGATCAGCAGATAGACCAGCACGATGGCCATCAGCAGGCCCACGCCCAGGCCGATGAAGGAGTTCTGCATGGTCTCGACCTGGCCCAGGATTTGCACCTGGCTGCCGCGCGGCAGCTTGTGGCGGATCTCGTCGACCTGCCTGGACACCTGCGAGGCCACGCTGGCCAGGTCCTTGCCCTGCACCCCGACGTAGACGTCGATGGCGGGCTGGATGTTGTAGCGCGAGACCACGGCGGGCTGGCGGGCGGGGCGGATGTCCACCAGGTTGCCCAGCAACTGGGTATTGCCGCCGCCGGCCGCGCCGGGCGCGCCCACGGGCAGCGCCAGCAATTGGTCCATGCCGTCGATCTGGTATTGCGGCGCCTGCACGGCCACGCTGTAGACGATGCCGTTGCGCGGATTCAGCCAGAAGGCAGGCGAGGTCTGCGTGCTGCCGGAAAGCGCGATCAGGACGCTCTGGCCGACGTTGGCCGCGCTCAGGCCCACCTGCTGCAGGCGCGTGCGGTCCATGACCATGTTCAGCGTGGGCAGGTCCAGCCTCTGGTGGATGTGGGCGTCCACCGCGCCGGGAATCTGGCGTATGCCGCGCACGAGCTCGGCGGCCAGCCGTGCGTTGGCTTCCATGTCGGCGCCGGTGAACTTGACGTTGATGGCGGCGGGCAGGCCGAAGTTGAGGATCTGCGTGACGATGTCCGCGGGCTGGAAGAAGAACTCCAGGCCGGGAAAGCGCTTGGGCAGCTCGGCGCGGAGCAGGGCGATGTAGTCGTCGGTGGGCGCGTGGCCGTCGCGCAGCGACATCAGGATCTCGCCGTCCAGCGAGCCGAAGGTGCCGGCATTGCTATAGGACAGGTTGATGCCGCTATTGGGCACGCCCAGGTTGTCCAGGATGGTTTCCAGATCCCTGGCCGGAATCAACTCGCGGATATGGTTTTCCACCTCGTCGGCCAATCGGGCGGTTTCCTCTATGCGTGTGCCGGTGGGCATGCGTACGTGCAGGCGGATCTGGCCCGCGTCCACGGACGGGAAGAAGTCGCGGCCCAGGAAGGGATAGAGCAGGCAGGACAGCAGGCAGAAGCCCAGAAAGAGCAGGGCGAATGCCTTGCGGCGCGCCAGTTGCGCCGACAGCAGCAGGGTGTAGGCGCGCCGCATGCGTTCGAAGCGCTGGTCGAAGGCGCGGTACACGCGCTGCAGTGTGCTGTGCCGGGCATCCGGATCTTCCTTGCCGTGATTGCGCATCAGCAGCATGACCAGCGTGGGCACGAGCGTGCGCGACAGGACGTAGGACGCCAGCATCGCGAACACCACGGCCTCGGCCAGCGGGACGAACAGGAAGCGCGCGACGCCGGACAGGAAGAACATCGGCACGAAGACGATACAGATACAGATCGTCGACACGAAGGCGGCCACGCCGATTTCGTTGGCGCCGTCCAGGATGGCGGCCTCCAGCTTCTTGCCCAGGTGCATGTGGCGCTCGATGTTCTCGATGGTCACGATGGCCTGGTCCACCAGGATGCCCACGGACAGCGCCAGTCCGCCCAGGGTCATCAGGTTCAAAGTTTCGCCCAGCGCCTTCAGCGCCAGGATGGACGCCAGGATGGACAGCGGGATGGTCAGGGCGATGATCAGCGTGCTGCGCCAGTTGCCCAGGAACAGCAGCACCATGGTGGCGGTCAGCAGCGCGGCGATGATCGCCTCCAGCACCACGCCCTTGACGGCCGCCTTCACGAACACCGACTGGTCGAACAGCGGCGTCAGCTTGATTTCCGGCGGCAGGGTCGCGACCACGCTGGGCAGCAGCTCGTACAGGTTGGACACGATGTCCAGCGTGGACGCGCCGCCGTTCTTCAGTACCGACAGCAGCACGCCGCGCACGCCGTCCTGCCGCACGATATTGGTCTGGGGGTTGTAGCCGTCGCGCACATAGGCCACGTCGCGCAGGTAGGTCGTGGCGCCGCCCGGTATGGCCCGGACCGGCAGATTGTTCAGGCCGGCGATCGTCTCCGGCGAGCTGTTCATGCGGACGTTGTACTCCGTCTCGCCGAACTTCGCCGTGCCCGAGGGCAGGATCAGGTTCTGCGCATTGATGGCGTTGACGACGTCGGACGGCGACAGGCCGCGGGCCTGCAGCGCCTGCAAATCCAGGTCCACCGAAATGACGCGGTTCTTGCCGCCGTAGGGGAAGGGCACCGCCACGCCGGGAATCGTGATCAGCCGGGGGCGCAGGGTATTCAGCGCGGCGTCGAACAGGGCCTGTTCCGGCATCGTCGGGCTCGAAAGGCCCAGCTGGATCACCGGAATGCTGGAGGCCGAGTATTTGATCACCAGGGGCGGCGTGATGCCGGGCGGCAGCTGGCGCACCTGCGTCTGCTCGGCCGCCACGACCTGGGCGATGGCGGTCTGGATGTTGGCGGTGGGCTGGAAGAAGATCTTGATGACCGAAATGCCGGCCAGCGAGGTGGATTCGATGTGCTCGATATCGCTGACGGTGGTGGTCAGGCTGCGCTCGTTCTGCGCGGCGATGCGCGCGCCCATTTCCTGGGCGGACAGGCCGTTGTAGTTCCAGATGATGCTGATGACCGGAATATTGATTTCCGGGAAGATGTCCGTAGCCATGCGCATCAAGGCGAATGGCGTGGCCAGGATGATCAGCAGCGCCATCACGATGAACGTATAAGGGCGCCGCAATGCCAATTGCACTACCGACACGGCGACTCCCGGGACGTAAGCGGCTCGGACTGCTGCTAGAAGACTACGAAACGTAACAGCTATTTTTGGGCATGGCGCGGCAAAGCGCAAGGCGGATAAACGAGGGGTTTGCCCTGATATCCTGCTTTTTGTGGGTGCCCTGGTTCAATGACGCTACCGGTCCGGCCGCCACGCCGCGGTCGTCGCGGCGGGCCGGGGCGGCCGCCCCGTCCCGGGGCCTGGGTTAAGCTCTCGCCTCGCGTCACTCCAGATCGCCTTTCAGACCGCCGCCAACCAAGGACTGCCTACTCGACCATGCCTTTGCCGTCACGATCCTTTATCGCCACCATAGAAGACCTGCGCAAGATCGCCGAAAAGCGGGTGCCGCGCATGTTTTACGACTACGCGGATTCCGGCTCATGGACTGAATCGACCTATCGCGCCAACGAGGCCGATCTGCAGAAGATCCGTTTCCGCCAGCGCGTGGCGCGAAACATGGAAAACCGCAATATCGCCACCACGATGGTGGGGATACCCACCGCCATGCCGGTGGCGCTGGCGCCCACGGGCCTGACCGGGATGCAGCATGCCGATGGCGAGATCCTGGCCGCGCAGGCGGCGGAAGCCTTCGGCGTGCCGTTCACCTTGTCCACCATGAGCATCTGCTCCATCGAGGACGTGGCGGAAAACACCACCAAGCCCTTCTGGTTCCAGCTGTACATGATGCGCGACCGCGACTTCATCGAACGGCTGATCGACCGCGCCAAGGCGGCCA
The DNA here is from genome assembly GCF_001676705.1 of Bordetella bronchialis. Lineage (NCBI taxonomy): Bacteria > Pseudomonadati > Pseudomonadota > Betaproteobacteria > Burkholderiales > Alcaligenaceae > Bordetella > Bordetella bronchialis. Next base: position 2,728,279 of record NZ_CP016170.1, read on the forward strand.
ATTGTTCGGCGCTGATGCTGACGCTGGACCTGCAGATCCTGGGCCAGCGCCACAAGGACCTGCGCAACGGCCTGACGGCGCCGCCGCGCCTGACGCTGCGCAACATCCTGAACATGATGGGCAAGCCGGCCTGGTGCTACCACATGCTGGGCACCAAGCGGCGGGCCTTCCGCAATATCGTCGGCCATGCAAAGGGCGTGGGCGACATGTCGTCGCTGTCGTCCTGGACGGCGGAGCAGTTCGATCCGCGCCTGGATTGGGGCGACGTCGAATGGATCAAGAAGCGCTGGGGCGGCAAGCTCATCCTGAAAGGCATCCTGGATGCCGAGGACGCGCGCCTGGCCGCCGATACCGGGGCGGACGCCCTGGTCGTCAGCAACCATGGCGGGCGCCAGCTGGACGGCGCGATGTCGGCCGTCAGCATGCTGCCTTCCATCGTGGATGCGGTGGACAAGCGCATCGAGGTATGGATGGACAGCGGGATACGCTCGGGGCAGGACATCCTGCGCGCCGTGGCGCTGGGCGCGCGGGGCACGCTGATCGGCCGGTCGTTCCTGTACGGCCTGGGGGCGGGCGGGCGCGAAGGCGTGACCAAGGCGCTGCAGATCCTGGCCAATGAGCTGGATGTCACCATGGCCCTGTGCGGCCACCGCAACATCCACGACATCGATCGCGGAATCCTGATGCCGGGCACCTATCCGACGCCGTGACGGGCGGGTCCGGCGGTGGCCGCCGGACCGGCGCTAAGGCCGCGATTGCACGATGAAGTCGTACAGGCGCTGCGCCGCGGCCGACAGCGCGCGGCCGCGCCGCTTGATCAGGCCCAGGGTACGCGCGATGGCCGGCTCCACCAGCGGCACGCTGACCAGGGTCGCATGGCCCAGGTGCGGCATGCCCAGCTTGGGCACCACGCCCACGCCCACCCCGGCTTCCACCAGGCTGACCAGCGCGGGCACGTGCTGGACTTCGCAGAACCAGCGCGGCAGGGCCGCGGTATTGGCCAGTGCCTGGTCGATCAGCATGCGGTTGCCGCTGCCCTGCGCGACGGCGACGTAGTCGTGCCCGGCCAGCTCGGCCCAGCGTACCTTGCGCCTGCGGGCCAGGGGGTGTTCGCGCGAGCAGGCCAGGACGAAGGGGTCTTCGATCAACGGCTCGAACTCCACGTCGGGCTCCTGCGTGCCGATATAGGTCAGGCCGAAGTCGGCCTCGCTGCGCGCGACGGTAGTCAGTATTTCCGCGGAGGTTTCGTCGCGGATGCGCAGGCGGATGCGCGGGTATTCGTCGTGATAGGCCTTGATCACGCGCGGCAGGAAAAACGCGACCGCCGACGGGACGCAGGCGATGGTGACCTCGCCGGACATGCGGTCTGCCAGGTCGCGCGTGCCGAGCAGGGCGCTTTCCAGTTCGTTCAGCACATGCCTGGCCTTGTGCACGAAGCCACGCCCCGCGGTGGTCAGTTCCAGGCGCCGGGTGGTGCGCTCGAACAGGCGTATGCCCAGCGCGCCTTCCAGCTTTTCGATGCGCCGGCTCAGGGCGGATTGGGAAATGCACAGGACTTCCGCGGCGGCGCGGAAACTGCCGTGATCGCTGGCGGCCACGAAGGCGCGCAGGTCTGCCAAGTCGAAGTTCATGCGGTTGTCAAGCGGGGCGGTGGCGCGATGTATCCGGGCGTCGGCGGTATCGGCCTAACGGCCCTGGGCATGATGGTCGCGGTCGATATGGCCCAGGTCGCGCCCGGGATCGATATGGTCGCGAACCAGCTGCTTCAGGGTCTTGGCATCGGGGAAGCCGCCCTGGGCCTTGCGGTCCCAGACCAGCGCCCCGCCGCAATGCACCTGGAAGATGCCGCCGGTGCCGGGAATGAGCGCGACCTCGCCCAGGTCGGTGCCGAAGGTGGACAACAGTTCCTGGGCCATCCAGGCCGCGCGCAGCAACCATTGGCATTGCGTGCAATAGGTGATCGCGACGCGGGGCGGGGTGGGGGCGGTCATAACGGGTCTCCGGCTTTCGGCTGCAGCGCCAGGATCAGGGCGCGCGCGTAATGGGGCAGGCCTTCCAGCGTGCGCGCGCACAGCATCAGTCGGCGATCGGCCCAGGTCTCGTCCAGTATAAGCAGGCGGGCGCCGCCGCGGCCGCGCCAGCGGCGCGCGGCGGACTCGGGCATGATGCCCAGGCCGGCGCCCTGGATGACGAGCCGCGCCACGGCATCGAAGCCCTGTACCCGCACGCGCGCGGGCAGCGAGCGGCCGATGCGCGCCGCCTGGTCGTCCAGGTAGACGCACAAGGCCGTCGTGGCCGGCAGGCCCACGTGGGGATGGTCCAGGGTTTCGCTGTATCGCACGCGGGCGCGACGCGCCAGCGCATGGCCGCGCGGCGCCAGCAGCACCAGCCGGTCGCGCCGGAAGGGCGTGGCGTACAGGCCGCCCAGGTCCACCGCGTCGGAGACGATGCCCACGTCCGCCGTGCCCGCGCGCAATTCGGGCAGGATGCGGTGGCTGGGTTCTTCCTGCAGGTCCACGTCGATGCTGGGATGATCGCGCAGGAAAGCGCCCAGCGGCTCGGGCAGGTGCTCGGTGACGGCGGCGGTGTTGCACAGGAGCCGTACGCGGCCCTTGAAGCCGCTGGCGTAGTCGCCCAGGTCTTCCCGCATGCGTTCCACATGCTGCAGCAGGCTGCGCGCATGATAGGCCAGCGCCTGGCCGGCCGGCGTGGGCCGCACGCCGCGGCGGCCGCGCGTCAGCAAGGCGGTACCCAGCGAGTCTTCCAGACCGCGCAGCCGTGCGCTGGCCGATGCCAGCGCAAGGTGGGTGCGGGCGGCGCCGGCCGTAATGCTGCCGGTTTCGGTCGTGTTCAGGAACAGCCGGAGATCGGTCAGGTCGAAATGCAAGCGATGTCCATGGGGTGCGCCCGGCGGTTCCTGGGCGGGTCCAGCCTTCGGATGGTCCGAAGGCTCCCTAAGTGTAATACCGCTTTTCCGCGGCGCGCGCGGCGGGCATGATGCCGGCATGAATAATTTGTTCGACTTCTACCGCGAGGGCGGCGTGGCCCTGGCGCTGCTGGTGGCCGCCAGCTTCGGCGTGGCCGGCCTGGTAAAGGGTGTCATCGGCCTGGGCCTGCCCACCGTTTCCATCGCGCTGCTCAGTGTGGCTATGGCGCCCGCGCAGGCTGCCGCGCTCCTGATCATTCCCTCCATGGTGACCAACGTCTGGCAACTGGCCGCCGGCGGACGCTTCGTGTATCTGCTGCGCCGCCTGTGGACCATGCTGGTGGGCGTCGTCGCCGGTACCTGGGCGGCGGGACTGTGGCTGGCCGGGCGCGAGACGGCGTGGGCCGGCCACGCATTGGGCGCGGCGTTGCTGGTATACGCCGCCCTCGGCCTGAGTGCCGTGCGGCTCAGCGTTCCGGCCCAGGCTCAGGGTTGGGCGGGCCCCCTCGTCGGCGCCACCACCGGCGCGATCACGTCGGCGACGGGCGTTTTCGTCATTCCCGCCGTGCCGTATCTGCAGGCCCTGGGCCTGGACCGCAACGAGCTGGTGCAGGCGATGGGGCTGGCGTTCACGGCATCCACCGTGGCGCTGGCCGGGGACCTGATCCATGGCGGCCAGTTGGGCGGGCGCGAAGCCTGGGCCTCGCTGCTGGCCCTGTTGCCCGCGTTGCTGGGGATGATGGCGGGGCAATGGCTGCGCCACCGGGTCAGCGCGACGGTCTTCCGCCGCTGTTTTTTCGCCGGCATCGGCGTATTGGGCCTGCACCTGCTTCTGGCGGGGTGAGCACCGCCGCCGGCTGCGCTACAGTCTACGCAGGCCGGCGGCGCGGGTGCGCCTTCCCGGTATGACGACGGAGGCCCGCCCATGAACGACCACGCCTTGTTGACGCCCCAGGAAATGGCCGCCGCCGACCACGCCGCGATGCTGGCCGGCCATGCGGGCGTCACCCTGATGGAAAACGCCGGCGCCGCGGTGGCGCGCGCCGTCCGGGCGCGCTGGTCGCCGCGTCCCGTGGCGGTGCTGTGCGGTCCGGGCAATAACGGCGGCGACGGCTTCGTCGCCGCGCGCTATCTGCGGGCCGCCGGCTGGCCCGTCACGGTCGCGCTGATGGGCACGGTGGACGAACTGAAGGGCGACGCCGCCCATCATGCCGGCTTGTGGCAGGGCGACGTGCTGCCGCTGACGCCGTCCGTGCTGGAAGACGCGGGGCTGGTCGTCGATGCGGTCTTCGGCGCCGGCCTGGCGCGTCCGGTAGAGGGCCTGGCGGCCGCCACGCTGCGGGCGGCCGCGGAGGCCGGCCTGCCCATCTGCGCGGTGGATACGCCCAGCGGGGTGGACGGCGCCACCGGCGAAGTACGCGGCATCGCCATGCAGGCGGCCTGCACCGTGACCTTCTTCCGCAAGAAGCCCGGCCATCTGCTACTGCCCGGCCGCGCACTATGCGGCGAGCTGATCGTGGCCGATATCGGTATCCCGGATGCGGTGCTGCGGACGGTGGCCTCCCACGCGCACGAGAACACGCCGGCCGCCTGGCTGCCGCGTTTCCCCTGGCCGCGGCTGGACGGGCACAAGTATGCCCGCGGGCACGCCGTGGTCATGGGCGGCGCGGTCATGACGGGCGCCGCGCGCCTTTCCGCGTTGGCGGCCGCGCGCATCGGCGCGGGCCTGGTCACCGTGGCGGCCCCGCGCCCCGCGTGGGCCGTCTACGCCGCCGCGTTGACCAGCATCATGGTGCAGCCGATGGAGAACGACCGCGCATTCGCCGACTTGCTGGCGGACACGCGCAAGAACGCCATCGCCATCGGTCCCGGCGCCGGCGTGGCGGATGCCACCCGCGCGCATGTGCTCGACGCCCTGGCTACCCATCGCGCCGTGGTGCTGGATGCCGATGCGCTGACGGCCTTCGCCGACAAGCCCGCCGCGCTGTTCCACGCGATACACGGCCCTTGCGTGCTGACCCCGCACGAAGGCGAGTTCGGCCGCCTGTTCGACCGCGCCGGCGACAAGCTGGCGCGCGTCAGGCGGGCCGCGCAGCGCAGCGGGGCGGTGGTCCTGCTGAAGGGCGCCGACACGGTGATCGCAGCGCCGGACGGCCGTACCGCCATCAATGCCAACGCGCCGCCCGACCTGGCGACCGGCGGCACGGGCGATGTGTTGACGGGAATGATCGCCGGGCTGCTGGCCCAGGGCATGGAGGCCTTCGACGCTGCCTGCGCGGCGGCCTGGATCCATGGCGCGGCCGCCGCCCTGCATGGCCCGGGCTTGATCGCGGAAGACCTGCCGGCCTCGATACCCGCCGTGCTGCGCGATCTGAAAGCGCGCGGGCTACCGGCGCCCGGGCGCTGACCGGCGCCCCAGCCGCGGCGTGTACGGCAAGCTAGCGTGGCGTGGCGGACGACGGACCGCTGCCGCCGGCATACGCCTGGCGGGCGTCCGGCGCGGGCGCGCGGGCCGTGGGGTAATGCTGTTCCGCGCCGCTGGGCAGCGCGGCCACCAGCGGCGCGCGCATCCAGGCGGCGATGTCGCGCCAGACGGTTTCGGCCTGCAGGTCCCGTAGCAGCATGTGGTAGCCGTCTTGGTACAGTGCGACGCGCGGGCGGGCATTGGCGGGACTGTCCTCGATGCGGCGCAGGGTTTCCGCCACCACTTTGTCCGGCAGTACCTGTTCGTGGCGGCCGAACAGCACCAGCAGCGGGACGTCGGGCGGGATGGCGGGCAGGGCGGCCTCGGCGCTGCTCATCAGGTCGACCAGGCCTTTCAGGGCATCGATGCGCGTGCGCTTGATCACCAAGGGGTCCTTGCCCAGCGCGCGCAGCATTTCAATATTGTCCGACGGCATGATCTTCAGGCCGCGCGGGGGCTCGACCTCCATGCCGGGCATGGTGTTGTAGCCCACCCAGAGCGTGAAGCGATAGAAGGGGTTCATCACCTGGCGTCCCCACATCGCGGGAGCCGACAGGATGGCGCCGGCGATGCGGCGCGACAGCGGCACCGTGCCGCCCATGGGCGGGGTGCCCAGGGCCGTCGCCACCACGGCGCCGCCCATGCTTTCGCCCAGGACGTAGACAGGCAGGCCGGGGTGGGCGGCCGACACGGCATCCACGGCGGCGTTCAGGTCGGCGACCATGGTGGCCGTATCCGCCCAGATACCGGGGCGCGGCCCCGCACCGAAGCCGCGCTGGTCGTAGGCGTAGGTGACGATGCCCTGCGCGGCCCAGTAGCGCGCCGCCTGGTCGAAGGCATTGGAATAATCGTTCATGCCGTGCAAGGCGACGATGGCGGCCCAGGGCGACGGCGTCGCCTGCCAGGTGCGCAAGGGCAGGCGCGCGCCATCGATGGCCACCAGCGTATCGCCGGCCAGGGCCGGCGTGGCGCGCGCGGGGCCCATGGGCTGGTAGCTCGTGCTGCACGCGGCCAGGACCAGCACGAGCGCGGCCGCGCCCGCCCGGCGCAGCCAGCGCCCCGCCGGCGCAAGGCAGCGTTGGAGCAATTGGGCGGGCGTGCGGAACATCGGCATGGGCGAGGGCATGCGGACAGACAAGGGCGGTGGCATCGATTCTAAAAGAGGGAAGCGCGCGCGGCGTATGGCCTGCGTTGAATCGTCGGCCTTCGGGCCCGGTTTCTGGCGTACTATATCGCCCGTCGTATACATCCGGACATAACGAGTCCGTCACTGGGAGTCCATCGCATGGATATGGGAGTCCGCATGAAACCGCGTGCCGTTGCACTGGCGCTCGGCCTGCTCGCGGCCGCGGGGGCGCTTCCCGCCCTGGCCGCGGAGGTGCAGGTGGCCGTGGCCGCCAACTTCACCGCGCCCATGAAAGCCATCGCCGACGCGTTCCACAGGAAGACCGGCGATACGGTCATTGCCGCCTACGGCGCGACGGGGCAGTTCTATGCGCAGATCCGCAACGGCGCGCCCTTCGAGGTCTTCCTGGCCGCCGACGACACGACGCCGGCGCGGCTGGAGCAGGAGAATGCCACCGTGCCGGGCTCTCGGTTCACCTATGCGGTCGGCGCCCTGGCGCTGTGGTCCGCCAAGGCGGGCGTCGTCGACCAGGATGGCCAGGTGCTCCGGGGCAATGCCTACGCCCATCTGGCCATCGCCAATCCCAAGGCCGCCCCGTACGGACTGGCCGCGCTGCAGACCCTGGAGCAACTCGGCCTGCTGGACGCCCTGCGGCCCAAGATCGTCGAAGGACAGAACATCAGCCAGGCCCGGCAGTTCGTCGCCAGCGGCAACGCCGAACTGGGCTTCGTCGCGCTGTCGCAGATCTACAAGGACGGCAAACTGACCGGCGGCTCGGCCTGGGTGGTGCCCGAATCCCTGCACCAGCCCATCCGCCAGGATGCCGTCATCCTGCGGAAAGGCGCGGGCAATCCCGCGGCGCGCGCCTTCGTCGATTTCCTGAAGGGCCCGCAGGCCGAAAAAATCATCCTGTCCTATGGCTACAAGCGCTGACGGGACCCGCCCATGCTGACCGCCGAAGACGCCGCCGCCATCTGGCTGACGCTCAAGCTGGCGGCCCTGACGACCTTGCTATTGCTGGTCATCGGCACGCCCATCGCCTGGTGGCTGGCGCGCACGGCATCGCGCTGGCGCGGCCCGGTCAGCGCGGTCGTGGCCTTGCCGCTGGTGCTGCCGCCCACCGTCATCGGCTTCTATCTGCTGCTGGCGATGGGGCCGAACGGCACCATCGGGCGCCTGACCCAGGCGCTGGGCCTGGGCACCTTGCCTTTCAGCTTCGCGGGGCTGGTGGTGGGCTCGCTGGTGTATTCGCTGCCCTTCGTGGTGCAGCCCCTGCATAACGCGTTCAGCGCCGTCGGCCGCTTGCCGCTGGAAGCGGCCGCCACGCTGCGCGCGGGGCCCTGGGACCGCTTCGCGACGGTCGCCTTGCCCCTGGCCCGGCCCGGCTACCTGACGGCCGCCGTGCTGGGCTTCGCCCACACGGTCGGGGAGTTCGGCGTGGTGCTCATGATAGGCGGCAATATCCCGGGCAGTACCCGCGTGGTGTCCGTGCAGATCTACGACCATGTGGAAGCGCTGGAATACGGGCGGGCACACGTCCTGTCCGCGGGCATGGTGGTGCTGTCTTTCCTGGTGCTGCTGCTGCTTTATGCGCGGCGCGACCGCGCCGGGGGAAGGCCATGAGCGCCTCGCCGCAAGCCATGCCGCATGCCGGCGCCGTGCCTGCCGCCCCGGCACCGCGTCCGCCGGACGATAGCGTCATAGAGGCGCGCCTGCGCCTGCGGCAGGGCAGCTTCGACCTGGATGTCGATCTGCGCCTGCCGGGCCGTGGGGTGACGGCGCTGTTCGGGCCTTCCGGCTCCGGCAAGACCAGCCTGCTGCGATGCCTGGCGGGACTGGCCATGCCCGATCCCGGCTATCTGCGGGTAAACGGCGAGACCTGGCTCGATACCGCGCGCCGCCACGCGCTGCCGCCGCATCGCCGCGAGGTCGGCTATGTTTTCCAGGACGCGAACCTGTTCCCCCATCTGGACGTGCGCGCCAACCTGGCCTATGGCTACAAGCGCGTGGCGCCGTCCGCGCGGCGCATACAGCCGGCGGAGGCGGCCGCCTTGCTGGGCATCGACCATCTGCTGGCGCGCATGCCGGACCATCTGTCCGGCGGCGAGCGCCAGCGGGTGGGCATCGCGCGCGCCTTGCTGACCAGCCCGCGCCTGCTTTTGATGGACGAGCCGCTCGCCGCGCTGGACGACCGCCGCAAGCAGGAGATCCTGCCCTATCTGGAGCGCCTGCACGACGAACTGGACATTCCCATCGTTTACGTCAGCCATGCCGCGCGGGAGGTCGCGCGCCTGGCCGACCACGTGGTGCTGATGGAAAACGGGCGCGTCCTTTCCAGCGGCCCGATCGCGGGGACGCTGGCCGACCTGGGCTTGCCGCCGGCGCGCGGCGAACAGGCCGCGGTCATGGTCCAGGGCGTGGTGACCGGCTACGACGATGCCTACCGCCTGCTGTCGGTGGCGCTGCCGGGCAGCCGCTCCATCCTGCGCGTGGTGCATGCGGCCGTGCCCGCCGGCCGTGCCATGCGGCTGGTGGTCAACGCGCGCGACATCAGCCTGGCGCGCACCCGGCAGGAGGACGGCAGCATGCTCAACATCCTGCCGGTCACCGTGCAAGGCAGCACGCCGGCCGACAATCCCGCCCACGTCATGGTGCGACTGGATGCGGACGGCACATCGCTGCTGGCGCGCATCACGCGCTATTCCCACGACCGCCTGGAAGTCGCCCCGGGCAAGCGCTTCTGGGCGCAAATCAAGTCCGTGTCGCTACTGGCCTGAGCGGCGGCGGCGTGCCGCGCAGGGGCCGAGGCGCCACGGGCGTGCAACCCGCCCGGCCGCTTGCAGTATCCTTGCGCCCATGGCGACACCCTCCATCAAGACATCCGGTTCCGATACGCCGGCCGGCCAGGCCGACGTGCGGTTCCGCCTGCGTATCCGCAAGGGAGACCTGCTGGCCATCGGGCCCGGCAAGGTGGCCCTGCTGGAGGCGATCGCCGAACACGGGTCGATCTCCGCGGCGGCGCGCAGCCTGGGCATGTCATATCGCCGCGCCTGGCTGCTGATCGACGAATTGAATCGCGCGCTGCGCGAGCCCGCCACGCAATCCGGGCCGGGCGGCGTGAGCGGCGGCGGCAGCAGCCTGACGCCGGTGGGCGAGCGCATCGTCGCGCTGTATCGCGGTATCGAGGCGCGCGCCCATGCGGCCTGCGCAAACGAGATACGCGAACTTACCGCGCTGATGAACCCCTGAGATCGGCCGGCGGGTGTGCCCGGGCGCCGGAGCCCTTGCGTCCCTCGGCCGGCTGCGTGCCGATCTGCGCGACGGCGCCGCGGAACAGCTCGATGAAGCGCAGCGCCGGTTCGGACAGCACCGAACCGCGCCGCGTGATCAGGTTCAGCGAACGCCGCACCAGCGGATCGCGCAGCGGCTTGAGCACCATGTCCTGGGCACTGGCGGCGGGGCGGATACTGGTGGGCACGATGGCAATGCCCAGTTGCTCTCGCGCCAGCGCCAGCGCGGTGATCGTGTTGCTGGCTTCGTAGGCGGGCTGCAAGGCCTGGCCGGCGGCCAGGAAAACGTTCTCCGTCAAGGTGCGGACCGTGCTGCCCACGGTCAGCGTGATGATGGGTTGCTGCAGGACGTCCTTCCACCGCACGACGCGCTTGCGCGCCAGTTCGTGGCCGGGCGGCAAGGCCGCCGCGAGCGTGTCTTCGGTCAGCGGCTGGCTGTCCAGTTCGCTGTTCTTCTGGATGCCGAAGCCCAGGCCGAAATCGATTTCCCGCGCATAGATGCGGCCGATGATCTCCTCGTTCACGCATTCGCGGAACACCACGGACACGCGCGGATAGTCCGCGCGGAAGGCTTTCAGGACCTCGGGCAGGACGGTGCCGGCCAACTGGGGCGCCAGCCCGAAGGAAATCCGGCCGGCCTGGTCCGCCGCGATGCCGCGGCCGCAGGCCAGGATGGACTGGGCGTCCGCCAGCATGCGTTCGGCGATGGGCAGCACCTGCTTGCCCGCGGGGGTGAGGGCGACGCTGCGCGTCGTGCGCTCGACCAGGCGCGTATCCAGCCTTTCCTCCAGGCGCCGGATCAGGATGCTCAGGCCGGCCTGCGTCAGATGCAGTTGGTCCGCGGCACGGGAAAACCCGCCCAGGCGTGCCAGCAGCACGAAGGCTTCCAACTGGCGCAGGTTCAGATTCATAAAAGTCTGCAATGAGTGGATAGGCTACTGTTATTTTACTTATCAACGTCATGGCCTGACACTGTCGCATCGCTACTTCATGCAGGGCCACGGATATGGGCTATACCGCGATCGAGAAGGTCTTGGCGCGAACTTCGGGTAAACCCGGCGTGCGCGCCGGCGACCTGGTTTACCCGGAGCCCGATATGGTGATGATCCATGACGGCCTGGTGAAAGAAGCCAAGATGGAGCTGGACCGCATCGGCATCGGCCGCGTGATGCAGCCGAAGAAAGTGATGATGGTCAGCGACCACGACGTGGTCTATGGCAGCGCGCGGGCGGCCGAGCGCGGCGCCTACAACCGGCAGGCGGCGGCGCAATGGGGCGTGGGCCAGTTCTACGACGCGGGCCGCGGCGGCCATGGCCACATCTTCCCGATGGAAGACGGCAAGGTGCTGCCGGGCATGTTCTATTTCGACAACGATACCCACGCGACCAACGCCGGCGCGGTGGGCGCCTTCGGCATGCGCGTGGGCAACGAGATTTCGCGCGTGCTGGCCACCGGCACGACATGGGTGGAAGTACCGCGCACCGTGCTGCTGACGCTGCACGGGCGGCTGGCGCCAGGGGTGATGGCGCGCGATATCGGTTTCTATCTGGCGCGGCAGGTCAAGCGCAAGGCCCTGGATATCGACCTCGATTACCGGGTGCTGGAGTACGGCGGGGAGCTGGATGCCTTCGGCTTCGGCGCGCGCGTGGCCCTGTGCAGCACGCCCACCGAAATGCGGGCGGCCGGGGTGTTCGTGCCGCCTTCTCCGGCCATCCTGGCGTACTGCCGGCGGCATGCCCAGCGCGAGTTCGAACCGGTCTATAGCGATCCCGACGCCGAATACGAATCGCGCCATGCCATCGCGCTGGCGGATATCGCGCCCCAGGTATCGCTGCCGGGCAATGTCGGCAATGCCGTGGACGTCGACGAGGCCGCCGGCACGCGTATCGACCACGCCTTCATCGGCTCCTGTGGCTCGGGCACCTACGAGGACGTCCTGCGCGCCGCCAGCATCCTGAAGGGGCGCCGGGTCGCCGATCACGTCAGGCTGTTCGTGGTGCCGGGCACGGAACGCTCCACGCGGCGCCTGGCGCGCGACGGCGTCATGCAGATCCTGCTGGACGCCGGCGCGATGCTGCTGCCGGCGGGCTGCGGGCCCTGCAACGACGCCGTCGTCGGTCCGCTGGCGCCGGGCGAGGCCTCGATATCCACGGCCACCAATAACAATGCCGGTCGCTTCGGTCCGGTGGACGCGCGATTGTTCCTGGGCAATCCCGCCACCGTGGCGGCCTCGGCCGTGGCGGGCTGTATCGCCGATCCGCGCGGCGTGGAGGCCGATGCCGCGCTGTCCGACCTGAGCGAGAACGCCTATGAATGACTACCAGTGGGTACTGCGCGGCCGCTGCTACAGGCTGGGCGATGACGTGCCGCATCCCGGCGGCGTCATCCCGGCGCGCTTCATCACCGCGCGCGAAATGGATCCCCAGGTGCTCGTTCCGCATCTGTTCGAAGAGACCGATCCCGGCTTCCACGAGCGCTGCCGGCCGGGCGATATCATCGTCACCGGCCGCAATTTCGGCATGGGGCCCAAGGGCAACGGCTATGTGGCGATGCAGGCCCTGGGGCTGGGCCTGGTGTGCGAATCGATGTCGGTGCAGGCCTACCGCGCGGCCATCAGCACCGGATTGCGCGTGCTGAACCACTGCGAGGGCATCGCCGCGTGTTGCGAGACCGGCGACGACCTGGAAGTCGATTTCCTGGACGGGCGCTTCGTCAACCATAGCCGTGGCATCTCGCGCGAGCTGCCGCCGGTGCCGCAGGCGCTGCGCGAGCTGCTGGCCTGCGGCGGCAACGAAGGCTGGCTCAGGCACTGGTGGCAGTCGCGCCAGGCGGCCGCGGCATAAGGGTCCGCGCCGCAGGGCGCGGAAGGTCCCACCAGGGTAAGGGTGGAGACGGCAAAGCATAGGTGCCGGCGGACAGCAATGCACGGGACCGATGCGGGGACGCCGTGGCCGCTCCGGATACGGAGCGCGGCGGCGCTGTGTTCAATCGTCACAGGAGTGGCGCCGCGCCGTCTCGCGGTGGGCGCCTTTTGCCATCATGTCCATATCTCGATCCCGTTTCCTGCGTGGGGCGCTGGCGTGTGTCGTGCTCGGCGCCTCATCCGCCATGGCGGGCGGCGCGCCATCCTATCCCAGCGGTCCCATCCGCTTCGTCGTCCCCGCCACGCCGGGCGGCCCGACCGATGTCATCGCGCGCGTCGTGGCGCAGCACATCTCGCAATCGTGGGGCGTGCCGGTGGTGGTCGACAACCGCGCGGGCGCGGGCGGTGTCATCGGGGCTTCGTACGTGGTGTCCAGCAAGCCCGACGGCCAGACCGTACTGGTCGCGCCCAGTGCGTTCGGCGTACGGTCGGCGCTGGATCGCCGGCTGCCCTACGACCCCTTGAAGGACCTGGCGGGCGTGGGCCTGATGGCGCGATCGCCCAGCTTCCTGGTGGTGTCGCCCAGCCTGGGCGTGAAGTCGCTGGCCGAGCTGGCCGCCTATGGCAAGTCCCGGCCCGAAGGGGTGAGCTACGGCTCCGCCGGCATGGGCAGCACGGGACACCTGCATGCGGCGCAGTTCGCGGCGGTCTACGGTTTCGCGGCCGTACACGTCCCGTACCGCGGCACGCCGGAAGCGGTGACCGACGTCATGCAGAACCGCGTGCAATATGCCTTCGCCCCTGGCCCGAACGCCTTGCCCCTGGCGCGCGACGGACGCCTGCTGGTGCTGGGCGCGACATCGGCGGCCGCGGACAAGTTCATGCCCGGCGTGGCGGTGGTCGACAAGCCGGGCATGAGCGGATTCAATGCCGACGACTGGTTCGGCGCCCTGGTCCCGGGCGGGACGCCCATGCCCGTGCGCCAGAAGCTGAGCGCTGAAATCGCCCGCGTACTGGCGCTGCCCGAAGTGAGCAAGCGCCTGAACGACCTGGGCGCGGAACCGCAGTCCAGTACCCCGGAGCAGTTCGACGCGATGCTGAAGGACTATGTCGCGACGATACGCAAGCTGGGGGACGACATGCACATCACCCTGGAATAGCGCGCACGCGCGGGCACGCACGCGCCGCGGGCTTCAGTGGCGGTAGTCGCGATGATCGTCGCGATGGTGGCGGTGATCGTCGTGGTGCACGACCACGACCGGCCGCCGCGCGTGTCCCCATTCGTCGTGGCCGCGATAGACCACGGGCGGCGGCGCGACATATACCGGGCGGGGCGCGACGACGACGGGCGGCGGCGCGGTGTAGAGGGGCGTGCCGATGCCCAGGTTGATGCTGACTTGCGCCTGGGCGGCGGGAATGGCGGCCGCCGCCGCGACGCCGGCCAGGGCGGTCAGGATGGCTCGTTTCATGTGGCGGGTCCTATGGCCGGGGCTCAGCCCTTGCCGGGGGCCGGTGCGGCGGGGGCAGGGGCCTTGCCCCGGCGCGCGGCGTGGCGCTCGTGCGATTCGGCGAATACCTTGTCCGCGTTGCGCTTCTGCTCGTCGGGCATGGCGTTGTACAGGGGGGCGAACACGGCGGCCAGTTTCTTCACGCCGTCGGAGTTGGCCTGCGTGATCTGGGCATAGGAGTCCAGGTCGTCCAGGGCCGTCATCGTGTCGCGGCTCTCGCGCTTGGAAATCAGCTGGTCGATCTGCGTGGCGTTGTCGCGCATGGTCTGGGCGACGACGGACCACTGCTGTTCCTCGGCCGGCGTGATTTTCAGTTGCGCGTGCAGTGCCTTGATGTGCTGCTCGATACGCGCGTCGGCCTGGGACGCCGCCGGCGCACCGGTGGCGCTGACGGCCTGGGTTTGCGCCAGGGCCGCAGTGCCGAAAAGCAAGGACGCGGCCAGCACGGTGATGCGCAATTTCATCCTGTTCTCCTTGGGAAATGCGGGGTACATGTCCTGTCGGCCAGCGGGAACCGCATGGCCGTCCGGGAAGCGCTGCCAAGGATACGCATGCGCCATGGCGCGAATTTGTGCCGTCCCCCTTATTTGGTGATGAATCGTACTGTCAGCTTGGGGGCGCATGGCGGCCGAGGCCGGGCGGTACCAGGGAGGACCGCCGCCGGCCCGCGTCCGGACCCGGCAAGCGGCCTTGCCATTGCTTACGAGTCTTCCAGACTGTGAGGCGGCCGGCGGCGCGCGGCCGCGTTGGCGCGCGGCCTTTTTGCCGGCGCACGATGCGCGGTCGCTGCCGCGGCCCGTGGCGCGGGGCCGTGCGCGGCATCGCCGCCGGCATGGGCCAGCGGCGGGCCCGGTCGGATATCCTGGTCCGACGCGTCGGCCACGGTCTCGCGGCAGACGCTGCGCAGGATTTCGACAAAGCGTTCTTCCGCTTCCAGCGCGACGTCGCGGCGGCGGCGGATCAGGCTGATGGGCGGCAGCGACCAGTCGAAGCGCCAGGGAATGCGTGTGACGTGGCCGCCCAGGGCCAGGTCGTCGGCAATGTCTTCCGGGACGATGGAGACGAGGCTGTCGTCGTTGCGCATCAGGGCCGCGATGACGTCCATGGAATACGTCTGCATGCGCGGCGATGGCGGCCGCACGCCCGCCCGGGTGAAGAGCTCGCTGACCATGTTGCCGATCGGCGTGGCGGGCGTGGGCAGGATCCAGTTCATGCCGGCCAGTTCGCGCCAATCGGGCTGGCGCCGCGCCATGCGCCGGGCCAGCCTGGGATTGGCGATCAGCGCGGGGCGCTGCGGATACAGGACCTCGTGATGCAGGTCGTCGGTGCCCACCATGACAGAGGCGCGGCCGATGACGCAGTCGAGCACGTGCGCCCGCAGCGACTGCAGCAACTGGTCCGTGGTGGCGCGCTCCAGCCTGACGGTGATCCGGTGCCGCGCGTACAGGCGTTCCACGGTGGGCACCAGGATGCGCGCGGAGATAAACGGAATGGCGCCCACGTGCAGGTGCGCCGAATGGCCGCCGCGCAGCGCGTCCATCTCGATGGCCCAGTGGTCGATGTCCTGCAGCATGTGCCGCGCGCGCACCTGCGCCAGTTCTCCGAGCGGAGTGGGATGCAGTCCGCGCGCCGTGCGGACGAACAAGGGGCCGCCGAACAGGTCCTCGATTTCCGCCAGGGACTTGGTGGCGGCCGGCTGGCTGACGCCCATGGATTCCGCCACGCGCGTCAGCGAATCGCCGGGGGCGATGCGCGTCAGCAGCGTCAGGTGGCGCAGCTTCAGGCGGGACAGCAGGCGGGACGATGCGGTAACCATGGCGGGGGTCCGGTGGTGGAAGGGGCCGGCGATATGCCGGTGCATGGCCGGTGGATCGAGGGTGAATGGCCGGCCGGACGGGCAGGGACGGGCGCGGTACGTTCGGCCCGCGCGCCCATAACCATCCGGTTATCGCGCCATTATAAAAAACATGAGTTCCGTTATTGCTCGCGGCCTATACTTACTTTGTGTTTCAACCTTTGGGGGGCGTCATGGCCACCTCCGCATTCACCGCGCGCCCGGAGATCCGGGGCAGTTTCGGCGTCGTTTCCTCCACGCATTGGCTGGCCTCCCAGGTCGCGATGAGCGTGCTGGAGCGGGGCGGCAATGCCTTCGACGCGGCCGCCGCCGGCGGCTTCATGCTGCAGATCGTCGAGCCTCATCTGAACGGGCCCGGCGGCGAAGTCCCCATCCTGTTCTGGAACGAGCGCGATCGGCGCATCCAGTCGCTGTGCGGGCAGGGCAGCGCGCCGGCCCTGGCCACGCCCGCGTACTTCCGGGGCCTGGGCGTGGACATGGTGCCGGGGATAGGCCTGCTGCCGGCCACCGTGCCCGGCGCCTTCGGCGCGTGGCTGACGCTGCTGCGCGACCACGGCACCTGGGAGCTGGCCGACGTGCTGCGGCCCGCCATCGAATACGCGCGCAACGGCTTCCCGCTGGTGCCCCGCATCGTACAAGCCATCTATGCCGTGCAGGCGCTGTTCCGCGACGAATGGTCGTCGTCCGCCGCCGTGTGGATGCCCGACGGCCGCGTGCCGCATCCGGAGCGCCTGTTCCGCACGCCGGCCATCGCCGACACCTATACCCGCATCCTGGACGAAGCCAGCGCCAAGGGCGACCGGCGCGCGCGCATCGATGCGGCGATCGACGTGTGGTACCGCGGCTTCGTCGCGCGGGCCATCGACCGGTTCTATCGCACCGAGCCGATCCGCGACACCACCGGCGAACGCAACACCGGCCTGCTGCGCCTGGACGACATGGCCGCCTGGCAGGCGCGCTACGAGGCGCCCGCGACCGCCCAGCTGGGCCGCTACACCGTGGCCAAGTGCGGTCCCTGGTCCCAGGGGCCGGTGTTCCTGCAGCAGGTGGCGATGCTCAAGCACCTGGGGCTGGAGAATGTCGCCCCCGACTCGCCGGAATTCGTGCACAAGGTGGCCGAGGCCGCCAAGCTGGCCTTCGCCGACAAACTGGCCTGGTACGGCGACCCCGATGCGGTGGACGTCCCGCTGCAAGCGCTGCTGTCGGACGAGTATGCGCGCGAGCGCGCCGCCCTGATCGGCGATCGCGCCTCCACGGAATTGCGTCCGGGCCGGCCGGGCGGGCGCGAGTTCCGCCTGCCGGACCTGGATGCCGCCGTGCGCACGCTGGCCGCCTCGGACACGCGCTTTGGCGTGGGCGAGCCCACTTTCGCGCAATTGCCGCCGGTGCGGGAGTGGCTGGAGCGTGAAGTATTCGTCGGCGATACCTGCCATATCGATGTGATCGACCGCAACGGCAATATGGTCGCGGCCACGCCGTCCGGCGGCTGGCTGTCGTCCAGCCCCGCGGTGCCCGGACTGGGCTTTTCCATTACGACGCGCCTGCAGATGACCTGGCTGGACGAGGGCCTGCCCGGCACGCTGCGCCCGCGCATGCGCCCGTGCACCACGCTTTCGCCGGGCATGGCGCTGCGCGACGGCGAACCCTATATGGCTTTCGGCACGCCGGGCGGCGACCAGCAGGACCAGTGGACGGTGGCGTTCTTCCTGCGCCATGCGCTGCACGGCCTGAACCTGCAGGAAGCCATCGAGTGCCCGTCCTGGCACGTGGATCATTTCCCCGGCTCCTTCTGGCCGCGTACGACCACCTTGAATCGCATCACCGCGGAATCGCGCTTTCCGGCATCGACCATCGATGCCCTGCGCGCGGCCGGGCATGAGGTCAAGCTGGGCGGCGACTGGTCGGAGGGCCGTATCAGCGCCTGCACCCGCGAACCCGAAGCGGGCGGCGGGCGCCTGTTGCGCGCGGGCGCCAACCCGCGCGGCATGCAAGGGTACGCGGTGGGCCGCTAGGCCCGCGGCGTCCCAAGGCCGCGGCACGCGGGCCGCGGCCATTCTGTTTCAGTCCAGCGCGCGGCAGCCGCATCGCGCGCGCTTTTATCGTGGGGATTCCTATGAAATCGATACAACGTCTACTTCGCGCGGCAGCCGTCGCGCTGGCGATCCTGCCCGGGCTGGCCCTGGCCGCCTATCCTGAAAAGCCGATCACATTGATCGTGCCGTGGGCCGCCGGCGGTTCCACCGATATCCTGGCGCGCCTGCTGGCCCAGCACATGAGCCAGTCCTTCGGCCAGTCCGTGGTCGTGGAAAACCGCTCCGGCGCCTCCGGCAACATCGGTTCGGCTTTCGTGGCGCGTGCCAAGCCGGACGGCTACACGCTGCTGATCGGCTCGATGAGCACGCACACCATGAACCAGGCGCTGTACGCCACGATGCCCTTCGACGGCGTCAAGGACTTCAGCCCCATCGCCGAACTGGCCCTGGTGACCAACACCATGGTGATCAATCCCGAAGTCCCGGCCAACAACGTCGCCGAGTTCATCGCCTACGCCAAGGCGCATCCCAACCAGATCGCCTACGCGTCGGCCGGCGCCGGTTCGACCAACCACCTGAGCGCGGCCCTGTTCCAGAAGGCCACCGGCATCCAGATGGTGCACGTGCCTTACCGCGGCGGCGCGCCGGCGGTGCTCGATACGGTGGCCGGCCGCACCCAGCTGCTGTTCAGCGCCGGCACGCAAACGCTGCCGCACGTCAAGACCGGCAAGCTGAAGCTGCTGGCCGTCACGGAAGAAAAGCGTTCGCCGCTGCTGCCCGACGTGCCCACCGTGGCGGAAACCGTGCCGGGCTATGAGCTGGCCGTGTGGTACGGCGCCTTCGGTCCGGCGGGCATGGACCCCGCGATCGTGCAGAAGCTGAACACCGAGATCAACCGCATCCTGGCCCTGCCCGAAGTGCAGAAGCAGATGGGCGATATCGGCGTGCAGGTCATGCAGACCACGCCGGCCGAGTTCCAGAAGACGCTGGAGCGCGATGCCGACAAGTACGGCAAGCTGGTGCGCGAACTCAATATCAAGGCCGACGAGTAATTCGCGGTCCGTCCACGGGGTGCCGCTGCGCCCCGTGGGCGCATGCATTCGCGCCACTCATCAAGACAGAGCTGTTTCATGACGGACACCGCTTTCTCCATCAACGGCATCCCCTTGCAGCAGGCGGTGCTGAAGGGCATCGATGCGATTGCCGCGGCCTGCGCCGGCACGGATCCGATCGCCTTGTTCGCCGCGATCGACGCCTATGCCAAGCCGGTGCTGCGCCACACCTTGTGCACCGTCAACCGCTTCGATCCGGCGCGCATCGCGGTGGTCAGGCTGTATAGCTCCGATCCGGTCTCGTATCCGCCCGGCGGATCGAAGGAAAAGGCCGGCACGCGCTGGGGCCAGCATGTGCTGCTGGAGCGGCGCATCTACGTGGGCGAGGGCACCGCGGCCATCCGCGAGTCCTTCGATGACCACGATGCGATCCTGGCCCTGGGCTTGAAGTCGGTCATCAACGTGCCGGTGGTCGCCAACGATGCCTGCCTGGGCACGCTCAATCTGCTGATGCCCGCGGAGCGCGTGGAGACCGCCATGGTGGCCTTCGCGCGCCTGGCCGGCCTGCTGGCCGTGCCGGGTTTCCTGGCGCTGGCGCGCAAGGGCTGATCCGCGCCGGCTCACCTGCCGCGTGGCAGGATGGCCGGGCGCCGGCCGGCGGGGCGCCGTATCGGTACGGCGGCCGAAGGCCCGGCCCCGCCAGCCGGCGGGTCCCGCGCATCGTCTCCGCGCATCATTGATGTTCGCGGAAGCTCTTCTCCATTCCTTCCTTCATTTCTTCCGGCGTCATTTCCAGCTTGTGCGTGGCCACGGACCAGCGATGCCCGAAGGGGTCGTCGATCTGGCCGTAGCGGTCGCCCCAGAACATGTCGCTGACCGGCATGACGACCTTGGCGCCGGCGGCCGTGGCGGTGGCAACCGTGGCGTCGACGTCCTCGACGTACAGATGGATCACCACGGGCTTGCCCTGGCTGGCCTGCGGGCCCAGCGATCCCCATTCGGGACACTCGTCGGCCAGCATCAGGGCGGAATCGCCGATGCGCAGCATGGCATGCATCAGCGTCTTGCCGTCCGGCGCCATCAGCTTGCCTTCCAGCCGGGCGCCGAAGGCTTTTTGATAGAACTCGATGGCATCCAGGGCATTGGCGCAGACCAGGTGCGGGGTCAGGCTATGCATGCCGGGCGGGATGGGATGGGCAGAGGGCTTGGGCATGGTTAAGCTTCCTTTCAGCTAGGCGGCGGGCCAGGCCGCGGCGGGGTAGGCCTGTCACACGACGAACGGCCGCAAGGGAAATCGACAAGGCGGCTAAACTTTTTATACCCGATGCAGGTGTCGGGCAATGTTTCCGTGGAGCGACTATGCGAAAGACCAAGGCCCGTGTCATGCCCCTGAACACCATGCTGCGGGATGAACTGGACGTCGCTACGCCGGGGCGCGGTTTCGTCGAACTGACCGGCTCCGTCCGCGCGATGGTCTCGCACAGCGGCCTGGAATTCGGCATGGCCTATGTGTTCACCCGGCACACCAGCTGCTCGCTGCTGATCACCGAGAACGCCGACCCGCAGGTGCGGGCCGACCTGGAGCGTTATTTCTCGCGCCTGGTTCCGGACGGCGATCCGCTGTTCCTGCATGACGCCGAAGGGCCCGACGATATGCCGGCCCACGTCCGCGCCGCGCTGACGGGCGCCAGCCTGTCCATTCCCTTTTCCGGCGGCGAGCTGGACCTGGGAACCTGGCAGGGCATCTACCTGTGGGAGCACCGCCAGCGTCCCCACCAGCGCCAGGTGGTGGTGACGCTGACGGGCTATCGGGCGCCCGAGCCGCGCAACGACAACCAGGCGGGCTGAGGGCGCGCCCGGCCGCCGTCGCGGGGTTTACATGCGCATGTGCTGCGGAAGCCAGGTCGCGATGCCGGGCGCCACGTACAGGAGCAGCACGGCCACGATCATCAGCAGGAACATCGGCACGGACGCGCGGGCGATATAAGGCAGCTCGCGCCCCGTCATGCCGGACAGCACGAAAAGGTTGAAGCCCACGGGCGGCGTGATCTGCGCCATTTCGACGACGAACACGATGAAGATGCCGAACCAGATCAGGTCGATGTGGGCGGCCTGCACGGTGGGCAGCAGTACGCCCATGGTCAGCACGACGATGGAGATGCCGTCCAGGAAGCAGCCCAGGATGATGAAGAACACCATCAGCGCCATGATCAGCCAGAATGGCGTCAGTCCCAGGCCGCCTATCCATTCCGCCAGCTGGCGCGGCAGGCCGATATAGCCCATGGCCAGGGTCAGGAACTGCGCGCCCGCCAGGATCAGCGCGATCATGCAGTAAAGCCGCGTCGCGCCCATCAGCGAGTCGATGAAGCTGGATCGGGTCAATGACCCCTGCAGCGCCGACAGGATCAGCGCGCCCACCACGCCGACCGCCGCGGCTTCCGTGGCCGTGGCCAGGCCGGTGTAGATGGAGCCCAGCACCGCCGCGATCAGCAGGATGACCGGAATCAGATGGCGCGCCTCGTGCAGCTTTTCCGACAGCCGCAGGGTGCGCTCGGGGGCCGGTATCGCGCCGGGATTGCGCAGCGCCCACCAGGCGATATAGCCCATGAACAGCCCCGCCAGCAGGATGCCCGGAATGATGCCGGCGATGAAGAGATGGGCGATGGATACATCGGCCGCGACGCCATAGACGATCATGATGATGGACGGCGGGATCAGCAGTCCCAGCGTGCCGGCGCCCGAAAGCGTGCCCAGTACCTGCTTTTCGGGGTAGCCGCGCCGCTTCAATTCCGGGATGGTCATCTTGCCGACGGTGGCGCAGGTGGCCGCCGAAGAGCCGGACACCGCCGCGAAGATGGCGCAGCCGATCACATTGGTGTGCAGCAGCCGCCCGGGCAGGCGCTCCAGCCAGGGCGCCAGGCCCTTGAAAAGGTCCTCGGACAGCCGCGTGCGGAACAGGATTTCGCCCATCCACAGGAACAGGGGCAGGGCGGTCAGCGTCCAGCTGGAGGCCGCCCCCCACACCGTCACGGCCATGGCGTCGCCCGCCGGGCGGCTGGAGAAAATCTCCATGGCGATCCAGGCCGTGCCGGTCAGCGTCAGGCCGACCCATACGCCGCAGCCCAGCAGCAGGAAGATCGATACGATCAGCAGGGTGATTACCGCGATGTCATTCATGGACTTGCTGCGAGGAAGGAGCGGCGTGGCCGCGGATGCGACGGATCAGTTCGTCGACCAGCGCGATGAAGAACAGCAGTGTGCCGAGCGCCATGCTGATCTGCGGTATCCACAAGGGCGTGGCGTCGTTGGAGGTGGATACGTCGTTGAACTCCCAGGAGTCATGCGCCAGTTTGACGCTGTACCAGGCAAAGGCGGCGGCAAGCAGGACACCCACGGCCAGCGCGAAGATGTCCAGGCGGCGTCCGCCGGCCGGCGCCAGGGAATTCAGGATCAGCGTCACGCGGATGTGCTCGCCATGCTTGAACGTACTGGCCAGGGCCAGGAAACCGGCCGCCGCCATGAAATAGCCGGCATAGGCATCGGTGCCGGGGATGTTCCACCCCGCCTCCCGCGCCACGATGCCGGCCAGCACGGCGACCAGTACGCCGACCGTGCACAGGGCGCCGAGCACGGCGCCCAGGCCGTAGAGGCCATCCAGGAAACGTCGCATGGCTACTTCTTGTATGCGTCGATCATGGCCTGGCCGTCGGCGCCGGCGCTCTTCACCCATTCGGCGATCATCTGTTCGCCCACCTTCTGCAGGCCCTGCTTGAGCTCATCGCTGGGGGCGACGATGGCCATGCCGTTCTTGGTCAGCTCCTGCTGGTACCACTTGTTCTTTTCCTGGGAAAGCTTCCAGCCGCGCTCCTCGGCCTGGGCGCCGGCTTTCTTCAGGGCGTCCTGCGTGGCGGGATCCAATGCGTCGAAGGCCCGCTTGTTGACGATGACGGCGTTCTTGGGCAGCCAGGCCTGCGTGTCGTAGAACTTCTTGATGTACTCGTAGGTCTTGGTGTCGTAGCCGGTGGAGGCCGAAGACATATACGAGTCGATGACACCTGTGGCCATGGCCTGCGCCAGCTCCGCCTGCTGGACGGTCACCGGCTGGGCGCCGACCAGTTCGGCGATGCGGGCGGTGACCGGGCTGTAGGCGCGCCACTTCAGGCCTTTCATGTCGGCGACGGACTTGATGTCCTTGTTGGCGAAGATGCCCTGCGGCGGCCAGGCCACCGCGTACAGCAGCATCATGCCCTGGGAGGCCAGCTTCTTCTCCAGGAAGGGCTTCTGCGCCTGGTACAGCTTGAATGAAGCGTCGTAGCCGGTGGCCAGGAAGGGCAGGCCGTCCAGGGCATAGACCGGTGCCTCGTTGGCGAAATTGGTCAGCAGGATCTCGCCGATCTGGGCCTGGTTGCCCTGCACGGCGCGCTTGATCTCCGGGGCTTTGTACAGCGAGGCGTTGTTGTGGACGGTGATCGCCAGCTTGCCGTTGGACAGCGTGCCGACGTCCTTGACGAACTGGTTGAGGTTTTCCACATGGAAGTTGCTGGGGGGATAGGCGCTGGGCAGATCCCATTTCGTCTGGGCCTGGGCCGTGGCGGCCAGCAGTACGGTACCCGCGAACAAGGTGATTTTCTTCAGCATGTGGCTGTCCTCTTGGATATGTGGAGTCTGGTGTCGCGCGGCTGCCGTCGCGCCCGCATCGGGCGGCGCGCCGCTTCTGGCGGGCTCGGCGATGCGAAGACCGGGCAATTCTAAGGGGACTGATGGCCCGATATGGCTCTGGGCGGGCCCTCTACGGGTAATTCCCGACAGGCTGGGCCGCCATGTCACAATCCGGCTATCGGGACGGCTTACTTATTCATAGAACAGGTCATGGAATTGCGGCAGCTGCGCGCCTTCGCGCGCATCGTCGAACTGGGCAGCATGGGACGCGCGGCGGCTGAGCTGGGGGTCGTGACGTCGGCGCTCAGCCAGCAGATCAGCCGGCTGGAAAGCGAGCTGGCCACCCGGCTGCTGCAGCGGACGTCCACCGGCGTGGTGCCCACCGACGCCGGCCGGGCCTTCCTGCGGCAGGCGCAGCTGGCGATCCGCCATGCCGACGCGGCGGTCATGGCCGCGCGCGAAGCCCGCCTCAGCGGCCAGGTCAGCGTGGGGCTGGCCTCCACCACCGCGACAGTGCTGGCGCCGCGCTTCATCCATGCGATGCAGCAGCGCTATCCCGACGTGCGGCTGCGCATGACGGAAAGCCTGTCCGGCCATCTGGCCGCCATGCTGAACGCCCGCCAGGTGGACCTGGCCATCGTTTTCAATACGGATGCCGCCCAGCGCTGGACGGTGCTGCCGCTGCTGGACGAACAGCTCGTCCTGATCGGCCAGCCGACCACGCCGTATTGGCCGGCCGCGGAAACCGCCAGCCTGGGCGAGCTGACCCGCGTCCCGCTGGTGCTGCCCAGCGCGGCCCACGGGCTGCGCAGCCTGGTGGACAGCGCCTACGCCCGCCTGGGCGCGGAACCCAATATCGTCGCGGAAGTGGACGGCCTGGCCACCCTGATGGCCATGGTCAAGGTGGGCCACGTGGCCACCATCCAGCCGGGCGCCGCGCTGGCGGCGGACCCGACGCTGGGGCGCATCTGGCTGACCGGGCCGGACCTGCATCGCAAGAATCTCCTCGTCAGTTTGCCTGAAGACGAGCTTTCGCCGGCCGGCCTTGCGGCCCGGGTCGTCCTGGGCGATGTGGCGCGAGAGCTGGTCAACGAGGGCGGCTGGCCCGGCGCCCGTCTTCAAAATTCGTGAAGACCCATTGAAATAAAAGCCCTTACGGCCGGATGGCTTCTGGTCTAAAGTCCGCACCTGTCCAAGGAGGGCTACGAAGCCATGTGGGATGTTTTGGTTATCGGCGGCGGCAACGCCGCCCTTTGCGCTGCGCTGATGGCCCGCGAGGCCGGCGCCAGCGTCCTGATGCTGGAGGCCGCGCCCAAGGAATGGCGCGGCGGAAACTCGCAGCACACGCGCAACCTGCGCTGCATGCACGATGCGCCGCAGGATGTTCTGGTGGAAGCCTATCCGGAAGAAGAATTCTGGCAGGATCTGCTGAAGGTCACCGGCGGCATCACGAATGAACACCTGGCGCGGCTGACGATACGCGCCTCGTCGACCTGTCGGCCCTGGATGCGCAAGCACGGCGTGAATTTCCAGCCGCCGCTGTCCGGCGCCTTGCACGTGGCGCGCACCAACGCCTTCTTCATGGGCGGCGGCAAGGCGCTGGTCAATGCCTATTACCGCAGCGCCGAGTCGCTGGGCGTGCAGGTGCGCTACAACGCGCCCGTCGAGCGCCTGGAATTGCGCGACGGCCGCTTCGTCGCCGCTTTCGTCGGGCAGGAGCGCATCGAGGCCAAGTCCTGCGTGCTGGCCGCCGGCGGGTTCGAATCCAACCGTGAATGGCTGCGCGAGGCCTGGGGCCAGAACGAGCGCGGCGAATGGCCCGCGGACAACTTCCTGATCCGCGGCACGCGCTTCAACAAGGGCGTCCTGCTGAAGTTCATGATGGACGCGGGCGCGGATATCATCGGCGATCCGTCGCAGTCGCACTGCGTGGCCATCGACGCGCGCGCGCCGCTGTACGACGGCGGCATCTGCACGCGCATCGATTGCGTGTCGCTGGGCGTGGTGGTCAACCGCGATGCCGAGCGCTTCTACGACGAAGGCGAGGACTTCTGGCCCAAGCGCTACGCCATCTGGGGCCGCCTGGTGGCGGGCCAGCCCGGGCAGATCGGCTATTCCATCATCGACGCCAAGGCGGTGGGCCGCTTCATGCCGCCCGTATTCCCGGGCACGCAGGCCGACACGCTGGAAGAACTGGCGCGCAAGCTGGGACTGGACGAGGACCGCTTCATGCGGACGCTGCGCGAGTACAACGCGGCCTGCCGCGTCGGCACTTTCGACCACACCAAGCTGGACGACTGCCACACCGAAGGCATCGCGCCCGCCAAGACGCACTGGGCCCGTCCCATCGACCGCGCGCCGTTCTTCGGCTATCCCCTGCGTCCCGGCATCACCTTCACCTACCTGGGCCTGAAGGTGAACGACCGGGCCGCCGTGCATTTCAACGGCGTGCCCAGCGACAACCTGTTCGTGGCGGGCGAAATGATGGCCGGCAACGTCCTGGGCAAGGGTTATACCGCCGGTGTCGGCATGTCGATCGGCACGGCATTCGGCCGTATCGCCGGTACGCAGGCCGCGCAGGCCGCGGGAAAGAAATCATCCATGGGAGCCTCCCTTGAAACAGCTTGAAGCCCTCGTCAAACAGGCGAGCGCCATGCACGTCGTGACGCCCGATGCGTCCATCACCCCGGCCCGCACGGCCGAGGGACACAGCGCCATGAAGGAAACCCCGGTGAAGTTCGTGCGCGCGCAGGCGCCGACCACCGAGAACGAAACCGAAGTCGCCCGCGTCATGCAGATCTGCAACGCCTGCCGCTACTGCGAGGGCTTCTGCGCGGTGTTTCCCGCCATGACGCGCCGCCTGGAGTTCGGCAAGGCCGACGTCAATTACCTGGCCAATCTGTGCCACAACTGCGGGGCCTGTCTGTACGCCTGCCAGTACGCGCCGCCGCATGAGTTCGGCGTCAACGTGCCGCAGGCCATGGCCAAGGTGCGGGTGCAGACCTACACCGATTACGCCTGGCCGGCGGCCCTGGGCACGCTGTACAAGCGCAACGGCCTGACGGTATCGCTGGCCACCGCCGCCATGCTGGCCTTGTTCCTGGTGCTGGCCATGGCGTCGACGGGTTCGTTGATCCATGCCCCCCTGGCGGGCAACTTCTACGCCATCTTCCCGCACAATCTGCTGGCCCTGCTGTTCGGGGTGGTCTTCCTGTTCGCCATCCTGGCGCTGGGCATAGGCGTGACGCGCTTCTGGCGCAATGTGTCGCCGGGCAAGGCAAGCGGGCCGGCGGTGGCCGAGGCCGCGCACGACGCCCTGCGGCTGCGCTACCTGGACGGCGGCCACGGCAAGGGTTGCAATGAGAACGACGACGCGTTCACGCTGGCGCGCCGCCGCTTCCATCACTTCACCTTTTACGGCTTCATGCTGTGCTTCGCGGCGACCTGCGTCGCCACGCTGTACCACTACCTGCTGGACTACCACGCGCCTTATCCCTTCTTCAGCGCGCCGGTCGTGCTGGGCACGCTGGGCGGCATCGGCCTGGTGATCGGCCCGGCGGGCCTGCTGTGGCTGAACCTGCGCCGCCATCCGGAGCAGGGCGACGTGGCCCAGCGGCCCATGGACCGGGGGTTCATCGTGCTGCTGCTGCTGATATCGGTGACCGGCCTGGCCCTGCTGGCGGGCCGCGACACCGGGGCGATGGGCCTGCTGCTGTCCATACACCTGGGTACCGTGATGGCGCTGTTCCTGACGCTGCCATACGGCAAGTTCGCGCACGGCATCTACCGCAGCGCGGCGCTGCTGAAGTGGAATATCGAGAAGCGGCAGCCGAATTCGCTGCAACTCGGTTCGGACTGAGCCGCAACGGCGCGATGGGCGGGGCGGATGCCGACGGGATCCGCCCCGTTCGTCATTGCGCGGGCCGTCATTCCTCTACCGGTTTTTCGCGGTAGTACCAGGTCAGCACGGGCAGGGCCGAAATGCCGTGCACGAATACCGATACGGTGATGGCGCCGAGCAGGATAGGCATCAGGGGCTTGACCTGCTCCGGCGCGTGTTCCAGGCCGAAAAGCAGATAAAAAAAAGTGCCCACGCCGCGGAATCCCAGCCAGGAGGCGACCAGCCGTTCGCGCCACGGCGCATCGGTGCCCGCCATCGCGGCCTGCACGGCCACGGGCCTGGCCACGAAGAACAGCAGCGCGATCATGGCCAGCGGCGCCCAGCCCAGCATTTCGCGCCAGTGCGCGGAAATCACGCTGCCCACGAGCAGCATCAGCGCCAGCTCGACGATGCGCTCCATTTCGACGGAGAAGGCCATCATGGACTCGGCCAGATAGGCATGCGCCAGCTCGGGATCCTTGGCGGCCTGGCGGCGCTCGCCGCGCGGCACATCGTGCAGCGTTTCGCTGGGCGTCGCTTCGCCCGTGGCCTGCATTTCGCGGCGGCGCAGCGCCACGCCCGCGCAGAACACCGCCAGGAAACCATAGCCGTGCGCCAGCAGCGTCAGGCCATAGCAGGCGGCCATCAGGCCCAGCGCCAGGAAGCCCTCGAAACCCAGCGCCTTCGCATAGCGGATGCGCAGCCGCGCGACCAGGATCTCCGTATACGTTCCCATGACCCAGCCGATCCCGACCGCCGCGACGACACCCCATACCAGCTCGGCGGCCAGCTTCCAGGGTGCTTCGATCCCGCCCGCCGGCATCGTGCACAGGATGATGCCCAGCAGCGCGAAAGGATAGGCCGCGCCATCGTTGGCGCCGCCTTCGCCGGACAGGGAAAACCGCAGCGGATCGTCGTCGCCCGCCTCCCTTGGGCGCAGCTCGCTGGCCAGGACGGGGTCGGTGGGGGCCAGGGCGGCGGCCTGCAGCAATGCGGGTCCCCATGCGTAGCCCAGCCATAAATGCGCGGCGGCCGCCATGATGGCGATGGTGACCACCATTGCCGGCAAGGCCAGGCGAAAGGGCGGCGACCATAGCCGGTGGCCCAGTGGCGCCCGCAGGTGCAGCCCGATGGCGAACAGGGCGACGATCAAGCCGGCTTCGGTGATCGCCCGCAGGGCATGGGTGTCGCGGTATATGTCCACGTCCAGCAGGCCGACGCCCCCGGGGCCGAGGGCGAATCCGACCGCCAGGTAGATCATGGCGCCGGTCACGGGCAGCCGTGCGATCACATTGCGCGCCAGCGCCATGGCGATCAGCAGGCCGCCCACCAGCACGTACCAGACCGCTTCTATCATGGGCAGGCTGTTCCTCGTTCTTGGGGACGCCGCCCTGGGCAGCGCCGCGTGGCTGCGGAAACGGCGCGCTTCAGCATGCGCCATGCCCAGCCGTGCGGCGCGGGGCGTCAGCCCGCCGGCGGCCCCGCCATGGCGGCCAGGGAGTCCTGCGCGTCCTCCAGCAGGCGGTCCGACAGCGCGGGA
The DNA here is from genome assembly GCF_001676705.1 of Bordetella bronchialis. NCBI lineage: Bacteria > Pseudomonadati > Pseudomonadota > Betaproteobacteria > Burkholderiales > Alcaligenaceae > Bordetella > Bordetella bronchialis. The sequence goes on from NZ_CP016170.1 coordinate 2,757,475, forward strand.
TCGTCGATCGCGCGGGCCATGGCGACGGTGCCGACCAGGGCCGCCATGATCGTGCGGGCCCGTGCGCGCGCGTCCGGCGCTTGTGGCGCCGGCAGGTACTGGACGATGATGTCCACCATGCGTTCGAACGCCCGGGTGACGGCCGCCCGGGTTGCATCGCCGGCCCGGCCCAGTTCGCTGCCCAGCGCGGCCAGCCCGCAGCCGTTTTCCGGGTGGTCGCGGTGCGCCGCCGACAGATAGGCGGCCAGGAAGGCCCGCAGCCGGCGTTCCGGCGGCTCCGCGGCCACGCGCTCGACCAGGTCGTCCAGCGTTCCATTGATGGATTTTCCGCAGGCCTCCGCGACCAGCTCATCCTTGGAGGAAAAGTGCTTGTAGAAGCCGCCGTGCGTCAGGCCGGCGGCGCTCATGAGCCCGGCCAGTCCGGTGGCGGCAATGCCGTTGCGGCGGAATTCATGTCCCGCCGCGGCAATGATGCGTTCGCGGGTGCGGGCGGTTTCTTCGCGGGATTTTCGCATCGCCTGTCTGCCAAAAAAGTGGTTGACATTTAGATGATACCCGACATCTAATTAGATGTCGCTTGACATCTAACCACGCCGGCCGGGCATCGGGCCCGGCCGCGGGCCGGAGGGTGGATCCCGACCGGCGTAACCCGACAGGAGTGCATCATGGAAATCAAAGGACACGTGGCGCTGGTAACGGGCGCCAACCGCGGTTTGGGCAAGGCGATCGCCCAGGCCCTGCTGCAGGCCGGCGCCGCCAAGGTATATGCGGCCGCGCGCGATCCCGCCAGCGTCGATCTGCCCGGCGTCGTGCCGGTCGCGCTGGACGTGACGGACCCCGCCAGCGTGCGCGCGGCGGCGGAGCGCTGCGGCGACGTGGACATCGTCATCAACAATGCCGGCATCTCGCTGCCCGGTCCCGCGCTGGGCGACGATGCGCCGGCGCGCATCCGCAGCCTGTTCGACGTCAATTTCTTCGGCGTCCTGAATGTCAGCAGCGCCTTCGCGCCCATCCTCGCCCGCAATGGCGGCGGCGCCTTCGTGAACGTGCTGTCCGTGCTGAGCTGGGTCGTGATCGAAGGCTCGACGCTTTACAGCGCCTCGAAGGCGGCGGCCTGGGCCCTGACCAACGGCATGCGCCGGGAGCTCAAGGACCGGAACATCCACGTCACGGGCGTGCATGTGGGCTATATGGACACCGACATGGTCAAGCGCATCGATGCGCCCAAGACCTCGCCGGCCGTGGCCGCCGAGAAGATCGTCGCCGCCATCCGCGCGGACCAGCCCGAGCTGCTGATCGACGAGCTGAGCCGCACGGTGAAGGGTTCGCTGAGCCTGGACACGCCCGCGTACCTGCAATGATGTGGGATGCGACGGGCCTGGCGCGGCCCGGCCTGGCGCGTCCCGGCCTGACGCGGCCCGGCCTGACGCGGCCCGGCCTGACGCGGCCCGGCCTGGCGTGAATGCAAGGCACGGATGACGGGGCCGGATTCACGCCCTGACGAGCGGAATCGCGGCTAGGTGATGATCCCGATTGGCCGTGCATCGCAGCGTGTCCAGTTTCCGGGCGGCGCGAGTGGCCGACAGGCCGGGGCCGCCCAAGGAAACATCGAAGACGCGCAGCACGCGTCGGCTGGACAGGCAATCCGCGGCGGCTTTGGACAGGTCCGCCGCGTTCTCATCGACATTCAGGATGCGCAGTTCGCGCGACATGTTGCGGGGCAGCGTTTTCAAGGCGTTGTTCTGCACGTCCAGCCGCACCATGCGCCCGGGCAGCGTCTCCGGCAGCTCGGTCAGCCTGTTGTGGGACAGGTCGGCCACCACCAGGTCGCCCGGCAAGGGATACTTCAATTCCGCGATGCGGTTGTTCGCGGCCAGCAGGTATTGGATGCCGCAGGGCAGCGGGGGCAGGTCGACGATGCGGTTGTCCGACACATCCAGGCTGTAGACATCCGGGATGACGGGCGGCACCTCCCGCAGCCCCAGGCCTTTCAGGGAAAGCCGCGCCTTGCGGGCATCGTGAGCCATCGTCTCCACGATACGGCTGCGCGCCGTGGCGCGGTCTTCCCCGGTGCCGGCCCTGGCGACCCAGGCGTCCAGCGCCTGGACCACGCGCGGATCCAGCTTGAAGCCCGTGGTCAGCGTCAATGGGCCTTGCGGCGCCGCGGCCCGTTCCAAGCCGACGGTGGCTTCGGCCAGGACGTCGCGCTTGACATAGGCATCGACGGGTATGGTGGGAATTTCCAGCGACGTGGGGATCGTGCGAACCATCGGACTGATGACGATCATCGGGGCACCTCGAGCAGAATTATTGGAATAGGCGCGCGTGCGTCGCCTCGCGTGCCGCGAGGTTCCGCCCGCCGCGCGTCGATGCGTGCGGGGAGCGGGGGCGTGATATCTTTGCCGCCACAGAGGATCCCTTATGGACAAGACGCTATTGAAGGGGCTGATGGTGCTCGAGGCCGTGACCGAGGTGGACCACCGGCCGCGCACCATCGAAGAACTGGCCGCCCGGGTGGGACTGACGCGCAGCAATACGCACCGCACCCTGCAGACGCTGGCGCATGCCGGCTATATCGTGAAGGACGACGCCAGCGGCGAATACCGCGCGACGGTACGCCTGTTCGAGCTCGGCGCGCGCCAGCTGGCCCAGCTGGACGTGCGCAAGCTGGCGCAGCCCGCGATGCGGCGCCTGGCCGAGCATTCGGGCGAGACCGTGCACCTGTCGCTGCTGGACGGCATCGAGGTCGTCTACATCGACAAGATAGACAGCGCGCAGCCGGTGCGCGCCTATTCGTACATCGGCGGCCGGGCGCCGGCTTATGCAGTGGCCACCGGCAAGGTGCTGCTGGCGCACCAGCCGGAAGGCTATATCGCCCGCTACGCCGGCGTGCTGCAAGCCCACACGCCCAAGACCATCGTGACCCTGGACGCGCTGGAAGAAGAAATGCGCAAAATACGCCGCCAGGGCCATGCCATCAATCGGGGCGAGTGGCGGGCCACCGTGGGCGGCGTGGCGGTCGCCATTTTCAATGGCCTGGGGCAGCCCATCGCCGCGCTGGGCATATCGGGGCCCCTGGAGCGGCTGACCGCCGCCCGCATGCGTGAACTGGCGCCCACCGTGGCCGCTCGCGCCAGCGAGGTCTCCGAGCTCATGGGGCACCGGGCGCCCGGCGGCTGAACGAGGCCGACCGGCTTCGGGGCGCGGGCGCCCGCCTCAGCCGTTATAGAACCGCCGTCCGTGGTTGCGCAGCCACAACCGTACCAGGTGCCGCTTGCGGTCTTCCTCCGGATAGTCGACAAAGGCCGTGCGGCGGTGGCCCAGGCGCGTGTTGTCCACGATCTGGATCTGGCCGGCCTCGAAGAAGAATTCGCGCGACCAGCGCGGCTCCATCATGATGGCCTCGAGCGTGAACAGGGCCGCCTTGGTCATTTCGTCCATGTCCTGGCCGGCCATGGCGTATCCCGTGACCACATGCCGGTGCGACAGCCGGCACAGGGTGCGGCCTTCGCGGGTCTGGAACAGGGGATGGCTGATCAGCCTGGCGTCGTCCGGCGCGTGCTCGCGCTGGCGGTCGAACAGGTAGGGCTGGAAGAGCCGCTCCACCAGGTCCGGATGCGAGGCCAGCATTTCGTTGTAGACCGAATAGAAGCTGACGATGCTGCTGATGCCGCCTTCCATGGCGGGGCGCAGGCACAGCAGCGCCACATAGTCGGGGGGATAAAGGTTATAGCTGTTGTCGGTATGGAAGTTCTGTTCCGCATTGGTGATGTCGGGCCGCACGCCGTTGCCCGGCGGCTTGCCCAGGTCGCGTACGTCGTAGATCACCTTGCCGTCCCAGCTTTGCGCGACCGGCCGCGACACCATCTGCGATAGCAGCCAGTACACCGCGCGGGCCTCGTCGACGGTGTAGTCGTCCATGGGCAGCTTGTCGATGATGACGAAGCCCACTCCGTGTTCGAGTACGCCGCGCGCGCGGGTCATCATGGCGCGGCAGGCGGGCAGGTCGAAGTCCTCCAGCTGCAGCAGCGGCGTGGCCAGCGGGTTGCGGCGCAGCGTTTCGACGAGTTCGTCCAGCTCCCGGCGGCAGCCGGCGTCCAGCGCGACGATGCCGTCGTCCGGCGCCAGCGTCTCGCGGCGCCACACGATGGGGCCCTGGAACGGCGTGTCGCGCACCTGCGCGGCGTCGCCGTGGTTTTCGGTAAGGATGCGTTCGATGGCGCCCATGTCTTCCTCCTGTTCGGCCGGCCGCGCGACCCGGCGGGTGCACGGCCCGATGGACAGTCTAGGCCTGGCGGTATATCGAAGAAAGCGATTTATTTCTAAGAAGATTGATCGCATACTTCGATGATACGAACGGGGGCGGCATGCACATACGCCAGCTGGAGACCTTTATCCGCATTGTCGATACCGGCAGCTTCGCCGGCGCGGCGCACGCCATGCACACGACGCAGTCGACGATCTCCGCGCGGATGCGCGAACTGGAAGGCGCCCTGGGCGTGCCGCTGTTCGACCGCAGCGGCCATCGCGCCGTGCTGACGCCGCGCGGCCGCGCGCTGCTGGAGCGGGCGCGGCAGGTGGTCGGCCTGGCCGCCGATATCGTGCGCGACATCGGCGACGCCCGGGCGGCCGGCGGCGTCATCCGCATGGGCGTGGCGGGCCTGGTGGCGATGACCTGGTTGCCGCGCCTGATGGCGGCGTTGCGCCGGCGGTTCCCGGCCGTGACGGTGCAGCTGGAGATCGCGCTGACCACGCCGCTGGTGGAGCGCCTGGCCAGCGGCGAACTGGACCTGGCCATCGCCACGGGGCCGGTGCAAGGCAGCCGCCTGGAATGCCTGCCGCTGGGCCATGACGAGTTCGTCTGGATGGCGCCGCCGGCGATGCGCCTGCCGCGCCACGCGCTGACCCCGGCCGAACTGGCGAGCCGGCCGGTGCTGGGCCTGTCGCAGGCCTCGCATCATTACCCCGTGATCGAACAGTGGTTCAGCGCCGGGCAGGCGTCCTACCAGCCGGTGGTGTCGTGCAGCAATGTGCGCGTGCTGGCGGACCTGACCATGGCGGGCCTGGGCGTCAGCCTGCTGCCCCTGCGTTCCTGCCGCAAGGAGCTGGAAGCCGGGGAACTGCGCATCATAAAGACCCGGCCGGCCCTGCCGCCGGTGGAATTCGTCGCCCTGTACAAGCGCGACGTACTGGACCCGCTGGTCGGCGCCATCGCCGAGCTGGCCCGCGAAACCAGCGAGTTTCCCTCCCTGGCGGCGGGCCTGGCGTCGCCGGCGGCGGCGCGCGCTACTTCTTCGCGATCTCGCGCCCGCCGGCGGCCTGCACGACCGCCGTCCACTTCTTGAGTTCGGCCTGCAGCATGCGCGTGGTCTCGTCCGGCGTGGTGGTGACCGCCTCGGCGCCTTGCTGGCGGAACTTCTGCTGCACCTCCGGCATGGCGCCGACGGCCTTCATCGCGGCGGCCAGCTTGTCGACGACCGGCTGGGGCGTGCGTGCCGGCGCCAGCACGGCGTAGGCGTTGGTCACATCGTAGCCGCGCACGCCTTCTTCCTGCAGCGTGGGCAGGTCGGGCATGCTGGGCGAGCGCTTGGCGCTGGTCACGGCCAGCACCCGGATGCGGCCGCCGTTGATATTGCCCTGCAAGGCGGGCAGGGTCTCGAACACCAGGTCCACCTGGCCGCCCAAAAGCGCGGCCACCGAAGGGCCGCTGCCCTTGTAGGGCACGTGCATCAGATTGGTATGCGTGTCGGCCTTGAAGAGCTCGACGGCCATCTGCTGCGGCGTGCCCGGCCCGGCGGAACCGAAAGTGAGCTGGCCCGGCTTCTGTTTGGCCAGCGCCACCAGTTCGTGGACGGACTTCACGGGGACCTTGCTATTGACGGCGACGACCATGGGCACGGTCGAGGCCATGGACACGCCGACAAAGGCCTTGCCCAGGTCGTACGGGCTTTCGCCCAGTGCCGCATGGATGGAATGGCTGCCCAGCGCGCCCAGCAGCAGGGTGTAGCCGTCCGGGTCGGATTTGGCGACGTGGTCCGCGCCGATTTCACCGCCGGCGCCGGCGCGGTTTTCCACCACCACGGGCTGGCCCAGCTTGTCGGTCAGGTATTGCGCGTAGATGCGGCCGGCGGCGTCGCTGGCGCCGCCGGGCGGGAAGGGGACGACCAGCTTGATGGGCCGCGCCGGCCAGTTGTCGGCTTGCGCGTGCGCGGGACCCGCGGCCGCGCATAGGGCAAGCACGAGGGTGCCTGCGAGGGTACGCCAGTGGTGATGCATGATGAGTCTCCTTCAGTATCCCCTTGGGGGCTTGTGTATGCGCCGCATTCTTCGATGCGGCATGACGACTGCTTGCTCATGCGGGCCCGGCATACCTCTTTGGACGGGCCGGCGCGCCGGACCCGGCGGCGGGCCCGCGGCGCCGCCCGCCGGGTCACGGCCGGTTTCATGCGGGTGCGGCGCGCAGGCGCGCGGCCAGGGCGCTGCGGTCTACCTTGCCCACGGCGTTCTCCGGCAGGGCGTCGACGGCGATGATGCGTTCCGGCACGTAGATGCGCCCCAGCACGCGCAGCATTTCACCGCGCAGCGCCGCTTCATCGATGGCGCCGCCGCGGCCGACCACGAAGGCCACCGGCACCTCTCCCAGATCGGCATGCGGGCCGCCCACCACGGCGCACGCGGCGACGGTGGGCATCGCGGCCAGCGCGCGTTCGATCAGGGAGGGCGAGATGTTCTCGCCGCCGCGAATGATCACGTCCTTGATGCGGCCGGTGATGCTGAGATAGCCGTCGGCGTCGAAGCGGCCAAGGTCCCCGGTGCGCAGCACGCCGCCATGGATGCCGGGATCGGCCGCGCCCAGATAGCCCGTCATCAGGTTGTCTCCGGCGATGCAGATCTCCCCTTCGGCGCCGGGACCGGCCACGCTGCCGTCCGGCCGCCGCAGGAATACCGTCTGGCCCGGCAGTACCGTTCCCACGGTGCCGATGCGGCGGGCGTGCGGCGGGTTCATCGTGGAGGTGCAGGTGGCTTCGGACAAGCCATAGGAGACGACCAGCGGGCAGCCCAGGAAATCCTCGATGCGCCGGTGCAGGGCCTCGGTGATGGGCGCCGAGCCGCAGCGGGCGAAGCGCAGGCGCGCCAGGTCGCCGGGGTCGAAGGAGAGATCCAGCATGCGCGCATACATGGTAGGCACGCCGGTGATGATGGTGGGCCGGTGCCGCGCCATCAGGCCGGGCATGTCCTCGGCCCGGAAGCGCCCGCCCAGGGCCACGGCGGCGCCGGCATACAAGGGCGCCAATATCTGGTTGTTGATGGCGTTGGTGTGATGCAGGGGCATCACGTGCAGCAGGCGGTCGTCCTGCCGCAACCGGGTATGCAGGGCCACGCCGCGCGCGTTGCACAGCAGCCCGCGGTGGTTGAGCAGCACGCCCTTGGGTTGGCCGGTACTGCCGGAGGTGAACAGCAGCAGCGCCGGATCGCCGGGCGCCACGTCCGTGTCCCAGCCGGGCGCGGCGTTCTCGTCGCGGGCGCTCCAGTCCAGCACGCGTCCTTCGGCCAGCCCGCAGGCGCCGGCGAGCGCGGCATGCGCGGGATCGTGCAGCAGCCAGGACAGGCCGACGGCGTTTACGCGCCGGCGCGTTTCCTCCGCCGAGATGCGGGGCTCCAGCGGACAGGGGCAGGCGCCGGCCGCCAGCGCCGCCAGCAGCGCGAGGACCTGCGCGGGGGAGCGCTCCATCGCCAGTCCGATGCAGGCCCCGCGCGGGACGCCGCGCTGGCGCAGCCATCCGGCCAGGGCGCCGACCCGTCGGGACAGTCCGGCGTACGTCAGCGTGTCTTCATCGTGGACCAGGGCAGGCCGCGCGGCCCACGCGGGATCGCGCCAGCGGTCGCGCAGCGCCGCCGGCAGGCTGGTGTCGTGGTGGTCTGGATGCACGGCGGCTCCTTCGGGGGTGGACACGGCCCGCGGCCGTGTCAGCGCAGCGTCACGGCCGCGTCGCGTTCGAACTGGCCGTCCGGATCCAGCGCGCGCAAGGCGGCGCTTTCCCTGGCGGTCGGCGGGGCCGTCGGCGCGGCGCCGGTGGCGTCGAATTCGAAGGCCGTGCGGGCGCGCACTTCGTCCAGGCTGGACTCCGGATGCCAGGACTGCAGTGCCAGCCGCCCATCGCGCTTGACGAACACCGCGATGGGCGTGACCACGCCGTGAAAGCCGCCCCAGGACGTCATGAAATCCAGCTTGCGCACGAAGGTGCGGGTGGAGTGCTCGGTACGCCAGGTGCAGGCGCGCCGCGCCGTCGGCAGCATGACGGCGCCGCCGCCGCCGCCGGGCAGGCGCACCTTGGGCCGGTGCCAGTCGCCGATGCTGGAGTTATTGGCGCAGCCGTTGCCGTCTATCTGCGCCGCGCCCAGGAAGGTCAGGTCCATGCGTCCGCGCGTGCACAGGTCGTAGAAGTCCTCGTTGGCGAAAATCGAGGCCGAATGCTCCGCCAATACCGGATCGGAACTGGACAAGGGCACATGCGAGGGCCGCGGGTCCACGCCGCCGGCCACGTTGATATAGACGAAGTCCCAGTCGTAGGCCTGCTTGGCCAGCAGGCAGGCCAGCATGGGGAAGGTGGAATTGACGCCGCTGAAGGTGATCTCGTCGGGGCGGATGAAGCGCGCCAGGTTGATCGCGATGTAGGAAAAGGCGGACCAGTTTTCACGCATGGACGGTCTCCCGGATTTCCGGCGCTTCGGCCATATGGGCATCCAGGCCGCGGCTGGTGTCCATATAGCGTTCCACCGCCGGATAGTCGATGGCATAGTCCGGCCAGCAGGATCCCGGCCACGCGCCCCGCGGCACCACGGCCAGCGCCTGGACCATGAAATAGGGGACCACCGTCGCCTCCGGTTCGCGCTCGAAGACCGCGCTGTCCACCATGCGCTCGGCCACGACCAGCACGCTGCCCGCGGCGCGGCTCATGATGCGGTCCCAGTGATAGGTGCCGCGCACGCGCACATTGCCCTTGGCGTCGACTTCGCTGGCGTGTATGACGGCGAAGTCGGGGCGGATGGCGGGGATCACCCAGGTCTTGGCGCCGCTGCCGTAGGGGTCGTCCAGGCAGGCCCAGCGGTTGAGCGCGGGCAGGTCGCTGCCGTGCAGGCCGCCGCAGGGCATGAAAGGCACGCCGTAGGCGGCGGCGCGCAGGCCGGCGGTCAGGCTGGCGCAGGCATGTTCCTCCAGCTCGACCTTGCCCTGTTCGACGGCCTTGCGGTAACCCGGCGCCAGCCCGAAGTTGCCCTCCATGGCGACGATGCCGGCGCGTACGCGGCGCAATACGCCCGCGCGGCACAGGATGTCGACGTCGTAGCCCGGCGACTGCTTGATCAATTCCAGGTCGCGGCGGCCCTGGCGTATGAGTTCGCGCACCAGCGCGAAGGGCCCCCGATGTAGGAAGCTGCCGCCCAGGGCGACCGATGCGCCGTCGGGAATCAGCGCCGCCAGTTCCGCCAGGCTGCGCTGTTTGGGGTTTGCATTGAAGCCGGATCCCATGATGCGTGTCTCCTTGGATATCCTGTCGTTCCTACTTGCGCGCCGCCTGCAGATAGGCGCCGATGCGTGCCTTCAGTCCGGGCGCGGCGGCCGAGCGCACCAGGCGCGCCAGGTCTTCGTCGGCGCCGCGGTCGGCCAGCGTCTCGTACAGCGCCGCGCGGCTGCCCGCCGGCAGCTCCGCGGCGCGCGCCACGGCCTGGGCGCGCAATTCTTCCCAGCCGTCGCGCCGCGCGATGGCCGTGACGAAGCCGAGCTCCCGCGCATGCTCGGCATCGAAGGTGGCGGCCGTTTCCAGCAGGGTGCGCGCCGCCTGGCTGCCCACCAGCGATGCGAAATGGCGCGTGCCCAGCACCAGGCCGAACTTCAGCCCCGGCATGCGGAAGGTGGCGTCCTGCTCCGCATAGCGCAGCCGGCAGGCCGCGAACAGGTCCACGCCCGCGCCGAAGTTGCGGCCATGCGCCAGGGCGACGGTCAGGCAGGGCGACGCGCGCAGCGCCTGCAAAAGGGTTTCGATGCGCACGAAGCGCAGCAGCAGGTCGCCTTCGGACTGCGTGTCCAGATCGGCGAAGTCGAAGCCCGCGCTGAAGTTCCTGCCTTCGCCCTCCAGCACGATCACATCGGCATTGCATGCCTGCGCGTGGGCGACGGCGGCGATCAGTTCCTCTACCATGTCCGCCGACAGGGCGTTCATTTTTTCCGGGCGGTTCAGCCCGATGTGGAAGGCGGCGCCTTCGCGCCGGATCCGTACCGGCCCGCTCATTTGGCGGTCTCCGTGGCGGCGGCGCGCAGGGGGGCGAGGATTTCGTCGTTGTGCTCGCCCAGCGCGGGGGGCCGCTGGCGGATGGGGGATGCACGGCCGTCGAAACGCACCGGCATGCCAAAGGTGCGGGTCCGCACGCCGTTGGGCAATTCCACCGGCTGGACCCAGCCCATGTGCGCGACCTGCGGATCTTCCAGCACCTGGGAATAGGAGTTGATGGGCGCGCAGGGCACGCCGGCCTGGCGGAATCGCGCCAGCCAGTATTCCGCGTCCTCGCGCAGGAAAATTTCTTCCAGCATGTCGCGCAAGCTATCCTGGTTGCGCGCGCGCAGCGAGGTATCGGCAAAGCGCGGATCCGCGTAGAGCGCTTCGCGGCCGACCACGGCGCACACGTTTTTCCAAAGCGCATTGTTGCCTGCCGCCATGCCGAAATAGCCGTCGCGGCAGCGGAATGCCTGGTAGGGCGCATTGCGCGGATGGGCCGATCCCAGCTTGACGGGATCGCGGCCGCTGCCGAAGAACTCCGAGGTCTGCAGCGCGGCGATGCCCAGCGTGGCGCCCAGCATGGAGACATCGACGTGGGCGCCTTGCCCGGTGGCCTGCACCTGGCGCAGGGCGCTGGCGATGCTGAATGCCGCATACAGGCCCGCCGAGAAATCCGCCACCGGCACGCCGCACTTCACGGGCGCGCCGCCTTGCTCGCCGGTCACGCTCATGATCCCGCTCATGGCCTGTATCGTCAGGTCGAATCCGCCTTCCTGCGCGCGCGGCCCGGATTGGCCATAGGCCGATATCGAGCAGTACAGCAGGCGGGGATTGCGCTCGCGCAAGGCCTGGTAGCCCAGGCCCAGGCGGTCCATGACGCCGGGCCGGTTGTTCTCGAGCAGCACGTCGGCATCGGCGATCATCGCGCGGGCCAGTTCGATATCCCCCGCGTCTTTCAGGTTCAGGGTGACCGAGCGCTTGTTGCGGTTCAGCGAGGCGAAGTTCTCGCTGTAGCCCTGGGAGATCGGCGGCCAGCTGCGCAGCGTGTCGCCGCCTTCCGGGTGTTCGATCTTGATCACGTCCGCGCCCATGTCGGCCAGCAGCATGCCGCAGAAGGGGCCGGCGGCGACGTTGCAGATTTCGATGACCCTGATGCCCGACAGCGGCGCAACCATGGAATCCGGCATATCCATATTTCCTAAAATTTGGGAACTGGTTCACGAATGTTGGAATATGGGCGCAGATTAGCATCGGCGCCCGCCCGGCGTCTACTGCCGGGACCCCGGGGGTCGCGTCGGGTTCGCGCGGGCCGCGCCGCGGGTCTATCATCCCTGGACCACAACACGGGAAAGGAGAATCGCCATGTCGTTCACTGCGCTGTGTTTTCGTCGCGCCGCCGCATCGGCACTGCTGGCGCTGGTGGGCCTGGGGGCCGCCGCCCAGGCCGCGCCGGTCGCCGCGGTCCATGACGCCGCCAAGGCGGAGCAGCAGCCCATGCTGGACACCTTGCGGGAGCTGGTGGGGATCGAATCCGGCAGCCGCGATGTGGAGGGCGTGGAACAGATCGCCGCGCTGGTCGCCGACAAGCTCAAGGCCTTGGGCGGCTCGGTGCAGGTGATCGCGCCCACCGACGTCTTCCGCATGGGCGATACCCCGGAGAAAATCGGCCCCATGGTGCAGGCGGAGTTCAAGGGCAAGGGCAGCAAGAAGATCATGCTGATCGCCCATATGGACACGGTGTACCGCAACGGCATGCTGAAGGACCAGCCTTTCCGCGTGGATGGCGACCGCGCCTATGGCCTGGGCATCGCCGACGACAAGCAGGGCGTGGCGCTGGTGATCCATACGGTCGCGCTGCTGCAAAAGCTGAAGTTCGACGACTTCGGCACCTTGACGGTGCTGTTCAACGGCGACGAGGAAATCAGTTCCCCCGGCGCGCGCAGCACGATTACCCGGGTGGCCGCCGACCAGGATGCGGTTTTCTCGTTCGAGGGCGGCGGTTCGCACGGCGATCTGCGGCTGGCGACCAGCGGGATCGGCGCGGCCTATCTGACCGTGGAAGGCCGCACGTCGCACGCGGGCTCGCGGCCGGAGGGCGGCGTCAACGCCCTGTACGAACTATCGCACCAGATCCTGCAGCTGGACGATCTGTCCAAGCCGCAGGAGGGCCTGAAGCTGAATTGGACGGTGGCGCAGGCGGGCACCAACCGCAACGTGATTCCCGGCAATGCCACCGCGCAGGCCGATGCCCGCGCGCTGCGGGTCGCGGATTTCGACGCGCTGGAGAAGGCGCTGCAGGAGCGCGTCAAGAACAAGCTGCTTCCCGAATCCAAGGTCAGCATGAAGTTCGAGGTGCGCCGCCCGCCGCTGGAGGCGACGCCGGCTTCGCGGGCGCTGGCCGAGCATGGGAAGGCGATCTACCAGGAGCTGGGTATGCCGATGAACGTGATCGACCGCGCGGCCGGCGGCGGCACCGACGCCGCCTTCGCCGCGCTGAAGGCGCGCGGGCCGGTGATCGAAGGCATGGGGGTGAACGGCTTCGGCGCGCATTCGAACGCGGCCGAATACATCGAGATCAAGACGATCGTGCCGCGGATGTACCTGGCGTCACGGATGATCATGGATATCTGCGATGGGAAGGCGCCGCTGAAGTAGCACGCCGTGTGGCGGGGGCCGCGCTCCAGGGGCGGGGCAGGGGGCCTGGCCGGGGGCCGATCGTGTAATATTCAGTGTACTAACAACTTTTTGCGGCCACCTCGCAGTCCTTACCCATGGCAGACGCGGATATCCAGACCAAGGCAACAAGACGGCGACGCATCCCGGCAACGTCGGGGCCGGACGATACCGTATTCGCGCCGGCCAAGCAGGTGCTCTGGGCGCGGCCGGGGTATCTGGTGCGGCGGCTGAACCAGATCCATTACGCGATGTTCTTCGAGGAATGCAAGACGCAGAACATCACGCCGGTACAGTACGGGGTACTGACGGCGCTATCGCTCAGCCCTTGGATGGACCAGACGGCGATCGGAATGGAACTGGGCCTGGATAGGACGACCACCGCGGACGTCATCAAGCGGCTGCAGGAAAGGGGGCTGGTGCAGCGGCGGGTCAATCCCAACGACAAGCGCTCGCGCCAGGCCGTCATCACCGAAGAAGGCATGCGGATCATGGGGTTGCTGCAGGCGGGGATGGCGCGGGCCCAGCAGCGGCTGCTCGAGCCTTTATCGCCTCGGAATCAGCAGATCTTCATGAAGCTGTTGTCTACGTTGGTGGAGGCCAATAATCAATACGGGCGGGCGCAGTTACGGGCTTTCTAGGCGGCCGGGTTGTTCGTTGTTGGTTGCTGGTGGGTGCGGGGTGGCGTGCTGGGGCCGTCCGGCGGGGTGGTCACCTGCCGGGGCCAGCCTGATCGGCCGGTCCGGCCCCCGGGGGCCGGACACCGCTGCGCTAATCTCGTCCGGCGGGCGTTTTTTGTGCGCTTTCTTCTCCATGGCGTCCGCGCCACGCCTCCCTTCGATTCCGCTCGCTCGTCCTCAACAGGCTGGCCCCGGCAGGTGACCACCCCGCCGGACTCCGGTGTCTCTCATTCACGGGTGCTGGGACGGCTTGCGTTCTTTTGCTTCGTCGGCGGCCTCTGGGGTGGGGGGAGAATCTTGGCGTGCCCGTCGTTTTCCGGCCGCCCAGCGCGGCCGGAAAACGACCTACGCGTTTGCGTTCATTGTGGGGGTGCTGGCATGCCTGGGCTGGGGTTCGGAGTGGAAGCCGTGCCTCTGCCACGAGGCTTTCGCAGAGGCGGCTTGGCCACAGTTGCGAGGCCCGGTCACAAGCCGAGGCTCGTACGTGGCAAGCCGAGCTCGTACGTGGCAAGCCGAGCTCGTACGTGGCAAGCCGAGCTCGTACGTGAAGCGCGGCCGCGCTGGGCGGCCGGGCTTCACAAGCCCTGTACGATCTTCCAGCTCCAGGAACCACGTCCACGAAGCGCAAGAACCCCGCTCGCCCCGGCGGTCTTGAGTGAGAGACACCGGAGTCCGGCGGGGTGGTCGCCTGTCGGGGCCAGCCTGTTGAGGACGAGCGAGCGGAATCGAAGGGAGGCGTGGCGCGGATGCCATGAAGAAGAACGCAAACGACAAACGCCCGCCGGACGAGATTAGCGCAGCGGTGTCCGGCCCCCGGGGGCCGGACCGGCCGATCAGGCTGGCCCCGACAGGCGACCACCCCGACGGACGGCCCCAGCACGCCAACCAGCAGCGACACCCACCGACACCCCAACCCCCACCGACACCCCAATACCCAGGATTTCCCTAATTTGTCAGTACGCTGACTATAAAGTCAGTATACTGACATACAACCCGCCAAAAGAGCGACCGAAGGCCCCCGAAACTTCCGCCCAGGCTCGCCACGCACAGGGCAAAAATCCAGATCCATACTCAGTATGCTGAGAAATAGGTCGGAACATCCCGACCCGGCAAATCGAACCAAGAGGAGCACAGGCATGGCCAGGGTGCGCAAGATCGCCTTTGAAGAGCACTACACCGCGGTAGGCTTCAAGGACTACACGAAGAGCTTTTCGCAGCACATCGACCCGGCCGTCTTCGCCGACATCGGCGCCAGGCTGGAGGACTTCGACCGGCTGCGGCTGAGCGAAATGGACGAAGCCGGCATCGACTACGTCATTTTGTCCCAGACCGGCCCCGGTGTTCAGGCCGAGCCCGATCCCGCGCTGGCGCTCAGCCGCGCCCGGCAGAATAACGATTTCCTGGCCGAGCAGGTTGCACGCCACCCGGACCGCTTCGGCGGTTTCGCCGTACTCGCCATGCACGATCCCGAATCCGCGGCGCGCGAACTCGAACGTTGCGTCACGCAGTATGGCTTCAAGGGATCGCTCGTCAACGGCCACACCAATGGCCGCTACTACGACGACCCCGCCTACGACGCCTTCTGGGAATGCATGCAGTCCCTGGACGTGCCCCTGTACCTGCACCCCGTCGATCCCTATGTCGTGCCGCATGCCTGCCAGGGCCATCCGGAACTCGTGGGGGCATCGTGGGGCTGGGGCGTCGAAACCGCCACGCATGCCTTGCGCCTGCTCTTCGGCGGTGTCTTCGACCGCTTTCCCAGGCTCAAGCTGATTCTGGGACATATGGGAGAGGGCCTTCCGTTCCAGCGCTGGCGCTTCGACAGCCGCTTTGCCGTCTACTCGCACGGCATCACGCTACAGCGCGCGCCGTCCGAATACATAGGCAGCAACATCGTGATCACGACCTCTGGCGTGTGTTCGTCTCCCACCTTGTTGGGCGCCATCGCCGAAATGGGCGAGGACGCCGTCATGTTCTCGGTGGATTATCCCTATGAGTCGACGCGCGTCGCCGCCCGCTTCATCGAGGAAACGCCCATGGACGAACGCGTCCGGGAAAAAGTCTGCAGCGGCAACGCCCGCCGCCTCTTCAAGCTTTGACAGCCATCGTCCGCCACCGCGCGCCGCAGGAGTCCAGCATGCAACGCACCTATCGCATCGGCCAGATCGTGCCCAGTTCCAATACGACGATGGAGACGGAAATTCCCGCCATGCTGCTGGCACGCCAGCAGATACGGCCGGAGCGCTTCACCTTCCATTCCAGCCGCATGCGGATGAAGAAGGTCGTGAAAGAGGAGCTGGCCGCCATGGACGCCGAGTCCGACCGCTGCGCCGTCGAGCTAAGCGATGCGCGCGTGGACGTATTGGGCTACGCCTGCCTGGTCGCCATCATGGCCATGGGGCCCGGCTACCACAGGCAGTCGGAAAGCCGCCTGAAGGCGCATACGGCGGCCAATGGCGCCGATGCGCCGGTCATCACCAGCGCGGGGGCCCTGATCGAGGCGCTGGACGTCATCGGCGCGCGCCGCATCGCCGTGGTCGCGCCCTATATGAAGCCGCTGACGCAGCTGGTGATCGACTACATCGCCAACGAAGGCTACGAAGTCGTGGACCACCGCGCCCTGGAGATCCCCGACAACCTGGAAGTAGGGCGGCACGATCCCGCCCGCCTGCCCGCCATCGTCGCCGGCATGGATCTGTCGCGCGCCGACGCCATCGTGCTGTCGGCCTGCGTGCAGATGCCTTCGCTGCCCGTGGTGGCGCGGGTGGAGGCCATGACCGGCAAGCCCGTCATCACCGCCGCCATCGCGACGACCTATGCGATGCTCAAGGCCCTGGATATGGAGCGCATCGTGCCGGGCGCGGGTGCGCTGCTTTCCGGCGCTTACTGAGGTTCCGCGCCGCGCGAGCGGACAGGGTACGCGCCCGGCCCCTGACGGGCGACCGCAGCAGCCCCGCAAAGGGAGCGTAGCGATATGTCCAGCACATTTCGATATGGCGCCAACGTGCACGCCAACGGCATCCGGCAGCACTACCTGCGCTATGCGCCGCCGAGCGTCCAATCGGACGTCCGCCGCACCGATCCAGTCATCATCGTCCCCGGCATCACCAGCCCGGCCATCACATGGGGTTTCGTCGGCGAGCGCTTCGGCCAGGTGTTCGACACCTATGTGCTGGATGTGCGCGGGCGCGGCCTGTCCCAGGCGGGGCAGGACCTGGATTATGGCCTGGACGCACAAGCCGCCGATGTGGTGGCCTTCGCGCAGGCGCTGGGCTTGGCGCGGTACAGCCTGGTCGGCCACTCCATGGGCGGGCGCATCGCCATCCGTGCGGCCAGCCGCGCGCCGGCGGGCCTGGCCCGCGTCGTGGCGGTCGATCCGCCGGTTTCCGGGCCCGGGCGGCGCGCCTATCCGGCGCAGCTCCCCTGGTATGTGGACTCCATCGCGCAGGCGCGCCATGGCATGGGCGCGGACGACATGCGGCATTTCTGCCCGACCTGGACGGACGCGCAGCTGCGCTTGCGGGCGGAATGGCTGCACACCTGCGACGAGCGCGCCATCCGCCAGAGCTTCGACGAATTCCACACCCAGGACATCCATGGCAACCTGCCGGCGGTGAAGGTGCCCTTGCTGCTGGTCACGGCCGCGCGCGGCGACGTGGTGAAAGACGAGGACGTCGCGGAAATCCAGGCGCTGAAGCCGGGCGCGGCCCATGTCCGGGTGCCGGATGCCGGACACATGATTCCCTGGGACAACGAGCCGGGCTTCTATGCCGCCTTCGGCGATTTCCTGGGCGACCGCCTGCCGGGATAGGCATGGACCACGCAAGGAGCGCGCAATGCCAGTAAGCGACTATGAACTGATCCGCGCCTGGAAGCAGGTGCTGACCCTGTCCAAACTGCAGCCGGGCCAGGCGGTGACCATACTGACCGGCGCCGCCACCCATCCGCAGACCCTTTCCACGGCCCTGATCGCCTGCCAGGACATGGGGGCGGTGGTCAACCGCCTGGACCTGCCGCCCGTCAATGGCGAGAAGGCGCTGAGCCGCGATGCGCTGGCCTACCTGGGCACC
Organism: Bordetella bronchialis; assembly: GCF_001676705.1. NCBI lineage: Bacteria > Pseudomonadati > Pseudomonadota > Betaproteobacteria > Burkholderiales > Alcaligenaceae > Bordetella > Bordetella bronchialis. The sequence continues at coordinate 2,775,172 of NZ_CP016170.1, forward strand.
ACGCCGCTCACGGGCAACAAGGCCGCCATGGCGGCGCTGCAGGCCAGCGACCTGGTGCTGGACCTGATGACGCTGCTGTTCTCCCCGGAACAGCACCGCATCCTGCAAGGCGGCACGAAGATCCTGCTGGCCGTCGAGCCGCCGGAGGTCCTTGCCCGCCTGGTGCCCACCGAGGCCGACCGTATCCGCGTGCAGGCCGCCGCCCGGCGCATCCAGGGCGCGCGCGAGATGCGCGTGGCCTCGGCGGCGGGTACGGACCTGCGCTGCCCGCTGGGTGAATTTCCCGTGATCGGCGAATATGGCTACGTCGACGAGCCGGGCCGCTGGGACCACTGGCCCAGCGGTTTCGTGCTGACCTTCCCCAACGAAGGCGCGGCCAACGGCACCATCGTGATCGACCGCGGCGACATCGTGCTGCCACAGAAGTCCTATGCCGGCGAGCCCATCGTCCTGACCGTGGAAAACGGTTATGCCACGGGCATCGAGGGCGGCGTGGATGCCGAACTGCTGCGCACGTATATGGAAAGCTTCCACGATCCGGAGGCCTATGCGATCTCGCACATCGGCTGGGGCCTGCAGCCGCGCGCGCACTGGAGCACCCTGGCGATGTACGACCGCGAGGCCACCCTGGGCATGGATGCGCGCGCCTATGAAGGCAATTTCCTGTTCTCGCTGGGACCCAACAACGAGGCCGGCGGATCGCGCACGACGGCTTGCCACATCGATATTCCCTTGCGCCGTTGCACGGTGACCCTGGACGGCAAGGAAGTGGTGCGGGATGGCAAGGTGGTCAACGAAGAGGCCTGAAGGAATCGCGCATGGAAAGCAAAGAACAAACCTACCTGAGGCAAGGCTTCGGCGCCGAGCTGGCGCCGCGGCCGCCCTATGGGCTGCTGATCGTCGACCTGGTCAACGGTTTCGCCGACCCGGCCGTGTTCGGCGGCGGCAACATCCCGCAGGCGATCGCCAACACCGTGCCCTTGCTGGCGCACGCGCGGCGGCTGGACTGGCCGGTGGCCCACACCCGCATTGTCTTCGCGGACGACGGCGCGGATTCGAATATCTTCAGCATCAAGGTGCCGGGCATGCTGACGCTGAAGGAGCATGATCCGCGCAGCGCCATCGTGCCGGAACTGGCGCCGCGCGCCGGCGAGCTCATCGTGCGCAAGACGGTGCCGTCCGCCTTCTTCGGCACCGGGCTTGCCGCCTGGCTGTCGCAGCGCGGCGTGCAGACCCTGCTGGTGGCGGGGGCGGTTACCAGCGGCTGCGTGCGCGCCAGCGTGGTCGACGCCATGCAGTACGGATTCCGGCCGCTGGTGGTCTCGGATTGCGTGGGCGATCGCGCCCTGGGCCCGCACGAGGCCAATCTGTTCGATATGGCGCAGAAATACGCCAACGTGATGACGCGTATCGAGGCACAGGCCGCTACCGCGCAGCGCTAGCGCGGTCCCTGCACGAGGAAGCGCCGGCGGCGCGCCGCCGCGCTCCTACACCGGGTACACGAGGTCGTTGGCCAGGATTTCGGTGTCGTAGATTACCTGGCGTTCCTTCAGTTTCAGCGGGCCCGACGTGCTTGCGCCTTCCGCGCGAACGAACACGTCGTGGTAGAAGCCCGCCAGGTGCAGCGTGGTGGGGCCTTCGACCAGGGTCTGCAACAGCAGGAAGGACGACTGCGCCTCGATGCCGTCCGGCGATTCGTCCAGCACGCGGGTGTTGGTGACCAGGTGGCGCATATGGCGCGGCGCGAACATCTGCGTGCGCGAGATCGCGATGGCGCGGTCCTGCATCATGTCGCGGCCCTCGGCATAGACCAGCCCCACGAGCAGCCCCCGGTCGGCGTTTTCGCGCGCCGTCACGCGGTACAGGGCATCCTCGGTGAAGAAGTCCGGCCAGCTCTCGATCTGGTTGGCGTCCAGCGCGGCGCAATAGTCGGCGTGGAATTCCTCGATCTCCTGGCGCAGGGCGATGGCGCGAGCCAGGTCGATGCGGCGGGGCGAGTAGGAAAAATTCGTCTTCATCGTTTCAGAGTCCCATGACCGAGCGGTAATAGCCGTACATCGAGCGGATCGCCGCTTCCGATATCAAGGTATTGGACGTGCCCAGTTTGTTCGATTCCAGTTTCAGCACGTTCACGTCCGTGGTCGAGCGGCGCACGCCTTCCTGCACGAACTTCATCGCTTCGTTGTCCTCCAGGCCCAGGAAGCCGGCCGGGCCCATCAGATTGCCCTGGCGCAGCCGGTGGCGCGTCATCGCTTCGGTGTCGTCCGCATAGCCGAACATGGTCCATTGCATGATCATGCTGTCCGGCCCGTTGGGAATGATGTGGCGTACGCCCAGCGTATTCATTTCGCGCTGCACGACCAGGTTGGGCCAGATCGTCTGCATGGTCACCGACCAGGGCGAGTCGAACTCCTTCACGAACTCCAGGAAGCGGTCGTCGCGCAGGCGCAGGCCGTCATGGAAGGAGCGCATCTCTTTCTTGTTCTCCTCGCTGACGCTGGCGTATTTGTCTTCGCTCTTGGCCGATGCCATGGTGCCGTGGCGGCCATGCACGGTATCGACCAGCATGGCCGATTTGTTGCCCGCCACGAGCAGGCCGAACACCACCAGGAAGGAGTGCAGCAAGGTGGCGTGATAGGGGTCCTTCAGGTTCTCGTGGTACATCTTCCAGTTGCAGGGCAACTCGTTGCGGTAGTAGCCGAGTATCTTCAGCGGCTTGCCGGGGAAGACGGTGTCGAAGTCCGCCAGGATTTCCGGCGTAAGGTATTCCTCTATGGTTTCGACGTCCTCGGAATACGAGGCGAAGACCACGCCATGCCGGGTCGTCACGCGCAGGCGCCGCAAGCCGTGGGCCTCGTTGCGGAAGTCCCTGGGCATGCCGCCTTCCTTGTTGACGCCGCGCTTGAAGGGGATACCCTGCAGATTCCCTTTCAGGTCATACGACCATTGATGATAGGGGCAGACGAACTCCTTGGTATTGCCCTGGGCGTTGCGGCAGAACTCGGCGCCCCGGTGCGCGCAGCGGTTCTCGAACACGTGTACCGAGCCGTCGTCGGCGCGGGAGACCACCACGGGCGTTGGCCCCACGTAGGATCGCTTGTAGTCGCCCGGATGGGGGATCTCCGCCTCCAGCGCCACGTAGTTCCAGCTGCGTCCGCGGAAGATCCGCTCCATCTCGCGCTCGTAGACGGCATTGCTGGTGTACACCCAGTCGGGGATGGCGTGCAGGCTGTCCTCGGGCCAGACGCATTGCGCCAGGTCGGCATCCTTCTCGCCCGCGGTGCGGCCGATCACGGTTTGGGATTGGTACATGTCAGACTCCTAGGGTTGCGACGGCGGCCGGGCGTTTCACGCCGGCGCGGCGGCCTGCTGGCAGGCCTTGATCCAGGGTTTCAGCGCGGTGCCCGCGTCGGTGAAGCCGGCCGGTTCGATACGGGTGCCCCGTTCGAACAGCACCCGCAGCTGGCGCAGGTCCGCCGCGGCGTTCACCGCGACGCCATGCACCGGCACGCCATCGCGGTGGCCCAGCCAGATGAGACGGGGCGCCTGCGCAGCCGGCTCGGCCACGCCGCGGCAGATGTAGGCCAGGCCGGCGTCCGGCATGCCCAGCATCTGGATGTTGCAGCCGAACTGGTCGGTCCAGAACCAGGGGTAGGGCGCGGCGGGCGGATCGTTGCCCAGCATGGCCGCGGCGGCGGCGCGGGCCTGCTCGTTGGCGTTCTGCCAGGACTCCAGCCGTGCATGGCGGCCGAGGAAATCGCGGTGCTGGCTGGCGCAGTCGCCGATCGCCAGCACGTCGGGATCCGAGGTGCGGCAAAGCGCGTCCACCCGTATCCCGCCATTGCCGGCGTCGATCTCCAGCCCGGCCTGGCGGGCCAGCGTCACGTCGGGCTGCAGGCCGATCGCCACGACGATGGCGTCCGCCGGGAGCATCTCGCCGCTTTCCAGGGTTACGGCGGCGGGCGTACGGCCGTCCGCGCCGGTCGCGATGCCGGCAAGGCGGCTACCCAGGCAGAGCCGCAGGCCGGAGGCGGCCGCGCGCGCGGCGAGCCAGGCGGAGAAGGGCGCGGGCAGCGCATTGGGCAGCAGGCGCGGCGCGGATTCGACCAGCGCCACGTCGGCGCCGGTGCCCAGGGCGGTGGAGGCCACCTCCAGGCCGAGGAAGCCGCCGCCTATTACGACCATGCGCGCCCCGGGGCGCAGGCAGGCGCGCAGGCCGCGCGCATCGTCCAGGGTGCGGACGTAGTGCACATTGGGCGTGCCGCGCGGCAGCAAGGCGAGTTCGCGGGCCTGTCCGCCCGTGGCCAGCAGGCAGCGGTCGTAGGCAAGGGTGGTGCCGTCCGCCAGGCGGACCTCGCGTCGGGCGCGGTCCAGGGCCACGGCTTCGATGCCGCGCATCAGCGCGATGTCCTGGTCGACATAAAACGCATCCGCGTGGATCGCCGCCGCGGCTTCGGCGTCGGCGCCGCACAGCACCGCCTTGGAGAGCGGCGGGCGTTCATAGGGCGCATGGGGTTCGCGCCCGACCAGCGCCAGGCGCCCGGCATAGCCCTGTGCCCGCAAGGCCGTCGCGGCCATGGCACCGGCCTGGCCGGCGCCGACGATGACGATGGACGTGGGCGCGGTGGCGCTCATTCCGACACGTCCGCCAGGATGTCGCTGCCTTCCACCTTGACCGGATACACGCGGATATCGTGGGTGGCGGGCGCGCACAGCGCCTTGCCGCTGCGGATATCGAAGCGGGCCTGGTGCAGGGGGCATTCGATACAGCCGTCTTCCAGGTAGCCGTCGGAAAGCAGGGCGTAGGCATGCGTGCAGACGTTGTCGGAAACGAAGAATTCGCCCTCGCTGCGATACAGCGCCAGCTGTTTGCCCGCCGCATCCACGGCCATGACTTCGTCGTCCTCCAGCGCATCGGTCGTCGCGATTTTCGTCCAGTTCATCTCTTTCTCGTCAGTATGCTGAGTAATTCTGGTCAGTGTACTGCGCATAAAAAGGCGCGAACTGCTAGGGATTTCCCTGGTGTGGCGACGGTTCCGACGCGCGCATGGAAAGCGGGCGCCGAGTTGGACGGCGGATGAAGGGAAAACCCTGTATTTATAGGGCCGGCGTGGTGCATGGACGGTCCGTTACGGCGCATGGCGGAGCCAATCCGGCGCAGTGTTTTTCACGCACGGGGCCCGGCCACCGATACTGGGGTAATCATCGTTGACACTCAAAAAGTCTCTCAGTATGCTGACTAACAAGTCAGTGTACTTACGTTTTTTCATCAACGTTGTTCCCGTTCCAGCGGCACATCCACGGTCCGCGATTCCAGGAGTCAGACTTATGCAACGACGCCGTTTCCTTACACAGGCCGCGGGAGCCGCGGGCGCGGGCCTGGCTGCCGTCGCCGCGCCGGCGGTGGCCCAGGCGAATCCGGCCGTGCGCTGGCGCATGTCCACCAGCTGGCCCAAGAGCCTGGACACCATCTACGGGTCCGCGGACGAACTCTGCAAGCGCGTCGCGCAGCTGACCGACGGCAAGTTCGAAATACGCCCCTTTCCGGGCGGTGAGCTGGTGCCGCCCGCGCAGAACATGGATGCCGTCAGCAACGGCACGGTGGAATGCAACCACGTGCTCAGCACCGCCTACATCGGCAAGAACACCGCCCTGACGTTCGATACGGGCCTTTCCTTCGGCCTGAACGCGCGGCAGCACAATGCCTGGATCCATTACGGCGGCGGGCTGGAGCAGCTGCGCACGCTCTATAAGAAGTACAACATCGTCAACCACGTCTGCGGCAACGTCGGCGTGCAGATGGGCGGCTGGTATCGCAAGGAGATCAAGTCCGTCGCCGACCTGAAGGGCCTGAACATGCGCATCGGCGGCATCGGCGGCATGGTGTTGTCCAAGCTGGGCGCGGTGCCGCAGCAGATCCCGCCCGGCGACATCTATCCCGCGCTGGAAAAGGGCACCATCGACGCGGCGGAATGGATAGGCCCGTATGACGACGCCAAGCTGGGCTTCAACAAGGTCGCGCCGTTCTACTATTCGCCGGGCTGGTTCGAGGGCAGCGCGTCCATCACATCCATGGTGCACGACAAGGCCTGGGAATCGCTGCCGCCGGCCTACAAGGCGGCCTTCGAGTGCGCGGCGGGCGAACAGAGCATGCGCATGCTGGCCAACTACGACGCGCGCAACCCGCTGGCGCTGCGGCAGTTGATCGCCAACGGCGCCAAGGTACGCTATTTTCCCAAAGAGGTGATGGACGCGGTCTACAAGGCCTCGCAGGAATTGTGGGAAGAGCTGTCGGCCAGCAACCCGGACTTCAAGGCGCTTTATCCGGGATGGAAGAAGTTCCAGCAGGACGAGGCCGGCTGGTTCCGCGTCGCCGAGAACGCCTTGGACAACTACACGTTCGCCGAGGTGAGCCGGGCGCAGTCCAAGTAAGCGGCACAAGGAGCAGGGATGACGGTGGAACACGGCAGGCCGGTCAAGGCCGAGGGAGTGGGGGCGCGCGTGCCCCGCAAGGAAGACGCGCGCCATCTGCATGGCAAGGGCAACTTCGTCGCGGACATGGCCATGCCGGGCCTGTGCGAAGTGGCCTTCCTGCGCAGTCCGCTGGCCCATGCGCGCATCGCGGGCGTACGGGTGGACGACAGCGTGGCCGGCAGCGTGGTATTGCGCGCGGACATGGGGGAGTGCAGGGACATCGTCGCCGACTCGACGCTGCCCACGTACCAGTCCTCGGCGCAGCCGCCGCTGGCCAGCGGCAAGGTGCGCTTCGTCGGCGAGCCGGTGGCCATGACCTTCGCGCCCACGCGCGCGGAGGCCGAGGACATCGCCGAGCTCATCGACGTGGACTACGAGGATCTTCCGGTCTACGCCGATGTGTTCTCCGCCCAGGCCGCGACGACGGATTTCGTGCACGAGCAGTGGAAGGACAACGTCTTCGTCACCCTGACGGCCGACAAGGAGTTCGATGCCCTTGCCGCGCAGGCGGACGTGGTCGTGAAGCGGCGGATGCGCCTGGCGCGCCAGTGCATGGTGCCGATGGAAGGCAAGGCCGTGCTGGCGTACTGGGACCACCAGGCGGACCAGCTGGTCGTCTACAGCGCCACCCAGGTGCCGCATATGATACGGACGGTGCTGGCCGAATGCCTGGGGCTGGACCAGGCACGCGTGCGGGTGATCTCGCCCGACGTGGGCGGCGCCTTCGGCTACAAGTGCGTGCTGCAGCAGGAAGAGCTTTGCGTGGCCTGGCTGGCGCTGACCCACCGGCGGCCGTTCCGCTTCATCGAGGACCGGCGCGAGCACCTGACGGCGGGCGCGAATTCGCGCGAGCATCATTACGACATGACGGCCTACGTCGACCGGCGCGGCAAACTGCTGGCGCTGGACGCGCACATCACCGTGGATGGCGGGGCGTATTCGGTCTGGCCGTTCACGATAGGACTGGAGCCGGGGCAGGCGGTGGGCAACCTGCCGGGGCCCTATGCCTTTCGCGGCTATCGCTGCGTGACGCGCGCGGTCGCGACCAACAAGCCGGGCTTCGTGCCGTATCGCGGGGTGGCCCGCACCGGCGTGTGCTTCGCCATCGAGCTGATGATGGACGCCATCGCGCGGGAAGTGGGGCGCGAGCCCTGGGACGTGCGCCTGGACAACCTGGTCCAGCCGGAGCAGATGCCGTACGTCAACGTGACCAACAAGCACCTGGACAGCGGCGACTATCCGGCCAGCCTGCGCAAGGCGCTGGAAATGATCGATGCCCCGGCGGTACGGGCGCGCCAGCAGGCGGCCCAGGGCGACGGGCGGCTGATCGGCGTGGGGGTGGCCACCTATACGGAACAGGCGGCGCACGGGACTTCGGTTTTCGCGACCTGGGGCACCCCGGTGATACCGGGCTTCGACCAGGCCACGGCGCGCATCACGCCCGACGGCGGGCTGGAGGTGCGCGTGGGCGTGCACTCGCACGGCCAGGGCATGGAGACCACCTTCGCCCAGATCGCCAACGAGATCCTGGGCATCCCGGTGGCGCGCATCAAGGTCCTGCACGGCGATACCGGCCAGACGCCGTATTCCACCGGCACCTATGCGTCGCGGTCGCTGGTGATGTCGGGCGGCGCAGTGTCGCAGGCTTGCAAGCGCCTGTTGCCGCGCGTGCTGCACATCGCGGCGCACCTGCTGCGAACGCCGGTGGAACAACTGTCCGTGGCCGATGGGCGCTTCCACGCCGCCGGCGCGGCCGAGCGCTCGGTGTCCATGGGCGAAGTGGCCGATGCGTGGTACCTGAAGCCGCATCTGCTGCCGGCCGATGTCGACCCGCTGGGGCTGGAGGTCACGGTAGGCTACAAGCCCAAGGTCGACACGGGCTGTTTTACCTATGCGAGCCAGGCGGCGGTGGTCGCCGTCGATCCGCAGACGGGCGGCGTGGAGATACTGGACTATGTCGTCGTGGAAGACTGCGGCACGATGATCAACCCGATGGTCGTGGAGGGCCAGACCATGGGCGGCATCGCCCAGGGCATAGGCACGGCCTTCTATGAGGAAACGCCCTACGACGCCAATGGGCAGCCCCTGGCCTCTACCTTGGCGGACTACATGCTGCCGGGGCCCACGGAGGTCCCGCATCTGCGCATGCATCACTTCGAAACCCCGTCGCCGCATACCGAGTTCGGCGCCAAGGGCATGGGAGAAGGCGGCGCCATCGCGCCCCCCGCGGTGCTGTTCAACGCGGTGAACGACGCCTTGCGCGCCGTGGGCGCGGCCGAGCTGAACCATACGCCGCTTACCCCTTACCGCGTCCTGCACGCGATCGCGCAAGGCCGGCGCCAGGACGCCGGCCAGGCCAAGGCAGCCTGAGGAAGCCATGAAAGCGGCGAAATTCGACTATATCCGGCCGGACTCGGTGGACCAGGCATTGGGCGCGCTGCGCGAGCATGCCGGACTGGCCAAGCTGATGGCGGGCGGACAATCCCTGGGACCCATGCTGAACCTGCGGCTGGCAAGGCCCGCGGTGGTGATCGATATCTCGGGATTGCGGGATCTGCGCGGAGTGGCGCGCGACGGCGACACGGTGCGCATCGGCGCGGCCGTGACGCACGCGGAAATCGAGGACGGCGTGCACGAGGCCTTGCGCGATTCGCCGCTGCGCGAGGTGGCGGCGGGCATCGCCTACCGGGCCGTGCGCAATCGCGGCACGCTGGGCGGCAGCCTGGCGCATGCGGATCCGGCCGCCGACTGGGTGGTGGCGATGACGGCCCTGGGCGCGCGCATCGAACTGGCCGGCCCGTCCGGCGTGCGCCACGTTGGCGCGGACGCGCTGATGCAAGGCGCCTATACCACGGCCGTGCAAGAGGACGAGCTGATACAGGCGGTACATGTACCGGCCGGCAGCCCGCGCGCCCGCTGGGGCTATTACAAGTTCTGCCGCAAGACCGGCGAGTTCGCCGAGGCCAGCTGCGCCGCGTGGTTCGATCCGGCCAGCGGCCAGGCGCGCGTCGCCCTGGGGGCGCTGGACGGACCGCCGCGCCTGCTGCCGGGGCTGGCGGCGCGCGTGGCCCGCGAAGGCGCGGCCGCGCTGGACGCGGCCGGGATCGCCCGGGAAGTGGCGGACGCCATGCCGGACAAGGATGACCCCCATCGCCAGCTGCACGCCGCCGCCGTGGCCCGCTGCCTGGCGCAGGCGACGGGCAAAGGACTGCAACCATGACGCAAGTAACGATGGAAGTGAATGGCCGCCGCGTGGCCGAGGAAGCGCCGGCTCGCATGCACCTGGGGGATTTCCTGCGCGATCGCCTGCGCCTGACGGGCACGCACCTGGGATGCGAGCACGGCGTCTGCGGCGCCTGCACGGTGCTGGTGGACGGCCAGCCGGTGCGTTCCTGCATCTCCTATGCGGTGGCCTGCGACGGGCGCCGCGTGACGACCATCGAAGGCTATGACGCCGACCCGGTCATGCGCCGCCTGCGCGAGGCCTTTACCCGCCATCACGCGCTGCAGTGCGGCTATTGCACGCCAGGCATGCTGGCGACGGCGCGCGACATCGTGCTGCGCCTGCCGGATGCCGACGAGGCCCGCGTGCGGGTCGAGCTGTCCGGGAATCTATGCCGCTGTACGGGATACATGGGCATTGTGGCCGCGGTGATGTCGGTGCTGGGCGCCTTGCGCGAGGCAGCGGATACGGAGGTCGAACAATTGCGCGCGGCGGTGCGGCGCGGCGACGGCGGCACGCCCGCCAAGGCGCCGGCCGCCTTCGAAGTCTTCACGGCCACGGCCGCCACGGCCGGACCGGCCGCCGCCACGGCTGCCGCGGCGGCTATCGCGGCGAAGGACGCGCGGCCGCCGGGCGTTGAGGCCCGTTCCGCCGCGCGGCCGGCGGCGCTCGCGGGCGATGCCACCGCTTCGACCGGCGCCCCGGCTGGCGCGGCCGCTGGCAAGACGAACCGGATCGACGGCACGTTCGACGTGCCGTTTACGGCCGGCCAGGTATGGGCCTTCATGGCGGATCTGCCGGCGGTGGCCGCTTGCCTGCCGGGCGCGGCCATCGAGGAACAGCAGGGCGATCGCGTCAAGGGCACGATTTCCGTGAAGTTCGGCCCCATGCGTGCCGCGTTCAATGGCGCCGCGCGGCTGGACCGCGATGACGCGGCCATGCGCGCGGTGTTTCGTGGGGCGGGGCAGGATACGGTCAGCCGGTCGCGCGCCAACGGCGACATCGTCTATCGCGTAGAGGATGCCGGCAACGGCGGCGCACGGGTGCGGGTGGAGATGGCCTATTCGCTGCAGGGGCCGCTGGCGCAGTTCTCGCGTTCCGGCCTGGTGCAGGATTTCGTGCGGCGCATGATCGCCGATTTCGGCCGCAATGTCGCCGCCCGCATGGCGGGAACCGCGGACGCGCAACCGGCCCCGGCCTCCTTCAATGCGTCCGGCATGTTCTTCCAGGTGCTGTGGGCGCGCATCCGCAGGTGGTTCGGCCGCGGCGGCTAGGCCGGCTTTCATCGGCGCACATTACTCCAAGGGGAAGTTCATGCGAATGATGCATGCCTATGCGTGGCGTCGCGGGGCGGCGGCCGTGGGCGCGGCGGCCCTCTGGGCCCTGTCCACGCTGGCCATGGCGCAGGGGGCGGAGGCCCTGAAAGTGCGGCTGGACTGGACGCCCTGGGGCGTGCAGGCGCCGTTCCACCTGGCGCAGCAGAAGGGCTGGTACAAGCAGGCCGGCCTGGACGTGACGCTGGAGGACGGCAACGGTTCGGTCACCACGGTGCAGATCGTCGGTGCCAGCGATGCCTTCGACGTGGGACACGCCGCGCTGGCCTCCATGATGATCGCCCGCGAGAAGGGCCTGCCCGTGAAGGCCGTGGCGGTATTCGCGCGGCAAAGCGATATCGGCCTGCTGGTGCCCGCCGATTCCGGCATCGCGGGGCCGGCGGCGCTGAAGGGCCGCAAGGTGGCCTATACCGCCGGTTCCCTGGAAGCGCCGTTCATCGATGCTTTCCTGGCGGCTGGCAAGCTCAAGCGCGGCGATCTGGAGCTGATCAACGTGGATGCCGCGAGCAAGGCGTCCACCTACGCCGTCGGCCGCGCCGACGCGGCATTTTCCACCATTCCTTTCTTCCTGCCCGTGGTGTCGCAGACCCGGCCGTCCACCGCCGTGCGCTTCGCCGATTTCGGGCTGAACATGCCCAGCTTCGGCCTGTTCGCCAGCGAGGAAAAACTCAGGACGCGCGGGGACGCCATCGGTCGTTTCGCCAGCGTGACCGCCCGGGCCTGGGAATACATCTATGCCGGCCATGAGGACGAGGCCGTCAAGGCCATCCTGGCGCAGCGCCCGCAGGCACGCCTGGACGCCAAGGTGCTGCGCGGACAGATCGATGCCTTGAAGGCCTACTTCGGCACGCCGCCGGCCGACGGCCGCATCGGCGCGCCCGTGCCGGACGACTGGGTCCAGGCCGTGAAAACGCTGTCATCGGTGGGACTGATCGGCGGGCAGGCGGACCCGGCGGGGTTCTATGCCCCCGGCATGGTGCACCCCGAACGCTACGATGCCATGGTGGGACGATGACCGAATGGGCGGTATCGGCGCGGGGCGTCGGCAAGCAGTATGCGGGCGAACGCGGCGTGCGCGCGCTGGATGCGATTTCCCTGGAGCTGCCGCGGGGGCGCTTTGTCAGCATCCTGGGCCCCAGCGGCTGCGGCAAGAGCACCTTCCTGCGTTGCGTCGCCGGGCTGGAAACCATCAGCGAAGGCGAACTGCGCGTGGAAGGCTGGCCGGTGAAGGGGCCGCCGGACGGCATCGGCATGGTGTTCCAGCGCGACGCCTTGCTGGATTGGCGCAGCATCCGGCGCAATGTGCTGCTGCCCATCGAGTTCGCGCACAAGCCGGTCAAGGGCTATGCCGCCAAGGCCCGCGAGCTGCTGGCCTTGACGGGCCTGCGGGATTTCGCCGACTGCTATCCGCATGAACTGTCCGGCGGGATGCGCCAGCGCGCGGCCATCTGCCGCGCCTTGATCGACGATCCCCGCCTGCTGTTGATGGATGAGCCCTTCGGCGCGCTGGACGCGCTGACCCGCGACCAGATGAACGTCGAGCTGCAGCGCATCTGGATGGAGATCCGCAACACCGTGCTGTTCGTCACGCATGGCATCGCGGAGGCCATCTTCCTGGGCGATACGGTGATCGTCTTTTCGCCGCGGCCCGGCCGCATCGTGGAAACCCTGCACATCGACCTGCCCAGGCCGCGGCCGCTGGCGGTGCGCGAGTCGCCGGAATTCGGCGCCTACGTGCGGCGCATCCGGGACCTGTTCCACGACATGGGTCTGATCGACGAGAAGGGGCACGCATGAAACCGTCCACCCGCACGCTACTGCATGGCGCGGCCGGCGCCGGCACCCTGGTGCTTTTCCTGGCCCTGTGGGAAGTGCTGGCGCGCGCCTTCCATATCAAGCCCATCATGCTGCCGCTGCCGTCGAAGATCGGCCAGGAGCTGGCCGGCGAGGCCGGCTGGTACGCCGGGCAGGCGGCCTACACCTTGATGACCACGCTGGCCGGCTTCGCGCTGTCGGTGCTGGGCGGCGTGGCGATCGCGGTGCTGCTGGTGGGATCGCGCTGGTTCGAAAGCGTGCTGCAGCCGCTGATCGTGGCCTTGAACAGCGTACCCAAGGTCGCGGTGGCGCCCTTGTTCGTCATCTGGATGGGAACCGGCGCCGAGCCGAAGATCGCCATTGCCTTCCTGATCGCCGTGTTCGCGGTGATCGTGGACACGGTGCATGGGCTGCGCTCCGTGCCGCGCGACGTCCTGGACCTGGGCCGGGTGCTGAAGGGTTCCCGCCGGGATTTCTTTTTCAAGGTCAGGCTGCCGTGCGCGCTGCCATCCATCCTGGCCGGGATGAAGGTGGCTATTTCACTGGCCCTGGTGGGCGCCATCGTCGGCGAGTTCGTGTCCTCGCAAAGCGGGCTGGGCTACGTGATCATGACGGCGCAGGGCACCTTCGATACGGTGCGCGTCTTCGCGGCGCTGTTCGTGCTGGCCTTCATCGGCCTGGCGCTGTTCGGCGCGCTGGCCTGGCTGGAGCGCAAGGCCACGCCGTGGCGCCGCCATGCGGAGGACCGCTGAGGCATACCGGACCGCCGCCGCGGCACGGGCGCCGGAAGCAGGACCGTGCAGGGGCACGTGACGGATATCAACACGAAAAAGGGGAATGCAATGCGGTGGTTGATCGGCCTGTCGCGTCTGATCGATGCGATAAACCTGCGCGTGGGCCGCGCGGTAACGTGGGTGACCTTGCTGGTGGTGCTGGTGAGCGCGGGCAACGCGGTGGTGCGCAAGGTGCTGCACACCAGCTCGAACGCCTGGCTGGAGCTGCAGTGGTATATGTTCGGGGCCATGTTCCTGCTGGCCTCGGGCTATACGCTCCTGAAGAACGAGCACGTGCGGGTGGACATCCTGTCGTCGCGGCTGTCGCGGCGCAAGCAGATCTGGATCGAGATCTTCGGGGTGGTGTTTTTCCTGCTGCCGGCCTGCGTGCTGATCCTGGTGCTGTCCTGGCCGGTGTTCACGGAATCGTGGCTGACCAACGAGCAGTCTTCCAACTCCGGGGGGCTGGTGCGCTGGCCGGTCAAGCTGCTGATTCCGGCGGGCTTCGCGCTGCTGGTGCTGGCGGGGGTCTCGCACTTGATCAAGTGCGTGGGCTTCCTGCTGGGCCGCTGCGAGGACCCGACGCGGCGCGAAGGCGCGCGCTCGGCCGAGGAAGAGCTGGCCGAGGAAATCGCGCGCGAGGCGCAGGCGCGCGAAGCGGCCGCGGCCGCGGCGGTGGCGCAGCCGCGCGACGGGGGGCGTTGAGATGGAATTCTTTATCGCCAATCTGGCGCCCATCATGTTCGCCACCCTGGTGGTGTTCCTGCTGCTGGGCTTTCCGGTGGCCTTCGCGCTGGCGGCCAACGGCATCCTGTACGGGCTGATCGGCATCGAGCTGGGGCTGCTGACGCCGGCGCTGTTCCAGGCGCTGCCGCAGCGGGTGTTCGGCATCATCTCCAACGACACGCTGCTGGCGGTGCCGTTCTTCACGCTGATGGGGCTGGTGCTGGAGCGATCCGGCATGGCCGAGGACCTGCTGGAGACCATCGGGCAGCTGTTCGGCACCATCCGCGGGGGCCTGGCCTTCGCGGTGGTGTTCGTGGGCGCGATGCTGGCGGCCACCACGGGCGTGGTGTCGGCCTCGGTGATCTCCATGGGGCTGATCTCGCTGCCCATCATGCTGCGCTACGGCTACGACCGGCGGCTGGCCAGCGGGGTGATCGCCGCTTCGGGGACCTTGTCGCAGATCATCCCGCCGTCGCTGGTGCTGATCATCCTGGCCGACCAGCTGGGCCGGTCCATCGGCGACATGTACCGCGCGGCCATGGTGCCGGGCTTCGTGCTGGCGGGGCTGTACGTGGTGTACGTGGCCATCATGTGCGTGATCAAGCCGGCCTCGGCGCCGGCGCTGCCCGAGGAGGCGCGGCGCTTTCGCGAGGCCAACGGCACGCGCGGGGGCCGCTCGCTGCTGGTGCTGATGGCCATCTCCGTGGCGGTGGCCTGGGCGCTGGGCCAGTGGATGGAGAACGACACGGCGCCGGCCGACGAGCGCATCGTGCTCAGCCTGCTGCTGTGGGGGCTGACGGCCTTCGTGATCGCCATCGTCAACAAGGTGCTGCGCCTGGGGCTGTTGTCGGCGCTGGCCGAGCGGGTCACCTTCGTGATGATCCCGCCGCTGTTCCTGATCTTCCTGGTGCTGGGCACGATCTTCATCGGCGTGGCCACGCCCACCGAGGGCGGGGCGATGGGCGCGGTCGGGGCGATCGCCATGGCGGTGGCGCGCAAGCGGCTGACGCTGAACCTGCTCAAGCAGGCGATGGACACGACCACCAAGCTGTCGTGCTTCGTGGTGTTCATCCTGGTGGGCTCCACGGTGTTCGGCCTGACCTTCCGCGGCGTGAACGGCGACCTGTGGGTGGAGCACCTGCTGACCGGCCTGCCGGGCGGGCAGTGGGGCTTTCTGATCGTGGTCAGCGTGCTGACCTTCGTGCTGGCGTTTTTCCTGGACTTCTTCGAGCTGGCCTTCATCATCGTGCCGCTGCTCGGGCCGGTGGCCGACAAGATGGGCATAGACCTGATCTGGTTCGGGGTGATCCTGGCGGTGAACATGCAGACCTCGTTCATGCATCCGCCCTTCGGCTTTGCCTTGTTCTACCTGCGCTCGGTCGCGCCCAAGGATCCGTACCGCGACAAGGTGACCGGGCGCACGATCGCGCCGGTGACCACCGGGCAGATCTATTGGGGCTCGGTGCCGTTCATCGTCATCCAGCTGCTGATGGTGGCCGCGGTGATGCTGATGCCCGCCATGGTGATGCACTACAAGGGCGACCAGTCCCAGGTCGATCCGGCGTCCGTGAAGATAGACGTGCAGGGCGGCTACGGCGGCAGCGTCTACGGCGGCGGCCAGGACGATGCCGGAGCGGTTTTCAAATAATCGTTCGACGCCTGTGGCGCGGTCCCGCCCGCCGCCGCGCGCGCGGCAGGCCGCTGCACTACTATTGCCCCGGTTTTTCCGCTGGGGGATAGGGGTATGGCGATGTCGCCGTGGATCGCGTTGTTTCTTGCCGTGCCGGCCATCTGGGCGCCGGCGACGCGGCGGCTGGGCGCGGGCCTGCTGCTGGCGGCCCTGGGACTGGCCTATGCCGGGGGCCTGCTGGGTCCGGCGGCGCTGCCGGCGTTCGCCGCCCTGGCTGCCGCCGCATGGGCGGTGGCGCCGCCCCGGCCGTATGCCTGCCGGGTGGCCGGCCATGTGCTGTTCGTCGCGCTGGCGCTGGGCCTGAGCCTGCATTGGCTGCCCGGCTTCCATAACCCGCGGGTCATCGGCCCCGAAAGGCTGGCGCCGGACGCCGTGCCCTTCACCATGTACCTCAATCTGGACAAGCCGCTGACGGGCTTCTGGCTGATCCTGGCCCTGCCATGGGTCCAGGCGGCGCAGCCGGCGGGCAGGGCGGCGCGCGCCGCCATCGCCGCCTGGCTCGCGACCACCGCCTGCTGCCTCGTGCCGGCCTTCGGGCTGGGGCTGACGGGCTGGGCGCCCAAATGGCCGGACCAGGCCCTGCTGTGGGCGGTCAATAACCTGCTGCTGGTCTGCTTCGCGGAAGAGGCCTTGTTCCGCGGCTACGTGCAAGGCGGGCTGACGCGCCTGCTGGGCGCGCGCGCCGGGCAGGGCGGCCTGCCGCTGGCGGTGGCGGCGCTATTGTTCGGCGCGGCCCATGCCGCCGGGGGCTGGCCATGGGTGCTGCTTGCCAGCATGGCCGGCGTGGGCTATGGCCTGGCGTATCGCCACGGCGGGCTTTATGCCGCGATCCTCGCGCATTTCGGACTGAACGCCGCGCATTTCTTTCTTTTCACTTATCCCATGCGTGACATCGCCGGACTTGGGGCGGACCGGGCGTGGATGGACGGCCTAAATTACTTTATCGGCTTTGCTTATAACTAAAATACGAAATCACAATTTTTCTCCCCATGCGCGCCTCCGTATGATCGGTCCCGCACCGCCGCCAGCCGGCGAGGGGCGTACGCCGGACCGCACACGGGAGTCAGCATGGAACACGGGCATCGCACGCAGCGCGAGAATCTGGAGGTCAAGACCACCACCTGCTACATGTGCGCCTGTCGCTGCGGCATACGGGTCCATCTGCGCGACGGCGAGGTCCGCTACATCGACGGCAACCCCGAACATCCCCTGAACCAGGGGGTGATCTGCGCCAAGGGTTCCTCCGGCATCATGAAGCAGTACTCGCCGGCGCGCCTGACGCGGCCGCTGCGGCGCAAGCCGGGATCCGAACGGGGCACGGCGGAGTTCGAACCCATCTCCTGGGACGAGGCCCTGTCGGTGCTGGAGAAGCGCCTGGCCCACCTGCGCGCCACCGATCCGCGCCAGTTCGCCCTGTTCACGGGACGCGACCAGATGCAGGCCTTGACGGGACTGTTCGCCAAGCAGTTCGGCACGCCCAATTACGCCGCCCACGGCGGATTCTGTTCGGCCAATATGGCGGCCGGCATGATCTACACGATAGGCGGGTCTTTCTGGGAGTTCGGCGGCCCCGACCTGGAGCGCGCCCGCCTGTTCCTGATGATAGGCACGGCCGAGGACCATCATTCCAATCCGCTGAAGATCGCCATATCGAAATTCAAGCGGGCCGGCGGCCGCTTTATCGCGATCAACCCGGTCCGTACCGGCTACGCGGCGGTGGCCGACGAATGGATACCCATCCGGCCGGGCACCGACGGCGCGTTGTTCCTGGCGCTGATCCACGAATTGATCGCCCGGGACGCCTACGACCACGAGTTCGTCTCGCGCTATACCAATGCCGGCGAGCTGATAGACCTGCGCGAGGACAGCGACACTTACGGGCTTTTCGTGCGCGACGCGTCCAGTCCCGAAGTCAACGCGCTGTTCCCGCAGAACCGCATGTGGTGGGACAAGCGCGGCAACCGCCCGGTGGTCAACCACGCGGCCGATGCGGAACCGGCGCTGGACGGCGAGTATGTGCTGGACGACGGCACGCCGGTCACGCCGTCCTTTACGCGGCTGCGCGAACGCGTGCAATCCTGTACGCCGGAATGGGCGGCCGGAATCACCGGCATTCCGGCGGAGACCATACGCCGCCTGGCGGGCGAGCTGATACAGGTCATGCGCGAGCAGCAGGTGACGCTGCCGATCCGCTGGACCGATGCCTGGGGCGTCACGCACGAGTCCGTGCGGGGCGCGCCCATCGCCTTCCATGCCATGCGCGGCCTGGCGGCGCATTCCAACGGGTTCCAGAGCATCCGGGCGCTCTCCATCCTGATGACCTTGCTGGGCACCATCGATACCCCGGGCGGCTTCCGGCACAAGGCGCCGTATCCGCGTGCCGTCCCGCCCTCGGCCAAGCCGCCCAACAAGGCCAGCGACGTGCAGCCGAATACGCCCCTGCCCAGCGGCCCGCTGGGCTGGCCCGCCGCGCCGGAGGACCTGTTCATCGACGAGCAGGGCGGTCCGGTACGCATCGACAAGGCGTTTTCCTGGGAATATCCCCTGGCGGTGCACGGCCTGATGCACAGCGTCATCACCAATGCCTGGCGCGGCGATCCGTACCCCATCGACACGCTGTTGATCTTCATGGCCAACATGGCGTGGAATTCGTCGATGAACACGGTGGAAACGCGGCGCATGCTGACCGATAAGCGCGAGGACGGGGAATACAAGATTCCCTTCCTGGTGGTCTGCGATGCGTTCCAGTCCGAGATGACGGCCTTCGCGGACCTGATCCTGCCCGACACCACCTACCTGGAACGGCATGACGCCATGTCCATGCTGGATCGCCCGATTTCTGAGTTCGACGGGCCGGTGGATTCGGTGCGCATCCCCGTGGTGCCGCCCACCGGCGAATGCCGCCCCTTCCAGGACGTGCTGATCGAGCTGGCCGGCCGGCTCGGTTTCCCGGCGTTCACGCGGCCGGACGGCGGACGCAAGTTCAGCGGCTACCAGGACTTCATCGTCAATTTCCAGACCGCGCCGGATTCCGGCGTGGGCTTCTTGATCGGCTGGCGCGGCAAGGATGGCGACAAGGCGCTGGTGGGCGAGCCCAACCCGCGCCAGTGGGAGCAGTATGCCCAGAACAACTGCCACTACCACTATGTGCTGCCGGAAGACATGCAGTACATGCGCAACTGCAACGGCCCCTACCTGAAGTGGTCGGTGGAAACCGGCATGCGCAAGTTCGGCACGCCCATCGTCATCCAGCTGTATTCCGAGGTCATGCAGAAATTCCGCCTGGCCGCCCAGGGCAGGACGGCAGGGCGGCAGCCGCCTGACCATCTGCGCGCGCGGGTCGAGCGCTATTTCGATCCCGTGCCGTTCTGGTACGAACCCATCGAGCGCGGCGTGACCGACACCCAGGCCTTCCCGCTGGCTGCCGTGACGCAGCGGCCCATGGCCATGTACCACTCCTGGGACTCGCAGAATGCCTGGCTGCGGCAGATCCATGGCGAAAACTACCTGATGGTGAATCCGCGTACCGCCGGGGAGCAGGGCATCGCCGACGGCGGCTGGATCTACGTCGAGTCGCCCTGGGGCAAGGTGCGCTGCATGGCCCGCTACAGCGAGGCCGTGGAACCCGGCACAGTGTGGACCTGGAACGCCATCGGCAAGGCCGCCGGCGCCTGGAACCTGGGGCCGGACGCGAACGAGTCGCGCCGCGGTTTCCTGCTGAACCACCTGATCACCGACGAACTGCCGGGCGGCACCGACGGCGTGCCGGGCAGGGTGTCGAATTCGGATCCCATCACGGGACAGGCCGGCTGGTACGACCTGCGCGTGCGCATCTATCCGGCCGAGGCCGATGCCGACTTCACGCTGCCGCAGTTCGCGCCCATGAAACCGCTGCCCGGGTCGCTGAATATCGTGACCCGCCTGGTGCAGACCTATTTCGCCGGCAAGGGCGAATTCCTGGGCCGCCTGCGCCGCGCGGCGTCCAACAAGTAAGGAAAACGACATGACGCAGATGGCACTGGTGATCGATCTGAACGTTTGCGTGGGCTGCCACGCCTGCGTGACCAGCTGCAAGGAATGGAACACCTCCGGCGAAGCCGGCAGCCTGGCGGACGAGCGCGCCTACGATGCCGACCCCAGCGGCAACTTCTTCAACCGCGTGCAGACCTACGAGGCCGGCGAATTCCCGCTGACGGAGACCATCCATTTCCCCAAGTCCTGCCTGCACTGCGAGGATCCTCCTTGCGTGCCGGTCTGCCCGACCGGGGCCAGCTACAAGCGCGAGGCCGACGGCCTGGTACTGGTGGATTACGACAAGTGCATAGGCTGCAATTACTGCGCATGGGCCTGTCCGTACGGTGCGCGCGAACTCGATCCGCAGCGCAAGGAAATGACCAAGTGCACCTTGTGCTCGGACCGGATCCACAACGAAGCGCTGCCCGAGCGTGACCGCAAGCCGGCCTGCGTGCTGGCCTGTCCGACCTCCGCGCGGCTGTTCGGCGATATCCACGACCCGGAATCGGAAGTCTCGCAGGCGATCCGGGATCGCGGCGGCTACCAACTGATGCCGGAGTGGGGCACCCGGCCCGCGAATCACTATCTGCCGCGCCGCAAGACCGAGGCGCAGGGCTGCGGCTCGGCGGCCTGTTCCTGCGGCTCGGCGCAGGCTTCCGCCGCGCCCGCGGATATCGAAGCGCAACTGGACCGTGGCCAGCTGGACCTGGCGGCCGTCGCGTCGTCCCACTGAGGAGGCACACATGCGACCCCCATTCTCGGTCGTTTTCCTGACCACGCTTTGCGGCGCCGCGCAAGGGCTGCTGATCGCCCTGGTGGGCATGGAGATCGGCGCGTCCGCCGGCACGCTGGCGATGCCGCCGCAAGCGTTCTTCGTCGCCGGAGCGGGCGTCTCCGTCGTCCTGGGCGCGCTGGGCCTGCTGGCCTCGTTCTTCCACCTGGGACACCCGGAACGCGCCTGGCGCGCCATTGCCATGTGGCGCACGTCCTGGCTGTCGCGCGAATGCCTGGCCGTGCCGGCCTTCCTGGCGCTGACCTTCCTGTATGGGCTGGCCCACGTGCTGGGGTGGCCCCACACGCTGGCCATCGGCGTCGTGGCCGCCTGCGCGGCCGCGGTGCTGTTCCTGTGCACCGCCATGATCTATGCCTGCCTGCGCTTCCTGCAGGAGTGGGCCAGCCCCTTCACGCTGGTGAACTTCGTGCTGCTGGGCTGTGCCTCCGGCTTCACGCTGGCGACGCTGGTCGCCGCCGCCTGCGATCCGCCGCTGGTCCGGGTGCTGGGCCCGTGCGCCTGCATCCTGATCGCCGCCGGCTGCATGTCGCGCATGGCCTCGCTGGCGCGCAACGCGCGCCTGTACCCCAAATCCACCCTGCAAAGCGCCACGGGCATCCGCGCCGACAAGGTGGTGCAGAAGTCGCAGGGCTTTACGTCCAGCTCCTTCAATATGCGCGAGTTCTTCCACGGCAAGAGCCCGGCGATGCTGGCCACCGTGAAGACCGGCTTCGTGCTGGGCGCCTTCGTCGTGCCCTTCATCCTGGTGATGTTCGGGTCCTCGCTGGCGGCCCCCGTCGCCATCCTGGCCGCGGCCTTCGTCATCCAGTATCTGGGGCTGCTGGCCGAGCGCTGGTTTTTCTTCGCGGAGGCCCGGCACCCGCAGAATCTCTATTACCAGCGGGCCGCCTGAGTCCTGCATCCGGCGGCGTGCCGGCGCCTGCATCCGGCGGGCGGTACGCGGCCGGCATCGTCCGCCGGCGCTCGGCGCTTCGGCAGGCCGCATGCCCCCGCGCGGGCATGCCTGTCCTTGCTCCACAGGGTGTATAACGGGTCGTTGTGCGGACTCGTTCAGCCAGGAGGGCCATATGAGCCGGATGCAAGCCTATCGTATCCACCGCTTCGGCGGTCCCGAGGTGTTGCAGGAAGAATGGGTGGACGTGCCCGAGCCGGCACCCGACGAAGGGCTGATACGCGTGCTGGCCGCCAGCCTGAACCCCGTGGACTTCAAGACGCGCGAGGGCAAATACCCCCTGGTCCGCGCGGACCGCCTGCCTTACACGCTGGGCCGCGACTGCGCCGGCGTGCTGGAGGAAACCCGGCAGCGGCTGCCCGGTATCGAGCCCGGCGATGCCGTGTACGCCTTCGTGGGACAGGGGCAGGGCGCCTACGCGCAGTACGCCGCGGTGCCGCTGGCGGGCATCGCGCGCAAGCCGCTATCGCTGGATTTCGCCACGGCCTCGGCAGTGCCCCTGGCGGGCCTGACCGCGTGGCAAGGCATCTTCGATCATGGCGCGCTGAAGGCGGGCCAGCGCCTGCTCATCCATGGCGCGGCGGGCGGCGTGGGCCATCTGGCGCTGCAATTCGCCAAGGCCAAGGGCGCGGAGGTCATCGTCACGGCATCGGCCGATGCCGCCGCCTTCCTCCGCGGCCTGGGCGCGGATCACGTGATCGACTACCGGTCGCAGGACTTCGTCCAGGCGGTGCGCGACGTCGACGTGGTGTTCGACCTGATCGGCGGCGAAACGCAGGAGCACTCCTGGGACGTGCTGAAGGAAGGCGGCGTGCTGGTCTCGACACTGAACGAGCCGTCGCAGGAAATGGCCAGGCGGAAAAACGCGCGCGCGGCGCGCTACACCGCCAGGCCGGACGGGCAGCAACTGGCCCGCATCGCCGACCTGATCGACCGGGGCAGGGTACGTGTCCATATCAGCCGGGTGCTGGCCTTCGCCGAAATGGAACGCGCGCAGCGGCTGCTGAGCGAGGGGCATATCCGCGGCAAGCTGGTGGTATCGCTGGCGCCGCCGGTGGATGGCGCCGCGTCATAGCGCGCGCGTCCTTGTTGTTCTCGATCGGCCCGGGCGACAACGGTATCATCCTGCTTTTCCGGGCCTGGCGCGCCGCGCGGCCCGATGGATGCACAGCAAGGATACCGTCATGACCCATCCCGTTCGCCCCGTCCGGCCCACGCGCCGCGCCTCACGCCGTCTTGCCGCCGCCGGATTGCTGGCGCTGGCCCTGCCGGGCGTGCAGGCCGAGGCCGCCAGTGGCGGCGCCAGCGGCCTGCACGACAATTTCTTCTGGCTGGGCCAGTTCAACAAGGCTTCCATCGTGATGACGACGGAACAGGGCATATTGCCGGCCGATATCGCGCAGAAGACGGCGCGCGCCGTGGCCCAGGTCATCGCGGAGGGCGACAAGCCCGGCGGCAAGCGGCCCGGCGACTACCTGCAGCTGGAGCCCATGATCGTCAAGATCGCCGGGCCGGACGCCACCCGCATGCATTCGGGGCGCAGCCGCCAGGACATCCTGGCCACCACGCGGCGCGTCATGCTGCGCGACCGCATGCTCGATCTTTACGAGGCGCTGAACCAGGCGCACGCGTCCGTCAACGCGCTGGCCGAGAAGTACGCCGACGCCATCGTCCCCGCCTATACCAATGGGGTGCAGGCGCAGCCGACCACCTACGGCCATTACCTGCTGGCGTTCTCCAGCGTGCTGGACCGCGATGCCGCGCGGCTCAGGGAAGCCTATGCCCGCGTCAACCTCAGCCCGATGGGCGCCGCGGCACTGGGGACGTCCAGCTTCCCCATCGACCGCAAGCGCCTGGCGGACCTGCTGGGCTTCGACGGCGTCGTGGACAATTCCTACGATGCGGCGCAGTTTTCGCAAATCGATGTCGGCGCCGAGGCCGCCAGCGTGGCCAGCACCATGGCGCTCAGCGTGGGGGCTTTCGTCCAGGACATCCACACCCAGTACCACCAGCCCAAGCCCTGGCTGATGCTGACCGAAGGCAAGCTGACCGGCACCAGCAGCATCATGCCGCAGAAGCGCAACCCCTACGCCCTGAACGACGTGCGGCTGGCCGCGAGCGAGACGGTGGGCGATGCGATGACGGCGCTGGTCGTGGCGCACAACGTCACCCCCGGCATGCCCGACTACAAGCGCGGCGAGGCCCAGGACGCGGTGGACGCCGCCACCGACATGTACCTGAAGCTGGACGACATGCTGGGCGGCCTGGTGCTGAACCGCGAACGCGCGCTGGCCGAAGTGGACGCCGATTATTCGACCACCACCGAACTGGCCGACGTGCTGCAGCGCGAGGCCAACGTGCCGTTCCGCATCGGCCATCACTTCGCCTCGGAGCTGGTCACCTACGGCAGGCAGAACAACCTGAAGCCGGCGGACTTTCCCTATGCGGAGGCGCAGCGCATCTATGCGGCGTCCGCCAAGGCCAACGGCGTGGACAACGCCAAGCTGCCGCTGGACGAAGGGCGCTTCCGCCAGGTGCTCACGGCACAGAACATGATCGCCTCCAGCAAGGGGCAGGGCGGGCCGCAGCCGGCCGAAGTGGCGCGCATGCTCAGCGAAGCCAAGCAGCGCCTGTCCGCCGACGTGGCCTGGGTGCAGGCGGCGCGCGATCGCCTGACCGCCGCGCAGGACAACCTGGACCGCGCCTTCGACAACGTGGCGAACCCCATACCGAAGAAGTAAGGCCGGGCCGCCCGGGTATCGGCCGGCGCGATACGCCGGCCCGCGCTCACACGGCCTTGGCGATCAGGTCGCGCAGCCAGGCATGGGCGGGATCGCGATGCACCCGTTCGTGCCACAGCATCGCCATCTCGAAGCCCGGTATGTCGACGGGCGGTTCGACGACCCGCAGGGCCGCATGGCCGCGCACCAGGCGCTCGGGCACCATCGCGACAAGATCGGTGGTGGCCAGCACCGATTCAAGGAACAGGAAATGCGGTACCGACAGCGCGACATGCCGCGTCACGCCCACGCGCGCCAGCGCCGCATCCGTCACACCGTGAAAGCCGCCGCCGTCGGGCGATACGATGGCATGGTCCAGCTTGCAGAACCGCGCCAGCGTCGGCCGGCGCTTCAGGGCGGGATGCCCATGGCGCCCCGCCAGGACATAGCGTTCGACGAACAGCGGGCGGCGGCGCAGCCCGGGTGGGGCTTCCGTGCCGATATGGAAGGCCAGGTCCAGCAGGCCCTGGTCCAGCTGGCGCGCGAGCGCGGGCGGATTCAGTTCCAGCACGGCCAGCCGGGTACGCGGCGCCGCCGCGCGAAGCCGGCGCATGGCGGGGAGCAGGATCGTCGACTCGCCGTAGTCCGAGGCCGCCACGCGCCAGGTTTGCGTGGCCTGCGCGGGATCGAAGGGGCGGGATGGGGCAACCGCCCGGCCCAGGGCCTGCAAAGCCTGGTGGAGCGGTTCGCGTAATTCCTCGGCCCTGGCCGTGGGCCGCATGCCGCGCGGCCCGGGCAGCAGCAGCGGATCGCCGAAAGCCTCGCGCAGGCGGGCGAGCTGCACGCTCACCGCCGGTTGTGACAGATGCAGGCGTTCAGCCGCGCGGGTGACGTTGTGCTCGGCCAGCAGGGCGTCCAGCGTCAGCAGCAGGTTCAGGTCCAGCCGCCGCAAGGAATTGTCCATGGCAATACCTGGAATTCTGGGAATTCATTTCTACTATATCGCAGGCCGGCCTATCGTGTGCCCATCGCGTCATGGAGCACCGTATCGTGAAAGTCCTTATCGTTTACGCCCACCCCGAACCGCGTTCCTTGAACGGCGCGCTGAAGGAATTCGCCGTGGAACATCTGCGCAGCGCCGGCCACGAGGTCGAGGTGTCGGATCTTTATGCCATGCAATGGAAGGCCGCCCTGGATAGTGCCGACAACACCGCCAGGGCGGCCGGCACGCGCTTCGATCCCTCGCTGGATTCCAGGCTGGCCTACGAGAACGGCACCCAGGCGCCGGATATCGCGCGCGAGCAGGACAAGCTGCGCTGGGCGGATGCGCTGATCCTGCAGTTTCCGCTGTGGTGGTTCTCCATGCCGGCCATCCTGAAGGGCTGGGTGGAGCGCGTGTATGCCTGCGGATTCGCCTACGGCGTGGGCGAGCACTCCGACACGCATTGGGGCGACCGCTATGGCGAGGGCATGCTGGCCGGTAAACGGGCCATGCTGGTCGTGACGGCCGGGGGCTGGGAGTCGCACTACGCGCCGCGCGGCATCAACGGTCCCATCGACGACATCCTGTTTCCCATCCACCACGGGATCCTGTACTACCCGGGCTTCGACGTGCTGCCGCCCTATGTGATCTACCGCACCGGCCGCATGGACAGTGAACGCTATGCCCGGATCCGGCTGGGACTGGGGCAAAGGCTGGACGCCCTGTGGACCACGCCTCCCATCCCGTTCCGGCGGCAGAACCACGGCGACTACCTGATCCCCGAACTGACGCTGCGGCCCGGCCTGGCGCCGGGCGGGGCCGGCTTCGGCATCCACGTGGATGCCCAGGCAGGGGCCAGCGTCGACAGGCCCTAGGCGTCGCGGTCGCCGCGCGATTCCCAGAACACCACGCGGCGATGCACCTGCCGCATCAGCATGGACCCGGCCAGGCCGATCACCGCCAGCAGCAGCACGCCGGCGAACATGGTGGACAGGCTCATGCTGACCGAGGCCGAGGCGATCAGATAGCCCAGGCCCTCTTGCGCGGACAGGAATTCGCCCACCACCGCGCCGATCAGCGCCATCGCCACGCCGATCTGCAGGCCGGAAAAAATATCGCCGGCCGCGGCGGGCAGTTTGACGTGCAGCAACAGGTAGGCCCGCGAGGCCGAGAACGCCCGGCAGGCATCCAGCAGCTCGCTGTCCGTGCGCTTGATGCCGTTGATCGTGTTGACGAACAGCGGAAAGAAACACACCAGCGCGACCAGCACCACCTTGGACGACATGCCGAAGCCGAACCACACCAGGATGATGGGCCCCAGGGCGACCTTGGGCATGGCTTGCAGGCCGACCAGCAGCGGGTACAGGAAGCGTTCGAAAGTGCGCGATTCGGCCAGCAGGGCGCCCAGCAGTACCGCCAGGCCGCAGCCGATGGCGTAGCCGGCCAGCGATTCCGCCAGCGTGGCCCAGATGTGCGGCCATAGCGTGCCGCTGGCGAAGCCGTCGTACAGCGCGCGGAACACCGCCGCGGGCGGCGGCAGCAGGTAGTCCGGGATGGCGAAGGCCTGGATGGCCCAATGCCAGGCGGCGATCAGCACCGCAAGGCTGATCAGGGGATAGAGAAAGGATGTGATGTCCAGGCGTTTCAACATTACGCCGTCTCCGCATGGGTGAAATGCCGGCGCAGGTGCTGGCATGCGGCATTGAAGGCCGCGTCGCCCAGCGTGTCCAGGGTGCGCGGGCGCGGCAGGTCGGGACGGTAGTCCTCGATGATGCGGCCGGGGCGGGGCGACATGACCAGCACCCGGTCGGCCAGGAACACTGCTTCCGGAATGCTGTGCGTGATGAACAGCACGGACTTGCGCTGGGTGCTCCAGATGCGTTGCAGCTCCAGCGTCAGCGCCTCGCGTGTCAGGGCGTCCAGGGCGGCGAAGGGCTCGTCCATCAGCAGCAGGTCGGGATCGGGAAGCAGCATGCGGGCAATGCCCACGCGCTGCTGCATGCCGCCGGAGAGTTCGCCGGG
Organism: Bordetella bronchialis; assembly: GCF_001676705.1. Taxonomy (NCBI): domain Bacteria; kingdom Pseudomonadati; phylum Pseudomonadota; class Betaproteobacteria; order Burkholderiales; family Alcaligenaceae; genus Bordetella; species Bordetella bronchialis. The sequence continues at coordinate 2,802,690 of NZ_CP016170.1, forward strand.
ATAGTTGCCCGCGAAGCCGCCCAGCGACACCAGCTCCAGCAGGGACAGTGCGCGTTCGCGCGCCGGCCGGGCCGGCAGGTTCATGGTGCGGGCAGGCAGCAGGACGTTGTCCAGCACCGTCTTCCACGGCAGGAGGTTGGGTTTCTGGAACACCACGCCGGCGCGGCGGCTGGGACGCACGACGGTCTCGCCGCCCAGGCGTACCTCGCCTTGGGTCGGATGCAACAGGCCGGCGGCCAGTTTCAGCAGCGTGGACTTGCCGCAACCGGAAGGGCCCAGCACCGCGACGAATTCACCGGGCGCGATGTCCAGGTCGATATCGGCCAGCGCCTGGATGCGGCCGCGCCGCGTGGGGTAGGTCAGGCCGACGCCCTTGAAGCTCAGGGCGGCGCTCATGCCTGTGCCCCGCGGCGCGGTGCGGGCGGGCGATGGCGCGTGCCGCGGGCCGGCTGGCTGGACCGGCCGGTCATGCGGCACCCCCATGCGCGGCTACCGCCGCGGCCAGGAAGCGCTGGACGGCGTCCCAGGACTGCCGGTTGGCCCGCGCATTGGCTTCGGGCGTGCCGCCGCCGGTCAGCACCACGCCCGCCACCGGGTGGGGCTTGGCGATCAGCGTGGTGGGCACGTTGGGCAGGCCGATGGCATGGCCCGCGCCATGGCCGCACACGTGCTCCACGGGCCAGCGGTGTCCGTGCCGCGACAGCGTGGCCGCGATCTGTTCGCTGAACAGGGTGGATGGCCAGAAACCGTCGTCGGTACCGGAGACCAGCATGACGGGCCCGCGGATGTCTTCCACCGCGATGCGGGCCGCGGCCACGGATGCCGGGTCGCGCAGCGGCGTATGGAAGGCCGGCGCCTGGCGCACCGGCTGGCCGTCGTCGCGGGTCTGGTTGAAGGCCGCCCAGTCCGCCTGGGGATTGTCCTGCCAGACATTGCGCAGGGGTGCGCCTTGCCAGGTCCAGGTGGGCGAGTCGGGCGCCTCGCCCGGCGCGCCGGCGCGCAAGGTGCCATGGACGACCGCGCTGGGCACGTAGGCGATGGCCGCGTTGACCAGCTCGGGAAAGCGCGAGGCCAGCAGCAGCGTGAGTTCGCCGCCGCGCGACTGGCCGGTTACCGCGACGAAGCCGCGCGCCGGATCCAGCCTGGCGCGCGTCCAATGCAGCGCGCGCTGGAAGTATTCCAGCGGCGTGCGCGAGATATGCGCCGGCAGGCCCGGCGCCTTGAAGTAGCCCAGCGCGAAGGCGGTGTAGCCATGGGCCGCGTACAGCGCGGCACGCTGGCGCGGAATGCCGCCGCCCGAGCCGTTCAGTACCATGATGACGGGACGCGGGCCGCCGCCGGCGGGACGGAAGACCGTGCCCACCAGACCGTCCTCGTCGACTTCCTGGCGCGTCACGCCGTCCACGATGTAGCGCTGCACCAGCGTGGCATGGGCGCTGGCCCGCCCGTCGGCGCTCTCGGCGTCGATGGCGATGGCCAGGGTGTCGGTTTCGTCGGTGCGCTCGGGGTCGGTGGGCGCCTGCGTGCGCTTCATGGCCCACACCAGGGCCATGGCATCGGCGCTTTCCCAATCGCCGGCGTCCGGGGCCTGGCGGTCCAGGTCTATGGTGCCGTCGGGCCCGGCGCTGTAGGTGGCCTGGCTTTGCCAGATGCTGCCGTCCGGGTGCCGCAGCTCGGCGCGCACGCGCACCGGCCCGGCGGGAAAGCCGCCAAGGACAATGCGGCGTGCCACGTCCAGCGCGGCGTCGGCGGGCTCCACCCGCAGCGTGGCGCGCGCCGCGCCCGGTTCTTGCGGAAGACTGCTCATTGCGCCGCCTTTGCCTGCGCGCGTACCGCGTTGGCGTCGAAATCGTTGATCTGCTTGATGAACTCGTTGGAGAAGATCTTGTCCACCGGCACGTCGGCCGAGGGGTACTCGCCCGCGGCGGCCATGGCCTGGATGCCGGCCTGGATCGCTTTCAAGTCGTAGTAGCCGGGCACGCGCGGCTGGCCCGACGGCGTGTACAGCACGCGCTGCAGGCGGCGGCTGAGCAGCGTGGCCTGGTCCTTCAGCGCCTGGGCCTCGTCGCCCGCCGGCTTGGATTGCGGGTTGGCGCGCCAGAAGGCCTTGACGCAGAACTCCGGGTTGGCCGAGCACGCCACCTGGGCCTTGGTGTAGGCGCGGGCGAAGCGCACCATCAGGTCGGGATGGTCGCGGAAGGTATCGACATGCGCGATGAAGCCGTTGCCGGCCGTTTCGGCGAACACGGCGGGATAGGCGATGCGGCGGATGGGCGTGCCGGACATCTCCAGCATGTCGTTCCAGCTGCTGTTGAAGTTCAGCGCTTCCACCTTGCCGGTCTTCAATGCCTGGAAGCCGGCGGCCAGCGCGCCCACCGCCACGTAGTCGACGTCCTTGCCCGGCGTCAGGCCGGCCGTGCGCAGCGCGGCGCGGCCGCCGGGGATGGTGCCCCAGGTGAGCGCGCCCACGCCGATCTCCTTGCCCTTGAAGTCGGCCAGCGTCTTGACGGGGGAATTCGCCAGCACCGCGAACTCCATGGTGTTGCCGGGCACGCCGTTGTAGAAGTAGCGCAGGGGCAGGACGTCCTTGCCGGTGAAATAGCTGGAGATCACCGGCTCGGAGGTCGGATAGCCGAAGGTCACCCGCTTATTGGCCACCTGCGGCAGCAGGGCGCCCGCACCCTGGAACACGATGGTCTTGACCGACAGGTTCTCCTGCTTGAAGTACCCCAGTTCGTCGGCCGCGGCGTAGGGCGCGCCGTCGTGCACGGCCGGCGGGATGGCCAGGGCGACGGTGACTTCATCCAGGGCGAAGGCCGGCGTGGCGGCCAGCGCGGCCACCAGGCCGCCCAGCGCGCATACAGTGGAAAGACGCATGGAAAGTCCTTGCAAAACGGGTGGAAGGTCAGGGGCGCGGCCGGAGCGCCGCGATGGCGCCGGGCCGCGCGCCCGTTCATCGTATAAACCGCCGGCCGCGTTCAAGCCTTGCCCACGCGCGCGGCGGCGTCGCGCAGCAGCTGGCCGCGGTCGATCTTGTTGGTCGATGCCAGCGGCAGGTGGTCGACGAACCAGACGTGGCGGGGATGCTGGTAGGCCGGCGCATGTTCCAGGGCATAGCGCTTGATCTCGTCGGCATCGGCGGTATGGCCGGCGCGCAGGATGATGTAGGCCACCGGTTTCTGGCCCTTGATGTCGTCCTCGACGGGGACCACGGCGGCCTGCTGCACGGCGGGATGCTGCTCCAGCATCTTTTCGACTTCGCCGGGGTAGATGTTCTCGCCGCCGCTGACGAACATGTCGTCGCGGCGGCCGACGAAGTAATAGAAGCCGTCGGCATCGCGGCGGAACACGTCGCCCGTGGAGTAGTGGCCATCCGGCGTGAAGGGGTTGGCCAGGTCGGGGCGCTGGTGATAGCCCAGCATCAGGCCGGGGCTTTTCATTTCCAGGATGCCCTGGTCCGGTCCGTCGCCCGGCCCGGGCGCGAGCCGCAGCGAGACTTCGGGGTGCGCATGGCCCACCGAGGTCGTCGGCGTGGGCAGCCCTTGCGGATGCGGGCCGAACACCACCGGCCCGCCTTCGGTGGTGCCGAAGGCATTGATCACGCGGGCGTTGGGCAGCATGGCATGGATTTGCGCCAGCAGGCTGGCGCTGACGGGCGCCGATCCCATGCGTATGACCTTGACCGAGGACAAGTCCGTGCGGGCCAGCAGGTCGCGCTCGCGCAGCATCATGGCGATCATCGGCGGCACCGCCGTCAGCCAGGTGCAGCGATAGCGCTCGATGCAGCGGATATAGGCCTGGGCGGTGAACTGCGGCAGCAGCACGGTGGTGGCGTGGCTGCCCACCGACAGGAAAGCCAGGGCCAGCGCATTCATGTGGTAAAGCGGCGCGGCGATGAGCGCGCGCTCGTCGTCCAGCGGCGTGGCCTTGCGGCGGGCCTGCACCGTCCACAGATGGCTGGCGTGCGACAGGCGCACGCCCTTGGGCCGGCCGGTGGATCCGGACGTATACAGCATCAGCGCCACATCCCCCGGGCCCGGGCGGTAGGGCGCCACGCGCGCCGCCGGCTCCCTGCCGGCCTGGCCGCCGGCGGGGCGCAGGAAGTCCAGGAATTCCTGGCCGTCCATGCGGATCGCTTCCAGTCCCGCCGGCAGGCCGGCACGGCGCGGTTCGTCGAACAGCACCAGCCTGGCGCCGCTGTCCTGCAGCACGTAGGCGATGGTGGCGGCCGGGAACTTGAAATTCACCGGCACGGCCACCAGTCCGGCCCGCATGATGCCCAGCACCGCGGCGACGTAGCGCACCGAGTTGGCCGACAGCAGCGCGATGCGATCGCCGATGGCGTAGCCGCGCTCGCGCAGCGCCTGGGCCACGCCCTCGGCCAGCGCATCGAGTTCGGCATAGGTGCACGGCGTTTCGTGCAGCTCGGCGTCCACGCCCATCAGGGCGATGCGCGACGGATCGGCCGAGGGATCGATCAGGTCGCCCAGGTTGTAGGGTGTGTGCATCTTGTCAGCCGCGGGAGTATCGCGTGGTGGGGTCAGGCCTGCGCCGGGGGCGTGGAATACACGCCGCGTCCGCTGGCCACCAGCTTGCCGTCCTTGTCGAAGACCTGCGCCTCCGCGACGGACACCTGCGAACCGAACTTGATGACCTTGCCCTTGGCGGTCAGGTCGCCCGGCATGGCGGCGCGGTGATAGTCCACGCGCAGGTCGATGGTGGGCACGCCGCGGCCGGTGCCGGATACCAGCGCCCAGTCGGCGGTCAGGTCGACCAGCGCGGCCAGGATGCCGCCGTGCGTGTAGCCCTTGTCGGCGTTGACGACCCATTCCTCGCGCCACTTGGCCTTGAGCTCGATTTCGCCCGTGCCCACGGACAGGACTTCGATGCCCAGCCACTGGTGATAGGGCCCGCGCAGCAGGCGCGCCTGGATGTCTTCTTTGGTGGGGAGTGCTTTATCGGTCATTGCGCTTATCCGTATCGGTGATTCAAGGGTTGACGATGACTTTGCCCAGCACTTCGCGGTCGCGGATCAGGGCCAGGCCTTCGGCCGCCTGCTCCAGCGGCACGGCGCGGTCGATCAGCGGATCCACCGTGCCCTGGGACACCATGTCCAGCAGCGCCTTCAGGTTGTCGTCGTAGAAGCTGTTGGAGCCTTTGATGTTCAGTTCGAAGCTCCAGACGTAGCGCAGGTCTTCCTTGGGGTCGTGGCCGGCCGTGGCGCCGCACACCAGCAGCGTGCCGCCGCGCTTCAGGCACTTGAGCGACGGCACCCAGGTGTCCCCGCCGGTGAAGTTGATCACCACGTCGACGCCGCCTTCGTAGTTGCGGCGCTGCGGCTTGCCGTACTGGCCGATGGCCCACTTGGAGAAATCGGTCTCGCGGTAGTTGATCAGGTGGTCGGCGCCCAGCTCCTTCAGTGCCTGGAGCTTGGCGTCGCTGCCGGCGCAGGCGATGACCTCGGCGCCCAGCTGCTTGGCCAGGATCACGCACGCCGTGCCCACGCCGCCGCTGGCGCCCAGGACCAGCACCTTGTCGCCGGCCTTGACGGTGTTGTGGGTGATCAGCATGCGGTGCGCGGTGCCGTAGGCCACCGGCAGCGCGGCGGCGTCGTCGAAGCTGACGTTGTCGGGCATGGCGATCAACTGGCCGGCCGACACCAGGCAGTACTCGGCCATGCCGCCGTCGAGCATCTCGCCCATCAGTCCCTTGGCCTTGTTCAGGGGATTGACCAGGACCCGGTCGCCGGGCTTCCAGCCTTCCACGCCTTCGCCGACCTCGGCGATCTCGCCGGCCATGTCCAGGCCGATCACGACCGGCAGCGGTACCTTGATGCCCGGCATGCCTTGCACGGTGAAGACGTCGTGGTAGTTGAACGACGAGGCCCGCACGCGGATGACGACGTGGCCCGGTACGACGGCGGGGACCGGCTTGTCGGTCACGACGCGCAGTTGATCGAGGCCGCCGTGCTGGTCCAGGACCAGGGCTTTCATGGTTTTGCTCATGGATGGTTTCCTTGATGTCGCGGTGATGGCTGGATTGCGTGCTTACTTGATGGATTTCGCCTGCTGCCAGGGGCCGGTGACGAACAGATCGTCCTTCAGGGCGCCCTTGATGACACCGGTCTCGGTAAAGACCTGGTGTTCGCGCTTGAGCGTGTCGATATCCGCCGGTTCGAAGGCGATGCGGTACATGTCGTTCCACAGGCCGGCGTAGACCTTGGCGTCGTTCTCGGGCAGGTTGGCGGATTTCTGCAGGATGGCGATGACTTCGGGCTGGTGCGATTGCGCCCAGGCCAGCGCGTTGCGCATGGCGACGATGACGCGCGCCACCACATCGGGATGCGCCTGCACGTATTCGCTGCGCACGGCGCCGATGCCGATATAGGGCACGGAATCCGACTTGGTCAGCTTGCGCCATTCGTCGGCGAAGCTGCCCAGCCGGGTGACCTTCAGTTCGTTCAGCTGCGCGACGGTGACGGAGCGCAGCGCGGCGGCATCCACCTGCTTCTGCACCAGGAACTGCGCCAGGCGCGATTCATTGCCGCCGACCAGCGAAAAATCGTTGGGCTTGATGCCATGGTTGCCCGCCAGGATGGCGCCCGCGATCACCGCCACGGAACTGCCGGCCGGCGACATGCCGACCTTCTTGCCGCGCAGCTGGTCCAGCGATTTGATCGGCGAGCCTTCCGGCACGACGAACTGCACGTCGGCCGGCTGGGTGGCCGCGAAGACCTTCAGGGGCACGCCTTCCGCGGCGCTGCTGAAGACACCGGCGGCCGGCGCGCCATAGGCCAGGTCGATGGAGTTGGAGGCCAGCGCGCGCAGCGGCGCGTTCACGTCGGGAAAGCGGAAGAACTCCACTTCCAGGTTCTGCTGCTTCAGGAAGGGCGTGGCTTCGAGCACCGCGCCGAAGCCCAGGCTGACGCCGCTGCTCCAGTAGCCGATGCGCACCTTGTCGGCCGCCTGGGCGCCGGCCGGACCCGCCAGCGCGGCAAGGGCGAGCAGCGCGGCGAAGAGGGGTTTTCTCCATAGCATGATGTGGCTCCAGTCAGTAGGCGATACGCGGTGGGGGGTGGGCGGTCGGGCGGTCCGGGCGGGTTTCCGCCTGTCTCATAGCGGCTTCCAGCGGAACAGGCGGCGCTCCAGCGGCTTGAGCAGGCCGCCCTCGAAGAGCAGCATCAGCACCACCAGCAGCAGCGTCCAGGCGAATACCTGGTCGGTCTGCACCAGGTCGGCGGCCTGGCGCAGGCGATAGCCGATGCCATCGGACGAGCCCAGCGTTTCCGCCACCAGCGACACCCGCCAGCCGAAACCGAAGGCCAGGCGCGCACCCGAGAAGAAGTAGGGCAGGATGGTGGGAAGATAGATTTTCCGCAGGATCTGTGCCCGCGACATGCGGAAGCTGCGGGCCAGGTCCACGTGCAGCTTGTCGACGTTCTGGGAACCCTGCCAGACATTGGTCAGGATCAGCGGCATGGCGGTCATGAAGACGACGAAGATGGTGGTGGCGTTGGAGATGCCGAACCAGATGATGGCGAAGACCGCCCAGATGGCCGAGGACACCGTGTTCATCACGGCCAGCAGGGGATCGAAGAAGGTCGCCAGCACGCGGCTGGAACCCAGCGCCAGGCCGAGCGGGGTGCCGACCGCCGTCGCCAGGGCGAAGCCGATCAGGATGCGCATCAGCGTGGTCAGCACATCGTGCGCGAAGGTATCCGAGCGGGTCAGGTTGACCAGCGCCTGGATGACTTTTTCCGGGCCCGGCAGCACGAAGGCCGGCACGTGCGACGCGGCCAGCGACCACAGCACCACGAACACCACGGCCAGCGCCGCGCGCTGCAGAAGCAGCCAGCCCAGTCCCCGCCAGCGCCTGCCGGGCGCGGCGCCGCCGGACAGACTGATGGTGGATGCGCCGATATCCACGGCGCTGGCGTCCAGTCCCTTGCTGTTCGCGCGTTCGCTCATTCCTGCACCTTCATGCGCAGCTGGCGCGTTTGTTCGGCGACGTCGCGGTCGGTGGGGTGGCGCGGGCGCGGCAGCGCGATCGGATCGATCTCGCGGATGCGGCCCGGGCGCGGCGCCATCAGGACGATGCGGTCGGCCAGGATGACGGCTTCTTCCACGTCGTGCGTGACGAAGAGCACGGTCATATTCTTCATGGCATGAATGCGCAGGACTTCCTGGTGCATCTGCGTGCGCGTCTGCGGATCCAGCTTGGAAAAGGGCTCGTCCATCAGCAGCACGCTGGGTTCGATGACCAGGCTGCGGGCCAGCGCCACGCGGCTGCGCATGCCGCCGGACAGCTGGTGCGGCCAGGCATCGCCGAAACCGGTCAGGCCCACCATGTCGAGCACGGCATCGGCGCGACGATGGCGTTCCGCTTTCGGCACATTGGCGGCTTCCAGTCCGAAGCCGACGTTGTCGCGCACGCTGCGCCAGGGCAGCAGCCTGTCCTCCTGGAACAGGTAGGCCATGTGGCGCCATTGGTCGTAGGCGGCCAGGGGCCGGCCGGCAAGGAAGATCTCGCCGGCGTCATGGGGCTCCAGGCCGGCCACCATGTTGAGCAGCGTGCTCTTGCCGCAGCCGGAAGGGCCCAGCAGGGCGACGATCTCGCCGCGGCCCACCGTGAAAGAGATATCGCGCAGCACTTCCAGCGCGCCGAAATGCTTGGAGACGTGGCGCACGTCCAGCGCGTCGGCCTGCGCGGCGGTGCCGGCGCCGGCCGGCGCCGCCTGGTCCGCGCGCGGCGTATCGGCGGATACCCGGGTGTTTGCTTTGGATTGCACGGCGGCTCCGGTCATCGCCCGCTCCCGTTCAGGGCCGCCGGAACGGGAATGGCCGCGCCGGTCTGCGTCAGGCTGGCATAGAGTTTTTCCAGGGTCATGACCTGGAAGGTTTCGATATGGCGGCGCGCGATGGTCTCGGCGCGCTTGCCGTCGCCCTCGGCCAGCGCGTCGATCATGGCATTGTGATCGTGCTTGATCTCGGGCTTGGTCCGCTGCACGCCAAAGCCCAGCGCGACCAGGCGCGACATCTCGTCCATCAGCTGGCTGAGCAGACGGTAGAGCCGTTCATTGCCGCAGGCGGCGGCAATGGCCAGGTGGAAGGCCTTATTGGCGTCCATGAAGACGTCGATCTGGTCGCTCAGCTGCAGCACGGGATGCTGTACCCGGCAGGCGGCTTCCAGGCGGCGCAGCAGGTCGATATCGACGCGCCCGGCGGCCAGGCGCGCGGCCAGCGGCTCGACCTGCACGCGCAGGGTGAAGACCTCTTCCACGTCGCGCAAGGTGATCGGGGATATCTGGTATCCCTTGCGCGGCCGGGACCGCACGAAGCCTTCGTGCGCCAGCCGCGTAAGGGCGATGCGGCAGCCGGTCTTGCGGATGCCGTAGGCCTGCATCAGCTCCGGCTCGGTGACGAAGGCGCCCGGCGCCAGGCGGCAGGAAATCACGTCCCGGCGTATGCGCGCGTACGCGTCGGCGCCGGCGCTCACATCGGAGGTCCGGTCGTCGGCGCGCGCGGCGTGTACGGGAGAATCGGGCATGGTGGCGGGGCTTCACATGCGTGGTGAGCAGCTCACAGCGCATATGAAATATGTCTACAACGCCACCATTCTATGGATGGCCAGGCCCGGAACTAACTAAGAAATTACCCTAAGCATATACCTGGAACTTTGGTTTCGGTCCTTTGAATGCCCCTTCCGGAAATAAGGAAAAGCGCTGTGCACCGCCTCCTGCACCGGCTTGGTCCGACGCACCGGCGTGGCTCATTGCACGGGGGTCAGGATGGGGGCGCCTTGCTTCTTCAACAGCAGGACCACGAACCTGGCGGGCTGGGTGGCGCTGGCATTGTGGCCGACGGTGTGCAGGTCCTCGGGACCCTCGTAAAAGGTGTCGCCGGCGTTCAGGGTGACCGTCTTGCCGCCTTGCACGCCCATCACGATCGACCCCTCCAGCACATAGACGAAGGCGTGCGCGTCGTGCCGGTGGACAGGGTCGGCGCCACCCGGCGGGTATTCGACGTGGATCAGCACCGCCTCCTTGCCCGGATAGTCGGGCAGCGGCTTGCTCATCAGCTCGACGACTTCCGCCATGGGTGGCTGGGCGGCGGCCGCGCTGCTGGCGGGGGCCGGGGACGCGCCCGCGGCTTGCGGCGCGGCGGCCCGATGGGCATGCGAGGCGCAGCCCGCGGTGGCCGCGCACAGCAGCAGGGCGGCCAGTTTCGTGGAATGGATCATGATGGTTCCTGGAAAAGGTAGACGGTTGCGTGCCGCCATGCGGGCGCGCATCGCCGCGCGCATGGCGCGCGGCGAAATCTCAGGCGTGTGCCGGCGCGTGCTTCAGCCAATCCTGGAAGCGCGTCGCGCAGATGCGGGCGTCCTTGCCGGCGGTCAGGGACTGGTCGTCCAGCACCGAACCGAAGTAGCGCGCGTGCACGTCGGCGACGATCCTGCGCGTTTCGTCGTGGCGCGCGGCCAGGTACATCCGGGCCAGTTCGTCCAGCGGAATCAGTTCCGGTCCGGCCACTTCCAGCACGCCGTTGACGGGCGGCTGGACGGCCACGTCGGCCAGCGTCGCGGACGTATCGTCCGAGGCGATCGGCTGCAGCAAGGCGGGAGACAGATGGACGGTCTCGCCGCCGCTGGACTTGATGATGCCGTCCACGAATTCGAAGAACTGCGTCGAGCGCAGGATGGTGTACGGGATGCCCGAGGCCGCGATCAGCGCTTCCTGGGCGACCTTGGCGCGCATGTAGCCGTTGTCCGGCAGGCGGTCCGCGCCCACCACCGACAACGCGACGTGATGCTTGACGCCGGCCGCGGCTTCGGCCGCCAGCAGGTTGCGGCCGGCGGTCTGGAAGAACTCCATGACGGCCTTGTCCTCGAAAGACGGCGAGTTGGAGACGTCCACGACGACGTCCGCGCCCTGGACGGCGTCGGCCACGCCGTCTCCCGTGAGCAGGTTCACGCCCGTGCGCAGCGAGGCCGCCACCACCTCGTGGCCCTGCCGGCGCAGCCGGTTCACTACATTCGATCCGATCAGGCCGCTGGCCCCTATGACGACGATTTTCATGATCTCGCTCCCTATTCGCGTCCTCGGCCGTCGATATGGCGACCGGTGTATGAACTATGCCCGCGCGCGGTGTGGAATACTTTGCCGGAACTTTGGAATTCCCTTGGAATTCCATTCAAGGGAGACCGGATGCCGCTGATGTTCGAGGATTGCACGCTGGATACCGACAGGCGGGAGCTGTTCCGTTCGGCCCAGGTGGTTCCTACCACGCCGCAAGTGTTCGATTTGCTGGTTTACCTGGCTTGCAATCGCCAGCGTGTCGTTACCCGCGACGACCTGCTCGACGGCGTGTGGGGCGGGCGCATCGTGTCGGAATCGACGCTTGCCAGCCATATCAACGCGGCGCGCAAGGCGGTGGGCGACGACGGCCAGCAGCAGCGGGTGATCCGCACGGTGCCGCGCAAGGGATTCCGCTTCGTGGCCGACGTGCGCAAGGTCGATCTGGAAACCGCCGAGTCCGCCGCCGCAAGTGCCGGCCCGCGGGCCGAGCCGCCCACGGAAGAAGGCCCCGCCTTGCCGAACCGGCCCTCCATCGCGGTATTGCCCTTCGTCAACCTGAGCGGGCAGCCGGACCAGGAATACCTGGCCGACGGCGTGGTCGAGGACATCATCGCGGCCTTGTCGCGCCACCGCTGGCTGTTCGTGGTTTCGCGCAACTCCAGCTTCATGTACAAGGCGCGCGCCGTCGACGTGAAACAGGTAGGCCGCGAACTGGGCGTGCGTTATGTGCTGGAAGGCAGTTTCCGCCGCGCCGGCAACCGTGTGCGCATCACGGGCCAGCTGGTGGATGCCGCCACGGGCACGCACCATTGGGCCGGCCGCTTCGAAGGCGTGCTGGACGACATCTTCGCGCTGTACGACCAGATCAGCGAAAGCGTGGTCGGGTCCCTGGCGCCGCAGCTGGAACAGGTGGAGATCGAGCGCGCCACGCACAAGCCGACCGGCAGCCTGGACGCCTACGACTACTACCTGCGCGGCATGGCGAAGCTGCACCGCGGCACCCGCGAGAGCATCGGGCTGGCGCTGCAACGCTTCCAGGACGCCATGCGGGCCGACGACGGGTTCGCCTCGGCCCATGCCATGGCGGCGTGGTGCCATTGCTGGCGCAAGGTCAACCACTGGATGGCCGATGCGCCGCGCGAGACCGCGGAAGGCATCCAGCTGGCGCGGCGCGCCATCGACCTGGGCAAGGGCGACGCGGTGGCCCTGACGCGCGGCGGCCATGCGCTGGCGCACCTGGCCGGCGATCTGTCCGGCGGCATCGCCCTGATAGACCGCGCGCTGGTGCTGAATCCGAACCTGGCGTCCGCCTGGTTCCTGGGCGCATTCCTGCGCGTGTGGCACGGCGAGACGGAGGACGCCATCGCATCGTTTTCCCGCGCCATGCGGCTGAGCCCGCTGGATCCGGAGCTGTACCGCATGCAGGCGGGGATCGCCATCGCCCATCTTTTCGCGGGGCGCAACGAGGAAGCCATCGCGTGGGCGGAGAAGGCCCTGCGCGAGCTGCCCGGCTTCATGCTGGCCCTGGCGGTGATCGCGGCCAGCCGGGCGCTGCTGGGCCAGGAGGCCGAAGCGCGGCGCGTCATGCTGGACCTGCGGCGGGCCAGTCCGGACCTGTGCCTGGCGAACCTGACCGACTGGCTGCCGATACATCGGCCGGACAACATCCGGCTTTTCGCCGATGGCCTGGAAAGGGCGGGGCTGCCGGGCTGACGCCGGAAGCGGCATGCCCTTGCCTGACGCGGCAGGCCCGGCCGGGGCTCGATGCGCGCGCGATCAACCGCCGTCGCGCGCCATGCATTGCTTCCAGCGCTGGTTGACCCGCTCGGCGAACCAGGCCGTCGTCAGCGTGCGGGTGATCTTCGGGCTTTGCAGCGTGATGCGGGGCAGCACGGCGCGCGGCAGCGCCGCGCCCGCCGCCTTGTCGGCGATCTGGAACAGCCGGCGATAAAGCAGGGTCTTCTCGAAATCCAGGCGATCCGCGGCGCGCAGGTCGCGGCGGATGGCGTCCTCGCTCATATCCAGCCGCGACCGCAGGGTGCGCAGCGCGCGTTCGGTTTCGCCGGGCTCGATGCTGTTTTCGCGCAGCACGTCGCCGTCCAGGGCGAGCGGGATGCCCGTGGCGCGGCTGACGGCGTTCTGGAATGCGGCGTTGCGGCTGGCGTACCAGCCGGCGTTGTAGTCCGCGAAGCGGTAGATCATCGCGTCGTAGTTGGCGGTGTAGCCCAGCAGGTGCAGCGTGCCGAAATAGATGCCGCCGCGGCGCGTGAAGACTTCCCGGCGCAGGCCCTTGTCCATGGCGTAGGGATAGCCGGCGGCGTGCGCCTGCGCGAAGTCCACGCTGACCTGCATGGGGCCCGCCGTGTGGACGGGGTTCAGTCCGCCGAACAACTGCCGGCCCATGGGCACCATGCCGATGAAGTCCTCGTACATCTCGCTCAGGTCGCGCTCGGTGCGCACCGTATCCAGGCGCCGGCTGTAGGTCTTGCCATCGGGCGACTTCAAACCCAGCGCGGCGTCCACCAGCATGGCGGGAATGTGCAAAGAAGCCGCGCGGCGGTAGATCTCCGCCCGTGCCACTTTGGGCAGCCCGGGCACGGCGGGATCGGCGCGGAAACCGGATTCCTGGCCGATGATGGCGATCACGGCGCACTGGTTGGCGGGCGAGGCGTCGATCTCCTGCGTCGTCAGCGCGACCTGGATATCGCGCGCCCATCCGGCTGCGTCGTCCACCCCGGGCGGCAGGCGCCTGGCGACTTCCGCGCGCACCTGGTCGGGCCCCGGCGCAGCCGGCTCGGGCGTGCGCGTGGCGCACCCGGCCAGCCATGACACCATCGCCGACAGGCAGAGGCCGGCCAGCCTGCGTTGGATTGGAAGCTTCATCTTGCGTCCGTCGTGTTGCGATGTGCAATCCGCGATGCCGTTTGCCCTTGTCCATTCGCCAGGACGGCGGCGGACCGGCATCGGGGCCTTGGGATACTACGCGAGCCGTTGACTGCACGCCACCGGCTCGGGCCGGTCCCGCGCGCCTCAGCCCGCCTGCCAGCCCAGGCCCAGGCTTTTCTGCAACGATACGAAGTCCTGCAGCAGTTCCGCCTGGCCCGCCACCACGTCCTGCTGGGCGGCGAATTCGCTGCGCTGGGTGTCGAGCAGATCGATCAGCGTGGCGACCCCCGCGGTGTAGCGCTGGCGCGTCAGTTCGGCGGAGCGCTCGGCGTAGTCCTGCACCTGGCGCAGCCGCACCAGGTGTTCGCGCTGGTGCCCGTAGCGGGACAGCGCGGTATTGGCATCCTGCAAGGCCGCCAACACGGTATGCGCGTATTTGGCCTGCGCTTCGTCGCGGGCGGCCTCCGCGGCATGGATGGCGCCGCGGGTGCGGCCGAAGTCCAGGATGTTCCATTGCAGGTAGGGCACGCCGACCCAGCTCAGGTTTTCCTTGCGGGCCAGATGGCCCAGCGTGGCGGCGCTGAAACTCAGGTCGCCGAACAGCGTGACCTTGGGAAACAGGTCCGCGGTGTGCTCGCCGATCTGCGCGTAGGCCGAGGCCAGCCGTCGCTCGGCGCCGCGGATGTCGGGCCGCTGCCGCAGCATCGCGGCCGGATCGCCGACGCTCACCCGCGCCGGCAAGGCCGGCAGGGGCGCGGCGGCGGCCAGTTGCCGGTCCAGCGCGCCGGGTTCGCGGCCGGTCAGCACCGCCAGGCGGTCCAGCGACTCGTCGATCTGCGCTTCCAGCGGCACCAGGGTGGCGCGGGTCGTCGACACCTGGGTGGCGAGCCGCTCGACATCGACGTCGGCGGCGGTGCCGGCGGCGCGGCGCTGCCGCGTCAGGTCCAGCATGCGCTGCTGCAATTCGGCGGAGCGGCGCGCCAGCGTGAGCCGCTGTTGCTGGTCACGCAGGCTGATATAGGCCTGCGCGACCTCGGCGGCCAGCGACACCTGCGTATCGGCGAGATCCGCCTGGACGGCGTCGGCCTCGGCGGAAGCGGCTTCCACGGCGCGGCGCGATCCACCGAATAGATCCAGCTCCCAGGAGGCGTCGAAGCCGGCCGTATAGAACTGCACCGGCCCGCGCCCGGAACCGCCGCCATTGCTTTCCCCGGCCGGTATCAATGCCGACGTGTCCGGCGAACGGGTGCGTACGGCGGCTCCCAGCGCGCCCACGGTAGGCATGCCGTTGGCGCTTGCCTGCTGCAGCTGCGCGCGCGAGGCCCGCAGCCGCGCCTGCGCCGCATGCACGTCTGGGTTGTGCGCGAGCGCCGCTTCGATCAGCTGGTTCAATTGCGGGTCGTCCAGCGCCAGCCACCATAGGCTGGCCGCGTGGCCCGTGGCCACCGCGTCCCGCGGCGCGCGCACGAAGGCCGGCTGCCGGGCGGCATCGGGCGCCGCATCGGGCGCGCCGGGATAATCCGGTCCGACCGCGCAGCCGGCCAGGGCCGATGCTCCGGCCAGGAGCAGCATAAGCAGGCGGGCCGCGTGGACGGGGCGGGGAAGGGGCGGGGTATGCGGGGACGGCATGGTCGGGGTGTGCGGTGTCTTGGGCATCGGATCGCGCGGGCGCATGGTGGCCTCAGTGCCCGGCGCCGGGCGTGTCGCCGCCGCGCGGCGTGCGCAGCAACAGGGCCAGGGGCACGCAGGCCAGCAGGGCCAGGGCCAGCAGATAAAAGGTCTCGGAGTAGGTCATGACGGCGGCCTGCTGCCGGATCTGCGCGGCCATCTGTCCCAGGGCGCGCATATGCGAATACGCCATGTCGCCGGTCTGGGCGAACCAGTTCGCCGTGTTCGCCGCCAGGCGGTCCTGCCCCAGGACGGAATTGGCCGTCAAGGACTCGCGCAGCATGTGGTCGTGGAAGGTGTTGCGCCGGTCGATGACGATACCGATCAGCGACAGGCCGACGGAGCCGCCCAGGTTGCGCGCCATGTTGTACAGGCCCGCCGCGTCGCCGGACTCTTCCCGCGACACCGCCGCCATCGACGCCTGGTTCAAGGGCATCATCGCCAGTATCTGGCCGATGCCGCGCAGGAACTGCGATCCGTAGAAGTCGTGGCCCACGCTTTGCGCGGTCAATCCGATATCCAGCAGGCAGCTGCCGGTGAACATCAGCAAGCCGGCGATGACCAGGATACGGAAGTCCACCCTGCCCAGCAGCCTGGGCAGGAAAGGCATCATCAGGAAAGAAGGCAGGCCCGCCACCAGCATGACGGCGCCGGATTGCTCGGCGTTGTAGCCGGCGATCAGGCTGAGGAACTGCGGCACCAGATAGGAGACGCCGTACAGCCCCGCGCCGATGGCCACGACGATGGCGATGACCGCCGCGTAGCGCGGATTGCGCAGCAGGCCCAAGCGCAGGATGGGCCGGGGCGCCGTCGCTTGCGAAATCCCGATCAGGACCATTCCGAACAGCGTGGCGACGGTCAGCGCGACGATCATGTGGGAGTCGAACCAGCGTTCGCGCTGGCCTTCTTCCAGCACGACCGTCAGGCTGCTCAGGCCTATCGCGAGCCCGGCGATACCGAGCCAATCGGCCTTGAGGAAGTCGCCCCAGCGCGGCCGTTCCGCGGGCAGGCCGCCCAGCAGCAGGGCCACCAGGGCGGCGCATACCGGCAGGTTCACCAGGAAGCACCACGTCCAGCTGATGTTCTCAGCCAGCCAGCCGCCGACCACCGGCCCCAGCAAGGGCCCGAGCAGCACGATCAGGCCGAACACCGTCATGCCCACCGGCATCTGCGCGCGCGGCAAGCGGGTGCGGATGATGGTCTGCGCGGTCGGGATCATCGCGCCCCCGGTAAAGCCCTGGCCGATGCGGCCGGCGACCATCTGCGGCAGGCTGTGCGACAGGCCGCACATCACCGAGAACAGCGCAAAGAGCAGGGCGTTGCCCAGCAGGAAATTGCGCAGGCCGAACACCCGCGTCAACCAGGCCGCCAACGGGATCATGACGATCTCGGACATCAGGTAGCCGGTGGATATCCAGGTGCCTTCGGTGCCCGTGGCGCCGATCGAGCCCTGTATCTGCGGCAGGGCGGAATTGGTGATGGAGATATCCAGGGTCGCCATCAGCGCGCCCAGCGCGCCTCCCGCGACGGCCACCCAGTCCGCCGCGCTCGCGCGCGGCTCCGCCGGCGCCGCCGCGGACGCGTTGCCTTCAGCCATGGCTGGCCGCCTCCGGCGCGCCGGGCGCGGCGCCGGGCGAAGACCGCGTATCGACCTCGGCGGTCACCGACAGGCCCGGCACCAGCAGTTTGCGCGTGTCCGCGTCCGCCTCGATGCGGATGCGTACCGGCACCCGCTGGACGATCTTGGTGAAATTGCCGGTGGCGTTCTCCGGCGGCAGCAAGGCGAATTGCGCGCCGGTGCCGGGCGAGAAACTGTCCACCACGCCGCGCAGGTCGCGGCCGGGCAGGGCATCGACGTGCAGCGTGGCGGGCTGGCCGGGACGCATGCGGCCGATCTGCGTCTCCTTGAAATTGGCTTCCAGGTAGACGTCCTGCACCGGCACGACGGTCATCATGCGCGTACCGGGCTGGACATACTGGCCCACGCGCACGGTGCGGTCGCCGATCTTGCCGGCCTGCGTCGCGCGCACCACCGTGTCCTGCAGGTCCAGGTTGGCCTGGCGGGCGCTGGCCTGCGCCGCCTCCAGTTGGGCGCGTGCCTGCGCCATTTGCGCCGTGCTGACGGCGATCTGCGCCTGGGCCGCCTGCACCGCGGCCTGGTTGGCGGCAAGGGTGGCAAGCGCTTGGTCGCGCTGGTTGGCCAGGTTGGCCAGCCGCTCGCTGGTTTCCGCGCCCGTGGCCGCCAGCGGCCGATAGCGTTTGACCTCGTCCTGGGCATGCTGGGCGTTCAGGCGCGCCACCCGCTCCTGGGCCTGGGCCTGCGCCACGTTGGCATCCTGCTGGCGGATCTCCGCCTGGGCGCGCGCGATGTCGGCCTGCCGCGCATCGATGGTGGCTTGCGCCTGGTCCAGCGCGGCGCGGTACTGGCGGCCGTCCAGGCGTACCAGGGAATCTCCGGCCTGGACGACCTGGTTGTCGCCGACGTAAACCTCCATGACGTAGCCGCTGACCTTGGGCGCGATCGTGACGCTGTCGGCTTGCAGATAGGCGTCGTCGGTGCTCTCGATGAAACGGCCGACCCGCCACCACTGCGCGCCCCAGGCCAGGGCCGCGGCCGCCGCCAGCAGCGCCCCGCCCAGGATCAGGCGCCGGCGCGTGGCGGGAGCCCGACCGCCGGCGGGCGGGGACGGCCGCGCGGGAGCGGCGGCCGCCGGAGCGGCGGCCGCCGGAGCGGTGGCCGCCAGAGCGGTGGCAGCGGCCGGGGAAGACGAACCATCGGATGCGGACATGGCGGGCAGGTATCCAGGGAATTTTGAGCGAACGGAATATTTTTATCGGACGGAATAAATTTATCAAGTGTTATATTTTGCGGTGGCAAAAGCCTGGCACAGGCTCCAGATAGCGCGGGAGACCCCATGAACGACACCAAGCGCGGCCGGCGCCCGGCCGGTAGCGGCTATGCCCGCGGGGACGAAACCCGCCTGCGCATCATCGAGGCCGCCATCGAGCGCTTCGGCGAAGCCGGCTTCAGCGGCGCCTCCACCCGCGATATCGCCGCGCACGCCGGCGTCAACGCGCCGGCGCTGCAGTACTACTTCGAAAGCAAGGAAGGGCTGTACCGGGCCTGTGCGGAACACATCGCCGACAGCGCGCGCGCCGCCTTCGAGCCGGCCATGCGGCAGGCGCGCGCCATCCTGGACGGCGCGGCCGACGCGGATGCCTTGATCGACGCTTTCGTCGCCCTCCAGGACGCCATCGCCGACCGCATGCTGCAAATACCCTGCGGACCGGACCAGCGGCTGTTCTTCGCCCGCGAACAGGCCGGGCACGAGCCGCCCATCGCCTCCGACATCCTGCAGGAGCGCCTGCGCAAGCCGCTGAACGATATCTGCCTGGCCCTGGTGGCGCGCATCACCGGCACGTCCATGGACGATCCCAAGACCATGGTCCGGGTCTTCACGCTGCACGGCCAGCTGGTCGTCTTCCACACCGCCAAGCGCGGCCTGCTATCGCTGCTGGGCTGGGAGCAGATCGATGCCGCGCGCGCGGCGCTCGTAAAGGAGACAGTGCGCGAGCAGACGCGCGCCTTGTTGCGGATGTGGTCCGCCCCCGCGGCCTGATCGTCCATCGCGGCAGGTCCATTCAAGGGATGGGCACAGACAGCGTCGCGCTTATCGCGTATGGTCTTATGCGCACGCAGGAAACCGTGGCGTCCGTCGCGCCGCGCGGTGTATCGCTTCCGCCCCTTTTCCGGAGACCGCCATGCCCAGGATCACGCTTGCCGACCAGATCGCCGCCACGCTCGCCGAAGCAGGAATAAAACGCATCTGGGGCGTCACCGGCGACAGCCTCAATGGCTTGAACGACAGCCTGCGCCGGCTCGAAACCATTGCCTGGATGCACGTGCGCCACGAAGAAGTGGCGGCCTTCGCCGCGGGCGCCGAAGCCGCCGTGACCGGACGGCTGGCCGTGTGCGCGGGCAGCTGCGGTCCCGGCAATCTGCATCTGATCAACGGCTTGTTCGATTGCCATCGCAGCCGGGTACCCGTGCTGGCCATCGCGGCGCATATCCCGTCCTCCGAGATCGGCCTGGACTATTTCCAGGAGACCCATCCGCAGGAGCTCTTCAAGGAATGCAGCCACTACGTGGAGCTGGTCACCAACCCGGCGCAAATGCCGGAAGTGCTGCACCGGGCGATGCGCACGGCGATCCTGCGCCGCGGCGTCGCGGTGGTGGTGCTGCCCGGCGACGTGGCCCTGCTGGAGGCCTCCGCGCCGTCCGCGCCGTGGCCCGCGCTGGCGCCGCCGCGGGTACTGCCCGCCGACCAGGACGTCGACCGCCTGGCGGACCTCCTGGACGGCAGCGGCCGCGTGACATTGTTGTGCGGCGCCGGCTGCGCCGGCGCGCATGACGAAGTCGTGGCGCTGGCCGATGCGCTGGGCGCGCCCATCGTGCACACGCTGCGGGGCAAGGAACACATCGAATACGACAACCCCTGCGACGTCGGCATGACGGGCTTCATCGGCTTCAGCTCCGGCTACCATGCCATGCTGAATTGCGACACGCTGCTGATGCTGGGAACGGATTTCCCGTATCGCCATTTCTATCCGCGGCAGGCCAGGGTGATCCAGGTCGATGCGGATCCGGCCGCGCTGGGACGGCGGGCGCGGCTGGCGCTGGGCATCCCCGCCGACGTGCGCGAGACCTTGCGCCTGGTGCTGCCGCGCCTGGCGCGCAAGGCCGACCGCGGCTTCCTGGATACGGCGCGCCGGCATTACGCCGACGCGCGCAAGGCGCTGGACGACCTGGCGGTGCCATCCCCGCGCGGCCGCGCCATCCACCCGCAATATCTGGCGCGCGTCGTCAGCCGCTTGGCGGCCGAGGACGCGATTTTCTCTGTCGACGTCGGGACGCCGACGGTCTGGGCGGCGCGCTACCTGGAGATGAACGGCCTGCGCCGGCTGCTGGGCTCCTTCAACCATGGCTCGATGGCCAATGCCTTGCCGCAGGCCATCGGCGCGCAGGCGGCCTTCCCCGGGCGGCAAGTCATCTCGCTGTCCGGCGACGGCGGCTTCTCGATGCTGATGGGGGATTTCATCTCGCTGGCGCAGCTCGGCCTGCCGGTGAAGGTGGTCGTGGTCAACAACGGCACCCTGGGCTTCGTCGCGATGGAAATGAAGGCCAGCGGCTATCTGGACACCAATACCGACCTGCGCAATCCCGACTTCGCCGCCATGTCCAACGCGATGGGCATCCTGGGCATACGGGTGGAGCACGCCGAAGACCTGGAGTCCGCGCTGCGGCAGGCCTTCGCGCACGACGGGCCGGCGCTGGTCGATGTGCTGACCGCCAAGCAGGAGCTGGTCATTCCGCCCAAGATCAAGCTGGAACAGGCCAAGGGATTCAGCCTGTACATGCTCAAGGCCATCATCAGCGGGCGCGGCGACGAGGTCATGGACCTGGCGCAGACCAACTGGCCGCGATGAGCCCGGTGCGGCGCGCGCCGTGCGCCGCGCCGGTCTTTACATCGCGGCCTAAAGCGCCGCCGCCGGCCCGAAGAACTCGTAGCGGGCGTTGGTCTCGGGCACACCCAGGGCTGCCAGGGTCTTCTTCATGAGCGACATGAAGGGCTTGGGTCCGACGAAGTAGGCATCCAGGTCCGCCGCGGTGGGCAGCCATTTGCGCAATTGCTCCGCATGGGCGCGGCCCACGGCGTCCGGCCGACGCGCCGCGCCGGCTTCGTCCTCGTAGCAGACATAGTGGCGCAGGTGCGCATGGCGCGCCGCCAGCTGGTCGATGTAGTCGCCGAAAGCATGCACCTGGCCGTTGCGCGCGTAGTGGATGAAGTACACGGGCCGCTGGCTCTCGCGCAAGGCCGCCTCCAGCATGGCCAGCACGGGCGTCACGCCCACGCCGGCGCTGATCAGCGCCAGGGGCCGCTCGCTTTCCTCCAGCACGAAATCGCCGGCCGGCGGGAACACATCCAGGGTATCGCCCACCCGCACGCGGTCGTGCAGGAAGTTGGACGCGACGCCACCCGGCTCGCGCTTGACGCTGATGCGGTATTGCGCGCCATCGGGCGCGCGCGACAGCGAGTAGTTGCGGCGGATTTCCTCGCCGTCGACGTCCAGGCGCAGGCCCAGGTACTGCCCGGGGCGGTAGGCCAGCAAAGGTCCGCAGTCCGCGGGGTGCAGGTAGAACGATGTGATCTCGGCGCTTTCGGCGACCTTGTTCGACACGATGAAGGGGCGCGCGCCGCGCCAGCCTCCCGGCTCGTGCGCCCGCGCCTCATAGACCGCCGCTTCGGCCTGGATCAGCATGTCGGCAAGCTGCTGGTAGGCCGCGGCCCAGGCGGCGATGACTTCGTCGGTGGCGGTTTCGGCGCCCAGCACTTCCCGGATGGCCCGCAGCAGGCAGGCGCCGACGATGGGATAGTGCTCGGGCAGGACCTGCAGCGAGACGTGTTTGTTGACGATCTGCGAGGCCAGCGGGGCGAGCGCCTGCAGGCGCTCGATGTTGCGCGCGTACATGAGCACGCCATTGGCCAGTGCGCGCGGCTGCGCGCCGCTGGCCTGGTGGGCCTGGTTGAACAAAGGCCGTACCTCGGGATGCTCCGCCAGCATGATCCGGTAGAAGTGCGTGGTCAGCGCCTCGCCGCCCGTTTCGAGCAAGGGGACGGTGGCGCGGATAATGGCGAGCTGGTTCGAGTCGAGCATGTTGGAGAACTCCTGTTGGGGCCTGCCGCGCAGCGTGTTCGTTCAGGATGGGCAGGCCGGCCGCGCGAAGGCGGTCATGGATTGCAATGCAACATCCATGCCATGTGGGTCTCCCCGCGGGCGCGGCATCGAGCCAGGGACTTCGCCTCGAAAAGTGAGTTTTATAGACCCGTTTGTTGATATAAGGAGTCGGGTTAACCCATATCCTGCCGCGGATTCCGTTATGCTCGGGGCGTGATGAGAACACAGAATCCCCTGATGGGCGCCGTCATTCCGCTGGTGTCCGACCTGGCCCGCGATGTGCCGCCCGCGGAACGATACCGGCGCCTGCTCGATGCCCTGCGCGCCTTGCTGCCTTGCGACGCCGTGGCCCTGCTAAGGCTGGAAAACGACGCCTTGATCCCGCTGGCGATGCAGGGCCTGAGTCCCGATGCGATGGGCCGGCGTTTCCGCGTCGCGCAGCATCCGCGCTTGCATGCGCTGCTGGAGGCCGACGAAGCCATGCGATTCGCGCCGGACAGCAGCCTGCCCGATCCCTACGACGGCCTGGTGGAAGACGGCGGCGAGCTGCACGTGCACGATTGCATGGGCTGCGCCATCACGGTAGGCCAGCGCAAATGGGGCTTGCTGACGCTGGATGCCTTGCAGCCCGGGCGCTTCTCGGACGACGATCTTGCCGTGCTGGACGTCTTCGCCGGGCTGGCCGCCGCCACGGTGGCGGTGGCCGCCCGTATCGAACAACTGGCGGTCACGGCGGAGGACGAGCGGCGGCGGGCCGAAAGCTACCGCCTGGCGGTGGCCGGACCCGCCCGCCGGCTGACGGGGCAGAGCACGGCTTTTCGCCGCTTCATGAAGGACGTGGAGATGGTGGCCGCCAGCGATCTGACTGTCCTGGTCACGGGCGAAACGGGCGTGGGCAAGGAGTTGGTGGCGCAGGCGCTGCATGCGGGATCGGCGCGCGCCGGCAAGCCCATGATCAGCGTGAACTGCGCGGCCTTGCCCGACAATCTGATCGAAAGCGAACTGTTCGGCCATGTGCGCGGCGCCTTCTCCGGCGCGGTGCAGGACCGGCGGGGTAAATTCGAGCTCGCGCATGGCGGCACGCTGTTCCTGGATGAAGTGGGCGAGCTTCCCTTGAGCGCGCAAGCCAAGTTGCTGCGCGTGCTGCAAAGCGGCCAGCTGCAGCGCGTGGGGTCCGACCGCGAACATCAAGTGGACGTACGGCTGATCGCCGCCACCAACCGCGACCTGGCCGAGGAAGTGCGCGCGCGCCGCATGCGGGCGGACTTCTACCATCGCTTGAGCGTGTACCCGCTGCGCGTACCGCCGCTGCGCGAACGCGGGCGCGATGTGCTGCTTCTCGCAGGGGCCTTCCTGGAAGAAAACCGCGCGCGGCTGGGCTTGGGCGCCTTGCGCCTGCAGCCGGAAACGCATGCCACCCTTCAGCACTACGGGTGGCCCGGCAACGTCCGCGAACTGGAACACGTGATCAGCCGCGGCGTGCTCAAGGCGCTGGGCCGGCATGCGCAGCGTCCGCGCATCCTGACCGTGACCGCGGACGATATGGATATCGAAGTGCCGGGCGGCGATCCGTCGGACGGCGATCCGTCGGGCGGCGATCCGTCGGGCGGGCAGCGGTCGGCTGCTGGCGCGTCGGGCTCGGCGCCGTGGGGCGGAGCCCTTCCGGGTGGCGCGTCGTCGCCGCATGGCGGCATGCCGGGAAGCGGGCCGGCGGGCGACCCGCCCTTGTCCTTGCAGCAGACACTGCTGGCGGTGGAGCAGGCCACGATCGAGTCCTGCCTGGCCAGGCACGGCAACAACTGGAGCGCCGCGGCGCGCGAACTGGGGGTGGACCGCGCCAACCTGCGCCGCCGCGCCGCCCGCCTGGGCATCCCCGTGCAAGGGAAACCCGGCCGGCCGCGGCGCGCCAGGCCGCCCGCTGGGCAGCCATGACCGAAGCCCGTCATTCCGCCCGGCGTTTGGCTACCCCGGCATAGGCCTCGATGGCGCGCAGCCGGCTTTCGCGCAGATCGACGATGCGCGCCGGATAGCCGGTGGCCTGGCGCTGTGCGTCGGTGGGCGCATGGATGGCCCGGTCGTCCAGGCCGGCCAGCTCCGGCAGCCAGCGCCGCAGGAAGCTTCCGCGGGGATCGAACTTCCGCGATTGCGTCTCGGGATTGAACACGCGGAAGTAGGGCGCCGCATCGGTCCCGGTCGACGCGCTCCATTGCCAGCCGCCGTTGTTGGATGCCAGATCGCCATCGACCAGGTTTGCCATGAACCAGGCCTCGCCCTTGCGCCAATCGAGCAGCAGATTCTTGCTCAGGAACATCGCCGTCATCATGCGCAGGCGGTTGTGCATCCAGCCCGTGGCGGCCAGCTGGCGCATCGCCGCATCGATGATGGGAAAGCCCGTGCGCCCATCGCGCCAGGCTTGCAGATCCCGCTCCGACTCGCGCCAAGGGACGTGCTCGGTTTCCGGCCGCATGGCGCGATGCATGGACAGTGCCGGATGCGCAGCCAGGAGATGCACATAGAACTCGCGCCAGAGCAGTTCGGTGATCCAGGCGCGGATGCCGGCCTGGCCGCTGTCGATCTCGCCCTGGTTGGCGGACAGGGCCGCGCGCAGGCAGGCGCCCGCCGAAATAACGCCGGCGGCCAGGTAGGGCGAAAGCCGGCTGGTCCCGTCCACGCCGGGCAGGTCGCGGTCCCGGGGATAGTCCGCCACGGCGGTATCGATGAAAGCCCGCAGCCGGCGGGCCGCGGCATCCTCGCCCGCGGGCCATAAGGCGCGGATGCCATCGCCGGGCTGCGGCGCGTCGCCCAGCATGGCGCGCGGCGGGGGCAGGGGGTCGGCGCGAGCCGGCATCGCGGCTTGCCGCCGTGGCGCGGGAGCGGGCCGGGGCGGTGCGGCGGCCAGGCGCTCCCGGCAGACGCGCGCATAAGGGCTGAAGACCTTGTAGCACTGGCCCTTGCCCGAGAGCACCGATCCCGGCGGCAGCAGGGTGGCGCCGTGATGGACGGTCCACGCGATGCCTTCCGTGGCGAGCCTGCGCGCCACGGCGTCGTCGCGGCGCCATTCATCGATCCCCCACTCGGCGTTCGCGTGTACGGCCTGGATGCCGTGGAGCCGGCAGAATGAAACCAGGGCATCGGGTGCCGCGGACCAATCATGGACCGCGCTGAATTTCAGCGGCACGTTCAGCGCCGCCAGGCGCTTGCCCAGTTCGGCCAGGTTGCGCAGCCAGAAGTCGATCTTGGCCGGGGCATCGCCGTGGCGCCGCCACTGCCCGGGCGCGGGCATGAACAGCGCGCAGGCCGTTCCATCGGCCAGGGCGGCGGACAGGGCCGGATTGTCCTGCGTGCGCAGGTCGGTACGGAACCAGATAAGCGTGGCCATGCCGGCATTGTCGCATCGCGCCATCGGGCCGCCGGATGGGCAGGGGCCTCCGGTATCATGAAGCCTGTCTCATATCGCCGCCCGGGGATGCCTGCTTCATGGATGTCCATGCCACCCTACGAAACGCCACCCAGCAGCGCCACGAGCGTCTGGATAGCGGCCTGCGTATCGGTTCGGGCCAGGCCGATTACCGCGATTACCTGGCCTATATCGCCGCGCTGCGGGGCTGGTTGGAACCCGTGGAAAAAGCCCTGTGGGCGCGCGATTGGCCGGCGTCGCTGCGAGCGGACCGGCGCCGCGACAAGGCCGCAAGGATGGATAGCGATTTCCAGGCCGCGCGCGCGCTGGGCATGCAGCCGCCACCGGCGCCCCCATGCCCGGATATCCCCGACGTCGGCCGGTCGGCTGCCTATGCCCTGGGTGTGATGTATGTGATCGAAGGCTCGCAACTGGGCGGCCGCATGATGGCCAAGCGCTTGCAGCAGGCCTGGCCGGACCGGCAGTTCCACTATATGGAGGGCTACGGCGCGGACCTGGCCGTGCTGTGGAAGGAATTCATGGCCTTCCTGGCGCTCGCGCTGCAAACCCCGCAAGACGTGGACGAAGCCGTGGCCGGCGCCTGCGATGCCTTCGATACCCTGGCCGGCTGGCTGCGCGCGCGGGGCCAGTACCGGGCGTCCGCTACGGCGTAACGCCCAGGTCCTTCAGCGTGGCGTACAGGCTGTCCAGCTCGTACGGTTTCTGGATGAATGCCACGCGTGTCGCGGCCGGCATGTCCGCGCCCAGGTCGACCTGGCCATAGCCGCTGGCCACGACGATGGGCAGGCCCGGATGGCGCCGCGCCAGCTTAAGGATCAACGCCTTGCCCGGCATGTCCGGCAGGCCCAGATCCACGATGGCGGCGCCCACATTGCCGCCGGCGGCTTCCATCGACGCCAGGGCCTGGGCGCCCGTGCCGGCCTCGTCCACCTGGTAGCCGAACTCCATCAGCGCTTCCGCCGTCAGCTCCCGCACCAGTTCGTCGTCCTCGACCACCAGCACGCGCACGCCGCCTGCCGCGGTGGCGGCCATGCCGTCCCGCGCCGGGACCGCGGCCGGGCCAGCGGCCTCGCCAGCGCCCGCGTGTGCCGGATCGTCCAGGATCTCGCGCACGCGCTGCGCCAGCTCGCTGAAGGTAAAGGGCTTGGGAATCAGCGCGACGCCGGGCGGCAGCTTGCCGTCGTGGGTAAGGCGTCCTTCCGCATAGGCCGAGGTATACAGGACGGGCAAGCCCGGCCGCAGTTGGCGCGCGGCGTCCGCCAGGTCGCGGCCGTTCATGCCGCGCGGCAGGCCCACGTCGGTGAAAAGCAGCGCGATATCGTCCCGGTCGCGCAGGCACTGCAGGGCGCTTGCCGCATCGCCGGCCTGGTGGACGGCGTAGCCCAGCTCCATCAACGCGGCCGCCGAATGGGCGCGCACGGCTTCATCGTCTTCCACCACCAGGATGGTCTCGCCGCGCGCGGCGACCGGCATGGCGCCGCTGTGCGTTCTTTCGCCCGGATGTACCTGCGCCTGCGCCTGGCGGGGCAGGTAGATATGGACCGTGGTGCCCTGACCGACGGTACTGTCCAGGCGCACGTAGCCGCCCGACTGCTTCACGAAGCCATACACCTGGCTCAGTCCCAGGCCGGTCCCCACGCCGATGTCCTTGGTGGTGAAAAAGGGTTCGAAGACCTTGTCCATGAGGTCTTCCGGAATGCCGACGCCCGTATCGGAAACGCTGATGCACACATAATCGCCCGGGGCGGGTTCCAGGCCGGCGGTGGTCTCGTCCAGCACGGCATTGCGGGTCCGGATGACGATCTCGCCGCCCTCGGGCATCGCGTCGCGCGAGTTGACCGCCAGGTTCAGCAGCGCGCTTTCCATCATGTGCGGATCGATATGCGCCGGCCACAGGTCGGCCTGCAGGTCGTTGCGCACATCGACTTCCTCGCCCAGCATGCGGGTCAGCATTTCGGTGGTGGCGGCGATCAGGTCGTTGACGTCCACGCTGCGCGGCTGCAAGGGCTGCCGGCGCGCGAAGGCCAGCAGGCGCTGGGTCAATGCCGCCGCGCGCTGCGCCCCCTGCTTGGCATGGCTGACCGCGGTCTGCAGGCGCGCCGGGTCCGGCTTGCCCACGCCACTGAACAGCTGGCGCTCCAGGGTTTCCAGGTTGCCCAGGATGACGGTCAGGAAGTTGTTGAAATCGTGGGCCACGCCGCCGGTCAGCTGGCCGAAGGCTTCCATCTTCTGCGACTGGCGCAGTTGCTCTTCTGCCTGTTTCCGCGCCGCGTCGGCGTCGGCGCGCTGCCGCATTTCCTGCAGCAGGCGCTCGTTGGTGCGCAGCAATTCGGCGGTACGCGCCTGCACGATGTGTTCCAGCTCGTCGCGCGCCAGTTTGGCGTCGGTGACGTCGACGTTGGTGCCCGTCAGCCCCAGGAAGCGGCCGGCGCCGTCGAAGCGCGGCACGGCACGGCAGTCCAGCCAGCGCAGGCGTTTCCCGGCATCGACGACGCGGATCTCGACCTGCAGGGGCGCACGGGCCGCGACGGCCTGGTCGAAGGCGCCGAGCAGGACGGGCAGGTCCGGCGGGTACACCATGCGGTGCCAGCCTTTGCCCAGCATGGCCTCGCAGGGCATGCCGAACATGGTTTCATAGTGGCGGTTGACGAAGGTGACCTGGCCGGACGCGTCGGTCTCCCAGATCAGGGCCGGAGCCGAATCGGACAGCGCCCGGAAACGCGTTTCGCTTTCGCGCAGCGCCTGTTCCACGCGCCGGCGTTCGCGGCGGTCTTCGGCTTCCGACAAGGCACGGCGCGCCGCGCCGCCCAGCCGGTCCAGGCGCTGCTTCAGGACGTAGTCGGTGGCGCCCGTTTTCAGCGCCTTGACGGCCAGGTCCTCGCCGATGACGCCGGACACGAAGATGAAAGGGACCTCGGGCAGCCTGCCCGACGCCATGGACAGCGCTTCCCAGCCATCGATGTCGGGCAGGGAGAAATCCGAAATGACCAGGCAGATATCGCCGCCGTCCAGGGCCTGCGCGTACGAGCGCCGGTCATGCGCCCGCCGCAGGGCGATGTCGGGCAGCGCGTCCGCCAAATGATGCATCATCAATTCGGCGTCCAGGTCATTGTCCTCGAGCAGCAGAATCAAGGTTGTTCCCGGCCGTCGATGCGGGCGCTGTCCCGGCGCAGAGGAGGCGGCTGGTTCAGGATGGCCCAGAACATGCCGAGATTGCGGATCGCCTCGAAGAATTCCGAGAATTCGACCGGCTTGACGACGAAGGAATTCACGCCGGACTGATAGCTGCGCACCAGGTCTTTTTCTTCCTTGGACGAGGTCAGCATCACGATGGGGATCTGCTTGTGGTCGGCATCCGACTTGATGCGTTCCAGCACTTCCAGTCCGTCCACCTTGGGCAGTTTCAGGTCCAGCAGGATGACGGATGGCTCGCCCACCGGGCGGCCCGCATGGGTGCCGCGCCGATAGACGTAGTCGAGCGCTTCGGCGCCGTCGCGCAGGACGATGACCTCGTTGGCGATGTTGCACTGCCGGAGCGCCGTCAGCGTCAACTCGATGTCGTTCGGATTGTCTTCTACCAGCAGGATAGGCCGTAGGTCGTTCATTCTATTGGCAATGCACTACGTGTTTACGGATTGGGCAGCGCGAACGAGAATTTGGCGCCCTGATCGACGGCGCCTTCGCCCTTGATCCACCCGCCATGTTTTTCGACGATGCGCTTGCACAGGGCCAATCCGATGCCGGTCCCGTCGAAGTCTTCCAGCCGGTGCAGCCGCTGGAACACCCCGAACAGTTTGCCGGCATACGCCATGTCGAAACCCACGCCATTGTCGGCAACGCTGAATAGGGTGAATGTACCGCAATTCTGTCCGCCGACCGTGACGACGGATTCGGGCCGGCTGCCGGAATACTTGACCGCGTTTTCCAGCAGGTTGTACCAGACCTGGCGGATGTATTGCGCATCGCCCCACGCCCGCGGCAGCGGCTCGATCCGCCATTGCACTTTTCTTTCCGGCAAAGTCAGTTCGACGGCCTGGCGGACCTCCGCGACCAGCTTGTTCATGTCGAGTTCGGACGGCGTCAGCGCGGCGCGCCCCAGGTGCGAAAAGCGCAGCAGGTCGTCCACCAGCCTGCCGGCCATGACCGCGGCCCGCATGATGTTCTCGATGTAGCGCGTGGACGTCTGGTCGAGATTGTTCTCGCGTTGCTTCAGCAGTTCCGCGAAACCCGCGATGTGGCGGAAAGGGGCGCGCAGATCGTGCGAGACGGAATAGGAAAACGACTCCAGTTCGATATTGCTGCGTTGCAACTGCTCGCTGAGTTCCGCTCTTTCCTCGGCGCGTTTCAGGATCAGGTTGACCACGACGGTGCGGAAATCGGTGAGTGCGTCCACTTCGGAGCGCCGCCAGGGCGCGGCGCGGCCGCGCAGTTCTTCTTGCCAGAGCTCGAAGGACTTGCGCGGATGCAGGCGTCCCGATACCGGGTCCATGGGCTTGCGCGGGTCGCCGCGCCACTGGACGGTGCGCACGACTTCCGGGCGGAACCACATCAGGTAGGCCGTGTGCAGGCTGGAGATGGACGCGGCGGCCAGGCCGCTGGCCACTTCGGCGAAGGCGGCGGCCTCGGGCCAGACCAGCGGCAGGCGGTCGGTGTGATACGACTGCTCCACATTGTTGGCATGCAGCCAGCGGGCGATTTGCAGGACCTGCGCCTTGGACGGCGTATTGCCCATGGTGTGGACATCGTCCTGCCACACCAGCGCGGCGCCGTGCGCGTTCAGCAGCCGGGTCCAGGCGGGATCGCGTTCCGTATAGCCTTCCAGCAGCGTGCTGGCGCGGGACAGCAGTTCCACCAGTTCGATTTCGATCTTCTTGAGCTCGATGCGATGCGCATGTTCGGAGATCCGCTCGTGCGCGCCGATCTGGTGGGCAACGATGCGCCCCAGGAATTCGCAGGCCGCGCGTATCTGCGGGCCGACCAGCCGCGGGCCGGCGCTGTGGCAGGACACCAGGCCCCACAGCTGTCCGTCTATGACCACGGACACCGACATGGACGAGCCGGTGCCCATATTGCGCATGTACTCCAGATGGATGGGCGACACGCTGCGCCAGTTGGCGGCGGTCAGGTCCACCGGCTGGCGATCGGGGCCGATCAGCGCGGGCTCCAGCGGAACCGGCCGGTAGTCCGCGTCGGGAATCAGGCGCACGCGATTCTGGCAGTACAGCTCGCGCGCCTGGGCGGGGATGTCTCCCGCCGGAAAGCGATGGCCCAGGTAGGAAGGCAGGGCGCCGGTGCCGTCTTCGGCCACCACGGTGCCGTGGCCGTCGCTATCGAAACGGTAGGCCAGCACGCGGTCAAAACCGGTCAGCCTGCGCACTTCCTCGACGGCGCGCTGCAGGATGAGCTCTGGCTCTCCGCCGGGCGGGATGTCGTCCAGCAGGGTGCGCAGCCGCGGGTAGAGGGCATCCAGCGTGACGCTCTGCGCCTGGTCATGGGGCTCGAGCTCCACGAGCAGGCCCTGCGCGGTGCGCGCGCCGGACACATGCAGGTAATGGCCGCCGCAATGGACCTGCAGCGAGAGCGCGGCATCGGCATCCGCGTCCCAGCCGCGCAGGGCTTGCAGCAGCGCTTCCAGGCCCGGTGCGTCGCGTCCGGCGCGCAGCGGCTGGCCCGCCTGCACGGCGATGCCCAGGATTTCTTCCGTGTTGGCGCTGCGGGTCAGGACTTCCAGCGTGTCCGGGGCGAGCAGCAGGAGCGCCGCGTAGGGTTGGATGGCGCCGGGGATGCGGATGGGCTCTTGCGCGCAACGGTCCAGGTCCGGTTGCGGGTAGGAAAGGGTGTCTTCATGCGGCACCGGGATAGCTCCGTTGCGGTGAGAATTGCGCGGCGCCGGTGGCAGGCCGGACCCAAGGATATCACTGCCCCGGCGCCGTTTTTCGCGGCGGATCGCGCCGGCTTCGCGCGCGGCCGGCGAAGCGGCGCGTGTCAGCAATTTCCGGGCCCGGGCGGCCCGATGGCCACCGGCATACGCACCGCGCGCAGTCGGGTATTGCCGTCCGGAAGGGCCCGCGTTGGTATAGTGCCGCGCATGGAGACGAAACATCAGGGGCGCGCACAGCCCCAGGCCCCGGGGCGGGGACCCTCGAACGCACACAATGACGGCCGGCCGGAGGACCTTCTGGATACGCGCCGCGCCTGGATGGTGGCGACCATGGCGCTGGCCTGCCTGGGCCTGTCCTTCGGGGCGCCCCTGATCGCCATCGTCGGCCTGAAGACCATTGCCGCGGATATGGGCGACGCGCGTTCGGTGCCCGCGCTGGCGGGCTCGCTGGCCTGGCTGGGCTCGGCGGTGGGCGGTGTGCTGATGGGCCGGCTGGCGAATCGCTTCGGCATACGCTGGACGGTGATCGGCGGCGCCTTGTCGGTGTGCGCGGGCCTGGCGATTTCGACCCTGGGCACGTCCTGGGCGCTTTACCTGGGCCACGGCGTCTTCATCGGCCTGCTCGGATTGAGCGGACTGAACGCCCCCCTGTACGTCTATATCAGCCATTGGTTCGTGCGCCGCCGCGGCTCCGCGCTGGCGCTGTTGTCCAGCGGCAACTACATTGCCGGCATCGTCTGGCCGGTCATCTTCGAGTCCGTCATCGACCGTTTCGGATGGCGCGCCACGATGGTGGGCTACGGTCTGGTCCAGGTGTCGCTGGTGGCCACGCTGGCCATGATTTTCCTGCGTCCGCCGCCGCAGGCCGGCACGCCGGCCGGCGCGGCCGCGCCATCGCGCGCGGGCAAGTTGGCCGGAATGCGGCCGAACACGGTGTTCGCGATGCTGGGCGTCGCGGGCTTCCTGTGCTGCGTACCCATGGCCATGCCGCAAGGCCACCTGGTCGCGCTGTGCAGCGACCGCGGCCTGCCGGCAACCGTCGGCGCCGCCATGCTGTCCTCGCTGCTGGCGGTGGCGTTTCTCAGCCGCCAGGGCTGGGGGCTGGTCGCCGACCGGATAGGCGGCGTGCGCACGGCGCTGATCAGCTCCTTCATGCAGATGGTCGCGGTATCCGGCTATTTATACGTGCAGCAGCAGTTCGGGCTGTTCGCCGTGTCCATCGCCTATGGCCTGGGGTTCAGCGCGCTCATCCCCGCCTACGTGCTGTCCGTGCGCGAGATCTTCCCGCCGCGCGACGCCTATTGGCGCGTGCCCGCCATGCTGCTGATGACGGGCTCGGGCATGGCAGCGGGCGGCTGGGTGGCGGGCTTCCTGTATGACCGGTATGCCAGCTACGACCCGGCCTTCATGCTGGGCGTGGCGGCCAACGTGGTGAACCTGGTGTTATTGGCCACGCTGACGGTGAAGCTGCATGGCGGCCTGCGCGTGCCGGCGATGCGGCAGGCATGACGGGCGGGAAAGCCCTGCGTATGGGGTACGCTACCCGCATGAAGATACAGCTGCTTTCCGACCTGCACCTCGAGACCAACGCCGATTTCATCCCGACCCCGGCGCCGGACGCCGACCTGCTGATCCTGGCGGGCGACATCGGTTCCTACCAGCACGGCTCACGGCTGGCGGACGACGACTTCGGCCTGCGCCGATTTTCTCCGCGCGACCGCTGGCCGGTGCCCGTGGTGTACCTGCCGGGCAACCACGAATACGATGCGCGCGATTTCGATGCCACGCATGACAGCCTGCGGGCCTGGTGCGAACGCCTGGGCATCCAGTGGCTGGAGCGCGAGACGCTGGCGATCGACGGCATACGCTTCATCGGCACCACGCTGTGGACGGACTTCGACGCAATGGTCCAGCCGGGCGATACGCTGACGCAGGTCCTGACCAAACGCGGCAAGGCCTTCCGCGCGGCGAACTTCTATCTGGAAAAAGCCGCGACGACGCGCGGCGGCAAACCGTTCCTGGCGGAGGAACTGCGCGAACAGGGACTGGCGTGCCAGGCGTGGCTCAAGCAGGCGCTGGCCGAGCCCTTCGACGGGCCCACGGTGGCCGTCACGCATTTCGCGCCCACGCTATCCAGCGCGGACCCCCGCTATGGCCTGACGCCGGGCACCGCGGGGTTTTGCAACAGCCTGGACGAGTTGATCCCGCGGGCCGACCTGTGGCTGCACGGGCATCTGCATCATGCCTTCGATTACGTCCAGGACGGCTGCCGCGTCGTGTCCAATCCGCTGGGCTATGAGGCCAAGGGCGAGCAGGAGGGTTTCCGGCCCACGCTGACGCTGGATCTGGGCGCCTTGTCCCGCACGTGACGCGACCGGCGCCACCGTGCGCGCCGGGACGCACAGGAATATGTAAGCAGGCGGCATGTGGGTTGCAGGCAGAGCAGGCGCCGCCACGCGGCGGCTTCCTGCAAGGAGACCCACGATGATGAAGACCACTATTGCAGCCTTGATGATGGCGATGGCCCTGACGGCCTGCAACAAGTCGGCGGACAATCCCCCGGCCTCGTCCAGCAGCGGCGCGGCCGCGCCCGCCGGGGGATCGGGCGCGCCAGCCGGCCTGGGCGGGCTGGGCGGCAGCACCAGGAAGTAGGTTCGCGCCGGTGCGCCCCGCGCACCGGCATGCGGCCGCTCA
This sequence comes from Bordetella bronchialis, assembly GCF_001676705.1. Taxonomy (NCBI): domain Bacteria; kingdom Pseudomonadati; phylum Pseudomonadota; class Betaproteobacteria; order Burkholderiales; family Alcaligenaceae; genus Bordetella; species Bordetella bronchialis. The sequence goes on from NZ_CP016170.1 coordinate 2,837,049, forward strand.
GTTCACGGTGGCGTGCGACTGCTGCACGATCTGCCGCCACCGCACGATTTCCTCGGCCAGGAATTTCTGGAAGAACTCCGGCGATTCCGTCATCGGCGCCGTGCCCAGGTCTTCCAGCTGCTTGCGGAACTCCGGCTTGGCTACCGCCTGGTTCACGGCCTTGTTGAGCTTGTCGATGATGGGCCGTGGCGTTCCCGCGGGCGCCAGTATGGAATACCAGGTGGCCACTTCCATGCCGGGGACGCCGGCTTCCGCCATCGTCGGAATATTCGGCACGGCCGGGAAGCGCTTCGCGCTGGTGATCGCCAGCGCCTTGACCTGACCGCTTTCGATCAGCTGCTTGCTGCTGGGTATGTTGACGAAGGTAAAGTCCGATTCGCCGCTGATCACGGCCGTCAGGGACGGCGCGGATCCCTTGTACGGCACGTGTGTCGCGTCGAATCCCGCCTTGGTCTTGAACAGCTCGCCCGCCAGGTGCTGCGTGCTGCCGCTGCCCGCCGACGAAAAATTCAGTTTGCCGGGATGCTTCTTGCCATAGGCCACCAGCTCGGCCACCGAATTGATCGGCAGCTTGGGATTGATGATCAACAGATTGGGCGCCTCGGCGAAGATGGCGATGGGCGCGAAATCCTTCACCGCGTCGTAATCCAGCTTGGGATACAGGGTGACGTTCACGGCCAGTGCCGTGGAGGACAGCGACAGCGTGTAGCCGTCCGGCGCGGAGCGCGCCACGTAGGATGCGGCGATATTGGTCCCCGCGCCGGGCCGGTTCTCTACCACGATGCTCTGGTTCAGGATGGGCGTCAGTTCCTTGGCGATCAGGCGCGCCGCCACGTCGTTGCCGCCGCCAGGCGCATAGCCCACCACCAGCTTGATGGGATGATCGGGATAGTTGGCCGCTGCCGAGGACTGCGCCTGCGCGCCGCCGGCCAGCGTCAGGCCAAGCACGACGGCCGCGATCGAGGAAAGGGACTTCATGAGGCTTATCTCCGTGATGTTATAGGTGCCGATCGCGGAGACGCCCGATCACAAGCGGTGTCAGCGATCAGGACTTTCTTTATTCCTGCCCGCCCGCGCCGGTGCGGAACGCTGCTGTTCCAGGCGTGGATGGCAGGCCCGACACTTATAACACCGAACGCCCGTGAAACCCTGCTTTTGGCGGGCGCCCGCGTATTGCGGTTATCCCTGAGGGGCGGCGGCGCGCCATGGCCTAATGCTGCGGCCGCGCCACGCGCCGCAGTCGCTCGCTGACGCGGTGCCACAAGGCGGCCACGGCGGCCGGGGCGTCCGCGGGATGCCAGGGCTGCGCCGGCTCGGCGGCGGGATAGGCGTCCTGCGCGGCGGCCGGCCGCTCGAAGGCCGCTCCGGCGGGCGCGGTGGCGGCCGCGTGCGCAAGCGCGCGGGCTAGCTGCGCCGGCGCCGGAAAAACGAAGGACGCCGACAGGCGGTCCACGGCCCCGGCCACGTCCTGCCAGTCGTCGGTGTGGCTCAGCGTGTAGTCGTAGCCGTCCTGGCCCACGGAAATCCAGCGTTGCTGATGCCCGCCGATGAAATAGCTCAGCGCGACGATATCGCGCGACTGCCCGAACGGCGGCGCGTGGCAGGGGGCGATGCGGCCGGCGCGTACAGATTCGAGGTGCTCCTTCATGACATTGAGCCGGGCCGCCGCATTGCCTTGCGAGCGGCGCACCTGCAGCAGCAGGCGGGTGTCTCCCAGCCGCAGGACCACCCTGGCCCCGTCCGCGGACAGGTGCGCGCTGTCGAATCGCCAGTCATCGGGCAGGTCGAAGGCAAGGCCGATACGGGGATGGCGGTAGTACATCTGGATCACCTTGGGCGGAATCCGCACCTGAGATCGGCCGTGCGCGCGAGGAACGGCCTAGTCCGAACGAGCTTGTTTTTTAGCGGAAACCGCGATGGGCGCGGTAGCCGAAATGACGCTCTACGGCGAACACACGTGGACGGACATACAGCGGATTGGACCATGGGTGGTAAATTCGGCCGACGCGCGGCGCCAGAGCAAGTGAGAAAGTACATCTGTTCATCCAGCCGTCCGGCAGCAGGCCATCGCCGCCGCCCTGGCCGGTATGCGAAGCGCGATTCGAGCCTTGCCGTTCCCAGTCGTTCAATGCGTTTGGGCCATGTCCCGGAAGGAGTAATGATGAACACAATAAAAGCAATCGGTATCGGAGTCGTGGTTATTGCATTGGCGGGTTGTACGACACCGCCGCCCAAGGAATCCGGATTCCTGGGCAACGAATACTCCAAGATGCACAAGATGGACGCGCCGGGCGGCGGTACCCGCCTGTCCTACCTGAATCCGCGCTTCACGCCGGCCAACTACAAGGCCGTCCTGCTGGAGCCGGTGGTCTATTACCCGGAGCCGCAACCCACCGAGAACGTCTCCATGGAGACCCTCAACCAGCTCCGCACCTATATCGATACGTCGCTGCGGCAGAAGCTGGGTAGCCAGGTCCGGTTGGTGGACAGGCCGGGACCCGGCGTCGCGCGCATCCGTATCGCGCTCACCGCGGTCGGCAGCGAGAACGAGCCGCTGGCGCCTTACCAGTACATTCCCATCGCACTGGTGGTGACCGGCGCCAAGGCGGCCATCGAGGGCGGGCGTCCCCAGGAAGCGACGGTCGCCATCGAGACCTCGGTCACGGATAGCGTGACCAATGAAGTCCTCTACGCGGCGGTGCGCGGCGGGACAGGAGAAGAGATCAAGAAGTCCACGGAGGCCCAGGGCGGCGTCCGCCTGGACAGCCTGAAGCCCCTGATCGATACCTGGACCACGGGAGCGTCCCAGGAAATCGTCAAATACGTCGCGGTGACGTGACGTGACGCGATAGCGTGCGGCCATGGCCAGTTCCAGCACGCCGGATGGGACGGAGGTCCGCGATCCGTCCATCACCCGCAAGAAGCGGCGCCTGTCCTGGATATGGCTGGTGCCCATCGTGGCCGCCATCGCGGGCGGCCTACTGGTGCTGCGCACCTGGTTGCAGGCCGGCCCCACCGTCACCATCACGTTCCAGACGGCGGAAGGGCTGGAGGCCGGCAAGACGCAAATCCGCTACAAGGATGTCAACGTCGGCCTGATCGAGAGCATCCGGCTCAGCGACGACCGGTCGCACGTGATCACCACCGCCCAACTGGTCAAGGAGGCCGCATCGCTGGCGCAGGAAGGCACCATTTTCTGGGTGGTGCGTCCTCGCCTGGGGTTGAGCGGCGTGTCCGGCCTGGGAACGCTGCTGTCCGGCGCCTATATCGGCGTGGACGCCCCGCGCAATGTCGAGCACAAGCGCACCAAGACGGAGTTCGCGGGACTGGAAGTGCCGCCGGAAGTGGCGCAGGACCGCGCGGGAAAGCGCTTTCGCCTGAGCACGGATACGCTGGGTTCGCTGGACATCGGGTCGCCGGTGTACTTCCGCCGCATCCCGGTGGGCCAGGTCATCGGCTATCAATTGAGCAACGACGGGCGCAGCGTCGATGTGCAGATCTTCATCGATGCGCCCAACGACCGCTTCGTCACCCAGGCCACGCGCTTCTGGAATGCCAGCGGCTTCGATTTCAGCCTGGGCGCGGACGGCTTGAAGGTCCGCACGCAGTCCTTGCTGTCGGTGGCCCTGGGCGGACTGGCTTTCGAGGATATCGGCGACGGCGGCCAGGCCGTCGCGGCGGCCGACACCAGCTATCGCGTGTACGACAACGAGCAGGCGGCGCGCAGCATGCCGGATACCCTGGCCTTGAAGATACGCATGCGCTTCGACCAATCGGTGCGCGGCTTGAGCGTGGGCGCGCCCGTCGACTTCAACGGCATCGCCTTGGGGCAGGTCGACGCCATCGACATGGACCTGGATGTGGAGCATAAGCGCTTCTATGCCGTGGTCAGCGGCACGATCTATCCGGACCGGCTGGGCTCCGTGGCGCGGGTGGTGCGCCAGGAATACATGGGGCAGGACGTCGAGCGTCCCACCGGGCGCCTGCTTGCGGGCCTGATCGAGAACGGCATGCGCGCGCAGCTGCGCACCGGCAATCTGCTGACCGGCCAGCTGTATGTCGCGCTTGACGTTTTCCCCAATGCGCCGCCGGCGTCGTTCCGGATGAGTATTCCGGCGGACATTCCCACCGTACCCAACAACCTGGAGCAGTTGCAGCAGCAATTGGTCAGCATCGCGAACAAGATCGAGAAGATTCCCTTCGACCAGATCGGCGCCGATCTTCGCACTACGCTGGGCAACGCATCGCGCCTGCTGGCGCGGCTCGATAAGCAGGTGGTGCCCGAGGCCCAAAAGGCGCTGCGCGAGGCCGCCAGATCCCTGGCCGAGGTCAGCAATATGCTGTCCTCCGAGTATGGGCTGGCGGCGAACACCGAGCGCACCATGCGCGAACTGGACCGCGCCGCGCGTTCGCTGCGCGGTTTGGCGGACTACCTGCAAACCCATCCCGAAGCGCTGTTGCGCGGCCGCGCGCCGGATCGCGTGCCGGCCGGCGGCAGCCCCAGGAATTAGCGTTTCAAACGGCATGACGTCGCCAGGCATGACGTCGCCACGGCCAGAAGTGCCGTAGGCCTTTGCGCGGCCTCATCTACCAGGAACCCCATGAATTCGCCTTGGACAGGCTGATGGGGCTCGCGCGGCGGATATTCCGTGAGGAATCCGCGCGGGTTTCCGAGCGGTTCGCATACTTCCGCGTCGCCCCTGCGCAATGCTATGGCCCGCCCCGTCGGGCGGCTGGGTAATTCCCCGTGTGATTTCCCGCCACGACAGCTTCGGCGATGACCATTGACAGAGGCCGGAACGCCTGGATAATATGTCCATACTTAATAATTAATATAGACATATACACAGACCCGGAGGAGTTAATGAAATCGAAGTTCATCGTCGGCGCGCTGGCGCTGGCCGCCGGTATTGCCGGCAACGCCGTTGCGGCGGACTATCCGTCCCGCGCGATCACGTGGATCGTGCCCTTCGCCGCCGGCGGTCCCACCGACGCCATGGCGCGCAATATCGCCAACCGGGTCGGACAGGAACTGAAGCAGACCATCCTGATCGAGAATGTCGCCGGCGCGGGGGGCACCATCGGCGCCGCCAAGGCGGCGAAGTCCACGCCGGACGGCTATACCTTCCTGGTGGGCCACGTGGGTTATATGGCGGCGGCGCCCTCGCTGTACCAGCGCCTGCAGTACGACCCCGTCAAGGACTTCGACGCCGTCTTCCGCTTTCCCGATACGCCGCTGGTGCTGCTGGTCGGCGCGGGGTCGCCGCAGAAGGACGTCAAGTCGCTGGTCGCCTATGCGCGGGCGAATCCCGGCAAATTGAACTTCGGCAATGCCGGCGTGGGATCCACCTCGCACCTGGTGGCCGCCATGTTCGCCGCGCAGGCGCGTATCGACATCACGCCCATCGCGTACAAGGGCGCCGGCCCGGCCATGAACGACTTGATGGGTGGCCAGGTCGATGCGATGTTCGACCAGACCAATACCGCCTTGCCGCAGACGCGCGGCGGCAAGATACGCGCGCTGGCGCTGACGTCCACCTCGCCGATGGCGCAGTTCCCGGGCGTGCCCACCGTCGCCGAAAGCGCGGTGCCCGGCTTCGAAGCGTCCACCTGGTACGGCCTGTATGCGCCCAAGGGGACCCCGCGCCAGGTGATAGACACGCTGTACGCCGCCTGGCAGCACGCCTTGAAGGACCAGGACTTCACGGGCAAGATGACGGAGCAGGGCATACAACTGCTCGATGCCGGGCAATACGCGCCGGCGGCCTTCCAGTCGTTCACGGCCGAAGAGGTCAAGCGCTGGGCCGGCGTGATCGAGCAGGCGCATATTCCCAAGCAATGACCTTACCCGGCGGCCGCATGGCCGCCTTATCCCGGCCCAGCCATGCGCGACATCCACGCCGAAGACATCGTCACCAGCATCGCGGACGCACTCCAATTCGTCAGCTACTACCATCCGGCGGATTTCGTGCGGGCCTTGCGGCGCGCGCATGACGCCGAAACCCGGCCGGCGGCCCGCAACGCCATGCTGCAGTTGCTGATCAACAGCCGGCTGAGCGCGCGGGCCCGCCGGCCGATCTGCCAGGACACCGGCGTGGTCCACGTCTATGCCCGGCTGGGCATGGACGCGCGGGTGGTGGGCGAGCCGGGATCGCCCACGCCCACCTTGCAGTCCCTGGCCAACCGGGCCGTCGCGCGGGCCTATGGCTGGCCCGACAATCCGCTGCGGGCGTCCGTGATCCGCGATCCCCTGGGCAAGCGCACGAATACGCGCGACAACACGCCGGCGATCCTGCACGTCGAACTGGTGGAAGGCGAGGGCTTGCACCTGACCGTGGCCGCAAAGGGCGGCGGCGGCGACGTCAAGGCCCGCTACACCATGCTCAATCCCAGCGACTCCGTGGCCGACTGGGTCGTCGCGCAGCTGCCCGGCATGGGGGCGGGCTGGTGTCCGCCCGGCAGCCTGGGCATCGGCGTGGGCGGCAGCCCGGAGCAGGCGATGTTCAACGCCAAGCGCGCGCTGTTCGCGCCCATCGATATCGGCGAGCTTCGCGCGCGCGGCGCCGCGACCGCGGCCGAGGCCCTGCGCCTGGAGCTCTACGAGCGCATCAACGCGCTGGGCATCGGCGCGCAGGGCCTGGGCGGCGACCTGACCGTGCTGGACGTCAAGGTGGCGGAAGCGCCGACCCATGCGGCCTTGCAGGCTGTCGCGATGGTGCCCAACTGCGCGGCGACCCGTTTCGTGTCCTTCGAACTGGATGGCTCCGGCCCGGCACGGCTGGAGCCGCCCGATCCCGCACTATGGGAAGGCCTGCCGGACGCCTTGCCGCTGGACGAAGGACGCCGCGTCGACCTGGACACGCTGACACGGCAGGACGTGGCGCGATGGCGCGCCGGTGAAACCCTGCTGCTGTCCGGCACGCTGCTGACCGCCCGCGATGCCGCGCACAAGCGGCTCGCGGACATGCTGGATCGCGGCGAGCCGCTGCCGGTGGACCTGCGCGACCGCGCCGTCTACTACGTGGGGCCGGTCGATCCCGTGGCGGGAGAAGCCGTCGGACCGGCGGGGCCCACCACCTCCAATCGCATGGATAAATTCATGCCGGCCTTGATGTCCCGCACGGGGCTGCTGCTGACCATAGGCAAGGCCGAACGCGGGCCCGAGGCCGCGGCGGCGATCCGGCAAGCGGGCGGCGCCTACCTGATCGCCGTCGGCGGGGCCGCCTATCTGGTCTCGCAGGCCGTACGCTCGGCGCGCGTCGTGGCCTTCGCGGACCTGGGCATGGAAGCCATCTACGAGTTCCAGGTGCGCGACATGCCAGTCACCGTGGCGCTGGACGCGCGTGGCGGCTCGATGCACCAGTTCGCGATATACAATGCCCCGTCGCAAACGCATGGAAAGGTCGCGCCGTCCGATGGAGCCGCGTTACGCTGAACTGACCAGGACGCTGGTTCGAGACATCGCCGCCGGCGTCTACCCCGTAGGGGGTAGCCTGCCTTCCGAGATCGAACTGGCAAGCAAGTACGGCGTCAGCCGCGGAACCGTCCGTGTCGCGCTGGATCGCATCCAGACCCTGGGCCTGATTTCGCGGCGGAAAAGGGCGGGCACCCGCGTCGAGGCCGCCGAGCCGCGCGCCACCGAATACGGTCCCACCATCTCCACCGTGGAAGAACTGGTGCAGTACGGCGCCGACACCCGGCGCGTCGTGCACAGCCTGCGCACCATCGTGGTCGACATGGCGCTGGCGTCCCGGCTGGGCTTGCCGCCCGGCACCCGGTGGATACACATCCAGACCTCGCGCACCAATCCGCATTCCCCCGATTACCCGCTGGCATGGTCCCATCTGTACGTGCCGCAGGAGATGGGCACACGCATCCGCAAGTCCATGGAAGACCAGCAGGCGCTGGTCTGCGACCTGATCTGCCAGGCCACCGGCAGGGTGGTCAAGGAAATCCGCCAGACCGTCCGTGCCGTCGGCGTGCCCGCCACGCTGGCCGAAACCCTGGGCACGGAGCCGGGCGCCCACGCCCTGGAATTCGTGCGCCAGTACTACGACCAGACCGGACAGCTGTTCGAGGTCGCGGTCAGCCTGCATCCGGCGGACCGCTTCAGCTATACCACCGTGTTGCAGCGGCAAGGGCAGGGCGGGCGCTGACGCCACCCCGGATGCGCGGGAATGCCGCGGCGCGCGGCCTTGGCGGACCACGGCTTGCCGGTCGCGTCATCGTCACTGCGGAACCGCGGCCGGCCCGGCGCCATCTCGATCGCTCTAGCCCGGCCAGTGGACGGCCGTCCACGCCAGCGATAGCGAAAACGCCCCCAGCATCACGGAGGCGGCCCGCTGCACGTGCAGGGGCCGCAGCCACGGGATCCGGCCGCTGGCCAACTGCGCCCCGAAGGCTATCCATACCGAGCCGATGGGCAGGACCAGCAGTACGAAAATGCCCATGCTTTGCAGATACGTCGGCAGCGATACGAAAGCCGCCCCGGGAAAGATGGTGCCGCCGAACAGGATGCCCTTGGGATTGAGCAGTGTCGCCACGAAAAGGTCGCGCATGCCTAGCGTTGCCGTGGCTTCCTGCCTGGCAAGCGCGGCGGCCGCCCGCCACATCCTGACGGCCAGGTAGGCGATATAGATCCCGCAAAGGATGCGCACCACGGGCGGCAGCCAGGGCAGGGCATGGCTGGCCTGGTTCAGGAAGCTGCCCCAGACGGTGATGTTGACGATGTAGCCGGCAGCTTCCGCGACGGGCAGCTTCAGTGACCGCCGCAAGCCTTGCGCGACCCCGGCCGACGCGAGCAGCGTGTTGGTGGGACCCGGCACGGCCAGAACGGTCGCGACGCCGATGAGAAACAGCAGGAACTGCGTCTGGTCTGTCATTGTCCTGTTTTGCCCGGCTGCCGGACCGCGTTTTCCATGGTGAACCGCGGCGCGTACCGGCGTACGCCCCGCGGCCGGCGGCAGGGGGCCGCCAGGCCAGGCGTGAGTCTACCGCGCCAGGGCGTCTTCCCGCGCGCGCTCCGGGTACCGTCCCGGTCCATGGCATCGGCCGCCGCCGGGCCGCGTCGACGGCCTCGTCCGCGTGGCGGGCGCCCGGGCGTTGCTACGCGGCGCCGCGCATTTCGGCCGCGGGCCGGGGAAATCCGCTGCGGTCGGTGTAGTCCGGGTAATCGATGCCGCGCCGCGGGGGCGGCCGCCGATAGCCGTTGGCGGCGTAGACGTCCACGGCGGCCACGGCCGCCAGATTGGCCAGTGTGGCGCCGGTGCGTACCAGCGATGCGCGGCGCGAGCGTTCGGTGGTCACCGTGGCCATGTCCAGCATATCGCCGCCCACGCGCGCCCATAGCCAGGGCGCAGCGTTGGCCGAGCGCAGGATACCGAGACCGGTGGCGATTTCGCGCAGCCCATAAAGCCGCACCATCGCGGGCCGCTGCTTGATGCCGCATAGGCGCGCGATCGTGCGGGGCATGGCGAGTTCGGTGATCCCCAGCGCGATGCTGAACCATCCAAGGCCATTGGCAAGGCCGCCCTGGGCGGCGGGCTTCGGGAGAGATTGCGTCGTATCGTCCATGGAGCCTCCTGTGTGGGTCCGTTCCCACAGCAAGGACCGTTCCGCCGGCACCGCGCCTGGCGCATCGCCTGGCAGGGCCCGTGGCGCATCGCGTGACATATCGCGCGACATATCGCGCGCACATCGCGTGACACGTCGCGTGGCGCTTTGCAGTCGGGCGCGGTGGCCCGCATTCCCACGGAAGCGCCTAGTACTCCACCCGGTCCCGCCGCGCCGGCCGGCCCTGGAAAGCCGGCGGGATGGACGGCGTTTCCGCCAGTTCCAGGCGATTGCCGCCCAGCGATTTCGCGCGGTACAAGGCGCGGTCCGCCGCGGCAAGGCCGTCGGCGAGCTCGGGCAGGACATCGTCGAATTGCGCCAGGCCGATGCTGACGGTCGCGGGTACCCCGAGGCTGTCGGCGCGGTCGGAGACCGTGCGTGCGAAACGTTGCGCGATGGTCTCGCCCAAGGCGCGCGCGCGGCGCGCTTCCTTGCCGGTGAGCAGGGCGGCAAACTCTTCCCCGCCGATGCGCGAGAGAATGCACTCGGGCCCGATCACGCCCCGGGCGATGTCCGCGAAGGACTTCAGCACTTCGTCACCCGTCTGGTGGCCGTACAGATCGTTGATCGCCTTGAAGTGATCCAGGTCGAAGGCCAGGATGGCCACCGGCCCGTGCCGCGCGCCACCGTCCATGAGACGGCCGCCTTCCTCGAAAAACCACCGGCGATTGCCCAGGCGCGTCAGGTAGTCCGTCTGGGACTCGCGCAGCAGCTGTCCATGGGCTTCCTCGCGGATGAGCTTGAGCAGCGTCATGGGCAGCACCACCGAATAGAGCACACCCTCGTACATGGTGACCTGGCTGGCCAGGGCCTGCATTCCCGGGCCGTAGGCCTGCACCAGCCATGGCAGGAAGAAGGCCCTGCCGGCGTAGAGCGCGGCGTGGATGCCGGTGACGGCCACGACCAGCCGCCGCGACTGCAGCGACCGCATGGCGTCGCATCGCCACATTTCCCATGCCGTCATGCCGCTGACGGCGGCGATGGGGAGTGCGCTCAGGTAATTCCACATGACGGCTTGCGAGGCCACGCCGCCGGCGATCCAGGCCAGCGCCATGCCCATGAGGAGCGCGGCGGAAAAGGCGCCGTAGCCGCGCCCGTTCAAGGACGCGACGCCTGCAAGGATAAGCAGATAGCCGGCGAGAATGCCGAGATTGCTGGCGGCAGGGCCCCATATGCCGGGAAGGCTGCCCCGGACCAGCACGGTGGCGCAACCGACCGCGAGCATGGCGTAGCCGGCGGCCAGGATGCGCAGGGAATGGCTGCGCCGGGGATTGCTTCGATGCTCCCAGAACGTCATCCCGGCACTGGCGAGCAGCGTCCCGATTGCAAGGAAGTACAGAGTGAGGATATCGACGTGCATCCGGGACCTGAGGGCACCGCGCCGGCGAGTTGCGGCGCGAGCAGGATTTTACGTTGAAAGGACGTGCCGGCGACGCCCGCCCGCACCGCGCGTTGCGGCGACGACGCGTCGCGCCGGCGAGGCTTTTAGCAGGACGTAAGTTACATAATGTACCATTTGGCAGGCATCGTAACGACCCCCCGACCCCCGGGCCAATAACGAGACAGCAAAAGCGATGAATTCCTGGCAGACCGCAGGCGCGGTATCGATGGTATTGGCCCTGCCCCTGGCAGGCTGTGTGGGACAGGCGCCGGGAGCCGCGCACGGCATACCGGCAAGAACCGTGTCCGCTGGCCCTGCCTCGGGCGCCGGCACGGGGACCGGGTCTTCGCCCGCCCTTCCGGTACCGCCGTCGGGGGACAGCGTTTCCCCGAGTCCGCCACCGCCGCCGCCAAGCGCGGCGCGGCCGGGCTCCCCGGCGCCGCGCCCCATCCTGCCGCCGGGTCCCCCCTTGGTTCCCCGCGCCGATGCGATACAGGCCTCCCGGCAATTGCAGGCGGACTGGATGAACGCCGTCAAGGCGGTGCCGGTCCTGCAGGCCAGGATCCAGCAGGGCGCGTCCTTCGCCGGCATCATGCAAGAGGCCGACCGCATGGCGAACGCGGGCTACGCGCGCCTGGACATGTCCGATATCAAGGCCGCCGCGGAGTTCCAGATGAAGATCGGCAACCTGCCGGGTTTCTGCGAAAACCACGAGCGCGGCAGCACGCTGGGCGACACGGAGCTGATCCAATACATCGGCGTCGAACCGTTCAAGCGCCAGAACGCGGTACGTATCCGCGCGCTTCAGGCGGAAGCCGCGCATAGCGGAACGCCACGCACGGTATCCACCTCCGCCTACCGGGAGGCGACGGTCGCGGCCTTGCGCGCGATGCCCTTCGAGGACGGAGAATCGATCATGCGGCTGCTTCAACGCGGCACGAAGATCTCCACGTATGAAGCGTGCACCATGGGGGTCAAGCTGCTGCGCACGGGCATGACGCTTCCGCAGCCTTACCTGGATACGTTCATCGTCTACAGCGTGACGCATCGTGCCACGCCCGATCCCGCTCCCGCGGCGCGTCCGGAACGGCGTATCGAGTCTCCCGGACCTCATCTGGGAATTTGAGGCCGGCGCCGCGTTGACGTCTGGACACACGATGTTATGGCAGGGGCCACCGTGCTTCGCCGATTAAGCCCATAAGATGGCCGCCAGGCAGAGCGCGAAAGCGCTTGGATGCGCGCCGTTGCGGCGCATGGGCATTCTCGCCCGTCGACGGGAGAATACGGTGAAACAGCAAACGAACTCGTGCGTCGCGCGATGGGTGGCAGCCGCTTGCGCAATCTGGACCTTGCCCGCCGCGCATGCCGCGGGCAGCAGCTCGGAAGGCAAGGTGACCTGGGAGAATCCGGCTCCGTTTCCCTACCAGATCCAGGTCGACAGCTTCGGGGGCTGCGTGACGGACCCTGGCTTGCGATCCTTTACCGTGGACCCCGGCGCGACCGGCGACAAGGCGAAGAGTTACGCCATCAAGATTTCCCCGGGGTGTTCGGCCAGATCCTTGAATATCGTCTGGAAATACGCCACGAAAATCTCGGACGGGATTTTCTCGAGTTTCGAGCAGGCATTGGTCCTGACCTACAAGGAAAAGGACGTCAGCGTTTCCGGCGCCAAGGGGCGGCTGGAGTATGTTGCCTCGGACGAGCTGGGCCACAAGATCCGCTTGCTGCCGAAAGCCTATTGCGGCTCCAAGCAGGAGTCCTGCAATTGGGTGCCGTGGAGCGGCCAGGAAGTCAACGACTGGTATTCCTTCGACACCACCAATGTCAAGATCGTGCCCGGCAACCCGGTGGTCTACGTGCTGCGGAAAAACAAATGGGTGCCGAGATAAGGCGGGCGCCCGGACTGGACGCCGGTGCCGTATGCCTTCGAAAGCGCTTCCCCGCGGCGATCCGCGCGGGGAAGCAAGGGGTGCTCAGCGGCGGTCGGTGACTTCCACCAGGTGATAGCCGAACTGCGTCTTGACGGGACCCTGCACGGCGTTGACCGGTGCGCTGAAAACGACTTCGTCGAATTCGCGGACCATCTGGCCGGGGCCGAAGGTGCCCAGGTTGCCGCCGTCGCGGCCGGAGGGGCACTGGGAGTGCTCGCGCGCGAGCTGGGCGAAATCGGCGCCGCCTTCGATGGCGGCCTTCAGTTCATTGCACTGCTGTTCCGTGGGAACCAGGATGTGGCGGGCGGTAGCTTGGGCCATAAGGCGTCTCCTTTACGCAAAGTGAACTCGCAAGCGTACCGCATTCGCATGGCCCGCGTGGTGACGCGTTGAAAGGCGGTGTGGGGTTTTTCCATGGGCACGCGCGCCGCGCGGTGCGGCACGGTGCGTGCGCGTTACGCGCCGGCCATGCCGCGATCAGCGCCCGCTTGCCTTCAAGCGCGCATCCAGGCGGGTATACACGCGGCGGGCATTGCCTTCGAAGATCTTGTGGCGGGCCTCGGGCGTGATGTCCGCGGCGGCGACATAGCGGCGCGTGTCGTCGAAATGGTGTCCGGTTTCGGGATCGATGCCGCGCACGGCGCCTATCATTTCGCTGGCGAACAGGATGTTGTCCACCGGGATCACGCGGGTCAGCAAGTCGATACCCGGCTGGTGATAGACGCAGGTGTCGAAGAAGATGTTGTTCAGCAGGTGGTCCTGCAACAAGGGCTTCTTCAGCGCCTGCGCCAGGCCGCGGAAGCGTCCCCAGTGATAGGGGACCGCGCCGCCGCCATGCGGGATGATGAACTTCAGCGCCGGAAAGTCCTTGAACAGATCGGATTCCAGGCATTGCATGAAGGCCGTCGTATCCGCGTTGAGGTAGTGCGCGCCGGTCGTATGGAAACAGGCATTGCAGCTCTGGCTGACGTGGATCATCGCCGGCACGTCGTACTCGACCAGTTTCTCGTACAGCGGATACCAATAGCGGTCGTGCAGGGGCGGGCTGGTCCAGTGGCCGCCGGAAGGATCGGGATTCAGGTTCACGGCGACGTTGCCGTATTCCTCGACGCAGCGCTTCAGTTCGGGCAGGCAGGTGGCCACGTCCACGCCGGGACTTTGCGGCAGCATGGCCGCCGGGACGAAATGATCCGGGAACAGGGACGCGACGCGGAAGCACATCTCGTTGCAGATCGCGGCCCATGTGGACGAGACCTGGAAATCGCCGATGTGATGCGCCATGAAGCTGGCGCGCGGGCTGAAAACGGTGATGTCGTGGCCGCGCTCTTTCATGATGCGCAGCTGGTTCTGCTCGATCGCCTCGCGCAACTCGTCGTCGCCGATGTTGAGCTCCGCCGCCCGGGGCGCCGGCGTGCCGTCCGCGATCGCGGCGATCTGGCGCTTGCGCCAGGCTTCCAGGGCGGGGGGAGCGGTGGTGAAGTGTCCGTGACAATCGATGATCATGCCAACTCATCCGGTGGTGTCGCACCCGGTCGGGCGCCGGGCGAGACGACGGCGCGCAGGTGCGTTGTTGTAGCGTGTAGGGAGTGTCCGGATGCGACGGCTGCGACCGCGAGGGCGAACCCGGACGGCCTATGGTGCGATCCGGGGCGACCTGCGTCAAATATATATTTGCGCGGTTTTCAATAGGGAAACCGAATAAATCGCGCGTGCCTCGGCGCGATGCGATCGCGCCGGGGCACGCCCGGAACCGCCGCTACCACGCGGCGCTGTAGGCGCCGTCGAATGGCTGGTTGTCCATTTCGCCGAACTGGCTCGCGTGGTAATTGGCCGGGTCCGCGCCGGTCTGGCTATCCGAGCGCGGCATTCCGCCGCGCGAACCGGAGTCCGGCATGGCGCAACCCGCCAGCGCAAGCGCCAGCAGCGCGCCCGCCAGGGTCATGGTCTTCATGGCTAACCTCCATAAACACGATGCGTGCCGGAAACGTGGCAGCCGGAGCGCGCCGACGCCGTTCTCATCCCTTTCCGGTTGATCGAGGTGCGCCGGATGTCAGCGCGTCGGGGACGATGGAGATCGCTGGCCCTGCCGCAATCGGGCAGGGGGCCTGAACGGTTTAATTCTGTGGGACAGGCACGGGCGCCGTCCACGGATGTTTCCTTAGTTCGTTTGGCCTGTGGACGCCTTTCGACCGACCCCGGCAGGGCAGCGTGCGTGCCGATGACCACGGGTTTTCCTGCATGGCGTGGTCATGCCTGGCGAAGTTAGGATGTCCAACATCCTACAAATGATTGCCAAGCCAGGGCCGCGCCGCGCCTGCCGCCTGGCACGGACAAAGGAGACATCCGTGGCTTTTGCCCCGCTGAAACGTTTCGTGGTCCTGGACCTGTCCCGGGTGCGCTCCGGTCCGGCGGCCGTGCGCCAGTTCGCGGATTGGGGCGCCGACGTCATCAAGATCGAGGAGCCCAGCGAGGTCAAGGACGACAAGCCGGGGGGCGCGGCCAAGTTCAGCGATTACCAGAACACGCATCGCAACAAGCGCAGCCTGACGCTGAACCTCAAGCACCCCGAGGGCAGGGCGGTGTTCCTGGAATTGGTGAAGCGCGCGGACGTGCTGGTCGAAAACTACCGTCCCTCGGTCAAGGCCAAGCTGGGCATCGACTACGAATCCCTGCGTGCCATCAATCCCCGCCTGGTGTATGCGAGCATCTCGGGTTTCGGCCAGGACGGTCCCTATGCGGACCGCCCGGGGCTGGACCAGATCGCGCAAGGACTGGGCGGCTTGATGTCCGTGACGGGAGAGGCCGACCGCGGTCCCATGCGCGCCGGCATACCCATCGCCGACCTGAGCGCCGGCTTGTTCGCCGCGATCGGCATCATGATCGCGCTGCTGGAACGCGAGGAAACGGGCCAGGGGCGCTGGGTGCAGACCTCGCTGCTGCAGGCGCAGGTCTGGATGATGGATTTCCAGGCCACGCGCTGGCTGATCGACGGCGAAGTGCCGGCGCAGTCGGGCAACGATCATCCCACCAGCGCGCCCACGGGTGTCTATCCCACGGCGGACGGATACATCAACATCGCCGCCATGGGATCGAGCATGTTCACCCGGCTGTGCGAAGTCCTGGACCTGCCGGCGCTGGTCCATGATCCGCGCTTCGTGGAGGCCGGCCTGCGCGTGGAAAACCGGGCGGCGCTGAACCGCGAGATCATCGCCCGCACGCGCACGCGCACCAGTGCGGACTGGATCGCGCGGCTGAATGCGGCGGGCGTGCCTTGCGGCCCCATTCTTTCCATGGATGGCACCTTCGACAACGAGCAGGTACGCCACCTGAACATGGTGCGCCACGTCCGCCATCCGGCCAAGGGAGACATCGCCATCATGGCGCAGCCGGTGGTCTTCGGCGGGACCGACCTGCCGGAGGTGCGCCCGGCGCCGGAAACCGGCGCCCATTCGGACGAGATCCTTGCCTGGCTGGGCATGGACGACGCGCAGCGCGGCCGTTTGCGTGCCGTGGGCGCGATATGACACCATCGCGCCTTTCTTCCACCGTGCCGCAAACGTCCCATGGTCCGCAGCGAAAACTCCCCTGAAACGGTGTTCGGCAGCCTGGCCCGCCCGGACAATCTGCCCGACGAAATCGCGCAGCAGATCCGGCAGAAGATCCTGAGCCAGGCCTTCGAACCGGGCCAGCGCCTGCCCACGGAGCTGGAACTGGCGCAGTCCTTCGGCGTGAGCCGCAATGTGGTGCGCGAGGCGATCGCGCGCCTGAAGCTGTCCGGCTATATCGAGACGCGCCGCGGGGTCGGCAGCTTCGTGGCCGCGGAAACCGGGCAGCGCAATTTCGAAATCCTGCCGCAGGACCTGCTGCGCGAGGACGCCCTGGAACAGGTGTACCAGCTGCGCGTGGAAATCGAAGCGGGCGCCGCCGCGCTGGCCGCGCAACAGCGCACCGAGGCGCAGCTGGAGCAACTGCGCGCCGCGCTGATCATCGCCGATGCCTCCAGCGCCGATTGGCGCGAAGGCGCGGACACGGCGCTGGATTTCCATATGGCCGTGGGCCGGGCCACCAATAACCCGTACTTCGTGCGCCTGCTCGCGCACTTCGGCCATGCCATCGGCGATGCGGTGCGCACGCTGCGCTATGGCAGCACGGGCACCGACCGCGTGGCGCAGATCGAGCGCGAGCACCACCGGATTTTCGACGCCATCGCCGGCCGCGACAGCGAGGCGGCGCGCCAGGCCATGCGCCTGCATCTGATCAACGGCATGCAGCGGCGCCAGGCGCTGCTGAAGGGAACACGATAATGAGCAGCGTACGCATCCTGCAGGACCGCATCACCGAAAACATCGTGGTGGAAAAGCGCGGCGGCGCGGGCTGGATCACCTTCAACGACCCGGGCCGGCACAATGCGGTGTCGGTGGCGATGTGGGAAGCGATTCCCGTCGCGCTGGCCGCGCTGGCCGAAGACCCGGCCATACGCGTGGTGGTGCTGACGGGGGCGGGCGACCGTGCCTTTGTCAGCGGCGCCAATATTTCGCAGTTCGACAACATGCGCTCGGGCGAGGAAGCCGTCCTGGCCTACGAGAAAGTCGCGGAAGCCGCGCAGCTGGCGCTGTACGACTACGACAAGCCCACGCTTGCCCGCATCAAGGGCTATTGCATCGGCGGCGGGCTGAACATCGCCTTGTGCTGCGACCTGCGTGTCGCGTCCGACGATAGTGCTTTCGCCATCCCGGCCGGCAAGCTTGGCCTGGGCTACCGCATGACCGCCATCCGCAACCTGGTCACCGTGGTCGGCGCGGCGCGCGCGCTGGAAATCTTCCTGACGGCGGCGCGCTTCGACGCGCGGGAGGCCGATCGGCGCGGCCTGTTGCACAAGGTGGTGCCCGCCGCGGAACTGGATGCCACCGTCCAGGACTATGTCGACGGCATATCCGCCAATGCGCCGCTGACCTTGAAGGCGGGCAAAAAGATGATCCGACAATTGCAGCAGCTGGGGCCGGAAGTCGACCGGGAGGCGATGAGCCGCCTGGTGCTGCAATGCTTCGAAAGCAATGACTACCGGGAAGGGCGCAAGGCCTTCGCGGAAAAGCGCGCGCCGTCGTTCACCGGCACCTGAGTACCCGCACCTGGCGCCGGGCATGGGCCGGGTGCCGCTACACCTGACGTACCGCAGCACCCATGCAGGGCTTCCATGCCCCGCAGGACCTCGCACGCCTGTCGCGAGAACAAAAAACAACCAGAACGAGGAGACACATCATGAACAAGTTCGCGGCGGCCACCCTGGCGGCCGGCGTGCTGGCGGCCGGCGTCCTGGCGGGCGCCCCGGCGGCGGACGCGGCCTATCCGGAACAGCCGATCAAGATCGTCATCGGCTATGCGGCCGGCGGCACCACCGACATCCTGGCGCGCGCCCTGGGCGAACAGCTGGGACGGGTACTGAACCAGTCCATCATCGTGGAGAACAAGCCGGGCGCGGCGGGCAACATCGCGGCCACCTATGTGCAGCAAGCCGCGCCGGACGGCTACACGCTTTTCATGGCGACGGTGTCCAGCCACGGCATCAATCCCGCCCTGTACAAGGACAAGCTGGGCTACGACCCCAAGGGCTATGCGCCGGTCGGCATGGTGGCGGAGATTCCCCTGGTGCTGATCGCCAATCCCAAGCTGCCCGCGGGCAACGTCCAGGAGCTGGCTGCCTTGTGCAAGGCCAAGGGCGGCGAGATGAACTATGCGTCCAGCGGCAACGGCTCGCCGGTGCACCTGGCCGGCGCCATGTTCGCCCAGGCGGCACACGTCAATATCGTGCACGTGCCGTATCGTGGCGGCGCGCTGGCCAATACGTCGGTCATGTCGGGCGAGACGCAGTTCAGTTTCGCGACACTGCCGGCGGCGCTGCCCCAGGTCAAGGCCGGCACGCTGCGCGCCCTGGCCGTCACGACGCGGGAACGCTCGCCGCAGTTGCCCGATGTGCCCACGGTGGCCGAGACGCCGGGTTTCCAGGGCTATGAGATCAACACCTGGAATGCCTTGCTGGCGCCCAAGGGCACGCCGCAGGCCGTCGTGGATAAACTGAACGGCGCGCTCAGGCAGGCCATGGCGTCGCCGGAACTGCGCAAGCGCTTCCAGGCAGAGGGCGCCGCGCCGCGCGCCAGCACGCCGGCCGAGCTGACTGCCTTCATCGATGCCGAGCTGAGCAAGTGGGCGGGCATCGTCAAGGGCGTGAACATCAAGATCGATTGATCGGCGCATCGCGCAAATGAAAAGGCCCGGGTACGCCCGGGCCTTTTCATGCGCGAACGGCAATGCGCGTTCAGTCCTGGTGCATGCCGGTGGCCTTGACCACGGCGCCCAGGCGGGCGCGCTCTTCGTCGCAGAACTTGACGAAGTCCGCGCGCGTGCCGCCGATGGGTTCGATGCCCAGTTCGGTGAAGCGCTTGACGTTGGCGGGATCCTTCATGGCCGCGTCGACCGCGCCGGCGACCTTGTCCAGGATGGCGTCGGGCGTGCCCTTGGGCGCGTGGATGCCGGCCCAGTGGGCGATCTTGATTTCCGGGAAGCCCTGTTCGGCCGCGGTGCTCAGTTCCGGATACGCCTTGATGCGCTCGGACCACGTGCAAGCCAAGGCCTTGAGTTTGCCCGACCGGATCATCGGCAGCACGACGATGCTGGCTTCGGAGGTCGCATCGACCTGGTTGCCGATGACGGCGGACACCGATTCCGAACCGCTCTTGTAGGGAATCAGGTCCAGCTTGGCGCCGTAGGTCGTCGTCAGGATGCCTTCGACGAAGTGCGGCGTGCTGCCCGTGCCGGCCGTCGCGAAATGCAGGCCGTGTCCTTGCTTGGAGGCTTCGACGAAATCTTTCAGCGTGTTGTAAGGCGAGTTGGCCGGCGCGACGACCACGGACGGCGCCAGGCCCACCATGGCCACCGGCACCAGGTCGCTGTCCTTGTACTGGACCTTGCGGATCATGCTGTTGGAGATCACGCCAGCGGCGCTGATCAGGAAGGTGTAGCCGTCGTTGTCGGCGCGGGCCACGTAGTCGGTGCCGATCACCGCGCCGGCGCCCGGCTTGTTCTCGACGACCACGTTGGCCTTCAGGTTCTTGGCGATGCCTTCGGCGGCGGCGCGGCCCAGCAGGTCATTGGCGCCACCCGGCGCGAAAGGCACGACGATGCGGATGGGCTTGGAGGGCCAGTTGTCATCCGCGAAAGCGATCTTGGGGGCAATGGCGACGGTGGCCATGCCGAATGCGGCCGTGTTGAATCGACGACGCGAGAAGTTCATGAAGGGTGCTCCGGGTAGGACTTTTCTAGTAGTTATGGAGATTTGGGATAGCTTGGTGGGACGCGTAATTTAACCGATCCGACGCGCGCCACGCGACGCGTGGCACGCGCGCCGGCGCGCACGCGCCCGCCTGCCGTTCATGGGGCAAGGGCTTGCCGATCGCGGACGTCGCGCGCGCTGGCGACGCTCAGGAATCCTGTCGCATTCCTGTCGCCTTGACCACCGCGCCCAGGCGGGCGCGCTCTTCTTCGCAGAACTTGACGAAGTCGGCGCGCGTGCCGCCCACCGGTTCGATGCCCAGCTCGGTCAGGCGCTTGACGTTGGCGGGGTCCTTCATGGCGTGGTCCACTCCCGCCGCGATCTTGTCCAGGATGGCATCGGGCGTGCCCTTGGGCGCATGCACGCCGGCCCAATGGGCGATCTTGATCTTCGGAAAACCCTGTTCGGCCGCGGTGCTCAGTTCTGGATACGCCTGGATGCGTTCGGACCAGGTGCAGGCCAGGGCCTTGAGCTTGCCGGCGCGCACCATGGGCAGCACGACGATGCTGGCCTCGGAGGTCGCATCGACCTGGCCGCCAATGACCGCGGATACCGATTCGGAGCCGCTCTTGTACGGCACCAGGTCCAGCTTGGCGCCGTAGTCGGTGGTCAGGATGCCTTCGACGAAATGCGGCGTGCTGCCGGTGCCGGCGGTGGAAAAATGCAGGCCGCCACGGCTCTTGCGGGAGGCTTCGACAAAGTCCCTCAGGTTGGTATAGGGCGAACTCGCCGGCGCGATGATCACGGAGGGCGCAAGGCCTATCATGGCAACGGGCACCAGGTCGCTGTCCTGGTACTGGACCTTGCGGATCATGCTGTTGGAGATCACGCCGGCACCGCTGATCAGGAAGGTGTAGCCGTCGTTCTCCGCGCGGGCCACGTAGTCGGTGCCGATCACCGCGCCGGCGCCCGGCTTGTTTTCGACGACCACGCTGGCCTTGAGGTATTGCGCGATTCCCTCCGCGGCGGCGCGGCCAAGCAGGTCATTGGCGCCGCCGGCCGCGAAGGGCACGATGATGCGGATGGGCTTGGAGGGCCATTTGTCCTCCGCGTGGGCAATCCGGGGCGCAACGGCGATGCTGGCAAGGCCGAGCGCGGCCGCGTTCAGGCGGCGTCGCACGATATCCATGGATGTCTCCGGTGATCGTTATTGTGGCGCGCGGACGCTCTGGCGGACCCGGGACGGGCCTGGAGGCGCGCGGGTGGGGCGGGTACGGCGTGGCTATTATCCGCCCGTTGCCACCGGAGGAAAACCGCGATGCGCGCGCCGCGATCGCGGCAACGGACGCCGCCCGCGCGACGCGCGTGCCCCTTAGGGCCTGTTGACAGGCCCTAGTCCGACGGCCAGGCGGCGGCGGGGATGGCCACTTCGCCACGCATCAGCAGGCGGGCAGTGCGCAGCAGCGCGGCACGCGCCACCGTATGCGGATCGGCGGGGTCCAGGGTCAGCTGCACGCTGAACTCGCCCGTGGGATGTTCGACGGACACGGTCTTTTCCTGGCCGGCGGGCGTGCGCGCGATGCCGGCGGCCACCGAATCGTCCATGACGCAGGCGGTGGCCACGGTGACCGCGGCCAGCACGCCGATGGCCTCGTGGCAGACATGCGGGATGAAGCAGCGCGTGCACACGCTGCCGCCGTCGCGCGGCGCGGCCAGCAGGCACATCTTGGGAAAGGGCCTGGCGGCGACATCGCCCAGCCCCATCAGCCGTGCCGCCTTCATCCGCAGGGTTTCCAGCCGCTGCTTCAGTGCGTCGTCGGCATTCAGTTCCGCCACGCTCTCGTAGCCGGTGCGTCCCAGGTCGGCGGCACGCACCAGGACCATGGGCATACCGTTGTCGATGCAGGTGATCTCCAGGCGGCCGATGCCATCCAGCTCGACGATGTCGAGCGCGCGGCCGGTGGGCAGCAGGGCGTCGCAGACCGAACCGGCGGTGTCCAGGAAGCTGATGGCGATGGGGGCCGCGGTGCCCGGCACGCCGTCGATGCGCGCTTCGCCGTCGTAGCTGACCGTGCCGTCCGGCGTCTGCACGGTGATGTCGCATTGCATGCCGGTGTTGACCGTCAGCACGCGGAAGGTGCTGGTATCGCCTTGCGCGCGCAGCATGCCGGTTTCCAGCGCGAAGGGCACCACCGCGGCCAGCATGTTGCCGCAATTGGGCGTGGTGTCGACGGCAGGCTCGGCGACCGACACCTGGGCGAACAGGAAGTCCACATCGACGCCCGGCGCCGTGCCGGGCGAAACGATGCCGACCTTGCTGGTGAGCGGATGCGCGCCGCCCAGGCCATCGATCTGGCGCCGGTCCGGCGAGCCCATGGCGGCCAGCAGTACCGCGTCGCGGGCGGCGATATCGGCGGGCAGGTCGGCGGCCTTGAAGAAGGGGCCGCGCGAGGTCCCGCCGCGCATCAGGATGCAGGGGATGGCGCGTTGCCTTTGGCTTTTGCGGGGGATGCCCATACTGTCTCCGGTCATGCTCTGGTTTTCGTCCAGTATCGGTTCGGCTGGGACGAGGCGGGTTGCCTTGTACGGCGGCGGCCGTTCTAATATTTTTATTTCCTTGTGCGGCACAACATGAGATGAAAGCGAGCGCCCAAGCCGACAACGGCCGTGGCGATATTGGCGGCGGCCTGAGCCTGCATCACCTGCACGTGTTCACCGTGGTGGCCAGCGCCGGCGGCGTGCGGCGCAGTGCCGAGACCCTGTACCGGGCGTCTTCGGCCGTCACGCGCGCTATCGCCCAACTGGAGCGCAGCCTGGGCGTGCCCCTGTTCGAACGCAAGGCGAGCGGCATGCTGCTGACCGCGGCGGGCGAGACCGTATACGCGCGCGCGCGCCGCATCGAAGCCGAGCTGGACGCCGTGCGGGACGAGGCGCTGGCCTTGCAGCGCGGGCAGCGCGGGGCCAGCGGCGTGGGCGCGACGGCGGCGCTCTTCCACACCCGCCGCCTGAGCAGTGCCGCGCTGCTGGCCGACGTGCACCACATGTCGACGGTGGCGCACGCCTGCGGCCTGACCCAGCCGGCCATCAGCGCCGCCATCGCCAGGCTGGAGGAAAACCTGGCGCAGCCGCTGTTCCGCCGCACGCCGCGCGGCATGGTGCCGACGCCGGTGGGCGAGCGCTGGGTGGTGCGGTTCAAGCGGGTGTTGGGCGAATTGCGCAACATCCAGGCGGATGTGGCGGCCCTGCAAGGGGTGCTGGAAGGCGTGGTCACGGTCGGCGCATTGCCCATGATCCGCACCATCGTGCTGCCCGCGGCCATCGCCAATGTGCTGGCCCGCCATCCCAGGCTCAGGATACGCACCCTGGAAAGCCCATACGGGGACCTGTGCGCGCGGCTTCTCAGCGCCGAGGTCGATTTCATCCTGGGGGCGCTGCGGCCGCTGCGCGATGCGTCCTTGCGCACGCGCCTGCTGCTGCACGAGGACATCGCGCTGATTGCCCGCGCGGGGCATCCGCTGGCGGGCCGCCGGCTGGGCTTCGACGACCTGGCGCGCTATCCCTGGGTGCTGTCGCGCGCGTCCACGCCGCTGCGCGACCAGTTGGACGATTTTTTCCGGCGCAAGGGGCAGCCGCTCCTGGTGCCCTCCGTGGAGACCGCGGACCTGGCCCTGCTGCGCGGGCTGCTGCTGCATTCCGACATGCTGACGGCCTTATCGGTGCACCAGCTGCATTACGAGTTCGAGGCGGGCGGCCTGGCCATGCTGGACTTTCCGTTGGACGGCATGCGCCGCGAAATCGGCGTTACCACCCGTACCGGCGCGCGATTGTCGCCGGGCGCCGATGCTTTGCTGCGGGAGATCTCGCGGCTGGCTGCGTCGATGCCGGGCGGCGATGGGGCGGCGGCGCCGGCGCGCGAGGACGAGGCATCGCGGTCCCGATGAAGAGTGTGCGCGAATATATCGTATGACGATTAATTAGAGATATCCCTAGTATTCCCCACGCGCCGCCGCCGTTATGCTTCGCGTCAGATACATTTCAATCCGCTTTCCGACGCGCTTTTTTCCGTCCGGGTAAGCGGCGCGATCGCGGCCGCCGCCGGCAGCGCGGATGCCGCACCTCCGTCCATCGCGCCGCACACCGTTCCGTGCAAGGGCAACCATGTGCCGCCACCCCGGTGGCGCAGGGGCGGGTTCGTCCTGACGAAATACCACTACGACAAGGAGCCTTCATGCAGCCGTATCCCTTCCTATGTCCGCGCCAGGATCTACCCGCGCCGTGGCGCGCCCGCCGGGCGGGCGCCACGCCGATCGCCGCCGGAATGTCGCGGCCCGGGCCGGCCACGCGCGTCCGCGCGCACGACCGGGGGCGGTGACCATGGAGCTGTTCGAACACCTGATGCAGGGCTTCTCGGTGGCGGTTTCCCCGGAGAACCTGCTGTACGCCTTGCTGGGCTGCATCCTGGGCACGCTGGTCGGCGTGCTGCCGGGCCTGGGCCCCGTGCCCACCATCGCGATGCTGCTGCCCATCACTTATGTGCTGCCGCCGGTCGCCGGCCTGATCATGCTGGCGGGGATCTACTACGGCACGCAGTATGGCGGCTCGACCACGGCCATCCTGGTTAACCTGCCGGGGGAAACGTCGGCGGTGGTGACCACATTGGACGGGCACCAGATGGCGCGCAATGGCCGGGCGGGGGCGGCGCTGGCATTGGCCGCCATGGGCTCGTTCTTCGCGGGCACGGTGGCCACCGCCATCCTGGCCGCCTTCGCGCCGCCGCTGGCCGAAGTGGCGTTCCTGTTCGGTCCGGCGGAGTATTTTTCGCTGATGACGCTGGGCCTGGTCGGCGCCGTGGTGCTGGCTTCCGGCTCGCTGATCAAGGCGATCGCCATGATCGTCGTGGGCCTGCTGCTGGGCATGGTCGGCACGGACGTGAACTCGGGCGTCGCGCGCTATGACTTCGGCATTCCCGAGCTGCAGGACGGCATCGACTTCGCCATCGTGGCCATGGGCGTGTTCGGCTTCGCGGAAATCCTGGCCAACCTGGAGCAGCGCGAGAACCGGGTGGAGATCGCCGGCAAGGTGGGATCGCTGTATCCCAACCGCCGCGAACTGCGCGAGGCCGCGCCGGCCATCCTGCGCGGCACGGCGCTGGGGTCCTGCCTGGGCATCCTGCCCGGCGGCGGCGCGACGCTGTCCGCGTTCGCCTCCTATACGATGGAGAAAAAGCTGTCCAGCCAGCCGGAGCGTTTCGGCAAGGGCCATCCCGCCGGCCTGGCCGGTCCCGAATCGGCCAACAACGCGGGCGCGCAGACTTCCTTCATCCCGCTGCTGACGCTGGGCATACCCGGCAACGCGGTGATGGCGCTGATGGTGGGCGCGATGACCATCCACAACATACAGCCCGGGCCGCAGGTGATGTCCAGCCATCCCGACCTGTTCTGGGGGCTGATCGTCTCGATGTGGATCGGCAACCTGATGCTGGTGGTGCTGAACCTGCCGCTCATCGGTATCTGGGTGAAGCTGCTCAAGGTGCCTTACCGCATCCTGTTCCCGGCCATCCTGATCTTCTGCACCATCGGCGTGTATTCGCTGAACTACAACGTCTTCGACATCTATGTCACCGCGTTCTTCGGCGTGGTCGGCTATGTGTGGGCCAAGCTGAAGTGCGAAGGCGCGCCGCTGCTGCTGGGCCTGGTGCTGGGCCCGATGATGGAAGAGAACTTTCGCCGCGCCTTGCTGCTGTCGCGCGGCGACTTCATGACCTTCCTGGAGCGGCCGATTTCCGCGGGGCTGCTGATCGCCACGCTGGCGCTGGTGGCCATCGTCGCCTTGCCCTCGATACGCAAGGGCCGCCAGGAAGCGTTCGCGGAGGAAACCTGACGGTCAGTCCCCGGCGTACACCAGCATGGCCGCGGCCAGGTCCTCCGACGCCGCGCCCACCGCCTTGTACACGGTGATCTCGTCGGCGGCGCGGCGCCCGGGGTGCGCGCGGCGGCACAGGGCCTCCAGGGTGGCCAGTACGCCGTCGCGGCGGAAGACGCCGGCGGCGATGGGCGACAACAGGTCGCCCGCCTTGTCCAGGGCTTCTTCGGTATCGACGAACACCGAGGTGTCCGCGAAGGTGGCGTCGTCGCTCTCGCGCATGAAGGGCTGGAAGCCGCCGATCAGGTCGACATGCGTGCCGGGCCGCAGGCAGGCGCGGCGCACCAGCGGTTCCTGCGACAGCGTGGCGCAGGTAACGATGTCGGCCTCGCGCACGGCCGCGTCCAGGTCCGGCGCCGCTGCCGCGTCGAAACCCTGCGTGGCCAGCGCGGCGGCCAGGGTGGCCGCTTTTTCGGGATAGCGGTCCCAGACGCGGACCTGGCGGATATCGCGCACCGCCGCATAGGCCGGCGCCAGCGCGGTGGCCACATTGCCCGCGCCCACTACCAGCAGTTTCCGCGCATCCTGGCGCGCCAGGAAAGACGCCGCCAGCGCGGAAGCGGCCGCGGTGCGCCGCACGGTGATCTGGTCGCCGTCGATCAAGGCCAGCGGCACGCCATTGACGGCGTTGTACAGCGTGTAGGTGGAATGCAGGCCGGGCAGGCCGCGGCTGCCATTACCCGGGTAGATGGTCACGTGCTTGATGCCCAGGTAGTCGTCCTGCCAGGCGGGCATGATCAGCAGGCTGTCCTTGGCGCCATCCGTGTCGTGCAGGATGTGGTTGTGCCGGCGCGGCACGGTGCAGCCTTGGACGAACATCTTTTCCAGCGCTGGGATCAAGCGGTCGAAGGGCAGGCGCGCGGCGGTGGTGGCGCTGTCGAATATCTGCAAGGCGGGCTCTCCTGTTTTGCGATGCGGCGATAAATTATCGTATCCGATAAAAATACCTCTGTTAAGATAATTTTTGCCCGTTGCCGCCTGCGTCGCGGCAACGATCAACGCTACGCCTCGATGGAGACCGCATGGCCAGGGCAGGGAAAACGCCATCCGCGCGCGCGGGAAAAACACGCGGCGGCATCGAAGCCGCCGGCAAGCGCGCGGCCGGGGAAGGTCCCCGCGCCGCCGCCCGGCTCGCGGCCGTGACGGCGGCGGCCCGCGTCCAGGTCCCGGATACGCCCACCGCCGCGAACCCGCTGTCGCGCAAACTCCGGCGCTTGCGCCGGGAAGGGCAGTTGACCCTGCAGCAGCTGAGCGCCCGTTGCGGCATATCCGTTTCCACGCTGTCCAAGATAGAGAACGGCCAGTTGTCGCCCACCTACGAAAAAATCGCGGCGCTGGCGCAAGGCCTAGACGTGCAGGTGGGAGAACTCTTCAACGACGAGCCGCCCGCCGCGCCCACCGCCCGCCGCAGCGTGACGCGCCACGGCCAGGGCCTGGTGCACGCGACCGCGCAATACGACTACGAAGTCCTGTGCGCGGAACTGGCGCACAAGCAGTTCGTGCCCTTGCTGACCACCATCAAGGCGCGCTCGCTGCAGGCCTTTCCCTCCATGTTGCGGCATGCCGGCGAGGAATTCATCTATGTCCTGGAGGGCAGGGTGACGGTGCATACGGACCATTACCAGCCCATGGAGCTGGCGGCGGGCGACGCCTGCTATTTCGACAGCACCATGGGGCACGCCTGTGTGGCGGGGGACACCGACGCCCGGGTGCTCTGGGTCTGCTCCAACCCGGTGTTGCCAAGGGCGGACGCGTAGCCGCGATGCGGCGCGCGCCACGGGCCTCGGCCGCTATTCGGCGGGCATGACGGCAGCGTCCCGCGTGCCGGTTCAGCCCTCCAGCCACCACTGTTTGGCCTATGGGTGCACGCGCCACATCTGCGTGGCATAAGTCCGGCGTATCCTGCTCAGGAGATGTCAGTCGTCCCGCGCTTGCACCACAACCGCGGGGTCCGCCTCCCGAATGCCGCCGCGACGAGGTCCGCATGCATGGGCGTATTGCTGGGACATCATTGATACTGCTGGCGGCGCTGGCCGGCTGCAACAAGACGCCGGAAACGCTTCCGCGCGAGCCCATCGCTGTGACGGTGCAGACCGTGATGCAGCGCGATACCCCCGTCGATTTCGAGTTCACCGCCCAGACGCAGAGCTCGCGCGAAGTCGAAATCCGCGCCCGCGTCGACGGCTTCCTGGACAAGCGCGTCTACGTCGAGGGCGACCTGGTGCGCGAAGGACAGACGCTCTTCCTGATGGATCCCCGGCCCTTCCAGGCCGCGCTGCAGACCGCCAAGGGGCAGCTTGCGCAGCAGCAGGCGCGCTGGACCGTGACGCGGCTGAACCTGGCGCGGGTGCGGCCGCTGGTTGCGCAGAACGCCATCAGCAAGAAGGACCTGGACGATGCAGTGGGCAACGAACAGGAAGCGGCGGCGGCGGTCATCGCCGCGCAGGGGCAGGTGCAGACGGCAGAGCTGAACCTGAGCTACACCACGATCAAGTCGCCGCTGAACGGCCTGTCCAGTTTCGCGCGCCAGCAGGACGGCAGCTACGTCACAGCCACCAGCCAGAGCCTGCTCACCTACGTCTACCAACTCGACCCCATGTGGGTGAACTTCAGCATTTCGGAAAACGAGTTACTGGCCTACCGCGACCAGATCGCCAAGGGCCAGCTGAAATTCCCGCCGCGCAGCCAGTTCGACGTGTCCGTCATCCAGGCCGACGGGTCGGTGTATCCGCAGATCGGCCACATCGATTTCGCCAACCCGGCCTTCAACACGCAGACCGGGACCTTCCTGGTACGCGCTTCCTTCTCCAACCCCGACGGGTTGCTGCGCCCCGGCCAGTTCGTGCGCGCGCGCGTCGCCGGCGCGATCCGGCCTAATGCCGTGCTGGTGCCGCAGCGGGCGGTATTGCAGGGCTCGCGCAGCCATTTCGTCTGGGTGATCGACAAGGACGGCAAGGCGCGTCAGCGCGTGGTGGAAGTGGGCAGCTGGCATGGCGACGACTGGTTCATCATGGACGGCTTGAAGGCGGGGGAAGAGATCGTCGTGGACGGGGCCATCCGCGTGGTGCCCGACGCGCCGCTGAAGATCAGCCGGGCCGCGCCCGGCGCGGACGGCGGGCCCGGGCAGGGCGATGGCGGTGGCTCGGGCAAATCCGGGGACGGCGACGGCGGCCGGCAGGGCGGCGCCGGCGGCCCGGCGCGCCAGGCCGATAGCCGGCCCCCCCGCTGAGACGGAGGCGAAATGAATATTTCGCACTTCTGCATCGACCGCCCGATCTTCGCGACGGTCATCTCCATCGTCATCACCCTGGCGGGCGCGGTGGCCATGCTGGTGTTGCCCGTGGCGCAGTATCCCGACATTACGCCGCCGCAGATCACCATCAGCGCCACCTATCCCGGCGCCAGCGCCGACGTGGTGGCCAACAATGTCGCGGCGCCCATCGAGCAGCAGGTCAATGGCGCCGACAACATGATCTACATGAATTCGTCCAGTTCCTCCACGGGAAACCTGACGATCAATGTGTTCTTCGAAATCGGCACCAATCCCGAGCTGGCGCAGGTCGATGTGCAGAACCGCGTCAACCTGGCGCTGCCGCAGCTGCCGCAGGCGGTGCAGGCCCAGGGCATACAGGTGCAGAAGAAGTCTTCGGCCTTCATGATGGTGATCGCGGTCTATTCGCCGGAACAGCGCTACGACGCCACCTATATCGCCAATTACACCAACATCTACGTGCTGGACGCGCTCAAGCGGATCCCGGGCGCGAACCAGTCCGCCATCTTCGGCACGCCGGACTACGCGATGCGCATCTGGCTCAAGCCCGACCGCATGGCGCAGTTGAAGGTCACCGCATCCGACGTGCAGAAGGCCGTGTCCAACCAGAACGAGCAGTTCGCGGTGGGACGCATCGGCCAATCGCCCACGGCTGGGCCGGTGGAGCAGTCCTTCGCGGTGACTACGCGCGGCCGGCTGTCGGATCCCGCCGAGTTCGACAACATCATCATCCGCGCGGCCAGCCAGGGCGCGGCCATCGTCCGGCTGAAGGACATCGGCCACGCCGAACTGGGCCAGAAAGATTATTCGATACGCAGCCGCTTCCAGGGCAAGCCGGCCACGGTGCTGGCGGTGTACCAGCAGCCCGGCGCCAATGCCCTGGACGTGTCCAACCAGGTGCGCGCCACGCTGGCGGAAATGCAGAAGACCTTCCCGGAAGGCCTGCAGTACAGCATCGCCATGGACACCACGGAGTTCACCCGGGCATCCATCGGGGACGTGATCCACACGTTCTTCGAAGCCCTGGTGCTGGTCGTGGTGGTGGTGTTCGTCTTCCTGCAGAGCCTGCGCGCCACGCTGATCCCTGTCCTTGCCGTGCCGGTGTCCATAGTGGGCACCTGCGTCGGCATGCTGGCCCTGGGCTTTTCCATCAATATGCTGACGCTGTTCGGCATGGTGCTGGCCATCGGCATCGTGGTGGACGACGCCATCGTGGTGATCGAGAACGTCGAGCGCAACATGACCGTGCACAAGCTGGACCCCAAGGCCGCCGCCAAGCGGGCCATGGACGAGGTCGCCGGGCCGGTCGTGGCCATCGTGCTGGTGCTGTGCGCCGTGTTCGTGCCCGTCGCCTTCATCGGCGGGATCACCGGACAGCTCTACAAGCAGTTCGCCATCACCATCGCCATTTCCGTGGTGCTGTCCGGGGTAGTGGCGCTGACGCTGTCGCCCGCCTTGGCGGCGCTGCTGCTCAAGCCGGGACACCACGAGAAGAAAGGATTCTTCCGCTGGTTCGAACGCCATTTCACCCGCATGACGGACGGCTATACGCATGCGGTGAAGTGGATGATCAAGCGCTACGCGATCGGGCTGCTGCTGTTCGCCGGCATGGTGGCGCTGACGGTGATGATGATGCGGATCCTGCCGACCTCTTTCCTGCCGGAAGAGGACCAGGGCTATCTGCTGGGGCAGGTCATCATGCCGGACGCGGCCAGCCTGGACCGCACGGGCGACGTATCGCGCCGCGTCACGGATTACTTCCTGGAGCAGCCGGCGGTGGGCAGCGTGGCCATGGTCGATGGCTACAGCCTGTTGGACAACCAGAACAAGAACAATGCCGCGACCTTCTTCGTGGGCTTCAAGTCCTTCGATGAACGCTATTCCTCGGACAACATACGCACGCAGAACGCCCGGGCCGTGCTGCTGGCGGCCTACCGCGGTTTTTCCCAGGTGCAGGAAGGCATCGTGCTGCCGGTCAACCCGCCCGCCATCCCCGGGCTGGGAACCACAGGGGGCACGGAGGTGTGGATACAGGGGCAGGGCGATGCCACCACTGCGCAATTGGCGGGCGTGGTGCAGCAGTACATCGGCAAGGCGCAACAAAGGCCCGAGCTGGCGCGGGTGACCTCGACCTTCAATGCCTCGTCGCAGCAGCTGCTGGTGGATGTCGACCGCGACAAGTCCGAAACCCTGGGCGTGCCGGTGGAAGAGGTCTACAGCGCCATGCAGACCATGTTCGGTTCGCTGTACGTGTCGCAGTTCAACCGCTCCAGCCGCCTGTGGCAGGTGATCCTGCAGGCCGAGTCGTCCTACCGCGTGCGGCCGGAGGACTTGTCGCGCATCTACACGCGCAGCCGCAACGGCGATATGGTGCCCCTGAGCGCCATGGTGACGACGCGCTACGTCACGGGGCCGGACCTCGTCACCCGCTTCAATAACTTCCCGGCAATCAAGGTGACCGTGAACGCCGCCCCCGGCGCCAGTACGGGACAGGTTATGCAGGCGCTGGAGGAAATCGGCGCCCAGGTCCTGCCGTCCGGCTACAACCTGGGATGGAGCGGCGAGGCCTACGAGGCCCGCAAGGCAGGCAATACATCGGTGCTGGTGTTTGCCTTCGGCCTGGTCATGGTGTTCCTGATCCTGGCGGCGCAGTACGAAAAATGGAGCCTGCCGCTGGGCGTGCTGATGACGGTGCCGTTCGCGCTGTTCGGCGCGCTGGCGGCGACCATGGCGCGCGGCCTGGAGAACGACGTGTACTTCCAGATCGGCCTGACCATGCTGGTCGCGCTGGCGGCCAAGAACGCCATCCTGATCTTCGAGTTCGCCGTGCTGAACCGTCAGTCCGGCGAGTCCGTCTACGACGCCGCCGTCACCGCCGCCAATGAGCGGCTGCGGCCCATCGTCATGACTTCGCTGGCCTTCATCCTGGGCTGCGTGCCGCTGGCGATCGCCACGGGCGCGGCCGCCAATAGCCGGCACTCCATCGGCACGGGGGTGATCGGCGGCATGCTGGGGGCGACCGCCATCGCGGTGTTCTTCATCCCGATGTTCTTCTACGTGCTGGAAAAAATGTCGGAACGCAAGGCGTCCAGGCAGGCGGCCGAGCCGCCGCCCGCCACCGGCGCGGCGCCGCATGGGGCGGCCAGCGCCAGTCCCAGTCCCTCGGCCCGGCGCGAGGAGGGCTGACATGCGCGCCGCCGCGATTGTGCTCATGGCCTGTACGCTGTTGAGCGGATGCCTGCTGGGCCCGGACTACAAGCGGCCGGAGGTCGACGCGCCGCCGTCGTTCCGCTTCGCCGACCAGGAGGCGCGCGACCTGGTCGATACCGCATGGTGGGAGCAGTTCCAGGATCCCGCCTTGAACGGCGTGATCGCCAGCGCGCTGGCGGGCAACAAGGACGTGAAGATCGCCGCGGCGCGCGTGGAGCAGTATTTGGGCCAGTTGCAGACGACGCGCGCGCAACTGTTCCCGCAGCTGGGCGCCGGGACGCAGGCCGAGCGCCAGCGCCTGCCCGTCGGCTCGGTCAATCTGCCGGATAACGTCGGGCCCGTGTTCAACCAGTACTCGGCCACTTTGTCCGCCTCGTGGGAGATCGACGTCTTCGGCCGCCTGCGCCGGCAGACCGAGGCCGCGCGCGCGCTGCTGCTTTCCAGCGAAGAAGGGCGGCGGGCCACCATCCTGGCGCTGGTGGCGTCGGCGGCATCGGGCTACATCAACCTGGTGGCGCTGGACCGCCAGCTTGCCATCGCGCGCGCCACGGCGGAAAGCCGCGGCGAGTCGGTGCGTATCTTCACCTTGCGCTATAGCTACGGAGAGGTATCCGAGATGGAGCTGGCGCAGAGCCAATCCGAGTACCAGGCGGCCCTGGCGACCATCCCGCAGCTGGAGCTGCAGATCGCGCAGCAGGAGGACGCGCTCTCGGTGCTGCTGGGCGGCAATCCCGCGGCGGTGCCCCGCGACCGCGGACTGGACCAGCTGGTGCTGCCCGCCGTCCCCGCCGGGTTGCCTTCGGAGCTGCTGGCGCGCCGGCCGGACCTGCGGCAGGCCGAGCAGAACCTGATCGCCGCCAACGCCCTGATCGGCGCGGCGCGGGCCTTGTATTTCCCTTCGATCTCGCTGACCGGCGCGTTCGGCACGGCCAGCACGCAGTTCTCCAATCTGTTCACGGGTGCGTCCAAGGTCTGGTCCTTCGCCGGCGTGGTCACCGTGCCCATCTTCACGGCGGGCGGCATCGCCGGCCAGGTCCGTCAGGCCGAAGCCCAGCACCAGCAGATGCTGCTGGAGTACGAGAAGGCCATCCAGACGGCCTTCCAGGAAGTTTCCGATTCGCTGATCAGCCTGCGCAAGACGCGCGAGGCGCTGGCGGTGCAGGGCAAGCAGGTAGAGGCGCTGGGCCGCTACGCACGCCTGGCGCGGCTGCGCTACGAAGGCGGCTACACCAGCTATATCGAGGTACTGGACGCCGAGCGCAGCCTGTTCAATTCCCAGCTGACCCAGGCGCAGACGCAGGGGGTGGTCTTCTCTTCCATCGTGCAGCTGTACAAGGCCATGGGCGGCGGCTGGGTGCTGGAGGCCGAGCGCATGACGGCGGGCCCGCCGGACCCATTGAAAACCACGCAGGCGGATCCCGCGCGGGAGGCGTCCTCCACGGCGGCGCCGCAGGCGACGTCGGCCACGGCCGCGACACGGCCCATTGAGCCTTGACCTGGCGCATCCGACCTCGATCCAGGGAGGACTGGCAACAAACGTAATGCATGGTTCGTTTTCGATGGGATGCCCTGCCGCGCACCGCCGGCAATGGGCTCCTGGATCGTCCGTGGCAGGGCCATCGGCGCAGCCTGGGGTCGCCTGTCCGGCGTCGCCTGGATGCGATCGCGGCGTCGAGGCGCCACGGCCTCACGGGCTTATGGAGAGTAGGGGACGACATGAAAAACGGAGCAAAGAACGGCCAGCAGCTGGACCACCTGTTTTCCAACTCGGCCGCGCGCATGGACCGATGGCGCGACCTGAATGCCAAGGCCCAGGGCTGGGCCGCGGAACAACGCGGCGTGCGCAAGGGCCAGGGTGCCGGCCCGGTGCAGGAGGCCCTGGCGGCCCTGCGCCCCATGGAGAACTACTTCGCCTATCCCGGCCTGCATCTGCTGCGGGTGCTGGACGAGCGTATCGCCGAGGACGACGCGCTGGGCGCGGCCCGCCTGGTGTTGCGCATGAGCAATGCCTTGCTTTCGGGCCGCTACCGCTATGACAGCGGCGAGTGGGAGGCCACCGAGGACACGCCCACGGACGCGCCCGACCGCATGCCGCCCGGTCTGGGCGAGGCGCCGCCACGGCGGCCGTATTTCGAGACGCTGTTCGTGACGCCGGCGCCGGCGGCGCGACTGGCCGCGATGGCGCAGGAGATCCGCAACCTGCGCCGGCCGGACGACACCGCCATCTACGAGCCCGTCATGGTGGGCAGCCTGGAGGACGCCATCCTGGCCGCCTTCCTGAACGGCAAGCTGGAAGCCGTGGTGATCTACGACGGGATCCCCGTGCCGTGCCAGCACGACGTACCGCTGCTGCACGAGTTCCTGGCCGTGCACCAGCAGCTGGACACCTCGACGGACGCGCCGCGCGAGGTGGGCGTGCAGCTGGCGCAACTGCTCAAGCGGCTGCGCCCGGAGCTGGACATCTATCTGCTGACCGACCGGGAAGTGGAGAAACTGGCCGGCGACCGCAAGGCATCGGCGATACGCCGCGTGTTCTACGAGGTCGAAGAGCCGATGGAGATCCACCTGAATATCCTGGAAGGCGTGCTGGACCGCCAGGCCACGCCGCATTTCGACAATCTGAAGCGCTATGCCGCGCGGCCCATCAGCACCTTCCACGCGCTGCCCATCGCGCGCGGCAAGTCCATTATCAAGTCGAACTGGATACGCGACTTCGGCGAGTTCTACGGCATGAACCTGTTCCTGGCGGAGACCTCGGCGACCACCGGCGGCCTGGACAGCATGCTGGAGCCGACGGGCAACATCAAGCTGGCGCAAGAGAAGTTCGCCCGCGCGGTGGGCGCCGATCACGTGTTCTTCGTGACCAACGGCACGTCCACCTCGAACAAGATGGTCTACCAGGCGGTGACCAAGCCCGGCGACATCGTGATCGTGGACCGCAATTGCCACAAGTCGCACCACTACGGCATGGTGCTGTCGGGGGCGCAGCCGCTTTACGTGGAAGCCTTCCCCATGACGGAGTACTCCATGTACGGCGCGGTGCCGCTGCGCACGATCAAGCAGGCGCTGCTGGACCTGAAGGCCGAGGGGCGGCTGGACCGCGTGGCCATGGTCACGTTGACCAACTGTACTTTCGACGGCCACGTCTATCACACGCGCCGCGTCATGGAAGAGTGCCTGGCGATCAAGCCGGACCTGATTTTCCTGTGGGACGAAGCCTGGTTCGGCTTCGCGCGCTGGTCGCCCTTCCTGCGCCCGCGCACCGCCATGGGCGCGGCCGAGACCCTGCAGCGATGGCGCGAGGATCCCGCCGCGATGGACGCGTGGCAGGCCCAGGCCCAGGAACTGGGCGAAGACCTGGATCCCAAGGACGCCCGGCTGCTGGAACGGCGCCTGGTGCCGGATCCGCGCAAGATGCGCATCCGCGTGTATGAAACGGATTCGATCCACAAGTCCATGTCGTGCCTGCGCCAGGGCTCTATCGTCGCGGTACGCGACGAGGACTACAACCGCCATGCGTCCGCCTTCCGCGAGGCGGTGTTCATCCATGCCTCGACCTCGCCCAACGCGCAGATCATCGCGTCCATGGACGTGGCGCGGCGGCAGATGGAGCTGGAGGGCTACGAGCTGGTGATGCGGGCGATCGAGATCGCCCTGGCGGTGCGCAGGGAGGTGGCCGCCCATCCGCTGATCTCCAAGTACTTCAGCGTGCTGGGCGCGGACAGGATGGTGCCGGAACAGTACCGCTCTTCCGGCTTCGTCGATTACCTGACGCCCGGGGCCAACTGGCTGACGGCGGCCAAGGCGCTGAAGGAAGACGAGTTCGTCCTGGATCCCACCCGGATGACGCTGGTCTGCGGCACCGCCGGCTACGACGGCACGGCCTTCAAAAACCTGCTGGCGTCCCGCTACAACATCCAGTTGAACAAGACCTCGCGCAATAGCGTGCTGCTCCAGAGCAATATCAATAACACGCGCAGCGACGTGGCGGTGCTGATCAAGGTTCTGGTGGAGCTTTCCGAAGAGATCGAGGCCCGCTTGAAGGAAGAGGGCGAGGCCGGCCAGGCCGCATTCGCGGCACGGGTCAAGAGCCTGATGGAAGACGTGCCCAACCTGCCGAACTTCAGCCGCTTCCATGACGGCTATCGGGAGCATCCCGGCAGCGTCACGCTGGAGGGCGACATGCGCTCGGCCTTCTTCGCGGCCTATGACGAAGAGGAATGCGAGTACCTGCCGCTGAACGGCGCGGCGCTGGACGAGCGGCTGGCACAGGGACCGGAACTGGTCTCGGCCAACTTCGTCATTCCCTACCCGCCAGGCTTTCCCATCATGGTGCCGGGCCAGATCATCGACGCGGACACCATAGGGTTCATGCGCAAGCTGGATGTCAAGGAGATCCACGGCTACAACGCCGCGCGCGGGCTCAAGCTGATCAAGCCGGCGGCCATCGGCAAGCCGCGAACAGGCGGCTAGACGGCCCGCGGACGCCGGGGCCGCCGCGGTATCCCCGGCATTTCCTGCCTGTCGAAAATCAAGGAGAAACGGCCATGGAATGGTTCTTCGGATTCCTGAAGGCGAACCCCTACATTCTTTTGTTCTTCACCGTCGGCCTGTCGGTGTGGCTGGGGCGCGTCACCATCAAGGGGTATGGATTGGGCATGGTGGCCGGCGCGGTGGTGGTCGGCGCCATCCTGTCCATCTGGGCGTCGACCTATGGCATCAAGCTGCAGCTGGACAACTTCGTGCGGCTGCTTTTCTACTACCTGTTCATGTACGGCGTGGGCTTGCGCGTGGGGCCGTCCTTCATCAACAGCCTGGGGCGCGACAGCCTGGGATTCACCTTCCTGGCGGTACTGGCGCCGGTACTGGGCCTGATCCTGGTGGTGGTGGGCACCAGGCTGGCCGATTTGCCGGTGGGCGCGGCCGGGGGAATCCTGGCCGGCAGCCAGACGATGTCCGCGGCCATAGGCTCGGCCGAGCAGGCCGTCCTGGACGGCGTGGTCGCGCTGCCGCCCGGCATGCCGCCGGAAGCCGCCACGGGCATGATCGCCTTGTCCTACGGTATTACCTACATCTGGGGCACCGTGGGCATCATCCTGATCGTCAAGTACCTGCCGCGCTGGTGGGGCGTCGATGCGCGGGCCGCGGCCAAGAAGTACGAGGACGAGGTCGGCGTGCGCAATGTCGACGAGGCCGGCCTGTCCGGCTATCGCGCGGGCGGCCTGCGCGCCTACCGGCTGGAGAATCCGGCCGCCGCGAACAAGACCATCGCGCAATTCCGCCAGGACAATCCGGAGTACCGCGTGGTCAATGTGTGCCGCGATGGCGAGTCAGTGGGCGCGGAACCGGACCTGGTGCTGCGCCAGGGCGATGTGGTGGCGCTGGGCGGACGGCTGGAGTCCCTGACCGACAAGATGGGCCTGCTGGGACCGGAAGTCCCGGACCAGAAGGCGCTGAGCGTGCCGCTGGACCAGGCGGAGATCCTGGTGACGTCCAAGGATGCGGTGGGCAAGCCGCTGAAATCCTTCCGCACCTCCGACATCGCGGGGCAGGTCCAGCTGACCAAGATCGAGCGCTCGGGCGTGCCCATACCGATAGGCCTGGAAACCACGCTGAAGCGCCGCGACGTGCTGTTCATCACCGGACTGAAGCCGGCGGTGAAGCGGGCAGGGGAGTTGATAGGCATCGTCGCCAGGCCCAGCACGGCCACGGACCTGCTGACCCTGGCGGCAGGCATGATCCTGGGCTTCCTGATCGGCAAGATAGACTTCCCCGCCTTCGGCAGCCGCGTGGGGCTGGGCAATGCCGGCGGCCTGCTGGTGTCGGGCATTATCGTGGCGTCGATCTCGTCGCGGCTGCGGTTCTTCGGCAGTACGCCCAACGCGGCGCGCAATATCCTGGAGGACCTGGGGCTGGTGGTCTTCGTCGCCATCGTGGGCCTGAACGCCGGCTCCACCCTGCTGGAACAACTGACGGGCGCCATTGCCTTGAAGATATTCATCGTCGGCTTTATCGCCTGCACGATACCGCCTTTCGTGGTCTGGGCCATCGGCTATCACCTGCTCAAGACGAATGCGGCGGTGCTGATGGGCGTGACGGCAGGCGCGCGCAGCCATTCCGGGCCCTGCCGGGAGGCCGCCAAGGAAATCGACAGCTCCGTGCCGTGGATGGGTTTTCCCGTGGCATACGCGGTGTCGGGCGTGCTGCTGACGATCTTCGGCTACTTCGCGATGCTGTTGGCGCACTAGCCCCGCGCGCGCGGGCAGGGGATGACCATGGACTTCGACTGGATCGTGGCGCTGCTGCGCAAGTCGCCGGAGCTGGCGCTGTTCATGGCCGTTCCCATCGGCTACGTGGTGGGAAATATCAAGCTTGGCAAGTTCTCGTTCGGTACCGTCACGGGAGCGCTGATCGCCGGATTGTTCATCGGGCAGGCCGGCGTGGATGTGGACCGCCAGCTGCGCTGGAGCCTGTTCTACCTGTTCCTGTTCGCGAACGGCTATTCGGCCGGACCACAGTTTTTCCAGGCACTGCGGCGGGACGGCGCCAAGCCCATGGTGCTGTCGCTGGTGATCGCCATCGTGGCCGTGCCGCTGGCCGTGCTGCTGGGCCGGCTGCTGGGACTGGACCCGGGCCTGACGGCCGGCCTGTTCAGCGGCGCGCTGACGCAGTCCGCGGTCATGGGCACCGCGACGGACGCGATCATGTCCTTGCCGATCCCGCCGGAAATGCAAAGGCTGATGGCCAGCCACGTGGCGGTGGCGGACGCCCTGACCTATGTATTCGGCGCCATCGGCGCCATTCTGTTCATCAGCGTGGTGGCGCCCCGCATCCTGCGCGTGGACCTGCGCGCCGAAGCGGCCTTGCTGGAGCAGCAATACGGCATCAAGACGCGGATCGAGGGCGTGGTGTCGGGCTACCAGCGCTTTGCCGCGCGGGCCTACCAGCTGCGTGCCGATGCGCCGTTCGCCGGCCGGCGCATCGACGAGGCGGAACGGGCGCGGGTCGGCCTGCGCTATTTCGTCGAACGCGTTCGACGTGGCAACCAGGATATCGAAATACGGCCGGATACGGCCCTGCTGCCGGGCGACGTGGCGGTGGTGTACGGCCGCACCGAGGCGCTGGTTGCCGCCGGGCCGGGCTTCGGCACGGAACTGCACGAGCCGGAGTTGCTGGATTTCCCGGTCGAGGTCCTGCGGGTAGTGGTGACCAACCCGGCGCTATGCGGGCCCACCCTGCAGGAACTGGTGGATGCCCGCACGCTGGAACTGCGCAGCGTGGGGATGCGCACGCTGACCCGGGGCGGCCAGGACATCCCCTTCGGCGCTTCCACGCGGCTGAACCGCGGCGACGTGGTGGAACTGATCGGCGCGCAGCATGCGGTGGAGATGGTGGCCGCCCGCGTGGGTTATGCCTTGCGACCCACGAACGCCACCAATCTGTCCATCCTGGGCTTCGGCATCCTGATCGGCGCCGCCATCGGTTTGCCCTACCTGGATGTCGGGGCCTTCAACCTGACCCTGGGGACCAGCGTCGGCGTCCTGCTGGCCGGCCTGTTTTTCGGCTGGCTGCGCACGGTAAGGCCAGGCCAGGGCGAGATTCCGCAGGCCGCGCTGGACTTCATGATCACCTTCGGGCTGGCCGGCTTCGTGGCCTGCGCCGGCCTGCAGGCCGGGCCGGAGTTCCTGCGCGCGGTGCGGGAACTCGGCCTGGGCATCCTGCTGGCCGGCGTGGCGCTCACGCTGCTGCCCATGCTGGCGGCCTTGCTTGTCGGCCGCTACGTGCTGCGCATGAATCCCGTGTTGTTGCTGGGTGCCCTGGCGGGCGCCCAGACCTTCACGGCGGCCCTGGCGGCCGTACAGGAAAAGGCCGGCAGCAAGATTCCGGTCCTGGGCTACACCGTGCCCTACGCCACCTCCAACATCCTGCTCACGACCTGTGGGGCCATCGTCGTGGTCCTGGCCGCGGGCTAGGGGCGGGGACGTCCGTGCCGCGCACCGAGCCCGGCGCCGAGCCGCAAGACCCGCCGGTGCAGGAAGCGCGCGCCGTCCGTGCCCGGCCCACGACCCGCCGCGCATAAAAAAGCCGGCCTCGGTTACTCCATGTTTCGAAGTTGTCTCTATAATATTTCCCAATGTAACCACATGGGCATGCCCGCCGGGCGTGGTCCGCGCCGCGCGGCATCCGGGACACCCGGCCGTCCGGCGCGCCCTTGCCCCATCGAAACCTTCCCAGGGAGCAACATGCCGGCCGCCCCGCACCGCGCAGCGCCCGCTTCGCCGCCCAGCCCGCTGCCGCGTCCATCCGGTCGCTGGGGACTGCGGGCCGGCCTGGCGGTGACCCTCCTGCTCGCCTTCCTGATCCTGTACATGGCGGCCGCCGCGTGGTTCGTCCTGGTGGCGGTGCAATTGCTGGCCGAACCTCTGCCGGGTGGCGACGCCCCCTATGCCAGGCTGGCCGGCGTTTGCGCGGCGGTGGTCGCGGGGCTCATGATCAAGGGCCTGACCGGCGTCCGGCGCGGGGACATGGAGCGCGATGTGGTGCAGGTCACCGCCGCCCAGCAGCCCGATCTGTTCCGCTTCGTGCATGAAATCGCCGACGCCGCGGGGGCGCCGCGGCCCCGGCGCGTGCTGCTATCGCCGCGGGTCCACGCGGGCGTGTCCCGCGACGTGTCGCTGATGCATCTCTTGCTATTCCCGCGCAAGGACCTGGAGATAGGGCTGGGACTGGTCAATGTGCTGACGCGGGAGGAGCTGCGTGCCGTCCTGGCGCACGAGTTCGGCCACCTGGCGCAACGCTCGAGCGCGATGGGACGCTGGGTGTACGTCGCGCAACGGGCAGGGGCCCATTTGGGCGCGCCGTTCGACGTCCCGGACGGCTGTCTATCGCGGGGTGTGGCCGCGGACGGGCGTATCGCCCCGGCGGGCACGGCGTCCGGCCGCACACTGCGTGGCGCGCGCGCGGCGGCAGGGGCCGCCATCCGCTTCGTGGCGGCCATCCCATGCGCGCTCGCGCGCCAGATGGAGCGCGACGCCGACATGGTGGCCGTCCACCTGACGGGCAGCGATGCGCTGGTGCACGCGCTGCACCGATCGCAGGCGGCGGAAGATTCCTGGGACCGTGCCAGCCGTTTCATCGCCGCCGAGCATCAGGCCGGCCGCACGGCGGAAGACGCATTCTGCGTGCAGGCGCGCATCCTGGCGCACATGCGGCACGTGCTGGACGACCCGCACTACGGTGCCGTGGCGCCCGTGCCCGCGGACGATCCGCAGGCGCACCGCGTATTCCAGGCCGGGCCGGGGCGGCCGCCGCGCATGTGGCAGGCCCATACGCCCAGCCACGAACGCGAGGCCCATGCCAAGGCGCGCTACATCCCGTCCCTGGCCGACAACACCAGCGCCTGGAGCGTCTTCGAGGACGCCTTGCGCTTGCGGCGCCACCTGACCGCCTCGATGCTGGACGCTCCCGGCGCCGAGCCTGCCCCGCTACAGGAAACGCTGCAAAGGCTGGACGAGCGGTTCTCCCGCGAGTACCTGAAGCCGCGCTACCGCGGCATCTATCTGGACCGTTCTTCCGTGCGCCATGTGGTCGATCCGCTGGCGCTGTACGACCATGAAACCTCGGGCGACCTCGCCGCCCACGCGCTGCTGTATCCGCCTGCCCTGGCGGCGGACATGGAAGCGCTGCGCGCGCTGGAGGCGGCGATCGCGCGGCAGCGCGCAATGCATGGCGGGGCGCCCGGGGGCGATGCGGCGGCGCGCTGGCGCAGGGAGCCGCCGCGCGGGCTGCCGTCCGG
Source organism: Bordetella bronchialis (assembly GCF_001676705.1). NCBI lineage: Bacteria > Pseudomonadati > Pseudomonadota > Betaproteobacteria > Burkholderiales > Alcaligenaceae > Bordetella > Bordetella bronchialis. Next base: position 2,879,439 of record NZ_CP016170.1, read on the forward strand.
CTCGCTCGCCGCCAGCGAGCAGGCACTGGCCCAGGTGCGCAAACGCCTGCACGCGCATGACGCCGCCTGCCGGGCCTGGCACGCCGCCGCGGCGCAGACCGTCGGGCGCGGCTGGCCGGAATACCTGGAAGGCCTGCTGCGCACCGTCCACTATGCCGATCACACCGCGGCGGACCTGGCGGACGCGCACGGCGCCTTCCGCCGCATGCTGGCAAGGGAGACCGCGCCACGCCGGTTCGGCAAAGCGGCGCGGCGCCGCGTACTGATGGCCGCCCAGCGGCTCTACCGGGTGCTGGAGACGATTTACGAGGACCGGGATGCCGTGCGGCCGGGGCCCGTCCTGGGCACGCGCATGGCGATCGGGGAGTGGGCCCCCACCTTCGGTTCCCTGGAGCTGGTGTATCCGTCGGCACGGAACCTGGAGAACTGGCTCGCCGCGCTGCATGCCTGGGTGCGTCGCACGGTGGATTTGCTGTCGCTGCTGCGCGATCGGGCGCTGGAGGAATTGCTGGTGGCCGAAAGCCGCCTGGCCGCCCATGTGCTGCGCGACGCGGCGCTGGACGACGCCCCGCTGGACGCGGACGGCCGCCCGCCACGGGTGCCGGAGTTCTATACGACGCTATTGCCGGGCCAGGAGCGCGCGCATCGCGCCGCGCCGCGCGATCCGCGCAACCGGTAAGGCCGGGCATCTGGGGCGGGGCCTCGCAAGGACGAAGTCCGCGGCCGGGATCCCGTCGCATCGTCGCGCCGTCGCCGTCGATGCGACGGCGGCGCTTTCTTCTCAAGCCAGTCCGTCGCCGCGCCGGCGCGCCTTGCCGAAGCGGCGTCCCAGGCCGTGCAGCGGGGTGCGGCGCAGGGTCTCGTAGCGGTCTTCTTCCTCGGAGAACGCCAGCGAAGGCTTGACCAGGTCGCTGCGGCTGATGATGCCGACCAGCCGGCGCGATCGGGCATCGGTGACGACGGGAACACGCTCCAGGCCATGCACGGCGAGCCGGTTCGCGACGGTGCGGCAGGTTTCCCCGGGCAGGGCCATGAGCGGGACATTGGCCCCGAACAGATCGGCCATGACATGGGCTTGCGGATTGGCCAGCCCTTGCAGCAGGCCCTGGCGGTCGATCATGCCGATCAGGGCGCCGTCGCGCGCGACGGGATAGGCGCGGTGGGTCTGGTCCTCGCCGAAGTAGCGGTCCAGCGCCTCGCGCAGCGGCGTGCCGGCATCGATGGCGCGCACCTGCGCCGTCATGACTTCGTCGACGAAATGGCGCTCCAGCGGATCGATGCCGTATTCGCGGTAGATGTGATAGCCGCGCCGGGCGATCTTTTCCGTCAGGATGGACCGGCGCATGACCAGCACCGTGAAGCCGTAGGCGCAGGCCGAGGCGGTCAGCAGCGGCAGCAGCGCGTTGATATCGTGCGTGAGCTCGAAGGCGAACAGCACCGACATGATGGGGGCGCGCATCATGCCGCCCAGGGTGGCGGCCATGAAGATCATGGGCCAGAGCCCCGGCTGCCCGCCGGGCATGTAGGGCGCGGCGACCACGCCGGCGGCCGCGCCCATCATCAGCAAGGGGGCAAGGACGCCGCCGGACGTGCCCGAAGCCAGCGAGACGACCCAGATCGCCGCCTTGACCAGGATCAGGCCGGCCACCACGCCCACGGCCAGATTGTTGTGCAGCAGGTCGCCGATGACGTCATAGCCCACGCCCAGGGCGCGCGGCTGGAAGTAGCCGCCGATGCCGATGGCCAGGCCGCCCAGCGCCGGCCACCACATCCAGTGCAGGGGCAGCTTCATGAACAGGTCTTCCATCTTGTACAGCGCGGTGGACAGGCCCCAGGACAGGGCGCCCGTGACCACGCCGGCGACCGCGCAGGCCGCAAGCCCTGTCGCGCCCAGCACATCGGTCTGCAGCGGAAAGAGGGCGCCGCCTTCCATGACCAGGGGACGGCAGAAGCCCGCCACCGCGCACGCCACCGCCACGGGCAGGAAGCTGCGGGGCCGCAGTTCGAACAGCAGCAGCTCCACCGCCAGCATCACCGCCGCGATGGGGGTGCCGAACACCGCGGTCATGCCGGCGGTCGCGCCGGCCACCAGCAGCGTCTTGCGCTCGGCGGCGCTCAAGTGGAAGTGCTGGGCGATCAGCGAGCCGATGGCGCCGCCCGTCATGATGATGGGGCCCTCCGCGCCGAAAGGCCCGCCGCTGCCGATGGCGATGGCGGAGGAAAGCGGCTTGAGCACGGCTACCTTGGGCGACATCCGGCTTTTGCCGAACAGGATGGCTTCTATGGCCTCGGGTATGCCGTGGCCGCGGATTTTCTCCGTGCCGTAGCGGGCGATCAGGCCGATGAGCAGGCCGCCGATGGCCGGCACGACGATCACCCACAGGCCCAGCGTATTGCCGGCCGGAGAAGTGTTTTCCAATGAGAACTTCTGGAAAAAGAACAGGTTGGTGAAAAAAGCGATCAGCCGCAGCAGGGCGTAGGCGGTCAAGGTGCTGAACATGCCGATGATCGCGGCGATGGCCGCGATGCCCAGCAGCCGCGCGCTGGCGGCGAAGTCGCCCTTGGAGTTGTCTGCGTGCACGTTGATTCCTGGAAAAGATCGACAAATGGGAGGTCACCCGCGGGCGGTCGCCGGCGCCGGACGCCGGCGGGTGGGGACGCGACGAGTGCGTCGCCATGCGATCGAGCATCGTCGGGCGCCGGCAATTATATCGTAGTACGATGTATTTGCCGGTTCGTGGCCCGGTCAAGCCGGGGGAACGCTGGCGAAGCCCCTCACGCGGGCGGCGCATCATGGGGCGCCGCCAGGCGGCGGCGGCGCCCATTCCGGCGGGTGAGCCTTCGGACGGGCGCCGCGGCACGCCTGTCGGCCCCCCGGTCGGCTTCCCGGCCCGCCGGGCGGGTACCCCCAGCGTGGACCCGCCGTGTAAACTGCCGGATTTTTGATTCGGCGGTATGGAACAAGTGCCCCGGCGCACGAGCTTGAGCGGCCCGACCCTGGTCCGCCTGCTTGGCCGACTGACGGATATCGAGGTCTCCGAACCCAGGCAATCCCTGGCGGACCGGCTCAGCCTTTGGCTGGGCTGGACGGACGCGATCGCCTTGTCCGCGGTGCTGAACAGCAATCCCCCGGCCGCGGCGGCAGGCGCCGCGACCGAGACCGACGAGGCGCGGGAGTGCGACCGCGTGCGCGCCACGCTGGCCAAGGCCATCGCGGAAAAGAACCGTGCGTCCGCGCCGGGGGCCGGCCAGGGCTGGGCGCGGCCGGGCGGGCCGGCGCCGGCCAAGGCGCCCGTGGACTATGTCATTTACCGCCAACGCTATCTTTCACTGCAGCAGACCATGGAGACAGCGATAGGCAATCTGCGCGCGCGGCTGCGCGGCCTGATGGCCGGGCGCACGCCGGCCATGACACAGCTGGCGGCGGTCGACGCCATCATGGAAAAAGCGCTGGGCGCGCGCGAACACAACACCCTGGCCGCGGTGCCGGGCCTGCTCGAAACCCACTTCCACCGTTTGCGCCGGGCGGAAGCGGCCGCCCTGGCGGAGGCGGAGAACGGCACCGCCGCATCCGCCGTCAAGCCGGGCGCCTGGCTGGATGCCTTCCGCCAGGATATGCGAGCCGTGCTGCTCGCCGAACTGGATATCCGTTTTCAGCCTGTCGAAGGCCTGCTCGCGGCGCTGCGCGCGCGCTAAACCGGGACGTCATGATCAGAATTCTCTATATCGCTGTTTTTCTCGTTGGCCTGGCCGTCGTCGGCTGGATCGGGGCGGGCTACATCGGCTCCAATCCGCTGGCCCTGGCCATGACGGCGCTGATAGGCGTGGTTTACGTCGCGGGCACCTGGGAGCTGCGACGCTATCACCAGGCGACCGCCTCGCTGCGGGACGCGCTGGGCCGGCTGTCCGATACGCCGCCCAGCCTGGCGGGCTGGCTCGACGCGCTGCATCCGACGCTGCGCAGTCCCGTGCGGCTGCGCGTGGAAGGCGACCGCGTGGGCCTGCCCGGCCCGGCACTGACGCCTTACCTGGTCGGCTTGCTCGTCCTGCTGGGCATGCTGGGCACTTTCCTGGGCATGGTGGCGACCCTGCGCGGCACCGGGGTCGCGCTGGAAAGCGCCACCGATCTCCAGGCCATCCGCGCTTCGCTGGCCGCGCCCGTCAAGGGATTGGGCTTTGCCTTCGGGACGTCGGTCGCCGGCGTGGCGACGTCCGCGATGCTGGGCCTGCTTTCGGCCCTGTGCCGCCGCGAGCGCATCGGGGCGGCGCAGCAACTGGATGCCTGCATCGCCACCACGCTGCGCGGCCACACGCGCGCCCATCACCGGGAGGAAACCTTCCGCGTGCTGCAGCGGCAGGCCGAAACGATGCCGCTGCTGGTCGACCGCCTGCAGACGCTGATGGCGGGCATGGAGCAGCGCAACCAGGCCTTGAACGAGCAACTGGCCGCCGGCATGGCCGCCATGGAGCGCCAGAGCGCCGCGCTGGGCGAACGGCTGGCCGCCGGACAGGCGGCGCTGGACCAGCGCCTGGCCACGGGGCAGGACGCCCTGAATGCCCGCCTGGGCGCGGGCCAGGAGGCTTTCCACGACAAGACCGAGGCCGCCTATGCGCGCCTGGCCGCATCGGTGGACCGGACCTTGAAAGAAAGCGCCGCCGAGAGCGCCCGCCTGGCCGGCGCGGCCTTGCAGCCGGTGGTAGAAGCCGCGATGGCCGGCCTGGCGCGCGAAACCGCCGCCTGGCGCGAGACCGTGGCCGAGGCGGTGCAGCGCCAGCACGAGACCGTGACCCTGGCGGTATCCCGTCAGCACGAGACCATTACGCAGGCCGCGCAGCAGCAGCACGATGCCATCGCGCGGGCAGCCGCGCGGCAGTACGAGACGGTGACGCAGGCCACGCAACAGCAGCACGCCACCCTTGCCGAGGCCATGCAGCGGCAGCAGGACGCCGTGGCCGATGCGGTGCAGCGCCAGCTGGACGGCCTGTCGACGCGCCTGGAGACGGCCACGGCCACCGTCGGCGATCTGTGGAACCAGGCGCTGGCGCGACAGCAGCAGGCCAGCGAGACGCTGACGCAGGACCTGCGCGCCATGCTGGAGCGCTATGCGCAATCCTTCGAACAGCGTTCCGCCGGCCTGGTCGATGGCGTGGCGGCCAGGCTGGACACCGCCACCGCCGGCATGGCGCAGGCGTGGACGGATGCGCTGGCGCGTCAGGAGCAAGCCAATGGGCAGCTGGCGCACACGCACCAGCAGGCCCTGGCGGCGGCCACGGCCACTTTCGAGCAGCATTCCTCGTCCCTGTTGGCGCAGTTGCAAGGACATTCCTCTGCCTTCCTGGACAAGGTACAGACGCATTCCTCCGCCGTGCTGGATAAGGTGGAAGGCCATTCCGCCGCCATGCTGCAGGCGGTGCAAGGCCATTCGGCCGCGGTCCTGGAAAAGGCCGAGGGGCATTCCGCGTCCCTGATGGGCAAGCTGGACGGGCATTCGGCCACGGTGCTGGCCGCCGTGCAGGACCAGGCCCGCGGCCTGCGCGAAGGGCTGGAGGCCCATGCCGCCTCGCTGCTGCGGAACTTCGAGGGCCATTCGGCGGCGCTCTTGCAGGCGGTGGAGCAATCCCAGGCGCAGCAGCAGGCCGCGCTGGAGTCGCGCGACCAGCAGCGCTTGCAGGCCTGGACCGGCGCGCTGGACGCCATCGCTACGGACCTGGCCGCGCAATGGCAGGAAACCGGTACCCGCACCGCGGCCCGGCAGCAGGAAATCTGCGATGCCCTGTCGCGCGCCGCGCGGGACATCGCCAGCCAGACGCAGGCGCACGCGCAAGCCACCATCGCCGAGATCGAGCGCCTGGTCCAGGCCGCCTCCGAAGCGCCGAAGGCCGCCGCCGATGTCGTGGCCGAATTGCGCCAGAAACTGTCGGACAGCATGGTGCGCGACAACGCCATGCTGGAGGAACGCGGGCGCCTGCTGGATACGCTGGGCACGCTGCTGGACGCGGTGAACCGGGCGTCCACCGAACAGCGCCAGGCCGTGGACGCCCTGGTATCGACGTCCGCCGACCTGCTGGCGCGCGTCGGCGGCCAGTTCACGGACACACTGGAGGCCGAGACCGCCAAGCTGGCCGAGGCCGCCGGCCAGATCACCGGCAGCGTGGTGGAAGTCGCCAGCCTGGGCGAAGCCTTCGGCGCCGCCGTACAGGCCTTCGGCGACTCCAACGAAAAGCTCATGGCGCATCTGGCGCGCATCGAGGGCGCGCTGGAGAAGTCCCTGGCCCGCAGCGACGAGCAACTGGCCTATTACGTCGCCCAGGCGCGCGAAGCCATCGACCTGAGCGTGATGTCCCAGAAGCAGATCATCGAAGACCTGCGACAGCTGGCCGAAGGGCGGGCCTCGGCGGGTAGCGAAGCGGCATGAGCGACGATATCGACGGCGGCGTCGAGCCATCGGTTCCCGCCTGGGCGGTGTTCGGCGACCTGATGTCGGCCGCGCTGGGCGCGCTGGTGCTGATATTGGTCGGCCTGGTCGGCGTGCAGCTGCAGCTTTCCGCCAAGCTGGACGAGGAAGTCAAGCAGCGCCAGGCCGAGGCCCAGCGCCGCCAGACCCTGGAACAGGCGCTGGCCGTGCCCTTGGCCGCCGGCCGCATCACCCTGGTGAACGGCCGCATCGGCATCAGCGGCAGCGTGCTGTTCGCGCTGAATTCGAATCAGCTGCAGCCGGAGGGCGTGGAGCTGATCAAGAGCCTGGCGCAGCCGCTGGGGGACTATCTGCGCACGCGCGACGAGATCCTGATGGTCAGCGGGTTTACCGACGACCAGCCCGTGCACGGCAATACCCGCGGCTTCGCCGACAACTGGGAGCTGTCCGCGCAGCGGGCGCTGACGGTGACCCGCGCCCTGATCGACGATGGCTTGCCGGCCGAATCCGTGTTCGCGGCGGCCTTCGGCGCGGAACATCCCGTGGCGTCCAACGCCGATGCGGAGGGCAGGGCGAAGAACCGGCGCGTGGAGATCGCTCCGGTGCCCCGGCAGGCCGGACAGGGCGCCGCCCGCCCGGTGACGGGGGCAGCGCCCGCTGCCGGCCAGGCCGGGCCGCCGGCATCCACGGCGAAGAAGCCCGTCGAAAGAGGCGGCGCCGGTGAATAGCGCCGCCGCCCCCGAACCGGCGCCGCCCGACGTTTCGGCCATGCTGGACGCGTGGCGCGAGCAGGGGGCCGACAGGATCAGCCCCGTCCGTTTCCACTTCATCGAGGCGCTTGCCCGGCGCGCATCGGCGCGCACCGGCCCCGCGCGCCGCGAACTCGACCGGAAGCTGGCGCGGCTCGTCGAAGCCTACCAGCGCGATGTGGGGGCCGCCGGCAGCCGCGCCGGTCCGCCCACCGGGGAAACGACGGGAAGCGAGCCGGGACGCCAGGCCGGCGCGGCGATGGCCGGCCCGCTGGCCCGGATGCTGGATGACTTCCAGGCCGGCCGCGCGCCGGCCGTGGACGGCACGGAGGCGGCCACGAGGCCGTCGGCGCCGGCCTATCCGGACCTGGCCTTGCTGGACTATTTCCGCGATACCTGGTCACGCTACAGCGCCCGGCGCCAGCTGAAGCAGTCGCGCGAGCGCGTGCCCGAGAACGCCGGCCCCTTGAACTCAAGCCTGCTGGTGCACCGCACCCTGTCGCTCATGGGCGAGGTATCGCCCGACTACCTCCAGTATTTCCTTTCCTACCTGGACGCCTTGTCCTGGATGGAGCAGGCCAGCGGCGCGGACATCCTGTCCCAAAAGGAAGGATCGCGCGCGGCCGGCGCCAGGAAATCCCCGCGCGCCGGCGGATCGCGCTAAGGCGTCGTAGCACTGCGTTACCTCGTTTTGGCGCCAAGGCCCGCTGTTTGCTAGAGCAGCCGCCGCATGGGTCGCGGCCGGCGCCTGCGCCATTGCCGCACCCCATCGTCCTCTGTCAATCCGGCGCGGGAAGCCGCCGCGCCGTCCAAGGAGAATACGAATGAGGTTGGCAAAATCCTTCACCACCGCGGCGCGCCTGGCCGCCGCCTGCCTGGCGATCGCCGTCATCCAGGGGTGCGCCTCGCGCCCCGAGAGCAATGAACCGCTGGTGCCGATGTTCCAGGGCCAGCGCGTCTGGAATGGCGTCACGACCACCCCGGAGGGACGCGTGTTCGTGAGCTATCCCCAAGCGGATGGCAGCGGCATGCAAGTGGCCGAGCTCGATGCGCAGGGGCGTCCCTATCCCTTTCCCGACGCCAGCTGGAACGGACCGCAGACCTGGGCGCCAGGCACCGTCGGTACCGGCTTCGTGCACGTGAACGCCTTGCGCGTGGGCCCGGACGGCAAGCTCTGGATCGTCGACGCCGGCGCGCCCGGCATGGGCAAACCGGCTGTCAAGGGCGGCGCCCGGCTGTTCCGCTTCGATCCGCAGACCCGCCAGTTGCTGCAGACCTACGACCTGGCGGCGGCCGTGCATCCTTATAGCTATATCGACGATGTCCGCTTCAACGGCCGCTACGCATACATTACCGACGCCGGCGCGCCCGGCCTGATCGTGCTGGACCTGCAGACCGGCGCGGCGCGCCGGGTCCTGGACAACAACAACGCCACCACGGCGATGCGGCCCCTGCGCGCCGACGGCCGTGCGGTGCTGGATGCCAAGGGCCAGCCCGTACGCGTGCATGCCGACCAGCTGGAGGTCTCGCCGGACGGTCAATGGCTGTACTTCCAGCCGGCTTCCGGACCGATGGCGCGCGTTCCCACGCGGGTGCTGAACGATCCGTCCGCGTCGGAGAAGGACATCGCGTCGCAGGTGAAGCTGGAGTGGGCGGATACGCCGAGCACCGGCGGCACGGCCATCGACGCCAAGGGCAATCTGTACACGACCGACACGGACAAGCGCCGCATCCTGCGTGTTTCGCCGGAAGGCAAGGTGTCTACCGTGATCGAGGATGACCGCCTGATCTGGGCCGATGCGCTGTGGATCGACCGCCAGGGCTATCTGTGGATACCGGCGTCGCAGTTGAACCGCACGCCGGACTTCAATGGCGGCCGCATGGAGGTGCAATACCCCGTCTGGATCTACCGGCTGCAGATCCACGCGCAGCCGAGTCCGCTGGACCACTCCTGACGGATACGGCGTCGCGGCGGCCGCGGCAGCGGCCGGGCGACGCCGTATGGTTGGAACTGCCCGATATCACCCCGGATCGTGGCGGCGGATTCGAGAAAAAGCCTTCAGAATCTGCCATAAAGCATTGAATTCTAAGGACTATACGCCGCGATAATTTGCCATGCTGCGGGTGTTTTTAAAGTAGTTTGTCAAGAGCGCGCCTGCTTTGCCCGGCGGCATGTCACGATCTTCAAGTAGTTTCTCAATATGGCTGTGCGGACGTCACAAAGTTAAAGTGAATCCGCAGGTTCGCGCAGCCCGGACGCCGGCGCGCCAGACCGCGGACGGCGCCGCGTGCCTAGGCGCCGGACAACATGACCGGCGCTGTCCGGGACGCCCATGGATCAAGCGGCGTGTCGCGGCCGGGGCCATCCATCTCTCCCGCCGGCAAGCGGAAAGCCGCCACCGCGGCGCGCAGCGATTCGGCCTGGTCATGAAGCGACGTGGCCGCCGCGGCGGCTTCCTCCACCAGCGCGGCGTTCTGCTGCGTGGTTTCGTCCATCTGTCCCACCGCCTGGGTGACCTGGCCGATGCCCTGGCTTTGCTCGGCCGAAGCCGTGGCGATCTCTCCCACCACCGCCGCGACATGGCGGATGGCGGCCTGGGCGTCGTCCATGACATGGCCCATCTCCTGGGCCTGCGCCGAGCCGCCGTGCACGCTGGCGACCGAAGCCCCGATCAATCCCTTGATTTCCTTGGCGGCCGTGGAGGCCCGCTGGGCCAGCGCGCGCACTTCCGCGGCCGCCACCGCGAATCCGCGGCCCTGTTCGCCCGCGCGAGCGGCCTCCACCGCGGCGTTCAAGGCCAGGATATTGGTCTGGAAGGCGATGCCTTCGATCAGCGCGGTGATATCGCCGATCTGGCCGGAACGGGCGCTGATTACGCCCATGGTCGCCACCATGTCGCGGACGGCGCGATGCCCTTCGTCCACCCGCTGGGCCGCCGAGGCGGTCAGGGTCTCTGCCTGGCGTGCGCGGTCGGCATTCTGTCGCACGGTTTCCGCCAGCTGGGTCATGCTGGCGGCCGTCTCTTCCAGGGCCGCCGCCTGCCTTTCCGTGCGCGCGGAAAGGTCGGCATTGCCGGCGGAGATCTGCGCGCTGGCGGTTCCGACCGCCTCGCTGCCCCGCAGGACCGCCTGCAGCACGCCCGCAAAACGGCCCAGCAATTCGTTGAAGGCGGACGCCGCGACCCCGATCTCGTCCATGCGCCGGACCGGCGCCCTGGCGGTCAGGTCCAGCTCCCGGTTGACGCGCTGCATGGTGGCCTGCATGCCTTTCAATCCGTCGCGCAGGCCCGTGTACATGCGCGCGCCCATGGCCACGAGCGCCAGCAGGGCCGCGGCCATGGCGGCCTCGAAGACGTGCACCGTGCGGCGATAGCTGGCGACGTTGTCGGCGTGGACTTCGCCACCGACGCGCTTGACGTAGTCGATATGCCCGTCCAGGTCGGCTGTCTGCCGGAATACGGTCTTGAAGAACTCGCCCTCCGGCGCAAGCACCGCCAGGGCGCCCGGAACGTCATGGGCCCGGGATTTCTCCAGCAGCGAGACACGGACGTGGCGGTAGGCGGCCAGGTCGTCCCGGTCGCGCCGCACCAGGGCGGCGTCCGCCTGGTCGCCGTTGACGTAGTTCGCGGCATATTGCTGCAGCAGTCCGTCGAATTGCCGGTCCTCTTCGGCCAGGGCCTGGACCGTCTCCGCCTGCCGTTTCTCGTCCTGGAACAGAATGGTCTGCGCCAGGGTCAGCCGTTCCGCCGTGATCAGCCCGCGCAGCCGCGACAAGGTGTCGAGCGAAGGCAGCAGGTCGCCCTGGAAGGCTTCGGAACGGGCTTCGGCGTCCTGCAGGCTGTGGACGCCGTACAGGCCGACGAATAGCAGCGAGACAAAGGCAAGCAGGATGGTGGCGGCGATACGCTGCGAGAGACTCATCTGTCGACGATATGCGAAGTTGCGGAGCGGCCGCGTTGTAGCACGCCGATTCTTACGTTCGCATGTCGGGCATAGAATGGCGGCAAGCCATGCGCGATGGCGGCATCAGCGGTTGGGAGACCCATGAAAACGACAGGCATAGACCACGTGGTACTGCGGGTGCGGGACCTGGACCGGATGATTGCTTTCTACCATGACGTGCTGGGTTGCGAAGTGGCGCACCGGCAGGACGACCTGGGGCTGGTCCATTTGCGGGCGGGCCCCTCGCTGATCGATCTGGTGGATGTGGCCGGGACGCTGGGCCGGAAGGGCGGCGATGCGCCCACGGGCTCGGGGAACAATATGGATCATCTTTGCCTGCGTGTCGCCGACTTCGATGTCGACGCGATCCGCGGCGAGCTGCTGTCCCATGGCGTGGCGGTGGGCGACATCGCGGAACGCTACGGGGCATCCGGCCGCGCCATGTCCATTTACCTGCGCGATCCGGAGGGCAACGGGCTGGAGCTGCGAGCCGGTTGAGGCCGCCTTCGGGCGGCGTGCACCGAAGCGGCGGCGACGGGGGCACGAAGGGAGCATGAAGGCGGCATGACAGAGGCACGAAGGCGGCATGAAGGGGCGCGAAGGTCGGCGCCCGGCCGCTTGCCCTTCAGGCGTCCTGGTTTTTCAGGATTTCCGCCAGGGCGGCGATATGCAGGTGGCTGGTGCCGCAGCAACCCCCCAGTACGCGCAATCCATGATCGCGGCGCAAGGCCGCCATCTGCGCGGCGAACACCCGCGCATCGCCTTCGTCCAGGTGGTCCAGCTTGTCCAGGTCCTCCGGCGGCAGCGCCGAGGCATTCGCCTTCAGGCCGGCCACCCGCGCCGGCAGGCCGGCGGCGCCGGCGGCCGCCGCCATGGCGCCGACCCGCGTGGGATGCACGCAGCCGATCATGATGTGCAGGGGCCGCGGCGAGACCTGCGCGTCCACGGCGTCTATGGCCTTGGCCAGCGGGGTGCCGTCCGGCAGCAGGCCGTCCGCCCCCAGCACGGGCGCCAGCACATAAGGCAGGCCGGTTTCCGCCATGGCCCGGGCCACGCCCAGGAGTTCCGGCAAGCAGGCGAACGTGGGCGCATAGAGCAGGTCCACCCCGCACGCCGCCAGGACCCGGACCTGGGGCGCGTGGTAGGCCCGCGCTTCTTCCGTGCCCGGCGCGCCGGCGGGATCGTAGCCGTCGCGGCGCGGGCCGATCACCCCGGCGATATACACCCGGTCTTCCAGGCCCATCCCGGCGCGCAGGCCGGCCAGCAGGCGGAACGCTTCGCTATTGACGCGCGCCAGGTCGCCCGGCTGTCCGTAGCCCAGGCGCGCCAGGCAGTCGGGATGGGCCCGCCAGGTGGGCGTGCCGATCTGCATGGGCAGTCCGGAACTTGCCGCCACCCGCAGATAGCTGCGGTAAATGCGCTCGAGCGCGTCGCGATCTTGCCGGAACAGCGGCAGGAAGGACGCGAATTCCGGCAGGTCGGCGCCGAACTCGTAGATCAGGCGGGTCTCGATTCCACCGTCGGCAAGGACGGGCGTACCGGCACGGCAGGCGTCAGCGAAGGGAAGGCGCGGCATGGCGGAAGTCATGACATCGTGCCCAGCAGCCAGCCGCCGGCCGCGGCCACCGCCACGACCAGCAGCGGGGACCAGCGCATGACCACCAGCAGCGCGAAGCACAGCAGGGCCAGGCCGAAATCGCGCGCCGACCCGATGGCGCTGGTCCAGACGGGGTTGTACAGGGCCGACAGCAGGATCCCCACCACGCCCGCGTTGATGCCGGCGACGGCGTTCTGGATGCCGGGCCGCGTACGCAGCAGGTGCCAGAACGGCAGGGCGGCCACGACCAGCAGGGCGGCGGGCAGGAAGATCGCCGCCACCATGACCAGCCCGCCGGCCCAGCCCGACAAGGGGCCGGCCGAGACGGCGCCCAGGAAGGCGGCGAAGGTAAACAGGGGACCCGGCACCGCCTGGGCAGCGCCGTAGCCGGCCAGGAAATCCGGGTTCGTCACCATCCCGCTGCCCACCGCGGTGGACTGCAAAAGCGGCAACACCACGTGGCCGCCGCCGAAGACGAGCGCACCGGACCGGTAGAAACCGGCGAATTGCGAGAGTAGGACGTCCCCGGAAAGCGAGGCGGCCAGCGGCAGGCCGATCAGCAGGACGAAGAACAGCACGATGGCGACCACCCCGGCACGACGCGTCACGTTCAAGGCCATGGTGGCCGGCAGGGGGCGCGGCGGCAGCCTCAGCAGCGTGGCGCCGATCAGCGCGCAGGCCACGATGGCGCCGATCTGGCTCAAGGCCGTGGGCAGTACCAGCGTCAACAGCGTGGCGGCGACGGCCAGCATGGCGCGCGGACGGTCCGGGCACAGCGATTTGGCCATGCCCCATACCGCCTGGGCCACGATGGCCACGGCGACGATCTTCAATCCATGCACCACGCCGGAATCGGCGATGCCACCGTAGCGGGCCAGGCCCAGCCCGAACAGTATGAGCAGGATGGCCGAGGGCAGGGTGAATGCCACCCACGCCGCCAGCATCCCCGGCCAACCCGCCCGCATCAGGCCGATGGTCATGCCGACCTTGCTGCTGGCCGGCCCAGGCAGGAACTGGCTCAGGGCGACGATATCGGTATAGGCATGTTCGTCCAGCCATTTGCGGCGCTCGACGAACTCGCCGCGGAAATAGCCCAGGTGCGCCACCGGCCCGCCGAAGGACGTCAGGCCCAGGCGCAGGAAAAGCAGGAACACCTCCAGCCATGCGGGCATGCCGCCTTGCGTCCGGGTAGCGGCCACGCCCTGTGGCGTGCGGGAATCTTGTCTGGCTGGCATGGCTGGGCGGTCTCTGGCGTGGCGTGCCGCGGCGAAGGGGCGGCGGCACATTATCGCGTCATTTCAGATACGACTTGATGACGCGCATGACGGCTTCCAGGTCCTGCTGGCGCCGCGCTTCGTGCGATTCCTTGACGACGTGATCGGTCAGGTGTCCTTCGACGACGGCCATCATCAAGCCGTTGACCGCGCCGCGTATGGCGGCGATCTGCTGCAGGACGGCGTTGCAGTCCGCCTCAGCGTCCAGTTGCCGTTCCAGCGCGGCGGCCTGTCCCTGGATGCGCCTGACGCGTGCCTGCAGCCTGGCCTTGTCGCGGATGGTGTGAGCCATGGTCGCAATCTACCTGTGGAAAAAGGGGGCGATATGCCGGCGCAAGCATAACCGCCAGATACTGGGGGGTAGTATACTGGCCCGCTCTTTTATGTCACACAGGCCGTCCCCCATGTCGGAGTTCTCCACCCTGCTGCAGCAGGGCAATGCGTGGCTGTTCATCCCCAGCGCGATCCTGTTGGGCGCGCTGCACGGCCTGGAGCCGGGGCATTCCAAGACCATGATGGCGGCGTTCATCGTCGCCATACGCGGGACGATGGCGCAGGCGGTGCTGCTGGGCCTGTCCGCCACGGTGTCGCATACGGCGGTGGTCTGGGCTGTCGCGCTGGCCGGCCTGTACTTCGGCCGGAACTGGGACGCGCGGACCAGCGAGCCGTATTTCCAGATCGCCTCGGCCGTGTTGATCGTCGGCGTGGCCGGCTGGATGCTGTGGCGTACCTGGCGGGGCGGGCAGCCCGCACATGGCCATTGCGATCATCACGGTCATAGCCATGAGCGCGGTCACGGCTATGAGCACGGTCACAGCCATGAGCACGGTCATCATGGCCAGCCGCCGGGCTTCCCCGTGCTGGAACACCAGGATGCCCATGAACGCGCGCACGCCCAGGACATCCGGCGCCGTTTCGCGCATCGCCAGGTCACGACCGGGCAAATCGCGCTGTTCGGGCTGACGGGCGGACTCGTGCCTTGCCCGGCCTCGATCACGGTGCTGCTGCTTTGCCTGCAACTGAAGAAGCTGACGCTGGGCGCCACGCTGGTCCTGTGCTTCAGCATCGGCCTGGCCCTGACCATGGTGGCCTCGGGCGCGCTGGCAGCGCTCAGCGTCAGGCACGTATCGCGCCGTTGGGGCGGATTCGGTGAATTCGCGCGGCGGGCGCCTTACGTATCGGGCCTGCTCATCGTAATGGTGGGGCTTTACGTGGGCTGGCAGGGCTGGCAGGGATTGGCGGCCGCGACGCAGGCATTGCCGCCTGCATAAGCCCAAGCGAAGAGGGCAGTGCCGCGTGCCGGCGGTCGGGACGCGGAGACGGTCGCCTGGATGACGTCCCGGCCAGCCCCGGGCAGGATGGCTCCGCCCGAGCGGGGCGGCGCTATTGGGCCGCTGGCGTGGCGGCGACGTTGGCCGATCCTGCCGGCGAAACGCCACGCTGCATTTCGATGTTCAGCCACTTGTCGCCGGGTTCGCCGCTGAAGGTGCGGGCGCTGCCGGGCGCCAGGTGATATTCCGTTCTTTGGGTGTTTTCGGATTCCACGTAGAAAACGATCTCTTGATCCAGGGTGTTCACCACATAGATCTGTTCCGTCGTAACGGAGAAGGTCGGGGGGATCGTGGCGGCGGTCTGCGCCTTGGCGGCAAGCGGGGCCGACAAGACGAAGGCAAGCGCCACATGGCGATGCAAGGAGCTGCGCATGATGATGACCTCGGCGTATCCAGGAATGGGCGACGGCGGCCTGCGCGGGCGGGTCGCGCCCAGGCAGGATGCGTTCACGCGTCAAGCTCGCGTTGCCGTCGCGATAGCGCGCAACGGGCCGGCGGCAAGCGCGGAATGCCACGCCGGCGCTGATTACACAGCGCGCGTTGCCGCCGAACAATTGCCAATACGCTCAGTGCCTGACGTGGCGCGGCGCCGGCACGATCCTTAGGGATACGTCCATGGCGCGCCGCGGCAGGCGCTTGGCGTGCGATTGCGCCGCTTCTTTCATCCCTATGGCGACGACTTCCCGTCGTGTTCGCTTCGCCTGGCCCGCCGGTGGGGGCGAGCCGCTCCCCCGCATCGAGGGATTGCTACCGAGTGCCTAGACCAAGACCGGCCGCACGGCGCATGGGCGTCGATAACCGCACAGCTGTGGCCGCCATCCCGGCATCAGCGTCCCGCTTCGCGCGCCACGCCGGGATCCAGCATGGCGGCCAGCTCGCCGCGGCTGCGCGGCGCGCGCTTCTGCACGCCGGCGGCCCAGGGCTCCATATCGGTCAGGACGGCGATGAGGGATTCCGTATCCAGGCGCGCCGGAAAGCGGAACTGCGGCCAGGCTTTCTCGATGACGGAGACGGGGGCATTGACCGCCTGGGACAGGGCAGGCCAGTGCTTGCGCGGATGCGCGGTCAGCTCCTGCGATACCTCCGCGATGGTGCGGATGGCGCGTACCAGCGCCGCGCGTCGCGCCGGGTCGTTCAGCACCGCCGTGGTCGTGTTCAGGTTGAACCGCTCGAAGTAGGCATGCGGCGGCTTGCGCGGGTCGGTCATGACAATGGCGTCCTGGCCCAGCGCGTCGATGGCGTTCTGCGGGTGCGGCTCCCACATTGCCATGGCGTCCGCCTGGCCCCGTACCAGGGCCGGCGGCATGGCCTCGGGCTCGAGCTTGACCGGTGCGATATCGGCCAGGTCCAGCCCGGCCGTGGCGAGCATGACGCGCAGAAAATACTCCGACGAGGTTGCCGGCGTGTACGCCACCCGCTTGCCGCGCAGGTCCGCGATACGGTGTATGCCGGCGCTGCGCCGGCCCACCATGCGGTAATGGCATTCGGCCAGCGTCAGTATCACGCGCAGCTGCGGCCGCAGGACGGCGCTCAGGGTGGCCTGGGTCTCGCTGCCCGTGGCCGCGTCGACCTGGCCGGCCACCAGCCGTGCCGACGCCGCCCGGCCATTGGGCAGGCGCACCACGCGTATGCCGGGCGGACTGCCGATCAACAGGGGCCCGCTTTCTATGGTGGTCTGGTTGACGGCGACCGGCATCTGGGTCGCCTCGGCGCGGGCGGCCGATATCAGGGGCGCGGCGGCCAGCCATCCCAGCAGTTGGCGTCTTTGCATCGTTGTCTCCTGCGCGGCGCGCGCCTGTCCGTCACGACTTTTCGATGTTGCGGTCGATCCAGTCCAGCAGCCAGTCGGCCACCTGCAGGCTGTTGGCGTCCTGCATCAACATATGGGAATTGCCGCGGAAGCCGACCTGTGGCAGCTCCACGAGCCGCGCCTTGCCGCCGGCCTTGGCGACCGCATCGATGAATTCCCGGCATTTCCGCAGGCGTGGCGCCCAGCGCGGGGCGATCTCGACGTTGTCGCCATACACCACCAGGATAGGCATCCTGGTATAGGGGCGCAGGTCGCCGGTGGGGGCGGGGCATACCGTCGGTTCGATGGCGACGATACCGGCTATGCCCTCGGTACTGAGCGCCGCCGTCTGGAAGGGATAGACGCCTCCCTGGGAATGGCTCATCAGCACCGTGCCGTGCAGCCGTTGGGCCAGGCGGGAAAGATTGGGCACGGTGGGATTGGGCGAGGGCAGGGCGGCGAACCAGTCCGGCACCAGTTGCTTCCAGAGTTCGGCCTGCGCCTGCAGCGGGAATTGCAGATTGGGATAGGGCTTGGGATATTCCGGCCCGAAGCGGAAGACCGTCCAGGCTTCCTCGTGGCCAGCGGCGAACAGGGCCGGCAGGGTGTCCGGCGCAGTCTTGCCCATTTTCACGCTGTTGATGGCGGACGGATCGAAGGCAGAGCGCCCGCGCGACACCTGGTCGATCGTATAGGTGGCGTATCCCTTGCGGACGAAATACTCCTGCCAGCCCATGCGGCCGTCGGGGGTGGTTTCCCAGGTCTTGGCCGTCAGGCAGCAGCCGTGGATCAGCGTGATGGGATAGCGCCTGGCATGCGGTGGGACCTGGTAGCTGACGTACATCTGGTCCACCGTTATCGTGCCGTCGGCGCCGCGGCCCGGCGCCGTGGACAGGGTGTCCGAATGCACGTCGCGGCCACCGACGAAGAAGCTGCCTTGCGCCTGTATCGTCAATGGCCCCGCCGCCGCCTGTGCCGGTCCGGCCGCCCGGACGGCCGCGCCCCCCGTCGCCATCGTCAATGCCAGGGCCGTCAAGGCGCCACGCAGGGCATGGCGCCACCGCGAACCGGTTTCCATCATCTTGTCTCCGTTTGTCGTTGTATCGCGGCAAACGCCCGGCGCCGCGCGCCGGCATGGCCTGCCGTGGTGCCGCAAGCGTAGCGGGCACCGACTGACAGCGCGCTGACCGCGCCGCGCCACGCGGGTATCCGGGGAAGCGGCGGGTGCCGGCGGTCGGTCCTTATCGTGCCCGCGGTCGTCGTGCCGCTGTCGTCGTGCGCCTGTCACGCCACCGTCATCCGCGCAGCGTATTGATGGGCGCCTGCGCGGCCGCACGGGTCGCGCAGGCGCGGGCGCTCGCCCTACACCCCATCATTCCTGCCGCAATGGATACTTCCGTCCGCACGGACACCCTGGAAAGCCGCAGGCGGCTGCTGGCCCTGGCCGACGGGCCGGGCGGCCTGATCTGCGCCTTCCGCTTCGGCCGCGGCGCCCCGCGGCGCCTGAACTGGGCCGACATCCAGGTCCCGCCGCCGGCCGCGTCCGGCGAATTCACCTGGATGCACCTGAAGTCG
The DNA here is from genome assembly GCF_001676705.1 of Bordetella bronchialis. NCBI lineage: Bacteria > Pseudomonadati > Pseudomonadota > Betaproteobacteria > Burkholderiales > Alcaligenaceae > Bordetella > Bordetella bronchialis. The sequence continues at coordinate 2,898,112 of NZ_CP016170.1, forward strand.
GCCGACGGCCGCATACACGATTGGCTGGAACACAACCAGGACATCCCCGAAGCCGCGCGCGCCTTCCTGGCGGGCCGCGACAGCCGTCCGCGCCTGCATGTCACCGACGAGGGCGTCCATGGCCTGCTGGTCGACCTGAAGATGGACGCGGAAGCGCAGGACGACGAGAAAGGCGTGCTGCATTTCTTCATGGACGGCACGCGGCTGATCACCGTGCGCACGCGGGCGCTGCGCTCCACGGACCGGCTGCGGCGCCTGGTCGAGGACGGCGCCGACTACGGCTGCACCCTGGAGCTGCTGGCCGCCTTGCTGCAATGCCTGCACGAAGGCTTCCTGGAACGGCTGGAAGCGCTGACCGACGAGGTCGACGATATCGAGGCATCGGTGCTGTCCGACCGCCAGCAGGCCGACCGCAGCGCGCTCAGCGCCGTGCGGCGGCAACTGGCCGAGTTCCGCCGCCACATCAATCCGGAACGCAACATCCTGGGCCGCCTGTGCACCTTGGGGCATGCGTGGGCCGACAGCGAGGCGCAGGACCGCCTGGTCCAGGTAATCGACGCCTTGCACGGCCTGGCCGGCGCCATCGATGCCTTGTACGAGCGTGCCAAGCTGTTGCAGGAAGAGATCGCCTCGCAGATGGCCGAGCAGATGAACCGCAACCTGATGGTGCTGTCCATCCTGACCGCGCTCCTCATGCCGGGCACGCTGGTGTCCGGCATCTTCGGCATGAACATGGCGGACGTACCGGGCCTGCAGTGGCCGGGGGCGTTCTGGCTGGTGTTGAGCCTGATGCTGGGGCTGGGCGTGGGGATGCTGCTGTTGTTGAAAAAGCTGAAACTATTCTAGGGCGGCGCGTTCGCATCGCATGCGCGACGCGTCCACTGTGCACGGCGCGTTCAATACCGCTCGGGCACCATCATATGGGCCGGCACGGGATGGCGCACATAATCGGCATGCCTTTCGCGCGGGGGCAGTACGATGCCGGGACGTTCGATGTCGTGGTACGGCATCTGCGCCAGCAGGTGGCTGATGCAGTTCAGCCGGGCGCGCTTCTTGTCCACCGCCTGCACCACCCACCAGGGCGCTTCGGGAATGTGGGTGCGCTCCAGCATGGTTTCCTTGGCGCGCGTGTAGGCTTCCCAGCGGCGGCGCGATTCCAGGTCCATGGGGCTGAGCTTCCATTGCTTCAGCGGATCGTTGATGCGGCCCAGGAAGCGCAGGTGCTGTTCTTCGTCGGTGATGGAGAACCAGTACTTGATCAACTGGATACCCGAGCGCACCAGCATCTTTTCGAACTCGGGCACGGTGCGGAAGAATTCTTCGTACTGTTCGTCCGTGCAGAAGCCCATGACATGCTCGACGCCGGCCCGGTTGTACCAGCTGCGGTCGAACAGCACGATCTCGCCGGCGGCCGGCAGGTGCGACACGTAACGCTGGAAATACCATTGCGTGCGTTCGCGGTCGTTGGGCGCGGGCAGGGCGGCCACGCGGCACACGCGCGGGTTCAGGCGCTGCGTGATGCGCTTGATGACGCCACCCTTGCCGGCGGCATCGCGCCCTTCGAACAGGATAACGACTTTGTGCCCCGTGGCCACCACCCAGTTCTGCAGCTTGACCAGTTCGCCCTGCAGGCGGAACAGCTCGCGGAAATAGGTGCGGCGCCAGGCCTTTTCCTCGTCCGTGGGCAGCTGGGCGGCCTGGCCCTGCAATTCCTCGAAGGTGCGGTCTTCCAGCTCCAGTTCGAGTTCTTCGTCGTAGTGGTCGGCCAGATCGCGATGTATCCGCCGCACCAGGTCTTCGTCGATGGCTGCCTGCTTCCCGTCCACATCCGGCTCCCTGTGCGATTCCGGCGCCATGCTATGACACATCGATGACAGCGACATGACGGCCGCGACCGCTGCTTTTCCCCTTCGTTTGGGGGATGGAAGGGATGAGACCCGGCGTGACAGCATGCTGGCATTTCGGAGTCGACCGGATGTAAACGCATCGGCGCCGCCTCGGTCGCCGTCGCCACGGCCGGCATCATCCGGCTTAAGGCATGCGCGGGGCATCGAGTCGTCCAGGCAGATCGAAAAGAGGACACACGTTCATCATGCAAGAAGAAAACGTGGAATCCCTGCAGGCCATGAGCGCGACGCTTCCCGTTCGAGAGAACGGCCGAAGCGGCTATGCACGCGGTCGCCGGGCCGCGCGCTTCCTCGCGATTGCCGCGGTGGTGTGGGCGGTGCTGGACGGCCTTTATGCCGCCTTTCCCATGATCCGGCCGGGCGCGGACATCGTCATGGAAGCCAAGTTCCAGTCCCTGGTGAAAGGGCGGCTGTTCTCGCCGGAGGATCGCGCGCGCGTGCTGGTCTTCGGCAACAGCAAGACTTTGGCCGGCTTCCGGCCCGAGGACTTCGATGGTGCCTTCCGGCCCGGCGTGCGTTCGTACAACCTGGGTTTGCCCGGCGACGCCCGCATCCTGCCTATCCTGGAAGCGGCCCTGGCCGCGGGCAACGTACCCACCCACGTGTTGCTGACCATGGCCTGGGACGACAAGCCCAAGCCCACCCTGCTGGACCGCTTGCGCGACGACGAGACCATCCTGTATACCCTGGTGCCGTTCCGCGACCTGCCGCGCGACATCACCGCCTTCATCGTCTCCAGCCATTTCCGCTTCCGCGAGCGCTACGAGGAAGGCCGGCACGAGCGCGACCGCATGCTGGCGCAGCGCGGCTGGTATTTCATCAAGGGGCAAAGCTATTTCCCCAGCGGCGAGCTGCCCGACGACTACGCCATTCCCAGCGACCATCCCGACGAATTCCTTGCGCGGCCGATTCCGCCGGCGTCCTTCGTGCTGGACGAGCTGGACAGGCTGTCGCGCCAGTACGGGTTCAAGGTCATCCTGGTCCCGGGCAATACGCGCCGCCATGCGCAGGCGCCGGCGCCGGCCGGCGACGAGCGCCGCGCCCTGGATATCGCGGGCCATCCCGGCATGCGCGTCATCGGGCCCGATTACTGGATCTATCCGCCCAAGGACTACTCCGACGCGGTGCACCTGAATCCCGCCGGGGCCCTGGCGTACACGCATGACCTGGCGCGCCTGGTCGCCGACAGCGGGGTCCTGAACTGATGCTATTCAACTCCTTCGAGTTCGTGGCCTTCTTCGGCGCCTTCCTGGCCGTGTTCTTCACGGTGCGGCCCGGACAGCAACCCATGGTGCTGCTGATCGCCAGCTACCTTTTCTACATGGGCTGGCGTCCGTCCTTCGCCATCCTGCTGGCGTTCACCACCATCGTGGACTACACGACGGCCCTGGCCATGGAAAGGGCGCGCGGGGAGCCGGGGCGGCGCCTGTACATGGCGGCGGCGCTGGCCATCAACCTGGGCATCCTGGGGACGGTCAAGTACCTGGATTTCGCGATATCCAACATCGTGGGGATCACCGGCTTCTTCGGCATCGAGATCCCCGCCCATGCGCTGGGCCTGGTCCTGCCCGTGGGCATTTCCTTCTACACCTTCCAGTCCGTGGGCTACACGCTGGACGTCTACAACCGGCGGATACCCGCGGAGATGGATTTCATCGTCTATGCCCAGTATGTGTCCTTCTTTCCGCAACTGGTGGCCGGGCCCATCGAGCGGGGCGGGCATATGTTGCCGCAGTTCAGGCGGCCCCATGTTTTCCGCTACGACAACCTGGTCGGCGGCGGGTGGCTGATCGGCTATGGGCTGTTCAAGAAGATGTGCATCGCGGACGTCATTTCGCCCTTCGTGGCGGGCATCTACGCCAATCCCGGGGCGTATTCCGGCGGATACCACGCGCTGGCCGCGGCCCTGTTCGCGGTACAGATCTATTGCGATTTCTCCGGCTACTCCGACATCGCGCGGGGCGCCGCGCGCATCATGGATTGCGAGCTGATGGTCAATTTCCGCCAGCCGTACTTCGCCGCCAGCCTGACGGAGTTCTGGCGCCGGTGGCATATCTCGCTGTCGTCCTGGTTCCGCGATTACCTGTATATGCCCTTGGGCGGCAGCCGCCGGGCCGGACCCGTCGCGGCACGCAACATCCTGGTGGTGTTCCTGGTCAGCGGCATCTGGCATGGCGCCGGCTGGACCTTCATCGTGTGGGGGGTGCTGCATGGGCTGGGGTTGGCGATCGAACGGGGCTTTCGCGATACGGCCGCGCGGCGGTGGCTGGCCGCCTCGCTGCCTCGCCTGTCCACCCTGCTGGCGCATGCCTGGACGCTGCTGGTGGTACTGGCCGCATGGGTGTTCTTCCGGGCGGGCTCGCTGTCCGACGCGGTCCAGGTCTTCCGGCACCTGGGTACGGGGGGCGCGTTCTCCTACGGGGTTTTCAACACCCTGGGCCTGTCGGCGTTCCAGATCGCCATCCTGGCCGTCTCGCTGCTGTTATTGCTGGCGGTCGACTACCACCTGGTCTACCGGCCGGAACGCCTGCGCCGCCTGGCCGGCATGCCCGCGGTCGGTACGGCCGCGGGCGTCGCGCTGGGCTATTACGTCCTGCTGTTCGGCGTCTTCGGCCGCACGGAATTCATTTACTTCCAGTTCTGAGACGGCGAGCGAAGGCGGCCGGGGCTGCCTTGTCACCCCTGCCCGGACGGGGCATCGACCTGCCGGCGCACTTCATCGGCCAGCGGGTGCAGGTCGGGCAGGGACGATGGCGCCATCACGCTATATCCCAGTCCCTGGTCGGACCACGCGTAGCCCGCCACGCCACCTTGCCGGTGCGCGGACATCGGCGTGTCGCGTTCGACGGCCATCGGCCGGACCATCATGGCGATGCGGGTGCCCTGCGCATCGTCGTACAGGAAGAGGCCGGCGGGCCCGTGTTCCGTGGCGATCAGGCGGCCCCCCATGAAGCGATAGCCCGCCGCGTCCAGGTCGGGCAGGGCGATGGGCCGGTCCAGGCGTTGCGAAATCCAGGAGACCAGCTGGGTCTTGTCGGCCGCGGGCATTTCCACCGGCCGGCGGTCGTCGACCGCATAGACCCGGTAACTGGCCGCCGCCTCGCGCGCCAGCGCCGCGATGCCGCCCGACGGCCCCTGGGTCGTGCCGCGCAGGTTCCAGCCGCTTATCCCGCCTATGCCCAGCGCCAGCACGATGGATGCGGCGATGCGCCAGGGAATGCGGCGGCGTTGGCGGTGGGCCTCGACCATGCGCTTGAGGTCGAGCTCCGGCGGGATGGGTTCGTCCATGACGGGCGCCAGTTCCTCGCGCAGGCGCTGGCGCAGCGCGGCATGGCCGCGGGTCCGCGCCGCGACATCCGGATGCCGGGCAAGGTAATCCCGCACCTGGGCCTGCCGCGGGCCGTCCAGTGCGCCGTCGACGTAGGCAAGCAGGTCCTCTTCCCGGATAGGGGATTCGTCCTGGCTCATTTCACTCTCCGCAGTACAGGGCGGCCCGGGACGGCGCGCGCCTGGCCGTGCAAGCCGTCCACCGGCCCGCCGCCGGCCGTCATGGCGCCGTGCAGGATGCGCAGCAGTTTCTCGCGGGCGCGCGCCAGGCGCGACGTGACGGTACCGGTCGGGATATCCAGCACCTTGGCGGCTTCTTCGTATGTCATGTCTTCCACGGAGACCAGCAGCAGCACGCTGCGCTGTTCGTCCGGCAGTTGTTCCAGGGCCCGCAGTACGTCGCCGTAGCGCAGGCCGTCCTCCTGGGAGGGACGCACGGCCAGTGCGTCGTCATCCACCTGGTCCAGCGTCAGGTCGGCATTGCGCGGACGCGCGCGCCGCAGGTGATCCATGGCCAGATTGTGCAGGATGGCGAAGACCCATTTGCGGGTATCGGCCACGTCGCGCCGCTGGTGCCAGCGGGCGATCACCCGCTCCAGGCAGTCCTGCACCAGGTCGTCCGCCAGGGACTTGTCGCGCAGGAGCGCCCGGGCGTAGCGGCGCAGGGCGGGAATCAGCGGCTCGACCAGCCGCATCATATCGTCCAAGGTTCTTCCTTATCCGTTGCGATGCCAACCTGTTCGCCGGCCGGCGCCCCTGGGGGATAGCCGGCCGCCTTGCTTCAAAGCCCCTGCACCTGCACCGGCGCGCCGGTCTTGCCGTCGGTCTGCGGCGCGATCACCAGATAGCGGCGCGCGTCCTTGGCGGTGGCGTCGTCCTGCACGATCTGGCGGATGGGCCCGATGGCGTTGACGATAGCCGATCCGGCGGGATTGGCGACGAAGGCGGCCAGGGGCTGCAGCGTGCCGCCGCCGTCCGCGCGGTCGGCCAGGGCCAGCACGTAGGGATGCCTGGGCTGCAAGCCGGTCGCGGACGCCTGCAGCACCTGCAGCAAGCCCTGGTCGAACAGCGTGACGGACGTGGGCGGCGTGTCCGACGCCAGCGGCTTGCCGTCCCGCACCGCCTGCAGCACCAGGTGTGCGGCCTGGCCCGCCACCCCCAGCGGCTGCAGGTTCTGCATGCCGTCGCCTTGCGGTACCGCGTTCGGGACATAGGCGATTGCCTGCGGCGCCTGGCCGATGGGCACATTGCCGACGACGGTGTTGGTGGCCGTATCGATGGCCGCCAGCGCGTCGCCGTTTTCCAGCCCCACGTAGACGCGCGTACCGTCGCCGGAGGGCCAGACGCCATGGGGCAGCTTGCCGACGGGGATGGTCGCCACCTGGGCGTAGTCGTCGGTGCGGAACACCTTCACCTGGTTCAGGCCGCCCACGGTCACATAGGCGAAGCTGCCTGCCCGGTTGCGGACGAAGTTCACATGGTTGGTGATGGGACCGGTGTCCAGCGTCTTCAGCAGCGTGAAGGGCGGGCGCGCATCGAAGACCTGCACCTTGCCCACGTCCTTCAGCGTGAACCACACCTGCTTGCCGTCGGCGGTAGCGGCGATGTTGGGGCAGAAGGGGCTGGCCTGCGGCACCTTGCCGACGATCCGGTGGTTGGAGACCTGCACCACCACGGTTTCGGGATTGAAGGACGAACAGACATAGCCGTACTTGCCGTCGGGAGAGAAGATCTGCATGCCGGGGCCCGCGGCCGTGGTGATACGGGTCTTCTCTTTGTAGGTCGCCGCGTCGATCACCGAGACATAGTTCTCGCCGCGCACCGTGACCCACACTTCCTTGCCGTCGGGCGTATAGAAGGCCTCGTGCGGCGAGCGCCCGACATACGTGACGTGCTTGACCGTATTGGTGGCCGTGTCGATGAAGGTCACCGAATTGGACCCGATCGACACCACGGCCAGTGTCCGATGGTCGGGCGAATAGCCCATGCCGTGCACCAGCACCTGCCCGCGATACAGCGGACTGAAGTTGCCGGGCGCCGGATCGCCCAGGCGGATCACGCCCAGCAGGCGGTTGTCGACGGGGTCCGTCACGGACACCGTGTTGGAGAACTGTTCGGCGGCGTAGACGCGGTCCCGGTGGCTCACCGGCACATCGGGGGCGCCGGCCGCGCCGGGCGCCTGGCCGGCCTGCGTGGACAGGCTGGCGGCGCCCAGCACGGCGGCCGCCAGCAGATTCAAGACATGGATGCGCTTCATTGCGGGGACACTCCTGGGGAAATCAATCGTGGTGGTGATGGGACATGGACATGGCGGGCGCCATCGCGGGCGGCGCCGGCGTTCCGGACGGCGCGGCGGCGTCGGGCTGGGTCGGGGCTGGCGTGGAGGGCGGCAGCGGCTGGCCCAGGGCCAGGCGCATGGCGGCGATCTCCTGCTGCTGGTCGACGATGATTTCCTGGGCGATGCGCCGCAATTGCTCGTTCTTGCCGTAGCGCAGCTCGGCCTGCGCCATATCGATGGCGCCCTGGTGGTGCGGGATCATCATGGCGACGAAATCCTGGTCGATATCGCCGCTGGGCCGGGCCTCCATTCCCGCCATCATGCGGTCCATGGCGGCGTTGTTTTCGGCCAGGAAGGCGGCCTCGTCGCCCTCGGCGGCCCAGGCGCCGGCGCACAGCGCCGCGGCCGACAGCAGCAAGGCGGCCGCGCGCCGCCGGTGGATATGGAGCCTGGTCATGGCATCCCCTTGTCGGAAGAGTGGGTCATACGGGGGTAGACGCGCGGGACCGGCGGATCCTTCCGGGCCGAGGAAAAAAAACTGGGGACCGGGGCAGCGGCGGTCCGGAGTTGACGTACTACTTTAAAGTTTCTGTTTCGGTTCCAGCGTGAAGCCATTGATACGATTGGGATTTCTCCAATCCGACGGCCCGGTGCATGCGCGGCGGCGCCGGACCAGTCAGCACGGGCGTCCCCCGCGCGGCGCCGCCCCGGCAACGCGATCCCGCCGCCCGGGCCCGCGAGCCCAAGCGCCCGGTTTCGGGGGGTTTTCGGCCCTTTTTACGGCCGTTGGCCGGACGGCCCCCTCACTAGAATGATGCCGTCCCGCCGTCCGCGCGGGATCCGGCGGGCCCGGCGGCCCGGCCCGGTCGCCTTACATGGGCCCTTTGAATGAATGCTTCGACCCTGATCGGTATCGCCGTCGCCCTCGTCACCCTGGCGGCCGCGATTTTCTCCTCTTCGCCCGACGCCATCGCCTTCGTCAACCTGCCGGGCCTGGGCATCGTGCTGGGGGGCACCGCCGCGGCCTTGTTCATCGGCTACCCGATGACGGAGGTGCGCCGCATCGTCCCGCTGCTGCGCCTGGTTTTCCGCAACGAGAAGGTGGACACGCAGCGCGATATCGACGAACTGGTGGCGTTGGCCCATAGCTGGGCAAGCGCCGACGTGCACAACGTCGAACGCGAACTGCAGAAGGTCACCAACCCCTTCCTGCGCACCGGCGTGCAATTGATCATCGACAACACGCCGGAAGAGCAGATCGTCGAACTGCTGCAATGGCGCATCGCCCGCATGCGCGCCCGCGAACAGGCCGAGGCGCAGATGTTCCGCACCATGGCCAGCTTCGCGCCGGCCTTCGGCATGCTGGCCACGCTGATCGGCCTGGTGAACCTGATGACGGTGCTGGGCTCGCAGGGCATGGACGTCATCGGCAAGCAGATGGGCATCGCGCTGATCGCCACCTTCTACGGCATCCTGCTGGCGAACCTGATCTGCAAGCCCATCGCCATCAAGCTGGAGCGCCGCACCGAACAGCGGCTGGTGCTGATGAATATGGTGCTGCAGGGTATCTCGATGATGTGCGAGCGGCGCGGTCCCGCGATGGTGCGCGAGACGCTCAACTCCTTCATGCAGAACCTGGAAGACGAAATCCGCGAAGCGCCCCCGAAAAAGCCCAAGGCCAAGCCCGCGCGGCCCGCCACGCCCGGCGCCACGCGGGCGTCCCCGACCTTGGCGCGCCAGCCGGCAGCCGACGCCGCCAGCCTGCGTAACCGGACCCCATCGCCGCGGCCATGAGTTCCAATCCCTCGCGCGCGTCCTGGATAGACATCGCCATACAGCGCAAGGCGGAAGAAGAGCGCCGGCTGCGCGAGCGCAGCAAGACGGCGCGCCGCAACCGCTACGAGCGCTGGCATGTGCCTGAAACGCTGGATCGTGAGCCGGACAACTGGCTGATGACCTACCTGGACCTGATCACGCTGCTTCTGGCCTTGTTCGTGGTCATGCTGGCCCTGACGCGCATCGGCCCGGGCCCCGGCGCCAAGCCGCCGCAGGTGGCGGCCGGGGTCAGCCTGGCCAAGCTGCCGCCGGCTCCCGCGCAGCCGTGGGCCGCCGACCTGCCCAAGATCCCGGAGGAATGGTCGCGCCTGCCGGATCCGCCCCCGCCGGAAGCCGTGGCCACGGCGCCCACCGAGCCGCTGGAAAAACCGGCGCCGCCGGTCAAGATGCCCACGGCGGCGGAACTGGGCCTGACGGACCTGGGCAAATCCGTGAACGTGCAGATCAACCGCCAGACGGTGAGCTTCCGCATCAGCAATGAGCTGTTGTTCACGTCCGGGCAGGCCACGCTCAGCAGCGAAGGCGGCCCGCTCATCAAGAAGCTGGCCGAGGTGATCAACCGCAGCAAGTATCCGGTCTCGGTAGAGGGCCACAGCGACAATGTGCCCATCCTGACGCGCCAGTTCGCGTCCAACTGGGACCTGTCCACCAGCCGCGCGACCTCCGTGCTGCGCGAACTGGTACGCGATGGCGTCGATCCGCGGCGCCTGCGCGCCGTGGGCTATGCCGACACCAAGCCGCTGGAGAGCAATGACACGCAGGCGGGCAGGGCCGCCAACCGACGCGTGGAGCTGATCATGCGCATCGTGCCGGAGCAGGCCGCGGAATAAGGCGCGCGCCGGCTCGGCGCGCGCCTGGCCATCACAACACCGCGTCGCGGCTGCGGCCGCCGCGCGTGGCGGCATAGGTGGAAGAAAACGCGCCGATCAGCATGGAGATGAACGCCCACAGGGCGAAGCCGACCGCCGCCTTGCGCGCCTGGTCGGCGGCTTCGCGGGCTTTCTGTTTGGCTTCATCCGCCGCCTGCCTGGCGCGATTGATCGTATCGTCGATGCGCTTTTCGGCGGTGGGCTGGTCCACTCCCGTCTGCGCCGAGATGACGCGGGCCACGTAGGTTTTGTCCTCGCTGGTGATGGAGCCGCGCCGCAGGCTTTCCGCCACGATGCGGCCGACCTCCGCCTTGGCGGCATCGCCCTGCGTGGCGTCGGGGCGGTCGGAGCGGAACAGGGTGTCGACATAGTATTGGGCCGGCTGCCCCGCGCCGCCGCCTTCCGCGGCCTGCGACACGGCGGAAGACACCGCGCTGCCGGCGCCGGATGCCGCGCCCGCGCCCACCCGCGCCACGCCGCTCAGCGCGGACGTGACGCCCGAGCCCATCAGGAAGGCGCTGACGACGGCGGCCACGGCCCAGACCAGGAAGCCGTGCGCGGTATCGCGGAAGAATACCTCGTCCGAATGCACATCCACCCATTTGGTGCGCATGCGGCCGGCGATATACCCGCCCAGCCCGGCGGAAATGATCTGGATGACGACCAGCCATACGATGACGCCGATGCCCAGCGTCTTGGCGGAGGCGCCTTCGTCGCCCCAGGGCGACATGGACGCGAAGCCCAGGCCGGCCCCGGCAAGCAGCAGCATCAGGTAGGTGGCGGCCGCGACGAAGGCGCCCGCCAGGACGGCTCCCCAGGAGACCGCGGATCCGAATGACTCGCGCTTGCCCACGGATGCCGGCGAGGCTCCGCTATGCAGTGTGGTGCTTTCCATGGCTATACCTCGCTCAGGACGGTGGTTGAACCGCCAGGTCGAGCAAACGCCATACCCGTGGATCAGATTCTTTCGCTCAAGGCTTCCTCGCCGGCCGAGGACGGCGCGCCCGTGCGGTTCAGGGGCAGGGCGGCGATCACCTCGCGGCGGATCAGGCGCGCCGATTGTTCCGGCGGCAGCAGCCGGTAGGCATCCTGTCCCATCATGCGGACGGCCGCGTGCACGGGCCAGTTGGGATTCCAGATCAGTTCGCGCGCCAGCGCCACCAGGTCGGCCTGGCCGGATTGCAGGATGGCCTCGGCCTGCTCGGCTTCGGTGATCAGGCCCACGGCCATGGTGGGACAGCCGGTCTGCCGGCGCACGGCTTCCGCGTAGGGCACCTGGTACCCCGGAACCCGCCGCACCACGGGCATGGATGAGCTGCCCGCGATCCCCCCCGAGGAACAGTCGATCAGGTCGACGCCCCGGTCCCGCAGGGCCGCGGCCAGCGCCAGCGTGTCGTCCAGGTCCCACAGGCCGCCGCGGCCGTCCACCGCCGAGACGCGAAAGAACAAGGGCAGGTCTCGCGGCCAGGCGGCGCGCACGGTTTCCGCGACCTCCAGCGCGAAGCGCATGCGGTTTTCGCGCGAGCCGCCATAGCCGTCCTGGCGGCGGTTGGTCACCGGCGACAGGAACTGATGGATGATGTAGCCGTGCGCGCCGTGGATTTCCAGGACGCGGTAGCCGGCGTCCACGGCCCTGGCCGTGGCTTCTTTCCAGCGCAGCATGTGCTGGCGGATGTCGCTGGCGTCCATCTCGTGGATGCGGGGCCAGGGCGCCGGGGGCTCGCGCCGGCTGGGCGCCAGGCAGGTCCAGGGCGGCGTGCCGGCTTGCGCGCTGTCGTCGGTCAAGGGCGCGAAGTCGCGCAGCGCGCCGTGGCAGGATCCCTTGCCGCCGGAATGCCCCAGCTGCACGGCGGGCACCGCGCCTTGCTCCGCGATGAAATCATTGATGCGGCGATAGGCCGCCACGTGCGCATCGTTCCACAGGCCGGCGCAATCGTAGGTTTTGCGACCGTGCGGCTCGATGGCGGTTTCCTCGCCGAAGACCAGGCCGGCGCCGCCTACGGCGAACTTGCCGAAATTGACCATCTGCCAGGCGCCGGGCCCGCCGTCCATCGAATGGTATTGGCACATGGGGGACGCCACGATGCGATTGCGCAGGACGACCGAACGGAAGGCGATGGGCGTGAATAGCAGCGGCGGTGCGGCGGGCGTGGTTTCCATGGGGCTTCCGTGACGGCCGGTCGAAGGCGGCGCGGCGTGGCCGCGCGGCTCATTGCCCGGCGAAAAGTTTGGGCATTTTCAGATCGGTGGAAATCCAGACGCTCTTGGCTTCCATGAATTCCTTTACCGACTCGATGCCGCCTTCGCGGCCGATGCCGCTGTGCTTGACCCCGCCGAACGGCGTAGTGTAGCTGCTGGACCGGTAGTTGTTGATCCACACCGTGCCGGCCTTCAGGCGCTCGGACATCAGCATGGCGCGATGCAGGCTGGTGGTCCATACGCCGGCCGCCAGGCCGAAGCGGATATCGTTGCCGATGCGGATGGCGTCCTCCTCGTCCTTGAACTTCAGCACCGACAGTACGGGGCCGAAGACTTCTTCCTGCGCGATGCGCATGTCGTTGGTGACGTCCACGAAAATCGTCGGTTCGATGAACTGTCCCGCGCCGTAGCCCGGCCCGCTCAGCGTCCGGCCGCCGGCAATGCAGCGCGCGCCTTCCTTCCTGGCAATGTCGATATAGTCGCGGATCTTCTCGAACTGGGGACGCGTGGTCACCGGGCCGATTTCGCTGGCCGGGTCGGCCGGATCGCCCACGCGGGCGCCGCGGGTGATCGCGGCCAGGCGCTCGACGAAAGCGTCGTGGATGGATTCCTGCAGCAGTACCCGCGAGCCCGCCACGCAGGTCTGGCCCGTGGCGGAGAATATCCCGGCGATGACGCCCTTGACGGCTTCGTCCAGGTCGGCGTCGTCGAACACGATGTTGGGCGACTTGCCGCCCAGTTCCAGCGAGACCCGCTTCAAGCCTTGCGCGGCCGCCGCGTAGATCCTGCGCCCGGCTTCGTCGCCGCCGGTGAAGGCGATGCGCGGCACGTCCGGATGGCGCACCAGGGGATCGCCGGCCTCGGCGCCGAAGCCCGTGACGATGTTGAAGACGCCGGGCGGGAAGCCGGCTTCCTGGAAAAGCCGCGCCAGCTCGAACAGCGAAGCCGAGGTGTATTCGGAGGGCTTGCAGACCACGGTATTGCCGGCGCACAGCGCGGGGGCCATCTTCCACGTGGTCAGCGGCAGGGAGGAATTCCACGGCGTGATGCAGGCCACCACGCCCATGGGTTCGTAGCGTATGAAGTTATGCACCCCCGGCCGGTCGATGGGCACGACCGCGCCCTGGATCTTGTCCGCCAGGCCGCCGTAATAGTAGTAATACTTGGCCATGTACTTGATCTGGCCCAGCACGTCGCGCGCCAGCTTGCCATTGTCGCGGCTTTCCACGGCCGCCAGGTCCCGCGCATCGCGCTCGATCAGCGCGCCCAGGCGGTGCAGCAGCATGCCGCGGTCGCTGGCCGACATGGCGGACCAGGGCCCCTGGAAGGCGCGGGCGGCGGCCGCCACGGCACGGTCCACGTCGGCGGCGTTGGCGCGCGGGATCTCGGCCCAGGCGACTCCGGAGTAGGGATCGTGGGTCTCGAACCAGGCGCCGGACAGCGGGTCCACCCACTCGTTGTCGATGAAGAGCTGGTAGCGTTTCATACGTCTGTCTCCGGATGTGCAGCCCCTCATTCTCTGGGGCGATGCCGATAAGCTCAAACGACTTCTTGTGCTACGCTGCATGACTCTGACTCATGCATGCCCGGAATCATGGAACATCCGTCGATGTCGCGCCTTCCCCCGCTGACCGCGCTCCGGGCCTTCGAGTCGGCGGCGCGCAACCGCAGTTTCACCAAGGCCGCGCAGGAGCTCTTCCTGACTCAGTCGGCCATCAGCCGGCACGTGCGCAACCTGGAAGAGCTGTTCGGCATCGCGCTGTTCTACCGCACCCATCGCGCCGTCACGCTGACCCCCGATGGAGAGGCCTATATGCGCGACGTGGTCGAGGCCTTCGCCCGCATCGACCTGGCCACGCGCCGCCTCAAGTTCTCCGGCCGCCAAAATGTGCTGAACCTGCAGGCGTTCTCCACCTTCGCCATGTATTGGCTGATCCCCAGGCTGGGCCGCTTCCAGGAGATCAATCCGGAAATCGAGGTACGCCTGACGGCGTCGGTGGCGCCGCTGGATTTCGAGCACAGCGATATCCACGCTTCCATCCGTGCCGTGGCCGGACGGGTCGACGACGGCATACGCTGCGACAAGCTGTTCGATTACCGGCTGATCGCCGTGGGCGCGCCGTCCATGGTGTCGGCCGCGCGTCCCTTGCGCGCGCCCTCGGACCTGAAGGCCGCGACGCTGCTGCATTCGCTGGCGCGTCCGGAAGACTGGGGCGTCTGGCTGCAAGCCGTCGGCGCGCGGGATGTGCCCCTGGAAGGCGGCATGAAGTTCGAATCGTCCGCCATGGCGTATCGCGCCGCCGAACAAGGGCTGGGCGTGGCCCTGGCCCAGAGTTTCCTGGTGCAGGACGAAATCGCCAACGGCACGTTGCGGCGCCTGTTTCCGCACGAGGTGCCGTCCGAGCGCACCTACTACCTGATGAGCTCGCCGCGGCATTGCGGCGATCCGGCGCTGGAGCTCTTCCGCGATTGGCTGCTGGGGGAAATCGCCGCCGCGACGGCGCGGCCCGCGGCGGCATAGCGGGCCTTTCGCCGCCTCAGGGCGCGAGGTCGGCCAGGCGCGCCCGCACGTGGTCGTAGCCTGCCTTGTACGAACCGTCGTAAAGCGCGGCCACGCCGCCATGCGGGTCGTCCGGTCCCATCAGCCGCCGCGCATGCGCGGCGCCCCAGCCGCGCAGGTCCTGCATGGAGCGCCGGGCCTCGTGGACCACGGCGCCATTGCGCCAGATGCGCGCCGAAATCACCGCGTTCTTCAGGCCGGTGGGCGCGTCGCGGTCCACGGCCAGGTGGATGTGCGGCAGCAGGCGCGCCACCTCCGCACGCGGCATCCAGGCACCGGGCGGCCCGGAGAACGCGGCATAGGAAATATCGGCGGCGCCGGCGATCGCGGCCACGGCCTGCGCGCTGTTGCGGGCCTGGCGCAGGTCCCGCGGCGCGGCGCAATCCAGGTGCGGCACCCAGGGCATGGCCACGTCGATGCGGTCGACGGGGCCGTCCTGGACGACCTCCTCCAGGATGGCGACCAGCAGGTTCAGGTAGATGTTGCAGGGATAGCGCTTGAAGACCAGCGCCTGCGCCGCCTTCGGCCCGGGCTCGCAAAGCCGCTCCGCGTCCACGCGGTCTTCGCCGAACAGGGTCGCCAGGCCCTTGGGGAAGTCGCGCGAGGCTTCCCAGCCCTGCGAGGCCAGCAGCGCGGCCTCCAGCCCGTGCAGCGCGCCCCAGCCGAAGTGCGTCATGCCTATCATCGAGGCCGCGCTATTGATGGCCAGGCCCGAAGCACGGGTCAGCGCGATGGCCAGCGCGTTGGTGCAGGCCGCGGGCGGCAGCCGCAGCAGCCGGGCCGCGGCCGCGGCGGCGGCCAGGGTGCCGAAGACGCCCGGGCTGTGAAAGCCCACGCCCGGCCGCGTGCCGGTCAGCGCGCGGCGAAAGCGCCATGCCGCCTCGACGCCCGCCAGCACGGCGGAGGCGATGGCCGCGTCGTCGGCCCGTGCGTTGCCGCTGCCGGCGCCCGCCGGGTCCGCCAGGCTGTGCGCCGTGCAGGCCGCCAACGTGGCAGGCAGCACGGTATGCGAAGGGCCGGGATCCATGGGATCCAGGTCGGACGCGCCAGCCAGCGTGCCCAGATGCCCGATACCGCCCAGCGGCCGCAACAGCCCGCCCAGCATCGCGCGGATTTCCCGCGCCGTCGCGTCCGGCGTCGCGCTGGCCGCCCGCATGGCCGATGCATCGGCCTGGCTCGCCTGCCGCGCGGAAAACGGCCACACCCAGTTTTCGCGTTCGATGCCGAACAAGGTGCAGAGCAGACTGGCCCGGATGCCCTGGTCGATGGCGGTCCGGGAGGCTTCCTGCTCGGTGGCGATATCCGCGGTGGCCACCATGGCGCCCAGCGCCTCGAAGTCCTGCTGCATTGCTGTCTCCTTCCTGTTTGCGCGGCCGCGCTTCGTCGCGGCTTCGTTGCGGTAAATGGCGCGACGCCCGCCTGCGTGTCCGTGCTGGAAGGCGCTTCCGCCGCCGTCGATGCGATCGACTATACACAGCGGGGCGGCCATGTCCTGCACGATATCTATGCACGCCTGGCATAACTCCAACTCATGCAAGCCGGCAAAAATATCGATTGAGGGGCTGGCCGAAATCTCCAACACTAGCCGCACGCCCATCCTTCGCCGACATGTCGGCTCGATGGCGATTCGTTTGCCGGCCGTCGCCATCGGATGGCTGGGGCCTGTGTTTCTTTGGCAAGGGAAAATCCTATGGTTGCGCATCAGGAACCGCCGGGCGGCGGTTCGCGGTTCGACGTTGTCGTGGTGGGTTGCGGGGTGGCGGGCTTGAGCGCGGCGGTGGCCGCCGCGGAAGCCGGCGCCAAGGTCGCGCTGCTGGAAAGGTCGACCTATGAAGAGCGGGGCGGCAATACCCGCTACACCGAGGCCTATCTGCGCATGAAAAGCGAGACCGAGCTGGCGCACGACTTCGAGTCGCTGCTGGTCGACAACAGCGGCTATTACATCCAGCCGGACTTCGCCGAGTCCACCGTGCGCGACTACGAGAACTGGTCGCCGGTGGTCAAGGCGCTGCCGTTCACCGACCCGGAGCTGATCTCCACCTTTACCGATTCCGTGCCGCCCGCCATCGCCTGGCTGAAGGCGCATGGGGTGACCTTCGGCGAGGCCGGCTTCTACGGCCTGACGCCGCGCCCCTCGCCACGCATTGCCGTCAACGGCGGCGGGCTGCAGCTGGTGGAAACGCTGACCGGCTGCGCGGAACGGGCCGGCGTGCGCTTCTTCTACGAGATGACGGCCTACGAATTGGTGCAGTCCGACAGCGGCCAGGTCTGCGGGCTGAAGGCCACCGATACCGCCAACGTGCCGCATCGCTTCGATTGCGGCGCCGTCATCCTGGCCTGCGGCGGCTTCCAGGGCAACCCGGAGATGGTCATCCGCTATATCGGCCCCAAGGGGCGCTATCTGCGCCCGGTGGCCCCGGGCGGCTATTACAACAAGGGCGAGGGCATCAAGATGGCGCTGGCGATAGGCGCGGCGGCCTCGGGCGACTACGCGGAATACCATGGCCAGCCCATCGACCCGCGCTCCAGCGCGTCCGAGGCGCTGGTCATGGTGTATCCCTACGGCATCCTGGTCAACCGCGAGGGCAGGCGCTTCATCGACGAGGCGCCGGGCACCATCGACGCGCATTACGAGGAAACCATCCGCCTGATCGCCGAGCAGAAGAAGGGCATCGCCTATTGCATCCTGGACGACAAGATCAACCGCATCGGCAACTGGAAGCGCTGCGTGCGCAGCGACCAGCCGCCGGAATCCGGATCCGACCTGGTCGCCCTGGGCCGGAAGATGGGCTTCGACGGCGAGGCCGCGCAACGCACCATCGACGAATACAACCGCGCCTGCGGCGGCGGCGACTTCAATCCCGCCACCCTGGACGGCGTGGCCACCGCGGGCCTGTCGCCGCGCAAATCCAATTACGCGGTGCCGCTGGACACGCCGCCTTTCCATATCTACCCGATCATCTCGGCCAATACCTTCACGCTGGGGGGACTGAAGGTGAATTCCAACGCGCAAGTGATCAAGAACGAAGGCTGCGTCCTGCCTGGCCTGTATGCCGCGGGCGAGACCATAGGCCTGTACTACGGCCGCTATCCCGGCGCCACGTCCGTGCTGCGCGGCGCGGTGTTCGGGCGCCGCGCGGGGGAGCACGCGGCCGCGTCGGTCCGCTAGCACGGCCACGCGCGCCGGTACATGCGGGCTACCGCGTGGCCGGACCTCCGCGCGCACATGATTCGAAAAACAATGGAGACAAGCATCGTGAATCGCATACTGACCCGCCGCGCCGCCCTGGGCATCGCGGCCACCCTTGCCGGCGCCGCCGTGTTTTCTTCCGCGTGGGCGCAGGGCGCCTATCCGGACCGTCCCATCCAGCTGATCGTGCCGTATTCCGCGGGCGGTCCCACCGACGTGGCCGCGCGGGTCATGGCGCAGACGCTGTCCCAGCGCCTGGGCCAGAACATCGTGGTGATGTCCATGCCCGGCGCGGGTGGCGTGATCGGCACCGACTACGTCAACCGCGCCAAGCCCGACGGCTATACGCTGCTGTTCGCGGTGAACTCGATGGCGATTTTTCCGTACACGCGCTCGGCGTCGAATCCCTTGCCTTTCGATCCCAACGGCTTCACGCCCATCGGCAGTGTGGCGGAGTCCGCGCACGTGATCGTGGCCAACAAAAAGCTGGGCATCGCCAACATCGCGCAGCTGGTGGAAGCGGCGAAGAAAAAGCCCGATGGACTCAGCTACGGCTCGGCCGGCGTGGGCGGCACCACGCATCTGCCCATCGCCCTGTTCGCCCATCGTGCCGGCATCAAGTTGCTGCACGTGCCGTACAAGGGCGCGGCGCCGGCCATGGCCGACACCATGGCGGGCGTGGTCTCGATTTCCGGGCCGGGCTATACCGACGCCGTCAAGGCCGCCATCGAGAACGGTACGCTGGTGGCTCTGGCGACCACCTCGGCCAAGCGGCTGCCCTTCCTGCCCAAGGTGCCGACCCTGGCGGAGCAGGGCTATCCCGACATGGTCTTCCCCATCTGGTATGCGATGTTCGCGCCGCCGGGCACGCCCGCCAACGTGGTGGAGAAACTGGACGGCGCGCTCAAGGCGATGGCGCAGGATCCGGCCTACCAGAAGCAGCAGGCAGGACAGGGCAATGTGGTCACCTACATGGCGCCGGCGCAGGTGGCCGATATGCTGCGCACCGATATCGCCAAGCTGGGTGTACGGCTGAAGGACGCCGGCATCCACCTGGAGGAGTGATCCGCCATGGAAAGCCATGCCGTGGAAGGGGGTGGCGATGGCGCCCGGGGATTGACGCGCGTGCTGGTCGACCGGGCGCTGGCGATCCGCCACGAGACGCTGCCCGCGGACGTACGCCGGGTCGCGCGCGACTGCCTCGTGGACTGGCTGGGATGCGCCCTGGCCGCGCTGGACGAGCCGGTCAGCCACATGGTGGCGCGGCTGGCCCGGGAAGAGGGCGGACATGCCCAGGCCACGCTGCTGGGCCGCGCCTGGCGCGGCACCGTATCGCAAGCCGCGCTGGTCAATGGCGCGACCTCGCATGCCTTGGACTATGACGACGTCAACCTGACGGTGCCCGGCCATCTGTCCGTGGCCATCCTGCCGGGACTGGTGGCGTTGGCGGAACACCGTGCCCGCCCGCCGCGCGACGTGCTGGCGGCCTTCGTGGCGGGGTATGAGTACGCCTGCGCCGTCGGGGCGCTGGTCGAGCCGGCCCATTACGCCAACGGATTCCACGCCACCGCCACGATAGGCGGCTTGGGTGCCGCCGTGGCCTGCTCGCACCTGCTGGGGCTGGACGCGGAACGGACCTGCCATGCCGTGGGGGTGGCCGCCACCCAGGCAGCAGGCTTGAAAGCGATGTTCGGCAGCATGGCCAAGCCGCTGCACGCGGGGCTGGCGGCGCAAGCCGGCCTGCGCGCCGCATTGCTGGCCGCGCAAGGCTTCGTCAGCCGGCCCGACATCCTGGAGTGCAGCCAGGGCTACGCCGCGGTCCATGGCGCCGACTTCGACGCGGCGCGGGCCTTGGCGACGCCGGCGGGGGGCTTCCATATCCTGAACAACCTGTTCAAGTTCCACGCGGCCTGCTACAGCACGCATTCCACCATCGAGGCGGTCGCCGCGCTGCGGGCGGCGCACGGCATCGCGCCCGAGGCGGTATCGCGCATCGACGTGGTGGCCGGCGAGGGATGCTCGATCTGCAATATCCAGACACCCCGTGACGCCCTGCAAGCCAAGTTCAGCCTGCGCGCCACCGCTGCCTTCGCCATGCTGGGCATCGATACCGGCAGCCTGGGCAGCTGGGCCAGGGTGACCGAGCCGGCCGTTGCCGACATGCTGGCGCGCGTGCGCGTGTCGCTGGTGCCCGGCATGGGTTTGAGCGATTCCCGCGTCACCCTCGTGGCGCGGTCGGGGCAGGCGTTCAACATGGACTTCGACTGTGGCGAACCCATGGCCGACAAGGCCGCGCAATCTTCCCGGGTCGCCGGCAAGTTCCGCGCGGTCGCCGGCGAGTCGCTGGGACAGGAGCGGGCCGCCCGCATCCTGGGCGCCGCGGCCTCGCTGGAAGACCAGGACGATATACACGGGCTGATCGGCCTTTGCGGCGCCTGACCCGACGCCCGTGAAATCCCTAATGAACCGGCGATTGCACGCCGCCCGGCCTAGCGATTAGGATATTGGATCCAATTGATCCCGGACTCGCGCGCCGCGCGGGGCCGCCTGTGCAGGAAGCAGCCGGTGCTGAATATCAGGCAGTTGAATGTCCGCTTCGGTGGGCTGCGGGTGTTGAACGATGCCGCGTTCACGGTGCGCGGCCAGGCTATCACGGGATTGATCGGCCCCAACGGCGCGGGCAAGACCACGCTGTTCAATTGCGTCACGGGCCTGCTGCCGGCGGCGCGCGGCGCGGTCGAATTCCAGGAGCGCCAGATCCTGGGCTGGCGCGCCGACCGCATCGCCCGCGCGGGACTGATACGCACCTTCCAGCTGGCGCGCGGTTTTCCCCGCATGTCGGTGTTCGAGCACCTGATGCTTTACGGCAAGGACCAGCCCGGCGAAGGCCTGCTGGCCGCCTGCCTGGGCGGCGCCGCGGCGCGCCAGCGCGAACAGGCCCTGCGCGAACAGGCCTTCCAGGTCGCCCGCCGCCTGAAACTGGACCATGTGCTGGACCACCTGGCCGTGGACATTTCCGGTGGGCAGAAGAAGCTGCTGGAAATCGGCCGCGCCCTGATGGCCGAACCGCGCATGCTGCTGCTGGACGAGCCCATGGCGGGCGTGAATCCCACCTTGGCGCGCGAGATCGCCGGCCAGTTGGCGCGGCTGCGCGAGGACGGCCTGACGGTGCTGTTGATCGAGCATGACCTGGAGCTGGTGCGGCTGCTGTGCGACGACGTCGTGGTCATGGCCGAAGGCGCCTTTCTGACGCGCGGGCGCTACGACGACGTCATCGCCGACCCGCGGGTGCAGGAAGCCTACCTGGGCCGTCGCCATGCCGCGCTTGCCGCGGGCGCGGGCCGCCCGGTGGGCGCATCGACGGGTGGCCGCCTATCCGCGCCGGGGGCCGCATGAGCGGCCGCGCGGTGGCCGGCGCCGCACCCCTGGCGCGGGGCGCGCCGCTTTTACGCGTACGCGGCCTGGCCGGCGGCTATAGCCCGTCCGACCGCATCGTCAAGGGCGTGGACCTGGATATCGAGCCTGGCGAACTGGTCGTGGTCGTCGGCCCCAACGGCGCGGGCAAATCGACCTTGCTCAAGCTGATCGCCGGCCTGCACCACCTGGCGGACGGCGGCATCGAGCTCGAAGGACGCCGGCTCGCCACCCACACCCCGCTGGCGCGCGCCCGCGCCGGCATCGGCTTCGTGCCGCAGGAAAGCAATATCTTCGGCGCGATGACCGTGCGCGAGAACCTGGAGATGGGCGCCTATCTGCATGGCCGCGGCGAAGAGGCCCGCATAGAGGCCATGTACCAGCGCTTTCCCGTGTTGCGCGACAAACGCCGCGCGCCCGCCGGAACGCTGTCGGGCGGCCAGCGCCAGGTGGTCGCCATGGCCATGGCGCTGATGGGCGAGCCGCGCATGCTGCTGCTGGACGAGCCGTCCGCGGGCCTGTCGCCCGCGGCCTGCGAGGTCTTGTTCGACACGGTGCGCGAGCTGGCCGACGGCGGCCTGACCATCCTGATGATCGAACAGAACGCGCTGGCCGCGCTGGATATCGCCGATCGCGGCATCGTCATGGTCAGCGGCACCAAGCGCGCCGACCGCCCGGCCCGCGCGCTGGCCGAGGATCCCGAAACGCGCCGCATGTTCCTGGGCGGCGGCGCCGACGACCCGCCTGCCTGACGGCGCCGCGCGCCACATCGCCGGCCGCGCCGGTCCCTGTCATTCCCATACCTGCCATCGAGGATCACCGCCATGCCACACATCACGCAACGCCGCCGTTTCCTCAAGCTGGCTGCCGCCGGCGCCGCCCTGGGCGCGCAGCCCGCCATCCTGCGCGGCGCCTATGCGCAAAGCGGGGATCCCATCATGCTGGGCGCGCTCTCGCCGCTATCGGGCTCCGGCGCACAGTACGGGCCCCCCATGCAGCAGGCCATCGCCGCGGTCGTCGAAGAGGTCAACGCCGGCGGCGGCGTATTGGGCCGGCCGGTCAAACTGGTGCGCGAGGATTGCCAGACCAACCCGGAAGCGGCGGTACGCGCGGCGCGCAAGCTCATCGATGTGGACAAGGTGGTGGCGATCATCGGGGTGTGGTCGTCTCCCGTGACGCAGGCCGTTGCGCCGCTGTGCTGGGAAAGCAGGACGGTGATCGCCTGCGCCTCCGGCGCCGACAACCTGACCCACCTGCCGCACCAGGGCTACCTGTTCCGCACGCAGCCGACCACCACGCTGCAGGGCCGCAAGTTCGGCGAGTTCGCGCTGGAGCAGGGCGCGCGCAAAGTGGTGTACCTGTCTCCGCAAACGCCGTTTGTGCAGTCCATGTCCGAGAACATGGCCAAGGCCATGGCGGCGGCCGGCGGCACGGTGAGCACGGTGGTGTACGAGGACAAGAAGGCCAGCTACCGCACCGAGGTCGACAAGGCGCTGGCCGGCAAGCCCGACATGCTGGTGCTGGGCGGCTATGTCGCCGATACGGCGGTGCTGGTCAAGGACATCTATCGCGCGGGCTACCAAGGCAAGATGCTGTCCTACGCCTATACCGTCAACAAGCAGTTGATCGACTCGGTGCCCAAGGACACCGTGGAAGGCATCTACACCATCGCGCCGTCGCCGGCGGCCGACGGCACGGCCTACGCGCGCCTGAAGAAGATCGTCAATTCCGACAGCCCCGATCCGTATACCGCCCAGGCCTACGACCACGCCGACCTGGTGCTGATGGCGATGGCCCAGGCCAGGAACGCCTCGGGCACGGCCATCAGGGATGCGATCCGCAAGCTCGCCGCGGATGGCGGCCAGCGCGTGGACAACGCGGCCGCGGGCATCAAGATCCTGGCGGCCGGCGGCAGCGTCGACTACGTGGGCGCCAGCGGCCCCTGCCGCTTCACGGATATCGGCGATGTGGCGGAAGCCAGCTTCCGCTACGAACAGGTCAGGAACGGCAAGCCCACGCTGCTGAAGATCGCTTGAAGGACAGGCCGTGACGGAGCTGCTGCAAGCGCTGGCCAATGGGATCATCGCCGGCGCCACCATCGCCTTGCCCGCCGTGGGGCTGTCCATGATGTACGCGGTGCTGCGTTTCCCGAATTTCGCGGTGGCCGGCGTGGCCAGCGTGGGCGCCTATTTGGCCTATGTCGCCAATGTGCGCTGGGGGCTGCCGCCGCTGGCGACCCTGCCCGTGGCCTTCGCTGGCGCGGGGCTGGTGGGCCTGGCCTGCGACCGCATCGGCATGCGGCGGCTGCGGCGCGCGCCATCGTCGGATGGCGGCCTGACGGTGGCCATCGTCTCGATCGCCATCATGCTCGCGCTGGAGGCCATCCTGCGTTTCGCCTTCGGCAACGACCTGCGCAGCTTCGACGTGCCCATCATGCGCGACGTCAATGTCGGCGGCATACGGGTCAGCCCGCAGCAGTTCGCCAACCTGGGCGTGGCGGTGGCGGTGACGGCCTGCCTGTTCCTGTACTTCCGCCATACGCGGATGGGCAAGGCCATGCGGGCGGTGGCGGACAATCCCACGCTGGCACGCCTTAAGGGCATCGATCCGGACGTCGTCTCGGCGCTGGCGATATTCCTCGGCATGGGCCTGGCCGGGGTGGGCGGCGCGCTGCTGGGCATCGACACCAGTATCGACCCGCTGACGGGCAGCCGTTTCCTGCTGACCTTCTTCGCCGCCAGCGTGCTGGGCGGTCTGGCCAGCCCGGCGGGCGCGGTGATCGGCGCGGTGGCGATCGGCGTGGCCGAGGAAGTCGCCCTGATCTGGCTGCCGCCCACCTATCGCAGCGCGGTGGGTTTCGTGGCGATCTTCCTGTTCCTGACCTTCCGCCCCCAGGGGCTGATGGGCCGCCGCTAAAAGGTACCGCCTATGCTTTCCTATCTGGCGTTCTCGCTTACCCTGGCCGCCGTGTACTGCCTGCTGGCCCTGGGCCTGACGGTGATCTGGGGCTATACCGGCATGGTCAACCTGGGCATCGTCGGCTTTTTCGCGGTGGGGGCCTACGCCTCGGCGATCGCCACCACGCAATGGGGCCTGCCCATACCGGCCGGCTGGATCCTGGGCGCGGCGGCCGCCGGCGTGGCGGGGGTGATACTGACGCACGCCACGCGCGGACTGCGCGGCGATTACCTGGCCATCGTCACGCTGGGCTTCGCGGAAACCATGCGCCTGGTGGCCCTGAACGAGAACTGGCTGACCAAGGGCGCCGAGGGCATTTCCGGCATACCGGGCCCGATGAAGGCCGCGCTGGGACCGTGGTTCAACACGGCCTACCTGCTGGCGGCATGGCTGATCGCCGCACTGGCGGCATGGATGCTGGCGCGGCTGGCCGCCAGTCCCTACGGCCGTGTCCTGCGCGCGATCCGCGACGATGACGTGGTGGCCCTGGTCGCCGGCAAGCCCGTGTCGCGCTACAAGGTGGCGGCCTTCGCCATCGGTACCGCGCTGGCAGGCCTGGCCGGCGCGCTCTACGCCCATTTCACGTCGTATATCGCTCCGGACCTGGTGGCGCCGCTGCTCACCATCTATGTCTTCCTGGCGGCCACGGCGGGCGGCAACAGCCGTCCCATGGGCGCCGTGGTGGGGGCACTGCTGGTCATGGCCTTGCTGGAAGGCACGCGCATGCTGGCGGAATTCACCTCGGCGCTATCGGCGGTGCAGGCGGCCGCGCTGCGCGATTTCGTCATCGCGGCCGCCCTGGTCGCGCTATTGCAATTCCGCCCGCAAGGCATCCTGCCGGAACGCGTGCGTCCCGCGGGCCTTCCTCCCACTGACCGTGCATAGGTAGCCATATGGAATCGAGAACCCTGCAATTGCTGCATCAAGCCTGCGGCGCCGTCGCCGCGCGCGGCGGCCGGGAAGCGCTGTACCGCGCCCTGGACCATGCGCTGGGCGAGCTGGTGGGCCATCGGCTGTTCACCATCCTGTATACGTCTCCGGACGCCCAGCAGGTCATCCGCCTGTACAGCAATCAGCCCGGCGCCTATCCCGTCAGCGGCGCCAAGAAAATGGGGCCCACGCCCTGGGGCGATCTGGTCATCAGGCGCGGCCAGCCCTATATCGGCAATACGGCCGACGACATCAGGTGGGCGTTCTTCGACCACGAATTGATCGCATCCCTGGGCTGCGATTCCGTGCTCAATATCCCGGTCGTGGTGGAAGGCAAGACGCTGGGCACCTTGAATCTGTTGCACCAGGCCGGATGGTATGAAGAGCGGCACGTGGCCCTTGCGACGCCGTTCGCCTATCTGCTCGCTCCGGTCTTCGAGGCGGTCAGGCACGAAGCAGGGCCGGCCTAGCGCCGCCGCGCGATGTCGTTGTGCGCATCGGTGCCGCGACGCGCGCGTGTCCAGGTTCGGCGTTAACCCCGACGTAGTGCGTGCGCGTAGCTGCGAAACGGTCACCGCCCGGGGCGCCAGGTCGGCCAGCCATGCGATAGCCGCCGCATAATCGGCGACCCCGCATCGGAAGGATGCGACTTAAAGCCTAAAGCGGGGTAAACGCCCGTACGCGACCGACCGAGCACCTCCTACACTGGCGCTGTCGCGCCGCGGGCCATGTTCCCGCGCGGGGGAGGCCATCATGTACGACGCCATTCGCCGGTTCCGTCCGGATTGTCTGCGGCAGGTGGCCCTGTGCATCGTGCTCGCACTCATGGCCGCCGGCGCGATGGCACAGGAAGCCCTGCTGCCCTCATGGAACGACAGTCCCGCGCGACGCGCCATTATTTCTTTCGTGCAAGGCGCGGCTACCGAAAACGGCGAGCATTTCGTCCCGCAGGCCGACCGCATCGCCGTCTTCGACAACGACGGTACCTTGTGGAGCGAGCAGCCGCTGTACTTCGAGCTGATCTACTCGCTGGACGAGGTCAAGGCCATGGCGCCGACGCATCCCGACTGGAAAGAGCGCCAGCCCTACAAGGCGGTACTGGACAACGACCGGGAAGCGCTGGCGCAAGCGGGCCGCGCAGGGATGCTGGAGATCGTCGGCGTCACGCATACCGACATGACGACGCAGGCCTTCCTGGGCGATGTCAGGCGCTGGACGAAGACGGCGCGGCATCCGCGCTTCAACCAGCCGTACACGAAATTGATCTATGCGCCCATGCTGGAGCTGCTGGATTATCTGCGCGCCAACGAGTTCAAAACCTACATTGTTTCCGGCGGCGAGGTGGAATTCATGCGGGCGTGGGCCCAGGACGCCTACGGCATCCCGCCCGAGCAGGTCATCGGCAGTACGTTCGTCACCGAATACCTGGTGCGGGACGGCCGTCCCGTGCTGATGAGAACGCCCAAGGTGGACCACGATAACGATGGCCCGGGCAAGCCTGTGTCGATCAACCGGTTCATCGGTCGCCAGCCGGTGTTCGCGTTCGGCAATTCCGACGGCGATTTGCAAATGCTGCAATGGACGGCGGACGGCTCCGGCAAGCGCTTCGCGGGATTGGTACACCATACGGATGCCGTGCGCGAGTGGGCGTACGACCGGGACTCGAAGATTGGCAGGCTGGACAAGGCGCTGGACGAGGCCCGGCTGCGCGGCTGGGCCGTCGTGGACATGAAGACGGACTGGAAGTGGATCTATCCCTTCGAGGCGCCGGATCGCGTGCGGGATGCCAGCGCGGCGCCGCCGGCCCGATAGGCGGCGGCCTGCGCCGCGGCCGCGCTATGGCGTTTTCGCCACCATCAGGTAGAAGATCGCCAGGAAGGCCACGAAGGCAGGGATACCCAGCAGGAACCAGATCCTGAAGTAGCGGCGATAGGCGGGCGGCAACCGCACCGGCGCGGCGGCGCCATCGCCCAGCGCCGCCATGGCCGTGTCGCGCAGCCGCACCTGCAGCCACACCACCGGCAGCCAGCAGGCGATCGCGACGACGTACAGGATCACGGAAACCCGTATCCACGTCGCTTCCATGCCCAGGCCGTAGCGCCACGCCAGCCAGGCGCCGCTGGCGGGCTGGATCACGGCCGTCGTGGCGGTGAACATCCAGTCGGCGCGCACGACGAAGCGCGCCACCGGGGCCACGACGCGGGCATCGCCATGCAGCGTCGCGGCCAGCAGATAGAAGGCGCTGCCTATGCCCGTGCCGAACAGCAGCGTGGACGACAGGATATGGATCCACTTGACGATCACGATGTCCATGGCCGGTCTTCCAGTTCGTACAGCAGCCACAAGGCGGCCAGCATGGGCAGGTTCTTTACCAGCGGTCCGTAGGGATGCAGCCAGTACTCGGGCAGGCGCAGGCTGATGATGGCCGTATAGCCCAGTATCAGCGCGCCTTGCGCCGCCCATATCCAGCGCGGGCGTCGCCGCATCAAAAGCGCCACGCCCAGCAGCAGGTCCAATGCGATCGCGCCATATAGCGCGGCGGGTTGCCAGGCGGCGGGCACACCGGCGCGGTCCAGCAGCGCGTAGCTGCCTTGCAGCGGGTATCCGAACGCCGACACGGCGGCGGTCACCAGCCATACCACGGCGATGCTCCAGCGCAGCAGGGGCAGCAGCCATGCGGCGCGCGCCTGGGTGGCCAGGGCGCCGGCCCAGGAAGGGCCGATGAAGCCCTGGGCCGGCCGCGGCGGTCGGCCCAGCAGCCGCCGCAGGGGCGCGGGATCGCCGGTATTGCCCCGTGCCAGCATCTCCAGCGCTTCGCTGTTGAACAAGGCGGCGCCCAGCCGGTCGCCCGCGCGGGCCAGGGCCTTCATGGCCGCGAGCGGAAGCGGCACATAGCGGGGCCCGCGCCGGATGCCCATTCCGGCGCGCAGGCACGCGTAGTACGAACGCAGCGTCAGGGCCGCCGGACCCACCAAAGGCAGCTCGCGCGGCATATCGCGCTCCGGCAAGGCCAGCAGGGCGGCCACCGCCTGGACCAGGTCGTCCACATGGACGGGTTGGATGCGGCTGTCGCCGTGCCCGGGCAAGGGGATCCACGGCAGGCTGGCGACCATCATGAAAAAGCGGCTGCTGGGACCGTCGGGCCCGAAGACCAGCGAAGGCTGCACGATGGCGTGCGCCATGCCCAGCGCGCGCAGGCTATCGTCGCCGGCTTTCTTGCTGCGGTGGTAGGCCGTGCGGGCGTGCTCGTCGGCGCCCAGGGCGGACAGCTGGATGACGCGCCGCACGCCCTGCGCGTGCGCCGCCAGGAACAGGGCGCGCGGCGCCAGTTCGTGGACGCGTTCCAGCGTGTTCGCGCCGCGCGAACGGAAGATGCCGGCGGCGTTGATGACGGCGTCGCAACCGCGGATCGCGTGGGTCCAGCGGTCCGGCGTCAGCGCGCTGGCGTAGTCCAGGGTTATCCATTCATGGCCGGCGCGCGCGTCGGCCGGCGGCGCCGGATCGTGGGCGGTGGCGTCGCGCGCGGGGGGCTTGCGGCTGACACAGCGCAGCTGGTGTCCCTGTGCCGACAAGGCGTCGGCCAGTCGGCGGCCGATGAATCCGGTTGCGCCGGTCAGTAGGATCCTCATGCGGTTCTCGCGGCAAGATGGTCGCCGGGCGGTCCGCAGTCTTCGTGCCCGTGCATCGGGATCGCCGGCCCTTGTGGCGCATACCGCCGTGGTCCGGCCTTCATGCGCGCCGGCGGGTACGCCTGTTGCGCGGCGTAGCAAGGCAGCGGACACGCCAGGGAGATCGCATCATGACGCAGACCAACGACGCCTCCATGAATCCCGGGGACCAGGCGCCCCCCGGAACGCCCGGCACCGGCGAGGCGCCTTGCCCGGAATGCGGCGGCAGCGGGCGCAAGGACGACGCCGAGTGCGCCAATTGCGGCGGCACGGGCAAGATCGTCAAGGCGGTGGGCGGCGCATGAGCAGCCACGACGCCCAACGCATCCCCGCGCTGTTGCGCGCCGCGCTATGGTCCGGCAGCGTGGCCAGTCTGGCCTCGGTCGCGGTACTCGCGTATGCGGGGCGGCGCGAGCGCGCCAGCGCGCTGGCCCCGGTCAACGCGCCCAGCCACTGGTTGTGGCGCGACGAAGCCCTGCATGAGCAAGGCTTTACGCTGCGGCACACGCTGCCCGGTTACCTCATTCACCACGGGTCCTCCGTGTTCTGGGCGGTTTTCTTCGAGCATCTGCTGCTCGACCGTCCCCACAATGCAGCCCGCGCGGCGGCGCTGGCGGCCGCCGTGGCCGGGGTGGCGGCCGGCGTCGACCTCAAGCTGACGCCCAAGCGGCTCACCCCCGGGTTCGAGCGCCAATTGCGTCCGCGGGCGCTCGTCGCCATGTATTCGGTTTTCGGCGCGGCCCTGTACGCGGCGCATGTATTGCGCCGCCGCTGGCCGGCGCGGATGCGGGAAGGCGGCAAGGGCGCGATCGTGCGCCATGCCATTGACAAGGAAATGCGGGAGTCGCCATGAAGAACCACACACTGGATTATCTGGTCGCCGCCGCGGTGGGCGCGGTGGCCATGTATTACTTCGACCCCGAGTTGGGACGGCGCCGCCGCGCGATGCTGCGGGATCAGGCCGGCGGGCGCGTCCGGGATGCCGATCATTACCTGCGGCGGCGGGCGCGTTGGGCCGGCGACAGGCTGCGCGGCATGGCGGCGCAGGCGCGCCATGTCATCGATGACGGCGGCGCACCGGCCAGCGACCGCAAGGTGCATGAGCGTGTCAGGGCGGCGATCGGCCGCGCGCTGAGTACGCCGGGCGCCATCGACGTCAACGTCGCGGCCGGCAATGTCCTGCTGACAGGGCATGTCCTGTCGTCCGAGCGCGAAAAGCTCATATCGGCCGTGTCGGCCGTCGACGGGGTGGAGCGCGTTTCCGACCAGTTGTCCGAGTATGGCGAACCAGGCAATGTCCCGGAACTGCAGGGCGCGAACAAGGCCTGACACCGCTCAGCCGCTCAGCCGCTCAGCCGCTCAGCCGCTCAGCCGCTCAGCCGCTCAGCGCGTCGACAGGTTTTCCTCCAGCGGCTCCTGCAGGCTTTGCATGCGCCACAGCGCGCTGAACAGGCCGCCGCGCTCGCGCAGCGCATCGGGCGCGCCGTCCTCGACGATCCGGCCCTCGTCCAGCACGATGATGCGGTCGAAGGACGACAGCGTCGACAGGCGGTGCGCGACGGCGATCACGGTGCGGTTGCGCATCAACTGCCCCAGGGCCTGCTGCACCCGTTCTTCCGAGCGGCTGTCCAGGGCGGACGTCGCTTCGTCCAGCAAAAGGATGGGGGCGTTCTTCAGGAACGCCCTGGCCATGGACAGGCGCTGCCGCTGTCCGCCGGACAGCGAGGCGCCGCGCTCCACGAGCAGGGTCTGGTAGCCGTCCGGCAGGCGGTCGATGAACTCGTCGCAATGCGCCAGCCGCGCCGCCTCGTGGACCTCGTCGTCGCTGGCGTCCGGCCTGCCATAGCGGATGTTCTCCATCACGGTGCGGCGGAACAAGGGCACATCCTGCGGCACCACGGCGATCGCCTGGCGCAGGCTGTCGCGCGTCAGTCCCGCCACCGGCTGGCCGTCGAGCAGGATGCGGCCGGCGCCGACATCGTCCAGGCGCTGCAGCAGGTTCAACAGCGTGGACTTGCCCGCGCCGGATGCGCCCACCACGCCCACCTTCTGCCCCGCGGGAATGTGCAGGTCCAGCCCGCGGAAGACCACATGGCCGTCGGGATAGGCATAGTGCACGGCTTCGAATTCGATCTCGCCGCCCAAGGGTTGGTAGGGGCGGGCGTCCGGCCGGTCGCTCATGCCGTGCGGTTGGGCGACCACGCCCAGCATCTCGGCGATCACGCCGAACTGCTGGGCCGTCCCCACCAAGGCCAGCGCCAGGTCGCGCGAACCATGCAGGATGCGAAAGGCCAGGGCGCTGACCACCACCACGTCGCCGGTGGTCATGGTCCCGCCGCGCCAGGCGTGCAGGGCCCAAAGCAGCATCGTGCCGGCCATCAGCCACAGGCAGATATCGTGCAGCACGCGGGCCTTCTCCAGGTACATCCAGCTGCGCCGCTGCGCGCCCGCCTCCTGGTCCACCTGCCATCGCAGGCGCTTGCGCTCGAGGTGGCGCGCGGCAAAGGCCTGTACCGTCCAGATGTTGGAGACGGTATCGATGATCTCGCCGCCCACCCGAGAGGCGTGCATGCCGTAGGTTTCGTGCAGCTTGCGCCCGCGCACCCCGAACAGCACGATGACGGCCGCCACCGAGGCGACGAACAGCGTCAAGGCCAGGGCCAGCTTCCAGTCTATGGTCAGCAGCACGAGCGTGGCGCCGATGAACTCCACGCAGGGTGGCGTCACGTTCCAGGTCAGCGTCCCGTAGATCGTCGCGCTGGCCGTGGCGGTGGACGATATGCGGTTGCCCAGCGCGCCCGTCAGATGGCGCTTGAAGAAGGGCAGCGAGTGCCCGGTGAGATGGTCGAAAAGATCGATGCGCATATCCGCGCACGAGGCCACGATGGTGCGGCAGCCCAGCCAGCCCGCCGAGCGCCACAGCGCGCTTTCCACGGCGATCAGGGCCAGGAAGAAGGCCAGCGGATGCCAGATGTCGGCCTGGGCGCGGTCCGGCGCCGACATGGCGTCGACGATCAGCTTCATGCCGTATTGCACGAGCACCGCGCAGCTTGCCGCGCCGACGATCAGCAGCGCCAGGGCGGAGAAGCTGCAGGGCCTGGCCCGGACATAGCTGAACAGGAAGGCCAGGGGACGCGAGGGAATGGTGGTGGCGGGCATGGCTGGGAAACGGCTCAGAACGGATAGGCGCGCGCGGCGCCCGCGGCCGGTACGGTGCGCGGCCGGCCCTCGAGCACGCCGCGAAAGCGGCGCTCCTGCCGCACGACTTCCGCGGCGGTGGCGGGGTCGACGCGGCGGCGGCCTTGGGCATCGGCGTGGCCCAGCAGGCCCGTGGGACAGTGCCGGTCGTCCCCCCAGCCGGGATAGTCCGTGACCGGATACAGGCATATCCCCACGATCGGCACGCCACGCGCCATCGCGGCCGCGGCCTCGTCGCAGACGTAGCGCAGCCAGGGTGCGCGCAGCTCGCCTTCCGCGCCGGTCTCGGCGACCAGGATGGGGCGGCGGTAGCGGGTGTGGACAGCATCCAGCAACTCGCGCATGGGGGTGTACGCCGGATCGCCGCGCGAGATGGTCGGACCGTCCAGGTACCACTGGTTATGCGGATAGAAATTCACGCCCACGATGTCCAGGTAGCCGGGCGCCCCGCCCAGCTCGGGCGCCATGGCGCCGCCGATCATGTCCCACCCCTGGTACTGCGCCTGGGTGTGGCCGCGCGCGGCGGCCGTGTCCGCCCCGTCCAGCGGCGCGACATGGATCATGGGATCGGCCAGCACGAAGCGTGCGCGCGCGTCGACCTGCCTTATCGCGTCCATGGCGGCCAGGGTGCAGGCGACCAGCTGGCGTTTCAAGGCGTCGCCGCGGCCCGTGGCGCAGGGACCGAAATGCCCCATCTCGCCCCCGGCCCAGGCCCAGAAGGATATCTCGTTCACGGGGCAATAGAAGGGCACCTGCGGACAGCGCTCGCGTATGAGCGCCGCGGCGTGTTCGGCGTATCGGGCGAAGCGCGCCGGAAACGCCGGGCTCCAGATGTCCAGGTGCTCCGGCCAACCGTAGTGGCACAGGTCCCAGATCACCTGCGTGCCGCTTGCCGCGGCCGCCTCGATCTGCGCCATCGCGCTGCGCCAGTCGAAGCTGCCGTCGGGCTGTTCTATGCGGTGCCAGCGCAAGCCGTCGCGTACCGTACGCATGCCGTACTCGGCCAGCGCGCGATAGTCGGACAGCGCATGGCTGGCGTGGCCGGTGCTTTCCAGCAGGTCCAGCCGCCTGCCGTCGGGAAGCTTCAGGGTCGAGCATTCGAAGCCTCCTTGCAGGAAACTGCGGAACAGGTTCGGCATGGCGGCTCCCGTCATGCGACCGCGGGCTGCGGCGCCACGGTGGGGCCGGCGCGATGCTCGGCCTCTACGCGGGCATAGGCGGCCAGGGCCTGCGCCACCACCTGGTCCATGTTGTAGTAGCGGTAGGTCGCCAACCGGCCGACGAAGAGCACGTGGGGACGCTCGTCGGCCATGGCCTGGTAGCGGCGGTACAGCGCGGCGTTTTCCGGCCGCGGCACCGGGTAGTAGGGGTCGCCTTCCTCGCTGGGATATTCGTAGGTGACGCTGGTCTTGGCGTGTTGCTGGCCGGTCAGGTGCTTGTATTCGGTGATGCGGGTGTAGGGCACGTCTTCGGCCGGGTAGTTGACCACGCCCACCGGCTGGAATCGCGCCTGGTCGAAGGTCGCATGCCGGAAGGCGAGCGAACGGTAGGGCAGCCGCCCGTGGCAGTAATCGAAATACTCGTCGATGGGGCCGGTGTAGACCAGGCGCCGGGCCGGCACGGCGCCACGCAGTTCGCGATAGTCGGTGTCCAGCAATACGTCGATGTCCGGATGGTCCAGCATGCGCTCGAACATTGCCGTATAGCCCCTGTCCGGCATGGCCTGGAAGCGGTCGGTGAAGTAGCGGTCGTCGGCGGACGTGCGGGCCGGCACCCGCGCCGTCACGCTCTTGTCCAGCTGCGACGGGTCCAGGCCCCATTGCTTGCGCGTATAGCCGCGGAAGAAAAGCTCGTACAGCTCGCGGCCCACCTGCGAGACGACCATGTCCTCGGCGGTGCGGATCTGCAATGGGGTTTCGGCCTTGGCCGCCAGGAAGGCCTGCGCGGTTTCGCTGTTGAACGGGCCACCGTACAGCATGGACAAGGTGGTCAGGTTGATGGGCATGGGCACCAGCTTGTCCTCGACCTGCGCCAGCACACGGTGTTCGTAGGGCCGCCATCCCGTAAAGCGGGAGAGATATTTCACCACCTGGTCGGCGTTGGTGTGGAAGATATGCGGCCCATAGCGGTGCACCAGTATCCCGTCCTCGTTCAAATGATCGTAGGCATTGCCGCCTATGTGGGGCCGGCGGTCGATGACCAGTACCCGCTGGCCCAGCCCGGCCGCCAGGCGTTCGGCCAGCACGCAGCCCGCGAAACCCGCGCCGACGACCAGATAGTCATAGCGGGAGGCCCCGGCACGCCCCGCGCGGGCGTCCCGCCTGTCGGGAAGCTCGCCACGCTGCGGCATGGGCACCACCGGCGCCGGACGCCGGGGGGGCACGCGCGCCATCAGCCGCGACATCGCGCTCCAGGTCTGTTCCCAGGACATATCGGCCAGCACGCGATCCGCCTCGGCGGCAAGGACCTGGGGGGAGCGCGCGTCCCGCAGCGCCGCCTCGGCCGCCCGCACGAAGGCTTCCGCGTCGTCCGCGATCCGCACCAGGGGGCAGTCGCCATAGCTGCGCTCGACGTCGGCGATGCGCGTGCTTACCACCGGACGGCCGCCCGCGATGAACTCCGGCGTCTTGGTCGGGCTGATGAAGCGCGTGGACTCGTTCAGCGCGAAGGGCATCAGCGCGACGTCCCACCCGGACAGATAGGCGGGCAGCGCGCCGTAATCCCTGGGCCCGAGATAATGGATGTTGTCCGCGCGCGGCAGCATCGCGGGATCGATCTTGACGACTGGACCGATGAACACCAATTGCCAGTCGGGACGCAGGGCCGCCACGCGTGCGATCAGCGCGGTATCGAAGCGTTCGTCCAGGACCCCATAGAAGCCCAGCTTGGGGCCCGGTATCCGGGCTTGATCGGGCGGCTCGCCGCCGGGCAGGCGCGCCTGCTTGAAATGGTCGACATCCACGCTGCTGGGAAAGGCATGCACGTTGGGATGGCGGGCGCGCTTGGCCTCGTACAGGCTGTATCCCCCCGTGAAGACGATATCCGCGCGGCGCATCAATTCGGCCTCGCGTTCCGTCAGGCGGGGCGGCGCGCCGCGAAAGGCCGACAGCTCGTCCATGCAATCGTAGACCACGACATCGGCCGCCAGGTGCGCCGAAAAGCCCAGCGCCATGGGCGTGTAGTACCAGAGCACGGACGGGTCGATGGCGTCGTCCTCGATGACCTGGTCGAGCAGGGCGCGCACGCGCGCTTCCGTCCGGTCGCCATCCAGCCCCGCGGGAAGCAGGGGCACGAGCACCGTGACGCCCGCCGCGACGGACTGCCGGTCCATGCGCGCCTGCCCGCCGTCGATCGCGATGGGCTCTTCCACGTAATAGACGCGATGCGACTTCGCGAAGCGCGACAGCAGATGCTGCGGTCGCTGATAGACGAAGTTCCAGCGCAGATGCGAGAAACAGATCAGGTCTGGACGCGGGGTTCCGTCGACGGGCGGGCGGGTATCCCCGGCCGACGGCGCGGGGCCGGTGGCTTGCGTGCGGGCGTGGGAAAGCATATTTGCCTCTGTAGGAGGGAGGTGGAGCGGCGCTGCCGAATGGCTTGCCGGCAACGCAGCCGCCATGCCCGCCCGTGTTGCGCGACGCTGCGCATCCGCGGCGTAACGCTGCTACAAGGCGCGGTAACTCATACTCAAGCTCGCGCGGAAATCGCCCGGTACTCATCCCTACGCATGATTGACGCCATTGCGCGGCGCGGATTAGTGTCCCTGTGCCGTCCGGCCGCGTACGGACCGCACCGCCATCGGGGGGCCTGCACATGAATCGGGAAACGCTCAACGCGCCGCCGGCGACGGCATCCGCCCCGGCGGATACCGTCGGCACCATCGCCCTGAACCTGACCGTGAACGGCGAAGCCGTGGCGTTGACCGTCGATCCGCGCATCTCGCTGCTCGACGTCCTGCGCGAACGGCTGCATAAGACCGGTGCGAAAAAGGGATGCAACCAGGGCGCCTGCGGGGCCTGTACCGTGCTGGTCGACGGGCGCCGCATAGTCTCCTGCCTGGCCATGGCGGCGCTGCACGAAGGCGCCCACGTCACCACGATAGAAGGCCTGGCCCGCGACGGCGTGCTGCACCCGCTGCAACGCGCCTTCATCGATCGCGATGCCTTCCAATGCGGCTACTGCACGGCGGGACAGATACTGTCGGGCGTCGCCTGTATCGCGGAAGGCCACGCCCGCACGCCGGAAGACATCCAGTTCTGGATGAGCGGCAACATCTGCCGCTGCGCCGCGTATCCCGGCATCAACCAGGCGGTGGCCGATGCCGCGAAGGAGACGCGGCCGTGACGCCCTTCACCCTGCGGCGCGCCGGCAGCCAGGCCGACGCCATCGCCCTGGCCGCCGCGGGCGGACGCTATATCGCGGGGGGAACGACGCTCTACGACCTGATGCGAGAGGAGGTCGAGTGTCCGCCCGTTCTGATCGACATCAACGCCGTTCCGCTGGACTACATACGCGAGGAACAGGACGGCCTTCTCATCGGCGCCTTGGCGCGCATGTCCGATGTCGCGGCCCATCCATCGACGCGGCGGCTGCAGCCGCTGCTGTCCGAAACGCTGGTGGAAGGCGCCTCGCCGCAGCTGCGCAACATGGCGTCGGTAGGCGGCAATCTGCTGCAACGGGTGCGCTGCCCGTACTTCCGCATGCTGGACGCCGCATGCAACAAGCGCGCGCCGGGAACGGGCTGTTCCGCCATCGACGGCCTGCACGCCGGCCATGCGATCCTGGGCGGCAGCGCCGCGTGTATCGCCACCCATCCTTCGGACCTGGCCGTGTCGCTCGTGGCGCTGGGCGCCGAACTGAGCGTGGCCGGTCCGCAGGGCGCGCGCCGCTTTCCGGTGGAGGAGCTCTATCGCCTGCCCGGGGATGCGCCGCATCTGGAACACACGCTGCGGCCCGGCGAGCTGATCGTGGAAATCCGTGTCCCCGGCGGCCCGCACGCGCGCCGCGCGCGCTATCTGAAGGTTCGCGATCGCGCCTCGTACGAGTACGCGCTGGTGTCGGCCGCGGCGGCGCTGGACATCGCGGACGGCATCATCCGCCACGCGCGCATCGCCTGCGGCGGCGTCGGGACGCGGCCGTGGCGCATGCATGCCAGCGAGGCGATCCTCATCGGCAGGAAACCGGACGCCGATACGTTCGAGGAAGCGGGCAGGGCCGCGCTGGCCGGCGTCCAGCCGCTGGTCCATAACCGCTACAAGGTGCCGCTGCTGGCCCGCACCGTTGCGCGGGCCCTGCAAATGGCCAGCGAGGTGCAGCCATGAACGGATTCGTGGGGATGCCGGCGCCACGCGTGGACGGGCGCGACAAGGTGACCGGCGCCGCCCGCTACGCGGCGGATTTCCAGCGCCCTGGCCAGGCCTACGCCGTCGTGGTCGGTGCCACGGTGGGCCTGGGCCGCGTGGCCTCCATCGATACCGAGGCGGTCGCCGGGATGTCCGGCGTCATCGGCGTGCTGACGCACCGAAACGCGCCGCGCCTGGCTTACCGCGCCCACCGGAGCTTCATCGATCCCGGCGCGGGGGAACGCCTGCATGTCCTGCAGGACGAGCATGTCCGCTTCCACGGGCAGCCCGTGGCCGTCGTCATCGCGCGGACGCCGGATAGCGCCGAGCATGCGGCCATGGCCTTGCCGGTGCGCTATGAGGCCGACACCCCCATCGTGGACCCGCACGACCCGGGTGTGGCGGCCATCGTCCCGACGGCCTTCGGCCCGGAACGCGCCGATCACCGGCGCGGCGAGCCCGAAGCGGCGCCCGGGACCGATCTGGTCACCATACGGGCCGACTACGAGATCGCCCGCCAGAACCACACGCCCATCGAGCTGCACGCCACCACCGCGGAATGGCGCGACGATGGCCTGACGCTGTGGAGCAAGAGCCAGTTCGTGGCCAACGAGCGGGACGAGATCGCCGCCGTCTTCGGGCTGGCGCCGGACCAGGTGCAGGTGGTCTGCCCGTATGTCGGCGGCGCCTTCGGCACCAGCCTGCGCACTTGGCCGCATGTCGTGCTGGCCGCCATGGCGGCACGCCTCGCCGGATGCGCGGTCAAGCTGGTCCTGAGCCGCCGCCAGACTTTCCACGCAACGGGATATCGCCCGCGCTCGATGCAGCACGTGGAGCTCTCGGCCACGCCGGACGGGCAGCTGCGCCGCATCGTCCACGAAGGCCATGGCGAGACCAGCCGCTTCGAAGAATTCACCGAAGCCATGACGTCCGCGACTTCGTACCTGTATGCCTGTCCGAACGTCCTTACCCGCTACCGGCTGCGTCCCCTGGACGTCTCCACGCCGACCCATATGCGCGGCCCCGGCGAGGCCAGCGGCATCTATGCGCTGGAATGCGCGATGGACGAGTTGGCCCATGCCCTGGAAATGGACCCCGTGGACCTGCGGCGGCGCAATGAAACGTCGCGGGACGAGGGCAGGGACCTGCCTTTTTCCAGTCGTTCGATGCTGGCCTGCTACGACATGGGCGCGGAACGCTTCGGCTGGTCGCGGCGCGAGCGGAAGCCCGGATC
Organism: Bordetella bronchialis; assembly: GCF_001676705.1. NCBI lineage: Bacteria > Pseudomonadati > Pseudomonadota > Betaproteobacteria > Burkholderiales > Alcaligenaceae > Bordetella > Bordetella bronchialis. The sequence goes on from NZ_CP016170.1 coordinate 2,937,022, forward strand.
GATGCGCGACGGCCGCCTGCTGCTGGGGTGGGGCATGGCCGCGTCGACGTATCCCGTTTTCTTCGCCCCGGCGGGCGCGCGCGCCCGTATCCTGCCTGGCGGCCGCTTCGAGATCGAGGCGGCGGCCAGCGACATGGGTCCCGGCACCTACACGTCCATGACCCAGGTCGCGGCCGACGCGCTGGGCGTGCCCATGGACAGCGTCCGCTTTTGCCTGGGCGATTCGCGCTACCCCGCCACGCCGCCCCATGGCGGCTCCATGACCATGGCGTCCGTGGGCTCGGCCGTACTGGCCGCGTGCCGGGCGCTGCAGGAAGAACTCCTGCGCCAGCTGGAGCAGGCTTCCGGCACCCCGCTTACCGGCGAAGCTACCCATAGGCTGTCCTGGCGGGACGGCATGCTGGCCGACGCCCAAGGATCGCTTGCCATGCCCTACGCTCAAGTCCTGGAGCGCATCGGGGGCAGGCCGGTGGAAGCAACGGCCACCGGCGGGCGCGATCCGGCGGCCGGCGAGCGCTTCTCCATGCACGCCTGGGGCGCGGTGTTCGTGGAAATCGCCATCGACCCCGATGTGTACACGATGAAGGTGCGCCGCATGGTCGGCGCCTACGACGCCGGCCGCATTGTCAATCCGCGCCTGGCGCGCAGCCAGTGCGTGGGCGGCATGATCGGGGGCATCGGCATGGCCTTGATGGAAGCCACGGCCCTGGACCGCCGGGACGGCCGGCCCGTCAATGCCCACATGGCGGACTACCTGATGCCGGTCAACCGGGACATCGGCGATATCGACGTGTGTTTTGTCGATGGGCACGATGCGCATGCCAACCCCTTGGGCGTCAAGGGCTTGGGCGAGATCGCGCTGGTGGGCGTCGCGCCCGCCATCGCCAACGCGGTTTTCCACGCGACGGGCAAGCGCCTGCGCAATCTTCCCATCCGCATCGAACATCTGCTGGAAGGGGGCTAGCGCCCACGGTGGCGAGCGGCAAAGCGTTGTCCGGCGCTTTATCGCGGCGCCGGGGACCAGGCGGGACGGGCGGGGCGCTGGCTGTCCAGGATCACGAGATAGCGGCCGGCGCCCTGCGCCGGCGTCCGCCGCGGCAAGAGTACCCATCGGTGCTGTCCGGCCTGCTCGGCGGCCTCGTAGTCGGCATCGATCAGGCCGAACTGGTCCATCAGGACATTAAGGCTGGCCGGAATGCGGACACACCCCTTGGAGTGAACGCGCCCCAGCCGCGGCTCCAGCAGGTCGGGGTCGGTGGCATGCATTTGCAGGCGCATCGTGGCGACCCCGCCGCCGCCCCACCCGCGCACGGCGTGCTGCCACCCGAAGTCGTAGATGCGCATGCCTTTGCGGCCGTAGCCGCGTATGCCGTTTTCGTTCTTCGTGCCTTCGGCGCGGAAATCGCCGTCCGAGACCGAATGTTCGAACACGCCGATGGGGGTTTCGAAGTGATCGAATTCGCCGACCCGGCCGGTGGACACGGGCGAGGCGCCGACCAGGCGCGCGGTGCCGGCGGGAAGCAGCCAGTACAGGAAGATCGCCTGTACGCGCGGATCGCGGTCCACCACCGCCACGTACTGCGGCGCCGACAGGTCCGCGCCCGCCTGCTCCAGCATGAGCAGGGCGTGTACCCCGTAGTACTGCGCCTCGTCCTCCGGCGGATACAGTTGCGGGCGCACGGATTTCCGGTAGGCCGCCGCCACGTCGTCGGGGGCGGGAGAGGCGGGGACGGCCGGGACTGCGGCCAGGGCCGCCAGGATCCATCCGGCCTGGACGGCCAGGCGGGCGATGCGTGTGCGGGCGGCGGTCAGGGGCGGCGTTTTCATCGGAGGTTCGGCCTTTGGGTTACCGTCCAGTATGGACATGTCCCCGGGCAATGGCCTTGACGCCGATCATCCCGCCCGTGCAATGCCGTGCCGCGTGTGGGCCGAGGCCCGCATGCGCAGCCCCAGCGCACCCAGTGCGGCCGCTGTGGCAACTGCCGTCACGCCCATCCAGCCGAAGCTTGCCAAGGCCATGCTGCCCAGCACGCCGCCGGCCGCCATGCCCAGGAACACGCCCACCATCAGCACCGCATTGAGCCGGCTGCGTGCCGCCGGATCCAGGCTGTACACGATGGTCTGATGCGCGATCAAGGCGATCTGGATGCCCAGGTCGAAGCCCACGGTGCTAAGGCCCAGGACCCACAGCGCGCCACCGGGCGGCAGCGACGGCATCAGTGCCATCGCGGCGAAGGACACGGCGGCCAGGCCGGCGCCCACGCGGCTGACCGTGCCGGGGCCATGGCGATCGGCCATGCGGCCCGCCACCGGCGCCGCCAGCGCGCCGATGGCGCCCGCGATGCCGAAGGCGCCCGCCGCGCCGGCGCCCAGGTTGAAGGGTTGCGCATGCAGCATGATCGCCAGGGTGGACCAGAAGGCGCTGAAGGCCAGCGACAGCAAACCCTGCGAGAGTGCGGCCAGGCGCAGCGGGGGCTGCGCGCGCCACAGGTGGGCGATGGATCGCAGCAGCGCGCCGTACGGCAGCCGCGTGGTCGGCGCAAAGGCAGGCAGGCCCCGCCACAGCAGCGCGCCCAGCAGCAGGACGGCCACGGCCGCCGCCTGGAACATCGTGCGCCAGCCGAAGTGCTGCGCGACGAAACCGCTGACGACACGCGACAGCAGGATGCCCAGCAGCAGGCCGGTCATGACCGTCCCCACCGTCTTGCCCCGCTGGTGCGTCGGGCTGAGCGTGGCGGCCGCCGGGACGATGTCCTGCGCCAGCGTTGCCGCCAGCCCCATCGCGAAGCTCGCGCCCAGCAGCGCCTGCATGGAAGGGGCCATGCCGCTGAACAGCAGGGCCAGGCTCAGCAGCAGCGCCTTGACCAGGATGATGCGCTTGCGGTCGTAGCGGTCGCCCAGCGGCGCCAGGAACAGGATGCCGGCCGCGTAGCCCAGCTGCGTCAACGTCGGCAGCCAGCCGACTTCGCGCCCGCTGGCCCCGATGTCGGCGCCCAGGATGCCCAGCATGGGCTGGCTGTAGTACAGCGAGGCCACGCTCAGGCCGGCGGCGACCGCAAGCAGCAGAAGCAGCGGCGCCGGCAGCGCGCGGGATGCGGGATGGCTGGCATGGACCGGCGGTTCATGCGTTGCGCGAATAGAGCTCATGGCAAAGTCCTGGGTGCGTTGGAAAATGCGCCATTGTGACCATAGGAGGAATCGATCGGTAGACGCATGTCGCGCACATCGGTTATACGTGTGACGCATGAAAGAGCCTACCCCCGAAAAAGGCGGCGCGGACCGCCTGACCCTGATCGATACCTTCGTCCGCATCGTCAACGCCGGCAGCCTGAGCGCGGCGGCCGAACAGCTGGGCGCGACCCAGCCCACGGTCAGCCGGCGGCTGCAGGCCCTGGAACGGGCGGTCGGCGTGCGCCTCATCCAGCGGTCCACGCACGGGATGCAATTGACCGAGGAAGGCCGTCGCTGCTACGACCGCGCCGAAGAGCTCATCGCCTCCTGGCAGGCCTTCGACAGCGAGGTCCGCGGCGCGGGCCAGCAGCCCGTGGGGACTTTGCGCGTGGTGGTGCCGCACGCCTTCGGCCAGCAGGAATTCGTGCGGCCCCTGGCGACCTACCTTCGGCGCTATCCCGGCATGCGGGTGGAATGGCTGCTGAACGACCGCATGCCCGACTTCATTTCCGACGGCGTGGACTGCGCCATCCGCGTCGGCGAGGTCCAGGACGAGTCCGTGGTCGCCATCCGGCTGGGAGACGTGCCCCGCATCATCGTGGCGGCGCCCGCCCTGCTGGACGACGGGCCGGTGCCGGACCATCCGAACGACCTGGCGCGCCTGCCCTGGCTGGCCCTGCGTACCTTCTATCGCGACGAGGTCGCGCTGAACAACACGCTCACGGGCGAGGCGGTGCGGCTGCCCATACAGCCGCGCATGGCCACGGACAGTCTTTATGCGCTGCGCACCGCCGCCATACTGGGGCTGGGTGTCTGCGTGGCCTCCACGTGGATCTTCGAGGACGATCTTCGCCAAGGTCGCCTGCGCCAACTGGCGCCGGGCTGGCAGGCCCATGCGCTGCCGCTCAATCTGGTCTATCCCGCCAGCCGGCTGCAGCCGCGCCGGTTGCGCGCCTTCATCGACACCATGCGCGCCGAATTGCCGCGCGGCCCGGGCAACTGACGCGGCGCGAGGCTCCCGGATTTCATTGCAATCGCGTGACGGCTAACGAAATCCAACGTGTTGCGCACGGAGCCGTCATCTTCCCGCGCCGCGGAATCTTTGATTTTCAATTCAGGCTTGGACGCGGCATGGCGCAGCGCGTATGGTGGACACATGGCGGATTCGCCACGCAAACCCGAGGGCCCACGATCGACGATGCCGCGCACCATGGACGTGAAGCCCACGTCAACGCCGGAGGTACCCATGACACCAGACCACGCAATTTCCATCGATGGACATCGCATATATTGCGATGTCGTGCCCATGGCGTCCGGCGGGTACACCATAGAAGTGACCACGCAGCAGGGCGCCTTCGCCGACGAACAGGTGTGGCATCCGAAAGGGCAGCAGGTTTATACGCAGCGGGAAACGGCCGAGCGGGATGCGCGTGCCCTCTTGGCGCGCCTGATGCACGTCCGGCGCGGCGGCGAACCGGAATTCGACGATTAGCCCGCATCGCGGCGCCGCCCGCGATCCCGGCCAGGGTGCGCCTTGCCATGCCCATGGCCGCATGATGCATGCGTTCCCGTCCCGCGCCGGCGCCGCCGGTCAGTCCAGGCGGATATTGCCCCGCTGGACCACTTCCGCCCATTTGGCGTCTTCTTTTTTCAGGTAGTCCGCGAAGGCGGCGGGCGTCGAGCCTACAGGCTGCGCGCCCAGGTCCTTGAAGCGCTTGCGCACCTCTTCTTCCTTCAGGGCCTGGACCAGGGCATCGTGCAGCCTGGCCGCCACGGCATCGGGCACGCCCGCCGGCAGGAAGACGCCATTCCACTCGTACACCTCATAGCCCGGGATCACGGCCTCCGCCACCGTGGGAACCTGAGGCAGGCGCGGCGAGCGCTCTGGCGAGGAAATCGCCAGGGCGCGCAGCCGCCCGGCGTCGATCAGCGGCGAAGAGGCCGCCACGGTGCTGAACATGAAGTCCACCTGGCCGGTCATCACGTCGGTGATCGCCGGTCCGCCGCTCTTGTAGGGCACGTGCACCATGTCCAGCTGCAGCTTCTGCCGGAACAATTCCGCGGCCAGGCGCTGCACCGTCCCGCTGCCGCCCGAGGCAAAGTTGATCTTGCCGGGATGGGCCTTGGCCTGGGCGATCAGGCCCTGCACATCCCGGTACGGCGAATCCGCCTTCACGATCAGCACATTGGGCGCCAGCGAAACCAGCGACAGGGGCTGCAGGGCCGTGCGGGCGTAGGGCATCTGCGCGAACAGATGCGGATTGATGGAATAGGGGGTGGCGTCGTACAGCATGGTGTAGCCGTCCGGCGCGGCCTTGGCCACGTAGCTTTCGCCGATGGTGCCGCTGGCGCCGGCGCGGTTCTCCACGACGATGCTGGTGTTCAGCTTGCCTGCCATGTGCTGTGCCAGCAGGCGGGCCAGGGCATCGGCCGCGCCCCCGGGGGCATACGGGACGACCAGCGTGACGGGACGGTCGGGGAATTCCGCGTGCGCGGCGGAAGTGCCGGCCAGCGCGGACAGGGCAAGCAAGGCGCGCGCCGCGCGCCGGATGAATGAGGGCTTGGCGCCCCGCGATATTGACATTGCTGTCTCCTTTCGATGATGTGTCGTGCCGGTTCCCGGGTACCGGCGGTGTCGCCGGGGGCCTTCTTAGGAAGCGCGCGGTACCGGCATGCCGGGATGGGGCGCGCGGGCGGTGAGGATGCTGCCGGACACCGATTCCGTACAGAACACGGTGCGCCGGTCGGGGCCGCCGAAGGCCAGGTTGGTCGTCGACATGCCTTGTGTGCTGCGCCAGACGGTCATCGGCTCGGCGCGGTGATTCAGCAGCCAGACATAGCCCAGGCCGGGGTTGCAGACGACGAGATTGCCCTCGCTGTCCATCGCCAGCCCGTCCGGCCCGCTCGGGCCGTGGGAGGTAAAGAACTGGCTGACTTTGCTGACGCTGCCATCGGCCATGAGCGGCACGCGCCACACGCAATTGCCGCGCGTCACGGCCAGATAAAGCACGCGCCCATCGGGCGCCACCACTACGCCGTTGGGGCTGGGAATGTTGTCCAGCAGCAGGTCGAGCTGGCCATTGGGGCGCAGGCGATACAAGCGGCCGGTGGGGTCGTGCAGCCCGCTCTGGCCCTGGTCCGTGAAATACAGGTTGCCTTCGCGGTCGAAGGTCAGGTCGTTGACGCCGCGGAAACGCTCGCTGTTGCGGCGTTCCAGGTAGGGCGTGACCGTGCCCGCGGCGACATCCAGCAGCATCAGGCCGTTCTTGTAGTCGGTGATGAGCAGGTGGCCGGCATCCAGGAACTTCATGCCGTTCGGCTCGCCGTCGTATTCCGCGACCAGGCTCCAGCGGCCGGCCGGATCGATGCGGAATACCCGTCCCCAGGGTATGTCCGTCACGTAGAGATTGCCGTGGTCGTCGAAGACGGGCCCTTCCAGGAAGGAGTCGGTGTGCGCGCCGCCGCGGTTGGCATCGGCCCAGGCGCTGCGCCGCGGCCTGCGATAGGCGTCGGGCATCGCGGACCATACGTCGAAGTCCACGACGCGGGGCGGATTGAGCAAGAACATCGTGGTTTTCCCTTTGTGGTGCGTCCCGGGGCGGCTACTCGGCTTTCAAGCCCAGGTCCTTGGCCAGGCCGCTGTATTGATCGATCTCCCGCGCCATCTGGGCACGAAAGGCCTCGCCGCAAGCGGGACGGGGCTGCATGCCCAGCGCATCCAGGCTCTTTGCCGTCTCGGCAGCGCCGGCATACGCGGTGGCCGCTTGCTCCAGCCGCTGGCGCGCCTCGTCCGGCAGCCCGGCAGGGGCCAGCACGCCATACCAGGCGTCGGCCGAGAAACCGCGCACGCCGGCCTGTTCGAAGGTCGGCACCCGCGGCAACTGGGGCAGGCGCTGCGGCGCGGCGACGGCCAGGGCTGTCAGCTTGCCGGATTGCACCTGCGGCAGCACCGAACCCAACGTGGCGAATGAGCTGTCGACCTGGCCGCCCATCAAGTCGGAGACCGCCTGCGCCGCGCCCTTGTATGGGATGTGATTCATGGCGGTACCGGTCAGCCGCAGGAATTGCTCGGTGAAGAAATGGCCGGAACTGCCGGTGCCCGGGGTGGCGAAGGTATGCCGGCCCGGTTCGGCCTTCAGCTTCGTCATGAAGCCGTCCAGCGTCGTCACCGCCATGGCGGGGCCGACGACCAGCACGGTGGGGCTGACCGCGACCGTGCAGATGGGCGTGAAGGATCCCAAGGCGTCGAACTTGACCCGCGTGCTGTACAAGGCCGGGATCATCGTGTGGTTGGTGGCGCCGAACAGCAGCGTATAGCCGTCGGCCGGCGCCTTGGCCACGGCTTCGGCCGCCAGGATGGTATTCGCGCCCGGCTTGTTTTCCACCACGAAAGGCTGGCCCAGCGCCTGGCTGGCGTAGGACGCGAAACCGCGCGCGACCACGTCGGTCGGCCCGCCAGGCGAAAACCCGACGATGATGCGCACGGGGCGTTCCGGATATGCCGCATGCGCGGCGGGGATGCCGGCCAGCAGCGCCAGGGCGCATAGGGTGATGCCGGCCCTGGCCGTGCGGGCTTGGGCGGATAAGCGTGCTTTCATGGGAAGTCTCCGTATCGCGATTGCTTCGGGGCGTGGCGCCCGTAATTTCGTGCGTGTACCGGGCCGCGCCTACGGGTGTTCCTGCTTGATGCCCGATGCGCTCAGGACCTGTTCGGCGCGTTGCATCTCGCCGGCCACGAAGTCGGCGAACTCCCGTGACGAGGAGCCGATCGGTTGCGCGCCCAGCTCTTCCAGGCTGTGCCGCACGGCAGGGTCTTGCAATACGGCGCGGATTTCCCGCTCCAGGCGCGCGGCCACGTCGGGCGGCGTGCCCGCCGGCGCGAACACCCCGTTCCATTCATAGACGGCATAGCCGGACAGGCCGGACTCGGCCATCGTGGGCACATCGGGCAGGCCGGCCACGCGTTCGCGCGAACTCACGGCCAGCGCGCGCAGCTTGCCGCTCTTGACCAGGGGCGAAGAGGCCGCCATGTTGCTGAACATCATGTCGACTTGCCCGCCCATCAGGTCCGTCAGGGCGGGCGCGCCGCCCTTGTAGGGGATGTGCGTCATCGTCAGGCCGAAGCCCTGGGCGTAGAGCGCCGCGGCGATGTGTTGCGCCGTACCCTGGCCGGGCGTGGCGAACGTGATGTGGCCGGGTTTCTGGCGCGCCGCGGCGGTCAGCTCGGCGACCGAGCGGTAGGGCGATTCATTGCGCACGACCAGCAGGTTGGGCGTGCGGCTGACCAGCGAAATCGGCAGGAAGTCGCGCTTGCTGTCGTAGGACAGCGATTTGTACAGCACCGGATTCACCGCATGCGCGGTGGCGTCATACAGCAAGGTGTAGCCGTCGGCGGGAGCGCGCGCGACGGCCGCCGCGCCGATGGTGCCGCTGGCGCCGGGGCGGTTCTCCACCACCACTTGCTGGCCCAGCCGGGTGCCCAGCTTTACCGCCACGATGCGCGACTGGGCATCGGCGGCGCCGCCGGCGGAATAGGGCACCACCAGCTTGATCGGATGGTCCGGATATTGCGCGGATGCGGCCGTGGCGGCCAGCGCCAGGGCCGCCGCCATCAAGGCGCGGAAAGTTTGCATCTTATGTCTCCTCGTGCCGCGTGGGCTCGTGTGCGATGTGGTTTGAGCTTTTTTGTTTGCGTGCGCCCGCGCTAGACCGTGGCGATGGGCGTAGCGGGCGAGCCCACCGCGCCCGGCAGGCGCAGGGGCGGCGCCGTCAGCAGGAAACGGCTGCGCCCATGCGCGCGCAGCCAGCGCGCCAAAGGCGTCAGCCACCACAGCTCGCCCAGGTGGATCCCGTACTTGAACAGGCAGTGCTCATGCAAGGGCAGGCGCGGCCCGCGCATGGGCTGTCCGGCCTGGCCGAACTTCACCGGCTGGACCAGTTCCACGGCCGGGTTGTCCGAGATCAGGCAGGCCAGGCGCACATCGGCGATCCAGCGCAACAGGCGCGCGTCATGGCCGTCCAGGCCGCTGCCCGTCGCGTGCAGGTGGGCGACATCGGGCTTTCCATGCATGGACACCAGCGTGTCGCCGAAGCCGGTATGCAGGCACACCATGTCGCCCGCTTCGATGGCGATGGCGTCGGCGTCCATGATGCGCATCAGGGCGTCGTAGCCGACCGCCTGACGCTTGCGCCCCAGGTGGTGCTCCAGGTCGATCAGGACCGCCCGTCCCTGTACGCCGTGCTCCGCAAGGTTCTCGATGCCCAGCGCATCGGCGCGCGGCCCGGGAAACCGCGCCCAGTCCGCCGGGGCGGAGGGATCCTCGGCCGCCGCCCGCACGTGCTCGCCGGCGCGAAAGCCGTTGTAGAACACCGCCTCGGCCACGCCGTCGCCATCGGCGTCGAAGCGGCTGCCCATATGGGCCAGGCTGTCCCACTGGGTGGAGTACTGCGTGTTCATCACCAGCACGTCGTCGCAGACCACGTCGGTCAGCGACGCGTCCTCGCTGGCGTACGACCAGCAATAGCCCTGTATGCCCGCGCTCTTGCCGTCGCGCAAGGTCGCATAGCGCCGCGGCGGCAGGCGGCGCGGATTCAGCGCCATCCCGCCCGGCAGGTCCAGCGGCAGCGACAGGCAGAACGTCAGCCCCTCGCGCACCTCGGCCACGCCCTGCAGCACCTTGGCGCGATCCACCAGATTCATGCGGCCGCGCTGGTCCTCTTCGCCGAACTCTCCCCACGCGCTATCGGGCGGGGCATGTCTCCATCGCTTGTTCATTCGGGTACTCCGCGATCAATGCGGCACCGCGGCCTGCCGCAGCACGGCCAGCGCATTTTCCGCGGCGGCCACGCCCATCTTCACGTAGGCCTCGCGCGTGACCCCGCCAATGTGCGGGCTGAGGATGATGTTGGGCTCGGACTGGAAGGGATGGCCCGCGTGCATCGGCTCCGTGGCGAAACTGTCCAGGCCCGCGGCCAGCACCTGTCCCTGGCGCACGGCCTGCAGCAGGGCCGTTTCGTCGATCAGCCCGCCGCGCGCGGTGTTGACGATCACGACGCCGCGCCTGCATCGGCCCAGTGTCTCGGCGTTCACCATGCCGCGGTTTTCCTCGGTCAGCGGGCAATGCAGCGAGATCGCGTCCGACTCGCGCCAGATCGCGTCCAGGTCCACGGCCTGGATCGCCTCGGGCAGGTCGCGGGCATAGGGATCGAAGCCGATGACCCGCATGTCCATGCTGGCCGCCATGCGCGCCACGCGCCGGCCGATGGCGCCCAGGCCCACCAGGCCCAGGGTCTTGCCGGCCAGCTCGGTGCTTTTGTGCGTGGCCTTGTCCCAGTGCCCCGCATGCATGCGTCCGTCCAGCGCGACCACCGATTTGACGCAGGCCAGCAGCAGCGCCATGGCCTGCTCGGCCACCGCCGCCGCGTTGGCGCCGGCCGCCGCCACCACGGCGATGCCGCGCGCCTGGGCGGCCTGTTTGTCTATGGTGTCGGTGCCGCTGCCGTGCTTGGAAATCACCTTCAGCGACGGGGCGGCATCCATCGCCGCCGCGCCCACCTTGCTGTAGCGCACGATGATGGCGACGGGGTCGTGCGCGCGGCACAGCGCCACGATATCTTCTTCGCTGGGCGTCCTGCCGGCATAGACGACGTCATACCCATCGAGCAAGGCCAGCGCCTGCGGCGCCAGATCGGCCGCGGTCACCAGGATGGCCGGCCGTTCGGGAGCAGGGCTGTTCAAAGCGTCTCTCCTTCCTTCAGGACACCCGCGGCGCGCAGGGCCGGAACCAGCCACTTCGCCGCGGTATCGCCGGTCTTGATTGCGGCGATGCGCGCGGCTTCGTCCTTCACTTTCTTGTCGACCGCCGGCAGCAGGCCTTCGATCTTGTCGCGCTCGACGACGACCACGCCATCGTTGTCCCCGATGATGAAATCGCCGGGGTGGACCGTGACGCCCCCCACCGTGACGGGATGCCCGATGCGGCCGCCGATGTTCTTGGTCGGGCCGTTGGGATTGGTGCCGGCGGCGAAGACGGGGTAGTCCATCTCGACGATTTCCAGGCTGTCGCGGGCCGCGCCGTCCATCACCACGCCCGCCAGGCCCAGCTGCTTGCACGCGGTCATCATGATGGTGCCCATCAGGGCCGAGGTCAGATCGCCCTTGCCGTCGATGACCAGCACATCGCCCGGCCGCGCCAGCGAGATCGCCGCATGGATCATCAGGTTATCGCCCGGCCGCACCTCCACCGTGAAGGCCGGGCCGGCAAGCTTCATGGACGGATGCAGGGGGCGGATGCGGCCGTGCATCGCGCCGCGCCGGCCCGCCACGTCGGCCAGGATGGCGGGCTGGAAGCGCGCGGCCTGGGCCACGACCTGCGCGGGCACGCGGGGGAAATCGTTGACGATATCGGAGCTGCTCATGGTGATTCCTGGTTGCAAGAGAAAGAAGCCGGCCTTCTCGCCACGGCGGTCAGGCCTTGATGTGGGCATCGCGTATCAGCCTGCCCCACTTGTCGTAGTCGGCGCGACGCAGGGCGTCCAGTTGCTGCGGAGAACCGCCGGCCAGCGTGATGCCGAGCTTGTCCGCCAGCTCGGCCACGGCGGGTGTCCGGATGGCCGCGCCGATCGCCGCGTTCAATCGTTCTATGACGCCACCGGGCGTACCGGCCGGCGCGAAGACCGCCTGCCATTGCTCGACGACGAAGTCCTTGTAGCCTTCCTCCGTCATGGTGGGCGTGTCGGGCAAGGCGGACAGGCGCGCCGCCGAGGTCACGGCCAGGGCGCGCAAGGCGCCGCTTTGCACGTGGGGCAGGGCGGCGGCGGCCGGCGCGAACATGAACTGCACCTGGCCGCCCAGCGTGTCCTGCAGCGCGGGCGTATCGCCCTTGTAGGGAACGTGCAGGAAGCGCGCGCCGCTCTGTTGCTGCAGCAGCTCTCCCTGCATTTGCAGGATGGTGCCGGTGCCGCCGGAGGCGAAGGCCAGCGTTCCCGGCGCGGCAAGCGCCGCCTCGACCAGTGCCCGGACCGACGAATAGGGCTGGCGCGCGGCCACCACCAGAACGTGCGGGATGGTCCCGATGGTGATGACGGGCGCGAAGGACGCGACGGGGTCGTAGGGCAGCTTGCCCATCATGTGCGGGGCAATGGCTTGCGGACCGATGGATGTTCCCAGCAGCGTCAGCCCATCGGGCGTGGCGCGCGCGACCAGCGCCGCGCCTATGGTGCCCGTCGCCCCCGGCCTGTTCTCCACGATCACCGTGGTCCCCAGCGGTCCGTTCAGTTGCTGCGCGATGCTGCGCCCCAGTACGTCGGTGCTTCCGCCCGGCGGATAGGGCACGACCCAGGTGATGGGCCTGCCCGCGGGCCAGGCCTCGGCGCCCGACGCCGCGCGGGCGCCCGCCGTACCGGCGGCCAGCATTGCGGCACGGGCCAGGAAACGCCGTCGGCTGCGCCGCGGCGAGTCGGATGATGCATTCATAATGTCTCCCGATCCGGGTTCTTTCTCATGGGCGGCCCGGCGCCGCGCTCGCGCCGGGCCTGCCTCCGATCAATCGATGCGCGCGCCCGAGTCCTTGACGATCCGCCCCCAGCGGATGCGGTCGTCATGGATCAAGGTCGCGAAGGCTTCCGGCGTGCTGCCGCGCACCGCCGCGCCTTGCGCCTGGAACAGCTTGCGGGTGGCGGGTGCGTCCAGCGCGCCGATCAAGGCCTTGTTCAGCGTGCGCACGACATCGGCGCGCAGGCCCGCGGGACCGGCCAGGCCGAACCAGGTCACGGCATCGAAATCCTTGAAGCCGGACTCGGCGAAGGTGGGAACGTCGGGAAGGTCGTCGCTGCGCTGGACCGAGGTCACCGCCAGCGCGCGCATCGCGCCACTGCGGATATGGCCGATCAGCGTCGGCACCGAGGACATATACATATCGATCTGGCCGCCGATCAGGTCGGTCGATCCTTGTGCCGCACCCTTGTACGGGACATGGGTCAGCCGTATGCCGGCGGCCTTCTGGAACATTTCGGTGGCCAGATGGGCCACGGTGCCATTGCCGGAGGTCGCTACGTCCAGCGAACCCGGCTTGGCCTTGGATGCGGCCACGACGTCGGCCAGCGTCCTGTACGGCGAGTTGCTGGCCACCACCAGCACCAGGGGCGCCTCGGCGACCAGGCCGATCGGCGTCAGGTCGCGTTCGGGGTCGTAGGGCAGCCTGGAATACAAGGTGGGATTGATCGCCAGGTTGCTCGTCTGGCCGATGACCAGCGTATAGCCGTCCGGCGCCGCCTTGGCTGCCTGGTCCACGCCCAGATTGCCCCCGGCGCCGGGCCGGTTTTCGATGACGAAGGTCCAGCCGTTCAGGGCGCCCATTTCGGTGGCCACCTGGCGCGCCAGCGCATCGGTGCCGCCGCCGGGCGGGAAGGGCACGATCAGGCGGATGGGCTTGTCGGGGTAGGCTTGCGCGGCCCCCGCATGCAGGGCGCACGCCCCCATGAGCAGGGCCGTGAACGCGTGGCGCAGGAATTTCATCGCTGTCTCCGATGTTTTTATGGAATGCGCGCATTGTGGTCGGATGTTCCGCGTACTACAATGCCATTTCACTGGATGAGACATGTATCACGGTATGAAGCAAGACGAGACCCCGCCCGGCGCCGAAGACGCCGGTCCGGAAGAGGGCGTGGTGGCCGTGCGGCGCGCCATGCGCATCCTGGAAGCCTTCGGCGTGGACGACGCCTATCTATCCCTGGCGGAGCTGAGCCGGCGCACCGGTTGCCACCGGTCCACCGTGCTGCGCCTGGCCCGCACGCTGGCCATGGACGACTATCTGGCGCAGCGCCCCGACGGCAACTGGCGCCTGGCGCGGGCCGCGGGCTGGCTGGGCGCCTGTTACCAGGCCACCTTCAATGTGCTGGAAGTCGTGCAACCGGTACTGCGCGAGCTTTCCGCCGCCACCGGCGAAAGCGCCACGTTTTATGTGCGGGAAGGCAAGCAGCGGATATGCGTGGCACGGGTGGAAGGGCCCAGGTCGATACGCCATCACGTGCGCGTCGGGGCCGCGCTGCCGCTGGACCTGGGCAGCCCCGGGCGCGTGCTTCTGGCGTTTTCGGGCGAGCCGGACGAGCCCTATGAATCGATACGGCGCGCGGGCTACATGATGTCGCTGGGCGAGCGCGATCCGGAGGTCTCCAGCATCTCCGCGCCCGTCTACGGCATCAACTGGAGCCTGGTGGGCGCCATCTGCATATCCGGCCCGCTATCGCGGCTGACGGAGCAGGTGCTGCTGGCGCACAAGGACCATATCCTGTCGGCGGCCAGCAAGCTGTCGCGCGCGATGATGGGCATGCGGCAAGGGCAGCCGCGCTAAGGCGCGCGCCGCATGGCCCCACAGCTGACAGAAATGTAATCGAGCGCCCCGCACGATCTGGCACCATCCCGCTGTCTCAATGCGCGCGGCCGGTACGCGTGCCTGGCTGGACCGCATGTCCCGCCAGGACTGCGTGCCGTGTGCCGCCTTCCGGATCGCCGCAATCTCGATGCAACGTTCAATCTCCCGACGCAGGTTCGTCAAGGCGCTGGGCGCCAGTGGTTTGATGGGGGGCGTGGGCCTGTGGGATCCCACCTGGGCGGCCGATAACAGCGGCCGGCCCGATGTCCTGACGGGCACCGAATTCGACCTCTCCATCGAGGAAGCCTCCGTCGATTACACCGGGCGCCGGCGTACGGCCCTGACCATCAACGGCGGCATACCGGGACCCATCCTGCGCTGGCGCGAAGGCGATACCGTCACGCTGCGCGTGCGCAACCGCCTGCGGGACACGACGTCCATCCATTGGCACGGGATCATCCTGCCCGCCAATATGGACGGCGTGCCGGGCCTGAGCTTTCGCGGCATCGAGCCCGGCGGCATGTACGTGTACCGGTTCACCGTCAGGCAGAACGGCACCTACTGGTACCACAGCCATTCAGGGTTCCAGGAGCAGGCCGGCGTGTACGGCCCCCTGGTCATCCACGCCAGGGATCCTGAGCCGTTCACCTACGACCGCGATTATGTGGTGATGCTCTCCGACTGGACGGACGAGGATCCCGCCGCCGTTGCCCGCAAGCTGAAGAAGCAGGCCGATTACTACAACTTCCACAAGCGCACCCTGGCGGACTTGTTCAAGGACGGGGAGACGAAGGGGTGGGGCCCGACCGTGGACGACCGCATGATGTGGGCCCGCATGCGCATGAATCCCACCGATATCGCCGATGTGAGCGGATCGACCTACACGTATCTGATGAATGGCCGCGCGCCCGAGCCGGGCTGGACGGGAATCTTCCGACGCGGGGAACGTGTGCGCCTGCGCTTCATCAACGGCTCGTCCATGACGTATTTCGACGTGCGCATCCCCGGCCTGAAAATGACCGTGGTGGCCGCCGACGGCCAGTATGTCCAGCCGGTCAGCGTCGACGAGTTTCGCATCGCCGTGGCGGAGACCTACGACGTGCTCGTGGAGCCGGCCGCGGAAGACGCCTATACCGTGTTCGCCCAGTCCATGGACCGTACCGGCTATGCCCGGGGGACCCTGGCCGTCAGCGCGGGGCGGACAGCCCCGGTTCCCGCCCTGGATCCCCGGCCACTGCTGACCATGGACGATATGGGAATGGGGGGCATGGACCACGGCGGCATGGGCGGCATGGATGCCAGCGCGACCGGCGCCCCCGCGGACGAGTACACGCCAATGCAGGCCGCGCGCGAGCCGGAAGCGGGCGACGGGCAGGGCACGGACCATGGCCAGGTCCACGGCGCGCCGGACACCCGCAGTGGCCGGTCGGCGGACATGGCGGGCATGGACCATGGCCAGGCCGGAAGCATGGGCGCCATGCAAGGACATCCGGCCTCGGAGAGCGGCAATCCGCTGGTGGACATGCAGGCCATGAGTTCGGCCCCGAAGCTGGACGATCCGGGCATCGGGCTGCGCGGCAACGGGCGGCGCGTGCTCACCTACGCGGACCTGCGCAGCGCGTTCCAGGATCCCGATGGCCGGGAACCGGCCCGCACCCTGGAGCTCCACCTGACCGGCCATATGGAAAAGTTCGCCTGGTCCTTCGACGGCGTGAAGTTCTCGGATGCCAAGCCGGTGACCCTGACGTACGGGGAAAGAATCCGCATCGTGCTCGTCAATGACACCATGATGAGCCACCCCATCCACCTGCATGGCATGTGGAGCGACCTGGAGGACGCGGACGGCAACTTCCTGGTGCGCAAGCACACCATCGACATGCCCCCGGGCTCGCGCCGCAGCTACCGCGTTACCGCCGATGCCCTGGGCCGCTGGGCGTACCACTGCCACTTGCTCTACCACATGGAAATGGGCATGTTCCGCGAAGTCAGGGTGCAGGAATGAAGTTCGCCACCGCAACGACGATCGCGCGCGCGCCCACCTCGAAGAGCGTGCTCGCGGCAGCCATCATGGTGGCGCTGGGCATCGCACCGGCACAGGCCCGCGCCCAGGGTGCCCATGGCGGCCACGCGGCCCATGCCACCGACTCTGGACAGACGGTGCCCGCCACGCAAGCCAATGAGCCGGCCGCGCCGGTGCATAGCCGCACGCCCATTCCCGCCCTGACGGATGCCGACCGCGAAGCCGCCTCATACAGCGGAGACGGCCACGTCGTCCATGACAAGGCGATCAACTACCAATTCCTGTTCGATGAGCTGGAATGGCAGGATGCCAAGGACGGCGGCACCCTGAAATGGGACCTCACCGGCTGGATAGGCGGCGATATCGACCGCTTCTGGCTGCGCTCGGAGGGCGAGCGCGACAGCGGCAAGCTCGAGCACGCGGAGGTCCAGGCCCTGTGGGGACATGCGGTCTCGCCTTGGTGGGACGCCGTTGGCGGCATACGCCAGGACTTCAAGCCCGGGCCCTCGCAGACCTGGGCCGCCTTCGGTATCCAGGGCACGCCCTTGTACAACCTGGAGTCGGAAATCACCGGCTTCGTCGGCGACAGCGGCCAGACATCGCTGCGCCTGAAAGGCGAATACGACGTTCTGATCACCAACCGTCTGGTTCTGCAGCCGATGGTGGAGGTCAACTTCTACGGCAAGAACGATCCGGCCCGCGGCCAGGGAGCGGGCTTGGGAACCTCGGAGCTGGGCTTGCGCCTGCGCTACGAGATCCGGCGTGAACTCGCACCGTACATCGGCGTGAGCTGGAACCGGTCGTACGGCAATACCGCGGATTTCGTGCGGGCCGATGGCGGCAGCCGCAACGAAACGCGCTTCCTGGTCGGCGTGCGGATGTGGTTTTAAGGGAATGATCCATGACTATCGTGCGTTCCATCTTCACTACCCTCGTGCTTGCCGCCGGCGTTGCCGCCGCGGGGGCGGCGCAGGCGCATCCCAAGCTTCTTTCCTCCACGCCCGCGGCGCAGGCGCAAAGCGGGGCGCCAGGACGGATCGAGCTGCATTTCTCCGAGCCGCTGGTGCCGCGGTTTTCCGGCGCCAGGCTGCTCATGACGGGCATGCCCGGCATGGGCGCCCACGCGCCGATGGCGATCAAGTCCGGCGTGTCGGCCGGCGACGATCCCAAGACCATGATCATCGTTCCCGCGCAGCCCTTGGTTCCGGGCACATATCGGGTGGAGTGGCGCGCGGTATCGTCGGATACCCACACCGTGACGGGAAACTTCTCTTTCGAGGTGAAGTAAGGCGATGGACGACACGCTCCATGTCGTTGTCCGCTGGGCGCTGTACCTCGACCTGGGCTTGATGGCCGGCCTTCCCTTGGCTGCGCTCCTGGCCTTTCGTCAGGACGCCGGGCGGATGGCGCTTGCCATCGGGCTGCGCCGGCTGCTGGTCGTGCTGGCGAGCATGGGACTGTTGGTGTCCCTGTGCCATCTGGCGATGCTTGCCCGGGCGATGAGCGGGGTGGCGGCCCTGTCCGACCTGGACGGCGAAGTCTTTGCCACCGTACTCGGCCACACCGACGCGGGCATCGCATGGTGGATACGTATCGCGGCATTGGTTTCGGTCGCCCTGCTGACCCGGGCCGCCCGCTCGCGTGGCAGCCTGCCGATCCGGTCCCTGTCCGTACTGGGCGCCGTGCCGCTGGTCTCGCTGGCATGGACTGGACACGCCGCGATGAACGAAGGCGCGCGCGCTTACATCCACATGGCGGCCGACATCGTCCACCTGATCGCGGCCGCTGCGTGGCTAGGTGCGTTGGCGGCATTCGCGCTGCTGCTGCGCCAACGCGGGGTAGTGTCGCTGTCGCGATGGCGACTGGCGCACCAGGGTCTGTCACGCTTTGCCTGGCCGGGAACGGCCATCGTTCTCGCCTTGGGCGTAAGCGGGGCGCTGAACTACTGCCTGGCGGCCGGCCCGCGCCTGTCGCCCTTGATGACGACGCAATACGGCCTGCTGCTGGTCGCCAAGCTGACCCTGGTGGCCGCCATGATCGCCCTTGCGGCCGGCAACCGCTATCGCCTGGTGCCGGCGTTGGGACGGGCCATCGAGGCCCGGCACGCTCCGGTCGCGGCTACCGCATTGGGCAGGAGTGTCCTGCTGGAAGCCGGCGCCGCCACGCTGATATTGGCGATCGTCGCGTGGCTGGGAATGCTGGATCCATCCCCGTCGTCATAATCGTGGCGACGTAAGCGCCACGACTGCGGCACCGGATCGCTTCAGGCTTGCGCCGCCATGGACCGGCACGCCTCGGCGCAGCGCTGGCAAGCCTGGGCGCACTGCTGGCAGTGATCCATCTGGTGTTGCCCGCACTCCTGCGCGCAGGCTTGGCAGATCTCGGCGCACAGGGCGCATACACGTCCGGATAGTTCGCTGCCGCGCCCCATGACGGCCGCCGCGAAGCGGCAGGCCTGCGCGCAGTCCAGGTCCAGGCGGATGCATCTTGCCATCGCGCCGACGTCCTGCTCCTGCAAGCAGGCCGTGGCGCACATGTCGCATGTCGCGGCGCAGGTGTAGCACTCGCGGATGCAGCTTTCGAATTGCTGGGCGTTCATCGTCGTCTCCCTCGAGACCGGCGCGGCCCCATGCCGGCGCCGGATGGAAGCCGGAATGCAGCACCCGCCGTGCCGCGCGGGGCAGGGGGCAAAGCGCTGTTTCATTACGGGATTGTCAGGTCCGCAGGGGCAGCGTCGCCGTCGCGCCGGCAGGCTTCGCAGGCTGCGGTGAGCCCGAGGCGGGCCCCACCCAGCGCAGGCTGAATCCGATCACCGTACGGCCCGGTTCGGACAGGGCGAATACGCGGCCCCCGTGCATCCGCGCGATCGCGCGCACAATGGCAAGGCCCAGGCCATGTCCCTCCGCGCGCCCCGCGCGGGCATCGTCCACCCTGTAGAAACGATCGAAAATGCGCGGCAAGGCCTGCGGCGGAATCGCCGCGCCGCCGTTGGCCACCCGGATCTCCACTTCGCTTGGCGACGCATGGCAGGCGATCTCCAGCGTCGTGTCAGGCGGGGACGCCTTGATGGCATTGGCCACCAGGTTGGAGACCGCGCGGCGCAGCAGCCGCGGGTTCGCGCGTATGCGCGCGTCCCCGGCCACGTGCGCCGTCAAACGCGCCTCTTGCAGCGCCGCATCGTAGTAGTCGACGACATGGCGGATTTCGCTGCTTATCTGGACTTCGTCCAGGTCGCGCGCCAGTTCGCCTCCGTCGGCGCGCGCCAGGAACAACATGTCGTTGACCAGGGCCTTCAAGGAGACGAGCTCCTCCAGGTTGGATTCCAGCACCTCGCGCAGTTCCGCGTTGGACCGGTCGGAAGCCAGGACGATCTCGGTGCCATTGATCAGCGTCGCCAAGGGAGTGCGCAGCTCGTGCGCCACGTCGGCATTGAAACCCTCCAACTGGCGATACGCCGCCTGCAGGCGATCCAAGGTGCTGTTGAAGGCCATCGACAGTTCACGCAGCTCGCGGTCGATACCGCCGACGGGCAGGCGCAGGTCCAGCCGGTCGGGCTGGATGCGGGCGGCCTGGCGCGAAAGACTTTGCACGGGTGCCAGGCCACGGCGAACCGCCCAGGCAGACAGCAGGGCCGTGGCCCCCACCCAGACGCCGCATATGGCCAAGAGCACGGTGGCGTAGCCGTAGAGGAACTCCGCGCTGGGCTGCGTGTCGATGGCCACCGTCAGTACGGCGCCGGGCGCGGCCGGCGAGTCCACGCGAACCTGCAATGCACGCACCGGATTCCCGGCTGGCGTTTCGAATGCCACCTCGCGGCGGTCGGCGGCTTGTGCCGGGGGCGCGGGGGATACGCCGTATAGAAGCCGGCCGTTCGGATCGACCAGCCACACTTTCAGGTTGTTGTGGCCGATAAGGATGTTGTCCAGCGTGCCCTTGAGGGCCTGCAGCTCGCCGGACGTGCCCTGCATGCCGACCAAATGGTCGATCAGGTCGAGCTTCCCGGCGACCTCGGCCATTTCGCGGCGCTGTACCTCATACTTGAGCGCCAGATAAAGGGTATAGCCGGCGACGCTCGAAACCAGCAGCGCGATCGCCGCCAGGTAAAGCGTCAGGCGCAGGCGGATGGACGCGATCGGCCGGAGCTTCATGCCTTGCCTTGCTTCAATACATAGCCCTGGCCCCGCACCGTGTGCAGCAGCTTGACAGGGAAGGGATCGTCCAGCTTGGCGCGCAGCCGGCGGATGGCGACCTCGATGACATTGGTATCGCTGTCGAAGTGCATATCCCACACCTGCTCGGCCAGGGTGGCGCGCGACACGACTTCGCCCTGGCGGCGCAACATCAGCGATAGCAGTACGTATTCCTTGGCCGTCAGGTCCAGCCGCGTACCGGCGCGGTGCGCCTTGCGGCGCACCACGTCCAGCTCCAGGTCCGCCAGCTTCAGCAGCGTGGCTTCGTGGCTGCGGCCGCGGCGCAGCAAAGCATGCACGCGCGCGAGCAGTTCAGAAAAGGCGAAGGGCTTGACCAGGTAATCGTCGGCGCCGCCTTCCAGGCCCCGGACGCGGTCCTCCACCTTGTCGCGGGCGGTCAGCATGAGCACCGGCGTATTGGCACTTTTGCGCAGTTCCGCCAGGATGCCGAAGCCGTCCATGCCCGGCAGCATGACATCCAGGATGATCAGGTCATGGCCCCCGGCCAGCGCTGCGCGCCGTCCGGCAATGCCATCGCGCGCGAGCGACACCTGATAGTTTCGCTCGGACAAGCCCTTGCACAGGTGATCGGCAAGCTTGTGTTCGTCTTCGATGATGAGTAGCCGCATGGGATGCCGGGGCGGGGCGAGAACAATAAACAGCATTATCCCGCACGCGGCGCGCATGCCTCTTGCGGCAAATGCAAAGAAACATTATGGTCTGCGGGCGAAATCCGTCCGCGGGGGCTTTTCGCGATATCGACCGGACGACAGCAGCCGGACAGCGCGTTCCTTCGTACTCGATTTCGTGGAGCATCACCCATGTCCCTGCACCGGTTGTTCGCCCGGCTCGCCGCCGGCCTGTTCATCGTTACCGCTTTTTCCGCGACCGCGGCGCCTGACGGCGCCACTCCCGCCAAACGGGCCCCCCTGGTCCTGGCCGACGAAGGCAGCTTCTTTGTCGGCGGCCGCGAAGTGCCTTCCGACACGTTGTCGCTGACGCCCAAGTACGATCCCCACGGGACCGTGACGGTGGACCAGATGTACGTGCAATACCAGATCCCGGTCCACGCCCGCCGCTATTCCATCACCCTGATCCACGGCTGCTGCCTGACGGGCAAGACCTGGGAGACCACGCCCGACGGCAGGATGGGCTGGAACCAGTACTTCGTGCGCAAGGGCTACGCCACCTACACCATCGACCAGGCGGGCCGCGGGCGTTCCGCCACGGACATCTCCGCGATCAATGCCGCGCACCTGGGCAAGGCCGCGCCCGATACGCTGCCCGCGGTATTCGCCGCCGGCCACGAGGCCGCCTGGACCATCTTCCGCTTCGGTCCCAGGTACCCGGAAGCCTACAAGGACACGCAATTCCCCGTGCAAGCCCAGGGCGAACTGTGGCAGCAGATGGTGCCCGACTGGATCACCGCCTTGCCCACGCCCAACCCCACCGTGCCGGACCTGTCCAAGCTGGCCATCAAGCTCAAGGGCACGGTGTTGATGAGCCACTCGCAATCGGGCATCTATCCCTTCCAGACCGCGCAGTTGAACAAGCAAGGCGTGGCGGGGATCGTCGCGGTGGAACCGGGCGAGTGTCCCAAGGTAGAGGAGGCCGAGGGATTGGTCGGCATACCCATCCTGGTGGTCTTCGGCGACCACGTGCAGGAGTCCAGCCGCTGGGCGCCGCGTTTCACGGCCTGCCAGGACTTTATCTCCGCCTTCAAGGCGGCCGGCGGCACGGGCGAGTTCCTGAGCCTGCCCGCCATCGGCATCCATGGCAACTCGCACATGATGATGCAGGACAAGAACAACCTGCAGGTCGCGGACCTGATCCTGGCCTGGATCGATCGCAACGTCGAGCGCGCGGGGCAGGCGGCGTCCGCCGGCAAGCGGACCCGCGACCAGCGTCCGTCGTGAACGGACATCGGGGAGACAGCCATGAAGAAAACAATGACGGCATGGGCCCTGGTGGGTGCATGCGCCGTGTCCGGCGTCGCCGCCGCGCGGGCAGCCGACGTGGGCGCGCAAGCGGACAGCCAGCGCCATCATGTCCTAGTGCAGGCCGCGCCGGATGTCCGCATCGACGTCATCGAAGAGGGCGCCGGCCGCCCGCTGGTGCTGCTGCCGTCCCGCGGGCGCGGCGCGGAGGACTTCGACGACGTGGCGCGGCGCCTGGCCCAGGCCGGCTATCGGGTGCTGCGCCCGCAGCCCCGGGGCATAGGCCGGAGCACTGGTCCCATGCGGAACATCACCCTGCACGATCTGGGCAATGACGTCGCGGCGGTCATCCGCGACCAGGCGGGACAGCCCGTCGTCATCGTCGGCCATGCCTTCGGCAACTGGGTCGCGCGGACCACCGCCGTGGACCACCCCGGGCTGGTGCGCGGCGTCGCGATCGTGGCGGCGGCCGCCAAGCAGTATCCGCCCGGCCTGAGCGAACACGTGGACCGCAGCGCCGACCTGTCGCTGCCCGATGCCGAGCGCGTGAAGTCGCTGCAGTACGCGTTCTTCGCGCCGGGCCACGACGCCCGCGCATGGCTGCGTGGCTGGTATCCGGCGGTCAACGAAAGCCAACGCCTGGCCGGCAAGGCGACGAAGCAGTCGGATTGGTGGTCCGGCGGCAAGGTGCCCATGCTGGACCTGCAGGCGGGCAGCGATCCCTTCAAGCCGGCATCCACCCGCAACGAGGTCAAGGACGAGTTCGGCGACCGGGTGACGATGGTCGTCATTCCCGGCGCCGGCCACGCCCTGGTACCGGAGGCGCCGGCCGCCGTGGTCGACGCGATCGTCAAGTGGGAAAAATCGCTGCCGCGCGCGGCGGCGGGGGGATAAGGCCGGGGCCTGGTGCGCCTGACCGCGCGTGCCGGGCCTGACGCCGCCTGTCTTCGGGCCGCGGTCCGTTTCCGTCGTTCCCCGGGGTGCTGGGGGCGCGCGACGTGCCCGCTCCGGGAAGTACCGCCGGCAGGCGGCGGCCCATCACGCCGCCGCCTGCAATGGCAGCGGGATGCCGCGTTCCTCGAAAACCCGCCGGACTTCGGCCAGGCCGTTCAATGCCGCCGGAAAGCCCGCATACACGGCCATCTGCATGACGATCTCGACGATCTCGGCCGGCGTGCAGCCGACATGCAGCGCGGCGTGCAGGTGTACGCGCAACTGGGGCGCCGCATTGCCCAGGGCGCAAAGGGCCGCGACCGTGGCCAGCTCGCGTTCGCGCAACCCTATGCCCGGACGGGCATAGATGTCGCCGAAAGGAAACTCGACCACGTAAGTGGCGAAATCGGGAAACGCCTGGCGCAGGCTTTCGACGACGGCGACGCCGGCCTCGCCGTCGACCGCGTGAAGCTGCCGCAAACCCGTGATGTAGCGCTCGGATGCCATGATGTCCGTCCTTGTCCGTTCCGGTTGATCGTCGCCGCCGCACGGATGCGCGATGGCCTTGGCGAGCACTTTAGGCATGGCCGCCGGACCGGGGAATGACCGATTTCGTGATACCTTTTCGATATGACCGCAGCCCTCGACTCCCGCGGCATCGCGCTGTTTCTCGCGGTGGCCGATACGCTCAGCTTCCGCCAGGCCGCGGAACGCCTGCACATGTCGCAACCGCCCCTCAGCCGCGCCATCCGCCAGCTGGAAGACCGCCTGGGCACGCCCCTGTTTTTCCGAGATACGCATACGGTACGGCTTACGCCCGCCGGAGAGCGCCTGCTTCCCCACGCGCGCCGTATCGTCCGCCTGCTGGAGCAGGCGCAGGCCAGCGTGGCGGCCCCGGCCTTGCCCGCGCGCCTGCGCCTGGGGCTGACCACCGCGGTGGAGCCGCCCTGGTTTCGCGGGATGGTGGGCCGCATCGCATCATGCGGACGCTTCGACGCGGTGCTGACGACCTCCGATAGTTCACCGCGCCTGGTGCGGCAATTGCGCGCGCGGCGGCTGGATGCCGCCTTCATCGCCTTGCCGACGGAGACGGAAGGCCTGTCCGTGACGATCCTGGACAGGCAGGCCATGATGGTGGCGATGTCCACCGCGCATCCGCTGGCCCGGCGCAGGAGCGTGTCGCTGCGCGAGCTGGGGGACACCACGATGTATGCGTTCGAAAGGGCGCGCCAGCCGGCATTCTTCGACCATTGCCATGCCGTCTTCCGGCGCCATGGCTACGCGCCGCGCACCCTCAGGGAGCCGGAAGACCATCACGTGCTGCTGGCCGGCGTCGCGAACGGCGAAGCCTGCGCGCTGCTGCCGCGTTCCTTCATGTCCCTGAAACGGACCGGCGTCTGCTACCGGCCCTTGAAAGAGGGCGACGAACTGGCGGTTTCCATCGGCCTGGCGGCGCATCCCGACCGCGCGGAGCTGCTGGGCTTGCTGCCCCGCCTGGTGCTGCCGTGGGCGGCAAAGGACCGCAAGACGGCCTGACGCCCCGCCATGCCCGCCGCCACGGCGCGCGCTATCGCGATACGCCACGGCGCCCGGGCCGACGGCCCGGGCCAACGGCCCGGCCATCCCCAAGGCGCCTCATTCCACCTGCGCGCCCGATGCCTTCACCACTTCGGCCCATTTGGCCAGCGCGGCGTCGACCTGCTGGCTGAACTCCCGCGGCGTCGTCGCATACACGACCGCCCCCTGGGCGGCGAACTTCTCCGCGATTTCCGGGGTGGCCAGCAGCTGGTTGATGTCGCGGTTCATCTTGTCGACCTTGTCCGCGCTGACGCCGCCCGCCGCGAACAGGCCGAACCAGGGGTTCACGTCGAACGAGGGGTAGCCTTGTTCCGCGATCGTCGGAATATCGGGCGCGCTGGCCGACCGCTTGGCGCTCGTGACGGCCAGCGGCAGCAAGGTCCCCGCATCGATATACCCCTTGACCGACGGAAAGCTGGTGAACACCACGTCGATCTGGCCGCCCAGCAGGTCCTGGATGGCGGGCGCGGCGCCGCGATAGGGCACATGCACCATCTTCACCCCGGCCGCGCCGTTGAACATTTCCCCCAGCAAATGGTTGACCGAGCCGTTGCCGGCCGAGCCGAAGGTCATGCGTTTTTCCTTGGCGGCCTTTACCAGGTCCTGCAGGCTCCTGATACCCGACTTCGGGCTGGTGACCACGACAAAGGGCAGGGTGGCGACCGTGGCCACGGGCGTGAAGTCTTTCTTCACGTCGAAGGGCAGATGACGATAGATGGCGGGATTGATGGCATGCGAGCCCTCGTAGCTCATCAGTAGCGTATAGCCATCGGTTCCGGACTTGGCCACGTATTCCATGCCGATGTTGCCGCCCGCGCCCGCGCGGTTTTCCACCACGACGGACTGCTTCCATTTCTGGCCCAGGAACTGGCCCAGGATGCGCGCCAGCGTATCCGAAGCGCCGCCAGGCGCCTGCGGCACCACCAGGTGCACGGGCTTGTCGGGAAAGGCGTCGGCCGCCAGGGCGGGGGTCGCGATACAGGCGGCGGCCAGGACGGCGCCGAGCATCCGGGGGATGATCCGCATTATGTCTCCGTATAATTTATTGTCGCGAAGCCGGGCTTCGCGTTCACAAATCATACAATGGGCCACGCCGGCGCCCGATGGCGCCGCGTCTTCGGTCCCTATCGGAGACAACATGGAAAGCCGCAAGATCGCCGGGGCGCTGGGTGCGGAAATCACCGGCATCGACCTGCGCAAGAAGCTCGACGCGTCGCAGGCCGCCGAAGTACGCAAGGCGCTGCTGGATCACCAGGTCATTTTCCTGCGCGACCAGGACCTGAGCCCGCAGCAATTCCTGGACTTCGCGCACGCGATGGGAACGCCCATCGAGTATCCCTTCGTGAAGGGGCTGGACGGTTTTCCGCAGATCATCGAAGTCAAGAAGCTGGAAAACGAACGCGTCAACTTCGGCGGCATCTGGCATTCCGACACCACGTACTTGGAAGAGCCGCCGATGGGCTCCATGCTGCTGTCGCGCGAGATCCCGCCGTACGGCGGCGATACCCTGTTCGCCAACCAGTACCTGGCCTACGAGGCGCTGTCGGACACGATGAAGCGCCTGCTGGACGGGCTGGTGGGCATCAGCACCTCGGCCAAGGCCGACGTATCGAAGACCCGCGAAGACCGCATGAAGTCCGACGGCAAGCAGGAAGCGCCACGCAACTACATCGCCGAACATCCCATCGTGCGCACGCATCCGGAAACCGGGCGCAAGGCCTTGTACGTGAACGTCGCGCATACCGCCGGCATCAAGGGCATGACGGAACAGGAAAGCGCGCCGCTGCTGTCCTTCCTTTTCGAACACCAGGTCAAGCCGGAGTTCACCTGCCGCTTCATGTGGACGAAGAACGCGATCGCCTTCTGGGACAATCGCTGCGCCATGCACAACCCGGTCAACGACTACCATGGCCACCGCCGCGTCATGCACCGCATCACGCTCAAGGGCGACCGGCCGCGTTGAGGGCTGTGGGAAGCGGGCCCGCGCCCCACGGCCCTTCGCCTGGAGGCTCATCGGGCGCTCGCCCGGCCTTCACTGGGGGCTCAGCTTCATCATCGCCGCCAGGCGCTGGTTGCGCGCCAGCTCATCCTGGTAGAAGGCATCGGCCTGTGCCAGCGTCATGGGCGTCATCGGCCGGTTGCCGGTCTCCACGGACCACTTCTGGTATCGCTCGCCGTTGACCACCGAGGAGATTGCCGCGTGCAGCGTCTCCACGACGGGCTGGGGGGTCTTGGCGTTGACGAAGATACCGGGCCAGACCTTGTAATCGAACGCCTTCAGTACCTTGCTTTCCCCGGCGGCCGGAACATCGGGCAGCAGCGGATTGCGTCCGGCGGTGGCCATGCTGACCGCCTTGAGCCGGCCGCTGCGGATCATATCCAGCACCGATGAAATCAAGGGGATGAAAGCGTAGTCCAGCCCCTTGCCGATCAAGTCCTGCACAATGGGCGAAATCCCCTTGTAGGGAACATCCAGGGACTGGATGCCGGCCTGTGCGCGAAAATCGGCCGCCGCCAGGTGAGGCGTGGAACCGATGCCCCAATTGCCGAAGGAATATTCGGCCGCGCCGGGGGCTTTCATGCGGGCGATCAGTTCGTCGATGTTGCCAGGGGCATCGTCCCGCGCGGTAACCAGGACCAGATCGGAGAAAATCAGCGGATGCAATAAGCGCAGTTCATCGGGCCGGTACTTCGCCGATGCGGAAACAATCGGGTTCATCACCGCGTCGTTGCCGGTCAGGACCACCAGGTAATGGCCGTCGGCGGGCTGGCGCAGATACGTCATCGTGGCGACGCTGCCGCCCGCGCCCCCCTGGTTCTCGATCACCACGGGCTTGCCCAGTATGTGCTGCAGCTGGCCGGACAGCTGCCTTGCCGCCACATCGCCGCCGCCGCCCGCCGGGTAGCCCACCTTGATCACGATATTCTGCGAAGGAAAGGTGTCCGCCGCCGCATTGGCCATGGCCATGCAGGCGGCGGCGAAAAGGGCTGCCCGTCCAAGGCGGTCGAGCCAATACGATAAGAGCGCGAATGAAAAGCGGGGCATGGCAGTCTCCGGTATGGTGCTTGTGCGCGGCGCAACGGCTGGCGCCGCGATCGGTTCGGCGCGCATTCCACTGTCGTGCCGGCCGCGTCCCCGCCGGTTGCCTTTCATGAGCAGTGCTCGGAAGGGCAGTGAAAAAAACATCTTGCGCCCGCCCGGCATGGCGCGCGGGCGGCAGGCTGCTACCACCTGGGCTCGATGTCGGCGAGCTGCGGGATGCCGCGCCCGAATGAAAAGTTCTCGTTGGGCACCGGCACGAAGGCAATAAAGACGTCATCGGGCGATACCGCCGCTTCCACTTCCAGCAGGCGCGTCATGGTGGCCATCAGCTTGCGTTTGTCCGAAGACGGCCGATGCGCGCCCACCAGTACTTCGATGATCATGGCCTCGCCGGTGCGCGCCATGTCCATGAAGGTGGGATGGATGAACAATTCGTCGTCGCCGTGCTCGGAGATCACGATAAAGCGGTCGCCCTCGGGTATGCCCAGTCCCTGCACCAGGGACTGGTTCAAGGCATTGCCAATGGCGATCTTGCGCTCGCGCGTATAGCGTCCCTTGGGTATGTACGCATGGAATACGGGCATGGGAATCCTCCAATCCGTGTTTGCCAGGAACGCCTGGCGACGGCAGCTAGTGGCCTGCCAGGTGCTCGCCGAACCATTCGGCGGCCGCGGTGCAGGCACGTGAGAAATATTTGTCGTAGGGATCGAAATGGCCGCCCGGCAACAGCACCAGGCGCTTGGGCTGCAGCGCGTTTTCGTAGGCTTGCAGCTCCAGATCCGTCATGGTCAGGCGGTCTTCCTGGGCGACGATCATCAATAGCGGGGTCGGCGATACGCGGGCGGCCCATACGCCGGGCTCGTACATTCTGGCGGCGAAGGTCGAACGCAGCGTGACCGTGTTCGTCCAGCGCGCGGCGCCGATGTCGCGCGAATAGAAGGCCAGCGCGTCCGCCGAGCGGTAGGCGGCCGGCTGCGCCGGATCGGCGTGCACGATGGCCTGGTACTGCGGCGCCTGTCCCTGGTGCCGCGCGCGCAGGTCCTGCATCAACGTATCCAGGAGGGCCGGCGTGGCGTCGGGCGAGACACGCCGTCGTCCTTGCTCGAAGCCGCTGATGGTCGGCACCTGGGACACGACACACCGCACGCGCCGGTCGGTGGCGCCCATGACGAGCGCGTGGCCGCCGCTGTAGCTGCTTCCCCAGATACCGATACGGCCGGCATCCACCTCGGGACGCGATTCCAGGCAGGACAGCGCACGGCGCCAATCCTCTATCTGCTGCCAGGGGTCGATGTCGTGGCGCGGCTCGCCGTCGCTCGCCCCGAAGTTGCGATGGTCGTGCACGAGCACCACGAAACCCGCCCGCGCGAAGGCCTGTGCGTAGGGCTCCAGCCCATGTTCCTTGACCGCGGCATAGCCATGGCACATGGATATCGCCGGGCTGCGCTTGTCCGCCGCGCCGTCCGGCAGGAATAGCCATCCGCGCAGGGTGACGCCGGATTCGCCGGTGAACTCGATATCTTTCCTGATCGTCATCCTGGATTCCTCATGGACATTACGAGCATATACACATAATATTCATGTCCATCACCGATGACAAGCTTTTCGATAACGGAGCCGAGACATGGACGCACCATCCAACCATCCATCGCAGCAGGCCCGGGACAGGTCCGTTGAACCCGTCCGCGCGGCCGTATTCATCCATGGATTCCTGGATAGCGGAGCCTCGTGGACACCCCTGGTCCGCGCCTTGTCTCCCTATGGGGTGCAGTGCCTTGCCCCGGACCTGCGCGGCGCCGGCGAGCGGGCCGCGGAACAGGGGCCGTATACGCTGGCCCAGGCCGTGGACGACGTGCTCGAACGGGTAGGCTCGGCCGGGCCCGCGGAAGGTCTGGCCCTTGTCGGCCATAGCATGGGCGCGCAGATCGCCGAATTGGTGGCGATGCGCATTCCGCGGCAGATCGCCGCGCTCGTACTCATCACACCGACGCCGCTGGAAGGCAATGCGCTGCCGGACGACGTGCGGGCCATGCTGCGCGAATCGGGCGGAGACATCCAGGCCCAGCGCCGAATCCGGCAACTGTTCTCGCGCAATCTGTCCGATGATTTCCTGCAGGGCAGCCTGCACCCCGCGCGCATCATGGGCAAGGCGGCGGCCCGCGGCTACTACGATGCATTCACGGACGGCGATCGCGCGGGCGAACGACCCAGCGCCTACGGTGGGCCCACCTTGATCCTGGGCGCCGCCGATGACCGGGTTATCCCGCGCGAGATGGTCGAGCGCATCCGGACCGCGCGCCATCCCCGGGCCGAGCTGTCCTTCATCGAAGGCAGCGGGCATTGGCCGCAGGCAGAGCAGCCTGCGGCTACGGCGGCGCGGTTGCGGGATTTCCTGGGCCTTGGCGCCGATACGCCTTGAAGAACAGGCGCAGATAAGCGTATATTCGTCGCGTGCGACGATACGGGAGTAGCAGGGCATGCCGACGCTGGAAGAAGAGCTGCTGGTCAATATCGACGGGTTGTGCAACCTGACGGCGGTACGCCGTGCGTCGCGCTACCTGACCGCTGTCTACGACCAGGCGCTCAGCCCCGCGGGATTGCGCATCACCCAGTTCTCCATCCTGTACCAGCTGGCGAAGAATGGCCCGATGCCCATCGGGGAGCTGGCCGCGCGGCTGGCAATGGACCGCACCACGTTGTCGACCAACCTCAAGCTGCTGCAGCGCGATGGGCTGATCGACCTGACGACAGGCGAAGACCGCCGTGCCAAGCTCGCGGTCATCACGAACACGGGCAAGGCGCGCTACAAGCGGGCCTTCCCCTTGTGGTCCGATGTGCAGGCGCGCTTCGAGTCCAGCTATGGCGCCAAGCGCGCCCAGGATTTGCGCAAGGCCTTGGGTTTTGTGCTGCAGACGGGCTTCGAGCCCTGGGCGGAGAGCGCCGTCTAGCGCCCCGGCGCGCCGCTTTGCCGTCCATGGATTCCGCGGGTTTGTACCCGCTTTTTCCGGCCTTGTTATGCGTATATGCTCATAATAACGTCGGCACTTTTGTAAGACGTTCCACGAGGAGACCAGGTATGACCGATGCAGAATTGCTGGCCGCGTGCAGGAAGGCCTTCACCGGATTTGAACGAAACGACCGCGCGGACCTGGTGGCCGCCCTGGCCGACGACGTGGTGTTCGAGTTCTCCGACTCGTTGCCTTATGGCGGCACGTATCGAGGCAAGAAGGAGTTCCTGGCCTTCTGGAAACACGTCGATAGTGAGTACGAGTATCTCAACTACGACCTTCGGACGATCCTGCGGGCGGAGGACTACATCATCATTCCCGTGGTGATGCGCGCCAAGGCCAAGACGGGATTCTCCATGGAGAACGAGCATTGCTTCCTGTTCCGGGTGAAGGACGGAAAGATCGCCTACGGCCGGATCTACGCCGATACGGCACGGGGCAGGGACGTGCTGGAAGGAAGGGAGCCGCGGCGGTATCCCAAGCTTCTGCTGGATTGACATGGGGTTCGGCAAGGCGCGGGATGATGGCAAAATCCGGATGCGCGGGCTTCCCGCTCGGCTCGCCATCCGCATCATTTCTTATTGCCGCACACGCCAATGCCAACCATCGAATTCCAGCTCGCGCCGGGCGCTCTCTACATTGAAGTCAACCACCTGCTCAAGGCCGCGGGCGTCTGCGACAGCGGCGGGGCGGGCAAGGCCATGGTCGCCGACGGCAGGGTCAGCGTGGACGGCGCGGTAGAGACCCGCAAGACCGCGAAGATCCGGGCCGGGCAGACGGTAAGCTGCGGCGATGTGCGCATTGTCGTGCGCGAGGCGGACCCGGCATGAAGTTGCAGCCGGCCAAAAATTCCCTGTTCGGTGTGCTGTTGCGTTCACCTTGGTGGATGAGCGCGGGCATCGCCCTCGTGCTGATCGCCGGCGCGGTCGCCGCCTTGTCCAGGGAGTATTGGGCGATAGGGGTTTTCGCGTCCATACCCTTCGCGGTCATTGCCGTCCTGGCCGGCATGCGGCAGTTGCGGGCGCCGTCCGCCGCGCGCGTGGAAGCCGTTGCCGCGGCCGCCGCGGCCATGCCATGGGCGGCGTTTTCGCGCGCCGTCCGGGAAGGCCTGGAGCGCGACGGTTGCCAGGTAGAGCAGCTGGATGGCGGCGGCGCCGACTTCGTCCTGACCAAGGCCGGGCGTATCGCGCTGGTCAGCGCCCAGCGCTGGAAGGCCGCCCGTACGGGTGTCGAGCCCGTGCGGGCGCTGCAAGCCGCCCGCGAGCGCCGCGGCGCGCACGAAGCCATCTATATCGCCTTGGGGGAGATCTCTCCATCGGCGCGGGAGTATGCCGCGGCGCACGGTATTTCCTTCATGGCCGCGCCCGAACTCGCGAAGCTATTGCGGCATTCCCGACCCTGAACGGCGCCTTCGGCCAGTCCGGCGCTACGCCGGGGCCGCCGGCCCCCGGCCCGCCAGGACGGCGCGCAGGACCGTACCCAGTTCCTCCAGCCGATAAGGCTTGGGCAACAGCGGGATGCCGCGGTTTTCCGCCGCCCGGGCTTCCTGGCCCATATACCCGGTGGTCAATACGATGGGCAGCTCGATCCGGCGGGCCTGTATTTCGCGGACGAATTCAAGGCCGTTCATGCCGCCGGGCATCATGATGTCGGAGAACACCACATCGATGTGGCCATTGGCCAGCGCGCCCAAGGCGGCGGCGGGGCTGGCAACCCGGGTCGCCTCGAATCCCAGCTGCGCCATCATGTCGCTTACCAGGGCCGCGACCTCGTCGTCGTCCTCCACCACCAGCACGTGGGCGCACGGGGACGCCGCCGCGACGGTGTTGCCTGGCGGCCGTTCGGCGGCGGGCAATGGCTTCCGGCAGCGCGGCAGCATCAGGCGCACCGTGGTGCCCTGGCCGAGTTCGCTGAAAATGCGCACGCTGCCGCCGGACTGGCGCGCGAAGCCGTAGGCCTGCGCCAGGCCCAGGCCCGAGCCCTTGCCGACGTCCTTGGTCGTGAAGAAGGGCTCGAAGACGCGCGCCTTGACCGCTTCGGTCATTCCCGTTCCCGTATCGACGACGGACAGGCTGACGAAATCGCCGGCCAGGCCGTCTTCCCGGTAGTCCGGGACGTTCTCCGCGCGTATCTCGATCGTGCCGCCCGAGGGCATCGCATCGCGGGCGTTCACGGCCAGGTTGAGTAGCACCAGTTCCAGTTCGCCAGGATCGACCTCGACCGGCCACAGCGTTTCGGGCAAGCGCAGGCTGACGTTGATATCGCCTCTCAGGCTGCGATCCAGCATTTCCCGCATGGCGTTGATTTGCCGTACCAGATCCACCGGCTCGGCCTGCAGCGGTTGCCTGCGCGAAAACGCCAGGAGCTGCCGCGTCAGTCCCGATCCGCGCTCCACGGCCTGCTCCATGGCGCGCAGCAGGCGGGCGCGGCGCTCCGGATCCGTCTGCCGGTCGAACATTTGCAGGCCGCCGGAAATCACCATCAGCAGATTATTGAAGTCGTGCGCCACGCCACCCGTGAGCTGGCCGAGCGCCTCCATTTTCTGTGCATGGCGCAGCGATTCCTCGACCTGTGCGCGCTCCTTCATCTGCTGGCGTAGCTGCGCATTGGCGTCTTCCAGCTCACGGGTGCGGGCGCGCACCATGTCTTCCAGCACGGCGGCGGCTTCCTCGCGCGCGCGCAACAGCGCCCGCATCTCGTATTGCCGCATGCGCGCGCGCACCGCGGCGTGCACGGTGCTGGTCAGCGTAATGCCGTGCACCGGCCGTTCCAGCAGAGACACATTGCGCAACGCGGTCACCATCTTCTGCCGCCATGCCACCACCGCGGTCTGCTGCACGCGGCTGGTCAGGACCACGAAGGGCATGTCGGACCAGGCGGCTTGCCTGTCCACCCAGGCCGTCATGGCGACCAGGTTCCGGCCGAACAGGGCTTCTTCGGTCACGCACAGCGCGGATGCGCCCATTTCCGCCTTGGCCAGCACGTCTTCCATGCTGGTGCAGAGCTGGACCTCCAGCCCTGAGCGGCGGAGCAGGGCGGCGGATGCCGGGCCGTCCCGGCCGATGGGCGCATAGACCAGGACGCGCGCCTCGCATGCATCAATCCGCTCCATCGTCGTCGCCTGGCATCAAAGGCAGACTGTCGCCCGTGTACTGGGGCGTTCCCGCGAACACCCCGCTGAAACCGGTCAGCGGCGGACCGACCTGCAGGCCGCCAGCGCCAAGGCGGAATTCGCGTATGGTCTGCTCATGCCGCCCGGCGCGCTTCTTCACCACGGAAAGGGCGCGGCGCACCGTGCCGGCATACTCGAAATAGCGCAGCATCAGCACGCTGTCGCTCAGGTAGCTGATGTCCAGCGGCGTATCCATGGGGCCGACCAGCCCATGCTGTGCCAGGACAAGTATCGCGTTCACACCTTGCTGGCCCAGATATGTAAGCAGCTCGTGCATCTGCAGGATCAGGAAGCGGCCATCCGGCATCGCGTTCAGATAGCCGTTCAGGCTATCGATCACCACGACGCGCGCGCCATCCTTCTCCACGCTGTCACGCACGATTGCGGCGAACTCGCCGGGGGAAAGCTCTGCCGGATCGATCTGCTGGATGCGCAGCAGTCCGCTTTCCAGGGCGGGCGTCAGCCCCATGCCCAGGCTGGCCGCGCGCGCTTCCAGCGTGTGCCGGCCCTCGTCGAACGCAAACACGGCCGCATGGTGGCCGCGCTGCGTGGCGGCCACGGCATAGGACAGCGCGACCGAGGATTTGCCGACTCCCGCGGAGCCGATCAACAAGGCGTTCGTCCCGCGTTCGAGCCCGCCGCCCAGGAGCGCGTCCAGTTCGGCATTGCCGCTGGCGATCCGCTCGATCGGGAAGCTTCGATGATGTTCCGCCGCCACCAGGCGCGGATAGATGCACAGTCCGCCTTTCTTGATCGTGAAGTCGTGATAGCCGCCCCGAAAATCGATGCCGCGCATCTTGATCACGCGCAGCCGGCGGCGCTGCGCGCCATAGTCGATGGCAATCTGCTCCAGCGACACCACGCCATGCGAAATGGAGTGCAGCTGCAGGTCCACGGAATCGGAGGACAGGTCGTCCAGCAGCACCACGGTACATTGCCGGCTGGCAAAAAAGTGCTTCAGCGCCAGGACCTGCCTGCGGTAGCGCAACGGGGTCTGGGCCAGCATGCGCAGCTCGGACAGGCTGTCCAGCACGACGCGCGTGGGGTTGATGGCCTCTACGCAGTCGACGATAAGCTTGGTGGTCTCGTTCAGTTCGACTTCGGCGGGATGCAGCACGGTCAGCTCGCGTTCCGGATCCAGCGTGGTCTCCGGCGGAACGAGCTCGAAAATCTCGATGCCTTCCAGCGACCAGCCATGCCGTTTCGCCACCAGGGCCAGTTCCTGCCGGGTTTCCGACAGCGCAATGTAGAGCACGCGCTCGCCCTGGCGCGCCCCTTCCAGCAGGAACTGCATGGCGATGGTCGTCTTGCCGGTGCCGGGATTGCCTTCGTAGAGGTACATCCGATCGCGGTCCAGTCCGCCCGCCAGGATATCGTCCAGTCCCTGGCTGCCCGTGGAAATACGGGCTTCGCCATCGCTGTCCCGATCGCTATCGTGAAGTTCGTTGCTCACGCCGTTCCTTTTCGCTTGGCCTCGCTTGGGCAAGCGTACCGCAAATGCTCGCTGGCATCTCCTTATTTGCGGGACGCGGATCCGGTACGGTCCGCCGTCGCGGTGGAATGTCGGCGGCGCGTGGGCGGGACGGGCGCCTGTGCCTGCAGCTCCCTGACGATCGCCTGGCATTTGTGCTTCAGGTGCGTCTTGAGGATGCCCGAGAGCGCCGCGGCATCGCGCCGCATCAAGGCATTCAGCATGCCATCGTGCTCGGCCATGGCGCGGCTCCAGATTTCCTCTGTCATCGGCGATTGGAAGCGTATGAAGCGGATGCGCGCATTGACGATCGCATACTGGCTGACGAGCACAGGGTTGCGCGCCGCGCGAACGATGGCCTCATGGACGGCGCGATTGTCCTCGTAGTACGGCTGGCGATCGCGGCGCAGATATGCCTGGCGCATACGCTCGTGCAGCGCGGCGATCTCCGCCAGTTCCTCGTCGGTGACGCGTTCGGCGGCCTGTTCCCCGGCCAGGGCCTCCAGGGCGCCGGCGACCGCGAACAGGCCTTCGACCTCATCCAGCGATAGTTCGCGCACCCGCGCGCCGCGATTGGGCAGCAACTCGATATGGCCTTCCGCGGCAAGGACTTTCAGCGCTTCGCGCAAGGGCGTGCGGGAGACGCCGAAGCGTTCGCACAGCGCGGCTTCGGGCACCTTGCTGCCGGGCGGGATCTCGCCCTGGACGAAGACCTCGCGCAACTGGTCGAGCAGGGAAGCGTGGACAAAGATTTTGCTCATACCGCGATTATGCATTCATTATTCGGCTTTCAGAGCCATCATGGCGAGAAATATCTCCGTATAAACCCTAGTTTGAATTCATATCTGTTGACGGTGCGCGACCCGCACTCTACATTGAGCGCATTCATTTTTGGCAAAAGAAAGCGTTTTTCGGCGCCATATCACCGCAAAGGAGCGAATAATGAATGCATTTCAGAAAGGGATAGAGGAAATCGCGGGCTCGACCCATGACACCCAGCGCTACGTCAATGCGCTCGGACCCAGGGGGGTGATCGGCGTGATGACCCCGGGCCCCAACGTCAACGTCGAGAACGAGATGATGGACATGCGGCCGCGCGGCGTCATCAATGCCGTGGACCGCTACTACGTTCCCAACCAGAAGATCGCCGAGAACGAGGACTGGTCGGTGATCATGCGCAATGTGGCGGCCAACCTGGACGACTCGGTACGCCGCCTGAAAGAGGCGCTGATCGACCACCTGATCCTGGGCATGTCCTCGCAGAGCTATATGGGCGGAGAGAAAGGAAGCTTCGCGCTGCTGGAGCATCTGCAGAAGCTGTCGGGCGTGCCGGTCACCATGGGCGCGCAATCGGCCGAGGAAGCCTTCAAGCTGTGCGGCGCCAAGCGCATCGCCTTGCTCACGCCGTACTACCCGGTCATCGAGCAGAACGCCATCAGCTACTTCACGGCGCGGGGATTCGAGGTCGTGCACGTGGAAGGGCTGAAGTGCAAGAGCATCATCCACGTGGCGTCGCAAACCTACGAACAGCTTGCCGAGGCCACGCTGCGGTGCCACGCGGCCAAGCCCGACGCCATCCTGCAGTTGGGTACCAACCTGGCCTATGCGCGCGTGGCGAATGATGCCGAGAAGTGGCTGAAGATGCCGGTATTCGCGTCGGGACCGGTGATCTATTGGTCCGCATTGCGCAAGATGGGCATCAAGGACCAGTTCCCCGGCTTCGGCAGCCTTTGCGAATTCCATTGAGCCGGCGAGGGAAGGAGACAAGCATGGAGACAAGAAGAACGATGCTGCTGCGCGCCGCCCGGCTGGGCCTGGCGGCATGCGCCGCGCTGGCCGCGCCGGTCCACGCGTTCGCGCAGGAGACCTGGCCCGCCCGGCCCATCACCCTGCTGGTGGGATTCGCGCCAGGCGGCGGCACCGACCTGATCGCGCGCCACATCGCGCCGCGCCTGGCGGAGCTGCTGAAACAGCCCGTGGTCATCGAAAACCGGGCAGGGGCCAGCGGCACCATCGCCACGGCAGCCGTCGCCAAGGCGCATCCCGACGGCTACACGCTGCTGCTCGGGCATGTCAGTTCCAACGCCATGGTGCCGGCGATCATGCCCAAGCTGCCGTACTCGGCCGCGCGCGACTTCACGGCGATCGCGCTTATCGGCAGCGTCCCGCAGGTGGTGGTGGTGCCCCGTTCCTCTCCCGCGAAGACGCTGGCCGAATTCATCCAGCTGGCGCGCACGAAAGAGGGCGGGCTGAACTATGCGTCCTCCGGGACGGGGACGCAGCAGCATTTCGCGGCGGAACTGTTCCAGCAGGCGACAGGCACGACCATGGTGCACGTGCCGTACAAGGGCAGCGGCGCGGCGCTCACCGATCTCATGGCCGGCCAGGTGGATGTGAACTTCGACACCGTGCCGACCGTGCTGCAACAGATCCGTTCGGGTTCCTTGCGCGCCCTGGCCGTCACGACGCGCCAGCGCGTGGCCAGCCTGCCCGATGTGCCCACCGTCATGGAAGCAGGCGTGCCGGACTACGAGATCGGCGCCTGGTACATGCTGATGGGGCCCGCCGGACTGCCCAGGCCCATCGTCGACAAGCTATCGAATGCGGTCAACGCCACGCTGCAAACGCCGGAGGTGCGCAAGAAGCTCGTCGAACTGGGCACCGAGATCGCCGGAGGTACCCCCGAGCAGGCCGATGCCTATCTCAAGGCGGAAATCGCCCGCTGGGCCAAGCTTGCGGCCGACAAGAAGATCGTGACGGAGTAGCGATTAAGGCGGGCGGCGATGGGACGCGGGACTTCGGACCAGGCAGCCGGGGAACCGCCTGCCGCCTACCAATTCCCGTCCCTGTCCAGCCGATGCTCGCGGAACGCATCCAGCAGGAAGTCGACCGCCGCACGGGTCTTCGCCGACAGGTGGCTGCGGGTGGGAAAGACGGCGTAGACATCCGCGGCCGCATGCCACTTGGGCAGCACGGGCAGCAGCCGGCCCGAGCGCAGCAGGGGCGCGATCTCCCATAAGGAGCGCATCAGGATGCCGTGACCGGCCACGGCCCAGTTCACGACGCATTCCCCGTCGTTGGAGGCCAGCGGTCCTCGGACTTTCACGGTTTCAGCATGGGCGCCAGACTGCAAGTGCCAGGTGCCGAAGGTCTCGTCGCTTTCCTGGATGAACAGGCAGGCATGCTGGGCCAGCTCGCGCGGCGTTGCGGGATGGCCGCGCTTGGACAGGTAGGTTCTCGACGCCGCAAGGACGCGGCGATTGTGCGCCAGCAGCCGCGCGGTCAGCGTGGAATCCGGCAATTCACCCAGCCGGATCTGCAGGTCGTAGCCTTGCTCGATGACATTGACCGGACGGTCGGTCAAGGTCAGACGCGCTTCGACCTCCGGGTGGCGCAGGGCGAACGCCGACAGCGCCGGCGATATGTGCCGCCGGCCGAACCCGAGCGTGGAAACGATGCGCAGCAGGCCGCGTGGCGCGGCATGGGATCCGGCGACCTTGCGTTCCAGTGCCTCCAGCTCCTCCAGCACCCGGGCGCCGTCCAGCAAGTAGGTTTCGCCTTCCGGCGTCAGGCTGGCGCGCCGGGTCGTGCGGTGCAGAAGGCGCACGCCCAGCCGGCGCTCGATCGCGGACAGCCGCTTGCTGACCGCCGGCGGCGTAATCCCCAGCTGCCGCGCGGCTTCGCGCAGGCTGCCGTGCTTGGCCAGGACGGAAAAGAACTCCAGGTCGGATAGGGGGCTCATTGTGAACTTTGAAGAAATAAACAACTGAACCGACGGACATTATCGCAGCGCAATTCACCATTAAGATGTTCCCACAACCACCATAAGAGGAGACATCCATGTTGCGTCGCATGCTTTTGGCCGTCCTTGCCATGTCCGCGATCGGCACAGCCGCCCAGGCGCAGTATCCGGAGCGCCCGGTCAAGCTGATCGTGCCCTACGCCCCCGGCGGCAGCGCCGACATCGTCGCCCGCATGATCGGCGACGAGTGGGCCAAGGCGCTGGGAAAGCCGGTCGTCATCGAGAACCGCGGTGGGGCCGGCGGCAACGTGGGCGTCGATGCCGTGGCGAAATCCGCGCCGGACGGCTACACCATAGGCCTGCAGACGGTATCGCTGGCGATCAATCCCGCGCTGTTCGCCCACATGCCGTACGACACGCTGAAGGACCTGGCGCCCATCGGCATGGTGGCCTCTTCGCAGCACGTGCTGGTGGTCAATAACGAGGTGCCGGCCAGAAGCGTGCGGGAACTGATCGCGCTGGCGAAGAAGGAGCCGGGCAAGCTGAGCTACGGCTCGGCCGGCCCGGGCAGCACCTTCCACATGGCGGCGGAACTGTTCAAGGCCGTCGCCGGTGTCGATATCGCGCATATTCCCTACCGGGGCGGCGGTCCGGCGCTGATCGACACCATCAGCGGCCAGGTCCAGCTGTGCTTCCCCGTGCTGTCCGCCGCGCGGGGCCAGGTGCAGGCCGGCAAGATCCGCGCGCTGGGCGTCACCGGGCCGAAGCGTTCGCCGCTGATGCCGGATGTGCCGACCATCGCGGAGGCGGGCCTTCCCAACTACAGCTTCGAAACCTGGTTCATCGTGTTCGCGCCCGCCAACACGCCGCAGCCGGTCATCGATACGCTGAATCGCACGTTGAACCAGGTTCTTGCGTCGGCCGCGACGGCGGACCGCATGACGCGGGAAGGCTTCGAGGCCATGCCGTCGTCGCCCGCCGATGCACGGGCACGCCTGGAGCGCGAATTGCCGCAGTGGAAGAAGCTTGTGAAGGAAA
This sequence comes from Bordetella bronchialis, assembly GCF_001676705.1. NCBI lineage: Bacteria > Pseudomonadati > Pseudomonadota > Betaproteobacteria > Burkholderiales > Alcaligenaceae > Bordetella > Bordetella bronchialis. Next base: position 2,977,697 of record NZ_CP016170.1, read on the forward strand.
GCGGCATCACCATGCAATGAGGCGACGAAAAATGCCCCCACGTACGCTCTATCGCAAACTCATCGACTCGCATACCGTCGCGTCGCTGGACGAACAGAACATCCTGCTGTTCTGCGACCTGCACCTGATGAACGAGTACACCAGTCCGCAGGCGTTCGCCGGCCTGTACGAGGAAGGGCGGGGCGTCCCCATGCCCGGCCAGAATGTCGCCGTGGTCAGCCACATCATTCCCACCCATCCCGGCAAGATACGCGTCATCGCCGACCCGCCGTCGGCGCTGCAGGCCCGCTACCTGAAGAAGAACTGCGACACCTTCGGCATCCCGCTGTTCGATACCAACGATCCGCTGCAGGGCATAGAACACGTGGTGGCGCCCGAGCACGGGATGATCCGACCCGGCATGGTGGTGATCTGCGGCGACAGCCATACGACCACCTACGGCGCCCTGGGCGCGCTGGGTTTCGGCATCGGCACGACCGAGGTGGAGCACGTACTCGCGACGCAGACGCTGGTGTACCGCGTCGCCCGGACCATGCATATCCGCGTGGACGGCCAACTGGCCCGTGGCGTGACGGCCAAGGACCTGGTGCTGGCCATCATCGGCCGCATCGGGGCCCGCGGCGCGCTGGGCTATGTGCTGGAATACAGCGGCAGCGCCATCGATGCGCTTTCCATCGAAGCGCGCTTCACGCTGTGCAACATGATCGTGGAAGCCGGCGCGCGGGGCGCCTTGATCGCGCCCGACGACAAGGCCGTCGACTATGTATTGCGCCGTGCGCCCGACCTGGCCGGGCCGCACCGCGCCGCCGCGCTGCAAGCCTGGCGGGACCTGCGATCGGACGAAGGCGCCGTCTTCGATGCCGTCCACGTGTTCGATGCGTCCATGATCGCCCCCCAGGTGACCTGGGGCACCAGTCCCGACCAGGTGATCGCCGTGGACCAGCACGTGCCCCGCCTGGACCAGCTGGAAGAGGGCGCCGCGCGCAGCAGCGGCGCGCGCGCGATGGAATACGCCAGGCTGGCGGCCGGCACGGCCATCGAGGGCACGCCCATCCAGCATGTGTTCATCGGCTCCTGCACCAACGGCCGTATCGAGGACTTGCGCGCCGCGGCCGACGTGGTGCGCGGCCGCCATGTCGCGCCCGGCGTGCGGGCCATGGTCGTGCCGGGATCCGGGACGGTGAAGCGGGCCGCGGAAGCCGAGGGGCTGGACAGGGTATTCATCGACGCCGGCTTCGAATGGCGCAACGCCGGCTGTTCGATGTGCCTGGCGATGAACGACGACGTGCTGGGCGACGGCGTGCGCTGCGCGTCGACCACCAACCGCAATTTCGAAGGCCGGCAAGGGCGCGGCGCCATCACCCACCTGATGAGTCCCGCCATGGCGGCCGCGGCGGCGACGACCGGGTGCATTACCGATATCCGTCGGCTGGAGAGGGCGCAATGACCGACTTCCACTGCATCGAAGGGCGCGCGGCGTCCTTGCCCATCGAGAATCTGGACACGGACCAGATCATGCCCAAGCAGTTCCTGCGGGGCATCGATAAATCGGGCTTGAAAGAAGGCTTGCTATACGACCTGCGCTTCGATCCAGCCGGCCGGTCTTATCCGGATTTCGTCCTTAATCGCCCCGAGTATGCCAAGGTGTCGGTACTGGTGGGCGGCTCGAATTTCGGCTGCGGATCCAGCCGCGAGCACGCCGTCTGGGGGCTATTGCAGTACGGCATCAAGGCTATCGTCGCTCCCAGCTTCGCGGAGATCTTCTTTTCCAATGCGATGAACAACCGGCTGCTGCTGATCACCTTGCCGCCGGACGCCATGGCCAGGCTGGCGGAAGATGCCAGCGATCCCGCGCGCAACGCGGTAAAGATCGATGTCATGGCCCAGACCATCCGGAGCCGCGGCCTGGACGCGCGTTTCGACATGGTGCCGCGCCACCGGAAGATGTTCCTGGAAGGGCTGGACAACATAGGCCTGTCGCTGACCTACCAGGACCAGGTGCGCGACTTCGCCACGGCGCATTGGCGGCGGCAGCCCTGGCTGAAGGATGTCGCGGCCCTGACACGGGAACGGCTCTCGCGCGGATGAGGACGGTGCACCGGCAGGCGCATTCGATATCCGGTGGACCAGGGGACGCGTGGCGGGCGCGCAGCGGTTAAGCTAGGCCGTGGCCGAAGTCGGGATCATCGCGGCCACGCCCATTCCAATAAGGAGATCAAACCATGCGGTTCACTCTGTTGGCAGCTGCTTGCGCAATCGCGACTTTCGTGGCGGGGACGGCCCATGCCGCCGATTACCCGGAAAGGCCCGTTACGCTCATCGTGCCTTACCCGGCTGGGGGAACGACGGACATCGCCGCGCGAACCGTCGCCCAGGCGATGGCGCCGTTCCTGGGGCAGCCGCTGGTGGTGGACAACCGGGCCGGCGCGGGCGGCAATATCGGCATGGGGATGGTCAAGCGGGCGCAGCCGGACGGCTACACGATAGGAATGGGCACCATCGGCACCCAGACGATCAACGAGTTCATTTACAAGGACATGCCTTACGACGCGGAGAAAGACTTCACCCCGCTGGCCCTGGTACTGACCACGCCCAACGTGATCGTGGTGCGCGCCGATTCCCAACTGAAGTCCATGCAGGACCTGGTCGCGTACGCCAAGGGCAGCAAGGGCAAGCCGATGACCTATGGCTCGCCCGGCATCGGGTCGTCGGTGCATCTGACGGGCGCCTACCTGGAACACATCGCCGGAATAGAGATGCTGCACGTGCCGTTCCGCGGCGTCGCGGCCTCCATGCCCGCCCTGATCGGCGGGCAGATCGATGTGCTGCTGGACAACCTGCCCAGCACCCTGGGGCAGCTCAAGGACGGCACACGCGTGCGCGCGCTTGCCGTCACGAGCGCCGAGCGCTCGCCCTCGCTGCCCGACGTGCCGACGGTGACGGAAAGCGGCATAGGCAAGATGGACGTGACGGCGTGGTTCGCGCTCTACGCGCCCGCGGGCATTCCCGGCAACGTACGGGACAAGCTCATCACCGCCGCGCAGCAGGCACTGCGCACGGATGCGGTCCGCGAACAGTTCAAGGCCCTGGGCGCCGTGCCGGGCAACGCCACGGGCAGGGAACTGGCACGCTTCGAGGAGCAGGAGCGCCAGCGCTGGGGCGATCTGGTCAAGACGCGCAACATCACGGCGAACTAGGCAAGGGCGCGGCCTGGCGTCATGCCTCCGGCGCCGGCGCGCGAGCCGCATGACGCCGTGGCGCCGGGCCGTGTCTCGTTTTCTGAGACGATCCGCGAAATCTGATCTGGCGCAACGCGCCCTATGCCGCGAGAATGCCTGGCAGGGGCAAGCGTGTGAGATCAAGGCCCCATAACTATTTTTTGGGGAAAATCCATGGGTCTCTCCGCTTCTTCTTTTGCGGCGGCGCTGTTGGCCAGCCTGTGCGCCTTGGCGCTCCCGGCAAAGGCCGACCTGCTCGACGACATCACGGCGCGCGGCGTCGTGCGGGTCGGCATCATGACCGACTATCCGCCATTCGGCAGCGTGGACCAGCAGATGCAGCCGCGCGGCTACGACATCGACATGTCGGCCCTGCTCGCGCAGGCCTGGCACGTCCGGGTGGAATTCGTTCCGGTGACGGCTCCCAACCGGGTCGCCACCCTGCAGACCGGCAAGGCCGACATCATGTTGAATATCGGCCGCAGTGAAGAGCGCGCCAAGGCGGTGGACTTCACCCAGCCCTATGCCCCGTATTACATCGGCATCTACGGTAAGCCCGGCAGTCCCGCCATCCATGGCCCGGCCGACCTGAAAGGGGTTACCGTGGCGGTGACCAAGGGCGCCATCGAAGAACGCCTGCTGACCGAACAGGCCAAGGACGCCAGGCTCTCGCGCTACGACGACAACGCGAGCACCATCGCCGCGTTCTTCAGCGGCCAGGCCAGCACCATGGCCATAGGCAACGTCATCGCCGTGGCGTTACGGCAGAAAGGCTCGCCGGCCTTCGAGGAAAAACTGATCCTGCTCAATTCGCCGGTGCATGCGGCGGTGCCCAAGGGAGAGAAGCGCCTGCTGGACAAGATGAATGCCTTCCTGTCCGGTATCAAGGCGGACGGCAGCCTGAACGCGATATCGCGCAAATGGCTGCAGCAGCCGCTATCGCCGGAACTCCTGCAGGCCAACGCGAAATAGAGACGGCGGGCGGGTCAGGCGCGGGCCAGCAGGCGGCGGCGGACGAAATCCGCGGCCCGCTGGCCGGTCACGACCTCCGACCACAACCCGGTGGCAAGCTCGCGATGCAGGCGCAAGGCCTCCGCATCCTGGGAGATCGTACCGACGCCACGCCACACATTGAGCTGCGGCCCGATGCGAAACGGACTTGTCAGGGAAAACGTGGCATCCGCCTGGCGAATGACGGAGAAACTGGTCGTGGGCAGCCTGTCGAAAAGTATCCCCACCTGGATGCCCATGGGCGGAGACTCCAGCAATTGCGCCACGCGTTCCAGCTCATGAAGCACCATTTTTCGATGCGCGACGCGCACGGGCGCGCTGGCGCCCTCGTCCTCCAGGCCCTGTTCGCTGAACTGCACGAGTTCCGGCAACGACAGCACGTTGGTGATGGCGGGGCGGCGTTGCAGGTATTGCGCCTTGCGCAGTTTCAGTATCGACATAAGGGCGTCGATGTCGATCCGGGCGCGTGCCGGACGCTTCGTCGCCGCGGCGCGGGTGGCCAGGGCCTGGCGCAGCAGGGTGTCGTAGCCATCGGACGTGAGCAGGTAAACGATGGGACCGAAAGCCACGAAAATGTGCTCCGCGCGCGCTTCGATCTGCCTGAGCCGCTCGAAGTACGCCAGCGCCGACGCAACGTATTCGACGCCGACGCCAAGCAGGGTTTCCAGCGGTACGTCCAGCAGCCGCGCGACGCGCAGCAGCACATCCAGCCGGCCTATGCCCTGTGCCTCCATGCGGTAGACGGATGCGCGCGAAACGTTCAGGCGCTCTCCCAGCGCATCCGCGCTGAGTCCGGCACCGATCCGGTATGCGCGCAGGCGCATGCCGATTTCCAACAACTTCGTATCCATGCTGCGCAACGTCCCCTTGCCGGTCCCGGGTCGCGGCGATCTCACCGGATGCGACAGGATCGGCTCCGATGCTTATAGAACAGGCCATGTTGAAAGTAAATCCACGTTCATACCGAAAGGGTGCGCCATGATGGACCTGATCATCGCGGGCGGCCACGCCGTCATCGGCGACGCTGTCGTGCAAGCCGATATCGCCGTCGAAGCGGGACGTATCGTGGCGCTCGGCGCCTTGACCGGGCTGCCCGGCGCGCGCGAAGTCATCGACGCGGCCGGACTGCATGTGCTGCCCGGCGCCATCGACTGCCATGTGCACTTCCGCGACCCCGGCTCTACCTACAAGGAAAACTGGCGGACGGGATCCAGCGCCGCCGCGGCCGGAGGCGTGACGACGGTGATGGACATGCCCAATACGGATCCCCCCACCGCCAGTCCGCGGGCCCTGGCGTGCAAGCGCGAACGGGCAGGGGCCTTGTCGCTGGTCGACTGGGGCCTGTATGGCGTCCTGGACAGCAGCAGCCTGCCGCATCTGGAAGCATTGGCCGAGGACGGCATCGGCGGCTTCAAGTGCTTCATGACGGAGAACACGGGGGACCTGGAATCCCCCGACGACGGCGTCATCCATGAAGGCCTGGAACGCCTCGGCCGGCTGGGCGTGCGTTGCTCCGTCCACGCGGAGAACGCCGCCATCATGCAGCACCGCCGGCGCCGGCTCATGGAGGCCGGCCGCACGGACCCGCGCGCGCACGAGGAATCCCGGCCCGAGATCTGCGAGGTCGAAGCAATCGGGCGGGTGAGCGCCCTGGCGCGCGCGGCATGCGCCCGCGTGCATATTGCCCATGTGAGCTCGGCCGGCGGTGTGCAGGCCATTCGTCAGGCGCTGGGGCAGGGGCTGGACATGACGGCCGAGACCTGTCCGCAATACCTGTTGTTCGGCATGCCGGAGATCGACAGCCTGGCCGGCATGGTCCGGGTCAATCCGCCCATACGAGGCGGCGCGCATGCGGACGCGCTATGGGCGGCCTTGCTGGACGGCACCATAGGCATGATTGCCACCGACCACGCGCCCCATACCGAAGAAGAGAAGCGCAATCCGGACATCTGGAAATGCTGCCGCGGCATGATCGGCCTGGAAACGCAGATGCCTGTCATGCTGACCGAATCGCAGCGAGGCCGGATGAGCTTGCCGGAATATGCGCGCTGGAGCGCGCTGGCCCCGGCGCTGGCCTGGGGACTTTATCCCCGGAAAGGACATATCGGCGTGGGGGCCGATGCCGACTTCGCGATCGTCGATATGGACGGCGCCTATCGGATCGACCAGGCGACACTGCATTCGCTCAACCGCATCTCGCCCTGGCACGGGCGGCTGGTGACGGCGCGGCCCGTGCATACCATCGTGCGCGGCAGGGCGGTCATGCGGAACCGGCGCGTGGTGGGAGAACCCGGCTGGGGCAGGGCCATCGCGCCGGACTGGGGCCGTCCTTCCCATGGATGACCTCGCGCTACGGCACCTGTGCCAATGGGCCGCCGCCGCGGCGCCGGATGCCGTTCCGGCGGACGTGCTGGCCCGTATCGGGGCGGTTGCCGCCGACACGATCGCTTGCGCGCTGGGCGCGGCCCAGGATGCGGAACTGTGCGCGTGGACCCGCGATTCCGATCCCGATATCTTCACGGGCGCATGCACCGTGCTGGGGAAGGGCCAGGCGCGCGCATCCCCGGGCATCGCCGCCCGCCACAACGCGGTCGCCGCCAATTGGTTGCAGCTGGATGAAGGGCATCATCGCCTGATGTGCCATGCCGGCATTTATTGCGTGCCGGCGGCGCTGGCGGAATGCGAGGCGGCGGACCTGGGCCTGGGACAGTTCCTGCATGCGGTCGCACTGGGCTATGAGATGACCTGCCGCCTGGCCGCGGCCTGGACATTCGGCGCGGCACCCGTCCACCCGCATTCCCTGTGGAGCACGCTGGGCGCAACCGCGACACTCGGCTTGCTGCGGGCCCTGGACGGCGATACGTTGCACCAGGCCTTGCTGCATGCGGCTTCCTTTGCTGCGCCCCGGCCGTTCGCCATCGTGGCCGATGGCGGCCTGGCCGCCAATCTATGGGTGGGGAAGGGGGTGGAGCAGGCCTTTGCCTGCACGGCGCGGGCGGACGGCGGCTTGCCAGCGCCCGCGCAGGCCCTGGCCCGCCTGGGCGAAATGCTGGGCGTACAGACGGATGCCGCGGCCTGCACGGACGACCTGGGCGGCGCCTGGGCCGTACGCCTGAACTACTTCAAGGTGCTGCCGTGCGCCGGCCAAAGCCACGCCGCGCTGGAGGCATTGCTGCGGATCCGCGAAGACCTGCTCGCGCAAGGTTGCGAGGTTTTCGATGCCGGGGTGCGCATCGACGCCGAAGTGCACGCCTTTGCCGTCGGCATGGCCCAGCGCGACGTCCGCACCAGCCTCGCGGCACGGTTTTCCATCCCGCATCTGCTCGCGGTGGCGTGGTTGCATGGCCGCACGGACGCCGATGCACTGGGTGCCGCATTCCTGCGGGACGCCCGGGTGGCGCGCTTGCGCGAAGCGATCCGGCTACGCCCGCTGCGGCCTGCGCTGCCGCCGCCGCATCATCGCGCGGCACGGGTCACCGTCACGCTGGGCGATGGACGGTCGGGGCAGGCCCAATGCCTGTCGCCGCTGGGAAGCCAGGCAAAGCCTCTCGATAGCGCCGACATCGCCCGAAAGTGCCTTGCGCTGGCGAGCGGGCGCCATACGACCTTGTTGCGCGCGCTGCTGGATCTGCCCGGGGGCGGCAAGTACCTGGGCGCCATTGGAATTCGCAGCTTGCTGCGGTAGCGCTTGGACCCACGGAAGCGGGTGGTCCGCAAGGACGTGGCATTGCCGCCATCGCCCTGGCGGACACCGCGCGGGGACGCCGGGGCGCGCGTATCGCCCATATGGCGGACACCCGCCGTGGCATACGCTGCGTGCAAAAGGCGTGGATGGTGCAATACAGTTCGGGATAGCCGCATGTTTGCATCCCCGGGGACGTCGCCAAGCCGGCTACGGATCCGGGAGCCCGGACCGCCTGCTCATGGCGCCGTACCGCGACTGGAGACCATCCATGCCTTACGCGTATGACTTGAAGGATTTGCGCCTGTTCAAGGCCGTGGCCCAGGCCCGCAACCTGGCGGCGGGCGCGGCGGCGCTGAACATGACGGCCTCGCTGGCCAGCTACCGCCTGAAGAACCTGGAGTACACGGCGGGTTGTCCGCTGTTCGTGCGCAGCCCGCGGGGAATGACCTTGACGCCGGCCGGCGACGCCATGGAAAAGCACGTGGATACGCTGCTCGGCGATTTGAACGCCATGCATGAGGAGCTCAGCACGTATGCCACGGACTTGCATGGCCAGGTAAAGCTGCTGGCCAACAGCAGCGCCCTGCAGGGCTTTATCGTTCCCAGCGTTGCCCGATTCCTGGCGGCGAATTCGCGGGTCGATGTCGAAATCCAGGAACTGGGCAGCGAGGCGATTCCGGGTTGTATCCGCGATGGCGAAGCCGATATCGGTGTGTTCGCCGGCCGGGTGGAAGACGCCGACCTGACGTGCGAGCTATACGCGATAGACAGGCTGATCTGCGCCACGCCGCCGGCCCATCCCCTGGTCCAGCGCTCTCGCGCCAGCCTCAAGGACATTCTGGACAACGATTTCGTCTGTCGCGACACCGCCAGCAGCAATACCCAATTCCTGTTCCAGCGCGCCCAGGAAATAGGCAAACCCGTGAAAGCCCGCGTGTACGCCCATGACTTCGCGGCGATGATGGACCTGGTGGCGGCGGGCGTGGGTGTTGCGCTGGTACCGATGAGCGTGGCCGAATCGGCGCTGCGCGACGGGCGGGTGGGCGCGGTCAACCTGCTGGATCGCTGGGCATTCCGGGAACTGCACCTGGTCATGAAGCGGTCGTCGAGCCAGTCCGACCTGGCTCATCAGTTCGCGACGATATTGATGCATGATCCGCTGGTCGTGGCGACGCGCTCGTCGACACATTGGGTCTGACCGCGCGGACGCGCCGGGCAGACGTGTTAAAAAAGCGGGAAATCAAAGCCTGGAAGCACTCGAAATAATGGATTGGGTTCCTATCGTTTTCATCACGTTCAAGGTTCTCGTGTTCGGCACGGGCATGTTCTTCGCGATCAAGTGGCATCGCGATCAAGCAAAGAAGAAATGACCGAGGGGCCCGAGCCGGAATACGGCGTCCCGGTGGGTGCTACTTGGCGATTCCAAGAAAGACCGCCAGGCACCGTTCGACCTCGACGAGGGTTTCCGGCTCGATACGACCGAAAGCCGCGCCGAGCTTGTCACGCCTTACGGTGACGGCTTTGTCCACCATAATTTGGGAAGGTTGCCGCAGGCGGTTCTGCAGGCTAGGTTTCGCCATTACTCGCAGCAGCGGCGCTTCGACCAGACTGCTGGTTACCGGAAGGACCGTCACACTGCCATGTTCGCTGAGCAGGTCCGACTGGATCACCAACGCGGGACGAAGCTTTCCAAAATCCCCTTGGACAGCGACGGTTACCAGATCACCTCGCATCAGGCATCCCAGCCGTCTACCTCGGACACGGCCTGGTCCATCAGCCGCTGCATATCGTCGTCCCTTGAATCGTCACGGCTTGCCAAGACGGATTGGCGACGGCATTCCTCGGCGAAATTCGGCCGGCGCGTATCGGGTACCCAGATTTGCACCGGCCGCAGCCCTGCCATGCGCAAAGCCGCACGGTGCTTATTCACACGGGCGTTAACGTTGCTTCCCGGCATGATGGTCCGCCTGTTGCATGTAACAGGCTAGCCGGCTTACTAGTGGCATGCAACATCGCTGATCCGTTTGTTCTAGTTTTGACATTGGCTTGGAATCTGACGCAACGCCGGCTACGGGGACACGGTGCTTGGCCTGGCGACTGGCGAGTTCATGTGCTTCCGAAGCATGACGAGGGCTGCTGAAGAGACCAATCCCAAAGCGGCGGAGACCCACAGGGCGCCGACACCCCAATGATCCAGGGCCAGCCCGAACAGCCACGGCGCCAGCGCCTGCGCGATCCGGGCGGGGACCATCAGGATGCCTTGCCTGGCGCCATAACCTTGTGGGCCGAACAGGGCCAGCGGCAAGGTCCCCTTGGCGATCGTCAAGATGCCGTTGCCCGCGCCGTGCAGGATCACGAAAGCCGAGGCGGCCGGCGCGCCCAACGCCAAAAGCGCAACGGCGCCCACGGGGTGCGCGATGGCGGCCAGGCGGGCGGACAGTAAAGGATGCACACGCCGCAGCAGCCCGAATTCCAACAGCCGCGCGCCCACCTGGGCCGGCCCGACCAGAGCCCCCGCCGCGACGGCGGCGGCGAAGGTCGCGCCGGCGGCCATCAGCAGGCGGGGCAGATGGGCGGCCATGGCCGTGCTGATGAACCAGGTGACGGCAAAAACCACGGCCAGAAGGACCGATGCGCGCAGCGATCCGGACGGCGTGGGCTGCATGTCCTGCGTATGCCTCGCGCCCGACGGCGAGCCGACGCCCACCGCGGACGGAGGCGATGCGAGCAGCCAGTTCAAGGGCAGTCCCAGGATAAGATGCAGCGCCGCCCACCCGAGGCAGGCGCCGCGCCAGCCGAAGTGCAGCTCCAGGAAGGTCGAGACGGGCCAACCCACCGTACTGGCAAACCCGGCGATGAGCGTAATGCCGGAAATCGCGCCGCGCGAGTCACGGCCGTACAGGCGTACCAGCGAGGCGAAGGCGGCCTCATACAGGCCGCTCCCCATCCCGATACCCAGTACCGCCCAGGCAGCGAACAGACTCCAAAGATCATGCGATTGGCTCAGCCAGGCCAGTCCCGCCGCGAACAGCAGGTTGGTGGCTACGAGAACCGGCCTGCCGCCCCAACGGTCAATGGCACGGCCGGCATAGGGCCCGAGCAGGGCGGAAATCAGCAGGGCGAAGGAAAAGGCCGCAAAGATCGTGGGCGTACCCACGCCGAGGTCGCGGGCCATTGGCGCGGCCAGCATCGCCGGCAGATAGTATGAAGATGCCCACGCGAGTGTTTGCGTCGTCCCCAGAGCCAGCACCACATCGCGACGCCGAGACAGACGCATCAGATGCTTCCTTGATTGACGCGCCTGGATGTTTGCTCTGCGCTTTCCCGGCGTTCGCTATAGCGGTCCACCAGATAGGGCGCGACATCGCGAGTAAGCAGCGTGAACTTCACGAGCTCTTCCATGACATCGACGATGCGGTCGTAGTAGGCCGACGGCCGCATGCGCCCGTGTTCATCGAATTCCTGCCAGGCCTTGGCCACCGACGACTGGTTGGGGATGGCGATCATCCGCATCCAGCGGCCCAGCACGCGCATCTGGTTCACGGCATTGAAGGACTGCGAGCCGCCGCTGACCTGCATGACGGCGAGCGTCTTGCCTTGCGTGGGCCGCACCGAACCCAGCGACAGCGGGATCCAGTCGATCTGCGTCTTCATGAGGCCCGTCATGGCGCCGTGCCGTTCCGGCGAACACCACACCATGCCCTCGGCCCATTGCACGGCCTCGCGCAGCTCCGCGACCTTCGGGTGGCTTTCCGGCTCGCTGTCCACCAGGGGAAGCCCGGCGGGGCTGAATAAACGCGTTTGCGCGCCCATCGCACGTAGCAGCCGGGACGCTTCTTCGGCGGCAAAGCGGCTAAACGACCGTTCGCGCAGCGACCCATAGAGCAACAGGATGCGCGGCGGATGTACGGACCGGGGTGCATCCAGCCGCCGCGCAATGCCGTCGTCAAAGCAGTCCGTCTGTACGTTTGGTAGATCGTCGAGCTTGACCATTGGAACTTTCACCTGAGGCCGCGATCATGGCGCCGAGCTGGCCGCGATGTGGCGCCGATGCCGCCCGCCCAATGCCGGCGGACTTGTCCGGGCGCGCTTAGAGGGTGCTGGATGGGGAAGGGGAGCCGCGCGCGGGCGGACATGGCTCGCTTCATGCCTTGCCGATGCCGTGCAGTTCCCTGTGCAGCGACATCGCATCCAGTCGGTCCATCGGCAGGGAAAGGAACAGCTCGATGCGGCGCTTGAGCACCCGCGCGGCGTCCTGGAAGGCCTTGCGCTTTTCGTCATCGGAGCCCTCTACAGCGGCAGGATCGGGTACGCCCCAATGGGCCGACATCGGTTTGCCCGGCCAGATCGGGCACACTTCGCCGGCCGCGTTGTCGCACACCGTGAAGATGAAATCCAACGGCGGTGCATCGGGCAAGGTGAACTCGTCCCAGCTCTTGCTGCGATAGCCGGCCGAGGGCATGCCCAGCTTCTCGAGCGCGGCCAGTGCCAAGGGATGCACTTCGCCCTTCGGCTGGCTGCCCGCGGAGTACGCGCGAAAGCGTCCCCGCGCCATGCCGTTCAACAATCCCTCTGCCAGAATGGAGCGCGCGGAATTGCCGGTACAGATAAACAGGGCGTTATAGATTTTCTCTTGCATGGGTGTCTCAGCATCAAGGGTTTGGGGGATGGAGATGCCGACGCGCGGCAACTCGACGGAGAGCTCGACGCATTGTCAGCCTCGCGGAACACCGGATTCGCTCAACACGCCCGGCAGGCGGCGGCCGGACCGGTTTCACAGGCGCCCCCCTGGCAACAATGTTCGGTCAAGTAGCCGAGCAGGCCATTCATCCGGTCGTAGTTGGCGCGATAGATCAGGTAGCGACCCTGCTGCTCGCTGTGGACCAGGCCGGCATGCGACAGCTCCTTGAGGTGGAAAGAGAGCGCATTGCGCGCCACGCCCAGATGCTCTGCCAGAACGCTGGGCGCAAGGCCTTCGGGACCGGCCACTACAAGCGCACGAAATGCCCTGAGGCGTTGCGGGTGCGCCAACGCCGCCAATGCGAGCACTGCGTCGTTTTCTTCCACGATTCACCTGTACATCAATTCATGTTTTATTGAACTTTAGCACGAAGATATCACTGGCGTCCTAGGCCAGGTCCGAGGCCAAGCCTGTGTACGTGGAGAAGCCTCCGGCAATAAGATATCTGACTTTACATAATATACATTATGCGGATCAGACACGGGCCATCACTAGGCTGTGCCTCGCAGCCGCAATGCATTCGTAATCACCGACACGGAGCTCAGGCTCATCGCCAAGGCTGCGATCATCGGGGACAGCAATTGCCCCGTGAACGGATATAGCAGCCCGGCCGCGAGCGGAATGCCCAGTGCGTTATAGACAAAGGCAAAAGCCAGGTTCTGCCGCATATTGCGCACCGTAGCCAGGGACAGCCGGCGGGCCCGCGCAATTCCACGCAGGTCGCCTTTCACCAGGGTCACGTGCGCCGAATTGATGGCCACGTCGGTACCCGTGCCCATGGCAATGCCCACGTTCGCCTTGGCCAACGCGGGACTGTCATTGATGCCATCGCCCGCCATCCCGACCGTCTTGCCTTCTTTCTGCAGCGTTTCGACGAGATCGAGCTTGTCTTTGGGTTTTACCTCTCCGTACACCCGGGAAATGCCAAGCCGCGCCGCGACCGATTTCGCCGTCGTCACACCGTCGCCGGTGGCCATGATGACCGTGATGCCGGCCGCTTTCAGGGTGTGGAGTGCTTCCGGCGTGGTGGCCTTGACCGGGTCGGATACCGCGACCAGGCCGAGCAGCTTGCCGTCCGCGGCCAGGTACATGACGCTGGCGCCTTCGCCCCTGAGAACCTCGGCGTGCTTTTGGAGCGGCGTCCAGTCGACCCGTTCCTGCTCCATCAGCGCCGTATTGCCAAAGGCGATCCGTTTGCCGGCGACAATGCCGCGAACCCCGATGCCGCTGGACGATTCGAACGTCTCCGGCTTATCCAGCGGAATCGATCGCTTGCGTGCCTCGGCGACGATGGCGTGCGCGAGCGGATGTTCGCTGCCCTGGTCGATGCTGGCCGCGATGCGCAGGACATCGTGCTCCGACATACCGGCGGCCGGTACGACCCTGTCGAATGCCGGTCTGCCCTCGGTTAGCGTCCCGGTCTTATCGACGATAAGGGTGTCGACTTTGCGCAGTTCCTCGATGGCGGCGGCATCACGGAACAGGATGCCTTGGGTAGCGCCCCGCCCGGTTGCCGCCATGATGGACATTGGCGTCGCCAGACCAAGCGCGCAGGGACAGGCGATGATAAGGACCGAGACCGCGTTCACGAAACCATAGACCCAGCTCGGCTCAGGGCCGAAGAATCCCCAGCCCAGCAGCGTCAGCACTGCGATGGCGACAACAATCATGACGAAATAGCCGGCCACGACGTCCGCGAGACGCTGCATCGGGGCGCGCGAACGCTGCGCATGCGCCACCATCTGGACGATTTGGGACAGCATCGTCTGGGAGCCCACTTTTTCGGACCTGACAATCAGGCTGCCGTTGGTGTTGATGGCGGCGGCAACCACCTTGTCGCCCGGCCGTTTGGTGACGGGCACCGGCTCGCCGGTAAGCATGGACTCGTCGACCGCGCTTTCGCCCTCTAGGACAATGCCATCCACAGGGACTTTCTCACCGGGGCGCACGCGAAGCGTGTCGCCAATGTGCACGTGCGTCAAGGGAACGTCTTCCTCGGTCCCGTTCGGATCAATGCGACGGGCCGTCTTGGGCGCCAGGCCGAGCAAGGACTTGATGGCGGCCGACGTCCGCGATCGTGCTTTCAGCTCCAGAATCTGCCCGAGCAGGGTCAAGGAAATGATGACTGCCGCGGCCTCGTAATAGACCCCAATGCGGCCATGCATGACGAACGTCTCCGGAAATAATCCGGGCGCGACGGTCGCTATCAGACTGTAGCCGTACGCCGCCCCGGTTCCCGTCCCGATAAGCGTCCACATATTCGGGCTGCGCTGGGCAATGGACCGGGCGCAGCGAACAAAGAACGGCCATCCCGACCACAGTACGACCGGGGTGCTCAGCGCGAGCTCTATCCAGCTCTGGTACGGCAATCCCTCGTAAAAGATCTTGTGGGCGGCCATCGCCAGGACCGTGACGATGATGGTCAACGGCAAGGTCCACCAGAAGCGCCGCCGGAAATCGATCAGTTCGGGATTCTCTTCGTCGTCGAGGGATGGCATGACGGGCTCGAGCGTCATGCCGCAAATCGGGCAATTCCCCGGTTCGTTTTGCCTGACCTCCGGATGCATCGGGCATGTATAGACAGTGCCGGATTCCGGCGAAGACGTCGCGGAAGCGCCGGCCGGATACCCCTGCCCTGACAAGTCGCCAGCATGGTGATGGTGTTTCATCTGCGCATCGCCATGCTGGTGATGGCCATTTGCTCGTCTATCCATGCGCCCTCCTCTCCCGATGAAAGGACGGAATAAAAGCGGCCGTCCGGTCACGATACCGGACATACTCGCTGCCGAAGTCTGCTTCCATGTCGCGTTCCTCGGACTTCGCGAGCCGTACATACACGACGACCAATACGGGGAACATGAGTAGCGTGACGATGGTCGGCCACTGCAGCAGGAAGCCGAGCATGACAAGGATGAACGCGACGTATTGCGGATGTCTGATACGCGCATAGGGGCCGGTAGTCGCCAGACGGTGCGCTGTCTGGGCCTGGTATAGCGCGCGCCATGCCGATGCCAGGAGCCAGAAACCGGCAACGATCAAGGCAATGCCAGCGATATGGAAGGGGCCGAAGTGTGGATTAACCTTCCAGCCGAACGCCACTTCGAGCAGATGGCCAGCGTCGTGGGACAGGAAGTCGACTCCCGGGAAGCGTTTCGAGAGCCAGGGCAACAGCAGGTAGATCGTCAACGGGAAGCCATACATCTCGGTGAACAGCGCGACAATAAAGGCCGAAAATGCGCCGAACGAGCGCCAGTCGCGAGACGTCTTCGGCTTGGTGAAGCTGAAGGCGAAGATGACGAACACCAGCGAGTTCAGAATGACAAGGGACCAGAGGCCATAGGCCGGAGTAGTGTCATGCATCACTGTTCTCCCGGTTTCGGCGATTGTCCCGTGCCGCGGCCGGCATCGGGCTGGGAATCCGGTCGATGCTGTCCATGCCCGTGATGGAACAGGTGCATCAGCGGGCAGGCCAGAACCAGCAGGTAAGGAAGAAATCCGAGAAGATGGGCGCGGTGTTCGGTCCACAAGAAAAAGGCAGCAACGGCCAGGAATCCGTACAAAACCCACCTGCCGCGCCGGACGTGGGCTCTCTGGGAAAGGTGCATATCGTCCATGGCTATCTCCAATAGCGCCTGTGCGCCGGCGTCACCTGGAGCGACGGCACCCAGGGGGGGCGACGTCTCTATCGCCTGGCTACTTACATTGCTCGTCCATCATTTGTAAATGCGTCTGCCTGGCGTCCGATGGCATTCCCTGCATGCGTTCATCGATGATTCCCTGACGTTCAGCGGGCGATTTCGCGTTCATCATTTGCCGGTGCATATCGCACATCGACTTCTTGTCCATCATCATCCCCCCTTGGTTGGCCGCCGCTTGGCTGTTTGGGTCTTTGCTCTCGGATACAGACTTCGGCGTCTTCGTCCCGGCGTCCGGCGCAACGGTTTCGGGCGTGGGGGCGCCATGATCGTGATCATGCTCGGCCTCCTCGCTGAAAGCGGGAGCAACAAACAGGGCTGTAATAAGGGACGGCACAGCGACGAAGCGCATCCGGAAACCGTTGTTCATGGGGACCTCCTCAAGCATATGTGAATGTGCGGGACGAGACGCCACGGGCTATCTGAAGGCGCCCCTCCGCGATTCTTTGCATCATCCAGACATGCTACGGAGTCCCTGCGGCAATTCGACTGACCTATGTCAAATCCGATCGGACCCGAAGAACAGCCCTATTCCGCATGGAAACTATGGATCGCGCTACAGGGATTTCTTTGCACGGCGGCTTCGGACCCGGCGCGGCGGACCGCCCCGGGACCGCCCCCGGGACCGCATCACGGCTTGTCGTCGCCACGCACGAACAGCGCATCGGGCACGTCGTCCAGCGACGATAGCGTCAGCGCCCGGCTGGTGCCGTCCGAACCCAGGACGAAGGTCATGGCGGCGTCCTCCAGCGCGGGAACGCGGAAGGTATCGCCCTGCCAGTGCTGCAAGGGACGAGGCGCCGCGGCGCCCGCCCGCATCTCCAGCGCGCCGCCTTTGGCCGAGACGACGATATCGCCGTAATACGGATGCGAGTAGCGCCCGGCGTAGCGCCTGGCGTCCAGGGCGGTTTGCGCGCCCGCGGGCGGCTGGCCGTGCAGGCGGCCCGGCCGGTCCAGCAACGACTGCAGGGCTTGCCGCCATTTCTCCGCGAGTTCGGGCCAGGTATCCACATCGGGCCGGTCCTTGAACAGCAAGGTTTGCAGCTTGTACTCCAGCGCTTCGGGGATGCCCATGGGCGGCGCATTGGTCAGGATGACGATGCCTAGCCGTTCGTCCGGCAGGAAGGCGATGCGCGTATTGATGCCTTCCTCGAAGCCGCCATTGTGCTCGAGCTCTTTGCGGCCATGGTCGTTGCGCACCTCCAGGCCCAGTCCGTAGTGGATGGGCGGAAAGCCCGCGCTGACGATGGACTGCGGCGCCTGCGTTTCGCGCAGCGCGCTCTCCGCCACGATCTGCTTGTCCGCGAACTTGCCGCCGTCGATTTCGAAGGCGAGCCAGCGCAGCATGTCGTTGACCGTGGACGACACGCCGCCGGCCGGCGCCTGCGCATCGCGCGACGCCAGGGTTTCGGCGCGCGCATGGCCGCCCTCCACCACGTGGGGCGCCACGCGGTCGGGCAAGGCCATGTATTCCTTGTACGAGGCCACGGTACGCTGCATGCCCAGCGGCTGGATGATCTTCTGGCGCACCAGGTCCTCCCAATGCATGCCGGCCGACTGCGCCGCGACCTCGCCGGCCAGCGTCAGGTTCCAGTTCGAATACGCGTATTGGGTCCGAAAGGCCGTGGCCGGCGGCAGGTTGCGCAAGCGCCGGAAAACTTCCTGGCGGCCGTAGCCGAAGACCAGATCCAGGTCCTCTCCATAGAACGGCGCGTAGCCCGTGCGCTGCGCGAGCAGGTCCCGCAGCGTCATCTCGCTGGTGACGTAGGGATCCTGGAACCGGATGTCGGGCACCAGCGAGGAGACCTTGGCATCCCAATCCAGTTTGCCCTCTCCGACCAGCGCGGCGACCGAGGCGCCCGCCAGGGCCTTGGAGACGGAAGCCAGGGGGAACACCGTGTCCGCCGTCACCGGCTTGCCCTCGCGCACGTCGCCCACGCCCCAGCCGCGCGCCAGCACCGTTTTGCCGCCCGCCAGGATGCCGACCGCGATGCCCGGCACGCCGCTGCGCTTCAGCAGGTCCTGCGCATAGGCCTCGAATTGCGGCAGGATGCGCTCCACATCCTGGGGCGTCACCGCCTGCCGCGACGCCGCGCCGCCGACATCCAGGTTATAGGCCTGCGCGGAAGTAGCGATGCAGGCCGCCGCCATCCACGGCAGCAGACGCTTCAATCCCCGTTGGCGCAGTATTCCTTGCTTCATTCCTACCTCCCCGGCTCGGCGGCCGCTACAGACTGGTTTGAAAGATGAACCGCAGCAGGCCCTGGTTGAACGTCACGCCCTGCTCCTGTTGACGCAGCAGTCCCGCCTGGACGATCACGCCGATGTCCGTCTGGTAGGCCACCGTGCCCGACACGCCCCAATCGCGGCTGTCGCTGAATCCCTGAGCGGACAGGGAACCGCTCAGCGCCTGCAGATTCCGTTGGGCCGCGGCGATGGTGTACAGCCAGCGGCCCGCCGACAGGCTGGCCGCGGCGATCGTATCCGTTGCGGCCGCCTCTCGGCCCAGGAAGCCGCGCATGTGGACGGCTTCCGCGAACAGCCGCAGGCCCATGCCGTCGCCCAGCGGCCTTTCGTAGTTGACGTGCGCTTCCAGCGCTGTCTGCGAGCGGGCGTCACCCTGCCCCGCGCCCAGGCGCGCGACGGTGGCGCCGGCGCGCAAGCCGTCCAGGCCCGGAATGTTGCCGATGTCGTAGGCGATGCCGCCGGACTGCAGGCCGGGCGTGTTGGCGGGCCCGCCGTCCGCGCTATCGGGCTGCGACGGGTAGTTGTTGAACCAGGTCTGCCCCAGCGTCGTGTTGTCGCGCTTGAACACGATGGCGGTGACCGTATGGCTGGCCGAGTCGGACCGCCGCAGGCTCCAGCGGGCGCCTGCCCCCAGCGACCCCGGATAGGCGTAGTCCCCCGAGAATCCGCTGTATATGCCGTCCATCGATTCCCAGGCTTCGCCCAGGCCGACCTCGAACTTGCCGGCGAAGTAGGACACCGCGCCGGCGTCGTAGCTGAGGAACAGGTTGCGCAGCTGTCCGTCCAGGGTCTCGAATGCCCGGTCTCCCGGGTCATTGCCGAAAGCGCGCAGTTCGGCCAGGCCGGACAGCGTCCAGCGCGGCGACAAGCGGGCGACGGCCGCGCCCTGCAGGAAAGGATCCACGGTATGCCATGAAGAAGGCAGGCCTGTGGCGCCGGGTCCCTTCACGCCGAAGAAGTTGGCGTTCTCCACGTAGCCCAGGACACGGCCTTGCACCGATGGATAGGCCTGCGGCGGCGCCATGCCCTGGGTTTCCGGCGCGGGATCCAGGAATATCTCCGATTGCGAGGCGCTCGCGGCAGTGGGCATCATGGCCAGCAGGACGCAGGCCATGGCGGCTCGCGGGGAAAGTGCGGTCCTGGCGCGCACCATCACGAGGCTCCGGGAAACGGGACGGTCATTGCGGGATGGCGGCGTGGCCGGGGTGCATGGCGGCATTTCCTGGATCGGTGTGTACAGGCGGCCGCATGCGGTCATCGCGCCCACGGCATCCCGCACGGCGCGGCGGAATGGCAAGCGCATTCTAGTAATCCACGGTAGAGCCCAAGCGATGGAAAAACGCCGTGAATACCCCGGAATTCGCGTTTGAAGCGGTACCGCGGTCCGGCCGGGCGTGCGCCGCGCGCGCGCTGGCGGCGCTTGGGCCAGCCGTCCTTGCGCGGGTAAACCACTATAAGAAATCGCCTCCCCGCCCTTCCCACGGCCGCGATCCGCTGCTATGGTATTTTGCATTCAAAATTCAAGATGCCAGGAGCGAGGCCCCATGCTGCGACTCGACTTCCACCCCGCCGGCCGCCATTTCCTGCAGATCCCCGGTCCCAGCCCCGTGCCGGACCGCCTGCTGCGGGCCATGAGCTATCCCACCATCGATCATCGCGGGCCGGAGTTCGGCGCGCTGGGCCTGGAAGTCCTGCAAGGCATCAAGAAAATCTTCAAGACCCAGCATCCCGTGATCATCTACCCGGCTTCCGGCACGGGCGCATGGGAAGCCGCGCTGTCCAATACCATGAGCCCCGGCGATCGCGTCCTGATGTTCGAGACCGGCCATTTCGCCAGCCTGTGGAAGAAGATGGCCGACGGCCTGGGCCTGCAGACGGAATTCCTGGGCCTGCCCGGCACCGAAGGCTGGCGCCGCGGTGTGCAGCCGCGGATGATCGAGGATCGCCTGCGCGCGGATACCGGCCACCAGATCAAGGCCGTCTGCGTCGTGCATAACGAAACCTCCACCGGCGTCACCTCGGACATCGCCGCCGTGCGCCGCGCCATCGATGCCGCCGGCCACCCCGCCCTGCTGATGGTCGATACGATTTCCGGCCTGGCCTGCGCCGACTATCGCCACGACGAATGGGGCGTGGACGTCTCGATATCGGGCTCGCAGAAGGGACTGATGCTGCCCCCGGGCATCAGTTTCAACGCGGTGTCGCCCAAGGCCATCGCGCGCAGCGAGCAAGGCGGCCTGCCGCGCAGCTTCTGGCGCTGGTCGGAGATCCTGGAAAGCAACAAGACGGGCTATTGGCCCTATACCCCCAGCACCAATCTGCTGTACGCCCTGCGCGAATCGCTGGAGATGATCCTGGCCGAGGGCCTGGACGCGGTCTTCGCGCGCCACCAGCGGCTGGCGCATGCCTGCCGGGCGGCGGTCCAGGCCTGGGGCCTGGAGATCCAGTGCGTGGAGCCCGAACGCTATTCGCCGGTGCTGACCGGCGTCATGATGCCCGACGGCGTGGACGCCGACGCGGTGCGCCAGTTGATCTACGAGCGCTTCGACATGTCGCTCGGCACCGGGCTGGGCAAGATCAAGGGCCGCATGTTCCGCATCGGCCACCTGGGCGATTGCAACGACCTGACCCTGATGGCGACCCTGGCGGGGTGCGAGATGGGCTTGAAGCTTTCCGGCGTCGCGCTGGCCGGCAGCGGCGTACAGGCGGCGATGGACATCCTGCAGGACAAGGCCCGGGAGCGCCGGGCCAAGGCGGCCTGACGCCGCGCCGGGCGACCGCCACCCAGAAGGCGACGCCACGTCCGCGGCCACACACCACGGAGGAGACCATGATGCAGTCAAGCAGAGTGCGCAGCGCGATAGCCCTGGCGATGGCGGCCTTGATGCCGGCGGCGGCGTGGGCCTGGGAGCCCACCAAGCCGGTGGAAATCATCGTGCCGTTCAGCGCCGGCGGCGCGTCCGACCAGATGGCCCGCACCATCCAGGGCATCGTCGCCAAGCACAACCTGATGAAGCAACCCCTGGTTGTCGTGAACAAGGCCGGAGCGTCCGGCGCCGAAGGCCTGATGGACGCCAAGGCGTCCACCGGCGATCCGCACAAGCTGCTGGTGGCCTCGTCGGCCTTGTACACGGTACCGCTGATCAGCAAGCTGCCGTTCAATTGGCGCGACCTCTCGCCGGTGGCGATGGTGGCGGTGGACGAGTTCGTGCTGTGGGTCAACGCCAAGTCGCCGTACCAGACGGTGGACCAGTTCATCGCCGCGGCCAAGGCCGGCAAGCTGAAGATGGGCGGCACCAGTTCCAAGCGCGAGGACCAGATGATTACCGCCATGGTGGAACACGCCACCGGCGCCAGGTTCATCTACGTGCCCTACAAGGGCGGCGGCGAGGCGGCCACGCAGCTGTCGGGCAACCATATCGATGCCAACGTCAACAACCCGGCGGAGTCCGTCGCGCAATGGCGCGCGGGCGAGCACCGCGCGCTGTGCGTCTTCGCCGAACAGCGGCTGTCCTATACGCAGAAGGTGACCGAGACGCAGAGCTGGGCCGACATCCCGACCTGCAAGGAAAAGGGCCTGGACGTCCACTACGAGATGCTGCGCATCTTCCTGCTGCCGGGCAAGGTCGGCGCCGACCAGGTCGCCTACTACGCCGACGTCTTCAAGAAAATCAGCGAGACGCCGGAATGGAAGCAATACCTGGAGCGATCGGCGCTGAAGCCCGAGCTGCTGACCGGCCCCGCCCTGACCCAGTATCTGGAGAAGGACGAAACCCTGCACAAGGACATCATCAAGTCCGCCGGCTTCTAGACGGTGCCGGAGCGGCGCGCCGCGCGCGGCGCGCCATGGAAGGAGCACGAACATGGAGCAAGAGCAAGAGCGGCCCGGGAGCCGCGCCGTGGTGTCGTACATGGCCATGGAGCTGGCGGTCGCCGTCCTGCTTGCCGCGCTGGCGGCGACGGTGATCTGGAGCAACTACATCATCGGCGCGGGCTGGACGGACGACGGGCCGCAGGCGGGCTATTTCCCGATGCGGATCGGCATCATCATCCTGATCGCGACCGCCGCGGTGGCGATACAGGCCCTGCGCAAGCGCGACCGGCGCGCCTTCGTGCACCTGGACGAACTGCGCCAGGTGGGCGTGGTACTGGTGCCGCTGGTCGTCTACGTCGCCCTGATCCACTTCCTGGGCATCTATGTCGCCTCCGCGCTCTTCGTCGCGGCCTTCATGCGCTGGGTGGGCAAGTACCCCTTGTGGAAGGGGCTGCCGCTGGCCGTGGCCATCATGATGGTCCTGTTCTGGGTATTCGAGATGAAGTTCCTGGTGCCGCTGCCCAAGGGGCCGCTGGAGAACCTGCTGGGCTACTAGGGCCTGTTAACGCTAGAAGGAGCCTCGCATGAGTACGCAAACCGGTGGATGGCAAGGCACGAAGCGCAGTCGTGGTGGTGCCACGGCGAGCATTCGTAACGCGGCCAGGCGCCGGTTTGCGTACTCACCCTACGGGCTGGCCGAGTCCGGGGCGGCATACGTCGTTACGGACTCCTCACGTGGATTAACCACGCCGCGTCGTCCGCGCCTAGTCTGCCGCCCCGGACTCGGCCAGTGCGAGGCTCCTTCTAGCGTTAACAGGCCCTAGGACGAGACGGCGCGGCGGCCGGGCCGTGCCGGATGCCGCGGATTCCGGCACGCGAAGCGCGCGGCGACAGGCGGGCGACACGCCTAGGGAGGACACCATGCAAGAACTATCCGCGCTCTGGGACGGCTTCGGCGTCGTCATGTCCTGGGGCAACGTCGGCCTGATGATGGTCGGCATCCTGCTGGGCATCGTGGTGGGCGTGCTGCCCGGCCTGGGCGGCCCCAACGGGGTGGCGATCCTGCTGCCCCTGACGTTTTCCATGCATCCGACCTCGGCCATCATCCTGCTCTCGTGCATCTACTGGGGCGCGCTGTTCGGGGGCGCCATCACGTCGATCCTGTTCAACATCCCGGGCGAGGCCTGGTCGGTGGCCACCACCTTCGACGGCTATCCGATGGCCCAGCAGGGGCGCGCCGGACAGGCACTGACCTCGGCCTTCACCGGCTCCTTCTTCGGCGCGCTGGTCGGGGTGCTGCTGATCACCTTCCTGGCCCCGGCCGTTGCGCGCTTCGCGCTGCGTTTCGGGCCGGCGGAGTTCTTCTCGGTCTACCTGCTGACCTTCTGCAGCTTCATCGGCATGGGCCGCGAATCCAAGCCCAAGATAATCATCGCCATGGGCATCGGTTTCGCGCTGGCCGCCGTGGGCATGGACACCGTATCGGGCGACCTGCGCATGACCTTCGGTTCGTCGGAGTTGCTGCGCGGCTTCGACTTCCTGGTGGCGGTGATCGGGCTGTTCGGCATCGGCGAGATCCTGCTGACCATGGAGGAAGGCGTCGCCTTCAAGGGCAAGAAAGCCGCCATCGACCTGAAGGTGGTGTTCAAGACCTGGGCCGGGCTGCCGCGCTACTGGCTGGTGCTGTTGCGTTCGGCGGCGATCGGCTGCTGGCTGGGCGTGACGCCGGGCGGCGCCATCGCGGCGTCTTTCATGGGCTATGGCGTCGCGAAGAAATTCGCCAAGGACCCGGACTCCTTCGGCAAGGGCAATGTGGAAGGCGTGCTGGCGCCCGAAACGGCGGCGCACGCGGCGGGCACCAGCGCGCTGCTGCCCATGCTGGCCCTGGGCATTCCAGGTTCCGCGACCGCCGCGGTCCTGCTGGGCGGACTGATGATCTGGGGCCTGCAGCCCGGCCCGCTGCTGTTCGCGGAACAAAAGGAATTCGTGTGGGGCCTGATCGCCAGTATGTACCTGGGCAACTTGGCGGGACTGTTCGTGGTGCTGTGCACCGTGCCGCTGTTCGCCGCCATCCTGCGCATCCCGTTTTCCATCGTCGCGCCGATGATCCTGGTGGTATGCGCCATCGGCGCCTACACCGTGCATAACGCGGGCTTCGATATCTGGCTGATGCTGGTGTTCGGCGTGGTGGGTTATCTGTTCAAGAAGCTGCAGTACCCCCTGGCCCCGCTGGTGCTGGCCCTGGTGCTGGGCGATCGCGCCGAAGACGCCTTCCGCCAGACCATGCTGATTTCCTCCGGCAGCCTGAGTGTCTTCTGGTCCAACGGCCTGGTCGGCAGCATCGTCGCCCTGGCTTTGGTCGCCCTGTTCTGGCCGCTGATCTCGGCGGCCTTCACGCGCCTGCGCAAGCACCGCAGCAACCTGTCGCCACGCTATCCATGACTACGCCCCCCGCTTCGGTCGCGCCGCGGCCCGTGCGCCTGATGCCCTATGCCGCAGGCGCGGCCCCTGCCCTGGCCACGCAGTTGCGCAAGGCCTTGCGCGGCGACGTGCTGTTCGACGGCGCCAGCCGCGGCCGCTACGCCACCGACGCCTCCATTTACCAGATCGCGCCCATCGGGATCGTGGTGCCGCGCGACCAGGCCGACCTGGCCGCCGCCCTGGACGTGGCCCGAGATCAGGACATACCGGTCCTGGCCCGTGGCGCCGGCACCAGCCAGTGCGGGCAGACGGTGGCCGAGGCGCTGGTCATCGACACCAGCAAATGGCTGAACCAGGTGATCGATTTCGATCCGGGCGCACGGACGGTGACGGTCGAACCCGGCATCGTCCTGGATCGCCTGAATGCCTGGCTCAAGCCGCATGGCCTGTGGTTTCCGGTGGATGTATCGACCTCGGCGCAATGCACGCTGGGCGGCATGGCCGGCAATAACTCCTGCGGGTCGCGCTCCATCGAATACGGCAACATGGTGCACAACGTGCAGTCCATCGACGCCATCCTGGCCGACGGCACCGAGGGGACCTTCGGGCCGGTGTCGCGGCTGGCGGCGCACCCGCGCCTGCAAGGCATCCTGGAAGGCGTGCGCGGCATCGCCCTGCGCGAACGCGACGAGATCGCCGCGCGCACGCCCAAGGTGCTGCGGCGCGTGGCCGGCTACAACATCGATATCTTCGATTGCCAGAATCCGCGCGCCTATAGCGACGACGGCGAGGCCAACCTGGCCCACCTGCTGGTGGGCTCCGAAGGCACGCTGGCCTTTACGCGGCGGCTGACCCTGAAGCTGTCGCCCCTGCCCGCCCACAAGGTATTGGGGGTGGTGAATTTCCCCACCTTTTACCAGTCCATGGACACGGCCCAGCACATCGTGCGGCTGGGGCCGGTGGCGGTGGAGCTGGTGGACCGCACCATGATAGACCTGGCCATGGACAATCCGTCCTTCCGGCCGGTCATCGAACGCGCCCTGGTGGGGCAGCCGCAGGCCATCCTGCTGGTGGAGTTCGCGGGGGACGACAAGGAAGCGCTGTTGCGGCAGTTGCGCGCCTTGACCGGGATGATCGCCGACCTGGGCCTGCCCGGCGCCGTGGTGGAAATGGCCGACGCCAATGCGCAGAAGGCACTGTGGGAAGTCCGCAAGGCCGGCCTGAACATCATGATGAGCATGAAAGGCGACGGCAAGCCCGTATCCTTCATCGAGGACTGCGCCGTGCCGCTGGAGCACCTGGCCGAGTACACGCGCCAGTTGACGGAAGTGTTCCACCGGCACGGCACGGAGGGCACCTGGTATGCCCATGCAAGCGTCGGCACGCTGCACGTGCGTCCTATCCTGGACATGCGGCGCGACGGGGCGGCGCGCATGCGCGCCATCGCCGAGGAAGCCGCCGAACTGGTGCGCCGCTACAAGGGCGCCTATTCCGGCGAACACGGCGACGGGCTATGCCGCGGCGAGTGGGTCAGCTGGCAGTACGGCCCGCGCATCAACCAGGCCTTTCGCGAGATCAAGGCCCTGTTCGATCCCGGCAACCGCTTCAATCCCGACAAGATCGTCAACCCGCCGCGCATGGACGATCCGGCCAATTTCCGCTTCCCGCCCGCCTACCGCGTCCGGCCCTACGCGCCCGCGCTGGACTGGTCGGCCTGGGACGTGACGCGCGACCCGATGACGGGCCGCGAGTCCGCGCCCGGCAGCGGGGGCGACCCCGCCGCGGGCCTGGCGAAGGCCGTGGAGATGTGCAACAACAACGGCCATTGCCGCAAGTTCGACGCCGGCACCATGTGCCCCAGCTACCGCGTCACCAAGGACGAACAGCACGTGACGCGCGGACGCGCCAATACGCTGCGGCTGGCCCTGAGCGGGCAACTGGGGCTGGACGGACTGGCCAGCCCCGCGGTGAAAGAGGCGCTGGACCTGTGCGTCTCGTGCAAGGGTTGCCGCCGCGAGTGCCCCACCAGCGTCGATATGGCCAAGCTGAAAATCGAGGCGCGCCGCGCCTGGACGCAGGCCCATGGGCTGAGGCTGCGCGACCGCATGATCGCCTTCCTGCCCCGCTATGCGCCGCTGGCCAGCCGCCTGGGCCCCCTGTTGCGGCTGATCGACCGCACGCCCGCGCTGGCGCGGCTCGTCAAGCGCGGCCTGGGCGTGGCGGCGCACCGCTCATTGCCGCCGCTGGGCGGATCCTTCCTGCGCGAGGCGGCCGGCAGGGACCGCCCTGCCCTCGATACGTCCCGGGCCGCCCCTGCTGCCGCCACGGCGGCGGCGCCCGCCCAGGGGGCCGGGCGCCCGGGCGCCGCCCAGGCCGGCGCCAAGGAAGTCCTGCTGTTCGTCGACACCTTCAACAATTACATGGAAGCCGGCAATGCGCGCGCCGCGCGCCAGGTGCTGGAGGCGGCCGGCTACACGGTGCACCTGAATGCGCGTCCGGGCCAGCGGCCGCTGTGCTGCGGCCGGACCTTCCTGGCCGCCGGCCTGGTGGATGAAGCGAAGGCGGAGGCGCGCCGGCTGCTGGATGCGCTGTCGCCCTATGTGGCGCGCGGCGTGCCCATCGTGGGCCTGGAACCGTCATGCCTGCTGACGCTGCGCGACGAGTGCCTGAACTACGGCCACGGCGACGCCGCGATCCGCCTGGCCGAATCGGCCTTCCTGTTCGAGGAATTCCTGGTGCGCGAGCACCAGGCCGGCCGGCTGTCGCTGCCGCTGGGCACGCCCGCGCGCCGGCGTGCGCTCGTCCATGGCCACTGCCACCAGAAGGCCTTCGACGCGATGCAGCCGGTTCGCACCGTGCTGGGATGGATCCCCGGACTGGAGGTGTCCGTCATCGAGTCCTCCTGTTGCGGCATGGCCGGCAGTTTCGGCTACGAGGCCGAGCACGACGCCGTATCGCGGGCCATGGCCGAGGCCGCCCTGCTGCCGGCCGTGCGCGCCGCGCCGCCGGACAGCTGGATCGTGGCCGACGGCACCAGTTGCCGGCACCAGATCCTGGATGGGGCCGGGGTAGAATCGCTGCACGTCGCGCAGGTACTGGCGGCGGCGCTCGCCACCGCTTCCCCGCCCCGGGAACAGCAGGACGCGCCCGCCTGACCGCCGCCGGCGCGCCTGCCAGCCGATCCGGATCCGCCATGTATACAGACCAGGAAACCTCTCGCGCCACGCCGCTCCTGACGCCGGTGGAACGGGCGATCCTTCACGATTCGGTCACCGAGCACCTGCGCAACTTCATCATCGAGGGCACCCTGGCCCCGGGCATGAAACTGAACGAACGGCAGTTGTGCGAGACCTTGGGAATCTCACGAACGCCGCTGCGCGAGGCCCTGAAGGTGCTGGCCGCGGAAGGCCTGATCGAGATATCGCCGAACCGCGGCGCCGCCGTGGCGCGCATGTCGGAAGCGGAGATCCGCGAAGCCTTCGAAGTACTGAGCGGGCTGGAAGCCTTCTCCGGCGAACTGGCCTGCGAACGCATCAGCGACGAGGAAGTCGAACAGATCCGCGCCCTGCACGCCGCCATGCTGGAGTGCCGTGCGCGCGGCGACCTGCCCGGCTATTACAGCCGCAACCAACAGATCCATGACCGCATCAACCTGGCGGCCCGCAACCAGGTGCTGCGGCAAACCTATCTGTCGGTGAACCGCCGGGTGCAGGCCCTGCGCCTACGCTCCAACCTGAAGGGCCCCAAATGGGCCAGCGCGATCGAGGACCACGAGCAGATGCTGGTGGCGCTGCAGGAACGCGACGGCGCGCGCCTGGCGCGCATCCTGCGCCAGCATCTGCTGGACAAGCGCGACGCCCTGCTGGAGCTGGGGCTTCCCAGGTAGTCCGCGGAGGGCGCGCGCCGGAACTACGCCGCGCCGGCGACTTCGCGCACCACGCCGGCGTCCAGCAGGGCCTGGATGCGCGCGGCATCGTAGCCGTGTTCGGCCAGGATGGCGCGGGTGTCTTCGCCCAGGCGCGGCGCGGCGCGATGGTAATGCGCCGGCGTGGCCGAGAACTTCACCGGCATGCCCACTGTACGGATCTTGCCGGCCTGGGGGTGCTCCTGCTCCACCACCATATCCCTGGCCAGCGTCTGCGGGTGCGAGAGCGCCTCGCCCACCGAATGCACCGGGCCCGCCGGCACGCCGGCGCGGTCCAGTTCGGACAGCCAGTGTTCGGCCGGACGTTGCACGAGGATCGCCGATATCAGCCGCGTCAGTTCCTCGCGATTGGCCATCCGGTCGCGGTTGAAGGCGAAACGCGGATCCTCTATCCACTGCGGCTGCCCCAGCGTCTGCGCGATGCGCGCCCAGTTCTTTTCATTGGCGCCGCCGATGATGATCCAGGTGGTGGCCGTGGGGAAAGCCTGGTACGGCGCGGTCAACACGTGCGCGGACCCGCTGGGACCCGGCGACACGCCGGAACCGAAGTAGATGGCGGCATGCCAGTACAGTTGCTGCAGGCTGGCCTCCAGCAGGGAAGTCTCCACGCGCTGGCCTTCCCCGGTGCGCTGCTTGTGCTGGTACGCCGCCAGTACGCCGAATGCGGCCAGCAGGCCGGCGTTGATATCGGCCACCGAATTGCCCGTGCGCAAGGGCGGGCCGCCCGGCTCGCCGGTAATGCTCATCAGCCCGGAGAAGCCCTGGGCGATCAGGTCGAAGCCGCCCTTGTCCGCGTAGGGTCCGGTACTGCCGTAGCCGGACACGCTGCAATAGATCAGGCCCGGGTTCTCCCGGCGCAGATCCTCGTAGCCCAGGCCGAGCTTTTCCATGGTGCCCTTGCGAAAGTTCTCCGTGATGACGTCCGCATCCCGCAGCAGCCGCATCAGCACGGCCTTGCCTTCCGGGTGCTTCAGGTCCAGCGCGATCGCGCGCTTGTTGCGGTTGAGCATCAGGAAAGGCATGGACACGCCGTTGACCTGCGGATCGCGGTACTGGCGCGCGTCGTCGCCGCCGTCCAGCTTTTCCACCTTGATGACATCCGCGCCCAGGTCGGCCAGCATCATGCCGCAGGTCGGGCCGGCCATGATCTGCGACAGCTCGATGACCCGCATGCCAGCAAGCGCGCCCTTGCCAGGCGCCGGCGTGTTCCGTTCTTCCATCATTGCTCCTTCCTTCATCCCGGGTCGGTCTCCCGGATCGTCTCAGCGGCCGTTGAACCGGGGCGTCTGCTTGGCCAGGAAAGCGCGATAGCCGGTCTGGAAGTCTTCCGTATCGAAGCAGGCATAGGCCTCGTCGCGCTCGGCGTCCGTCAGCTCGCCGCCCTGGACAATGCGGCGCACGAACTTCTTGTGCCAGCGCGCGACCAGCGGCGCGCCGGCGGCGATGCGCCGTGCGGTGGCCTGCGCCTCGGCCGCCACCTGGTCGTCCGCCACCACGCGCGTCACCACGCCCAGCCGCAGGGCCTCCTGCGCATCGAAGATCGTGCCTTCCAGCAGCATCGCCAGCGCCGCGTCGGGCCCGACCAGGCGCACCACCGGCGTCAGCTCCGAATAGGACATCACCAGGCCCAGGTTCTTGATCGGCACGCCGAAGCGCGAACTGGCGCCGCAGATGCGGACGTTCGCCAGGCTGGCGATCTCCATGCCGCCGCCCACGCAGATGCCGTGGATCTGCGCCACGACGGGATGGCGGCATCCGCCGATGGCCTCGATCGTGCGCCGCATGATGGCGCCATATTCCCGCGCCTGCCGCGTGTTGGCGCGCGACGTTTCGAACTCCGAGATATCGTTGCCCGGCGAGAAGGCTTTTTCCCCCGCCCCGCGCAGGATGACGCAGCGCACGTCGTCGTCCGCGGACAGCGCCAGGAAGATATCCCCCAGCAGACGCCATGCGTCGACGGTCAGCGCGTTCAGCTTGGCGGGACGGTTGAGCGTGACGGTAACGATGGCGTCGTCGCGTTGGGTCAGGATGGGAGATTCGGCCGATGCCGCGGGTTCGGTCATGATGGGTTTCCTCTTGCTAGGCGATTCACTGTTTGGCGGCGCGGCCGTCGGCCTGTTCCTTGGTCATGCCCAGGCTGCGCGTCAGCCGTCCGTACTTGGCCCATTCCGCATCCACGTAGGCGCGGAACGCGGCCGGCGTGTCCGGGCCGCCCCCCACGTCCATGCCCTGGTCGGCCAGCTTGGCCCGCACGGAGGGATCCTTGAGCGTCTCGGCCAGTGCCGCGTCCAGGCGGTCGAGAACCGGCTTGGGCAGCTTGCCGGGCGCGAGCACCGCATACCACTGCACTACGTCCACGCCCTTGACGCCCGCCTCGGCCAGCGTGGGCACGTCCGGCAGGCGCGCGCTGCGCTGCGCGCCGGTCACGGCCAGCGGGCGCAGCTTGCCCGCCTGGATCTGCCCGATGACGCCGGGCAGCGTGTCGAAGTTCAGATCGACCTGGCCGCCCAGGAGATCGGCGACCGCCTGGCCGCTGCCCTTGTACGGCACGTGGACCATTTCCACCTTTTCGATCTGCGAGAACTGCGCCGCCGTCAGGTGCTGGGGACTGCCCATGCCGGAGGACGCGTAGGTCAGGGCCCCGGGCTTGGCGCGCGCCGCCTTCACCAGATCCTGCACCGACTTGAAATCGCGGCGGGTGGGATTGATGACCAGCACGTTGGGCACGGTGCCGATATAGCGCACCGGGGTGAAGTCCTTGATGGGGTCGAACGAGGTGGGCAGCACATACGGAGCCGCCACCGTGGATTGCATATTGGCCAGCAGCAGCGTGTAGCCGTCCGGCTCCGCCTTCGCCACCATGTCCGCCGCGATCAGTCCCGACGCGCCGGGCTTGTTTTCGATGACGATCTGCTGTTTCAGGATGGTCGACAGCTTTTGCGCGACGATGCGCGCCGATACGTCGGTGCCGCCGCCCGGCACGAAGCCCACGTACAGGTGTATCGGCTTATCGGGGTATTCGGCGGCGGCGGGGGATGCCTGTAACAGCAGCAGCGTGCCGGCAAGCGCGGCGAGGGTTTCCTTCCACATGACGGTCTCCTTTGGGGTGCGCCGCCCATGACAGCCTGGTCTATGATTCGGGCAGAGCTGGTATTTTTCTGGAATTTGATATTTGGTATACCAGACACCAGCCTACCGTCTAACCTGGCGATGTACACCTATGGCAAACCCTGATTCCGCGCTCGCGACCGTCCCGGTGCCCCCCGAAGGCCTGGCGATCCACCACCCCACCCTGCCCGCGGTCGTCGCCGACCGGCTGCGGCAACTCATCGTCAACGGGACCTTGCGGCCCGGCACGTGGCTGAACGAGCGCGATCTCTGCGACCTGCTGAAGGTTTCGCGCACCCCCTTGCGGGAGGCCTATCGCATCCTGGCGTCGGACGGCCTGCTCAGCATCCAGCCCAAGCGCGGCGCCATGGTGGTGGAGCTTTCGCGCGAGGACATCGAGAACACCTTCGACGTGCTCAGCGTACTGGAGGGCCTGGCGGTGCGGCAGGCCGCGCAGCGCGCCACCGAGGCGGAGATGGCGCACATCGCCGACCTGCACCAACGCATGCTGCGTGGCTACGAGGCGCGCAATATCGCCGCCTATTTCGAGGCCAGCATGGGCACCCACATCGCCATCAGCCGCGCCGCCCACAACCCCGCGCTGGTGTCCAGCTACGACCGCCTGAACCTGCAGGTGCAGGCGCTGCGCTACAAGTCCAACCTGGACCCGGATGAATGGGCATCCGGCGTCGCCGACCACGAAGGCATCGTGCAGGCGCTGCTGGCACGCGACGGCGAACGCGCCGAGCAATTGATGCGCGCGCACCTGTATAGCAAAAAGGCCTACAACCTGCGGTAGCCGGGCCGGCGGGGCGCGAACGGCTTCGGCCTATGCTGCGCATCCTGCCCGTCCGTCGCGCCGCTTTGCCCGGTCACTGGCCGGTGCGCCGGCCGGCACGCGCATTGCTGAAGAAGGCACTTGTGCCCATACGCCGCGCCGCTCCCGTGCGCGGCCCTGGGTTTCCAATGAACCCACATGGACAAGGAGAGCCACTATGCTGGAAAAAACCGAAGGTACCGCTGAAAAATGGGCCGGCAAGGCGCAAGACGCCATTGGCGAAATGACGGGCGATACCGGCACGCAAATCAAGGGCAAGGCACGCGAACTGACGGGACGCGCCCAGGAGTCCTATGGCGATGCCCTGAATATGGTGCGCGATTGCGCGACCAATAATCCGCTGGCCACCGTGGCCGTCGCGGTCGGCGCGGGCCTGCTGCTGGGCGCCCTGCTTTCGTCGCGGCGCTGACCGCGGCCTTCCATCGCGAAGCCGGCGCGCGGGCCCTGTGCGGCCCGCGCGTCTTGCCCATCCGCGCGGGCGGTCGCCGCACGCGGATCGCCGGCCCCGCCTCGGGAGCGGGCAGGATGATGTATCTTCGACATCCCTGCCGCAGCCGCGCCTTCGAATGGAACTCCGCCAGCTTCGCTATTTCGTCCGCATCGTCGAACTGGGCTCGATGAGCCGCGCCGCCATCGAGCTAGATATGGCGCAGTCCGCGCTCAGCCAGCAGATCAGCCGCCTGGAGGGCGAACTCAGCACCCGGCTGCTCAAGCGCAACCCACGGGGCGTCGAACCCACCGAAGCAGGCGCCGCCTTCTTTCGCGAGGCCAAGCTCACCCTGCGCCATGCGGAACAAGCGGTGCGCAGCGCCCAGCAGTCGCGCCTGACCGGCTCCGTCAGCATAGGGCTTCCGGCCACCACCGAATCCATCCTGGGACTGCCCCTGATCACCGCCATGCGCAGCCGCTATCCGGACGTGCGCCTGCACATGGTCGGCGGCATGTCCGGCAATCTGGGCGACATGCTGAACGCCCGGGAATTGGACATGGCGATACTCTTCGACCAGCGCCTGTCCGGCCGCCAGAACATCTATGCCGGGCGGCGCTGGATGGTACTACCGCTGTTCGAGGAACAGCTCTTCCTGATCCGCGCGCGCGACGCCACGCCGCGGCGGGCGCTTCCCGCCGAGACCACCCTGGCCGCATTGGCGGCGGAGCCGCTCATCCTGCCCACGGCAAGGCATGGGCTGCGCACCATCCTCGACGCCGCCTTCACGCATGCCAATATCCCGCCCCGCATCGCGCTCGAGATCGACTCGCAGCCGATGACGATGGCGGCGCTGGAGGCCGGCCTTGCGTCCATGATCCAGCCCTGGGCCGCGATGGGCAGCGTCAAGGACGCGAGCCGCCGTTTCGAATGGGCCCTGGTCAAGGACCCGCACGCGGTGCGGATCAACCTGCTCTGCAGCCTGAACGACGATGAACTGTCGCCGGCGGCCCTGGCGGCGCGCACGGTACTCAGGAGCTGTGTCCGTCAGCTGATCGCCGATGGCACCTGGCAAGGCGTCAAGCCGATCCATCACGAAAACTGATGGCGCCATTCCCCGGCGGGGATACATCGAAAAAGCGCGCCCCCCTACACTTCCGGCTCCGTAGATCGATGCCGCAAGAGAAGGGAACCGTGGATCAATTGAAACCGTATGCCGGACCGCAAGAGCGTCACATGCTGCCCGAACTTTTCGTGCCCGATGTCCTGTCGGCCGACGACGAAAGGCTATGGGTGCCGAATGGCGAGAACAGGTGGTCCAGGCCGCTCTGCCTGAATGTCTCGCAGGGCTATTGGGTGCACCTCACCCGCTTCCGCGGCAAGGGTTTCCTGTCGCGGCACCGGCATCCCGCGCCCGTCCATGCCTATGTGATCAAGGGCTCGTGGCGATACCTGGAACGCGATTGGGTCGCGCGGCCGGGCTCCTACCTGTTCGAGACGCCCGGCGACATCCACACCCTGGTGGTCGACGAAGACCAGGACGAGATGATCACGCTCTTCCAGAACCATGGCGCCATCACCTACTACCGGGAAGACGGCAGCATCGACAAAGTCATCGACACCTTCTACTACATCAACCTGGCCGAAGCGCATTTCGAGAAAGTCGGCCTGGGCAAGGACTTCGTAAAGCACTTCATCCGCTAGACCATAAAAAATCAGGAGACAACATGAAAACCATCATCAGGGGATTGCTGGCCAGCGCCTGCCTGGCCTTTTCGGCCCACGCGGCGTATCCCGAAGCGCCCATCAAGCTCATCGTTCCCTTTCCCCCCGGACAAACGACGGACATCATCGCCAGGGCCTTCGCCGAAGAGATGCAGAAGGACTTGAAGCAGCCCGTCATCGTGGAGAACAAGGCTGGCGCGGGGGGCATCATCGGCACCGAGGCCGCGAAGCGATCTCCCAACGATGGCTATACCATCCTGTTCACCTCCAGCGGGCCGGCCTCTATCAACGAGAGCCTGTACAAGTCCATCCCGTACCACACGCTGCGGGACTTCGATCCCATCGCCGTCCTCTACGAAATGGCGCAGGTCCTGGTCACCCGCACCGACATGCCGGCCAACCGGGTGGACGAACTGGTGGCTTACCTGAAGAAGAAGCCGGGCACCAACTACGCGTCGGGCGGCATCGGGCTGACCAACCATCTGACGATGGAAATGTTCAAGCGCTATGCCGGGGTGGACGTGGTGCACATTCCCTACAAAGGCGCGACCGCGGCGCTCAGCGGCTTGATCGGCGGCGACGTGGACCTGATGGTCGAATCGCTGCCGGCCGCCATGCCGCATATCCAGTCCGGACGGCTGAAGATGATCGCCACCGGCTCCGCGAAAGGCCTGCCCGGCTACCCCGAGGTCGAGTCCATCGCGAAATACTATCCCGGCTTCAATGCCACCACCTGGGTGGCGCTGATGACGCCCAAGGGCGTACCGCCGGCGATTCTCGACCAGCTCAACAAGACGACGCAGGCCGTCATCAAGACGGAACGGCTGCAGAAACTGTTCCGGGAAAATGCCGCGCTGCCCATGGCGCAGACCCGGCAGCAGGCGCAGGAGTACATCGGCGCCGAAGTCGCCAAATGGAAGGTCATCGTGACGGAAGGCAATATTTCCGCCGACTAAGGACCTTGCAGGAATCCACTCGCATCGGCGTACAGGAACACCATGGATGAGTTCACCGGAAAAGTCGTAGTCGTTACCGGCGCCGCGCAGGGCCAGGGGCTGCTGGAAGCCCGGCTCCTTGTGGAGCGGGGCGCCCGCGTGGTGCTATGCGACATATTGCAGGAGGCAGGCCGCGAGGCGGCGCGAGCCCTGGGCGAAATGGCCAGGTTCGTGCCCATGGACGTCAGCCGGGAAGCGGACTGGCGGCAGGCGCTGGCGGTGGCGATGGACATGGGCGAGGTCCACGGCCTGGTCAATAACGCGGGAATCTACGACCCCGCACCGATCGGCGAGACATCGGCCGAGAACTTCGACAGGCACTACCGCGTGAACCAGCTGGGTCCCTTCCTGGGCATGAAAGTGTTTGTCGCCCACCTGTGCGCCAGGAAGAACGGCAGCATCGTCAACATAGGCTCCGCGGCGGGCATGCGCGGTTCGCCGAATTCGTTCTCGTACTGCGCCACCAAATGGGCATTGCGCGGCATGACCAAGGCCCTGGCCGCGGACGTGGGCAAGCACAATGTGCGCGTCAACTATGTCGCGCCCGGGCCGGTCAATACATCGATGATCCATTTCCGGGGCGATGAGGAAAACCAAAGGCGCGCCGGCATGGTGCCGCTGGGCCGGCTGGCCGACCCGGAGGACGTCGCGCCCATGGTCCTGTTCCTGCTCTCCGACGCCGGCAAGTACATCACCGGGGCGGAGATCATGATAGACGGCGGTCTTTATCTTTAAGGCTTCAAGCGGATGCCGTGGACAAGGCGCGGTCACGGCGTGCCCGGCTTCGCCCGGCCTTGCCGCCCGGCCGCCTGGCGCGACTTCGCCAGGGTTTCCTGCGCGTGGCGTGTCAGGACATCCAGCGCGCGGTCCAGTACCGCGCGTTCTTCCTCGCTGAGCACGGACAGCAGTTCCTCGTTGCGCTTGACGGCGCGCGGAAACACTTTGCGGTACAGCGCCTTGCCTTGTGCCGTCAGGCTCAGTTGCACGCCGCGGCCGTCGCTTTCGTCCGAGTCCCGCTGCAACAGGCCCCGTTCGATCATGTCCGACACCGTGCGGCTGGCCTGGCTTTTGTCCAGGTTGACCTCGCGGGCCAGGCCCTGCAGGGACATCGGCGCGAAGGCGCCCAACATGCCGACGATGCGCCACTCGCGCGGATCCAGGCCGAAGTCCCGCTGATTGGATTCGGCCGCCAGCCGGCTCCAGGTGCTGGCCAGGATGTTCAGGCGAAAGGAAATCAGCTCCTTGAAATTGCGCGCCGGGGCAGCGGCCGGCGGCGACTGGGATGCCGAGGGCGTTTTCGTGCGGCTAAGGGTTCCGGTGTTCATGGTGTGGCGAAGTCTAATGGATAGTCGATCGGGCTCAAACCCGTCATGCGGGGCCCGCGGGCGCATGCGCGGCGGTGCGCAGGGGATTGAGGCCGCTGCGGGCCACCCTGCCCTGCAAGGTCCGGCCCAGCGCCTGTTCGCAGGCCTCGACGGTGGACACGAGCCGGTCCAGGTCGATACCCGTCCTGACGCCCATGTTCTCGAAAAGGTCCACCAGGTCTTCGGTGCAGACATTGCCGGTGTGCCCGCCGCCATACCGCACCTTGGCCGGATGGCCGCCCACGCCGCCAAAGGCGCAATCGAAGTGCCGCACGCCGGCCTCCAGCGCCGCGACGTAATTGGCCAGGCCCGTGCCCCGCGTGTCGTGGAAATGCGCGATGGGCACCACGTCCGGGTATTCCGCCATCATCAGGCGGAACAGCGCGCGCGTGGTGACCGGCGTCGCCGTGCCGGTGGTATCGCCCAGGGCCACGTGGCGCACGCCGGCATCGCGCATGCGGCCGACGTCCTCGATCACGGTCTGCGCGTCCACATGGCCTTCGAAGGAACAACCGAAGGCCATGGAGATCGTGCCGATCAGCCGGAAGCGGCCGCCGGCGGCCATGGCCATCTGCCGGATATTGGCCCATTGGTCCGCCCGGCTGCGCGCCAGGTTCTTCATCGAGTGCGATTCGGTCGCCGATACCAGCAGGCTGATTTCGTTGGCGCCGATGCCGGCCTGGGCGTCGGCCACGGCGCGCTCGACGGCGCGCACGTTGGCGCAGGTAGCCTTGTAGAAGACGCCCGGCCGGCGCGGCAGGGCCCGCAGCAGCTCGGTGGCGTCGGAGAACTGCGGCACCACCTTGGGATTGCTGTACGAGGTGGCCTCCACGCGCGCGAACCCCATCTCGGCGAATTGCCGCACCAGGGCCACCTTGGTGGCGGTGGGCAGGAACGCCGGTTCATGCTGCAGGCCGTCGCGGGCAAAGCACTCGCACAGCACGACGTCGCGGCCGTCCTGTTCCAGCATGGCCATGTCGTCCATTCGATTGCCGCCGCTCATGAGGCCACCGTATCGCGTTCGATTTTCCAAAGCTCGATCGCGTAGTCGCGCAGCTTGTTCTTCTGGACCTTGCTGCTGCCCGTCATGCCGATGTTCTCGAAGGTGTCCACCAGCGCCATATAGCGCGGCACCTTGAAGTTGGCGCAACGCGCCTTGCACCACGCCAGGAGTTCCTCGCGGCTGCTTTGCTGGCCGGGCTTCAGCAGGATGAAGGCGCCCGCCACTTCGCCCAGCCGGGCGTCCGGCACGCCCACCACTTGCGCCATCTGCACCGCGGGATGGCCATGCAGGACTTCCTCGACTTCCGCAGGCGCGACATTTTCGCCCCCGACGCGGAACAGGTCCTTCAGCCGGCCGACCATGCGCATGCGGCCGTCGGCGCGCTGTTCGCCCATGTCGCCGGTGCGCAGCCAGCCGTCCGCCGTGAAGGCGCGTTCGGTGGCGTCCGGCAGGTTGTAATAGCCCCGCATGACATTCCAGCCGCGCACCTGGATTTCGCCCTGTCCGGCGCCGGGCGCGATGACCGCGCCTGTGTCGGGGTCCGCCAGGCGTACCTCCACGCCGGGGTGCGGCAACATGTAGCCGTCGCGGCGCAGTTCGAAGGCGTCCTCCCGATCGCTGACCAGCACATTGGGCGAGGCCTCGGACTGCCCATAGGCGTTGCAGACATACGGCACGCGCATGACGTCGCGGATCTTCTGCATGACTTCCGGTCCGGCCGCCGCCCAGCCGCCTTGCAGGAACAGGCGCCCGGGATCGAAGTCCGCGTGGCCCATCATCATCAGGAAGATGGTGTCATTGCCCGAGGTCAGGGTGCAGCGCTCGGTTTCCAGCACATCCAGC
Organism: Bordetella bronchialis; assembly: GCF_001676705.1. Taxonomy (NCBI): domain Bacteria; kingdom Pseudomonadati; phylum Pseudomonadota; class Betaproteobacteria; order Burkholderiales; family Alcaligenaceae; genus Bordetella; species Bordetella bronchialis. The sequence goes on from NZ_CP016170.1 coordinate 3,016,757, forward strand.
GTCCGGGCGACATCGAACTTGGGCAGGCTCAACAGGCAGCAGCCCGTCGCCAGGGCCACGAGCACCGACAAGGTGCTGCCGGCCACGTGATAGAACGGGCGGATACTGAAATAGCGGTCCTCGGGCGTGACGCCCAGCCGCCGCGCCACGGCGGCCGCGTCGCCCAGCATATTGCGGTGGCTCAGCATGACGCCCTTGGGGAAGGACGTCGTGCCGGAGGTGTACTGGATCAGCAGTACATCGCCGGGCGCCACCGCGTCGGCCAGCCGGTCCAGTTGCGCGTCCGGGACCGCCTGGCCGGCCGACAGGAAATCGTCCAGCGTGCGCACGCCGGCCGGCGCGGCGCCGTCGCCCACCATGATGGCCGCGCATAGCCGGGGCAGCGCGTCGCCGGGCAATGCGCGGTCGATGGCCGGCTCCACCTGGCGCAGCAGGCTGGTGAAGTCTATGCCCAGGAAGGTATCCGCGTACAAGAGCAGCTTTACATCGGCCTGCTTCAGGCAGAACTGCAATTCCTCGATCCGGAAGCGCGTGTTGACCGGCACCGTGACCGCGCCGATGGATGCGCACGCGAAGAAGGCCGCGATCCACAGCCCCGAATTGCCCAGCATCAGGCCGACATGGTCGCCCTTGCCTATGCCCGCCTGGTGCAGCGCGGCCGCCAGGCGCCGGCTTTGCTCGCGCAAGGCGTCCCATGTCAGCCGTTCGCCCGGCCCCACGTAGGCCTCGCGCCCGGCCCGCTCGCGCGCCGTCGCGTCCAGCACCCGCGGCAGCGTGATGGGCAGGGGGATCCCGCGATCGTCAAGAAGCCGCATCGCCCTTCTCCTTCTTGCCGAAGCCGGCGATCGCCTGCTGCCAATCGCTATGCCGCAGATTGCGCTGGATGGCCACCAGTTCGATGGCCATGGCGCCTTCGCGCGTGGTGTCCAGGCCATCGTCGATGCATTGCTTGGTCAGTTGCACGGTCAGCGGGTTGGCCGCCGCGATCCGCCCGGCCATGTCGGCGATGGCCGCGTCGAATTCCGCGGGCTCGTAGACGTGGTTGACCAGTCCCAGCTCGCGCGCTTCGCGCGCGTCCACCACCCTGCCCGTGAAAAGCAGCTCCTTGGCCATGCGGCGGCCGACGATGCGTGGCAGGCGCTGGGTGGCGCCGACGGTGCCCCAGCCCACTTCGGGATACTTGAATGCCGCGTCGGCGGTCGCCAGGACGAAATCGCAGGCGGCGGCGATCTCGCAGCCGGAGCCGAAGGCCGCCCCGTGCACGGCGGCGATCAGGGGCTTGGACAGGGCCTCCAGGGCGGCATAGGCGGTAAAGCCATCGACCCGGCGCGCCACCATCTCCGCCGGGCTCATGCCCTGCCGCTCCTTCAGGTCCGCGCCGGCGCAGAAGGCCACGCCGCGCGCCCGCAGCACGACCACGCGGACGGCGTCGTCGGCCTGCAGCGCCTCGCACGCAGCGGTGATCTCGTGGCACATGCGCAGGTTCAGCGCATTCCGGCTGTCCGGACGATTCAGCCACAGCGTGGCAATTCCCGCGCCGTCGGCGTCGAGCTGCAAGGTTTCGTATTGGGGTAGCGTGGGCATTGCGGTCCTTCAGTCCTGTAGTTTCATGCCGGTGGCCTTGACCAGTTCGGCCAGGCGGGCGCCATCGGTACGGATGTATTCGGTGGCCTGCTCTTTCCGCTGAGGCATCGCGATGGCGTTCTGTGCCGCCAGGATCTTCTTGAAGGCCGGCCGCTCCTGCACCGTCTTCAGGGCGGCGGCCAGTTTGTCGACGACGGCCGCCGGCGTGCCGGCGGGAACCGCCAGGCTGTACCAGCTGCCCGACACCATGTCGGGCAGGCCCGATTCGGCGAAGGTGGGCACGTCGGGCAGGTCCGGCGAGCGCTCCGTGTTGGCGTAGGCCAGCGCCCGCAGCTTGCCCGATTTGATGAAGGGCAGTACCGCCGAAATATTGAGCAGGCCGACGGGCACGGTCCCCGCCACCATATCGTTGACCGCCGGCGCCGCGCCCTTGTAGGGCACGTGCACCAGGTCTACCTTGGCGTAGTACTTGAACATCTCCGCCGCGATATGCGGGGAGCTGCCCATGCCGGCCGAGGCGTAGTTCAGCTTGCCGGGCTGCGATCCGGCCAGGGCGATGAAGGACTTCAGGTCCTGCGCGGGAACGGACGGGTAGACGGTCAGGATGTTGGGCACGTTGGCCACCATGCCGACGAAACTGAAGTCCTCGATGCCTTTATAGGGGACCTTGGTCGCCGCCGGCGTGACCGTGTGGGCGGCCGCGGTGCCCAGCAGCAAGGTATAGCCGTCGGGCGCGGCCTTGGCGACGTAGGCCGCGCCGATGCTGGCGCCGCCGCCCGGCTTGTTCTCCACGATGACGGACTGCCCCAGGATTTCTCCCAGCTCCTTGGCCAGCGCGCGTCCCAGCAGGTCGGCCGGACCGCCCACCGCATAGGGGTTGACCAGCACGATGGGATGCGAGGGATAGGCATCCGCGGCCATCGCCGGGGGCAGCACCGCGCAGAGCCCGGCCGCCAGCAGGATACGGCGCAAGGGTTTCATATTCTGTCTCCTCCTTGTTGTCGGCGCGCTCCGCGCCCCGGTATCTAGACGGCGCCGGCGCGGCGCAGGCTGGCGATCCCGGCGTCGTCCAGGCCCAGCTTGTCGCGCAGGACCTCGTCCGTGTGTTCGCCCAGCAGGGGCGGCCTGCCCACCCGCGGGTCGTCCATGCCGTCGAAACGCAGCGGCACCCGCAGGGCCGGGAAGCGGCCGACCAGCGGATGCTCGAAGTCCGCCACCATGCCGCGCGCGGCCACGTGTTCATTGGCCAGCACTTCATCCACCTGCAGGATGGGCCCGGCCGGTACGCCGGCCGCGTCGCAGAGTCGGCACAATTCGTCGCGCGCCAGGCGGCCTATGGCCTGCTGCAGGCCAGCCATGATTTCCTCGCGCCGCGCCAGGCGGTCGGCGTTACGGGCCAGGCCCGGATCGGCGCCCCAGCCTTCCAGGCCCAGCAGATTGCAGAGCGGCGCCCAATGCTGGTCGCTGCCCGTGATCTGCACCCACTTGCCGTCGGCGCACAGGAAGGCGGCCGATGGAATGCGGCCCGGATGCTCGGTGCCCAGGCGTTCGGGGACTTCCTTCAGCGTGAACCAGCGGGCGGCGGCCAGCGACAGCAACCCCACTTGCCCGTCGAACATGGAGAAGTCCACGTGGCAGCCCCGGCCGGTCTTCTCGCGCCCCGCCAGGGCCGACAGGATGGCGATGCATACCCACAGGCCGGAACTCAGGTCCGCCACCGGCAGGCCGGGCTTGACCGGGCCGCCACCGCGTTCTCCCGTCAGGCTCATGATGCCGCACATGGCCTGGAAGACCGTGTCGTAGCCCTTGCGCCCGGCATAGGGCCCCGTCATGCCGAAGCCCGTGCAGCTGACGTGGACCAGGCGGCTGTTCAAGGCGGACATCGCGGCATAGTCCAGCCCGTACTTCTTCAAGGTGCCGACCGGGAAGTTCTCCAGCAGGACATCGGCCTGGGCCGCCAGGCGGCGCACCACGTCCTGGCCCTGCGGCGAACGCAGGTTGACCGTGATGGACCGCTTGCTGCGATTGAAGGCCATGTAGTAGGCCGACACGCTGCCCTTCTCCCCTTGCACGACCGGCTCGAAATCCCGCGTTTCGTCGCCGGTGCCCGGCTGCTCCACCTTGATGACCTCGGCGCCGAGCTCGGCCAGGATCATGGATGCGAAGGGGCAGGCCAGGACCCGCGACAGGTCCAGGATCGTGATGCCTTCCAGCGGCCTCATGCCTTGTCCTTGCGGAAGCCGCGCATCATGACGTTGGCATCGCGGCCGACTTCCAGCGCCTGGGCCAGGCCCAGGTCCGCCGCGCGGTGGAAGGCGCGCTTGGTCGTCGCCATGGCGATGGGGCTCCAGCCGGCGATTCTGTCGGCCAGGGCGAGCGCCGTCTCCAGTACCTGTTCGTCCGGCGCGACGCGGTTGCACAGGCCCCATGCCCGGGCGGCGTGGCCATCCAGGGGCTCGGCCAGGGCCACGAGCTCGAAGGCCTGCTTGCGGCCGAGCTGGCGGACCAGATTGGCCATCACGACCGCGGCGACGATGCCGTGCCGCAGTTCCGGATAGCCGAAGCGCACGGTCTCGGACATCACGCACAAGTCGCAGGCGATGGCCAGCCCGGCGCCGCCGCCCAGCGCGTTGCCCCGCACGGCGGAAATCACCGGCTTGTTCATTTGGGAGAACACCAGGTGCAGGCTGGTGGTCAGGTCCGCGCGGGCGCTGACCGCTTGCGGGTCCTGTGGTGTCAGCGCGGAAAATTCCGTGGTGTCGGCGCCCGCGCAAAAGGACTTGCCGGCGCCCGTCAGCACCACGGCGTTGATGCCGTCGGCCCGGTCGGCCTCGCGCAGGCTGTCCAGCAGTTCCTGCGTCAGGCGCGTGTTCAAGGCATTGTGCTTTTCGGGCCGGTTCAGGGTCAGGATGCGGACGGCGCCGCGGTCTTCGATGAGCAGGTGTTCCATGGCGTTCGCAAGTCGAGGAAGGAATCGTGCGCGCCTCAGCCGGCCATTGCCCGCAGCCGGCCCGTGGCCTGGTCCAGCTCGCGGACCAGCCGCTCCATCACGGCCGCGGCCGGCTCGATGCGGGAAATCAGGCCGGCGGACTGGCCCAGCTCCACCCTGCCCCATTCCACGTCGCCGTCCAGCGCGGCCTGCCTGAGCGTGCTTTTCTTGAACAGGGCCAGGTATTCGTCCTGGCCCACCTGATCGCGTTCGGCGTCGAAGACCGCCTGCGCGAAGGCGTTGCGCAACCCGCGTATGGGCAGGTCGCGGCGTCCCACCAGGGCGGTGTCCTGGACGTCCGCGGCCAGGACCGCGGCCTTGTAGTTGGCATGCACGGTGGCCTCTTCCGTCAGCAGGAAGCGGGTTCCCAGCTGCACGGCATCGGCGCCCAGCGCCAGCAAGGCGGCGATGCCCCAGCCGTCGGCCACGCCGCCACTGGCGATGACGGGGATGGACACTTCCTGCAGGACGCGCCGCACCGTCACCAGGGTGGTGACCTCGCTGGCCGGTGGATGGCCGCCCGCTTCCGTGCCCACGACCACGAGCGCGTCGACGCCCGCCGCCGCGGCCTTGCGGGCATGTTCCAGGGTGGCGACGACCTGTATCCATATCGTGCCGATGTCGCGGAAGCGGGCCAGGTGCGCCTTGGGACTGCCTTGGGAGGCAATCACCACCGGTACCCGCTGGCCATGCATGGCATCCAGGATCTCGGCGGCGCCGGCGCGATACAGCGGGATATTCACGGCGTAGGGCCTGTCGGTGGCCCGGGCCAGTTCGCCCAGGATGCGCACGAAGTCCTGCTGCCGCAAGGGGCCGGCGGCCAGCACGCCCAGTCCGCCGGCATTGGAAACGGCCGCGGGCAGCGCCGCGCTGGACGAGGCCCAGCTCATTCCCGCCTGCACGATGGGATGCTCGATACCGAGCATGGTGGTGATCCGTGTACGCATGGCCCTGGCGACTGGTGAAAGTAGTTGATAAACTAAACTATCTAGTGGACGAAATCAACTACTATGAAAAACACGGAGACAGCGGCGGCGCCCGCCGATATGGCGATGCCCTTGGCCGGCATACGGGTGGTGGACCTGACCTCGGCGGTGGTGGGGCCCTATTGCACGCAGGTGCTGGCGGACTACGGCGCTGACGTCATCAAGCTGGAGGAAAAATCCGGCGACGTCATCCGCTGGATTTCCGGGCGCTCCAGGACACCCGGCATGTCCGGAAAGTTCATGCATATGAACCGCAACAAGCGCAGCATCTCGCTGGATCTCAAGCAGCCGGCGGGACGCGAAGCGCTGCTGAAGCTGGTGGACAGCGCCGACGTGTTCCTGCACAACATGCGCAACGCCGCGGTAGGCAGGCTGGGCCTGGACGGGACAAGCCTGATGGCGCGCCGCCCCGGTCTGCTGTATTGCGGCATCGTCGGTTTCGGCAGCGACGGCCGGTACGCGGGGCGTCCCGCCTACGACTCCATCCTGCAGGGCGGTACCGCCTTGGCGAGCCTGCTGGCCGGCGCGGATGGCCAGCCGCGCTATGTGCCTTATGTGGTGATCGACCGCACCGCCGGTCTGATGGTGGCGCACGCGGTACTGGCCGCCCTTTTCGCGCGCCAACGGGATGGCCGGGGCCGGGAGATCGAAGTTCCCATGTTCGAAAGCTACGCCGGCCTGCTATTGAGCGAACATCTGTACGGCCACAGTTTCGAGCCGCCCACCGACCGCCTGGGCGACCGCCGCTTGCTGGACGCCAACGCCCGGCCCGTGCGCACCCGTGACGGCCACGTCTGCATCACGACCAATACCGACGCGCAGGTGCACAAGCTATTCATCGCGCTGGGCCGGCCGGACCTGGCGGCCGACGCGCGCTTCGCCACGTCGCTGGCGCGCATCGAACATATCGCCGAGTTCTTCGCGCTGCGCGCCGAATTGCTGGCGCAGCGCGCGACCGGCGACATCGTCGACCTGCTTCTGCGTCACGACATTCCTTGCATGCCCTGCCACACGCTGGAGTCATTGCTGGCGGATCCCCACCTGGGCGACGTGGGACTGGTGCAAGCCGCCCGGCATCCGACACAGGGCGAGATCCGCCAGATCCGCCCGGCCATCCGCATGACGGGTTTCGATCCCGCCGTGCGCCGGCCGGCGCCCCATATCGGCCAGCACACCCGCGAGGTACTGGGCGAACTGGGTTATGCGCCTGAGCGCATCGCGGAGCTGTTCGACAGCGGGGCCGCCTACACCGCCGCGGATGCTCCCCCACATGCATAGCAAGGCGGCATGAACCCTCGAAAACCCATCGAGCCATCATCGGACGGAGACAAACCCATGACAGACCTACAACGCCGCAGGCTGTTGGCCGCCGCCGCCCTGGCCGGCATCGCATCCGGGGCCAGGGCCCAGGGCGGCTCGCCGCGGGCCGACGCGCCCGCGGCGGGCTTTCCCGACCGTCCGCCGCGGCTCATCGTCGGCTTCGCGCCCGGCGGCGGCAGCGATTTCATCGCGCGTGCCCTGGCCTCGGAGATCGCCGGCCCCTTGGGGCAGCCGTTTATCGTCGAGAACCGCCCCGGCGCCGGCGGCGCCATTGCGGCGCGCGCCGCCGCCACGAGCGCGCCGAACGGCTATACGTTGTTCCTGGGTAGCGCGGCGACGTTCGTGATCAACCCGGTGCTGATGACCGACCTGCCTTACGATGCCGAGAAGGACTTCGTCCCGGTGGGATCGGTGGCGCGGTTCGAGTACGTGCTGATGACCCGTCCCGATCTGCCGTACAGGACGGTGGCCGATCTGGTCACGCACGCGAGACAAAAGCCGGGCGAGCTCACCATCGGCTCGGCGGGCAACGGCTCGAACACCCACCTGGCGGCAGCGGCCTTCCAGCGGGCAGCGGGCATACAGCTGCGCCACATTCCCTACAAGGGCACGACGCCGGCCTTGACCGACCTGGCCGGCGGCAATATCGACCTGCTGTTCGACTCCGTGCCCACGGTGCTGAGCCTGGTCAAGGCGGGCAAGGTAAAAGCGCTGGCGACCACGGGCAATGCAAGGGAAGCCCTGCTGCCGGACCTGCCCACGGTCATCGAGGCCGGGGTGCCGGGTTTCACCGCAAGCAACTGGTTCGCGGTGTTCGCCCCCGCACGCACGCCGCCCGGGATCGTCGACCGTATCAATGCGGCGATGCAGAAGGCGCTGACGGGCGAGGCCTTGCGCGCGCAATTGACCTCGACGGGCAACGTCCCGCTACCGGGCGGCCCGCGCGACTTGCAGGTGCTGGTGAGCGAGGAGCGCGCCGCCTATACCAGGCTGATCCAGTCGTCGGGCATAAAGATCGAGTGATGCGCCGGTACGCGCCGTCACGCGCCGTCACGCCTTCGCCAGGCTCAGCGCGGCCTGCACGCCTTCTTCCAGGATCTGCTCGGCCAGCGCCGGATCGGCCACGGCGCGCGCGAGTTGCAGCGTACCGACCATCAGGCCAAAAATGGCGGTCGCGCGCCGCCGCGCCTGCGCGGATTTCGGCTTGGGAAGCAGCGTCGCGAGTTGCGCGACATAGGCCAGGAGCCCGTCCTGGTAGGCCTGTCGCGTGGGCGCCGGTTGCCGGCCGATTTCAGGCAGCAAGGCGGCCGACGGGCAGCCCTGTTCGCATCCTTGAAGATGGGACATGCTCAGGTAGTCACGGATGGCCCCTTCGATGCCGGCGGCCGCTTCACCGCCGTTCGCCAGCCGCGCGGCCTGGTCGCTCAGGGCGCTGGAGACAGCCTCGCGGACCAGGGTTTCCTTGGAATCGAAATGGGGATAGAACGCCCCGTTGGTCAGCCCGGATTCCGCCATGATGCCGGCCAGGCCGGATGCGGAAATCCCGTCTTTCCTGAAACGCCGCGACGCGACATCGATGATGCGCCGCCGCGTGTTCTCTTTGTGTCCTTTCTCGAAACGCATTTTTGAATCCGCCTGTCTTCGTACACCTTGACTACCCACCGCGGACTCCATCCGGCGTGTCGGCAACGCTTTGTACTTTGTATTATGACCGTGATGTTGGATTATGATCATAATTACAATCGGCCCCAGCCGGCAAGCCCCGGCATGCAGGCCAGGTACCGGAATCGGTCAAGGTGCTTGTTCGGCGGCAGGCGCGGTCTTGAACAGCCCCCGGATGTTGGTCGCCGCCAGTCCCAGTTGCAGGGCGATCAGGGCGTAGGCGTCGTCGTGCCAGCCCCAGGCTATCCACAGCACGTTGCTCAACAGGAATACCCAGAATCCGGCATTGCGCCGGTGCTTGCGTGTCGATGCCACCAGCCATGCGGCGGCGAGCGACGCCGCCATGGCGGGCCATTGCAGCAGGTCCAGAACTTCCGCTTCCATACTTGTCGCCCTCGATGATCCGGGGCGATGCGCCCCTTGCGGGCGTCGGCAGGCAAGTAGCGATCCGCGCCAAGGCGGCCGATCGTGAGCCCTGCCGGCTCATCGGGGCAAGGCGCCGGCCTCGGTCAGGATGGCCATCACATTGCGCCCGGTCCGTTCCAGATGGCGGGTCAGTATCTCTGCCGCGCGCGCCGCATCGCGGGCCATCGCCGCCTCGAAGATCGCCAGATGTTCATCGGGCACGTCGGCGTCCGGCGCATGCCGCACCAGGAACAGGCGGCGATAGCGGTCGCTCAGGTCGTGCAGCGTGCCGCAAAAGCGCAATAGCAAGGGCATGCCGCAGGCGGCGAACAGCGTCAGGTGGAAGGCGCGATGCGCCTTCTCCCACCTTTCGTCGCGCCTGCCCTCGCGTTCCAGGCGGCTCAAGCGGTGATAGGCCGCCACCAGGCTGTCTTCCCAGCGGTCGTCGCCCTGGGCCAGGGATTCGGTCAAGGCCATGACCTCCAGCTGCGTGCGCAGCTTCGTGACTTCGCGCAGGTTGTCCGCCGACACCGGCGCCACCCGGTAGCCGCGCTGGTCGGTGATCTGTACCAGGCCCTCCGCCGCCAGGCGGGTCAGGGCCTCGCGCAGCGGGCTGAGGCTGACGCCGTATTCCACGCGCAAGTCGTCCAGGCGCAGTTTGGCGCCGGGCGCGTAGATGCCTTGCAGGATGGCCGCGCGCACCTGGATGGCGACGGCCGCGGTCAGCGATGCGCCGGTTTCGGGCGTGCCGTCCGCCGCGAGCGCTTCCAGGAAATTATTCATGCCTATGGGTCCGCCTGTGCATGGGCGGATTCTACCTCGCCCGGCGCTTTAATCGATTCAACCACAGAAAATCGATTTTTCTGTTGACTTCGATTATCTCTTGGCGAAAGATAGCCGCTCCTGGCGCCCGCCGCCGCCCGTACAAGGAACCACATGTCCGCAGCCCGTATCGACCGAGACATCGCCCGCAACGCCATGGGACAGCCGCACGAAAGCATGCGGGCCCTGGGCGACTCGTACCGCGACCTGCTCGGCTATCTGCCGCCCCGCGTGGAGTCCCGACTGCTGGTCACCGGCGCGCTGGATCCCGAACTGGTGCGCCTGCAGGAAGAGGTGCGCGCGCACGCCATGAACCCCAAGTGCTTCGACACCAAGACCGCCCAGTTGATGATCTTCGGCATGCTGGTGGTGGAACTGAGCGACGCCGCCGTCATCCACGGCATCGCCGCGCGCCGCGCGGGCGCCACCTGGGAAGAAATGCAGGCGGTGGTCAGCATGGCCTACATCTTCCGCGGCGTGTCCGCTGCCAATCGCGGCGCCGAAATGCTGGCGCGCATCGCCGAACGCGAGGCCGCCGGCGGGCAGTAGGCAGCCCGCCGCGCCCGCCCATTCCCATACCGACAAAGCGCCGGCGCATCGCCAAGCCGGCCGACAAAGGAGACGCCCATGCACGCCTGCCCCGGTCCCGACCGCAATACCCGCACGCCGCGCTTCAGGATGCCGGCGGGCGCCTGCGATTGCCACGCGCATGTCTTCGGCCCGGCCCATCGCTTTCCCTACTCCCCGGACCGCAGCTACACGCCGGAGGACTGCACCGTGGAGGACTACGAGCGCTTGCTGGCGACGCTGGGCATAGACCGCTGCGTCATCGTCCACGGCGGCGCGCACGGCACCGATAACGCCGCGACGCTGGATGCCCTGCGCCGCATGGGACCGCGGGCCCGCGGCGTGGCGGTCATCCCGCCGGGCCGCCCCCTGGCCGAGCGCGAGGCCATGCATGCGCTGGGCATGCGGGGGTATCGCATGTCCACCGTCGTGGGCGGCGGCGTGGGCTTCGACGCGTTCGACGCCTTGGCGGCCGAGGCGCGCGAAATGGGCTGGCACCTGGTGCTGCATTTCAAGAAGTCGGCCGAACTGGTCGAGCTGGCGCCCCGCCTGCGCGCGCGGCACGTCGATGTCGTGCTGGACCACCTGGCGCGCATCCGCGCCGACGAGGGCGTGGACAGCCCGGCGTTCCGCGCGCTATCCGGATTGATGGACACCGGCCGCGTGTGGATCAAGCTGGCCAGCCTGTACCGGCTATCCAGCCAACCCTACCCGCACGAGGACATGCTGCCGATGATCCACGAGGCGGCGCGCCGCTGGCCGGACCGCCTGATCTGGGGCAGCAATTGGCCGCATCCCATCTGCGATGTGCCCATGCCCAATGACGGCGATCTGGTGGACCTGATCCCCCTGTGGATACCGGATCCCTCGGTGCAACAGCGGATGCTGGTGGCCAACCCGGCGGCGTTGTACGGATTCTGAAGCACCGGCCACGGCCGCGCGCGAGCGGACGCTCATGGCGCGCCGCGCCCGCCCCGGCCCGGCCATCCCGACCGAAGCCCGACACGAATAACGACATTCCACGACGGAGACAAACCATGTTCGTACAGCTGCGGCGCGCCGTGACGGCGGCGGCCATCGTCCTTGCCTTGCCCGCCGGCCCGGCCCTGGCCGCCGATGCCTGGCCCGCGCAACCCATCAACATCGTCGTCCCCTTCCCGCCCGGCGGCACGACCGACGTGGTGGCGCGCGTCCTGGCCGAGAAGCTGGGCCCGATCCTGAAGCAGTCGGTGATCGTGGAGAATCGCCAGGGGGCCGGCGGCAATGTAGGCGCGGCCTATGTGGCGCGCGCCAGGCCGGATGGCTATACGCTGCTGGTCTCCAGCGCGGGCCCCTTGAGCATCAATCAGCAGCTGTATGCCGCGCCGGGCTACGATCCCTTGAAGGACTTCACGCCCGTGTCGATGCTGGCCTCGGTGCCCATCATGCTGGTCTCCAATACGAAGGCCCCGTTCAAGACCGTGCCGGAGCTGATCGCCTACGCCAAGGCGCATCCGGGCCGGGTGGCCTACGGTTCGCAAGGCAGCGGCACGACCAGCCACCTGACCATGGAGCTGCTGAAGCTGGACGCCGGCATCGACCTGCAGCACATTCCCTATCGCGGCAGCGCCCCGGCCGCCACCGACCTGATCGGCGGGCAGATCCAGGTCATGTTCGACAATTCGCCCACCACCTATCCGCAGGTCCAGGCCGGCACCATGCGCCCGCTGGGCGTGGCGTCCAGCCATCGCCTGCCCAGCATGCAGGACATTCCCGCGATCGCCGAGACCGTGCCGGGTTTCGAATCCGACGCCTGGTTCGGACTGGTGGCGCCCGCCCATACGCCGCCCGACATCGTGAGCCGGCTGAACGCGGCGGTCCGGCAGGTATTGGCCGATCCCGCCGTCATCGCCAAATTCAAGGCCACGGGCGTCGATCTGGTCGGCGATACCCCACAGGAATTCCAGCGCTTCATCCAGTCGGAAACGGAAAAGTGGGGCAAGATCATCAAGGCGACGAATCTCAAGCTGGGGTAGAACGCCGCCGCGCCCACAGGTCCACCGGGCCGTGCCGGTCGGCCCCCTGGGTGTCCAGCATCCAGCCCGGGTACTCGGGCGGCAATGCGCTGACGGCATCCAGGGTTTTGAGCTCGTCCTCGGAAAGCACGATATCCATGGCCCCCAGGTTGTCCTGCAACTGGGCGAGCCGCTTGGCCCCCACGATGACCGAGGTCACCACGGGCCTGGACAACAGCCATGCCAGCGCGATGCGGGCGGGACTGCATCCATGGGCCCGGGCGATGGGCGCGATGGCATCCAGGATATTCCAGGCGCGGTCCTTGTCGACGATGGGAAAGTCGAATCCGGAGCGGCGCGATCCGGCCGGGTTCTGGTTATCGCGGCTGAACTTGCCCGACAGCAGGCCGCCCGCCAGGGGGCTCCAGACCAGCAGGCCCAGTTTCTCGTGCGCCATCATGGGCGCCAGTTCCCGCTCCAGGTCGCGGCCGGCGATCGAGTAATAGGCCTGCACCGTGGCGAAGCGCTCGTAGTTCCTGGCGTTGGCGATGCCCAGGGCCGTGGCGATGCGCCACGCGGCCCAGTTCGATACGCCGATGTAGCGGACCTTGCCCTGCCGCACCATGTCGTCCAAGGCGCGCAGCGTCTCGTCCAGCGGCGTCAGTACGTCGGTCGCGTGGACCTGGTACAGGTCGATGTGATCGGTCTGCAACCGGCGCAGGCTGGCCTCGACCGCATCCATCAGGTGGCCGCGCGAGGCGCCCACGTCGTTGCGGCCGCTGCCCATCCGGCTGTAGCCCTTGGTGGCAAGCACGACCTCGTGGCGCGCCACGCCCAGATTGCGGAAGGACTGCCCCAGGGTCTGCTCGCTCTCGCCGGCGGAATACACGTCCGCCGTGTCGAAAAAGTTGATGCCGGCCTCGATGCTGGCCTTGACGAGGGCGTCGGCATCGGCCTGGCCCACGTCCCCGATGTGCTGGTAGATGCCCTGGCCGCCGCTGAAGGTCATGGTGCCCAGGCACAGCCGGGACACCAGCAGGCCGGTATTGCCCAATGGCGTGTATTGCATGGATTACCTCCAAAAATGAAAAATCGCGTACACGGCCTGAAACCAGGGATCGAATGCCGCATCCGCTGGTTTTTCACCGTTCCAAGCAAATGCTACGGCTTGCCCGGGCCGATGAAAACGGACAACATTGGCATATCGTTTTTCATTTCCGCAAAACCATATGGACTGGAACGACCTGCGGTACTTCGTGTCTGTCGCGCGGACCGCCAGCCTGACGCGTACCGCCGCCGATTTGCGCGTCAGCCCTTCGACGGTGGCGCGGCGTATCGCGGAACTGGAATCCGGCCTGGGCGCCACCCTGTTCATGCATAGCCAGGCCGGCTATTTCCTGACCGACGAAGGCCGCGCCATGCTGGAGCGGGCCGAGGCCGTGGAAGAACAGATGCTGGCCTTCGAGCGCGAGGCCGCCGGCCGCGGGGGCAGTGTCGCCGGCACGGTGCGGCTGGCCACGTCGGAGAACTTCGCGACCGACCTGGTCATTCCCGCCCTGCCGGGCTTCGCCGCGCGGCACCCCGACCTGCGGCTGGAGATCGTCACCGACACCGCCACGGCGCAGCTCGCGCGGCGCGAGGCCGACCTGGCCCTGCGCGTGGTGCGGCCGACGGCGGGCAATGTCAAGCTGCGCAAGGTGGGCGTGATGACTTACTCGGTCTACGGTTCGCGCCAGTATCTGAAGCGGCACCCCGCCCGCGGCGGCGATCCGCTGGCCGGACGCGCTTTCATCACCTGGGACGACAACCGGGCCCACCTGCCGGCCGCGCGCTGGTTCGCCGCGCGTTCGCAAGGGATCCGGCTGGCGCTGTCGACTTCCAGCCTGCCCACGCAGATCGCGGCCGTGCGCGCCGGACTGGGGCTGGCCGTGTTGCCGGACTTCCTGGCCAGGGACAAGGATCTGGTCGCGGTCATGCCGCCCGCAGCGGTCTTCAGCAACGACATCTGGGTCGTGATGCACGCCGACCTGGGCGGATCGGCCCGGGTGCGGGCCGTGGCGCAGTTCCTGGCGGATACCGTGGGCGCGCATCCGCTGCTGGGCGCGGGGCCGCCGCCGCGGCCGCGCGCCTGAGCGGCGCGTACGCAACCGGCTCAGGTCCGGAAACGCGTCATCGCGAATGGCGCCGGATCCACCAGGGTTTCCGCGCCGGTCATCATCTCGGCCAGCAGCCGCCCCGTCACCGGGCCCAGCGTCAGCCCGTGGTGCGCATGTCCGCAGGCGAACCACAGATTGCCATGGCGCGGCGCGGGCCCCACGATAGGCATCATGTCCGGCGTACAGGGCCGCGCGCCCATCCACGCCTGGGTGTCGACCGGTTCGCCCAGCGGAAAGATGGCCCGCGCCAGGGGCTCCACGGCGGCCAGTTGTACCGGCGTACGCCGCGCGTCGCGCAAGGCGAATTCGGCGCCCGTGGTCAGCCGTATGCCTTGCGCCATGGGCGCCAGCAGGAACCCGTTGTCCGCGTCCAGGACCGGATGGCGCAAGCCGGTGCCCGCCTGCGCCTTGTAATGCATGTGATAGCCGCGCTTGACCGCGAGCGGCAGCCGGTAACCCAGGCGCCGGCCCAGGTCGCCCGACCAGGGCCCCAGCGCCACGACCGCCGCGCGTCCCTGCACCGGCCCGGCGTCGGTATCGACGCTCCAGCCCGGCTCCAGCGACATGGCGTCGCCCACCAGCAGCTGTCCGCCCAGCCGCTGGAAGTAGCGGGCGTAGGCCTGCGTCAGCCCCCGGGGATCGCCGACCGTATCGGCGTCGACGTAGCGCAGCGCGCCGACCAGGCCCGAGAGATGCGGTTCGATCGCGCGCAGGCTGGCCGCGTCATGGGCTTCGTAGGCCACGCCGTATTCGCGCCGCCATTGTTCCGACTGCCGCAGTTCCCGGTCTTGCGAGGCCGCGTCGCGAAAGACTTTCAGCCACCCGGACGGCCGGATCATGTCCGCCACGCCGGCCATGCGGGCCAGCACGCGGTGCTCCGCGACGCAATGCTCGATCAAGGTGGCGTAGCGGCGGGCGATGGCCGCATGGCTGCGCGGCGCCGAATGCCACCAGTACCGTGCCAGGAACGGCGCCACGCGCGGCAAGGCGGTGGCGTGGTAGCGCACGTCCGGGGCGCGATTGCCGGCGTACTTGAACAGCGCGCGCAGGCTGCGCGGGAAGGCATAGGGGTAGACGCCCTCGCGCTGTATCAGGCCGCCATTGCCGTGCGACGTCTCCTGCCCGGGCGCACGGCGGTCGATAAGCGCCACGCTGTGGCCGCGGGCCTGCAGATGCACGGCGACGGATACGCCGACGATGCCGGCGCCCAGTACCAAGGTGTCGAAACGATGCGTCATGCTGTCGCGCCGGGCTCGCGGCCCGACGCCCTCTTCATTCAAACCGCGGAGGTCGCCGCCCCGCCCTGCCGCCCACCCAGGATGGGCGGATGGGTCACGATGGACGTCAGCGCGGGGACGGCCGCCGGCATGTGCGACAGGTCCGGACGCGGACGCGCCAGCGCCGGCACGCCGGCGAATGCCTGCTCCATGGCCCGCGCGGCGGCGAGCAGCGCGTGGTCGCCACGGAAACGGCCCACCACCTGCAAGCCGAAGGGCATGCCCTGGCGATCGCGGCCGCAGGGCAGCGAGATGGCCGGATGGGTCGTGAGCGTGATGACATAGGTCAGCGCCAGCCAGCGGTAGTAATTCTCTTGCCGCTGGCCATTGATGGTCTCGGCGTAAAGCTGCGTCCAGGGAAAAGGCGAGACGGGCGTGGTGGGCGACAGGACCAGGTCGTAATCGGCATAGACGGTCTGGAAACGCTTGACCAGGCGGGTCTGTTCGGCATGGGCCCAGGCGCTGTCCTTCAGGCTCATGGCCGCGCCCATTTCGTAGTTGGCGCGGGTGTTCGGCCCCAGGCTGGCGGGATCGTTTTCATAGGCTTCTCCCATGCCGGCCACGAAGGACTCCGCGCGCAGCACGTCGAAGCAGCGGTGCGCCTGCCCCATATCGAAGTCCACCGCGTCGCAGGCCGCGAACAGATGGCGCATGGCGGCGATTTTTTCGCGGAAGACGGCGCGTATGCCGTCATCGACCGCGCAGATCCCGAAATCCTCGGTATAGGCGACACGCAGGTTTCCCAAGTCGGCCCTGCCGGGCCGCAGGAAGGACAGCGGATCCAGCGGGTAGCTGAGCGGATCGCCCGCATCCATGCCCGCGCTCGCGGCAAGTTGCAGGCAGGCGTCGGCCACGGTACGCCCCATGGGTCCCACCACGGAAATCGGCGTCCAGCCCAGCAACTTGCGCACGCTGGGCACCACGCCCGGGGACGGCCGGAAACCGACGACGCCGCACTTGGCCGCCGGTATCCGCAGCGAGCCGCCGGTATCGGAACCCGTGCACACCGGCAGCATGTCGCAGGCCAGCGCCGCGGCCGAGCCGCCGGACGATCCGCCCGCGTTCAGATTGGGGTTGAAGGGATTGCCCGTGGCGCCCCACACGGTGTTGCGCGAATTCGCGCCGGCGCCCATCTCCGGCACATTGGTCTTGGCGGTAACGATCGCGCCGGCACGCCGCAATCGCGCGACCAGTTCGACATCCTGCCCGGGCACATTGGCCCGGTGGATTTCGGATCCATACGTGGTCAGCAATCCCGCCGTCGGTTCGAGGTCCTTCACGCCCAGCGGCAGCCCGTGCAGCAGGCCGAGCTCCTCGCCGCGCATGACGGCCTGTTCGGCGGCACGGGCCTCCGCGCGGGCCCGCTCGTAGGCCGTTGCCGTGATCGCGTTCACATACGGATTGATGGCGGCGATGCGGTCGATGCAGGCCTCCAGCAGTTCGACCGGCGAGATTTGCCGGGTGCCGATCAAGCGCCGCAGTTCCACGGCATCCAGGGATACGAGAGAAGAATTCGATGGCATGGAAGGTCTCTTGCTGCTTGTCTTTTGCTGCTTGTCTTGCTGCTTGTCTCTTGCGGCCTGGCTCTCGCGCGCGGGGCGGCGGGCAAGGCAGGCCCCGCCCAAGGGCCGCGGTCATTCCACCTTGATGTGGGCGCGCTGGGCGATTTCATGCATCTGCGGCAATTCCTTCGCGATCAGCGCCGAGCCGGCGGCAGCGTCCTGGAAACCCACTTCGAAGCCTTGCGCCTGCAGGCTCTGGCGTGCGTCCGGATCGGCCACGACGGCGGCGAGCGCCGTCTCCAGCCGGCTCTTGACGCCGTCCGGGATGCCGCGCGGCGCGGCCACCATCAGCCAGGTGTCCATGGCGATCTGCGGATAGCCCTGGTCGGCGAAGGTCGGCACATCCGGCAGGAAGCTGGAGCGCCGCGGGCTGGACACCGCGACCGGCTTGACCTTGCCGCTCTTGATCTGCGGCAGCGCGGCGGCGACCGTGTCGACCGAAAATGGAATCTGGCCCCCGATCAGGTCGGCCATCGCCGGCGAGCTGCCCTTGTACGGCACATGGGTCAGCTGGATGCCGGCGGCGGCCGCGAAGGCCTCGCCCACGAAATTGGCGGTGGTGCCGCTGCCGAAGGAACCATAGGGGGTGGCCGGGTGGGCCGGGTCCTTCACATAGGCCAGGAAAGAAGGGATGTCATGCACGGGCACCTTGGGATTGGCCAGCAGGATCAGGCCGGTGCGCGCGACGATGCCCAGGGGCTGGAAGCTCTTGACCGGGTCATAGGGCAGATCGCCGCGCACCGCCGGGTTGATGGTGAAGGTAGTGCCGGAGCTGACCAGCAGCGTGTAGCCGTCCGGCGCGGAGCGCGCCACGTAGGAGGCGCCGATCACGGTGCCCGCGCCGGCGCGGTTCTCGACGATCACGTTCTGGCCCAGCTGTTTCGTCAGGCCCTGGGCCAGCACGCGGCCCGCCACGTCGGTGGCGCCGCCCGGGGGAAACGGGATCACCAGCGTAATGGGACGCGCGGGATAGCTGTCCGCGGCGAGGGCCGGCGCGGCGGCGACGCAGGCGGCTGCAAGGCCGGTGGCGGCGATCAAGGCATGGATTTTCATGATGGATAAGGAAGTGCGAGGGTTCTGGTGGATGGGAGGCCCTGTCGCGAGCCTTTCAAGGATTGGCCGCGCTGGACCTGCCGCGGCTCAGGAACTGGTCGAATTCTTCGGCGGGCACGAACCGGCCGCCCGTGGTCCAGGCCAGATGCGTGGCGCCGGCCATGCGGGATTCCAGGCCGTGCTCGCGCAAGTAACGGGTGCCGGCCGCGCTGCCGCACACGCGCTCGGGGCCGCTGAACCCCGCGGCCGCCGAGGGCTCGATGCGCAGCCCTTCGCTTTCGTACAGGCGGGCCAGGTCGGCGAACAGGCGATCGTCGCTGACCGTGTACACCCCGGACAGCCGTGTGGCCATCGCGCCCAGCGCCAGCTCCGACGCACGCGGCACCGCCAGCCCGTCCGCCTCGGTGCGATTCTCCAGGCCCAGGTCGTAGACCGACGGCAGCGCCGGCAGGCCCGGGATTTCCCCGCCCTGGGCCATCATTCCCACCAGAAAGCATGGCGACTGCACCGGCTCCGCGAAGAAGCAATGGACGTCCGCGCCGAACAGCATCTTCAGGCCATAGGCGATGCCACCGGGCGCCCCGCCCACGCCGCAAGGCAGATAGACGAACAAGGGATGCTCGCGGTCGACCTGGATGCCGGCGGACCGCAGTTGGTCCCGCAGGTGCAGCGCCGCCGCCGCGTAGCCGGCGAACAGGGCCACGGAGCGTTCGTCGTCCACGAAATACGCCAGGGGATCCGCGGCGGCGCTGCCGCGGCCGGCCGCCACCGCGCGTTCGTAGTCGCCGGTATGTTCGATGACCTTGACGCCATGGGCGCGCAGCCGCGCCTTCTTCCAGGGCTTGGCGTCCGCCGACATGTGCACCTCCGCCTGGAAGCCCAATAGCGCGGCGATGATGCCTATGGACATGCCCAGGTTGCCGGTGGAGCCCACGGCGATGCGATGGCGGGCGAAGCGGGCGCGCGCCGCATCGCCGCCCAATGCGCGGTAATCGTCCCGAGCCCCGAGCAGGCCTTCGCGCATGGCCAGGCTTTCGGCGAACTGCAGCACCTCATGGATACCGCCGCGCGCCTTGATGGAGCCGGCCACCGCCAGTCCATGGTCCGCCTTGATATACAAGCTGCCCTGGTTTGGCGCCAGGCCCAGCGCCTGCCGCATGCGTGGCGCCGGCAGCAAGGGCGACTCGATGATGCCACCCGTGGCGGCGGTCTCGGGGGCGAGGTCGGCGAGCAAGGGGGCGAAGCGCTGGAAGCGGGCTTGCGCCTGCGCCACGAGCGCCGGGTCGACAACGGGATCGCCGCCGGGGGCCGCGCGGGACGCCGACGTACGCAACCAAAGCAAGGGCCGCGCGGATCGCAGCGCGGCCAGGGCCTCCGCGCCGGGGCCCGCATCGACGCCCATGGCGGCGGAAGATGGCCGGGTACCGGCGCTCGTCGCGCCGGTCGCGGAAAGGTCGGCAAGGCTGGGCGTCATGGCGGGTCGGGGCGGAATCGTCAAGGCGGTCAAGGCAGTGGAGGCGGTCGAGGAAGCGATCGTTCAGCGCAATGCTAGGAACGCTCTCCCTGTACAACAAGCTCAACGGGTAGAATTCATCGTTGCCGAACCGGCAACGCACTCCGTGGCGGCCAGCCGGGTGTGGGGAATACCCTGACACCCTCCCGCGCCGAATTTCCGCCTCTTACCGCCCCATGCCTGCACCTGCCTGCCGGCGCATTCCATGATGAACACTCCCGCCCTGCAAAGCCCTGCCCTGCGCTACTTCCTGGAAGTCGTCCGCTGCGGATCCGTCACGGACGCCGCCGAACGCCTGGAGGTCGCGCCCTCCGCCGTCAGCCGCCAGATCGCGCGCCTGGAACGGGAGATGGACACGCTGCTGTTCGAACGGCGCGCGCGCGGCATGGTGCCCAACGCGGCGGGCGAGCTGCTGGCCGCGCATGCCAAGCGCGTCCGCCAGGACCTGGACCGCCTGGGCAGCGATATCCTGGCCCTGCGCGGGGTACGCCAGGGGCAGATCCGCCTGGTCGGCACCGAAGGGTATGCCTTCGGTTTCATCCCCGCGCTGATCGCCTCCTTCCGGCGCGAATACACAGGCATCCGCTTCTCGCTGGAGGCCGTGTCGCAGCAGGACATCCCGCGCCGCATCCGCGACGGCGAGGCGGACATCGGCCTGACCTTGAGCCTGACTTCCGAACGCGACATCCGTGTGGAGCTGCGCACGCCCGCCCCCGTCATGGCCGTGCTGGCGCCGGATCATCCCCTGGCCGGCAAACGTACGCTGTCGCTGGCGCAACTGGTCCCCTACCCGCTGGCGCTGCCGGACCGCGCCTCGACCCTGCGCCAATTGCTGGAGATCTCCTGCAGCCGCCAGCAACTGGTCTACGAGCCGGCCTTCACCAGCCGCCACCTGGATGCGCTGATCACCTTCGCGGCGGAATCCGGCGGCGTAACCTTTTGCGGGGAGCTCGCGGTACGCGGCCGCCTCAAGCGCGGCGAGGTCGTATGCGTGCCGCTGCGCGACCGCGAAATGAACGAGCGGCACTTCGAAGTCCAGACCCTAGCCGGCCGCCCGCTGCCGGAGGCCTGCAAGGCCTTCATTGCCCACCTGAAGAAGGTGATATAAGACGGGGCCCGACGGCATCGGCCCCCACCGGCCAAGACAGGGGCCGGCCCCCCCTGGAAGCGCGCCCGGGCGCTGACGCAGCGTTCGGCTCGGCGCCCGGCCGCGCGCCGCTACATTCTGGGCGGCCAGGCGTGCGTCTCGTCCTGGCAGGACCTGCACCAGGCATAGAGCGCGTCGTACATCACCATGCCGTGGTCGAGCATCTCGCGGTCGTCCGCATACAGGTGCGAAAGGCCCAGCGAGATCGCATACAGCCCTCCCGATTGGGGCGTCAGGTCCAGGCGCGAAGTATCCGCGCCCCGGACGATGCCGGCCAGCCGCTGCAAGGCGGGATCGTCGCCCAGGCCGTATTTGCGCAGGAAGGCGTCGAAGCTGCATTGCTCGCCCACGTGGGTGAGCTCCACGCCGGGAATGTCGTAGGGAATCGCGCCGGTCTCCTCGGCGATGCGCAGTACGTCAGGCGGTGCAACGTAAAGGAATTCGGGCGTGTCGTCGACGAAGCGCGCGATCAGCCAGGGGCAGGCGATACGGTCGATCTTGGGATGTTCCCTTGTGATCCATTTCATGATGACCTCCAATGGGTCGAACGCGGCTCAACGATGCAGCAGCGGGTAGGCGATCAGGCCGATCGCCGCGGCGGCAAGCACGATGACCGGCTCCGGCAGCTTGAATCGCATCAGGACCGCGGCCGTTCCCACGGCCAGCAGGCCGGTGGGCAGGTCGACGATCGAACGCTGCGCCAGGACGATGACCGCGCCGGTAATCGCGCCGACGGCGGCCGCGGTAACGCCGTCGACGAAGGCAAGAATGGCGGGCCGTTTGCCATACTTCTTGAAATACGGCGCCGGCAGGATGGTGAAGAGATAGCAAGGCAGGAAGGTGGCGGCCGCGGCGACGCAGGCGCCCGGAAATCCGGCGACTAGGTAGCCGATAAAGCCGACGGTGATCACCACGGGACCCGGCGTGATCATGGCCACGGCCACCGCGTCGACGAACTGCTTGTCGTTGAGCCAATGCAGCTCCGTCACCACGCCGCCGTAGAGAAACGGCACGATGGCCAGCCCCGAGCCGAACACGAAGGCCCCGGCCTTGGCGAAGAACACGCCGATCTGGGCCAGCAGCGGCCAATCGATCATGCCGACGGTGGCGCCGGCCGCGGGCAGGGAAACGGCCGCCATCATGGGCAACCTGCCTTGCCGCAGCCATTTCGGCGGCGCCCGCCATAGCCAGGCCAGCACGCCGGCGGCCAGGAACAGCCAGGCCATCTCCGATTCCGTGATGACGGTCACAACGGCCAGCACGAGATAGACGATCCGGAGCAGCCAGTCCTTGCCGACGCTCTTGGTGGTGAGCCTATAGGCGCTGATCGCGATGATGCCGATGACGGCGGCGCCTACCCCGTAGAACACCGATTGCATCCACGCCAGGCCGCCGTAGCGCACGTAGGCCCATCCCAGCGCGACGACCATCGCGAAGGATGGCAGCACGAAGGCGATGCCGACCATGGTCGCGCCGGCGACCCGGTAATGCACATAGCCCAGATAGATCGCCAATTGCGCGGCCAGCGGACCGGGCGCGAGTTGCGCCAGCGCCAGTCCTTCCTTGTAGTCGGCGTCGCCGATCCACTTGCGCGATTCGACCAGGTCCCGGTGCATATAGCCGGCCAAGGCGACCGGCCCGCCGAAACCCATCGCGCCCAGGCGGAGAAAGTACCGGACGAGCTGCCATAGGGTGTAGCCGGCGCCGTCTTGCGGGGCCGTCTCGCCGGCCCTTGTGGAAGTGGGGTTCATGGGGTGCTCGTCCAAGCGTCGGGTGGGCCGTTCGGGATGCGCCTTTGCCGTTCGCCGCCTAGGGTTTGCGGCCACCGGAGAAGTGCGCATGAAGGGAATCGAGTACCTTGCCGACCTCGGCCAGCAAGGCGTCGTCGTCCTGCAGGCGCTTGCGCGCGCCGGCCAGCATGGCTTCGAAGCCGGCGGCTTCGGGCACGGGCGCCCCGCCGACATCCAGCACGTGGACCAGGGTGGCCAGATGCGCCAGGCCACGGTCTTCGCACAAGCCGAAGCTGGCCAACAGGACCTCGAAAGACACGCGATCTCCCACGTGGGTGAAGGTGGCGCCGTCGAAATCGAAGCCCAGCGCATCGTCCGGGCAGCCGCGCGGGTCATCGAGCCACAGAAAGCGGGCGGCCGGGTCGATGAAGCGCTGTATCAGCCAGGCGCAGGCCACGCGATCCACCCACAGATGTTTGCGCGTCGCCCATTGGCGGCCCTGGTACTGGGTGCGGTCGCGCGGCGGGATGCTTCCCGCCGTGGCATGCGGTTCACCCGGCGACAGGGCCGCCTGTATGGCGCCGGCGAAGTCGCGCCATTGCGCGCCCGCGCGTATGGAGATCTCGTCGGGAAAAAAATCGATGGCCTGGATCGCCTGGTAGGCGCGCGCGTGATGCCGCAACAGGCGGTTGAGCTCGGCCGGCGCCAGGCCGGCCAGCGAGGCCCTGGCTTGCGGAAGCTTCGCGAGCCAGGCCTCGTACTGCGCCGAGCGGTCGAAAAGCGCCTGCAAGGCGGCATGCTCTTCCGCTGTGCGCGGCGTGATGTGCAGCATCCAGGACTGGCCGCCTTCCGCGGCCGTGTGGTCGGCCAGCGCCTGCAACTGTCCCGCCTGGGGCGCGCTGGCGGGCAATAGATAGGCACCGTCGCGCAAGGCCGCGCAGCCCAGTACCTTGACGGCCCGCCAGACGCGCATGCGCGCGGTGGCGCCGCGGGTGGGCAGGCTGACGATAAGAAGGAGCCAGGCGGGATTTTCCATGGCCGCAGCTTAGGTTGCGGTCATGGCGTCTGCAAGCATGTAGACATCGCGACATACACCCGGGCCGCGATATTGGTTGACACATCGCCCGCCAGCGTCCATAGTGGCCCGGAGATCTTCAAGTACCGCGATTTGTACGCCTACTGCGCCTGCGCCCACCGTTCACTTCCTTTCCTTGATTGTCTTGCCCGGAAGGGGGCATGCCTTCAACGTCAGGATGAGCAATATGGAAACCGGCATCGTCAAGTGGTTCAACAGTGAAAAGGGCTTCGGCTTCATCATGCCCGAAGCGGGTGGCAAGGATCTCTTCGCCCACATCTCCAATATCGAGGGCGACGGCCCGAGAGTCCTGGAGGAAAACCAGCGCGTGAGCTATACGTCGGCACCCGGCGCCAAGGGCCCCCAGGCCACCAAGATCCGCGCGATGTAAAGACCAGCCCTCTCCGGAGGGCTTTTTCATTTTCATGCGGGACGTCCCCTGGCGCCCTGCTCATGCTTGTCGCGTATCGCAAGCGGGTCGTCCATGCGACATCCCGGCACCGTCGCTCGCCATGCGCGCGGCGGCAGCGCGCCGCAAGCGCGATCCCGCGCGCACCGCGCGGCCGCTCTCCCTATGGAGGTGCGCCATGCACCTGAACAATACGATCTACAAAGGCTACCGGCTCTCCGCGCTGGTCGACCGCGTGCCGCGCGAAGGCGCCGGCGCGATCCTTTTCAAGGCTTCCATCGTGGTGAGCCTTCCCGGCGAGCCGGTCCTGCCCGACAACACCTACCCCGTTCCCCAGTTCGATAGCGGCGTTTCGGTCAGCAATCCGGCCCAGGCCGTGCACGCGGCCGTGGCCTATGGGCGGCAGGTCGTCGACAGCATGAATCTGGGCGCGCGACGCGGGTAAGCGCCCGCGCGGGCATGCAGGATGCTTGGATCGGATCTCATGCAACGATCCAGGAGCACGCCATGACGCATCCCCAGAACGCCGCCACCGACGGGACTTCCGCCCAGGCCGACGACCAATCGCGCGAAAGCCAGCGCAGCCACGGCGACAGCCAGAACCGGACCAAGAAGGACGGCCACGCCAACCAGCTGGGCACCGGGCAGGACCAGGCCAGCAGCCGGCAACACGGCGCGGGTGCGCGGCGCCCGGGCAAGGAAGGCATGGTCAAGCCCTGAACCCGCGGGGCGTTACGCGGCAAGGCGGGTTTCGTGCGCGAGCACCAGCGCGGCCTCGTCGGCCAAAGCCTTGATCACCGACGGGCGTGCCTCGATCCGGGACTTGTAGGCCATCAGATGTTCCAGGTGGCCGATGTCCACGCCGCTGCGTTCATGCCAGAAGGTGGCCCACACATAAGCGTCCAGCACCGTGAATCGCTCGCCGGTCAGCCATGGACGCCCGTCCTGAAGCATCCGGTCCAGCCGGGCGTAGGCGGCCACCAGCTTGGCTCGCGTCCAGCTGCTGCCTTCCTCCGTAAGCAGTTTGCGCATCAGGGGGATGTGCTTCTGCGCGATCTCGGTCGCGACAAAATTCAGCAGCGCATCGACCCTTACCCGCTCCAGCGTGCCGCGCGCCGGAACGAGCCCGGACCGCGGATGCAGGTCCGCCAGATAGCTGCCGATGACGACCGTCTCGGCAAGCAGCTCCTGCTCGCCCTCGTCGAGCCGCAATACCGGCACATATCCCAACGGATTGACCTGGGCGAAGTCCTCGCCGTTGGAGGTGGACTTGCCGAATACGTCGTAATGCACCAGCTCGGTGTCGTCCATGCCCAACTCGTTGAGAACGATCTGGACGGCAAGCGAGCAGGTGGCCTTGGCGATGTAGAGCTTCATGGTTGGTCCCTTATGGAGTTGGCTCCGGACCGTTCCCTTAACGGTCCGTCATGGTTCGCCACTGTATTGGCACCAACAAATGAGATAAAGCGTCCCTATTGCATAAGAGTGTCGCCATCGCGGCGACAATTGCCCGTCCCCGCCCGGCGTCAGCTTTCCTGAAACTGCTCGGCGAGATGGTTCAGCACCGCCCGGGTCTTGGACGGCATGCGCCGTCCGAGGGGAATCAGCGCATGCACCGGCGGCCCCGGGACATCGGCGGACGGCAGGATATGCACCAGCCGCCCGGCCGCCACGTGCGGCCGCGCAACGCGATCCAGGATCTGCGAAATGCCCAGCCCATTGATGGTGGCTTCCACCAGGGCCTGGCCATCGGCCAATACCATGACGGGCGATGGCGATATCTCGCGCACGATGTCGCCATCCTGCACGGTCCAGGGGCGCAGGCGTCCGTTGGGCCCGCGGAAAATCACCGCTTCATGGGCGCTGAGCCCGGACACGGCCTCGATGGGCGCATGCCGCGACAGATACTCTGGCGCCGCATAAAGTCCCAGCCGCAGATCGCAAAGCTTGCGCACGGTCATCTCGCTGTCCACCGGCAATATGCCGATGCGAACGACGATATCCCAGCCCTCGCCCACCGCGTCCGACATGCGATCGGTCAACGCGACTTCCAGCGTGATTTTCGGATAGCGCCGGCGCAAGGCCACGAAGCTGGGCAATAGCAGACGCCCGAAACCGGCGGGCAGATCGATACGCACCCGTCCTATCGGCTCGTCTCGCCGCGCCGCCAGGGCCTGTTCCGCATCCCGCAGATGGTCCAGCGCCACTTGCGCGGCCTGCAGATAGGTCTCGCCCTCTTCCGTGAGCCGGACCGCGCGCGTCGTGCGCTGGAAGAGCCGGGTTCCCAGGCGCTTTTCCAGGCGCTGCACGGCCTTGCCCACGTTCGACTTGCTGGTGCCCAGGTTTTCGGCCGCCTTGGTGAAGCTGCCTGTCTGTGCCACGGCGGCAAAAGCCGTGATCTCCGGTATCGAGGCGTCCGCCCTTTCGCTCATTGTATCCATCCTGGCGACAAAGAAACTCATTTCGTGGAATTTATCAAAGATTCGGCGAAAGTCATACTGCGCTCCATCGTTCCCGGGCCTGACAGGCCAGCCATGCTGGCCAAGCCTGGGATTCCCACACCGCGGTCGCGATGCACGGCGGCACAAGGGCATGAGGCACAGTCATGTTGACCAGGAAATCAATCAGTTCGGGCGAATACCTGCGGCACTTCGCAACGCTGCCGGATGCGTGGCGCTGGCCGCGCGAGCGCATCCTGCGCTCCCTTGAAGAAACGATGCGGATCCGCCCCGGCAGTGGCGACGTATGGGTGTTCGGCTACGGGTCCCTGATCTGGAATCCGCTGTTGGACTTCCACGCCCGGCAGGCCGCCATCCTGGACGGCTGGCACCGGAGCTTTTGCCTGCGCATGGTGGCTGGCCGCGCCAGCCACGACACCCCCGGACGCATGCTGGCGCTGGAGCCGGGTGGCAGGACCCAGGGTATCGCCCTGCGCATCCACGTCGACAAATTGGCGCGAGAGCTGCCGCTGCTGTGGGAACGCGAGATGGTCTCGGGCGCCTACCTGCCCACGTGGCTGCCGGTCTCCCTGGACGACGGCCGGCAGGTCCACGCGCTGACCTTCATCGCCGACCGGCGGCGCCCGCAATACGAGGCGGATGCCTCCGTCGCCACGACGGCCCCATTGATCGCGTCGGCGCGCGGCGTGTACGGCAGCAACGCCGACTACGTATTCCAGCTTTCCTTCGCGCTGGCGGACCGCGGCTTCACCGACGACTACGTCGAGGCGCTGGCGTGCGAGCTTCGCCGCATCGGATCCGATCCCGAGCACGGCCCGGACAGGGACCGCTCCTAGCAGCCATTTCCCCATCGAGGAGTTTCTTATGCTTATCCGACGCAAACGCCTGTCGCTGACGCTGGGCGCCCTCTTCATCGCGGCCGCCGCGGCCGGCGCCATCCATCATGGCCACGGCATGGTCCCGGCCCGGGCCGCCAGCGCGCCCGCTCCCGCCATCGAGGTCGACGTCGCCCGTGTCGCCAGCGAGCCCATCGTGGAATGGCAAAGCTACACGGGCCGCCTGGAAGCGATAGACAAGGTGGAGATCCGTCCGCTGGCCTCGGGCAGGATAGTCGCCGTGCATTTCCACGACGGCGCGACGGTGCGCAAGGGCGACTTGCTGTTCACCATCGATCCGCAGCCCTATGCCGCCGAGCTGGAACGCGCGCAGGCCCAGGTGGCGGCCGCGGAGGCGCGGGTGGCCTATGCGTCATCCGAGCTGGCGCGCAACCAGCGGCTGCTGGCCGACAATGCCGTCGCTCGCCGGGACTTCGAGGAAAAGCGCAATGCCTCGCTGCAGGCCAATGCGGCGCTGCGCGCGGCCAGGGCGGCGGCGGAAAGCGCCCGTATCAACCTGTCCTATACGCAGGTGACGGCGCCGGTGTCCGGCCGCGTATCGCGCGCCGAACTGACCGTGGGCAACATTGTGCAGGCCGGCGCCAACGCGCCCTTGCTCACGACGGTGGTGTCGCAATCGCCGATCTACGCGTCCTTCGACGTCGACGAACAGACCTATCTGCGCTATTTGCGCCAAGGCGGATCTTCCCGCACGCCGGTGTACCTGGGCCTGGCGGACGAAGACGGCTACTCGCGCCAGGGCCGCATCGACTCTGTAGACAACCAGATGGACAGGCGTTCCGGCACCATCCGCGTCCGCGCCCGCTTCGACAACGCCGCCAACGACCTGCTGCCTGGCTTGTATGCCCGCGTGAAGGTCGGTGCCGGCACGCCCACGCAGGCCGTGCTGCTGAACGAGGCCGCGATCGGCACCGACCAGGCCAGGCGCTTCGTACTGGTGGTCGACGACGACAACCATGTCCGGTACCGCGAAATCGTGCTGGGCAATGAATACGAAGGCATGCGCATCGTCACCGCGGGCCTCGAGCCCGGCGAGCGCGTAATCGTCAATGGCATGCAGCGCGTGCGCCCCGCCGAGACGGTCCAGCCCCGACTGGTGGGCATGACCGACGGCAAGCCCGTGGCGTCCGCCGTGCCAGCCAAGCCGGCCGCCTGATGAACCCCCATGACCGTGGCCCGCTCCCCCGCATGGAGCGGAGCCGCGATCGGAGCCCAACATGAACATCTCGAAATTCTTCATCGACCGGCCCATCTTCGCCGGCGTGCTCTCGGCCATCGTCCTGCTGGCCGGCCTGATCGCCCTGAAGATGCTGCCCACCGGCGAGTATCCCGAAGTCGTCCCGCCATCCGTGATCGTGCGCGCCCAATATCCCGGCGCCAATCCCAAGGTGATCGCCGAGACCGTGGCCGCCCCCATCGAGGAACAGATCAACGGCGTGGAGAACATGCTGTATATGCAGTCGCAGGCCAACAGCGACGGCAATATGACCACCACCGTGACCTTCAAGCTGGGAACGGATCCCGACAAGGCGCAGCAGTTCGTGCAGAACCGCGTGACACAGGCCCTGCCTCGCCTGCCCGAAGATGTGCAGCGCCTGGGTGTCAGCACGGTCAAATCGTCTCCCACCCTGACCATGGGGGTGAGCCTGTTCTCGCCCAACGACCGCTACGACCTGACCTATCTGCGCAACTACGCGCTGATCAACGTCAAGGACCGCCTTGCGCGCATTCCCGGCGTCGGTGAAGTGGTGATGTGGGGCTCGGGCGATTACGCCATGCGGGTCTGGCTGGATCCCACCAAGGTGGCGGCGCAGAACCTGACCGCAACCGATGTGGTCAACGCCATCCGCGAACAGAACGTGCAGGCGGCCGCGGGCACGATAGGCGCTTCGCCGATGCCCGCCAACGTGGCGCTGCAATTCAACGTCAATGCCCAGGGGCGGCTCAAGACCGAAGAGGACTTTCGCGGCATCATCCTGAAAACATCGCCCGATGGCGCCGTCACGCATCTGTCCGACGTGGCCCGGGTGGAACTGGGCGCGGCGGAGTACGCGCTGCGCGCCATGCTGGACGACAAGCCGGCGGTCCAGCTGATCATCTTCCAGCAGCCGGGAGCCAACGCCCTGCGGATTTCCGACGACGTGCGGGCCGCCATGGAGGAGCTCAAGGCCGACATGCCCGAGGGCGTCGACTACGGCGTCAAGTACGACCCGACCCAGTTCGTGCGCGAAAGCATCGATGCGGTGATCCATACCTTGCTCGAAGCGATCGTGCTGGTCGTCATCGTTGTGGTGGTGTTCCTGCAATCCTGGCGTGCCTCGCTGATCCCGCTGCTGGCCGTCCCGGTATCCATCGTCGGGACGTTCTCGCTGCTATTGGCCTTCGGCTTCACCATCAACGCCTTGTCGCTGTTCGGCATGGTGCTGGCGATCGGTATCGTGGTCGACGACGCCATCGTGGTCGTCGAAAACGTCGAACGGAATATCGCCGCCGGGCTCTCGGCACGGGAGGCCACCTACAAGGCCATGCGTGAAGTTTCCGGCCCCATCGTCGCCATCGCGCTGACGCTGGTGGCGGTGTTCGTGCCGCTGGCCTTCATGTCGGGCCTGACGGGACAGTTCTACAAGCAGTTCGCCATGACGATCGCGATTTCGACGGTGATCTCGGCGTTCAACTCGCTGACCCTGTCTCCCGCCCTGTCCGCCATCCTGCTGAAAAGCCATCACGACCCCAAGGACCGGCTGACCCGATTGATCGATCGCGTACTGGGCCGCTTCTTCATGGCATTCAACAAGCTGTTCCATCGCGGCTCGGAAAGCTATGGGCGCGGCGTGGCGGGCGTGATCCACCGCAAGATGGCCATGCTCGCCGTCTATGCCGTGCTGCTGGGCGCCACGGCCCTGCTCGGCCAGGTCGTGCCTGGCGGATTCGTGCCCGCACAGGACAAGGACTACCTGGTCAGCATCGTCCAGCTACCCAACGGCGCCTCCCTGGAGCGCACGGAAGCGGTCGTACGCGAAATGAACCGGATCGCCCTGCGGGTACCGGGCGTGGTCAACGTGCCGTCCTTCCCGGGGCTGTCCGTGAACGGCCTGACCAATTCCTCGTCCAGCGCCCTGGTTTTCTCGGTGCTCAAGCCTTCCAAGGAACGGCCCCCGGAAGAGTCGGCCGAAGCCATCGCCGCCACCCTGAACGCCGAGTTTTCACGTATCAAGGGCGCCGCTATCGCCACCTTCCCGCCGCCGCCCGTATCGGGACTGGGCACGGTGGGCGGCTTCAAGCTGCAGATCCAGGACCGGGGCGCGCTGGGCTACGAAGCCCTGAACGATGCGACGCAGGCCTTCATGAAAGCCGCCGCCCGGGATCCCGCGCTGGGCCCCATGTTCACCAGCTACCAGATCAACGTGCCGCAACTGGATATCGACCTGGACCGCGCCAAGGCGAAGCAGCTGGGCGTCTCGGTGACGGACGTGTTCGACACCATGCAGATCTACCTGGGCTCGCTGTATGTCAATGACTTCAACCGTTTCGGCCGGGTCTACCAGGTTCGCGCGCAGGCCGACGCGCCGTTCCGTGCCTCGCCGGAGGATATCGGCCTGCTGAAGACCCGCAATGCGAACGGCGAGATGGTGCCGCTGTCGTCGCTGCTCAAGGTCAAGCAGGCCTATGGACCCGAAATGGTCGTGCGCTACAACGGTTTCACCGCCGCCGACATCAACGGCGGCCCTGCCCCGGGCTATTCGAGCGGGCAGGCGCAGGCCGCGGTGGAACGCATCGCCGCGCAGACCCTGCCGCGCGGCATCAAGTTCGAGTGGACCGACCTGACCTATCAGCAGATCCTGGCCGGCAACGCCGCGCTCTGGGTATTCCCCATCAGCGTCCTGCTGGTATTCCTGGTGCTGGCCGCGATGTACGAAAGCCTGACGCTGCCCTTGGCGATCATCCTGATCGTTCCCATGAGCATCCTGTCGGCATTGGCGGGCGTGTGGCTGACGCGCGGCGATAACAACATCTTCACCCAGATCGGGCTGATGGTACTGGTCGGCTTGTCGGCCAAGAACGCCATCCTGATCGTCGAGTTCGCCCGCGAACTAGAAATGCAGGGCCGTACCGCCATCCAGGCGGCCATCGAAGCCAGCCGCCTGCGCCTGCGCCCGATCCTGATGACCTCGATCGCCTTCATCATGGGTGTCGTTCCCCTGGTCATGTCCACCGGCGCCGGCGCGGAAATGCGACGCGCGATGGGCATCGCCGTGTTCTTCGGCATGCTGGGCGTCACCTTGTTCGGCCTGTTGCTGACGCCCGTGTTCTATGTGCTGCTGCGCCAGCTGACGGGCAACCGCAAGCTGCACTCGGCGGCGCGCCACGATGCCCCCATCACGGCCGGCGCGGACACGCCGGCGTACACCGTCCCGAAGCAAGGCGCCCAGGCCTGAGCCGGCCGATGCCGACATTACCGGAGCTCGTTCATGAACAACGCACGACACACGCACGGCCCGTCGACAATGACGGGCGGACTACCGCGGCTGGTCCGTATCGGGTCGACGCTGCTCGCCACGTTGATGGTCGTGGCGGGATGTTCGGTGACCCCCGCCTACGAGCGGCCGGCTGTACAGACGCCGCCCGCCTACAAGGAAGCCGGCCCCGCCACGGTGGCAGGCGACCCGTCCGGTAGCTGGAAGGCGGCACGCCCCGCCGAAGACGCCGGCCGCGGCGAATGGTGGAAGGTATTCGGCGATGACACGCTGGATGGACTGGAAGCGCGCGCGCAAGAGGCCAATCAGGACCTGAAGGCGGCCGCCGCGCGACTGCAACAGGCCCGCGCCCTGGTGAAGAACGCTCGCGCCGGCCTGTATCCCGAAATCAATGCCGGCGTGGGAGCCACGCGCGAACGTCCTTCGCCCGCTTCGCAAGGCCTGGAAGACGGCGCCGCATCGGCGGCATCCACCCTGTACCGGGCGCAGGCCGGCGTCTCCTACGAGGTCGACCTGTTCGGCCGCGTGTCGGCCACCGTGGACGCCGCCACGGCCGACGCGCAGCGCGGGGAAGCGCTCTTTCGCTCGGTGCTGCTGGCCTTGCAGGCCGATGTCGCGCAGCAATACTTCCAGCTGCGCGAATTGGACGCGGAAGGCGCGCTCTTCCAACGCACCGTGGCACTGCGGCAGCAGTCCCTCGATCTGGTGCGGCGCCGCTACGACGAAGGCGATACCAACGAAGCGGACGTGGCCCGTGCGCGGGCGGAGTTGGCATCCGCGCAATCCGAGGCGCTGGGCATCGCACGGCGCCGGGCGGCCGCGGAACACGCCATGGCGGTCCTGCTCGGCAGTACGCCGGCCGAGTTCTCCCTGCCGCCGCGCCCCCTGGCCCGCATTGCCATCAGCGTCCCGGCAGGCCTGCCTTCGGCCCTGCTGGAGCGCCGTCCCGACATCGCCGCCGCCGAGCGCGCGATGGCGGCGGCCAATGCCCGCGTGGGCGTGGCCCGTTCGGCCTTCTTCCCCAGCCTGAGCCTGACCGGTGCCATGGGATTCGAGTCGGCGCAGTTGGGCGATCTGTTCAACTGGTCCAGCCGCACCTTCCTCCTGGGGCCCCTGGTGGGGACGGCCTTGAACCTGCCATTGTTCGACGGCGGCCGCCGCCAGGCCGGACTGGATCGCGCCCGCGCCAGCTATGAGGAAGAGGTCGCCCGGTATCGCGGGACGGTGCTGAACGCCTTCCGCGAAGTGGAAGACAACCTGGCCAACTTGCGCATCCTGGGCGAACAGGGCAAGGCGCAGGACGAGGCCGTCGCCGCGTCCGAACGCGCCGCGCGGCTTTCGCATACGCAGTACCGCGAAGGCGCCATCGGTTATCTCAACGTCATCGACGCCGACCGCACGGTTCTGCAGCAGCAGCGCGCCGCGGTCAAGCTGGACGGCGAGCGTGCGCGCTCCACCATCAACCTGATCCGTGCCCTGGGCGGGGGCTGGAACGCCGCGGGGATATCGGAGTCATAGCCCCTTACGACAATCGGCCTGGTGGCGGCGACCAACCCGCCGCGCCGGAGCCGGGGCCACGGCGGTCCCGCGCACCGATGGCAGCCAGCACGAGCTGCGCCACAAGCAGCGGGACCAGGCTGCCCGCCATGATCACCGCCCAGGCCGTCCCATTCAAGGGGACCAGATGCAGGAGCCGGGCGAGCGCCGGCATGTACGGAGGAATGGCGAGCAGGCCTGCGCACAGCAGCAGCGCGCCCCACAGCCAGGCATTGCGAGTGACCTCGTTGACGAAGGGCGCCGATCGGATGGCGCGCATATTGAACGCATGCCACAGCTGCGCGAACGCCAGGGTCAGGAAGGTAACCGTAACGGATGCGCCCGCATCCAGCGCCAATACGCGGGTCAAGGCCATGGCGGCGAAAGTGCCGGCGGTCAGCGCGGCGCCATGCAGAACGATGGCGGCCCATTGGCGGCGTCCCAGGATGGGTTCCCTGGGGGGGCGCGGCGCGCGCCCGAGCACGCCCGGCTCGCCCTCGCCCATCGCCAGCGCGAAGGCGGGAAATACGTCGGTGACCAGGTTCAGGTACAGGATCTGCAGCGGCAGCAGCGGCAAGGGCAGCCCCGCCAGCACCGCCAGGCCGACCGCCATCACCTCGCTCAGGTTGCATGACAGCAGGTAGACCACGAAGCGCCGGATATTGCCGAAGATGACCCGCCCTTCCTGCACGGCCTTGACGATGGTGGGAAAGGCGTCATCCAGCAGGATCATGGCGGCGGCTTCGCGCGCCACGTCGGTGCCGCGCAGGCCCATGGCCACGCCGATATCCGCCTGCCGCAGCGCCGGCGCGTCGTTCACGCCGTCCCCCGTCATGGCGACTATCTCGCCGCAGGCCTGGTAGGCCTTGACCAGCTCCAGTTTTTCCGCGGGGCTGACGCGGGCGTAGACGCCGACATCGCGCAGCGGCGGCTGGCCGGTTCGCAGCATTCCCGCGACGCCGCGTCCCTCCACCGCCTGCGCGCCAGCCCCGATGCCGACGGCGCGGGCAATGCTGCGCGCGGTGACGACGTGATCGCCGGTCACCATCGCCACGCGAATGCCCGCTTGCTGGCAGTCGCGGATCGCGCGCGGCACGTCGGCCCGGGCAGGATCCTCCAGACCCGCCAAACCCAGTAGCACCAGGCCCGAGTAGGGAGCGTCATCGGCCTGCGTACTCATTTTCATGGCGAAGGCCAGTACACGAAGGCCGTGCCGCGCCAGCTCGTCCGCGCGCGCCAGCCAGTCGGCCCGCCGCGCCTCGTCCAGGGTCGCCTCGCCGTGCGTGTCCGGCACGCGCGCGGAGGCGGCGATCACCGCCTCGGGCGCCCCCTTTACGGCGAACAGGTAACCGTCGCCGCTCTCATGCACGGTGGCCATCATTTTGGTCGCGCCGTCGAAAGCGTGCTTGCGCGCCAGGGCGTGGCCGTGCAGCAAGGCGAGCCGCTTCAAGCCCGCGCGCAGGCCGGCGCGCAGTAGGGCGATCTCCATCGGATCGCCACTGTCCCCATTGGCGCGATCCAGGTGGGCGTCGTTGCACAGGACCGCCACGCGCAGCAAGGCGGTGGCTTGCGCGTCGCCAGCCAGGGGATGGAGCGGGTCCGTGTCCGCCGTATCGGGATCGAGGGGGATCTCGCCCGTCGCCGTGCAAAGCCGGCGCACCGCCATGCGGTTCTCGGTCAGCGTCCCGGTCTTGTCGGTCAGGATGATGGTGGTGGCTCCCAGGGTCTCGACGGCGGACAGCCGCTCGATAAGGGCGTGCTGGCGCGCCATGCGCCACATGCCGCGGGCCAGCGCCAGCGTGGCCACGATGGGCAGGCCTTCGGGAATCGCCGCCACCGCGAGCGCGATGGCGGCTTCCACCATGAGGAAAGTGTTGCCTCCGCGCAGGAGACCGACGGCCGCAATCGCGGCCGCCAGCACCAGCGTCGCCCAGACCAGTTGCGCCGACAGGCGGGCCAGCTTGCGCTCGAGCGGCGATGTGCCGGGATGGGCATCCAGCACCAGGCGCGTGACCTGGCCGAGCTCCGTCGCCAGCCCAGTGGCCACCACCACGCCGGCCCCGCTGCCCCGCGTGACGGCGGTGCCCTTGTACAGCATGCAGGAGCGGTCGCCCAGGCGGGCGTCGGCGCTGACCGCGTGGGGCTGCTTGTCCACGGCGACCGACTCGCCCGTCAGGGTCGATTCGTCCGCGGCCAGCCGCGAGGCCTCGGTCAGCCGGACATCGGCGGACACGGCGTCGCCGGCGTCGAACACGACGATGTCTCCGGGCACGAGCTCCTCGGCCGGAACGAGACGGACACGGCCGGCGCGGCGAACGCGTGCGCCGTGCCCCCCCAGCGCGCGCAGCGCCTCGATGGAGCGCGCCGCCTTGAGCTCCGTGACGAAGCCGATCAGCGCGTTGACCGCGAGCACGGCGACGATAGCGGCGCCCTCTTCCATCTCGCCGAAATACAGGGCCAGGGCCGCCGCGCCGGCCAGCAGATAGACCACGGCGCTTTTGAACTGATGCAGCAGCAGCCGCATCGCGCTGGCGCCGCGCCGGGCCGCGATGGCATTGGGCCCATGGCGTGCCCGGCGTGCCGCCGCCTCTTCGTCGCTCAGCCCTTGCGCGGCGGAAACGCACAAGCTCCGCAGCACTTCCGCGGCGCCGCATGCGTACGGGAGCGCAACACCGCCGGCCGGTCCGCCGGAGATGTCCGCCACCGCCCGGCCGTCCTGGGTTCCGTCCTGCCTGGCGGCAGCGATGTGGCCCTTCATGTCGCGCTCCGCGTGATGCCGTGCGCCAATGATCGGCCCGGGGACCCGGTGCAAGCTTGATCCAGGTCAATGCCCGGCCGGGCGCGCGCGGCGACGATAAAAGCCCCTATCCCGGCGGGTCGAGGTGACGCCATGTTCAAGCATATGCTCATCCCCATCGACGGTTCCGAGCCTTCCTTCGCGGCCGCCAGGCCGGCGGTCGCACTTGCGCGCGATATGCGGGCCAAGGTGACGTTCCTGACGGTGACGCACCCGTTCCGCATGCTGTCGGCCGAGGCCGACCAGATCGAACGCGTGCGCGACGAATACAAGGCCTACCAGCATGACCACGCTCAGCAGTACCTGGGCTGGGCCAAGGAGATCTGCCAGGCGGCCGATGTCGAATGCGAGGGCGAGGAAGTCGAGCACGACCACCCCCACGAAGCCATCATTGAAGCGGCGCGCAAGCGCGGCTGCGACGTCATCGCGATGGGCTCGCACGGGTTCGGCGGCGTGAAGGCGGTGATACTGGGCAGCGTCACGCAGAAGGTCCTGACCCACTGCCAGATCCCCGTGCTGGTATACCGATGATGGGATCCATCGCGGCCCGGCCTGACGCGGCCTGACGCGGCACGGCCTGACGCGGCCCGGCCTGACGCGGCCCGGCCTGACGCGGCCCGGCCTGACGCGGCCCGGCCCGACCTGACGCGGGCCGCAGCGGGCATTCAGGGCGCGTCCCGGGTTTCCAGCGGCAGGCGCAGCGCGACGCGCGTGCCCTTGCCGGCGATGCTGGACACGGTCAGCTGGCCGCCGAAATGGCGCGTGCGTTCCTGCATGCCCTGGATGCCCCAGGAATGCCGGTTCGCGGGCTGGTCCGTGGCGAAGCCCTTGCCGTCGTCGCGGATCTCGACCAGGATGACGCCGTCCTTGGCGGCGGCATGGACGGAAACCAGCGACGCGTCGGCGTGCCGCACCACATTGGTCAGGGATTCCTGGACGATACGGAACAGCATGATGCTGCGATCCGGGTCCACGGGGGCTTCCCGGGCCGAGGCCGCGATAGTGCAATCGCACACCAGGCCGAAGCGGGCTTCTACCTGGCTGGCATACCATTCGATGGCCTCCCAGACGCCAAGCTGGTCCAGTACGCTGGGACGCAGGTCGTTGATGACCCGGCGCACGGCCTGGATGGCCTCCTCGGTCAGGCGCGCGGCCTCGCGCAGCAATGGATCCGGCGTGGCGCCGGCCTGGGCCGCGCGTTCGCAGGATACCGACACGTGGGCCTTGATACCGGTCAGCAGGCCGCCCAGCTCGTCGTGGATTTCCTGGGCGATGCGCTTGCGCTCGCTTTCCTTGATGTTCTCCTGGTGCGCCGCCAGGCGGCGCAGGGCTTCGCGCGATTCGCGCAAGGCCTCTTCGGCGAGCTTGTTCTGGGTGATGTCGATCAGGATGCCTTGCTGGAACAGCGGCCGGCCGGCGGAGTCGCGCACGACCTCGGCTTCGTCGCGGAACCAGCGTTCCCGACCGTCCTTGCCCAGCATGCGGTATTCGACCCGCAGCGTTCCGGCCTGCGCGATACTGTGCGCGATGGCGGCGGCCGCTCGGGTGCGATCGGCTGCATGGATGGCGGCCAGCGGCGCGGCCGGGTCGGACAGCCAATCGTCCGCCGCGTAGCCCAGGGCGCTGATCTGCGGGCTGATATAGCGCAGCCTGCCCTCCCCGCCGAGCTCGCGCACGTAGGTGATGGCCTGGATCTGTTCGACCAGCGCGCGGAACATGGCCTCGGCCTGCCGCTTGTCTTCCAGCAGCCGCTGGCCGCGCAGCATGCGGTCGATGGCGGCGGGCAGCGTCTGCAGGTAGCGGCCTTCCGTATCCTTGTACAGGTAGTCGCGGGCGCCATGGCGCATCATCTCCACCGCGACCTCGGTGCTGTCCTCGCCCGTGAGCACGAGCACGGGCACGGTGACTTCCCCCGTGCCGTCGGCCAGCTCATCCAGGAATTCCAGGCCGGTGCGATCGGGCAGCCGGTAATCCAGCAGCACGCAGTCCACGCGGTTCGACCGCAGATGATCCAGGGCCGCGTCCGCGGTTTCGGCGGCGGCCACCTCGAAGCGGTGGACGGCAGCGGCGGCCAGCGCGCGGCGGCAGGCGATGCGGTCCACCGCATCGTCTTCCACGAGCAATACGCGGATGATGGCTGGCTGCATGGCGGCTGTCCGGTCGCGATCCTGGTCGGGCGGCAGGTATGCGCGCCGCCCCTAGGGCAGCTCGCTGATCGTCCAGTACAGGTCGATGGAACGCATGATCTCGACGAACTGGCGGTAATCCACCGGCTTGGCCATGTAGCCGGCCACGCTCATGTTGAAGCTATTGACCTTGTCCTGCTGCTCTTCCGAGGTAGTCAGCACGATGACGGGCAGGCGGCGCAGCTGCTCGTCGGCCTTGACCACGTGCAGGAACTCGATGCCGTTCATCACCGGCATGTTCAGGTCCAGCAGGATGATGCAGGGCCGCTCATTGGCGGGATTGCGCAGGTACTCCAGGGCCTCTTCGCCATGCTCGCAGCGCACCAGCGGATTCAGGACGTTGATTTCCCTGAGCGCGCGCCTGACGGTCATGGCGTCGACCGTGTCGTCCTCGACAAGCAGTACCGGCTTGGAAGGCGTCTTCATGGATGGGATCTTGGGGAATGATCGGGATCGTGCCCGGGCGGCATCATGGGCAGTGTGAAAACGAAGGCGGTGCCGGCGCCGACGGTGGATTGTACCGAGATATCCGAGCCGTACAGCTCCAGTATCTTCTTCACCAGGGTCAGGCCCACGCCGGTGCTTTCGACCCGGTCGCGCGGCGCCAGGGTCTGGAACAGCTGGAAAATCCGCTCGTGGTGCCGGGCCTCGATCCCCGGACCGTTGTCCGACACCCAGAAGCGCCAGCGGCTTTCGCCGGCGGGCTCGCAGCCGATGCGCACCAGCCCTTGCGGCTTGTCCATGTACTTGATGGCGTTGGACACCAGGTTCTGGAACAGCTGCTGCATGCGCGTGCGTTCCGCCATCACGACAGGCAGGGGATTCTCGACCAGTACCTCGATATGGTCCGGCGGCGCCAGCAGGTCGATGATGTCGCCCACCAGCACGTCCAGGTCCACCGGCACGCGGGCCTCCTTGATGCGGCCGATGCGCGAGTACTCCAGGATGCCGTCGATCAGGCCGCTCATGCGATGGACACGCCCCACCAGCAGGCGCAGGTGCTCGCGGCCTTCGTCATCCAGGCGGTCGGCATAATCGGCGGCCAGCCAGTTCGCCAGCGAACCGATGGCCCGCAGCGGGGCCTTCAGGTCGTGCGAAACGATGTAGGCGAAGTTGGTGAGTTCCTCGTTCGCGCTGGTCACCTCGCGCAGCAGTTGGGCGTATTGCTCCTGCGCGCGCTTGCGTTCGGTGATGTCGCGCACCATGCCCGTGAACATGCGGCTGCCCCCCACGCGCATCTCGGCCACCGCCAGATCCATGGGGAACACGGTGCCGTCCTTGCGCATGCCGACGACTTCCCGGCCGATGCCGATGATTTTCTTCTCGCCGGTGCGCAGGTAGTGGTGCAGGTAGCCGTCGTGCATTTCCCGATACGGCGACGGCATCAGCATGGAGACATTGCGCCCCAGGACTTCGTCCTCGGCATAGCCGAACAGCCGTACGGCGGCGGGGTTGAACCGCTCGATGCGGCCGGCCTCGTCTATGGTGACGATGGCGTCGACGGCCGTGTCGAACACCGCGCGCAGCCGGGCCTCGTTGTCGCGCATGGCCTGCTCGCTGCGCATGCGCGGCGTGATGTCCCGGATGGATACCATCCAGAGCGCCAGGCCCCAATGGGTGGTCAGCGGCGATACGCAGATTTCGACCGGGAAGGCGCTGCCGTCGGCGCGCTGTGCGGAAACCTCGAACACGCCCGCCCGGCCGCCGCCCGGCAGCCCGGCCTTGCCCTGTTCGGCCATTTCCCACTCCGGCAGCAGCGCGGGCAGCGCCAGGCCCGGCAAGGCTTCGGCCGCATGGCCGAACAGGCCGGCCGCCGCCGCATTGGCAAGGACGATGCGGCCTTCCGCGTCGGCGATGACGATCGCTTCGGTCGCGGAACGGATCAGCCAGTCCATGGTCTGGCTTTCCAGGATGTGGTCTTTCATAGGGCTCGGGATGTACTGGGCAGCATGCCCGTGGCGGCGGCGCGCCGCTCTTGCCGGGGGATGCGTCACCGTGGATTCTAAGCGAGGCGGCCGGCGATGCCGCCGAAGCGCTACTGCATGTGCAGGCCGCCGTTGATGGCCAGGTTCGCGCCGGTCATATAGGCCGCTTCCTCCGATGCGACGAAGTTCACCAGGTGCGCGATTTCCTCCGGCTCGCCCAGGCGCCCCAGCGGGATCGAGGGCAGTATCTTGGTGTCCAGCACCTCCCGCGGCACGGCGGTAACCATCCGGGTGGCCAGGTAGCCCGGCGAGACGGTGTTGACCGTCACGCCATGCCGGGCCATCTCCAGGGCCAGCGACATGGTAAAGCCATGGATGCCCGCCTTGGCGGCGGCATAGTTGGCCTGGCCGAACTGTCCGCGCTGGCCGTTGACGGACGCGATATTGACGATGCGTCCCCAGCGCTTGGCGATCATTCCTTCCAGTACCGGCTGGGTCATGTTGAACACCGAGTCCAGATCCGTGCGTATGACCTTGTCCCAATCCTCGCGCCGCATCTTGCGCAAGCTCGCGTCGCGCGTCACCCCGGCATTGTTGACCAGGATGTCGACCTCGCCCATCTCCTTGCGCACGCTGCCCACGCAGGCCAGGCAGCTATCGAAGTCCGCGACGTCGACCGGATAGGCGTTGATGTCCAGGCCGTTGCGCCGGTGTTCTTCCAGCCAGGCGGCGGCGTGCCGGTTCTCCGGGGACACCGTCACGGCGATGCGATGTCCCGCCTGGTGCAGGCGCGATACGATGGCCTGCCCCAGTCCACCCATCCCGCCGGTGATCAATGCGATTTTCTGCGACATGGCTGCGCTCCTGAAAAGAGTCGGGGGTGGACGCCCGGGTCTATCCGGACGCTTATCGGCGAGGTATCCGGACACTTATCCGGACACACTAGGCCGGCGCGGCGCGCGGCATCTTGATATGGGTCAAGCCGGTCCGGCCGGACCGCCGCGAGGGCGCGATCAGGCCGGGCCGGGCGCCGGGCGCGGCGGCGGCGCCATGCCCGCGCGACCTTGCGTTAAATCAATACTCCGGCCATACCCCGGACCTAGCATTGAGGCATCACCCGACCGACAAGGTGGCGCGATGTCGAAGCACCTATCCCCGTCGAACGAGACGCCCATGGCCGGCGCGGCGGCCGCGGCCGCCGCGCCGGCCACGCCGCGTGAGCGCCGTCCGCGGCCCCTCGCCGCGCGTCCGCGGACGTCGGCCGCCATCGCGAAGGAGGCCGCCCCCCTGCCCGCCGAGCCGCGCGTGCCTTTGTCGTGCCCCGAACCGCCCGAGCCGCCCTGGCGCGACCTGGACCGGCTCAGCCATGCCGCGGTGGCCCGCACGGTGGGCGGCGTGTCGCCGCTGGGCATCTACCTGGACTGGGTGGACTGGGCCATGCACCTGGCCATATCGCCCGGCAAGCAGCTATCGCTATGGCTGGCGGCGACACAATCCCCGGCGGAAACCGCGCGGCGGTTCGAGCGCTATCACCATCGGCCGGACCCGCGATTTCGCCATCCGGATTGGGAACGTTGGCCTTACGCGCAGTGGCGTGCCGGCTTTCAGCGCATGGAAGGCAGCTGGGACGCCGCCACGCACGGCGTCAGCGGCGCCATGCCGCACCACCAGCACGTCATGAACTTCATCGGACGGCAACTGCTGGACATCGTGTCCCCCAGCAATTTCTGGTTCGCCAACCCGGAAGTCCTGGAGGCGATCGGCGATACGGCGGGGCTGAATCTATTCGAAGGCGCGAAGCGCTGGTGGTCGGACGCCTGCGACCTGCTGGCGGGTTGCGCGCCGGGCACCTCGGCCACCAAACGCCAGGTGTACCGGGTGGGCAAGGAGATCGCGGCCACGCCGGGCGCCGTGATCTACCGCAACGAGATGTTCGAACTGATTCGCTACGCGCCCGCCACGCGCGAGACCTGGCGCGAACCGGTGGTCATCGTGCCGTCCTGGCTGCTCAAGTACTACATCCTGGACCTGTCGCCGCACAATTCCCTGGTGCGTTATCTGGTGGCGCACGGACACACGGTCTATGCCGTCTCATGGAAAAACCCGCGCGAAGAAGGACGCGACTGGGACATGGACAAGTACGTGCAGGACGGGCTGCTGCAGGCCTTGCAGCAGGCATCGCAGGATAGCGGCGGGCGCCGCGTGCACGGGGTGGGCTATTGCCTGGGCGGGACGCTGCTGGCCATCGGCGCCGCGGCGCTGGCACGGCGCCCGCTAGCACGGCGCCACGAACGGCGGCCGCTGCTGCGCAGTATCACCTTGCTGGCCGCGCAGACGGACTTCGACGAGCCCGGCGAGCTGGGCCTGTTCATCAGCCCCAGCGGCGTCGCCTGCCTGGATGCGCTGATGTGGCAGCAAGGCTACCTGGACGGCAAGCAACTGGCCGGCGTATTCCAGCTGCTGAACTCGCGCGACCTGATCTGGTCGCGCCTGGTGCGCGATTACCTGCTGGGCCACCAGCTGCAGATCACCGACCTGATGACCTGGAACGCCGACATCACCCGCCTGCCCCATCGCATGCACAGCGAGACCCTGCACCGCCTGTACCTGAACAACGACCTGGCGGCCGGGCGGCTGTGCGTGCGGGGCCAGCCCGTGGCGCTGGCGGATATCCGCCTTCCCATGCTGGCCGTCGCCACGGAGCGCGACCACATCTCTCCGTGGGAATCGGTCTACAAGCTGCACCTGCTCAATCACCGCGACCTGACCTTCATCCTGTGCTCGGGCGGCCATAACGTGGGCATCGTCAGCGAGCCGGACCGGCCCCACCGCCACTTCCGCTGGGGTGTGCGGCGCGAGGGAGCGCCCTACCTGGCGCCGCAGGAGTGGGCCGAACGCGCCGAAACGGTAGAGGGTTCCTGGTGGCCGCACTGGGAAGCATGGCTGGTGCGGCATTCCGGACCGAAGGGGCCCGCGCCTGGCTACCCGCCGGAAACGATGCTGGGCGACGCCCCGGGGGAATACGTTTTCGACCGCTAGCCGCCTTGCCGGGCGGGCGGCACGCGGGCTTGATGCAGGTCAACAACGGCGGACGGCGATGGGTGGAAACTG
This sequence comes from Bordetella bronchialis, assembly GCF_001676705.1. Classification (NCBI taxonomy): domain Bacteria; kingdom Pseudomonadati; phylum Pseudomonadota; class Betaproteobacteria; order Burkholderiales; family Alcaligenaceae; genus Bordetella; species Bordetella bronchialis. The sequence continues at coordinate 3,060,393 of NZ_CP016170.1, forward strand.
ACGGCATGCATCGCGAGGACACCGCCATGAATGCAGAACAGTATGACATCGCCCGGCTGGCTTCCCTGGCCATCCATTTCGTGCTGGGATCCGGCGCCAGCATCGAGGACGCCATCCGCGTGCTCGAGCTGGCGGAACGCATGTTGCGCGACGCCTATGACGAAGAGCGTGGGCAGGCCGCCGATCCCGGCGCGCAAGTAACAGCGCTGCACTGAACCGCGCCGCACTGACCCGCGCCACGCAGGCCCTTGTGCACGGCACACGACCCCGATCCCGGTCTGCCCTTCCCGCAAGCCCGACGTTCTCCCGCGAGGCCCCCAAATGCTGAAGCGTATCGCCCTTCAAGTAGAGAAAGACGCCGCGTGCGCCGGCCGCACGGCCGTGGCGGCCGCCCTGGCGGCCCGTTTCCATGCGGAGCTGCTAGGTATCTATGTATCCTTTGCCCCGCCGCGATATCTGTTCGACGAGGCCTATGTGCCCAGCGCGCTACAGGAGATCGCGCTACGCCAGATGCAGGAAGACCGCCGCAAGTGCGAAGAGGCCTTCCAGCGCCAGGCGGGCGGCTCCGGGATCGCGGTGCAATGGCGGGCGCCGGAGGGCCGTGCCGATGAGCTGCTCGCCCGGCATGCGCGCTGCGCGGACCTGCTGGTGATCAGCCAGTCGGTCGACGGCGTGACCGACTCCGTCCTGGCGCCGGACATGACGGAATCCGTCATCCTGACGGCGGGCCGGCCGGTGCTGGCCGTCCCCTACTCCGGCGAGTTCGAGACCGTGGGCACGCGCATCCTGTTCTGCTGGGACCACGGCCGCGAAGCCGCCCGCGCCCTGGCCGACGCCGCGCCCTTCTTTGCCACGGCCAGCGAAATCGTCGCCCTGACCTTGGACGCCAATTCCGATGAAATGCGCCGCAGGCAAACCGTCGTGGGCGACCTGGAAGCCTATTTCCACGCGCACGGCTATGTGCGTCCGCGCGTGACCACCGGCGAGACGGCCGGAATCGGCACCGGCAACGCCATCCTGAACGCCGCATCCGACTACGGCTGCGACCTGATCGTCATGGGCCTGTACGGCCATAGCCGTGCCCGTGAATGGGTCCTGGGCGGCGCCTCGCGCGCGATCCTGAAGAGCATGACGGTGCCGGTGCTGTTTTCCCATTGACGTCCCGTTCGAACCCCTGAAAGGAGAATCCATGAGCTGCGTCCTCGTCCCCATCGATGGCTCGGACAACGCGCTGCGCGCGCTGAACCACGTCGTCCAGCACATGAAAATGTACGAACCGCTCTCGCTGCACCTGCTGAACGTGCAGATCCCCATCGTCTCCGGCGCGGTGCGGATGTTCATCGACCAGGAAACGATACGGCGCTATCACCAGGAAGAAGGCGAAACGATGCTGGCCAAGGCCAAGGCCATGCTGGACGAAGCGCATATCCCCTATGCGGCGCATATCAAGGTCGGCCACATCGCCGAGACCATCGTGTCGACCGCCGAGCAGAACAAATGCGACCAGATCGTCATGGGCTCGCGCGGCCTGGGTTCCACTGCCAGCCTGTGGCTGGGCTCGGTCACCACCAAGACGCTGCACCTGGCGCAGGTTCCGGTCACGATCGTCAAATAGCGGCTATCGCACCGTCGCGCCGCCGGCTTCGGCGGCGACGCGGCGATCGGCAAGGGCGGCCCGCGCGGGCCGCCTTTTGTTCTGTCCGGGAATGCCTGTCCGGCGCCGCGCGCCGGACCAGTCAGGCGGCTTGCGACGCGGCGGGCTCTTCCCGGCGCGGCGCGCCCGCCGCGGCGTTCAGCGCCAGGGAAATGCGGATCTCCGCGCCGATGCCATGCGGCTCCGCGGCGAAGCCGCAGCGGCGCGCCAGTTCCAGCATGCCGCTATTGTCGGCCATGACCATCCCCACCAGACGCCGGGTGCCCTTGGCGGTGAAATAGCGGATCAGGCGCGCCATCAACAGCGTCCCCAGGCCGCGGTTCTTCTGGTCGGACCGCACCATCAGCGCGAAATCCGCCGTGTCGTTGTCGGGATCGACGACACCGCGCGCCTCGCCCAGCATGGTCTCCTGGCCGTCCGCGCCGCGGCGGACCGCCACGAAAGCCATCTCCCGGTCGTAGTCCAGCTGCGCCATTCGGGCAAGCTCGCGATGCTGCAATGGCTGCACCATGCCGAAAAAGCGATGGCGGACGTCATCCGGCGTCAAGGCCAGGAAGAAGCCGCGATACAGGACTTCGTCCTCGGGGCGCGCGGGACGGATAAGGACGGTCGAACCGCCCCATTGGGCGAGCTCCTCCAGCGCCGCGGGGTACGGCAGGATCGCCAGCCGGTCCGTCGCGGCGCCGGCGCAGGGGCGCACGCCGATGCGGACGTCCATGGCGATCGCGCCGTGGCCATCCGCCAGCAGCGGGTTGATATCCAGCGACTCGATCTCCGGGATGTCGCACACCAGCTGCGACACCCGGGTCAGGATGCGGTACAGGGCCTCGTGGGCCACCGCCGGACGGTCGCGATAGCCGGCGAGCAGGCTGGCCACGCGCGTGCGCGACACCAGATCGCGCGCCAGCGGCTCGTTCAACGGAGCCAGGCCCACGGAGCGGTCGGCCAGCACCTCCACCGCCGTGCCGCCCTGGCCGAACAGCACCACGGGCCCGAACACGGGATCCACGGCCGCGCCAACGATCAGTTCCCGCGCATGGGGCCGGCGCAGCATACGCTGCACCATATAGCCATCGATGGGCGCATCGGCGCGCAGTTCGCCGATACGGCGCCGCATGGACGCCACCGCCAGGCGCACCTGCTCCGCATCGTCCAGGTCCAGCGCCACGCCGCCGACGTCGGACTTGTGCGTGATGGCCGAGGACAGGACCTTGACGGCCACCGGAAAGCCCAGCTCCCGCGCATGGGCGACGGCCTGCTCGGCATCGCGCGCCACGCGCGTTTCCAGCACCGGAATGCCATACGCCGCCAGCACGGCCTTGGCTTCGTCGTCCGTCAGCATGGCGCGGCCTTGCGCCAGGATGCCGGCGACGATTCTTCTCGCCTGCTCCGTATCGCGGCTGTCCGCCCGCGCATCCAGCGAGGGCGTTTCCAGCAACAGGGCCTGGTTGCGCCGGTATTGCACGGCATGAATGAAGGCCCCCACGGCCTGCTCCGGCGTGTCGTAAGTGGGGATCCCGGCGTTGCGGAAACGCTTGCGCGCGTGCGCGACGGCATCGCCGCCCAGCCAGGCGGAGAACACATTGCGCGGGGAGCCCGCGATATGCGGCTGCATGGCCGAAGCGATGTCGTCGCTGGAGGCGATGGCGGTGGGCGCGTGGATGAACAATATGGCGTCGCTGCCATGGTCGCGCAGCAGGATGTCCAGCGCCTGGACATAGCGCTTCACCGGCGCATCGCCGACGATGTCCACGGGATTGGCGTGCGACCAGGTGGCCGGCAGCACGGCGTCCAGCGCCCTCACCGTGGCGGGGTCCAGTTCGGCCAGCGTACCGCCGCGGCGTACCAGCTCGTCGGTGGCCATGACGCCCGCCCCGCCGCCGTTGGTCATGATGGCAAGGCGGTCGCCGCGCAAGGGCCGGGCGCGCGCCAGCGTCTCCACGGCATCGAACAATTCGTCCGTGGTGTCGACGCGCAGCATGCCGGCGCGGCGGATGGCCGCGTCGTACACCAGATCGGATCCCGCCAGGGCGCCGGTATGCGTGGCCGCGGCCCGGGCCCCTTGCGGCGCCCGGCCCGCCTTGATCGCGACCACCGGCTTGTTGCGCGCGGCGCGGCGTGCCGCCGACATGAATTTGCGCGCCGCGGTGACGGCTTCGATGTAGAGCAGGATCGCGTTGGCCTCCGGGCTGTCCGCCAAATAGTCCAGCAGGTCTCCCAGGTCGATGTCGGCGCTGTCGCCCAGCGTCACGAAATGCGAAAAACCGATGTTGCGGCTGTTGGACCAATCCAGCACCGCCGTCGCCAGCGCCCCGGATTGCGATACGAACGCGAGCCGCCCGGGCAAGGCCATCGTGGGCGCGAAGCTGGCGTTCAGGCCCAGCCCCGGGATGAGCATGCCCAGGCAGTTGGGGCCGAGTATGCGCAGCAGATGGGGCCGTGCCGCCGCCAGCATGGCTTCGCGCAGCGTCCCATTGCCGTCCGGCGCGGGCGCCGACAGCCCCGCGCTCAGGACGATCGCGGCCCGCGTGCCCCGCGCGCCCAGTTGCGCGACCAGTCCGGGAACCGTGGCCGCGGGCGTGCAAAGGATGGCCAGTTCCGGGGCCGCGGGCAGGCTGGCCACGTCGCGGTAGCAGGGCGTGTTGCGCACCATGCAGTATTTCGGATTGACCGCATAGATGGCGCCCCCGTAGCCGCCGGCCAGCAGATTGGAAAACACCCGCGCGCCCACGTTATAGGGCTGTTCGGAGGCGCCGATCACCGCCACCGAGCCGGGGTGGAAAAGCGCCTTCAGATTCCTGATGCTCATGATTCGTTCCTATGCGGGTCCGCCATCGCGATACGGCGCGCGGCCATGGGGCGGCGGGCGCCGGCCGCGGCGCCATGGAACACACCATCGCTCATCGCGGCGGCCGGGGCCTTGATGCAGGTCAACGGCGGCGGCCCTTCCTCCTGTACGCTGTCCCTGCGATGCGCCGGCGCCACCGCGCATCGTCCCCGCCCTTCGGCGCCCCCTTTCGGCAACCGTATGGGAGACCCGTTATGGAAGCCATGGTTCTGCACGGCCCCGGCCAGCCCCTGGTCAGGGAAACGCGTCCCCTGCCCCAGCCCGCGGCGGGCCAGGTGCGGGTGCGCATCGAGGCCTGCGGCATCTGCCGTACGGACTTGCATGTGGTGGACGGCGAACTGCCGCATCCCGCCTTGCCCATCGTGCCCGGCCACGAGATCGTCGGCATCGTGGACGCACTGGGCCCGGACGTCGGGCTGCCCGCCATCGGCACGCGCGTCGGCGTGTCGTGGCTGGCGCATACCTGCGGGGTGTGCCCCTACTGCGGCCAGGACCAGGAGAACCTGTGCGATGCGCCGCTGTTCACCGGATATACCTTCGACGGTGGTTTCGCCACGCATGCGCTGGCGGACGCGGACTTCGTGTTTCCCCTGACCGGTCTGGACGACCCCGTCGCGGCCGCGCCGCTGATGTGCGCCGGCCTGATAGGGTGGCGCGCGCTGCGGGCCGCCGGCAATGCGCCCCATATCGGCCTGTACGGCTTCGGCGCGGCGGCGCATATCCTGGCGCAGGTGTGCCGCTGGCAGGGGCGCACCGTCTACGCCTTCACGCGGCCGGGCGACCAGGCCGCCCAGGCGCTGGCGCGCGAACTGGGCGCGGCCTGGGTGGGCGGTTCCGACGAAGCGCCGCCGCGCCCCCTGGACGCGGCGATCCTGTTCGCGCCCGTCGGCGCGCTGGTCCCCGCCGCGCTGGCCGCCGTGCGCAAGGGCGGCCGCGTGGTCTGCGGCGGCATCCACATGAGCGACATCCCGGCCTTTCCCTACCGGCTGCTCTGGGAGGAAAGGCAGGTGGTGTCCGTCGCCAATCTGGCGCGCAAGGATGGCGAGGAATTCCTGCGCATCGCCTCGGCGGCCGGGATATGCATGCATACGACCCGCTATGCCCTGGCCGACGCCAATCGCGCCCTGGCCGACCTGCGCGAGGGCCGCCTGGTGGGTGCGGCCGTGCTGCTACCGACTGGCGCCGGCCAGTAGCGAGCGCCGGCGCCTGTATGCAGAGGCGGCCACCTCAGGCACAGGGCCGGTTCAATGCTTCAATGCATGTCGGCCAGGGCCCCGGCATCCTCGGGCTGCTCGGACCGCGGCGGCCGCACCAGCAGCACCGGCACCGGCGCCGAGCGGGCGACCAATTCGGCATCGCTGCCCATCAGCAGGCGATTCACGCCGCGGCGGCCATGCGTGCCCATCACGATGACGTCCGCGCCCCAGCGCCTGGCATGGTCCAGGATGATTTCGAATACGCGGCGGTCGTCGCTCTCCTGCAGATGGCAATCGCAGGGCACGCCGGCCTGTTCCATGACGTGCCGCGCCGCCGTCAGGATGCGATGGCCGGCGCGAACCATGGAAGGCCGCAATTGATGCTCGTAGATTTCCGGCCGCTCGAAACCGTTGGCGTACCACAGCGTGTCCAGCACATGCAGCAGGCGCACCCGCGCATGGCATAGCGTCGCCAGACTGGCGGCCTGTTCCAGCGCCCGTTCACCGGTTTCGCTGCCGTCGATGGGCACCAGGATTTTCTCGTACATGACCGCCTCTCCGTATGGCTGCATTGCCCGTGCATCGCCTTGCGGGCAAGCGGCCGATGGCGCGGAAGCGGCCGGGCCGCGACGCCGCCAGGCATACGGGATCAGGGCCACTGTATCCAGCGCGCGCGGCCTGTCCTTTGATGTGCGTCAACCCGGACGCGGCGGGCGCTATGCGTCGCGCGCCTGACGGGCGCTCAATAGTGCCCAGATCTCGTCCACCGCCCCATGCCCCGGTCCGCGCGCAACGCGGTAAAGAGAGACCGGGATGTCCACGGCGGGCAATCCGCGCCCCGCCCTGACCAGGGTTTTCGTCGCCAGCTCGCGCGCGATCAGGCGTTCCGGCAGCCAGGCCATGCCCATGCCCGCCAGCACCATTTCCTTGATGCCGGCGACAAAGCCCGATTCCTGCACGATGCGCACCGGATAGCGGTCCATCAGCGGCGGCAGGCAGCGCTTGTAGAGCACGCCGCCCATGAAGCTGGGCGCGGGATAGCCCAGCAGCCGCACGGGACGGCCGGCCTGCGGCCGATGCAGCGGCGCGCCCCCCGGCGTGGCGGCGCTCACCGCGACGAGCCGTTCATGGCCCAGGTGCAGATACTCGGTGCGCGGCATCGTTGCATGCAGCGGCGTTTCCGCCTCCAGGCAAAGCAGCAGTTGCGCCTCGCCGGACGAGAAGCGGGCGATGCTCTCGGGGCGATCGTGGGCATCGACCCCCAGTTCGATGCCGGGCGCATCGCGCTGCACGCGCCGCAGCAGGCTGGGCAGCCAGGTGATCGTCAGGGTGTGCTGGGCGGCCACCCGCACGCGGCGCACGCCCTGCTGTTCCGCCTGGATGCGGGCGCGCAGTTCATTGGCCTGCATCAACAGGGCGCGGAACTCGTGCGTATAGCGCTCGCCCAGGGGCGTCAGCCGCAGGCCCGGGCTGCCGCGATCGATCAGCGGCGCTCCCAGCCAGTCTTCCAGCATCTGGATGCGGCGCGAAAAGGCCGGCTGCGTGATATTGCGCATGGCGGCCGCCCGCGAAAACGTGCCGGCGTGCAGCAGCGCGAGAAAGTCTTCGAGCCAGATCAGTTTCATTCGGGGAACCGCGCGGGGAGCTTATGCAAAAAAAGCATAAGGGCCGGAAAATATAGCATTAGGCGCCCCGGCGGGCTGTCCGTTAATCTCGACCGCTTGTCTTCCCACCCTTACTTCTTACGCAGAACAGCCATGATGCATCTTGCCGCCTATCCGCGCGTCCGCCTGGGCCATTTCCCCACGCCCCTGGAGCCCTTGCCCAATCTGTCCCGCCACCTGGGTGGACCGAATCTGTACATCAAGCGCGACGACTGCACCGGCCTGGCCACGGGCGGCAACAAGACGCGCAAACTGGAATTCCTGGTGGCCGAGGCCCTGGCACAGGGCGCCGACACGCTGATCACCCAGGGCGCCGTGCAATCCAACCACGCCCGCCAGACGGTCGCCGCGGCGGCGCGCTTCGGCCTGCAATGCAAGATCCTGCTGGAGCAGCGCGTCAGCGACGGCGGCGAGGACTACGAAGAATCCGGCAACGTGCTGCTGGACCGCCTGATGGGCGGCGAAATCGTCACGCGCCTGCCGGCGGGCACCAATATGCAACAGGCCATGGAAGACCTGGCGGCGCAATTGCGCGACCAGGGCCGCAAGCCCTACGTCATTCCCGGCGGCGGCTCCAACCCCGTGGGCGCGCTGGGCTACGTGGCCTGCGCCCAGGAACTGCTGAACCAGTCCTTCGAAACGGGCCTGCGCCTGGATTGCGTGGTGCACGCCACGGGCAGCGCCGGCACGCAGGCCGGCCTGGTCACCGGGCTGGCCGCCAGCAACAGCGGCATCCCGGTCATGGGCATCAGCGTGCGCGCCGCGCAGCAGCAGCAGGAAGAAAACGTCTGGAAGCTGGTGCAGGCCACGCGCGACTACATGGGCCTGCCCGCCGGCTCGGTGCGCCGCGAGGATGTCGCGGTGGACGCCGGCCACGTGGGCGGCGGCTACGGCGTGCCCACCGAAGGCATGATAGAGGCCGTGCGCCTGGCCGCCGAACTGGAAGGCATCCTGCTGGACCCGGTGTATTCCGGCAAGGGCATGGCGGGCCTGATCGCGCAGATCCGCGCCGGCAAGTTCAGCGCCGGCCAGAATGTCGTCTTTGTCCACACCGGCGGGTCGGCGGCGCTGTTCGCCTATCGCTCGACTTTCGAGGCGGCCATCGCCAAGTCCCCCAAGGCCTGACCGCCTTCCCCCGGGCCGGCGCCTCCGGCCCTGCCCGGTGCTGGATATACTGCCGCCTGCGCAATCATTCCGGGAGCAGACGCGTGGACCGGCTACACGCCATGAAGACCTTCGTCACCGTGGTGGAAAGCGGCGGCTTCACCGCCGCCGCGCGCAAGCTCGATGTCTCGCTGTCGGTCGTCAGCCGCGTCATCACCGAGCTGGAATCCCATCTGGGCGTGCGCCTGCTGACGCGCACCACCCGCGTGGTGCGGCCCACCGACACCGGCGCCGCCTATCTCGAAAACTGCAAACGCATCCTGGGCGAGATCGAGGAAGCCGAACTCGCCGCCGCCGGCATGCATGCCGCGCCGCGCGGCAACCTGGTGGTGACCGCGCCGGTGCTGTTCGGCGCCCGCCATGTGACCCCCATCGTGGTCGAGTACCTGCAACGCTATCCCGAGGTCGACGCCCAGTGCCTGCTGCTGGACCGCAACGTCAACCTGATCGACGAAGGCGTGGACGTGGGCGTGCGCATCGGGGACCTGGCGAATTCATCGCTGCAGGCCATCCCGGTCGGCCGGGTGCGGCGCGTGGTATGCGCCGCGCCCGCGTATCTGGAACGGCATGGCGTGCCGCGCACGCCCGACGATCTGCTGGGCCACACGCTGATCCAGACCACCGGCGTCAGCACGATGGCGGAATGGCGCTTCCTGGAACAAGGCGAACCCAGGCACCTGCGCTTCACGCCCCGGCTGGCGACGTCGACCAACGACTCGGCCATCGCCGCCGCCGTCGCCGGCCTGGGCGTGGCGCGCGCGCTGTCGTACCAGGTGGCCGGCGAGTTGTGGGATGGCCAGCTGCGCGTGGTGCTGGCGGACTATGAACCGCCGCCCCTGCCCATCCATCTGATCCACCGCGAAGGCCGGCACGCCATGCAGAAAGTCCGGGCCTTCCTGGACCTGGCGATCGATCGGCTGCGCGCGGACAAATCGCTCAATTGATGCAGCTATTATTGCTGATATAAGAAGAATACTTTCTCCTGGCGGCGGTTTTTCCCGGTCCGTAGCCCTCCTATGATTCGTTCCAGCACGAGATTACGTGCAAAAACCGCAAACATAGGACTGCCGCCATGAAACTCTACCACCACCCCCTCTCCGGCCACTCCCACCGCGCCCGCCTGTTCCTGTCCCTGATCGGCGCGCCCGCCGAGCTCGTCGAGGTCGACCTGGCTGCGCGGGCCCACAAGCAGCCGGAATTCCTGAAGCTGAATCCCTTCGGCCAGGTGCCGGTGCTGGTCGACGGCGAGACGGTGGTGGCGGACTCCAACGCCATCCTGGTCTACGTGGGCAAGAAACTGGGCAGGACCGACTGGGTGCCGGAAGCGCCCGAGCAGGCGGCCGCCGTGCAGCGCTGGCTGTCGGTCGCGGCCGGCGATATCGCCTTCGGCCCCGCCGCCGCGCGGCTGGTCACGGTGTTCGGCGCCTCGCTGGACGCCCAGGCTGCCATCGCCCGTGCCCATGTCGTGCTCAAGCGCATGGACGACGCGCTGGCGCAAGGACCCTGGATCGCCGCCGCGCATCCCACCATCGCGGATGTCGCGCTGTACAGCTACACGGCGCGCGCGCCGGAAGGCTATGTGGACCTGAAGGACTACGCCAACGTGCGGCAATGGCTGGCGCGGGTGGAAGCGCTGCCCGGCTTCGTGCCCTTCCAGCGCACGCCGGTAGGCCTGGACGCCTGAGAAGGCCGCAGGAGAACGCCGCGGCGCACGGCGGGCCCCGTAGCGGGCCCGCGCACACCACCAGACAAGGAGCCACCATGTCCACCCTACCCTGGCACCGCGGGGAACTTGCCCTGCAATCGCATGCGGGCGCGCTCGCCAAAATGGACGATGTCGGCCGCCGCTTCATCCGCGACTACATGCCCGACCAGCACCGCGAGTTCTTCGCACAGCTGCCTTTCGTCGTGCTGGGGGCCGTGGCGCCGGACGGCACGGTATGGGCGACGCTGCGCGCCGCGCAGCCGGGCTTCCTGGTTTCGCCCCATCCCCGGCGCCTGGATATCGCCATCGCCCGCGAGCCCGCCGATCCCGCGGATGGCGGCCTGGAGGACGGTCAACCGGTGGGCCTGCTGGGCATCGACATGGCGACGCGGCGGCGCAACCGCATGAACGGCACCCTGCATCATGGCGATGGCGGGATCTCGCATATCGACGTGGTGCACAGCTTCGGCAATTGCCCCCGCTACATCCAGCAGCGCACCCTGTCTTTCACCCGCGATCCACGGGAACAGACCCGTATCGCGCCCCAAGTCCTGCCCGCGCTCGACGAGCGGGCCCGCGCCTTGATCGGCGGGGCGGACAGCTTCTTCGTCGCCTCTTATGCGGACCTGCCCGCAGGGCGGCAGGTGGACGTCTCGCATCGCGGCGGCAAGCCCGGCTTTGTCCGGCTCGACGACGATGGCGGCATGACGATTCCCGATTTCAACGGCAACCTGTTCTTCAACACGCTGGGCAACTTCATGGTCAATCCGGCGGCCGGACTGACCTTTGCCGACTTCGATACCGGCGAACTGCTGCAAATGAGCGGCACCGCCGAAGTGATCGTCGACTCCCCGGAGATCGCGGCCTTCCAGGGCGCCGAGCGGTTGTGGCGTTTCTTCCCGCGCACCATCGTGCGCCGTGAGCAGGCCTTGCCGCTGCGCTGGGCGCGCAGGGAAGACGGGGCATCGCCCAGCTCGCTGCTGACCGGCAGCTGGGATGACGCCGCCGACCGCATGCGCGCGGCCGCGCTGGCCGGCCGCTGGCGGCCATTCCGCGTGGCGCGCATCGTCGACGAAAGCAGCAGCGTGCGCTCTTTCCACCTGGAGCCCGCCGATGGCGCGGGCCGCGCGCCGCACCTGGCGGGCCAGTTCCTGCCCATACGCGTGACGCCCGCCGGCCAGGACAGGCCGCTGCCGCGCACCTACACCGTATCCTCCGCGCCTTCGGATGCCGGCTACCGCATCAGCGTCAAGCGCGAAGGCGCCGTATCTAGCCATCTGCACGACAGCGTGCACGTGGGCGACATCGTCGAAGCCCGCGTCCCCGGCGGCAATTTCACGGTGGACGCGGCGGAAAAACGCCCGGCGGTACTGCTGGCGGCGGGCATCGGCGTCACGCCCTTGCTGGCCATGCTGCGCCACATCGTCTACGAGGGCCAGCGCAGGCAGCGGACGCGGCCGACCTGGTTCTTCCAGTCGGCGCGCACGCTGGCGGAACGGCCCTTCTCCGAGGAAATCGCCGCGCTGGCCGCGCAGGGCGGCGATGCGGTGCACCTGGTGCGCCTGCTCAGCGACCCCGCCGGCGCCCAGCCGGGCCAGGATTACGACGAAGCGGGCCGCATCGGCGTCGACGTCCTGCGCCGGCACCTGCCCTTCGACGATTACGACTTCTATCTTTGCGGTCCCGCATCCTTCATGCAGGCCCTGTACGACGGCCTGCGCGCGCTGAACGTCGCGGACGCACGCATCCATGCCGAGGCCTTCGGCGCGTCCTCGCTGGTCCGCCAGGCAGCGGCCGCCGCCAAGACCGATGGCAGCGCGCAAGGCGACGCCATCGCCGCGCGCGATACGCCCGCCGCACGCGGCGCCGCGGCCACCAACGGGCCCGCACATCCGCCGGCTGGCGAGCCCGTGCCGGTGGCCTTCGTGCGGTCGGCCACGCAAGCCCAATGGCAACCGGGCGCGGGCTCCCTGCTGGAACTGGCCGAGCAAAGCGGCCTGGCGCCGGACTTCGGCTGCCGCGGCGGCAGTTGCGGCACCTGCCGCACGCGCATCGTGCAGGGCGCGGTCGCCTATCCCCAGGCGCCGGAGTTCCCGGTGCCCGATGGCCAGGCCTTGATCTGCTGCGCGGTGCCCGCCGCCGGCGCGGCCCCCTTGCAGCTCGACTTGTAAGGCGGCCCCCGCGCCAACTATCGATGCCATGAGGGTAAATGGATCGAAATTAATCACTTCCGCCATGGTTCGCGCTTGCCTATAGTCCTGCCACGCCGGTGGATCGCGCCGGCCGATACAAGACACAGGAGATGGCGATGGCGGGCGTGCTGGCAGGAATACGGGTGGTGGAACAAGGCACGTTCATCACCGGGCCGGCGGCGGGGATGCTGCTGGCCGACCTGGGCGCGGACGTCGTCAAGCTGGAAAATCCCGACAAGGGCGACCCTTTCCGCGCCTTCAAGGGCGGCCTGTACAGCCCTCACTTCCAGACCTACAACCGCAACAAGCGCAGCGTGGCGCTGGACACGCGCGCCGAACAGGACCTGCGCGACTTCGACGCCTTGATCGCCAGCGCCGATGTCTTCATCCAGAATTTCCGCCCCGGCGTCGCCGAACGGCTCAATGCCGGCGAGGCCCGGCTGCGGGCCCTGAATCCGCGCCTGGTCTACTGCGCCATCAGCGGCTTCGGCGGCGACGGGCCGGCGGCGGACCGTCCCGCCTACGACACCGTGGCCCAGGCGGCCAGCGGCTTCCTTGGGTTGCTGATCAATCCCGCCAACCCCCGTGTGGTCGGTCCCGCCATCGCCGATTCGCTGACCGGCTTCTACGCCGCCTACGGCATCCTGGGCGCCCTGCATCGACGCGCCCGCACCGGCGAGGGCTGCACGGTGGCCGTCTCCATGCTGGAGGCGATGACGCATTTCAACCTGGACGCCTTCACGCATTATTTTTCGGCGGGCGAAGTGATGGGCCCCTACAGCCGGCCCAGCGTGTCGCAGTCCTACGTGCTGGAATGCGCCGACGGCAAGTGGATCGCGCTGCACATGTCGTCGCCGGAAAAGTTCTGGCAGGGACTGGCGGCCGCCATCGACCGCCCCGCCCTGTTCGACGAGGAACCCGCCTTTCGCACGCGCGAGGACCGCATCGCCAACCATGAAGCGCTGATCGCGCTGCTGCGCGGCATCTTCAAGGCCAGGACGCGCGCGCAGTGGTGCGAACGGCTGCAGGCAAACGATGTCCCCCATGCGCCCATGTACGACGCCAGCGAGGCGCTGAACGATCCGCAGGCCCGCCACCTGGAATTGGAGGTCGCGACCCGCCACCCCGTGATGGGCGAGTTCCGCACGGTGCGCAGCCCGGTCAGCTTCGACGGCGTGCGGTCGACGGCGGTATCGGCGCCGCCGATGCTGGGAGAACACACCGAGGAAGTGCTGGGCGAGCTGCGCGGCGCCCGGCCGCGGCAGCCGTAAAGGCGCTTGCGCCAAGCAAGGACACAACGACACAACGACAAGGAGAAGACATCATGAAACCCCTGGCCTTTCTTGCCGCCGCGCTGTGCGGCATCGCCCTGCACGGCACGGGCGTCGCGGGCAGCTACCCCGAGCGTCCCGTGCGCATGGTGGTCGCCTTCGGCCCCGGCACCTCCACCGACACCACGGCGCGCCTGTTCGCCGAGAAGCTGTCCGGCGCGCTGGGACAAGCGGTCATCGTGGAGAACCGCGCCGGCGCGGGCGGCAGCATCGGCACCGACTACGTGGCCAAGGCGGCGCCCGACGGCTACACCATCACCATGGGCACCGTCGGCACGCTGGCGATCAACAAGGGACTGTACAAGCGCCTGCCCTACGACCCGGTCACGTCCTTCGTCCCCATCGCCATGCCGGGCTATACGCCGACCTTGCTGGTGACGCGCGCCAACGCGCCCTGGAACACCGTGCAGGAGCTGGTCGCGTATGCCAAGGCCCATCCCGGCACCGTCACCTATGCCTCGGCCGGCCCGGGCACGTCGGGCCACCTGGCGGGCGCGATGATGGCGGAAATGAGCAAGACGCAGATGCTGCACGTGCCGTACAAGGAAGGCGCGCAGGCCGTCACGGCCGTCATGTCGGGCGAAACGGACGTCCTGTTCTACCACCCCACCGCGGTCATGCCGCAGGTCAAGGCGGGCCGCTTGAAAGCGCTGGCCGCCAGTTCGGCGCGCCGCTCCGCCGCCGCGCCCGATGTGCCCACCATGCAGGAATCCGGCTTCCCCGGTTTCGACCTGACGGCGTGGTACATGCTGGCGGCGCCCGCCGGCGTCCCGCGGGACGTGCTGGCCACGCTGGGCAAGGCCGCCGCGCAGGTCATGCAAGACCCGGCCCTGCGGCAGAAGCTGGCCGACCTGGGCGTCGAGCCGTCGACCCTGGATACGGCCGCGCTGAACCCCTTCATCAAAACGGAAACCGCCAAGTGGGCCGACATCATCGTGCAGGCCAACGCGGCCCTGGACTGAGGCATCGAACATGAAGATAGGCAAGGCGACCGTGCCGGTCACATCGATTTCCACCTCCAACAGCGAAACCATCGTGGTGCGCGGGCGCGACCTGTGCCAGGAGTTGATCGGGGTCGCGTCCTTTACCGACTACTTCCACTTCCTGGTGCTGGGCCGCATGCCGGACGGCAAATCGCGGCGCGTGCTGGACGCTACCCTGGTGGCCATCGCGGAGCACGGGCTGGTGCCCAGCGTGCAGGCCAGCCGCATGACCTATGCGGCCGCGCCGGATGCGCTGCAGGGCGCGGTGGCCGCGGGCATCCTGGGCTGCGGCTCGGTGATCCTGGGCGCCTCCGAAGCGGCGGGCGTGCTGCTGGACGCCATACGCCGGCGCGCCGCCCAAGGCAGCGATATCGCCACGGCCGCGCGCGAAGTCATCCAGGAGTACCGCGCGGCGGGCAAGGCCATACCGGGCTACGGACACCCCTTGCACAAGGCGCGCGATCCGCGCGTCGCGCGGCTGATCGACGTGGCGCGCGAGGAAGCCATCGACACGTCGTACGTCGACATTGCGCTGGCCCTGGAGCCGGCCATCGAGGAAATCGTCGGCAAGGCGCTCAAGCTGAATGTGTCGGCGGCGATTCCCGCGCTGCTGCTGGGCATCGGCTTCCCCATCGCGGCGCTGAAGGGCGTGCCCATCCTGGCCCGCACCGCGGGACTGATCGGCCACCTGGTCGAGGAGGCCCGGCGGCCCATCGGCTTTGCGCTGTCGTACCAGGCTTCGCAGGCCGTCGAATACGACGGCGAGGTGCCGGCGGGCTATCGTCCCGGGTAGCCGGCGCGCCCCATCGCCTGCTTGCGCACCAGGGCGGCGAAGGCCTTGCCTGCCCGGTCCTGGGGATGATCCGCCTTGAACAGCAGCCCGGGCGTGCGCACGGGCGTGGGGTTCTCCAGGGGAATCATCTTCAGGCCGCTGTCCTGGGCCACGGCGTTGCATGCCACGACCGCGCCCACTTCGGCGCGCGCCACCAGGCCCAGCATGGCGGCCACCGAGTTCATCTCGGCCACGATATCGGGCTCGGCCCCGGCCGCGGCGAAACACTCGTCCAACAGGCGCCGCGTGGAGAACCGGGCCGGCAGCAGCACCAGCGGCTCCCGATGCAGTTCGATCATGCGTATGCGCTTGCGCCGCGCCAGCGGGTGTGTGGCGCGCACGGTCAACAGCAGCTCTTCATTGAAAAGCGGCTCGAAGCGCAGATTGCCCGGCGCGGCCGGCCGGTACGATACCCCCAGGTCCAGCGCGCCGGACTCCAGGCCGCCGATGATGGTATCGGCTTCCAGTTCCTCGACTTGCACCCGCACCGTGGGATGGCGCGCCAGGAACACGGCGACGCAGGCCGGGATGAAACTCAGGTTGAAGGTATGCGTGGTGCCTATCCGCACCACGCCCGTGACGTCATGGCCGCCACGCTTGAGTTCGCCCAGGCCCTGGTCGATCTCCCGCAGCGCGCGCTGCGCATAGGCCTGGAAGGCGTCGCCCGCCTCCGTCATGGTCACGCGGCGCCCGCTGCGCTCGAACAGCGGCCGCCCGACTTCCTCTTCCAGCTGGCGGATCTGGTGCGACAAAGTGGACTGCGTGACGTGCACGCGCTCGGCCGCCCGCGTGAAATTCAGCGATTCGGCCAGCGCCAGGAAATATCTGAGATGGCGCAATTCCATGCGTAGGCTCCGGCAAGCGGCGGATAAACCGGCACGATTGTATCGGGGCGATCCCCGACCCCGGCACCGGCCCCGCCCCGGTCGCCAGCCGCGCGGGAGCGGGGGCCGGCCACCGCCGCTAGAAGCGCCAGGCGACGTTCACGCTGCCGGCATTCTGCCGGTTGCCGCCGCCGAACTGGCCGTTGTAGGCCACGCCCACGGTCGTCGATTTCGTCATCCGCATGTCGATGCCCAATTCCATGACGGCCGCGTCCTGCGCGATGGGAGCCCCGGCCACCGTGAAGGGCACGCTGTCGCCGAAGGCCATGGCGGTGGTGGGATCGAGGTCGCCGAAGGCATGGCGCCAGCCGGCCATGGCGTGCACGCGGCCCGGCATGCCGGCGGACTCGAAGCGCAGCTCGCCGCGCAGGCCCAGCGTCGTGGTGGTGACGGCGCTGCGCTCGCTTTCGCCGTCCAGGGCGGCCGCGCCCCCGGACTCGGAAAACCCGCGCACGCGCAGGTCGCTGTAGTTGACGCCGGCGAAGGGCTGCACCGCCATGCGGTCCGCCACGGGCAGGCGATAGCCCAGCTCGGTGAAGACCTGCGCGGTGCCGGCGTGATAACCGGCCTTGAGCGTGTCGGCCAATCCGGCGGCGGAGGTATCGCGGCGCGTATCGATATCGTGCCAGGTGTAGGCCGCGCCCGCGGTCCATTCGATGTGTCCCGGACCGGCCTGGAAGGCCTTGCCGCCAAAGACCGTGGCGCTGTAGCTGTCCACGTCCGCGGTGGCGGCGCGGTCGCGCAGCGACACATGGCTGCCGGTATAGCCCAGCGCCCCGCCCAGGCGCCAGCCGGCGCCGACCGCGTGGTCGCCGCCCACGAACAGGCCGCCGTCCGATTGCCGCACGCGTCCCGCGTTGCCATTGCCGTCCAGCGTGCGCCAGCTGCCGAAGACCTCGGCCCATAGCGGCTGCGCGGCCGACCGCGGCATCGCGGTCGCGCCCAATGCCGCCGATCCCGCTTGTGCCACGGGGTCGCCGGCCGTCTGGCCGGCGTACAGGTTTGCGCGCAGATGCGCCGTGGGCAGGCTGGCCACCGTGTCTCCCACGCCGTGCAGCACGGCGATGGTGCTGGCGTGGATCTCGCCGGACAGGGCGTCGAATGCCGCCGGCGGCGCGCCCGCCGGCAGGTTCAGCACCTGGGAATAGACGGCGTTGTCCTGCGGCAGCGTCTGTACGGCATTGGCGACGGCGCGCTGGTTGCGCGTGTCGGCGGCATCGGCGAAGCGGATCGGCCGCGTGCCGCCGCCATTACCATTGCCGCCGTTGCCGCCGTTGCCGCCGCCCCCGTCGCCGCCGTTGCCCGAGCCGCCGTCGCCCGGCACCTGCTTCAACTGCATCCGCAAGGTGACGTCGTTCGCGCCGTAGCTCAGCTTGGGATCCAGGAAGGCGTAGTTGCTGGCCACGCTGTTGAACGCGCCTTGCACGCCCCCTGCCGCCGTCACGATGGTGTAGTCGCGCGCCAGGCTGAAATTGCCGTCCGGGCCCACATGCACGACCGAACCCGCCAGCGTCGCCGTCCCGCCCACCGCGATGCGGTCGCTGGCCGTGGATGAAGAATCGACTTCCACCTGATAGACGGCGCCCGGCGCCATGGTGAAGTTGCCGGTGACGTGCAGCGTGCCGATGGAATTGCCCGGCGCCACGATGCCGCCGGCGCCGATCAGCGCGCCGCCGACCGTGCCCTGCCCGCCCAGCGTGGCGCCGTTGGCCACGGTCACGATGCCCGGCAGGACGGCGCCGGCGTGCGTGGCGTCGCCCACCACCAGCTTGCCCGCTTGCAGCGCGAAGGCGCCGGTGTACGTACTGGCGCCGTTCAGCGTCAAGGTGGCGGCGCCGGTCTTGGCCAGCGCGCCGCCGCCGGAAAGCGTGCCTTGCAGCGTCACGGGCTGCGGCGTATCCAGGGTGCCGCCGCCCGCGTCCACCACGATGGGGCGCGCGGTATCGATGGCAGCGGTATTGCGCAGGGTGCCGCCGTTGAAGGTCAGGGCGCCCGCGACATTGCCCAGCGCCGCGTCCGACCCGACGACCAGCGTGCCGGCGCTCAGGGTCCATGGCGTGACGCCGGCGTTGACGCCGGTCAACGTCCACGTGCTGGCGCCCGTTTTCTCGTAGCGGTTGAAGCCCTGGTACTGGACCGCGGCGCCCACGGCGCCGATCTGGCCGACGTTGAAGCTGGTACTGGCATCCGTCGTATCGCCGCCCAGGGCCAGGATATCCCCGCCGAGCGCCGTGCCGCTGGTGCTGACGACATTGCCCAGGATGGTGGACCCGGCCTGCAGCGTCAGGCGATTCGCACCGCCGCTCAATTCCACGGCATTGGCGCGGCCCCCGCCGAAGCTGCCCATGCCGCCCACGATGGTGCCGCTATTGGCGATCGCGACGCCGCCCTGGGCGATCACGCCGGCCCCGCCGGCGCCCCCCGTTGTACCGCTGGGCGTGCCGCCGGCGCCGCCGAAGATGATACCGGCGTTCTGCAGGGCGCCGCCGGTGTTGACGTAGCGCACGCCGGCCCCGCCATTGCCGGGCTGGCCGCCGGCTCCGACGCTGTCGCCGCCCCGGCCACCGATGATCTGGCCAGCGGCATCGTTGACGATGGCGGTGCCGTTGGCGACGATGGCATCGCCGCCCGCCCCGGCCGCGGCCGCGCTACCTCCGTTGCCGCCACGGATGAACGCGGCATTGTTCACCGCCCCGCGGTTGGCGAGCACCGCGGCGCCGCCCAGGCCGCCCGCGCCGCTGGTTGCCTCGCCGCCCAAGCCGCCCTGTACGGTGCCGGCATTGTTGAACAGCGTGCCGCCATCGACCAGGAAGACGCCCGCGCCGCCACCGCCGCCGCCCGAATCCGGGCCCAGGCCGGCCGTGCCGCCGGTGCCGCCGACGATCACCGACCCGTCATGCTGGATGGTCCCGCCCGACACCAGTACCAAGGCGGCGCCCCCGCCGCCGCCGCCGCCGGCGCCGCCCACCGCCGTGGCTCCGTCGCCGCCATTGCCGCCGGAGACGGAGGTCCCATTGGTGAAAAGCACCGCATTCGCGCCGGTCAGGACCAGGCCGCCCTGGGCGCCGCTGCCGCCGCCGCCGCCCGCGTCGAAGGAACCGGCGCTGCCGTCCTCGCCGTCCAGCCCGAACATCGCGCTGGATAGCACCGTACTCGGGTTGCCGCTGACATTGCCCGGCGGCGTCAGGCTATTGCCCCCCGCGCCGCCCGGGGCGGCGAGGCCGCCGGCGCCGCCGCCGCCGCCCCCGCCCGAACTGGCATCGCCTCCCAGGACGAGGCCTCCAAGGCCACCCGCAGAACTGGAATTGCCGCCGTTTGCGCCGGGTCCGGCGCCGCCGCCCAGCGGCGCGCCGCTGCCGCCGCCGCCGCCCGCGACGGGTGTGGCGGGGATCGGCCCCCCTTGTCCGCCGCCACCGCCGCCACCGCCCCCTGCCAGGCCACCCGCACCGCCACCGCCGCCATTGCCGTTCATGGAATCGCCGCCTTTACCGCCCTGTCCGCCGCCGCTGGCGATATCGCCCGGCGCGGCCCAGGCCGCCATGGGCGCGGCCGCGGAGAGGACGGCGGCGGCCAGGGCGAGCCTGAGCGTGGACAAGGGCAGATCGGGCGCGCGGCCATGCCGAGGGGTGCGATTTCCTTGCGGGGTGTTTTTCGTTTTCATATCGGCGCAAATAAGCAGCAGCGGCGTGCACGAGCGCGCGCCAGCACTGGGGGGAAGCACTAGGGAAATCCAGCCCACATCGTTCGGTGGGCAGCGCCGCGGCTTAGGCCGAATTAGGGAGACGGCGCGCGGCGATTGTAAAAGGCGGCGGGCGGAAATGGCATTCTGTTTCAGTCAGGGTGGCCACCACCGCTTGAATCCAGCAGGCGAAACAGATCCTCCACCGGCACCGCCCGGTCCCCGACGATCTTCCAGTAGCGTTTCGCATGATCGCTGGCGAGGAAATCGCGGCGCCTTTCCAGCCGGCCCGCGCCCACCACGCTTTTGATGACGACGTAGCGCATCTCGCCTTCCGGTCCCAGGATGATCGTCGAGCCCCCGGGATAGTCGAATCCGGGTCCCTCGGCGGAGGCCTCCACATGGCGGACCTGCGTGATCTCCGCCACCAGGTCGTACACGATCTGCCGGTCGGGTCCGGCACGCCTGGCTATCCGCACCGATTCGATGCGCGGAATGCTGACGCGGTCTCCCATGAGCCGGGGATCGCCGTTGGCCACCAGGCCGAATTCCTCCAGCCGCTCGGGCACGACCGCATACGAGCCCAGGCAGATCGCCTGCCGCCGCAGTTCCTCCGCGGCCGGGCTGCGAGACGGGTCGCCCTGGAAGCGCAGGCTGGCGAAGTCCAGTCCCGGCACGGGGGGCAAGGCCATGCGCGGGCCGCGCCACAGCAGCGCATCCGGCGCCAGGTTCGGTACGCTGCGGGGATAGATGTTGCGGCGGCGAAACGCCTCCACCAAGGCGCCGCGGTAGTCCCAGGGGTCGTCCGGGACCAGCCCGTGGTCCGCCGTGATAAGCGCCCGCAGATAGTCCCCCAGCGTGATGCCCACGGGCGGGCAGTAGTCGATCGCCCGGATGCAGATGCCCAGGAACTGGCCGGCCAGCTGGCTGGCCTTTTCCGCCAGGATCGTTTGCAGGTCATAGGGAAGCTCCCCCGGCGCCAGCACGCCCGTCCCCCCGCTGGCCAGGCGGACATACTGGCGGGTCTTGCGTTCGAATACCGTGATGAAGGCCTCGACGACCGCGCGGACCAGCAGCAGGCCCATGTCGTGCGCCTCCATGCCCGGGTGGTAGGTCGTTGGTTCCGCGCCTTCCACGACGTCCCGCAAGGGCCGCGCACGGCCCGCCGCATAACCGAACTGGTGGCCCAGCTCGGTCAGCAGGTCGGCCTGGCGCAGCATGCCGCGGCTGCGCCGTATCGCGGTACGGACGATTTCCGGATAGCTGAAATGCTGGAACACGGCCACGAGATCGGCGAAGCCCTCGTGGAATCCCAGGACATCGGTGCCCGAAGGAATGCGGAAGTTGGGCCGCAACCCGTCCAGCAGCGCGTGCGTCAGCTCGTGTGAAACGATGTCGTGCGACAGGCAGGTAAAGACGAAGCCGCCCGGCAAGGAGTTGTCGGTCGGGTGGTCGCTGGCGCGGAAATAGCCGAAGCGCAACTCGCCTTGCCTGCCATCGGTCCAGTAGTACGCGTTGGCCTCCTCCTTGTAGTGCGGCTTGATCCGCAGCCGCCCGACCGTACCGTCCTCGCCGAACCCCCACGACAGGTCGCGCCCCAGGGCAAGGCGGAAGCCGGCGTAGACGTTGCTGCAGACCGCGTACACCATCTGCTGGTGAAACCGCGGGTCCGCGAGCGATGGCGCATAGCCGTCCTCCATGAGCACCCGATGTTCGTCCAGGTTCGCCTGGCGGTAGTTCTGGCCCGTGCTTTCATCGCCGTTGTCCACCTCGAATAGCGCGCCGCGCGGCCCGGGCGCCAGGGGCTCATAGGGCACGTTCACCGTGGCCACCGCGCCGTCCAGGCGGTGCGTCGCCGGGTCGATCGAGAAGATGCGCAGCGGCCGGTACAAAGGGTCCCGGTCGCTGCGCCGGTAAGGCGTGGCCGCGCCGCGCAGCAGCTGGCGGCCCAGCGTGTAGCGGCCGCCGGTCTCCGCGCCGGCCGCATCGCCTTGGCCGCCATCGGCCCCGCGCCGCGCGACGCGGCTCTGTACCTGCGCCGCGACGGCCTCGGTGGTTTCGGGTGGATAGTGCGGCATGGCGATACCCGGGCGGTGGCGCTTCCCTCAAGGCAGCAAGGGACGTCCGTACATCGCGCCGACGGACACCATGGGCTGCCCCGCGATGCCATTGACCGCGGGCACCGCCGCGCCCAGCGGCTGCAGCAGCGGCGCCTGCAGCATCGCGGGCGCGCAATCGAGGCGCGGGTGCTGGGAAGGCTGCGGACCGAATTCCGCGATGACGCGGCGGATGAAGTCCTCGTGCGTCATCCCGTTGATCCCCCGGCGAAGTACCTGCGTGGCGCGCAAGGTGAAATCGCCCTGCCCGTCCCGCTCCCATGCGACCTCGTCATCGCGGCAGGCCGCGAAGGC
Source organism: Bordetella bronchialis (assembly GCF_001676705.1). Taxonomy (NCBI): domain Bacteria; kingdom Pseudomonadati; phylum Pseudomonadota; class Betaproteobacteria; order Burkholderiales; family Alcaligenaceae; genus Bordetella; species Bordetella bronchialis. The sequence continues at coordinate 3,082,936 of NZ_CP016170.1, forward strand.
GACATTGCGCATGCGTTCGGTCCCGCCGCTGTCCATGCGCACCGTCGTGGCATGCTCGATGCCTCGAGCGCCGCCGGCCAGCGCGCGGCGAAAGTCCCGGTGCGCCTGCTCCAGTTCCGGCGTGGGCCGTACGTACCTGGGTTTGGCCAGCGTTCCGACGTGGCGGCTGCCGCCCAGGCCGCCCGGCGAGGTACCCACCGCGAAACGGGTATTGGTGCCCGAATGGCAGCAGTCGATGAAGCAGGTGAAATTGACGCCCTCGGGCACGGCGGCGAATATTTCCGCGATGTCGTCGTCGATATAGAGCTGCCCTTCGGCGAAGTTCACCGGGCACAGGGCCTCGTCGCGGCGATCGAGTTCGTCGCCGTTGATGTCCTCCACGTGGGTGCCGTGCCCGGAAAACTGGAAGACGATCACGTCGCCGGGCCGGCTGTCGCGCACCATGGCGCGCAATTCGGCGTCGATGGCGCCACGGGTGGCCGCGCCGTCCAGCAGCATGCGCGTGCCGAAGCCCAGGCCGGCCAGCGTCTGCGACCACAACCTGGCGTCCGGGACGCAGGCCTGCAGGCGATGCTCCGGGTCGGGATAGGCGTTGATGCCGACGCACAGGGCGACACGCCGGCCCGAGGCAAGCGACACGCCGCCATGGTCGAAGCCGTTGGACCCGGAAACGGTTGCCTGGATGTGCGCCCCGCCGTTCAAGGCGGGGCGCTGGGCGCCGCGATGGAACTCGAGCACTTCCTCCGGCCAGGTGACGCCCTCTTTCCAGCCGTCGGCCTGCGGACCTTCGCGCGGGCGCGGATACTCCACGATGGGATCGCTGTCGCCCTTTTCCAGGATGCGGCGTACCGTGCTGTTCAGCGTGGGGGCATCGTCGTCGAAGCCGCCGTGCGATGTCGCGGTACTGCTTGCGCTGCCGGACTCCGTGTCGGTGCGGGACCACACGATCTCGCCCACGCCCGCGCCGTTGCCGCTCAGGCCGAACAGCTCACGCAGGCCGGGATCCTCGCGCAGGCAGTCCTCCAGCCCCAGGATGGCCGCGTCGCGGTCCTTTTCCAATGCGCGCGAGACAAGGTACAGCAAGGACTTGTGATAGACGTGCGCGCAGTGGTCCTTTCTTTCCAGATAGCGGTTCAGCGTGAACAGCGTCAGGCGGTTCACCGCCTTGCCCGGCCCGATGTGGTCGCCCAGCAGCCGCTTGAACGTGTCCACGCGTATCGCCGGCGCATAGAAATGCGCCGACTCGAACGGCGGCACGCCGTGCTCGCGCGCTGCCGCCAGGAAATGCGCATGAAAGATCGACCCGGCGCTGTGTCCCACCGCGTGCAGCGCGATCTTGCCCTCCTGGCCCTTGCAGAACGCGGCCAGGCGCTGCGCCACGTACCAGGCCGCGCCCACGTCGCCATCGGCGGCGCCCGGCGGGTCGACGGCGTGCTCGGCGTTGGATTTCATCCCCGCCCAGATATCCGGACCGCGCAGCGCCCGGGCCGACAGCTCGATGACGGGGTCCAGCGTGAAGTCGAAGACATCCCGCCGGCCTTCCGGTCCCTGGCTGGCACGGCGCAGCAGATTGCCCAGGGTTTCGAACAGCCCCGTCTGCCAGACGAAATAGACCGGATAGATGTCGTTCCTGCGCCACCAGTCGATATGCTTGACCGCGATATCCAGTCCGGACGCTTCGTCCACCAGCCCGCCGTGCGCATAGAACAGAAGCCGCAGTTTGCGCCTGGCATGCTCGGCCTGCTTCAAGGCAGTGGGCAGGTGCACATCGAAGATGGCGTCCACATCGGCCTTTGACGTGGTGGCGATCCCGTCCGCCGAGAACCGCCCCATCGACGTGTTGACCAGGTGCGGCTGCAAGGCCGCCAGCAGGTCCGGCGGAAAGCGGTCCGCGCCTTCGCCGCCCCGCTCCATCGTCCAGCCGATGTCGCGCTGGTCGCCATGCTGGTGTTCCGCATCGGCCGGCTCGACACCGGCGGGCACCCGCAGCAGCGTGGACATGGCGCGTTGCAGTTCCGCCATTTCCTCGTAGGGGAACGGACCGTCGAATACCGCGCGGCTGGACGCCCGGGTCGCGCGCATGGCATCCACTCGGGCCTTGACATCGGCGTAATCGATGCTGCTGCCGGGGCAGCTTTTCGAGGACATGCTGTTGTGGAACGCCAGCGCGCTGGTGGGCAGGTCGAAGCGGTTCAGCACCAGGGCGGTGACTTCCAGCGCCGCGTCGCGCTGCGGCCCGTCGAAGACATCGCGTCCCACATCGAAATCCCCGATCATTTCGAACATGAAGGGGCCGACCTGGCTGTTGCCGTTATGGCCCGCGGCGCTGGCCGGCGGCAGGTTCCAGTTCCGGCCCAGCCAGACCATGCCTTCGGGATCGATGGTCAGGTGCTGCGCGATATCGCGCCAGCCATTGACCTGGGTATGGTGCCGCCACATGCCGACGATGGTGTCGTGCCCGCGGAAGTCGCGCCGCGTGGGACGCCAGGTGTGGTGCATGTGGACGGCGTTGATGCGGCGTTCGAAGGGAAACCGGTCCAGGATCTGGGCGAACTGCTCGACGGAAAGCCGTCGGAATGTTGGCGTCGACATAACACCTCCTCCACAGAAGCATCGTCGTTGGTCATACGCAGGGCCCTGACGGCACCACACGCGCCGACGCCATGCCCCGTTGCTTCAAGCGCTGGCGGCCGGATCCAGGCCGGGCTGCCACGGCTTTTGCGGGAGATAGTCGCCAGGGAAGGATGATGGAAGCATCGTTATGTGCACGATCATAGGGCAGTCCCGACGGAGGCTTCTAAGCCTAAGGATGGTGTACGGATGCGGTAAGGCGCGCCATCCGGCCACGCGCGGCGGCCTGGCGCGCGCGGTATCGACCGGGGGCCGCCCCGGCGGCGGTGTCGGCGCGATGTGGAGCTACGCGGCGGAAAAGCTCATTAACTTATGGATCAGCCCCGCCGAGGTCTTCGCGCCGAATTTATTCATCAGCCTGGCGCGATACATCTCCACGGTGCGGGGGCTCAGCCCCAGTTGCCGCGCGATTTCCTTGCTGGTCTTGCCTTCGGCGATCAGCGCGGCGATCTCGCGTTCGCGCGCGCTCAGGCCGGACGCCACGGGGCGCGTGGCGCTCAGGTCCTCGAAGGCCCAGATGACGGCGGCGTGGGGATCTTCCGGCACCAGCGCGCGGCCGGTCGCGTGGCACCAGAACAGCTCGCCTTCGCGGCGTTTCATGATGCGTTCGTCGGCATAGGTGCCGGCGGCGCCGAACGAGGCCAGCAGGCGCCGGCCGGTACGCACGAACTCCTGCGCGGTGGGATACAGGATCTCGAACGAGATCCCGTCCAGGGATTGCCGGCCATAGCCGAACATGTCTTCCATCGCCAGGTTGGCGATGCGTATGACCCGGTTGTGGGAGACGCACATCCCCACCGGCGCGCGCATCAGGACTTCCTTGTAATCGATGTCTGGCGAACTCATCGGCCGATCCCCGGGTTCGGCGCGGCGCCTTTTCCCGTGGGCGCCGCAACGTAGTTTTACGGTATTGCTGGGGCCCTTCGCGACTCATAAAGTGGATCCGGGCAAGTCTCGCAGCATTCCAACGAGGAGATAGCGTAATGGCACACGATACGAAAATCCAGGAGTCCTGTTCCCAGTTCTCGCACGTCCGGCCGGGCGATACCGCCTTCCGGTCCGGAGGCTTGCGGGACTTCTTCGTCTACCGCGACCTGGGCATCGCCGAGGCCACCGGCGGCAAGGTCATCGCCCAGCTGGTGCGCGCCAACCAGCCGCCCGACACGGGAACCGGCTGGCACATCCATGGCGCGCAATTCCATATCGTCTACATGCTGAAGGGCTGGGCGCGCTTCATGTACGAGGACCGCGAAACCCTGGTCGCCGCCGGCGACTGCGTGCACCAGCGGCCCGGCATCCGCCACTTCCTGTTCGACTATTCCCCCGACATGGAATACCTGGAGGTCGTCGGTCCCGCCGACTTCACGACCGTCGGCGTGGAGGCGCCCTATCCCGTGCCGCGCCCCACGCCCTGGAGCGCGACGGCCGCCTAGCTGTGAACTGTCAAGAGGTTGTATCCGCCCAGATTAAGCCTGGAGATAGGTACAGCGCGGCCGATGCCTTGGTGAGGGCGATGCCAGTTGTAGTGGTGTAGCCAGGATTTCATGGCATCGGCTCGGTGTTGTGAGTTTTGGTAGGTGTAGGCGTAGGCCCATTCACGCAGGGCTGACTGGATGAATCGTTCGGCCTTGCCATTGGTCTGTGGCCGGTAGGGCCGGGTGAAGCAATGCTTGATGCCCATTTCACGGCATAGCGCGGCGAAGGCGCGGCTGCGGAAGGCCGAGCCATTATCGGTAAGCAACCGCTGGATGGTCACGCCTAAGCGCTTGTAGTAAGCCACGGCGTCCTTGAGGAACTGGACCGCACTGGGGGCGCGTTCGTCGGGGTGGATGTCGGTAAAGGCCACGCGAGCGTGGTCATCGATGGCCACGAAGACGAAGTCCCAGCCGGCACCGTCCACGCCATCGCGCCGGTTACCTGTAACGCGGTGGCTGGGCCGCACGATGCGCCCGAGCTTCTTGATGTCGATGTGTAGCAATTGGCCTGGCGCCTCATGTTCGTAGCGCACCACCGGCTCGGCCGGCTCCAGGTCGGCCAGGCGGGACAGACCGGCACGGGCCAGGACGCGGCTGACGGTACTGGCCGATACGCCCAGCGCCTGGGCAATGCGTGCCTGAGTCAGTCGCTTGCGGCGAAGTTCGACGATAGCCATTGCCTTGGCCGGCGCAATCGCCTTGGGCGAGCGCACCGGGCGCGATGAGGCATCTGCAAGCCCGTCCTGGCCCTGCGCCAGAAACCGACCTAGCCATTTGCGCACAGTCGGCGCCGTCACCCCGTAGGCGCCAGCCGCTTGAGAGATCGTCAACTGTTTATTGCGCAATTGCTCAACCATTTCGAATCGACGTACGAAGGTCAATCGGGCATGCTTATGGGTGTTCATCCGGCCGGGCTCCTTGAGCTTTCTGGTGGTTTGGCGATTACCAGTTTCTCAAACCCGGTTCGGGTGAACCATGAATACAACCTATTGAATGTTCACACCTAGCCGGGCCCGGGCGAACCGACCCGGGACGGCCGCGTCCGCCTGCCCAGGCGGCACGGCCGCGGTATCGCCGTAGGGCCGGCGGGCTGCCCGCCGCCGGCCGGGCCCCTGTGCGCACTAAAATCGCCGAAACACAGGAGGCCCCATGTCGCTCGATGAAGAAACTTTCCAATTGCTCACGGACAGCGTCCAGCGCTTCGTCCGCGAACGGCTCATGCCCGCCGAGGACCAGGTCGAGGAAAGCGACGACGTACCCGCCGACATTGTCAGCGATATGAAGGAACTGGGCCTGTTCGGCCTGTCCATCCCCGAGGAATACGGCGGTATCGGCCTGACCATGGCGCAGGAATGCCAGGTGGCCTATGAACTGGGGCACACGGCGCTGGCCTTCCGGTCCGTCGTGGGCACCAATATCGGCATCGGTTCGCAGGGCATCCTGATGGACGGCACGCCCGAACAGAAGGCCGAATACCTGCCGCGGATCGCCAGCGGCGACCTGATCGTGTCCTTTGCCCTGACCGAGCCCGACGCCGGGTCGGACGCGGCATCCATCAAGGCCGCCGGCGTCAGGGACGGCGACGACTACCTGCTCAACGGTACCAAGCGCTTCATCACCAATGCCCCGCGCGCCGGCGCCTTCACGCTCATGGCGCGCACCGACGGGCCTGGCGCGGGCGGTATTAGCGCCTTTATCGTGCCGGCCGGGCTGCCCGGCCTGTCGCTGGGCAAGCCCGACCGCAAGATGGGCCAGCGCGGCACCAAGACCTGCGACGTCAATCTGGACAATGTGCGCGTGCCGGCCGCCAACATCATCGGCGGCCAGCCGGGCAAGGGCTTCAAGACGGCCATGAAGGTCCTGGACCGCGGCCGGCTGCATATCTCGGCCGTGGCCTGCGGCATGGCGGACCGCATCCTGCGCGAAAGCGTGGCCTATGCGCAGCAGCGCAAGCAGTTCGGGCAGCGCATCGGCGATTTCCAGCTCGTACAGGCCATGCTGGCCGACAGCCAGGCCGAACTCCTGGCGGCCTGGTCGCTGGTGCAATCGGTGGCGCGCCGCTACGACGCCAAGCCCTTCGGCGTGACCGATCCGGAGGTCAGCATGCAGGCGGCCTGCGCCAAGTTGTTCAGCACCGAAATGGTCGGCCGCGTGGCCGACCGCGGCGTGCAGGTCCACGGCGGTTCCGGCTACATCAACGACTACAAGGTGGAACGCTTCTATCGCGACGTGCGCCTGCTGCGCCTGTACGAAGGCACCACGCAAATCCAGCAGTTGGTGATCGGCAAGCAACTGATGAAATCCGGCTGAGCGCGCGCGCGCCGCGGGTTTTCTTCAGGATCGTATTTTTGCCAGCAGGGCGTGGATTTCGCCACGGCGCCCTTCGTCGGCCACCTCTCGGCCCGGCCGCGGCGGCGCCTTCAAGGCCTTTTCCAGGTACGGAATCGCCTCGGATTTGCGGTTCCGGTAGACCAGGTAGTCCGCATAGAAGTAATTCGGATCGATGCCGTCGGGATTCACGGACAAGGCCTGCTGCAGCAGCGCCTCCGCCTTTTTGTTGTCGCCGAATCCGATGGGCCAGCCCGGCACCTTGTAGTACAGCACGCCCAGGCTGTTCAAGGCCGAGCCGTCCAGCGCCTTGCTGTCGATCTTCATCGCCGTCTCGTATTCCGCCTTGGCCTGCTTGGCCAGGTCCAGCGCGCCCAGGCCGCCTTTCGCGCCGGCCCAGGAGCTCAGGACGATGCCCTCCCAGATATGGGGTTCGGCACGGGTGGCATACCGCGCGGTCAGGTCATGCGCCTGCCTGGACAAGGCCTCGAAGCGCGCCGCGCGCTGGTCCTGCGGTGTCCGGTACTGGATGACGGCCCACTGCGTCTGCAGGGTACGGATACCCTGGTCCAGGTCCGCCGGCTCGGCCAGCGCCGGCGAGCAGAATACCAGGGTCGCGGCGGACCAGAGCGCGGCCGCCCATCCGGCCAGGGAAAGGTGTCGGGTCATGAAGAAGCTCCAGGGGGAAGAATCGTGGGATCCAGGGCGCGCCTGTGCTTGGAGAACGCCTTGTCCATCCATTTCGGGAACAGGCCGTTCAGGCGCACGGCCAGGCCCTCCACCGCGCCGACGAAGCGCTGCGGCGCGTCGCCCCGCATCATGTGCACCAGGTCGCGGGCCACGGCGTCTGGCGCATCGCTGCGCGAGCCGGTGGCCGCATTGAAGGCCAGCACCTCCGGCGCGTTGAAAGCGGTGTCGATGGCGCGCGGCGCGTAGTACTGCACGCGGACATGGGTGTCGGCCAGCTCGCGCCGCAGGGATTCGGTATAGACCCGCAGCGCCGCCTTGCTGGCCCCATAGGCCGAGAAGCCGGGCACGCCCAGGCTGCCCAGGGTCGAGCCGATATTGACGATCCGCGCCTGCTTGCACGCCAGCAGCTGGGGCAGCATGCCGGCGGTCAGCAGCATGGGCGCCAGGATGTTGGTATCCACGACCCGCCGCGCCTGCGCGGAATCCAGGTCCTGGGCCCGGCCAAAGGCGGCGACCGCGGCATTGTTGATCAGTACGTTGGCCTGGCGCGCGGCGGCCGCATCGACCAGCGCGGCACGGCCGTGCTCGGTCGTGATGTCCACTACCAGGGCGTCCACCCGCCAGCGGTCGAAAGAACCGGTGGCAAGCGCGTGCGCCAGTTTCAGCAGCGGGTCCGCGCTGCGTCCGACCAGCAGGACGCGCGCGCCCTCATCCAGCAGGCGGCGGGCAATGGCGCTGCCCAGCCCGCCGGCCGCGCCCGTCAGGACGACGGAGCATTCCATCGGCTTCATTGGATCGCGCCCTCCGCCCCGGCACGCGGCAGCGCGCGGAAAATCGCCCCGTACAGCCGATAGAACATGTGGGCGGCATGCAGCACCGCGGCCTGGTCCCCGGCGTCGTCCAGGCGGTCCATCAGATCGGCGAAGTGGCGCGTATGCTCCCGATCCAGCGTGCCGTGCGAACGCAAATAGCTGAACGCCGCCGCGGGCAGCGCCAGCGTTTCCCGGATGCGGTCGGCCGCACTCAAGGCCAGGGCCACGCTGGTGCCTTCCAGCACATGGACCATGCCGAAGAATCCCACCGGGTTCTTGCGGGCGATAGTGTCGTAGGCATACGCCACCATGATTTCGGTCTCCGGTGCCGGGCCGGCGCGGCGGATGGCCTGCGCGTCGGCACCCAGCGCCCGCAGGTCGTTCAGGATCCACTCGTCGTGGCCCTGTTCTTCCTGGATGTATTCATCCAGGGCGGCATGCATCCACGCCAGGCGGGCGGGCATGCGGGCGCGGCAGGCATGCATCAAGGGCACGGTATGGCTGACATGGTGGTAGGCCTGGCTCAGGAAGGCGATGTACGACGGCAGCGCGACCTGTCCGCGCAGGCAGTCCTGGATGACGGGCGTCCGCACCAGCGCATCGCGGCTGTCCCGCGTATCGCCTAGCAGGGTTTCGAAGAAAGGCATGGTCGCTCAGGGCAAGGGAGGTTGGTGAATGCTCAGGAAAAGGTCGGCATGCAAGGCGGCGATCGCGTCGCGGCGCGGCCGGCCATTGGCCGTGGCCATCCCGGAGGCAGGCGAGAACTCGGCGCGCGCCCGGCTCCACGATCCGACCCGCGCGTAATCGGGAAGGATCTCGTTGACCCGCTCCACGGCGCGGTGCATGGCGGCTTCGTCCGTGCCGGGCAGCGGCCACAGGACGGCGCCCAGCGCGGGCTGGCCATCGCCCAGGACCACGGCGTGCGCAATGCCCGGCTGGCCGGCCAGGTGCAGCTCCACCCATTCCGGCGACACGTTGCGGCCGAAGCCGGTGACCAGGACGTTCTTCTTGCGGCCGTCGATATGCAGGAAGCCCGCGTCGTCCAGGTGGCCCAGGTCGCCGGTCGGCAGCCAGGTCCGCGCGAGGGCCGGCTGTCCCAGGTAACCCAGGGCATGCGTACCGGCGATCTCGATCTCGCCGTCCGGCGCCACGCGCAGCCGCGCATGCGGCAAGGGACGGCCCGCGGATCCCGGGATATCGGCGCCCGGCAGATTCAAGGCCTGCACCGAGCAAGCCTCCGACAATCCATAGCCTTCGTAGGCCGGCAGGCCCAGCGCGCGCGCCTGCGTCAATAGCGCGGCGCCGACCGCCGCGCCGCCCACCGCCATGAAGCGGAGCGCGGATGGCGCCCGCACGCCGGTCGCGGCCAGCCAGCCGGCATAGGCGCGCAGCATCTGCGGCAGCGCGATCACGCTGTTCGCGCCGGATTGCTCCAGCGCCGCGTGGAAAACCGCCGGATCGAAACGGGAAGACCCCTGCAGGCCCACCTGGCCCAGCGGGCGCACGGCGACCGCCGCGCCTTGCAGCAGCGGCGCATAGACGCCCGCGATGTTTTCCAGCAGCACGGGCAGCGGCAGCGCCGCCAGATGGCGTTCGATCGCCAGCGGACCCGTGGCGCTGGCCAAGCTGGCGGCCACGTCCAGCATTTCGGCCGCGCCCAGGCACACGCCCTTGGGGTCGCCGGTGGAGCCGGATGTGAATGTGATCTTGGCCGTGCCGGGATGCAGGGCCGTGGCCGGCGCTCGCAGGCGATGCAGCCGCAGCGTCGGCGACCACGGCTCGCCCGGGTCGCCATCCAGGTCCGGGAATGCGGCACCCGGGCCGGCGCCGGTGACCAGCGCGCCGACGCCCCCGGCGCCCAGCGCGGCGCGTATCTGCGCCGGCGTGAAAAACAGCGGCAAGGGCAAATGCACCACCCCGGCCCGCAGGCAGGCCAGGTCATGCACGATCCAGTCCGCCCCGTTGTCCATCAGCGAGGCCACCGCGCGGGTGTCCAATGCCGCCAGCCGGTCCGCATGCCGGGCGACCAGGCCATCCAGCTCCGCATAGCTGACCGGGCCTTCGGGCGTATCCAGCGCGGTGCGGCCGGCCCGTCCCGCCTCCCGCAGGCGTTCGAAGAAAGCCGGCACGTTCACGCGGCGTGCTCCCGGAACCTGGATAGTATCGTTCCCAAGTGACCGGCGAAGACCTGCGGCCCGTGAGCGTAGTAATCCCCCCAGTCGGCGCGCTCGCGCTCGGTCAGGTGTGCCGGCGTGGCCAGCGACAGGGAGCGGTGCGCCAGGCCCATGCGGGCGAACAAATGATGCAGTTCGGCGGTAAGCGTGCTGACCGCCCACTCGTAGCCTTGCGCCTCCAGGTGATTGGCCAGCATGGGAACGAGCAGGCGGCCGGCGCCCGCCCGCATGGCCGCGAAATGCCCCACTTCCACGATCAGGTGGCGACCCACCGGGGCGCCGCGCTCGAGGATGTACTGTTCCACCGGCACCGCCAGATAGCGTTCCAGGAACAGCGGCGCACGCGCGCTGCGATATCCCGCGGCCGCCAGGATCTCTCCATCGGCCTGCAGCGTGACGAGGACCGGCAGGAACTCGCGCAGATGCGCCCCGTAGCGCTGCCGGTAGCGCCGGGATATGTACGACTCCACGCGTTCACGCAAGGGGTCGTCCCGATGGTGCAGGTGCAGCGCGGCGCGATCCGCGGACGCGCCATGGGTCGCCGGCGGCAAGGCCTTGCCAAGTGTCGATTTGCCGCGCGGCATCCAGATTTCCAGACTATGCATGTGCCGTTTCCGAAACGATGCGGCGCAGCATAGGCGGCCAACATTAATCGGAAATTAATGAATGGCGGTGCTAAGCTGGGCCGCTTGCACGCGGAGGAATGTGAATGAGAATACTCATCATCGAAGACGATCCGCTTCTCGGTGATGGCATCAAGAAAGGCCTGCGGCTGCTGGGATACGCGGTCGATTGGTTTGTCGACGGCACGCAGGCCGAGCAGGCCATGCAGGTCGTCAAGTACGACGCCGTGGTCCTGGACCTGGGCCTGCCCGGCCAGGACGGGCTGGCGATCCTGGCACGCTGGCGCGGCGCCGGGCAGACCTTGCCCATCATCGTCCTGACCGCGCGCGATGCGGTGCAGAACCGCATCGCCGGACTGGATGCCGGGGCCGACGACTACCTGATCAAGCCCATCACGCTGGATGAACTGGCCGCGCGCCTGCGTGCCGTCACGCGCCGCGGCGCCGGCAAGCCCGAGCCCGTCTGGCAGCATGGCGACCTGCAATACCATCCGGCCTCGCACGAGGTCTACTGGCAGGGACGCAAGGTGGACCTGTCCGTGCGCGAAGCCTTGCTGCTGGAACTCTTCCTGACCCATCCGAACCGCGTGCTGACGCGGGACTTCATCCGCGACAAGCTCTACGACTGGGATGCGGACGTCGAAAGCAACGCGCTGGACGTCTACGTGCACCACGTGCGCAAGAAGATCCATCCCAAGATCATCCGTACCCTGCGCGGCTCCGGGTACGCGCTGGGCCAGCTGGAAAGCGACGCATGACACTGCAGCGCAGACTGATCATCGCCGTCCTGCTGGCGGCGCCGCTGGCCTGGGTATTGACCATCGCGGGCACCTATTGGCGCGCGCGCCACGAGATCAACGAGCTCTACGACACCGACATGCTGCGGCTGGCGCAGCAGACGCTGGCGGTGGCGCGGCTGCTGCCGCCCGACGCGCCGGCGCCGGCGTCGTCGCCGTCGCCGTCGGGGGCGGTGGGAGCAGCGGCGGGGGCGGCCACGGCCCCTGCGCGATCCAGGGTTCCGGCCCTGCTCTCCCTGCCCTCGCCCGCACGGTCGGCCGGCGAGGGCGACGCCGACATGGGTGCCGCCGAGCCGCAGACCTGGTCCGTCGCCATCTGGGGCGCGTCGAGCGAACCCCTGGTGCTGGATCCGCATGCCAGGCAATTTCCCCGCGACGCCGCGCGGCAGGGGTTCGTGGAGACCACGATCGACGCCACGCCCTGGCGCCTGTACTACATGGATGACCCCGACAGCGGCACGCGCGTGGCGGTCGGCCAGCGCGTCGGCGAACGCGACGAACTGGTCATCGCCTACATCGCCAGCCAGGTACTGCCCTGGGCGGTGAGCCTGCCGGTGCTGATCGCGTTGCTGATCTACGCCGTGCGGCGGGCGCTGAAACCCGTGCGCGAGCTGTCCGGGCTGCTGGAGCGGCGCGATCCGGACGACGACCGGCTGCTGCCGACGCACAATACGCCAGGCGAACTGCAGCGGCTGGTGCAGGCCATGAACGGCCTGCTGCTGCGGGTCAGCTCGCTGATCGAGCAGGAACGCCGGCTGACCGCGGATGCCGCCCACGAGCTGCGCACGCCGCTGGCGGCCTTGCGCGCGCAATGGGATGTGGCGCGGCGAACCGATGATCCGGCCGAACGGCGCGAAGTCCAGGCCAGCGTGACGCGTGGCCTGGAAAGACTGGACCGGCTGGTGGTGCAACTGCTGACGATGGCCCGGCTGGACAGCACGCGGCATGTCGGTTTCGGCTCGGCCATCGACTGGCGCGGCGTCGCCGACCAGGCCGTGAGCGATTGCCTGTGGATCGCCAATCGCCGCGACATCGACATCGAGATCGAATGGCCCAGCCATGGCGAGGCGCCGCTTCCCATCGCCGGGGATATGGATGCCCTGGTCATCATGCTCAGGAATATCGTGGACAACGCGGTGCGCTACGGCCCCCGGCATTCCCGCGTACGCCTGACCTTCACCGGGTCGCGCATCTTCGTGGACGACCAGGGGCCCGGCATGCCGCCCGAATTGCTGGCGCGCATGGGCGACCGCTTCCTGCGCGCCGCCGGCAACGAAGAGTCCGGCAGCGGCCTGGGCGTGTCCATCGCACGCCGCATCGCCCAGAATCACGGCCTGGCGCTGCAGTTCTCCATGCGCGACGGCGCCGGCGACCTGGGGCCGGGGCTGCGGTGTACCGTGCTGCGCGGCGCCTGACCGCGCCGCTCGCAACTCGCCCTGCGTGCCGCTGGGGCGGCCCGTCAACCGTTCCGGAAACGGTGGACCCGCGAGGTTCGACCAACGCGGTTCGACCCACGCGGTTTGACCCACGCGGTTTGACCCACGTCAAGGCAGGACCCCGCGTATGGCACGAGTATGGAAGCGCGCGGGAGAACAACCATGCTCAAACGAATCGCCCTGCACGTGGAAAAGGACCAGGCCCGGTATGCGCGCTACGCGGCGGCGCTGGCCCTGGCGCGGCGCTTCCAGGCCCAGGTGGTGGGCGTCTATGTCAGCCACGCCTGGATGCCGGACGAAGCCGAGCACGACATCTTCCCCAGCGCCGTGTACGAGCTCATGCTGGAACAGCAGGCGCAGGAGCGGCGCCTGTGCGAGGCCGAGTTCAACCGCCACGCCACCCAGGCCGAAGTCGATCGCCAGTGGCGCGCCGCGCTGGGGCGGCCGGCCGACGCCCTGGCCCTGCACGCGCGCTGCACGGACCTCCTGGTCCTGAGCCAGGCCGACGCCACCACGGATTCCATCGTCGATCCCTACAGCGTGGAGACCGTCATCATGACCGCCGGCCGGCCCGTGCTGGTCGTGCCGTACGCCGCCGAGTACACCAGCATCGGCGACCGCATCCTGGTCTGCTGGGACGGCGGGCGCGAAGCCGCGCGCGCGCTGGCCGACGCGGCGCCCTTCCTGGCCCGCGCCCGGAACATCTTCGCGCTCACACTGGGCAGCCGGTCCGCGAACCTTCAACCGGGCGAAATGTCCGAGGCGCTGCAGGCCTGGTTACGTCCGCGGGGCTACGCCGAACCGCGGCTGCTTGCCCGCGATACCGACGGGCGCGGCATGGGCGACGCCATCCTGACGGCCGCCGCCGACCACGGCTGCGACCTGATCGTCATGGGCCTGTACGGCCACAACCGCGCCCGCGAATGGGTGCTGGGCGGCGCGTCGCGCGACATGCTCAGGAACATGACGGTGCCTGTGCTGTTTTCGCACTGATACAGCGCGCCAGCCGCCGCGCGGGCATACGGTTTCCGGTTCGTGCCGCGCGGTTCCGGACGCCGCGCCCGCAGCGAGGGGGCCGTCTCGCTTGACGCATGTCAAGGCGCGCGCCCAGTGGCCGGCGTACCGTGCACGCCATGCGCCCCTATTCCATCTTCTCGCTGCCGGCCGGCCTGGGCCCGGACGAGCGGCGGACCCGCCGCCACGCCCTGTTGCGGCTGGGACTGGCCTGGCTGGTCATGATGCAGGTCATGATGCTGGCCTGGCCGGCCTACGTGCGGCACGACGGTCTTGCCCCCGGCAAGCTGGCGACGCTGGACTGGGCCATCGGCCTGATGAACTGGACCAGCCTGGTGCTGACCTTGCCGGTGCTGGCCTACTCCGCCTGGCCGCTGTGGCGCGGCGCCCTGCGCGGAATCTGGCAAGGCCGGGCCGGCATGGACCTGCCGGTGGCCATCGGCATGGCGGGGGCCTTTATTCCCAGCGTGCACGCGACCATCGCCGGCAGTGGCCACGTCTACTACGACTCCGTCACGATGTTCGTGGCCTTTCTGCTGACGGCCCGCTATCTGGCGCTGTGCGCCCGGCAGTCCAGCGCCGCGGGCCGCCACGATCCCGTGCGCCGCACGCGCGCCCTGCTCGCGCTTTACGCCGACCGCCGCGCGGCGCTGTTCTGTACGCTACAACTGGCCGCGACCTTCGCGGTCGGCCTGGCCTGGATCTGGATAGAGCCGGGACGCTTCCTGCCCGTCATGGTGGCCATGCTGGTCATCAGCTGCCCCTGCGCCATGTCGATGTCCGTGCCGGCGGTCATGGCCAGCGCCGACGCGGCCCTGGGCGCCCTGCCGGCCGCCGCCGAGGCCGACATACGGGCCATCCTGGCGGCGGCGCGGCGCAAGGCGGCGCAGAATCTCTACGGCAGCGCGGCCTTCCACCTGCTGACGATGCCGCTGGCCGCCCTGGGCTGGGTCACGCCATGGCTCGCGGCCATCACGATGCTGGTGTCGTCCCTGGCGGTGGCGGCCAACGCCTGGGGCCTGCACCGGCGCTGGACGGATGGCCGGGCCTTTGGCGGCGGCGGTCGCGCGCATCCAGCCACGGCGGGGAATCTCGTCACCGTCGCCACTCCGGCCACTTCCGCCACCTCCGCCAGCGCAGCCGCCGCCGTGGAAACGCCGTGACCATCCTGCTATTGCTGCTGCCGCTCTCGCTGCTGTTCGTTGCGGCCATCGGCGGCTTCCTGGCCTGGGCGGTGCTGACCGGGCAATACGACGACACCGACGCCGCGGCAGGCCACTTGCCGGACGACGACTGAGCGGCGCCGTATAGACACGCCCGGATCGATGGTCCGCCTGCGGACAAGGGCGCGCCGGCGATGGCGGCTTGCGGCTTGCACGCAACGTTCCGCCCCTGACCGGCAAGCTTCCCGGCCCCCGCCGCACGGCGCTTGATCGAAGTCAAGCATCTTCCCCGCCCGGCGCCGCATGATGGCGGCGAGCACAACCATGGGGGAGAAAATCCATGCGGGACAGTCCCAATTCCACCGCGGCGACATTCAATTACGGCGTCGTCCGCCGCTTCGCCTTGATGACCATCGTCTGGGGCATCGTCGGCATGGCCGTCGGCGTGCTGATCGCGGCGCAGCTTATCTGGCCGTCCCTGAACTTCGACACGTCCTGGCTCAGCTATGGCCGGCTGCGTCCGCTGCACACCAATGCCGTCATCTTCGCGTTCGGCGGCTGTGGCCTGTTCGCCACCTCCTACTACGTCGTCCAGCGCACCTGCCAGGCACGGCTGTTCTGCGGGTGGCTGGCCGAGTTCACCTTCTGGGGCTGGCAGGCGGTGATCGTCGCCGCGGCCATCACCCTGCCCATGGGGCTGACCAGCAGCAAGGAATACGCCGAACTGGAATGGCCCATCGACATCCTGATCACGCTGGTGTGGGTGGCCTACGCCATCGTCTTCTTCGGCACCATCGTCAAGCGCAGGGTCCGGCACATCTACGTGGCCAACTGGTTCTTCGGCGCCTACATCCTGACGATCGCCATCCTGCATATCGTCAACAACGTCGAAATGCCGGTCACGCTTTGGAAGTCCTATTCCGCCTACGCGGGCGTGCAGGACGCCATGGTGCAGTGGTGGTACGGCCACAACGCGGTGGGCTTTTTCCTGACGACGAGCTTCCTGGGCATGATGTATTACTTCGTGCCCAAGCAGGCCGGCCGGCCCATCTACTCCTACCGCCTTTCCATCGTGCACTTCTGGGCCCTGGCCTTCACGTATATGTGGGCCGGGCCGCACCACCTGCTGTATACCTCGCTGCCGGACTGGACGCAGTCGCTGGGCATGACGTTTTCGCTGGTCCTGCTGGCGCCATCGTGGGGCGGCATGATCAACGGCATTCTTACCCTGCAAGGTGCATGGCACCGCCTGCGCACCGACCCGATCCTGAAGTTCCTGGTCACCGCGCTGTCGTTCTATGGCATGGCGACGTTCGAAGGTTCGATGATGTCGATCCGCAGCGTCAATGCGCTGTCCCACTACACCGACTGGACCATCGGCCATGTGCATTCCGGCGCGCTGGGATGGGTCGCCATGATCACCTTCGGTTCGCTTTACTACCTGATCCCGCGCCTGTACGGCCGGGACCGCATGTATAGCGTGCGCGCCATCGAGCTGCATTTCTGGATCGCCACCCTGGGCGTGGTCCTGTACATCGCCGCCATGTGGACAGCGGGCGTGCAGCAAGGCCTGATGTGGCGCGCCACCGCGCCGGACGGCACGCTGGTCTACAGCTTCGTCGAGGAATTGAAAACCCGCATTCCCTATTACCTGATCCGTCTGCTGGGCGGGGCGATGTTCCTGGGCGGCGTGGTGATCATGGCCTGGAATACGTGGATGACCGTCCGGTCGGCCACGGCCGTCGACCCCGCGATCCCCGAACCCCAACCGGCTTCGCCACCCGCCGGCACGCCGCTGCCCCGGCCGGCCGTTGCCACCACCCCAGCCTGAAGGGCCGAGCATGACGACCGGAAAATCCTCATTCTTCTCGCACCACACGCTGGAGAAAAACATCGGCCTGATGATCGCCGCCACCATCGCCGTGGTGTCGATGGCGGGACTGGTGCAGATCATCCCGCTGTTCTACCAGCATTCGACCACCGAGGCCGAAGCGGGCGTGGAGCCCTACTCCCCGCTGCGCCTGATGGGCCGCGATATCTATATCCGCGAGGGCTGTGTCAGCTGCCATTCCCAGCAGGTGCGCATGCTGCAATCGGAGGTCCAGCGCTACGGCTCGTACTCCACCGCCGGCGAGTCGGTCTTCGACCATCCCTTCCTGTGGGGTTCCAAGCGCACCGGGCCCGACCTGGCGCGCGTGGGCGGACGCTATTCCGATGCCTGGCAGCGCGAGCACCTGCGCGATCCCCGCGCGGTCGTTCCCGAGTCCAATATGCCCGCCTATCCCTGGCTGCGGTCCGCGCCGCTGGCGGGGCAGAACGTCGGCGACCGCATGCGCGCCCTGCGCCGGCTGGGCGTGCCCTATTCCGACAAGGACATCGCCGACGCGCCGCGGGCCCTGGCGGGCAAGACCGAGGAAGACGCCCTGGTGGCCTACCTGCAGGGCCTGGGCCTGGAGGCGCGCAAGGGCGCCGCCACGCCGCGCGGCGCGGCGCCGGTTGCCGGAGCGGCCGCAGCGGCCACGCCATCCTCCACCGGAAACTGAATCATGGCCTATCTGACCGCCATCGTTACCGCCATTTCCATGGCCACCTTCCTGGGCATCATCGCGTGGGCCTGGTCCAAGGGGCGCCAGCCGGCGAACCGGGCGTCCGCCCTGCTCCCCTTCGCCCTGCCCGACGAATCCATCGCCCGGGACGCCCGCAAAGGAAACCCGCATGAGTGACTTCATCGCCCCTTTCTGGGGCTACTTCGTCGGCATCGTCGCCATGGGCGGCATCGTCTGGTGCGTATGGCTGCTGTTCACCCAGCGCCGCTGGCTGGGCAGCGCCCCGGCCAACGAGGCGCCCGACACCGGCCATGTCTGGGACGGCGACCTGACCGAGCTGAACAACCCCGTACCGCGCTGGTGGACCGTCATGTACCTGCTGCTGTGTGTGTTCGCGGTGGGCTACCTGGTACTTTTTCCGGGGCTGGGACATTACGCCGGCACCCTGCGCTACACCAGCGCGGACGACCTGATGCGCCAGCAGGCCGCGCAGGAAGCCGCCACGCGGCCCTTGTACGCCCGCTATGAAGCAATGCCGGTGCCGGCCATCGCCCGCGATGCCCAGGCGCTGGAAATCGGCCAGCGCCTGTTCCTGGCCAATTGCGCGCAGTGCCACGGCTCCGACGCCAGGGGCGCGCCGGGCTTCCCCAACCTGACCGACGGCGACTGGCTGTATGGCGGCTCGCCCGAGGCCATCCTGCAAACCATCACCCATGGCCGGCACGGTGTCATGCCGGCCTGGAGCGGCGTGATCGATGCCCGCACGGCCTCGGATATCGCCGACTACGTGCGGTCCTTGTCCGGCCTGGGCGGGGACCGCTCACGGGTGTTCAGCGGCAAGGAGGCCTACGGCACCTACTGCGTGGCTTGCCACGGCGAGGACGCCAAGGGCAACCAGGCGCTGGGCGCGCCCAACCTGACGGACGACGTGTGGCTGTACGGCGGCTCGCAGCGCGCCATCGAGACCACCATCCTGAACGGCCGCGACAGCCGCATGCCGGCGCAGGACGGCATCCTGACCCCGGCCCAGATCCGCATCCTGACGGCCTGGGTCTGGCGGCAGTCCCATCCCGACGATGCCGCCGCGCGCGCCGGCCCGCCCGCCGCCGCCGCACCGGCCGGCAAGGCGGAGGCGCCGGCCGCCGTCTCGCTGAACGCGCCATGAACACGGTCGACGCCAAGATCTACGCCCGCTCCGTCCGCGGCACCTTTGCCACCTGGCGCGTCGTCTTCGTTTTCCTGACGCAGGCCCTGTTCTACGGCCTGCCCTGGCTGCAATGGGACGGCCGGCAGGCCGTGCTGTTCGACCTGGGCGCGCGCCGCTTCTACCTGTTCGGCCTGGTGCTCTGGCCGCAGGATATGGTCTACCTGGCGGTCCTGCTGGTCATTTCCGCGCTGGCCCTGTTCCTGTTCACGGCCCTGGCCGGCCGGCTGTTCTGCGGCTACGCCTGTCCGCAAACCGTGTACTCCGAGATCTTCGCCTGGATAGAACGCAGGATCGAAGGCGACCGCGCGGCGCGCCTGCGCCTGGACCAGGGGCCATGGACCGCGCGCAAGCTGCGGCTCAAGGCCGCCAAGCACCTGCTATGGCTGGGCATCGCCTGGTGGACGGGCAGTACCTTCATCGGCTACTTCGCGCCCATCCGCCAGCTGGCGCACGATCTGTTCGCCCTGCAGCTGGGTCCCTGGCAATGGTTCTGGATCGTCTTCTACAGCCTGGCCACGTGGGGCAACGCCGGCTTCCTGCGGGAATCCGTATGCAAGTACATGTGCCCGTACGCGCGCTTCCAGAGCGTCATGGTCGACCGCGACACCTTCGTGGTGACCTACGACAAGGGGCGCGGCGAACCGCGCGGCGGCCGCTCCCGCCATGCGGACCGCGCGGCCCTGGGCGTGGGCGATTGCGTCGATTGCCACTGGTGCGTGCAGGTCTGTCCCACCGGCATCGACATCCGCAACGGCCTGCAGTACCTGTGCATAGGCTGCGGGGCATGCGTCGACGCCTGCAACGACGTCATGAAGAAAATGGATTACGCACCCGGCCTGATCCGCTATGCGTCCGAGCGCGCCGTCAGCGCGGGCCTGACGCGCGGGGCCGCCCTGCGCAGGCTGCTGCGTCCGCGCACGCTGGTGTACGGCACGCTGCTGGCCGCGCTGTCCGCCGGCCTGATGACGGCCTTGTGGCTGCGTCCCGTGCTGCGCATGGACGTCATCCGCGACCGCGGTGCGCTGGGACGGGAGGTGGCGGGCGGCATGATCGAAAACGTCTATCGCCTGCAGTTCATCAACACCTCCGGGGCGCCGCTGGACATCGCGCTTTCCGCCCACGGACTGGACGGCCTGGCCATGGCCCTGCCCGCCGGCGGCGCGACGGTCCGGGTGGATGCGCTGGACAACAAGGTGGTCGCCGCCGTGGCGCGCGCGCCGGCGGCCGGCGCCGCCCCCGGCGCCCACCGCATCGTCATCCATGCCACGGCCGCGCGCGCGGACGGCGGCATGCTAGAGACCGACGAACCCGCCAGCTTCTTCATCCCCGAATAGCCCGCCGGCTCTCTCGCGGCCCCGCACCGGACCTGCCATGAACGATCATTCCGCCTCTTCCCGCCCCTGGTACCGCGAACCGTGGCCCTGGATACTCATGGCCGGCCCCGCGGCGGCGCTGGCGGCCTGCATCGTGACCGTCTACCTGGCAACGGTGCGCCATGCCGACCCGCCCATTACCGAAGGGGCGACGCGCGAAGGCCTGGTGGTGCGCCGCATCGCGGCGCCGATCCCGCCCGCGTCCCCGCCCACGAAAATCGAAGCGGACCGCCAGGCCGGGGGATAGGGCCGGGACCGCCTGCTACATCAGCAAGCCGTTTTCGGCGGCGTAGCGGGCCAGTTCGGCGTTGCTGCGCACGCCCATCTTTTCCAGGATGCGGGCGCGGTAGGTGGTGACCGTCTTGGGACTGAGATGCAGGACTTCCGCGATGCGCGCCAGGCTCTCGCCCTTGGCGATCATTTTCAGGACTTCCAGCTCGCGATTGGACAGCGATTCATGCGTGGCCGTGCCCGCGCCACCCATCATCATGGCGAAGCGCTCCATCAGCGAAGGGCTGACGTACTTGCCGCCGGCGGCCGCCTTGCGCACGGCCTCGATCAGCGTGGCGGTGGGGCTGTCCTTGGTCAGATAGCCGGCGGCGCCCAGTTTCAGGGCCCGCACGGCGTAGATGTCCTCGGCGTAGGTGCTCAGGACGAGCACGGCCAATGCGGGGCGCTCGGCCCGCAGGGACTGCAGCAGGTGCAGCCCGTTCTTGCCCGGCATCGCGATGTCGATCAGGGCAACGTCGAAGTCCTGCTCGCGCACGCGCTCCAGGGCCTGCGCGGCGTTCTCGGCTTCTCCGGTCACGCGGATATCGGTGGCCGAGCTCAGCATGAGGCGCACGCCGTTGCGCACCACGGTGTGGTCGTCCACCAGCAGGACGTCTATGAATTCACCGGCCATCGACATTTCCCAGAAACAGGACGTCGATTTTAACGCCGGGCGGCGCGGGGTTGCCGCGCCGGCAAACGCCTACCTGCCTGCCGCGGACGCGCGCTCTTCGTGATGCGGCACCAGCATGACGGGGCAACTGGACAAGCGGACGAAGGTTTCGGCCACACTGCCCAGCACCAGCCGCTGGAAGCCACGACGGCCGTGCGTGCCCATGACCACAAGGTCCACGCCGGCATCGCCGGCGGCGGCCCGCAGTTGTTCGGCGATGGTCCCGCTGAGCGCGCCCGCGTCCACCATTTTGACTTCCCCCGCCACGCCCGCATCCCGGAACTTGGCCTGGACCTTGTTCAGCACGGTTTGCGCTTCGCTCACCATGGACTCATGGAAAGGCTCCACGTCGATGAAGGCGGACGAATAAATCGAGCTGGGATATTCGACGATATAGACGGCCAGCAGCTTGGCATGCTCGGATTTCGCCAGCGAAATGGCATGGTCCAGCGCGCGCTCGGCCGTGATGCTGCCATCGACGGCAACCAGGATGTGTCGGTACATGGCGCTCTCCTTGGGACGATGAGGCACTGTATCGGTGGCGCGGCCCGGTGGCCTTGATATGCGTCAACGGAAACCGCGGTCGCCGCGCGCTGGTCCCTTGCCGCCCCTTGCCGCCCCTTGCCGCCCCGTCCTGCCCCTAGCCGCTATCGGGGCCCGCCGTCCGCCCGCGTCCCGGCTGTCGCCACCGCGTCGCCCGTGCTATCCCAGCCGCCGCCCAATGCCCGGAACACGCCGACGGCCGCGCGCGCCGAGTCGGCACGCACGCCGTCCAGGTTGTCGCGCGCCACCAGCAGTTGCCGGTCGGCATCCAGCACATCGGTCAGCGTAATGGCGCCGGCCTTGTATGCCTTTTCCGACAGGTCCCGGGCCCGCGTCAGCGCGTCGACCTCCGCGGCCAGTTCCTGGCGCCGCAGCCGGGATTGGTTCAACAGCGTGACCGCGTTCTCCACGTCCTCGGCCGCCTTCAATACCGTCTGCCGATACTGGGCCAAGGCCTCGGCGTAGCCGCCCCTGGCCTGCCGGACTTCGGCATCGACCTTGCCGAAATCGAAAAGCCGCCAGCGCAGGCCCGCCGTTCCCAGGGGCTGGAAAGAGCGGTTGCGGAACAGGCCATTGGTGGTGATGCTGTCGAAGCCCAGCACGCCGGACAGCGTGAGCTTGGGGTAGTAATCGGAGATCGCCGCGCCGATGCGTTCGTTGGATGCCGCCAGGATGCGCTCGGCCGCGATCACGTCCGGCCGCCTGCGCAGGACATCGACCGGGCTGCCGGTATCGGTCATGGCCGGCAGCGACGGGATGTCTCCCTTGCCGTCCAGGATGCGGGCGTAGGTGCCCGGCTGCACGCCCAGCAGCACGTCCAGCCGGTTCAGCTGCGCCTCCAGCGCGATACGCAGCAGCGGCACGGTCGACCTGGCCTGGCTGAGCAGCGCCTCGGCCTGCGCGACCTCGCGGTCGTCGGCGGCCCCCAGTTGCCGCCTGAGCCTGACCAGGTCCAGCAGGCGGCTGTCGGTATCGATCTGGTCCAGGGCCACGGCCAGGCGGGACTGGAAGCCCCGCACCTGCACATACGCATCCGCGGCATCCGCCGCCACCGTCACCCGGGTGCCGATGCGCGCCGCTTCGGCGGCCTGGGCCTCCGCCAGGGCGGCCGCGGCGTTGCGGCGCAGGCCGCCGGCCAGGTCGATTTCCCAGGTCGCGGCCGCGCCCAGCGTGTATTCGCGCTGGTTCCTGTCGTAGCCGGGAAGCCCGCGGGCCAGGGTGCCCAGGGGGCTTTGCAGGCTTTGCCGCAAGGCCGTGGCCGAGGCGTTCGCATCCACCGTGGGCAGCAGCGCCGCGCCGGCGGCCTGCGCCGCCGCCCTTGCCTGGTCGACCCGCGCCAGGGCCGCGGCCAGGTCCAGGTTCTGCTCCAGCGCGCGCTGGACGACGGACACCAGCAAGGGATCGTCGAATCCCTCCCACCAGCGATCCAGCGCGGGCGCCGCCCGGGATGCGGGCGTTCCGGCCGGCGCCTGCAAGGCTGTATGGAAAGGCGCCAGCGGGGTATCGGGCCGGGAATAGTCCGGCCCCACCGCGCAGCCGGCCAGGGCCACGGCCAGGGACAATCCGGCCAGCTTGCGGACATCGAGATATCGGTGCATGAAGTCTTCCATGATGCTATCGGACCTGAGGAATCGTCTTGTGGAGGGCGCGTTCGGCGGGCAGGCCGTCATGGCCGCCGGCGCCGCCGGACGCATCCGGGCCGGACGCAGCTGCCCCGGACGCAACCACGCCGGACGCAACCCCGCCGGACACATCCAAACCGGACGCGCGCTCATGCCGGGCGGGAGACGCCGAGCGGCCGCCGAAGCGTTGGATGAAGATGTAGAACGCCGGCGTGAACAGCAGGCCGAAGGCCGTCACGCCCAACATGCCGAAGAACACCGCCGTGCCCAGGGATTGGCGCATCTCCGCGCCCGCGCCGGTGGCCAGGGTCAAGGGCGCCACGCCCAGGATGAAGGCCAGGGACGTCATCAGGATGGGGCGCAGGCGGGTACGCGCCGCGTGCACGGCGCCCTCCACCGCCGAGACGCCCCGTTCGTCCTGGTGCTGCCGGGCGAACTCGACGATCAGGATGGCGTTCTTGGCGGCCAGCCCGATCAGCACGACGAAGCCGATCTGCGCCAGGATGTCGACGGGCAATCCCCTCATGGACAGGCCCGTCACCGACGCCAGGATGCACATCGGCACGATCAGGATGATGGCCAGCGGCAGCCGCCAGCTTTCATACTGCGCCACCAGCACCAGGAAGCAGAACAGCGCCGCCGCCGCGAACACCAGCGCGGTGGGCGTACCGCCCTGCTGCTGCTGGAAGGCGAGCTCCGTCCACTCGAAGTCCATGCCGCGCGGCAGCACCTCGCGGGCAAGCTGCTCCATGCGCCGCAGCGCAATGCCGGAGGCCACGCCGGGGGCGGCGGCGCCCTGCACTTCGGCCGCGGGATACAGGTTGTAGCGCGGCACCCGGTAAGGGATGGTCCTGTCCTCGATGGACGCGACCGTGCCGATCGGCACCATGTCGCCCGCGTCGTTGCGGGCCTTCAATCGCGTGATGTCCTGGGCATTGCGGCGGAACTCGCCGTCGGCCTGGGCGATCACCTGGTAGGTACGGCCCAGATAATTGAAGTCGTTGACATACTGCGATCCCAGGTAAAGCTGCAGTGTCGAGAACACATCCGTCGGTTTCAGTCCCACCTTCTCCGTCTTGACGCGGTCGATGTCGGCGAAGATCGACGGCGAGCCCGCGTTGTACAGCGTGAAGACACCGGCCAGCGCGGGATCCTTGTTCGCCGCGGCGACCAGCTTCCTGGCGGCGTCCACCAGTGCCTGCGGTCCCAGGCCCGCACGGTCCTCGATCATCATCTTGAACCCGCCGGCGTTGCCCAGGCCCTGCACCGGCGGCGGCGGGATGGTCAGTACGTAGGCGTCCTTGATGACGGACAGGCGGCGGCGCAGGTCGGCCAGGACGGTGTTCGCGGTCATGCCGGGGACATCGTGGCTGTACAGCGAAGGCAGGCCGGTGAATACCGTGCCCGAGTTCGACGCCACGGTATTTGTGGTGGCGTCCAGCCCGACGAACGGCGCCACGTGCTCGATGCCCGGCGTGCCCAGCGCGATATCGATCACCTGCCGCACGACTTTCTCCGTGCGGTCCAGCGAGGCGCCCGGCGGCAGTTGCACGATGGTGATGAGATAGCCCTGGTCCTGCTCCGGAATGAAGCCCGTCGGCGTGCGCTCCAGCTGCAGGCCTGTCAGTCCGATCAAGCCCACATAGACCACCAGCACCAGGGCCAGCACCCGCGCCAGCCGCCGCGTCAGATGTCCATATCCCATGGACATGCGGTCGAAGCCCCGGTTGAACCGCGCGAAGCCCGCATCCAGCATGCGGCGCACCGCATTGCGCGGCCTGGCGGCCGTGTCGTGCTTTTTGAAGAGCACCGCGCACAGGGCCGGGCTCAGCGTCAGCGAGACGATGCACGAAATAATGGTGGAGGCCGCGATGGTGATCGCGAACTGCCGGAAGAAAATCCCGGCGATGCCGCTCAGGAAGGCCGCCGGGACGAACACCGCGCAAAGCGTCAGGGCGATGGAGATCAGCGCGCCGCCCACTTCGTCCATGGTCCGGTGCGCCGCCTGGAACGGCGACATGCCGGCCTGGATATTGCGCTCGACGTTCTCGACCACGACGATGGCGTCGTCCACCACGATACCCACCGCCAGCACCAGGCCGAACAGCGACAGATTGTTCAGCGAGATCCCGCAGGCATACAGCACGATGAAGGAGCCGAGCAGCGAGATCGGGATGGCGACCACCGGCACGATGGTCGCGCGCCAGTTCTGCAGGAACAGGAACACCACCGCCACCACCAGGACGATGGCCTCCAGGATGGTGCGGATCACCTCGTCCACCGATTTGCCGATGAATACGGTGGGGTCGTAAATGATCTTGTAGTCGACCCCAGGCGGGAAATCCTTTGCCAGCGTCCGCATGGCGCCGAGCACGCTGTGCTCCACATCCAGCGAATTGGCGCCCGGCTGGGCGTAGATCAACAGCGCCGCCGCATCGTTGCGGTCCATGAAGGCCGTCGATCCGTAGTCGGCCGCGCCCACCTCCACCCTGCCGATATCCCGCACGCGGGTCACCCGGCCCTGTCCATCGGACTTGATGACGATGTCGGCGAACTCCTTGGGCGTGGTCAGCCGCCCCAGCACCTCGACATTGATCTGGTAGGCCTCGGGCCGTGGCGTGGGCGGCTGGTTCAGCACGCCCGCCGACACCTGCAGGTTCTGCTGGCGCAGGGCCGCCAGGATTTCGCTGGCGTTCAGATTGTTGGCGGCCGCCTTGTCCGGATCGATCCAGATCCGCATGGCGTACTCGCGCCCGCCGACGAACTGCACGTCCCCCACGCCGGGAATGCGCGCCAGCACGTCCTTGATATGCAGCGTCGCGTAATTCGACAGATAGAGCGTGTCCCGCGTGCTGTCGGGCGAAAACACATGCACCGCCAGCAGGATGCTGGGCGTGGCCTTGCGCACCTGCACCCCCAGCCGCTGTACGTCTTCCGGCAGGCGTTGCAGCGCGTTCTGCACGCGGTTCTGCGTCAGGTTCTGCGCCACGTTCAGGTCCGTGCCGATGCGGAACGTCACCGTGATGGTGAGCTTGCCGTCGCCCGTGGACTGGCTGCTCATATAGAGCATGTTCTCCACGCCGTTGATCTGCTGCTCCAGCGGTGTCGCCACGGTCCGCGCGATCGTCTCGGCGGAGGCGCCGGGGTACGAGGTGGTCACCTGCACGGTGGGCGGCACGATCTCCGGATATTGCGCCACGGGCAGGACGAACAGCGCGCCCAGCCCGAGCAGGGTCAGGAAGCAGCTGACCACCGTCGCGAAGCGCGGGCGGTCGATGAAAAAGTGAGCGATGCGCATGATGGCGGTCAATCCTGCATACGGTCGGCGCCGGCTTCGATCGCCGCGGCGCGCGTGCCGACCTTGGCGCCGGGCACTGCGTAGGGCAAGCCGCCCACGATGACCCGGTCATGCTCGGACAGCCCGCTCTTGATGACGCGCAGACCCTTGCGAAGATCGCCGGTCTGCACGGTCCGGGGCGTGACGGTCCCGTCCTGGTCCACCACCATGACGACATGGCGGGACTGGTCCGGCAGGACCGCCGCGTCGGGCACCAGCAGCGCCGTCGTGGGCCGGTCCACCACCACTTGAAGCCGCGCGAACTCGCCGGGTGTCAGGCGCAGGCCGGTATTCGGCACCGTGGCGCGGGCGCGTATGGTGCCGCTGGCCCGGTCCAGCACGTTGTCGATGAAATCGAACTTGCCCTGGGTGGAATATTCCTTGTCGCCGCCCGGCGCCAGTTGCACCGCGTCGGACGCGCGTTCCGGATGCTGGACCCGGTAGCGCGACAAAGTCTGGTAGTCCGCTTCGCTCAAGTCGAAGTTCAGGTAGATGGGGTCCAGCGACACCAGCGTGGCCAGCAAGGTCGTCGGGCTGCTGGCCGCGCGGCTGCCCGCCACCAGGTTGCCCACCGAAACCCGGTGATTGCCGATGCGGCCCGTAAAGGGCGCGGTAATGCGGCAACGGTCCAGATCGAATTGGGCGTCATCCACCTCCGCGTGGGCGGCCGCGACGGCCGCCTGGGCCACCTGCCGGTCGGCGCGGCGCTGCTCGGAATTCTGGACGGTGCCGGCATTTCCCTGTTCGAGCGCGACCGCCCGCCGCAATTCGCTGTCCGCCAGCGCGAGACGGGCCCGCGCCGTGTCCAGCTGCGCCTTGGCGCGTGCCAGGCGGATCTCGTAGGGCTTGGGGTCGATGGTGAACAGCAAGGCGCCCTTGCGCACCACATCGCCGTCGCGGAAGTAGATGCCGGTCAGCGTGCCGCCGACCTGCGGCCGCAGCTCCACCTGGTCGACGGCGGAAAACTGTCCCAGCGCGCCGATGCGGGTGTCCACCTGCTCCACCAGGGGCGTGGCCACGGCCACTTCCGGCAAGGCCTTGGGGGCGGCGGCCACCGCCTTGGTTTCCGGCCACAGATAGCTCGCGCCCGAGACGGCCACGGCCGCGACGGCCCCGATCGCCACCAGGGTCACCAGTCGCCGGCGCGGCGAACGCGTACCGCCCCCATCCTCGCCAAGCTGCCCATCGGCCACCACGGGGCGGCCATCCGCCCGGTCTTCCGGGCCAGCGCCCGGCAAATCTTCCGCTTTCACCGCTCGATCCTTGTAAAACCACGCGCACCGGCCCAGGCGCAGCCGGTGCGATCGCATCGATTGAAGAGTGGCGACATCGGCGGACGGCCCGGTCCTTGCCGGGGATGCGCCGTTTGATAGATGTCGTTTGACATCTATCATAGCGTTAGATGATGATCGACACCTAAATCCCGTGCGGCGTGTGGGTGCTTTTGGACCCCGATGATGGTGCAAAGCAACAGTGCCCTGCGGCCGCGGCGTCAACCCGGCGGAAGCACGGGGCATGCGGCTTGCTCGACCGCCTGTCCACTACGCCGAGGAAACCATGCACGCTCCCACTTCGTCTTCCCCCGACACGCAGGCTCCCTTTTTCCTGGACCGCGAGGCCGCCGCGCAGGCGCTCGCGCTCGTCATGCCCGCCATCGAGGCATCGCTGGACAATCCCGCCGTGGGGGAAAGCGGCGTGCTGTGCATTGTCGTGATGAATCCCGCGCTGCGGCCCTGGGAAGCCGCCTTCGAGGACGCCATCCTGCTGGAACATGCCGCCGGCCGCGACCGCGAAACCTGGGACGCCGACTACGCCGCCTACGCCCGCGCCAAGGCGCGCACCGCCTGGCGATCGGGCCTGGACACGCACGCCCTGGCCACCCAGGCCCCGCACCTGCTGCGGGCCGGCGACGCCGGCGTGTGGGGCAGCGCCATCGTGGACGGCATCGTGGTCGCCACCAGCGGCGCCAATCCTTGGTACGACGAAGCCTTTTCCGGCGCCATCGCGTACGCGCTGCGGGCCGTGGCCAAGAGCCGTGCCCTGGCCCACCCGTCCGCCTTGAAGCTGGAGTGAGCGGCGCGCGGCGGCCGCCCGGCCGGGCTCGGATGGCGCCGCTTCGTCCCGGCGCGCCACGCCAACTCAGCCCGGCGGGTCTTCGAGGCGGCGCGCCACGCCGGTTCAGCCCAGCGCCGCTTCGTAGCGCCGTGCCACCTCGGGCCAATTGATGACGTTGTAGAACGCCGCGATGTACTCCGGCCGCCGGTTCTGGTACTTCAGGTAATACGCGTGTTCCCACACGTCCAGGCCCAGTATCGGCGTATTGCCCGACATCAAGGGGCTGTCCTGGTTGGCCGTGCTTTCCACGACCAGGCGCTGCTGCGGCGTGACGCTCAGCCATGCCCATCCGCTGCCGAACCGCGATATCGCGGCCTTGGTGAAGGCTTCCTTGAATTTCTCCATGCCGCCCAGTTCGCTATCGATGGCGGCCGCCAGGTCGCCCTGCGGCGCGCCGCCGCCATCCGGCGACATGACGGTCCAGAACAGGCTGTGGTTGGCATGGCCGCCGCCGTTGTTGCGCACCGGTCCCCGTACCGCCTCGGGCAGGCGGTCGACGCCGGCCATCAGTTCCTCGATGGGCGGGAAAGGCAGGTTCGCGCCCTCCAGCGCCGCATTGACGTTGTTGATATAGGTCTGGTGATGCTTGGTGTAGTGGATCTCCATGGTCTGCGCATCGATGTGCGGCTCGAGCGCATCGTAGGGATAAGGCAAGGGAGGAAGGTTATAGGCCATGCGACTCTCCAATGATGGGGTCAGTGGGATACAGGAGCCGCCTGCAATGACGAGGGCCGGCGCGCAATGGCCGCCGGTCCCGGCCGGCCGGCATATCGCCCGCGCGACGTGGGTTCCGGGGAAGGGATGAGCATCATTGACGGTCCTGGGCGAAGGCCGGCTGCGCCGCGTCGCCAGTCGCGACACGCCCGCGGCCATCGTCGTGTAGCGTTCGCATGAAGCGTACCGGCGCGGGCCGCGCCAGCTCCAGTTGGCCGGCGCCGCCTGCGTCGCGGGGCGTCGCGGCGGACCTTCGGCGGCGATGTGACGCGGCATGCGCCGGCTTGCGGGCACGCGGCTTGCACCGGGCGGCTGCCACGAAGGAAGCCCATACCATGCTGCTCGCCCCGGCCGACACCCGCCCCGCATCGTCCAAAGACACCAGCGCCGACAGCGCGCCGCCGCCGGACGCCTGCTGCGCCCTGGCGGGCCTGGTCTACGTGGACGACCGCGGCCCCGGCATCACGCGCCGGCTGGCGGGCGAGGTCTACGAGTATTACGACGCCAGCGGCAAGCGCGTCCGCGACCCGGAAGTCATCCGCCGCATCAACGCGCTGGTGATTCCGCCGGCCTACACGGATGTGTGGATATGCCCGGACCCCTCCGGCCATATCCAGGCCACCGGGCGGGACGCGCGGGGCCGCAAGCAATATCGCTACCACGCGTCCTGGCATGCCGTGCGGGACGCCAACAAGTACGAGCAGTTGACGGAATTCGCGCTAGCCTTGCCGCGCATCCGGCGCAAGGTCGAGCGCGACCTGGGCACGCCCGGGCTCACCCACGACAAGGTGGTCGCCGTCGTGGTCCGCCTGCTGGAAACCACGGTGATCCGCATCGGCTCGCAGGCCTATGCGCGCGCCAACGGCTCATATGGGCTGACGACGCTGCGCCGCCGGCATACGACCATCGCCGGCAACCGCATCCGCTTCCGGTTCAAGGGCAAGAGCGGCGTCGAGCATGACGTCACCGTGAACGATCGCCGCATCGCCTCGGTCGTCAAGCGCTGCATGGAAATCAGCGGGCACGAGCTGTTCACGTACCGGGAAGAAGACGGCAGGACGCGGGTGGTGGATTCCGGCTGCGTGAACGACTACCTGCGCCAGGCCGGCAAGGCGGACTTCACCGCCAAGCACTACCGCACCTGGGCCGGCTCGGTGCAGGCCCTGGCGGAATTGAGCAAGCGGCCGTGGACCACGCAGGCCGAGGCCAAGCGCAATGTGGTAGAGGTCGTGAAGGCGGTGGCCAAGCGCCTGGGCAATACGCCCACGGTATGCCGGCAATGCTATATCCATCCCCGCGTACTGGAAGCCTATCTGGCGGGCGAACTGCCGCCGCGCCTGGCCGCGCCCGCCTCGCCGCGCGGGCTGGATGCCGATGAACGGCGGCTGCTGCACTTCCTGGCCAGCCCCCTGCCCCGCGACCGCCAGCAAAGCGGCATGTCGCCGAAGCAAGCGGTCCCGGCGGCGCGCGGCAAGCGGTCGCAAGACAAATCGGCCGCGCGCCCCCGCAAGGCCGCCTCCGCCGGGCGGGCGACGCGGCCGGCGCGCCAGCCGGCGCCCGCGGCCGCCGGCGCCTGAGTTCAAGCCGGATGCGCGTGCGAGGCCTTCGCCAGCATCGCCAGGAATTCACGATTGAAGGCGGGCAGGTCGTCCGGCTTGCGGCTGCTCACCCAATTGCGATCGACCACGACCTCCTGGTCCACCCAGGTGGCGCCGGCGTTGCGCAGGTCGTCCTGCAGGGACGGCCAGCTGGTCAGCGTCCGCCCGCGCGTCACGCCGGCGGAGATCAATAGCCACGGTCCGTGGCAGATCACGCCGATGGGCTTGCCCGCCGCGTCCATGCGGCGCACGAAATCCTGGGCCTTGGGATGGCGGCGGATCTCGTCGGCGTTGACCACGCCGCCGGGCAGCATGACGGCATCGAAGTTCTCCGGTTCGGCGTCCACGTCCATGAAGGTCAGGTCCACCTTTACCGTATCGCCCTTGTCCGTATGCTTGAAGCCCTGGATGGGCTCCAGGTTGTTGGATACGATCACGGCGCGGCCGCCGGCCGCTTCGATCGCATTGCAGGGTTCGACCAGTTCCGCCTGCTCGAAACCGCTGACGGCCAGGATGGCCACCGAGACGTCTTTCAATCCTTCTGCCATTTGCGCACTCCTGAATCGGTTGGGTTCGCGAATCGCCGGCCGTGCCGGCGTTGGCGGGAAGTCCAGCAAGCGGGATGCCGGGTAAACCCGTGGCGACCCGGCCGTCCGCACGATGACAAGGGATGAATAAAACCGGTACAAAGACCGCGGGCCCGGGCCGTCATGGCCCGGTCATCGTGCCCCCGGGGCCGCCGGCGCAGCGTCTCCCGGCGCGGGGCGCCAGGATGCGCCGACCCTCGCAGGAGCCGGACATGAAGCACATCGTGGTCATAGGCGGCGGCTTCGCCGGCCTCTGGAGCGCCGCCGGCGCGGCCCGCATGGCGGACCGGCTGGGCGCGCGCCTGCGCATCGCGCTGGTCAACCTGGACGACCAGCACAGCATACGCGTGCGCAATTACGAGGAAGACCTCGCACCGACGCGCGTACCGCTGCGCGCGGTCCTGGAACCCATCGGCGTGGAATTGCTGGTCGGCGAAGCCATCCGTATCGACACGGCGCAGCGGTCCGTCCAGGTGCGCACCGGCGCGGGCGACCTGCCCTGCGCGTACGACAAGCTGATCCTGGCCAGCGGCAGCCATCTCGTGCGCCCGTCGCTGCCCGGCGCCGATGCCTGCCTGTACGATGTCGACACCTATGCGGCCGCGCTGCGGCTGCGGCGGCACATCGACGGACTGGCGGCCATGCCGCACCGGCCCGGGCAATATACGGCCGTCGTCGTCGGCTCGGGCGCCACCGGAATAGAACTGGCCTGCGAACTGCCCCGGCGCCTGGAGCAAGCCGCCCGCGCCGGCGGCCACGCGGACGCGGCGCGGCCCGTCCGCGTGATTCTGATGGACCGCGGCGCGCGGATCGCCGGCCACCTGGGCGGCGCGCAGCCTGTCATCGAACGCGCCTGCCGCGCGCTGGGGATCGAACTGCTGACGGGCACGTCGGTGGCGGCCGTGGACTTGCGCGGCGTGGACTTGACGAACGGCAGCCGCATCGAGGCCGCCACCGTCATATGGTGCGGCGGCATGCGCGCCAGCGACCTGACCGCCGATATCGGGGCGAAGCGCGATGCCCTGGGACGGCTGTACGTCGACCCCTTCATGCGGGTCCGCGGCGTGGCCGACGTGTTCGCCGCCGGCGACGTGGCCCATGCCCTGATCGACGGCGAGCATCCTTCGGTGATGTCCTGCCAGCACGCGCGGCCCATGGGCCGATACGCGGGACACAATGCGGTATGCGAACTGTTCGGGCTGGAAATGCTGGCGCTCGACATCGATTGGTACACCAACATCATCGACCTCGGGCCGGCCGGCGCCGTGTATGCGCAGGGCTGGGACCGCACCGTGGTCGCCCAGGGCGCGCAGGCCAAGGCCACCAAACAGGTCATCAACCGGCAGCGCATCTATCCGCCGCGCAACGGCAGCCGCGCCGACATCCTGGCCGCCGCGGCGCCCGAAGTGCAGCGCCCGCCACCCCTCAAGCCTGTGTCGGGTTAGCCGGGCCCGGCATGCCGCATCGGCGGTTTTCCCCGGGCGCGCACGGCCCGCGCGCCCGCGATCAAAAGGCTCAAGCGCGTTTTCCCGGATTGCGCCGGAAGACCGATGCCCGGTTCCCACGTTGGGAATATCTTTGCAGTGACCGGCCGGCGTATGGCGGCAACGGCCATACCGCGCCGTACAACGTGGAGGGACCGATCATGATTACCCATTTCTCTCGCGCTATCCGCCTGGCATCCCTGCTTCTCCTGGGTGCCTGTGCAAGCCAGTCCACGTCCTACAGCGATCCCGAGCTGGTGGACAATGCGCGCAAGGCGCTGCACCAGTTGTACGCGGCGGAGCCCAAGGCTGCCGCCATACAGGATGCGGCGAAAGCCGTGCTGGTGTTTCCGGAGATCCTGAAGGCAGGCTTCATGGTGGGCGCACAGGGAGGCCGTGGTGTCATGTTCGATCAGAAAGGCAAGGTACTGGGTTACTACCGGGCCACGGCGCTCTCCTTCGGCATGCAGGCCGGCGCCCAGGCTTTCTCCGAAGCGCTATTCCTGATCACGGATGATGCCATACGCTATATCAACTCCACGGGGGAATGGTCGATCGGCGTCGGGCCCAGCGTCGTGGTGGTGGAGGCCGGTGCGGCGAAATCGCTGACGACAACGACCACGAAATCGGACGTTTATGCCTTTATCTATGGCCAGCAGGGCTTGATGGCGGGCATCGGCGTGCAGGGCCAGCGCATCCGCAGGCTGGACCAGTGAAGGGATGGCCGGTACACCGCGCCGTCCATGCATCGTTCAATCGCTAATCGCTATCGTCGGCGGATACTTTGCTCCAGCCCGGCCCCGGGTCGAATGAGCGGACCTGCTCCGCCCTGGCGGCGCTGTCCGGGCCGAGGTCGCGTTCATACACCTGGCCCGCATGGCTGACCATGAAGCTCTTGATCCCCGTATCGCCGTACAGGACGGGCCACGCGATGACGGCGAAGCCGCCGAACAGCTTGCCGCGCGCGATATAGCTGTAAGCGCCGCCGGGCGCATGCGCACCCTGGGCGTCAAGGAGCTTATAGCGGTAGCCATGGTAGCCGGCGCCCGCGGCATTGCGGCCCCCGGCATCGGCGAAGGCGGCGCCCAAAGGGCTGGGCGCTTCGCCCGGCGCCGTCGGCCAATACAAGCCATCGCGCTTGCCCGGCGAACTCACGATCCTGGCCGCATAGGTGAGCATGCCCTGCCCATCATGATCGGTCTGCGCGTATTCGCGCTGCGCGTCGTAGATCGCCAGCATGGTCTGGATCGCCGCGAGTTCGTTGCGGCCGATACGCCGCGCGCGCATTTCCTCTGCGCCCGCATTCATATCGAAGTGCCAGCCCTGGCCGTTGCGGACCAAGGGTATCGGCAGCGTCCATCCCGAGTCGCCCACGACAATATCGGCGCGGGCGTCGCCGGTCCGCGCCACCGTGTGCGACCGGTTCCACTCCGCGTCGAAGGTTTGCCGCACCTTCGCGTCGACGGATGGAATGACATCGCGGAAGTCCTTGCCGAACATCTCCCGCAACGCCGGCTCGTCGTTGCGCAGCACGGCATCGCCAAAGGCGTCCATCGCCGCCTCCGGCGACCCGAAACCCTTCGCCGCCTGCGCCGTCGCCGCCGCCAGCGCCAGCCAGGAGACGGCCAACAACCGGATCCACGGGCAGCCAGGGGCTACGCGCCGGTAAAACCGATGAAAGTCCATGGTCGCCTCCGTCAACGCCTGCCGCCGCGGCCGCCGCCGCCCGCCGATCGGCTGAAGCCCGATCCTTGAAGACTGGACCGGCCACGGTCGTAGCTGCGCTGCGCCGCCGCGCCCCCGCCCCCTACGCCGGCGAACGCGCTGTCGCGACCCGCGGTCGACGCGCCGCGGCCGGTGTTGCCGGCGGTACGGCCCGTATTGCCGCCAGCGCTGGCCGCGGACATTCCACGGTTCGACGCAACCGGCCGGTCGGTCGACGCCGCGCGATTCGCCGCGGAGGGTCGATTCGTCGACGCCGCGCGATCCGCTGTGGACGGACGGCCCGCCGATGATGCGCGATCCGCTGCGGCGGCACGGCCCGCCGATGGCGCCCCGGACGGCCGGTCGGCGGACGCCCGGGGCCCTGCCGTACCGGCCGGGCCCTGGCCCGCCGCGCCCGCCGGTTCGCGGCCGCGATAATCCGCGCGTTTGTCGGCGCCCGGCACGGCACGCGCGTATTGCTGCCGGGTCGCGCCATCCCGATAGGCCACGCCTTGGCGATGGCTGGGGTCATGCTGCCACCGTCCACCCTGCCCCTGCACCTGGGTGCGGTCGAAGTTGCGCTCGACGTTCTTCACCTTGTTGTAGTCGATGTCGACATCCCCGCCGCCCCAATCGCAATCGCTGAATAGCGCACCCGCGGCGGCCAGGCCGACGCCCCAGGCGAATCCCGTCACCAGGGCCGTGCCCGGGTAGTAGGCGGGCGACGGCGGCCAGTATGTCGGCGGATACGCGGGATAACTCCATGTCCCGTAGGCCACCGTGGGGTTGTAGGCCGGCACATAGACCACCTCCGGGTTCGCGGGCTGTATGCGTACGACCGGCGCTTGCCCGCCCTGAGCCGGCGGTTCGACGGTGACTGTCTGCTGGGCATTGGACTGCAGGTTGCCGGCAGCCTGTGCGCGCCCTCGCAGCCGCTGCACCGCGGCGAACACGTCGGAAGGCTGGGCAAGAAAGGCATCGCCCAATTTCTGCGTCCAGTCCAGCTTATCGCTCATCGGCTCCAGGATTTGCGGGAAGGCGACCAGCGATTTGACGCTGGCGTCCCAGGACATATCCCCGACCGCCTTTACCGCCGCGTCGCCTCGCATCGCGGGGTTCGCCTTGCTCCAGCGCGCGGCATGCACCACTTCCAGCGGATAGGTCGATGCCATCAGGACCTGCGACAGCAAGGGATCGGGATAGAGCGCGATGGGCGCGACCAGCGCCTCGATCTCCTCGGGCTTGAGGGCCGGCGTGTCGTCCGCGGCCGGCCAGGCCGGAAGGGCAAGCAGCGATGCCAGCCAAAGTAGCAGGATTCGCGCGCCCCGCCCGTACCAGGAGGCCATGTCCCTCTTCCTTCGGATCGTTGCCGTTCCGATGTCGAGAACAATCCCGTGCAGCCGCCCACCCGTGGCGGCGCCCGTGCTCCATTGGAGCAAATCCTTCTCCCCGCCACAATCGGCACTTTGGAGACGCCCACCCGATATTCCGGGCACAATCCTTATGGCGTGGCGAACAATCGAAACAGGCGCCGTGGCACATCAGACCAATGATTATCGGGAGATAGAAATGAATGCATACGCCAAACGGGCCCTGGCGGCGGTGGGACTCGCCGGCGCCCTGCTCATCCAGGCCGCGCCATCCCTCGCGCAGCAGGCGGGCGACTGGCCCGGCAAGCCCGTGACCATCGTCATCCCCTACGCGCCGGGTGGCTTCGCCGATACGCGCATGCGCCTTATCGCGGCCAAGCTGGAGCCGCGCCTGAAGCAGACGGTGATCGTCGAGAACCGCGCCGGCGCGGGCGGCGTGGTGGGCACGAATTTCATCGCACGGGCCAAGCCGGACGGCTACACGATAGGCGCCGGCAACCTCGCCCCGCTGTCGGTGAATCCCACGCTGATGCAGAGCATCCCCTACGATCCGGCCAAGGACCTGGCCCCGGTGATACTGATCGAGAACAGCCCGCTCGTGCTCAGCGTGAGTAACGCGGTCAAGGCAAGCAGCCTGCGGGAACTGATCGCGCTGGCCAAGGCCGAACCGGGCAAGCTCACCTTCGGTTCGTCCGGCGTGGGCGGCGCCCATCACCTGTCCGGCGAGATGTTCGCCGAGCAGGCGCACATCGATATCACGCACGTGCCGTACAAGGGCGGCAACCTGGCCTCCACCGATCTGATGGGCGGACACATCACCATGATGTTCGAGATGGGTTACGCGGCCCTGCCGGCCATCCAGGGCAACAAGGTCCGGCCGATCGCCGTCACCGCGGCCAGGCGCCTGGCCGTGCTGCCCGACGTTCCCACCATGGCCGAAGCCGGCCTGCCGGGCTATGAATCCTACAACTGGCAAGGCATCGTCGCCCCCGCGGACACGCCCCGTCCCATCATCGACCGCCTGAACAAAGAGCTGAACGAAATCCTGAAGGACCCGGAAGTCGCCAAGGCCATCGCCGACTCGGGCAGCCAGTCGGCCGGCGGCACGCCGGAGGAATTCGCGGCCTTCATCGAATCCGAAACCGCCAAGTGGGCCCAGGTCATCAAGGAGGCCAGGATCGCGCCGCAGTAAGGCGGGCACGCGCGGTGCTGCATGGGGCCCGTCATGAACGATTTCGAAACCCTATACCGGCAATCCGCCGACCCATGGCAGGTACGGAGCTCCTGGTATGAGCAGCGCAAACGCGCGGTGCTGATGGCATCCCTGCCCCAGCCCCGCTATGCGCGCATCCTGGAACTGGGCTGCGGCAACGGCGAGATGACGCGGCGGTTGGCGGCACGGTGCGACGCGATGGTCGCCGTGGACGGCGCCGCCACCGCCATCGCGCTGTGCCAGCAGGCGCTGCGCCAGGACGGCCTGCGCAACGTCCGCACCCGCGTCGCCCGCCTGCCGGACGAGTGGCCGGTGGATGAGGGCGCGACGTTCGACCTTATCGTGGTGTCCGAACTGGCGTACTACATCGCCGGTACCGACCTGCCGGTCTTTCTGGCGCGATGCCGGGCCATGCTGGCGCCCGGCGGGGAATGGGCGATGTGCCACTACACCCGCGACCTGGACGGGCGGCCCCAGCCTACGCCGGCCTTGCATGCCCGCATCGACGCGCTGGAAGGCCTGTGCCGGGTCGTGCACCACCAGGACGAACGATACCTGCTGGATATCTGGCGGCGCGGGCGGGAACGGCCGGGCGCACGGCCCGAAGGCCTGAAGCCGGACTGAAGCCGGACTGAACGCTACGCTTTTTCGTACGCCAGGTAGTCCATGTGGATGCCGATATGGTCCGCGATGTACTTGGCGTCGTGCCACACGCCCCAGATGAACGAGGACGACCGGTTCGTCTGGTTCGGCAACCCCAGGAAGTAAATGCCCTTCTCCGCCGAAATACCGCGCTTGTGCACGGGGTAGCCCTTTTCGTCGAAGGTATCGATCTTCATCCAGGAATAGTCCACCTTGAAGCCCGTGGCCCAGACGATGCTCCGGATGCCGGCCTCGGCCAGGTCCAGCCGCAGGATGGGGTGTGTCAGGCATTCCGGGTCGTCCAGCAGCTTCCAGGCTTCCGGCTCCGGCGGCAGGTCCAGCCCGTTCTGCTCGATATAGGCGTCCGCCTCGCGCAGCACCTCGAAGTAATCGGCATCGCCCTGCGCGACGTTCTCCGCCAGGCCTTCCTGGAAGGTCAGGCTGCCGTTTTCGTACGCCTGCGTAATGCCGACCAGCGTGATGCCCGTGTGCGCCAGGCGGCGGAAGTCCATGGTCTTGCCGCCTTCGTAGCCGCTGACGGCGAAGGCCACATGTTCGCGCTTGGGCTTTTTCTTTACCTCGTCCCACATGCCCAGGGCGCCGAGCCACCAGCAGTAATCGCGCTGCCGGTAGGACCGGGGGGGACGATAGTGCTCCCCGACGGACAGGTAGACCTTGCGGCCGGCATTGCGCAGCTCTTCCGCGATTTGCGAACCGGACGCGCCCGCGCCGACCACCAGTACCGCGCCGTCCGCCAATTGGCCGGGGTTCTTGTAGGCGGAGGAATGGACCTGCTGGATACCGGCATCCGCGGGGACGATGGCGGGATAGCTGGGTATCTGGAAAGCGCCCGTGGCGGCCACCACGTGCAAGGCCTCTATCGCGCCCTGCGTGGTCTTCACGGTGAAGCCGGGACGCTTTTCATTGCGCGCGACTTCCAGGACCTCCACGCCCGTGCGCACCGGTGCCTGGATCATCCTGGCGTAGTCTTCGAAGTACCTGGCCATCCGCTCCTTGGGCGGAAACACGTCGGCGCCGACGTCGTCGAACTTCAAGCCGGGAAACCGGTCATGCCAGGCCGGACCGTTCGCCACCAGGGAATCCCAACGCTCGGAACGCCAGCGTTCGGCGATGCGCTTGCGTTCGAGCACAAGGTGAGGAATGCCCATCCTGCCCAGGTGCTCGCTCATCGCGATACCGGCCTGGCCCGCGCCGATCACCAGCGTATTGGTTTTCTCAACTGACATGTGAAGTCCTTTCGCTCACTCATGGATGGCACGCAGTGTGAGCCAGATCCCCGGGCTTGATAACTTCGTTTTTCGGACGCCGGGCTTAGGAAAAAGCAAATGGCCCGGGTTTCGTTTTTCCGATGAACGGCATCAGTATCGACAAAGGGCGTGGCCCCCCACGTTGCCGTATTCTTCCTGGCATCGGCCAACGGCCAGGCCGCCGTTTCGTCCGCGGGCCGCCGCGCCCGCCATGTCCACGGGCGTGCGGCGAAGCGCGCGTCCCGCCCGGCCATCAACCCCGTCGAGTCATCCGCCGCCATGCAGAACAGCCCTTCCTCCCTGGAACCCTCCTGCGCGGTCAGTCTGGAAGGAGTGGTAAAGAAATACCGCGAGCAGACTGTGCTGCAAGATATCTCGCTGAAGATCCGGCGCGGCGAGTTCCTGACCCTGCTAGGCCCGTCGGGCTGCGGCAAGACCACCTTGCTGAACCTGATCGCCGGCTTCGCCGAGGCCGACAACGGCGAGATCTTCATCGACGACCAGCTGGTCACCGACCTGCCGCCGTACCAGCGCGAGATCGGCATCGTGTTCCAGAACTACGCGCTGTTCCCCCACATGACGGTGGAACGCAATATCGGCTACGGCCTGCGCATGCGCCGCGTGCCGCCCGCGGAGATCGCGCGGCGCGTGGCCGAAGCCATGGCCATGGTCAAGCTGGACGGCCTGGGCCAGCGCAAGCCGCGCGAACTGTCCGGCGGCCAGCAGCAGCGGGTGGCGCTGGCGCGCGCCCTGGTGATCCGTCCCAAGGTCCTGCTGCTGGACGAGCCCTTCTCGGCTTTGGACAAGAGCCTGCGTGGCGCCATGCAGGTGGAGATCCGCGACATCCAGCGCCGGCTGGGCGTGACCACGGTATTCGTGACCCACGACCAGGGCGAGGCCCTGAGCATGTCGGACCGCATCGCCGTGATGTCCGCCGGCGCCATCCGCCAGATCGCCAGCCCGGGCGAGCTCTACCGCAATCCGCAGGATCCCTTCGTCGCGTCCTTCCTGGGCGATGTGAACATCCTGCCCGCGCACTACCATGGCTCCGATCCCGACGGCATCCAGCTGCGGCTGGGCGCCGGCCTGATCCGGGTACCGCGCGAACGCCTGGTGGGGGGATCCCACGAAGGCCGCCGGCTGGACGTCTACGTGCGGCCCGAGCAGATCGCGCTGGAGAACCTGCACGGCGGCTCGGTCCTGAGCGGCACGGTCGTCAACCATGTGTTCCAGGGCGATCACATCGATTCCTATATCGACGTGGACATCCCCGTGGCGGGCCGGCAACGCGTGATGGTGCGCAGCGCCGGCCTGGACGCCATGCAGCAATGGCCGGTCGGCGCCGTCACCGGCCTGGTGCTGCCCGACCAGGGCATCAGTGTGTTCAACGCGCCGGCCTGAGACGGAACGCGCCGGCCTGAGACGGAACGCGCCGGCCCGAGACGCCCGGCTCCCTGCCTGCCATTCGGCGAGACCCCTGCATGGCAGGCGCGGGCTCGCCCTGCTCCACCATGCCGCCGTCCCCTATCGATCATCCCTGAACCGCTCATGACCGCTATCCCCCGCACCATGCAAGCCATCGTCGCCACCCGCCCCGGCGATGCCGGCGTACTTGCCCTGGCCGAAAGGCCCGTGCCGGCGCCCGGACCCGGCGAAGTGCTGCTGCGCGTGCACGCGGCCGGCGTCAACCGGCCCGACATCATGCAGCGGCAAGGCCTGTCCAAGCCCGCGGAAGGCGTCACCGACGTACTGGGCCTGGAAGCCTGCGGCACGGTCGTGGCGGCCGGACCGGGCGTGCCGGCCGCGCTGGAAGGCCGGCGCCTGATGAGCCTGTTGCCGGGCGGCGGCTATGCGCCCTGGTGCGTGGCGCGCGTGGACCATGCCCTGCCCGTTCCCGACGACCTGGACGACGCGGCGGCCGGCGCGCTGCCCGAAGGCCTGTTCACGGTATGGCACAACTTGTTCGAGCTGGGCCGGCTGCGCATGGGGGAAACCGTGCTGATACACGGCGCCGCCGGCGGCATCGGCACGCTGGCCGTGCGCATGGCCCATGCGGCCGGCGCCCGCGTCATCGCCACCGCCGGCCGCGCGGACCGCCTGCCGGCCCTGCGCGAGATGGGCGCCGCGCATGCGCTGAGCTACCGCGAGACCGACTTCGTGGCCGCCTGCCACGACCTGACGCAGGGCCGCGGGGTGGACGTGGTGCTGGATATGGTCGGCGGCGATTACGTGCGCCGCAATCTGCAGGCGCTCGGCTTCGGTGGACGCCACATCAGCCTGTCTTTCCTGCAGGGCTCGTCGGTGAACATCGAGCTGCTGACGCTGATGCAGAAGCAGCTGAGCCTGCATTCCTCCACCCTGCGCCCGCAGACCGCGGCGGAGAAAACCCGCATGGCCAGCGAAATCGCCCGCCACATCCTGCCGCTGGTGGCCGACGGCCGCATACGCCCGACAATCCATGCAACCCTGCCCCTGGCCGAGGCGGCGCGCTCGCACCGCCTGCTGGAAGACGGCGAGGTATTCGGCAAACTGGTACTGCTTCCCTGACCCCTGGAAACCCGAAGGCGGCCCTCATGCCAAGACTGCTTTACGCCCCCACGTCGCCCTATGTCCGCAAGGTGATGGTCTGCGCGCACCTATGCGGCATGGCCGACCGCATCGTCCTGCTGGACAGCGCGGCCCACCCCATCCGCCGCGATCCCCGCATCGCCGCGCACAATCCGCTGGCCAAGGTGCCGACGCTGATCCTGGACGACGGCCAGTCGCTGTACGACAGCCGGGTCATCTGCGAGTACATCGCCAGCCTGGCCGCCAACCAGGACCTGTTCCCGCCCGCCGGCCCCGGGCGCTGGCGCGCACTGACCGGGCAGGCGCTCGGCGACGGGCTGCTGGACGCCGCGCTGCTGGCGCGCTACGAGACCACGGCCCGTCCCGCCGAGTCGCAATGGCCCGAATGGCGGGCAGCCCAGTTGGTCAAGGTGGCCGCCAGCCTGGACGAAATCGAAGCGCACGCGCCGGCCGCGGCCGCTTCCGGCCCCAGCATCGGCGAGGTGACGATAGGCTGCGCGCTGGGCTACCTGGACTTCCGCTTCCCCGAACTGGACTGGCGCGCCTCCCACCCTGGGGCCGCGAGCTGGTTCCAGGTATTCAACGCACAGCCCGCCATGCAGGCCACGCTCCCGCGCGACGCCTGACACGCGGATCGATACGCGTACGCAAAGACAAAACCCAGAACGGATCCCGCCACGATGAACACACCCACCGCCCCGGCCACCGCCGCCAACACCGCCAAGGTCTGGTTCCTGAACGGGCCCAATGCGAATCTATATGGCCTGGACGCCAACAAGACCTACGGGTCCGAGAGTTTCCCGGTCCTGCGCCAGCGCTGCGAGGCGAAGGCGGCGCGGTTGGGCATCGCCCTGAACTTCGTGCAATCCAATCACGAGGGGCAACTGATCGACTGGATCCAGGAGGCGCGCGGGGCGTCGCAAGGGATCATCATCAACGCGGCGGGACTGACGTATACGTCGATTCCGCTGCTGGATGCGCTGCTATCCTTCCCGGGCCGGATCATCGAGGTGCATATGAGCAATATCTGGAAGCGCGAGCCTTTCCGGCACCATTCGTATATTTCAAAGGCGGCGGACGGGGTGATCGCGGGACTGGGCGGCGACGGCTACGAGCTGGCGATCGAAGCGATGTCGCGCCTGATAGGCAAGACGGCCTGAGGACGGACAAAATGCCGGTATCGAGCAACGGGCAGTCCCTGGGGTCGCTGGTGTTCTACAGCGAGTTCGACGATTTCAATGTGTGGAAGGCGGCGCTGCAGGCACAATTGCCGGGCTTGCGGATACTGCACGCCGGCGAGGCCACGGATCCCGCCGGTATCCACTACGCACTGGCGTGGAAGGCACCCGAAGGTTTCTTCGACAACATGTCCAGGCTGCGCCTGATCATCAATCTGGGCGCTGGCGTGGATTCGCTGGTGGGGCGCACGGATCTTCCCGCCGGCGTGCCGATCACGCGTATCAGCGATCCCGATATGGGACGCATGATGGCAAGCTATGTGCTGTTCGCGACACTGCGCTATGCACGGGATATTCCGTGGTTCGAGCGGGCGCAGCGCCGGGCACA
This sequence comes from Bordetella bronchialis, assembly GCF_001676705.1. Taxonomy (NCBI): domain Bacteria; kingdom Pseudomonadati; phylum Pseudomonadota; class Betaproteobacteria; order Burkholderiales; family Alcaligenaceae; genus Bordetella; species Bordetella bronchialis. The sequence goes on from NZ_CP016170.1 coordinate 3,126,479, forward strand.
ATGGGCGTATCGCCATCCCCGCTCGCCGGAAGATATCCGGGTGGGGGTGCTGGGGCTGGGCGAGCTGGGCGCCTATGCGGCCCGCGAGCTGCGGCGCCAGGGGCTGACGGTGCTGGGCTGGTCGCGAAGCCGGCGGGAGATCGACGGGATCCAGTGCTATTCGGGCATGGAGTCGCTGAATACGGTGCTGTCGCAGGTGGAGATCCTGGTCGTCATGCTGCCGCTGACGGCGGAAACGCGGGGGCTGCTGGACCGGCAGCGCTTATTGGCGTTGCCCCGGGGCGCGGCGCTGATCAACGTGGCCCGGGGGGCGCTGGTGGACCAGGTCGCCATGACGGAGCTGCTGCAAAGCGGTCATCTGGGTGGCGCCACGCTGGACGTCTTCGACCGCGAACCCTTGCCCGCGGATGATCCGCTCTGGAAGATGGACAACGTGCTGATTACCCCCCATCTGGCTTCGGTCGCGATTCCTGCTTCGGCGGCCAGGCAGGTGGCGGAGAATATCCTGCGGGTGGCGTCCGGGGAACAGCCGGTGAATCGGGTGGATCCTTCACGGGGATATTGAGATTCGGTTCTTGCGTGATGCCGGGCTCGGTCTCCGGTTCCGTCTCGGTCTTCGTCTTCGTCTTCGTCTTCGTCTTCGTCTTCGTCTTCGTCTTCGTCTTCGGCTGATGGGGGTTGTGGTTCTATTGCCGTCCGCCGGGGTAGTCCCCCTGTCGCGGCCAGCCTGATCGGCCGGTCCAGCGCCTTCGCGCTGGACTCCCGCTTCGTCTTCTTCGTCCGGCGGCCGACGTGGCGGTTTTTTTTTTGCGGTCTTTTTGCCCGGCCAGCCTCCCTTCAGAAGCCCTCGCGCGGCCTCAACAGGCTGGCCGCGACAGGGGGACTACCCCGCCGGACTCCAGTGTGCCTTAGCCATGGATGCCGCGACCGGTCGTGTTCTGGCCCTTCGTGGCCATGCGTTCCGCCGTCCGAAGAATTGCTCATGCCCGGCACCGCGCGGCCGCCCTGCGCGGCCACACGGCGCCTACGTGATTCGGCATGCGGCGGTGGGTTTCATGCGACCGGAATCTGACGAACTGGCTTCCGCAGCTCGCGAATGCTGCCGGCAGCGGTGGTGTCTGCATCGATGGGCATGCAATGGCGCGCTTCATGCGACGGGAATCTCACGAACCGGCTTCCGCAGCTCGCGAATGCTGCCGGCCGGTGGAGCCTGCTTCGATCGCACCGGCGCAGCGGGCTCCGACCTTATCGGCCGCCCGTCGCAGGGCACGGTTCCAAGGTTTTCCCGGGCCCGCTGGGGGCCCGGGAAAACCACCCGCTTCCCCCCAATCGAGGCACGTCACCACCATCGCTGCGCACCAGAACCCACGCCAACCCGCCGGCCGCCGCAAGGCACTGGACACAGGCCCGGCGTGGCCGCGCTGGGCGGCCGCGCCGGGCCGGACATCGGCAAGTCTTCCACGTAGCGAACGCAAGCAGCCACGAAGGGCCAAGAAAACAACCCGCCGCAGCACCCGCGATTAAGGCACGACAGGAGTCCGGCGGGGTAGTCTCCCTGTCGTGGACAGCCTGTTGAGGCCGCGCGAGGGCTTCTGAAGGGAGGACGGCCGGGCAAAAAAGCCGCAAGAAAAAAACCGCCGCTTCGGCCGCCGGACGAAGAAGACGAAGCGGGAGTCCAGCGCGGAGGCGCTGGACCGGCCGATCAGGCTGGCCGCGACAGGGAGACTACCCCGCCGGACGGCAATAGCACCACAACCGCCACCCAACCCCCGAACCCACAAGAAGCAGCAGCGAAACCAAGACCGCCCGCCCCCCTACCTGGACTCATCGATATTCAATATCCTCCCCAGCCCCAGGAAATAATTCGCAAACGCCAGCAAGCAAGCAGTGACCGCGATATACACGACCGATAGCGCCGCCAATGTCGGATCGGCGAACTCGCGGACGTAGTTGTACATGGACACCGGCAAGGTCTGCGTGCTTTGGGTCGTCACGAACAGCGAAGCCGTGAACTCGCTGAAGGACATGATGGCCGCGAACAGCCAGCCCCCGAACAGTCCCGGCGCCAGCAACGGCACCGTAATGGTAAAGAGCACCCGCAACGGCGAAGCTCCCAGGCTGGCCGCGCTCTGCTCCAGCCGCGCGTCCAGGTTTTCCATGGACACGTAAACGCTGCGCAGCACGAACGGCAGGACGAGCATCACATGGCACAGGATGACGATGGCATAGCCACGGTCCAGGTTCAGCTGCGCCACCAGGATCAGCAAGCCCAGCCCCAGCGTGAAATGCGGGATCACCAGCGGCGACAGCAGCACCGCCTGCAAGGCATGCTTGCCCGGAAAATCGAAGCGCTTCACCGCGATCGCCAGCGCCGTCCCGATCGCCAGGGCCAGCAGCGACGCCCAGAGCGTGACCACCAGGCTGGCCCGGAAGCCGTCCTGGAAGTCCGGATAGGTGAACGCCCGCTCGAACCACCGCCACGACCAGCTCTGGGGCGGGAAAGTCAGCAGCGCCTTGTCATTGAACGAAGCCAGCGTCACCACGACCACCGGCAGCAGGATAAAGGCAAGGATCAGGGCCACCAGCAGCGGCGCCCCCAGGCGCATCCACAGCGGCACGGAATTGCGTATTGTCATGTCAATGCACCTGGATGGCCTTGAGCCGGCGCGTCATCCGCCCCAGCAGCATCAGCGACACCACCGTCAGCGCCAGGCCTGCCACGCTCAGGCTGGCTGCCAACGGAAAATTCATGGACGAAAACCCCAGCTGGTAAACCAGCGTCGACACCGTCGGCACCCGGCCGCCGCCTATCATCTGCGGCGTCGCGAAGGCGCTGAACGTCCATGCGAAGGACGTCGTCACGCTGGCGAGAATGCCCGGCATCGATAGCGGCAGCGTCACGGTCAGGAAGGTGCGCACGGGCCCTGCCCCCAGGCTTTGCGCCGCCTTCGCGTAGTCGCGGTCGATATGGGATATCGCCGTGGCCAGCATCAGCACGACCACCGGGATCGTCACATGCACCAGGGCCACCAGCACGCCCAGGTGGCTGAACATCAGGTTCAGGGGCATATCGATCAGCCCCGCCTTGCGCAGCATCGTGTTGATGAAGCCGTTATTACCCAGCACGATGATCCAGGAATAGGTTCGCACGATCTCGCCCAGGAACAGCGGGGTGATGGACACGATCAGGATGAAGGACTTCAGCAGCCTGTGGCGCACCCGCACCAGCGCATACGCCAGCGGATAGGCGACCAGCAGGGAAAAAACCGTGGTCTCCACGCTCAACAGCAGCGTATTGGCGAACGCATCGCGGTAAATCGGCTTGCCCAGGCCCGAGAAATTGGCCAGCGTCAGTCCGCCGACCTCCATCGAGCCCGGGATGAACGCGCGCAAACTGAACTGGAATACCGTAATCAAGGCCGCGCAGATGAACAGCGCGATGATGCCCGCCGGGGAAACCAGCCATCCCCTCAGCCCGGAACGGTTATTCATGAGTCGATCTACTTCCGTCTACGTTGGTTACCTGGGAAAGCGGCGGCGCCGTGGCGGCAAGGCGTGCCGCCACGGCGCCACCCGCCACCGCGGCGGGATCAATTCATGATGTTCTCGGTGAACCACTTGCGCCACTCGGCCGTCTTCTCGGCGCGCAGCTTGTCGTCGATCACGATAGCCTGCTTGGCCCACTGCTCCTTGGTGGTGAACACGCCCGGCAGCGCGGCGTCTTCCGGCGACACCTTGGCGTTGTCGACCACCGGGCTGGCCTTCTTGTAGGCGACGATCTTGGCCTGCACCTCGGGCGACAGCGCGATATCCATGAATTTGTACGCCAGGTCCACCTTGGAGCTGCCCTTCATGATGGCCATGGTATCCACGCCCAGCACGGCGCCCTCCTTGGGCATCGCCACCTTGATCGGCACGCCCTGCCCGATCATGTAGTAGGCATTCATGGACAGCAGCACCTGCACCGGCGTCTCGCCCGTGGCGATCAATTGCTGGCTGTTGGCGTCGTTGGTATAGAAGGCCTTGAAGTTCGGCTTCAGGGCCTTCAGCTTGTCCTCGCCCTTCTGCCACGTGGTGGCGTCGCCGCCGGAAAGCATGGCGGCGATCGTGATGATGTGGCTGGGATCGAAATCGGGGGCGGACAGCTTGCCCTTCAGGGCCGGATTCCACAGGTCGTTCCAGCTGTCGAACTTGATATCGGACGGCACCAGGTCGGGACGATAGCCGATGGTGTAGACGTAGGCCCAGCTGCCGATGTGGTACGGGCTGATCCTGGCGCGGTCCACCAGGTGCGAATAATTCTTCAGCTTGCTGGTGTCCAGCTTCTCGTACAGATTGCTGTTCACGTACAGCCAGCCGATATGCGAGGTCGTGAACGTAATGTCGCTTTCCGGCTTCGTCGCCAGCTTGGCCTTGTTCAAGCGGTCTATCGTGCCGCCCGTGATGTACTTGACCGGCACCCCGGTCTGGCGCGTGAATTCCTTGCCGATGTTCTCGTCGATCAGGTCCCGGAAGCTGCCGCCCCAGGTGCTGACCACCAGGGCGTCCTGCGCCCAGGCCGCGCTGGCCGCCAGCGTGCTGGCGAGAATACCGACCGACAATAGCTTACGTATCATTGCATGCCCCTTGTGATGTGCGTGGCGCTCGAAATCGTCGTCCGCTTGGATGGCCCATGATGCGCGACGGTCCCGCCCGGACCAAGTCGCCTTTTCCTTACGGCAGGCTCGCATTTCCTGACGCGTGGCCCTGGCGGGGACCGGACCGCCGTTGCCGGCCCCGGCCGCGCGCATGCTCGGAAAATCCGAGATGGCCCGCCGGAAAATACAAATAGGCGCTGCCGCCGCGGCGGCCGACCATGGTGTCCGTCACGGCCGTGCCGCGCCACGGCCGCCTCCATTCGGTAACGCCCCGCCCGGGCGGACACACTCGCAGGCGCAGCCATGAAACACACCCGCATCCGTACCTTCAACACCAAAGCCACCTACCCCGAGCAGAACCTGGACAACGACCTGTGCCAGGCCGTCGTCGCCCGGGGCAGCACCGTATTCCTGCGCGGACAGATCGGCCAGAACCTGGACACCTCCGAAAGCGTCTGCATCGGCGACGCGGCGGGACAGGCGGAACAGGCCATGTCCAACATCGCCATGCTGCTGAAGGAAGCGGGCGGCGAGCTGGAGCACATCTGCAAAATCACCATCTACATCATCGATCCGCGCTACCGCGAAGCCGTGTACCGCGTGGTGGGCCGCTGGCTCAAGGGCGTCTTCCCGGTCTCGACGGGCATCGTCGTCTCCGCCCTGGCCCGCCCCGAATGGCTGGTGGAAATCGACGCCACGGCCGTCATCCCCGATTAACGCCCGACCCGGGGTCCCGACATGACCTTTTCGATCATCGCGCGCTGCCCGGCCTCCGGCCAGTTCGGCGCGGCCGTCTCGTCGTCCTCGCCGGCCGTCGCCTCGCGCTGCATCCGGGCCCGCGCCGGCGTCGGCGCGGCCGTCAGCCAGAACATCACCGATCCCGCGCTGGGGCCCGCGGCCCTGGACCTGATGGAGTCCGGCCGCACGCCGCACGAGGCGCTGGACGCGCTCCAGCAACGGCCCTACATCGCCTATCGGCAGCTGATGGCCATCGATGCCGCGCATCCGCCGGCCATTTACACGGGCGGCAGCTGCCTGGGGAAGATCTCCAGCCATGCCGGCGAACATGCGGCCTGCGCGGGCAATATGCTGGCCTCGCTCGAGGTCCCGCGTATCATGCTGGAGGCCTTCGAGCGTGCCCAGGGCTCGCTGGCCGAACGCCTGTTGCAGGCCATGCTGGCCGGGCAGGCGGCCGGCGGCGAGGAAGGCCCGGTCCATTCCGCGGGGGTGCTGGTGGTCTCCGACCTGGCGTGGCCCATCGTCGACCTGCGCCTGGACTGGGTGGAAGACGGCCCCATCGAGGCCCTGTACCAGGCCTGGAAAGTCTACGAGCCGCAGGTCCAGGACTACATCACCCGCGCCCGCGACCCGCGCGCCGCGCCGAGCTTCGGCGTGCCGGGCGACCCCTGAGCCGCGCATCGCTGGTAAGGTTCGGTCTGCGAGCCCCGCCGATACGCCGGCAGACCCGCCGGGCCGCCCGAACCGATTCCTTTTTCCCGGACCATGCTCAATCGCATTTCCCTGCGCCAGATGGAGTACTTCGTGGCGACGGCCAAGCACGGCAGCATTGCCGCGGCCTCCGCCCAGATCCATATCTCGCCGCCCTCGATCTCGGCGGCCATCGCCCACATCGAAACCGAGCTGAGCGTGCAGCTGTTCGTGCGGCATCCCTCCAAGGGGCTGGCGCTGACCATCCTGGGCGCCCAAGTCATGCAGGAATGCGAGGAACTGCTCGAACGCGCCTCCCGCCTTTATGAAATCGCCTCGGTTTCCGGCGACACCATCCAGGGCGTGCTGCGGGTAGGCTGCTTCCAGCCGCTGGCCGCGATGATCGCGCCCGAGGTCATCTACGGCTTTTCGCGCGCCTTCGACAAGGTGGAGCTGCATATGGTCGAGGGCGACCAGCAGGAACTGATCGGCAAGCTGCACACCCTGGAAATCGACCTCGCGCTGACCTACGACCTGCAGCTGGGCGAGGAAATGAATTTCGAAATCCTGGCCCACCTGCCGCCGCACGTCCTGGTAAGCGAGCTGCATCCGCTGGCGCAGCAGATCGCCGTGACGCTGGACGAACTGGCCGCCCAGCCCATGGTGCTGCTGGACCTGCCCATGAGCCGGGAGTACTTCATGTCGCTCTTCGCCAAGGCCGGGCTGGAGCCCAACGTCGTGGCCCGCTCGCGGTCCGAGGACGTGGTGCGGTCCATGGTGGCCAACGGCATCGGCTATGCGCTCTTCAACGTACGGCCCAAGTCCACGCAATCGCTGGACGGCAAACGCCTGGTGCGCCTGCGGCTGGCGGGCGAGCACCGTCCCATGCTGCTCGGGCTGGCCACGTACAAACCCTTGAAGCCCTCGCGCCTGGCCCAGGCCTTCATGCAGCGCTGCCGCGCATATATCTCGGACCAGTACATCCCGGGCATGAGCGCGGCCAGCTTCTTCGACCCCTATATCCCCGGCGAAGGCGAGGCGCCCGGGCGCTGAGCGCCTGCCTTCTTCGCCGCTTTTCCCCTGGATGACGCCAACGATGAGCCGCCCCACTCCTTCCGCCAGCCTGGACCTGCTGCGCGAACTGATCGCTTTCCCTTCGGTCACGCTGACCCCCAACGCGGACCTGATGGACCGGGTGCGGGAAGTCCTGGGCAAAGCCGGCATCGCGTCCACGCTCGTCGCGGACCCCCAGGATCCCAGCCGCTGCAACCTCTTCGCCACCGTCGGTCCCGCCGACGTGCCCGGCGTCATGCTCTCGGGCCACACCGACGTCGTGCCCGTCAAGGGCCAGCCGTGGACCAGCCCGCCTTTCGAGGCGACGGAGCGGGACGGGCGGATCTACGGCCGCGGCAGCGCCGACATGAAGGGCTTCGTAGCCTGCGCGGTCATGGCGATGATCCGCGCCGCGGGGCGCCCGCTCCGGCGCCCCCTGCAGCTGGCCCTGTCCTTCGACGAGGAAATCGGCTGCGTGGGCGTGCGCCACCTGATCCGGGCCCTGGCCGACATGCGCCCCGCGCCCGCGCTGGTCATCGTGGGCGAACCCACCTTGATGAAGATCGGCACCGGCCATAAAGGCAAGGCCGCCTACCGCGCCATCTGCTGCGGCCAGGCCGGCCATTCCGGCCTGGCGCCGCGTTTCGTCAACGCCATCCACACCGCCGCCGACCTGGTCGCCGCCCTGCGCGACGTCCAGCGCGACCTGGCGGAACGCGGCCCGCGCGAGGACGGCTACGCCATTCCTTATTCGACCATCCATGCGGGCACCATACGCGGCGGCACCGCGCTGAATATCGTGCCGCAGGAATGCGAGGTGAATTTCGAGATCCGCAATGTCGCCCAGGACGAGCCCGCCGAAATCCTGGACCGCGTGCTGCAAGCCGCCCGCGCCCGCATGCAAGCGGCGCAGGCCCTGCCCGAGGCCGGGGCGCCCGAGATCGAGGTCGTCAATGCCTATCCCGGCCTGTCCATGGACGAGGACTCTGCCGCCGTACGCCTGCTGGCGTCCCTGCTGCCGCCGGAGACCCCGCGCACCAAGGTCGCCTTCGGTACGGAAGGCGGCCTGTTCCGCCAGCAGTGGACCGGGACACCGGTGCTGGTGTGCGGCCCCGGCAGTATCGAGGTCGCCCACAAGGCCGACGAGTACGTGGAAATCTCGCAGATCCAGGCCTGCGATTCGATGCTCGAGCGGCTGGCCGACTACCTCTGCGCCGGCTAGACGCGCCCGCGCCGCCCGGCCGCGACGGAACCGCGGTGCGGCGGCCCCTGACCTATTTATGACACTTCGGTGCGAACAATGATCCATAATTGATACATCGGCGCGACGGGCGATGACTCATTTATAGGACATAGCACGCAGCAAAGCGCTATTATTGGGTCATGAAAAAGAAAATAGCGCCCACCTTCGACGCCGCGGAGGCCCTTGCCCGCCTGGGCCAGAACCTGCGCACCGCGCGCCTGCGCCGGGCTGAAACCGAAACGGCCCTCGCCGAGCGCATCGGCGTATCCCGGTCCACCATCGTGCGGCTGGAAAAAGGCGACGGCGGCATATCCGCCGCCCTGCTCGTGGAAGCCCTGCTGCAGTTCGGCTTCGGCGACCAGGTCTTCGCGCTGGCCGATCCGGAACAGGACAGGGTCGGCCAGCGCCTGGACGAGATCCGCCGGCCGCAACGCGGCTCGCGCCGGGCGCCCGCCGCCCACCGCCACGATCCGGCCAAGCTGTAGGCGCGCGATGAAGAAGCGCAAGGACAAGACCGTGGAGAGCGAGCTCTTCGTCTACGTCGACATCCAGGGCGAAGCCGTACTGTGCGGAATCCTGACCCTGGACGACGATGGCGAGGACCGCTTCTTCGCGCAGTTCACCTACGTGGCCTCGTATGTCGGCGATCCGCGCGCCTTCCCGCTGGACCCCTTGAACCTGCCGCTGATCGACGCCAGGACCACCTTCAGCTCCACCAGCCGCTACGAGACCCTGGGCGCGATCTTCGATGCCGCCCCGGACGCCTGGGGCCGCAACGTCATGCGCATGGACAACGCCGGGGCGCGCGTGACCGAGGACGAGGTCCTGCTCAAGGGCCGCGGCATGGGCGTGGGCGCGCTGTTCTTCAGCGCCCGCCTGCTCACGCCCAATATGCGCAAGGTCTACCGGCTGCCGGAGATCGACGAAGTCGATACGCTGGCCGACCTGATGGCCGACATCGACCAGGGCATCAAGCCCAAGGGGCTTTACCGGGATCTGCTGGGCAGTTCCTGGGATATCGGCGGGGCCCGGCCCAAGACCATCGTGCGCGACGCGGCTGGGGAAATGTGGATCGCCAAGTTTCCGCGGCGCGGCGAGTCGTATGACCGCCAGCGCGTCGAGTACGCCAACCTGCGGATGGCCCGGGACATCGGGCTGACCGTGCCCGAGATCCGCCTGGTGGAAACCGGCCTGGGCGCGGTGCTGCTTACCCACCGCTTCGATCGCGAGCTCCTGCCCGCCCGGGACGCGCACGGCCCCATCGTCGCCCGCCGCCACTTCGCCAGCGGCGTGGCGCTGGTCAGCCCCTCTCCGCAGATCGGCAAGCGCGAGCTGGACGGCCCGCGCGGCAAGGCCACCTATTCCTATGCACGCCTGGCCGACGTGGTGCGGCGCGTGTCGTCCAACCCCGTGCAGGACCTGAAGGAGCTCTATGCCCGCATGATCCTCAACGTCGCGGTCCACAACACCGACGACCACCTGAAGAACATCGGTTTCCTGAAGGACCGCGACCGGCACACCTACCGGCTCTCGCCCTTGTTCGATGTCGTCACGCAGGAAGGCTCGGCACGCCACTACCTGCACGTGGGCGCCGCCGGACGGGAAAGCTCCTTCGAGAACTGCCTGAGCGAATACCGCCGTTTCGGCCTGCGCACGGAAGCAGCGGCGCGCTCCATCCTGGACAGCGTGCGCGCGGTCGTGGCGCAGCGGCGCCGCTACTACGAAGCGGCCGGCATGGCGCCGGAAGACATCGAACGGGTGGAAGCCTCGCTGAGCGCCTGGCGTGCCGGCCGCGGAGGCTAAACTTGTGCGCCTTGCCGGCGCCCACGCCGGCACATGGGTGGGGGAACACATATGAGCGGCCTGGACATACCAGCCCTGAAAATATTCGTCGCGGCAGTGGAGGAAAAAAGCCTGTCGCGCGCCGCCGAGCGCCAGAGCCTGGTGACCTCGGCGGCCAGCAAGCGCGTGGCTGAAATGGAACGGCACCTGAATCGCGTCCTGCTGCACCGGCACGGCCGCGGGGTCGAGCCGACGCCGGCCGGCATGCTGCTATACCACCGGGCCAAGGCCATCCTGCGCAGCCTGCAACTGGCCGAGGCCGCAGTCGAAGGCTACGCCGTGGACGGCATGGCGAAGATCCGCCTGGCCAGCGTGCCGTCGCCCATCCTGGTGATGCTGCCGCCGCAGATCGGCCGCTACCTGCGCGCCAATCCCCGCATCAGCGTGGACCTGCTGGAGTGCTACAGCAACGAAATCCCGCGCATGGTGGCCGAGGACCGCGCCGACATCGGCATCTACCACGGCCGCCATCCCGCGCCCGGCGTGGTTTCCCATCCCTATATCCGCGACCGGGTGGGCCTGGTGGTGCCCCTGGGGCATCCCCTGGCCGAACGCAAGGCGGTCCACCTGGAAGACGCCGTGGACTACGACCTGGTCGGGTATTTCCCGCGCCATTCCTTCGACCAGTTCCTGGCCTACGTCGACCAATCGGTGTCGCGGCCGCCCAATGTGCGCCTGCAGGTGTCCAATTTCGAGGCGCGCTGCCGCATGGTCCAGGAAGGCCTGGGCCTGGCCGTATTGCCGGAATCCATCGCCAGCAAATACCTGGTCGACATGGGGCTGGCCTGGCTGCGGCTGGAAGACGACTGGGCCGAGCGGCAGTTCTACATCTGCGTGCGGCACGTGCGCGACCGCGACAAGGCGGTCGACGAACTGGTGGAAGTGCTGCGCGAGCCGGCGCGATAGCCCGGGCCCGCCCCGCCGGCGGCCCGGACGGGTATCACGGACGGGTATCACGGACCGGGATCACGGACGGGTATCAGTACGCGGCCTTCAGCAGCGCCAGGTAGTCCTGCTTGGTCAACGGCCGCGGATTGGTCTTGTGGGCATTGTCCGCCAGCGATGCGTCGGCGATGGCATCGAAGATGCCCTCCTCCACGCCCAGGGCCTGCAGTCCCGGGGGCAGCCCCAGGCGGCGGTTCAGGTCCAGGAACACCCGGGCCAGGTCCGCGTCCGCGGGCAGGCCCATGGCCTGGCGCAGCGGCGGCAGCTTGTCCGCGAGCCAATCGCGGTTGTAGCCGATGACATGGGGCAGCAGGATGGCGTTGAGCGTCCCGTGATGATGGTTCAGCGCGCCCAGGGCATGCGACATGGAATGCACGGCGCCCAGTCCTTTCTGGAAGCAGATGGCGCCTTCCAGCGCGCCCATCATCATGTTCCAGCGGGCCTCGCGGTCGCTGCCGTCCTGCGTGACGCGTTCGATGTTGGCGTACACGCGCTTCAAACCGTCCAGCGCGATGGCGTCCGCCGGCGGGTTGACGGTGGGCGAGCAGAATGTTTCCACGCAGTGGGTCAAGGCGTCCATGCCGGTCGCCGCGGTCATGTACCGCGGCAATCCCAGCGTCAGTTCCGGATCGCAGATGGCGGCCTTCACCACATTCGGGCAGCCGACGCCCGCCTTGATGCCGTTGCGGAAGATGATGACGGCGGAGCGGCCCACCTCGCTGCCGCTGCCCGAGGTCGTGGGCAGGACGACCAGCGGCGGCGTGTCGACGACCGCGCGCGGCCTGGCGTGGCGATTGCAATACTCCCACAGCGGCGCGGGATCGCCGCACATCACCGCGATGGCCTTGGCCAGGTCCAGCGAGGCGCCGCCGCCGATGGCGACGATGCCGTCGCAGCGCTCGCGGCAATACATGGCGTGTCCGGCCTCTACCGCGTCTTCCGTCGGATTGGCCGGCGTGTCGTCGAAAATGGCGCCGCCCCGGGCCTCGTCGCCCAGGGGCTCGACGGCCATGGCGAAAACACCGGCGGCAATCAGGCCCTTGTCGGTCACGAACATGGGACGGCGCACGCCGTTGCGCGCCAGCTCGCCGGGCAATTCGCGCCGGCTGCCGAAATCGAAATGCACTTTGGTCAGGAACTGTAGGATGGACACGCGTAGGGCTCGCTAATGAATGGCGGACAGGGATCGCGGACGGTTGGCGGTGGGCCGCGCCGGCCGGGCGGACGGCATCGGGCCAGCCCGCATCGCGGCCGCCGGCCGCTGGAGGACCGGCGCCGGAAACGGCATCAATTGAGGGTCACGCCGGCCTTCTTGATCACGCCGTCCCATTCCGCCAGCTCCGTATCGATGCGTTGCTGGAATTGCTTGGGGCCTTCGGAAATGATCACCGACCCCAGCATGGTCGTCAGTTGCTCCTGCACGGCCGGCCGCGCGGCGATCTCCGCCAGATCCGTATGGATCTTTTCGATGATCTTGGGCGGCGTGCCCGCCGGCGCCAGGAAACCGTACCACGTCGCAATGTTCACGCCCTTCACGCCGAGTTCGTCCAGCGAGGGCACGTCCGGCAGCTGCGGCACGCGCTTGTCGTAGGTGATGGCCAGGGCGCGGATCTTGCCCGCCTTGATCTGCGGCAGCGCCGAGCTGAGCGTGGCGAAGGACATATCGACCGTGCCCCCCATCAGGTCGGCGATGGCCGGCGCCGCGCCTTTGTACGGCACGTGCAGGATGGAGGTATCGGTCTTCTGGCTGAACAGCACGCCGGCCAGGTGCGGCGTGCCGCCATTGCCGGACGAGGCATAGGTGAACTTGCCGGGGTTCTTCTTCAGGACTTCGAGGAATTCCTGGAAGTTCTGCGCCGGGAAATTGTTGCGCACCACCAGTACATTGGGCGCCAGGGCCAGCAGCGCGATAGGCGCGAAATCCTTCGCCGTGTCGAACTGCATGTTCTTGTACATCGCCGGGTTCATCGTATGGTTGCCCAGCGCGACCAGCAGGGTGTAGCCGTCGGGCGCCGACTTGGCGACATAGTTGGTGCCGATCATGGCGTTGGCGCCGGCCTTGTTCTCGACCACCACGGGCTGGCCCCACTTCTTGGACAGCTCCTGGCCGAACAGGCGCGCGAAGGGATCGGCCGATCCGCCGGCGGGGAAACCGACCACGACGGATACGGGGCGTTCGGGATAATCGGCCCATGAGGGGGCGGCCATCGCCAGGCCGGCCATCGCCGCGGCGGCGGCAAAAACGTGCTTGAGCTTCCAGGACGGGCCCATAGTGTCTCCATTTAGTTATGGTTCTGCGGCGCCGGCCGTGCGGCCGGCTGCCGTGGCGTCCGGATTGCGAAGGGACGCCCAGACGAATTATGGACAGGCCGCGGCGCAGAGCATTGATTTTTTGGAACACCGCAGTTCTCCGCCGGGCAATGGTGCCGGTGCGATGCCCCGCCTGCAAGGCGATGGTGACTGGCGCCACCCGCCGGCCGGTTTTTCCAATCGAGAACAGTGCCGTTCCCAAAAAGCAATCGGCGGCGGCCGGCCGTTGATACGATAGCCCCGTCGCATCGCCCGCCCGGCGGGCCGCGGCCGCGCGCCGGGGAACGGCGCCGCGGAACAACAGGAGACAGCACGATGTACGAACTTCCCGCCCTTTACATCAACGGACGCTTCATCGGCGCCGAGGGGCGAACGACCCAGCCGGTGACCAATCCCGCCACGGGAGAAGTCCTGGGCCAGTTGCCCCACGCCACCACCGAAGACCTGGACCAGGCCCTGGCGGGCGCGCAAAAGGCGTTCGAGACGTGGAAGCGTACCTCGCCGATGGAACGGTCGGCCATCCTGCGCAAGGCGGGCGAGCTGCTGCGCCAGCGCGTACAGGAGATCGCCCGCAATATTTCGCTGGACCAGGGCAAGCCCCTGGCCGAAGCGCTGGCCGAGACCGACAAGAGCGCCGAGCACGCCGACTGGCACGCCGAAGAAGGCCGCCGCGTCTACGGGCGCGTCATTCCGCCGCGCCAGGCCGACGTGCGCCAATTCGTGGTGCGCGAGCCGGTGGGCGTGTGCGTCGCGTTCTCGCCCTGGAATTTCCCGATCGGGCAGGCATCGCGCAAGGTATTCGCCGCCCTGGGCAGCGGCTGCACGCTGGTCATCAAGGGTCCGGAGGACAGCCCCAGCGGCGTCATCGCGCTGGTGCGCGCGCTGCACGACGCCGGCCTGCCGGCGGGCTGCCTGAACCTGGTCTGGGGCGTGCCGGCCGATATTTCCAGCTACCTGATCCGCTCGCCCATCGTGCGCAAGGTGTCGTTCACCGGCTCCACCGCGGTGGGCAAGCAGGTGGCCGCGCTGGCCGCCAGCCACATGAAGCGCATGACCATGGAGCTGGGCGGCCACGCGCCGGTCCTGGTGTTCGACGACGCCAACCTGGACCAGGCCGCCGACATGCTGGCGCGCTTCAAGATGCGCAATGCCGGCCAGGTCTGCATCTCCCCCTCGCGCTTTTTCGTGCAGCGCAAGGCCTACGACCGTTTCGTCTCGCGCTTCGTGGAGATCACCCGTTCGCTGAAGGTCGGCGACGGGCTGGGGGATGGCGTGGACATGGGTCCGCTGGTGCACGAACGCCGCGTCGCCGCCATGGAAAGCTTCATGGAAGATGTGCGGCAGCGCAAGGGCGAGGTCCTGGCCGGCGGCGCGCGCATCGGCACGCGCGGCGCCTTCTTCGCGCCCACCGTGGTCGCCGGCCTGCCGGCCGATGCCCGCCTGATGCATGAAGAGCCCTTCGGGCCCATCGCGCCGGTCGCGCCCTTCGATACCTTCGAGGACGGCATCCGCCTGGCCAACGCCCTGCCCTATGGGCTGAGCTCATACGTCTTCACGGAATCGCTGCGCACGGCCACGCGCGTGTCCAACGCCCTGGAAGCCGGCATGGTGAACATCAACCACTATGGCAGCGGCGCCGCCGAGATGCCTTTCGGCGGCGTCAAGGACAGCGGCATCGGCAGCGAGGGCGGCGCCGAGACCTTCGACGGCTACCTGGTCACGAAATTCATCACGCATCGCTAGCCGCGCGCCGGGCGCCGCGGCGCGGCGCCAGCGAATTGGCCAGGACATCCAATTGCCTGTCCCGGGCGGCAAGCTGGGCCGCCAGGTCGGCGGCCTGCCGCAGCAACTCGCTTTCGCGCCGCTCGGCCGCCGCACCGGCGGCCCGCAGGGCCGCCTGCTCCGCTTGCAGCCTGGCAGCGGCGGCCGCGATCTCGCCGCGCAAGGAGGCCTCATTGCGCAGCGCCTGGCGCAGTTCTTCCTGCATGCCGGCGATGGTGGCCTGCATCTCGCCCCGCTCGCGTTCCCATGCCTGCCGCTCGCGCTCGGCCGCCTGCCGGGTACGCGCCACTTCCGCCGACAAGCGCTTGCCCGCCTGGCGCTCGGCGTCTACTTCATTCAGCCACCGGCGCTCCTGTGCGGCATGCCGAGCCTGCGCATCAGCCAAGGCGTCGGCCTGCCGCGTCTGTACCTCGACCAATCGGGCGCGCAGCGCTTCGGCGTCCGCGCGCGCCTGAATGGCCGCCTGACGGGCCGACGCCGCCTGCTCCTGCTCGGCCTGCAATGCCGCGGTCGCCGCTTGCGCGGCCTGCTGCGCGGCGGCCAGCTGTTCCTGCAACGCCCGCATCCCCACTTCCAGATCCGCCTCGCGCGCCTGCAGGCGCGACTGCGCCTGGGCCAGTTCCTGCCCGGCGGCGGCCAGCCGGTCGCGCTGCTCCGCCAGGCGGCCGGCCTGCTCGGCCTGTTCTGAATCGATCTGCCGGCGCGCCTGTTCCAGGGCGGCGCGCCATAGATCCTGGGATAGCCGCGCCACGGCCTCGGGCAATGCGGCGTCGGACGAGCCGCCCAGGCGCTGGCCCAGGCCCGCGAACCAGGTGTTCAGGAAGCCCGTGATGGTATTGGGCGAGCCGCGCCCCAGTTTCAGGCGCACGCGCTCGATGGTGGGGCGCTCGCCCGCTTGCAGGAGCGCGTCGGCCGCGGCGTGGACGTCGAGTTCGGTAATGGCCATCGTTTAAGTTGCGATAAGGGAAGTTTATCCACGCTTATAGTGCGGCTGACACCATATATAATACAGCATATGTAATATTTATTATATCCGGCCGTGAGCGGAGCCTGCGGAATTAAATGGGAGAGCCATGGTCTCGCGGCGCCTGCCAAAGCCTCTCTGCCCAGAGATCGCCATCCCCGGCTCTACGTTTTATCGCGCGTTGTGACTGAGCCTAATTCCGCCGGCAGGCGCAAGGAAGCGCCAAAGCCTCCGCACCCGGAGTATGACGGCGGCGATTTATGACAACCAAAGTGCTGCAGGAGCGGCAAAACGACTGATCTGCCCGCCCCTGCCTCCGCGCCTCAGCCTGGATGGTGCAAGACCACGGGCTGACGAGTGAAGGTGCGGCGCCCCGCCTTGTACCCCATTGCGGTCAGCGCGATATCGCGCAGCGCTTCGACATTGTCCGGCGCTTCGACCACGACGAAGTCCGCCAGATTCCCTTCCGCGATCCCATAACCGGCTTCGCGGCGCATGATCCGCGCCGAGCGCTCGGTAAACATGCCCCAGACATCCGCAAGCTCTTGTGAGTCGCCACGCTGCACGATATTGGCATACAGATTGGCCTGGCGAATCAACTGGCCGTCGCCCCAAGGCGTGAACGGGTTCTTGATATTGTTGGAACTGATCGAGCAGTTGATGCCGTATTGCAGCAAGCGGTTGGCATCGACCACCCCTCGGCGCACATTCGACTCCTGGTCTCGTCCCGAGAGAAACAGGTCCGTGGACGGCAATACCGTCAGCGCCACGCCCACGTCGGCCATGCGGCGCGCGACACGCTCGACGTCGGGTAGCGGCATGGTGCTCAGGCGCGAGACATGACCGATCGTCACGCGTCCGCCCCAACCATATTGTTCGGTGAGATCGCAAACGAGCAAGGTATCCAGACGGCTGCCATCCGAGCCTGAATCCAAGTGCATGTCGATATCGACATCGAATTCGCGCGCCATCTCGAACACGCGGCGGATCTGCGTGTTTGGGTCGGTGTCGCAGTTGGGCGCTGCGCCAACGACCGTCGCCATGCCGGATTTGAGGGCCTCGACCATCAATTCATCCGTACCCGGATTGTTGGTCAAACCTTCTTGCGGCATGACGCAGATTTCCATATCGATGGCCCAGCGGTACTCATCGATCAACTGGTGCACACCCTCCAGGCCGCGCAGACCCACCTTGGGATCGACCTCGACATGCGTGCGCATCAGTGTCGTGCCATGCGAAATGCAACGTTCAAGCGTGCGTCGAGCGCGGCTATGCACATCGTCGACGGTGAAGGTGTGCTTGACATCGGACACCCGCTCCATCGCATCATGCGGGAAGCGCCGCCCCTGGCAGGCGCAACGGCCAATGACGCAGGACTTGTCCAGGTGGATGTGCGTCTCCACGAATCCAGGCGAAACCAGCTTGCCCTGCACGTCCACCACCTCGGCAGCCTGCCATTGCTGCGCCGACCCAATGGCGGCAAAACGTCCGTCACGAATCGCGAGATCCACCGGCGGCGCGCTTGCATCGGCACCGATGAGGCGGGCATTACGAACAATCAAATCAAAATTCAAGGCATCCTCCAGGAAAAAAGCCGCGCGCCGCGCTCAGGCGGCGGAGGCATCACACAAGCGCAGAGATCACTCCAGTTTGATGTTGGCGGCCTTGGTCACGTCGGCCCATTTCTTGTATTCGTTCCTGGTCGTCTCCGCCAGGACGCTACCGGGTGCGTACTCGGTTTCGATGCCGCTCGAACTCAGCTGTTTTTTGAGGTCGGGCGAAGCCAGCGCTTTTTCCAGGGAAGCGGACAAAGTCCGCAGGGCCGCGGCCGGCGTACCCTTGGGCGCATACATGGCGAACAGGCTATTGGCCGTGATGTTCTGGCCAGACTCGAGCAACGTAGGGATATTGGGCAACAAACTGGAGCGCTTGGCTGTCGGCACGGCCAGCGCCTTGAGATTGCCGCCCTGGATCTGACCGATCGCGCTGGACATGCTGTCAAAGAACATCACGGACGTGCCGTTGATAACCTCGGGCAGCGCTGCGGCGGATCCTTTGTACGGCACGTGCAGCAAGTCCATGCCCGAGCTCGTGTTCAGCATCACAGCTTCCAGATGCGAGAGCGATCCCGTGCCCTGTGAGGCAAAGCTGTATTTGCCAGGACTCTTTTTGACGTACGCGATCAGCTCAGGCACTGAACTGACCGGCAGATTAGCTGGCACCACCAGGACATGCGGCGCGTTGGCCACGGCGCCCACCGGCTCGAAGTTATCGGCGAGGTTGTATTGTTGTTGACCGGGTATCGTCGCGGCAGCAATCGCCAGCGTCGTCAAGGCGCCCACATAGACGGTATAACCGTCGGCATCGGCACGCGCCACATGCGAAACACCGATGGCCCCGTTGGCGCCAGGACGATTCTCGACAATGACAGGCTGCTTGAGATCGGCGCTGATTTTAGCGGCGATGGCGCGCGACATCATGTCTGCCGCACCTGCGGGTGGGTACGACACGACAATATGGATCGGTCTGTCAGGATAAGCCGCACGGGCCTGCCCCATACCGGACACGCCGAGACCCAGAGTCGCCAGCGCTATACAAAGCGTACGACGAGACAACGCAACACCGCACCGGGCGAATGCTTTGAAGACTTGCATGAAAACCCCTTGAATTTTTTAGAAATCTGCACTCAGAAAACCAACGTGAATGCCTTTAGGACTGGCTACCTGCTGCCATCGAGTGAAGATTCGACTTGGCAACATGGCACTTCCCGCTGCTTTCCAATGGGATAGTTGAACGGCTATCAGATTGATGTAAGTTCCATGCAACACATGCAAGTCACTTGCATGAATCAAAGCAAGTTGTGTGCCAACTTTGAACAGGGATAAGCCTGGATCGATGAGGTCTGCTCATAGAGCTCGTGCATCGATAATGAGCATTCCTTGGTGCATTGATGCTGGTTCCCGGGCGGCGCTGTCTTGGTGCGCCGCCCGGATGCGCCGATCGGCGGAGCGAACGCAAAAAAGCCCGCCGAACGAGGTTCATGCGGGCTTTTTCCCGTGTGCGGCGATGCGCGCCCATTGCGCGGACGCGCCTTCCCTGCCCGGCTCAGTCCAGCACGCAATACCCCACCGGTTGCGGCGTGCAGCCGTGCGCATTCACGGGCACCATGTCCTGGGGACACGCCGACATCACGGCGATGCAATCGCGTTCGGCGCGAAAGGTCACGCTATCGCCTGCCTGGGCCCGGGGCTCCGCGACTTCCATCTCGCGGTGTTCATGGAACAAGGTGTTCATGAAAAGGTTCAGCGGCGTCGGCACGTACCCGACGTCTATGCCCAGCGGGCGCAGCGCTTCGCGCATGTTGTCCGCGCAGTTGTGGTGGTGGCCCTTGGCGCCCAGCAGCCGGTAGCGCGCGCCGTCGCAGGCGGCGAACAGCATGCAGTGCGTGCCGGGCGATTCGTCCTTTTCCAGCCGCAGGATGGGCTCCCGCAATTGCGTGTACAGCAGGTCGCCGGGCAGCGGCTTGATCCGCCCCAGCGTCACGACGGAATGCGGCATGGACATATGCTCGCTGCCGTCGGGCAGGTATGCCCACAGGTCCACCACCTGGCCGCCGTGCGTGTTGACGACCTTCAGCGCCTGGCCCTTGCGCAGCGCCACGCGGGTGCCCGTCCGGGCCGGAAGTATTGTCAGATCCACATTCACCCCTTAGTATTCAAGACCGGCTAAAATCTGGTTAACTAGTTAATGCTACAGGTATACACAAAATGACCGGAGACAGCGTTGCCGCCGCGGCACGTGCCTATGAAGCCATCAAGAGCAGCATCATCGAATGCCGCTACCCCCCGGGTAGCAAGATCTCCGAAGCCATGCTGGTCGAGGAACTGGGCGTCGGCCGTTCTCCTATCCGCACGGCGCTGGCGCGCCTGCGCAGCGAAGGCTGGATCGACGTCAGCCCGCAAAGCGGCAGCTACGTAAAGGCGCTGGACGAAAAAGAGATCCGCGAGATTTTCGATTTCCGTCTCCTGCTGGAATCGCACGTGGCGCGCCTCGCGGCGCAAAACATCGGCGACGACCGGATACGCGCGCTCAACCGTGCCCTGCTGCAGGCCAGGACACTGGAAAGCGACGGCGACGACCAGGCCACCTTCGACGAATTCGACCGCTTCGACTCTATGGTGCATGCCGCCATCTACGAAGCCGCGGGCAATACGCTGATGAACAATGTCCTGCTGAACCTGCTGGAAAAGGCGCAATGGCTGAAAAAAGCCACGTCGCCGTCCACGCCCACCCGCATGAAGACCTGGTTCAAGGAACTGGAACGCATCGTCAAGGCGCTGGAAGCGCGCGATCCCGACCTGGCGGCGCGGCGCATCACCGAACATATCGGCAAGGCCGCGGATTTCGAGATGAGCCTGGCGTCGGCGCACGGCCGCGGCGCGAAACGGGTACGCGCCGCCTAGCGCGTGCATGCGCACCCGGTGCGCGCCGCCTAGCGGCGGCGCGGTCCCCTCGCTGCGCGGCATCGTCGCGCCCCTCCCCTAGTCGATACGGATATTCGTGTCCTTGACCATCTGGGTCCACTTGGCGTTTTCCTGGACCAGGAAGCCGCTGAAGTCCGCGCCGGCCAGCCCGCGCGGAATCACGCCGATCTGATCCAGCTTGGCACGCGTCTCCGGTTCCGTCAGGGCTTTCATAATGGTGTCCGACAGCTTCTTCACGGCGGCGGGCGGCGTGCCGGTCGGCGCGACCACGCCGTACCAGGTGGTCACCTCGAAGTTGGGCAGGCCGGCTTCCTTCAGCGTGGGGATCTCCGGCGCCAGCGGACTGCGGGCGGCGGCGGCGATGCCCAGCGCGCGCAGCTGGCCTTCGCGCACATGCGGCAGGGCGGCCAGGATTTCGGAGTTCATGATGGCGACACGCCCGCTGATGACGTCGACCAGCGCCGGTCCGGTGCCCTTGTAGGGAATATGGATCAGGTCGGTGCCGGTCGCCAGCTTGAACATTTCTCCCGCCACGTGATGCGGCGTGCCGGTGCCCGCCGACGCGTAGGCCAGCTTGCCGGGATGTTCCTTCGCATAGGCGACGAACTCCTTCAGATTGGTCGGCGGCAGCTTGGTCGTGGAGACCAGCAGGAACGGCACCTGGCCCACCAGCGCCACGGGCGTGAAGGCCTTCATCGGCTCGTAGGGCAGCTTTTGCAGCAGCGGCGTAATCATCATGCCGCTGGCCGAGGCCATCAGCAGCGTGTAGCCGTCGGGATTGGCGCGGGCGGCGAAATCGGTGCCGACGATGCCGCCCCCGCCGCCCCGGTTATCGACAATGACGCTCTGGCCCAAGGGGCCGGAAATCCTTTCCGCGATCACGCGCGCGATGGCGTCGACCGCGCCGCCCGGCGCGAAGGGCACGACCAGGCGGATCGTATGGTCGGGGTAGTCGGCGCGGGCCGCCGGGGATAGGACAAGACAGGCGAGCAAAGCGCCCAGTAGACGAGGAATGGACATGGTTTCACCTTGGACTGTTGTAGGTATTCGCGGGTTTTCCCGCTGCTTGCAAAAGAGCGCCCTGGATCCGGGGATCTAGGACGCCCTGATGATCGACTTGGTTTCGAAGTGCTCGAGCAGCCCTTCACTGCCCATTTCGCGGCCCAGGCCGCTGTGCTTGACGCCACCGTACGGCAGCTCCGGTGGGGTAATCGCGTAGGTGTTCAGGCTGAAGCAGCCCGCGCGGATGCGATCCTGCAGCAGCCGCGCCGACGCCAGGGATGCGGTGAAGGCATAGGAGGCCAGGCCGTATTCGGTCGCGTTGGCGCGCGCGACCGCTTCCTCGATATCCGTGTAGGGCTCGATCAGGGCGAGCGGGCCGAAGGGCTCTTCGCGCATCGCCCGCGCCTTGCCGCCGGCGCCCGCGATCACGGTGGGTGCCCAGAACGCGCCAGCCCCCTGCCCGGCTTCGCGCGGCGGCTCGCCGCCGGCCAGGATCACACCGCCATGGCCCGCGGCGTCGGCGGTGAATTCCCGCATGGCCTGTACGCGGCGCGCATGGACCAGCGGGCCCATCTGGACGCCATCGTCCAGGCCATTGCCGACCCGCAGCGATCGCGCCAGGGTGGCATAGCGGTCGGCGAAGGCTTCGTACACGCCGCGCTGCACGAAGAACCGCGTGGGACAGTTGCACACCTGCCCCGCGTTGCGGAATTTCGCCGCCACGCCCAGGATCGCCGCCCGCTCCAGGTCGGCATCGTCGCAGACGATGACCGGCGCATGCCCGCCCAGCTCCAGCGTGATGCGTTTGAGCGCGCTGCCGGCCAGCCCGGCGAGCCGGCGCCCGACCGCGATGGACCCGGTAAAGGACAGCTTGCGGATTTCCGGCCGCGCGATCAGCCGTTCGGAGATCCGGGCGGGCTCGCCGAACAACAGGTTCAGCACGCCGGCGGGAACGCCGGCTTCGACGCAGGCCCGCGCGATCTCGACCAGGATGCCCGGCGTTTCCTCGGCCGGCTTGATGACGATGGGACAGCCGGCCGCCAGCGCCGTGGCGATCTTGCGGCCCGCCAGCACGGCGGGAAAATTCCACGGGGAAAAGGCGGCCACCGGGCCTATGGGTTCCTGGACCACCAGTTGCTCGGCGCCCGGGAAACGCGAGGCCACGATGCGGCCGTAGACGCGCCGCCCTTCTTCCGCCATCCACTCGAAGGTGTCCGCGGTGGCGATGACCTCCGCCGCCGCCTCGTGCAGCGGCTTGCCCTGTTCGCGCGTCAAGACGCCCGCCAGGGCGTCCACGCGATCGCGCAGCAGCGTCGCGACCCGCGCCAGGATGCGGCCCCTGTCCAACGCGGTCCTGTCCCGCCATCCCGGGTAGGCGCGGGCGGCCGCGTCGGCGCCGCGGTCGATGTCCTCGTCCGTGGCCACGGGCAGTTCGCCGAGCCGCTCGCCGGTCGCCGGGTTGATGACGGGGATGGCCTCGCGCCGCGACGCGTCTAGCCATTCACCGTCGATCAGCAGGGCCAGGCGCGGATACATGGTCAGCCCCTTCCCACCACGTTGACCAGCACCTGCCGGCCTTCATCGCGGGCGATCGCGATCGCCCGCCGCAGGGTCTCCTGTAGTGCGCCCCGTTCGGCGACGCGCAAACCCACGCCGCCGGACGCCTCGGCATAGCGCTCGAAATCCGGCATCGGGGCCAGCGAGCATAGCGGCGCCATGCCCGCCGCATCGGTCCTGGCGTAGCCGGCGGCGTGGGACGAGGGATATACGCCCACCGTCGATTTATGCACGGCCTCCCAGCCGCCGTTGTTGAACACGATAGCGACCACGGGAAGGCCGTGCATGGCACTGGCGTGATGGCACACGGCGGGATTGGCGAACAGATACGCGCCGTCGCCCATCACGGCGATGACCGTGCGCCCCGGCATGGCCTGCTTGGCGCCCAGCGCGGCCGGATAGCCCCAGCCCAGGCCGGAGGCATCCGGGTGCAGGAAGTAGCCGCCCGGACCGGTAAAGGAGAAACACTCGCGTACCGCCGAGTACTCGTTGACGACGATGGCGTCGGCGGGCCGCACCGCATCGATGCAACGGGAAAGAAAGGCCTTGGTGATGGCCCCGCCCTGCTCGTGGTCGCGCGCCATGCGGCGCTCGCGGTCGCCGGAAATGGCCGCGGCGCGTGCCGCCAGCCTTTGCCGGCGGGCGGGCGCGGTGGCCTCCGCGCCGCAGGCCTGCAAGGCCGGCCCCAGCGCCTCGATCAGGGCATGGGCCGTGGTCGTGATGCCCAGGTCGGAGCGATGGCCGCGCATGGGGTAGCGCGCGAACACCGGATCCGTACCGGCGTGGGCGACGAAGGCGCTTTCCGCCGGGGCGGCTTTGCCGGGAATCCACGGGACATCCGCTTCCAGGAAAAGCAGCGCGTCCGCCCATTCGAAGATCGGCGCGCGTTCGTAGCCGACATGCAGCGGATGGCCGGAAGGCGCGTTCACATAGCGTGGCCGGGCCTCGCCGATGCCGATGGCGTAACGGTCGCACAGCGCGGCAAGGGCGCCGACCGTGCGGGCATCGGCCCCGCTGGCGGTACACACGATCACCGGTTCGCGCGCCTGCGCCAGCGCGCGCGCCAGGCGGTCCACCGCGCCCGCATCCGGCGCCGGCGGCGCGGGTATGGCGGGCGCCGCGCGGGGCGCCAGGCGCGCGGCCGGCGCGGCCAGGACTTCGCGCGGCAAGGTCAGGTACACCGGCCCGCGCGGCTCGGTCATCGAAACGAGCAGCGCGCGGTCGACCACGTCATCCAGCTGGATGCCGTCGCGCAGCTCGTATTCCCATTTGACCAGTTCGCGCACCATGCCGGCCTGGTCGTACAGCTCCTGGCCCCAATGGATTTCGATATCGCGGGCGCCCGGCCGGCCTTGCTCGAACAAAGGGGTGCGGCCGGCGGCGAACAGCATCGGCGTCTGGCCGCGCGCGGCATTCATCACCCCGCACAGGGCATTGGCGGTGCCGACGGTAACGTGCAGCATCACCGCCTGCGGCCGCCCCGTCACCATGTAGTAGCCATGCGCCATCCCCATGGCCAGGTTCTCGTGCGTGCAGACGATGGGCCTGGGGTACCTTCCGGTATCGCCGCCCGCGCGCGCATAGGCCTCCACGATGGGCGCCGTATCGGTGCCGGCGCCCACATACAGGAAATCGATCCCCCGGCGCCTCAGCAGCAGCAGGAAGGCTTCGGCCACCGACTCGGCGCCGCCGTCCGCCGCCGGGACGGAATGATCCGAAGAGACCGCTGCTGTATCCATGGCTTCTATCCTTCCGGTTGCCCGCCCGCCCCGGCGGATGGCGTCATGCGATGCGGTGCCCGCACAGGGTTTCCAGGACCCGCACCACGCCGGCGTGATCCAGGTTTCCGGCGCCGGCCGCGCGCGCGGCATTGAACAGCTGCTGCGTCATCGCCGTGTTGGGCAGGCTGAGCCCTAGCGCATCGGCGCCGCGCAACGCCAGTCCCAGGTCCTTGCGATGCAGGTCGATGCGAAAGCCCGGCTCGAAATTGCGCTTCACCATGCGCTCGCCATGTACTTCCAGCACCCGCGAGGCCGCGAAGCCGCCCATCAGCGCCGCGCGCACCCGCGCCGGGTCCGCGCCCGCCTTGGCGGCGAACAGCAGCGCCTCGCCCACGGCGGCTATCGTCAGGGCCACGATGATCTGGTTCGCCACCTTGGTGGTCTGGCCGTCGCCGTTGCCGCCCACCAGGGTGATGTTCTTGCCCAATTTCTCGAACAGCGGCAGCGCGCGCTCGAAGGCGGCAGGAGGACCGCCGGCCATAATGGTCAGCGACGCCGTCCTGGCGCCGATCTCGCCGCCCGAGACAGGGGCGTCCAGGTAGTCGCAGCCCAGTTCGTTCACGCGGCGCGCGAATTCCCTGGTTTCGATGGGCGAGATGGAGCTCATATCGATCACCAGCTTGCCGGCCTCCAGGCCCGCGGCGATCCCCGCCTGCGCGAACAGGACATCCTCGACGTCCTGCGTGTCGGGCACCATCAGGATGACGATCTCCGCCTTGCGGGCCACGTCGGCCAGGCTGTCGACCACCGTGGCGCCGGTCTCGCGGATGTCCGGCGGTACGGTACGCTGGCCGCACACCACCAGGGCGTGGCCGGCGGCCGCCAGGTTCAAGGCCATCGGGCGGCCCATGATGCCCAGTCCCACGAAGCCGATGTTCATCGCGCGTCCTCCTTTCCATCCGCCCAGTCGGCGATCATGCGGCGGTAGATCAGCGTCGCCTGGTGTATGCGGGTGACGCTGCACCACTCGTCGGTCTGGTGCGCCTGCCGCGGCTCGCCGGGGCCCAGGATGAGCGTGGGCGCGTCGCCCAGGGCCGGCACCAACACGGACGCATCGCTGAAATAGGTGGCCGTGCGCAGCTCGAAGGGCTCGCCGGTCACGCTCGCGGCGATGGCGGCCGTCCGCGCTACCCATGGGGTCTCCGGCGCGGTCCAGACGCCCGGCAGATCGATGGCGGTTTCGATTTCCATGTCCTCCTGCATTTCGGCGGCGACCTGCCTGCGCAGGTCCGCGTGGTCCATGCCGGGTATCGTGCGCAGGTCGATCTCGATCACCGCCCGGTCCGGCACGGAGTTGATGTTCAGCCCGCCATGGAAGGTGCCCACGTTCAGCGTCGGCGCGCCCAGCGTCCGGTGCGGCGCCACGCCGAAATGGAAGCAGGACAGGCGGTGCGTGGCGCGCGCCGCCTTGTACACCGCGTTGTCGCCCGCGTCGGGCATGGAGCCGTGGGCCGTGATGCCGCGGGCGATGCCGCGCAGCCATAAGGCCCCCTTGTGGCCGACATAAGGCATATTGGCCGTGGGTTCGGCGACCACCAGCGCGCCGGCCCGGCCTTGCAGATCCTGCGCCACGATGGCCGAGGCGCCGTCGCAGCCGGTTTCCTCGCCGGCGGTGATGATCAGGGTCAGCTGCATGCCGTCGCCCGCGCGATCCGCTTCCTGGATCGCGGCCGCCACAAAGGCCGCGACACCGCCTTTCATGTCGCTGGCGCCGCGCCCGTACAGCCTGTCGTCGACGATGGCGCCGCCGAACGGCGCCTGGCTCCATTCCTTGGTGCCCAGCGGCACCACGTCGATATGCCCGGTAAACACCAGCGGGCCGGCGGAGCCGGCGCTGCCCTTGCTGGCGATCAGGCTGGCGCGCCCGTCGCCCAAGGGCACCATCCGCGTATCGAAGCCGGCCGCGCGCAGCAGACCGGCCAGGTAGCGCGCGCATTCGGCCTCGTTGCCCGGCGGGTTCACCGTATCGAAGGCGACGAGGCGGCGCGTCAGCGCGATGGGATCGGGATGTGACATGGCGGCGCTCACAAATCCAGGACCAGGCGGGCCGAATTGGCGCGGGAGACGCACACCATCATCGTGCGGTTGGCCGCGCGTTCTTCCGGCGTGAGCAGGATATCCCGGTGCTGGGGCTCGCCGGCCAGCACCGCGGTCTCGCAGGTACCGCAGACGCCTTCCTCGCAGGCGCATGGCACGTCCACGCCGTGTTCCCGCAGGACCTGCAGGATGGTGCGGCCGGCCGGTACCTGCACGACGGTGCCGGAACGGGCCAGTTCGACTTCGATGGGCTGATTGGGCGGCCAGGCGGTGTCCGGCGCGGCGAACCATTCGAAATGCACATGGCCCGGGGCCCAGTGCGCCGTCGCCGCTTCGACCGACTTCATCAAGCCCTGCGGGCCGCAGCAATAGACATGGGTGCCCTCCCGCGGCTCGGCCAGCAGCGTGGCGACGTCCAGCGTCGGCACCTCGCTGAAATGCGCGATGACCTGGCCACCCGGCAACGCACGCAGTTCGTCGTGGAAGGCCGCATGATCGGCCGACCTGGCGCAGTAGTGCAAGGTCCATGGCGCCCCGCGCGCGGACAGTTCGCGTGCCATCGCATGGATGGGGGTGATCCCGATGCCGCCGGCGATGAACAGGCTGTGCCGCGCCTGCGCGGCCAAGGGGAAGTGGTTGCGGGGGCCGACGATGCCCAGCGCGGTGCCGGCCTCGGCCTTGTCGTGCAGGCTGGCCGACCCGCCCCGCCCCGCCGCTTCGCGCTTGACCGCGATACGGTAGGCGCCGCGGTCCGCCGGATCGCCGTACAGCGAGTACTGGCGCGTCATGCCGTTCGGCACCAGCACGTCGATATGCGAACCCGCGCTGAAGGGCGGCAAAGGCCGCCCGTCCGCGGGGGCCAGTTCGTAGCTGTTGATATCGACGGCCACCCGGCGGACCTCGCGGATCCGCACCAGGCGGGACTCTTCGGCGGGCTCGTTCACGCTTTGCTCTCGATGTGCGATGTCGGCCAGTTCAATAGGCCCGGTCCAGGTCGACGCGGTTGGTCAGGGGTTTGCCTTCGAAGTGGCTGCGGATGTTGTTGAAGAACAGATCCAGCGTGCGCGGGACATAGTTCTCGATATCGTCGGACAGCACGTGGGGCGTGATCAGCAGATTGGGGGTTTCCCAATACGGCCAATCCTTGGGCGGCGGTTCGGGATAGGTCACGTCGATGACCGCGCCGCTCAGCTGCCCGCCGCGCAGGGCCTCGTCCAGGGCGGCGGGATCCACCAGTCCGCCGCGCGACATATTGACGAAGCCCGCCCCCTTGCGCATCAGGCCGAACTCTTTGCTGCCGAACATGAAGTGCGTTTCCGGCGTCAGCGCGGTATTGGCCAGGACGAAGTCCGCCCGCGGCAGCAGCGCGTGCAGCGCGTCCGGCCCATGCATCTCGTCGACGTGCGGCTGCGGCTGGGCGCTGCGGCGGATACCCAGCACCGTCATGCCGAATTCCTTGGCGTACTTCGCGGCGCCCGCGCCGATCGCGCCCACGCCGACGATCAACAGGGTCCTGCCTTCCAGCGTGGAGGTAAAGATCCGGTTCCATTCGCGATTGCGCTGGCTCCAGTTCAGCTCCGGCAGGCGCGCATTCAGCATCAGCAGCGCCATCAAGGCCGACTGCGACGCCTTCGGTACATGGGCGCCGCTATTGGTCAGCACCGTCACGCCCGGGGGTACCCAATCCAGCGGCAGCAGATAATCCACGCCCGCGCCCAGGATCTGCAACAGCTTCAGGTTCGGCGCATCCTGGGCCAGCGACTGGTGCGGGAAACGATAGGTGATCATCGCATCGGCGGTGCGCGCTTCCCGGGCATAGATGTCGCCATCCTTGCCCCAGGTGGTGCGGATGCGCCCGGCCACGTCGGGATGGCGCGCCAGCGCCTTTTCGTATTGGTCGGGCCGCACGATGAAAACCGGCATCAGGCTGCTGGCGTTCTCGATATGGATATGCAGGGCTTTGTTCTTGTCGAAGGACATCTCAGGCTACCTCTTGCAATTGGCCTTCGCGCGCGCGGCGCTGGTTTTCCCCGTCGGGGCCGATCACGCTATCCAGCACGCGATTGGCGATGCGGTGCACTACGTATTCTTCCAGCGAAAAGCGCCCGGGCCGGTAGGCGCCGCTGCGCATCGCGCGCTGTACGTTGGGGTTGATGGTGATGTCTTCGCGGACGACCTGGGAATATTTTTCGTAGTAGTCCGGACCGACGATGTCGCTGAAATTCGGCATCTCGACAGTGCTGCGCGGGAAGGTCCAGTTCTCGTAGAGACGCAGCTTCTCCGGCCCTTCCGGCAGGTACTGGCGGAACTTCATATACGAGGACGTCAGGATGATCTGCAGGCTGGGCTGGATCCAGATGTGGTACAGGGCGGAGGCCTTGTCCCCGTCCAGGCCCGGCGCCTGCGGCAGCCCGGAATAGGCAACGATGCTGCGCTTGCTGGACATGGCCTCCCAGGGGCCATGGGTACGCTCGAAGACCCAGTTCTGCGGATTCGCCGGGTCGTAGTGGTCGCGGTGGATGGTCGGCACGTGGTAGTTCTCGAAGGCGTTTTCCAGCCACACCTTCCAGTTGCAATCCACCTCGTAGACGTCCTTGTTGGTCCACACCATGCTTTCCAGGTCATAGCCCTGGAGGAAGTCCGGCAGATCGCCCAGCCACTGGCGCAGGGGCGGCGCCTGGTCGTTGAAGGTGATGAAAATGAAGCCGCCCCAGAGCTCGCTGCGCACCTGGTTCAGCGTGTGGTCTTCCTTGCGAAAGCCCTCCACGCCGGCCATCGGCGGCGGATTGCCGGGGGTGGACATGAGCTTGCCGCTCAGGTTGTACGTCCAGCTGTGATACGGACAGACGAAAGCGCGGCAATGGCCGGCCTTCTCGGTGATGATGGCCCCGCGGTGGCGGCAAAGGGCGGACTGCACGCGCACCTTGTTGCCGTCGTCGCGCACCACGATCAGGGGCTGGCCGATGACCTCGATGGAGAAATAGTCGCCCACCTTGGGCACCTGCTCCGCCCGCCCGACACACAGCCAGTCCTTGCGGAACATCGTGTCCAGCTCTTTGCGGTACCACTCCGGCGACGTATAGCACCAGCCGGGCAGCGGCGATGCCTGGTGCAGGGGCAAGCGCGATGCAGCGTAGTGTTCGGGGGAAAAAATCGAGTCAGGGATCGAGTCGGGCATCGCGCTCCACCTTGTGGTCTGTGCAACTAGTTAACCAGATGGTAGGAGCCGGCTTGGTGTGCGTCAACTAGTTTGTCAGTTTTCCCTGCGCGATGCGGGTAAGTCCCGATGACGCCGCCGGGATGCACGGCGCGACGGAAAACCCGACGACGCGGCACGGGTGTTGACGCGCCGCGCGACTGTCGCGCACAATGCCGCCGTTGCGCTGTCGTGCTGCATGCTGCTTACATTCAGCGCCCGCAACAGGTATTACCCGCCTTTCCCGTTGTGCCAGATGCATAGTCCTTTGCCAGCATCGCGCACGACCCCCAGCAGTCGTGTCCACCGGCAATAACGCCTCCTTTGGGAGAATGCATCATGGCTTCTATCGCCATTCGCGCCGCCGTGTCCGCGGCTGACGCTTTCCAGGCAGACGACCTGCCGCTCTCGGTCCAGACCTGCCAACAGCTGGTCGCCGCCGCGCTCGCCGGCCCTGCCGTCTCCAGCTTCGAAGAGATGACGAAGCTTGGCATCCCGATCGTCATCGACCGCGCCCAGGCCGACGCCCCACACACCGCCCTGTCCACCTGGGCTTTCCACGTGCGCGACGATGCGGTCGCCGCACGCGCCGACACGGCGCTGCGCCGCGCCTACCAGCGCGCGGGCAGACCCGTCCCCGACGCGGTCACCTTCCAGTTCCAGAAGCTGAAGGTAGCCACCACCATTACGCAGCACATCCGCCGGCACGGCCTGTTCGTGTACACGCAAAAGCTGTTGTTCGCCCCGGAGTTCGAAGCGGTCGGGATGGCTGTCCTCAAGGAAATGCGGCTACCGGAGCTGCCCCCGGTTTCGGCCAGCGCCGCGGTCGCCGTCGGCCGCCTGCCTGCCCTGCCCTCGGCCAAGCTGAAGCAACACCTGGACTTCCTGGCCGGCCAGCGCATGCGGGCGGGCGGCGTATCGTTCGCGCAGTGGGTGGCGGAATACGCGCCGATCCTGGTCGAGTTCCCCGCGCCCGATCTCGAACCGGGCCGCGTGGCGCGCACGGACCGCTATACCGAGCATCCCAAGTATCCCGGCGCCGAACTGGGACTGGGGTTCTTCCTGGCGACCACGCACGATCAGATCGGCGAACGTATCCAGATCGTGACGCCTTTGCTGTCCCATAAACCGCGCGGAGGCCCCGCGGCGCAGCCATGGACGGCGTTTTTCGTAAGCCAGCAGGTCCATCGAGGCATCATGGAGGCCAGCGCGCGCAAGCGTCTGCGGGCCGTGCTGGCGGATATCGGCGGCCAAAGTGCCCGGCTGAAAGTCTGCCCCCGCTGCGCGGAAATCCATTCGGACGACCGCGCGGATCTGAAGCGGCGGTGCGCCTGCAAGGGCGACTAGGGCCTGTTAACGCTAGAAGGAGCCTCGCATGAGTACGCAAACCGGTGGATGGCAAGGCACGAAGCGCGGTCGTGGTGGTGCCACGGCGAGCATTCGTAACGCGGCCAGGCGCCGGTTTGCGTACTCACCCTACCGGCCAGTGCGAGGCTCCTTCTAGCGGTTAACAGGCCCTAAGGTTTCACTCCACCTTGAGATTGTGGTCCTTGACCAGCTGGGCGAACCGCTTCGTCTCCGCGTCGATGCGCTGGGCGAACTGCGCGGGCGTGGCCGTCATCGGCTCGGCGCCGGCGGCGTCCAGCTTCTGCCGGAATTCCGGCGATGCCGTGATCCTGGCCACCTGGCTGCTGAGTTTCTCCAGCACGGCCGGCGGCGTGCCGGCCGGCGCGAACACACCGAACCAGGTGCCGATGTCGAAGCCCGGCAGGCCGGCTTCCGCCAGCGTCGGCACATCGGGCAAGGCCTTGCTGCGTTGCGCCGTGGTGACCGCCAATGCGCGCAGCTTGCCGGCCTTGATCTGCGGCAGCACCGTGGTCATGGTGTCGAAGGACATCGCGACCTGCCCGCCGAGCAGGTCCGTGGTCAGCGGGCCGCTGCCCTTGTAGGGGACGTGCAGCAGCGTCGCGCCGGTGGCGGCCTGGAATTGCGTGCCGATCAGGTGCTGCGCCGTCCCATAGCCATTGGACCCGTAGGTCAATCCGTTGGGGGATTTCTTCGCCAGGGCGACCAGTTCCGCCACACTGTTGGCCGGCGTATGGGCGGGATTGATGGTCAGCACATTCGGCACCATGGCGATGGGCGCGATGGGCGCCAGGTCCTTCTGGAAGTCGTAGCCCAGGGATTTGTAGACGCTGGTGGCGATGGTGTGGTGCACGGCGCCCATCAGCAGCGTATAGCCGTCGGGCTTGGCCTTGGCGACGTAATCCGCGCCTATGGTGGCGCCGGCGCCGGGACGGTTCTCGACGATAACGGGCTGTCCCAGGCTGCGCGACAGCTGGTCGCCCAGGGCGCGCGCCAGTACGTCGGTGGTGCCGCCGGTGGGGAACGGCACGACCAGGGTCAGGGCATGGCTGGGCCAGTCATCGGCCGCGACGGCTGGCGCGCTGGCCATGGCGGCCAATCCCGCGCCCAGCACGGCCGCGCCCAGGGCCCGGCCCGTGAACCGGCGGATGCCGGGACCGGTCTTGCGACCGGCGCGCCGGCCCCGCGCAAAAAAAGAAATCACGCGCATTGCTGTCTCCTCGTTGTCGTTATGGACGGCCGGTTCCGGCCCGGCTCGCCGTATCCGTGGCGGCATCGCCGCCCGTGCCTTGCTCAACCCGTCCGCGTGCCGCCGCTGGCGGACAGCCGCGCGCACACCGCGCGCGTCACGTCCTCCGTGCCGGCCTGGCCCCCCAGGTCGCGCGTATGCAGCGTGGCATCGGCCGTCACGGCCTCGATGGCCGCCATGAGGCGGCGGGCCGCATCGGCCTCTCCCAGGTGCTCCAGCAGCATGACCACCGACCAGAAGGTGCCGATGGGATTGGCCCAGCCCTTGCCCATGATGTCGAAGGCCGAGCCGTGTATGGGTTCGAACATCGAGGGGTAGCGGCGCTCCGGATCGATATTGCCGGTGGGCGCGATGCCCAGGCTGCCGGCCAGCGCCGCCGCCAGATCGCTCAGGATGTCGGCGTGCAGGTTGGTGGCGACGATGGTGTCCAGCGTGCGCGGCCGGTTGACCATGCGGGCCGTCGCGGCGTCGACCAATTCCTTGTCCCAGCGGACATCGGGAAACTCTTGCGCGATGCGCGCGGCGACCTCGTCCCACATCACCATGGCATGCCGCTGGGCGTTGGATTTGGTGATCACCGTCAGTTGCTTGCGCGGCCGCGACTGCGCCAGGCGGAAGGCGAAACGCAGGATACGCTCCACGCCGACGCGCGTCATGATGGAGACGTCCGTGGCCGCCTCGATGGGATGGCCCTGGTGCACCCGGCCACCCACGCCGGAATATTCGCCCTCGGAGTTCTCGCGCACGATGACCCAGTCCAGGTCTTCCGGCGCGCAGCGCTTCAAGGGCCCGTCGATGCCCGGCAGGATGCGGGTGGGCCGCACGTTGGCGTACTGGTCCAGGCCCTGGCAGATTTTCAGGCGCAGGCCCCACAGCGTGATGTGGTCGGGAATATCCGGGTCGCCGGCCGAACCGAACAGGATGGCGTCCTTGTCGCGCAAGGCATCCAGGCCGTCCTCGGGCATCATCACGCCATGCCGGCGGTAGTAGTCGCCGCCCCAGTCGAAGTCCTCGAACTCGAACCGCAGGCCCCCCTGCATCGCGGCCACGGCCTCCATGACGGTGCGGCCCGCGGGGACGACTTCCTTGCCGATGCCGTCACCGGGGATGGTGGCGATCTTGTACGTCTTCATTTCATTGAGCTCCTGCGCTGCGACCGCCTTATTGTGGGCCGTGGACATCGTTGAAAAACGTGGCTAAAGTTGAACCGTCGTTAACCCGCAGTTAACAATTGCAGGCATGCGCCCCCATCCCGGGCGACCGCTCTCTTCGGAAACACCATGGCCGGCCGGCGCGCGGCAAGGGCAAGCATCCAATGATCCAGGCAGCAGGTCTCCAGGCGTCGGACCTGGGCTTTTTCGTGGCGGTCGCCAGCGCCGGCACCTTGAGCGCCGCGGCGCGCGATCTGGGCATTTCGACCGCCGCCGTCAGCAAACGCCTGTCGTCCCTGGAGTCGCGCCTTGGCCTGCCGCTGCTGGTGCGCACCACCCGTCGCATCAGCGCCACGCCGGAAGGCGAGGTCCTGCTCGAACGCGCCCGCGCCATCCTGGGCGATATCGACGATCTGCGGCAGCTATTGGGGCGCGCCAAGGACAAGCCCGGCGGCCTGCTGCGCGTGAACGCCACCCTGGGCTTCGGCCGCATGCACGTGGCCCCGGTGATATCGGAATACAGCCGGCGCTATCCCGATGTGGAGGTCCAGCTGCAGCTCTCGGCCGATCCGCCGCCGCTGGACGAGGACGCCTTCGATGTCTGCGTGCGTTTCGGCGCGCCGCCGGATGCGCGTTTCGTTGCCACGTTCCTGGCTCCCAACCGGCGGCTGCTGTGCGCGGCGCCCAGGTATCTGCGCGAACGCGGCACGCCGCAGTCGCCCGCCGACCTGCGGCGCCACAATTGCATAGGCATACGCCAAGGCAGCGACGCCTACGGCGTCTGGCGCCTGAGGCCCGTGCGCCGGCCGCGCGGCGCCCGGCCCGCGTCCTCCGGCGAAGCGCAGGCCCAGGCGATACGCGTGCGCGGCAACCTGACCACCAATGACGGCGAGATCGCGGTGCGCTGGGCCCTGGACGGCCATGGCATCGTCATGCGCGCCGAATGGGATATCCAGCGCTATCTGGCAAGCGGGCGGCTCGTACCGGTGCTGGCGCAGTACGCCACGCCGGAGGCGGATATCTACGCGGTCTACCACCAGCGCCTGCGCATGGCGTCCCGCGTCCGCAGCTTCGTGGATTTCCTGGTGGAGCGGTTCAAGCCCCTGCGGCCGCCCGCCTGACAGGGACCGGGCCTCGCGCCGCCGGGCGGGGCCTGAAAGATGGAGGCCGCCCCGCGCCCGAAGGCGCCGCCCGCGCGCGCCCCACCGTAACGACACGTCCAAAGGATCGACGCCTTACCCCAGCGGTGCTCCACGCTTGACGCGCCCCCGGCGCGAGACAAGAATCGTCTGGTGCTTTCCCCTACAGCCGCAATGGCGGCGCCCCAGGCACGCAAGGGCGCGGGAGGTCGATATGAGTTATCACCTGGAAGGCCGTCTGCTCGAGGTCTGCAATTGCAAGGTCCTGTGCCCCTGCTGGATAGGCGAGGATCCCGACAACGGCACCTGCGACACCATCGTCGCCTGGCGCATCGACGCTGGGACGATCGACGGCGTGGACGTGGGCGGCAATACCATCGCCGCCGTCGCGCACGTGCCGGGCAAC
Source organism: Bordetella bronchialis (assembly GCF_001676705.1). NCBI lineage: Bacteria > Pseudomonadati > Pseudomonadota > Betaproteobacteria > Burkholderiales > Alcaligenaceae > Bordetella > Bordetella bronchialis. Next base: position 3,162,050 of record NZ_CP016170.1, read on the forward strand.
ATCCTGCAAGGCAACTGGACCGCCGCGATCTACATCGACGAACGGGCATCGCCGGAGCAGGAAGAGGCGCTGCTGAAGGTCTACACCGGCCGCGCCGGCGGACCCATCGCGGATCTGGCGCAACTGATCGGGGAAGTCGTCTCGGTGGAACGGGCCCCCATCCGCTTCACCGTGTCGGAAGGCAAGGGAGAACTCGAGATCGGCGCGGACTATTACGCCGAGCTGGAGCCCTATCTGGGCGCGACCGGCGCGCAGACCACCTTGACCGACACGATCTTCTCGACGGTGCCGGGCGCGCCGGTTTTCGTCGGCAAGGCGCCCACCTACCGCTCGAAGAACAAGGCGCTGGGCATCGATGTCGACATCAAGGACCATAACGCCTTGCAAAGCACGTTCGTCTTCGACGGATGAGCGCCACCGCCGGCGCCGCCCGGTCCGGCGGCCGGCGCCACCGCCGCGTCTTCCTGCCGGTGCTGGCCGGGCTGGCGGCGCTGGCGTGGCTGGCGTTGTGGGCCTGGGCGCGCAGCCCTTACGGGCGCTATCTGGACCACGGCGGCGATTGGACGGCGTCGGGGCCGGCGGCCTTCCTGTGCCGCGCCATCCCGGGCGGGGATGTCATCCTGCCGCTGGTCCTCTATGGCGCGGCCTGGATATTGATGATCGCGGCGATGATGCTGCCGACCACCCTGCCCTTGTTCGACATCGTGGACCGCCTGACCGCGCGGCGGCCGGACCGCGGCCGCCTGTTGACGCTGCTGGGCCTGGGCTATGCCGCGGTGTGGGGCGCGTTCGGCGTGCTGGCGCACCTGCTGCATACCGCGCTGCTGGGCCTGTTCGCGCGCATTCCCGTGCTGGCCTGGCACGGCTGGCTGGTCGGCGCGGCCGGCATCGCGCTGGCCGGCGCCTTCCAGTTCAGCGCCCTGAAATACCGCTGCCTGGACGAATGCCGCGCGCCGCTGGGCTTCGTGATGCGCCACTGGCATGGCGGATCCGCCGCCAGGCGGGCCTTCATGCTGGGGGCGCATCATGGCCTGTTCTGCGTGGGCTGTTGCTGGGCGCTGATGCTGCTGATGTTCGCCATCGGCATGGGCAGCCTGGGATGGATGCTGCTGCTGGCATGCGCGATGGCGGTCGAAAAAAACCTGCCCTGGGGCCGCCGCATCAGCGCGCCGCTGGGCATCGCGCTGCTGGGCGGCGCCATCGCCATGGTGATCGCCAACGTGTAAAGTGGATCGCCGGAGGGCAGCCCACGGCGCATGGACATCGCCCATGCGCCGCGGGTCCTCTCCGCCGCATGGAGATCCATCATGGCCAAACCGCTGCTGTCCCTGCTGCTGGCGCTGCTCGCCTGCGGCGCCGTCCATGCCGATGAGGCGGCGTGGACCGCCTTGCGGCAGCCCGGCGGGGTGGCGCTGATGCGCCATGCCGAAGCGCCCGGCACCGGCGATCCGCCGGGTTTCCGGCTGGACGATTGCGCCACCCAGCGCAATCTGAGCGCCGCCGGCCGCCGGCAGGCGGCCGCGATGGGACAGGCGTTGAAGGCGCACGGAATACAGGCGGAGATCTACAGCAGCCAGTGGTGCCGCGCGCTGGACACCGCGCGGCTGCTGGATATGGGCCCTGTTCATCCGCTGCCCATCCTGAATTCGCTGCTGCGCACGGCGGGCGGCCGGGACGAGCAAACCGCGGCGCTGCGCCGTTTCGTGGATGCCTGGCAAGGACCGACATTGATCCTGGTGACGCATCAGGTCAACATTACGGAATTGACGGGCCTGCCGGTGGGCTCGGGCGAGATCATCGTCCTGCGCCGCGAGGCCGGCGGCCACCAGGTCATCGGCCCCTTGGGCGCCATGGAAAAAGGAATATCGATGCCGAAGGAATGGCAGTACCAGGTGCGGATGAACGTCACCCAGGAGCTGGCCGATGCCTGGCGCGACGGCCGCGACACGCCGGCGCTGGACCGGCTGCGCGCGATACTGGACAAGCACGACGCGTCCATCATCTCGCAGTACGACGCCTTCGCTCGCTATGTGGCCGAGGCGGAACGGGAAGGCATCCAGGACTATCCCTTGTACCAATGGACGGCCGACACGCTGCGCAATCCGGACAAGGAAGCGAAGTACCGGCGCGTCTTCACGGTATACGTGGACGAGGCCGAAGTGTACGGGCAGGATATCGCCGACGCCCTGCGCGCCGATCTGTCTGCCCTGGGCCCCGACGCCGGCATCCTGGGCGTCGACAAGCTGGACACCAATCCGGCGAACAGCCCGCAGCCGCCGCGGCGGCCCTAGCGGGCGCTTCAGTCGCGGTGCTCGATTTCGGCCGCCACCGCGGCGTGGTTCACCATGGCGACCAGGGACACGCCGCCCACGATGTTGCCCAATAGCGTGGGCAAGAAGAAGCGCACAAGAAAGTCATGAACCGACGCGCGATCGGACATGACGGCATAGGCGGCTTCCGCCGAACCCGCGATGATGTGCGACAGGTGGCTGATGGCCACCACGTAACTGATCAGCAGTATGGTAAGCAGGCGCGCGGAGCGGGCGCTGGGCAGTATCCATACCATCAGGGCAATGAGCCATCCGGCGAACAACGCGCGCAGCACGGTTGACCAGAAATCGCCCGACATCGGCTCCATGGCATGCTCGGCCAAGGCCTGGACCACATCCGGCTGGAATACGCCCGGCACCCGGAGCAGCGCGGCGAACGCGATCGTCCCCACCACGTTGGCGCCCAGCACGACGGCCCACAGGCGCAGGGCCGGTATCAGCGTGCGTCCGTTGCGATGCGTCAGCACGGGCAGCACGACCGTCAAGGTACTTTCGGTGAACAGCTGCTGGCGTCCCAGGATCACGATCACGAAACCCACGCAGTAACCCAGTCCCGCGACCAGATGGCGCCAGCCCGTGTCGGGCAGCGCCGCGGACAGCACCGACTGCACGAGGAAGGAAAACCCCATCGAAAGCCCGGCCGCCAGGCCGGACCAGGCCAGCGCCGAGGCCGGTCGCCGCAATGCGGCCTCGCCGTCCTCGCGGACGACCTCATGGATGACCAGCGCATGCGGCGTGGAGTGATCGGCCGCCTGCGTGCGCTCGTCTTCGGACAAATGCGGGGAATGGCCGCCGGCCTCGGTCTCGGTTCCGGCCTCGGTCTCGGTCTCTGAATCGGGTCCGGTCTCGGTGCCGGGCCGCCTGTCGTCGCCGTCGCGGCCGCGCGCATCGCGGCGGCGCGCATCGTCGCGAATACCAGGATCTTTATCGTTGGGCATAGGGGCTGGGGAAGGGGTCATCCGCTTCTGCAGGCCGCGGACGCGGACGTGCAGGCCGCAAGAGCAAACGCCATACCCGCGCCACCGCGCCACCCCGCTGCCCGCGCGGCAGCGCCGCGCCGTGCGCGCGACAGCGTGCCTAGGCCTTCAGGTCGATCTCCAGCCGGATCGCGTCGCCGCGATACGTGACCTCGGCGTAATAGATCACCTGCCCGTCCTCGTCATGGAAGACCCGCGCCACATTGGCAACCGGCGCGTCCTTGGCGATATGCAGCAAGGCGGCGGTTTCCGCGTCGGCCGTCCCTATGGTCAAGGTCTGGTGGGCATTGGCGATGCGGACGCGGCGCAATTCCAGCATGATGGGGATCACGGCGCGCGTGCGGAATTTTTCCGGCGCCAGGGCGAACACCGATCGCGCCACATACAGCGAAATCACGCAGTAGGCACGGCCGTCATTCATATGCAGGCGGCGCATGTAGACGTATCCCTCGTCGCGGCCGCCGCCCACCGGCAGGGGCCGCGGCGTCTCGTCGATCGCCAGGATGATGGGGGCGAGGCTGCGATAGGTATCGCCCAGCTCGCGCAATGAGCTTTCCAGGGGCGCGGTCCGGATCGGCCGCACCGCTTCGGTAACGAAGGTCCCCTGCCCGCGATGGCTGGCCAGCAGCCCTTCGGCGACCAGCAGTTGCACGGCCTGGCGTGCCGTCAGCCGGGCGACGTCGAAGCTTTCCGCCAACTGCTGTAGCGAAGGCAAGGCGTGACCGGCCGGCCACTCGCCTTTCTCGATGCGGCGGCGCAACTGGTCCGCGACGGCGATATAGCGCGGAATCGGGCCCGGGGCCAGGGTTTGACGGTGTACAGACATATATAAGTCTAGTATTATGTACTTTCGGATTTAATCGGGTCTTTTTCGTATCGACCTGCCGGTTCCGCCTTTCGGCCATCGTGCCAAGACGCACCCTGGATGCTATCGCCACCCATGACCCAAGACCATCCCTTCCAAGTCGCCAAGCTGGAAACCTTTGTCCTGCGCGTGCCGGCCGATCCGCCGGTGCGCACGTCCTTCGGCATCATGCACGATCGCCCGGCGGTGCTGGTGCGCGTCACCGATACGGACGGACATCGCGGCTGGGGCGAAGTATGGTGCAACTTTCCCGCCGTGGGCGCGGAACACCGGGCACGCCTGGTCGATAGCTGCATACGGCCGCTGCTGTGCGACCGTGCGTGGCCCTCTCCGGCCGCGTGCTTCGAATCGCTGAGCGCAGGCGTGCGCATTTTAGCGATCCAGTCCGGCGAGGCGGGCCCCCTGGCGCACGCGATCGCTGGCGTGGACACGGCCATCTGGGACATGGTGGCGCGGCGCGCCGGCCAGCCCTTGTGGAAGCTGCTGGGCGCGCAGGACCGGCCGGGCCAAAACACCATCCAGGTCTACACCTCGGGCATCAATCCTGACCGGCCGGAGCGGGTGGCGCAGGCCAAGGCACGCGAAGGCTATAACGCCTTCAAACTGAAAGTCGGCTTCGGCGACCGGCGCGACGAGGACAACGTGCGCGCGCTGCGCGATGCGATGGGGCCGGACGCCACCCTCATGGTGGACGCCAACCAGGCGTGGACACCGTCCCAGGCGGCCGAGATGGCCGGCAGGCTGGCCGCCTACGGCCTGGAATGGCTGGAAGAACCCCTGCCCGCCGACACGCCATGGGAAACCTGGCGCGCGCTGGCCGCCAAGGCCCCCCTGCGCATCGCGGCCGGCGAGAATCTGCGCGGCGCCGAGTCCTTCCAGGCGGCCATCGAACAGGGCGGCATCGCCGTCATCCAGCCGGACCTGGGCAAATGGGGCGGCTTCAGCGGCTGCCTGCCGGTCGTGCGGAACGTCCTGCTGCGCGAACGCTGGTACTGCCCGCACTGGCTGGGAGGCGGCGTGGGCTTGACGGCCTCCATGCACCTGAAGGCGGCCGTGGGCGGGCCCGGCTATGTCGAAGTGGATTCCAACACTAATCCCCTGCGCGATCTGCTCATGCCCGAGGGCCATGCGGTGAAGGACGGCATGGTCACGCTGTCGGACGCACCCGGACTGGGCGTCGAGCCGCCCATGGCCCGGCTGGCGCCGTATGTCGTCGCCTCGCACGGGGCCTGAGGCGATGCCCACGGAAAGAATCGTTATCGCCGAGTTCATGGACGAAAGCGCGGTCCGCCAGCTGTCCATCGAGTTCGACACCCTCTACCAGCCCGACCTGTGTGAACGGCGCGAGGAACTGGCCGCGCTGCTTGCGGATGCGGACGCGTTGATCGTCCGCAACCGCACACAGGTCAACGCCGGCCTGCTGGACCGCCAGACGCGGCTCCAGGCGGTGGGACGCCTGGGCGTGGGCCTGGAAAACATAGACCTCGTCCATTGCCGCGGACTGGGGATCGAGGTGATCCCAGCGGTGGGCGCCAACGCCGGCGCGGTCGCCGAGTACGTGGTCTGCACGGCGATGATGATGCTGCGCGGCGACGCCTACCTGTCCAGCCGCGAGGTCGCCCGGGGTGCATGGCCGCGCGCGCGGCTGGTGAACGGCCGGGAAATCGCCGGCAAGACGCTGGGCATCGTCGGCCTGGGATCCGTGGGCCGCGCCACCGCCGCCCTGGCCCGCGCGGTCGGCATGCGGGTTTGCGCCCACGATCCCGCGCTGGACGGCAAGCACGAAGCGTGGCGCGACGTGGCGCGGCACGCCGACCTGGATGCGCTGCTGCGCGCAAGCGATGCGGTTTCCGTGCATGTGCCGCTGCTGGACGCCACCCGCGGCCTGATCGACGCCCGCCGCCTGGCGCTGATGCCGCGCCACGCCGTCCTGGTCAACGTGGCGCGCGGCGGCGTGGTCGACGAGGCCGCCCTGGCCGATGCGCTGCGCGAAGGCACGATCGCCGGCGCGGCCGTCGATGTTTTCGAAGACGAACCCCTGCCCGCGAACTCCGTGTTCGAGGGGGTGCCCAACTTGGTCCTGACGCCGCATATCGCCGGCGTCACGGCCGAGTCCAACACACGTGTGTCATTCGCCATCGCGGACGCCATCGCGCAAAGGCTGCGTGCGAACCGCTAGGCCATCCTGGAAGGAGATGTACAAAATGAAAATCGCTGCATGGATTACCGGCTGCCTGGTCGCGCTGGGCGCGGTCGCGGGCGCACAGGCCGCCGACTGGCCCGACAAGCCGGTCAACCTGATCGTCCCCTATCCCGCGGGGGGCGGCGTGGACCCGGTCGCGCGCCTGGTCGGGCAGAAATTGTCCGAACGCTGGGGCCAGCCCGTGGTCGTGCAGAACAAGGCCGGCGCCAGCGGCTCGATCGGCGCCGCCTATGTGGCCCGCGCCAAGCCGGACGGTACGACCATCATGATGTCGGCGACGGCCGAAGTGGTGATCAACCAGTACATCATGCAGCAGATGCCTTACGACCCGGAAAAGGATCTGGTGCCCGTCACGCTGGCCGTGCGCCTGCCCTTCGTGCTGGTTACCCAGCCCAATGCGCCCTATTCCAACGTGGCGGAACTGCTGGCCTACGCCAAGAAGCATCCCGGCGGCCTGACCTACGCATCGTCGGGCAACGGCACGCCGCAGCACCTCGCGGCGGTCCTGCTGGAACAGTTGGGCGACGTGAAGCTCACCCACATCCCCTACAAGGGCGTGGCGCCGTCGATCAGCGCGCTGCTGGGGGGCGAAGTCAACATCGGATTCGTGGGCCTGCCCACCGGCCTGCCGCATATCCAGTCCGGCCAATTGAAAGCCCTGGCGGTTTCCGGCCCCGGCACTGCTTCCGCGGCGCCCGATATTGCGCCGGTCGCGCGGACCCAGGGCCTGGAGAAGTTCGACCTGACGCAGTGGTTCGGCGTGTTCGTGCCGGCAGGCACGCCCGATGACGTCGTCCAGCGTATCCAGCAGGACGTCGCCACGGTGCTGCAGATGCCCGATGTGCGCAAAGTGCTGGTGGCACAGGGCGCCGAACCCAGCGGCATGCCCACCGCCGAATTCCGCGCCTTCGTCGAGAAGGAACGGAACAAGTTCAGCGGCATCGTCAAGGCGGGAAATCTGTAGGTCTTCGGCGTCCCGAACGCTTGCCAGGCCAGCCCGGCCGCCGCGAGGCGCGCCGGGCTTTTTGCATGGCGGCGCATGAAGCAAGGCGGGACACACGGCCCTATACTGGCGGGCCATCGGCCAGGTCAGCCCGTTGCCCCGCCCGCAGGCAAGGTCGCGGGACGCAAGCAGGCAAGCCGGCTTGCCGATCCTCCGGTTTCCATTTCGCTTCCGCTTCTCCGCTTATGCAGTCCCGACCCGTCCCGCGCCAAGGATCGCCTGTCTCCACCGCGGAAACACCCGGCACGGTCCGGGCCGCCACGCCCCTGCCTGCATCCGCGCCATCCACGCCGCGCAGCGTGGACTTCGACTGGAACGAGGATAGCGAAAGCGCGCACGCGGCCCGCGCGCTGCTGGGCGAAGGCTCGTCGCCCCATACGGTGGCCTCCTACCGCGCGGCGGTGCGCTACCTGGCCGCCTGGCACGAACAGCGCTTGCAAGCGCCCTTCTCCTTGCCGGTTTCCGTGCGCACCGTGGTGCTGTTCATCACCGATCACGTGCAGCATGCCGGCGAGCAGGGCCTGGCGCATGGCCTGCCGCCGGACATCGACGCCGCCCTGGTGGCGCTGGGCGTCAAGGCGCGTCCCGGGCCGCTGGCGCTGTCCACCGTGCAGCACCGCCTGGCGGTGCTTTCCGAAGCGCACCGCGCGCGCGACCTGCCCAACCCATGCCGCAGCCAGGCGGTGCAGACCCTGCTGGCCCGCACGCGGGCGGCCTACGCGCGGCGCGGCGTACACGCGGCCAAGAAACCCGCGCTGACGCGCGAACCCCTGGAACAGTTGCTGGCCACCTGCGACGACTCGCTGATCGGCCTGCGCGATCGCGCGCTGCTGTTGTTCGCCTGGGCCAGCGGCGGCCGCCGGCGTTCCGAAGTGGTGGCCGCGCGGGTGGAGGACCTGCAGCCATCGCCCGACGGCTACGTCTATGTCCTGCGGCTGTCCAAGACCAACCAGGACGGCGCCGAACGTGCCGACATGGTCAAGCCCGTCGTCGGCCGCGCGGCGCGCGCGCTGGAAGCCTGGCTGCGCGCCGCGGCCATCCGGCACGGCCCGCTGTTCCGGCGCGTGCGGCGCGGTGGCGCGGTGCAGGAGGCGGGCCTCAGCGGAGAAGCCGTGCGGCGCATCGTCAAGCAGCGCTGCGCCATGGCGGGTCTGGACGAAGGGTATGCCGCGCACAGCCTGCGCGCCGGCTTCGTGACGGAGGCCGGCCGCCAGGGCGTGCCGCTGGCCGAGGTCATGGCGATGACCGGGCACGCCAGCGTCAACAGCGTGGTGGGCTACCACCGCGCCGGCGCGGCGCCGACGCTGCGCGCGGCGCGCCTGCTGGAGCCCGGTTCCCCGGATTGAAGCAGCGCCGGCTGGCCGACGTCATCGTCGCCCTGGGCGCGCCGGGGCCGGATTGGCGCGCGGCTGGCCCGGAAATCCCGGCTGCCGTCCGCCACCAGGGCCTGTCCGCTCAGGCCCGGCCGCGCTCCAACAGCGCCTGGATGTAGCGGCCGGCTTCCAGGATGTCGCAGCGGATGGCGCGCGCGGTGGCCTCGGCGTCGTTGCGCGCCAGCGCTTCCACCGCTTCGGCGTGATAGTCCATGCGCTTCAGGTAGGGCACGTACTCGGGCAGCACCAGGTTCAGCACGGGCCCGCAGCGCAGCCACAGCGTTTCGATCGCGTCTTCGATGATCTCCATGCCGCTCAGGGCATAGATGTGGAAATGGAAGCGGCGATGGACGTCCAGGTAGCCCTGGTGTCCGTCCACATCGATCAGGCGCTTCATGTCGGCCAGCAGGCCGCGCAGCATCGCGACGTCGTCCGGTGTCGCGTGGGCCGCCGCCTCGAACGCCGCGCGTCCTTCGAGCTCGGCGCGCATGATCAGCAGTTGCCGCAGCTGCGCCGCATCCACCTCCGGAACGACCGCGCCGCCGCCTTGCCCGCCGGTGCCGCGGCGCAGGATGCGCTCGGCCACCAGGTGGTTCACCGCGTCACGCACCGGCGTCAGGCTGATGCCCAGTTCCGCCGCCACGTCGCGCAGCAGGATGCGGTGCCCGGGCTCGTAGCGCCCCGTCAGCAAGGCTTCCCGCAGGGCCGCGTAGGCGCGGTCCCATAGCGTTTCGCGGTCTATGGGCTGCAAGGCGGGGGGCTTGGCCGCGCTGGCCACGCCGCCTGCCTTCGCGCCGGCTTTCACTGGAGACATCTCCCTACCTTCCCTGTCGGGTTTTAGTCAGGCGGCTATTTTCGCACCTCGCGACCGCCCTGCGGACGCCGGATGCGCCATGCCGCCATCCGCCAGATTCGGCATTGTTATTTGTTATAACGAATGATAGTATGCCTCGGACGTCGGCCAAAGAGCCGCGCCCCGCGCCCTACGGGCGCCCATACGGAGGAGACCCGCATGTCCTTGCTATCCCGACTGGCAGGCGCCCTGGCGTGCGCCTGCGCCATTGGCAACGCCACCGCCGCGCCCGACAATTTCCCCGACCGCAGCATCCGTTTCATCATTCCCTGGAATGCGGGCGGCTCCAACGACATCGCGGCGCGCGAACTGCAGCAGATCATCGCCGAACAGCAAAAGATCACCGTCGTCGTGGAAAACGCGCCGGGCGCCACCGGCGCCATCGGCATGGGCAAGGTCGCCGCCGCGCCTCCCGACGGCTATATGGTCGGGATGGGCACCAGCTCCACGCTGGCGCAGATCGCGCAAAACCTGACCCCGCTGCGCAATGAACAGTTCGCCCATATCGCCCGCGTGTCCACCGACCCGCTGATGCTGCTGGTGCCCAAGGACGGCCCGGCCGACCTGGAGCAGTTCCTTGCCCACATGAAGCAGAACCCGGGCAAGGTCTCCATCGGCACGCCCGGCACCAACAACCTGAACCACATCTTTGCCGAGATGACCGCGCGGGCGGCGGGCGTCAGCTATGTCAACGTCCCCTACCCCGGCGGCTCGCGCGTCATCGCCGACCTGGCGGGCAAGCAGATCCAGGCCGCCGTGCTCAAGCCTTCCGAAAGCAAGGGCCAGATCGATGCCGGCTATGTGCGGCCGATCGGTGTCTTCGGCAACGAGCGGCTGCAGGTCTATCCCGACGTGCCGACCTTCAAGGAGAAAGGCTACGACGTCTATCCCTATGGGCCACTGGTGCAGATGGCCTACATCGTTGCCCCGGCCGGCGTGTCGCCGGAGGTGCGCCAGCGCCTGATCGACATCTTTTCCAAGGCCATCCAGAGCGAGAAGTTCAAGACCTTCGCGCAGCAGAACGGCTTCCTGGTCGACGACATGAAGGGCCAGGATCTGGACAACGAAGTCAAGAACGTCCAGGCGACGCTGAACAACGTGGCCGCCAAGGTCTTCAAGCAATGAGGAAACAATGAGCACAATCAAGAAAGTCACCTGCCATGTCGTCTCCGCGCCGGTCGAGCGGCCCTTTACTTCCTCGCGCGGCTGGCTGTACAAGACGCGCGGCTCCTGCATCGTGGAGATCGAAACGGCCGACGGCGTGGTGGGCTGGGGCGAATGCTACGGCCCGGCCCAGGTGGCGCGTGCGTATATCGAGTCGCAGTACGGCCCCCGCATCGTCGGCCGCGACGCATTCGACGTGGAAGTGATCTGGGAGGACCTGTACAACCGCATCAAGGACTACGGCAATACGGGCATGGCGATATCGGCCCTGAGCGGCATCGATATCGCGCTGTGGGACATCATCGGCAAGGTCTGCGGCAAGCCCGTGCACAAGCTGATCGGCGGCGCGTACCGCACCGAAGTGCAATCCTATGCCACGGGTCTTTACTTCATCGACATGGACCGCCTGATCGAGGAAGCCGTGGAAGAGGCGCGCGAATACGTGCACCAGGGCTTCCGCGCGATCAAGATGAAGATCGGCCTGGGCTCGCCCAAGCTGGATATCCAGCGCGTCGCCGCCGTGCGGGAGGCCGTGGGCGATGACGTCCGCCTGATGGTGGACGCCAACCATTGCTTTACCGTGCCCGCCGCCATACGACTGGGACGCGAACTGGAAAAGCTGGACATCGAGTGGTTCGAGGAGCCGATCTCGCCGGAGGACCTCGACGGCTATGTGGAAGTCACGCGCGCCCTGGACATGGCCGTGGCCGGCGGCGAGAACGAGTTCACGCGCTGGGGTTTTCGCGACATCGTCGCGCGCAAGGCCATGGACATCGTGCAGCCGGATGTCTGCGCGGCGGGCGGGATCAGCGAATGCCGCAAGATCGCCGCGCTGGCCCTGGCGCACGGCGTGGAGTGCGTGCCGCATGCCTGGGGCTCGGCGATCGGCCTGGCGGCCACGCTGCACTTCCTGGCCGCCCTGCCCGACCAGCCGCCCAGCTTCCGGCCCATGCCGCCGCTGCTGGAGTTCGAACAGTGCGAAAACCCCTTCCGCGACCTGCTGACCGTGGAGCCCATCGAACAGCGCCGCGGCGTGGTGCGGATTCCCACCGGCCCCGGCCTGGGCATCGACATCAAGCGCGATGTCCTGGACCGCTATCGCGTTGCCTGAGCCCGCGCAGAGATCCCCATGCGATTCGTATCGTTCTATCGCGGCGATGGCCGTGTGGTGCCCGGCTTCATCGACGATAGCCGGCCGGGCGAGGCCTGCGTCGTCGATGTGACATCGCCCGCCAACGGTGGATGGGCGGCAGCCTTGCCGGCCGATCTGTTGTCCTGGGTGGAGATGGACCTGGGCGCGCTGGCCGCGCGGCTGCGGGACCATGCGTTTCCCGATGCCGCCCGGCTGCCGCTGGCCGGCACGCGGCTGGCCGCGCCCCTGCCCCGCCCGGGCAAGATTGTCGGGGCGGCCTTCAACTATCGCGACGCCCTGAAGGAGCGCGACATGGCGCCGCCGGCATCGCCGGTGATCTTCATCAAGTCCGGCCGCACGGTCATCGGGCCGGACGATCCGGTGCGCCTGGCCGCCGACGTGGGCAATGTGACCTACGAGGCCGAACTGGCCGTGGTAATCGGGCGCACGGCGCTGCGCATCGACGCGGCCCAGGCGCCGGCCCACATCGCCGGTTACCTGACGCTGAACGACGTGAGCGCCAGCGATATGGTGCGCGCCGACAAGGCCTTCGTGCGCGGCAAGAACCAGCCCACCTTCTGCCCCTGCGGCCCGTGGATCGCCACGCCGGACGAAGTGCCCGCGCCGCAGGCGCTGGACGTCAGCCTGCGCCTGGACGGCACGCTGCGGCAATCCGGCAATACCTCGGACCTGGTGTTCGGCATCGCCGAGCTGATCGCCTACGCGTCCACGCAGATGCCGCTGGATCCGGGCGATATCATTGCCACCGGCACGCCGGCCGGCGTGGCCATATCCCACCAACCCGCGGCGTGGCTGCGGCCCGGCTCGACGATGGTCGCCGAAGTCCAGGGCCTGGGCGCGCTGCGCAACCCCATCGTGGCGAGCCTATCCTGATGACTGCCCAACCCATCGTGGTGCTGACCAGCGCCATCCATCCCGACGAACACACGCGCCTGGCCCGGCACGCATCGGTGCGCGTACCGGCCGACGCCAGACCCGAGACCCTGAAGGCCGCCATGGCGGACGCCGACGGACTCATCGTGCGCAACCCCCTGCCGGCCGATATCTTCGACCATGCGCCGCGCCTGAAGGGGGTCGTGCGCCATGGCGTCGGGCTGGACATGATTCCCATGGAGGCGGCCAACCGGCATGGCATTACCGTGGCCAACATCCCGGGCGCCAATACCGCATCCGTGGTCGAGTACTGCCTGGCGGCCATGCTGCACCTGCGGCGGCGCCTGCCGGCCGTGGACGCCATGCTGCGCGAGCAAGGCTGGGGGCCGGCGCGCGCCTACGGCGAAGGCGGCGGCGAACTCGCGGGCGCCACCTGCGGCATCGTCGGCGTGGGCGCCATCGGCAGCCGGCTGGCCGCGGTGGCGCGCGTACTGGACATGCGGGTCCTGGGCCTGACGCGCCGTCCGGAAAGCCTGCCCGACGGCGTGCGCGCGGTGGACAAGGCGACGCTGATGCGCGAGTCCGATGTGATCGTGCTGGCCTGCCCGCTCAATGAGCAGACGCGCGGCCTAATCGATGCGGCGGCCCTGGCGCTTGCCAGGCCGGACGCCCTGCTCATCAATGTCTCGCGCGGTCCGGTGGTCGATACGGCGGCCCTGCTGTCCGCGCTGCGCGAGGGACGGCTGGGAGGCGCCGCGCTGGACGTCCACGACGTGCAGCCGCTGCCCAAGGACGCCGCGGTGCTGCGGCAGTCCGGGATGCTGCTGACGCCGCACATGGCCGGCAGCACCACCGCCAGCATGCGCCGCATGAGCCAGGGCGCGGTGGACGAGATGCTGCGCATCCTGCGCGGCGAACCGCCCGTGAACTGGGTCAACCGCGACGCCGCGCGGCGCGCGTGACCCCGGCCATGGCGGGGGACCTTGTCCCCGCATGACCGTCCCGCTTGCCGCCCGCGACGCCCCGTGCGCGGCGGACCTGGCAGGCCTCATGGGCTTGAACCATAACGTGAAGGAGACATCATGCGTATCACCGATCTGAAGGCCGTGCCCATTTCCTTTCCCGTGCCGGAGAACAAGTCCGTGCGCCTGGGCATCGGCCGCAGCGTCAAGCGCGATGCCGTGCTGGTGCGCGTGGAGACGGACGAAGGCGTGATCGGCTGGGGAGAGGCCCATCACGGCCGCTGCCCGGGCGCCATCGCGAAGCTGGTCGATACCACCGTGCGGGAGCTGGTCCTGGGCATGGACCCGCGCGACGTCAGCGGCGTCACGGCGCGCGTACTGAAGATGCAGTTCGCCAGCCACGGCATGGGTGCGGCGGCCGCGCTGGCCCTGAGCGGGCTGGACCTGGCGCTATGGGACATCCGTTGCCAGCTTACCGGCTGGCCGCTGTACCGCCTGCTCGGGGGCTCGCCCCGGCCCATCAAGGCCTATGCCGGCGGCATCGCCCTGGGCTGGCAGCCGCCCGAAAGCCTGGCGCAGGAAGCCCTGGGCCTGGTGGAACAGGGCTATCGCGCGCTGAAGCTGCGGGTGGGCGACACGCCGGCGCGCGACATCGCCCGCGTGCGCGCAGTGCGCGCCGCCGTCGGCGAGGACATCGACATCCTGGTCGACGCCAACACCAATTACCGCATCGAAGACGTCCGGCGCGTCATGCCGGCCTACGAGGAATGCCAGGTCGTGTGGCTGGAAGAACCCTTCCCCGCCCACGATCACCATGCCTACGCCACCGCCGCCCGGCTGGGCCGGGTGCCGCTGGCCGCCGGCGAAAACCACTACACGCGCTACGAATTCGGCCCCCTGCTGGAATCCGGCAGCGTGGGCTACGTGCAGCCCGACCTGTCCAAGGTGGGCGGCGTCACCGAGGCCATGCGCGTGGCCGCCATGGCGGGCGCGCTGAAGCTGTCCGTGAACCCGCATACCTCGGCGACGGCGATCAATATGGCGACCTCCATCCACTACCTGTGCGCCGTCGACAACCCGGGATATTTCGAAGCGGACGTGACCGCGCTGAATCCCTTCCGCGACGAAATGATGGACCTGGCGCCGTACACGCTGGACAAGGACGGCTGCGTGCATCCGCACGAAGGCGTGGGCATCGGCCTGCGCATCGACGCGGCCTTCCTGGCCGCGCATCCCTTGATCGAAGGCCCCTGCTACGTCTGACGCGTTGCCGCGCCCTTGCGGGCGCGGCTCGCCTTCCGCCGCGCGGGCGGCCGCACGCCCGCAAGCTCCGCCATGATGCCGCGCGCATGCGCGGGGCCCGCGGCGATCCCGCTCAGCAGCAGCGACATCGAGAAGTGGATGACCTGCGCCACGTCGACGGGACGGTCCTCGGAATCCAGGCGGTCGCCGATGATGAGGGTGGCCAGGCCATGCTCCACCGACCAGGCCGCATGCGTGACCAGCGGCATATCCGGCGCGGTCCAGCCGTGCTCGCCCGCGTAGTCGCGCACCGCCGCGGCGAATAGCTCGAAGGACACGTTGGTGGCTTCGGCCAGTTCGGGATAATCGCCCTTGCGCAGGATGCGCGGGCCTATCATCAGGTCGAACAGCCCCTTGTGGTCCTGCGCGAAGCGCACGTAGATGCGCATCATCTCGTAGGCGCGCGCCAGCCTGCCGTCGATGCCGGCCAGGGCCTGGCGGCGCAGCGCGATCAGGTCCTGGAAGCCGCTGGCGGCTATCGCGGCCAGCAAGCCCATCTTGCCGTCGAAATGCCGCGACGGCGCGGCCTCGGACACCCCCACGGCCTTGGCCAGCTGGCGCAGGCTCATGTCGTGCACGCCGACCTCTTCCAGTTCGCGCCGCGCCTGCGCGATCAAGGCGCTGCGCAGGTCGCCATGATGGTAGGGCGCCGTCTCCGCGCCGCCGGTCTTCTTCCTCACGTCTGCGATTCCTTCTGGACCACCGCCCCGGAGGGCCGGTATTTACCCTGACTTGCCGCTCAAGTTAACGATGTTATCATCACCCCAAGAGTTAATACTGTTAACTTCATAAAGCGGCCGGTCGCGCCTTGCTGGCGGCCCCGCGATCGGAGACACCGCATGGAAGAGATCGTCCTGAAGGAAGTGCGCGGCAACGTCGCCGTGC
Source organism: Bordetella bronchialis (assembly GCF_001676705.1). Lineage (NCBI taxonomy): Bacteria > Pseudomonadati > Pseudomonadota > Betaproteobacteria > Burkholderiales > Alcaligenaceae > Bordetella > Bordetella bronchialis. The sequence goes on from NZ_CP016170.1 coordinate 3,177,993, forward strand.
TGACCATGAACTACCGGCCGTACAACCTGTCCGGTCCCACCCTGAGCGGCGCGCTGATGCGCCAGCTGCGCGAAGCGGTGGACCAGGGCCAGCGCGCCGTGCTGCTGCGCAGCGGCCTGCGGCATTTTTCCGCTGGCGCGGACGTCGATCTGTTCGACGAACGCATCGAGCGCGAGGGCCGCGCCCGCCTGGATCCCATCGAAGTCCTGGGCGCGTTCGAGACGCTGCCCATTCCCATCGTCGCCGCCGTGCACGGCGTCTGCCTGGGCGGCGGCCTGGAGCTTGCCCTGGCCTGCGACTACATCGTGGCCGCGCAGTCGGCCAAGATCGGCTCGGTGGAGGTGGCCCTGGGCCTGCATCCGCTGATGGGCGGCATCCAGCGCCAGGTCCAGCGTATCGGCATGGCGCGCGCCAAGGAAATGTCCATGCTGGGACGCCGCTACGATGCCGCCACGCTGGAACGCTGGGGCCTGATCAACCTGGTCGTGCCGGACGAGGAACTGGACGCGGCGTCGCTGGCGATCGCGCAGGAATTGGCCAACGGGCCGACCGTGGCCCACGCCGCGACCAAGCGCCTGGCCCTGACCGCGGCCAACGAAGGCGTGGAGGCCGCCGACCGCGCGATGTTCGAGACACAGAAAGCCATCTGGGCATCGCGGGACCTGAAGGAAGGCCTGAAGTCCTTCCGCGCCAATGGCCCCGGGCTGGCCGTCTTCGAGGGGAAATGACATGTCCGGTCCCCTATCCGGCCTGAAGGTCGTCGATTTCTCCCGCGTGCTGGCGGGCCCGCTGTGCGCGCGCACACTGGCCGACCTGGGCGCCGACGTCATCAAGATCGAACCGCCCCGGCCCGATGTTTCGCGGGGCGCCGTGCCGTCCGCCGCGGGCATGTCCGGCTACTATGCCCAGCAGAACGTCGGCAAGCGCAATATCAGCGTGGACCTGAACGTACCGGGCGCCGCCGAGCTGGTCGCGCGGCTGTGCGACCAGGCGGACATCGTCGTGGAGAACTTCCGCGCCGGCACGCTGAAGTACTTCGGCCTGGACTATGCCACGCTGTCCCGGCGCAATCCGCGGCTGATCTATGTGTCCATCACCGGCTACGGCCAGGGTGGCCCCTGGGCCTCGCGCATGGCCTACGCCCCCACCGTGCAGGCCGAGTCCGGCTTCACCCATCATTCCTTGCGCCACTTCGGCGCGAACCTGGCCCGGCCGCAGACCGACGCGCTATCGCATGCGGACGTGTATGCCGGCCTGCAGGCCACCATTGCCGTGCTTGCCGCCCTGGCGCAGCGCGAAAAGACCGGGCGGGGACAATACATCGATGTCGCCATGGCCGCGGTCATTCTCTCTACCAACGAACGCGCGCACCTGGATATCGAGGGTGTCGACACGGGCGCCGAGCCGGGCATCCTGGGCGCCACCGACGGCCCCTTCTTTACCGGGCCCGGCGGCGAGCGTTTCGTGGCGGCGCAGAGCCTGGTGGGCAGCCTGACCTTTCCGAACTATCTGCGCGCCATGCGCCGCCCGGACCTGGCCCAGGATCCGCGGTTCGCCACCGCCGAACTACGCAAGCAGAATTACGAGGCCTTGCACGCCCTGGTGCAGACCTGGATTCTGACCTTCCGCGACCTGGGCGCGCTGGACGCGCAGCTGGATGAATCGAAAATCGCCATCGGGCAAATACGCTCCACCCGCGATCTGTGCGAATCGGAATGGGGCGAATACTGGGGCGCCGTGCGCACCGTTTCCGACCGGCGCGGCGGCACGTATAAGCTGCACGGCCATCCCTGGCGCTTCTCCGGCGGCGACCTGTGCGCCGAGCCGCGCGAGCCGGCCTTCCGCGGCGAACACAATACCCAGGTGCTGGCTGAACTGGGATTGAGCGACAGCCAGATCCAGGAGTACGTACGGCGCGGCATGTTCGTGGCCGATCCGGCGCTGCAGGCCCTGCCGGCAACGGCCGCGGACGCGGGCGAACCGGCGGGCTCGCATGCCCCGCGCGCCGCGGGCGATGTCCGGCATGCGGGACCGGACCCGGCGGCACAGGCCGCATAAAACACATAAACGACCAGCGAAGGAGACAAACATGAACCACGCATCCCCACGGGACGCGGCGCGCAACCGGACAAGGGCTCCGCGTGCCGCCGTCGCCGTCCTGGCCTCCGCCATGGCCCTGGCCGCCACGGTGCTGCCAGGCCAGGCCGACGCGCAGCCGCCGCAATGCAGCGCGATCCGCATCTACGTCCCCTACGCCGCCGGCGGCGGGACGGACGTTTCGGCGCGGCTGATCGGCGGCAAGCTGGGCGCCGAGCTGAAGATCCCGGTCATCATCGAAAACCGCCCGGGCGCCAAATCCGTCATCGCGTACCAGGCGCTGCTGCGCGATCCGGCGGACGGCTGCGCCTATCTTTACGACAATTCCTCGCACAGCCTGCAGGCCGTGTACAAAGGCCTGCCGTACGACTCGGCCAAGGACTTCCAGCCGGTGGCCATGGTAGCCATCGCGCCCAATGTCTTCGTCGTCAATCCCGGCTTTCCGGCCAAGACGATGCCGGAGTTCATCGCCTACGCCAAGGCGCATCCCGGCAAGGTGACCTATGCCTCGTTCGGCGTGGGCAGTACCTCGCACCTGAGCGGCGAAGTGCTCAACTCCGCGGCCGGGATCAACATGGTCCACGTGCCCTACCGCGGCTCGGCGCCGGCGGTGGCGGACCTGATGGGCGGTAGCGTGCAGGCGATTTTCCTGGACCCGCTCACGGCCAAGCCCTTGATGGACACCGGCAAGGTGCGCGGGCTGGCGGTGGTCGGCGCGCAGCGCGTGGCGACCTCGCCCGAGCTGCCCTCCATGGGGGAACTGGGCATCGACGACCTGTCCGTGCCCGGATGGTGGGGCCTGTTCGCCAAGGCCGGCGTTCCCGCGCCCATCGTCCAGGACATGGCCGGGCGTTTGCAGCGTATCGCCGCCGATCCCGAGGTCAAGGAGAAACTGGCCGCGCTGGGCACGCAGGCCTATTCCGGCAGCCCGGCGGACTTCGCCGCCACCATCGCCAAGGACTCGGCGCGGTGGCGGAAGGTCGTGAAGGAAAGAGAGCTGGTGCTGGAATAGCGCCTCAGCGCCGGCGGGAGACGACCCGGCCTTCGCAGGTGCCGAAACCTATGCCGGCGTAGCCGGCTTTTTCGCAGCGGCCGCCCAGCGTCACGATATCGCCGTCTTCCAGGTAGCCGCGGGCCTCGCCGCTGGCCAGGCGCAATGGCTCGGCGCCGTTGCGGGTGCGCTCCAGCAGGCAGCCGCTATCGGCGATGTCCGGTCCGGAGACCGTGCCGCTGGAGATCAGGTCGCCCGGCCGCAGATTGCAGCCATTGCTGGCATGGTGCGCCACCATCTGGAACAGCGTCCAGTACTGCCCGGCGAAGTCCGGTGCGGATATCGGCTGCGCCGCCCTGCCATGCTCCCGCATGGCGGGCGTGGACAGCGAAGCGCGCAATGCGATGCCTATGGCGCCGGCCTGGTCATGGGCCGGCGAGGCCAGCGCCGCGGCGATCGGCGGATCGTCGGCGGATCGCGGTTGCGGCGCCATGCGGAACGGCGCCAGCGCCTCCAGCGTGACGACCCAGGGCGAAATGCTGGTCATGAAGCTCTTGGCCAGGAAGGGGCCCAGGGGCTGCGCTTCCCAGCGCTGGATATCGCGGGCGGACCAGTCGTTGACCAGGCACAGGCCGAAGATGTGATCCTCCGCCCGGTCCAGCGATATCGGCTGGCCCAGCGGGTTGCCCTGGCCGATGAAGCATCCCACCTCCAGCTCGAAATCCAGGGCCCGCGTGGGCAGGTAGGCTGCGCCTTGGGGGTCGGGGCCGAGCTGGCCGGCGGGACGGGTGCAATCGGTACCGCTGGCCACCACGGAAGACGCGCGTCCGTGATAGGCGATGGGCAGGTGCCGGAAGTTGGCGGCCAGTTCGGCGCCCGGGCGCATCGCGCGGGCGGCCCGCGTAGCGTGATGGATGGACGTGTAGAAATCGGTGAAATCGCCTATCCCGGCGGGCAGCTGCAGGGTAAGGGCGGACAAGGGACGCAGGCATCCCCTGGCCCTGGCCTGCGCCGGATGGCCGGCGCGCAATAGTTCGAATACGGACGCGCGCAGCCTGGAGCCGGCCACCGGCCCCAGCGCCATCAAGGCATTGAGTTGCGGCGCGCGTACTGCCCTGGCCAGCGCATCGTCGAGCGCGATCAGGCCTTGTTCGCATGCGGCCGCCAGGTCCAGCACCTGGTCGCCGATGGCGACGCCGATGCGGCGCGCCGGATCTCCGCCGACGGTGTAGACGCCCAGGGGCAGGTTCTGCAAGGGGAAATCGGTGTCCGGTGCATTGGCGCTCTCGACCCAGCTCTTGCGGCTGGGATCGTGCGTCTCGTTCAATCGCATGGCGGTCTCCTCCCGCCTGCGTCGCGGCGGCCTCTCTAACGAATACGGAAATACGGCCGAATGATAACACCGTTAACTTAAGACGCCAGCATGAAATGTCCACGCCGGCAGGCGCCGGGAGGCGCGCCGGCGCCGCGGTACCCGACCGCTCTACGGCATCGTCGATCGCGTCAACCGGGACTGCCCGTGACAGGCAGCACCAGGCCCGTGATGTAGCTGGCGCAGGCCGGCGACGCCAGGAAAACATAGGCTGGCGAAAGTTCTTCCGGTTGTGCGGGACGCTTCATCGCGGTCTTCGCGCCGAACTTCTCCAGTTCTTCCGTGGGTTTGTCGGCGGGATTGAAAGGCGTCCACACCGGTCCCGGCGCCACTGCATTGACGCGTATGCCGCGCTCGGCCAGGTTGCCCGCCAGCGACATGGTGAAGGCATGGATGGCCCCCTTGGTGGTGGAATAGTCCAGCAGTTTCGCGCTGCCGCGCAGGCCGGTGACGGACCCGGAGTTGACGATACTGGCGCCCTCCTTCATATGCGGCACGGCGGCCTTGGCCATATGGAAGTAGCCGTAGATATTGGTGCGCATGGTTTCGTCGAAGCGCTCCAGGCTGAGTTCTTCGATCGACTCGGCATGCTCCTGGAAAGCGGCGTTGTTCACCAGCACATCCAGCTTGCCGAAGGCCTTGACGGTTTCCTCCACCGCGCGGCGGCAGAAGTCCGGATCCTTCACATCGCCGGGAATCAGCAGGCAGCGGCGTCCTTCCGCTTCCACGTGGCGCCGGGTTTCCTCGGCGTCTTCGTGCTCGTTCAGGTAGACGATGGCAACGTCCGCGCCCTCGCGCGCGAACAGGACGGCCACCGCGCGCCCGATGCCGGAGTCGCCGCCCGTGACGATGGTGGAAAAGCCCTCCAGCTTGCCGCTGCCGCGATAATGCGGTGCCGTGAAGGCCGGCCGCACTTCCATATCGGCCTCGCTGCCCGGTTTGTCCAGGCGCTGGTCCGGCATCTTGGGTTCCGGATAGTCGCGCGCGCCCGCCTGCACCGCGCCCGATTCCTGCGAGCCGCCGGAGGACTGCGACGATTTGGCGCGGTCGCGCTCGTCCTGTTCGCGCTGCATCGCGCGCTGTTTGCCGGCCACGGCCTCGGACCGCGCGGCGTCACCGGATTTTTTCTGGTCGGTCATTCGCATGCTTCCATAATGCGTTCACGATTACGGGAGCACGCGATGCAAACCACATGCCTAGGGCCTGTTAACGCTAGAAGGAGCCTCGCACTGGCCCTAGCGCAACAGGCCTCGCCGCGCCAGGTTGGCGTAGAGCTTGCGCACGCCGAACGTCCAGGGCGGGATCTCGGTGCACTTCTCGACGGTGTTGATGAGCTTGCCCAGCCCCGGCGACGCGATCGTCACACGGTCGCCCGACTTGTGGGTGAAACCGCTGCCCGGCGTGCCGCGGTCCTGGATGGGCGAGAACATGGTGCCCAGGAACAGCATGAAGCCGTCGGGATACTGGTGATGCCGGCCATAGGTCTGCGCCACGAGCTCCAGCGGATCGCGGCTGATTTCCCGCATGTGGCTGACGCCGTTGAGCACGAAGCCGTCATCCTTGCCCTCGATCAGCAGGGACACGCTGTCGTTGCGCACGTCGTCGATGCCGTAGTGGGCATCGAACAGGCGTATGAAGGGGCCGATGGCGCAGGAACCGTTGTTGTCCTTGGCCTTGCCCAGCAGCAAGGCGCTGCGGCCTTCGATATCGCGCAGGTTGACGTCATTGCCCAGGGTCGCGCCCACCGTTTCGCCGCGGCTGTTCACCGCGAGCACGATTTCCGGTTCGGGGTTGTTCCATTCCGAGGCGGGCAGCAGCCCGACCTCCGCCCCGAAACCGACGGCGGACATGGGCTGGGATTTGGAGAACACCTCGGCATCGGTGCCGATGCCGACTTCCATGTATTGCGACCATGCGCCACGGCCGATCAGCGTTTCCTTCAGGCGCAGCGCGCTTTCGGAACCCGGCTTGATCGCGCGCAGGTCCGTGCCCAGCGTTTCCTGCAAGGTCGCGCGCATGGCCTGCGCGGCGCCGGCGTCCCCGCCGGTGCGCTCCTCGATCAGGCGCTCCAGCAGGCTGACGGCAAAGGTCACGCCGCAGGCCTTGATGGCCTGCACGTCGCACGGCGCCAACAGCGTCATCGCCGCGGGATGGGCGGCGGCATCCGCGCCGCCATGCCGGATGCTGCCTTGCAGCAAGGGCCCGACCGGGCCCAGCGATTCGCCCGGCGCGGTGCGGGCGACCGCCGCGGGGTCCGGCTGGTCCAGCAGGTCCGCCATGGTGGGCACGGCGGCCGTGATATCGAAAACCACGCCGTTACGCACGGCCACCACGCTGGGGCCGTCTATCGGCGCCGGACGCCATACCCGTCCCACCAGGGTCGCGTGCGCCGCGTCCCGTGGCAGGTAGTCCAGGCCGTTGTCATTCGTCATAGTGCTTCTCCTCCTGTGGATCGATCGCGAAGCTTATCGGCAGCGGGGGCCGGCTGTCCATCCCGCGGCGGCCCGCTAGCGCATCAGGTCCAGCGCGTCGCCGCGCGACTCGACCACGGTCAGGATGGACAGGAAGCCGCTGATGTCGAAGACTTCGCGCACGTGCGGCTGGATGTTGCACAGGGCAAGCGCGCCGGTCCGCTGCTTCAGGCGCTTGGCCACCAGCAGCATGACCCGCAGCCCGGCGCTGGAGATGTAGTCCAGGCCCGACAGGTCCATGACGACCTTGTTCTCGCCGTTCTCGATTTGCCGGAGAAGGTCCGACTCGACCGCGGCGGCATTGGCGCTGTTGATCTGGCCGTGCGGCGAGACCACGAGCGCGGGGCCGACTTTCTCGATTGATAGCGTCATGTATTACGGATCCCGTTGGATGATCGACACGCCGGCCATGCCGGCACGCGGGCGGCACGCGATGGCATGCCGCGGGTTTTGCGGTTACGCATCGGCGGCACGGGGCGGCGCCGCGCATTTGGCGGAATCATACGCGAGCCGGATGGGAGAATGGTCGCGGACTACGACTTACGGTCCCCATCGGGCATACTGGCGCCTGCGCCCAAAATCTGGATATCGTCATGGCTTCCCCGTCCGATACGCTGCGGCTTGTCCCGGGCCACGATACCGTGGGCCCCGCCCTGCGATGGCTGGAAGACATCGCGGCGCGCGAAGGCTGGCCGGCGCGTACCCGTTTCGCCCTGACGCTCAGCATGGATGAAGCCCTGACGAACATCATGTCGTATGCGTTCCGGGACGCCCCGCCGGCGCCCGACGCGGCGGCGCCCGACGCATCGGCATCCCATGCGCCGGCGCCCGAGACGCCGGCCATCGTGCTGGCCTATCGGCGCGACGGCGCCGACCTGTGCATCGACATCGGCGACAACGGGACGGCCTACGATCCCACCGCATGGTCGCCCGCCCCGCTGGCCCGCACCCTGGAGGACGCCACCCCGGGCGGCCATGGCTTGCGGCTGATGCGCCATTACCTGAAAGACCTGCGTTATCGGCGCGAGGGCGGCTGGAACCGCCTGACGCTGGTGGCCGAGCAGGGCTGAATCGCATGGATGCCGATGGCTGCGGATCGCGTGTGCATGCCCGGATCTATCCCGACGCGGTCGCGCACAATCTGGCCGCGCTTCGGGTGCTGGCGGCGCGGGCGACGCCCGCGCCGCGCATCTGGGCCACCGTCAAGGCGGACGCCTACGGCCACGGCTTGTGCCGCGTGCTGCCCAGCCTGGCGGACGCCGACGGGCTGGCCGTCACGCAGCTGGCCGATGCGCGGGCCTGCCGGGATCTGGGCTGGACGGGCCCCATCCTGGTCTACGCCGGCTTGCTCGATCCCGCGGAGGCCGATCGCCTGGCGCTGGCCGGACTGCACCTGGCCCTGTCGCACGCCGCGCAGATCGACTGGCTGGCGGCCGCCCCCGCGGCTGCGGCGCCGCCCTGGGTGTGGCTGCGCTACGTGGGCGATATCGGCTATACCGGCTTCGACGATGCGGGCTATGCCGCCGCCTACGCACGCTGCGCCACGCTGCTGGCCCAGGGACGCATCGCCGGCATCGGCCATCTGAACCATTACGGCCGGGCCGAACACGCGGACGGCCTGGGCCAGGCCGATCGTCGCTTCCAAGCCGTGACGCGCGGCCTGCCGGGGCCGCGCAGCTGCTGCAATTCCGCGGCGCTGCTGCGCCACCCGGGCGCCGCTCAAGGCACGGACTGGGTCCGGCCGGGTCTGGCGCTGTACGGCGCCAGCCCGCTACCCGGCATCGATGGCGCGGCGCTGGGCCTGCGGCCCGCCATGTCGCTGCATTCGCGCATCGTCGGGATACGCGACGTGGCCGCCGGCGCCCGCATCGGCTACAACGGCACCATCGTGGCATCGGCGCCCTTGCGGGTGGGGCTGGTGGCATGCGGTTACGGCGACGGCTATCCGCGGCACGCGCCGGCCGGCACGCCGGTCGTGGTGGACGGCCATGCAGCCACCACGCTGGGCGCCGTCACCATGGACCTGATGCCGGTCGACCTGACCGCCCTGCCCCCCATCGCCGTGGGCGCGCCTGTCGTTCTATGGGGCACCCCGGAGCTGCCGGTGGAGGCCGTCGCCCGCCACATCGGGACGATCGCGGCGGAATTGCTGACCTCGCTGACCCCGCGCGTGCGGGTCATGTCTGCTCGCGCCGGCGATAGACCGCCTCAGGCCGCGTGCCGTTGACGGCCCGCCAGGGCGGGCCGCCCGGGGGCAAAGACCAGGAAAACCAGGGTGGCGGCCAGGTAGAGCAGCCCCGTGATCGCCAGGCTCGCGCCCATGCCCGCCGTGCCGAACAAGGCGCCGACCATCAGCGGTCCCGCCATCTGGCCCAGCTTGTCCGCGGCCCGCATCACGCTGGTCGCGCCGGCGGCACCGTAGTCCTGCACGTCGGGCAAGGCGAGCATATAGGGCGACTGCGATGCGCCGGAAAAACAACCGGCCAGGGCCAGCAGCAGCACCGCCATCGCGGCGGCGTCCAGGCCGCTGTTGAACCACAGGCCCAGCATGCCGGCGCTGCCGATGACGCCGCCCAGCACGATCCAGCCCTTCTTGGACGCGGACCGGTCGACCAGGCGGCCCATGAGCGGGCCGACATAGATGACGCACAATCCATAGATCATCAGCACCCGGCCTATGCTGGAAGCCGCGGCGCCGGCCGCTTCCAGGTATAGCGGAAGCGCGAAGGAAAGCAGGCCGACCTGCGCGATGGAAAACGGAATGACGCTGCCCAGCAGCATCAGGCCGAAGTCCCGGGTAAAGAGCAGGCGCGCGGTGCGCGCCAGCCCCATCGGCGCGCGCGCGGTGGCGCCGGCGTCCGCGCCATCGGGCGCCCGGGCCTCCCCACGGCGCATATACGGCCGCATCAGCACCAGCACGCCGAGCACGGGCATGGCCATCATGACCGCGCTGATGGCGAACACCGGGCGAAATCCCAGCTGCTCCATCAGCATGGCGCCCACCGCGGCGCCAGTCAGGTGCCCCGCGAACAGGCCGGCGATGACGCTGGTCATATTGCGGCCACGGTACATCGGGCTGCTGCGCGTGACGATGAAACCTTGCAAGCCCATCCAGCCCAGCCCGTAGCCCAGGCCCACCACGCCGCGCGCGGCGGCGAACGCCGGCAGGTTCGCCGCCGCGGCGCAGGCCAGCATGCCCGCGAAGGAAACCGCCAGTCCGGCCAGCACCGGCACCTGCCAGCCGCGGCGGTCCGTCAGCCGTCCGGCCAGCAAGGCCGTCAGCAGGCCGCAGCCCATCTCCACCGAAATGGGCAAGGCCAGCAGCAGGTTGGGCGGCAGGTCCAGGCCGCCGGGCGGCAGGCTGCGCGCGTACAAAGGCAGGAAGCCCAGCGGCATCGCCCACGCGAACAGGAAACCGAACATCACCGGCCGCGCGATGCGACCGATATCCGACGTATCGCTCAAGCCCGCGATGCTGTCCCGGGCCGGCATCCGGTAGCCGCGATTCAGCAGCAGCGAAAGCAGCAGCAGCATCTCCACGGCCGCCACCAGCGCGACCACGGCGACGGTCGCCGCGTCCAGCATCCGGCTGCGCACCCCACGGGCCAGCACGTCCTCGGAAAGACGCACGACCAGGCTGCCTTGCGCGGCGGGCCGGGCAAGCCCCTGTCCCAGCGGCAGGACCAGGGTCAGGTCATCCGGCACCGGCGCCCGCGCGGCCGCGCCGTCCGGCGGCAAGGCACCGCGGCCGTCGGCACGGTTCAGGGTGCGCCCGGCCGCATCGACCAGGTCGATCTCGCGGATGGCGGGAAAGGCGGCGGCCAGCCGCTGGAAAGGCGCTTCCACCCCCTGCAGCTTGTGCAGGTCGATGCCGTAGCCCAGGACGCGGTCCAGGTCCCGCTGCAGGCCTGCCGCCAGGATCGCCACATTGCCGCGCGTCACCTGCAGCCAACCCAGCCGGAAGGCGTCCACGGTATACCCGGCATATACGCCCTGCGCCAGCAGCAGCGCGACCAGCGGCACGACGAAACGGCTGGGCCCGCCGGCCGTCAGGGCGCCCAGGGGGACCAGATACCTGAAGGCAGCGGCCAGCGCCAGCCCGACCGCCGCCGTGACGGCGACCAGCACCGCCGCGTTACGCAGCAGGATCGCGTGCGCCGCGGCACCATCGTGCCGCGCCGAGACCACCAGCGCGCCCACCGGTCCGCCGCCCTCGCCCACCAGGGGCACGGCCAGCGCAATGCCGCCGTCCCGCCGGCTCATCAGCGCACCCGACGGCCGCCGCGTCACGCCCTCGGGCAGCGCCGCTTCGGGCTGCGTCGGCCCACGCAGGCCCGCTCCAGCCAGGGCCGCGTCCGCACCGGGCAACAATGCCCGCGCCAGATCGCGCGCATCCGCCGGGTCGCCCTGCGTCGCGACATCGGCGCCGCCGGGCAGTATCACCGCGACCCCGACGACGTCGCCGGCATCGTGCGCGCCCTCGCGCAATAGTGCCTGCAGTCCGAAGAACTGCGCCAGCGGCTTGCCCAGGCGCAGGCCGTTCTCGATGCCGCCGGCGATCTGGCGCGCCGACACTTCGACCCGGTCCGCGGTCGTATCGGCCACCAGGCGATTCAGCGCCGACAGGCTCAAGGCGCCCATCAGGGCCTGCGCAAGCAGCAGTACCGCCAGGCAGGCCAGCGTAACTTCCAGGACGGGCCGACGGCGCACGCCGTCCATGACCCGCTGCAATGGCTCGCGCATCGATGGTTTCCAGAGGAAGAGCGACATACACAACGCGTTGAATATTATTTACACTTGTCGAGTTTTGCATCAGATTTCTCGCTGCCCTCACCTTCCCCCTCTCCCGGGCGCCTTCATGTTTTCGCGTTCCCTGCGCAGCAAGATCTTCCTTCTCGTCGTTGCGATCCTGCTGGTGGTGGCGGCATTCATCATGCTGACCAGCCGCCGCGACGTCACCCGCACCGTGTCGGCCAGCGAGCGCCACGCCGTCAGCAACGTGATGGACCTGGTGCGGCGCGATATCGACGCGCGCTGGGCTTCGCTGCTGGAGGACAAGGTCGACATGGTGCGCAGCGGCCGGCGCCAGCTGCTGGAGACGGGCACCATCGTGGCGTCCGTGCTGGCGGGCTATGCCGACATGGCCGAGCGCGGCGTCGTCACCCCGGGCGCCGCCAAGGGCATGGCCCGCGCGTGGATCGACCACCTGCGGTTCGACCAGCGCCGCTACGCCTTCGTCTACGACGCCAACGGGCAGGTATTGGCCAGCGGCAATCCCTCCATGATCGACCGCGACCTGACCGGCGTCACGGACTTCAAGGGCCGCCCGCTGGCCAGCGCCCTGTACGAGGAAAGCCACAACTCCGGGTACGGCTTCGCCATCTACCGCTGGCCGCCGCGCGCCGGCATGGCCGAAGAGGCCCGCTATGCGTACTTCGGTTATTTCCGTCCCTGGGATTGGGTGATCGCCGTCACCGACAGCGTGCAGGACGTCATCGACCAGGTCGACACCCGCCGCGAGCAGATGCAGAACGCGCTGCGCGACACCCTGGCGCGCCTGACCCTGGCGCGCTCGGGTTTCGTTTTCATCGTCGCGGACGACGATGAACTGATCGTGCCGCCGCCGGCGCGCGCCGCCGCCCTGCTGCAGGCCAATGACGCCCGCAGCGGCAAGCCGCTGCGGGATATGCTGCGCGGCGTGACGGCCGCCTCGTCGACGCAGGTGATCGAATTCGACGCCGGCGACGACGCGTTGCATATCGAGGCCCTGCGCTTCAAGCCGCTGGGCTGGACGGTGGTGGCCGTGGTTCCGGAAAGCGACTTTGCCGCCCCCGCCGCCGCCGTGCTCAACAGGCAGGCCATGATTTTCGCGGCCACGCTGCTGCTGGCGCTGCTCTGCGCATGGCCGGTCTCGGCGCACATCGTGCGGCCCCTGCGTACGCTGACGCGCTACGCGCGCGAACTGCCGCGCCAGGACCTGACGGCCCCTTCCGCCGTCCCCGCCCATATCGCCGGCCTGCCCGCGCGCTATCGCGATGAAGTCGGCCGGCTGGCCTCCTCCTTCCTCTTCATGGACAGGCGGCTGCGGGAGAACGTCTCGCGATTGATGCAGGAAACCACCGCCCGCGAACGCTTCGAGAGCGAGCTGAACATCGCCCGCGCCATCCAGCTGGGCCTCCTGCCCGTGCCGCTGCCGCCGGAAATCCTGGAGCGTGCCGACCTGCACGCCGTCATGCAGCCGGCCAAACAGGTCGGCGGGGACCTGTACGACTATTTCCTGCTATCCAATGGCAAGCTCTGCCTGGCCATCGGCGATGTCTCGGACAAGGGCGTACCGGCCGCGCTGTTCATGGCGGTGACCCGCACGCTGATCCGCGCCACCGCCGAGGACGAAACCGACCCGGCCGCCATCATGTCGCGCGTGAACAACCGCCTGGCGGAGAACAACCCCAATCTGATGTTCGTCACGCTGTTGCTGGGCGTGCTGGACCTGGATACCGGCGAACTGCAGTGGGCGAACGCCGGCCATCCCCCACCGGCGCTGATGGGCGCGGATGGCGCCGTGCGCCTGATGGAAGGCCGCAGCGGCCCCGCCTGCGGCGTGCAGGAAGGCATCGCCTATCACGCGCTGAGCACCCGGCTGGAGTCCGGCGAGACCCTGGTGGGCTATACCGACGGCGTTACCGACGCAACCAATGCACTGGGCGGCCACTATGGCACGCAGCGCATGCTCGATACGCTGGCGCGGCCCGGCGCCAGCGCGACGCGCCTGACCGAACGGCTGCTTGACGACATCCATGCCTACGCCAAGGATGTCGAACAGACCGATGACATCACCCTGATCGTGCTACGCCGTCCATGATGAAACGCCTGCTCTGCCTGACGATCCTGTGCCTGTTCGCCCGAGCGGCGCTCGCCGACACGCCCGCGCCCGCCGCGGCGCCGGCGGCCACCGCCGCGGCCCAGGGCATCGCGGCGGCCAGGGTATTCCCGACCACGCTCAAGCCGCGTCCGGATGGCCGCAAGTGGCGCCTGGGATATTTCGAAAGCGGCGACTACAGCGAGTACCCGCGCACCCTGCGCGTCATCGTCGCCGGCTTGCAGCAACTGGGCTGGCTGACGGTGCCGCCCATCCCGGCGGGCCTGAGCAGCCGCCAGATCTGGCAGTTCCTGGCGGAGAACGCGCACAGCGACGTGCTGGAATTCGTCCCCGACGCCTGGTGGCAACCGGGCAATTTCGACGCCAGCAAGCGGCCCGCCGTGCGGCAGGCCATCCAGGACCGCATCCGCCAGCGCGGCGACATCGATTTGATCATCGCCATGGGCACGCTGGCCGGCCAGGATATGGCAACGCTGGGCGCGCCGGTCCCGACCGTGGTCGCATCCACCAGCGACGCCGTGGGCGCGCACATCGTCAAAAGCGCCGAAGACAGCGGGCTGGACAACCTGCATGCCCGCGTGCAGCCCGAACGCTACCAGCGGCAGGTACGGCTCTTCCGCGATATCGTGCGCTTCAAAACGCTGGGCCTGGTCTACGACGACACGCCGGAGGGCCGCACCTACGCCGCGGTCGATGCCGTCGAACAAGTGGCGCGCGAGCTGCATTTCACCGTGCGCAGCTGCAATGCGCGCGCCAACGGCATCCCGCAGGAGGAAGCCACGCGCAATGTGCTGGCCTGCTATCGCGAAATCGCGCCCCACATAGACGCCGCCTACGTGACCGTCCACCGCGGCATCACGCCGGACAGCGTGGCGGAGGTCGCCGCCATCCTGCGCGACGCCAAGGTGCCGAGTTTCTCCATGCTGGGCTCGGAGGAAGTCCGGAAAGGCATCCTGATGAGCCTGGCCCAGGCCGATTACTCCTATGTCGGCCTGTTCTATGCGGAGACCATCGCGCGCATCTTCAACGGCGCCAGGCCGCGCCAGCTGAACCAGATCTGGGTCGACCCGGCCAAGATCGCCCTGAACCTGGAAACGGCGCGCATCATCGGCTTCGACCCGCCGGTGGACATCCTGCTGGCGGCCGACGAGGTCTACGAGCGCCGCTGACCGCCGGGGCCGATGCGACGGCGCGGGCATCGTGGCCGCGCCGCCGGGATCATTCGTCGCCCAGCCTTAGCGAGCGCCATGCGTACACCGCCCGCAGCTTGCCGTCCACGCTTCCAGCCGTTGCCTGCCATAAGGCCAGCAGGCGGTCCGCGCCCGTCAGGCCGCTTTCCAGCACGTAGTCCGCATAGCCCAGCCAGTGCCGGTCGGCCGCATCCAGGCCGGCGCGCGCGACAGCCAGCACCTCGCCCGCCAGGGCCCGCACGCCGCCGTCATCCAGCGCGGCGCGCACCGCCACCTGCCGCATCCGGCGCAATTCGGCCCATCCCCAGTCGCGGACCAGGGCGGCCGCCGCATCCAGGTTGCGCAGCAGCCCCAGTTGCAGCGCGGACGCCGCCATGGGGGCGCGCATCGCAACGCCGGCGCCGGCCTCCTCGAAAAGCTGCCGGTCCGGAAAGACCGCGCCCGGCGCGCGACCTTCGATATAGCCGTCCACGCCCATGCCGGCATAGAGTTCTTCGATACCGCCGGGACGTCCCCAGGCGGCCAGCAGATCCGCCAGCGGTGGCCTTGCGTCCAGCCGGTAGCGAAAGCGCGCATCCAGGAAATTGGCGAACTGCGAATACTCGAAGTACCCGGCATGGGGCCGCAGCATGACCGGCTCGCCGTTATCGACGCGGCGTCCCGGCCACGACGGGGAACGCAGGAAGCGATCCAGCGAGGGATGGCCGTCCAGGTAAACACTGGTGGCGGACTTGTATGCTTCATCCGGGTCCAGGGGCAGTCCGCGGCTGACGGTGTCCCCGGTGTACATCCAGCGGAAATAGTCGCCCAGGTCCTGGAAAGGACGTTCCGGCAGTTGCTGCAGGCGATGGTCGGCCGCGAACCGCGCATGGCGGAACATGCGGTCCCACAGCATCAGGCGGTTCTCCTTGAGACCCGTCGCGCGGCCGTCCTGCAAGGGACTGTTGGCGAAAAGCGCGATGCTGGCGGGCGCCAGCGCCAGCACGGCGTTCAAGGCGCGCGCCGCATCGGCGATGGGCACGGCGGTGCACGGGCCGTTCTGCGCCTTGGCATCGATTCCCGCGCGATGCAGCCAGCCGCGATGGCCGACGAGCTCCGCGTAGATGGGCCGCGGCAGGCGTATCCGCAGGTAGTGATCCGGATCGAGCGTGGACGCGGGATGTTCGGCGACATTGAGCACCGCGGCGTCTTCCTGGGCCAGCGCGTCGCGCACGTCGCGCAACTCCACCTGGACGGCCTGGGCCAGGCGGTCCAGGCCGCCGGCACTGCCCGGCACCGGCGCGAAGGCCGTTTCCAGCAGGTTGTAGCCGTTGTCGAAGCCGCTGGTCCCCAGCGGCCCACTGGCGCTGACCGCACGGCCCTGCAGCACGGTGAGCCGGATGTCTTCGCCGCGCGCGCGCTTGATGTCGGCCAGCGTCACGGGATAGCGCGCCGTCGCATGACTGGCGCCACTGCCGCGGCGAACCACGGCCATTTCCATTTCCAGGCCCAGCTTGCGGCCCACGGCCTCTTGCATACCCTCTCCTGCCGCCTCGTGCGATGGACGGTATTGTGCCTGCGGATACGGTGCCGCCCTTTCGTCCTAGGCCCGTCATCCGGACGGCGCAGGACGTTCAGCGGCACGGTCCGCCACGGGGCGCGGTATTGTACGGCGCGTGCCGCGCGCGCCTCGCCAAGGCCCCGCCTTTTACTGATAATACGGGCTCAGCCGTCCCCCTCACGCCGATACGGGCCAGCCGCCCAAGGGCCGCGACACACCCATGTCCCTGCGATCGCTCCTGCGCCTGCCGCCCGTCCACGCCAATCGCCGCCCCGCGGACCTGATGTACGCCGCCAACGAGCGTCCGCCCCTGGGCACGCTGCTGGGCCTGGCCGCGCAGCACACCGCCACCGCGCTGGCCTTCGTGGCCTATGTGCTGGCCACCGCCCACATCGCCAACCTGTCGCAGGAAGCCACGCAAAGCCTGGTCACCGCGACCGTGCTGGGCATGGCCATCGCCACCATCCTGCAGGCCTATGGCGGCCGCCTGGGCGCCGGCGCGCTCATCGTCCACCTGCCCGATCCCATCGTCATGATCGCCGCGGCCTCGGTCATCGCGCTGCACGGCGGCGGCGCGCTGGCGGCCATCGGCCTGGCCAACGGCGTGGCCGGCTTGCTGGTGGGCCAGGCCATCCCGCGGCTGCGGGCCTTCTTTCCCCCCACCATCGCCGGCGTGGTGGTCTGCGTGACCGGGATATCGCTGATCGTGCCGGCCTTCCGCCATGCCACCGGCTTCACGCCCGCGAACGCGATCAGCGATTCGCGGCTGATGCTGGACGGCATCGACATCCTGATCAGCTGCACCACGCTGGTGGTGATCGTCGCGATGTCCGTGTGGGGCAACCGGCGCACCAAGCTGTTCGCGCTACTGGCCGGCCTGCTGGCCGGCGTCATCCTGAGCGGCCTGCTGGGCCGGCTGACCGGCGCCGAATTACTGGAAAACGCGCCCGTCTTCGGGCTGCCCGACGTGCCGGTGCCCGAGCTGCACCTGGACCCCGCCGTGCTCGTCGCCGTCGTGCTGCTGGCCATCATGGTGCAGCTCGACACCCTGGGCACCGTGGTCCTTATGAGCAAGATGGATGACGCCGACTGGCGGCGCGCGGACATGCGGCGCGTCAGCGGCGGCATACGAGCGGGTTCGCTTTCCAACATCCTGGCCGGCTTCCTGGGCGGCCTGCCCAGCGGCACATCCTCGGCCAACATCGCGTTGTGCCACATCAGCCGCTCCACCACGCGCTATGCCGGCCTGGCCGCGGGCGGCCTGCTGGCGCTGGTCGCCTTCCTGCCCAAATCCACCGTCGCCCTTACCCTGATTCCCACGCCCGTGGTCGGTGCCGTCGAAACCTATGCGGCGGCCTATCTGATCGTTTCCGGCATAGAGCTGATCGCCTCGCGCGCGATGGACGCGCGCGGCACCTTCATGGTGGGCCTGTCCATGGTGGCGGGTGTCGGCACCATCCTGCTGCCCGACGTCGCCGAACAGGCGCCGGCGTCCTTGCGCATCCTGGCCGAAAGCGGCGTCGTGGTGGCGGGCGTGGTGGCCATCCTGCTGAATCTCCTGTTCCGCCTGGGCGTCTCGCAGCGCGCCCAGCAGACGCTGGCGCCGCTGCCGGAAAGCCCTGGGGGCGGTCCCATGGACCTGGGAACGGCCATCGTCACCTTCGTCGAGGCCCGCGGCGCCCGCTGGGGCGCGCGGCGCGATGCGGTACAGCGCGCGGCGGAGGCCGCGCTGGAAGCCGCGGAGGCCATCATGGCGGCCGGCGGCGACCGGACCGTCACCGCGATCCGCGGCAGCTTCGACGAGTACAACCTGGATATCGAGCTGATACACACCGGCGATGCCCTGCACCTGGGCGTCGCCGCGCCGGCATCGCCGTCCCTGCTGGACACCAGCGACGAGGAATTCCAGGCCGAGCTGGACCGCGCACTGCGCGGCGTATCCACCGTCCTGCTAAGGCGCCTGGCCGACCGCCTGACCACCGGCAAGCGCGACGGCCGCGCCTTCCTGCGTTTGCATTTCGATCACTAGCGACTCAGGGACGAGCCGCGGCGGGCCTTATCGCAGCCGGAATTTTCGCTGGCGACGGCCTTCAGGGCTGCCCTTCCACCGCCGGCACATCGTCCAGCGGCGGCATCCACCCTATGCGGCGCTTGGTCCAGATCTGCCGCGACGGGTAGCCCAACCGGTCGCGCTGGTCCAGCGCCCCCAATCGCAGGGAATAGCTTTTCGGGTTTTCCACCGCGCTGGAATACACAGGCGATCCGCAGTTCTCGCAAAAGGCGTGGACGCGCCGCGCGCCGCTGTCCGCCGTCTTGATGTAGCGGCGCGGCTCTCCCTTGACGATGCGGAAGGTTTCGGCGGGCGCCGGGATATTCACGCGGAAGATGCCGCCGCTCAGGCGCTGGCAGTCGATGCAATGGCAGATGGCCACGGTGGCCGGGTCGACCTCCGCCTGGTAAACGATGGCACCGCAATGGCACTGGCCTTGCACTCTCATGATCGGTCTCCCAACGGCTGGTCCTGGTGGCGTGGCGAAGCGCGGCGGTCTGGCGCGATACCGTTCCGGCGAATCATCATAACCGGCGGACGGAACCGCATAGCCATGTACCGTTTTGTACGCGGCCCGGGGCGGCGACACACTGGCATGCGCGTCGTGCGCCCCCTGCAAACGCCCTGGACACATCGGCGCGGTGTACTGCGCGTACTTGCCACCGACCCCAGGGAGTCAATATGTCTCACTCGCTCGAAACCGTGCTGTACACCGCCCACACCCGAACCACCGGAGGCCGCGAAGGCGCCGGCCGATCCAGCGATGGCGCGCTGGACGTCAAGCTGGGCACGCCCGGCACGGGGCAGCCTGGCACCAACCCGGAACAGCTCTTCGCCGTCGGCTGGTCGGCCTGCTTCATCGGCGCCATGCAACTGGCCAGCCGCAAGCTGGGCATCCGGCTGCCGGACGATACGGCGGTCGATGCCAGCGTGTCGCTGGGCAAAACCGCGGGCGGCGCCCACTATGCCTTGGCGGCCCGCCTGACGGTCACGCTGCCGGGATTGGATGAGGCCGCGAAGCGCCAGCTGGTGGAGGAAGCGCACCAGACCTGCCCGTATTCGCGCGCGACGCGCGGCAATATCGACGTCGAGCTGCGGGTGGCCTAGCAGGGGCTCACCGGCGCGCTTCGATCGCGGCCCGGACGCTGGCGGAGCGGTCCCAGATATTGGGTATCCGCGACGCCGAATACCCGGATACGAAGGGCTTCACGGCCCCCGACGCGGGATCGAACACGCTGCGGCGCACCGCGCCGATATTGGCCCCGTACATGTGCACGCTGATGGACACGCGGTCCGCATGGGCGTTCCGCACCTGGTGGATGTCCCCCTCGGCGGGCGACAGGGCCTCTACCGTGCCCGGCGTCAGCCGCACCGGCGCGCCGGCGGGCACGTAGCCCATGCCGGACGGCGCCTTCTCATAGCGCTGGCTGATCTCTTCGCCGCGCAGCATGCCGACATATCCCCACACCGTATGGTCGTGAACGGGCGTGGCCTGCCCGGGTCCCCATACGAAGCTGACGATGCAGAAACGTTCCAGGGGATCGCAGTGCAGCAGGTATTGCTGGTAGTGCTGCGGATGCGGCACCGTGCAATCGGCGGGCAGCCAGTCGTCCTGGCTGACCAGATCGCGGAACGCCGCCAGCAGCGCGGGCCCCGGCATGCCGGCGGCGCCCGTTTCGTTCGCGCGGCGCGTCGCCCCGGCGATAAAGTCGCGCAATCTGTCCATGCCCGGGGCGTCCACGATGGTGTTCATACGGATCTCCTTTCCCTGCGTTGGCGGGCCGATGGCCCCATGGTAGCAGCCGCGGGCTCGCGCGCCGCCTCGGCCGGATAGAGCGCCTGCACCACCGCCAGGAACTCGCGCAGCAGGCGCGTCTCCGGCCGCGCCTTGGGCGTCGCCAGCACCAGCCGGTTGCGGATGGCGGGCGGGCCGATCTGCGCGGTCTGCAGACGCAGGCGATCGCCGCCGTGCAGCAACATGCTGGCGGGAGCCGCCGTGTAGCCCAGGCCGTCGCTCACCAGTTTGAGCAGCGTCAGCACGACGCCCGCTTCGGCGACGATATTCAATTGCACGCCGCGCGGCCCCAGCACCGAATCCACCTGGGATCGCATGGCGTTCGAGCGGCCCGGCAGCACCATGGGATAGTCCGCCAGCGCGGCCAGCGAGACCCGCTCGGGCAGCGGCGGCGCGCTGGCGGGCCCCACCAGCAGGAAGGTTTCGCGGGTCAGGGTGCGATAGGCCAGCTGCGGCGAAGGCGGCGGGTCGTACAGCAGCGCGACGTCCAGCCGGCCCTGTATCAGCAGTTCGCGCAGATGCAGGCTGATGCCTTCGGAGATGGACACGATGGCGCGCGGCAGCCGCTGGCGCATCCTGGACACCATGGGCGAGGCCATGGACAGCGCCACCTGCGAAGGCAGCCCGACGGCCAGGCGGCCGGCGGGATTGCGGTGCAGGTCGCGCAGGTCGTCGCGCGCCTTGCGGGCGGAATTCAGCATGTCGCGCGCATGGGCCAGCAGGGCCGCGCCCGCTTCCGTGGGAATCGCGCCCCGGCCCGTGCGCACCAGCAGGCGCTGGCCCAGGTCCGCCTCCAGCAGCGCGATCTGGTGGCTGAGCGTGGATTGCACCAGGTTCAGCGCCACGGCCGCCCGTGTAAAGCTCTTCGCGTCCGCGACCGCGACGAAGTAGTTCAGTTGCCGTAGATCCATGCATCCCTCCGGCTGCTCTCCCATCGAAATCGAGCATAACTGATATCGCCGATATGCCGCCTCGGCGGCGCGGCGATGGTCACATAATTCCTGCGCCCCGCTGCCGCGCCGCGCGGACGGCGACGATCCCGTCTCGCCGTTCCCGCCCCGTGGCGGGCGGACGAGACGAAACAAGAGCCCGGCCGCAGTCCGGGCGGATCGAGAGGAGCATCCATGCGCTTGCTTTTGGCCATGCTGGCGACACTATGCGCGGTCTCCGCCGCCGCGGCCGCCGACGCCGACACCTACCCCAACCGCCCCGTGACCATCGTCGTGCCCTACACCGCCGGCGGCGGCGTGGACACCGTCACGCGCATTCTTGCGCCGTTGCTGTCGCAGCGCCTGGGCCAGCCGGTCCTGATCGAGAATCGCGCCGGGGTATCCGGCATGGTGGGCTCGCAGATGGTCGCGCGCGCCAAGCCCGACGGCTATACGCTGCTGGCCGGCAACACGACCACCAACGTGTCCAACCTGTTCGTCTACAAGCAGCTGCCATATGACCCGCGCAAGGACTTCACGCCCATCGTCATGGTCGACCGCGGGCCTTGCGTGCTGGTGGTTCCGCCGGACAGCAAGTTCAACTCCGTGCAGGACATCATCCAGGAATTGAAAACCCAGCCGCCCGATACGCTGAACTACGGCACCAGCGGCAACGGCAGCTTCCATCACATGTCGGCGGCGCTGTTCATGAGCATGACGCACACCCACATGCGGCAGATCGCCTACAAGGGCAGTCCCAACGTCATGACCGACCTGATGGGCAAGCGCCTGGATATGGCCTTCGAAGTCATCCCCGTGGCCGAGCCCCTGATCAAGGCCGGCCGCCTGAAAGCGCTGGCCGTCACCAGCAAGACCGAGATGACCGCCCTGCCCGGCGTGCGGCCGGTGGCAGACCTGGGACTGCCCGGCTTCGAGATGGTCGCCTGGAAGGGCATCTTCGCCCCGGCCGGCACGCCGGCGCCCATCGCCGAACGTCTCGGGCAGGCGCTGTCCGCGATCGTCCAGCTGCCCGATGTGCGCAAGCGCCTGGAAGCCTTGGGCGTGATCGCCGACGGCCGCCGCAACGAGGCCTTCGGCAAGGTCGTCCAGGCCGATATCGCCTACTGGGGCCCCATCCTGCGCGATGCCGGCGTCGTTCCCGAATAGCCCGCTTCCCCCTCGTACGCAACCGTAGCGACTCATGAAAGTCACCGAACTGAAGCTGCAAGTGGTCAGCGTCCCGCTGCCCACGCCCATCCCCAGCGCGCGCATCGTCATCCGGACGGCCGACTGCGTGCTCGTCACGCTGCATACCGACGAGGGCGCGACCGGCGAAGGCATGGTCTTCACGCTCAACGGCCACCGGCTGCCCGTCCTGCACGAAACCCTGCGCAGCCTGGAGCCGCTGGTACTGGGGCTGGACCCGGCCATGAGCGGCGCCTTCTGGTCCCGCGCCTGGTCCGACATCGCCTTCCTGGGCCATCGCGGCGCGACCGTGGTGGGCCTGTCGGGCATCGATATGGCGCTGTGGGACTTGCGCGGCAAACAGGCCGGGCTGAACGTCGGCCGCCTGATCGGCGCCTGCCGCGACACGCTGCCGATCTACCGCAGCGGCAGCCTGCGCCTGTCGTCCTCCATCGACCAACTGCAGGCGGAAGCCGCCGGTTTCGTGAAGGACGGCTATCGCGCCATGAAGATGTCGCTGGGCAAGCCCGCCATCCAGGACGATGTGGACCGGGTGCGGGCGGTGCGCGAGGCGATCGGTCCCGGGGTGCGGCTGATGGCCGACTGCAACCAGCAGTTCACGCCAGACCGGGCCATCCGCCTGGGCCGGCGGCTGGAAGAATTCGACCTGGGCTGGATAGAGGAGCCCGTGCCCTATCACGACCATGCCGGCGAGGCGGCCGTCGCCGCCGCGCTCGACACGCCCGTGGCAAGCGGCGAAAGCGAATACGCCCGCTTCGGCATGATGGAAATGCTGCAGCGCAAATCCGCCGACATCCTGATGCCCGACCTGCAGCGCATGGGCGGCCCGACGGAGTTCCTGAAAGTGGCGCATGTGGCGGAGGTCTTCAACACGGCGATCTCGCCCCACCTCTTCACCGAAATGAGTCTGTCGCTGGCGGCCGCCCTGCCCAACGCGCTGATCGTCGAGCACATGCCCTGGTTCGGCCCCCTGTACGGCGCCCAGGTCGAACTGGACGCGGACGGCAACGTCAAAGTGCCCACCGCGCCGGGATGGGGGTATGCCTTCGATCCCGCGGCGGTGGCGCGCTTCGCGGTTTGAGGCGGCCGGCCGCGCCCTCCCGCGGCGCGGCCTATTTTTTTGTAACGGCGGCACGTCGGTACTAACCATTACAGGCGGATGAACGCGGCCCCTGCTTCCCAGGGAAGGCCGCGGCCGCCATGCGCACCCTATAACTCCCTGGAATAGGTTTAGTCCTCGGACGACTTTGACGCTATGGCTTGAGCGGGACTACCTTGCGTGGCATCGCGACTCCGCATGCGGCCTCCAAGGGGAATCATGAAACGTCCTGCACTGTCCGTCCTTGCCCTCGCCCTGTTCGCGCTGGGCGCCACCGCCAACCCGCCGGCGCGCGCGGCGGACCGTCCGGAGCTGCGCATCAGCTCCGGCGCCGCCGACAACGCCACGCTGGATCCGCATCGCGCCACCTCCACGGTGGACAAGGGCGTGGTCTCGGAGATGTTCGACGCCCTGGTGCAGTTCCCGCCCGGCAGCGCCGACCCGAAGGCGCTGGAACCCGACCTGGCCACCAGCTGGGAAGCCTCGCCCGACAGCAAGACCTGGACCTTCCACCTGCGCAAGGGCGTGCAGTTCCACGGCGGCTACGGCGAACTCAAGGCCGAGGATGTCGTCTACTCGCTGCAACGCGCGGCCGACCCCAAGCGATCCAGCTTCGCGTCCAGCTTCGACGTGCTGGACAAGGTGGAAGCCGTGGACGACTACACGGTGCGCATCACGCTGAAGTATCCGGACGCCGCCTTCCTGGGCCGCGTCTCGAACTACCACGGCGGCAATATCGTCAGCAAGAAAGCCGCCGAAAAACTGGGCGACAAGTTCGGCGCGGGGCCGATCGGCACCGGGCCCTTCGCCTTCTCCGAGCATGTGACGCAGCAGTACGTCAAGCTGGTCGCCAACGATGCCTACTTCCGCGGCAAGCCCAGGATCGGCGCCATCGTGTACCGCATGATTCCCTCCGACAGCGCGCGCGAGCTCGCCTTCACGTCCGGCGAAATCGACATCATGCAGGGCAAGCGCGAGCAGCGCTGGGTGGAGCGCTCGCAAAAGCGCGGCATGAAGGTCGACATCTTCGATCCCGCGGAATTCCGCACGCTGCACATCAACCGCACCATCAAGCCGCTGGACGACCTGAAGGTACGCCAGGCCATCGCCGCCGCCGTCAACGTCGACGAGATCGTCCGCTATGCCGGCAAGGACGTGGCGGACAAGGGCTGTTCGGTGGTGCCCAACGGCTACCTGGGCGAGGACTGCAGCGCGGGCGCCTACACCCATGACGTGGCCCGGGCCAAGAAGCTGCTGGCCGAGGCAGGCTACCCCAACGGAATCGAGATCAAGTCGGTGGTGTCGAATATCTCGGCGCAGCAGCCCATCATGGAAATCGTCCAGGCCCAGCTCGCCAAGGCCGGCATCAAGCTGGACATGGAGGTCGTTGACCACGCCACCTACCAGGCCAAGAGCCGCAAGGACCAGAGCGCCCTGGTTTTCTATGGCGCGGCGCGCTTCCCGAACGCCGATGCCTACCTGGGCGAGTTCTACGATTCGGCGGCGGCCATCGGCGCGCCGGCCGCCCAGTCGAACTTCTCGCACTGCGCGGTGGCCGATGCCGATATCCGCGCGGCGCGCCAGGAGCCCGATCCCAAGAAGCAGCTGGCGCTGTGGAAGGACGCGCAGGTCAAAATCCATGACGACGTCTGCGCCATCCCGCTGTTCGGCCTGAAGCAGGTCTGGGCCCATGGCGACGGTGTCGACTACGGCTACACGCTGAAGGGGGCGCTGAACCTGCAGCCCCCGGTCACGGAGGCCACCACGGTCAAGCGCTAGGCCGCGCCGGCGCCGGGCCCCAGGCGGACGTCCGGTCCGCCTAGGCCTTGCGCAGATCGCGCGGCACCTGCGCCGCCACGATGCGCGCTTCCTCGACGAAGGTTTCCACCAGCCCCGCATTGCGCGACGCATGCATGCGGCACAGCTGGAAGTGGAATTGCATTTCGGGCTCGAAGCGCCGCAATACCAGTCGATTCTGCAACCCATCGGCAAACAGCGGATGAATCAAGGACACGCCCAGGCCCGCCGCCACGAATTCGCAGGCAGTCGGCGCCGTATTGGTATCCAGCACGACGTTCAGCTCGGCGCCCGCCTGGTCGAAGGCGGCCTGCGCCAGCTGGTGCGTCTGGCTGTCCGCCCCGAAAGCAATGAAGGGCAGTCCGGACAGGTCGCGCGCCCGGATCACGCGCTTGCGCGTCAGCTCATGATTGACCGGCAATGCGCACATCAGCGCGTGCTGGAACATGGGCTCGCGGTCGATATAGGGATTGTCGACGCGGCTGCCCACCAGCGCCACGTCGATCTGCCGCGTCGCCAGCCAATCCGCCAGGAACTGCGAGCCGCGGGTCTGGATGTTGACGCGCACGTCGGGGTGGTGGCGCAGGAAGTTCATGGTCACGCGGCGGATGAAGGATCCCGACAGCGCCGGCAGGACGCCCACGAACAGCGTGCGCTGCTCGTCGCGGCGGATGGAATCGACGGCCTGCTCCACCTGCCGCAGCCCGGTGAAGATGCGGTCGATCTCCTCGTACAGCCGCATACCGTGGAGCGTGGCGGCCAGCTTGCCGCGTACGCGGTCGAACAAATGCAGGCCGGTTTCCGCTTCCAGGTGCGCCAGCAGTTTGCTGACCGCCGGTTGCGAAACCCCCAGCACCGTCGCCGCCTGGCTGACCGTGCCATGCTCGATCACCGCCTTGAAGGCTTCCACCTGCCGCAGATTGAGCGTTCGCGCCATTCCTGTACCCCTATAACCCGGCGGAAATCGCCAGGCCTTTTTCTCGCCAAGCGTTATAGCTTAACCGCGCCGGGAGCGCGTTCATGAAGCGCGACTACGATTTCATCGTCGCCGGTGCCGGCATGGTGGGTTCGGCCATCGCCATGGGCCTGGCCGGCCAGGGACGGCGCGTCCTGCTGCTGGATGGCGCCGATACCGACTACCGCGCCGCCAAGGCCAATTTCGGCCTGGTATGGGTCCAGGGCAAGGGCTACGGCAATGTGGCCTACCAGCGGCTCTCGCATGAAGCGGCACGGCTGTGGCCGGATTTCGCGCGCGACCTGGAACGCGAAACGGGCATCGGCCTGCAATACGAAAACCGCGGCGGCCTGCACTTCTGCCTGGGCGCGAAGGAGTTCGAGGACCGTGCCGCGCAAATGCGCAAGTGGGACGCCAACACGCCGGAACTGCCGGATAGCATCGAGATGCTGGACGCCGGCGCCCTGGCGCGCCGCTTTCCCGGTCTGCGACTGGGCAGTGCCGTGGCCGGCGCCAGCTTCTGCGCCGTGGACGCCCACCTGAATCCCCTGCGCCTGCTGGCAGCGCTGCAGATGGCCACGCTGCGCCGCGGCGGCGTGCTCCTTGGCGGGCGGCCCGTGGACGCCATCGAACCGCAAGCCGGCGGCGGCTTCCAGGTGCGCGCGGGCGGCGAACGCTACGCGTCGGCCAATGTCGTCATCGCCGCGGGGCTGGGATCGCGGGCGCTGGGCGGCATGGTGGGCCTGGACGTGCCGCTGCGCCCGCAGCGCGGCCAGTTGCTGGTCACGGAGCGCTTGGCTCCCCTGCTGCCGCTGCCCGCCAGCGGCGTGCGCCAGACCGGCGAAGGCACGGTGATGATAGGCGTGACCCAGGAAGAAGTAGGCTACGACCTGAACACCACGACCGAGGCGGCCGCGCGCATGAGCCGCAAGGCGCTGCGCGTGCTGCCGGACCTGGCCGCCGCGCGCCTGGTGCGCCACTGGTCCTGCCTGCGCATCATGACTCCCGACGGCCGGCCGGTGTATGCCGGATCGGCCCAGTACTCCGGCGCGTGGACCGCGCTATGTCATTCCGGCGTCACGCTGGCTTCCTTCCATGCCGGGCCGCTGGCCCGTGCCCTGGATGGCGGCGCGCTGCCGGCCACTCTGGATGCATTCCACCATGAGCGCTTCGATGTTTCGCAAGCTGCATGAACCCGTCGCGCAGGCGCTGACGGTATACATCGACGGCACGGCCGTCGCCGCGGAGGCCGGGGAAACCGTGGCCGCCGTATTGCTGCGGCAGGAGACCGCGGCCACGCGCACCACGCCCGTCCAGGAAAGCCCGCGCGCGCCGTATTGCATGATGGGCGTGTGCTTCGACTGCCTGGCCATCGTCGACGGCGTGGCCTCCACGCAGACCTGCCTGGTCACCGTGCAGGAAGGCATGCGCGTACAGCGCCAGTTCGGCAAGCGGAGCGTACTGCCATGATGCGCGAATTCGATGTAGTCATCGTGGGCGCGGGCCCGGCCGGCATGAGCGCGGCCATCCGCCTGCGCGCCCATGGCCTGAACGTGCTGGTGGTGGACGAGCAGCCGGCCCCCGGCGGGCAGATCTGGCGCGCCGTGGAAACCGTTGCCGCGACACCGGTGGGCGAGGTACTGGGCGACGAATACCGCGCCGGCGCGACCCTGGCCGAGTCCTTCCGCCGCTGCGGCGCGGTGTACGAACCGGGCACCCAGGTCTGGCAGATCGAGCCGGATTGGCACGTGTACATGACGCGCGCCGGCCGCGCGGAAGTGGTGCGCGCCGCCCAGGTGCTGCTGGCCACCGGTGCCCAGGAGCGTCCCAATCCCTTCCCGGGCTGGACGCTGCCGGGCGTGCTGACCGTGGGCGCCGCCCAGATACTGTTGAAGACCTCCCGCCAGGTGCCGGCGCGGCCGGTGTGGGTGGCCGGCAGCGGGCCGCTGGTGCTGCTGTACATGGCGCAGCTGCTGCGTGCCGGCGGCCGCGTCGCCGGCTGGCTGGACACCTCGCCGGCGGGTGGCTGGCGCCGTGCCCTGCCCTATCTGGGCGACGCGTTGCGCCGCGCCGGCGAAGTCGGCAAGGGGCTGGGCTGGCTGCGCGAGCTGCGCCGCGCCGGCGTGCGACGCATCCGCAACGTGCGCGGCTTCCGCGCGCTGGGCGAGGACCGGCTGCGGCAAATCGAATTCACTACCCGGGACGGCCTTACCGAACGCGCGGACGCCCAGGTACTGCTGGCGCACGAAGGCGTCGTGCCCTCCATCCACATGGCCCGCGCCCTGGAGTGCGAGCTCGCGTGGAACCCGCGGCAGGCCTGCCTGGCGCCGGTCCTGGATGCGTGGGGGCAGACCAACCGCCCGGGCGTCTACATCGCCGGCGACGGCGCCGGCATCGGCGGCGCGACGGCGGCCACCGCGCGTGGCGAGATCGCGGCCCTGGGCATGGCGCTGCGCGCCGGCAAACTGGACCAGGGCTCGGCCGCCGCGGCGGCCGGGCCGCTGCGCCGCGCGCTGGACGATATGCTCAGGCTGCGGCCGATGCTGGATGCCATGTATCCCCCGCGTCCCGGCGTCTTTTCGCCCTCGGACGACACCATCGTCTGCCGCTGCGAGGAACTGACGGCCGGCGATATCCGCAAGGCCGCCGACCTGGGCCAGCCGGGCCCCAACCAGATAAAGTCCTTCACGCGCGCCGGCATGGGCCCCTGCCAGGGACGGCAATGCGGCTACACCATCGCGCACATCCTGGCGGAGAAACAGCACCGGTCCGTCGCGGAAGTGGGGTTCTACCGCATCCGGCCGCCGCTGAAGCCGCTGACGCTGGGCGAACTGGCCAGCCTGGACATCGCCGAGGACGCGCAATGAGCCATCGCCCCTACGATGCCGTCGTCATCGGCGGCGGCCTGCACGGCCTGTCGGCGGCCCTGCACCTGGCGCGCGGCGGGGCCCGCGTGGTCGTGGTCGAAAAGCACTGGGTGGGCCGGCACGCCTCGGGCGCCACCGCGGCCGGCGTACGCACGCTCAACCGCGACCTGCGCGAACTGGACCTGTCGCTGGAAGCCATGGACATGTGGCACGGCATGGCGGGCCTGGTCGGCGACGACTGCGGTTTCCATGCCAACGGACAAGTCTGCGTGGCGGAAAATCCCGCCGCCCTGGCGCGCCTGCAAACGCGCGTGGACGGCTTGCGCGCGGCGGGCTACACCCACGAGGAAATCATCGGTCCCGATGCGTTGCGCCGCCTGCTGCCCGAATTGAGCCCGCATTGCGTGGGCGCATCCATCGCGCGGCGCGACGGCGCGGCGGACCCGCATCGCGCGCTGCGCGCCTTCCGCCGCAGCGCCCTGGAAGCCGGCGCAGCGCTGGTGGAACACTGCGGCATCGTCGCCCTGGAACGGCGTGGCGCCGATTGGCGCGTGGTGGGCGAAGGCGGCCGCGAGTGGACCGCGCCCGCCGTGGTCAACGCGGCCGGCGCCTGGTCCGCCCGCATCGCCGCCATGGTGGGCGACGTCATCCCCCTGGCCACCAAGTCGTCCATGATGATGGTCAGCGAACGCCTGCGTCCCTTCATCAAGCCCGTCGTGTCCATCATGGGCCGATCCCTGTCCTTCAAGCAATCCGACCAGGGCACGCTGGTGATCGGCGGCGGCCTGCAAGGCATACCGGACCTGGACAAGGAGACCTCCACGGCGCGCATGCGCGTGCTGGCCAAGGGCGCGCGCGCCTCCACCGACCTGTTCCCGGCCGTGCGCGACATCCGCATCGTGCGCGTCTGGGCCGGCCTGGAAGCCAAGACCGACGACCTGCTGCCGGTCGTCTGTCCTTCGCCAAACGCGCCGGGCGTATTCCACGCCTTCGGCTTTTCCGGCCACGGCTTCGAGCTGGTGCCGGTCGTGGGCGCGGCCATGGCCGACCTGGTGCTGCGCGGGCAGACCGCGCGCGCGATCCAGAACCTGGACGCGCGCCGCCTGATGCCCGATATGCCCAAGGACGCCGGTACGCCCTGGGTAAGGGGCGCCGGCGCCCCCGCGCCGGCTGCCGTTCCCCAACCCGCGCGGGAAAACGCCCAGCGCACCGTCCAAAAGGCCGAATCATGACGCGCTACGCCGTCAAACGCCTGCTGCTGGCCATCCCCACCCTGCTGGCGATGCTGACCGCGGTGTTCGTGCTGGTCCGCCTGGTACCGGGCGATCCGGCCGCCGTCATGCTGGGCGACCAGGCCAGCGCCGCCGCGCTGGCGGCGTTGCGCGAGCGGCTGGGCCTGGACCAGCCGCTCCAGATGCAATACCTGCATTTCCTGCGCGACATGCTGTCGGGCAACTTCGGCGTATCGATGGCCTCCGGCCGCACGGTCCTGCAGGAGGTCGCCCTGGTCCTGCCGTGGACGCTGCAGCTGACCGCGGCGGCCATCCTGATCGGCGTCCTGTTCGGCTTGCCGCTGGGCATCTGGGCGGCCTTGCGCCGTAATTCCTGGCCGGACTACCTGGGCCGCGTGCTGTCGCTGACGGGCCTGTCCTTTCCGGCCTTCGTGTCGGCCATCCTGATGCTGCTGGCCTTCGCCATCGAACTGCAATGGTTCCCGGTGATCGGCAGCACCGTAGCGGGCGACTGGAGCGCGCAGCTGCGCGCGCTGGTCCTGCCCGCTTTCAACCTGGGCCTGATCATGACCGCCTACGTCATGCGCGTCACGCGCTCTTCGATGCTGGGCGTTATGGGCGAGGACTATGTGCGCACCGCGCGCGCCAAGGGGGTGCGGCCGCTGCGCCTGATCCTGCGCCACGGCCTGCGCAACGCGCTGATTCCCATCGTCACGGTCGTGGGCCTGTATTTCGGCACCCTGATCGGCAATTCCGTGCTGACGGAGATCGTCTTCAACCGGCCAGGCCTGGGCAAGCTGATCCTGGGTGCCCTGAACACACGCGACTACACCTTGCTGCAAGGCCTGATGGTGGTCTTCGCCGCCTGCGTGATCCTTGTCAACCTGCTGACCGACCTGGTGTACGGGCTGGTCGATCCCCGGGTCAAATACAAATGAGCGCCGTCACCGCCCCCGCTCCCGCCGCCGCCCGTCCCCACGCATTGTGGCTGGCGCTGCGCCGCAACCGCCTGTCCTGGGTGGGCATCGGCCTGCTGCTGCTGATCGCCCTGGTCGCGCTGCTGGCCCCCTGGCTGGCGCCCCACGACCCGCTGCAGCAGAACATCGCCTACCGCCTGGAGCCGCCGTCGGCGGAATTCTGGCTGGGCACCGACAGCTATGGCCGCGACGTGCTGTCGCGCCTGATCTATGGCGCCCGCGTTTCCCTGCTGGTGGGCTTCGTCGCCATCCTGATCGCCATGTGCATCGGCGCCTCGCTGGGCATCCTGGCCGGCTATGTCGGCGGCCTGGTGGACCAGTTCATCATGGGACTGGTGGACGTGCTGTTGTCCTTCCCGACCCTGCTGCTGGGACTGATGGTGGCCGCCATGCTGGGCGCCAGCCTGGAAAATCTGATCATCGCCATCGCGATCACGGAAATCGCGCCCTTCGTGCGCGTGGCGCGGGCGCCCACCATCGCCTTGAAACAACGCGACTTCGTCGAGGCCGGCCGTGCCCTGGGCTACGGGCCGCTGCGCCTGATGGGCGTGCACATCCTGCCGAACATGATTTCCGACGTGGTGGTGCTGGGCTCGCTGTGGATGGCGTCGGCCATCCGCACGGAGGCCTCGCTGAGTTTTATCGGGCTGGGCGTGCCGCCGCCGGCCGCGACCTGGGGCGGCATGATACGCGAGGGCTTCGAGAACATCCTGGACGCCTGGTGGCTGACCGTGTTTCCCAGCGTGGCGATCCTGCTGACCGTGCTGGCCTTGAACCTCCTGGGCGACGCGCTGCGCGACGCCATCGATCCCAAGCTGCGCTCGGAGCACTCATGACGACACAGGATGCCGTACTGGAGCTGCGCGGCCTGCGCACGGAATTCCGCATCGGCGGCGCCTGGCACGCCGCCGTCCGCGACGTCTCGCTTTCGGTCAAGCGCAACGAAACGCTGGCCGTGGTGGGCGAATCGGGCAGCGGCAAGAGCGTGACCGCGCTGTCCATCCTGCGCCTGCTGCCCGCGGCCGGTGCGCGCCACGGCGGCGGCCAGGTACTGCTGGAAGGCAAGGACCTGGCCGCCCTGCCGGAAAAGGAGATGGCGCGCCTGCGCGGCGATGCCATCGCCATGATCTTCCAGGAGCCGATGACCTCGCTGAACCCGACGATGACGGTGGGCGACCAGATCGCGGAAGCCATCCGCCAGCATCGGCGCATTTCCTGGCGCGCGGCGCGCGGACTGGCGCTGCAGGCACTGGAAGAAGTCAAGATCCCGGCGGCGGCCAGCCGCTACGACGACTACCCGCACCAGTTCTCCGGCGGCATGCGCCAGCGGGTGATGATCGCCATGGCGCTGGCCTGCAAGCCCCGCGTCCTGCTGGCCGACGAACCCACCACGGCGCTGGACGTGACCATCCAGGCGCAGATCCTGAGCCTGCTGGCCGACCTGAAAGCCGCCCGCGGCATGGCGGTGGTGTTCATCACCCACAACCTGGGCGTGGTGGCGCAGATCGCCGACCGCGTGGCCGTCATGTACGCCGGCGAGGTCGTCGAGACCGCCGACGTGGATGCGCTGTTCGCGCGCCCCACGCATCCGTACACGGAGGCCCTGCTGCGCGCCATGCCCCGCGTGGATGCCGACGCCGACGCCCTGGATCCCATTCCGGGCGGCGTGCCGGCCATCACCGCCATCCCGCAAGGCTGCGCCTATGCGCCCCGTTGTCCCCTGAAGCAGTCCCGCTGCGAAACCACGCGCCCCCTCCTTGCCACCGTGCAGGGATCGCACCAGGTGCGCTGCCTGGTGCGTGCGCCATCGGAAGGACAGTCATGAGCAAAGGCAAGCAACCCGTGGCGAACGATGTGGACTCCTCCGCGCCCGGCGGGGCTTCGGCAGCGGACGCCGCCCCGCTCCTGCGGGTGCGCGGACTGGTCAAGCATTTCCACAGCGGCGGCGGATTGCTCGGCGGCCGCCGCCAGACGGTCCATGCCGTCAACGGCGTGTCTTTCGACGTGCGGCGCGGCCAGTCGCTGGGCCTGGTGGGGGAATCCGGCTGCGGCAAATCCACCGTGGCGCGCATGCTCCTGCGCCTGATCGAGCACGACGCCGGCAGCATCGTCTTCGACGGGCAGGATGTGGGTGCGGCAAACGGCGCGCGGCTGCGCGCCCTGCGCCAGCGCATGCAGATCGTCTTCCAGGATCCGTATGCTTCGCTGAATCCCCGGCGGACGGTACGGCAGGCCTTGTCCGAACCGCTGCATGTGCATGGCAAGGGGGACGCCGCCTGGATAGACGCCAAGGTATCCCGGACCATCCAGGAAGTGGGCCTGCCGCTATCCGCCCTGGACCGCTACCCGCATGAATTTTCCGGCGGCCAGCGCCAGCGCATCGGCATCGCCCGCGCCCTGGTCCTGGATCCGCAGCTGATCGTGGCCGACGAGCCGGTATCCGCCCTGGACGTGTCCGTGCAGGCGCAGATCCTGCAACTGCTGGAGCGCCTGAAGCGCGAACGCGGCCTGTCCTTCGTATTCGTCTCGCATGACCTGGGCGTGGTCCGCCATTTCTGCGACACCGTCTGCGTCATGTACCTGGGCCGCATCATCGAGCAGGGTCCCACGCGGCAGGTGCTGGATGCCCCACGGCATCCCTATAGCCGCGTGCTGCGCGATTCCTCGCCCGTGCCGGATCCGCGGGCCCGCATCGCCCTGGGCAAGATCGCCGGGGAAATCCCTTCTCCGACCGATCTGCCGCCGGGCTGTACCTTCCATCCGCGCTGCGCGCAGGCGCGGCCGGACTGCTCGGCACGGATACCGGAACTGGAACACCGGTCCGGCGCCGCAGATCGCGCGGTCGCATGTTTCTATCCGCTGACGCCGACGCCCGATCGCGCTTGAGTCACGGCACGGAAGACGTGCAGCACCTCGGGCTCGAAGCATGCCGTGGCTGTAGGCGGGTGCTATTCAGTGTCATGGGGAAGGCGCAGCCTCGATCGCACGCTTAAGATGGCCAGGCAGGGAGAGCTCGAACTCGTTCACGAATTCAGGATTGTGCTGGATCACCCTTGATCCGCGCCTATCCCGAACCGCGACAACGCGACTGAGCGGCGTCTTGCCATGCTCCAGGACGATGCGCTCATCGCCCCAGCCCTCTATTCCTAACTTCCACAAGGCATAGCCATCGGGCGAAGAGATGGTGAAATATTCGAAGCGGAAACCCTCGCCGACGGCATAGGTGGACTCGAAAATAGGTATCGGAAGATAATGTGCTACGTAGGGATCGTTGGGATGCGGATCGTATAGCTTGTTCGTGAACACTATTGTGTTGTCCGGGAAATTCGGATTCCGGGCCTCTATACCGCCAGCCCGGAACACCTCGTCTACCGGTGTGTTCGAGTAGTGCGATGTCAACTTCGGCCTTCCCAGCTTTATCTTGTCCTCTTCCACCATTATCCTTCCCTTGCCCTTGAAACGAGGGTGCCAGGTTTCGACAATAGGCACGTATTTTTTTCCGGACGCGACGGCTGGAGAGACGGCCGTCACCGGCACCGACGCACTGCCGGCAGACGAAGCGGGTACAAGTTCGTGGCTGGTAGACGCAGCCGGTGCGGTCGCCGCCGCGTCGGCCGATACGGCGGCCAAGGAATCGGCGGGCACCGCCCCACGCCGCCTTCGCAACCTGCGCAGGCCTTCGATGATGTCGCTAACGATCGAAGGCATATGGCCGCCAGGATCGCTGCGATTGACCGGGTCGCCCGCGCAATAGGCATAGGCATTGATGCCGCCAGGCCCGAAGGGACTGAGGCTGTCGGGGGCATTGAATCGCATCGAGCCCGGCATATGCCACCGATAGCCATTGCCCAATGGATAGCCCAAGGCAACAGGATCCCGATACGCACCCGTGAAGCCTGCCTTCGTCTTCATCTTCGTGGTCTCCCGCGTCGTGCACTGATCGCGGATCAGGCTAGCGAATCGCCGCCGACGCATGGGTTGAATAAGCGCAGGTTTGTTTTGATTCATTGTCCGCCGCCCGCGATCCGGCCGGGACCGGCGTGGGCGCGGGCCGCGGACAACCGACGGTTAACCTAAGGCTGCGCGGCCGCTTCTAAACCTCTCCCAACCGCATCAGCCTGCGGATCTGCTCGCGCTCCGTGCGCAGGGTAGCGACCAGTTCGGTTTCTATCCGCGCCACGGGGTATTCCTCGTCGTTCACGGACAAGCCCAGCGACAGGCTGCGGGCCGAGCTGGTGAACAGCGGGATCGCCACGGTCGTCACCTTGCGGTCGGGGTACCGCGCGATCGCCCATTGGTCCTCCGGCATGTCCAGCGCCCGATACAGGGCACTGGTATCGGGCATCGAGCTGCCCACCCGCAGGTTCACCACCACGATTTTGCGACGTTCCGAATCCGAGCTGGCGCGGGCGATGACGATGACCTCGTCACGGCCCTTTTCGCCGATATTGACGGTGCCGTTGCAACGGTTGGCCAGTTCCTGCAATGACGACTGGATGAATTCGTTGACCCCGGTATTGGCCAGCGCGGCGAAACCGATTTCCAGCAATTGCGGCGTCAGGGACCACAGCGTCCCTTCCTTGCGCACATAGCCTTCGCCCTGCAGCGTGTTCAGCAGCCGCAGCACGGTGGAATGCGGCAGGTCCACCGCTTTCGACAGCGCGGTAAGGGATTGCCCGGGGCCGCCCCGAAAACCGCGCAGGATGGCTAGACACCTCTGGACCGAGCGATTATCATTCATTTGACCACTGCATGAAATGGTTGTTCATCTAGTGAACATTGTAGCCCGCCATGCCCTTCTCCGCAAGCGGGTTGCATGTTCCGCAACGCGAACCGGGGGCAGCATGGGCTACAGAGTGGGCGTCGATATCGGCGGCTCTTTCACGGACTTCGCCGTATTCGACGAAGACAGCGGCGAGATCAAAAGCCTCAAGGTCTTCTCCCGGCCCGACCAGCCGGGCGAGGAAGTCATCGCGGGCGTGCGCATGCTGGGCGAGCGCTACGGCATCCGCCCCGACGAGATCCGCTATTTCACCCACGGCACCACCGTGGGCATCAACACCGTCATCCAGCGCAAGGGCCTGAAGCTGGCGCTCTTCGCCACGGAAAACTTCTGCGACGTCCTGGAACTGGCGCGCCTGAGAACGCCGGACATGTATCACCTGCTGTCGCGGCGTCCCGAGCCGCTGGTCAAGCGCAGCATGGTGTTCGGCATCGCCGAACGCATGGCGCCCGACGGCTCCGTGCGCAAGCCGCTGGACGAGAACAGCGTGAAGCAGGCGCTGCGGGCGGCACGCGATGCCGGCGCCGAAGGCATCGTGATTTCCCTGCTGCATGCCTATCGCAACCCCGCGCATGAGCAGCGCACCCGGGAGATCGTCCAGGCGCTCGCGCCCGACCTGCCGGTATCGTGCTCCAGCGAAACCTGGCCCATCATCCGCGAATACGAACGCACGATTACCGCGGTCATCGGCGGCTATGTCCAGCCGCGCGTGGCGCACTACCTGGGATCCCTGCAGGGCGCGCTGAAGAACGCCGGCGTGCAGCCCGAACCGCGCCTGACCAAGTCCAACGGCGGCGTGATGACGGCCGAGCAAGGCAAGCGCGATTGCGTGCAAATGATTCTGTCCGGCACGGCGGCCGGGGTGATCGGCGCCAGCCACGTGGCGGCCACCGCTGGCATTCCCCGCTGCCTCAGCCTGGATATCGGCGGCACCAGCGCCGACATCGCCGTGATCGTCGACGGCAAGCCGCAGTATGGCGTCGGCGAGCTGATCGGCGATTTCCAGATCTACATCCCGTCGGTGTCGGTATCGTCGGTGGGCGAAGGCGGCGGCTCGATCGCCTGGGTGGACCCGCTGGGCGTACTGAAAGTGGGTCCGGAAAGCGCCGGTTCGCGTCCCGGGCCGGCCTGCTACCGCCGTGGCGGCACGCGCGCCACCATTACGGACGCCTTCGTCTGCTGCGGCCTTGTCGGCCATTCCGACCTGGGCTACCAGGCCGTCGAGGTCGATGCCCAGGCCTCGCGCAAGGCGGTGGGCGAACTCGCCAGCCAGCTGGGCCGCGGCATCGAGGAAACCGCGGAAGCCATCATCCAGATCGCCGTGTCCGGCATGTACACCGAAGTCAGCGGCCTGGTGTCGCGCTACGGGATAGACCCGCGCGACTACGCGGTGCTGGCCTTCGGCGGCGCCGGCCCCATGCTGGGCTGCTTCCTGGCCCGCGAAATCAAGGTAAAGGAAATCGTCGTCCCGCCCTCGCCCGGCACACTCAGCGCCCTGGGCGGGCTGATCGCCGATCTCAAGAGCGACTTCCTGAAAACCGTCTACACGGACCTGACTCCCGCCAACCTGCAAGCCGTGCGCGACGAATTCGATGTGCTGCGCGAGCGCGCGCGGCAATGGCTGGAGCAGGAACAAGGCCACCTGGACGGCGCCGAATACGTCTACTCGGCAGAGATGCGCTATCGCGGGCAGTCGTACGAGATCGACACCGTGCTGGACCCGGCCCATGTCGCGGCGGGCGATGTGCAAGCCGTGGCGCGGGCCTTTCACGAGATGCATCGCCGCCTGTACGGCCACGCCGACGAACGGGCGCCTGTACAGATCGTCAGCCTGCGCGTGGTGATATCCGGCAACAACGACAAGCCGCGCTTCCCGCGCCACGAACCGGTCGAGGGCGCGCCGCGGCCCGACCGGGCCGTGCGCGTATGGCTGGATGGCGGTTTCCGCGAGGTAGACCTGTACAGCCGCTCCGCGCTGGCGGCCGGCCAGCACTTCACGGGTCCCGCCATCGTGGCCCAGGACGACTGCACCACCGTCATTCCGGCGGGCCATGCCTGCCGCGTCGACGAATACGCCAACCTGCGCATCGCTTCCGAAGGAGCCGCATCGTGACCGTGGACAATTTCCGCCTGCAGGTGCTGGCCAACCACTGCACCGCCGCCGCCGAGGCCATGGGCTATACGCTGATGCGCACGGCCTATTCCACTTTCGTCAAGGAGACCGAGGACTTTTCCGCGCAATTGATGACGCCTTCGGGCAAGACCTTCGCCTCGCCCAAGACCTTCGGCGCGACCTGGTACACCGGCCTGGACTACGGCCGCGTGATCGCGATGTTCGACGACTATCGCGAAGGCGACATCTACCTGACCAACGACCCCTATAGCGGCTACGTGGCCACGCACACGCCGGACATGCATGTGTGGAAGCCCGTATTCCGCGACGGGCGCCTGGTGTGCTTCGTGGGCAGCCACATCCACAACACCGATATGGGCGGCGCGGTGCCGGCGTCGCTGTCGCGCACCCTGACGGAGGTCCACCAGGAAGGCCTGCGCATACCGCCCATGCTGCTGATGCGCGACGGCGTGATCGACGACAAGCTGCTGCGCATCATGCAGGTCAACGTGCGCATGCCCGAGCAGAACCGCGGCGACCTGAACGCGCAGATCGCCGCGCTGAATGTCGGCGAACGCAAGGTGCACGAGATCATCGACCGCTTCGGCGTCGACGAGTTCATGCAGGGGGCGGAGGCCATCCTGGACTACGCGGAGCAGCAGACGCGCGCCTTGATCCGCGACATCCCCGACGGCGACTACGCGTTCTCCGAGTACGCCGACGAGGACTCGGTGGCAGGTTATCCCTGCCGCATCCACATCACGCTGCGCGTGCGCGGCGACGAGCTGGAGATGGACTTCACGGGCAGCGATCCGCAGGTGGCCTCATCGCTGAACGTGCCCACCGGGGGCGACGGCCACCACTCCGTGATTACGGTCGGGCTGATCTACGTCATGCATACGCTGGCGCCGCGCAACGTGCTGAACGCCGGCTCGGTGCGCCCCATGCGCGCCGTCCTGCCCGAAGGCTCGGTCGTCAATCCGCAAGCGCCCGCCGCGGTGGGCATGCGCAGCCTGATGGCGGCCGTGATCCAGGCCTGCACCTTCGGCGTGTTCAACCGCGCGCTGCCGGACCGGCTGCCCGCCTGCCCCGCCGGCGGCTCCACGCTGCTGAACGTCAAGACCGCGACTCGCGAGGGCCGCCAGGTGCTGTCCTCCATCGGCCCTTGCGGCGGCGGCGCCGGCGGCGGCCCGGAGTACGACGGCGTGGAAGGCTGCGGCGCGAACAATGCTTTCCTGAAGAATACGCCCGTGGAAATCAATGAGGCCGAGGTGCCCATCGAGATCATCCGCTACGGCCTGGTGCCGGATACCGGCGGGGCGGGCCGCCTGCGCGGCGGCAATGCCGCGACCATGGAGTTCAAGCTGCTGGCGCCCAACGGCGTGGTTACCGCGCGCAACCGCAACCGTTCCGAGCTGGCCGCCTGGGGCGTGGTCGGCGGCAAGGCCGGCGCGAACTCGCGCTTCATCAAGAATCCCGACACGCCCGCGGCCGAGGAATTGCGCAACAGCGACCTGGTCAACTGCGCGCCCGGCGATGTCATCCGCCTGCAGGGACCGGCCGGCGGCGGCTATGGCGATCCCTTCCAGCGCCCCGTCGATAAAGTACTGGAGGACGTGCGCTGCGGCTTCGTCTCGCCGGAGCGCGCCCGCCAGGCCTATGGGGTGGCGATACGCGACGATATGACGGTGGACGAGGCCGCCACGCGCGCGCTGCGCGACCCGGCAGGCCGCGCGGGCACCGGGACCGACGGCGCGGCGGGCGCCACGGCGCCGCGCGTGGCGGGGCAGGCGCATTTCGACTACGGCCCTGGACGCTCGCGCTTCGAAAGCATCTGGACCGCCGCGCGCTACGAGGCCATGACACACATCATGGCCGCGATACCGGTCAGTTGGCGCCATTTCGTGAAGCACCGGATGTTCGCCGCGCTGGCAGGCACCGAACCGCCGGTCGACGGCGGCGCCGCCGATATCGAGCGCATCTACCGGGAGCTGAGCGAGCGCTATGCCGACCTGCCCACGCTGGACGCGATCGCGTCCGGCGCGCCGGCGGCCGGACGCGAGGCGGCTTGAGCGGCGGCCGGCGCGCATGACTCGCGGCCGCCACGCACCGGACGCGCCGCGGGCGGATGACACTTCATACGATGCAGGAGAACCTGGATGGCAGCTTCCACCGATATCTTCGCGCCCGGCTTCCAGCGGCGTCCCTATTGGTGGGAAGCGTATGAGCCGCCCGAAACCGGCGAGGATGCTCTGCCCGCCCGGGTCGATGTGGCCATCGTGGGCGGCGGCTATACAGGCATATGCTGCGCCCTGACCTTGCGCGAGGCAGGCGTCGATGCCGTCGTGCTGGAAGCGGGCCGGCCCGGCCAGGGTGCGAGTACGCGATCCGGCGGGCAGATGACCGGCGGGGTGAACGTGCAGAAGAAGGCGCTCGCCGCCGTCGGTGAAAGCCCGGCGGAGCGCGAAGCACGCCTGTCCGCCCGCTTGCGCGATGCCGCCGCCTCGATGCGCTATGTAGAGTCGCTGATCGAGCGGCATGGCATCCAGTGCGGCTGGCAGAAGACCGGACGGCTTACCGCCATGTGGCTGCCCCAGCACTACCAGGCATGGCAGGCGCGGATGGACCAGCTGAATGCCTGCACCGATTCCCATGCGCGCATGATCCCGCGCGAGCGCCTGGGCCGCGAGATCGGTTCCGATATTTATCACGGCGCGGCGCTGATCGAACACGCCGGCCACCTGCATCCCGCCCAGCTTTACGGCGGCATGCTGGCCGCCGCCCGCCGTGCCGGCGCGCGCGTGCATGGCAATACCCACGTGGCGGGCATCGAGCGCGTTGCGGGCGGCTACGCGCTGCGCACGGCCCGGGGCACCCTGCGCGCCGGGCAGGTGGTGATCGCCACGAATGGCTACACCGGCCCGGACATGGGCGAGCTGCGCCGCAAGGTCGTACCCATCGCCACGTACATGATCGCCACGGAAGAACTCGCGCCCGACCTGGCGGCCAGCATCCTGCCGACCAACCGCGCCGTTTCCGAGTCGCGCCGCGTCGTGAACCACTACCGGCTGTCTCCGGATGGACGCCGCCTGCTGTTCGGCGGCCGCGCGCGCTTCACGCCCGCCAGCGAGGAGACCACCGCCCGGCTGCTGCATCGCGCCATGCTCAGGCGTTTCCCGCAGCTGGCGGGGACCCGCATTACGCACAGCTGGGGCGGCAATGTCGCCATGACGCTGGATGCCATGCCGCACATCGGTGGCGCGGAGGGCCTGCACTACGCGCTGGGCTGCAATGGCAGCGGCGTAGCGATGATGAGCTACCTGGGACACAGTCTCGGGCGCAAAATCGCCGAGCAATCGCGCGGTCCGATCAACGCCTTCGACATGGGGGAAATTCCCGGTCATCCTTTCTACTTCGGCAATACATGGTTCCTGTTTGCCATCGGCAGCTGGTACCAGGCGCGGGATGCCTACGACCACTGGAGGGCTCGCTGAACCGCGGGCAAGGGGCAGACTACCCACCGACAAGCTGTTGTCCATCCGGCCCGCTCGCCGTCCGAACGCGGACGAAGGGCCGGGCTCTTGCCTCGCACCGTCCGATGCGGCCCGGCCCGTTGCCGCGGCCGCGAATAAGGGATCGGACGTGTAAAAAATTACTGGAGTGATCCATGAATACGCAGCGTCGCAGTGCCTTGAAAATCCTGGCCGGTCTGTGCGGAGCCTCCGCCCTGCCCCGCTTCGCGGTGGCGCAGCCGGGCGCGTATCCCGCCGGTCCGGTTACCGTGATCGTGCCGTACGGGTCCGGCGGCAGCACGGACGTGATCGCCCGCCTGCTGGTCAACGATGTGAGCGAGCGCCTTGGCGGCAAGTTCATCGTGGAGAACAAGCCCGGCGCGGCCGGCAATATCGGCACGCGTCAGGTGGCGGTTTCGCGCCCCGACGGCAGCGCGCTGCTGTATTCGACCGCGACGCCGTTCTGCATCAATCCCTATGTGTACAAGACGCTGCCCTTCGACCCGGACAACGATTTCACCGCGGTGTCGCGCACGGCGAAGCTGCCCCTGGTGCTGGTCGCGAACGCCGGCCTGGGGATCAAGAATGCGCAGGAATTCGTCGACTATCTGCGCACGCACCAGAAGGATTGCAGCTTCAGTTCCTACGGCATCGGAACATCGAGCCATATCGCCGGCACCATTTTCACGCGCAAAATCGGCGCGAGCGGCGTGCTGCACGTCCCCTACAAGGACATGACCGCGATGTCGGACCTGGCGGCCGGCCGCAATACCTTCCACATCGACGCGTGGTCGGTGGTGGACCCGCTGGTGAAGGCGGGCAAGCTGGCGGCGCTGGCGGTGTCCAGCAGCGAACCGCTGCCGTGGGCGCCCAAGCTTCCCACCATCGCCAGCGTGATCAAGAGCGATTACGAGGTCGTGACGTGGCACGCGGTGTTCGCGCCCCGAAAGACGCCCGGCGATGTCGTCCAGCTGTTGAACCGGGAATTCCAGATGACGATAGATAAGCCGGGGATTCAGAAGACCTATACCGAGCAAGGGTTTCTTGCCTATCCTCCCGCGACACCCGGAGAGATCGATGCCTTCGTTAAGGCCGACAAGGCGCGGTG
The DNA here is from genome assembly GCF_001676705.1 of Bordetella bronchialis. Classification (NCBI taxonomy): domain Bacteria; kingdom Pseudomonadati; phylum Pseudomonadota; class Betaproteobacteria; order Burkholderiales; family Alcaligenaceae; genus Bordetella; species Bordetella bronchialis. The sequence continues at coordinate 3,220,957 of NZ_CP016170.1, forward strand.
GAAGGGGTATGTAGAAGCGGCAGGGATTACGCCTTCCTAGGAGTGATCTTTCGGGCCCCGAAGCAAATCGGGGTACTGGAGGCAGTCTGTCGGAGATGCGGAATCGGTTTACTTATGCCGTCCGCCGGGGGTGATGCCGAGTGTCGGCGGCCCAATCGGCCAACCGAATCTGCATCGCCATCGACGGACAGCACGAGCAAGCCGAATAAGCATTACCACCGACACAGGACGTGTCCGAGCGCTAGTTGCCCGCCTGCTGCTTGTACTCCCTGGGCGTCATCCCAAAGCGCCCCCGGAACTCCCGCGAGAAATGCGCCCCATCCGCGAAACCGCAGTCCAGCGCGACCTGCGTCACCGGCAGCCGGCTGTTCTCCAGCAGCCACCGGCTGTACTGCAAGCGCAAATTGCGCTGGAACACCATGGGGCTCACCCCCAGCGCCTGCTGGAACGCCCGCTCCAGCTGGCGCCGCCCTATCCCGACGTAGCGCGCGATCGCATCCAGCGAGGGCGGATCGTCGATGCGCTGCTCGATGAAATGCGCCGCCTGCCGCACGCGCAGGTCAACGATCTCCGACACATCGGAATAGAAATGCGCCTGCGGCACCCGCGCCGGCCGCATGCCTTGCAGCATCATGTGCCGTACCGCCTGCTGGGCCTTGTCGCGGCCGCAATGGCGCTCCACCAGGTACAGCGCCAGATCGATCGCCGCCGTCGAACCCGCGCAGGTGATCAGGTCGCCTTCGTCGATAAACAGCCGGTCCACCACCGCCCGCACGCCCGGAAACCGCGCACGGAACGCGTCCAGTACGTTCCAGTGCACGCAGACGCTGCGTGCGCCCAGCACGCCCGCCTGCGCCAGTGCGAAGGTGCCGGTGCAGATGCCCAGCATGCGCACCGGGCTATCCGCCACGCGGCGGATCCACTGCTGCAGCACCGGCGGCAGATTGACGTTCGGATAATCATTGCCGCCGCAGATGGCCACGTAGTCCAGGCCTGACAAGTCCTCCGCCAGGCCGCCGTCCACCGCCAGCGACATGCCGGCGCTGGCCGAACGCGGCAATCCGTCCCAGCTCATCACCCGCCAGGTGGTATGGATGCGCCGGCTCTTGCCGCCGTGGTCGCCCGCCAGCCGCAATGCATCCACGAAACCGGAAAATGCCGCCAGCGTGAACTGATCGAGCAACACCAGACCGACCGAGAGTTCTGGTTTACCCGGAGAGGGCGTGATATCCACGGAGGGAGCAGGCGAGACGGCTGTCATGATGACGCAATTATTCAAGTTTCTGACCAGACATTTCAATCCCGGTTTGCCCTACGGGCGCACTATTCCGGGCACCGATACATGAAAGCCCGGCCCGCGCGCCGGGCACCATCCGCAAGGGGAATCGCCATGGCACGACCGATCCGTAACGCCCTGCTCGCCGGCGCTATCGCCGCCGCCTTCATGACGCAGCCCGCCGCGGCCGCCGAACGCATCACCGTCGCGTGGTACGGCGGCAATTGGGGCGACGCCTTCAAGGCCTGCGTGGCGGACCCGTACACCAAGGCGACCGGCGTCGCCGTGACCCCGGAAATCGGCACGTCCACCACCACATTGTCCAAGCTGCAGCAGCAGAAGAACGCGCCCACCATCGACGTCGCCTGGATGGACGGCGGCATCAGCGAACTGGCGCAGGCCGCCGGCGTGCTGGACACGCTGGACCCGAACGCCATCCCGAATATGAAGCACGTCCTGCCGCAGGCCATCTACAGCCACGGCGGCACGACCTACGCGGTGGGCACGGGCTACTACTCGCTGGGCCTGACCTACAGCACCAAGGAAATCGGCACGCCGCCCAAGACCTGGAAGGACCTGTGGAAGCCGGAATATGCCGGCGCCGTGGCGATTCCCTCGCCGTCGAATTCGTCCGGCGTGCCCTTCATCCTGTTCATGGCCAAGGTGTGGGGCGTGGATCCTTCCAACCTTGACCCCGTCTACAAGCGCCTGGCGGCGCTGGACACCGCCCTGCTGTTCGACAGCTCGGGCGCGGCCACCAATGCCTTCCAGTCGGGCGAGGCCGTCATCGGCGCGCACTTCAACGTCGGCGCCTGGGACCTTATCGACAAGAAGCTGCCCATAGGCTTCGCCGTGCCGCAGGAAGGCGTATGGGCGACCGACGCCCGGCTGCATCTGGTCAAGGGCACGCCCAGCAAAGCGGCGGCGCAGAAATTCATCGATACCGCGCTGACTCCCGAGGCCTCGCAATGCCTGGCGACGCGCCTGTACCTGGGGCCTTCGGTGCAAGGCGTGCAGCTGCCGCCGGAAGCCGCGCGCAAGCTGCCGTGGGGCGAGCGAGGCTCGGTGCAAGACCTGCAACTGCTGGACTGGAATGAAGTCAACGCCCGTCGCGCCGAAATCACCGATGCGTGGAACCGCCAGGTCGCCCGCAAGCGCTGATCGGAGCGGACGCTTTGCATAAGAACGGGGAAACCAAGATGTCGGTCCTGCTGGACATCCGCGGTGTACGCAAACGCTTCGGCGGCCATGCCGCGCTGGACGCAATCGATCTGCAGGTGCGGCAGGGTGAATTCATCGCCCTGCTGGGACCCAGCGGCTGCGGCAAAACCACCCTGCTGCGTACGATCGCCGGCTTCCTGGCGCCGGACGCGGGCAGCATCCTGATCGAGGGCCGGGACGTCAGCCGCCTGCCCGCGCACCGGCGCCCGCTGAACACCGTGTTCCAGAACTACGCGCTGTTCCCGCACATGACGGTGCTGGACAACGTGTCGTACGGGCCGCGGCGCCGCGGCACGGGCAAGGCGGAAGCCGCGCAGCGCGCGCGCCAGGCCCTGGAAATGGTCGGCCTGGCCGGCATGGATGGCCGCTACCCGCGCGAGATGTCCGGCGGCCAGCAGCAGCGCGTGGCGCTGGCGCGCGCTATCGTCAATGCGCCGAAGCTGCTGCTGCTGGATGAACCGCTGTCCGCGCTGGATTTGAAATTGCGGCGCCGCATGCAGTTGGAGTTGAAGCATCTGCAGGAGCAACTGGGGATTTCCTTCGTGTTCGTCACGCACGACCAGGAGGAAGCCATGACCATGGCCGACCGTATCGTCGTGATGAATGCCGGCCGCATCGAGCAGATCGGAACCGGTCCGGAGATCTACCGCGCCCCGGCGACGAGGTTCGTCGCGGAATTCATCGGCGATGCCAATCTGCTGCCCTTCACCCGCGCCGCCAATGGCCACGGTGTCGCGCTCGACTCGCTGGCCGGGCTGCTCGCCGTCGCGGCGGCCGATGCGGCGGCCAGCGGCAATACCCCCGGACCGGGCGCCGGTGGCACGCACGCCGTCCCTGCGCGCGGCACGGCCGTCCTGCGGCCGGAGGATCTGCACATCGCCGATGGCGGCGATGCGCCGGCCGGGCACGTCCGGTTCAAAGCGACCGTCACCGACGTCATCCGCGTGGGCAGCCACACCGCCATCCTGGGCGATGCCGGCGGCCAGACGCTGCAAGCGCGCCTGCCCGGCGACTGTCCTGGCCTGGCGGCCGGCGGCATTCGCACCTGGAGCTTCGATCCCGCGCGCATCCATCTGATCGCGGAGCAACCATGACGCGATCGCTGCGCACGCCCGCCGCCCTGCTTTGCGTCCCGCTGGCGCTGTTCGCGGCTTTCTTCGTGGCGCCCCTGTGCGTGGTCGCGCTGGCCAGCATCTTCGATCCCGCGCGCGGCGGCTTCACGCTGGCGTACTACGTCAACGTGCTGGCCGACGCCTACCATTGGGACGTCATCGCCACCACCTTCCGCATCGGCGTGGGCAGCACGCTGGTCTGCCTGCTGCTCGGCTATCCGCTGGCCTGGTACCTGGTGCGCCTGGTGCGCTGGCGCCACTGGCGGCGCATTTGCGTGATCATCCTGGTAGTGCCCCTGTTCACCAGCAATATCGTGCGCTCCTTCGGCTGGATGGTCATGCTGGGCCGCAACGGCATCGTCAACGACGCCATGCAGGGCGTGGGATTGATCGATCGTCCCATGCGCTTCCTGGGTACCGAGCTGGGCATCCTGATCGGCATGGTCTACATCCTGCTGCCCTTCGTCGTGCTGGCCGTCGGCAATACGCTGGCCCGCATCGATCCCGGCCTGGAGCAGGCTTCTTCCGACCTGGGCGCGTCGCCCTGGCAGACCTTCGTGCACGTCACGCTGCCCCTGACCCTGCCCGGCGTCGCCGCCGGCGCCATCATGGCCTTCACGTTGGCCGTGAGCGCCTACGTCACGCCGGCCCTGCTGTCGGGCGGGCGCGTCACCGTGCTTTCGGTATTGATCTTCCAGCAGTACAGCAGCGTGTTCAACGTCCACCAGGGCGGCGCCCTGAGCGTGGTGCTGCTGGTGCTTTCTCTGGTGCTGGTGGCATTGGCCGGCCGTGTGGGCCAGCCCGCAAGGAGCTCGCGATGATCGCGCGGATCGGAATACGCCTGTTGTCCTGGATCCTGCTGGCCTATATGGTTCTGCCGCTGGCGGTGATCCTGGGGGCCTCGTTCACCGCGACGTCGTATCTGGCCTTCCCGCCACAGGGCTGGACGCTGCACTGGTATCGGCAATTCCTGGGCGACCCCAGTTATCTGTCGGCCTTCTTTACCAGCGCCATGCTGGCCAGCGCGGCGACCGCCGTGGCCATCGCGCTGGCGGTCCCATCCGCGCTCGCGGTGGCCCGCTACGACTTCCCCGGCAAGGGCGCGGTGTCCGCGCTGCTGATGTCGCCGCTGGTGCTGCCGCACGTGGTGCTGGGCGCCGCGCTGCTGCAGTTCGGTTCCTCGATAGGCCTGACGCGCAGCTTCACCGCCCTGCTGGTCGGCCATACCGTCATCGTGCTGCCTTTCGTCATGCGCAGCGTGCTGGCGATGCTGACGCCCGAACAGCGCGCGCTGGAGGAGGCATCGGCCGATCTGGGCGCCGGGCCGCTGCAGACCTTTTTCCTGGTACTGCTGCCGCAGATACGGCCGGGGCTGGTGACGGGGGGAATCTTCGCGTTCATCTCCTCGTTCATCAATGTGGAGCTGTCGATTTTCAATACGACCGCGTACCTGAACACGATTCCGGTCAAGCTCTTCAACTACGTGCAATACACCATCGATCCGACCATCGCCGCCGTCTCGGGCGCGACCATCGTCGCGGCCTTCCTGGCGATCGTGATCCTGGACCTGACCGTGGGGCTGGACATGCTGTCCGAACCCCGCTGATACACGCGGACCGACGGGTCCGCGGCGTTTCGCCTTTTCACTTACCCATCCCTTTCCTTGAAGCCGGGAGTATCAGTCATGCGCAAGCAAGACGTGTTCGATGTCATCTATACCCATACCGAAGGTGAACCGCTGTGCATCATCCATAGCGGCATCCCCTACCCCGCCGGCTCCGGCATCCTGGAGAAGCGCGCCTTCCTGGAGGCCAACTACGACTGGCTGCGCAAGGCCCTGATGCGCGAGCCGCGCGGCCACCGCGATATGTTCGGCGTGTTTCTGACGCCGCCATCGACGCCGGATTTCGACGCCGGCCTGATCTATATCGACGGCACCGAGTATTCGCACATGTGCGGCCACGGCACCATCGCCGTCGCCATGGCGATGGTTGCCCTGGGGCTGGTCAAGCGCAGCGACGACGGCCTGACGCGCATCCGCTTCGAGACCACCGCCGGCCTGGTGGTGGCAGAGGTGAAATCCGAAGGGGACGAAGTGCTATGGACGCGCTTCGAGAACGTCCCCGCGTACGTCGCCGCCCAGGACCTGCCCGTGACCGTGCCCGGTTATGGCGAGCTCAAGGCCGACATCGTGTGGGGCGGCAACTATTTCGGCATTGTCGACCTGACGGAAAGCAAGCTGCGGATCTCGCCGGAAAACGGCAGCGAACTGTCGCGTCTGGGACTCGCCGTGCGCGACCAGTTGAATGCCAAGCATCGCATCCAGCATCCGACGCAGCCGCATATCAACAACCTGAACTACATCACGTTCTGGCACCCGGCGACCATTCCCGGCGCGTTCTATAAGAACGTTCACGTCTTCAGCCAGGGCCAGCTGGACCGCTCGCCTGGCGGCACGGGCACCAGCGCGATGATGGCGATGTTCGAAGCGCGCGGAAAGATGGGTTTGAACCAGCCTATCCTTTCCGAAGGCCTGCTCGGCAGCGGCACCTTCGAAGGCTGCCTGCTCGGCACGGTGGACCTGAACGGCACCCGCGCGGTGCGGCCGACAGTCAAGGGCACGGCCAGCATACTGGGCACGGCGCGGTGGACGGTCGATCGCGATGATCCTGTCGGCGCCGGTTTCCTCGTCAAGTAAGGCGAGGTCGGCGCGCTGGGGCCGTCGGTCGGCGGGACGACTCGGCAGTCTCTGCGTTCGTCGGGGGGATGTCGACTTGGCTTGCTCCTGTCCGTCGATGGCGATGCAGAATCGGTTTGCTTATGCCGTCCGGCGCTGATGCAGGATCGGTTTGCTTATGCCGTCCGGCGGGGGTGATGCCTGGCGGCGGCGGCCCAATCGGCCGGTCCAGCGCGTTCGCGCTGGACTCCCGCTTCGTCTTCTTCGTCCGGCGGCCGAAGGGGCGGTGGGGTTCTTGCGTTTTTTTTGCCCGGCCGACCTCCCTTCAGAAGCCCTCGCGCGGCCTCAATGGGCCGCCGCCGCCAGGCATCACCCCCGCCGGACTCCGGTTTGCCTTAACCACGGATGCCGCGGCGGGCGGGTTGCTTGGCGCTTCGTCGGATGCTGCGTTTTCCGTAGGAAGATCTGGGCGTGCCCGGCGCTGCTTGGCCGCCCTGCGCGGCCAAGCAGCACCTTACGCGGTGTCGGCGTGCGGCGGATGCCGGCATGCATGCGGTTGGTGGATAAGTGGGGTTTGCGCATGCGGGGCCCGATCGGTTTCCGCCGAGACGTGTGTGGCCCATGGAAGATCTCGCAGTGCGGGAGTGCCCGTCACTTCGGGGCCGCCCAACGCGGCCACGAAGCGCCTACGTGGTCCGCCTGCTACGTGGTCCCGGCTGCACAGCGCTTCGGCCGATGAGTCGCGATGTCTTCATGCATACCGGCGTCGCGACGCCGGATATCCTGTCCGGCATCGTCGGGCCCGTTCGTTAGCGAGCCGGCTGCTGGCGACGGTACGGTTGCCCGATCAACCGTACGCGCCGATCCCGTACGCGCCGATCCCATACGCGCCGATCCCCGCCATGCTGGCGACCTCGGCAAGGCACGGTGCGGAGGTCTTCGCGGGACGGCTGGGGGCCCGCGAAGACAACCCCCATTCGGCATCCGCCACACAATGCAGCTTCCTCTTGTCATCGACGCCCGACGCGCTCCCGCACCGGTGGCGTGCCTATGCTGCGTAGGTCGCGTCGTGGTCGCGCTGGGCGGCCACGACGTGACGGGCGCAAAACGGCTTTCTACGCCAAACGCAGCCCCCGACGAAGTGCCAAGCAAACCACCCGCCGCGGCATCCGTGGTTAAGGCACATCGGAGTCCGGCGGGGGTGATGCCTGGCGGCGGCGGCCCATTGAGGCCGCGCGAGGGCTTCTGAAGGGAGGTCGGCCGGGCAAAAAAACCGCAAGAACCCCGCCGCCCCTTCGGCCGCCGGACGAAGAAGACGAAGCGGGAGTCCAGCGCGAAGGCGCTGGACCGGCCGATTGGGCCGCCGCCGCCAGGCATCACCCCCGACGGACGGCATAAGCAAACCGATCCTGCACCACCAACGGACGGCATCAGCAAACCGCTTCCGCATCACCAACAGACGGCACGAGCAACCAACTCCGCATCGCGGTCGAAGGACGGCACTACCGACCCGGTCTTCTTGCTATTCCGCCTTGGCCCCGGACTTCTTCACAACCTCCGCCCAGCGCGGAATTTCCGTGGCCATCAGGTCCCGCAATTGCTCCGGCGACCCGCCCACCAATTCCATCCCCATGGTCTTGCCGAGCTTCTCCTGCACATCGGGCTCCTTCAGGATCGCGGCGATCTCCTTGGACAAACGGTCGACGATGGGCTTGGGCGTGCCCTTGGGCGCATAAACCGCCTGCCACGACGACACGTCGAACCCCGGCACGCCGGCTTCCTGCAGCGTGGGTACGTCCGGCGCCAGCGGGATGCGCTTGGCGGTGGTCACGGCCAGCAATTGCAACTTGCCCTGCTGCAGCAGCGGCAAGGCGGCGGTCATCTGGTCGAACATGAAGGTCACGTTACCGGACGACACGTCCACCATCGCGGGCGGCGTGCCCTTGTAGGGAATATGGGTCAGCGGCACCCCTATGGTCTGGGCGAACAGCTCCCCGGTAAGGTGCGTGGACGTCCCCGCGCCCGACGAGGCGAAGGTGCGCTTTGCCGGGTCCTTCTTCAGCAATGCGATCAGATCCGCCACCGACTTCAGTTTCAGGTTGGGATCCACCAGCAGCACATTTGGCAGCGTCGCCACCAGCGATACCGGTTCGAAATCCTTGACGGGGTCATAGCTCAGGTTCTTGTACAGGCTGGGGTTGATCGCGTGCGTACTGATCGTCCCGCCGAAAAGCGTATACCCATCGGGCGGCGCCTTGGCCACATACGCCGCGCCGATCGCTCCCGCCGCGCCCGGCTTGTTCTCCACCACCACGGACTGGTGCAGCCGCTCGGACAGCTTCTGCGCGATCACGCGGCCCACCACATCGGTCGACCCGCCCGGCGTGAACGGCACTACATAAGAGATCGGCTTCTGCTGCGGCCAATCGGCGGCGTGCGCGGGCACGCCCAGGCTCGCCAGCAAGCCGGCGCCCACCAAGGCGGCAAGCGCCCTGCGTCGTTGCGATGTCATGGTTGTCTCCTGTCTATCGCTGTTTGCTATTGGCCCGCGCGGACCCGTGCCGCGCGGGTGGAATACGGCTTTTCGCGGGACGAAGCGGACCCCGGCGCGCCTTGCCAGGGAAGCGCCGAACAAAGAGCCGTCGTACCGCGGCGGGTAATGCTTATGTCTTGCTTATCGTGTTTGTCGCGTTTATCGCGGGCGCGCCCGCGCCCGCTTTTGCCAGGCCGGATACCCTGCCGGCTCCATCAGCGCCCGCGCGCCTTGCGCCATTCCGCGAACGCTTCGCGCGACGCCGGATCGGTGGGCGGGTACAGCCCCAGCGTGGAGGCGCCTTCGCGCACGCGCTCCGTGACGAAATCCTCGAATGCGGTCATTTCCGTGGCTTCCGCGGCGATTTCATCGGCCATGTGCGCGGGGATGACGACCACGCCCTCGCCGTCGCCCACCACCACGTCGCCCGGGAACACGGCCACGTCGCCGCAACCGATGGGCACATTGATATCCAGCGCCTGGTGCAGCGTCAGGTTGGTGGGGGCGGAGGGCCGCTGGTGATAGGCCGGGAAACCCATCCTGGCGATCTCGGGCGAATCGCGGAAACCGCCGTCGGTCACCACGCCGGCCGCGCCGCGCTTCATCAGGCGGGTCACCAGGATGGAGCCGGCGGATGCGGCACGCGCATCGTTGCGGCTATCGATGACCATCACCGCGCCTTCCGGGCAGGTTTCGACGGCCACGCGCTGGGGATGCGTACGGTCCTCGAACACCTTGATGTGGTTCAGGTCCTCGCGCGCCGGGATATAGCGCAGCGTGAAGGCGAAGCCCACCATATTCGGCAAATCGCCGTTCAGCGGATGCACGTTCTGGATGAACTGGTTGCGCAGGCCGCGCTTGAACAGCGCGGTGCATAGCGTGGCCGTGCTGACCTGCTCCAGCCTGGCCTTGGTATCGGGTTTGAGTTGCGACACGAAGAACTCCTTAGAAAATCTCGGGCTCGGAGACCGGCGCGCCGAATCCGGTTTCCAGGAAATCGAAATCGCAGCCTTCATTGGCCTGCAGGATGTGCTTGGAATACATCCAGCCGTAGCCGCGCTCGTAGCGGCGCGGCGGCGGCGTCCAGGCGGCGCGACGCGCGGCCATTTCCTCGTCGCTGATGTTCAGGTGGATGCGGCGCGCGGGCACGTCCACCGTAATCAGGTCGCCCGTCCGCACCAGTGCCAGCGGACCGCCGATATAGGCCTCGGGCGCCGCGTGCAGGATGCAGGCGCCGTAGCTCGTGCCGCTCATGCGCGCATCCGACAGCCGCAGCATGTCGCGCACGCCCTGCTTCACCAGCTTGGTGGGAATGGGCAGCATGCCCCACTCCGGCATGCCGGGGCCGCCCTGCGGACCGGCATTGCGCAGGATAAGGATGTGGTCTGCGGTGACATCCAGGTTCTCGTCCTCCACCGCGGCCTTCATGCTGGGGTAGTCGTCGAAGACCAGGGCCGGGCCGGTGTGCTGCAGGTAGCGCGGCGCGCAGGCGCTGGGCTTGATGACGCAGCCGTCCGGGGCGATATTGCCGCGCAGCACCGCCAGCGCGCCTTCGTCGTAGATGGCCTTGTCCAGCGGACGGATCACATCGTCGTTGTAGACCTCCGCGCCCCGGATGTTCTCGCCCAGCGTCTTGCCGGTCACGGTCATGGCGGACAGGTCCAGGTGCTGCGTCAGGCGGTTCATCAACGCGGGCAGCCCGCCCGCGTAGTAGAAGTCTTCCATCAGGTAGGTATCGCCGCTCGGACGGATATTGGCGATGACCGGCACCTTGCGGCTGGCCGCATCGAAATCGTCCAGCCCCACGGCGCAGCCGGCGCGCCGCGACATGGCGACCAGATGCACGATGGCATTGGTGGAACAGCCCATGGCCATGGCCACGTTGATGGCGTTCTTGAAAGAGGCGACCGTCAGGATTTTTTGCGGCGTCAGGTCCTGCCATACCATCTCCACGACACGGCGGCCGCATTCGGCCGACATGCGCATATGGTTGACGTCGGCCGCCGGAATGGAGGACGCGCCGGGCAGCGTCATGCCGATGGCCTCGGCGATGGCCGTCATGGTGCTGGCCGTCCCCATGGTCATGCAGGTGCCGTAGCTGCGCGCGATGCCGCCTTCCACTTCGGTCCACTCGGCCTTGCTGATGTTGCCGGCGCGGCGTTCGTCCCACAGCTTCCAGGCATCCGAACCCGACCCCAGCACCTTGCCCTTCCAGTTGCCGCGCAGCATGGGCCCGGCCGGCAGGTAGACACAGGGCAGCCCCGCGCTGAGCGCGCCCATCAGCAGGCCCGGCGTGGTCTTGTCGCAGCCGCCCATCAGCACCGCGCCGTCCACCGGGTGGCTGCGCAGCAGCTCTTCGGCTTCCATCGCCAGCATGTTGCGATAGAGCATGGTCGTCGGCTTGACGAAGGATTCGGACACCGACAAAGCGGGCAGCTCCACGGGGAAGCCGCCAGCCTGCAACACGCCGCGCTTGACGTCGGCGACCCGCTCGCGGAAGTGCATATGGCAAGGCTGCAGGTCGGACCAGGTGTTCAGGATGGCGATGATGGGCCGGCCTTCCCAGTCTTCCGGCGCATAGCCCATCTGCATCATGCGCGAGCGGTGGCCGAAGGAGCGCAGGTCGTCCTTGGCCATCCAGCGCGCGCTGCGCAGGCTCTCGTAAGTACGTGTCATGGGTTCCACTCGTATAGGTTTTATCGGGCTGCCGGACGCGGCAAGGCTTGTCTCGAGGGCATTGAAACACTAATGTATTAGTATGTCAACGCACCCCAGCCGCTACAATTCCGGTCCCGATTCGTATCCTAACCTTGGCCGCGCCCGGCGCCGCCCCACGGCCGGCGCCCGGCCCCGCCACGACGCCATGTCCCTGACGGAAACCCTTTCCACCTTGCGCCTGGACCGCTCGCGCCACGCGGCCCCGCAGGTCTTCGAGAAGCTGCGCGAACTGATCGTGTCGCTGGAACTCGCGCCCGGTACGGTGCTGCCGCGGCCGGAGCTGGCCGAAGCCTTCGGCCTGAGCCAGACCCCGATCCGCGACGCCCTGCTGCGGCTTAGCGAGGAAGGCCTGGTGGACATCTTTCCCCAGCACACCACCGAGGTCAGCCGCATCGATATCGCGGCCGCGCGCCAAGCCCATTTCCTGCGCCGCTCGCTGGAGCTCGAAATCGTCCACCTGCTGGCGCAGCGCCCCGACCCGCTGCTGGCCGCGCGCCTGCAGGCCCACATCGACCTGCAGCGCGCCGGCCTGGCGGCCAACCAGTACGCGCAATTCATCGCGGCGGACCAGGCCTTTCACCGCGAAATGCATGAGGCCGCCGGCGTGGCCGGTTTATGGGAACTGGAACAGCGCTACAGCGGCCACGTCGATCGGCTGCGGCGCCTGCACCTGCCGGAAGCCGGCAAGGCCGAGCGCATCCTGCAGGACCACCAGCGCGTGCTGGACGCCATCGTCGCCCAGGACGCGCAGCGCGCGCAGCAAGCGCTGCGCGAACACCTGTCGGGCACCCTGAGCCAGGTCGACGACATCTGCAAGCGATATCCGGACTACGTTCGCGAGGGGTGATATCCCCGGGCCGCAAGCGCCCGCAATGGAACTATCGCCCCACGTTAGTAACGATGGCGATCGGCGGCAGCCTTTATGCCGGCCGTTTCCATACCGTCCTATCGGCGCCCTTGGCCGCCATGGCTGGCGCTTCGTCCGGCGTGCCGGCCTCGCTGGCCAGGGCCGGCGATGACGGCACGCCATCGACCCAGGTGCGCAGCATCACCTGCGTCACCGCCAGGATGACGGGCCCGATAAACAGGCCCACCGGGCCGAAGGCCAGCAATCCGCCCACCACGCCGCACAGAATCAGTAGCAGCGGCAGGCGCACGCCGCGGCTGATCAGCAGCGGTCGCAGCACGTTGTCCATGGTGCCGATGAAGATGGACCACAAAAGCAGTAGCGTCGCGGCAATGTTGGCGTCCAGCCGGTATAGCCAGATGACGCCCACCGCCATGGGCAGCAAGGGTCCGATCTGTGCGACGCACAGCAGCAGCATGATGGCGGTCAGGATGCCGGCCGCCGGCACGCCGGCCAGCCATAGCCCGGCGCCGCCCAGGGCGGCCTGCACGACCGCGGTCAGCACGATGCCCAGCGCCACCGCCCGCACCGCCTGCCCCGCCAATCGGATCGCCACCGCGCCGGAGGGCCCGGCCAGCCGGACGGACAGGCGCGTCACGAATCCCGCCGCGGCCTCCCCATGGGCATACAGGATGCCGGAGAACACCAGCGTCACCAGCATGTGGATCATGAAGGCGCCCAGCACCGTGGCATGGCCCAGCGCCCAGCGGGCGCCCGTCGTCAGGTAGGGCTCTATCCTTGCGAGCAGCCCGCCCGGCCCGGCGTCGGAGAGCTTCTGCCATTCCGTGGCGGTGCGGTAGCCGATCAACGGAATATCGTGCACCCAGGCGGGAGGCGGCAGCAAGGCGTAGGTGGGCAGCTTGCGGATGGCGCCGATGATGTCGTTGGCGCGGTCCGCCAGCGTCGTGATGGTGTGGTACAGCGGCAGTGCCATCACCACCACCAGTCCCGCCATCATGACCAGGACCGCCAGCCAGCGCCGGTTGCCCAGGTGCCGCTGCAGGCCCAGTAGCAGCGGCCAGGTCGCCACCACGATGGTGCCGGCCCAGATGAAGCCGGGAACGAAGGGCCGCACGATATAGAGGCTGCCCGCCAGCAAGGCCGACAGCACGACGATAAGGAAGAAGATCCGCGCGATGTCCGTGCGATCAGCCTGCGCCATATCGCCTCCTTGCGGCGCGAACGCCGGCCAGGTAGTGGCCGCGCCCCGGGGCTGCAACGAAGGTGCCGCGCGAAGCGGCGCGGGACCGCGGATACAGCGCAATTTACGCCGTCCGGCCACGCCCGTCCATGCTGCGTAAGCAGCCGCCAGTCAGCCCGCGCCCGCGCAGCGCCGCCGCATCAGGGCGTCGAACGCGTCGAAGATCTTCTGGATGTAGAGGTTCTTGAACCGCAGGCCGTCCTGTTCGACTTCCGGATGCACGAGCATGGTGGCGTTGGTTTCGAATACCAGGATGCGGCCGTCCGGCAGCAGGGAAAAATCGATGCCGCAGTAGTCCAGGTCCATGCGGCCGCCGATGCGCCGCAGCGCCTCCCAGGCCTGCGTGCCCAGCACCGCGCGCGGATCCTCCAGGAAATGGCGCTCTTCCTCCAGCTTCCACGCATCGGACAGCATGTCGGCCGAGAAATAATGCAGCAGCCACTGGCTGCCGATGGCCAGGTGATAGGGATAGGGCTCGCCGTCGATGAAGATGACCCGGTATTTGCGGTAGTAGCCGTCCGCCGACCGGTAGTCGCGATATGCGGTCAAGTACATGTCCGTGCCGGGCGGCGGCGCCACCGTGTCGGCCGCGGAAGACAGCAGCGTCACCCCGCTGCCGCCATGCTCGCCCGCCGGCCGGGCGATCGCGGGATAGCACATTCCCGCCGCCGCGATGGCGTCGTGCACGCTTGCCGGCTGCGCGGGATGCCAGCGTATCGTGGTGGGAACGTCGATGCCGGCGATGCCTTGCAGCAGCGCGCCGATATTCTCGCGCGTCGTGCGTTCGATGCGATCCGGCAGATTCAGCAGCGGCGCCCGCGCGGTGGCGGCGAAGTCCGCCAGCGCCTGCCGGCACGGTACGCCCAGGTCGGCATCGCCCACCACATTGAACGCCAGGTCGTAACGCCGCGGCAGCGGCCCGTGTCCGCGCCCCCGGCCGATCAGCCCCAGGTCCACCACCCAGCGGATGACGCGGTTCAGCGCCGGCGGCAGCAGATGACGGAACGGCACGTTGGCGAAGCCGGACGAGCACAGAATCAGCACCGTGCGGCGCGGGGTGGCCGCCTTGGCCCGCGCGAAGGCCGGTTCGCGGCGGTAGCGGCGATGGACATCGCGCGCGCCGCCGTTCTGCCGGCCCAGTTGGCGCAGCACCCATGCCATGCACAGTCGCGCCGTGCCCAGCAGCGGATCGATCATCAGCGCCCGCTCCAGCCAGTGGCCGGCCGCGTTCCACTGCCGATGCCGCGCGTAGACGCGGCCGATCTCGAACAGATCGATCGCGCGCCGGCGCTCGATGGCATCGATGCCGATACGGGCAGAGGCCGCGTCGGCCACCTGGCCGCTGGCGTCCAGCGCCTCGACCAGCGCGCGATAGACTTCCACCGCCAGGGGCAATTGGACGGCCGCCTGTTGCAGCGCGTGAACCGCTTCGGCATGCCGCCCGGACGCATGCAGGGCGCGTCCCAGCGCAAGCCATTGAGGGCCGGAAAGTGACGGGGCGTCGGGGGTGGCGGACATCGGCGGGCCTGCAAAAAAGCGCCACTCTAAGAGCGGCGCCCTGAAAAACGCCTGTATGCCGGCCACGCGCGGCGTGCGCGGGGCGATATGCGCCGTCGGCTAAACCTGGCGCAGCGCCGGCAGGTCCAGGATGCGGACCTGCTTGCCGTGCAGCGCGATCAGGCCGCGCTGCTGCAGGCGCGAGAACATGCGGCTGACGGTCTCCAGCTTCATGCCCAGGTGCGAGCCGATTTCCTCGCGGCTCATGCGCAAGGTGAAGGAAACCGCGGAGTAGCCACGTTCGGCGTAACGGTCGGCAAGGTCCACGAGAAAGGCCGCGACGCGCTCTTCCGCGTTCAGGTTGCCCATCAGCATGAGGAGTTTCGACTCGCGCACGATTTCGCGGCTCAGCATGCGCTCCATGCCGCGGCGCACGTCGGTGAACTCGTCGGCGAGCGCCTCGATCTCGCGATACGGCAGCACGCACACCATCATGTCTTCCAGGGCCACGGCCTCGGTTTCGTGGCGGCCCGTGGCAATGGCGTCCATGCCCAGGAATTCTCCGCCCAGGTGAAAACCGGTGATCTGCTGGCGACCATCCCGGTAAAGCCGGATGCTCTTGCAGGTGCCGGCACGCGACACGTACAGATTGCGCAAGGGGTCGCCGGCACGGAATACGGCTTCCCCGGCGCTGACCTTGCGCGCGCAAAGCGGAAGGCCCGCGGGCCTATCCTGCCCGCCCCGGCAAAGCTGGGCCGCCTGGCAGAGCTTGCGGGCGCCGCAACTGTCGCAAGGCAGCCGCGATGAAGCCGGATGCGTGGCCGCCGCGCCATCCTCGCGCCACGCGGCGCCGCCGGCGGTGAAGGCGGAGGAGTCGTGCATGAGGGGGTGTACGGTATCCATGGCGGCTCTCCCGGGAAAAGGGTTCGTTGGCGGCACGCGTCTGCTCCATGCCGCGGTTGAACGGAATTGTGCCCGCCATGCCCTGCCGGCCTCTATCGGCGTTTGAGGGATACTTTTTGTAGGGCATCCCCTACGCGTCGGCCGCCTCTTCGCGGCCGCCCTTCCCCGACGGGATGTCCCTTGCGGGGAACGTTTCGCGACAGCACCGCGGCCGGTTCCCCACGCCTGTCGCGGCGCCCGGCATTCGGGGCCACGGCGATGCGCATCGGGGCGAATGTTGCACAAAAGAAACAGAACGGCCGTGCAACCGCCGAAAAATCAATAAAAAAATTCCTTTTTACGGAAAACAGTGTTAGCCGAACTGGGATACACTTCCGCGTCGCTTTGATCGGGAGCTTCGCTCCATGCGCAAACCGTTGGAGTTTCTTGCCTGCGTGCCCTTGCCATGGCTCCTATACCGCCTGACCGAGTACCACCGCAATTTTCCGGATGCGGTCATCGTGGCGGGGGCCGTACCCGTCGTTTACGCGGTCGTGTGCCGCATCCGGCGCGGGCGTATGGACCGGCTACTGAAAACGGTATTGATCGGCGTGGCGCTGTGCTATGCCGTCGGCGCCATCGTGGTGGCGGAAGGGCTTTGGGCGATATGGGGCTCGGCCTGGTCCGCCGTCATGGGCGTCGTATTCCTGGCTTCGCTGGCCTTGCGCCGGCCGGTCTTCCTGACAGTGCTGCCGCAGGGCCCCGGGTCTTCTTCCGGCCGCCCGGCCGCGGTGCTCACGGCCGCCTGGGGCGCGGCGTTTCTTTTCGAGGGCTGGTGGCGCCTGTGGTCGCGCGCGGACTGGCCGTTCGAGCACTTCCTTGCCGCGGTCCCCGCCGTCAGCTATCTGGTCGTGGCGGCGCTGGTGGCCTGGTCGTTCTGGTACACCGCCAGAATCGCGCGGCGCCCGGCCAACTGATACGTCCGCCGCACTCCCGCTGTACCATAGCCGGCATGTCGCGTTTTCCCAGTCCCCATCTGGCGATGCCGGCCGGACGCGCCGACACCGCTTCCGGCCGCACGCTGCAGCCCGCCGATTTCGTCGCGCTGGCGCGCCTGCGTTTCACCCTGCGCCAGTTCACGGCCTTCAGCGAGACGGCCGCCGCCGAACGGGGATTGACGCCTCAGCAGCACCAGGCCTTGCTCGCCATCAAGGCGGCCCCCGAAGAAACCATGACGGTGGGCGAAATCGCGGAGTGGCTGCTGTTGCGCCCGCACAGCGCCGGGGAACTGGTCAACCGCCTGGAACGCATGGACCTGGTACAACGCCATGCGGATACGAGCGACCGGCGCAAGGTGAAGGTGGGGCTCACGCGCCTGGCGCAGGACAAACTGGATGCCCTGTCGGCCGCGCATTTCGAAGAACTGCGCGCCATCGGCCCTTTGCTGCGCGACCTGCTGGCGCACTTCGATTCCGAAAGCGGCGGCGAATAGGCATCCAGGCGGCGCCCTCTCCGCCGCCGGCCGGGCACTATCCGGCCAAGGCGCGCAAGCCGGCCAGGGACTGTTCCAGTTCATCCGTCAATACCGCAACCAGTTCGCCCGCCGGCAAGGCCCGCGACAGCCTGACCGCCTGCCCCGCCCATTGCGCGGCGAAGTCGCTGTTGCCCCGCGCCTTCGCGGCGGCGTTCAAGGCCTTGCCCGCGTCGTAGGCGATGGGGTAGTCCGGCACGGGTGGGCTGTCCGGCGCTTCGCCCAGGCGCATCAGGCGGTTGTACAGGCCCCGCGCGCGACGGCCCGAGATGGCGGCCGTCATGGCGGTTACCGCGCCGGGATCCGTCAGCGCGACACGGAACGCGGCGTCGGCGGACGATTCCGGGCAGGCCACGAAGGCCGTGCCCAGCTGCGCGGCCTGCGCGCCCAGCGCGAGGACGGCGGCGATACCGGCCCCGTCCATGATGCCGCCCGCCGCCACCACCGGGATCCGCAGATGGCGCGCCAGCAAGCGGGTCAGCGCGAGCGTGCCCAGGCGTTCGTCGCGCGCCTGGGAATCGAATACCCCGCGATGGCCGCCCGCTTCATAGCCCTGCGCGACGACCGCGTCGATGCCCGCGTCCTGGATGCGCAAGGCCTCTTCCAGGCTGGTGGCGCTGGCCATCAGGTAGATGCCGGCATCGCGCAGCGCCCGGATGCGCGATGCATCGGGCAGGCCGAAATGAAAACTGACGACGGCGGGCCGCTGCGTCACGAAGACATCGAGCATCGCATCGTCCTGGACGAAGCTTTTATAGATCTCGCCAAGGGATGCGGGCGGCTCGGCGCCGAACTCGCGGAACACCGGCGCCAGATAGGATAGCCAGGCGGCCTCCGCCTGGGCGTTGGCCACGGCGGGGACATGGCAGAACACATTCACGCCGAAGGGGCGCTGCGTCAGGGCGCGCGTATCGGCGATCGCCTTGCTGGCGGCCTGCGGCGTCATCGCGCCCACGCCCAGGAAACCCAGCGCCCCCGCATTGGCGGCCGCGGCGGCCAGGGCCGGGGTGGTCACGCCGGCCATGGGGGCCTGGATGACGGGTGTGGACAGCCCCAGGCGTTCGGTCAGCGGGGTGTGGAATCGGCTCGGCATGATGGGCTCCTTGGCAAGGGATACGGAAAGCTCGTGGCGGGAAGCGCGATCGTCGGACGGGCGTGGCGTCAGCCTGCCAGGCGCCGCATTTCCCCATAAAAGGCCTTGTAGGCGGATGTGCCGAATCCCGCGCGGCGGATCAGGAAACTGTTGACCGTGCGCAGGAACGTCGTGGTGGCGCCGGCGGCGGCCGGATGCATGTCGAAGACGGATTGCGGGATCGCGGCCACGGCCGTGCCGGCCATGACGCAGGCCAGGATGGATGCATACGAGCCCTGCTCCACGATGCCCCAGCCATCCAGGCTGTCGCCGTCTTGCGCCAGCCATTCGTCCACGCAGTTCCGGTACGTGCAGCCTTGCCCGAAGGCCGCGATGTTGCGCACGCGCACGTCGCGCGCGCGCCGGATGCGCGGATGGGACGGCGGCGCCACCAGCAGCAGCTTTTCGGAAAACAGATAGCTGCCTTCCAGTTCGGGACCGAGCCGGCCCATATCGGCCTGTTCGGGCCGCCCGGTATCCGGATGCGCCACGATGGCGCAGTCCAGGCGATGGGCGCACACCGCATCGGCCAGCGCCTGGGTAGTACCCGTCCTGATATCGATATGCACCGCCGGCCATTTGCGGTTGAAACTGGCCAGCACGCCCGGCAGGCGGCTGGCGGCGGCGGCTTCCATGGAGCCGAGCCGCAATGGGCCGCGCGGCGCTTCATCGCGCACGGCCTGGCGCGCTTCCGCGGCCAGCGCCAGGATGCGCTCGGCATAGTCGAGCAGGCGCTGGCCTTCCGGCGTCAGCACCATGCGGCGGCCGCCGCGCTGGAACAGCGCCGCGCCCAGGTCCTCTTCCAGATTCCTGACGCGCGTGGTCACGTTGGACTGCACGCGCCGCAGGCGCTTGGCGGCGCGGGTGACGCTTTGTTCCTGGGCAACCGCCCGGAAGATTTCCAATTCCGCGATGTCCATCGGCGTGGGATCCTGGTTCTTCAAAAGGGATACTACCGCTATTCAAATTCTCTTTTTAAGATAGTTTTGCGCGCGCTGGATCCAGGGAGGACCTGATCGGATTGCCGCGCTTCGCCTACAAGGCCTGCCGATACAGCGCGGCCGCGTCGTCCCTGCCCAATTCGCGCGGATTGTTCACCAGCAGGCGGGTCTGCCGCATGGCGTCGTCGGCCAGCGTGTCGATGTCGCCGGCGGCGATGCCCACCTCGCCCAGGCGCGCCGGCAGGCCGAGTTCGGCGGGCAGGGTCTCCAGCGTCTCGATCAGCGTCGCCGCGCGCGCCTCCGGCGAGCCGCCCAGGCCGGGCAGTACCTGTTCCGCCAGCTCGGCGTACAGCGGCAGCGCCGCGGGCAGGTTGAAGCGCAGGACCGGCCCCAGCACCAGCGCATTGGAAAGCCCGTGCGGCACATGGAAGCGCGCGCCCACCGGATACGCCAATGCGTGCACGGCCGCGACGGGGGCGTTGGCGAAGGCCATGCCCGCCATGCAGGCGCCCACCAGCATGGCCTGGCGGGCCTCGCGATCCGAGGGGCTGGCGCAGGCACGGCGGATATGGGCCGACAACAGCCGCAGCGCTTCGCGCGCCAGGCTGTCGGACATGGGATTCTTCAGGCGCTTGCTGGTGTAGGCCTCGATGGCATGCACCATCGCGTCGATGCCCGTGGCGGCGGTGACCGGCGCGGGCAGGCCCAGCGTCAGGTCGGCATCGAGCAAGGCGATGTCGGGCAGCAGGACAGGCGACACCACGCCCTGTTTCATGTTCTCGCCGGTGGTCACGATGGCGATGGGCGTGACTTCCGAACCGGTTCCCGCCGTCGTGGGAACGAGTATCAGCGGCAGGCGTTCGCCGCGGACCTTGTCCACGCCGTAGACGTCCTCCAGGCGAACCGGACTGGCCGCCAGCAGGGCGGCCAGTTTGGCGGCATCCAGCGAACTGCCGCCGCCGAATCCCACCACGCATTCGGCCTGGCTGGCGCGGGCCTGTTCCGCCGCCCGCAGCACGACGTCCACCGGCGGTTCGGGCACCACGTCGGCAAAGCACGAGACGGCCAGGCCGGCCTGCCGCAGGGCGGCAAGCACGGGATCCACCAGGCCGGCGCCGGCGACGCCGGGGTCGGTCACCACCAGCACCGAGCGCGCGCCCAGGCGCGCGACGTGGTCCGCCAATTGGCCGGCGGTGCCGGGCGCGACGAGCACCGATTTGGCGGCATGGAAAGCGAAGGCTTGCATGGATGTCTCCTGGCGTGGCGCGGCGCATCGCGACCGGCGTGGCGCGACACTTCACATTACCCGCCAATCCGCCGCGGCGGCAAGCCGACTACAATTCCTCTCTTCGCCGCCGCAAGGAAGACACCCGTGATCGCGCTTTCGGACTACGACCAGGCCCTGCTCGGCGGGGACCAGGGCCCGGCGGCCGCGCTGGCCATGCGGGTTTTGCTGCGGTCGGCCGCCGTCATGGGCGCGGATAGCCTGATCGACATCGAAAGCGCCCACATCGACGGCTGCCTGTACCATGGACAGGCCAGCCTGGATTTCGTCGAAAAGCTCGTGCAGGGCGGCGGCAAGGTGGTGGTCCCGACCACGCTGAACGTCGGCTCCATGGACTTGATCCACCCGGAACTGTTTCGCGGCGACGACGCCCTGCGCAACGCCGGCACGCGCCTGATGCAGGCGCATATCGAGCTGGGCTGCGAATCCAGCTTTACCTGCGCGCCCTACCAGCTCAAGCATCGGCCCCGCCTGGGCCAGCAGATCGCCTGGGCGGAATCCAATGCCATCGTCTTCGCCAATTCCGTGCTGGGCGCGCGCACCAACCGCTACGGCGACTTCATGGATCTTTGCGCGGCATTGACGGGACGCGCGCCGCGCTGCGGGCTGCATCTGCCGCGGAACCGCCGGGCCGGGGTGGTGTTCGCGCTGGACGACGATTTCCCGCGCGACCCCGGCAGCCGCGACATCTGGTATGCGGCCCTGGGCCTGCTGATCGGCCAGCGCGCCGGCGGCGCCATCCCGGCCATCACCGGCTTGCCCGCCGACACGACGGAAGACGAACTCAAGGCGCTGGGCGCCGCGGCGGCATCCAGCGGCGCCATCGCCCTGTTTCACGCCGTCGGCATCACGCCGGAAGCGCCCACGCTGCAGGCGGCCCTGAATGGCGTGGCGCCGTCCGGGTTGGATGCGGCCGATGAGAGCGGCCCGGACACGCGCACGCCCGGCGTCTCCCTGCAGCGCTTCTCGACGGCGGGCGTCGCGACGCCGGGGGTGCCGGTGAAGGATGCCGAGGCGCCGACCATCCGCGTGGGCCTTGCGGCCTTGCGTGCGGTGCGGGCTTCCTTGAACCAGGCCGCGCCGGGCGCGACGCTGGCCGCGGTAAGCGTGGGCACGCCGCACTTCTCGCTGGCGGAATGCGCGGCGCTGGAGCGATTGCTGGCCCAGGCGGACCAGCGCCTGGCGGTGGACTTCTATGTCAACACCAGCCGCTACATCCTGTGGGAGCTGGAGGCCTCCGGACAGGCCGAGCGCCTGCGCCATGCCGGCGTGCAGTTCGTCACGGACACCTGTACCTACATCACCCCCATCATGCGGCAGACCCGCGGCCTGGTCATGACCAATTCCGGCAAATGGGCGCACTATGCGCCGGCCAATATCGGCGTGCAGGTGGCCTACGGCAGCCTGCGCGAATGCGTGCGATCGGCCGTGCAAGGCAAGGTGTGCTTCGATGAAAGCTGACGCGCCGGCCAGGTATCGCGGCGATACCGTCGTTCCCGGCCGCGGGGCGGGCGGCCTGCTGCGACTGGAAGAACCGCTGAGTTTCTGGGGCGGCTATGACGCCCAGGCCGGCGCCATCATCGAACCGCGCCATCCGCAGTTCGGCATGACGCTGCGGGACACCTGCCTGCTGATGGCGCGCGCCAAGGGCTCCAGCTCCAGCAGCAGCGTGCTGGCCGAGGCCATCCGCCACGGCACCGGGCCGCGCGCCATCGTCATGCGGGACCGCGATCTGATCGTGGCGCTGGGCTGCATCGTCGCATCCGAACTGTACGGAATCGACGTACCGATCGCCGTGGTGGATGAGACCACCTGGCAGGCGCTGGCCGCCCTGCCCGCGGGCACACCGCTGCGGCTGGAAGCGGCCGATAAGGAATGCACCATCGTCAGCGGTTGAAGGCGCCGGGTTCGGACCACGGCGTCGGCGCTTCGGATCGGGCCTTCAGCTGGGCATCCGTCGTGGCTTTCGGTTCGCGCTCGATACACACGCGCCGGACGAACAGGCTTCACTGGAAAGCCGTTTCCATGAAACTGCGCAGCTTGCGCGAATGCAGCCGTTCGGGCGGCATGTCGCGCAGGCGCTCCAGCGCCCGGATGCCGATTTCCAGATGCTGCCCGACCTGCCGGCGGTAGAAGGCGGTGGCCATGCCGGGCAGCTTCAATTCGCCATGCAGCGGCTTATCCGATACGCATAGCAAGGTGCCGTAGGGCACGCGAAAGCGGAAGCCGTTGGCCGCGATGGTGGCCGATTCCATATCCAGCGCGATGGCCCGGGACTGGGCGAAACGCTGGACGGGCTCGGATTGGTCGCGCAGCTCCCAGTTGCGGTTGTCGATGGTGGCCACGGTGCCGGTACGCATGATGCGCTTGAGCTCCCATCCCGAAAGGCCCGCGACTTCCTCCACGGCCTGCTCCAGCGCCACCTGGACTTCCGCCAGCGGCGGGACGGGCACCCATGTGGGCAGGTCGGCGTCGAGAACGTGATCGTCGCGCACATAGCCGTGCGCCAGCACGTAATCGCCCAGCCTTTGCGAGGTCCGCAAGCCGGCGCAATGCCCCAGCATCAGCCAGGCATGCGGACGCAGCACGGCGATGTGATCGGTGATGGTCTTGGCATTGGAAGGCCCCACCCCGATGTTGACCAGGGTAATGCCGGAATGATCGGCACGCGTCAGGTGATAGGCCGGCATCTGAGGCAGGCGCCCCGCGGCCGCGTCCGTGGCAATGGCTTCCCCGCGCCGCATGATGCGGTTGCCCGGCTCGATCAGGGCGTCGTAATCGCCCTCTCCGGCCGCCAGCATGGCGCGCGCGCGGGCGCAGAACTCGTCCACATAGAACTGGTAATTGGTGAAGAGAATGTAGTTCTGGAAATGCGCCGGCGCCGTGGCCGTATAGTGCTGCAGCCGGTGCAGGGAGTAGTCCACGCGCGGCGCGGTAAAGGGGCCCAGGGGCCGGGGCTCGTTGTCGCGGCCGCGCCAGGTGCCGTTGACGATGGCGTCGTCGGTGATGGCCAGGTCGGGCACGTCGAAGATATCGCGCAGCGGACGCCGGAGGGCTTCCAGGTGCTCGCCTTCCACATAGGCGCCGTCGGGAAAGGCGAAGTGCAAGGGAATGGGCACGTTGGACTCGCCCACTTCGACCGGCACCTTGTGATTCTGCAGCAGATGGCCGATCTGCTCGGTCAGGTAATCCTTGAACAGGCGGGGCTGCGTGACGGTCGTCTGATACACGCCCGGTTCGGCGACATGGCCATACGACAGGCGGGTATCGACCGGATCGTAGGTATGGACGGCGATGCGGACGCTGGGATAGCAGGCGCGCACCCGCACGCCCTGCAGGTCGTCCCCTGCCGTGACGCGCTGCAGGCCGTCGCGCAGGTAGGCCGTATTCCGTTCGTAGATGGCAATCAGGCGCTCTACGGCCGCCTGTGCACTGTGAAAGGCCTCGTACGGCATGAAATCGGGCCGGACGGTGGGGGGTACTGCTTCACCACTGCTCATCAAGGATGCCTCCGTTTGCCGCTTCATCATACCGGGCCGCGGGCCGGTGGAATCGGCGCGGCATCGAGGCCCGTCCGGGGTGCCTCGATGCCGGCGGCCGGCTTCGGCGCGGCCGGCTTCGGCGCGGCCGGCTTCGGCGCGGCCGGCTTCGGCGCGGCCGGCGTCTGCGCGGCCGGCGTCTGCGCGGCCGCCCTAGTCAACCTGGGTATGCGAGCCGTCCTTGTGCCACTCGTACACCTTGAAGGCGAAGTTGTTCAGGTCGCCCTGCGAGTTCCAGGAGATATTCCCGATGGGGGAATCGATGCTGTTCTTGTGCAGCCATGCCGCGACCTTGGTCGGGTCCGTGGAGCCCGCGCCCTTGATGCCGTCGACGATGGCCATCGTCGCCGAATAGGCGGTCATCTGGAAGGCACCGGCCGGATTGCGTTTCTTGTCCTTGAATGCCTTGACCAGCGCGGCATTCCTGGGATCCTGCGAGAAGTCCGCCGGCAAGGTCAGCAGCATGCCTTCCACGGCCGGCCCGGCGATGGCATTGATATCCGGATTGCCGGCGCCTTCGGGGCCCATGAAGCGCGCCTTCAGGCCCTGCTCCGCGGCCTGGCGCATCAGCAGGCCCATTTCGGGGTGATAGCCGCCGTAGTACACGAAGTCGACGTTTTCGCTCTTGAGCTTGGTGATGACCGCGGAATAATCGCTGTCGCCGGCATTGATGCCCTCGAAGACGGCCACCGGCACGCCGGCCTTGTCCAGCTGGTTCTTGACCGAGGTGGCGATACCCTGCCCATACGACTGCTTGTCATGCAGCACCGCGACCTTCTTGGGCTTGGCCTTGTCGATGATGTAGGCCGCCGCGGCCGGACCTTGCTGGTCGTCGCGGCCGATGGTACGGAAAACGAAGTTGTACTTCTTGCCGTCGGTCAGCGCCGGCGAGGTCGCCGAGGGCGTCACCATGACCACGCCTTCCTGTTCGTAGATGGGCGCGGCGGCGATGGAGGCCCCCGAGCATACGGGCCCCACGACGAAGCCGATCTTTTCGTTCACCACGCGATTCGCGGCGGTCGGCCCCTGCTTGGGTTCGCAACCGTCGTCGACGACGACGACTTCCAGCTTCCTGCCGTTGACGCCGCCGGCGGCATTCACCTGCTCGACAGCCGTGTCGACGCCCTCGCGCACCATATCGCCATATTGCGTGACCGGCCCGGTGGTGGGCCCGACCGCGGCGATCTTGATCGTTTGCGCCTGCGCGCCAAGGGTGAACAGGCCAGCCGTGATTGCGAGCGCGGCCGCGGCCGCCAAATGATGGTTTTTCTTCATCGTCATCTCCTAGTGCGCACTCCATGCCAAATGGTGGACTTATGGTCCGCCAGGGTGCTCCGCCATCCACCGGACCATGGGCCGGCCGAAGCGGAAGGGCCCAAAGGATACCGTAAAGCTGGCCCGGTTCCACGCCCATCACGGCGATCCGCAAAATATCGGCCGGGTCTCTTTAAACGTGTAATGCACGATTTCAAGCTCGTTTATATATCGGAAGCCAAGACCCGCGGGAAGAATCGGATGGACATCCTCGCGGCGGGCCGTCGGCCTGGCCCTACAGGGCCCCCGGGCAATTCGCGCGGCGGCCGCGCGTCCGGCTTATGGATGAAGCGGGACGGCCAGCCTAGACTGGCGGCGCTATTTGCCCGTATCCACACCCGCATCATGCCGCCCATTTCCGGAGCCGCCACGGCTCCCCTTACGCTAGTCCCCTCCCCTCATTCCATACAGCCCGCCGGCCGATCCCACGCGCCCTTCGCGCTGGTCCGCGGCGAGCACCAGTCGCGCGTCGACAGGGCAAGCCGCTGCCGCACGCGCATCGCGCGCACGGCCAGGCTGATGCTGGCGCGTACGGGCCGCGCGCCACGCGCCGCGGACCTGGCCAAGCTCGAGCGCGACACCGCCAAACTGGGCCGGCAGACGGCCGTACGGAATACGCTGGGCGACGTGCTGACCGACCGCACCCTGCGCGCATATCTGCCCGAAGTGGGCGCCAGGCAAGCCAGGCATCGCCGCGACGCCCTGCTGCAGGCACGCCAGGCGCCCGCGGGCGCGCCCGGGCAGCAGGGCGCCGCGGTCGCGCACGTACTCGAATGCGCGACCGCCCTGGAAGCCACCGCCGGCCCACTGCGGGCATTGGGCGGCGCGTATCGCGACGGCGGCGGCCGGGTCGAGCTGTCCGCCGGCATCCTCCGGCAGCTGCTCGATCTGTCGACCGGCATGAAAATGCTGCGTCCCCACGGGCAGGATCCCGCGGACTTTCTGTACCCCGCCGTCAAGCTCATGCACAGGGCCCAGGGCGGGGAAAGCGGCGGCGAAACGGCGCTCGCGGCCCTGTTGCGGGATCTGTCGGCCAGTGGCCGCCACCACCCCGACGGCCTGCGTGCACAATTGGCCCGGCCGGGAGGCGGACTGGATTTCTGGCTGGCCCATCATTCGCCGGACGCCTATGGACGCAACCCCGGTGCGCTGCGCCAGGGGCTGGCCGACGATATCCATGTCGTACTGGACGGCGTGGCTGACGCCGCGTGGCGCGTACTGCAAGAGGACTTGCACTCGCAGGTGCCATCCTGGGCGCGGCAGGCACAGCCCGCGCTGTTCGAAGAGGCCGGCGTCCTCCACGCCAGCGCACAGCGCTGGCACGCGCGCCTGGCGATGCACGGCAGCACGCATGCGCTATTGCGCTCGTCCCCGGCGGACACCGTGAGACTATTGCTGGAGCATGCCGCGAACGAAACGCTGGGCGCCTCGCCCGGGCAGGCCGGCGACCTGGGCGCCCTGCCGGGACGGCTGCGCGACGGACTGGGGCGTATCGACGATCGCATCCAGCGGGCGCTGGACGATGCCGGCGTGGCCGGCTACGCCTCGCCGGCGGCCGTCGCCGCGCTGCGGCGTACGCTCATGCACAAGGTGCTTGAGGAAACCGGCATCCTGGGTGAAATCCACCGCGCACGGAGTCTGGCCGACGCAAGCGTCCCGCGCGCGCCTTCCCGGGCCCCGATCGCCGCCGATGTCGCGGGGCCCGCGCGGGCCACGTCCAAGGCCATGCGGGCCGCGGAGGCCCCGGCCCTGCACCCCAAGGTGGACAAGCGCATGAAGCGGGCCGAGGCGGATGCGCAGCGCCAGATCGTCAAGGTGCTCATGGCTTGCCGGCAGGCCGGCGACAAGCCCCTGTCGCCCCACAAACTGCAGGCGCTGCACGAGGCGCGCGCATGGCTCGGTGCGCTGCACGGCGACTCGGCTCCGGCGGTATGGCAACGGCTGCTCGATGGCGAGACCCGGCGGCTGGGCGATCGCGACCTGCGCAGCCTGGCCGGCGGCGCCTTGAGCGCGCATATCCAGGGTGGCGCGCACCTGACCGCCAAGGTCAAGGATGCAAGCCTCCGCGCGGCCGCGGACACGCTGCTCGGCGACCTCCGGACCGCCGTCCGTACCGCGTCGGCCAAGCGCAATGGGGCGCCCCTCCTGAAAACAGCGTGCGCATCGCTGGCGACGCCGGCCGGCGCGTCCGGCCGCACGGCGTTCTTCCTGCAACTGCAAGCGCTGCGCGAGCGGATAGGGATGCTGGACGACCGCGGCGTGGGACAGTCCCGCTTGCTGGAGGCCTGCGTCGAGGAACTGAGCGACGCCGAACTGAAGGCCCTGGTCGGCGTACCCCCCGTATCGGGCCAGGACGCCGGCGCGCCGGACGACGCCCAGGCATTCCTGGAACGGCTCCAGGGCAGCGCGCGCGTCCAGGCGGACAAGCGCATGGATACGCTGCGCGATTCGCTGGTGCAGGACTTCCGCGCCAGATTGTTCAGGCAGGCCGGATTCCTGCACGCCATGCTGTACGGCCCCGCGGATGCCGGCGTACCGCTTGCGGACACGCTGGAGAGCCTGATCCGCGACGCCGTCCGCCACGCAGGCGCGGTGCACGAGCAAGGCCAGGATACGGCCGCCGCGTCGCGGCCCGCGCGCTTCGTGCGCACCCTGCAAGGCTACGACGTCGCGGGGGACCTGACGCGTACGCTGTGCCAGGAAGCCCTGTCGCTGCATGCGCGGCTGGATGCCGGCATGCATGAGGTCGGTATCCCCAGCTTCCGCCCGGGCCCTGCCGCCGCGGCATGGCGGACCCGCGCCGTCGACGACATCGTCGCGCGGACCGGCATATGGGATCGCCTGGATTCCCTGGCGCATCGCCTGCCGCGCGACGTGGCGGAACCGGCGGACGCGAACCGCCGGCCGGGCCTGGGCTGGCTGGCGCCGCTATCGCGGGGGCGTGGACGCCACAGCAGCAGATCGGCACGGTCGGTGGGTTCCGACGGTTACGCCATCTCGAAGCCCTTCTTCGGTTTCATGCGTCGCAAGGAGCCCACGCGCGCCGCCGGCGCGGACGCCTACGCCGCCCTGCGCCCGCCGCACGATCGCGGCGTCCGGGCCGCCATCCATGGATCGGATGACGAACCCGTCTATGCCACGATCGATGAATCGCCGGATGACGATCTCCACGCGGTCACCGGCGCGCGCCTCCAGCGGAACGACGGCGGCCCCGCGGCGGTGTCACGCGACGAAAGCGGATACGGCCGGACCGCACCGCGTCCGCCGCTACGCCCCGCTCCCCCACCCCCCGCGGCGCAAGGACACCGCGCCAGCACCGCCACTTCGGACGACAGCGGCTTCGGCGAATACGGCGGGTCGGGATTCTCCATCGATGGCCATTTGTACGAAGCGCTGCAGGGGCCCCTGCCTGCCGCCGGCCCCGCGCGCGCGGCGGCGTCGGCGACACCCGGCGGCACGGACCCGGAACTGGCCGCGGCCTTGCGCGCGGCGCTGCGGGAGCGCGGCCGCCCGCAATGGCTCCCGGCGTAGCCGCCGCCCTAGTCCTGGTGGGCGGCGGCCACACCTTCCAGCATCCGGACGCCCGGCAAGGGCGTGGCATAGACCGACTGCGCCAGGGCCTCGATGGCCGCCAGGCGCGGGAAGCTGCGCCGCCAGGCCAGCACGACGCGCCGGTCCGGCACGGGGGCTTCCAGCGGGATATAGCGCAGCAGGCTGTCGGCCGGCGGGTTCTCCGGCACCGCGGTCACCGGCAGCACCGTGATGCCGATGCCGGCGGCCACCATGTGGCGGATGGTTTCCAGAGAGGATCCCTCGAAGGTACGCTGGATGCCGTCGCTGGCCGCCGAAAAACGCGACAGCTCGGGGCAGACCTCCAGCACTTGGTCGCGGAAGCAATGGCCGCTGCCCAGCAGCAGCATGGTCTGCTGCTTCAGGTCCTGGGCCGGAATGGCGGCGCGATCCGCCCAGGGGTGGTCCTTGGGCACCGCGACCAGGAAGGGTTCGTCGTACAGGGGCTGGATGACGAGCCCGGCCTCCGGCAGCGGCAGGGCCATGATGGCGCAGTCGATTTCACCCTGGCGCAGCAATTCCACCAGCCGCAGCGTAAAGTTTTCCTGCAGCAACAGGGGCATTTGCGGGGTGCGCTCGATCTGCACCGGGACCAGCCGCGGCAATAGATAAGGCCCGATGGTATGGATCACGCCCACCCGCAACGGCCCCGCCAGCGGGTCGTGCCCCTGGCGCGCGATTTCCTTGATGCTGGCGCTTTCCTCCAGCACCTTCTGCGCCTGGGCAACGATGCGCTGCCCGATGGGCGTCACCCCGACTTCCGCCCCGCCGCGCTCGAAGATCGTCACCCCCAGCTCGTCCTCGAGCTTGCGTATCGCCACCGACAGGGTCGGCTGGCTGACGAAACAGGCTTCGGCGGCGCGGCCGAAATGGCGTTCGCGCGCCACGGCGACGATGTACTTCAGTTCGGTGAGAGTCATGGCTGGGGTTCCGTATCAGGGCCGCCGGGCGGCGCGTTGGATCACGATCGTCACGTACGCAGGAAATCTTCACGGCCGCGCATCCACCGCGCCAGATGGGCCTGCACCGCATCCGGATGGTCCTTGCGCAGCCAGGCCGCCGCCTCGCGTGCCTGCTCGGCGATGGCGGCATCCAGTTCGATATCGGCGAAGCGCAGCAGCGCCAGGCCCGATTGCCGGGTGCCCAGGAATTCCCCGGGGCCACGCTGCACGAGATCGCGCCGGGCGATCTCGAAACCGTCGGCGGTCTCGAACATGGCGCGCAGGCGCTCGCGCGCGATGCGCGACAGCGGCGCCTGGTACAGCAGCACGCACACCGATTCGGCGGTGCCCCGCCCCACCCGCCCGCGCAACTGGTGCAACTGCGCCAGGCCGAAGCGCTCGGCATGCTCGATCACCATCAGCGACGCATTGGGCACGTCCACGCCGACTTCGATTACCGTGGTGGCGACCAGCACGTCGATACGGCCTTCGCGAAAGGCCTGCATGACCTCCGCTTTCTCGTTCTGCGGCAGGCGGCCGTGGACCAGGCCGATGCGCAGATCGGGCAGGTCGGCGCGCATGGCCTCGTAGGTGTCCACCGCGGTCTGCAGCTCCAGGGCCTCGCTTTCCTCGACCAGCGGGCAGACCCAGTAGGCCTGGCGCCCCGCGCGCGCAGCCTGGGCGATATGCGCGATGACTTCCTCGCGCCGCGCATCGGCGACCAGCTTGGTGACGACGGGCGTGCGGCCGGGCGGCAGCTCGTCGATGACGGAGACGTCCAGGTCGGCGAAAAAAGTCATGGCCAGCGTGCGCGGGATGGGCGTGGCGCTCATGTTCAGCTGATGCGGGACGATGCGGCCGCGCGCCGATTCGCCCTTGCGGTTCAGCGCCAGCCGCTGGCCGACGCCGAAGCGGTGCTGTTCGTCCACGATGGACAGGCCCAGCTTGTGGAAGGCCACATGGTCCTGGATGAGCGCCTGCGTGCCCACGACCAGCTGCACGCTGCCGTCGGCGGCCGCGGCCGCCGCTTCGCGCCGCGCCTTCGCGCCCACGCTGCCGCTCAGCCATGCCACGCGGACGCCCAGGGGCTCCAGCCAATCCACCAGTTTCCGGAAGTGCTGCTCGGCCAGGATTTCCGTGGGCGCCATCAGCGCCACCTGCGCCCCCGCCTCCATGGCCTGCGCGGCCGCCAGCGCGGCGACCACCGTCTTGCCGCTGCCCACGTCGCCCTGCAACAGGCGATGCATGGGAAAGGGCCGCGCCAGGTCGGCGGCGATTTCCGCGACCACGCGCTCCTGCGCGCCCGTCAGCGCGAAGGGCAAGGCGCCGTACAGGCGCGCCACCAGGCCGCCGCCATCGCCGGACCGCGGCAGCGGCAGCGCCTTGTGCGCGCGGCGGGCGGCGCGCGCGGCCGCCAGCGACAGCTGCTGCGCCAGCAGCTCGTCGAACTTGATGCGGCGCCAGGCCGAATGCGCGCGTTCGACGAGCGCGTGTTCGGAGACGCCCGGCGGCGGGGCGTGCAGCAGGTGTATGGATTCGTCGAAAGGCGCCAGGCCATAGCGCTCGCGCACGGCCGGCGGCAGCGTGTCGGCCAGGTCGGCCTGCGTTAGCGCCTGGGCGATGGCCTTGCGCAGCACGGGCTGCTGCAGGCCCTCCGTGGTGGGATAGACCGGGGTCAGCGCGGTGGCCAAGGGCGCATCGGCGCTGCTCATGCGAGGGTGCACCATCTCGCGCCCGAACAGGCCGCCGCGCACTTCTCCGCGCGCGCGCAGCCGCCGGCCGACGGTCAGCTGACGCTGCTGGCTGGGATAGAAATTGAGCCAGCGCAATTGCAGCTCGCCGCTTTCGTCGGCGATGGCGGCGGTCAATTGGCGGCGCGGGCGGTACTGGACTTCACAGCGCGTGATTTCCCCTTCCACCTGCGCGGCGAAACCGGGCCGCAGGGCGGAGATGGGCGTTACCCGGGTCTCGTCCTCGTAGCGCAGCGGCAAGTGCAGGATCAGGTCGGCGGGCTCCGCCAGGCCCAGCGCCTGAAGCCGGCGCGCGACCACGTCGCCGCGCGACGCCGGGGCGGCATCGGACGCAGGCGCGCGTGCTTTGCGCGGGGCCGCGGCGACAGGCATGGTGGCGCGCGTGGAATGCGGGAAACGGCGGCTGGCGGCGCCTTCTACAGGACGACGACGGCTTCCACTTCGAACTGCGCGCCCTTGGGCAGGCTGGCCACGCCCACGGTGGAACGCGCCGGATAGGGCTCGGGGAAGACGTCGGCCATGATGGTATTGACGGTGCCGAACTTGCCCAGGTCGGTCAGGAAGAGCGTCAGCTTGACGACGTTCTCCTTGCTGCCTCCCGCGGCCTGCACCACGGCGAGCATATTCGAGAAGGCCTGCTTGACCTGGCCCTCGAAGCTTTCGGACACCAGTTCGCCGCTATGGGGCTCCAGGCCGATCTGGCCCGACAGGTAGACCGTCTGGGAACCGGACACGGCCACCGCCTGCGAATACGGCCCGACAGCCTTGGGGGCATCCTGGGTGTGAATGATCTGTTTGTTCATGAGCGGCTCCGGACGGAAAGACATAGGAAAACTTCTATCGAAGTTTAATCATCCATAGACTATCGTGAAAGCCCCGCATCGCGCTCCAGCGACGCGATATTTTCACGCTCCCGCAACAGAGTCTGGTACAGGGTCTGGGCGGCCAGCGGCAAGGTGCGTCCGCTGCGCTTGACCAGGTATAGCGCACGGGTGGGCGCCTTGCCCGCCAGGGGCCGGATCGCCACCCCGGGACGACGGAAATGGAACAGGGTCATCGCCGGCACCAGGCTGACGCCCAGGCCCGCGGCGACCAGGCCCGTCACGGTGGCAAGGTGCTCCACTTCCACCAGCGGCCGCAGCCGCCGCCGCCCCAGCGCGGCATCCAGGTGTTGGCGGACGCTGCTATTGCGCGCCAGCTGGATCAGCGGCCACTTGACCACCTGGGCCAGCGTGACCGCCGCCTGCGCCGCCAGCGGGTGGTCGGCGCGGCAGACCAGGTGGAAGCGGTCGGCATGCAGGAACTCGCTGTCCAGGTCGGCCATATCGGCCCGCCGCGAGGCCACGGCGAAATCGACCTCGCCGTCGCGCACCATGTCCAGGCAGGGATCGAGCAGCGCGTCGCGCAGTGTCAGCGCGATGCCGGGATAGCTGCGGTGGAAACCGGCCAGGATCTCCGGCAGCCAGCCGGCGGCCAGCGACGGCAAAGCCGCCAGCGCCACCCGGCCCCGGCGGCGGGCGGCGTGGTCGCGCAAGTCTTCCATGACCAGATCGAAGTCCGCCAGCAAGCGGCGGGCGGATGTCTCCAGCACGCGCCCTTCCGCCGTCAGCTCCACGTGCCGCGTGGTGCGGTCGAACAGCCGCATGCCGGCGTCGTCCTCGATGGCGCGGATCAGGGCGCTGAAGGCCGGCTGGGTCAGGTGGCAGCGCTGCGCGGCCCGCGTGAAGTGCTTTTCCTCCGCCAGGGCGACAAAGGCGCGCAGGTGCCGGGCCGAGAGATTCATGGGGTTTCTCTATCAATTGATCTTTTATTTCTATTTTACGTATGAACGGCCGCTGCCTATAGTGGCCAGCGGAGACCTCGCATACCTTATGTCGGACGCACACGACCTTTCCCATGCCGCCGAGCGCGGCACCGCCGAACCGCTGCTGATCGGCTGCGCATCGGGCTTTTCCGGCGACCGCACGGACGGCGCCGGGCCCGTGGTGGATACGCTGGCCGCGCGCGGCGGCGGCACCCTGATATTCGAAACCCTGGCCGAACGGACACTGGCCCTGGCCCAGCTGGCCCGGCAGCAGCATCCCCAAGGAGGCTACGAGCCCCTGCTGGACGAGCTGGTGGGGCCGGTGCTGGCGCGTTGCCAGGCCCACGGTATCCGCATCGTCAGCAACTTCGGCGCGGCCAACCCGCCCGGCGCGGCGCGGCGCATCGCCGAACTGGCGCGGATGCAAGGCCTGCCCACGCCGCGCATCGCGGTGGTGCACGGCGACGACCTGTCCTCGCCCGAGCAGCGCGCGCTGCTGCGCGAACAGCTGGGCGCCCGCATGGACGGCATGGACATCGTCAGCGCCAACGCCTACCTGGGCGCCACCGAAATAGCCGCCGCGCTGCGGGCGGGAGCCGATATCGTCGTGGCCGGCCGGGTCGCCGATCCCTCGCTGACGGTGGGACCGGCGCTGGCGCACTTCGGCTGGCGCGAAGACGACTGGGAAAAACTCGGCCGCGCCACGATGGCGGGCCATATGCTGGAATGCGGTACCCAGGTCACCGGCGGTTATTTCTGCGTGCCGGGATTGAAGGACGTCGACGGCCTGCATGAAACCGGCTTCCCCATCGCGGAGATCGCCCCCAGCGGCGACTTCGTCGTCGGCAAGGCCGCGAACACCGGCGGCCGGGTGGACGCCCGCACGGCCAAGGAACAGCTGCTGTACGAGGTGCACGACCCGGCCCGCTACCTGACGCCGGACGTGGTGGCGGACCTGAGCCGGGCGGAAGTCCTGGAACTCGGCGTCGACCGCGTACAGTTGCGCGGCATCACCGGCCATGCCCGCCCGGACACCTTGAAGGTCAACGTCTGCCACCGCGGCGGCTGGTTGGGCGAAGCGGAAATCTCCTACGCGGGCGTACAGGCCGAAGCCCGCGCGCGGCTGGCCGCCGACATCGTCCGCCGCCGCCTGAAAGGCGCGCTGCCGCTGCGCATCGATCTGATCGGCGCCATCAGCATCCTGGACAACGACGACGGCACCCTGCGCGCCGGACTGGCCGACGGCCATGCCCGCGACGTGCGCTTGCGCGTGGCCGGCTCGCATGCCGACCGCGCCGTCGCCGAGCGCGTGCTGCGCGAGGTCACCGCGCTGTATTGCTGCGGGCCGGCCGGCGGCGGCGGTGTGCGCACCGCGCTGCGGCCGCGCCTGAACATGGTGTCCTGCACCATCGACCGGCAGGCGGTCCGCGCCGGATGGCGCATGATGGACGCCGCGGAGGCAACACAATGAACCGGCCGCCGGCCACTTCACCGGACGATGTCCGCCACGTCCCGCTCTACCGCCTGGCGCACAGCCGCTCGGGCGACAAGGGCGACATCTCGAACCTGAGCCTGATCGCCTGGGATCCGGCCTGTTATGAGGTGATCTCGCGCTACGTGACCGCCGAACGCGTGCGCGCATGGTTCGCCTACCGCCAACCCGCCGCCGTCACGCGCTACCTGCTGCCCACGCTGCATGCGATGAATTTCGTCCTGGACGGCGTGCTGGACGGCGGCGTCAACGACGCGCTGAACCTGGACGCGCACGGCAAGTCCCTGTCCTTCCATTTGCTGGACCTGCCCGTGCCCGTCAGCGCCGAAATGGCGGTGCGCCTGCCGGACATACCGCAGGACCCCTGGCCTTTCCGCGACCGGCCGGCCGATGCATAGAGCATCGTTCTCCCGGCGCAGGCGCGCCTCCCCCGCGCATCCGCGAGACGCCGCGCGCGGCGCGGGCAGACAACAGACCGAGCAACCCGACGAAGAATCAATGAACAAACCAAGGAGACACACCATGAAGATCCGCGCCCTGCCGGCCCTGGCCGCATTGTTCGCCGCCGCCTGCGTCCCGCTGGCGGCAGCCGCCGACGATTTCCCCAATCGCCCCATCACTTTCGTGGTGCCGTTCGCCGCGGGCAGCGCCACCGACCAGATCGCGCGCGCGCTGGCCCAAGGCGTGACCGAGCAGACCGGACAGGCCGTGGTGATCGAGGACAAACCCGGCGCCAGCGCGATGATAGGCGCGCAGGACGTGGCCCGCGCCAAGCCGGACGGCTACCGGGTGCTTATCACCACCAACACCACGCACGCGGCGAACGAACACCTGTACAAGCGCCTGCAATACGACCCCGTCAAGGATTTCGAGCCTTTGACCCTGCTGGGCAAGGGTAGCCAGATCATGGTGGTGAACCCGTCCTTCCCGGCCAAGACCGTGGGCGACTTCCTGGCCATGGCGCGCAAGGAACCGGGCAAGCTGAGCTTCGGCAGCGGCAGCTCCAGCAGCCGCATCGCCGGCGAATTGCTGCAACAGATGGCCGACGTGAAGCTGCTGCACGTTCCCTACAAGAGCAACCCGCTGGCCTTGACGGACCTGCTGGGCGGCCAGATCAGCACCATGATCACCGACATGGCCACCGGCCTGCCGCAAGTCCAATCGGGCAAACTGCGCGCCCTGGGCGTGACCACGCTGAAGCGTTCCTCGCTGGCGCCGGACGTGCCCACCATCGCGGAATCCGGCGTGCCGGGCTATGAAATGGGCTATTGGTTCGCGGCCTATGCGCCCGCCGGCACCCCCGCCGACGTGGTCCAGCGCCTGAACGCCCTGCTGATCAAGGCCACGCAGAGCGCCGCGGCCAAGCAGTTCTATTCGAGCACCGGCACCGATCCGGCCACCTCCACCCCGGCCGAGCTGGCGGCTTTCCAGAAAGCCGAATCCCGGAAGTGGCAGACCATCATCAAGCAGGCCGGCATCGAGCCGGAGTAAGCCAGGCCGCGCGTGGAAAGTCCGTGGACCGTGCC
Source organism: Bordetella bronchialis (assembly GCF_001676705.1). Taxonomy (NCBI): domain Bacteria; kingdom Pseudomonadati; phylum Pseudomonadota; class Betaproteobacteria; order Burkholderiales; family Alcaligenaceae; genus Bordetella; species Bordetella bronchialis. The sequence goes on from NZ_CP016170.1 coordinate 3,257,807, forward strand.
TGACGGTTCCTGGACGGCGCCGCCGCGCGGGGCGGCGCCGCGATAGTATCCTCGCGGATATCCACGCAAGGAATCCGCATGCCGCGCCGCCTGCCCCGCCCCTGGCTTCTTTCCCTCGTCGCCATCGTGCTGGCCGGCTGCGCCACGGCGCCGGACGCGCCGGCGGACCGCCCGGCGCCATCGCTGCCGCGCATCGTCGCGCATCGCGGCGGCACCGGCGACGCCCCGGAAAACACCCTGCAGGCGATACGGGCGGCCCTTGCCCATCATGCCGATGCGATGTGGCTCAGCGTGCAATTGAGCAAGGACGGCGTGCCCGTCCTCTACCGCCCCGCCGATCTGTCCGCGCTTACCGATGCCACGGGGCCGGTGGCGGCGCGCACCGCGGCCGAGCTGGCGCGGGTCAACGTGGGCTGGCGCTTCAAGACCACCGATACCCAGGGCAAGGACGCCTACCCGTACCGCGGGACGCCGGCGGGTATCCCGACCCTGCGCGCCGCGCTGCGCATTTTGCCTGCGGACATGCCGGTGATCCTGGACATGAAATCGCTACCGGCGGCGCCCCTGGCGCGCGCGGTGGCGCGCGTGCTGGATGAAGATGGCGCCTGGTCCCGCGTCACCCTGTATTCGACCGAGGCCGCCTATCAGCAGGCCTTCGCGGCCTATCCCCAGGCCAGGCTGTTCGAATCGCGCGACGCCACCCGCGCGCGGCTGCTGCGGGTGCTGCTGGGCCAAGGCTGCGAGGACCCGCCCGCGGCGCACAGCGCGGCGGCGTTCGAAATGCATCGCGTCTTTACGGTCACGGAGAAGTTCACCTTGGGCACGGGCCAGTCCCAGGTGGACGCGACGCTGTGGACACCGCGCACGGTGGCCTGCTTCCGGCGCCAGCCCGGCGTGCGCCTCATCGCGATCGCGGTAAACGATGCCGCCGATTACCGGCGGGCGGCCTGCCTGGGCATGGATGCGGTGCTGGCCGATTCGCCGGAACGCATGGCGCGCATCCGCGCCGCCACCGACCCGGCATCGGCCTGCGCGGCCCCGCGCGTGGATTGAAACCGCCCGCGATCGGCGGGCGTGCGTGCGAAAGGCAGCCCGCGATGGCGGCGTGTACGGGAAACCGCCCGCAATCGCGGGCGGGAGGCTTACTTCTCGACGAAGGCGCGTTCGACGACGTAATCGCCGGGCTGGCCCACGCCCGGCGACACGGTGAAGCCGCGCTTGTCCAGCATGGCGCTGATGTCGGCCAGCATGTGCGGGCTGCCGCAGATCATGGCGCGATCGTTTTCCGGGTTCAGCGGCGGCAGGCCGATATCCTGGAACAGCTTGCCGCTTTCCACGAGCTCGGTAATGCGGCCCTGGTTGCGGAACGGTTCGCGCGTGACGGTGGGGTAATAGATCAACTTGCCGTTGACCATGTCGCCGAAGAATTCGTTGGCCGGCAACTCGTTCTGGATGTAGTCGGCATACGCCAGCTCGCTCTTCCAGCGCACGCCGTGCACCAGCACGACTTTCTCGAAACGCTCGTAGACGTCCGGGTCCTTGATGATGCTCATGAAGGGCGCCAGGCCGGTGCCCGTGCCGAACAGGTACAGGTTCTTGCCCGGCTTGAGATCATGCACGACCAGCGTGCCGACCGGCTTGCGGCTGACCAGGATGGTGTCGCCTTCCTTCAGGTGCTGCAGGCGGGAAGTGAGCGGACCGTCCGGCACCTTGATGCTGAGGAATTCCAGGTTTTCCTCGTAGTTGGCGCTGGCGATGCTGTAGGCGCGCAGCAAGGGCTTGCCCTCCACTTCCAGGCCGATCATGACGAAATGGCCGTTGTGGAACCGCAGCGCCGCATCGCGGGTGGTCTTGAAGGAAAACAGGGTGTCGTTCCAGTGGTGCACGCTCAGGACGCGCTCGGTATTGAAGGCTGCCATAGTGATCGAAGATGACGCGCGGCGGCGTCTTCTGGGGCGCGGCCGCTGGACGGGGAGCAAAAAATCCGTCCGGACGAGTGAGGGATAACCCGATTTTATACGTTTTTGTTGATAAAGCTTCTCAACTGAAGCGGTTTTGCCCGGTTTATAGCGACAGATTGGTTGTAAGCAAATAACCCATCCCACCGGTTTGGATGGCGCCCTATGACGCATGGAGAGGTCCCGCCCTTGCCGCGCCCGCGGATCGGCGTGACGATGGCAGGTCCGCCCGCCGTGGCGCCGCCACGGCGTTGCGCGGCATGGCCGGACCCGGGCCCGGCCGCGCACGGTATCCAACAACGGCCCGATACCCAGGTTTGCTCATGGCCGGCTGCCGCCGCGGGGGCGGATGACGGCAAGGGAGGCACGCCATGGACCAGATTGCGTCCGCTTGCCGGGCGGCGGCCCCGCTTTTCCACGGGGCGGCCGCCGGTCCGCCGTCAGCGGCGGGTGATCACGATCTCCAGGTATTCGCTGGGCACCACCACCCCGCCGTCGCCGGACCGGTTGAACCGGCCGATCAGCGCGACCAGGTCGCCGGCAAGGGCCGATTGCCCGGCCGCATCCAGCGCGGCGAAGGCCTTCAGCAGCGGACCGTAGTACGTCTTGAAGACCTGCATCCAGTGCTCCGGCGAACGATAGCGGAAGACGAATGTGCGCGGCTCGCATTGGATGGACGACGCCTGCGCGCCGAACATCTCCTCGATGCGCGCGCGGGTGCCCCATTGCGCGGGGGAACGCACGCCGGCGGGCGGCGGCAGATGCTTGCCCAGGGTCTTGAAGACCTGGCCGATGAAACCGTCCGGCGTCCAGTTCGCCAGGCCGATCTTGCCGCCCGGCCGGCACACGCGCAGCAGTTCGCTCGCGGCCTTGTCCTGGTCCGGCGTGAACATTACCCCGAAGGTGGACACGACCACGTCGAAACTGGCGTCCTGGAAGGGCAGCGCTTCGGCGTCGGCCTCCTGGAATTCGATGGACAGCCGGTCCGCGGCGGCGCGCTCGCGGGCCCGCGCCAGCAAGGCGGGAACATAGTCCGTGGCGGTCACGTCGCAGCAGCGCCGCGCCGCGGCCAGCGAGACGTTGCCGTTGCCGGCCGCCACGTCGAGCACCTTTTGCCCGGCGCGGATATCGAGCGACTCGCACAATTGTTCGCCGACGATCTGCAGTGTCGTGCCTACGACGGCATAGTCCCCGGATGCCCAGGCGCCCTGCTGGCGCGCCTTCAGGGCGGCCAGGTCGGGCTGCGCGGTATCCCGCGCTTCAGGGGTGGCGAGGGTGGATATGGCCATGGTCTGTCTCCGTTGAAGCGGTGTGCATGTGAAGGAAAGAATGCCCGGCGGTCCGGGGGATCGCGCATGAGGCTTCGCAATGGGCGGGGTGCCGCGCGCTCCGGTATGCAAGGTAGGCCGGCGCCGTGGAGACCGGCGTGGTAGCGCGCGTGGAATCGGCGTTGGAAAGCGCCGAGGCCGGCGCGCCCCCGGCGTGCCACACCCTGCACGTGAGCCTGCTCGGGCCGCTGGCCATCCGGCGCGCCGGGGTGGCCCTGCCGCAGCCGGCGTCGCGCAAGCTGCGGGCGCTTATCGCCTACCTGGCGCTCGCGCCGCATGCCCTGGCGCGCAGCCGGCTTTGCGAACTGCTGTGGGACGTTCCCAACGACCCGCGCGGCGAACTGCGCTGGTGCCTGAGCAAGGCGAGAAGCCTGCTCGACGAGCCCGGCCGGCGCCGGATCGAAACGGCGCAGGACCGGGTCCGGCTGGATCTGGGCGATTGCTACGTCGATGCGGTCGACATCGGCAACGCCATGCAGCAGGGCGTGGACAAGCTGTCCACCGAGCGCTTGCGGGCGCTGGCGACCTTGTTCGTCGGGGATTTCCTGGACGGGCTGGAGCTCGATCGCAGTCCGGCCTTCACGAGCTGGCTGACGGCGCAACGGCGCCGCTTCAGGGCCTGCCATGCCGCGGTGCTGGAGCATCTGGTGGCGCGGCTGCCCCTGGGCCTGGAGGAAAGCTTCGCCTGCCTGGACAAATGGCTGCAGCTGGCGCCTTTCGACGCCCATGCGCACACGCTGGTGCTGCAGGCGCTAGGCAGCCGGGGACGGTGGCGTGAAGGCGAAGAGCACCTGGCGGCCGCGGTGCGCGCCTTCGAGGCCGACGGCCTGGACTGGCGCCCGCTGCGCGAGGCCTGGCGCGATGTCCGGACCCGCGTCGCGCGCCAGGCGCCGACCCGCGCGGGCGCGGCCGACGCCGGGCCGCTCCCGCAAGGCGGGCCCGAACCGCTTGCCAGCGGGCCCGCCCCGCCCACCGCCGCTGATGGTGCGGGCGCCAGCGCGCCCCCATCCACGACGCCCGAAGGTGTGGCCGCCAGGACAGCCGGCCGCGCTTCGATCGCGGTCATGCCCTTCAGCGACCGGTCCGCCTCCGCCGGCGCGGGCGGCGTGCGGGGCGTGCGGGGCGGACTGAGCGATGGCCTGGCGCATGACATCATCGCCCGGCTCGCCAAGCTGCGCAGCCTGTTCGTCATCGCCCAGGGAACGGTATTCGCGCTGGACCAGCGCGGCGTGGGGCCGGAAGAGGCCGGCCGCACGCTCAACGTGGACTACGTCGTCAGCGGGTGGCTGCGCCGCGAAGCCCGGCGCCTCGCCGTCGCGGTCGAGCTGGTCGATTCGCGCACCGCCCGCATCGTATGGAGCGACGTGCTGGAGCACGACCTGGACGACGCCTTCCTGGCGCTGGAAGAGATCGGCAACCGCATCGTCGCCTGCATCGATGGCGAGATCGAGGCCGCCGAGCGCAACCGCGCCGTCCTGAAGCCGCCCGCATCGCTGGATGCGTGGGAAGCCTACCACCGCGGGCTTTGGCATATGTACCGCTTCAACCAGGCGGACAACGCACGGGCGCGCGAGTTCTTCGCGATGTCGGTACGGCTGGACCCGACGTTCTCGCGCGCCCATGCGGGACTCTCCTTCACGCATTGGCAGGACGCCTTCCAGGGCTGGCAGGCCCAGCAGGCGGCCACCGCGCTGGCGCTGGAAACCGCGGGACAGGGACTGATCGCCGACGACCGCGACCCGGCCGCCCATTGGGCCATGGGGCGCGCGCTATGGCTGCGCGGCGACGCCTCGCAGTCGCTGGCGGAGCTGCGCAGCGCCGTGGACCTGAGCCCCAACTTCGCCCTGGGCCACTACACGCTGGGCTTCGTGAACTGCCAGTCCGGCGACCCCGAGGCCGCCATAGGCTCGTCCGATCATTCGCGCCGCCTGAGCCCCTTCGACCCCCTGCTCTTCGGGATGCTGGCCGTGCGCGCCATGGCCCTGGTACGGCTGGGCCGCTACGACGAAGCGGCGGACTGGGCCGCCAGGGCGGCGGCGCGACCCAACGCCCACGTGCACATCCTGGCCATTGCCGCCAATTGCCTGGCGCTGGCCGGCAGGCTGGACGAAGCGCTGGCCCTGCGGAAGGCCATCCACGCGGCGCTGCCGTCCTATCGGATCGATAACTTTCTGGCGGCCTTCCGGCTCGCGCCGGACGCCGCCGCCCTGTTCCGCACGGGCGCCCGGCTCATCGGGCTGGACTGATGGCCGTGCGCACGGTCCGGGGCGCGTATCCGCTGGTCGCCGATCTTCGTGCCGCCAGCCGCGCACCATCGATGCCGGCGCCGTACCGCATCATTCCGGCTTGATGTCGCCGCGCTGGATCACACCTTTCCATTTGGCGATATCGGTGTCGATGCGCGCGGCGAACTCCGCCGGCGTGCTGCCGACGGGCACGAAGCCCAGGGAGACGAGCTTGTCGTGCAATGCCCCTTGCCGGGCCGCCGCCGAGATGGTGGCGCCCAGCTTGTCGACGATAGGCGCCGGCACGCCGGCCGGCGCGACCAGGCCGAACAGCGGCGCGGTATCGACGTTGGGGTAGCCGGCTTCCGCCATGGTCGGCACGTCGGGCAAGGCCGCCACCCGCGTCGGACTGGTCACGGCGATGGCGCGCAGCCGCCCCGCCCGGATGTGCTCCAGCAGCGTGGGCACCGTCGCGAAGGCGAACTGGATCTGCCCGCCCAGCAGGTCCGTGAATACCGTGCCGCCACCCCGGTACGGCACATGAACGACCTTGATCCCGGCCTGCTGGCGCAACTGCTCGCCGGCCAGATGGGGCGCGCTGCCGACACCGGCGGAGCCGAAGGACAGCACGCCCGGCTCGGCCTTGGCCAGCGCCACGAAAGCGGCCATATCGGCCGCCTTGACCGAAGGATGGACCACCATGACGAAGGGGGCGGTGGCCATCAGGGAGATCGGCGCGAAGTCCTTCACGGTGTCGTATTGCAGGCGCCCGCCGAGCAGGCCCGGGTTGATCACGAAGGCCGTATCGACCATGCCTATCGTGTAGCCGTCCGCCGGCGCGGTGGCCACGGCGCGCGTGCCGATCACCGTCCCGCCGCCGCTGCGGTTCTCCACGATGAAGGATTGCCCATAGGCCTTGGCATAGGTTTCCGCGGCGAAGCGGCCCAGCGTGTCCGTGGCCGCGCCCGGGGGATACGGCACGAACAGGCGCACGGGTTTATCGGGATAAGCCGGTCCCTGGGCCTGCGCGCCCCCTTGCGCCCGCGCGATCCAGGGCGCCGCGCCGGCCACCGCCAGTGCCGCGCCGCGGGCCACGAAGCCCCTGCGTGAAAAATCCATTCCCGTCTCCTTCGTCATGTCGTTGTGTCGTTCGTGATTCCTGGACCTTTACCGCGATCCCGGGCGCGGGACAGGCGCGTCAGGCGCGGTATCGTCCGGCCGCCAGGTCCGTCTCCGGTTCCGCGCCCAGCCCCGGGCCGTCGGGGACATGGACCCAGCCGTCCGCGACCGGCACCGTGCCGCCGTAGGGCACGTGGGCCAGCGCCACATACAGGCGTTCCAGCGATGCCTCGGTCTCCTGCGCCGCCAGCAGATGCAGGCTGGCCAGATAGCCGGGGCCGAAGAAGGCCACCTGCGGCGCGCATGCCACGTCGCCGCCCTCGCACTGCCGCGACAAGGCCCAGGCCGCGCTCAAGCCCAGCTTGATGACACTGGGCTGCACATAGCGCACGCCCGCGCGCGCGACCAGCGTCGACAGCTCATGGGCGCTGCTGGCGTTCTCGCCCACCGCCAGCGGCACGGCGGTCCCCGCCTGCAACCGGCACAGGGCATCGTGGTCCTCCGGCGGCCAAAGGGGCTCTTCTATCCATCGTGGGGCATGGACGGCCATTTCGGCGATCGCCGCCGGCGCCTGCGCGGGCAGCCAGGCGCAGTTGGTATCGACCATCAAAGGCACGTCCGGCCCGGCGGCCCGGCGGGCGGCCATGACGGCGTCGGCGGTGCGTTCATGCAGCTTGACCTCGGTATAGCCCTCTGCCAGCGCGCGCGTGACCACGCGGTCGAGCAGCGCGGCATCGCCGTAGTACTGCAGCAGCGAGGCATAGGCGCGGACGCGCGGACGCTGCTTGCGGCCGCCCAGCAGCCGGTACACGGGGACACCGGCGCGCTTGCCGCGCAGGTCCCACAGCGCGATATCGAGTCCGGCGATCGCATGCGGCACCGGGCCGGAGCGGCCCAGGTTGTGCAAGGTGCGCTGGATCGATGACACCAGGGCCTCGTCGCCCGCGTCCTTGCCGCAGGCCAGCGGCGCGACCAGGGTCTCGAACACAGCCTGGATGGCGCGCGGTTCCACGCAATAGGACTCGCCCCAGCCCACGGTGCCGTCGGCGGTCTGCACGCGCACCAGCGCGCTGTCCAGTTTGTCGCGCGGGCGGCCCGCGAACAGGGGCGGCGAGGTCCAGTGATGAAACGGCAGCCGCATGGGGATGCACTGCACGGAGACGATATCGTTGGCTGGCATGGCGGTCGGAGGTATGCGGGACGCCAGTGTCCCAACCGCCGCGGCCATGGTCAAATAGATAGATTGTCTGGTTTCATATCAATTCAATATGGTGCCCGCCCCATGGTGACCCGCCGCGAACTGGCGCTGCTGCGCGCGATGTACCAGCACGAAACCGTGACCGCGGCGGCAGCCTCGGTCAACATGGCACAGCCCGCGGCCAGTGCCCTGCTGCGCGATCTGGAAACGCGATTGGGTTTCGCGCTTTTCAGCCGCGAAAACCGCCGCCTGCACCTGACCAGCCAGGGGCGCGCCCTGCTGCCCGAAGTGCTCAACGCGCTGGCCGGCATCGAGGCCGTCGACCGGCTCGCGCGCGACATCCGCCATGGCTCGGCAAGCCGCCTGGCGGTCGGCGCGGTCGCGATCTCCGCATCCAGCCTGTTTCCACCGGCGCTGGCGCGGCTGCGGCGAACCCACCCCGACGTCGCCGTCACCGTGCGGTCCGGCACGGCGCTGGAGATCGTCGACATGGCGGTGGACCATCGCATAGACCTGGGCATCATCATCGGCGCGCCGCAGGATGCGCGCGTGGAGACGCGCACGCTCAGCACCCTGAGCCTGTTCTGCATCCTGCGCGCGGACCATCCGCTGGCCGCGCGCAAGCGCTTGACGCTGGGCGAAGTGGCGCGCCAGCAACCCATCGTGCTGGGCACCGCCCTGCCCGCCGGACGCGCCACCGCGCGCGCGCTGGAAGCCGCCGGACTCGCGCACATGCCCACGGTGGAGGTCATGCAGTCCTCCGCCGCCTGCGCGCTGGTGGCGGCCGGCGTGGGCCTGGGGATCGTGGAAACCCTGGGGGCCGTCTATGCGCGCCGCCAGGGCCTGGAAGCGCGCAGGCTCTTGCGGGTGGACGACCTGGCGCTGGGCCTGGTGTGGCCGCGGCATCGCGGCATGAGCGGACCGGCCGAAGCCCTGAAGCAATACCTCGTCGACGAAACCCGGGCACTGGGCCTGGACCGCCCCGGCCACAAACTTACAAAAAGTTGAACGATATTCGGATTCTTGTTATCTTCTCGCAGTTCTGACTGAGAATAATTTTCGTTAACAGTCTACCGGGACGCACGCGGGCGGCCCGGCGGGCACGTTGGGAGCAGACCATGAAAAGCCCTCGTTCCACCTTGTCCACCCTGATGGGCGCGCTGTGCCTTGCCGGCGCGGCCTATTCCGCCCCGGCACTGGCCGCCGGCGAAGTCACCCTGTACACCACGCGCGAGCCCAAGCTGATCCAGCCGCTGCTCGACGCCTATACCGAAGCCAGCGGTGTCAAGGTCAATACGGTGTTCGTGAAGGACGGCCTGCTCGAACGCGTCAAGGCCGAAGGCGAGAAGTCGCCCGCCGACGTGCTGATGACGGTGGATATCGGCAATCTGCTGGACCTGGTGGACGGCGGCGTCACGCAGGCCGCGCCGTCGCAGGCCCTGGAATCGGTGGTGCCCGCCAACCTGCGCGGCCCGGGCGGCAGCTGGTATGCCCTGTCGCTGCGCGACCGCGTGCTCTACGTCGAAAAAGACCTGCCGGTGACGTCCTTCCGCTACGAGGACCTGGCCGATCCCAAGTGGAAGGGCAAGGTCTGCATCCGTTCCGGCCAGCACCCGTACAACACGGGCCTGATCGCCGCCATGATCGCCCATGACGGAGCCGAGGCCACGGAAAAATGGCTGCGCGGCGTCAAGGCCAACCTGGCGCGCAAGGCCGCCGGCGGCGACCGCGACGTGGCGCGCGACATCCTGGGCGGCATCTGCGACATCGGACTGGCCAACGCCTACTACGTGGGCCACATGAAGAACGCCGAGCCGGGTACGGACGCGCGCAAATGGGGCGACGCCATCAAGGTCGTGCGCCCCACCTTCGCCACGACCAAGGATGGCGGCACGCACGTGAACATCAGCGGCGCCGCGGTGGCCAAGCACGCCCCGCACAAGGCCGAAGCGGTCAAGCTGCTGGAATACCTGGTGTCGGAACCCGCCCAGGCTTTGTACGCGCAGGCCAACTACGAATACCCGGTTCGCGCGGGCGTCAAGCTGGATCCCGTGGTCGCCAGCTTCGGGCCGCTCAAGGTGGATGCCCTGCCCGTGGCCGACATCGCCAAGTACCGCAAGCAAGCGAGCGAGCTCGTCGACAAGGTGGGCTTCGATAACTGATGGCCTGGTCATGGGGCGCGGCACTGATCGCGCTGGTGGTGTGCGCCCCGCTGGCGGCGCTGGGATGGCAGGCCTTGGGCGCCAGCGCGGGCCATTGGGCGCACCTGGCGCACTATGTCCTGCCGCAAGCCGCCGCCAACACCGGCCTGTTGCTGCTCGGCGTGGCCGTGCTGACGGCCGCGCTGGGCACCGGCAGCGCCTGGCTGGTCAGCGCCTATGAGTTCCGCGGGCGCCGCGTACTGAGCTGGGCCCTGCTGCTGCCCCTGGCCGTACCGACCTATATCGTCGCCTTCGCCTACCTGGACCTGCTGCATCCCATAGGTCCCGTACAAGGGGCGATCCGCGCGCTGCTGGGCTACGACAGCCCGCGCCAATTCCGCCTGCCCGACCTGCGCTCATTACCGGGCGCCATCTTCGTCCTGGGCTTCGCGCTGTACCCCTACGTCTACCTCACCACCCGCGCCATGTTCATGACGCAGGCGGCCAACGTACTGGAAGCGGCCCGCACGCTGGGCGCCAGCCGCCGCGCGGCCTTCTGGCGCGTCGCCCTGCCCATGGCGCGGCCGGCCATCGCGGTGGGGCTGAGCCTGGCCCTGCTCGAAACGCTGAACGATATCGGCGCATCCGAGTTCCTGGGGGTGCAGACCCTGACGGTGTCGGTCTACACCACCTGGGTTACCCGCTCGGACCTGGCATCGGCGGCGCAGATCGCGCTGGCCATGCTCGTCATCGTGGTGATCCTGATCCTGCTGGAGCGGCGTGGACGCCGCCGCCAGCGCTACGCGGCCACGCAGCGGATGCGGCCCATGCAGCCGCTGCGGCTGCATGGCGGGGCCGCCGCCCTGGCCGCCGGCCTGTGCGCCATCCCGGTGATGCTGGGCTTCCTGGCGCCCGCGCTGTACCTGCTCTGGGAAACGCAGAAGCGCCTGCATCTGGTCGGCGGCGTCTCGCGCCAGCTCTGGGCCGCGGCGGGCAATACGCTGGCCATCGCGGGTACGGCCACCGTCGTCACCCTGGCCTGCGGCATGTTGGTGGCGTGGGCCGCGCGCGCCACCCGCGAAAGCGGCCGGCGCCGCCTGGCGCCGCTGTGCGCGCGGGCAGCGGGGCTGGGCTATGCGATTCCGGGCACCGTGCTGGCGATCGGCCTGTTGACGCCGCTCGCCCTGGTCGACCGCGCCTGGTCGGCCCTGTCCGGGGGCGCGGGGCTGGTGCTGATGGGCTCGGCCGCCGCCCTCGTCTGCGCCTATGTCATCCGCTTCCTGGCGATCGCGGCCGGCGGCCTGGAGGCCGGGCTGGCCCGCATCCCGCCGTCGCTGGAACAGGCCTCGCGCCTGCTGGGCGAAACCGCGGGCGGTACGCTGCGGCGGGTGCATCTTCCCCTGCTGCGCCCCGCCATGGCGGGCGCGGCGCTGCTGGTCTTCGTCGATGCGATGAAGGAACTGCCGGCCACGCTGCTGCTGCGGCCGATGAATTTCGACACGCTGGCGACCTGGCTGTATGGCGAGGCCGCGCGCGGCACCTACGAAGAAGGCGCCGTGGCCGCGCTGGCCATCGTTGCCGCCGGCCTGTTACCGGTGATCCTGCTGGCGCGCGGCCAGGAAAAACTGCCCGGGGCCCGCGCCGCGGATGCGCGCCGAGCCGCGCCGGCGGCCCGCCCAGGCACTGGACATGATCGTGACACGGGCGCGACGCGGCCGCCGCCCATGAAGATGGACAAGACCCTATGACCGCCTCGCTGGAACTCGACCGCCTGAGCCTGGCCTACGACACGCCGCGGGGCGTCGTGCGCGTGGTGAACGAACTCTCGCTGGCCTTGCCGGGCGGACATATCGGCTGCCTGCTCGGTCCGTCGGGCTGCGGCAAGACCACGGTGCTGCGCGCCATCGCCGGCTTCGAACCGCCGGTGGGCGGACGCATCCTGCTGGACGGCGCCGTGCTGTCCAGCCCGGGCCATTGCGTGGCGCCGGAACGCCGGCGCGTGGGCATGATGTTCCAGGATTACGCGCTCTTCCCCCACCTGTCCGTGCGGCGCAACGTGGCGTTCGGCCTGCGGCGCCAGGCGCGCGCCGACCAGGAGCGACGGGTCGCCGAGATGCTGGAGCTGGTGGGCCTGGCGCATGCCGCGGACAGCTATCCGCACGAGCTGTCCGGCGGCCAGCAGCAACGCGTGGCGCTGGCGCGCGCCCTGGCGCCTTCGCCGGACCTGCTGCTGCTGGACGAACCGTTTTCCAACCTGGATGCGGACGCGCGGGAACGGCTGGCGTTCGAGGTGCGCGACATCCTGAAGCACACCGGCCACACGGCGGTGCTGGTCACGCACGACCAGGCCGAAGCCTTCGCCATCGCCGATCGCATCGGGGTCATGACACAAGGCCAGGTGGCGCAGTGGGATACGCCCTATAACCTGCGCCACCATCCGGCCACGCCTTTCGTGGCCGATTTCATCCGCCGCGAAGCCCTGGCGGAACAGCGCGCCGCCGCCTATGCGCGCGGCGCGCGGCGGCTCGCATAGGCAACCGCTAACGCGAAGGCAGGGGCGCGAGCGGCGCCCAGGCCGGCGCGGGGATGAACTCCGTGGTGTCTTCCGGCACGGTCTGGTTGAAGCGGTCGCGCATCCAATCCTCGCGCGCCTGCTCGATGCGATCGCGCCGGCTGGAGACGAAGTTCCACCACAGGTAGCGCGGGCCATCCAGCGGCTCGCCGCCCAGCAACGCGACGCGCGCAGCCGTGGCGGCCTTCAGCGTCACCACCTTGCCTGGCGCCAGCACGACCAGCCGTCCCGATTCGAACCGCTGGCCATCGATCTCGACTTCGCCGCGGGCGATATATGCCGCGCGTTCCTCGTATTCCGCGTCGAGCGAGAGGCGGGCGCCCGCCTCCAGCGTGATATCGCCCAGGAATAGGGGCGACAGGGTCCGCACCGAGGATGTCCGGCCGAACAGGGAACCGGCGACGATCTGCGCCCGGATGCCCTCGCCTTCCAGCACCGCCTGCGCGCCGCGGTCGTAGTGCACGAAGCCAGGGTCGGTTTCCTCGTGCGCGGCGGGCAGCGCCACCCAGGACTGCAGGCCGGCAAGCGGCTGCGCCCGGGTGCGGCTGTCGGCGGAGGACCGTTCCGAGTGCACGATGCCGCGGCCGGCGGTCATCCAGTTCACCTCGCCCGGCAGGATGGTGCGCACATTGCCGGCGCCGTCGCGGTGCACGATGGCGCCTTCGTACAGATAGGTCACGGTGGACAGGCCGATATGCGGATGCGGCCGCACATCGATACCCACACCCGCCGGCAACATGGCCGGACCCATTTCATCCAGGAAAACGAAGGGCCCCACGGTGCGGCGCTCGCGCGAGGGCAAGGCGCGCCGCACCTCGAAGTTGCCGATATCGCTGGTGCGTGGGATCACCACGGCTTCGACCGAGGCGGGAAATTCTGGGCTGAGTTGGGACATGGCGATGCTCCGTAGGCAGGCGATGGAGAACTATGGCTCGAATCGGCGCGCCGCGCCATCGCGGCGTCCGTCCGTTCGTCCCGCGCCGGCGGCGCGGGACGAACAGGACTGCGGGTCACGGCAGGTCGAACACCAGGACTTCGGCGCCCTCGCCCTTTGCCAGGGAGATCGCGTCCTCATCCTGCACGGCCAGCGCGTCGCCGGCCACCAGGGCCTGGCCGTTGACCGTCACCTGTCCGCGGGCCACATGCACCCAGGCGCGGCGCCCCGGCGCCAGGGATAGCGTCGCGCTTTCTTCGCCATCGAACAGGCCGACGTACAGGCGCGCATCCTGGTGGATCAGCACGGAGCCTTCGGCCGCGTCCGGCGAGGCCACCAGGCGCAGGCGGCCGCGCTTGTCGGCTTCCTCGAAACGCTTTTCCTCGTAGCCCGGATCGATGCCGACGGCATTGGGTTCGATCCAGATCTGCAGCAGGTGCGTGCCTTTGTCGGCCTGCGGATTGAATTCCGAGTGCAGCACGCCGCGGCCGGCGCTCATGCGCTGCACGTCGCCCGGGCGTATCGTCGAACCGTTGCCCATGCTGTCCTTGTGCGCCACGGCGCCGTCCAGCACATAGGTCAGGATCTCCATATCGCGGTGGCCGTGGGTGCCGAAGCCGCGGCCGGCGGCGATCCGGTCGTCGTTGATCACGCGCAGCGGGCCGAAACCCATGTGGCGCGGGTCATAGTAGTTGGCGAAGGAAAAGGTATGGTGGCTCTTGAGCCAACCGTGGTCGGCGTAGCCGCGTTCTTCGCTGCGTCGCAGGGTAAGCATGGCGTGGACTCCTGTTGAACGTTGTCGATGAACGTCATTGTGGGCGTCCGCGGCCGGCTTGCGGCTGAACCGTTTTGAAGAGATCATTCAATAAATTTGAATGCCTCGCCGGCCGGTGCCGGCAGCCGCCGTGCCACGCGGCGGCGCCGGCTTGCGCGCCGCTCGCCGCAACGCCCGGCCCCGATCAACCCAGCCCTGGGTCCCCCATGCCGCCGTCATCCGCCGCCGCCTCTCCCGACGCCCTGCTCACGCCCGAACTGCTGCTGCTCGTCGACGCCATCGCCCGCCACGGCAGCTTCGCCAAGGCGGCGCGCGAGATGGGCAAGGTGCCGTCCGCCGTCACCTATTCGATACGCAACCTGGAAGACCGCCTGGATGTGCTGCTGTTCGACCGCAGCGGTCATCGCGCGGTACTGACGCCGGCCGGCCAGGCGCTGCTGGACGACGGCCGCCTGTTGCTGAGATCGCTGGAAGACCTGACGCGCCGTGTGCGCCGCATCGCCACGGGATGGGAACCGGAACTGCGCATCGCCGTCAATGGCGTCCTGCCCTGGCCGCCGCTGTACGACCTGATCGAGGAATTCCAGGAGCTGGGCAGCGCGACCAAGCTGCGGTTCACCAGCGAAGTGCTAAGCGGCACCTGGGACGCGCTGACCGGCGGGCGGGCAGACCTGCTGATCGGCGGGGATGCGGCCCTGGCGCCGCCGGGACGCTTCGCGGCGCGGCCGCTGGGCGAGGTGCACCTGGTCTTCTGCGTGGCGCCGCATCATCCCCTGGCGCGGGTGGAACATGCGCTCACCCCCGCGGACATCGGCGCCCATTGCGCCGTGGTGGTGGCGGATACGTCGCGCGCCCTGCCGCCGCTGACGCGCGGCCTGCTGGATACGCAGCAGCGGGTGGTAATGCCGACGATGCAGGCCAAGATCGACGCGCAGATACGCGGCGTGGGCTGCGGCTATATCCCGCGCCTGCTGGCCGCGCCCTACCTGGGCCAGGGCCTGCTGATGGAGAAACCCACCCGGGACGGGGGGATACACGAACGCCTGTCCTGCGCCTGGCGCGCGCCGGCGCGCGGCGAAGCCTTGAAGTGGTGGCTGAAGAAACTGGAATCGCCGCGCCTGCAAGGCAGCCTGGTGGACACGCCGGCCACTGGAAGCGGCGGCAGGAACGAGACGGGTAACAGCCGGCCGGGCCGGTCGGGATAAGGACCGCAAGCCATCCGGGACGAAGACCACGAGCCATCCAGGACGAAGACGGCAAGCCGTTCGGGATCAAAACGGCGAGCCGTTCGGGATACGTACGGCTCGGCCGCGCCGGGTACGCGGGCCGGCCGCCCGCTATTCGTCTTCCATTCCCAGGTCGCGCAGCTTGCGGGTGATCGTATTGCGGCCTATGCCCAGCCGGGATGCGGCCTCCACGCGGCGGCCTCGGCTGGCCTGCAGCGCGGTCTGCAGCAGGATGCGCTCGAACTGCCGCGTCAGGGTCGCCATGATGGCCGGCTCGCCGCGATCCAGGCGATGCTGGGCGTCGCGCAGCAGCGACTCCTGCCAGCTTTGCGGCGCGGCCTCCGCCGGCGGCGCGCTACCCGTGGCGGCCGCGGGACGCGGCGCCGCCGCTTGCGGCGCGCCGTGTTCCATGGCGCGGATCTCCGGCGGCAGGTCCGCGCGCTCGATGGTCTGTCCCGGCGCCATCACGGTCAGCCAATGGCAGAAATTCTCCAGCTGCCGCACGTTGCCCGGGAAATCGAAGCGCGTCAGCACGGCCAACGCCTCGGGGGTAAGGCGCTTGGCCGACACGCCCAGCTGCCGCGCGCTCAGTGTCAGGAAATGCTGCGCCAGCGCGGGAATGTCTTCCACCCGCTCGCGCAAGGGCGGCAGCCTCAGGCGTATGACGTTCAGGCGGTGGAACAGGTCTTCGCGGAACAGGCCCTGCTCCACCCGCTGTTCCAACGGCTGGTGCGTCGCGGCGACGATGCGCACGTCCACCCGCACGGGCTGGGCGCCGCCCACGCGGTAGAACGTTCCTTCGGCCAGCACGCGCAGCAGACGGGTCTGCAACTCGATAGGCATATCGCCGATCTCGTCCAGGAACAGGGTACCCCCGTGGGCTTCCTCGAAGCGGCCGCGGCGCAGCGTGTTGGCGCCGGTGAAGGCGCCACGCTCGTGGCCGAAGAGTTCGGCCTCCAGCAGGTCGCGCGGAATGGCCGCGGCATTCAGCGCCACGAAGGGCCCCTTGGCCCGCGCGCCGTGGCCATGCAGGGCGCGCGCCACCAGTTCCTTGCCGGTGCCGGATTCGCCCGTGATCAGTACGGTGACCTTGGACTGGGCCAGGCGGCCGATCGCGCGGAAGATCTCCTGCATGGCCGGCGATGCCGATTGCGTCATCATCCAGCGTTCGCCGGGATCGGTCTGCGTGGCCGAAGCGTCGCCGCTGGGCCCGCCAGCCGATTCCTGCGCCGCGCGCTGGATCAGCGACACCGCCTCGTTGACGTCGAAGGGCTTGGCCAGGTAATCGAAGGCGCCGCCCTGGAAGGCCGACACCGTGCTGTCCAGGTCGGCGAACGCCGTCATTACGATGACGGGCAGCGCCGGATGGCCTTCCTTGATCTGGCGCAGCAGGTCCAGGCCGTTGCCGCCGGGCATGCGGATGTCCGATACCAGCGCGGCCGGCTCGTCGCCTTCCAGCGCGCTCAGGACATCGTTGGCCTGGGAAAAGCTGCGGGTATTTATGCCGGCCCGCGCCAGGGCCTTTTCAAGCACCCAGCGTATCGCCTGGTCATCGTCTACGATCCAAACTGGTTTCATGCGGGTTCCATCGGCAGGACCAGGCGGAACTCAGTATGCCTGGGTCGGGATTCGAATTCGATGATGCCGCCGTGCTGCTGCACGAAGTCCTGGGCCAGGCTCAGGCCCAGGCCCGTGCCGCCGGGACGCGCGGTAACGAGCGGATGGAAAATGCGGTCGCGGATATGTTCCGGTACGCCGGGACCGTTATCGATAATGGAAAGTACCGCCGCCAGCCGGTGCTGGCGGTGCGCCAGCATGACCCGCCGCGCCACCCGCGTGCGCAGCGTGATCTGGGGCGGCGGCACGTCCCCGTCCCTGGCTTGCAGCGACAGCTCCTGCGCGGCATTGCGCGCGACGTTCAACACCGCCTGCATCAGGCGCGCCGCGTCGCCCTGCAGGTCCGGCATGGAGGCATCGTAGTCGCGCACGATGGAGATCCCGTCGCGGAATTCCGCCTGGATCAGCGCGCTGACGCGTTCGCAGACTTCGTGGATATTGACCGGACGCGCGTTCAAGGGCACGCGCTGCGGTCCGATCAGGCGGTCGACCAGCGCCTGCAGCCGGTCGGCCTCGGAAATGATGACCTGGGTATATTCCGCCAGCGCGGGGTCGGGCAGTTCGCCTTCCAGCAGCTGCGCGGCGCCGCGCAGGCCACCCAGCGGATTCTTGACTTCGTGCGCCAGGTTGCGCAGCAACTGGCGATGGGTTTCGATTTCGTCGACCAGGCGGTGGTTGCGGTCGGCCGCCACGCGCAGCTCGATCTCGCGCGCCTCGATCAGCACGGGCCAGGCCTGGCCCATCAGCGCGACGGTGGTTACCACCACGCTGACGGATTCGGCGCCTCGCCGCAGCGAAGTCATCTGGCGCACATCGGCCACATTGCCCGCCTGCGCCAGATCGATCGAGGATTGCATGGCCTCGCGGTCGTCGAACAAGGCGGCCGCCGGCTGCCCGGTCAGCTGCCGCCGGGAACGGCCGAGCAAATCCTCGGCCGCCGCATTGGCGTATTCGACGCACCCCTGCTCGTTCACCAGCAGTACCGATGTGGCGAGCAGTTCGAAGGCTTCTACATTCATCGTCTTCACCCGGGGCGGTGTACAGGCGGACCGGCACCCCGGTCCGCCCCTGCGTACCCCGGGAAATCAGCCGGCGATCACAGGCTGTAATACATGTCGAATTCGACAGGGTGAGTCGTCATGCGCAGACGCTGCACTTCCTGCTCCTTCAACGCCAGATAGCCGTCCAGCATGTCGTCGGTGAACACACCGCCGCGCGTCAGGAACTCGCGATCCTTGTCCAGGGCTTCCAGGGCCTGATCCAGCGACGCGCAGACGGTCGGGATCTTGGCGTCTTCTTCCGGCGGCAGGTCGTACAGGTTCTTGTCGGCCGGATCGCCGGGGTGGATCTTGTTCTGGACGCCGTCCAGGCCGGCCATCATCAGCGCCGAGAAAGCCAGGTACGGGTTGGCCAGGGGGTCCGGGAAGCGCGTTTCGATGCGGCGGCCCTTGGGGTTGCCGACATACGGGATGCGGATCGACGCCGAACGGTTGCGGGCCGAGTAGGCCAGCTTGACCGGGGCTTCGAAGTGCGGAACCAGGCGCTTGTAGGAGTTCGTGCCGGGGTTGGTGATCGCGTTCAGCGCGCGGGCATGCTTGATGATGCCGCCGATGTAGTACAGCGCGAATTCCGACAGGCCGGCGTAGCCGTTGCCCGCGAACAGGTTCTGGCCATCCTTCCAGATCGACTGGTGCACGTGCATGCCGGAACCGTTGTCGCCGACGACGGGCTTGGGCATGAAGGTGGCGGTCTTGCCATAGGCATGGGCCACGTTGTGCACGACGTACTTCAGGACCTGGTTCCAGTCGGCGCGCTGGACCAGCGTGCTGAACTTGGTGCCGATTTCCAGCTGGCCGGGTGCGGCGACTTCATGGTGATGCACTTCGACGGGCACGCCCTGCTGTTCCAGCAGCAGGCACATTTCGGAGCGCATGTCCTGGAAGGAATCGACGGGGGGAACCGGGAAGTAGCCGCCCTTGACCAGCGGACGATGGCCCAGGTTGCCGCCTTCGAATTCGGTGCCGGTCGACCACGGGGCCTCTTCCGACTTGATCTTGACGAAAGTACCGGACATATCGGTATTCCACGTCACGCCGTCGAAGACGAAGAATTCCGGTTCCGGACCGAAGTAGGCGGTGTCGCCGATGCCCGAGGACTTCAGGTAGGCCTCGGCACGCTTGGCCAGCGAGCGCGGGTCACGGGAGTAACCCTTCATGTCCGACGGTTCGACGACGTCGCAGGTCAGGACCAGCGTGGTCTCTTCCATGAACGGATCGATGCGCGCCGTGGTGGCGTCGGGGATCAGCAGCATGTCGGAGGCTTCGATGCCCTTCCAGCCGGGGATCGAGGAGCCGTCGAAAGCGTGGCCGCTTTCGAATTTGTCTTCGTCGATCACGTGGGACGGCACCGAAACATGGTGCTCGCGGCCGGCGGTGTCGGTGAAACGGAAGTCGACGAACTTGACCTCCGCGTCAGCAATCTGTTTCAGGACTTCTTTAGGGCTTGCCATGTCATCTCCGTTTGATAAAGGGTCGAGTGCTGCAACTCGACTGGCACCAGCTAAAAAGCAACATCCGTGCCATCTTTTCCCATCGGAATCCCGGGGCAGGATGGCGCTTCGAGGGGAACGCACGAAAATATGCACCAAAATAGTGCCCATTATGGGGCACGAAAGAACCATTCTGGTGCATCAGTTCAAAAACAGTGCTTGCAGGTCGTTCAGGAACGCCCAACCCTGAGGCGTCGCCTTCAATCGCGTGGGATCCGCGTCCAGCAGGCCCCTGGCCACCGCTGCCTCCAGTTGGTGCGCGATCGCGGCCAGGGACAGGCCCGTGCGCTCGGCGAAATACGTGGCCGGCACCCCTTCCTTCAGGCGCAGCACATTCAGCATGAACTCGAAGGGCAGTTCGTCCTTGCCGACTTCGCGCGACTCGGCGATATGCGAGCCGTCCCGCGCCATGGCCGCCGCCATCCAGCGTTCCGGATTGCGGGTGCGCGCCTCGCGCAGGATACGGTCGTGGAAAGACAATTTGCCGTGCGCGCCCGGGCCGATGCCCAGGTAGTCGCCGAACTCCCAGTAATTGACGTTATGGCGGGAGCGCGCGCCCGGCCGAGCATAGGCGGAGACCTCGTAGCGCGCCAGCCCCGCCTCCGCCGCGAGCGCTTCCACCGTGTCCTGCATCGCGGCCGCCGTATCGTCGTCGGGCAGGTTCTCCGGCGGGTATTTGGCGAAGACGGTGTTCGGCTCCAGGGTCAGGTGATACAGCGACAGATGCTCGGTGCCATGGGACAGGGCCTCGCGCACATCGGCCTCGCAGGCCCGCAGGGATTGGCCCGGCAAGGCGAACATCAGGTCCAGGTTGACGCGCGCGACCGCGGCCTGCGCCATCGCGATGGCGCGGCGCGCCTGGGCGGCGTCGTGGATACGCCCCAGCGCGCGCAGCTGGGCGTCGTCGAAGCTCTGGATACCCAGCGACAGGCGGTTGACGCCGCTGGCCGCATAGTCGCGGAAGCGGCTTGCCTCCGCCGTGCCGGGGTTGGCTTCCATGGTGATTTCGGCGTCCGGCCACAGGTTCAGGCAGGCCCGCAGCATGGCCAGCAATTCGTCCAGGCCGGCCGCCGACAGCAGGCTGGGCGTGCCGCCGCCGATGAACACCGAAATCACCTGGCGGCCCCAGATCTGCGGCAAGGCCTGCTCCAGGTCCGCGCGCAAGGCGTCCAGATAGGCGCGCTCCGGGATGTCGCCGTCGGCGGCATGCGAATTGAAGTCGCAGTAAGGACATTTGCGCACGCACCAGGGCACGTGCACATATAGGGATAGCGGCGGCAGGCTGGTCAGCCCCGACGCGCCCGGGCCCAGGCGCGTCGCGGCCCCCGGGGCGCCGGCCCCCGGGGCGCCGGCGCCGGGGATCGCCGGCCGGATGGGAATGGTAATGGGCATGGCAGATAGGGAGCGCCGTCAGCGCGTGGCCCGGTCCAGCTTGGCAAGCAATTCGCGCAAGGCCATCGCGCGGTGGCTGACGGCGTTCTTGTCCGCGGGCGCCAGTTCGGCCGCCGTCTTGCCCTGGTCGGGCAGGTAGAAATAAGGATCGTAGCCGAAGCCGTTGCCGCCGGCCGGCGTTCGGGCGATTTCACCGTACCACACGCCCTCGCCCACCAGCGGGCGCGGATCGTCCGCCGACCGCACCAGGACGAGGACCGCGACATAACAGGCGCGGCGGTCGGTCCGGCCGGCCAGCTCGCGTATCAACAGGGCATTGTTGGCCTCGTCGGATTTCTCGCCCCCGTTCAGGCTGGCGTAGCGCGCCGAATAAACGCCCGGCGCGCCGGCCAGCGCATCGACACACAAGCCCGAATCGTCGGCCAGCGCCGGCAGGCCGGTCAGGCGGCTGGCATGGCGCGCTTTTTCCAGCGCGTTTTCCAGGAAGGTACAGTGCGGCTCCGGCGCGTCCGGCACGCCCAGTTCCCCCTGGGGAATCAGGGCGATGCCCAGGGGAGCGAACAGCGCGGAGAACTCGCGCAGCTTGCCGGCATTGCCGGAGGCGAGGACCACGCGGTTCAGGCTGGGGTTGGGATCGGCTTGCATGGATTTTGTAACGGGAGATGCGGCGCACTAGGCAAACTGGTAGTGTATCGCCCGCGCAGGAGACACAGATTGAAACGACTGCGCAATATGAGCCGCTCACCATACGCGCTCTTCATCCGGTGCCAAAGTATGCACGCGTCTGTACACCCCGCCATTCCGGCCGCCGGCCCGGACGCGGTCCTGGCCTCCGCGGGGCTGCTGGACGACATCCTGCGCGCCGGACGCCTCAGCGCCCTGTTCCAGCCCGTCGTCGACCTGGCCAATGGCCGCATCTATGGCTACGAAAGCCTGATCCGCGGGCCGCGCGATACGGACCTGCACATGCCGGAAGCCCTGTTCGGCGAGGCGCGCCGGCACGGCGTCCACCCGCTGGTCGAACATGCCAGCGCCAACAGCGGCCTGCGTGGGTTCCAGCAGGCCGGGCCGCCCGCCGGCAGCAGCCTGTTCCTGAATATGTCGGCGTCCGCCCTGGTCCATTTCTGGATGCAATGGGGCGAGGCCATGCCGGCCCGCCTGCTGCATGCCAGCGACATCGAACCGAGCCGCGTCATCATCGAGCTGACCGAGCATGATCCGGTCTATCCGGACATGCGCGTGCTTACCGAAATCCTGGGCGCCCTGCGGGCGCACGGGGTGCGCCTGGCACTGGACGATTACGGGGTCGGCCATGCCAGCCTGCAGCTGTGGTCGGAGGCGCAGCCCGACCTGGTCAAGATCGACCGCTATTTCTTCCATGGCATCGCGCAGGACGAACGGCGCCAGAAACTGGTGCGCGCGGTTCTTTCCGTCGCCCAATGCCTGGGGACGCCCACCGTGGCCGAAGGCGTCGAAACCGCGGAAGACCTGGCCGTCGTGCGCGACCTGGGCATACGCTACGCCCAGGGCTGGTTCCTGGGTTATCCGGCCGCCCGCCTGCACACCGAAGTCGCGCCCCAGGTCCGCCAGGTCCTGAGCGCGCGGACGCCGCCACGCAGCGCGGCGCGGATGCCGGGCGCCACGGCCGCCACGCTGCGGGTCGAGGCGCCCTCGGTTTCGCCCGGCCGCCACACCAACGACGATGTGCACCGGCTTTTCGACGAACACAAGGCCCTGCACGCGGTCGCGGTGGTGGACGATCACAATCGTCCGGTCGGCATCATCAACCGCCGCGATTTCACCGAACGCTACGCGCAACGCTATACCCGCGAACTGTTCGGCCGCGATGCCTGCACGACATTCATGAACGACCAGCCCGTGCTGGTCGACGTGCACGCGTCGATAGACCAGCTCAGCCACGTGCTGGTATCGGACGACCAGCGCTACCTGGTCGACGGTTTCATCATCACGCGCGACGGCGACTACGATGGCCTGGGGACCGGCGAAGCCCTGGTGCGCTCGGTCACGGAAATGCGCATCGAGGCGGCGCGCTACGCCAATCCGCTGACCTCCTTGCCGGGCAATATCCCCATCAGCCAGCACATCGGCAGCCTGCTGGATGGCGGCGTCGAGTTCGTCACCTGCTATTGCGACCTGAACCACTTCAAGCCGTTCAACGACGTGTACGGCTACTGGCGCGGCGACGACATGATCCAGCTGTGCGCGGCGGCGATACGGAAGCACTGCGACCCGCAGCGCGATTTCGTCGGCCACGTGGGCGGCGACGATTTCGTCATCCTGTTCCGCAGCGCGGACTGGCGCGAGCGCGCCGAGCGCATCATCGCCGAGTTCGACCACGATGCCATCGGCCTGTACGACGACGAAGGCCGCACCCGCGGCGGCATCGAAGCGGAAGACCGCTACGGCGTCATGCGGTCATTCCCCTTCGTCACGCTCAGCATCGGCGCCCTGCACGTGACGCCGCGTTCAGGCGCCCGCATCCGCCCCGAGGACATTGCCTCGGCGGCTGCCCGCGTCAAGCACCAGGTCAAGCATGGAAACGTTGCGCTCGTCGTCGAACCCTATCTGACGCCCGGCAACTGAGACACGCCCGCGCGGCGGCGCGGCCGCGTCCCGGGGGCTTCCCAGCCTGAACACCGCCACGGCCTCGCCCAGGCGCTGCGCGCGGCCTTCCAGCGCCGCCACCGCGGCGGCCGTTTCCTCGGCCAAGGCCGCGTTTTCCTGGGTATTGCGGTCCAGGCCCGCCATGGCTTCGTGCATGGCGCCGATGCCGGCGGCCTGCTGGGCAGCGGCCTGCGAAATCTCGCGCACCAGTTCGGTCACCTTGGCCACGGCCACGCGCATGGCGCCGATGGTCTGGCCGGCCGCGCCCACCTCGCGCACGCCCGCCTCCACATGGTTGGCGGATTCCGCGATCAAGGCCTTGATCTCGCGCGCGGCGCTGGCGCTGCGCTGCGCCAGCGTGCGGACTTCGCCGGCCACGACGGCGAAGCCGCGGCCGGACTCGCCGGCGCGGGCCGCCTCCACGGCGGCGTTCAGGGCGAGCAGATTGGTCTGGAAGGCGATGCCGTCCACCACGCCGACGATGTCGCCGATATGGCGCGCACTGCCGGCGATGTCGCGCATGCGCGCCACGACCCGGTCGACCGCCTGGGCGCCCTGCTCGGCCAATGCCTCTACCCGATGCGCCTGGGTACTGGCCTGCTCGGCGTTGCCGGACGTCGTGTTCACCGTGCCCGCCAGCGTCGACATGCCGGCGGCGGTTTCCTGCAGCATGCCGGCCTGTTCCGCCGTGCGTTCGGACAACTGCACGCCGCCGGCGGCCAGCGCGCGCATATCGGCATGGATCTCGTCCACGGCCGCGCGCACGGTACCCACGGCGGCGGACAGGCCGTCCTGCATGCGGCTCATGGCCGAGAACAGCACGCCGATCTCGTTGTGGCCGCCGGCGGCGATGGGCCGCGTCAGGTCCCCATCGGCGATACGGTCGAAGTGTCCGCCCGCCTGCCGCAGCGGCTGCAGCAGCGAGCGATGCAGCACCGCGCGTATGCCGATGGCCAGCAGCAGCACGAAGGCGCCCAGGGCAATGGCGGCGGTTACCGCGGCGTCCTGCATGTGCGCCACTTCGGCGATGGCCGCGGCGCCCTGGGCGCGCGTATAGCGCTGGAACTGGCCCTCTGCCTTGACATAGGCCTCGGCGGACGCGGGCAGGACTTCGTCGTTCAGGCGGTTCACTTCCACGCCGTTGAAGCCCTGGATCGCCTTGCGCATCGGCAGCAGGCAGCCGTCCACCAGCCCGGCATAGGCCTGCATCGCGGCATCGTAAAGCGGCTTGCCGTCGGTGTTGGCATACGGCAGGGACTGCAATTGCTCGATACCCTTGCGCGCATCGCCCAGGAACTTGTCTGCCACGCCCAGCATCCGGTCGCGTTCGGGGATGCGGCCGCCTTCCATATAGGTCTTGGCGTCCACCAGCGCCGCACGCGCCTGGAAGACCGCGCTGCTGACATTGCCGAGTTCGCTGGCGCGCTCGATATTGTCGCGGCCAAGTTCCTCGACCCAGGCGCGGTTCTCCCGCAGCAAGGCAATGGCCGCGGCGCCCGCCCCGGCGAACAAGGCCACGAACAGCGCCAACACAATCGTCAGCGCCAGATTCACACTCAATTTGTTCCGCATCGCAATCCCACCTTGGCTCCCTTGCGGGAAATACATCCGGTAAGGATTATGTTGCGGCCAAATGGCAGTTTCTTGACATGCCCGCGGCCACCGCCGCGTCCGGTGCCCGCGCCGTCCCGCTACGAGCGGGCGGCAGCATCGAGCAAGGCGTGGTTCTGCCCCTGCACCAACCCGGCAATGCCGCGCTCCGCCAGGGCCAGCATGGCATCGAGTTCCGCGCGGCTGAAGGCCACGCCTTCCGCCGTGCCCTGCACTTCCACGAAAGCGCCCGAACCGGTCATGACGACATTGACGTCGGCATCGCAGCCCGAATCCTCTTCGTAGTCCAGGTCCAGTACGGGGCTGCCGCCCACCATGCCCACCGACACCGCGGCCACGTGATCGCGCAAGGGGTTGGCGGAGAGCTCGCCGCGTTTCATCAATAGCGCGACCGCATCGGCCATGGCCACCCAGGCGCCCGTGAT
Organism: Bordetella bronchialis; assembly: GCF_001676705.1. Classification (NCBI taxonomy): domain Bacteria; kingdom Pseudomonadati; phylum Pseudomonadota; class Betaproteobacteria; order Burkholderiales; family Alcaligenaceae; genus Bordetella; species Bordetella bronchialis. The sequence continues at coordinate 3,283,501 of NZ_CP016170.1, forward strand.
GCTGGCGCAGCGCGTGCCGCCGTCGGCTTGCAGCACGTCGCAATCGATATGCAGCGTACGTTCGCCCAGCGCCGCCATGTCCATGACGGCGCGCAGGCTGCGGCCGATCAGGCGCTGGATTTCCTGGGTGCGGCCGGACTGCTTGCCGCGCGCCGCCTCGCGGTCCCCGCGCGTGTGGGTGGCACGCGGCAGCATGCCGTATTCGGCCGTCACCCAGCCCTGGCCCCGGCCCTTGAGGAAAGGCGGCACCTTGTCCAGCACGCTGGCGGTGCACAGTACGTGGGTGTTGCCGGCCTTGATCAGCACCGATCCTTCGGCGTAGCGCGTGTAGCCGCGCGTGAACGACAGCGGACGCAGTTCGTCGGGCGCGCGGCCCGAGTGGCGGGACGGCGTGGATGCGGTTGAGGTCACGGATATCTCCAGTCGATCGGAAGTCTGAGCGGCGGCGCGCCGGCCGCCTGCCCGTCGCAGCACGGGGCGCGGTCCATGGGGGCATACCCCGCCGGGCTGGCATTGTACGTGTACACCGCCATGAAGACCTTGCGCCGGCACGAAGGATGAGCGCCTTCGGGTTATCCTGCCGGCATGCGTTCGCCCCGCGACCGCCCATTCAGGATTGTATTGACCATGATACGAAGCATGACGGCCTTCGGCAGCGCCCGCGCCGATCTGGACCAGGGTTCGCTGGCGCTGGAATTCCGCAGCGTCAACAGCCGCTTTCTCGACCTGTATTTCCGCCTGCCCGACGATCTGCGGCATCTGGAATCGCCGCTGCGCGAACTGCTGACCGGCAGCCTGGGACGCGGCAAGGTGGAGGTACGCGTCAGCTATACGCGCAATGCCGCTGCCGAGCTGGACCGCCTGGACCCGCAATGGCTGCAGCGCCTGGCCGAACAATTGCAGGCCGCGCGGCAGATCCTGCCCGAGACGGAATCGCCCCGGCTGGCGGAGCTGTTCAACTGGCCCGGCCAGCGCAATAACGATGCGCTGGATCCGCAGGCCTGGGGCGCGGCCGGCATGCAGGCCGCCCGCGAAGCGCTGGCCCAGCTGCAGGACGCGCGTGCCCGCGAAGGCGAACGCCTTGCCGCGATGATGCGCGACTGCGCCGCCGGCATAGAAAAAATCGTCGATGAAGTCGAACGCCATCTGCCGCAGCTGCTTGCCGACCACCGCGAAAAACTGGCCGCCAAGCTGCGCGAAACGGTAGAGGCCGCCTTCCCCGGCGGCTTCACGCATATCACCGGACCGGAGCTTACCGAACGCCTGGCCCAGGAAGCCAACCTGTTCGCGCTGCGCATCGACGTGGCCGAAGAGCTCTCGCGCCTGCGTTCGCACCTGGCCGAACTCCAGCACATCCTGGCCGATGGCGATGGCGGCAACGGCGGCAAATCCGGCAAGCGCACCGGTGGCGGCAGCGCCGGCAAGCGCCTGGATTTCCTGTTCCAGGAAATGAACCGCGAAGCCAACACCCTGGGCTCCAAGGCCGGCAGCGTCGATGTCACGCGCGCCGCCATGGACCTGAAACTGCTGATCGAGCAAATGCGGGAGCAGGCGCAGAACATCGAGTAGGCAGTCTGGCCGGGCTGCCCGCGGCGGCCCGCGCATCCACGCGATGGGTGCTTGCCGCCCCGAAGCGCTTTCGGCCAGGGACCGGGATCTAGCGAACCCGCCCTCACCGCGCCCCACGGTCCTGGCTCCGGCCCGCTCACCCGCGCAACATAGCGCTACCAGTCATTTCCCTCCGCCTGTCGGACAAGATCATGCAGGGTAACTAGCGGGTCCCCAGCTCTTGCCGCCGTTGCGACGTCCCCAAATCATGGACGTGCCGCCGCTCGGATCCTCCGGGCGGCCATGCGGACCGGAGAGACGAAATGCCCATGACTGCCCGCGGTACGTTGACACATCGTTTTCTTCTTTGCGGTCTCGCTTGCCTTGCAATCCTGGTGCGGCCGGCCCTTGCGGTAGACAGCTTCAGCTTCATCGTGGCGGCCGATCCCCAGCCATGGCGCCTCGACAACGGGCTGGACTCGAACTCCGACGGGAACCGCCAGAACTGGCTGAACGTCGCCAATCCGACTTATCAGAGCATGCGTGGCCTGGGTGCCAAGCTGATGATCATCAACGGCGACATGACGGAGTTCGGGCGCGCCGCGACATGGGCAGACACGTTGAGCGCGGCTGGCAATGCGAACATGCCGGTCATGTTCGGCCTGGGCAATCACGACTACTCCAATAACATCAATGACTGCACGGATGGACTCAATACCTTCTTCAATCATTGCGCCGTCGAATCCGTGGTCAACTTGACTTACCAGTACCGACCGGAGCAATGGCAGAACTACGGCGGATTGAGTGGTCTGAATATCGTCCGCAAAGACTGGACCACCACGGTCGACACCAATAATTACCTCGACGAGATCAACGGCAGCCTGGCGTATTCATTCGAGTATGGCGGCGTGCACTTTATCCAGCTCAATCTGTGTCCGACCTATACCCGCAGCTTCTCCGACTCGAACTACGAGGTCAACATCACCAGCGCCGTGGATTGGTTGACAGGCGATATCGCGGCCGCGCGGGCCTTCGGATTCAAAATAGTCATGAATTACCATGCCCCCTACGATCCGCAATGCCCGCTGCCGCAGCAATTCCTGGATCTGGCCAAGAAGGTAGACGTCATTTTCAACGGCGATTTGCACGAGTTTCGCTATGACACCGATCTGGGCGTTCCCCGATTCGTTGTGGATGCCATTTATCATGGCGGCTATTACCTTGTTTCGGTAAACGACAACGGCATGGCCGTACAGCAGTACAACGGCATCACGGGCACGCCGAGCGCACTGGGCAACCCCCAATTCGTGCCCTTCGGCCTGATGCCTTATATCGCCAACCCGCAGAACGGCTCGGTCGTCTATGTCCCGCCGCGGCCAACGATCAATGGCACGGGCGTACCCAACGCCCCCTTGAATGCCTCGGTGCAGTACGGCCAGCAAAGTCCCTTGCCATTTTGTCAAACGACGGTCAATCCGGACGGCACGTGGGACTGCAGCAGCAGCTTTATCGGATCGAACAGCAGTCCGAACACGGTGATCGTCACGCAGACGGTGGATCAGCAACAGAGTCCGCCCGCGTACAGTACGTTCACCATTCAGGTCGTCGACGCCCCCACGCCATCGAAGCACTGAGCCCATCGCGCGCGCCCCCGTCGATATGAACAGGTCCGCACACAGGACGGTGGCCCGCCGTGGTCTTACAGGACGCGCCCGAACCACCACAGCGACAACAAGCCCGCGCAGACCGCCAGCAACGCCCCCAGCGCGGCGAACAGCGCGGTGATCTCCACCATGTCCTGTTTATCGAAGGCCAGGCGGGCGCTGAGCAGGCCGTAGACTTTCTTGAGCGCCTCGGCGTCTTCCGCGCGGAAATATTCGCCGCCGGTGACGTCGGCGACTTTCTTCAGCACCGTCTCGTCCAAGCGCACGCGGGAAGACCAGCCGTCCACCGTGATGACCACGCCTTCCGGGGTGCCGATGCCCACGGTGTAGATGCGCACGCCGTGTTCGGCGGCCACCTGCGCGGCCTGCAGCGCTTCCGGCCCGGTATTGTTCTCGCCGTCCGACAAGAGCACGATGGCGCCCGAATTGTCGGCGGACGGTCCGGTGGCGTCGCCCTCCTTGGGCAGGGCTTTTCCGTTGGCGCCATTGTCCAGGCGCCCGCCCGGCGCGTTGCGCGCGGCCTCGGGCCGTTGCGGCGGCTTGTCCTTCTCGGCCTTGGCGCTCTCGTTCATGAAACGGTCGACGTCGATACCCGCCTTGGGCAGCAGGGTGACCAGCGCGATGATCAGGCCGTTGCCCAGCGCGGTACCGCGCTGCGGCTGCAGGCGGTCCAGCGCGGCCACGACGTCTTCTTTCCTGCGGCTGGGGGCCTGCGCCACCGACGCCGTCCCGGCCACCGACACGACGCCCACGCTGACATCGGCCGGCTGCGCATTGACGAAGATCTTGGCCGCCTGGCGCGCGGCCTGGATGCGGTTGGGCTTGATGTCTTCCGCGCGCATGCTGCCGGACGCGTCCATGGCCAGGATGACGGTCTGCAGCCGCGAAGGCAGCATCATCAAGGCTTGCGGCCGCGCCACGGCCAGCAGCAGCGCCGCCACGGCGAGCAGGATCAGCACCGCGGGGAAATGGCGCCGCCATCCCACCCGCCCCTGCACGCGCAGGCCGGTGACCTTCAAGGCCGGATAGAGCGCGGCCGCGCGGCGCCGGCGGCGCTCGTGCCAGGCATAGACGAGCACCAATATCGGCACGAGCACCAGCAGCCACAGCATGCGAGGCCAGAGGAAGCTGATGGTGGGCAGTGCATTCATGGCTGGCTCACGGCAGGGTCATGGGAAGCGCCGCGCCGCGCCCATGGCCACACGCCTGTCCGCCATCGACCCCGCCCGCAGATGCTGCTGCGAACGGGAGGGCGCGGCGTTGTCCATGCCCGCGGCAAGGGCCGTGCCTTCGCCTTTCGGCGCGCCGCCCGGCCGGCGACGCTGCTGCGCGAAGCGCAACAGGGCCAGGTCCATGCGCGTATCCGTCGCCAGCGACAGGCACGCCACGCCCGCGCCGGCAAAGGCATCCCGCAAGGCTGCTTCGCGCGCCGCCGCGGCTTCGGCGAAGCGGCCGCGGAACGAGGCGTCATGGGTATCGACGAGCAACTGCTCTCCCGTTTCGGCATCCTGCAGTACGACCAGGCCCAGGTCGGGCAAGGCGGATTCCAGCGGGTCGACCAGGCGCACCGCCACCACGTCATGGTGGCGGGCCAGCAAGCCCAGCGAGGTTTCCCAACCCGGCGCGCTGATGAAATCCGATACGACGAACAGCGCGGAACGGCGGCTCACCAGGCCACGCGCCGGGTCCAGCAGGTCGGCCAGCCGCGTTTCGCCGCGGGTGGCTGCCTGCACGGCATGCATGCGATCGAGCAGGTGCAGCAAATGGCGCCGGCCGGAACGCGCCGGGACCACCGAAGGCCGCGCCCCGGGCGCGCCGCTGTAAAGCATGGCGCCGACGCGATTGCCGTGGCGGGTCAGCAAGCGCGCCATGACGGCGGTGAAGTCCGCCAGCAGCGCACGCTTGCGCACCGCGCCGGAACCGAAGTCCACCGATCCGCTCAGGTCCAGCAGAAACCACGCCGCGACCTCGCGATCCTCCTGGAATTCGCGGACATGGGGCGTCTGCAGACGCGCCGTCACGTTCCAGTCGATATAGCGCACGTCATCGCCGGGCTGGTATTCGCGCAGGTCGACGAAATCGATGCCGAAGCCGCGGAACAGCGTGCGATAGTCGCCCTGCAGCAAGCCGTCCAGGCGCCGGATGACGGTCCACTCCAGCCGCCGCACCAGGGCATCCGCCTGCCGTTCGCGGCTGTGCGCCTGCACATCTCCCGGCGCATTCCCCGGCGCATCGACGGATGCGCCGCCGGGAACGGCGGGACGCCGGCTAGACTTCCGCCACCCGAACATGGGATTCCAGCGGGCGCTCGGGCGCCGGCAGGGCCTGCAGCACACGGCCGATCAGTTGATCCGCGCTCACGCCATCCGACAGCGCTTCATAGGAAAGCACAATGCGATGGCGCAGGACGTCCGGTACCAGGTCGATGACATCCTCGGGCAGCGCGTAGTCGCGGCCGCGCAGGAAAGCCAGCGCGCGGGCGCCGTCGATCAGGCCTATGCTGGCGCGCGGACTGGCCCCGAACGACACATAGCGTTCCATGTCGGCCAGGCCGCAGCGGCCCGGCGAGCGCGTGGCCGCCACCACGCGGACGGCGTACTGGATCAGGCCCGGATCCACGTATACCTTGCGGCATTCCTCCTGCAGGCGCACCAGTTGGCCGGGCATGGCCACCGGGTTCACCGCGATGGGAGGCCCGGTGAAGCGATTGACGATGACGACCTCTTCTTCCTCGGTGGGATAGCCGACCAGCACCTTCATCATGAAGCGGTCGATCTGGGCCTCCGGCAAGGGATACGTGCCTTCGGTCTCTATGGGATTCTGGGTGGCCATCACCAGGAAGGGCGTGGGCACGGGATGCGTCTCTCCACCGATGGTGACCTGTCTTTCCTGCATGACCTCCAGCAAGGCGCTCTGGACCTTGGCCGGCGCCCGGTTGATCTCGTCGGCCAGCAGCAGATTGGCGAACACCGGTCCCAGCATCGTGGAGAACTCGCCCGTGCGCTGGTTGTACATGCGCGTACCGACCAGGTCCGCCGGCAGCAGGTCCGGTGTGAACTGGATGCGCTTGAAAGACCCGCGCATGGTGCGCGCCAGCGTGTTCACCGTCAGGGTCTTGGCCAGCCCCGGCACGCCTTCCACCAGCAGATGGCCGCGCGCGAGTATGGCCACCAGCACGCGTTCCAGGAAGTGGTCCTGTCCGACCACCACACGCTTCACCTCGTACAGCAGGCGCTCCATCAGATTGGCGCTATCCACCGCGCTCATGGGTTGGTCGTTCATACGCCTCCAGATCTAGAAGGGAGAAATGCCCACGGCGCTGCCCGCGCTTTCGATAGTCGTGGCAAAGCCGATACCGACGAAGGTCTTGCTGTTGGTGGGGTTAAGAATCGCCGTCACGATACCGACCACCTCCCCGTCCATATTCACCAGGGGGCCGCCCGAATTGCCGGGATTGGCGGCCGCGTCGAACTGGATCAGGTGGTCCAGGTCCTGCTTGCTTTCCGGCGACACGAATTGACGGTTCAGGCCGGACACCACGCCCGAAGAAACCGACGGGCCGATGCCGAAAGGAAAGCCGACGGCCACGACTTCGTCGCCCGGCGCAAGATTGCGGCTGGAGCCCAGCGTGGCCGCCGGCAGATCGTCGGGCAGGGATGTCGCGCGTATGACGGCCAGGTCTTTCTCCGGCTGCACGCCGACCACAGAGGCATCCGACTCATGGCCGTCATAGAACCTGACCTTCAGGCGGCGCGCGCCGGCGATGACATGGAAGTTGGTCAGGATCACCCCCTGGTCGGTGATCACCACGCCGGAGCCGATGTTGACGGCTTCTTCATCGCCACCCGGCGCGTCCTTGCCATCGGGCGACTTCCTGGCCTCCGGCGCGGGCTTGCCATCCGGGGCGGCCTTGCCGGCGCCCGGCTTGTCGCCGTTCGGCGGGTTTGTTCCCGGTTGCGGCACGCCGGGCTGCGGCGCCCCCGGCTGAGGCGCCCCCGGCTGTGGCGCCCCCGGCTGTGGCGCCCCCGGCTGAGGCGCCCCCGGCTTTCCCGCATCGGCTTGCCTGGAGTCGGGCTTGTTGCCGTCCGGCGCATTGGCGTCAGGACGATTGCCGCCGGGCTTGTCGCCGTCGGCGGGCGGCGTCGCGGCCGCTGGCTTGTCGGCGTCAGCGTCGATCTGCGGATAGCCGATGATCTCCACCACCGACGGCCGCACGGCTTCGGCGGCCCGGGCGGTCCTGGACGGCAGGCTCTTGGTTTCCAGGGTATGCAGGACAGCGGCGTCGATGTCCTTTTGCGTCAGCGCACGCAGCTTGGGCTGCATCAGCCAGGCAGAACCCAGGCCAGCAACGAACACCAGCGCGACCGCTGCCGCTCCCCATCCGTAGATCGCAACCCGTTTCATCGTTGCCACCGGAATTCCGCCTCGTCGTGGAAGTACAGTACCATCGTCGCATCCACGCGCCAAGGAGAACTGTATGCGGTTTCTCTGGCCCGAATTGCTCTGGCTGCTGTTGCTGCTGCCTTTGCTTGCCGCCGCCTATTTCTACGTGCTGGCGCGGCGCAAGAAAGCCGCGGTGGTTTATCCCGACCTCGCATTGGCACGCACCGCAATGGGGCCTGGCCAACGGCTGCGGCGACATGTCCCTCCTTTGCTTTTCTGGCTTGCGCTGGGCGCCGCGCTGCTGGCGTGCGCGCGTCCCAGCGCCACCGTCACCCTGCCTGCCGATACGCTCACGCTGGTCCTGACCATGGACGTATCGCGCAGCATGGAAGCCGCCGACGTGCAGCCCACCCGGCTCAGCGCGGCCCAGGACGCGGCGCGCAACTTCATCAAGGATCTGCCGTCCAGCGTGCGACTGGGTATCGTCGCCTTCGCGGCGGCGGCGACCGTGGTGCAACCGCCCACCGACAACCGGCAGGACATGCTCGATGCCATCGATCGCTTCGAACTGCAGCGCGGCACGGCAACCGGCAGCGGCCTGATCGTGGCGCTGGCCACCCTCTTTCCCGACGACCGGAACACCTTCGAGTCCATGTTGCTCAACGACCCGGCATCCCGCTTCGGCCCGTACGCCGCGCCGCTGGGCAGCGCCGGCGCGGCGGACCAGGCCCTCAAGCGCGAACAGGAACGGCCGCCCAGGGAGCCCGGGTCGTATCGCAACGGCGCCATCATCCTGCTCAGCGATGGTCGCCGCACCACGGGGCCCGATCCGCTGGAGATCGCCCGGATGGCGGCCAAGCGCGGCGTGCGCATCTACACGGTCGGCTTCGGCACGCAGCAAGGCGCGACGGTGGGCGGCGAAGGCTGGTCGTACTTCATGCAGCTGGACGAGACGACGCTGCGCGCGGTGGCGAAATTGACGGGGGGCGAGTATTTCCAGGCGGGGTCCGCGTCCGACCTGAGCCAGGTGTACAGCAAGCTCAGCACGCGTTTCTCGCTGGAACGCCGCGAGACCGAAATCGGGGCGCTGCTGGCGGCCGCCGCGGCCCTGCTGCTGGCCGCCGCCTGCGTGCTGTCCGTATTGTGGTTCCGGCGGTGACCCGCCCCGCGTTTCGCGCGGTGACCCACCCGTGGCTCCGGCGGCGGATCCAACTGTTGTCGCGGCGATGATCCGCCCGTGGTCGTTGCAATGATCCGCCTTGCGGATTAATCCAGACGATAGCGCGCGTCGGGCACCGCGGCCGGCGGCAAGTCCCGGTCGCCCAGCGTGTCGCGCATCGCGCGTTCGATCTGGATGGACAAGGCATCCAGCGGAAGATCGTTGGCGTCCTGTCCGAAGGGGTCTTCCAGTTCCCCCGCGATGGTGTGCAGGGCCAGGAATGCGTAGGCGATGAAGACCGTCACGATGGGGGTAGCCCACCCGATGCTCTCCACCAGGCCGAAGGGCAGCAGGACGCAATAAAAATACGTCGTCCGATGCAGCAGGACTTCATAGGGATAAGGCACCGGCGTGGTCCTGATGCGCTCGCAGGCGCCGGCCGCCTGGCTAAGCCTGTCCAGGTGGGCCAGGGCCGCCGCCAGCAGGATATCGTCGATGCGCGCGTCCCGGCGCCAGGACGCCAGTTGCCGCTGCACACAGGTCAACAGATATTGCGGCCGGTGCGCACGCCGCAGCACATCGCGGGCGTGTGCGTCGCCCAGGAACTCGTGCAACGCGCGGCTCGGGTCGGTGCCGCGCAATTGATGCTTGAGCACGTGCACGAAGGCAGCCAGCGTATTGACTAGATGCCGGACATCCGATGGGGCGGCTGCCGGACTGGGCACGGTCACCGCGTAGCGCGCCAGATCGCGCGTCGCGCATGACAGCACGCCCCACTGCTTGCGTCCTTCCCAATACCGCTCGTAGCAGGCGTTGTTGCGAAAGCTGGCGAAAATCGCCAGCGCCACGCCGATCAGGGAGAAAGGCACGGGGCTCAGACACAGGAAGAAGGCGTCGCTGCGGCGATACCCCCAGAGGGCCGCCAGCGAGAGCAGGAAGATGATGCCCAGCGGCGCCAAGATGGTGTTCCGCACCGAGTGTTCCCAGGCGAACAGCATGCGGAACCAGCCGGTTTTGGGGCGCACGATCATGGGCCGGCACCATACCGCGCGACGGGGGACGCCGACCCGCGGCCTTCACATTTGCGCCAGATCTTATATGGAATAATATATCATTACAAAAATACGCGGATCCGGCGGGGTCCATGCTTGGCATCCTCCGATGCGCCCTGCCCGTCCATCTCGGGGAAAGAACTTGCCGCGGGCAGAGCCTATTTTCGTCTCCATCGCCAGGCGTCCGGCCGCACGCGCCGCCGCCTTGCTATGGATATGGCTGGCCGCGCTGTTCGCTCCGCTGGGCGCGACATTGCATGCGATGTCGCACCTGGACCTGCCGGGAGCGGCCGCCCATGGCCAGGCTTCGGCATCGCCGCGACAGGGTGCGCGCGCCGGCGCGGACGCGGCAGCCAGCGTCGCGCGCCAGCCGGGCACGGCGCACGGCGCGGCCGCGCACTGCCACGTCTGCGACGAATGGCAGTTTCTGGATCACGCGCTGCCGGTCACGGCGCTGGCCGCCTTCGCGGCGGGCAGCTACGCGGCGCCGGCGGACCGGCCTTTCCTCCCGCGCCGGCCGGCGGATCGGCCCTGGATCCTGCCGCGCGCACCGCCGGCGACGCTGTCCGGCACCCTCGCCTGGCGCTGATCCGCACCCGGACGCCCTTCTGCCGCAGCCGGCCGTTCGAACGGCCGGACCGCCCTTTTTCGCAGCCCGGCCGCTCGAACGGCCGGACGGCCCCCTTTTTCCTATCGAAACGATGCCTCGATCTCTCCCAGCCCCGCGGCGCCCACGCTCCGCCCGCCGCTTTAGTTCGTCTCCGCTCGCCCTGTCACTGAGTGCGGCGCTGGCCGTGTGCGCCGCCCCGTCGGCCCGGTCCCAGGACGCCGGGCAGCTGGCTCCCGCTTCCGCCACCGGCCGCGCCGCGCCGGCCGCTTCCAGCGCGAATGCCCCTTCCCCCGGGGCGGCACCCGCATCCCCGGCGAACGTCCTTGCCGCCGACACGGCGCCCGCATCCGGCCGCCACAGCGGCAGCAGCCCCGCCGCGACGGCCACCGCGCCCACGGTCACCCTGCCGACGGTGATCACGACCGGGAATCCCCTGGGCAGCGCGGATATCGCCTCGCCCACCACCGTGCTGGAAGGCACCGGCCTGGACCTGCGCCGCGCCGACACGCTGGGCCAGACGCTCAATGGCTTGCCCGGTATCTCCACCACTACCTATGGCCCCATGGTGGGCCGTCCCATCATCCGCGGCATGGATGGGGACCGCATCCGCATCATGAACAACGGCCTGGGTTCGGTGGATGCCTCGTCGCTGTCCTTCGACCATGCCGTGCCGCTGGACCCGATGAGCGCCAGCCGCATCGAGATCGTGCGCGGCCCCGCCGCGCTGCTGTACGGCGGCAACGCCGTCGGCGGCGTGGTCAATGTCATCGACGACCGCATTCCCACCGAACCGGTGCAAGGCGTCCACGGCCAGCTTCAGGGCGACTGGGGCGGCGCGAACAACAGCCGTTCAGGCGCGGTGCAGCTGGAAGGCGGGGACGGTCGCTTCGCCATCCGCGCCGACGCCTTTGGCCGCCAGACCGACGACCTGCGCATTCCCGGCTATGCACGCACGCCTGCCCTGCGCGCCCAGGATGGTCCGGATGCCGACGAAGCGCACGGACGGCTGCCCAACAGCGACGGCTCGATGCACGGCGGCGGCGTGGGGATGTCATGGACCGGCGACAGCGGCTACGCGGGGATTTCCTATAGCGGCTACGACTCGGATTACGGCTCGGTGGCGGAAGATTCCGTGCGCCTGAAAATGCGCCAGGAACGTTTCGGAGCCACCAGCAAGATCGACGACCTGGACGGCCCGTTCAAAAGCCTGAAGTTCGACTTCGCCTACACCGATTACCAGCATCGCGAGATCGACGACGGCGTCACCGGCACCCGCTTCAAGAACCATGGCTACGAAGCGCGCGTCGAGGCGCAGCACCAGGACCTGGGCCCGCTGCGGGGCGCGCTGGGGCTGCAGGTCAGCCAGACGCGCTTTTCCGCGCTGGGGGACGAAAGCCTGGTTCCCACCACCGAGACCGACTCGTTCGCCCTGTTCGACGTGGAGCAGTGGGACGTCACGGACCGCCTCAACCTTAGCCTGGGCGGCCGCTTGGAATACACCCGATTGTCGCCTTCCGCTGGCGGCGTGGAGAAATTCGACGCGGCATCCAAGCGGGATTTCACCGCGGGCAGTCTGGCGCTGGGCGCCATCTACAAGCTGGACGGCGTCTGGTCCCTGGCGGCCAACGCGTCCTACACGGAGCGGGCGCCGACCTTCTACGAGCTGTACGCCAACGGACCGCACGAGGCGACCGGCCAGTACCTGATCGGCGATCCCTCCCTGAACAAGGAGCGCTCGTTCTCCGGGGACCTGGGACTGCGCTTCAAGGCCGGCCCCCACCATGGCAACTTCGGCGTCTTCTACAGCCACTTCCGCAACTACATCACGGAGATGAACACCGGCCTGTTCGCCAACGACGAAGGCGAGATCGTGCCCCCCGGCACCGACGACGCGCTGTCGCAGGCCTTCTACCGCGGCGTGCCGGCGGATTTCTACGGCTTCGAGGCCGAGGGCACGTTCCGGGTCCTGGACCGCGGGGCGCACAAGCTGGACCTGCTGCTCTCCGGAGACTACACCAACGCGCGCAACAGCGACACCGGCGAGCCCCTGCCGCGCATCCCGCCGCTGCGGCTGGGATTCGGCCTGGACTACGCCTACGGCGCCTGGGGCGCCGGGGTGTCCTTCACCAAGGCCTTCGCCCAGCACCGGCATCCCGACAACGATGACAGCACGGACGGCTATTACAAGCTGGATGCCGACCTGACGTACTCGTTCCGGGTGGACAAGACGCAATGGCAGGCGTACCTGCGCGGCACCAATCTGACCAACCAAGAGATCCGCTACGCAACGTCGGTATTGCGCGACATCGCGCCGGAAGGCGGACGCGCCGTGATGGTGGGCGTGCGGGCAAGTTTCTAAGCGCCCCGCCCGCGCGTTCCGGGGTCTGTTTGCGGTCTTTTTACGAAAACGGCCCCGCTTTTTCGGCCATTTATTGGCGGGTCGCGTCAGAATGGCGGCATTTACAACATGCGCACACCATTTGTTTCATCGGGGACACAAGGCGCCCTTCGGGGCCGCAACGGCGCGATGCCGACTAGGGGTTTACCCTTGGATCACCAAGGGATATCCCGGGCGCCGCTAGCGGCTTCCCTGGGGAAGCCGGCGATTGCAATCGCAATCGCAGAGATTGGCAGATTTTCCCCGCAGATGTAAGAAATATTTCCGTTATATAATCCACTTCGCGAACTATTTCCGCATTCGCCGGCTTGAACGCAGTTGAAGCCACGCCATTCCACTCCGATTTTCTGAAGTGCAGTTATGACGCCGCCGACGAGACGCTATCCCTTTTCCCGAATCTTCCTTCCCGCCGCCCTACTGACCATCGCCCTCGCCACCCTGCCCGGTACCGCCGGCGCGATGATTTCCTCAGATGCCCTTGGCTCCCTCAAGGGTCTTTCCCCTACCGACCTTCCCACCGTCCCCTCGCTGCGCGACCGTGTCGTCGCCGCCGGGCTGGACGCGCTGGGAACGCGTTACCGCTATGGCGGCGACGATCCCGATACCGGCTTCGATTGCAGCGGCCTGGTCAGCTTCATCTACAAGGAAGTGGCCGGCATGGACCTGCCGCGCCGCGCGCGCGATCAACGCGCCGAAGGCCGCGCCGTCAAAACGGCCCAGCTGCAACCTGGCGACCTGGTGTTCTTCGGCATACGCCGGCACAACCAGACGTCCCACGTCGGCATCTATATCGGCAATAACGAATTCATCCACGCCCCCACGCGGGGCGAGAAAGTACGCATCGATACGCTGGACAGCGCCTACTGGTCCAAGCGCTTCAACGGCGCCCGCCGCTATATCGCTCCCGGCGATGGCGGCGCGACCGCCGTGGCGTCCAACGCCCGATAAGCCCGCGGCGGGCGGCTCCTGCGCCCGGCCCGCCGCCGCGGCCTGCCCGCGACGGCGGTACTCAGCCGCGCCCCAGGAAAGGCATCTTGGTGGCCATGATGGTCATGAACTGGACATTGGCGTCCAGCGGCAGGGCAACCATCGAGGCGACCGCTTCCGCCACGTGGGCGACGTCCATGCGGGGCTCGGCACGCACGGTATGGTCGGGCTGCAGCACGCCCGCCACCATGCGCTCGGTCATCGGCGTCGCCGCATTGCCGATGTCGATCTGCCCGCAGGCGATGTCGTACTGGCGGCAATCCAGGGAAATCGACTTGGTCAGCCCCGTGACGGCGTGCTTGGTGGCGGTATAGGCGATGGAATACGGCCGCGGCGCGTGAGCCGAGATGGAACCATTGTTGACGATGCGGCCGCCGCGCGGCTGCTGGTCCTTCATGATGCGGATGGCGGCCTGCGCGCACAGGAACATGCCGGTCAGGTTGGTATCGACGACGCTGCGCCAGGTCTCGACGGGCAGCTCTTCGATGGGCACGGCCGGGGCGCCCCGGCCCGCGTTGTTGAAGAGCACGTCCAGGCGGCCGAAGGCGCGCCGGGTCTGCTCGAACAGATTCCGCACGGATTCCTCATTGCAGACATCGGTCGCCACCGCCAGCGCCCGTTCCGCGTCGGCGCCGGCCGCCGCCCGGGTTTCTTCCAGCGCCTCGGCGCGCCGTCCGGCCAGGGCGACGCGGTAGCCCTCGGCCAGCAGTTGCAGCGCCACGGCGCGGCCGATGCCGCTGCCCGCCCCGGTCACCACGGCGACCTTGCCCTCGCCACGCCTGCCGTTCTGATTCATCTGGGTCTCCTGTAGGAAAATTTCAGGCATGCTACTCCATGGCGCCAGCCTGCGACGATTTGTTATCCTTCACCTCCTGCCTATATCCAGCCTTTACCTCCCGTAGCCCTCACGCGCTGCCCCTGCCGGTCGACCCGGATGGCAGCCGTCTCGCCGATCGCCGATAGCCATGCCCGCCTCCGCCGGAACCCTCGCCACGCCCGGAAATGTCTTTATGGTCGTCGCGCCCAGCGGCGCCGGCAAATCCAGCCTGGTCCGGGCGCTGCTGCAGCGCGATGCCAGCATCCGCCTGTCGATTTCGTGCACGACGCGGGCACCGCGGCCGGGTGAAGTGGACGGGCGCGACTACCGCTTCGTCAGCGTGGCGGAATTCGAGCGGATGCGCGACGACAACGCCCTGCTGGAATGGGCGGAAGTCCATGGCAACTACTACGGGACGCCGGCCGACGGAATCGCCCAGGCGACCCGCGCGGGGCACGACGTGCTGCTGGAAATCGACTGGCAGGGCGCCCGCCAGGTGCGGCAGCGTTTTCCGGGGGCGATCGGCATCTTCATCCTGCCGCCTTCCATCGACGAACTGGAAGCCCGCCTGAAAGCCCGCGGCCAGGATCCGGACTCGGTGATCGCGCGCCGCCTGCTGGCGGCCGGGGGCGAAATCGCCCATGCGCCCGAGTGCGAATATGTTATTATTAATCAAGAATTTAGCGTCGCGTTGGATGAACTGACCCAGATCGTCAACGCGGCCAGGTTGCGCTTCTCCTCTCAAGCAGTCCGCCACGCCCAGCTGTTTTCCCAATTGGGTATCTCGGCGCCCCATTGAGCACAGGGCGCGGCCTCGCTTTCACGCTCCCGGTTTCATCGTCATATTTCAGGTGACCCCTTATGGCCCGCATTACCGTTGAAGATTGTCTGATTCATATCCCGAATCGTTTCACGCTGACCCTGGCCGCCACTTATCGTGCCCGCGAACTGGCGCAGGGCCATGCCCCGCGGCTCGACAGCAAGGACAAGCCCACGGTGACCGCGTTGAAGGAAATCGCCGCGGGCCAGACCGGCGCTGAAATGCTGCGTAAAGTACCGACCTGATCGCGGTCGGGAGGTGGCGCGCATGGCCTTCCCCGCACTCAAGTACGCCTCCACGGGTCTGCTCGCCGCCCTGCGCGCGGGCTCACGCCTGGGCCGCCGGCCCGGCCGTAAACAGGGCAAGACCGCGCCCTCGCCCATCGCGGCCGCCGTGCAACAGGCGGCCGAAACGCCGGCTTCCGCCCCCATCGCATCGCTGGCGCCGCTGACGGAAATCATCAGCAAGTACCTGGACCCCAAGGATGTCGAGCGGGTCCGCGAAGCCTATCGCTTCGCCGACCAGGCGCACCTGGGGCAATTCCGCGCCAGCGGCGCGCCGTACATCTCGCATCCGATTGCCGTCACGGAAATCTGCGCGGGCTGGAAGCTGGACGCCAACGCCCTGTCGGCGGCGCTGCTGCACGACGTCATGGAAGACCAGGGCGTCACCAAGCACGAACTGGCCGAACGCTTCAGCCCCGAAGTCGCCGAACTGGTGGACGGCCTGTCCAAACTGGACAGGCTGGACTTCGCCACCAAGGCGGAACAGCAGGCGGAAAGCTTCCGCAAGATGCTGCTGGCCATGGCGCGCGACGTGCGCGTCATCCTGATCAAGCTGGCCGACCGCGTGCACAACATGCGCACACTGGATGCGGTCGCCCCGGAAAAGCGCCGGCGCATCGCCCGCGAAACGCTGGACATCTACGCCCCCATCGCGCACCGCCTGGGCTTGAACCTGCTGTTCCGCGAACTGCAGGACCTGTGTTTCGCGGCCATGTATCCCAACCGCTACCAGGTGCTGTACAAGGCCGTGCTGGCCGCGCGCGGCAACCGCCGCGAGGTCATCGGCAAGATCGAGGACGCCGTGCGGGCGGCGCTGCCTGCAGCGGGCATCGAAGCCGAAGTCACCGGACGCGAGAAGACGCTGTACGGCATCTACCGCAAGATGGTCGACCAGAAAAAGACCTTCTCCGAGGTCCTGGACATCTACGGTTTCCGCGTCATCGTCCATACGCTGCCGGAATGCTATCTGGCCCTGGGCACCCTGCACCAGCTGTATCGCCCGGTGCCGGGCAAGTTCAAGGACTACATCGCCATCCCCAAGGTCAACGGCTACCAGTCGCTGCATACCACGCTGGTGGGGCCGTACGGCACGCCCGTCGAATTCCAGTTCCGCACGCGCGACATGCACCACGTGGCCGAAGAAGGCGTGGCATCGCACTGGCTGTACAAGAGCGCGGACGTATCCCTGAACGATCTGCAAAAGCGCACGCACCAGTGGCTGCAATCGCTGCTGGACATCCAGAGCCAGACCGGCGATTCCAGCGAATTCCTGGAGCACGTCAAGGTAGACCTGTTTCCGGACGCGGTCTATGTATTCACCCCGCACGGCAAGATCATCTCCTTGCCGCGCGGCGCCACGCCCGTCGATTTCGCGTATGCCATCCATACCGACATCGGCAACCAGGCGGTGGCCGCCAAGGTCAACAACGAATTCATTCCCCTGCGCACGGAGCTGTCCAGCGGCGATACGGTGGAAATCATCACCTCGCCCGCCTCGCGGCCGAACGCGCAATGGCTCAACTATGTGCGCACCGGCCGCGCGCGCTCGGAAATCCGCCACTACCTGCGCACGGTGAAGTACGCCGAATCCGTCGCGTTCGGCGAACGCCTGCTCACCCAGGCCCTGCAGGAACTGCATCTGTCCCTGCCGCCAGCCAACGATCCGGAATGGGAAAAACTGGCGCGCAGCAGCGGTGCCAGCTCGCGCGACGAAATCCTGGCCGACATCGGCCTGGGCAAGCGCCTGGCGGCCGTCGTCGCCCGCCGCTTCGCGCCCGAACACGAACTGATCGCCACCACCGCGGCCGCCGTCGACGAAATCACGGCGGCGCGCAGCGCGCCCATCCTGATCCAGGGCAACGAGGGCCAGGCCGTGCAACTGGCGCCCTGCTGCGGCCCCCTGCCCGGCGACCCCATCATCGCCGGCATGCGGCTGGGCCATGGGCTGGTCGTCCATACCGCGGACTGTCCCGTCGCGGCACGCCAGCGCGCGCGCGAACCCGAGCGCTGGATCAATGTGGCCTGGGACACCCAAACCGCCAAGCATTTGTCCACGCGGCTGGATATCGTCACGCGCAACGAACGCGGGGTGCTGGGCCGGCTGGCGGCGGAGATCACCGCCACGGATGCCAACATCGTGCATGTGACCATGCATGACGACGCGGTGGCGACGGTGTCCCTGCACGTCACCGTGCAGGTCGATAGCCGCAAACACCTGGCGCAAGTGATACGCGCCATCCGGCATGTGCCGCAGGTGCAGAAGATCGTGCGCGTGAAGGGCTGAGGCCGGCTGGAAGACCTTGCCGGCGGTCCACGGCGTGGCGGTCCTTGCACGATGGGGCCCGCGCGATGGGGCCTGCCCAGCGAGTGCGCTTCCGGCCTGCCCTGCGCGCATGCCGCCGCCCGGAATACCTGCTAACCGTACATTACGCCGGCCAGCCGTCCGTTCGGCGCGCGATCTCATTAAGATCCGGATCGAGTGCCACGGGAGCTCGGAATCCCGTTTCCGGATACGGAGCCAGTCCATGTCCCTGTACAGGAAGCTGGTTGCCGCCGCGCTGGCAACCGTCTTATCTCCCGCCTGGGCCGAAACCGGCAATATCCTCTTCTACAACTTGACGGGGCGCGACCTGCATGTGCAGTTCTCCAGTTCGAACTGCCTGAAAAACCCCTATACCGATCCCATCGTCATCGAGGCCGGCAAGCCCTATGCATACCCCGTCGATATCAACGACGCCTGCGATGACGTGACCATCGACTGGAACCTGTCGCAACTGAAGGTAGGCCGCTTTCCCACCATTACCGCCATGGCGATATACCGAAGGGTCCGCACGACGGATGGCCAGTGGCAGACCGCCATGGACGTCGTCAAAGGAGACAAGTGGCCCGTTCCCAGCCCGGTCGTTTTCCGCACCGCGACGGTGGAGCGGTCGCCCACGCTGGCCGGCGTCGGCGTGATGACGACATCCGTCGTCGTCGACCTGACGCGTGACTTCATGCCTTTCGGCAAATAGGCGCCGTCCCGGGTGAACATGAAAAAGCCGCCTTGCGGCGGCTTGTGGGGGGATCTCAGGCGACGTGCTGAAGAAAGTCCTTCAGGCGCTGGCTGGGCGGATCGGACAGCAGCGCTTCCGGCGAGCCGTCATGCGCAACCTTGCCGCCGTCGATGAACAGCAGCCGGCTGCCCACGCGCCGGGCGAACTCCATTTCGTGCGTCACGACGACCATGGTCATGCCTTCCTCCGCCAGGTCGCGCATGACCTTCAGGACCTCGTGCCGAAGCTCGGGATCCAGCGCGCTGGTCGGTTCGTCGAAAAGCATGAGCTTGGGCTTGATGGCCAGCGCGCGGGCGATCGCCACGCGTTGCTGCTGCCCGCCGGAGAGCTCGGATGGATAGTGGTCCATGCGTTGTTCCAGCCCGACCTTGGCCAGCAGCGCCTGGGCTTCGGCGCGCGCCTGGGCGCGCGGCACGCCGCGCGTATGGACGGGGCCGAACATGACGTTTTCCAGCGCCGTCATCTGGGGGAACAGATTGAACTGCTGGAACACCATGCCGGCTTCGCGGCGAATTTCGCGGACTTGCGCGGGGTTGCCCTTGACGCTGTAGCCATCGACCAGCAGATCGCCTTCGTCGATGGTTTCCAGCACATTGATACAGCGCAGGAAGGTCGACTTGCCGGATCCGGACGGCCCCACCACGACCACGACCTCGCCGGCCTCGATGTTCAGCGAGATACCGTTCAGGACCGTGGATGTGCCGAAGCGCTTGCTGACGTTCTTGAATTCAACCATGCTCATAGGATGCGCATCCTTTTCTCGGCATACCGCAGGCCGACGGCCATCAGGCCCGTGATGATCAGATAAATGATGGCCACGGCCGACCAGATTTCGACCGCCCGGAAGTTGCTGGCCATGATCTCCTGGCCCTGGCGGGTCAGCTCGGCCACGCCGATCACGATGAACAGCGACGAATCCTTAAGACTGATGATGCACTGGTTGCCCAGCGGCGGGATCATGCGGCGCACCGCCACCGGCCCGATGATGTGCACCAGGATCTTGTGGAAGGGCAAGCCCATGGCCTGGCCGGCCTCTCTCAGTCCCTTGGGAACCGACAGCAGCGCGCCACGGACGATTTCGGCGATATAGGCGCCGGAGTTGATCATCAAGGTCAGGATGGCCGCGATCTCGGCATCGATGCGCAGTCCGCTGGCGATCAGCGGCAGGGCGAAGTAGATGAACATGACCTGCACCACGATGGGCGTGCCGCGGATCACGGCAACGTAGACCAGCGCGATGGTGGCCAATGCCCGGGGTGCGTAGGCGCGCGTCACGCCCGCCAGGGCGCCGAGCAGGAAGCCGCCCACCAGGCCCCAGAAGGTGATCTTGATCGTCATCACCGTTCCGTCGAGCAGATTGGGCACGGCGGCCCACACGACAGACCAATCGAAATTCACATATTTCCCCTGTAGGAAGGAACCCGTGCCGCGGATCGGCGCGGCGATCCGGGTAAGCGGCGCAGCCGCAGCGGGTGAATGGAAGAATCAACGGGTCGCCGGGATGACACGCGCGGGGCGTGCCCGGCGACCGTTCAAGGCGGGGTTTACTCGGGTTTCTTGCCGAACCACTTGACGTAGATGGCTTCGTACTGGCCGTTGGCCTTTAGCGCGGCCAGGGCCTTGTTGACGTCCGCGACCAGCGGGCTGCCCTTGGGAAAGGCGATGCCGTAGTAGTCGCCGCTCTTGACGTTGCCCACGACCTTCACGCGCCCCTTGCCGGCGGTATTGGCGTAGTACAGGACATTGGGCGTGTCGTGCACCGCGGCGTCGACGCGGCCGGTGGCCAGTTCCAGGTAGGCGTTGTCGATATTGGGGAACAGCTTGAGCTTGGCGGACGGCACGTTTTTCTGCATGTAGTCCACCGTGGCCGTACCGGTCTTGACCGCCACCGTCTTGCCGCCCAGGTCGGCCGCGTTCTTGATGCTGCCATTGTCCGCGTTGACCAGGATGGACAGGCCGCTTTCGTAGTAGGGATCGGAGAAATCGATGACCTGCTTGCGGTCGTCGCGTATCGTGATGCCGGCCAGCGCGACGTCGATGTTCTTGGTCTGCAGGCCGGGGATGATGCCGTTGAAGTCCATGGGCTGCAGCTTGTACTTGACGTTCAGCTGCTTGGCGATGGCGGCCCACAGGTCGATGTCGAAACCAGTGTAGGTGTCGCCCTTCTTGAATTCGAACGGCACGAAGGCCGTGTCCGTCGCGACCACCAGCTGCCTGTCGCTTCCTTGCGCGGCCGCCGGCGCGGTCATGGCGAACCAGGCCACCGACATCCCGGCCATCATGGCGGCGAATTTCTTATTGAGCATGTTCGACTCTCCTTTGTTTAGCTTCGCCCGGGATACGGGCTGGGGGGCGTGCCGTTAGGTTGGCGACACGCCGAAGGCTGGGATGTTAACGCAGCCCGCCCCGCCTGTACCCCCTCCGGGATGATCCGACACCGTTAAATTTTGCCGAAACCGCCCCCTCCCGGCGTTTCCACGACGAAGATATCGCCGGCCTGCAGTTCCGTGCTGTCCTGCGGGCCCAGGGGATCGATGCGGCCGTCCGCCCGTTCCACGTAGTTGCGGCCTACCTGTCCCGGCTCGCCGCCATGCAGGCCAAAGGGCGCGTAGCGGCGGTTGTTCGACAGGATGGCCGCCGTCATGGGTTCCAGGAAGCGCAGCCTGCGGATGCCGCCGTCCCCGCCGCGGTAGCGGCCCTTCCCGCCCGAGCCATGGCGGATTTCGTAGGATTCCAGGCGCACGGGGAAACGCAGCTCCAGCACCTCCGGATCGGTCAGCCGCGAGTTGGTCATATGCGCCTGGACCACCGACTGGCCATCGAAGCCCTGGCTGGTGTCCTGGGGCGCATCGATGCGCAGCGGGCCGGCGCCCGTGCCGCCGGAGATGGTTTCGTAGTACTGGTAGCGGGCATTGCCGAACGTCAGGTTGTTCATGGTGCCCTGGCTGGCGGCCAGCACGCCCAGCGCCCCGTACAGCGCATTGACGATGCACATGGAGGTTTCGACGTTGCCCGCCACGACCGAGGCCGGCGGGTTGGGACGCAGCATGGAGCCCTGCGGCACGATGATTTCCAGCGGCTTCAACCCGCCGGCGTTCAGGGGGATTTCGTCGTCGACCAGGGTACGGAAGACATACAGCACCGCCGCCACGGCGATGGCGCCCGGCGCGTTGAAATTATTGTCCAGCTGGGGCGATGTCCCGGTGAAATCCACCACGGCGCTGCGGGCGTCCCGGTCCACGCGGACGGCGACGCGGATGACCGCGCCATTGTCCAGGGGATATTCGTAGCTGCCGTCCTTCAGCACCGAGATCACGCGGCGCACCGCCTCCTCGGCGTTGTCCTGCACGTGGCCCATATAGGCGCGCACCACGTCCAGGCCGAAGTGGTCGCACATGCGCAGCAACTCCTGCACGCCTTTTTCGTTGGCGGCAATCTGCGCGCGCATGTCGGCGATGTTCTGGTCCGGATTGCGGGCCGGCCACTTGCCCGAGCCGAGGATCTCGCGCGCTTCCCGCTCGCGGAACTCGCCGTCCCGCACCAGTTGAAAGTTCGTGAAAAGCACGCCCTCGTCTTCCACCGTGCGCGAATCGGGCGGCATCGACCCCGGGGTGGTGCCGCCGATGTCCGCGTGATGCCCGCGCGAGCCGACGTAGAAAAGGATCTCGCGCCCGGCCCGGTCGAATACGGGGGTGATGATGGTGACGTCCGGCAGATGGGTGCCGCCATGGTAGGGATCGTTGACCACATAGGCATCGCCGGGCTTCATGCGGTCGGCGTTGGCGGTCATGACGGTGCGGATGGACTCGCCCATGGAGCCCAGATGCACGGGCATATGGGGCGCGTTGGCGATCAGGTTGCCGCGGTCGTCGAAGATGGCGCAGGAGAAGTCCAGGCGCTCCTTGATGTTGACCGAATAGGCGGTGTTCTGCAGGCGGTACCCCATCTGTTCGGCGATGGACATGAACAGGTTATTGAACACCTCCAGCATGACGGGGTCGGCCTCGGTGCCCACGGCGCGGCGCTGCGGCCGGGCCTGCACGCGGCGCAGCACCAGGTGGTCGCGCGGCGTGAGCTCGGCGCGCCAGCCGGGCTCCACCACGGTGGTCTGGTTCTTCTCCGAGATAATGGCCGGACCGTCCAGCAGGTCGCCCGGCGTCATGTCGTCGCGCACGTACAGGGGCGTGTCGTGCCAGGCGCCGCCGCTGTACATGCGTACCTGCCGGCGCGGCGCCAGCGGCCCCTCGCGACGCGCGTCCACCGGCGCTTCCGTCACCGGCTCGCCGCCACCGGTGGCTTCCACGGAAATGGTTTCCACGACCAGCTCGCGGCCCGGCATCAGGAAGGAGTAGCGCTGCCGGTACGCGGCCTCGAAGTCGGCGCGCGCCTGGGCGGCGGAGGCGAACGGCACCTCCAGCGCGGTGTCGGTGCCGCGATATTTCAGGTGCAGGCGACGCTGCACGGAGATCGCGTCCTCGCCAACGTGCTGGCGGCGCAGTTCGGCCACGGCGTCGCGGGCCAGCGCGTCCAGCTCCTGGCCCAGCGCCGCGACCAGCGCATCGTCCAGCACCCGCTCGACGGTTTTCTGGCGCATTTCGGTCTGGTCCGCCAGCCCCATGCCGTAGGCGGACAACACCCCGGCCAGCGGGTGGGCGAACACCGTCGTCATGCCCAGGGCGTCGGCCACCAGGCAGGCATGCTGGCCGCCGGCACCGCCGAAGACCGTCAGGGCGTACTCCGTCACGTCATGTCCGCGCTGCACCGAGATCCGCTTGATGGCTTCGGCCATATTGCCCACGGCGATTTCCAGGAAACCCTCGGCCAATTGCTCCGGGCTCATCTCCCGCCCGGTCTCGGCCTTGACCCGGACCGCCATTTCGGCGAAGCCGAGCGCGGCCGCCTCGCGATCCAGGGGCTGGTCCGCCTGGGGGCCGAACACACGCGGAAAGAAGTCCGGCTGGATCTTGCCCAGCAGCACATTGCAGTCCGTCACGGCCAGCGGGCCGCCGCGGCGGTAGCAGGCCGGGCCGGGATTGGCGCCCGCCGAATCCGGCCCGACACGCAATCGCGCACCGTCGAAATGCAGGATGGAGCCGCCCCCGGCCGCCACCGTGTGGATGCTCATCATGGGCGCGCGCATCCGCACGCCCGCCACCTGCGTTTCGAATTCGCGCTCGAATTCGCCGGCATAGTGCGATACATCGGTGGACGTGCCGCCCATGTCGAAGCCGATTACCTGCCGGAAGCCCGCCAGTTCGCTGGTACGGACCATGCCGACGATCCCACCCGCCGGGCCGGACAGGATGGCGTCCTTGCCGCGGAAGCGATGCGCATCCGTGAGGCCGCCGCTGGACTGCATGAACATCAGGCGGATGCCGGGAAGCTCGCTGGCCACCTGCTGCACGTAGCGCATCAGGATGGGCGACAGATAAGCGTCGACCACCGTGGTATCGCCGCGCGAGACGAACTTGATCAGCGGGCTGACCTCGTGCGAAACCGACACCTGCGTATACCCGACCTCGCGCGCCAGCTCGGCGGCGCGTTGCTCGTGCCGGGGCTCGCGCCAGGCATGCATGAAAACGATGGCGACGGCGCGGATGCCTTCATCGTAGCGGGCCTGCAGGTCCCGCCGCAGGGCAGCCTCGTCCAGTGGCGTGACGATGTCTCCGGCGGCCCCTATCCGTTCGACGGCCTCGACGACGCCGTCGTACAGCATCTCCGGCAGCACCACGTTACGGTCGAACAGGCGCGGACGGTTCTGGTAGGCGATGCGCAAGCCGTCGCGGAAGCCGCGCGTGGTGACCAGCAAGGTGCGTTCGCCCTTGCGCTCCAGCAGCGCGTTGGTGGCCACGGTCGTGCCCATCTTCACGCAATCCACCTGGTCCGCGGGCACCGTCTCGCCCGGCGCCAGGCCGAGCAGCTTGCGGATGCCCGCCACGGCGGCGTCGCGATACTGCTCGGGGTTCTCCGACAGCATCTTGATGGTGGTGGTGCTGCCGTCCGGACGACGGCCCACGATGTCCGTGAACGTACCGCCACGGTCTACCCAGAATTGCCACTTCATAACGGTTCCCATACTGGTTTTCGCCGGACGTCACCTGCGACGTCGGGCGGGCTGGATTGCGGAATAGGAAATGCGGATTGCGGATTGCGGATTGCGGATTACGGATTGCGGATTGCGGATTGCGGATTACGGATGACGAATTGCGAATTGCGAATTGCGAATTGCGAATTGCGGATCGTGGATCGTGGATCGTGGATCGCGGATTGCGGATTGCGGATTGCGAATTGCGGATTTCTGATCGCGTGGCGCGAAGCGCGGGCCGACATCGGATGACGAGCCGAATCGCGGACTACCGCCGTCCGGCCCGCCGCGCTACAGCGATGTGGCCGCGCGCGCGGCCTGGTCGTACACCCCCGACAAGCCGCGCAACAGATTGGCCAGGTCCTGGGAAAACTCCAGGCCGCTGCTGGCCGCCGGCAGCCCGTCGATCAGGCAGCGTTCGCGTACCTCTACGTAGCGGCGGATGACCTCGCTGCCCTTGTCGGTCACGGAATACACGACTTCCTTGCCGCTGCGCTGGCCCTGGACCACGCCCAGGCGCTCCAGCTTCTTCAGCGAATAATTGACGATGTGCGTGTCCTCGATATTCAGCGTGAAGCAGATATCGGCCAGCTTCTTGCCCCGCTGGCGGTGATGCACGTGGTGCAGGACGATGACGTCGATCGCCGTCAGGTCCGGCAGGCCGGCCGCCGCCATGCAGCGCACGATCCAGCGGTTGAAGGCATGCCCCGCGATCATCAGGCCGAACTCGACCGCGGACAGGTCCGGGGCGCGATCGGAGACCAGATGCGAGGACGCCGCGATCAGCGGCTTGGAGGCGTGGGAAGCACTCATGGGTCGGATTCCAGGCGTGGACGGGGGTCATCGCGACGCGGCATCTCGCGTGAGACCGGACGCGCCTGCCGCCGTCGTGCTGCGATACGGCGGCATACTAATAGTTTGTCGATAAATTATCAACGAAATATCAAACAAACCGGGTTTACCCCGAGAGGCGACTTGTCGGAAGGGAATTCGACGCGGTAAGCAGCCTCGTGGCAGGCCGTAGGCGGCAGGCCGTAGGCGGCAGCCGGCTGCCGGCAGCCGGGAGCCGGCAAGGCGGCAAGGCGGCAAGGCGGCAAGGCGGCAAGGCGGCAAGGCATCGGTGGTCGGAGTGCCGGAATGTGCCAGCCCCCGCACCGCCGCAAAGCGCCGGGCCGCCGGCGCGGAGCGCCCGCGCCGGGCCGACGCCCGCTGGGGCGACTCAGCGCGCGCTGCCGCCGTTTTTCGGATCCAGGCGGATCCCTTCCACGCCCTTGAGCGTGGGCTGGGCCTGGCCGTCGCCGCCCGGCGACGCATTCGCGGGCACGGGCGGAACGGTCGCCGCGCCCGTTGCCGGCGTGCCGGACGCCGTATCGGCGGCGGGCGCATTCGGCGCCGGGCTCGCGGCCCCCGGCGTCGCGGCCGTTGCGGGCGCGCCGCCCGCGGCACCCACCCCCCGCGCCATCGCATCGCGCCGTGCCTGGAGCTCGGACGAAGCCTGGCTCAGGTAGGTCGCCAACTCCTGATGCCTGGCCGACGAGGCCCACGCGGCCGCGTCCAATCCCTGCAGGTTGTGCGTCGTGGGATCGGCGCCGGCCTTCAGGAGAAGGTCGACCATGTCACGGCTGCCGGAAAGCCCCGCCATCATCAGCGGCGTGGTGCCATCCGGCCCCGGCGCATTGACAATGGCCCGATGCGCGAGCAATAGCTGGGCGACGTCCATCTGGCCCTTGGACGCCGCGTAGTGCAAGGGCGTCCACCCCAGCCGGTTGACCTGCGCGCCACGGGCGATCAGCGCCTTCGCGCGGTCCGTCTGGCCCTGGATCGCCAGGTACATCAGGGGCGTTTCGTCATGATCGTTGCTGGCATTGACATCGGTTCGACGGTCGGCGGCCAGCACATCGTAGACATGCCAGGCGCCGTCGCGCACCGCCTGCATGATGGCCGGCTGACCCTTGATGCGCGTGTTCGGATCCCAGCCCTGCGCCAGCAATGCGCGCATATCGTCGGCGCGGTCGTTCGCCACCACCACAGGGGCGTTGGCGGGATTTTCCGCGTGGACGGCCGGCGCCAGGGCCAGCGCCACCAGGCCCGCGGCGGCAAGCGTCAGTGCGGAGCGCGATCCCGGGAAAACTTTTCCTTTCATATCAGCTCCTTATGGGAACATCCGAAGGCATTGGATGAAGTTCTGACGGATCCGGGCCACAGTCCGTGATCGCGATGCCGGACAATTCAGGCAAAACCTTAGATCACCGATCTATCTTGCTGAAAAGCTGGAAGAAATTCTCGGTGGACGCATGCGCCACCTCAGCAACCGGCCGGCCCTGCAGGTCGGCGATTTTCTCGGCGACGTGGATCACCTTGGAGGGATCGTTGACCTTGCCGCGATAAGGCACGGGCGCCAGATACGGTGAATCCGTTTCGATCAGCAGCCGGTCCAGCGGCATGCGCGCCGCCACGTCGTGCAGGACGGCCGCGTTCTTGAAGGTAACGATGCCGGAAAGCGAGATGTGGAAGTTCAGGTCCATCGCGGCCTGCGCCACATCCCAGGATTCGGTGAAGCAGTGCATGACCCCGCCGACCTCTTCGGCGCGCTCTTCGCGCAGGATCCGCAGGGTGTCCTCGGCCGAGGACCGCGTATGGACGATCAGCGGCAGCCCCGCATCGCGGGCCGCGCGGATATGCGTGCGGAAACGGTCCCGCTGCCAGTCCAGCGGTTCGCTCAGCCGGTAATAGTCCAAGCCGGTTTCGCCGATGGCCACGACCTTGGGATCGGCGGACAGCTCGACGAGCTCTTCCGCGGACGGATCCTGGGTTTCCTCGTAATCGGGATGCACGCCGACGGACGCCCACAGGTTGCGGTGCGGCTTGACCAGGGCCATCAAACCGGGCCAATCCGGCATGGCGACGCTGACGACCAGGGCATGGGTGACCTGGTTGGCCGCCATGCGATCCAGGATGTCCGGCAGGTTTTCCGCCAGTTCGGGGAAGTTCAGGTGGCAGTGCGAATCGACGTACATGGGTTGCGACGGTATCAAGCCTGGCAGGATAGCACCACGCGTTGCAGCGCGGCATGGGCGAACAGCTTGGCGTTCAAGGGGTGTCCGGCCAGCGCGCGCTGGCGGGTCAGCCAGCGCCCGGCTTCGGCCAGCCTGGCCGGATCGGCGCGGGCCGCCGTACGCGCCACGGCCGCGGCCAGGGCGGGGAAATAACGGGAGGGCGCGCCGGCGCCGGCCAGCATCAGGTCGACGTAGAAGCGCTGCAGGGCATCGATCCACTGCGCCGCCGGCAGCTTGTCCAGCACGTCGGCCAGCGCGCCGACGTCCGGCGACTGCCCTTGCGACAGCGGGCCGGCAAGCTGCTCCAGCCACGGCGGGCAGGCGCTTTCTTCCGTGCGGGCCAGGCGCAGCGCGCCCAGCGGCGCGCCGCCAGCGGCCGCCAGCCAGGATGCCGCGTCCTCGATGCCCTGGGCTTGCAGCCACTGCAGCGCGTCCTGGGGCGAAGGCGCGGGCAGCGGCAGCCGCCGGCACCGTGACAGCAGCGTGGGCAGCAGGCGATCGGGCGCATCGGCCACCAGCAGGAAAACCGTGTGGGGGGGCGGTTCCTCCAGGACCTTCAGCAGGGCATTGGCCGAGATCACATTCAGGGACTGCGCCGGATACAGCAGCGCCACCCGCCAGCCGCCCCGGTGCGTGGCCGTGTTGAACCAGGATTCCAGCCCGCGGATCTGGTCCACGCGAATATCCTTGGACGGCGCGCGCTTGGCGGTCCCGCCGGCCGCGCCGGCGCCGGCCGCCGCATCCCCGTCTTCGGAGTCGGCGGCCGCCTCGGCGCCCTCTTCCAGCGCGACGGCTTCGGGCCGGATGCGCCGCAGGTCGGGATGATTGCCGCTGGCCACCCAGGCGCAGGCGGCACACTCGCCGCAAGCCAGGCCTTGCCGCGGCGATTCGCACAGCAGGCTGGCGGCCGCGGCGGCCGCGAACTGCAATTTGCCGATACCGGCCAATCCGTGGATCAGCCAGGCGTGGGCGAAACGCTCGCGCTGGCCCAGCCAGGCGCGCGCGGTGTCGCTTTGCCAGGGAAGGAATTGCGCCAGGCTCATCGCGCCGCGTCCACCAAAGCGCGGATCTCCGCCCGCAGCTGCTCGCGTATCGTCGGGATGTCGCGGCTGCCGTCCACGATATGAATGCGCGAGGGATACTGCCTGGCTCGCGACAGATACACATCGCGGGTGCGCTCGAAGAACGCCGCGCCCTCGCTTTCGAAACGGTCGGGGCTGCGGGCATCGGCCAGGCGCGCGCGCGCCACTTCCAGCGGCACGTCGAAAAGCCAGGTGCGGTCGGGTTGCAGGCCGGGATGCACCCACTGCTCCAGCGCCGCCACGCGCGCCACGCCCAGCTGGCGCCCGCCGCCCTGGTAGGCGTAGGTGGCGTCCGTGAAGCGGTCGCACACCACCCAGTCGCCACGCGCCAGGGCCGGCTCGATAACCTGCCGGATATGCTCGCAGCGCGACGCGAACATCACCAGGGTCTCGGTATCCAGGCCCATGGCCTCGTGCAGGACCAGGTCGCGCAGCCGCTCGCCGAACGCGGTGCCGCCCGGCTCGCGAGTGGTCACCACCGCCACGCCGTAGCCGCGCAGCGTTTCCGCCAGCCATTCCGTGTGCGTGCTTTTGCCCGCGCCGTCCACGCCTTCCAGGGTGATGAATTTTCCACGTGGCGTCATGGCGCGCGATCCTTGCCCAATATGTAGCGCGAGACGTTGCGATTGTGATCGGACAGCGTCGCGGAGAACTCGCTGGTGCCGTTGCCCCGCGAGACGAAGTACAGGTAATTGTGATGGGTCGGCCGCACCGCCGCCAACAGCGCGGCGCGGCCCGGGCTGGCGATGGGCGTGGGCGGCAGGCCCGGGCGGGTGTACGTATTCCAGGGCGTGTCGGCCTGCAGGTCGCGGCGGCGGATGCGGCCCTGGTAGGTGTCGCCCATGCCGTAGATCACGGTGGGATCGGTCTGCAGCGGCATGCCCTCGCGCAGGCGGTTGATGAAGACGCCCGCCACGCGGCCGCGGTCGGCCGTATCGCCGGTTTCCTTTTCGATGATGGACGCCAGGATAAGCGCCTGGTAGGGCGTGGCCAGCGGCAGATCGGGATCCCGCTCGGCCCAGGTCCTGGCCAGGATGCGCTGGCCTTCCTGGTAGCCGCGGCGCAGCAGGTCGAAATCCGTGCTGCCGGGCGTGAACACATAGGTGTCGGGAAAGATCAGCCCTTCCATGCTGGGCGCGTCCGAACCCAGCCGGCGCAGCAGCTCCGCATCGTCGACATCGCCCAGGGTCTGCTTGATGTCGGGATTCTCGCGCAGCGCCTGGCGGATCTGCTTGAAGGTCCAGCCCTCTACCAGGGTGATCTGGCGCTGCGTCATGTCACCGCGCGCCAGGCGTTCCAGCAGCCGCCACGGCGTATCGCCCTGGATGGCCTGGTAGCCGCCCGCCTTGATGAGCTTGTCCCGCTCGCTCAGGCGCGCCATCCAGACGAAGCCGTCCTCCCACAACGGCACGCCGGCGGCGTTGAGCGTGCGCGCGACCATGCGCGGGCTGCTGCCCGGATCGACGACGAAGTCCACCCGCTCCGCCGGCAGGCGCAGGGCGTGATGCATCCAGTACCAGGCACCGCCGCATGCCGCGGCGGCGGCCAGCACCAGGACGAGCAGAAAGGAAAGCAGAAGGGTTAAGGCGGATCGCTTCTTCATGAGACCCAGCAGTTTAAAGGATTACATCGGCCGGCTTCGCCGGCGAGCAGGCCGGCGATACCCGCCGCCGGCCGGGACCTGCGGCCGTCACCTTACCCACCTGCGGCCGTCCCCTAATCCCTGATGACAACAGGCCTGAACCGCGGCCCGGCCAGCGCGCGGCGGTATCATCGAGACTTTCCGGATCCCATGTCGCTGCCGCGGCCTGCCCTGCCTCCGCCCTACCCTTATGACCGACCGACCCGCCGTTTCTCCCTCCCAGGACACTCGCATCTACCGCGCCGATCTGCCGCTGCTGTGCATGGTGACCGCCAGCGGCGCCGACGCCATCGACTTCCTGCACGGCCAATTGACCCAGGATGTCAAGGGACTGGCGCCCGACGCCGCGGCCCTGGCCGGCTATTGCACCGCCAAGGGCCGCCTGCTGGCCACGCTGGTGATGTGGCGCCCGGCCGCCCCCGCCGCGGACGATCCCCAGGCGGCGCGGCTGCATGCGCTGGTGCGCGCCGACGTCGCCGAGCCGCTGCTCAAGCGCCTGCGCATGTTCGTGCTGCGCGCGAAAGTGACGCTCTCCACCGCGCCGGCCCGGGTGACGGGCGTCTGGACGGACGGCGATGCGGCCGCGCTGGAGGCCAGCGCCGGCGGCAGGCTGCCCCGTGAACCATGGCGCCGGGCCGACCTGCCCAGCGGCACCTGGATCGCCGCGCCGTCCGCCGCCGGACTGCGCTGGTGGTGGATCGCCACGGACGCGCAGCGACAGGCCGCCGCGGCTTCCGGCGCCGCGTTCGCCGACGGGGATGCGCACATTTGGTACGCCGCCGACCTGGCGGCCGGTATTCCGTGGGTGGGCGTCCCGGCCCAGGACCTTTTCACGCCGCAAATGGTGAACCTGGACCTGCTCCAGGGCGTCAGCTTCACCAAGGGCTGCTATCCCGGCCAGGAAGTCGTGGCCCGCAGCCATTACCGCGGCACGATCAAGCGACGCATGGCCTATGGCATCGTGGTCGAACCGGCAGCCGCCGCGGTGGCCGTGGGAACGGACGTATACGACGCCGCCGACCCCAAGGAACCGTGCGGACGCGTCGTCGATGCCGTGAACGGCTCGAACACCGCGATCCTGTTCGAAGTCACGCTAAGCGCCTTGTCGTCGGGGCAGTTGCGCGTGGGCAGCGCGGATGGCCCCGCGATACAGCCGCGGCCGCTCCCCTACCCGCTCGAACAGGCCTAGGCTGGTAACCCGCCCGGCCTGCCGCGCGACCGCGCCACGGCCGCCGGAACGCCGCGGCTCGCACAGTTCTGTTGCAGAACATTATGCGTGGCGTGCCCGTCGGGCGCGCCACTTCCCCTATGCTGCCCATGCCGCGGCGCGCTTGCAGCCGCATTCCCACGACCAGGGCACAGACATGGCTCGCATTCCATCCGCGCACTACGCCGGCTATCTGGCCGATGGCCCGGCGGGAGCCTATGCCCTGGGCAATGGCTACCGCGTCTACCTGCCGTGGCTGATGCGCTTCGCCGCGCCGGATAGCTGGAGCCCGTTCGGTCCTGCCGGCGTGCACCCCTATGCCTATTGCGGGGACCAGCCGGTCAGCCGGGCCGATCCGGGCGGACATATGGACCTGGCGTTCGACATTACCTTCGACACCGCAGCGCTGGCCGATCGGGCAAACGGGCGCCGACCCAGGGGCGTATTGCCCGTTCTGCAGGAGGAAACAGAGGAAGACCTTGCGCGCGAGGAATTCGGCGAAGCCCCTCCTCCCGCGCGGGACACGGGGCCAGGGCTCCGCTCTTCCCGGGATTTCGACCGGGAAGCCGGGCGTATCGATCGATTCTCCGTCTTGCGCCGTGCCTCGCGCCGAAGGGGCACGCGCCCTACCTTGCCGCTGAATGCGCCGGACGATGCCGCCGCGGCTGCCCACGAGACGATTCCCGGCCAGTCCGCCGCGTGGCAAGAGGGCAACCCGTCGGCGTCCGCCGCCGATGGCGGCCCGCCGCCGAACGCCCCCGTTCCTGACCAGGCCCTATCCGTGCACCAGGCGCAGCGCCGTGGCCCGGGCAATCCCGGGCCACGCCATAGCCGCGCCCGGAACATCGCGTCGGCGATAGGCGGATCGCAGGCGTCGATTGCCAAGGTCCTGGACGACCCGCCCCCCGGCTACGGGGACTATGTGGCTGCCGACATCTCCATGCAAGAGAATCGCCAGAGATTCCCATATGGCGGCTATGCGCCTCTCCCCTACCCCGGCCTGCCCTCGCCACAGGGCGACGACATGCCGGCTGGACAGTGAAGCGCCCGTAGCACCATGATGAAACCTCCATATCCCGGCTATGCCGGCTATCCGGCCGACTCCAACACCGGGGGGCATGCCCTGGGCAACGGCTACCGGCTCTACCTGCCCTACCTGGCGCGGTTCACCGCCCCCGACGACTGGAGTCCATACACGAAGGCGGGCCTTAACGCGTACGCCTATTGCATGGGCCAGCCGGTCGGCATGTCGGACCCGAGCGGCCACTTCAACGTGCCGATTCTTGAACAGGTGATGCGGTCCTTGCTGGATCGGCCTCGAAGGGCGGCCGCGGACACCGTTGTCGATGCGTCCGCCGACGTGCCCAGGCGCCCGGCCGGCGATCCGCCCCGGCCTCGCGGTGGACTATTGAATGGAGCAAATCGACGGGTGCGCAGGGCCCTGGACCGCATGTTGCAGGAACTATCCGCCGATCGGCAGCCTGCGCCAGCCGAAAACGTGCTCGCGGCTGCCGACATCCGCCCGCGGCCGGGACCGCCCCCGGACGGGCAAGGGTCCCTCGCCGTCCTCAACGCGCAGAACAGCGCCAGCCACGCCGGCGGCAATCCCGCTCATGCGCCTGCCGCGGCGGCAAATGCCGCGCCGCCGGTGGACACGGGCGGACTCGCGCCCGTGCCCCCATACGAAGCCGCCATGAACGCACCGCTACCATCGGAAGCCCTGGCGGACTATATAAACAGGGAGGCGGCGATGCATCAGGCGGCAACCCTGCCCCCTTACTCGTTCGGCCGGCGTGAGCCGGTAGGCGTGCTGGAGCACTTCGTGGTGGGCATGAGGCAATTCGCGCCTGGCCTGGATAGTGGCACCGTCTCCGACGAATAAGGCAGGCCATGTGGGTACCGATCTCCCGGCCGGGTTGGACGCCGCCGGGCCGCCCCGCCGCGATGGAGGCGGGCTGCGAGCCGCCGGTGGCGGAACCGCGCGCCCGCTACGGCATCAGGCCTTGCCGAAATCGTCGGCCAGCTCGCGGGAGCGCTGCGCCGCCGCCTGCATCGCGGAAGAAATCAGCCCCATGAAATCGCCATCTTCCAGGACTTTCAATGCGGCCGCCGTCGTGCCGCCCTTGGAAGTGACGCGATCGCGCAGGACGGAAGGGGGATCGTCGGATTCCCGGGCCAGGCGCGTCGCCCCCGACAAGGTGGCGAGCGCCAGCTCGCGGGCCTGCTGGGCGTTCAACCCGACTTTCTGGCCGCCCTCGATCAAGGCCTCGATGAAGCGGAAGACGTAGGCCGGGCCGCTGCCGGACAAGGCCGTGACGGCATCGATGGCGGCGTCGTCGTCCACCCATACCACCCTGCCGACCGATGCGAGCATGGCTTCCGCCAGTTGGCGTTCCTGGGCCGCGACACCGGGCAGCGCCAGCATGCCGGTCACGCCTTCCCCCACCAGGGCGGGCGTATTGGGCATGCAGCGGACCAGTTTGGGCCAGGGAGCGGCATCGCCGCCCAGCCAGCCCGCCAGCACATCGCCGCGGATGCCGGCCGCCACGCTGAGCACCAGCGTGCCCGCGCGCAGCCACGGGCGCGAGGCCTTGACCGCATCGCGCATGAACTGCGGCTTGACCGCGTAGAACCACACATCGCACCGCGCCAGCCGCTCGTCGGGCGCCGTGGCCGCGGTGGCGCCGCGCGCCACCCAGGCAGCCTGGGCGTCCGTATTGATATCGATGACGTGGAAGTTTTCGGGCGGGCAGATTTTGCCGGCCATGCCGGCGCCCAGGGCGGAAGCCATATTTCCGCCGCCGATAAAGGCGATATGCAGGTTCTTGTCCATGGGGCAGGATTGTAAACGGGACGGCTGGGCCCCACGTCCGCCGCGGTGCTGGGCCTTACGCCAGGGGCGGCTGTAGGACAAGCCCTATTTGACAGCCCGAGGTCGCGGTGTAACAGTCACGAATTCGTCACAAACAATTCATATGGTGTCGGGCTGCTTGCACCCTACCCGGGTCAGCGGCCATCGCAATCCACGGAGGAATCATCCATGCGATCCCATCGCCTCGCGCTCGTCGCGGCGTCCTTGCTTACCGCTTTTGCCGCCACCTCGGCGCAAGCGGCCACCGAAATCCAGTTCTGGCACTCCATGGAAGGCGCGCTGGGCGACCGTGTCAACGAAATCGTCAACGACTTCAACAAGAAGAACCCCGACTACCAGGTCAAGGCCGTCTACAAGGGCAATTACGGCGAGTCGATGAACGCCGGCATCGCGGCGTTCCGCGCCGGCAATGCGCCCGACATCCTGCAGGTCTTCGAAGTGGGCACCGCCACGATGATGTACGCCAAGGGCGCCATCAAGCCGGTGCAGCAGATGTCCGAGGAAGCGGGCGAACCCCTCGATACCAAGGATTTCATCGGCGCGGTGGCGGGCTACTACTCCTCGCCGGACGGCAAGCTGGTATCCATGCCCTTCAACAGCTCGACGGTGGTCTTCTACTACAACAAGGACGCCTTCCAGAAAGCCGGCCTGGACCCCGAAAAGCCGCCCAAGACCTGGGAAGAACTGGCGGCCGACACCAAGAAGCTGAAGGCGGCCGGCGTGGAATGCGGCTACACCACCTCGTGGCCGTCCTGGGTGCAGCTGGAAACCTTCTCGGCCTGGCATAACGTGCCCTACGCCACCAAGGACAACGGCTTCGGCGGCCTGGACGCGCGGCTGGCCATCGACTCCCCGCTGCACGTGCGGCACATGCAGTTCCTGGCCAACCTGGCCAAGGACGGCGAGTTCATGTACGGCGGGCGCGGCGACGATCCCAACGCCCTGTTCATTTCCGGCAAGTGCGCGATGATCACCGGCTCCAGCGGCCTGCGCGCCAACATCATGAAGAACGCCAAGTTCAAGTTCGGCACGTCCACCCTGCCGTACTACTCGGACGTCAAGGGCGCCCCGCAGAACACCATCATCGGCGGCGCCTCGCTGTGGGTCTTCGCCAACAAGAAGCCCGACGTCTACAAGGGCGTGACGAAGTTCTTCAAGTACCTGTCCAGCCCGGAAGTGGCGGCCAAGTGGCACCAGCAGACGGGCTACGTGCCGGTCACCAAGGCGGCCTACGAGCTGACGCAGAAGCA
This sequence comes from Bordetella bronchialis, assembly GCF_001676705.1. Lineage (NCBI taxonomy): Bacteria > Pseudomonadati > Pseudomonadota > Betaproteobacteria > Burkholderiales > Alcaligenaceae > Bordetella > Bordetella bronchialis. The sequence goes on from NZ_CP016170.1 coordinate 3,319,473, forward strand.
GGGTTTCTATGACCAGAACCCGGGCACCGATGTCGGGGTGAAGCAGCTGAACGTCCAGACCACGGCGCAGTCGCGCGGCGTGCGCCTGGGCTATCTGCCGCAGATCCGCGAGATCGAGGACGCGACGATCGAGCAGATCGTTTCCGGCAAGGTAGGCGCGGAAGCCGGTCTCAAGGAGGCAGCCAAGCGCGGCAATGACCTGCTCGAGAAATTCGAAAAAAGTGTAAAGTAGCGGCCTTTTTCGGGACCGTGTAAGACCAAGTCGCGGCCCCAGCCGCGACTTGGCGTTACAAGGACACGATCCGCGGCGCCGGAACGATGCGCTCGGGAATTGCTTACCCCCGGAATATTTCACGTTTTTTATGCGTCCGCGGCCACCCCGCGCCGCGATAGCTGGCAACCATGGAAAAACGCGTCGTTTTCGGCCACAAGCTCCTTCCCTATCTGCTGCTCCTGCCGCAGCTCGCCATCACGGTCGTGTTCTTCTTCCTGCCGGCCGGCCAGGCGATGTGGCAATCGCTGCATGTAGAGGATCCGTTCGGCCTGTCCTCTACCTTTGCCGGCCTGGCGAACTTCACCGACCTGTTCAAGCAGGCCACCTATATCGATTCCTTCAAGGTCACCGCGGTGTTTTCGCTGCTGGTGGCCGTGGTCGGGCTGTCGGTGTCGCTGCTGCTGGCCGTCATGGCCGACCGCGTCATCCGTGGCGCCGGCCTGTACAAAACCCTGCTCATCTGGCCCTACGCCGTCGCGCCGGCCGTGGTGGGCGTGCTGTGGCTGTTCCTGTTTTCCCCCGCCGTCGGCATCCTGGCCGTGGCGCTGACCAAGCTGGGCGTGGCCTGGAATCCGCGCCTGGACGGCGCGCAGGCCATGCTGCTGGTGCTGATCGCCTCCGTCTGGAAGCAGATCTCCTACAACTTCCTGTTCTTCCTGGCCGGCCTGCAGTCCATCCCCCGATCGCTGATCGAGGCGGCCGCCATCGACGGCGCCGGACCGACGCGCCGGTTCTGGAGCATCGTCTTCCCCCTGCTGTCGCCAACGACCTTCTTCCTGCTGGTGGTCAACGTCATCTATGCCTTCTTCGATACCTTCGCGGTGATCGACACGACGACCCAGGGCGGTCCCGGCACTTCCACGGCGATCCTGGTCTACAAGGTGTACAGCGACGGCTTCCGCGGCCTGGACCTGGGATCCTCGGCAGCGCAGTCCGTGGTGCTGATGGTTATCGTCGTGGCGCTTACCGTCATCCAATTCCGCTATATCGACCGCAAGGTCCAGTACTGATTCAGAGGCTTTATGGTTGAGCGCCGTCCCTGGCTGGATATCCTGGCCCACGCGATACTGCTCTGCGGCGTGGCCGTGGTGGCTTTCCCGCTCTATGTCACTTTCGTGGCGTCCACCCAGACGGCGCAGGAAGTGGCCAACGCACCGATGTCGCTGGTGCCCGGCTCGCACTTCGTCAGCAACTACATCCAGGCGCTGTTCGCCGGGTCGGGCGGCGGGTCCAGCGGCGCGCCGGTCGGCCGCATGCTGTGGGTCAGCCTGGTCATGGCGCTGACCATTTCCATCGGCAAGATCGTGATTTCGCTGCTGTCGGCCTTCGCGGTGGTGTATTTCCGCTTCCGCGGGCGCATGTTCTTCTTCTGGATGATCTTCGTCACGCTGATGCTGCCGGTGGAGGTCCGCATCGCGCCCACCTACAAGGTGGTGGCGGACCTGGGCCTGCTGAACAGCTATGCCGGCCTGACGCTGCCGCTGATCGCCTCGGCCACCGCCACCTTCCTGTTCCGCCAGTTCTTCCTGACCGTGCCGGATGAGCTGGTCGAGGCCGCGCGCATCGATGGCGCCGGCCCCATGCGGTTTTTCCGCGACGTGCTGATGCCCTTGTCGCGCACCAGCATCGCCGCGCTGTTCGTGATCCAGTTCATCTACGGCTGGAACCAGTACCTGTGGCCCCTGCTGATCACCACGCAGGAAGACATGTATCCCATCGTCATCGGGATCAAGCGCATGGTCAGTGGCGGCGACAGCGTCACGGAATGGAATATCACCATGGCCACGGCCATGCTGGCGATGCTTCCTCCCGCGCTGGTCGTGATCCTGATGCAGAAGTGGTTCGTCAAAGGCCTCGTGGACACTGAAAAGTGATCGCCGCCGCAACTCACCGAATCTACGTATGGCTACTCTAAGCTTTCGCAACGTCAAGAAAACCTACGCCGGCAACATTCCCGTCATCCATGGCATAGACGTGGACATCGCCGACGGCGAATTCGTCGTCATCGTGGGGCCTTCGGGGTGCGGCAAATCCACGCTGATGCGCATGGTGGCCGGACTGGAAACCGTCACCAGCGGCGAGATCGCCATCGATGGCCGGACCGTCAACGACCTGGAGCCGGCCGAACGCGATATCGCCATGGTGTTCCAGAACTACGCCCTGTATCCGCACATGAGCGTGTTCCAGAACATGGCGTACGGCCTGAAGATCCGCAAAATGCCCAAGGACGAGATCCGCCGCCGGGTGGAGATCGCGGCCGACATCCTGGAGCTCGGGCACCTGCTGGAACGGCGGCCCCGCCAGCTGTCCGGCGGCCAGCGCCAGCGCGTGGCCATGGGCCGCGCCATCGTGCGCGAGCCCAAGGTGTTCCTGTTCGACGAACCGCTGTCCAACCTGGACGCCAAGCTGCGCGTGGCGATGCGGCTGGAACTGCTGAAGATGCACCGGCGGCTGGGCACCACCAGCCTGTACGTCACGCACGACCAGGTCGAGGCCATGACCCTGGCCCACCGCATGATCGTCATGAACAAGGGCGTGCCGGAGCAGATCGGCACGCCGATGGAAGTCTTCGAGCGGCCGGCTTCGACCTTCGTGGCGGGTTTCATCGGGTCGCCGCCCATGAACCTGATCCCGGTGAACGTGCAGGGCGACGGCACGATCAAGACCGCCGCCGGCATGGACCTGGCGATCAAGCCCACCGACGTGCCGGCCCCGGCACGGGGCCGTGCCGCCGTGCTGGGCCTGCGCCCCGAGCACATGGTGCTGAACGCCCCCGGCATGCGCGTGGAAATCGAAATGGTGGAAACGCTGGGCTCGGAACAGCTGGTGCATGGACGCTGCGGCGATGCCGACGTGGTCGTGCGCTGCACCACCCGCCAGCTGCAGGAAGCCACCATCAAGCCCGGCGACCAGATGAATATCGGCCCGGACGGCCGTCATCCGCTGCACTGGTTCGATCCCGACAGCGGCAAGCGCATCCAGGGCACCTGAACGCGCATCGCGGGCCCGCGGCCGCTCGCGCCGCCGCGGCCGGCTCAGGCGGCCTGGTCCTGCGCTTCCGGCTCCGGCGCCGGCTGGCCGCCCCACGGGACCCGGTGCGCCGCGCGCGATAGCTCGCGGTCGCGCGAGATCGATTTCTCCAGCGTATCCTGCGCGCGCCGCGCTACCGTGATGCGGAAACCGTCGTCCTCGAAGCGCGGGGCGGTTTCCTCCAGCATGTCGATGTTGTTGCGCCGGAAGGCGTCGGCCACCTCCTTGGCTTCGTAGGCGCCCATGCCCAGGGCCTCCAGCGCCTTGCGTCCGACCAGCAGGGAAGATTCGAACAGCTCGCGTTCCACGATTTCGATGCCGCGTTTGCGCAGCTGGAAATAGTGCACGGCGTCGCGCGCCCGCGCGACCACCCGCAGGTTGGGAAAGTCCCGCTGCACGACGTCGATCAGGCGCAGGCTGTCGGAGACGTTGTCGATGGCGTTGACCAGCAGCTCCGCCCGCGCGGCCCCCGCGGTTTCCAGCAGGTCCGGCCGCGTGGCGTCGCCGTAGAACACCTTGGTGCCGAATTTGCGCACCGTGTCGATATTGTCCGGGTCGTGATCCAGGATCACCACCTTGACCCCATTGGCCAGCAGGAGGCGGCCGGCGATCTGGCCGAAGCGGCCGAAGCCGGCGATGATGACGCGCGCGCCGTCGTCCTCGATACGGTCGGCGGCCCGCGTGCTCTTGGGCCGGCGGCGTTCCCAGGCGTCCAGCACGGCCAGGATGACCGGCGTGGCGGCCATCGACAGCGCCACCACCAGCGTCAGGACGCGCGACCAGTCTTCGGGCAGGACGTCGGCGGCGCGCGCCGTGGAAAACACCACGAAGGCGAATTCGCTGCCCTGCCCCAGCAAGGCGGCGAACATCAGGCAGCGGCCGCGCGCTGCGCCGAAGACGCGGCCCAGGGCGAAAAGCACGGCGAACTTCAGCACCAGGAAGCCGGCCAGCATGCCCAGGATCAGCAGCGGTTGGGCCAGCAGCGTGCCGAAGTCGATGGACATGCCGACGCCCATGAAAAACAGCCCCAGCAGCAGGCCCTTGAACGGCTGGATATCGCTTTCCAGCGCATGGCGGTATTCCGAGCTGGCCAGCAGCACGCCGGCCAGGAAGGCGCCCATCGCCATGGACAGGCCCGCATGTTCCATGAGCTCGCCCACGCCGATCACCAGCAGCAGCGCCACCGCGCTGAAGACCTCGCGCAGGCCGGAACGGGCCACGAAGCGCAGCAGCGGACGCGCCAGATAGCGGCCCACCACCACGGCCACGGCCAGCGCGGCGACGATCTTCAGGGCCGCCAGGCCTATCGTATCGCCGCCCTCTCCCGCCTCGCCGCCGGCCAGCAGCGGAATCATGGCGATCATCGGAATGGCCGCCAGGTCCTGGAACAGCAGCACCGAGAACGAGCGCTCCCCCAAGGTGGTCTGGAGCAGGCTGCGTTCGCCCATGGCCTGCATGGCCACCGCGGTGGATGACAGGGCCAGTGTCATTCCCACCAGCGCGGCGATGGGCCAGGCCAGCCCCAGCCAGGCCATGAAGGCCGCCAGCACCGCGCCGCACAGCCCGACCTGCAGCGCGCCGCCGCCGAACACCGGTACCCGCATGCGCCACAGCCGGCGCGGATCGAGCTCCAGCCCGATCAGGAACAGCATCAGGACCACGCCGATCTCGGCGAAGCCCAGGATTTGTTCGGGGTCGTCGACCAGGCGCAGGCCCCAGGGGCCGATCACGCAGCCGGCGATCAGATAGCCCAGCACCGATCCCATGCGCGCGCGCATGGCCAGCGGCACGAAGATCACCGCGGCGGCCAGGTACTCCAGGCCTTCCAGCAGGAATTGCTTATCCATGGGTGGCCTCCGTCATGGCCGCGCGGGCGGGCGCCGCGTGCCCGGACAGGAGCTCGCGATAGCGCGCGGCCACCGCGCCCAGTTCCGCGCCATCCAGCGTCACGGCCCCATGCACGGCATAGGGCGGCAGCCACCGCATCCCGCACAATTCGGCCGCGCTGCGCAAAGGCTGCCCCAGCACGGCAAGGTCCGTGTCGGCACAGCGCGTGAAATCGCCGGCCGCGCCGCCCGTGGTCACGGTCCAGAGCACCGGCTTGCCGCGCAGCGCGTCGCCGTCCTCGCCGTAGGCCCAGCCGTGTTCCAGCACCTTGTCCATCCACTGGCGGAACAGCGGCGGCGTGCCGTACCAGTGCATGGGATGCTGCCATACGACCAGGCTGGCGTCGGCCAGCGCGGCCTGCTCGGCGGCCACATCGATATCGAAGTCCGGATAGCGCTCGTACAGCGAGCGGACCCGCACGTCGGGCAGGTCTTCCAGCGCTTGCAGCATGGCACGGTTGGTGCGGGAATGCCGCGGATATGGATGGGCGTATACGATTAGGATCATGTAGATATCCTGCCGGGACGGCGATGTGGCTTCACCGCGCATGTTAGCCGCGAGCGGGTGTTTCGGGAGCAAAGGATGACGGACACGATCGATCTCATCGGGGCGCCCACCGACGTCGGCGCCAGCATACGGGGCGCGTCGATGGGGCCGGAGGCCCTGCGCGTGGCCGGCCTGCAGGCGGCCCTGGCCCGGCACGGGCTGGCGGTCAACGACACGGCCAACCTCTCCGGGCCGCCCAACCCGTCCAGCGCCGCGCTGGCCGGCCTGCGGCACCTGGACGAAGTCGTGCAATGGAACCGGGCGGTCTACCAGGCCGTCCTGGCATCGCGGCGCGCCGGCCGCTTCCCGGTGCTGATGGGCGGCGACCACTGCCTGGCGATCGGCTCCATCAGCGCCGTCGCCCAGCACTGCCGCGAAACAGGCCGGCCGCTGATGGTGCTCTGGCTGGACGCCCACGCCGACGCCAATACCCACATCATCAGCCCGACCGGCAATATCCACGGCATGCCCATCGCCTGCCTGTGCGGCGACGGGCCCGATACGCTGACCCGCCTTGGAGACGGCCACCCCGCCGTTCCCGACCCCGGCATGATCCGCCAGATCGGCATCCGCAGCGTGGACGCCGAGGAAAAACAGCAGTTGCGGGCGCTGGGCATCAAGGTATTCGATATGCGCTACATCGACGAGAACGGCATGCGCCAGACCATGGAGATGGCCCTGGCGGGCATCGGCGGCGACACGCACCTGCACGTCAGCTTCGACGCGGACTTCCTGGATCCCGTCGTCGCCCCGGGCGTGGGGACACCCGTCCTGGGCGGCCCGACCTATCGCGAGGCGCAATTGTGCATGGAGATGATCGCGGACACCGGACGGCTGGCCTCGCTGGACCTGATGGAGCTGAATCCGGCCAGGGATATGCGCAACCAGACGGCCGAGGTCGTCGTGGACCTGGTCGAAAGCCTTTTTGGAAAATCCACCCTGATCCGGCCATAGGTGTCAAAGCGTCAAGAAGATTTGTCATAATTGTGGAGCTCGTTCCGGCGCCGCGCGGATGCACCGGGTAGTGCCACCGGCACAGGCGCCGTCCCCCATCGACCCACAGAGAACAACTCAATGAACCGACACGACGACGCAGCAAAACTGATTCTTCGACTGACTCTTGGCATTCTCGTCCTGCTGCACGGCATCTCCAAAATGACCCACGGCGTCGGGTCCATCGTGGGCATGGTGCAGGCCCAGGGCTGGCCCGGCTTCACGGCATACTTCGTGTATGTCGGCGAGGTCATCGCGCCCATCCTGATCATCGCCGGGCTCTTCACGCGACTGGGCGCGCTGCTTATCGCCATCAACATGCTGGTGGCCATCTTCCTGGTGCATCACTCGCAACTGTTCATGCTCAATGGCCAGGGCGGCTGGCAGCTGGAACTGCAAGGCATGTTCTTCTTTACCGCCGTCGCCATCGCCTTGATGGGCGCGGGGCGCTTCAGCGTGGGCGGCACGAGCGGCCGCCTCAACTAGCGCCCGCCTCTTTGCGCGGACCGACGGTCCGCCGAGCCTACCGGCCGCTCCCCGGGCCCCGCGGCGTACAGGCGCGGGGCCTTTTCATGGGCCTCGCACATCGCCGCGCGACGTTTCCGGCAACCCGGGTTTCCGCCTGGGGACATGCAATGCCGTGTGATGCGCCTCACGCATGGATGCACTTGCGGGCGGGGGCGACACAGCCTGTACCGGGCGTAGGAATTCGTAACCCCGCAGGCATTTCAAAACGATTTCAAAGCCATCCGGAACAAGGCAGGATGCCTACACTGGCTCGCATGTCGCGCATCGCGGCGGCATCACAGGAGTCAGGCATGAAGAAGCTGATTGCAGTCTTGGCGGTAACCAGTACCTTGGGCGGCTGTGTGGTCGTGCCGGCGCGGCCGGCTTACTACCACCGCCCCGCGCCGGTCTATTACTATCCGGCGCCCTATCACTACTACTACGGCTACTGACAAGGCGGGCGAAGATGGAGGGGTGTCATGGACGCAAGTTTTCCTCCGCGCATCGGGCGCTGGGCGATGGGGGCCCTGCTGGTCTCGGCGGGCATGTCGGGCGTCGCGCCGCTGCGCGCGCAGACCAGCGCCGTCCAATATTCCACCTCGGTCCCGGGCGGGACCGCGATTCCGGTTCCTCCGCAAGCCCCGCAGGCGCCTGAATACCGGCAGCAAGCCCCCGTCTATCAACCGCAGGCGCCCATCTACCAGGGCAACGGCGCCTATACCCAGGATCCAGCCGGCGCCGCCTATCCCCAGGACGTGCCCGGCCAGGCGGCGGCGTCGCCCGACGGGCAAGCCTACACCGCCCCCGCCGTGGCGCAACCGGCCTCCGGCGAGAATGCCGACGGCGGCAACGATCCCGCGGACGCGAACCTGGCGGCCCTGGACAGCTCCCCCGAACCGCCGCCTCCCCTGCCCGCGTACGAGCAACCGCCCGCGCCGGGCGACGGCTACATGTGGGTTCCGGGCTATTGGGCGCGCAACGCCTACGGCTTCTATTGGGTACCCGGCGCCTGGGTACTCGCGCCTTTCGTCGGCGCGCTCTGGACCCCGGGCTACTGGGTCTACATCGCGCCGGTGTATCGCTGGCGCAGCGGCTACTGGGGGCCGCACGTGGGCTACTACGGCGGCATCGACTACGGCTACGGCTACAACGGCAGAGGCTACGTGGGCGGCTATTGGCGCGACCGGCACTTCTACTACAACCGGGACGTGACGCGCATACTCCCCGGCAAGACCCGCTACGTCTACAGCCATCCCCACCCTATCGGCAAGCCGGCCGGTCCCCGGGTCAGCTATTACGGCGGGCCGGGCGGCCTGCAACGCGGCCCCGACCCGCGCGAAGACGCCGCGCGGCATGACCGGCATACGTCGCCCTTGCCCACGCAGGCGGACCTGAACCGCCTGGCCGGACGCGACCGCGACCAGTACATGTCGGTGAATCGCGGGCGGCCGCCCCAGCCGGCCTTGGCCCATCCCGTGGGCAGTCCGGACAACAAATGGACGCCACGCGGCTGGAGCAAGCCCCCGGGCCCCGTGCAGGGTGCGACCCCATCCCCGCCGGGACGCGATCCTCGCGCACCCGGCGCGAGCGCGGGCGGGGGCCGCGGCAACGGACACGGGGCCGGGCCCGACGCGTATGGATCCGGCAATCCATGGGGAGCCGGCCCGCGTCCGTATGGGCCTGGTGCGCCGTCCCATGGGCCAGGGCCGGGTTCATATGGGCCGGGCGGCAATCCGCAGGGTCCGGGCGGAGGCCCCAAGAGTCCTGGCGGCGGCCCGCAGGGGCCGGGCGGTGGACCGCAGGGGCCGGGCGGCGGCCCGCGGGGCACGCTCGACCCGCCCTGGGCCGGCCAGAACGTCCAGGTCGCGCAGATGGAAACACAACAACGCCAACTGGAACGCCGGCTGCGGACCCAATCGCGGCAGGCCGGCGAACAAAGGCAGCAGTTGCGGGAACGCCTGGCGCAAACCGCGCCGACCTATACGCAGCAACTGCAGCAACAGCAGCAGATGCAGCAGGAGCAGCTCCGGCTGCAACAGCAGCTGCAGCAACAGCAGTTGCAGCAGCGCGGAGACCAACAACAGTTCCAGCAGCGGCAATTGCAGCAAGCGCCGCTGCCTTCCGCGCCGGGGGACATCGACTTCCAGCAGCAGCTGCGCCTGCAGCAGCAACGGCAACAGCAACAGCTGCAGCAACAGCAGTCGCAGCAAAGGCAACAGTTGCAGCAGCAGCAATTCCAGCAGCGTCAACAGCAGCAATTGGAACAGCGGCAACAGAACCAGCGCGACCAGTACCGCCAACTGCAGCAGGACCAGTTCCAGCAGCGCCAGCAATTCCAGCAGCAGCAATACCGCCAGCAACAGCTGCAGCAGCAACAACAGCAACAGCAATTCCGCCAGCAGCAGCTCCAGCAGCAGCAACAGCAACAGCAGTTCCGCCAGCAGCAACAACAGCAGCAGTATCGCCAGCAGCAATACCGGCAACAGCTGCAACGCAGCAACCAGCGGGAAGGCGACGCGCGGCAACAGGCCGTGCGCCAGGAATACTATCAACGCCAGCAGGCCGTTACGCGGCAGCTGGCGGCGCAGCAACGGCAAATCGCGCAGCAGGAAAGGCTGCGCCAGCGCGAGCAGAATCTATCGCGGCAACAATGGCAAACGCAGCAGCGCGACACCCAGCGGGATCTCGCCCGGCATTACAATGCCCAGCGCCGGGAGATCCAGGGCCAGCAGGCAATGCCGCGCCAGGTGCAGGGTCGCCAGGACGCCTATCGCCAGATGCGCGCGTCGCAGCCACGCCCGACGCCACGCTAGAACCGGAAACCGAGGCCGCCATGAAAAAATCCGCCGCCGCGTTGTCGCTGATCGCCGCCCTTTGGGCGGCCCCCGCCGCACACAGCGCCCTGCCGATCGGCGCACCGGCGCCGGACTTTTCCACGTCCGCCGCGATGGGCGGCGAAGTTTTCAGGTTTTCCATGGCCGACGCGCTGCGCGCCGGCCCGGTGGTGCTGTACTTCTACCCCGCCGCGTTCACCGCGGGCTGCACGGTCGAAGCGCATAACTTTGCCGAGGCCACGGACCAATACCGCGAACTGGGTGCCAGGGTCATCGGCGTGTCATCGGATGGCATCGACGTGCTGCAGCGCTTTTCCGTCAGCGCCTGCCAGAGCAAGTTCGCGGTCGCCGCGGATGCCGACCAGCGCATCATGAAAGCCTACGACGCGGTGCATGACCGCAACCCCGAACGCGCGCAGCGCATCTCGTACGTGATCGTGCCGCCCGGCCGTGTGATCTATTCCTACACGGACAGCAATCCCGACCGTCACGTCGCCAATACGCTGGACGCGCTGCGCCAATGGCGCCAGCAAAAGGCGCAGCAGTAGGCCCGTCCTATTCCGGCAGGATCTCGTGCACCACTTCGGCGGGCCGGCACAGCCGCGTGCCCTGGGGCGTCACCACGAAGGGCCGATTGATCAGGACGGGATGCTCCAGCATCGCATCGAGCAGGCGTTCGTCGCTGACCCCAGGCGCATCCAGGCCGAGTTCCTGGTAGATGGGCTCTTTGGCGCGGACGGCATCGCGCACGCTCAGGCCCGCCTGTGCGATCAAGGCCTTCAGGGTCTCGCGCGACGGCGGCGTTTTCAGGTATTCCACGACGGTGGGCGTAACGCCCGCCTGGCGCAGTGCTTCCAGAACGGTGCGGGAGGTACCGCAGCGTGGATTGTGATAGATGGTGGTGGACATGGCGGGACCTGTACGAATACGCGCCGCGGCGCGGGGTCGCAAGTCTACCCCTTGCGCGGACGCCCTGCCAGGGGACGTTTACCGCAGGTAACAGCTGCTAATTGAAGGGCCACACCGTTGGATTGGTGCCGGGCGGCACCGATGGCCGAAGCCATTTGGCGGGGGTGCTGGAAAACCGCGCGGCATGACGCACCGCGACAAGCTGGCCAAATCCCGATGCGGTTTCCTCCAGGTAGCCGTCCAGTCCCGGCATGGGCGCCGCCAGGCCGTTGGCGACGCGCGGCAAGCCGCGCAACCAGCGCGCCGTCTGGGCCAGCGAGACACGCACATGCCAGCTACCGCCTTCGGTGGCCTGCCGCGCCAGTGCCGCCTGGGCGCCGAAGGCCATCAGGTAGCCACTGGCGTAGTCCAGTATTTGAACCGGCAGGGGACGCGGCGCTTCCTGGCCGGCGGCCTGGGCTTCGGCATGGTTGAAGCCGCTGGCGGTCTGCACCAGGGAGTCGAAGCCGCGCCGGCGCGCCCAGGGGCCCACATGGCCGTAGGCGGACAACGATACATAGACGATGCCGGGCCGCAGGCGCGCCACGTCCTCGGGCCCGAAGCCCTGCGCCTCCAGGGCGCCCGGGCGGTAGCCCTGCACGAAGACATGCGCGCTGCGCAGCAGATTGCCCAGCGTGATGCGGCCGCTGGCGGTCTCCAGGTCCGCCACCACGGAGAGCTTGCCTCGGCTGGTCTCGGCGATGGCGTTGATGTTCGGCAGGTTCGGCGAGTTCAACAGCATCACGTCCGCGCCGTAGGCGGCCAGCGTGCGGCCGCATACCGGCCCGGCGATGATGCGGGTAAGGTCAAGCACGCGGATGTCCTGCAGCGGACGCGGGTCGTGGCCATACCGCGGCAATGGGCGTTCCGGCGCATCGCCGATACGTTCGATGGAAACCAGCGGCAGCTGCGACACCGCGATGCCTTGCGGATGGCGGTCCCATTCGTCGAAGGTACGCAAGGCGGCGACCACCAGGCCGGCATCCGCGGCGGCCTGTTCGAACTCCAGGGCATTCCAGCGCGACAGCGCGCGTTCGACGGCGCGGCGCTCCACCGTGGCGCCGGTCGGACAGCCCAGCAGCGCGAGGGCGCCGTCGCGATGGTGGGCGAAATTGGCGTGTATGCGAACCCAATTGCCGTCGCCGCAGCGGTAGACGCCGGTGATCTTGTCCCAGCTGCTGGGCTGCACCCCGTCAAGGGTGAAATAGCCACGCGTTTCCTGCGCCGCGTGCCGCATGTCCACCGAGACGCGCTGGCGGCGGCCGCCGCGCATATGCCAGATTTCGCCGGCGGCCAGCGCCGCGGCCGCCATACTGCATTGAGCGGCCATGCCCACGGAAAACGACGAGGGAAGAACGGGATCCGCGCCTGGCAGGTCGATGTAGCCGAGCGCCTCTTCCGGCATATCGGCCATCTGCCACAAAGCAGCCAGGGCACCGTGCGTTGACTTACGACTGGAAGAAGCCCCTCTGAAGAAGGGCGGACGTAGATCCATCAGATATCCCATTGCGCCTGGCCGTACTTATCCCAGCGCATTACAAATCCGCGACTACCAGAGCGTCAACATGGTACGGCGCGGCGCGTGTTTCACGGTTTGACCGCCCCGCGGCGCGCGGCGGCGCCGCAGCGAGGCAGCACTGTTCGCGATGCGGGCCCAGTGGTCACATCTGTTTTCGTTTTGCAGCTCAAACCTACGCGAGCGCGGCGCCTATTGTGACGCGCTTCCAACACTCGCGGAACCCCGCACACCCGCTTGCGGTGGCTCGCTGGACGGACGTTCGCGCAGACTTCGCAATAGATCGCAAGCCAGGGTAATAGTCGCGGCGAGCACGCACGTCGATAAGCCGCGTGGATGAAAACCTATGGCCGAAGCCGCGACCGGTTCGCCGCGCGTGGCGAACCGGCCATCATGCACGGTCGAGGCGACGCAGGAATACGGCGACTTCCTTCACCACCTGCGCATCCCCATGCGCACCGGCCACGATGGAGGCGCGCTCCCATGCTTCGCGCGCGCCTTCGCGGTCTTCCCGGCCCAGGCGCGCCTTGCCCAGCCATTTCCAGGCGACGGAGTAGTCCGGATCGTAGGCCACGGAAGTTTCCAGGTGCTCGCAGGCCTTGTCGAACTCGCCGGCCTCGGCGTACGCCTTGCCCAGGGTATAACGCAACAGCTTGTCATCGCGGCCCGCGGCCAGCATGGCTTCCAGGCGCTGTGTGATTGATCCCGTCGTCATGGCGCTTCCCTCCATCGTTCGTACGCAACGATACCGCTTTCCGGCTGCGCCTTTGCTACTCGGCCGATTCCCTTGCGCGGGCGCGCCTCCCGGCGCCGTGGCCGCGTTCTACAATGCGGCGATCCAGCGTGACGACATCACTCCCAGAAGCGCGTTCCATGACCCAGCTTGCCGACTTTTCCGCCCGCGATATCGATGGCGTGCAACGCTCCCTGAACGACTACGCCGGACAGGTGGTATTGATCGTGAACGTCGCGTCGCGCTGCGGGTTCACGCCGCAATACGCGGGGCTGGAAGCGCTGTACCGCGAGCATCGCGAGGCCGGCTTCACGGTGCTGGGTTTTCCCTGCGACCAGTTCCGGCATCAGGAGCCGGGCGACGAAGCCGAGATCAAGCGCTTCTGCAGCCTGCATTACGAAGTCACCTTCCCGCTGTTCTCCAAGATAGAAGTCAACGGCGGCGGCGCCCATCCGCTTTACCGGTGGCTCAAGCGCGAACGGCCGGGCCTGCTGGGAACGCAGGCCATCAAGTGGAATTTCACCAAGTTCCTGGTGGGACGCGACGGCCAGCCGATCCGGCGCTATGGCCCGGCGGTCAAGCCGGATGCCCTGGCGCCGGCCATCGTGGCGGCATGCGGGACCTAGCCTAGGGGATCATGCCGGCGCGGCGCGCGGTTTCCACCAGTCGCTCCGCGCCCGCGATGAAAGGGCCGTCCACCAGGCGGCCGTCCACCACGAAGGCGCCGGTGCCCTTTGCGAGATAATCCCGCGCGGCCTGCACCACGCGCAGCGCGTGCTCCACGTCTTCCCGCGCCGGCATGAAGACCTCATTGGCGAGCGGGACCTGGGTGGGATGGATGCAACTCTTGCCGGCGAAGCCCAGGTCGCGTGCCGCCGCCGCATCGGCGCGATAACCGTCGGGGTCGGCGATATTGACGAAAGCGCCGTCGTAGGCGTCGATGCCGGCCTCTCCCGCGGCCAGGCGCACCTGCATGCGCACGTGCTGCACCATGGCCGGATGTCCCTGGCGTATGCCCAGGGGGGCCAACAGGTCGCCGAAGCCGATCTGCAGGCCCGACACCCGCGCATGCGCGCCAGCGATCTCGGCCGCCCGCCGCAATCCGCGCGGCGACTCGATATTGGCCAGGATGCCGATGGGCCGCTGGATGCCACGCTCGTCTTCCAGGCGTTCCAGCAGTTGCACCGCGGCCAGGACGGTATCGGGATGCTCCACCATCGGCAAGTTCAGCAGGCGCAGCGCCGGCCATGCGACGGCTTCGACATCCGCGCGGAAATGCGGCGTATCGATCGCGTTGCAACGCACCACGGCGATCTTGCCGGCCAAGCCCGCGGGCGCCGATTGCAGCCACGCCGACAACGTGGCCCGCGCTTCGGCCTTGCGGCCTTCCTCCACCGCGTCTTCCAGGTCCAGGGATATCGCGTCGGCGGCGCTGGCCAGCGCCTTGGCATAAAGCTCCGGTCGCGATGCCGGAACGAATAGTTTGCTGCGCATGGTGCCGTCCTCCTTGTGGTCCGCCCGGACCGCGCAGGCCGGGTAAATCCTCATTTTGTGAATTGTAGACAATTAACAAAGTCGGGCATAGACTGCGTTCAGCCAAAGCGAAAGTACAGCAACGATCCTCTGCCGATGCGGGAGCGCTCCCCATGATCCATCGCACGCTGAAGTCCCTGTTGATGTTGCCCCTGATGTGGGCAGGCCTGCACGCGCTGCCCGCGCAGGCCGCCGATGCATGGCCGACCCGACCGATACGCATGATCGTGCCCTTCGCGCCCGGCGGTAGCAACGATGTCATCGCGCGCAAGCTGGCGGAACGGCTGACGCCCATACTGGGACAGTCGGTGGTCGTGGAGAACCGTGGCGGCGCGGGCGGCGTGATCGGCGCCAACGCCGTGGCCACGGCCCCGCCGGACGGCTATACCTTCCTGTTCGTGTCCGGCTCGCTGGCCACCACGGCCGCTGTGCAGAACACGCCCTACGATCCGCTGAAGGCCTTCACGGCGGTGTCGCGCGTTGCCACGGCGCCCTTCGTGGTGCTGACGCGCGAGGGATTTCCCGCCACGACGCTGCCCCAGCTGATCGAATATGCCAAGGCCAATCCGGGCAAGATCAACTACGGCAGCGCCGGCCTGGGCGACAGTACGCAGCTGGCCACGGAGCTGCTGAGCAATATCGCCGGCATCAAGATGCAGGCGGTGGGATACAACGGCATCGCGCCCGCGCAACTCGACCTGCTGGCCGGACGCCTGGACTTGATCATCACGACCATCGCGGCGATCCGCGGCACGGCGTCCGAGAAACTGCCCAAGCTCGCCTTCACCACGGCGCGGCGCGATCCGGAGTTTCCGGATGTGCCGACCGCCAAGGAAGCGGGCCTGGATTACGTGGTGGATGTGTGGTGGGGCGTGTTCGCGCCGCGCGATCTGCCGGCCGCTATACTCGCCCGCATGAACGGCGCCATCGCCCAGGTCGCCGCGGAACCGGCCTTCGCGGCCTTTTTGAAAACCTCCGGCGCGCAGGCCACGCCGTCCTCGCCGCAGGCGTTGCAGGAAACCCTGGCGCGCGACCTCGCGCGTTGGACGGACACCGCGCGGCGCGCCGGCATACGCCAGAACTGAATGCCCTCTTCCATGAAACCCTTGCATGAACCGGCCGGCGACGGCCTGGCCGAACAGCAATCCGCCGTGGCCGCGATGACGCCGCGCCTGCACGGCATGGTGTCCCGTACCGATCCGGCTCAGGTGGCCGCGGAGGTCCTCCGCCTGAACGATGCGGTGCGGGCCGGCGTGCAAGGCCGCATCGTGCCCGGCAGCCACCCGCAGGACTATCCGCGCACGACAGTCCGCATGCGCGATGCGGCGCCACGTGGCGGCCCGTCGCCGGCTCCCGCCCACGACTCGCTGGCGCGGGCCTCGGCGCTGATACGGGCCGGGACCGTCAGCGCGGAAACCCTGACACGGCAGGCGCTGGCGCGCGCGGCGCAAGTGCAGCCCACCCTGAATCCCTTCATCGCCATCTGGGGCGAACGTGCGCTGGAGCAGGCGCGCGAGCGCGACCGCGAACTGGCGCAAGGCCATTGGCGCGGTCCCCTGCACGGGATTCCGCTTGCGCACAAGGACTGCTTCACGCGTGCCGGCCTGCCCATGACGGTGGGCTCCAAGGTCTTTCCCGACACGCCCGGCGACACGGATGCCGCGGTCCTGCGGCGGCTGGAGACGGCCGGCGCCGTGGACCTGGGGCCGCTGAACCTGAGCGAGATGGTCTCCGGCCCAACGGGACAGAATCCGCACTGGGGCGATTGCTGCAACGCCCACGACCCCGCGCGGGTCGCCGGCGGCTCGTCCAGCGGCTCGGCCGTGGCGGTCGCGTCCGGCGCGGTGTTCGGTTCGCTCGGTTCGGATACCGGGGGCTCGATCCGCCTGCCGGCCTCGATGAACGGCATATACGGCCTGAAGCCCACCTATGGCCTGGTGTCGCGCCAGGGCTGCTTTCCCCGCGCGTGGTCGCTGGACTGCATCGGGCCGCTGGCGCGCAGCCCCCTGGACTGCGCCCTGCTGCTGCAGGCGGTGGCCGGCCACGATGCCGACGATTCCTCCAGCCTGGATGCGCCGGTGCCCGACTACGCCGCCACGATAGGCGGCGGCGCGGCCGGCACCCGCGTGGCGCTGCTGGACGGCCTGGACCCCTACGACGATGCCATCGCGGCCGCGCTCGACGCCTACATGCAACGCGCCGCGGCGGTGTTCGGGCCGAGCGGCCGTGCGCGCTTCGACGACCTGGCGGCCTGCTATGCGATGGGCGACGTGATCGCCAAGGTCGAAGGCGCCACGATGCACGGCGAATGGATGCGACGCACGCCGCAACGCTATTCCCAGGCCGTGTACTCGCGTACCGAACCGGGTCTGCACATACCGGCGGTGCGCTACGCGGAGGCCCTGCTGGCCCGCGGCAAGCTGCTGGAAGCCTGGCTGGCGGGGCCGATGGCGCGGGCGGACGTGCTGGTGTGTCCCACCGTTCCCATCCAGGTGCCCACGCGCGCCGAGGCCGATATGGAAGGCCAGGGCCGCGTCTTCGGCGTGGTCGCGGCGATCACGCGCCTGACGCGGGCCTTCAATTACCTGGGGTTGCCCGTGCTCAGCGTGCCCATCGGCAAGGATGCCAACGGCATGCCCATCGGCGCGCAACTGATCGGCAGGCCGCTGTCGGAAGCGCGGCTGCTGGCCGTGGCGCACGCCCTGGCGGAGGCCGCCGCATGACGGACCGCACGCCGGAGACCATCCCCTACTTCCTGCGCGAAAAAATCCGCGCGCTGATCGTGGACGGCACGTTCCAGCCGGGCCAGCCCTTGCGGGAACAGGACCTGGAGCGTCGCTTCGGCTCCAGCCGCGGACCCATCCGGGAAGCGCTGCGCCTGCTGGAACAGACCGGGCTGGTGACGCACATGCAGCGCCGCGGCTTCCGCGTGACGCTCTACGACGACAGGGAGATACGCGACCAATACCTGCTGCGCGCCGAGCTGGAAGCCTATGCCATCAAGCAATTGGCGGACGCCGGCGACCTGGGGCCGCTGCTGCAGACGCTGAAGTCCTGCCGCACGCAACTCGAGGCCGCGTACAAGGCGCACGATCCGCGCGCCTACCTGATGGAGATACGGCGGTTCTACGACGCCATCGCGGCTTATACGGGCAACCGTCCCTTGTGCGGCGCGCTGGCGCGGCTGAACGAAACCGCCGAGCCGCTGCGCTACAACCTGCTGTCGCGCCGCCTGGAGGAAAGCCGCACGCGCCAGTACATGCTGCGCATCATCCAGGCGCTGGAAGCCGGCCGCTTCGAGGACGCCGCCGCGCTCAAGCGCGAGCACGTGCTCATGAACCTGCCCAGCATCATCGAGGCCTACGCCGCCGTGCGCTACCAGGAACAACGCAGCGCCGCGGCGTAGGGCGCGACGCGTTTGAACGGTCAATCGAAGCCGTAGAGCTCGCGCGGATTGTCCACCAGGATGCGATGCCGCACGGCGGCGTCCGGCGCCCATTGCGCCAGCAAGGCCAGCAATCTCACGGTATCGGGCGGCACATGGGGGCGTTCCGTCACGTGGGGCCAATCGCTGCCCCACACCAGGCGTTGCGGCGCCGCCTGCACGAAGGCGCGCGCGACGGCGCCGGCATCGGGATAGTCCGGACCGCCTCGCAATGTGTTCAGATACGCGCCCGACAACTTCACCCAGCAACGGCCGCGATCGATCAATCCCCGCACGATGCCCCAGGCCGGATGACGCACTCCCAGGCCAGGCGGCAGACGCGCCATGTGATCGAACACCACGGGACACGGCAGGCGCGCCAGCATGGCCGCATGCGCGACGACCTGGTCGCCCGACATATGCAGCTGGGCGTGCCAGCCCAGGCCGGCGATGCGCCGCGCCAATGTATCGATCATGTCGACCGTCATCACGGTATCGGCGGGATTCCACACGCTGAAGCGCAGGCCGCGCACGCCGCCCGCGTCCAGGGCGCGCAGCGTGGCGTCATCGACGCCGGGCGCCACGACGGCGATGCCGCGCGCCTGTCCGTGGAATTGCGCCACCGCATCCAGCAGGCAGGCGTTGTCCGTGCCATAGCGCTTGGCCTGCACGATGACGGCCCGCCGCGTGCCCATGCGCGCGGCCACGGCGCGGTAGTCGCGCACGGTACCGTCCCGGAACGGCGCGCCGTTGCCCGGCTGCTCCGCGAAGCGCGGGTCGAAGATATGCAGATGGCTGTCGCAGGCATCCGCCGGAATGTCCATCGAATATTGCATGGCCCTGCCCTTTGCTAGCGGATCGCCATGGCGTTGGCCGGCGAACCGACGCCGCCGCGCAGGTTCAGTGGCGACGAGACAAAGAAATACTCATGTTGCCCATGGCGGTCGGCGTCCTCGGCCAGGGCATCGAGGTCGAACATCTCGCCCAGCAACAGCCCCAGCCGGGCGATCGCCAGGTGCAGGCTGGGTTGGCCGGGCACCAGGGGCCAGCGCTCGACCGTGACACCATCCGAGGCCACCCCCGCGACGCGATGGTCCCACAGGAATTCCCACATATCGACGTCGCCGGACAGCCCCGAGTAATCGCGGCCGGCGAACAAGGCGGCGCGTGCCGTGTCGTCCTGGGCATGGCGGAACGCACTTACCCAACCGGTCCGCACCAGCAGCAGGTCGCCGGGCCGCAACCCGCTGCCTTGCGCATGCAGGCAGGCCCGCAGGTCCTCGGCGCTGGCCGCCATGCTGCCGCCGGGATTCCAGGGCCGCCCCATGCGCGCGAAGTGGCGCGGCAGGTCCACCAGCACGGCGCGCGTGGCCAGGCCGAAACGCGCCAGGTGTTCGATGCCGTTGCGGGTGCCCTCGCGCTGCGTCACGTCGGCATCCTGCGCCGCGTTGTAGAAGCCGCGCAGCGGATCGGCGATATGGGTCAGCCCGTCCCATTGCGTGGATGACTGCGGATAGAAGTCGTCCAGCTTGTCGTCGCGCACGACCAGGCCGGCATAGTCCAGCTTGAACAGGGTCTGGCGCGGCGCGCGCCGTATCTTGTGGCTGGCCTGTCCTATCATGCCCAACGGCATGTGCATGGGCAGGTTCAGGTTGAAGCGCAGGCCCGCGCGGATCAGGCCGCCGGCGGCGGCGACGGTATCGGACGCGATGTGATTGACGGTTCCCAGCTGGTCGCCCATGCCCCACACGCCCCACGCCAGCGGCAGTCCGCTGGCATCGGGCCTGGGCAGATCCGCATAACGGGGAAAAGGCGTTTCGCTCATTGGGGTCGCTCCGGGATGCGGCGGACCGCGGTGGAGGCTCAGCTGATGTGCTGGCCTTTGGTTTCCGGCGAAATCAACACCACCATCCACGCCAGGACGAAGGCCACCACCGTGGTCAGCATGCCGGTCTTGAAGCCCGCGGCCGAGGTGGCCAGCGCGCCGATCAGGTAAGGCGCGATCATGCCGCCGATGCGGCCGCCGTTGTAGGCCAGCCCCATGGCGAACCCGCGCGCCGCCGTCCGCGGCACGAGTTCGGCGGCGAAGGGCCCCATGCCGGCGAACAGGCCGGTGATGCCCAGTCCGGTGAAGAAGCTGGCGACCAGCAGCAGGCGCTCCTGTTCGATGGTGACAAAGCCGATGACGGCGATGGCGCCGATCAACAGGTACAGCGAAAACGTGGCCTTGCGGCCGATCCGATCCACCAGCGTCGCGAACACCAGGAAGCCGATCAGCGAGCCCAGCTGCTGCGCCAGGGTGAACCCCAGGCTGTGGACGAAATTGAAATGCTTGACCGTGACCAGGAAGGTGGGCGTCCAGGTGAATACGGCCCAATACACGTACTGCACGAAAAAGATAAAACCGAAGGCCTTGACCAGGCCCTTGGCGTTCTCGGGCCGCAGCAGGTCCGCGATGCGGCCGCGCGGTTCTCCCGTCCTGACGCGCGCCAGCCACACCGGCGATTCGGGCGTGCGCCGCGCGACCGGGTAGAGGATAACGATGGGAAGCAGGCCGATGGCATAGACCCAGCGCCAGCCGCCGCCGTCCAGGCCGCCCGCGGCATGGCTGACCAGCGCCACGATGCCGATGGCCAGCAGCGATCCCAGCGGCAGCCCCAGTTGCATCAGGGCACCTCCCTTGCCGCGGTGCTCGGGCCTCCAGGTCTCGGCCACCAGCGCGGCGCCCGCCGTCCACGAGCCGCCCATGCCCAGTCCGGCCAGCACGCGCGTGACGGCGACCATGGCGGCGCCCGCGGCCAGCGCCGTGGCGCCGGAGAACACGGAGTAGATCAGGATGGTGACGATCAGCGTCTTCACGCGGCCATAGCGGTCCGCCACCCAGCCGAAGGCGATGCCACCCACGATCTGGCCCAACGCCGACAGGCTGCCGATCAGGCCGGCCTCCGCGCGTGTCAGGTCGAAGTAGACGATGAAGGCAGGGACCGTCAGCGAAAGAATGAATATCTCGTAGACCTCGAACAGCCAGCCCAGGCCGGACAAGGCCAGCACCCGCCAGGCGTCGCGGGAGACGTCGCGGTACCAGGGGCCGGCATGCGGCGCGGGCGCCGCGCCGGAAGGCGGGGATGACAGACGGTCCGACATGATTGCTCTCTCCTGGTCTTGTTATGGTGTGCCGCATGCGATGGCGGCTTGCCCGCATCGGGGCATGAGCGCGCGGGAACGACCGGACGCGACGGCACGCCCCGGCGCGCGGGGGCCGCCGCGAGGTGGATCAGGGACCGGCCTGCGCGCCGAAATCCATGCGCTGCGCGTCGGGCAGGCGCAGATACGCCAGCACCTGGGCCATGGGCACCACGTCGGCGAACTGGCGATTCATATCGAACAGACTGATGGCGTGCGAAATCGGAATGCGATCGAACACGCACTCCTGCGGCACGATGGTGCGGAAGTTGTACGAGGCCGAATCGAACACCGTGGCGCGGATGCAATTGCTGGTGGCGCCGCCCATGACGATGACGGTGTCGACGCCGCGGTCGATCAGGTAGCCGAGCAAGGGCGTACCGTGGAAGCCGCTGGGTTTTTTCTTGACGAAGACCACGTCGCCCGGGGCGGGATGCAGGACATCCACCAATTCCGCCCCCACCGTGCCGGCCAGGCACCAGCGTTCGCTGTCCAGCAGGCCGCGCTTGCGGCGATAACCGCCGATGTCGCTGCCATCGCGATCGACTTCGAAGCGGGTAAAGAAGCACGGCACGCCGGCCTGCTGCGCCGCGCCCACCACCTGGGCGATGGCGGCCACGGAAGCGCGGCCGGCGTCGCCGCAGCTGGCTGGCCAATCGGCGTCCTCGCCCAGCGCGCCCACCATGTATTTCTGCGCGTCGATCACCACCACGGCCGGATGCCGGCCGAAACCCATGCGCCGGCCGAAGCCGCCGCGCCGCAGCACCGCCGCGTCCTGTTCCGACAGATACGATTCCCAAAGCGCCGTCATGCTGCCCGCCTTTGCGTAGAGTCCCGGCATATGCGGCCCGCGCCAGCCTGCATGCGGCGCGGCGCCACCCCGATCAGCCCAGCACGCCCGCGGCGCGCAGTCGTTCCAGTTCCGCGTCCGTCCAGCCGCCCTCGCGCAGGACCTGCTCGGTATGCTGTCCCAGCGTGGGCGCGGCGCGCGGCGCCGCCACCGGCCCCTTGCCGAACTGCACCGGCCGCGCCAGGCCGCGATAGCTGCCGACGGCCGGATGCGGATAGGTATGCACCATGTCCTGCGCCATGACCTGCGGATGATCGAACATGTCCTCGATGGGACGCGCCGGCGCGCACGGGACGCGCACGCCGAAGATCTCCTGCCATTGCAGCGCTGTGTGGGCCCGCAGGGCCTGCCGCAGTCGCGGCACGATCTCGTCCGCGTGTTCGGCGCGCTTGCGCACGCTGTCGTAGCGCGGATCCCGGCCCATCTCCGGCAGGCCGACCAGTTCGCACAGCGCCTCCCAGAAATGCGGCGTGTTCGCCGACAGGTAGATGCTGCCTTCGCGGGTGGGATGCAGGCCGGTGATGCCGCCGGAACGCATATCGCGCCAGACTTCGCGCGGTTCGTTCTCGGCCCAGATGAAGCGGGCCGATTGCATCGCCAGCGCGCTGCCCAGCAGCGATACGCCCACATACGAGCCCTGCCCCGTGCGCTCGCGCTGGTACAGGGCCGAGGCCACGCTGCCGGCAAGCAGCGAGGCCGCGTAGTAATCCACCACGGAGCCATAGACGATCTCGGCATCGCCGGGCGCCCCCTGGAAGGTGCAGATCCCCGTCATGGTCTGCAGTACCTGGTCGTAGCCGGCGCTGTCCTTGAGCGGACCCGTATCGCCGTATCCGGTAAGCGCGCAATAGACCAGCCGCGGGTTGCGGGCGCGCAGGGTGTCGTAATCGATCCCCAGCCTGGGCGGCACGCTGGGACGGAAGTTGTGCACCAGGACGTCGGCCTGTTCCGCCAGCCGCAGCAGGACGTCCTTGCCCGCGGGATGCTTCAGGTCCAGCCGGATGCCGAGCTTGCCGCGGTTGACGCCCAGGAAGGCCCGGCCTTCGGCCGCCAGCGTGGAGGGATAGTTGCGCAGGTTGTCGCCCTGCGGCGGTTCGACCTTGATGACCTCCGCGCCCTGGTCGGCCAGCAGCGCGCATCCGTACGGGCCGGCGATGTAGCCGCTCAGATCGAGCACCTTGACGCCGCTGAGCGGGCCGCGATAGCCGGCGTCCGGGACGTGGCCCGCCGCCGGGCCGCCGGCCGCGCCGCCGGGCGATGTTGCACCGGGTCCACGACCGGACGTGGAATCTGCTTGAGTCAATCGGACACCTCGATGTGTGTCGACGGGACGATCCGCGCCATGGGCGGCGGGCCGGCGTCGTGGCTGATGACCTTGCCTGCGGAAGATTCTATCGAGCCGGGTTGAGATTGTCTACAATTTACAAAAAACAAATTGCTACGGATGAGAAACGCGCCGCTTATGCCAGCGGCGGAAGGCGCCGCCGCAGCGTCGCGTCCTTGACGATGGCGGTGTTGGTTTCGGCGTACTCGGTGACCCGGTCCAGGATCTCGTCCAGATGCCCGATCGTGCGCAGGACGACGCGGGCGACAAAGCAGTCCTCGCCCGTCACCTTGTCGCATTCGACGAATTCCGGGATGTCCTTCAGCAGCGCTTCGACATGCCGCAACTGGCCGGGCATGGGGCGCACCCGCACGATGGCCTCCAGCGTGTAGCCCAGGGCAGCCGGATCGATGTCCACCGTATAGCGGCGTATGACGCCGGTTTCTTCCAGGCGCCGCAGGCGGTCGGAGACGCTGGGCGAGGACATGCCCACCGTCCTGGCCAGCTCGGCGACGGACGCCCGCGCATTGGCCGACAGCAGCGTGATCAGGCGGCGATCCACCGCATCCAGGCCGGGTTCTTGGTTATTAAGGCCGACAGGCATGATTTTTCCTCCAAACGAAGGCACATCGATGAAAATTGCGCGGTTCCGATATGTGAACGCGCCGATCCGGCTGGGATAATTTTCCTCGAAACGAGCGAGGATCGCCATCATGACCACTCCCAACGAACGCCTGGGCATCGTGCAAATGAGCACGGCCATGGCCCTTTCCGGCACCCTGGGTTTCTTCGTCCTGGAATCGGGACAAACGCCCTTCAACGTGGTGTTTTTCCGCTGCGTGTTCGGCGCGCTGGCGCTGCTGGCGTATTGCCATGCCGCCGGGCTGCTGTCGCGGCGCCACTTCACCCGAACCACTTTCCTGATGGCCGTGGCGGCCGGCGCGGCGCTGGTCATGAACTGGGTGCTGCTGTTCTCGGCCTATCGCCTGGCCTCGATTTCCCTGTCCACCGCGGTCTACAACTTCCAGCCCTTCTTCCTGATGGGGCTGGGCGCCCTGTTCCTGGGCGAGCGGCCCAGCGCCAGCAAGATCGCTTGGGCCGTGCTGGCCTTCGGCGGCCTGTTGCTGTTGCTGGACCTGCGCGGTTCGCAGCTGTCCTTGCACGACGGGCACGTGCTGGGCCTGGCGCTGGGCATGGGCGCCGGGGCGCTGTATGCCGTGACCGCCATCATCGTGAAGCGCCTGGCGCATATTCCGCCGCATCTGCTGGCCCTGGTGCAGGCGGCGGTCGGTATCGTGATGCTGGCGCCGCTGGCCGACTTCCACGCCTTGCCCACCCTGCCGACGCAGTGGGCCTGCCTGGCAGTCCTGGGCGTAGTGCACACCTGCCTGATGTACATCCTGCTGTACTCGGCCATCCAGAAGCTGGCCACCTCGCTGCTTGCCGCCCTGTCCTTCATCTACCCCGCGGTGGCCATCCTGGTCGACTACGCGTTCTTCGGGCAGCGCCTGGATCTAGCCCAGGCGGCCGGCATCGCGCTGATCCTGCTCGCGGTCGCCGGCGTGACCCTGAATTGGCGGCCATGGCCCGCCGCCGTGGCCCCACCGAGCGGTCGCATGCCTTAACATCGACGCACGCGCATGCCGTCCGCGCGGACGGCGCGCTTGTTCGAGGAATTTCCATGCATGGCGAATACAAGGTGCCGGGCGGCAAACTGGTCGTGGCCGATGTGCAGGTGGACGGCGGCGCCCTGGCACAGGTAAGCATCAGCGGCGACTTTTTCCTGGAGCCGCCCGAAGCCCTGGCGGAGATCGACCGCGCATTGACCGGCCTGTCCGCGCAGGCCACCGAAGCGGAGATCGCGCTGGCCGTGGCGCTGGCCCTGCCGCGCGGCACCGAGATGTTCGGTTTTTCCCCCGAAGCGGTGGCCGTGGCGGTACGGAGGGCACTCGCATGAGCCGCACCACATGGCGCGACCACGACTGGCAATTGATACGCGAAGGCCCGCGCACGCCCTTGCAGCACATGGCGCTGGACGCCGTACTCTGCGACGAAGTGGCCGCGGGACGCCGTCCCCCTACCCTGCGGTTCTGGGAATGGGCCGCCCGCGCGGTGGTCATCGGCCGCTTCCAATCCCTCAGGAACGAGGTAGACCCGGACGGCGCGCGGCGCCACGGCGTGGAGGTCGTGCGCCGCGTCAGCGGCGGCGGCGCCATGTTCGTGGAGCCGGGCAACACCATCACGTATTCCATCTACGCGCCGCTGTCGCTGGTGGAAGGCATGAGCTTCCAGGAATCGTATGCCTTCCTGGACCAGTGGACCCTGGAGGCCCTGCAATCGCTGGGCATCAAGGCCTGGTACCAGCCCCTGAACGACATTACGTCCGAAGGCGGCAAGATCGGCGGGGCGGCCCAGGCGCGCCGCGGCAAGGCGGTGCTGCACCACGTCACCATGGCCTACGACATCGATGCCGACAAGATGGTGCAGGTGCTGCGCATCGGCCGCGAAAAGCTGTCCGACAAAGGCACCACCAGCGCGAAAAAGCGCGTGGATCCCTTGCTGACCCAGACCGGCATGGACCGGGAACGTATCATCGACCGCATGATCGAAGTGTTCAAGGACAGGCATGGCCTGGCCCCCGGCGCCATCGCCGAAGCCGAGCTGGCCGAGGCCGACCGCCAGGCCCGCGAGCGCTTCGCCACCGAGTCCTGGCTGAACCAGGTCCCCTGAATGACCGACGCTTCCCTCACCCCGCCACACCCCCGAACCGCCATGCTCGAGTCCCACCACGCGTCCCTGCACGACGATACGCCGTCTAGCCGCACGCTGCCGCGCCAGGACCGGCGCACCGCCACGGTCCGCCGGGCGGCCGGCGGCCTGCTCGCCTGCTGCCTGCTGTCGCTGCTGGCCGCATGCGGCAGTTCGCCACCGGCCGATATCAGCCTGGCGTCCAGCAGCGCGCAGCCCGCGGACGCGGCCGACGTCAAGGTCGAAAGCGTCAAATGGACGAAAACCAAGCCCGGCTGCAAGGGCGAATGCCCGCGCATCGAGGTGGATTCCGTGGCGTTTCCGGAGATCCCCAAGCTGACCGCCCTGGTCGACCACGTACTGGCCTACATGACCGGCGTGGACCGCAACCGCCGCGGCCCCTACGAAACCCTGAACGAATACGCGCAGTTCTTCTTCCAGACGGCGCAACCCCGCGACGAGACCTGGTTCAAGGCCAGCGTCAAGGACACGGTCGGGGACATCATCGCCATCGAGCTGCACACGGGCCAGTACGTGACCGGCGCGGCCCACCCCATCCCGGCCACCCAATACATCAACTGGCAGCGCAGCAAGGGGCGCGTGCTGGCGCTGGGCGAAGCCATCCTGCCCGGACGGGGCCCGCAGTTCGTGGAAGCGCTGAAGGCCGCGCACGCGCGCTGGCTCAAGACCAACGACGACTACAAGCGCGATCCGGCGGCCTACAACAAGCTGTGGCCCTACGAGCCCTACGACAATTTCGCCCTGACCCGCGAAGGCATGACGGTCAAATACGATGCGTACTCGATCGCGCCCTATTCCTACGGGGAGCCGGAGCTGCAGATCCCCTACAAGGACCTGGTCGGCATCCTGCGTCCGGAGTTCATCCCCGCCCGGAACTGAATCCTGCCGGCGCGCGAAAGCGGCGTGTTTTTTCAGGCTGGCGACAGCGGCGAGCCGGATGTCGGAATCCACCGCGTTGAAACACTTGATGCGGGCCCCAGCGCATTGACAACTCGAAGACAAACGCTAGTCTAGCGGGAGTCCAATAGCTAAGCCGAGGCGGCAATGGCGATTTCCATCTCCAGGATCTTCGAGGTTACGCCGGAGCTCGTCGAAGCCATGAAACGGTTGCTTCCCGAGCTATCGTCGTCCGCACCGGCAATCTCTGCCGAAAGCCTTCGGGAGATAACCGCGTCGCCCGCGACCGTTCTATTCGTTGCCAGATCCGGCTCTCAAGCCATAGTGGGAACGCTGACATTGGCGTGCTTTCTTCTTCCGACAGGTAGGAGAGCATGGATCGAGGACGTCATCGTTGATCCCGACTCTCGTGGGCTCGGTGTTGGGAAAGCTCTCTGCCAAGCGGCCATCCAATACGCTACCGGATTGGGGGTGGTGAGTATCGACCTCACGTCGCGGCCATCTCGGGTCGCAGCGAACCAGCTGTATAGAAAACTGGGGTTTCAGCAACGGGAGACTAACGTCTACCGTTATACAGTAGTCCGTTAGTCGTGCGTCTCTGAGTAGCTCGTTGCGCTGCGTGGACTTCCACGAGCGCAACTTTCTTCATAGGCCGCTTTCGGCCATCTCCCGCCGTTCGCCGGTGCCCACAGGAAGACGCTCAAACAGCGGCTTCCCTCAGATAACTGACGTTCGAATGCCCACGGTGTTGGGCCGCGTCGTCGGCCGGCTCTGTGGGTCTATCATGGACCTCATGCGGTGGCCGATATAGGTGACTGAGCGGTCCCCACCCGCACATCGCGGTTTTAGCGCGTTGATACGTTGGATAGTTTAAGATACCTATTTTGCTCGCCGAGGCGCCATGTCAGAGCTCGCATCCCAACCGACGTCGATCCAGTCAGTGTACGCAATGTATCGCGAGGACAAGCTGTTCGTGAATCGTCGCTATCAGCGCAAACTAGTTTGGACGCTTGAAGAAAAGCAACGCCTCATCGAGTCAATTGTAAACCGGTACCCGATTCCGGCCATCCTAATCGCTGAGAGGAAATCGGGCGATGGCTATGAAATTATCGACGGCCTCCAGCGATTACACGCCATTGTTTCCTTTATTGAGACTGGATTTTCGACGCTGGATGGTAATTATTTTGATGTCAAGCATTTCCCGACCGCGAAGGCCAATGCTGATGGGGGTCTATTTTCCATCGCAGACACTCAGAACTGGATCAGTCAAAAGGATGTAAGCGCCGTTCTCGACTACACGCTTGCACTTTCGGTCATGCGAAATGCGACTGACGACGAGGTAAATGATGTCTTCGGGCGCATCAATACTTACGGACATCGCTTGAGCGACCAAGAACGCCGCCAAGCTGGCGTCGAAAACGAGTTCTCACAGATGGTCCGACTGATAGCCTGCGGCGTACGAGGAGACGCCTCGGCGGACATACTCCCTCTTAAGTCAATGCCTAGCATCAGCATTGACCTGCCCATGGTAAAGCACGGTTACGAGGTCAAGGCTGACGAAGTGGTGTGGGTCGAGCAAGGGGTGCTTCGCTCAACAGACCTACGGGATAGCATGGATGAGCAGTGCATCGCTGATATCGCGGCATGCATTGTCGGCGGTGAACTGATTGAGCGCTCAAAAGATGCGCTCGACGCGATTTATGACGCCACAACCCCCGAGAGCGAGAGAGTGAACAACGCGCTTGAGGTATACGGCGCCGATAAATTTTCTCAAGAATTTAAGTTCTGCCTCGATCAAATACTCACCGTTTGTAATACAGATGGCCGGGCTAAGCTCCGAAATATCATCTTCATGAAGGGCACAACCAACGCGTTTCCAGCAGTGTTCGCGATAATCCTCATTGCTTTTCACGAATTGATCGTGAAAAGCGGCATGATCATCTCCGATCACTCGGCTGTAAAAAAGGGGCTCACCGGATTATCTAATCGCATCGATACAAGTCGGGGCGCTACCTCTACTGCCGAACGGCGCAAGAACATCGACACGGTCAAGGGTCTGATTGTTGGTGGCTTCGTCAAGGCCGAGGTGGACAAACTGATTTACGGCAGCCACGCGACAGTCGATATTGAGTCGACCATCCGCCGATCGGAAATCGAACTTTCTGACTATGAATTGAAGCAGGGTATGTTGCTGCTCAGCGATGACCGCAAAATAGATGACGCTCTGATAGAGAAAGTGCTCAAGACGTTGTGTGCCATAGCGAATAACGGCCCGCAGCGCGATGGGAAAGTACTAATTGGAGTGACCGACAAAGATGCCGACGCGGCAAGGGTCAAACAGTTGGACGGCATCGAACCAAAGAAAGTCGGCAAACGTTATGTTGTCGGTGTAGTTCGAGAAGCGAAAGTGCTTGGGCTCTCGGTCGAAGACTACTATACGAAGTGGAAGGACGCGATCAAGAAATCGCCGTTGTCCTCTGCTCTTCGCGACTCAATTCTTTCGCACATTGACTACAACTCGTTCTACGGACTGGGGGTGATCGTATTCACAGTACCGCCGCAAAAAGAGCTTTCGTACTACGGAGACGATGTGTACTGGCGCAACGGCGACTCGACGGAGATCGCGACGACCGCCAAGCAAATAGCTGGGCTCGCACATCGCTTCTAGTTCATTGCAATTGAAGATAGGGGCAGTATAGGGGGCAACGCCCCCTGTTTTCTTATTGGGTCCCATCGGGCATCCGATCAGAAGCTATCGCTGATTGAAAAGTTCGAGCTGCGGATGAGCGTTCTAGGCTCCAGAGGAGCCATGACAACGCCAATGAGGGAGCGGCCGCGATTCTCTGCCAATCATCGTTTGGTATAGCTGCGCGGCGGCCGTTGTACCTTCATAGCGGTCACTGAGGCCCAGCGAACCCGAAGGGCCGAAGTGAGTCGATAGCGATCGGCCGTGTTCCCGTAACGGCGAGTGATGGCGTCTTTGGGATCGTCCGTCACGTGACACAAATCTCTTGCCGAACGCCAGTCAGATGTACTTGCTCCCTAACCCAAGCATGTCCGGCAGGGAAAATTGGAGAACGCCCGGAATTCGGCGCTGCGGCCGCGTCGCGGCGGCCCCTTGCATGGCGCCGCCGCGACGATAGGGAGCCTTGCCGGCCCGCTTACGGATACAGCCCGCGCACCTGGCGGGCCTGCAGGATGCGCGTGCAGGCCACGATGAACGCGGCCGTGCGCAGCGTCACCTTGTGTTCGCGCGCCACCTGCGACACGGCGGCGTAGGCGTCGCGCATGATGCGCTCCAGGCGGTGGTTGATTTCGTCCTCGGTCCAGAAGAAGCTGGAGAAGTCCTGCACCCACTCGAAGTAGCTGACCGTCACGCCGCCGGCGTTGGCCACCACGTCGGGCACGACCAGGATGCCTTTGTCGAAGAGGATGTCGTCGGCATCCGGCGTGGTCGGACCGTTGGCGCCTTCCACCACCACCTTGGCATTGATTCCCGCGGCGTTCGCGCCGGTGATCTGCCCTTCCAGCGCGGCGGGAATCAGGAACTCGGTTTCCAGCTTCCAGAATTCCGCGGGATCCAGCGCCTGGGCTTTTTCGAAGCCGCCCACGCCGCCGTTCTGCGACACATGGACCAGCAGTTCCGGTACGTCCAGGCCGAACTCGTTATAGATGGTGCCCGTGTGGTCCTGTACGGCGATCACCTTGGCCCCCACGCCGTGGAACAGGCGCGCCGCCGTGCCGCCCACATTGCCGAAGCCTTGCACGATGACGCGGGCGCCGTTCACGTCGAAGCCCAGGTCGCGCGCGGCTTCGCAGGCCACGACGAACACGCCGCGCCCGGTGGCCTCCACGCGGCCCAGGCTGCCGCCCAGGGCCACCGGCTTGCCGGTGACCACGCCGGTGGCGGTGGCGCCCTCGTTCATGGAATACGTGTCCATCATCCACGCCATGATCTGGGCGTTCGTATTGACGTCCGGCGCGGGGATGTCCTTGGACGGCCCGATGATGACGCCGATCTCGCTGGTATAGCGGCGGGTGATGCGTTCCAGCTCCGCCTGGGACAGCCCGCGGGGATCGACCCGGATACCGCCCTTGGCGCCGCCGTACGGCAGATTGACCGCCGCGTTCTTGATCGACATCCAGGCGGCCAGCGCCATGACCTCGGACAGCGTGACGTCCTGGTGGAAGCGCACCCCGCCCTTGCCCGGCCCGCGCGAGGTGTTGTGCTGTACGCGATAGCCCTCGAAATGGGCGATACGCCCGTCGTCCATTTCGATGGGCACGTCCACGATGAGCGCCCGCTTGGGACGCTTCAGCGTCTCGACCCAGC
This sequence comes from Bordetella bronchialis, assembly GCF_001676705.1. Classification (NCBI taxonomy): domain Bacteria; kingdom Pseudomonadati; phylum Pseudomonadota; class Betaproteobacteria; order Burkholderiales; family Alcaligenaceae; genus Bordetella; species Bordetella bronchialis. Next base: position 3,351,054 of record NZ_CP016170.1, read on the forward strand.
GGCCCAGCGCCCCGAGATAGGGCGTGACGCGGTCGACCTGTTGCAGATAGATACCCCAGGGACCGACATTTTTCGGATCCAGGTACGACGGCAAGGCATGGGTAAGCTTTTGTTGCATTCGAACTGCTCCTCACGGGTTGTCGCGCCCATTGTAGACGCAAGACAGATCGCCGTCCCCGTTAAATTTATAAATCAATATAAAGGGGACACATAGGAACGATTCCTACAAACAACAGTATTTCAACGAAAGTCCGCAGCCAGCCTTCGGATGGGCCCGCTGAAGGACCATCTCCCCCACCCGGGCCCCGCCCTCGGTACGACTACAGGCTCACATGCCGAGGTAAGCCTGCCTCACCTCATCCGATGCCGCAAGCTCCGCGGCGGTGCCCGACAGTGCGATGGCCCCGCTTTGCATGACATACGCTCGCGCGGCCACGTCCAGCGCCGCGCTCATGTTCTGCTCGACCAGCAATACCGACAACCCGGCCTGCTTGTTCAGCGCGGCCAGCGCATCGAATACTTGCTCGACCAGCAGCGGCGACAAGCCCAGGCTGGGCTCATCCACCAGCAGCAGCCGCGGCCCGCTCATCAGCGCGCGGCCGATCGCCAGCATCTGGCGCTCGCCGCCCGACATCGTGCCGGCCAGCTGCGTGCGCCGCTCTTTGAGCCGCGGGAACACCTGGTAGACATGCTCCAGCCGCTCGCGATAGACCGCATCGCTGGCCACGGTGTAGGCGCCCAGCCGCAGGTTCTGCTCCACCGGCTGGCGGGCGAACACGCGGGCGCCCTCCGGGATCAGGGCGATGCCGCGCTTGACCAGCTTCTCCGGCCGCGTGCCGGTGATTTCCTGGCCATCGAAGGTGACCTGTCCCGACGCCGGACGCACGGTACCGACGATGGCGGCCAGGGTGCTGGACTTGCCGGCGCCGTTGGCGCCCAGCAGCGCGGTGATCTCGCCCGGCCGTACCTCCAGCGAGATCCCGCGCACGGCTTGCACGCCACCATAGGCGACGTGCAGGTTATCGACTTTCAGGATCGCCTCAGGCACGGTGCTTTCTCCCCAGATAAGCCTCGATCACAGCGGGGTTGCGTACGATTTCCTGCGGCGGCCCTTCCGCGATGGTCTGGCCGAAGTTCAGCACCAGCACCCGCTGCGCCAGGCGCATCACCACTTCCAGCACGTGCTCGACGATGACCAGGGTCACGCCGGCGGCGTGAATGCCGCGCAGGATTTCCGCCAGCGCGATGGCTTCGGTGGGATTCAGGCCGCCCGCGACCTCGTCCAGCAGCAACATGCGCGGCTCCGTCGCCAGGGCGCGCGCCAACTCCACGCGCTTTTGCCCGGCCACGTTCAGGCCGGAAGCCTTGACGTCGGCACGGTCGGCCAGGCCGACCAGCTCCAGCACCTTCCGCGAGGCGGCGCGCGCATCCTGCAGCCGCGGGTGGCGCAGCAGCGCGCCTACCATGGTGTTCTCCAGCACCGTCATCTGGCCGAAGTTGCGCGGTATCTGGTAAGTGCGCACCAGGCCCATGGCGGCGACCTGCTCGGGCTTGCGGCCCAGCATGGATTGGCCATTGAAGGAAACGCTGCCCGAGGTGGGTTCGTGATGGCCCACCAGGCCGTTGAACAAGGTGCTCTTGCCCGCGCCGTTGGGTCCGATGATGGCGACGATCTCGCCAGACTCGACGCTAAGGCTGATGTCCTTGTTGGCGACCAGCCCGCCGAAGCGTTTGGTCAGTTGTTTGACTTCAAGCAGAGCCACGGCGCCCCCTCAAGGTAATCAGGCCGCCGGGCAGGAACAGGGTCACCAGCAGAATGGCCAATCCGAACACCAGCAGATCCAGGCCCAGGCCGGAACTGCCCCACATCACCCGCGTGCCCTCGGACAGCGGCAGCAGCACCGCGGCGCCTATCCATGGGCCCACCAGCGTCCCCACCCCGCCCAGGATGGCCACCAGCACCACTTGCACGGACATGGTCAGGCTGAAGGTCGATTCCGGATCGATGAAGCCCACGTACATGGCGAAGAAGCCGCCCCAGGCGCCGGTCACGGCGGCCGACAGCACGAAGGCCAGCATCTTGTAGCGGTCGGCCGGAACGCCCAGGCTGCGGGCGGCGGCCTCGTCGCCGTTGATGGCTCGCCAGTAGAAGCCGGTACGCGAATGCACCAGGAAGTACGTCAGCAGGAACGTGAGCAAGGCAAGCGCCACCGCGATCCAGTAATACGGGACCTTGGTGCGGAACAGCAGCATCAGCGGGGCGTCCCCGATGGGCGCTTCCACACCCACGGCGCCGCCCGCCCAATCCCAGTTGATCATCAGCAGCAGGCCGATCTGCAGCAACGCAATGGTGGCCATCGCGAAGTAATGGCCCGATAGCCGCAGGGTGGGACCGCCGACGACCCAGGCCAGCGCCGCCGAGATCGCCGCGCCCGCCGGAATGCCCAGCAGCGGCGTCACTTTCAGGTGATGCAGCAGCAGGATGGTGGTGTACGCCCCCACGCCGACGAACACGCCATGGCCGAAGGAAATGCGGCCCAGGAAGCCGCCCACCAGATTCCATGCGGCGCCCAGCGCGCCGAACAGCAGTACCAGCAGCAGCACCTGGATGGTGAACTGGTCCGTGACGAACAGCGGGACCGCGGCGAACAGCGCCGCGACCACGAAGGCGGCCACCAGCGGCGCGCGCGAATGCCGGGCCTTCGCCGGCATGGCGGCCGTCATATCCATTTGTTTTACGTGACTCATATCACCACCGCCCGAACAGGCCGCGCGGCCGGTACCAGAGAACCAGAATGAACAGGATAAAGACCGAAACCGTCTTCAAGGCGGGCGCCACGAAGTAGCCCGTCATCGCCTCGATGATGCCGATCAGGATCCCGGCGATGAAAGCGCCCGGCAGGGAGCCGAAGCCGCCCATGCAGACCGCCACGAAAGCCAGCAGGCCGAATACCGTTCCCACCGAAGGGAACACATAGAAGAACGTCGTCAGCAGCGCGCCCGCCAGGCCCACCGCGGCGCTGCCCAGTATCCATACCTGTGCGTTGACGCGGTCCGGCGAAATTCCCACCAGCGCGGCCACGTTGCGGTCCTCCGCCACGGCCTGCAGGGCGTGCCCCCAGCGCGTGCGATACACCAGCACGAACAAGGCGATGACGACGACCAGGGCGACCAGGCCCGTGATCACCTGCGGCCGGCCGATCGAGACGCCGGCCAGCGACACGCTGCCGGACACCAGTGTGTCGGGCAGGTTGCGATAGTCGGGCGTGAAGGCGATGAAGGCCAGTTGCCGCAGCACCAGGCCCAGGCCGAAGGTGGCCAGGATCACCGCCATGGGCGGCCCCTTTTGCAGGCGCTTGATGATCAGCGCATACGTCAGGAAACCGACGAAACCCAGCAGGATGGCGACCAGCGGCGCCGACATCGTGGGGTCGACATGACCCAGGGTAAAGAACCAGTAGGCGGCATACATGGCCAGCATCAGGAATTCGCCATGGGCGAAATTGATGACGTCCGTGATGCCCCAGATCAGGGCCAGGCCCACCGCCACGGCGGCATAGATCAGGCCATTGAATAGCCCGGCGTAGAGCGCTTCAAACATGCGGGACTCCTGCGGCGGACCCCCGCGGGCCCGCCGTGTCTTGCGTTGCGCCAGCGTGCCGGCCGCTTACTTCCAGGCGAAGGGAAGCGCGGGCAGCGACTTGTCGGAATTGAATTGAGCGGGCCATACGGTCTGGTAGCCGGGACCCTTCATCTGCAGGATGAGCCCGGCGCCCTTGCTGTTCTGGCCCTTGTCGTCGAACTTCACGCCCGACCACGGCATGGCGATCTGGTCGGCGCCCAGGTCGGTGGCGGCAATGGCCTTGCGGATGGCTTCCGGATCGGTGGAACCGGCGCGGTTGATGGCATCGGCCAGTACCAGCACGCCCTGCATGGAACGCGCGTTGTTGCCGTTCAGCTCCTTGCCGGTCTTGGCCTTGTACATCTCGTTGACCTTCTTCAGGATGGGCTGGCTGGCCGCGATGTCGTTGCTCCAGACATCGCGCGTCAGTACGCCCTGCACCTGCGAACCGACTTCCTGCACGAAGCGCGAATCGATGAAGCCGGCGTCGTTGGCCAGGAAGATCGGCGGCGCGTACTTGGCTTCGCGCATGGTGCGCACGAACAGCATGGCGTCGGAGGTATAGCTGGCGAAGATCGCCACATCTGGCTTGGCGGCGGCCAGCTTCTGCACTTCGGACGTAACCGAGGCGGATCCGGCGGTATAGGCGATATTGGCGACGATTTCGCGCTTGTATTGCTTGGCGAATTTCTCCAGCGCCTTGTAGGTGTTGACGCCGAAGTCGGTGTTTTCATACACCACGGCGATGCGCTTGGTCGGCTGGTCCTTCACGCCATCCAGGAACTGCATCATGTTTTCGATGAACGTGTCGTCCGTGGGCGAGGTACGGAAGAACCACTTGTAGCCGCGCTCGGTCAGGTCCGGGCTGCTGGATTCGCCGTTCAGGTAAGGAATGCCGGCCTGTTCCGCGACGCGGCTGGCGGTCTTGGTGACGGCGGACTGGTAGGCGCCGGTCAGGGCCACCACCTTTTCCTGCTGGATCAGGCGCTGCGCATCGGCCAGGCCCACTTCGGGCTTGCCCTGCGAATCGCCGAACACGACTTCGATCTTGGCGCCGCCCAGCTTGGGCAGTCCCGAACCCTCCGCCAGCGGCAGGCCTTTCAGTTCGGGGTGCGGATTGTTGACGATGTCGACCGCCAGTTCGATGGCGGCCTTGATTTCCGCGCCGGTCGACGCCAGCGCGCCGCTCAGCGGATAGATGGCGCCTATGCGCACGGTCTTCTCTTGCGCGGCGGCCGGCTGCCCGAACGTCAGCGCGAGACACGCGGCCACGCCCGCGATCAGCTTCAATTTCATAATTGCTCCTGGGGATCTGACAAATCAAAAAAGGGAAACTGCCGACAGCAAGCTTATCCGCAGCATGGCCGCAAGACCGCCCGAACAAACCCTGACAGAATCGGTAACGACTTCAGGGACGTGCGGCTATCACAGGGCCGCGACGCGGCTGTTGATAAGGTCGGTGACCAGCATATGGCCCGGCGCGTGCGTGATGCAGAATTCCGGTTTGACGGCGGCCACCACGGACTGGGGCGTGACGCCGCACGCCCAGAAGACGGGCACTTCGCCCGGGCGGATATCGACGGCATCGCCGTAATCGGGGCGGTTGATATCGGCGATGCCGATGGCCGCGGGGTCGCCGAAATGCACCGGCGCGCCGTGCACGGAAGGAAAGCGCGAAGTGACCTGGATGGCGCGGATCGCGTCGGCCGGCTTGAGCGGACGCATCGACACCACCAGCGGGCCGGAGAAGCGGCCCGCCGCGGCGGTGGGCACATTGGTGCGGTACATCGGCACGTTGCGACCCTGCTCGATGTGGCGCACCGGCAGGCCGTTGTCCAGCATGGCTTCCTCGAAAGAGAAGGAGCAGCCGATCAGGAAGGACACCAGGTCGTCGCGCCAGACATGGCGGACGTCCAGCGGCTCTTCGACGAGCACGCCGTCCTTCCATACGCGATAGCGCGGAATGTCGGTGCGGATGTCGATGTCCACGCCCAGTTCCGGCAAAGCGGGATCGCCCGGCTCGGAGACCGCCAGGATGGGGCAAGGCTTGGGATTGCGCAGGCAGAAGCGCAGGAACTCATCGGCCAGCGCCTTGGGCAGGATGGCCAGATTGGCCTGGACATGGCCGGGCGCCACATTGGCCGTGGGGCCCGTCATGGCGCCGGAGCGCGCGTCCAGGCGGGCCTGGTAGGAAGCCGACGGCGCGCCGGCGCCGGTTTGCTGCGGAAGAGCGGACATCTCGATTCCCCGTGCGATGTGGTGAATTCTTATCTGCGCCGCATTGCACCGTACCGCGCGCGGCACTGTCCAATCACATGTTCCGATGAACCGTGATCATAAATTCTTATCGCTGGAGGCGCCAGGGCCCGTTTTGCCCGGGAAAACAGGGCCGCGGGCGCGACGCGGCGGCCTGCTTCATTTCTCGGCCTTGGCGGCGCCACGCCGGGTAATCCCTAGGCCCGGCACGGCCAGCGGCGGCGGGTCCAGCGTCACCGGATGGGCGGCGAGGCGCGCCGCGTCCTCGCGGGCGATGTACTGCGCGGCCTGCGCCACGGTGCGCGCCACATGGCTGTCCGGGCCCTGCATCCAGCAGGCCGTGTAGTTCAGCGGCGGCAGCTCCGGCGCCTGCACATCCAGTATCTGCAACAGACCTTGCGCGAGCTCCCGGCCCAGGATCACCGGCGCGATGACCGCGGTACCGATGCCGTCCAGCGTCATGCGCACGATCACGCTCAAGGCCGAACTGCCGTACATCCGCGGGGTCTGCACGCCGCCTTCCACCAGGATGCGGCGCACGGCGCGATGCGGATCGGTATTGGACGTATAGGTGATGACCGGCCACCGGCCCAGCCGCTTCAGCGAGATCGGCGGGCGCCCCAGCCGCAACTGCGGACTGGCGATCCAGGCCAGCGGATAGCGGCACAGGTGGATGTTCTCCACCCGGGGCTCGTCCATGGGACCGAGCAGGAAAGCCAGGTCGATCTGGTGCGAGGCAAGCTGGGTGCGCAAGGCCGTGCTGGTGTCGACCTGGATATCCACCATCAATGCCGGATAGGCTTCATGCATGTATTCCATGAGGCTGGGCAGCCAGGTGTGGACGATGGTCTCCGACACGCCCAGGCGCAGCGTGCCGCTCATGACGTTCTGCGCCGCGGCGGCACGCTGCATGTCGGTGCGCATTTGCAGCATGCGCTCGGCATGCGAAAGCAGTTCGTAGCCCTTGGCGGTCAGCGTGATGCCGCGCGAATCGCGTTCGAAGAGCCGCACGCCCAGGCCCGACTCCAGCGAGGCGATACGCTGCGAGATCGCGGGCTGCGTGGCATTCAGTTTTTCCGCCGCCGCGCGGAAGCCGCCCAGGCGGGCCACCCAGAAGAAGGTTTCGATGTTGCGCAGGTCGATCATGAGGGGTGCGGCGCCGGCCATCAGGAAAATTGATCGCGGTGAGCGTATCATGGCGAGCGCCAAAAAAAGGAGATCAGTCCTATGTCGTCACGGGCGCGGTCAGGCCCTGTCCCGGCCAGCGGAGCGGCGCTGCCGGCGTCCACGCAGCCGCTGATGGGCGTCGCACTGCTGGTGCTGTCCATGTGGGCCTTGTCCAGCCTGGACGCCAGCGGCAAATGGGTAATGGCGGCGGGCGTGCCGATGCTGCTGCTGTCCTGGGTGCGGTATGCCGCCCACTTCGTGGTGGCCCTGGGACTGATCGTGCCGGCCCGCGGCTGGGGCATCCTGGCCAGCCGGCGCCCGCGCGAACAGATGCTGCGCGGCGGCGCCATGCTGGGCGCCACGCTGCTGTTCTTCACCACCTTGAGCTATCTGCCGCAGGCGGAGGCCACGGCCATCAATTTCCTGGCGCCGCTGATCGTGTTGCTGCTGGCGCCCTGGGTACTGCGCGAGCCGCCGCGGCTGTCGCGCTGGATCGCCGCCGGGGTGGCCTTCCTGGGCGTGCTGGTCGTCATCCGCCCCGGCGGCGGACTCGATCCGACGGGAACGATGTTCGGCCTGGCCGGGGCCTTCTGCTTCTCGGTGCAATACATCGCCAGCCGGCGCGTGGCGGCGGACGATCCGCTCACTTCGGTCATCTGGAGCGGCGGCGTCGGCACGGTGGTGCTGTCGCTCAGCCTGCCCTATGTCCTGCCCGCGGCCCTGCCGGTCTTGCGCGAACTGGATCCCCTGCACTGGTGCGTACTGGTTTCCACCGGCGTGACCGGCTGCCTGGGCCATCTGCTGCAGATCGCCGCGTACCGGAAGGCGGCGGCGTCGACGCTGGCGCCCTTCACGTACCTGCAGATCGTCAGTTCCACCACCACGGGCTGGCTCATCTGGGGCCACTTCCCGGATGCCCTGACGTGGCTGGGAATCGCCATCATCTGCGGCAGCGGCATCACGATAGGCGTCGTGGAATGGCGCCGGGCGCGGCGCAAGGCAGGCGGGGAAACCTGACCGGGCCAACGGCCGATGCAATCGCTTTCAGGAAGTTATGCCGCACCCGTCACCACCGCTCGGATAATGGCCGCCCAATGTGTCGCATGCGACGAAGGAGCGCCATCATGCCAGAATCTATCCCGGTAGCCGTGAATCCCGAAGTCATCACGGATTATCAACCCGCCGACGGCAAGCATCCCGTCGTGGTCGAGTTCCATGCGGTCACTGTGGGTCTGGACGAACCGGTGGCCAACGAGATCGTGACGCTCCGGTTCTACACCAAGGACGATCAGAATCTCACGAAGAACTGGTGGCACAATCCCCTGCCCTTGCAGGTGTATAGCGATCCGGGCTGCACCAAGGTGGCCGACCTCGTCACCGACGGGCAGGGTTCGGTACGGGCGTATATCGTCTGTACCACAGGTGGCGAGGAAGCATACTACGTGCAGGGGGTCCCGGGAGGCCAGCGCGGAGATCCGCAGGAGGTCACCAACCTGCAGGACGATCCGAAAGCGCCAATCCATTTCACAAAGCCCCGCTGATCGCCGGCCGTCGCGCCGCCGACCTCGCCGGTTTGCTCCCTTTGCGGTAAACGCCCGCGCGAGCGCATCCGGCGTCCGGGCACCCGCCTATACTCTGCTCTAGAAATCGCTCGCGGGCCGCGCCGCACCCTGGCCCGGCGCCCGCGACACGCCGCCAAGCACGGCGCCCGCACGGAGGAGCAGACCATGACGCGCAAATACATCGATTGCCGCGAGTTCCCCAGCGAAATGAATTGCACCGTCGCCCTATCGGCGGACAACGACGAAGAACTGCTGGAGGCGGCCGTGCAGCACGCCTGCACCGTACACCACCACACCGATACGCCGGAGCTGCGCCAGCAGATCCGCACGCTGTTCCACGACGGCACGCCGCCGGCCGAAGCGCCGCCCCGCGCCTGATACGCGCGCCCGGACAACCGGGCCTTTACGGCGCGGCCCTGCCGGCGTGGCCGCGTCTTTCACCGGCGCCAGGCTTGCCGTTCGCCCACGCGCCTGCCACCGGCACCTGTCGCCGGCGAGGGCCATCCATGCCCCCGCCTAGGGGGTTCCATGTTCACGTTGTCCAGCACCGCCATAGACGACCTGAAGGCCAATACGCGGGGGCGCGTCGTGCTGCCCGCCGATCCCGACTACAACGAAGTGCGCAAGGTATGGAACGCCATGATCGACCGGCGCCCGGCGGCCATCGTGCGCTGCGCGGGCGTCGCCGACATCCGCTGCGCCATCCTGTTCGCGCGCGAGCACGGCGTTCCACTGACGATCCGCGGCGCGGGCCACAATATCGCGGGCAGCGCCGTCTGCGACGACGGCATCATGATGGACCTGTCGCTGATGCGGTCCGTCCATATCGATCCGGCGACGCAGCGCGCCTGGGTAGAACCCGGCGCCACGCTGGCAGATTTCGACCACGAAGCGCAGGCCTTCGGGCTGGCCACGCCGGTGGGCATCAATTCCACCACCGGTATCGCGGGCCTGACGCTGGGCGGCGGCTTCGGCTGGCTGAGCCGCCGCTTCGGCATGACCATCGACAATCTGCGATCCGCCGACGTCGCCATGGCGGACGGCGAATTGGTCCACGCCAGCCCGGGCACGCATGAAGACCTGTTCTGGGCGATCCGCGGTGGCGGCGGCAACTTCGGCGCGGTCACGCTGTTCGAATTCCAGTTGCACGCGGTCGGGCCGCAGATCTACGGCGGGCTCGTCGTACTGCCGATCGAGCAGGCGCGCGAGGCCCTGCAGGCCTATCGCGAGGCCGCCAAGGCCATGCCGGAGGAGCTGACCGTCTGGGCCGTCCTGCGCCAGGCGCCGCCGCTGCCCTTCCTGCCGCCGGCGGTGCACGGCCGCGGCGTGGCGGTGTTCGCCGTGTGCTACAGCGGCCCGGTGGAAAACGGTCCGCTGGTGGTGGAGCCCATACGCCAGTTCGGCACACCGCATGGCGAACACCTGGGCGTCATGCCCTACACCGCCTGGCAGAAGGCCTTCGACCCCCTGCTGGCGCCCGGCTCGCGGAACTACTGGAAATCCCACGATTTCGGCGAACTGTCGGACGATCTGTTCGATGCGCTGCTGGACGCGGCGTCGCGGCTGCCCTCGCCCCAATGCGAGATCTTCCTGGGACAACTGGGCGGCCAGGCCGGACGCGTGGCGCCGGACGCGATGGCCTACCCCAATCGCAATGCCCGCTACATCGTCAACGTGCATTCACGCTGGGAGGATGCCTCGGACGACGCGGCCTGCATCGGGTGGGCGCGGGATTTCTTCGACGCGGCGGCGCCATTCTCGCTGGGCAGCGTTTACGTCAACTTCATGACGGAGGAAGAGTCCACGCGCATCAATGCGGCCTACGGGGCGAACTACACGCGGCTGGTGGCGATCAAGAGCCGTTACGATCCGCACAACCTGTTCCGCCACAACCAGAATATCCGGCCGTCGGCCTGACGTCGCCGGCCACGGTGGCCCCGTGCCCGGCAGTCGGACGCCCGGCAGTCGGACGCCCGGAAGCCCGGCGCCCGGTAGCCCGGCGCCCGACAGCCCCGCGCCCGAGCCGGGATCGGCCCCGGGGCCGGGCCTTAGGCCGCCGATATGACCTTGCCGGCAGCCAGGACCAGTTGGCGTTCGCAGCGGGCGGCCAGCCCGGGATCATGGGTGACCAGCACCAGCGTGGCGCCGTGCTCGCGGTGCAGTTCGAAGATCAGGTCGATGACGCGCTCGCCGGTGGCGGCGTCCAGACTGCCCGTGGGCTCGTCGGCGAACAGCAGGTCCGGCTTGACCACGAAGGCGCGCGCCAGCGATACCCGTTGCTGCTCGCCGCCGGACAAGGTCCGCGGGTAATGGTGCAGCCGGTCGCCCAGGCCCACGCGTTCCAGCATGCCCCGCGCCGCGTCGCGGGCCGGCAGTCCCGCCAGCTCCAGGGGCAGCATGACGTTTTCCAGCGCGGTCAGGTTGGGCAGCAGTTGGAAGGACTGGAACACGAAGCCCACGTGATTGGCCCGCAGCCGCGCGCGGCCGTCCTCGTCCAGGGCGAACAGGTCGCGCCCCGCCAGCGTCACCGAGCCGGCGCTGGGAACATCCAGGCCCGCCAGCAGTCCCAGCAAGGTCGATTTGCCGGAGCCGGAGCTGCCCGTGATGGCCAGGGCCGTGCCGGCCGGCACCGTAAAATCGATACCATCCAGAATGGCCAGTGTGCCACCCGCGTCGGCAACCCGTTTGCCCAACCCCCGCACCTCTATCGCGTTTCCCGTATCCATGCGCCCGCTCATCCGTTTATTGTTCGCGACTGTACTGACCCTGCTGGCCGCCACCGCCGCCTACGCTCAGACCGCCTCCGCCGCGGCGGGTTCCACCAGCGGCAAAACGATACTTGTGGTGGGCGACAGTCTATCCGCGGAATATGGCATCGTCCGCGGGACCGGCTGGGTGCCGCTGCTGGGCCGGCGCCTGGCCCAGGAGTATCCGGGCTGGACCGTGATCAATGCCAGCATCAGCGGAGATACTAGCAGCGGCGGGCTGACGCGCCTGCCCGCCCTGCTGCGGCAGCACCGCCCCGCCATCGTGATCCTGGAATTGGGCTCCAACGATGCCCTGCGCGGCCTGCCGCTGGCGATGACCCAGCAGAACCTGACCGCGATGGCACGGCAGGCCAGGCAGGCCGGCGCCGCCGTGCTGCTGGTCGGCATGCAGATTCCGCCGAACTACGGCCGCGCCTATACCGATCAATTCCGCGACCTGTTCGGCAAGGTGGCCAAGGCCGAGAACACCGGCCTGGTGCCCTTCCTGATGGAGGGCATCGCCACCGACCGCGCGCTGTTCCAGCCCGATGGGATCCATCCCAATGAACAAGGCCAGCCGCGGCTGCTGGACAACGTGTGGGCGGGCCTGAAGCCGATGCTGAACTGATCGCCGGCGGGCCGTACCGGCGGCCAGGCCGGACGCGGACGTCCGGCGCGGCGCGGGTTACCGGCATGAGGAATCGATCGGCCGCCTGGCCCGCTTCCAAAATGAACTGGCCGGATCGTCGATCCGGCCAGCGATTGCGATGATGGGATGCGGCGATGGGGCGCGGCGACCCTGGCCCGTCGGCCACGGCGCGCCGTGGCCTTAGCCCGTCTGCTGTTCCGTGTCGCCGCCTTGCAGGACGCGCGTGGCCTCGGGGGCGATTTCCACCTTGTACTGCTGGCGCAGCGTCTTCAGCACGGCTTCGTCCTCGGCCTGGCCCCAGGCGCCGGACAACTGCTGGGTCAGGCTGGCCAGCGCTTCGGGATCGGCCTTGCCCGGCTCCACCTTGTCGATACGCGCGAGCACGTAGTCGTTGCCGTCGCGGGCGCCGGCGTAGGAAGGCAGGGGCGCCGCGGGGGCGCGCATCACGGCATCCAGCACGGGACGCGACATGTTCTGCGGATTCTGGCGCGATACGTCCACCGCGCCGCCGAAGCCTTCGGCCGGCGCCGCGGGATTCTTGCGCAGGGCCTCCAGGGCCTGTTCGCCGGCCTTGGCGGCCGCGTCGGCGGCGCGCGTTTCGACCAGCCGTTCGCGGATTTTGTCCTTCAGTTGATCCAGCGGGGGCACGTGGGCCGGCGTATTGGCCGCCACGCGCACGACCACCATGGTGTCGGGCGCCAGCTCGATCACGCCGGAATTCTGCTTGTCGCGCAGGACTTCCGGGCTGAACAGCGCCTGGCGCACGCGCGGATTGTCCAGCAGCGCGGAATCGGGACTGGCGGCGGCCGCGCCGGCGCCCGCCTGCTCCTGCGGCAGCAGGCCCGTGCGCGTGATGCCGCCGGCCTGGCGTATTTTCAGGCCCAGGGCGTCGGCGGCAGGCTGCAGGCTGTCGCGCTGGTCGTAGACCAGCGAGGTCAGCTTGGTGGCCATGTCCGAGAAGCGCGAGGAGGCGATCTGCTTGCGGATTTCCGCGACGATCTGGTCGCGGACTTCGGCCAGCGGCTTGGTCTGGGCCGGCTGCAGGTCGGTCAGCTGCACGATGTGCAGGCCGTAGGGACTTTCCACCACGCCGGAGACCTGGCCTTTGTTCAGTCCGTCCACCGCCTTCTGCAAGGCGGGGGTGAGCATGCCGGGCCCGATCCAGCCCAGGTCGCCGCCGCGGTTGCTGGAGCCGGCGTCCTCGGAATATTTCTTGGCGAGGTCGGCGAAGGCAGCGGGATTGGCCTGCGCCTGGCGCGCGACGTCCTCGGCCTTGGCGCGCGCCGCCTTGCGCTGCGCGTCCGTGGCATCGGCCGCCAGCTTGATCATGATGTGGCTGGCGCGGCGGCGCTCGGGCTGGCCGAAGCGGCTTTTGTTCTGTTCGTAATAGCTGGCGACGTCGGCGTCGCTGACCTGGATGCCGGCGCTGGCGGCGGCCTCGTCCAGCACCAGGTATTGCGCCTGCACCTGGTCCGGCACCTGGTACTGCTGCTTATTGGCGTCGTACCACTGCTGGATGTCCGCGTCGGCGACCTGCACCTGTTTCTTGTAGTCGGCCGCGGCAAAACGCCGCGTCAGCACATGGCGCGTTTCGGTCAGCGCGTGCTCGATGGCGCCGGCCACGGTGGCGGGCAGGCGAGCGGACTCCGAAATCGGGTTCAGCACGCGGGCCACCGCCAGGTCGCGGCGCAGGCCGGCCTCGAACGCCGCGGGCGACAGCCCCTGGGCGGCCAGCACCGCGCGATAGCGTTCCGGCGAGAACTTGCCGTTGTCCTGCACCGCGGGGTTGGAGGCAATGGTATTGCGCAGCGTCTCGTCCGATACCGAGAAACGGTTGTCGGCGGCCGCGGCGGCCAGCAGGCGCTGGTCTATCATCTGGTCCAGCAGGCGCTGGCGCATGGCCGGCGTATCGAACAGGGCGGGGTCGAACTGCGCGCCCATCATCTGGCGATACTGGTCCAGCTGGTCCCGCCGGGCCTGGTCGTATTCACGCTGCGTGATCGGCTTGCCGTTCACGGTGGCCATTTTGGGCTCTTCCGACATGAAGCTGCTGTAGCTTTGCACGCCGAAGAACGCGAACGTCGGAACGATGAGGATCAGCAGGATGAACTGCATCCATCGCTGATGGTTGCGGATGAAATCGAACATGGAGTCCCTGTAGCGGCGGACACGCGAGAAACCGCATGGCCGGCGCCAAAAAAAAAGCGAACCGGATTCGCCTCGCTTTCTTAGTGGTTAGACCGGATCAGCGCGCTGGAGTTTAACACTTCCCGGAAGGGCCGAGACGCTGCGGTATCCTTGGCGTATCGCGCACCCAGACCGCACAGGATCGCATTCATGGATACCCCTCTTCCCGCCTGGCCCTACCCCCGCTTGATCGCCCATCGCGGCGGCGGCAGGCTGGCCCCCGAAAACACCATGGCCGGCATGCGCGCCGGCGCGGAGCACGGCTACCGGATGTTCGAGTACGACGTCAAGCTCAGCAAGGACAACGTCCTGGTCCTGCTGCACGACGACGACGTCGACCGCACCACCAATGGCAAGGGCCCCGCGCGTGGCATGACCTTCGCCGAGTTGACGGCACTGGATGCCGGCGCCTGGCATTCCCCGGCGTTCGCCGGCGCGCGCATCCCTACCCTGGAGGAAGTCGCGCGATTCACGCTGGCGAACGGCATCGCCAGCAATGTCGAGATCAAGCCCTGCCCCGGCCGGGAAACCGAAACCGGCACCGCCGTGGCCCTGGCGGCGCGCGAACTCTGGCAAGGCGCCGCGGTGCCGCCGCTGCTGTCGTCCTTCTCGGAAGAGGCCCTGGCCGCCGCGCACGTGGCGGCGCCCAAGCTGCCGCGCGCCCTGCTGGTGGACAAGATTCCCAGCGACTGGCGCGACCGCCTGGTGCAGCACGATTGCATCGGCTTCAACGTCAATCAGAAGGACGTCACACCGGAGCTGGTCAAGGCGGTGCATGGCGCCGGCTACCGGCTGTCGGCCTGGACGGTGAACGACCCGGCGCGCGCGCGCCAGTTGCTGGACTGGGGCGTGGACGGCATTTTCACCGACGAGCTGGCCGCCATCCGGCCGGACGCTTGAGCGCCCGCCCGCCTGGAGAGCCCGCTTGTTCAGCTATCGACACGCCTTCCACGCCGGCAATCACGCCGACGTGCTCAAGCACGCCATCCTGATCCACGTGCTGGATTACCTGGGGCAGAAAGACACCCCGTATTGGGTCATCGACACGCATGCCGGCGCCGGCCTGTACCGCCTGGATAGCGACTGGGCCGGCAAGAATGCGGAATTCGCCGATGGCATCGGGCGCCTGTGGGATGACGGGGATGCTGCGGGAACCGCCGTGCCCGCCCTGGTGGCCCGCTATGTCGAACGGATACGCGACTACAACCGCGACGGCCGGCTGCGCCACTATCCCGGTTCGCCATGGCTGGCGCTGGACGCGTTGCGCGAACACGATCGCCTGCGGCTCTTCGAGGCGCATCCGACGGAAGCCGAGGTGCTGGTGGGCAACCTGGAAAAACACGGCGGCCTGGCCCTGCGCCAGACCACCATTTTCGACACCGACGGCTTCGAGGGCATGAAGGCCTTACTGCCGCCGCCACCGCGCCGCGGGCTGGTGCTGATCGATCCTTCCTACGAAGACAAGCAGGACTACCGGCGGGTGGCGCAGGCGCTGAAAGAAGGCCTGAAGCGCTTCGCCACCGGCATCTACGCCGTCTGGTATCCGCAGGTACAGCGGCGCGAATCCCTGGAACTGGCGCGCCAGCTCGAAAAGGCCGGCAAGCGCTGGCTGCACGTGTCGCTTTCCGTGAAGAAGCCCGCGGCCGACGGCTACGGCCTGCACGGCAGCGGGATGTTCCTGGTCAATCCGCCATGGACGCTGGCCGCGCAATTGAAGGAAGCCCTGCCCTGGCTGACCGCAAGGCTGGCGCAGGACGAACGGGCCCGCTACACCCTGGACGCCGTGGCCGACTGAACGAGGATGCCCGTGCCCCGGATCCCGTGTTTTTCCACGGCAGCCTGAAGTACCACATCCCGATCGTCGCCTGCCGGACGCCGGCGGCAAGAAGGCCCCGCGGGGCCACGTCCCCCGATATCCGCCGCGCGCCGGTACGCTCCCGGCGCGCCGGACCCGCACTGCCCTATTGCGCGGCGGTTTGCCGCGGCGCCGCCGCGGCGCCGGACATCGACGCCGGGGCCGAGACCGGTTGCGGCTGCCCGGCGGGCTGCGCCTGTACGGTGTGCTCCGTCCAGCCGCCGCCCAGCGCCTTGTACAGGTCCACCAGGTTGACCAGGCGCGCCAGCCGCGTCTGCACGAGGATCTGCTGCGATTCGTACAGGGCGCGTTGCGAGTCCAGCACGTTCAGATAGCTGTCCACGCCCTGGCGGAAGCGTTGCTCCGATAGATCGTAGGCCCGCTGGTTGGCCTGGACCAGCAACTGCTGGGAACGGATCTGGTCGTCCAGCGTGCCGCGGCCGGCCAAGGCATCGGCAACGTCGCGAAAGGCCGACTGGATAGAACGCTCGTAGTTGGCGATCTCGATCCGCTTCTGCACCTTGGCAAGATCCAGGTTGGCCTGCAGCGAACCGCCCGTGAAGATCGGAATGCTGATTTGGGGCGCGAAACTCCAGGCGCCCTGTCCGCCGTCGAACAGTCGTCCCAGGCTGGCGCTGGCCGTACCCGCCGAGGCCGTGAGCGAGATGATGGGAAAGAACGCCGCGCGCGCCGCGCCGATATTCGCGTTGGCCGCTTCCAACTGGTGTTCGGCCGCGCGGATGTCGGGGCGGCGCTCCAGCAGCTCGGACGGCAGGCCGGCCGGCAAGGTCGTGGGCATCATGGAATCGTTCAGGGCCGACGGCGATTCCAGCATGGCGCGCACGTCCTGCGGCAAGGGGTCGCCCAGCAGCAGCACCAGCGCGTTCATGTCCTGCGCGACCTGGCGCTCGAACTGCGACAGATTGCGCTCGGCCGTCCGTACCGAGACCTCGGCCTGGCTCAGGTCCAGGGCGGTCGCGATGTCGTTGTCGTAGCTCTGCTTGGTCAGCTCGTAGGAATCGCGCTGGCTTTTCAGGGTATCGCGCGTCAGCTGCAGCAGTTCCTGGTCGCTGCGCAGGGTCAGGTAGGCGGTGGCCACCTCCGACACCAGCGAAAGCTGGGTGGCGACGCGGGTTTCGTCCTGCGCCAGGTAAAGCTGCAGGGCCTGTTCGTTCAGGCTGCGGATGCGGCCGAAGAAGTCCAGTTCCCAGGACGCCACGCTGGCGCCGACCTGGTAGCTGCGGCTGGTGGAAGCCCGCCCGCTGGGCGACAGGTCCGCCGGCGTGCGTTGCGCCGATTCCTGCGCGCCGGCCGCCACCGAGGGGAACAGCTCGGAGCGCTGGATACGATACTGCGCCCGCGCCGCCTCCACGTTCAGCGCCGCCACGCGCAGATCGCGGTTGTTCTGCAGCGACAGCATGATCACGCGCTGCAGCACCGGATCCGTGAAGAAATCGCGCCAGCCCACGTCGGCGGCCGGCACGCCGCCCGGGGGAACGGCGGCCTGGTTGGCGGACCGATAGGCCGGGCCGCTGGGATAGGCGGCATCGATGGGGGCCGCCGGACGTTCATAGTCGGGCATCAGCGTGCACCCGGCCAGCACCGCGACAAACGCGGCCGACAGCGGAAAACGCAGCATTGTTCTCATTGTGGAAGTCGTCATTCGGCATGTCCCCCCGCCGGGGCGGACTGCGCCGAGCCGTGTTTCGGATCGTTGGGATCGTGCGGGTCGCCGCGTTCGCTGTGGCGCTTGACCTTGAACAGGCGCAGCATCGCCACGAAGAACGTGGGCACGAAGAAGATAGCGAGGAAGGTCGCCGTCAGCATGCCGCCGATCACGCCCGTACCGATGGCGTTCTGGCTGCCCGAGCCCGCGCCATTGGCGATGGCCAGCGGCACCACGCCCAGGATGAAGGCCATGGACGTCATCAGGATGGGCCGCAAGCGCTGGCGCGCGGCATGGATGGCGGCTTCCGTCAGGCTGGCCCCGGATTCGTAGTGCTCCTTGGCGAACTCCACGATCAGGATGGCGTTCTTCGCCGCCAGGCCGACCGTGGTCAGCAGCCCCACCTGGAAATACACGTCATTGGACAGGCCCCGCAACAGCGTGGCAGCCAGGGCGCCGATGATCCCCAGCGGGACCACCATCATCACCGCCGTGGGAATGGACCAGCTTTCGTACAGCGCCGCCAGGCACAGGAACACGACGATCAACGATATCGCGTACAGCGCCGGCGCCTGCGAACCCGACAGGCGTTCCTCGTACGACAGCCCCGTCCATTCGTAGCCGATGCCGGTCGGCATGGTGGCCGCGATGCGCTCCATTTCGGCCATGGCCTGGCCGGTACTGTAGCCGGGCGCCGGCTGGCCCAGGATTTCGTAGGCGGGCACGCCGTTGTAGCGGTTCAGCTTTTGCGGGCCGTAGCTCCACTCCGCCGATGCGAAGGCCGAGAACGGCACCATGTCGCCCTGGGCATTGCGCACGTACCACTTGTTCAGGTCGTCCGGCAGCATGCGCGAACTGGGCATGCCCTGCACGTAGACCTTCTTCACGCGGCCGCGGTCGATGAAGTCGTTGACGTAGGTGGAGCCCCAGGCCGTGGTCAGCACGCTGTTCAAGTCCTGGATGGACACCCCGAGCACGCGGGCCTTTTCGCGGTCGATGTTCAGGCGATACTGCGGCGCGTCTTCCACCGTGTTGGGCCGCACGGCCGCCAGGATGGGGCTTTTGGCGGCCTCGCCCAGCAGTTTGTTGCGGGCGTCCAGCAGCGCCTGGTGGCCCAGGCCGGCGCGGTCCATCAGCTGGAAGTCGAAGCCGGTGGCGTTGCCCAGCTCCAGCACCGCGGGCGGCGCGAAAGCGATCACCTGGGCATCGCGTATGGTCTTGGCGAAATGCCCCGACGCCCGCTGCGCCAGCGCGGCCACCTTCTGCGACGCCTTGGGACGGTCGCCCCAGTCCTTGAGCTTGACGAACATCAGGCCGGCGTTCTGGCCGCGGCCGCCGAAATTGAAGCCGTTGATCGCGAAGACCGAGGCCACCGTGTCCTTTTCGTCTTCCAGGAAATACTTGGTGGCGGCGTCCAGCACCACCTGCGTGCGCTCGGCGGTGGCGCCCGAAGGCGTGGCCACCTGCACGAACAGAATGCCCTGGTCCTCGTCCGGCAGGAAGGACGTGGGGATGCGCGTGAACAGCACCACCATGCCCGCCACGATCAACGCATAGATCAGCATCAGCCGCGGCGTGCGGTTCAGTAGCCGCGAGACCACGTTGGCATAGCCGTGGCTGCCGCGGTTGAAGACGCGGTTGAACCAGCCGAAGAAACCGGTCTTGGCTTCGTGATGGTCCTTGGAGACGGGCTTGAGCAGCGTGGCGCACAGCGCCGGCGTGAAGACCAGCGCCACCAGCACGGACAGCGCCATCGACGAGACGATGGTGATCGAGAACTGCCGGTAGATCACCCCGGTGGAGCCGCCGAAGAAAGCCATGGGAATGAACACGGCAGCCAGCACCATGGCGATGCCCACCAGCGCGCCGGTGATCTGCTCCATCGATTTGCGCGTGGCCTGGCGTGGCGTCAGGCCCTCTTCGGCCATGACGCGTTCGACGTTTTCCACCACCACGATGGCATCGTCCACCAGCAGGCCGATGGCCAGCACCATGCCGAACATGGTCAGCGTATTGATGGAATAGCCGAAGGCTGCCAGCACCCCGAAGGTGCCCAGCAGCACCACGGGCACCGCCAGGGTGGGAATCAGCGTGGCGCGCAGGTTCTGCAGGAACAGGTACATGACCAGGAACACCAGCACGATGGCTTCGCCCAGGGTCTTGAAGACGTCCTCGATGGAGAGCTTGACGAAGGGCGTGGTGTCATACGGATACACCACGTCCATGCCCGGCGGGAAGAAGGGCTTCAGGCCGTCGATGGTATGCCGCACGGCGTCGGCGGTGTCCAGCGCGTTGGCGCCGCTGGCCAGCTTGATGGCCAGGCCGGCCGCCGGCTTGCCGTTGTAGAGGCTGTCGATGGTGTACACCTGCGCCCCCAGCCCCACGCTGCCCACGTCGCGCAGCCTTACCTGCGAACCATCCGGGTTGACCTTGAGCAGGATATTGGCGAACTGCTCCGGCGTCTGCAGGCGGCTCGGGCCGATGATGGTGGCGGTCAGGTCCTGGCCGCGCACGGCCGGCAGGCCGCCCAGTTGCCCGGTGGACACCTGCACGTTCTGCTGCTCGATGGCGTTGACCACATCGATCGTGGTCAGGTTGTAGTTAAGCAGCTTGGCCGGGTCCAGCCAGATGCGCATCGCGTATTGCGAGCCGAAGAGCTGGAAGTCGCCCACGCCGTTGGTGCGGCTGATGGGGTCCTGCACATAGGAAGCGACATAGTCGGCCAGGTCGGCGCGCGACATGCTGCCGTCGGTGGAGATGAACGCCGCCACCAGCAGGAAGTTCTTGGTGGCCTTGGTCACCCGTATGCCCTGCTGCTGCACTTCCTGCGGCAGCAGCGGCTGCGCGAGCGACAGCTTGTTCTGCACCTGGACCTGGGCGGTATCGGGATTCGTCCCTTGCGTGAAGGTCAGCGTGATGGTCACGCTGCCGTCGGCCGCGCTTTCGGAATTCAGGTATTCCAGGCCGTCCAGGCCGTTCATCTGCTGCTCGATCACCTGCACGACCGTGTCCTGCACGGTCTGCGCCGAAGCGCCCGGGTAGTTGACCTGGATGCTGATCGACGGCGGCGCGATGGCGGGATACTGGGACACCGGCAGGCGCAGGATGGACAAGGCGCCCGCCAGCATCATGACGATGGCGATCACCCAGGCGAACACCGGCCTTTCGATAAAAAACTTGGCCATGCTTGATACTCCTTGCCGGCGTTACTGGACCGTAGCGGCCGGCGCCGACGCGGTGGAGGCCGGTTGCGGCGCGGCCTCGTTGGCCGTCACTTCCATGCCCGGCCGTATCGTCTGCAGGCCCTCTACGACGACTTTGTCGCCGGCCTTCAGGCCGCTGGTGACCAGCCAGTTCGAGCCGATGGCCCGGTCCGTGACCAGGTCGCGCACCTGGATCTTGCCCTGCGCGTCGACCACGTAGGCGGTCGGCGTGCCGCGCTGGTTGCGCACCACGCCGCGCTGGGGCACCAGCAGGCCTTCGGTGGCGACACCGTCGACCAGCTTGGCGCGCACGAACATGCCCGGCAGCAAGCGGTGCTCGGGATTGGGGAACACCGCCCGCAAGGTGACCGAACCGGTGCTCTGGTCCACGGTCACCTCGGAAAACTGCAGCTTGCCCTCGTGGTTGTACTGCGTGCCGTCTTCCAGCGTAAGCGTGACCTGCGCGGCCTGCTCGCCGGCCGCCCGCTTGATTTCGCCCTTGGCCAGCTGGTCCTGCAGGCGCAGCAGCTGCACGCTGGACTGGACCACGTCGACGTAGATGGGATCGATCTGCTGGATGGACGCCAGCGCGGCCGTCTGGTTGGCGGTCACCAGGGCGCCTTCGGTCACGGTGGAGCGGCCGATGATGCCGTCGATGGGCGACAGCACCTTGGTATAGACCAGGTTGATGCGGGCCGTATCGACCGCGGCCTTGGCGGCCAGGACGTCGGCCTTGGCCTGGTCCCGCGCGGCGACGGCGTCGTCATAGGTCTGGCGGCTGATGGCGCGCGTTTCGGTCAGCGGCTTGTAGCGCTCGGCCAGCAAGGACGCGCTCTTGACCTGGGCTTCGGCCCGCGCCAGCGCGGCGCGCTGGCTATCCAGCGTGGCCTGGTACAGCGACGGATCGATCTGGTACAGCTGCTGGCCGGCCTTGACGGTGCCGCCTTCCGTGAAAAGGCGCTTGAGCACGATGCCATTGACCTGCGGCCGGACCTCCGCCACGCGGTAAGGCGAGGTCCGGCCCGGCAGTTCGGTGGTCAGCGATACCGGCTGGGTGTTCAGGGTCACCACGCCGACGGTGGGCTTGGACGCGGCCGGCGCCGCATTGTCCTTCTTGCCGCAAGCGGCCAGCGTAAGCACGAGCAGGCCGACGACAGCCGCCGCGGCCGCGCGCCCGGCGGTCTTCTTATTCATAGGGTGCATTTCCTGATTCCAAACAGAGGGACGGGCCGGCCGTGCCGACCGAGGTCGCGATCAGCGACGCGCCGCGCCTGGCGTCCGACGCGCGTTGCTGCATTGCAAAAGCCCAGATTTTGCACTATTCCATCGGCGTAACAAAGACCGGGGCGGCGAAAAACATAGTTCCATTGGTGAGACAATTACGGCATGACAAAGCGCCTCCAAACTATGGAGCTGTTCGTCGAGGTCGCGCGGGCCAAGAGCTTCAGCCGCGCGGCGCTCGTGCTCGGCATCCCCAAATCCACGGTGTCGCGCCAGGTGGCCGAACTGGAGCGGTCCCTGGGCGTGCAACTGCTTAGCCGCACCACCCGCAAGGTCGAGCTGACCGACGCCGGCTCGCACTACTTCGAGCGCTGCCAGCATATCGTCGCGGAAGCGCAGATCGCCGACGAGGAAATCCAGGGGCTGGCCAGCACGCCCGCCGGGCCGCTGCGCGTCAACATGCCGGTGGATTTCGGCACCGATTTCCTGGCCGAATCGCTGATGGCGTTTTCGCGCCGCCATCCGGCCGTGACCTTCCACCTGGACATGGCGGCGCCGGAGCACGCGGGCAAGGTGTTCCAGTCCTGCGACGTGGCGATCGAAATCGGCGAACTGCGGTCCGCCACCCGTATCGCGCGCCAGCTCGGCTCCATATCCGCCTACCTGTATGCCGCGCCGGCGTACCTGGCGGCATACGGCGTGCCGCGACACCCGCACGATTTGACGGCACACGAATGCATGGAGTTCCGCGCGACGCTGGGGGCCCGCGTGACGCCCTGGCCGCTGCACAAGAACGGCGAACGTATCGAATTTCATCCAGGGAAGCGCTTTTCGCTGAACAGCGCCAGCATGATACGGCGGCTGGCCACGCTGGGCGCCGGTATCGCGGTGCTGAGCGACGTCAGCGCGTCGCAGGAAGTGGCGGCCGGCCGGCTGCAGCGCGTGCTGCCGGATTGGGAGGTCGGGCCCTTCCCTGTCTACGCGGTGACCGAAACCCGTCTGCTGCCGGTCAAGACCCGCATATTCGTCGAGTTCCTGACCGAGCGCCTGCAACACGCATGGTCGCGCCAGGGCAAGGATAGCGCGGAAGCCGTCACCGCCTCGGCCATTGAAACCGAGTGAAATAACCCGCGCGCCCCTGGCTATCGCAGGGTTATGGCCTTGGGCAAGGCCTTAGTGCTCCCAGGGCGGGATCGCGCGGTACTGGCTGACCAGCCGTTCGCGCAATGCGCGCGCGGCCTGCTCGTGTCCCAGCATGTCCAGCGCGGTCAAGACCTGCCAATCCGCGCCCACCTCGAAGAAGTCGCGCAGGCGCGCGCGCGTGTCGCTGCGGCCGAAGCCGTCCGTGCCCAGCGTGCGGTAGGGGCCGCCCGCCCAGGGCCGTATCTGTTCGGGCACGGCCCGCACGTAGTCGCTGGCCGCGACCACCGGCAGCGGCTCGGCGCCCCACTGCTGCTCGATCCATGAAGGCGCCGGATCCTGGCCCAGCAGGCGCGACCGCTCCACCGTGCGGGCATCGCGCGCCAGTTCGGAGAAGCTGGTCACGCTCCAGACCTCCGCGGCGATGCCATGCTCGGCCCGCAGGCGCTCGGCCGCCGCCAGGGCTTCCGGCACGATGGGGCCGGCGGCGACCAGGCGCAGCGCCGCCTTGCCGTGCGCGGCGCGCAGCCGGTACATGCCGCGCAGGATGCCGGCGCGCGCATCGGCATCGGCCGGCATGTCGGGCTGCGGCAGGTTCTCGTTGGTGACGGTCAGGTAGTAGAACTCGTCGCGCTGTTCGTGCAGCATGCGCCGCAGGCCGGCCTCCACGATGACCGCCACTTCGTAGGCATAGGCGGGATCGTAGGCCCGGCAGTTGGGTATGGTGGCGGCCACCAGGTGGCTGCTGCCGTCCTGGTGCTGCAGCCCTTCCCCGCCCAGGGTGGTACGGCCGGACGTGGCGCCCACCAGGAAGCCGCGCGTGCGCTGGTCGGCGGCCGCCCAGATCAGGTCGCCCACCCGCTGGAAACCGAACATCGAGTAGTAGATGTAGAAGGGCAGCATGGGCAGGCCGTTCACGGAGTAGCTGGTGCCCGCCGCGATCCACGACGACAAGGCGCCGGCTTCGGTGATGCCCTCTTCCAGGATCTGCCCGTCGCGCGCTTCCCGATAGTGCAGGACCGAACCGATGTCCTCTGGCTCGTACAGCTGGCCCTGCGAGGAATAAATCCCCACCTGGCGAAACAGGTTGGCCATGCCGAAGGTGCGCGCTTCGTCCGCCACGATGGGGACGATGCGCGGCCCGATGCCGGCGTCCTTGAGCAAGCCGGTCAGCATCCGCACGATGGCCATGGTGCTGGACATTTCCTTGCCGCCCGGCGCGAGCGCGAAGGCGGCCCAGGCGGATGCGGGCGGCGTATCGAGGACAGGCGCCGTGGCGCGCCGGCGCGGCACACAGCCGCCCAGGGCGGCGCGGCGCTCGCGCAGGTAGCGCATTTCCGCGCTGTCCGGATCCGGACGGTAGAAGGCCAGCGCGGCGCACTCGGCATCGCCGATGGGCAGCGCGAAGCGGTCGCGGAACGCGAGCAGCGCCTGTACGTCAAGCTTCTTCTGCTGGTGCGTGGTCATCTTGCCCTGGCCGGCCTCGCCCATGCCATAGCCCTTTTTGGTCTGCGCCAGGATGACGGTAGGCTGCCCGGCATGGCGGACGGCGCGATGATAGGCGGCGTGGATCTTGACGATGTCATGTCCGCCGCGCCGCAGCCGGTCTATGGCCTCGTCCGACCAGTCGGCCACCAGCGCCGCCAGCGCCGGGTCCCGGCCGAAGAAGCGGCGGCGGTTATATGCCCCGTCCTTGGCGGCGAAGGTCTGGAACTGCCCATCCACGGTATGGGCAAACGCACGGGCGAGCGCGCCGTCGGCATCGCGCCGCAGCAAGGGGTCCCAGTCGCTGCCCCAAAGCAGTTTGATGACGTTCCAGCCCGCGCCGGCGTACAGGGTTTCCAGTTCGTCGATGATGCGGCCGTTGCCGCGCACGGGCCCGTCCAGGCGCTGCAGGTTGCAATTGACGACGAACACCAGATTGTCCAGCCGCTCGCGCGCGGCCAGGGTCAGCGCGGCGACGGACTCGGGTTCGTCCATTTCGCCGTCGCCGAAAATCCCCCATACCTTGCGATCGGAGGGCGCGGCCAGGCCGCGATGTTCCAGGTAGCGCATGAAGCGCGCCTGGTAGATGGCGTTGATGGGCCCGATGCCCATGGAGCCGGTGGGAAACTGCCAGAAGTCCGGCATCAGCCACGGATGCGGATACGAGGACAAGCCGCGCAGGCCGTGTTCGGCCGCGGTGATCTCGCGCCGGAAGTGCGCCAGGTCGGCCTCTCCCAGGAAGCCTTCCAGGAAGGCCCGCGCGTAGACGCCCGGGGCGGAATGGGGCTGCATGTAGACCAGGTCGCCGCCATGGGTGGCGGTGGGCGCGCGCCAGAAATGGTTGAAGCCGACCTCGAACAGGTCGGCGGCGGAGGCATAGCTGGCGATGTGCCCACCCAGTTCGCCATGCGCCTGATTGGCGCGCACGACCATGGCAAGCGCGTTCCACCGGTTGACGGAGGCGATGCGTTCCTCGATGCGAAGGTCGCCGGGAAAAGGCGGCTCCTGCTCGGCGGGAATGGTGTTCAGGTAGGCGGACGCGGTGGGACCGTGGCCGCGCACCCCCAGCCGGGCGGCATGCCGCAAGAGTTCGTCGAGCACGAAGGCGGCGCGGTCCGGGCCCTCTGCCCCGACCAGGGAGGCAAGCGCGTCGCGCCATTCGGCGGTTTCGACGGGGTCGATGTCCGGCGGAATAGCGGCACCGGGGCTGTTGTCGGCGCTGATGCCGGCATGGGCGGGAGTGGCGGCGCCGGCCGGAACGGACGCCGATGCAGCGGCTGAGCGGGCCGTGCCGTCCGAATCGGCGGATTTCGCGCTCGGCGCGGTATCGGTGTCGAACATGCCAGCCTCCAGGTCGCTCGTTGTAGGACTAAATTACCCATGCCATCGTAGACCGGAGGCTCCGGCATAGGGCTTCGAAATATCCGTGTACGGGGCGTGGATACAGCATAAAATGCTGTACCTTCTTCTAGCTGAGGCACACTATGCCGTCACCTGCTTTGGATGCCACCGATCGGCGCATTCTGGAGGTGCTCCAGACCGACGCCAGCATCACGAATGTGGAACTGGCCCGGCGGGTGCACCTGTCGCCCTCCCCGTGCCTGGCGCGCGTCAAGGCGCTGGAGGCGGCCGGCGTGATCCGCGGCTACGTCGCCCTGGCGGATCCGTTGACGCTTGGTCTTAGCCTGAATGTGTTCATCCAGGTGAGCCTGGAGAAGCAAATCGAATCCGAGCTGGAGCGGTTCCAGCAGGCGATGGCGGGTTATCCGGAGGTGATGGAGTGCTACCTGATGACGGGGGACGCGGATTATCTGCTGCGGGTCGTGGTGCCGGATATGCGGGGGCTGGAGCGGTTCATCGTCAGCCATTTATCGCGGATACCGGGCGTCAAGAACATCCGGTCCGGGTTCGCGCTGAAGCAGGTGAAGTATCAGACGGCGCTGCCGTTGCCTGAATGAGGCGGCGGGTGCAGGGGATGGATGGCGAGTGCGTCAGCCAGCGGTGGGTTCTGGGCTCGTGGTGTCCGTTCTGGTTGTTGGCAGGCGATGGTTTTCGTGCTGGTGGCGTGTGTTTCTGGTCGTTGGCAGGCGAGGGTTTTCGTGCTGGTGGCGTCCGTCGGAGGTGATGCCTGTCCGCGCCGGCCCGGTCAGTCGGTCCGGCCCGCCGGGGCCGGACACCGCCTCGCTCACCTCGTCCGCCGGGCGTTCGCCGGTAGTGGTTCTGGCCGACGGCATCCGCGCCACGGCTCCCTTCGGTATCCGCTCGCTCTCCTTCCGACGGGCCGTCACGGACAGGCATCACCTCCGCCGGACTCCGCGGTGCCTTAATCACGGATGCCGGGGCGGGTTGGGTTCTTGGCGCTACGTAGGATGGGGCGTTCGCCGATGGAAGGTCTTGCCTTGCCCGTCGTTTTCGGGCCGCCCTGCGCGGCCCAAAAACGCCTACACAGGCGGAGCATGCGGTGGTTGCTGGTAAGGCCTTGGTTGCTGGTAAGGCCACGGTTTCTGGTAATGCGGTGGCCGGGGAATCGGAGTGGAACCTAGGCCCGCGCGGGGAGGGGTAACAAGTCGGTGTGGCGGGCCGCCAGCCGGCCCGCCACACCGTAGGCACCGTGCCTTGCCACGGATGCCGGATAGGTGCGGCCGAGAGCTAGGTACGAGCCGTACTCCGTCATATCGACGAATCGGTCGTGCCGACGTGGGTGTATCAGCAATACGGCAACGGTATCGCGCCTACGCCGCTTCAATGTGCTGTGTCGATATCACGCGCGTCCGCCAGAGTTTGATAGCGTAGACCTGGGACCTGAGACCTGAGGCCTGAGACCTGGGACCTGGGATCTGAGACCTGGAACCTGAAACCTGAAACCTGAAACCTGAAACCTGAGACCTGAGACCCGAAACCTGAGACCTGAGACCCGAGACCCGAAACCTGAAACCTGAGACCTGAGACCTGAGGCCTGAAACCTGAGACCTGAAGCCTGAGGCCTGAGGCTGTGTGAGTCTGTGAGATCGTGAGTCTGTGGTGAGGTGCCGGAGCCTGTGGACCTGTGAGCCTGTGAGCCTGTGAGCCTGTCAGTAATCCTGTGTTTTGCGCTCCTCATGATTCCGAATCGCAAGCCTCGCGTCACTGGCTTCGATGGCAAGACCATCGCGCTGGAGGCTCGCAAGATGACGGTGCCGCAATCCAGGGCTTCGTGGTTGAGCAGTCCGGCATCCAGGTTTCACCAGAGACCATCAGTCCGATGACCGACGCGGCCAGGGAACAAACGAAATTTCCGACGCCCTTCCCATGCCAGCATCCGTGGCAAGGCACGGTGCCTACGGTGTGGCGGGCCGGCTGGCGGCCCGCCACACCGACTTGTTACCCCTCCCCCGCGCGGGCCTAGGTTCCACTCCGATTCCCCGGCCACCGCATTACCAGAAACCGTGGCCTTACGAGCAACCGTGGCCTGACCAGCAACCGAGGCCTTACCAGCAACCACCGCATGCTCCTCCTGCGTAGACGTTTTTGGGCCGCGCAGGGCGGCCAAAAAACGACGGGCAAGGCAAGACCTTCCATCGGCGAACGCCCCATCCTACGTAGCGCCAAGAACCCAACCCGCCCCGGCATCCGCGATTAAGGCACCGCGGAGTCCGGCGGAGGTGATGCCTGTCCGTGACGGCCCGTCGGAAGGAGAGCGAGCGGATACCGAAGGGAGCCGTGGCGCGGACGCCATCGGCCAGAACCACTACCGGCGAACGCCCGGCGGACGAGGTGAGCGACGCGGTGTCCGGCCCCGGCGGGCCGGACCGACTGACCGGGCCGGCGCGGACAGGCATCACCTCCGCCGGACGCCACCAGCACGAAAACCGTCGCCTGCCAACGACCAGAAACACACGCCACCAGCACGAAAATCATCGCCTGCCAACGACCAGAACACACGCCACCAGCACGAAAACCATCGCCTGCCAACGACCAGAAACGGACACCACGAGCACGAAAAACCCTAGCCAGCCGACAGAGCCCGAACCGACGCCATAAGTACGCAACGTTGCCTGCCCAACGCCCCCAATGGATCAGCATCGCCCCCCGCCCGGCCGCAATCCGAAACGCACTGCCACTGCATCAGCACGACCGCCGCCTTATTTCCCCCGCAATCCCGAAATCGTCAGCCGTGGCGACAATGCATCCTGGCTGACCCGCAGCTCCAGCAGAGCCGGCTTGCCCGCGCCCCGCGCACGTTCGAAGGCGGCAGGAAAGTCCTCGGTCCGCTCGACGACTTCTCCATGTGCCCCATAGGCCCGCGCCATCGCCGCGAAATCCGGATTCTGCAGTTCGGTGGCGCACACCCTGCCCGGATAGTGCCGTTCCTGGTGCATCCGGATGCTGCCGTACATCCCGTTGTTCACCACGATGACCAGGATGTTCAGCCCATACTGCACGGCGGTCGCCAGCTCCTGCCCGTTCATCAGGAAGCACCCGTCGCCCGCGAAGCACACCACGGTGCGGTCAGGATGGGCCAGCTTGGCCGCCACCGCCGCCGGCATGCCATAGCCCATCGTTCCGCTCGTCGGAGCCAGCTGCGTCCGTAACCCGCGATACTGGTAGAAGCGCTGCACCCATAGCGTGTAATTGCCGGCGCCGTTGGTCACGATAGTGTCGGGCGGCAATTGCTCGCGCAGGAAGACCATGACCTGCCCCATATCGACGGGCCCCGGCATCGGTCCCGGCCGCAGATTGTCCAGGTAGTCTTCGCGCGCCTGCCGCGTCCAATCGCGCCACGGCGCCGGCGAAGCGGGCGCCGGCAGCGCCGCCGCGGCAGCCGCGAATGCCGGCATCGCGGCGTTCATGATGACGTCGGCATGGTAGACATGGCCCAGTTCTTCCGCATCGGCATGAATATGGACCAGCGTTTGCGCGGGCCGGGGCACGTCCAGCAGGGTATAGCCGTTGGTGGTGGTCTCCCCCAGCCGGGCGCCGATCGCCAGGATAAGATCGGCATCCTTGATGCGCTGCGCCAAACGCGGATCCATGCCGAGTCCCGCTTCTCCCACGTAGTTCGCGTGGCGGTTGTCCAGCAGGTCCTGGCGCCGGAAGGCGCAGGCCACCGGCAGGTCGTAGGCCGTGGCGAAGGTGGCCAGGTCCTCGCTGGCCTGGCGTGTCCATCCGCCTCCGCCCAGGATGGCCAGGGGCCGCCGGGCTCGGGCCAGCCGCTCGCGCATCTCTCCCATCGCCTCGGCGGACGGGCAGGCCTGCGCCCGACGGAATGGCAGGCTGTCGGCGACGGTCGCGCTTTCCGCCAGCATGTCCTCAGGCAAGGCCAGCACCACCGGACCGGGCCGACCGGAAGTCGCCACATGGAATGCACGATTGATGTATTCCGGGATGCGCGCCGCGCTGTCGATCTGGTCCACCCACTTGGCGATGTGGCCGTACATATGACGGTAGTCGATCTCCTGCCACGCCTCGCGGCCCATGCAGTCGCGCGCGACCTGGCCGATGAACAGGATCAGCGGCGTCGAGTCCTGCCGCGCGGTGTGCACGCCGATGCTCGCGTTGGTGGCGCCCGGGCCGCGCGTGACGAAGCAGATGCCGGGCTTGCCGGTCAGCTTGCCGTGCGCCTCCGCCATATGGGCCGCCCCACCCTCCTGGCGGCACACCACCAGCCGGATGGCATCGCGCGCGTCGTGGAAGGCGTCGATGGCCGCCAGGAAACTTTCGCCCGGCACGCAGAACGCCGTGTCGACGCCATGGATGCGCAGCGCATCGATCAGGATCTGGCCGCCGGTGCGGGATACGGGCGAGGTGGGAGTCATTGCGTCTTCTCCATTCAATAGTCAGTGCGGCCGTATGCAGGATCCGCGGCGTCGTGCGCCGAGCTGCCGCGGTGCCTGCCGCATTCGATGCTATCCGCGATGTCGCGGGCCATGCTTGCGTCGCGGCCGTCGGCGAGACTGGATGCGCCGGCATGGCCGGCATTGTCGCGGCTGACCGCCGGCGGCCCTGACAGGCTGACGCCATGCGGCGCGGAAGCGGGCGCCGGCGCCGGCGCCGATGCCGGTCCCAGTGCCGGTGCCCAGGCCGGAACATCGGCGCGGCACAGGAAATCCTGCCCCAGGCCAGCCACGTCCGGGCAACCCAGCAAGGCCAGGTCGACGTCGATCTCGCGCCGCAGCAGTTCCAGGGCGTGGGCGACGCCGCGTTGCCCGCCGGCGGCCAGGCCGTAAAGGGCGGGCCTGCCGACGAAAGCCGCATCGGCGCCCAGGGCCAGGGCCTTCAACACGTCCGTCCCGCGCCGCACGCCACCGTCCAGGATCAGCGTCAGCCCCGGCGCGGCGGCGGCGATGGCGGGAAGCGCGTCCAGCGACGCGATGCTGCCGTCCAGTTGGCGGCCGCCGTGGTTGGACACGAAGATGCCGTCCAGGCCCAGGGCGCGGGCTGTGGCCGCGTCCTGCGCGCGCAGCACGCCCTTGACCAGCAGGCGGCCGCGCCATCGATCGCGGATCCAGGCGATCTCCTGCCATGTCATCGCGGCACGTCCGGCGCGGTGGTCGCCGCGCGCGGCGGTGATGATGGGCCCGCCCCGCTCCGCCGTGAAGTTCTCGAAATGCGGGATACCCTGGCGCAGCAGCGTACGCGCGAAGGTCCGCAGCGCCCAGCGCGGACGGATGGCGCCTCCCCACAGCAGGCGCGGGCTCAGGCGCAGCGGGATGCTGAAGCCATTGCGCAGCTCGTTCTCACGGGTGGAGGCGATGGGTACATCCACCGTCACCACCAGAACCGGGACGCCAGCCCGCTCCAGCCTTTGCAGCAAGGGCGCGATGACCTCGCGGCGCGCGGGCAGGTAGCCTTGGTACCACATGTCCGGATTGGCGGCGGCGACCCGCTCCAGGGGCGTCGTGGACGCCGCGCTGAGCACGAAGGGGACCTGCGCGGCGCGCGCCGCCTGGGCCAGCGCCACGTCGCCGTCGAAAGCGCACAGGCCGACCACGCCCATGGGGCTGATGCCGATGGGCGACGCGTAGCGCACGCCGAACAGCTCCACCGCCTGGGTGCGGACCGACACGTCGACCAGCGGTCGGGGCAGGAAGCGCCAGCGGTCGTAGGCATCGCGATTGGCGCGCAGCGAGGCGTGATCCTCGCTGGCGCCGCTGACGTAGCCGTAGATGCTGGGCGGCAGGCGGCGCCGGGCGGCGTCCGCCAGGTCGGCGATGGACAGGGCCGATTCCACGGGCATGCGAGTTCCTCTTTGCACGGCGCGCTGCGCCGGTTCAGCTGCCGCGGAAGGCCGGCGCGCGCTTGCCGTGGAAGGCCTCGACGCCTTCGCGGAAATCGTCGCTGCTGCGCAGCCGGCTATAGCAATGGCCTTCGAGCTCGATGGACGCCGACAGCGAGGCGTCCTCCGTGTCGTTCAGCAGCTTCTTGGCCGTGCGTTGCGCCAGGGGCGAAAAGCCCACCAGCTCGGCCACCAGGCGGTCGGTGGCCGCTTCCAGTTCGCCGTCGGGCACGATCTCCGTGGCGATGCCCCAGTCATAGGCCTGCTGGCCGGAAATGCGGCGCGAGCGCATCACCACGTCCTTGGTCCGCGTGATGCCCACCATCTTCTGCAGGCGCGCCGAACCGCCGGAGCCGGGAATCTGGCCCAGCTTCTGTTCGGGCAGCGCGTACTGGGTCGTTTCGGTCGCCAGGCGGAAGTCGCAGGCCAGCGAGATCTCGAAGCCGACGCCGAAGCAATAGCCGCGGTTGGCGGCGATCACCGGCTTGGCGCAGCGCGCCGGCGCGGCGATGTTCCAGGCCAGTTTGGACACGTGCTCGGGCGAGGCTTCCAGGAAGCCCTTGATGTCGCCGCCGCTGGAAAAATGCTCGCCCGCTGCGCGCAGCACGATGACGCGCACGCGGTCGTCGTCATCCAGGGCCTCGAAGACCAGCCGCAGCTGGTCGCGTTCGCGCATGGAGATGATGTTGAAAGGCGGCCGCTCCAGCACGATGTCGGCGCGCGCCCTGGCGGCATCGATGTGGACATGGAAGCCGTCGTATTCCTCGAGCAGCGCATGGGCGGGATGGTTGATTTGCGGCATTGGAGCGGTCTCCTGGTTCGGCAAGGTGTTCAAAGGGCCGTATCCGTGGCGTCGCCGGCGCCTGAAGGATGCAATCCTTCCCAGCGCCGCACCAGGCCGGCGGGTTCGATATCGAAAAGGTCCAGCACGCGTCCGACGGTGTGGTCGACCATATCGTCGATCGACGCGGGACGCGCATAGAAGGCGGGCACGGGCGGCACGATGATCCCGCCCATGGTCGTGACCGCGGTCATGTTCTGCAGGTGGGCCAGGTTCAGCGGCGTCTCGCGCACCATCAGCACCAGGCGGCGCCGTTCCTTCAGCACGACGTCGGCCGCGCGGCTGACCAGGTTGTCCGCCAGCCCATGCGCGATGCTGGCCAGTGTCTTCATGGAGCACGGCGCCACCACCATGCCCGCCGTGCGGAAAGATCCGCTGGAAACCGCGGCGCCGATGTTCTTCACGTTGTGGACGACGTCGGCCAGGGCTTCGATCTCGCCACGCCGCATGTCCAGCTCCTGGGCGGCCGTCAGCGCGCCGGAGGCGGACATCACCAGGTGGGTCTCCCAGCCGGGCATCGCCTTCAGCACCCGCAGCAGGCGCACGCCATAGACGGCCCCGCTGGCGCCCGTGATCGCGACGATCAGCCGCTTCGTCATTGCCGCGTCCCGGGTGCGGCGAAGTCCACGCGCGCCGACGCATCGATCTCCACCGCCAGGTCCACGTCGTCTTCGCCGGGCACGCGCACCTTGGTGAACACGTGCTCGTGGTAGGCCACCGGCCGCGTGGCGTCCAGTCCCATCTTGGCGCTGATGCCCTGCTGGTGCGCGGGCGCCGTCTCGCCATCGGCGTAGTCCCAGCCGACCGTGGTGGAAGGATCCAGCACCGAACCCTGCGCGCCCGGGATCACCACCAGGTCGCGGTCGGCCTGGAAACGCGTGGCTACCGCCCATTCGACCTGCTGCGGGTCGTGCACCTCCACATCGTCGTCCACCACGATGACCTGCTTGATGTCGTAGTGCGCGCCGAAGGCCGCGCAGATCACGTTCTTGGGCTGGCCCTCGTGCGTCTTGCGCAGCTTCACATACAGGTGGTAGCGCCCTACTCCGCCGATGGCCAGGTGTACGTCCAGCACATTGGGGAAACTGCGCTGCAGATGGGCCAGCAAGGTCGCCTCGCGCGGGATCGAGCCCAGCAGCAGGTGTTCCATTTCCGCGGGAACGATGGTGTGGTAGATGGGATCCCGGCGATGCGTGATGGCATCCACCGTGATGACTTCGCGCTCCTCGCGCGCGCTGTAGTACTTGGGGAACTCGCCGAACGGGCCTTCGGGCTCCAGTTCGCCCGGCACGATGCGGCCTTCGATGACGATCTCGCTGTCCGCCGGCACGCGTACCTCGTTGGTCCGGCACTTGACCATGCGCAGCGGCGCCCCGTGCAGCGCCCCGGCGATTTCCATCTCGTCGCTGTCCAGCGGCGCGATGGCCTGCGAGGCCAGCAGGGTCAGGGGATCGATCCCGATGGCGACCGCCACTTCCAGCGGCTGCTTGCGCGCCTCCGCTTCCTTGTAGAACGCCCACAGGTGGCGCGGCAGCATCAGGATCGCCATGCGCGCCGGGGCATGGACCTGGATGCGGTGGATGGAGACATTCTGCACGCCCGTGACCGGATTGCGCGCGATGACCAGGCCGGCCGTGATGTAGGGCCCGTTGTCGTGCTCGCTGTGCGTGGGAATCGGCAGGACCTCGCGCGCATCGCGGTCGCGGTGTACGACCTGCTGGCAGGGCGCCTGGTCCTGCGGGATCTCCTTCCACGGCACGGGATGCTCGGCCGCGTGGCGGAAGCGTTGCAGCAGTTGCGATTCCGGCACGCCGATGGCCTCCGCGATCCAGGCGCGGCGCGCCATGAAACCGGACACCACGGGCATCGCATGCCCGCCCGGCCTGGGAAAGAAGGCCGCCTGCTTGCCATCCAGGCGCTTGGCGATGGCGGCCAGGCGGTGTTCCAGCGGCACGCCTTCGCGGATCACCGCCACGCGGCCGGTACCGGCCAGATGTGCCAGCCACTGGCGCAGGTCCGTGAACGGTGCGCCGGAAGAAGGAGTGGAAGATGCGCGGGTGCTCATGATGTCTCTCGGGCAGGGTTGGATGGCGCCGTGCCGGCTTGCGCGCACGGCGTGCCTGGGGCCAGGTATTCGCCAGCGGCCAGCTTGCGCCGCAGGATCTTGCCCACGGGCGACTTGGGAATCTCGGCGACGAAGACGTACTCGCGCGGCCGCTTGAAGTTGGGCAGGTCCGACTGCCGGCAATGCGCATCCAGGGCCTGCGCGTCCAGCGACGGCCGCGCGTCGCTGCGCGTCACGAAGGCCACCACGCGCTGGCCCCAGCGTTCGTCCGGCAGGCCGGCCACGGCCACTTCCGCCACGCCGGGACACAGCGAGATCACCGATTCGATATCCACCGGGGAGATGTTTTCGCCGCCGCTGATGATCATGTCGTCGACCCGGCCGGTCACGAAGAGATCGCCGTCCGCGTCCAGGTAGCCGATGTCGCCGGTGTAGTACCAGCCGTCGCGCAGGGATTTGGCGTCGGCGTCCGGCCGCTTCCAATAGCCTTCGAAGGCCTCGTCGCCGCTCAAGTCCACGATGATCTGTCCTTCCTCGCCCACGGGAGCCAGGTCATGCGGACCGCGCGCGTCCAGCCGCACCACCCGCAGGCGGGTGTTGATGCCGGCGCGCCCGGCGCTGCCGGGCTTGCGCAGGGCGTCCTGGTCGATGGAAAAGGTGTAGACCTCGGAAGATCCGTAGTGGTTGACGAAAAGCCGGGGCTGGAAGGCGCGCTGCAGGCGCTGCAGCAGCGCGTCCTGCATGGGCGCGCCGGCGAAGCCCAGCTTGGTGACGGACGCCAGGTCCGGACCGGGACCCGTGCCGCCGCCCTGCCGTTCGCGCTGCACCATCATGTCGTGGTACAGCGTCGGCACCAGGTACAGGCAGGTCAGGCGTTCGCGCGCGATCAATGCCAGCGCCCCCGCGGTATCGAAACGCGGCATGCAGACGAAAACGCCATCGACCAGGGCCATGGCCAGCAGGGAGCGCACGCCCATGGTGTGGTACAGCGGCATCACGCCCAGCGTGCGTTCGCCCCGCCCGTACAGGTTCTGCGCCACGTGCGCGAGCGCGGCCGCGCGTTCCTGGCGGTGGCGCCGGGGCACGCCCTTGGGCTTGCCGGTGGTGCCGGACGTATACAGCATCAGGGAGTAGTCTTCGGCTCGTGCTTGCGGCTCCAGCGCGATGCCGGCGTTGTCCAGCAGGCTGTCCCAGGAGAGTTCGGCACCGGCGTTGTCCAGCGCGGCGCCACCGGCGTCGGATATCCCGACGGCGATGCGCGGCAGCGGCCGCGCCGCCACGCTGCCCCGCACGGCGTCCTGGCTGGCCGGCTCGAAAAATACCGCCTTGGCTTCCGCGTCGGTCACGCAGTAATCGACCTCCTCCGGCTTGGCGCGCCAGTTCAGCGGCACGATGGTGATGCCCATGAATTGGCAGGCCCAGTGCAGCGTGGCGGCCTGGTGCCGGTTCTGCAGCACGGACAACAGCCGGTCGCCGCGTCCCAGCCCCAACTGTCGCAGGCCGGCGGCAGTGCGGGCGATGCAGTCGTGCCAGGCGGCGTAGTCCAGGCGCAGGTCGCCGTCGACGAGCGCCAGCGCGCGCGGGCTGCGCTCCACGCTTTGCAGAAAAGTTCTTCCCAGATCGAGCATGTCAGGATTCCGTGGACGACGTAACAGATGTCCCCGATGGCGCGGCCGCCGGGGATGCACCCGCCGCGGCGCCGGAAGCGGCGGCACCGGCCGGCGGCGGGGCGGAAATCGAAGCGGTGGAGGCCGCCTGCGCACTCCTGCCGGCGCCGCGCCGCGCGGCGGTCTCCAGCACCGCGCGCACGATGGGCGTGTATCCGGTGCAGCGGCACAGATGTCCCGACAACATCTCGCGCACTTCCGTCTCGGTCGGATCGGGGCGCCGGCGCAGGTAGTCGTCGCAGGACATCAGGATGCCGGCCGTACAAAAGCCGCACTGCAGCGCGTGGTGGCGCTGGAAAGCGGCCTGCAGGTCCGAGAGCGGCCCGTCGGCGTCGCACAGCCCTTCCACCGTATCGACGCGCCGGCCTTCGGCCTGCACCGCCAGCGTCATGCAGGAACGCGCGGCGACGCCGTCGATCTGCACCGTGCAGGCGCCGCAGACACCGTGTTCGCAGCCCACGTGGGTGCCGGTCGCGCCCAGCCCTTCGCGCAGGAAATCCGACAGCAGCGTGCGGGACGCGCAGGGCGCGCCGCGTTCGACGCCGTTCAATTGCAGCCGCACCGTGTGCAGGCTGTCGCGGGCGATCTGCTTCATGTATGCGATGTCTCCATGACCTGGCGCAGTACCTGTGCGCCCAGCCGCCGGACCAGATGGCGGCGGAAGCCGGCGCTGGCATGCGCGTCGCCCTGCGCGTCCAGCTGCCAGGCGAAATCGTTGAGCGCGGTTTCCAGGTCCGCGCCGCGCAGCGCCGCCGGCCAGCGTGCCAGCCGCGGGCGGTCCGCCACGCCGCCCACCGCAAGGCGCAAGCCGTCGGCGCCGGCCACGGCGGCCACCGCGACGATGGCGAAATCGCCGTGGCGCGCGGAAAACTCCGCAAAGGCACAGCGCTGCCCCGGCGCGGCCAGCGGAAAGCGCACCTCCTCCACCAGCTCGTCGGGGGCGCGCGCCGTCATCAGCATGCCCTGGAAGAAGTCCTCGGCCGCCACGGTGCGCCGCTTGGCCGCGCGCCGCAGCACGATTTCGCCGCCCAGCGCCAGCAGGGCCAGCGGCAGCTCCGCGCTGGGGTCGGCGTGGGCCACGGACCCGCATACCGTCCCGCGATTGCGGATCTGGAAATGCGAGATATACGGAAAGGCCTGGTGCAGCAGCGGGACCTCGCGGGCCAGGGTCGCGCGCCATTCCACACTGGCCTGCGTCGCGGCGGCGCCGACCGCCAGCATGCCGCCCTCCGTCCGCACGTAGTCCAGGTCCGCCGTGCGCGAAATATCGATTAGCGCGGCCGGCTGCGCCAGGCGCATATTCAGCACCGCCATCAGCGATTGCCCGCCGGCCAGGACGCGGGCATCCTCGCCCAGCCTGCCCAGCAGCGCCACGGCCTCTTCGGCG
The DNA here is from genome assembly GCF_001676705.1 of Bordetella bronchialis. Classification (NCBI taxonomy): domain Bacteria; kingdom Pseudomonadati; phylum Pseudomonadota; class Betaproteobacteria; order Burkholderiales; family Alcaligenaceae; genus Bordetella; species Bordetella bronchialis. The sequence continues at coordinate 3,389,029 of NZ_CP016170.1, forward strand.
CTGTCGGCGCGCAGGTAGTCGAAGGCGGGGGGCTTCATCGCGATACTCCCAGGCGGCGCAACAGCCGGCGCAGCCATGACGGGCGTGGCGCCGCCGCGGTCCCACCGCCGGCGGCCTGCCGGCCCAATTGTTCGAACAGCTGGCGCAGCACGATTTTGGCGGCGCCCTCCAGCATGCGGCCTCCCACCGCCGCGACCTTGCCCGAGACCTGGGCTTCGTAGTCGTAGCGCAGCAGGCAGCCGCCATCGCGCGGTTCCAGCGACACCACGCCGCTGCCCTGGGCCGCCCCCATGCCGGACAGGCCCGAACCCGCCAGCCTCAGGCGATGTGGCGGCTCCAGGTCGCTCAGCGCCACTTCGGCGGCGTAGCGCGCCTTGATCATGCCCACGCCCACCGTCACGTCCGCGCGGTAGCGGTGCGGCCCGACTTCCTCCAGGGCGTGGCAGCCGGGAATGACGCGCGCCAGCGCCGCCGGATCCATCAACACATCGAACACGGCCTCCGGCGTGGCGGACAAGAAGATCTCCCCGCGAGCGGCCAAGGCCTTGCCCCCCTTGGCATCCTTGCCGCCGGGCCGTCCCGTTCCCTGGGCGGCATCGCCCATGTTTGCCGGGTCGCCCGGCGTGCGCGCCGCGCCGGCGCCCATCGACGCATCCAGCGACGCCGCCACCGCGGCCGACGGCGGCGGTTCCTGTATGCCGATCAGCGCCATCACTCGCGCCGGCGTCAAGGGCAGCTCGATGTCGGCGCAGCCCAGCGCATCGGCCACGGCATTGGCGATACAGGGCGGCGTGCTCATGTTGTTGCCCTCGCCCAGGCCTTTGGCGCCCAGCGGGGTGTAGGGACTGGGCGTTTCCAGGTGCAGGATCAGCGGCTCGGGCACTTCGCACGTGGTCGGGACCAGATAGTCGGCGAAGGTGCCGGACTGGAAGCTGCCGTCGCCGCCGTAGCGGAACTCCTCCATGAGCGCGGCGCCCAGGCCTTGCGCGAAAGCGCCGCGTATCTGCCCGTCGGCCAGCGCGGGATTCAGCAAGGTGCCGGCATCGTGCGTGGTGACGTAGCGGTCGATGCGGACCCGGCCGGTATCGCGGTCCACCTCGACCGCGCAGATGTCGAAGGCGAAGCCATACGCCGCCGACGTATTGACGCGATCGTCGTCGTCCGGCGCGGTGAGTTCGGGCGGTGTCCAGAAGGCCGTTTCCCGCAGGCCGGGCGCCTCCCCCGCGGGCAGCAGCCCCGGCGCCCAGTGCGGCCCGGCGGCGAAGCGCGCGAACGGCAGCGCGCGGTCGGGCGCATGGCGCGAAAACACCTTGCCGTCTTCGAACATGATCTCGGCCGGCTGGCAAGCCAGCGTCCCGGCGGCGATGCGCGCCAGCTTGTCGCGCAGACGCTGGCAGGCGATGTGCAGCGTGCCCGCCACCGCGCCGGCGAAGCGGCTGGAGTAATTGCCCGCGGCCACCGACCACGCATCCTTGGTCGTGTCGAACTCCACATTCACCATGACGTCTTCCACGGCGACGCCGAACACGTCGGCGGCGACCTGCGCGCAGACGGTGCGGTGTCCCTGCCCCGCCGGCGAGGACGCCACGGTAACGGTAATGCCGCCCAAGGGATCGATGGCCACGGTGGCCGCGGCGATGCCGCCGTTCTTGGGCCCCGCCTTGGCGCGCTGCTCGCGCGTCAGCGCGGTGGTGATATAGCCCATATTGGAGATCGAGGGCTCGACGATGGCGGCGAAACCGATGCCGTAAAGCCGCCCCTGGGCGCGCGCGGCCGCCTGGCGCGCGCGCAGCTCGTCCAGCCCGCCTTCGCGCACGGCCATGTCCAGGGCCTTGTGGTAATCGCCCGAATCGATCAATGCCCCGGCCGCGGCGCGATAAGGAAAGGCGTCGCGCGGGATGAAGTTGCGCCGGTACACATCCAGCGGATCCATGCCCAGCTCGACCGCGATGCGCTGCACCAGGCGTTCCAGCACGAAATACGTCTGCGGCCCGCCGAAGCCGCGCACCAGGCCGGTGGGAGTCTTGCTGGTCAGCACCACGCGATTGCGCACGCGCAGGTGTTCGATCGCATAAGCGCCGGTCAGGCAGCCGTGCATGCGGTAGAAGGTGGCGGGCTCCGGCGCCCGCAGGTAGCCGCCGCAATCGTCTAGCTGGTCCAGCGACAGGGCCAGGATGCGCCCGTCCCGGTCGACCGCGGCCTCCGCGTGGCACAAGCGCGCGGTGGCCGATGTCGCCGCCGTCAGGTGCTCCAGGCGGTCCTCCACCCACTTCACGGGCGCGCCGGCCTTGCGCGAGGCCAGGCACATCAGCACGATGGGGCTCATCACCGCCTGCTTCACGCCGAAGCTGCCGCCGGAGTCGGCGAAGGTGCGATGGCGCAGCCGGTTGCCCGGCACTTTCAGGGCCATCGCCATCACCGTATGCAGCGAGAACGGCCCCATGAAATTGGACTGGACGTCGTAGCCGTCCTGTTCGGAAATGAACTGCGCCACCACCACCGCGGTCTCGATGGGCGTGCAGGAATTGCGCGGATAGCGCAAGGTCAGCCCGATACGGCGGGGCGCGGCCGCGAATGCCGCGTCCGGGTCGCCGTAGCGGAAAGCGCGGTCGCTCACCACATTGCTGCCCACCTGCTCGTGCAGGACCGGCGCATCCGGCGCGATCGCGCTTTCGATGTCGGTCACCGGCGCCAGCGGCTCGTAATCGGCCTCCACCAGCTCGGCCGCGTCTTCCGCCAGATAGCGGCTTTCCGCCACCACGACGGCCACCGGCTCGCCCACGTAGCGCACCTTGTCCACCGCCAGCGCCCACAGGTCCATCGGCTGCTTGACGCCGACGATAAAGGGCTTGGACCAGCGCTGCACGTCGGCCCCCGTCAACACCGCGCGCACGCCTGGCATCGCTTCGGCGCGCGCGGCGCGGACCGCGCGAAGCCGGGCATGCGCGTGGGGCGACCGCACCACCGCCGCGTGCAGCGTGCCCGGCCGCAGGGCCGCATCGTCGCCGTAGCCGCCGCGGCCCGTCAGCAGCGCCCGGTCCTCGACGCGCGCGGCGGCGCGCCCCAGGTGCCGGCGCGGCCGCGGCGCCGTCTCGGGTGCGGCGATGGGATCGAGGGTGGTAACCGTCATGGAGATGCGCTCACTCGGCCCGGATGCCGGCCTTCTTGATCACCGGCGCCCATTTGGCGTCCTGCGCCTGGAAGAACTTCTCGAAATCCGCCGTGGAACCGCCCAATACCTGTACGCCTTGCGCGGCGAAGACGGACTTCACGTCCTCGTCCTGCAGGGCCTTGTTCAACTGGGCGTTCAGCTTCTCGACGATGGCCGTGGGCGTTCCGCGCGGCACCGCCAGGCCGTACCAGACCGCGACCTCGAAGCCGGGGTAGCCTTGCTCGGCCACCGTCGGGATGTCCGGTACCGAGGGCAGCCGCTTGGCCGTGGTAATGCCGAGCGAGCGCATCTTGCCCGCCTTGATTTGCGGCAAGGCATTGGGCAGGTTGTCGAACATGACGTCGACCTGGCCACCCAGCAAGGCGGTGACCATGGGCGCGCTGCCCTTGTACGGAATCTGGTTCATGTCCGTGCCGGTCACGTTCTTGAAGTACTCCATCGCCAGGTGCAGCGAGGTACCGTTGCCGGCCGACGCGTAGTTCATCTTGCCGGGGCTCGCCTTGGCCCGGGCCACCAGGTCGGGCAGCGACTTGATGGGCGATTCCGCGCGCACCAGCAGCACGTTGGGCGTCTGCCCCGCCAGCAGTACCGGCACGAAGTCGCGCTGCGTGTCGTAGGGCAGCTTGGGGTAGATGTACTGGTTCACCACCAGCGGGAATCCCACCACGACCAGCGTATAGCCGTCCGGGGCCGCGCGGGCGCCCGCTTCGGTGCCGACCACCGTGCCGGCGCCGGGCCGGTTTTCCACGATGACGGGCTGGTGCCAGGCCTCGGTCAGTTTCTTGCCCAGCACCCGCGCCATGGTGTCGTTGAAGCCGCCTGGCGTATACGGCACGATGATGCGCATGGCATTGTCCGGATAGGTGCCCGCGCCATCGGCGGCGGGCGCCGCCGCCGCCGTGGCGGTCGCCGCGGCCATGCACGCCGTGGCAAGTAAGGCGCCGCAGCGGCGCGCGATATTCTGGTATTGCATTCGTCCCTCCTTGTTATGGCTGTTCATCGGGATGCCCGATGTTTCCTTTTTCCGCCCGTACTCAGGCGACCCCCACCTGCTGGTAGATGTGCTTGATTTCCTGGAAATCGATCAGGGCGTCGTAGCCGTGCAGCCGTCCCAGGCCGCTGCGGCGGTAGCCGCCGGTCTCGGCCTCCGCGAACAGCTTGTTGTGGTCGTTGATCCATACCGTGCCGTTCTTCAGGGCGCGCGCCACGCGCATGGCGCGGGCGCCGTCGCGCGTCCAAACGCTGGCCGACAGGCCGTATTCGGAATGATTGGCGCGCGCGATCGCCTCGGCCTCGTCCTCGAAGCGTTCGATCACGACCAGCGGTCCGAAGATTTCTTCCTGGATGAAGAAGGCATGCGTATCCCGATGCGCGACCAGCGTGGGGCTGAGAAAAGCGCCGTTTGCCAGCGCGCCGCCCAGCCGCTCGCCGCGCAGCAGGACTTCGTCCGCCGCATCCACGGCCTGCGCGATGCGCGCGCCCACGCTGTCGGCGGCGGCCGCGTCGATCAGCGGCCCCATGCTGGCGCCTTCGGACAGGCCGGGCCCGACGCGCTGGGCGCGCAGCGCCTCGGCCAGCGCGTGCTTCATGGCGTCGTAGTGCCGCGCGTGCACCAGCACACGGCGCGCGGCCGTGCATTGCTGGCCGCTGATGATGGTCGCGGCCGCGGCCAGTGCCGGCGCGGCGGCGGCGACGTCGGCGTCCTCGAACACCAGGCAGGCCGATTTGCCGCCGAGTTCCAGCGACAGTTTTTTCATCGTGGGCGCCGCCGCGGCCATGATGCGCTGGCCGACGGCGTTCGATCCGGTAAAGCTGATGACGTCCACGTCGGGCGATTCCACCAGCCGCGACGCCACCTCGTGGCCCGTCTCGCTGACCAGGTTCACCACGCCGGGCGGCAAGCCAGGCGTTTCATGCAAGGCGGCGACCAGGGCCGCGCTTACCAGCGCCGTCTGCGGCGCGGGCTTGATGACGGCCGTGCAGCCCGCCGCGAGCGCTGGCGCCAGCGAGCGGATCAGCAGCACCGCCGGCGCATTCCACGGGACGATGATGCCCGCCACGCCGGCCGGCTCCTTCAGCAGTGTCGAGAACGCGCCGGGCTCCACCTCGAACACATGGCCGGGCATATAGCGCGACAGGCCGGCGTAGTAGCGGATCTCGGAAACCGCCGCGGCGATCTCGCCGCGCGACTGCCCCAGCACCTTGCCGTTTTCCAGCGTCAACAGCCGCGCCAGCGCGTCGGCGCGCGCTTCCACGGCGTCGGCCCAGCGCAGCATGGCCATCTGCCGCAGGCGCGGATCGCGGGCCCACGAAGGCCCGTCGAAGGCGCGCCGCGCGGCGGCGATCGCCGCGTCGGCGTCCGCGCGCGAGGACGCGGCATAGCGCCCGAGCACGCCGCCGTCCGCGGGATTGCGGCTGTCGCCCCACTGTCCGTCGTGCGCGGCGCGCCATTGCCCGTCGATCAGATTGCTTGCCTGCGTGTGTTCCATGATGCGTTCCGGCGCCTTATTCGACCGTGATATGGCCGTCGCGCACGACCTTTTTCCACAAGGCCACCTGCGTGGCGATGAAGCGGCGGAAGTCCTCCGGCGTGCCGCCGTCGGGCACCACGCCCTGCTGGGCGAAGGCTTCCTTGATGTCCGGCATGGCCAGCACCTCGTTCAGGTCGCGGTTCAACTTGTCGACGATGGCGGGCGGCGTGCCGGCCGGCACCACGAAGCCGTGCCAGGACTCGACCTCATAGCCCGGCAGCCCGGCCTCGGCCGCCGTCGGCAGTTCGGGCATCAGCGGCGAGCGCGCCGCGCTGGCCACCGCCAGCGCCCGCACCTTGCCGGACTTCAGGAATGGCAGCGCATTGGGCAGCAGGTCCACGGCCAGGTCCACCTGCGCGCCGGCCAGGTCCGTTAGCATGGGCGTGCTGCCCTTGTAGGGCACTTGCGTCATGCGGGTGCCCGACATGCTTTCGAACAGGGCCATGGCCAGATGGTTGGACGAGCCCGGCCCGGACGAGCCGTAGTTCAGTCCCCCGGGACGCGCCTTGGCGGCGGCCAGCACGTCTTTCAGCGTATGCAGCGGACTGCCCGCATGCGTCACCAGCATCATGGGCGAGCGGCCCGCGAGCACCACCGGCGTGAAGGCCTTCTCGGTGTCGTACGGCAGCTTGTAAAGCGAGGGATTCGAGGCAAAGGGAAACTGCACCACCAGCAGCGTGTAGCCGTCGGGCGCCGACATCGCCACCGACTGGGTGCCGATCACCGTGCCGCCGCCGGGCTTGTTCTCCACGATCACCGGCTGTTTGTATTTCGGCGCCAGTTTGGCGGCCACCAGCCTGCCCAGCGTGTCGTTGAACCCGCCCACCGGATACGGCACGACGATGCGCACCGCCTTGGCGGGATAAGTGTCTTCCTGTGCCTGGACAGTGCCCATGGCCAGGGCCAAGCCCGCGCCAAGGACGGCCGCGGTCAACGCAAGTCTGCGCCGGGATGCATACATGCCTGGTCTCCTCTCTTTTTTTGATCCAACCGACGCGTCAGGCGTAGGCCGGCCCCTCGATGGGCGGATGGGCGGCCAGGAAGTCCTCGTCCACCTCGACGCCGATGCCCGGCCCTTGCGGTGGCGCGACGCAACCGTCCTCGCCGATGGTGAAAGGCGTGCTCACGAGCGCATCGCGGAACAGATTGCCGCGCGACACATCGGCCTCGAAGTAGCCGCCCTGGTCGATGGCGGCCAGCACATGCAGCGTGGCCGCCATATTGATGCCCGTCATCGAAGAGTGGGGATGCACGGGCAGCTTGTAGGCCGAGCCCAGCGCGGCGATGCGCAAGGTCTCTGTGATCCCGCCGGTCTTAGAAAGATCCGGCTGCAGGATGTCCACGACGCGGTCGTCCACCAGGCGGCTGAACTCGAAGCGCGTGTAGTGGTTCTCGCCGGCGGCGAAGGCGATGCGCCCATAGGCGCGCGCGCTTTCATAATTTCGGTAGTCGTGCGCGGGAAACGGCTCCTCCAGCCAGCCCACGCCCAACGCATCGAGCGCCGGGATGGCCTGGCGCGCGTCGCCCAGCGTATAGGCCGCGTTGGCATCGGCCAGGATGACGAGATCGTCGCCAAAGGCGTCGCGCACGGCTTGCACGCGCGCCAGGTCTCGCGCGACGGAGTCGCCAAGGCGCAACTTCACGGCCTTATAGCCCGCGCCGACATGAGCGGCCGCTTCTTCCACCAGCGAGGCCGGTTCCTGCCAGCCCAGCGCCACCCCGCCGGCATAGGCCGGAATGCGCCGGCTGGCCCCGCCGAGCAGCCGGTACAAGGGCCAGCCCACCGCCTTGGCACGGATGTCCCAGAGCGCCATGTCGATGCCGCTCATGGCGATCGCGCAACCGGCGCCGATGCCGTGGCTGGCCAGTTGCGCCGCGTAGATGCGCTGCCAGATCCCATTGACGTCGGCCGCCTGCATGCCCACCACCATCGGGCGCAGGGCGTGATTGACGAAATGGGCGATGCTGGAGTGCGCGCGGCCGTGGTGCGATTCACCCCAGCCCACCAGCCCGTCCGCGGTCGTCACCTTGACGATGACGGCGTCGCGCTTGAGCGCGCGCCCCACGCCCAGCCGCACGCTGTGCGCGGGCGGAACGGGAAACGACACGGCCCAGGCCTGCACGTCGGTCACGGCCGGCGCCGTTGTATCGGTCGTCTCGTGAAGGCGCGGCTGGGGCTGCATGATTCCTGGTCTCCTCGGTCGCGGCCTCGAACGGGCCGGTCGAAGAAAGTTTAGGAACCGTGCAACATCAGGTCAATTAATATTAAATTATTGTCTCTATCAGATTTACTGATACAGCGACCAGGAGGGAGCCGGGATGGAATTCAGGCAGATCCAGTATTTCGTTTGCCTTTACGAAGAAGGCTCGGTAACGCGCGCCGCGCGCCGGCTCAACATCGTGCAGCCGGCCCTGAGCATGCAGATCGCCAAGCTGGAACAGGAAACGGGGCGCCAGCTTTTCGTGCGCAGTTCCAGCGGCATGCAGCCCACGCCGGAAGCGCGGCAGATGTACCGCATCTTCATGCCGGTGCTGGCCGATTTCGCCCGCGCCCGCGAACAGGTCATGCAGCGCGACGACGAGCTCAGCGGCCAGGTGCGCGTGGGCATGATCGCCACTATCGCCCAGGGCGTGATGGTGGATGCGCTGATGGCCTTCACGCAGATGCATCCCAAGGTGGCGCTGGCGCTGGTCGACGGCTACAGCGGCGGCTTGATCGACGCGGTCGCCGGCGGCCAGCTGGACGCGGCCGTCATCAACAAGCCGCGCCGCCCCCTGGCGCTGGCCACCGAGCCCATCGCGGAAGAAAGCCTGGTGCTGGTCTGCGGCAACCACCACGCCGAGCTGCCGCCGGAAGTGCCCTTGCGCCAGATGGCCAGGCTCAAGCTCGTGCTGCCCACGCGCCAGCACGGGCTGCGCGGCATCCTCGAAAGTTTCGCGCAGGCCGAAGACGTGGACCTGGCCCCGGCGGTGGAGATCGATTCCATCAGCGCCATCCTGAAGCTGGTGCACGGCAGCGATTTCGCGTCCGTGCTGCCGCAGGTCGCCGTGCGCAGCGAGATATCGCTGGGCCGCGTGCGCAGCCACGCCATCGTGCGGCCCCGGTTGACGCGGCAGGTGGTCTGCGTCACGCATCCCCGCAGGACGCCCGGCGCGGCGGCATCCGCCTTCCTGCGCGTCCTGCTGCGCCACGTGCAGGACATGTCGGTCGCCTGAGGACGCGCCGGGCGGGCGCTAGAAGCGCTCGCCCTCGCGCAGGTAGCGCCATTGGCCCACGGGAAGGTCGCCCAGCATGACGCGGCCGATGCGAACCCGCTTCAAGCCCACGACCTTCAGCCCGACCAGCTCGCACATGCGGCGGATCTGCCGCTTCTTGCCTTCCTTCAGGATAAAGCGCAGCTGGTCGTCGTTCTGCCACGCCACCTTGGCGGGACGCAAGGGCTTGCCGTCCAGCGACAGGCCGTGGTTGAGCAAGGCCAGGCCCTGCTCGCCCAGACGGCCCTGCACGCGCACCAGGTATTCCTTTTCGATGCCGGAGTCCTCGCCGATGAGCTGTTTGGCGATGCGGCCGTCCTGTGTCAGGACGAGCAATCCGGTGGAATCGATATCCAGCCGCCCGGCCACGGCAAGGCCGCGCAAATGGCTGCGATCGAAACGCAGGGGAGAACGGTCGCCCGCCGCGCGCGATCGCGCGTCGATCAGGGCCGCCGCCGGCCGGTAGCCGTCTTCCGCCTGGCCGGAGACGTAGCCGATGGGCTTGTGGATCAGGATGGTGACGCGCTCGCGCTGGCGGGCTTGCGCCGCGCGTTCCAGCGTGATGGTCTGGCTGGGATAGGCCTTGGCGCCGAGTTCGGAAACGACTTCGCCATCCACGCGCACCCAGCCGCGCTCGATATAGCTGTCGGCCTCGCGCCGCGAACACAGGCCGCGTTCCGACATGAGCTTGGAGATGCGTACTTTTTCCATGGAAAGCGTGGCGAAAGCCGTCATTCTAGCGGCTTGCGTGTGCGGACGCCGGGCGGATGCGGCGGCGGCGCATCGGGCGCGAAGCGCTTGCGGGATAATACGGCACCATGAGAATCTTCCATCCCCGCAGCGCCGGCTGGATGCCGGTACCCCCGCCCTCCTGCACCCGAACCCAGAAATTCTGGCTCCTGCGCCCCGGCGCCCTGACGGCCGGCCTGCGCCAATTGGGCGGTTTCAGCCTGCGCGTGCTGGCCGAATACGCGCAGGCCGCCCCTGCCGAGGAAGCCCAGGCCATGCGGCTGGTCCCCGGCACGCTCGTGTGGGTGCGTGAAGTCCTGATGTCCATCGACGGCGTGCAGGGCGTGGTCGCGCGCAGCCTTACGCCCCTGCCGGCCTCGCGCGCCACCTGGCAGGGCATGCGGCGGCTGCGCTCTCGGCCCCTGGCCGACATGCTGTATCACGACCGCACCGTGCAGCGCTCCGCCTTCGAATGCCGGCGGCTGGCGCCGGGCGTGCCTTTCCATGCGACGGCGCTGGCCGTCACGGGCGCGCGCGGATCGGGCGCGCAAGCGGACGATGGCAAGGTGGTGGATATCCGCCGCGCGCTGGACGCGCGCCCGGCCATGGCCCTTCCCCTGATGGTTTCGGGCGAGGGCAGCCGGGACGCGCGCATCCTGGCCCGCCGCTCCGTGTTCTGGCGCCACGGCCAGCCCCTGCTCGTCGCGGAGGGCTTCCTGGCCTCGTTCTGGGAAAAGGCGGGAGACCGGCGGCCCCGCTAGCGTCCGCCAAAGCTCAGACGCTGGCGGCCTCTTCCTTGCCCGGCACGGCCTGCTTTTGCGCCTCCGCGTTTTCCTTCAGGCGCTGGGCCACCTGGGCAGCGACTTTCGCCTGTTCGTCCGGCGACATGGACTCGTACTGTTCCTGGCTGATGCCCATGCTGGCCAGCATCATGTAGAACATGCGCTTGCCCAGCGGCATGGACAGATACTCCGACAGCTGCTGCGCCGCGGGCGACTTGGCGCCGGGGCTGCCCGCTGGCGCGCCATGCGCGGCGGCCCATTGGTCCGGGTCCGCCAGGCTGCGCCGGGCGGCGTCCGGGCTGGAAGCCGCCGCATTGGAAGCGGCCCCGGTGCCGGCCGCCTGCCTGAAGATCTTGTCGAAGGCTCCATCCACCGCGCCGGTATCCGCGCCGTTGTTCTGCCGGGTGGCCGGCAAGCCGCCGACATAGGCGATGCCCTGCAATCCGAAACCGCTCATTTCCCTCTCCTTGCATGGAAAGCAAGTCCGGGGTACGCGATCGCGGCGCGGCCCTCCGGCGCTGATGCTCATCTATGCCCAGGATGATAGACGCGCCCGGGATGGCGCCAGCCGGCGGAATAGCGGGATGAATGGCACGCAATTCCCGCCGTCACCCATTCATTCCCGCCAGATCTCCGGCACGATGGCGACGCTGCCGCCCTCGGCGGTGATGTAGGCCTCGCCGTCCTGCACGTTAACGTCCAGCGACATGGTGCGTTCCGCCAGGGCGCCCAGCGCCTGCGTGTCCTGCGCGGGCAGATTGATCACCTTCAGGTTGCGGGCCCGCGCCACGCGGTCGCGCACGCCGTCCCACCAGATGCGGCTGGCATGGCCGCCGTAGCAGTAGATCAGGACCTGGCCGGCGCGGCCGCAGGCCTTCAGGATGCGGCGCTCGTCCGGCTGGCCGACTTCCACCCACAGGTCGATGGCGCCGGTCAGGTCCTTGCGCCATACGTCGGGCTCGTCGGTCTCGCTCAGGCCCTTGGTGAAGGCCAGTGCCTCGTCCGCGTTCAAGGCGTACGCCAGGATGCGCACCATCATGCGCTCGTCGGTTTCCGACGGATGGCGCGCCACGGTGATGGCGTGGCTGCCGTAGTAGCGGCGGTCGTTGTCCGCCACGTTCAAATCCGCCTTGTAGATGGTCGCGCGCAATGCCATGGTCTATGTGCAAATGTCGAATACGGTGTTATTGGATGCGGTGTATGCGGGATGCATAAGGCGTAGCGGGCGCCTCGGATTCCTGGCCGCCGGCGCCGCGCTGGTCGAAATCGCTGCGCGCCGCCTCGATCTCGTGCAGGTGGTCTTCCGTCCAGTGGCCCAGCGCCCGCACCCGCGCGAACAGGGACCGGCCCAGTTCGGTGAGCTGGTATTCCACCCGCGGCGGCACCTCGGCATAGACGGTGCGCTTGACCAGGCCGTCGCGTTCCAGGTTGCGCAGCGTCAGGGTCAGCATGCGCTGGGAAATGCCCTCTGCCCCGCGCTTGAGTTCGCTGAAGCGGCGCGGGCCCTGGTGCAGCAGCATCACGACGGTCATGGACCAGCGCTCGCCGATGCGCGAGAAGACGGTGGACACCTTCTCGCACGTGCCGGGATCGTGATTGGCGGGGGTATCGGTCACTTGCGTGTACCTCGGTATAAAAAAAGTGCCTTCTTGCCGGCCGGGGCCTGCGCGTCCAACATGCCGCCACACCAACCCTGGAATGTTCCGCATTATGAAGCTACTGCATATCGACGCCAGTATCACCGGCGAACAATCGGCCAGCCGCGGCTTGTCCGCCGCCATCGTACAGCGGCTGCGCGATACGATACCCGAGCTGGATATCGTTTACCGCGACCTGGACGCCGCTCCCCTGCCCCATCTCTCCCTGGCGAATCTGCCAGCCAGCCATCCGATCGCCGCCTCCCTGGCCGGGGCCCTCGGAGCCCAGGCCCGCCTTGCGATGGACGACAGCCAGGCGGTGCTGGATGAATTCCTGGCCGCGGACATCGTGGTAATCGGCGCGCCCATGTACAACTTCACCATCCCCAGCCAGTTGAAGGCATGGGTGGATCGCATCCTGGTGCCCGGCCAGACTTTTTCCTACGGCGCGAACGGGGTCCAGGGGCTGGCGGGCGGCAAACGCGCGATCCTGGCGGTATCGCGCGGCGGCATGTACGGGCCGGGGTCGCCCGCGGCGGCCGCCGAACATGGGGAATCCTATCTGCGCGCGGCGCTTGGCTTTATCGGCATCGCCGAGCCCCAGGTCGTGGTCGCCGAGGGCCTGCAGATGGGCGCCGACCGCAGGGCGCAGGCCATGGAAGAAGCGCTGCGGCAGGCCCAGGCCCTGGCCTGAGCGGTACGCCGCCCCGGCTGACGCCTGCTCCCGCCAGCCGCTATGCCATCGCCGGGTACGCCCCCACCGCGTGGCGCGCGACGAAATGCCCCGCCGACACTTCCACCAGCGGCGCGACCACGGGCTCGTCGCCCACCTTGCGCACCGGGCTGGGAATCTCGTCCACCAGCAATGACCGCTGCCGATGCCGGCGCTGCGGGTCGGCGATGGGCACGGCGGCCATCAGCTTCTTGGTGTAAGGATGCTGCGGGTTCTCGAAGATCGCGCGGCGCGGGCCGATTTCGACGATCTGCCCCAGGTACATCACCGCGACCCGATGGCTGACACGCTCGACCACCGCCATATCGTGGGAGATGAAAAGGAAGGCCACGCCCAGCTCGCGCTGCAGGTCCAGCAGCAGGTTGACGATCTGCGCCTGGATGGACACGTCCAACGCCGACACCGACTCATCCGCGATGACCACCTTGGGATTCAGCGCCAGGGCGCGCGCGATGCACACGCGCTGGCGCTGGCCGCCGGAAAACTCGTGCGGATAGCGCCCTATCATCTCCGGCACCAGGCCGCACTTGTCCATCAGCCAGCGCACCCGTTCCTGCGCCTTCGCGCCCTTGGCCACGCCGTGGATCAGCAGGGGCTCCATGATGGAATCGCCCACCGTCATGCGCGGGTCCAGCGAGCCGAAGGGATCCTGGAAGATGAACTGGATGTGCCGGCGCAGCGTCTGCATGGCCGCGCCGCGCAGCGCGCCGATATTGCGTCCGTCGAACTCGATGGTGCCGCCCTGGCTGTGCACCAATTGCAGCAGGGAGCGACCCGTGGTGGTCTTGCCGCAGCCCGACTCGCCGACCAGCGACAGCGTCTCGCCGGGATAGAGATCGAAACTGACCTTTTCCACCGCGTGCACGCGGCGCTGCACACGCCCCAGGATGCCGCCCGCGATGTCGTAACGCGTGATCAGGTCGCGCACTTTGAGCACCGGACCGTTGTCGCGGCGCACGGTGCTTTCCACCACGCGGCGCTCCGGCCCGGGCTGGGCCTGGCCCTGCTGCACTTCGCTCATGGTCAGCAGCGGGAACGGCGCCGGCTCGTCGGTGCCCTGCATGGCGCCCAGGCGCGGCACCGCCGACAGCAGCGCGCGGGTGTAGGCATGGCGGGGATCGGCGAAGACCTCGTCCGAGCCGCCCTCCTCGACCTTGTCGCCGCGGTACATGACCAGCACGCGGTCGGCGACTTCCGCCACCACGCCCATATCGTGCGTGATGAAGATCACGCCCATGTTCATCTCTTCCTGCAGCTGGCGGATCAGTTGCAGGATCTGCGCCTGGATGGTCACGTCCAGTGCCGTGGTCGGTTCGTCGGCGATCAGCAGCTGCGGCTTGCAGGACAGCGCCATGGCGATCATCACGCGCTGGCGCATGCCGCCGGACAACTGGTGCGGATAGCGATCCAGCACGGATTTCGCTTCCGGGATGCGCACCCGCTCCAGCATGCGCAAGGTCTCGGCGCGCGCGGCGGCGGCATCCAGCCCCTGGTGCAGGCGCAGGGCCTCGGCGATCTGCACCCCTGCCGTGAAGCTGGGGTTCAGCGACGTCATCGGCTCCTGGAAGATCATGGCGACGTCCGCGCCGCGCACGCGCTGCAGCGTGTTCTCGTCGGCCGCCGTCATGTCCAGCATTTCGCCGTTGCGGCGGCGCAGGCGTATCGAGCCGTTGACGATGCGGCCGCCGCCGTACTCCACCAGCCGCATCAGCGCCAGGGATGTCACGGACTTGCCGGAGCCGGATTCGCCGACGATGGCCAGGGTTTCGCCGCGGTCCACGTGGAAGGACACATTGCGCACGGCCTCGACGGTGCGGTCGTGCGTCTGGAAGCGCACGGTCAGGTCGTTGACTTCAACGACGCGGTTGGTTTCCATCGGTCCCATTGCGCTTACTTCTCCTGGCGCGGATCGAGGGCGTCGCGCAGACCGTCGCCCAGCAGGTTGAAACCGAGCACCGCCAGGAAAATGGCGGAGCCCGGAAAAATCGACATCCAGGGTGCCTGGGTCATGAAGTTCTTGGCCGTATTCAGCATCGAGCCCCAGGACGGGTTGGGCGGCTGCAGGCCCAGGCCCAGGAAGGACAGGCTGGCCTCGGCGATGATGGCCGTGGCGATGGTGATGGTGGCCTGCACGATCAGCGGCGGCATGATGTTGGGCAGGATGTGCCGCACGATGATGCGGGTATCCGATGCGCCCAGGGCCCGCGCGCTGGCGACGTAGTCCTCGTTCTTGACCGCCAGCACCTGGCCGCGGGCCAGCCGTACGAACTTGGGCGCGGCCGACACGCCGATGGCGATCATGGCGTTGATCAGGCTGGGCCCCAGGAAGGCCGCCAGGGCGATCGCCAGGATCAGGAAGGGAATCGCCAGCAGCGCTTCCGTCACCCGGGAAATCGCGCTGTCGATCCAGCCGCCGAAATAGCCGGAGAGCAGGCCGAAAGGCACGCCGACGATCATGGCGATGATCACCGACGCCAGGCCGGCCATCAACGAGGCCCGCGCGCCGAACAGCATGCGGGTGTAGATGTCCCGTCCCAATTCGTCGGTGCCCAGCCAGAAGCGGGCGGAAGGCGCCTTGCGGATGGCGGTGAAGCTGGTCTGGAAAGGATCGTGGTTGGCCAGCAGCGGCGCGAAGATGGCCACGACGACAAAGAACAGCACGATGGCCGCGCCTATCATCGCGATGCGGTTGCGGCGGAACTTGGCCCAGGCCCGATTGGTGCGTCGGGGCATCGCGCCGCTGGAAATCACTGCGCTCATGAATGCCTCAGTCGGGGATTGACAACGATGTAGAGAATATCGGCCAGCAGGTTCATCACGATGAAGCCCACCGCCACGCACAACACCACGCCCTGCACCACCGCGTAATCGCGGTTGAACACGGCGTCCACCACCAGCTTGCCGAAGCCCGGGATGGTGAACACCTGCTCGGTCAGCACCGCGCCGGCCAGCAGTTCGCCGAACAGCAGCGTGACCAGGGTCACGATGGGCATCAGGGCATTGCGCAAGGCATGGCGCAGCACGACCGTGCGCGGCGACACACCCTTGGCGCGCGCGGTGCGCACGTAGTCGGCGCCCAGCGCCTCGAGCATGGCGGAGCGCGTATGGCGCATCAGGTAGGCCGCCAGCGAGGTGGACAGTACGATGGCCGGCATGATCATGGTCTTCATGGACAGCCAGAAATTCTCCGACGGCGACACATAGCCGGAGGCCGGCAGCCACCGCAGCTGCACGGAGACGATCATGATCAGGATGATGCCCAGCCAGAAGTTGGGTATCGACATCCCGGAAAGCGCCGCCACGTTGGCGCCGTATTCCAGCAGCTTGCCCTTGCGCACCGCCGCCAGGATGCCCGTGGGTATCCCCACTAGCAGGGCGATGATCATCGCCATGGCCGCCAGCTGCAGGGTGACCGGCAGCTTCTGCGCGATCAGCGAGGTCACCGGCACATCGGTGCGCAGCGATTTGCCCAGGTCGCCGGTGGCAACCTGCCTGACCCAGGCCACGTATTGCACGGGCAAGGGATCGTCCAGGTGGTATTTTTCGCGCAGGTAATCCAGCACGGCGGGATCGCGCTCTTCGCCGGCCAGGGTCAATACCGGGTCGCCCGGCAGCACTTTCTGCAGCAGGAAGACGATCATCGACACCAGGATAAGGGTCGGGATCGCCACGAGCACGCGGCGTAGGATGAGTTTGAACATGAATAAAACAGGAAAACCGCGAAAACACAAAGAGCGAAGCGCCGGGGCCGGTGCCCCGCGCGCCCCGCCCGGCCGGATGCGCCTTAGTTCGAGAAGCTTACGTTCTTCAGGCGGATCATTCCGTCAGGATACGGCAGGAAACCCTTGACCTTCTTCTGCATCGCGAAGGGCCACGGCTGGAAATACAGGAAGGCATCGGGCATCTCTTTCTGGATGATGGCCTCGGCCTGCTCGTACAGCGCCTTGCGCTTGGCTTCGTCGGGCACCTTGCGCGCTTCGTTCAGGAGTTCGTCAACCTTGGGGTTGCAGTACTGGCCGTCGTTCAGCGCGCCCTTGCAGGTAATGAAGGGATAGACGTTGCCGTCCGGATCCGGCCGGCCCGACCAGCCGCGCAGCGCCACCTCGAAATTGCCGGCGCGCATCTGCGTAAGCAAGGCCGCGTAGTCCGTGGGACGCAGGCTCAGCTCGATGCCGGCCTCGCGCGCCATGGCCTGCATCATTTCGGCGATGGCCGCGGTCGTGGTGTTGTTGCCGAACGCCAGTTCCGCCTTGACCTCCGTCACGCCGGCCTGCTTCAGCAGCGCCTTGGCCTTGGCCACGTCGCGCTTGGGCACCGGGAACTTGTCGCTGTGATAGGGGCTGGCCGGCGGGAAGGCCTGGTTCGCGGGCTCGTAGATGCCGCCGCCGATCACCTCGTTGATGGCGTCGCGGTCGATGGACAGGCTCAGCGCCTCGCGCACGCGCTGATCGCGGAAGGGATTGGTCTTGGCGCGATCGCCGTTGTTCTGGTTGAACACGATTTCCTGGAAGCCCAGGCCCGCCACGGACGAGAAATGCAGATTGGCGTCTTTCTTGACGTCCGGCGCATCCGAGGGATTCAGGCGTTCCAGGATGTCCAGCCCGCCCGAACGCAGGTTCTGCAGGCGCACCGTCGTGTCCGGGATGGGCAGGAAGGTGATCTTGCTGAAGTGGTAGCTCTTGGCGTCGTAGTACTGGTCGAATTTCTCCAGCACGATGCGGTCGTTCTGCACCCGTTCGACGAACTTGTAGGGCCCGGAGCAGACGGGCTTGCGGCCCACCGCGTTGGTGTCCTTGTCGTTGAAGATGGCGGGCGACAGCATCATCCCGGCGCGATCGGTCAGCTGGTACAGCAGCGTGGCGTCGGGTTGCTTCAGCTTGAGCACCAGCGTCTGGGCATCGGGCGCCTGCACGTCCTGCACCGAGGCCAGTTCGCCCTTGCGGAAGCTGTCGGGCAGCGTGCGCGCGCGGTCCAGGTTGGCCTTGGCCGCGGCGGCGTCGAACTTGGTGCCGTCATGGAACAGCGCGTCGGCCCGCAGCTTCATGGTCAGTTCGGTGTTGTCGGCGTTCCAGGACCAGGACGTGGCCAGTTGCGGCACAACGTGCAGCTTGGGATCGATGTCCACCAGCTTGTCGCACAGCGACGTGAAAACGATGCGGCCCACATAGGTGCGGGCGCGCGCCGGATCCAGCACGTCCGGGTCTTCCTGCAGGCCGATGCGCAGCTCTTGCGCGACGGCGGACCCGGCGGCCAGCGCCAGCAGCACGGTGCCCATGGCGGTACCCAGTTTCTTCATTGCATTCCCCTTATTGGTTGGGCTTGTACGCATTTGGAATCAGAAGCCGACCGCCTGCCCGTCGCGGCGGCTGTCGCTGGCCGCCACGTAGCCGAGTTCGTTGTCGTCCTCGGACATGCGCCAGATGAACTGGCCGGAACCGAAGTCCATATAAGGATCGTTGACGCTCTTGAGCGTGTGGCCCAGCGTCTTGAGCCCTTCCACCGTGCTGGCCGGCATGGTGGACTCCAGGTCCACGGTGAAGTCGCGATTGACCTTCCAGCGCGGCGCGTCGCAGGCGGCCTGCGGGTTCTGATGATAGTCCAGCATGCGCACGACGGTCTGCAGGTGGCCCTGCGGCTGCATATCGCCGCCCATCACGCCGAAACTCATGACGGGCTTGCCGCCACGGGTCAGGAAACCCGGGATGATCGTGTGGAAGGGACGATAGCCGCCCTTGACCACATTGGCCGCCTTGGGATCCATGGAGAAGCCCACGCCGCGGTTCTGCAGGCTGATGCCGGTACCCGGCACGACGATGCCCGAGCCGAAGCCCATGTAGTTGGACATGATGAAGGAAATCATCATGCCGCTTTCGTCGGCCGCCGACAGATAGATGGTGCCGCCGGCATGGGGACGCCCGGCCGCGAAAGCGGTGGCCTTGTCCATGCTGATGAGCTTGGCGCGCGACGCCAGGTAGGCGTCGTCCAGCATCTGCTCCGGGGTGACTTCCATGCTGCGCGGGTCGGCCACGTATTTGTACAGGTCGGCGAATGCCAGCTTCATCGCTTCGATCTGCAGGTGCTGCGAGCGCACCGAATCCAGCGGCAGGCCGGCGACGTCGAATTTTTCCAGGATGCCCAGCGCCATCAGGGCGGCGATGCCCTGCCCGTTGGGCGGAATCTCATGGACCTCATAGCCGCGGTAGGCGCGCGAGATGGGCTTGACCCAGTCAGGCTTGTAATTGCGCAGATCGTCCAGCGTCATGGCGCCGCCGCATTCCTTGCTGAAGGCGGCGATTTTCTCGGCGATCTCGCCTTCGTAATAGTCCCGGCCCTTGCTGGCCGCGATGCGGCGCAGCGTCCAGGCCGCTTCCGGGATGCGGAAGTGCTCGCCCACCTTGGGGGCGCGGCCGTTGGGCATGAAGGCCTGGGCAAAGCCGGGCTGGTCCTGCAGCTCCGGTACCGCGGCGCTCCATTTGCGGCCCACGATGGGCGGCACGGCGTAGCCGCGTTCGGCGATCTCGATCGCCGGGTCGAACAGTTGCTCGAACGGCAGCTTGCCGAATTTTTCATGCAGGGCGGCCCAACCGGCCACCGCGCCGGGCACCGTGACGCTGTCCCAGCCCCGCTTGGGTTGCTTGGCCAGGCCGTCCGCGCCGGTACCGTACTTCTTCTTGAAATACTCGACGCTCCAGGCGGCCGGCGCCACGCCGGAGGAATTCAGGCCCTGCAGCTGCTTGCCGTCCCAGACGATGGCAAAGCAATCGCTGCCCAGGCCGCAGGAAACCGGCTCGGTCAGGGTGATGGTCGCGGCCGCGGCGATGGCGGCGTCCACGGCGCTGCCGCCCTTGAGCAGCATGCGCAGGCCCGCCTGGGCGGCCAGCGGATGGGACGTGGAAACGAAATTGCGCGCGAACTGGGGAGCGCGGATGGTCGGGTACGGGTTTTCCCAGTTGAAGGTCTTCATGGTGTCGGTCGCACTCTATTTGGGTCGGGCGGGGGCCAAACCGAGCAAGGTACACGCGTGGTTTAATTAGATCAATTTGAATTTTTTTCGCGTCACAAAAGAATCTTTTATATAAGCCCGCGCCGCCCCTGGATAGCGGAAACGCCGGTCCGGTGTCTCAGGGCATTCCCCTAGCCGCTCCCCGGCGGCGGCGCCTTTTCGCGGCCTGGTCCGGCATTCCCCTTCCCATGAGCACCATCCGTTTCCTGCGCACCTTCATGGCCGTCGCCCGCTACGGCTCGTTTTCCGAAGCCGCCGAACGCGTCGCCCTGACCCAGGCGGCCGTCAGCTTCCAGATGCGCGCCCTGGAAGAGGAGCTCGGCCGCGAGCTGTTCGACCGCAGCGGGCGGCTGGCCTTGCTGAACGCCGCCGGCCGGGAGCTGCTGCCGGAGGTCAAGCACCTGCTGGACCTGTACGACCGCATACGGCTGCCGCAAAGGCCGGGGCCCGGCGAGCTGGCCGGCTCGGTGGCCTTCGGCGCCATCGTCTCATGCATGGGCGCCTTGTCCAAGGTCGTTTCCCAGCTCAAGCGCCGGCATGACGGCCTGGACGTGCGGCTGTTCACCGGCAAGTCGGGTGAACTGGCCAGCAAGGTCGAAAGCGGCGAACTGGACGCCGCGCTGGTGGTGGAATCCGGCCGGCGCATGGCCAGCATGCGCTGGACGCCGCTGCACGAGGAACCCCTGGTCGTGCTGGCCGCGCCCACGGCCCCCGGCCGCACCGTACGGGAAGTCCTGGAACAGAATCCCTTCCTGCGCTTCGACCGCACCCAGCGCACCGGCCTGCAGATCGACCGCGTATTGCGGCGCATGAACGTGCACGTACACGAATTCCTGGAGCTCAATGCCATAGAAACCGTGGTGGAACTCGTGCGCCAGGAAGTCGGCGTCAGCCTGCTGCCGCAGCTGATGTGGGCGCAATGGCGCACCGCCGCGGATCTGCGCGTGCTCGACCTGCCGGAGGATATCGGCGCGGCCGGCAGCGGCCCGATCGTGCGCGCCGTGGGGATGATCGAACGGCGCGAACATGCGCGCCAGGCGTTGACCGCTTCGATCTTCAAGGAGTACGCCGCGCTGTACGAGACGCGCGAAACGCCGCGCTAGGCGCCCACGACCAGGTCCATGAAGCGCGCCATCTGCACGTCCAGGGAGGTCACCCCGCCGGCATCGTGCGTGGACAGCGTGACCTCGACGCGGTTGTAGATGTTGGACCATTCGGGATGGTGGTCCATTTTTTCCGCCATCAGCGCCACGCGCGCCATGAAGGCGAAGGCCGCGCTGAAATCGCCGAACACAAAGGTCTTGGCGATGGCGTCGCGGTCGGCGACGGCGGTCCATCCCGACAATTCGCGCACGGCGCGATCGGCGCCTATCCTGTCCAGGTCACGCATGGCGGTACTCCATAAGAATGGATGCCAGGGCAGCCGCTCCCGCCACGCCGGGGCGCGGCGCACGCGGGCCCGCCGGGCGATTACAGGGCTTCGTTGTCGGATTCGCCGGTGCGGATGCGGATGGCCTGCTCGACGGCGGTAACAAAGATCTTGCCGTCGCCGATCTTGCCGGTGCGGGAGGCCTTGACGATGGCTTCGATGGCGTTCTCGACCATTTCATCCGGCAGGACCACTTCCACGCGGATCTTGGGCAGGAAGTCCACGACATATTCCGCGCCGCGATAGAGCTCGGTGTGTCCCTTCTGCCGGCCGAAGCCCTTGACTTCCGTCACGGTCAGGCCGCTGACGCCGACTTCGGCCAGGGCTTCGCGGACCTCGTCCAGCTTGAAAGGTTTGATGATGGCGGTGACTTGTTTCACGTGCAGTCCTCAGGTTCTATTTATGTGGGATGGGTTGCAGCCTTGGTCCGGGGATGACGCGCGCCGGCGCCGCCATGCGGCGCCGCGGCGGCGGTTCAGATCGTTTCCCGGAAGCCGTTGGTGACAGGATAGCGCCAATCCCTGCCGAACGCCCGAGGGGTAATACGGGGGCCCGGGGGCGCCTGGCGCCGCTTGTACTCGTTGATGCGGATCAGTCGCACCACCTGCTCGACGGCATCCTCCGGATAGCCCGCGGCCACGATATCGGCCGCCGACATATTGCGCTCCATATAGCGTTCCATGATGCCGTCCAGGATGTCGTAGGGCGGCAGGCTGTCCTGGTCTTTCTGGTCCGGGCGGAGTTCGGCGGACGGCGGCCGGGTGATGATGCGTTCCGGGATGATCTCCTTCTGGCGGTTGCGCCAGTTGGCCAGCCGGTAGACCAGGGTCTTGGGCACGTCCTTGATGACGGCGAAGCCGCCGGCCATGTCGCCGTAAAGGGTGCAGTAACCGGTGGTCATCTCCGACTTGTTGCCGGTGGTCAGCACCAGCCGGCCGGTCTTGTTGGAAAGCGCCATCAAGAGCGTGCCGCGCACGCGGGCCTGGATGTTCTCTTCCGTGGCGTCGGGCGCCATGCCGGCGAAATGCGGCGCCAGGGCCGTTTCGAAGCCGTCGACCACCTCGCCGATGGCGATGACGTCATAGCGCACGCCCAGCCGCCTGGCCATATCCGCCGCGTCGGTCTGCGAGATGTCCGCGGTATAGCGGGACGGCATCATCACGGCGCGGACGTTGTCGGCGCCCAGGGCATCGACGGCGATCGCCAGCACCACGGCCGAATCGATGCCGCCGGACAGCCCGATGATGGCGCCCGGGAAGCGGTTCTTGCCCAGGTAATCGCGCACGCCCATGACCAGGGCCTTCCAGACCTGCTCTTCCGCCCCGCTGGGTTGCAGGTCGGCCTGCGGGCCCACGGGGACGATGCCGCCGTCCGGGCCGATGTCCACCGCATGCACGCAGGCTTCGAACTCCGGCAGGCGGGCGCAGGGGCGGCCCTGGGCGTCCACCGCGAAGCTGGCGCCGTCGAAGACCAGTTCGTCCTGGCCGCCGACCATATTGGCGTAGATGACCGCTCCGCCGCTCAGGCGCGCGCATTCGGCCACGACTTCCATGCGCTCGGCCTGCTTGCCCGTGTTGTAGGGCGAGGCGTTGGGCACCAGCAGCACCTGGCTGCCGGCATCCCGGGCCGCCTGCGGCGCATGCGGGAACCAGATGTCCTCGCAAATGGCAACGCCGAAGCGCGTGCCCTTGACCTCGAAGGTGAAGGGCTGGCCGCCGGGCGTGAAATAGCGCTGCTCGTCGAACACCGAATAGTTGGGCAGTTCACGCTTGTGGTAGGTGCCCAGCAGGCGGCCTTCCAGCAGCACCGAAGCGGCGTTGTACAGAAGATGGCGGCCGTTGCGGTCGGCAAAGGCATAGGCCTTGGCGCCGCAGGTATCGCCATCGACGTGGCCCACGACCACGTGCAGGCCTTTCAGCGCGGCCAGCTCGCGGCGCAGTTCGTCCAGCTGCTGCTGTTGCTCGCAGACGAACTGCGGCCGCAGCAGCAGGTCTTCCGGCGGATAGCCGGTCAGGACGAGTTCCGGCGTCAGCAGGACGTCGGCGCCCATCCGGTGCGCCTGGCGAGCCGCCTGCAGGACGCGCTCGGCATTGCCGCACAAGTCTCCGACACAAGAATTGATCTGGGCGATGGCGACGCGGGGAGCGCTCATGGGAATACTTCCGTTTAGAGAGTGACAGACGGCCCCGGGACCGTCTGGACGTGATCCGATTATCTCATCACCGGGCAGCCGGCGTTGAGCAACCGGCGCGCCCGGCGGCCCGCATTATCCCACCGCCCTCCACGCCGGGCTCTATAATCCGCTTCACTATGTCGACGCCCTCCTCCCCCTCCCAGGACCAGTTCGCCAACAAGGCGCAAGCCTGGTCCGCCCGGTTCTCCGAGCCGGTCTCCGATCTGGTCAAACGCTACACGGCATCCGTGGATTTCGACCGCCGCCTGGCGCGCCACGATATCCAGGGCTCGCTGGCCCATGCGGACATGCTGGCCGCCCAGGGCATTATTTCGGCCCAGGACAAGGCCGACATCGAGCGCGGCATGGCGCAGATCCTGACGGAAATCGACGCCGGCGCCTTCCAGTGGCAACTGGACCTGGAAGACGTGCACCTGAATATCGAAAGGCGCCTGGTGGAACTGGTCGGCGACGCGGGCAAGCGGCTGCATACCGGCCGTTCGCGCAACGACCAGGTCGCCACCGACATCCGCCTGTGGCTGCGGGGCGAAATCGACCTCGCGCTGGACCTGCTGCGCCAGTTGCGCCACGCGCTGGCGACCGTCGCGGCCGCGCACGCCGATACCATCATGCCGGGCTTCACCCATTTGCAGGTGGCCCAACCGGTTACCTTCGGCCACCACCTGCTGGCGTATGCCGAAATGTTCGGCCGCGACGCCGAACGCCTGCAGGACTGCCGGCGCCGGGTCAACCGCCTGCCGCTGGGCGCGGCCGCGCTGGCCGGCACCAGCTTTCCCATCGACCGCGAACGCGTGGCCTCCACGCTGGGCTTCGAGGGCGTGTGCCGCAACTCGCTGGACGCCGTTTCCGACCGCGACTTCGCCATCGAGTTCTGCGCGGCCGCGGCGCTGGTGATGACCCACGTTTCCCGGCTGTCCGAAGAGCTCGTCCTGTGGATGAGCCCGCGGGTGGGTTTCATCGACCTGGCCGACCGCTTCTGCACCGGCAGCTCCATCATGCCGCAGAAGAAAAACCCGGACGTGCCGGAACTGGCGCGGGGCAAGACCGGGCGCGTCAACGGCCACCTGGTGGCCTTGCTTACCTTGATGAAGGGCCAGCCGCTGGCCTACAACAAGGACAACCAGGAAGACAAGGAAGGCCTGTTCGACACGGCGGACACGCTGCGCGACACGCTGACCATCTTCGCCGACATGGTGGGCGGCATCAAGGTCAAGGCCGACAACATGCGCGCCGCCGCGCTGCAGGGATACGCCACCGCCACCGACCTGGCCGATTACCTGGTCAAGCGCGGCCTGCCCTTCCGCGATGCGCACGAAGTCGTCGCGCACGCAGTACGCGATTGCGAACAGCGCGGCTGCGACCTGGCCGACCTGACGCTGGACGAGCTCCAGGCCTACCATCCATCCATAGGCGACGATATCCACCAGGTGCTGACGCTGGAAGGCTCGGTGGCGGCGCGCGACCATATCGGCGGCACCGCGCCGCGGCGCGTGCGCGAAGAAGCCCAGCGCGTCCTGGCCCAGACCTCGGCTTGAGCTTGGCGCAGGGGGCTTCCCCCCCCGGGCCGCCCGCTTCCCCAGGACGCGGGCAGTCACCCCTCCTGTCGCCGCCCGGGCGCACGCCGCGCTGAAGCGGCGCCCCCTATTCAAAACCTTCCGCGGAAAACAAGTGGCGCACCGCGCCGCCACGGCTATACGCTTTCTTGCACGCAACCGCCTCAGCACCCCGCTGGTGCCGAATCAAGGCCGACGTGGTTCCGCTGAACCGCATACCTGGGGGCGCGTTGGATCACGAGTTGGCGTCGAGGAAAGCACATGGCAGGCACATCAGCCCCAGGCTTTGCGGGATCCCGTCCAGACCCCGTCACGGCGGCTTACCCGCTGGGCAATGGATATCGCTGGTTTCTTCCCGCGTTGATGCGATTCAATGCCGAGGACGACTTCAGCCCGTTCGGGCTGGGCGGCATCAACGCCTATACCTATTGCGCGGGCGATCCCGTCAACCACAGCGATCCCAGCGGGCACATGGGGATATGGGGAGACATTATCGCCGCTTCCATCGAGGACGCGGCGCGGGAACAACGGGAATCCACGCTGCGCGAAGCCGGGACCTACCAGGAAGCGAAGCGGCGATACGCCGACGATCTGTGGAAATACCTGCAGGGGCCAATGGAGGCCCAGGGCGCAAGCACCCCATCGCATGGCGCCCCCCCACCGCCATTCGCCTTTGACTCGTGGCACGAGCAGACCAAAAAAGATTCCATAGGCCCGGCAAGAGCGCAGGCCGCGGCCGCCACTCCGCCGGCTGCCACTTCGCCGGCCGCCACTCCGCCGGCCGCCGGCACATCCCAAGTGCGGCGTCCGCGCCGCCCGCAAGGGCGGGGCTTGGGGTTTGAACTCTACAAGGCCCGGGTGGCGGCCAGCGTCGCGGCCGCTATTCCGCAGGAGGAGCTCACTTTTGCGCTGATATTGAAACACGTAAGAGCCCAATCCTACCGTTACCTGGATCTCGAGAGCATTGAGCGGCAGACCATGGACCGGTTCGTCACGATACTCAAGGCGCATAATATCCGGGCCTCCGCCTTGCGGGATTACACACCCGGGGTCGTTTTCACGCGATTCGGCTACCGTAACGAATTCTTGCCGTACGGACTCATAGGAAGCGACATACAAAAAGGAAAAAATGTGCAAGCCAATATCGAGCGGCTTCACTGGCTCGGGTTCACATTGACCGGTCAACAAGCGTAGCGACAAGGGCAGCGCCGCGGACGCAGCGAAGCTCATGACAAGTCGGGACGTACACATGGCACATACCCCGCGCTCCGGTTTTACGGGAGCCCGCTCCGACACGATTACGGCGGCATACCCGCTGGGCAATGGGTATCGCTGGTTTCTTCCCGCGTTGATGCGATTCAATGCCGCGGACGAGCTCAGCCCGTTCGGGCTGGGCGGCATCAACGCCTATACCTATTGCGCGGGCGATCCCGTCAACCACAGCGATCCCAGCGGGCACATAGGAATATGGGAGGACATTATCGCCACTTCCTTCGAGGACGCCGCGCGCAAGCAGCGGGAATCCAGGCTGCCCGACGCCGACAGCTACTCGGAAGCAAAGCAACAATACGCCGACGATCTGGCGAAATACATGCACCAATCGATGGCAGCCCAAGACGCGCTTGCTGCCTCGGCGGGCCCGGTTCCCGCACCGCCATCGCCATTGGCCTTTGACGCACGGCATGAGCCGAGAAAATTCGAGTCCCTCGGCCCCACGAATGCGCAGGCCACGACCACCGGAGCGACTGCCGCCAGACCGCTTGCAAGGCAAGCGCGACATATGCAGGCAAAGCCCATTGTGTCCTTGCAGCCCCAGCATGCTCTCATTGCGGCCGGCATCGCGGCAGACATTCCCCGGGAACAGCTGACTTTTGCGCGCGTACTCGAACGGATAGGCACCACATCCTTCAACACCCTAGGCGCCGCGACAATCCCGCGGCAAACCATGGATCGCTTCATCGAGGTACTAAAACTCCATAAGATCCGGGCCACCGATCTGCCCGATTATGAGCGGGGTAGAGTTTTCGTGAAATTCGGCTATCTTCATGAACCCAAGACGCTAGTGGGCCTGCAGACTGCCATAAGAAAAGGCCGTGATGTGCAGGCGAATATCGAGCGCCTTCACTGGCTCGGATTCGACCCGCCCGATCCTCCGGCGTGACCAACGAAGCATCGCGCAGGCATTGGGTCCGATACCGAATCGAGAGCAAGCACATGGCGCACACCTCACATTCCGGTTTTACCGGAGCCCGCCTCGATTCCAGCACGGCGGCATACCCGCTGGGCAATGGGTATCGGTGGTTTATCCCCGCATTAATGCGTTTCAATGCGACGGACGACTTCAGCCCCTTCGGGCCGGGCGGCATCAACCCGTATGTGTACTGCACGGGCGACCCGGTCAACCACAGCGATCCCAGTGGGCACATGGGGATATGGGAAGACATTATCGCCGCTTCCATCGAGGACGCGGCGCGGGAACAACGGGAATCCACGCTGCGCGAAGCCGGGACCTACCAGGAAGCGAAGCGGAGATACGCCGACGATCTGTGGAAATACCTGCAGGGGCCAATGGAGGCCCAGGGCGCGAGCACCCCATCGCATGGCGCCCCCCCACCGCCATTCGCCTTTGACTCGTGGCACGAGCAGACCAAAAAAGATTCCATAGGTCCGGCAAAAGCGCAGGCCGCGGCCGCCGGCACATCGACATCCGAAGTCCCGCGGCCGATCCGTCTCGGAATATGGGGCCAGGGAATACAAGGCAGCCAGGCCCTCATCGCGGCCCATGTCGCGGCCACTATTCCGCGGGAGAGCCTGACTTTTGAGTTAATACTTGAACACGTGCAGGCCACAACCTTTTCTCTGAAGCACTTGGGCGGCATCGAGCGGCAGACCATGGACCGGTTTATTGCGGTACTCAAGGCCTATAACATCCGGGCCTCCGAGTTGCGCGATTACACCGCCACGAACATTTTCAGGCGTTTCGGCTACGTTTACGAGAACATGCCGCGACGGCAGATCGAAAACGACATAAAGAAAGGTGTCAGTGTGCAAGCCAATATCGACCGGCTGCACTGGCTAGGATTGGTTCCGCCTGATCCGCCAGCGTAACAACGACCTCGCCGCCGATACATTGGATCTGATACCAAGCCGGGAGATAAACACATGCCGCAGATCTTGCGTTCCGGTTTTACTGGCGCCCGCTCCGACCGCATCACGGCGGCATACCCGCTGGGCAATGGGTATCGCTGGTTTATCCCCGCATTGATGCGTTTCAATGCGACTGACGACCTCAGCCCTTTCGGCCCGGGCGGCGTTAATCCCTATGCCTACTGCACGGGCGATCCGGTCAACCACAGCGACCCCAGTGGGCACATCGGGGTATGGGGGGACATTATCGTCGCGTCCATCGAGGATGCGGCACGGGAGCAACGGGAATCCAGGCTGCCCGACGCCGGCAGCTACCACAAAGCAAAGCAACAATACGCCGACGATCTGACGAAGTACATGCAGCAGGCCATGAATGCCCAGGGCGCGAGCTTCCCTTCGAATGGGGGACCGGCTCCCGCCCCGCCAACGCCATTCGCGTTCGACCCGCGACATGAGGCAACGAAAACCGATGCCCTGGGCCCGGCGAATGCGCAGGCTGCGGTCGCCGGGACGCCGGTCGCCGGGACGCCGGCCGCCGGATCGCCGGCCGCCGGTCCGTCAAACGCCGGACCGGACGTGGGTCCCCAACGGGCCGCGCCAACGTACCAAGAGTCCGTGCAGGCCGACAATGCCTTCTATGCGAAGAGCATTGCGGCGGCTATTCCCCGCGACGAGCTTAGTTTCGCCCGCATCCTTGACCAGATACGCAACACGCCTTTCCGTTTCTTGGCCCGTGTGACACGCCAACGGCAAACCATGGACCGGTTTATTGGAGTACTGGAGGCCCATAATGTCCGGGCGCCCGATCTGCCCGATTACGAGCGTCATCGGATTTTCAGTAAGTTCGGCTTTCAATATAACGGCCGGCCGCGATACGCCATAGCGAGCGAGATAAAAGCGGGGCTGAACGTGCGGGCCAATACCCGTCGGCTCCAGTGGCTGGGATTTATGCCACCCGATCCGCCAGCCTGACAAAGGAAGCACCGTGGAAAGCATTGGCCTGATCCCGTATCGAGAACAAACACATGGCGCACACCTCACGTCCCGGCTTTACCGGTGCCCGCTCCGACCGCATTACGGCGGCATACCCGTTGGGCAATGGGTATCGCTGGTTTATCCCCGCATTGATGCGTTTCAATGCGACTGACGACCTCAGCCCTTTCGGCCCGGGCGGCGTTAATCCCTATGCCTACTGCACGGGCGATCCGGTCAACCACAGCGATCCCAGCGGGCACATAGGAATATGGGAGGACATTATCGCCACTTCCTTCGAGGACGCCGCGCGCAAGCAGCGGGAATCCAGGCTGCCCGACGCCGACAGCTACTCGGAAGCAAAGCAACAATACGCCGACGATCTGGCGAAATACATGCACCAATCGATGGCAGCCCAAGACGCGCTTGTTGCCCCGGCGGACCCGGCTCCTACACCGCCATCGCCATTCGCCTTTGACGCACGGCACGAGGAACCCAAACAGGGTTCCATCGGCGAGGCAAAAGCGCCGGCTGCGGCCCCGTGCCCGCCGGCGACCGGTACGTTCAAAGTCCCGCGTCCGCGCCGTCTGCGAAGACGGGGCCTGGGGTTGAAACAGTACCAGGCCGCCATCGAAGGCCAGATCGTCGCGGCTATTCCGCGAGAGAACCTGAGTTTTGCGCTGATACTTGAACACGTCTCCGCCGCGCCCTTCCGTTTCAAGGACGTTGCACGCGCGGAGCGGCAGATCATGGACCGGTTCGTTGCGGTACTCGCGGCCCATAACGTGCGGGCCTCCGAGCTGGCCGATTACACATCGGGGAACGTTTTCAAGCGATTCGGCTTCCGTCAGGAACACGGGCCGCGACTCGGCATCGAAAACGAGATACAAAAGGGCATAAACGTGCAAACCAATAGGGACCGGCTGTACTGGCTCGGATTCGATTCGCCCAATTCGACAGCGTGAGGGCAGCGCCACAGACGCATTGGACATCATGCCGAGTCAGGAGAAACACATGCCGCGCACCCGACCTTCCGGTTTTACGGGAGCCCGCTCCGACCCGACCACGGCGGCATACCCGCTGGGCAACGGATATCGGTGGTATCTACCCGCGTTGATGCGCTTCAACGCGCCCGATTTCTACAGTCCGTTCGGCCCTGGCGGCATCAATAGCTATGCCTATTGCGCCGCCGATCCCGTCAACCGGATCGACCCCAGCGGACATATGCTGGCCCTGTTGCACGGCATGGAGGATGCCGCCTCGGGCATGGAACGCGCGGTGGAGGACATGGATCTGGCCGAATACGAAAGCGCGAAAGCCCGGCATTGGCAAGCATTTTCGAAGTGGTTGCAGCATGACCTGAAGGATCCGGATCCACCACCGCCTGCAGCGCCGTTTCCCTTGCGAGCGGACTATGACGAGGTGTTGCGCGACAGAAAGCCATCGACCGCCATCGCCCCGCAGCAGGCGAAAAACGACACGATTGCCAGTCCGCCCCCCCAGCCGTCACCTGCCGTGCCCCTGTCGCCCGAAGAGAGCGGTCCTGGCATGGATCCAGCCCTAGCCGCGCCCCCAGCGGCGCCGGCTCCTCCGCCGGCGCCAGCCGCCGGTATCCCACCCGCGCCCGCGCCTTCCTCACTGCCGCGTTCCGCCCTGACGCGCACGAACGTTCTTCTAGAGGGCATGCGGCGATTTCCCCTGCCGACGCAAACCACGCCGACACGGCTTCTCGAACGCTTCATGCTCGGACTTCAAGCATACGACGTCCGCGTCACGCAACTGGCCGATTACCAAAGCAGGGAAGAGATGCTCACATGGATGGGACACAGTCCATCGACCCTCATTGAAAGCAAGCAGGCCCAGTTGACGTCCCGCTATCACATCAGCGCGCGCGAATTTTTCTTCAGATTCGACTTGCCTGTCCCGGGTGGGGGATGACCCGCGCCGTCAGCCGACCGCAAGGCCCGGACGGTATCTCCCACTCCCGGCGGCTACGGTCACGTGCGTTCCACTTCGAATACCGCGATAGACTCGACATGCCCTGTATGCGGGAACATATTGACGACCCCGGCGCTGGTCAGGGCATAACCGCCCTCGTGCACCATGATGGCGGCATCGCGTGCCAGGGTGGCAGGGTTACAGGATACATACACAATGCGGCGTGGCCGCTCCGCCGCGGAAAGCTGCGCCAGGGCTTGCGCGACGGCCTGCGCGCCCTCGCGGGGCGGGTCGATCAGCATGCGATCGAAATGCCCCAGGTCGCGCAGCCACTGCACGTCCACCTCGAACAGGTTCAACGTGGCGAACGATGTCCGTTCGCCCAGGCCGTTGCGCGTCGCGGCTTCGTGGGCGCGGTCGGTCAGGGCCTTGCTGCCTTCCACGCCGACCACTTCGCGCGCACGGGTAGCCAGGGGGAGCGTGAAGTTGCCCAGGCCGCAGAACAGGTCCGCCACGCGGTCGCCCGGCTGGGCGTCCAGCAGGGAAAGCGCGCGCGAAACCAGGGCGCGGTTGATGGCGTGGTTGACCTGCGTGAAATCCGTGGGCTTGAACGGCATGCGCAGGCCGAACTCCGACAAGGTGTACGCCAGCGTTTCGCCGTGTTCGCGCTCCAGCGGATGACAGGTGTCCGGCCCCTTGGGCTGCAGCCACCATTGCACGCCGTGGTCCCGGGCGAAAGCGCGCAGGATGTCGATATCTTCCTGCGTCAGCGGCAGCAGATGGCGCAACACCAGCACGGTGGCGGCATCGCCCACCGCCACCTCGATCTGCGGCAACCTGTCCGGCGCCGACATCGCGCCTATCATCGCCCGCAACGGCATCAGCAGCCGCGCGACATGGGGCGGCAGGACATGGCATTCGCGCATGTCGGCGACATAGCTGCTCTTGCGTTCGTGGAAACCCACCAGCACGCCGCCTTTCTTGGGCACGACCCGCACGGAAAGCCGGGCCCGGAAGCGGTAGCCCCAGGTGGGGCCGTGCAAGGCGGGCAGGATGCGCTGCGGACGCAGCTTGCCGACATGCCAGAACGTGTCCTCGAGCGCGCGCTGCTTGATGGCGACCTGGGCCGCCGGCTCCACATGCTGCATGGCGCAGCCGCCACAGACACCGAAATGCGGGCAGCGCGGGACCACCCGCTGTGACGACGGGCGCAGCACCTCTACCGTACGGGCAATTTCGTACGACGGCTTGCGCCTGACCGTCTCCACCGCTACCCGTTCCCCGGGCAGCGCACCTTCGATGAATACCACCTTGCCCTCGCGCCGGGCGATACCCCTGGCTTCCAGGTCCAGGGACTCCACATTCAAAACTTCGGCCATCGTCGATCTCGTGAGAAGAGTCCGGCATTGTAGAAGTTCCGGGCGCGGACTGCCGGCCGGACGTGGCGGCCGCCGGCGCGAAAAAAACCCGCGATTCAAAACCTTTAGCGCCAAAAAAAAGGCGGGCGGGATGACATGACGATACGCTTGCCCCACCGCCGCCGCGTGCGGCCGCAGGTCCGCCATGCGGCGCAGGCTTTAGCGGCCATCGCACAGCCAGCAAGGAAGAGCACATGTTCCCCATGTCAGCACGGGGTTTCGCGGGTAGCCGCCAGGACAACGCCACCTCCGGCTACCCGCTGGGCAATGGCTACCGCTGGTTTCTTCCCGTACTGATGCGCTTTAACGCGCCGGACGACTTCAGCCCCTTCGGCTCAGGGGGCATCAACGTCTACGCCTACTGCGCGGGGGATCCCGTCAATCACAGCGACCCGGACGGCCACATGATGTCGGCGGTCGAACTTTTCCAGCGCGGACTGGAAGACGCCGCGGAGGCGGCCAGGCGCGCCGGCGATACCATCAGCAACCCGACGGACTACCTGGCGGCCCAGGCTGTTCACGATCGGGCCGTCCATGCGTACCTGGCCGATCCGGACGCACCGCCTCCCGGCTCCGTCCGTCCCTACAACGCCGGTTATGAGGCAGCCGTGGACCGGAAGCGGCAGGAGGGCAGCCTGGCGGCGTCCCGGGCGAGCAAGACGGCAAGCACCGCATCGGCGAACAAGGACGCTGCGGAAACGTCACCGCAGATTCCAACGCCCCTCGATATTCCCCTGCGGGCGGATGGCCCGGGTACGAGCACGGGCCCCCTCGATTCCGCGTCCACGCCGGCGCCATCCCCTGCGCCGGCACGGGCCGTGCCACCGGTCGACCCCCAGGGCATGCCCGCATCGTCCCGTTCCGCCATGACGAGCGACGCCGCGATCCAGCTGGGCGGAGTCGGAGATATCACGACCAACGCGTACACGCCCAGGCGGCGCCTGGTGCGCCTGGTGCGAGGTCTGCACGCCGCTGGCAACCTGAGGGCCCGGCAACTCGCCGATTACGTCAGTGCCGAGGCGATGCTGTCGCAATTGGGATTCAGCGATCCGGCCAAGACCATCGCGGAAGCGCGACGGCAGGCAGCGGGCAAGGGACCATACTCGGGAACCGCGCGACTCTTCCTCGACAGGTTCGAGCTTGGCGGGCAGGATTGAAGAGGGAGCCGCGTCATAGGGTCACGCCGATTCACGCAGCGTGAATCCGCTCACCCGACGTCACCCGCCCGGAGTCCCCGACGTCACCTCGCACTGAATTCCCCCCCGCTGAATCGCCCGCGCTGAATCGCCCTCGATGCATCGCCCTCGCTGCATCGCCCTCGCTGCATCGCCGACGCTGCATCGCCGACGCTGGATTCACCGGCCCTCGATTCACCGGCCCGGGATTCACGGCCCCTGGATTCACTCGCCGTAAAAAAAACCGTCCGCCGGATGGCGGACGGTTCCCCTTGGGAGTGCGGTCAAGCCGCTTTTGGTATGCATGGCGGGTTTGCTGGCACCGCGACGCGGGCGTCGCCATGCACAGGTTTCCACCGGCGGTCGCGCCGGGGCGCGTCCGCTCAGAAGCTGCGCGATATGGAAGCGATCAAGCCCAGCCGGCCGGCGGGATGGTCGTACTTCGTGTTGTACCAATTGTCCTTGGAGGCGCCGACGGCGGCCAGGCCGAAGACCCAGCCCTTGATGTCCTTGGTTACGCCCAGCTTGTAGTCCACGTAATGGCCGAGTTCGTCGCCGTCCGTGTCGACCTGGTTCTTCAGTTTCTGATAGCCGACGTGGCCCACCAGGCCCCAGCCGTCGCCCAGATCGAAGGTGGCCGACGCGTCCAGGTACCAGGTGCCCTTGGAGTTGGGCGTGCTGAAGAAGTCGCTCGGCGTATAGGAATACTTCAAGGAATAGTTGGCGTAGGTGGCGCCGATGTAGAGGTCCGTGTTGTTGTAGTTGCCGCCCTTCGGAGAGTTCGAACCGGGGTAGTAATAATGCAGCGCGCCGACGTCGATGCCGATGCCCTTGTAGACCTCGCCGCGCCAGCCGCCGTAGAAGTCCATTTCCAGGTTGCCGTCGGTGTATAGCGTGCTCGATACGTTGGAGTTCCAGTTGCCCAGGTAGAAGCCCGATGAGTGCGTCAAGTCCAGTCCCAACTGCGCCGCGGGCCGGAAGTCGGTCTGCGAGTAGCCACGGAAACGGTAGTCGTTCGTAAGCGTGGCATTGCCGCTCAGGGAGAACCCGGCACCCAGGTCGGTGGGCTCGGCGTGGGCAGCGGCGGCGAAACACGTGGCAAGAACAAGGGGAACTGCGCGCAGCGTCTTCTTCATGGCAAGGATCCTGATTTCAATGATGCGTGTATGTGGACATGGCACGGCGGCAGGGCCGCCGGCCATGGCGCAGCTGGAAATGACTAGGCTTCGAAACCGCCGCGGCGGACCGTCATTGACATGCCGGGTCACCGCACCTCCTCGGTTTCTCCCGTTTCAAAGCGAAATCCGTGCCAACTTTTCACACAGTTGAAGGATCCATATACAGTCATGCAGGTCGGGGGAGCCCTACAGGGCCGCCACCCTCGTATATCGGAGGCGCGGCACGCTGCGCACCATGCCGGTGCGCTTCTTGATGAGGCGGGGCGTGCGGGGTGCCCCAGAAAAGGGAAACGCCCGGATCCGTGCGTACGGATCCGGGCGTCCGGGGCCAGGCCGGGCGAAATGGCCTGTTATGTGAGCGCGTGCCGGCGTGCTGGCGGACACGGCCGCAGCGGTGAGGCGCCGGCGGCGGGCTTTGACTGCCGGCCGGCAGCGCGGCAAAAGCCGCGAGCCGGGCGGGATACGGACTACGCCTAAGGGGGGTCGCCGGCGCCGAAGGGCTTGGCCCCCCGGGCCGGATACCGGCTTCGCCTTAGCTGGAAGTAGCCGGCGCAGCCGGCGCGGGCTGTTGCCCAGCGCCGGGGCGACCGTCCTTGCGATGCTCCATGCGCTCCTGGCGGCGTTCCTGCATGCGCGCCTGCCGATCCTTGACAAACTGGGTGATCTGCTGGCGCTGGCCGTCGTTCAGGCTATCCCAAAGGGCCAGCCATTTCTGCCGGACCTGGTCCGCCTGCCCTTGCATCTGCTGCTTGGCCTGGCCTTGCGCGTCCAGCAGGGCGTGCGGGTCCAGCTTGCCGGCCTTCAACTGCTCGTCCAGCAACTGGTGGCGGCTCATCATCCGTTCACGCATGGATTTGTGGAAGTCCTCCTGGGCCTGCTTGGCGGCGGTGAAGAGCGACTGCTGTTTGTCGTCGAGCTTCAGGGCCGTGACTTCTTTCTTGCCGATGGGACCGACGCCGGGCACCCACACGGCATCGCGCATGCCCTGCATGCGATGGAAATGATGGCCGCCTGCCTCCTTGCCCGGACGAGCGGGACTGGACTGCGTGGCGGCCGCGGCGGAGGTGTCCGGCGCGGCGGAAGCAGCACCGGCGAACGTCCCGGCGGCGAGCGCAACGGCCAGGCTGGCGACGATGGGGCGGATGGCGATACGGGTCATGAGAGGTCTCCTGTGGAGTGAACGTGCGAGACCATTGTCATGGGGGGCCGATTACGCGCCGGTTTCGTGCGTGGCCGAGTCTGTTTCAGTCGATTGCGGTCCAGCCGCGTGGCGGCGGCAGCCGGTGGAATGCCGCGCGGGTCAGCCCTGGTCCCAGGCGGCCAGGTATTCCTTCCAGTGCGGCGCCGGACTGGCGGCCAGCGTTTCGCGCACCAGATCGATCTCTTCCTGGTAGGAAGCCGCGTCGAGTTCGCCGCGCAGAAAGCGCCAGCGGCAGTACACCAGCCAGGTGTTGACAACGTCCGTCTCGCAATAGGCGCGCACTTCGTCGGCCTTGCCCTGGCTCCAGGCTTCCCAGACCTTGCCGCCATCCATGCCCAGCTTGCCGGGAAAGCCGCACAGCTTGGCCAGTTGGTCCAGCGGCGCGTTGGCACGCCCGTTGTACTTGGCCAGCACGTCCATCAGGTCGATGTGGCGCGTATGGTAGCGGCCGATGTAGTTGTTGAACTTGAAATCCCTGTCGTCCTCGCCCAGGTCCCAATAGCGCGGCGCGGCCACGCCGTGGATAAGGCTGCGGTAGTGCAACACGGGCAAGTCGAAGCCGGAGCCGTTCCAGCTGACCAGCTTGGGCGTATAGCGTTCTATCGTCTTGAAGAAACCCGCCAGCAGGACGGGTTCGGGGTCGTCCGGATTGCCCAGGGTGCGCACCCGGAAGCCCTGGTCGTCGCGAAACACGCAGCCGATGACCGCCACGCGATGCAAATGCAGGGGCAGGAAATCGCTGCCGCCGGTCGCCTCGCGCCGCTCGGCGAACGCGCGTTCGGCCACCTCGGCATCCGGCACGTCGGCCCCCCAGCCGTTCAGCCGGCGCAGGCCCGCCACATCGGGCAGCGTTTCGAGATCGAAGACCAGGGTGGGCGTCATGGTCAGCGCGACGGCAGATACTGCAAGGGATCGACCGGCGTTCCCTGGCGGCGGATTTCGAAGTGCAGTCGGGGCGACGGCGCGTCGGTCTGGCCGATTTCCGCGATCTTGGCGCCCTTCTTGACCTCTTGCCCGCTCTTGGCCAGCAGCGCGCGGTTGTGCGCATAGGCCGTGATGAAGCCGTTGGTGTGCTGCACGATGATCAGGTTGCCCAGGCCACGCACGCCGTTGCCGCTGTACATGACCTTGCCGTCGGCGGCGGCGACCACGGGATCGCCGGGATTGCCTTCGATGTCGATGCCCTTGGTGCTATTGCTGAAGGTGGCCGTGACCTGCCCCTGCGCCGGCCAGCCCCAGTTGATCAAGGCGGCATCGGCGGCGCGCGGCGGCCGCGGCGTATCAGCCGGCGCCGGGTTGGCGGGGGGCGGCGTGGTCGCGGGAGCTTGCTGGGTCGGCGCGGGCTGTTCGCCGGGCGGCGGCAGCGGCGTGGGCTCGATGCGTGTGTCGGCGGGCTTGACCGGCGTGGCCGGTGCCGGCTTGGCGCCGTTGACCGGCGCGCCCGCGGAACCGGAGGCCGGCGCGGACAATTTCAGCACCTGTCCCACCGCCAGATGGTTGGAGTCGGCGATATTGTTCCAGCGCTTCAGGCTTTCGATGTCCACGCCGTTGGCGCGAGAGATGCCATACAGCGTGTCGCCCGGCTTGACCACGTAGGTCGCGCCGCCCGCCGCCGACGGCGTGGCGGGCGCGGGCTGGGTATTCAGATCGACCACGGGCGCGCGCGTCGTGCGCGAGGCGCAGCCCGCCAGAACAAGGCAAAGAAGTCCCACCCAGAGCATGGAGCGGGAGGGGCGCGCGGCACGCGCGCCCGGGAATTCGGTTCCGGTCAGCTGCAACTGCCCGTCGAGCATATGATTCTCCTGGTTGCTCACGATTGTATGCCGGCCCTTAACGGGACAAAGCGAACGGCTTCGAGTTCCACGCGCTTCCAGCTGGATGGCCCGGTGCGCTCCACCAGCACCAGGCGCTGGTTGGAGCCTCCTTCGGGCGCGATCAGCCTGCCGCCGGGCGCCAGTTGCGAAAGCAGCGCCTGCGGAATGGCCAGGCCGGCGGCGGCCACCACAATAGCATCGAACGGCGCCGTATTCGGCAATCCCAGCATGCCGTCGCCATAGGTCAGGCGCACGCGCGTGGTCAGGCGCAACTGGCGCAGATGGTCGCGCGCCAGCTCGTACAAGCCGCGTATGCGTTCGATGGCGTAGACATCCCGGACGAACTGCGCCAGCACCGCCGCCTGATAGCCGCAGCCCGCGCCGACCTCCAGCACGCGCGTGGGTTCGCGGTCCTCGCATACCGCGGCGATCATGCGTGCGACCACCCAGGGCTGCGAGATGGTCTGCGAATGGCCGATCGGCAACGCGGCGTCTTCGTAGGCGCGGCTGGCCAGCGCCTGGTCCACGAACAGATGTCGCGGGACGGCTTCCATGGCGTTCAGCACGCGCTCGTCGGCGATGCCCTGCGCGCGCAGGCGCTGCACCATGGCCCGCCGCAGGCGCTCCGAATTCAGGCCCAGATTGCCCGCGACGTCCGGCGCCGCGGGCGCGGGCGCGCTACGCGGCAGCGTGGCGGCCGATATGCGCGTATTGCTGTTGGCGGGCGTGTAGCCGGCTCCCAGCGTCCCGGAGCGGTAGGCATCGCCGCGGGACCGGGCGGGAGGACTCGCCGGCGGGATCGGTTCCGGGCCTACCCGTTTGCGCATAGAGGCTCCGCCCAGGTACGCACTTCCGGCAGCATGCCCTGATGCGTCAGATCCAGCCGCAACGGCGTGATGGAGACCGCGCCCTCGGCCACCGCATGAAAATCCGTGTCCGGGCCGGCATCCGCCGCCAGGCCGGCCGGGCCGATCCAGTACACCGTATCGCCATAGGGCGTGGTGGTGCGCACGACCGGCTCGGAGGGATGGCGCTTGCCCAGGCGAGTCACGCGCATGCCCTGCATCGTCTGTAGCGGGCGGTTCGGTATGTTGACGTTCAATAGCACCGGCGCGGGCAGCGGGTGGGCGATCTGGTGTTCCACCACGCGCCGCGCCATCTCGGCGGCGGCGTCCAGGTTGTTCCAACCCTTTTCGTGCAGCGAAAAGGCGATGGACGGAATGCCGAAGAGATAGCCTTCGATGGCGGCCGCGACGGTGCCGGAATACAGCGTGTCGTCGCCCATATTCGCGCCGTTGTTGATGCCGGACACCACCAGGTCGGGACGTGCATCGACCAGCCCGCCCGTGAGCGCGACGTGCACGCAGTCGGAAGGCGTGCCATTCACATAAAGAAAGCCATTGGCGGCTTCGCGCACGGACAAGGGGCGGCTCAGGGTCAGGGAATTGGAGGCGCCACTATGGTTGACCTCGGGCGCCACGACGGTGAGCTCGCCCAATCCGCGCAAGGCATCGACCAGCGCCTGCAGGCCGGGGGCCGAATAGCCATCATCGTTGGAAACCAGAATCCGCATTCTGCGTCGAAAAGAAAATTATGGCGGCGGGTCGGCGGAATTGTACTGTAGGCGGTCCATGCCAGGCGTCGCGCCGACGTTGATGCGGCATTCCGGCTCCCCGCGGCGGCGGCGCCACGGTAGAATCCGCGGCTGATCCCGTTCCGTGGAAAGGTTCAATGCTGCAAGCCGCCCCTCCCCTGGTCCTCCATGCCGGCCTGGTCGTCCTGGCCTATCTGATCGGCTCGATACCGTTCGCGGTGGTGGTCACGCGGCTGATGGGCATGCAGGATCCGCGCACGTACGGGTCCGGGAATCCCGGTGCGACCAATGTGCTGCGTTCCGGCAACAAGACAGCCGCCGCGCTTACCTTGCTGGGCGACGCGGCCAAGGGCTGGTTCGCCGTCTGGCTGGTCAGGCAGCTGGCCGTGCCCGCCGATACCGGGTGGACCATCGTGGCGCTGGCCGCGCTGGCGGTCTTCCTGGGGCACTTGTATCCGGTGTTCCTGAAATTCCGCGGCGGCAAAGGCGTGGCGACGGCGCTGGGCGTCCTGTTCGCCATTTCGCCGTGGCTGGCGCTGGCCACGGTCGCGACCTGGCTGATCATCGCCGTGTTCTTCCGGTATTCGTCCCTGGCCGCGCTGGTGGCGGCGGTGTTCGCGCCGCTGTATTACCTGTACGGCTCCAACCTTGCCTGGCATGCGGAGCCCCCGCTGCTGGCCGCGGTGATCGCCATCAGCCTGCTGCTGGCCTGGCGGCACCGGGCCAATATCGGCCGCCTGCTCAACGGAACCGAATCGCGCATCGGTCAGAAGAAAAAAAGCTGAACCCCGCGCGCGGGCCTGAAGCGGGCCCAAGCACTGAAGTCGGCGCAAGACACTGGGCTGTCGCGAAGCGCTGAACCGGGGGTAAAGCGCTGCACTTGGGGTAACGCGCTGCACGTGGGGTAACGCGCTGAGCCCTGCCTGAAGCGCCGAACCTGGTGTAGCGTGCCGAGCCCGGCGTGAAGCGCCGAACTCGTTGTAAAGCGCCGAACGCGGCGTGAATCGCCGAGCCCGGCGGGATCAGGCCGCGGCGTCCAGTTCTTCCAGGTCCCAGCGCGGGCGCACCGTGAACGCATGGTCCCCGCGGTCGAGCACCGCCAGTCCGGCCTTGACCCGTTCGGCCGCCGCGAAGGCAATCATGGCGCCGTTGTCCGTGCACAGCGATAAGGGCGGGAAATACGCCCGGGCCTTCAGCCGCGGCAAGGCAGCCGCCAGGCGTTCACGCAGCGCCGTGTTGGCGCCCACGCCGCCCGCCACCACCAGGCGTCGCAAACCCGTTTCCTTCAGGGCGCGAGCCGCCTTGGCCGCCAGGACGTCGACGATGGCCGCCTGCGTGGCCGCGGCCAGGTCCGCCAGGATGGCTGGATCCGGCGCGCCGCCCGACTGCTCGATGGCCTTGACCCGGGTCAGCACGGCCGTCTTCAGGCCGCTGAAGCTGAAATCGAGGTCGCCGCTATGCAGCATCGGCCGCGGCAGATCGAAGCGCGTGGGATCGCCCTGCTCCGCCAGCTTCGCCAGCGCCGGCCCGCCGGGATATCCCAGGCCCAGCAGCTTGGCCGACTTGTCGAACGCCTCGCCGGCGGCATCGTCCAGGGTTTCGCCAAGCAAGGTGTAGCGGCCGACGCCATCCACGCGCATCAGTTGGGTATGTCCGCCTGACACCAGCAAGGCCACGAAGGGAAACTCCGGCCGCGGGTCGGCCAGCATGGGGGACAGCAGGTGGCCTTCCAGATGGTGCACGGCGATGGCGGGCAGGTCGCGCGCCCAGGCAAAGGCCTGGGCCACGCTCGCACCCACCAGCAGCGCACCGGCCAGCCCCGGGCCGGCCGTATAGGCCACCGCGTCGACGTCCGCGACCGTCAGGCCGGCCTCGCGCAGCACCTGGCGGGTCAGGGGCACCACGCGGCGCACGTGGTCGCGCGACGCCAGTTCCGGCACCACGCCGCCGTATTCCTGGTGCATGGCGATCTGCGTATGCAAGGCATGCGCAAGCAGGCCGCGTTCGGTGCAGACGGCGGCCACGCCGGTCTCGTCGCAGGAACTTTCAAAACCGAGAATGATCATGTCCGGCAGTTTACTGCGACGGCTACCCGCTATTGCGACGCCGCGCCGCTATGGCGATGCCCCCGCTACTGCGACGCCACCTTATGGCGATGCCCCGCTACTGCACCGCCACCGCTATTGCAGGCCTCCCGTTAGCGCGACGCCACCGGTACTGCCGCGCCTCTGTTACCGCGCCTCTGTTACCGCGCCCCTGTTACCGCGCCCCGTTACCGCACCCCGTTACCGCACCCCGTTACCGCGCCCCGTTACCGCACCCCGTTACCGCACCCCGTTACCGCGCCCCGTTACCGCGCCCCGGTTACCTCGCCCCTGTTACCACGCCCTGTTACCGCGCGCCCGTTACCGCGCGCCCCGGCTGCCCCGACGCGCCTCGCCCGGCGGGAGCGTTCCTTGCCGTCGCCGCCCTCCATGCAAGACGGCCGACGGCCTGGCGATGCGCGGACGTGCCCTCGGCACGGGGAAGTGGTATTTTCGCGCCTTGGCCGATAACCCCGCGACGACGGGACTGCCTGGGAGAGGCGCATGCTGGATCGACTTTTTCGCTTGACCGAACACGGGACCACCACTCGCGGCGAGATCGTCGCGGGCCTGACAACGTTCCTGACGATGTCCTACATCATCTTCGTGAACCCGGACATCCTGTCGACCACCGGCATGGACCGCGACGCCGTCTTCGTCGCCACCTGCCTGGCGGCGGCGCTGGGATCGCTGGTCATGGGCCTGCTGGCCAACTGGCCCATCGGCATGGCCCCGGGCATGGGCTTGAACGCGTTCTTCGCCTTCACGGTGGTCAAGGCGATGGGCTATTCCTGGCAGCAGGCGCTGGGCGCGGTGTTCATTTCCGGCCTGATCTTCCTGCTGCTGACCGTGACCGGCATACGCGGCTGGCTGATCAAAGGCATCCCGCAATCGCTGCGCAGCGCCATCGCGGCGGGCATCGGCCTGTTCCTGGCGATCATCGCGCTGTCCAATGCCGGCATCGTGGTCGCCAACCCGGCCACCAAGGTCAGCCTGGGCGACCTGCGCACGCACGGACCGCTGTTCGCCATCCTGGGCTTTTTCATCATCGCGGCGCTGGATGCGCTGCGCGTGCGCGGTGCCATCCTGATCGGCATCCTGGTGGTGACGGTGCTGTCCATGGTGCTGGGCTACAACAGCTTCCATGGCCTGTTTTCCTCGCCGCCCAGCCTGGCGCCGACCTTTCTGCAGCTGGACATCGCCGGGGCGCTGCACAGCGGCTTCTTCCACGTCATCCTGGTCTTCGTGCTGGTGGAGATTTTCGACGCCACGGGCACCCTGATCGGGGTGGCCAAGCGCGCGGGCCTGATCCCGGAGGGCAAGCCCAACAACCTGGGCCGCGCCCTGTTCGCCGACAGCGCCGCCATCGTGGCCGGCTCGGCCCTGGGCACCAGCAGCACGACGGCCTATGTGGAAAGCGCGTCCGGCGTGCAGGCCGGCGGACGCACCGGGCTGACGGCCGTCGTGGTCGCGCTGCTCTTCCTGGCGGCGCTTTTCATCTCGCCCCTGGCCGGGTCGGTGCCTGCGTATGCCACGGCCCCCGCCCTGCTCTACGTGGCTGGCCTGATGATGCGCGAGCTGATCGAGGTCGACTGGAACGATGTGGCCGAAGCCACGCCGGCCGCCCTGACCGCGCTGGTGATGCCCTTCACCTACTCCGTCGCCAACGGCCTGGCCTTCGGCTTCATCAGTTATGTCGTACTCAAGACCCTGACGGGCAAGGCCCGCGAGGTGCACGCTGCGACGTGGCTGGTGGCTGCCCTGTTCGTGATCCGATTCGCGTTCTTCGCCGGATGAGGAAGCGATAGGCCTTTCGTCGCCATGGGAAGGCGATGCGCCCCCAGCCCCGGCCGAGAAAGCCGCCGCAGCCTGCATTGACCTGGCGCGCAGCGCGCGCCACGGAGCGGGGGCGCCATTGGCCCGAAGAGAAAAACGGCCAGGCGCGCTAAAATACACGGTTTTACAGACCCGCTGTTTCAAGCTCGCTGCTTCATGACCTACGCCGTCAAGGAAATTTTCAAGACCCTGCAGGGCGAAGGGGCGCAGGCGGGACGTGCCGCGGTGTTTTGCCGCTTTGCGGGCTGCAACCTGTGGTCGGGCCGCGAAAGCGACCGCGCCACCGCCGCCTGTACCTTCTGCGATACCGATTTCGTCGGCACCGATGGGCCGGGCGGCGGCAAGTTCGCCACGGCCGACCTGCTGGCCGACGCCCTCGCCGCCGAATGGGGAACCGACGCCTTCAACCGCTACGTGGTATTCACGGGCGGCGAACCGCTGCTGCAGCTCGATGGCGCCCTGGTGGATGCCGTGCACGCGCGCGGCTTCACCATCGCCATCGAAACCAACGGCACCATGCAGCCTCCGCCAGGCATCGATTGGATATGCGTCAGCCCCAAGGGCAAGGCGCCGGTCGTGCTGCGCGCCGGAAACGAGCTGAAGCTGGTCTACCCCCAGGCCGACGCGCGCCCGGAAGCCTTTGCCGGCCTGGAGTTCGACCACTTCTTCCTGCAGCCCATGGACGGGCCGGCGCGCGTCGCCAATACGCAGGCTATCGTCGACTACTGCATGCGCCATCCGCAATGGCGGCTCAGCCTGCAAACCCATAAATACATAGGCATCCCATGAACAGCCCCACCGGCGCGGCGCCGGGCACGATTTCCGTTACCCGCCGGCTGGAATTCGACGCCGGCCACCGCATCCCCGACCACCGCAGCCAGTGCCGCAACATGCACGGGCATCGCTACGTACTGGAAGTCACGCTGGAAGGCCAGGTCATCGATGCGCCCGGCGCCTCGGACAACGGCATGGTCATGGACTTCTCCGACATCAAGGCGATCGCCCGCGAACACCTGGTGGACCGCTGGGACCATGCCTTCCTGGTCTATGCGGGCGATGAAGCGG
Source organism: Bordetella bronchialis (assembly GCF_001676705.1). Classification (NCBI taxonomy): domain Bacteria; kingdom Pseudomonadati; phylum Pseudomonadota; class Betaproteobacteria; order Burkholderiales; family Alcaligenaceae; genus Bordetella; species Bordetella bronchialis. The sequence goes on from NZ_CP016170.1 coordinate 3,433,469, forward strand.
TGCGCGGCTTCCTGGAAAGCCTGCCCGGGCACAAGACCGTAGTGCTGGACCGCATTCCCACGGTGGAAAACCTGGCCCGCATCGCCTTCGATATCCTGCGCCCCCACTATCACCGTCAATTCGGCGGCGACCTGCGGCTGGCGCGCGTGCGGCTGTACGAGACGCCTAATTGCTGGGCGGATTGCGAAGGCTGATTTCAGTCACCAGTTCGATCAGCGGAATCCGACCCCGACAAGTCGGTCTGCGTTGCGATTCGTCGGCTCTGAATTGCCATAGCCGGAGCCTCGCTTGTCCTGAGCGCGTAGAAGAACACCTCACGCCGATGGCGCTATAAGGGCCATCTGTAGACCGACCGCCCGAGTCCTCGAAAAATCCGTCCGCTCATTCGGCACGTGCGGTACGCCCCTGCCTGCGCCGGCGGTCCTTTCGAACCCCGGCCCGGTGGCGCAAGCCTGGGTTTTCGTGCCAGACCCGGCTCAAAAAAGACACGGCCTTGCCCTGGCTCTGCCACCGCCCAGATTGCCGGAATTCAGCGGCGCAAAAACAAAACTTTCCGCCATAGATTTAAAAGCCGGCTCTCGTTCAAATCGATACGCTGCCACAGCGACCCATGAGCGCGCTATCAGACCGCATCCAACTTTGGGCCTGCGGACCGAGCCCACGACGGGCTGGCGTCAAATGGCTTGACAAAGCGATACTGACAAAGGCAAGGAGAAGCATCATGAGTCTGGCGAAGCTTACCGGAGACATCGACAAGCGGCCCCAAGCCGATGGATTCGCGACACATACCGCCACGGTGACATGTGAAGCCGATGATGTGAAGGTCATGTATTTCCACCTTCCTCGGGATCGATCCGCCTTATTCCTGCGACCGGAGAGCGGCACGCTCGACAACGACATGAAAACGTTGACGGTCGGCAATGGCAATGAAGCGCTGAAGCAGGTGAAGGTCGAATTCTTCGACCTGAACACCAATGGTGAAACGGTCACCCTGACGGCAGAAGTGGGCATATGGGAAAACGGCTGGAGGTCTTATTCAACCACGCCACCCGGTGTGGAATTCTCCTTCAGTCCCCACACGCAGTCGGCTACGATGGATTGCGGCCTGGTGCAGGTAAAGACAACCGCCACCACAAATCCGGATTTCTGGTGCCCTTCCGGGAACAGGCTGGCTTTGACGAAGGATGCGTCGTCGGAGGACACGCGCGTATTAATAAGGTTCGTTTCGGAAGACCAGGTCCGGTTCATCTGCGGCCAAGGAGAATTACACAGAGGCGGCTATTCCGGCATTCGCCCGGACAGCTGGTACCTGGAATTCGGATCTCTCGGCACGGATTTCGTCATGCGCGAATACGACCCCGATCTCGGCACGTTCAAACTCTGGGATCCGGAAACCGATAGTATGGTGGCCCTGGTTCAACAGCCATATGGATATGACGTTTGGCTACCCATGCTTGTCAGCGACCACGAGGGAGCGACGTTCTCCTTCAACTATCTGACACAGAAGCCAGTTCCCCCAAGCACATCCTTTCCCTATAAGGTCTCGCTGTCGGGTAATAATTCTTTATTGCCCCAAGCCGATGGTGTTTCCCCTCACACCGCAACCGCCACCATCGTTCGACGACGCGCGGAAGCACCTGAGTTTCCTTCGCCCGTTTATTTCAGCCTGCCGAATGAAGGGAATCATAGGGCCCGCTTCATCGCCCAACTGGGACAGACTATCAACAATGACGGCATGCAACTAAGCGCGCCTGTGGATCCCATTACCGGCCAAGCCACCGCCCAGTTTGTCGATACGGCCCCTAATGGAGAAACCGTGGCCGTGCGAGCGGCTATCGAAATAGATCCGGGGGACGACGATTCCTACTACATCGAATCCACGCCTATTGAATTGCCGTTCAGATTCGTGCGCAACATCGGCGCGACGCTGGAGCTGGAGCGCGACCCGACGATTACCGGTAGCCGCCTGGCCGCGGGCGGAAAGATCTACCAGGCCACGGCCGTTGCCAGCCAGCTGGGCGCGCTGCCACAGAACGCGCAGCAGGCGACATTCAAACTGGTCGAGGGCAGCTCGGCCACTTTCATTCCTGGCGGCAATCAAACCACCAGCGACGACGGCAAGACCTTGCACGCGCCGCTTAACAATGGGCAGGCCGTTGCGCAGTTCCAGGACGCCAACATGAGCGGCGAACTGGTCGGCCTGCGTGCCTATATAGAGACCAGCGAACTTTATGTCCCCTCGGTCCCGCCGCTACTGGACTATGCGGCCAATCTGACCCTGGAATTGAAGCTCACGAGCAATGATTTGAACACCAAGACCTTGGCCAACGGGATTTCCCAGCACACGGCTACCGCCACCCTGACCGGAGGCACTGTCGATAAAGGCGACTTGCAGGTCGTATTCCAGCTATCGCACGCCCGCGGTGCCAAGGACGACATCGACGCATGGTTCGTGGATGAGACGGCCAACCAGCAAGTGTCCAATGACGGCAAAACGCTGACCGCGGTCCTGGTCAACAATCAAGCCTCGGTCAAGTTCGTGGATAACAGCATGCAGGGCGAAGAAGTCTGGCTACAGGCCAGCATCCCGAACCTGAGCTGACCGCCACACGGCCACCGACGCCCGGCCGGTTCTGTGCACGTAACAGCAAGTCATTGAAACAGTCGTACTTTCGCAAGATTTTTCGGCCCTGGTCGATCCAGGTACCAGCGGGTCCTTACGCGTGCCTGGAGTCGGACATACAAAGGAGATACTTCGCCATGAATGACGCCAAACTTTTGAGTGATGTCCAGAATTCGGGCCTGCTCTCGAATATCCTGAAGTTCCAGTTCAATGACGTCTTCGAATTGACGGCAGACTCCACAAAAGGCAATGAAGCCGACGGTGTCAGCGCCTACACCGCGACGGCGACGCTGAACCAGAACGGTCTGGAGGCCTGGAACGTGACTTTCACGCTGTCGTCCACCAGCTCGGGATTGTTCGTCAAGCAAAAGGGCCAGGCCTACGGCGGCAGCGATGGCACGGATCGCACCACGCTCATCGCGCCCTTGAACAGCAACAAGGCCGTGGCCCAGTTGGTGGACACGGATAAGGATGGCGAAGACGTCAAGGTATGGGCCAAGATCGAGAATTCGGAAGTTCATGGCGGAGTGCTGGTCTCCGATCCCACATACGAGACATTCACCTTCGATGCCTTGCCGAAGAATCTGGCGCTGGACCTGCGCAATGACAATCCCGGGGTACAGACGGTGGCCGACGGCGTCAATGTCTCCAGCGCCACCGCGACCCTGGTCAATGGCACCTCCGGCAAAAACTATGGATGGTCCGTCACCTTTGCCTTGCCCAAGGACAAATCGGCGAAGTTCGTCGCGCAGGCCGGCCAGTCGTATGGAGGCGCCGACAGTACCGATCGCACGATACTGATCGCGCCATTGGCCAGTAATAGCGCAACTGCCCAAATCGTCGACGAAAACCCCAAAGGGGAAACCGTCACGCTGAACGCCGCCGTCGACAACGCGGTAGTAGATCTCTCTGCGCCCGCGGTGAATTTTCCCTTCAGCGCGGTGACCGGCCTTTATTTGACACTGGAGGGCGACACTGGCGCCACCGTGGCGGCCGACGGCCAAAGCGCCCATTCCGCCACGGCCACGCTCGGCGGGACTAATATGTACTATCCGCTGAATGTGACCTTCACCCTCCCAGCGAACAAATCGGCGACCTTCCTGTTGCAGCAGAACCAGCGCTACGGCGATAACGGCACAAATAAACAAGTCATGATCGCTCCGCTGGCGCAGAACGTCGCAACGGCGAAATTCGTCGATCCCAAAGGAGAGACGGTGGCGCTACAGGCGGTGGTCGATTACGACGAAAACCAGACGATCGTGTCCAGCCCAAAGTCTCTGAGCTTCCAGTTCACCACGCAAGGCGGGGGCTCTTTCGATAACCCGAAGTATTTCAAAAGCGACGCGAACGCCCGAGAGAATGATATCTACCAATTGATCGATGGCGACTTTCCCGGAACCGGGTACATCGAAGGGGCATACTATATCTGCGTAAACCCCAATGGCTTGTCCAATGCCGCGAGCTATCCGCCGCCCGCCCTGGGCGAGCCCGACAATGAGAACTGGGCGCACGCATGGAAATCGTTCCAGAATGGTGTACTTGACACGCTCGGCGCAGGCGCCAATCCCGCACTCTTTGGCAATGGCAACCACTGCCTCGGCGTCGTCCTGTATTTCGATCCCGGCACGGGCGAGGGCGGAAACCATATATCGCCGGACTGGACGCTACAGCCCGGCAAGTACTTCAAAAGCTACATGGAAACGCTGGGCTTTGTAATGAGATCCCAGGTTAAAACAAAAGAGTCCGAAGCCCCGCCCAACGGATTTTCGATCGCCTTGATCGACGATCATGGCGTGCCGTACGATGAAACGCAGTCCCTGCTGAAGCCTACCCCTTACACCGCGGTAATCAATGGATCGAGATTCGCCGACACGGAAGACACAAGCGGCACGGCGGCTGACGACAGCATTGAATGGTGCGCCAAACGCTATTACACATCCAAGATCAAAGAAACGACCAAGATAGGCCTCCAGAGCAGCCTTCCCGACGGTACCGAGGCGCGATTTGGCACGACCGCGAACAGCAACACCACACCCATTCAAGTAACGGTATACACGTCGACGAAATACAACGCCGTTCCTGCCACCGGCGGGCTGGGGGTCGATCCGAAGCATATGGACCGGGGGGTGGCTCCTCCAGCCGATGATAATGACTATTGGAAAACACATCCCAGCATGGATCCGTGGCCAGCCGACTTCTATTGGCGCCAAGATAATTACCGCGTCGCCATCCGCAATAATGACGACGCATCCATTAACAATCAAGCGAGCGATAAGGAAATATTTGACATCACGATTGACGGGATGCCTCTAGACATCGACGGCAACACAGGTCCCAGCAGCTATATATATTGCGAGAGCTCCAATAACTGCTACACCACTGACGCATATATTTGCTGGACCGGTACTTCGGATTTGACAGCAAGATTTTATATGGATAATCCAGTCTCGCTCGAGACGGGTAATTTCGACGGTTCCATCACCCTTGTACTGGTGACCTATGTGCGCCTTTTCAATCCGTTCGGGCTTTGGCCAAGCAGCCCCGGACTAGTCAGTCTGCACGATCAATATGGCAATGAGGGGAGTTTCTACCTGAATTGCAATATCCCGCCGACATATTACCCGAAAGACTATGGCTCCCAAGATATCGACGGCTATCCGAAAAACAGCAGTATCGCGGTAGTTTCAAACACAGAAGGGCGTGTTCTCTCTAAGTTCGATGACGTGATTGTTAGCACTCAAGCGACGCCAACGGTGGTGGAGCCCGAGAACGTAGCGCTCTATTCCCCTAGTTATCAGAAGTGGGCGGGCCTAAGTCCCGATACCTTTCCGAAAGATCTATTGCGTTGGGTCAATCTTGCATCTCCGGGCGGCACAGGGGGCGTGTCTACTTGGCGCTTCATGGGTGTGGCCACGGAAGTTCCTAATGGCATATATACGTTCTATAACTCGGGATACGGAGGCTATTCTTGGGGCGTGAAATCCGAGTACTCCCTACCACCAAATGTTTTCGCTCAGCCCGGCTATGTTGCTTTGTGCACTGTGCGCCCAGTATGGGATCAGAATGGTTTCCTTTTATTTAACGAGTCCGGCTACACCCACCCGGAAACGATAAGCGATACGACTTATGATCGTTTCGCGCCATTCGTGTCCCAACTCAACAAAGATTTCGTTTGGCGATTCACGAACGGGCGATCTCCCTATTGATGGAAACACGTACGCGGCCTTTCCTTGGACAGATCAGGCGTCTACTATAGTCTCCGGGCTCAGATCGTCGCACGAGCTTTCCCTAGCCTCCTATTGCGCCAGCTACACAGCAAGCCATGCCTGAAAAGAGAAAGCACACCAAGAGCAATGCATCAGCCGCGCGCCGGTAAGCCTTCGCCGTCCCGATACTCCAGCAAATCCCCCGGCTGGCACTGCAGCGCGCGGCATATCGCTTCCAGCGTGTCGAAGCGCACGCCCCTTACCTTGCCGGACTTCAGCAGGGAAAGATTCTGCTCGGTGATCCCGACGATCGCCGCCAGGTCTTTCGATTTCATCTTGCGCATGCTCAGCATGACGTCGAGCCTGACGACGATGGGCATTCGGGCTCCTGTCGGGTAAGGGGTTGGCGCGACGGCGCCCGGCGCGACGGCGCCAGGCACGACGGCGCTCATACGAACTGCTGGTTTTCCTGGTAGACCTCGGACGCCCGCTGCAGGATGCGGCCGATGATGGCGATGCATGCCGCGACGAACAGCGCCACCAGGTCCGTGGAATCGAGCGACAGCGTCACCAGCCGATGGCCCGGCCCGTTGCGCAGCGTCAGCCACACGCTAAGCACCGGCTCCGTCAGGAATTGCACCACGACCCACAGCGCGATCGAACGCCCCAGCGCACCAAGCCGGCGCGCCGCTTCCATGGAAAAGTACGCGCCTTCCGCATAGGCGCGAAACAGCCTGCGCAGGTGCCCCAGGCCGTACATCAGCACCAGCAGCGGCACGCTGGAAATCAGGATCGCGCCCAGTCGCTGCCAAAGCGGAAACGTCGCGATGTCGATATCACCATTCGACACCCACCGGGACGTCAGCCCGAAACTGAAGCCATAGCCATGCACGCCATAGGGCGGATAGATCCAATTGGCGACGTTGAGGGCCAGCAGCGCGAACATGAGCGCGAGCGTGATGCTGGCCATGCGGTGACTGAGACCGGCCAGGCGGTCCGCGGGAAGCCTGCGCCGGAAGGAGGCGGGATGGTGGACGGGCATGGAAACCTCATGGGGAGAGAGGGTCTGTGGACCCGACGCGCCGGGCGGAATAGCGTCGCACCGGGAGCGGTGTGCCGACATATTAATCCAGAAATTATCGCAAAACAATAATTTTTTATTTTATATCGATATCTGCGTGCGAATTGCCTTAACGCATCCCCCGACCTTCATCGGCGCGCGCCGTGCGACCCTCGGCACGTCGCCCATATAGGCGACAGTTGTCCCGCGTAAAACGAAGCCCTTCATACTCACCGGCAGCGTGGCATGAGTGCCGCCCCGGGGCTGCCGCCCCCGCGCCAGCCAACAAAAGCGCCGGACGTCGGCCCGCAGATCTACCGCTCGCCGATGGCCACGCCGCCCATTGCGGGATCGGAGTAACCGTCCTGGCCGGTTTCCATCCGCCCGGCGAAACGCCGCGTATAGCCGGCGCCATCGTCCAGCGCCAATGTGAAGTCATACCACTGGTGCGAACCGGCCAAGGGCCATCGCCATTCCGCCTGCTGGCCCGCGGGAATGTCGCGATGCCAGCTAGCCCGTTGGAAATAGGCGTTGTCGCGCACGATGGCCGGGATGGCCCCCTGGCCGGGGTTGGACAGCGTCAGCACCAGCATGCCCTCGGCCGGCACATAGCGCACGCGCGCCGCCGGGACCGCGGCGGCCGCATCGCCCGGTTCGGCCGTTCCGATGAACCGCCGATGGAAGCCATTGGGGCCCAGCACCCACAGGTCGTACGCGCCGCCCGGCGCCAGGGGCCAGTCGTCCTCCAGCGCCCTGCCCGGCTCCACCGTGTAGCGACGCGGCAGCGCGTCCAGGCGATGGACGTCGTAGACATGAAACACCGCCGCGCGCTGCCCCGTATTGGAAAAGACCAGGCGCACAGCGGGTGAGCGGCGCGACGTGGCCTTCGTCTCGTCGCCATCCCCCTGGCCCGCCGGACGGCGCAGATCGTCGTCCACATGCAATTCATAAGGCAATGCGCGCGAGCGCCGCTTGCCACGGGCCTGGACCGGCAAGGCCAGCTCCGCCGGCACGCCAGGGGCCGTGGTCCCCGGCAAGGCGCGGCTGCGGCGATCCCGCGTGGCCGTCTCCGGCAGATGGTCCAGGACAGGCGTCGACGAGCGGCGCGCGTTGGGCGTCGCGAAATCGAAACAGGACATCAAGTCGCCCGCGACGGCGCGGCGCCAGGGGCTGATGTTGGGCTCGTCCACACCAAAGCGGCGTCCGATGAAGCGCAGCACCGACGTGTGGTCGAAGACTTCGGAATTGACCCAGCCGCCACGGCTCCACGGCGATATCACGTACATCGGCACGCGCGGCCCCATGCCGTAGGGATGATGGCGATACGGCCGCGTCGGCTCGACGCCGCCTACGTCATCGCCCAGGTAGTCGTCCGCCACGTCCACCGTGCTCGCGCCCATGGGGTCGCGCGCCGCCGTGCCGCCATCCGTGCGGGCGTGCGATGGCGGCGCCGGCGGCGGCATGTGATCGAAGTAGCCGTCGTTCTCGTCGAAGTTCAGGATCAGCACCGTGCGGCTCCAGACGCGCGGATTCGAGGTCAGGGCCTCCAGTACCTGGGCCGTGAAGGCGGCGCCCTGCGCCGGACTGGACGGCGATGGATGCTCAGAAGCGGAAGACGGCGCGCAGATCCATGACACCTGAGGCAGGCAGTCCGCCATGACGTCGGCCTTCAGCGCCGCCACATTGCGCGTGCGTATGCCCTTCTCGTACAAGGCGCGTTCGCGGGCGGTGCGCTCCGGCAGCACCGCCGGCACGCTGCGCGCATGCGCCCGGCGGAAAGCCTTGAAGCCGAACAGCGGGTTCAGCGCGTAGAACTCGAACTCGTTGTCCTGGTAGACCTGCCAGCTGATGCCGGCGTCTTCCAGGCGTTCCGCGTAGGTCATCCAGGTGTAACCCAGTTTCCGGGGACCGTTGTGCAGCGTGTTGTAGCTGTTGTCCAGCGCCGGGCCGTTGTAGACGCCGGGCATGGCAGGGTCGTCCCTGCCATGGTTGGTGCCGGTGTACAGGAAGCAGCGGTTGGGATTGGTGCCGCCGGTCAGCGAGCAATAGTAGGCATCGCACACCGTGAAGGCATTGGCCAGTGCGAACTGGAAGGGAATGTCCGCCTGCGTGTAGTACACCATCGAGGCGTTGCGCTTGAACTGCGGCCAATGCGTCATGCGGCCGCCGTCCCAGGCATCCTGGGCATCGGGATACAGGTGCGGCGTGCCGGCCGTGCGCATCAGGCGGAAGTCGGTGGCCGTATCGTTGTGCTGCGGCGCGAGAATCGACGGCATGCCCGCCGGCTGGCCGTCATGGCGCTGGTACCAGACGGTCTTGCCCGCCATGCCCGGCGCATCGGGCACGGGGATGGGGAAGCGGTCGCCGAACCCGCGCACGCCGGCCAGGGTGCCGAAGTAATGATCGAAGGACCGGTTCTCCTGCGTCAGCACCACGATATGGGCGACGTCCTGCAGCGTGCCGGTACGCTGGTCCGCGCCGATCGCCAGCGCCTTGCGGATGGCCGGTGGAAACATGGACAGCGCGGCGGCGGCTCCGGCGGCCTGGGCGGACAGGCGGAAGAATTCGCGGCGACGGGTATCGGTGGGCATGTCGGCAATGACGATATCGAGGGATCGGGCGGCTTGCGGGGCCCGCGCGCAATGCACGGATCCCGCCCGACTAGTATGCCTGCGTCCACTTCACATAACGCTGAAGCCGGGGCAGCGCCTGCATTCCGGTCTTCGCGAAAACCGCCGCAGCGTTTACAGTAATTGCCGGTCCGGCGCGGCCGTCGCATCGATACGCGTCCCGACCGTCATCCGCCCCAGGAGCCGCATTGCGCGGCGCGCAAAGAGAGGTCCCCATGAGCACGCAGCCCACGCAAGGCCCATCCGGAAACACCACCCCGCGCGCGGATTCGCCGTCCGGCGTAACGCCCACCCACTTCGACGCCATCGTCATCGGCGCGGGACAGGCCGGCCCGCCGCTGGCCGGCCGCCTGACACAGGCGGGCCAGCGCGTGGCCTTGATCGAGCGCAAGCACTTCGGCGGCACCTGCGTCAACACGGGCTGCATGCCGACCAAGACGCTGGTCGCCAGCGCCTATGCGGCCCACCTGGCGCGGCGCGCCGCGGACTTCGGCGTCGCGCTGCAAGGCACGGTCGGCGTCGACGCCAGGCGGCTGAAGGAGCGCAAGGACGAAGTCGTCCTGCGTGCCCGGGGCAACGTGGAAAAGTGGCTGCGAGGCATGGACAACTGCACCGTAGTGCAGGGCCACGCACGCTTCGTGGGCCCGCGCGAAATCGACGTGGACGGCCGGCGCCTGTCGGCGGACCGCTTCTACATCAATGTCGGCGGCCGCGCCAATATTCCGGACATGCCGGGCGTGCGCGACATCCCGCTGCTGACGAACACCACCCTGCTGGACCTGGACACCGTGCCGCGCCATATGATCGTCATCGGCGGCAGCTATATCGGGCTGGAGTTCGCGCAGATGTACCGCCGCTTCGGCGCCGAGGTCACCGTGGTGGAGAAAGGTCCGCGGCTGATTTCACGTGAAGATCCGGATATCTCCGACGCCATCCTGAAGATCCTGGAAAAGGAAGGCATACGGGTGCACCTGAACGCGGAATGCATACGGTTCGAAGCGCATCCGCAAGGCGCCGCCGTCCGCGTGTCGTGCCGGCAGGATCCCGGGCCCATCATCGGCTCGCATGTGCTGATGGCGGTCGGGCGGCTGCCGAACACCGGCGATCTCGGGCTGGAGGCCGCGGGCGTAAAGACCGACGAACGCGGGTACATCGTTGTCGACGACCAGCTGCGCACCAGCGTGCCGCACATCTGGGCGCTGGGCGATTGCAATGGGCGCGGCGCCTTCACCCATACCTCGTATAACGACTTCGAGATCGTCGCGGCCAACCTGCTGGACGAAGACCCGCGCCGCGTCAGCGACCGCCTGCCCTGTTATGCCCTGTACATCGATCCGCCGCTGGGCCGCGTGGGCATGACGGAAGCCGCGGTGCGCGCCACCGGCCGGCCGGCGCTGGTCGGCGTGCGCCCCATGACGCGCGTCGGCCGCGCCGTCGAAAAGGGCGAGACCGAGGGATTCATGAAGGTGGTGGTGGATGCCGAGACCAAGGCTATCCTGGGCGCCGCCATCCTGGGTACCGGCGGCGACGAAGCCGTGCACGGGATACTGGATGTGATGTCGAGCAAGGCGCCCTATACGACCCTGCAGCGCACCGTACAGATCCATCCGACGGTGTCCGAGCTGATACCCACGGTGCTGGGGGAGTTGAAACCGATGGCGTAAAGGACCGACGCAGAGAACCGCGTCAGAACGAGACTTCCAGCGATATGCCCGAATAATCCGCCCGGAGGGCCAGTTGCCGGCCAGGGCCTTCTTCGAAGTGGATCGGGCCGTACTGCTCCATCGTGCGCAATGCGCGGGGAAGATTGGATTTTGCCCTGCCGCTTTTGGCGGCCAGGTCGTTCAATGAAACGGGTTCGGTCCGCGCGATCAGGGCGAGCCCTGACGTTCGGCCACAAGCATGAATCTCTATCGACGCCGGCCAGACAACGAAAAAGGGCCCGGACAGAAGCCGGGCCCCGCTTTGAAAGGCGTACCGGATCGGAGGTCGCCTTACCCGCGGTGTTTTCGTTTCATCAGTCCACCGTCGCCCCGGACGCCTTCACCGCCTTGCCCCAGGTACCGATTTCCCGGATCACATAGCTGTGGAATTCCGCCGGGCTCATGTGCATGGCCTCCACACCCAGCGTGGCGAGCTGCTCTTTCACATCGGGGGCATTCAGGATGGCCTGCACTTCCTGGTTCATGCGCTTGGTGATGGCGTCGGGAATGCCGGCGGGGCCGAGCAGCCCGTACCACGGTTGCGCGTCCACGCCCTTGATGCCGGTTTCCGCCAGGGTCGGCACGTCGGGCAAGGCGGCCGAACGCTGCGCGCCCGTGACCGCCAGCACCTTCAGGTTGCCCGCCTTGACCTGCTGCATGATGGGCAGCGGGTTTTCGAAGGCCAGCGGCACCTGGCCGCCGACCAAGTCGTTCAGCAAGGGGCCCGATCCCTTGTACGGGATGTGGCGGATCTTGGTGCCCGCCGCGGTGTTGAACATCTCGCCGATGATGTGCTGCGGCGTGCCCGAACCGGCGGAGCCGAACACCAGGTCGCCGGTCTTGCCCTTGGCGATAATGTCCTGGATGGAGTTCAGCCCGGACTTGGCGTTGACCGCGACGACGAAGCTGGTGCGCGCCAGCGGCACGACTTCGGTGAAATCCTTTGCCGGATCGTAGGGCAGCTTCTTGTACAGCGTGCCGGCGATCACGATGGGTCCGCTGGCGGCCAGCAGGAACGTGTAGCCGTCCGGCTTGGCCTTGGCGACGTAGGCGGTGCCGATGTTGCCGCCCGCGCCCGCCCGGTTTTCCACGATCACGGTCTGGCCCAGCTTGTCGTGCAGGCGGGTCGCCAGCAAACGCGCCAGCACGTCGGTGGTGCCGCCGGGCGCATACGGCGAAACCAGCGTGATGGCCTTGTCTGGCCACGCGTCGGCGGCATGCGCGCCCGGCGCGGCGGCGACGGCCGCAGCGGCGAACAACGCGGCAAGGCAGCGATTGAATGCACGGCTCATGAATATGTCTCCTGGGTTTTGTCATTGCGCGATCGCGGGATCGCGTTCGGATCTCGTGCCGAAACCCGAGGATAAGCCAGGACATTGCCGGACGGATAGACGGGCATGACCGGACACGGCCGGACGCCCGCGCGATTCAGCGGCCGTTCAGCCAGCCTTGGCCCGGCGTACCCGCACGATGCGGTTGTACAAGGCCCCCAGGGCCATCAGCACGCTGGTGCCCAGGAACACCGACTGCATGCCGAAATGGCCGCCGACGAAACCGCCCGCCAGGGGTCCCACCACCTGCCCCACGTACTGGGCCGAGGTGGAATAGCCCAGCATGGCACCCGCCACGCGTTCCGGCACGTTGTGGCGGATGACCGTGGCGATACAGGGCAGCAAGCCACCCAGCGACAGGCCCATCAGGAAGCGCAGCGCCACGAGCTGCCAGCTCGCGGTGATGAAAGCCTGCGGGATCAGCAGCAGGGCCGACACCAGCAAGCAGCCGATGATCACATTCCAGTGGCCCACGCGGTCCGCCAGGCGCCCCAGGCGCGAGGCGGACAGGATGCTGCCCAACGCGGTCGCCGACATCACCAGTCCGGACACCATGGTGACGTGGCCCGCCTCGGCGAATTGCGCCACGTAGACGGTGATGATGGGCTCGATGGACATATTGGCCAGCATCAGCAGCATGCCGGTGAACAACATCGCCATCAGCGGCCCCTTGTCCGGCACGGCAGCCAACCCTGCCTTGGGCTTGTCCGCGGCCTTGCCCGGCTTGGGACGGCGTTCTTCCTTGATCAGGAAGGTCGTGACCAGGAAGGCCACGAAGATCAGCCCGCCGGATGCCAGGAAGGTGGCGCGTATGCCGATCAGGGGCGGCAACGCGCCCCCGATCAACGGCCCCGCCAGGTTGCCCGCCATGATGCCCGAAGACAGCACGCCCAGCGCCCAGCCGGTGCGATGCCGCGGCGTCTGCGTGGCCACCAGCACCATCGAGCCCGAGGCATACCCGCCCAACAGGCCGGCGAGCAGCCGCAGTCCCACCAGCTGGTAGACGTTCTCCGCCATGCCGATCAGCGACATGGCGATGGACATGCCCAGGCTGGCGCGGATCAGCATCAGCTTGCGGCCATAGCGGTCGGCCAGCCGTCCCCACAGCGGCGCGGTCAGGGCGGCGCTGAAAAAAGCGGCGCCGAAGGCCGCGCCGGACCATTGCACAATGGCGGCATGATCCTTCACGCCCAGCTGCTCCACATACAGCGGCAGGAAAGGCAGCAGCAGGGTCATGCCCACAATGGTCGTGAAGGAACCGAACACGCATACCGCCAGGTTCCTCAGCCAGTGGTCCGAGCCCTGCTCCAGGGAAGCGGTATCGACGGCGGACGGCGTTGCGCTGGAACTGGTCATCGAAGTACGGAGAGGGCGGAGAATGGATGGCGGAAGGGACGATCCTGGAGCCGCCACCGCGCGGGCGGCAGCCCCGGCAAGAGCTGGCTACTATACGCCGCCATGGATCGGCATCCAGCCGATACGGGGTACCGTAATCCCGGGCACCGGCATCAGCCATACTGGAATGGAAAACACCAGGATGGCCTCCGCGCCCTGCCCCATCCATCAATCACCGGCGACAAGCGCATGGCCAACGCCCCGAATATCCCGGCCACGGCCCGGCGCCTAGAACAGCGATTCGTGTCCGCGCCGCAGTATGCGCGCGGGCGTGTGCATGCCGTGGCTGTAGCACAGTTCCGCCAGCTCGGGCACCTGCCAGAAAACCAGGTCCGCCCACTTGCCCACCGTCACGCTGCCCACCTGTTCCTGCAAGCCCAACGCGCGCGCGGCGGCGTGCGTCACGCCGTTCAGTGCTTCGGCCGGCGTCAAGCGGAACAGCGTGCACGCCATGTTCAGCATCAGCAGCAGGGACGTGAACGGCGACGTGCCGGGATTGCAGTCGGTGGCCACGGCGATGGGCACGCCGTGCCGGCGCAACAGGTCCACCGGCGGCACCCGGGTATCGCGCAGGAAGTAGAACGCGCCCGGTAGCAGCACCGCCACGGTGCCCGCCGCCGCCATGGCACGCGCGCCCGCCTCGTCCAGGTGCTCCAGGTGGTCCGCCGACAGGGCGCGATAACGGGCGCCCAAGGCAGCCGCGCCGCACAGGTTCAGTTGTTCGGCATGCACCTTCACCGGCAGGCCCAGCGCCGCCGCGGCGCGATAGACGCGCTCGGACTGCGCGGCATCGAAACCTATGCTTTCGTGGAAGACATCCACGGCATCGGCCAGGCCCAGCCGCGCGGCCTCCGGCAGCACCCGGGTACAGACGAAATCGATGTAGTCATCGGCGCGCCCGGCGTATTCCGGCGGCAGCGCATGCGCGCCCAGGAAAGTCGTGCGCACGGTCACCGGCAGGCGATCGCCCAGCGTGCGCGCCGCACGCAGCATGGCAAGCTCCGTATCGCCGTCCAGCCCGTAGCCCGATTTGATTTCCACCGTGGTCACCCCTTCGCGCAACAGGGCGCGCAGCCGTGGCAGGGCCTGCTCGACCAGTCCGGCCTCCCCCGCCGCGCGCGTGGCGCGCACCGTGGAGACGATGCCGCCGCCGGCACGGGCGATGTCTTCGTAGGACGCGCCGTTCAGGCGCATTTCGAATTCCCTGGCCCGCGTACCGGCATATACCAGGTGGGTGTGGCAATCGACCAGGCCGGGCATGACCCACGCACCCTGCGCATCGATGCACCGGCCCGGCCTGCCGGCTTCATTCATCCACGCGGCGTCCGGCACGCGGGCGCCATTCCCCAACCAGGCGATGCGTCCATGCCGTATCGCGATGGCGTCCGCGCCATCCAGCACGCCATAGGGCGTGGCCGCCGCCGGATCGAAGCTGGCGATCCGGGCATTGACAATCAAGGCAGGGTCTTGCGCGGGTTCAAGGCTCATGGCGGCACGTTCCTGTGGGGCGGTCGAGGTCGGGCGCGCGGCGCGCGGCGCGGTTAGGGCCCTACCCGGGTTTTCCATAGCCGCATACTACTTGCCTATACTTGTATATTCAAGCTAGAGTTTGCCCCATCGTCCACTCCGCGCCGCCGCGCATCGACTTCATACCCATGCCTACCGCCACCCGCGACCTTCCGCTGCCGCCCTATGCCCGGATCAAGCAGCACATCGTCGAACAGATCGACGCGGGACGCTGGACGGTCAACGACCAGGTCCCGTCGGAGAACCAGCTGGCCGCGCAGTTCGAGGTGTCGCGCATGACGGCGCGGCGCGCCATCCTGGAGCTGACGCAGGAAGGCATCCTGGTGCGCAGCCAGGGCCTGGGCACCTTCGTCGCGGAGCAAAAACCCGCGCTGCCGGTCCTGGAGGTGCGCAACATCGCGGAAGAAATCGCCCAGCGCGGCCACCGCTACGCCAACCGTGTCCTGCAGCTGGAGCGCGTCACCGCGCCGGAGGGCATCGCCACCGCGCTTGCCCTGTCCATCGACAAGTCGGTCTACCACTCCTTGATCCTGCACCTGGACAACGACGTGCCGGTGCAGCTGGAAGACCGCTACGTCAATCCGCGCGTCGCCCCGGACTACATCGACCAGGACTTCAGCCGCGAAACGCCCAACGCCTACCTGAGCCGCGTCGCGCCGCTGACGGCGGTCGAACACACCATCGAAGCCATTCTTCCCGATGCGCGCGTGGCGGGCTGGCTGGAACTGAAAGGTCCGCAAGCCTGCCTGCAGGTGCTGCGCCGCACCTGGTCGGGCGATGACGTCGTGACGTTCGCCCGCCTGATCCATCCCGGCGACCGCTACCGCCTGACCGGCCACGCCGTCATATCGACGCGATCCGCCACCGCCAAGATTTCCGGAGACCAAGCCCAATGAACGCACCCGCATCTTCCCGCCTGGACCCGTCGCGCGCCATCCGCGCGCCGCGGGGCAGCACGCTGACCTGCAAGAACTGGCTGATCGAAGCCGCCTATCGCATGATCCAGAACAACCTGGATGCGGAAGTCGCCGAACATCCCGAACAACTGGTGGTATACGGGGGCATCGGCCGCGCCGCGCGGGATTGGCCATCGTTCGACAAAATCCTGGAGGTGCTGCGCCGCCTGCAGCCCGACGAAACCCTGCTGGTCCAGTCGGGCAAGCCAGTCGGCGTTTTCAAGACCCACGAGGACGCGCCGCGCGTGCTGCTGGCGAACTCCAACCTGGTGCCGCACTGGGCCACCTGGGAGCATTTCCACGAGCTGGACCGCAAGGGCCTGATGATGTACGGGCAGATGACGGCCGGCAGCTGGATCTATATCGGCTCGCAGGGCATCGTCCAGGGCACTTACGAAACCTTCTACGCCGTGGCCAACCGCCACTTCGGCGGCGATCCCAAGGGCCGCTGGATCCTGACGGCGGGCCTGGGCGGCATGGGCGGCGCGCAGCCCCTGGCCGCGACCATGGCGGGCTTCAGCATGATCGCGGTGGAATGCGACGAGTCGCGCATCGACTTCCGCCTGCGTACCCGCTATATCGATGTCAAGGCGCGCACGCTGGACGAAGCGCTGGCCTTGCTGGACGAGGCCCGTAAGAACGGCCGCGCGCTGTCCATCGGCCTGCTGGGCAACGCCGCCGACGTGCTGGCGCGGATGGTGGAGCGCGGCATTACGCCGGACTGCGTCACGGACCAGACCTCCGCGCACGACCCCTTGAACGGCTACCTGCCCCAGGGCTGGACCATGGAGGAA
This sequence comes from Bordetella bronchialis, assembly GCF_001676705.1. Taxonomy (NCBI): domain Bacteria; kingdom Pseudomonadati; phylum Pseudomonadota; class Betaproteobacteria; order Burkholderiales; family Alcaligenaceae; genus Bordetella; species Bordetella bronchialis. Next base: position 3,450,694 of record NZ_CP016170.1, read on the forward strand.
TGGAAAGCGCGCCGCGCCACCGAGCCGGATGCCGTGGTGCGCGCCGCCAAGCAATCCATGGCGGGCCACGTGCAAGCCATGCTGACGCTGCAGGAACGCGGCGCCGCCACGCTGGACTACGGCAACAACATCCGCCAGATGGCGCTGGAGATGGGCGTCCGCAATGCCTTCGATTTCCCGGGCTTCGTGCCGGCCTACATCCGGCCCCTGTTCTGCGAAGGCATCGGGCCTTTCCGCTGGGCCGCGCTGTCGGGCGACCCGGAGGACATCTACAAGACGGACGCCAAGGTCAAGGCGCTGATTCCGCACGACAAGCACCTGCACAACTGGCTGGACATGGCGCGCGAGCGCATCGCCTTCCAGGGCCTGCCCGCCCGCATCTGCTGGGTGGGCGTGCGCGATCGCGCGCGGCTGGGCCTGGCATTCAACGAGATGGTCCGCACGGGCGAGCTGAGCGCGCCCGTGGTCATCGGCCGCGATCACCTGGACTCCGGATCGGTAGCCAGCCCCAACCGGGAGACCGAATCCATGCGCGATGGCTCGGACGCCGTGTCCGATTGGCCGCTGCTCAATGCCCTGCTGAACACCGCGGGCGGCGCCACCTGGGTGTCCCTGCACCATGGCGGCGGCGTGGGCATGGGCTTCTCGCAGCATGCGGGCGTGGTCATCGTCTGCGACGGCACGGATGCGGCCGCGCGCCGCATCGCCCGGGTGCTGCACAACGATCCGGCCACGGGTGTGATGCGCCATGCGGATGCCGGCTATGAAGAAGCGATCGCCTGCGCGCGCGACGCGGGGCTGGACCTGCCCATGCTGGGCCGCTGAGGCTGGCATGCCTGGCCACTGCGTGCCCCTCGGGCATGGACGCTCCGCGGGGAGATGACCCCGGCCGGATACGCCACGAATCCACGCCGGCCCCAAGGGGACCGGCATAACGCAGCAGTAGACATACATACAAGGGGAATACCATGAAATTGTCTCTGAGCCTGCGCCTGGCGGCTGCCGCCGCCGGCGCCTACCTTGCGGCGGCGAGCCTGCCGGCGCATGCGGCCGACGCCGCGTATCCGTCCAAGCCCGTCACCATCATCGTGCCCTTCGGCGCGGGCGGCGTGGCCGACGCGATTCCGCGCATCGTCGGGCAGAAGCTCAACGAGATGTGGGGCGTGCCGGTCATTATCGAGAACCGGCCGGGCGCCTCCGGCAACCTGGGCATGGGGCAAGTGGCGCGTGCCGCGGCCGACGGCTACACGCTGGGCCTGGCGCCGGCCGGCAACCTGACTGTCAATCCCCTGCTCTACACGAATCTCAACTTCGATACCGCCCAGGCCTTCGCGCCTGTCACGCTGCTGGCGACGTCGCCCAATATCCTGGTGGTGAATCCCTCGGTGCCGGCCAAGGATTTCAAATCCTTCGTCGCCTATGCCAAGACGCGGCCGGGCAAATTGAACTTCGCCTCGCCGGGCGCGGGCAGCGGCGCGCATTTGGCCGGCGAACTGCTGAATCAATCGGCCGGCCTGAGCACCATGCACATCCCCTACAACGGCATGGCGCCGGCGGTCACCGATGTGGTCGCGGGCAATGTGGACATGATGTTCGCGGGCGTGTCGACCGTGCTGCCCTTCATCCGCGGCGGCAAGCTGAACGCCCTGGCCATCGCCGGCCCGCATCGCCTGCCGCAGTTGCCCGATGTGCCGACCGTGGCCGAAAGCGGCTACCCCGGCTTCGACGTGACGTCCTGGTACGGCATCGTGGCGCCCGCCAAGACGCCGGCCGCCGTCCTGCAGAAGATCCAGCGCGATATCGCCACCGTGCTGCAGGATCCCGCCGTGCGGCAGAAGTTCGCCGACCAGGGCGTGGAGCCCGCCAGCACGAGCACGCAGGAATTCGCCGCCATGATCCAGAACGAGTCGCGCAAGTGGGCGGACATCGTGAAGACGGCGGGCATCAAGCCTATCCAGTGAACCCGGAGACATCATGCAGTCCATCGACATTACCTATCTGAACGGGCCCGACGTCAAAGCCCTGAACATCACGGATGCGGAGATCCTGGCCGCGGTGGAAGGCGCCTTGCGCGCCCAGGGCCTGGGCAAGACGGTGATCGAGCCGCGCGTGCACCTGGTGCCGGAGTCCTCGGACAAGGGCCACTTCAATGTGCTGCGCGGCTATATCGAGCCGCTGCATGTGGCCGGCGTCAAGGTGGTCAGCGACTTCGTCGACAACTACAAGGTGGGCCTGCCGTCGGAGATGGCGCTGCTGAACCTGTTCGACCCGGTAACCGGCAAGCCGCTGGCCATCGTGGATGCGACGGCCATCACGGACATGCGTACCGGGGCGGTGACCGCGCTGGGCGCGCGGCATCTGGCCCGCCAGGGCAGCAAGGTGCTGGGACACATCGGCGCCCGCGGGACCTCGTACTGGAATGTGCGCTTGCTGGACAGCATTTTCGATTTCGACGAGATCCGCGTGCATTCGCGCCGCCCGGAAAGCCGGCAGGCTTTCGGCGAGCGGCTGTCGCGGGATCTGGGCAAGCCCGTTTCCGTGGTGGACGACTGGAAGTCCTGCGTGCGCGACGCGGATATCGTGGTCGAGGCCTCGCGCCTGCCCGAGCCGACGCCGCTGCTGAAGACGGCATGGATCAAGCCCGGCGCGCTGGTGATGCCCTACGGGACGATGAGCGCGGTCGAATTGTCGTTGACGGACATCATGAGCAAGGTGGTGGTGGATGACTGGGGGCAGTGCCGCAAGGGACTGCCGTTCGGCGCGCTGCGCGCGCATGTGGACAGCGACCGCATTACGCAGGAGAACCTGCATGCGGAGATCGGGCAGATTGTCGCGGGGCTGAAGCCGGGCCGCGAGCGCGAGGACGAGACGATCCTGTTCTGGCATCGCGGGCTGTCGACGACGGATATCGCGCTGGGCCAGGCGATGCTGGACAAGGCACGGCGCCTGGGGATCGGACAGACCTTGAAGTTCGCTTGATCGCCATGCGGACTCTCATGAAAGAACCATGATGCAATCGACGCTGATCGCCTCGACGCGGATGTACGACGTGGCGCCGACGGCGCGGGCGGCGTGGCATGCCTTGCTGGGCGAGGCGCATCGGCGGGCGGGCCTGACGGTGCGGTTCGTGGAGCATGGGTGGCCCACGCCGATTGCGGAGCTCTGGTCGCGGCCGGGCTTGTGCGGCGCGTTCATGTGCGGATGGCCTTACGCGCAGGCTTTGCGCGCTGGGAGGGAGTACCAGGCCGTGGCGGCGGTGGTGCCGGATTTTCCTTGGTACGAGGGACAGGCGCGCTATCGCAGCGAGTTCCTGGTGCGCGCGGATGCGCCGTGGACGGGGCTGGAAGAGGCGTTGGGTTGCCGGTACGGATGGATGGTCCGGGATTCGCAGTCGGGATGGAATGCGCCGCGGCGTGCGCTTGCCGCGTATGCGGCGGTGCGGGACGGGAAGCTGTTCCGGGAGGTGAAAGGGCCTTACGGCAACCCGCGCGGGCTATTGGGCGCGTTGCGGGGCGGGGAGATCGATCTGACGGCGGTGGATGGTTGGTATCTGGATCTTTTGCGGGTGCATGACGCCGGGGCGCTGGAAAATGTGCGGACGATCGGGGTGACGCCGTGGACCCCGAATCCGCTGTTGGTGTGCAGGGTCGATGTGGAGGCGGCGTGTTGCGAGCGGCTCAGGGCGACGCTGGTGGCGATGCACCGGGATGGGGACGCGGCGGGTCTGCTGCGCGAGGCTCGCGTGCAGCGGTTCGTGGCGGTGGATGCGGGGGCTTATGATGCGCTGCTCGATGATGGGGATGGCGCTGGGTATCCGGATATCGTGTAGACCGTCAGGGTTGCGATGCGCGTGAAAAAGGCGGCCGCGAAGCGGCCGCCTGGCCGGCGGAATGGGGGCGGTTCCCTGTGGCCGGAGGTGGATCCCTAGATGACGTGGAACAGCCACAGCAGAATGATGACCGGGATGGGGATCCCCAACAGCCATAGCAGTATGCCTCGCATGGCGCTCTCCTTTTCTCGGTTGCCCGCTACGTACGGCGGGCTTCGATTGTGGAGGAGCAAACCTCGTGCCTGGTGGGGTGTGGTGGGGATCTCCGGCGTGGGGCGGTGGCTTGGGTGTTCGCTCGGGTTTTGCTTGATGTTTGCTGGGGGGGTGCCTGTCGGACGTCCGGCGGGGGGATGCCTGCCGGCGCCGGCCTGGTCGGGCGGTCCGGGGCCCGGGCCCCGGACACCACGTCGCTCGTCTCGTCCGCCGGGCGTTGGCTGGTTGGGTTTTTCTTCATGGCGTCCGCGCCACGGCTTCCTTCGACATCCGCTCGTTCGCCCTCCGACAGGCCGTCGCCGGCAGGCATCCCCCCGCCGGACTGCGTCGTGCCTCAGTGGCGGGTATCGGGGCGGGTGGTTTGCTTGGCCCTTCGTTGGAAGAGGCTATGGACGGTTGAAGGTCTTGCGGGGCCGATCGCGACGGCCCCCCAGCGGGGCCGCCGCGATCCTGCGTGTCGCGTGTTGCGTGTTGCGTGTTGCGTGTTGCGTGTTGCGTGTTGCGTGTTGCGTGCGGGGTGCGGGGTGCGGGGTGCGGGGTGCGGGGTATCGGTTTCTTTTTTTGCGGGTCGTCCTGGGGCTTGCGCTGGATTGTTTGTCGCGGCGTGGGGGCGTGGGGGTGCCGGCTATGCCGCCGCGCCGCTACAGCGGCCGGATGGCCAGGTCGCCTCGATATACCTGCTTGGCCAGGGTGTTGGCGTGGGCGCGGTACGGATCCGGCTCGGGCGTCAGGTTCAGCGATAGCGTGTGGTCGGCCAATTGCTGGCAGGTCATGAAGCGGACGCCGCCCAGTTGCTTGAGCTCGGCCAGCAAGGTGTCGAGCACGGCGATGCGTGCGGCGCGGGTGGAGCCGAAATCGCCGCGCAGGTTCAGGGTGATGGGGATGAGCGTGCCTTCCGCGTGCATGGCGGCGATTTCGTCGCGCCAGATGGCTTGCAGGCGAGCATGCGTGTGGCGGGCCGAGTAGATGGGTGCGTCGTCCAGGGCGAAGGACGAGGGTAGCTCGACGACTTTCTTCTCCCCCGTCAGGCCGAATACGTAGGGATGATCGGCGTCCTGGAAGCTGGCGTCGTAGATGAAGCCCAGGTCGGCCAGGTGATGCAGCGTCTTCGAGGAGAGCTCGCCGCCGGGGGCGCGGAAGCCTGCGGGCGCGACGCCGGCCGCGTCCGCCAGGATGTCGCGCGAGTCCTTCAGGACTTGCGCTTCCTTGTCGCCCAGGGTGGCGAAGTTTTCCAGGTCGATACCGCGGGCGGCGATTTCGTGGCCGTTGGCGGCCAGTTCGCGGATCAGGTCGGGATGGCGGCGTGCGTCCGTGCCCGGTACGAAGAAGGTGGCGGGCACGTCATGCCTGTTGAACAGTTCGACCAGGCGTGGGAAGCCGGCGCGCACGGCGTAGCGGCCATAGGAGTAGCGGCCGAACATGCGTTCGGTGGGGACTTCCTTCAGGTCGAAGGATTCGGCGTCGAAGTTGACGGTCAGCAAGGCGACCGCGCGGGCGCCGGTGGGCCAGGTATGCGTGCTCATGCGAACGACACCTCTTCAAGATTGTTGCTGTTGTCCAGGCACCATTGCGCGAAGGCGCGCGATTCCATGAATTGCACGCCGTCGTGCGTCTTCATGTAGGCGATCAGGTCGGACAGGGCCTTGGTGCGCGAGGGCGTGCCCGAGCCCCAGCCGGCGCGCGGGTGCAGCGACATGACGAAGAAGCGGTCGTTGCGGTAGATGGCGTCGAACTCGGTCTTCCATTGCGCCAGGACTTCGGATGGCGGCGTATAGCTGAACTTGTAGAAGGGGAAGTCGTCCAGGCTGTAGGTGTTGTTGGGCAGCTCGACGATGACGTCGTCCTGGCCCTTGCCGAAGCGCAGCCGGTACGGGCGGTCGTAGTCCTTGTCGCTGGAATCGTAGATGTAGCCCAGCGACTTCAGCACCTTCATGGTCTTGTCGCTTTTGCGGCCGGACGGCGAGCGCCAGCCCAGCACGGGTTTCTTGATGATGTCGCGCAGGATGCCGTCGGTCTTGCGCAGCAGCGCTTCCTCCTCGGCGGCTTCCAGTTCCCAGGCCTCGTGCAGATAGCCGTGCGCGGCGACCTCGAAGCCGTTGCGGTCGATATCCTCGATGGTGGCGGGATGGCGCTCGGCATCATAGCCGGGCACGAAGAAAGTGCCCTTGATGTTGTGGCGGTCCAGCATCTCCATATGCCGCGGCACGCCGCAGCGGGCGGAGTAGTTGCCCCAGGAATGCTTGCCCAGCGGGGCGATGCCGCGCCCTACTTCATGGCTGGGGCCATCGAAGTCGATGCCGATCAGCACGACGCAGCGCATGGCCTCTGGAAATGTGGTTTGTCTCATCCTTGGTCCTTGATGATCGGTTTGACGATCGGTGCCGTGGTCCGACCGGCGATCGTACTGGCGACCGCCGGATCGGTCCATGGGCGGTCAATCCAGCTTGATATTGGACTCGCGCACCACCGTGCCCCACTTCTGGCGTTCGGCATCCAGGAATTTGGAGAATTCCGCGGGCGGCATGTTGGCGATGTCGAAAGACCGGGCGCGCATGGTGGCCTGGAAGTCCGGCGAGGCATAGACTTTCTCGATGGCCTTGTACAGCGTGTCGACCGTCGATTGCGGCATGCCGGCGGGCCCGAACAGGCCTACCCAGCCCACCGCGCTGAAGCCGGGATATCCGGATTCCGCGATGGTCGGGACATCGGGCAGGACGGCGTTGCGCTTGAGCGCCGTGGTGGCGATGGGCCGCACCTTGCCGGCCTTGATGTTGCCGATCTGCGTGCCGACCAGGTCCAGCATATAGTCCAGGCGGCCCGCCAGCAGGTCCGTCGTCGCCTGGCCCGCGCCGTTGTACGGCACGCCGCTGGCCTTGATGCCGGCGTCGCGGTTGAACTTCTCCACCGCCAGGTGGGCCGAGCTGCCCACCGTGGTGACGCCGTAGTTCAGCTTGCCGGGATTGGCCTTGGCCGCGTCGACCAGTTCTTTCAGCGTATGCACCTTGGACGACTCGGGCACCACAACGACGTTGTCGAAGGTGGCCAGTACGGTGATCGGCGTGAAGTCCCTGACGGGGTCATACGGCAGTTTGGAATACAGGAATTGGTTGGCGCCGTGCGTGCCGGTGGAGCCGACCAGCAAGGTATAGCCGTCGGGCTTGGCCTGGCCGACGAAGGACGCGCCGATACCGCCGCCGGCACCCGGCCGGTTCTCGACCACGATGGTCTGGCCCAGTTCCTTGCCCACTTCCTGCGCGACGATGCGCGCCTGGATGTCCGTGCCGCCGCCCGCGGCGAATGGCACGATCAGCCGGATCGGATGAGAGGGATATTTGTCGCCGTCCTGCGCCGCGGCCGTACCGGACACGGCGACGGCAACGCCCAGCGCCAGCGTGGCGGCCATGCGGGCCAGCCCGCCGGTAAAGACGCCGCCGCGCGGCAGATGGTGTTCGAAGGCCTTTTTCATGGCTGCTTCCCCTGTGGTGTTTTAGAAAATCCCGGCCCGCGCCGGGTGACTCGGCGGCCGCAACGTGCGCGGCCGCGCGATGCGCATACGGAATGGTTCCGCGGTACAGCCGGCGGCAGCCGCTAGCGGTTCCGCCGCGGCAACTCATAGCGGGTGAACGTGGGATCCAGCGCAGGCAGGTTGGCCACTTCCATCACGTTCAGCGCCGGCTGCATGACGACCGTGGATACCGTCGCGCTACGCGTATCGCGCCCGAAGTCGCCGCGCGGCGGCCTGCACACCGACCACGGCGACTGGAAATCGTCGAGCAGCGCCTGTTTTACGGAATCCACGGTGATGCGGCCCACGTCCGGCGCCAGCAGGTCGCGCACGCGCTGCTCGCGATACAGCGTGCACGGCGAGAACGCGATGCCCGTGTCCTTGAGCTTCGCCAGGGCGATCGGGCTCAGCCAATGATTGGAATGCACCAGCAGGCCGTTCCGCGGCAGCAGCTGGAAGGTCTCGTCCGGCGCGCACTCGAAATTGATGGCAACGCCTTCGTGATGGCACACGGCCATATTGTTGGAGCCGGTCTTGGGTGTCGCGTACACCGCGTGCATGGCCCAGGCCAGGTACGGGCTTTCCAGGGCCTTGCGGCGGATCAGGGGCAACGGCACACCGATCTGCCTGTAATCGCGATCGCACTCCAGGTTGTTGCCCGTGATCGATATTCCGGCGGAGTTGAAGCCCGAGCGGGCCAGCATTCCGGCTTCCGTAAAGGTAAGGATGTCCGGGCCGTCATCGCGCAGGATGCGCAGCACCACGCCGGTCTCCGAGCATTCTTCCTTCCAGTCCCAGTTCTGCGCGTGGATCAATTGGCCGTCGGCGGTGGCTTCGCGCATGACCTTCACGGAAGTGCAGCCATCGTTGGTTTCGCCCAGCAGACGCGCGCGCAGCTCCGGTTTGAAGGCCAGCTTCATGACTTCGGTGCGGGCGTTCAGCAGGAAGATGTCTTCCAGGCGCACCCCCGCCCCTTCCGCAATGCCTTGCATCTCGGTCAAGTAGTTCTCGTCGAACTTGCGCACCGCCGGGATGTAGCTGTGGATGATCTTGTCGATCTCGCTGCGTTCCAGCTTCCAGCGGGCCGCCTGTTCGCTGTAGTGCTCGATGGAGCGGGCGATGCGCTGCCGGGCCTGCTCGCCATAGGACCGGCCCCGCTCCCGCGGCGCGCCGCTGATTTCGTACAGGGGGAACGGCGTCACTTGCTGCCTGCTCATCGATTTCTCCAACAGCCTTGTTTCAGGGTCGAGACAAATCCTAGACGCCGCCGCTCATAACATCAAATGATTTATCTGGAACATATAATGCTTTTTTTGATATGAATAGCCCGCCGTTTGGAGATCGCCTTCGTGGAACTGGATACGCTGCGCAAGGTCAACCTGAACCTGCTGACGGTGTTCGAACTGCTGATGGAAACGCGCAGCGCCACGGAGACCGCGGCCCGGCTGCATACGACCCAGCCCGGCATCAGCCGAAAGCTGGCCGAATTGCGCCGGCTGCTGGCGGATCCCTTGTTCGTCCTGGTGCGCAGGCAACTCGTCCCTACCCCGCGCGCGCTGGAAATCCGCCCGGTCGTACGGGAAGCCCTGGCGGCCATCGGCGGCATCATGGAAGACGGCGGGGCCTTCGATCCCATGAAGTCTTCGCGCACCTTCCGCATCGCCGCCCGCCATACCATCGAATGGATGCTGGCGCCCGGCCTGCGCAGCTATTGCGACAGCCATGCGCCCGGGGTGCGATTCAGCTTTGTCAATATGCAAGGCGTGGCGCTGCCGGAAAAACAGCTGGAGGATCACTCCATCGACATCGCGCTGGGCCGCTTCGAAGAGGTCGGCGGCCGTTTCCGCACGCACGCGCTATTCGACGACGATCGGGTCTGCCTGTTAAGGCATGGGCATCCCGCCGCGCGCAAGCGGCTGACGCCCGCCAATTTCTGCCAGCTGCGCTTCGTGACCACGACCGATATGTACGGCAAGGACAACGAGGTGGACGCATGGTTGCGCAAGTCCGGCTTTCAACGGCAGTTCGATCTGTACGTGTCCAGCATGAGCCATGTCCCCTTGATCCTGCTGCAGACCGACCTTGCCGTAACCATGCCGCGCAAACTGGCGATGTACGTGGCGCGGTTCCATCCCCTGCATGTCCTGGAGCTCGGCTTCCAGCTGCCGCGGTCGCACTACAACATGGTCTGGCATGCCCGATGGGATGAAGTCCCGTCGCATCGATGGATGCGCGAGACCGTCGCGGGATTGATGACAGCTGGGGTATTCCAGAAGTCTGGCTCGCCTTCAGCTCAAGTTGGGAATGCTGGCCTGTAGCCAGACTTCTTCGCCCTGCATGCTGTTATCCACGAACTTGACCGATGCCTGATTGTTTACCAGCACCGCCGTCAGCGTTTTGCCGTCATTGGACACTTGTTGGTTTGCGGTCTCGTCCACGAACCAGGCGTCAATGCCGTCCTTGGCGCCGCGGGCAGGCGATAGCTGGAACACGACCTGCAAGTCGCCCTTATCCACAGTGCCCCCCGTCAAGGTGGCGGTGGCCGTATGCTGGGAAATCCCGTCGGCCAAGGTTTTCGTGTCCAAGTCATTGCTCGTCAGCTTCAGTTCCAGGGTCAGGTTGGCCGCATAATCCAGCAGCGGCGGAACCGACGGCACATAAAGCTCGCTGGTCTCGATATAGGCGCGCAGGCCCACTAGCTCGCCGCTCATGTTGGCGTCCTGGAACTGCGCAATTGCCTGCCCATTGTTCAGCGGCGCGTGCAAGGTCTTGCCGTTGTCGCTGGTCGTTTGATTGCCGCCGGGAATGAAGCTGGCCGAGCTGCCCTCGACCAGTTTGAATGTCGCCTGCTGCGCGTTGGGTGGCAGCGCACCCACGTGGCTGGCCACGGCCGTGGCTTGATATATCTTTCCGCCCGCGGCCAGGCGGCTATCGAAAATCGTCAGGTCGCGCTCCAGTTCCAGCGTCGCGCCGATATTGCGCACGAACCTGAACGGCAATTTAATTGGCGTGGATTCGATGTAGTAGGAATCGTCGCCCCCTGGATCTATCTCGATAGCCGCTCGCAAAGCCACGGTTTCGCCATTGGGCGACGTGTCCACGAACTGGACGGTGGCCTGGCCCGTACTGGGGTTCACGGGCGCGCGTAACTGCATGCCGTCCGTGCTTAGCGTTTGCCCGAGCCGAGGAATGAAGCGCGCCTTGTGGCCGCCGTCGTCCGGCAGGTTGAAAAACACGGGAGACGGAAATTCCGGCCCTGCCGTGCGCAGTCGGGTAATGGTGGCCGTGGCCGTATGAGGAGAGATACCGTCGGCCTGTGGCAGCAAGTCGCTGTCGCCCGTCAGCACAAGTTTATAGGGCGCAGCGCGCGGCGGCACCGGCTTTGTGGTCAGGTAATTGAAGGAGAAGGTATTGCCTTCGCTAGCGGCAACCAGTGCAAACTTCCACCCCCCCACCCATAATTGACTTAGCATGTAATCCGTTTCCGGGTCCCAGAGCTTGAAGGTGCCGGCATCCGGATCGTAGTCCCGTATCACCAGGTCCGTAGCGGCAAGATCCGGCGGAAAGACGAGGTCACGATAATCGGGGGAAAAGCTCGGTATCCAATCGAGGCGTTTAAGGCTGCCTTGCAGGCTATTCAATTTGATCTGGTCTTCAGCGACGTACTTCATCACGAAACGGGTGATGCCTGCCTGCCCATCATAGGTATATCCGAGCCCTTCATTGTTGAAGTAAGGTGGGTCGTTGCAGCACAAATACATGCGATTCAGTCCTTCCCCCGTCGTGATCTGCACCACGCCATAGTCCACCGCGGCTCCTTTCTTGTAAGCACTGAATGTAAACTCCAGGCTTGGGGGGTCGGGGGTTACCTTGCCATACCAGGCATTGACCCATGCCGTAAGCGTGGCCGTTTCGCCCGCTGGGTTCATATCCAGGAAATGCGCCACCATATCGACGCCATCCAGCAGCGACTGGAAAGTGAGCGTTTTCCTGTCCTCGCTCAACACTTGGCGCTCGTCCGTTCGTAGGAATATCGCGGATCGGTCTTGTGGCAAAGAGAAGACAGCGGACATATCAGGCGTAGTACGCATAGAGTACTTAAGCACCGCCCTGTGAGTCGTCATCCCATCGGCGGGCGGCTGCGTATCGGTACTGCCGGTAAGCGTCGCTTCACTCATAATCTCTCCGTTGTGGTATCGATTTGCCACGAGGACCGCGAACAGAGCGGTTTTCATCCTGCTGCAGCCGAAAAGAGACTCGCCACGGCACCGTTCAGCGCTGGGTAATACACGCTCCTGATGTAGCAGCGTAGGGGCTCAGCCCGATACCTGCCTTTAAATCGACGCCAACTCTTTTGATTTGCGCGACACGCCAGGTCTTCGATACCTGGCGCGCGGGGGGTTGGCGGCGTACAGCCATGGCAGCTCCCGCTTGAGCGGGCAGGACGCCTCGGCGGAAAGCGATATTCGGTGAACTGGGCTACCGCATGGAGATGGAACGGCCCTCGATAGAGCCATACGCAAACATTGCCTGCGATGTGTCAAGTGGACGGGCCCCCGGAACCATCCGGCAACAGCGCCGCCAGGGTTTCCAGGGTGTCGGCATCCTGCGGCGTCTTGTCCTGCCGCCAACGCAGCATGCGCGGAAAGCGCACGGCGATGCCGCTTTTGTGGCGGCTGCTGCGGGCGATGCCTTCGAACCCCAGTTCGAATACCTGCGTGGGTTCCAGGCTGCGCACGGGCCCGAATTTTTCGACGGTGGTTTTCCGCACGATGGCGTCGACCTGACGGATCTCCTCGTCGGTCAGGCCGGAATAGGCCTTGGCGAAAGGCACCAGGCGGCGTTCCGCCGACTCCGGCGGCGCGTCCCAGACCGCGAAGGTGTAATCGGTATACAGGCTGGCGCGCCGCCCATGGCCGCGCTGCGCATAAATCAATACGGCGTCCACGGAGAACGGATCCACCTTCCACTTCCACCAGACGCCGCTTTCCTTGGTGCGCCCCACGCCGTAGCGGGCGTCGGCGGCCTTCAGCATCATGCCCTCCACGCCCAGGGCGCGCGAGGCTTCACGCTGGCGCGCCAGGTCCTGCCAATCCGCCCCCCGCAGCAGCGGCGACAGCACCAGCGCCGGATCCCGGATCCCATCGGCCAGGCGCTCCAGCATGGCGCGGCGCTCGGCTTGCGTGCGGCCGCGCAGGTCTTCGCCATCGAACTCGAGCAGGTCGTAGGCCAGCAGCACGACGGGGGCCTCGGCCAGCAGCCTGGCGCCGACCGTCTTGCGGCCCAGGCGCTGCTGCAGATGGGCGAAGGGCTGCACGCGGTCTTCGCGCCAGACGACGATCTCCCCGTCCAGCACCGTGCCTTCGGGCAGCCGCGTGCCCAGGCGCATCAGCTCCGGAAACCGTTCGGTGACCAGTTCTTCGCCACGCGACCAGACCCAGGTCTGCTCGGCCCGGCGCACCAGCTGGGCGCGGATGCCGTCCCACTTCCATTCGACCTGCCAGCCTGCCGGCGGGCCGAGCAGATCGTCGAAGGCCGCCACGTCGGCATTCAGGGGGTGCGCCAGGAAGAAAGGATAGGGCTGGCCGTCGACCCGCGCCTGGCCTTCGTGCGAGACCGGCTCCAGCAGGCGCGCGAACACGTCGGCCTGCGGGCGGGCGCCGATGTCGGTATAGCCGATCAGGCGCTGCGACATGTGGCGGGTCTCCACGCCGGCCACTTCGGCCAGCGCCCGCGTCAGGAGCAGCTTGGAGACGCCCACCCGCATCGCGCCCGTCATCAGCTTGGCGCAGACGAAGCGGCCATGTTGATCCAGGCGGCCGAATAGGTCCCGCAGGCGATACAGGATTTCCGCAGGCGGCAGGCCGCGCAGCGGCAGCAGCCGTTCCTCCACCCACTCGGCCAGGCTGGCCGTATCGGGCGTGCCGGGGTCGGGCAGCAGCAGGGACAGCGTTTCCGCCAGGTCGCCCACGGCCTGGTAGCTTTCCTCGAACAGCCATTCCGGAATCCCGGCGGCGTCCATGATGAACTGCCGCAGGATCTTGGTGGGCACCAGCTGGCGCGGCTTGCCGCCCGCCAGGAAGTAGGCGGCCCAGGCGCCGTCGGCGGGAGGCGCCTGGCGGAAGTAATCCCGCATCGCGGCCAGCTTGGCGTTGCTGGACGTGGTGGCGTCCAGGCGGGTGTACAGGTCGGCGAAGTCCTTCATCGGGGCTCGCCCTCGCCTGGAGCCGGTGCGTCGGCGCCGCCCTCGTCCTCTTCGGCGCCGTACTCGGTGGTGAAGGACTCGGCGCGCACCCCCTGCTCGTTCAGCCAGCGGACCAGCACCGCCGTGCTGCCATGGGTGACGATCACGCGCTGGGCGCCGGTGGCGGCGATGGCCTGCCCGAGGCCGGGCCAGTCCGCGTGGTCGGACATGACGAAGCCGCGGTCGACCCCGCGGCGACGGCGGGCGCCCCGCAAGCGCATCCAGCCGCTGGCGAAGGCGTCCGCATGATCGCCGAAGCGCCGCGTCCAGGGCGTGCCGCGGGCTGACGGTGGCGCCAGGACCAGGGCACGCCGCAGCGCCGCCGCATCGGCCACGTCATTCACCGTCACCGTGGGCGGCAGCGCCACCCCCGATGCGCGGTACACGCGGTTGAGGGTCTCCACCGCGCCATGCGCCACGATGGGGCCGATGGAGCCGTCCAGCCCGTGCAGGATGCGTTGCGCCTTCCCGAAGGCATAGCAGTAAAGCACCGACGGCCGCCCCTCGGCCGCGTTCGCCGCCCACCAGGCATTGATGTCCGCGCGCACGCTGTCGACCTCGTCCCACCGGTATACCGGTATCCCGAAGGTGGACTCGGTAATAAAGACGTCACACCGGACGGGCTCAAATGGATCGCAGGTGCCATCCTTCTGCAGCTTGTAGTCGCCGGACGCCACCCAGACCTGCCCTTCGTATTCCAGCCGTACCTGGGCGGAGCCCAGCACATGGCCGGCCGGGTGCAGGCTGATGCGCACGCCGTTGTGCACGCGCGGCTCGCCATAGGGTACGGCGTCCAGGTCCACGCTGCCGACCCGCGACCGCAGCACGCCGGCGCCGGGCGCGGCCGCCAGGTAATGGCGGTGTCCGGACCGCGCGTGGTCGGAATGGGCGTGCGTGATGACGGCGCGGTCCACCGGGCGCCAGGGGTCGATATGGAAGTCTCCCGGCGGGCAATACAGCCCTTCGGGACGCGCGACGACAAGGTCCATGGTGAATGATTGATCCATCGCAAAGCGCATGCGGCCGCGAGGCCGGAAATTACGGGAGAGCAAATCGCAAGCCGGCCCCCGGCCACCGAGTTACCAATGCACACATCAGTGCCGCCGTTCCGTGCGCAGAATAGCTGTTGACCGCCGATTTCAGCTCTTCAGGCACGCTGCTTGCCAAGATAGATGCAACCGGACGATGGCCAGGGCGCGGATCGCGGCGAAGCATCGCGTATAGAAATTACGCTGCTTGTCATTTCCTACGCGAGCAAAGCAACAAAGCGATAGTTTCCCACCCGCCGACGTCCGGCCTCCTCGTTGTCTTCGCCCGGCGCGTCCACCCTTTTTCAGGACGCGCTTTATTTGGAGTAGGTATCGTGTCGCTAAAAATCCTGGCAGTTACGTCGGAAGCATTTCCCCTGGCGAAGACCGGGGGCCTGGGTGACGCGGTCAGCGGCATGGCGCGCGCCCTGCACGAAAGCGGCACCGCCATCACCCTGATGCTGCCCGCCTATCGCGGCACTATCGAGAAACTGACGCAGGTCCGGGAAGTCTGCCGGTTGCGCCGCCTGCCGGGCGGGGAGGCGCGCCTGCTGCAAGGGGTGTGTCCGGCGCTGGGCGGCGTGCCCGTGCTGCTGCTGCAAAACGACAAGCTGTACGACCGCGACGCCCTGTATGTCGACGCCGAGGGCCGCGAATACCAGGACAACGCCATCCGTTTCGCCGCGCTGTCGCACGCCGCCGCCCGCGTGGCGGCGGGCAGCACGCGTATCCCGCGCCCCGACATCGTGCACGCCCACGACTGGCACACCGCGCTGGTGCCTTTGCTGGTGCGGGACAAAGGCATCAACGTCCGCACCGTACTGACGCTGCACAACATGGCCTTCCAGGGGCTTTACCCCATGGACATGGCCGCCGCCATCGGCGTACATCCGCGCCACCTGGACGTGGACGGCATCGAGTACTGGGGCCAGCTGAGCTTCCTGAAAGCCGGCTTGCGCCACGCCGACCGGATCACCACGGTCAGCCATACCTACGCCCGCGAGATCCTGACCGAACGCTTCGGCTGCGGCCTGGAGGGCGTGCTGGCCACCCGCCTGCACGACCTGCTGGCGGTGCCCAACGGCATCGACGCGGAAGAATGGGATCCCGCCACGGATCCTCATCTGGGCGGGTACCGGTACAGCGCCGCGCAGATGGACAACAAGCCCCGCAACAAGCAGCGGCTGCAGCAGCACTTCGGCCTGGCGGAAAACCCCCGCGCGCCCGTGCTGGTCATGGGCAGCCGGCTCACCACGCAGAAAATGGCCGACGTGGCCGTGCAAGCCATCCCGCGCGCGCTGGACGACTATCCGGACCTGCAGGTGGCCGTGCTGGGCCAGGGGGAAAAGTGGATAGAGGCGGCACTGCGCCAGTTGCAGCGTTGCTATCCCGGCCGCTGCGCCGCGCGCATCGGCTTCGACGAAGCCACCGCGCATATGCTGCATGCCGGCGGCGACATCCTGCTGCACGGCAGCCGTTTCGAGCCTTTCGGGCTGACGCCGCTGTATGCCATGCGCTACGGCACCATTCCCATCGGCTCGCGCGTAGGCGGCATGGCCGACACCATCACCGACCCCGGCGTGCGCGCCGGCCGCGAGGCGATGCGCAATGCCACCGGCCTGCTGTTCGACGGCGACACGATGGAAGCCATGGTCGGCGCCATCAGCCGCGCCATGGGCCTGTACCGCCGGCCCGCCATCTGGCAGGCCATGCGCCACCGCGCCATGACCACGGACTTCAGCTGGCAGCGGGCAGTGGCCGGCTACGACTGCCTGTACCGCTCGCTGCTGCCCGACGATGCCCGGCAGCAACAGGCTGCCGCGCCGGCGCCGGTCGCCCGCCCCTCGCTGCTGGACCAGGTCACCGCCGTGGCGCGTCCCTTGGTGGTCGTCGGCGGACGCGGCGGCAAGGAAGCCGCATCCAGCGTACTGAGCGCGGGCGCGGTCTGACGGCGCCACAGCGCATGGCGGACACGGCCGGCGGGCTTTCCGCCGGCCGTCGCCATGCCGGCGCGGGCGCCGGCTGGCCGCAGGTTGGCGATGGCCGCGGGGCTGCCCGGGGCGCCACGCGCCGCCGCATCCGGGCCCTGCACTTGCGAAGCCACGGCGGCTCGGCCCCTGTGCCGCTCACCGTTCAATAAGACTTTCCAACGAGCCCATCAATGCGCATCTATTACGTCCATCCCGTGCTCGCCGGCACCCTGTCCAACACTGCCGCGGGGCGCTGGCCGGCCATCTGCGCGCGCGCCAAGGCATTGGGTTTCGACACGCTGATGGTCGCTCCCCTGTGGGCGCCCGATCCCGAAGGCAACCCTTACGTGCCCGCGGACGCGGAACGCCTGAACCCGTCCCTGGGCGACCTGGCCCTGGACGAGGCCCTGGCGACCCTGTCCAGCCTGTGCGCCCGCCACCGCCTGTCGCTAATGGTGGACGTGGTCCTGGACCGCGTGGCGGCCGGCGGCGCGATGGCGGCTGCCCATCCCGACTGGTATACCGATCCCGGCGGCGTCGACGCCCTGCGCGACCCGCGCAAGCCCCTGGAAGAGCGCCATGCCCTGCCGCTGCGACGCGACGGCGGCCGCGCGCCGCAAGGCTATGTCGCCGGCTGGGTCGAGCGGCTGGGCCTGTGGGTGCAGAACGGCGTGGCGGGCTTCCGTTGCCTGTCGCCACAGGGCCTGGACGCGGCGGAGTGGCGCGACCTGATGGAAGGCGTGCGCGCCGTGCGTCCGGACTGCCGTTTCCTGGCCTGGACACCGGGCCTGAACCCCGCGCAGGTGGGCGAACTGGCAGGCGCGGGATTCGACGGCGTGTTTTCTTCCTTGCCATGGTGGGATTACCGCTCCCCGTGGCTGGTGGAAGAGTACGCCCGGCTGCGCGCCGTGGCGCCGGTGATCGCGGCGGCCGAGGCGCCCTATGCCAAGCGCGTGGCGGCATGGCGCCACGATACCCAGGGCCGCTATCTGAATGCGGTGCGCGCCCTCTGGACCGCCGCGGTGGTGGGCGACGCCGGGATATTGGTCCCCATGGGATTCGAGGACGGCGCCACCGAGCCCCTGGCGCTGCAGGGCGGCAATGGCGATTCCGAGGAATGGTATGCCAGGGAGTCCGGCGGCCAAGGCGACAGCGCTGGCGGCGCCGGCAAGCGCAGGACGGCCGACATGCCGGACACCGGCATTGCCCATCCGTCGCTGCACGGCGACGTCGCCCGCGCGAACCAATGGCTGGCACGCACCGCCGGCGCGGTCGGGCCCCTGCTCAGCCTGTTGGGGCCGCTGTCTCCCGTGACAGCATTGTTCCGCGGCGACGGCCGGCCCTTCGCCTTGACGGGCAATAGCCGCACCCCGGCACGGCTGGTGGTGCTGAATCCCGACGATCATCGCGACGTCCCCGTCGACTGGGAAACGCTGGGCAGCCGCCTGCCCGACAACTACGCGCGCCTGGACATCTGCGATGCCGACCAGCCCGCGCGGGAATTGCCGGAGCGCCTGGGCCCCGGCGCCATTCTGCAACTGGGCGCCAGCCGGCTGCCGCCGGTGCGCGTGCCCGCTTCCGACGAGGGCCGCACATCCGTGACGGCGGCGATGCGCGCGCCGCGCGCGGTGATCGAACGGGTTACGCCGGCCGTGGATGACGGCGCCTTTCCGGTCAAGCGCGTCGTCGACGAGCCCATCACGGTAGAGGCCGACGTCTTCATGGACGGCCACGAGCACATCGCGGTGGCGCTGCTATGGCGCGCGGCCGACGAGCGCGAGTGGCAGCGCGAGCCCATGGCCCTGGTCAACAACGACCGCTGGCGGGGCCGCTTCACCCCGCGCCGCAACGGCCGGCATTACTTCGCTATCCAGGCGTGGTCCGATACGTGGCACTCCTTCACGGAGGGCTACCGGAAGAAGCACGAAGCCGGCGTGGACGTGGCCCTGGAAACCGCCGAGGGCAAGCAGGCCATCGCGCAGGCCCTGGAACGCCTGCCGGAGGACGGCCCGGCGGCGCGGGTGCTCAAGCATGCCCTGCGCGTGCTGGGCCACGAACCCGAGGCGCCCAAGCCGCGCCGCGGCCGCCGCAAGGCGGACGCCGAGCCGCCGCCCGTATTCGCCGCGCCGACGCCCGAACAAGTCGCCGTACTGCTGGCCGACGACACCGCCGAAGCCATGCGGCAGGCCGATGCCCGGCCCTTCGAAACCACCACCCCGGTGGAATACGGCGTGACGGTGGACCGGCCGGCCGCGCGCTTCTCCAGCTGGTATGAGATCTTTCCGCGTTCGCAGACCGACGATCCCGCGCGCCATGGCACGTTCGACGATGTCATCCGCCAGCTGCCGCGCATACGGGGCATGGGCTTCGACACGCTGTACTTTCCGCCCATACACCCGATCGGGCGGCGCAACCGCAAGGGCCGCAACAACAGCCTGCGCGCCGAACCGGGCGACCCCGGCAGCCCCTATGCCATCGGCGCGGAGGAAGGCGGCCACGATGCCCTGCATCCCCAGCTGGGCACGCTGGCCGACTTCAAGCGCCTGATCGACGAAGCGCACCGCCACGAACTGGAAATCGCCCTGGACTTCGCCATCCAGTGCTCGCCGGACCATCCCTGGCTGAAGGAACATCCGGAATGGTTCGACTGGCGTCCGGATGGCTCGCTGAAGTACGCGGAAAACCCGCCCAAGAAATACGAAGACATCGTCAACGTCGATTTCTACGGCCCGCAGGCGGGCGCGTCCCGCCAGGCTTCGCTGTGGCGCGCGCTGCGCGACGTCGTGCTGTTCTGGGTGGCGCAGGGCATCCGCGTTTTCCGCGTGGACAACCCGCACACCAAGCCCCTGCCCTTCTGGCAATGGCTGATCGCCGACGTGCAGAGCCGCCATCCGGAAACCATCTTTCTTTCCGAGGCCTTCACGCGGCCCAAGATGATGTACCGGCTGGCCAAGGTGGGCTTCACCCAGTCGTACACCTACTTCACGTGGCGCGACACCAAGCAGGAGCTGACCGAATACCTGACCGAATTGAACGCGCCGCCGCCGGCGGATTTCTTCCGGCCGCATTTCTTCGTCAACACCCCGGACATCAATCCGCGCTTCCTGCAGGCCTCCGGGCGCGGCGGCTTTCTGATCCGCGCGGCGCTGGCGGCGACCTTGTCCGGACTGTGGGGCGTCTATAACGGCTTCGAGCTCTGCGAGGCCACGCCCGTGCCGGGCAAGGAAGAGTACCTGGACTCTGAAAAGTACCAGATCCGCATCTGGGACCACGACCGGCCCGGCAACATCGTGCGCGAGATCACCCAGCTCAATGCCATTCGCCGCGCCAATCCCGCGCTGCACAGCCACCTTGGACTGCGCTTCCATACCGCCTACAACGACCGCGTACTGTTCTTTTCCAAGGCCACGCCGGAGCGCGATAACGTGATGCTGGTGGCGATCAGCCTGGATCCCTTCGGCGCCCAGACGGCGACGGTGGACCTGCCGCTGTGGGAGTTCGGCCTGCCCGATCACGGCACGCTTTATGCCGAGGACCTGATCGACGGCGGCCGCCAGTCCTGGCAAGGCAGGCAACAGACCATTTATCTGCATCCGGGACAACCCTACCGGATCTGGCGGGTCGCGGGCATGGCTTGAGCGCCCGTGGAAACCATAGAGACACGCAAGCGACAAGCGAAGAACACCATGACCGACAGCACCGTCAACACCCCCGACCGCGACGATCCGCTCTGGTACAAGGACGCGGTCATCTACCAGCTGCACCTCAAATCGTTCTTCGATGCCAACAATGACGGTATCGGCGACTTCGCCGGGCTGATCGAAAAGCTGGACTACATCTCGCAGCTGGGGGTCAACACCATCTGGCTGCTGCCTTTCTATCCTTCCCCGCGGCGCGACGACGGCTACGACATCGCGGATTACCGCGGCGTTCATCCGGACTACGGATCGCTGAGCGACGTACGCAAGTTCATCCGCGCGGCGCACGCGCGAGGCTTGCGCGTCATCACGGAACTGGTGGTCAACCACACCTCGGACCAGCATCCCTGGTTCCAGCGGGCGCGGCAGGCAAAGCCGGGATCGGCGGCCCGCAACTACTACGTCTGGTCGGACAACGACCAGGCCTACGCCGGCACGCGCATCATCTTCCTGGACACGGAAAAGTCCAACTGGACCTGGGATCCGGTGGCCGGGGCGTATTTCTGGCATCGCTTCTATTCGCACCAGCCCGACCTGAACTACGACAACCCCCAGGTCCTGAAGGAAGTGCTGGCGGTGATGCGCTACTGGCTGGACATGGGCGTGGACGGCCTGCGCCTGGACGCCGTGCCCTACCTGGTCGAACGCGAGGGCACCAATAACGAGAACCTGCCGGAAACGCATGACGTCCTGAAGAAGATCCGTGCCACGCTGGACGCCGACTACCCCGGCCGCATGCTGCTCGCCGAAGCCAACCAGTGGCCGGAAGACGCGCAGGAGTACTTCGGCAAGGGCGACGAATGCCATATGTCCTTCCACTTCCCGCTGATGCCCCGCATGTACATGGCCATCGCGCGGGAAGACCGCTTTCCCATCACCGACATCATGCGGCAGACCCCGGATATTCCGGAGAACTGCCAGTGGGCCATCTTCCTGCGCAACCACGATGAGCTAACGCTGGAGATGGTCACCAGTAGCGAGCGCGACTATCTGTGGGACGTCTATGCGGCGGACCGCCGCGCGCGGCTGAACCTGGGCATCCGCCGCCGGCTCGCGCCGCTGATGGAGCGCGACCGCCGCCGCATCGAGCTGATGAACAGCCTGTTGTTCTCCATGCCCGGCACGCCGGTGATCTATTACGGCGACGAACTCGGCATGGGCGATAACGTGCACCTGGGCGATCGAGACGGCGTGCGCACCCCCATGCAATGGTCGCCGGACCGCAACGGCGGTTTTTCCCGCGCCGATCCGGAACGCCTGCCGCTGCCGCCGCTGATGGGGCCGCTGTACGGCTACGAAGCCGTCAATGTGGAAGCCCAGCAGCGCGATCCGCATTCGCTGCTGAATTGGACACGCCGCATGCTGGCCACGCGCCGGCAGACGCGCGCCTTCGGCCGCGGCACGCTGCGCTTCCTGTTTCCCGGCAACCGCAAGATCCTGGCCTATCTGCGCGAATACGAGGACACGACCATCCTGTGCGTGGCGAATCTGTCGCGCGCGCCGCAGCCCGTGGAGCTGGACCTGTCCAGCATGAACGGCCGCGTGCCGGTCGAATTGCTGGGCGGGACGCCCTTCCCCGCGATCGGCGAACTGCCCTATCTGCTGACGCTGCCGCCCTACGGGTTCTATTGGTTCGAACTGAGCGCGGTGGCCTCGCCGCCGTCCTGGCATGCGACCTTCCCCGAGCAGATGCCGGAGTACTACACCCTGGTGCTGCGCGGGCGCACCGGCTACGACCTGACGGAGGGCGCGGTGCGCTCGCTGCGCCAGGATGTGCTGCCGCTGTACCTGGCGCGCCAGCGCTGGTTCCCGAAGGACCGCAAGGTGAACTTCGCGCAGGCCGCCTACGCGATACAGCTGAAGGACACGGAATACGAGTGCTTCATCGCCGAACTGGAAATGGATTTCGACGGCGAGCCCGCCCGCTTCCTGTTGCCCGTGGCGCTGATCTGGAGCGAAACCCTGCCGCCCATGGCGCAGCAATATGCGCTGGCCCGCGTGCGCCGCGGCGCCGAGATGGGCATGCTGACCGACGCCTACACGCTGCCCTCCTTCATCAACGCGCTGGTGCGCGGCCTGCGCCAACGGCTGGAGCTGCCGGTACCGCGCGCCCATCCGCCCTGCGTGCTGCACTTCAGGGGTGAACCGGGCCTGGATGAACTGGACCTGCCGGCCGACGCCGAGGTCAGCTGGTTCACAGGCGAACAGTCGAACAGCTCCATGACCATCGCGGGCGTGGCCATGCTCAAGCTGATCCGCCACGTCGTGCCCGGCGTGCATCCCGAAGCCGAGATGACGCGCCGCCTGACGCAAGCCGGCTACGCCAATAGCGCGCCCCTGCTGGGCGAAATCGTGCGCGTGAACGAGGACGGCACGCCGCATACGCTGGCCTTGATGCACGGCATGATCACCAACCAGGGCGACGCCTGGTCCTGGACCCTGGAGTACCTGAAGCGCACGCTGGAGGCCGCGGCGCTTACCGCGGAAACCGTGGAGGACTACGACGAAGACCTGAAGGGCTACACGGTTTTCGCCTGCGCCATCGGCAGGCGGCTGGGCGAGCTCCATGCCACCATGGCGCAACCCATCGACGATCCCGCGTTCGAGCCGCATCGCGCCACCGAGGCCGACGCGCGCAAGCGTGCCGCCGACGTCGTCGCCATGCTGGACCGCGGCCTGAAGCTCCTGAAAGAAAACGTCGACCGGCTGGAGACGGCCTGCGCCGACAAGGCGCGGCGCCTGGTGGACCGGCGCGACGAACTCGTGGAAGCGGTCAAGGAACTGGCGCGCCACGAGGTCGGCACGCTGCATATCCGCATCCACGGCGATTTCCATCTGGGCCAGGTACTGGTGGCGCAAAGCGACGCCTACATCATCGACTTCGAGGGGGAACCCGCGCGGCCGCTGGAAGAGCGCCGCGCCAAGAGCAGCGCGTCGCGCGACGTGGCCGGGCTGCTGCGTTCCTTCGATTACGCCGCCGCCACCGTGGCCAACGGCTTCGGCGACGTGGAAGCCGCGGGCACGGAGGTCCAGCCCGCCGAAGCGGTATTGCGCCATCGGCGCCGCGACCTGATCGATCGCTTCCGCGAAGTCGCCAACCGGGCCTTCCTGTCCGCCTACCGCGATGTCGCGCGCCACGCGGAAACCCGATGGATGGATGAAAGCCAGGAGGACCCGCTGATCGATCTCTCGCTGATCGAAAAGGCGGCCTACGAAATCGCGTACGAGGCGGCGCACCGCCCTGACTGGGTCAGCATCCCGCTGAACGGCCTGGCCGCGCTGGCCGATCGCCTGCTCGCCCCCGAAACCGCCGTGGGGCCAGCCTCCGCTGAATAGGAATACCGGTTTTATGACGTCTGCTCCCACCTCCACCACGCCTGCCGATGCCCTGGACGGGGACATCCAGGCCCTGCTCTCGGGCCGGCATGCCGATCCTTTCCGCATCCTGGGCCCGCACCGGGAGGACACGCGCACGGTGGTGCGCGTCCTGGCCCCTCATGCGCGGCGCGTCAGCCTGGTGCGCGACGGCGCGGCCGGCGCGGCCGAACTGCCTCAGGTCCGCGACGGGTTCTTCATGGGCGAGGCCGGGGATCTGCCCCTGGGCGAGCCGTCCGCCTATCGCCTGCGCATCGACTGGGGCGGCGCCGAACAGGAAACGGAAGATCCCTACGCCTTCGGTCCGCTACTGGGCGACCTGGACCTGTACCTGATCGGCGAAGGCCGCCATGAGGCCCTGGCGGACTGCCTGGGCTCGCACGTGATGACCGTCCAGGGCGTGCAAGGCGTGCGCTTCGCGGTGTGGGCGCCCAACGCGCGCCGCGTTTCCGTGGTGGGCGACTTCAATGCCTGGGACGGGCGCCGCCATCCCATGCGGCTGCGGCACGGCGCCGGCATCTGGGAGTTGTTCATTCCACGGCTGCAGGCGGGCGAGCGCTACAAGTACGAGATCGTCGGCGCGGGCGGCCAGCTGCTGCCCCTGAAGGCCGATCCGCTGGCGCGGCAGACCGAGATGCCGCCCGCCACGGCGTCCGTCGTGCCGCCGCCGGAGCCCTTCAGCTGGACCGACGACGAATGGATGGCCACCCGCGCGGCACGGCAGGCCCACGACGCGCCCATCTCGGTCTATGAAGTGCATGCCGGATCCTGGCTGCCGCGCGATGGCGACAGCGAGGAAAACGTCTGGCAGCGCCTGGGCGACCGGCTGGTGCCCTATGCGAAGGACATGGGCTTCACCCACCTGGAACTGCTGCCCATCATGGAGCACCCCTTCGGCGGCTCGTGGGGCTACCAGCCGCTGGGGGTTTTCGCGCCGACCGCGCGCTACGGGACCCCGGCCGACTTCGCCCGCTTCGTGGACCGCTGCCATGCCGCCGGCCTGGGCGTGATCCTGGACTGGGTGCCGGCCCACTTCCCCACCGATACGCACGGTCTCGTCGAGTTCGACGGCACGGCGCTGTACGAATACAGCGATCCGCGCGAAGGTTTCCATCCCGACTGGAACACGCTGATCTACAACCTGGGCCGCACCGAAGTGCGCAACTTCATGATCGCCAGCGCGCTGGAATGGCTGCAGCGATATCACGTGGACGCGCTGCGCGTGGATGCGGTCGCCTCCATGCTGTACCGCGACTACAGCCGCAACGCGGGCGAATGGATACCCAACCGCTACGGCGGACGCGAGAACCTGGAAGCCGTCGACTTCCTGCGCGACATGAACGCCACCGTGACGCGGCTGTGCCCGGGCGCCATCACCGTGGCGGAGGAATCCACCGCCTGGCCCGGCGTGACGGCGCGGCCGGAAGACGGCGGCCTGGGCTTTACCTATAAGTGGAATATGGGATGGATGCACGACACGCTGCGCTATATGCACCACGAGCCCGTCCACCGCAGCTATCACCATCACGACATGACCTTCGGCATGGTGTACGCCTATTCCGAACGTTTCATCCTGCCGCTGTCGCACGATGAAGTGGTGCACGGCAAGGGCTCGCTGCTGAACAAGATGCCCGGCGACCGCTGGCAACGCTTCGCCAACCTGCGCGCCTACTTCGGCTTCATGTGGACCCATCCGGGACGCAAGCTGCTGTTCATGGGCGGCGAAATCGCCCAGCCGGCGGAATGGAACCACGATGCCAGCGTGGACTGGCCGGCGCTGGACGACCCGCTGCACCGCGGCGTGCAGCAACTGGTGCGGGACCTGAACAACCTGTACCGCGAGCTGCCCCCGCTGCACCGGCACGACACGGATCCCGGCGGCTTCAGCTGGGTGGTGGGCGACGATGCGGGCAATAGCGTGTTCGCCTACATGCGCAACGATGGCGAACGGCATGTGCTGGCCGTGTGCAACTTCACGCCCGTCCCGCGCCACGATTACCGCATCGGCGTGCCACGGCCGGGCTGGTGGCGCGAGCGTCTTAACACCGATGCCGCCGACTACGGCGGGTCGGGCGTCGGCAACGGCGGCGGACGCAGTACCGAAGCCATCGCGGCGCACGGGCAGGCGCAGTCGCTGTCGCTGATCTTGCCCCCGCTGGGCACGGTGATACTCGAATACCAAGGATAGACCGACCATGCCTGGTCCGCTTCCCGACCGGCTCTCGCCTGGCCTGCCCTACCCCCTGGGCGCCACCAGCGACGGGCTGGGTGTCAACTTCGCCGTTTTCTCCGCCAACGCCACCCGTATCGACCTGTGCATCTTCGACGCACGCGGCAGGAAGGAAATCCGCCGCATGCCGCTGCCGGAATGCACCGACGAAATCTGGCACGGCTACCTGCCGGACGCCACGCCGGGCCTGGTATACGGCTACCGCGCCTACGGGCCCTACGATCCCAAGAACGGCCATCGCTTCAATCCGCACAAGCTGCTGCTCGACCCCTACGCCAGGCAGCTGCTGGGGCCGCTGCGCTGGACCGACGCGCTGTTCGGCTATCGCGTCGGCCACGCGCGCGGCGACCTGATGCCGGACCGGCGCGACAGCGCGCCCGCCATGCCCAAGGGCGTGGTTACCGACGATACGTTCAACTGGGGTGAAACGCGCCGGCCCCGCGTGCCGTGGGAAAACACCCTGATCTACGAGGCCCACGTGCGCGGCGTATCGATGCGCCGCGACGACATCTGGCCGCATCTGCGCGGCACGGTCAGCGCGCTGTCGAACCCGCGCTTCATCGACCACCTGCACAAGATCGGCGTCACGGCCATCGAGCTATTGCCGGTCCAGGCCTTCCTGCAGGATAAGTTCCTGGTGGAAAAAGGCCTGGGCAACTATTGGGGCTACAGCACGCTGTCGTACTTCGCCCCCGAGCCCGCCTATCTGCCGCAGGGCGATCCCAACGAACTGCGCATCGCGATCCGCCGCCTGCAGGCGGCCGGCATCGAGGTCATCCTGGACGTGGTCTACAACCACACCTGCGAAGGCAACGAACTCGGCCCGACGCTGTCCTGGCGCGGCCTGGACAACGCCAGCTACTACCGCCTGATTCCCGGCGAGGAACGCTACTACATCAACGACACCGGCTGCGGCAACACCGTGAACCTGTCGCATCCGCGGGTGCTGCAGATGGTGCTGGATTCGCTGCGCCACTGGGCAACGTCCTACCGCATCGACGGCTTTCGCTTCGACCTGGGCGTGACGCTGGGGCGCGAGGGCACGGGATTCGATCCGGGCTCGGGCTTTTTCGACGCCATCCTGCAGGACCCGACGCTGTCGCGGCTCAAGCTGATCTCCGAGCCCTGGGACATCGGCCCGGACGGCTACCAGCTGGGGCAGCACCCGCCCGGCTTCGCGGAATGGAACGACAAGTTCCGCGATACCGTGCGGCGTTTCTGGCGCGGGGATCCGGGCCAGCGCGGCAACCTGGCCGAGCGGCTGGCCGGCTCCAGCGACCTGTTCGACCGGCGCCACCGGCGGCCCTGGGCCTCCATCAATTTCGTGGCGGCCCACGACGGCTTCACGGTGCGCGACGTGGTCAGCTACAACGAAAAGCACAACGAGGCCAACCTGGAGGACGGCCGCGACGGACACAACGAAAACTGCAGCCGGAATTGGGGCGTCGAAGGCCCTACCGACGACCCGCAGATCCAGCACGTCCGGCGGCGGGTCCAGCGCGCGCTGCTGGCCACCGTGCTGCTGTCCTACGGCACGCCCATGCTGCTGGCGGGCGACGAGTTCGGCAACAGCCAGGACGGCAATAACAACGCCTATTGCCAGGACAACGCGGTGTCGTGGCTGGACTGGGACCAGGCCGACAGCCAGGAAGGCCGCGACCTGATTTCCTTTGTCGCCCGCATCGCGGCCTGCCGGCGCAACCACCCCAGCCTGCGCAGCACCTTGTACATGAACGCCCATCAGGAAGCGGCCCCCGGCATGGCGGGCGTGACCTGGTTCGACGTCAACGGACACCCCATGACGGGCGCGGCCTGGCACGACGCGGAAGGCCGGGCCCTCGGCTTGCGTAGGGCGATAGGCACGCGCGACGGCTTCGATGTCACGCTGACCTTGCTGAACGGCAGCGGCAGCGATGTTTCCTTCGCGCTGCCGCACGACATGACGTGGCGCATGCTGGCCGACTCTACTCGGCCGGAGGTGCCCGAGCACAACGTGCATGGGCACCACGTGACCGTACACGCGCACGGCATAGCGCTATTGAGCGGATACCCCCGCACCAGGGAGCACGAATGATCACGAGTACCCATACGTCCGCCCAGACGGACAAATCCGGGGTCGAACCCGCCTGCCCTTCCTTCACGCCCGGTTTCGGCGCCTGGCACCTGCCCAACGGGCTGACACGGTTCCGCATCTGGGCGCCCAACGCCGAGCACGGCGTGACCCTGGAGATCGCCGGCCGCGATCCCCTGCCCATGACGGAAGTGGGCGATGGCTTCCATGAAATCCAGACGCCCTGCCCGCCCGGCACCCGTTACCGCTATCGTGTCGCGCCGGATCTGGCCGTGCCGGATCCGGCATCGCGCCTGCAGGCCGGCGATGTGCACGACGATAGCGTCGTCACCGGGCCGGACGGCTACGCCTGGCACAACACGGCGTGGCGCGGCCGCCCCTGGCGCGAGACGGTGATCTACGAGCTCCATGCCGGCATCGCGGGCGGCTATGCGGGCATCGAGGCCCGCCTGCCGGAGCTGGCGGAGCTGGGCATCACCGCCATCGAACTCATGCCCATCGCGGATTTTCCCGGCCCGCGCAATTGGGGCTACGACGGCGTGCTGCCCTACGCGCCGGACTGTGCCTACGGCACGCCGGATGAGCTCAAGCGCATGATAGACACCGCGCATGGGCTGGGAATGATGGTGTTCCTGGACGTGGTCTACAACCACTTCGGGCCGGACGGCAATTACCTGTCCGCCTATGCCGGCGATTTCTTTCGCTCCGACATCCACACGCCGTGGGGCGTGGCCATCGACTTCCGGCGCCGCGCGGTGCGGCAGTTCTTCGCCGAGAGCGCCCTGCATTGGCTGAGCGAATTCCGCTTCGACGGCTTGCGGCTGGACGCCGTGCACGCCATCCGCGATACCGGCTGGCTGGAGGAAATGGCCGGCTTCGTGCGTGCCCATCTGCCCAGCGACCGCATCGTGCACCTGGTGCTGGAGAACGACGATAACCAGGTTCACCCGCTGGAGCACGGCTACCAGGCGCAGTGGAACGACGATGGCCACCACGTGCTGCACCAGCTGCTGACCGGCGAAAGCGAAGGCTATTACGGCGATTACGCCCTGCATCCGGCGCAACGGCTGACGCGGGCGCTGACGGACGGTTTCGTCTACCAGGGCGAGCCTTCGCAGCATCGCGGCGGCGTGGCGCGCGGCGAACCCAGCGCCCACCTGCCGCCGACGTCCTTCGTGCTGTTCCTGCAGAACCACGACCAGATCGGCAACCGCGCCATGGGCGAGCGGCTGACCGCCCTGCTGCGCAACGATATCCGGCCGCTGCGCGCGGCCGTCGCGCTGCTGCTGCTTTCCCCGCAGATTCCCTTGATATTCATGGGGGAAGAGCGCGGCGCGGCGACGCCCTTCCTGTACTTCACCAGCCATGCCGATCCGCAGCTGGCCCAGGCGGTGCGCGACGGCCGGCGCAAGGAGTTCGAGAACTTCTGCGCCTTCGCCCATCCGGCCACCCGGGACCGCATCCCCGATCCCAACGACCCCGACACCTATGCGCAGTCCGACCCCTACCGGACGCCGGCCGACCCGGATTGGCTGGATTACTACCAGACCCTGCTCCAGCTGCGCCAGCGCGTGATCGTGCCGCACCTGGAGGGCGCCCACTCCCTGGGCGCCCACGTCCTGGGGCTGCGCGCCGTGGTGGCGCAATGGCTGCTGGGCGACGGCGCCGTCCTCTCCATCTACGTGAACCTGGGATCGGTGGACGTGCGGCCGGACTGGCTGCAGGAGGACCGCGGCCAGGAGATGCTGCTTTTCGAAAGCGAGACAGGGGCCGGGCGCGCCCTGTACGATGGCTTGCTGCAGCACGGTGTCACGGTGGCCCTCTTGAAGGAACTGGCATGAACAGCCCAGCCATCCCCTCGGATGAACATCAGGCCCTGGCCATGCTGGCCGACCGGGCCGGCATCGCCGTCGAATGGACCGACGCGCGAGGACGCCCGCAGCGGGTGCGCGACGATGTCGTCCGCTCCCTGCTGCAGGCCCTGGAACTGCCGGCGGCCGGCGTGGCGCAGATCCGCGAAAGCCTGGAGCGCCTCGCGCACGAGGGTGACGAGCACGACGGTTTCAGGATCGTGGAGGCCGGCGCGCCCATCGTCCTGCGGGGGGTGCGCGACACGCGTTTCGAACTCGTCGATGAAGATGGCCAGGCGCGCGGGTTGACTGCGCACGGCATGGACGACAGCGGCGCGCACCTGCCCGGGCTCGATACCCCCGGGTACTATCGCCTGCACGGCGACGGCCGCGAATGGACGCTGGCGGTGGCGCCGCAGCGCTGCCCGGGCGTGGGCGACGTACTGGAAAGCGCCGCGCCGCGCGCCTGGGGCGTGGCGGCCCAGCTCTACAGCCTGCGCCGCGCGCACGGCGCCGAGCCGGCCCGCGCGCCCGGACTGGGCGACTTCACCGCGCTGGCCCAGCTGGCCGGCGCGGCGGCGGCCCGTGGCGCCCAGGCCATCGCCATCAGCCCCGTGCATGCGATGTTCGCGGCCGATCCCGGCCGCTACAGTCCCTACGCGCCGTCCAGCCGCCTGTTTCTGAACAGCCTGTATGCCGACCCCTGCCAGTTGCTGGGCGAAGCCGCCGTCGGCGCCGCCCTGCGCGCGCTGAACCTGGGCGACGAAATCATGCGCCTGGACGACCTGCCACTGGTGGACTGGCCCGCCGTCGCAAGGCTGCGCATGAAGCTCCTACGGCGGCTCTACGATGAATTCCGCACCGACGGCAGCCCGGCGCTGCACGCCGATTTCGATCTTTTCCGCCGCGCCGGCGGCGAACCGCTGGAGAGCCACGCCCGCTTCGAGGCCCTGCACGCGCGCCACCTGCCGCCGCTGGGCGACGCCACGGACTGGCGGCACTGGCCGGCCGACCTGCGCGATCCCGCGGGCGCCGGCGTCAGGGCCTGGGCCCATGCGCACGACAAGGACGTCGCCTTCCATATCTTCCTGCAATGGCTGGCGGCGCGCGGGCTGGAACAGGCGCACCGCACGGCCCGCGACGCCGGCATGGGCATCGGCCTGATCGGCGACCTGGCCGTGGGCACCGATCCCGGCGGCAGCCATGCCTGGAGCCGCCAGGCCGACATCCTGGCCGAGCTCTCGCCCGGCGCCCCGCCCGACGTCTACAACCCGCTCGGGCAGAGCTGGGGCCTGACGGCGTTTTCGCCGCGCTCCCTGCGCCTGAACGGCTATGCCGCCTTCCGCGAAATGCTGCGCGCGGCGCTGGCCTACACCGGCGGCGTGCGCATCGACCACGTGCTGGGGCTGGCGCGCATGTGGCTGGTGCCGCGCGAGGCCTCGCCCAAGGACGGGGCCTACCTGCGCTATCCGCTGGAGGACATGCTGCGCCTGGTGGCGCTGGAGGCCTGGCGCCATCGCGCCATCGTCGTGGGCGAGAACCTGGGCACCGTGCCGGAAGGCTTCAATGAACGCATCGAGCGCGCCGGCATGCTGGGCATGAACATCCTCTGGTTCCAGCGCGAAGGCTGGAGCGATCCTACGCCCTTCCAGCCCCCGCGGTCCTGGCCGGCCTCGTCCGTCGCCATGACCAGCACCCACGACCTGCCCACGGTGGCGGGATGGTGGACCGGCACGGACATCGGCTGGCGCGCCCGGCTGGGCCTGCTGGGCGAGGACGAAACCGAATCCGCCATGCACGAGCAGCGCGCCCGCGACCGCGGCGCGCTGTGGCATGCCCTGCGGCAGGCCGGATGCCTGCCGCACGAAGCGCCGCACGATCCGCCGCAGGAGGCGCCCATCCCCGACGTGCTGCGCTTCGTCTCCCATACCCCATCGCCCCTGATGCTGGTGCCGGCGGAAGACCTGCTGGGCTTGAACGAACAACCCAACCTGCCGGGCACCATAGACCAGCATCCCAACTGGCGGCGGCGCCTGGGCGCGGACGCGGGACAGATGTTCGACAGCGAAGCCGTGCGCCAGCGCGTCGCCGCCATCGCCGATACCCGGAGCACGCCATGACCGCGCCGCGCGCCACCGTCCGGCTGCAATTGCACAAGGACTACACCCTGGCCGACGCACGCAGCCAGGTTTCCTATTTCGCCCGGCTGGGGGTCAGCCATCTTTATCTCTCGCCCATCACCCGCGCGCGGGCAGGCTCGCAGCACGGCTACGACGTCGTGGACCATACCCAGGTCAATCCCGAACTGGGCGGCGAAGCGGCCCTGCGCGAGCTGGCCGCGACGGCGCGGCAGGCCGGCCTGGGCCTGATCGTCGACATCGTGCCCAACCATATGGCGACCAGCACGGACAACCCCTGGTGGCACAGCGTGCTGGAGCATGGGCAGGCCAGCCCGCATGCCGGCTGGTTCGACATCGCGTGGCACAGCGTGGACCCGGAACTGCACGGCAAGGTACTCGCGCCTTTCCTGGGCAAGCCCTACGGCGAGGCGCTGGCCGAAGGCGCCATCCAGCTGCGCCACGATGCGGGCCGTTTCCATCTGGAGGTCTACGGCACGCGGTATCCGCTGAACCCGGAAAGCCTGCGCACGCACGGTCCCGGCGACCCCGGCGCGCTGGCCGACTACGATCCCGCCACGGACGCGGGGCGTGCGCGGCTGCACGCCTTGCTGGAACGGCAGCACTACCGGCTGGCATGGTGGCGCGCCGCGCCGGAAGAGATCAACTGGCGCCGCTTCTTCGAGATCAGCGACCTGATCGGCGTGCGCGTGGACCAGGCCAAGGTCTTCGACGCGGTGCACGAGATGGTGCTGCGCTTCTACGCCGAAGGACTCATAGACGGCCTGCGCGTGGACCACGTCGACGGCCTGAGCGACCCCATCGGCTATTGCAGCCGGCTGCGCGCCGCCCTGGCGGAACGCGTGGGCCAGCGGCCGGCGGAGCTGCGCGGGCAGGATCCCTACCTGGTCATCGAGAAAATCCTGGCCGACGACGAAACGCTGGATGACCGCTGGCAGGTCGACGGCACCACGGGCTACGACTTCATGAGCCAGGTCGGCGCGGTGCTGCACGATGCCACCGGCGAGCAGACCTTGACGGAACTGTGGGAAAGCATCGCCCGCGATCCACGGCCGTTTTCCGCCGTGGCCGGCGAGGCGCGCGAGCTGATGATGCTGCGCCACTTCCCCGCCGAGCGCCTGGCCGCGGCGCGCGCCCTGCATCGGGTGGCGCGGCTCGATCCGCGCACCCGCGACTGGGGCGAATCGGCGATCCAGCGCGTGCTGTGGGACCTGCTGGCGGTCTTCCCCGTATATCGCATCTACGCCGACGAGCGCGGCTGGCACCACATGGACCGCGTCCGCTTCGACCACGCGGCCACGCAGGCCCACGCGCGCATACGGCTGGATCGCGACGGCGACGACGGCCCCCTGCTGGACCTGGTGTCCGGCTGGCTGGGCGGCGAAGCGCCGGAAAACTTCCCGGCCGAGGAGTGCGCCGCGCGGCGCGAAGCCATCCGCCGCTTCCAGCAGCTGACGCCGCCGCTGACGGCCAAATCGCTGGAGGACACCGCCTTCTATCGCTATGGACGGCTCCTGTCGCGCAACGAGGTCGGCGCGGATCCGGCGCTGTTCAGCATGGCGCCGGATGTCTTCCATCGCCGCTGCGCATCGCGCGGCCGGCACTTTCCCCATGCCATGGTCGCCACGGCGACGCATGACCATAAGCGCGGCGAGGACACCCGCGCGCGGCTGACCGCGTTGAGCGAATTTCCGGCCCTCTGGTCGGACACCGTCATGGATTGGATGAACCGCCATGTGCCGGCCACCTACAACGGCAACGGCGCGCTGGCGCCCCATCCCGCCGACCTGTATATGCTGCTGCAGACCCTGGTCGGGGCCTGGCCGCTGACCCTGCGCCCGGATGACGAAAGCGGGCTGCAGGCCTTCGGCGACCGGGTATCCGCCTGGCAGCAGAAGGCGCTGCGCGAGGCCAAGCTGCGCACCAGCTGGGTGGTACCGGACGCGGCCTACGAAGGCGCCTGCGAGGACGTCCTGCGCAAGCTGCTGCTGCCGGCGGCGGAAGCCGACGCGCCGGCCCGGGAAATCGCCGCCTTCGCCGCCCGCATCGCGCCGGCCGGCATCGTCAACAGCCTGTCGCAGACCTTGCTGCGCATGACGGTGCCCGGGGTGCCCGACGTTTACCAGGGCACGGAGTTCTGGGATTTCAGCCTGGTGGATCCGGACAACCGCACGCCGGTCGACTACGCGGCGCGCATGGCGGCGCTGGATGCGCCGGACGCCGCCGACCCCGAGCAGTTGCTGGTCAATTGGCGCGATGGGCGGCTGAAGCAGGCCATCGTCCGCGGCGCGCTGCAGGCCCGGCGCGACCATGCGGACGTCTTCGAACAGGGCGGCTACGTACCGCTGCCCATCCTGGGCTCGCGCGGGGCGCACATCCTGGCCTTCGTCCGTTGCCTGGACGACCGTTGCGTCTTCGTGCTGGCGCCGCGGCTGTGCGGGCAGGCGCTGCGCACGGAAGCGGGCGACGATCCCTCCGCGCCGGCAACCGGGCTGCCGCGCATCGATCCCGGCTTCTGGGACACCACGGCCGTGGTGTTGCCGCACCGCTATGCCGGCGCGCTGCTGCGCG
This sequence comes from Bordetella bronchialis, assembly GCF_001676705.1. Classification (NCBI taxonomy): domain Bacteria; kingdom Pseudomonadati; phylum Pseudomonadota; class Betaproteobacteria; order Burkholderiales; family Alcaligenaceae; genus Bordetella; species Bordetella bronchialis. Next base: position 3,485,416 of record NZ_CP016170.1, read on the forward strand.
ACGCGCTCAGCGGCCGCGAACGGCGTGTCGGCGCCGACAGCATCCTGCCGCTGGCCGAGGCCCTGGCCGACTACCCCGTCGCGCTGCTGACCGCCGGCTGACGCCGCGCTTCCCCCTGCATGGCATGCCGCATGCGGTCCGGACCGGACCGCATGCGGCATCGCCGCGCGCGGACGGTGTCCAGTCTCGCCGCGCCGTCCTCATGCGTTCTCGAACGGGGCCGATGATGCTGCTTCGGGCCGGGCCACCGATTTCCATCGAGCAGGACGACCGATGTCTCTTCAAGGAGGACCGCCGATGCGCCCCGCCGCCACGCCGCCGCGGCATCCACCCGGTGCCGGAAAACAGTTTTCCACGGGCGCCTGATTAGATAGGATCCTAATAATTAGCTTATAATCGTTTCCATGAAAAAGCCCTCCGACGCCCGCCTCGCGGCCCTGACCGGCCACCTGCTGGTCATACACCGCGCCTATCGCGCCGCGGCCGACAAGGCCCTGGCCGACTACGGCCTGTCCCAGGCCACCGCCTGGCCCGTCATCTGGGTCGGCCGCCTGGGCGACGGCGTGCGCCAGGGCGTGCTGGCAGAGGCCATGGGGGTGGAAGGCCCCTCGCTGGTACGCGTGGTCGACCAGCTGGAAACCGCCGGACTGATCGAGCGCCGCGAGGATCCGCTGGACCGCCGCGCCAAGACCCTGCACCTGACCCGGTCGGGCCACGCGCTGCGCGAGCGGGTGGAAGAAATGCTGGTGCGCCTGCGCCGCCAGGTCTTCCAGGGCGTGGACGCCGCCGATGCGGAAGCCTGCATCCGCGTATTCGAAAGCATCAAGGCATCGCTGGCCCACATCCAGCCCATTCCGGTCAGCGCCGGCAAGGAGCGTGGGCAATGAAGCTGCCGACGGCGGAAGAAGCGCTGTTTTCCATCAAGGCCTACATCGGCGCGATGGCGGCGCTTTATCTATCCATGGCGATCGACCTGCCCCGGCCGTTCTGGGCGGTCACCACCGCCTATATCGTGTCGCAGCCCTGGGCCGGCGCGGTGCGTTCCAAGGCGGTGTTCCGGCTGGGCGGTACGTTCTTCGGCTGCGCGGCCGTGGTCTACCTGGTTCCCCGGCTCGCCAATTATCCGGTGCTGATGGTGCTGGCCCTGTCGCTGTGGGTAGGCGTGTGCCTGTACCTGGCGGTGCTCGACCGCACGCCCCGTTCGTATCTCTTCATGCTGGCAGGCTACACCGCCGCCATGATAGGGCTGCCCAGCGTTACCGCGCCCGAGACCGTGTTCGATACGGGCCTGGCGCGGGTGGAGGAAATCACCGCCGGCATCCTGTGCGCCATGCTCGCGCACATCCTTATCCTGCCGCGCGGCATCGGCGGCGCCGTCGTCGGCAAACTGGACCAGGCGCTGCGCGATGCCCGCGTCTGGATACGGGATGCGCTGCGCGGCGATACCGCCTCGCAAAGCGCCAAGGACCGTCGCGCCCTGGCCAACGACATCACGCAGCTGCGCCTGCTTTCCTCCCACGTGCCCTACGACACCGGCAATATCCGCTGGACGTCGGGTTCGGTCATGGCGATGCAGGACCGCATGGCGGCGCTCACCCCGACCATATCGTCGCTGGAAGACCGGCTGCGCGCGCTGCGCGCTTCCGGGCAGCCGCTGCCGGCGGAACTGCCGGGCCTGCTGGACGATATCCTGGCCTGGATAGAAGCCGGTCCGCGCGGCGACCGCATGCAGGCCGCGGCGCTGCGCGAGCGGGCGGCGCGGCTGGCGCCGGACGTGGACGCCGGCGCCAGCTGGCACGATCTGCTGCTGGTCAGCCTGTCCGCGCGCCTGCGCGAACTCATCGGCCACTGCGAGCGCGGCTTCGCCCTGCGGCGCGACATCCAGGCCGGCCTGTCCGGCGCCCGGGCCCGCATGTCGCGCGATGCGGCGACTTCCAACCGTGCCCTGCACCACGATCATGGCATCGCGCTGCTGTCTTCGGTATCGGCCGCGGTGGCCATCGGCGCCGTGTGCGCTTTCTGGATCGGCACGGCCTGGACCAACGGCGCCACGGCCGCGATGATGGCGGCCATCTTCAGCTGCTTCTTCGCCACCCAGGACGATCCCGTGCCCGGCATCCGGCAGTTCCTGGTCTACACCGTCGTGTCGATCCCGATCTCGGCCATTTATCTGCTGGCCGTGCTGCCGGCGGTCCATTCCTTCGAGATGGTGGCGCTGGCGATGTTCCCCGTGTGCTTCGTCTGCGGCGTCTATATCGCGCGGCCGGCGCATATGGGCAAGGCCATGGCGGTGTTCTTCGGCATATCGGGCACCCTGGCCCTGCACGACACGAATACGGCGGACATCGTGTCCTTCGCGGACACGATGATCGCGCAGATCATCGGCGTGGGCAGCGCCGCCGTGGTTGCCGCCCTGCTGCGCCGGATCAGCGCCGAGTACAGCGCGCGGCGTATCCAGGCCGCCAACTGGCGCGAGCTCGCCTTCATGGCCTCCGCCGACCGGCCGCCCGCGGGCAATAGCTACACCGTGCGCATGCTGGACCGCATCGGGCTGCTCCATACCCGGCTGGCCGTGCGCGGCCGCGACGAGGCGCCCGTGGAAGAAGACACCCTGCTGGACCTGCGCATCGGCAACGAGATCGCGGAATTGCAGCGGGCCCGGCGGGAACTGCCCGTGGCCGATGCCGCGATCCGTCCCGTGCTGACCTGCCTGGGCGACTGGTTCCGCGCGCGCATCCGCGGAAACGGCGCGATCCCGGAGGTCTTCCTGCCACGCCTGGACCAGGCGCTGTCGCGCGTCAATGCCGCGCCGGCCGGCACCGCGCGCGAGCGCGCCATCGTGGCCCTGGTGGGCCTGCGGCGCGGGCTGTTCCCCCAGGCATCCGACTACGCCCCCGTGCTGGCGGGCGCGACGCCGGCCTCGGCGCCGCAAGACCCGGGAGGCCGCGCATGACGGGCGAAGTCAGTTTCTACGGCATCTACCTGCCCTGGCTGCTGGTCCTGGCCGTGCTTACGCTGGGCGTGTCCTGGTTCGTCCGCCGCCTGCTGGCGCTGACCGGCATCTACCGCCTGGTATGGCATCCCGCCTTGTTCGACCTGGCGCTCTATGTCGTGCTGTTGTACGGCGTGGTCTGGATTTCACCGCACATTTTCTCGAGAGTCTCATGAAGGTCCCTACCCTGCCCGGTCCCGTTGCATGGGCCCGGTTCATCGTTACCGCGCTGCTCGTGGTCGCCGCCATCATCGCCGGCCGGCATCTATGGGCGCACTACGAGCTGGAGCCCTGGACCCGGGACGGCCGCGTCAAGGCCTATGTGGTCCAGGTCGCGCCGGACGTATCCGGCCTGGTCACGGCGGTGCCCGTGCACGACAACCAGGACGTGAAGGCCGGCGATGTGCTGTTCGAGATCGATCGCGCCCGCTTCCAGCTGGCCTATGACCAGGCCAAGGCCGCCGTCGGTTCGCAGACGGTGGCGCTGCAACAGGCCAGCCGCGACGCGCGGCGCAATCGCGAACTGGGACAGCTTGTGTCGGCGGAAATCCGCGAGCAAAGCCAGACGCGCGTGGAACAGGCCGAGGCGGCCCTGGCGCAGGCCAAGGTATCGCTGGACATTGCCAGCCTGAACCTGGCGCGCAGCCGCGTGGTCGCGGCCACGGATGGCCGCGTCACCAACCTGGACCTGCGCGTGGGCGCCTATGCGTCCGCGGGGCGCCCCGTCATGGCGGTGGTGGATTCCGGCAGCTTCTATGTGGAAGGCTATTTCGAGGAGACCAAGCTGCCGCGCATCCATGAGGGCGACGGCGTCACGATCGCGCTGATGGGCGAACCGCGCGTCCTGCGCGGCCATGTGGAAAGCATCGCCCTGGGCATCGCCGACCGCGACCGCACCGCGTCGGCGAATATGCTGCCCAACGTCAATCCCAACTTCAACTGGGTAAGGCTGGCGCAACGCATCCCGGTACGCGTGCACATCGACGAGGTGCCCGACGGCGTGCGTCTGGTGGCGGGGCAGACGGCTACGGTGTCGGTAATCGGCGACGCGGCGGCGGGCAGGCCGGCCTTGGCCGAGCGGGCACCGGCCCCGGCGGCCGCGAGTACCCGGAAAGCGGGCCAGGCGTTCTGAAGGCGGCATGATGTCGAAGAACCGTTACGCCCCGCGCACGCTGCGCACCGCCCTGGCCGCCGCGGCGATCGCATTGCTGGCCGCCTGCACCACCGTGGGACCGGATTACCATGTGCCGGCGCAAGCCGTGGTCAATCGGCCCGAGGCTTCCGCGCCATTCGCGGGCGTGCAGGACGGCAAGACCTTCCTGGCCCAGGCCGTACCGGGCGACTGGTGGCGTTTGTACGACGATGCGGCGCTGAATGCCCTGGTGGCCAAGGCCCTGGACGCCAATACCGATCTGCGCGTGGCCGCCGCCAACCTGGAACGCGCCGACGCCGTCCTGCGGGAGGCACGCGCGCAGACCCGGCCAGGCGTCACCGTGAATGCGTCGCCCACCTACGGCCATGTCTCCGGCGTGCAGGAACTGGCGCCGGATTACCGCCCGCCCAATGCCTGGTCGTACAGCGGCAGTGCCGGCATTTCGTATCAGGTCGACCTGGTCGGCCAGATCCGCCGCGCCATCGAGGCCGCGGGCGCCGACCGCGACGCCGCGCAGGCCGCCTACGATGCCACGCGCGCCGCCGTCGCCGCGCAGACCACGCGCGCCTACACCACCGCGTGCGCGGCCGGCATGCAGCTGGCGTCCGCCCAGCATTCCGTCGATGTGCAGAACGAGTCCCTGCGGGCCACCGAGCGGCTGCAGCGCCTGGGCCGCGGCACCACGCTGGATGTCACCCGCGCGCGCAGCCAGCTCGAACAGCTGCGCGCCAATCTGCCGCCGCTGCAGGCGCAGCGGCGCACGGCGCTGTTCCAACTGGCGACCCTGACGGGCGACACCCCGGCGCAGTTTCCGCCGCAACTGGCGAACTGCGCCGCCCTGCCGGCCCTGCGCCAGCCCATCCCCGTGGGCGACGGCGCATCGCTGCTGCGCCGCCGCGCCGATATCCGCCAGGCCGAGCGCAGCCTGGCGGCCGCCAATGCGCGCATCGGCGTGGCGACGGCGGACCTGTATCCCAAGATCACGCTGGGCCTGTCGGCGGGATCGGCCGGCCCGGCGCAATACTTCGGCGATGCCGGCACCTTCTCCTGGAGCATCGGCCCCTTGATTTCCTGGACGCTGCCGAACACCGGCGCGGTGCAGGCGCGCATTGCCGAAGCCGAGGCCGGCACCCGCGCCGCGTACGCCCGCTTCGACGCCACCGTGCTGAACGCGCTGCGCGAAACCGAAAGCGCCCTGGAAAACTATGCCCGCGAACTGGATCGCGATGCCGCCCTGCGGGCGGCGCGCGACCAGAGCGCCGAAGCCGCCAGCCAGGCCACCACGCTGTACCGGTATGGCAAGACCGACTACCTGACCGTGCTGGACGCCCAGCGCACGCTGGCCAGCAACGAAAGCGCGCTGGCCGCTTCCCAGGCGCAGCTGGCCAATGACCAGATCACGCTGTTCCTGGCGCTGGGCGGCGGCTGGCAGACGGGCCGCTGATCGGGCTGCCATCGCAAGGCGGCCCTGTCCGCCGCGGGCGCCGCGCCCCTTGCGCGGCGCGCGGCCGGATCAATGCAGCACCGTGCCGGGTGGCGCGGACTGGTTCAGCCCCAGGGCGGCCTCCCAGCTGCGCAGCGGCACGCAGGTCTGCAGCCGTACCACGGCGCGCTCTATCAGGGCGGGATGCAGTTCATGGCCGACGTGGGTCGCGATGTCGATGGTGGAGTCCCCATGCAGCGCGTCCAGGCGGGCCTGGGCCTGCCGCGCATGATCGGCCGGGATGACGCTGTCGTCGGCGCCATGCAGCAGGTGGATGGTGGTGTACTGCGGCGGGCTGTGCGGCATGGATGCATAGCGGCCGGAAAAGGCCAGCACGCGCCCCGCCAGCCCGTCGTGGGCGGCGGTGGCTTCCAGCGCCATGATGGCGCCCTGCGAGAATCCCGCCAGCGCGGTATCGCTTTGCAGCAGATGGAAGCGGCGCTGCGTGGCGCGTATGTATTCCACCAGGGCCGGCAGCGCCCGCGCCACGCGGGCCGGGCGGTTGTCTTCGTCGATGCCCCGGCTGGAGAACCACTGGCGGCCATCGCCCACGCCGTCATAGGGCTCGAAGCCCGCGGGAACCACGATGGCCGATTGCGGAAAGGCGCGGCGCACGGCCGCCGCCAGCTCGCGCATGTCGGCGGGCGTGCCGCCCACCCCATGCAGCAGAATGAACAGCTGCCGCACCGCCTCTTCCACGGGCACGTACTCGATATCGCTGGAAAAACTCATAGGCTGCTCCGGTTCGGCAGCGGCGGCCGGGCCGCCCATGAGCGTCATTCTAGGCCGGTTCGGCCATCAGGCGCCAAAGCCTTCCAGCACGATCTTGCCGCGCGCCTTGCCGCTTTCCTGCAACGCATGGGCACGGCGCAGATTGGCCGCGTCGATGCGGCCGAAATGCTCGCCCAGCGTCGAGCGCAGCAGTCCCTGGTCCACCAGGCGGGCCACGCGGTCCAGGTACTCGTGCTGGCGGATCATGTCCTCGGTCTGGTAGTAGGAGCGCGTGAACATCAGCTCCCAGTGCAGCGACAGCGACTTCCACTTCAATGGCATGGCGTCCAGCGTGGCCGGGTCGTCGATGACCGCCAGCCGCCCTTGCGGGGCCAGGGCTTCTACCAGCTGCGCGTAATGCGACTCCGTGTGGGTCAGGCTGGCGACATGGGTAACGGATGGCACGCCCACGCGCTTGAGCTCATCCACCAGGCCGCGATGGTGATCGATGACATGGTGCGCGCCCAGTTGCCGTACCCAATCCTGGGTTTCCGGCCGGGAAGCGGTGGCGATGACCGTCATGCGGGTCAGCCGGCTGGCGATCTGCGTCAGGATGGAGCCCACGCCGCCCGCCCCGCCCACGATGAGCAGCGACTGGCCCTCGCCGCCGCCTTCCGGGACGCCCAGGCGGTCGAACAACAGCTCCCAGGCCGTCAGCGACGTCAGCGGCATGGCCGCCGCATTGGCGAAGTCCAGCGTGGCGGGCTTGTGGCCGGCGATGCGCTCGTCGACCAGCGCATACTCCGCATTGCAGCCGGGACGCAGGAAGGAACCGGCGTAGAAGACTTCGTCGCCCGGCTGGAACAGCGTCACCTCCGGCCCCACGGCGGTGACCACGCCCGCCGCGTCCCAGCCCAATATGCGCGGGCCCTCGGGCGCGATGCCGCGCCGCACCTTGGTATCCACGGGATTGACGGCGATGGCATGGATGCGGACCAGCAGGTCGCGCGGCCCCGGCGCCGGCACGGGAAGATCGGCGTCGTACAGGGCGCGGGGATCTTCGGGCTCCAGCCCGGCCTGGTCGTAGACGATGGCTTTCATGATTACCTCTGCATGGGATCGAGGCGGCGATTATCTCCGCGGCGCGCGGGCCGAAAAACCGCCGGCCGGCGACAACACTTGCTCTGGACCGAGCATAATCAGGCGTGCCGGCTTCGTCGAGCTGTCCGCGCGATCCAGTCCGGAGCGGCTCTATGCCCCGAACCGCGCGAACAGGCGTTCGACCCAGTCCAGCAGGGAAACGCGCCTGGTGCGGTTCGTATCATGTGCAGGTTCGTTCACACCGAGCAAGCCGGCGCGGATGGCGTGCGCGTCGGGGGGCAAGGCCGGCAGCACGAAGGGCAGGATACGCGGATCCCCGACCATGTCACGGTAGGCGGCATAGCCGGGCAGACGCGCGTCGAACAGGCGTTTGAGCAGGCCAGCCTGAAACGACGACCAGCGCCGGGCCGTCCCGGGCCGCGCCGCCACGAGTTGCGGCAGGACATCGGCGACATACGGCTGCATGGCCGGCAGCACCAGGATGGCGTGATAGGCCGCGATGGCGTCGCTGTCGCCCGCGGTCACCGCCGAGACCAAAGCATAGCGTCCGATCATGTGCTTGCCGGGCCTGGCGAAGTCGGCCGCATCAAGGACACCCCAGGTAGGCATCAGCAACTGCGGCAACCAGGGCTGCATCGAGGGCAATGTCGCCAGTTCGCCGAGCAATGCGCCATAGGCCGCGATGCCGGGGGCGGTGGCCGTGCCGACGAGCATGCTCCACATGGGATAGGCCCCGCGTGGATCCTGTCCCACCAGGATGCGTGGCAGCTCCGCCTGGATGCATTGCATGACCGCCGGCTCGAACATCATGCGCTGCACGGCCTGGATGACCATCGCGCGCCGCCGCACCAGCAAGGGCAGGAAGCCGGCGCCCCCGTCGCCGGCGAACATTGCCGGCAGGTAGCGCGCGAACTCCTCATTGATGGGGGAAGGGCTGGACAGTAGCTGCCGCAGCAGCCCCTGCATGGCAGCGGCGGTGTCGGGACTGCCGTGGCGCACCACTTCGTAGAGCATGCCTGCGCCGTCGCGCGTCCGAAACGCACGGGCCACGGCGCCCGGCGGCGTGCGCCCGGCGGTGCCCGCGCACCAATCGCCCAGGTACTGGGCCAAAGCCTCGATGGCGCGATAATGATCGCTGCGGATCCATCGCTCCAGGCGCGTCATGTCTTCCGTCGCATCCCTTTCGGCCAGGAAGGCCCACGGGTCCGGATACCACGACGTCGCCAGCGATCGCGCCGCCGGGCCGAGATGGATGACCCGGTCGATGAAGTGCGTGCGGTGGTCGGCCGGCACCTGTGTCAGCAGAACCGGCATCTGGTCTTCGACGTACCGCGTGGCCTGCTCCCACGTCATCCGCCGCACTAGCCACAAGTGCGAGTACCATGCCCGCCCCAGTCTGTAACCCACATCGCCGATGTCCAGGATATCCATCACGAACGCGGCGCGGTCCCGGATCGGAAAATCACGCAGCAGCCAGTCCATGTTGTCCTCCAGGTAACGGACGGCCTGCTGGCCCTCCAGGCGAGCCAGCACCTCCAGCAAGCGGTCCCGGGAACCCAGCCAGGCGGCCGGCACGCTGGCAAGTTCCGTCGCATCGCTACTGCGCAGGAACCGCGCCAGTGTGGCCGGATGCGGCTGCAGCGCGTTCCCCCTGCGCGCCTGGAACAAGGCGCGCAGGTCTTCGACACGGATGACCTCTACGTCCTCATGGGCCTCCCAGGAGACCTCGCCAGCCTGCATGGCCTGACGCAACCGCCACGCCACGCAGGACCCATAGGAGTACAACCGGATGAGCTCCCCGTCGCTTTCCCGTGCTTCACCGACTTGCACGGGCGCATCGGCGAGCAGGCGGTCGGCATGCATGGCTTTGAGCAAGGCCAGCGCGATCAGGGAAGGATCGTCCAGTACGTGATAGCGCAGCCCCGCTTCGTCGCTGCCGATGAAGGCCGACAGGCCGAGCTCGGAAGTCGTCAGGCCAAGGTCGCGCAGGATGTCGCCATGGACGATGTTCCACCATTCCGCCTCGCCCTCCAGCATCGGCGACGCGGCGTCAAACAGCGTACGGCTACGGAATTCGGACAGGCAGTCCACGGCGATGCGCGTGGCGATGCGGTCCGGCGTCAGAGCGGCCAGCACCCGGTCCTCGCACAAAGCCAGGAAATCGCGGTCCAGGACGGCGGCCGACATCGGCTCGGGCACGGCCGCGAGGCCCAGCGCATAGGCCATGTGATTCCACAAGGCGTTGACGAAATGGATCTCCGTACCGATATGTACAGCCAAGTCGAGCCGATCGGTCACTGCTTCCAGGAGCACCGCCCGCACGATGTCCTCTTTTGCCCGCCACACCCGGGCCCGCAGGCCGCCACAGGACAGGGATAAGTCGCGATCCGCGTCGATCAGGTTGCGCACCGCGCCGGACGCGCATACCGAGAGCCCGGTGGCCAGGTTGCGGATCGCCGTGCTTTGTTTTTCCGGCGGCAGGCTCCCGCCACGCAGCGCGTCGCAGAAGTTGTCCAGGGCGCGCTTTCCGGCACTGTCAATGTATTCCGCGTGGGTATCGTAAAAGGCTTCCTCGAAGCGGCGCCGATACAGCAGGCGAAAAGCGCCTTCCACGCTCGCGGCATCGGCCATCCCCAACTGCCGCGCGCGATCGGCGACGAAGCCGATGTTGGCGAGCATCTCGTCGCGATAGCGTGCGAATGCGGGACCGCGGCAGAATTCCGCATGCGCGCCGTCATGCTGCGGGCGATAGCTCGTTCCAGGCACGGCCCTGGCGCCCGGCGCGGACGGGACAGAGGGCGGATCTGGCCGGTATGGCTGGAAAAAGCCGGGCAGGAAGCCGGCGGCCGGGGACATCGCGGAGGCGGCGGAAATGGAAGGCGACATGGGGCACCAGGGGACGAAACACCGCTGAGTAACTGTCCCGGCCGCCGGTTCCGCCGGACCGCTTTCGCCCCGCCGCTTCCGCCCGTTCCCCGCCTAGACGCCGGCGCGCCGGAAAAGCCGATCCATCCGTTTTCGCAGCCCGGTCACGAACCCAGGGCCAGCCTCGTTGGCGGCGTATTCCGTCCCCGCCAGGCTGGCCTGGATCGCGCTGCATCCCGGCGGCAGGGCTTGCAGGATGTGGGGCAGGATAGCCGGATCCCGCGCCATGTCGACATAGGCGGCATGGCCAGGTCGCGTAGCGTCGAAGAGCCGGTCCAGCAACTTGCGTTGAAACCGTGGCCAGGGCTTCGACGCACGCCTGGCGTCGGGCGATGGCGCGCCCAGCACCAGTTCAGGCAGCGCATGCGCGATATGCGGCAGGATCGCGGGATGGACCAGGACGTCGCGATAGGCCGCGATGACGTCGGCGCCGTCGACATTGGCCAAGGAATAACTGTCCCGGCCATCGCGGGAGCCGAACAAGTCCTTGACCGAGGTTGGCGGGGATGGCCATTTCCCCAGGAGCAGGCCCACCAGCCACGGCCCGGCCCGGAAAGCCGCCACCATGTCGGCCAGCAGGTCGCCGTATGCCCGGACCACGGCGGCGTCTCCAGCCGCCAGGACCTGGGATGCCGGATACCCGCGATAAGGCGCATCCCCCGACAGGATGAACGGCAGGTCTTCGACGATGTGCGGCAAGAGCGCGGGATCGACCAGCATGGCACGGAAGGCCTCTTTCGTGGGCGCGTCTGCCGCCGCGAGCAGCCGCGCCAGCCGAAAGGGAAACCACGGGGCCAGGCGGCCGGCAAGCCGCCCGTCGACCCCGGGGGCGCCGGCACACAACCGGCGCAGGACGCGGTGCGCCGCATGGACGGTATCCGGGTTCTTGGACAGCGCCAGCCGGCCCTCCCGGTCCGTGCACCAGGCATCGTAGCGGCGTTCCGGCGGATCGACCGGGACAGCGCGAGCCCTGCCCTCGCCCAACGCCGGCCAGTCCGCCATCAGGAGCGCATGGACGGAATCCAGTGCATCGATATTGTCGGTGCGTATCCAGTATTCCCACCGGGTGATACGCCGCCCGTCTCTTTTTTCGGTCAGGAGCGTCCAGGCATCCGCGTACCACGCACGCGCCAGCACATGCGCCGCTTCCCCCAGATGCATGACCTTGTCCATCCAATCGCCGCGCAGCTCCGCGGAAACATTCGCCAGCAGCGACGGCGCATGGTCCCGCAGATAGCGGGCCGCCGCCGCGGCGGGAAGATGCGTGACCAGCGTGAGCTCCGAATACCATTCCCGCGCAAGCACCCAGGCCGGCTCTCCCAGGTGCATGACGCCGCGGATCAGGGCTTCGCGCTCCGCCACCGGGAAGTCCGACAACAGGTAGGGCAGATTACGCCCCAGGTACCGGGCGGCCTGCTCGGCGTCCAGCCGGCCCAGCGCGTCAAGAATGTCCTGGGCCGATCCCAGCCAGCGCGCCTGTATCGCCATGACGGCCGGGGGATCGTCGCCGCGCAGCGCCTGTCGTATCGCCGGGCGCGGCGGCGCCGCGGCGTCCGGTCCCTCCGCCCAGGGCCACGCGTGCAGGACCGAGGCATCCAGGGCTTCCGCGTCGCGATGGTCCTGCCACGAGGCCACATCGCCAGCGGACAACGCACGGTGCAAACACCAGGAAATCCGGTCTCCGTAGAGAAAAACCTCTACCCGCCAGCGGTCCCGTTCGACAAGCTCGAACAGACGGGCCGGCGCGCCGGCCAACAAGCCGTGCGTGTCCATGATGCGGAGCAATTCCACCGCGATCAGCGAGGCATCGTCGCGCACCCGGTAGCCATCGCCCTCGTCGGCGAGCTCGATGAAAACGTGCAGGTCCAGCTGGTCCGTGGACAGGCCCGTATGCCGCCGTATGTCGTCCAGGACTTCGTGGAAGAAGGCCAATCGCCCTTCGTCCAACCGTCCCGAAATGGCCTGGGGATCGGCCAGGGCCCGGTCGCGGAACATGGCCAGGCATTCGTCGGCGATGGGGGCGACGATCCTGTCCGGCGTAAGCGCTTCCAGCACCTTCTGGCGGCACGAAACCAGCAGCTCGGGATCGGCGTTTTCCGCCGGATGGTGCGGTATACGGCATAAGCCGAACTCGTCGGCAATGCCGTTCCATAGGTTGTAGACGCGATGCAGCTCCCACGCGATAGCGTGCTTGCCATTGCCGTACCGGGCGTACACGGCCTCCAGCAGCACATTGCGTACGAGATCGTCCTTGGCCAGCCATAGCCTGTCGAGCAGGCTGCCGGTGGAAAGCGACAGGTTTCGGTCCGCCGCGATCAGGTTGGCCGTCGTGCCGGAAGCACAGACGACCAGGCCCAGCGACAGGTCGCGGATGGCCGCCGCTTTCTGCGGCGCACGCAAACGCGGGTTGCCCAGCATGGCGCAGAAGTTGTCCAGGGACCGCTTGCCCGCGCTGTCTATGAGCGGCAAGTCCTCATAGTCGAAGTAGCATTTTTCGAAGCGGCGGGAATAGAAGGTCAGGAAGCGTTGCTCGATATCCGCCGCGTCGGGCATTTCGAGCTCGGCGCACAGGGCTGCGATGCAGGCCACGTTTTCGCGCACTTCGTCGCGATAGCGCGTGAAGCGGCTGCCTTCGCAGAAGCGGGCATGCGAGCCGTCACGATCGGCGTGGTAGCGGGTCCTGGGGCCGCGCGGGTGCGCCGGCGCGGCGGCTTCCTGGACGGGCGCCGGCGTGCGGCGCTTGAAGAACGCCGGCTGGAACCCGCTCGGGCCCGGGCCGGCGGACGGGGAAATGGGCATGGAAACCACCTCTCGCGGATAGCGCACGGCGCTGAGTAACCGCGACATACGCGAGTTCCGTTCCCCGGCTCAGGCTTGCCAGCGCACCTCCCCGCTCAGCCAGCAGCCGGGCATGCCGTCGCGCGGGCGCAGCGAGATCGCGGAAGGCGCGCCCATGGCGACACCCTGGCGCACGGTATAGATGCCGCCGCCGGGGATCTGTCCTTGCGCGTGCAGATATCCCCACAGGGCGGCCGCGGCGATGCCGGTGGCGGCGTCTTCCGGATAGCCCGAGGACTTCGGAAACTGCCGCGCGCAAGCCCCTTCGGCCGACAGCGCGTAGGGATAGATGCCCGTGGAATCGATGTCCTCGCACAGCGCGCGTATGGCGCCGTAATCGGGCCGCAATGCATCCAGGGCATGGCTGTCGGGCAGGCGGACGAGCGTCTTGACCCGGCTCGTGCAGGCGTTGACCGCATGCAGGCCCGGCGTGCCCGGGTCCACGCGCAGCACGCGATAGATGGCCTCGCATCGATCATGCGCCAGGGGCACGATCGCGGCCGCCGGTTGGGATACCCAGGCCCATCCGCGACCCGCGTCCCATTCGGCGTCGACGCTGCCGCTCAGGGTCTGGATCCGTGCATGGCCGCCGGTCCAGTATCCCCACTGGCGCAAGGCCCAGAGCGCGCCCACCGTCGCGTGGCCGCACATTTCCATTTCATGCGCGGGAACGAAGAATCGGAAACGCCAGTCGTGCCCCGCCTCGCCTTCGGCCGCGAGCACGAACACCGATTCATGGCCATGGCGCGCGGCCAGCGCCTGCATGTCGGCCGCCGTCATGCCGCTTGCGTCCAGCACCAGTGGAACGGGATTGCCGCCCCGGTCCGGCATCGCCGGGTCGACGAAGACACGCAGCAGCGCGGCCTCGCGGGGGCGCGGCGGCCGCAGCGCACGCATGGAGACGGGTTGGCCGTCGGTCGGGATGGGATGGCGGTCAGTCAAACCGGACTCCGGTGGATACGATCAGCTTGCCCCAGAAGGCGGTGTCATGGACGACGGTTTCGGATAAGGCCCGCGGCGTATCCGGCCGCACGTCCACGCCCTTGGCGGCGAGATCCGCGGCCACGCCGGCATCCCGCAGGGCCGCGTTCAGCGCGGCATTCATGCGCGTGACGACATCCGCCGGCGTGCCCTTCGGAAACGCCAGGCCGTACCAAAGCGTCTGGGTATAGGCGGGCATGCCCAGGCTGGCGAAGGTCGGCACATCGGGAAGTATCGGCGTCTTGCCCGTGGTCGCCACGGCGGTCACCTTGCCGGCGCGCACGAAGGGCGCCAGCCCCACGGGGTTGTCGAACATGATATCCACCTGTCCACCGATGAGATCGGTATAGGCGGGCGCCGCGCCGCGGTAAGGCACGTGGGTCAGGTTCAAGCCCGCGTCCTTGCGGAACATCTCTCCCAGCAAATGGGAGACGGTCCCCGCGCCGACCGATGCGTACGATCCGCTTCCGCGCGCCGCCAAGGCCTGCTTCAGCGCCGCCAGGTCCTGCGCGGGCAGCGCGGGCCGGGCCACGAGCACATAGGGCGAGGTCCCGATGAACCCAACATACTCGAAATCCCGCGCCGGATCGAAGGGCAGGTTTTTGTACAGATGCGCGCTGAGCGCGGTGGTGCTGGTCGTGACGGCCAGCGCGGTATAGCCGTCCGGTCTGGCGCGGGCTGCCTGGCCGGAGCCCACGGTTCCGCCGGCGCCACCCGCGTTCTGGATGACGACGGTCTGGTGCAGCCGGCTGCCCAGCGCCGGCTGCAACGCCCGCACCACCAGGTCGGTCCCCCCGCCTGGCGGAAAGGGGACGATGATGGTGATCGGCTTTTCCGGCCAGCTCGGCTGCGCCGATGCGGCGATGGGCAGGATGGCCAGGATCGAGGCGCGAACGAAGGAGATCAGCGGCGCGGGGCGGAACATGGGGATGCCTCCATAAGAATGCGGACATCCTAGGAACACGCCGCATCGCGCGCCAACCGGCACGCGACAGGCGGCGATCCGAAACGCGACAGGGCCCCCGCGGCCGCCCATCCCCCGCCTATACTGGAAGCCCATTCCCGATACCGCTGGCCGGTATGGGCCAGCGGCACGACTCACTTCGGCAATGCTCATGGATTGCTCCGCCCCGCTCTCGTCCAAGCTGGGCCTGACCGCCCAGGACGGCTTCGCGCTCGCCGCCAGCCGGCAGGCCCGATACGCGCACCATCGCCATGTGCACGATTGCGCGATGCTGCTCTGGCCGCGCACCGGCGCGCTGGCCAGCATCTGGGGCGATGGCGAGCGGTGCCGGCACGGACGGCTGGTCCGGGGCCAGGCGCTGCTGGTGCCGGCGCACGTGGAGCACAGCTCGTGCTCGGACAGTGCCGTGCAGCAGCACGGCGAACTCTATTTCGCCCCGGAGCTATTGCGGGATTGCGCCGCCCACGGCCTGCTCGTGCTGGACGGCGCGGCGCAGGCCATGCTGGAGGCCCTGTGGAAGCCGGCGATGTCCCGCCGCGCGCTGCCACGGCTGGTGGACGCCCTCGTCGCGCAACTAGCGACCGCGCGCCAGGCATGTCCCGGCATCGAAGCCCCGGCCAAACTGGCGCGGCAATGGCTGGAAGGCGTACGCGCGCGGCTGGCCGACGGCCGGCCGGCACCGGCCATCGCGGAATCCGCCGGCTGGCTCGGCGTCTCGACCCGCACGCTGCAGCGCGCCTGCCTGGATACATACGGGCGCACGCCCGTCGCCTTGCGCCGCATGCTGGTGGCGTACGCGGCACGCGCCCGCATCGCCCAGGGGGAATCGGTGGCATGGGTCAGTACGGAACTGGGCTTTGCCAACAGCGGCCATCTTGGCCGCCTGCTGAGGGCAGTCCCGGCTTCCGAAATACCGCCTCTTTGATGCGGACCGCGCCTAGGCGCGGCGGTATCCCAGCTGCGCCGACAGCGCGCCCGCGGCCTCCTGCAAGGCGCCGACGATGCGCCGCGCATCCGACTGCTCCCAGCGAAACGTCGGGATCAGGAAACCCAGGCTGCCCACCACCTGCCCTTCCGCGTCGAAGAAAGGCGCGCCCACGCCGACCGTGTTGGGCGTGCGATGCGAGTACGTGACCGCGTGGCCGTCCTGGCGGATGCGCGCGAGCGCGGCATCGATCTCCGCCGGGTCCGGCGTCAAGCCCTGTACCGGCGAGGGCCCGGCGGCCGCAATGGCCGTCGCGATTTCGGCCGGGCTCAGGTAAGCCAGTATCGCGCGCGCCGTCGCGCCCCAGACCAGGGGCTCCAGGACGTTCAGGCCGATGTTGTAGCGCATGGGATCGTCCGGCGACCCGCTGGCGGCATGGAACATCTTCAGTTGGCGGCGCTCCAGCAAGGTCAATAGCGAAGTCTCGTGGAAGCGTTCCGACAAGGCCGACAGATAGGGCTCGGCCAGCCGGCGATACGGCATGTGGCCGCCCAGCTTGGCGGCCATGCGGTAGATCTCCAGCCCCGGGCCGAAGGTGCCGCCGGGCTCGTGGCCGGCGTAGTCGTTGTCGCGCAGCGTTGCGAGCAGCCGGTGCACCGTGCTGCGCGGCAGGTTCAGCCGCTGGGCCAGGGCCTGCGCCGACTCGCCCGGATGATCCACCAGGCACTGCAGCAACAGCAGGATGCGCTTGACGGTGCTGGTTTCCTTTGCTTCGCCCTGCACCGCCCCGCCGCCCGCGGTTTTTCCTTGTTTCATCGCGCTCCCGATCCGCCTGTTTCGATCCGCCCGGATTGTAAAAGCCGGCCGCCCGGGGAATTCCGGCGTTGACAGAACCGGCTCGCCCGGCTCAGAATTATCACCAACCGGACATATGTCTCATTCACTGAGACATAAATAGAATAACAGCGGGCGGGCACGCAGGCAACGCCCGCTCTCGCCGGCCAGCCGGCCGGCCCACTTCCCAGGCAGAGAGACACATGGAACTGAATTTCGAAGGACGCACCGCCCTGGTCACCGGCGCCAGCCAAGGCATAGGCCGCACCACCGCCCGCATGCTGGCGCTCTCCGGCGCCACCGTAGTCGCCGTGGCGCGGCGCGTGGAGCTGGTGGAGAAAAGCGCGGCGGAGATCGCCGGGCAAGTGGCCAGGCAGGGCAAGGGCGGCAAGATCATTCCGTTGCAGGCCGACTTCTACGAGGAAGACGCGCCGGACCGCGTGGCGGCCGAAGCCCAGCGCCTGCTGGGCCGCGTGGACATCCTGATGAACGCGGCCGGCGCCAGCCGCCCCGTGCCCTTCGAAGCCACGCGCGAGCAATGGCATGAAGGCATGCTGCTGAACTTTTTCCGCATCCGCGAATTGACCCACGCCATCGTCCCCGGCATGAAGCAGAACGGCTGGGGCCGCATCGTCACCTTCACGGGCACGTCGGAGCCGCGCATGCTGAACGCGGCCTTTACGGCCAAGGCCGCCGTACACGTCTGGTCCAAGGGACTCTCGCGCGAGGTCGCGCCCTTCGGCATCACGATGAACTGCCTGCAGCCGGGACGCATCCATAGCGAACAGATCGCCAAGCGCTATCCCACGCCCGAGAGCGAGCGCGAATACGCCCAGGCGGAAATCCCCGTGGGCCGCTTCGGCGAACCCGAGGAAATCGCCGCGGTCGCGCTGTTCCTGGCATCGCCGCAAGCCAGTTACGTTACCGGCACCGTGATTCCCGTGGACGGCGGCTCCAGCCGCTTCGCGTTCTGACGGCCATGGCGACGCACTCCGCCACACCCGCCGCCGCGTCGCAACCCACCGTGTTGCAGCACCTGGCAGCCTTCGTCCACGATGTGCGCTACGAGTCGTTGCCGGCGGAGGTCATCGCCCACGCCAAGCGCCTGATCCTGGACACGCTGGGCTGCGCCTTCGGCGCCATGGACAGCGATGTCGCCACCGCCCTGCTGCGATACGCCGACGACCTGGGCGGCGCGCCGCAGGCCACGCTGATCGGCAGCGGACGCAGGACGTCCGTCGCGCTGGCCACGCTGGTCAACGGCGGCCTGCTGCGCTACCTGGATTGCAACGACTACTACTTCGGCCGCGATCCCGCGCATCCCAGCGGCAATCTGGCGCCCGCCCTGGCGATGGCGGAACGCGAAGGCAGCGACGGCAAGACCCTGGTCGCCGCGCTGGTGGCCGCGTACGAACTGCACCTGCGGCTGGCGGACCATGCCGGCGAACCCTCGCTGTGGCGGCGCGGCTGGCACCATGGCACCAACGCGCAGTTCTCCAGCGCGGCGGTGGCCGCGCGGCTGGCCGGGCTGGACGCCACCGGCACGGCCCATGCCATGGCCATCGCCGGCAGCCACCAGAACACCCTGGCGCAGTTGCAGAGCGGCGCGATCTCCATGATCAAGGCCACGGCCGAAGCCTGGGTCGCCAAGGCCGGGGTAGAAGCCGCGCTGTTCGCCGCGCATGGGATGACCGGCCCGCTGGAATTGCTGGAAGGCCAGAACGGCTGGGCGCGCACGGTGGCCGGCCAGGATCCCGGGCAGTTGGACATGGCGGCCCTGGCGGCGCCGCCGGATGGCCGCTATCGCCTGCTGGAAACCAGCATCAAACCCTATCCGGTGGTGGCCACCGCGTCCGCGCCGGTCCGGGCGGCCATCGAGCTGCACCGCCAGGGCCTGCCGGCCGCCGCCGACATCGCGCGCATCGAGGTGCGCCTGCCCGGCTTCGCGCTGCGCACGCCCTCGGCCCATCCCGATCGCCGCTATCCCGCCGGCATCGAAAGCGCCCAGCACAGTTTCTATTTCTGCGCCGCGGTGGCGCTGCGCGATGGCGCTTGCGGCGACGCCCAGTTCCGCGCCGAGGTGCTGCATGACCCCGCCCTGCGCGACTTGCTGGGCAAGATCGTGCTGCAAGAAGACCCGGAGCTCGACAGCCGCTGGCCGCAGGCGGCCGGCGGCGGTGTCGCGCTGCATCTGGCAAACGGCACGGTCCTGCGGCGCATGTGCCCCTATCCGCCGGGACATCCGCGGCTGGCCTTGAGCGACGAAGAGCTGGCCGGCAAGTTCCTGGGCTATGCCGAGCCCGTACTGGGCCTGAAGCGCGCACATGCGCTGCGCGACGCCGTGCTGCGGCTGGACGAATACACCGACCTGCGCGAATTCACACCGCTGCTGGCGCCCGATTGAACCGGCCGCGGCGCGCCGGCATCCGTCGGGATATGGCCGGCACATTCCACCACGGCAACACGGCAAGCTCGCCGACCAAGGAGAACGACATGAGGGGACTGACACCATTGAAGCGGGCCGCATGGCTGGCAACCGCGCTGCTCTGGCCGCTGGCCGCATCGGCGCAAACCTATCCGGACAAGCCGATACACCTGGTCGTGCCCTTCCCGCCCGGCGGCGTGGCGGACATCATCGCGCGGCCCGTGGCGGAAAAGCTGGCCACCACGCTGGGCCAGCCCGTCATCGTGGAAAACCGCGGGGGCGCGACGGGGACCATCGGGGCCGCCTATGTCGCGCATTCCGCGCCGGACGGCTATACGCTGCTGCTCGGCACGACGAATGAAATCGCCATGAGCCCGACGCTGTACGGCACCCTGCCCTACGACCCGACCAAGGATTTCGCGCCGGTGGCGATCGTCGCGCAATTCCCCAACGTGCTGGTGGTCGGTCCCACCGTCAAGGCCGCCACATTGGCGGACCTGACTTCGCAAGCCAAGGCCAAGCCCAAGAGCCTGACCTTCGCTTCGTCCGGACTGGGCAGCACCAACCACCTGACCGCCGAGCTCTATCAGAATGAAGCCGGCGTACAGATCACGCACATCCCCTACAAGGGCGGCGGCCCCGCGCTGGTCGACCTGACCGGGGGCCACGTCGACGCCATGTTCGCCACGCTGCCTTCCGCGGTGACGCTGATCAAGGCGGGCAAGCTCCATGCGCTGGCCGTCACCGGCGACACGCGTTCCACGGCGCTGCCCGACGTGCCCACCGTCAAGGAATCCGGCCTGCCCGGCGTGGTGGTCACGACGTGGAACGGCATCATCGCGCCGGCCGGCACGCCGCAGCCCGTCATCGACAGACTGGCGCAGGCGCTGAAGCAGGCGGTAGAGGATCCCGGCATCCGGCAGAAATTGGCCGCCGTCGGCGCCGAACCGTCCTACACCCCGCCGCCTGCCTTCGCCGGCATCATCCGGGACGACTACGCGCGCTGGTCCGCGCTGATCAAGAAGGCCGGCATCAAGGTCGATTGAACACAAGGAATCGCAATGGCAGCAATGATGGGAACCGGCGCGCTGGCGCTCTGGATAGATGTGGATCCTGCCCTGGATAAGGAAACCGATGCCTGGTATATCGTCGAGCACCTGCCCGAGCGCATCGACATCGGCGGCTATCGCCGCGCGCGCCGCTTCCAGGCCCTGGAAGGGACGCCGCGATACCTGACGCTGTTCGAGGCCGACACGCCCGATGCGCTCGCCAGCCAGGGCTATCTGAGCCTGGTGGGCAAGATCAGCGAGCAGTCGCGGCGCATCCGCGCGGGTTTCTCCAATGTCGCGCGCAACACCTTCCGCGTGCGCGCTTCGCAGGGCCGCGGCCTGGGCGCGGCGATGCTCAGCCTGCGGTTGCGCCCGGCCGCCGGCAAGGATGCGCCGGCCGCGCATGCGTGGCTGGAAAACCGCCTGCGGGAAGCGATGGCGCGCCACGCGGTGGTGGGCGCCCATAGCCTGGAGGCGGCGCCGGAAGTGCGGGCGCGCATGGACGCCGTGCGCGTGACCGGAGTAGAAGACGCAAAGGTGGCGCACGCGGTCTTCATCGAAGCCACCCGGCCCGGCGACCTGCGCGCCCTGCGCGAGGACCTTTTCGCCACGCCCGCGCTGGAAGAAGCCGGCTGGACCGAGGACGCCTATGGCATCTATGCGTTGCTGTACGAAGTCGCGGAGCCGGGGCGCTGAGGCGCCCCGGCCATAACAAAACACAAGCCGAACAAGCAGGAGACAGGCATGACCCACGCTGCCCTTTTCGCATCCGCCCACGGCGGAAGCAAAACGCTTTCATCCGATATGCGGCCGCCGCGCGCCGGCCTTCCGCGCGCGCTGCGCTGGATCGCCGCGCTCGCTCTGGCCGCCGGCGCGCAGGCGGGCCACGCCGCCGGCTATCCCGATCGCGCCATCACCTGGGTCGTGCCCTATCCGCCCGGCGGCACCACGGACGTTATCGCCCGCAACCTGGCGCAGGCCATGGGCCCCATGCTGGGCCAGTCCATCGTGGTGGAAAACAAGGCCGGCGCCGGCGGCCAGACCGCCATGGCCTATGTCGCGCGGGCCACCCCCGACGGCTATACCCTGCTGGTCAGCGATGCCAGCGTCGCCACCGCGCCCAGCCTTTATCCCAGCATGCCCTTCGATCCGGCCAAGGACTTGAAGGCGGTCGCGCTGTTCGTCACGGTGCCGCACCTGCTGGTGGTCAATCCCTCGCTGAAGGCCGATTCGCTGAAGGCACTGATCGCGCTTACCGAGAAGGAACCGGGCAAGATCAACTTCAGCTCGGGCGGCATCGGCTCGCCGCTGCAATTGGCCGGCGAAGCCCTGCGCCTGGAAACGGGCCTGAAGTGGACGCATATCCCCTACAAGGGCGCCGGCCCGGCCCTGATGGCGGCGGTCAGCGGCGAGGCCCAGGTCGCAACGCCATCCCTGCCGGCGGCACTGCCCCAGGTACAGGCCGGCAAGCTGCGCGCCCTGGCCGTGACCAGCCCGCAGCGCATCGCCCTGTTGCCGGACGTGCCCACCGTTGCGGAGCTGGGCTATCCCAAGGCCACCGTATTCGGCTGGGTCGGACTGCACGCCCCCGCCGGCACGCCGCCGCAGGTCGTGCAGACACTGGACGCCGCCGCGCGCAAGGCCATGCAGGATCCGGCGCTGCTGGAACGGCTGAAGGGCCAGGGCGCCGAAAATGCCTACCGCGACAGCAGCGGCTACGACAAGCTCGTCACGGAAGAAGCCGCGCGCTGGAAGCGCGTCGTGCAAGAGGCGGGGATCAAGCCGGAGTAGGAACGCGCCGTCTCGTATTCGTCGTTCCACGGCCTTGTAAGCGTCGCCTTGCGGGCGTCGTCCCACGGCCCTGTAGCCGTCGTTCGATCGCCCGCCATCCGGCTCAGTACCCGGTCATTTCCAGATACCCTGTCCCGCCCGGGGACAGGCGCACCGGGCCTTCCCAATAGGGAAAAGACGTTCCCATCCAGGCGCGCGGCTGCAGGGCGTTCGCGGCGACGTCGACGTCTCCCCCGGGCAGTCCCGCCACCCGAACGCGCCACTGCGTGGGCAGGCGCCGGCCGTTGTCCTGCCGCGTCCATTCCAGCGGATCGAGGCGGATCTGTTCGCCGCGCAGCGGCGTGGCCTGGCCATCGGCGCCGATCCACGTCCCCGCGCGATAGGGCGCGCCATCGGTCTGCCGGACCTGGAACAGCATCAGCTTGGCGCCCGACGCCAGGTGCAGGGAGAACCAATCCCAGCCTTGCTGGTCGGCCGACAAGGGCTGGCTGCTCCATTCGCGGTCCAACCAGGCCCGGCCCTGAACGCGGTGGCGCTTGCCCGCCCGTTCGACCTCGCCGGTGACCGCATAGAACGGCTGGCTGTAGTAATAGGACGCCTGGCCCTGCCCCGACTTCTCGCTATAGCCGCCGTCGCCATGCAGCACCAGCGGGCCCTGGCTGTCCAGCGTGAGTCGATACGAAAAATCCTTGCCGTGGGCCCGCATGGTCAGGTGGTCGATGTCCGCGCCTTCCAGCGACCAATCGTCTATCCAGGCATGGAAGGGTTGGGCGCGCACGCCCGCCTGGCCGATGCCGCCGCGCGCCATCTTTTCGGCGAACTGGTGTTGCCGCGCGTCGGTCAGTGCCGCGTGCGCCATCCACACATTGGCGCTTTCCCAATCCGCCCGGTCCGGCCCGGGCCGCAGCGCCGAGCGAAACAGCGTCCACTGCGCGCCCCAGTCATGGCCGTCCTCGTCCCGCAGGTCGGCGGTGACGTACCACCATTCGATGCGATAGCCGTCATGCGGTCCATGATCGTCCGGAAAACGCTGCGGCCGGCCGCGCTCGACCTGCGCGTAAGCGGCGGCGTCCTGTCCCAGGCCGGCATAGCCGGAGCGGCGTTCCGGCGTCCTGCCATCGTCGCAGGCGCCCAGCAGCAGAAGCAGCGCCAATGCCGGCCATGCAAGCCATGCCCTAGGTTTCATCGGCGAACCGCCTCAGGAGTTCCGCCGGCCGCCGCCGCCGCAATTGCCACAGCGGCCAGGCCGCGGCCAGCAGGCTGGCCAGGAGCCCCATCGCCGCAAGTTGCAGCAGCTGGCCGGGAAATACGTGCAAGGGCAGCCGCCAGCCGAAGGCCTGCACGTTGACCACGGCCACCAGCGTCCAGGCGAGCAGCACGCCCAGCGGCATGGCGCATAGCACGGTCATCGCGGACAGCGTCAACACCTGGCCCAGCGCCAGCCATGCCAGGTGACCGCGCGGCACGCCCAGCGCCCACAAGGGGGCCAGCTGGGCCAGGCGGCTGTGGCTCAAGGTGAGCAGGCTGATGAACAGCGCGATGCCGGCCACGCCCAGCGTCAGCGCGTTCAGGGCGCCCGTGGCGGCGAACGTGCGCTCGAAGATCTGCGTGGACCAGGCCTTGATGGAGGCCTGGTCCACGACCTGCATGCCGTCGCCGCCGTAGCGTTGCTCCAGCGTGGCGCGCAGCGCCGCGAGACGACCGGCCGGCGCGTAGACATTCAGGCTGCGCAGCGCCGCCCGGGGTTCGAACCGGCGCAGCACCGCCGCGTCCATCAGGACATGGCCGCGCGGATTGCCGTAATCCGCGTAAATGGCGGCCACGGTATAGGGCGGCGGCGCGTCCGGAACGCCCTCGAACAGCGCCAGCTTGCCGCCCAGGCCCACGCCCAGGCGCCGCGCCAGTTGTTCGCTGATCATCACGCCGCGCCCGGCCTCCAGTTGGGCCCACGCGTCGTCCGTGCGCGCCAGCAAGGGCCATTGGCGCCGGGTTTGCGCGTGATCGACCACGCCCTGCAGCTCCACCGGCCAGCCATGCAGCTGCGTCGCCGCGCGCCATTGCGGCAATACCGCCTGCACGTCCGCTTGCGTGCGCAGCCACGCCGCGGCCGCCAGGCCCTGCGCGCTGTCGCGCGGCGTCACATAGATATCGGCGGACAGGCGCTGGTCCAGCCAGCCTGTGAAAGTCTTGCGAAAGCCCTCGGTCATGCTGCCCACTCCCACGCTCGCGCCCAGCGCCAGCAGCAGCGCCATCAGCGCCAGGCTCAAGGCCGGCAATTGCTGCCGGCTGTCGGCCACGAACCAGGACGCCAGCGGACCTTGCGCGCGCCGCGCCCCCCAGGCCAGCGCACCGTCCAATAAGGAAGGCAGCAGCAAGGCGGCCGCCAGCAGGATGGCCGCCTGCATGGCGAACGCCGTGGCCAGTCCATCGCCCCAGACGCCGCAGCCCGCGGCCAGCAAGAGCAGGAGACCTCCCGCGACCGCCTGGCGGCGTCGCCCCGCGGCCTGCGCGCCCCGCCAGGCTTGCGGGCGCGCCACCGCCAGCAGCGGCAGGCGCGCCGCGCGCAACAGGCTGCCGCCGCCGGCGGCCAGCACGCCCAGCAAGGTCATGCCCACGCCAGCCAGCCACCACCACGCGGGCAGGCTCAGGCGCCCGGCAACTTCCGCGCCATACAGGCCGCGCAGGCTGGCCGCCATATCGCCCAGCAGCAGGCCGGCCAGCAGATAGCCGCTGGCGACACCGGCCAATCCCCCCACCAGCGCGAACAGGCCCAGTTCACAGGCCATCGCGGTCACCAGCGCCGGCAGGCTGACCCCGAGCGCCCGCAGGGTGCGCAGCAAGCCGCGCCGCTGCTCCAAAGCCAGGCCGATGGCGGCGTGCACGATGAACAGGCCGACGATGAAGGCGAGCATCCCCAGCGCCGCCAGGTTCAGGTGGAAGCTCTCGGTCAGGCGGTCCAGGTCGCCGCGGTCCTCGGCGCGCGCCAGCATCAGGACCTGGTCCCACGGCGCGGGCGGCGCCTGCGCCTGGCCGGGCGCCAGCAGCAGGCGGGACACCCTGCCCTCCGCATGCAGCAGCGCCTGCGCATGGCCGATATCCATGACGATGACGCCCGGCGCCAGGCCGGCCTGCAGGCGCAGCGGCGGCAAACGTTCGCCATCCAGCGTGACCGGCGTATCGCCGTCCCGCAGGCCCAGCCGCGCCAGCGTATCCGGTCCGGCCCAGGACTGCCCGGGCTGGCCGATGAAGCCCGCGAGATCGAAGCCCGACACCGCCTGCCCCGCCACCGCCGTGCCGGCGGGCAGGCTCAGCGGCTCTATACCCAGCACGCGCAACGCCACCGGCGGATCGCCGGGAAAGCGCAGGCGGCCTTCCAGCACCGGCGACACCTGCCAGCCCGCCCGCCGCAGCCGCACGTAGACGTCCTGGTCCAGGTCCGTGCCCTGCCGCGGCAGCCATTGCGCTTGCACCGGACCCGCCAATACCGCGCTGGCGCGCGCGTAGTCCTGCCGCGCCTGCGCGTTCAGGGCCTGCACGCCGCTCCATAGCGCCGTCGCCAGCCACAGGCCGCAGACAATGCTGGCGCATTGCAGCGGATGGCGCCGCCAATGCCCCGACAAGGCGCGCATACAGGACACGAAGACGTTCATCGGCCGGCGATCCTTATCGGGCCGCTGCCGCGGCGGCGCCATCCGCGTGGGCGACGGCGCTCGCGTCGGCCGGACCGGCGGTGTGGCCCTCATCCATGGAGACCCTTCCCAGATGCAGGACCAGCCGGCGCGACAGGCGCTCGGCCAGGCGCGCGCTGTGCGTCACCATGAGCAGCGCGCTGCCCGCGTCGCGCACCAGTTCCAGCAGCAAGTCCAGCACGGCATCGCTGCTGGCCTCGTCCAGGCTGCCCGTTGGTTCGTCGGCCAGCACCAGCGGCGGCCGCCCCGCCAGGGCGCGGCCGATCGCCACGCGCTGCTGCTGCCCGCCGGACAGTTGCTCCGGATAGCGGGATAGCAGGGCCGGCAGGCCCAGGCGTTCCGTCAGGTGCGCCAGCCATGCCGCGTCATGGCGGCCCGCCAAGCGGGCCTGGAAGGCCAGGTTCGCGGACACGTCCAGGCTGCCGATCAGGTTGTACTGCTGGAAAACCAGGCCGATTCCGCTGCGGCGCCATCGCGCCAGGCCGGTTTCGCCGCGGGCGTGCAAGGGTGCGCCATCGACCAGGACATGGCCGGCATCGGGCGTCTCCAGGCCGGCGATCACATGCAGCAGCGTGCTCTTGCCGCTGCCGGATTCGCCCATCAGCGCCAGGCTTTCGCCGGCGCCCAGGCGCAGGTCCACGCCGCGCAGCACCGGCAGCGTGCCCTGCGCGGTGGCGAACGACTTATGAAGATCCTCGACGATGAGCACGCATGACTCCTTGCAGGCGGACCGCGGTATCGCGCCGCATGTGCCTATCGTAAACCGCGATATGCGTGGCCACCGCCCAGGAACTTTCCCCCGGGGGCCCGCACTCAGCCGACGCTCTCGGTCACCTCAGGAGAAACCCGTGAACCTACCCAGCAGCCTCGGCCACCGCCTGCCTCTCCCATTGGACCCCGGCGCGTCCCGGGACCACCCCGGCCCCCGCGACACACCCGCGCATGGCATCGCCGGCCATGCAGCCGCCTTCGTCGACATGCTGGGCGCGTATGGCGCGCCTTCCACTTCGGACGCCCCGGCATCTCCATCTCCCGGGACATCCCGTATCGCGCCGCGGCCGCGCCGCGAGCTCGCCCCGCGCGGCGGCGCACGGGAGGACAGCGCCCCGGCCGCTTCCGCCGCCTATCTGTCCGCAGCCGCGTCGGCCTCCGCTCCTGGCGCTTCCTCCGCTCCTGGCCCTTCCTCCGCTCCTGGCGCTTCCTCCGCTCCCGGCCCTTCCTCCGCTCCAGGCGCTTCCTCTGCTCCAGGCGCCGCCGCCTCGTCCTCCGAGTCCGCCCCGGGCTCGGCCGTGTGCCGCCGCCCCGGGATCTGGCAGCGCATCTTCGATACGTTCGCGCACTTCGCCGGCTTCTTCGGCGCGCCCGTTCCGCAGGCCTCCGACGATAAGGCCGTGCCGTCCACATCGGCAGCAGCGGACGCCTGCCAGCGCACTGCCGCGGAAGCATCGCGAATGGAAGACGAGATCCGCGGCTACGAACGCTATCTGCAGGCCTGGATCGTCAGCCTCGCCAAGAAATAGCATCGCCAAGCCGGCCTGGACGCCGACACGCCGCCCACGGCATCCCGTTCTTCTTATCGTCCCGGCATTCCCGCGCGCTACGCCCGACGCGCATCCTCCAGGATCATATCGGCCGCCTTCTCCGCCACCATCATCACCGCCGCCTGTGTATTACCCGACACCATGGACGGCATCACGGACGCATCCACCACGCGCAAGCCGGCTATCCCCCGCACGCGCAGCCGGGGATCGGTCACGGCGCCGTCGTCCGATCCCATGCGGCAGGTACCCACCGGGTGATAGATGGTCTGCCCATTCCAGCGGGCAAAATCCAGCCATTCGTCGTAGCTTTCAACCTGCTCACCGGGACTGGTCTCCTGCGCGACGTAACGCCGCAAAGCCGGCTGCCGCACGATGCGCCGCGCGATACGCATGGCTTCGACCAGGCAATTCCGGTCCGTCTCCGCATCCAGGAAGTTCGGACGGATTGCCGGTGGATCGTAAGGACTTGCCGTCCGGATATGGATACTGCCCACCGACTCGGGGCGCAGCTGTGCCACGCCTATCGTCATGCCGGGATGACGATCCAGAATGCGTTCGGCCGCGTTCGCATAGCTGGCGTGCACGAAAAAATACTGCGCGTCCGGCGTGGCCATGCCCGGTGCGGTCTTGACGAAACCATGGACCAGGCCCGTGCCCAGGGTCAGGATGCCGCGCCGCGCCGCATAGTATTTGCCCAGCTCCTGCATCAGCCGCCAGCCGCGCGACATCTCGTTCAAGGTGACCGTGTCCTTGACACGCCAGTTCATGCGGGTCGCGTAGTGTTCCTGGTAGTTTTCCCCCACCCGCGGCAGCGCATGCACCAGCGGAATGCCCAGCGCCCGCAGGCGCTCCGGGTCGCCGATCCCCGACAGCTCCAGCAGCTGCGGCGATTGGACGGCGCCCATGCAGAGCAATGTCTCCACACGCGCGCGTGCCGTGGTCTCGTTCACGCCCTTGCGGTACTGCACGCCCACGCAGCGGCTGCCTTCGAACAGCAGGCGCGTCACCTGCGCGCCGTCGACGACGCGCAGATTGGAACGCCCGCGCACGGGATCCAGATAACCGTCCACCACCGTCCAGCGGCGCCCGCGATGCTGCAGCACCTGGTAGTAGCCGAAGCCCTCCTGCTCGCCCGCGTTGTAGTCCGGATTGTCGCGGTGGCCGTCCTGGCGCGCCGCCTCCAGGAATGCGTCGGACAAGGCAAAGCGCTCGCGCACCTGCACCACGTGCATGGGTCCGCCCTTGCCGCGCGAGGGACCGCCTTGCGGGTAGTCTTCCAGCTTGCGGAAATACGGTTCGACGTCGCGATATCCCCAGCCGCGCGCGCCGGCCCGCTCCCAGGCGTCGTAGTCGCCCGGCTGCCCGCGTACATAGATCCCGCCGTTGATCAGCGTGGAGCCCCCTACCCCCCGGCCGCGCGGCACGGAGATAACGCGGCCGTATACGTTTTCCTCCGGCTCGGTCTGGAAGCGCCAGTTGTAGACTGGGTCCACCAGCAGCTTGCTGAAGCCCGCGGGTATCGACACCCACATATTGCCGCCGTCACGCCCGGCCTCCAGCATCAGCACGCGGTAGCGGCCGTCCGCGCTGAGGCGGTTGGCCAGAATGCAGCCGGCAGTGCCACCGCCGGCGATGATGTAGTCGTACTCGTCCATCGATAGTCCGATCCCCTTTGCGCGCGGCCAACGCAACATCCGCAGGACCCGCGAGACATCCGCAGGGCATCCCCAGGGCATCCTTGAGACATCCTTGAGACATCCCGGAAGACGTCCGCAAGACATTCGCGCGGAACGCGTGGCGCCCCGCGCGTGCACGGCGGCCGCGCCCGCCTAGGAGGCCCGCGCCCCCAGGAAATCCGCCATCAGGGCGATCTGGGCGGCCAGCATCGGCGCGCCGTACTGGATGGCGCAGCCACGTTCCCGCGCGGCCAGCAGCAGCGCCGTTTCCCGCGGCTGCATGATGACCTCGCACACCAGCTGATGGGGCTCCAGGCGCGACACATCCAGCGGCAGCGCATCGCCCTGCCGCATCCCCAGCGACGTGGCATTGACCACCAGATCGTGGCCGGAGGGGTCCTGGGAACCCACGCGCACGTCGGCGGAAGGATGCAGGGCCAGGATGCGCTGGCGCAGGTCCTCGGCCTTGGCGCGCGTCCGGTTGGCAACGGTCAGGCGCGCCACGCCCGCTCCCACCAGCGAGAAGGCGATGGCATTGGCCGCCCCGCCGGCGCCGGCCAGATAGGCCGTCCTGCCTTCCACCTGCCGGCCTTCCATGCGCAGTCCGCCGACGAAGCCATCGCCATCGAGCATGGTCGCGACGAGACGGCCATCGGCATCGCGGCGCACCACGTTGGCCGCGCCGATCTTGCGCGTCACGTCGGAGGCCTCGTCGCACAAGGCCAGGATGGCGGTTTTGTGCGGCACGGTGACGACCACGCCGCCCAGGTTCTCCATGCCGCGCAGGCCGGCCACGACGGCGGGCAGGTTGTCGGGCCGGACGTGCATGGGGATCATTACCCCATCGAAGCCGATGGCGGCGAAATGCTCGTTCAGCCGCTGCGGTGCCTGCACGTGATGGATGGGGTCGGCCAGGATGCCATATACCCGCGTCTTGCCGCTGATGGGCGTCATCGTTCGTCTCCGTTTTTCTCGATCTGCTCCAGGACCACCTGCCGGATGCCGGCCGCGTCCAGCCTGTAATGCGCGTACAAGGCCGCCGGCGGCGCGATCAGGCTGTACGCATCATAAATCCCGTGCCGCGCCAGCCGGGTGCCGGTGCCCGCTTCGGCCAGCACCTCGGCCACGGCCGACCCCAGGCCGCCCAGCACGTTGTGCTCCTCCACGGTGATCATCAGCGGCGCCTGCCGGCTGGCCGCGAGCAGCGCATCGCGATCCAGCGGCTTGATGGTCGGCATGTCGATGACACCGACGGAATAGCCCTGTTGCCGCAGGGCCGCGGCGGCCTCGATCGCCGCGTGCACGGCGATGCCGCAGGCCACCAGCGTGGCGTCGCTGCCGGTGGCATGAACGATGGCCTTGCCGAAGACGAAAGGCCTGTCCACCGGATAGACCTGCGGATCGCGTCCGCGCCCGATGCGGAAGTAAATGGGTTCGGGCCAATCCACCGACGCCTTGATAGCCGCCGCCAGCTGCGGCCCATCGGCCGGCGACACCACCGTCAATCCCGCGATGGCGCGCATGGTGGAGATATCCTCCGTGGCGTGGTGGGAAGTGCCGTAAAAGCCCAAACTGATGCCCGTATGATGGCCGATCAGCCGCACGGGCAGCCGGGTGTAGGCGACGTCCATGCGGATCTGCTCGCAGCACAGCAGGCCCAGGAACGAGGCGAAGGTGGCAACGAAGGGGGTGTAGCCCAGCGTGGCCAGGCCCGCCGCGGCGGACACCATGTTCTGCTCGGAGATGCCGAACTGGATATACCGCTCCGGATACGCGGCGGCATAGCGGGCCAGGCCGTTGGAATGCTGCAGGTCCGCCGATCCCGCCACCACGGGATGGCCGGCGCGGGTCAGTTCGACCAGCGCGTCCGCCAGCCAGGCCAGCCCCGGCGTCACGGCGTTCAAGGCGCGGTATTGCCAGGACTCCGGCGACAGGGGCCGGCCACCCGCCATCGGCGCGGAGCCGCCCGTCCGGGAGCCGGCGCCCGTATGCGCGATATCGGTCATGTTCAGATCTCCCGCGCCATGATTTCCTCGATGGCGACACGCGCATCGGCGGGCGCCAGATAGCCCAGGTGCCAGCCCGGCTCGGTCTCCATGAAGCTGACGCCCTTGCCCTTGACGGTGCGCGCGATCACGCAAGCCGGACCGGACCGCGCCGCATCGGACCTCAAGCCGCGCAACAAGGCCGTCAGGGCCGACAGGTCATGCCCGTCGACCTCATGGACCTGCCAGCCGAAGGCCGACCATTTCTCTTTCAGGGACTCGACGCCGATGACGTCGTCGACTTTGCCGTCCAGCTGGTAGCCGTTGCGGTCGACGATGGCGATCAGGCGCGAGAGCTTGTGATGCGCGGCGAACAAGGCGGCCTCCCAGACCTGGCCTTCCTGCATTTCGCCGTCCCCCAGCATGACAAAGACGTTGAAATCGGCGCCCCGCATGCGGGCGCCGATGGCGATGCCGGCCCCGTTGGAGAGCGCATGGCCAATGGAGCCGGAGCTGAAGTCGATGCCAGGAACCTTGGTCATGTCGGGATGGTCGCCCAGCGGGCTGCCCAGCCGCGTGTAGCCGTCCAGCATTTCCCGCGGGATGTAGTCCCAGTCCGCCAGCACGGGAAAAAGCCCGACGGCCGCATGCCCCTTGCCCATGAGAAAACGGTCGCGCCCTTCCCATCCGGGCTCGCCCCGCCTGAGCCGCATGACGCCGTAGTAGAGGGAGGCGAAAATTTCCGCGCAGGAGAAGACGGAGCTGTAGTGTCCGACTTTGGCGATTTCAATAAGCCGGATGGTTTCCAGCCGGATGAACCGCGCTTTCTCGCGCAGCGTGGCAAGTTCCTGCTCGCTGGGCCGGGCACCTTGCCGGGCATGCAGTGGCGCGCTTGGGTGGGGTTCGACCATGCTGTTTGTCTCCAGTATGCGCGGTCCGTATTTTGGCTACGGATATATGATATATAATATAGCCACCTGACAGGAAAAATGCCACCGCACGCTAGAATTCCGTCCTTTCTTACCAGCGGCCGGCCGTACGCCCATGTCCAACCTCAAGCCCGTCAAAAAAGAGAACCTCTCGGTCCGGGTCTATACCGAGATCCGGGAAGCGCTCATCAACGGGCAGTACGAACCGGGCGAGCGGCTGATCATCGGCGAGCTGGCACAGGAACTGGGTGTGTCCATCACGCCCGTACGCGAAGCGATCTTCCGGCTGATCAGCGAACAGGGGCTGGAGATGCAGGCGGCGACAGCCGTGTATGTGCCCTACGTCAATTCCGAGAAACTGCGCGAGATCCAGCAGATCCGCTTCCACCTGGAAGGCATGGGCGCGGCCGAGGCGGCCACCAAGATCACGCGGACGCAGCTGGACAAGCTGGTGGCGCTGCAGGAAGAGTTCATCGCCTGTACTTCCAGCGATCCCAAGCGGGCCAGCTACCTGAATCGCAAGTTCCACTTCGCCATCCTGGAAGCGAGCCGGATGCCGATTCTGCGCAATACGGTGGAGTCGTTCTGGGTGATCACCGGCCCTATCCTGAAGGTCTTTCACGTCAAGACGGCGGGACTAGACTACTCCGGCGGCCAGCATCGCCACGAAGCCGTCCTGGCGGCATTGAAGGCGCGCGACCCGGAGGGCGCCGCCAAGGCCATCCAGGCCGATCTGGTCTGGGGCGGCAAAATCATGATCGACTGGCTGGTCGAAAAAGAAAAAGAGCAAGAAGCCCTGGCGGCCGCAGCCAGCAAATAATCACAGCGTCGAGATACAGTGGGAAGGCTGCCAAGGTCTTTTTCATCGGGAAATCGGTGGATGCTGTCGTAGGTTGTCTTGCTCATGCCGTCCGTCGGGGGTGATGCCTGGCGTGTCCGGCCCGGCCGGGCGGTCCAGCGCCTTCGCGCTGGACTACCGCTGCGTCTTCCTCGTTCGGCGGCCGAACAGGCGTTGGCGTTCTTGCGGCTTTTTTGCCCGGCCGTCCTGCCTTCGGAAGCCCGCGCGCGCCCTCCGACGGGCCGGCCCCGCCAGGCATCACCCCCGCCGGACTCACGGCCTGCCTTAGCGGCGGGTGCTGCGGCGGTCTTGGTTCTTGGCCCTTCGTGGGCAGCGTTGGCGCGCTCAAGAAAGAACTTCCGGTGCCCGTCGTTTTCGGGCCGCCCCGCGCGGCCCAAAAACGCCTACGCGGCTTTGCGTGCGGAGGTTGCTCGAATGTGATCCGCGGGGATCGAAGCGAGATACTGGCCCTTGCAGAGGGGGGGAACAAGGCGGTGTGGCGGGCCGCCAGCCGGCCCGCCACACCGTAGCACCGTGCCTTGCCACGGATGTTCGCGATAGGCACGCCAGAGCTTGATAAGACGGTGCCGGCGTTATCAAGCGTGGCGGGACCGCGATATCAACCGGCGACGCTATCGAAATTTGGCGGGCTCGGGATATCGGCGAGGGACGCTATCGCGATCGGGCGGCATCGCAATATCAACGAGTGGCACTATCACAGCCAGGCAACATCGCCGATATCAACGAGTGGCACTATCGCAATCAGGCAGCATCGGCGCCATACTAAGGGCGCTACCCGAACTAGAGGTCTATAGCGAAACCAGCGCGACGATGGGCACTGGCGAACCAACGAAACACGCTATCCCACAACAGCGCTATCGACGGGCCGCGCCTATGCCAGCGTCCGTGGCAAGGCACGGTGCTACGGTGTGGCGGGCCGGCTGGCGGCCCGCCACACCGCCTTGTCCCCCCCACCCTGGGGGCGTGGCACATCCACTCCGAATCCACGGCCTCCGCATACCAGCAACCGATGCACGCCCCACTACGTAGGCATTTTTGGGCCGCGCGGGGCGGCCCAAAAATGACGGGCACCGGAAGTTCTTTCTCGAACTCGCCAACGCTGCCCACGAAGGGCCAAGAACCAAGACCGCCGCAGCACCCGCCGCTAAGGCAGGCCGTGAGTCCGGCGGGGGTGATGCCTGGCGGGGCCGGCCCGTCGGAGGGCGCGCGCGGGCTTCCGAAGGCAGGACGGCCGGGCAAAAAGGCCGCAAGAACGCCAACGCCTGTTCGGCCGCCGAACGAGGAAGACGCAGCGGTAGTCCAGCGCGAAGGCGCTGGACCGCCCGACCGGGCCGGACACGCCAGGCATCACCCCCGACGGACGGCATGAGCAAGACAACCTACGACAGCATCATCACCGGACGCCACAAGCAAGACAACCTACGACAGCATCATCACCGGACGCCACAAGCAAGACCACCTACGACACCATCATCCACCAGCCGCCATCAGCAAAACCCCCGCAGTCTAGAAAGCAACCGCATTCCCACCCTTCAGCCCCAGCTTCTCCCTCGCATCATCCGGCGTAGCGATTTCCAGATTCAGCGCCTCCAGGATCGTACGTATCCGCTCCACCTGCACCCGGTTCGATTCCGCCAGCTGCCCCGGCCCTATCCACAAGGAATCCTCCAGGCCGACACGCACATTCGATCCCATCGCGGCCCCGATGGTGGCCAGGGGAATCTGGTTGCGACCCGCGCCCAGGATCGACCATTCGTAGTCGCCCCCGAACAGGCGATCCGCCGTCCGCTTCATATGCATCAGGTCCTCCGGATGCGGCCCGATGCCTCCCAGTATCCCGAACACCGACTGGATGAACGGCGGCGATTTCACCAAGCCGCGGTCGACGAAGTGCTTCAGGTTGTACAGATGGCTGATGTCATAGCATTCGAACTCGAAGCGCGTCCCGTTGGCATTGCCGATGGAGAGGATCGTCTCGATATCCTGGTACGTATTGCGGAAAATCAGCGACCGGCTGTTTTCCAGATGCTCGCGTTCCCAATCGTGCTTGAACTCCTTGAAGCGCTCCAGCATCGGGAACAGGCCGAAATTCATCGAGCCCATATTCAGGGAGGCGACCTCGGGCTTGAACGTCGCCGCCGGCCGCATGCGTTCTTCCACCGTCATGTGGGGACTGCCGCCGGTGGTGATGTTGATCACCGCGTCCGACTCGTTCTTGATCCGTTTCAGGAAAGGCTCGAACAGCGCCGGATCCTGCGAAGGCTTGCCTGTCCGGGGATCGCGCGCATGCAGGTGCAGCACCGCCGCGCCCGCCCGCGCCGCGCCGATGGCGGCCTCGGCGATCTCGTCGGCCGTCACCGGCAAATGCGGCGACATGCTGGGCGTATGGATCGCACCCGTCACGGCGCAGGTAATGATTACCTTCTGCTTGGCTTTAGCCATTCGTCTCTCCGCTCTGCTGTTGCTTGTGGCGCATCAAGCGCATCAGTTGTTCGTCGCGCCAGAAGCGGCGTGACGCCAGGTCCTCGGCGGGCAACGCCTCGCGCCGCTCGCGCGACAGCGTGTCCACCAGGGTGCCGTCCCAGGCCGGGCACTCCGCCTGGCTGGCGCCTATCGAAGCGTACATCGCGCCGTAACGCGCGCAATAGTCGGCGATGCCGCCCGGGGCATTCAGGTCTATGGTTTCCAGCGGGCCCATGAACGACCAGCGCAGGCCCAGGCCGTCCTTGACCGTGGTATCGATGTCCTCCACGCTGGCGACGCCGTCGCGCACCAGGCGGAAGGCCTCCTGCAGCAAGGCGCCCTGCAGGCGGTTCAGGATGAAGCCTTCGATCTCCTTGCGCACCACCACCGGGCGCTGGCCCACCGCGGCCAGAATGTCGCGGGTGCGGGAAATGGCCTGCTCGCCGGTCCAGGGGGCGCCACTGATTTCCACCACGGGCACCAGGTAAGGCGGATTGACCGGATGCGCCACCAGGCAGCGATGGCGTTGCGCCAGATGGTCCGTGAACTGGCTGGCCGGAATACTGGAAGTCGAGCTCGCCAGTATGGTTTCCGGTCCCGCCAGCGCATCCAGCGTCTGGAACAGCGCCCGTTTGACGGCCACCTGTTCCGGCGAGTTCTCCTGTACGTACACCGCGTCCGCCAGGGCGGCCTCCAGCGTGGCGGCGGTCTCCACGCATGCCGCGGCCGC
This sequence comes from Bordetella bronchialis, assembly GCF_001676705.1. Classification (NCBI taxonomy): domain Bacteria; kingdom Pseudomonadati; phylum Pseudomonadota; class Betaproteobacteria; order Burkholderiales; family Alcaligenaceae; genus Bordetella; species Bordetella bronchialis. Next base: position 3,521,460 of record NZ_CP016170.1, read on the forward strand.
CGCGGCATCGCGCAACAAGCCTTGCGCCTGCAAGGCGTGCAGTTGCTGTTGCACCAGATCGCGGCCTTCGGCCAGGCGGCCGGCATCGACGTCGTACAGGCGGACCCGCCAGCCCGCGCGCGCGAATACGATGGCCCAGCCCTGCCCGATCAGTCCCGCGCCCACAATCGCCACGACAGGCATGGATCGCCTCCTGATTAAGTTCCGGGCCGGCTACGCGCGACACGCGTGACGCCCGCAGGGGCGACGGGCCCGGAGAACGTCAATAGAGTTTCTGCGTGAAGCCGTCCACGGCGATCGCCTGGCCCGAGATGCTGGCGGCCGCCTCGCTGGCATTGAACAAGACCATGTTGGCGATGTCGCGCGCCGTCACCATGCGGCCCAGCGCCGCCTGGCTTTCGTACTGGCCGGCGATTTCCTCCACCGGCCGGCCCAGCGCGCGCGCCTTGGCCTCGATGACGGCGCGGATGCGCGGTCCTTCCACCGCCCCGGGCAGGATCGCATTGACGCGTATGCCATAGGGGCCCAGCTCCAGCGCCAGCGTCTTGGTGAACCCCACCACCGCCCATTTGGATGCGGCATAGGCCGATCGTCCCGGGAAGCCCAGGTGGCCGGCCGCGGAGGCCAGGTTGATCATGACGCCGGCCCGCGATTGCTTCAGCAGCGGAACGGCCAAGCGGGCGCACAGGAACTGGCCGGTGATATTGACCGCCAGCGTGCGGTCCCAGTCGGCCTTGGACAGCGTTTCGACGTGGCCCGTGGGCCCCGCGATGCCGGCGTTGTTGACCAGGACGTCCAGGCCGCCCAGCTTCTCGTCCACCGCCTTGAACAGCGCGGCGACGCTGGCCTCGTCGGCGACGTCGGCCACGACGGCATGCAGCCCGGGCAGCGCGCGGGCGGCCTCCGCAAGGCGGTCCTGGTTGATGTCGCAGATCATCACGCTGGCGCCGGCCCGGTGGAATAACTGCGTCATCTCCCAACCGAGCCCGTCCGCGCCCGCGGTGATCAGCACTTTCCTGCCGCGGTAATCGACCTCTTCGAACATTCGCTTGTCTCCTTTTTCGGCGCACGAAGATGGCTTCGCGCCCTGGGGTAATCCCTCATTTACCGTGCTTCCGGCGCCACGACAGAATTGGGCAGCCTTCGAACGTCCGCGCGGAAAATATATCATATATGTCTGTCCCGGCCGGCCCGATGCAGCGATTCCATACAACGACATAAACGGAGCGAGACATGCACAAACTCACCAAGTTTGCCTTGGCGGTCGGCACATGCGGAATGCTGCTTAGCGCGGGCGCATCGGCGGACATCAAGGTCGGTGCCGTATACCCTTTCAGCGGCGCGCTGGCGCTGCTGGGCCAGGAAAGCTTCCGCGGCCTGGAGATCGCGGTCAATGAAGTCAACGCGGCGGGCGGCATCAATGGCGAGAAGATCCAGATCGTCAAGGCGGACGCCGTCGATCCCAACCAGGCCGTGTCGGAAACCAAGCGCCTGACCTCATCGGGCGTGGCCGCCGTGTTCGGCAGCTATGCCTCGGGCATTTCCTATGCGGCCACGCCGGTCACGGAGCTGGCCGGCATACCGTATTTCGAGCTGGGCGCCACCGCGCACAAGATCACCCAGCGCGGCTACAAATACCTGTTCCGCAGCAATCCCAACACCGGCAAGTACGGCTATGCGGTGGTCAATGCGCTGCACGACCTGGTGGCGCCGGGCATGGGCATGAATCCCAAGGACATCGTCATCGGCATCATCCATGAGGACGGCCCCTACGGTACCGACGTCGCCGCCACCGAGCAGCAGCGTGCCAAGGAGCTGGGCTACAAGGTCGCCGAGGTACTGCCCTATTCCGCCAAGACGGTGGACCTGTCTTCGCTGATCCTGCGGCTCAAGGGCGCGAATGTGAACGTGGTGCTGCAGACGGCCTATCAGAACGACGCCATCCTGTATTTCCGGCAGGCCAAGTCCGCGGGCTTCGCGCCCAAGGTCGTGATCGGCGCCGGCGGCGGCTATTCGCTGGCGGATACCGCCAAGGCGGTGGGCCCCGACATGAACGGCGTGTTCGACCTGGACTTCCCGCAGGCGTCGATCAACCCGGCGGGCGCGCCCGGCCTGGACAAATTCCTGCAGGCCTACAAGACCGCCTACAAGAGCGACCCGCAGTCGGGCCACAGCCTGGCGAACTACGTCGGCGCCAAGGCCTTCCTGGAAGCCATGGCCAACGCCAAGTCCACCGACAAGGACAAGATCCGCGCGGCCGTGCTGGCCTACAAGAAAAAGCCCGGGGAAACGGCCAACGGCTGGGGCTTCGACTTCGGCGAGGACGGCCAGAACAATGCCTCTGAATTCTATGTGATGCAGTGGCAGGACAACGGCAAGCTGGTCACCATCGCGCCGTCCAATCTCGCGCTCGGCAAGCCGGTCTTCAACAAGTAATCCAGGCCGGGGCCGGCCGCCGCCGGCGCCGACGGACGCCGGCCGCACCGCGGCCGGCCGCGCGCGGGCGCCCGGGCCCCGCGCCCACGCGGGACGACAAGATGGACATCTTCATACAGCTGATCATCAACGGGCTGCTGCTGGGCGGCGCCTACACCATCATCAGCCTGGGACTGACCTTGATTTTCGGCGTCGTGCGCGTGGTCAACTTCGCGCACGGCGAATTCCTGATGGTGGGCATGTACCTGGTCTACCTGGCGGCCAGCCAGTTCGGCATCCACCCGTATATCGGCCTGGTGCCGGTGGCCATCATCATGTTCGCGCTGGGCGCCTTCACGCAGCGCGCCATCATCCAGCCGCTGCTCAACGCCGATGAACATATCCAGATTTTCGCCACCGTGGGAGTGTCCACCATATTGCTGAACCTGGCCCTGGTGGTATTCGGCGCCAATGTGTTCCGCGCGCCCGCCGAACTGGGTACGGGCGCGGTCGCGCTGGGCAAGTATTCCATGGTCAGCGGGCAGCTCGTCACCTTCCTGGTGGCCATCGCCCTGGCCGTGCTGCTGCACCTGTTCATGCACCGCACCTACCTGGGGCGCGCGCTGCGGGCGGTGGCGCAGCACCGCTATGCCGCCATGCTGATGGGCGTGAACGTCAAGATGGTCTATGTGATCGCCTTCGGCCTGGGTACCGCCTTCGTGGGCGTCGCCGCCGGCCTGCTGGCGCCGCAGTATCCCGTCTTTCCAACGGTGGGCACGTACTTCGTGCTGACGGCCTTCGTCATCGTGGTGCTGGGCGGCATGGGCAGCCTGTACGGCGCGGTGGCCGGCTCCATGATCATCGGCGTGGTGGACTCGCTGGCCGGCTACTACATCGCTCCCGACCTGAAGGAGGTCGTGTACTTCGGCATCTTCCTGCTGATCCTCGTCTTGCGGCCGGGCGGCCTGTTCGGCGTCGGAACGGAATAACAAGGAGCAAGACGTGATTCCCGATTTCCGCAGCCCCAAAGCCTACGTCAGCCTGATTCTGCTGGCGCTCATGTTCGTCTTGCCGGTAGCGCTGGCCACGCCCTTCTGGACCAATCTTTTCATCCTGCTCTTCGTGTTCGGCGCCATGTCGGTCGCCTGGAACATTGTCGGCGGCTATGCCGGAAAACTGTCCCTGGGACACGCCGTCTTCTATGGGATAGGCGGCTACACCGCGACCCTGCTGACCCAGAATTTCGGCATCTCGCCCTGGATAGGCATGGTGGCCGGCGCCGTGCTTTCGGGCCTGGTCGCCGTGGTCATCAGCTATCCCACGCTGCGCCTGCGCGGGCCCTTCTTCGCCCTGGCCAGCATCGCCATCCTGGAGGTCTTCCGCCTGCTGGTCATCCACGAAGAAAGCTGGACGGGCGGCTCCAGCGGCATCAGCCTGCCGCTGAACATCGGCTGGACCTGGATCGTCTTCCGCGAAAAAGTGAACTACGTCATCATCGCCTTCGCGCTGTTCGTGCTGGTGGTGTGGGTATCGTGGATGGTGCGCCGTTCGCGCATGGGACATTACCTGATCGCCATCCGCGAGCGCGAAGACGCCGCGCGCGCCGTGGGCATCCACACGACGCGCGTGAAGATCCTGGCCGCGGTCATCTCGGCCGTGCTCACCAGCATCATCGGCACCTTCCACATCACTTACCTGACCTTCATCGATCCCGCGTCGGCGTTCTCGCTGGACCTGTCGGTGCAGATCGCCATGTTCGCCCTGATCGGCGGCCTGGGCACGGTCGCCGGGCCCATCGCCGGCACCTTCCTGGTCCTGCCCATCGCCGAACTGGCGCGCGGCTGGCTGAGCGCCGTGGGCAACGGCATGCACGGGCTGATCTACGGCCTGATCCTGGTGGCCGTGGTGCTGACCATCCCGCGCGGACTGGCCGGCGCCTTCGGCCCGGCCATCGAACGCATGCTGGACCGGCTGCCCTATCTGGGCCGGCCGCGCGAACACCGTGCCGTGGCCGCCCGCCTGGCCACCGCGGGACCCGGCGCGCCGGGCGCGCCCATGACCGTCGCCGTCCCGCAAGACGGCCCCGCCCGCGCCAGCACGCCGGCGGTCGGCGCCATGCCGGCCCCCACGCAAGCGGCGGCCAATCCCAGGCCGCTGGGCCAGCCCGTGCTGACCGCGCAGAACCTGCACAAGAGCTTTGGCGGCTTGCGCGCCACCAATGACGTCTCCCTGACGCTGCATGAGCATGAGATCCTGGGCATCATCGGGCCGAACGGCGCCGGCAAGACGACCGTCTTCAACCTGCTGTCGGGCTTCCTGTCGCCCGACAGCGGCAGCGTACGCCTGCGCGATGCCCACGGCGCCTGGGCAAGCTGCGACACGCCCGACGAATTCGCCCATGCGGGCCTGGGGCGCACCTTCCAGATCGCCCAGCCCTTTACGGGCCTGAGCGTGCTGGAGAACATCATGCTGGGCGCCTACATCAATACGCGGGACCACGACGAAGCCGAACACGTGGCGCGCGAGGTGGCCGAGCGTACCCACCTGACCCGCTTCCTGCATACCGAGGCGCGCAATCTGACCGTGGGCGGCATGAAACGCCTGGAGGTCGCCCGCGCGCTGGCGACGCGGCCGCGCATCCTGCTGCTGGACGAGGTCATGGCGGGCCTGAATCCCACCGACATCGAGATCGCCATCCAGCTGATCCGGGGCATACGGGACAGCGGGGTCTCTATCCTGCTGATCGAGCACATGATGCGCGCGACCATGGCCTTGTCCGACCGCATCATCGTGATCAACGAGGGCAGCGTGCTGGTCAGCGGCGCGCCGCGCGAGGTCGTGGAGGACCCCGCCGTCATCGAGGCCTATCTGGGCAAGGAGTACCAGGATGCTTAAGGTATCGCAGCTGCGCGCCGGCTACGGCAAGACCCAGGTGCTGAACGGGCTGGATTTCGAGGTGCGCGCCGGCGAGATCGTGACGCTGATCGGCGCCAATGGCGCGGGCAAGACGACCACGCTGAAAACCCTGTGCGGCATCATCCCCTGCCAGGGCGGCAGCATCGAGTTCGAAGGCCGGCCGCTGACCCACCGCACGCCCTACGACATCGTCGATGCCGGCATTACCATGGTGCCCGAAGGGCGCCAGCTCTTCCCGCATTTCACGGTGCGCGACAACCTGCTGATGGGCTCCTACAAGCGAGCGGCGCGGGCGCAGGTGCGGCGCAAGATGGACGAGGTGCTGGAGATCTTTCCGCGCGTCAAGCAGCGCCTGGGCCAGTATGCCGGCTCGCTGTCCGGCGGCGAACAGCAGATGGTGGCCATCGCGCGCGGGCTGATGGCGAATCCCAGGCTATTGATGTTCGACGAGCCGTCGCTGGGCCTGTCGCCGCTGCTTGTACAGCAGATGTTCGACATCATCCGCGGCATTACGGCGCACGGCGTCACGGTGCTGCTGGTGGAGCAGAACGTCTTCCGTACCCTGCGCCTGGCCGATCGCGGCTACGTGCTGGAGAACGGCGGCATCGTACTGGCCGGCACCGGCGAGGAACTGCTGAACAACCCGCACGTGAAAAAGGCCTACCTGGGCCATTGAAAAGCCGGCGGGCAACGAGCGGGCCGTGTCGTTGTACGGAACCCGCATACACAGGATACGGGCCATGTCGCAGCCATCGCAGAGTTCCCCCGATGCATCATCCCCGGGCGACCGCCGGGCGTTCGGCCCCGGCGCGCGCATCGCCGGCAAAACGGCCATCGTCACCGGCGCCGCGGGGGGCATCGGCGCCGCCATCGTGCAGGCCTTGGTGGACGCCGGCGCCAAGGTGGGCCTGGTCGACCGCGACGCCCAGGCGGGCGCCGCGTTGCAAAGACGCCTTTCGCAAGCCGGCCATGCCGTCCACTTCGTCCAGGCCGATATCCAGGACTACGCCGCCTGCGAAGCGGCCTACCGCACACTCGCCGCCGCGCTGGGGGGCGCCGACATCCTGGTGAACAATGCCGGCATCTCCCCCAAGACCGCCGGACGTGCGCTGAAGGTCTGGGAGATGCCGCCCGATGAATGGGACATGGTGATGCGGGTCAACCTGAACGCGGCGTTCTACCTGACGCGGCTGGCGGCGCCGCACATGATGGCGCAGGGCTGGGGCCGTATCGTGAATATGTCGTCCGTCGCGGGCAAGGCCTATTGCGACATCGTCGCCGGCCACTACGCCGCCACCAAGGCCGGCCTGATCGGCCTGACCCGACATTGGGCGGGCGAGCTGGGCGAGTATGGCATCACCGTCAACGCCCTGGCGCCCGGACGCATCGCCACGCCGCTGCTGAAGACGGTGCCGCAGGCGGTCAACGACGCGGTGGCGGGCGTCACCGCCCTGCGTCGCCTGGGCACGCCGGAGGAAGTCGCCGATGCCTGCGTCTTCCTGGTCTCGGACCAGGCGCGCTTCATCACGGGACAGACGATAGATATCGCCGGCGGGTGGCTGATGACCTGATGCCGTGCGGCGCGCGCATGGCCGCCCGCCTTTATTGACGGTACAACACCAGCCGGGCCGCCGCGTTATTCAGGTGCGCGGCGGCCGCCGTGCTGGCGCGTTCCGGGTCGCCGTCCTCGATGGCGCGCAGTATGGCCTCATGCTCGCGCTGCACCTGCCACACCAGCTCCATGGAGCGGTTACGCGTGTTCTTGCGCGCCGTGCGGATCAGCCGCCGCACGCGCGTATCGAGAAAGCCCGCGAAGGCGATGAAATACTGGTTGTGGCTGGCCTGCACGATGGCGCGGTGGAAGGCTTCGTCTTCATCGGTGCCGTCGCCCAGGTCGCGGGTGGCCTGGTACAGGCGCTGGTAGGCGCCGCGTATGGCGTCCAGTTCGGCCGGGCTGCGCCGCTGGGCGGCCAGCCGCGTGGCGGGAACCTCCACCGCCAGCAGGAACTCGAACAGTTCGCTCAAGCCCTCTTCCGAATCGGGCGGAGGCTCCAGCCGGAAGACATTGCTGCCCTGCGGGTTGACGAACTGTCCCCGCCCCTGGTGCGAGATCACCAGCCCCTCGGATTTCAACAAGGACATGGCTTCGCGGATGACCGGCCGGCTGACGCCATAGGCCTTGGCCAGCGCCGCTTCGGACGGCAGCCGGTTGCCCGCCGCGGCGATGTCGCGCCGCTCGATGGCATGCCGCAGGCGCTGCGCCACGCCCGCGGCCAGGCCCTCGCCGCGCAGGATGGGCTGTTCGTCCAAGGTATCAATACAAGGCGGAATGGGAACGTGCTGCATGGATATTGTGTTCAGACCAGCATGGCAACCGGATGTTCCAGGTACCACGTAAAGCGCGCCAGCCACCGCGCGGCCAGTTCGCCGTCGATGGCGCGATGGTCGACCGCCAGCGTGTATCGCATGACGGACGCGACCCGTATCGTATCCGCTTCCACGACGGCTTCGCGGGCGACGGCGCCGATCGCCAGCATGGCCGACTGCGGCGGATTGATGATGGCGGCAAAATCCACCACCCCCAGCATGCCCAGATTGCTGATGCCGAAGCTGCCGCCCTCGTATTCGGCGGGCGCCAGCCGGCCGGCGCGCGCGCGCTCGATCAAGGCGGTCATCGTGCCGCTGATGGCGGCCACGCCCAGCTGGTCCGCGCCGCGCACGATGGGCGTGACCAGGCCGTTCGGCGTGGCGACGGCAACGGCGATATCGGCGTGGCGATAGCGCCGCAGGGCGTCCGCCGTCCAGGTCACATTCATGTCCGGCACGTCGCGCAAGGCGCAGGCGGCCGCGCGTACCGCCAGATCGTTGATGGACACCCGTCCCGGCACGACGGTCTTGAGCTGTTCGCGCAGTCCCAGCAGCGCATCGGCGCGGCACTGGCCGCGCAGATAGAAATGCGGGATGGTGCTCTTGCTCGCGGCCACGCGGCGGGCAATGGCACGCCGCATCGAGCTGTGCGGCAGGACCTCGTAGGCGGGGGATGATCCACCGTCTTCGGTCGCGATGGGCGGCGCGCCGCTGGCCGCCTCCATCGCCTGCTCCACATCCCGCTTGACGATACGGCCCTGCGGACCCGATCCGGCCAGGGTGGCGAGCGCCAGGCCGTTTTCGGCCGCGAGCCGCCGCGCCACCGGACTGGCGAACCGGCGCGCGCCGGGCGCGGCGTTTCCACCCGCGGATGTCGCGGCATCGCCGTTGCCGACCGCCGGCGTATCCGCATCGAAGGACACCGCCACATCGTCACCGGCGATCGCGGCGGCATCCCCACCGGCGACCGCCGCCGCGTCGGCCCGCCGCGCGGCGTCCGCGATATCCTCCGCCGTTTCCCCCTGCCGCAGCAGCAGGGCCAGCGGCGCGCCGACGGCCACCCGGCTTCCCGGCGCCACCAGGAGTCTGCCCACCACGCCGTCGTGCTCGGCCTCCAGGTCGACCATGGCCTTGTCGGTTTCAATGCCGCCCAGGCTATCGCCCGCCCGCACCGCATCGCCTTCGCGCACCGTCCACTCCACCAGCACGGCGTCCGGCGCGTTGGCCGATACCGCGGGCATGCACACCATCGTCGCCATCAGGCTTCCCCCTTGTTGCGCAGCACTTCGCGCAATCCCGCCACCACTTCGTCCGTGCGGGCGATCGCGGCCCGTTCGAGGACCTTGGAGATGCTGGGCGCGGCCAGGCCGCCGGTCACGCGTTGCACGGGCTGGTCCAGCCAGTCGAAATAGCGCCGCTGGATTTCGTCGGCCAGCCAGCCGCCGTAGGAAGTCCCCCGGGCGCCCTGCTCCACGATCAGGACATTGTTCGTTTTGCGTATGCTGGCCCCCACGGTGTCCCAGTCCAGGCTGGCGCGGTCCAGCCAGCGCAGGTCCACCAGATCGGCGTCCAGACCGAGCGTGTCCAGGGCTTCCATCGCATGGCCGACCATGGACAAGTAGGCGATCACCGTCAACGCGGATCCCGTGCGCCGCAGCGCCGCGCGCCCCACCGGCAGCACGAAATCCAGGTCGTCGCGCGGCGCCGGCGCGGTCGTGTTGTACAGATCCACGTGCTCGATCACCAGCACGGGATCCTTGCAGCGCAGGGCCGCGTTCATCAGGCCCACATAGTCGCAAGGGTCGGAGGGCGCGACAATGCGCCAGCCCGGACACGTGGCGAAGATGCCGGCCGGATCCATGGAATGCTGGGAACCATAGCCCGTGCCCATCGCCACCTTGGTGCGCAGTACCAGCGGCACGGCATCGTCGCCGCCGAACATATGGCGCACCTTGCCGATCTGGTTGAATACCTGGTCGGCCGCCACCCACATGAAGTCCGGGTACATGAACTCCACCACCGGCTTGTAGCGCCCGTCCAGGGCGATGCCGCCGGCCAGTCCGACGAAGGCGTTTTCGCTGATGGGCGTGCCCAGGCAGCGGCCCGGATACCGCTGCGCCAGCCCGCGGGTCGCGCCATTGGTTCCGCCCTTGAGCCGGTGCACGTCCTCGCCCATGACGACGATGGCGTCGTCGAGCGCCATGCGGCGATCCATGACGTCGGCCACCACGTCGACGAATTTGCGCGGCACCGTCTCGCCGTGGAATTCGCCGCCGTCCCCCATCCCGGCCAGGTCGCCCAGGATCCCGACATCGCGGAAATCCGCGGACGGCCACAAGCCCGGCCGTATCCGGCGCTTGCCGGGGCCCGCGCCGGTGTCGGATTCCACCAGCGCGTCCACCGCGGTCCGCATGGCACGCGCCACGCGATCGCGCAGGGCGTCGATGTGCGCCTGCGTCAACAGGCCCCGCTCCGTCATGCGCCGCGCCAGCAGATCCAGGGGATCGCGTTCGCGCCAGGCTTTTTCCTCTTCCTTGTCGCGATAGCCGAAGGCGCTGCCGGGAAACGGCCCGTTCTGGTGGAAATAGCGATAGACGTCGGCCTCGATCAGCGTCGGCCCCTTGCCGGCGCGCATATGCGCCAGGGCCGCCTGCATCGCCAGGTGCACCGCCAGCGGATCCATGCCATCCACATGCCAGCTGGGAATATTAAAGGCCTGTCCGCGCGCGGACAGGCGCGGCTCGGCGGTGATTTCCTCCACGCCGGTGGCGACCGCATAGCGGTTGTTCTCGACGAAAAAGCATAGCGGCAGCTTCCACGCCGCCGCCAGGTTCATGGTCTCCAGCACGGACCCGATGTTGACCGCGCCATCGCCGAAATAGGTCACCATGACGGCATCGCCGCCCGCGCGCCGATGGGCCCAGGCCTGTCCGGCCGCCATGGGCACGCCGCCGCCGACGATCGCATTGGTACCCAGCGCGCCGGCCTCGGGCCAGCGCAGGTGCATGGAGCCGCCCCGGCCCTTGCAGAACCCCTGCGCCAGGCCGAGGATCTCCGCCAGCGTGCGCTGCAATAGCGCCTGCACCGCCGGCGCGATGTCCGCCACCGGGTCCATGCCGTCCGGGCACAGATAAGCCAGGGACTTGGACAGGAACTGGTGATGGCCGCGATGCGAGCCGCTCACCCCATCGTCGGCGCGCAGTCCCACGATGGAGCCGGCGGCGCCGCCCTCCTGGCCGATGCTGGAATGCGCGGGGCCGTGCACCAGCCCTTCGCCGGCCAGTTCCAGCACGGCTTCCTCGAAGCCGCGTATCAGGTGGCAGTGCGAGAGCAGCGTACCCAGCAGGACGGGATCGGCCCGCGCCCAGTCCTCGTCCGTGGCGGCCAGCGATACCCAGGGCGCGTGCGAGGCTAGTATCTGAATATTCGGCATGGCGGTTCAAAGATAACCATTGGCGGTCCACCCGCCATCCGCGAGCATCGCGTGCCCGGTCGTATAGCGCGCGGCATCGGATGCCAGGAAAAGCGCCACCTCGGCCATTTCTTCCGGGGTGCCCAGCCTGCCCATGGGCGCGCGCGCCGCGATGCGCCCGGCATCCAGGGCGCCGCGGCCGATCAGCTCGTCGACCAGCGCCGTGCGGATATAGCCCGGGCACAGCGCGTTGACGCGGATGCCCAGCGGCGCCCATTCCACGGCCAGCGATTTGGTCAGTGCGATCACGCCCGCCTTGGCCGCGCAATAGGCGGCGCGTTCCGGCGCGGCGACCACGCCGTACATCGAAGCGGTATTCACGATGACGCCGCCGCCTTGTTCCGCCATGATGCGGCCGGCCGACTGGCAGCAATAGAACACGCCGGTCAGGTCGATATCGATGGCGCGCCGCCATTCTTCGCCGCTGAGTTCCAGCGAGGGCTTGTTCATCGAGATGCCGGCATTGTTCAGCGAGATATCGACGCGCCCGAAACGATCGCGCGCCGCGGCATATGCCTTCTCGACCGCGGCGTCGTCCCGCACGGATGCCTGCAGGCACAGCGTCGGGACATCGGGATAGCGCGCCTGCAACTGCGCCCGCGCGGCCGCCAGGCCGTCGGCGCTGACGTCGAGCAGGGCTAGCGGGCAGCCGTGCCGCGCGTAGGCATCCAGCATGGCGCGCCCGATGCCCTGGGCCGCGCCGGTACACATCACCACCTTGCCGCGCAACCCGGGATACATCGCGGGCTGCGCCGGATCGTTACCGGCCATGGTGTCTCCTGATTGTGGTTATGGGCGGTGCGTCGCCGATGCGCGATGCAGGCGCAAGGGCATCCTATCTGCTTATCAAGTTGCCTTACAACTAGGTAATAACCCCTATGAATATCCCGACTTCCGCATGCGCGTCAGGGTGCCGCGCATCGCCGGCCAAGCCCATAATGAGCGACCCGCAGTGCAACGCAGTCCGCTGTTCCGCCCACCGCCAACCCACACAGGAGCACGCATGGCCGCCATCGTTTCCGTAGAGGTATTGCTCGTCAACCTGCCCCCCAAGGTCAAGCGCACGGATGCCGTCCAGAGTTTCGAATGCCAGGAGACCCCCATGGTGCGCATCCGCGACGCCGATGGCATGGTCGGCACCGGCTACAGCTACACGATAGGCACCGGCGGTTCATCGGTCGTGCGGCTGCTGGACGACCACCTCGCGCCGATGCTGATGGGGCGCGAGGCCGACGACATCGAAATGCTCTGGCGCGACCTGTTCTTCCGCGTACACGCCACCACCGTGGGCGCGATCACTTCCATCGCGCTGGCGGCCATCGACACGGCCCTGTGGGACCTGCGCGCGCGCCGTGCCGCCCTGCCCTTGCACCGGCTGGCCGGCGGCGCCAAGGACGCCATTCCGATGTACTACACCGAAGGCGGCTGGCTGCACCTGGATGAAGCGCAACTGGTCGAAGAGGCCTTGCGGGCGCAAGAGGCGGGCTTCGGCGGGACCAAGATCAAGGTGGGGCGGCCGCACGTAGCCGAGGACATGGAGCGCCTGTCCGCGGTGCGCGACGCGGTCGGGCCCGGTTGGGAAGTCATGACCGACGCCAACCAGGGCTTCAACCTGGCCGAGGCGATACGGCGCGCCCGCTGCTTCGAGGCGCTGGACATCGCCTGGTTCGAGGAACCCATCCATGCCGACGATGTCGACGCGCACCGCCGCCTTTGCGCATCGACCACGGTGCCCATCGCCATCGGCGAATCCCTGTACAGCGTTTCGCAATTCAAGGACTACCTGCAAAGCGGCGCGTGCACCATCGTGCAGGTCGATGTGGGCCGCATAGGCGGCATCACCCCGTGGCTGAAGGTGGCGCATATGGCCGAGGCCTATAACGTCCCGGTGTGCCCGCACTTCCTGATGGAAATCCACGTCGGCCTGTGCTGCGCCGTGCCCAACAGCCGGTGGCTGGAATACATACCGCAGCTCGATATGGTCACCGGCACGGGCATGCGCGTGGAGGGCGGCCGAGCCATTCCGTCGGCCGAGCCGGGGCTGGGCATAGATTGGGATTGGGACAAGCTGGCGCGCCACCAGGTGCACCGCACGCAGCACTGCTGAAGCCGTCAAGGCTCAAACATGGGACAGTCCCTTGATGGACGCGCGCAGGAACGCGATCAAGGCCTGCCCCCCTTTCGCCAGTCCGCCGCGCCTGGGCCAGACCAGGCCGATATCCATCGTCGGCACGTCATCGACCAGGTCTCGGCGCAGGATGCGCCGCCCTTCCAGGGACCACGGCCGGTACACCAGGTCCGACAATATGGTCACGCCCTGCTGCAGCGCGACCAGGCTGCGCACGGCCTCCGGCGAGCGGCTCTGGAAGCGCACGCGGGGCCGCAGCCCACGGCGGCCCCAGTACTTGCCCACCGTTTCGATGTGTTCGTCCATGTCCAGCAGCACATAGTCGGCTTGCGCCACATCGGCCAGGCTGACCTTGGGCGCATGCTGCAGGGGATGGTCGGGATGCGTCCACAAGCGGCGCGGCGACTTCAGCATCGTGTCGTATTGCAGCTCGTCGAATCGCGTCAGATTCGAGACGATGGCCAGCGCCAGGTCCAGGCGGCCCTCCAGCAGATCTTGCTCCACATCGGCGCGGTCGCGTTCGATGACATCCAGCCGTAGATTCGGAAAGCGCTGCCCGACCGCCGAGATGACCGCCGGCATCAGGTAGGCCGAGATGGTCTCCGTCACGCCCAGGCGCAGATGGCCGCGCAACTCGTCGCGCTCGGCCCGCATGTCCTCCATCGCGCGGGTGAAAGCGCCCGTCACGTTATGCGCGTGACGCGCGAAACGCTCCCCCGCTTCCGTCAGCCGCAGCCCCTTGGCATGCCGTTCGAACAGCGGCATGCCCACGCTCTGCTCCAGGTTGCGCAAGGCGATGGTGACCGAGGACTGCGACACATTGCAGCGCAGCGCCGCCTTGGAGACTTGCCCGGTCTCGGCCAGCGCCAGGAAGTATTCGAACTGCCGGAGAGTGATCTGCATGCCGTGTCCTTCACATGGCCGCCATGGGTAGCGGGAATCTGCCGTGCGCGAACCCGCGCCGGGCAATCAAAATCGATTTTTTATATATTGCGTTTTCAAAAATTTATATTAGCAATATTGTCGGCCGCGTCCTAGACTCTGCGCCACGTTCACGACACACAGTACGGGGATGTCTTGTTCAAGGAAAAACGCGGTTATTGCACGCTTTGCCGCTCCCGCTGCGGCACGCGCAATATCGTCCAGGACGACATGCTGGTTCGCGTGTCGCCAGACCCTGCCCACCCCACCGGCCAGGCGATGTGCATGAAAGGCCGCGCGGCGCCCGAACTGGTGCATAACCCCCATCGGGTGCTGTATCCGATGCGCCGCACCCGGCCCAAGGACGGCGGCGATCCCGGCTGGCGCCGCATAGGCTGGGACGAAGCCCTGGCCGAGATCGCCACGCGGCTCGACGCCGTCCGGCGCGAGAGCGGCCCCGAAGCCGTCGCCTTCGGCGTGACCACGCCCAGCGGCACGCCGCTCTCGGACAGCATCGACTGGATCGAGCGATTCGTGCGCGGCTTCGGCAGCCCCAACATCTGCTACGCCACCGAGATCTGCAACTGGCACAAGGACTACGCCCACGCCTTCACCTTCGGTGTCGGCATGCCGGCGGCCGACTATGCCAACAGCGGGCTCATCATGCTGTGGGGCCACAACCCGGCCAATACCTGGCTGGCGCAGGCCCATGCCGTCGGCACCGGCCGCGCGGCCGGCGCGCGGCTGCTCGTGGTGGATCCGCGCCGCACGGCGCTGGCCGCCCAGGCCGATGTCTGGCTGCAGGTGCGGCCCGGCACGGATGCCGCGCTGGCCCTGGGACTGGCACATCTGCTGATCGAGCAGCGGGGCTATGACGGCACCTTCGTGCGCGAGTGGACCAATGCCCCGCTGCTGGTCCGCGCCGACACGGGCCGTTTCCTGCGCATGGACGAACTGGCGATGGCGCCCGCCGCGGGCCCGGACCTGTATGCCGCCTGGGACGAACATGCGCAGGCGCCCACGGCCTATGACACCCGCCTGCCCGCGGCCGGTCAGGGCGGCGGGCGCTACGCCCTGCGCGGCGAGTACGACGTCACGCTGCGCGACGGCACGCGCGTGCGCTGCCGCCCGGTATTCCAGGCGCTGGCCGCGCGTTGCGCCGCCTACACGCCCGACCGCGTCGCCGGCATCACCGGCGTGCCGGCCGACCTGTTGCAGGCGGCCGCGCGCCTCATCGCCGAGGCGCCCAGCGTGGCCTATCACGCCTGGACCGGCATCGGCCAGCAAGGCAACGCCACGCAGACCGAACGCGCCGTCGCGGTGCTCTACGCCCTGACGGGAAGTTTCGACGCCCCGGGCGGAAACCGCATCTACCCGCGGCATCCGGTCGCGGCGGTCAACGGCATGGACTTGATCGCGCCGGCACAGCGGGACAAGGCGTTGGGGCTGGAGCAGCGTCCGCTGGGCCCGCCCGCGCAGGGATGGATCACCGCGCGCGATATGTATCGCGCCATCCTGGACGCGCAGCCCTATCGCGTGCGCGCCATGATGGCCTTCGGTACCAATCCCCTGGTGTCCCAGGGCGATGTGGAGATGGGCCGGGCGGCCCTGCAGGCCCTGGAGTTCCACGTGCACTGCGACATGTTCGAAACCCCGTCGGCCAGCTACGCCGACATCCTGCTGCCGGTCAACACCCCGTGGGAGCGCGAAGGCCTGCGCGTGGGCTTCGAGATCAGCCAGCAGGCCCAGGAACAGATCCAGCTGCGGCCACGCATGGTGGAGCCGCGCGGCGAGTCGCGCTCGGACAACGACATCGTCTTCGACCTGGCCTGCCGCCTGGGCATGGCGGACGCTTTCTTCGGCGGCAGCCTGGAGCGCGGCTGGAACCACATGCTGGCGCCGCTGGGCATCACGGTCGCCGACCTGCGGCGCGCCGAAGGCGGCATGCGCGTGCCCCTGGTGCACGAGGACCGCAAGTACACGCGCACCGGCTTCGCCACCGAAACGCGCCGTGTCGAGCTTTACTCGGAGCAGTTGCTGCGCCACGGCTACGACCCCCTGCCCGGCCACCGCGAGGCGGGGGAAGCGCCGCGCGACGCGGATGCGCCATACCCGCTGATCCTGACCAGCGCCAAGAGCGGCTATTACTGCCATAGCCAGCATCGCTCGCTGGTCTCCCTGCGCAAGCGCGATCCATTGCCCCGCATCGCCCTGCATCCCGCGCTGGCCGCCCGCCGCGGCATCGCCCAGGGCGACTGGGTACGCGTGCGCACCCGCGTGGGGCAGGCCCGCTTCGTCGCCGACCTGCAGCCGGACCTGCGCGAGGATGTCGTGGTCGCCGACTACGGCTGGTGGCAGGCCTGTCCCGAACTGGGCCAGGACGGCTATCCCGCACAGGGACCGGATAGCAGCAACTACAACGCGCTGATCGCGGCCGATGCGGCGGACCCCGTCAGCGGATCGGTACCCATGCGCGCCTTCGCCTGCGATATCGCGCGCGATGCGGCCAGCGATCCCGCGCGACGTTCCTGGACCGGCGCGCGGCCCTTCCGCGTGGCCGCGCTCACGCCGCGCACCCAGGACGTGCTGGAAATTTCCTTCGTGCCGGTCGACGGCAAGGGGCTGCCGGACCCGCGGCCCGGCCAGCACATCACGCTGCACCTGGACCCGCCGCCGGCGGACGGCGCCGCGCCGGCGGCGCTGCCCGCCACGCGCGCGTATTCCCTGGTCGGCCCCGCGCACGACCCGCTGCGCGAGCGCTACACCATCGCGGTGCGGCGCCAGCAGGGCACGGCCCAGGACGGCACGGCATGGCGCGGCCGGATATCCGGCCACCTGCACACCCGCCTGAGGGTGGGCGATATCGTGAAGCTGGGCGCGCCTTCCGGCAACTTCGTCCTGCCGCTGCGTTGCCCGCAGCCGGTGGTCCTGTTCGCCGGCGGCATCGGCATCACGCCCTTCATGGCCTATCTGGAAACGCTGGCGGCGCAGTCGCTGGATTCCCGCAGAACCATGCCAGCCGTATGGCTGCACTACGCGAACCGGACCCCGGACAGCACCGCCTACGCGGACCGCATCGCGGAGCTGGCGACCCGCCTGCCGGACTTGCGTGTCCTGCACTACTACAGCGATGCGCCCGGCATCGCCGGATCGGCCGGCCGCTTCGCCACGGCCGACGCCGTGCCCGATACATTGATCCAGGCGCGCGCGCGCTTCTATCTGTGCGGCCCCGCGCCCATGACGCAGGGCATCGCCGACGGCCTGCTGGCGCGCGGGGTACCGGCCTTCGACATCTTCAGCGAAGTGTTCCGCTCGCCGGCGCGCGTCGATATGGACCCGTCGCGCCAATACGCGGTACGCTTCGCGCGCTCGGGCACGGAAGCCACCTGGTCCGCGACGCGCGGCAGCGTGCTGGCCTTCGCGGAAAGCCTGGGCCTGGCGCTGCCCAGCGGCTGCCGGGTGGGCCAGTGCGAAAGCTGCGCCGTGCGCGTCGTACAGGGCCAGGTGCGCCACCTGCATGGCGCGGAACCGGAAGACCCGACGGTGTGCCTGACTTGCCAGGCCGTGCCCACGACCGACCTGGTCCTGGATGCCTGAGGCGCCGTCCCGACGCGCGCCAGGAATGAACGTGTAGCTTTTTTTTGCCTAGACTCGACAAGGGGAAGAGAAAATGAAAGCAGAATCCGTGCTGAAGACGCATCCGGCGTCCACCGAGCACGAAGGCGCGCTGGAGCGCATCGCGGCCGGGGTCACGCGCTGGTCCGAGAAGTGGTTTCCCGACGCCTATATCTTCGCGGTCATCGCCGTGGTGGTCGTCGCGCTGGGCGCCATGGCCATCGGCGCGCCCGCCAAAAGCGTCGGGCTGGCCTTCGGCGACGGCTTCTGGACATTGATACCGTTCACGATGCAGATGGCCATCGTGGCCATCTCCGGCTACGTCGTCGCGGCGTCGCCACCGGCGGCCCGGCTCATCGCCTGGCTGGCGCGCCATCCCCGGACGGGCCGCGGCGCCATCTGCTATGTGGCGCTCATCAGCATCCTGGCGTCCCTGTTGAACTAGGCCATCAGCCTGATCTTCAGCGGCCTGCTGGTACGGGCCCTGGCACGGCGCAAGGAATTGCGCATGGATTACCGCGCCGCCGGCGCGGCCGCCTACCTGGGCATGGGCGCCACCTGGGCCCTGGGGCTGAGCTCATCGGCGGCCCAGCTGCAGGCCAACCCGGCCAGCCTGCCCCCCGCGCTGCTGAAGATCACCGGTGTGATCCCCTTCACGGAAACCATTTTCCTGTGGCAATCCTTCGCCATCGCGGTGGTGCTGACCATCGCGTCGATGATCGTCGCTTTCTACTCCGCGCCGCGCGGGGATAAAGCGGTGACGGCGGAAGACCTGGGCGTGGACCTGGGCGCCAGCGTCGAAAAGGTGGACCCGCCCTCCCGTCCGGGCGACTGGCTGGAATACAGCCCGCTGCTGACCATCCTGCTGGTCGCCCTGGGCGCCACCTGGATCTTCAACGAGTTCGCCACCAAGGATCCCATCCTGGCGATCTCCAACCTGAACACCTACAACTTCGTGTTCCTGATGCTGGGCATGCTGCTGCATTGGCGGCCGCGCAGCTTCCTGAACGCCATCGCCAAATCCGTACCGTCGGTCGGCGGCGTGCTGATCCAGTTTCCGCTGTACGGCGGCGTGGCCTACATCCTGACCAAGGCCGCCGGCGCGGATGGCCACACGCTGGCGCACATGCTGTCGGAGTTCTTCGTCTCGGTGTCCTCGCACGCCTCCTTCCCCGCGCTGATGGGGGTCTATTCGGCGGTGCTGGGCTTTTTCGTACCTTCGGGCGGCGGCAAGTGGATCATCGAGGCTCCCTATGTGATGCAGGCCGCCAACGACCTGCATGTGCACCTGGGCTGGGCGGTCACGGTCTACAACGCGGCCGAAGCGCTGCCCAACCTGATCAACCCGTTCTGGATGTTGCCGCTATTGGGCGTACTGGGCGTGCGGGCCCGCGACGTGGTGGGCTTCACCTTCACGCAGCTGGTCGTGCACACCCCCATCGTCCTCGTCATGCTGTGGGCGCTGGCCGCGACGCTGGAATACAAACCGCCGGTCATGCCCTGACCCGCATGGCGCCACCGCGCCTGGCCGCCGCGCGTACGGCGCGGCGGTCCGGGGAATCCGGGCCCCGCGGGCGCCGGGGCAATGGCCCGGCCGGCCTGGCGGCCGACCCGCCCCGACCTCCCGCGTCGACACGCGCGGCCACCCGGCCGCGCTTGCCGTTCTAGCGCACCTTGCCTTCCTTCCAGGCCTGCAGCAGCTTGTCATAGGCGATGGTCTCGCCCTTGGGCTTCTCGTTGGCCAGCTTCTTCCACGGCGCATGCTGGTCCGAGAGCCACTTCGCCGGATCGCTGCGCGGGTTCAGCTTCGGCGCGCATTGGGCCATGCCGGCGCGCTGCAGGCGGGCCATGACCTGATCCATTTCGTTGGCCAGGCTATCCATGGCCTGCTGCGGCGTTTTCTCGCCCGTTACGGCCTGGGCGATGTTGTTCCACCACAGCTGCGCCAACTTGGGGTAGTCGGGAACGTTGGTGCCGGTGGGCGTCCAGGCCACGCGTGCCGGGCTGCGGTAGAACTCGATCAGGCCGCCGTAGTTGTTGGCGTTCTTGGTGAAGAAATCGCTGTGGATGTCGCTGTCGCGGATAAAGGTCAGGCCGGTGATGGACTTCTTCAGCGATACCGTCTTGGACGTGACGAACTGCGCGTACAGCCAGGCCGCCGCCATGCGGTTGGGGTCGGTGGACTTGAAGAACGTCCACGAGCCCACGTCCTGGTAGCCGTTCTGCATGCCGTCCTTCCAGTACGGGCCGTACGGGGAAGGCGCCATGCGCCACTTGGGCGTGCCGTCCGCATTGACCACGGGCAGGCCTTTCTTGGTCATATCGGCCGTAAAGGCGGTGTACCAGAAGATCTGCTGCGCGATCTGTCCTTGCGCCGGCACGGGCCCGGATTCCGAAAAAGTCATGCCGGTGGCCTGCTGCGGCGCGTACTTCTTCATCCAATCCACGTACTTGGTCAAGGCATAGACCGCGGCGGGACTGTTGGTCGCCCCGCCCCGCTCCACCGATGCGCCTACCGGCGTGCATTTGTCGTCGGCCACCCGTATGCCCCATTCGTCCACCGGCATGCCGTTGGGCAAGCCCTTGTCCGCGGTACCGGCCATGGACAGCCACGCGTCGGTAAAGCGCCAGCCCAGCGAAGGGTCTTTCTTGCCGTAGTCCATGTGGCCGTACACCCGCTTGCCGTCCAGCTCCTTCACGTCATTGGTGAAGAAATCGGCGATGTCCTCGTAGGCGGACCAGTTGGTGGGCACGCCCAGCTCGTAGCCGTACTTGGCCTTGAACTTGTCCTGCAGGTCCTTGCGCGCGAACCAGTCCGCGCGGAACCAGTACAGGTTGGCGAACTGCTGGTCCGGCAGCTGGTACAGCTTGCCGTCCGGCGCGGTGGTAAAGCGCGCGCCGATGAAGTCCTTCAGGTCCAGGCCGGGATTGGTGTATTCCTTGCCCGGGCCGTTCATGTAGTCGGAAAGCGGCAGGATGGCGCCATAGCGGTAATGCGTGCCGATCAGGTCGGAGTCGGAGATCCAGCCGTCATAGATGGACTTGCCCGACTGCATGGATGTCTGCAGCTTCTCGACCACGTCGCCTTCCTGGATCAGGTCGTGGTTGACCTTGATGCCCGTGATCTCCGTGAACGCCCGGGCCAGCGTCTTGGACTCGTACTCGTGGGTGGTGATGGTCTCGGACACCACGTTGACTTCATTGATCCCCTTGGCCTTGAGCTTGGCCGCCGCGTCGATGAACCACTTCAGCTCGGCCATTTGCTGGTCCCTGGACAGCGTCGACGGCTGGAATTCCGCATCGATCCATTTCTGCGCCTCGGGCTCCCCCGCCCAGGCGCCGGCCGGGCCAATCAGGGCAATGGCAGCCGCCACGGCACGCATACGCAATTTCATGACCTGTCTCCTCATAAGCCTTCCCGCTTTCGTGCTACGGACGCGGCCGGGGAAGGCGATGGCCGTGGTCCTCGAAACCGTGTACTTCCCCTTTCGGCGATAGGCGGCCGCCCGGGCGGCGCGCGCTCAGCCCTTGCGCATGATCCACGCCAGGATCAGCATCGACGCGACGAAACTGATCCATACCGACGGCGGCGTATCCAGGGAAAACCACTGCATGAAACGCTCGCCCAGTCCCACAAAAGCCAGATTTATCCAGGCCGCGCACATCAGGCCGATGAACAGGCGATCCCCCCGCGTGGTGGCGATGGGCAGGAAACCCTTGCGCAACCGCGTCGGGGAACGCAGCTCCCACGCCGTCATGCCGGCCAGCATCAACACCACGCAGCCGAAGAACACGGCGACGGGCAGCGTCCATACCATCCAGTCGAACATGGCCTTTCCCCTATACCCGGCCCATGGCGAAGCCCTTGGCGATATACCGGCGCACGAACCAGATCACGATGGCGCCCGGCACGATGGTCAGCACGCCGGCAGCGGCCAGCACGCCCCAATCCATGCCCGCGGCCGAGACGGTGCGCGTCATGGTCGCCACGATGGGCTTGGCGTTCACCGAGGTCAGCGTGCGCGCCAGCAGCAGCTCCACCCAGCTGAACATGAAGCAGAAGAACGCCGTCACGCCCACGCCGGCCTTGATCAGGGGCAGGAATATGGTCAGGAAAAACCGCGGAAAGGAATAGCCGTCCACATAGGCGGTTTCGTCGATCTCGCGCGGCACGCCGGACATGAAACCTTCCAGTATCCACACGGCCAGCGGCACGTTGAACACCAGGTGCGCCAGCGCCACCGCGATGTGCGTGTCCATCAGGCCCAGCGACGTATACAGCTGGAAGAAGGGCAGCAGGAAGACGGCCGGCGGCGTCATCCGGTTGGTCAACAGCCAGAAGAACACATGCTTGTCGCCGATGAAGCTGTAGCGCGAGAACGCATAGGCCGCCGGCAGCGCCACGGCCAGCGAGATCGCCGTGTTGATGGCCACATAGATCAGCGAATTGATGTAGCCCGAATACCAGGCCGGGTCGGTAAAGATGGTCTGGTAATGCCGCAGCGTGAATTCGCGCGGCCACAGCGTCAGGGCGCCGACGATTTCGGTATTGGTCTTGAACGACATGTTCAGCATCCAGTACAGCGGCAGGATGGCGAACAGCAGGTAAAGGATCAGGAAGGCGCTGCGCCAGACGATGGGTTTTTCACGCATGGGCGTTCTCCTCATCCATGGCGCCGGACGTCCCGGCCCGCTGGATCCAGTTATACAGGATGAAGCACAGCAGCAGAATGATCAGGAAGTAGACGATGGAGAACGCCGCCGCCGGCCCCAGGTCGAACTGGCCCACCGCCTTCTGCGTCAGGTATTGCGACAGGAAGGTGGTCGCGTTGCCGGGCCCGCCGCCGGTCAGGACAAACGGCTCGGTATAGATCATGAAGCTGTCCATGAAGCGCAGCAGCACCGCGATCAGCAGCACGCCGCGCATCTTGGGCAGTTCGATGTAGCGGAAAACCGCCATGCGCGACGCGCCGTCGATGCGGGCCGCCTGGTAGTAGGCGGGCGGAATGGCGCGCAAGCCGGCGTAGCACAGCAGCGCCACCAGCGGCGTCCAGTGCCAGACATCCATGACGAGTACCGTCAGCCAGGCGTCCAGGTCATCCCCCGTGTAGTTGTAGTCGAAGCCCATCCAGGACAGCGTGGCGCCCAGCAGGCCGATATCGGTGCGGCCGAACACCTGCCATATCGTCCCCACGACGTTCCAGGGAATCAGCAGCGACAGGGCCACCACCACCAGCACGGCCGAGGCCTGCCAGCCCCTTGCCGGCATGCACAGCGCCAGCAGGATGCCCAGGGGAATCTCCACCAGCAGCACCGCCAGGGAAAAGCCGATCTGCCGCCATAGCGCGTTGTGCAGCTCGGGATCCTGCAGCACGGCGGCGAACCACTCCGTGCCGACGAAGACGCGCCGTTCCGGCGAGATGATGTCCTGCACCGAGTAGTTGACGATGGTCATCAGCGGCAGGATGGCGGAAAACGCCACGCAGACCACCACCGGCAGGACCAGCAGCCAGGCTTTCTGGTTGATCGGCTTCATCGGATCAGCTCCTCGTCGCGGTAAAAGCAGCTATGCGCGTTCAGCACGGAAAGCCACGCGGTGGTGCCGGCGGCCGCGGCGTCGCTATCCAGCGGCAGCCGGGCCCGCACGGGATGGCCTTCGAAATTGCCGGTCAGCAGCAGATAGGTGCCGACGTCCTGGATGCGGGTGACGGCGACGGGCAAGGCGCCCGGCGTCCGCGGCGCGCACAGGCTGGCGAATTCAGGCCGTATGCCCAGCGTGAAGGTTCCCGCGGCCGCCAGCGCGGCGGCGGCGTCCGCGCTTTCCGTCGCCGGCGGCGTCCATCCCAGGTCGTGCGTGCCGACGTGCACGCTGCCTTGCTCCCAGCGCGCCGGCAGGAAGTTCATCCCCGGCGAGCCGATGAAGTGGCCGACGAAGGTATGGGCGGGCCGCAGGAACAGGTCGTCGGCCGTGCCCACCTGCATCACCTTGCCGCGCGACATCACGACGACCTGGTCGGCGAAGGTCAGGGCCTCGGTCTGGTCGTGCGTAACGTAGATCAGCGTCAGCTTGAATTCCTGGTGGATCTCCTTCAGCTTGCGCCGCAGCGCCCACTTCAGGTGCGGATCGATCACGGTCAGCGGTTCGTCGAACAGGATGGCGGAGACGTCGCTGCGCACCAGCCCCCGGCCCAGGGATATCTTCTGCTTGGCGTCGGCCGCCAGCCCGCTGGCGCGCCGGTCCAGCACCGCGGAAAGTTCGAGCATCTCGGCGATGCGCCCTACCCGCTCGCGCACGCGCTGCGGCGGCACGCCGCGGTTGCGCAGCGGAAAAGCCAGGTTCTCGGCCACCGTCATGGTGTCGTAGACGACGGGAAACTGGAATACCTGGGCGATGTTGCGCTGCTGGGGGCTGTGTTGCGTCACGTCGCGGCCGTCGAAAAGAATGTGGCCGCCGGAAGGCCGCAGCAGGCCGGACACGCAATTCAGCAGTGTCGTCTTGCCGCAGCCGGATGGCCCGAGCAGCGCATAGGCGCCGCCGTCCCGGAAGGTGTATTGCAAGGGCAGCAGGGCGTAGTCTTCTTCGCGGGCGGGATGGGCAACATAGGAATGCGACAGGTCCAGCTCGATGCTCGCCATCAGTGTGCCCCCACGCGTGCCGAAGCGGCCGCCACGCGATGCGCGGGCGCGGCCAGCAGGTCTCCCGCCGCATCGAAGGCGTAGGTCTGTGCGGGATCGAAATACAGGCTGACGGTCTCGCCCAGGGCGAAACGATGGACGCCCGTCAGCTGGGCCACCAGGCTGCCCGCCGGCGTGCTGGTGTGCACGAAGGTATCGGAGCCGGATATCTCGGCCAGGCGCACCGTGGCCCGCACGGCCACGCAGCCGGGCCGCGCATCCAGGTGCAGCGCGCCGGCCCGCAGGCCGGCCGTGATGGCGCCGCCGGTATCGGCGGCGGCCGGCAACACCCGCGGCACGCGCAGGCCGTCTTCCAGCACGAAGCCCTGCCCGTCGCGCCGCGCGGGCAGCAGGTTCATCGGCGGATCGCTGAAAACCCGCGCGACACGGATGGAGCGCGGACGATGGAAGACTTCCGCCGTGGGGCCGACCTGCAGCAATTCGCCCGCGTCCAGCACCGCCGTATGGCCGCCCAGCAGCAGGGCCTCGGCCGGCTCGGTGGTGGCATAGATCACGGTGGAACCGCCTTGCTCGAACAGCTCGGTCAGTTCTTCGCGCAGCGCCTCGCGCAGCTTGTAGTCCAGGTTGACCAGCGGCTCGTCCAACAGGATCAGCGGCGCGTCCTTGACCAGCGAACGGGCCAGCGCCACGCGCTGCTGCTGGCCGCCGGAGAGCTCGGCGGGATAGCGGTCCAGCAGATGCTCGATATGCAGCCTGGCCGCCATCGCCCGCACGCGGGCTTCCACGCCCGGCACGCGCCGCAGCCGCAATGGCGAGGCGATATTGTCGAAAACGTTCATCGACGGATAGTTGATGAACTGCTGGTACACCATCGCCACGTTGCGGTCCCGCACCGGCACCCGCGTGACGTCCACGCCATCGACCTTTACCGCGCCCCGGCTGGGGCGGTCCAGCCCGGCCATGACCCGCATCAGCGACGTCTTGCCCGCCTGGGTCACACCCAACAACACCGTCATGGCCCCGGGTTCCGGGGCAAGGCTCATCGGATACAGCAGGACTTGTGATCCCGCCTGGCGTTCAATGCCCTCCAGCATCAGCCGCATCGCGTCTCCTGACGAAAAGCTGCATGTTGGCTTTCATCTTGTTTTCTCCGTTTGTACAGAAAGCGCGGAAGAAAGACAACGCCACGGGGCCGATGTGTCGCGAACAGGCCCGTCATCAAGCGGCCGATGATTTTATGTACGATCGCGGCATGGATACCTCCGACCGCTTTCAGATCGCCATCGACCGGGACGCCCGCGTGCCGTTGGCCGGACAAATCCACAACGCCATCGGCAAGGCCATCCGCGAAGGGCGGCTGGCGCCCGGCGCGCGCCTGCCCTCCTGGCGCGACCTTGCCGCGCAGCTGGGCGTGGCGCGCGGCACCGTGCGCGCGGCCTACGAGCGCCTGATCGACGAGCAGTTGCTGGTTCCCGCCGGTGCGGCCGGGACCTTCGTTTCGCGCCATGGCATACCGGCCCCGCCACCGCCCTCTCCCGGCGACACCGCGCCCGTGCCGGACCTGATCCAGCGGTTCTCCGCCAAACCCCTGGTGTTCCAGATGGGCGTGCCCGGGCAGGACACCTTTCCCGCCACCGTGTGGTCGCGGCTGTTTGCCCAGGCGGCGCGGGAGACGGCGGCCGGCCCCATGGGCTATCCCGATCCGCGTGGCGAGGCACGGCTTCGCGAACAGATCGCCGCCTACCTGGCGCTGGCGCGCGGACTGGCGTGTTCGCCGGCGCAGATCCTGATCACCACCGGCTATAGCGGCGCGCTCAACCTCGTCATCCGCGCGCTGGGCCTGGAAGGGCAGGCGGCCTGGATGGAGGACCCGGGTTTTCCCTTGACGCGGCGCGCCCTGGCGCTGGCAGGCATGCGCCTGGTCCATGTCCCGGTCGACGCGCAGGGATTGGATGTGGAAGCAGGCGTGCGCGCCGCGCCGGAGGCGGCGCTGGCGGTGGTCACGCCCGGCCAGCAGGCGCCGCTTGGCGTGACCATGGCGCCCGCCCGCCGGCGCGCCCTGCTCGATTGGGCCGCACGCCAGGGCGCATGGATCGTGGAGGACGACTTCCTGAGCGAGCTGCAGCTACGCGGCCGCGCCGCGCCCGCGCTGGCGGCGCTGGACGATGCCGGCCGCGTGCTGCATATCGGCACGTTCAGCAAAACCCTGAGCCCGGTGCTGCGGCTGGGATTCATCGTCGTGCCGGCCGCCAAGGCGCGTCATTTCACGGAAGTGGCGGCCTGCCTGGCGCCCGCCCCGGCCTCGGCGCCCCAGCTGGCGCTGGCGGAGTTCATCGCCCAGGGCCACTACCTGCGGCACCTGCGCCGCATGAAGCGCCTGTATGCCGCGCGCCGCGATGCCCTGACGGCCTGCCTGGCGCGCTCGCCCTTGCACGCCAGCCCCGCGATGGCCGGGCTGGCGGTGCGCCTGGCCCTGCCCGACGGCGCGGACGATACGGATATCGCCCGGCGTGCGCTGGACCACGGCATGGCCCCCGGCGCGCTGTCGAACTGGTACGTCTCGATGCCGGCCCGGCCCGGCCTGATGCTGGCCGTCAGCAACGTGTCGGAACAGACCGTGGAAGCGGATTGCCGCACGCTGGCGCGGCTGATCCACGGCAAGGGCTGATCAGTCCACTTCCGCGCCGGAAGCCTTGACCGCCGCGCCCCATTTGGCGATCTCGCCGTCGATGAAGGCCGCGGTCCGCGCGGGGGTCATCGCCATCGGCTCGGCGCCGCGCTCGCGCAGATAGCCCTGCATGGCGGGCGAATTCAGGATCGCGCCGATGCGCTGGCTGAGAAAATCCACCACCGGCGCCGGCGTGTCCTTGGGCGCCAGCACGGCCGCCCAGCCGATGGCCTCGAAGCCGGGATAGCCGGATTCCGCGATGGTCGGCACGTCGGGCAGCTGGGGCAGGCGCTTGGCCGTCGTCACCGCCAGCGCGATCGCCTTGCCGCTTTGCACATGCGGCAAGCCCGCCGTCACGGAATCCACCATCAGCGGCACCTGATTGCCCAGGAAGTCCGCCTGGGCCGGGCCGCTGCCCTTGTAGGGAATGTGGCGGATATCGATCCCGGCGGCCGCCTTGAACATTTCGGCCGACAGATGCTGGGTCCCGCCCACGCCGGCGCTGGCGTAGGCCAGTTCGCCCGGATGCGCCTTCGCCCGCTGCACGAGCTCGCCCAGCGTCTTGATGCCCGATTGGGGATTGGACAGGAACATCAAGGGCACGGAAAACACGCCGGTCACGGGGGCGTAGTCCTTGGCCAGGCTGTAGTCCAGCTTTTTGTAAAGCGTCTGGTTGACCGCCGACGCGCTGCCGGCGATGACCAGCGTGTAGCCGTCGGCCGGCGCGCGCGCCGCCTGCGCCATGCCGATATTGCTGCCGGCGCCGGCGCGGTTATCGACGATGATGGGCTGCTTGAGCTCCGCGCCCAGTTTTTCCGCCAGCGCGCGGGCGAAGATGTCCGTCGCCTGCCCGGGCGGGAACGGCACGATCATGCGGATGGCGCGATCGGGATATTGGGCGTGGGCGCCCGCGGCGGCCGCGGCCAATGCCGCACCCGCGATCAGTTGTTTGAACACGATGTCCCCCTCCTGTGTAGCCAGTTTTGCGAATTCCGCATTATGGCAAATCGCGGGAGGGCGCCCTGCCCTACCGTGGCGCGGGACGGTAGACGGGATCGCGGCGCAGCAAGGTCAGGCCGTAGGTCGGAGACTTGTTGGCGGGACCGCACATGCGGGTCCGCAACGGCGCTTCGAAGCCGCGCGGCCCGATGGCCAGCGTGGCATAGGCGACCGTGACGCAATTGCCGTCGCCATAGGCATCGCTGGACACCCAGCGCGCTTCGCTGGTCAGTTCCGCGCCGGCCGGCACGGCGACGGGCGGGATGACGGGACCCGGATGCATGCCGGGCGGCACCTGCGCCACCACGGGCAGCGGCTGCCGTCCGGCATCCAGGAAACGGACTTCCGGCCGCGCCGGCACGGTGCAGGTATCCGGGCCCAGATTGCGCAGCACCAGCAGCGTCCCGGAATGCGACATGCCATCGAACTGTCCCGCTTCCCGGTCGACGGCGAAGGACAGCTGGGCCGGATCGCAGGCCGGCTCGGCCCGCGCGGCCGCCGGGCCCAGGACGGCCGTGGCCGCGAGGGCTATCGATCCGAGCACCGGAAGGACGGATGCCCGCAAGCGGATGATCTCGTTCATTGCCTGAATGCCTTGCTATGCGGAAAACACGGACTGCCCGGGAACAGGTTGCAGCGGCCCGGTATTTGCCCGTGTCCGGGCCCGGTCGCGCCACGGACCCGGGAACGCAGGACCGCTGCCCCGGATTATGCACGGACGCGGCGCACCGCCGCCGCGCCGGACACCTTATGTGCCATGAAATTACGGCCGGCCGGGGCGCGCGGCAAGGACGACTTCGCCTTACTCGCCCGCCGCCGCGGCCAGCATCGCCCGGCGGGCGCGGCGGCGCCATTCGTAGGCGAAGGTGCAGAGCACAAGCAAGCCCACCACGATGAACTCCATGGCGAGCACGCCGCTGGCGCCTTGCAGATAATTGCCGCCCGGCTCGGTCAGGAAATGCGTCAGCACCGAACCCGAGATCGCGGGTCCCAGTCCCAGCGCGCTTTGCTGCACCGTGGACAGCGTCGCGCTGCCCGCGCCGGCATGTTCGGGCGGGACTTCCGAGAGCCCGATGCGGAAGAAGCAGCCCACGATGAACGCCTGGCCGAAGCCGATGGGCACCGTCGCCGCCATCAGGTTGAACACGGTGGGATCGGGCCACACCGCGCGGAAGGAGAACAGCAGCGCCAGCACGCCGGCCATCTGGATCAGGCAACCGGCGATCAGTACCGGCGCCTTGTCGAAACGCGCCACCGCGCGGCTGGTGACCAGGGAACCGATGAAATACGCGGTGCCCATGGCGATGAAGGTGTTGCCCGAGGACAAGGCCGACATGCCGGCGCCGGCCTGCAGGGTCAGCGCCATCGCGAACATGAAGCCGCTCCAGCTGGAGAAAAACAGTACGGCGATGCAAACGCCGAAGCGGATACTGGAAAGCCGCAGCAGCGAAGGCGGCAGCAGCGGGAAGGCCTTGCGGCGTTCCTGCCGCAGCTCGATTTTCCACAGCGCGTACAGCAGGAAGGGCACGGCGCCCAGCATGATGCGGCACGACCAGGGCCAATGCAGCACCGGTCCCAGGGCAACCGGAATCAGCAGGCACAGGATCACAATGGCCAGCACCCACGTGCCCGGCCAGTCGATGCGGGCCGGGTGCGACGCGCGCGTCTCGGGCAACAGCCGGCGCGCATAGGCCATGACGACCAGGCCGATGGGCAGGTTGATCAGGAATACGCTGCGCCAGCCCAGGCCGCCCACGTCCAGCGACACCAGCAGCCCGCCAAGGACCTGCCCGACCACGAAAGCCAGCCCGCCGATCGCCCCGTACAGGCCCAGGGCCCGTGAGTGCTCCGGGCCCCGCAGGCTGACGTGTATGGTCGCCAGTATCTGCGGCACCGCCAGCGCGGCGGCCACGCCCTGCAGCGCGCGCGCCACGAGCAACACCCATACCTGTCCGGCCAGGCCGCACAGCACCGACGCCACGGTAAACAGCATCACGCCCCACCAGAACACGCGGCGGCGGCCGTAGTTGTCGCCCAGGCGTCCGCCCATCGCCAGGCAGACGGCGAAGGCAACCCCGTAGATGGCGACGATCAGTTCCAGCTCCATCTCGCTGGCATGCAGCGATCGCGCCATCGCATCCAGCGCGACGTTGACGATGGAGAAGTCGATCATGGGCAGCAGCTGGCCGGCCAGCAGCAGGTACAGGCCTGCCCGGCCGAGTTGCGCGTTGGATGAGGGAGCGGTCATGGCACGGCGAGCGCGCCAGCCCCCGGAATACGGACGGACGCGCCGCGATAAGGTGATGAATGCGAGGAGCGCAGTATATTTTGCGGTGCAGTAAACCTGGGACAAACCCCTGCTGAGCAGAGGGTCGAGCGCGTCATTTCAGGTCATCGTCAGCGTCCGCGCGCCGAGCCGGGCGCACCGCATGGCACTCCCCGGCCAGGAACCTTCACCCGACGCGCCGCACTCACGCGACTCGCTCGTTTACCGCAGGAGTTTCCGCAATGAACATCACCTCTATTGGCGCATCGCCCGCGCTGCCCACGCCCGCCGGGCGGCCCGCTCCCCAGGACGGCCTGATGGACTGGCTGCCGTCGGTCTCGGCGGTGGCCGGGGCAGTTGGCGACTGGCTGGAAAGCTACGTCACGCCCACGCTTGCCCAGGCCGTTGCGGCGTCCGATGCCGCGCAGGTCGGCGATCTCATGATCCATGGCCGCGATGGCGCCGTGCTGGCGCCGCGCCCGCCCGCCACGGAATAGGCCGGGCCGATACCGGACGGCGCATCCATGACCGGCGCCACTACAATCCGGCGTCATCTCATCCGGATCCACGCCATGACCACGCCCCTCCACCGCTGCAGCTGGGCCACCGACGATCCCCTGATGCGGGACTACCATGACAAGGAATGGGGCGTGCCGCAGCGCGACAGCCGCATGCTGTGGGAAATGCTGATGCTGGAAGGCTTCCAGGCCGGCCTGTCCTGGATTACCGTCCTGCGCAAACGCGAGGCCTTCCGCGAGGCGTTCGCCGGTTTCGATCCGGCCATCGTGGCGCGCTACGGCGACAAGGACATCGAACGGCTCATGGCCAACCCCGGCATCATCCGCGCGCGCGCCAAGATCCAGGCCACCATCGCCGGCGCCCGCATCTACCTGGACATGCAGGACCAGGGCACGCGCTTCAGCGACTTCTGCTGGTCCTTCACCGACGGCGCGCCGATCCAGAACGATGGCAAAAACTGGGCGGCGACGTCGCCCCTTTCGGAGCGGATATCCAAGGAGCTGAAGCGCCGCGGCTTCAAGTTCGTCGGACCGACCATCGTCTACGCGTGGATGCAGGCCGTGGGCATGGTCAACGACCATGCCGCCGATTGCTTCCGGCGCGCGCAGGTCCTGCGCGCCGCCGGCCGCGCTCGCTGAAAACCGCGCGGCCGGCGCGCTCGCTCGGGGCGAGCGCGCCGCGGACACCCGGTCAGCCGCGGATGAAGGCCAGCAAGTCCTCGTTGATCACGTCCGCATGGGTGGTGCACATGCCATGCGGAAAGCCCTTGTAGACCTTGAGCGTGCCGTGCTTCACCAGCTTGGCCGCCAGCGGCGCCGAATCCTCGAACGGCACGATCTGGTCGTCATCGCCATGCATGAACAGGACCGGCACGTCGATCTGCTTCAGGTCCTCGGTGAAATCGGTTTCCGAGAAGGCCTTGATGCAGTCGTAATGGGCGTTGGCCGCGCCCATCATGCCCTGGCGCCACCAATTCTGGATCACGCCCTCCGACACCTTGGCGCCGCTGCGGTTATAGCCATAGAACGGGCCCCCGGGCACGTCCAGGAAGAACTGGGCGCGGTTGGCCGCCAGCGCCTGGCGAAAACCGTCGAAGACTTCCAGCGGCAGGCCGCCCGGGTTCTTCTCGCTTTTGACCATGACGGGCGGTACCGCGCCTATCAGCACCGCCTTGGCGACACGGCCTTTTCCATGCCGCGCGACGTAGCGCGTGACTTCGCCGCCCCCGGTCGAATGGCCCACGTGGATCGCGTCGCGCAGGTCCAGCGCCGCGGCCAGTTCGGCGACGTCGGCGGCGTAGGTATCCATTTCATGGCCCGTGGCGGTCTGCGAAGAGCGGCCGTGGCCGCGCCGGTCGTGCGCGATCACCCGATAGCCCTTGTGCAGGAAGAACAGCATCTGCGCATCCCAGTCGTCCGCGCTGAGCGGCCAGCCGTGATGGAAAACGAT
Organism: Bordetella bronchialis; assembly: GCF_001676705.1. Lineage (NCBI taxonomy): Bacteria > Pseudomonadati > Pseudomonadota > Betaproteobacteria > Burkholderiales > Alcaligenaceae > Bordetella > Bordetella bronchialis. Next base: position 3,553,831 of record NZ_CP016170.1, read on the forward strand.
GGGCTGGCCCGTCCCCCAATCCTTGTAGAAAATCTCGGTGCCGTCTTTCGTCTTGATGGTGCTCATCGGAAGCCCTCTTCGGTTAAGTGGGAATGCATGGACAGTGCCGGGACGCAGGGATCGCGCGGCGCCCGGAACACGGCGGACGCCCTGCCGTGGCGAAGGGACATCGTCGACCGCGAGGATGTCACGGTCATGACGCGCACGGCCAGGACCAACGGTGGGAATACCGGCCGAACGGCCGGCGCTTGCAGCGTATACCGCGGCGGTCCGCATCGTCCATCGCAAACGCCGCGATCAACCTTAGGGATAAGACCGGCATCCGGGAAACCGGGACCGCGCGCGGGTTATCGCCCCGCCGGGCGTAGGGGAAACATATACTTCTTCCTGAGTGGCCGCCCGTTCCGGCCATGAAAAGCGCCCGGGCGGCCGCCTTGAATATCGCCGGCCCCGCCCCACCTATAGGGTCCTTCTTCGTCCAAGGAGCAACTATGTCCATGTACCGCAAAGATCCGGAGGCCATCGCGCGGCTCACGCCCGAGCAATACCGGGTCACCCAGGAAAGCGCCACCGAACGGCCAGGCACCGGGGAATACCTGGACAACAAAGAACCGGGCATCTACGTCGACATCGTATCCGGCGAACCGCTGTTCGCTTCGTCCGACAAGTATGAATCCGGCTGCGGCTGGCCCAGCTTCACCAAGCCCATAGAGCCCGCCAATATCAACGAATTGCGCGACACCTCGCATGGCATGATCCGTACCGAAGTCCGGTCCACGCATGGCGACAGCCACCTGGGCCACGTATTTCCGGACGGGCCGCGCGACCGCGGCGGCCTGCGCTATTGCATCAATTCGGCGTCGTTGCGCTTCATTCCGCGCGACCGGATGGAAGCGGAAGGCTATGGCGCCTATCTCGATCAAGTGGAGGACATCCAATGAGCCAGGAACGCGCTGTACTCGCCGGGGGCTGCTTCTGGGGGATGCAGGACCTTATCCGCCGCTTCGACGGCGTCATCTCGACGCGCGTGGGATACACGGGCGGCGATGTCCCCAACGCCACCTACCGCAACCACGGCACGCATGCCGAGGCGATCGAAATCATTTTCGACCCGGACAAGACCAGCTACCGGCAACTGCTGGAATTCTTCTTCCAGATCCACGACCCCACCACGCGCAACCGCCAGGGCAACGACATCGGCACCAGCTACCGTTCGGCGATCTACTACACCAGCCCCGAACAGAAACGCGTGGCCGAAGACACGATCGCCGACGTGGACGCGTCAGGCCTGTGGCCCGGCAAGGTAGTCACCGAAGTCGCCCAGGCCGGTCCGTTCTGGGAAGCCGAACCGGAACACCAGGACTATCTGGAACGCATCCCGAACGGCTATACCTGCCATTTCGTGCGCCCCAATTGGAAGCTGCCGCGGCGCTCGCAGCCCGTCGGCGCCGACTAAGGCGCATCGCGGCCATGGGCCCCTGTCCCATGGCCGCTCCTGTGTTCAGCGGGATGGGCCGCCATGGGCAGCCATCTGCCTGGCCCGGCCCGCCAGCGCCCCGAACACCGCCATGACCGCGGACAGCACAATGCCGCCGGCCATCACCGTATGCCAGTTGCCGGCCACGTCGTGCGCCATGCCGGCCAGGATGGGCCCGCAGGCCGCCAACAGGTAACCGACGCCCTGGGCCATGCCCGACAGCGCCGCCGCCTGGTGCGCATTGGCCACGCGCAGGCTCATGAACATCAGCGACAGGATGATCGCGCTGCCCGAGCCGGCGCCGAAAAGCACCGCCCACACCGTCGCCAGGCCGGGGGCATACAGGAAGCCGACCAGGGACACGCCTATCGCCACGCCCATCGCGGCCGAGATCGCCGCCTGGTTTTTCATGCGGCTGACAATGGACCCCAGCACCAGTCCCGGCAAGGCGCAGGCCAGCTGCATCAATCCGTGCAGCGAGCCCGCCTGCGCCGCGGTATACCCGTGGTCGATCAATATGGCGGGCAGCCATCCCACCAGGACGTAGTACAGCAAGGAGTTGATTCCCATGTACAAGGTGACCTGCCAGGCGATCGGGGAGTGCCAGACGCGGCCGCCATGCGGCATGGCCGCCGTGCTCCTGGCCGGCGCGGTATGCGCGCCGAGCTGCGCGCTCCAGGCGACGATGGCGGCCAGGGGCAGCACGGCGAGCGCGCCCAGCGCCGCGCGCCAGCCATAGGCCTCGGCCAGCGGCACCGCGGTGGCAGAGGCGCCGGCCGCGATGGCGCCCATCATCAAGGCGGACAAACCCGTCACGGTGGGCACCTTGTGGGGAAAATCGCGCTTGACCAGGCTGGGCAGCAGCACATTGGCGATCGCGATGCCGGAACCGATGACGCAGGTCCCCGCGAACAAGCCCCACAGGGGTGCGACGGAGCGGATCGCCATCCCCGCGATGACCAGGACCAAGGCGCCGAACAAGGTCCTCTCCAGACCGTAGGCGCGGGCGATGGAGGCGGCGAACGGCGAAATCACGCCGAAGGCGACCAGGGGAAGCGTCGTCAGCAAGCCGGCCTGCGCGCGCGTCAGCCCGTACGCCGACTGGATCATGTCCAGCACCGGCGCGACGCCGGTGACAGGCGCGCGCAGCGTGCACGCAATGAGCAGCAGCCCGGCGATGAGCAGGAGTGGCCTTGCGACGGGAAGGCGGGCCGTTTGTGTAGACATGGCAGGAAGTACCGATAAGGAAGAGATGGCAATGTCGTCACCTTACCCGTATCTTCCGCATATGAATTTAGCTACTATGCCAACAAATATCTAAAAACTGCCAAAGTTGCTTCACGCCTGCCGGCCCTGGCCCCATGCTGCTCGATAGCCTGCCCCTGGACTTCAACCTGGACTTCGCCACCGGGCCCGTAACCGGCCTGCATCTGCAGGCCGCGGACCACGGTACGGAGATCCCCATCCACCACCATCGCCAGGGGCAATTGATCCTGGCCATGAAAGGCGGCGTCACCTGCGAAGTCTCCGGCGCGATCTGGATGGTGCCGCCGCGCTATGCCGTATGGGTGCCGGGCATGATGCCCCATAGCATTCGCGCCACCGCCAACGCGCAAATCTGCTACCTGTATGTGCAGCCGGGCGCCGCGCCGCTGCCGGCCGACTGCTGCACATTGGCGATCTCGCCCTTGGTGCATGCCCTCATCCTGGACATGGCGGACCAGGCGGCCGACTACCTGGCCGACAGCCCGACCGGCCGCAAGGCGGCGGTATTGCTGGAGGAACTCGCCACCATGCCCGTGGAACGCTTGCACTTGCCGATCTCCGACGAGCCGCGCATGCGCAGGATCGCCACCATGCTATCGGACAATCCGGCCGACCGCCGCACGCTGGCGCAATGGGGCGAGGTAGTCGCCATGAGCGAGCGCTCCCTGGCCAGGCTGGTACGGCAGGAAACCGGACTCACCTTCGGCCGCTGGCGGCAGCAATTGCACCTGATCGTCGCGCTGCGGCAACTGGCGGAGGGCCGCACGGTACAGCGGGTGGCCGAGGAACTGGGCTACGAGTCCGTCACCGCCTTCATCACCATGTTCAAGAAGTCGCTGGGCAAGCCGCCGGCCAAATACTTCGCGTCGATAGGATGAAGGCGGCCATCACGCGGCGGCGCGCGCGCGCTTGCCCGCCAGCAGGTCTATCGCCAGGGCCAGCACCATCGCCCCCGTGCCGATGACGAACAGCAAGCCATAGTCGCCGCCGCTGCGGGTGAAGACGAAGGACAAGGCATAGGCGGCCAGCGCCTGGAACAGGGCGAAGCCCACCGTCGCCGTCCGCCAGGCCGGATTGCGATGGGCGGGGTGATGCGCCAGCAACTCGTGCACGCGTCCCAGTACCAGCGGCACCGTCCCCGTCACGAAAGCGCCCACCACCACGCTGGACGCCATCAGCCAGCCCGCGCCCAGGCCCAGCGCCGGTACCAGCACGCCACACGCCTGCAAGGTGAAGGCCAGCCGCAGGGCGCGCGCGAAACCCGTGCGGTCGGCCAACGCGCCGGCCAGCACGGGCCCCACCGTGGCGCCGATACCGAAGAGCACCCAATATTGCGCGCCGGCCTGCAGGCCCTGTCCCAGGCCGCGCGCGACGAAGTCCACCAGGAAAATCATGTGCGGGACCCAGCCGGCGGCATTCAAGGCGTATTCCACGTACAGCGCCCGCAGCCCCGGTACGCGCGGCGTCCGATGCCGCGGGGAGGCCGCTTGCGGCCCGGCGGGCCGCGCCTCGGCCGGCCGCGCCTCAGCCGGCCGCGCCTGAGCCGGCCGCGCCTGGGCCGGCCGCGCCTGCCCGGCAGGGGCTGGCGGGGCTGCCCCGTCCCGGGGCCAGCCCTTCCACGCGATCGCCGTCAAGGCCACGGACAGGACGCCCAGGCCCAGCCAGGCATCCCGCAGGCCTTGCGCCAGCAGCAGGGGCACCAGCGTGCCGGAGGCCGCTACGCCGACGCCAACGCCCATGAAAATGACGCCCCCCGCGAGCCCGCGCCGCGCCGCGGGCACCAGCGGCAGCACGGCAGGCGCCGCCAGCACCATGAGCGCGCCCCCCGCCAGCCCGGCCAGGAAGCGCCAGGCGAAGAACCAGGCAAAGGAAAGCGGGTAGGCGCAGGCGAAGAACGCGACGGTGGCCAGTACCATCATCGCCCGCAGGGTGGCGGCGACCGGCCAGCGTGCCGCGATGGGGCGGCCCAGCAATGCGCCCGCCAGATAGCCCGCCAGATTGGCCGCGCCCAGGTAGGCGGCCACCGAGGCCTCGAACCAATGCGCGCCGACGATGGCGGGCAGCAGCGGCGTATAGGCAAAACGGGCCAACCCGATGCCGACCAGGCTGGCGCAAAAGCCGGCCAGCGTCGCCCAGCGGGCGCCGGCACCCTGCTTGATGGTTTCGCCGCCGTCGATGTCCATGGTCCTGTCCATGATGCGCTCCTCGTCTGCCTGACGCACTCAAGCGTACGCCTGGCCAGCTATCTGAAGAAGCGAATTAACAAGATACGGGATATCTGCCCTAGTGATATGTGCTACGCTGGCCGGCGTGCCACTGGTCCGGGGCGGCCATCGCCCGCCCCGCCGGCATGCCGCGTTTTCCGGGGGGAACCATGGACGTCGCCGATCTCAAAACCCTTGCCGCCGTCGCCAGGCACGGCAGCATGAACAAGGCAGCAAGCGAGCTGCATACCGTCCAGTCCAATGTCACCGCCCGCATCCGCGCGCTGGAAGACGAACTGGGCGTACCGCTTTTCCAGCGCCACGCGCGTGGCGTCACGATCACCCCCGCGGGACAGCGCATGCTGCCTTTCGTCGGCCGCATCGCCAAACTGCTGGCCGAAGCGCGCGCGGCGGCCCGGGACGACGGCTCGCCCGCGGGCGCCCTGGCGCTGGGCGGCCTGGAAACCACCACGGCGTTGCGCCTTTCGCCGCTGTTGATCGAGTTCGCGCGCGCCTACCCGCAGGTCACGCTATCGCTGGGCACGGGCACCACCACCGCCCTGCTGCGCGACGTCGTGGAATGCCGGCTGGACGGCGCCTTCGTCAGCGGGCCGGTCGACCACCCGGACATCCACCAGGAGACCATCTTTACCGAGGAACTGGTGCTGGCCACCAGCCCCGCCATCCGCTCCTTGAAGGATCTTGCCAAGGTCGCCGACCTCAAAACCGTCGTCTTCAATGTCGGCTGCTCCTATCGGCAGCGCCTGGAAACCCTGCTGGCCGGCATGGGCATCGTCGTCGCGCGGCCGCTGGAATTCGGCTCGCTCGATGCCATCCTCAGCTGCACGGCCGCCGGTGTGGGCGTGACCTTGCTGCCCCGGGGCGTGGTCCAGTCGGCTTTCGAGGCCGGACGGATCGCGCTGCATCGCCTGCCGCGCGAACAGGCGCGCGCGGAAACCTTGTTCATCCGCCGCACGGATGGCTACGTCTCCAGCGCGCTGACCGCCTTCCTGGACATTGCGCGACGCTTCCATCGCGTCCCGGAAAAAGACCGGGCGCCGGTGCCCATTTCCACGCTGGCGCCTCTCAAGCGCGCCTGAGCAGCCTGCGCGCCGGCGCTCTGATGCGATCGACGACAGCCTTCAGCGCGGCGGGGCTTTGATGAAATCGACGAAGGCCTTCAAGGGCGCGGGCATCAGCCGTCTTCCGGAGTAATAAAGAAAGGGCCCGGAGAACTTCGGCCACCACGACGACAGGACGGGCTCCAGCGCGCCGCTTGCCAGATGCGGGCGCAGCCAATCCTCGAACAGGTAAACGATGCCGGTGCCGGCGATCGCCGCATCCACGGCCAGGTCCACGGCGCCGCCGATACGCACGATCAGCGGCCCGCCGGGTTCGATGCGCACGACCTCGCCACCCCGCTCGAACTCCCACGCGGGCGTCGCTCCGCTGGGGAAGCGGCCACGCAGGCAGGCATGGCGCATGAGCTCGCGCGGATGCCGGGGCCGGCCATGGCGATCCAGATAGGCGGGCGCGGCCGCCGCGGCAAAGCGCTGCACGCGCGGTCCGATCGGCACCGCGATCATGTCCTGCTCCAGGCGTTCCTCGTAGCGTATGCCCGCGTCGCAGCCGGCCGCCAGCACGTCCACAAAGCTTTCCTCGGCCACCACTTCCAGCTGGATATCGGGATAGGCGGCCAGGAAGGACGGCACGATGGCCGGCAAAACCAGGCGCGCCGCGCTCATGGGCACATTCAGCTTGAGCGTGCCCGCCGGCCTGTCGCGGAACCGGTTGACCGTATCCAGCGCGGCTTCCATCTCCGCCAGCGCTGGCGCCAGGCGGGTCAACAGACCCTGGCCCGCTTCGGTCGGCGCCACGCTGCGCGTGGTCCGATGCAGCAAGCGGACGCCCACCTGGGCCTCCAGCCGCCGCACGGCCTCGCTCAGGCGCGAGGCGCTGGTGCCGCCCAGGCGCGCCGCGTCGCGAAAACCCCCGGCTCGCGCCACCGCGGCGAAGGCATGCAAATCGTTCAGGTCGACCTTCATTGTTTTGTTTTCCGCACAACCCGTGCGGATTGTATGGGATTATCGCGCGCGGCCCCAGCCGCTATCTTGTCCGCATGATTCATCAAGGAGATTACGTCATGTCCAAGATCGACAAAGCCGGCGCCCATCCCCTGGCCGGCCGCACCGTCAACCGGCTGGGCTACGGCGCCATGCAGCTGGCCGGCCCCGGCGTATTCGGTCCCCCCAAGGACCGCGAGGCGGCGCTGGCCGTACTGCGCGAGGCCCTGGCCTCGGGCGTGAACCACATAGACACCAGCGACTTCTACGGTCCCCACATCACCAACCAGTTGATCCGCGAAGCCCTGGCCCCCTATCCGGAAGACCTGGTCATCGTCACGAAGGTGGGCGCCCGGCGTGACGAGAAAGGCGCATGGCTGCCGGCGTTCTCGCCGGAAGCGCTGACACAGGCGGTTCACGATAACCTGCGCAACCTGGGACTCGATGTACTGGACGTGGTCAACCTGCGCATCATGTTCGACGTGCACCGGCCCGCGGAAGGATCCATCGAAGCGCCGCTGGCCGCGCTGGCGGAACTGCAACGGCAAGGCCTGGTGCGCCACATCGGCCTGAGCAACGTCACCGCCGCGCAGATCGCCGAAGCACGGCGCATCTGCGACGTCGGCTGCGTGCAGAACCAGTACAACCTGGCACATCGCGATGACGATGCGCTGATCGACGAACTGGCGCGCGCGGGCATCCCTTATGTGCCCTTCTTCCCCCTGGGCGGCTTCAATCCGCTGCAATCGTCCATCCTGACGGATGTCGCGCGTGGCCTCGACGCCACGCCGATGCAGGTGGCGCTGGCCTGGCTGTTGCGGCGCGCGCCCAACATCCTGCTGATTCCCGGCACGTCGTCCCTTGGCCACCTGCGCGAGAATCTCGCCGCCGCGACCCTGCATCTTCCGGACGACGCGATGGCGGCGCTGAACGCGGTCGCGGCGACGCGCTAGGGTCGGCCGGGCCGCCGAAGAGGCGGCTGCATTCCATCGCAACCGCCATCAGCCGCCGTCCGGGACCGACGCGCGTTATTTGAAACGCTTCAGCGCGTCCAGCCCGGCAGGCAGGCCCGCGCCGGGAAAGTGGGTGGACAGCGTGGTCGGCCGCCACGCCTCCAGCTCGCGCGCGCGCTCCGCCTCGGCCTGCTCGCAGACGTATAGCGCGTCGCCGCCCAGCAACAGGCGCAAAGGAAGATCCTCGCGGTTCGACAGGTCGAGTATCAAGCGGGCGATCTTGGCCGGATCTCCGACTTCCTGGCCGGCGTAGCCCGCAAGCAATTGCAGCACGCGCCCGACCGACGGCTCGTAATCCGGCAGGATGCCATCGGTCGTTCCCCGCGCCGTGCTTGCCCAGTCCGTCCGCATGCCCCCAGGCTCCAGCGTGCAGACCTTGATCCCCAGATGCGCGACTTCCTTGGCGACGACATCGCTGAAACCGCCGACGGCCCACTTCGCCGCCTGATAGGCGGACAGTCCCGGCGTAGAAGTGCGCCCCCCCACGGATGACACCTGGAAGATGTGGCCGCGCCGCTGCGCCCGCATCACCGGCAACACCGCGCGCGTCAGGTTGACCACCCCGTACAGATTGGTCTCGATCTGGCCGCGGAAATCCTCGGACGACATTTGCTCGAACGGCCGGGCATGGCCATAACCGGCGTTGTTCACCAGGACATCGATCTGCCCGTACGCATCGACGGCCGCCTTCACGGCTTGCCGCGCCGCGGTCTCGTCCTGGACATCGAGGACGACAGGAAGAATGCGACCGCCATGGCGTGCGGCCAGATCGGACAGGCGCGACGGATCGCGGACCCCGGCGACCAGACGATGGCCCGCCTCCAATACCGCCTCGCCGATGAAGCGGCCCAGGCCGCGCGCGGCCCCGGTAACCAGCCAGACTTTCGACATGCTCGACTCCTTGCGAAAAGGCCGCGTGACGCGACCGTGATTAAATGGTTGATTACTCACTCATTAATTAGTCTATCCGCCGCGCCCACTGCGAGCCCCGTGCGTGGCTAGCCCGCCTTCAATACCGCCCACAATGCCCGGAAACCCTGTTCCCGATATCCCTCGGCGCTGCCGGGGTCTCGCGCGATGAACTCCATCGTCGTGGCGGCCAGGGACGTGAAGAGCGCACCGCGAAAGGCCTTGACCTCTTCTTCGGGCAAGGCCCCGGGCGCGCCCAGGCGCTCGCGCAACATGGCGCTGATTTCGCCGAAGCCTTCCGCGCCCGCGGCGCGATGCCGCGCATCGATACGGCCGCTCACATCCAGCTGCCGCAAGGCCTTGCGCCCGTCCGGATTGGCCAGGCCCCAGCCGATATAGGCGTCCCAGACATGGCGGACGCGGCGCTCCAGGCTGCCCCCGCGCGGGAATCCGTCCAGCATCGCCTGGCGCAATCCCGCCTTCAGGCTGACATACAGCTCGTTCAGCAGGACATCCTTGCTGTCGAAGTAGGTGAATATCGTGCCTTCGGCGACACCGGCCAGCCGGGCGATCCGCGCCGTCGTCGCGGCCTCGCCCTCCGCCGCCAATGCCTGCGCGGCGCCGGCCAGGATCGCATCGCGTTTGTCCTCGCTGCGCGGACGTGCCATATGCCTCTCGATAAATGAGCGATTACTCAATCATATCCCTATCCGGCAACGCACGCTTGACATGCAAGCCATTGCTTGCCTATCATTCATGCAAGCGATTACTTGCCTTTCGAGATGACGGAGCCCCACGACACCGACCTGCTTTTCAAGGCCCTGGCCGACCCCAGCCGCCGCAAGCTGCTGGACCTGCTGCATGCCCACGATGGCCGCACGCTCAACGAGCTATGCGCACACCTGGACATGAGCCGGCAAGGCGTCACGCAGCACCTGGCGCTGCTCGAGGCCGCCAACCTGGTCGCCACGCAGCGGCAAGGCCGCGAAAAACTGCATTTCCTCAATCCGGTACCGCTGCAGGAAATCTACGAGCGCTGGATTGCCAAGTTCGAGAAGCCGCGTCTCAAGGCGATCTCGGACCTCAAACGACGACTGGAGAGACCCGATGGCTAGATCCACCTTTGTCTACGTTGCCTATATCCGCACCACGCCCGAGAAACTGTGGTCGGCGCTGACCGACCCGGCCTTCATGGAGCAGTACTGGTTCGGCATGCATTGCGAAAGCGCATGGACCGCGGGGTCTCCCTGGACGCTGCTGTCCAGCGATGGCCGGGTATTCGATGCGGGCGAAATCGTCGAAGCCGATCCGCCACGACGCCTGGCGATACGCTGGCAGAACGAATTCCGTCCGGAGCTCAAGGCCGAGGGCCCGTCGCTGTGCACGATGGAGCTGGAAGCCGTGGAGGACGCGGTCAAGCTTTCCATTACGCATACGATAGAGCGTGACCCTTCCAGGCTTATCGAGGCCGTGTCCGGCGGCTGGCCCAAGGTCATCTCGAACCTGAAATCGCTGCTGGAAACCGGCTCGGCGGTATTGAGGGACCCCTACCCCGATCCGAAGTCCGCCGCTCGCTAACGAGCCGCGCCATCGACCATGCCGCGCCCGGCGCGATGGCGCGGGAATCGCTCCCGCTACGCCGGTGCGGCATATGTCTTTCGATCCTCGGCGGCAAGCGCGACCGCATCGGCGCCCGCGGGAAACCGCAGGCCCTTCGATAGGTCCGATGCCGCTCGCCACACCGCATGCGCCACGTCGATCTCGCGCGTCACCGCGCCGACCTCGGCCAGCGACGAAAAGCAAGCCTGCGCCAGCGGGGCATAGGGCTCGGTGACCAATCCCCGCATACGGGCCTGTCCGTTCTCGGCGAATCGGGTAGACGGGGCATATCCGGGCTCGACCAGCTTGACGCGGATATTGAACGCTTCCAGCTCCAGCGCGAGGGATGCGCTGAAGCCCTCGATGGCCGTCTTGCTGGCCGTATAGGCGGCCACCAATGGAAACGGCGCCAGGGTCGCGCTCGACGTTACGTTGACGATCGCACCGGATTTGCGTTCCCGGAAGCCCGGCAGCAGCGCCTGGGTCACCGCCATCGTGCCGAAGGTATTGGTTTCGAAGACTTCGCGCACGATACGCATCGGGGTCGCCTCGAAAGCGCCGAACAGGCCGATGCCGGCATTGTTGACCAGCACATCGACCGGTCCGCAGGCTTGCACCGCCGCCGCGATACTGGCGGGATCCGTCACGTCCAGGGGCAGTACCGTCATCCGCGGCGATCGCGGAATGTCCTCGCGCGGGCTGCGCATGGTGGCGATCACATTCCAGTCCTGCGAGTGGAAATAGGCGGCGATCGCCTCGCCATAGCCGGACGAGCAGCCGGTGATCAAGACAGTCTTCAATGGGTTCTCCGCAAGCGTTTGTCGATGCAGAACGATAGCCCCTGGCAGACGGACTCTCTACAATCGTTCGTCCGTATTTGTTTTGCGAGAGTCCACCCGTGGCCGATCCGCTATCCTCGATCATTACCTTGCTGCGGCCGCGCACCGTATTCAGCAAACTCATCAGCGGCGCTGGACGATGGGGCGTGCGCTATTCGGCGTTCGGGGAGCCCAGTTTCTGTACGGTCCTGGAAGGCAGCTGCCTGCTCAAGGTCGACGCGCATCCCTCGATTACGCTGCGGTCGGGCGACTTCGTACTGATGCCCGCGACGCCGGGCTTCACCATGTGCGGATTCGAGCCGGCGACGCCGACCGTCGTCGACCCGAAGACCGCGCCTTCTCCGGTAGGAGAGGTCCGGCACGGACGGCGCGGCGGACGGCCGGACGTCCGCATGCTGGGCGGGTTCTTTCTGTTCGATACGCCCGATGCGGCCTTGCTGGTATCGCTATTGCCTGCCCTGCTGCATGTGCGCGGCGTGGATAGATTATCCACATTGGTGCAATTGCTCAGGGAGGAATCGATGGCACGGCGTCCGGGCCGTGAACATGTCCTGGTGCGGCTCGTGGAAATCCTGCTGATCGAAGCGCTGCGCTCCTCCGCCGGCAGCGCGGCGCCCGTCGGCCTGCTTCGCGGCATGGCGGATTCCCGCCTGGCCAAGGCACTGCGGCTGATACACGGCGCCCCCGCGCACCCCTGGACCATCCAGGAACTCGCGAAAAAGGCCGCGCTATCGCGCTCCGCCTTCTTCGAACGCTTCCGGCGCGCCGTGGGATTGCCGCCGATGGAGTACCTGCTGGCGTGGCGCATGGCCATCGCGAAGGATATGTTGCGCAGGGGCGACGTCGCGATCGGCACGATCGCGGAACAGGTCGGCTATGGATCGACCGGCACGTTCAGCACCGCCTTCAGCCGCCACGTCGGCGTATCGCCGAGCCGCTACGCCCGCGCGGGCTGAACGCCCAGCGGGTCTTCGCCGTCACCCGTCGCTACCCATCGCTCGATCGTCGCGACCGCGTCCGCCACGCCCTGCTCGCGCGCCATCCGCCGTCCCAGCGCGCCGGCCCGCGCCTTTACGTCCGCGCCGTCGGCGCAGGCAATGGCCCGCGCCAGTCCCGCGCTGCTCAGGCGCGCGCCCGGCAGCGGCCTTGCCGCCACGCCCAGGCGCCATAGCCTGTCGGCCCAGAAGAACTGGTCCGCGGCGAAAGGCACGACCACGGCCGGTACGCCCGCGGCCGCTGCCGAGTGCGTGGTGCCCGCGCCCCCATGGTGGACGACCAGCGAGGTGCGCGGAAAAAGCCAGCCGTGCGGCGTATCGCCCAGGACGAAGAAATTGCCCGGCAAGCCGCTGGCGTCGATGCCGCTCCATCCCGGGTAGAACAGCACACGCCGGCCGCCCGCCGCGGCGATCAGCATCGATGCCATCTCGGCGGGATCGAATCCGGCCATGCTGCCGAAGCCGATATACATGGGCGGCTCTCCAGCGTCCAGGAAAGCCTGCAAGGCGGCCGGCGGCGTCCATAAGGGATCGGCCATCTTCCATTGGCCGCAGGCCAGGGCGTTGGCCGGCCAGTCCGCGGGACGTCCCACCAGGCTGGGCGATACGCCATAGAGCATAGGATGCGCGGTCCATACCGCGCGCCGGGGCGGCAGCCCGCAGATCTCGGCGCGCGCGGCATTGGTGGCGTCGCGGAAAACCCGCCACAACATGGCATTGGCGAATCGATGGCTGAGCCGGTTCAACCAGCGCGGCAAGGCGCCGGGCGGCAGGAAGGGCGAAGGAAACGCCTTGGTGGGCGTGATGGGAATGAAGCCCGCGCCTATCGCCTTGATGCCGCGGTATTCGGCAACCGACACGCCGACAAAGGCCGCCAGGCCGGAAAAGACCAGGACATCGCAGCCCTCCGAAGCCGCCTTGACTTCCCGCATCCAATCCCGCGTATGCGCATTGGCGATCCATGCCAATGCCTGCGCGGTGCGCTTGAAGCCCGCCTTTCGCGCGACGGCGGAAGACAGCACCGCGCCGGGCTCCAGGGCCGCGCGCATATCGCCGGACAATGGCTGCGCGGGCACGCCCAGCGCCGCGGCGGAGCCCAGCGTCGACCGGTCCGCCAGCAGGCTGGCATCGTGCCCCGCGTCACGCAAGCCGCGACACAGCGCGGCCAGGGGCCGCGTGTCGCCTTCCGTTCCATACGTCACCACCAGGATTTTCATCGCACGCCCTTGCCGTATCTGCTACGCAATCGCAACCGGAACCTAGCACCAACAAACGTATACGTCGTATACTTTTGCACATCGTACACTACAAGTAAAGAAGGTGGCATGGCAAGCCTGACGGATAAGCCCGGACGCCGGGACCGCAAACGCGCGTGGATGCTCGCGCACTTGTCGGCCACCGGCGCGCGCCTGTTCGAAGAGCGCGGCTACGAATCCGTGACCATGGAACAGATCGCCGCGCAGGCGGATGTCGCCAAGCGCACGCTGTACAACCACTTCCCCACCAAGGAAGCGTTGCTGGCACACTGGGTGGACGCGCAGCTGGAACGCGATCTGGCCGGCCTGCGCGACGACATCGCCAAGCGCCGCACCTTCCTGTCCCGGGTATCCTGCATCCTGGACGCATCGGCGCAATGGTGCGAGGCCCATCCCGCATATCTGAAGGCCTATCTCGAACATCGGTTCCTGGCCATCGGCAGCGAGCCCAGGCCTGGGGACGGCCAGACGGGCGATATCGCGATCGTCTGGCGCCAGCTCATTGCCGCGGGCCAGCAGGCCGGCGAGCTTCGCACGGACTTCCCGGCCGACCAGCTCGCCTCCAGCTATCATCATCTGTACCTGGGCGCGTTGCTCAGGTGGCTGCACCGGCCAGGGCTGGCGCTGCGCAAGGAATTCGCCGCCATCACCCGGCTTTTCCTGCAAGGTGCCGGCGCCAGGCCGGAATCGCCGGGGCCGGCCGCCGCCGGCGCGACCGGAAGCAAGACGGCACGGCGTACGCGAAAGGCGTGACCGCCGCGCAAGGCGGCCCGCATTCACCGAGCGCGGCGACCGCCCTTGTCCCATCCATGCCAGGCATAAGGCTTATCTTGACCAAGAACATCAACCTGGATTACCTGCGCACCTTCGTGCTGGTCGTGGAACATGGCAGCTTCTCGGCCGCCGCCGAACGGCTGGACATTTCCCAGCCGGCGGTCAGCCTGCAGATCCGCCAGCTGGAGCGCAGCCTGGGTGCCACGCTGATCGAGCGGGTCGGGCGCCGCACACGGCCGACGGCCGCCGGCGCGGACCTGCTCTCGCACGCCGCGCGCGTCGAAAGCGCCGTGGCGGCGGCCGTCCAGGCCGTGGCCCGGCGTGCCCACGGGCCCACCGGGCGGGTGCGCCTGGGCACGGGCGCCACGGCCTGCATCTTCCTGCTTCCGCCCCTGCTGAAGGACTTGCGGCAACGGTTCCCCAATCTGGAAATCACCGTCGCGACCGGCAACACGCCGGACATCGTCAAGAGCATCGAGGAAAACGTGCTGGACATCGGCCTGGTGACCATGCCCGCCGCCGGCCGCGCGCTGGAGGTCACGCCGGTGCTCAAGGATGAGTTCCTGCTCCTTGCGCCGGCCGGCATGTCCTTGCCCGCCAGGATCACGGCGGAGGCCCTGTCCCGCAAGCCGGTGCTGCTGTTCGAGCCCGGCGGCAACACCCGCCGCATCGCCGACGAGTGGTTCGGCCGAAGCGGCATCGATCTCCGTCCCGTGATGTCGCTGGGCAGCGTGGAAGCCATCAAGGGCCTGGTCGCCGCCGGCCTGGGCTGCGCCATCCTGCCCGGCATGGCGGTACCCCGGCAGGCGCAGCGGCACGATGTCGTGGCGCGCCCGCTCAGCCCCCGGCTATACCGCAAACTGGCTGTCGTCATAAGGCGCGACAAGCGTCTGCACAGCGGCCTGAACGAAGCCTATCGCGCATTGAAGGGCCTGGCGAACCCGTCCCCGGCCGATCCGGCGATCCGACCCTAGCGGTTCGGGGCACGCGGGTTGCGGCAAGGGGTCCTCCCGCGGATCGCGCGGGATACGCGACAAGGAAACCGCCATGCCAACGATCTCCGGCTCCGTCATCGTCCTGACCGGCGCGTCCAGCGGTATCGGCCATGGCACCGCCCTGGCCTACGCCCGGGAAGGCGCCACCCTGGTGCTTGCCGCCCGCGACACGCCGGCGCTGCAGGCCGTCGCGGCCGCATGCCGCCATGCCGGGGTGCCGGCGCTGGCGGTGCCTACCGACGTCACCGACCCGGAGCAGGTACGGTCTCTCGCCGACACCGCGATCCGCGAGTTCGGCCACATCGACGTGTGGATCAACAATGTCGGCACGGGCGCGGTGGGCCGCTTCGACCAGGTGCCCGTGCAGGCGCACCGGCGCGTCATCGAGGCCAATCTGCTGGGACACCTTTACGGCTGCCATGCCGTGCTGCCGCATTTCCGGCAACGGCGGCGCGGCGTGCTGATCAATATGATCTCCATAGGCGGGTGGACCGCCACGCCCTACGCCGCCTCCTATGCCGCCAGCAAGTTCGCCCTGCGCGGCTTTACCGAATCGCTGCGTGCCGAGCTCGCCGATGTGCCGGACGTGGCGGTATGCGAGCTCTACCCCACCTTCGTCGACACGCCGGGCATGCGGCACGGGGCGAATTACTCGGGCAAGCATCTGCGGCCCGCTTCCCCCATGCTGGATCCGCGCGAGGTCGCGGCGGCGCTGGTGGCGCTGGCCCGGCGTCCCCGTCCCTCGACCATGCTGGGCAGTGTGGCGTGGCCGGCCCGCCTGGCGCACACCGTCGCCCCGGACCTGTCCGCCGGCATCACGCGGCGCGTCATGGATGGCGCGTTCAAGGCCGCCAAGCCCGCGCCCGTGGGGGACGGCAACCTGTTCGCGCCCTCCACCGGCCATGCCATCGACGGTGGCTTCCGCCGGGGCGTCCGCGGGCCGGGCAAACTGCTCAAGCTGGGCGCCCTGGCCGTGGCGGCGCTGGCGATGTGGCGCGCGCTCTAGCCCGGTCGCGTCGGCGCACGGGGCATCAGGGATGCACCGCCCCCATGAATGCTGCCAACTCGCCGTTGAAGCGCGCCGCGTCTTCGTAAAACGTGGAATGGCCGGCGTCCGGGTACAGCGAGAGCCTGGCCTGGGGAATCCTCCCGACGGTGTACCGGCTCATGGCGACGGCGGAGATCCGGTCGTGCTCGCCGTGCGTGACCAGCACCGGCACCTTCACTTGCCGCAAGACGGCATCGTAGTCGGCGGGCCGGCCGCCCAGCAGCTTGCGCACGGCCACCGGCGTTTCGTCGTTGTAGCGCACCATCCCGGCCATGGCGGTCGCCGAAGGCTGCCGCTCGAAGCAGGCACGCAAGAAGGCTTCCGTGCCTCGTCGCGCCGTGGCCGGATCGTCGGACAGCATGTCCGCGAGCAGCCCGTAGGCGCTGCCCAGCGTACTGCGGTCGCCGGTGGACGTGGCCGCGACGTAATTGATGGCACGCAGCCCGGCATCGCCGTAGACGCCCAGATAGTCGTTGATGACACGGCCGCCGTACGACCAGGCCACCACGCAGGGGCGGTCACGGCAGGTCTCGCGCACGACCGAGTTCAGGTCATCCGCCCACTTGCGCGGGTCGCGATAGGCCTCCGGCGCCAGCGGCTTGTCCGACTTGCCGTGGCCGCGCAAATCATAGGCGACCAGGTGGTGCTTTTCCAGCAAACCGGGGTCCTGCAGTTGCCTGATCCAGCTTTCGTGGCTTTGCGAAAAGCCATGGACGAAGACGATGGACGGTCCCGCCGGATTGCCGGCCTCGACCACCGCCAGGCGCACCGCGTCGCTGGCCGACGATGTGATCGTGCGCATCCTGGGGCCGTCCCGCACCGCGTCCGTGCCGGCCGCCGCCCAGGCGCGGGCGGGGACTGTTTGCGCCGCCGCGCACGCGGCCAGCAGCACCGTGGACTGCTTCAGCATGCGCCGGCGCGCCAGATTTTCCGATCCCATCGTGTCGTCTCCTTCGTCCTTGTCTTGTGGCGCTTGCCGCGCGGGCGGCAATGGCCGTGTCGTCGTGTTCCGCCAGTCACTCGCGGCGACGTAAGGCTATGCGGGAACGGATCTGACCGGAAATGAAAAATACCGTGGACGACCTATCGATGGGATCGATATAACCGGCGTGGGCCCGGCGCCGATGCGCTCCCCCCGACTTCGGTGCCGAAGCCGCGCGCCGCGCCGGCGCTCAGGTGGCCAGTTCCCGGACGAAATCCAGGAATGCGCGTACCTTGGCCGACACCAGGCTGGAGTTGTGGCGATAGGCATACAGGGGAAAGGTCTCCTCCGCCCACTGGGGCAGCAGAAGCGCCAGCCTGCCGCTGGCGACCAGGTCCTTGGCATAAAGCTCCAGCAATTGCGCGACGCCCGCGCCACCCAGGCAGGCGCCCAGCAAGGAACCCGTATCGTTGACCATGAGCTGGCCCGCCGCATGCAGCGGCACGACCTGCTTGCCGCGATGGAATTCCCAGCCGTAGGGACGTCCCGTGGACGGATCCCGGATAAGCAGGCATTGATGGTCCTTTGCCAGGTCCTCCGGCCGCCTGGGTTCGCCACGACGCGCAATGTACTGCGGCGATGCGCAGGTCAGGACGCGCGTCCGCAGCAGCAGCAGGGCCCGGTAGGAAGACGGCTCGGGCGTGCCGAAACGCACCGCGACGTCGAAGCCGTCGGCCACGAGGTCGCCCATGCGATCGCGCACGCTGACCTCCACGGAAAGCTCGGGAAAACGGTCCAGGAATTCACCGATGCGCGGCGCCAGCACATAGTGCCCGAAGGTGCCGTCGACGTTGATGCGCAACCGTCCCCTGACCCGGGCCTTGGCCTGGTTGGCATCCGCCACGACGTCTTCGATGCCGGCAAGCAAAGGGGCCATCGCTTCGTAGAAGCGCCGGCCTTCGTCCGTCAGCGAGATCGCCCGGGCCGTGCGGTGGAAGATGCGGATGCCGACGCGTTCCTCCAGCCGGGCGACGGCACGGCTGACGGCCGGCTGCGTCAGCCCGATGGCCTCGCCGGCACGCGCGAAGCTGCCGGCCTCGACCACCGCCGAGACCACGCCTATGCCGCCTAGCAACCTGCCGTCGAATGCCATAAGACATATTATTTGTCATTCTGACTCTTACCACAATTCATTTTTTTTATTCCATCGGCCGGCCTACAGTATCTCCAGACGCCAGACGATCTGGCGCCGGACATCAAGGAGCAAGGCCATGAACCAGGAAAAGGTAGCAATCATCACCGGCTCGTCGCGCGGCATCGGCGCCGAGACCGCACTACGCCTGGCCCGCGAGGGCTTCAAGGTCGTCGTCAATTACGCCGGCCAGGCAGGAGCCGCGCAGGAGGTGGTGGACGGCATCGTCGCGAACGGTGGCCAAGCCATCGCCGTGCAGGCCGACGTCGCCGACCCGGCGGCCGTGGCCGCCCTCTTCGACGCCGCGCGCAAGGCCTACGGCGGCGTCGACGTCGTGGTCAATTGCGCCGGCGTCCTCAAGCTGTCCCCTCTGGCCGGCTTCGACGACCAGGCTTTCGACCAGAGCATGGCCATCAATGTCAAAGGCACGTTCAACGTGTGCCGCGAGGCCGCTCGCCAGGTGCGCGACGGCGGACGCATCATCAATTTCTCCACCAGCGTGATTGGCGTGCGCTTGCCGGGATACGCGGTTTACGTCGCCACCAAGGCAGCGGTGGAGGCAATGACGCAGGTGCTGGCGCAGGAGATGCGCGGCCGCGGTATCAGCGTCAACGCCGTCGCGCCGGGACCGGTGGCCACCGAGCTGTTCCTGCACGGCAAAAGTCCCGAAGTGATCGACCGCATGGCCAAGATGAACCCGCTGGAGCGACTCGGCCAGCCGGAAGACATCGCCAGCGTGGTGGCCTTCCTGGCCGGCCCGGACGGCGCATGGATCAACGGCCAGGTGCTGCGGGCCAACGGCGGCATGTGCTGACACCGGCGGTCCCGCAAGCCGCCAGACATCCCATTCCAAGGAGCCACATCATGAAAGAAGTCATTCTTATCACCGGCGCATCGAGCGGCTTCGGCCTGCTCTCCGCCAAGGCGCTGGCCCGGGCCGGCCACACGGTCTATGCATCCATGCGCGAGACCACCGGCCGGAATGCGCCCCGCGTGGCCGAGATCGCGGCCTATTCCAAGGCGCATGGACTCGACCTGCGCACGGCCGACATCGATGTCACCGACGATGCGTCCGTACAAGCCGGCGTGGAAAAGGTCATCGCCGACAACGGCCGCCTGGACGTCATCGTCCACAATGCAGGGCACATGGTGTTCGGCCCCGCCGAAGCCTTCACCCCGCAACAGTATGCCCAGCTCTATGACGTCAATGTGCTATCCACCCAGCGCCTGAACCGGGCGGCGCTGCCGCATATGCGCCGCCAGGGCCGCGGGCTGCTGCTGTGGGTTTCCTCTTCATCGGCACGCGGCGGCACGCCGCCCTTCCTGGCGCCCTACTTCGCCGCCAAGGCCGCGATGGACTCGCTGGCCGTCTCGTACGCCAGTGAAGTCGCGCGCTGGGGCATCGAGACATCCATCGTCGTTCCCGGCGCCTTCACCAAGGGAACCAACCATTTCGCGCATTCCGGTACGCCCGCGGACCGGGCGGTGCAACAGGCCTATGAACAAGGGCCCTATGCCGGCGTCGCCGACCAGGCCTTGCAAGGTCTGGCGGCGCTGCAGCCCGCCGACGCCGATGCCGCGGCCGTGGCCGAGGCCATCGCCGACATCGTCGACGCGCCGTTCGGCAAGCGCCCCTACCGCGTATACGTGGACCCCGCGCAGGACGGCGCCGAGGAGGTCTTCCGTGTGGGGGACCGCGTGCGCCGCGAGATGTTCCACAAGATCGGCCTGGCCGACCTGCTTGCCCCGCGGACCGGCGCGTGAGCCCGGCCGTCCCGGCCATCCGCTGGTACGCGGGCTCACTGGTCCATCGGGCCCGTCCGACGCATGGCCCGGGGCACCATGACGTCCTCCAGTTCCGGCGCGAACATCCAATCCGACGCGATAGTCAGGCCCATGTGGGCGAGGACCGCGGCGCGTATGCCTTCCGCGCCGCTGAAACGGGCACGCCCGCGCCATGGAGCTGCAGGCTCTCCAGGCCGCCCTTCCGGCAATCCAGGAAGCGGGCGCCAGCCTGGTGGCGATCTCGCCCCAGACCGCGCCGAACAGCCGCAAGTCGCAACGTCAGAACGCCTTGGCTTTTCCCATTCTTTCGGACCCGCGCAACGAGGTCGCGGCCGCCTTCGGCCTTCGCTTCGAATTGCAGGACTATCTGGTCGAGCTCTACAAGTCATTGAAGAATGACCTGCCCTCCTTCAACGCCGATCCCAGCTGGACCTTGCCGATGCCCGCCCGCTACGTGATCGCGCCGGACCGCACCATCGTCTATGCCGAGGTCAACCCCGACTACACCCGGCGCCCGGAGCCATCGGAGATGCTGCCCGCCATTCGCCAAGCCAGCGGCCGCGCCGCCTGACGCCTCTTCGCCCGGCCGCCCGAGCAGGGTGGCCAAGGAGCACATGCCTCGTACTTTCCTCGTTACCGGCGCCACCAAGGGCATCGACCTGGCTGGGCGCTGGAGCTGGCGAATAGCGGCATCACGGTCAACGCGGTCTCTCCCGGTCCCACCGAAGCGGAATTGTCCCGCGCGAACAACCCGCCCGGCGGCGACGGCGAGCGTCGCTATCTTGCCAGCGTGCCAATGGGCCGGTTCGGAAGGCCCGATGAAGTCGCGGCGACCATCGCGTTCCTCCTGTCGGAGGACGCCGGGTTTATGACGGGACAAACCTTGCACGTCGACGGCGGTGCATCGTTGGGCAGGGTGCCGTTCTGACCCACCCGGGTGGGTCAACTCGGCTTGATATTCCGATCGCGGATGACGCGGCCCCACATGGCTGATTCGCGGGCGATCTCGTCCGCCAGCTCCTGCCGCGTACCCGGCGCCGGCGGCAGGCCGTGCTTTTCCAGTGCCGCAACGACGTCGGGCGACTTCAGTACCTTCACCAGCGCGGCGTTCCAGGCGTCCAGGATGGGCGCGGGAACCTTGGACGAAGCCACGAAGGCGTACCAGTTGGTGGCGTTGTAGCCGGGATAGGTCTCGGCGATCGTAGGCAGGTCGGGCAAGGCCGCCATGCGTTTCAGGCCGGTGGTCGCCAGCGGTACGAGCTTGCCGGCATCGATGCCCGGCTGGGCGGTGGCCAGCGTGGAAAAATAGGCAGCCACGCGGCCGCCCATCAGGTCCTGGAAGGCCGGCGCGCCGCCCTTGTAGGGGATATGAACGATGTCCACCTTGGCCATGTCGATCAACAGCTCGCCCGCCATGTGCGACGCCGACCCGTGCCCGGTCGACGCGAAGTCGATCTTGCCAGGATTGGCCTTGGCGTATGCCATGAACTCGGCGAATGTCTTGATGGGCAGCCCGCTGTGGATGACCAGGACATTCGGGAAGTTCACGCCCATGGTGATGGGCGCCAGGTCCTTGACCGGGTCGTATTGCAAGGCCATGAAGTGCGGTGCGATGGCCAAGGGGCCCACCGAGCCGAGCAGTATCGTGCTGCCATCGGTCGGCGCCTGGTGGGCTGTGTACTGATGCGCGATATTCCCGCCCGCGCCAGGCTTGTTCTCCACGACGACGCTGATGCCCAGGTCATCGGAAAGCTTCTTGGCGATGATGCGCGCGGCGGCATCCGACGCGCCGCCCGCGGCGAAGCCCACGACGATGGTGGCGGTCTTGAAGGGCGGGAAAGCCTGGCCCTGCGCCAGGCCGGGAACGGGAGCCAGGGCTAGCGCGAGCGCGCCCAGGCTGCACGACAGGAAGTCGCGTTTTTTCATTGTTGGTCTCCTCGAGCGGAGCAGCAAGTAGACCATCGATCCGCCCGATTGCACAGGCCCCGTTTCAGCGGCGCGGGATGCCGTGACATCATCTTCGGAGCCAGGCGCCACCGCCATGCCCTTGCCTGGCGGTGGCGCCTGCTCAACCCAGCCGCATGGAAAGCTCCACGTCGTCGCCGAACGGCACGGACAGATAGCCATGGGCGACCGAACGCACGTGAGCCAGGTAGTCGGGGCTGTAGTCGGCGTTGTCCGCCACGATCAGCGCACCCGGCCGAAGCCGGCTTTCGAGCATTGCCAGGATGTCGCCGTACAGGGCCTTGGCGCCGTCCAGCAGCAGCAGGTCGATGGACGCAGGCAGATCGACGCTCAGGGTCTTCAAGGCATCGCCGACACGGATTTCCACGAGTTCGTCCAGCCCGCCCGCGGCAAGATTGTCGCGTGCCCGCGCCACCTTGGACGGCTCGAACTCGCTGGTGATCAGCCTGCCGCCGCCGTTGTCGCGCAGGGCCGCGGCCAGATGCAGGGTCGAGATACCGAAGGAGGTTCCGAACTCGACGATGCTGCGCGCCCGCGTGGCGCGCGCCAGCATATAAAGCAGCAAGCCCGTCTGGCGCGAGACAGGAAGCCCGAAATCCTTCAGGTTCCCATAGAAGTCCATATAGCCGGTCTTGCTATGCATCAGCCGCTGCATCGCGTCTTCGGATAGCCCGGCGAATGCGGGAAGCTCCCAGGGGGAGCCGTCCGCCGTTTCCTTGAACAGGCGGTCCAGCAGGGGCGCCAGGGGTGCGGTGGTCAGTGTGGACATACAGTTCTCTCGCGTAGTGGAGCGCCCGGTGGCGCTCATCTAGAATGTGACGAATCCGTCGCATTCAAGAATACGGCGACGGGACCCGATCCGCTATTCGCATTCTTTCCCTACATTCCAACCGCCATGACCGATCGCCAAACGCCGCGGATTTCCTCGCGAAAACAGCCGCAACAGGCCCGTTCGACCGAACTCGTCGCCGCCATCCTGCAGGCGGCGGCTCAGGTTCTGGAGAAAGAAGGCGCCGCGCGCTTCACCACGGCGCGCATCGCCGAGCGGGCCGGCGTCAGCGTCGGATCGGTGTATCAGTACTTTCCCAACAAGGCGGCGATCCTGTTCCGCCTGCAGCTGGACGAATGGCGGCAAACCACCGAAATGATGCTGGGCATTCTTGCCGATGTCCGGCGGCCGCCGCGGCAGCGCTTGCGCGCCCTGGTGCACGCCTTCCTGCGCTCGGAATGCGAAGAGGCCCGGATGCGCATGGCCTTGCACGATGCCGCGCCGCTTTACCGGGATGCGCCGGAGGCGCGGCAGGCGCATGCATCCGGAAAGCAGGCCATGCAGGCTTTCATGCGGGAGCTCCTGCCGGAATCACGGAGAGCCATCCGCACGGTGGCGGGCGACTTGATCATGACGACGCTCGCCAAGGTGGGCAAGCATTTCTCAGGCAGCCCGCGCAGCGCCGCGGAAATCAAGGCCTATGCGAATGCAATGGGAGATATGTTCTGCGCCTACGTGGACAAGATCGAGCCGGAGTCCCACCCGGCGGCCCGGCGCCCTTCGTCCCGGAATCGGCCGCGGGTCCGGTCCCAGGCCGCGCAATAACGCGCGGTCGCGACCCTGTCAGAAAAGGCGGCTGCCGTCGGGCACGGGGCGATCGGGTTGGAACAACACGACGGCCCCCGACGAATCCGCGAAACCGAGCGTCAGCACTTCGGACATGAACTTGCCTATCTGGCGCGGCGGGAAATTCACCACGGCGGCCACCTGGCGGCCCAGCAAGGCCTGCGGTTCATAATGCTCGGTGATCTGCGCGCTGCTTTTCTTGCGCCCGATGGCGGGACCGAAATCGATGACCAGCTTCAGCGCCGGCTTCCTGGCCTCCGGAAACGGCTCCGCGGCGACGACCGTACCGACACGGATATCGACGGCTAGGAAATCGTCAAAGGCGATCGGCGCGGCAGCGGGCGCATCCAAGGCGTGCGTGGCGTGCATACAGTCATTTCTCCCATGGGCGGCTGGCATGGCCGGCCCAGGGAGCGATATCGCGGCCCGGGGACGGGCCACTTCGCCACGCCATGGAAACCCCGGCCAAGGCCAGCAAAACGCCGGCCAGTTTAGCGGATCGACGGCCGGGCCGCCTTGCGCCGCATATCGCCCGCCAAGAGCCATATCGCCGACACCAGGAAGTACGCGGCGCCCACCGCCGCATAGCCCGCCACCTTGGCGATGGAGGTGGATGGCGGTACCGGCGTGCGAGACAGCGCGATGAACAGCGTGCCGGCGACGGCCGATTGGGCGCCGCTCAATATCATTGCCCATTGCGCGCCGAAGCGCTTCCAGCGGCCGATGGCCGTACCCAGCTGCAGCAGTCCCGCCAGGATCGCCCAGGCGCCGAAGACCGCGAGCACGGCGTTGACGCTCATGCGCAGCGCCACGATCACCCCCAAGGTGGTGGCCAGGCTCACCGCCACATTGATCGCCTGCGCCCGGTTCCGGCCCAGTCCGCCGCTACGCGCCGCATCCAGGAAATTGGCCGCCGCGTCCCAGGCGGGATACAGCACCAGCAGGACCGCCGCCAGCATGGGGGACTGCCGGCCCGCCGTGAAGGCGATGGCCACCCAGACCGCGGAAAAAGCGGCCCGGAGGAAGTAATAGGACCTGAGCCATTGCTCCTGGGCGCCCTGGGCGAAGCCCGTACGATGTTCCGTCATTGGATTTCCTTTCGTGTTCAACATGATCCGGGCGCATGCGCGGGATGCGGCGCCGACCTTTCCTTCAGATCCCGGCATACCATTCGTATCCCCGGTCCTCCCAATAACCGCCGTTGCCGCCCCACAGGCCGGCGAAACTGTCGACGATCTCGATGCGCTCGACGTACTTGGCCTGCTTGTAGCCCAGCCGTTCCACCCGCACCCGCACCGGTTCGGCCTTGGCGCCATCGGCGTGTGCCGGCGCAGCGGCCCCGACGGTCAATGAAAGGCTGGAGACGGCGGCGGCAAGAAAGCCGCGCATGGCGTGATGGGACATGATCTCTCCTTGTACCTACTAGTAGGTAGCTTGTTGGCGCGAAATAAATGGCTCATCGCGGCGCGCCCCGCAAGAGCCGATCAGGAAGCGGCGGTAGCTACCGCCGATAGAAAACAGCTGGCATCCGATTTCCGCGGGGATGCCCGGCCCGCGCTTCAGTGTCGCGCGATCGCCAACCTTTGGACCAAGGGCTCGGTCACCACGGTGAATACTTTTTCGTCGCCGTATGCCCGCGCCGACAGCATCGCGCCATGTACCGCGGCCATGAAGACCTCGGCCTCGTTGGCCGCGTTGTCCGAAAGCGCGAGCTTGCCCTGTTTCGCGCCCTCTTCCAGCACGGAGGCCAGCCATCCCGACAGCCGGCGGAAATGCGCCCGTACCTCTACCACGAGCTCCGGCGGCAATACCGGCATCTGGCTCGCAAGCAAGGCGCACACGCAGAAGGCGCTGGTCGGATCGCCTATGCACTGCGCCCAATAGCCGATATAGGCGCGCAACTGGTCCACGGGATCGGGATGGTAGCGTTGCAGCGCGGCGATGCCGGTTTCCGCTTCTTCGCGGTAACGCTCCAGCAGCGTCCGGACCAGATCCACCTTGCTGGGAAAGTGATGATGAATGCTGGCCTTGCGGATGCCCACGACTTCCGAAATGTCGGCATAGCTGAAGCCGTTATATCCGCCGGCAATGATGAGGCCGCGCGCGCAGCGCAGGATCTCGTCGTAGGTGGTGCTGGATGAGGTTGCCATGGCAGCTAGACTACCAACTAGTAGGTTGCCCGTCAAGCGCCGGCAGGCCGCCGATCATGGACAGCCTTGTGCGTCACGCCCGGTCCGTCCCGTATCGCCGCAAGGACTCACCGCCCACGCGCCTGCTCGCCGCTCAAGGTCAGCACGGCGCTGGCGATGGTCGCCACCAGCTTGCCGTCTTCGCGCTGGATGTCGCACCGGTAGTGGCTGATCGTCCGGCCACGGTGCTCGGCCCAGGCATGGGCCCGCAAGCGCGCTTGCCAGACGGGACGAAGGAAAGTGGCTTTCAAGTCGATGCTGGTGAAGCTTTCGCCCTGCCGTATCAGCGTGGAATGCGCGGTACCGATGGCGGCATCCGCCAGTTCGCACAGCATTCCCCCGTGGACCGTGCCCTGCTGGTTACCGTGGCGCGCCGCGTCCGCGTCCAGTTCGACGGCGGCCATGGCCTCGCCGATTGCAACGATACGAAAGTCCAGCAACCGCGAGATGGCGGTGGGATAGCGCATATGGGTCGTCGCGTCTGCGTCCAGCGTGCCCTCGAGCTGGCGCCGCAGATACTCCAATACCGGCAAGTGCTCGACGGCTTCGGTCATGGCCGCCGGGGCCGGGTGATGCCGCTCGGTCGCAGGGTTCATGTTTCAGGGTCCATGTTCATTTGCACGGGAAAGGGCCATCGGACATGGCCGGGACGATGGATGGATCCGGCCAGGCCTTCCTGCGCGCAGGCTAACCGCCTAAAGTAGAACAATCAAAAAATTGTCCTAGATACAGTCCATGGCATCCTCACCGCTATCCCAGGTCATCGACCGGATCGCCGCCGATATCCGCAGCGGCAAGCTGCCGCCGGGCACGGCCTTGCCCACACACCGCCAGCTTGCCGCCCGCCACGGCATCGCCATCGCCTCGGCCAGCAAGGTTTACGCGCGGCTCAAGGCCACGGGCCTGGTCATCGGTGAAACCGGCCGCGGCACCTTCGTCCGCGACCGGCCTGCGCACCGCGAATGGGACAGCGGCGACGAGGCCCGGCTGAGCGCCGATGCGGCGGACCTGTCCTTCAACCATCCCACCTGGCCGGGGCAGGCGGACCTGCTGCGGGCGATGCTGCGCGAGCTGGCCGGATCCGGCGACCTGGCCGCGCTGATGCATCAGCAACCGCCCGGCGGACGGCGGCATGAAAGACAAATCGTGGCGGACTTCCTGGCCAGGGAACGCGGCATACAGGCGACGGCATCCCGCGTCTTCCTGGTCAACGGCGCCCAGCAGGGCCTGGACATCGCCGCCGGTGCATGGCTGCGCGCCCACGACACGGTGGCCGCCGATGCCCTGACGTACCCAGGCTTCAAGATGCTGGCCCAGGCACGGGACCTGGCGCTCAGGCCCATCCCCGCCTCCCCCGGCGGGCCCGACCTGGATGCGCTGGAAGCGCTGTGCCTGCGTCACCGGATACGCGCCATCTATGCCATGCCTACGCTGCACAATCCCCTGGGCTGGGTGCTGGACGCCAGCCAGCGCGAGCGGCTGGTGGCCATCGCGCGACGATACGATTGCATGCTGATCGAAGACGCCTCGTACGCCTACCTTGCCGGCACGGCGTCGCCGCCCCTGGTGGCGCTGGCGCCCGAACGCACGGTCTACGTCTCCAGCCTGTCCAAGAGCGTGGCCAGCGGCCTGCGATTCGGCTACGTACTGGCCCCGGAGACCCTGGCGCTGCGCATCAAGGCGCGGATCCGCGCCAGCTTCTGGAGCATGCCGAGCCTGGTCACCGCCATGGCGACGCGGTGGATGCAGGATGGCACGGTGCAACGGCTGGAGTCCGAGCACCGGCGCGGCGCGCGCCTGCGCCAGGCCATCGCGCGCAAGGCATTCGCCGGCATGGACCTGACCGCCCATCCCAGCGGGCCGTTCGTCTGGCTACGGCTGCCTCCGGACCTGCGCATGGACCGCATCGCCATGGCACTGTCCGAACGCCACATCGCGGTTTCCAAGGCCGAAGCGTACGCGACGACACGACATGCGCCCCAGGCCCTGCGGCTGGGCCTGAGCTCGGTACCCCTGGATCGATTGCCCGCCGTACTGGCCGAGGTCCGGTCGACGATAGAGATGTATCCGATATAGCCGGAATATCGGCCGCCCCGCCAGGCCCGCGAAATCACCCGGCCTGACGACGCTCCGGCTTGCCCGTCGTGCGCAGCGTGAAGTCGGCCATGATGGACCAATCCCGGTCCGCGCCACCGTCCTCCACCGCCAGCCGCATTTGCTCATGTACCGCGGCGAGCATGGGCAAGGGCCCCTGCAAGCCCCGCGCCGCTTCGCGTGCAAGGCGCAGATCCTTCAGGCCCAGGGAGGCCTTGAAGCCCGGCTCGTACTTGCCCTGTTCGATCAGGGCCGAATAGACCTGGTACGAACGGCTGCCGAACAAGGTGCCCAGGATCAATTCGAAGAAATCGGCGCGCCGCACGCCGTGGGCATCGGTCAGCGACACCGCCTCGGCCATGGCTTCGATGGCCATGGCGATCATCATGTTGCAGGCGATCTTGGCCGCGTGCGCGCCGGGAGGATGCTCGCCGAGCAGCCAAGTGCGCCTGCCTATCGCGTCGAATAGCGGCTGCAGGCGCGCCAGCGCTGGCGCTTCTCCGGCCGCAAGGATGTTCAACTCGCCCTGCGCCGCCACATCAGGCCGTCCCAATACCGGCGCGGCGACATAGGCAATGCCCGCTTTGCGATGGTGCTCGAGCAATTCCTCGGAAAAGGCGACCGAGATCGTCGAACTGACCACGTGCACCACCCCCTGGCGCGCCTGCCGCAGCGCGCCGCCATCGAGCAGCACGCCGCGGATCGCCGCATCGTCCGACAGCATGGTCAAAACGGCATCGGCCTGGAATGCCTGGTCCGGGGATGCCACCATCGCCACGCCGGCGACTTCGCCGCCGGAGCGGTTCCAGCATTTGACATCATGCCCGGCCTTCACCAGGTTGGCCGCCATCGCCCGACCCATGGCGCCCAGGCCGATCAATCCGATTTCCATAGTCCTCTCCCTGTGTGGGGCACTTACGTCCGGGCGACATTCCCAGGCCCCATATATATATCGACCAGTACAAATGTAGACGGGCGCGCTGCGCTCGTCAATAATTTATATATCGACCGGTATGTATGTACAGGCAAAGGGAACATCGCATGGCGCAAATGGGCAGGCCGCGCACCTTCGACCGTGACGCGGCCATCGAGCAGGCATTGCGCCTGTTCTGGGAACAGGGCTATGAGTCGACTTCGCTGAGCCAGCTCAAGGCGGCGATCGGCGGGGGCATCTCCTCGCCCAGTTTTTATGCCGCTTTCGGATCCAAGGCGGCGCTATTCCAGGAATGCGCCGAGCGTTACTTGTCCACCCATGCCAAGGTGACCGACTCCCTGTGGGACAAGACCTTGCCGCCGCGCCAGGCATTGGAAACCACCCTGCGCCGCTCGGCCCGCATGCAATGCGACCCCAGGCATCCCAAGGGCTGCATGGTGGCACTGGGCACGATGAGCGCGCCTTCGCCGGAATTCGCCGCGGTCACCGCACCGCTAGCTCGCTCGCGCGCGCGGACGCGCACGGGCATCAAGGCCTGCATCGAACGCGGGGTGGCCGAAGGCGCCTTGCCGGCGGACACCGACGTGGCCGCCCTTGCCACCCTGTTCAACAGCTTCCTGCTGGGACTTTCCACACTGGCGCGGGACGGCGTGGGCCTGGCCGCCATGGATGCCGCCATCTCGCAGGCAATGCGCCTATGGGACGGGGCCGCGGCGCGCCCATCCGGGCGCAAACCGCGGCAGGCCTGACCGTCCCGGCTGGGCGCGCATCCCGCAGGCTGGGGTGAGGCGTCAGCCCTGCTCCACCGCCTTGGCGATGGCCATGCCGGCCTCGGTCGTGGACGCCTTGCCGCCCAGATCCGGCGTCACATCGCCATCCACCAGGCTTTTCTCGATGGCCCGGACGATGGCGTCGTGCGCATCGCGGTACTTGCCCTGGCCGTCGCCAAGGAAATCCAGCATCATTGCTCCGGACCAGATCATGCCGATGGGGTTGGCGATGTTCCTGCCATAGATGTCGGGCGCCGAGCCATGCACCGGCTCGAAAAGCGAGGGGAATTTGCGTTCGGGATTCAGGTTGGCCGATGGCGCGATGCCTATGGTGCCCGTGCAGGCCGGCCCCAGGTCGGACAGGATATCGCCGAACAGGTTGGAGGCTACCACCACGTCGAAGCGCTCGGGACTGAGGACGAACCGCGCCGTCAGGATGTCGATGTGGTACTTGTCGTGGCGCACATCCGGATAGTGCTTGGCCATGGCCTCGACGCGCTCGTCCCAGAACGGCATGCTGATCGAAATGCCGTTGGACTTGGTCGCCGACGTCAGGTGTTTCTTCGGCCGGCTGCGGGCCAGTTCGAACGCGTATTTCAGGATGCGGTCGGTGCCGCGGCGGGTGAAGATCGATTCCTGGACGACGAACTCCTGGTCGGTGCCTTCGAACATGCGGCCGCCCACCGAGGAATACTCCCCTTCGGTGTTTTCCCGCACGACGTAGAAGTCGATATCGCCCGGCTTGCGGCCCGCCAGCGGCGCGGGGACGCCCGGCATCAGGCGCACCGGGCGCAGGTTCACGTACTCGTCGAAATGGCGGCGGAACTTCAACAGCGAGCCCCACAGCGAGATGTGGTCCGGCACCGTCTCGGGCCAGCCCACCGCTCCGAAGTAAATGGCGTCGCAACCCCGCAACTGCTCGAACCAGTCGTCCGGCATCATGGTGCCGTGCTTCGCGTAGTAGTCGCAGCTGGCCCAGTCGATGTCCACCCACTCGATGCCGATGCCCATGCGGCGCGCCACGGCGTCCACCACCCGCTTGCCCTCGGGCATCACTTCCTTGCCGATCCCGTCTCCCGGTATGGCGGCGATTCTATGCTTGTTCATGTATCCTCTCGCTGAACGCGCGCGGGAAGCGCGCCGGATCAAAGATGTGTCGTGCCCGGCAGAATAAAACCGCCGGCGCCGGCCATCACCGGCCCCGGCGTGAACAGACAAAACACTAATCGTGAACAGCGGGGACGCTTTCTGCCGCGACAGCCCCCGGATGACGTCCCGGCCATGACTACAAACCTGCCCCTGCTGGAGGATCTGCGCCTGTTCTGCATGGTCGTGCGCAAGCGCAGCTTCGCGGCCTCGGCCACGGAGCTGGGCGTTTCGCCCGCCTACGTCAGCAAGCGCATCGCCATCCTGGAAGGCGTGATGCAGACCAGGCTGCTCCATCGCAGCACCCGGCGCATTACCGTCACGGATCACGGCGAAGCGGTATTCCAATGGACGCAGCGCATCCTGGAAGACGTGGAAGAAATGACAGAAGCCGTGTCCACGTCCCGTACCACGCCGCGCGGCCTGCTGCGCATCTGCACCAGCACCGGTTTCGGCCGCAACCATGTGGCCCCGGCCGTCTCCGAACTGGCCCAGCGCTATCCCACGTTACAGGTACAGCTGGAATTCCTGGACCGGCCGGTGGACCTGCTGGAAGAAGGCTTCGACCTGGACATCCGCGTGGGCGTCGTCAGCGAGCCCACCCTGATCGCGCGCCGCATCGCGGTCAATCATCGCATCCTGTGCGCGGCGCCCGCCTACCTCGAGCGGCACCCGGCGCCCGCGGTCCCCGCGGATCTGGCGCAACACCACTGCATTCCCGTCCGCGAGCGCGACCAGTCTTTCGGGCTATGGCGGCTGACCGGGCCGGACGGCGTCCACAACGTCAAGGTCAGCGGGCCGCTGCTGGTCAACAACGGCGAGATCGCCCACGGCTGGGCGATCGACGGCCACGGCATCATCCTGCGTTCCGAATGGGACGTACAGGCCAGCCTGCAGGCCGGCAAACTGGTGCGCGTGCTGCCCGATTACCACCAGGAAGCCCATGTATGGGCCGTTCATCCGTCGCGCCTGAGCAACACCGCCAAGGTGCGGGCCTTCGTGGAATTGCTGGAAGACCGGCTGGCGCGGCGGGACGACGGCGCCTGAACCGCCGGCGGGCGGCGCCGATGGCGCATCCGGATTTTTCCCCGAAGCTGCCTTGGCGGATTCACCCGCCGCCGCCGGCGCCTACCAGTTTGAGACTGCGCTTCAGGCTGCTGGGCGGTTGCCCGTAGGCCCTGAGAAACGCGCGCCGCATGCGGTCGCGGTCGGCGAATCCCGTATCCCGCGCCACCACATCCATGGAATGCCGTCCGTCTTCGAGCATGGCCTTGGCGGCCTCCAGACGCAGCACTTCGACGGCCTTGGCCGGCGATTGACCGGTTTCCTCGCGGAAGACGCGGCTGAACTGGCGCGGCGACAGGCGCGCCGCATCCGCCAGCTCTTCCACGGTCAGGGCATTACGCAGGTTTTCCTTGGCGTAGGTCAGGGCCCGCCTTACCCGGTCCGAGCGCGGCGCCAGATCGAGCAAGGCGGAGAACTGCGATTGCCCGCCAGGGCGGCGGTGGTAAACCACAAGCCTGCGCGCGACGTTGCGCGCCAGCGCGGCGCCATGGTCGTCCTCGATCAGTGCCAGCGCCAGGTCGATCGCCGCCGACATGCCGGCCGAAGTCCAGATATTGCCGTCCCGGATGAAGATGCGATCCTCGTCGACCCGCACCGAGGGATAACGTTCCTGCAGCTTGCGGGCATGCGCCCAATGGGTGGTCGCCATGCGGCCGTCCAGCAGTCCCGCCTCGGCCAGCACAAAGGCCCCGGTGCATATGCCCGCCACGCGCCTCGCCTCCAGGGCGGCACGGGACAAATAGGCCTTGAGCCCGGGCGCGATAGGCCGCGGGGCCCGCTCTCCCGCAACGATCAGCGTGTCCGGCATAACACCGAAAGGCACGGTCTCTATACCCGCGCTCATGGTTGAACGCACGATGCCGCCGCCCTCGGAAAGGATGGTCATGCGGTAGCCGTCATGGCCGAGTTCGGCGTTTGCCAGCTCGAAGGCCCCCAGGGCGGACAAGCCCATGACCTGGAAGCCGTTTTCGAGGATCAAGCCGATCTGCCGCATTGTCTGTCCGTCCGTAAATGACGGAACACTTTATTCAGGCCGATGCCGCTCCGTCAAATCTCCAAGGCAGCCGTTCGAGACACTTTGTCCTGAATCGACGTTTCAATGACATTGGAGACAAGACATTTCCACCTCATAGTAGCGACATGGACGGCCCGCATGGATGTTCCGGGCCACCCCTCTACAGGATAAGGACGCAGAACCATGAAGCTGACCGACAATACCATCCTCATCACCGGCGGAACGTCAGGCATCGGGCGCGCGCTGGCGCAAGCTTTCCACGCCCTGGGCAACACGGTCATCATCGCCGGGCGGCGCAAGGCCCTGCTCGACGAAGTCGTCGCCGCCCATCCGGGCATGGCTGGCGTCGAGCTCGACATTTCCGACGCCGCCGACATCGACCGCGTCGCCAGAACGCTGATTGCCCAATATCCCTCGCTCAACGTGTTGGTCAACAACGCGGGAATCATGCCCTTCGACGATCCCGCCGGCACCATCGACGACGCGACCTCGCGCCGCATCCTCGACACCAACCTGCTGGGGCCGATACGCCTGACGTCGGCGCTCATCGGGCATCTGAAGGCCCAGCCGCGCGCCACCATCATCCATAACACCTCGGTGCTGGCCTACGTGCCGATCGCCACCAATGCCGTCTACTCGGCATCGAAGGCGGCGCTGCATTCGTATGCGCTTTCACAACGCTTCATGCTGCGCGACACCAACGTAACGGTGCAGGAAATCGCGCCGCCCTGGGTCGATACGGATCTCATCAAGAAGAGCGGGGATCCGCGCGCCATGCCTTTGGATACGTTCATCGCCCAGACCATGAAAGGCCTGGCCACCGACGAGCCGGAAGTTTTCGTCGAAGGCATCCGCGCGATGCGCGACAACCCGGGGCTGGGCGAGCACGCATTCGTGCACGCCTTCAACCAAAGCATCGCCGAGAACCCGATTCCGGTGTAAGCGCGCTTGCCGCGTCCCGTGGGCGCGGCAAGCCATGAGGAGCCCGACATGCGCACCAATACCTGTACGGCGGATACCCCCGCCCTCGCGGCCGCGCCGCCGGCCGGGCACGGCGCCACCCTGCTACCGGCCGCCTTCCTGGCGCTCGGGACCTTCGCGATAGGAACCGAAGGCTTCATGATCGCGCCGCTGCTGTCCACGATGGCGTCGGATTTCCAGATGACCGTCCCGCAGGTCGCCATGCTGGTGGTCGTATTCACGCTGACGATGGCGCTGAGCTCGCCGGTGTCCACCGTGGCGGCCGGACGCCTGAGACGCCGCGCCACCCTGATCTTCGCGATGGGTCTTTTCACGGCCGGCAATCTGCTGGCCGCATGGTCGCCGAGCTTCGCGATCCTTATGGTCGCCCGCATCATGATGGCGGTGGCCTCCGGTCTTTACGTACCGGGCGCGAACGCCCTGGCCGGCGCCATCGTTCCCCACGGCAAGCGCGGGCGCGCGCTGGCCATTGTCAGCGGGGGCATGACGCTGGCGATCGCGCTGGGGCTGCCCTTGGGCGCGCTGGTCGGCCATGCCTTCGGCTGGCGCATGACATTTCTCGCGGTCGGTGCAATGAGCCTGACGGCCATCGTCGGCATTCTCGCCGGCATCGCCAAGGATGCGGGCTCGGGAATCCCGGTGGCGACACTGTCGCAACGGCTTGCGGTGGTCCGGCAGCCCGCTATCCTGCGGCTGCTATCGATCAGCCTGTTCTGGTCCATCGGCGCCTACGCCGCCTACCCCTATATCGCGCCCTATCTGTCCAGCGTGCTCGGATTCCAGGCCGCGGGAATCGGCGCCACCGTCTCGATGTGGGGACTGGCCGCCGCCCTGGGCGTGATGACGGGCGGGACATTGAACGACAGGCTGGGCCCGAATCGGGTCGTGCGGCTGTCGCTGCTTGTGCTGGGACTCTCGTTCTGGGTGCTGTCGTTGGCGACGGCCCTGCCCGCCTCCACCGCGGTCTTTCCCGTCATGCTCGCCGTGGCACTGTGGGGTTTCAGCGTCTGGGCCTTCTTTCCGGCCCAAATGGCCCGTTTGATGGCGGCGGGCACCCCGTCGCAAGCCTCGCTGGCCCTGGCCTTGAATACATCGACCATGTACCTGGGATTCTCCATCGGCAGCGCCATGGGCGCCGGCATCCTGGACACTGGCGCGATCTGGGGCATCGGGCTGCTCGCCGGCGTCGCGCAGGCCGTTGCACTGCTGCTCGACCGTCGGCTGGCCGCCGTCGAACGTTAAGCGGTGGCCATGAAAGGCGCGGCGGATCCGGTCAGTGTTTACGCCGGCCTGCCGCCGGCCACGCCTGCATGCCCAGATCGACCACCCGGAGCACCTCGTCCGCGGTGGCGCCAGCGTGCGGCAAGTTCATGATGGCCTGCAACACCCCCAGGTAGTGCCACGCAAGGCCGTCGACGTCCGCGTCCGATGGGAGCTCCCCCTCTGCCACCGCTTCACGCAGGATCTCGACAAAAATCATCCGCTGCCGCGCCAGCCCTTCCCGCGCCGCCGCCTGGCCTCCAGCGGGAAGATCCGCCATTTCGGTACAGGAACGCGCCAGCATGCACCCCGGGGGGCGGGACCGGCGGCCATCCTTCGGCAGAAAATCTAGCAGCAGCGCCCGCAGCTGCTCGCGTTTCGTATCGGCCTGCACGGCGCCCATGCGCCGCACGACGCGTTCGGTATAGGTCGACAATACCTCCCGGAACAGGCCTTCTTTGTCGCCGAAGCGTTTGTAAAGGCTGGAGCGCGATAGCCCCATCGCGGTGGTCAATTGGTCCATCGACGACGCCGCGTAGCCATGCCGCCATAGCACGTCCATGGCCGCATTGAGGACCGACTCTTCATCGAACCGCGGTTTTCCGCTCATGCACAGTCTCGCTTGACATTATGGAACGATCATTCCATGATAGCGGAACGATCATTCCAGAATATTTGGAATGATTGTTCCAACTTAAGCGAGGCCATGCAAAATGTCAAACCAATCGTTGAATGCGGGCAAACCCCGTGTCGCCGTGGCCGGCGCGACGGGCCGCGTGGGCGCGGCCCTGGTCGGGAACCTTCTCCATGATCCGGTCGACGTCCTGGCCCTCACCCGGGACCCGGACTCCAAGCGCTTGCCGGCCGGTGTAGCGCTGGCGCGCGTCGATTTCGATACGCCCGACACCTTGCGCGAGGCTTTGCGAGGTACCGACCGGCTCTTCATCGCCCATGGCACCTCCGATCGGCAGGTGGCCAATGAAATCAGCCTGATCGATGCGGCCGTTGCCGCCGGCGTTCGGCACATCGTCAAACTATCCGTGATGGGACCGGCCACGCGGCTGCATCCGTTCGACTGGCACATGCGTATCGAAGCGCATCTCGCCACCCATGATGTCGGCTACACGATCCTGCGCGCCAGCACCTTCGTGGACATACTCGCCCGTGCCGCCGCGCCGGTCGCCAAGGGTACATGGGGCGGCGCGGCCGGGGATGGCCGCGTAAACCTGATCGACACGCGGGACATCGCCGAGGCCGCCCGCGTCGCGCTTCTGGACGACCGGCACCTGGACGTCCAGCGCGCCTACCACCTGACAGGCCCCCGGGCGGTCAGCATGCCGGACGTCGCGGAAGAACTGTCACGCCTGCTGGGCCACGCGGTCGCCTACCGGCACCGCAGCCCCGCCGAGCACCGCGCGGTTCTCATCGCCGCCGGCGCCAGCGAAATGGTCGCGGACCTGTTGCTGGGACTGGACCGGCTGTTTCATTCGTCCGTGCTCGCGGAGACCACCGGCACCTTCACGGATCTGACCGGGCGGCAGCCGCGTCCGGTCGCCACGTGGCTGCGCGACAACATCGCCGCGTTCCAGAGTCGACCCGCGTAAGCAGCTGGGATAGGCGGCGCAGGCTCGCAAGGCCAAGCACGGCGCGCGGCCATCTTCGGGGCGCCGCCGCGGGCGCTATCGTCAGTTCGCGCGTGCCGGGCTACCAGCGCAGCAGCCTCGGTCCGAGCAAGGCGCCCAGGGCCGTGGGAATCAGCATGCCAAGCAAATACCACACTGCCCAGAACGGCACGCCCATTTCGGGACAGTGCAGGCAATAGGCAACGGTAGCGGTCGCGCTCGCGAGCAGGCCCCCTATCGCACCCGCGGTGCGCAGGCGCGTGGGCGCCAGGCCCCTCATTGCCCAGAACACGCCAATAAAGGTGGGCACGGACAGCAGGCCGATATTGAAGGGACACGTGCGCCACGTCGAACCCAGGATCATCGGGAGCCGTTCCGACGACGGCGCGAGCCCCAGCATGGCGGCCGCGGCGATCCATACGAGGGCGACCGGCCAGGCCAACAGCTGCCAGGCCCGGCCCACCCGCATGCCGGGACGCGACAGCCGCGCAGCCGCCAGGAGCGCGGCCGCCGCCATGGCAGAAGGAAACGCCACCTTGGCCCAGAACAGCGGCGTTACCAGCATCAGGCGTATGTCAGGCCGTATCCCGAAAATCATGGACATCAACAAAACGGAACCCAGTCCGCCCAACAACAGCGCCCAGCCGTAGCGGCGCGCCAGGATGCCTCGGTCGACTGGCGCGACGTTGGCGGCCAGCATGGAAATCATGTCTTCGGTTCTCATAGCGAGCCTCGTATTTTTGTCGCCAGCGCCTTGAGTCCGCGGTGCACCCCCACCTTGACCGCGGATTCCGACAGGCCGGTCAGCTGGGCTGTCTCCGCCACCGACATTCCCTGCAGTTTTACATGAAGAATCGGCAGCCGATGCCGGTCGGGCAATTGCGCCAGCAGCTTCTCCACATCCCGCCTGGCCTGCGCCGCTTCTTCGTCTGACGCCGCGAATATCTCCTGCTGGTCGTCCAGGGGCTCATGCAGGGCCTCATGGCGCGATCGATGGCGCAGGTAATCCGCCACCTTGTAGCGCGCGATGGCATGCGTCCACGCTGTCAGCGGCTGGTCAGGCAGGTAGGTATGGCGTCCGTTGTGCACGGCGATCAATATCTCCTGGACCAGATCCTCTATTTCGTCCGGCAAGCGGTAAAGCCGCTTGCGCAGAAAGGCGCGCAAATGTGCCCCCAGGGCCTGCAGGAAGGCGTGATAGGCCCGCGCATCGCCATCCAGGCCGGCAAGCAACAAAGCCCTGAGCCGGATTTCGGCGGCCTCCGGCGATCCATTCTGCGATGCTCGGTTCATGCAAGCGTCCGGCAAGGTGGCACGGGGAAATTTTCGCGGGTGATTCTACGCGCGGCTTGGGCGCAAAGCACCCCATTCGAGCGGGGCGCTACCATCTCAGGTAACGCGGGGCGAGACCCGCGCCGATGCCGGCGGTTACCGCGATGGCAAGGACCTGCCAGACGCTCCAGAATGCCACCGGCATGTCGGAAGAGTACAGCGAATGGACCAGCAAGCCCTGCGCGCCGGCCAGCAATCCCGCTCCGGCGCCTGCCAGCACAAGGCGCGTGGGCGCCAGGCCCCGCATCGCCTGCATGACGGCGGCCAGCGATGGCAAGGACAGCAGGACGGTGGTTGCCGTCGTGGTGACCCAGGTGGCGCCCAGCGCCCAGCGCAGGCGATATTCCGCCGGCGCCGCGAACAGGATGGCCGCGGCCACCAGCAGCATGATGACGGTGGGGATGACCGCCGCTATCCAGGCCAGGCCCAGTACCGCGCCCGGCCGGGCAAGACGTTCGGCGAGTTTCAAGGCCGCGGCGATGGTGGCCAGGGGAAACGCCAGGCGCACCCAGAACATGAGCGTCAACATCTGTTCCGGCATGTCCGTGTCGATGCCATACAGGGCGACCAGCAGGAGGGCATTGCCCGCCAGGCCCGTCATCAGCGCCCGATTGAGCCGCCTGGCCACGGCATTGCGTTCGACAAACCGAAGATCGCCGGCCAGCCGGGTTACGAGGTCCTGGGTTCTCATCGTTGTCCGGGCCTCAGGACCGGGGCAACCGGTCGCCAAGGAAATAATCCACCGACACGCGGCCCGGCCCCCAGGCCGCAATGCCCAGGGCCATCGCCGCCCAGGTCAGATGAATGGGCCACCCATCGGGAACGGTCAGTTCGATAATGCAGGTCATCAGCAGCAAGCCCAAGGCGGCGAACCGCGTCCCCAGTCCCAGCACGAGCAACACGGGAAAAAACACTTCCCCGCAGCCCGACAGGAAGGCGAATACCGCCGGGGCGGGAAAGGGATACGGTCCCCCCGGCAGGTGCAGCTGGAACTCGTCGGTGAACAAGGTAATCGCCGTGTCGTTCAAGCGCAGGAAGCCCTGCCACTTCAGGATGCCCGACTTCCAGAACGGTACGGCGAGCGCGATGCGCAGCAGCAGTTGCACCAGCCACGGCCGGGCCAGGCGCTCGATCAGTCTTCTTGCCCGGACGATCGCCGCGGCAAGCACGCCGCGGACAGGCATCCGATGGGTATCTATGGCCGACATGTGTGGTCCTCTTCATGTTGGATAGCGGTGAATACGCCCGCGGAGACCATCCCCGCCAGGTTTGCGGGAAGGTCGAAGGACGGGGCTTCATCGAAAGCGGCCGCGGCGGCCGCTCCCAGAGGCGCCCCTTCCAGCAGGCGGACAAGGAAGACCGCTCCGCCCGGCGGCAGTCGCGACACGATGACATCCTGTTCCGGCCGCGTGACCAGCGCGTCTTCCGCATCGCTCGAATGGAGCGATCCCACCGGACCCTCGGCCCTGTTCATCGCGAAGATGGCCACCGCCGGGTATCGCGATCGCACCACGCGCGCCGAAGGATGCGGCACAAAGCGCAAGCCGGCCAAGGCCGCCTGGTCCACGGCGGCCAGCGCTTCCACGGACAGCACGGGCATATCGGCGGCGTGATAGGCGTCCAGCCAGGCACGCTCGATACGCGCCGTGTCCGCCAGCCACGGCATGCCAGCCGCATATTCATAGCTTTCGATGAAAGCCGGAAAGTCGCGCCCATACTCGAACAGCAGGGGACAGGCCGGTGGCGTGGCGCGGACATGAAAGCGCGCCATGGCACGGAAGAACTCCACGCCGGTGATGCGTTGGACCGCGGGATATATCGCGGCCAGGGCATCGATCAGGCTGACGGTGACGTTGTTGCGATACACGTTATATCGGCGGACCACGCCTTTTCCTGGCCTGGCGGCCACGGCGGCCGGGGCGGCAAGCGCGGGGTCCGTCAAGCCGGGGGCGAAGGCCGCGGCATGATCGGTCGTGTCCGAAGCTTGATCATGCCGCACGGACATGGGCATCCCCTGCCCCGAGCGCGAGCTCGGACATCATGCCGTGGGCCATCCGCGCCTGTGCCCGCAGCACCGGCCACTCGGGTAGCTGGCTATCCCATTCCACCAGCGTGGGCCGCGGGCCGATGCGCGCGATGACGTCGCGATACAGTTCCCAGACAGCCTCCGCGACCGCGCGGTCATGGCTGTCTATCAGCAAGGGTTCATCCTCGTCGTCACGCTGCTCGGCGTGTCCGGCCAGGTGGATTTCCCCGATGCGGTCGACCGGGAATTCGGCCAGGTACCGCGCCGCCGAATAACCGTGATTCGTCGCCGACACGAAGACGTTGTTGATATCCAGCAGCAGCCCGCAGCCGGTACGCGCGGCCACCGCGCGGATGAATTCCCCTTCGCTCATGGTCGACGAAGCGAAGGTCACATAGGTCGACGGATTCTCGAGCAACAGCGGCCGGCGGATGGCCTCCTGGACCTGGTCGATGTGCTGGCACACCCGATCCAGCGTGGCCCGCGTGTAAGGCAGCGGCAAGAGGTCGTTGTAGAAGGCATCGCCGTGCGAGGACCATGCCAGGTGTTCGGACACCAGCACCGGCTCGTAGCGCAAGACCAGGTCGCGAAAGCGCGCCACATGGCGGGGATCGAGTTCGGCCATGCCGCCCAGGGACATGCATACGCCGTGCAGGGACAGCGGATAGTCCTGCCGTATGGCGGCAAGCATCCGATGCGGCGGACCGCCGGCCCCCATGTAGTTCTCGGCGTGGACCTCGAAAAATCCATCGTCGA
Organism: Bordetella bronchialis; assembly: GCF_001676705.1. Classification (NCBI taxonomy): domain Bacteria; kingdom Pseudomonadati; phylum Pseudomonadota; class Betaproteobacteria; order Burkholderiales; family Alcaligenaceae; genus Bordetella; species Bordetella bronchialis. The sequence continues at coordinate 3,594,938 of NZ_CP016170.1, forward strand.
CCCGATCCGCCAGGATGGCCGGCAGATGCTCGTGCTTGAAACTGGTCCCGGCCAGTAGCCGCGCGGCCGGCCCTGCGCCCGGGGGACGGCCAGGGCCGCGCGCCGTCGTCGCCCCGGTATAGGCGTTCATGACCATTCCGTTCATGACCATCCCCTTGCGGCCCTATGCCCGCGGATCAGGACTTGATCGGGGTCAGCGATCCATGGCCGCCTCCGGGGACCTGGATGCTGGTGCACGTACCGCCCTGGACGAACTTCCAGGCATTGCCCTGGAAATCCATGGTGGAGGTGCCCTGGCAGGTCGTGCCGGGACCCGCGGCGCAGTCGTTCTGGCCCTTCAGCGCCACGCCGTAGCACTTTTCCTTATGGGCGGCCAGGGCGGCGCTGGCCTCGGCCTGCGTCAGGGGCGCGGCATGGGCCACGGAGGCGAAGATGCTGGCCACGGCGCTGGCGAGCAAGGCGGACGTGACGGTGGTTTTTGCGGACATTGCGTTCTCCTGAGATTCGGTTGGTAGTGCGTGTACCCGTCGGGGGTACGCAGACTAATACGCCGCCGCCGGCCCTCCGGTTACAGCCGGACCGCGATTTTTTTTCCGTTCCATGCCCATGCTCGGGTGGAAATCGGAAGAATCTTGAGGCGGCTGTAACCAAAGGCCCGGCCGGAACGAACTACCGGATGGACCGCGGGCGACGAACGCCGGTCGGTACCGAAGACGCAATAGACAGTGGAAAACCTTGAAGCGGGGCGCGCATGCGGATCAGAAGGATGTCTTTCGGGCGCCTGTTGGGTGTCGGCTTTACCGTCGTCGTCATGCTGGGGTGCGCGGCGTCGGTCCTGGCACGGCACTACCTGAGCGCCATCGAAGGCAACGTCAACCTGCTGGCCAACGTGCCCATCGACAACCTGATCTATGTGCAGCAGATCAAGGACGGCATAGGCGTCCGCGCGCAGATCGTGCGCGACATGCTGCTGGAGACGGACCCGGACGCCCTCGCCCGGATGACCGGGCATCAGGCCGACCTGGGCCGGCAGGCAGCCGCCGCCGCGGCACAGCTTGCAGACCGGGCAATCGACACGCAAGGCGCCGAATTCGTGCAGCGCCTGAATGCCGCCCGGCCGGCATACGACAACCTCTTGGCGAAAGCCATGGAATATGCAGGCCGGCGCGACATTCCCGCCACGACCGGCGTGCTGCTGCGGGACATGCCCACAGTGCAGGCGAACTACCTGAACGTCCTTAACGAGATGGCGGCCTACCAGCAGGATCAGGCGCTTGCCGTCGCCGGGGAAACGGCCTCGATGGTGGCCCTGGCCGTGCGCATCATGACGGTCCTGGCACTGTTCTCCGCCCTCTTCGGCGCCGCCGTCGCCATCGGCATCATCCGCACGGTGCTACGCCAGTTGGGAGGCGAACCCGCTTACGCCGCCGCCATGGCCAGGCAGATCGCGGACGGCGACCTGTCGCACCCGGTCCGCTTGCGTAACGGCGACGATTCCAGCCTGCTCGCGCACATGGAGTCGATGCGGCGCAAGCTGGCCACCATTGTCGATCGCGTCCGCCGCGGCAGCGAATCCATCTCCGCGGGGGCGGCGCAGCTGGCTGCCGGCAACGCGGATCTCAGCCAGCGCACCGCCGCGCAGGCCGGCAGCCTGGAGGAGACCGCCTCGGCGATGGAGCAGATGGCATCCACGGTACGCCAGAATGCCGATACGGTCCGCAAGACTTCGTCGCTTGCCGTCCAGGCCAGCGACGCTGCCGGCAAAGGCGGCGAAGCCGTGATGGAGGTGGTACGCACCATGGACGACATCACGGCCAGTTCGCGCAAGATCGGCGACATCATCGGCATCATCGACTCGATCGCCTTCCAGACCAACATCCTGGCACTGAATGCCGCGGTGGAGGCCGCCCGGGCGGGCGAACAAGGACGGGGATTCGCGGTGGTCGCCAGCGAGGTCCGTACGTTGGCGCAGCGCTCCGCGCAAGCGGCACGCGAGATCGCCGATCTCGTCCGCGAAAGCGTGGAGCAGGTCCGGAACGGCAGTCAGACCGTGGGCCGCGCGGGCGCCACGATCGACGATGTGGTCCAACAGGTCCGCAACGTGACCGCCCTGATCGGCGAGATCGGCACCGCGACACGGGAACAGGAACAAGGCATCGGCCAGGTCGGTCTTGCGGTGACGCAATTGGACCAGGTCACGCAAAGCAATGCCGCGCTGGTCGAACAATCGGCCGCCGCGGCCGATAGCCTGAATGCGCAAGCGGCGCAGTTGGTAGGCCTGGTCGGCGCTTTCCAGTTGGCGCCGCATGGCACGGATGCGGTCCGGCATTCCGATCTAGCGTCTCCCGCGGCGGCGGCAGCCGGCAATGTGAGCCTGCCGGCCGCCACGGCCGCGACGGCCATCTGACGGCCAAGGCCGCCTGCCTCACGACGCCGTGCTCGCCAGCTCGACCACGAAATCGAGAAATGCCCGGGTTTTGGCCGGCAGGTGATGCCGCGACGGATAGTAGGCATAGAACGGATACCTCTCTTCCATCCAGTCGGGAAAGAGATTGACCAGACGCCCGTCGGCAATCAGGTGTTCCGCACCCAGCAGCAGCATCTGGGCAATCCCGGAACCCGCCAGGCAGGCATTGAACAGGGCGTTGGGGTCGTTGACCGTCAATCGCCCGCGAACGTCGACCGCGATGCGCTTGCGCCCGCGATGGAACTCCCAGATAAAGGGCTTGCCGGTTTCGGGATTGCGGAACTCCAGGCAGCGGTGCTTCCGGTTCTGCAGGTCCTCGGGCTTCGCAGGACGTCCCCGACGCGCGATGTACTCCGGCGAGGCGACCGTTACGACACGGGTATCGAATAGTTTGCGCGCGATCAAGGTCGACGCCTTGGGATTGCCGAAGCGCAAAGCCAGGTCGAAACCCTCCATGACGAGATCGCCCAGGTTATCCCGGGCGATGAATTCGATCTCCAGGCCGGGGTGCGCGTCCAGGAAGTCGTCAAGCCGCCTTCCCAGGATGATCCGGTAGAACACAGGGTCGATATTTATCCTGAGCTTCCCCTGCACCGCCGACGCTCCCCCGGCGGCGACCGCGGCGGCGTCCTCCAGCCCGGCAAGGTGCGGCATGACGTGCTCGTAGAAGCGGCGCCCTTCTTCCGTCAGCGAAACCGAGCGCGTCGTCCGGTTGAACAGCCGGATCTTCAGTTTCTTCTCCAGCCGGGCTATCGCCCGGCTGACGCCAGGGGGCGATATTCCCATCGTCTCTGCCGCGCCGGCGAAAGTGCCGGCGTCGACGACGGCGGCAAAGACGCTGATGCCGCCAAACAGATTCTGGTTCTTGGATGTCATGCGCGTTCCTGTATACGGCCGATCGCCAGCCGGGTACGGCAGCAGAAGCCGCATCGCACCGCGGCCGGCGCCCCGGGATAGCGACTCCCCCACCCTCGATTAATGACTATATGTTATCTGTCTGATGACATTGCTGACATTTTTCTTTGCCTTGTCCTGCGACAAAGTACGCCTCACCCAAGAATTTCGCGCCGCAAGGAGTTGGAAAATGACAGATCGATTGAAACGCCGGGACCTGCTCAAGGGAGCGTCCGGCCTGCTCGCCGCGGCAACGCTGGGCGGGTTCACGAGCCCGGACACCCAGGCGGCACCCGCGAGTCCGCCAGCAAATGCGCCAGGAAATCGCCATCGCGCGGGGGGATCGATCGATCAGCACCTGCAGCGGGCTGTCGAGGACGGGACGGTAGCCGGCGTGGTGGCGATGGCCGCCACGGACCGCGGCGTGGTGTACGAAGGCGCCCGCGGACAAGGAAGCCCCGGCGCCGACATCGGCCCCGACACGATCTTCTGGCTCCTGTCGATGACCAAGGCGATTACCGCCACCGCCTGCATGCAACTGGTCGAGCAGGGCAAGCTGCGGCTGGACCAAGCCGCCGGCGACATCCTGCCCGAGCTAAAGTCGCGCCAAATCCTGGAGGGATTCGACAGTGCGGGCCGTCCAAGGCTACGTCCCGCGCGCAATGCGATCACGGTTCGCCATCTCCTGACGCATACGTCCGGCTTCACCTACAGCATCTGGAGCGATCGGCTCAGCCAGTACGAGAAAGTCACGGGCTTGCCCGACATCGGTTACTCGCTGAACGGCGCATTCGCGGCACCGCTGGAATTCGAGCCCGGCGAACGCTGGCAGTACGGCATCGGCATGGACTGGGTCGGCAAGCTCGTAGAGGCGGTCACCGACCAGTCGCTGGAGATCTACTTCCGCGAACAGATCTTCCAGCCCCTGGGGATGCGCAATACGGGCTTCCTGATCGGCAGTGCGCAAAAACGGCGTGTTGCCACCATGCACAGACGTGGGGCCGACGGTGCCCTGGCAGCGGAACCGTTCGAGATCAACCAGCGTCCGGAGTTCTTCATGGGCGGCGGTGGATTGTTCAGCACACCGCGGGATTACATGGCCTTCCTGCAGATGTTGTTGAACGGCGGGGTATATCGCGGCGAGCGCATCCTGCGCCCGGAAACCGTAGCCGCGATGTTCCGCAATCACATCGGCGATCTGCGGGTCACGGAAATGAAGACGGCCCAGCCGTCGTGGTCGAACAGCTTCGATCAATTCCCGGGGGCACTTCATAAGTGGGGATTGTCGTTCGATATCAATATGCAGCCCGGCCCGCACGGCCGGAGCGCGGGCAGCGCAAGCTGGGCCGGTTTGCTGAATACCTATTTCTGGGTGGATCCGGCCAAACGGGTTGCGGGATCGCTCTTTACGCAAACACTCCCTTTCTACGATGCCCGCATCGTGGATCTCTACGGGAAATTCGAGCAGGCCGTCTATGCGGGCCTGCAGCGCGCCTGATCGACCGGTGGGCAGCCTATGGCGTCGCCCTCATCGCCGAACCGGCGTCATCCATGACTTCTATACGGACGAGGAAAAAGCAATGTATGCAATCACGGGAATTACGGGCAAAGTCGGCGGCGCATTGGCGCGCACGCTCCTGGCGGCAGGCCAGCCGGTACGCGCGGTAGTACGCGACATCGGACGAGCGGGCACCTGGGCCGCGCGCGGCTGCGAAGTCGCAACGGCTCATATGGATGACGCGCCATCGCTGGCTGCCGCATTCCGCGGCGCCCAGGGGGTTTTCATCCTGCCCCCTTCAGAGTTCGACCCGGCTCCAGGATTTCCCGAAGCCCGGGCGGTCATCGACGCCGTCTCGGCGGCGCTCCTGCAAGCACGCCCCGGCAAAGTCGTGTGCTTGTCCACCATCGGCGCGCAGGCCGCCGAAAGCAATCTGCTCAGCCAACGCACCCTGATGGAACAGGCCTTGCGCAAGATGCCGATGCCGGTCACCTTCCTGCGGCCTGGGTGGTTCATGGAGAATGCCGCGTGGGACGTTGCCTCCGCGCGGGATGACGGCATCGTCTCCAGTTTTCTTCAGCCGCTCGACAAAGCCTTCCCGATGGTGGCCACCGAGGACGTCGGCCGCGTCGCGGCCGAACTGCTCCAGCAAACCTGGCATGGCGTGCGCGTCGTCGAGCTCGAAGGACCGCGTCGGATCAGCCCCAAGGACATCGCCTCCGCCTTCGCGCGCGTCCTGCATCGCCCCGTCCAGGCCCGGGCCGTGGACCGGCAAACCTGGGAGGCGTTGTTTCTGTCGCAAGGCATGAAGTACCCGCTGCCACGGATGCGCATGCTGGATGGCTTCAACGAGGGCTGGATCGATTTCGAGAATCGCCCGGATGATGTCATTCGCGGTCAGGTCGAGCTGGACACGGTATTGGCTGCCCTCGTCTCGCAACAGGCTTGAGGACACGGGCCCCGCGGGCACACAAGGCCGGGGGCCCGCTTGGCGCCGCTCACGCGCCCACACACCAGGACTTTTTCATGGAATACAGCACTCTCGGCAGGACCGGCTTGCGCGTCTCAAGGCTCAGCCTTGGCGCAATGACCTTCGGCGCGGGCTCTGGAATCTGGGCCAACATTGCGGGATTGGACACCGATCAGGCGACCCGGCTGGTCGCGGCGGCATTGGAGCGTGGCGTCAATCTGATCGACACGGCGGATGTTTATTCCCAGGGTTGCTCCGAGACCATTGTGGGACAGGCGCTCAAGTCGCTGAACCTCGACGAAGGCCAAATGCTGGTCGCGACCAAGGTTCGCTTGCGTACGGGCCCTGGCCATAACGACGTCGGGTTGGGTCGCTCACATATCATGCGGTCGGTGGAGACGAGCCTGAAACGGATAGGCCGGGATCACATCGACCTGTTCCAGCTGCATGACCGCGACGCCCTGGTGCCTCTGGAGGAAACGCTTCGTGCGCTGGACGACCTGGTTACCCAGGGCAAGGTCCGCCACATAGGCGCGTGCAACTTCAGTGCCGCCGACCTGGAGCGGGCCGCAGGTATCACCTCGCGTACGGATCGCGTACCGATCGCCAGCAATCAAGTGCATTACTCGTTGACGAGCCGCGATATCGAGCACGAGATCATGCCCGTCGCGGCGGCGCACGGGACAGGCCTGCTCGTATGGAGCCCGCTCGCGGGCGGCTACCTGAGCGGCAAATACCGCCACAACGACGACGCGAACGGCCGCCGTGCGAAGCTGGACTTTCCTCCTGTGGACGGCGTCAGGGGCGAGGCGATTCTCGCCGTAGTTCGCGAAGTCGCCAGTGAACTGCAGGCGACGCCAGCGCAGGTCGCATTGGCCTGGCTGCTGGCCCGCGCGCAGATTACCTCCGTCATCGTGGGGGCGCGCACGCCCGAACAGCTCGCGCTGAACCTGGCCGCCCAGGATCTCCAGCTGACCGCCGGGCAGCTCACCCGGCTCGACAACGTGTCCGAGACAACGGCCCCCTACCCTTACTGGATGCAGCGCTTCCATGACCGGGACCGCATCCAGGTATAGCGACGCCATGGGGCCATGGCCACCGGTCGGCGCGTGTCAAGCCGCGCCAGCCAGCCCCGCCGCGAAGTCGCGGTACGAGTGCAGCGGGCGCCCGAGGATAGCGGTGAGTCGCTCGACATCGCCGGGCTCCGGGATCATCCCGTCGCTCACGAAGCGTTCAGCCATCAGGCGCATCTCATAGGCCATCCACTTCGGCATGATGCTGGCCATGTTCTGCTCGAACGCGGTGGGATCGTCGCCGCCGTAGGTGACCGCGCGGCCAAGGACCTGCGACCATATGCCGGCCAACTGGTGCCCCGTCAGCACGTCAGGCCCCACAAGGTTGATGACCTCGACAGGCAGACTGCCGGGCGCGCGATGGCGGCGGATCAGCTCCAGGGCCGCGACTTCCGCGATGTCCCGAGCGTCGACCATGGCGACCCCTTTGCCGCCTATGGGCATCGGATATACGCCATGGTCGACGATGACGTCCCTGATCATGCGGTCGTTATCCATGAAGTAGGCCGGGCGCAGGATAGTGGCGCTGAACCCCATCTGTTCAATCATCCGCTCGGCCCCCGACTTCACCGCGAAGTGCGGCACGTTAACGAAGCGATCGGCATGGATGACCGACTGATAGACCACGCGATCGACGCCGCACTCCCGCGCGATGTTCAGCGTGATGAGGGCCTGGGTGAATTCATCGCCGGCCACGGCGTTCAGCAGGAACAAGGTGCGGACGCCCGCGAACGCCGTGCGCAGCGTATCGATATCGAGCATATCGCCTTGCGCGATCTCCACGCTGGCCGGGAAATCGGCCTTCGACGGATCCCGCACCAGCACGCGCACGTCGGCGGCGCGGTTGGCAAGTTGGTGGACGACTTGGCGGCCTATGCGGCCGGTGGCGCCCGTAACGAGGATGGTCATGATGTTCACTCCATGGTGAGGTTAGGCAGGCCTCCAGGTTAGGGGTATCACTGGCGATCCGGAAGATGGTATAAATAGACTCGATGTCTCACTGGTGGAACACGTGGACCTCCTGGCCCTTGCGGATTTCAATCTCGTCGCCCGGCATGGCAGCTTCGGCAAGGCCGCGCGCGCCGCGGATCGTCCCAAGGCGACGCTCTCCCGCCGGGTCACGGAACTGGAAAACAGCCTGCAGCTGCGGCTGTTCGAACGGGGGTCTCGCGGGTTGAGGCTCACCCAGGAAGGGCGTGCGCTTTACGAACGGACCGGCGCGCTGCTTACCGAACTGGGCGAGAGCGTCGCCACCATCGCATCGGGAGGCGACCAGCCGCGCGGGCCGCTGCGCATCAGCGCGCCGGCGCTTTTCTCGCAGCTCGCAATGGGCCGTCTGGTGGCCACGTTCGCGCTCCAGTATCCAGACGTCCACCTCGAAGTCACGACGGAAGATCGGCCCGTGGACATGATCGAGGAAGGCTATGACCTGGTGATCCGGGTCAATCCCCACCGGGACGAAAACCTGGTCGGGCGGGTGCTGCTGCGCGACCGGCTGACCGTCGTGGCCGCGCCGGGGCTGGCGCGGCCGACGGCCGGATCCAGCGTCCCGGCGATCCTTCGCGCGGGGGATGACCGAACCGTGGCGTGGGAGATCGCCAGCGAGAAACGGAAATCGCGCATATCGATCAGGCCGGTTGCCCGGCTATCGTCCCTGGTCATGGTGCGCGATACGGTTCGTCTGGGCGTGGGCGCCGCGTGCCTGCCCCTGTCGCTCGTCAGCCACGACATCGCTGCCGGCAGGCTCGTGCGCTGGGGCGATGTAGCCGCCCCGGAGATCACGCTATGGGCGCTTTATCCTTCCAGGCGCTTGCTCAGCGCACGCGTTTCGGCGTTCCTCGATCACCTCAAGCAGGCATTTCCCTTGGGGACGCCGGAAGAACTGGCGGCATACATCGCGCCTGAGCGCTGAGATCGCCGGAAACGCAGGCAATCGACGGGATCCGGGAACTTCACCGACAGCGTCTCCATTACCGCAAACGCGAGCGAAGGTAATGCTCGACATCGGTCGTCTCATACCCATTCCGGACATTGAAGGTGGCGGACTTGTCCCACCACATCCCGTCGCCACGGGCGAATACGGCGCGATAACGCACCATCACATCATCCGGCGCGGCCGCCAGATCGGCGCGCAATTTGTCCAGGGTCCATACGGTTTTCTCGAACGTCTCCCCGGTGACACGCTCGATAACCGCCGCCAGCGCTCCATATGAGATCGTGTCCCCGGCCACGTAGACGACCTGGTTGGCGATCCGCGGCTCGGCTAACAGGATTTCCGCGGTCAGCCGGCCTATGTCCTCCGGCGTTGTGACGGTCAGCTTGGTCTCCCAGCTGCCCAGGCCGTGTATCGTCCTGCGCGCCAGATCGACAACGCCGAAGGCCGGCTCGAACAGGAAGCTGGTGAACATGCCCGTCGAGATAATCACCCATTCGGTCGCATCCTGGGCGCGCAGCAATTGCCTGATTTCATATTGTTCGTCGAACAGGGGCTGGCCGCTGCCACGGCCGACGATGTCGTAATCCACGCCAAACTGCCATGGGAAGTACCGCCGCACGCCCGCCGCCAGGGCCGCGCGGGCGATCTTCAGTTGCGTCCCCGGGCCGGCAATGAAGCCGGTGCAGCTCAATACAGTGTCGTATTGTTCGAAGAGTGTCTTCAGCGCTTCTTCATCGGACGCCAGATCGAAGCCGACCACATCCACGCCCATTTGGAAAAGCTCGGCCAGGCGCGGGTCATCCTGCCGCGATGGCCCGGCCACGGTATCGCGCGATACCAGCACCGTGATCGAAGCGTGCCGCTGTCTCATGCGCGGGGCGAGCGCGCGCAGCACCGACATTCCAAGCTCCCCCGCCCCCAGCACAAGCACATCCCGCCGAACAGAATTTCGCTGCGTCATGATATTGATTCCTTCCTGATTTCGATGTAATCGGGCATCCCCCGGGACATATAGCCGGATAGCCGCCGGCCATCTCCGCCGCACCCTTCGCGACTGCAACGACGTGACGGGGGTTACCACCCTGTAGACAAGCCTTATCTTGCCCCAACTGACGCAACGAATAGCGCGAAGCAAAGGAAGTTCATAATTCGAATTAATGCAATAATCGACGCAGTGATTCACAAAGCGAGGCGGATTGCATGGATAAGCTGCATGCCATGGAGACCTTCATTCGCGTGGTCGAGGCCGGCAGCTTCAAGAAGGCGGCCGACACCATGCATGTGCTTCCATCCACCGTGACCCGCACCATCAAGGAGCTGGAGTCGCACCTGGGAACGCGGCTGTTGAACAGGACGACACGCGCTTTGAGCCTTACCGATGCCGGGCTGCGCTACTACGACAGTTGCAAGGCAATCCTGTCCGATATGCAAGCGGCGGAAAGCATGGTGGTGCAATCGACCGGGGCGCTGCGCGGGGCCATCCGGGTCGGCACCACACCATCCCTGGCCAAGAACTTCCTTATCCCGGCGCTCCCGGAATTCCGCGAACGCTACCCCGGAATAGCCGTGCATTTCCAGCTGGAGGATGCCACCGTGGACATCGTCCAGCGCGGACTGGATTGCGTCATCCGAGCAGGCGAACCTCCGGTGTCGCGGCTCGTTGCGCGGCCCATAGGCCGGTTCCACTGGTACGTGTGTGCGTCACCGCAGTATCTGGAAAAGCATGGCAGGCCCACCACCCTGGCGGCGCTCAAGCGGCACGTCGCCGTAGGCTACGTTCATAGTCAATCGGGCCGTTCACACCGGTGGCTCTTCCAGCAAGGCGGGAACGTGGTCACCTTGCCCATGCCGGAGCAGGTCAGCGTCGATGACACGGATACCTATGTGTCTGCCGGCGTAGCGGGCCTGGGGCTGATCCGCGTCGCAAGCTATATGGCCCGTCCGCATATCGAGGCTGGCCGCCTGGTCAGGGTGTTGGCGGATATCGAATCGCCGCCGGAACCGGTATCCATCCTCTATCCGCAGAGCCGCCACCTGGCGCCGGCCATCCGCGCTTTCATCGACTGGTGCACCGAGGTCATCGGGAAGGCCGCGTCCGACTGGTGAATACGCGGACCTGAGCCCGCGGATGCGCGGGCTCAGGCCATGGCGACGCGGTGCTGCTCAGCCGGCGTCCACTGCGCGAACCGCCATTCTTTCCAGGAACTCGTCTCCCGAGATTTCCGGAAGCGTGCGCCTGGCCTCTTGGAAATAGCGCTTTTCGCCCCAGAGAAGCGCGTCGCCGATCATGAAGAACCGGTGTTTCGCGCGTGTAAGCGCCACGTTAAGGATGTTCGGCTTGCCGGCAGCCCACGAGACGGCACCCTCGCCCTCGATATCGCAACCCAGCACCATCCAGACGATGCGCTCTTCCTTGCCCTGAAACGTATGGACGGTACCGATGTTCTCGTTGCACCACTTGCCAAGATCGCTCTTCGACAAAGTACCGATGCCCTGTCCTTTCCACGCGCCGATATCGGAAAGGCGCTCCAGCAAAGCCTGCTTGATGCGCTTGAAAGGGGAAATGATATATAGAGGCGGCAGCTTGCCCTTGCTTTGGTAAAGACGCATGACAGCCTGGGCCACGAGTTCGACCTGGGCTGGCACGACATGCCGGCCCAGGGTCGCGCCAGGCTCATGCACCCAGGCACTGGCGCCCAGGTCATAACCATTCGCCGGGGGAACGGTGCTATCCAGGCCGAAGATCATCTTGTTTTCGTAGGCAATGGCATTGGCAATCTGGAACATCGGGTCCGCGCACCGGCGGTGCACCCGCAAAGGGCTACCCAACCACTCGGGCTCGTCTTCCCTTCCCGCGACCCACGCACCACAAGCATTGCCGGCATCCGCGAGATTCTGGACGGACACTTTATGCGGCATGACGCGCATATCCTCCGGCAAGGCCGAAGACTGGGCCAGCGCTTCGATCAGCTTCACCGGTACGGTGAAGACCGGCTCTATCTGCAGCGGATCGCCGACGACGACGGCGCGCCGCGCACGCCACAATGCGCCGACCGCCGCCTGGGGAACCGCTTGGCCGGCTTCATCTATGAATAGCCAACCGAGTGAGCCGGCGCCCAGCTCCTTGAACTGCGAGGCGATGGACGCAAAGGTGCTGGATACGACAGGGACGATCATGAACAGGCTTTGCCAGAGCGCCAAGGCGTGCTCAGGCGTGGTCAGGGGCATCCCCTGCAAGAGATCACGCATCGCATAGAGATTCGGCTGAAAACCGCCGCCCTTGGCGGTGACTTCGGCCAGCCAGGCCTCATGCAAGGTCAGCGCGGCGGCGAACAACCGCGATCGCAGCGCGTTCAATCCGGCGTCGTACCAGATACCCTGTTTCTGCCACGGCGGCGCTTCGATGTCGCCTGCCTTCTCCGGCATCGCCGCGTCCGGGAAAACTCCTTGCAGCTCGAGATGTTCGGCCGATTTGGCGCGCCATTCCGCGGCACGTGCGTCAAGCGCTTGCCGGGCGAGCTCCACGGTCGCGCTCGCCTGAGCCACCTCCGGTTCCGCCGCAGCCTTGCGCGAGTCGAGGACGAGTTTCTCCTGCAGGCAGGTTCGCTGGGCCGCCCGGTTCTCATGCAGCGCATCGAGATACGCTTGGTATTTCTGGCGGAAAGGGTTACTCCAGAAAGGCGTCGAGGGGATTTTGCCGAACAGCGCGGTCCACTTCGACGGCACCGGTATAAGCCGTTCGATGTCCTTCAGCGTAGCGAGCCTTTCGTGGCAAATGCCCACGGCCCTGTCGACCTCCGCCAACCGCGCCCGTGCTTGTTCGAGAACAGCCTGCGCATTCGCCAGTCGCTGCGCCTGTTCGAGTACGTACGTGCTCTCGGTCTGTCCGGCCAACTCGGCCGCAAGGACAGACAGTCGCGCCAACTTGCCCTGTCTCTCGCGGACTTCTTCGTCCAGTCCGATGAAAACCGCCTTTGCCGCCGCAAAGCCCAAGCCTCGATAGCTATCGCGCCATTCCCAAAAGGAGTGATGGCGCAAAGGGTCATACCCTTTAGGCCTGGGGGCGTCCTTCGGCTGGTCCTTCTTGATGACGGGAAAGAAGAACCGCTGCACGAACTTGCGGCGGTTGCCGCGTTTGCCCAAGGCACATGAGATCAGGCCCCATGGCGTATCGTCCGGTCCCAGCTCGGTGAAGTCCCCGCGGCCGGTCTGCGCCGCCATCCGGGTCGCCACGGTCTGAAGATATGTGTGCCGGGGTTTCCCATCCTTCTCACGCCACGCGGTCTGCGCCGGTGCATCCCAGTCCATGGAACCCAGCGATTTCGCCTTGGGAATATCCTCGGAAATATTGTTGACGGCGGCATTGTTCGACGATGCGACTACCATCTCGAAGCCTGTCAGCTCGGGCTTCAGCACAGCGATGGACCAGGAAGCGGAACTGCCTTCGAACTCCACGCGAGGTTTCCGGCCGGTTTGGAATGCCTCTCCGGCCGAGCCGAAACTGGCCAGAATACGTGCACGCCTGGTGATGTTTTCCGCGAAGATATCGCGAAGCAGTGTCGTTTTCCCGGTTCCCGGCGGGCCGTTGACCGAAAACAATCCTCCATCGGACAGGCAGGAAAAAATGCGGTTGATGGCAAACTGCTGCATCAGGCTCATCGCGTGGCGCGGCTCGTCCAGCCAACGCGCCGGCGGCGTGTTGCCAGGATCCAAGTCGGCGACGATACGCCGATGACCCGCCGGCGAATACAGATCGATGCGTTGTTCCGGCGGCAGCGGCGTCAAATAGGCGTCCAGCGCTCCGGTTGTCCGGCCTTGCCGCAGTGAATCGATCGTTCGTTCAATATCTTTTATATAGAAGCTATTGAGAATGTCGATTCCGATTTCATCCGGGCTGCTATCTTCGTCCTCGTCTTCGTCCGCCCCCGGGGATGCCTCCTCCGGCGCGGCCTTGCTATCGGCTGCGGTTCTCTTGCCGACGACGGCGCGGACGACGGCCACTGCAGCATCGGTATCGCCGGGCTCGAACCCTGCCCAGTCGCGGAAGACATCCAGCAATTTCTCGATGTCGGCCCGGGTCAGCGGCAGGACCTCTTGCGAGGACTCCGACGCCGCATCGGCACTTTGTCGTCGCGCCTGGAAGTTCCGCAAATCGTCCTGAAGCCGCTTGAGGCTCGCCTGGAACGCATCGAAACTCAGGCCGCCCAGGCCTTGCCGCGAGATCGCGCCCAAGGCCCACGGTACCGTCGACACCGAAACCTGGTCGAGCTGCGGTTCGCCCGCCGCGTTCAGCCATACCTTGGCGAAACAGGTTTCCCCTTCGAGCTCTCCCCGCTCTTCCTGATCTATCCGGATCGCTTCGGCGTCGAGGCTTCCGATAAGGCGTTCGGTAACCGTGGCAAGAACGCTTTTATCGAAAACCCCCAGATATAGCTCGAAGCCACGCACCGCCTTTTCTTCCGGCACCCTGGCGACTTGCCATAAGTCGCCGGAGGACGCCGGAGCAATCGCCTGGAGTTCAGCCGCGGTGATGTACTTCACGCTCCATTCCGCGCCCTTCGCTTGAAGCACCTGCCCGCGCAAATCGAACGGAATGAAGAATTCAACCTTGTGCCAGAACGCCAGGACCGGGATATGCCGGTTATCGGACGAAGCATTCAATCTGGATATCCTCCCACTTGGCGGGGAGGATACCACCGTGAATACCGCCTATTCCCTACTGCCCCGCGACCGCCATGGCACGATCCCGCTTGAATCCCGGGTCGCTGAATGTGCCTGTCAGCTTGCCGTAATCCGTGGTCGCTACACGCTGTAGACGACCTTCAATAGACCGACGGGGTCAACCCGAGGACGTCGCCGACGATAGGGGCGACCGCAGGACTTTTCGCAATGTGATCAGAGTCAGGTCGTCCCGCAGCGGCACGCCGACGCTTGGATCATCGTAAGGAAAGCGCTCGATCTCTCCGGTTCTTTCATAGCCTCGCCGTTCGTACCAGGCGATCAGGCTGTCTCGAACGTCGATGACCGAGATCTTTACGGAAGCCGCGCCCCGTTCGCCGACGAAGGCTTCGGCGCCGGCCATGATGGACTTGCCTATGCCGTCAGCCTGGAACGCCGGACTGACCGCCAACATCGACAGATACCACTCCTCGTCATCCATGGGGCGAACCGCGACACATCCCTGGATCCGATGCGAGTCCGGGTCTCTTGTGACCAGGATTGTCGTCCGCCCTTCTTGGATCATCTTGGCCAGCGCGGAACGGTCAATGCGAGGTCCCTCTATCAGTCCCGCTTCGGTCGTCCAACCGCCGGACGCGGCGCTGCGATAGGCATCGTTGACAAGCTCGACCAAGCTGTCGACCTCATTGGCAGTGGAAATCGTCAGTCGCATGCAAGCCTTCCTTAGGAGCCGTCCATCGATACGATTATGCCAGCCCACGACATCGCTGGAACGAAGCGCAACGGGTCTGCGCGCAAAGTCGAAGACGGGCCAGCAGCACGTCGTCACAGGTGGGCTGGCAAGGCTCTTCGCAGCATGACCCGGCTCGGCAAGGATCAGTCGAACTTGACCACGTCCTTGAAGATCAGGTGGCCCCAGTTTCTGCCGCGCGCATGCACCAGCAGTCCGCCCTCGCAAAGCCTGCCGAGTTGGATGGGCGCGAAACCCAGCTTTTCCGCAAGCGCGGCAATCTCCGACGCGGCGCCGTCATCGTCGCTCGCCAGGAAAACGACCCTCCTTCCCCCGTGTACGTCCGGGTCCTGGTCCAGGGCCGCGGCGACCAGATGGTTGAAGCCCTTGACCAGCCGGGCTCCGGTGAACGCCTTCGCGACGAAAGCAGAGGACGGCAGACCGCCCAATTCGTCGAGCGACGCCTGCGTGTTCATCGCGTCGATGACAGTCTTTCCCTTCCAGTCGGGCAGTGCTTTCGCGACCTCCGCATGCGACTCGAAGCGGACTGCCAAGAAGATGATGTCCGCCTTGACGGCTTCCGCCAGGGTCTTGGGAATGATCGTGGGTCCGATCGCGGCCGCGTCGGCCGCGAAGCTAGGTGGCTCGCGCGTGGTTGCAACGGCCACTTCGATGCCGTGGCGGGCAAAGGCCTTGGCCAATGCGCGGCCGATCTTGCCGAAGCCAATGATTGCGTAACTCATGTGTTTGTCCTCGTTGTCCGGCGTGGTCAGAGCTTGTAACCGCCGCTCGCTTCCATCGCCAGACGTTCCGCGGTGGCGCTGCCAATGCCGCGTGACGCCCTGGTAAGGAGAGCCGTGTTGCCCTTTAGTGATCGCGCCATTTGATATTGCTTTTCAGAGCTGTGCCAAGCCACCGTCAACGGCGACCTCGCTGGCGGTCATGAAGCTGCTATCCGGCGACGCCAGAAAGGCAGCCACCGCGCCGATCTCCGCCGGATCGGCCATGCGCTGGAGCGGCGTCATCGCGCCGTAGGCCTTCTGGCCCGCTTCGCCCAGCGCCTCCTTGGCCAGTTCGGTCGCCGTTGCGCCGGGCGACAGCACATTGACCCGGATGCCGGTGCCCTTCAGGTCCTCCGCCCAGGTCCGGGCAAGGTTGCGCACCGCCGCCTTGCTCGCGCTGTAGGCCGTGAATCCCGGGGCTCCCGTGGTGCCGGCGCTAGATCCGGTCAGGATGATCGAACCGCCTGGGCCCATCAATGGCAGCGCTTTCTGCACCGTAAAGATCGTGCCCTTCACGTTGGTATCGAAGGTGTCGTCGATGTGCGCGGCGGTGATCTGGGCGAGCGGAAGCGGACTTCCCGTCCCGGCGTTGGCGAATACGATATCCAGGCTTCCGCGCTCGGCCTCCACCGCCGCGTACAGCCGATCGAGATCGGCCGGCTCGGAGACCGAGCCCTTCACCGCCCGGGCATGGGGCCCGAGGGCGGCCACGGCGGCATCGAGGGCGCCCTGCCGGCGGCCGAAGATAAAGACAAAAGCGCCCTCCTCGATGAAGCGCTGTGCCGCAGCCAGGCCGATGCCCGTAGCGCCGCCGGTGATGACGGCGGTCTTTCCATTCAGTCTGTTCATGTCATGTGCTCTTTCGGTGGCGTTGCCCGCCAGCTGGAGAAATGCCGCATGGCGCGGTAATATGTGGATCACCGATCCAGATAAGGACTATATGGATCACTGATCCATTTGTCAAGACAAGCCATGCGAGCTGACGCCCAAAAAAATCGCAGCCAAATCCTTACCGTCGCGCGTGACGTCGTCGCCGAGCATGGCGCAGAGGCGTCGATGCGCGATATCGCTCGCCGCGCCGGTGTAGGCCTGGCCACGCTGCTACGCCACTTCCCGACGCGAGAAGCCCTGTTCGAGGCCTTGCTGTGCACCCAGCTGGATGCACTGACGCAGAAGGCGGACGAACTCGAGACCTCGGCTTCGGCGGACGAAGCACTTCTCGCCTGGTTTCGTGATTTGGTGGTATTCACGCAAAGCTATAGGGGCGTTGTGGCCATGATGGCGGCCGCCCATACCAACCCGGACTCCGCGCTTTACGCTTCATGCGCCGCGGTGCACTCGGCAGGCGCGCGGCTGCTGCTGCGTGCCCAGGAAAAAGGAATGGCACGCGCCGACATGAACGGGGACGACCTGTTCGCCCTGATAACGGCGCTGGGCTGGGCGGTTGACCAACCCTCATTCGCGTCGCGGGCCGACCATCTCGTTCACCTCATTACGAGCGCCATCCTGACCGGTCGGTCCATGAGCGGGACCAAGGGCCGTTCTTCGGCCCAAAGGTAGGAATTGGGGCCGGTTTTTCCCAGGAAGTGCCCTACCCCGCTTGCCGCGGACCCATGTGCCGCGCACCAGACACTTGGCGATCGCCAACGCGCCGAGTCGGAGCAGGCAAGCCTTATGCGTCAATCCATCCGAAGAGGAATCCTGGCCTTGGGCAACGAAGCCAGGAACAAGACCAGGCAAACGCAAAGAAGCACGATGTCTTTATAGAGAAACTCGCCGGTCAGGTTCCACGCTATGGGATCCGTGGAAAAGCTCCATTTCACGACGCCCGGCGTCGTGAAGAAGAAGGACCAGGTGATGGCGAAGGTGCCTACCCCCATCAGCGCGCCCAATGCTGACAGCCAGGGAGAGAACGCCCCCAAAGCCAGTAGCGCGGCCGTCGTCAGCTCTATAGAACCCAACAGATAGGCTTCGCCGCGGATACCGAAGATCTGCAGCCATGAAACGAAGGGGCTGTTCACAATGAACTGGGCAATGCCTTGCGCAGACTGCGGGGTGAACTTCTGGATGCCAAACGATATGAATATCAGCACCATCACCCAACGCAGGATCGCAAGCGGCCAATACAGGCCCGCCCCCTTCTCCGCAACGTTGAACTCTTTCAGCATATAAGGCCTCCGGGAAAGTGGGTCATACAACCCTTCTTCGTTCCGGATCGCGGCGCGGTTACGTGCGCAGATGCAACAGTTTTCGGCGTGACCGGCGCCGCCAGTGCTCGCCGGTAACGCGACTCTCCATGCTGACGGGCGTCGAGCGTACCGCCATTTCGGCCATCCCAGCATTCATTGGGCAGATTGGGAGGAACAGAACCACTGCTAGAATGGCGTGTCGGAAAAGGCAGACTTGGTTTGGTAAGCCCAAGTCCTTTCGGAAACGAAAGCTCTGTCTCCTGCCATCGCAAGAGACCCCACGACGAACACCCGATGCCGTTTGGGCATCCCATGTTCGTCCGTGTGGCTCCTCACCTTGATGGCAGCGCTCCGGTCGAACATCGACAAAGGAGCGCTCCATGCAAACCCTTCCCCATACACCCCGTACTGCGCTGATCACGGGCGTCAGCCGTTCTCGGGGCCTCGGCTTCGCGGTTGCCACGCAGCTCGCCGAACTGAACCATCACGTCATCCTGACGGCAAGGGACAAGAGCCAGGCGGAACAATTTGCCGTGCAATTGCGCGAAACAGGCCGTGAAGCGACGGCCCTGCGTCTCGATCTGGCCGATCGATCCAGCATCCACGAAGCAGTCAGCCACCTCGCTCGAACGATCGGCCATCTGGACGTGCTGGTGAACAACGCCAGCACCATGCCCGACTTCAATACACGCTCGGTGCTGGAGGTCGATTTCGATGACGTTCAATCAGCGTTTCAGGTTGATGTAATCGGTTGTTGGTGCCTGACCCAGGCCCTGCTTCCGCTACTGCGCCGGGCACCGGCGGCGCGCATCGTCAATGTTTCAAGCGGCGGGGCACGGCGGATCGGAAGCTGCAAGCCGGGGCCCGTCCATTCTCCGGCCCATTCGCTTGCCAAGTACACGCTCGACGCCCTGACGGCGACCCTGGCCACGGCGCTTGCCGATACGCCGATTCTCGTCAACGCCGTCGATCCAGGATCGGTCGCCACCCATCCCGAACGAGGCGACGACGCAGACGACCTGCCTCCCGCCGAAGCCGCCAAGGGCATTGTCCGGGCCGCAACGCTGAGTGCCGATGGCCCCACGGGCGGGATCTTCAGGGATGACCACCCCTTGCGAATAATTTCGCAATGAACAAAGCCCTGGTCGTCATCTTCGCTACCATCGCACTCGATGCGGTCGGGATTGGCCTGATCTTTCCGATCCTGCCGCGTCTGATCGAGGACGTGACCCACGCCGCGAATGTTGCCTCCTACGTCGGCGTTCTCGCCGCGCTTTACGCAGCGATGCAGTTTTTCTCCGCGCCTGTCCTCGGTTCCTTGAGCGACCGGCTGGGCCGCCGGCCCGTGCTGCTGATCTCTCTGGGAGGCGCGGCCGTCAACTATGTATTGATGGCGTTCGCGCCGTCGCTGGGGCTGCTGATCGTCGGCCGTGCCGTGGCCGGGCTCACCAGCGCCACCATCTGGGTCGCAGCGGCCTACATCACCGACATCTCGCCCGATGAGTTGCGGGCGAAACGCTTTGGCTCTTCAACGCCATGTTCGGCATTGGCTTCATCCTCGGACCGGTTCTAGGCGGTACCCTCGGCGATTACGGGCTGCGGCTACCGTTCATCGCTGCTGCGGTACTCAATGCGGGCAACGTGCTGCTGGCGCTGTTCCTGTTGCCGGAATCCCACACGCCCAGCCGCGAGAAGATCGACCTAGCCACACTCGATCCGCTGCGTCCCTTGCGCATGGCGTTCGCGATGAAGCCGCTGATGCCCGTGGTTGCCGTCTTTTTCATCCTGAGCGCGACCGGCGAGGTGTACGGCACCTGCTGGGCATTGTGGGGCAATGACGTGTTCCAGTGGAACGGCCGATGGATCGGTCTTTCGCTGGGCACCTTCGGCGTATGCCAGACGTTGGCGCAAGCGTTCCTACCGGGCCGGGCCGTACAACGGCTGGGAGAGCGCGGCGCCGTGCTGGTCGGCATCGCCGGTGCGTGTGCCGCACTGATGGTCATGGCCTGCACCACGCAGGGCTGGGTGGTGTTCGCCATTATGCCGGTCGTCGCGCTCGCGGGTCTGGGCACGCCTGCCTTGCAATCGCTTGCAAGCCGCCTCGTCGACGAAAGCCAACAAGGCCAGTTTCAAGGCGTGCTGGCGTCCGTAATGAGCCTGGCGTCCATCGCCGGGCCGCTGGTGTTTTCGAGCGTCTATTTCCTCGTTCGAGAGCGGTGGCCGGGGGCCATCTGGCTGGCGGCCTTGATCGTCAACGCGATGGTCGTGCCGCTCGTATTCGGCTTGCGATTCAGTGCCGCGAGGAATCCTGCCGCAAATCAGTCAGATGCCCGCGATCGCGGCATCTGAGCGCCGTGCACGCGCAAGGCTACAGTTCGCTCAGGAACTCCCTAACCACGGCTACGCAATGATCGAAGCTGGGCGTGTACTCCAGCGTGGCGATGGCCTCGAACGCGGCGCGCAAGCTGGCATGCGGCGCTCGGATCTGGGACAGGAATGCCTTCCGATGGCGTAGAAGGAATGGTGTCGCTGCCAGAAGCTGCTGAGGCTCGCGCTCGATGACGAGCGCAAAGTCGAAGAGATCGCGCGCCGTGACCCGATCGCCACGGTGGTACATCTTCTTTGCAATGATTTCAGCGGCGGTCTCTACTTTCACTGAGCAACCGCTGAGATCCCAGATGTCCCAAGCGTCGTCCAGAAGATTGGGAGCCGCCACGAAATCGACCTCGCCCTCCTCGAACTGGAGTTTGACGAAGGCACCCGGTTGCTCAGTGTAGTCCTGCGTCAATTCCGCGGCTGTGTCGCTCAAACGGGGTGAGACGAAACCGAGGTACTGCGGGTCAGGCACGAAGATGTCGATGTCTTTGCTCAGCCGATGCCGGTAACGAAACATCAGCACCGTTCCGCCGCCCAGCGTCCAGAACGGGTCTGCGATGCCGCCATACCGTTTGATCTCGTCAATCAGCGCCAGCGCCCGCGGGAACAGCTTCTCCCAGGGACCGCTGGGCAATGCTCCGGATTTCATGCCCACAGCGTCCGGCGGTGCACCGACAACGATCCAGCCAACTTCGCCACATTACGCCAGACTTGCTTTGGCGACTGGTGTGTATGCGAGGCAGCCTCCTCCACAGCCATCACGACGACAGGCACGGGCGCCTCATCCAGCAAATGCGTCATGTGCGGAGCAAAGGAAGCAGGCACTTCACCACTCGCCAGGGCTTGCTCCAGCATCTCGGGCGCCAGTTCTTGCGCATAGCTGACACTGGCGGTCTTGGCCGCCATCCACAGTCCGCGCTTCTTCCGCCGCGCTTGGGTATCCAGCTTAGGACTGTCCAGGCCCAGCACAGCCATGACCTGCCCCACCCGGTTGACACCCAGATCGCTCAAGGTGCCGTTCTCCAGGCCTACCAGCGTCTGACGAGACAGGCCGCTCAGGTGCGCCAACTGCGCTTGGGACAGGCCCAGCTCAGAGCGCCGGGTCCGCACGGCATGGCCGATATCGATGAGGTTCATGGCAGGCAGAAACCGAGAAGTGTCTGAAATTTTTGACATATTACGCCTCCCTGCCATGACCTGCAAGAGGCGGATCCGCCAGTCCGTACGAGGCGCTTCGCCGCCATGGCTCTCACGTGCGGAAGTGTCTGGGAACTCGCGCTTCTCGGCGCCCCGTTTGGGGCGAGGAGTAGCCATGAAACGGTCGAGATTCACCGACGAGCAGATCGCGTACGCGCTGCGCTTGGCCGAAGGCGGCACGCCCGTGGTCGACGTCTGTCGGCAGTTGGGTGTGTCCGAGGCGACCTTCTATACGCGGACGTTACGACGATTTTTCGATAGCTGGCGATAGCCCTCGAAGGACGTCAATTCACTCCCACTCAATCGTCGCGGGCGGCTTGCTGCTCACGTCATACACGACCCGATTGATCCCCCGCACTTCATTGATGATCCGCGAGCTGACCTTGGCCAGCAAGGGATACGGCAAGGGCGCCCAATCCGCGGTCATGAAATCCGAGGTCTGCACGGCGCGCAGCGCGACGACGTAGTCGTAGGTCCGCCCATCCCCCATCACCCCCACCGACTTCACGGGCAGGAACACGGCGAAGGCCTGCGAAGTGAGGTCGTACCAGGACTTGCCGCTTACCGGATCCAGGGTGCTGCGCAGTTCTTCGATGAAAATCGCATCGGCGCGGCGCAGCAGGTCGGCATACTCGGTCTTGACCTCTCCCAGGATGCGCACGCCCAAACCCGGACCCGGGAAAGGATGGCGATACACCATGCCGTGCGGCAGGCCCAGCGCCACGCCCAGCTCGCGCACTTCGTCCTTGAACAGTTCGCGCAGCGGTTCCAGCAGCTTCAGGTTCAGCGTTTCCGGCAAGCCGCCCACGTTATGGTGCGATTTGATCGCCACTGCCTTGCCCGTCTTGGCGCCGGCAGACTCGATGACGTCCGGATAGATCGTGCCCTGCGCCAGCCATTTCGCGGCCTTCAGCTTGCCGGCCTCGGCCTGGAAGACTTCGACGAATTCGCGGCCGATGATCTTGCGCTTGGCTTCCGGGTCGGACACGCCGGCCAGCTTGCCCATGAACTGCTCGCTGGCATCGATGTGCAGGATCTTCACGCCCATGTTTTCGGCGAAGGTCTGCATGACCTGCTTGCCTTCGTCCAGGCGCAGCAGGCCGTGGTCGACGAAGACGCAGGTCAGCTGGTCGCCGATGGCCTTGTGGATCAGGGCCGCGGCCACGGAGGAATCGACGCCGCCGGACAGACCCAGGATGACCTCGTCGTCGCCGACCTGCTCGCGAATGCGTTGCACCGCCTCGGACACGTAGTCGGGCATGTTCCAGTCGCCCTGGCAGCCGCAGATCTCGCGAACGAAACGTTCCAGCAGCGCCTTGCCCTGGATGGTGTGCGTGACTTCGGGGTGGAACTGGACGCCGTAGAAGCCGCGCGCCTCGTCGGCCATGCCGGCGATGGGGCAGGACGGCGTGGAGGCCATCAGCTTGAAGCCCGGCGGCAGCTGCGTAACCTTGTCGCCGTGGCTCATCCAGACCTTGAGCATGCCGTAGCCTTCCGGCGTGGTGAAGTCCTCGATATCGGTCAGCAGGCGGGTATGGCCGTGGGCGCGAACCTCGGCATAGCCGAATTCGCGATGATCGGACCACTCTACCTTGCCGCCCAATTGCTGCGCCATGCTTTGCATGCCGTAGCAGATGCCGAGCACCGGCACGCCTACCTCGAAGACGGCGTGCGGCACGCGCAGCGAGCCTTCTTCGTAGGCGGATGCATGGCTGCCGGACAGGACGATGCCCTTCAGGCCCTGCGCCACCTGCGCACGCACGAAATCGTCGCCGACGTCGCCAGGATGGATTTCGCAGTACACGCCGGTCTCGCGCACGCGACGGGCGATAAGCTGGGTGACCTGTGAACCGTAATCGAGGATGAGAATGCGCTGGTGCATGGTTGGCTCTGGTAATGGGCCGGGGCCCTTCAGTCTGGAATCTGGCGCCTGTCGAACTCCGATATCAGGCGCAGGCCCTTCAACACTGATATCTGGCGCAGCCACCGGATCTGCTGGCGGCGCGGCGCGTCAAATAGAAAAGCGCACCGGCGGGAAGCGGGCTTCCTCCGGTGCGCGGATCGTGCATGGCGGTGCGCCGTGTATCAATCGGCGCGGTAGTTCGGCGCTTCCTTGGTGATCTGCACGTCGTGGACATGCGACTCGCGGAAGCCCGCCGAGGTGATCTGCACGAATTGGGTCTTGGTGCGCATCTCGTCAATGGTGGCGCAGCCGCAATAGCCCATGGAGGCGCGCACGCCGCCAGCCAGCTGGTAGATGATGGCCAGGACGCTGCCCTTGTAGGGGACGCGGCCTTCGATGCCTTCGGGCACCAGCTTGTCGGCGTTGTTGGCGGGATCCTGGAAATAGCGGTCGGCCGAGCCTTCGGCCATCGCGCCCAGGCTGCCCATGCCACGGTAGGACTTGTACGAGCGGCCCTGGAACAGGACGACCTCGCCGGGGGCTTCTTCCGTGCCGGCGAACATGCCGCCCATCATGCAGGCGAAGGCGCCGGCCGCCAGGGCCTTGGCCACGTCGCCGGAATAACGGATGCCACCGTCGGCGATCAGCGGGACGCCCGTGCCTTCCAGCGCCTTGGCGACGTCCGAGATGGCGGTGATCTGCGGCACGCCCACGCCGGCAACGACGCGGGTGGTGCAGATGGAGCCGGGGCCGATGCCCACCTTGACGCCATCGGCGCCGTATTCCAACAAGGCGCGAGCGGCTTCGGCGGTGGCGATATTGCCGCCGATGACGTCGACCTTGGGATAGTTTTTCTTGACCCAGCGCACGCCTTCCAGCACGCCCTGGGAATGGCCATGGGCCGTATCGACGACGATGACGTCGACACCGGCGGCGACCAGTTTTTCGACGCGCTCTTCCGTGCCGGCGCCCACCCCGACCGCGGCGCCGACGCGCAGCTGGCCATGGGCATCCTTGTTGGCCTGCGGATGGGCGGTGTTCTTGACGATGTCCTTGACGGTGGCCAGGCCGCGCAGTTCGAAGGCATCGTTGACGATCAGCACGCGCTCCAGGCGGTGCTTGTGCATCAGGTGTTGCGCTTCATCCAGCGTGGCGCCTTCGCGCATGGTGACCAGGCGTTCCTGCGGCGTCATGATGGTGCGCAGCGGTTCGTCCAGGCGGGCCTCGAAACGCAGGTCGCGGTTGGTGACGATACCGACCAGCTTGCGGCCTTCCACCACCGGGAGGCCGGAGATGCCATGCTGCTTCTGCAGGGCGATGGCGTCGCGCACTTTCATCTGCGGCGTGACGGTGATCGGGTCGATCACGATGCCGAACTCGTGGCGCTTGACGCGGGCGACTTCCCGGGCCTGCTCATCCGCCGACAGATTCTTGTGGATGATCCCTATCCCGCCTTCCTGGGCCATGGCGATGGCCAGGCGCGACTCGGTCACGGTGTCCATGGCGGCGGACACGAGCGGAATGTTCAGGGTGATGTTGCGGGTGAGGCGGGTGGCCAGCGACGTATCGCGCGGCAGCACCTGGGAGAACGCGGGCACCAACAGAACGTCGTCGAAGGTGAGCGCGGTTTGGATGAGACGCATGGGAAACTCCGGGCGCAAAGCAAGATTATACGCGTTCCGTCCGGATTTTCTAGGTGTAACCCCTAGGATGCGGCGTAATGCCGTTATACGCGCGGCGCGGCCGCCGCCGGCATCGCGAAGGCAGGCCGCCGCACCTCAGGCAGGCGCGACAGCCGGCACCGGCTGGCGGGAAAGGGACGGACAGGCCGCCACGAAAGGCGCCAGCCGAACCGGGCCGGATGAGGACAGTCCGTCTCGTCCGGCCGCCCTGCCCCGCCGTCACGCCGCCTACTTGCCGCCCTTGCTCGCCATGACTTCCTCGGCGATCTGGCGCGGCACCTCGGCGTAGTGCTTGAACTCCATGGTGTACGTCGCCCGGCCCTGGGTCAGGGAACGCAGGGTCGTGGAGTAGCCGAACATCTCCGACAGGGGCACTTCCGCCCGGACCAGCTTGCCGCCGCCGCCCGCGATGTCGTCCATGCCCTGCACCATGCCGCGCCGCGAGGACAGGTCGCCCATGACGTTGCCCATGAAGTCCTCGGGGGTTTCGACCTCTACATGCATCATGGGCTCGAGCAGCACCGGCTTGGCGCGCCGCATGGCTTCCTTGAACGCCATGGAGCCCGCCATGCGGAAGGCGTTTTCGTTGGAGTCCACGTCGTGGTACGAGCCGAAGGTCAGCGTCACTTTGACATCGACGACCGGGTAGCCCGCCAGGATGCCGGACTTCATCGTCTCCTGGATACCCTTGTCGACAGCAGGGATGTACTCGCGCGGAATGACGCCACCCTTGATGGCATCGACGAATTCATAGCCCTTGCCGGGCTCGTTGGGCTCCAGCGTGATAACGGCATGGCCGTACTGGCCGCGGCCGCCGGACTGCTTGACGAACTTGCCTTCCACGTCCGTGGCGGTGCCACGCACGGTTTCGCGATACGCCACCTGGGGCTTGCCGACCGTGGCTTCCACGCCGAATTCGCGCTTCATCCGGTCGATCAGGATCTCCAGGTGGAGCTCGCCCATGCCGGAGATGATGGTCTGGCCGGATTCTTCATCGGTATGGACGCGGAAAGAGGGGTCTTCCTGCGCCAGGCGATTCAGGGCGACGCCCATCTTTTCCTGGTCGGCCTGGGTCTTCGGTTCCACCGCCTGGGAAATCACGGGCTCGGGGAAGACCATTTTTTCCAGCACGATGGCCTGCCCGGGGTCGCACAGGGTGTCGCCGGTCGTAACGTCCTTCAGGCCCACCGCGGCGGCGATGTCGCCCGCGCGCACTTCCTTGATTTCCTTGCGTTCGTTGGCGTGCATCTGCAGCAGCCGGCCCAGGCGCTCTTTCTTGTCCTTGCTGGACACCAGCACGGTGTCGCCCGAGTTGACCACGCCGGAATAGACGCGGAAGAACACCAGCTGGCCGACGAAGGGATCGGTCATGATCTTGAAGGCCAGCGCGGAGAACTTCTCGTCGTCGGCGGGATGGCGCTCGATTTCCTTGTCGTGGTCGTCGTGGCCCTTGATGGCGGGCACGTCCACCGGCGAAGGCAGATAGTCGATGACCGCGTCCAGCATCGCCTGCACGCCCTTGTTCTTGAAGGCGCTGCCACAAAGCATGGGCACGATTTCGTTGGCGATGGTGCGCGCGCGCAGGCCTTGCTTGATCTCGGCTTCCGTCAGGGGCTCGCCGCCCAGGTATTTTTCCAGCAGGGCCTCGTTGGCTTCGGCGGCCGCTTCGACCATCTTGTCATGCCACTCCTGGGCCTGGTCGCGCAGCTCGGCCGGGATATCGGCGTACTGGAACTTGACGCCCTGGCTGGCGTCGTCCCAGATGATGGCCTGCATCTTCACCAGGTCGATGACGCCCTGGAAATGGTCTTCGGCGCCGACGGGGATCTGCACGGGCACGGCCACGCCCTTCAGGCGTTCGCCGATCTGCCGCTGCACGCGGAAGAAGTCCGCGCCGATGCGGTCCATCTTGTTGACGAAGGCGATGCGCGGGACCTTGTATTTGTTGGCCTGGCGCCAGACGGTTTCCGACTGCGGCTGCACGCCACCCACGGAGTCGTAGACCATGCAGGCGCCATCCAGCACCCGCATGGACCGTTCGACCTCGATGGTGAAGTCCACGTGTCCCGGGGTGTCGATGATGTTGATGCGATGCTCGGGGTAATTGCCCGCCATGCCGCGCCAGAAGGCGGTGGTGGCGGCGGACGTGATGGTGATGCCGCGTTCCTGTTCCTGCTCCATCCAGTCCATGGTGGCGGCGCCATCGTGCACTTCGCCGATTTTGTGGTTCACCCCGGTATAGAAAAGAATGCGCTCGGTGGTCGTGGTCTTGCCAGCGTCGATGTGCGCGCTGATACCGATGTTGCGGTAATTCTCGATAGGGGTCTTGCGAGGCACGATTTTCTCCAAGGATGGGACCATCCGCGACCGGCGATGCGGCGATCGGCGGCGATGGGCAACCGTTGGCGTGGCCGGACCGCGCCAACGGAACTCCGTCCGCTATCTTCGCCTTGCCCTAAGGAAAGCGCAAGGGACGGAGAGGCCAACTAAATAGGGCGCGGCAGGCCGTTTTTCAAGGCCTCGTCCCCGTTTTTCGCCCGCGCGGGGATCCTCGCCGCGCGGCGCCGGGACGACATGCGCCGACGGCAAAGCGCCCCGTCCTGGCGGCCATGGCCGCCGCCGCACGGCCGAAGGGATTATCCCGGCCCCGCATGCAAGTAGAATGACGCCGTCCCGGCTCGCGATGCCGGGCCTGCCTTTCCCGCCCGCCATGCCCGATACCCACGAAATACGCCCCGGCCAGTCCATCGAGCTGCTGAAGGCGCTGCACATCCTTACACGCGACGGCAAGATGAACCAGGACAGCCGCCGCAAGCTCAAGCAGGTCTATCACCTGTTCCAGTTCATCGAGCCGCTGCTCAAGAGCCTGAAGGAAGACGGCCGGGATATCTCGCTGGTGGATCACGGGGCCGGCAAATCCTACTTGGGCTTCATCCTGTACGACCTGTTTTTCAAGGACCTGCACGACCGCTCGCATATCTACGGCATCGAGACCCGCGAGGCACTGGTGGTGCATACGCGGGAGCTGGCCCAGCGCCTGGGCTTTGCCGGCGGCATGTCCTTCCTGAACCTGTCGGTGGCTGAAGCGACGGAATCGCCCGAGCTGCCCGCCACGGTGGATATCGTCACCGCCCTGCATGCGTGCGACACGGCGACCGACGATGCCATACGTTTCGCCCTGCGCAAACAGGCGCGCTACATCGTCGTGGTGCCCTGCTGCCAGGCGGAAGTCGCCGCGGCGCTGCGGCGAACCAAGCAGCAGACCATGCGCGATCCGCTATCCGAGATCTGGCGCCACCCCCTGCATACGCGCGAATTCGGCAGCCAGGTGACCAACGTCCTGCGCTGCCTGCAATTGGAAGCCCACGGCTACCAGGTGAGCGTGACCGAGCTCGTGGGGTGGGAACACTCGATGAAAAACGAGCTGATCATCGCCCAGCGCAAGAATGCACCGCAGCGCCGCGCGGCCGAACGGCTGAATGCCATGCTGGAGCGCATCGGGCTGCAGGAACTGAAAAGCCGCTTCTTCGCGCCGGAGGAGCTGGCCGGCGCCGACACGCACGCGGCCTAGGACGGGACGGCGCCGCGGGATCGTCTGGCGGGACCGAGCCGGCATCGAAGCAGGCGCCCTATTCCCCGTCGCGCATCAGCTTGCGCCAGCCATCCCATCCCAGGCGCCGCATGGTGTCCTGGTTGCGCTCGTAGATATCGTCCGGATCGGGATAGGCGTCCACCGCGCGCGCGATGCTGTCTTCGCGCAGCAAGTGCAATATGGGAAACGGCGACCGGTTGGTGCAGTTCTCGATATCGCCGGGCTCCGTGCCCGCGAACTGGTAGTCGGGATGAAAGCTGGCGATTTGCAGCACGCCCCGCAGCCGCAAGCGCTTGAGCAGCCGCTCGCCCTGCCCCAGGAACTCGTTGTAGTCGCCGAAATCCCGCAGCGCCGAGGGCAGGATCAACAGCGTGGTGTCCAGGATACGCGGATCGCTGTCCGCCAGCAGGCGCAGCTCGCTTTCCAGGTCGGCGGCGACACCGGCGGCGTCCGTCGCGGGACTGGCCACGTAGCGGATCTGCTCCTTTACATGGACCGCCTTGGCGAAGGGACACAGGTTCAGCCCGATGACGGCGCGCGTCAGCCACCGCCGGGTGGCGGCGATGGCGATGTCAGCCTGCGAGTCCATGCGCGCCATCGCCCGCCTTTGTACGCGGCCTCAGGCCGCCGGCATCGCCGCGATGGTCTGCGCGACCGCGGCGGTCAGCTTCTTCCCATAGGGCACGTGCAGGAACTCGTTGGGCCCGTGGGCATTGGATTTCGGGCCCAGCACGCCGCACACCATGAATTGCGCACGGGGAAAGCCCTGCTGCAGCGTGTTCATCAGCGGGATGGTCCCGCCCTGCCCGATATAGCCGCAAGGCGCACCGTAGTACTGCTGGGAAGCCGCGTCCAGCGCCGCGGTCAGCCAGGGCTGCGCGGCCGGCGCGTTCCAGCCGGTGGCCTGTCCTTCGCTGGGCTTGAAAATCACCTTGGCGTTGTACGGGACGTCGTGTTCCAGCAGGGACTTGAGCTCCTGCGCGGCGGCCACCGCATCGACCAGCGGCGGCAGGCGCAGGGATAGCTTGAACGCGGTACGCGGACGCAGTACGTTGCCCGCGCTGGACAAAGGCGGCAAGCCATCGGCGCCGGTCACCGACAGCGTCGGTCGCCAGGTTCGGTTCAACAGCGCTTCTTCCGGATTGGTGGTCATGGGCAGAACGAAGCCGCCGTCGGCACCGCAGCTCCAGGGGAAACGGCGCCAGACCTCGTCACCCAGGATCCTGGCGGTGGCGTGCACCTGCTCGATGCGTTCCGCCGGGATTTCGCAATGGAAGCTCTGCGGCAGGAGGCGGCCGGTGGCGCTGTCTTCCAGGCGGTCCAGCAGATGGCGCAGGATACGGAAACTGGACGGCACCACGCCGCTGGAATCGCCGGAATGCACGCCCTCGTCCAGCACCTGGACTTCCAGCGTGCCGGAAACCATGCCACGCAGGGACGTCGTCATCCACAGCTGGTCGTAGTTGCCCGCGCCGGAATCCAGGCAGACGACCAGCGCCACATTGCCCAGCCGGCTACGCAGCGCGTCCACATAGGGCAGCAAATCGTAGCTGCCGGATTCCTCGCAGGTTTCGACGATGCCGACGCAGCGCGGACGCGGCACGCCCTGCTTGTCCAAGGCCAGGATGGCCGTCAGCGAGGCATAGATGGCGTAGCCGTCATCGGCGCCCCCGCGGCCGTAGAGCTTGCCGTCTTCGTACTTGGGCGTCCAGGGACCCAGGCCGGCACGCCAGCCGGAGAATTCCGGCTGCTTGTCCAGATGGCCGTACAGCAGCACGGTGTCGCCGTTGTCGGCGCGGGTGGCCGGCGCGTCGAAGAAGATGACCGGCGTGCGGCCGGGCAGACGCACGACTTCCAGGGTCAGCCCGGAGACTTTCTGCGATTCGACCCATTGCGCGGCGTCGCGCACCACGCGCTCGATGTAGGCGTTGGCCTCCCAGTCGGCATCGAAGGCCGGACTCTTGGCCGGGATGGCAATGTAGTCGGTCAGTGCGGGCAGGATCTCGCCATCCCATTTCTGGTCGACGTAGGCCTGCAAGGCCTGCGGATCGATGGGAGCGGGCTGAGCGGAATCGGGGACGCGTGCGTTCATGGGATTTCCTCGGAATGGATAACCGTGGGAGGGTCGCCTTCAGGCTTACTTCATCCAGACGCGGGCATTGCGGAAAGCCCGCATCCATGGACTGAACGCGCCGCCGCTGTCGCGCTCGCCCCATTTTTCCGGCGCCCAGGACATCATGACGTTGCGGGTGACCCGCTCGGGATGCGGCATGATGGCCGTGAAACGCCCGTCCGGCGTCGTCACCGACGTTATGCCGCCCGGGCTGCCGTTGGGGTTATAGGGATAGGTTTCGGTATGGGCGCCACGGTTGTCCACGTAGCGCGCGGCCACGATGGCCTGGGCCGGGTCGCCCTGCCGGGCGAAATTCGCGTAGCCCTCGCCGTGCGCCACGGCGACCGGGGTGCGCGTGCCCGCCATGCCGGCGAAGAAGATGGACGGCGAATCGGCGATTTCCACCATTGCCAGGCGCGCTTCGTACTTTTCGGACAGGTTGCGCGTGAAGCGCGGCCAGGCCTGCGCGCCCGGGATCATGCTGGCCAGCGCCGCGAACATCTGCGCGCCATTGCACACGCCCAGGCCAAAGGTGTCCTGGCGCCCGAAGAACGCCGCGAACTGGTCTGCCAGCTTGCTGTTGAAGCGGATGGTGCGCGCCCAGCCTTCCCCCGCGCCCAGCACGTCGCCGTAGCTGAAGCCGCCGACCGCCACCATGCCATTGACGGTGCGCAGATCCACGCGCCCGGTCAGCAGGTCGGTCATGTGAACGTCCACCGCTTCGAAGCCGGCGGTATCGAAGGCCCAGGCCATTTCCACCTGGCTGTTGCAACCCTGCTCGCGCAGGATGGCGACACGCGGCCGCTTGCCCGTGGCGATGTAGGGCGCCGCCACGTCTTCCTGCGGATCGAAGGCGACCACGGGCGAGAAGCCGGGATCGTCCTTGTCCTGCCATATATCGAACTCGGCCTGGGCGCAGGCCGGGTTGTCGCGGCGGGCCATGATGCGATAACTGGTTTCGCTCCAGGCACGGCCCAGCTCGGCGCGCGGTTGGCCCCAGATCTTGCGTCCATCGCGGTAGAACTCGACTTCGTCGCTGTCGTTCAAGCCGCCGATGACGTGGGCGAACTTGGACAGGCCGGCGCCCCGCAGCACCTGCATGACCGCATCGCGCTGCGCCGCCGGGACCTGGATGACGGCGCCGGCCTCTTCCGAGAACAGCGCCTTCAGCGTGAGTTCTTCGCGTTGCACCGCCACCTGTTCGGGGCGGATCTTGTAATCGCCCCAATCGGCCGAGTTGGCATCGAAGGTGAGCATGTCCAGGTTGACCGAGACCCCGGTGTGCCCGGCGAAGGCCATTTCGCACAGGGTGGCGAACAGGCCGCCGTCGGAGCGGTCATGGTAGGCCAGCAGCGTGCCGGCCTCGGCCAGCGTGCGGATGGTGATGAAGAAGGCACGCAGGTCTTGCGGCACGTCGATATCGGGGGTTTCCGTGCCGACCTGGTTATAGGCCTGGGCCAGGATGGAGCCGCCCATGCGGTGCAGGCCCCGGCCCAGATCGATCAGGATCAGGACCGTGTCGCCGGCGTCCGTGCGCAGCCGCGGCGTCAGGCTTTCGCGCGCATCGGCGACCGGCGCGAAAGCGGTGACGATCAAAGAGACCGGCGCGACGACCTGGCGCTGCTCGCCGTCCTGCGACCAGGAGGTCTTCATCGACAGCGAGTCCTTGCCCACCGGGATTGAAAGCCCCACGGTCTGGCACAGCTCGCTGACGGCCGACACCGTGTCGTAGAGCGCGGCATCCTGTCCCGGCACGCCGCACGCCGCCATCCAGTTGGCGGACAGCTTGATATGTTCGACCTGCCGCACATCCGCCGCCGCCAGATTGGTCAGCGCCTCTGCCACGGCCATGCGGCCGGATGCGGGCGCGTCGATCATGGCGATGGGCGTGCGTTCGCCCATGGCCATGGCTTCGCCGCGGAAGCCGTCGTAGTCGGACAGGGTGACCGCGCAGTCGGCCACCGGCACCTGCCACGGCCCGACCATCTGGTCGCGCGCCGACAAGCCGCCCACATTGCGGTCGCCGATGGTGATCAGGAAGGTCTTGTTGGCTACCGTGGGGTGGCGCAGCACACGATAGGCGGCTTCGGTCAGGTCGATACCGGCCAGGTCCAATGGCTGGGCCGCGCCCGGCAGGCGCCGCACATCGCGCGTCATGCGCGGCGGCTTGCCCAGGATGACATCGATGGGCACATCCACCGGGCGTACCGGGCCGGCGGGTTGGCCCTGGGGATCCACGCCCGGCAGGCCCTCGCCCTGGACGACGCGCAGTTGCCTTTCTTCGGTGGCGACGCCGACGACCGCGTAAGGACAACGCTCGCGCCGCGCGATCTGGTCGAAACGGTCCAGGTCGTCGGGCATCACCGCCAGGACATAGCGTTCCTGCGATTCGTTGCTCCAGATTTCCGCGGGCGACATGCCGGACTCTTCCACAGGCACGCGCTTCAAGTCGAATACCGCGCCGCGGCCGGCGTCGTTGACGAGTTCCGGGAAGGCATTGGACAGGCCGCCCGCGCCCACGTCATGGATGGCAAGGATGGGATTGCGTTCGCCCTGCTGCCAGCAGCGGTCGATGACTTCCTGGGCGCGCCGTTCGATTTCCGGATTGCCGCGCTGGACCGAATCGAAATCCAGGTCGGCGCTATTGCTGCCCACCCCCATGCTGGACGCCGCGCCGCCGCCCATGCCGATGCGCAGGCCCGGACCGCCGAGCTGGATCAGCAAGGCGCCCGGAGGGATTTTTTCCTTGTGAGTCAGGCCCGCATCGATGCTGCCCAGGCCGCCCGCGATCATGATGGGCTTGTGGTATCCCCAGCGCGTACCCCCGGCGGTCTGTTCGAAGGTCCGGAAATAACCCAGCAGATTGGGCCGGCCGAATTCGTTGTTGAACGCCGCGCCGCCCAAGGGGCCGTCGATCATGATGGACAGCGGCGAGGCGATGCGGTCGGGCAGACCGTGGTGGTCGGACTCCCAGGGCTGCGGCGCATCGTCGAAACGCAGGTGGGACACGGTAAAGCCGGTCAGGCCGGCCTTGGGCTTGGAGCCGCGGCCGGTGGCGCCTTCATCGCGGATCTCCCCGCCGGCTCCGGTGGAGGCGCCGGGGAACGGCGCGATGGCCGTCGGGTGGTTGTGGGTCTCGACCTTCATCAAGGTGTGGACGACCGCCTGGCGCCGCTTGTACGCAAGCGCGTCGTCGGACTGGCCCGCGACGCCGGCGTGGAAGCGCTGCGCCGCGCCGCCTTCCATGATGGCGGCATTGTCGGAATAGGCCACCACGGTGCCGCCGGGCTGGGCGGCATGCGTGGCGCGGATCATGCCGAACAGCGTCTGCTCCTGCGGCTGGCCGTCAATGACCCATTGCGCATTGAAGATCTTGTGCCGGCAGTGTTCGCTATTGGCTTGCGCGAACATCATGAGCTCGACGTCCGTGGGGTCGCGCTCCAGCCGGGCGAAGGCGTCCGCCAGGTAATCGATTTCGTCTTCTGACAGCGCCAGTCCCAGGGTGCTGTTGGCTTCTTCCAGGGCCGCGCGGCCCTGGGCCAGCACCGGCACGGTGCGCATGGCGCGGCCTTCCACCGGCGCGAACAGCGCCTGCCCGTCGAACTGCGTATCGACCACGGTTTCCACCATGCGGTCGTGCAGGCAGGCCGCGGCGCGCGCCAGCATGGCGTCGTCGAAGGATTTGGCGCCCAGCAGCCCGCGCTCGGGCGTCAACATATACCGCACGCCGCGTTCGATCCGCCGCACGCTGGCGAAGCCGCAGTTGTGCGCGATGTCGGTGGCCTTGCTCGCCCATGGGGAAATGGTGCCCAGCCTGGGAATGACCCGCAGCACCAGCGCCTTGGCGGGCTCCGCCCCATCGTAGGGATCGCCGTAATCGAGCAGTTCCGCCAGGCGTTGCTGGTCTTGCGCGGACAGGGCCGCGTCGCACCACACGAAGTGCTCGTAGCGGGCCGCGATGTCCGCCACCGGCAGCCCGGCCTGTTTCAATTGGGCGAGCAGGCGCTCGCGGCGAAAAGTGGACAGGACGGACGAACCGGGAAGGTACTGAACGATGGACACGATGGGCGCCGTAGAAGAGGAAGGGCAAAAACAGGATTTTACCCGTTACGGCCTCCGGCCATGCCGCGACGGGACGGTTTTGTCACAGGTCCGCGGCCAGCCACGCCGGGCCCCGCGCTAGGCGTCCGGATACCGCACTTCCAGGATGTCCAGGGTCTCCACGCCGCCGGGCGTGCGCAGGGTCACGGTGTCGCCTTCCCTGGCCTTGAGCAGCGCCCGCGCCACCGGCGAAATCCAGCTGATCTTGCCCGCCAGCGGTTCGGCCTCGTCCACGCCCACGATGGTGACCAGGTGCTCTTCGCCTGCCTTGTCCAGATACAGGACCGTGGCCCCGAAAAACACCTGGTCCCGGTTCGGCTGTATCGCCGGATCGACGACCTCGGCGATGTCCAGGCGGCGCGTCAGGAAACGCATGCGGCGGTCGATCTCGCGCAAGCGCTTCTTGCCGTACAGATAATCGCCGTTCTCGGAACGGTCGCCATTGGAGGCCGCCCAGGATACGACCTGCACCACGGCGGGGCGCTCCACGTTCATCAAATGGGCCAGTTCGTCCCGCAGCCGCGCATAGCCTTGCGGCGTAATGTAGTTGCGCGTGCCCGGCGGCAGGGCCTGGGCCTGGGGGATCTCGTCGTCTTCGTCCTGTTCGGACTCTTTTACAAAGGCTTTATTCATGGGTGGACTCGCATGCCCGGCCGCCGGACGGGGTGGCAATATGGGCGGCGGCCCGTGCGGGATCGCGACGGGCCGCGGTGCCGATCTCGCACCGGCGGCGCGGGGAAATCAAAACCAATCGTGCCAGACGGGCTTCAAATCGGCCGGCAAGGGCGGCAGCCGCCCCAGATCGACGCGGCTTTCGTGGGGACTATGGAAATCCGAGCCGCGCGAAGCCAGCAATGAGCGCTCCCGCGCAACCAGGGCGTAGTGCCGGCATTCGTCGGAGGTATGGCTGCCCGTGGTGACTTCCACGCCTTCGCCGCCCAGGGCCTGGAATTCGTCGAACAGGGCGGTGAATTGCAAGGGCGTGTATTTGTAGCGCCCCGGATGCGCCACCACGGCACGGCCGCCCGCGTCATGGATCCAGCCCACGGCTTCCGGCAGCGTGGCCCACTGGATGGCCACCTGGCCCGGGCAGTCGTCGCCCAGGTATTTATTGAATACGGTCTGTACGTCGGGACAGAATCCGGCCTCGACCAGATAGCGGGCGAAATGGGTGCGGCTGATCAGCTCGGGGTTGCCGGCAAAGGGCAAGGCGCCTTCGAAAGCCCCGGGCATGCCCATGGCCGCCAGGTTTTCGCCGATTTTGCGCGCGCGGTCCGCGCGGCCGGCACGGGTGCGGCGCAGGCCTTCGCGCAGACCCTGGTGCTGCGGATCGAAGCCCAGGCCCACGATGTGCACCGTCTGCCCCGCCCAGGTGACGGAGATCTCCACGCCGGTGACGAAGCGCAGGCCCGCTTCGCGCGCGGCCTCCGCGGCTTCGGCCAATCCGCCCACCTCATCGTGGTCGGTCAGCGCCCAGACGTCGACGCCGTTCGCACGGGCGCGCAGCGCCACGTCGCGCGGCGACAACACGCCGTCCGAGACGGTGGAATGGCAATGGAGATCGACGTTGCGGGCAGGGGTCGTTGGCATGACCCTATTGTAGGCGCGCGGCGCGCGCCGCTCCAGCGCGTCAGCCGCCGCTGCGCAGAAAAGCGGCGACGGGTTGTATCTGCCCATCGTCCATCAAGGTGGGCGCATGCCCCACGCCCGGCACTTCCAGCACCCGCGCGCGGGGATTGCGGCGCGCCATCTCCCCCGCGGTATCGGCGGTGAGCAAGTCGGAATGCTGCCCGCGCAGGATCAGGATGGGGCAATCGATGGCTTCATAGGCCTGCCAGAGCAACTGTTCGCCCGCGGCCATCGCCGCATCGTCCTGCGCGGCGAAAGGCTGGGCCAATCCGAGGTCATAGTGCTTGACCCAGCGATCTCCTCGCCGCTGGAAAACATGCCGCGCCAGGTCGCGCCATTGCTCATCCGTGTGCGGCCCGAACGCGGCGGACACCTGGCGGATGTAGGCCACGGCGTCCTCGAAACTGTCGAACTCCTGCCCCTGGCCGACGTACTGGCCGATGCGCGCGAGCGCGTCGGGCGCCAGACGCGGCCCGACATCGTTCAACACCATCTTTTCCACACGCCATCCCGAGTCCTCCGGCAGCCCGCCCCCCTGCTGCCGTGACAGCGCCCCGTCGCCATTACGCGCCTGCGCTCGATCGAGCCCCTGCGTCTGCCCGAGCCCCAGGTCCGGGCTCCGTGCCTGGTTGGCGGCGCGCAGCCGTGCCGATAGCGCGGCCGATCCCGCCAGGGCCATGCCGATCAGGCCGCCCATGGACGTACCCACCCAATGCAGCGTGCGCGGACGCACGCGCGCCAGGAGCGTGACCATGTCCGCCACATACTGCGGCACGGCGTAGAACGACGGATGCAACAGCCAATCCGACGCGCCGCGCCCCACCACGTCCGGACACACGACGCGATACTCCGAGGCCAGCCGGCGAGCCAGCGTGTCGAAGTCGCGGCCGGTGCGGGTCAGGCCATGCACGCACAACAGCACCTTGTCGTTGTCGGGATCGCCCCATTCCCAGTACGCCATGCGATGCATGCCCGCCGGGCTGGCGCAGGTAACGAAGTCGAGACGCGGATTCTGCATGGGCGCTCCTGTGTAAGGCTTATCCGGGTGGACGGCCGGACCATGTTATCGCACCCGGACCTGGCCGGACGGCTCGCAAAATGCGGTCATTGCCCCTCCACGGCGTGCCAGTAGCGGCGCGCATGCCGGCGTTGCCCATATACCGTCAAGCCGTCCGCCGCCGATAAGGCGATGACCGCACCGTCGCGGTCCGTCCGCCAGAACGTGGCGCCGGCGCGTCGCCAGCGGCGCTGCACGACGGGCGCCGGATGGCGGAAGCGGTTCAGGTAGCCCACCTGGGCGATGACGTGATCCGGCCGGGCGGCCTCCACCAGCGCCGGCCCGGACGACGTGGCCGAGCCATGATGGGGCGCGATCAGCACGTCGATGCGCG
The DNA here is from genome assembly GCF_001676705.1 of Bordetella bronchialis. Taxonomy (NCBI): domain Bacteria; kingdom Pseudomonadati; phylum Pseudomonadota; class Betaproteobacteria; order Burkholderiales; family Alcaligenaceae; genus Bordetella; species Bordetella bronchialis. The sequence continues at coordinate 3,633,140 of NZ_CP016170.1, forward strand.
GCAGGACATCGGCGAACTCGCGCTCCTGCCGCGTGGCGACGTCGCCGGGCAGCAAGGCGGTGTGATGGCGCCCCTGCACAAGCAGCACGCATCCACCAGCGTTGGAATCGCCGCGCGACCGCTGCCGCGCCGTGCCGCGTTTTCCCTGGGGGGCGATAGAGTCCCGACGTAGGCGCGACGCGGAGGGCAAGCTGTCCGGCAACGGGGACGCGGAAGGCACCGGATGCACGAAGGCGAATCGAACGCCATCCGCCTCCCAGGCCAGGCCCGCCGCGCAGTGCCGCGTCAGCGCCGGCCCCGGCGCCACGGAGGCCAATCCGCGCACCCGCGCATCGCGGCGCAGACGCGCGGGCAGGTCGAAGGATGCAAACGCCGTATCGACCGGCACGGCGCGCAGCAGGCTGTCCAGGCCGCCTGCATGATCCTGGTCGCCATGGGAGACGACCAGGGTGTCGATATGCTTGACACCGCGCGCGCGAAGATACGGCCATACCGCGCGCTGCGCGCCATCCGTTCCGTTGCGGTGCAAGGGCCCGGCGTCGAAGACCAGTGTCCGGCGCGCGGTTTCGACGACGATGGCACCGCCCTGCCCCACGTCCAGCGCGGTCAGGCGCCACTCTCCTTCGGCGGGACGGGATGGCCGCCAGCACAGCGCGGGCACGATCAGCAGCCAGCCCCAGCGCCGCGATGCCATGCCGGGCGGCAGCAGCGCCCACGCAATGCCGGCGATTGCCAAAACCAATAGCGGGAACGGCGGCGCCGCCACATCCCGCACCGCCCACTGCCGCGCCGCCAGCCACTCGATCCACCACATCGTGGCGCCGAACACCCACTGCGCGGCCTGGCCGCTCCATTGCGCGGGCAAGTGCGTACCGGGCAGCGCACAGAAGGCCGCGCACAGCAAGGCCAGCGGAGTCACCACCAGGCTGACCGCCGGTATGGCGACGGCGTTGGCCAAGGGCGAAGCCAGGGCGACCTGTTGGGTCAGGAAGGCCAGCACGGGCGTGAGACCGAGCGTCACCACGCACTGCAGGCGCGCCGCCAGGCACCAGCCGCCTAGCCAGCGTCGCAAGCGCCCCGCCCCGGCATCGGGATCGTCGCCGGCCGCCGGTGCGCGGACTGGCGCATGGGTCGCGTGGCCCCATGCCAGGACGGCCGCGACAGCGCCGAAGGATAGCCAGAACCCCGCCGCGACGGTCGCCCACGGATCGAGCGCGACCACGACGCAGGCCGCGAACGACAGCATCGCCCCGCGGGACAACGGGACCCGCAGCAAAGCGGCGCACGCGATCACAGCCAGCATGAAAAACGTGCGACGTGCCGGAATGCCCCAGCCTGCCAGCAGACAATATCCCCAGGCCACGCACAGCGCCGCGGCGATGCCGGCCAACTGCGCGGGCATCCATTCGGCCAGGCACAGGCCCCGCCACCGCAGCCGGCGCCAGCACCATGCCACCGCCGCCCCGGCCAGGCCGGCCACCAAGGTGACATGCAGGCCACTGATCGACACCAGATGCGTGATGCCCGTGGCGTTGAAGACCTGCCAGTCCTCCCGCCCTACCCCGGCCTGGTCGCCCAGGGCCAACGCGACGATGACCGCGCCGTAGCGGCTGTGCGCCAGGACGTCCTGCATTCTTTCGCGCAATACATGCCGCGCGCGATGCACCGCCGCCATGCCGGGACGCCAGCCCTCGTCGCCTACCCATTGCGGCTTGCCTCGCACGGTCGCCGTGGCGCGCACGTTACGCTGGAACAGGCGCGCCTCGCCATCGGCGGCATGAGGATTACTGGGAGCATGCGGCCGCTTCAACACCAGGGCGGCGCGCCATTGCTGGCCAGGCATCACGACGCGCAGCGCGGCGCTGTCGCCATGCACGGGCACGGGCCATGACACGCGCAGGTGGCGCGGTACGGAGGCCGGCTCCGCGTGCAGGATCTCCGCATCGAATCTGGCCGCATCGGCCGCGAACTCCACCAGCGAGGCCACGCGCAACACCACGCGCGCCACCTGGTTCTCCTGCTCCAACGGCAGCGCGTCATCCAGACGGAATTGCGCGCGCTCGATCGCATACAGCGCGCCGCCGCTGAGCGCGCACGCGCATGACGCGACCGCGCTCACCCCGGACCGCGCGGCGACATGCCAGGCGCGTGCCAGTCTCCCCGCGCGCCAACGCACCAGCGCGGCGGCCACCATCGCACCCGCCAGTAAGCATCGGCCCGCCACGGAGGGCAGGCTCTGCAGCGTCTGCACGCCGGCCACCGCGGCGATGAAACCCAGCATGGCCAGCCGGCCTTCCATCCACAATCTCCCGTAACCGGGCAGATACTAGTGTGGCCGCGGCTGCAAGATGGCCGCACAGGGATGAAAATGTCGCCGTCGGCCCGTCGCGGCCCAATGCAAAACGGCCCCGCTTGCGCGGGGCCGGGTACTGCAAGAGAGGAAACTACAGCAATCCCGCCTCTCACCGGGAGAACCACGCGGACAGCAAATCCGCATGGCCCAGGACTTCCTGGCCTCGCGCATCGACGCATGCGCGGGGTCAGGAAGCGCTCCTTCAGGGGACGGCGCGCGCCGGACACCTTCGGCCGCACCGCGTCCTTTCCAAGGCATCCATCGCCTTGGCCGGACCCGTCACCCCTGGAAGGGCTGGTTATCGCTATCGCCGAACGCGGGGTCGACGTCGTTGCCCTGATGTATTCGCGCGATGACTTGCGCACGGCTCACGCCGCTGTCCGCTTGCGCCGCGAAGGGGGTGTTGTCCGGATCGGCGTTGTTGCCCGCCAGCCCGACGGCGCGCGCTTGCGCCAGCTCGGCGAGCACCTGGGTGCGGCTGGCGCCGCCTTCGTCTTGCCCGTAGACGCCCTGGAAGGGCTGGTTATCCGTATCCCCGCGGGGCGTCCCCGCCTGGGCGGCGCCAATGGCGGCGAACGACAGGATGAATGCGGTTGCGATGGTTTTGGCCTTCATGGCAGTACTCCTAGTCCTGATATCGAAAGACCGGATACCGCGTTTCCTTATTGGAAGAGGCTGCGCGGTACCGGGTGCTGTTCTCCCATGGCCTGAATTCTGGACCAGGCGGACATAGGTATAAACCCTGATTCGCGCAAATCATCTTTCCAAATTAATCGCCAATCCACACTATTACGTTGAAACCACCAAAAGTATTGGATTTTTCACACCGCCTGGACATTTTCGTGCCCGGGCTTCAGTGAACGACGGGAACCAGGCGCGGCAGCACGCGCAAGGCGGTGGCCGCGGTGCCTGCGGCCACCGACATGGCGTCGGTCCCGCGCAATTCCGCCAGCGCTTGCGCCACGCCGGCCACCTGCGCGGGCGTGTTGCGCCGGTCCGGCTCGTGCAGCCAGGCTGGCGGAATATCCGGCGCATCGGTTTCCAGGACCAGATGCTCCAGCCCCAGATGTTGGGCATGCCGTCGTATCTGGAGCGAGCGCGGGAAGGTCATGGCCCCGCCGATCCCCAGCGCGAAGCCCAGGTCGACGAAGCCGCGCGCCTGCTGGTCGCTGCCGTTGAAGGCGTGCGCGATGCCTCCGCGCAAACCGCGATGCCTGCGCAGGTGCTTGAGGATGATGTCCTGGGACCGGCGCACATGCAGCAGCACCGGCAGGCCGAATTCGGCCGCCAGGTCCAGTTGCGCGGCGTAGTAGCGCTCTTGTTTGTCGCGCGCCTCGCCGCTGGCGATCTCCTTGACGAAGAAGTCCAGGCCGATCTCGCCGATGGCGACGAAGCGCGGATCGTCCATGGCGGCTTCGACGGCGCTACGCAAAGCCTTCAGGTCGTCGTCCCACGCAGCGGCGACGAACAAAGGATGTATGCCCAGCGCGTAGGCGCCACCCGGCATCGCATGCGCCAGGTCGCGGACGATATGGAAGTTCGCGCGGCCCACGGCGGGAATCACGACGGCGCGCACACCGGCGTCGATGGCATGGGCGACCACCTGGCTACGGTCGTCGTCGAACTCCTGGGCGTCGAGATGGCAGTGGGTGTCGATCAGCATGCGGACTCCTGGTGCCCGTTGCCGCTACACCAGACGGCCCTGCTCCATGGCGAGTTGCCGATCCGCGCGGCTGGCCAATTCACGGTCGTGCGTCACGATAGCAAAGGCCGTACCCGATTCGCGGTTCACGCGCGACAGCAGCTCGAACATGCTATGCGCGGTGTTGCGGTCCAGATTGCCCGTGGGCTCGTCCGCCAGCACGCAGGCCGGCCGCGTGACCAGGGCGCGCGCCAGGGCCACGCGCTGCCGTTCGCCGCCGGACAGCTGGCCGGGAAAATGCAGGGCGCGTGCGGCCAGGCCCACCTGATCGAGCACCGACTGCGCCTGCTTGCGCGCGCCTTCCCGGTCCATGCGGCGCACGATCAACGGCATCGCGACGTTGTCCAGGGCGGAAAACTCGGGCAACAGGTGATGGAACTGGTAAACGAAGCCCAGGCTGCGATTGCGCAGCGTGCTCTTGGCGCCTTCGGTCAATCCCGAAGCATCCACGCCATCGACGGTCACGCTGCCATGCGTCGGCACATCGAGCAGGCCCAGGATGTGCAGCAGCGTACTTTTGCCCGAGCCGGACGCCCCGACGATGGCGAGCATTTCGCCGCGGTGTATCGACACGCTGACGTCGCGCAGGACTTCGATGCGCGCGGGGCCTTCGTCGTAGACCTTGGTCAGGTTTTCCGCGTGCAGCGCGAGATCAGTCATGGCGCAACACCTGGGCCGGTTGCAGGCGCGACGCGCGCCAGCTGGGATACAGCGTGGCCAGCAACGACAGCACCAGGGAAGTGACGGCGATGGTAACGATGTCGGCCATCTCCGGATCGGAAGGCAGCTCGCTGATGAAATAGATCTGGCGCGGCAGGAAATGGATGCCCAGCAGACGCTCGATGAACGGCACGATGGTCTCGATGTTGTAGGCGATCAGCATGCCGCCCGCCACGCCCAGCAGCGTGCCCACCACGCCGATCAGCGCGCCTTGCACCAGGAAGATGCGCGCGACCTCGCCAGGATTGGCGCCCAGGGTGCGCAGGATGGCGATGTCCGACTGCTTGTCCTTCACGGCCATGACCAGCGAGGACAGCAGATTGAAGGCGGCCACGGCAACGATCAGGGCCAGGATCAGGAACATCATGCGCTTTTCCGTCTGCACGGCGGCGAACCAGGTGCGGTTGTTGCGCGTCCAGTCGCTGGCCATGACGTACGGGGGCAGTTCGCGGGATAGCTGGGCCGCCACCTGCGGCGCGCGCTGCATGTCGTCGATGCGCAGGCGGACGCCAGCGGTACCGCTGTCGCGGAATACCTTGGCGGCGTCCTCGTCGTCGACGAAGGCCAGCGACGAATCGTATTCATAGTGCCCGGAGGAGAACACGCCCACCACGGTGAACTGGCGCATGCGCGGCGCGAAGCCGGCCGGACTGATCGAGGCCTGCGGGGCGAGCAGCAGGACGGTGTCGCCTACCTGCAACCCCAGGTCGGAAGCCAGGTCGCGGCCCAGCACGATGCCGAAGGATCCGGCTTTCAGATCGTCCAGCTTGCCGGCCACCATCTGCCGCGGAATATCGGATACGCGGCCCTCGGTTTGCGGGTCGATGCCGCGTACCTGCACGCCGCGCAAGGCCTCGCCCCGTACCAGCATGCCCTGGGCTGCGACAAAGGGCGCGGCGGCGCGCACCTCTTTATTGCGCTCGGCCGCCTGGGCGAGCGCCTGCCACTGGCTCAGGATGTGGTCCGGGTTGCCGCCCGGCACGTACAGCTCGATGTGCGGCAGCACGGAGAGCATGCGGTCGCGCACGTCCTTCTGGAAGCCGTTCATCACCGACAGCACGATGATGAGCGCGGCCACGCCCAAGGCGATGCCGGCCATCGAACTGGCGGCAATGAAAGAGATGAACCGGTCGCGGCGGCCGCGACGCTGGCGGATGCGGGCCATGCCCGCGTAGCGGGCGCCTATCCACAATTCGTAAGGTATTTTCAGCACCCGCGCATTATGGCATTAACGGACTTGCAGCGATGCGGGGCGCCGGCGCACTACAATCCCGGCCATGCAAATCGTCCTACCCGGCGCGCTGCCCCCCAGCGCGCCCATCGCCGCGGAACTGGCAAAGCGGCTGCCCACGGCGGCCCCGACCTTGTATGCCTGGATGCGCCTGGGCCAGGGACGCCAGACGCCGTTCGAACCCCATGAGCACGGCTGTACCCCCTACGAGGCCTGGCAACTGGAGCAGGCCGGGTTCCGCCCGCCCGCCGGCCAAGCGCTGGGCGCCGGCCTGGGGCCATTGCGCGCGGACGCGCCGGCCATCGAGCCTGAGCAATCGGGGACCGCGACGCGGCGCCCCGGCCCGCCTCCGGCCGGGGCGTCGATCGACCCGGCCGCGCCGGTGTGGGTGGCCGACCTGGCCCATATCGCACTGGGCACCGACCGTGCCAGCCTGGTGCCGGCGGAAGCCCTGGACCTGACCGAGGACGAAGGCGCGGCGCTCTTCGATGCGGCGCGCCCGCTGTTCGACGGCACGCCCTTCGGCGCCGCCGTCGTGCGCCCCTACCGGTGGCGGGTCAGCGTGCCGGACGGCATCGTGCTGCGCACCGCCAGCCCCGCGGCCGTCGCGGGGCAACCGTTGAACGCCTGGTGGAGCCAGGACGCCTCGGCCCGCCCGTGGCGCCGGCTGCTCAATGAAATACAGATGGCCTGGCATGAGCACCCGGTGAACGCCGCACGCGCCGCGCGCGGCCAACTGCCCGCCAACGGCCTGTGGCTGTACGGTGGCGCGGCGCCGTGGCCCCGTCCCGCCACCCGGGCGGCGCTTCCGCATATCGCGGACGACCTGCTCGCCGCCTTCCAGGCGGAAGACTGGGGTTCCTGGCTGCGGTCGCTGGAGCGCCTGGACGCCCAGGCATTGAAACCCCGCGCCGACGACAAGGGTCGCCCGCGCGAGCGCCTGACACTGACCCTGCTGGGCCGCGACCGGCGCGCCACGCTCGACCTGCAGCCCCGCGGCCCGCTGCTGCGCTGGCTGCCGGCCCGCGAACATTCCTGGAGGACCTGGTGGTCTCCCCCCGCCTGACCATACGCAGCGGCGATGCCGCCGCGCGCCGCGTGCTGGAAGCCGCGGGCATCCATCCCCTGCTGGCGCGGCTGTGGGCCGCGCGCGGTGTGGTCCATCCCGACCAGACGCGCCTGTCCTGGCCGGCCATGCTGCCGCCCGCCCACCTGACCTGCGCGGACCGCGCGGCCGCCATCCTGGCGGATGCCATCCAGCGCGGCCTGCGCCTGCTGATCGTCGCCGATTACGATTGCGACGGCGCCACCGCTTGCGCCGTCGGTCTGCGCGCCTTGCGCGCCATGGGCGCCATCGTCGACTTCCTGGTCCCCAACCGCTTCGAGACCGGCTACGGCCTGTCTCCCGCCGTGGTCGAACTCGCCTGCCGTCATCCGGCCGGCAAGCCGGACCTGATCGTTACCGTGGACAACGGCATCGCCAGCGTCGACGGCGTGGCCAGCGCCAATGCCGCCGGGATAGGTGTCCTCATCACCGACCATCACCTGCCCGGCGACCGCCTGCCGGATGCCCTGGCCATCGTCAACCCGAACCAGCCCGGTTGCGGCTTTCCGTCCAAGAACCTGGCTGGCGTCGGTGTCATCTTCTACCTGATGCTGGCCTTGCGGGCCGAACTGCGGCGGCGCGGCGTCTACCCGGCGGACGGCGGTCCGCGGCTGGATGCCCTGTCCGACCTGGTCGCGCTGGGCACGGTCGCCGACGTGGTCAAGCTGGATGCCAACAACCGCCTGCTGGTCACCCAGGGATTGCAGCGGATACGCAGTGGCCGCATGCAGCCGGGCTTGCGCGCGCTGTATGCGGTGGCCGCCCGCGAGCCTCGCACGGCCAGCGCCTTCGACCTGGGTTTCGCGCTGGGCCCGCGCATCAATGCCGCCGGGCGCCTGTCGGACATGAGCCTGGGCATCGCCTGCCTGACCACCGATGACGAAGCCCAGGCCCTGGAGATCGCCCGCGAGCTCGATACGATCAACCGCGACCGCCGCAGCATCGAGGCCACGATGCGGGAACAGGCCATGGCGGCCATGCAGGACGCCCGCGACATCGCCGGCGCCACCGTCTGCGTCTACGACGACAGCTGGCATCAAGGGGTCGTGGGCCTGGTGGCATCGCGGCTAAAGGACCAATTCTGGCGCCCCACCCTGGCCTTCGCGCCGGCGGGCGAGGACGAATTGCGCGGCTCGGGACGCTCCATACCCGATGTGCACCTGCGCGACGTCCTGGACCTGGTCTCCAAGCGGGATCCGACGCTTATCCGCAAATTCGGCGGCCACGCCATGGCGGCGGGATTGACGGTGGGAAGAAGCGATTTCCCGCGCTTCGCCCCCGCCTTCGAGGCGGCGGTGCGCGAGCTGACCGGCCGGGACAATTTCGAGCCGATACTGGAAACCGACGGTTCGCTGGAATCCGGCTATGCCAATGCCGACGTGGCCGGCTTGCTGCAGCAGCAGGTGTGGGGATCGGGCTTTGCCGCGCCGCTATTCCTGGATACCTTTGACGTCAGGGCCCAGCGTCTGCTGGGCGACAAGCACCTGAAGCTGACGCTGGAACGCGGCCACCAGCGCTTCGACGCCATCTGGTTCGGCCAGACCCAGTTGCTGCCGGAGACGGTGGACGTGGCGTACCGCCTGGAACAGAACATCTGGAACGGCCGCGTGTCCGTGCAGCTGGTGGTGGAACACGCGGGCTGACGCGCAACGCCGCGCGGCGCGCGGCAAGCGTTATCCGGCGGTCCGGCGGTCCGCCGATCCGGCGTATCCCGCCGTCCGATTCAACGGAGGGCCGGACCGCCGGGGCGTACCTCTCGGCCGGCCCGCCGCGCGTTCAGCGATTGACCAGCTTGGCCGGCTGCGCCAGCGCGATCAGCGCACCCGCGCACAGGCAGGCCGCCAGCACATAGATCCCGCTATTGGTCGAGCCGGTCGTGTCCTTCAGCCATCCCACCAGATAGGGGCTGATGAAGCCCGCCAGGTTGCTCACGGAGTTGATCAGCGCGATCCCCGCGGCAGCCGCCGTACCGCCCAGCACCGCCGTGGGCAGGCTCCAGAACAAGGGCAGCACGGTGCAAATGCCGACGTTGGCGACCGTCAGCGCCAGGATGGCGATCCAGGTATTGCCGCTGTACATGGCCGACACCACCAGGCCCGCCGCGCCGATCAGCGACGGAATCGCCAGATGCCAGCGCCGCTCGTGCCGGCGGTCGGAGTTGCGCGCGATCAGGATCATGCCGATGACGGCGAACAGGTTGGGAATCGCGGTCAGCAGGCCGATGGCGAACGGATCCTGGACGCCGGTATTGCGGATCAGCGTGGGCATCCAGAAGCCGACGCCATACAGGCCCATGACGAAGGAAAAATAAATGCTCGCCATGGCCCAGACGCGCGGCTTGGTCATGGCCTCGCGGATGGGCGGGTCCTGCTTTTCCTTTTCTTCGGCCTCGATATTGCGCGCGAGGATCGCGCGTTCGCTTTCGGTCAGCCACTTCGCACGGCTGATACGATCGTCCAGGTACACCAGCACGAAAAGGCCGATGATCACCGACGGCAGGCCCTCCAGGATGAACAGCCATTGCCAGCCGGCCATGCCGTGATCCCCGTGGAAGGTATGCATGATCCAGCCGGAGATCGGTCCGCCGATCAGGCCGGACAAGGGCACGGCCGTCATGAAGAACGTGGTGATGCGTCCCCGCCGGGCATGCGGGAACCAATAGGTCAGGTACAGGATGATGCCGGGGAAAAAGCCCGCTTCGGCAAGCCCCAGCAGGAAGCGCAGCAGGTAGAACATCCCCGGCGTGGTCACGAAAACCATGGCCGCCGAGATAATGCCCCACGTGATCATGATGCGGGCGATCCACCGGCGGGCGCCGACGCGATGCAGGATGATGTTGCTGGGCACTTCGAACAGGAAATAGCCCAGGAAGAAAATCCCCGCTCCCAACCCATAGACGGTATCGCTGAATTTCAGGTCCTGCAGCATCTGCAGCTTGGCAAAACCCACATTGACGCGGTCCAGGTACGCGACCACGTAGCAAAGCACCAGGAAGGGCACCAGCCGCAGGGTGACCTTGCGGTAAAGCGCGTCTTCCGCGCTGGCGGATGGCGCCGATGCGCCGGGGGTAATGACGGTTTCCATGGGTCTCCTCCTCATCGGGATGGTTGTGCCGCCCCTGTGCCAGCTTGCGCTGGCATCGGGCGCCTGCACGGCGCCACGCCCAGGCGCGACGGCTTTATAAACCCCGCAGGCTAGTCGCCCGAAACTGACTTAAACCTGAACATGACCGCCGATCCGCCTCCCGTTGGACGGAACGCGGATTTTCATGGCGGCCGGCCATCCCCGGAAGGCAGGCTAAAATGTCAGGTTTTCGAAATTCAGCCAGGACTCGCCATGGAAGCCGAACGTCAGAACCAGCTCGCCGCCCGACTCGCCGATTACGCCGAGCGCGAACAGGCTCTACGGAGGTATCTTTGACTACGATGCCAAGTCCGAACGCCTGCAAGTCGTAAACGCCGAGCTCGAAAACCCGGACGTCTGGAACGATCCCAAGCATGCCCAGGATCTGGGCCGCGAAAAGAAAAGCCTGGAAGACGTGGTCACGACCCTGTCCGCCCTGGGCAGCGGCCTGGCCGATGCCGCCGAACTGTTCGAACTGGCCGCCGCCGATGACGACGACGCCACGCTGATATCCATCGAGGGCGATGCCGACGCCTTCCAGGAAAAGCTCGAAAGCCTGGAATTCCGGCGCATGTTCGCCAACCCGGCCGACCCCCTGAACTGCTTCCTGGACATCCAGGCCGGCGCCGGCGGCACCGAGGCCCAGGACTGGGCGTCGATGCTGCTGCGCCAATACCTGAAGTACTGCGAACGCAAGGGCTTCAAGGCCGAAGTGCTGGAAGAATCCGAAGGCGAAGTCGCGGGCATCAAGTCCGCCACCATCAAGGTGGAAGGCGAATACGCCTTCGGCTACCTGCGCACGGAAACCGGCGTGCATCGCCTGGTGCGCAAGAGCCCCTTCGATTCCTCCGGCGGGCGCCATACCTCCTTCGCCAGCGTGTTCGTCTATCCCGAGGTCGACGACTCCTTCGAAATCGAGATCAACCCCGCGGACTTGCGTGTCGACACCTACCGGGCCAGCGGCGCGGGCGGGCAGCACATCAACAAGACGGACTCCGCGGTCCGCATCACGCACATGCCCACGGGCATCGTCGTGCAGTGCCAGAACGACCGCTCGCAGCACCGCAACCGCGCGGAAGCCATGCAGATGCTGAAGTCGCGGCTGTACGAACTGGAGATGCGCAACCGGATGGCCGAGCAGCAAAAGCTGGAAGACTCCAAGACCGACGTGGGCTGGGGCCACCAGATCCGCTCCTACGTGCTGGACCAGAGCCGCATCAAGGATCTGCGCACCAACGTGGAAATCTCGAATACCCAAAAGGTGTTGGACGGCGACCTCGATCCCTTCATCCAGGCCAGCCTGAAACAGGGCGTCTGACGCCTCGCGGCTTCCCTTTCCTACCCACTGACGCACGCGCAAAAGGTAATCCCATGCCCCAATCCGTAGTCGTTCTGACCGGCGCTTCCCGCGGTATCGGCGCTGCCCTGGCCCGCCAGCTGGCCCAACCCGGCACCCGGCTGATCACGCTGGCCCGCCGCCAGGATCCCGAACTGGAGGCCCATGCCAAGGCACGGGGCGCGGAACTCGAACAGATCGCCGTGGACCTGTCGGACACGGCGGCGGCCACGGCCGTCGCGGCACGGGTGGCCGCGGGGCTGCCCCGGGATGCCGAACGCTACGTGCTCGTCAACAATGCGGGCACCGTCAGCCCGGTGGCCCCGGTCGACGCCCTGGAAGACGCCGCGGCGATCAACCAGGCCCTGAACCTGAACGTGGTCGCCGTCATGCTGCTGACCTCGCGCTTCCTGGCCGCCACGCGCGACCTGCGCGCCGAGCGTCGCGTGCTGAACATTTCCTCCGGCGCCGGACGCAACCCCACCGCGGGCTGGGGCGTGTACTGCGCGACCAAGGCGGCGCTGGATATGTACACGCGCGTCGCCAAGCAGGAGCAGGATGCGCACGGCGCGAAGCTGGTATCGCTGGCGCCTGGCGTCGTCGACACCGATATGCAGGGCGTCATCCGCTCCAGCGATCCCGGCGCCTTCCCGGCCCTGCCGCGCTTCCAGGACCTGCACGCCAGCGGCAAACTGGCCAGCCCGGCCGACGTCGCGGCGCGCATCGCCGCCTATCTGGACCGCGACGATTTCGGCGCCACTGAAATCGACGACATTCGCAATTACAACTGATCCGCACCATGACCGATACTTCGACCGCCTCCGGCGCGCAGGACCTGGCCGGCCGCGAGGAAAACCGGCTGATCGCCGAACGGCGGGCCAAGCTGGCCAAGCTGCGCGAGAGCGGCCCCGCCTACCCGAACGACTTCACGCCGGACGCGCGCGCCGCCGATCTGCACGCGGCCTATGACGACACCGACCAGGAAGCCCTCACGGCGCTGGCCAAGGTCGTCAAGGTCGCCGGCCGCATGATGCTCAAGCGCGTCATGGGCAAGGCCAGCTTCGCGACCGTGCAGGATGCCAGCGGCCGCATCCAGATCTACCTGGACCGCGGCGTCCTGGGCGAGGACAGCTACGCGGCGTTCAAGCAGTGGGATATCGGCGACCTGATCGCGGTCGAGGGCGCGGTCTTCAAGACCAACAAGGGCGAACTGTCCATCCATGCCTCGCAGGTACGGCTGCTGTCCAAGTCCCTGCGTCCGCTGCCCGACAAATTCCATGGCGTGGCGGACCAGGAACTGCGCTACCGCCAGCGCTACGTCGATCTCATCATGACCGACGCCACGCGCCGCACCTTCGAAGCGCGCAGCAAGACCATCGGCGCCATACGCCAGTACATGCTGAACGCGGGCTTCCTGGAAGTGGAAACGCCGATGCTCCACCCCATTCCTGGCGGTGCGGCGGCCAAGCCCTTCGTCACGCATCACAATGCATTGGACATGGAGATGTTCCTGCGCATCGCGCCGGAGCTCTACCTGAAGCGCCTGATCGTGGGCGGCTTCGACCGCGTCTTCGAGGTCAACCGCAATTTCCGCAACGAAGGGGTCAGCCCGCGCCACAACCCCGAATTCACCATGATGGAGTTCTACGCCGCCTATACCGATTACCGGTGGCTGATGGACTTCACCGAACAACTGATCCGCCAGGCGGCGATCGCGGCCACCGGCAGCGCCGTGCTGACGTACCAGGAACGCGAGCTGGACCTGTCCAGGCCCTTCGACCGCCTGACCATCTGCGAAGCCATCCTGAAGTACGCGCCGCGTTATACCCAGTCGCAGCTGGACGACGCATCCTTCCTGCGCGCGGAGCTGAAGAAACTGCAAGTGGACGTGGACGCGCCGCCGCTGGCCCGCGCCGGCCTGGGCGCGTTGCAGCTGGCACTGTTCGAGGAAACCGCCGAAGCCCAGTTGTGGAGTCCGACGTACATCGTCGACTACCCCGTAGAGGTCTCGCCCCTGGCACGGGCCTCCGACACGCGTCCGGGCATCACCGAGCGCTTCGAACTCTTCATCACCGGCCGCGAGATCGCCAACGGCTTCTCGGAACTCAACGATCCCGAGGACCAGGCGGAACGCTTCCGCGCGCAAGTCGAGGCCAAGGACGCCGGCGACGAGGAAGCCATGTATTACGACGCGGACTACATCCGGGCGCTGGAATACGGCATGCCGCCCACCGGCGGCTGCGGCATCGGCATCGACCGCCTGGTCATGCTGCTGACGGACAGCCCCAGCATCCGCGACGTTATCCTGTTCCCGCACCTGCGGCGCGAGGACTGACGGGCCGGCATGGCGCCGAACCGGCGCCGTTTTCCAGGGCCCGCTCAGGCCGCGCCGCGCAGCCCGGCTGCCTGTGCCCAGCGCCGCGCCACGGCGGGCGAGGTCGCGCACGAGGCCACGCGCGTCACCACGCGTACGGCGCGCTCCAGCAGCTGGATATCGGCTTCATGCTGGCGCGCCACGTGGGGATCTTCAAAGAAGATCACGCGCTGGCACTGGCGCTCCAGCACCAGTTCGGCGATCTGGGCGTCGCCGCCCAAGGGGCCGCTCAGGTAGCGGTGGGTCCAGGGCTTTTCCTTGGGCCAGCCGCGCGACCACGCCAGGTCGTTCAAGCGCCCGCCTGTCGTGCCCGTGGCGACACGCCGGCGGAAACGCGACAACAGGTCGAAATGCTGGTCCGCGAAGGCGACCATCTCATCCTTCAGGGCGTCATGCGCGACCAGCGCCAGCGTCTGCGTGGAAAAATCGAACAAATGCGCCATGGCGGGATCCGGCGCCAGTCCGGCATGCAGGCGTTCGACCTCCACCCATTCCAGCGCACCGGCCAGGGTGGAAATAAAAGGTTTGCCATGCGTGACGCACTGGCGTTTGAGCGCCTGCGCTTCCGGGAAGACCGAGGACGGATCCACGGGGTCGATGAAATAAATGGCGCCGTCGAAGGGCACCGTGCCATCGCGGCCTTCGGTCACCCGGGCCACCAGTTTCATCAGGCCGCCCTCGCGTCCGTAGGGGTAGCGGATCAGCCCGGCATAGCCCTGCAGCATGCCCTCGCGCGAAATGGCGTCGTGCGTGCGGCCCACGGTATACAAATGCATGCCCAGCTCGCGGATGCTGGCCGAACAGGCCCGCAGCCAGTCGAACAGCACGGCATCGGGGGTTTCGTGATGCAGCCTATTGGCGGCCAGGCCGAAATGCAGGATGGGAGCGGACATGGCGGAACAGTCGACGTGGACAGGGAAAGTCGGGCAGCTACGGATCATACCGCCGCCGCACCGCTTCCATCATGTCAGTCCTGTTCCTCGATCCACGCCTGCTGTATGGCTTCCAGGATTTTCTCGCCGCAGTGCTTGGGATCGTCGCTGAAATCAGGCAGCGCCAGCACCATGTCGCGCAGGCCGGTGAAGCGGACCTGGCTGGGATCGACATCCGGATGCGCGTCGGCCAGCGCCGCGGCGATATCGTAAATATCGGTCCACTTCATCAGTGGTTCTCCTTGGCGTGGTTGATGCTGTAGCGCGGGATTTCGACGGTCAGGTCCTCGTCCGTGATCCTGGCCTGGCACGACAGGCGCGAAGTGGGGGTCAAGCCCCAGGCCTTGTCGAGCAGGTCCTCTTCCATGTCGGTGGCGTCTTCCAGCGACTGGTATCCCTGGCGCACCACCACGTGACAGGTGGTGCAGGCACACGAGAGCTCGCAGGCGTGCTCGATTTCCACATCGTGGTCGAGCAGGACCCGGCATATCGACTCGCCACTGGGGGCGTTCTCGATGACTTTACCCTCGGGGCAGATGTCGGGATGGGGCAATACGGTCAGTTTCGGCATGATGGGAACACAAAAAACGACCGCTCAGGTCAACTCGTCCAGCTTGCGGCCCGACAGGGCCTGGCGAATACTGCGGTCCATGCGGCGCGCCGCGAAGGCTTCGGTGGCTTCCGACAAGGCATGCACCGCGGCGCGTACGGCGTCGACGTCCTCGCTATGGGCGGCGGCTTCGGCATCGACCAGCGCCTGGTCCACCCGGGCACGTTCCTGGGTGTCCAGCAGATCGCCATCCGCGGCCAGCGCGGCGCGCACCGAATCCACCAATTGCCGCGCTTCCACCTGCTGCTCGCGCAGCATGCGCGCACGCGCGTCCGCGTCCGCCTGATCGATGCTGTCGGCCAGCATGCGGGTGATTTCGTCGTCGGAAAGCCCATAGGACGGCTTCACCGTGACCGAGGCCTCCACGCCCGTACTTTGCTCGCGTGCCGTCACACCCAGCAGGCCGTCCGCGTCCACCTGAAAGGTGACGCGGATGCGGGCGGCTCCCGCCACCATGGGCGGAATACCGCGCAGCTCGAAGCGCGCCAGCGATCGGCAGGCCGACACGAGCTCGCGTTCGCCCTGGACGACGTGGATACTCATCGCGCCCTGGCCGTCCTTGAAGGTCGTGAACTCCTGCGCGCGCGCCACCGGGATCGTGCTGTTGCGGGGGATGATGCGTTCCACCAATCCGCCCATGGTTTCCAGCCCCAGCGACAAGGGAATCACGTCGAGCAGCAGCCAGTCTTCGCCGGGCGAGCGGTTGCCCGCCAACAGGTTGGCTTGCAAGGCCGCGCCCAGCGCCACCACCTGATCCGGGTCCAGGTCCGTCAGCGGAGTCGTCCCGAACAGCTCGCCCACCGCGCGCCGCACCAGGGGCATGCGCGTGGCGCCGCCCACCATGACCACGCCACGCACCTCGGCGGGCGTGAGATTCGCGTCGCGCAGCGCGCGGCGCGCCGCGTCCAGCGTGCGCGCCACCAGGGGCGCCGCCATGGCTTCGAACTGTTCGCGCGTAAGCGGCGCGTCCACCAGCGTGCCGTCCTGCAACTGGAAGCCGACCGTGGTTTCGTCGGCATCCGACAAGCGCTCACGCGCCGCGCGGGCCGCCACCAGCAGGGCCCGGCGATCGTGGCGCGACCAGGCATCCGAGCCGGCGATGGCGCCGGCGATGTGCCGGGCGATCAGGGCGTCGAAGTCATCGCCACCCAGCGCGGTGTCGCCGCCCGTGGCCACGACTTCGAACACGCCCTTGGTCAGGCGCAGGATGGACACGTCGAAGGTGCCGCCCCCCAGGTCATAGACCGCATAGACGCCTTCCGCGGCATTCTCCAGCCCATACGCGATCGCCGCGGCGGTCGGCTCGTTCAGCAGGCGCAGCACGTTCAGACCGGCCAACCGGGCGGCGTCGCGAGTCGCCTGCCGCTGGGCATCGTCGAAATAAGCGGGCACGGTAATCACCGCCCCCACCAGTTCGTCGCCCAGCGCGGCCTCGGCGCGGCTGCGCAGCCGCGCCAGGATATGCGAGGACACCTCGACCGGGCTCAGATCGCCCTGCGCGGTGCGCAGCCGCACCATGCCGGGCGCATCCACGAAGTCATAGGCAGCGGCGGAGGCGCGGGCCTCTTCGGCCGTGCGTCCCATGAAGCGCTTCACCGACACGATGGTATTGCTGGGATCCTCGGCCTGCGCGGCCAGGGCATCGTGCCCGACCACCGGCTCGCCATCGGCCGAATACCGCACGGCGGACGGGAGCAGCGCACGGCCGGCTTCATCGAGCAGGACCTCGGGCACGCTGCTGCGTACCGTCGCCACCAGCGAGTTCGTCGTGCCCAGGTCTATGCCCACGGCGAGCTTGCGCTCGTGCGGCGCGGGGGATTCGCCCGGTTCTGAAATCTGCAGTAAGGCCATGGTTGGATTAACACGGTTATGGGTAGCGCCGTCTCCACGGCCAAACCCGCGATTGTAGGCCCAGGCTAGCCTAATCGGCGGCTTGCGCCAGCTCCTGGCTGATCTTGCGCACGAACATCCATTCGCGGATCTTCGTCGCGGCGGCCGCGGCATCGTTCTGCTGGTCCAGCAGGCCGCCCACCTGGCGCTGGAAATCGGCCTCCGCCTCGCGCAGCTCGGTCCGCAGCGCATCGGCCGCGGATCCCTGCCCGCCCTGCTCGCGCACGTCGTCGAGCATCTCGCGCCAGGTCATCTGCTGCATCAGGAAATCGGTGTCCATGGACGTATTGCTTTCCGTCTGCAAGTCCACCCCGGCCTGCTCGCACAGATAGCGGGCGCGCAGCAAGGGATCGCGCAACTGCCGGTAGGCCTCGTTCGCCCGCGCGGACCATTGCATGGCGACGCGCCGCTCGGCGGGGGACGCGGTGGCGTAACGGTCCGGATGCACCCGCGCCGCCACCGCGCGCCAGGCCTGTTCCAGCTGCGCCGCATCGATGTCAAAACGCGCGGGCAGCCCGAACAGCGAAAAATGATCGTCCACGGCCGCCAAGATTCACACCGTGAAGGACTCGCCGCAGCCGCAGGTCGCCTTTTCGTTGGGGTTGTGGAATTTGAACCCCTCGTTCAAGCCTTCACGCGCGTAGTCGAGCTGCGTGCCATCGATATACGCCAGGCTTTTCGGGTCGACGAATACCTTCACGCCGTGGCTTTCGAACACCTGGTCGGCGGCGTCCGGCTCGTCCACATATTCGAGCTTATAGGCCATGCCCGAACAGCCGGTGGTCCTGACGCCCAGGCGCAAGCCCACCCCTTTGCCGCGGCGCTGCAAATACCGGCTGATGTGGTTGGCCGCTTGGGGAGTCAGCGTGATCGCCATAATCAACTCCGCGTATGCTTTTCTTTGTAGTCCTTGACGGCCGCCTTGATGGCGTCCTCCGCCAGGATGGAACAGTGGATCTTTACCGGCGGCAGGGCCAGTTCTTCCGCGATTTGCGTATTGCGGATGTTCATGGCCTCGTCCAGCGTTTTGCCCTTGACCCATTCGGTCACCAGCGAGCTGGAAGCGATGGCCGACCCACAGCCGTAGGTCTTGAATCGCGCATCCTGTATGACGCCGTCCGGACCGACCTTGATCTGCAATTTCATGACGTCGCCACAGGCGGGCGCGCCGACCATGCCGGTACCGACGGAATCGTCGCCTTTCTCGAAAGACCCGACGTTGCGGGGGTTTTCGTAGTGATCCAGAACTTTTTCGCTATATGCCATGATGTTTTCTCCTTCGCCAGGCGAAGGCCTTCGAATTGGTTCACCTCGCGCGGCGGACGCCGCGCGATTCAGCGCGTCAGTGCGCGGCCCACTGGACGGAATTCAGGTCGATGCCTTCCTTGGCCATCTCCCAGAGCGGCGACATGTCGCGCAGCTTGCCGACCCGCTTCTTCAGCAGGTCGACGGTGAAGTCGATTTCCTGTTCCGTCGTGAAGCGCCCTATCGTGAAGCGAATCGAACTGTGAGCCAGCTCGTCATTGCGGCCCAGCGCGCGCAGGACATAGGAAGGCTCCAGGCTGGCGGAAGTACAGGCCGACCCGCTGGACACCGCCAGTTCCTTGACCGCCATGATCAGGGACTCGCCTTCCACGTAGTTGAAACTGACGTTCAGGTTGTGCGGCACGCGGCGGTCCATATCGCCGTTCAGGTAGACCTCTTCGATTTCCGACAGGCCGGCCCACAAGCGGTCGCGCAGCATGCGGATACGCTCGTTCTCGGTACCCATTTCCTCGCGCGCCAGTCGGAAGGCTTCGCCCATGCCGACAATCTGGTGCGTGGGCAGCGTGCCCGAACGGAAGCCCCGCTCATGGCCACCGCCGTGCATCTGCGCTTCGATGCGCACGCGCGGCTTGCGCCGCACGTACAGCGCGCCGATGCCCTTCGGGCCATAGGTCTTGTGCGCGGAGAACGACATCAGGTCCACCTTGAGCTTTTGCAGGTCGATTTCCACCTTGCCGGTCGCCTGCGCGGCGTCGACGTGGAAAACGATGTTGCGCTCGCGACAGATCTCGCCCAGGGTTTCGATATCCTGGATGACGCCGATCTCGTTGTTGACCATCATCACCGACACCAGCACCGTATCGGGGCGCAGCGCCGCCTTGAAAACGTCCAGATCGATCAGGCCGTTTTCCATGACGTCCAGGTAGGTGACCTCGAAACCCTGGCGCTCCAGCTCACGGGCGGTATCCAGCACGGCCTTGTGCTCGGTCTTGACCGTGATGATGTGCTTGCCGCGCTCCTTGTAGAAGTTCGCGGCGCCCTTGATCGCCAGGTTGTCCGACTCGGTGGCACCGGAAGTCCAGATGATTTCCCGTGGGTCGGCGTTGACCAGCTTGGCCACTTCCTCGCGGGCGCGTTCCACCGCGTCTTCCGCTTCCCAGCCGATGGAGTGGCTGCGCGAGGCGGGATTGCCGAAGTGCTCGTACAGCCACGGCACCATTTTTTCCACCACGCGCGGATCGACAGGCGTCGTGGCGGAATAATCGAGGTAGATGGGACGGGTAGTCATTTCGTACAGCTCCTGGTTTTCTTATACGGTGGCCGATGCGCCGGACTGCGCCGTGCTGGCATTCGCGCACGGGCTGGCAACGCCGGCGCCGTTGGTCATGCGGTTCACCCGCACCGTGCCGTTCTGGGCCTGGTTGCTGGCTTCCTGGAGTTGCCGCACGCGCTGCTGGTCCACCAGGTCTTGCAAGGAAACGGAATCCAGGTAATCCACCATCTTGCGGTTGAGCGTGGCCCATAGCTCGTGCGTCATGCACTTGCCCGACTTGCCGTCCTTGCCGCTCGTACAGTCCTGCTTGCCGCCACAGCTGGTGGCATCGAGCGGTTCGTCCACGGCGAAGATGATGTCGGCAACCGTGACATTGCGCGCCAGGCGCGCGAGCGAATAGCCGCCGCCCGGGCCACGGACGCTGTCGACGAGCTCATGCCGCCGCAGCTTGCCGAAAAGCTGCTCGAGATAGGAAAGGGAAATATTTTGGCGCTGGCTGATGGCCGCCAGCGTGACCGGACCGCTATGCTGGCGCATGGCAAGGTCGATCATGGCGGTCACGGCAAAACGTCCTTTGGTAGTCAGCCGCATATCGAGGGTTCCTGTTTAGCCAGTAGGCCCGGCCCAGCCGGGTTCCAATACCTGAGTAATTGCCTCAAGTATAGCCTATTCCCGACTAATTTGCTATGAAACCCTGCTGCCGATAGGGCTGAGCAGGAAGCCTCCGACCCCCTGAAAAGCACACAGCCGCGCGCGATGGTCGCGGGCGGCTGTTTCGGGTGGAGCGCCGGTTTCGCGCCAGCATGGCGGGGAATCGGCGCGAAGTACTGCCAGGTTTATGCGGCCTGATACTGGGTGGCACGCTTGCGCACCAGCTCCAGCACGCCCTGACAGGCGTCTTCCAGATAATCGAGGACCTTGCCAAAACCTTCCGGGCCGCCATAGTAGGGGTCGGGGACGGTCGCTTCCTCGAATTCATTGGCGAACCGCATCAGCAGCATCAGCTTGTGCTGGTACGCCTTCGGACATTGCTGCTGAAGCGCGGACAGGTTTTCCCAGTCCATCGCCAGGATGAGATCGAACTCGCGGAAATCATCGGGCGTGACCTGACGCGCCTCGCAATGCGTGATTTCGTAGCCGCGCTTGCGGGCGGCGGCCTGGGCCCGGGCGTCCGGGGCTTCGCCAATATGGAAGGCATGCGTACCGGCGGAATCTATCCGCACGACATCGCCCAGCCCGGCGTCATTGACCAGCCGGCGGAACACGCCTTCTGCGCTCGGCGAGCGGCAGATGTTGCCCATGCAAACGAAAAGTACCTTGGTCATCATGCTTAATAGTCTGAGGGAAAACCCGCAACTAGGCAAGCTTTTTTTCAGTGGAAACCACCTATTGCAGTGCACATTTCGCAGCGCAAAAATCCAGTTGAATTAGGGACTTATAGGATAAATCTAATCAAGCTATTGACGTTTCCTAAGCGGGATTTCCGCCCCGATTCAATGACATCCGAGGCCGCCTTGCAACACGAAATCGTGTCCCGGATATTTCACTGGCATGACATGTTCGCGACAGTCGGCTACAGATTCTGCGCGGCCCCCATGGGCGCCGCCCAGGCCGGGCGTGCCGGGCGGCCGCCTTAGCGGGCCCCATCCAGCAATACCCGTTCCTTCAAGGCATTCAGGGCGTCGCGAGCGGCCGCGGCCTGTTCGAATTCCAGATTGCGGGCGTGATCCATCATGAGTTTTTCCAGGCGGCGGATTTCCCTGGCCAGCGCCTTCTCGTCCGTCAGCACTTCGGCCGGCAGCGCGTCCTCGATCGTCGGATGCTGGACGGGCGCCACCACCCCGTCGATCAATTCGCGCACGGCCTTTTGCACGCCCTTGGCGGTAATGCCGTGGGCCTGGTTGAAGTCTTCCTGCTTCTTGCGCCGGCGTTCGGTTTCGCCGATGGCCCGGTGCATGGAATCGGTGACCCGGTCCGCGTAAAGGATGGCCTTGCCATTCAGATTGCGCGCCGCGCGCCCGATGGTCTGGATCAGGCTGCGCTCGGAACGCAGGAAACCTTCTTTGTCCGCGTCCAGGATGGCAACCAGGGAAACCTCCGGAATATCCAGGCCCTCGCGCAGCAGGTTGATGCCGACCAGCACGTCGAAGGTGCCCAGGCGCAGGTCGCGGATGATTTCCACCCGTTCCACCGTATCGATATCCGAGTGCAGGTAGCGCACGCGCACACCGTGCTCCGCCAGGAAGTCGGTCAGGTCTTCGGCCATGCGCTTGGTCAGCGTGGTCACCAGTACGCGATCGGACTCGGCGACGCGCAGCTTGATCTCGCCCAGCAGGTCGTCGACCTGCGTGCGCGCGGGACGCACTTCCACAATGGGATCCACCAGGCCGGTGGGCCGCACCACCTGCTCCACCACATTGTCCGCGTGCTCCTGCTCGTAGGCCGATGGCGTGGCCGACACGAACACGCACTGGCGCATGCGCGCCTCGAATTCCTGCAGCTGCAGCGGCCGGTTGTCCAGCGCCGATGGCAGGCGGAACCCGTACTGGACCAGGGTTTCCTTGCGCGACCGGTCGCCGCGGTACATGCCGCCCAGCTGGCCGATGGTGACGTGACTTTCGTCGATGAACATCAGCGCGTCGGCGGGCAGATAATCGATCAGCGTCGGCGGCGGCTCGCCCGGCGCCGCGCCGGACAAGTGGCGGGAGTAGTTCTCGATGCCCTTGCAGAAACCGAGCTCCTGGAGCATTTCCAGGTCGAAGCGCGTACGCTGCTCCAGGCGCTGGGCCTCCACCAGCTTGCCTTGCGTGGTAAAGAACTGCACGCGCTCGCGCAGCTCTTCCTTGATGGTTTCGATGGCGCGCAGCACGGTGTCGCGCGGGGTGACGTAATGCGACCCCGGATAAACCGTGAAGCGCGGCACCTTCTGCCTGACCTTGCCGGTCAACGGATCGAACAATTCCAGCGTCTCGACCTCGTCGTCGAACAACGTCAGGCGCAAGGCGAGTTCGGCGCTTTCCGCCGGGAAAATATCGATGGTTTCGCCGCGCACGCGAAACACCCCGCGGGTGAAGTCGGCATCGTTGCGCGTGTACTGCATGGCGACCAGCCGGGCCAGTATCTCGCGCCGGGAAATCCGGTCGCCCACGCGCAGGATGAGCACCATGGCGTGATAATCGCCGGGATTGCCAATACCATAGATGCAGGATACGGTGCCCACGATCACCGTATCGCGGCGCTCGAGCAGGCTTTTCGTGGCCGATAGCCGCATCTGTTCGATATGCTCGTTTATCGACGAATCTTTTTCGATAAACAGATCGCGCGTCGGCACGTACGCTTCGGGCTGATAATAATCGTAGTAGGAGACGAAATACTCCACGGCGTTCTTCGGAAAGAACTCCCGCATTTCGGCATACAGCTGCGCGGCCAGGGTTTTGTTGGGCGCCAGTACCAGCGCGGGCCGTCCGAGCCGCGCGATCACGTTCGCCATGGTGTACGTCTTGCCCGAGCCCGTCACGCCCAGCAAGGTCTGGTACATCAGACCGTCGCGCACGCCATCCGTCAGCGCGGTGATTGCGCCGGGCTGGTCTCCCGCCGGCGGATAGGGCTGGAAGAGCTGAAAAGGGCTGTCCGGAAATTCGACGAATCCAGGTTCGCTCATGCTAGACTGTCTCAGGGTAAACCCCCCATTATCCGCCGCATGCACGGCTGCGTCCACCTACCCTTTTTTGCGATCCGATGAGCACCCTTTTCCAAAACGTCGAGTTGGCCCCGCGCGACCCCATCCTCGGGCTGAATGAGCAGTTCAACGCCGATACCCGGCCGGGCAAGGTCAATCTGGGCGTGGGGGTGTATTACGACGACAACGGTCGGATTCCGCTGCTGCAGGCGGTGCGCAAGGCTGAAGTCGCCCGCATCGAAGCCGCGGCCGCCCGGGGCTACCTGCCCATCGAAGGCATCGCCGGCTACAACAAGGGCGCCCAGGCGCTGCTGCTGGGCGCGGATTCTCCGCTATCGGCCGCCGGCCGCGTACTGACCGCCCAGGCGCTGGGCGGTACGGGCGCGCTGAAGATCGGCGCCGACTTCCTGCGTCAACTGCTGCCGCAGGCCAAGACCTATATCAGCGACCCCAGCTGGGAAAACCACCGCGCGCTGTTCGAGCGCGCCGGCTTCCAGGTGGAAACCTATCCCTACTACGACGCCGCCACGCACGGCCTGAACATCGAAGGCATGCTGGCCGGACTGAAATCCATGCCGGCCGGCAGCATCGTCGTTCTTCATGCCTGCTGCCACAACCCCACCGGCGTGGACCCGACTCCCGAGCAGTGGCAGCGCATTGCCAATGTCGTCAAGGAACGCGACCTCGTTCCCTTCCTCGACATCGCGTACCAGGGCTTCGGCGCCGGGCTGCATGAAGATGCCGCCGTGGTGCGGCTGTTCGCCGACATGGACATGACGGTCTTCATCAGCTCGTCTTTTTCCAAGTCGTTCTCGCTGTACGGCGAACGCGTCGGCGCGCTGACGGTCATCGCCGGCAGCAAGGACGAGGCGCAGCGCGTGCTCAGCCAGCTCAAGCGTGTGATCCGCACCAACTACTCGAACCCGCCGACCCATGGCGGCACCGTCGTCTCCACGGTGCTGAACACGCCGGATCTGTTCGCCTTGTGGGAACAGGAGCTCGCCGGCATGCGTGACCGCATACGCCTGGTGCGCCGCCAACTGGTGGAAAAAATCAAGGAAAACGGCGCGCAGCAGGATTTCAGCTTCGTCCTCGACCAGCGCGGCATGTTCTCTTACTCGGGCCTCACGTCGGCCCAGGTGGATCGCCTGCGTGAAGAACATGGTATCTACGCCGTGTCCAGCGGACGCATCTGCGTTGCGGCACTGAATAGCCAGAACATCGACGTTGTCGCCAAGAGCATCGCCGCCGTACTGAAAGGCTGAGCGCCAACCGCGATACCGACGATACCGATATGAAGCCGGGGCCCGCAAGGGCCCCGCTTGGTTTCCGGCCTGGTCCTTCTCACCGCCCGGCTGTTCCTTCACTACCTGACTGTCCTTCACTACCTGACTGTTCCTTCACCGCTTGGTTGCGCGTTCACCGGGTGGTTCGTTCATTTCCCGGCTTGGCTTATTTGCCTGCAGATGGCGGTCCCCCCTTGCGTTTTGAAGCTGCGTCCCCCAAAATGCGTAGCTGTATATCCATACAGGGCAACCGGAACGCGCAATGGCCAGCAAACTTACCGACCGCCAACAGCAAATCCTGGATCTCATACGCCAAGCGGTGGCAAGCACGGGCTTCCCCCCTACCCGCGCCGAAATCGCCCAGGCGCTGGGTTTCCGTTCGCCCAACGCCGCGGAAGACCACCTGAAAGCGCTCGCGCGCAAAGGCGCGATCGAGCTGACCGCCGGCGCCTCCCGCGGCATCCGCCTCAAGGAAACGCGGCCGGAAGCCAGCCAAGCCATGCTCCCCTTGCCATCGCTGGCGCAACTCATGCTCCCCTTGGTGGGACGCGTCGCCGCCGGCAGCCCCATCCTAGCGGCCGAACATGTCGAACGCGACGTAGGCGTGGATCCGGCCTTGTTCGCGCAGCGGCCGGACTATCTACTGAAGGTGCGCGGCATGAGCATGCGCGACGTCGGCATACTCGACGGCGACCTCCTGGCCGTCAAGAAGGCGAGCGAGGCGCGCGAAGGCCAGATCGTTGTCGCCCGCATCGACGAAGACGTTACGGTCAAGCGGCTGCATCGCCAGGGCGGTCGAATCGAACTGCTGCCCGAGAATCCCGAGTTCGAGCCCATCATCGTCCAGCCCGGGCAGGAATTCGCGCTGGAAGGGATCGCGGTCGGGCTTATCCGCACACAAGCCCTGCACTAAAAGCAAAAGAAAAGGGCCTGGCCGCTTACGCGTCCAGGCCCATTTTTCGTCTGCCTGCCAGGCCGGTTGTCCTTACCGTCGTCGCCTCGGGGCCGAACAATCCATCACGGCAACCATCAGTGCTTGGTCACGGGATCCGTGGCCTCCGACGCCGCTGCCGGCGACGGGGTCACCAAGGGCTTGTCCTTGGCCTCGTCTTCCGATATCGGGTCCGGCATGCGCTCCAGGGCCCGCTCCAGCACTTTGTCTATCCAGCGCACCGGTACGACCTCGAGCTGGTTTTTGACGTTGTCGGGGATCTCGGCCAAATCCTTGACGTTTTCCTCGGGGATCAGCACGGTCTTGATGCCACCCCGGTGTGCCGCCAGCAGTTTTTCCTTCAGCCCGCCGATGGCCAGGACTTCGCCACGCAAGGTGATTTCGCCCGTCATCGCGACATCCGCGCGCACCGGGATGCCCGACAGCGCCGACACCATGGCGGTAGTGATCGCGATACCGGCGGACGGGCCGTCCTTGGGCGTCGCGCCTTCCGGCACGTGCACGTGCATGTCGCGCTTTTCGAAAACACTGTCGGCAAACCCCAGGCGACGAGCGCGCGAACGCACTACTGTCCGGGCCGCCTCGACCGATTCCTTCATCACATCGCCCAGGGAACCCGTACGCTGAATGGCTCCCTTGCCCGGCATATCGGCGACTTCGATGGTCAGCAGATCGCCGCCCACCTCCGTCCAGGCCAGGCCGGTTACCTGGCCTACCTGGTTTTCCTTTTCCGCCATGCCAAAGTTGTACCGGCGCACGCCCAGGTAGTCGTTCAGGTTCTCCGATGTGACAGCGATGGGCTTGGCCTGGCCATTGGCGTCGGCCTTGTCCTTGGCGTCGCGCTCCGTCAGCAGTTGCTTGACCACCTTGCGGCAGATCTTGCCGACCTCGCGTTCCAGGGCGCGCACCCCGGCTTCGCGCGTGTAATACCGCACGATATCCCGAAGCGCCGATTCGTCGATGGTCAGCTCCGTTTCCTTCAAGCCGTTGTTCTTCAACAGCTTGGGGATCAGGTGATCGCTGGCGATGTGGACTTTCTCGTCCTCGGTGTAGCCGGACAAGCGGATGACTTCCATCCGGTCCAGCAGGGCCGGCGGGATGTTCAGCGTGTTGCTCGTCGCCACGAACATCACATCCGACAGGTCGAAATCCACCTCGACGTAATGGTCCTGGAAGGTGTGGTTCTGTTCCGGATCCAGCACTTCCAGCAGCGCCGACGAAGGGTCGCCGCGGAAATCCATGCCCAGCTTGTCGATTTCGTCCAGCAGGAACAGCGGGTTGCGAACGCCGACCTTGCTCATGTTCTGCAGGATCTTGCCCGGCATCGACCCGATATAGGTGCGGCGGTGGCCGCGGATTTCGGCCTCGTCGCGCACGCCGCCCAGGGCCATGCGGACGAACTTGCGGTTCGTCGCCTTGGCGATCGACTGACCCAGGGAGGTCTTGCCCACACCCGGGGGCCCCACCAGGCACAGGATGGGCGCCTTGACCTTGTCCACCCGTTGCTGCACGGCCAGGTATTCCAGGATGCGTTCCTTGACCTTCTCAAGGCCATAGTGATCGTCGTCGAGCACGGTCTCGGCATTGCCGATGGAGTTATTGACCTTGCTCTTCTTGCGCCACGGCAGGTTGATCAGCGTATCGATGTAGTTGCGCACCACCGTCGCTTCTGCCGACATGGGCGACATCAGCTTGAGTTTTTTCAACTCGGCGTCGGCCTTCTTGCGCGCTTCCTTGGGCATGCGCGCGGCGACGATTTTCTTTTCGAGCTCCTCGATGTCCGCGCCTTCTTCGCCCTCGCCCAACTCCTTCTGAATGGCCTTGACCTGCTCATTCAGGTAGTAGTCGCGCTGGCTTTTCTCCATCTGCTTTTTCACGCGGCCACGGATCCGCTTCTCGACCTGCAGGATGTCGATTTCGGTTTCCAGTTGCGTCAGCAGGCCTTCCAGGCGCTCCGCCGTGCCGAAGATTTCCAGCATCTTCTGCTTCTGCTCGAGCTTCAGCGGCAGATGGGCGGCAATGGTATCGGCCAGGCGGCCGGCATCGTCGATGCCCGCCAGCGAGGTCAGGATCTCCGGCGGGATCTTCTTGTTGAGCTTCACGTACTGCTCGAACTGCGCCACGATGGCGCGGCGCAGCGCTTCCGTCTCGGAACCCTGGATGGGGTCGAGCTCGATGGGCACGACTTCGCACGTGAAGTGAGACTCCACGTCGTCCACGCGCGTGATCCGGGCGCGCTGCGCGCCTTCGACCAGCACCTTCACGGTACCGTCGGGCAATTTCAGCATCTGCAGAATGCCCGCCACGCAACCGATCTCGTATACGTCCTCGGGCGAGGGATCATCCTTGCCGGCGGATTTTTGCGCGACCAGCATAATGCTCTTGCCGGCCTCCATGGCCACTTCAAGCGCGCGTATGGAGCGGGGACGTCCGACGAACAGCGGGATGACCATGTGCGGGAACACCACGACGTCGCGCAGCGGCAACAGCGGAAGGTCGATGGGTTCTGAAGGCAGGGTCTGAGTGCCAGACATAAAGAATTCCTTGGGATGACTCAACGTATCGGCGATACGGCGGAAAAACGTGTCAGCGATGTCCCGTCTATCGTCAGTTACGTCTGATATGGGAACAATAGCCGAAAAATCAAGATTCCGGCTGTTCACCGCGAAAAGCTTAAAAAACCCGTCATCCAGGACGGGTTTTTTTCAAGTCGCTTTACGCGGCGGCGTCCCTGACTTCGCCCCGATCCGGTTTGGATGTCTGCGCGGCATCATCCGCATAGATGAGCAAAGGCTGTCCGTCGCCTTCGATGACGTTTTCGTCGAGCACGACGCGGCTGACATTGCCCAGCGACGGCAACTCGTACATCGTATCGAGCAGCGCGGATTCCAGGATGGACCGCAATCCGCGTGCCCCCGTCTTGCGCTTGAGCGCCTTGCGGGCGATGGCGCGCAGGGCCGCGGGCCGCACGTCCAGTTCCGCGCCTTCCATGGCGAACAGCTTCTGGAATTGCTTGACCAGGGCGTTCTTGGGCTCGGTAAGGATCTGCACCAACGCGGCTTCGTCGAGCTCGTCCAGCGTCGCAACCACCGGCAAACGACCAACCAGTTCAGGAATGAGACCGAACTTGATGAGGTCTTCGGGTTCCGCTTCGCTGAACAATTCCCCCACGCCCCGTTCGGACTTGGCCCGTACCGACGCCGAAAAGCCGATACCGGATTTCTCGGTCCGGTCTCGAATGACCTTTTCCAGCCCGTCGAAGGCGCCGCCGACGATGAAGAGGATATTGGTGGTATCGACCTGCACGAAGTCCTGGTTGGGGTGCTTGCGCCCGCCCTGCGGCGGAACGGAAGCCACGGTGCCTTCGATCAACTTCAGCAGCGCCTGCTGGACCCCTTCGCCCGATACATCCCGCGTAATGGAGGGGTTATCGGACTTGCGCGAAATCTTGTCGATTTCGTCGATATAGATAATGGCTCGCTGCGCCTTCTCGACTTCGTAGTTGCAGTTCTGCAGCAGCTTCTGGATGATGTTTTCGACGTCCTCGCCCACATAGCCGGCTTCGGTAAGCGTGGTCGCGTCGGCCATGACAAACGGCACGTTCAACATGCGCGCCAGGGTCTGGGCCAGCAGCGTCTTGCCGGAACCGGTGGGCCCCACGAGCAGGATATTGCTCTTGGAAAGCTCGACCTCGTCGCCCTTGAGCTCGCCGTGGCGGATGCGCTTGTAGTGGTTGTACACGGCAACCGCCAGCGTGCGCTTGGGCGTATTCTGGCCAATGACGTATTGGTCCAGGAAATTCTTGATCTCAGTCGGGGTGGGCAGTTCCGAGCGAATGGCGGCGCGCGCCGTCGCCTGCGCTTCTTCCCGAATGATATCGTTGCAAAGATCGATGCATTCGTCGCAGATGAACACGGAAGGCCCCGCGATCAGTTTGCGGACCTCGTGCTGGCTCTTGTTGCAGAAAGAGCAATGCAGCACCTTCGCGTCTGCCGATCCCTTTTTTTCAGGCATATATATCTCTGGTGACGATGGATGCCGCGCCTGCGCGCGCCACCCATCCTACGCTGGCTCGAAATACGGCGGTAGGAACCGGACCCGCGGACGCCTTAGCGATCCTCGGAGCGCGAGGCCAGCACCTTGTCCACCAAGCCATACGATAACGCATCTTCCGCCGACATGAAGTTGTCGCGCTCCGTGTCCTGGGCGATGCGTTCCTGGGGCTGGCCGGTGTTATCCGCCAGGATGCGATTCAGGCGATCCCGCAGGCGCAGGATCTCTTCCGCCTGGATCTTGATGTCGCTGGCCTGGCCCTGGGCGCCGCCCGAGGGCTGGTGAATCATGATGCGGGAGTTGGGCAGCGTGTAACGCTTGCCCTTCTTGCCCGCCGCCAACAGGAAAGCGCCCATGCTCGCTGCCAGCCCGGTGCACAGGGTGGACACGTCGGGCTTCACGAAGTTCATCGTGTCGTAGATGGCCATGCCGGCGTAGACGGAACCACCCGGCGAATTGATATAGAACGAGATGTCCTTGTCCGGGTTTTCCGATTCCAGGAACAGCAGCTGGGCCACGACCAGATTGGCCGAGTTGTCGGTCACCGGACCGACCAGGAATATGACGCGTTCCCGCAACAGGCGGGAATAGATGTCGTAGGCCCGTTCGCCGCGTCCGGACTGTTCGATCACCATGGGGATGTACCCCAGGCCCGTCGGCGTCACGGAAGTGCCGCCGTGCATGGACGCATAAAAGTCCGTAAATCTATCCATCAAGCCATCCCCATCAACTGTTCGAAAGGCACCTGCTCATCCTTGACCTGGGCCTTCTCGAGCACATAGGAAACCACATTGTCTTCCACCACGAGGGCCTCGATTTCGGCGCGGCGCTGGCGGTCGGACAAATAATAGCTGACCACCTGGGCCGGCTCTTCGTAGTTCTGGGCGAATTCCTCGATACGCGCGCGGACCTGCTCGGGCTTGGCCTGCAATTGCGCATCCTTGACCAGCTCGGACACCAGCAGGCCCAGGCGCACGCGGCGCTCGGATTCCGTGCTGAAGGCTTCCGGCGGGATCGGTACCGAATCGGCGTTGGGCAATCCACGCTGCTTCAGTTCTTCGCGGGCGGCCGCGACGCGGCTGCTCACGTCGCTATCCACCAGCGCGGCCGGCACTTCGAATTTGGCGGCTTCGGCCAGTGCGTCCATGACGCTGTTCTTCGTGCGCACGAGCAGGCGCGTCTTGGCTTCGCGCTCGACGTTCTTGCGGATGTCGGCCTTCAGCTTTTCCACGTCGCCTTCCGCCTGGCCCAGGGACTTGGCGAATTCGCCATCCACGGCGGGCAGCACGGCTTCAGCCACTTCCTTGACCGTGATGGTGAACTCGGCCGTCTTCCCGGCAACTTCCTTGCCTTGGTAGTCCTCGGGGAAGCTCAAGGGGAATACCTTGGTTTCGCCCGCCTTCATGCCCTGGGCGGCGGCCTCGAATTCGGGCAGCATGCGGCCTTGCCCCAGGACGAAGGGGAAGTCCTCGGCCTTGCCGCCTTCGAAGGGCACACCGTCGATGGTGCCCGCGAAATCCAGTGTCACGCGATCGCCGTCCTGGGCCGCCCGGCCTTCGCGTGCTTCGTAGGTCGCGCGTTGCTTGCGCAGCACGTCGATGGTGCGGTCGACCTCGGCATCGGTGACGGGAGAGTCGTAGCGGGTCACGGACAGGCTGGCCAGGTCCGGCACGGCGACTTCCGGATAGACCTCGAAGGTGGCGGAAAACGCCAGCGTGTCGTCGGCGACCCCTTCGGTCTTCGGTTCGATGGAAGGCGTGCCGGCGATACGCAGCTTGGCGGAATCGACGGCCTGTTCGAATGCACGGCCTACCTGCGTGTTGATGACGTCGTAGCGGATGCCGGGACCATGGCTGCGTTCCAGCATGTTCATGGGCACCTTGCCGGGACGAAAGCCCGGCACCTTGGCGGTACGCGCGACGCGCTTCAACTGCGCCTGGACTTCTTTTTCGACGTCCGCCACGGACACGGACAGATCGACGCGGCGCTTCAGGCCGGAGAGGGTTTCAACCACAGGCTGCATTAGAAAAGACCTATTTGCGAGTGAAGGGGAAGATGGGAATCAACCGGTCATTTTACCGGAAACTCATCGCCCGCCCTCCGGCACGGGGCCGGCGCCCGGGGACGGATAAGCCGGGCGTTGATCCGACGGACGGAAACCGGCGCCGCGGCGGCCGCGCCGTCACGGAAAGCATCCCGTCAGCTTGATAGAATTCCAGCCCTCTCCAGCCCCGAACCACTGCGTATTTCTTCCCTATGGATTCCCGCGCCCCCGGCGATACCCGTCCCCGCCTGAGCACCATGGCGGCCCTGATCTTCAGCTCGCGCTGGCTGCAACTGCCCTTGTACCTGGGCCTGATCGTCGCCCAGGGCGTCTACGTGCTGCTTTTCCTGAAAGAGCTGTGGCACCTGGTCAGCCATGCCACCACCTTCGGCGAACAGCAGATCATGCTGATCGTGCTGGGACTCATCGACGTCGTCATGATCTCCAATCTGCTGGTCATGGTGATCGTCGGCGGCTACGAGACCTTCGTATCGCGATTGCGGCTGGAAGGCCATCCGGACCAGCCGGAATGGCTGAGCCACGTCAACGCCAGCGTTCTGAAGGTGAAACTGGCGATGGCCATCATCGGCATCTCGTCGATACACCTGCTGCGCACCTTCATCGAAGCCGGCGCGCTCGGTACGCCGGGGATGAATTTCACGCAGACCGGCGTGATGTGGCAGACCATCATCCACTGCGTGTTCATACTGTCTGCGATCGGCATCGCCTATGTGGACCGGCTGCTCATCCCGCCGCACGCGGCGGGCAAGGACCACGGCGCGCATTGAGCCGGCCAGGGCGGCCCAACGCAATCCCGCAAGAGCCGCCCCCGCCCCGCCAAGCCGGCAAACGAAAAAGGCGTGCCCTGCGGCACGCCTTTTTTATTCCCTGCCATCGGGCCCCGTCACGACATGGACTCCGTTGCGGCGATGAATCGCCAAGAGGCCAAGAGGGGAACGACACCACGGCCGCCGGACGCGGCCGCCAGGTCATTTGATAATCTGGATGTTCATCGCGGCCGGGCCCTTGGCGCCCTGCCCGACTTCATAGGTCACGCGCTGGTTTTCCTGCAGCGTCTTGTACCCTTCGGTACGAATCTGCGAAAAATGCACGAAAAGATCCTTGCTGCCATCGTCGGGCACGATAAAGCCATAGCCCTTTTCCGCGTTGAACCACTTGACGATGCCCGTTGCCATATTTGCCACCACCTGGACTGATGAAAGAAGAGATGCGCTAGATTATCAAGGAAGGGAAATCGGCAACTACAGTACCTTTGACGGCGACAGATAGAATTAAGACCACGTCGCTTGAATATCCGGCCGGTCGAGTGTAATCAGGATTTTTTTACGGGGTCAACCGCGGCCGACCGGAAAATCAGCCATTTCCGCCGGCGATGACGCGCCTTAGGGTAGCAGCACGACCGCTCGACCGGGCAAGCCGCCCGAACGACCGGCGCGCAGGCCCTGGACAAGCACCGCGCCGGATGGCGCGCATCCGGCCCGGGCGGGGAATTCTGGTGCGAAGGAGGGGACTCGAACCCCTACACCTGTTACGGCGTCAGGACCTAAACCTGGTGCGTCTACCAATTTCGCCACCTTCGCAAGCGCAGCCCGATATTGTAGCTTGCTTGTTAAAATCGCGCCCCATGAATCCCCGCCTCGATGCCTTACACCCCTACCCCTTCGAAAAGCTGCGCCGCCTGATGGCGGACGCCGGCTCGCCACCCAGCGGGCTCGCGCCGATCAATCTGTCGATAGGCGAACCGAAGCACGACACGCCGGCACGCGTCGCACAAGCCATGGCCCAAGCTCTTCCGGGCGGCCTGGCGTCCTACCCCACCACGAAAGGCGAGCCTCGGCTGCGCGAGGTCATCGCCCAATGGCTGGCCAAGCGCTACGGCATCCCGGCTCCGGATCCGGACACGCAGGTGCTGCCGGTGCTGGGCTCGCGCGAGGCGCTATTCGCCTTTGCCCAGTCGGTGATCGATCCGACCGGCAATGACGTGGTCATCTGCCCCAACCCGTTCTACCAGATCTATGAGGGCGCCGCGCTGCTGGCCGGTGCCCAGCCCTATTACGTCAACGCCGATCCCGCCCGCAATTTCGGCCCGGACTGGAGCCAGGTGCCGGACGAGGTCTGGCGCAGGACGCGCATGGTGTACGTCTGTTCGCCGGGAAATCCGGCGGGCAATGTGATGTCCATGGACGATTGGCGCGAGATCCTCGAACTGAGCGACCGCTACGGTTTTATCGTGGCATCCGACGAATGCTATTCCGAGATCTACCTGAACGAAACGCAGCCGCCGCTTGGCGGCCTGCAGGCGGCCCAGGCGCTGGGCCGTAGCGACTACCGCAACCTGATCGCGTTCTCCAGCCTGTCCAAGCGGTCCAATGTCCCGGGCATGCGTTCCGGCTTCGTGGCCGGCGACGCCGCCCTGGTGGCCCGCTTCCTGCTTTACCGCACCTATCATGGCAGCGCCATGAGCCCCGTCGTATCGGCGGCCAGCATCGCCGCGTGGACCGACGAAACGCATGTGCGCGAGAATCGCCGCCTGTATCGCGAGAAGTTCGACGCCGTGGTACCGATCCTGCAGCGTGCGATGGACGTCCAGCGCCCCGCCGCATCCTTCTATTTGTGGGTTCCCACTCCCACGGCCGACACGGACTTCGCGCGCGACCTGTACGCGCGCACCGGCGTGACCGTACTGCCCGGCAGCTTCCTGGCGCGCGACGCGCATGGCCGCAACCCGGGGGTCAAGCGCATCCGCATGGCGCTGGTCGCGCCCCTGACGCAATGTGTGGACGCCGCCGAACGCATCGCCGACTTCGTCAAATCCGCTGTTTAACCCCACTAGTGCTCACAACCATGACTCTCGATCTTCAAACCACCATCGAAAACGCCTGGGAAGCCAGGGCCTCGCTGACGCCCACGGATGCCAGCGCCGAAGTCCGCGAAGCGGTCGAACACACCATCGACGCGCTGGACACCGGCCGCCTGCGCGTGGCGGACAAGGCAACCGGCGAATGGGTGGTGCACCAGTGGATCAAAAAGGCGGTGCTGCTGTCGTTCCGTCTTCAAGAGAACGCGGTGATGGGTCAGGCCCCGCTGCAGTTCTATGACAAGGTGCCGCTGAAGTTCGCCGAATACGGCAATGCCGCCTTCCAGCATGGCGGCTACCGCGTGGTGCCGCCCGCCGTGGCGCGCCGCGGCGCGTTCATCGGCCGCAATGTGGTGCTGATGCCGTCGTACGTGAACCTGGGCGCCTACGTGGATGACGGCACCATGGTCGATACCTGGGCCACCGTGGGTTCGTGCGCGCAGATCGGCAAGAACGTCCACCTGTCCGGCGGCGTGGGCATCGGCGGCGTGCTTGAGCCGCTGCAGGCCAACCCGACCATCATCGAGGACAACTGCTTCATCGGCGCGCGCTCGGAGATCGTCGAAGGCGTCATCGTCGAAGAAAACTCCGTGCTGTCCATGGGCGTGTATCTGTCGCAAAGCACCAAGATCTACGATCGCGCGACCGGCAAGATCAGCTACGGCCGCATCCCTTCCGGCTCGGTGGTGGTCCCGGGTACGCTGCCCGCCGCGGACGGTTCGCACAGCCTGTACTGCGCCGTGATCGTCAAGCGCGTGGATGCGCAGACGCGCGCGAAGACCAGCATCAACGACCTGCTGAGGGCCTGATGGGCGACACCGCCGTACTCGACCTGGTCAAGGACCTGATCGCCCGCCCTTCTGTCACGCCGGAAGATGTCGACTGCCAGCGGATGCTGGCCCAGCGCCTGGCGAAAATCGGCTTCCGCTGCGAGAGCATCGTCTGCAATGGCGTGACCAATCTGTGGGCGCGCCGGGGCAGTGCCGCGCCGCTCGTCGTGTTCGCGGGGCACACGGATGTGGTGCCCCCCGGGCCGCGCGACAAATGGGAAAGCGACCCCTTCGTACCGGTCGAGCGCGACGGTTTCCTGTATGGGCGCGGCGCGGCCGACATGAAAAGCTCGATCGCCGCCTTCGTCGTGGCGGCCGAGGAATTCGTCGCCGCGCACCCTTCGCACGTCGGCTCCATCGCCCTGCTGCTGACCTCGGATGAAGAAGGTCCGTCCGTGGACGGCACGGTGCGGGTCTGCGAGCGCTTGCAGCAGCGCGGCGAAGCGCTGGACTACTGCATCGTCGGGGAACCCACGTCGACCGACCGCCTGGGCGACGTGTGCAAAAACGGCCGGCGGGGCTCGCTGTCGGGCCATCTGACGGTCAAGGGGATACAGGGCCACGTCGCCTACCCCCACCTGGCGCGCAACGCCGTGCACGCCGTGGCGCCCGCGCTGGCCGAGCTCGTGTCCATCGAGTGGGATCAGGGCAACGCGTATTTCCCGCCCACGACATTCCAGATTTCGAATATGTCGGCGGGCACCGGGGCCACGAATATCGTGCCGGGCGAGGCCGTCCTGCTGTTCAATTTCCGCTTCTCCACGGCCAGCACGCCCGAAAGCCTGAAGACGCGCGTGGCAGCGGTGCTGGACAAGCACGGCGTGGAATACCGGATCGATTGGAACCTGGGCGGCGAGCCCTTCCTGACGCCCAAGGGCACGCTCAGCACCGCGCTGACCGAGGCCATCCGCGCGGAAACGGGCCTGGAAACGGAGCTTTCCACCACCGGCGGAACGTCCGACGGACGCTTCCTAGCGAAGATCTGCCCGCAAGTGATCGAATTCGGCCCCTGCAACGCCACCATCCACAAGGTCAACGAGCGCATCGAGCTGGACTCGCTGGTTCCCTTGAAAAACATCTATCGCCGCACGGTCGAAAACCTGCTGCTCCGGGCATGACCGTTCCCATGTCTTCCTCCAACCGATCCGAATTGCAAACCGTGCGGGACCTGGTCCGTTACGGCGTCACGCGGCTGAACGCCGGCCAGGTCAGTTTCGGCCACGGCAGCGACAATGCCTGGGACGAAGCTGTCTACCTGGTCCTGCACACGCTGCATCTGCCGCTCGACACGCTGGAGCCCTTCCTGGAGGCCCGCGTGCTGCCGGAAGAACGTGCCCAGGTGCTGGCCGTCCTGGACAAGCGCGTGAGCGAACGCGTGCCCGCTCCCTACCTGACCAACGAGGCATGGCTGCGCGGGCGCCGCTTCTATGTGGACCATCGCGTCATCGTGCCGCGCTCGCCGATCGCCGAACTGCTGGACGACAGCCTTTCGCCGTGGGTGGACGATCCCGAGACGGTGCAGTACGTGCTGGACATGTGCACGGGTTCGGGCTGCCTGGCCGTGCTGGCCGCGCTGGCATTCCCCTTCGCGCACGTCGACGGCGCCGATATTTCGCCCAGCGCGCTGGAAGTGGCGATGCACAATGTCGGCGCCTATAACCTGCACGACCGCGTCTTCCTGCATTGCAGCGACCTGTTCCAGAAGCTGGCGCCGCGCCAGTACGACGTGATCATTTGCAATCCCCCGTACGTGAACGCGGGTTCCATGGACGCACTGCCGCAGGAATATCGCCACGAGCCGGAAATGGCCCTGGCCGGCGGCGACGACGGCATGGACCTGGTGCGCCGCATCCTGGCCGATGCGCCGGCGTACATGGCGCCCAAGGGCATCCTGGTACTGGAAATCGGCCACGAGCGCGCCCATTTCGAGGCTGCCTTTCCCCAGTTGGAGCCCGTATGGCTCGATTCGTCGGAAGCTTCCGACCAGATCGTGCTGTTGACCCGTGAGCAATTGGCCCCGTGATACGAGGAACCGGAATCACCCTGCGCCGCGGGACGAAAGTCCTGCTGGACGGCGCGGACTTCGTCGTCAATCCTGGCGAACGGGTAGGCATTGTCGGCAAGAACGGCGCCGGCAAGTCCACGCTCTTCGCCTTGTTGACCGGCGCGCTGGATGTCGATGCCGGCAACCTGAGCCTGCCGCCCGACTGGCGCATCGCCAGTGTGCAGCAGGAGCTGCAGGCCGATGAGCGGCCCGCCCGAGAATTCGTCATCGACGGCGACACGCCATTGCGCGCCCTGCAAGCCCGGCGCGCGGCCCTGGAAGAGCATCAGGGCACGGAAATCGCCGAGACCGAAGCGGCGCTGATCGAAGCGGGCGCGTGGAGCGCGCCGTCGCGCGCCGAACAGCTCCTGGCGGGCCTGGGCTTCAAGCCCGATGAGTGGATGCAGCCGGTCGCGAACTTCTCCGGCGGCTGGCGTATGCGCCTGGCCCTGGCCCGCGCGCTCATGGCGCCGTCGGACCTGCTGCTGCTGGACGAGCCGACCAACCACCTCGACCTGGACGCCATGCTGTGGCTGGAGAAGTGGCTGGCGGCCTATCCCGGCACGGTATTGCTGATTTCCCACGACACGGAGTTCCTGGACGCGGCGGCCAAGGCCATCCTGCATTTCGATCATGGCAAGCTGGTGCGCTACCGCGGCGGCTACGAGGATTTCGTCGAGCAACGCGCGGAACGCTTGCGCCAGACCCGCATGGCGTGGGAAAAACAGACGCGCGAAGCGGCCCGGCTGCAAGGCTTCATCGACCGCTTCAAGGCCAAGGCCTCCAAGGCCAAGCAGGCGCAAAGCCGCGTCAAGGCCCTGGCCCGCATGCAGACCCTCGCGCCCCTGCACGCCGAAGCGGGCATCGATATCCGTATCCCTTCGCCGGACCACATGCCGGACCCGCTGCTGATCCTGGAAAACCTGTCGGCGGGATACACGGACGAAGAAGGCCATGCCGTCGATATCCTGCGCAACGTGACGCTGATGGTACGAGCCGGCAGCCGCGTCGGCATACTGGGCGCGAACGGCGCCGGCAAGAGCACGCTGGTGAAGACACTGGCCGAAACGCTGCCCGTGCGCGCCGGCGAACGCCGCGCCTCTCGCGGGTTGTCGATCGGCTACTTCGCCCAGCACCAGCTGGATATGCTGGACGCGAACGCCACGCCGCTGTTGCACCTGGCGCGCATCGCGCCGGAGACGCGAGAACAGGATCTGCGCAATTATCTGGGCGGCTTCGGTTTTTCCGGCGATGCGGTGACCAGCCCGGTGGGCCCGATGTCCGGCGGTGAAAAGGCACGGCTGGCCCTGTCGCTGATCGTGTGGCAAAAGCCCAACCTGCTATTGCTGGACGAACCCAGCAACCATCTGGATGTCGAAACCCGCGAGGCGCTGGCCGCGGCGCTGGCGGAGTTCGCCGGCAGCATGCTGCTGGTGTCCCACGACCGCCATCTGCTGCGCACGACGGTGGACAGTTTCTGGATAGTCGCGGACGGTACCGTCCGCGAGTTCGACGGCGACCTGGAAGACTACCGCGACTGGCTCGCCGCCCGGGGCGCGCAGGAAAAGGCCGAAGCGGCGCGCACGCCCGCCGCGGACGCCGTGCCGGCTACCGACCGGAAACAGCAACGCCGCCTGGAGGCAGAACAACGGCAGCGGATCGCCGCCGCGCGCAAGCCGCTGGAGGCCAGGCTGTCGAAGGTCGATGCCGAAATGGAAAGCCTGCGCAAGCGCCTGGAGGCGCTGGATGCGTTGATCGCCGACGCCGATCTGTATTCGGACGCGCGGCGCGCCGAACGCCAGAAGGTGCTGAGCGAGCATGGCGAGCTCGGTAAGCGGATCGGGGAACTGGAAGAAGAATGGCTGAACCTGCACGAAGCCATGGAAGCCGCCGCCAAAAACGCCCAGGAATCGCCGGCAAGCTGACTTCATCCGCGGGCGGGGTATGGCAATGAAAACGGGCGCCCTTGGCGCCCGTTTCCTGCCCGGCTCGCGCGCTTGCGCGCCGTTTGCCGGGATCAGCTGGCGATAACGTCCAGTTTGGCGATGCCCAGGGCCAGGGTCTTGGCGCCCACGTCGCGGAACTGGATCTGCGCCTGCGCGTCCTGGCCATTGCCGCTGAGCCCGATGATGGTGCCATCGCCGAAGCGCGCGTGGCGCACGCCTTGTCCGATGCGGTAATGGCGATCGCCCACCGTTACGCCGGAGGTGACGCCACGCGGCTGGCGGGGTGCGATGGCACCGGTGGACTTGCGCCCGAAGGCGTCCCGGGCGGCGCCGCTCCAGGATCCGCCGGCGCCATAGCCTTCGGCGGCGCCGGTACGCGGCGTGAGCCATTTCAGATGCTCTTCCGGGATCTCTCCCAGGAAGCGCGATCGCATGGCATAGCGGGTCTGCCCGTGCAGCATCCGGCTCTGGGCCAGGCTGAGGTACAGGCGCTCGCGGGCACGCGTGATCGCCACATACATCAGGCGCCGCTCTTCCTCCAGGCCGGACTGTTCCAGCACGCTGTTTTCGTGCGGGAACAAGCCCTCTTCCAGTCCGGTGATGAATACGGCGTCGAATTCCAGCCCCTTGGCCGCGTGCACCGTCATCATCTGCACGGCGTCCTGGCCGGCCTGGGCCTGATTGTCGCCCGCTTCCAGCGCGGCATGCGACAGGAAGGCCGCCAGCGGCGTCAGAGTCTCTCCGGCGGCGCCGACGCCCGCATCCGATGCGGGGGCCAGGCCCGGGTCGACGGCCGGATCGAGTGCCGGATCGCGCTGCGTCGGCACGCCCGCAGGCAAGCCGTCGAAGTTTTCTTCGGTGGAAAACACCGCCGCGGCCGTGACCAGTTCGTTCAGGTTCTCGATGCGTTCCGTGCCTTCTTTTTCGTCACGGTAATGTTCGACCAGGCCGCTGGCCTCCAGGACGTGCTCGACCATTTCCGGCAGGGGCAACTCGCGGGTTTCATCGGCCATGCGGCCGATGAGCGCCGCGAACTGGGCCAGATTGGACCCGCCCTTGCCACCCACCCGGGCCACTGCGCCGTACAGGCTGGTGTCGTGGGCGCGCGCCGCGTCCGCCAGTTGCTCCAGCGTACGCGCCCCGATGCCGCGCGCGGGAAAGTTGACCACGCGCATCCACGACGTATCGTCATGGGGATTGGCGATCAGGCGCAGATAGGCCAGCGCATGCTTGATTTCCTGGCGTTCGAAGAAGCGCAGGCCGCCATAGACCTTGTACGGGATGCCGGCGGAGAACAAGGCGTGTTCCAGCACGCGCGACTGCGCGTTGCTTCGATACAGTACGGCGATTTCCCGCCGCAGCCGGCCTTCGTTGACCAGCGCCCGGATTTCGTCCACCACCCACTGGGCTTCCATGCCGTCGGAGGGCTGCTCGATCACCCGGACGGGTTCGCCCTCGCCCTGTTCCGTCCACAGATTCTTGCCCAGGCGCCCGCTGTTATGGTCGATCAGCGCGTTGGCGGCGTCCAGGATATGGCCATAGGACCGGTAGTTCTGCTCCAGCCGGATGACGGTGCCATGCGCATAGTCGCGTTCGAAGTCGGCCATGTTTCCGACGTTGGCGCCGCGGAAAGCATAGATGGACTGGTCGTCGTCGCCCACGGCGAAGATGAACGCGCCGCCGCCCGCCAGCAGCCGCAGCCACTTGTACTGCAGAGTGTTGGTGTCCTGGAATTCATCCACCAGGATATGGCGGAACCGGCGCTGGTAGTGCTCGCGCACCGGCGCATTGCGGGATAGCAGCTCGTAGGCGCGCAACAGCAATTCGGGGAAATCCACGACCCCTTCGCGCTGGCACTGGGCCTCGTACAGCTGATAGATCTCGATCAGCCGACGCCTGTGGCTGTCCCATGCTTCCAGATCGCCGGGACGTTCGCCCTCTTCCTTGGCGCCGTTGATGAACCGCTGGACATCGCGCGGGGGATACTTCTCGTCGTCGATGTCGTTGGCCTTGAGCAGGCGCTTGATGGCGGCCAGCTGGTCCGCCGTGTCGAGGATCTGGAAAGCCTGCGGCAGGCCGGCATCGCGGTGATGCGCCCGCAGCAGGCGGTTGCACAGGCCGTGGAAGGTGCCGACCCACAAGCCGCGCGTATCGATGGGCAGGATGGCGGAGATGCGTGACAGCATCTCGCGCGCGGCCTTGTTGGTGAAGGTGACCGCGAGCAGTGCGTAGGGACTGGCCAGGCCGTTCTGGATGAGCCACGCCATGCGCGTGGTCAGGACGCGGGTCTTGCCGCTACCCGCCCCGGCAAGGACCAGGGCGTGTTGCGGCTCCAGCGTAACGGCGGCGCGTTGTTCCGGATTTAACTTATCGATCATGCCGCGTAGCGGCGGAGTCGGTCGGCGAACTGCTCCAGCCCTTCAATTCCGCTTTGCTGCGCACGCTGGCACCAGGCCTGCAGATGGCTCAGCAGTTGCTCGCTGCTGGCGCTGGAGCTTTCCCACAGGCGGCCCAGCTCGCGCCGCATCTGTACCAGCGTGGAAAGCGACTGGCTGCCCGCGATGGCCTGATCGACCTGGGCGACCTGTTCCGGCTGCAGCGCGTCTTCCGAGCGGTGCAGCCAGCGGCGCACGCGTCGCAGCGTGGCCCAGTGGCATTCGGCGCTGTCCGGGCTGCGCGACGTCTTGAGCTTGGCGAGCTCCTGCCGGGCGGCGCTCTTGATGATGTCGCCGTAACGCGCCATGACCTCGTAGCGGTGGGTGATCACGCCTTGCAGGGTGCTCAGGTCCACCATGGGCTTGTTGGACTCCAGCTTGAGCTTGGGCGCGACCTTCTTGACCTTGGCCAGCCCCAGGAACTGCAGGATGCGGATGTAGCCCCAGCCGATGTCGAACTCATACCACTTGGCCGAGAACTTGGCCGAGGTGCCATAGGCGTGGTGGTTGTTGTGCAGTTCTTCGCCGCCGATGATGATGCCCCACGGGAAGACGTTGGTGCTGGTATCCGGGCTGGCGTAGTTGCGGTAGCCCCAATAGTGGCCGATGCCGTTGACCACGCCGGCCGCCCAGAAGGGGATCCAGGCCATCTGCACGGCCCAGACGGTGATGCCGACCGCGCCGAACAGGGCGATGTCGATGGCGAGCGTGATCATGACGCCAAGCAGGCTGTGGCGTGCATAGACGTTGCGCTCCAGCCAGTCGTCGGGCGTGCCGTGGCCGAACTTGGCCATGGTTTCCGCGTTGGTGGCCTCTTCGCGATAGAGCTCGGCGCCACGGAACAGCACCTTCCAGATGCCGAACAGCATGGGCGAGTGCGGGTCGCCGTCGCGTTCGCATTTGGCGTGGTGCTTGCGGTGGATGGCGACCCATTCCTTGGTGACCATGCCGGTGGTCAGCCACAACCACAAGCGGAAGAAATGCATGACGGCGGGATGCAGGTCCAGCCCGCGATGCGCTTGGCTACGATGCAGGAATACCGTGACCGACACGATGGTGATGTGGGTGGCCACCAGGGTATAAACGACTATCTGCCACCAAGAGGCGTGCAGGAAACCGCCGGCAACGAAGGAAAGGATGTGATCCATATGGGGGGTAGAGACCTCGCTAAGAGTTACCAAGCGAGTTTAGCGTACCTTGCGAGGATATGACAGCACGCATGTTTGACTTAAACCACTTGAAACTTCGGCAAATTTGTTGTTTTCATCGAGGTTCTGTGCTCATCTTGACCGCTTTTTCCCGCCTGCGCCGGGCCGGGCGCCCCCTTGCGGCACTGTGGAAAACCCCAGGGGTGTGGAATGCGCCCCCGGCCCGCCTCGCGCGGGCGCGCTTTCCGCGTTTCATTTCCGCCACAGGCATGGCGCTCGGGCTGGCGATGGCGCCGCTGCCGGGCGCTGCCGCGGACGTCCAGCGGCAGGCCTGGACCGTGGCCACCGGCCGCACCGTGGTCCTGGCGGAATACTATGAAATCCAGGAATCGGGCTGCCGCGCCATGCGCGCCCCGCCGGTCGTGGTCAAGGCGCGCCCGACGCTGGGCAAGCTGGTGATCAACACGACGACGGGGCAGGTCGACAAGCCCGGCCGTTGCCGGCACGTCCAGGTGCCGGTGACCCGCGTGCTCTACCACGCCGGCGACGAACCCGGCCAGGACAGCTTCGGCTGGGAGATTTTCTTCCAGGCCCGCGAACTGGGCACCCGGGCGGTGCAAGGCAGCGCCACGCTCACTCGCCAGGCGGCGCCGCGTTGACCCCGGGCTGCCCCGCCTCGGGCTCCACCTCCGCTTCCGCGCTTTCCGGAGCCACCGCCTCCGCCGGCCCGCTGGCGGCAGCGACCGCCGCGGCATCGGCCGCCGCGGTATCGACCGCCGCTGCGGCGGCCGCGGCTTCCACGGCCACCGCGCCATCCTTGCGGCGCTCGAACACGGCAGCGAAGAAGCCGTCGGTCCCGTGCACGTCCGGCCGCAGTTGCATGTAAGGTCCTTTCAGGTCCAGGCCTTCGCACCGGGCGGCGATCAGGGCCGCGGCATCCAGCCGCTCGA
This sequence comes from Bordetella bronchialis, assembly GCF_001676705.1. NCBI lineage: Bacteria > Pseudomonadati > Pseudomonadota > Betaproteobacteria > Burkholderiales > Alcaligenaceae > Bordetella > Bordetella bronchialis. The sequence continues at coordinate 3,677,300 of NZ_CP016170.1, forward strand.
ATTCAGGGTGCGTCGCCAGGAAGACCTCGGCCTGCGCCTCGTTTTCCTCCGGAAGCAGGCTGCATGTCGCATAGACCAGCCGCCCGCCAGGGGCCACGCACCGCGCGGCCGCGGCCAGGATGCGTGTCTGCAACAGGCCGAGCTCCTGCAGGGCTTCCGGATGCTGGCGCCATTTCAGGTCGGGGTTGCGCCGTAGCGTGCCAATGCCGCTGCAGGGAGCGTCCACCAGCACCCGCTGCGCCTTGCCGGCCAGGCGCTTGACCCGCGTATCGTTCTCGCCGTCGATGACGACCGGCACCACGTTGGACAGCCCGCTACGGGCGAAGCGCGGTTTGGCGCGCGCCAGGCGGGCGGCGGAAACGTCGAAGGCGTAGAGGCGGCCGGTGGAGCGCATCAGGGCGCCGAGCAGCAAGGTCTTGCCACCCGCGCCCGCGCAGAAATCGATGATCATCTCGCCGCGCCGGGGCGCCATCAGCAGCGCAAGCAGTTGACTGCCTTCGTCCTGGACTTCGATCTCGCCCGCCTCGAACTGGGGCCAGCGGTTCACGGGCGGGCGGCCCGCCAGCCGTATGCCCCACGGCGAGAACGGCGTGGCCCGGGGTTCGTGACGCGCGGCCGGGCCTTCTTTCAGGCCGCGCAGCACGGCGTCCCGGTCGGCTTTAAGGGGATTTACCCGGATGTCCAGCGGCGCCGGGCGATTCAAGGCATCGACCAGCGCGTCGGCATCCTCGAAGGCCGCCAGCCGCTCGTCCAGCCAATCCGGCAGACTGGCCCGCACCGCGCGCGGGAGCGTGGCGGGGTCGATCAGCAGGATATGGCCGAGCCAGTCGCTTTCCTCGGCGGAAAGCGCGTCCTGCAGCGATTCCCGCCCGCGCGTGGCGGCCAGGCCCAGGATGGCCAGGCGCCGGGCCGCGGGGCCCACGCCGGTCTCCGCGAAGCGGCGGTAGCGCCGCAGATTGCGCAGCACGTCGTAGGCGGCCTCGGAGACTTCCGCCCGGTCGCGGGCGCCCAGCTTCGGGTGGGCGCGCAGCCAATGCGTCAGGACAGCGTCCGCCGGATAGGCCCACTGCAGCATTTCGCCCAGGACTTGCTGGACCTGGCCCAGCCGCACGGCGGCGAACGACGGGCGCGGGCGATCCGGCCCGGTCGCGCGCGGCGCCACGGATTTCGCGCCTGCGCGCTGCGGTTTCTTCATGTCGATTCCCTGACGGGCCAGCGGCCCGTCCATTGAAAGTTGGCTTATTTATCGTGCGGCCGTGTCGCCGCCGGACCACATATAAAGGCGTACCGGATCGCCCTGCACCTGGACGCGGTGGTCCGCGGTCAGGCTGACACGGTCTTCGGCCAGCCAGCGCACCGCCGCCGGAAAGACGCGGTGCTCCATGCCCAGCACCCGTTCGGCCAGGATTTCGGGCGTATCCCCAGGCAGGACCGGTACGCAGGCCTGCGCGATGATGGGTCCATGATCGAGCAGCGGCGTCACGAAATGCACCGTGCAGCCATGCACCTGCACGCCCGTGGCCAGGGCCTGCCCGTGCGTATGCAGCCCGGGAAACGCCGGCAGCAGCGAGGGATGGATATTGACCAGGCGTCCCGTATAGCGGTTGACGAAGCCCGGGGTGAGCACCCGCATGAAGCCCGCCAGGATGATGTAGTCGGGACGATGCCGGTCGATCTCCTGCGCCAGCGCGGTGTCGAAGGCTTCGCGGCCGGCGTAGTCGCGATGGTGGACGGACGCCGTGGGGATGCCGGCCTCGCGCGCCCATTGCAGGCCGGGCGCATCGGGACGGCTGGCGATGACGGCCGATACATCGGCCGGCCAGTCTTCTTGCCGGCATGCCTGGACCAGGGCCTGCATATTGCTGCCGCGTCCGGAAATCAGGATGACGAGCCGTCGCCGGCCCGGAGATAAAGCTGCCAAGGTGAATCTTCCACAGGAAATAAAGAGCATGCCCGGGCAAAATTGTAAACTCTCGCTCGTGAAACCCGCGCTGCATATCTTCCGCTCCCTTCCCCCGCCCGGCGCCCGCCGCCCCTGCGCCTTGACGATCGGCAATTTCGATGGGGTGCATCGCGGACACCAGGCCATGCTGGCGCGCGTGCGCGCCGCGGCATTGGATCGTGGGCTGACGCCCGCCGTGATGACCTTCGAACCGCATCCGCGCGAATATTTCGCGGCGCTGAACCAGCGTCCCGAGCTGGCGCCCACCCGCATCAGCGGCCTGCGCGACAAGCTCGATGCGCTGGCCCGATGCGGCATCGAACAGGTGGTGGTCGAGCGCTTCAACGCCCGCCTGGCGGAAATGTCGCCGGAAACCTTCATCGAGCGCCTGCTGGTGCGCGGCCTGGGGGCGCGCTGGATCCTGGTCGGCCCCGACTTCCGCTTCGGCCACAAACGCAGCGGCGACATCGCGCTCCTGCGCGCGGCCGGCAGGACGCACGGTTTCCAGGTCGAAACCCTGGAAGACATCACCGACGCGCACGGCCACCGCATCTCCAGCTCGGAAGTCCGCACGGCGCTGGCCGTGGGCGACCTGGCCCGCGCCCAGGACCTGCTGGGACATCCCTACCATCTGAGCGGCCACGTCGTGCACGGCCGCAAACTAGGCCGCACCCTGGGATTTCCCACCCTCAACGTCCGCGTTACGCCGCGCTGCGCGGCCCGCTCCGGCATCTATGTGGTGCGCGTGCACGGGCTCGCCGCGTCGCCCCTGCCCGCCGTCGCCAGCCTGGGGGTGCGACCCACGGTGGAAAACCACGGCCAGGTGCTGCTGGAGGCCCACCTGCTGGACGTCGCCGGCCTGGATGCATACGGTAAACTCGTGCGGATCGAATTCCTGCAACAGCTGCGGGACGAAGAAAAGTTCCCCGACCTCCCTTCCCTGACAGCCGCCATCGCCGAAGACGCGCGAAACGCGCGCGCCTATTTTGCCGTTCATGGACTATAAAAAGACGCTCAACCTGCCCGATACCTCCTTTCCGATGCGGGGCGACCTTGCGAAGCGCGAGCCCGCCTGGATCGCCGAATGGGAGGAAAACCACGTCTACCAGGCCATCCGCGCCGCCAGCAAAGGCCGGCCGCGTTTCGTCCTGCACGACGGGCCGCCCTACGCCAACGGCGATATCCACATCGGGCACGCGGTCAACAAGATCCTGAAGGACATCATCCTGAAGAGCCGCAACATGGCAGGCTACGACGCGCACTATGTGCCGGGCTGGGACTGCCATGGAATGCCGATCGAAATCCAGATCGAAAAGAAATACGGCAAGAACCTGCCCGTGGCCGAGATGCAGTCCAAGGCCCGGGCCTATGCCCACGAGCAGATCGAACGGCAGAAGAAGGACTTCAAGCGCCTGGGCGTGCTGGGCCAGTGGGACCGCCCCTACATGACCATGGCCTTCCGCAACGAGGCCAATGAAATCCGGGCCCTGGCGCGCATCATGGAAAAGGGCTACGTTTTCCGTGGCCTGAAGCCGGTGAACTGGTGTTTCGATTGCGGCTCGGCCCTGGCCGAAGCGGAAGTCGAATACGCCGACCGCGTCGATCCCGCCGTGGATGTGGCGTTTCCCTTCGCCGACAAGGCCGGACTGGCGCGCGCCTTCGGCCTGGCGTCGGTGGACGACGGCGCCATCGTCATCTGGACGACGACGCCCTGGACCATCCCGTCCAACCAGGCGCTGAACCTGCATCCCGAGATCGAGTACGCACTGGTGCGCGTCTCTCCCGCCCTGCCGACGGGCCCCTTGCTGCTGCTGGCCACCGACCGTGTCGAAGCCTGCCTCAAGCAATGGGACCTGCAAGGCGAAATCGTCGCCACCGCGCCAGGACAGGCGCTGTCGGGCCTGAATTTCCATCACCCCCTGGCCCGCGTGGACGCCGGCTACGATCGCCTGTCGCCGGTGTATCTGGGCGACTACGTCACCCTGGACACCGGCACGGGGGTGGTCCATTCCGCGCCGGCATACGGTATCGAGGACTTCGTTTCCTGCAAGGCCCATGGCCTGGCGGACGAGGACATCATCGGCCCGGTCATGGGCGATGGCCGTTACGCGTCCTCGCTGCCCTTGTTCGGCGGATCGAGCATCTGGGAAGCCAACCCCAAGATCGTCGACACCCTGCGAGAGGCCGGCACGCTGCTGCATAGCGAAAAACACAAGCACAGCTACATGCATTGCTGGCGCCACAAGACACCCATCATCTACCGCGCCACCAGCCAGTGGTTCGCCGGCATGGACATCGCCCCGCGAGACGGCGGCCCCTCGCTGCGCGAATCCGCGCTGGCCGGTATCGATGCCACGCGATTCTATCCCGCATGGGGCCGCGCACGCCTGCATGCCATGATCGCCAACCGCCCGGACTGGACCTTGTCGCGCCAGCGGCAATGGGGGGTGCCGATGGCCTTCTTCGTGCACAAGGAAACGGGCGAACTGCATCCGCGAACCGTGGAGCTGCTGGAACAGATCGCCCAACGCGTCGAACAGGGCGGCATCGAAACCTGGCAATCGCTGGATCCGCGCGAACTGCTGGGCGACGAGGCCGACCTGTACGAGAAAAGCCGGGATACCCTGGACGTCTGGTTCGATTCCGGCACGACGCACTTCACCGTGCTGGGCGGCAAGGACGCCACCCAGGCGGGATCGCACGGCGAAGAACTGGCCTGGCCGGCCGACCTGTACCTGGAAGGTTCCGACCAGCACCGCGGCTGGTTCCACTCGTCGCTGCTGACCGGCTGCATGCTCTACGGCCGCCCGCCGTATAACGCGCTGCTGACGCACGGCTTCGTGGTCGACGGCCAGGGCCGCAAGATGAGCAAGTCGGTGGGCAACGTCATCGCGCCCCAGAAGGTGTCCGACTCCCTGGGGGCGGAGATCCTGCGCCTGTGGGTGGCGTCCACCGATTACTCGGGCGAATTGTCGATCTCCGACGAGATCCTCAAGCGCGTGGTGGAAAGCTACCGCCGCATCCGCAACACGCTGCGCTTCCTGCTGGCCAACCTGGCGGACTTCGACGCGGTCTCGATGACCGTGCCTTACGAGCAGCGCTCCGAAATCGATCGCTACGCGCTGGCCATGACGGCGCAGATGCAGCAGGAAGTGCTGGCCCACTACGAGAAGTACGACTTCCACCCGGCGGTGTCGCGCCTGCAGAACTTCTGCTCGGAAGACCTGGGCGCTTTCTATCTGGACATCCTGAAGGACCGGTTGTACACGACGGGCGCTTCCAGCCTGGCGCGCCGGTCCGCGCAAAGCACGCTGCTGGACATCACGCAGACGCTGGTCAAGCTGATGGCCCCGGTGCTGTCCTTTACCGCGGAAGAAGCCTGGAAAGAACTCACCCGCACGGCGCTGCAGCACCAGGCTGACGTATCGCGCGCGACGGTGTTCGCGGAAGTCTTCCAGAGCCTGCCGCCGTTGGCCGAGGGCGATCCCTTGCCGGCCAAATGGGCGCGGCTGCGCGCCATCCGGGCCGAGGTCATGCGCAAGCTGGAGGAAGTCCGCAGTGCCGGCGGCATCGGCTCGTCATTGCAGGCAGAAATCGACATCACGGCTTCCGGCGAGGACCTGTCCGCGCTGCAAAGCCTGGGCGACGACTTGCGCTTCGTCCTTATCGTGTCGCGTGCCACCGTGCATGCGGGAACCGGTGAGCCGCAGATCGTCATCGCCCCGTCGTCGCACAAGAAGTGCGAACGCTGCTGGCACTGGCGCGCCGATGTGGGCGCGGATCCGGAGCACCCGGAAATCTGCGGCCGCTGCGTGACCAACCTGTTCGGCACCGGCGAGGCACGCAGCCATGCTTGAGGCGGGCAACCAGGCCGGACAGCGCCCGGTTCCGGGCGGGCCCGCGGCACAGCCGGCGCAGGGCCGCGGATTGGCCTTCTGGCTCGTCCTGGCCGCCGTCATCGTCGTGCTGGACCAGGCCGCCAAGCTGTACTTCAACACCAGCTTCAGCTTTGGGCAACGCGTCAACGTATTGCCCATTTTCGATTTCACCCTGGTATACAACCGCGGGGCCGCATTCAGTTTCCTTGCCACGGAAGCCGGCTGGCAGCGCTGGTTCTTCACGGTGCTGGGCATCGGCGCCGCGGTGGTCATCGCCGTGATCCTGGGCCGCCAGGGCCGCCGCGCGCCGCCCCGCTTCGCGCTGGCGCTGGCGCTGATCATGGGCGGCGCCGTCGGCAACGTCATCGACCGCATCGCCTACGGCCACGTCGTGGATTTCCTGCTTTTCTACTGGAAGGACTGGTACTACCCCGCCTTCAATGTCGCGGACGTCGCCATCACCTGCGGCGCCATCCTGCTGGTGCTGGACGAGCTGCTGCGCATGCGCAAACCGCGCTAGTCGGCGCATAATGGGCGCGTCCTTCCACTCCGCGGTTCTCCCATGCTCGATCTCGCGCGCAAACGTATCGTCCTAGGCATGTCGGGCGGCATCGCCTGCTACAAGATCGCCGAGCTCGTGCGGCGGCTGACCGAGCAAGGCGCCGCGGTGGACGTCGTCATGACCGACGCCGCCACGCACTTCATTACGCCGGTCACCATGCAGGCCCTGTCCGGACGGCCGGTGTACGTCAGCGAGTGGGATGCGCGCATGGACAACAACATGGCGCACATCAACCTGACCCGCGGCGCGGACGCGGTGCTCGTCGCTCCCGCCAGCGCGGATTTCATGGCCAAGCTGGCGCACGGCATGGCCAACGACCTGCTGTCCACCCTGTGCCTGGCGCGTAACTGCCCCCTGCTCGTCGTCCCCGCGATGAACCGCGAAATGTGGGCCAACCGGGCCACGCAGCGCAATGCCGCGCAACTGCGCGATGACGGCATCGAGATCCTGGGTCCCGCGGCCGGCGACCAGGCCTGCGGCGAGATCGGCGACGGCCGCATGCTGGAAGCACACGAAATCCTGGCCGACGTCATCGCGTTCTTCCAACCCAAAACGCTGGCCGGCAAGCACGTGCTATTGACCGCCGGCCCCACCGTCGAACCCATCGACCCGGTGCGCGTCATCAGCAACCGGTCCTCCGGCAAGACCGGCTATGCCATCGCGCGGGCGGCGCGCGAAGCCGGCGCGCGGGTCACCCTGGTGACGGGGCCGACCTCCCTTCCCGTGCCGCGCGGCGTGGATGCCTACCCCGTCCAGACGGCGCGGCAGATGCACGCCGCCGTCATGGCGCAGGCCCGCGCCGCGGACATATTCATCGCCGTGGCGGCCGTCGCCGACTGGCATGTCAAGAACGCCAGCGAACAAAAGATGAAGAAGGACGAATCCGGCGGCGGCGCGCCGGCGCTTGAATTCGAACCCAACCCCGACATCCTGGCGGAAGTCGCCGCCATGGACGACGGCCCCTGGTGCGTGGGCTTCGCGGCGGAAACGGAAGACCTGGCCAGGCACGCCGAAGCCAAGCGCCGGCGCAAGGGAATCCCGCTGCTGGTCGGTAATCTGGCGCATCGGGTCATGGACCTGGACGACACGGAACTCGTATTGTTCGACCAGAACGGGTCCCATGCCCTGCCCCCGGCGGCCAAGCTGGACGCGGCGCGGCGCCTGATCGCGGAAATCGCCGCGCGCCTGCCGCGCTGAGCGGGCGTTCCTGCCGTACCGATCGGGCACACCCGGCGCGCCGATCGCGCTGCGTACCGACACGTCACCTTTCAGGACTCTCGCGGCACGCGCCCACCGCTGGCGCGTGCGCGCGCCTGCGATCAGGGCTCCGTGGCGGCAAGCTGCGTGGTGCGAGCCGCCCAGGCCGCCAGCGGCAGGGGCGGCTGCGGGGCCACGATACGATTCAGGATCTGCCGCAGCTCCATCCAGCCGCCCCGGCTGCTCGGCCAACGGCTGGGCACCACCAGCTGCCATCCCGCCAGGGGCGATCCCTGCGCCATGACGAAGCGGAAGGTGTAGTAGCCGGGCATCCCCATGCGCAGATCGGTGACCACGAGCTTGCCGTCGATGGCGTCGTAACGCAGCCATCCCCCGGTGAACCACTCCAGGCGCGCCAGCAGTGCATCCGGCGGCAGCGCGCGCCGCAGGCCAAGGTTCAACGGCTGCGCCAGCTGTTCGGGCTCGCCGCGGTCGAAGACGCTGGCCACGGTCTCGTAATAGGTATCGCCCGAGCCGCGTGCGATCACCCGCCACAGCAGGCTATTCAAGGGCATGGGCGCCGAGAAAAGCGCGGCCGGGCGCTCTGCCCGCGCCGCCAGCGCCGCGCGGACATGATGTTCCACGACCGTCTTGGCGGTAAAGGTCCAGGCCAGGTACGCGGCGGCGACGCCCAACGCCGCGCCCCGCAGGCGGCGGACGCGTTCTCCCCAGGCCAGATTGGCCAGGAAGGCGATCAGCAGGGGCAGCGTGAATACGGGGTCGATGATGAAAATGCTGGAGATACTGACGGGCTGCAGCGGCAAGGGCCAGAACAGTTGCGTGCCATAGGTGGTCATCGCGTCCAGCAACGGATGCGTGATGAGCACCAGCCATAAAGCCAGGAAGAGGCGCCCGCCCGTGTATGGAGCGTCCGGCCAGCGGCGCCGTACCAGCCAGGCCAGCAGCGCGGCCAGCGCCGTCAGGACAAAGATGGAGTGCGAGAACCCCCGGTGAAAAGTCATCAGGGAGACCGGATCGGGATAAGGCACGAATACATCCAGATCGGGCAAGGTGGCGAGTACGGCGCCATACAGCAGGGCTTTGCGCCCCTGGGCGCGGCCCAGTAGCGCCGCCTGGATGCTGCCTCCCAATACGACATGCGTCAGCGAGTCCATGTACCGGTGTCATTCCTTTGGGCTGATGCGCGACGCCGCCCCGCGCGGCGTCCGATGCACAAGGTAAGATACCGCATCCGAATGGCGGGGCGCGGCATGGACCAATTCGTCGATCAGATTCGAAGCTTCATCGAAACCAACCAGGATTGGGCAGGTCCCGTCACGGCGCTGCTCACGCTGGCCGAATCCCTGGTCATCATCGGGCTGTTCGTGCCCGCGACGGCGCTGATGCTGATCACGGGCGGCCTGGTGGGCAGCGGCACCCTGGACGGCACGACCATCCTGGCCTGGGGCATCGCCGGGGCCGTGGTCGGCGACGCGTTGTCGTATTGGCTGGGCCGTGGGGTGGGGCCGCGGGTCCTGCGGCGCTGGCCGCTGCGCAACCATCGTCCGGCGGTGGCGCGCGCGCGCCTGTTCTTCTCGCGCTATGGCTTCGCTTCGGTGCTGGCGGGACGGTTCATGGGCCCCATACGCAGCACGATCCCGACGGTAGCGGGCGTCATGGGAATGGGCCACGCCCGCTTCCAGGCGGCGAACGTACTGTCCGCCGCCCTGTGGATGCCGGCGATGCTGGCACCGGGCTATCTGACCATGCGCAACATGGACGACATCTCCGGCGCCAGCCACATCGGCATGCTCATCGGCACGGTCATCTCCATCCTGCTGGGCGTGTGGCTGCTGTGCATGGTCCTGCGCAAACGGCGCGAGCCCACGGCCCGCCGCGCGCGCCGCTAGGAGTCCGCATGGCCATCGACGGCGAGCCCAAAGACGGCGATTACGTCCGTTATATCGAAGCACTGATCAACCGGGGCCAGGCCGCGCCCGGCCAGGTCATGGGCAAGGCGCGCGGCGTGCCGTCCGCGTCGCCCCCGCCGTCGCCCGGCGAAGTCGTCCGCGATGCGGCGCCGGCGGGCGCCGCGCGCGATTTTCCGCCTGGCTTCGGGCAGCCCGTGCCGGCAAGCCCGGGCATTCCGCGTCCTTTTTCATGGGGGCGTGGCGCGGGGTCCAAGGCGCCATCGGCGCCGCGCGACGCGAACCCGGCCTCGGACGCCACGCTGGCCGGCCGCGCGGCCAGGCGGCGCGGCGCCTTCGCCGTGGCGATCGTCGCCCTCGCCATCGTCTGGCAGGCCATGCGCATGCTGTACGATGCGCTGCGCCAGCCGGACTTCGATCCGCACGCCCTGATCCCGGTTGCCTTTTTATTGGTGTTCGCCGGCATGCTGTGGCGCGCTGCCCGCAGCGGACGCGCGCAAGGCAAACAGCCTCCCGCGCGCCTGCCGCCGCTGACCACCGTATCCCACAACGGGCCGGACAAAGCCGGCCGCTGATCCCAGCCGTCCCGCCTGGCGGACGGCGTTCTCCCTATCCCGATACGATGAAATCCGTTGAACTGAAGATACTCGATGAACGCATGCGCGAATTCCTGCCCGCCTATGCCACGCCAGGCGCGGCGGGCCTGGACCTGCGCGCTTGCCTGGACGATCCGCTGACGGTGGAACCCGGCGCCACCGTGCTCATCCCGACCGGTCTGGCCATGCATATCGGCGATCCGGGCTATGCCGCCATGATCCTGCCGCGCTCGGGCCTGGGGCATAAGCATGGCATCGTGCTCGGCAACCTGGTGGGCCTGATCGATTCCGACTACCAGGGCCAGCTGATGGTGTCCACCTGGAACCGCGGCGACACGGCCTTCACGCTGCAGCCCATGGACCGGCTGGCGCAAATGGTCATCGTGCCCGTGGCGCAAGTCGCCTTCGAGGTCGTCGATGACTTCCAGGCATCCGACCGCGGCGCGGGCGGTTTCGGCAGTACCGGTCGCGGCTGAGCCTATCGCTGGCCGAAGCTGGCGTCGCGGAACAAATCCTTCAGTTCGCGCGGCTGCGAGCGCCAATACTGCTTGGGCGCCTCGACATGCTGGCCCAGGCGGGCCGCGGCATGCCAGGGCCAGCGCGGGTTGTACAGCATGCCACGGGCCAGCGACACCATGTCGGCCTTGCCTTGGGCGACGATCTCGTCGGCCTGCTCCGGCTCCGTGATCAGGCCGACGGCCATGGTGGGCAAGCCGGTCTCACGCTTGACGCGCTCCGCGAAAGGCACCTGGTAGCCAGGCCCCAGCACGATCTTCTGCGCGGGCGACATGCCGCCGGACGACACATCGATGTAGTCGCAGCCGCGCGCCTTCAAGGCCTGGGCGAAGGCGACGGTCTGCTCCAGGTCCCAGCCGCCGTCCACCCAATCGGTGGCCGACACGCGTATGCCCACGGGCTTGTCGGCGCTGAAGGCTTGGCGCACGGCATCGAAGACTTCCAGCGGGAAGCGCATGCGGTTTTCCAGGCTGCCGCCGTATTCATCCGTGCGCCGGTTCGCCAGCGGCGACAGGAACTGGTGCAGCAGGTATCCGTGCGCGGCATGGACCTGCACCGTATCGAAGCCCAGGCGGTCGGCGCGGCGGGCGGCCTGTACGAAGGCCTCGCGCACCCGATGCAGACCGGCCCGGTCCAGCGCATGGGGAGCTTCCTCGCCGTCCTTGTACGCGACCGCGGAGGGCGCATCGCATATCCATCCGCCCTGCGCCAGGGGAATCTGTTCGCCGCCTTCCCAGGGCGTGCGGCTGGAGGCCTTGCGCCCGGCATGCGCCAGCTGCATTCCCATGCGGATGGACGAATAGCGCCGGATCGCGCTCATGACCCTGCCGATCGCGGCTTCGGTTTCGTCATCCCACAATCCCAGGTCCGCGGGCGTGATGCGGCCGCCCGGCTCCACCGCGGTCGCCTCGGTGAACAGCAGCCCGGCGCCGGAGAGCGCCAGGTGCCCCAGGTGGATCATGTGCCAATCCGTCGCCTTGCCCTCCTCGGCCGTGTATTCGCACATGGGGGCGATGACGATGCGGTTGGCGAGCGCCATCCGCCCCAGGGAAATGGAAGAAAAAAGCGTGGTCATGCGGGCTCCATACGAAGGGAATCGGCCCGTTATACCGCAGCCATCCGGGCATTTCCCTGAATCCCCTACTTCGCGTCCGGGCAGCCGGCGCGGCCTTATGATGGGAAACGCCATGCCAGGCGCATGGCGCTTTGCACATGCCCCCATCGTCCAAGGAGCACCACCATGAAGCGAAAAGCATCGGCAGTATGGAAAGGCGATCTCAAGTCCGGCACGGGAACGATCTCCACGGAAAGCGGCGTGCTGTCCAGTGCCGCGTATGGTTTCAATACCCGGTTCGGCGACGCCAAAGGCACCAATCCGGAAGAGCTGCTGGGCGCGGCGCACGCCGGCTGCTTCTCCATGGCCTTGTCGAATATCCTGGGTGAAGCCGGCATGACGGCCGACAGTATCGAGACCGAAGCCGCGGTAACGCTGGACAAAGCGGAAGGCGGCTTCGCCATTACCGCCGTACACCTCACCGTGGTCGCCAGGATCCCCGGCGCCGATGCCAAGGCCTTCGAGGAAGCGGCGAACAAGGCCAAGGCAGGCTGCCCGGTATCCAAGGTACTGAACGCCACGATCACGATGGACGCCCGCCTGGCATCCTGACACCCGGCGTGTGCCACACCACCACCCTGAGGACCCGACGGACCGCCGGCCGGCGTTTCCGCGGCCGGGCCGCCGGGGGCCTTTGGCGCCTCAAGCCCCGGGCTCCCAGGCACATGACGTGCAAGGGGGCGGCGCGGAAACCTCCCCCGGGTTAATAGAAAACACCTAACGCGCGACTAGGATCAATTCATTTGACCAGCAGGCGGTTCATTCCGACAATAAGAACCATTCTCAAAAAGGAATAACCATGACCGAGCTGATCTTCGCGATGTCCGGCGGCAAGGCGGCCCTTCAAGAAGGCGGAAGGATGCCGGCCGGCCTGCGCCGCCTGGTCGGCTCAGGCCTGCTTGTCGCGGTCGGATACATCGACCCGGGCAACTGGGCAACGGACATCGCGGGCGGCAGCCGTTTTGGCTATCACCTGCTCATGGTCGTGTTCGTGGCGGCCTTCCTGGCCCTGGGATTCCAGGTACTGGTGTCCCGCCTGGCGCTTGCAACCGGGCAGGATCTGGCCGCGCTGACGGTGCGCCATCTGCCCCGCCCGCTGGCCCGTGCCGCCTGGCTGGCCGGCGAAGCCGCCATCCTGGCGACCGCGCTCGCCGAGTTGATCGGCGGTGCCATCGCCTTGCGCCTGTTGTTCGGCATCCCACTGATGGCCGGCGTCGCCATGACGGGCGCGGGCACATACGCGGTGCTGCTGTTCGCACGCGACAATGCCGAGCGCCACGAGCGCGTCATCGGCATCTTGCTGGCGATCGTCTCGGTATCCTTCGTGTACCTGCTGTTCCAGGCCCACCCCGATTGGACCGCCGTCGCCAAGGGCGCGGCGCAACCCGCGGGCGCCTTGCGTTCGGCGGACGGCTTCCTGATCGCGCTGGGCATCCTGGGCGCCACGCTGATGCCGCACAATCTTTACCTGCATTCTGGCGAGCTGGCGCAACGCGCCCGCGACCTGCCCGTGGCGATGCGTGACGCGGCCATGCGGGTGGCCCGCAGCGATACGGTGTTCTCGCTGGGAATCGCCACCCTGATCAACGCCGCGATCATGATCGTCGCCGCCGCCTCCTTGTCGGGCACCGGTCTGGAGGTAAGCAGCCTGGACCAGGCCCATGCCGTGATCGGCAAGACCCTGGGTGTCGGCGCGGCCGTCGTCTTTGCCGTGGCGCTGTACGCGGCGGGCCAGAGCTCCACGATTACCGGCGTGCTGGCGGGCAAGGTGCTGTCCAAGGGATTCAGCACCGGCGGCTGGTCGGACCGCAAGCGCGCCCTGGTCACGCGGGCCGTGGCGGGCATCGCGGCCATGGGCATGCTGGCATACACGGGCGGCCAGGACCCGGACGCCCTGCTGGTGCTCAGCCAGGTCATCCTGAGCCTGGCCCTGCCCTTCGCGCTGGTGCCCCTGGTCATGCTGGCGGTGCGGCGCGACGTCATGGGCCCTTACGCGCTGCGGGGTATCTGGCGCGCCCTGGCCGTGGCGGCCACCGCGGGCATCGTCGTGCTGGACGGTTACCTGCTCGTGGTCCAGGCCCTGCAAGGCTGACGGCGGCCGCGCGGGAACGGGGAAACGACTGACCGCGCCCCCCGGCCCGCATGACGGCCGCTTTCATCGCCCGCTATCCGGGTCTAGGCCGTCTCCAGTTCGCCCAGATAGGCCGCGCGTACCTTCGGATCGCTGAGCAGCGAGCGCGCCGGCCCGGACAGCGTCATTTCGCCCGACTCCATGACATAGCCGCGCTTGCTGTACTCGAGCGCGAGACGCGCGTTCTGCTCGATGAGCAGGATGGTGACGCCTTCGGCGGCGATGCCGCACACCACTTCGAAGACCTTTTCCACCATCAGCGGCGCCAGCCCCATGGACGGCTCGTCCAGCAGCAGCAAGGTGGGACGGGCGATCATTGCGCGCCCGAGCGCCACCATTTGCTGTTCGCCGCCGGACAAGGTCCCGGCCGCCTGCTTGCGCCGTTCCGCCAAACGCGGAAACTGTTCGAAGACACGGTCCATGTCGGCGCGTATCCCGGCGGGATCGCGACGGACATAGGCGCCCATCGCCAGGTTTTCCTCGATGGTCAGCTGGCCGAAGATGCCCCGGCCTTCGGGCACCATCACCAGGCCCTGGCGCACCAGCTCGTGGGAGCGGCGTCCGTGGATAGGCAGGCCCTGGTAAAGCACCTGGCCGCCCGCCACGGGAACCAGACCGCATATGGCGCGCAGGGTCGAGCTCTTACCCGCGCCGTTGGCGCCGATCAGGCAGACGAGCTCGCCGGGGTTGACCACCAGGCTGACGCCGCGCACGGCGCGGATGCCTCCGTAGGCGACCTCCAGGTCGCGCAATTCCAGCAGGGGTGTCTGGCTCATGCCGCTGCCTCCTGTGCCGCGCCCACGCCCAGATAGGCCTCGATCACCTTGGGATTGCGCTGTACTTCCGCGGGCTTGCCCATCGCGAGGACCTTGCCGTACTCCAGCACGAGCACGCGGTCGCACAGACCCATTACCAGTTTCATGTCATGTTCGATCAAGAGCACCGTAACGCCATCGGCACGGATTTTTTCGATAAGGCGGCGCAGCACCACGGTTTCCGAAGCATTCATGCCCGCCGCCGGTTCGTCCAGCGCGAGCAGGCGCGGCTCGGTCGCCAGCGCGCGGGCGATTTCCAGCCGCCGCTGGTCGCCGTACGAAAGCGACTTGGCGACATCGTTGGCGCGCGCGGCGATGCCGGTGTACTCCAGCAAGGCATGGGCGCGCGCCTCGATGTCGGCCTCTTCCGCACGCGTGCGGCGGTTGCGCAGCACGGCGCCGATCAAGCCGGCCCGGGTGCGCACGTGGCGGCCGATCATGACGTTTTCCAGCGCGGTCAGATTGGCGAACAAGCGGATGTTCTGGAAGGTGCGCGCCATGCCCAGGGCGGCGATCTCGTGCGGTTTGGCGCCGACCAGGTTTTCGCCGGCGAACACGCATTGGCCCGCTTCCGGCACGTACAGGCCGGTCAGCACGTTGAACAAGGTGGTCTTGCCGGCGCCATTGGGGCCGATCAGGCCGTAGATTTCGCCGCCGCGGATGTCGAAACTGACATCGGACAGTGCCTGCAGGCCGCCGAATCGTTTGCCCAGGCCGCGGGCTTCGAGCAAGGTCGCGTTCATGCCTGGCCTCCCTGGGACGATCGGGCGAGTTCGCGTTTGCGCACCGATGACGGCCACAGCCCGGCCGGACGGAAAAGCATGACGCACACCATGGCCAGGCCGAACAGCAACATGCGTATGGCTTCCGGATCGATGACCACGTCGCCGAAGATCGCCTGCTGCACCGGCACGATGACCGCGCGCAGGAACTCCGGAAATACCGCCAGGATGACCGCCCCCAGGATCACGCCGGGGATATTCCCCATGCCACCCAGGACCACCATGCACAGCACAGAAATCGATTCGGTCAGGCTGAAGCTTTCCGGGCTGACGAAGCCCTGCATGGATGCGAACAGGGCGCCGGCCACGCCGCCGAAGGACGCCCCCATGGCAAAGGCCAGCAGCTTGATATTGCGCGTGTTGATGCCCATTGCCTTGGCGGCCACCTCGTCTTCGCGAATGGCTTCCCAGGCGCGGCCGATGCGCGAGTTCTGCAGACGCATGCACACGAACATGATGACCAGCGTCAACAGCAGCAGCAGGTAGTAGTACTTTTCCGGCCCCGTCACGCGTATGCCGAAGAGCGTCTCCGTGCGGTTGAAGGCGAAACCGGCAACGCGGAAGGGATCGATGCGGTTGACCCCCTGCGGCCCGTTGGTGATGTTGACCGGCGCGTTCAGGTTATTGAGGAACACCCGGATGATTTCGCCGAACCCCAGCGTGACGATGGCCAGGTAATCGCCGCGCAGCCGCAAGGTGGGCGCGCCCAGCAGCACGCCGAACAGGCAGGCCAGCGCGATGCCCAGCGGCAGGATGGCCCAGAACGGCAGGTGCAGATTGAAGTGCGGCGAGGCCAGCAATGCCCAGGTATAAGCGCCGACTGCATAGAAGGCGATATACCCCAGGTCCAGCAGGCCGGCGAACCCCACGACGATGTTCAGGCCCAGCGACAGCATGACGTAGAGCAGCGCGAAATTCAGTATCCGCACCCAGCTCTGCCCCGCCATGCCCAGTACGAAAGGCAGGACGGCCAGCGCGATGGCGACGGCCGCCATGCCCAGCCAGGCGGCCGGCGAGATGCGGCCGCGTGCAATGGAACTTCTCATCATGCGCGATCCCCCACGCGTTCGCCCAGCAGCCCGGAGGGACGGAATATCAGCACGAGCACCAGCACGAGGAAAGCGAAAACATCCTGGTAGTTGCTGCCCATGAAGCCGCCCGTGAGGTCACCGATATACCCCGACCCCAGCGCCTCGATCACACCCAGCAGGATGCCGCCGCACATGGCGCCGGCCAGATTGCCGATACCGCCCAGCACCGCGGCGGTGAAAGCCTTCAGGCCCAGCATGAATCCCATGGTGTAGTGCGCGACCCCATAGTAGGTCGTTACCATCATTCCCGCCACGGCCGCCAGCGCGGAGCCGATGAGGAAGGCGGCCGAGATCACCGTATTGATGTTCACGCCCATCAGGCCGGCGACCTCGCGGTTTTGCGCGGTGGCGCGCATGGCCGTGCCCAGCCGGGTCTTGTGCACGAGCAGCAGCAGCCCTGCCATCATGAGCGCGGCGATGGCGATGATGGCGATCTGCAGGGTGCTGATGCGGGCCCCGCCCAGTTCGAACACCCGCGGCGAAAGTATCTGGGGGAAATGCGCGTAATCGCGGCCCCATATCATCATGGCCACGTTCTGCAGGATGATGGACACGCCGATGGCGGTGATCAGCGCCGCCAGCCGCGGCGCGCGCCGCAAGGGCCGATACGCGACGCGTTCGGCCAGCCAGCCCAGGGCCATGCAGACCGGCGCGGCGCACAGCAGGCCGGCGCCCAATACCAGCCAGGGCGAAATGGACGGATCGGCGCCCACGAGCGTCAATGCCAGGGTGGTCGCCACCATGGCGCCCACCATGACCACATCGCCATGGGCGAAGTTGATCAGGCCGACGATGCCATACACCATGGTATAGCCCAGCGCGACAAGGGCATACATGCTGCCCTGCGTCAGGCCGTTTATGAGTTGCTGAATGAAGATATCCATGGAATGCCAGGTGATACACGAAGCGCGCGGACGGAAGACGCCGCGCTCGGATGAACCCCGGGGCGGGGTTGCGGCCCGGCGTCGCGCCGGGCCGCCGCGCTTATTGCGCCTGACTTACCATGGTCTTGACCATTTGCCACTTGCCATTCTTGACTTGGTAAACGGTCACGGAGACTTCCTTGAGATCGCCCTTGGCGTCATAGGCGATGTGCTGGCTGGTCGCTCCGCTGCGATTCAGCTTGCGCAGCATGGGCAGATACTTCTTGGGCTCCGCGGAGTTGGCCTGCTCCATGGCGGTGATCATGTTCCACGCGCCGTCATAGGCATAGGGGGCATATACGCCGGGGTCTTCCTTGAATCGCGCCTTGTAGGCCGCGGCGAAATCCTTGCCCGCGGCCATCTGGTCCAGCGGCACGCCAGCCAGCGAGGCATAGGTGCCTTCGGCCGCCTCGCCCGCCAGCTTGAGGAAGGTCTCGCTGCGCGTCATTTCGCCGGACACGAAGGGCATGGTCATGCCCAAGGTGGCCAGTTGCCGCTTCATCGGGCCGCTTTGGGCATCCAGGCCACCGAAGAAGATCGCATCGGGCGCGGCGCCCTTGATGTTGGTCAGGATGGAGGTGAAGTCGTTGGCCTTGTCCGTCGTGTATTCGCGCCGGATCACCTGGCCGCCGGCGGCCTTCACGGCTTTATCCACCTGGTCGGCCAGGCCCTGGCCGTAGGCCGTGCGGTCGTCGATGATGGCGATCTTCTTGGCTTTCAGGTCCTTCACCATGAATTCACCCACGGCAGCGCCCTGCTGCGTGTCGCTGGTCATCATGCGGAAGGTATTGTCGTAGCCCTGGTTGGTGTACTCGGGCGCGGTGCCCATGGCGATCTGCGCCAGGCCGGCGTCGTGATACACCTGGGAGGCCGGAATGGTGGTGCCCGAATTGAAGTGGCCGAGTATGCCGTGGACGTCCTCGTCGACCAATTGCTGCGCCACCGTCACGGCCGTGCGCGGATCGGCCTGGTCGTCCTTGGAAATCAGCACGAACTTGACGGGCTTGCCGTCCAGTTTGATGCCTTTCTTGTTTGCTTCCTCGATGGCCAGCACCAGGCCATTCTGCATGTCCTGGCCGTAGTGTGCCTGCGGGCCCGTCAGGGGGCCCGCGTAGCCGAGTTTGACTTCCGTGTCCGCCGCATGCGCGACCCCGGCCACGCAACATCCGGCGGCGACCGCCACGGCGAGCGATCGCATGGTTTTGATAAAGCGCATCTGTTCCTCCTCGTAGGATAAGGCTGTGAGATCTGCGGGGGATTCCCGTCAGTCCATTGCTTGCGCGAAACGCGGATGGCGCGGCTCGCACTGTTCGTATTTATCCATGCGCCGGGTAGGCGCGCCGTGGCGCGGTTGCACCACGGCAGGGGGGATTTTCGATGGCGCCAACCGCCTCAGGTATTGGCGATTACCCTCCCCGCCGTGGCGCCGGCAATCCGTGACGCATGGCAGGCAGAAGGATATGTCATATGGCGCGCCGATGCGATTCACCCCTGTCCGGGTGAACCGCATCGGTACTTTCACTTTTTCAACGCGAATCGAGGTCCGGGCGTGGAAAACGCCTCAGCCTATGGTCATCAGACTGGCATTGCCGCCGGCCGCGGCGGTGTTGACGCTGATGGAACGCTCCGCCACGAGGCGATCGAGCACATAGGACTGCCCCTGCGCCACCGCATCGCTGGACAAGCCCTGCACCGACACGATCGGCCCCGGGCGCGCCGCCACGCGGCCGCTCAGCAGGCGCAGCGCGTCGCTATCGCCTTCGAACAGCACGGCCTGGTAGTCGGCGGTTTCCAGGTCTTCATCGCGCATGAAGGCGACGCTGTCGCGCTGCGCGGGCGGCAGGTTTTGCGCGTAAAGGCGCGCCACGCTGTTGTCCGCGAAAAGCACACGGTTGCCGGTGGCCTGGGCGGCGCCCCACTGCGCGCGCGCGCCCTGCTCCGAGGCCGCGACGCACAGCACCGTGCCGCGCGGCTCCAGGCGGAATGTGTTGGATTCGCCCGTGGGCCCGGGCAGGGGCAGCACCACAGGCAGGGCCCCGGCGGTACCGCCGACCGGCAGGCCAGCCGGCCGCACCGACAGCAGGCGGTACAGGTACAGGGGGCCGCCCGCCTTGGGTCCGGTGCCGGACAGTCCTTCTCCGCCGAAGGGCTGGACGCCCACCACCGCCCCGACGACGTTGCGGTTGACGTAGATATTGCCGGCGTGCACGCGCGTGGTCACGTGGGCGATGGTTTCGTCGATCCGGGTATGGACGCCGAACGTGAGCCCGTAGCCGGTGGAATTGATATCGTCCAGCAAGGCATCCAGCTGGTCGCGCTTGTAGCGCACCACGTGCAGCACCGGACCGAACACCTCCCGCTTGAGCTCGCGCACGCTGCCGATCTCGATCAGGGTAGGCGCGATAAAGGTGCCGTTACGGCAGGCCGGCGGCAGGGAAATCTGCACCACCGCCTTGCCCGCCGTGCGCATGCCGTCGATATGGCGTTGTATGCCTTCCCGCGCCTCGCCATCGATGACCGGCCCGACGTCCGTGGACAGATGGTCCGGATTGCCGACGCGCAGCTCGGCCATGGCGCCGCGCAGCATTTCCAGCACGCGGTCCGCGCTGTCCTCTTGCACGCACAGCACACGCAAGGCGGAGCAGCGCTGGCCGGCGGAGTCGAAGGCGGAAGTCAGCACATCCTGCACGACCTGTTCGGTCAGCGCGGAGGAATCCACCACCATCGCGTTCTGGCCGCCCGTCTCGGCGATCAGCGGTATGGTGTGCCCGGCGTCGTCCAGTCGCTCGGCCAGGCTGCGGGAAATCAGGCGCGCCACATCCGTGGAACCGGTGAACATGACCCCACGGATATCCGGGCTGGACACCAGCGAGGCGCCCACGGTTTCGCCGCGGCCGGGCAGCAATTGCACGGCGTCGTCCGGCACCCCGGCCGCGCGCAGGACGGCGACGGCCTGGGCCGCGATCAAGGGCGTCTGTTCGGCCGGCTTGGCGATCACGGCGTTGCCAGCCGCCAGCGCGGCGGCGACCTGGCCCGTGAAAATAGCCAGCGGGAAATTCCATGGGCTGATGCACAGCACCGGCCCCAGGGGACGATGCGTGGCATTGTCGAATTCGCGCTCGGCTTGTTCCGCGTAATAGCGCAGGAAATCCACGGCCTCGCGGACTTCGGCGATGGCGTTGGACAGGGTCTTGCCCGCTTCGCGCACGATCAGGCCCAGCAGGGTCTGCATCTGCTCTTCCAGCATCTGCGCGGCGCGGCGCAAGCATAGCGCGCGCTCGGCGACCGGGGTGGACTGCCAGATGGATGCGCCCTGCCCCGCCCGGCGCAGCGCTTCCTGCACGTCGGCGTCGGTGGCTTCGATGACCTGGCCGACGACGTCGCGGTGATCGGCGGGGTTGCGTACCGGCACCGCGCGCGCCGCGTCCCAGGCAAAAGCCCCGACAGTGGGATAGGCCTGCCACGCCGTCGCGGTGCTGGACAGCAGCGCCGCCGATAGCGACGCCAGGCGGTGTTCATTGCTCAGGTCCAGGCCTTGCGAATTGGCGCGCGCGCCGGCCCGCACGCTGCCGTAAAGCTCGCGCGGCAGGGGAATTTTTTCGTGCGGGGCGCCCAAGGGCACGATGGCCGACGCCGCTTCCACAGGGTCCTCGATGAGCTCGTCGATCGATATGCTTTCGTCGCCGATCCGGTTGACGAAGGACGTATTCGCGCCGTTTTCCAGCAGCCGGCGCACCAGGTAGGCCAGCAGGGTCTCGTGCGTGCCGACGGGCGCATAGATGCGGCAGGGACGATTCAGCTTGCCTTGCGCGAC
Organism: Bordetella bronchialis; assembly: GCF_001676705.1. NCBI lineage: Bacteria > Pseudomonadati > Pseudomonadota > Betaproteobacteria > Burkholderiales > Alcaligenaceae > Bordetella > Bordetella bronchialis. The sequence goes on from NZ_CP016170.1 coordinate 3,698,589, forward strand.
AGGCCCCACGACTTCCTCGTAGAGCGATTCGCCCATGCCATGCAGGCACTGGAACTCATATTGGCCGGGATAGTAGTTCTGTCCGGCAAGCTGGTAGATGGCCGAAAGGGTATAGGCGTTGTGCGTGGCGAACTGCGGGAACACCGCCTCGGGCGCGCCCAGCAGTTTGCGCGCGCAGGCCAGGTACGACACATCCGTATAGACCTTGCGCGTATACACGGGATAGCCTTCCAGGCCGTCGACCTGCGCCCGCTTGATTTCGCTGTCCCAATACGCGCCCTTGACCAGGCGGACCATCAGGCGATGGCGGCTGCGCCGCGCCAGGTCGATGACGTAATCGATGACGAAAGGCGCACGTTTCTGGTATGCCTGGATGACGAAACCGATACCGTTCCAGCCTTCCAGTTCCGGATCGAAGCAAAGCGCCTCCAGCAGGTCCAGGGAGATTTCCAGGCGATCCGCTTCTTCGGCGTCGATATTCAGGCCGATGTCGTAGCCCCGCGCCAGGCGGGTCAGCGAACGGACGCGCGGCAGCAGCTCCGACATGACGCGGTCGCGCTGCGCGCGCGAATAGCGCGGGTGCAAGGCCGACAGCTTGATCGAGATGCCAGGTCCCTGGTAGATGCCGCGGCCGGCCGCGGCCTTGCCGATGGCATGGATGGCCTGTTCGTACGAGGCGTAATAGCGGTCGGCGTCGGCGGAAGTCGTGGCCGCCTCGCCCAGCATGTCGTAGGAATAGGTAAAGCCCTTGGCTTCCATCTTGCGATTATTGGCCAGCGCTTCGGAGATGGTCTGGCCCGACACGAACTGCTCGCCCATCATGCGCATGGCGATATTCACGCCCTTGCGGATCAAGGGTTCGCCCCCCTTGCCGATCAGGCGCGTCAGCGCCCGCGACAGCGACTGCTCGCTATTGACGGCCACCAGCTTGCCCGTCAGCATCAGGCCCCAGGTCGCGGCATTCACGAAGAGCGATGGCGATTCGCCGACGTGGGACCGCCAATCCCCCCGCGCGACTTTGTCGCGTATCAGGGCGTCGCGCGTCGCGCGGTCGGGGATGCGCAGCAGCGCCTCGGCCAGGCACATCAGGGCCACGCCTTCCTGGCTGGAGAGCGAAAACTCCTGGATCAGGCCCTCTACCCCCCCGCCGGTGCGCTTCTCGCGCAGGGCGCGCACCAGATTGGCGGCCGTAGCGTGGATTTTCTCGGGATTGGGCATCCGGGCCTGGCCCAGCAGCAGCGGCACGCACTCGGGTTCGGGCCGGCGATAGGCCGCGGTGATCGCGGCGCGCAGCACGGATTGCGACTGCACGTCCTGCCCGAACTCGAAGAACGGCGGCACCTGCGCCAGCGGCTGCAGCTCGGCTTCTTCCGGCGGCGCATCGCCGCCGGTGAAATGGGCAATCTCCGCGGGAAGCTGGCCGCGCTCGATCTTGTCCAGATACGCGACGATGGCCTGCTTGTGCAGCCAATGCGGCGTGCATTTCAATTTGGATGCGGCGTCCTTCAGACGGTCGCGCAATGCTTCGTCTACTTTGACGCCCAGTGTGGTAGTGCCCATGCTGACTCGGTACTCGCTATTGAAAAAAGGGGCCGTATAAGGCCGCCCAAATCGGGTTCACCGCGATAGTAGGCGGGTTATACCTTTTGCAATATTAAGGTTAACCCCAAATTTCTAAAAGCTTTCCGTCCCCAGCGTGGAATTTTGCCCGGACTTTCCCGACGTCGTCAGGCGGGCCCGCAGGCATTGAGTTGCACCGGCTGCGCCGCGGCGTCGGCGCGCGCCCCGCCCGCCCGGATGCCGGCGGCGATCGTGGCCGCCAGCGCCGCCGTTGCCTTCTGCTGCGCAGCCACCGCCAGGGCGGGCGTGCTGCCCCCGAGCGGAAGCTCCACCACCGTCCGGCAAAGCAGGGCCTCGCCCGCCAGATTGACCGGGCGCACGCGCCAGGTCGCATCCAGCACCGCCGCTCCGCCCGCCGCCGCATCGAAGCGCTGGACGTCCACCTGGACCCGCCAGACGGGCGCTGCCGCCGGCGCGGTGATTGCCTGCACGTCGGGCACCCCCAGGTCCCGCACCAGGTTGTACGAGAGCGCGCCGCGGATTTCATCGGCCACGGGAGCGGTCCAGCGGTCGGAATAATAGGCCGCCACGGCGCCGCCCGATTCACGCATCATGATCTGCGGCTGGTCGGCCTGCGGGGGCACCGTCACCGGCAGCACCTCCAGCAGATACGGTGCCGTGCCTTGCCGCGATGCCGGGGCGGATGCCGCGGCGCCGGCTTCAGGCACGACGAGCGTGTAGTAGTGAACGGGCGGAGACGTGGAACAAGCGGCCAACGCCGCCATCAGGATGGTCGGCGCCAGTGCGCGCGCAATCGTCGTCTTCATCGTCCGCTCCTTGTAGCCCCGTAGTTGGGGAGAGGATCCGGCCCACGGCCGCGCAGCAAGGCTTCCGGATTGGTCTGCAGATAATCGGCCAGCGCGCGCAGCGACCGCGCGGCCCGCGACAGTTCATCCATGGCACGCTGGGCGTTCACTGGCAAGGCCGAATCCGGCGCCAATAGATTACCCAAATCCGCAAGCGATTTGTTGGCCTGTTTGAGCAGCGCTTCGGCCTGGGGCGCAAGCTGCTTGTCCACGCGCGCCGTCAGGCGGGCGGTGTTCTCCAGCGTGCGCTGTAGATCCGTGCCTATCTTGTCGAAGGGAATCTTGTCGAGCTTGTTCGCGACGTTGGCGATCTGCTGCTGCAACTGGTCGAGATTGCCCGGCTGCGTGGGGATCTGCGCCGGCGTGGACATCTCGAACTTGGCGGGCTTGGCGTTCGGGAAAACGTCCAATGCGACATACAGCTGGCCGGTCAGCAGATTCGAACTGCGCAATTGCGCGCGCAGGCCGTGCTGCACCATGGCGCCTAGCAGGCGGCCGCCCGGATGGATCACCTTCGTACCGTCCACCTCGCGGTCCTCCTGCTCGGAGAACTGGCGTACCCGTTCGTAGACGGGCCCGAGACGCTGCGGGAACAGGTCGGCGCGGACCACCGCGAAGAAGCGCTTCGACTCCTTGTCGAAGTCCATCGAAATGGAGCCCACCTGCCCCAGCACGACACCGTTGAAATCCACAGGCGCCCCCACGCTCAGGCCACGTATGGATTGGTCGAAGTGCATGACGATGGGAAAGGGTTCGCCGTCCTCGGTAGCCTCGGCGGCCGCCTGCGTACCGTACAGGGTGAAGACCGTATCGGCCTTGGCGGGCGTATCGGTGGCATCGTCGTCGCGTTGCCCGAAGGCGATGCCGCCCACGGCGACCGACAGCAGGGATTGGGTACGGACTTTCAAGCCGTCCGCATTCAGCGTGAAATCCACGCCGCTGGCATTCCAGAAATGCGTATCGGTGGTGACGAACTTGTCGTTCGGCGCATCGACGAAGATCTGGATATTGACGAAATGCCCGGTGCTGTCCAGTTGATAACCGATCACCTGCCCCACGCTGATGCGCCGGTAATACACCGGCGATCCGACATCCAGCGAACCCAGGTCGGTGGCGCGCACGGTGAAACGTTTGCCCGGACGGTCGTGCGTGACTTCCGGTGGCGTTTCCAGCCCCACGAACTCGGTTTTTTCTTCGTCCGACAAAGGCTTGCCGCTTGCGTCCTTGCCGTTATTGGCGTCCACGCCGATATAGGCGCCGGACAACAGGGTGGTCAGCCCAGAGACCCCGCTCAGCCCAAGACGCGGCCTGACCACCCAGAACTGGGTGCCTTCGCGGGCGATACTGGCGGCGTCCTTGACGAGTTCCGCCTTCACGATGACATTGGACCGGTCCTCGCTGAGACGGATACTGCGCACCGTGCCGATATTGACGTCCTTGTAGCGCACCTGCGTCTTGCCGACCTCCAGGCCCTCCGCCGTCTTGAAGGTAATGGTGATGGTGGGACCCGATTCGAACCAGGTGCGCGCGACCAGGGACAAGCCGGCGACGGCGGCGACGAAGGGAACCAGCCAGATCCACGATATGCGGCGCTTGCGCCGGATGACCTCCGGGGTCCGGATCCGCTGGTGGTCTCCGGACGGTGCTGCGTCAGACATGCTGCTGCTTCCTTATTCCTCTTGTTTCTGGGTTGCATTGTCCACGGACGGCATGGTGGCCATGGCCCCGCCGCTCTCGGCAGCGGGCCGCGCCGTACCTGGCGTGGGCGGGACCGCGTCCGCGGGCGCGGCGTCCCAGCCCCGGCGCGGATCGAAACTCATCGCCGCCAGCATCGTCAGAATGACCACCATGCCGAAAGCGCCGGCGCCGGGCGCCGCGCTGATACTCATCAAACCCTGGAACTGCGCCAGGGCGGCCAGCAGGATGACCACGAATACATCCAGCATCGACCACTGCCCGATGAATTCGACCATGCCATACAGCCGGGTGCGCTGGCGCAGATTGGCCGCGCTGCCGCGTTGCACTTGCCATGCCAGCACGGACAATGCCAGCAGCTTGGTCATGGGCACCATGACGCTGGCGACGAAGACGATCAAGGCGATGTCCCAGGACCCGGTCTGCCAGAGTTCTATGACGCCGCCCAGAATGGTATGCGCACTGTCGCCGAAAAGCGATTGGATATCCATTACCGGCAGCACGTTGGCGGGTATATACAGAATCGCCGCGGCGATGATCAGCGCCCATGTGCGCGCCAGATGGTCGGGCTTGCGCAAATGCACGGGGCTGTCGCAGCGCAGGCAGCGGTGCGCCGTTTCGGAATGCGCCAGCGGCAAGGCCTGCACCTGGCCGCATACGTGGCAGCCCGCCAGCGCATGGTCGGAAGCGGGCCGCGGCAGGTGGATATCGACGATGCCGCCGCGCTCCGCATAATGCCAAAGGGACTGCGAGGACAGACGGCCGAGAATGGTCAAAAGTACCGTCAGCGCGGCGAAGCCGGCCAGCCCCACGCCCGGCGAGACGGAGGCCATCCCGGCCAGCTTGACCACGGCCACCAGGACGCCCAGCACGAACACCGGCACCATGCTCCAGGGCTCCAGCAGCCCTAGCAGCCGGGTCGTCAGCGCGAATGCCGGCGGGCGGACGCCCACCGCAAGGGGATACAGGACGGCCAGCAGCAGCAGGAGCTGCAGCAAAGGCAGGACGAAGCCCGCCAGCCCGGTCATGATGGCAACGACTTCATGGCCTTGCTGCCAGGTGATCGCGATGGCGTCCGGCAGGGACGCCTCTCGCACCATGCCTTGTACCCGCATGATGGCCACGGGATAGGCATTGGCGATCCCGAAAACAATCAGGGCGGCCAGCGCCAGCGCCAGCCACCCTGGGGGGTGGATCCCGCTATAGCGCCAGAGTACGGTGCCACAGCGGTCGCAGGATGCCTGTTCACCTGGGCCCAGCTCCTGGCGGCGATAAACGCTGCCGCAATGTTCGCAGGAGATGAGCGGAGATGCCGGGGCCATTAATCCGCCAACGCGACTTCCTGCGCGTCCGGCGCATCCGAGGGCGGTTTCTCGCCGAAGGTAAGCACGACCTTGCCGTCCTCGTCCAGATCCACCGTCACGGAGCCGCCGTCGACCAGCTTGCCGAACAACAGTTCGTCGGCCAGCGCGCGCCGTATCGTGTCCTGGATCAGGCGCTGCATGGGCCGCGCGCCCATCAGCGGATCGAATCCTTCCTTGGCCAGATGTTCGCGCAGGGCTTCCGTGAATACGGCATCCACGCGCCGCTCGTGCAATTGGTCTTCGAGCTGCATGAGGAATTTGTCGACCACGCGCAGGATGATCTCGCGGGAAAGCGGCGCGAACGGGATGATGGCATCCAGGCGGTTGCGGAATTCCGGCGTGAACATGCGGCGGATTTCCGCCATCTCATCGCCGACCACGCGCTGGTTGGCGAAACCGATGGACGGCCGGTTCAGCGTTTCAGCGCCCGCGTTGGTGGTCATGATCAGGATGACGTTGCGGAAGTCGGCCTTGCGCCCGTTATTGTCCGTCAGCGTACCGTGATCCATGACCTGCAGCAGGATGTTGAAGACATCCGGATGCGCCTTTTCGATTTCATCCAGCAACAGGACGCAATGCGGCTGCTTGGTGATGGCTTCGGTAAGCAAGCCACCCTGGTCGAAACCCACATATCCCGGAGGCGCGCCGATCAGGCGGGAAACGGCGTGCCGTTCCATGTATTCCGACATATCGAAGCGCAACAGTTCGACGCCCATGGTGAACGCCAGTTGCCGGGCGACTTCGGTCTTGCCCACGCCGGTGGGACCGGAAAACAGGAAGGCGCCGATCGGCTTCTCGGGCTTGCCCAGGCCGGAACGCGCCATCTTGATGGACGCCGACAGCGCCTCGATGGCCGCATCCTGCCCGAACACCACCGTCTTCAGGTCGCGTTCCAGCGTGGCGAGCTTGCTGCGATCGTCGTTGGATACCGATTGCGGCGGAATCCGCGCGATCTTCGAAACAATGTTCTCGATGTCCACCTTGCCGATGACCTTCTTTTGCCGGGAGCGCGGCAGCAGGCGCTGCGCGGCGCCGGCCTCGTCGATGACGTCGATGGCCTTGTCCGGCAAATGGCGGTCATTGATGTGGCGGGCGGAGAGCTCGGCGGCCGCAAGCAGGGCCGCGGCCGAATACCGCACGTTGTGATGCTCTTCGAAGCGGGTTTTCAGGCCGCGCAGGATTTGCACCGTCTGCTCGACACTCGGTTCGCTGACATCGATCTTCTGGAAGCGGCGCGACAGCGCGTGGTCTTTTTCGAAGACACCGCGATATTCCGTGTACGTGGTCGCGCCGATGCACTTCAGCTGGCCGGACGACAGGGCCGGCTTGAGCAGATTGGACGCGTCCAGCGTGCCGCCCGAGGCGGAGCCCGCCCCGATCAGCGTATGGATTTCGTCAATGAAAAGGATGGCGTCGGGATTGCCGCGCAATTGCTTCAGGACGCCCTTGAGCCGCTGCTCGAAGTCGCCCCGGTATTTGGTTCCAGCGAGCAAGGCGCCCATGTCCAGCGCATAAACCTGCGCGGACTGCAGGATTTCAGGCACTTCGCCGCGCGTAATGCGCCACGCCAGGCCTTCCGCGATCGCGGTCTTGCCCACGCCGGCCTCGCCCACCAGCAAGGGATTGTTCTTGCGGCGGCGGCAAAGCACCTGGATCACGCGTTCGACCTCGGACTCGCGACCGATCAGCGGATCGATGCGGCCGGCCAGCGCGGCGGCGTTGAGATCGGTCGCGTACTGGTCGAGCGGAGACTGGCGCGATTCGCCTTGTTCCTCGGGATTCGGCTGCTGTTCCTTCTGCGACGCGGCGGATTCGACCTGCGGCTGCTTTGTAATGCCGTGGGACAGGAAATTCACCACATCCAGCCGGGTGACGCCCTGCTGCTGCAGGTAATACACCGCGTGCGAATCCTTTTCGCCAAAAATCGCGACCAGCACATTGGCGCCCGTGACGGGTTTCTTGCCACTGCCCCCGGCGGAAACATGCATGATGGCGCGCTGGATAACGCGCTGGAAACCCAGCGTCGGCTGAGTGTCCACTTCGGCGCCGCTGGGAATGACCGGCGTGTTCTCGTTGACGAACTGGCGCAGGTTGCGACGCAGGTCGTCCAGATTGGCCGCGCACGCGCGCAGCACTTCCACCGCGGAAGCGTTGTCGAGCAGCGATAACAGTAGATGCTCTACTGTAATAAACTCGTGCCGGGCCGAACGGGCCTCGACGAATGCCATATGCAGGCTTACTTCAAGCTCTTGGGAAATCACGCTTCCTCCATAACGCATCGAAGCGGACAAAAACACAATTCATATTCTATGCCTATCGGGGCGTAACGCCAGCGATTTCAAATTCGATCCGATCGTAACGCCCCCGGCTGTCCATGACCGTAAGCGTATACCGACCGTCGCGCCCCAGCGACACCGTAAATGGATGACCCGCCCGGGACTGTCCCATCACGCGTCCATCCAGCATCCACCATACCTCACCTTCCGTCCCCAACGCATCGACGTCCACGTCGATAAGACGCCGTCCGGGAACGGGCCGCAATACCGAACCTTCCGCGATGCCGACGAGGCGCAACGGCGCCTGGCCCGCATCCCCATACCCCGCGAACGCGGGCGGAACGGTGTTGTTCAAAGCCCACGCCGACCGCTGTTCCGGACAAATGTCGGTCGACCCGGGTTCGCGGCGCCCGCCCTGCGGCCAACACACCCGCACAGCCTGCACGGTGGCGGGACGCTGGCGCGCTCGCGGAAGGCCTTCCGGCAACGCCGATACCACATCCCGCAACAAGGGCGCCGCGATATTCGCCCCGAAAAAACCCGGATTGGGCGTGCCATCGGGCCGGCCCACCCATACCCCTGCCGTCCAGCCATCGGTAACGCCGACGGCCCACGCATCGCGAAAGCCGAAACTGGTGCCGGTTTTCCATGCCAAGGCCTTGCCGGGTGCACCAGCCTGGTGAAAAGGACGATCGGGGTGTCCGCCGCCTTCCAGGATATCCCTGACGATCCACGCCGCGCCGGCGCTGATCATGCGGGATTCCTGCATGGGCTGGCTGGGCTCGAGTCGCGGTCGGCCGGCCAGTCCATCGCGGGCCAGGGCGCGGTATGCCCCGACCAGTTCTTCCAAGGTGGTGCCGCCCCCGCCCAAAATCAAGCTCAGATTCGGAGAAGCACCCGCCGGCATGCGCAAGCGCACCCCGCCACTAAGCATAACCGAAGCGAAATGCGCGGGTCCGACACGATCCAAAAGATCGACCGCCGGCACGTTCAGCGAGCGTTGCAATGCCTCGGCCACACTGACCGGGCCGGAGAACGCGGCCTGGAAATTGCCGGGTGCATAACCGCCGAAGGACATCGGTATATCCAGCAGCAGGCTCTCGGAGTGGATCAGGCCCTCATCCAGCGCAATGCCGTACAGAAACGGCTTGAGCGTGGAGCCCGGCGAACGCACGGCACGGACCATATCCACATGCGCGTAACGGGTATTGTCGGCATAGTCCGCGGAACCGGCGTAGGCGCGAATGGCCAGGCTGTCGTTATCCATCACCAGCACCGCCATCGACACCTTGCGCGGCAAGGCATCCACGCGGTCGAGCAGCATTTGCTCGATGCGCGCCTGCAGTTCGGCATCGATGGTCGAGGCAATCACCTGGCCCGGCTGTCCGCTCGCCGTGGCGCACCCGGGACATCCGTCCGGGCGCAATGACGTGGATTGCCGCAGCAGGCGCTGCGCGGCCAGGGGCGCAAGCCAATGGGCGCGCAAGGGCGGCGCCATGACGGGTTCCATCTTGGCATCCGCCACCTGGGCATCGGACCACCGGCGCAGTGCGGCCATGCGGTCCAGCACCTTATCGCGTGCCAGCCGGGCCGCCTCGGGATTGCGGTCGGGACGCAATAGCGATGGCGCCTGCGGCAAGGCGGTAAGCAAGGCGGCTTCCGCGGCGCTCAGATCGCGCGCGGACTTGCCCAGCCAAAGACGGGCCGCCATTTCCGCCCCTTGCACGATGCCGCCCATGGGCGCCCGGCTCAGGTACATCGCAAGAATGTCATCCTTGCTGTAGTGCAGTTCCAGCTGGATCGCGCGCAAGGCCTGGCGCAGCTTGGCGCCCAGGCTGCGCGATGGCCGCCCGGCCAGGGCCGGATCGACCAGGCGGGCCACCTGCATGGTCAGCGTGGAGCCGCCGGACACGATACGGCCGGATGTCGCCCACTGCCATGCGGCGCGGGCCATCGCCATCGGGTTCACGCCGGGATGCCAGCGAAACCAGCGGTCCTCGTAGGTCAGCAGGGCCTGCAGGTACAACGGCGAGACATCACGCGGCTGGACGGGATATCGCCAGATGCCGTCGCGGCTGGGATAGTTGCGCAGCGGCGTGCCGTCCGCCGCCACGACGACGACAGCCCCATCGGCATAGGGCCTGGGCAATGGAAACAGCCGGTCCAGCGCCCAGACGAGTCCGCATGCCAGGACCGCGATCGCGGCGGCAACCGCCGCGGCACGCGCCCAGGCCCTGCCGCGGCGACGATCGTGCGTCCCGGCCGGCGTGCCGCCGCCCTCCTGCGTCACGGCGTCGCGGGACCGCGGTCGCGAACTTCGATGTCGCCCCATGATGCGCCCACGCCCCGGACTTCCGGTCGATACATATCCTCGGCCACCGTCGACGGCACCGCGTACCTGCCGGGCGTGACCACGCGCAGGAGGTAGAAGATGTCGACCGGCCCCTGCCCCAGCGCGACGGCCGCCACGTAGCGATCGTCGCGGAACTCGGTGTGCTTGATGCGTGGATCCGCCAAGGCGTCCGCGACGCGGTGCTGCGCGATGGTCCACTCGTTCATGTCCGGATTGCGCGACAGGTTGAGGTTCTCCACTTCGAGTCCCGCGGGCACGCGATCCGTGACCAGGCCGTCGGGGATGGCCTGGCTGGCGTCCGCGCGTATCCAGGCGACCAGAATGTCGCCGGTCTGCAGCGTGCCGCCGTCCCACGCCTTGCCATCCGGCCGGTACCAGCGCCGCTCCAGGCGGATGGCGTCCGCACGCGGGGCGGGCGGCTGCATGGCGCTGCCCTGGATATCGAACTCGACGAAGACCGGTTGGCTGCCCGTGTTGGCAAGCTGGATCGCGCCGATGTCTTTCGGCGCCAGCGGCATGGTGCGATCGGCGGTGCCTTGCAGCACCGTGCGGCCGGCCCCGTTTGCCAGCGTGGCCTCCCAGGAGTCACCGGTGGTTGGCCCGGCCGCCCGCGCGGCAAGCAGCAAGGCCATGCTTTCCTGCGTGGAAAAATACGATCGACGCCCCAGCCGCGCGGCCAGGTCGGTAAGCAGGACATCGCGGCGCGCGTGGGCCAGGCCATATTGGCGCATGAGCGCGTAGGAAAGGGCGATATCCCGCACCGCGGTGCCGTAATCCCCCATCCACTCATCGACGCCGCCGGCCATCGTGCCGATGCCATACGGTCGCGTCATGGCCGCATCCAGGGCGGCCTGGGCGCGATCCGCATCGCCCATCAGGTGGAAGGCCGCGGCAAGCTGCACCAGGGGCAGCGGCGACCGCGCGCGCTCCTGGTAGTTGTCGAACAGCTGGCGTACCGTCGACAGGGGAGCTTTGCCATCGCGGGCCAGGACCAGCGCGGCCGCGGACAGGCCCGCGAAACGCCGGTGATCGTCGCGCAATACGCTTTGCGCGTCGGCGGGAATACGGCCGCTGCGTACCGCCGTGCGCAACACCGCGGACCAGGTGCCGAAGCCGGAGGCCGCCTGCTGCACCTGCTGCAATAGCCAGTCGCGCGAGCGGTCGAGCGTGGCGTCCGGCACGCTGAAGCCGCGGTCCCGGACATCCTGCAGAAAGCCCACGGCGTACGCGGTAAGCCAGACGTCCCGGCTGCCGACCGGACCGCCCCACAGCGAATACGCGCCACTGGAGCCGCGCATGCCGGACAGGCGTTGCAGCGCCCTGTCGACGCGATCCTGGCGCGCCGTCGGCGAGAAATCCTTCACGCCATACTGGCGGGCGGTATCGGCATCCATCAGCAGCCACGGATAGGCAGCGCTAATGGTCTGTTCCGTGCATCCATAGGGATAGGTCAACAGATCGCGAACGATGCGCTCGACGTTGAACGGCGGACGGCTGGACACCGTCAGGCTGACCGTCGTCGAGTCCGGGTAGTAGCCCGCGACCCAGGCCGCATCCGGCCGCAGGTTTTCCCCGGGCATCAGGCGCTGGCGCCGCACCTGGCGCTCCGGCGCTTGCGCCGGCTCGACCTGCAGAACGGATTCGCGCACGATATTGACGGGATCCGCGCCGCCCTGGCTGGATACCGACAGCCGTATCAATCCCAGGCCATATGACCCCGTCGCGGTCGCGGTATAGCGCAGCGTCGTGCGTTGCTGGTTTTTCAGGGTGACCGTGCGCGGCCCGTCCGCGATCGCCAGCGGATCGCGGGCCTCCAGCGATACCGCGAAGGTGCGTGTGACGCCCGTCAGGTTGGTCACGTCCAGCGCGATCGCCGCGCGGTCGCCAGGCGTGATGAAGCGCGGCGTACTCAACTCGGCCACCACCGGTGCCGCCACGATGGTCTCGGCCTCGGCGCTGCCGTAGCGGTCCGCCGTGAAGGCCACGGCCATCAAACGCAGGGTGCCGTTGAAATCCGGCACGTTCAGGGGAATCTCGGCCTCGCCCCGCGCATCCAGCGTCACCGGGCCGCTGAATAGATCCACCAGCTTCACCTTCTTGGGCAGGGTACGCGTATCGCCGCGCATCGCCGCATCGCCGCCCCACTTGAGCCTGCCCTTGGTACCTTCCATTTTCTCGATGAGCTTGCCGTACATATCGAGCAGATCCGGCGCATAGCGATGCTTGCCGAAAAAGAAGCCGTAGGGATCCGGGCTTGCATACCGATCGATATTGAGGATACCGACATCGACGGCCGACAGCGTGACGGTGGCCGGCGTATCCGCCGCGCCGGTCACTTTCACCCGTACCGTGGTGCGCGTCTCCGGCCGGATCCTGGCCGGTGCCTCCAGTCGCACGTCCAGCCTGCGCGCCGACGTATCCAGCGGCAAGGGAGCAAGGCCCACGGCCCGTGCCGGGGTGACGCGATCGCCCTGGCTGCCCGGCCGGAATACCACCGCGCCGATGTAAAGATCATGGCGCTTCCATGCGGCGTCCACCGGGATCTCCACTTCCGTGCCCGTGGCCTTGGCGTCGATCCACTTCGACCAGAGCATGCGATCGCCTTCCACGGTGATCAGGGCGTGGCCATCGTGCGGCGGCGTCAAGGTCAGCTTGACGGTATCGCCCGGTCGGGCGGGCAGGCCTTCGACCTTCATGCGGACGCGGTCCGGACGGTTGCCGGCGGCTTCATCGCCTTGCGCGCCCCATCCGGCGTAGAAGCGATAGCGCAAGGTCTGGCCGGTTTCGGGATCGGCGATCTCCAGGCGGTACCGTCCGTAGGTCACGGGCACGTTGAAGTTTTCGCGCCCGTTCAGCGTCAGCAGGCGGGAATCGGTGAGTTCCTCGGTTTCGGTGTAGCCGCTGTTCCAGCCGCGCTGCTCGTCGTAGCGCCAGTAGTACTGGCGCTCTTCGCGATACAAGCGCATCTGGGCTTGCCCCAGCGGCCGGATGCGGCCTTCGCTGTCCAGGCGCACGGCTTCGAAGCCGGCGGGCGTGTTTTCCGCCGCCACATCGCCATCGAACAGCGGACGAACCGCGATCAGGGAGGATGCCGGCCAGATTGAACGCGCCAGGGATCGGACGACCGGGCGTCCCCCGGATTCCAGCAGACTGGCCGACACGCGCACCTGCAACGGCGATGCCGCCTTCTGGCCGGAAAGGTCGACGTCGATGGCCCCCCTGCCCTCGTCATCCAGCTGCGATTCGGGCAGTTCCTCGTAGTGCCGCAACGTGTCATCCGCCACGTCGCCGAAGATGAATCCCGGCCATTGCACGGGCAAGGCGTAGCGATCGCGCCGGACCGTAAAGCTGGAAAGCAGCCGGTTGCCCGCCGCCGGGGCGCCATACAGGTAATCGCCCTGTACATCGATGTGCAGCGGCTCCCCGGCAGGCAGCACGCCCTCTGGCGCCTTCAGCACGAGCTTCATGCGTTCCGGCAGGAATTCCTCGACATGGAAGGCCCAGGTCGTGTCCGCATTGCGCGCCGCCGGATCGACCCGCAATTCGAGCAGCCACGTGCCGGTCTGCGCGTCGGACGGCAGATCGATGGCATGCTGCACATAGCCTTGCACGGACTTGTCGGCACGCCATAGCGCCGTCTGCATGACGCGGCCGTCGGGCCGCTTCAGCGTGGCCGTCAAGGGCACGGCGGCCGGCAGGCGGCCGTCCGCGTCGCGCGGCAGCACCGAGACCTGGAAGGTTTCGCCGGGTCGATACAGATCGCGGCCCGCATAGACGAACAGATTGTTGTCCACGGCGGGCAGGCCGCCGACGTCGAACTCCGACAAGTCCAGCGCCGGTTCGCCAAGCGAAAGGACAGTCATTTCCCTGCCACGCGTGGCGCGCAGGACGCTGGCCCGCTGGTAGTCGCCGTCGAAGCGCACGTGGCCTTGCGCGTCCGCCACCGCCTTTGCCAGCACCTTGCCCGCGCCGTCGAGCAGCTCCACCGTGTCTCCGGCGATCGGTTCGCCGGAGCGCAGCGAGACCGTATATGCCTCGATGCGGCGATCGTAGCGCCGCGCATGCAGCCCGATATCGCTGACGTAAAAATAAGTGGTCTGGTATTCGCTCAGGAAGCGGCCGGGCTCGCTCATGACGGCGACGTAGATGCCCGCTTCCTGCAGTTCCTTGATGTTTTCCACCGGCAGGAAGGTGACATGGCGGCGGTTGGGCTTGTCGTCGGTCAGGAAGCGGCCCTGGTATACGCTGGTGGCAAGCGATTTCAGCCTGTCCAGATCCCAGGCACTGACAGCGCCCTTCATGGGCAGGCTGTTGTCGTATCCCTGCTCCGCGTCGTCTTCGTCGCCCGTGGACGACGTACGGCCCCGGCTACCCAGCAACATGTCGAAAAAAGCCGGCACGTGTTCGGGCGCGATCCGCAGGAACTGTACGTCGACTTCCGGCATGTTGACGGTGGCAACGGGCAAACCGCCATTCTGGCCCGCCGGCAGCACGACGCCGCGGCTGGCGAAATAAAAGGCCGGCGGCATCGCGTCGGTATCGATTTGGCAATGCGCCGCCTGGCGCAAGGTCGCGCCGTCCGCCGCGGGCAGGTCGGCGGCCAGCCTGACGCCATAGCGGCGCTGCGGCTGGATATAGGGGAAATAGATGACGCGAGGGTTGTCGCCGACAATCCAGTTTCCTTGCACCTGCTTGCCCTGGATGGGGGCCTCGCCGGCCCGGACGGGGCTGGCCGGTGCCGTCATCGGCTGGCCGCCGGGCTGCTCATCGCCTTGTTGCGCGCGCCGGGCGGGCCCGCCGTCCGTAACCTGCAGGTATCGCCCCAGATCGCCCTTGCGGTCGACCGGCTGCGTCAGCGTCACGGCAAGCGCCAGGCTGCCCTGATATTGCCGTGCACTGCAATTCAGTCCGGCGAAGGGATCCGAGCCGACCACCGCGGCGGTCGAATCCGGCCTGGTGGCGGGCGCTGCCGCTGGGGGCGCGGTTGTGCCTGGAGGAGAATCGGAAGAACGGTACGCCAGCCATGCGGCGGCCAGAATCACCAAGATGGCCACGACGGCCACGCCCGCCCACCGGCCGGCGCGCTTGCGCTGCTCCACGATACCCCTCTCCCAGGTTCGGCTGAAAACGCCCCCGGCGCCCCCCGTCGAGGCGCCCGCGGGCTTGCTATTCGTTATTGCTTATTGCTTGTGGCACCCGGACCGGCCAGGCGTCGTCAAAGGGGTTCCATCACGCACTGCAAGGGGTGCTGTTTCGCGCGGGCGTATTGCGCAACCTGCGCCACGCGGGTGGCGGCGATATCGCGCGGATACACGCCGCAAACGCCGCGCCCCTCGTTATGCACCTGCAGCATGATCCGGGTGGCTTCTTCCTCGCTTTTGCCGAAAAACTTCTGCAGCACGCCGACGACGAACTCCATCGGCGTGTAATCGTCATTGAGCAATACGACCTGGTACATGGGGGGCGGCGCCGTGCGCGCGCTCTCCTTCTCCACGACAAGGTCATGCTGAGTATCCGTACTTGTGCTCATAGCGGCGGCTATTTTATTTAACGGTAGAAAACCGAGTATCGAAATCGGGGTATTTTTACATGTCGAAATGCGTAGTTTCCATACTTGACGCGCCAAAGAAAAGCGGCGCATTATCCGGGAATTCTAAGCGCTTTCAACTGTTTGTTAGCCTTGGAAAAGGGGGGGAGACGGCCCCGGCCGGGGAGCCCTTCTGTCAACATATGATTTAAGAGGCAGTCCGCATGTCTGATACGACCGCAACCGCTGTCCAAGGGGACAACCCAAAATCCACGGGTACCGTGAAGTGGTTCAACGACGCCAAGGGATTCGGTTTCATCACTCCCGACGACGGCGGTGAAGACTTGTTCGCGCACTTCTCGTCTATCCAGATGAACGGGTTCAAGACCCTTAAAGAGGGCCAAAAGGTGGCATTCGAGATCATCCAAGGACCCAAGGGCAAACAGGCTTTGAACATAACCGCGGCCTGAGCGATCAGTCGTGGCGTTATAGGCGTCTTCGAGTACCATACGAAGGCGGGGCGGACGACGCCCCGCCTTTTTTGCGTACATCTTTCGTAGCCATCATGCATAACGGTGCTGTCTTGCTGCAAGCTCAATCCAGGTCGAAGGGGGGCAGGACGATCCTGGCCGCCCTCTTCGCCGCCGCGGCCCTGGCCGCCGCCCTGCCGGGTCCGGCCCACGCCCGGGAGTTCACGGAGGCGCAAGCCACGCTCCCGAAGACCCAGCTCTCGGCAGGCATCCATATCATCCAGGCGGAAGTCGCCAACACGGAAGAGACACGCGAGCGGGGGTTGATGTTCCGCAAGCGGCTGGACGGCAACGACGGCATGCTGTTCGTCTTCGAGCAGCCCGACAAACAGTGTTTCTGGATGCACAACACCCCCCTGCCGCTGTCGATCGCCTTCATCGCGGATGACGGGACCATCGTCAATATCGAGGACATGGCGCCCCAAAGCGACGACACCCACTGTTCCCGCAAGGCTGTCCGGTATGCACTGGAAATGGCGCAAGGCTGGTTTGCCGACCATGGAATCACCGCCGGAAAGAAAATAGACGGCCTGCCTTAAATGTATGGAGAAGAATACATAATAAAAAAGCGAGCCGCCACGCTCGCTTTTAGTCGCCGCAAAAATCAGGATTAATCTGAGCAAAATAATAGCGGACGGTAAAAAAGAGCGGCGGCAATAACCGCCGCTTGCCGATCACACGCGTTCCAGGACGACGGCGATACCCTGGCCGACGCCGATGCACATGGTGCACAGGGCGTAGCGCCCGCCGGTACGCTCGAGCTGGTTGATCGCCGTCGTGGCCAACCGGGCCCCGCTGGCGCCCAAGGGATGGCCCAGGGCAATGGCGCCGCCGTTCGGGTTGACACGCGGATCGCTGTCGGCGATGCCCAGTTCCCGCAGCACGGCCAGGCCCTGCGCGGCGAAGGCCTCGTTCAATTCGATCACATCGATCTGGTCCAGCTTGAGTCCGGTCAGCGCCAGCACCTTGCGCGCGGCGGGTACCGGCCCCATTCCCATGATGCGCGGCGGCACGCCGGCGGTCGCCATGCCGACGACGCGCGCGCGCGGCTTCAGGCCATGCCGCTGCAAGGCGGCCTCGCCCGCCAGCAACAGCGCGGCCGCGCCATCGTTGACCCCGGATGCATTACCCGCCGTTACCGTGCCGCCTTCACGCACCACGCCTTTCAGGCGGCTCAGCGCCTCCATGCTGGTTTCGCGCGGATGCTCGTCCTTGGCGACCTGTACCGGATCGCCCTTCTTCTGCGGCACCGATACCGGCGTCAGCTCCGTGTCGAAATAGCCCGACTGCTGGGCGCGGACGGCCTTCTCCTGGCTGGCCAGGGCGAAGCGGTCCTGGTCTTCGCGGCTGACCTTGAAATCGGCCGCGACGTTTTCCGCCGTCTCGGGCATCGAATCCACGCCATACTGCGCCTTCATCAGCTTGTTGACGAAACGCCAGCCGATCGTGGTGTCGTAGATCGCCGCGTTGCGCGAAAAGGCGCTGTCGGCCTTGCCCATCACAAAGGGCGCCCGGCTCATGCTTTCCACGCCGCCGGCCAGCATCAAGGCGGCCTCGCCGGCGCGGATCGCGCGGGCCGCGCTGCCCAGCGCATCCAGCCCCGAACCGCACAAGCGGTTCACCGTGGATCCCGGCACCTCGACCGGCAGGCCCGCCAGCAGCGTAGCCATGCGAGCCACGTTGCGATTGTCCTCGCCGGCCTGGTTCGCGCAGCCGAAGATGACATCGTCGAGCTCGCGCCACTGCACCGCGGGGTTGCGGGCCATCAAGGCCTTGATCGGCACCGCCGCCAGGTCGTCGGCGCGGACGGACGACAGCGCGCCGCCATAGCGGCCGAAAGGGGTGCGGATGGCGTCACAGATATAGGCTTGCTCGGTCATGTCTCGCTCTCAGGAAGTTTGAAGCGGAATGGTATCCCAGGCGGTTTCGACCCGGATATCGCCGCAGCGGCCTGTCCATGCCATGGACGCCGTCTAGGGGGTGGACGTCCCGGGCGAGACGGCCGCCGCCTTGGCGGCACGGCCGGTCTCCACGATGGCCTGGCGGCGGAAGCGTCCCGCGGCCAGGTGATAGAAAGCGTGGGGACAAAACTGGCGCGATACGAGCGAAGCCGACAAGGACGCCAGCAACAGCCAGAAAAGCATGGGCTGGCTGCCGGTCATTTCCATGACCACCACGCTGGCCGTCAGGGGCGCCTGCGTTGCCGCGGCCAGGAAGGCCGCCATGGAAAGCAGCACCAGCGTCCGCTGGTCCACCACGCCATCCATCACGCGCCAGACCGATTCGCCGACGCCGGCGCCCACCGTCAGCGCCGGGGTAAAGATGCCGCCCGGTATGCCGGCCCAGTACGACGCCAGGGTGGCCGCAAGCTTGGCCAGGCCGAATCCGTGATGGTCGATTTCATGGCCGGCCAGCAGCTGGGCGGCCGCGCCATAGCCCGTTCCATACGTGGCGCCGCCCATCAGCAAACCCAGGGCGGCGAGGATCAGTCCCATGACAAAGGCGGTGGCCAGGGGATGCGCCCGCACGGCGGACCGCCATCGGCCGGGTACGAGCACCGTGGGCCCCTTCCCCAGCAAGCGGCCGAATATGCCGCCGAGCACGCCGTTGACCGCGCCGCACAACAGCACCCAGCCGACCATGCGCGGCAGCGAACCCCCGGCGAACACGCCGAAATACGGGTTATTGCCCACCACCGCGACCACCATGAAGCCGGAGGCCAGCACGCCGATCAGTACCAGGCGCTGCCAGCGCAGGGCCGTGCCGCGCCCCAGTTCCTCGATGGCGAAGATCACCCCGGCCAGTGGCGCATTGAAGGCTGCCGCCAGGCCGCCCGCGGCGCCGGCGGCGATCAGCTCGTTATTGTGGAAGCCGCGCAAGGACAAGCGGCGATTCTTCCAGAACCGCCCCCACGCCAGCATCAGCGCCGCGCCAACCTGCACCGAGGGGCCCTCCCGCCCGATGGAGGCGCCGGCCAGCAGGCCGAGAAAGGTAAGCGGGATCTTCCACACCGTCTGCCGCAGCGACACCAGGCTGTACTGGCTGGGGCCGGGGGGCAGGGAAAGCGCGCCGATCACCTGCGGTATGCCGCTGCCCGACGCGTTGGGCGCCAGGCGCAAAGTCAGCCACCGTATGGCCGCCAGGCCGAACGGCAGCAGGATAAAGGCCAGCCAGCCGGAGCGGGCGATCCATGCCGCATTCCATTCCAGCGCCAGATCGGCCAACTGCGCGAATCCCAGCGACACCAGCGAGACCAGGGCGGCGCCGCCCAGCAGCACGCCCAATTCCACCGACTTGCGCGACAGGCGGGCTGCCTGATGCAGCTTGCGTCGCAGGATACGGCGCATCCGGGCGGAAACGGCTCGCAAGGTAGAAGGCGAAGAGTCGGACATCGCGAGGATCATGGGTCGGCACAAGGCCGTAACCATACCACCATCGGCGCGCCCTCCCCGACAGGCGGCGACGCCTTTTCCTACTCGCGTTTAACCAAAACAAAGGGCCGCGGCCTGACGGCCGCGGCCCCCTGCATCACGCGGAAATTCAGCCGAAATTCTTGGCGGCGAAGTCCCAGTTGACCAGATTCCAGAAGTTTTCCAGGTACTTCGGGCGGGCGTTGCGGTAGTCGATGTAGTAGGCGTGCTCCCACACGTCACAGGTCAGCAAGGGCTTGTCCGAGGTGGTCAGCGGCGTGGCGGCGTTGCTGGTGTTGACGATGTCGACCGAGCCATCGGCCTTCTTCACCAGCCAGGTCCAGCCCGAGCCGAAGTTGCCGGCGGCCGACTTGTTGAAGGCTTCCTTGAAAGCGTCGAAGCTGCCCCACTTGGCATTGATGGCATCGGCCAGCTTGCCGCTGGGAGCGCCGCCGCCCTGGGGCTTCAGGCTGTTCCAGTAGAAGGTGTGGTTCCACACCTGCGCGGCGTTGTTGAAGATGCCGCCCGAGGACTTCTTGACGATGTCTTCCAGGGAGGCGTTCTCGAACTCCGTGCCGGGGATCAGGTTGTTCAGGTTCGTAACGTAGGTCTGATGGTGCTTGCCATAGTGGAACTCCAGCGTTTCCTTGGAGATGTGCGGTTGCAGGGCATCCATCGGGTACGGCAGGGGGGGAAGCGTGTGCGCCATGTTGGGTTCCTTCTTTGTTGAGAGCACGATCGAGCTGAGCATTGTATCGGCACTTTCCCGACGCACGCATTAACCCCTGACGCCCGCCGGGATTAAGGGCGGGCGTCAGGCATCGGACGACCGCACCGTCCGGACGGACACTTCGGCCGCGCCCTGGCCGAAGCGCACGTCCAGCGACTGGCCTGGCGCCAGGGCGGCCGCATCCCGTACCACCCTGCCCTGTTCGTCGCGCACCAGCGCATAGCCGCGCGCCAGGACATGCTGGGGATCGAAGGCACGCAATTGCAGGGAAAGCGATTGCAGGCGCGCGCGGCGCTGTTCCAGCAAGCGGACATGCGCCCGTTGCAGTGCATGGATGCGCTCGCGCAGGCGGTCCGCGGCGCGCTCCAGGTCCGGCCCCCGGTGCAGGACCTTGGCAAGCAGGAGGTCTATCCGGGCGCGCCGCCGCGCGTGCGGCGCCGCCCACGCATTGGCCAGCCGATGCCGCAGGGTTGCCAGCCGCTCGCGCTGGTGGGCCAGGCGCTGCCCGGGCGAGGTCAACTGGCCGGCGGCGCGATCCAGCCGCTGCGCGAGGCGCTCCAGGCGACGCTCCTGCGCTCTTACGAGCATGCCCGCCAGCTGCATCACGCGGTTGTAGAGCTCCAGCCGCGGCACGCAGGCCAGTTCCGCGGCCGCCGTGGGCGTGGGCGCCCGGACGTCGGCGACAAAATCGACAATGGTGAAATCCGTTTCGTGTCCCACGCCGCTGATCACCGGAATCGCGCTGCCGGCAACCGCTCGGGCCAGGGCTTCGTCGTTGAAGCTCCACAAATCCTCGATGCTTCCGCCGCCGCGCACGAGCAGCAGCGTATCGACCTCCGCGCGCCGGTTCGCGGCCGCGATGGCGGCCACCAGCCGCGGCGCCGCATCGGCGCCCTGTACCGGAGCCGGGTACAGGATGACCGGAACCTGCGGCGCGCGCCGCGCCAGCGCGGAAAGCACATCCCGCAAGGCGGCCGCGTGCAGTGAAGTGACCACGCCTATCGCCCGCGGCTGCGATACGGGAGCGCGCTTGCGCTCCGGCAGGAACAGGCCCTCGGATTCCAGCTTTTGCTTCAGCCGCAGAAAGGCCTCGAACAGATCGCCCAGGCCGGCGCGCCGCATGGCCTCCACCTGCAGCTGATAGTCGCCGCGTGGCTCGTACAGGCTGACGCGCGCCCGGACTTCGACCTTGTCGCCTGCCCGGGGGACGAAGCCCACCGCCATGGCGCGTCCTCGGAACATGACCCCGCGCACGGCGGCCCGGCTGTCCTTCAAGGTGAAGTACCAATGGCCGGACGCCGCCTGGGTGAAGTTGGAGATCTCGCCCCGCACCCATAGCATGGGAATACTGCGTTCCAAGACCTGGCCGACCGCTTGATTGAGCTGGCCGACCGTCAGCACATCGCCCGAAAATACGGCCTCTTTAACTTGAAATTCAACCGTCATAAGGCTTTCCGGGCGAAACCTGTCCACAGGGCGCGAAAATACACGGGGAAGGCCCCTCCAAGGGCGAATTCTTACGCCACGTCGGTCTTTGCTTTAAAACCGCAACGCAACTCGTTGATTAAAAAGAAAAATCAGCACAAACGGCCTTTTGCACCCCTGACGGCGTCCCGATGCATCGCCCGAGGAAATGGGCTGTCCGCGCTGGTTTTGCACAGAATTATCCACAAAAACTGTGGATAGTTCGCGGCCGCC
The DNA here is from genome assembly GCF_001676705.1 of Bordetella bronchialis. Lineage (NCBI taxonomy): Bacteria > Pseudomonadati > Pseudomonadota > Betaproteobacteria > Burkholderiales > Alcaligenaceae > Bordetella > Bordetella bronchialis. The sequence goes on from NZ_CP016170.1 coordinate 3,720,598, forward strand.
GGGGCTATTGCCAGGGCCGGCCCGCGCCCGTTACAGTGCGCTGATTCCGTCCCCCGACCGTCCCGCCTTCCCGGCGACATCTGGAGTCCCTCCTTGCTGTCCGTGCTTCGTGATGCAGGCTGGCCCATCTGGCCCCTGCTTGCCACTTCCGTCCTGTGCCTGGCGCTGATCATCGAACGGCTTTTTTCGCTGCGCCGCAGCCAGGTCGCGCCCGCCGGGCTCGTGACCCAGGTGCTGGACATGGTCCGCAACCGCCAGGACTCCCCGGAAGCCCTGAACCGGCTGGAACGCAACTCGCCCCTGGGCCGGGTGCTGGCCGAAGTGCTGCGCCAGCGCAATCTGCCGCGCGACGAAATGCGCGGCGCCGTCGAGGACACCGGCCGCGCCGTCTCGCACGAACTCAGCCGCTATATCGGCGCGATCGGCACCATCGCCGTGGTCGCCCCCCTGCTCGGCCTTTTCGGTACGGTCGTCGGCATGATAGACATTTTCGGCTCGTATTCGCCGACCGGCGGGGACCCGGCGCAGCTCGCGCACGGCATTTCCGTGGCGCTCTACAACACCGGCTTCGGCATCCTCATCGCCATCCCCGCCATGATCTTCCATCGCTATCTGCGCGGCCGCGTGGACGACTACATGCACCAGATGGAAAGCGCGGCATCCCGCACGGCGCGGATTCTTGCTACGCCGTCGCGCCGCCGGGCCGACGAAGACGACACGCTGTTCAGCGCCCGCGCGGCGGCAGTCCAGGACCCGCTGGCATGAATTTCGGCAATCACCGCAGGCACGACGAGCTGGAGATCAACCTGATCCCCCTTATCGACGTACTGCTCGTCATCCTGATCTTCCTGGCCGCCACGACCTCGTTCGCGCGCTTCAGCCAGTTGAAGGTGACGCTGCCGCAAGCGGCCGCCGAGCAACGGGCCGCGGCGCCGATCGAGGTCGCCATCAGCCAGGATGGCCATTACGCCCTGGACGGCACGCTGCTGGACGCCACGGGCGCCGACGACATCGCGGACGCGCTGCGCCGTGCCGCCGCCGGCAAGGCGGACCCGGTGCTGGTGATCAACGCCGACGCGCTCGCCACCCACCAGACGGTGGTCAACGTGATGGAAGCGGCCCGGCTGGCCGGCATCGCCAGGGTTAACTTCGCCACGCAAATCGCCCGGTGAGCCAAGTCCTGCGCAACCTGATCGAGACCCAATGGCAGCGGGGCGGATGGCTGTCGACCCTGTTGCGTCCCGTGTCGGCGGTGACGTGGCTGGCGGTCAGCGCCAAGCGCGCGCTCTATCGGCGCGGCTGGCGGCAGTCCTACCGCGCGCCGGTGCCCGTCATCGTGGTCGGCAATATTTACGTCGGCGGCACCGGCAAGACGCCGGTGGTGATCGCGATGGTGCAGGCGCTGCGGGAACGCGGCTGGACGCCGGGCGTGGTCAGCCGCGGATACGGCGTGAAAATCGGCAAGCATCCCCGCACCGGCCAGGGCGATCTTGCCGCCGACCGCTTCGGCGACGAACCCGCGCTGATCTCGCGGGCGACCAATGCGCCGGTCAGCATCCATCCGGACCGTCCGCGCGCCGTGCGCACCTTGCTCAGCGCCTTTCCCCAGGTCGATGTCATCGTGTCCGACGACGGCCTGCAGCATCTGGCACTGGCCCGCGACCTGGAAATCATCGTCCAGGACGGGCGCGGTGTCGGCAACGGCCGCCTGCTCCCGGCAGGGCCGCTGCGCGAGCCGGCAACGCGCCTTCGGGAAGCGCATACCGTGGTCACCAACGTCGACGGACCGGTGCCGCTTGCGACGGCCCCGTCGGGACCGCCCTATCGCGTCGAGATGTGGATGGAACCCGGCGCGGCGTGGAACCTGCGTGACGGCACCTTGCGTACGCTCTGGGAGCTGCAGGCGGACTACCAGGCACGCGGCATCGCGGCGGCCGCCGGCATCGGCAACCCCGCGCGTTTTTTCGCCACCCTGCGGTCCGCGGGCATGTCGCTCGACACCACCATTCCCCTGCCCGATCACTACAGCTACGCCCGATCGCCCTTCGCCCCGGTCAAGGCCGGGCTCATCCTGGTCACGGCCAAGGACGCGGTCAAGTGCAGCGGCCTGGGCGACAACCGCCTGTGGGCGGTGCCCGTCACCCCCCGCTTCTCCGACCCGGCATTCTTCGACCGGGTGGCTGCCCGCCTGCCTGCCCCCGTGGAAAAAAACCGTCGCGCGCCGCCGCGGTAAACGCGTCCGGCCTGCCCCGGGCGCTTTTTGCCACGCCGGCGGCCTCCGGGCCAAAAGTCCACTAAAATCCGCGCATGGAATCCCGTCTGCTCGATATTCTCGTCTGCCCGATTTGCAAGGGCCCCCTCCGGTACGATCGCCAGAGCGCGGAACTCGTCTGCGGGGCCGATCGCCTGGCCTATCCGGTTCGCGACGGCATCCCGGTCATGCTGGAAAGCGAAGCCCGGTCGCTGGACGCCGAACGCGGGGCCAAGCCGCCGTACACCGCCGACGCATCGTAGCGACGCCGTGGATTTCATCGCCATCATCCCCGCGCGCGCGGCGTCCACGCGGCTGCCCGACAAACCCCTGGCCGACATTGCGGGCAAACCCATGGTGGTGCGCACCGCCGACCGCGCGGCCCTTTCCGCGGCCGCCCGGGTGCTGGTCGCCACCGACGATCCCCGCGTGGCGGAAGCCGCCCGCCTCCATGGCCATGAATCCCTGATTACCCGGGCCGACCACGCCACCGGCACCGACCGTCTTGCCGAAGCCGTGGATCTGCTGGCGCTGCCGGACGACGCCATCGTCGTCAACGTGCAGGGCGACGAGCCGCTCATCGAACCCTCGCTGGTCGACGCCGTCGCGGCGCTGCTGGCGCGGCGTCCGGATGCGGCCATCGCCACCTGCGCGTCACCCGTGGCGGATGCCGAAGCGCTGTTCAATCCCAACATCGTCAAGGCGGTCTGCGCGGCCGATGGACGGGCCCTGTATTTTTCCCGCGCGCCCATCCCCTGGGCGCGCGATGCGCTCGCCGACGGCGAACGGCGGATGGCGCCCGGCCTGCCGGCATGGCACCATGTCGGCCTCTACGCCTATCGCGCCGGCTTCCTGCGCCGCTTTCCGGCCCTGCCGCAAGGCATGCTCGAACGCTACGAGTCACTGGAACAACTGCGCGCGCTGGAGCATGGCTACACCATCCTGGTCCATCAGGTCGCGCAGGCGCCGGCAGCGGGCGTCGATACCCCGGCCGATCTGGAACGCGTGCGTGCCGCGTACGCAAATCGGTTATAAGGGATCGACCCTTGCCCGCGCCGAAGGCATGCCCTTCCATTGATGCGGCATAATCGGGCCCAGCACAAGAATTGCATTCCATATCAGGAGTTTTTATGCGTCTCATCCTGCTCGGCCCTCCCGGCGCCGGTAAAGGCACCCAAGCCGGTTTCATCACCCAGCAGTTCGGCATCCCGCAGATTTCCACGGGCGATATGCTGCGCGCCGCGGTCAAGGCAGGCACGCCGCTGGGCATCGAGGCCAAGAAGATCATGGACGCAGGCGGACTGGTCTCCGACGAAATCATCATCGGGCTGGTGCGCGACCGCCTGGCACAACCGGATTGCGCCAAGGGCTACCTGTTCGACGGCTTTCCTCGCACCATTCCGCAAGCCGATGCGCTCAAGGACGCCGGCGTCAAGCTGGACTATGTCGTCGAGATCGAAGTTCCCGAAGAAGACATCATCGAGCGCATGAGCGGCCGCCGCGTGCACCCCGCCAGCGGGCGCAGCTATCACGTGCGCTTCAATCCGCCCAAGGCCGACGGCAAGGACGACGTCACGGGCGAACCCCTGGTCCAGCGCGACGACGATCGCGAAGAAACCGTGCGCCGGCGCCTGGCGGTGTACCGCGAACAAACGCGCCCCCTGGTGGACTATTACGCCGGCTGGGCCAGCACCGATGCGCAAGCGCCCCGCTATCGCAAGATTTCGGGCGTGGGCGCCGTCGAGGAAATCCGCGCGCGGCTGTTCGCCGCCCTCCAGAGCTGAAATCTACCCGCGGACCGAACCATGGAAATCGCAAACAAGGTATTCATCGTCACGGGCGGCGCTTCGGGCCTGGGCGCCGGCACCGCGCGCATGCTGGTCGCCAACGGCGCGCGCGTCGTGATCGCGGACGTCCAGGACGAAGCGGGCGGCAAACTCGCCGCCGAGCTCGGACAGCGTTATGTGCACTGCGACGTTACCCAGGAATCCGACGCCCAGGCAGCCGTCAATGCGGCCACGGAACTCGGCCCGCTGTTCGGACTGGTCAACTGCGCCGGGGTCGCGCCGGCCTCGCGCATCGTCGGCAAGAACGGGCCGCATCCGCTGGACCTGTTCCAGAAAGTCATCGCGATCAACCTGATCGGCAGCTTCAACATGATGCGCCTGTGCGCGCAGGCGATGACCGGCAATACGCCGGAACCCACCGGCGAACGCGGCGTTCTGATCAACACGGCCTCGGTCGCCGCCTTCGACGGGCAGATCGGCCAGGCCGCGTATGCGGCCTCGAAAGCCGGGGTGGCCGGCATGACCCTGCCGATCGCCCGCGACCTGTCCAAGGTCGGTATCCGCTGCATGACCATCGCGCCGGGCATCTTCGGTACGCCCATGATTTTCGGCATGCCGCAGGAAGTACAGGATTCGCTGGCCGCCAGCATCCCTTTCCCGGCACGCCTGGGCCGCCCTGAAGACTACGCCAGGCTCGTGCACAGCATCATCACCAACGACATGCTCAATGGGGAAACCATCCGCCTGGATGGCGCCATACGCATGCCGCCGAAGTAAGCCGCGCCCGACCCATCCCTTTTCCCAGTCATGAGCCTGCTGCGATCGGCCGCCACGGTCAGCAGTTTTACTTTGCTGTCCCGCATCGCCGGCCTGGTCCGCGACGTTCTGGTGGCCCGCGCCTTCGGCGCCGGGCCGCTGACCGACGCCTTCTGGGTGGCGTTCCGCATCCCCAACCTGCTGCGCCGCCTGTTCGCCGAAGGCGCCTTCGCGCAGGCCTTCGTCCCCATCCTGGGCTCCGTGCGGACCAAGCACGGCGACGAACACGTCCGCACGCTGCTGGACCGCGTGGCACTGCTCCTTACGTGCGTGCTGATGCTGATCACCCTGGTGGGCATCGCGCTCGCGCCGTGGGTGGTTACCGCCATGGCCAGCGGCCTGCGTGGCGAAGCCGGCACACAGGCCTTCGACGCCGCGGTCTGGATGACCCGGGCGATGTTCCCGTACATCCTGTGCATGTCGCTGGTGGCATTCGCCTCCGGCGTACTCAATACCTGGCGCCGCTTCGCCGTGCCGGCCTTTACGCCGGTGCTGCTGAATCTGGCGATGATCGCCGCCTGCCTGTGGCTGGCACCGCACTATCATCCGCCCGTCTATGCCCTGGCCATCGGCGTCATGGTCGGCGGGGTCCTGCAGCTTGCCATCCAATGGGCCGCGCTGGCGCGCCTGGGGCTGCTGCCGCGCTATAGCCTGCGCGTCCGCGCCGCCTGGTCGGACGCCACGGTGCGGCGCATCCTGAAGCAGATGCTGCCGGCCATCGTCGGCGTGTCGGTCGGCCAGATCTCGCTATTGATCAACACCAACATCGCCACCTGGCTGCCGCCCGGCAGCGTGACCTGGCTGTCCTATGCCGACCGGCTGATGGAATTCCCCACCGCCTTGCTGGGCGTGGCGCTGGGCACGGTGCTGCTGCCCAGCCTCTCGGCGGCCAACGCGCGCGCGGATACCGCTGGCTATAGCGCCCTGCTGGACTGGGGCTTGCGCCTGACGCTGCTGCTGGGGCTACCGAGCGCGCTCGGCCTGGCGCTGCTGTCCGACGGGCTGGTCGCCACCCTGTTCCATTACGGCGCCTTCGCCGCGCGCGACGTCTCGCAAACCCGCATGGCGGTGATGGCGTATTCGGTGGGCCTTATCGGCCTGCTCGCCGTCAAGATCCTGGCGCCGGGATTCTATGCGCGCCAGGACATCCGCACGCCGGTCAAGATTGCCATCGTCGCCCTGATCGCCACGCAGGTCCTGAACCTGGTGTTGGTCCCCAAGCTGGCGCATGCCGGCCTGGCGCTGGCGATCGGGCTGGGCGCCTGCCTGAACGCCCTGCTGTTGCTGACGGTACTGCACAAGCGCGGCGTTTACCGGCCCAGCCCCGGCTGGCCGATATTCCTGCTGCGCCTGGTGCCTGCCCTGGCCGCGCTGGGCGCCATCCTGCTCTATGCCGATGCGCGCCTGGATTGGGTCGCGCTACAGGCCCACAGCTGGACCCGCGTCGGCCTGCTGGCCGCCGTACTGGGCGCCTGCGTGGCGGTGTACTTCGGCTTGCTGTTCGTCTGCGGCTTCCGTCCGCGGGACTTCACCCGCCGGTCCGCCGCACCGAATCCGGCGCGCGGCACGGCCTGAGACCGTTGTTGTATCCAACACACAGTACGCCGCGCGATTCAGCCCGCCGATCCGGCTGAGCATGGCGACATCGGAAGGCATCCCGTCACACGGTTGTGCTAGGTCCGGCGGCTACCCGGTGCCGGGCAGGCGCCGGATTTTTTGCTTACCCCGCTGGCAAATTGCCCCTCTTCTTGATAAAACGCTTTAATATTTACAATTCGACACCCCTTGCGGCCACTTGGAAGCCAACTCTTGGATCAGGACGCCACCCCGGACAAATCGACGCCCGTCGCAGACCAGGTCGTAAACTGGCTGCTGCTGCTGCGTTCCGGCCGTGCGTCCCAATCGGACTACGCGGACTTCCTGGCATGGCGGGCCGAGAACCCCATGCACGAAAGCGCCTGGCAACAATTGACGTCCGCGCTGGGATCCTCCTTCGGCCGCCTCAGCGACTTCTATCCCATCGGCTTTTCCACTTCCAACGCCCGTCCCACGCTGACGCCGGCGATGGCCGCATACCGGTCGACGCCTCGACAGGCAAGCCGCCATGCGCCCGCCAATCCCGCACGGCGGCGCTTCGTCGCCGGCGGCGTCGCGGCGGCGACCGCCGCGGCGATGGGCGCCGTCATCCTGAACGAGGTCTATCCGCTGCATAACCTGACGGCGGATGCGGCCACCGCGACCGGGGAACGGCGGCTGTACATGCTGTCCGACGGCAGCCAGATGCTGCTGGACGCGCGCTCGCGAGTCCGCCTGGATTTCGCCGGCCCCCAGCGCAACATCCGCTTGCTGGAAGGGGCGATCACGGTATCGGTGGCGCACGACCCCAACCGCCCCTTCATCGTCACCACCGAGCAGGGGACGGTGCGCGCGCTGGGCACCCGTTTCATGGTGCGCCAGCAGGCCCGCCGCTCGCTGGTCGTGGTGCACGAGCACGAGGTGGAAGTCCAGACCCTGGAAAAAGCGCGCGGCGTCATCGGCGCCGGCATGGGCGCCCGTTTCGACGACGCCCGCGTCGATTCGCCGCGGGCCGAGCTGCTTGCCGACGCGGCCTGGGAAACCGGGTGGATCGCCGTGCGCAACCGTCCGCTGGCCGACGTCGTCGCGGCCCTGCGGCCTTATCGCAGCGGGATGGTGCGCATTTCCATGGCCGCCGGCGGGCTGCCCGTGACGGGCCAATTCCCCCTGGACGATACGGACGCCACGCTGGACACCCTGGAGCGCAGCATGCCCGTCACGGTGCGACGCTACACGCCCTGGCTGGTCAGCATAGACGTCACCCAGGCTTGACCCGCCGCCGGCGCCAGCCGGGGTTGGTCCCCGACGGCCTGGTCGTGCGCCGAACAGCTTGCTTTTCGGTCCGATCTTGTTAGAATATCGAGCTTTGCCGAATTTCTAACTTATCGCAACATGGCCAATACTGCCCAAGCCCGCAAGCGCGCTCGCCAATCGGTGGAGCGTAACAAGCACAATTCCAGCCTGCGCTCCATGCTGCGCACCGCCATCAAGCGCGTGCGCCAGGCCGTGGAAGCTGGCGACAAGGCGGCCGCCGCCGCCGTGCTGCAGAAGGCGACCAGCGTGATCGACCGCGTCGCCGACAAGAACATCATCCACAAGAACAAGGCTGCCCGCCACAAGAGCCGCCTGTCGGCTGCTGTCAAGGCCCTGGCCTGATCGATCTTCCGGCCGGCATCCGGCCGGCCCTGGCCGGATGCCGGCCGCTGGACCTGCCGGTCTTCGGGCCGCGCCCAACGGCTCCCCTATCCTGGGGTTCAGGATCGGGCAGGCAAGCTTGAAATCCGCGCCGCGCCGCGCGCGTGCCGCGCATGATTCAACACGCATGCCGCTCGCCGCATGGCGCGGGCAGGATGCAGGGGCCGAATGGCCGCACCGCGCCTCGCGCGGCGCCCAGGCTGCGAGTTCTCCTCGGCAAGTAAGAAAGGACGCTTCTGGGCGTCCTTTTTTGCTTGCCCGGGCGGCTAGCGAAAGGTTTCGCGCAACGCGAAAGTCGCTTGCTTGAACACGCCCAGGTCGGTGCCCACGGCCACGAAATGCATGCCCATTTCCAGATAGCGTTTCGCGTCCGCCACCACGGGCGCCAGGATACCCACGGCCTTGCCGCGGGCACTGGCGCGCTCGTATAGATGCCGGATGGCGGCCTGCACTTCGGGGTGCGAGGGATTCCCGATGTGGCCCAGGGCAGCCGCCAGATCGGAAGGCCCGATGAAAATGCCATCCACGCCCTCCACAGCCGCGATCTCGTCGACGGCCTCGATGCCCGGGCGGCTTTCGATCTGGAGCAGCACGCAGATGTTGTCGTTGATACGCTGCAGATAGTCGGGCACCGTCCCATAGCGGTTGCTGCGCTGCAAGCCCGCCACGCCCCGCATGCCGGCCGGCGGATACCGCGTGGCCGCCACGGCACGGCGCGCCTCTTCCGCCGACTCGATAAAAGGGATCAGCAGGTTATAGAAGCCGATGTCGAGCAGGCGCTTGATCTCCACGGGATCGTTGATCGTCGGCCGTCCGACAGCCGCCGATTCGCTGCCCTGCAAGGCCTGCAACTGCTGCAGGAACATGGGGACATCGTTGGGCGAATGCTCGCCATCCAGCAACAGCCAGTCGTAGCCTGCCAGCCCGGCCACTTCGGCGGTGATGTGGCTGGCCATACTCATCCAGAATCCGATCACGGTTTCGCGCGCCAGAATGCGCTGGCGAAAGCGATTGGGTAGCGGTGTAGTCATCCTTGTCCATCCTTCGAAGAGTGCCCGTCAGTCCATGCGGGCGCCGGAATCCTTGGCGGCCTTGCCCCATTTCGCGATCTCCGCCGTCACGAAGCCGGCGAACTGCTGCGGCGTATCGCCCCTGACCACGAAGCCCACGGACTCCAGCTTCTGCCGCAGCGCGGGATCCGCCAAGGCGGTCCGGGTGGCCTCGCTCAGGCGCTGCACGACCGCGGGGGGCGTCTTTGCCGGCGCCGACAGGCCGAACCACGATTCGGCGGCGAAACCCGGATACCCGGATTCGGCGATGGTCGGCGTATCGGGATAGGCGGGATTGCGGCTTTCGCTGGCGACGGCCAGCGCACGCAGCTTGCCGGCCTTGACCTGCGGCAGCACGTTATCCTGGTTCAGGAACAACACGGAGACGCGTCCGGCGATGGTATCCGTGATCGCGGCGGCGCCGCCCTTGTACGGCACGTGGACGAGGTCGATGCCCGCCGCGCGCTTCAGCATCTCCATGGCCAGGTGGCCGGAGGAACCATTGCCCGAACTAGCATGCGTGTACTTGCCCGGGTTGGCTTTCGCCAGATCAATGAATTCCTTGAAGGTCTTGGCCGGGAAATCGGGATTCGCGACCAGCACGTTAGGGCCGGTGGCCAGCAGGGAAATATGCGTGAAATCGCTGTCCCGGTACGGCATGCTGGCGTACAGCGCATAGTTGATCGCATTGGACCCGACGCCGGAGAGCAACAGGGTATAGCCGTCCGGCGCGGCCTTGGCGACGACGTCCGAGCCGATATTGCCGTTGGCGCCGCCCTTGTTTTCCACGATCACGGTCTGGTTCAGCGCCTTGCCCAGTTCGGCGGCGACCAGGCGTCCCACCGCGTCGGTACTGCCGCCGGGCGGGAAAGGCACGACCAAGCGTATGGGATGCGACGGCCACGCGCCCTCCTGGGCATGCACGGGGGCGCCGGCCAATCCCAGTATTGCCAGGGCGACGGCTGGCAGTACCTGGCGTCGAAGGCGATTGAACTCGATACGGGGGAACATGCGTGTCTCCTTGCTATTGATGTTGTCGTTTGTCCCGGAGGCCGATCACGCCTGGGACGTCACGGGTTCCAGTACATAAGCGGCCTTGCAGCGCTCGCAGATTTGGCGCAGGCGGATATCGAGCGCGGGCGGGATGGGTATGCCGTGGCGTTCGCGGTGCGCGCGGGCCCGGGCCTCGGGCTCGCCGGCCACCTGCACGGGGACGTCGGGCTGCGCCGGCGGCGTGTCATGCAGGGCGTCGATCATGTCGTCCAGGTCGGCCTCGAAAGAGCCGGCGTCGCGGAAGGCGTCCGGGTTCAAGGCCAGGAAGAAATGGCCGATGTTGTCGGGGTCGCGCGGGCCGCGGCGTTTGGCGTGCAAGGCGGCGAAGCCGCTGCCGGTCAGCGTGGAGCCCAGGATCTGCGCCATCATGGCGAGCCCGTAGCCCTTGTGGCTACTCATCGCGGCCGTGCCACCCAAGGGCGACAGGCCTCCTTCCGGATGTTTGAAGATATAGGCCATGGCCTGCGCCGCATCGGTGACCGGCTCGCCGCGTCCGTCCATGGCCCAGCCCGGCGGCAAAGGCTTGCCGTGGAAGTCGTAAACCTTGACCTTGTTGGCCGCCACCGTGGTGGTCGCCATATCGAGCACGAACGGTTCGTTCTGCGCCGCCGGCGCGGCGAAGGCGATCGGGTTGGTGCCCAGCATGGGCATGGCCGCGGCGGTAGGGACCATGATGACGCCGTTCGCGCTGCTGGTGACCAGGCCCACCACCCCACGGCGCACGGCGATGCGCGCATAGACGCCCGCGGCGCCGAAGTGATGGGAATTGCGCACCGCCACCGCGCCGACGCCCTGCTCCAGCGCCTTGTCCACGGCCATGTGCATGGCCTGCGCCGCCACGGGATAGCCCAGGCCGGCCATGCCGTCCAACAGTGCCGACGCGGGCCCATCGCGCACCACGCGCGGCCGCGCGCCGATGGCCAGCGTACCGGCCAGCACCTTGTCCTCGTAGCTGGGCAGCATGGAGATGCCATGCGAATCGATGCCCAGCAGGTCCGTCTCGGCCATCAGGTCCGCCGCCGTATCCGCCAGATCGTGCTGCATGCCCCAGGCCCGCAGTACCTGCACGATCTGTTCGCGTACGGATCGCGCCGAGGCATTGAAGCCCGATGTCTGTTCGCTTGCCACTGCCTGTCTCCCTATAGTCGTTCGCGGGGCGATGGTGACGCCCCGTCAATCCCGGTCGCGATCCACCAGGCGATAGCGGGCCTGCCCCAGATGGAACTGCATGGCGGTACGCGCGCGTTCGCCGTCCTGTTCGCGTATGGCCGCGAGGATGCTGGCGTGCTCGTCCATCACCCGCTCGGCGCGCTGCCGCGAACCGGTGCGCGTAAGGTTGAGCGACAGCCGCATAAAGCCATGTATGGACTCATGGATGGTTTCCAGTACGCCCAGGAAGAAGTCATTGCCGCTGGCCTCCGCGATACTGGCGTGGAAGGCCAGGTCGGCCTCGGCGGATACCTGGCCCTGCGCCAGCCCCTGGGCGAAGAACTCGTGCGCCTCGACGATTTTCTTCAGCTGTTCCTCGGTACGACGCAGCGCCGCCAGCCGTGCCGCGTCGCCTTCCAGGGCCACCCGCACTTCCTGCGCGCGCAGGTACGCCCCGACGTTCTGCACGTCGCCGAAGGTTTTCAGCCGCGGCGCCGGCTGATGGATGACGAAGGTGCCGAGCCCCTGGTACGCGCTGACCAGGCCGTCGGCGCGCAAGCGCAGCAGCGCCTCGCGCACCACGGGGCGCGACACGCCGAACTGCTCGCAGATCTCGTGTTCCGACGGCAGCTTATCGCCCACATTCAGATCGCCGGAAGCGATGCGGTCGAAGATCTGTCCATACAGCTGGTCGCCCAGGCGCACGCGCTGGCTGCGATCGAGCATGCGCGCGCCATCGGCGCCGGCTTCTGCCGCGCGGACGCCTTCCACATCCTGCGTGCGTTGCTTGATGGACACCTGACTCTCCTTTGAATCGATGGCTAATCGTACGCCATCGGCATCGCCAACCCCGCAGCGGCCGCTCAGGCGGGCTGCATGTCGCGATCGCGCGCCAGCAGCGCGCGAGCCACCGGTGCGACGCGTTCGCGTTCGGCGGCCGACAGGCCCGTCAGCAGCGGCAGCATCGGCCCCATGTCCGCGACACCAGCCAGCGTCACCGCGTCGTGCAACACGCGTATCGGGCTGATCTCGTCGCGGCAGTCCTCCAGCGGCATGTAGGCCGCGCGGACGCGCTCGGCCTCGGCCACCCGGCCTTCCTGCAGCAACCGCAGCAACAGCATGGAGCCGCGCGGCGCCACGCATACCGAACCCGAGGTGAAACTCTGCAGGCCGAACTCGCGGCAATGGACGATGGCCGGGCGCTCGCCGATGCCGCTTACCATCAGGCGCGCGTCCACCGCCTTCAACAGGGCGGACAGATACGGATCCTGGGCCGGGTCGCGTCGCACCACGGCGTACTTCACGGCGACGATGCGGCCTTCCTCCACCAGGCGGCCCAGCGTGGCGGGCGCAATGTAGTCGGATGACTTGATGTAGACCACCACGGGGCGGGATATGGCATCGCTGAAGCGGCGGATGCCGTCCGCCAGCCCGGCGTCGCTGAACGGGAAAGACATGGGCAGCAGCATCGCCGTCGGAAACGCCCGCGATTTCAGGATGGCCGCCTGGTCCATCAATTTGCCGTAATCGGGCCCCGCGGAAGGCAGTACCCACGTATCGGTACCCGCCTGTTCCGCCAGGAAGTCCACGATGCGCGCGTATTCGCTCACCGCGACGTTATAGAAGTTGGCATTGCCGCCGTACATGACGCTGCGCACGCCCCCCTGCTCCAGGTGGCGCAGCAGGGCCGTATTGGCCTGCGTATTCAGGCTCAGGTCGGCATTGCGGGCAAGCGGCGGGACGGCGATCACCGAACGGCGCAGGTCGTCGACCGTAACGGGCGTGGTTTTCATGAGGGGCTCCTGTTGCTGGGCGAAGCGCGGATGCCGCCCGACGGGCCGCAGGGCCCGCCCATCGCGGCACGGCAGACTTGTCCGACAAGCCCCGCGTCCATGAGGCAAAAGTATACTTGGTTGACATATCCCAGCTCAATACATATAGTTGTTTTACAAGCACGAAGTCAGACGACTGATAACAACCGAGGCGCGCGGGGCGCTTCCCGTGGCCACGCGCGGCTTCACGACAGCCAGGAGACAACCATGACATCCCCCCTACGCACCGTGGCATTGGCCGCCGCCCTGAGCCTGGCCGCGGCCCTGCCTGCCGCCGCCAAGTATCCGGACAAGCCGGTGACCGTAATCGTCCCCTTCGTACCGGGGGGCTCCTCCGATATCACCGCGCGGGCGGTCCTGCCGGGCATGAACAAGATCTTCGGCCAGACCTTCGTGGTGGAGAACAAGCCGGGCGCGAATGGCTCGATCGGCGCCCAGGCCCTGGCCCGCAGCACGCCGGACGGCTACACGATGATGGTGGGCTCCATCGGAACCTTTGCCATCAATCAGGCGCTTTACAAGGACTTATCGTACAACCCGAGCAAGGACTTCAAGTACCTGACGATGGCGGTGCGCAACCCCAACGTACTGGTCGCGGCGCCCAGCTTCCCGGCAAACACCGTGGCCGAGCTCGTCGCCTATGCCAAGAAGAATCCGGGCACGGTGTCCTATGCCTCATCGGGAACAGGCTCGTCCGACCATCTCTCGGCCGTACTGTTTCGCCAGAAGACCGACAGCACGGGGGTGGACGTGCCCTATCGCGGCGGCGCCGCGGCCATCAGCGACCTGATCGGCAGCCAGGTCAACGTTTCGTTCCAGAACCTCGGCGCGGTGCTTTCGCACATCAAGGCGGGCAAGCTGAAGGCGCTGGCCACGACGGGCGACCAGCGCATCCCGGACCTGCCCGACGTGCCCACCATGGCCGAAGCGGGCATCAAGGATATGGTGGTGTATTCCTGGCAGGGCTTTGCCGTGCCTGCCGCGACCCCGGCCGACATCGTCGCCCAACTGTCCGACGGCTTGCGCAAAACGCTGCGCGATCCCGCGGTGGAAAAAACGCTGCACGGCCTGGGCTTCGAAGTCGTGGCCAATAGCCCGGAGGCATTCACCCAGTTCCAGCAAGCCGAGGTCAAGCGCTGGCAGGAAGTGATCGCGAAGAGCAACATCAAGTTGGAGTAAATTACCCTCACCTTTGCCCATCGACTTTCCACGAACGCGAACGCCCATGACCGCCAAGCACCGCATCATCCAGGTCGGCTCCTATGCCGGCTCCCCCACCGCGAATGAACGGCTTGCCCGCGACTACGACGTCGTCGAATTGTGGAAATACCCCGACCGCAAGGCCGCCCTTGCCGAACATGGCAAGGGCATCGACGTGCTGGTCACGTCCGCCAGCTTCGGTTGCACGGCCGACATGATCGAGGCCTTGCCGGACCTGAAAGCCATCTGCAGCTGGGGCGTGGGCTATGAGACGATCGACGTCCAGGCTGCGCTGCGCCGCGGCGTCCAGGTCAGCAATACGCCCGATGTCCTGACGGACTGCGTGGCGGACCTGGCCTGGGGCCTCATGCTGGCGGCGGCGCGCCGCATTGCCTACGGCGATCGCTTCGTGCGCGCGGGCGGATGGGGCCAGGTGCATGGCAGCATCCCGCTCGGCGCCCGCGTAAGCGGCAAAAAACTGGGCATCGTCGGCCTTGGCCGCATCGGCCAGGCGATCGCCAAGCGCGGCGCCGGTTTCGATATGGACGTGCGCTATCACAGCCGCAACAAGCGCGACGATGTCCCTTATGCGTATGAAGGCTCGCTGGTCGACCTGGCCGCATGGGCCGATTTCCTGGTCGTGGCCACGGTCGGCGGCCCGGGCACGCATCACCTGATATCGCGCCAGGTCCTGGAAGCCCTGGGCCCCAAGGGCACGATCATCAACATCGCGCGCGGTCCGGTCATCGACGAAGCCGCGCTGGTGCAAGCCCTGCAGGAGGGCAAGCTGGGCAATGCGGCGCTGGACGTTTTCGAGCACGAGCCCAAGGTGCCTGATGCCCTGAAGGCCAACGACAACGTCGTGCTCCTGCCGCATATCGGCAGCGCGACGTACGAGACCCGCCGCGATATGGAAGACCTGATGCTGCAAAACCTGGAGGCCTACCTGCGCACCGGCAAGGTGGTGACGCCGGTCTCCGCATAGCGCGCGGCGCAAGGACGATACGCGGGCGCGGGTCCAGGGGCGGAGCCTGCGGCCCTACGCCCGCACCATACGCCCATACCATACGCCCATACCTTACGCACAGGCCTTGGGCCTAGGCCGGAGGAACGATCTCCCGTTCTTCCGTCTTGAGCCGGTTGTCCTTGGCGAAATCCATGACGAACTTCCAGGCCAGCGGCTCGAGTTCCCGCAGGCGTTCGTCCACGACCACGCTACTGTGGCCATCGATGATGACGGGCAGCACGTAGGGCGAGTAATACAGCGGACTGGCGGGGGCGCTACCCGGGGGGCGGAACTGCGACATGACGCCGGCGAGCCGTTCGGCCCAATCGCTGGGTCGAAATCGCTGGCCTTCTTCCGTAACACCTAGGATGACGAATTGTCGCACGCGGGAATACCGTTGGTTCTGCTGTCGGCGACGGGCGCGGCGCGCCGTCCATGACCGGCCGCGATACGCGGATCGCGAAGCCGATTGTATATGATTGATGGTTGCCGACATTGTATTCGGCCACCCGCCTCCAGGTCGAACGGCTGTCTTCCGGCCAGCTTTTCCCCTGCTTTTCCACGCATCCCGCCGCAACTGACGCGTTTGAAAAAGAACGGGCATAATGAGGCGCCTCGCCTGTCCCTCGGCAGGCGGGACCAACGATGTGCAGACCGACCATGACAACAGCAAGCACCCAAACCGGCCCCTTGCGCCATTTCCTGCAGTTCCGCGACTTTTCCGCCGCTGAAATCGCCTACGTGCTCGATCGCGCGCGCCTGATCAAGGACAAGTTCAAGCGCTACGAACCGCATATGACGCTGCACGACCGCACGCTGGCGATGGTGTTCGAGAAGGCCAGCACGCGCACGCGCGTTTCCTTCGAAGCGGGCATGTACCAACTGGGCGGATCGGTCATCAACCTGACCTCCAACGATTCCCAGCTGGGGCGCGCCGAACCCATCGAGGACACGGCCCGCGTGATCTCGCGCATGGTCGACATCGTCATGATCCGGACCTTCGAGCAAACCCGCATCGAGCGCTTCGCTTCGCATTCGCGCGTCCCGGTCATCAATGGCCTGACCAACGAGTTCCATCCCTGCCAGATCCTGGCGGACATCTTCACCTACGTGGAGCACCGCGGGCCGATCGCCGGCAAGACCGTGGCCTGGGTGGGCGACGCCAACAACATGTCGTATACGTGGCTCCAAGCCGCGGAAATGCTGGGGTTCACGCTGCACGTATCGACGCCCTCCGGCTATGAGCTGGATCCGGTGCGCATCGGCTCGCCGCCCGACACGGTGCTGCGCCAGTTCAAGGACCCGATGGAAGCCTGCCGCGGCGCGCACCTGGTCACCACGGACGTCTGGACCAGCATGGGCTACGAGGCCGAAAACGAACAGCGCCGCGCGGCCTTCGCGGACTGGTGCGTGGACGCCGACATGATGGCGGTGGCCGCGCCGGACGCGGTCTTCATGCACTGCCTGCCCGCCCATCGGGGCGAGGAAGTCACCGGCGAAGTCATCGACGGCCCGCAAAGCGTGGTATGGGACGAGGCGGAAAACCGCCTTCATGTCCAGAAGGCGTTGATGGAGTTCCTGCTGCTCGGGCGCCTGTCCTGACAGCCATGCCGGCTGCGTGGCCGACCCGGTCCGGGCCGCCCGCGTGGCGGCCCGGGTGCCTGTGGGCCGGGCGGGCTCGGGTCGCGTCCCGCGCGCGGCGTATCTACGCAATGGGCTTGAACATCGTCCGCTTGGTATTGCGGAACGATGGCCGCACCCGGTCGCTCCATGCCGTGGCCCGTACCGCGAGCCACGGCGGGCTGCCGAACGTCTCCAGCGTTTCCAGGTCATAGCAGGCGTGGTAGCGTGGCGCGGCCTCGTGGCACGCGAAACGTTCCGCCCGCACGGTGCCCGGCACGCCCGCCAGCCCGGGCAGGTGTTCCTGGTCATACCAGTCGTTCAGGTCCTGGTCGGCCTCGGGCAGCACATCCGTCTCGACAATGTAGTGCCAGGCGGCAGGGCGCCCGGCCGACGCACCGGGAAGGTCCGATAGCCTGCGCAACCATCGCATGGCGGCGCCGGGACAGACTTCCGCCGCGCGAGCCTGCAAGTCATGCGGCGCCTGGCCGCCCGGGCCCGCCAACCGGCAATAGACGTAGGTTTCCTCGGTGTCCACGCCCGCATAGCCCTGTACGGCAAGCGGGCCGCCCTGCCCTGGCCGCCCCAATTCGCGTGTCAGCGCCGCCAGGCGCTCGGGGCTCATGCGCTGCCCGGGCAGCTTCAGCAGCAAAACATCGGCCGACGATACCGGTCCGCCCTGCGGTGAACGATCCATGCTTTCCTCGCGGAAAAAGCGCCATGGTCGCTCAAGACAGCCCCGGCGGCAACGGCCGCGACCCCACCGCAAAAGCGGTAAAATCGCAGGTTTTCTCCACCCGGGCACACGCAATGGCAACCATCCTTCAGCACATCCCCGTCGGCCAGAAGGTCGGCATCGCGTTTTCAGGCGGTCTGGACACCAGCGCCGCGCTTCACTGGATGCGCGAGAAAGGCGCCGTGCCCTATGCGTACACCGCCAACCTCGGCCAGCCCGATGAACCGGACTACGACGAGATCCCCCGTCGCGCCATGCAGTACGGCGCTGAAAAAGCGCGCCTGGTCGACTGCCGCAGCCAACTGGTGGCCGAAGGCATCGCCGCGCTGCAAAGCGGCGCCTTCCATATTTCCACGGCCGGCATCACGTATTTCAATACGACCCCCATCGGACGCGCCGTGACGGGCACCATGCTGGTGGCCGCCATGAAGGAAGACGACGTCAATATCTGGGGCGACGGCAGCACGTTCAAGGGTAACGACATCGAGCGCTTCTACCGCTACGGCCTGCTGACCAATCCCGACCTGAAGATCTACAAGCCCTGGCTGGACCAGACCTTCATCGACGAGCTGGGCGGCCGCGCGGAAATGTCCGAGTACATGCGCCAGGCCGGATTCGAATACCGCATGTCGGCTGAAAAGGCCTATTCCACCGACTCCAACATGCTGGGCGCCACGCACGAGGCCAAGGACCTGGAGCACCTGAACTCGGGCATCCGGATCGTGCAGCCCATCATGGGCGTGGCCTTCTGGCGCGACGAGGTCGAGGTCAAGCGCGAGGAAGTCACCGTGCGCTTCGTGGAAGGCCGCCCGGTGGCCCTGAACGGCGTGGAGTACAACGACCCGGTCGCTCTGATGCTGGAAGCCAACCGCATCGGCGGGCGCCATGGGCTGGGCATGAGCGACCAGATCGAGAACCGCATCATCGAAGCCAAGAGCCGCGGCATCTACGAAGCTCCCGGCATGGCGCTGCTGTTCATCGCCTACGAGCGCCTGGTCACCGGCATCCACAACGAAGACACCATCGAGCAGTACCGCGACAACGGCCGCAAGCTGGGCCGCCTGCTGTACCAGGGACGCTGGTTCGACCCGCAGGCCATCATGCTGCGCGAGACCGCGCAGCGGTGGGTCGCGCGCGCCGTCACCGGCGAGGTCACCGTCGAGCTGCGCCGCGGCAACGACTACTCCATCGTCAATACCGATTCCCCCAACCTGACGTACAAGCCGGAACGCCTGACGATGGAAAAGGGCGAATCCGTGTTCTCGCCGCAAGACCGTATCGGCCAGCTCACGATGCGCAACCTGGATATCACCGATACGCGCGACAAGCTGTTCACCTATGTGAAGGCCGGCCTGCTGGCGCCTTCGGCCGGCGCCGCCCTGCCGCAGATCAAGGAAGACAAGAAGTAAGCCGCGCGGCGCCGGGAAACCGGCACCGCACCAAACAAAACGCCGCGGGCAGTGCCGCGGCGTTTTGTTTGGTGCTTTCGGACCGACCCGGCAGCTGCGGGCCGCCGATGGCTACAGCTCCACCTGCATCCCCATCTCCACCACGCGGTTCGGCGGGATCTTGAAGAACTTCGTGCTGCGCGTCGAGTTGCGCGCCATGAAGGCAAACAGCGCGCGCCGCCACCCCCGCATCGCGGGCCGCTTGGCGGCCACGACGGTCTGGCGCGACAGGTAGTAGGACGTGCGCATCGGCTCCAGATCGACTTCCGGATAGGCCTCCGCGATCTCGCGCAGCACGTCCGGCACGTCCGGTTCTTCCTTGAAGCCATAAGTGACCACGGCCTGCCAGCTGGACGCGCTCAGCTTGGTCAGCGAAAAGCGCTCTTCCGGCGACACATACGGCACGTCGGCGCCCCGTATCGTCAGGAACAGCACATGATCGTGCAGCACCTTGTTGTGCTTCAGGTTGTGCAGCAGCGCCGGCGGCACATTGCCCGGATTCATCGTCATGAAGATGGCTGTCCCATGCACGCGGGCCGGCGGGAACTGCTCCAGCTGCTCCATGAACTCGGCCAGCGGCTGGCGGTCGCGTTGCTGCTGCTGGCTGAGCAGGTAACGGCCGCGCCGCCACGTCAGCATCAGGGTGAAAACCACGATCCCCACCAGCAGGGGCAGCCAGCCGCCCTCTTCCACCTTGAGCGCATTGGCCGAGAACAGCAACAGATCGAAGACGAGCAGAAAGCCAAGCACAGCCCACCACATCGCACGCCGGGGCCCGCTGACCGCGGCCCGCGACATCAGCGACAACAGCAGGACGGAAGTGGTCAGCATCGTCCCCGTCACCGCGAAGCCGTACGCGGCAGCTAGGTTGTCCGAACTGCGGAACACCACCACCAGCACGAGCACCGCGACCAACAGCAGGGCATTGACCTGCGGCAGATAAATCTGGCCTTTCTCGATGGCGGACGTGTGCAGGATCTCCATGCGCGGCCAATATCCCAGTTGCACGGCCTGGCGGGTCATCGAGTACGCACCGGAAATCACGGCCTGCGAGGCGATGATGGTCGCCACGGTGGCCAGGCACACCAGCGGCACGACGCCCCAATCGGGCGCCATCAGGAAGAAGGGATTGCTAATGGCTTGCGGGTCGCGCAGCAGCAGCGCCCCCTGGCCGAAATAGCACAGCGTCAGCGCCGGCGCCACCATCCAGAACCATGCGCGACGGATCGCTCCCCGGCCAAAGTGCCCCATGTCCGCGTAGAGCGCTTCGGCGCCCGTCAGCGCCAGCACCACCGAACCCAGCAGCACGAAGCTGGCGCGCGGCGACTCGATCACGAAATGCAGGCCCCACATCGGATTCAAGGCGTGCAGAATGGTCGGCGTCTGGACGATCTGCCACAGGCCAAGCAGCGCCAGGGTACCGAACCACAGGCCCATGATGGGCCCGAACAGCTTGCCCATCATGCCGGTGCCATGCGACTGCACCATGAACAACCCGATCAGCACGATCACCGATAGCGGCACCACCCAGTGCTCGAAGCGGTGCGACACGACGCTGATGCCCTCCAGCGCCGACAGAACGGAAATCGCGGGCGTGATCATGCTGTCGCCGTAGAACAGCGCGGCGCCGAAAATGGCCAGCGCGATCAGCAGCATGCGCACGCGGCCCTGGCGCCCGCGGATGGCGAGCTCCAGCAGTGCCAGCGTGCCGCCCTCGCCGCGGTTGTCCGCGCGCAAGACCAGCATGACGTACTTGAACGACACCACCAGCATCAGCATCCAGAACAGGATGGACAGGACGCCCAGCACATGCGTGGGCTGCAGGTCGCCGTAGCCGACCAGGCATTGCCGCAGCGTATAGAGCGGGCTGGTGCCGATATCGCCATAGACGACGCCCAGCGCCCCTATCATCAGGGCCGCCTTGGAAGAAGGCGCATGGGGCGCGGCGGCCAGGGGGGACGCGCTTGCGGTTCCAGTGCTCATACCTGAATGTCGTGTCGGGTCAATTGGGCGCCCTTGCGCGGGCCGGGGAATACCACCGTCAGGCGCGTGCCCGGGAACTCCGGGCGGCTGGAAAGCTTCCACCATGCGCCGTGCGCGTGCGCGATTTCGCGCACGATTGCCAGCCCAAGCCCGGAGCCGCCGGCGGTCGCGGCGGGCGAACGGTAGAAGGCCTCGAACACCCGGTCCTGGTCTTCAACGGGGATGCCGGGGCCGTCGTCCATGACGGTCAGGCTCGGGGGGTTGCTGCCGACGGTCAGCGTGATCCGCCCACCTTGCGGACCGTAGCGCAGCGCATTGTCGATCAGATTGCCCAGCAGTTCGTCCAGCAACAGCGGATCGGCATCGACCCATACGGGAACGTCGGGCGCGTTAAGGTCCAGTTCGAACTGGGCGGCGCGTACCCGCGGGATCCATTCCGCGCCGGTGGTGCGCACCCATTCGCACAGGTCCACCCGCACGAAACTGTCCTGCGGCCGCGCATTGGGATCGGCGCGTGCCAGCACCAGCAGTTGCTGCCCCAGGCGGATCATGCGGTCGCTTACCGCCTTGATGCGCTCGGCGCGCGCGCGCACGTCGTCGGGCAGCGGGCGGGCGAGCATCAGTTCGGATTCCAGCCGCAGGCCGCTCAGGGGGGTGCGCAACTGATGCGCCGCATGGCCGATGAAGCGGCGCTGGGCCGCCAGCGATGCATCGAGCCGCGCCAGCAGGTCGTTGGTGTGCGATACCAGCGGCTCCATTTCGGCCGGGACACCTGCGACTTCTAGGGGCTGCATATCGTCGATGGACCGCTGCCGGATCTCCTCGGACAACAGGTTCACGGAACGCAGGCCGGACCGCACGCCGTGCACAACCACCCAGGCGAATAGCGACATCAGGACAATCTGGCCGACGACCATGAGCAGGAAGAAATCTTCCAGCTCCCATAGCGTCATGTCGATTTTGTGGGTCATGACCCACGTCAGGGCCAGATCCAGCAGGACCAGCAGGAGGATGGCGGGCAGCAGCCGCACGACAAGGTACCGCGCCAGCGAACCGCGCGGAAGCAGCCGCGCGGACCGATGGCTGCGCTGGCTTTGCGGGCTGCTACGGATGCGGTCGGACGGAATATCCACGGTCATGTTCGTAGGCCAACCCGGCCGGACGATTCAGCCCGGGTAACTGGTCACCGCGCCGAAGCAGGCCCTCAGGCTGCTTCAACATCCAGCAGGTAGCCGAAGCCGCGCACGGTTTGAATACTGGCGCCGGTGCCTTCCAGGCGCTTGCGCAGCCGGTACACGTAGACTTCCACCGCGTTTTCGCTGAAGTCGGCGTCCCACGCTGACAAGGAATTGACGATCTGCCGCTTGGTGACCACCCGGCCGACACGGGCCATGAGCATTTCCAGGACGGAAAGCTCGCGTACGGACAGCGACAGGCGTTCGCCATTGACGCGGACTTCGCGCCCGACGGTATCGAAGACCAGGGGACCGACTTCGATCAGCGGCTGGACCTGGCCGCTACGGCGCCGGAAGAAGGCGCGGACGCGCGCGGCCAGCTCGGGAAGTTCGAAAGGCTTGGTGACGTAGTCGTCGGCGCCGGCGTCCAGGCCGGCCACCCGGTCTTCCAGGCCGTCGCGCGCCGTGAGTATGAGCACCGGAACCTGGTTGCCGTCCGCGCGCAGTTGCCGCAGGACGTCCAGGCCGCTCATGCCGGGCAGGTTGAGATCGAGCAGAAGGAGATCGTAAGGCTGGCCGGCCAAGGCGCCCAGCACCTTGTCGCCGTCGGTGAGCCAATCGACCGCATACCCCTGGTCGGCCAGAAACTCCTGGAGCGCATGGCCCAGGGTTGTGTCGTCTTCGATTACCAGTACTCGCATGGCGCGATTCTAGCGCGATCCGGGCCGGTGCGCGCTAGCCCGCCATCGGCCGGGCGCGAAATATTTCGCGCTATTTTGCGGGGACGGCACCGCCCGGGGTTGCGGGGACGGGGCCGCCGTCCGGGGAAGGTGCCGGATTGGTCACGAAACCGATGCGGCCCAGTCCCGAGCGGCGCGCCGCTCCCATCACTTTGGCCAGGGTTTCGTAGCGGGTGTTCAGGTCGGCCCGGATACGCAGCTCCGGCTGCGGCTGGGCGCCCGCCGCGGCGGCGAAACGGCCGGCCAGTTCGGCTTCCAGCACCGGCTTCTCGTCCCAGAACAACTGCCCGTTGGCATCGATGGCCAGGTCGATGGTCTTGGGTTCTTCCTTGACCGGCTCCGCGCTGACTTGCGGCATATTGATCCGGATCGAATGCGCCAGCAACGGCGCCGTGATGATGAAGATCACCAGCAGCACCAGCATCACGTCGATGAGCGGCACCATATTGATCTCGGACATCGCGTGGCCGCCGGAACCCTTGTTGTCGAATCCGCCGAATGCCATTTATTCGCTCCCGCGCGTGGCTTGCGCCGCGCCGGTGCGGCGCATGGCCCGCACCTTGCTATCGGACAGGGCGACCTGCTGGCCCGTGGTCAGGAAGGCGAACAGATCGTGGGCGAAGGCGTCCAGGCGCGACAGGAATACGCGATTGCGGCGCACGAAGGCGTTGTAGGCAAGCACCGCGGGAATCGCCACGGCCAGGCCCAGCCCGGTCATGATCAGCGCCTCGCCCACGGGACCGGCGATGCGATTGATCGTCACGCCATCGGCCAGCCCGATCCCGACCAGCGCGTGGTAAACACCCCAGACCGTGCCGAACAATCCCACGAAGGGCGCCGTGGACCCGACCGAGGCCAGCACGGTCAGGCCGTTTTCCAGCTTGGCGGTTTCTTCATCGATGACCTTGCGCATGGTGCGGGTCACGAACTCGCTATTGGATCCGGCCTCGGAGAGCGTGGTGGCGCCGTACTTGGCATGGTGCGCCTGGGCGTACATGGCATGGGATGCCAGGTGGGAGAACGGGTCGCGCGCGCCATGCGTGCTGATCTCGTGCTCGACCTGCTCCAGCGAGCTGGCGCCCCAGAATTTGTTCAGGAAGTCGCGCGAGCGTTTACGGACCACCGTGCTGTTGACCGCCTTGACCAGGATCAGGTACCAGGTGACCAGCGACATGACGATCAGGATCACGAACAGCGTCTTGCCGACGATGTCGCTCTGCGCGACGAAATGCATGATGCCCATGTCGGGCGTGGGCAAGGGAGCGGGAGCGCCCTGCATGGCGGCGGCGGGCGCCTGCAAGGCGGCACCGCCGGCCTGTCCGGCGCCGGGATCGGCCGGCGCGGCGGGCGTTGCCTGCGCCAGCACCATGGCGATGTGGTGTGCGATGGACATGTCAGTTCCTTATATTGAAATCGAACGGGATTCTTGCCTGGACGGTATAGGCGACGCCATTGCGCATATAGGGCTTGAAGCGAACGCGGCGCACGGCATCCAGCGCGGCTTCGTCCAACCTGGGAAAGCCCGAAGACGCCACCACGGTGGCCTTCTCGATCAGGCCCTGGGGATTGACGACGACCAGCACCGTGACCCGGCCCTCTTCCCGCCGGCGCTTGGACGCCATCGGGTACACCGCCGAGGGTCCCGGCCCCAGGTACTCGATGTTGGACACGGTTTCCGGCTGGTCGCGCGGCGGTCCCTGGCGCGGGGCCTGTGTCGTCGTGGCGCCATCCGGCGCGCCGGTCGGCGGGGACGGCGGCGCGGGCGGCTGCTCCACCGGCTTGGGCGGCGGCGGCGTCTCCTTGACCGGCTGGGGCTTGGGCTTGGGCTGCGGCTTCGGCTTGGGTTTCGGCTTGGGCGCGGGAACCGGGGGCTTTTCGATGACCGGCTCGGGTTCGGGCTCCGGTTCGGCCTTTTCCGGCGGCGCGGGCTGCGGATCCGGTTCGGGCTGCACCTGCGGTTCGGGCGGCGTGGGCGGCTGCACTTCCGGCTTGGGAGGCTCGGGGGTCTCGGGCGCCTTGGCCACCTGCGGGACAGGCGCTTCCACCACGCTGACCATGATGGGCTGGCTTTCCGGCGGCAACGGCACGACTTCCTGCGTCGATAGCATCGCCCCCGCGACTACGGCATGCGCCGCCACGACGATGATTCCCGCTCCCAGCCTGACGCCCAGGGAGGAATTCGACGACGTGGACCAATTGCTCTTTTTGTTGCTAGGCATGAACCGCCCGATGCCCTGACTTGAGTTGGACCCCCGCGCGTTAATCATGCGGCGGTACGGGAATGAGTCCGATATGCTATCTCAAATGGGAATTATTCGCAAAACCGTGCTCTAGCGCACCGTCATGGCATTTCGCTCGCGGCAAGCAGCCATCCCGTCAGCGGCGCCGACACACAGGCGCGACGCGGCAAGCGCCCGCGCCAGGCGGCGTGACCGGACAAAACCGGATCTGGCGCCGGACGATAAAGCGCGGGAATAAAGCGATGGGGAATAAACCGATGGGGAAGAAAGCGGTGTCCGGACCGGAGGAGGCGCCATGGCGAACGCTGAGGCGCGCGGCGGACGGGAAAGCAGGACAGCGATTGCGAAGGGAATGGAGTGGTGGGTGCTGAGGGGTTCGAACCCCCGACCTACGCCTTGTAAGGGCGCCGCTCTACCAGCTGAGCTAAGCACCCAATCGAGTGGGGCCACTCTTCAAGCAAACCGCGAAGCGCGGATTATAGCGGCCGCCCGGCAAGGCCGCAAACGAGGGGAACAGGAACAATGGACGGACCCGGCGCGTTACGGCCTGCGCGTTGTCGCTCGTCGCGGTTGGTCGTCGCTGATTTCATTGTGCCGCGCCCTGCCAGGCGATCATGATGCGCGGATCGGTCAGTTGACCGCGTCCTTCAAGGCCTTGCCGGCGCGGAACTTGGGCACCTTGGCCTTTTTGATCTTGATGCTTTCGCCGGTGCGCGGATTGCGGCCGGTGCGTGCTGCACGGGAAGACACGGCGAAGGTGCCGAAACCGACCAAGGTAA
The DNA here is from genome assembly GCF_001676705.1 of Bordetella bronchialis. Classification (NCBI taxonomy): domain Bacteria; kingdom Pseudomonadati; phylum Pseudomonadota; class Betaproteobacteria; order Burkholderiales; family Alcaligenaceae; genus Bordetella; species Bordetella bronchialis. The sequence goes on from NZ_CP016170.1 coordinate 3,746,732, forward strand.
CGGTGCCGCCCTTCTTCAGCGTCGACTTCACGGCGCCGATCAACGCGTCGAGGCAACGGCCGGCAGCCGCCTTCGAGATATCCGCTTTGCTGGCGATGTGGTCGATGAGTTCAGTTTTGTTCATGCAGGATTACCCCTCACAGGTATGGTGCCTCGACGGCCGGGGCGGCCACCGGGACATTCGAACGACTTCTTCTTGAACGGTTTGCATGACAAACCGCGACGCTTAAATTGCTACGCCGCCCATGATTTCACCGGCAAAGCGCGGGCGAACCAGGAGCGACGTAGAGGCGTATTAGGCCCTGACCGCACAAGGCTGTCAAGGAAAAATCCGTCGAAAACCCGCGTGGTTACTGGCTTTCCGGCTGGAAAGCGACACCGCGCGACCCGCACGTTTCACGTAATGGGAAAGGCCGCGGCGGCACGCGCCGCGCGCCGGTCAGACGTCCACCCAGCGGCGCAGCAGGTTGTGGTAGACGCCCGTCAATTGCACCAGCGAGGGGTGATCCTTGACGTCCTGCGTCAGTCTTTGAATCGCGACATCCAGCTCCAGCAGCAAGGTGCGCTGGGCATCTTCGCGCACCAGGCTTTGCAGCCAGAAGAAGGCACTGATGCGGGCGCCGCGCGTAACGGGACTGACGCGATGCAAGCTGGTACCGGGGTAAAGCACCATGCTGCCGGCCGCCAGCTTGATGCTGCGCGGCCCGTACAGGTCGTCCACCACCAGTTCGCCGCCATCGTAGGTGTCGGGTTCGGACAGGAACAAGGTTGCCGACATATCGGTACGCACGCGGTCCGCCGTACCGGTGATGGGCCGCACGGCGTTGTCGACGTGGTAGCCGAAATTCTCGCCGCCTTCGTAGCGATTGAATAGCGGGGGGATGATCTTGCGTGGCAGCGCCGCCGCCATGAAAAGCGGATTGCGGGTCAGCCGCTGCACGATCAGACCGCCGAGTTCCTGGGCGAGAGGATTGCTTTCCGCCAATTGGCGATTCTGCTTGACCCGCGCCGACTGGTGGCCGGCGGTCGCCCTGCCGTCGACCCATTCGGCCGCTTCGAGCCGGCGCCGCATTTCGGCGGCTTCGGCGGAGGTGAAAATCTCGGCGATCTGGACCAACATCGTTGCGCTCCCGCTAGCTGTTCATACAGGCGCGCAAGGCCTGGTCGAAATCGCCCAGCAGGTCTTCCTCGTCCTCGATGCCGACCGACACGCGGATGAAACTGTCGGCGATCCCCATCTGCGCACGCCGCTCCGCGCCCATTTCGTAGTAGATGGTGTGGGCCGCCGGCAAGGCCAGCGTGCGCGTATCGCCCAGGTGCGTGGCCAGTATCACGACCTGCAGGCGATTGAGGAATTCAAAACAATCGATGCCGTCCACCAATTCCACGCCAAGCAGGCCGCCAAAATGGCCGTCGAACAGTTCCGCCGCGCGGGCATGCTGCGGATGCGAAGCCAGGCCCGGGTAATACACCTTGGAGACGCCGGGATGGCCGTCCAGCATGCGCGCCAGCGCCAGCGCGTTGTCGCAATGGCGGCGCATCCGCAGGGCCAGCGTTTCCGACCCCACCGCGATGCGATGCGCGGCATCGGCCGACAATGTGCCGCCCATATCGCGCAGCCCTTTCTTCTTGATCTGGAAAAGCCCCCAGCCGGTGGGCGGCCCCTTGCGGTAGGAATCGAAAATATTCTTGTAGCCGGACCAGTCGAACAGCCCCGTGTCGGTAATGGTGCCGCCCAGCGCATTGCCGTGGCCGCCGATGTACTTGGACAGGGAGTTCATGACCAGCGAGGCCTGCACGTCGATCCCGCGCAGCAGCCACGGCGAGGTCAAGGTGTTGTCGACCAGATAGACCAGGCCGCGTTCATGGCACAGCGCGCCGATGCCGGCCAGGTCCGCGACCTGCGTGCCGGGGTTGGCGATGGTCTCGACGAACACCATGCGGGTATTCGGCCGCACTGCCGCCTTGACCTGCTCGACATCGGTGGCATCGACAAAACTGATCTCGACGCCCAGTTCGGCCAGCGTGCCGAACAGGCTGTTGGTGTTGCCGAAGATGAACTGGCTGGACACCAGATGATCGCCGGCGCGCAGCAGCGTGGTGAAAACGGCGGCCAGCGCCGCCATGCCGGTGGCGAAGCTGACGGTGGCGACGCCCTGCTCCATCCGGGTTACCCGTGTTTCCAGCGCCGCGGTCGTGGGCGTGCCCTGGCGGGCATAGGAATAGCCGGCCTTGCCCTGGAACACCGCCGCGAGCTCGCGCGCGTCGGCATAGCCGTATTCCGACGACACATGTATGGGCTTGTGCACGGCGCCGTGCTCGACGGCATCGCGCCGGTCGGAATGAAGAATGGTGGTGGTAAAGCCGGATTTATCCATGATGTCGCGCGCCGGGTATGCAGGATTGAGCGAAGGATTTTACCCCTGGCGCTGACGCACGGTCTCGTACAGGCAGACCGCGCTGGCGACGCTGACGTTCAGGCTTTCCACCGAACCCAGCATGGGGATGTGCACGAGTTCATCGCAGGTCTCCCGCGTCAGCCGGCGCATGCCCTCGCCTTCCGCGCCCATGACCCAGGCCATGGGACGCCGCGCGTCCACGCCGTGCAGCGGAGTCGTGGCCTGGTCGTCGGTGCCCACCAGCCAGATGTCACGCTCCTTCAGTTGCCGCATGGTGCGCGCCAGGTTGGTGACCATGATGTAGGGCACGGTGTCGGCCGCGCCGCAGGCAACGCGCTGCACCGTGGCGTTCAGCCCGACCGCGCGGTCGCGCGGCGCGATAACGGCATGCACCCCGGCGGCGTCGGCGGTGCGCAGGCAAGCTCCCAGATTGTGGGGATCGGTCACGCCGTCCAGCACCAGCAGGAAGGCCGGCCCGTCGATGACATCCAGCACTTCGTCCACGTCCACGGCCAGCTGGGCCGGCTCGGCGAGCGCCACGACACCCTGGTGACGGGTACCCCGCGCCAGGCCCTCCAGCCGCTCGGCCGGCACGGGATGGACTTTGCAGCCCGCCGTGGCGGCCTGCTCGACGAGCGACGCCATGCGTTTGTCGCGGCGCGAGGCCTCGACATAAATTTCCTTGATCGACGACGGCGCATGGCGCAGACGCGCCACCACCGCGTGGAACCCTGCGAGAACCTGGGTCGACGCCATAAGAACCTACCTCTCTTGTAATTCCCCGCCCCCGTGGGCGGGCCATGCTCAGCGGCGCTTGCGCGTGGCGGACTTGGTCGCGCCCTGTGCCTGGCGCGCGGCGACGCGATCGGCTTTTTTCGCTTCCGCGCGCCGCACCTTGGCCGTCTGCCCCTTCAGGGCCTTGGGCTTGGTGCCGGCCGCCTTCTTGACACGCCGCGGCGGCTCTTCCGGTCCGCGCTGCGCGGCCTTGCGCAGCGACTCGAAACTGGTGCCCTTCACCAGGCGGAACTCGATGCGCCGCGCTTCCAGATCGACGCGGGCGACCTGCACCTGCACCTTGTCCGTCAAGCGATAGCGCATGCCGGTGCGCTCGCCGCGCAGCTCATGCAGCGCGTCGTTGAACTGGAAATACTCGCCCCCCAGTTCGGACACGTGGACGAGTCCTTCCACATGCAGCGTATCGAGCGTGACGAAGATGCCGAAGCTGGCGACACCCGTGACCGTGCCGCTGAAGTCCTCGCCCACGCGTTCCTTGACGAACCAGCACTTCAGCCAGGCCTCGACATCGCGCGAGGCTTCGTCCGCGCGGCGCTCGCACGACGACAGCATCAGGCCGAGCTTTTCCCAGATGGCGTGCTCGTGTTCCTTGTGCGAACGGCCGATGACCACGGGCTCGTCCTGCAGGGAGGGGACATATCGCTCGCCGCGCAGCAGGGCCTTGATCACGCGATGCGTCAGCAGGTCGGGGTAGCGCCGGATGGGTGACGTGAAATGGGCATAGGCGGGATAGAAAAGGCCGAAATGCCCGACGTTCTCCGGACTGTAGATGGCTTGCTGCATGGACCGGAGGCACATGGTCTGCAGCAAGGGATAATCGGGACGCCCCCGCACGCTGTCGAGGAATTCGCCGTAATCCTTGGCGGTCGGCATATCGCCGCCGCCCAGGCTCAGGCCCAGCGTGCGCAGGAATTCGCGCAGCGATTGCAGGCGCTCCGGCGTGGGGCCCTCGTGGACGCGGTACAGGCCGGGATGCTTGCTGCGGGCCATGAAATCCGCGGCGCAGGTGTTGGCCGCCAGCATGCATTCCTCAATGAGCTTGTGCGCGTCGTTGCGCACCACACCGACGATCTGCTCGATGCGGCCCAGTTCGTTGCAGACGATCTTGGTTTCCACCGTGTCGAAGTCGATCGCGCCGCGCTTGCGGCGCGACTGCGCCAGCAGCTGGTACAGCTCGTACAGGTCGCGCACATGGGGCATCACGCCCGCCATGGCCTGGGCGGCGGGGCCGTTGGGCTGCTGCAGCGCGGCCCAGATATTGGTATAGGTTGTGCGCGCATGCGAATGCATGACCGCGTTATAGAACTGGTACGCGGTCACCGTGCCGGCCTTGGCGCCCGTGGCCGGGATGACCATATCGCAGACCAGCACCAGGCGATCGACCTGGGGATTGAGCGAACACAATCCGTTGGAAAGCGTTTCCGGCAGCATGGGAATGACCCGCCGCGGGAAATACACGCTGGTGCCGCGCTCCAGGGCGTCGTCGTCCAGCGCGTCGTTGGGCCGTACATAGTGGCTGACGTCGGCGATGGCCACCAGCAGGCGCCACGCGGGCCGCTTGCGCTGCCCCGATCCCAGCTCCACGGCTTCGCAATACACCGCATCGTCGAAGTCCCGGGCGTCCTCGCCATCTATGGTGATCAGCGGGACATCGCGCAGGTCCACGCGGTCCTTCAAGTCCGTCTTGCGTACGGCGTCCGGCAGGCGGGCGGCCTGCTTGCGGGCCCCTTCGGAAAACTCCACCGGCACGTCGAACTTGCGCACCGCGATTTCGATTTCCATGCCCGGATCGTCGATTTCGCCCAGAACTTCGGCAACGCGCCCCAGGGGCTGCGTATGCCGGGTGGGCTGTTCGATGATTTCCACCGAGACCACCTGCCCGTGCTGCGCGCCGTTCGTATCGCTGGGGGGAATCAGTATGTCATGCTTGATGCGCTGGTCTTCCGGCACGACGATGGACAAGCCGTGCTCATGCAGGAAACGGCCCACCAGCTTATTGGTACGCCGTTCGATGACCTCGACGATGGTGCCTTCCGGCTTGCCGCGATATTCGCCGCTGGGCTTGACCAGGACGCGGTCCCCATGCAGAACCTTCAGCATTTCGCGCGGCGACAGGAAGATATCCGGCCCGCCGTCGTCGCGGACCAGAAAGCCGAAACCGTCCCGGTGGCCCTGCACCCGGCCCGCCACGAAATCCAGCTTGGTGGCCAGCAGCAGCACGCCCTTGCGGTTGGGCAGAAGTTGTCCGTCCCGTTCCATGGCGGCCAGGCGGCGCTCGAAGCCGACCATCGTTTCCGGGCGTACCACACCCATGCGTTCGGCCAGTTCCGCGGGCGACAAGGGGGCGCCGGCGGACCGCAATGCGCGCAGCATGGCTTCGCGGCTGGGAACGTCGGGATCGAAATCGGGAGGCGCCTCAGGCACGACCGTGGGTCTGTTCTTGTTAGCGGCGTCGTCGCTCGATCGTTTTGCCAAAGTCGAAATTCCTGTCTATAATGCGCAGCTTCTGTGCTTTCGCTGATGCGGCAGATTGTTTTACCGCCGCGGTGTTTTCCAACACTACAGCCTGGGCTTTACAGCAGATGGCGGTTCACGGTTGAACAAACTGATGAATCGGCAACTGCGATAAAGCAAAAGCGGTATTCTAGCGAAAATACAGTGCCCAGGTGGCGGAATTGGTAGACGCGCATGGTTCAGGTCCATGTGCCGCAAGGTGTGGAGGTTCGAGTCCTCTCCTGGGCACCACGAATTCGCAAACCCCCGATGTGGAAACGCATCGGGGGTTTGTTCTTTGGCGCTTCTTTCTTTGGCGCTTCTTTCTTTGGCGCTTCTCTTTGGGCTTGTTCTTTCGGGGCGTTCTTTCGGGGTGTCCTTTGGGTTCTTCTTGGGGGTTGGTGTTTTTTCGGATTTATTCTTCCCCTATTCCCCAATGCTCGCGCCTGCCGCGGCATCCCGCCCTCCCGCGGGTGGCCAGGCCCAAACGCCGGGACTTGCGGACCCGCTGAAAAGTGTGCATAATCGCGCCTCTTCGCTGCTGCGGCGTTTCAAGCGGCAACCGCGAAGGCAGTAGAACGGGCCCAGGTGGCGGAATTGGTAGACGCGCATGGTTCAGGTCCATGTGCCGCAAGGTGTGGAGGTTCGAGTCCTCTCCTGGGCACCATCCCGTTCATGGCCGGTAGCGCAAGCGCACCGGTGCAGCAAGGCAAAAACCCCGCAAGGTGCGAACCCGCGGGGTTTTTTGTTGTCCGCGACGGATCCGTTTCCCGCCAAGGGTCGCGTGCCGGCCATGTTGCGCCGGGCGCCCGCGCCCCCATTCCGTCACGCCGTACGCCGCATACCCGTCAGTCCGGGAACGTAAGCGCCATGGCCACATGCGGGATGCCCGCTTCCATGAATTCGTCGCCCTCCACGACGAAGCCCTGCCCGGCGTAGAACCCGCGCGCATGCGTTTGCGCGTTCAGCATCAGTTTGCGATGGCCGGCCGAACGGCCGGCCTCCACCAGTGCGCGCAGCAACCGTGCGCCCACGCCCAGCCCGCGTGCGCGGCGATGCACCGCCATGCGGCCGATATGGCCATCGGGCAGCAGCCTGCCGGTTCCCAGCACCTGGCCATCGGCATCGTAGGCCACCGCGTGCACGCACACGGCATCGAATTCGTCCATCTCGATTTCCGGTGGCACGTTCTGCTCGACGACGAACACGGCATGCCGGACGGCACCGGCGTCCTCGCGCAGCCGCGCCCAATCCGCCACGACGACGGTAATGGATGGTTGATTCATACTGCTTTTTCCTTCTGACCTGGCCAAGAGACGAAGATTTTCGCCAGTGCCGCGCGGGCAGGCAAATCGGCCGCCGGAAGCCGGCAAGATAAATCGCATGGACAGTTAGAATTAGCTCCCTTTCGCGATCATTCTGCCCAATGCATGCCGTCGCCACCGCCGCCCTCCCGGTATTCGCGCTGATCCTCGTCGGATGGCTGGCCGCGCGCAAGCGCCTGCTGGGACCGACCGCCAGCGACGTACTCAATCGCTACGTCGTCTATCTTTCGTTGCCGGCGCTGCTGTTCCGCGCCATGTCGCAAGTGACATGGGACCAACTGGCCCATGCGGGCTACCTGCTGTCCTTCCTGGGCGGCATCGCCGCCGCCTTCGCGGTGGCCCTGGTGGCGCACCGGGGCAAGGCCACGCCATTGACCGACGTCAGCATCGAGGCCCTCAGCAATTCATACGCCAACGTGGGCTTCATGGGCATTCCGCTATGCCTGGTGATCTTCGGCCCGCAGAGCCTGGCGCCGGCGGTCGTCGCCACGCTCATGACGGCCTGCGTGCTGTTCGGCGTGTCGATCGCCTTGATCGAAGCGGACCAGCGGCAGGGGCAGCATTTCGCCACCACGGCGGCCAAGGTCGGCGGCGCGCTCATACGCAACCCGTTACTGATATCGCCCGTACTGGGTTTCGCCTGGGCTGCCACCGGGGCGCCGCTGCCGGAATCCATCGACCGCTTCCTGGTCTTGCTGGGGAACTCGGCCAGCCCCTGCGCCTTGATCGCCATCGGCTTGTTCCTTGCCCAGACGGAAGCCGGCGGCGATGGCGTCGTCGTGGCACGCGTGGTCGCGGCCAAACTGCTGGTGCAGCCGGCGATCACGGCCCTGCTGGCCTTCGGCGTGTTTTCGATGCCGCCGGTCTGGGCATGGACCGCGGTGCTGTTGAGCGCCCTGCCCATCGGCACCGGCCCTTTCATCCTGGCACAGCTCTATGGACGCGACGCGCGCGTGGCGTCGCGCACCATCCTGTTGTCGACGCTGGCCTCGGTCATCACCATCTCCGCGCTGGTCGCCTGGATCGAGGGTCACGGCGTGCGATAGCGCGCCCGCCCCATCCCGATGCGCCGGCCACCCTTCCCACCTGCGATTCGTTCATGCTCGCCGCCTTCATCTTCATACTGACCCTGGCCCTGGTCATCATCCAACCCCGCGGCCTGGGCGTGGGCTGGAGTGCCGCCGGCGGCGCCGCGCTGGCCCTGGCCCTGGGCGTGGTCCATATCGGCGACATCGGCGAGGTCTGGCACATCGTGTGGAATGCGACCGCCACCTTCATCGCCATCATCATCACCAGCCTGATCCTGGACGAGGCGGGTTTCTTCAAGTGGTGCGCGCTGCATGTGGCACGATGGGGCCAGGGCCGCGGCCGCCGGCTGTTCGTCCTGATCGTGCTGCTGGGCGCGATGGTTACGGCGCTGTTCGCCAACGATGGCGCGGCCCTTATCCTGACTCCCATCGTCATGGAGGTCCTGCTGGCCCTGGGCTTTGGCGCGGGCGCCGCGCTGGCCTTCGTGATGGCGGCGGGCTTCATCGCGGATACCGGCAGCCTGCCGCTGATCGTCTCCAATCTGGTCAATATCGTATCGGCGGACTTCTTCAAGATAAGCTTCGCGCGCTACGCCGCCGTCATGGTGCCCGTGAACGTCGCGGCGGTGGCGGCCTCGCTGGCCATGCTCATGATGGTATTTTGGCGAGCCATACCGCGCCGCTACGACGCCAGCCAGCTGCCGCGGCCGCGCAGCGCCATCCGCGACCCGGCCACGTTCCGCGCCGGCTGGATCGTGCTGGCCCTGCTGCTGGCAGGGTTCTTCCTGCTGGAGCCCTTGGGCATCCCCGTCAGCGCGATCGCCGCCGCGGGCGCCCTGGGCTTGCTGGGGGTCGCCGGCCGCATGCATATCGTCGGCACCCGAAGGATCATGCGTAACGCGCCATGGCACATCGTGGTGTTCTCGCTGGGCATGTATCTGGTCGTCTACGGCCTGCGCAATGCGGGACTCACCGCGCACCTGAGCGCTTTCCTGTCGTGGTGCGCGCAAGGCGGCGTATGGGGCGGCGCCTTCGGCGCCGGGATCGCGGCCGCTACCCTTTCCTCCGTCATGAACAACCTGCCGGCCGTCCTCGTCGGGGCCTTGTCGATCGCCGACGCGTCGGCCACCGGGGCGGTGCGCGAAGCGATGGTCTATGCGAACGTCATCGGCAGCGATCTGGGCCCGAAGATCACGCCCATCGGGAGCCTGGCCACCCTGCTGTGGCTGCATGTGCTGGAACGCAAGGGCATGCATATCGGCTGGGGCTACTATTTCCGCATCGGCATCGTGCTGACCGTGCCGGTACTGCTGGCCACGCTCGCGGCGCTGGCGTGGCGCCTGGGTTGACCCGGCCGGACCGGCGCGTCGACGGCGGACGACCCGCGCGCCCGCCGCGCTTATAATTACTTATTCGCATAATAAAATCCGGCCCGATTATTTTGAGAAATAACGCGCCGGTTTTACATTTCCCTTTTGCGCCCTCCGGCTGCATCCATTTTCAACGTACGTTCCATGTCTTCCAACGCATCGACCCTCGATTTCGGCGGCCGCCCCACGCCGCTGCGCATCAATAGCCGCCCGCTTTGGGCAGCCCTCCTCCTGGTCGCCCTGGGCGCCTGGTATCTGGACGCCACCGTGGGCTGGCGCCAAGCCGGCCTTTGGCTGACCGGCGCACTGCTGGGCGTGGCGCTGTATCACGCTTCCTTCGGCTTCACACAAGCCTGGCGCGTCTTCGTATCCGACCGCCGCGCCGCCGGCCTGCGCGGACAGATGCTGATGCTGGCCGTGGGCGTCGTGCTGTTCTTCCCCATCCTGGCGCAGGGCACGCTATTCGGCCAGCCGGTCGCCGGACTGGTCTCGCCCGCGGGCGGCTCGGTGCTGCTGGGCGCCTTCCTGTTCGGCATCGGCATGCAGCTGGGCGGCGGTTGCGCGTCCGGCACGCTGTTCGCCGTGGGCGGCGGCAACACGCGCATGCTGGTGACGCTGTTGTTCTTCATCGTCGGGTCCGTACTGGGTACGTATACCTTTCCGTGGTGGTCCACGCTGCCGGCCTTGAAGCCCACCTCCTTCGTGCTGTCCTGGGGCCCCCTGCCGGCCATTGCGGCCAATCTCGCGGTATTCGGGCTGATCGCCTGGATCGCCACCGTGCTGGAGCGCCGGCGCCATGGCCGCATCGTGTCGTTCGCCGGCCGCACGGAGCGCCCCGCCAGCCTGTGGCGCGGCCCGTGGCCGCTGGTCTGGGGCGGCGTGGCGCTGGTGGCGCTGAATTTCGCCACCCTGGCGCTGGCCGGCCGCCCCTGGGGCATTACCTCGGCTTTCGCGCTGTGGGGCGCCAAGGCGTACGACGCCCTGGGCGGGGACGTCGCCCAATGGGCCTATTGGGTCAAGCAGTCCAAGGCCCTGGCGGCGCCGCTGCGCGAGGACGTGACCACGGTGATGGACATCGGCCTGATGCTGGGCGCGCTGGCCGCCGCCGCGGCCGCCGGCAAGTTCGCGCCGGTGTGGAAAGTTCCGGCGCGCTCCCTGGCAGGCGCCGTGCTCGGCGGACTGCTCCTGGGCTTCGGCGCGCGGCTGGCCTACGGGTGCAATATCGGCGCCTATTTCAGCGGCATCCTGTCCGGCAGCCTGCACGCCTGGCTGTGGCTGCCGGCGGCCTTTGCGGGCAGCGCGCTGGGCGTGCGTCTGCGCCCCCTGTTCGGCCTGGCGGTGGAAAAGACGCCGGCCGGCAGCTGCTGAATTCCCCCAGCCGGCGCGCCGGCCTGGGTTTCCATCCCCGTGGGGCATGGCGCGCGGACGGCGCGTCCCCCGCCATCGATTCAACTCGGAAACCGGAGCCCACGCTCCGGTTTTTGTTTTTTGAACGGGCGCCGCATCGACCGGCCCCGGCGCGGGCGCCCGCTTCTTTTTTCACGAATTTATTTCGGCACGGCATCGCGTTTGACGCATTGCCCGCGCCTGCTTTCTGTTATGGTTTGCCGCGTTCCGATTCAGTGACGGCTGCATCCGTCAGGAAGGAAGCGATATGCCTTGGTTTGCCATCCGATTTTCAACGCTGGCGCTCGTTCTGCTGGGCGCGGCGTGCACGCTGCTCCTGGCCGCCATGTCGACACTGTCATGGCTTTGGGCCGCCATCCCCCTGAGCGCCCTGGCGCTACTCGGCATCTACGACCTGGCGCAGCCGCATCATTCGATACGCCGCAACTACCCCATCCTGGGGAACCTGCGCTTTCTTTTCGAGGCCATACGCCCCGAGATCCGCCAGTATTTCCTGGAGGACGACACCAACGCCACGCCGTTCTCGCGCGCACAGCGCTCCATCGTCTACCAGCGCGCCAAAAAGCAGGTGGACAAGCGCCCCTTCGGCACGCAGGAAGAGGTCTACAACGACCGCTATGAGTGGATGAACCATTCGCTGGCGCCGACGCACGTGGCCGACAGCGACTTCCGCGTCACCGTGGGCGGCCCGGATTGCAAGCAACCCTACTCGATGTCGGTGCTTAACATTTCGGCCATGAGCTTCGGTGCGCTGTCGGGCAATGCCATCACCGCATTGAACGAAGGCGCGCGCATCGGCAACTTCGCGCACGACACCGGCGAAGGCGGCATCAGCCCGTACCACCGCAAGCCCGGGGGTGCGCTGGTGTGGAATATCGGCTCGGGCTATTTCGGCTGCCGTGACGAACAAGGCAATTTCTCGGCCGAGGCCTTCGTCCGCAATGCGCGCCTGCCCCAGGTCAAGATGATAGAGATCAAGCTATCGCAGGGCGCCAAGCCGGGTCATGGCGGCATCCTGCCGGGGGCGAAGGTCACGCCCGAGATCGCCGAAACCCGCGGGGTTGCCCCCTGGAAGGACTGCAACTCGCCGGCCGCCCACAGCGCCTTCGACAGCCCCATCGGGCTGATGCGCTTCGTCGCCCATCTGCGTGAGCTCTCGGACGGCAAGCCGGTCGGGTTCAAGCTGTGCGTCGGCCATCCCTGGGAATGGTTCGCCATCGTCAAGGCCATGCTGGAAACAGGCATCACGCCGGACTTCATCGTCGTCGACGGCGCGGAAGGCGGCACGGGCGCCGCACCGCCCGAGTTCGTCGACCATGTCGGCACACCCCTGCGCGAAGCGCTGCGCCTGGTGCACAACACGCTGGTGGGCGTCAATCTGCGCGAGCGCATCCGCATCGGCGCATCCGGCAAGATCATCACTGCCTTCGACATGGCCCGCACCATGGCGCTGGGCGCGGACTGGTGCAATGCCGCGCGCGGCTTCATGTTCGCCATTGGCTGCATCCAGGCGCAGTCCTGTCATACGGACAAATGCCCCACCGGCGTCGCCACCCAGGATCCCGTGCGCCAACGCGCCCTGGTGGTACCGGACAAGGCCCAACGGGTGGCGAACTTCCATGGGAACACGCTGCACGCGCTGGCCGAATTGCTGGGCGCCGCCGGCTTGACGCATCCCGGGGCGCTGCGGCCCCATCACATCGCGCGCCGCATCTCGCCATCGGAAGTCCGCCTGCTCTCCGCGCTTTTCCCGGAGCTCGCGCCCGGTGAACTGCTGGAAGGCAAATTCCGCCATCGCGTATTCGAAGCCGGCTGGGCGATGGCGAGTGCAGATTCCTTCCAACCTGCGCAGGACCTGACCACAGCCCAGGCGCTGGCCGACTGCCCGCGAGACCCGGTTCCCGCCTGACCCGGACCGCCCCGCCCGGGCGGGTGCGCGGCGAACCGCACGGCACAAGGCTTGCGAGCCGCCGATAGAAGCGCGGCATCGCAGGCCGCGTCCGGTTCACGCATCAGGAGGCTGACATGGCAACACGATATAACCCCGACGCCGAGCTCACCGGCGGCCTGCCCGGTCACGGCAATCGCGCCCTGGGGCCCAGCGACTCATCCGATTCGGCCAGCGATGTCGGCCCGGGCGCCCCCGACGTCGATACCGATGCCACGGGCACGGGCGAGCGGGCCGACGTCGAAGGCGAACCCGATGGTCCCGTCGCGGAGGACGTCACGATAGACCGCATCGTGGGGGAGGACGAGGCCGGCTTGGCCCACACCCGCCCCGACCCCACGCGCAACGGCGGCTGATCGCCTACTTGCCGGGCCGCCCGGCCGCTTCCGGCTTGGCCCCGGCTTCCCCATTGACCTTGGGGAAGTGGCCGGCCGCCGCGTACTCCTCCAGGCGGTTGTACAGGGTCTTCAGGCTGATGCCCAGGATCTCCGCGGCGTGTTTCTTGACGCCGCCGCATTGTTCCAGGGTGGCGAAGATCAGGCGCCGGTCGGCGTCCGCCAGCGGCACGCCGACGGGAACCGTGATCTGCGAACCGGTGGCGGTCTTTTCCGGCGACATCTGCAGCGGCACGATGCCGGCGCGGATTTCATTGTCGTCGGCCAGGATGAACGCCCGGTGGACGTAGTTCTTGAGCTCGCGCACGTTGCCCGGCCAGCTATGGTTGCGCAGGCTTTCCAGCGTGTCCACGGCGAACTTCTTGTCCGCGCCGCGCTCCTTGTTGAGCATGTCCAGATAGCGCTGGGCGATCAGGATCACGTCGTCCCCCCGTTCCCGCAAGGGCGGCAGCTCCACGGGAAAGACATTCAGCCGGTGGTACAGATCCTCGCGCAGTTTGCCTTCGGCGACGGCTTCCTCGGGATTGCGGTTGGTCGCGGCGACGACGCGCACGTCGCTGGCGATTTCCCGGTTGGTCCCCACGCGCATGAACAGGCCTGTTTCCAGGACGCGCAGCAGCTTGACCTGGAGATCGATGGGCATTTCCGTGATCTCGTCCAGGAACAGCGTGCCGCCGGCCGCCCGTTCGAAATAGCCCTTGTGCTGGCGATCCGCACCCGTGAAGCTGCCGCGTTCGTGGCCGAACATTTCGCTTTCGATCAGGTTGGGCGAAATGGCGCCGCAGTTGACCGGCAGGAACGGCCCCTTGCGCCGGCCGCTGAGCTCATGGATGGCCTGGGCCGCCAATTCCTTGCCCGTACCGCTGTCTCCCATCAGGAAGACCGTGGCCTCGGTGGGCGCCACCTTGGCGATCTGGCGATACAGCTGCTTCATGGGCTGGGACCGCCCCAGCATTTTGCCGAAGCGGTCTTCGTCCTCGAAGGGCCCGCCCCAGGGGGACAAATCGGCATTTCGCGGCATGCGGCCCAGCACCATTTTCAGGCGCTGGATATTCACCGGCTTGAGCAAATAATCGATCGCCCCCAGGCGCAGGGCATCCACAGCGCTTTCCACGCTGGCGTGACCGGTAATAAAGACGACGTCGACGTTCGGTGAACTCAGGGCCTGGAAAATGTCCAGGCCGCTTCCATCCGGCAATTGCAGGTCGGACAGCACCAGGTCCGGCGATTGACGCAGGATCTGGATCTTTGCCTCGCGCAGATCGCTGGCCTGGGCAACGGTAAACCCTTCGTCCTTGACGATCTCAGCCAGCGCGGTCCGCACCGGAGATTCGTCATCGACGATCAAAACATGTGGCATGCGCAGTTCCGTGAAGTTCGCGGTTTTAAGGGTTTGGGAAAAAGCCTGGGGCACGGCCGCCCCGCTCGGCTTTATTCTAGCCTCCGCCGGCGGCCACCCGCATCGCGTTTAAGACGGAGGCCGGTGCATAATGGGGTCCATTCGCGGCAGCGAAGCTTATCCTGCCGCCTTTTCGGCAGACGTAATCAATTCGTACAGTTAGCTAAGATTTTCATCTACTTTCAAGTGCTTGCAATGGCGCCAAGTCTGGATAAGTACGATCATTGAATATGCAGCACAACCATACAACGGGCGCGCGCTCGCGGCGTCCCGCAGCCAAACGAGCAATCAAGGAAATGGGAATACCCAACGCTAGCGCGGGCAGCCGCGCCGGGGGACGCGCCGATCCGAACGCGTTTCCGGACCCCATGTCCATGGGGAAGTGCGACGCCATGCGCCGATTGGCGGAACAGATCGACAAAGTAGCCGGCACGGAAGCCAGCGTCCTGATCGTGGGCGAGAGCGGCACCGGCAAGGAACTGGTCGCCCGCGCCATCCATGGCGGCAGCGAGCGGGCGGACCAGCCTTTCGTCCCCGTCAATTGCGGCGCCATCCCGGCCACCTTGATCGAGGCCGAGCTGTTCGGCCACGAAAAGGGCAGCTTTACCGGCGCCATCGCGCAGAACATCGGCTATTTCGAACATGCCAGCGGCGGCACCCTATTCCTGGACGAGGTCACGGAGATGCCGCTGGACATGCAGGTGCAGCTGCTGCGCGTGCTGGAGACGGGCACCTTCCACCGCGTAGGTGGCCTGCAGCCCGTGCGCGTCAACGTGCGTATCGTCGCGGCCACGAACCGCGATCCCTATGCCGCCGTCAACGAAGGCCGCTTCCGGGAAGACCTGCTCTATCGCCTGGCTGTCGTGCCGTTACGGGTACCGCCCCTGCGCGAACGCATGGAGGACGTGCCTTACCTGGCGCAGCGCTTCCTGGACAGCTTCAACGCGGCCGAGAACACGAACAAGGTTTTCTCCAAGCGGGCAATGGAGACGCTTACCGCCTACGACTGGCCCGGCAACGTGCGTGAGTTGAAAAACGCCATCCACCGCGCCTATATCCTGGCCGACAATGTGGTGGAAATCGCCGGACCGGCGCTGTCCCGCCGGCAACCCAAGGCCCAGGTGGCACAGGGCACGCTGAAAATGTCGGTGGGCACGTCCCTGCTGCAGGCGCAGCGTGAACTCATCCTGGCCACCCTGGCCCACCACCAGGGCGACAAGCGGCAGACCGCCCGTACGCTGGGCATCAGCCTGAAGACGCTGTACAACCGCCTGGGCACCTACGATAGCTCGGTGTCCACGCACACCGGCTAGCCCTCAGGGCCGGTAGGGCGGCTGGCCGTAGTATTCATGGATCGCCGCCGCCCAATCGGGATCGGCCATGCGCGGCCAATTGTCCTTGTCGAACCCGGCGGCATTGCGCAGGCGTTCCAGGTCGATATCCAGCAGGAAGCACTTCCGGTCGGTATCCAGCGTCAGGGCGCCCCAAGGCACCGCGAACAGCTTGTCTCCTATGCCCATGACGCCACCGCGCGCCAGCACGGCATAGGCGATACGGCCCGCGGCCACATCGATCATGATGTCCTGCAAGGTGCCCAGTTTTTCGCCTGACAGGTTCAACACGTCGTTCCCTTCCAGGGTGGCGGCCGCCATGATTTCCGGGCCGGGGCCCGTACCGGATTTTTTCGCCGACCCCACGATGCGTGTCTCGGCTGGCGAGCCGGCGGCGGCGACGCGCGGCGCCGAGCCGGTGTCAAGACCATCGTCCATATCGTTCTCCGCGGTGCGCAACTGCCCGGCCCGTCCGCTGAACTTATTACATGACGTGGTAATTCCGTCTGGGCCGGACTGGCACGAGTAGACCCGCATCGGCGCGGGCCACTCCATGCCAGCATGCCGCGTGCCTTGGAAACCCAATAAATACGCGGGGTTGCGCAACTCTCCGAAAAAATCCGTGGCCGCAAAAAAATTGGCATGTCCTTTGCTTATCGGTTTCTTGAATGGGATGGACGTTTTCATCCCGGCAGTCAAACGGAGACAGCAATTGGCACATCAAGCCACGTACGAACTCAGGGCGCGTCAGCAGACCAGCCTGACGCCGCGGCTCCAGCAATCGGTGAAACTGCTGCAGATGTCCGCGCTGGAATTCACCCGGGAAATCGAGCAAGCGCTCGCCACCAACCCCTTCCTGGAGGAAGGCGAGGACGATGCCGCGCCGGCGGATGCCGCGACATCGGCCGCCCCGTCCCCGGAAGTCACCCTGACCGACAACTTGGGCGTTGCTTCCGACATGCAAGCGCCGGCCATCACCGAGGCGCCGCCGGAGGTCGTGGTCGAACTGCCCGAATTGCCGGATATCCAATCGGAATACTCCGGCGACTACCCCGCCGCCCGCGCCTCGGGCGACGCGGATAGCGACGTGGGCCAATGGGCCCGCAGCACGGAGGATCTGCGCGACCGCCTTTCCAGCGAGCTATGCAGCTACCGCCTCGCTCCGCGCGATCGCCTGATGGCCGAGTACATCATCGAGGGCCTGGACGAAGAAGGCTACCTGCGCACGGAGCTGACGGAGCTGGCGGGCGACGGCGTCTTCGATCCGCCGCCGGAGCGCGAGGAATGGGAGGTCGCCCTCAAGCTGGTCCAGCAACTGGACACCCCCGGCCTGGCCGCGCGTAATCTGGCGGAGTGCCTGAAGCTGCAGTTGATGGCGATGGACAAGAACACGCCTTCGCGCGACCTGGCGATACACATCGTCGACAACGAACTCGAACGCCTGGGCAAGCACGATTTTTCCGGCCTGGTGCGCGCCTGCCAGTGCACGGACGACGCCATGCGCGAAGCCTGCGCGCTGATACGCCGGCTCGACCCACGCCCCGGACTGCGCTATGCGCAGGCGGACTCCAGCTACGTCGTTCCCGACGTCATCGTGCAGAAGTTCAATAGCCAGTGGATCGTTACGCCCAACCGCGCGGCCATGCCGCGCGCGCGCCTGCATCGCGCGTACGCGGACCTGTTCCGCAACGCGCGCTACAGCGACCGGTCCCCCATGGCGCAGGAGCTGCAAGAGGCGCGCTGGCTGATCCGCAACGTGGAGCAGCGCTACAGCACCATCCAGCGCGTGGCCGAAGCCATCGTGCTGCGCCAGCAGACGTTCTTCGAATACGGCGAGATCGCGCTGCGCCCGCTGATGCTGCGGGAGATCGCCGACGAGCTGGAGATCCACGAATCCACCGTATCGCGCGCCACCAGCAACAAGTACATGGCGACGCCGCGCGGCATCTTCGAATTCAAGCATTTCTTCTCGCGCGAACTCTATACCGATACGGGTGGAAGCTGCTCCGCGGCGGCGGTACGTGCGTTGATCAAGGAAATGATCGATGGCGAGGATGCGTCCACGCCCCTGTCTGACGTGGACCTGGCGCACCTGCTCGGCCAGCAGGGAGTCGTCGTGGCGCGCCGCACGGTGTCGAAGTATCGCGGCCAGCTCAAGTATCCCCCGGCCGATATGCGCCGCCAGTATTGATCGCGCCTTACGGCGGCATTGAAGGTCCAAGACGAACGGGGCGCCTGAGCGCCCCGTTCGTCTTCTCGCGGATCGCGCGCCGCGCGTGCGGCGCGCCGCGCCTCATCAGCGCTTGCCGGTATCCGTGTACGGCGCGCCGCCGCCTTGCGTGGGCGATACGTTGGTGTTCTTCATATCCGAAGGCAGGCGGGGCTCTTTCTCTTTCCTCAAGTCGCTGCCCGAAGCATCGCGGTTGACCGGCTGAGTGCCCGACGGATGCGACGCATACGGTGCCGGCGCCGCGGTACCGGGCGGGACCTTGTCATTGCGAGGCGGCGTTGCCGTCGTATCGTTGGGCGTGGTCGAAGGCGTGGTCGGCGCGTTCTGCTGCGCCATGGCAGCCCCGGAGCCGCAAGCCGCGGCAAGAACCAACATGGACGTCAGTCGGCTGATCTTCATTCCGATCTCCTTTCGAGTGCAGTTTGGGACCCCACACACAGCAAACCCTATGCCCATCCTGCCCTGCAAGGCGCGCCCGATACTGACAGGTACAAGGCTTGCTGAACCTTTCCCAGGCCCATCGGGGCCCAGCCTCAGATAGATAATGGAGCAGCCTATGAACATCCTTAAGCTTTCCCTGACCGCGGTCGCGCTGAGCGTTCCGGCCGTGACGTTCACGGCGTACGCGCAAACGCAAGCACCGATGACGAACAAGGAAATCGATGCGCAATACCGCGCCGATGAGAAAAAATGCGATGGCCTGAAGGGCGACCAGAAAGACGTGTGCCAGAAGGAAGCCAAGGCCACGCGCGATGCCGCCAAGGCCGACGCCAAGCAGGCCAAGGAGCAGGCCGAGTCGCGCCATGAAGCCACCAAGGAGAAACGCGAATCGGCCTACGATGTCGCCAAGGCGAAGTGCGACACGCTGTCCGGCAACGCCAAGGACGCCTGCATGGCCGACGCGAAGACGCGCTACGGCAAGTAGCATCCCATCCACGTCGAAAAGCGGCCGGCCCATAGGGCCGGCCGTTTTTTTACTGCCGCTGCCTGGCGCCTGACGGCACGGCGACGGGCGAGCACGGTGCGTGTGCTGCGCTATAGCCAGCGCTCGAACATCCGGGCGATGGTCTCCATGACCCGGTCGCGCACGCCGCGGTCGCCCCATTCCTGCGCGTCGACCTGCTGCGCGTGGGCGACGTCCTCGTCGAACAGGGCCTCCATCTGCTTGCCGAAACGAGGCCCCAGGATCACGGCATTCAATTCATAGTTCAAGGCAAAGCTGCGCCAGTCCATATTGCTCGATCCCACGGTCGACCAGACGCCGTCTATCACCGCGGTCTTCGCGTGCAACAGCGCGTCGCGGCGTTCGTAGATCTTCACGCCCGCCTCCAGCAGTTCGGTGTAATAGGAACGGCCCGCATGAAATACGAGCGATGAATCGCTGAATCCGGGCAGCACCAGCACCACGTCGACTTTGCGTCGCGCGGCATCGGCCAGAGCTTGCACGAAGGCGGGGTCGGGAACGAAATAGGCCATGGTGATATGGATGGAACGCTGCGCGCTCTGTATGGCCGACATAAGCGTCAGGTACAGCGTATAGCCATCGCGATCGCCGGGCCGGTTCGCGATGATGCGCACCAGCAGGTCTCCATCGGCCTTTGCCCGCGGATAGAATTCCCTGGGGTCCAAGGGAGGACTATGCTGGTCCCGCCATCCTTCCTGCATGACTTTTTCAATCTCGGCCACGGCGGGACCTTGCACCCGTATCTGCGTGTCCCGCCAGGGCGCCTCCTTCGGATCGGCCGGCTTTTCGCCGTCCGCGCCACTTCCGCGCAGTATCGATGCCGACGAACCGCCGGACGGCGACGATTCGTAGACACCGCTGATGTTGATCCCGCCCAGGAAGCCGATCTGACCGTCCACCACGAGCAGCTTGCGATGATCGCGATTATTGGGCGACCATCCGCCACGCGCTTGCGCGGGGTTGATGGGATTGAACACCACGACTTGCACGCCCGCGTCGCGCATGCGGTCGAAAAACGCCTTGGGCGTATTCAGCGTGCCGACGCCGTCGACCATCAACGCCACGGACACGCCTTCGCGGCGCTTCGCGATCAAGGCGTCGGCGAAGGTCCGGCCCGCCTCGTCGTCGTCGAAGATATAGCTTTCCATGTGCACGTACTGCCGCGCCCCGCGGATGGCCGCCAGCATGGCGCGGTAGGTACTGGGGCCGTCGGCCAGGAGATCGACGCGATTGCCCGCCGTCATCGGCGACCCGTTGATGGCTTCTTCGACCTGCAGATGGCGTTGCAGGAAGCCGGCGCTGGCGGGATCCACATCGCCCGGCACGGCCAGCGACGGCCTTTTGTCGGCCGGCGTCGCGTCGAGCTTCTTGACGATATCCTGGCTGCGCCGGTAGCTCAGCCAGCCGGAGTCGGTGGCGATGCGTATCTGGCTGCGAGGCATCTCGCCGCTGCGGGTCTCTGGCACCGTGGCGCAGGCGGCAAGGACGCAAAGGAGTACCGCGGACCACCAGGCCCGCCATGGCCGTTTCATCGTTCTTCTTGTTGTCTTTGACAGACTAGGGAGCGGGCGCCCTCCGTTCGCGAGACCGGGGGCAGCCTGCTTCGAAAGGGCTCACTGCCCGTTATTTCTTGCGATCTCCTTCCGTGGCGGAAGAAGGTTCGGCCTGCCGGGAACCGACGCGACGTTCGGCGTCCTCTTTGCGGGGAAAGCCAAAGTCGCGCGTTTCGTATTTGCCCTGGTCGTAGTCGCCCTTGTATCCGCCCTGGTCGCCGGGCTGGTAGCCGCGATCCTGCGCGGCCTTGTCCCAGTCCTGCTGCTTGTCGAGTTCGTGGGAGACGCGCTCGGGGCCTTCCCTGCGTTTTTCCTCGGGCTGCTTGGCGGCGTCGTGCGCCGGATGCGCCGCGGGCTTGTCGTGTTCATCGGTACGTGCGGCTTTCATTACAGTCTCCTGAACATCTCAAACGGGATAGCCGGTATGCAGCGAAGCATCCATGCCTTCGCGGCTGCGCACCAGGTCGGCAAGGATATGCCGGCCGCGCAGGCGCTCCATGCTGCGGCCCCCGGCGTCGCGCAGCAGTTGGGCTCCCTTGGCTTCCTGCCCCGACGGCGTTACCACCGCAACGAAGGCGGCCTCGGTGGGCAAGGCGCCATCGGACGCCTTGCGGCGTTCGAACTCGGTCAGCAGCGTCGCGGTCAGCGAGCCCAGCAATGCGCCCACCGCGGCAAGCAGCACGCTATAGGGATCCGGCACGGACATCACCACCGTCGCGGCCACCCCGACGGCGGCTCCCGCCGCGGCCAAGGCGGCCGTCCGCGCAAGGGCCGCGCGAACCAGGCGGCCGGGCCAGCGTTCGCCCCGGTCGGCCGCGCGGAACACGCACACCGCTTCTTCGCGGAACCCGTCGCCCACCAGGGCGTGAGCCGCGCTGGCCGCATCGGGCAGGGTATTGAATCGGGCGACCACTATTGTCGGCATGATGGCATCCCAGGGGCCGGCTCTACGGCCCTCAGCGTCGATCGTGCCCCGAGGACAGGCATGCGCCCAGGAGCAAGCCCACGAGTGCGGCGATCCCTATCGATTTCCAGGCGTTCTCGTGCACATATTCATCCGTGGCATCGGCCACGTAGCGGTACCGCTCGGCCGCGCTGCTCTCCCATGAGCCGGCCATGCTGCGGGCATTTTCAAGCTGGACCTTCAGCCGCTGGCGCGCGCGCTCGACTTCTTCACCGGTGTAGGATGCCGTCGAACGGAGGAGTTCCTCCGTGCCGGCCATCAACTCGCGCAAGCTGCTGGTGACCCTGTCCTTGCTTGCCAGGAGTTCCGCGCTGTGGGAATTCGAGTTCATGGTCTCTCCTTGAAAAAACCCTTGCGGGTGACAAAGGGGACGGCGTACCGTATGAGCCATTGTCGAGCTTGCCGATGGCCGTTGCCCTTTTCATTCGCAACGAGGGGTAAAGCCCTATTTCAGCCCGACAGTACGCATAGTGCCCCCGCCAGCCGCCGCCGGGAATGTCGATTGCTCAAGCTAGAGCCGGTCCGGCGCCCGCCCCTACAACAAGGATTTCGCATGCGTTCTCCCTCGTATTCGTCGCCCACCCTAGCCGACGCGCCCGCACCGTCCGCGGCACCGCCCGCGACCGGGCGTAGCGGACCCCAGACCGGCGGCAGACCGCCGGGACCGCGCTTCCATCAGCGCCATGTCGAAACGACGGATACGGTAAGAAAAGAGTTGCTGGACGGCCTGGCGAAACCCCAGGCCGAAATAAGCCCGAAGTTCCTTTACGACGAATTGGGCTCCAGCCTTTTCACCGCCATTACACTTTTGGACGAGTACTACCCCACGCGCTGCGAGAACGAGATCTTCTCGCGCCATGCGGCGGAGATCGTCGCGCATGCGGGGCAGATCCAGGCCTTGATCGACCTGGGCGCGGGCGACTGCGCGAAGGCCGAACGGCTGCTGGCGCACGTACGGCCTTCCCAGTATGTTCCCATCGACATTTCCGTGGACTACCTGAAGGCGGCCGTCAAGCGGATCGCCGACCGCTATCCGGAACTGGATATCGTGGCGCTGGGCATGGACTTCTTCAATGACCTGAGCCTTCCGGACGACGTGCTCGCCGCGCGGCGCACGTTCTTCTATCCGGGCTCCAGCATCGGCAACCTGCCGCCGGCGCAGGCCGCCGAACTGCTTTCCAGCATCCGCGGCCAATGCGACGACGGGGCGTTGATCATCGGCGTGGATCTCGTCAAGGACCGGAGCATCCTGGAGCCGGCCTACGACGATGCGGTGGGCGTGACCTCCGCCTTCAATCTGAACATGTTGCGCCACGTCAATTCGATACTGGGCTCCGATTTCGATCTGGCCCAGTGGCAACACGTGGCATGCTTCAACGAAGCCCGCTCGCGCATGGAAATGCATCTGCGCGCGCGTGTCGCCACCACCGTGACATGGCCCGGCGGCCAACGGCGGTTCGAACAAGGCGAGAAAATCCACACCGAGGACTCCTATAAATACCGGCCACATGCCTTCAAGGCCATGCTGGCCCGCGCCGGCTTCGGGCAGATCCGCTATTGGACGGACGCGCGCGAATGGTTCGCGGTGTTCTGTGCCCGAGCCTGAAGAAGAAAACCCGCCCTTTGCCCGCAAGAGCGCCCTATCCTTGCGACGAAACCATGGACACACCCCGATCATCGATCCGTTCCCACCCGGCCACCGATACGCAGGCCAGCCTTCTCGCGGACTACGACGCGGTACGCAGCGCCAGCCTGGCGCTTGCCGCACCGCTCAGCGCGGAAGACTGCCAGGCGCAATCCATGCCCGACGCGAGCCCGGTGAAGTGGCATCTGGCCCATACCACGTGGTTCTTCGAGACCTTCCTGCTGCAGGCCCACCTGCCGGACTACCAGGTCTTCCATCCGCGCTACGGCTATCTGTTCAATTCCTATTACAACGCCATCGGTGAACGTCATCCGCGGCCACAACGGGGGCTGCTCACACGGCCGGCCTTGGACGACATCTACGCATACCGCGCGCATGTCGATGCGGCGATGGCGCGGCTGATTCCGCGCCTGGCCGGCGGCGGCGAAAGCGACCTCGCCGCGCTGGTGCGCCTGGGACTGCATCACGAACAGCAACACCAGGAATTGATACTTACCGACGTCAAGCACCTGTTGTCCTGCAACGCGCTGCGGCCGGCCTATGCCGGCACGCCCCGGCCTCGAGCCATTGGCGCAACGGGTCCACAGGAATGGGAGGACCATCCCGGCGGCATCGTGCAGGTCGGCCACGATGGCCAGGATTTCTGCTTCGACAACGAGACGCCGGCCCATCAGGTGCTGCTGCGGCCGTACCAGATCGCACGGCGCCCTGTCAGCCAGGGGGAATACCTGGCTTTCATGGAGGACGGTGGCTACCGCCGGCCGGAGCTCTGGCTTTCCATGGGCTGGGACGCGGTACGGACCCAGGGATGGGAAGCGCCGCTTTATTGGGAGCGTGTGGACGGCCAGTGGCAGGCATTCACCCTGCATGGCATGGAAGCGATCGATCCAGAGGCGCCCGTCGCGCACATCAGCTACTTCGAAGCGGATGCCTATGCGCGCTGGGCCGGAGCCCGCCTGCCGAAAGAGGCCGAGTGGGAACAGTTGGCGCGCACGCAGGATCCCCTGGACCCGCAGGCCAATCTGGTCGAATCGGGTGCCTTGCATCCCCGTGCCTGCGCCAGCAGCCGTCCCGGACCGCTGCAGATGTATGGCGACGTATGGGAATGGACCGCCAGTCCTTACGAGGCCTATCCGGGCTTTGCGCCGGCGGCTGGCGCGGTGGGCGAGTACAACGGCAAGTTCATGTGCAATCAGTACGTCCTGCGAGGCGGCTCTTGCGCCACGCCCCGCTCCCATATCCGGGCGAGCTATCGCAATTTTTTCCCGCCCGACGCGCGATGGCAGTTTTCCGGCGTACGGCTGGCGCGGGATGTATGAAGCACTCCGGCCACGTTTGGCAAATGCGGAAAGGCCATGCTAGAATCTCGCTCTTTCCTAGGTCTGGCCCGGTTGTTGATCTCGTATCCATCCGGGTCTTGACCGGATTCACGGATTGGGTTCACGGGTTCACGATGGCTGATTCTTGGTCACGTCCCCCAATCGTGTGAAAACGGTCAGGCCAGGATGTTGGCGCATTAGCTCAGCCGGTTAGAGCGACGGAATCATAATCCGCAGGTCCCCTGTTCGAATCAGGGATGCGCCACCAGGAATTCGCAAGCCCCCACCTTCGTGTGGGGGCTTTTCTTTTGTGGCCTGGAACCTTGGCAGATCCAGGCGTAGCACGCCCTTCATTGCGGCGGCAGCCCCCGTGCCCTGCCCTTGGGGCGCGCATACAGGCGCCGATCCAGGCGGTACAAGATGGACACGCAGATGCCGACCAGGCCGCACACTGCGGCGATGCGGATCAGCAGGGCGAGTTCGATCACGGTAAGCGTGTGCGGCAGGTAGCGCTGCACCAGGGCCTTCGGCCCCCACAGGCGCAAACCCTGCGGAACCAGCACGATCAGCACCCATCCGACGGCATCGGCGAAAGCGGCCCACAGGCGAGCCAGATGGTGCCGGCGGAACACGCGCGCGGCGCCAGCCGCCCACGCCGCGCCGGCGATCGCTGCCCAGATCGCGGTACTCAGGGCCGCCCCCAAGGTGCCGCTTGTCATCATTTCTCCGCGCTCCTACGCGATCGACGGGCTTCATTATCGCCGGAGGACGGGGTCAACAAAAAGCCCCGCCGAGGCGGGGCTTTCTGCTCAAGAATTCATGCCGATGTGCTTACATCGGGCGGATCTTGGTGGCTTGGGGACCCTTGGGGCCAGTCGCCACTTCGTACTGCACGCGCTGGTTTTCTTCCAGGGAACGGAAGCCCGAGCCTTGGATTTCAGAGAAATGTGCGAAGAGATCTTTACCGCCCGACTCGGGGGTGATAAAGCCATAACCTTTTTCAGAGTTGAACCACTTGACGACGCCGGTTTCCATACCGATTTTCCTTGCATTTACAATGGGCTAACGCCCGGGACACGAGATTTCAAGCTAGGCCAAGAACAATAGCGGAGACCGGGAAGAACTCTGAACTGTACAAAGATCGCGCCGCTCGAAAATCTCCACGACACTATGAACGGGACGTTCATTTAAGTCAAAAACATTTTCCCCTTGCGGCCCCGCGATATGAAACCAATTGCTACATCGCCGCGCATAAAACGGGAGCTTCTTACCTGACGTTGCACATGAACATTGTGCAGACGGGAACGAATCGGAACTGTTGTGCATTACGCGCGGGGCGCCGGCACCAAAATGCGGATATATTCAACCGAGGGCGGCCAGCCTGCCGCCTTGCATTAGAGAGATGTACACCATGAGCATTATCAGCGCGCGCACCGGGGACCTGGCGTCGGGCATCGCCCTGCGGACTACGCTGGACGGTGAATTCATACGCAGCTACGTCGTCGTCAGCCCGCCCGATCTGAATGTCATCGCCGACATCGTTCCGCGGGAGGAAGTGGAAGCCGGCGGCGAGATCCACGCCACCGCCGTCAGCGACCCCGTCTCCGCGGCCGCGCAGGTGGGCGATGTCCTGGACAATATCAATCCGGGCGACATCGCCGTATTTCTCTGCGCGGATGCCGCAGCGTATGAAGCCGCCCTGCAATTGCTGGGCTACGACCCCGCGCGGCACGACACCGAATTGCATTGATATCGATACAAAGCCGGGCGATACGGTTTTCAAGCCGGTACCTGGTAAACACGAACGCCGGCACGCGGCGCATTTTCGGGCGGCACGTATTGAGGCCGCGCACCGCCTTGTACGGGCGCCAGGCGGAATCCCAGGTCCATGCCCCAGCGGTCCGTTTCGCGTATCCATTGCGTATGGCAGCAAGCGCAGCGGAAGCGGTCCTCGCGATGGTTTTCGCGGCGTTTTTCCGTCGGCCGCACGAAGCCTTCGTGCACCAGATTCTGGTGGGCCTGCAGCCCAGGCGTGGCTAAGGTAATGCTCTGGCAAGGAAGGCACATCATGGCGCTCATTTTTTTCTCCAGTTCGGCAATTAAGCGATAAAACACGACAAAATCGGGGTGCGCCGTCCGACTCGCGGGACAGCCCATAAAAGAATTCAGGTTTCGTCCTGGTATGGCTCGGGCAGCAGCTCTTCCAGGGCGGCGCGGCCGTCCAGAATGGTCTCGCTTACCGACGGGAAACCGATGGGCGACGCAATGCACTGGACCTTGGGCTCGCCCTGCCGCCTGTCCTCGACGAGGATCTTCCAGCTGTATTTGCCCTGCCCATCCGGGTCCACCGTAAGCGTGGCGCCCCAAGCGTTGTAGGTTTTTGCGAAAACTTCCATTGCGTATCGCCCAACGTAGTGTTGCCGGACGTACAGCAAGAGCCGTGCCTGGGCGCGGTGCGGGGCCGCGCCCCGGGGAGACCGCCGCTACCCGGGCTGTAAACATACGGGGACACAACACAGGAGCAGTGCCCGCGCGCGAATCCTGCTGACACAAAGTCTTGAGGAAATGCTACGCCGGCGGGCCCGGAGCGCCGCCTGGTAGGCCGTTTCGTCCAAAACAAAAGGCCGGCGGATCCCCGCCGGCCTTGGCATACCCGGATGACTTTTTTACAACGCTCGTGCCAAGTCGGCTGCCAGGCCGATGTACGACCGCGGCGTCATTTGGAGCAGACGGGTTTTGGCGTCCGCCGGCAGGGCCAACCCCTGGATGAACTCGCGCAGCGCGGCTTCGGTGATGCCCTTGCCCCGCGTCAGGGCCTTGAGCTGCTCGTACGGTTGCGGCAGTCCGTACCGGCGCATGACGGTCTGGACGGGCTCGGCCAGGACCTCCCAGCAGGCATCGATGTCGGCGTCGATGGCAGCCGTGTTCACTTCCAGTTTGTCCAGCCCGCGCAGGCAGGCGTCCCACGCGACCATGCAGTAGCCGAAGGCCACGCCCAGATTGCGCAGCACGGTGGAATCGGTCAGGTCGCGCTGCCAGCGCGACACCGGCAGCTTGTCCGCCAGGTGGCGCAGCATGGCGTTGGCCAAGCCGATATTGCCCTCCGAATTCTCGAAATCGATGGGATTGACCTTGTGCGGCATGGTAGAGGAACCGACCTCGCCTTCCTTGAGCCGCTGCTTGAAATACCCCAGCGACACGTAGCCCCAGATGTCGCGATCCAGGTCCAGGACGATAACGTTGGCGCGCGCCACCGCATCGAAGAGCGATGCCATCCAATCGTGCGGCTCTATCTGGATGGTATGTCGGTTCTGGGTCAGGCCCAGGCCCTGCAGCACGCGCTGGCTGAACGACGGCCAATCGATTTCGGGATAGGCGGCCAAGTGCGCGTTGTAGTTACCCGTGGCGCCGTTGAGCTTGGCCAGCGGTTGGACGGCGCGGATGGCGTCCAGCGCGCGGCCCAGCCGGGCCGCCACATTGGCGAATTCCTTGCCCAGGGTGGTCGGACTGGCCGGCTGCCCGTGCGTGCGCGACAGCATGGGCTGCTCGGCATGGGCGGACGCCAGGGAAGCGAGCTTGGCCCGCAGCTTTTCCAGCGTCGGCACGAGCACACCGTTGCACGCGCGCGACAACATGAGCGCGTGGGAGGTGTTGTTGATATCTTCCGAGGTGCATGCGAAGTGAATGAACTCCGCCGCGCGGGAGAGCTCGACGTGATCGGCCACCTTTTCCTTCAGCCAATATTCCACGGCCTTGACGTCGTGGTTGGTGACGCGCTCGATTTCCTTGATGCGCGCGGCATCCGCTTCGGTGAAATCCGCCACGATGGCCGCCAGGCGGGCAGCCGCGTCTTCCGAGAAGCGGGGCAGTTCGGGCAGGCCGGCCTCGGCCAGGGCGCGGAGCCACGCGACCTCGACTTCGACGCGGTGCGCCATGAAACCGGCTTCGGACAGCAGCCCGCGCAGGGCATCGCCGCGCGAGGCGTATCGCCCGTCGAGAGGAGAAAGCGCGTTGAGCGGACTGAGGGCGGGGGCGATATGCATGAGCAGGAAAATAGACCGAAACGAGTATTGAAAAGCGCGGGGAAAATCGCCGCAAAACCGCGCGATTTTATCATCCGCCGCCTTGCGGCCCGCGACGTGCGCCGATGGCCGCGCCAAGCGCCTTCCGGCGTGGCATCATCCTGCTATACTGCCGCCCGCTTTCCGACTATGACCGTGCATCCATGAAACTGATAGGCTCCCTTACTAGCCCGTACGTACGTAAGGTACGGATCGTCATGGCGGAGAAGAAGCTGGATTACCGCTTTGAACTGGAGAACGTCTGGTCTCCGGAAACCCGGATCCAGCAATACAACCCGCTGGGCAAGGTACCCTGCCTGGTCATGGAAGATGGCGGCGCCCTGTTCGATTCGCGCGTCATCGTCGAATACCTCGATACCCTCTCCCCCGTCGCGCGGCTGATCCCGCAGTCCGGCCGCGAACGCGCCGCGGTCAAGTGCTGGGAAGCCATCGCCGATGGCCTGCTGGACGCCGCCGTGGGCATCGTCAAGGAAAGGCAGCGCCCGGACGGGCTGCGCAATGACGAATGGATCGCCCGCCAGTACGGAAAGATCCACGCCAGCCTGGACGCGATGAACAAGAGCCTGGGCGAACACGCCCATTGCATGGGCATCAATTACAGCCTGGCCGACGTCGCGGTCGGCTGCGCGCTGGGGTATCTGGACCTGCGCTTTGCCGATCTGGACTGGCGCACCGGCCATCCCAACCTGGCGCGCCTGTTCGAAAAACTGTCCACCCGACAGTCCTTCATCGACACCATACCGCCCGCCAACTGACCCCGGCCGCGCGCGCTGCCGGCGCACGCGGGGGAGTCGTTCAAGGCCTTCAGGCGAAGGCCCGCCACGCCTTGTACGCCATGAAGATCGCCAGTGCGAACAGCAGATAGGCGAAGATGCGCTTCACGGTGGCGACGGGCAAGGTATGCGCGGCACGGGCGCCCAACGGCGCGGTCAGCACGCTGGTGCACACCAGGGCCAACAGGGCCGGCCAGTAGATGTAGCCCAGCATGCCGGGCGTGCTGCCGGCTTCGCGCAGGCCCGAAACCACGTAGCCGGTGCTGTTGGCCAAGGCGATGGGGAAACCCAGCGCGGCGGAAGTGGCCACGGCATTGCGCAGCGGTACGTTGCACCAGATCATGAAGGGCACGGACAGGAATCCGCCCCCTGCTCCCACCAGCCCGGAAATGAACCCGATTCCGACCCCGGCAGCGGACGCGCCCACCGCGCCCGGCATCTGCCGCGACGGCTTGGGCTTGGTATTGCGCAGCATCGAATAGCCCGAATAAAGCACGAACGCCGCGAAGAATGCCGACAGCCAGCCCGTATGCAAGGCCGCGAAGACGGCGCCGCCGGCCAGCAAGCCCCCCACGATCAGGCCCGGAGCCATGGCCACCGCAATGCGCCAGATCACGGCGCGCGCGGCGTGATGCGCGCGGACACTGGAGATGGACGTGAACAGGATGGAGGTCATGGACGTCGCGATGGCCGCATGCACGATCAGGTCGTCGCTCATTCCCTGCCAGCCGAAGATCATGGTGAGAAAAGGCACCAGCACCATGCCGCCGCCTATGCCCAGCAACCCCGCGGCGAAGCCGGCTCCGGCGCCAAGCAACAACAGGCAAATCAATACAGGAATATCCAAGTCCCTCTCCCTGGTTATGTATGGTCGTCGTTGGGACGCGATGATACCCGCTCCCCTGTCACGACGCCGCAACGCGCCGATGCGCACGCCGCGGCGACTGCCGGGCGCCGTATGGCGCATGGCCGCTACGACCGTTGGGACGCGATGATACCGCCTCCCAGGCAGATATCGCCGTCGTAGAGCACGGCCGATTGTCCCGGTGTGACGGCCCACTGGGCCTGATCGAAATCCAGGCGGAAGACCCCATCCCGCGCGGCATGCAGCACGCATCCCGCATCCGACTGCCGGTAGCGCGTCTTGGCCGCATAGCTGCCGTCGGCCGGCGGGTGGCCCGCCACCCAGCTCGCGTCCTGTGCCTGCAGCGAGTCCGACAGCAGCCATGGATGATCGTGGCCCTGCACCACATATAGCGTGTTGGCGGCCAGGTCCTTGCGAGCGGCGTACCAGGCATCGGCCGTGCCGTCGCCGCGCTGCGCGCCTTTGACACCGCCTATGCCTATGCCCTTGCGCTGGCCCAGCGTATAGAAGGACAAGCCCGTATGGGTGCCCACGCGCCGGCCCTCGGGTGTCAGGATGGGGCCTGGCGCGGTCGGCAGGTAGCGATTGAGGAATTCGCGGAACGGCCGTTCGCCGATGAAGCAGATGCCCGTGGAGTCTTTCTTCGCGGCATTGTGCAGACCGATCTCGTGGGCGATACGGCGCACCTGGGTCTTGGGGATCTCGCCCAGCGGGAACATCGTGCGCGACAGCTGCGCCTGGTTCAGGCGGTGCAGGAAATAGCTCTGGTCCTTGGTGGCGTCCAGCGCCTTGAGCAGCTGGTAACGGGTCGCGCCGCCATCGGCGACGGCGCGCACGCGCGCATAGTGGCCGGTGGCGATCAGGTCCGCACCCAGCCCCATGGCGTGGTCCAGAAAGGCCTTGAACTTGATCTCGGCGTTGCACAACACATCGGGGTTGGGCGTGCGGCCGGCCGAGTATTCGCGCAGGAACTCGGCGAAGACGCGGTCCTTGTATTCCGCGGCGAAGTTGACGGCTTCGATGTCGACGCCCACCAGGTCCGCCACGCTGGCCGCGTCCAGCCAGTCCTGCCGCGTGGAGCAGTACTCGGAATCGTCGTCGTCCTCCCAGTTCTTCATGAACAGGCCGATGACCTCATACCCCTGCTGTTTGAGCAGCCAGGCCGTGACGGATGAATCGACGCCGCCGGACATGCCGACGACGACCCGGCCCTTGGTGGATGCATTGGAAGACATGGAACGCTGAACGGGAAAACCGGCTGAAGGAAGCGGTGGAAACAGGTCGCGGACGCCCGCGGAACCGGCGGCGTAACGGTGCGACGGTCCGGGACCCCGGGGCGGATGGCTATTTTACCCGGTGGTTTTCCCGAGGCCACCGCTGGGCAAGTCGTGTATAAGTGTCACCGGTCCGATATCGACCAGGAGAACATAATGCGTATCGGTATACCGAGGGAGACCCTGGAGGGGGAAACCCGCGTGGCGGCGACACCGGAAACGGTGAAGAAGTACGTGGCGGGCGGCAACACGGTCCTCGTGGAACGCGGAGCGGGCAGCGCGGCGCGCTACCCGGACGAGACCTACGAGGCGGCCGGGGCAACGCTGGCCTCCGCGCAGGAGGCCCTGGGCGCGGAGCTGGTGCTGACCGTGCGCATGCCTGACGCGGCCGGGTTGGCCGCGCTCAAGCCGGGCGCGGTCCTGGCCGGCATGCTGGACCCTTACGATGCGGACGGCATCGCGCGGCTGGCGGCCACGGGCGTCACCGCCTTCGCCCTGGAGGCGGCGCCGCGCATCACCCGCGCGCAAAGCCTGGACGTGCTGTCCTCCCAGGCCAACCTGGCCGGCTACAAGGCGGTGTTGCTGGCCGCCCATTACTACGGCCGCCTGTTCCCCATGATGATGACCGCGGCGGGCACGCTCAAAGCGGCGCGCGCGGTGATACTGGGCGCCGGCGTGGCAGGCCTGCAGGCGATCGCCACGGCGCGGCGGCTGGGCGCGGTCGTCGAGGCCTCCGACGTGCGGCCGGCCGCCAAGGAACAGGTGGAGTCCCTGGGCGCGAAATTCATCGACGTGCCCTTCGAAACCGATGAAGAACGCGAGATCGCGCAAGGAGTGGGCGGGTATGCGCGCCCCATGCCGGCCGCCTGGATGGCCCGCCAGGCCGCGCTCGTATCGGAACGGTGCAAGCAGGCCGATATCGTCATCGCCACCGCCCTGATCCCGGGACGGCCCGCCCCCACGCTGGTGTCCGCGGAAACGGTCCAGGCCATGAAACCGGGCTCGGTACTGGTGGACCTGGCGGTGGAGCGCGGCGGCAACTGCCCGCTGTCGGAAAAGGGCCAGGTGGTGGAAAAGCACGGCGTCACCCTGGTGGGCCTGACCAATCTGCCGGCGCTCGTACCCACCGATGCATCCGCGCTGTATGCGCGCAACCTGCTGGATTTCCTCAAGCTCATCGTGGACAAGGACGGCTCGCTCGCCATCCAGCGCCAGGATGAAATCGTCGCGGCCTGCCTGGTCTGCGAGGACGGCAACGCGGTTCGGAGGTCGTGAATGGAAGCCCTGAGTCCCACGCTGATCAACCTGATCATATTCGTCCTGGCCGTCTACGTCGGCTACCACGTCGTCTGGAACGTCACGCCCGCACTGCACACGCCTTTGATGGCCGTCACCAACGCGATCTCGGCCATCATCATCGTGGGTGCGATGCTGGCCGCCGCGCTGACCGAAGGCGGCCTGGCCCGCGGCATGGGCGTGCTGGCCGTGGCCCTGGCCGCGGTCAACGTCTTCGGGGGCTTCCTGGTCACCCGGCGCATGCTCGAAATGTTCAAGAAGAAAGAGCGCAAGCCCGCCAAGGAGGACGCGCGATGATTTCGCTGAATGTCGTCACGCTGCTTTACCTGCTGGCTTCGGTCTGCTTCATCCAGGCGCTGAAGGGCCTGTCCCATCCGACCACGTCGCGCATCGGCAATGCCTTCGGCATGGCGGGCATGGCGATCGCCGTGCTGACCACGGGTGCGCTTATCGTGGCGCTGGCGGGTCCCGGCATCGCGGGACTGGGCCTGGGCTGGGTGCTGCTGGGCCTGCTGGTCGGCGGCACCGCCGGCACCATCATGGCGCGCCGCGTCGAGATGACCAAGATGCCGGAGCTGGTCGCCTTCATGCACAGCATGATAGGCCTGGCCGCGGTGGCGATCGCGGTGGCGGTCGTTGCCGAACCGCATGCCTTCGGCATCGCGCCCATGGGCACCGCCTTGCCGATGGGCAACCGCGTGGAGATCTTCATCGGCACGTTCGTCGGCGCCATCACGTTCTCCGGCTCGGTCATCGCCTTCGGCAAATTGTCCGGCAAGTACCGGTTCCGGCTGTTCCAGGGCGCGCCGGTCGTGTTTCCCGGCCAGCACCTGGTCAATCTCGTGCTTGCGCTCGTCATGCTGGGCTGCGGGATCGCCTTTGTCGCAAGCGAAGGGTGGACGCCCTTCATCGCGATGACGGCCATCGCCTTCGTGCTCGGGGTGCTGATCATCATTCCGATCGGCGGTGCCGACATGCCGGTGGTCGTGTCGATGTTGAACAGCTATTCGGGCTGGGCCGCGGCCGGCATCGGGTTCTCGCTGAACAATCCGATGCTGATCATCGCCGGCTCGCTGGTCGGCTCCTCGGGGGCGATTCTGTCGTACATCATGTGCAAGGCGATGAACCGCTCCTTCTTCAATGTCTTGCTGGGCGGCTTCGGCAACGGCGGCGGGACCGCCGGCGCGGCCACCGCCCAGCAGCGCAACGTGAAGTCGGGCAGCGCGGAAGACGCCGCCTTCCTCATGACCAATGCGGAAACCGTCATCATCGTCCCGGGCTACGGGCTGGCGGTGGCCCGCGCCCAGCACGCGCTGAAGGAGCTGGCCGCCAAGCTGGCGCAAAAAGGCGTGAACGTCCGCTACGCCATCCATCCGGTGGCCGGCCGCATGCCGGGCCACATGAACGTCCTGCTCGCCGAGGCGGAAGTCCCCTACGACCAGGTGTTCGAGATGGACGATATCAACGGCGAATTCGGCCAGACCGATGTGGTACTCGTGCTGGGGGCGAATGACGTGGTCAATCCGGCGGCCAAGAACGATCCCCAGTCGCCCATAGCGGGCATGCCTATCCTGGAAGCCTATAAGGCCCGCAACATTATCGTGAACAAGCGATCCATGGCGGCCGGCTATGCCGGCCTGGACAACGAGCTGTTCTACATGGACCGCACGATGATGGTCTTCGGCGACGCGAAAAAAGTCATCGAGGATATGGTCAAGGCCGTGGAGTAGCCGCGGTCAGGACGGACGCCCGCCCTGCAGGCGTTCGTCCAGCGCTTCTATCCAATGGCGGACCGGCGTCGCCGTGCCGCTTTGCAGATGCGCGATGCAACCGATGTTGGCCGAGAGGATCACATCGGGCGCGGTGGGTGCGATGGCAGCCAGTTTTCGGTCGCGAAGGGTCATCGCCATATCCGGCTGCATCACGGAATAGGCGCCGGCCGAACCGCAGCACAGGTGCCGGTCGGCGAAAGGCTGCAACTCGAATCCCAGGTCGGCCAGCACGCCATCGGCCAGCGGACGCAAGCCTTGCCAGTGCTGGAGCGTGCATGGCGGATGGAAGGCTGCCCTGACCGGGGCGCCCAGCCGTTCCCGCAGCTCGCGGGCATGCGGGGCGACGATTTCGGACACGTCGCGTACCAGGGAAACGATGCGCGCCGCACGGTCGGCATAGGCCGGGTCCTTGCGCAGATGATGCGCGTATTCCTTCACCATGGCACCGCAGCCGGAAGCATTCATGACGATGGCCTCCACCTGGCCGCCTTCGACCAGCGGCCACCAGGCGTCGACATTGGCGCGCATCTGGGCAAGCGCCGTCGAGGCATCGTCCAGATGCAGGTTGATGGCGCCGCAGCAGCCGCTGCCGGCCACGACGGTCGCGCCTATGCCCAGCGTGTCGAGCACCCGCAGGGTCGCCGCATCGATGGTGGGCATCATGGCAGGCTGCACGCAGCCCGACAGCAGGATCACCTGGCGCGCATGTGCGCGGGCGTCCGGGATCCTGCCGACGGGACGGGACGCGGGCACCTTGGCCCGCACGGCGGCCGGCAAGAGCGGCCGCAATGCCTTGCCGAGCCGCATCGCCGGGGCGAACCAGCGCGAGGTCAGCCCCTGGCGCAGCAGCGCCCGCTTCATGCGCTGGGCCCAGGGCCGGCGCACCCGCGTTTCGACCAGGCCCCGGCCGATGTCGACCAGATGCCCGTACTCCACGCCGGAGGGGCACGTGGTTTCGCAATTGCGGCAGGTCAGGCAGCGATCCAGGTGGGTCTGCGTCGCCTGCGTCGGCTCCGCCCCTTCCAGCATCTGCTTGATCAGGTAGATGCGGCCGCGCGGACTGTCCAGTTCGTCGCCCAGCACCTGGTACGTCGGACAGGTCGCCGTGCAAAAGCCGCAATGCACGCAACGGCGCAGAATGGCGTCGGCCTCGCGGCCGTAGTCCGTGTCGCGCGCCCAGGAAGCGATTTGCGTTTGCATGATGGCCCTATAGTTCCAGCGTCAGCCGGCCCGGATTGAACAGGCCGGAAGGATCGAGTTCCTGCTTCAGCCGGCGCGTCAAGGTCGCCACGCCGGGGGCCAAGGGCTGGAATACCCCGTCCTCGGGCAGATCCTCGTGCCGCGCCGCGCGGAACAGCGTGGCGTGGCCTCCCCTGCCCTGCGCGGCGGCCCGCACGGATGACGCATCATGCCGGCCGCTCAGCCAGCGTTGGCCGCCGCCCCATTCGATCAGGCTGGCGCCCAGTTGCATGGGTGCCGTGGCGGGCGGCACCGCGATACGCCACAACGGCCGCGCGCGGTCGAAGAACGGGTGTGTCTGTTCGCGCACCGACCGCCAGAAGGCATCCGCCTGCTCCGGCTCCACCAGGTCCCCGCCGATGCGCACCCGGGCCGCGTCGATGGCCGGTGGCGCGCCCGACAGTCGCACCCAGATTTGTCCTTGGCCGGCGTCGTCCTCCGGCACCCAGCATGCGGCGGAGACCGGCATGGGCAGCCGTCGCCAGGTCGCGAAGGCCGCCAGCGCCTCGCCTTCGCTTGCCGGCAGGCACAGGGTGCTTTCGCCGGCCGGACGCGGCAATACCTTCAGGGAGACTTCCAGCAACACACCGAATATGCCCAGGGAGCCCGCCAGCAGCCGGGATACGTCGTAGCCGGCGACGTTCTTCATGACCTCGCCGCCGAAGTTCAGCATCCGGCCATGGGCGTCCAGCAGCCGCGTGCCGAGCACGAAATCCCGCACGCTGCCGGCGGCCATGCGGCGCGGGCCGGCAAGGCCCGCGGCCACGCAGCCGCCCACCGTGGCGGTCGGCTCGAAATGCGGGGGTTCGAAGGCCAGCATCTGGCCTTGCGCCGCCAGTTCGGCTTCCAGTTCGCGCAGCGGCGTACCGGCGCGGGCAGTCACCACCAGCTCGGAGGGGTGGTAGCTGACGATGCCGCGATAGGCCGTGACATCGAGCAGGCAATGGCCGTCCTCGGGCCGCAAGGCCCGGTGGTTGCCATAGAAGGCCTTGCTGCCGCCGCCGCAAATGAACAGCGGCTTGTGGCCGGCGCGCGCCGTCATGACCTGGTCGCACAATTCCGACAGGACGAAATCCATGGCGATCCTGTATCAGAAGCGGGATAGGTCCGGGAATCGCAACTCGCCGCCGTGCACGTGCATCTTGCCGTACTCGGCGCAACGCGCCAGGGTGGGTATGACCTTCTGGGGGTTGAGCAGGCAACTAGGGTCGAAGGCCCGCTTCACGGCAAGGAAAGTATCGAGTTCCTCGCGCGAAAACTGCACGCACATCTGATTGATTTTCTCCATACCCACACCGTGCTCTCCCGTCACGGTGCCTCCCACCTGTACGCACAGCTCGAGTATCGCCACGCCGAATTTATCGGCGCGCTCGGTCTCGTCCGGCTTGTTGGAATCGAAAAGAATAAGCGGATGCAGATTGCCATCGCCGGCATGGAACACGTTCGCGCAGCGCAGGCCGTATTCGTCCTCCATCTGTTCGATGGCGCCCAGCACGCGGGCCAGATGCCGCCGCGGAATCGTGCCATCCATGCAATAGTAGTCGGGCGACACGCGCCCGGCCGCCGGGAAGGCGTTCTTGCGTCCGGCCCAGAAGCGCAGGCGCTCGGCCTCCGACGTGGAGACCTGCAGCCGGGTCGCGCCCGCATCCTGGAGCACGGCTTCCATGCGCGCGACCTCGTGCGCGACCTCTTCGGGAGTACCGTCGGATTCGCACAGCAAAATGGCCTGCGCATTCATGTCATAGCCGGCCTGCACGAAGGGCTCGACCATGTGCACGGCCTGCTTGTCCATCATCTCCAGGCCGGCCGGTATGATGCCGGCCGCGATCACCCGGGTCACGGCGTTGCCGGCTGCTTCCACGCTGGGGAAGCTGGCCAGCACGACCTGCGCGCAGACCGGCTTGGGCAGGAGCTTTACGGTGATCTCGGTCACGATGCCCAGCATGCCCTCGGAACCGATGAAAGCGGCCAACAGATCCAGGCCGGGCGCATCGGGCGCCTCGCTGCCGAGCTCGACGATGTCGCCATCGATGGTCACCACGCGCACGCGCAGGATGTTATGCACCGTCAAGCCGTACTTCATGCAACGCACGCCGCCGGAATTTTCGGCGACGTTCCCGCCGATCGAGCATGCGATCTGGCTGGAAGGATCCGGCGCGTAGTACAGGCCATGGACCGCGGCGGCTTCCGAGATGGCCAGGTTGCGCACGCCGGGCTCCACCACCGCCAAGGCATTGTCCGCGTCGATGCGCTTGATGCGATTCAGCTTGGAAAGCCCCAGCAATACGCCCTGGCTATGCGGCATCGCCCCCCCGGACAGGCCGGTTCCGGCGCCCCGGGGCACCACCGGCGCGTTCAGGCGCTTGCATACCCGCATCACCTGTTGTACCTGGGCCTCGGTTTCCGGCAGGCAAACCACGGCCGGCAGGGCGCGATACAGGGACAGCCCATCGCACTCATAGGGCCGGGTGTCCTCTTCGCGATGCAGCACGCAGTGCGCGGGCAACACCGCCTGCAGCGCCGCGACCAGCTCGGGCACCGCCGGGGGCGCGACCTGCGCATCCGTAAGATCGGTCTCTACCAGGGTGTTCATGATTTAAAGATAGCGCGGGCACGGCAAACACACAGTCAGGGATTTACCCCAACCGGCGACGGCGGCGCCGTGCCGGTTACCAGCTGACGATTTTCCCCGGGTTGAGGATATTGTTGGGATCGAAGGCATGCTTGAGGCTGCGCATCAGGTCCAGCGCATCCTTGCCGTGCTCCTCCAGCAGGAATCCCATCTTGTGCAGGCCCACGCCATGTTCGCCCGTGCACGTGCCGTCCGCCGCGATGGCCCGCCGGACCAGCGCATGGTTGATGCGCTCCGACGCATCCCACTCTTCCTGGCTGTCCGGATCCAGCAGCATCAGCACGTGGAAATTACCGTCGCCGACATGGCCCACGATGGTGGTGGGAAAAGGTGCTTCGGCCAGATCCCGCGCGGTCTCGCGCACGCATTCGGCCAGCGCGGAAATCGGCACGCACACATCCGTGGTACTGGAACGACAGCCTGGCCGCAGCTGCAAGCCGGCGAAATAGGCGTTGTGGCGCGCCGCCCACAAGCGGCTGCGATCCTCGGGACGGTGCGCCCATTCGAAATCCATGCCGCCATGCTCGTGGACAATGGCCTGCACGGCGGCGGCCTGCTCTTGCACGCCGCCCGCGCTGCCGTGGAATTCAAACAACAGCAGCGGCGTTTCCCTTAGCGTCAGCTGGCTGTATCGGTTGACGGAGCGCACGGCATGTTCGTCCATGAACTCGACGCGAGCCACCGGAACGCCTGCCTGCATGATCTCGATGACGCTGTCCACGGCGTCGCCCAGCGTCGGGAAATTGCACACCGCGGCCGACACGGCTTCCGGCTGCGGATACAGCTTTACCGTGACTTCCGTGATGATTCCCAAGGTACCTTCGCTGCCGACGAAAATCCGCGTCAGGTCATAGCCGGCGGCGGACTTGGGCGCCCGGCGCGCGGTACGCAAGACGCGGCCGTCGGCGGTGACCACCGTCAGCGACAGCACGTTCTCGCGCATGGTGCCGTAGCGCACGGCATTGGTACCGGAGGCGCGCGTCGCCGCCATTCCGCCCAGGCTGGCGTCGGCCCCCGGGTCCACGGGAAAGAACAGGCCGCTGTCGCGCAAATGCTCGTTCAACTGCTTGCGCGTCACCCCCGCCTGCACCGTGGCGGTGAAATCCTCCGCGTGGACGGCCAGAACGGCGTTCATGCGGGAAAGATCCAGCGTGATGCCGCCCTGCACCGGCAACAGATGCCCCTCAAGCGAGGAGCCGGCGCCATATGCCACGATAGGCACGCGATGGTCGTTGCAGACACGCGCGACCGCGGCGACTTCATCGGTGGTTTCGGCAAAAATCACCGCATCGGGAAGGACATCCGGGTAGGGCGACTCGTCATGCCCATGATGTTCGCGCACCGCCCGCGCCGTCGAAAGGCGGTCGCCGACGATCGCGCGCAAGGATTCCAGACAGGCGGCCGGCACGGGACGGCGCAGCCACGCGGGATCGGTCAAATCGTTCATTTTCTTATCCGAACCGGGAGGTCAAGACGCCATTCTACGCCCGGAGACCCGTGCGCCGGTGGCGCCCTGCCCTTCCCTTATTTGCCGCTGCTGGCCGCGCGCCGACGTGCCCTGACGGCTTCCGCCAGGCCGTCCAGGACCTCGACCGAGGATTCCCAATCTATGCATC
Organism: Bordetella bronchialis; assembly: GCF_001676705.1. NCBI lineage: Bacteria > Pseudomonadati > Pseudomonadota > Betaproteobacteria > Burkholderiales > Alcaligenaceae > Bordetella > Bordetella bronchialis. The sequence continues at coordinate 3,786,846 of NZ_CP016170.1, forward strand.
CGTCGGTGATGCTCTGCCCATACGTCAGCGGCTGGCCGGGGACGAGATCCTGGCGGCCGCCCAGCAGGTGGCTTTCCACCATCAGGCCCACGATGCGGCCGTCTCCGGCGGCGATCTGGCGGCCGATATCCTTGGCGACCAGAGGCTGGTTCTGCGGATTCTTGCTGCTATTGGCGTGACTGGTGTCGATCATCAGGCGCTGCGCCAGTCCGGACTTGGCCAAGTCCTGGCTGGCCGCTTCGACGCTGGCGGCATCGTAATTCGGCGCCTTGCCGCCGCGCAGGATCACGTGGCAGTCTTCGTTGCCCGCCGTGGATACGATGGCCGAATGGCCGCCCTTGGTCACGGACAGAAAGTGATGCGGCTGCGAAGCCGCCTTGATCGCATCGACGGCGATTTTCACATTGCCATCGGTACCGTTCTTGAAACCGACCGGACACGACAAGCCGGAAGCCAACTCCCGATGGACCTGGCTTTCGGTGGTGCGAGCCCCGATGGCGCCCCAGGACACCAGGTCCGCAATATATTGCGGGGTGATCATATCCAGGAATTCGCAGCCCGCGGGCAATCCGAGCGTATTGATGTCCAGCAGCAATTCGCGCCCGACGCGTATGCCCTTGTTAATGTTGAAGCTGCCGTCCAGGTCCGGATCGTTGATGAGTCCCTTCCAGCCGACGGTGGTGCGCGGTTTTTCGAAATACACGCGCATGATGATCTCGAGGTCGCCCTTCAGCCTGTCGCGCACCGGTTTCAGCCGGGCCGCATATTCCAGGGCGGCTTTCGGGTCATGGATCGAGCACGGTCCGATTACCACCGCCAGCCTGTCGTCCATGCCGTGCAGGATGCGATGCAAGGCCTGGCGTGCCGCGTAGACGGTATCGGATACGGCTTGGCTGCAGGGAAATTCGCGCATGACGTGCGCCGGGGGCGTCAATTCCTTGATTTCTCGGATACGCAGGTCATCGGTATTGTGGGACACGTCGGGCTCCTTCCTGGGATATGTTGCCAGGCTGGCGGACACAAAAAAGCCGCCAGATCGCTGGCGGCTTTTTGGGGGGATTTCGCAGACTTCAGTTTGCGCGCAACCCTTCCTCCGCCAGCGGCATCGGAAAGCCATAAAAGTAAAAGTAAAATCGGGCGGCGGTGCCGCGGTCGTTTGCGCGTGTCATATCGGTCTATTCAGCCGGGTGCGCGAAGGCGTCCCGGAAAGAGCGCCACCCATCGGGTTGCGCCTATTTACATCGCGGCAAATCCTAGCACAAAAACCGCGGCAGGTCATGCGGGCGGCGCAGGCCCCGCCCCGGGGCCCCAAGATCAGGCCGTACCGCCGACAGTCAGCCCTTCCATGCGCAAGGTAGGCATGCCGACGCCGACAGGCACGCTCTGGCCTTCCTTGCCACACGTACCCACGCCGGAATCCAGCTTCATATCGTTGCCGATCAGGCTTACCCGCGTCATGGCGTCCGGACCGTTGCCGATCAAGGTGGCGCCCTTCACGGGATACGTGATCTTGCCGTTCTCGATCATATAGGCCTCGGATGCGGAAAACACGAACTTGCCGTTCGTGATATCCACCTGCCCGCCGCCGAAATTCACCGCATACAGGCCGCGCTTGACGGAAGCCAGGATTTCCTCGGGCGGCGTATCGCCGCCCAGCATGTAGGTATTCGTCATGCGCGGCATGGGCAGATGCGCGAAGGATTCGCGCCGCCCGTTGCCCGTGGCGGAGGTTTTCATCAGGCGCGCGTTCATCGTGTCCTGCATATAGCCCCGCAGGATGCCATCCTCGATCAGGACATTGCGCTGCGTGGCATTGCCTTCATCGTCCACGTTGAGAGAACCGCGGCGATCCGGCAGCGTCCCGTCGTCGATGACGGTAACGCCCTTGGATGCCACGCGTTCGCCGATGCGGCCGGCGAAAACGCTGGAGCCCTTGCGATTGAAATCGCCCTCCAGCCCATGGCCTACCGCCTCGTGCAGCAGGATACCGGGCCATCCGGGCCCGAGCACCACGGTCATTTCGCCGGCCGGCGCGGGACGGGCATCCAGATTCACCATGGCCTCGTGCACGGCATGTTCGACATAGCCCCGCAGTATCTCGTCGGTGAAATAGGCCAGGCCTGACCGGCCCCCGCCGCCCGCATGTCCCATTTCCCGGCGACCATCGCGTTCCACGATTACGGTCAGGGAAAGCCGCACCAGCGGACGCACATCGGCCGCCAGCCGGCCGTCGCTGCCCGCGACCAGAATGACGTCGTATTCCGCCCCCAGCCCGGCCATGACCTGGATCACGTGGGAATCGCGGGCGCGCGCCATGCGTTCGATGCGCTCGAGCAAAGCCACCTTATCCGGCGCGCTGAGAGTCAGTAGCGGGTCCACGGCCGGATAAAGGTCATGCGCGCGGGCAGGTTCGGCCTGCGCGCGTACCCGCGCCTTGCCGGCGCCCTGGCGCGCAATGCCGCGCACGGCGCGCGCCGACGACAGCAAGGCGTCGGGGGACAAGGAATCCGAATACGCGAACGCGGTCTTCTCGCCACTGATCGCGCGCACGCCCACGCCCTGCCCGATGGAAAAACTGCCCGTTTTGACGATACCTTCCTCCAGGCTCCAGCCCTCGCTGCGCGTGTACTGGAAATAGAGGTCGGCGTAATCCACCTTGTGCGTGAATATTTCGCCCAGCGCGCGCGCCATGTCGGCCTCGCTCAGGCCCCAGGGGTCGAGCAGCAGCGATTTGGCGGTGGCCAGGGCCTGGATGTCGGGATCGGTGATCTTCATATTGCAACTCGGTGGATTTACATGACGCGGTGGCGCAATGCGGGCAAGGCGGCTCGCACATCCGACAGCCGTGTGGAATCTATGTTACCCGCTACCACGCCCGGTCCCTCCGGCAGGACGTCGACGATGTCCCCCCACGGATCGACCAGCATGGAATGTCCCCAGGTCCGGCGACCGTTTGGATGGACGCCGCCCTGGGCGGGAGCCAGGACATAGCACTGGTTTTCGATAGCGCGCGTCCGCAGCAGCAATTCCCAATGCGCCTTGCCGGTCGTGTAGGTGAAGGCGGCAGGCACCAGGATCAGGTCGACCGTCCCCAGCGCTCGATACAGCTCCGGAAAACGCAGGTCGTAGCATACCGACAGGCCGACCTTCGCGAATGGCGTGTCCACCGTGCGCACCTCCGCGCCCGGGCGGATCGCGATGGATTCATCATAGGACTCGGTGCCGCGCTTGAAATTGAACAAATGGATTTTGTCATAGCGCGCAAGCCGTTTTCCATCCGGACCATATACCAGCGAGGTGTTGTACACGCGCGCCGCGTCCGGGCTGACCAGGGGCAAGGTACCGCCCACCACGAAAATGCCGTGCTGGCTGGCCTGGCTGGAGAGAAATTCCTGGATAGGCCCCGTGCCGTCCGTTTCGCGGATGGCGAGCTTATCGTGATCTTTTTGTCCCATGAAGCAGAAATATTCCGGTAACGCCACTAATCGGGCCCCGGATTCGGCCGCTTTTCGGATTAATTGGGACGCAGCATCCAGATTTTCCCTGACAATCGGCGTGCTGACCATCTGGATAGCCGCGACTCGGGAAAGCGTGGAAGTGGCAGTGGAAGGAGCGTTCATCGGAAACAAATAGATTCAAGAATTCCAGGGATAATTCCCAAGTCGTTTTGTGCTATTGTCGACAAAATAACTATAATCTGGTCGGAAAATCAATTCCATAATAAGGATCGATATACCATGCCAAGAGAGACCTACTCCGCGCAGCAAGCCAGGATCGAAAAAGAGATCGATAAGCTACGAAAAAAAGCGGAGGCGCTGCAGATGAAGCGTCGCAAGCCCGTGGTGGCCTCCATCGTTCGCTCCATGCGGGAATACGATATCACCCCTGAAGAGATTGCCGCGGCGTTCGGCAAGCCCGGGGCGCGGCGTGGTCCGGGCCGCAAGAGCGCGGCCGCGGCGTCGTCCGCCCCGGTCAAGCGCGCGGTCGCGCCGAAATACCGCCACCCCGACACCAAGGAAACCTGGAGCGGCCGCGGCAAACCGCCACGTTGGCTTACCGCGGCGGAAGCCGCCGGTGCATCCCGCGAGAGCTTTCTCATCCAATAGACAGGAATGGAAGAACCGCCGGCATGGCGGTCCACCTTGCAGACTGGCCCCGTGTTTTCACGGGGCTTTGTCTTTCTGGCGCCAGCTGGCGGCGCGATCGCGAGCCGGCGCCGGTCTAAGGCCCGACGTTGTAACGCACCTCGCGCTCGGAACCATTGTTGGCAGGGAAATCGTCGAAGATCGCGCGCACCAGATAGGGCATCACTTTCAACAGGCGATCGTTATCCGCCACACTATACGCCGTGGCCCGGTAAACTTCCTTGCCGGCCTGGCTGTTATCGCGTATTTCGACAGTCAGCGTGTTGCGATAGGCGACGGAGGGCACGTCGACCCAATCCGGCCCCCAGAAGCCGGGCCCCCAGGGCCCCCCCCAATACCGCCCGCCGTAGAAGCCTGGCCCATAGCCGCCATAGAAATAAGGATCGACCGGGCGCCGCACATTCACCTGGGTCTGCGTCACGCCATACTTGAAAGAGACGTCGAAACGGGCCGGTTGCCCGGCCTGGGCCTCCACCAGCCCGGTCGGGCTGATCCCGCTGCGCACCATGTCCTGGAAGCTCTGGTATTCCAGATTGTTATTCTGGCTGGGGTCCGCCACCACGAAGCGATAGCGCTGGCCCGTCGCGCCGGCGGGCCATTCCTGGAATGAGGTCACGCGCGCCGATACGGTAGGCGTGGTCGCGCACCCGGCAAGAAACCCGGCCACGAGCAGCAGGGCAAGCGCCCGCGCATAGCGCCAGGAACGGGACAGATCGACTCGATACATAACAGCTCCTGCAAAAACGACCGGCGCGCGCCGCGACGCGTCGCTCCCATGCGCGCATCATAATGGCTGGCAATACCGTTGGACAGGAAACCGGAAGCAAAGTTTTGCGGACGGCCACAAGCACCGTCCTACAATAGCGTGCACTTCACCTCGACAGGCCCGGCCATGCGTACAGAAACCCCCGTCACCGTCTACCGCAAGGATTACCAGCCCTATCCCTTCGAAATACCGGAAGTCGCGCTGGCCTTCGACCTGCATCCGGAAACCACCACCGTCACGTCGCGGCTGACGGTCCGGCGCCGGGCGGATCATGGCGGCGCCCCGCTGAAGCTCGATGGCAGCGAGCTCGAACTGGTTTCGGTGTGCGTGGATGGGCGTCAGTTGAGTCCCGGCGAGTACACGCTGGACGAACATGCCTTGACGCTGCACGCCCTGCCCGACACCGCCTTGGTCGAAATCGTCAGCCGCTGCCGCCCCGCCGCCAACTCGACCCTCATGGGCTTGTATGTATCGGGCGGCAATTTCTTCACCCAATGCGAGGCCGAAGGCTTTCGGCGCATCACCTGGTTCGCCGACCGGCCCGACGTCATGTCGCGCTACCGCGTTACCCTGCGGGCGGATACCGCTTACCCCGTGCTGCTCAGCAACGGCAACCTGGTGGAACAGCGCACCTTGCCGGACGGCCGTGCCCAGGCCGTATGGGAAGACCCATACCCCAAGCCGTGCTACCTGTTCGCGCTGGTTGCCGGCCGCTTCACCCATCGCGAAACTCGCCTGAATACGGTATCGGGACGCGAAGTGCTGCTGCAGGTCTATAGCGACCCCGGCTCCGAGTCCAAAACCGAGTGGGCGCTGGAATCGCTGGTCCGCTCGGTGCGTTGGGACGAAACCCGATTCGGCCTGGAACTGGACCTTGACCGGTTCATGGTGGTCGCAGTGCGCGATTTCAATATGGGGGCGATGGAAAACAAAGGCTTGAACATTTTCAACGCCGCCTACGTCCTGGCCGACGCGGATACGGCCACCGATGCGAACTACGAGGCCATCGAAGCGGTGATCGGCCATGAATACTTCCATAATTGGACGGGCAATCGCGTCACCTGCCGCGACTGGTTCCAACTGAGCCTGAAGGAAGGACTGACGGTTTTCCGCGACCAGGAATTCAGTGCCGACATGATGGCGCGCGGCCTGGACGCGCAAGCCGCCGCCAGCGCACGCGCCGTCAAGCGTATCGACGACGTCGTCACGTTAAGGGCCGCGCAATTCCCGGAGGATGCGGGCCCCATGGCGCACCCGATCCGGCCGGAAAGCTATCAGGAAATCGGCAACTTCTATACGGCCACGGTTTACGAGAAGGGCGCCGAAGTCATCCGTATGCAGCATACGCTGCTGGGCGAAGCGGGTTTCCGCGCCGGCATGGACGAGTATTTCCGCCGCCATGACGGCCAGGCGGTGACCTGCGACGATTTTGTCGCGGCCATGGAGTCGGTATACCAGCGCCAGCATCCGGGGCGCGACCTGCAGGTATTTCGGCGGTGGTATCGCCAGGCCGGCACGCCGCGCGTCACGGTGGCTCTGGATTACGATGCGGCGGCACGCCGCTGCACCGTTACGCTGGCGCAGCGGTGCGCGCCCGTAGGCGTGGAAAAGGCCGCCCCCGTGGCGGGCGGCAAACAGCCCTTCCATATTCCCTTCGCCATGGGCCTGCTCGACCGCTCGGGCAAGCCCATTTCCCTGAAACTCGACGGCAAGGAAACCACCACCGCGCTGCTGGAGCTGACGCAGGAGCGCCAGCAATGGATTTTCGAGGACGTGCCCAGCGCGCCCATTCCTTCCCTGCTGCGGGGGTTTTCGGCTCCGGTGATTGTCGAGTATCCGTGGAATGACGACGAATTGGCCCTGCTGTCGGCGCACGATACCGATCCCTTTGCGCGCTGGGAAGCCGGGCAGGAACTGGCCACCCGGGAAATCCTTCGCCTGACCGCGTTGCGGCAGGCCGGCGGGCAGTTGAAAGCCAGCGCCGCCTTCATCCAGGCATGGCAAGCCCTGCTCGAAGACCCCGTGCTGGACGCCGCCTATCGCGCCCGCGCGCTGTCGCTTCCCTCCGAAAAGACGCTTGCCGAGCGCATGTCGGCTATAGATCCTCCCTCGCTGGCCGCCGCCCGCGATTTCCTGCGGGCCGAGATCGGCAGGCAGCTGGCGGGCGCGTGGCGGCAGGCAATCGCCAATTGCCAGACGCCCGGCCCCTATACCCCGGCTCCCGAGCCGGCCGGCAAACGGGCCTTGAAGAACATGGCCCTGGGGCACCTGATGGCCGGGGGCGACACCGAAGCCGCGGCATGGGCGGTGGCGCAGTACGAAAACGCCGGCAATATGACAGACCGCCTGGGCGCCTTGACGGCCCTGGTCAACCACGGCGATGAAGACGTCGCCACCCGGGCGCTGAGCCACTTCTACGAGCAGTGGCAGCACGACCCCCTGGTCATCGACAAATGGTTCGCCCTGCAGGCGACGGCGCGGTCGACCACGGTCGACACCGTGCGCGGCCTGATGGCGCACCCGGCCTTCACGCTGCGCAATCCCAATCGCGCGCGCGCGCTGATCTTCCAGTTCTGCCTGAACAATGCCCGCGGCCTGCACGATGCCGCCGGCGCCGGCTACGCCTTCTGGGAAGAACAGGTCCTGGCGCTGGATGCCTTGAATCCCGAGATCGCGGCGCGGCTGGCGCGCGCCATGGATAACTGGTCGCGCTTCGTTCCTGCCTTGCGCGCGCCGATGCAGGCGGCGCTGGAACGCGTGCGCGCCCACGCGGGACTGTCGCGCAACGTAAGCGAGATCGTATCCAAGGCGCTGGAATTGGCTGCTTGAAGATTATTTGTTCTAGGAGAATCGCTTGAAACGCAAAACCCTAACCCAGTATCTGGTCGAGCAGCAGCGGCAGGCCCAGGCGGTCGGCCCGGAAGTGCGGCTGCTCATTGAAGTGGTGGCGCGCGCCTGCAAAGCCATCAGCCACGCCGTCAGCAAGGGGGCGCTGGGCGGCGTGCTGGGCAGCCTGGACTCCGAAAACGTGCAAGGCGAAGTGCAAAAGAAGCTGGATGTCATGTCCAACGAAGTCCTGCTCGAAGCCAACGAATGGGGCGGCCACCTGGCTGCCATGGCCTCGGAGGAAATGGAAACCATCCACCTGATCCCCAACCGTTACCCCAAGGGCGAATATCTGTTGCTGTTCGATCCGCTGGACGGCTCCTCCAATATCGACGTCAACGTTTCGATCGGCACGATCTTTTCGGTGCTGCATGCGCCGCACGATACGCCGGGCCAGCCTGTGACGGAAAAGGACTTCCTGCAGGCCGGCAACAAGCAGGTCGCCGCGGGCTACGCCGTATATGGCCCGCAAAGCATGCTGGTGCTGACCGTCGGCAATGGCGTGGTGGGCTTCACGCTGGACCGCGAAATGGGCTCCTGGGTGCTGACGCACGAAAACATGCGGATTCCGGAGGACACCAAGGAGTTCGCCATCAACATGTCCAATATGCGGCATTGGGCCCCACCGGTAAAACGCTATATCGACGATTGCCTGGCCGGCAAAACCGGGCCGCGCGGCAAGGACTTCAATATGCGCTGGGTTGCCTCCATGGTGGCCGATGTACACCGCATCCTTACCCGGGGCGGCATCTTCATGTATCCCTGGGATGCCCGCGAACCGTCCAAGCCCGGCAAGCTGCGGCTGATGTATGAAGCGAATCCCATGAGCTTCATTGTCGAACAGGCCGGCGGCGCTTCGATCAATGGCCAGCAACGCATCCTGGATATCGAGCCCAAGCAGCTGCATGAACGGGTCAGCGTCATTTTGGGGTCTCGCAACGAGGTAGAAACGGTTGCGCGCTACCATCGGGAACACCCGTCGGCGCAGTAGCGCGGCCCCCGCCACAAAAGGAAACCGGCGCCCCAGGCGCCGGTTTTTATTCATGGACCAGGCTCGTTGCCGCCCCGGCCGCTGGAGCCCGGGCGCCCCGGGCGCCGGCCGCCGGCCGCCGGCATACCGCCCGGTTTACTTGACTTCCTGGATCGATTTCACGTCGTCCTTGTTTATCTGCATATCGCGGCCGTTTTCCTCGTACTGGTACATGCCGGACTTCTTGTCGTACTCCGGCTTGTCCGGTGTCACGATCTGCGAGCCGTCTCTGGTATTGACGACGGAAGGCGAAGAGCAGCCGGCCAGTATGGCCACGGCGGCGAGCGAGATAGCGGTCAACTTGAGAGTCATGTCATCTCCTTGCGTGAGGGACATACTCAATTTATCCAAGCGCGATGCGCATGGCGGTGACCGGATGTGCGGAAAATGCGAGTATCTGTTAATTCCCGGAGAAACATGCCGTTTCTCCGGCGTTACGATCGCGTTGCAATCCCCGGCCGGCCGGACCGCCCGCAAGCAGCCGGGGAAAATTCACGTCAATTATCCAGCGTGAGCACCGTCGCACCCGTGGTTTTACGCGAGGCCAGCGCGGCCTGGGCGTCGGCCGCCTGCTCTAGCGGATAACGCTGGTCGATACGCATGCGGATTTTCTTCTTCAACACCAGATCGAACAGTTCGTCGGACGCTGCCTTCAGCTTGGCCGGCGTATTGACGTGGATGGCCAGCGACGGACGGGTCAGATACAGGCTTCCCTTCTGGTTCAGGATGCCCACATTGACGCCCGTGATGGGACCGGAGGCGTTGCCAAAGCTCACCATGAGCCCGCGCGGCTCGATGCAATCCAGGGAGATGTCCCAGGTATCCTTGCCCACGCCGTCGTAGACCACCGGCACTTTCTTGCCGCCGGTAAGTTCCAGCACGCGTTCAACGACGTTTTCCCGCGAATAATCGATGGTCTGCCAGGCACCATGCTCGCGCGCCAGTTCGGCTTTTTCCGGGCTGGAAACGGTGCCGATCAGCTTGACGCCAAGGGCACGGGCCCATTGGCAGGCGATCAACCCGACGCCGCCGGCCGCCGCGTGGAAAAGGATGGTCTCGTTGCCCTGAAGACGGTATGTCTGGCGGAACAGATACTGCACCGTCAAACCCTTCAGCATCATTGCGGCTGCCTCGTCGAAACCGATGCCCTTGGGCAGCTGCACGACATTGGCGGCGGGCACGTTGCGCATCTCGGCATAGGCGCCCAAAGGGCTTTGGCCATAGGCCACGCGGTCGCCTTTCTTGATATGCGCGACTTCGCTGCCGACGGCCTCGACGATGCCCGCGCCTTCGAAGCCCAGGCCATGCGGCAGCGGATGCGGATACAGGCCGGTGCGGTAGTAGATGTCGATGAAATTCAAACCCGCGGCGTGCTGGCGTACCGTGACCTCGTTCGGGCCGGGCGGGGGTACCTCCACGTCAACCAACTTCAGGACTTCCGGGCCGCCATGCGCCTCCAGTTGGATTGCCTTGACTGTGTTGCTGGCCATACAACGCTCCTTTCTTCGCGTTCGTCGTGGATAAGAGGGAAATAATCAAAGACCGCCAAAGACCGCATGACGCGGCGCACCGTCGCCATTCAAGCCCGCGTCGCGCGGGCGCCGGCCCGCCCGGTGAGGACGAATACGCCGGCGAGCACGAAAGCGGTACCCGCCAATTGCCAGGCGGTGACGGGTTCGCCCAGAAACCAGTAAGCCAGGAATAACACCGATACCGGCCCCAACATTCCCAGCTGTGCCGCCAGCGGCGGGCCGATGCGCGACACCGCGCTCATGATCATGAACACCGGCAGGACGGTATTGACGGTGGCATGGATCAGCGACAAGCCATAGAAACCGAGAGGCTGGACCAGCACGGATGGCGGATGCACCAGGAAAAACTGGATCAGGCAGGCGATGCTGGAAACCGACATGGCATAGGCCGTCAAGCGCATCGACCCCACGCGCTTGACCAGTTCTCCCGAACCGATCAGGTACAGGGCGTAGGACAGCGCGGAAGCGAAGACGAAGGCCGAGCCCAGCAGCACCGCGCTGCCGCCCGTTTGCGCCATATCGTGCGCGAAAACAAGCACGACGCCAAGGTAGGAAAGCAGCAAGGCCAGCCACTGCCGGCCCGCGATGGGCCGCTTCAACCAGAAGGCGGTGATGAGCAGCACGAGCGTGGGCGCCAGGAACAGGATCAGCCGTTCCAGGCCGACGCTGATATAGCGCAGGCCGAGAAAATCCAGGAAGCTGGACAGGTAGTAGCCGATCAGGCCAAGGAAGATCACTTTCGCCCGTTCGCCATGGGTCAGCACGGGGATTTCGCCGCGTGCGGCACGACGCGACTGCCGCCAGCCGATATAGGCGAAGAAAGGCAGCGAGAACAGCATGCGGAATGCGATCAGCGTGACCGCGTCCACCCCGTACTCATAGGTGAACTTGACGACGATGGCCTTGCCGGAAAACAGGATGGCCCCCAAGGCGGCCAGAAAAAAACCGACGGCCCGATTGGAAACAGGCGCGGCGGCCGATGTTGCGACAGTGGAATTCATGCCGGCGATTTTATGTGGCGTGCCGCTTTCTGTGCACGCACTGTTTGTTCTGCTGCGGGGGCCGGCGTTTCACGGCGGGCGCCCAGGCGGGCGGCCCGCCGGCAGACAGCTTTCCGTAAGAATAGATGCCTTGACAATAACTGTCTAAACAATCATTATTCGCTCCATGAACACCCAACCCATTGCCACGTCAGAGGACTCTCCGCCCTACCGGTGCGACCGCACCCGGGTGGAGGAGAACCCCGGCTACCTGATCCGCCTGGTCTTCAATTCGCTGAATCGGGCGCTGGACCAGGAGATGGCGCCCCTCGGCCTGACCGCTACCCAGTGGCGGCCGGTCGCAATGGTGGCCCTGGGCCGCGCCGATACGGCCGCCGAACTCGCCCGGCTGAACGAAGTGGACACGGGGGCGATGACCCGTACGCTGGATAGGCTGGAGGCCAAGAAATTGCTGCGCCGCAAGCGCAGCGAGCAAGACCGCAGGGTCGTCAAGATCGAGCTCACCGAGGAAGGCCAGGCAATGGTGCGCGAAATCCCGGCCAACATCGCGCGTACCGTCAACCACTACCTGCGCGGTTTCTCCGAAAAAGAGGTCGAGTTGCTGACGCACTTCCTGCGCCGCATGCTGGCCAATGGTTCGGCACCGGTTCCACCGGCGAAGGCCTGAAGGCGGGACAACACTTTTTTTCGCCCAAATAGTTGCCTAGTCAGTTAATTCCTGGTCAATAAACACAAACCGCTTACTCCCCGACCGCAGTCATGGAAAAAGCTCCCAGACCTCCAACGCACGTCCACCGTATGAAACGCCTATCGATTTTGTTGCTCGCGATCGTCCTGAACGGTTGCGCATTCATGGAACAGGGCCCTACCCCGGTCGCGGAAATGACGGGACAGAAGCTGGGCCTGGCGGAGCAGTCCGCGGCATGGCCGACCGCGCAGTGGTGGGAGCGATACGGCGATCCGCAGCTCAATGCCCTGGTCCAGGAAGCCCTGGCCAACAATCCGACCATGACGGCCGCCCAAGCCCGCCTGGCGCAGGCCAACGCCGCCGTGGGCGGCGCCCGCGCCCCGCTGCTACCGCGCGTGGACGCCGACTACTCGCTGCAGCGTGAGCGGATTTCCAAAAACTACGTCTACCCCGCTCCCCTGGGCGGCTCGACACAAAGCGACAACAGCCTGGGCCTGAACTTCAGCTACGAGCTCGACTTCTGGGGCAAGAACCGCGCCGCGCTGCAAGCCGCCCTGTCCCGGGAGCAGGCCGCCGATGCCGACAAACAGGCGGCCCGCACCATGCTGTCCAGCGCGATGGTGCAGAGCTACCTGAGCCTGCAAAACGCCTTCGCGCAACGGGCCGTGCTCCAACGCATCATCGCGCAGCGCGACGAGGCCCTGTCCATTACGCGCCAGCGTTTCGGCGCCGGCCTGGATACGCAAGTCGAGGTGAAGCAGGCGGAATCGCAGCTGGCATCCGCCAAGGTGCAGCTGACGCAGGTGGAAACCACGCTGGCGCAACTGCGCAACCAGGTGGCGGCGCTGGCCGGCGCGGGCCCCCAGCGCGGGCAAAGCGTGCATGAAGCCAATCTGACCGTGCCGCCCGGCGGCGTACCGTCCTCCGTTCCGCTGGACCTGCTGGGACATCGCGCCGACGTGGTCGCGGCGCGCTGGCGCGTGGAGTCCGCGCGCCGGACGATCGACGTCGCCAAGGCGGAGTTCTATCCCAATGTGAACATCACGGCCTTCATCGGCTTCCAGGCCCTGGGCACCAACAATCTGTTGGAAGCCGCCAGCCATGCCGCCAACATCGGGCCGGCGATTTCGCTGCCGATATTCCATGGCGGTGAACTGAACGCCAATCTGGCGGGACGCCGCGCGGACGCCGACCTGGCCGTCTCCGACTACAACCAGACGGTACTGGACGCCGTGCACCAGGTGGCCGACGCCCTGGATGCCCTGCGCTATATCGGCCAGGAAACCAACGAACAGCGCCAGGCGCGCGAGTCCATCGATGCCGCATACGACCTGGCGGTGAACCGCTACAAGGCCGGACTGGGCAACTACCTGACCGTGCTGGTGGCGCAGAACGATGTGCTGACCCAGGCGCGACTGGAAACGGACTTGCGCTTCCGCGCCTACAAGCTGGATGCCGACCTGGCCAATGCGCTGGGCGGCGGCTATGTGCCCGCGCCGCCGAACGCGGAAATCGCGCAGCGGCAGGGCAACCCGAATACCACCCATTGAAGAACGAACGGACCGACGTCATGAACGCCCCTCAAACTTCCAATCCCAAACGCAAGCGCCTGATGCTGATCGCAACGGGTGTGTTCGTGCTGCTCGCCATCGCCTACGGCGCGTGGTGGTGGCTGGTCGGCTCGCATTTCGAGAGCACCGACGATGCCTACGTGCATGGCAACCTGGTGCAGATCACGCCGCAGGTTCCCGGCACGGTGGTCGCCATCGAGGCCGACGATACCGAGACCATCCAGGCCGGCGCGCCGTTGGTGCGCCTGGATCCCTCGGATACCGACATCGCATTGCAGCAGGCCGAAGCCAAACTGGCGCAGACCGTGCGCCAGGTGCATACCCTGTTCGTCCAGAACGATGCGCTGGCGGCCGATGTGGCCGTTCGCAAGGCGGATGTGGAGCGCGCGCAAGCCGAACTGACCCGGGCGCGCAGCGACCTGGCCCGCCGGCAGACCCTGGCCAAATCGGGCGGTGTCAGCGGCGAGGAAATCCTGCACGCCCAGACCACGCTGAAATCCGCCGAATCCGGCCTGGCGCAGACCCAGGCCGCGCTGGAGGCTTCCAAGGCCAAACTGGCGACCAATCAGGCCCTGACGCGCGGAACCTCGGTGGAAAACCATCCCGACGTGCGCGAGGCCGAGGCCGAACTGCGCAATGCATGGCTCGCCCAATCGCGTACCGTGCTGCCGGCGCCGGTCACCGGCATGGTGGCGCGGCGCAGCGTACAGGTGGGCCAGCGCGTGGCGCCGGGCAACACCCTGATGAACGTCGTGCCGCTGGACCAGGTGTGGGTCGAAGCCAATTTCAAGGAAGGCCAGCTGCGCCAGATGCGCGTCGGCCAGCCGGCCACGATTACCGCCGACCTGTACGGCGGCAGCGTCACCTACCACGGCAAGGTCGTGGGCCTGGATGCCGGTACGGGCAGCGCCTTCGCGCTGCTGCCTGCCCAGAACGCCACCGGCAACTGGATCAAGGTGGTCCAGCGGGTGCCCGTGCGCATCGCGCTGGATCCCCAGGAATTGAAGGCGCATCCGCTGCGCATCGGCCTGTCCATGGACGTGGAAGTCGATCTGCGCCCGCAAGAAGGCGCCGCCGTCACCGAGCAGTCGCCGCGCGCCGAACCGGCGCTGGCCACCAACGCGTTCGACCCTGACCGCAAGCAGGTCGACGCCCTCATCCAGAAAATCGTCCAAGCGAACCTCGCGCAATGAATCCCGCCAGCAACGCGGTGCCGGCCATGCCCGAAGAGCCGGCTCAACCCGCCTCACCCCCGCGTCCGGTCACCTACCCTCCCCTGGAAGGCGGCCTGCGCATCGTGGGCTCCATCGCCCTGTCGACCGCCGTGTTCATGAATGTGCTGGACACCTCGATCGCCAATGTGTCGATCCCCACCATCTCGGGCGACCTGGGCGTGAGCACCAGCCAGGGCACCTGGGTCATTACCTCGTTCGCGGTGGCCAACGCCATCACGGTACCGCTGACCGGATGGTTGACCCAGCGCTTCGGCCAGGTGCGGCTTTTCGTGGCATCCACGCTGCTCTTCGTGCTGGCATCGTGGCTATGCGGCTTCGCGCCCACGCTGGAGGCCCTGATCGCTTTCCGCGTATTGCAGGGCGCGGTGGCGGGGCCCATGATCCCGCTGTCGCAAACGCTGATGCTGGCCAGCTTTCCCAAGGAGAAGGCCGGGATGGCGCTGGCGGTGTGGTCCATGACGACACTGGTGGCGCCGGTGGCGGGACCCTTGCTGGGCGGGTGGATTTCGGACAACTACACCTGGCCGTGGATTTTCTACATCAACGTTCCAGTGGGACTGGTGGCGGCATGGTTCAGTTGGCGCATCTACAAGGATCGCGAGTCGGTCACGCATAAGCTGCCCGTGGACAAGACCGGCCTGGTGCTCCTGGTCCTGTGGGTGGGCGCCCTGCAGATCATGCTGGACAAGGGCAAGGAGCTGGACTGGTTCGAAAGCTCGACCATCATCGCACTCGCGGTCGTGGTGGCGGTCGCCTTCGTGTTCTTCATCATCTGGGAATTGACGGAAGCGCATCCCATCGTCGACCTGCGCCTGTTCAAGGGGCGCAACTTCACGATAGGCGCGGTCACGCTGGCGATCGCCTATGGGGTGTTCTTCGGCAACGTGGTGCTGCTGCCCCTGTGGCTGCAGAGCAATATGAACTACACCGCCACGGACGCGGGGATCGTCACGGCGCCCGTGGGCATCCTGGCCATCGCGCTCACCCCCGTGGTCGGTCGCATGCTGGCCACCCGCGACCCGCGGCTGATCGTGACCTTCGCATTCTGCGTCTTCGCCCTGGTTTGCTATATGCGTGCCGGGTTCACGCCCCAGACGGATATGGGCGCGCTCATGATCCCGACCATCGTGCAAGGCGCGGCCATGGCGGCTTTCTTCGTGCCGCTGACCTCCATCACCCTGTCGGGCCTGGAGCCTTGGCGCATCCCGGCGGCCTCGGGCTTGTCGAACTTCTGCCGCCTGACGGCGGGCGCCTTCGGTACGTCGATCTCGACCACCCTGTGGGAAAACCGCGCGACCCTGCATCACGCCCGCCTGACCGAAGCGGCCACGCCCGGATCCCAGGCCTACGACCAGGTCATGCATACGCTGGCATCGCTCGGCATGTCCGCGGACCAGGCGCTGCATTCCTTGAACGGGATGCTGGACACGCAGGCGTTCACGATGTCCGCGCTGGATGTGTTCTATGGATCCGCCGTGGTCTTCCTGCTGCTGACGGGACTGGTATGGTTCGCCCGGCCCGCGCGCACGAAGGGCGCCGGCGCGGCGGAAGCGGCAGCCGGCGCGCATTGATCCCGCCCGGGCGCTGTCGGCGCCCTGTTGCTGTTTCCCGAACGACACAACGCCCCTGGCCGGCTTACGGCGAGGGGCGTCGTTGCCTGGGGCGGGAAAGAGTCAGCGGACCAACAGCGTACGCCAGTCGAGCTTGGGCATGATGCGGTCCGACAAGGCGCTGTTGAGCGACAGGTTGAATACGTCGACGCCACGGGCCTTCAGCAGCGCGGCCGCGTGCGAGAAGGACGGTTCGATGAGGCGGTCGAAGTTGCGCACCAGACGGCTGTTTTCCGGCTGGGCTTCCTTGTAGAAGCGGCGGGCCCCGGAGAAACCCAGGTCCAGGCCGTGCATATAGATGCGGCCCACGCCACCGGCCACCAGGATCTGCAGGGCCGCGTAGGCGACCGTATCGGCATCGAACACGCCGGTGGCCAGGTCGAAGCTGTAGCCCAGCGAACGCTGCGAATCGAACAGCGCAAGCCCGGGATTGGCCTGGGCCATGGCGGACAGTTCGTCCGGCGTGAAATGCGGCAGGTAGGCGCGTTCCGACACGACTTCGATGACGCAGATCCGGCACTTGTAGCGTTCGGGCCACGGCATGCCCTGCACCATGTAGCGCAGGACATCGGGCGTGACGAACAGCGTCAGGTCGCGTTCCACGACTTCGCGCATCAGGTCGATGCGCCGGCGCACGAAATTCTGGTCGATGACGCAGTAGTAGCGGAACGGAATATCGTATTGGCGCGCCAGGGAAATCGAGCCGTTCACGCCCATGGCGGCCTGCATGGGCAGGCGGTCATACGCGATTTCGGCGACGGAGGGTCCGCTGAGGATCACGTGCACGGTGTCGTGATGCTCGTCGAAGGCCTGTTGCAGCGGCGTCACGGGAACGGCGCGGCGAAATGCCGAAAAACTGTTGATGGCGCCTTGCTCGTCCCGGGTCACCGACACATAGGGCCACAGGTGCCGGTTGTGCTGCATGCGCCGGCTGCGGAACAGCGCGTAGAACTTGCGCCAGAAACGATCGAGCGGCTTGTCACCCACCGTGCGACCGCCGGCGACGACGACACTACCGCCCTCGGCGGGCAGTTGCGCCTTCCCCGCCACCAGGGAATCCGCGTTGTCGGCAGCCAAACTTGTGGAAGATAACAATGCCAAACTCGAACGTGAGGGCGCAAACGTACATAAATGTACAGCGCAATCGGAAAGTACCGGGGACACAGTGCGAACCCATGCACTGATCCGAAATCAAACTATACCTTCGCGCGAGGCTCAATAGTTTGAATTTCCAAGGTAATTTACAAAGTTGCGGGCGAGCCCGCAGGGCCGCCCGGGGCTGGTCCCGACGAAAAAAGGGACGCCACAACGATAGCATGGATCGTCCCTGCCCGGCATGAGAATATCCTGCCTATCAAAACTTACAGCTTGTTGCGCCCCCCGCGACTGTCGCGTCCCGGGGCGCGCATCACAGCGCCGACAGCCGCTCGGCGACCGCGCGGCCGACGTCCTCGGTGCGCGCCTGCCCCTTCATATCGGGGGTGCGGGGCCCGTTTTCGAGCACATGCTCGATCGCCGACACCACGGCCGCGGCGGCCTGCGGATATCCCAGGAAATCCAGCATCAGCGCGCCGCTCCATATCTGGCCGATGGGATTGGCGATGCCCTTGCCATAGATATCGGGCGCCGAGCCGTGCACCGGCTCGAACAGCGACGGGAATTTGCGCTCCGGGTTCAGATTGGCCGAGGGTGCGATGCCTATGGTGCCCGTGCACGCCGGGCCGAGGTCCGAGAGGATGTCGCCGAACAGATTGGACGCCACCACGACGTCGAACATGTCGGGACGCTGCACGAAATGGGCGCAGAGAATATCGATGTGGTACTTGTCCCAGCGCACATCCGGATAGCGCTGCGCCATCTCGGCAACCCGCTCGTCCCACCAGGGCATGGAAATCGAGATACCGTTGGACTTGGTGGCCGCCGTCAGGTGCTTGCCGCGCTTGCGCGCCAGTTCGAAGGCGAACTTGAGCACGCGCTCGGCGCCGATGCGGGTGAACACGCTTTCCTGGATGACGACTTCGCGCTCCGTGCCCGCGAACAGCTTTCCACCGCTGTTGGAGTATTCGCCCTCGGTGTTCTCGCGCACGATGAAGAAGTCGATCTCCCCGGGCTTGCGGTTGGCCAGCGGCGACACGACACCGGGCATCAGCCGCACGGGCCGCAGATTGATGTATTGATCGAAATCCCGGCGGAAGCGAAAGAGCGATCCCCACAGGGCCTCGTGATCCGGCACGGCGTCCGGCCACCCGATCGCCCCGAAGAAAATCGCCTCGTGCCCGCCGATCTGGCTGGCCCAGTCGTCCGGCATCATCTTGCCGTGCCTGGCGTAATAGTCGCAGCTCCAGTCGAAATGGTCCCATTGGAACTCGATACCGAACTTGGCCGCCGCGGCATCCAGCACGCGCAAGCCTTCCGGAACAACCTCTTTCCCGATCCCGTCGCCGGGGATTACCGCGATTCTGTGCTTTTTAGCCACCGCCAAGTCTCCATGATCGAATTTGTATGTGGGCCTTGCCTGAACGAACCATTATCGAGCACACGGGCGTGGCCGGGCAACCTGGCGCGACGCGCCCTTACCGCCGCGCCGCAGGCCGGCTACTATCCTGGAATGACGCGTTCCCGGTTTTCCTTCGCAGTCCAACCCTGATTCGCTCGGCCTAATCCATGTCCACGTCCAATCCTTCCCATACCCAGGATATCCGTTACCAGATCCACCCCTACACGAATGCCGTCAAGCATCGAAGCGTCGGACCTCGCGTGATCGAGCGCGGCGAAGGCATCTACGTTTACGATGACCAGGGCAACAAGTACCTGGAGGGCATGGCGGGCCTGTGGAGCGTGGCGGTCGGATTCGGCGAACCGCGCCTGGTGGAGGCGGCCACCCGCCAAATGGGCAAGCTGCCCTACTACCACACGTTCACCCACAAATCGAACGCGCCGGCCATCGAGCTCGCCGAACGCCTGATCGGCCATACCCGGGGCCGGATGTCGGCGGCCTTCTTTACCAATTCCGGCTCCGAGGCCAACGACACCGTCATCAAGTTCGTCTGGTACTACAACAACGCGCTGGGCCGGCCGCTCAAGAAGAAGTTCATCGCCCGGCAACGCGGCTATCACGGGGTTACGGTGGCCACGGCCAGCCTGACCGGCCTGGCGGGCAATCATCGCGATTTCGACCTGCCCCTGCCGCAGATGAAGCACACGGCGTGTCCCCATCACTACCGCTACGCGAACCCCGGCGAAAGCGAAGAGGACTTCGCCACCCGCATGGCCGCCGAACTGGAAGCGCTGATCCTGCAGGAAGGTCCCGATACGGTCGCCGCCTTCATAGGCGAACCGGTCATGGGGGCAGGCGGCGTCATCGTCCCGCCGCGCACCTATTGGTCCAAGATCCAGGCGGTATGCCGCAAGTACGACGTGCTGGTGGTCGCCGACGAGGTCATCACCGGTTTCGGGCGGCTGGGCACGTTCTTCGGCAGCGACATGTATGGCATCGAACCGGACATCATGGTGCTGTCCAAGCAGATCACGTCGTCCTACATTCCGCTGGCCGCTGTCCTGCTGTCGCCCAAGGTGCACGAGACGATCGCGGAAAACAGCGGACGCGTCGGCACCCTGGGACACGGCTATACCGCCAGCGGCCATCCGGTCGCCACGGCGGTGGCGCTGGAGAACCTGAACATCATCGAGGAACGCAAGCTGGTGGAAAACGCCGCGCGTTCCGGCGAGGTCCTGCAGCAGGCGCTGCGCGCTTTGGCCGGGCATCCCCTGATCGGCGAGGTGCGCGGCGTGGGACTTATCGCGGGCGTGGAATTGGTGGCGGACAAGGCCGGGAAGCAGCCTTTCGACCCCCTGGGCAAGGCCGGCGCGTATGCCTATGAACAGGCGCACACGCATGGCCTGATCATACGTGGCATTCAGGACACCATCGCCTTCTGCCCGCCGCTGATCATCACGCCGGACGAAGTACGCGATATGGTGGCGCGCTTCGTGCGCACGCTGGACGACGTCACGCGCTTCGTGGCGTCCTGAGGCGGGACGGCGCGCCGCGCTAGCGACGGCGCGAGCCGAGCAGCGAGCCCAGCACGCCGCGCACGAGCTCGCGGGCGACGGACCGCACCGCCGTCTTCGCCATGGTCTGCACCACGCCGTCGCGGCGCCCGCCACGCGGGCCCGTGGAGCCGAACAGCACGTCGTTCAGGCCGCCCATCAGGCCGCCGCCCGCGCCCGCCGCGTCTTCTGCCGCCGCATCGGCGCCCTGCCCGCCGGGACCGCGTGAGCCGGCCGCACCGCCATCGGCGGGGGAGCGGCCCCCGCCCGCTCCGGCATCGGCCGGCCGGATGGCGCGCCCGGCCAGGACTTCGTAGGCCGATTGCCGGTCGATGGCCTGCTCATACTTGCCCTGTACCGGCGATGCGGCGCGCAAGGCCTGGCGTTCCGGCTGGGTGGCCGGGCCGATGCGGCTGCCCGGGGCGCTGATCCAGGCGCGCTGCGTCACGCCGGGCCGGCCCTTGGCGTCCAGCAGGGAAACCAGCGCTTCGCCCACGCCCAGTTCGGTAATGGCCTGCTCCAGGTCGAGCTGCGGATTGGCGCGCATGGTCTGCGCCGCGGTGCGTACCGCCTTCTGGTCGCGCGGCGTGAACGCGCGCAGCGCATGCTGGATGCGGTTGCCCAGTTGTCCCAGGATGGTCTCGGGGATATCCAGCGGATTCTGCGTGACGAAGTACACCCCGACGCCCTTGGATCGCACCAGGCGGACGACCTGTTCGATCTTGTCGAGCAAGGCACGCGGCGCATCCTCGAACAGCAAATGCGCTTCGTCGAAGAAAAAAACCAGGCGCGGCTTCTCCGGGTCGCCCACTTCGGGCAGCTTCTCGTAGAGCTCCGCCAATAGCCAGAGCAGGAAGATCGCGTACAGCCGGGGCGCCTGCATCAGCTTGTCGGCCGCCAGGATGCCGACCACGCCGCGGCCCTGGGTATCCACGCGCATCAAGTCCGCCATGTCGAGCATGGGTTCGCCGAAGAATGACTCCGCGCCTTGCGATTCCAGCCTGAGCAGGCCGCGCTGGATCGCGCCCACCGTGGCGGCGGACACATTGCCGTAGCGGGTCTTCAGCGACGCGGCGCGGTCGGCGACGTCCTGCAGCATGGCGCGCAGGTCTTTCAGGTCCAGCAGCAGCTGCCCTTCGTCATCCGCCACCTTGAAGACCAGGGTAAGGACCCCTTCTTGCGTGTCGTTCAGCTCCAGCATGCGCGACAGGAGCAGCGGCCCCATGTCGGATACGGTGGCGCGCACGGGATGGCCTTGCTGGCCGAAGACGTCCCAAAGTATGGCTGGGGTCGCGGACCAGGCCGGCTCGGGCAGGCCCAGGGACGCCAGGCGCTCCCGCAGCTTGGGGCTGGGCGCGCCTGCCTGTGAGATACCGGTCAGGTCGCCCTTGACGTCCGCCAGGAACACCGGCGTCCCGATGCGTGAAAACTGCTCCGCGAGCACCTGCAGGGTAACCGTCTTGCCGGTGCCGGTGGCGCCGGTAATGCAGCCGTGCCGGTTCGCCATGCCGGGCAGCAGCGCCAGGTCCTGGTCGCCATGCCGGGCGACAAGCAAGGGGGAAATCGGCGGGACGGTGTCGGACATGGCGGTCTCCAGTGGCTGCGAGGCGCCGGGCGCGATGCCGGCGCGGCCATTCTCCGCCGCCGCGTGCATCCGCGCAACACGGCCGGATACCGCAATGGGGACGGCACGGTAAAATAGCCCCCTTTGCCTCACTCTTATTCGGAAAACCATGGCCGGACACAGTAAATGGGCCAATATCCAGCACCGCAAGGGCCGCCAGGACGCCAAGCGCGGCAAGCTGTGGACCAAGATCATCCGTGAAATCACCGTCGCCGCGCGTGCCGGCGGCGCCGATCCGGAAAGCAATCCGCGGCTGCGTCTGGCCTGGGACAAGGCGACCGACGCCAACATGCCCAAGGACAACATCCAGCGCGCCATCCAACGCGGCGCGGGCGGCGCGGACGGCGACAACTATGAAGAAGTCCGCTATGAAGGCTATGGCGTGGGCGGCGCGGCCGTCATCGTCGACTGCATGACGGACAACCGCACCCGCACCGTCGCGGAAGTCCGGCACGCCTTCTCCAAGAACGGCGGCAACCTCGGCCAGGAAGGTTCCGTCGCCTTCATGTTCAAGCACTGCGGCCAGTTCATCTTCGCGCCGGGCACGCCGGAAGACAAAGTCATGGAAACCGGGCTGGAAGCCGGCGCCGAGGACATCGTCACCGATGCCGAAGGCGTGATCGAAGTCATCTGCGCGCCGGCGGACTACGCCGCCCTGCGCCAGGCCTTCGAAGCCGCCGGCCTGAAAGCCGAAATGGACGGCGTCGTCATGAAGGCGCTGAACGAGACCGAGCTCGCCGGCGAGGACGCGGTCAAGATGCAGAAATTGCTGGACGCCCTGGAAGGCCTGGATGACGTGCAGGAGGTCTACACCACCGCCGTCCTCGATGAAACCGGCGCCTGATCTGCCCGGACCCGCCAGGCGCGGGACCGGCTCCCTTACCGGGCGGCGATGGCCGCTCCGCGGCGCAGCCCGCGCGCATTTATCTCTTTGATCCATCCACTATGAAACTCCTGGTTATCGGTTCGGGCGGCCGCGAACATGCCCTCGCCTGGCGGCTGGCGCAGTCCCCGCGCGTGCACAAGGTCTACGTCGCGCCCGGCAACGGCGGCACGCACGGCGGCAGCCTGCAGAACGTCGCGCT
Organism: Bordetella bronchialis; assembly: GCF_001676705.1. Lineage (NCBI taxonomy): Bacteria > Pseudomonadati > Pseudomonadota > Betaproteobacteria > Burkholderiales > Alcaligenaceae > Bordetella > Bordetella bronchialis. The sequence continues at coordinate 3,810,069 of NZ_CP016170.1, forward strand.
CACCAACGCGGAAGAACTGGCGGATTTCGTCCAGCGCGAAGGCGTGTCGCTTACCGTCGTCGGTCCGGAAGCGCCGCTGGCCGCGGGTGTCGTGGACGTATTCCGCGCGCGGGGCCTGAAGATCTTCGGCCCCACCAAGGCGGCCGCGCAATTGGAAAGCTCCAAGGACTATGCCAAGGCCTTCATGGTGCGGCACAACATTCCCACCGCGCGCTATCAGACCTTCACAGACCCGGCCCAGGCGCACGCGTATATCGACCAGGAAGGCGCGCCCATCGTCATCAAGGCCGATGGCCTGGCGGCCGGCAAGGGCGTGGTCGTGGCCGCCACGGCGGAAGAGGCGCACGCCGCTGTGGACGCCATGCTGGGCGACGGTACGCTGGGCGAGGCCGGCGCGCGGGTCGTCATCGAGGAATTCCTGGAAGGCGAGGAAGCCAGCTTCATCGTCATGGTCGACGGCCGCAACGTGCTGGCACTGGCCACCAGCCAGGACCACAAGCGCCTGCAGGACGGCGACCAGGGCCCCAATACGGGCGGCATGGGCGCGTATTCCCCCGCGCCGGTGGTAACGCCCGAACTGCATCATCGCATCATGCGCGAAGTCATCCTGCCCACGGTGCAAGGGATGGCGCGCGACGGCCTGCCCTACACCGGCTTCTTGTACGCCGGCCTGATGATCGCGGCCGGCGACGATCCCGACCGTCCCATCAAGGTGCTTGAATTCAACTGCCGCATGGGCGATCCGGAAACGCAACCGATCATGATGCGGATCAAAAGCGACTTCGTCGATGTCGTGGAACATGCCATTGCCGGAACGCTGAACCAGGCCGATATCGTCTGGGACCGGCGCACCGCCCTGGGTGTGGTGCTGGCGGCACACAACTATCCCGGCACGCCCCGTACCGGCGATGTGATAGCCGGCCTGCCCGAGGATGCCGCGGATTGCATGGTCTTCCATGCCGCCACGGTCCTGGACGGTGATCAGGTCAAGACCGCGGGCGGACGCGTCCTGTGCGTAACGGCCCTGGGGGATTCGGTGCGCATGGCGCGCGAGCGCGCATACGAAACCGTGAACCGCGTCGCGTTCGATGGCCGTCAGTACCGTACCGATATCGGCTGGCGCGCATTGAAGCGCGTACCGCCCAAACCGAAGACAAGCACCTGAACATGAACGCCGTATCCGCCACCATCCTGCCCATCGAGTCCGCCATCGAATCGGTGCGAGACTATTTCGCCAACCTGCAGTCGCGCATTGTCGCGGGCCTGGAGCAGGCAGATGGCACCGCCTTCCGCACCGATACGTGGGAACGGCTGGAAGGCGGTGGCGGGGTGTCGCGGATGCTGGAAGGCGGCAAAGTGTTCGAGCGCGCCGCGGTGCTGTTCAGCCATGTGACGGGCCACGACCTGCCGCCGTCGGCGAGCGCCCGCCGGCCTGAACTGGCGGGCCGGCCGTGGCAGGCCATGGGCGTGTCCTTGGTGCTGCATCCCCGCAATCCCTATGTGCCGACCGTGCACATGAACGTGCGATTGTTCGTCGCGCCCGCCCGCCACAGCGGCGAGACGTCCGCGTATTGGTTCGGCGGCGGCATGGACCTGACCCCTTACTATCCGTTCGAGGAAGACGCGCGCCATTTCCATCGCACCTGCCGGGATGCGCTCGCACCGCACGGCGCGGATTACTATCCCCGCTTCAAGAAGTGGTGCGACGATTACTTCTACCTGAAGCACCGCGGCGAAACCCGCGGGATCGGCGGCATATTCTTCGATGACCTGGCCGAGCCCGGCTTCGACACCTGCTTCGCGCTGGTACGCGACGTCGGCGATGCCTTCCTGCGGGCCTACCTTCCCATCGTGGAACTGCGCGGCAAAGAGCCCTACGGCGAACGCGAACGCGACTTCCAGGCCTACCGCCGCGGCCGCTACGTGGAATTCAACCTGGTCTACGATCGCGGGACGCTGTTCGGCCTGCAGTCCGGCGGCCGTACGGAATCCATCCTGCTTTCCATGCCGCCGGTCGCCCACTGGCGCTACGACTGGAAGCCGGAACCCGGCACGCCGGAAGCCGCGCTGTCCGGCTTTCTTACCCCCCGGGATTGGCTTTGAAGCGCATCGGCCTGCTCGGTGGCAGCTTCGACCCGGTGCACCTGGCGCACGTCGCCCTGGCGCGCGCGGCCCTGGAAGAGCTGAGGCTATCCCAGGTAGAGCTGATACCGGCTGCCGCCCCCTGGCAGCGCGGACCCTTGCGCGCCACGCCGGCCCAGCGCTGCGACATGATCCGCCTGGCCATTGCCGACGAACCGGGAATCGTGCTGAATACCGCCGAGATCGACCGCGGCGGGCCGACGTACACCGTGGACACGGTGCGGGACCTGCCGACGGAAGCGGGCGGCGGCCGCCGTTATGTATGGCTGCTGGGTGCGGACCAACTGGCGAACTTCTGCACATGGCGCGAATGGCAGACCATCGCCGACCGCGTGGACCTGGCCGTGGCGACCCGTCCGGGCACCCCGCTCACGCCGCCCGCGGCGCTGCAGCAGCACCTGGCGGCGCAGGGCCGCCACGTCGAAATCCTGCCATTCGCTGAAATGGCGGTTTCCGCCTCCGCCATCCGGGATCGTCTGGCACACGATTTGCCGGTGGATGGCCTGCTCGCGGAACCGGTGTATCAGTACATCCGCGCCCATCGCCTGTATCACGGCTAAGGCCGTGCCCACTGTTGCGGCGGAGCAGCATCGCCGCCCCCGAAGCCCACGACCGGCGGTTATAGTTGCGACATGGAAATACAGAAACTACAGCGCGCCGTCATTGACGCTCTTGAAGACGTCAAGGCGCAGGATATCAAGGTCTTCAATACCACCCACTTGACCAGCCTGTTCGACCGGGTGGTCATCGCCAGCGCCACCTCCAACCGGCAGACGCGCGCCCTGGCCTCCAGCGTCGCGGACCGCGGCCGCGCCCTGAAGCTGACCGTCACGGTCGAAGGCGAGGACACCGGCGAATGGGTCGTCATCGACCTGGGCGACGTGGTGGTCCACGTCATGCAGCCCGCAATACGCGAGTACTACAACCTGGAAGAGATCTGGGGCGGTAAGCCGGTGCGGGTCAAGCTGCTGCCGCAGTCCACGCGCACGGTATTGTCGGGCGCCACGTACGACGGAGACGACGTCTGAGCGGGCCGGGCGCCGCGCCATGAAACACAAGTCCATGTCCCGGGTCGGCCAGCCGTGAAGCTCGTCGTGGTCGCGGTGGGCAACCGCATGCCCGGCTGGGTGGAAACGGCATGGGAAGACTATGCACGGCGGCTGCCGCCCGATTGCGCGCTGGAACTGCGCGAAGTCAAGCCGGAGCCGCGTACCAGCGGCAAAACGCCCGCCCAGATGATGGCGGCCGAAGCCCGGCGCATCGAGGCCGCCGTACCGGCGGGGGCCACCCGAATCGCGCTGGATGAACGGGGACGAGACCTGACCACCGCCGCGCTGGCCAAAACCCTGGAACAATGGCGCGGGCAGGGGCGCGACGTCGCCTTGCTGGTGGGCGGGCCGGACGGCCTGGATGCCGCCTTGAAGTCCTCGTGCGACGGCTTGATCCGGCTATCCTCGCTGACCTTGCCGCATCCCATGGTGCGTATCGTCCTGGCCGAGCAGCTTTACCGGGCCTGGGCCATCCTGAACAACCATCCCTATCACCGGGCCTGATCGCCAGGTCCAGCCAGTCGCCATGTCGCCCGATCCGCACACCGCTCCCCGTATCTACCTGGCCTCGGCCAGCCCTCGCCGGCGCGAATTGCTCATGCAGATCCGGCTGCCACACCAGGTGCTGGACGTTCCCGCGCCGCCGGGCGAAGACGAGCCCCGCCATGCGGGCGAGCTGGCGGCCGACTACGTGCGCCGCACCGCCCGTGAAAAAGCCGAACGGGGGGAGCATTACCGGCAGAGCCGCGGTTTACCGCGGCTGCCCCTGCTGGCAGCGGATACAACGGTCATCCTGGACGGCGACGTATTGGGCAAGCCGACGGACCGCGAGGATGCCCTTCATATGCTGGGCCGGCTGTCGGGATCCTGCCACGAGGTCCATACCGCCGTTGCGCTGATGGCGCACGGCCGCCTGCACGAAATGGTGTCCGTCACGCTGGTGCGCATGCGCGTACTGGAAGCCGACGAGATCGCCCGCTATTGCGACAGCGGCGAACCCTACGGCAAGGCGGGCGCCTACGGGATACAGGGGCTGGCAGCGTCCTTCATCGAGCGCATCGAGGGCAGCTACACCGGCGTGATGGGTCTGCCGCTTTTCGAGACCACCGCGCTGCTGCGCAGGGTCGATATCGCCCTTCCCTGAAAGTCAGAGGCGGCGCCGGGGCGCCACCTCTTGCGGTACGACAGCGCGGACGGTTCAGCGCCCTGCCGCGGCCGCGGGCTGGGGCGGCTGGGGTAGCGGCGCGGCCGGCTCGCCGTTCAAGGCGGCATGCAGCGCATCCTTGTCCAGCTGGCCTTCCCAGCGGGCCACCACGACCGAGGCCGTCGCATTGCCGACCAGATTGGTCAGCGCGCGGCACTCGGACATGAAGCGGTCCACCCCCAGGATCAGCGCCATCCCGGCGATGGGCAGGCTGGGCACCACGGAGAGCGTGGCGGCCAGCGTGATGAAGCCCGAACCGGTGACGCCCGCCGCCCCCTTGGAACTGAGCATGGCGACCAGCAGCAGCAACACCTGGTCGCCCAGCGACAAATGGATGTCGCAGGCTTGCGCAATAAAAAGCGCCGCCATGGTCATGTAGATATTCGTGCCGTCCAGATTGAAGGAATAGCCGGTGGGCACGACAAGGCCCACCACGGATTTGGAGCAGCCGGCGCGCTCCATCTTCTGCATCAGGCTGGGCAGCGCGGCCTCGGAGGAACTGGTGCCCAGCACGAGCAGCAGTTCCTCGCGGATGTAGCGCACGAGCTTGATGATGGAAAAGCCGTTGTAGCGCGCCACCACGCCCAGCACGACCACGACGAACAGGACCGAGGTCGCGTAGAACGTGCCCACCAATGCCGCCAGGTTCAGCACGGACTTGATGCCATACTTGCCGATGGTAAACGCCATCGCGCCAAACGCGCCGACCGGCGCGGCGCGCATCAGGATGGCCACCATCTTGAAGACGGGATGGGCCAGGGCGTTCAGCAGGTTCAGGACCGGCTTGCCGCGTTCGCCGACCAGGGCCAGCGCGACGCCGAACAGCACGGAAACGAACAGCACCTGCAGAATGTCGCCCGTTACGAAGGGGCCTGCCAGCGAGCTGGGAATCACGTTCATCAGGAAGCCCGTGACCGTGCTGTCATGCGCCTTGGTGACATAGTCCGCCACGGCCTTATTGTCCAGCGTCTGCGGATTGACGTGCATGCCGGCACCCGGCTGCACCACATGGCTGACCACCATGCCGACGATCAGCGCGATCGTCGAAAAAACGAGGAAATAGATAAACGCCTTGCCCGCGACGCGGCCGACACGCTTGAGGTCATTCATTCCGGCGATACCGGTGCTGACCGTCAGGAAGATCACCGGGGCGATGATCAGCTTGACCAGCTTGATAAAGCCATCGCCCAGGGGTCGCATGGCTTCCGCCGTGTCCGGCTTGTAATACCCTAGCAGGATGCCGATGATGATGGCGAAGATGACCTGCACGTAAAGAATCTGGTAGAACTTCTGCTTCCGCGGCACTGCTGCCTGATCTATTTCGATCATTTGCTCTCTTCCACTAATCTGCATGCGCTCGGCGCATCCGCAGGATGCGCGTCGGCACGACACGTCATTATCCCACTCCGGGGACTCCGCCTATTCCGGAGGCTTGCGGAAAACTGAATTCCAGAATCCCGCGATTTCCAAGCATGCGCGGCCGGTATTCGCGCCGCATAAAGCAAAACCCCGCTGGGGAGCCCAGCGGGGTTTTGGGGATAAGAGCCTGACGATGACCTACTTTCACAGACGTCCGTCCACTATCATCGGCGCGAAGGCGTTTCACTGTCCTGTTCGGGATGGGAAGGAGTGGGACCACCTTGCTATGGTCGTCAGGCGTAAGGGGTTGCGCACCGCGTGGGCTGGCCGGGGATGCCGGTGAGCTTGCCGCGTCACGCCAATCTGGTCGAAGCACGCTGCCTGGCCGGGCCCGGTGAGGGGGTACTGGCCTGGGCAACGATCGGTATTGGTTCTGTCTTGCTGGATGCGGGTCGAGACTGCGGGCAGCGCTTGGCTGCCTGGCACAGTGTCGCAAGTATCATGGCTTATGCAAGCCGACTTGCCTGGGATGCGTTCGATGGTTTTCCAACCATCAGGGTTATAGGATCAAGCCGCACGGGCAATTAGTATCGGTTAGCTTAACGCATTACTGCGCTTCCACACCCGACCTATCAACGTCCTGGTCTTGAACGACCCTTCAGGGGGCTCGAGGCCCCGGGATACCTAATCTTCAGACGAGTTTCCCGCTTAGATGCCTTCAGCGGTTATCTCTTCCGTACATAGCTACCCGGCAATGCCATTGGCATGACAACCGGTACACCAGAGGTACGTCCACTCCGGTCCTCTCGTACTAGGAGCAGGCTCCGTCAAGTATCCAACGCCCACGGCAGATAGGGACCAAACTGTCTCACGACGTTTTAAACCCAGCTCACGTACCTCTTTAAATGGCGAACAGCCATACCCTTGGGACCGGCTACAGCCCCAGGATGAGATGAGCCGACATCGAGGTGCCAAACACCGCCGTCGATATGAACTCTTGGGCGGTATCAGCCTGTTATCCCCAGAGTACCTTTTATCCGTTGAGCGATGGCCCTTCCATTCAGAACCACCGGATCACTATGTCCTGCTTTCGCACCTGTTCGACTTGTCAGTCTCACAGTCAAGCACGCTTATGCCATTGCACTATCAGCACGATTTCCGACCGTACCTAGCGTACCTTCGAACTCCTCCGTTACGCTTTGGGAGGAGACCGCCCCAGTCAAACTGCCCACCATGCACTGTCCCCAACCCGGATAACGGGCCAAGGTTAGAACCGCAAACAGACCAGGGTGGTATTTCAAGGTCGGCTCCACCGAATCTGGCGACTCGGTTTCCGCGCCTCCCACCTATCCTACACAGGCCGGTTCACAGTCCAATGCAAAGCTACAGTAAAGGTTCATGGGGTCTTTCCGTCTAGCCGCGGGTAGATTGCATCATCACAAACACTTCAACTTCGCTGAGTCTCGGGAGGAGACAGTGTGGCCATCGTTACGCCATTCGTGCAGGTCGGAACTTACCCGACAAGGAATTTCGCTACCTTAGGACCGTTATAGTTACGGCCGCCGTTTACCGGGGCTTCGATCAAGAGCTTGCACCCCATCACTTAACCTTCCGGCACCGGGCAGGCGTCACACCCTATACGTCGACTTTCGTCTTTGCAGAGTGCTGTGTTTTTAATAAACAGTCGCAGCCACCGATTCTCTGCGACCCCATCATGCTCAGCGCGCAGGCGCCTCACACTACCGGGGCATACCTTCTCCCGAAGTTACGGTATCAATTTGCCGAGTTCCTTCTCCCGAGTTCTCTCAAGCGCCTTGGAATATTCATCCCGTCCACCTGTGTCGGTTTGCGGTACGGTCTCGTACAGCTGAAGCTTAGAGGCTTTTCTTGGAACCACTTCCAATCACTTCGCAAGCCATGCTCGCTCGTGCCACACCCTTGAGTCTCGCGCCCGGATTTGCCTAAGCGCCCTCTTCAATGCAGCAACAGGGACTTCCAACACCCTGATGATCTTCCGCAATCCGTCCCCCCATCGCACTGTACGATGGTGCTGGAATATTAACCAGCTTCCCATCAGCTACGCATCTCTGCCTCGCCTTAGGGGCCGACTCACCCTGCGCCGATGAACGTTGCGCAGGAAACCTTGGACTTACGGCGAGGGGGCTTTTCACCCCCTTTATCGCTACTCATGTCAGCATTCGCACTTCTGATACCTCCAGCAACCCTTACGAGTCACCTTCACAGGCTTACAGAACGCTCTCCTACCGCGTGCGCGCTCCTTTAACGACACGTCATCGTGCCACCACCTCGCACTCGAAGTGTTGACCGCTTTGCGTCGCTGTCCGCGACGCAAAGCCTCAATGCCGTTAAAGGAACGCGCACACCCGCAGCTTCGGTTTATCGCTTAGCCCCGTTACATCTTCCGCGCAGGACGACTCGATCAGTGAGCTATTACGCTTTCTTTAAAGGATGGCTGCTTCTAAGCCAACCTCCTGACTGTCTAAGCCTTCCCACTTCGTTTCCCACTTAGCGATAATTGGGGACCTTAGCTGGCGGTCTGGGTTGTTTCCCTCTTGAGTCCGGACGTTAGCACCCGGTGCTCTGTCTCCCAAGCTGGACTTGCGGGTATTCGGAGTTTGCCATGGTTTGGTAAGTCGCCATGACCCCCTAGCCATAACAGTGCTCTACCCCCCGCAGTCATACTTGAGGCACTACCTAAATAGTTTTCGGAGAGAACCAGCTATTTCCAGATTTGTTTAGCCTTTCACCCCTATCCACAGCTCATCCCCTAGTTTTTCAACACTAGTGGGTTCGGTCCTCCAGCACGTGTTACCGTGCCTTCAACCTGGCCATGGATAGATCATCTGGTTTCGGGTCTACACCCAGCGACTGAATCGCCCTATTCGGACTCGCTTTCGCTACGCCTTCCCTATCCGGTTAAGCTCGCCACTGAATGTAAGTCGCTGACCCATTATACAAAAGGTACGCCGTCACCCCACAAGGAGGCTCCGACTGTTTGTATGCATACGGTTTCAGGATCTATTTCACTCCCCTTCCGGGGTTCTTTTCGCCTTTCCCTCACGGTACTGGTTCACTATCGGTCGATCACGAGTATTTAGCCTTGGAGGATGGTCCCCCCATCTTCAAACAGGATTTCACGTGTCCCGCCCTACTTCTCTTACGCTTAGTTCCACGCATTGCATTTCGCCTACAGGGCTATCACCTGCTACGGCCGGGCTTTCCATCCCGTTCGACTATGCAACACGCTAAATCGTAAAGGCTCTTCCGATTTCGCTCGCCACTACTTTCGGAATCTCGGTTGATTTCTTTTCCTCGAGCTACTGAGATGTTTCAGTTCACCCGGTTCGCCTCCTGGAGCCTATGTATTCAGCCCAGGATACCGCCTTGCGGCAGTGGGTTTCCCCATTCGGACATCTGCGGATCAATGCTTGTTTGCCAGCTCCCCGCAGCTTTTCGCAGGCTACAACGTCCTTCATCGCCTGTGATCGCCAAGGCATCCACCATATGCACTTAGTCGCTTGATCCTATAACGCTAATGGCTATAAAACCGTCCAAGCAACCGTCTTGCTTCTGACATGATACTTTGCGTTTGTGCCGTCCAATCCTCAATCACTTGAGTTTGAACTATCATGCAATCACAACCCGTATCCAACGGCGCATCTCTCAATGCACCGCCAATACTTCTCGTTGTGCTTCTTCCAGATTGTTAAAGAACAAATAAAACTGTCGAGTCAAAAACCCAACGCTCAAGACTCGTTCGCCTCGCCAGGATCTTTCCATCCCGCCAGGCGCCAAGCGCTGACCGTTGAACTCTTTCTTCGCGGACCCTTCGACACTGCGCACCAGGTAAGTGGTGGAGGTGAACGGGATCGAACCGATGACATCCTGCTTGCAAAGCAGGCGCTCTCCCAGCTGAGCTACACCCCCATTAACGCACCGCCTTTCAACGCTGCCTTAACTCGCTTAATCGTTGGTGGGTCTGGTTGGATTCGAACCAACGACCCCCGCCTTATCAAGACGGTGCTCTAACCGACTGAGCTACAGACCCAATTCGCATCGGATCCGCTATCGATCCAGTCTTACACAACAACCGATAAGTGTGGCCACTTGACGCACTTGTGCGCGCGCTCTGAAAGGAGGTGATCCAGCCGCACCTTCCGATACGGCTACCTTGTTACGACTTCACCCCAGTCATGAATCCTACCGTGGTAATCGCCCTCCTTGCGGTTAGGCTAACTACTTCTGGTAAAACCCACTCCCATGGTGTGACGGGCGGTGTGTACAAGACCCGGGAACGTATTCACCGCGACATGCTGATCCGCGATTACTAGCGATTCCGACTTCACGCAGTCGAGTTGCAGACTGCGATCCGGACTACGATCGGGTTTCTGGGATTGGCTCCCCCTCGCGGGTTGGCGACCCTCTGTCCCGACCATTGTATGACGTGTGAAGCCCTACCCATAAGGGCCATGAGGACTTGACGTCATCCCCACCTTCCTCCGGTTTGTCACCGGCAGTCTCATTAGAGTGCCCTTTCGTAGCAACTAATGACAAGGGTTGCGCTCGTTGCGGGACTTAACCCAACATCTCACGACACGAGCTGACGACAGCCATGCAGCACCTGTGTTCCGGTTCTCTTGCGAGCACTCCCAAATCTCTTCGGGATTCCAGACATGTCAAGGGTAGGTAAGGTTTTTCGCGTTGCATCGAATTAATCCACATCATCCACCGCTTGTGCGGGTCCCCGTCAATTCCTTTGAGTTTTAATCTTGCGACCGTACTCCCCAGGCGGTCAACTTCACGCGTTAGCTGCGCTACCAAGCCCCGAAGGACCCAACAGCTAGTTGACATCGTTTAGGGCGTGGACTACCAGGGTATCTAATCCTGTTTGCTCCCCACGCTTTCGTGCATGAGCGTCAGTGTTATCCCAGGGGGCTGCCTTCGCCATCGGTGTTCCTCCACATATCTACGCATTTCACTGCTACACGTGGAATTCCACCCCCCTCTGACACACTCTAGCCCGGTAGTTAAAAATGCAGTTCCAAGGTTAAGCCCTGGGATTTCACATCTTTCTTTCCGAACCGCCTGCGCACGCTTTACGCCCAGTAATTCCGATTAACGCTTGCACCCTACGTATTACCGCGGCTGCTGGCACGTAGTTAGCCGGTGCTTATTCTGCAGGTACCGTCAGTTACGCCAGGTATTAGCCGGCGCCGTTTCTTTCCTGCCAAAAGTGCTTTACAACCCGAAGGCCTTCATCGCACACGCGGGATGGCTGGATCAGGGTTGCCCCCATTGTCCAAAATTCCCCACTGCTGCCTCCCGTAGGAGTCTGGGCCGTGTCTCAGTCCCAGTGTGGCTGGTCGTCCTCTCAAACCAGCTACGGATCGTCGCCTTGGTGAGCCGTTACCCCACCAACTAGCTAATCCGATATCGGCCGCTCCAATAGTGCGAGGTCCGAAGATCCCCCGCTTTCCCCCTCAGGGCGTATGCGGTATTAGCTACGCTTTCGCGTAGTTATCCCCCGCTACTGGGCACGTTCCGATACATTACTCACCCGTTCGCCACTCGCCGCCAGACCGAAGTCCGCGCTGCCGTTCGACTTGCATGTGTAAGGCATCCCGCCAGCGTTCAATCTGAGCCAGGATCAAACTCTTCAGTTCAATCTCTGTTTCGCACAACCTGCTAGAGGTTGTCTTTCGCTTAGCGCTCTCAAAGGAAGTGATAGAACCCAGACGATCTTTCGACCCTCTGATTCCTGACACTTACTTCTGTGAGCACTTGATTTCTTTGGCCCAGCCCGCTCGATACTCGCGTACCAAACCGGACCGGTGCGCCCAAGCCCATCAAGCGCCCACACTTATCGGTTGTTTCGTTTTTAAAGAACAAGTGGGTTGTGACACCCTGGGGCTTTTACACCCCCGGCCCTGCCAGCCCCGCCGCCCTTTCCAGAGCAGCTTGCCGATCCAGCCCGACCGCGGCGCCTGCCCTTCGGCTTGCGTTTCGCGTCGTTCGCTGTGTCAGCAGCAGAGAAACGAGATTATGAAGACATTTTTTGGGGCTGTCAAATCGAGGTCATTTTCTTTCGTTCGATTTGCACACTGGGACTTGCGGAACCGGCCCTTCGTGCCGGTCAGGTGCCTACGGCGCATAAACGCCGCCGCCCCGCTCATCCGAGCCCCAGGCCCGCCCAAGTCCGGCCAAGCCGTGCCCAAGCGTTATTGCCTTGCTCCCGTTCTTCGCCAGAAGCGAAGGGGCGAGACTATAGCACAACGAAGCGCGTGTAGCGTCCGGCTTGCCGGGCATGTCCCGTGTGACGGTGGCGGCGCCTGAAAGCACCGTCTTCGCGTCGAGGCACGGGACACGCGACACGGAACACGGAACACGGGACACTGGAGACCGGACCCGGACACCGGGACACCGGGACACCAGCGGACCCGGACACCGGGACACCGGGACACCAGATTACCGGGCGCGGGGACGCCGCGATGCGGATCGCCGACATGGCACTTTATCGATAGACTTCAACTGATGTGCAGCGGGCACCGCGCCGGCGGCCGCATTCCTTCCACGATACGAACCACAACAGCCACCATGTCAGCCAGCCATCCCGACGTCTACGAAGATATCCTCATCAACGTCACGCCCTTCGAGACGCGCGTGGCGGTGGTCGCCCAGGGCGCGGTGCAGGAACTGCACGTGGAGCGCAGCATCCAACGCGGCCACGTCGGCAATATCTACCTGGGCCGGGTAGTGCGCGTACTGCCCGGCATGCAGAGCGCATTCGTCGACATCGGGCTGGAGCGCGCGGCCTTCATCCATATCGCCGACCTGCGCGAGAACCGAACGGAGCGCAGCCAGGGGCTGACGCCCACGCCCATCGAAAAACTGCTCTTCGAAGGCCAGACCCTGATGGTCCAGGTGATCAAGGATCCGCTGGGGACCAAAGGCGCGCGTCTTTCCACGCAGATCAGCATGGCCGGCCGCATGCTGGTGTATTTGCCGCACGACCCGCACATTGGCATCTCGCAGAAGATCGACTCGGAGGCCGAGCGGATCCAGTTGCGCGAGCGGCTGCAGGCCTTGATGCCGGAAGACGAGAAAGGCGGCTTTATCGTCCGCACGCAGGCGGAGGGCTCCACCGACGAGGAACTGCGCGCCGATCTGGACTATCTGCGCAAGCTTTGGGGCAGCGTGCAAGCGGCGGCGCGCAGTCGCCCGGCGCCCACGGTGCTGTACCAGGACCTGACCCTGGCGCAGCGTGTGCTGCGCGATATGGTGGGACCGCACACCGGCACCATACGCGTGGATTCGCGCACCACCACGGCCAGCCTGATCGAGTGGGCCCGCCTGTATACCCCGTCCGTGGTCGACCGCATACACCACTACAGCGGCGAGCGCCCGCTGTTCGATACCGCCAACGTCGATGAGGAAATCCAGCGCGCGCTATCGCGCCGGGTAGACCTGAAATCGGGCGGCTACCTGATCATCGACCAGACCGAGGCGCTGACCACGGTAGACGTGAATACGGGCGGTTTCGTGGGTGGGCGCAATTTCGACGACACCATCTTCAAGACCAATCTGGAAGCGGCCCAGGCCATCGCCCGGCAATTGCGCCTGCGCAACCTGGGCGGCATCGTGATACTGGATTTCATCGACATGGAAGACGCCGAGCACCGGGAAACCGTGCTGGGCGAACTGCGCAAGGCCCTGGCGCGCGACCGTACGCGCATGACGGTCAATGGTTTCACGCAACTGGGCCTGGTGGAGATGACCCGCAAGCGCACGCGGGACTCGCTGGCGCACCAATTGTGCGAAGCTTGCCCCACCTGCCAGGCACGTGGGCACGTGCGAACCGCGCGCACGATCTGCTACGAGATCCTGCGCGAGATCCTGCGCGAGGCGCGCCAGTTCAATCCCAAGGAATTCCGCATCCTGGCCTCGCAGCAGGTGGTGGATCTGTTCCTGGAAGAGGAAAGCCAGCATCTGGCGATGCTGGGCGACTTCGTCGGCAAGACCGTGTCGCTGGAGGTCGAGGCCACCTACACGCAGGAGCAGTACGACCTGATCCTGATTTGAGTACGCAGTGGTGTCGCGTACACCGCGGGCCCGCGCGGCATCGGCGAAGATGGGACGGCGACCGCCCCCCCAAGGCCGGCCAGGCTTATCCCGCGAATCCCTTGTTGTCCAGGAACGCCTGCTCTTCCGGCGTCGTCTGTCGGCCCAGGTGGGCGTTGCGATGCGGGAAACGCCCGAAGCGCGCAATGATGTCCCGGTGCAGGACCGCGAAGTCGCGGCTGCGCGGATCCAGCGCTTGCGCCAGTTGTACCGAGCGCGCCTGATCGGCCGGATCTTCCGAGTGTTCGAAGGGAAGATAGAGAAAAACCAGCATGTCCGGATCGACCTGCTTGTCCAGCCCCTGCTCCACGGCCTGGGCCGCGAAGCGCCGCGCCAGGGGGTCTGTGGCATACATGTGGGCCGTGCCGCGGAAGGCGTTGCGGGGGTATTGATCCAGCAGGATCAGCAAGGCCAGCATGCCCGGCGCGGTGTCCGCCCAATGGTCCAGTTCGCGGCGCGCGGCCGCGAAATGCAGGTCGGCGAAGCGCGCGGAGAATTCGGCGTCGAACGCGGCGTCCTTGGCGAACCATTTGCGCGGGCCGGCGTCGCGCCAGAACTGGACAACTTGGGCCGCATCCCCTGCCGGCCGGCTTTCTTGCATAGATGACATGGTTTTCCGACGTCCCTGGCGTTGGCGTATCGTGCGCGCGGCGCGTACGGCGCCCTGCGCACATCGTCCCCGATGGCAAAACGCGAGATTACCGTCGAAACGCCGTCCACGCGACTCGACATTGCGCTTGCCGGCCCATCGGGTGGCGAGCGGCCGGGCACCGCCAGGCGACCCCAGGTCAGCGCTGTCCGGCGTCCCCGCCCGCGACGCGGCCTTGCCCCTGGAGCGAGATGCTGTCGAAGTCGGAGACCAGCGCATCGACGCGGACGTCCCAGGGGCCGGCGACGATGAGTGGCATGTCATCGACGATCCACATCCCGGCAGGACTCCCCTGTCCTGCCGGATGGGCGGCCCGCACGATGCCCTCTACCCCGCGTTGCGGCATCGAGAAAGTCACGGAGACTTCCTTGGCTGCCAGGGTCGCATCGTCTTCACGCTTGATGACCACGGTCAGTGCGGCATGGCCCCCGGCTTTGGGCATGACCACGATTTCCGCGGTGGCGGCCGGACCGTGAAGATGGAGGGTGGTTCGGGCATCGGCATGGGCGGTACGGCCGTGGGACATTTCGTGATGCATGGTGTCCGCCATGCCGTCCAGCGACCTGGGCGGAGGCGTGAATCGCCACAGGGAAACGGCCGCCAGGACGGCAAAGGCCAGGACGATCTCCCCGCGGATGTTGCGGACCAGCGCAAACAGCGCGCGCATGTCCCCGCGCAGCGTGGCCGCGGTCCAGCGCCACCGGTTCACCGCGGCCAGCGCCATCATGCCCAATACCAGCGCGAGCTTGGCCGCGAGTATCCGGCCATACGCGGTACGCCATAGATCCGCCGGTTCGCGCAACTGCCACCATGCCAGCAGCACGCCGGTGGCGACGAGCACCAGCACGATCGCCAGCGCCGCCGTGGAGAAACGGCGCAGCGGGGTATCGCCATAACCCGCCAGCAGCAGCACGGGCAGACAGGCCAGCGCCCCCAGCCAGCCCGCGGCGGCGGCGACATGCACGAATACGGCGATGCGGGCGGCGTTGCCGACCGAGGCCGTAGCGGCGTGTCCGCTGGAAGCCAGGGCCAGGCCCAACAACAATAGGGACAGCAAGGCCAGGGCCCGCCGCCCGCGCGCCGAACCCGCGGCGCATGCGAAAAGCGCGACGACGGCGGCGGCCTCCGCCGCGCCCACCAGCAAGCCGAGCGAGGTCCGTATGGCGGCGCTCCAGCATGCCCGCGTGAGGACCGCGGACCAGGGCGCGCCCAAGGCGTCCAGGCCCTGCAGCCCCAGCAGCACCGGCGCGGCGACGGCCGCCAACAGCAGGGCGGGCAGGTGCTTGCGGCAACCGCCGGCCTCGTACTGCGTGGCGAAGGCCTCGAAGGCCACGCCGCCGATGCCGAACAACAGCCCCGCCAACAAGGCCACGGTGACCACGGCGATAACGGGATACAGCCATGTCGCGCCCTGCTGCGTATCGGCCACGGCGGGGTGCGCATCCGCCGCGCCGATGGCGAAACTGAGCGTGCCGCCCACCGGATGCCCGTCGGCCGACGCCACGCGCCAGCTGAACAGGTAACTTCCGCGCATTGCCAGGGGTGGCACCGCGACGGACAGCGTGGCATCGCGCACTTGGGCTTCGCCCAGGGCGACCGTCTGGCCACCCGGTCCGAGCAGGCGCAGCACCAGCGGCGCGACGGGTTCGTTGAAGGTCAGCGCGACGGTCGCCGGCAGATTGGCAAGGACCGCGCCCTCCGCCGGTTCGGTCCGGAGCAACTCCGAATGCGCTTGCGCCACGCCGGACAATGCAAAAAGAAAGGCGAGCACAATGGCCGCCGCGACCGTTTTCATGACCTTCCCCCTAGCGCGGCCGCACCGGCGCGATCAGCAGTGCGGGCGCCGGCTGCGCGGGCCGCGGGCCATTGCTGGCCGGGATCTCGATCCAGCGGGATACCCCCTTGGCGCACTCCTGCACCACTGGAAAATAAACCGGCTGGCCGGCGGGCAGGTCGTCGGCCAGATAGGCCTGGAAGACGAACTCGTCGTAGTAGGCGTCCGGCAGATCGCCGGTCCAGGCGAGCTCCTTGACCCCCTGGTCCACGCGGGCGCCGTGCAAGGTGTACGCCTTGTCGTACCGGCCTTGCACGATGTCCAGTTGCCAGCCCGGCTTGGGCTGCGGCTTCACGCCGATGACGCCATCGGGAATGCGGATGCGCAGCTTGCGCGTGTCCGACCCGTCGCAGCCGTGCGGCACCCGGAAGACCGCCTTGTAGTAGCTGCCCGCGGGCGCTTCGCGGGTTTCAATCGTGACGTGGGCGTGGGCCGCGCCGGCGACGGCCAGCAAGGCAGGGGCGGCCAGCGACGACGCGCGCCGAAGAAAGCGAGACATAAGCAACCTCGAATAACGAAACCATGAGCGCGCCGCCCGCAGGCGGGCAGCGCTTCCGATACGTCAATCGAGCAGGCCGGGCGGCGCGCGGGATCCCAGCGGCGGACCGGGCGTGACATGTGCCCGGGGCAAGGCCGTCGGCACGGGCCTGGGAATGTGCCAGGCCAGGGCCAGTACCGGCGCCGCCACGGCGGGAAGCGGCGGCGCGTGGGTGTAGACGCCCGTCAAGCCGAAAGGGCAATCGGCGGGCATCCGGTCGCCGTCCGGTATGGCGGGCGCCTGGCCCCGCATGCCATGGCCGTCGGCGCTCATGGCGGGCGCGGCCCTTTCCATATGGCCGGTCGGCGTCGCGCCGGGATGGCCGGGATGGGCCATATGCGGGTGGGCGCCGAAGTGGCCCGCCTGTGCCATGCCCGCGGGCATGGGGCCGGCCGCACCGCAATAAACAAGCTGGAAGCGTCCGGCGCGCAAGGCGTCCGGATCGGGCATGAAGCCCGTCGGCAACAAGGCCCGCACCGCGAACACCAGCAGCGCGAGCCAGACCGCCGGCATCCACGAGCAGCCCGGGCGGCGCGGGACGACGCCCGGGGCGCGTGCGGACTGGAACGCGTTCCCGGATCCGGCTGCGGCCGCGAGGTTCCAGCGCAAGATACCCATCGCGGCAAGGCGCGGCGCGCCGCTGTGCCGCCGGGCGTGGGACGATGGGGGCGTGCCTGCCGTCATGCGCCGCACGTCCCTCCCCATGGCTTATTCCGTTTCGCGGAATTGCATCCGGTACAGCGATGCGTACAGGCCATTGGCCGCCAGCAGATCTTCGTGGCGGCCCTGCTCCATGATCCGGCCGGCGTCCAGCACGACGATACGGTCGGCGTTCTGCACGGTGGAGAGGCGGTGCGCGATGACCAGCGTGGTGCGGCCCTTCATGAGCCGTTCCAGCGAGGCCTGGACCTGCCGCTCGGACTCGTTGTCCAGGGCAGAGGTGGCCTCGTCCAGGATCAGAATGGGCGCGTTCTTGATCAGGGCCCGCGCGATCGCGAGCCGCTGGCGCTGGCCGCCGGACAGGCGCGCGGCGTTTTCCCCGACCGGCGTATGGATACCCTTGGGCAGGCCATTGACGAAATCCAGCAGGTTAGCGGCTTCCAGGGCCTCCAGGACCTGCTGGTCGCTGGCCTGCCCGAGCGCGCCATAGCCGACGTTCACCGCGATGGTGTCGTCGAAGAGCACCACGTCCTGGCTGACCAGCGACAGGTGCGACCGCAGGCTGCCCAGCGACAGTTCGCGGATGTCGACGCCATCGATGGAGATCCGCCCGCCCGTGGGAAGGACGAAGCGCGGCAGCATGTTCACCAGCGTGGTCTTGCCGCTGCCGGAGCGGCCGACCAGCGCCACCGTTTCGCCGGGCTGTACGGAGAACGATACGTCGCTGACGGTATCGCGATCCGCATCCGGGAACCGATGGGTGACCCCGCTGAATTCGACCTGGCCGCGTATGGGTTCGGGCAAGGCGCGCTGGCCGGTTTCCTGTTCCGGCACTTCGTCGATGAGCGTGAAGACGCTCTCGGCCGAAACCAGCATGCGCTGCATGCGGCCGGCCAGATTGGTCAGGCGCTTGACCGGATCGAAGAGCTGCGCCAGCGAGGCCATGAAGGCGGCGAAGCTGCCGGCGGTGAGCGAGCCGGCGTTGGCCTGCCCCAGCGCGACGGCGATGATGCCGGCGACCGAGAGCGCGATGCAAACCTGCGTCAGCGGCGTCATCGCCGCATCGGCGATGGCGCCGCGCATGGCGTAGCGGCGCAGGCGCGAATTGACGTAGCTGAAGCGGCCGCGTTCGTACTCGTAGCCGTCGAACAGCTTGATCACGCGCTGGCCGTCGATGCCCTCGCCCACCACGCGGGTCAGTTCGGCATTCATATTGACCGTTTCGCGGTTGATCTTGCGCAGCCGCCGGATAAAGACCCGGGCGATCAACACCGACACGGGCAGCATGACCAGGATGATGAGCGTCAGCAGCCAGGACATGTACAGCAGCACGCAGATCAGCGCCACCACCACCAGTGTTTCGCGCACCAGGACCGTGATGACGTCGGTGGCGTAGCCGGTCACGTTGCCGGCGTCTATGGTGAAGCGGTTCAAGAGGCGGCCGGTATCCCCGCGCTTGAATTGTTCGTCCGGCAGCCCGAGCAGACGGTCGAACATCTCTTGCCGGATGCCGCGCAACACATTGTTGGCGACCCACGCGAGCAGATAGTCGCTGAAGAAGTTGCAGACGCCGCGCAGGAAAATGAGCCCGACCACGGCCAGCGGGATGGCCCAGACATAGTAAGGCTTGGTACCGCTGAAGCCGTCGTCCAGCAGCGGCTTCATGATGACGGCCAGCGTTGGCTGCGTGCCGGCGGCCCCTGCCATCAGCAGGATCGCGAGCGCCAGCGCCTTCCAGTGGGAGCCGACGCGCGAATAAATACGTTTCCAGAGCACGGCCTTGACCGGATGGGAGCCGGCGGGCCTGTTGCGAGTGGCAGAATCCAAGAAATCTCTCGCTTCTATACAATTCGAGTGTCCGGGGATTGTACCGTCGGCCGCGCGACCTTCCCGGCCGCGGCCCGGCGCTTCGCCCGCCCCGGCCCCATCCTTGCGCCGCCAGGCGGCGGACCCTGCCTTTTATGCCATCGATAACCCGTTTATACGTGCGGCTGCCCAACTGGGTCGGCGACGTCTGCATGAGCCTGCCGACCCTGCGGCTGCTGCGCGCGGCGGGGCTGCCGACGGTCCTGTGCGCCCGGCCCTGGGCGCAGGACCTGCTGGCCGGCGTCGCGGGCCAGGACGATTTCATCCCCATGCGAGGCCGCTTCGGCCAGGACCGCGCCGCGGTGCGGGCGCATATCCGGCGCGCCGGCCGGGGCGGCGTGGCGCTGGCCCTGCCGGACTCCCTGTCCAGCGCGGCGGTCTTCCGGCTGGCTGGGCTGCCAGTGGCGGGCTATCGCGACGACGGCCGCAGCCTGTTGCTGCGCTGGCCCGTGCGCAAACCGCAGGCGCCCTTGCATGCGGTGCAATCCTGGTACCACCTGGCGCGAGAGGCCCTGGGCCGCTGGGGATTGCCCAACGGGGCCCCCGATCCCGGGCCGGAACTGGGCCTGACGCTGACCGCGTCACAGCGGGCGCAGGCGCAGGCCTGCCTGGAGGACGCCGGCCTGGCGCAGGCGCCCTTCGTGCTGATCGCGCCCACCGCCACCGGCCTGCACCGGGGGCGCAACAAGGTCTGGCCCGGTTTCGCCGAGCTGACGCGCGCGTTGCTGGACCGCGGCATAGCGGTCGCCATGTGCCCGCCTCCCGCGGAGGCCGACGCCGCCCGCGCGAACGCGCCGGACGCGCGCCTGCTGCCCCCTCTGGGCCTGGGCGCCTTCGCCGCCCTGACCACGCGGGCCGCCCTGGTCATATGCAACGATTCCGGCGTGTCCCATGTGGCCGCGGCGGCCGGAGCGCGGCAGATCACGCTGTTCGGGGTCACCCAGCGCGAACGCACCGGCCCGTGGTCGGCCAGCGCCCATTGCATGGGCTCGGACGGACATTGGCCCGCGGTGCGGGATGTCGCGCGCGACGCGGAAGCCCTGTTGAATGGGCATGAACCCGGCCGTGCGTCCCATGAATTGACAGGCGCGGCGCCGGCCTGAACAATCGTGACGGTATGTCCATTGTCAGTCTTCTCGCGTATCTCATCATCCCTCTTTATTTGTGCCTGACCCTGGTGGGGCTGGGCCTGGTGCTGGCGCTGGTCCGGTGGCGCAAGACGGGCCTGGCGCTGGCCGCCATCGGCCTGGCCTGGGCCTATGCCTGGTCCATCCCGGCCACCTCGCTGTGGCTGGGCGGCATGCTGGAAAGGGAGTACCCCTATCGCCCGCCCGCCGAACTGCCCACGGCCGACGCGATCGTCGTGCTGGGTGGCAATATCGCCAACGACCGCCAGAACTGGTTCCTGCCGTACGACCGCGAGACCGCGATCCGGCGCTTCCAGACGGCGGAACAACTGTACGAGGCCGGCCGCGCGCCCAAGATCGTGCTGTCCGGCGGCGCCCTGAGCGGCGACGTCAGCGAAGCCGAAGGCATGGCGCATGCCTTGCGCCGGTCCGGCGTGCCCCGCAGCGCGATGATCCTGGAAAACGACAGCCGCACCACCTACGAAAACGCCATCCTGACCGAAGGCCAGCTGAAGGAGCACGATATCCGCACGGTGCTGCTGGTGACATCGGCCCTGCACATGCCGCGCGCCATGGCCGCCTTCCGCAAACAGGGCGTGACGGCGATCCCGGCGCCCTCGCAGCCGCAGATCTACCTGCCGGCCTCGCCGCGGATCTCGCCCTGGCTGCCGGACGAACGCGCCTTCGACGCCAGCCGCTCCATCATCAAGGAGTACACCGGGCTGTTCCTGTACTGGATACGGGGGTGGATCTGATGCCCGCCGCCGCCGCGCCCTCGTGCCGGCCGGGCTGTGGCGCCTGCTGCATCGCGCCGTCGATTACGCGCGCCCTGCCCGGGATGCCGGGGGGCAAGCCCGCCGGCGTGCGCTGCGTGCAGCTGATGGACGATATGCGCTGCGCCGTGTTCGGCAAGCCGGAACGCCCGGATTTCTGCGGGGGATTGCGCCCGGCCGCCGACATGTGCGGGGATAACCGCGAACACGCCATTGCCTGGCTGACACAGCTGGAACAGGCGACGGCGCCCTCCCCCTGGGCGAAGCGGCTGGCATAGACGCCATCGCACGCGGCGGCCTTGCGGGCCTTTTGGCATTGCCTGCCGCGTCGGCCGCCGCGATCGCGGGACGCGCGGCCCTCGCGCCCGGTACCCGAGTCGCCGCGCCCGCCGCTACCAGCGCCGCCGCTTGCGGTCCTCGTGGCGGGTCAGCGTCTTGCGCAGGAAGGCCAGCAGGCCGGTCGAACCCGCGACCAGCACCCGGGGCAGGCCCATGGGATCGTCCTTGGCGTTCGCCAGCCCGCGCTTGGTCAGCGTGGCGTTGTCGTAGCCGGCTTCGCGCGCCATGTCCATGAGCTGGGCGTTGTATTCGCCATAGGGGTAGCAGAAGGCGGTAACGGGCCCGCCCAGGGCATCCTCCAGTTCGCGGCGCGAGGCGGCGATCTGGCGGCGGGCCTCGCCGGCATCGAGCTCCGGCAGATGGACGTGGTCCAGCGTATGCGAGCCGACCTCGTTGCCGGCGGACGCCCATGCGCGCATCTCGGCCGCCGTCATCAGGGGCGATGGCGGCACCCCGTGCGCATGGTCCCAGACATTGCTGCCGCCGAACTGGCGGGCGACGAAATAATTGGTGGCGGTGAAGCCGAGTTCCGCCAGCACCGGCATGGCGTTGTCATGCACATTGCGGTAGCCGTCGTCGAAGGTGATGCCGAAGACCTTGCCGCTGCGTTCGCCGCGCAGATAGGGCATCAGCTCGCGCATCGACAGGCCCCGGTAGCCCAGGCGGCGCATCCAGGACATCTGCCGCCGGAAGGCCGCCGTGTCCACCGTCAAGCCGCGATACGGCGTGCCGCGCGGCGGCAGCGTTCCGACCTGGTGGTACATGAGAATGGGGATGGACATGGCGGCGATTATAGGAGCCGGGCGGGCCGGGGATCCATGCAACGTCACCGGCCTAGCGGCCGTCCAGCGCCGCCTGGTACACCGCGAACGTCGCTTCCACGAACTTGGCCAGGCCGAAATCGCTGAGGCTTTTTTCGCGCGCGGCCGCGCCCATCGCCGCCGTGCGCGACGGATCGTCCAGCATGCCTTGCAACACCGCCGCGATAGCCCGCGGATCGCGCACGGGCACGACCCAGCCGTCGCGTCCGTCGATAACGTTCTCCGGCAGGCCGCCGGCATTGGATACCAGGGCGGGCAGGCCCAGCGACATGACTTCGCGGCAGGCGAAGGACAGCGCCTCGCGGTAGGACAGCACGAAGCCCACGTCGCAGGCCGCGAGCGCCGGGCGCACGTCGTCCAGCAGGCCGGGGAATACCACCTGGTCCTGCACCCCGAGTTCGCGCACGCGCGCCATCTTCGCCTCGTCGGGCGGATCGCCCGCGACCAGGACGCGAAAGCGCTGGCGGTTCTCCGGCGCCAATTGCGCCAGGCCGGCCAGCAGATCCAGCCAGCCTTTGTCGTAGTCGGTGCCGCCGGAGCTGCCCAGCAGAATCTTGCCCGGCGCGGTGGCGCCGAAGTACTTGTCGCGCAGCCCGGGGCGCAGGGCGGCCGAGGGCGGCGCGAAGTAGTCCGTGTCGATGCCGTGCCGGATGGTGGCGATGGGCAGGCGTCCGTACGGCGAACGTCGCAGCAGGCCTGCGACGAATTCACTGACGGCGATGACGCGGTCCGTGCCGAAACGCGCGCGCATGCGGTGGCCCACGGTATCCAGCGGCAGGTCGTTGTGCTTGGTGAACACGATGGGCGGCCGCCGCATGCCCAGGGTGGCGATCATCGCCAGGCGATGGTCGGTCGAGCCGTTCACGTGGATCAGGTCATAGCCTTCCTGGCGTATCAGCCGCCGCAGGGCGGCAGCCTCGCCGAACAGGGCGGATGCGCGCGAGCGGAAGCCGATGTCCGCCACACGCACGCCCGGCAGTTCGCCCGCATAGCGGTACAGCCGGCTGCTGCCGGGCGTCGCCACCGTGATCTCGTGCGCATGCCGCAGGCCGCGCGCGAGATTCATGATGTAGGTGACATGCCCCCCGCCGTTGCGCGGATGGAAGTTCGTATACAGGATTTTCAAGGCCGGGGGGCGCCATCGCGGCGCGCGTTTTCAGTCAGGAACATCAGCTTGGCATAGCGGAAGAAGCTGCCCGCCGCCGCCGTCACCGCCAGCACCAGGCCGTGGCGGCCGTCGAGGAAACCGCGGCGGATCAGGTAGATGCGGACGAAGGTCCAGAAGCCGTGCCCCAGCGCGCCCAGGATGCCCGTGCGCTTGCCGCGGGCATGCATCATCGCCGCGGCATCCGAGGAATAACGGTTGACCTTGCTGACCAGCGCATCCAGATGGGGATAGGGATAGTGGACGAAATGCCCCTGCAGCCGCCCGACGCGCCCCGGCTGCGATGGAATGACTTTCTCATGCACGGCGGCATCGCTGAACCGCGCGGTGCCGCGGCGGAACAAGCGCAGCACGTAGTCCGGCCACCACCCGCTGTGGCGGATGAAGCGGCCGCAGAAATCCGACAGTCGGGCGATCTCGTAGGCGTCGCGATCGGGCGCCGCGATGGCCTCCTGGATGGCCTTGGCCAATTCGGGCGTGACGCGTTCGTCCGCATCGATGGACAGCACCCATTCGCCCTGGGCCAGGTTCAGCGCGCGGTTCTTCTGCGGACCGAAGCCGGGCCAGTCGTGCGTCTGTTCCACGGTGGCGCCCATCGCGCGGGCCAGCTCGATGGTGTTGTCGGTGCTCCCGGAATCGACCACGATGAACTCGTCGGCAAAGGCCACGGAATCCAGGCAGGCGACGATATTGGCCGCTTCGTTCTTGGTGATGACGATGACCGAGAGCTTCATGCGCGTCCCCTCAGGCGGCGCTTCCAGGCCTTCCAGGCGTGATAGCGCGGCCCCCAGACAGGATGCCCGCCCAGCCACAGGCGGCGCGCCAGCCAGCGTCCGGGCTGGTCCCGCACGGCGAAGCGGTAGATGTGTTCCGGATCGCCACCGACGGTATTCTGGCCCAGCGCATCGGTGGTGTAGAAATAGCGGAAGCCCGCCTGGCGCCCGGCCTCCAGGTAATCGTCGTCGAAGTAGCCCTGGGGCCAGCACAGGTGTGGACTTTGTTCGCCCAGCCGCTCGCCCAGCACGAGGCGCGAACGGTGCAGTTCCTCCGCGATGCGTTCGCGCTTGGCGGCCACGTCCGTGCCGCATACCTTGTCCCAGCGCGTGTGCGTCTGCGTATGGCTATGGAACTCGAAGGTGCCGGCCGCGCGCATGGCCTCGATCTCGGTCCAGCGCGCCATGACCTGGTCCGCGCGCCCGTCGGCGATGGCCGCCTTGCAGGCGGCATGATCGGGCGCGGGCGGCGCGCCGCCCTGCCCCGCGGTGGGACGCGCGGGACCATCGCCTATCCAGCCGGTGACGATGAACATCACCGCGTGCATGCCGTAGCGCTGCAGGATGGGGTGGGCGTGCACCCAATTGTCCAGGTAGCCGTCGTCGAAGGTGATCAGCACGGACTTTTCCGGCACCGGCTCGCCGGCCAGATGGGCCGCGAAACGATCCGCCGACAGGGCCGTATAGCCGTCCCGCGCCAGCCGGGCGATCTGGCTTTCGAAATGCGCCGGCGTGGCCGCGATCATGCCGCCCGCCGGGGTGACGTGGTGGTACATCAGCACCGGCACATTGTGCGCCCCGGCCGTCATCGCCGCCGCTCCGCCAGCCATTTGCGATAGACGAGTTCGGTGCGCTCCGCCAGGCGCTGCGGCGAGAACACGCCCTCTTCCCGGATCATGCGCCGTCCGGCCTCGCCCATCTTGCGGCGCAGCCCCGGATCGTCGATCAGCCGCTGCAGCGCGGCGGTCAGCGCGGCCGGATCCTTGGACGGCACCAGGAAGCCGCTGACGCCGTCGCGGAACATCTCCGACACGCCGCCCACGTTGGTGCCGACCACCGGCAGGCCGCTGGCCTGAGCCTCGACATAGACGGTGCCGGAGGCTTCCTGCTCGGTGGCCAGGGCGAACAGGTCGAAGCCGGCCAACAGATTGGGAACATCGCGCCGGGTACCCATCAGATGGATGCGCGATTGCAGGCCGAGCTCGGCGATGTAGGCCTGCACCCGCTCGAAGGTCGGCGAGCCGCTGCCCACGAACACCAGGTGCAGGTTGGGCCGCGTGGCCATCAGCCCGCGCATGGCGTCGATCAGCGCGATGTGACCCTTGGCCGGCCGCATGACGGCGACACAGCCGACGACGACATCGGTATCGGCCAGGCCGAGTTCGTCGCGCAGCGTGGAACGCTCGATGGGCGGCGGGGGCACGATGGGCGAATACAGGGTGGCGACCGATTCGCGCGGCACGCCGCGCGTGATCAGGTATTCGCGGACGTGGTCGCTGACGGTGGTCACGCGATGCGGCAGGATGGTGTAGGACCACATCGATCCCACCTTGCTGGCCAGGTGCCGGGTGCGAACGATGAGCGGGGTGCCGGCCATCCGCGCCGCGACGGCGGCGATGACCGTATCGCGGCGGCTGTGGGTATTCAGTACGTCGAAGCGGCCTTCTCGCAGGATGCGGCGGATGGCGGCGATGCCCTTGAAATAATTGGGCACGCCGTCCATGTCGACCTGGTGCACGGTGAAGCCCTCATCGCCCAGCCGCTTGACCAGTTGGGCGCGCGACTGGCAGATGGCTTCCATATGATGGCCGCGCTCGCGCATGGCGATCATTTCCTTGAAGATGCGATGCTCCTGTCCGCCGAACGCCACCGCGGCTTCGGAATGGACGATGCGTAAGGGTGTCATGAGTAGGAGATCTCCACGCCTTCCGGGCGTGTCCATTCATTGAGCCGCTCCAGCAGCGCGTCGGCCATGCGTACCCGCCAGTCTTCGCCCAGCCGGACCGTGCACAGGAAATTGCCGCGGGTGTAGATGACCTCCACGGGCGTGCCGGGCACGCCGTTTTCCGGTTCGGCGCGGTAGGGATTGAGCAGCTTGCGCAGGTGTTCCGCGTCGGCGTTGCCGTTCAGGCGGATGCGCAGCGAGCGCGCGCGGGCTTCGCGCGCCAGCTGCAGGTCGAACAGCGACTCGGCCACGATGCGCATGCCGCCGGAATACTCGTCGTTGCTGACCTTGCCGTGCACGATGAGCAGCTGGTCCTCGCGCAAGCGGTTGCGGTGTTTTTCGTAGAGTTCGTTGAAGATGGAAATTTCCACCTGCGCCGTGCCGTCGTCCAGCACCGCGAACACCATCTTGCCGCGGCGGGTCATCATGGCGCGCACGCCCGACAGCACGCCGCACATCCATTGCGGTTCCCGCTGCGGCTCCAGCCGGGCCAGCGTCATGGGGACGATGCGGCGGACCTCGTCGCGCCAGGCGTCGAACAGATGCCCGCTGAAGTAATAGCCCAGCGCGGATTTTTCTTCCGTCAGGCGGGTATGCAGGTTCCAGGGCGGCACCTTGGCCAGTTCGCTGGCCACCACGTCGCTGGCGTCGTCGCCGAACAGCGAAACCTGGTTGGCGCTGCGCGCGGCCTGCTCGGCGGCCTCCATGGCGGTGGGCACCGAGGCCAGCAGCGCCGCGCGATTCGGCTCGATGCCGTCGAAGGCGCCGGCCTTGATCAGGGCCTCGATGGTGCGGCGGTTCACCGTGTGCTTGTCGACCCGGCGGCAGAAGTCGAACAGGTCGCGGAACGGCCCGCCTTCCTGGCGCGCGCGGATGATGTCCTCGACCGCGCTCTGGCCGGTGCCTTTCACCGCGCCCAGGCCGTAGCGCATGGTGCGCGGCGGCAGGCCCTTGGCGGTGCGGGCGTCGGCCACCGGCTCGAAGCGGTAGCCGGAGGCATTGACATCGGGCGGCAGGACTTCCACGCCGTTATCCGTGGCATCGCGCCAGAAGGTCTGCACCTTGTCGGTATCGTCCATGTCGGACGACAGGGTGGCGGCCAGGAATTCGGCGGGATGATAGGCCTTGAGCCACGCGGTCTGGTAGGCGATCAGCGCGTAGGCGGCCGAGTGCGACTTGTTGAAGCCGTAGCCGGCGAACTTCTCCATCAGGTCGAACAGCTTGACCGCCAGGTTGGGGTCGTGGCCCTTGGCTTCGGCGCCTTTCTGGAACAACTCCCGGTGCTTGGCCATTTCCTCGGGCTTTTTCTTGCCCATGGCGCGCCGCAACAGGTCGGCGCCGCCCAGCGAGTAGCCGCCGATGATCTGCGAGATCAGCATCACCTGTTCCTGGTAGACGATGACCCCGTAGGTGCTCTTGAGGGTGCCTTCCAGGTCGGGATGGAAGTAATCGACCGGCGCCCGCCCGTGCTTGCGGTTGACGAAGTCGTCCACCATGCCGGATTCCAGCGGGCCCGGACGGTAGAGCGCCAGCATGGCGATGATGTCTTCGAAGGTGCTGGGCCGCAGTTTCTTCAGCAGCTCCTTCATGCCGCGCGATTCCAGCTGGAATACCGCGGTGGTATTGGCGTCGGTCAGGATCTTATAGGCGGCAGGGTCGTCCAGCGGCACCGCCATGATGTCGAAATCGCGCTTGTCCTCGTTGAACTGCCGGACATAGCGCACCGCCCAGTCCAGGATGGTCAGGTTGCGCAGGCCCAGGAAGTCGAACTTGACCAGGCCGGCCGCTTCCACGTCGTCCTTGTCGAACTGCGATACCGCGCTGTTCTCCTGGCCGGGCTGGCAGTACAGCGGGCAGAAATCGGTCAGCTTGCCGGGCGCGATCAGCACGCCGCCGGCGTGCATGCCGATGTTGCGGGTCAGCCCTTCCAGCGGTTGCGCCAGGTCGACCAGGCCGCGGACTTCCTCTTCCTGCTCGTAGCGTTCCTTGAAGGCGGGTTCGTCCTTGAGCGCGCGTTCCAGCGTCCAGGGATCCGCCGGGTTGAACGGGATCAGCTTGGACAAGCCGTCGCAGAACATATACGGCATATCCAGCACGCGGCCGGCGTCGCGCACCACCGCCTTGGCCCCCAGCGTGCCGAAGGTGGCGATCTGGCTGACCGCCTCGCGGCCGTATTTTTCCTTGACGTAGTCGATGACCCGTTCGCGGTTGTCCTGGCAGAAGTCGATATCGAAGTCGGGCATGGACACCCGCTCCGGATTCAGGAAGCGTTCGAACAGCAAGTCGTAGCGAATCGGGTCCAGGTCGGTAATGCCCAGCGCGTATGCCACCAGCGAACCGGCGCCCGAACCCCGGCCCGGCCCGACCGGCACGCCGTTGTTCTTGCCCCAGTTGATGAAGTCCTGCACGATCAGGAAGTAGCCCGGGAAGCCCATCTGGATGATGGTCTTGCATTCCCAGCGCAGGCGTTCGTAGTAGGCATCGCGCTTGGCGTTGCGTTCTTCTTCGTTGGGAAAGAGGAACTCCAGGCGCTTTTCCAGGCCCTGTTCGGACAGCTGTACCAGGTAGTCGTCCAGCGTGACGCCGTCGGGAGTGGGGAAATTCGGCAGCCGCGGCTTGCCCAGCACCAGCGTCAGGTTGCAGCGGCGGGCGATTTCCACCGTATTGGCCAGGGCCGAGGGCACGTCGGCGAAGCGCCGCGCCATTTCCTGGCTATCCAGCATGTACTGCTCGGGCGTGAAACGGCGGACGCGGCGCGGGTTGGCCAGGATCTCGCCCTCCGCGATGCAGACCCGCGCCTCGTGCGCCTGGAATTCGTGCTTGTCCAGGAATTGGATGGGATGCGTGGCCACGACAGGCAGGCCGCACTCCGCGGCCAGCCGCAGCGCGGCCTGGACGTAGGCCTCGTCGCCGTCCATGCCGGCGCGCTGCAGCTCGATGTAATAGGCATCGGGAAAGGCCGCCGCCCACTGGCGCGCCAGCGCCTGTGCCTGCGCGGCGTTGCCGGTCTCCAGCGCCTGCCCGACATCGCCGGCGCGGCCGCCCGACAACAGGATCAGGCCGCCGGCCTGCAACAGCCATTCGCGGCGCACCTCCGCCCGGCCCTTGTGCTGGTTGGTCAGGTAGGCGCGCGTCAGCAGCTCGCACAGGTCCAGGTAGCCCTGGCGGTCCCGCACCAGCAGCAGCAGGCGGTAGGGCTTGTCGCGGTCCTCGTCGTTGCTGACCCACACATCGCAGCCGGCCACCGGCTTGATGCCGGCGCCGCGCGCGGCCTTGTAGAACTTGATCAGGCCGAACAGATTGGACAGATCCGTCAAGGCGACGGCGGGCTGGCCCAGCTTGGCGGCGCGCTTGACCAGATCGGGAATACGGACCGTGCCGTCCACCACCGAAAACTCGGAATGGACGCGCAGGTGGACAAAGGGGGACGGGGCGATGACGGCTTCTTCTGACATGACCGCGATTGTACTCAGCAGACCGCCCGCCGGACCGGTCCCGGACCATCCGCTGCCCCACCGCGGCTTCGGCTGTGCAAGAATAGACAGTTGACTGGAACTTTGCGCGTCTTTCGCTATGAAATGGCTGATCCCAGGCCTATGGCTGGCCTCTATCCTGTACGGGCACTACCGCGGCCGCGTACGCCTGGCCTGGTCGCGAGTCTTCCTGGACCATTCCGTGCTGCTGGCGCCCGTGAACGCCTTCATGGTGCTCGCCTCGCGCGTGCCCACCACCCCTTATGTGTCGACGCGCGAAATCCCCGAACTGCAGGTGCTGCAGGACAACTGGGAGATCATCCGCGACGAGGCCCTGCAAATGGCCGAACTGCGCCGCATCAAGGCGGCCGAACGCCACGATGACATCGGCTTCAATTCCTTTTTCAAGTACGGCTGGAAGCGCTTCTACCTGAAGTGGTACGACGCCCGCCATCCCTCGGCGGAAGCGCTCTGCCCGCGCACCGTCGCGCTGCTCAGGACGCTGCCCAAGGTAAAGGCCGCGATGTTCGCGGAACTGCCCGATGGCGGCAAGCTGAACCCGCACCGCGACCCGTTCTCCGGCTCGCTGCGCTACCACCTGGGGCTGGCCACGCCGAATGACGACCGTTGCTATATCGACGTCGACGGCGAACGCTACAGCTGGCGCGACGGCGAAGGGGTGGTGTTCGACGAAACCTACATCCACGAAGCCCACAACCAATCCGGGCAGAACCGCATCATCCTGTTCTGCGACGTGGAGCGGCCGTTGCGCTGGCGCTGGGCCGAGGCCTTCAATTCGTGGTTCGGCAAGGTGGTGATGTCCGCCGCCAGCTCGCCCAACGACGAAGGCGACAAGACCGGCGCGATCAACCGCCTGACGCACGCCCATTGGCGGCTCGACCAGGCACGCAAGCGCTTCAAGGCCTGGAACCGGCCGCTTTACAAGGCGGTGAAGTGGAGCCTGGTGGTCCTGCTGGTCGGCGCCTTCGTCTGGATCTGAGCGCGGCGCGACCGGCGGTCCCAGCCTAGCGCGCCCCGGGCTGGCGCGCCCCGGGCTGGCGCGGCGGCTTGTAGGCGGAAATGACCGGGCGGATGCCGCGGGCGCGCTCCATCTCCGCGTAGACCTCGGCGATGAACGCGGCGACCTGGTCGCCCAGGCCCTTCAGCCGCAGGCGGCGGAACCACGGTGGGCCGCCGGACCACCCTCGCCTGGTTTGGAACGCGCGGCCTTTCAGGATGGTGTCGCTCATGGTCTTCTCCCGCAGACAGGATGGATGAAGCTACCTGAACGATGATATGCCTCGCGCTTGACGCATGGCAATGGCCGGTCCCCTGCGCGGGGCGCCGCGTGGCACTTGCGCCACGCCGCCATCCTAGCGCCGCATCGACTCCCAGGACTTCTGCAGGCGCTTCACCGATACCGGCATGGGCGTACGCAGCTCCTGCGCGAACAGGGCCACCCGCAGCTCTTCGAGCAGCCAGCGGAACTCGTCCAGGCGCGCGTCGGGCGCCCCCTTGAGCGCCGCGCGGGCGCGCTGGTATTGCGTCAGCAAGGGCGCCATCTCGGCCATCAGGCGCTGGTCGCGCCCCGGATCGGCACGCAGCTTGTCTATGCGCGCGACGGCCGCCTTCAGGTAACGGGGGAAATGCGCCAGCTGGGCATAAGGCGACTCACGCAGGAAGGCGGGCGGAACCAGGGCGCCGACCTGCTGCTGCAGGTCCGCATAGGCCGCCGCATGCGCCTTGGCCTGGGGCAATTTTCGCTGCAGCGCGGCCCACTCCGCCAGCACCGCCGCGGCCAGCCGCGCGACCTCCTGCGCCAGGAGTCCCAGCCGGCTTTTGCCTTCCAGGCGCCGCGACTCGAACTCCGCCTGATTGACCGGCCAGGGGTCGGCCAAGCAAGCCCGCTCCAGGGCGCAATCGATGATCTGGTCGCGCAGGAACTCTTGCGTGCCCAGCGGCATGAACAGCATGCTCATGCGGGTCAGGTCGGGCAGGTTTTTTTCCAGGAACTTGATCTGCTCGCGCAGTCCCAGCCGGAACAGCCGCAGCAGGCCGGCCCGATGGTGCTTGCGCGCCTCGTCGGGGTCGTCGAAGACGTCCAGGTCGCAGTGCGTGCCGCGGTCCACCAGCGCCGGATAGCCGATGACGGACTGGCCCTTGCGCTTGATCTCCATGATTTCCGGCAGTTCGCCGAAGGACCAGCTGGTCAGGCCATCCTGGGCCAGCGCCTGCGCCACCTGCGTATCGCGCGCGGCCAGCTGCTGGAAATCCGCCTGCGCCTGGCGGCCGAACTCGGCCTTCAGCGAGGCCAGGTTGCGGCCGGCCGCCAGCATGCGCCCATGCTCGTCGACCACGCGGAAATTCATGAATAGATGCGCCGGCAGCGTTTCCAGCTTGAAATCGGCGGGCTGGGGGCGGACCTTGACCTGATCCCACATATCCGTCGCCAGGGCGTCGAGCAGCCCCTGCTGGGGGTCGCCCAGGCGATCGAACCAGCGGTCGTAGAAACCCGCGGCATAGTCGGGCAGGGGCACGCAGTGGCGGCGTATCTTCTGCGGCAGCGACTTCAGCAGCAGGTGGACTTTTTCCTTGAGCATGCCGGGCACCAGCCATTCGCAGCGCTGCGGGTCGATCTGGTTCAGCGCGAACAGCGGCACGGAAAGCGTCACGCCGTCGCGCGGCGAGCCGGGTTCGAAGTGGTAATCCAGCGCCATGGTGACGCCCTGCCATTCCACCTTCTTGGGAAAGACCTCGGTCGTGATGCCGGCGGCCTCATGGCGCATCAGGGCGTCGCGGGTCAGCAGCAGCGCGTCGGCCGCGGGCTTGTCCAGGCCCGCGTACCATTTTTCCAGGGTTGCCAGCTGGCTCATCCCGGCCGGGATCTGCCTGTCGTAGAAGGCCTGGATCAGTGTGTCGTCCACCAGGATGTCCGGCCGCCGCGCCCGATGCTCCAGTTTCTCGATCTCGGCGATCAGGCGGCGGTTGTGGGCGACGAAGGGCAGGCGCGTGTCCAGCTCCCCCGGTACCAGCGCATCGCGGATGAAAATCTCGCGGGCATGGTCGGGGTTGATGCGGCCGTAGTGCACCCGCCGTCCGGTGTAGATGGTCAGGCCATACAAGGTGGCGCGTTCGTTGGCGACCACCTGCCCGGCCTTTTTTTCCCAGCGCGGATCGGACCAATTGCGGCGCAGCAGATGCGCCGCGGCGCGTTCGATCCAGGCCGGCTCGATGCGGGCGACGCAGCGCGCATACAGGCGCGTGGTTTCCACGAGTTCGGCCGCGACGATCCAGCGCCCCGCCTTCCTGGCCAGCCGCGAGCTGGGATGGATATGGAAGCGGATGTCCCGCGCGCCCTGGTAATGCCCGCCCTCGTCGCTTTTGTAGCCGATATTGCCCAGCAGCCCGCTGAGCAGCGCCATATGGATCTGTTCGAAGGTGGCTTCGGCCTGGTTCAGGCGCCAGCCTTGTTCGCCCACCACCGCGGCCAGTTGCGTATGGACATCGTGCCATTCGCGCAGCCGCAGCGGCGACAGGAAGTTCTGGCGCAGCAGGCCCACCAGCTTGCGCTGCGATGCCTTGTGCTGGACCTGTTCGCCGTACCAGCGCCACAGCTTCAGGAAGGACAGGAATTCCGATTTGTCGTCGGCGAATTTCGCATGCGCGTTCTCGGCGGCTTCCTTTTCCTGCATGGGACGGTCGCGCGGGTCCTGGATGGACAGCGCCGACGCGATGACCAGCATTTCCGCCAGGCACTGCTGTTCGCGCGCGGCCAGGATCATGCGGCCGATGCGCGGATCCAGCGGCAGGCGCGCCAGCTCCTGTCCGGTGCGGGTCAGGGTGTAGACGATGCGGGGCTGGTCATCGCCGCTGCCTTCCGCACCGTCCTGCTCGCCGCGCTGCACGGTTTCGATGGCGCCGAGCTCCTGCAGCAGGTGGTAGCCGTCGGCGATGGCGCGGCCTGGCGGCGCCTCGACGAAAGGAAAATCCTCGATGTCGTCGAGCTTGAGCGACTTCATGCGCAGGATCACGGAAGCCAGCGATGAACGCAGGACCTCCGGATCGGTGAACGGCGCGCGGGCGTTGAAGTCGGCCTCGTCGTACAGGCGGATGCAGACGCCCGGGCCGACGCGCCCGCAGCGTCCCGCGCGCTGGTTGGCGGAGGCGCGGCTGACGGGCTCGATGCGCAGCTGCTCGACCTTGTTGCGCCAGGAATAGCGCTTGACCCGCGCCAGGCCGCTATCGACCACGAAGCGGATGCCGGGGACCGTCAGCGAGGTCTCGGCCACATTGGTGGCCAGCACCACGCGCCGGCCGCTGCCGCGCGGCCGGAAGATCTGTTCCTGTTCCGCCTGCGAGAGGCGCGCGTACAGCGCCAGGACCTCGGTGCCGACGGGGTGTTGCTTGCGCAAAGCCTCGGAGGCCTCGCGGATCTCGCGTTCGCCGGGCAGGAAGACCAGGATATCGCCAGGGCCGTGGCGCGCGCATTCGTCCACGGCGTCGACGATGGCGTCGATCAGGTCGCGCTCTTCGTCCCCGGCGCGCTCGCGCGCCGGACGGGCACCGGCATCGGGCGCGGCGGCCCGGCCGGATGCCGGCCCGGCATCGTCGTCGACATCGTCGCGGCGAACCGGGCGATAGCGGACTTCGACCGGATACAGGCGCCCGGAGACCTCGATGACCGGTGCGGCCCGATCCGGCGCCTCGGCGAAATGCCGGGCGAAGCGTTCGGCGTCGATGGTGGCGGACGTGATGATGACTTTCAGGTCCGGCCGCCGCGGCAGCACGCGCTTCAGATAGCCGAGCAGGAAATCGATGTTCAGGCTGCGCTCGTGCGCCTCGTCGATGATCAGCGTGTCGTAGCGCTTGAGCAAGGGATCGCGCTGCGTCTCGGCCAGCAGGATGCCGTCGGTCATCAGCTTGATCGCCGCGTTGGGCCCGGTACGGTCATTGAACCGGACCTGGTAGCCGACGACCTCGCCCAACGGGGTTTCGAGCTCGTCGGCGATGCGGCGCGCCACCGAGGTCGCCGCCAGCCGGCGCGGCTGCGTATGGCCGATCATGCGCGTACGGCCGCGCCCCAGGTCCAGGCAGATCTTGGGCAGCTGCGTGGTCTTGCCGGAGCCGGTTTCGCCACTGACGATGACGACCTGGTGGGCGGCGATCGCGCGCGCGATCTCATCGCGGCGGGCGCTGACCGGCAGGTCTTCGGGATAGCGGATGGCCGGAATGGCGCGCGGCGCGGGAGCGGGGGCGGTGGCGGGCGGCGAGGCAGGACGGGACGGCGCGACCGCTTCAGGCGCGGCCCGGCCGCGCCGAGAGGGAATCTGGGGCTTGACGGTCATTCCCGCGATTATAGTTTCCGCGTGGCGGGCGCCCTCCCCGGGGCGTTCATGGGCGCGCGCCGTGCGGCCCTGGCGACGTCGCGACTATGGGCGACTTTGTCCGGCCCCGGTCCGCCCGGCCGCGGGCATGCCAGCTCCGACCGCGGCCTGCGCTAGCGGATGATCAATTTGCCATCGGACAACTTGGCCGTACCGGCGGGCATGTCCTCGGTGATTTCCTCGCGCCGGTTGACCACCTGCAATTCCACCCCGCCATGGATCTTGCGCGAGGCGTGGATCGTGGCGTCCTCGGCCACGGAGTTCTCCGCGGCCAGGCGCCGCTCGCGCGCGTCGACGCCGGCCAGGTCCTTCATCAATTTGGCATGGGTCTGCACCGCGCGCTCGCCGATGCCATTGGCGGCTTTCTCCGGGTTCTTGCGCAAGAAAATCAGCAGCTGCTCCAGCTTGCCTTTTTCCTCCTGCAAGCGCTTGCGCGTGCGCTGCAGCGCTTCCTTCTGGGCCTGGGCATGCGGATTGACGCCGACCTGGATAATGGTTTTGACGCCCGCCATGGTACCCAGCGTGGCGGCCCGCACGCCGCGCAGCGCGCGCACCTGGCCGCCGCTGATGTTGCCCTGGGTGGAGCCCTTGGCGCCCACGGTGACGGTGTGGCCGGCGTTCACCTCGCTCTGGCGGATTTCGCTCTCGACCTCGACATTCTGGCCGGCATTGATCGAGGCATTGCCGATGAAGCGCGCCTTTACCGAACCGCGTGCCGTGACCTGGGCCAGCCGCGCGGCGGGTTCCGCCGTGGTGGCGCCTTCCGCCGCACCCATGATGCCGCCCTTGACCACCACGTTGCCGCCGGCGTCGATGTGCGCGGCTTCCACCGTGCCGCTGACCAGGACGTCGCCGCTGACCTTGACCGACATGCCGGTGGTGACATCGCCGCGTACCTGCAGCGTGCCCTCGAAGTTGATGTTGCCCGAGTTCAGGTTGACGGCGTCGACCTCCACCACCGGATTGACCGACACGCCGCAGGGCAGCATGGAAGGCGCGCCGTCGATGGCGGCCACCAGGATCTCCGGATCGTTGGGATCGCGCGCCACGCCGGCCAGATTCTCGTCGTAGGGCAGATCCTCCGGCGCCGGGGCCGGCGCGGGATTGCCATACACATCGATGCCGTCCGTGCCGAGCGTACCGGGAATCCGCCGCATCAAGGGCATGCCGGCCTTGACCAGGACCAGATTGCCCAGGGAGCGGTAATCCACGGGCGCGTTCTCGTCCACGTCGGCCGCGGCCTGCCGGGTCAGCAGGCTCTCGAAACGGGTGGGCTGGCCCTGCTTGGGAGGAATGCCCGAGGCGATCAGCGCCGCTTCCGTGGCACCGCCTTCGACCGCCTGCAGCAACGTTTCCTCGTCCAGGCCATAGACGATGCCATGCCCGGTCAGGGCGGCGCGGACGTCTCCCAACTGGACGGCGCGCCCACCCCTGGCCGGATGCAGCGTCAGGTAGACCTGCAGCTTGTCCTCGGAGACCTCCAGTTCGAAAGCGCCGTCGACCACTTCGCCGATGACCGCCTCGACCACGCCGTCGCCCTCGGTCGCCGGCGCGACGGCCGCCTCGGGCGCGTCCATGAGCTCCAGGGCGGCGCCCAGGCGTGCCGCGCTGGACTCGATGGCGGCCAGTTCGCCGGATACTTCATGGGCGATGGAGGCGGCCGCTGCCACCGTGGTGCCGGCCTGGCGCAGGGCTTCGGCGCTGATGCGGGCAGCAGCCTCCTGGCAGCGCGCCAGGAATCCCGCGACCGCTCCGCTGTCCAGCGCATCGACGCTCCAGCCGCGAGCCGCCAGCGCGGCCTGCAACATCTCGCTGTCGGGGGGTTCCACCGCCGCCGCGGCACGAAAACCGGCACGCAGCTCGCGGGTCGCCGGATCCAGGGTCAACCAATAGGATTGCGTCACTGCCGTGTATCCTCGAGAAATTACCGCGCTTCGGAGAGGACGGCTTATCTCCCTGGCGGCTTGGTATCGTTGTTGAGACCCGAAGTCGGTTTTTTTCGTGTCGACAATTGCATCAGGCGCATATTTCAAATTATTAACGATGAAACTTCAAGTTGCGACCCTTTTTTTCTGAAAATTAAGCAGGCTTTCCCGCCCGGACCGCGCCGTTTCCGCCTGGACGGCGCCCATCGCCGCCCCGTCCGGTCCGGGCCGCATTTCTCACGGAGACTCTCGAACATGGATCTGGGCATTGAAGGACGTACCGCGCTGGTGTGCGCATCCAGCAAGGGACTGGGGCGCGCCTGCGCGCTGTCGCTGGCACGCGAGGGCGTGCATGTGATCATGTCGGCGCGGGGCGCCGAAGCGCTGGAGGAAGCCGCCGACGCGATACGGCGCGAAACCGGTGCCCGCGTCACCACGGTGGCCGCCGATGTCACCACGGCGGAAGGCCGCGCCCGCCTGCTGGCCGCCTGCCCGGATCCCGATATCCTGGTCAACAATGCCGGCGGCCCCAAGCCCGGCGATTTCCGCGAATGGTCGCGGGACGACTGGATCAAGGCGCTGGACGCCAACATGATCGCCCCGATCGAACTGATCAAGGCCACCATCGATGGCATGATCGGGCGCCGCTTCGGCCGCATCGTGAACATCACCTCTGCTGCCGTGAAGATGCCCATCGACCACCTGGGCCTGTCCAACGGCGCGCGGGCGGGCCTGACCGGCTTCGTGGCGGGGCTGGCGCGGCAGGTCGCGGAACACAACGTCACGATCAACAACCTTTTGCCCGGGCCGTTCGAGACCGACAGGCTGCGCGGCACGGCGATCGCCACCGCGCAAAAAACCGGCAAGACCGTCGAGGACATCCTGGAGGCGCGGCGCCGCACCGTGCCGGCGCGCCGGCTGGGCGACCCGGCGGAATTCGGCGATGCCTGCGCCTTCCTGTGCGGCGCGCGGGCCGGATTCATGACGGGACAGAACCTGGTGCTGGACGGCGGCACCTACCCCGGCACCCTGTAGGACCCCATTGCCGGACCGGCGTTAACAGGGCGGCGGCGCGATCACTATAATTTCGCGATTCAACCCAGGTTCCGCCTGGCCGCCTACCTGTTCTTTCCGGCTCTTCACCGCACCATGCCCGACCTGGATCAAGAAACCGTCTCAGCCCTGGAAGCCCCCGGCTTCGCGCCCGCGCAATTCGTGCGCTGGTTTCGCGAGGTCGCCCCGTACGTACATGCCTTTCGCGGCAAGACCTTCGTGGTGGCCTTCGGCGGGGAACTCATCCAGGCCGGCGCGCTGAACACACTGGTTCAGGACCTGTCCCTGCTGTCGGCGCTGGGCATACGGCTGGTGCTGGTGCACGGATCCCGTCCGCAGGTCAACGAACAGCTGCGGCTGAAGGGTTTCAGCCACCAGTTCGACCGCGGCTTGTCACCCACCGACGCCGCGTCGCTGGAATGCGCCAAGGAGGCGGCCGGCGAGATCCGCCTGGATATCGAGGCCGCCTTCAGCCAGGGCCTGCCCAACACGCCGATGTCGCATTCCCAGATACGCGTCATCTCGGGCAACTTCGTCACCGCGCGGCCGACCGGCGTGATCGACGGCGTGGATTACCGGCACACCGGCCACGTGCGCAAGATCGACGTCGACGGCATGCGTTTCGCCATGGAAAAGGGCTCGGTGATCCTGCTGTCCCCGCTGGGTTTCTCGCCCACGGGCGAAGCCTTCAACCTTGCCATGGAAGACCTGGCCACCAGCGTGGCGGTCGCGCTGCGGGCGGAAAAGCTGATCTTCCTGTCGACCACCGAAGGCGTGCGCAACGAAGACGGCTCCATCGACACCGAGCTGGCGCGCGTGGACGCCGATGCCCTGCTGGCCAAGGGCGGCCTGGACGAGGACACGGCGCTGTTCGTGAAGTACAGCTCGCAGGCGGTCAAGCGCGGCGTGGCCCGGGCGCACGTGGTTCCCTTCGGGCTGGACGGCAGCGTCCTGCTGGAGATCTTCACCCACGACGGCGTGGGCACCATGGTGGTCGAGGACACGCTGGACGACCTGCGGCCCGCCACGGTCGACGACGTGGGCGCCATCCTCAGCCTGGTCGAGCCGCTGGAAGCCGACGGCACGCTGGTGCCGCGGGGCCGCAGCGTGATCGAGCGCGACGTGGAGAACTTCACCGTGCTGGAGCACGACGGCGTCATCTACGGATGCGCGGCCCTGCATCCCTACAAGGAAGAGCAGATGGCCGAAATGGCCTGCCTGATCGTCCATCCGGAATGGCAGGGCTCCGGCGAAGGCGAATTGCTGCTGCGCCACATGGAATCGCGCGCCCGCGCGCTGGGCGCCAAGCGCCTGTTCGTGCTGACGACGCGTACCTCGCACTGGTTCATGAAGCGCGGCTTCGTCCAGGGCGGCATCGCCGACCTGCCGCGCGACAAGCAGCAGCACTACAACCGCTCGCGCAACAGCCTGGTATTCATCAAGCGCCTGTGACGCCGTACGCCGCCGGACGGGCGTTTCGGTAAAATCGACGATCCAACGTTTATCCGGCAGCCATACCCATGACCCGTACCGTCCATTGCGTCAAACTCAAGCGCGACGCCGAAGGCCTGGACTTTCCGCCCTACCCTGGCGAACTCGGCCAGCGCATCTGGCAACAGGTGTCCAAAGAGGCCTGGGAGGAATGGAAAAGCATCCAGACGCGCCTGGTCAACGAAAACCGCCTGAACCTGGCCGATGCGCGCGCGCGCAAGTACCTGCAGCAGCAGATGGAGCGCTTCCTGTTCGAGGACGGCACCGTCGAGGCCCAGGGCTACGTTCCGCCCTCGGCCTGAAACGCGGCCCGGCCTGAAACGCGGCGCCACCTGGAACACGGCGCGGCCCGCCCGCGTCGGCCCACCTGACCCGGACGAGAAGTCCGGCCGTGGGGGTCGACGCGGGCGGGCCGTTTTTCTTGCCGCGGCGGCTCGCCTGCCGCTGCCGGGCCGTCGGGCGGGGATGCGCCGCCTTGATGACCGGTCGCCCCGAAGCGGGTCGCTTCGTAGCGGGGCGACAAGGCGCCGCATGCGGCCCGGCGCTTATTCCGTGGTTTCGGTGCTTTCCTCTTCGCCGCGGGCCTGGCGTTCGGCATTCTTGGCGCCCGTGTGACGCACGTCGGCGCCGCGCACCATGTAGATGACCCGCTCCGACATGTTCTTGGCATGGTCGCCGATGCGTTCCATGGCGCGCGCGATGAAGATCAGGTCGATCGAAGGCGTGATGGTGCGCGGATCCTCCAGCATGAAGGAAATCAGCTGCCGCAGCGCGGCCTTCCACTCCTTGTCCACTTCCTTGTCGCTGCGCACCACCTGGGCGGCCTGCACCGGATCCAGCCGGGCGAAGGCATCCAGCGACTGGCGCAGCATGGCGCGCACGCTGTTGGCCATATGGCGCAGGTCCACCAAGGGAGTGACGCGCACTTCGCCGTCGTTGATGCGGCGGGCGACGGTGGCGATTTTCTCGGCCTCGTCGCCGGAGCGCTCCATATCGGTCAGCATCTTGGACACGGCCAGCAGCATGCGCAGGTCGATCGCCGTGGGCTGGTGGCGCGCCAGGATATAGCTGATGCGCTGGTCGATTTCGACCTCGTAGCGATTGACTTCCTTTTCCCGTTCGCGGACCTTGTCGACCAGGTCCAGATCGCCGTTGGCCAAGGCGTCGATCGCGTCCTGGATCATGGCTTCCACCACGCCGCCCATCGCCAGAAACTGCGAACGGACCGCTTCCAGGTCGGCATCGAATTGTTTGTTTGTGTGCTCGGTCATCCGGGCTCCCTGCGGGGTTGACGATGGTTCCATTGCCATGCGAGCCTCCAAGAAATGCCATCAGGAAGTCCCGGGCCGCATCGGGGGGCTAGGTTATGACTTCCATGTGACAGGATTATGAACCGGTCGCCGGGAACCGGGCACCGGTCACCGCGCGCTACGGGCGCGCAAGCCGCCTGATTCCGTTCTGCGTGGCCAGCAGCGCGACGTCGGCCCCCGGCTGGGTGAACAGGCCGCACGTGACGACACCAGGCAGGTTATTGATATGCAGCTCCAGCGCGGGCGCATCGTCGATCCGCAGGCCGGCCACGTCGAGTATGACATTGCCGTTATCGGTGATGAAACCCTCGCGCAGGCGCGGCTGGCCGCCCAGCGCCGCCAGCTTGCGGGCGACGGCGGCCCGCGCCATGGGGATGACCTCCACCGGCAAGGGGAAGGCGCCCAGGCGCTCCACCAGCTTGGATTCGTCGGCGATGCAGACGAAGCGGTCGGCGACGGAGGCCACGATTTTCTCCCGCGTCTGCGCGCCGCCGCCGCCCTTGATCATGTGCAGGCGGCCGTCGATTTCGTCCGCGCCATCGACGTATATGGGCATGTGCTCGACGTCGTTCAGGTCCAGCACCGCGATGCCCAGCGCGGACAGGCGCGCGGCGCTGCGTTCCGAGCTGGCGACGGTGCCGCGCAGGCGACCCTTGAACCGGGCCAGGCCGTCGATGAACAAGTCCGCCGTGGAACCCGTGCCGACACCGATGATGACGTCCGGGCCGGCGACCTGGTCGACGACCTCCAGTGCCGCGGCGGCGGCCTGCTGTTTCAATTCTTGCTGGCTGAGCATGGGAACACCCGATCGGAAAAAGCGCGGATAAACAAAGGGAAGCGCAGCAATTTAGCAGATTGCCCGCGATCCGCCCCGCCGCCATCCATGCGCCATATCGTGCGCGCTTGCTTCGACATGCGGCACGATGGAAACCGCGCGGGCGGCCGCCCGCGTCGCCGCTTGCACGCTAGCGCGATGGCGGGTTCTCGTCGTCCGCCGTTGGCGTGGCCTCTTCGGCAAGCTGGGCCAGCAAGGCGGCCGGCGTGGCCGCGTCGTCGGGCAGGGCCTCCACCGCCTTCAGGCTGCGCAGCATGGCGCGGGTGCGGGTTTCCGTCTGGCCGATCTTGGAACTGGCTGTCTCCAGCGTGCGCTTGACGCCGGCCAGCGCATCGCCGAAACGGCCGAACTCCGTCTTCACGGCGCGCAGTACCTGCCAGACCTCCGAGGAACGCCGCTCGATGGCCAGCGTGCGGAAGCCCATCTGCAGGCTGTTCAGCAAGGCGGCCAGATTGGCCGGCCCGCTGACATTGACCCGCAGGCGGTGCAATTTGTCCAGCAGCCCGGGACGCCGCAGGACTTCGGCATACAAGCCTTCGGTGGGCAGGAACATGATGGCGAAATCCGTGGTGTGCGGCGGCGCGATGTATTTGTCCGCGATGGCGCGCGCCTGCAGCTCCACCGCGCGCGCGAGCGCGGCGGCCGCGGCCCGCGCGGCGTCCGGGTCGTCGGCCTGTTCGGCGTCGACCAGGCGCTCGTATTCCTCCTTGGGGAATTTGGCGTCCAGCGGCAGCCACACCGGCTCGCCGTCATCGGCGCGGCCCGGCAGGCGGATGGCGAACTCCACGATGGCATCGCTGCCCGGGACGGGCTTGACGTTGCAGCCGTACTGGTCCGGCGTCATGGTGTCTTCCAGCAGACGGGCCAATTGCACCTCGCCCCAGGTGCCGCGCGACTTGACGTTGGTCAGCACCCGCTTCAGGTCGCCCACCCCCGAGGCCAGGCTCTGCATTTCACCCAGGCCCTTGTGCACGGCTTCCAGCCGTTCCGACACCAGCCGGAAGGATTCGCCCAGGCGCTGCTCCAGCGTGGCATGCAGTTTTTCGTCCACCGTGCGCCGCATCTCGTCCAGCTTGCCGGCGTTTTCCGCCTGCAAGGCCAGGAGGCGCTGGTCCACGGTTTGCCGGATCTCCTGCAGGCGCCGGTCGTTCATGTCGGTCAGGCGCTGGACCTGCTCGCCGAAGACCGCGCTGAAACGCCCCAGGGCGTCCGCGGATTCCGTGCGCGTGGCCAGCGCATCACGCGCCAGGGTGGCGCGCAGCGCTTCCAGTTGGCCGCCCAGTTCCACCCGCAGGTCGCGCATGGCGTCGCCGAGCTCGCCGCGCAGGCCGCGCTGGCTTTCCGCGAGTTCGCCGCGCAGTGCGGCCGCCGCCCGCTCCTGTTCCGCCAGGCGGATGGCCAGCTGATCCGTCCCCCTGGCTGAACGCCCGGTACGCCAGGCGGCCGCCAGCGCCGCCAGGGCTGCCACCACGGCGGCCACCCCGATTCCTGCCAATACGATGTCGCCTTGAAGCAACACTGAACCTCTCCCACTCATCCGTTGGCATTGTAGGCCGCGCGCCACAAGCAACAGGTTTCGCTTTGCCTGCGCGAATTAAACAGTCACACTACGTTCATCGTTGAATTTTCGTCATATAACTGTGGCCGGCAAAAATAATCACAAGCGCCACACGAGCGATACGGCTTGCGCCATGAGTATTGTCCCCTTCCCGGCCCGGCGTGAACCGGCTGCCCCCGCGGCACAGCCGGCGCCCCTGGCTACCGAGGCCTACCAGCCGTTCCGGCTGCTGGACCTGACGGGACTGCGGCCCATCGCATCGGGTGCCGAACGGCTGGTTTACCAGCACCCCCATGACCCTTCCCTATTGGTGAAAGTGGTCGATTTCCCCGCCGTGGCGGAGCACCTTAGCACGCGTCCGCTGCGCCGCTGGCGCAAGGATCGCCAGCGCGAGGGCGCCTACCGCAACCATGTCGCCGAACTGGCCGAATACACCGCCGCGCAGAATGCCGCGGCCGGGCGGTGGAAGGTGCCGATGGCGCGCATCCTTGGCCTGGCGCAGACCAGCATGGGACTGGGATTGCTGGTCGAGAAGATTACCGACGGCCAGGGCGGACTGGCGCCGACCGTGGAACAGATCGTCCGCGACCGCGGCCTGGACGAGTCCCTGGCACGCGAGCTGGATTACTTCTTCGATACCCTGGCGGACCACCACATCATCCTGAACGATGTCTCCGCGCGCAACGTCGTCATGGGCTTGAACGCCGATGGCGAGGCGGGCCTGTACCTGATCGACGGCTTCGGCTCCAAGCAAGCGGTGCCGCTGTTCGCCTACAGCAAGTTGTTGAACCGCCGCCGCATCCTGCGCAAATACCAGGTATTGCGCGCCAAGTTGCAAGCCCGCAGCCTTGCGCGCCTGCAGGCGCGCCGGCAATCGAGCGAACTCGACAGTTAGGGGAAAGAGCGCGAAGCGCCGAGAAAAAGCCGGAAAGGGTCAGGTCCGCAAGGCCTGACCCTTGCAAGGCCGGCCCTGACGCGTGACCCAATCGTAGTCGCGTCCCGCCACCTGTCCGCGGCGCAGCGGATTGCGGGTACAGAACGGCGCATAGGCAGGATCGACGAAGCGATACGGCAGATGCGGATCGCGCCCTTCGGGTATGCCCAGGCGCACGGTGCGCACCAGGCAAGACGGCCGCGCGCCGATATCCTCGACGAAAAAGTTTTCCGGGTCGAAATGCCCGCCGTCCCAGTCGGGGACCTTCAAGGCCAGCGAGCGGCACAGCAGCGTCTGGCCGGCGCACAGGCGCTGGGGCGGGCGGCTGCGGCCCAGGGCGTCCGGATTCAGCGCCTGCATGCACGCCAGCGCGTCCTCGCCCGACACGGCGTCCACCCAGGGATGGCCGGACTTGATCAAT
The DNA here is from genome assembly GCF_001676705.1 of Bordetella bronchialis. Lineage (NCBI taxonomy): Bacteria > Pseudomonadati > Pseudomonadota > Betaproteobacteria > Burkholderiales > Alcaligenaceae > Bordetella > Bordetella bronchialis. Next base: position 3,854,836 of record NZ_CP016170.1, read on the forward strand.
ACGGCATTGCCGGGTCCGCCCGCGCTGATGTTCAGGGAATCGCCGCCGCGGGCGTAGTACATGTAGATCGTGCCGCCGTCCATGAACAGCGCGCGCCGCTTGTGCGTATAGCCGAGCGAGGCATGGCTGCCCTTGTCGCGCAGGTAGTAGGCTTCGGTCTCGATGATGCGGGCCGACAGCCACAGGCCGCGGTAGCGCCGGCGCAGCACCATGCCGATGAGCTCCCGGGCCACCTGGCGGGCATCGCGGTCGAAGAAGGAGTCGGGCAGCATGGGGCCGGGCCCGATGGCCGGAACGGCGTCAGGCAAAGCGTTCGGTATAGCGTTTTTCCGAAAAGCCCACCGTTGCCACGCCATCGGGCGTGACGGTCACCGGGCGGCGGACCAGGGCGGGATATTCCGCGATCAGGGCCTGCCACTGGGCGTCGCCGGCGGCCGCCTTGCGGGCTTCCGGCAGCGCGCGCCAGGTCATGGAGGTGCGATTCACCAGTTTTTCCCAGCCGCCCACCTGCTCGGCCCATTGCTTGAGCGTGGCGGGCGGAACGGGGTTGTCGCGGTAGTCGACGAACTGGTGCTTGACGCCATGTTCGTCCAGCCACGCGCGCGCCTTGACGCAGGTACTGCATTGCTTGAGTCCGTACAGGACGGTCTGGTTCACGTGTTGACTCCCCGGTTTTCCGCGCGGCGCTGCAGGCGGTTGGCCACCACGACGCATACGCCGACGATCAGGATGAAAATGGCCGCGAGCGCGTTGACCTCCGGCTTCAGGCCCAGGCGCACGCGCGAGAAGACTTCGATCGGCAGCGTGGTGTAGCCGGGCCCGGAAAGAAAGGATGACAGGATCACGTCGTCCAGCGACAGGGTGAAGGACAGCAGCCATGCCGATGCCAGCGCGGGCGCGATCAGCGGCAGCGTGATGGCGAAGAACACCTTCAGCGGCGTGGCGCCCAGATCAAGCGCGGCTTCCTCCAGCGAGCGGTCCAGGTCTCGCACGCGCGATTGGATGATCACCGCGACGAAGGCCATGCAGAAGGTCGTATGCCCGACCCAGATCGTGAAGATGCCGTTCTCCGGCCAGCCGATGGCGGTGCGGACCTCGACGAACATCAGCAGCAGGGAGATGCCGATGACGACCTCCGGAATGACCAGCGGCGCGCTGAGCATGCCGATGTACAGGGAAAAGCCGCGGAAGCGCCCCATGCGGGCCAGGACGTAGCCGGCCCAGGTGCCGATGACGGTGGCGGCCGTGGCGGCCAGCGCCGCGACCCGGAAGGACAGCCAGGCCGCGCTGAGCAAGGCGTCGTCCTGCAGCAGCGAACCGTACCACTTGAAGGAAAAGCCCGACCACGACGTCACCAGGGGCGAATCGTTGAACGAGAACACCACCAGGCTCAGGATGGGGATGTACAGGAAGGCGAAGCCCAGGCCCAGGGCCAGCGCCCGCATGCCGCGATGAGGCCCTTTCATTCGCGGGCCTCCCGGCCGGGTTCGACCTGTTTGACCTGGTTGTACTGGAACAGCGCCAGCGGTACCAGCAGCAGCAGGACCATCACGCAGGTGACCGCCGCGGCCATCGGCCAGTCGGCATTGTTGAAGAACTCGCTCCACATGACGCGGCCCATCATCAGGGTATTCGCGCCGCCCAGCATTTCCGGGATGACGTATTCGCCCACGGCCGGAATGAATACCAGCATGGCGCCGGCGATGACGCCGGGCCGGGACAAGGGGACGGTGATCTGCCAGAACGCCTGCCAGGGCCTGGCGCCCAGGTCGTAGGCGGCCTCCAGCAGGCGCAGGTCCATTTTGACCAGGTTGGCGTACAGCGGCAGGATGAAGAACGGCAGATAGGAATACACCATGCCGATATAGACCGCCAGGTCGGTGCGGTAGATTTCCAGCGGCTGCGAAATGATGCCCAGGCCCAGCAGCAGCTTGTTGAGCAGGCCGTCGTTGCGCAGGATGCCCACCCACGCATACACCCGCAGCAGCAGCGAGGTCCAGAACGGCAGGATCACCCCGAGCAGCAGCAGGTTGCGCGTGGCCGGCGCCGAGCGGGCGATGTAGTAGGCCATGGGATAGCCGATCAGGATGCAGCACAGCGTGCTGATGGCCGCGATTTTCACCGAGCTCAGGTAGGTGGCCAGGTACAGGCTGTCGGTGAACAGCAGCGCGTAGCCGCGCAGGTGCAGGCTGAAGTTCAGCGCCTCGTCCTTGAGCTCCAGCAGCGGCGTGTAGGGCGGCACGCCGAATTGCAGGTCGGCGAAGCTGATCTTGAGCACCAGCAGGAAAGGCACCAGCAGGAACAGCGCCAGCCAGGCGAACGGCGGCACGATGGCCAAAGCCCGCGGGGAAGGCAGCAGGCGACGCAGCGGCGCGGCGTTCATGAAGGCAGCACCGTCGCGCTGTCGGCGTCCCACACCACGTAGACTTCCTCGTGGATGGCCGGCGCGTCGTCCTGCGCGAAGACGCGGCGCGGCACGGTGGCCTCGACCGTCATGCCCGAATCCAGGCGGATGTGGTAGCGCGCGTAACCGCCCATCCATGCCATGTGCATGACCACGCCGTGCGCCCAGTTGTAAATGCTTTCGGGCTGTTCGCGGGAAACCACGATGCGCTCGGGGCGGATCGATACGTAGACCTGCATGCCCAGCGGCTCGCTGACGCCATGGCTGACGTACAGCTGGCGCGACAGCTGGTCCGATTCGATGGCGACGTGGTCGGGCTCGTCCACCACGATGGTGCCCGGGAACAGATTGGTGCTGCCGATGAAGCCCGCGACGAAGCGCGAATTGGGAAATTCGTAGACGTCCTGCGGGCTGCCGATCTGCACGATCTGGCCTTCGGTCATGACCGCCAGCCGGTGCGCCATGGTCATGGCCTCTTCCTGGTCATGGGTGACCATGATGCAGGTGACGCCGACCTGTTCCAGGATGCGCACCAGCTCGATCTGCGTGGCCTGCCGGATCTGCTTGTCCAGCGCCGACATGGGCTCGTCCAGCAGCAGCAGCTTGGGGCGCTTGACCAGGCTGCGGGCCAGCGCGACGCGCTGCTGCTGGCCGCCGGACAGCTGGTGCGGCTTGCGCCGCGAATAGCCGGCCATCTGCACCAGGTTCAGCGCCTCGAACACGCGATCGTGGATTTCCGCGCGGTCCACGCCTTCCTGCTTCAGGCCGAAGGCGACATTGGCCTCTACCGACATGTGCGGAAACAGCGCGTAGGACTGGAACATCATGTTGACGGGCCGCCGGTACGGCGGCACGTCGGTGATGTCCTCGCCATCCAGCAGGATCTGCCCCGACGTGGCTTCCTCGAAGCCCGCCAGCATGCGCAGCAGCGTGGACTTGCCGCAGCCGGAACTTCCCAGCAGCGCGAAGAGCTCGTTGCGGCGCACCGACAGGTTCACCGAACGGACGGCGACCGTGTCGCCAAAGATTTTCACCAAGTCGGAAACGCGAACGATCTCGTCGGCATCCGTCGCGTGAGGGGCCGCGTAACGGCTGTCGTTCATGATGCTTATCGCCCGGACTTCAGTTCAGCCCACATACGGGTTTGCAGGCGCAGGATGTTGATGGGTTGCGCCTTGATGACGTACAGCGTCTTGGACACCTCGGCGGGCGGGTAGATCATGGGATTGTCCGCGACGTCCTTCACCACGTACTTGCGCGCTTCCTTATTGGCGTTGGGATAGAACATCTTGTTGGTGATCGCGGCGTGCACCTGCGGCGTCTCGATGTAGTTGATGAACTTCATGGCGTTTTCGGGATGGGGCGCATCCTTGGGCACGGCCATGACGTCGAACCAGGCGGGCGCCCCGCCCTGCGGGATGAAGTAATTGACGTCGAAGGTCTGCTTGTTCTGCCGGGCGCGGTCGCGGGCGATCATGACGTCGCCGGAAAAGCCGTACACCATGCAGAGGTCGCCGGACGCCATTTCGTCGATATAGCCCGACGAGCTGAACTGGCGGATGTACGGCCGGATTTTCTTCAGGACCTCGAAGGCGGCCTTGTAGTCGTCGGGATTGCTGCTGTTGGGATCCTTGCCGATGTAATGCAGCACGGCCGGAAAGACCTGGGCCGCCTCGTCCAGCACGGAAATGCCGCAGTCCTTCAGCTTGGCGGCGTTCTCGGGCTTGAACAGCATGTCCCAGCTGTTCAGCGGCGCGTCCTTGCCCATGATCTGCTGGACCTTGGTGACGTTGTAGCCGAGCCCGTTGGTGCCGTAGCCCCAGGGCACGAAGTACTTGTTGCCGGGGTCCACCTGGGCGACCAGGGCCATGACCTCCGGGTCCAGGTACTGCAGGTTGGGCATCTTGGACTTGTCCAGCGGCTGGAACAGGCCGCCCTGCAGCTGGCGCGAGGCATAGTGCGTCGAAGGCACGACGACGTCGTAGCCGGACTTGCCGGTCAGCAGCTTGGCTTGCAGCGTGTCGTTGTTGTCGTAGGTGTCATAGCGCACCTTGATGCCGGTTTCGCGTTCGAAGCCCGGAATCGTGTCCGGCGCGGTGTATTCGGCCCAGTTATAGACGTTGACGACGTTTTCCTGCGCCTTGGCCGCCGACAGCGCCAGCGCCGCCAGCACCGCCGCCGCGACGCGCACACCCGCGTTGATACCCATATCCCAGAGCCCCTTGCCGAGAAGATTTGCGTTGATGAGGGTGTGCCGGACCGTCGCCAGGCTGCCGCTCGCAGGCGCGGCAGGCCCGCCTGCCGGCGGCAGGCCGCCCCGGCAAGCGGGGGCTGCCCGCGCGCAAAGGCAAAATGATAATTCGTTTTCCCCCGGCAGTCAGGCCGGCGCCCGGGCCATCCGCTCGCGGTAGGACTGGTCCAGCTTTTCGAAAAACGCCAGGCCCGCCGCCCCCCCGACCTTTTCCAGCGACCGGCGCAGCCGTTCGATATTGCGCCGCTTGCCCGCGTCCGACACCCCGCCCTGGCGTCCCCGGTCGAAATCGATGATCCAGGCCTTGCCGCGGGCATCGAGCAGGATGTTGTAGGCGTTCAGGTCCGCATGCCAGACGCCGGCCTGGTGCATGCGGGCGATCGCCTCGGCGGCCACGTCCCAGACGGGCTGGTCCAGGACGCCGGCCAGGGGACGCACGTCAGGCAGGCGCGCCACCAGGATGGCGGCTTCATACGCCAGCGGTCCCACCCGCCAATAGGCGGCGGCCAGCGGGGCCGGTACGGGCAGGCCCTGCGCGGACAGGGACTCCAGCAGTTGGAATTCCATGAAGCAGCGCGTGCGGGCTTCCCCCAGCCAGACGTAGCGCTGGCGGCTCAAACGGGCGACCAGGCCGCCGCGCCGGTAGTGCCGCAGGACACCGCTGCCGAACTCGCCGTCCACGAACCAGGCCGCCTGGCGCCCGCCCTGCTGCACCGGCTGGGCCGCCGTACCGTAGAAGGCGGGGTCGAAAAGCGCGGGGGCCGGCTGCGCGATACGCGCGGCGTCGTAGCACATCGCGCCGGGCCTTTCGCCATCCCAGGCCATGCGGCGATCGTCAACCGGCACGATTTCGCATCCAGTCCGCGGTGCCATAGAAGGCATGCAGGAGGCGGTCCATCAAGGGCGGCGGCACATTCATGTCCTGCATGGCGCGCCCCATGCAGGCCACCCACTGGTCGCGTTCGGCCTCGCCGATGGAGAACGGCAGATGGCGCGCGCGCAGGCGCGGGTGTCCGTAGCGTTGCACGTAGTAGTCCGGACCGCCGAAATAGCCGCAAAGAAACAGGAAGAGTTTTTCGCGTGCCGAGTCCAGGCTGGGGCCGTGCGCGGCGCGCAGGGCCGCCAGGTCGGCGTCCATGTCCATCAGATCGTAGAACCGGTTGACCAGGGCCCGCACGGCCTCTTCGCCGCCCAGTTGTTCGAAGATGGTGCGAGTGTGGTCCAGGGGTTCGAAAATGGGTTCGACCCGCGTGGTGGTAGTCATAGGGCTTCCCGGAGCGTGACCAGGGGCGGGGTGCGCAGGACGCCGCGCAGGGCCAGCGCCCCGCCCGCCCAGGCGGCCAGCATGCCCGCGGCGATGCCGGCCACCCAGGGCCACAGGCTGAAAGTGATATCGAAATCGAATACGCGGCGCGACAGCGCCCAGGCGACCGCGCCGGCGCCGGCCGCCCCCAGGGCGCCCGCCAGTCCGCCCACGGCCAGCAGCTCGATGCGCTGCGCGCGCGCCAGTTGTTGCCGGGTGGCGCCCAGCGCCCGCAGGACGGCGGCCTCGCGCACGCGTTCATCGCGCGTGGCGGCCAGCGCCGCGGTCAGCACCAGCACGCCCGCCGCCAGGGTGAAACCGAACAGCAGTTGCACCGCCCGCGCGACCTGGTCGAGCACATCCTGCAACTGGCGCAGAATGGCATCGACGTCGAAGACGGTCAGGTTGGGAAAGCGCTGTACCAGACGGGGCAACAGCTCCGGCTGCCCCGCGGGCAGGCGGAAAGACGTGATCCAGCTCTGCGGCGCGTCGGCCAGCACGCTGGGCGACAGCATGGCGAAGAAGTTGGCCCGCATGGTGTCCCAGTCCACCCCACGCATGCTGGTCACGGTGACATCCACCGGCTGGCCGGCGATGTCGAAGGTGAGCTTGTCCCCCATGTGCAGGCCCAGCGTCTGTGAGATGCCGGACTCCATGGACACCTCGCGCGAGTCGGGAGGCATCCATTGGCCTGCTGCCAGGGTGTTGTAGGACGGCATGCGGTCGCTGTACGAAAGGTTGAATTCGCGATCCACCAGGCGCCGCGCGCGCTCGTCGGTGTAGTCGGCCGACGATACCGCGCGGCCGTTCACGGCCACGAGGCGGCCGCGGACCATCGGGAACAGCGTGACGTCGCCCACGCCGGCGCCAGCCAGCGTCTGCGCGACGGCCGCGCGCTGGTCGGGCTGGATATTGATCAGGAACCGGTTGGGGGCGTCGGGCGGCAGCGTACGCTGCCAGCCGGCGATAAGATCGGTGCGGGTCATGGCCAGCAACAACAGCGCCATCAGCCCGATGGAAAGCGCGCACACCTGGGTGATGGTGGCGGCGCGGCGCCGCACGACACCGGCCAGGGCAAAGCGCAGCGCCGGCATGCCGGCCACGCCATGGCGCAAGCGCGCCAGCGCCTGCACGCACAACCAGGCCACCAGCGCGAAGGCCGCGAAGGCGCCGAGGAAACCGCCGGCGATGACGGCCCCCAATCGGGCGTCTCCCGCGAACCACCAGATCAGCAGCGCGAAACCGGCCGCGCCCACCGCATAGCCCAGGACGCTGCCCATGCGCACCCCACCGGCGTCGCGCCGCAGGACGCGCGCGGGCGGCACATGGCGCAGTTGCGCCAGCGAAGGCAGGGCGAAGCCCAGCAGCAGCCACAAGCCGGTCACCAGGCCCTGGGCGGCGGGGATGGCGGACGGCGCGGGCAGGTCCACCCCGACCATGCGGCCCAGCATGGCCATCAGGACCAGATGCCCCAGATAGCCCGCCAGCCCGCCCAGGATGGAGCCGGACAGGCCGACCAGCACGAATTCGGCGGACAACATCCGCGTAACCTGCTGCTGGGTAGCGCCCATGCAGCGCATCACGGCGATGCCGTCGCGATGGCGCAGCATGAAGCGCGTGGCGGCCAGCGCCACGGCCACCGCCGAAATCAGGACCGCGAGCAGCGCCACCAGGGACAGAAAGCGCTGCGCGCGGTCCAGCACGCGGCGGATCTCCGGCCGGCCGGATTCCACCGTGGCGATTTTCTGCCCGCGCTGCAGGCGCGGCCCAAGCCATTCCATATAGGAGGACACGGACTGCGGCGCGCCGGCCGCCAGCAGGCCGTAATCGACGCGGCTGCCCGGCGCGAGCAGCCCCGTCGCCGGCAATTCATCGGCGCGCATCAGCACGCGCGGCGACATGTTGACGAAGGACATGCCGCGGTCGGGCTCGTAAGTGACGACGCGCGCGATGCGGAACCGGCTGTCGCCCAACGCGATGGAGTCACCCATCTTCACGCCCAGGGCCGCCAGCAGTTGCGGGTCGACCCACACGGTGCCCGCTTCGGGTATGCCGCGGGTGGGGCTTTCCGCGGCGGCCGGACCGGCGGCGGTGCGCAGGCTGCCGCGCAGCGGGTAGCCGTCTTCCACTGCCTTGAGGGAAACCAGCTGGGCGCCCTGCCCCGCCGACGCCATGGAGGGAAACTGATAGGTATGTACCAGGCTCAGGCCCCGGTCGCGCGCCTGGTTTTCGAAGGCGGGCGGAATGGGCTCGTCCGCGTCCAGCACGATGTCCCCGCCCAGCATCTGGGCGGCGTCGCGTTCGAGCGCACGGCCGACACGATCGGCCAGGAAGCCCACGCTGGTCACGGCGGCGACCGCGACGACCAGGGCGATCAGCAGGAGCCGCAGTTCACCGGAGCGCCAATCGCGCAGCAGCATGCGCGCGCCCAGGCGCACGGCGGGAATGGGGCCGATGGATGCGCCCGCCGGGACGGCGGCGCCCAGGCGGGGGGCGGAGGTATCGTGCATGGCCGTATCGTAACCTGACAGTTGGCTTGCCTCGTCGCGCGAAGCCCGGTCCGGATGGCGAAAAAAAGGCGAAACTCCCTTGCGGGAGCTTCGCCCTGGGGACGTGCCTGCCCCGGCTTACTTGGCCGGCGTGGCAGGCGTGGCGGGCATGGCCGACTTCTTCGCCTTCGCGCCGGACTTGGCCTTGTGCTTGTGGGTGGTCGTCTTGGCCGGCTTGGCGGTCGTACCGGCTTCGGCGGCGAAAACAGCCGGCGCGGCGGTCAGGCCCAGGCACAGTGCGGACGCGGACAAAAAAGCAGCAATACGGGAGCGGTTGGTCATTTGAAAACTCCAGATTAAGCAAGGCCACGTGGCCTCATCCCACGGGCACGGCGTCTTGCCGTGAATCCCGTACAGCCTTGGAGCAAGCACCCTTGCGAAGGTTTCATGGGCCGCAAAAAAATTTGCATGATCTGCGATTTGGAAATAGTCGGGGCGTCCGATCCCCGGCTTTCCTTCCAATCGCTTTCAATCCGCCATCGCGAAGCTTAAGCGTCGCGCACACAGCGTCATCGCGCGCGAGCCCTCAGGCGTTCTTCAGTTTGTCCAGCGCGTGTTCCAGCCGATCGACGGCCCATACCTCCAGGCCCTCGATGGGCTGGCGCGGCGCGTTGGCCTTCGGTATCAAGGCGACGCTGAATCCCAGCTTGGCCGCTTCGCGCAAGCGCTCCTGGCCGCGCGGCGCCGGGCGTATTTCGCCGGCCAGGCCGACTTCGCCGAAGGCGACGAGGCCCCGCGGCAAGGGCCGGTCGCGCAGGGACGACATGATGGCGAGCAGCACGGGCAGGTCGGCGGCGGGCTCGGTAATGCGCACGCCGCCCACGGCGTTGACGAAGACATCCTGGTCGGCGGTGACGACACCGGCGTGCCGGTGCAGCACCGCCAGCAGCATGGCCAGGCGGTTGCCTTCCAAGCCGACGGTAAGGCGGCGCGGATTGGCGCCCTGCACGCCGTCGACCAGCGCCTGGATTTCGACCAGCAGCGGCCGTGTGCCCTCCTGGGTCGCCATCACGCAGGAGCCCGCGACCTGGCGGTCGTGCTGGGACAGAAACAGCGCGGAAGGATTGGCCACGCCGCGCAGGCCGCGATCCGTCATGGCGAACACGCCCAGTTCGTTCACAGCGCCGAAACGGTTCTTGAAGGCGCGCACCAGGCGGAAGGACGAATGGGTGTCGCCTTCGAAATACAGCACCGTGTCGACGATGTGTTCGAGAACGCGCGGCCCGGCCAGCGCGCCATCCTTGGTGACGTGGCCGATCATGACGATGGCGATGCCCGTCTGCTTGGCCAGGCGCGTCAACTGCGCCGCGCACTCCCGCACTTGCGAAACCGAGCCGGGCGCGGCGGTGAGCTCGCCGCTGTACAGCGTCTGGATGGAGTCGATGACGGCCACCACCGGTTTCTGCTCGCTGACCGCCGCCTGTATGGCTTCCAGGCGGATCTCCGCCAGCAGGTCCACGTTGCCGGTGGGCAGGCCCAGCCGCCGCGCGCGCAGCGCCACTTGTTCGGCCGATTCCTCACCCGTGACGTACAGGACCTTGGCGCTTTCCGATAGCGATGCCAGGGCCTGCAGCAGCAGGGTGGACTTGCCGATGCCGGGGTCGCCGCCTATGAGCACGACGGCGCCGGCCACCAGGCCGCCGCCCAGGACACGGTCGAACTCCTCCAGTCCGGTGGGCTGGCGCGGCACTTCGCGCGCCTCGATTTCGGCAAGGCTGCGCACGGGGCTGGAAGCGGCCAGCGGCGCGTAGCGATGCGCCGCCGCCGCGGGGGCCGCTTCCAGGGTTTCTTCCAGGGTGTTCCAGGCGCCGCAGTGCGGGCATTTGCCCTGCCACTTCGGACTGGTGCCGCCGCATTCGGCGCACACGTAGACGGTTCGGGATTTGGCCATCCCGGCAGTGTACCGGCAAGGCGCTCCCGGGCGGATCCGGGCCTGCGTCCGCGGCGCGCGGCGGGCCTTGCCTGGTAGAGCGAGCCTAGCGGCCCGCGATGCTGCCGCCGCCGTCCACGGCCAGGACCTGGCCGGTGATGTAGCCGGCGTCGTCGGATAGCAGGAAGGCGATGGCGGCCGCCACATCGGCCGGCGAACCGATGCGCTTCATGGGGATGGAGGACAGGATGCGCTTTTCCGCATCGCTGCCCACCGGCCGGCTGGCGCGGAAGAGTTCGGTTTCGATGGGGCCCGGCGCAACGGCGTTGACCGTAATGCCGTACTCGGCCAACTCCAGCGCCCAGGTACGGGTACAGCCGACCAGCGCGTTCTTGGCGGCCGAATAGCTGGTGCGGTCGTAGCCGCCATGGATGGCGCGGCTGACGACATTGACGATGCGGCCGGCGCGGCGCACTTTCATCGATTCGACGAAGGCCTGCGCCACTTGTACGGCGACGCGGACATTCAGGTCCAGCACGTTGTACAGCGTGGCGAGCTCGATGCTGCCCAGGGGCTGCGGCAATACCAGGCCGACGTTGTTGACGACCGCGTCCACCGGGAACTTGTCGCGGATTTCGCGCAGGGTTTCCTCGGTCTTGCCGGCGTCGGAAAGGTCGCAGGCATAGAGATAGCCCGGAAAGTCCACATCGCTGGTGTGCCGCGCGATGCCGACCACGTGGCATCCCATATCGGCCAGGCGGCGCGTCAATGCCCAGCCGATTCCCTTGGTGGCGCCCGTTACGAGCACGCATTTATCTTTCATGATCTACCCTCGACTACGTCCTGCTTACTGCAAACCACCAGAGTAAACCACCAACCATGGCGGTCTGTCTTGGTTTTCGTGTCATACACCGGCGCCGCGCGGCGGCCCTGCATACCTGATTTGCCGGCGTGGGCATAGCTCGCCCGCGTCCCGCTCCGTACCATGCAGCCATCACGACAACAGCAAAAATAAGGGAGGCAATGTGCGAACAGCCCGTGCGCTGGCGCTGCTGGCCGCGATCGCGACGGCCGCCGCCTTGCCGCCGCATGCCGCCGCCGGCGGCGCCCCGGCCGCCTACCCGACCCGCCCGATCACTCTGGTAAACCCCTACGCCGCCGGCGGGCCGGCGGACATCGTGGCCCGCAGCCTGGCGCGCGGGCTGGAAAAACGCCTGGGCCAGCCGGTGGTGGTGGAGAACAAGCCGGGCGGCGGCGCCTCCATCGGCACGGCTTTCGTGGCGCGCGCCAAGGCCGACGGCTATACCCTGCTGCTGGGGACTTCGGCCGGCCATGTGGTGACGCCGCTGATGCAGAAAACCGCCTACGACGGCGTCGCCGACTTCACGTTCGCCTCGGTCGTGGCGGTGCAGCCCATCATGCTGGCCGTGAACCCGGCGCGCGGCATCGGGACGGTGGCCGAATTGATCGCGCGCGCCCAGGCCGCGCCCGGCAAGCTCAGCTACGGCTCGGCCGGCGTCGGCGGCGCCACGCATCTTGGCGCGGAGTTGTTCCAGCAGGCGGCCCACATCCAGCTGAATCACATCCCCTACCCGGGTGCCTCGCCGGCCGTCAACGATGCGGTGGGCGGCCAGCTCGACATGGTGATGCTGAATCTTTCCGCCAGCCTGCCGTTCATCCGCCAGGGCCGCCTGGTGCCGCTCGCCTATGCCGCGGATCGCCGCTCGCCGCTGCTGCCGCAGGTGCCGACGCTGGACGAGGCCGGCGTGCATGGCGCGCAAGCGGCGACGTGGTACAGCCTGGCCGCGCCCGCCGGCACGCCGCCGGCGGTGGTACAGCGCTTGAGCGACGCGGTGCGCGAGGTGAACGACGACCCCGACTACCGCAGGGTCATGCAGGATCAGGCCATCGAGCTGATGGCGCTTGCCCCCGGCCAGGCGCGCGCCTATGTGGAAAAAGACCGCGCCGACATGCAAGCCTTGCTGGGGCGGCTGGGGCTGCTGGCGAAATGACGACGCTCACCATGCCGCATTGCCAGTCCGCGGCCATCACCGCATGAACTTCGATTTCACCGAACTGGCCTCGGCCGACGCCTTCAAGTTGCTCTCCAGCGTGGTGGTGCCCCGGCCCATCGCCTGGGTCGTCAGCCTTTCGGCCGAGGGATGCCTGAACGCCGCGCCGTTTTCCTTCTTCAACGTGGTCAGCAGCGATCCCCCCATCGTGGCCCTGGGTATCGGGCCGCGCAACGGCCAGTTGAAGGACACCTCGCGCAATATCCTGGCGACACGCGAGTTCGTCGTCAATGTGGCGTCGGCGGCCCTGGCGCAACAGATGAACCACACCAGCCTGGACTACATCGCCGATGTCGACGAACTGGCGCGCGCGGGATTGACGACGGAGCCTTCGCTGCGCGTGCGGCCGCCCCGCATAGCCCAGAGCCCGGCGGCGCTGGAATGCACGGTATGGCAGGTACTGGAAGCCGCGCCGCAACGCGTTATCGTACTGGCCCGCGTCGTGGCGATGTATCTGCGCGACCAGGCCATCCTGGACCACCGCAGATTCCATGTGGATACCCCGTCGCTGGAGCTGCTGGGCCGCATGCATGGCGCGGGCTGGTACACCCGCACCAGCGAGCTGTTCCAGATGCCGGCGCCCGATGCCGCCGGGGATCCGACGGTACGGCCGGCGCAGGGACACCGATGAGCGCGGGACACGAATAATTTTCCTGGAGACTCGAATGAAACTGCATTGGTCGCCGCGCTCGCCTTTCGTGCGCAAAGTGATGATCGTGCTGCACGAAGCGGGCATCGCCGACCGCGTGGCATGCGTGCGCACGCCGGTGGCGATGGACAAGCCCAATCTGGAACTGGTGCGCGACAATCCGCTCATCAAGCTGCCCACGCTGGTCCTGGACGATGGCACGGCGATCTACGACTCGCGCGTCATCTGCGCCTATCTGGACGATCTGGCCGGCTCCGGCCTGTTGCCGGCCGAACCGCGCGCGCGGCTGACCGCCGAGCGGCGGCAGGCCCTGGGAGACGGCCTGATGGACGTGCTGCTGCTCTATCGCCAGGAACGCAACAAGCCGCCGGCGCGGCAGACGCCCGCCTGGCTGGACGCATTCGGGTTGAAGGTCGACGCGGTGCTGGCGGCCCTGGAAAAAGAAGCGCCCGCCTTGCAGGCAACGCCCTTCGACCTGGGCCTGATCGCCATCGGCTGCGCCCTTTCCTACCTGGACTATCGCTTTTCCGATATGCCGTGGCGGGACGGCCATCCGTTGCTGGCGGCCTGGCACCGGGAATTCAGCGCGCGGCCCTCCGTCGCGCGCAGCCAGCCGGACGACGCGGCGGCCTGAACGCCGGCACGGCACGACGCAGGCACCCCGACGAGACGACCACACAGAGGACAGCCCATGAGCCGCATTCCCTTCCCCGACCCGGACACCATGAGCGACGCGCAACGCCAGGTCTACGAGCGCATCGTGTCCGGCCCGCGCGGCCGGCTGGTCGGGCCGCTGCGCGCCGCCTTGCACAACCCCGAGCTGGCGGATCGCTGGCAGGCCTTCGGCGCCCTGCTGCGCTTCGGCACCCGCCTGCCGCCCCGCGTCAGCGAACTGGCCATCGTCGTGACGGCGCGGCGCTGGAACAGCCAGATCGAGTGGCACATCCATGCCCAGGCCGCGGCCGCGGCGGGCATTTCGCCCACGGTGCTGGAGGCGATCCGCGCACGGCGCACGCCTGTCTTCGACACGCCCGCCGACGAAGTCGTCTACGAATACGCGCGCCAGCTCCAGGAGACCGGGCAAGTGGCGCCCGCCCTGTACGCACGGGCCCTCGATTACTGGGACGCGGCCGGCGTGGTCGAGCTGACGGCGGTGATCGGCTACTACACGCTGGTGTCCATGACACTGAATGCGCACGAGATACCGATGCCTGACGACGCGCCCGCTCCGCTGGACGTGCCGGCCGAAGGCGGCCAGCCGGCGCTGAGCCGCCTGGCGCCGCTGCCGCCGGGGATGGCGCAATGAAGGCCGGGGAAGACCCAACGAGCGCCGGGGAACGCGCGGCACACGGCGACCGCCAGCCCACCCTCCCCGCTGCCACGGAAACGCCGCGCATGCCGGGGCGGCCGCGCCATGTGCTGCCGCCGGACGCCTGCGACGCGCATTGCCATGTCTTCGGTCCCTACGACCGCTTTCCGCTGCGGCACGCCTCTTCGTATGCCGCGCCGGATGCGCCGGTGGCGCGCTATCTGACCATGCTGGACACGCTGGGCGCGCGGCGCGGCGTGCTGGTGCAGCCCGCGCCCTACGGCACCGAGCCTTCCGCCTTGCTGGATGCGCTGCGGCAGGCCCCGGACCGCCTGCGCGGCGTGGCCGTGGCCGATGCCGATGTCACCGACGCCCAGCTGCGGGCCCTGTACGACGGCGGCGTGCGCGCGCTGCGCTTCGTCGAGGCGCGCGATCCCGCCGGGCGGCTGTTTCCCGGCAGCGTCGGCTTCGACCGGATCGCCGCGCTGGCGCCCCGCATGAAGCAGCACGGCCTGCATGCGCAGCTGTGGGCACCGTGCGACGTCCACGCACGCCATCTACCGGCGCTGGCCCGCCTGGGCCTGACGCTGGTCATCGATCACATGGCAAGCCTGGTGCCGGCCCGCGGCCCCGGGGATGCGGCGTTCCAGCTGTTGCGCGGCCTGCTGGCCGATGGCGCGATCTGGATGAAACTGAGCCTGTGCCGCGTCGGCACCGCGCCCGATTACGCCGATGCCCGCTATTTGCATGACGCCTTCGCCGCCGCCAATCCGGATCGGATCGTCTGGGGGTCGGACTGGCCTTTCGTGCGCATGGGGGACAAGGCCCCGGCGGCCGACGCCTTGCTGGACCTGGCCTGGGACTGGCTGGGCACCGATGCCCTGCGGCACAAGGTGTGGGTCGACAATCCGGCCCGACTGTACGGCTACACGCCGGGTTGACCGGCGCTTCGGCACGCCGGGGCATATCGGCGCCGCCGCTTCAAGGGCTGACGTGCCAGACGCCCTCGCCGCCGATCTCGCGCGCCAGGGCCTCGATCTGCCCGGCCACTTCCATCACGGTGCGGCCCGGTCCCTTGCTGCGCGAATACGCCATGGAGATGATGCGGCCCAGCGAGGGATCGCGCAGCGCCGCCACGCTCAGCCGGCCTTCCTGCACTTCCTGCCAAACGGCGTGCAAGGGCAGCACGGTGTACATGTTTTCCTGTTCGACGATGGATTTCATCAGCGGCAGCGAATCGGCCTCGATCAGCGGCGCGATGCGGATCTTGCGCGCCCGCGCCAGGCCGTCCAGCGTGTTGCGCAGGCCGTTGGGCGCGCCGGGCAGGATGAAGGGCAATCCGTCCAGGGCGTCGAACGGGATGGCGCCCGCGCGCGTGCGCGCATCGCCCGCCGCCCCGACCAGATACGACTCCACATACGCCAGGGCGGTTTCGCCGGGCGGGCATTTTTCGGCATAGCGGTACAGGATGGCGATGTCCACGCGGCTGTCCGTGAGCCATTCCTCTATCTGGCCGCTCGACCCTTCGAATATCCGCAGGTGGACCTTGGGATACTGCTCGCGCAGCCGTGAAAACAGCCGGCGGATCAGCGGATGGGCGGTGGAAGGCAGCAGGCCCAGCCGCACTTCGCCGGCCGGCTCGCGCGCCTGCCCATTGACTTCGAGCTCCAGGCGTTCCGCGTTTTCCAGCAGCACCTGGACCAGGGGAAAAAGCCGCTCGCCCACTTCGGACAAATGCACGCCCCGCCCCGTGCGATTGAAGAGCCGCGCGTTGCATTCGCGTTCCAGCGCGTTGATTCGCCGGCTCAGCACCGATTGATCCTGGTCCAGGTACAAGGCGGCGCGGGTGATACTGCCCAGTTCGGCGATGGCGACGAAGGCGCGCCATTTGTGAAGATCGGCGGTCAGGTCCAGGCTGGGCCCGGGGGCTTTGGCGGATGGCATGATGGCGGTCGGGAGCAATAGGCGTGGACACTATACGGCAGCGCCGGCCGCTTCCGCGGCGGGCACGGCGCCTTGCCTACTGCAACCCCAGGTTGCCCCGCCGGATGACCTCGCCCCATTTGCGGGACTCCGACTCCATCAGCTTGCGATACTCCGCGGGCGTGGTGGCCTGCGGCACCGCGCCCTGCTCGATGATGCGGGCGCGCAGCGCCGGCTCCTGCAAGGACGCGGCGATGGCCGCGGCCATCTTGTCGACGATGGCGGCAGGCGTGCCCGTGGGCGCGATGACGCCATAGTTGGACTCCACCTGCACCCCGGGCATGCCCAGTTCGCGCGTCGCCGGCACGTCGGGCAGGCCCACGAAACGCTCAGGGCTGCCCACCGCCAGCGCGCGCATCTTGCCCGCCTTGATGAAGGCCAGCACCGCCGACGCATCGGCGGGGAACATCTGCACTTCATTGGACAGCAGCGCGGTGGCCGCGGGCGCCGCGCCCTTGTAGGGCACATGCATGATCTCGATGCCCGCCTGCTGCTTGAGCAGTTCCCCCGCCAGGTGCGGCGTCGTCAGGTTGCCCGCGGACGCATAGTTGTACTTGCCCGGGTTCTTCTTCGCCGCGGCGATGAAGGCAGGCAGGCTGTTTTCGGCCATGGCGGGATTGACGACAAAGACCACGGGGATGCGCGCCACCAGCGACACATACTGGATGGCGGCGACGTCGTACGGCACCTTCATGACGTGCGGCAGCCCGGATATGGCGCCGGGCACGCCGAAGCCGAAGGTGCCGCCATCCGGCGCGGCGCGCACGGTGGCGTCCACGCCTATGGTTCCGGAAGCGCCCGCCTTGTTCTCGACGACGACGGGCTGCCCCAGCTTCTGGCCCAGGGTGGGCGCCAGCAGCCGCGCCAGATTGTCGACCGAGCCGCCGGGAGGATAAGGCACGATCAGGCGTATGGGCTGGCTCGGCCACGATGCGGCGGCACCCGTGGCGCCCGCGGGCAATGCGCTCAAGGCCAGCACGGCGGCCAGCAAGACGCGGCATGTGTTCATCGGATTGTCTCCTCGTGTTTATCGGTCTTCTCGCGGATACGCCGGCGCGGCGGCGCATGGCGCGGCGCGCCGGCCGCTTATGCGCCCTCCAGGCCCAGGACCTGCTTGGCGTAGATATTGCGCTGTATCTCGTTGGTCCCGCTGAAGATGGTGGCGGCCAGCGCATTGACATAGGGAGCCAGGGCATACACCCCGCCGTGGGGGTGATCCACCGCCGCGCCGCCATATTCGTCGGCGGACTGTATCAACAAGGCGCCCAGGCGCTCGTGCGTTTCCGTGGCCCAGATCTTCAGCAGCGACAGTTGCGGCGGCAAGGGCCGCCCGCGCCGCGCCATGTCGGCGTAGACCTCGTACATGGCGGTCAGGTCGGCGGCATCCAGCCGCAATTCGGCCAGGCGATCGCGAAAGCCCGCGTCGGCCAGCAAGCCGCGCTGCCGCGCGCGGACGTGGATCTGCCGCAGGGTGTGGTTGGCACGCTTGGGGCTCCCGCTGAACAGCCGTTCGAAACCCAGCAGCTCCTTGGCGATGCTCCAGCCCGCGTTCAGTTCGCCGACCAGATTGGCGCGCGGCACGCGCACCCGGTCGAAGAACACTTCGCAGAATTCCTCGTGGCCGGCCAGCGTGCGGATCGGTCGGCGGCTCACGCCGGGACTGTCCAGGTCGACCAGCAGGAAGCTGATGCCGGCCTGCTTTTTTACCGTCTTGTCGGTCCGCACCAGCATGAACATATGGGTGGCGTCCTGCGCCAGCGTCGACCAGGTTTTCTGGCCCGTGACGATCAGGTCGTCGCCGTCGGCAACGGCCTCGCAGCGCAGGGCGGCAAGGTCCGAACCGGCATTGGGCTCCGAATAGCCCTGCGCCCAGACGTCCCGGCCGGACAGGATGCCCGGCAGGAAGCGGTCCCGCTGTTCCTGCGTGCCGTGGCGGAACAGGATAGGGCCCAGCATGACCAGCCCCTGGTCCGGCGCGCGCGCCACGCCATGGCGTTCGGCCTCCTCGATATAGGCGATCAGGCGGTCCGGCGCCAGCGCCATGCCGCCATGCTCGCGCGGCCAGGATGGCGCGATCCAGCCCTGCCGGGCCAGCGTGAAATACCACGCCTTGATTTCATCCCAGTGCAGCCGGCGCGGCACATGACGCAGCGCCCGCGGATAGTGCGCGTGGAAGAACCGCCGCAGCATGTCGCGGAACTCGGCCTCCGGCATGGCGTTCCAGTCGGCGTCGCGGGGGAAATCCGTGGCAGGCGGCGCGGCGCTGCCGCGCTCCGCCGGCGCGTCCGCATCTTCGTGGGACGGCCTGTCGCCATCCGCCGGCCAGGCATGGCCGGCGTCGCCGATGCCGGTCTCCTCGCGCGGCATCGGCGATAGCGCGCCGAAGCGTTGCCGGTGCGCGGTGGCGTTCCCCAGCCAGGCGGCCTGGTGCAGGGCGCTACGGAAGTACAGGCTGACGTCGCATTCGTCCGTATAGCCGATGGCGCCGTGCAATTGCACCGCCAGCCGCGCCGCCTCGAGCCCGGCGCGGGCGGCACGCGCCTTGACGCGGCTGGCCGCGGCCCGCGCGGCGGTCTTGTCGGCCTCGGGCAGCCCCTTGAGCGCATTGGCCAGGCTGCTTGCCGCCAGCTCGACCTGCATCGCCGCATCCACCAGCCGGTGCTGCAAGGCCTGGAACGATGCCAGCGGCCGGCCGAACTGCTGCCGGGTATTCAGGTAGGCAACCGTATCGGCCAGCACCTGGCGCGCCGCGCCCAACATCTCGGCGGATTGCATGAGGCGGCCGATGTCCAGCGCCGCGTCGACGGCATCCAGGACCTCGTGCCGCGCCAACAGGCACTCCGGCGCGACGGCGACGGATTCCAGCGACAGGTGGCAGGCATGGGTGCCGTCGGCACGCACATAGCCCGCGACGCCGACACCCGGAGTTCCGGCGGCCACATGGAACAGCGCCGGGCCGTCCTCGCCGTCGGCCGGGACCAGCCAGCCGTCGACGCCCTGGCCGGGAATGACATGCCGCTTCTCGCCGTTCAGGACATAGGCGCCCTCGCGCGATGCGACGCTGACGCCGAAGGCGCCGGCGGCCTCGCCCGCCTCCAGCTGGCCTTCGCTTTCCTGCCAGGCCAGCGCCACCATGCAATCGCCCTCGCAAATCTGCCGCAGCAATTGCCGGCGCGCGGCGGATAGGCGCCGGTCCTCCGATTGCCGGTCCTCCGATTGCCGGCCATCGGCTTGCGGACCATCGGATCGCCGGCCCGCGTCGTCCTGATCGCGGCCGCCGGCGGTTTCCTCCAGGCGCGCCAGCAAGGCCGTGGGCAGCACGGCGGCGGCGACCAGCGGCTCGGGCAACAGCGCCCGTCCGGCTTCCTCCATGACGGCGGCCGTGGCCTGCCAGGGCAGGCCCAAGCCGCCCAGGGCTTCCGGCACGCCCATGCCTATCCAGCCCGCGCCGGCGATCTCGCGCCAGTAATCCCGGTCGGGCGCCGCGCCCCGGCGCTTGCGCCGCCGCTGGTCATGCCGCCGCAGCAGGTCGCGCGCGCTGTCGCGGATGGCTTCGATCAGCGATTCGTCCGGTGCCGTCATACGATGCCCTCCTCCCGCAAGCGCGCGATTTCCGCGTCGCTCATGCCCAGTTCCGCGGCCAGCACGGCGGCGGTGTGCTCGCCCAGCATGGGCGGCGGCAGGCCGGCCCGGACGGGCGTGGCCGAGAACCGGATGGGATTGCGGATGAAGGGCATGCTGCCCAGGCAGGGATGCGCCATGCGTCCCAGCATGCCGCGGTGCCGGACTTGCGGATCCTCGAACACCTGGTCCAGGCTGTAGATGGGGCCGCAGGGCACCTTGGCGCGGCCCAGGGCGTCATTCCACTCGGCGACGGTGCGCACGCGCATCGCGGGTTCTATCAGCGCCGACAATTCGGCCTGTGCCGCCGCGCGCAGCGGATTGGTGGCGAAACGCGCATCGGCGGCCAGGCCCGGCAGGCCGATCGCCTCGCAAAAGGCCTGGAACTGCGTATCGTTGCCCACGGCCACCATCAAGTGTCCATCGCGGCAGGCAAAGGCGCGGAACGGCGCGGTGATGGCCGATGCCGAGCCCATGCGGGCCGGCGGCGTGCCGCTGGCCAGGTAGTTCATGCCGATGTGCGACATGGCGGCGATCTGCGCGTCCAGCAGGGCCAGGTCGATGTGCTGGCCCTGTCCCGACACCTGGTCGCGGTGCCGCAGGGCGGCGAGAATGGCGCAGACCGCGTAGAAGCCGGCGGTCAGGTCGGACACGGAATAACCGACCTTGACCGGGCCGGCGCCGGGCTCGCCGTCCGGCACGCCGGTGACGCTCATCAGGCCGCTCATGGACTGGAATATCGGGTCGTAGCCCGGCAAGTGGCTGTAGGGGCCATCCTGGCCGAAGCCGGTAATGGAGCAATACACCAGCCGCGGATTCTCGCGCGCCAGCGATTCGTGATCGAGTCCGTAGCGCCGCAGGTCGCCGGCCTTGAAATTCTCGATGACGACATCGGCCTTGCGCGCCAGGCGGCGCACCAGCGCCTGGCCCTGGGGCCGGGCGATGTCGACGGTCAGCGAACGCTTGCCGCGGTTCATCGCCACGAAGGACGATGTTTCGCTGCTCGGGCTGCCGTCGGCGGCCGGCAGGGGATAGCCCTGGTGGCGCACGTCGTCGCCGCGCCCCGGGCGCTCGACCTTGATGACGTCGGCGCCGAAATCGGCCAGCATCTGCGCCGCCCACGGGCCCGAGAACACGCGGCTCAGGTCCAGCACTTTCACGCCATGTAGGGCCCCGCTCATGATGTCTCCTTGGTATCCGGGGAATGCGGGAAGGCCGCGGCCGGCTAGCGGCCCTTGAACACCGGCGGCCGCTTTTCCAGGAAGGCGCGGCGCGCCTCCTGCGCGTCTTCCGTCCTGGCGATGGCGGCGGTCATGTCCTGTTCGTAGCGGTAGCCGTCGCGCAGGCTCATGTCTTCGATGGCATTCAGCGTCTGCTTGGCCAGCATCGAGGCCAGCGGGCTCTTGGATGCCAGCTCGCGCGCCAGCGCCATCGCTTCGTCCATCAATGCGTCCGGCGGCACGGCGCGCTCCACGATGCCCAGCCGATAGAGTTCCTGGCCATCGACCCGCAGTCCCGTCAGCATCATGCGCCGCAGCCTGGAATGGCCGAACAGGCGCATGCCGTGCCGTCCGCCGCCCAGCAGGCCCACATCGATTTCGGGCAGGCCGACGGTGGCATTGGCGGCGGCGATCAGGATGTCGCACGACGCCACCATCGCCAGGCCCGCCCCCAGCGCCGCGCCGTTGATGGCGCATACCACGGGCTTGGCGCATTCCCGTATCGCGTGGAAGCATTCCCGCGTGCGGCGCGAATGCTGCGGCAGGTCGCCCGGCCCTTGGATCGTGGTGGCGCGGTTTTTCAGGTCCGCGCCGGCGCAAAAATTCCTGCCCTGTCCGGACAGCACTACCGCGCGGACCTCCGGCGTTTCGGAGATGCGGTCCAGCACCCAGGACAGTTCGTTCATCATCGCGGTGGACAGCGCGTTCACCGGCGGATTGGCCAGCAGGACGACGGCCACGCCGTCTTCCACGGCGACGTCCAGGGCGGTATAGGAGCCGGTCAAGGCCTCGGGCATGCTCATGGCGGTTTCCCTCGCAGGGTTCAGATGACGTTGCGTTCGCGCAGCGACCGTATGCGCGCCGCGTCCAGGCCCATCTCGGACAGGATTTCTTCCGTGTGCTGACCCAGCAGCGGCGGCGCGCGGTCCACGCGCAGGGCGGCGCCGCCGAAGCGCAGGGGATTCATGACCTGGGGCACCATGCCGGCCACGGGATGGGGCAACTGGCGCAGCATCGCGCGATGGACGACCTGCGGGTCGTCGAATACCTCGGGCACCGAATTGATGGAACCGGCCGGCACGCCGGCCTTCTTCAATGCTTCCAGCCAATACGCGCGCGGCTGGCCGGCGAAGGCGGCGTCCAGCACGGGATCCAGGCTGGCCTGGTTCTTCACGCGCTGGCCATTGGTGGCGTAGCGCTCGTCGCGCGCCAGGGCCGGATTGCCGATCACCCCGCACAGCGCGGCGAATTGCGCGTCGTTGCCGGCCACGACGACGATGTCGCCGTCGGCGCAGGCAAAGGTGCGCTGGGGCTGGATGTTGGGATGCGCGGTACCGGTGCGGCGCGGCACCCGCTTGCCCAGCAGGAAGTTCATCGCCTGGTTGGCCAGCAGGCCGACCTGGACGTCCAGCATGGCGACGTCGACGTATTCCCCCTGCCCCGTCTGCGTACGGCGCAGCAGCGCGGCCACGATGCCCAGCGCCGCATAGACCCCGGTGCTCAGGTCGACGATGGGCACGCCCACCTTCTGCGGACCGCCGCCGGGCTTGTCGTCGCGTTCCCCCGTCACGCTCATCAGGCCGCCCATGGCCTGGATCAGGAAATCGTAGGCCGGCTCCGCCGCGCGCGGGCCGGTCTGGCCGAAGCCGGTCACGGAGCAATACACCAGGCGCGGATTGATGCGTGACAGCGCGGCGTAGTCCAGGCCCAGGCGCGCCAGCGTACCGACCTTGTAGTTCTCCAGCACCACATCGGCGTCGCGGCACAAGTCCTTGACCAGGTCCTGGCCTTCCGGCGTCTGCAGGTCCAGCGTGATGGAGCGCTTGCCGCGATTGGTGGCGATGAAGTAGGCGCCATCGGCGCTGTCCTGCCCCGCCTGGTCCTTCAGGAAGGGCGGCCCCCAGGACCGCGTATCGTCGCCCCGCCCCGGCCGCTCGACCTTGATGACATCGGCCCCCAGGTCCGCCAGGATCTGGCTGGCCCACGGGCCGGCCAGGACGCGGCTCAGGTCCAGCACCTTGATATTCGATAAAACCGGCTGCAAGGCCCACCCCTTTGATTCACGATGTCCGGACAGTCTATGAATCGCGGGCGGGCCGGGGTACTGCCCCCGGAGACAAAGCTGTTATGTGGCCGGCGCCACGGCAGGGTCAGGGCGTCGTGCGTACCGGCACGCGCGTGGCCAGTGCGCAGAGCAGCTCGTAGCCTATGGTGCCGGCGGCCTGCGCGACTTCGTCCACGGACGGGCCGTCGGCGCCCCACAGCGACACCGGGGCGCCGATGCCGGCTTGCGGCACCGGTGTCAGGTCCACGGCCAGCATGTCCATCGAAACGCGGCCCAGCAGGCGCGTGCGCGTGCCGGCCACCACGATGGGCGTTCCGGTGCCGGCATGGCGCGGATAGCCGTCGGCATAGCCGCAAGCCACCACGCCGATGCGCATGGGCGCCTCGGCCGTGAACAGGCTGCCGTAGCCGACGGTGTCGCCGGGGCGCAGGTCCTGCGTGGCGATGATGGCCGACCGCAGCGACATCGCCGGCTTCAGGCCGAAGGATGCGGCGTCGGCATCGGCGAAGGGCGACGCGCCGTACAGGCAGATGCCGGGGCGCACCCAGCTTTCGGCACCGCCGCGCGCCAGCGAGATTTCCGGATAGCGCAGCGTGGCGGCCGAATTGCACAGGCTGACCGGGCCGGGCAGATCGCCCGCTACTTGCTGGAACACCCGCAGCTGGGCCGCGACGCCCTGGGCGGCGTCCGCATTGGCGAAGTGCGTCATGCGGCCGACACTGCCCAGGATGCCCTGCGCGCGCAATTCGAGCGCGCGGGCGTGGGCGCCGCGGTAGGCATCCGCAGCGAAGCCCAGCCGGTTCATGCCGCTGTTGAGCTTGACCAGTACGTCCAGGGGCTGCGCCGGCCGCGCGCGCGCCAGCATATCGAGCTGTTCGCGGCTATGCACGACGGACGTCAGGCGGTAGCGATCGGCCAATTCCAGGTCGGCGGGCTCGAAGCAGCCTTCAAGCAGCAGGATGGGCTTGGTCCAACCGGATTCCCGGCATTCCAGGGCTTCGGCCAGGTCCAGCATGGCCAGGCCGTCGGCGGCGGCGAATCCCTGCATGCCCTGGACCGTGCCGTGGCCGTAGCTGTGCGCCTTGATCACCGCCCAGATGGAAGGCGCCACGACGGCGGCTGGGCCGCCGGCGGGCGCTGTGTCGGCGAGCGCGCCCGCTGACGATGTGACGGTTGACGATATGCCGGCTGACGATATGCCGGCTGACGATATGCCGGCTGACGATATGCCGGCTGACGAAGCGTCGTCCGACGGCGATGCGGCCCTCGACGCGGCCGCCGCGGCCTGGTCGAGGTGGCGCCGGACGACGCCCAGGTTATGGGCAAGTGCGGAGACGGAAATAGTGACGGAAATCGGTCGTGGCATCGCGGCGGTCCTGAAGCCCGATAAGTCTACCGCAACGGTTTCCGGCAGAGCGCCGCGTGGCGCGCGGCCGCGCCACGACCGCGCAAGCGGCGATCAACGCATCGTGAACGATAAAATGCGCGATTGCCCGCCCAGGATCCCGCTACGCCGCCATGGCCGTCGACCACTACGAGAACTTCCCCGTCGCCTCGATTCTGCTGCCGCCCCGGCTGCGCGCGGCGGTGCGCGATATCTACCGTTTCGCGCGCAGCGCCGACGATATCGCGGACGAAGGCGAAGCCGCCGACGCCGAGCGCCTGGCGGGCCTGGCCGCGTACCGCGCGGAGCTGCACCGCATCGCGCAGGGCAAGCCCGGCGTGCGGGCCGTGGCCGATCCCGCGCTGGCGGCCGTCTTCGACCCGCTGGCCGCGACCATCGCCCGTCACCAGTTGCCCGTCACACCGTTCTACGACCTGCTGTCGGCCTTCGAACAGGACGTCACGGTCAAGCGCTACGCCGACGAGGCCGCCCTGCTCGACTACTGCGCCCGTTCGGCCAACCCCGTCGGCCGCCTGATGCTGCATTTGTATGGCGCGGCCAGCGCGGACAACCTGCGGGACGCCGACGCCATCTGCACCGGCCTGCAGCTGGTGAACTTCTGGCAGGACGTGCATATCGATTGGCGCAAGGACCGCGTCTATCTGCCGCAAGACGCGCTGCGCCGGCACGGCGTCACGGATCAGGATATCGGCACCTGCCGCCTGAGCCCGGCCTGGTCGGCGCTGATGGCCGACATGACCGCGCGCACGCGTGCGCTGTTAAACTCCGGCGCGCCGCTGGCCCGCCGGCTGCCCGGCCGCATCGGCCTGGAGTTGCGCCTGGTCGTCCAGGGTGGACTGCGTATACTGGAACGCATCGAGCGGGCACGCTACGACGTGTTCATGAACCGCCCGCAATTGGGTGCACGAGATTGGGGCGTCATGATGTGGCGCGCTTTCAGCTGAAATGACTCCCGACGAATACTGCCAGGACAAGGCCGCCAAGAGCGGCTCCAGCTTCTATTACGCCTTCCTGTTCCTGCCCCCGGAACGGCGGCGCGCCATCACCGCGCTCTACGCCTTCGGCCGCGAAGTGGACGACGTGGTCGACGAAGTCAGCGACGTGTCGGTGGCCCGCATCAAGCTGGCCTGGTGGCGCACGGAAATCGACCGCCTGTACGGCGGCGCGCCGGAACACCCCGTCACCCGCGCGCTGGAACCGCATCTGCAGGTCTACGGCATCCCGCGCGACCGCATGCTGGCCGTGGTCGACGGCATGGAAATGGACCTGGACCAGACCCGCTACCTGGACTGGCCGGGCCTGCGCAAATACTGCTGGCATGTGGCCGGCGTGATCGGCGAGATGTCCGCGTCGATCTTCGGCTACACCGATCCGTCCACGCTGGTCTATGCCGAAAAACTCGGCCTGGCGTTCCAGATGACGAACATCATCCGCGACGTGGGCGACGACGCGCGGCGCGGCCGCATCTATCTGCCCATCAACGAACTCCAGCAATTCGACGTCAAGGCGGCGGACATCCTGAACGGCCGGTATTCGCCCGGCTTCAGCGCCTTGATGGCCTTCCAGGCGCGGCGCGCGCGCGAGCTATACAAGGAAGCGATGTCCGCCCTGCCCGAAGCCGACCGGCGCGCGCAGCGTCCGGGCCTGATGATGGCCGCCATTTACCACGCGCTGCTGGACGAAATCGAACGCGACGACTGGCAGGTGCTGCATCAGCGCATTTCCCTGACGCCGCTGCGCAAGCTGTGGCTGGCCTGGCGCACCTGGGTGGGCGGCGGACGGGGCCTGGTGCGGCGGCTGTCGCGATGAAGGCCGCGGTGGTCGGCGCGGGATGGGCCGGGCTGGCCGCCGCCACGGTCCTGCGCCAGGCCGGCTGCGACGTCACCGTCTACGAAAGCGGCCACACCCCGGGCGGGCGCGCGCGGCGCGTGCCCCATCCCCCGCAAGGCGGCTTCGATACGCCGCTGGACAACGGCCAGCACATCCTGCTGGGCGCCTACACCGATACGCTGGCGCTCATGCGCCGCCTGGGGCGTGACCCCGATGCCCTCTTCCTGCGCCTGCCGCTATGCCTGGCCAGCCTGGATGGCGACTTCCGGCTCGCCGCGCCGCGCCTGCCCGCGCCCTTGCACGCGGCCGCGGCGCTGCTTGGCGCCCGCGGCCTGGGCTGGGCCGACCGCCTGGCCTG
Organism: Bordetella bronchialis; assembly: GCF_001676705.1. NCBI lineage: Bacteria > Pseudomonadati > Pseudomonadota > Betaproteobacteria > Burkholderiales > Alcaligenaceae > Bordetella > Bordetella bronchialis. The sequence continues at coordinate 3,881,725 of NZ_CP016170.1, forward strand.
CCTGCGGCTGATGCGCGGGCTACGCGCCGCGGGCTGGCGGGCCGTCCAGGGCGAAACCGTGGCGGCCCTGCTGCGGCGGCACGGCCAGCCCGCGCGGGCCGTGCAGCGGCTATGGGAACCTTTGTGCCTGGCGGCGCTGAATACACCGCTGGAACAGGCCTGCGCGCAGTTGTATGCCAACGTGTTGCGCGACAGCCTGGGCGGACCGCGCCCCGCCACCGATATGCTGCTGCCTCGCACCGACCTGTCCGCGCTGTGGGCCGATGCCGCGGCCGCGCGGTGCACGATGCGATATGGCCATACCGTACAGGCGGTGGTGCCCGCGCGGGATGGCGTCCAGATCGACGGCGAGCGCCACGATGCGGCGGTGGTCGCGGTACCGCCCGCCATCGCGGCGCGGCTGCTGGCCCCGGGCCCCGCGCGAGACGTGGTGGCCGGCATGGATCGCCTGCCGCATGCCCCCATCGCCACGCTGAACCTGAAGCTGCGCCGGCCGTGGACGCTGCCGCGTCCCATGATGATGCTGACCGAGGACCGCGCGCGCGGCCATGACGGCCAATGGCTGTTCGACAGGACAGCCTTGAGCCAGGGACCAGGCCTGGCCGCGGGAACGCTTCCCGGCGCGCGAGGACAGCGCGGCGGCGGACCCGCCGGCGCCGGCGCGGAGATCGCCGTGGTGGTCAGCGCGGCGACGGCCATCGCCAGCCGGGACCGGGCCCAGGCCACCCAGGACCTGATCCGCCAGATACGCGAACAGGCCGCGCGCGCCGGCCTGCCCGCCATGCCCGAGGTCGACGGCACGGCCTTGCTGATCGACAAACGGGCGACCTTCCTGGCGGTGCCTGGCATGGCGCGGCCCGCGCAGCGCACCCCCTGGCGCGGGCTGGCCCTGGCGGGCGACTGGACGGACACGGGCTACCCCGGCGTGCTGGAGGGCGCGGTACGCAGCGGCATGCGCGCCGCGCAGGCCATCCTGGCCGGATCCACAGGTTGACGATGGAGATGTCCCGCGTGGCCGGCCGCCGGGACATGCGCCCGGCGCCGTGGTTCCCGCGCCAGGGAAAATCGCGTCAAGACGGCCCGGCGCGCGCGGGCCGGCCAGGAAGCGATCAGCCCAGGCTGCGCACCGTGTGCAGGCCCGCGGCGGTCAGCAACAAGGAACCCGCCAGGCTGGCCCCCGCGTAGAGCAAGGCCATGCCGTACGCGCCCTTTTCCACGAAGGCCACGGTTTCCGCGGAAAACGTCGAGAACGTCGTCAGGCCGCCCAGGAAGCCGGTGATGCAGGCCAGGCGTATCCACGCCGGCCAATCGGGATGCCCGGCGACCAGCGCGACCATCACGCCGATCAGATAGCCGCCGACCAGGTTGGCGGCCATGGTGCCCCAGGGCCAGTCGCCCGCATTGAAGAACAGTCCCAGCACCCAGCGCAGCCAGGCGCCCAGCGTGGCGCCCGCGGCGACCGCCACGAAATTGCCTGAAGTGAACATGGCAAACCGCGCCCACGCGCGTCCGCTTCGATTGGAATGCCGGCGATTATCTCAATAAACGCCGGCGCATCAACACGGCCGCGATCCATATCGCCGCGACCGCGCTGACAAACAGCTGTAGGAGCGGCCCCCAGGGATCGGCGGGCACGCGGCCCAGCACCAGCGGCCGCAGGAGGTCCACGGCCGGCGACAAGGGCAGCCAGCGCATGACCGCGACCAGCGGCGCCGGCAATTGCGACACCGGAAAGAACACGCCCGATAGAAAGACCATGGGCGTAATGACCAGCGTGAAGTAATACATGAAGAAGTCATAGCCGCGCGCCAAGGCGCTGACGATCAGCGCCATGGCGGCGTACAGCACGCCCAGCGGCACCAGCAGCAGCGGCACCCATGCCAGCGTGGCGGCGCGCGAGATATCCAGCGCGATCACCACCAGCAGGATGGCCAGCCCGCTCTTCATGGCCTTGGCCGCCGCCCACAGGATCTCCGCCCAGACGATGTCGTCCAGGTTGAGCGGTGTATTGAGTATGGCGTCCCAGGTGCGCTGTATCTGCAGGCGCGAGAACGCGCTGTAGGTCGCTTCGAAGGTCGCGCCGTACAGCACGCCCACGCAGATCGACCCCGCGGACAGGTAGGTCACGTAGGGCACGCCCTCCACGCCCGGCAGCATGCTGCCCAGGCCGTAGCCCAGCGCCAGCAGGGCCACGACGGGATCGAGCACATCGCCCAGGACGGTCGCCAGCGCCGTCTTGCGCCAGACCAGGAAGTTGCGGCGTATCACCGCGATGCTGCGCGCCGTCGGCCACGGCCACCGCCACAGCGGCGGCATGCCGCCGGAGCGGGGCGCGTCCTTCGAGGACGTATCCATGGCTCAGGTCTCCTCGCGCATATCGCGGCCCGTCAGCCGCAGGAACAGGTCTTCCAGATTGGCCGGTCGATGCAGATAGCGCAGGCCGGACGCGTCGCGCAGCGCGTGCACGATGGGCGCCGCGTCGGCGGTATAGCAAAAGGCCGTTTCGCCGCTGATTTCGATGCGCGCCGGCAAGCCGCCGCCATGTCGCGCCAGCCAGGCATGCAGACCGTCGCCGTAGACTTCCACCACCTGCGCTTCCACATGCTTGCCGATAAGCGCGCGCGGCGTGCCTTCGGCGATCATGCGGCCATGGTCGATGACGCCCAGGCGATGGCACAGGCGCTCGGCCTCGTCCATGAAATGCGTCGTCAGCAGGATGGTCTTGCCGCGCGCCAGCAGCGTCTTCAGGCGTTCCCATATCAGGTGCCGCGCCTGCGGATCCAGCCCGGTGGTGGGCTCGTCCATCACGATCAGGTCCGGATCGTTGACCAGGGCGCGCGCCAGGGTCAGGCGGCGCTTCATGCCGCCGGACAATTCTCCGATGCGCGAGTCGGCCTTGGCCGCCAGCGCGGCGAAATCCAGCAGGCCGGGAATACGCTCGCGGATCTGCGCATCGCGCAAGCCGAAATAGCGGCCGAACACCAAAAGGTTTTCCGCCACGGTGAAGTCCGGATCCAGATTGTCCATCTGCGGCACGACGCCCACGCCCATGCGCGCCTGACGGGCCTGGGCCGGCACGGGATGGCCCAGAAGCTCGATGCGGCCGCCATCGAATGGCGTCAGCCCCAGCAGCGTGCGCAAGGTAGTCGTTTTGCCGGCGCCGTTCGGACCCAGCAGCCCGTAGCACTCGCCGCGCGCGAGGAAAAAGGACAGGTCGTGGACGATGGGCCGGCGGCCATAGCGCTTGTGCAGGCCTTCTATGCGCAAGGCCGGCATGGCGGGCGCGGGGAGGGAGGTCGCTGGCGTCGTCATCGGTACATTCTAGCGGGGCGGTCGCCGCGGGCGTCCGCGGCCGCGGCGCGGGATGGCAGGCTTCCGGAGCGTCCGCGACGGAAAGCCGCGAAGGTCCCGTGACAGTCCATATGTCCATTTGCCGGATATGGAGAGGCCCATTTCCACTGCTTGGAAATGGGCGCCGCCTTCCCTCATTCCCGTCCTCTACACTGCCCGCGACAACAAGCACCGCGCCGTCGCGCGGCCCGCGTTTCACCGGCGTCCCCGGCGCCGGATGTGGAGAGACACCATGCAGCATTCCCCCACCCGTCGCCGCCTGTTGGCGGCGGCTGCCACCGCCGCGGCCGCGCCCTGGCTGCCCCGCCCGGCCATGGCCGCGACCGCCTCATTGCCCGACAAGCCGCTGCGGCTGATCGTCCCCTTCGCCCCCGGCGGACCGGTGGACAGCCTGGGACGGCTGCTGGGCAAGATCATGAGCCCGCAGCTGAAACAGCCCGTGGTCGTGGACAACCGGCCCGGCGGCGGCGGCGTGGTCGCGCTCAATGCCGTCAGCAGCGCGCCCGCCGACGGCGCCACGATGGTTCTGTCCTCCATCACGCTGGTGACCACGCCGGCCATGATGCAGGTGTCCTACGACGCCGAAAAAGACTTCGAACCGATTACCGTGGCCGCCTTCATTCCGCACATCCTGGTCGTGCGCGCGGATTTTCCCGCCCGCACGCTGGCCGAGCTGGTGGCGGCGGCCAAGGCCCAGCCCGGCGCCATGAGCTACGGCTCGTCCGGCAACGGCACGTCCGCGCACCTGGCCGGCGCCCTCTTCGCCGACCGTGCCGGCCTGCAGGTCACGCACGTGCCCTATCGCGGCGCCGCGCCGGCCTTGACCGATCTGCTGGCGGGAAGGCTGCAGTTCATGTTCCTGGACACGCCCACCCTGTTGCCCTATCTGCGCGCCGGCAAGCTGCGCGCGCTGGCGGCGGCGCCCGCCGCGGGCGCCAAGGCGCTGCCCGACGTGCCCACCATCGCGGCGTCGGGATACCCGGGCTTCGATATCCACGCATGGTATGGCGCCTTGATCAAGGCCGGCACGCCGGAACCCGTGCGCCAGGCGCTCTACGGCGTGCTGCGCGACGCCCTGGCCAGCGACGAGGCGCGGCAGTACCTGGCCTCGGTGGGGATCGACCCCGGCGGCATGCCGCCCGCGCAATTCGCCAGCCTGATCCATGGCGACCTGGCGCAATGGAAGGACACCATCGGCCGCCTGCACATCTCCATCGGCTAGGCCAGCCGCCTTCCATCGCCCGGACATCCCCGACTTCACACGAGACACTCCCATGCGTATCGCCATTCCCGACGACTACCAGGACTGCGTGCGCGGCCTGGACTGCTATGCCAGGCTCGCCGGCCATGACGTCACCCTGTTCCACGACAACGTGAAGGACGTCGACGTATTGGCCGAACGCTTCCGCGACGCGGAGGCCATCGTGCTGACCCGCGAGCGCACCCAGGTCGGCGAAGCGCTGCTGCGGCGCCTGCCGCGCTTGCGCCTGATCAGCCAGATCGGCAAGGTGGCGCCGCACATCGACGTGGCGGCCTGCACCGCCCACGGCGTGGCGGTGGCCGAGGGCTCGGGCTCCGGCGCGGCCACCGCGGAGCTGACCTGGGCGCTGATGCTGGCCAGCCGCAGGCATCTGGTGGCCGAGGCCAACCGCCTGCGCGCCGGTCTCTGGCAAGGCACGCTGGGCCAGGAATTGCGCGGCCAGCGGCTGGGCGTCTGGAGCTATGGCCGCATCGGGCGCCAGGTCGTCAACTATGGGCGCGCCTTCGGCATGAAGGTCTGGGTATGGGGCGGTCCCGATTCGACACGGCAGGCACGCGAGGACGGCATCGAGGTCGCGCCCAGCCGCGAGGACTTCTTCGCCCACAGCGATGTGCTGACGCTGCATCTGCGCCTGGGCCCCGCCACGCAAGGCGCGATCCGCGCGGCGGACCTGGCCCGCATGAAACCCAGCGCGCTGATCGTCAACACCAGCCGCGCCGAGCTGATCGAGGCCGGCGCGCTGGAAGCCGCCCTGCGCGCGGGACGGCCCGGCTACGCCGCCATCGACACCTTCGAGTCGGAGCCCATCCTGGGCGCCGCGCATCCGCTGCTGCACATGGATAACGCCCTGTGCACGCCGCACCTGGGTTTCGTCGAAAAGGACAACTACGAAGCCTACTTCGGCACGGCCTTCGACAACATCAATGCATTCTGCGCGGGCACGCCCACCAATCTGGTCAACCCGGAAGTGCTGCGCATCGAAGACTGACGCGGCTCCGCGGCGGCTACGGTACGCGGCAATGAATACGGGGCGCATCGCGCCCCGTATTCATTGCAGCGGCCACATGATGGCGCAGCGAGCCTCCTACAGCACCGCGTGCGCCTTCACATAGGCCTTCACCGCCTGCGCATCGCAGTCCATGATCTGCACGCGCTGGGGCAGCGATTCCAGGTCGGCCAGTCCCGCGGGCGGCGGCACCGGGCGGCCCAGCGCTTCCTGGATGGTGTCCGAAAACTTGGCCGGCAAGGCGGTTTCCAGCACCAGCATCGGCACGCCCGGCTCCACGTACGACCGGGCCACCTTGACGCCGTCGGCCGTGTGCGGATCGATCAGCACACCGGCCTCGTCGTAGGTGGAGCGTATGGTGGACAGCCGGTCCGCATGCGTGCTGACGCCGCCGACGAATCCGTATTCCGACTCGAAGGAAGGCTGCATGGCGGACAGGTCGAACTGGCCGGTTTCCGCGAGCTCGCGCCACAAGGCCTGCACGCGTGCCGCGTCGCCGCCCATCAGGTCGTAGACGAAGCGCTCGAAGTTGGACGCGCGCGAGATATCCATCGACGGGCTGGACGTGGCATAGGTATCCACCGCCGAACGGGGGCGGTAGATACCCGTGCGCAGGAATTCCTCCAGCACGTTGTTCTCATTGGTGGCCAGCACCAGGCGGCGCACCGGCAAGCCCATGCGGCGGGCGATATGTCCGGCCAGGATGTTGCCGAAGTTGCCGGACGGCACGGCGAAGGACACCTGCTGGTCGGCTCGCGTGGTGGCGCGCAGCCAGCCGTGGATGTAGTACACCACCTGGGCGGCAATGCGCGCCCAGTTGATGGAATTGACCGCGCCCAGCCGGCAGGCCGACTTGAATTCCAGGTCGCCGGCCAGCAGCTTGACGATGTCCTGGCAGTCGTCGAACACGCCGCGCACGGCAATGTTGTGGATGTTCTCGTCCTGCAGCGAATACATCTGCGCGCGCTGGAAGGGGCTCATGCGTCCGTGCGGCGACAGCATGAACACGGCCACGCCCTTCTTGCCGCGCAATGCGTATTCGGCCGCCGATCCCGTGTCGCCGGAGGTGGCGCCCAGGATATTGAGCGTGGTGCCGCGCTTGGCCAGCACGTATTCGAAGACCTGGCCCAGGAACTGCATGGCCATGTCCTTGAACGCCAGCGTCGGGCCATCCGACAGGCCCAGCAGGCTCATGCCGCCGGCCAGCGGCCGCACCGGCACGATGTCCTCGCTGCCGAACACCTTTTGCGTATAGGCGGCGCGCGTCAGGGCGTGCAGGTCGTCGGCCGGAATATCGTCGGCGAACAGGCGCAGCACTTCGAAGGCCAGGTCGGCGTAAGGCAGGCCGCGCCAGGCGGCCAGCGTCTCGGCGGACAAGCGCGGCAGGACCTGCGGGACGGCCAGCCCGCCATCGGGCGCCAGGCCCTCGAGCAGGATGTCCGAGAAATCCTGCGGCGCCATGCCGCCGCGCGTGGATACGTACTTCATGACAGGCTCTCCATGCGGATGCGCGTGACCCGTGAGCGCACGAAGGGCAAGCCCTCGATGCGGCCGATGGCGGCATTGACCTGGCCTTCCACGGCCTGGTGCGTGAGGAAAATGATGTCCGCGCCGCCGATATGCGACGGCTGCTGGATCATGGACCCGATGGATATGCGGTGCTCGGCCAGGATGCGGGCGATATCCGCCAGCACGCCGGGCTGGTCATCCACCCGCAGCCGCAGGTAATAGGATGTCGACACCTGATCGATGGACAGGATGGGCGTATCCGACATGGCATCCGGCTGGAAGGCCAGGTGCGGCACGCGGTTGCCCGGATCGGCGGTATGCAGCCGGGTAACGTCCACCAGGTCGGCCACCACGGCCGAGGCCGTCGGCTCTTCGCCGGCGCCCTGCCCGTAGTACAGCGTGGGCCCGACGGCGTCGCCGCGCACCAGCACGGCGTTCATGGGACCTTCCACATTGGCCAGTAGGCGCTCGGCCGGGATCAGGGCCGGATGCACGCGCAGTTCTATCCCGTCGGGACGGCGGCGCGTCATGCCCAGCAGCTTGATGCGGTAGCCCAGGCGTTCCGCGTGGGCGATGTCTTCCTGGGCCAGCGTGGAGATGCCCTCCACGTAGGCCTTGTCGAACTGCACCGGCACGCCGAAGGCCAGCGAGGCCAGCAGCGTCAGCTTGTGCGCGGCGTCCACGCCTTCGACGTCGAAGGTGGGATCGGCCTCGGCATAGCCCAGGCGCTGCGCCTCGGCCAGGACTTCCGCGAAGGGCTGCCCGCGCGTGCGCATTTCGGAAAGAATGAAATTCGTAGTGCCGTTGATGATGCCCGCCACCCACTCGATGCGGTTGGCCGTCAGGCCTTCGCGTATGGCCTTGATGATCGGTATGCCGCCGGCCACCGCGGCTTCGAAGGCGACCATGACGCCCCGCGCGGACGCGGCCGCGAAGATCTGGTTGCCATGCTTGGCCAGCAGCGCCTTGTTCGCCGTGACCACATGCTTGCCCTGGGCGATGGCTTCCAGCACCAGTTCGCGGGCCAGCGTGTCGCCGCCGATGAGTTCGACGACGATATCGATATCCGGATTGCGCACCACCTGGTACGGATCGGTGGTCACGACCGCCGCGTCGCCGATGCGGCCGGTGGCCTTGGCGGCATCGCGCACCGCCACGTGGGTCACTTCGATGCGGCGCCCCGCGCGCCGCGCGATTTCTTCGGCGTTGCGCGACAGCACGGTAAAGGTGCCACCGCCGACCACGCCCAGGCCCAGCAGGCCTACCTTCATGGGATTCATTTCAGCAATCCGTCCTTGCGGAACATTTCCTTGATGCCGCGCACGGCCTGGCGCGTGCGCTGCTCGTTTTCGATGAGCGCGAAGCGCACATAGTCGTCGCCGTATTCGCCGAAGCCGATGCCCGGCGACACGGCCACCTTGGCGTCGGCCAGCAGCCGCTTGGAAAATTCCAGCGAACCCAGCGCCTTGTAGGGCTCGGGGATCTGCGCCCAGATATACATGGACGCCTTGGGGATTTCGACGTTCCAGCCGGCCTCGTGCAGGCCGCGGGCCAGCACGTCCCGGCGGCTGCGGTATTGCTCGACCACCTGCTTGACGCAGTCCTGCGGGCCGTCCAGCGCGGCGATGGACGCCACCTGGATGGGCGTGAACGTGCCGTAGTCGTGGTAGCTCTTGATGCGGGCCAGGGCATGCACGAGTTCGCGGTTGCCCACCATGAAGCCGATCCGCCAGCCGGCCATGTTGTAGCTCTTGCTCATGGTGAAGAATTCCACCGCCACGTCCCGGGCGCCCGGCACTTGCATGATCGACGGCGCCACGAAGCCGTCGAAGCAGATGTCGGCATAGGCCAGGTCATGCACCACCAGGATGTCGTGCTCCTTGGCCAGCGCCACCACGCGCTCGAAGAAGCCCAGGTCCACGCATTGCGCGGTGGGGTTGCTGGGGAAGCCCAGCACCATCATCTTGGGCTTGGGGATGGATTCGCGCACGGCGCGCTCGAGTTCCTCGAAGAAATCCACGCCCGGCGTCATGCGCACCGAGCGGATATTGGCGCCGGCGATCACCGCGCCATATATATGGATGGGGTAGCTGGGATTGGGCACCAGCACGGTGTCGCCCCGGTCCAGGGTGGCCAGCATCAGGTGGGCCAGCCCTTCCTTGGAGCCTATGGTGACGATGGCTTCGCTGTCCGGGTCGATTTCCACGGCGTAGCGGCGCTGGTACCAGTCGGAAATCGCCTTGCGCAGCCGCGGAATCCCCTTGGATACCGAATAGCCATGGGTGTCCGGCCGGTTGGCGGCCTCGACCAGCTTATCGACGATATGGCGGGGGGTGGCGCCGTCCGGATTGCCCATGGACATGTCGATGATGTCCTCCCCGCGCCGTCGTGCCGCCATTTTCAATTCGGCCGTGATATTGAAAACGTAAGGCGGCAGGCGCTCGATGCGCGAGAAGTTCCTCATAACGGGAATCCTTGATGCGGGAAGGGATTTTAGGGGCTAACCCGATAATCTAGCCGAAGGCGGGCAACCCGGCAAATGGCAGGGAAAATCCCATTTTCGGGCGTGTTGAGCGCGCAACATGCAGCCATTGCGATGCGCTATCATCCGCACAACAAGCCGGAGTCCTTATTGAAGCTGCATACTGAGCCTGCGTCGGCCCTGAATACCGTGACCGCCTATGGTGACGGTTATATCGAAGTCAACCAGGTACGATTTTCCCACGCGGTCGCCTTCGGGCCCGAAGGCGCGGTCGCCGAATGGCCTGTGAAGGCGGCAGAACAGATCACCTCCGCGCTATTGCGCCAGGCCGCCGGCCTGCCCGAACCGGTCAGCGATCCGCTCGCTTTCCTGGACGAGCCCGATACCGCGCCCGCCCTTCCGCCCAACGCCCCTGAAGTCCTGCTCATCGGCACCGGCAGTCGCCAGCGCTTCCTGCGCCCCGACGTGCTGCGTCCGCTGCTGGCCGCCGGGATCGGCATCGAGACCATGGACACGCAGGCGGCCGCCCGCACCTACAACATACTGATGTCGGAAGGCCGACGCGTCATCGTCGCGCTGATCCCCACCGGAGAATCCCAAGAATGAAGCCGATCATAGGCAAACCGGCCCCCCTTTTCACCGCTGACAGCACGATCGGGCCGATCAGCCTGGAGCAATGCCGCGGCCGCGCCGTGGTGCTGTATTTCTATCCCAAGGACAACACCCCCGGCTGCACCACCGAAAGCCAGGATTTCCGCGACCTGCACGAAGACTTCCTGGCGGCCGGATGCGTGGTGGTCGGCATTTCCCGCGATTCCCTCAAGTCGCACGAAAACTTCCGCTGCAAATACGAGCTTCCTTTCCCCCTTATCACCGACCCCGACGAAACCGTGTGCAATCTGTTCGGCGTCATCAAGCAGAAAAACATGTATGGCAAACAGGTGCGCGGCATAGAGCGCAGCACCTTTTTGATCGATGCCTACGGCCTGTTGGTGCAGGAATGGCGCGGGGTCAAGGTTCCCGGCCACGCCAAGGAAGTCCTGCAGGCCGCCAAGAGTATCGGTTGACCGTATTCCCGTAGTCCCGTCAGGCGATATTGCCGGCCCCCCAAGGAGAGTGACTCCATGCCGCTTCCCAAGTTGCCCACCCGTCCCGCCGCCATCCTGACCTTCCCTTCGGGCGACGCCGCCCGCGCACCCGCGGCACGCGCCGCCAAACCCCAGGCCGCCCGGGCGGAACCCGAAGAGGTCGTCCAGCCGCAGCTGGCCGGCATCTCGGCCCCGCCCGCGGCCGCCCCCCGCAAGTCCACCGCGCGCAAGGAGCCGGCCGGCAAGACCGCCGCCGCCCCCAGCGCGGCCACCCCCGCCGCGCCGGCCTTGCGCCCGGCGCCGGCCCCCGCGGCCGCGCCCGCCCCGGCCCGCAAGACCCGCGTTCGCGCCGAAACCGGCGTGCGCAAGCTGTTCGTGCTGGACACCAACGTGCTGCTGCACGACCCGACGTCGCTGTTCCGCTTCGAGGAACACGACATCTTCCTGCCCATGATGACGCTGGAAGAACTGGACCACCAGAAAAAGGGCATGTCGGAAGTCGCGCGCAACGCGCGCCAGGTCAGCCGTTCGCTGGACGCCCTGGTCAGCGATACCGTCAAGCTGGACGAAGGCCTGGCGCTGGACTCCCTGGGCAACAAGGACGCCAGCGGGCGCCTGCTGCTGCAGACCACCGCCATCCACAGCACGCTGCCGTCCGACCTGCCCATGGGCAAGGCGGACAACCAGATCCTGGGCGTGGTGCGGGCCCTGCAGGAAAAATATCCTCAGCGCGAGGTCGTGCTGGTATCCAAGGACATCAACATGCGCCTGAAGGCCCGGGCGCTGGGGATGGCGGCCGAGGACTACTTCAACGACCACGTCCTGGAAGACTCCGACCTGCTCTACACCGGCGTGATGCAGCTGCCGGAAGACTTCTGGAACAAGCACGGCAAGGACGTGGAATCCTGGCAGCAGGGCGGCACCACCTTCTACCGCATCAGCGGGCCGCTGTGCGCGCAATTCGTGGTCAACCAGTTCGTGTACTTCGAAGGCCAGATGCCGCTCTACGCCCAGGTGCGGGAAGTCAGCGGCAAGACGGCGGTGCTGGCCACGCTGCGCGACTACACGCACGGCAAGAACAATGTGTGGGGCATCACGGCGCGCAACCGCGAACAGAACTTCGCGCTGAACCTGCTGATGAATCCGGAGTGCGACTTCATCTCGCTGCTGGGGCAGGCCGGCACCGGCAAGACCTTGCTGGCGCTGGCGGCGGGACTGACCCAGGTGCTCGAGACCAAGCGCTACACCGAGATCATCATGACCCGGGTCACCGTCCCGGTGGGCGAGGACATCGGTTTCCTGCCCGGCACGGAAGAAGAAAAAATGCTGCCCTGGATGGGCGCACTGGAAGACAACCTGGACGTCCTCAACATGGGCGACGGCGACGGCAACGGCGATTGGGGCCGCGCCGCAACCATGGACCTGATCCGGTCTCGCATCAAGGTGAAATCGCTCAATTTCATGCGCGGCCGCACCTTCCTGAACAAGTACCTGATCATCGACGAAGCGCAGAACCTCACGCCCAAGCAGATGAAAACGCTGGTCACCCGCGCGGGCCCCGGCACCAAGGTCATCTGCCTGGGCAACATCGCGCAGATCGACACGCCTTATCTCACGGAAGGCAGCTCGGGCCTGACCTATGTGGTGGACCGCTTCAAGGGCTGGCCGCATTCGGGCCACGTCACGCTGCAGCGGGGCGAGCGCTCGCGGCTGGCCGACTATGCGGGCGACGTGCTGTAGCGCCCGCGGGATCCGCGCCCGATGAACGCACGCGCCGCGATCCTCCAGGAGCCCGCGCCATGAATCCGGTCCTGCCCGTCGGCATCACCATGGGCGACGCCGCCGGCATCGGCCCGGAAATCGTCGTGCAGGCGCTGGCGCAGGGCCTGGCCGCCCCCGCCATCGTCTACGGCGATGCGGGCACCTTGCGGCGCGCCGCGCAACTGCTGGGCGCGCGTCTCGACATCGAGGAAATCCCCTCGGCCGCGCAGGCCAGCCCGCGGGCGGGCGCCATCCAGGTCGTCGCCTGCCATCCCCCCTTGCCCGTGTTGCCGCCCGGCCAGGTCCATGCCCAGGCCGGGCGCGCCGCCTATGAATACGTGTGCGCCGCCATCGACGACGCCATGGCGGGACGCATCCGCGCGATAGTCACCGCGCCCCTGAACAAGGCGTCCATGCATGCGGGCGGCATCGACTATCCCGGCCACACCGAGATCCTGGCCGAGCGCAGCGGCACCCGCGACTTCGCCATGATGCTGGCCAATCGAGAACTGCGGGTGCTGCTGGTCACCATCCATGTGGCGCTGGCCGATGTGTTCGCCCGTATCACCAAGGAAGCGGAACTGCGCGCCATCCGGCTGGCCCATGCGGCCTGCCGCCGGATGGGGATCGATCGTCCGCGCGTGGCGGTGGCCGGCCTGAACCCGCATGCGGGCGAAGAAGGCAAATTCGGGCGCGAGGAAATCGACATCATCGCGCCCGCCATCCAGGAAGCCCGGCGGGAAGGCCTGGATGCCAGCGGCCCCTGGCCCGGGGACACTATCTTCATGCGGACGCGGCGCGGCGATTTCGACATCGTCGTGGCGCAATACCACGACCAGGGCCTGATCCCGGTCAAATACCTGGGCGTGGAAGAAGGCGTCAATGTCACGGTGGGCCTGCCCTTCGTGCGCACCAGCGTCGACCACGGCACCGCCTTCGACATCGCGTGGCAAGGCGTCGCCGATCCGACTTCCCTGGTCACCGCCTTCGACCTCGCGCTGGCGATGACGCCGGCATGACCCGCACGGTTGACAGCGACTTGAAAGTTCCGCGCATGCACGGCGGTCTACAATAGGCCCGGTCTCAAGTTCCTTCATTCCGGCCGGCTGGCGCTGTTGGCGCGTGGCATGACCGTCCTCCGTCGCAGCACCATGAAACGCCTCAGTCGCTTTTTGCCGGACCGCTTTCTGCTGTTCCTGGTTACCACCGTCCTGATCGCCAGCTTCTTTCCCGCCCATGGCAAGGGCGTTCCCCTCTTCAACGCCATCACCGACATCGCCGTCGGCTTGCTGTTCTTCCTGCATGGCGCACGCCTGTCGCGCGAGGCCATCCTGGCCGGCATCACGCATTGGCGCCTGCACAGCCTGATTTTCACGACCACCTTCATCCTGTTTCCGATCATCGGCCTGGTGCTCAAGCCGGTGCTGATGCCCCTGGTCACGCCGCAGTTGTACCTGGGCATCATGTTCCTGTGCTGCCTGCCCGCGACCGTGCAGTCGGCCATCGCCTTCACGTCCATGGCGCGCGGCAACGTGCCCGCGGCGGTGTGCAGCGCGTCGGCATCCAGCCTGCTCGGTATCTTTATTACGCCGATCGCCGTCGGCGTGGTCGTGGTCAACGCGGGCAGCGCGCCGGTGTCCTTCGATGCGGTGGTCAAGATCATGCTGCAACTGCTGTTGCCCTTCATCCTGGGCCAGGCATTGCGGCGCTGGATCGGCGCCTGGGTGCACAAGCGCAAGAGCCTGCTGAAGATCGTCGACCAGGGCTCCATCCTGCTCGTCGTGTACACGGCCTTCTCCGAAGCCGTCAACGAAGGGCTGTGGCACAACACCCCCATCCCGGCCCTGCTGGGCCTGATCGTCGCCTGCGGCGTCATCCTGGTGGCCGCCTTGCTGGTCACCGCGCTGTTCGGGCGCATCATGCATTTCAGCGTTCCGGACCGCATCACGCTGCTGTTCTGCGGATCCAAGAAAAGCCTGGCCAGCGGCATCCCCATGGCCCAGGTGCTGTTCGCGGGACAGGCGGTGGGCGCCATCGTGCTGCCGCTGATGATGTTCCACCAGATACAGCTGATGGTGTGCGCCATGCTCGCGGGGCGCTTCGCCAAGCGCGAAGGCGACGAGGGCCAGGGCCAGGGCGAGGACTGATCGCCGTGACGGCCGCGCCGCTGTAAAGTGCCTGACACGCGGCCGTCACCCACCCGACATGAAGCTCATGCATGCTGGCCCCTGCCCACCGCCCGTGGGCGCTTCCAGGGTCCGCCAGCATGAATCGCACCACGTACGCCTGTATCCTGCGCGCCTGCGCGCCCGCCCTTGCCTTCCGCGCCCTGCTGCGCGGCCGATCCGACGCGATGCAGGGCGCCGCGCTCTGGGAGCGTTTCGGCTTCGGCTACGCCCTGCCGCCCAGCGGCGTGGCTCCCGTCTGGATACACGCGCCGGCCCTGGCCGAAACCCGCGCCGCGCCGCCGCTGGTACACAGGCTGCTCGAGCGCCGCTGGCCCGTGATCCTGACCCACACCGAGGCCGCCGGCCGGCGCGAAGGGGCACGGCTGTTCAGCCCGGCCATCGAATCCGGCCATTTGCGCCAGGCCTGGCTGCCCTACGACACCCCGGGCGCGTGCCGGCGCTTCCTGGAAGAAATCGCGCCGTCCTGCGGCATCCTGCTGGAACGTGACGTCTGGCCCACCATGGTCCATGAAGCGAAGGCACGCGGCATCCCCATGGTGCTGGCCAGCGCCCGGATGTCCGAACGTTCCGCCAGGCGGGGGCGCTACGCCGGCCGCGTCCTGCGCGAAGCCTACGCCGGCCTCGACCGCGTGCTAGCGCGGACCGAACAGGACGCGGCCCGGCTGCGCCGCTGCGGCGCCCGCGACGTAGCCGTCTGCGGCGGCCTCGGATCGGACATGCCGAACCCTGGCGACCCGATCGCCGCGGTCCCGCGCGACGCCGCGGCGCGCGCCGGCGCGGTGGACAGCATCGTGCGCGACATATCGCAATTGCTGGCGGAACGCCGCATCGTTCCCGGCAAGGTGGGCGCGGTTTCCCACAGCGTGCCGGCCCTGCAGTTCCTGCTCTAGCCGCCGGCGGCTCCCTCTCGCCCATGTGGGCATTCATCGCCGCATGGGCTGCCAGTACGGGCCCGTGAACATCAATGGAACGGAAATCGCCAGTGCGTTGAACGCAATGAGCGATCCGCTGGTCGGCGAGGGCAATAAGGCCGACCGGCCAAGGCAGGACGGAGAGGTCCCCAGCGCCGGTCCGCATTGGACCTGGAAGTAATCCACGCCCCGGGCGCCGGCGGGCTTGTTGAACGCCACCGACACGAAAGCCGTCAGGCCCTCGGTGTCATAGATCTCCGTGTAGCGGATGAAAGCATCGATATCGCCCGTCGTCCGGTGCTGCGTGTACCGCCATTCGATGAAGGCCAGGCAATTGCCGCCCACCGTGATCTGCACGCCGACCAAGGGCCCGCGCCTGACATCGAAGGTCGCGGGACCTGGATTGGTGACGCAGCCCGAATACCGGGTTCGTGCCATGGTATAGGTTTCAAAAGAGGAGTTTCGCCAGAGGAATTGCCGCTGCTCGATCTTGTTATCGGGAAACTGGGCCTGGACGTTTCCGAACCCGCCGGTCCCGGCCAGCAGGATGGCGATCTTGAGGTACATCCATGGTCGCCGCAGGGGCCGCCCGAGCGGCAACGATGCCCGGCGCGCAAGGGCGGCCCTGTCGGGGGTAGGCATCGCGCTTCTCCTTCAGGGAAGCGATACGATCCATCACCCGTCCCCTCGCAGCAATAGCGGCACCGGCGGCATTACGTCCCGATGCCTGGGTCCGGCGACCTTCGCGGCCGAGCTCGCGAGCCGGCATCGCGCCTTGGCAACGCGGTCGCATGCCTCGCGCCGGGGACGTGCGCCCGCGACCCACGGAATGCCGGCCGATAGACTTGATCACACGAAATTACGCAGCCAGGCGTGACCGCCGCTTGGAACGCATCGCTTGTACGGGAAACGAATGCCTCTCTCCTTTTCCGAAGGCAAAGAAGATGACCAACGTGTCGACCGCTTCCCCGCTGAATATGTCCCAGGCGAACCTATCGCCCCCATCCGCGCAATCACGTAGCGCACTTCCGGCGCAACCGGCCCGGGAGAGCAATGCGGCGCGCGGCGCGGCCGATGCGTTCGAGGCCTATGCCCCGCATTGCCCGCCCCCCACGCGGGCAGCGGCATCGGGCGGCGTCATCGAGGTAGGGCCGGACGACACCCTATGGAGCATCGCCGGGTGCCGGCTTTGGATGGGAGCGAGCGCGCACCAGATCGTCGCCTCGCTGGTCCGGGCCAACCCGGACGCGTTCGAACCGGACCGCGGCTTCGGACCCCACCATAAACGCCTGAAGCCCGAGACGACGCGTCTTATCCTGCCGCCGGCGGCCGATATGCGTGCATTGGACAATAAGGAAGCGGCGGACATCTGCGCCTCGATCGTCCCGGGCGAACAGAATCTCCGCCGGCTGCTGCCCGAAGACCAGGAATGGGTCTTCGGCGACGATACCCTGGAACGCATCGCCAAGCGCCTGGACGTGGCCGGCGCGACGCTAAACCAGAAAATGGTCGCGCTGTTCGAGGCCAACCCCACGCTGTTCGATCACGGCAATATGAACCATCTTGAACGCGCCAAGGTGATCACCATGCCCAAGGCGCGGGATGTCCTGGCGATCGATGAGCAGTCAGCGGCGAGCACGGTATCGGATCACCGGAAGCGCCTGGCGCCTTCCGCCCAGCATCCTGCCGCGCGGATACCGGGATAACGCCTGCTCACCGAAGATTACGCCGCGCCCGGCAGCACGCGCGAAGAAGCGGCCATTAAGATCGGCTACGGTGATCCGGACGAAGGCTGTCCATGCGGCCCGGGCAAGTGCTTCGGCGGCGGCCGAGGGCAGCGGCTCACCGGCCGACGCACACACCCGCGCGCATCAAGCGCCGCCCACAACCCGCCACAGGCAGCCACAATGAAGGTCTATCGACGGTCTACAGTCCTGGTCTTCCTGGCGCTTTTCTTCTCGTCTTCCGATGCGGCGTCGACCATCAATATCTTCTTCAGCAACGATACGCCGTTCGACTTCACCATCAAGCCAAGCGCGGCCAATTACTGCATAGACGACTTCGATACGGAGCCGTTCACCCTTTCTTCACGAGGGAATCGCACTTACTACGCGACCGTGCAGGACGATTGCGACAACGCCAACATCACATTCGACTATTCGCAAACCTACAATCCCGTACCCGCCGAAAACGCCCGCGCGATCATTGGCACGCTGACGTACCAGCATTTTCAGCAGGGCGCGGATTGGAAGGCGGAACTGCACATGCAACTGACGCCGCCTGTCGCCGATCCGAAGCTGGTCTTGTTCAGGACCGCGTGTGGGGACAAATTCCTGTATTGCGGGAGCGCGCCGGTGACACTGCCCTCCAAGAATTTTTTCGCCAGCTTCACCGTCATCCCCGTGGTGGTCACGTGGGGACTTGGCGCGCTGACTCGCTAGCGCGGCGCCTGAAGCGCGGCAAGCGCGCGGCGCGAGGCCGCGGCGTATCAATACTGTGTGCCGGCGGTAAAGTTCAGGAAGCGCGTGCTCATGCCCTGGAAAGTCAGGCGCACGGTGCCGATGGGACCGTTACGCTGCTTGCCGATAATGATCTCGGCCGTGCCCTTGTCGGGCGAATCGGGGTTGTAGACCTCGTCCCGGTAAATGAACAGGATCACGTCCGCGTCCTGCTCGATGGCGCCGGATTCGCGCAGGTCGCTCATCACCGGCCGCTTGTTGGGCCGCTGTTCCAGGCTTCGGTTCAACTGCGACAAGCCGATCAGCGGGCAGTTCAGCTCCTTGGCCAGGCCCTTCAGCGAACGGCTGATTTCAGAGATTTCCGTGGCGCGGTTTTCGCTGCCGCCGCCACCGTTTCCGGACATCAGCTGGATATAGTCGATGATGATCAAGCCCAGCTGGCCGCATTGGCGTGCCAGCCGGCGCGCGCGCGCGCGCACTTCCATGGGGCTCAGCGCGGGCGTCTCGTCGATGTAGACCTGCGCATCCTGCATCAATTGCACGGCGTGCGTGACGCGCGGCCAGTCCTCCGCGATAAGCTTGCCGGTCCGCATGCGGTGCTGGTCCAGCATGCCGACGGAGCCCAGCATACGCATCGCCAGCTGCACGGCGCCCATTTCCATGGAGAACACCGCCACCGGCAGGCCCTGCTCGATGGCGACGTGCTCGCCGATGTTCATGGAAAACGAGGTCTTGCCCATGGAGGGCCGGCCCGCCACGATGACGAGGTCGCCGGGCTGCAGGCCGGACGTCATCTTGTCCAGGTCGGTGAAGCCGGTGGGCACGCCCGTCACGTCGGACTCGGTATCGCGGTGGTAGAGCTCGTCGATGCGTTCCACCACCTGCGTCAGGAGCGGCTGGATCTCCTGGAAACCCGCCGCCCCGCGCGCGCCTTCCTGCGCGATCTTGAACACCTTGGACTCGGCTTCGTCCAGGATCTGGCGGGCTTCCTTGCCCTGCGGGTTCAGGGCGGCGGCGGCAATCTCGTCCGAGATGGTCACAAGCTTGCGCAGCGTGGCACGCTCGCGGACGATCTCGGCATAACGGCGGATATTGGCCGCCGACGGCGTGTTGTGCGCCAGGGAATTCAGGTATGCGATGCCGCCGACATCGTCGGACTTGCCGGCGCTGACCAGCGATTCGTGCACCGTGATCACATCGGCCGGCCGCGCCAGTCCGATCAAGCGGGCGATATGCTGCCATATCAGGCGGTGGTCGTGCCGATAGAAGTCCTCTTCTATCAACACGTCGGCGATGCGATCCCAGGCGGCGTTATCCAGCAGCAGGCCGCCCAGCACGGATTGCTCCGCCTCGATCGAATGCGGCGGAACGCGCAAATAGTCGAGCGTACTGTCGGCTTGGGAATTCATAGGTTCATTCATGGTCGCAACGTATCGGCAACACGGAAAAATCCCTGGATATCGCGCGACGGCAACCAGCCCAGCAGCGGCCGCAAGGGCCAGGCCACCCCGCGCAGGAACCGGCCCAGCCGCAGCAGGCGGGCGCGCACTTCAGGATCCGGATTGACCTCGAAGTACGACGCCAGCATAACCTGTCCCAGCCGGGGCATGATGGCCACCGCCAGTTTGCGCATCGACAGCACCGAGGCCACCATCTGGAACAGGTCGTAGGCCTGGGCCAGCGGCGGGGACAGGGCCTCGCCGATGTTCTCTTCGAAATCGATGCGCCACATCTCGTCGCCGCGCATGGTCAGGTTGCGGATCTGCGCCCCGCCGTGGCAAAAGCCGCGCTTGTGGAATTCGGCCAGGTCGCGGCCCGCCTGCGCCGCCAGGGCGATGCGGCGCTCGTCGCTGCCATGGCGCATCAGGGCATTCAGATCGGTGCCCACGTGCTCCAGCACCAGCAGGCCCGGTTCGTGGTACCAGATATCCGGCACCCGGCAATCGGCCTGGCGCAACTGCCGCAAGCGTTCGGCTTCGTAATCCACCCCATTGCGTAGCAGGACGCGGGGATTGGGGAATTCACCCAGGACCAGCCGGCAACCCAGGGCCAGCAGCGCCGCGCGGGCATAGCGCAGCGCATAGCTGACGGCCCCCCGCACGCTGGCACGGCGGTATTTCACCACGCACCAGACCCCGTCGATCCTGACTTCGTCGACGGGCGGCAAGGGCGTCTGCTTGGCCCGCGCCAGCCAATCGCGCAGGCCAGGGGGCGGATTGTCGTGTTCAGGCGACGACGTCAAGCGCGGACCTTCGATAAAGGGACGTAAAAGGACGCGCCGCCCGGCGCGCCAGGATCCGGCGGCGAAAAAAAGCCGGCACCAGGCCGGCTTTTTTGTTGCCGTATGCGGACGGGCGTATGCGATGCGCGCCCCGCGCACCAGGCGGCGGGGAAACGCACAGCCCCGGCAGCGCGAGGGGCATCAGGCGATGTCGCCCTCGACCACCACGGTGATTTCCGCCACGACGTCGGCGTGCAGCCCGACTTGCACCGGGTATTCGCCGACAGCCTTCAGCGGGCCGGCGGGCAGGCGGACGTTGGACTTTTCCACCGATTCGAAACCCGCCTTGTGCAGGGCTTCCATGATGTCGGCGCTGGTCACCGAGCCAAACAGACGGCCGTCGACGCCGGCCTTCTGCTGGATCTTGACCTGCTGGCCGTTCAGGCGCTCGCCCACGCTTTGGGCCGCGGCCAGCTTTTCAGCCTGGGCCTTTTCGAGTTCGGCGCGACGCGCTTCGAACGCTTCCAGGACCTTGGGCGTGACGCGCTGGGCCATCTTCTGGGGGATCAGGTAATTGCGGGCGTAACCGTCACGAACGCGGACTTTGTCGCCCAGATTACCCTTGCCGGGGACTTTTTCGAGCAGGATCACTTCCATGGCGATCTCCGGATCAATTGTGGTTGTCGGTGTAGGGCAACAGCGCCAGGAAGCGCGCGCGCTTGATGGCGGTGTCCAGCTGGCGCTGGTAGTGCGCCTTCGTGCCGGTCAGGCGGGCCGGGATGATCTTGCCGTTTTCCTGGATGAAATCGCGCAGCGTATCCAGATCCTTGTAGTCGATCTCTTCCACGCCGGCCGCCGTGAAGCGGCAGAACTTGCGGCGCTTGAACAGCGGATTCTGCTGCGTGAACTTGCGTTTTTCCTTGCGCTTACCGAAGAAAGCCATGATGTGCCTCTTGAATTTGTCCGGGTACGTCGACCCGTAATCCTTGCCTATGCAGGGGTTCCCTGCCCGTCGTTCCTGTGCCGGTGTCCGCGCGGCCCTCAGGCCACCAGCGGATCCTGGCCGGCCGGCAACCTGACCACGCGCTGCATATGCAGCTTGAGCTTGACCGCGCCCTGGCGGACCGGTGCCAGGAAGCCTTGCACCTGCAGCGATGTGCCGAGCTGGATATCGGCCAGCATCAGCGCCAGATCGCCCATCGCCACTGCCTGTATCGTCAGCTCGACGCGGCGCGGATGGCCTGCCTCGATGACTTCCGATGCATGTTCCAGCAGCATTTCCAGTACGGGAATGCCGGCCGGGGTGTGGCGCAGCGGTTCTCTTTCAAGAACCTGGGCGCTCAACGCTGTTTCATTCATCGCTTGCCGGGCGCGCCGGTTTGCCGATACGGCGGGCGGAACGTCCTGCCGTGTGTGTGATCCGGTTACTCAGCCGGCGTGGCAGCCGCTTCCGCGGACGCCTTGCGGGCTTCTTCACGCTCGACCGACTTCATCATGATCGACGGGCCGGTCTGGGCCTTCTTGGTCTTGATGACCAGGTGGCGCAGGACGGCGTCGTTGTAGCGGAAGGAATGCTCCAGCTCGTCCAGGGTGGACTGGCTGCACTCGATGTTCAGGCACACATAGTGGGCCTTGACCAGCTTCTGGATGGGATAGGCCAGTTGGCGGCGGCCCCAGTCTTCCAGGCGGTGCACGGTACCGCCCTGGCCCGTGACCAGCGCCTGGTACCGCTCGACCATGGCGGGCACCTGCTCGCTCTGGTCGGGATGGACAATGAACACTACTTCGTAGTGACGCATGGGTAAAACTCCTAGTGGATGTCCCGTGGGACAGCCCGCCGCGCTACACCGCGGGCGCCATCCAACATGCCGGGCCGGATTGCCACGGCGATTTGCCGCGCCAATGCCACGCTAATGCCACGCCAAATCGCATGTCGAATGACAGCCAACCGTGATAGACGGTCGAGCAGGAAAGCTTTCGATTATCGCCGGAATTGCCTGATTGTGCAAGCGCACAATACTCAGAGGCGGGCCGGGCCTTCGCCTTCCACCACCGCATAGGCGGAATGGTTGTGGATGGACTCGAAGTTCTCGGCCTCGACGCGGTAGCGCGCCACGCCGGCGCGCACCGACAGGCGTGCGGCCACGTCGCGCACCAGGTCTTCGACGAACTTGGGATTATCGTAGGCGCGTTCGGTGACGAATTTTTCGTCCGGGCGCTTCAGCAGGCCCCAGACCTCGCAGGAGCCTTCGTCCTCGATCAGCCGGATCAACTCGTCGACGCCGACCTCGTCGCCGATCAGGGCCGTCACGGTGACATGCGAACGCTGGTTGTGCGCGCCGTATTCCGATATCGCCTTGGAACAGGGGCAAAGACTGGTCAGCGGTACCTGGACGGTCAGTTCGAATTCCACCTGGTTGCCGGCGGCGCGGGCGGTCCACTGGATCTCGTAATCCATCAGGCTTTGCACGCCCGACACGGGCGCCGACTTATTGATGAAGTACGGGAACGCCGCCGTGATGTCGCCGCGCTGGGCATGCAGCAGGGGCAGCATTTCGCGCGCCATGGCGCGGAAGGCGGCCGGCGTCATGGGCGTGCTGCGGTATTTTTCCAACAAGGCGACGAAGCGGGACATGTGCGTCCCCTTTTCTTCCGCCGGCAGGGCGACCGTCAGCGTCCAGTTGGCCACCGTGGCCATGGCGCTGCCGTCGGCGGCCTGGACCAGCATGGGATGGCGCACCCCGCGTATGCCCACACGCTGGATAGGGATATGCCGCGTATCGGCCGAACTCTGGATGTCCGGCATGACGAGGGCGGAATCGATCGGGGAATTCATAGATCTGGCCTGTGACAAACGGCGCTTGAGCGCCGTCGCGAATGTCGATGGACGAGCATTATCGCCCAAGGGAATTTATCGGTGCGGGAAAACCCTTTTCCCGACAGGTCTGCAGGACATGCCTTACCTCGAATCAACCGCGGTTCAGCTTGGCCACCGGACGCGCCAGCAGGTCGCCGAAACGCGCCCGCACGGACGCCTCTATCCCCGGGGCGTCCAGGCCCAGCCCGCTCAACAGGGCCTGCTGGTCGCCGTGGTCGATGAAGCGGTCGGGCAGCCCCAGCTGCAGCACCGGCATGGCGATGCCGGCCGCATTCAGGGCCTCGCATACCGCGCTGCCCGCGCCGCCCATGATGGCGCCCTCTTCCACGGTAACCAGGGCCTCGTGGGTGGCGGCCAGTTCGCGCACCAGGTCTTCGTCCAGGGGCTTGACGAAGCGCATGTCCGCCACTGTCGCGTCCAGGGCCTCGGCGGCGCGCTCGGCGGCGGGCAACAGGGTGCCGAAACACAGGATGGCGATCGTCCCGCCATGGCGCCGCACCACGCCCTTGCCCAGCGCAACCTCTTCCAGGGTGGCGGGCACCGCCGCGCCGCGTCCGCCGCCCCGCGGATAGCGCACCGACGCCGGACCGGGATGGCGATAACAGGTGGTAAGCAGCCGGCGCGCCTCGGCCTCGTCGGACGGCGTGGCCACGACCATATTCGGAATGCAGCGCAAAAAGGCGATGTCGTAATTGCCGGCGTGGGTGGCGCCGTCGGCGCCCACCAGGCCCGCCCGGTCCAGCGCGAAGGTCACATCCAGGTTCTGCAGGGCAACGTCGTGGATGAACTGGTCATAGCCGCGCTGCAGGAAAGTCGAATAAATGGCCACCACCGGCTTCTGCCCTTCGCAGGCCAGGCCGGCGGCGAAGGTCACGGCGTGCTGCTCGGCGATGCCCACGTCGAAGTACCTGGACGGAAAGCGGCGCTCGAATTCCACCAGCCCGCTGCCTTCGCGCATGGCCGGCGTGATGCCCACCAGTTTTTCGTCCTGTCCGGCCATGTCGCACAGCCATTGGCCGAAAACCTGGGTGAAGGTCACCTTGGCGGGCGATTTGGCCGGCACGATGCCCACGGCCGGGTCGAACTTGCCCGGGCCGTGGTAAAGCACGGGATCCGCCTCGGCCAGCTTGTACCCCTGCCCCTTGCGCGTCACCACGTGCAGGAACTGCAGGCCCTGCAGCGCCTTCAGGTTTTGCAGCGTTGGAACCAGCGCGTCCAGGTCGTGCCCGTCGATGGGCCCCACGTAGTTGAAACCGAATTCCTCGAACAGCGTGGCCGGCGTCACCATGCCCTTGGCATGCTCCTCGATGCGGCGGGCCAGTTCGAGCACCGGCGGCACGTGCTGCAGCACCGCCTTGCCGACGTTCTTGGCGGCCGCATAGAAACGGCCCGACATCAGGCGCGCCAGGTAGCGGTTCAGCGCTCCCACCGGCGGCGAGATCGACATGTCGTTGTCGTTCAGGATGACCAGCAGGTTGATGCCCGGCGTCACGCCGGCATTGTTCATGGCCTCGAAGGCCATGCCCGCGGACATGGCGCCGTCGCCGATCACGGCGATGTGCTGGCGCGACACTCCGGCATTGCGCGATGCCACGGCCATGCCCAGCGCCGCCGAAATGGACGTCGACGAATGCGCCGTGCCGAAGGCGTCGTACTCGGATTCGCAGCGGCGCGGAAAGCCGGAGATTCCATCGGCCTGCCGCAGGTGTGCCATGCCCTCGCGGCGGCCGGTCAGGATCTTGTGAGGGTAGGACTGGTGCCCCACGTCCCACACCAGGCGATCGTGCGGCGTATCGAACACATAGTGCAGGGCCAGCGTCAATTCCACCGTGCCCAGATTGGACGACAGATGCCCACCGGTGCGGGAAACCGAAGCCAGTATGAAGGCCCGCAGTTCGTCGGCGACCTTTTTCAGCGCGCGACGGTCCAGTCGCTTGAGGTCTGCCGGGCTATCGATGGTTTCCAGTAATTCTGTGGTCATGCTTTTCGCAACCAAGGTCGCGGACCGATCACGCCGCGGCGTGCGTCAACGGTCCCGCAATACGATGAAATCGGCCAGCTCAGCCAGCCGCGCGCGCCCTTCGCCCAAAGGCGCCAAGGCCTGCAGGGCGGCCTGGCGCAGGTCCTGCGCGAAGGCGCGCGCCTGTTCCAGGCCCATCAACGATACATACGTCGGCTTGTTGTCCGCGGCATCCTTGCCCGCGGTCTTGCCCAATTTGCCGGAATCCGCCGTCACGTCCAGGATGTCATCCACCACCTGGAAAGCCAGGCCCATGGCCTGCGCGTAGTCGTCCAGCGCCTGGCGCGCGCTGGAACTGGCTCCGGACACGATACCCCCCAGCGCCACGCTGACGGCCAGCATGGCGCCGGTCTTCATGCCGTGCATGGTCTGCAGGGCCTCGCGATCCAGCGCCTGGCCCACGCTTTCCAGGTCGATCGCCTGCCCGCCCGCCATGCCCAGGCTGCCCGAGGCGCGCGCCAGCGCCTGGGTCGCCTGCACGACCAGGGCGGGTGCGATAGGCATTTCGGCCAGCAATTCAAAGGCCAGCGGCTGCAGGGCATCGCCGACCAGCATCGCCGTGGCCTCGTCGTACCGCACGTGCGTCGTGGGCCGGCCGCGGCGCAGGGTATCGTCGTCCATGCAGGGCAGGTCGTCGTGCACCAGGGAATAGGCGTGGATCAGCTCCACCGCCGCGGCGGCGCGGTCCAGCGAGGCTTCCACCGCGGCGGCATGGCCGGCGATCGGGCAGGCCTGTCCCGCCGCGTAGACCAGCGCGGCGCGCACGCGCTTGCCGCCACCCAGCACCGCATAGCGCATGGCTTCATGCAGGCGTGCGGGCACGGTGTCGGCCGCGGGCAGGAAATCGTCCAGCGTGCGCTCGACATGCGCGGCGCGATCGGCCAGCCATTCCTGGAAAGCGAGATGGGAGGGCTTCATCCGTTCGGTTCGTCGTCCAGCGCGTCCGGCTCCAGCGGCCGGAGCAGTTCGCCTTCCAGGACACGCACCTGCTGCTCGGCCTGCGCCAGCCGTTCCTGGCAGATGCGCGTGAGTTCGACGCCGCGCCGATAGGCCGCCAGCGATTGCTCCAACGGCAGAGAGCCGTCTTCCATGGCGGCGACCAGCGATTCCAATTGCGCCAGGGCGGTCTCGAAATCCTGCGGCAGCGTCGCCGTGGCGCGGCCGCCGGCGGCGCTGTCCGCGCTGGAAGCGTCCGTCGCGGCGGGGAAAGGATCGTGCGGATCGGCTTGCGTGGGAGCCAAGCGTGTCTCCGAAAAACAGACTATGGGTAATCCTGGAATTGTACGAGATCGCGAACCGGGGCCCCCAGGCCATCCCGGATTGCGTTCGGCGCCAGCCCTTCTTATAGTCTCCCGCCTGGCGCAACGGCCGCATCGCGGCCCGGGCCTGCACGGATGGGCAGGCTGGCGCCGCTTCCATAACAAGGGGAAATCTATGCATACGTGGTTCCGCTTCATCGCCGCGGCCGCCCTGGCCGCCTTGACCGCCGCCGGCGCGGCGCAGGCCCAGACCTATCCCGCGCGGCCCATCAAGGTGATCTCGCCCTTCCCCGCCGGCGGCGCCACGGACGTCCTGACCCGCCTGCTGGCCGAACGCATGGGCAAGGACCTGGGCGTGGCCATGATCGTGGAGAACCGCGCCGGCGCGGGAACCAGCATCGGCGCGTCTTTCGTCCAGCGCGAGCCCGCCGACGGCTACACCATTCTCATGGCCACCAACTCCACGCTGGTCACCAATCGCTATCTATACAAAGAGCTGCCCTACGATCCCGACGGCTTCGACCCCATCGGCATGGTGGGCATCGGTCCCCTGGTGCTGCTGTCCAGCCCCAAGGCGCCCTTCTCCAACACGAAGGAATTGGTGGACTACGCGCGCAAGCACCCCGGCAAGGTGACCTTCGCCACATTCGGCCCGGGCACCTCGTCGCACCTGGCGGCCGAACAGTTCAAGAGCCTGACCGGAACGGACATGCTGCACGTGCCCTTCAAGGGCGCCACGCAGGCCCTGCCGGCCCTGATCTCCGGCGACGTGGACATCTTCTTCGATATGGTGGCCACCGGCATGCCGCAGGCCGATGCCGGCAAGGTCAAGGTCTTCGGCATCACCAGCCCGCAACGCCTGGACAGCGAGCCCAAGCTCGCCACGCTGGCCGAGCAGGGCTATCCCAAGTTCGACATCACCGCCTGGTTCAGTTTCGTCGCCCCGCGGCACACCTCGCCGGAAGCCCTGGCCAAACTGCGCGCCGCGCTGGCCGATGCGCTGAAGGACGAAACAGTGCGCAAGAAAATGCTGGAGATGGGCATACAGCCTGCTTCCGGCACGCCGGAAGCCCTGACGGCGCAGATCAAGGCGGAGCAACCGGTCATCCAGCAACTGGTGCGGCAGGCCAATGTGGCCCTGCAATAAACCCGTCATCATGCAAAGGCGCGCCCCACGGGCGCGCTTGTAGCGGCTGGGGTACAATTACCGTTTAGTTTCTTCGATCGGCCAGACCGATTTTTCTTCGCGCCAGAACGGATTCTTGCCGTCCTGGCTTTTTTATCCGAGCGGAGGGAATCATGACCGACATTGGTCGGATGGCGCAATTCGTGCCAGCTCGCACCCAGCTACCCGTCAGCGCTTACTTTGACGAAGCCCGTTTCCAGCGCGAGCAAGAACTCATTTTCAAACAGTCCGCGCTTTACGTCGGCCATCGGAACATGGTGCCCGAAGTCGGCGATTGGCGTACGCTGGTCCAGGAAAAAGGCGGACGTGCCCTCGTCCATACTCCCCAGGGGATAGAACTCATCTCAAATGTCTGCCGCCACCGCCAGGCTCTGATGCTGGGCGGCGTGGCGGGCAATGTCGCGGGCGACGTCAACACGTCGGGCAATCTGCGGGCCACGGGCGGCAACATCGTCTGCCCCCTGCACCGCTGGACCTATAGCGCACAGGGGGAACTGCTGGGCGCGCCGCAGTTCGACAGTACGCCCTGCGCCAGGCTGGACCGCTTCCGCCTGCGCGATTGCCATGGCTTGTTGTTCGAGGGCCCGCGCGACCCGCTGCAGGATATCGGCGGCCTGTTCGGGCGGCCCGAATTCGACTTCGGCGACTACGTGCTGGACCGCGTGCAGATCCACCAGTGCAACTACAACTGGAAGACCTTCATCGAGGTCTACCTGGAGGACTACCACGTCGGGCCTTTCCATCCCGGCCTGGGCCGCTTCGTCACCTGCGACGACCTGGCGTGGGAGTTCGGTTCCTGGCACAGCGTGCAGCGCGTCGGCGTGCACCAGGCGCTGGCCCATCCGGGCTCGGACGTGTATCGCGCCTGGCACGACCGGGTACTGGATTTCCGCCAGGGCGAAACCCCCGATTTCGGCGCCATCTGGGCAACTTACTTCCCCACGCACATGATCGAGGTCTATCCGCACGTGCTCGTGCTATCGACCCTGCATCCGCGCGGACCGCAGGACACGCTGAACGTGGTGGAGTTCTACTACCCGGAGGAAATCGTCGCCTTCGAACGCGAATTCGTCGAGGCCCAGCAGGCGGCCTATATGGAAACGGCCGTAGAGGACGACGAAATCGCGGAACGCATGGATGCCGGACGCAAGGCCCTGCTGGACCGAGGCGTCTCCGAGGCCGGCCCCTACCAGTCGCCGATGGAAGACGGCATGCAGCATTTCCACGAGTGGTACCGCCGCATCATGGCCGAAACGGATCCGCATCCCTAATCCCATCCCCGGAAGCGCAAAACGGCGCCATGGCAACATGGCGCCGTTTTGCTTCGATCCGCCTGGCTGCCTGCAACAGCCACCAGGAACGGCCGCAGTAGCCGCGGCCCGGCGCAATCCATGCCGGGCCGCCGGGGTTCGATCCGCCGTCCGGCCCACGCGCCGTCCTTCAGCCCTTCTCACGCGGCCGCGAGGGATCGCTGATCCATTCGCTCCAGGAACCCGGATACAGGCGCGAGCCCGGCAGCCCGGCGACTTCCATGGCGAACAGATTGGCCGAGGCCGTAATGCCGGATCCGCACTGGTGGACGATGGATGCGGGCGGGCGGCCGCCCAGCACGGCCTCGAATTCCTGCCGCAGTTGCGCGGGCGACTTGAAACGGCCGTCGGCCTCCAGGTTGTCCGTATAGGGCCGGTTCAGGGCGCCCGGGATGCGGCCGGCCTCCGGGTCGATGGGTTCCACTTCGCCGCGATAGCGGGCCGCCGCCCGCGCGTCGACCAGCGTGAAGGACGGGTCGCGCAGATTGGCCAGCACGGCATCGGCATCCACCGCGCCCACCAGCGAGGGGCGGGGCGACGCAGCGGCACCCGGGGCGGGCGCCGGAGGCGGGCCGCTTTCCACGGGCTGCCCGGCCGCCGTCCAGGCTTGCCAGCCGCCATCCAGCACCGCCACCCGTTCATGGCCGATCCAGCGCAGCAGCCACCATAGGTGCGCCGCGAACTGCCCGCCGCTGGCATCGTAGGCCACCACGAGCGTATCGGGGCCGACGCCGTGGGCCGCCATCAGGCTGGCCAGCGCGGCGCGCTCGGGCAAGGGATGGCGTCCGTTGCGGCCGGTGTGCACGCCGGCCAGGTCCTTCTCGTTGTCCAGGAAATGCGCCCCGGCAATGTGCGATTCCTCGAACTGTCGCCGGCCGGCGGCGAAGTCGCCAAGATCGTGACGCACGTCGAAAACGCGCACCTGGGGGTCGTCCAGCCGGCTCGTCAGTTGCGAGACCGACATCAGGGTCATCGAAGTCATGCCTGTTTCTCCCGTGAGGATAGCGCCGCGGCCCGCGATTCGCGCATCGTGCGCCATATCGACAGCAAGCCGGCGACGACGATCAATCCCATGCCCAGCCACGCCATGTCGTCCAGATGGTCGTGCCAGAATGCCATCCCCAGGATGGCGGCGAAAATGATGGTGGTGTACTGCAGCGCGGCCGTCAACAGCGCGGAGCCCAGCCCGAAAGCGCGCGTCACGGCCAATTGCCCGAACAGTCCTGACAGCCCGATGCCCGCCAGGGCGGTATAGCCGGCCAGGTCCGTATCGCCCCAGCCTTCCGTGCCCAGGCCGACCACGCTGCTCAGGCAAACGCCGCAGGAAAAAAACAGCACGGTACGCCATTCGGGCTCGCCGATGCGGCCGAGTTCGCGTATCTGCATCATCGCGACCGCCGACGTACCGCCGGCCGTCAGGCCCAGCAGCGCCGCCAGCCATTGGTCCTCGCCGATACTGGGCCGCAGCACCGCGATCACGCCCAGAAAGCCCAGCGCCACGGACATGATGCGCACGATGTCCCGCTGGGCCCCGCCCCATCCCAGCATCCATGCCGCGATGAACAGGGGCGACGTATAGGAGAGGCTGGTCGCCGTGGCCAGCGGCAGGTGGGCCAGGGCGAAAAAACCCAGCCACATGGAGCTCACGCCGGCCAGGTTGCGCCAGAAATGGGGTTTCCAACTGGTGGGGATGATGGACTGCCGGCCCGCGCGGGCCCAGATCAGCAGCAGGACGACCGATGGCAGGCCGCGAAACAGCACCACCTGCGACAAGGACGCCTCGTGCTCCGTCGCCAGCTTCACGCAGGAACCCATGATGGCGAACATGAGGGACGCCAACAACATCCAGAGAGCCTGCATGGAGGGGAAACCGGAAGCGGGAAGTTGCAAGAAGGCGATACTATACTCCGCGATGGCCCCGTCTCCGCGACATCCGGCGCGCCCCTCGGCGCCCTACCATCCGCGGTCTGGCTCGCGCGCCGCGGAACCTGGAAGACCCAGGGCCGTCAAAGCTACATCGCTCGCAAAGGGACCATAAAAACCATGAAACGCATTGTTCTGTTCGTGCTTACCAACCTGGCCGTCATGCTCGTACTGTCGGCCACGTTGCGCATTCTGGGGATCGACCGCTACCTGACCGCCAACGGGCTCAACGTCAGCGCCCTGCTGGTCTTTTCGCTGGTGGTGGGCTTCACCGGCGCCATCATCTCGCTGCTCATGAGCAAGCCCATGGCCAAGTGGAGCACCGGCGCCCAGGTCATCGACCCGAACGCCCCGCGCAGCCAGCGGGAAGCATGGCTGGTCGACACGGTGCACCAGCTGGCCGACCGCGCAGGCATCGGCCGGCCGGAAGTGGCCATCTACGATGGCGCGCCGAACGCCTTTGCCACGGGCGCCTTCAAGAACGATTCGCTGGTCGCGGTCAGCACCGGGCTGCTGGACAGCATGACAGAGGAAGAAGTCGCCGCCGTCCTGGGGCACGAGGTGGCCCACATCGCCAATGGCGACATGGTCACCCTTACCCTGATCCAAGGGGTCGTCAATACCTTTGTCGTATTCCTGGCCCGCGTCGTGGGCTACTTCATCGACAAGGCGGTGTTCCGCAATGAACGCGGGGTCGGCCCCGGTTATTTCATTACCGTGATCGTCTGCGAGATCCTGTTCGGCATCGTCGCGTCCATCATCGTGGCCTGGTTCTCGCGCCAGCGCGAATACCGCGCCGATGCGGGCTCCGCCCATCTGCTGGGTTCGCGCGATCCCATGATCCGCGCCCTGGCGCGCCTGGGGGGCCTGGAAGCCGGCGCGCTGCCGAAGTCCTTCGAGGCCTCCGGCATCGCCGGCGGCGGCGCCATCAGCGCGATGTTCGCCTCGCACCCCCCCATCCAGCAGCGCATCGCCGCCTTGCAGCGCGTGGCGGTCTAAGGCCGCGGGTACCGGCGGAAGGTGGCCGTCGCCAGCGGGCGGCGGCCGCCGCCGTCACGACATCAGCACTCCACGATATTCACCGCCAGGCCGCCGCGCGCCGTCTCCTTGTACTTGATCTTCATGTCGGCGCCGGTTTCCCGCATGGTCTTGATCACCGAATCCAGCGAGACGTAATGGTGGCCGTCGCCGCGCAAGGCCATGCGGGCGGCATTCACGGCCTTGATCGAGGCCATGGCGTTGCGCTCGATACAGGGAATCTGCACCAGGCCGCCCACCGGGTCGCAGGTCAGGCCCAGGTTGTGTTCCATGCCGATTTCGGCGGCGTTTTCCACCTGCGAAACGCGGCCGCCCAGCACCGCGGCCAGGCCGCCGGCCGCCATGGAACAGGCCACACCGACCTCGCCCTGGCAACCGACTTCCGCGCCCGAGATCGAGGCGTTGAACTTGTACAGCAGGCCGATGGCCGCCGCGGTCAGCAGGAAATCGTGCACGCCCGTGCGCGAAGCCCCGGGCACGAAGCGATCGTAGTAATGCAGCACCGCCGGGATGATGCCGGCGGCGCCATTCGTGGGCGCCGTCACGACGCGGCCGCCGGCGGCATTTTCCTCGTTGACGGCGATGGCGTACAGGTTGACCCAGTCCATGACCGATAGCGGATCCGACAGGGTGCGTTCCGCGCGCTGGGTCAGGCTGCGATAGAGCTCGGGAGCGCGCCGGCGCACGCGCAGCGGCCCCGGCAGCTCGCCGTCCGCATCCGGGTGGCCGATGCCGCAACCCCGGGCCACGCACTGCTGCATGACGTCCCAGATACGGTCCAGGCCTTCCCGCACCTGGTCTTCGCTGCGCCAGGCGAGCTCGTTGCGCATCATCAGCTGCGCCACGGTCAGTCCGGAGGCGGCCGTCATATCGACGAGTTCGCGCCCGGTGCGGAACGGAAAGGGCAACTGGTCGTGGGCCGCCATGACCTGGGTGTTGGGCGCCCCCGCCGTCACGACGAAGCCGCCGCCGACGGAAAGATAGCGCGACTCCCGCAGCGGATTGCCTTCGGCGTCGAAGGCATGGAATTTCATGCCGTTGGGGTGTTCGGCCATGGCCTCGCGGCGATAGAACAGCAAATGCTCTTTTTCGACGAAGGGTACCCGGTGCTGTCCCAGCAGCGGCAATTGCCGGCTGGCGCGCACCGCCTGCAGCATGCCGTCGATGGCGGACGGATCCACGGTGTCCGGCGCCTCGCCCATCAGGCCGAGCATGACGCCCTTGTCCGTGCCATGCCCTTTCCCGGTGGCACCCAGCGAGCCATAGAGCTCGGCGCGCACGCTGGCGACCGAAGGCAGCAGCCCGTCGCGCCGCAGGCCCTGGGCGAACAGCAGCGCGGCCCGCATGGGGCCGACCGTATGCGAACTCGAAGGACCGATACCGATCTTGAACAGATCAAAGACAGAAACCGCCACGATGGCTCCGCAGGCAACGCCGTCCCGCATCCCCCGCGTCCCGGCACATCGCTATGATAGCCCGCGGGCCCCGTCGATACGCGCCCACGCCGCCGCGTTCCGGGATCGCGCGTGAAAACGATTTCAACGTCTCCGTCCCCAAAGCGGGGAACCATGCGATCATTGGGCCCTGGCCCGTCCCCGGCACTTCCACCTTACGCCACGCACTGATCCATGTCCGGAATCCTGACCCTGCTCGACTTCGCCGGCTATGTCGCCCTGCTGTTATGGGGCGTTCATATGGTCCAGACGGGCGTGCAGCGCGCCTTCGGCGCGGCCCTGGGGGCGGTACTGGGCAGGGCCCTGGGCACCCGGTTGCGCGCGTTCGCGGCCGGATTGGGCATTACCGCCGCCTTGCAAAGCAGTACGGCCACCGGCCTGATGATCACGGGCTTCGCGGCCGGCGGCATGGTCGGCCTGGTGCCTGCCCTGTCCGCCATGCTGGGCGCCAATGTGGGCACGACCTTGATCGTGCAGGTCCTGTCCTTCGACCTGACCGCGCTGGCACCGATCCTGATCCTGTTCGGCGTGTGGATGTTCCGCCGCTATCCGCCGGGGCGCACCCGCGACCTGGGCCGCGTCTTCATCGGCCTGGGCTTGCTGCTGATTTCGCTGCACTCGCTGGTGGACCTGTTCGCGCCGTTCCAGAACGCCCCCCTGCTGCGCATCCTGCTGCAGGCCCTGGCCACCCAGCCCGTCGCCGCCATGCTGGTGGCGGCCGTCCTGACCTGGGCCGCCCATTCCAGCGTCGCCGTGGTGGTACTGCTGATGTCCATGGCCTCGCACCAGCTGGTCACGCCGGAGGCCGCCTTCGCGATGGTCCTGGGCGCCAACCTGGGCACGGCCGTCAACCCCATGATCGAAGGCGTCACCGGCGACGATCCCGCGGCGCGGCGCCTGCCGCTGGGGAATCTGCTGACCCGGGTCGGCGGGGTGGTGGTCGGCCTGGTCCTGCTGCCCTGGCTGGGCCCCTGGATGTCGGCCCTGTCGGACGACCCGGCACGCGCCGTCGCCAACTTCCACACGCTGTTCAATGCCGTGGTCGCGGCCGTCTTCCTGCCGCTGCTGTCGCCCTATGCCGCGCTGCTGACGCGCTGGCTGCCCAAGCGCATCGATCCCGACGATCCCGCCCGCCCGCAATACCTGGACGAATCGGCGCACGACATCCCGGCCGTGGCCCTGGGCAATGCGTCGCGCGAAGCCCTGCGCATGGCCGATATGCTGCAAACCCTGCTCGCCCTCGCGCGCGCCGGCTTCAAGCGTGATAACCGGCACCGCCTGCCGCAGGCCAAGCGCCTGGACGTGGCCATGGACAAGCTGGAAACGGCGATCACGCTATACCTTGCCACGCTGGACCGCGAAAGCATGACCAGCGAGGACGTGCAGCGCATGGAGCAGATCCTGGCCTTCGCCAGCAACATCGGCCATGCCGCGGACATCGTCCATGGCGGCCTCCTGAGCCACGCCACGCGCCTGCGCAAACAGGGGTGGACGCTGGCCCCGGAGCAGCGGCAGCAACTGGACGAATCCATGGGCCAGCTGCTGACCAATGAACGGCGCACCGCGGCCCTGTTCGTCAACGCCGACCTGCGCCAGGCACGCGCCCTGGCCGGCGAAAAGGAAAGCTTCCGCGCGCTGGAAAGCCAGGCCGCGGAAGCGCATCTGCAGAAGATCAAATCCGGCCAGGTCGAGGAAGCCGAAATCGGGCAGATGTACCTGGACATCCTGCGCGACGTCAAAGGCGTGAACTCCTATCTGGTCGGCGCGGCGGCGTATCCGGTCCTGGCCAAGGAAGGCGAGCTGCTGCCCAGCCGGCTGCGGGAATCGGCCAATTGAAAAGGCGCGCCACCGCGCGCCCCTTGGCCTTGCGCCTTTATTTCAGGTACTGGGAGAACCAGTCGCACATCCGGCGCCAGCCGTCCTTGGCGTCCGTTTCGTTGTAGCTCGGCCGGTAGTCCGCCAGGAAGGCATGGCCGGAGTCGGGATAGACGACGAATTTCGACGCCTTGGCGTGGTCGTTGCCCTCGGCCAGGCGCTTCTTCATCAATTCGACGTCCTCCAGGGGAATGCTGGTGTCCTGGGCGCCATACAGGCCCAGCACGGGACCGTGCAGCTCCTTGGTCACATCGACGGCATTGCGCTTGATCAGCGGGCCATGGCCCTGCGTCAGCTTGCCGTACCAGGCGACGCCGGCCTTCACCTTGGGACTGTACGCGGTGTACATCCAGGTGATACGGCCGCCCCAGCAGAAGCCCGTCACACCGACGCGGCCGGCATCGCCGCCGTGCTGAGCGGCCCAGGCCACGCTGGCGTCCAGGTCGGCCATGACTTGCTCGTCGGGCACCTTGGCGACGATGTCCTGGATCAGCTTGGGGATATCGGTGTAGGTGGACGCATCGCCCTGGCGCTCGTACAGATTGACGGCAATGGCGAAATAGCCTTCCTTGGCCAGGCGACGGCATACGTCCTGGATGTGCTCGTGTATGCCGAAGATCTCCTGCACGACACAAACGATGGGCACGTCGGTCTTGCCCTCGGGCAGGGCGTAATAGGCCGGCACGGTGCCGTCCTTGACCGGCAGATCGATCAGGCCGTGCGTCAGGCCCTGCGGGCTGGTATGAATGGCCGTGCCTTGCACGGTTCCGGCGGCGGGCGAAAAACTCATGGCGGTATCCTCGGGCTGGGGTGGAGCACATGGGCGGCGCGTCAGGATGGCCGCCCCGGGCGCCGTCCTTCCGGCGCTTCCGCCCGATTATGCCGCGCATTCCCTTAACGCGTGCTGGAACCACCGCCCGCCGCCGGTCCGGTGCGCCGGCTGCCCTTCCTGCCACGCCGCCCGGCTAGTGCGCCTGCTCCCAGTTCTTGCCCACGCCGACCTCCGCCACCAGCGGCACGCGCAGCCGCGCGACATTGCACATCAGGCCGGGCAGCTCGGCGCGCACGCGCTCGGCCTCGGCATCCGGCACCTCGAGCACCAGTTCATCGTGCACCTGCATGATCATGCGAGTCAGCAGTCCTTCCTGCTCGATCCAGCGCTGCACCGCAACCATGGCCATCTTGATCAGGTCGGCCGCGGTACCCTGCATGGGCGCGTTGATGGCGGCACGTTCGGCCGCCTGCCGGCGCGGTCCCGACCCGCCGCGGATTTCCGGCAGCCACAGCCGACGTCCGAATACCGTTTCCACGTAGCCCTGTTCGCGCGCCAGGACGCGCGTCGACTCCATATACTGCGCCACGCCCGGATAGCGGGCGAAATACCGGTCGATGTAGGCCTGGGCCGCCTCGCGCGTGATGCCCAGGTTGGACGCGAGCCCGAATACGCCCATGCCGTAGATCAGGCCGAAATTGATGGCCTTGGCGGCGCGCCGCTGCTCCGCCGCCACGGCTTCCAGCGGCACGCCGAAGACCTCGGCCGCCGTGGCGCGGTGGATGTCCTCGCCGGCGGCGAAGGCCTGCTGCAGATTGGCGTCGTCCGAGACGTGGGCCATGATGCGCAGTTCGATCTGCGAATAGTCCGCCGACATCAGCACGCCGCGCTCGGCGACGAAGGCCTCGCGTACCCGACGGCCGGCCGGCGTGCGCACCGGAATGTTCTGCAGATTCGGTTCGGAAGACGCCAGCCTGCCGGTGATCACCGCCGCCTGGGCATAATGCGTGTGCACGCGGCCGGTGGCGGGATTGATCATGCGCGGCAGCTTGTCCGTGTATGTCGATTTCAGCTTGGACAGGCCACGGTATTCCAGCAGTACCTGTGGTAGCGGATAGTCCTGCGCCAGCTTGCTCAGGACTTCCTCGTCGGTTGAAGGCGCCCCGCTGGCGGTCTTGCGCACCACGGGCAGCTGCATGCGGCCGAACAGGATTTCCCCCAGCTGCTTGGGGGAATTCAGGTTGAACGGTTGGCCGGCCAGCTCGTATGCGCGCTGTTCCAGCGTCAGCATCTCCTGCCCCAGGGCCGAGCTTTGCCGATGCAGTTCCTGCGCGTCCACGCGTACGCCCGTGCGCTCGATTTCGGTCAGGACCTCTGAAACCTGGATTTCCAGTTTGTAGATGGTCTCCAGGCCGGGATCCGCGCTGACGCGCGGGCGCAGCAGGCGATGCATCTGCAGGGTGAAGTCGGCGTCCTCGGCGGCGTAGTGGCCGGCGCGGTCTATCGGCACCTCGTCGAAGCAGATCTGGTTGGCGCCCTTGCCGCACAAGGCCTCGTAGGTGATGCCGCTGCGGCCCAGCCAGCGCTGCGCCAGGTCCGCCAGGCTGACACTGCGGTGCGATTCCAGCACATAGGCCTGCAGCATCGTGTCTTCCGCGATCCCGGCCAGGCGCACGCCCTCGTTGCGCAGCACGTGGGCATCGTATTTGGCATTGTGCAGCAGCTTGGGAATGGCGGGGTCTTCCAGCCAGGCGCGCAGGCGCTGCAGCACTTCGTCCTTGGGCAGTTGATCCCCGGCCTCCGGCCCCCGATGGGCCACGGGGATATAACAGGCCACGCCGGGCTCGACGGAGAACGACAAGCCCACCAGGCGCGCCTGCATTTCGTCGAGCGAGGTGGTTTCCGTATCGACCGCCGCCAGCGGGGCCGCGCGCAGCTTTTCCAGCCAGGCGTCGAACGCCGTCCAATCGGTGATGACCTGGTAGTCGACCTCTGCCGGCGGCTCGGGCCGTTCCGGGGCGATGCGCGAATCGCCGGCCGGCACGCGTTCGGTTTCGCCGCTGACCTCGCGCAGCCAGGTGCGGAAGCCATAGCGCTCGTACAGCGCGAGCAGGGCTTCCTTGTCCTCTTCCAGGGGGACCAGGGATTCGGGCCCGGCCATGGTGGCGCTGAGGTCGCAGTCCCGGCGCACCGACAGCAATTCGCGCGTGAGCGGAAAGTTGGCGATGGCCGTGCGCAGGTTGTTGCCCGTGACCCCCTTGATGGTTTCCGCGGACTCCACCAGCTTGTCGATGCTGCCGAACTCCGTCAGCCACTTGACCGCGGTCTTGGGGCCGACCTTGTCGACGCCCGGGACGTTGTCCACCGCATCGCCGATCAACATCAGGTAATCGACGATGCGCGCCGGCGGCACGCCGAACTTCTTGACGACCCCGGCGGGATCCAGCGTTTCGCCGGTCATGGTATTGACCAGCGTGACATGGTCGTCCACCAGCTGTGCAAGATCCTTGTCGCCGGTGGACACGATGGTCTTGATGCCGTGTTCGGTGGCGATGCGCGCCAGCGTACCGATGACGTCGTCGGCCTCCACGCCTTCGATGGCGAAGATCGGCCAGCCCAGCGCGCGCACGACGTTGTGTATGGGTTCGATCTGCGCAGCCAGGTCTTCGGGCATGGGCGGCCGATGCGACTTGTACTCGGGATACAGGTCGTCACGGAAGGTTTTCCCCCGGGCATCGAAAATGCAAGCCACGTACTGCGCGTCATAGTCCTGCTTTAGCTTCCGGAGCATATTGACGACGCCGTACAACGCCCCGGTCGGCTCGCCTTGCGCGTTGCGCAAGTCGGGCATGGCATGATAAGCGCGGTACAAATAGCTAGAACCGTCAACCAGCAACAGGGTTTTATTCATGGTCAAAAAGGAAGATGGCAGGGACACGCCCGCCGGCAAGCAAATACCGGTGATTATGTCAGAGATACTGACCGCGGCTGAGAAGCTGCGCGACCTTGGTCCGGCCGTCAGCATTTTCGGCAGCGCGCGCGTCAGCCGGGAATCGCCCTACTACGCACAGGCCGAGGCATTGGCCGCGGCGCTGGCGCAAGCGGGTTTCGCCATCATCGCGGGGGGCGGACCGGGCATTATGGAAGCCGCCAATAAAGGCGCATTCGAAACAGGCGGCACCAGCGTCGGCCTGAATATCGTTCTTCCGCACGAGGCGAACAATAACGAGTACCAGACCATCAGCCTGATGTTCGAGTATTTCTACGCACGCAAGGCGACGTTCTTCATGCACAGCTTTGCCTACGTGGCGCTGCCGGGCGGCTTCGGCACCCTGGACGAATTGTTCGAGGCCCTGACGCTGGTCCAGACGGGCAAGGTACCGCCGGCGCCCATCGTGCTCATGGGCAAGGACTACTGGCATGGCGCGGTGGACTGGCTGGCCAAGACGGTGCTCAGCAACGGCATGATCGGGGCGCATGACCTGGAGCTCTTCATCGTGGAAGACGATCCCAAGGTGGTGGTCAGCCGCATTATCGACTTCCATACCCGCTATCTCTCCCCGGAGCAGTACGCACCTTCTTTGCCGGCCTGAAGCCAGGCCGGATCGCGCGGCCGCGTCGGCGCGGCGGGGATACCGCCGTACCATCCTGGGGGCGGCCTCTTCGTCCGTGCGCAAGGGCGGCGTGCCGGCCGGACCGGACCGGGCCGGACCGGACTGGACTGGACTGGACTGGATTGGACTGGACTGGACGGGACTCGATCCGCTGGCGCGCCCGATTGGCGCACTCCGCATTCCGCCCGCGCACCGGACCGCAGCGCCCGGCGATCCGAAATGGTGCACTTCGCCATGTTTCGGTGCATAAGCGCGCACAGAATCGGCGCATTTGTTTCATTTTGAAACTTCTAACCGGCGCGGCCGTCCGCCGGCGGGCGCCTGGACGCCGGGTTCTCTCCCATTTGGGCCGCCCCTCTCGCCCTCAATATGGCACGCATTTTGCATCGACCCGGTGCAACGCCACTGCGACCCGCGCCGTCTTCCCGGCCGGCCCGCCGCGGCATTTTTCCATCCTTCTTGCCGGAGACCCGCCGCCTCATGGACGTGCCACGCCCCATCCTGGACGCCCCGCATGCCGGCGGCTGGCTGGCAAGTCTGCGATTGGGCCTGGCCTGCCGGCAGGGACGTACCGTTCTGGCCCGGCGCCAGCACCTGGGGCCCCTTATGGTCCAGAAGGCGCTGTATCCGGAAGGGGACAGCGGCATCTGCCACCTGACCCTGCTGCATCCGCCCGGCGGCCTGGCCGCGGGCGATACGCTGCGCCTGGACATCGAACTCGAACCCCATGCGCACGCCGTTTTCTCCACGCCGGGCGCGACCAAGTGGTACAAGGCCCATCCC
Source organism: Bordetella bronchialis (assembly GCF_001676705.1). Classification (NCBI taxonomy): domain Bacteria; kingdom Pseudomonadati; phylum Pseudomonadota; class Betaproteobacteria; order Burkholderiales; family Alcaligenaceae; genus Bordetella; species Bordetella bronchialis. Next base: position 3,922,075 of record NZ_CP016170.1, read on the forward strand.
CGTTACCCGTCGCGGCAGGACGTGGACATCCGCGTCGGCGATGGCGCCCGCCTGGACTGGCTGCCGCTGGAGAACATCTTCTTCGACCATAGCCAGGCTTGCCAGCGCATCGACGTCCAGCTTGGGACGGGCGCCAGCGCGCTGGGCTGGGATGCGGCGCTGCTGGGCCGCCAAGCGGCGGGCGAAACATGGAGCGCCGGCCAGGCGCGCACCGATTTCCGGCTGCGGGACGGCACGGGCCGGCTTCTGTGGGCGGAGCGGCAACGCCTGCGGGCGGACGCCGGCCTGCGAGAGGCGCCTCAGGGCCTGGGCGGACTTCCCGCCTACGGCACGCTGTGGGCCGCAGGGCCCGCCTGCACGCGGGAACTGGCGGAATCGCTCGCGCCCGGCCTGCCCTTCGACGCCGGCCTGCGCGCCGGCGCCACCAGCCCTGCCTCCGGCGTGCTGCTCGTGCGCGCCGCCGCCGCCCACATCGAACCGCTGCGGCGCCTGTTCGCCGCGCTGTGGCTGCAACTGCGCCCGCGGGTGCATGGCGTTCCCGGCCGCCCCCTGCGTTTGTGGGCGACCTGATATCCCCTGGACCCTTCCCATGAAGCTGACGCCCCGAGAGAAAGACAAGCTCCTGATATTCACCGCCGCCCTGCTGGCCGAACGGCGCAAGGCGCGCGGCCTGAAACTGAACTACCCCGAAGCCGTGGCCTATATCAGCGCCGCACTGATGGAAGGCGCCCGCGACGGCAGGACCGTCGCCGAGCTGATGGACTACGGCACCACCCTGCTGACGCGCGAGGACGTCATGGAGGGCGTTCCCGAAATGATCCCCGACGTGCAGATCGAGGCCACTTTCCCCGACGGGACCAAGTTGGTGACGGTCCATCACCCGATCGCCTGACCGGCGAACCTATGCCCCTTTTGCCATGGAGAACATCAAGAGATGAACCGTTCACGCATCGCGGCGATCGCCGCATGGTCCACGCTGCTGGTCGCCGGCGCCGCCGGCGCGCATCCCCTGCGGGAACATATCGCCGAGGCGGCGGGCATGGCATCCAGCGCCGTGGCGGGCCTGCTGCATCCGCTGACCGGACTGGACCACTTGTGCGCCATGATCGCCGTTGGCATGTGGAGCGCGATGACGGCGCGCCGAGTCTGGCTCGCGCCCCTGAGCTTCGCGGCCGTCCTGCTGCTTGGCGCACTGGTCGGCCTGGCGCGTGTACCCATGCCCGCCGTGGAACCCATGATCGCGGCATCGCTGCTGGTATTGGGGCTGCTGGTGGCTGCCCGCGCGCGGCTGCCGGAGTGGGCCGGCGCGGCCATCGCGGCGCTGTTCGCCTTCTTCCACGGGCATGCGCACGGCCATGAGCTGCCGGAAGCCGCCAGCGCCGGTGCCTATATCGCGGGCTTCATGGCCGCGACGGTGGGATTGCATTGCGCCGGCATCGCCGCCGGCGTGGCGCTGCGCCAGGCGCATGCCTGGCTGCCGCGCATCGCCGGCCTGGGCGTGGCGCTGTACGGCGCCGTGCTGCTGGCCGCTTGAAAGAAGGAGCGCGCGATGATACCCGGCGAGCTCCTGGTGGACGATGGCGAAATAGAACTGAACGCCGGCCGCGCCACGATCACCGTCACGGTGGCCAACACGGGCGACCGGCCCATCCAGGTCGGTTCGCATTACCACTTCCATGAAGTCAACGACGCATTGCGCTTCGATCGCGCGGCGACGCGCGGCTACAGGCTGAATATCACGGCCGGCACCGCCGTCCGCTTCGAGCCCGGCCAGACACGCACCGTGGAATTGGTTGCCCTGGCGGGCGAGCGCGCGGTCTACGGGTTCGCGGGCCGCGTGATGGGCAAACTGTGAAGCCGGGCCGCCTATCGCGAGCGCGCGGCCGGCAGGCCCGCGCCGGCATCCCCCTGATGAACACCAGCCCGGCGCGCGGCGCCGCGGGAGCATACGCATGAGCGTGAAAATAGGCCGCCGCGCCTACGCGGAAATGTTCGGCCCCACCACCGGCGACCGCATCCGGTTGGCCGACACCGAGCTTCTTATCGAGATCGAGCGTGACTACACGACCTACGGCGAGGAAGTGAAGTTCGGCGGCGGCAAGGTCATCCGCGACGGCATGGGCCAGTCGCAGCGCCCGGGCGCGGAAGTCGCCGATACGGTCATCACCAATGCGGTCATCCTGGATCACTGGGGCATCGTCAAGGCCGATATCGCCTTGAAAGATGGCCGCATCCAGGCCATAGGCAAGGCCGGCAATCCCGATATCCAGCCCGGCGTGACCATCGTCATCGGCGCCGGCACCGAGATCATCGCGGGCGAAGGCAAGATCGTGACGGCCGGCGGTATCGATGCCCACGTCCATTTCATCTGCCCCCAACTGATCGACGAGGCCCTGGCGGCCGGCCTGACGACGCTGCTGGGCGGCGGCACCGGCCCCGCCACCGGCACGGCCGCGACCACCTGCACCCCCGGGGCCTGGCACATCGAACGCATGTTGGCGGCCGCGGACGGCTGGCCCATCAACATCGGCCTGCTGGGCAAGGGCAATGCCAGCCAGCCGGCGCCGCTGCTGGAGCAGATCGACGCCGGCGTCATCGGCCTCAAGCTGCACGAAGATTGGGGCACCACGCCCGCGGCCATCGATTGCTGCCTGGGCGTGGCGGACCGAACGGATACGCAGGTCGCCATCCATACCGACACCTTGAACGAAGCCGGCTTCGTCGAAAGCACGATCGCCGCCTTCAAGCAGCGCACCATCCACACTTACCACACGGAAGGCGCCGGCGGCGGCCACGCGCCCGACATCCTGAAAGTGGCGGGCCTGCCCAACGTGCTGCCGTCTTCCACCAACCCCACGCGCCCCTACACGATCAATACCGTCGACGAGCACCTGGACATGCTGATGGTGTGCCATCACCTGGACGCCGCCATCGCCGAGGACGTCGCCTTCGCGGAATCCCGCATCCGCCGGGAAACCATCGCCGCCGAAGACATTCTGCAGGACCTGGGCGCGATTTCGATGATCTCCAGCGACTCCCAAGCCATGGGACGCATCGGCGAAGTCATCATGCGGACCTGGCAGACCGCGCACAAGATGAAGGTGCAACGCGGCGCCCTGCCCGGCGACGGCCGCGCCGACAATGCGCGGGCCAAGCGCTACATCGCGAAATACACCATCAATCCGGCGCTAACGCACGGCATGGCCCACGAGATCGGCTCGGTCGAGCCGGGCAAATGGGCCGACCTGGTGCTGTGGGATCCGGCCTTCTTCGGTGTCAAGCCCGATATGGTGCTCAAGGGCGGCATCATCACCACCGCGCTGATGGGCGATCCCAACGCCTCCATTCCGACGCCGCAGCCGGTACACTACCGGGACATGTTCGGCACGCGCGCCGGCGCGCTGGCGCGGGGCTCCCTGACCTTTGTTTCGCAATCCGCCTACCAGGCCGGCATCGCGGCGAAGTACGGCTTGTCCAAGCGCGTGGTGCCCGTCCACGGCATCCGGGGCGTACGCAAATCGCATATGGTGCACAACGACTGGCAGCCGCACATCGAAGTCGATCCCGAAACCTATCGCGTCGTCGCCGATGGGCAGGAGCTGATCTGCGAACCCGCCCGGGTGCTGCCCATGGCGCAACGCTACTTCCTGTTCTGAACGCCGGCGCATCCAACGTTCAGATTCGCATGAGACGCATAGAAAAAGTGGTCGGCCGCGGCCAGGCTGTCGCCAAGGCGCTGTTGCGGCGCGCGCCCACCCTGACCCTGCCCTTCGAATCGCGCAGCCGCAGCCGCCTGGCCGCCACGCTCGATAGCGGCGAGGAAGTCGCCCTGTTCCTGCCGCGCGGCACCGTGCTGCGCGATGGCGACGCACTGGTCGCCGAAGACGGCGGCCTGGTGCGCGTGGTCGCCGCGCCGCAGCCCGTCCTGCGGGCCACCAGCGTCGACCCGCACATCCTGCTGCGGGCCGCCTATCACCTGGGCAACCGCCATACACCCGTGGAAGTCGGTCCCGACTACCTCCAGCTGGAACAGGATCCCGTACTGCGCGATCTGCTCCTGCGGCTGGGGTTGCAGGTGGTCGAGGTCCAAGCCCCCTTCGAGCCGGAGGCCGGCGCCTACGGCGGCGGGCACAAGCATGGCCATGACGAAACCTTCGCGGAAGACTACGCACTGGCGCAGCAGGCGTATCGCCAAAGGCATGGGCATGGGCATGAGCACGATCATGGACACGACCATGATCATCCTCACGAGCACGGGCACGATCATGACCACGGTCATGGACACGATCACGGCCACGGTCACAGTCACGATCACGGCCACGGGCATGCCCATCATTGCGAGCATGACCACGGGCACGAACACCTCCATCACGGACATGCGCACGATCATGAGCACGACCACGAGCACGGTCACGACCGCGATCATGGACACGCCCACGGGGATGCCCACCAGCACGGCAGGGACAAGCCGCATCGCCATGGGCACAAGCACTGAACTCATCGCGCTGCTGCACCTGGCGTCGCCGGCATTGCCGATCGGCGCGTTCAGCTATTCGCAGGGACTGGAAGCGGCCATCGAAGCAGGCGTCATCGCCACCGCCGAGGACGCGCGGCAATGGATCGCGCACGGCCTGGATATCGTGGCCGACGGCGAAGCCGCCTTGCTCGGGCAGCAGTACCGCAATTGGGCCGGCGGCGACATACCCGCGGTTGCCGGCCTGAACGAATGGCTGCTGGCCATGCGCGAATCCGCTGAACTGCGCCAGGAAACCGAACAGATGGGATGGTCGCTGGCGCGGCTGCTGGACGAACTCGAATGGGGCGATGCCGCGGGCCGCGCGGCGCTGCGGGCCATGCAGCCGCTCAGCCTGCCCACTGCCTATGCCTACGCGGCGCAGCGTGCCGGCGCACGGCTGGAGGACTGCCTGTCGGCCTGGCTGTTCGCCTGGGCGGAAAACCAGGTCGCGGCGGCCCTGAAGGCGGTTCCCCTGGGCCAGGTGGCCGGCCAGCGCATTCTTTTCGGCCTGCATGGCGCCATCGGACAGGCCGCGCGCCGAGCCGCCGCCACGCCGGAGGAAGAAGCCTCGACATTCGCGCCTTTGCTGGGCATTCTCTCCGCGCGCCACGAAACCCAGTATTCGCGCCTGTTCCGGTCATGATGCGCATTCCCTCGCTAACCCCGCACAATTCTGGCTTACGACCATGACTCAGCGCACGAAGAAAAACCCGCCCCTGCGGGTAGGCATCGGCGGCCCCGTCGGCTCCGGCAAGACGACCTTGACCGAGATGCTATGCAAGGCCATGCGCGATACCTACGACCTGGTGGTCATCACCAACGACATCTACACCAAGGAAGACCAGCGCCTGCTGACGGTGGCCGGCGCCCTGCCCGCCGAGCGCATCATGGGGGTGGAGACGGGCGGCTGCCCCCACACGGCCATACGCGAGGATGCCTCCATCAACCTGGAGGCGGTCGACCGCATGCTGGCGCGCTTTCCTGACGCCGACATCGTGTTCATCGAGTCCGGGGGCGACAATCTGGCCGCTACCTTCAGTCCCGAGCTCTCCGACCTGACCATCTATGTCATCGATGTGGCCGGTGGCGAGAAAATCCCGCGCAAGGGTGGCCCCGGCATCACCAAGTCCGACCTGCTGGTGATCAACAAGACCGACCTGGCGCCCATGGTGGGCGCATCGCTGTCTATCATGGAAGAAGACACGCGGCGCATGCGCGGTACACGCCCCTACGTGATGAGCGACATGAAGGCGGGCGCCGGCCTGCCCGACATTGTGCGCTTTATAGAACAGCGTGGCCTGCTGGCGGCCTGAGCCCGCCGCCAGCGCTCGCACGCGACGACGGCACGGGCGCCGGTCGCCGCGGGCGGGTCCGGCGGGCTGACATAAAACTGAAAACCCTACTGCAGTACGGGATGAACTGGACGTACATCCCAAGGATGGGATCATCACACCATGCGATTATTCGCAGGTCATCATAGGATCCCGTTCGATGGAAAACGCTTTTCTCGACGCCCTGAAGCGTCGCCGTACGCAGTACTCCCTGGGCCGCAACCTTCCCGTGTCGCATGAAGCGGTCACGACGCTCATCCAGGAAGCCGTCAAGCACACCCCTTCGTCTTTCAACTCCCAAAGCTCGCGCGCCGTCATCCTGTTCGGCGCCCAAAGCCTCAAACTGTGGGACATTGCCAAGGCGGCCCTGCGCAAGATCGTGCCGGCGGACGCCTTCGCCGCCACGGAGAAGAAGCTGGACAGCTTCGCGGCCGGCGCCGGCACGGTGCTGTTCTTCGAAGACCAGGACGTCGTCAGGGCCTTGCAGGAGAAATTCCCGCTGTATGCTGACAACTTCCCCGTGTGGTCCGAACAAGCCGGCGGCATGGCTCAACTGTCGGTCTGGTCCACCCTGGCCAACGCCGGCATCGGCGCCAGCCTGCAACACTACAACCCGCTGATCGACGAAGCCGTCGCCAAGGAATGGAACATTCCGGCCAGCTGGAAACTGCGCGCCCAAATGCCCTTCGGCTCCAATGAAGCTCCCTTCAACGAGAAGGCCTTCATGGACGACGCGCAACGCTTCCGCGTGCATCGCTGATCGCCTGGGCGCTGCCCACGCGCCGGCAGCAGAGACCTTCTGATTCATGCCCGGCAGGGAATCGCCGGACGCGGCAAGCGTCCGGCGATTCCTCTACGTAAAGCCCTCAGCCGGGCTTGATGTTCCGCTCCTTGACGACCCTGCTCCACTCGTCGATCTCCGTGGAGATCAAAGTGCCGAACGTCTCAGGCGTATTCGGTTGTAGCGGAGCCACATACCCTTGCTCCGTGAAGGCACGTTGGAGCCCCGGGTTCAGGAAGATGGCATTGATAGAGTCGTTCAGACGCCGGGTGATATCCGGCGGCGTTCCCGCCGGCGCCATCAAGCCAAACCAGGTGTCCAGGTTCAGGCCGACGATTCCCGTTTCGTCCACGGTGGGAACGTCCGGTATCGCGGACGCCCGCTGTCGCGACATGACCGCAACGGGGCGGACGCTACCGGCCTGGATATAAGGCAAGGCCGCGGGCAATACGCCGAATAGCAGATCGACTCGACCGCCGATGAGGTCCACGAAGCCCGGCGCGCTGCCACGGTATGCGACGTGCACCATCGCGGTATCGGTCTCGCGCTGGAACAGTTCGCATAGCAAATGGCCTGTGGATCCCACTCCGGACGACGCGCAGGTCACCGTCGCCGGGTAAGTCCGCGCCAGCGTGACAATGTCCCGCACGTACTTGATCGGCGTGCGTTCGCCAGTGAGAATGACGTTGGGAACGGTGGCGAGAAGCCCGATAGGAAGCAGGTCCTTGCCCAGGTCAAACTTGAGGTGCGGGTACATCGTCTTATGTACCGTGTTCGAGCGTGTACTCAAGTAAAGCGTATAGCCATCTGGCACTGCCCGTGCCACATGCTCCGCGGCTACGTTGCTGGCAGCACCGGGGCGATTCTCCACGAGGACTTTCTGTCCCAGCTCGTCGGCCAAGTACCTGGCCAATATGCGAGCCAGCCCGTCGGTTCCGCCGCCCGGAGTGAACCCGATCACCAATGTAATGGGCCGCACGGGATACGTCGCTGGCGCCTCGGAAGCAGAGGCGGCCATGGGTAGCGTGCTTCCGATCAGAGTGAGAGCGGCCAACTCCCGTATGCAGGAATGCATCCCTGTCTCCATGTATTCGCGCTCCGAAAGAAGGGTCAAACAGCTCGCAGAAAGGTGCCATCAGTGCTCCGCTGCGCCTGCGGGTTCCATTCCGCATTCCAAGAGGGGCGGGCCGGTTCGGTCGCCGAAGCCAATAGGAGTGGCGCGGCCCGCACCGGCGTATGAGCGCCGCGAGCCGACTGCCCATGCATACCAAAGCAAAGGCCGCCTTTTCGCCGGCCTTACTTGGGATATGTAATCGACCAGTTCCCCTTGTCAGCGCGGTACGATGTTGCGCTCCCGCACGATCGTGGTCCACCTCTCCGTCTCTTCCACGATCAGTTGCCGCAGTGTTTCCGGCGTATTGGGACGCAGAGGCGCGACATAACCCTGCGATGTAAAGGCCTCCTGCACTTCCGGCTTGAGCAAGACGGTATTCACGGAGTGGTTCAAGCGCTCGATCGTGCTCGCCGGCGTACCCGCCGGCACCATCAGTCCAAACCACGCATCCAGATCTATGCCAGAAAGCCCCACTTCCTCGACCGTGGGAACATTGGGCAGTATTGCTGTTCGCTGAGGCGACAGCACCGCGATAGGCCGCGCCGTCCCCGCCTGTATGTGGGGCATCGCAGCCGGCAGCGCAGCAATCAAAAAATCCACGCGCCCGCCGATTACATCGGTGAAAGCAGGCGCACTACCACGATAGGCCACATGCAGTAAGTCGGTCCCGGTCTCTTGCTGAAATAGCTCGCACATCAGGTGCGCGGTCGATCCGACGCCGGTCGACGCACAGCTCACCGCGCCTGGGTACGCTTTCGCCAGACCGATCACGTCCTTGATGTCTTCGACCGGCCCATTGGCGCCGGAAACGAATATGGTTGGCACTGTTGCGAGAAGCCCGACCGGAACAAGATCAGTACTCATATCGAACTTAAGATGTTCGTACATGATCTTGTGTATTGTGTTCGGACGAATGCTTATATACAGCGTGTATCCGTCGGGGGCGGAGCGTGCAACGTACTCCGCCGCGACATTTCCTGCCGCGCCTGGACGGTTATTCACGAGGACCGTCTGTCCCAGATCATCGGTCATATGTTTCGCAAGCAGCCTGGCCAGGCCATCTGCACCGCCGCCCGCGGTCGAACCGACGATCAGAGTGATCGGGCGCGTCGGATATGCAACATCAGCCTGGGCAGCCTGGGCGCCCAAGGGAACGGCACTAGCACTTCCAACCAATGTAAGGATGGCAAGCTCACGCCTGCAGAAGCTCATTCCTGTCTCCGTTTTTATTAAACCCAGATCTTCCTAGAGGCCATCCGCGCCCGCGCGAGAAGCGGGGCAATGTCCCACATTCACGACATGACGGTATCGCGGGCGCGGGGTGGCACGACATACCCCTGCGCTCCCAGGGCATCGCGCAGATCGGGCTTTGCAAGTACCGCATTGACGGCCCTGTTCAACTTGACTATCACGCTGGCCGGCGTGCCTGCGGGCGCCATCAAGCCGAACCATGTTTCGAGATTGACATTACGGACACCCGACTCTTCCATCGTTGGTACACCGGCGACAGGAGAGACTCTGGTGGAAGACATGAGCGCGATCGGGCGAGCCGAAGATGCCTTGATATAAGGCAGTGCACCCGGGAGAGAGAAGATAAGCAGATCTACCCGGCCCGCGATGACGTCTGCCATCGCGACTGCACCGCCACGGTATGGGACATGCAGGAGCTGGATTCCGGCGTGCTGCTGGAACAGTTCGCCGAGCAAGTGGGTATCCGACCCAACGCCCGTCGATGCATAGGTCACGCCGCCAGGACGCCGTTTCGCCAGGGTGATAAGGTCCGCGACCGATGAGATGGGCGACTGGGCCCCAGTAAGAATGACGTTGGGCACTTTGGCCAGGACACCGATAGGCGCCAGGTCGCTCGCCATATCGAAGTCGAAATGGCCATACATCGATTTGTGTATCGTGTTGGAGCGCGTGCTTATATACAGCGTGTATCCGTCCGGCTTGGCGTGAGCCACGGCTTCCGCCGCGATATTGCTCGCGGCGCCCGGCCTGTTATGGATGACCACGTCCTGCTCCAACTCCTTGGCCAGATGCCGTGCCAATAGGCGAGCCAGCGTATCGGCGCCGCCGCCGGGCGGATATCCGACCGTCAACGTTACCGGTCGGCTGGGGTAAGGCGCGGTCGATTCGAACGCCTTCGTACCGGCCGACAGAAGGCTTCCCAGCATGGCGAACGCCGCCAGCCGCCGCTTGCCAAGGCTTATTTCTTTCTGCATACGCTCTCAAATCAGGAGGATACGTCGTGCCCCGGTGTCAACGGGGCCGGCCGGATCAGTGGCCTGTTATGCAGACAGGTTCCTTTGTCGGCGGCATATGGCACAGATGCGTGCGCCGACGCGCACCTCCAGGCGCGGCAGATAGAAAAAAAGCCTGCCGGCGTGGCAGGCCCTCGTACCAGAATGGATTCGGCGCTGAAGCGGATCTATTCCGCGCGTAATCCCTACTGCGCCGTCGCCCCGATATTCGCCTTGCGGATCGCATCGCCCCATTTTTCGTATTCGCTGCGATAGAACGCGGCGAACTCGGTGCGGAAGCCTGGGAAGGCGGTCATACCGACTTCGTGGAGTCGCTTCTGGACCGCCGGCTCCGCAAGCACGGCCGCCAGCTGGCTGCCGATGGCGTCGGCGATGGCCGCGGGCGTGCCGGGTGGGGCCAGCAGGCAGTTCCATGAGTCGGCGTCCACGCGATAGCCTTGCTCCGCCAGCGTGGGCACGTCCGGAATGGCGCTGTTGCGCTCCATGGATGGCAGGCCGAAGAACTTCAGCTTGTCGCGGTACTGCGCGGCAAGCACCACCGGCACGGCGGCCAGGTCCACCTGCCCGGCCACCAGCCCCTGGAAGGCCGGCGCCACGCCCTGGTACGGCACGTGCAGCAGGTTATCGATCTTCGCGACCTCGCCGAACATGCGCATCTGCACGTCCGCCGCGGTACCCAGGCCGGAGGATCCATACGACAGCGATTGGCGCTTGGCCAGCGCCAGGAGCTCCGGCAGGTTGCTGGCGGGCAGGTCGGCACGTCCCACCAGCACGTAGGGCACCTTGGCCAGGCCGCCCACCGGCACGAATTTCAGCGAGTCGAAGCGCACCTTGTTGACGTGGGGATTCATCGCCTGGGTGTCGGCGGTACCCAGCAGCAGGGTATAGCCGTCCGGCGCCGCGTTATACACCAGGTCCGATGCAATGGCGCCGCTGGCGCCGGGTTTGTTCTCCACGATCACGGTTTGACCGAGTCGGTTGCCCAGGCTTTGCGATACCAGGCGCGCCACCACATCGGAGCCGCCGCCGGCGGAAAACGGCACCACGATGCGTATGGGCTGGGTCGGCTTCCATCCGGCCGCATCGGCGGCGCCGCAGGCCTGGAAGACCGTTGCAAGAATCAGCGCGGCGCACGCCCGCAAGTAGTTATTCATTTCGGATTCCCCGTCGATCGATGGGTTTTGGAAAAGACCCCGGTGGGCGTCCTATTGAGCCGTGATGCCGGCGGATTTGATCGCTTTCTCCCACTTGTCGTAGTCCTTCCGGTAGAACTCGGTGAACTCGGATCGCGTACCCTGGTATGGCGTCATGCCGACCTCGCGCAGCTTCTTCTGGTTCTCGGGCACGGCCAGTACCTTCGCGACGCGCTCCGCGATGGCGTTGGCGACCGCGTCCGGCGTTTTCGGCGGCGCGAGCAAGCCTACCCAGGGATCGCCATCCACCGGAAAGCCTTGTTCCGCCAGCGTGGGTACGTCGGGGATGGCGGGATTGCGCTGCATCGACGCAATGCCATAGAACTTCACCTTGTTGCGGTACTGGGCCACCAGCGCGACGGGAATCATCGCCAGGTCCACCTGCCCCGCCACCAGCGCCTGGAATGCCGGCGCCACCCCCTGGTAGGGAACGTGCAGCATGTTGGGAATCTTGGCAGCGTCGTCGAACATGCGCATCTGGATGTCGGCCGCCGCCCCCGTGCCGGAGGACCCGTAGGTCAGGGACTTTTCCTTGGCCAAGGCGACCAGCGCCTTGGTGTCGGCGGCCGGCATGTCGGGACGCCCGACCAATACATAGGACACCTTGGCGATCGCGGCCACCGGAACGTACTTTAGGGCGTCGTAGCGCACCTTGTTGACATGGGGATTCATCGCCTGCGTGTCGGCGGTACCCAGCAGCAGCGTGTAGCCGTCCGGCGCCGCCGTGTACACCAGGTCCGACGCGATGGCGCCGCTGGCGCCGGGTTTGTTCTCGACGATGACCGGCTCTCCCAGGCTGTTCCCCAGCCCTTGCGCCAGCAATCTCGCGGCCACGTCCGAGCCGCCGCCCGCCGAGAACGGCACCACGATACGGATGGGCTGGCTTGCCTTCCATGCCTTGCCGGTGTCCTCGGCGGCGGCCGAGGGCCCGCTGCCGGCGATGGCCGCGGCGGCCAGCATCAAAATAAGGTGCAGCCTTGGGTTCTTCTTCATGTCTCGACTCCTGTCGTACCGGCTTGTCCCATGGATGGCTCGCCATCGCGGGGCGCGGTCTCTTGGTTGTGGTTCGGCCGGACCTTCCGGCCGTCTGGCCATCGCCGGGGCGATGGCTATTTGGCCCAGCGAAGCACCAGCGGATCCAGGCGGCGCGCGGTCGCGACCACGCTCGCGCGGATCTGGGGATGCAGCGGTGCGAGGGGATGCCGGGGTGCGTCCGACGCGATGACACCGCCCTCCTTCATCAGGGCTTTACTGGTCAGCAGGCCGCCCAGGCGGTTTTCGGCATTGATCAATGGCAGCCAGCGTTCATACCGCTGGCGCGCCTCGTCATGCCGGCCTGCCAGGTAGGCATGCACGATAGGCCCAAGGCCATCGGGATAGCCGCCGCCGGTCATGGACCCGGTCGCGCCGGCTTCCAGGTCGTGGATGAGCGTGATGCCCTCTTCGCCGTCCCAGGGACCGACGACCGCATCGCCGCCCAGGCGGATGAGCTCGCGCAGCTTGGCGCTGGCACCCGGCGTTTCTATCTTGAAGTACGACACGTGCTGGATCTCGCGCGCCATGCGGGCCAGCGCTTCGGCGTCCAGCAGGGTGCCGCTGACCGGCGCGTCCTGGATCATGATGGGAATCGACAGGGCGTCGGAAACGCGCTGGAAAAAACCATGGCAGGCGGACGGCGTTACACGGATCGTCGCTCCATGGTAAGGCGGCATGACCATGACCATGGCGGCGCCGTCGTCCTGCGCCCGCCGGCTGCGTTCGGCGCACACCTTGGAGCTGAAATGCGTGGTGGTCACGATGACCGGCACGCGGCCGTCCACATGGCGCAGGATGGTTTTGGTCAGGATTTCCCGCTCATCGTCGGAAAGGACGAACTGCTCGGAGAAATTGGCGAGTATGCAAAGGCCGTCGGAGCCCGCGTCGATCATGAAATCCACGCATCGCTTCTGGCTCTCCAGGTCGAGATCGCCGTCTTCGGTGAAGGTGGTCGGAACAACCGGGAACACGCCCCGGTAGGGTCCGCCGGCATGGCCGTGAGATGTCATATTTCCAGTGCCCGTGGTTATCGTCGTGTCGGATATATCGATGGGATCGTTCATGTTGCTCGTACTGCCGGTACCGCTCGTAGCGCACGTACCGCACGGTGGCCCCTGTCGGGGCCGTCGCGGCGGCGCGCGCCGCCTAGCGCGGCTCGGACTGATAGCCGATCTCGCGGCGGGTCGCGGTCAGCACACGGATCGGCTCGCCCGCGATGTATGCGCGTATGTTCTCCACCGATTCCCCGTAGTAGATGTCGTAGGATTGTTCGGTCACATAGCCCAGGTGCGAAGTACCGATGAAGTTGTCCAGGGTACGGAACGGATGGTCGGCCGGCAGCGGTTCGATCTCGAATACATCGACGGCGGCGCCGGCGATGCGGCGCGCGCGCAAGGCTTCGACCAGCGCCTGCTCGTCGACGATGGGGCCGCGGGCGGTATTGATCAGATAGGCGCCGGGCTTCATCAGGCCGAGCTCGCGCGCGCCGACCAGGCCGCGCGTGCGTTCCGACAGCCGCACGTGGATGGACAGGAAATCGCTGCCCCGCATCAGTTCATCCTTGGAGACGTGCGTGGCGCCGTGGGATGCGGCCTGTTCTGGCGTCATGTTCTGGCTCCAGGCGATCACCTTCATGCCGAAGGCACGGGCGATGCGCGCCGCCACGCCGCCGGTATAGCCCAAGCCCAGCATCCCCAGGGTTTTGCCATGCAGGTCCACGCCCACCGATACCTGCCAGCCACCCGACTTGAAGGCGGCCAGTTCCTGGGGCAGCTTGCGCGCCGCCGCCATGATCAGGGCCCAGGTGTGTTCGCCCGCGGCGGTCAGCGACGTTCCCGTTCCGCATACGGTGATGCCGAGTTCATCGGTGGCCTCGATATCGATGGCCGCATTCCACGGGCCGGTGCTGGCGATCATGCGCAGATTGGGCAGCCGGCGCAGCAGGCTGCGCGTAAGCCGGGTGCGCTCGCGCATCACGCACAGGATGTCGAAGGGCGCGAGCCTGCGCGCCAGCTCGTCCTCGGATACGACATGGTCGTTGAACACCGTTATCTCGGCATCCGGCAGACCGTCCCAATCGCCGAACCGCAAGGCGACATTCTGAAAATCATCGATCACCGCTATCTTGTGCATGACGCTCGTTCCATAGTGTTGGGCATTGCGCTCGGCGTGCCTGCCCGGACATCCTGCCCTACCCGCCGATCTTGATGTCGGCCGCTTTCACCACCGCGCCCCAGCGGTGGTTTTCGTTCACGATGAAATCGCCGAAGCGGGCGGGATCGCTCGTGTCGGGTTGCAGGCCCTGCTGGATCATATTGGCCTGGACGCCGGGATCGGCCACCACGCGGCCCAGTTCCGCGCGTATGGCGTCGATGGCCGGCTGTGGCGTTCCGGGCGGCGCCAGCACGCCGAACCAGATATCGCCATTGACCGGATAGCCCTGTTCCTGCAGCGTGGGCACGTCGGGCAAGCCGGCATAGCGGGTCGGCGAGGCGACGCCATACACCTGCAGCTTGCCGCGATTGGCGATGACCAGCGGCGTGGGCACCAGCATCAGGTCGACCTGCCCGGCCAATAAGGCCATCAGGCCCGGCGCGGTACCCAGGTACGGAATGTCCAGCATCTTCTTGGCGCCGGTCTGCGTCTGGAAAATCTCCATGGCGACACGGCCGTTGCTGCCCGGGCCCCAGTGGGCGTAGGTGTACTGCCGCGTCTTCACGCTGGCGACCAAGTCCTTCAGCGTCTTGGGCTCCAGGCCCGGCCTGCCGGCCAGGACCACGCCGATGCGCGCGATCGGCGCCACGGCCGCGAAGCCGTCGGGCTTGAAGCGGTAGTTCGTATAGGTATGCGGACTGAGCGAGATCACGTCGCCGGAGCCGAACAGCAGCGTACTGGCGTCCGGCGCGGCGCCGTAGACGTAATCCGCCGCGATCACGCCATTGGCGCCGGGCTTGTTCTCCACGACCATGGGGCGGCCCAGGTGGTCCGCCACGCCGGTGGCGATCATCCGCGCCGCGATGTCGGTGCCGCCGCCGGCGGGATACGGCACGACGAGCCGGATGGGGCGCGTGGCCGTCCAGGCCTGCTGCGCCGCCACCGGGACCGCGGCGCATAGCGCCAACGCCGCCAGTGCGGAATGCAGGCATAACGAGCGAAGCTGCAAAAAAAAGCTGGGCATTGCTGTCTCCTGGTTTTCATCGCGCCATGCGGTGACGCACGTCCCGCATGGTCGCGGCACGCCGGGGCGCGCTAGTCTTGCGGCTGCACGTTGGCGGCGCGTAACAGCGCCCCCCAACGCGCCCTTTCGGTCGGAATGGACTGCGCGAAGGAGGCACGGCTGCTGGTCAGCGGCACGCCGCCCAGCTCCAGGAAGCGCTTTTGCACATCGGGCGTGCCGACGGCCTGGGTCACGGCCTCGTGGATGCGTTCGGCGATGGGCAACGGCGTGCCCGGAGGCGCGAACAATCCCTGCCAGACGTCCATATCGACCGGCACGCCGAGTTCCGCCATGGTCGGGATGTCCTGGAACTGCGTGTAGCGCTTCGGTGCCGCGATCGCATAGGTGCGCACCTGCTTGCGAAAGGCCAGCCATAGCGGGGACGGCAGATACATGACGTCGACCTCCCCTGCCAGCAAGGCCTGGCAGGCCGGCGCCGTACCGCGATACGGGACATTCAGGATGCTGGGAATGCCCGCCTGGTTCTTCAGCATTTCGGATCCCACATGGCCGGGACTGCCGACGCCCCAGGATGCAAAGCTCAATTGCCTCTTGCGCGCCAGCTCGATCAACTGCCGGAAGTCCTGGGCTTCCAGGGTGGGACGGCTCGCCAGGACGAAACCCAGGGCCACCACCGGCGCGAGGGCGGTGAACTCCTCGGGCACGTAGTTGATCTGGCGATACAGGTTCGGCGCCATTGCCATGGTGTCCGTATTGCCCCACAGCAAGGTGTAGCCGTCCGGCGCGGCGCGGAACACAGAGGCCGTGCCGACCATCCCGCCCGCGCCGCCGCGGTTTTCCACCACCACGGGCTGGCCCAGCCTTGCTCCCAGCGCCTCGGTCATGGCGCGTGCCGTCACATCGGCGCCGCCGCCCGGCGGATAGGTCACCACCAGGCGCAGCGGATGCGTCGGTGTCCAGGTCGACGGCGCGGCGCGCGGCGCGCGCCAGGCCATGCCCGCCGCGCAGCTTCCCGCCAGGGCAAGCAAGGCGCGGCGCCGGCTTAAAGGGTTGTCTCCATCCATTTTGTCTCCTCCATTTTTATCCGGCGCTCGTCATCGTGGACGGCGCCTGTACCGCCCCGCGGACAGGGCGGGTCGAGCGGGTCTGTTCAATCCCTGCCGGCCAGCTCCCGCACCAAATCGGGGTCGTTACGGTGGTAATGCCATTGGCGGCCCACTCCCAGGCCCGTGCGCGCGCGCAAGGTCGCCAGCATGGCGGCGTAGGCCCACGTAACGCCGAACACGTCCATGACCGGCACCTCGCCGATGCGCGACACCTTGTTTACATACAGGATTTCGGCCAGCATGCCCTCGGCCGGAATAATGACGTCGGCGCCTTCGGCGATGGCTTGCCGCGCGCAGTGCTGAAAGGACTCGATCACCGGCCGCGGGTGCTCGAAGCCCAGCGCCAGCTGACGCTCGTCCAGGACCGGGTCGATGCACCGCACGGGCAGTACGCGATCGGACATCCCGTGCGCCTGCACCGACATGCGGACCATCCAGGCCGTGGAATGGGCATTGGATACCGGCGCGCTGTAGCGGCCCAGGCTGCACCCCACCAGCAGGCTGGCTTCCGTCAGCGATGCCACCGGCATATCGACGGCGGACCGCAGCTCGCGCAGGAACGGTTCGCTGTAGGAGCCCAGCACGAAGGCGTCATAGCCTTCACGCTCGGCGCGCACGGCATTGTCCAGGATGGGCTCCAGCACGCGATGATGCACGTATGCGTTGCCCAGCGAGCCCGAAGGGGTGCGGCCGTGGTAGCGGCCGGGCGGTATGCCCTGCACCGCCACGGTGGCGTCATCGCCGAGCACCTCGGCGGCATGGCGGACCAGGGCCTGCTTATAGCTGCCCAGTTCCTCGATCTCGGTGCTGGATTGGTGCCAGATACGCATAGTGGGTGTCATCGATCCGTTGAAACGTTTCCAATATTTGCCGGTGGGATTTCCTTCGCGGGACCGCCAGCTCAGGGCGGCGCCGCGCCGTGCCCGATGGGCAGGCCCGCCTTGGCGATCGCGCCCAGGAGCTCGACGCCGGGCAAGGCATCCCGCACGATGTCCCTTACGCGCAGCAGGGCCGGGATATCGATAGCGGTATGCCAGCCCATGGCCTGCAGGAGGAACACGGCATCCTCGGTGACGATATTGCCGCTGGCGCCCGGCGCATGCGGACAGCCGCCCAGGCCGCCCAGCGAGGCGTCGAAATCGCGCACGCCCGCTGCCAGGCCCGCCGCCACATTGGCCAGGCCGAGGCCGCGCGTATCGTGCAGATGCAGGGCCAGCGGCACATCGCCCGCGATGGCCCTCACCCGCTCCACCAGGCGGCTGATCGCATCCGGAGCCGCATAGCCCACGGTGTCGGCCAGCACGAGCTCGGCGGCGCCGGCATCCAGGTATCCCCGCGCCATCCGCAGTACCTCGTCCTGCGCGATCGGGCCTTCGATGGTGCACCCGAACGCCGTCGACATCCCACCCACCGCTTTCGCCCCGGCGGCGGCGGCCAGGCGGGCCACCTGCCGGAAACCTTCCAGCGATTCCTCGCGGCTGCGGCGGACGTTCGCCCGGTTGTGGCTTTCGCTGACCGAGATCACGTAGTTCAACTTGGGCACGCCCAGCTCCAGCGCCAGCTCGGCGCCCCGCACATTGGGCACCAGGGCGGCGACGGTCAATCCCGGAATGCCCAAGGCATGCCTGACGACGTCCGCCGCGTCGCTGAACTGCGGCATGAGCTTGGCCGGCACGAAGGAGCAGACTTCGATTTCCCGGACGCCGGCCGCGAATTCGGCATCTATCCAGGCCAGCTTCGCCGAGGTCGGCATGCATTGCGCGATGCTCTGCAGGCCGTCGCGCAAGCCCACTTCGCGTATCCGCACCGTGCGATCGTCCAGGTTGGCCATGGCTTATCTCCCGATGAAGCGCGGCGGACGCTTTTCGTTGAACGCGCGGATACCCTCGATGCGATCCTCGGTGGATATCAGGCGGCTGTAGGCTTCGATCTCGAAGAAAAACCCGGTGCGCAGGTCCATCTGCATGCCGTAGGTCACGGCTTTCTTCGCCTGCCGGACCGCCACCGGCGCATTGGCCAGGATCCGCTTGACCAGGCTCAAGGTTTCTTCCATCAGCGTGGCCTGCGGGTAGACATGATTGAGCAAGCCCATCGCCAGCGCTTCGGCGGCGCCGAAATAATCGCCGGTGAAGATGGCCTCTTTGGCGCGCCGCACGCCGATGGCGCGCGGCAGCTGCTGCGTGCCGCCCCCGCCCGGCATGATGCCGCGCGAGACCTCGGAAAACCCGAAACGCGCATTGTCGGATGCCACGATGAAATCGCAGGCCAGCGCCAGTTCCAGCCCGCCGGCGATGGCGGCGCCATTCACGCAGGCCAGGATGGGCACGGGACAATCGTAGACCGCGCGGCCCATGCGTTCGAACAGGTAGTGCTGGGTATGGAACTGCTCGTCGCTCATGCCCTCGCGCTCTTTCAGGTCCGCGCCCGCGCAGAAGATGCGATCGCCCGCCCCGGTCAGCACCACGCAACGGTAAGTTTCCGGCGCGGCCTCCAGTTCGCCGAACACCGCGATCAGCTCGTGTCCCATCGTGGTGCTGATGGAGTTGGCCGCCGACGGGCGATTCAACTGCACGATCAACAGCCCCTCGAACGGCGAAGAGAGCGACAGGGTTTCGAAAGCGCGGGACGGATCCGTCAAGGACATGGACATCAGCGGTTCTCCGGCAAGGAAGCGGTTCGTGGGCGGCCGATCACGTGGTCGTGCTGGCCGAGGGCGGGCGTGTTGCCCGGAAGCGGCGGACGGCAGCCGTCGAACGACACGGGCAAGGCCACCGTGGTGCTGCGCCGGTCCGGGGTCTTGCGCAAAATATCGAGCGCCGCGGTCTGTTCGCTGGCGATCACGCGGTCGACCGTCTGCATGGGACCGCAGGGGATGGACTCGGCCTCCAGGCGCGGGATCCAGTAACTGGCGGGCGCCTCTTTGAAGCGCGCTTCCAGCAGCGGGATCAGTACCTTGCGGTTCGACACGCGGTCGCCATTCGTGGCGAAGCGGCTATCCTTGGCCAGCGCGGGAAGGTCCATGATCTGGCAAAGGCGCCGGTAGAGTGTGTCGTTGCCCGCCGCCACCAGGATAGACTGGTCCGCGCACGCGAAGACCTGGTAGGGAACGATGTTGGGACTGCCGGAGCCCAGCCGCACAGGCAGCTTGCCATCGGCCAGGCAGTCGGACAGCGGCACCGTCATCCATGCCAGGGCCGTTTCGTAGAGCGACACATCGACCACCTGCCCGCGCGCCGGCTCGGACCGGTCGCGATCGCGCAGCGCGGCCAGCACGCCGATCACGGCCCACATCCCGGTCCCCATGTCGTTCAGCGAGATCGGTACGCGGCTGGGGGCATCGGCATCGTGTCCCACGATGCTCATCATCCCGCTATAGGCCTGCACCAGCGGGTCGTAGCCGGGCTTGTCCCGCAGCGGCCCCACCGCGCCGAAGGCCCCCAGGTTGCAATAGACCAGCGCGGGGGACTGCGCCATCAGCTCGCGTGGGCCCAGGCCGTGCCGATCCAGGCTGCCGGGTTTCAGGTTCTGGATAACGACGTCCGCGTGTTCCAGGATGAAATCGCGCACGGCCGCGATGCTGATCGGATCGTTGAAGTCCGCGCGGCAGCTTTCCTTGCCATGATTGATGGCATGGAACAAGGCCGAGTCGCCGTCGATGAAGGGCGGCCCCCAGCCGCGCGCGTAATCGCCGCTGCCGGCATTCTCTATTTTCACGACACGCGCGCCCAGGTGCGCGAAGATCAATCCCGCGTACGGCGCCGCCAGGCTGTGGCCGATTTCCACCACGCATACGTCTTGCAGCGGCAAGGGCTTGCCGGCGGACCGCGCGTCCTGTCCGGATGTGTGCTCAGTCATGCAGGGACCCGTCGATGTCGGCCAGCCGCGCGCCGTAGAGTTCGCGCGCGGCGCGCGCGCTGATGTAGCCGTCCAGCAGATCGCGCTCGACGGCATCCGCCGGCCGCGACTTCGGATCGCCGTATCCGCCGCTGCCGGCGGGCTGGACGATGACGCGGTCGCCGCGCCTGACGATTTCGGTCGCGCCCTTGGCGGGCAGGCTGCGGCTGCTGCCGTCCGGCCCCAGTACACGGCAATCGAACAAGGCGCCGGGCAGGCCGCCGAAGTATCCTTCCGGCGCGGTCTGGCCGCGCTCCCCGGCCACCGTGAAGGTGGCCTCGTCGAATTCCACCCGGTAGGTCCGGCGCGCCGTCAATCCGCCACGGTAGCGGCCGGCGCCGCCGGAGTCCGTGACCAGGGCCCAGTCTTCCACGACCAGCGGCATGCTCTGCTCGATAAACTCCACGGGCAGCGAACCGGCGTTGCCGACATAGACGCGGATGCCGTTGATGCCGTCCTGATCGGCGCGCGCCCCCATGCCGCCGCCGTGCGGCTCGACCATGCTGACGAAGGCCTTGCCGGTGCGCTGCACGCGCGCCTGCACGGGATCGCGGCCGCCGAACACGCCGGAGCACGCGGCGCAGTTGCTCTGGCCGATGATGCGATCGGGCACCGCCTTGGACAAGGCCTTGAAGCACAAGTCGATCACGCGCGGCGAGGTCTCCGTATTGCCGCCCACCACCGACGCGGGAAACTGGCAGTTCAGTATGCTGCCCACCGGCGCATCGATGGTGACCGGGCGGTAGCAGCCCTGGTTGATGGGAATCGAGACGTCGGTCAGGGCCTTGACGGTGAACCAGGTGCTGTTGCACGTCACCGCAAGCGGGCAATTGATGCCGCCGCGCGTCTGCGCCCCCGTACCGGCATAGTCGAAATGCATGCTATCGCCGGCCACCGTGATCTTCACCTTGATCGGCACGGCTTCGCCCTGCCACCCCGGCGCCGCGACGCCCTCCGCGAAGTCCTCGGCCTCGTACACGCCGTCGGGTATCTGCCGGATGGCTTCGCGCATCAATGCTTCGGAGTGGTCCAGCGAACGCCGCATGGCATCGGCCAGCGCGCCGGTGCCGTACTTGCGGGCGAGCGCCTGGATGCGCTGGTCGCCGACGAAGGCCCCCGCGTACTGCGCCTGGATATCGAGCTGGCGCCCTTCCGGATCGCGGGTGTTCTGCACGATCATGGTCAGCACGTCCTGCACGACCTCGTCATTGCGGTACAGCAGCACGGGCGGAATCCGCACGCCCTCGCCGAAGACGTCCCAGGTGTCCAGGGTGTAGCTGCCGGGCGCCTGGCCGCCGATATCGGTCCAGTGCCCGCGCGTCATCACGAAGGCCACCAGTTCGTCGCCCACGAACACGGGCCGGGTGACCTGCACATCGGGCTGGTGATTGCCGCCGCCCAGGTAGGCGTCATTGCTGATGATCACATCGCCGGGGCGCAGGCGGTCGCGGCCGACCGCCTCGACCGATACCTTGGTGGAGATGACCGCCGAACCCAGCATGGTCGGGATATCGTTGCCCTGCGCCACCAATTGCATGTTGGCGTCGAACACGGCCGCGGAGGCATCCGCGCCCAGGTGCATGATGGGACTGGCCGCGGTCCGCATCATGGCGATCTTCATTTCCCGCGCGATGGCGTAGAGCGAATTGCGGATGATTTCGTAGACGATGGTTTCCATTGCATCCTCAGAGCGCGATACGAAGATTGCCGGCCGGATCGACCCTGGCCGTCTGGCCTGCCTTGAAGATCAGGCAGCTGCTTTGTTCCTCGATAATGGCCGGACCCTCGACGCGGACATCGGCGCCCAGGTCGGCACGGCGGTAGACCGGCAGCGCCTGCATTTTCCCGTCGACATAGACGTCGCGGGTGCGCTGCCGGCGGGATCCCCCTTCGGCGGATGCCTTCCCCGCGGCCGCCTGCCGCACCACGCCGCGCCAGCCGGTCGGCACGTTGGCCTGCACGCGCAGGTTGACCAGGACCACGGGTTGGTCGGGCTTGATGAAATTCCACATGCGCTTGTGGTTGCGCTCGAACGCTTGCTGGATATGGTCCGCCAGCGCCTGTCCGCCGTCCGCGACCAGATCGTCGCGGACGTCCACCGTGATGGCGGCGGGCTGTCCCGCATAGCGGCAGTCCGCGCGGTACGTCATGGCGATGCGTTGCCCGGCGGTGCCCTGGCCCAGTGCCGAACGGGCCTGCTCGCGCAACGATGCATAGGTATCCAGGATCCGCTGCGGCGGCACCGCCCGCAGCTCGGCCTCGATGGCCGCCTGGCCATCGAACTGCCGGTCCGCCACGATCATGCCGAACGCGCTGAACAGGCCGGGCAACGGCGGCACGATGACCTCCTTGATATCCAGCTCCTGGGCCAGGTCGATCGCATGCACGGGACCGGCGCCGCCGTAGCACATATAGGCGAGCTCGCGCGGATCGTAGCCGCGTTCCACCGTCATCAGGCGCATCGCCTGCGCCATCAGCGCGTTGGCAATGACGCGCACCGTCCATGCCGCCTCGACCGTGGACACCCCCAGGGGACGCGCCAGGTGCGTATCGACCGCCACGCGCGCGGCTTCCACATCCAGCCTGAACTCGCCGCCCAGGAAGGAATCGGGATCGACGTAGCCCAGCAATAAATTGCAGTCGGTGACCGTGGGCCGCGTGCCGCCCCGCCCATAGCAGGCCGGTCCAGGATCGGCGCCGGCGCTTTCCGGGCCGATGTGCACGCCGCCGCCGCTATCGATCCACGCGATCGACCCCCCGCCGGCGCCGATCGAGTCGATGTCGATGGTCGGTGCGCGCACCGCATGGGTATGCAGGAGGCCATGCGTACGGATCTCCGGACGCGATTCACGCACCAGCGATACGTCGAAGGTAGTGCCGCCCATGTCACCCAGCAGCACGCCCTTCAGGTCGGCTTGTTCGCTGGTACGCACGGCCGCGCTGACGCCGCCGGCCGGCCCGGATTCCAGCAGCACGATGGGCTTGGCGGCGACCTGCGCGGTGGATGCCAGGCCGCCGTTGGATTGCATGAACAGCAGCTCGCCGCGGAAACCCGTGTCTTTCAGCTGTGCCTCGAAATTATGGATGTAGCGCATGCATACCGGTCCGAGCAGCGCATTCATGACCGTCGAGCTCGTGCGCTCGTATTCCTGCATCTCAGGATTGACTTCATGCGAGGCGGTGATGAAGCGGTCCGGCAGCAGACGCTTCAACTCGTCCACCGCCTCGCGCTCGTGCAGCGGATTGGCGTAGGCGTGCAGAAAGGAGACCGCGACCGCCTCGATATCGGCCTGCTGGATCCGCTGCGCGAGCTGGCGCAACGCCTGCAGGTCCAGCGGGGTCTCGATGGTGCCGTCGTGGCGCATGCGCTCGGCCACTTCCAGGCACCAGCGGCGCTCCACCAGGGGCCGCGGATTGGTGAAATGCAGGTCGTACAGGTCCGCGCGGTCGTGGCGCGAGATGCGGCGCAGCTCCAGCACGTCGCGAAAGCCCTGGGTGGTGATGAGCGCGGTCCTGGCGCCCTTCCCTTCCACGATCATGTTGGTGGCCATGGTGGTGCCGTGGCCGATGAAGCCCACATCGCGGCTGGCGCGGCCGCTGAGCTCCAGGATCCTGCGAAAGCCGGCCATTGCACCGACCACCCGGTCGGCCGGCGTCGTCGGAACCTTGGTGGACCAGATCTGTCCGGACTGGTCGTCGACCAGCACGATGTCGGTGAACGTGCCCCCGACGTCAATACCTATGCGATTCATGAATGGTTGCCTCGATCCATCACTTTGGGAACGTTTCCAATTATTGTTGTAAAAGTCAGCGTTGATGCTTGAGGCTGGATTCTATTCCCTTATTCCACGCTGTCAAGCTTTTTGGCGTCGGCGCCGCAACGGCGCGCATGAGCCCCGCAGCACCAGTTCCGCATCGACCATAAGCTTGCGCGGCGCAAGTTGGGGATCGGCCAGGCGGTCGATCAGGAAACGGCCGGCCGCCTTGCCCAGCTGGTCGTGATTCCATCGCACCACGGTAAAGGCTGGCGTGGACAACAGGGCCAGGTCGCTATCGGCGCCGCCGATGATGGAAAGGTCTTCGGGCAGCGCCAGGTTGCGCTGCCGCGCCGCCTGGATCACGCCGGGAAGCAAGGAGGTGCCGCCGGCGATGATGGCGGTCGGCGGCGCCTCGCTATCCAGCAAGCGGCCGGCTTCGATGAATCCCGCATCCCGGTCGAAGGACACGGCGCGGACCAGCGCGGGTTCGTAAGGCAGGCCGCGGTCCTTGAGCCCGCGCCGATAGCCTTCCAGGCGGCTGCGCGTCGCATGCACGCCCTGCTCCCCCGAAATGATGGCGATGCGGCGATGCCCCAGGTCCGCCAGATGCAGGACGGCCTGGTGTATCCCCGTGGCATGGTTGACGGTGACGGCGTCCAGGCTTTCCGGAACGTCCCGGTCCAGCAGGACGATAGGGAACGGTGCCTCTTCCAGCATCTTCAGCACGGCGGGGTTGTCTTCGGAGGAGGTCGCGATGACCAGGCCATCGATGCGGCGCTGCTGCAGATTGCGCAGCAGCTCCATTTCGCGCCGGCTATCGTGATAGCTGGAGGCCACGGTCAGTGAAAAGCCGAAGGCGTCGATTTCCTTCTGCATCGAATCGACGAACATGCTCAGCACGGGTACCGTGAAGTCGCGCATGACGCATGCGAACGTCATCGAGCGATGGTTGCGCATGCTTTGCGCGACGATATCCGGCACATAGCCCAGCTGCAGGATCGCGGCCTGGACACGCTTGCGCTTGTCCTCGCTGACATTGGGATGATTGTTCATCACCCGGGACACGGTTCCCAGGCCCACCTTGGCCAGCAATGCCACGTCACGGATGGACGGCCGCCGGTCCTCGGGCGGCGTGGCTTTGACGGCGCCGTCCCGGCGGACGGATGTTTTGTCAGCTGCCATGTCAGTCGCGATGGGAAATCGGGGCCTGAGTTTATCACCCTGCCCTGGCGCATCGAACCGCGCCAATAGCGGGACCGGGGCGGTCCCGCGGGGATGCCTCGGCGGCATCCCCATATGCCCGCGTCAGGCGGTCGCGCGCGACATGCGCTTGCGCTCGTTTTCGGTCAGGAAGCGCTTGCGCAGGCGGATGGATTTCGGCGTGACTTCCACCAGTTCGTCATCGTCGATGAATTCCACCGCGTATTCCAGCGACATCTGGATGGGCGGCACCAGGCGCACGGCCTCGTCCGTGCCGGAGGCGCGGATGTTGGTCAACTGCTTGCCCTTGATGGGATTGACCACCAGGTCGTTGTCGCGGCTATGGATGCCGATGATCATGCCTTCGTACAGCGCATCGCCGGGATTGACGAACATGCGGCCGCGATCCTGCAGCTTCCACAGGGCATAGGCGACGGCTTCGCCATTGTCCTGACTGATCAGCACGCCGTTGCGGCGTTCGCCGATGCTGCCTTCGCGCGCCGGCGCGTATTCGTCGAAGATATGGCTCATCAGGCCCGTGCCGCGGGTCATGGTCAGGAACTCGTTCTGGAAACCGATCAGCCCGCGCGCCGGGATGCGGTATTCCAAGCGGGTACGGCCGCGGCCGTCCGGCTGCATATCCAGCAGGTCGCCCTTGCGGCGGCCCAGTTCTTCCATGACGCCGCCCTGGTGGGCGTCTTCCACGTCCACCGTCAGCAGCTCGTAGGGTTCATGGCGCACGCCGTCGATTTCCTTGAAGACCACGCGCGGGCGCGACACGGCCAGCTCGTAGCCTTCACGACGCATGGTTTCCAGCAGGATGGTCAGGTGCAGTTCGCCGCGGCCGGACACTTCGAACACCGTGTCGTCGCCCGTGTCGCGCACGCGCAGCGCCACGTTGGACTTGAGTTCGCGGTCCAGGCGGTCGCGCAGCTGGCGGCTGGTCACGAACTTGCCTTCGCGGCCGGCCAGCGGCGACGTGTTCACCATGAAGTTCATGGTCAGGGTGGGCTCGTCGATGCGCAGCATGGGCAGCGCGTCCTCGGCCGGCGACGCGACGTCCATGACGGTGCAGCCTATGCCGATGCCTTCGATGCCGTTGATCAGCACGATGTCGCCGGCTTCGGCCTCGCTGACCACTTCGCGTTCCAGGCCCTTGAACTTGAGCACCTGGTTGATGCGGCCCTTGCCGCTTTCGCCCTCGGGGCCGAAGCGGTACTGGACGTCCATGCCGCTGCGGATACGCCCGCGGTTGACGCGGCCCACACCGATCTTGCCGACGTAGCTGCTGTAGTCCAGCGAGATGATCTGCAGTTGCAGCGCGCCGTCGGGATCGTCATTGCGCTGCGGCACGTGCTTGAGGATGGCCTCGAACAGCGGCCGCATGTCGCCTTCGCGGACATCGGCGCTCATGCCGGCATAGCCCGACAGGCCCGAGGCGTAGACCACCGGGAAATCCAGCTGTTCCTCGGTGGCGCCCAGCTTGTCGAACAGCTCGAACGTGGCATTGATGACGTAATCCGGACGCGCGCCCGGACGGTCGATCTTGTTGACGACCACGATGGGCTTCAGGCCCAGCGCCAGCGCCTTGCGCGTGACGAAGATCGTCTGCGGCATCGGGCCTTCCACCGCGTCCACCAGCAGCAGCACGCCATCCACCATGGACAGCACGCGCTCGACCTCGCCGCCGAAGTCGGCGTGTCCCGGGGTGTCGACGATGTTGATGTGGGTGCCTTCGTACTGCACGGCGCAGTTCTTGGCCAGGATGGTGATGCCGCGTTCTTTTTCCAGGTCGTTGGAGTCCATGACACGCTCGGCCACGGCCTGGTTGTCACGGAAGGTACCCGATTGGCGCAGCAGCTGGTCGACCAGCGTGGTCTTGCCGTGGTCGACGTGGGCGATGATGGCGACGTTGCGCAAGGCGCGAGTCATAAACGATCCTTTAAGGTGAGGCGGGCGCAAGGCCCGCCGGCAATTCATTCAGGGGCAGCAGCGCCTGCTTGGGGTCCGGCATGGCCTGCAGCGCGTCCAGCGTGACCGCGCCCGCCAGCCCGAAGGGGCCGACCTGGGTACGGCGCAGCGCCACCAGGTGCGCATGGCAGCCCAGCGCGCGCCCGATATCCTGGGCCAGGGTGCGCAGATAGGTGCCCTTGCTGCACGACACATCGATCTCCGCGGTCATGCCGTCGCAGGACAGCAGTTCCACGCGGTACAACGTCACCTGCCGGGCCTCGCGCTCGATCTCCACGCCGGCCCGCGCGTACTCGTACAAGGGCTTGCCGTCGCGCTTGAGCGCGGAGTACATCGGCGGGACCTGGCTGATGGTGCCCTGGAAACGTGACAGCACATCGCGCAAGGCGGATTCCTCCACACCGGCGAAGCCTTCCGGCGCACGCGCCACGACGTTGCCGGTCAGGTCGCCGGAGTCGGTTTCCTCGCCGAAGCGCAGTGTCGCGCGATAGCCCTTGTCCGCGCCCAGCATGGTATTGCACAGCTTGGTGCCCTTGCCCATGCAGCACACCAGCAGGCCGGTGGCGAAAGGATCCAGCGTGCCGGTATGCCCCGCCTTGGCGGCATCCAGCGTACGCCGGGCGCGCTGCAAGGCATGATTGCTGGACAAGCCTTCGGGCTTGTCCAGCAACAGGACACCGTCGAGCATCAGCCCGCGTCGTTTGGCCATCGTCTTATCCGAAAAAAAACGCCGAGACGACAGCCCTCAGGACTGCTCTTCCGGTTCGTCGGGGTCGGCCCGGTAGGAACCGGGCTGGTTCGCACGATCGATCAAGCGCGACATTTCAATCCCGCGCGCCACCTGCTCGTCATGCACGAAGCGCAGTGTCGGTACGGTATGGATGTGCAGCATGCGATACAGCTGGGAATGCAGCCAACCGGCCTTCTCGTTCAGCACGCCTTCGGCCACGCCCGGTTCGCCGCCCAGCACGGTGAAGTACACCTTGGCGTGGGCGTAGTCGGGCGATAGCTCGACGCCGGACAGCGTGATCAGCCCGGCCCGCGCGACGTCGATTTCGCGCTGGATCAGGCCGGCCAGGTCCTTCTGGATCTGGTCGGCCAGCCGCAGGTTGCGGCCGGGGATCGCTTTGGTTTTATGACGGCTCATGCACTGGACACGCGATGCTTACAGCGAACGCGCGATTTCCTTGATCTCGAAGACTTCCAGCTGGTCGCCCACCTGGATGTCGTTGTTGCCACGCAGCGTCAGGCCGCAATCGAAACCGGCCTTGACCTCGCGGACGTCGTCCTTGAAGCGGCGCAGCGAATCCAGATGGCCGGTCCAGCTGACGACGTTGTTGCGCAACAACCGTACCTGGGAGTCGCGGCGGACCACACCGTCCAGCACCATGCAGCCGGCGATGTTGCCCACGCGCGAAACGGTGTAGATCTCGCGGATTTCCACCAGGCCGATGATCTCTTCGCGCTTTTCCGGCGCCAGCATGCCCGACATCGCCGCCTTAACCTCATCCACGGCGTCGTAGATGATGTTGTAGTAGCGCAGATCGATGCCGTTGCCTTCCGCCAGTTTCTTGGCGCTCTGGTCGGCACGGACGTTGAAGCCGATGACCACCGCGTTGGAGGCGATCGCCAGGTTGACGTCGCTTTCCGAGATACCGCCCACCGCGGCATGCACGACCTGCACGCGCACTTCTTCGGTGGAGAGCTTCTGGAGCGCGGCGACCAGGGCTTCCTGCGAACCCTGCACGTCGGTCTTGACGATAAGGGCCAGGGTCTGGGTGCCTTCGCCCATGTTGTCGAACATAGATTCCAGCTTGGCGGCCTGCTGGCGGGCCAGCTTGACGTCGCGGAACTTGCCCTGGCGGAACAGCGCGATTTCGCGCGCCTTGCGTTCGTCGGTCAGCACCATCAGTTCGTCGCCGGCGGCCGGCACATCCGTCAAACCCTGGATTTCCACGGGAATGGAAGGACCGGCGCTCTGCACCTGCTTGCCGTTTTCGTCCAGCATGGCGCGCACGCGGCCGAAGCTGGCGCCAGCCAGCACGACGTCGCCACGCTTCAGCGTCCCGCTCTGCACCAGGATGGTGGCCACCGGACCGCGGCCCTTGTCCAGCCGGGCTTCGATGACCAGGCCCTTGGCATGGGCGTTCACGGGCGCCTTGAGCTCGAGGATTTCGGCTTGCAGCAGCACGTTTTCCAGCAGGTCGTCGATGCCCGCGCCGGTCTTGGCCGACACGTTCACGAAAGGTACGTCGCCGCCGTATTCTTCCGGCACGACTTCCTCGGCGACCAGTTCCTGCTTGACGCGCTCGGGGTTGGCGTCCGGCTTATCGATCTTGTTCACCGCCACGACCAGCGGCACGCCGGCCGCCTTGGCATGGTGGATGGCTTCGCGCGTCTGCGGCATCACGCCGTCGTCCGCCGCCACCACCAGGATGACGATATCGGTCGCCTTGGCGCCGCGCGCACGCATGGCGGTGAACGCCTCGTGGCCCGGGGTATCCAGGAAGGTGACCATGCCGCGATCGGTTTCGACGTGATACGCGCCGATGTGCTGCGTAATGCCGCCGGCTTCGCCCGCGGCGACCTTGGCGCGGCGGATGTAGTCCAGCAGCGAGGTCTTGCCGTGGTCGACGTGGCCCATGACGGTGACGACCGGCGCGCGCGGCAGGAGTTCGGCGTCCTCGCCTTCGGGCGCGGTTTCGTCCAGGAAGGCTTCCGGATCGTCCAGCTTGGCGGCAATGGCCTTGTGGCCCAGTTCCTCGACCACGATCATGGCCGTTTCCTGGTCCAGGACCTGGTTGATGGTGACCATCTGGCCGAGCTTCATCAATTGCTTGATGACTTCGGCGGCCTTGACCGACATCTTGTGGGCCAGATCGGCGACCGTAATGGTCTCGGGGACGTGGACTTCGCGCGCGATGAATTCCTGCGGCGCCTGTTCCACTACCCCGCCGCGGCGGTCGGACTGCTGATTGCGGCCGCCACGACCGCCCGTCTTGCCACCGGCCTTGCCGCCCGCGCGCCAGCCGTCGCGGGTGGGAGCGCCGCCACCCGGCTTGTCGGCCGGCTTCTTGCGCGCGCTGTCGTCGGTCCACGTGGACGAGACTTCCGCGGTCTTGATGGTCTTCTTGCCGCCGGCGCCGACGGTGGGCTTGGCGTCCTTCTTGACAGGCCCGCCGGGCTTGGCGGCGGGCTTGTGCAGCGTGCCCGACAGGGCGGCGTTGGGGGCCGGCTGTTCGGGCTCGGGCGCGCGCAGCACCTTGCGCGGACGGTTCAGCATCTCGCGCAGGGCAGCGGCTTCGGCCTCTGCCTGGCGGCGCGCCTCGTCACGCTGGGCGGCACTCATCGTTTGCGCCGGCGAAGCGGCCGGCGGCGGTCCGCGCCGTGCGTCGCCCGCGCGCGGGCCCTTGGACACGGACGGCTTGGGCGGCACGGGCGTACCCGGGCGGGGACGGATGTCCTGGCTGGCGGGCGTCGGCGCGGCCGGCGACTTCGATGCGACGGGACTTTCGGTTTCCGGCTTTTCGGAAACCGCTGCGATATCTGGCGTGTTCACGGGCTCTTGCGGGACAGCTTCGACCGGCGGCTCGGCGGCGGGGCCGGCGGCGGGTGCCACGGGTGCCTCGTGTTCGGGTTCCGGCTGGATAGGTTCGGTTGTGGCGCGCGCTTCCTGCGCCGGCGCGTCTTGCGGCTCGGCGGCGGGCTCGGTGCGCGGCACGGATGGCGCGGCTTGCGCGGCGGGCGCGGGCGCGGGCGCCGGCTCGGCGGGCTCGGCCGAAGGCGCGGCAGGCTGCGGGGCTTCGGCGGGCGCGGGCGTTG
Source organism: Bordetella bronchialis (assembly GCF_001676705.1). Lineage (NCBI taxonomy): Bacteria > Pseudomonadati > Pseudomonadota > Betaproteobacteria > Burkholderiales > Alcaligenaceae > Bordetella > Bordetella bronchialis. Next base: position 3,953,238 of record NZ_CP016170.1, read on the forward strand.
CCGCCGGCGCGGCTGCGGCGGGCGCGGGGGCACCCGATGCGGCGGCGCCGGACGTCGTGGCGGCCGGCTCGGCGGCAGCCTGTGGCGCAGGCGCGACGGCAGGAGCCGTATCGGCGACGGGTTGCGTGGCCGGGGCAGGCGCCGCGGGTTTTTCGGCGGGCTCGGCCTGGGCACGGGCGGCGGCGGCTTCCGCGGCCAGTTCCGCGGGATCGCGCTTGACGAAAACGCGCTTCTTGCGCACTTCGACCTGGATCGTGCGGGAACGGCCCGTGGCATCCGCTTGGCGGATCTCGGACGTCTGGCGACGCGTCAGGGTGATCTTCTTGCCCTCGGCGGCCCCGCCATGCGCGCGGCGCAGCGAGTCGAGCAATTTCGCCTTGTCGCTGTCGGTGACGGCATCGTCCACCGATTTGAGGTCAACACCTGCCGAGCGCAGCTGGTCCAGCAGCACATTGGCAGGCATTTTCAGCTCGGTAGCGAACTGGGCGACGGTATTGCTCGACATTAGGCTTTCTTCCTGTGTACGGCGATATAACAATATGACTAGCGCAATCCAATAAAACAAGTTCGAGAAGACCCCTTATGGGGCCCTCTCCGCCTAAATACTATTTTTCCTCGTCGAACCAGTGCGCGCGAGCCCTCATGATGAGCTCGCTGGCCTGGTTTTCGTCGAGACCCGAGATCTCGGCCAGCTCGTCGGTGGAGAGCTCGGCCAGGTCATCCCGGGTGTGCACCTTGCGCTCGGACAGGCGCGCGGCCAGTTCGGGCGTCATGCCTTCGAGTTCGAGCAAGTCCTGCGCCGTTTCAAGGCGCTCTTCCTGGGCGATGGCTTCGGTCAGGAGCGCGTTGCGGGCACGGGTGCGCAACTCGTTGATCGTGTCTTCGTCGAAGGCTTCGATTTCCAGCAATTCCTGCATGGGAACGTAGGCGATTTCTTCCAGCCCCGTGAAGCCCTCGTCGATCAGGATATCGGCGACTTCTTCGTCCACGTCCAGCTTGCTCATGAAGGTGCCGCGCAAGGCCGAACGTTCGACTTCCTGGCGGTTCTGGCTTTCCTCCGGCGTCATGATGTTGATCTGCCAGCCGGTCAGCTCGGAAGCCAGGCGGACGTTCTGCCCCTTGGCGCCGATGGCCTTGGGCAGGTTTTCCTCGTCCACCACCACGTCCATGGCGTGCTTGTCTTCGTCGACGACGATGGATTCCACATTCGCCGGCGCCAGGGCGCCGATCACGAATTGGGCGGGATCTTCCGACCACAGCACGATGTCGACCTGTTCGCCGCCCAGCTCGTTGCGCACGGCGGTGACGCGGGAACCCCGCATGCCGACACACGTGCCGATGGGGTCGATGCGCTTGTCGTAGGCGATGACGGCGATCTTGGCGCGCACGCCGGGATCGCGCGCAGCGGCCTTGATCTCGAGCAGGCCCTGTTCGATTTCGGGCACTTCGTTCTCGAAGAGCTGGCGGATGAACTCCGGCGACGTACGCGACAGGATCACCTGCTGGCCGCGGGCCGCGTGGTCGATGCGCAGCACGAAGGCGCGCACGCGGTCCCCGACCCGCAGGTTTTCCTTGGGGATCATTTCCGAGCGCGGCAGGCGGGCTTCGATCTTGCCGGTTTCAATGATGGCGTCGCCCTTGTCCATGCGCTTGACCGTGCCGGACACGATGGTTTCGCCGCGCTCCAGGAAGTCGTTCAGCACCTGCTCGCGCTCCGCGTCGCGGATCTTCTGCAGGATCGCCTGCTTGGCGGCCTGCGCGCCGATACGGCCGAACTCGATGGGCTCCAGCGGTTCTTCGATGTATTCGCCGACCTGGATGTTGGGGACGAGCTCGCGAGCGTCGGAATACATTTCCTGCTTGTCCGGTTCCTGCAGGCCCGCTTCGTCGGGAACGACCAGCCAGCGGCGGAAGCCTTCGTGGCCGCCGCTTTCGCGATCGATGGAAACACGGATGTCCGCGTCTTCCTTGAAGCGCTTTTTCATGGCCGAAGCCAGCGCACTTTCCAGCGCTCCGAACACCACTTCGCGCGACACGTTCTTTTCGCGCGCCAGGGCGTCGACCAACAGAAGAATTTCGCGACTCATCGCTTTTTGCCCTTGAAATCCAGGACCGGATCCAGCTTGGCGCGCTCGACTTCGTCGAACGTGAAGTTCACCACCTGAATATCGTCCTTCTTTGCCTCAAATTCCACGCCGAAAACCGCCTTGCCCGGGTCCTGGGCCGGCTCGGCGGCCGCAACCAGTATGCCGGTGAATACCTTGCGGTTTTCCACGGCCTGACGCAGCCTGACCTCGACCCGTTGGCCGGCGAAACGATGGAAATCGGCCTCGCTGCGCAGCGGGCGATCCACGCCGGGCGAACCGACCTCCAATCGCTTGTAATCGATATTCTCGACCTCGTAGACGCGCGACAACTGGCGCGAGACCTGTTCGCAGTCTTCGATGCGCACGCCTTCCGGGCGGTCTATCGTGACGCGCAATAGGCCAAGCGCCGCCCGTTCGACGTCGACAAGCTCGACGTCCATCCCGGACAGCGCCTCTTGGGTCAATGCGAATAAATCTGCCATATGCTCGAAAAAAATGGGCTGTCAGCCCAGCCCATTATTATCACGCGGCAAAGCGCGCTCCAGGCCGGACCCCCAGCCGCGGAACGCGCGCATTCGCGCCATGTTCGGTTTTGCCGGGGCCCTGCTCCAGGGCCCGCGGGCGCCGCCCCGGGGTGTTCCCCCGGCGTTGCCACACTGTTGCCCCCAGCCGCAGAGACGCCCACGAAAACCATCGATATTACCATAGAACCGCCAAAATTGCCTGACACGTCCAGGGCTTACGTATTGGGGGCCGGACCTGGCGCGGGCCGCGCCGGAACCGGCGGAGACGGCCGATACAAGCGCGGGCCTAGCGGGACCCGCGCCCGCGGACGCCAATCACGCCCAGGCGGGATTCGTGGGCCGCGGCGCCGCGAGGTTGCCAATCGTCGCCCCGTCCACCGCCGCCACCGCCGCCGCCCCCACGAGGCCCCTTGGCATTGCCGCCGCCGCGCTTCTTGCCCGGCGCGGCGCCCTTGCCGGGACGGGCGCGCTGGGGCCCTTTGCCCGGCGCGCCGGCGACGGCCTGCGGACCTTGTCCGCCTGGCCCCTGGCCACCGGTCCGGACGGCATTGGCGCCCCCCGGCTTGCCCTTGCGCGGCGACTTGCCGCGCGGCACGTGCTGCCCGCCCGGCTGGCCCTGCCCCTGTCCTTGACCTTGACCTTGCCCCGGCGCGGCGCGCTTGCCGGGCCCGCGCCGCTGGCCCTGGCCCTTGCCGCCCTTGCCCGGGCCGTCGTTGCCCAGGGGATGGCCGTTGGCATATCCGCCGGTGATCAGCAGGCCGGTACCGAAGGGATCGGAGGGATACGACATACCGCCCGCGCCGCCCTTGCCGGGGCGGCCGCCTTGCAGTTTGCCGCGGCGCCCGATGCGCGCCCCATTCATGCCGTTGTTCTGCAGCGTGCCGAAGCCCGGGGGCAGCGCGCTATCGTGCGACTGCGGCTGCTTCGGACGGCGTCCGCCGTCGTCATCGTCGCGCAGCAGGCCCAGCTGGACCATCAACGCGGTGACCAGGTTCGGATCCAGCTCTTCCCAGCGGCCGCGCCGCAGATTGCGCGGCAGGACGATATCGCCGAACCGCGTGCGGATCAGGCGGCTGACCGTGACGCCGATCGCCTCGAACATGCGCCGCACCTCGCGGTTGCGTCCTTCCTGCAGCGTGACGCGGTACCAGCGGTTGCTGCCTTCGCCGCCCAGGTAATCCAGCGCGCCGAAGGCCGCCTTGCCGTCTTCCAGCTCGATGCCTTCCACCAGCGACGTGCGCTGGGCGGCGTCCATTTCACCCAACACGCGTACGGCGTATTCGCGCTCGGTGCCGTACCGCGGGTGCATGATGCGGTTGGCCATATCGCCCGAAGTGGTGAAGATCAGCAGCCCTTCGGTGTTCAGGTCGAGACGGCCGACCGACAGCCACTTGCCGGTGCGCAGTTTGGGCAGGCGCGCGAATACACTGGCGCGGCCGCCGGGATCGTCATGGCTGACGATCTCGCCGGCGGGCTTGTGGTACAGGATGACGCGCGGCGGCTTGCGTGTATTCACGCGCGTGATGAGCTTGCCATTGACCCGCACCTGGTCGCCTCCGGCGACCCGCTGGCCGATGTGCGCCGGCTCGCCGTTGACGGAAACCCGGCCGGCGATGATCAACTCTTCCATTTCGCGGCGCGAACCGATGCCCGCGTCCGCCAGCACCTTGTGCAGCTTGGGCATCACCGCCTCGCTGTTCAGGTACTTGTTCAGGCGCTGCTCCATGCGCGCCGTCTTTTCCAGATAGGCGAGCGCCTGTTCGGCTTCGCGCTCCCCGCCGGGGGACATGGCCTCGGGGTCGATCGCCGGCGCGTTTTGCGGCGCCGCGCCTTGCGCACCGGCTTCGGCGGGCGTGGCGCCTTCGGCGCCCGTCACGGCGTCGCCGCGACGGCGGCGGAACGGCGTCCGCAACTTGCGGCCGCGGCCACGATTTCCGGATGCGGGAGCCTCGCCGTCCGCGGAGACGGCCGCTTCGCCGCCGGCACGGGAGGCGTCCTGGTCCGGGGCGACATCCAGGCCGCGTTGGCCCTGTGCCTGGACACGTTCGTCCTGCGGCTGGACGTCCCCAGGCGCCGCGCCGGCTGCAAGGTGATCCGCCAGCGCGGTCTCGGCCGGCAGGGCGGCCCGGGTGCCCCGGGTCCGGCCGCGCGGGCCCGCCGCGCGAGCCGGACGGGCCTGGGCGGGCTGGCCGGCGGCATCGCCCGCATCGCGGGAGGGCTCGGACACGCCAGCGGCTTCCATGGCCTTGCCGGTAACGGCAGGCGCGCCGCCGGCATCCGCCGCGGCCCGACCGTACGGCATGCCGCCGGTGTGGCCTTCATCATTGGAACCGGCGGCGGAACCCGCGGACGCGTCCGCACCAACCATGGCGGTTTCAGGCGTTTCCGCCGATTTACGCTTGCGCGCGCGCTTCACGGGCGCGGCCGGCGTCGATGCGTCAGGGGGCGCCGCGTCTTGCATGGCCGGCAGCTGCGCCGGCGCGGCAGCCGCGCCCTGCCCCTCGAGCCCCAGCGGCAAGGCGCCCTGCGCCTGCGCCCGCGGCGTGCGCGGCTTGCGCGCACGGGCGCGCGGCGACGGGGCGTCGCCCGGCATCGCTTCCGCCGCCACGGCCGGGGCCGTGTCCGTGGCCATTACGTGCGACGCGGAAGGCGCGCCAGCCGCCGGAATAGTGGCCTCGGTACGCGGATCGACCGCCTGCGCGGAGGCTGGCGTGCCGGATTGCGCGTCAGCCGACGACGCGGCGGCCGACGACGCGGCGGCCTCGGCCTTGGCGCGGGGCTGGCGCTTGGCGCGCGGACGCGGCGCCGGCTTGCCGCCGCCCTCGTCCGCCGCCGGCGCGGGAGAATCGACGCGCGACACCCCTGCCGTTTCACGCGGTTCCATGACATCGTCCTGCACGTTCTTATTGATACTCACTGGGACTACTCCAGAATTCATTCTTTACGAGGCGCGCCGGGCGCGTCTTCTTCATCGTCGTTATCGGTTTGTCCGGGTACCTCGGGCGTCTCGCCCGGTGCGGGCGGCGCGATCTCCGGTGCTGGCTCCGCCGGATCGATTTCGGGCGTCCCGCCCGGCGGCTCGATCTCGGGATGCTGCCCGGGCGGGCTGATTTCAGGGCGATGACCACCGGGTTCGATGGTGTCGCGCCGGGGCGCCGGGATCTCCGGCTTTTCAGGGGTGGGGCCGGTCGCGGCCTGGATCCCACCCTGGGGCGTATCCAGCGCGTCGACCGCGTCGCGGACCGCCGGATCCGTCGGATCGCCCGCTTCGGTTTCGGCTTCGGCTTCGGTTTCCGCACCAGTTCCAGTACCGCTGAGTTCCGTCTCGCCGGGCTCGGCATCGGCGGCCTGCGCGCCATCGACCTGCCCGTCGGCATCCGGATCGGAAGCCGCGGCGTCGGTGTCGTGGGCTTGGACATCCGCCCCGTCCACATGGTTCTCGGCTTCAGCGGTCCTGAGGAGCTGGATTTCGGCGGGCACGCCGTCGATACCGGCCGCGATGCCATTGGCCACCTGCCCGCCCTGCGCTTCGGCGCCCGCGCCGTCACCCTGCCCATCGGCAGCGGCGTCAGCTGTCTGCACCGGGTCGCTGCCGTCCACGTCCCCTTCCGGTTGGCCGCCATCCGCGCCGGCGCCGCCGCCCGTCAGATCCAGTCCCTCCAGCGCCGCCATCGCTCCGCCCGCTTCCAGCGGCGGCAGCTCATCGAGCGCACGCAAGCCCAGATCGTCGAGAAACTGCCGCGTCGTGCCGAACAAGGCGGGACGGCCCGGGGCGTCGCGATGGCCGATGACTTCGATCCAGCCGCGGTCCTCCAGCGTCTTGACGATCTGCGAGGAGACCGTGACACCGCGGATATCTTCGATGTCGCCGCGCGTGACGGGCTGGCGCCACGCCACGATGGCCAAGGTTTCCAGTACCGCGCGCGAATACTTCGGCGGTTTTTCCGGATTCAGCCGTTCCAGATAACGCTGCATGGAAGGACGGCTCTGGAAACGCCAGCCTCCGGCCAGCGACACCAGCTCCAGGCCACGATCCTGCCACGCCGCCTGCAAGCCCTGGAGCAGCGTGTCCAGACGATCATTGTCGATATCGTCGTCATCCGAAAACAATTTGCGCAGTTCGGCGCGCGGCATGGGCTGCGGCGCACAGAGCAGTGCCGTTTCGATCACCAGTATTGCCTCGCTATCGTTCATCGATATGTTCAATTTCTCGTGGGAAGTGATGCCTTCGACTTGCCAAGGCTGAAAAACTGAAGTAATATTTCTTTCTCCAGACGCGGGGTGGAGCAGTCTGGCAGCTCGTCGGGCTCATAACCCGAAGGTCGTAGGTTCAAATCCTGCCCCCGCAACCAAACAGCATGCAGATCAGGCTTGGCGAATTCGCCAAGCCTTTTTTGTTTTGCGGCGGCTGTACGTGACGAAGACAGCGGCGACAAAGACAGCAGCGGCAAAGACAGCGGCGATACGGACGAGGTCGACGACGACAAAGGCAGCGCGGCCAAAGACCGCGACACGCGCGCCAGCGCCGCGCGCCCGATCTTGGCTCCTGCCCCTGCCCCATAGACGCCTGGCCGTCCAAAGCCATCGCCATCGCCATCGCCATCGCCATCGCGCCGATCGGCATCCGCATCGCATCGATCGCGATAAGCCATCGCGGTTTTCCGGCTCGCCATGCGCGAGATGCCCTGCCATACGGCGCACGCCGTCACGACACCCACACGCGCCTGTGCGAAAGCAGCCGCGGACCGCGGCTTGGAACAGAAAATCGCTTGCAAATAAACCTCGGCCTATAAGGCTGGTTTGCGATACCCATGCGGCGCCGAGGCATGCTTGAGCAACCACGAACCGCGAATGCCGAAAAGGAACGATATGGCAATGGACGACAGGCGGACAGTATCCGCGCACCCCTGGTCTGGCTGGGGATACCCGGCGCGGCGCCGATGAATATTGAACTGAGCCGTCCGGCATTACCCCGGATTATCGGAGCGTCTTTTTATTGCCGTTCTACCTGCGCGTCGACGGAAAAAGATGGAAGCGGGCTGCGAAATGCGCGAACCACCATGCGAACCACCTGAAACGGCCTATCCGGGGCATGCCCTTTGTCTGGCCGCCCGTAATCAAGCCGAACCGCCTGCAGGAACCTACAAATTATACCCACATTAACGGTTTCATAGGGAGAAAAATCCCGGCCCCAGATGGTGTCGCACCCGCCTGTCCAGCTGTGCCGCGTCGATCCCGCGAGCGATGAAGACCAGCCTGGGCTCCGCGTCGTCGCCGGGCCATGCCCGCAGCGGCACGACGGGGTAAAGCTGGTCGTGCACGCCGTGCACGGCGCTCGGCGCGCCGTCGCCCTCGAAACGGACCAGGCCTTTCATGCGCAACAGCGACGCGCCGAGTTCCGCTTGCAGCGCCGACATCCCGCGCACGAAGCGCGCGCGGGGGACGGTGGGCGGCAGGATCAGCGTGGCCACGGCCACGTCGTGGGATGCCCGACCCGCCAGGCCGGCGCCTCGTCCGTTGGTCGCATACCCCCCCAGCCAGGGCGTACCCGCCGGCGCCACCCCGCGCCGCCCGCGGTATAGCGTTTCGGCCAGCAAGCCGGCGGGCAAGGGGCCGTCCCGGTCCAGGACATGCAGCCCCGCGATCGGATTGATGCCCGCGATCGCCACGCGCGCGCCTTCGAGTTCGCTGGCGGACGCCAGGTCGGCCTTGCTGACGGCGACTTCGTCGGCCAGGGCCAATTGCTGGACGGCCTCCGGCTCGGTCGCGATCTGCCCCGCCACGCGCTGCGCATCCGCGACGGCGATGGTGCCGTCATAGACGTAGCGCTCCGCCAGGAAGGGTTCGTGACGCAGCGTGAACAGGATGGGCGCGGGACTGGCCAGCCCGCTGGTCTCGACCAGGACATGCCGGAAGGGCTGGATCGCGCGACGGACCGCCAGCAGGAAAAGGTCGCGCAGCGTGTCGGCCACGCCGCCGCGCACCATGCAGCAGATGCAACCGCCCTCCACCACGCGCACGGTATCGCTGACGTGGCGCACCAGATGGTGGTCGACGCCGATCTGGCCGAACTCATTGATGACCACGGCCGAGCGCGCGAAGCGCGGCTCGCGCACCATGCGGTTGAGCAAGGTGGTCTTGCCGCTGCCCAGGAAGCCCGTCAGGACCGTGACGCCGATGCGGGCGTCCGCGGAGGTGCCGGATGCCGTCAAGGGCAGACCGCGACCGCATTCAGCTCGATCAGCGCGCCGTAGTGCAGCGCGGTGGTCGGCACGACCGTACGGGCCGGGCGCGCGCTGCCCATGACGGCTTCGTACACGGCATTCACCTGGCCCCACAGCGATACGTCGGGAATGAAGATCTGCACGCTGACCAGGTGCTCCATCGTGGTGCCCGCGGCATCCAGGATGGCGCGCAGGTTCTCCAGGCACTGCCGGGCCTGGGCGGCGATGCCATCGGGCATGACGCGTTGCGCGCCGGGCGGAAAAGGCAGCTGCCCCGACACGAATACAAAACCGTTGGCCTTGATGGCTTGCGAGTAGTGGCCCGCGGGCAGCGGCGCGCCCGTGGTTTCGATACGTTCGATCATGGTCGATGGATGGTCCGGATGCATGAAGGCGAACGGCCATCATACCGGCTTCGACCGGCCCGGGGCAGCCGGCCCGCGACGGTTCCGCCATCGCGATCCGAGATGGTGGTTTTCCGAAAAACCACGCCGGGGCCATGCCGCAACATGCATCATTACTCGCCGTCGATGCCCAGGCACCGGCGAGAAGAAACCAAGAAGGAGACAACCATGAAAACCCTGCTGGCGGCCGCCCTGGGCGCCGCCATGATCGTATGCGCGAGCGCGCCGGCGCGATCCGCGACGCCCCCCGAAAAGAAAGCGCTGAAGATAGGCGCGGCCTCCACCGGTATCACGTATCTGCCGGCCATCATCGCGAAGCAATTGGGCTACTTCCGCGACGAAGGCCTGGACGTGACCATCGCGGCCTTCTCCGGCGGCTCCAAGGCGCTGGAGGCCATGATAGGGGGCAGCACCGACATGACGGCCGGCGCCTATTCGAACACGCTGACCATGGCGGCAAAAGGCCAGAAACTGGTCACCATCGCGGCCCAGGTGGTCTGCCCGGGCTGGGTGTTCGGCACATCCCGGAAAAATTTCGACAAGGTCAAATCGCCCGCCGACCTGAAGGGTATGCGCGTGGGCGTCAGCGCGCCGGGTTCCAGCACCCATATGGTGGTCAACTACATCCTGCACAAGGCCGGGTTGAAGCCGGATGACGTATCGATCATAGGCGTGGGCCAGGCCGCCGGTGCCGTGGCGGCCGTGCGCGCCGGGCAGATCGACGCGCTCATCGTCAACGATCCGGTGGCGACCGTGCTGGTGGATGGGGGCGATCTCAAGCCTTTGGCCGAAATGCGCACGGCCGACGGCAACAAGCAGGTCTTCGGCGCCGACTATCCCGAGTCCAGCATCTACGCGACACGGTCCTTCGTGGAGAAGAACCCGCGCACGGTACAGGCCGTCGCCAATGCCATCGTCCGCGCCGAGCACTGGATGGCCAAGGCCACGCCCCAGCAAGTCGTGGACACGGTGCCGGCCGAATACGTGGTCGGCGACAAGAGCCTGTACGCCAAATCCTTCGAGAACAGCCGCCGCTGCCTGTCGGCCGACGGGATGATCAGCGACGCCGGCGCGCGCACCGTGCAGGATGTGCTGGCCGCGTTCGACCCCTCCATCGGCGCCGCCCACATCGATCTGGCGGCCACGTACGACAACCGCTATGTGAAGAAGGCTGGAGAAACGGTGCAATGAGAGGTGCCATGCTGCGCAGTATCGACCCACCCGCGCTCGGGGATCCCTCCCCGCGGGCACACGACCGGACGGACGCGGCGCGGGAAGCGCTGCGGTTCGACGGCGTGACCTGCACCTTCGCCAGCAACGAGGGCCGCGGACAGACCTATACCGCCGTGCGCGATGTCGACCTGGCGATCCGCGATGGCGAATTCGTGTCCGTGGTGGGCCCCACGGGCTGCGGCAAGTCCACGCTGCTGAATGTGGCTGCGGGGCTGATGCGGCCCTCCAGCGGGACCTTGAGCGTCTTCGGCAAGCCCTTGACCCAAGGCCTGAACAAGGATGCCTCGTACCTGTTCCAGGTCGATGCGCTGATGCCGTGGAAGACCGCGGAAGACAACATCGCGGCGGGCCTGATCTTCCATGGCATGCCCAAGCCCCAGGCGCTGGACTCGGCGCGCCAGTGGCTGGAGCGCGTGGGGCTGGCCGGCCACGGCAAGAAGTATCCGCACCAGATGTCCGGCGGCATGCGCAAGCGTGCCGGCCTGGCCCAGGCCCTGGTGCTGAACCCCCGCATCCTGCTGATGGACGAACCGTTCAGCGCCCTGGATATCCAGACCCGCCACCTGATGGAGGACGAGCTGCTGCGCCTGTGGTCGGCCGACCGCAAGTCGGTGATTTTCGTCACGCACGATCTGGAAGAAGCGATATCGCTGTCGGACCGCGTGATCGTGTTGTCCGCGGGGCCGGGCACCCGCCCCATCGCCGAATTCGAGATCGACCTGGAACGGCCGCGCGAAGTCGCGGAAATCCGCATGACACAGCGCTTCCTGCAGCTGCATACCGAAATATGGGAAGTGCTCAGAGGGGAGGTATTGAAAAGCTATGCCAGCGCTCGTTCTTGATCCGCGCAACCGCCTGCTGGTCCTGGTCACGCGCCTGCTGCTGCTGGCGGGGGCGGTGTTCCTGTGGTGGCTGGGGACCAGCCAGCAGTGGCTGTCCACGTTTTTCTTCGGCGACCCCGTCGGGGTGGCGGTACGCATCGTCACCTGGTTCACCAGCGGGTCGATCTTCATCCACCTGTACACCACGCTGATCGAAACGCTGCTGGCGTTCGTCATCGGCACCGTGCTGGGCCTGGCCTGCGGCTTGTGGCTGGCGCTGAATCCCTTCCTGGCGGTGGTCACGGACCCGTTCATCAAGGCCTTCAACTCCATGCCGCGCCTGATCTTCGCGCCCATTTTCGCCCTGTGGTTCGGGCTGGGCATCTGGTCCAAGATCGCGCTGGGCGTCACGCTGGTGTTCTTCGTGGTGTTCTTCAACGTGTTCCAGGGCGTGCGCGAAGTCAGTCCGGCGGTGCTGTCCAACACCCGCATGCTGGGCGCGAGCTCGCGCCAGCTGATGCGGCATGTCTACATGCCGTCGGCCATGAGCTGGGTGTTCTCCAGCCTGCACAACGCCGTGGGCATCGCCTTCGTGGGCAGCGTGGTGGGCGAGTACCTGGGCTCCGAAAAAGGTGTGGGCTATCTGATCCTGCTGGCCGAAGGCGTGTTCGACATCAATTCCGTGATCGCCGGCATCCTGCTGCTGACCGTCTTCGCGCTGGTGCTGGACACCGCCGTGTCGCTGTTCGAGGACCACTTCATGCGCTGGCGGCCGGTGGCCGGCCAGACGGTGGCGGCCAACGCCTGAGAGTTCTTCCATCCACGAGCAAACAAAGGAAACGCATCTTGCAAACGAATGCCATCCATCTGAACGGCCGCGTGGCCGTGGTCACCGGCGGCGCCCAGGGCATCGGCCTGACGGTGGTGCGCCGCTTCCTGGAATCCGGCGCGCGCGTGGCGATATGGGACGTCAACGCCGATGCACTGGCAAAGGTGAAAAAGGAGCTGGGTGGCGCGGGCCATGACGTGCACACCGAGCATGTCGATATCGCCGACTACGCCAGCGTGGAAGCCGGCGTGGCGGGCACCCTGCGCGCGCTGGGCAAGCTGGAAATCCTGATCAACAACGCGGCCATCGTGGGCCCCAACACCACCCTGGCCGAGTATCCGCTGGACCAGTGGCGCAAGGTCATCGACGTCGACGTCAACGGCACCTTCTATTGCTGCCGCGCCGTCGCCCCCATCATGGTGGCGCAGAAGTACGGCCGCATCGTGAATGTGGCCTCCATCGCCGGCAAGGAAGGCAATCCCAACGCGGCGGCGTATAGCTCGGCCAAGGCGGCGGTGATCGCCATGACCAAGTCGCTGGGCAAGGAACTGGCCGCCCACGATATCGCCGTCAACTGCGTGACCCCGGCCGTGGCCCGCACGCCCGGCGCCATGGAGCAGCAGTCGCCGGAGCATATCGCCTACATGCTCAGCCGCATTCCGCGCGGCCGCTTCCTGGAGCTGCATGAGGCCGCCGCGATGATCGCCTGGCTGTCCAGCGAAGAGAACTCCTTCACCACGGGCGCCGTCTTCGACCTGTCCGGCGGACGCGCGACGTATTGAAGGCCGACCCCAGCGAGACTACCCGCGACCCTCGCGGCCCCCAGGGACCCGGCTATCCGGCGCGAGCGGGTGAACGCATCGGCGTCCGGCGCCCCGACACGGTCCGCCGCCGACACGGTCTGCCGCCGGGACGGTCCACTGCCCGAGGCGGTCCCGCGGCCCAGCCGTGACGTCCTTGCCTTGCCGCCTGCCGGAGCGCGTGCCGCCCGGCGGGCCTTTGCATCCGCCCTTTCCATCCGTAAACAAGGGAGTTGAAGTATGAAGTTGCTACGCTACGGCGCCAGGGGCCAGGAAAAGCCCGGACTGCTGGACGCCCAGGGCCGCATACGCGATTTGTCCGGCCACATCGCCGACATCGGCGGGGCCGCGCTGCTGCCCGAGACCCTGGCCCGCCTGAGGGCCGTCGACCCGGCCAGCCTGCCGCTGGTCCCCGGCACGCCGCGCCTGGGACCCTGCGTGACGGGCACCGGCAAGTTCATCTGCATCGGGCTGAACTATTCGGACCATGCGGCCGAAACCGGCGCCACCGTGCCGCCGGAGCCCATCATTTTCATGAAGGCGACCAGCGCCATCACGGGGCCCGGCGACCCCATCGAAATCCCGCGCGGCGCCGAGAAAACCGATTGGGAAGTGGAGCTGGGCGTGGTCATCGGCAAGCCGGCCAAGTACGTCGCGGAACGCGACGCCATGGCGCATGTGGCGGGCTATTGCCTGATCAATGATGTGTCCGAACGGGCCTTCCAGGCCGAGCGCCAGGGCCAGTGGACCAAGGGCAAGTCGGCCGACACGTTCGGCCCCATCGGGCCCTGGCTGGTGACGCCCGACGAGATCGCCGACCCGCAGGCGCTGCCGATGTGGCTGGAAGTCAACGGCCACCGCTACCAGAACGGCAGTACCGCGACCATGGTGTACGGCGTGCGCTATCTGGTGTCCTACCTGTCGCAGTTCATGTCGCTGCAACCCGGCGACATTATTTCGACCGGCACGCCGCCCGGCGTGGGCCTGGGGCAGAACCCCCAGGTCTACCTGAAGGCCGGCGATGTCGTGACCCTGGGTATCGAGGGCCTGGGCACGCAGCGCCAGGACGTGGTCCAAGGCTGAAGAACGAGATGGCGGGACGCGGACACGGGTCCGCCGCCCGCGCCCCAAGGAGGAGAACACCATGACCATGCGTTTCGCCGCGGCGTCGCTTTCCCTGGCATTGCTGGCCGGCGCGCCGGCGGCCACGCGGGCACAGGGCACGCCCGAAAAACCCAAACTGCACCTGGCCGCCGCCGGTGTCGGTTTCCCCTACCTGCCCTTCGTGATCGCCAGCAGCCGCGGCTACTTCAAGCAGGCGGGGCTGGATGTCGACATCGGCGTGTACAGCGGCGGCGCCAAGGCCCTGCAGGCCCTGATGGGCGGCAGCGCGGACTTCGTGGCGGGCGCGTATTCCAACACCATCACCATGGCCGTCAAGGGCCAGAAGCTGGTGTCCTTCGCGATCCAGGCGAACTGCCCCGGCTTCGTCTTCGGGGTGACCAAGGCCAGCCGCGACAAGATCAAGTCCTATGCCGACCTGAAGGGCAAGCGCATCGGCGTCAGCTCCCCGGGCTCCAGCTTCCATATGGGCGTGAACTACCTGCTGAGCCGCGCCGGCGTGAAGCCCGACGAAGTCTCCATCATCGGCGTGGGCTCCTCGTCCGGCGCCGTTGCCGCCGCGCGCAGCGGGCAGGTGGACGCCATGATGTCCAACGATCCTGTCGCGACCATCCTGCAGGATAGCGGCGACCTGTTCCCGCTGGCGGCGATGCGCAGCCCGCAATCCACGCAGCAGACGCTGGGCGGCAATTATCCGGAGGCGGCCATCTATTCCACCAAGGATTTCATCGACAAGAACCCCCATACCGTGCAGGCCATCACGACCGCGATCGTGCGCGCCGAGCAATGGCTGGCCCAGGCGACGCCCGAGCAGGTGGCCGCCGCCGTGCCGCCCGAGTATGCGCTGGCCGACAAAGAGGTATTCGCCCAGGCGTTCACCAACATGCGCGCCTGCCTGTCACGGGACGGCGTCATGACGGACGAGGCCGCCCGCACGGTGCGCAACGTCCTGGCCGCTTTCGACCCCGCCATCGCGCAGGCGAAGATCGATCTGGACGCGACTTACACCAATCGTTTCGTGCAGCAGGTGCCCAGGCAGTGATGAAGACGGATAAAACGATGGCGGACTTCACGGTCATGGCAAGCGGGCTTCTGTTCCCGGAGGGCCCGGTGGCGTGCGACGACGGCTCGGTGGTGCTGGTGGAAATCCAGCGCGAAACCATCAGCCGCGTCACGCCGGATGGCGGCGTGGAAGTATTGATCCAGACCGGGGGCGGCCCCAACGGGCTGGCCCGGGGGCCGGACGGCGCGTACTACATCGCGAATAACGGCGGCTTCCTGTTCCAGACCATCGCCGGCTACAACCGCACGCGGGCCGGCGTGCATCCCGCCTATACCAGCGGACGCATCGAGCGGTACGACGCGAGCACCGGCGAACTGCGCACGCTGTACGACCGCTGCGGCGATGCGCCGCTGTGCGGCCCCAACGATCTGGTGTTCGACAGCCAGGGCGGCTTTTACTTCACCGACTTCGGCAAGAACCGCAAGCGCGATCGCGACCACGCCGGCCTGTACTACGCGCGGGCCGACGGATCGTCGATCGTGGAGGTCGCCTACCCCTTGACCACGGCCAATGGCGTGGGCCTGTCGCCGGACGAAACGGTGGTCTACGTATCGGAAACCGAAACGGGCCGCGTCTGGGCCTTCGACCTGGACGGCCCCGGCCGGCCGCGCAAGCATCCCTTTCCTTCGCCCCACGGCGGACGATTGATATGCACCTTGCCGGGTTACCAGCGCCTGGACAGCATGGCGATCGACGTGCACGGCAATATCTGCGTGGGGACATTGATCACCGGATGCATCACCGTCATCGCGCCCTCCGGCGAAATCCTGCGTCAAGTCATGCTGCCCGATCCCATGGTCACCAACATCTGCTTCGGCGGCCCGGACCGCAAGACGGCCTACATCACCTTGTCGGGCACCGGCCAGTTGGTGGCCATGCCCTGGCCCGATGCGGGGCTGCGCCTGCCCTACGGCTGAGCGGGCCGGCCGGGCGAACTCGGCGTACCGGCATCGCCATGTTCGCTCAGATGCCGGATCAGCAACTGCACGGGCGCCGGCAGGGACTCCGCGTCGCGCACGCAGATCTTCCAGTGCCGCATGGCCCAGTCCTCGTCCAGCGGGACGGCGACCAGGGGACCGGAAGACACATAGCGCGCCGCGTGGTGTTCCGAGACCAGCGCGATGCCCAACCGGGCCTCTACCATGCTGCGCGCGGGTTCGAAGCCGTTGACGCGGATGCGGAAGCGCAGCGGAAAGTCCAGGTCCGCCGCGGCGCGCAAGACCAGCGAATTCAGGTAACTGCCAGGTTGCGGACCGACCAGGTCATGCTCGGCGACCTGGCGGAACGTCAGCGTGCGCGCCTTCGCCAGTACGTGATCCGACGTCATGATCACGACCAGGCGATCGCTGTGATAGGGATAAACCCGCAGGCCCGGCACCAGCGCATTGCCGCCGAAGATGCCGATATCGGCGGCATTGTCCGCCACGGCGCGCACGACCTCCGGGCTGAGGCTTTCCTGCAGGTCGATACGCAAGGCGGGGTGCAGGGCGAGGAAATCGCGGATATCGTTGGCCAGGTATTGGACGATGGTCGACAGGCTGGCATGCAGCCGTATCTGCCCGCGCAGGCCTTCCGCGTGATCGAACAACTCGCTTTCCATCTGCGCCAGGTCGCGCAGGATGACGCGCGCATGGTTCAGCAGCGAGTGCGCCGCCGGCGTCAGCTCCAGGCCTTTGTTGCTGCGCAGGAACAGCGGCGTCTTGAGCATGTCCTCCATCTGGGAGATGCGCTTGCTTACCGCGGACGGCGCGATGCTCTCGGCATCCGCCGCCCGCGAAATATTCAGGTGTTCGCAGACCGCCACGAACAGCTTGAGCGACAGCAGGTCGAAACGCATCAGCCTCCTCCAACGCCAGGGCATGCCGGCCCTGGCGCACCGTCGGGGTGCCGGGCTTGGCCTGGTCCTTGTTTACATGCGGCGGTATCGTGAAGGCGGCGGCGTACCCTGGCGGCGGCCGGGCCCCGCACCGGCGACGGCGGCCCGCCGCATGCGCGTCAGCACTATACAACGGTCGCGCGCCCTTCCGCCCACGCTGGCCGCGCTCAGGCACGCCGCGACAGGCCTTGAAAGAACCGGCGGCCAGCCCGCATCCATCCGGTCGCCTCGGGGTAGCCACACCATGAGCGGACAGGACGGCGACGTCGACACGGTCTTACCGACAACAGCGCCATCCCGGCGCACTGCTCCCGGCCCGCAGGGGCTTTTTTCGGTGCATCGTTGGCGTTCGCGCGCGGCCGTTCAATGCTTGCAGGAGCCGACCATGGATAACCCGCACCAGCTATACATCGATTTGCGCAAGACGGACCTGCTCATCGCCGAATTCCGGCACCGGCTCGATTGCCAGTACCGGCTGATCGCAGGCTTGCACCAGCAGCGGGCGCGGGCATGGCTGGAGAAACTGCGCGCGCGCCAGATGGAAAAACATATGACGGCTTTGTGCATGCATCGCGACGCGCTGATACAGGCGGTGGCCGCGACCCAGGCCAGTGTGTCCGGCCATCTCGGCCGCGACGCGGCGGACGCGGACCGCGGCACGGTAGCGGCCCCGCGCGACGCCGCCGATGACCGCACCGCGCCATAGCGGCTAGCCGGCCTGCCGGCTGGCCACCACGCCGACCGCGGTGGCGCGGCGGCGATGCAAGGTCACGGCCAGCAGCCACAGCGGCATGGCCGCTATCGCCAACAGGCTGCCCACCCAGCCGGTGGACGTCCATCCATGGCCGGCGGCGATCGCCAGGCCGCCCAGGAAAGGCCCCAGCGCATTGGCCGTATTGAAAGCCGAATGGTTCAAGGCCGCCGCCAGTCCCTGCGCGTCTTCGGCGACGTCCATCAAGCGGGTCTGCAGCACGGTGGCAAGGGCCCCGCCCAGCCCGATCAGGAAGACGCTCAACATGATCAGCCACAGCTTGTCCGCCATCAAGGGAAACAGCGCCAGCACGGTCGCCGTCCACAGCAGCAACAGTCCCGCGGTGCGCATGATGGCGCGGTCCGCATACAGCGGCACCACCATATTGCCCACGGTAAGCCCCACGCCGAACACGCTCAGGACCAGGGGCACGGTGGCGGGCGCCACGTGCGTCACGGCGGCCAGGGTATCGGCCAGGTAGGTGTAGACGGCGAACAGCCCGCCGAAGCCGACGGCACCGATGCCCAGCGTCAGCCACACCTGGACCCGGCGCAGCGCGCCGAGCTCGCGCAAGGGGCTGGCCGTGGGATCGGCGGGCGTATGCGGCGCGAACAGGCGCACGCTGGTCATCGTCAGCACGGCCAGCAAGGAAACCAGGGCGAAGCTCCAGCGCCAGCCCACTGCCTGGCCCAGCCAATTGGCCAAGGGAACGCCGACGATGGTCGCGAAGGTCAGGCCCAGGAACACGCGTCCCACCGCGACCGTGCGGCGGTTGGCCGGGACCAGGGAACTGGCCAGCAGCGACGCGATGCCGAAGTAGGCGCCATGCGGCAGCCCGCTGAGAAACCGCGCGGCCAGCATCGCGTGATAATTCGGCGCCACCGCGCTGAGGCCATTGCCGATGGCGAACAAACCCATGAGCAGGATCAGCAGCGTGCGCCGCGGCAGCCTGGCGCCCAGCACCGCCAATACCGGCGCGCCCACCACCACGCCCAGGGCATAGGCGCTGATGACATGGCCGGCGGTCGGCGCATCGATGCCCAGGCTGTCCGCGAAGTACGGCAGCAGGCTCATGGTGGCGAATTCGGTGGTGCCGATGGCGAAGCTGCCGACGGCGAGCGCGACAAGCACAAGGCCGAGCCGGTGCGGCACGGCGGAGGAATCGGTCATGGGGTGTCCCGGATAACGGTAGAACGGATGCAGCCACCGCAATTGCTGCGGTGCAGCGAGCATTTTACGCCGTCCGGCCGCGATGCCAAGACGCACCCGGCGCGCTAGCTGCCGGGCGGCCGTTCCAGCGGCGACGGGGCGCTACGCTCGTTGATCCAGTCGGTCGCGTCCCTGACAAACCAGGGCAGGTTCAGTTTTTCGCCCTCGCCCGACTGTATCGTCAAGGCCGGCCTGGGGCCGCTGGGCGCAACGCCCCCGGCCGCGCTGGATTCGGGCGCCGCGCTGTATACCGGCGGCCCCGGATCCGCGGGAGGCGGATGGGCGCAGCCCGAGAGCAAGGCGCACAGCGCGGCAAACAGGACGGGCGCCTGACGATAGGGTTTCATGATGCTGACTCCAGATGGCAGTGCGGCCCGCGCAAGCGAGCACACCGCTCGTTTGGCTTGCGTCCGCGGCGCGGGACGCGCGGGCCGGCTTCTCGGCCGGATTGTAGGGTGCGGCCATCGGGGCGGCCATTGGGGCGGGCATCCGCCCCGGCGCCGGGCCCCGATGTCGCATTTTTGCCTATGGCTCCGGAATTTGTTTTGCCGTTTCGCATTTGAGATGACATTTGCATAATCGCTGCCATATTCTTGCGCTTTCCTGCCCTGCCGGAGCGCCACGATGATCGATTCCGACACCTTATCCGCCTTGGTCGCCGAAATCTTCGGTCCCTGGGTCACCCCGCCGGATGCTCCCAAGAAGGGCGGAAGCGTCGGCTTCCTTGTCGGGATCACGATCAATAAAACCCGCCATTACTTCACGGAAGGAAGTATCGGCCTGCATGGCGACGGCCCCATGCCGCGGCGCCAGGACATCGTTTTCTTCATCGGATCGAACTCCAAGGTGTTCACGGCCACCCTGCTGCCGCTGGCGGCGTCGCAGGCAAGCAATCCGGTCACCGCCGATACGCCCGTCGCGTCCCTGCTGCCCACCAGCGTCACCTTCAACCAGCCCAACGGGCAGGTACTGCTGTGGCACCTGGCCACGCACAGCGCCGGTTTCCCATTCCATGTATGCGGCAAACGGCCGCACTTCGGCGACTACCCTTTTGCGTCGCTGAACGAGTTTCTCGACGCCTTCCAGCCTCCGTATGCGCCCGGCGAATACTTCGCGTACAGCAATCCCGGCTTCGCATTGCTGGGCGACGTCCTGTCCCACGCCTTTGTCACGGATACACCGAGCACGGAATGGGACAGCACGTATATGCAGTGGCCATCCCTGGTCCGGAAGTACGTGACCGAGCCCCTGGGAATGGGGTCCACCCATGTGGATTACTCGAAGGTCGCGAGCCGTGTGGCCCAGGGCTACGTCTACAAGGACCGCGGCGGCGCACCGGAATACGCGAAGATCGATCCGCCGACGTGGGGCATACGATCGGCGGCGCTGACGTCCGGCGCGCTGTCCTCGACACTGGACGACATGCTGACATTCCTGGAAGCGCAGATCGATCCCTCTTCCGTCGGCGACACGGCGCTGGCGCAGGCCATCGCGGCCACGCAACAGCCATGGCCGTCCTCCGACTCGCTTTCGATGGGCCTGGGCTGGCAACGGTCGAACGACTATCTGGACAAGGACGGCGCGCTGCCTGGCTACAACTCCTACATGGCCTTCGACCCGCACGCCAAGGTGGGCGTTTTCGTCCTGGGAAATACCGACGGCGACGAGGCCGGCGGCACGGTGGTCCATGGCGGCCGCACCCTGCTGGGCAAGCTGCGTGGCGCCACCGCGCAGCCGTCGAAATTCCCCAAACCGCCCACGACGCCCCAGTGTCCCGCCTGATCCGCGTTCCCTGCCTGAACCGCCTGAACCGCCTGACCCGCGTTCCCGCCGTACCGGCGCGCCGCCATGTGGCAGCCTGCCGCTGACCGTATCCCGCAACAAGGAAGAGAAACGCCATGACGCAAGAACAAGAAGCGACGGTATTGCAAGCGAGCGCGTTGCCTGCGCATCTATTGACCCGGCCGGCCGGCGCCGCGGACCCGGGTCCCACACTGCACGTCGCCTTGCGATTGCATCCGCGCGGCGGCGACCAGGCCGTTTTCGCGCGCGCCATGCAACTGGGCAAGGAACATCCCGCGCAACGCCGCTTCCTGGATGCGCAGGGGCTGGCCGCGGAATTCGGCCCGCCGCCGGAGGCCCTGGATGCCGTCCGCGCGTTCTGCTCGCAACATGGCTTCACCCTGCACCGGGTGGCCCTGGGCGGCCTGTTCGCCACCATCGTCGGCAAGGCTGGCGACCTGGCGCGCGCCTTCGGCACCGAGCTGGCGTTGTATCGACATGAGGACCGCGTCTTCAGGGGCTACGCGGGTACGCTGACCCTGCCCGCCACCTTGGCGCCGCACGTCGCCGCGGTGCTGGGACTGGACGAGGTGTCATCCCTGGCGTGCCGGCTGACCGACACTATCCCCTGCGAAGTCAGCATGGAAACCATGGCGGAGAATCCGCCCATTACCGTGGCGAACGAGTATTACAAGTATCCGACCGAATTTACCGGCGTCGGCGCGACTGTCGCGTTCATCGAGGCCTACCTGGCGCTGAACAACGACGACATCCAAGCGTATTTCTCGAGCCTGGGCTTGACCGTAAAGCTCGAAGTGATACGCGCGATGATAGACATGGGCCAGCCCTTTTGCGAGACGCAGATCCTGCCGCCGGAACCGGATGGCGAAGCCATGTTGGACATCAAGCTCACTGGAGCGGTGGCGCCGGGCGCCACCCTCGTGGTCTACGGACAGGCGGAGAGCTACGGCTATAGCTGCGATCCCTGGGTCGATTCCTTGCTGGCGGCGCTGGACCGGCCCGCCTTCCCCTGCCACGTCATGTCCATCAGCCTGGGCAATCCGGAATCGGCCTGGGGCGTCCAGACCGTGCTGAGCGCGCATATCCTGTTCGCGATCGCGGGCTTGCAGGGCGTGACGGTCTGTGTGGCCTCCGGCGACTACGGTGCCTTGGGCAAACACAACGGCAAGTACATGCAGAACTGCGCCTTTCCCGCTACCTCGCCATTCGTACTGGCGTGCGGCGGCACGGAGCTCCTGCTCGATAACCAGCGCAACCTGCAGGGCGAAGTCGTATGGAATGAACTCGTGGTGGCCCATCAGAAGTGCGCGACGGGCGGCGGCCGCAGCACGATGTTCGGTGTGCCGGACTACCAGCAGGGAATGTCCCTGCCGGACTCCTTCAACAAGGATATGCCGGCGGGGCGCGGCATACCGGACGTCGCGGCCAACGCCGCGGAATCGAGCGGCTACGCACTGCAGCCCGATAACACGGGCAATTACTACGGAACCAGCGCGGCCGCCCCCATGTGGGCGGCATTGATCGCCCGCCTGATCGAGGGCAACGGCGGCAAGCCGCTGGGCTTCCTGAATCCGTGGCTGTACGCGGCGCAGCTTTACGGGGATGCCGAGCTGTGCCACCCCATCACGCAGGGCAATAACGGCGCGCCGGACAGCGATGTGGCGTTCGTCGCGCAGGCCGGGGTCCCATGGAATGCCTGCTGCGGGCTGGGGTCGCCGCTAGGGTCGAATATCGCCAAGGCGCTGAAGATCCCGACGTCCGGGACGTGAAACCGGCGCTTGGCGGCCAGCCCGCCTGGCCAATAGGCCGGCAGCGAAAGAAAGCGGTGCCCCTGTCCAGGAGGCACCGCGCTAGACCGTTCCGTGGTCATCCTAAGCATGGGCCGGCATGGCGACAAGTATGGGCCGGCTGCCTACAATCGATTTCGAAACACCCGGTCGAGCCGCCGCAGGCCGGCCGGGATACTCATCGATTCATTGCCTGACCGCGCATTTCGCACTGAACCATGGCTTGCGCCACCAAGGGGGTCTCCATGGATAACGGCAACATCGATATCGCCAAATGGGTGTGGGTCACCGTCGTGGCGCTTGCCGCCCTGGGCTGCGTGGTCGCGGCGTTGATATGGGCGAATCCACGCAGTGCGCTCCTGCGGGCCAGCTCGGCGGACACCGTATCCGGCATCAGGTTGAAACGCGGCGTCGCGGCCGATGGGGCGTCCGAACCGGCCGACGCCGCGTTCGAAGCCGGCCAGCTCTCCAAGTATTACGCCGAAACGCTCGCGCAATCGCAAGTCGCCTTCTGGTTCGCGATCGCCAGCTCCGCGATCGGCTTCTTCGCCATCATCTTCGCGGCCACGCTTTATACGAATCGCGGGGCGATATTCGCCCAGACCCTCGGGGGATTGATCATGGAAGCCGTCGCCACCCTGGCTTTCGTGCAATCCAAGAACGCCCAGCAATTGATGATGCAGTTTTTCGAGAAGCTGCGCATCGACAGAGTGCACACTGAATCGCGAAGGACGGTCGAGACCGTGAAAAGCGAAGAAGCCAAGGACGCCTTGAAAATCTACTTGTCGCTGCACTATGCGGGCGTGCCGGCGGCGGAGATCATCGCCAGGGACATATATGCGGTCATACGGCCGTCGCAGATAGCAGACGCGCGGCGAATCACGGCGATAGACCTGGCCGAGCATCCCTTGCCCGGCAGCCCCTAGCGCCGGGGCGGGACGACGCGATGCGACGGGATCGAGCGTGCTTGCGGTCCATCGTAAGCGGCCGGTAATCACGCGTTGACGACGGCAATCAGGTGGCCGCAGTCCACCGATGTGGCAGCAGTTCGGCGATCCGATTGTTTTTCTGCGTCGGCAGCCGCGTCAGCACGTCCTTCAAGTAGACATACGGATCATGCCCGTTTAGTCGCGCCGACTGGATCAGGCTCATGATGGCGGCCGCGCGCTGGCCGCCGCGCAGTGATCCCGCGAACAACCAGTTCGCACGCCCGATCGCCCATGGACGAATCTGGTTCTCGACCCAATTGTTGTCGATCGGGGCATGGCCGTCATCCAGATAGCGCACGAGCGCCTCCCAGCGTTTGAGGCTGTAATCGATGGCGCGAGCGGTGCCGGATCCGTCAGGCACGCGCTGGCGCTGCGCGATCAACCAGTTGTGCAGCGTCTGGGCGATCGGCCGCGCGCGTTCTTGTCGCATTCGCAGCCGCTCGTCGGCAGGCAGATCGGCCACATCACGTTCGACGCCATACAGGGCGCCGAACAATTCCAGCGCCTGGCCGGCAATCTGGCTCTGGTTGCTCGCATGCAGGTCATGGAATTTGCGCCGGGCATGGGCCATGCAACCCAACTCGATGATGCCGGCGGCGAACCCGGCCTTGTAGCCGACGTAATCGTCAGTCACCAGCTTGCCGCGCCAGTCGTCCAGGAACGTGCGGCAGTGCTCGCCGGCGCGACTGGGCGTGAAGTCATAGACCACTGCGCGCAGGCAGTCATAGGAGGTCGGCGTGTAGGCCCACAGGTAAGCCTTGTGCGTCTTGCCTGCCCCGGGCTTGAGCATCTGCACCGGTGTCTCGTCGGCGTGCAGCACGGCTTTGCCCAGTACTTCGGCCTTCAGCGCATCGACCAAGGGCTGTAGCCGCAACCCGCACACACCAACCCACTCGCCCAGCGTCGAGCGCGGCAGCGCCAGTCCGGCGCGTGCAAAGATGCCTTCCTGGCGATACAACGGCAGGTGATCGGCGAACTTCGCCACCAGCACCTGCGCCAAGAGCCCCGCCGTCGCGATGCCCTTGTCGATGACCTGAGCTGGCACCGGTGCCTGCGTGAGCGTCTCGCACTTGTCGCAGACCCATTTTCCGCGGATGTGCCGCTCGACCGTAAAGGTGCCGGGCAGGTAATCCAGCTTCTCGCTGATGTCTTCGCCGATGCGCTTCATGCCGCAGCCGCATCGGCAAACTGTAGAGGCGGGTTCGTGATGGATGTCGGTGCGCGGCAGTTCGGCCGGCAGCTTCATGCGTCGCGGCGCTTGCGGCTGCGCGGGCTTGGGCGCGATCGCCTCGCGCAGCGCGTTGACTTGCTCTTCGATGGCCGCCATGTCGGCATCCATCGTCTCTTCCAGCAGGCTCGCCTGCGCGGCGTTCAATTGCTCGCTGCGCTTGCCGTAGCGCCAGCGCTTGTACAGCGCCAGTTCCTGCGTGAGCTGATCGATGTGCGTCTGCTTGAAGTGCAGTACGCGATCCCGCTCGGCGATCACCGCGTCGTGAGCCGCGATCCGGGCGTTACGCACGGCCACCTCGCCCATCAGGCGCTCGGCCAATGCGCGCAGTTGCTGCGCGTCAAGGTGGTCCAGGGATGCGGTACTCATGGCCGCCAGTATGCCGCACGGTTCGCGGCGGCGGTATTGGCGTCTTGCCGGATTGCGCGGTTACAGCACCGAGATCGCACCGGCAGCGCCGACGTGCTGCCAGGGCAGGCCCAGCACCAGCGCCTGCCATTGTTCGCTGTCCAGCGCCATATGCGGACCGTGGGTCGCCTCGGCCCACGTGAACTTGCCACGGTTCAGCCGGCGCGCGGCCAGCCACACGCCGATCCCGTCGTGCACCAACACCTTCATGCGGTTGGCGCGCCGGTTTGCGAAACAGTAGGCGTGGTGCGGGCGTGCAATACCGAACACCGCCACCACCCGCGCCAGCGCCGTCTCGGTGCCGGCGCGCATGTCCAGCGGCTCGGTGGCCAGCCAGATCGCATCGACCCGGATCACCGCAGCCACTCTCGTAGCCACGCCACGCAGGCGCCCGCTTCGCTCACGGGCCACTGCACCGTCGCTTGCACCGGGCCGCGCGACAGCCGGATTTCAATATGCCGGCCCAGTGCCGGCAGCGCCGGTGCGACCACGGGCAAAAACGCGGGCGTGGCGGCCGGCGCGCGGCTGGCGAGCCGGATCCATTTATGCACCAGGTTCGCGTTCACGCCGTGCGACAGCGCGACGCTGGCAATGGATGCCCCAGGCTGATTACACTGCGCCACGATCTGCGCCTTCAGCGTCTTCGGATAAGACCGGCGTTTACGCAGCGGCGCTAATTCTGTCTTCGTCATGGTGTGCACCAAAAAATGGTGGACACTAATCGCAGACAACGCCGTGGCTCAAGACGGGATCACCGGGCCCTTACGGTCCATCAGCCAATCCACCGGACAATCCACCAGACAACAAAAAACCGCCACGCGGGCGGTTCTGTCGTTGTCTTTCTTGTGCTTGCCTTGCTTGTCCTTGCCTTGCTTGCCCTCTAACAGCGTTTGGCTCCCCGAGCTGGGCTCGAACCAGCGGATTAACAGTCGCGCGGTCCGAAATAGCTGAAGCAAGACGGGTCCGCAATATCAATGACTTGTGATTTCATCCATCCGTGGACTGCGCGCGGCTTTCCATTCATTTTGGCCCCTTTTTCGGGCACTGTGGGCAAAATTTGGACACGGCGCGCGTAGTGCTTGTTGCGTAACGGAGCTTCGCCTTCTTGGCGATACACCGTCCGTACGGGGCGCTGTCCCGTCTCTCGCCCACACTTCTTGAACTCGAGCGTACGCGCCGGGTGGCTGGACCTACCCGCCTTGACACGGCAAGATAACAGCCCGTGAGGCGCATGCGCGCATGCGCCCACATAATATGCAAAACATCGTAAGGCGGGCCACGACGGCTGGCCCTTCAAGGAACACATCCGACCATGTCGACCACCGCGGCGACGCATCACACTACACATAGCTAAGGCGAGCGGCGGCCAAAAAATCGCCTCTTGCCGCTTCCAACATTGTTAGGTTAAGTTACGTCCCATCGAAGGCAAGGGTGCGCCAGACAATGTTTCAAATACCCGTACTGAAGACATTACATACCGAGTCGGACGTCGAACAAAAGCTGATTTTTCCACTCCTCACGACTCCGCTGCCGTATGGGCTTGGCATTCCCCAAGCTCAGATACTGACGAAACTCGAGATTCGCCGCTTGGATATTGGAAAAGGCAACGACAAGAAAAGGTACTTTCCTGACTATATCGTTACCTGCGAAGCCCTGCCCCTATTCGTAATAGAAGCAAAGGAACCATCTGCAGACGTCCTGAATGCCCTACGAGAGGCAAGACTGTATGCCAATGCCATAAATTCCAAATTTCCCTCGGGATTCAACCCGGTCTACTTTGTTGCAGCTTGCAATGGTATAGACTTCCTTTACGGCGCCCCTGACTCAGACGACCACATCTCAATCCCGTGTGCTGATTTGACGGTAAGTCATCAGGTATTCGGCGAGATGCAGCAAAGGCTGGCATGGCAAAATTTGCGGGCGAAAGCTGTAGCACTCAGCGCTACGCTAAAGCCACAAAGGTTCTGGAAGCCGAAGAAGCTCCTGGGCGGTAACGGTGTTCAAACGGAGGAGGTCGGTCACAACTCTTTTGGTTCAACACTATCAGCTGAGTACGGTCATATATTTTCACCGGAAGACGTCTCGGACCGCGCCGAGATCGCCCGCCACGCATATGTTGACTCTAGGGCGTCCCAGCGCGCTATCGAACCAATTGATCGTGTCATCAGAGCAGCGCGACCTAACAGTGAAACATTAGCGACCACGATCGGAAGCACAGCAAATCCTACCGAACTTTTAGAGAAACTGAAAAAGACACCCAAGCTCGAAGGGAAGGTCATTCTGCTTATTGGTAGCGTAGGATCCGGCAAAAGCACGTTCGTGGATCACTTAATATATAAAGTGCTTCCGGACGACCTGTTAGCCACTACGCTTTGGTGCAGAGTCAATATGAACAAGGCTCCTGCATCTAAAGACGAAATATATAAGTGGCTTAGGGCACAGATTGCCGATGGTTGCAAACGTGCGTACCCTGACGAGGATTTTGACAGTTTAGAATCCAGCAAGAAGGTATATTCTGTTGAAGTTAACCGATTCGAAAAAGTTCAAGGACGCCTTTTGAAGGAGGCGGGTGACCTCCAAGAATATACGCGCCGATTGGTAGAGCTCCTAACGACTTGCCAAGCAGACGGTGAACTAACATCGAAAGCGATCTCTCGATATTGCTGCGGGGAAAGGGGTAAGTTGCTAGTAGTTGTTTTGGACAACTGTGACAAGCGGTCACGAGACGAGCAACTACTCATGTTCCAAGCCGCTCAGTGGATCCAAAGCGAATATCGCGCGCTAATTGTGCTCCCGCTGCGCGAAGAAACATTCGAAGCTCATCAAGATGAGAAGCCCCTCGACACGGCGGTCAAAGATTTGACTTTCCGCATTGAACCACCTCTGTTTCAGCACGTGCTGGTACGAAGGGTTCAGCTCGCCTTGTCTAAAATGAAATCAGGCGATGAGCGCACACTATCTTATGACTTGCCTAACGGATTCACGGTAACCTACCCCCCGACGGAACAGGCTTATTATCTGTCTTCCATCGTGCGTTCCCTTTTCGAGCACGACCGATTTATACGACGAATGATTACTGGGTTATCCGGAAAAAATATCCGGAAAGCCCTCGAAATATTCATGGACTTTTGCAACAGCGCGCATTTGAGCGAAGACGAAATTTTCCGTATTAGGAGTACGTCGGGCCAGCACACCTTGCCACTGTACCTCGTTACCCGAATCCTTCTACGTGGGAACTTGCGGTTCTACGACGAAAGTGCGTCTCCTGTCAAAAGCCTCTTCAACATCTTTCATTACGACAGCGCGCCTTTTTATTTCACCCGCCTTGTCATCCTGCGGTGGTTAAGCAACCGGTTCCATCAAACCGGACCTAACGGCACTCGTGGATATTTCCCAGTACGTGAGATGCGCGCGGAGCTGCTCAAGGTAGGGGTCCCGGACTACGCGTTTGACAGAGAGCTGGACTTTCTTATCAAGGCCCAATGCATTACATCCGAGACCTTGAGCAATGAAAAGGTGGATGAGAATGACCTTGTAAGGCTAAGCGCAGCGGGCCATGTCCACTTGGACCTGCTTGGGAACGTCGACTATCTGGCCACAGTCGCGGAGGACACCTGGTTTGATGATCGCAGTCTAGCCTCGCGTATTGCGGAGCGGATCGGCAGACCTTATCACCACTTGCAGGTGGCTACCCAACTCATCAACGCCAAAGAGTTTGCTGATTACTTGAAACTAAAACTCGATGCCGCTCTGAAGAGCATCCTCATATTCAGAGAAGACGACGCCGCAGTGACTGAACTATTGGACCTGTCTAAAGCGGTCGAGGCGGTAGATGCACTAGCCAAGAACCAAAAACTGGACGAATGGCTGGCCATAGAGCAGAAATATTATACGGGTTCGGTGCACAGAAAACGGATCGTAAACCGTACCATGCATCATGGAATATTTGTGGAAATGGAACCAGGTTTCAATGGGCTCATTTTCAAGGATCAACTTCCGGAAAGCTACATGACGGATGAGGTTTTTTTCCCCAATGAAGAAATCGACGTCAAAGTGAAGTTCCTCGACCGCCAAAAGAAACGAATCGGACTTGCTTTTTCATCTTAATAGCACAAAGCAAAAGGCCCCGCTTCACTAGCCGGGGCCTTTTGGGATAAGAACTACTGATCTTAGTTCATCTCCGCTCCATAAGGGCTATATGAGATCATCGATCTCTAGAAATTGCCAATCGGCAGTCCACTTGGAAGACGCTGACCACGCAGCGCAGAAAAAAAGGGCCTCACTCACTGAGGGCATTCGGTAGGAGTGTATAAAGTCTGCTAGGCATCTGTCAACACCAAGTACTCGGAAGCGCCAACCATAGGGATGCGCATACGCCCTACTTGGATCCATACATTCCAAAGGCCCCGCAGCCCCATGAGGCTAGTGACAGGTCTACGTCCTCCCAGGCGCGAAGCGATCACAGGCATACATCGACGTTCTACTTTCATGTGCTCACACTCCACCGCTTGAAGCTGTACGCCAACGCACGCGACTACCGCAACAAACTGCGGCACGTTGCGTATTGGCGCGACCAGTTCCGCGGCCGCACGCTACGTTCTTTAATTGCTGGCGACGTCATGGAGGCGGCGCCGACGCACATCACACGTCCTGGCGGCCCGGTCGAGCCGCTGGCGCCGGCGACCATCAATCGCCATCTGGCGACCATGGGCCGCATCCTTTCGCTGTGCGGTGAATAGGGTTGGATATCGAAGGTGCCCAAGCTCACCACCTACGAAGAGCCGGAGACGCGCGTGCGCTGGGAGCCCAAGCAAGTCATCGTGCGGCTGATTAGAATGACCGTGCGTTGGATGCAAGAGTTGAGCTTATTCGCCGTGGCCACCGGCATGCGGCAAAGCGAAATAACGACGCTCACCTAGTCCCAGGTGGACCTGGTGCGGCAGCATGCGCACGTGACCGCCGACGGCGCCAAGTCGAAGAAAGCCCGCGCCGTGCCGCTAAATGCCGACGCGCTGCAAGTGCTGCGTCAGCGTCGGGGCCTGCATCCTACGCTTGTGTTCACGCGCTCCGACGTGCCGGACCGTGATGCCATCGCTATCCAGGAAGTTGACCGCCGCGTGCTGGCCAGAGCAGGCGCCGCGGTCGGCATCGAGGACTTCCATTTTCACGACTCCGCCACACGTGGGCATCGTGGCACGTGCAGAGCGGCACACCGCTGCTGGTGCTGAAAGAGCTGGGAGGATGGAAGAAGATTGAGATGGTGTTGAAGTATGCGCACCTAGCGCCTGACCATCTATCGCATCACGCGCATGCGGTCACGTTTTTGTCACAGCAGGACGCGCAAAAAGAAAAACCGCCGGCCAGGGCGGTTTTAAGTGCTTGATTCTCTATACAGTTTTGGCTCCCCGAGCTGGGCTCGAACCAGCGACCTGCGGATTAACAGTCCGTCGCTCTACCGACTGAGCTATCGGGGATCTGTTAGAGAAGCGAGACTATAGCACGTTTTTTTTGGGTTGTGCAAACCCGGGGAACTTCCGCGCGAAGAACGTCGCGCCGGATGCCCTGCCCTTGCGGCCGGCTCACCGAGAGCCGCCCGGGGTCGGGCGGTGCGCGGTAAGGCGGCGTGCCGGCAAGGCATCCGCCCGCAAGGCGGCGCGGCCGCACCGTGACCGCGCGCACCTTGCATCAAGCCCGCGGTGTATCGCGCTTGATCTTGATGAACAGCAGCACCAGCAGGGCCGCGCACAGTTCCATCAGGCCCACGCTGTACAAACCGGAGGCCAGGCTACCGGTCTTGTCCTTCAGCCATCCCATCAGGTAAGGCGCGGCGAAACCCGCCAGATTGCCAACGGAGTTGATCAGGGCGATGCCGCCTGCCGCCGCGGTGCCGGTCAGGAAGGCCGCCGGCAGCGACCAGAAGACCGGGAAGGCCGCCAGGATGCCGATGGCGGCGAAGGACAGCGCGTACATCGCCGCCATGGGGCTGCCCAGGAAGTAGCCCGTTGCCACCAGGCCGATCGCGGCCGCCAGGCTGGCCAGCACGCTATGCATGCGGCGCTCGCCGGTGCGGTCGGAATGGATGCCGTTCAGCACCATCGCAATGGTCCCCAGGATAAAGGGAATCGCCGACACCAGGCCGATGTGGAAATTGCCCTGCACGCCCAGCTCCTTGATGATGGACGGCGTCCAGAAGGCGATGGTGGCGTTGCCGCTGACGATGCAGAAATAGATCAGCGCGCACAGCCAGACACGGCCATTGAACGCGTCGCGCAGCGACGAATGCTTGGCGGGATCGCGCGTTTCCTTTTCCAGGTCGCGCTGGACGATCGCGCGTTCGCTGTCCGTCAGCCACTTGGCGCTGGCGGGCTTTTCCGGCAGCCATGCCAGCACGGCGAAGCCGGCCAGCACGGAGGGAATGCCCTCGATCAGGAACAGCCACTGCCAGTTCGTCAAGCCTTCGACGTCGGACATCGCGCTCATGATGAAGCCGGCAAGCGGCCCGCCCACCACGCCCGCGATGGCGAACGAGGTCATGAAATAGCCGTTGATGCGCGCCCGGCGGTCCGAAGGAAACCAGTACGTCAGGTACAGCACCACACCGGGGAAGAAGCCGGCCTCGAACACACCGAGCAGGAAGCGCAACACGTAGAACTGCGTCGGCGTCTTGACGAAGATCATCGCCATGGAGGCCAGCCCCCACAGGATGGTGATCCGCGCCAGCGTGCGGCGCGCGCCGATTTTCTCCAGCAGCAGGTTGCTGGGCACTTCGAACAGGAAGTAGCCGATGAAGAAAATGCCCGCGCCCAGACCGTAGACGGTCTCGCTGAACTGCAAGTCCTGCAGCATCTGCAGTTTGGCGAAACCGATATTGACGCGGTCTATCCACGCCAGCACGAACAGGAAAACCAGGAAGGGAATCAGGCGCACGGCGATCTTGCGATACGCCAGCGTGCGTTCCGCCAGGAACGGCGCGCTGGAAGCCCCACCCGGCGCCGGGGTAACGGTGGACGACATGAAGATGCTCCGTAAGTAAAGGAGATGGTTGACCCGCCCCGCGGCGGGCTTGTTTGGATTTCAGTTCAGCGCGGCCTCGATCGCGCCGGCGACTTGCAGGACCCGGGCGTCGGCGCCCCGCAGACCGCAGACCGCCAGGCCGATGCCGGGCTGCCCGGCCGGCAGCGACACGCCGCAGCCGTCCAGGAAGTTGATGACACTGGTATTGCGCAGGACCAGGGCGTTGACGGAGAAGAAGGCTTCGTCCGTTTGCAGGTCGTCCACGCGCGGCGGCAGCACGGCAACGGTCGGCATCAGCCAGGCGTCGGCGTCGCGCAGGCGATCGGCGGCCACGGCCATGACGGTCGCGCGCCGGTCCAGCAGCGTGATGTAGTCGGCCGCGGACTGCTGTTCGCCGCGACGGATGCGCATCGCCACGCGCGGATCGTATTCATCGCCCTTGGCGGCAAGCAGGTCGCGATGCCAGTGCCATGCCTCGGCCGCGGTAAAGCCGCCGCCGCCGTTGATGGACGGCAGGTCGCGCAGTTCCGGGAAGTCGAAGGGCACGATCTGCGCGCCCTGTGCCGAGAGCCGGGACACGGCCGACTCGAACGCATCGACCACGGCGGCGTCGGCGCCGTCGAACAGGAAGTCGCGCGTGACGTACAGGCGCAAGCCCTTGAGCGGAGCGGGCCGGGCGTCCAGGTCCTGGCCGCTGAGGATGCGATCGACGATCGCGCAGCATTCCACGGAGTTGGCAAGCGGGCCGGCCGAATCCAGCGTGCGCGACAGCGGCACGCCACCGCGCAGGGAAACGCGGTGCGAGGTCGGCTTGAACCCGGTCAGTCCGCAGAATGCCGCGGGGATGCGTATGGAGCCGCCCGTGTCCGTGCCCAGCGTGGCCACGGCCATGCCCTTGGCCACGCTGACGGCGCCGCCAGACGTCGAACCGCCCGCCACCCGGGCTTCGTCGAAGGGCGCGCGCGGCGTGCCGTAATGGGGGTTCAGCCCCAGGCCCGAAAAGGCGAACTCGCTCATATTGGTACGCCCCAGCAGCACCGCGCCGGCGGCCCGCAAGCGCGCCACCGCATCCGCATCCCGCACGGCGGGCGCGGCGGACGCCAGGGCCCGCGAACCCGCCGCCGTGACCTGGCCGCGCACATCGAACAGGTCCTTGATGGACACCGGCAGGCCGGCGATGGGCGAAGGCACATTGCCGGCGCGGCGGGCGGCATCGCTGGCGCGCGCGGCCTGCAGGGAAGCCTGTGCATCCACGTGGATATAGGCCGCGCCGCCCGCCTTGCGATACGACTCGATGTCCGCAAGGGCTTGCTCCACCAGTTTTTCGCTGGTGGTGCGGCCGGCCTGGAGCGCTGCTTGCAACTGCTTGATCGTTTGCATGGAGGAGTCCCTTTTCCGGCGCGGCCGGCTCAATCGGTGACAGGCAGAACGCGCACGCGGTAGGCGTGGCGCAAGGTACGGTTCAGGACGGGGTCGTGCAGTTCCATCTCGAACTGCTCGCCATAACCCAATTGACCCATCACGGTCTGGGTGCCGCAGTACATGGCGGTCCCCACGGGCAAGCCGCCCTGGCCGGCATATTTCTCGGCCAGCTCGCGCGGGTCGCGCAGGCTGGTCATGGGTCCTTCCTGGTACAGGGCACGCTGGCCGTCGCGCACGCGCCAGGTGCGGGAAACCAGTTGGTCCCAATGGCCGGCGACCTCGTCGAAACGCCAGAGTTCGCGGCTGACCGGCTTGGCGCACATCTGCTTGGACACCGTAACGTCATAGGCCTCGACCTTGCGATCGGTGTGGTCCGAGCCGATACCGACCAGCAGGCCATCGGGCGTGGACAGCAGGACGGCTTCGACCTCGCCGGAGGAATCGGCGCGCGGCACTTCGATTTCCTCGTCGGTGGTCAGCAGGGACGCCGCCAGCGGGTAGTAGCAGGGCACCGTGGAAGGCGGCTTCACGCCGATTTCCTGCAGTTCCCGGATGTGGTGCTGCACGGCGGCCTCGTCCCGGCCTGCCCAGCCGGCGATGACCAGGCGGTCGATCAGGATGGTGCGCTCGCCCGATCCGGCGAGATGAAACTTCAGTTGCGGCATGGCGATAAACCTCTTTGATGCTGCGGCCGCATGGGCCGCGGTGAAACTCCGCGTCCGCCGGCGCGCCGCCATGCACGCTGGGTGCTTGCGGCCTGGCGTCAGATGGAGCGGATGATGTTCTTGCGGAACTCGTCGATGTGGTCGCGGATGGCCTCGCGCGCCCCCGGAATATCCCGGCGCTCCAGCGCGTCCAGCACGGCCATGTGCTCGTGGTAGACGTTGGCCAGGTGCTCGGGATCCTGCAGCGACAGGAACCAGAAGCGCGCCTGTTTCTCGTGCAAGCCGCGCAGCAGTTCGGCCAGCACGCGGTTGCGGGAGGCGGCCGAAATGGCGTTATGGAATTTCAGGTCCAGCTGCATCAGCCCGTTGATGTCCCGGTGCTCCAGCAAGGCCGCGGAACGCTCGACGATATCGCGCATGGCCTGGATGTCGCTGCCGTGCGCGCGCTCGGCCGCCAGCGTGACGCATAGCAATTCATTGGTCAGCCGGACCTCGATCATGTCCAGCACTTCGTTCAGCGAAAGCGGCGCGACCAGCACACCCTTGCGCGGCAGGATGGAAACCAGCCCATCGCTTTCCAGCCGGTGCAGCGCCTGGTGGACCGGCGTGCGGCCCAGGCCCAGCAGCGCGCCCACCTGGGACTCGTTGATGGCTTCGCCCGGCCGGAACTCGCAGGAAATGATGCGCCGCTTGATCTCGGCATAGGCCAGCTCGCGCAAGGCGGCGCCCGAGGACGCACGGCGACCGGCCGCGCCTGGGGCGGAGTCCTGCTGGACAGGCTGGAGGGAAGAACCGGACATGATGCTCGCCATCTAAAACGCAAGTGATAATACTCTGATATATCACTAGAAACGTATAAGGGATTACCCGGGAGAGGCGACCGAGCCGCTCCCCCGCGTGTAACGCCGGCCACGTCCGCCGCGCGCCGGGCAAGGCGGTGGCCAACGTCGTGAGCCGCGGGCGATTGGCCGGATCGCGCTGGCGGGACGGCCCTGCCGCGCGACAGCGGCAAGGTGCACGCGATAGGGCACGGTGCACGTGATACGGGCAATGTGGCCTGCCCGGACCGAGGACTTTTCGCGTAACCAAAAACTCTGATATGATCTCGGTCTTTTCCGGGACAGCTCAATCCTGGAAGCAGTTCAGGCAACGCCGCGAACTGCGTGCGGTATCGTTGCGGCGCCAGCCGGGATATCGTTCAGCCGGCATAGCTCAGTTGGTAGAGCAGCGCATTCGTAATGCGAAGGTCGTAGGTTCGACTCCTATTGCCGGCACCAGATCGAAAAGGCCAACCCGCATGGGTTGGCCTTTTGCTTTTGCGCAATCGATTCGCGTCAGTGCGGGTGCCGGCCTGGCGGCGATGGCCGTCGCCTGGGGCATGACGTGGCTTTGACGCCAACTCCGCTACGTTCCCTGTTTCTTGATCACGCTGATCGATCCGTCGGCCTCTAGGTAGGCGCGCCGCACCTGGGCGATGTCCTCGATGCCCTTTTGCCTGAGTTCGCTGGACACATCCTCCAGCGTCAGGCTTTCGCGGCGCATTTCACGCTTTTGCAGCTGGCCATCCTTGATCAGGCATAACTTGGATGCCTGCAGGAAGGGCCGCGCGGCGGGCCATATGTACGCCAGCCGGTCGATGAAGACGCTCCAGAAGACGATGGTGGCGATCAGCACCATGCCGTCGGGCACCGATTTGTATTCGCCCGCCATGGCGTTTTGCGCGGCGTCGGCGATCAGCACAACCACGAGCAGGTCCGCGATGCCCAGCGAGCCGATATCCCGCCGGCCGGCAAGCCGCATCAGGACGAAAATGAACCAGTAGGTCAGGCTGCCGCGGATGATCATCTCCAGCGGCGACATGCTGAACTTGATGATGTTGTCCCATTGAATATCCATCGCGACTCTCCTTGTGCGAACGTCGCAGCCTGTCCTGCCACGGGAAAGCCGCCGCCGCGCCAGCCCATCCGTAAGCAACCGCCGCGCCCGGGTCCGCCAGTTGCTCAGCGGCGCGACGGGAGGAAAAGCAACCATGAACACAATCGAGCGCGCCGCGATTTTCATGCGCGACCACAAACTGACACTGGTCACCGCGGAATCCTGTACGGCGGGCATGATCGCCAGCATGCTGGCCGATATACCGGGCGCCGGCGCCCTGCTCGACTGCGCCTTCGTCGTCTATTCCCCCGACGCCAAGCAGCGCTGCGTGGGCGTTTCCGCGCACACCCTCAGTACCCACAACCTGACCAGCGAGGCGGTGGCCCGCGAAATGGCCCTGGGCGCCGCCGCGCGCAGTCCGGCCAATGTGGCGATCGCCAACACGGGACTGGCCGACAACGCCGATGACGACATCCCGGCCGGCACCCAGTGTTTCGCCTGGGTTTTCAAGACCAGCGCCGCCGATGCCAACCCGGCCGTCTACACCGAGACCCATCGCTTCGACGGCGGCCGTCACGGCATACGCAAGGCTGCCGCGGCCTACGCCCTGGAGCGCATGATTTCGCTGCATCAGGAATGGCGCAAGGACGGCCGGTAGCAGGCGCCGCCACGCAAAGGCGGAGCCATCTTCAAGCCCTGGTATCCAGACGTACTCATCTGTCGACGTGCATCCCGCGCCGGACGCTGACGGCGCCCACCGGGCACGGGCGCGACGGGCAAGACGCGGCGCGCCCGGACGATGCGTGACGGAGCCGGTACGTACCGCCCGCGTCGACGCCGCCAGCACGCAGGACAGGCATAGCAGTTGCGGCCGCATGCGCCGTTTGCAGGGAGAGGACGCATGAAATCCAGATCCGTCGATCCGGCCTCGCGCCGGCAGGTATTGAAAGCCATCACAGTGGGGCTGCCGGCCGCCGCATTGACCGGCCGCGTGCAATCCGCCGAGGCTCAGCCGAACCCGGATCCGTCCGCGTCCCCGCAGGGCGCTCCTGCGCAAGGTGGATCGCAGGGCGGCTCGGCTGCCGGCGCCGCCATGCCGTCCGGCGCGAACGCTACCTGGAAATTCTTCAACACCGACGAAGCCGCCCTGATGGAGGCCATCGTCGCGCGCCTTATCCCGGCCGATGAGCTCGGTCCCGGCGCTCGCGAAGCCGGCGTCGCCGTCTATATCGACCAGCAGCTGGCGGGCGCCTGGGGCAACGGCGACCAGTTCTATCAGTCCGGTCCCTTCGCGCCCGGTACGCCACAGCAGGGTTATCAGCTCTCCTACACACCGGCACAGATGTTCCGTACCGGCCTGGCGCGCTTCGCCCAGGCGGTGCGGCAGAGCCAGAATGGCAAGGCCTTCGCCGAACTCGATGCCGCCACGCAGGACGAGATGCTCCGGCGCATGGAAGCCGGCAAGCTGGATTTCTCGCCGCTGCCGTCGGCGGTGTTCTTCGCCGCATTGATGGACGCCACCGTGGAGGGCTTCTTCTGCGACCCCGTCCATGGCGGCAACCGCGATATGGTCGGATGGAAGCTGGTGCAGTTCCCGGGCGCCTACGCCAGCTACTCGAACGACATCGAGCGGCATGGCGTGGCCTTCGTGCGGGCGCCGGTCTCCATCGCGGACAGCCCCGTCCACGACATGAGGATGGACGGGCAGCACGGCGCGCCCGCGGCCCCCATGAAAATGGACCGGCAGCCCGCCGCGCCGGCGCCGCGCACGGAACTGAAGCCCGCGGCCAGGGAGGCAGCATGAGCCGCAAACTCCCCCCCGTGGACGTCGCCATCGTCGGCGGCGGCTGGACCGGATCCGTCATCGGCAAGGAGCTGGCGGCCAATGGCCAGAAGGTGGTGGTGCTGGAGCGCGGCCAGCCGCGCTGGCCCTCGCCGGATTTCCAGGGGCCCATGGTGCACGACGAGGTCAAGTACGTGCGGCGCCACGCGCTGCACCAGAACGCCGCCACCGAGACCTACACCTTCCGCAATAACGTCAACCAGACGGCGCTGCCGATGCGCCGCTGGGCCTTTGCCTATCCGGGCACGCACCTGGGCGGCGCCGGCAACCACTGGTCCGGCGCCTACTACCGCTTCGACGAGGTAGAGTTCCAGCTGCGGTCGCACTACACCCAGAAATACGGCGCCAAGATTTTCGATGAAGACATCACGGCCCAGGATTGGCCGGTGCGGTACGACGAACTGGAGCCCTACTACGATCGCTTCGACCGCCTGATCGGCGCGTCGGGCTTTGCCGGCAACCTGAAGGGGCAGAAGCAGGAAGGCGGCAATCCCTTCGAACCGTGGCGCTCCAATCCCTATCCCAATCCGCCGATGAAAGTGCCGTATGCGCCGGCGCTGTTCGGCGAAGCGGCGCGCAAACTGGGCTATCACCCCTATGTGCAACCTTCCGCGCTTTGCACGCGGCCGTACGTGAATTCGGAAGGCCTGCACATGAATGCCTGCGTCTATTGCGGCTTCTGCTCCAACTACGGCTGCGAGCACTTCGCCAAGGCTTCGCCCCAAGTGTGCGTGCTGCCCGTCGCGATGAAGCTGGACACCTTCGAGATCCGTACCGGCACGCATGTGCTGCGCGTGGAACTGGACCAGGACAAGAAGCGCGCGACCGGCGTGACCTACATCGATGAAGCGGGCGAGGAAGTGTTCCAGCCCGCCGAACTGGTGTTCCTGTGCGCCTTCAGCATCAACAACGTCAGGCTGCTGTTGTTGTCGCAGATCGGCAAGCCCTACGATCCGCAAAGCGGCGAGGGCGTCGTGGGGCGCAACTACACGCACCAGACGACGTCCGGCGTGGGCCTGTTCTTCGATGAACAAACGCCCATCAACCCGTTCATGGGCGCGGGCGCGGTGGCCGTCACCATGGATGACTTCTGCACCGACAACTTCGACCACGGGCCGCTGGGTTTCGTCGGGGGCGCGTACATCCAGATCCAGGTGGTCAGCGGCACGCCCATCAGCAACCACCCGGTGCCCTCCGGCACGCCCAATTGGGGCAGCGAGTGGAAGAAGGCGGTGAAGCGCTACTACAACCATGCCATTCCCATCACCATTACCGGATCGGCGCAGCCCACGCGCGGCAGCTACCTGGACCTGGATCCCACGTACAAGGACGCCTGGGGCCAGCCGCTGCTGCGCATCACCTACGACTTTCCCGACAACGACATCCGCATGTCGCGCTTCGTCACCGCCAAGGGCGACGAGATCGCCAAGGCCATGCGCGGCATCGTCCGCACCGAACCGGCCCCGCGCAGCCGCCCCTATTCGTCGGCAAGCTACCAGTCCACGCACCTGACCGGCGGCGCCGCCATGGGCGCCGACCCGCGCACCAGCGTCGTCAACCGCTATGGACAATGCTGGGATGTGCCCAATGTATTCGTGACCGGCGCGGCGCTGTTCCCGCAGAACTCCTGCTACAACCCGACCGGCACGGTGGGCGCGACGGCGTACTGGATCGTCGACGCGGTCAAGCGGGACTACCTGAAATCCCCCGGCCCCCTGGTGCGGATATGAGCGGCAACATGGCAGGCCTGGCCAAGGGCGCGGTGATGGTCGGCGGCACGTTCGCCGTCCTGGTCGCCGGCGTATCGGCGCTGTTCCGCATTCCCGGACATCATGAGGAAGCCCCGCCGGCCAGGACGGCGCCCAGCGCGTCGGCCCCGGCCCCGGTGACGCCGCAGGCGGCCGCGCCGGGCGCGCCCGGCGCCCAGCCCGCGACACCGGCCACGGCACCCCCGCAAGCGGCCGCGCCCCAGGCAGGCGCCCCCCAAGCGGCAGCGGCGCCGCCGCCCCGCACGGGAACGGAGTTCTCTTTCCCGCAGGCACGATGGGAACAGTTGCTCGCGCAGAACGCCGACCAGCCCGCCAGCGCGGCGCTTCCGGGCTCCGGCAATCCGCCGGCCGGCGTGGCGGCCTGCGCGTCCTGCCATGGCGCCCAGGGCGTGCCCGCCCCGGGGACGCCGTTTCCCGTCCTGGCCGGCACATCCGCGGAATACCTGCTCAAGCAGTTGCTTAGCTATCGCGACGGGACGCGCCAGCACCCCATCATGACCGGTATCGCCAAAGGACTGAGCGACCAGGATATGGTTGCCGCGGCGCGGTATTACGCCGGCCTGCCCGCGCCCGCGATCAAGGCGCCGGCGCCCGCGCCGGACGATCGCGGACAGCGCCTGCACGCATTCGGCGACAACGCATTGGCCCTGGCTGCCTGTGCCAACTGCCACGGCGCCAACGGCGAAGGCGAACCGCCGATGCTGCCGCGCCTGGCCGGCCAACCGGAGGCCTACCTGGGCGGACAGCTGGAGGCGTTCCGCAACGGGCAGCGCAGCAACGACGACCTGGGAACCATGCGGGAAATCGCCAAGCGTTTGAGTCCCGAAGACACGGCCGCGCTGGCGAAGTACTACGCCGGCATGCGGGGCCAGTAGCGCCGCGCCAGCGGGCCTGGGGAAGGCCGGCGACACGTTGCGCGGTCCAAGCGCCGCGCCGGTCGATCAGGAACGGTTCAATGCCCGGGCCGGGTATCCGGGCCACGGTGTCCCGGCCCTTTGTCGCTGTTGGCGGCACTGCCTTTCGCGCTATCGCTCTTGCCCGCCGTTCCCTTCGCCCCGCCCTGCCCCTGGGTGCTGCCCTGCTTGCCCTTGCCCGCTGCCGGCAGCGTGTCGTTGCCATGGTGGCCTTGCATGTCATTGCCCTGGCGGCCACCCGCGCCGGCACCGGAGCCGGATCCTGGCGCCGTGGTGGCATCGCGTCCTTGGCCCTGGCCATCGCCCGGACCCGCGGCGCCGGAGCCGGCGGGATTGGTCGCGCCGGACTCCGGGTGTTTCCATTGCCCGCCGCCGGTCGAACCGCCTCCGCGGCTGCCCGCGCCTTGGCCGGCCTGCGCGAGCCGTACATCCCCGGCGGATACCTGGGTGCTTGCCGTAGCGACCGTCTCGTCGCTGCCGGATACCTCCGCACCCGCCTGCGCGCCCATGCTGACCGCGGCGCCCGCGAGCACGGCGGCGGCGATCCATGCCGTCGCGCCGGACGAAGCGGGCAGGCGCGACGCACGCGCTTCGCGGACCTGCGCGCGCAGGGCGTGCAAAACGGCCCGGTCGCTCATAATGATCATCATTGTCGTACTCCCTGTCGCTCAGGCCACCGGGGCCAGTTCCACTTTCATCCATCCGGGCTGGCGCGTATCGAAGGCCTTGTAGGCATCCAGCACGGCGGACATCGGTTCGCGCTTGCTCAGGATCGCCGCCGGATCGATGCGGCCGGAACGCACCAGCTCGATCAGCATGGGGATGTACTTGCGATGATTGCAGTTGCCCATGCGCACGGTAAGGTTCTTGTTCATGGCCAAGCCGATGGGAAACAGGTTGTCCGTCGGCGGATAGACGCCGATGATGGCCAGGGTGCCTGCCTTGGCCAGTGCCTGCACCGCCCAGTTCAGTGCCTGTGCCGGCGCGTCGCCCGGCACCCAGTTGGCGCCCTGTGGATGGGCGTGAGGCGCGATCTGGCGCGATTGGGCTTCCATGGCGGCATTCTGTTCGGGTTGCGAGGCGGGGCCGGCATGCGCATGCACCGCGTCCACGCCCACGGCATCGATCGCGCGGTCCACGCCTATGCCGCCGGTCAGCCGCTTGAGGGTTTCCACGGGGTCTTCCGCGTTGAAGTCGATAATCTCGGCGCCCTGCTCGCGCGCCATGGCCAGGCGGTCCGGCACGGCATCGATGGCGAAGATGCGTCCGGCGTGCATCAGCTTGGCCGAGGCAATCGCGAATTGGCCCACCGGCCCACAGCCGAACACCGCCACGGTGCGCCCGGGCTCGATATCGGCCAGGTCCGCGCCGAAGTAGCCGGTGGGAAAGATATCGGACAGCATGATCGCCTGGTCGTTGTCGATTTCCCGTGGCAGCTTGACCAGGTTGACGTGCGCATAGGGAATGCGCGCTTTCTCGGCCTGCAGGCCGTTCAGGCCCCCGGCCTGCTCCGGCCCGCCATAGAAGGTGGTGCCTGCCCCTTTGCCATGCGGATTGGCGTTATCGCACTGCGCGTAATAGCCGGCGCGGCAATAGGAGCAATAGCCGCAGGCCACCGTCGATGGAATGACGACCCGGTCGCCCTTCTGCAGATTGCGCACCCCGGCGCCGACCTGCTCCACCACGCCCACGCCCTCGTGTCCGAGGATGGTGCCGGGTTTCACCCCTTCCATGGTGCCGCGGATGAAATGCAGGTCGGTACCGCAGATTGCGCTGGCCTCCAGCCGCACGATGGCATCGGTATCCTCCTGCAATTGGGGATCCGGCACGTCTTCGAGCCGTATATCCCCGATGGCATGAAATACGACAGCTTTCATGAATTGACTCCTATGGATAGGCGGGTTCGCCGCGCGGGGCAGCAAGCCCCATGCGCGTTACGCCAGAGCACACCCGGCATGCGACCTGCTGAACGGTTGCGCGGGGCCGCGAGACGGCCGCGGGACCGGGCAGCAAACACCATTCCGGCGCCAGGGGCCCCGTATCCGCAACCTGACAAGGATCGCCATGGGGACCGAAATGCACGACACCGGGGATGCCGCGCTGCGCATCCTTATGTACTTCATCATGCCGCTGTGGATCGCCGCGGGCACCGCGGACTATCTCTGCCATCGCCGCACCGATATTGCCCATACGGCCGGACCGAAGGAGTCCGTGCTGCATCTGCTGATGTTCGCGGAGATCGGCGTTCCGCTGGTGGCCTGCCTGTTCCTGGAGATCAACGCGCTGGTGTTCCTGCTCATGATCCTGGCCTTCATCGCGCATGAAGCAACGGCGCTGTGGGATGTGAGCTACGCCACCAGCCGGCGCCACGTGGGACCGTTCGAACAGCATGTGCACAGCTTCCTGGAATTGCTGCCGCTGGCGGCGGGCATCCTGGTGGCCGTCCTGCACTGGCCGCAGTTCCTCGCGCTGTTCGGGCTGGGGTCGGAGCCGGCCCGCTGGGATCTGCGCCTGAAGGAAACGCCCCTGCCGACCGGCTATATCGTCTTCGTGCTGCTTGCCTCGGCGCTGCTGGAAGCGCTGCCCTATCTGGAAGAACTATTGCGCGGCATCAAGGCACGGCGGGACGCGCGGGGCGGACAGCCCGGCCGGCGGGCGGCCGCGGACGCCAGCCGCAACCCGGGCAGGCACGCCTAGGGATGCGGGCCGCCGCGCCGGGGCTTTCCACGCTATCGCGTTGTAGTCATATAAATGATATATATAATAGCCAAGGCCCTCGCCACCGGTCCGGCCTCGCGCGGCCTGGCCTTACAATCCGCGCCATCATTCTGGAAGCGATATGAATCTTCAGCCGTCCTCGGCGGTGCCACTGGGCAGCCCTCTGTACGAACAGGTCAAGCAGGCAATATTGAGTGCGCTGGCGCGCGGCGAGTGGAAGCAAGGCGAAGCCATCCCTCCGGAGAAAACGCTGGCCGAGCGCTTCGGTGTTTCCATCGGCACGCTGCGCAAGGCGGTGGACGAGCTGGCGGCGGAAAACATCCTTGTTCGCCACCAGGGCCGCGGCACCTATGTGGCGGTCCATACGCGCAACTCGCACTTCTTCAAGTTCTTCCGCATCGTCCGGCAGGACGGCGAGAAATCCTACCCCACCACCGAACTGGTGCGCTTTCGCCGCGTGCGCGCATCGCCCCTGGTGCGCGAAAAGCTGGCCCTGGCCACCGGCAGCCACGTGTTCGAGTTCAACAATGTGCTGTCCCTGCATGGCGACGTGGTGATGGTCGACGAAGTGAGCCTGCCGGAAACCCTGTTTCCCGGCATGACGGAGCGCCACCTGCGCGAACGGCCGAGCACCTTGTATAGTCTGTACCAGGACATGTTCGGCGTGAACGTCATCGGCACCGACGAACGCCTGCGGACCTGCCGCGCCAGTGCAACGCACGCGCCGTGGCTCGGGGTTCCGGAAGGCGAGCCCTTGCTGCAGATCCGCCGCGTGGCCTATTCCTATCACCGCCAGCCGGTGGAATGGCGCGTTTCCCACGTGAATACCGAAGCCTACGAATACCTGGGGCAGGAATACACGG
Source organism: Bordetella bronchialis (assembly GCF_001676705.1). NCBI lineage: Bacteria > Pseudomonadati > Pseudomonadota > Betaproteobacteria > Burkholderiales > Alcaligenaceae > Bordetella > Bordetella bronchialis. The sequence continues at coordinate 3,997,479 of NZ_CP016170.1, forward strand.
GCGGCGCCTGAGCGCCGGCCGGCCCGCCTTGGGGCATCGTCATGCATATCGGATTCATCGGGTTGGGCAATATGGGCCGCGCGATCGCGGCCAATCTCATCAAGGGCGGCCACACGGTCACGGTGTGGAACCGCTCCCCGCAAGCCGCCGCGCCGCTGCGCGAACTGGGCGCGCGCGTGGCGGACAGTCCGGCGCAAGCCTGCGATGCCGAGGCCGTCTTCAGCATGCTGGCCGACGACCAGGCCGTCGAGCAAATCTTTGTGAATGACGGCGCGCTGGCCGGCATGCGCAAGGGCGCCGTCCATGTGAACATGGCAACGATTTCCATACCGGCCGCGCAACGGCTGGCCGACGCCCATGCCGCGCAAGGCGTCGGCTATGTCGCCGCCCCCGTCATGGGCCGGCCGGACGCGGCCGCCGCGGCGAAGCTGACGCTGCTGGTCGCGGGCAAGGCGGATGCGGTGGCCGCCGTCGAACCGCTGTTCGGCCTGATCGGCCACAAAACCGTCATGCTGGGCGAGGCCCCGCACAGCGCCAATGCCATGAAGCTCACGGTCAATTTCATCCTGACCAGCGCCGTGGAGGCACTGGCGGAGGGCGCTGCCCTGGCCAACGCCTACGGCATCGGCACCGGGACATTGGTGGACCTGTTGACCAGCACCATCCTTCCCGGCCCGCTTCATACCGGTTATGGCGCGCTGATGACCAAAGGAAGCTACCAGCCCGCCAGCTTCCGTGCGCGGCTCGGCCTGAAGGACGTATTGCTGGCGCAAGAAGCCGCCCGCGAAGCCGGGGCCTCTCTGCCGCTGTCCGATGTCGTCGCCGCAAGCATGCGCCAGGCCGTCGACCAGGGCCTGGGCGACCACGACCTGGCGGTCCTGGGCCAGGTCGCCCTGGATCGCAATAAGCGCTAAGCCCGGCCGGGCCTATTGCGCTATTGCGGTCCCAGCTTGCGGATCAGGGCATCCAGCGCGGCGCTTTCGTCTTGCGTGAGGTCGGTCAGGGGCGCACGAACGGGGCCGGCATCGCGGCCGACCAGGCGCGCCCCGGCCTTGACGATGCTGACGGCATAGCCCGCGCGGCGATTGCGGATTTCCAGATAGGGCAGGAAGAAGTCGTCGAGCAGCTTGCCGACGGTGGCGTGATCGTCGCTGGCGATGGCGCGGTAGAACTGCATCGCGGTCTTCGGGATGAAATTGAACACCGCCGAGGAATACACCGGCACGCCCAGCGCCTTATAGGCCGCGGCATAGACCTCCGCCGTGGGCAGGCCGCCCAGGTAGGCGAAGCGGTCGCCCATCGCGCGGCGCACCCGCACCATGTTCTCGATGTCGCCCACGCCGTCCTTGAAGCCGATCAGGTTGGGACAACGCTCGGCCACGCGGCGCAGATGGTCCGGGCCCAGGCGCGAGTTGGCGCGGTTGTAGACGATGACGCCGATCTTCAGCGCCTTGCAGACCTGCTCGACATGCTCGGCGATGCCGTCCTGGCTGGCCTCGGTCAGGTAATGCGGCATCAGCAGGATGCCCTTGGCACCCAGGCGTTCCGCTTCCTGCGCATAGGCGATGGCCGTGCGCGTCGGGCCGCCGGCACCGGCCAGAATGGGCACCTTGCCGGCGCAGGTCTGCACAGCGGTGCGGATCACATCGGCGTATTCCGCCGGCGCCAGGGAGAAGTACTCGCCGGTGCCGCCGGCCGCGAACAACGCGCTGGCGCCGTAAGGCGCGAGCCACTCCAGCCTTTCGATATAAGTCCGGGGCCGGAAGTCGCCCTGTTCGTCGAAGTCCGTGATGGGAAAGGACAGAAGGCCGTCGGAGATGATCTGCTTGAGTTCTAGGGGCGTAGTCATTGTGCGTACCGGGACAGTTTGCGGACGGGGATTGGTTATACGTTATCGTACAACATAACGGCATTCGCCGGCCAGGGTTTTTTGAAGCCCGCGTTTTTACGGTAAAACGCCAACTTGGCTGACAAGTTCCGCCCCGTCGTTGTACGATGACAAACATGCCAGCTGGCAATGCGCCGGCCGCACGCACCGGGCGCGCCGCAGCAAGCCGTTCCATGCGAGCCCATCGCTGCCCGACCCGTATTCGCCGCTTATCGCCACTGTCCGCCGTCCCCCACAGGCCGCCTCGAGTCCGTCATGTCCGACCCCAGCACTCCCCTCTATATCAAGATCCACGACGACGACAATGTCGCCATCGTCGTCAACGACGGCGGTCTGCCCGCCGGCGCCGTTTTCCCCGACGGGCTCACGCTGCGCGAAGCGGTTCCGCAGGGGCACAAGGTGGCCTTGCGCGACCTGGCCGAGGGCGCCGCGATCGTCCGCTATGGCGTCGTCATCGGCTACGCGGCGCAGGCGCTCGCGCGCGGCAGCTGGGTCAACGAACGCGTCACCACCCTGCCCGCCGCCCCGGCGCTGGACCAGCTACCCATCTCCACGCGCGTGCCGCCCGCCCCGGAACCGCTGGAAGGCTATACCTTCATGGGTTATCGCAATGCCGACGGATCCGTGGGCACGCGCAACATCCTGGCCATCACCACCACCGTGCAGTGCGTGTCGGGTGTGGTGGAACATGCGGTCAAGCGCATCCGCGCCGAACTGCTGCCCCGCTATCCCAACGTGGACGACGTCGTGGGACTGGAGCACACCTATGGCTGCGGCGTCGCCATCGACGCGCCCGACGCCATCATTCCCATCCGCACGCTGCGCAATATCGCGCTGAACCCGAACTTCGGCGGCACGGCCATGATGGTCAGCCTGGGCTGCGAAAAGCTGCAGCCGGATCGCCTGATGCCGCCGGGCAGCATACCCATCGCGGGCGGCGGCAATCGCGTGGACACCGTGACGCTGCAGGACGAGGCCCACGTCGGTTTCGAGTCGATGGTGGCCTCCATCATGAAGACCGCCGAACGGCACCTGGCCGTCCTGGACGCCCGGCGCCGCGTCGAATGCCCGGCATCCGACCTGGTGGTCGGCGTGCAATGCGGCGGCAGCGATGCGTTCTCGGGCATCACGGCGAACCCGGCGGTGGGCTATGCCACCGACCTGCTGGTGCGCGCCGGCGCCACCGTCATGTTTTCCGAAAACACCGAAGTGCGCGACGGCATCGCACAGTTGACCGCCCGGGCGGCCACGCCCGAAGTGGCCCAGGCGCTGATACGCGAGATGGCGTGGTACGACGCCTATCTGGCGCGCGGCAATGCGGACCGCAGCGCGAATACCTCGCCCGGAAACAAGAAAGGCGGCCTGTCGAACATCGTCGAAAAAGCGATGGGCTCCATCGCCAAATCCGGCCGGTCGGCGATCTCCGGCGTCGTGCCGCCCGGCGAGAAGCTGCGGGCCAAGGGCCTGGTCTATACCGCCACGCCGGCCAGCGACTTCATCTGCGGGACGCTGCAATTGGCCGCGGGGATGAACCTGCACGTGTTCACCACCGGCCGTGGGACGCCCTACGGCCTGGCGGAGGTGCCGGTGATCAAGGTCGCCACGCGCAACGACCTGGCGCGGCGCTGGCACGACCTGATGGATGTGAATGCCGGGCGCATCGCCACCGGCGAGGCAACCATCGCCGACGTAGGCTGGGAACTCTTCCACACCATGCTGGACGTGGCCAGCGGCCGGCGGAAAAGCCGCGCCGAGGCCCTGCGCCTGCACAACGCCCTGGCCTTGTTCAACCCGGCGCCCGTGACCTGATGCGAAACGCCCCGGCGTTGTCCAACCTGGCGTCCGTGACCTGAGGCGCACAACGCGCCGGCAGGGTTCGAGCTGGCGCGCGTGTGAGCGGGGAAGCGGGCCGCGGGCGCGGCTCAGGCGGCCGCGTCGGGCTGGTTCTCCGGCGCGGCGCCGGCAAAGGCCGGCAAGGCCTGGCACGCCGCGTCGATGCGCAGGATGGTCGGCATGGCGGACAGGTCGCAGTCCAGCCGGCGGGCATTGAACAGCTGCGGTACCAGGCAGGCGTCGGCCATCGTGGGCGTGTCGCCGTGGCAATACGTACCGGTGTCCGGCGAATCCGCCAACATGCGCTCCAGGGCCAGCAGGCCGGTCTGCACCCAATGGCGGTACCAGGCATCGCGCGCATCGTCCGGCACGTCCAGTTCCCGCTTCAGATATCGCAACACCCGCAGGTTGTTCAGCGGATGGATATCGCAGGCGATACCCTGGGCGAGCGCCCGCACCCGCGCGCGCGCCGCCGGCGTGGCGGGCAGCAAGGGCGGCTGGGGATGGGTTTCGTCCAGATATTCGATGATGGCCATCGATTGCGTCAGCACCGTGGATCCGTCGACCAGGGCAGGCACCAGCGCCTGCGGGTTCAGGCGCACGTAGTCGGGCTTGAGCTGCTGCCCGCCGTCCTTCAGCAGATGCACGGGCACCGTATCGTAGGGCAGGCCCTTCAGGTTCAAGGCGATGCGGACGCGATAGGCGGCCGAGCTGCGGAAGTAGCTGTATAGCTGCATGCGGGCTCCTGTCAGGGGCGATCGGGGCTTAGCGCGGCGGCTGGTCGGGCTCGGCCGTCTTGCGCGACAAGCCCTTGGGCAGCGGGAAGGCGACGTTTTCCTCCAGGCCCGGCATGGTGCGGACCGACACCGCGCCCAGTTCCTTGACGCGCTCGATCACCTGCCGCACCAGCACTTCCGGCGCCGACGCGCCGGCCGTAATGCCGATGTGCCGGCGTCCCCGCAGCCAGGCGGGATCGATGGCCTGCGCGCCATCGACCAGGAAAGCGGGCACGCCCTTGCGTTCCGCCACTTCCCGCAAGCGGTTGGAATTCGAACTGTTGGCGCTGCCGACGACCAGCACCACATCGCATTCCGGCGCCAGCACCTTGACGGCATCCTGGCGGTTCTGCGTGGCATAGCAGATGTCGCTCTTGCGCGGTTCCACGATGGAAGGAAAGCGCGACCGCAGCGCCGCGGCCACGGCCGCCGCGTCGTCCACCGACAGGGTGGTCTGCGTGACGAAGGCCAGTTGTTCCGGATCCGTGACTTGCAGCGCCTGCACGTCCTCCACCGTTTCCACCAGGTACATGCCGCCCTGGGCCTGCCCCAGCGTGCCTTCTACTTCCGGGTGGCCCTTGTGGCCGATCATGATGATCTCGCGGCCGGCCGCCCGCATGCGGGCGACTTCCACATGCACCTTGGTGACCAGCGGGCAGGTGGCGTCGAAGACCTGCAGGCCGCGGCGTTCCGCCTCCTGGCGTACGGCCTTGGACACGCCATGCGCGGAAAACACCACGATGGCGCCGGCCGGCGCGTCGTCCAGTTCGTCGATGAAGACGGCGCCCTTGCGGCGCAGGTCTTCCACCACGTAGCGGTTGTGGACGATCTCATGGCGCACGTAGATGGGCGCGCCGTGCAATTCCAGGGCACGTTCGACGATGTCGATCGCGCGGTCCACGCCGGCGCAGAAGCCGCGCGGCTGGGCCAGCAGGACTTCCGCCTGCGGGGCGGTGACGGTCTCGGCGGCGCCGCGCATCACAGCACCCCCAGGATCTGCACATCCAGCCGCAGGGCCGTGCCCGCCAGCGGATGATTGAAGTCGAACAGCGCGCCGTCGTCGTCCAGGGACTTCAGCACCCCGGAATAGCGGCCGCCGTTGGGCGCCTGGAATTCCACCAGGTCGCCGGGCTCGAAGCTGGCGTCGGCGCCGGCGTGCTCGGCCAGCATGGCGCGGCTGACGCGCTGGATCAGGTCCGGATTGCGATCGCCGTAGGCCTGCGCGGGCGGCAGCGTCACGCTGAACGCGCTGCCTTCGGGCCGGTCCAGCAGGGCCGACTCCATGCCGGGGGCCCACTGGCCCGTGCCGAGCTGCAGCGTGGCCGGCCGGCCGGTGAAAGTGTCGGCGAAGACGGACCCTTCGCCCGGCCCCGAGGCCAGGACGATGCGGTAGTGCAGGGTCAGGTAGGAATCCGGACGGACAAAAACGTTCGCGCTGGGCGTAGCGGTGCTCAAGATATGCCACCGTAATAGGCTGAATCCGCCATTTTAGTCCCACCCGCGCCGCGCCGCCCGCCGGCCAGGAGTCCGCCATGTCCTCCCCCAAGCTGCCCGTACTAGAAGCCGAACGTCCCCGCGAGCGCCTGCTGCGCCATGGCGCGGCCGTCCTTACCGATGCGGAGCTGCTGGCCGTCGTGCTGCGTACCGGCACGGCGGGGCGTCCGGTGGTTGCCCTGGCCCATGACATCCTGGAACACTTCGGCGGCTTGCGCGGCCTGTTCGCCGCCGGCGCCACCCCGCTGGGGCAGGTGCGCGGATTGGGCAGCGCCAAGATCTGCCAGTTGCTGAGCATACTGGAGCTGGCGCGCCGGGCCCTGCGTGAAGACCTCGCCCAGACCTGCGCGCTGGACCAGCCCGCACGGGTCAAGCAGTACTGCGTCGCCCTGCTCGGGCATCGGGAAGTGGAACACTGCATTGCCCTGTACCTGGACAACCGCCTGCGGCTGATCGCGACGGCAGAAGTCGCGCGCGGCACCTTGTCCCAGGCGTCGGTGTACCCGCGCGAGGTCGTCCGGGACGCCCTGCGCCACCATGCCGCCGCCCTGATCCTGGCGCACAACCATCCGTCCGGACTCGCGCTTCCCAGCGACGCCGACGAACGGCTGACCCGGCACCTGAAACAGGCGCTGGCGCTGGTAGACGTCCGGCTGCTGGACCACCTGATCGTCGCCGGCGGCGCGGCGCTGTCCATGGCGGAACAGGGACGCATGTAGGCGGCTTGCAGGCCGGCGTCCGATCGGGCTAGAATGGCGAGTTATCTCTGGACACGTGGTGGGTGGCGCTTGCAAGGTCTTTGAAGGTGCTTTGAAAGGTCTTCCAAAGTCTCTTGGCGCGAACGATCTGCTCCACCGGCGACCCGCAAATTTTAGGAAAAGCCATGAAAGAGAATACCCATCCCGAATACCGCGAAGTGGTGTTCATGGACGTCCAGACGGGCGACAAGTTCATCATCGGTTCCACCGTTTCCACCCGTGAAACCATCGATGTGGACGGCAAGTCCTACCCGCTGTTCAAGTGCGACGTGTCGTCCAAGTCCCACCCCTTCTATACCGGTGCGCAGACCCGTATCGTCGAAACCGGCCGCGTGGAAAAATTCCGCGCCCGTTTCGCCCGCACCACGGGTGCCGCCAAGTCGGCCAGCTGATCCGGCCGCGCGCACCAGAAAAGCAGCCTGCGGGCTGCTTTTTTTTGCCCCTGGGTCGCCCCGGCGCCGCCCGCCCCGCCGGGGACCTCCGGCCCGGGCCCCCGGCGCCCGGATTTTTTTCATTGCAACACCGCAAGACACAACCGACGGCCATCTATCCGGTACAGTAACGCCCCGTGTCCCCCTTATCCCGCACCACCCCCGCCCGGCTGACCGCGCCGGCGACCGTCAAGCTGCCCCGGCTGGCCTTGCTGGGGCTTGCGGTCGCCTACATCGTCTTCGGGCTGTTCATGCGCGATCCGTGGAAAACGGACGACGTGGTGGGATTGGCGACCATGCTGACCGCGGTGCGCGATGGCGGCCACACCTGGCTGCTGCCGCAGGTGGGCCATCTGGCCCATGCCGAGGAAGGCCCCCTGATCACCTGGGTGGGCGCGGCAGCGATGTGGCTGTTCGGCCCCGTCATGGGCGACATCACGGCCGGCCGGCTGCCCAACCTGCTGTGGTTCTTCATCACCACCATGTCGCTGTGGTACGGCACCTACCTGCTGGGACGCCGCCCCGAGGCCCAGCCGCTCGCCCTGCCCTTCGGCGGCGAACCCACCGTGCGGGACTACGGCCGCATGCTGGCCGACGCGGCGCTGCTGCTGTTGCTGGCCACCGTGGGCATCCTGCAGCGGGTGCACGAGACCTCCGAGATCCCGGCCATCATGGCGGCCCAGGCGTTCGCCTTTTATTCGATGGCCCGCATGCTGGACCGACCCCGCCTGGGCGCGGTCAGCCTGGGCCTGGCGCTGGCCGCCAGCTTCCTGATACGCGGCTGGGTCGGCGCGCTGCCCATCATGCTGGGCAGCCTGCTGGCCTTCCACCCCAAGAGCGTGCTGTGGACGCAGCGCCGCTGGCTGCTGGCGACTGTCCTGCTGTGCGCGGCGCTCATGCTGGCATGGTGGATACCCGCCACGCTGACCAGCGAGTACTGGATCCGCAACTGGAAGCTCTGGAACATCGACAACTACGCGATGCCGGAGATCGGCGACCTGCTGCGCACCTTGCGCGACCTGCCGTGGTATTTGTGGCCCACCTGGCCGCTGGCCCTGCTGGCGCTGTGGCGCTGGCGCGCGTGGCGCTATGCCCCGCACGTCTGGCTGCCGCTGGCGATGCTGGTGTGCCCGCTGATCCTCATCGCCTTCACCGACGAGCCTTCCGAGGCCGAGTTCACCCTGCTGGTCATCCCCTGCGCCTGCCTGGCGGCGTTCTCGCTGCCGACGCTGCGGCGGGCGGTGGTCAATACGCTGGATTGGTTCGCCGTCATGTGCTTTTCCCTGACGGCGGCCACGGTCTGGCTGGGTTGGGTGGCGCTGAATTTCGGTTTCCCTGCCAAGATCGCGCGCAATATCCAGCGCCAGACCACCGGCTACGTGCCGGAGATCTCCTGGATCGCCGTGGCACTGGCGCTGGCCGTCAGCATAGGCTGGATCGTGCTGGTCTCATGGCGCCTGCGCGTGCGTCCCACCGCCTTGTGGCGCGGCACCGTCATGTCGGCGGCCGGCCTGTCGGCCACCTGGATCCTGCTGGTGCTGCTGTGGCAGCCCCCGGTGGATTACGCCCGCAGCTATCGCAAGGTGTCGGGGGAGCTCGCCGAGGCCCTGGCACGCAACGTGCGGCCCGGGGAATGCGTACGCGGGCTGGGCCTGGGCAATGGCCAGCGCGCGTCCTTCCTGGTTTTCAACGATTTGAACTTCCCCTACGACAACCGCTGCACGCTGATCCTGCAGCAGACCTCCCGCAGCAGCCTGCGCGACGGCACCGCCGCCTATAGCGACGGCGCGGATGTCCTGTGGCAAGGTGGCCGCCTGTCCGACCGCAGCGAAGTCTTCCGCCTGCTGCGCGTCCCGCCCACCACGCCCCGATGACGCACTCGCTTCCCACAGAGGCCCCTTTCGGGGCCGCCGTGCGCGCCATCGCGCGCCAGGCCTGGCCGGTGTTGATCAGCCAGTGGGCCGGCATCGCCTTCGGCGTGCTGGATACCGCGATGACCGGCCACGCCAGCCCGGACGACCTTGCCGCCATGTCCCTGTCGGCATCGGTGTACATCACCGTGTTCGTCGGCCTGATGGGCGTCATCCACGCACTGATTCCCATCCTGGCCCAGAATTTCGGCGCCGGCCGCATGCGCGACGTCGGCGCGATGTGGGGCCAGGGCGTCTGGCTGGCCATCGGGCTTTCCGTGGTGGGCGGCGCCTTGATGCTGTTCCCGGACGTGTGGCTGTCGATGTCGGGCGATGTCGCGCCCGACGTGCGCGCCCGCGTGGCCAGCTATCTGCAGGCCCTGACGCTGGCGTTGCCGGCGTCGCTGGTCTTCCGCACCATCTATGCGCTGGGCACGGCGGTCTCCCGCCCCAAGCTGGTCATGGGCATCAACCTGGCCGCCATCGTCTTCAAGGCCTTGTTCAACTGGGTGTTCATCTACGGCAAGCTCGGCTTGCCGGCCATGGGCGCCACCGGCGCCGGGCTGGCCTCTGCCCTGGTGTCCTGGATGAGCCTGGGCGCCGGCCTGTGGATCGTCAGCCGCGACCGGTATTACGCCCGCTTCAAGCTGCGCCTGGGCAGGCCCGAGTGGGCCGCGCAGAAGGAATTGCTGCGCCTGGGGCTGCCCATGGGCGGCTCATACCTGGTGGAAGTGTGCGCCTTCACCTTCATGGCCCTGCTGGTGGCGCGCGAAGGCACCTTCGTGATCGGCGGCCACCAGATCATGTCGAACCTGGCGGCGCTGTGCTACATGATGCCCATGGCCATCGGCGTCGCCAGCGCCTCGCTGACGGCGCAGGCCATCGGCGCGGGCAGGATGGCGCTGGCCCACCGGACCGGCATGGCGGGCCTGGCGCTGGGCCTGATGGGCGCGGCGCTGACGTCCCTGGCGCTATGGACGGGCAAGCCGCTGATCCTGCGTGCCTACACCGACAATCTGCAGGTGGCCGCCGTGGCCGCGACGCTTCTGCAGGTCATCCCCTTGTTCCACCTGTGCGATGCCATGCAGTGCATCAATTCCTACCTGCTGCGCGCCTACAAGGTAGCGGTGGTGCCGCTGGTGTTGCAGGTGGCGGCGCTGGGCCTGTTCGGGCTGGGCGGCGGCTGGCTGTTCGGCTTCGGCCCCGCGCGCGGCCAGCTGGACGGATTACGGGCGCTGTTGTTGCCCGGTTCGCCCGTGGGCGCGGGAAGCATGTGGCTGATGGCGATCTTCGGGCTGGGGCTGTCCGCCGCCCTACTGCACGTCTGGTACCGGCGCATCGTGCGCGGCAGCCTGGCCGGCGCGCCGCCGGCGGCCTGAGATCCTACTTCGGACGCTTGTCCACCACCCTGCGCGCCTTGCCGGTCAGGGTTCTTTCGACCTGGCCGCACTCCAGCACGCGCACCGACGCGCTGACGCCGATATGCGCCTTGACGGCATGGGCCAGCTCGGCGCCCAGGGCGGCGCGCTCGGCGTCGGCCATGCCTTCCAGCTCCGGCTTGGGTTCGGCCAGGATCTCCAGTTCGTCCAGGGCGCCGCTGCGGCTCAGCACCAATTGGTAGTGCGGCGCCAGCCGGCCGGTTTTCAGCACCAGTTCTTCCACCTGCGTGGGGAAAAGATTCACCCCGCGCACGATCAGCATGTCGTCGCTGCGGCCGGTAATCTTGCCCATGCGGCGCATGCTGCGCGCGGTGGGCGGCAGCAGCCGCGTCAGGTCGCGCGTGCGATAGCGGATCACCGGCATGGCCTGCTTGGTGAGCGAGGTGAACACCAGTTCGCCGGGCTGCCCGTCCGCCACCGGCTGTCCGGTATCGGGGTCCACGATCTCGGGATAGAAGTGGTCTTCCCAGATGACCGGGCCGTCCTTGGTTTCGACGCATTCATTGGCCACGCCCGGCCCCATGACTTCCGACAATCCGTAGATGTCCACCGCATCGATGCCCGCGCGGGATTCCAGCTCTTCGCGCAGCCGGCCCGTCCAGGGCTCGGCGCCGAAGATGCCGATGCGCAGGGACGCTTCGCGGGGCTCCAGGCCCTGGCGTTCCATTTCCTCCAGGATGTTGCAGAAGTAGGAGGGGGTGACCATGATGATGTCGGGCCGGAAGTCCTGGATCAGCTGGACCTGCTTTTCCGTCTGGCCGCCGGACATGGGAACCACCGTGCAGCCCAGACGCTCGGCACCGTAGTGCGCCCCCAGGCCGCCGGTGAACAAGCCGTAGCCATAGGCGACGTGCACCACGTCGCCGGGCCGGCCGCCCGATGCGCGAATGGAACGCGCCACCAGCCCCGCCCAGTTGTCCAGGTCCTCGCGGGTATAGCCCACCACGGTGGGCTTGCCGGTAGTGCCGCTGGAAGCGTGTACCCGCGCCACTTGTTCGCGTGGCACGGCGAACATGCCGAAGGGGTAGTTCTCGCGCAGGTCCTGCTTGGTGGTGAATGGAAACCTGGACAGATCCGCAAGCTGCCGCAAGTCCTCGGGATGCACGCCCGCCGCATCGAAGGCCCGGCGGTAGTGCGGGACGTTGGCATAGGCGTGTGCCAGCGTCCATCGCAGGCGCTGCAACTGCAGCGCCTCGATCTCGTCGCGGCTGGCGTGTTCGATGGGATCCAGTCCCGGCTTGCTCAGCGTGGCCATGATGATGTCTCCGTTATCTGTCTTATCCGGCACGGGGCGCATGCCCTGGCGTGCGCGCCGTGTCGCCGCCGGCGATGGGGCGCCGGCGATCCCCTTGCCCTACTCGCCCACGACCTGCCCCTTGATGCGATAGGAGCGGCCGCGGAACAGGGCGACCGTCTGGCCCTCCTGGTTGCTGACGGTGACGTCGTAAACGCCGGTACGGCCGGCCAGCGATCGCTCCGCCGCCGTGGCGGTCAGCACATCGCCCTGGCGCGCGGGCGCCAGGAAGTCGATGGTGCAGCCCGACGCCACCGTGCTGACGTTGCGCGAATTGCAGGCGAAGGCGAAGGCACTGTCCGCCAGCGAGAAGATCAGGCCGCCATGGCAGGTGCGGTGTCCATTCAGCATGTCCGCGCGCACCGGCATCGTCAGGGTGGCGCGCCCCGGCCCGATGTCCTCCACGCGCATGCCCAGCGCCTGGCTGGCGGTATCGGCGGCGTACATGGTCTCGCCCACCGCGCGCGCCAAGGCGTCCGGATGCATATCGTTCATCATCGCCCCTTGAAGCGCGGTTCGCGCTTTTCCAGGAAGGCGGCCACGCCTTCCGCGTAGTCTTCGCTGCGGCCCAGTTCACGCATCATGTCGACCTCCAGCGCCAGTTGCCGGTCCAGCGTGTGGTCCAGGCTGGCGTGCAGCGCGCGCTTGGTATAGGCCAGGCCCTTGGTGGGCGCCGCCGCGAAATGGCGACACAGGCGTTCCAGGGTTTCCTCGAAAGCGTCGTCGGCCACGCACTGCCAGATCAGGCCCCATTGCTCGGCCTGGCGCGCGCCGATCCGGTCGCCCAGCAGGGCCATGCCCATGGCCCGGGCGCGGCCCACCAGGCGGGGCAGGACGTAGGTGCCGCCCGTATCCGGGATCAGCCCCAGCCGGCAAAAGGCCTCGATGAAGCTGGCCGATTCCTTGGCGATGACGATATCGCCCGCCAGCGCGAGATTGGCGCCCGCGCCGGCCGCCACGCCGTTCACCCCGACCACCACCGGCAGCGGCATGGCATGCAGTCGCCGCACCAGGGGCGCGTAATAGGTCTCCACGGTTTCACCGAGGTCCACCGGCGCCGCGCCCGGCGCCGTGCGGCGCTCGCTCAGGTCCTGCCCGGCGCAGAAGCCGCGTCCCGCACCCGTGATCAGCAGCACCCGCGCGGGCGCTTGCTCCACGCGATCCAGGGCGTGCGCGACCTCTCCGTGCATGCGCGCGGTAAAGCTGTTGAGTTTGTCCGGGCGGTTCAGGGTCAGGCGGGCAATGCCGTCTTCCAGCGAAAATCGGATGTCTTCGTACGATGTCGTCATGATGCGGGCGTTCCTGGTCTGGTCGCGTAACGGGGATTGCGGCATGGTCGCGCCGGCGCGTGCGAGGCCGGCATGGCGCAAGCGTACCGCGCGATGCCGGCCCCATCCATCAAACGTGCCAGCGGGCCTGCACGACGCGGAACCGGTTGGCCACGTAGGCGCTGTCGCACAGCGAGGCATTGGCCGCCGGGTTGGCGCCCGTGCCATGGAAATCGCTGAAGGCGGCCGACTGGTTGACGAACACGCCGCCCGTCAGATTGAGCGACAGCGCGACCCCGCCCTCTTCCGCGGCATCGCGCAGGGCGTGGGCGATCTCCGGGTCGGTGGTGTAGGCCGACATCGTCAACGCCCCGTGGTCCCGCGCGCTATCGCGGGCCAGCGCGATGGCCTGGGCCGTGTCCGCCGTTTCCACGACGAAGGCGATGGGACCGAACCACTCGCGCCGGATGGCGGGGTGGCGGGCGTCGGCCCGCAGCAGCAGCGGCGTCCGGATGCGCGCGCCCTGGAACTGCGGATGAGCGATGGCGCGGCTTTGCGCCAGCACGGGCAGGCCCAGGTCGCGCGCCTCGTCCAGCCGGGCCAGGGTGGCGTCGGCCTGGATGCCGCCCAGCAGATCGCCGGCCTTGGCTTCATCGGCGGTCAGCGCCTGCAGCGCCGACGCGATCGCGCCGGCTACTTCATCGAAACCGGCCCGGCCTTGCGCGGTGCGCACGCCGTCGCGCGGCACGAGGATGTTCTGCGGCGCCGTGCACATCTGCCCGCTGTAGAGCGTCAATGAAAACGCCACGTTGCGCGCGGCCGCCTGCAGGTCGTCCACCGAGTCCAGGATGACCGTGTTGATGCCCGATTTTTCGGTGTATACCTGCGCCTGCCGGGCATGCTGCTCCAGCCATTCGCCATTGGCCTTGCTGCCGGTGAAGTCGACGATCGCCACGCCCGGATGCGTGGCCAGGACCTGGGCCGTATCGTCGCCCGCCGCATGCGGGGCAAGCAGCACGACATCCGGATCGTGGCCGGCCTCGGCCAATACTTCGCGGGCGATGCGCACGGTGATGGCCAGGGGCAAGATGGCGGTGGGATGCGGCTTGACGATCACGGTGTTGCCGGTCGCCAGGCTGGCGAACAGCCCGGGATAGCCGTTCCAGGTCGGAAAGGTGGAGCAGCCGATGACCAGCGCCACGCCGCGCGGCACGACGGTGTAGTGCTTTTCCATCCGTACCGGATCCTGCTTGCCCTGCGGTTTTTCCCAGAGGACTTTTTCCGGGATGCGCGAGAGCTCCTGCCACGCGTAGGCCACGGCCTCCAGGCCGCGGTCCTGCGCATGCGGGCCGCCGGCCTGGAAGGCCATCAGGAAACCCTGCCCCGTGGTGTGCTGCACGGCGTGGGCGATCTCGAAGCTGGCGCGGTTCAGGCGCTGCAGGATTTCCAGCGACACGCCGACCCAGGCGCGGGGACCCGCGCGCCGCCACCTGGCCAGGGCGCGCGTGGACGCGGCCACCGAGTCCTGCGGCGACAGGCGGGGATAGCTGATGTGCAGATCGAAGCCGAACGGGGACCGTTCGCCCCCGGCCAGCGGTTCCGCGCCGTCCACCTGCAAGGGAAAGGTGCCGCCGCGCAGGGCTTCGAAGGCCTGGCGTCCCGCCTCGCCCGCCGTTTCACCGTAATTGCGCGGGCTGGGCGATTCCGGATAGGCGCTCCAGAATTCCCGCGTCGCGATGGCGCGCACGGCGCGGTCCAGCAGGTCGCGGTGGCGGTCGAAATAATCTGCGGTCACGTTAGTCTCCTCGGTGAACAACCCTGGCGGGTAGAGCGGCGGGCGCGGGCCGCGGACGGGGCCCGGCCGGTCCGCTCAGGTTTCCTGATCGAAATCCAGCACCAGCGTGTCGCTGACGGGATAGCTCTGGCAACTCAGTACAAAGCCCCGGGCCACTTCGTAGTCTTCCAGGGCGAAATTCGCATCCATATCCACTTCCCCTTCCATCACCTTGCAGCGGCAGGTGGAACAGACCCCGCCCTTGCAGGAGTAGGGCAGCTCTATGCCCTGGGCCAGCGCGGAATCCAGCACGCTGTCGCGGTTCTTGGCGATGGTGAAGCTGCGGCGGTGCCCGTCCTGCACGACGGTCACGCGGCATAGTGCCTGGCCCGGCGCCGCGCTTCCCGCGCGCGGGCGCCGCGGCCCACGCGGCGCGCCGAACAATTCGAACTTGATGCGGTCACGGGCGACGCCCAGGCGTTCCAGGGTGGGGACCACGTCTTCTATCATGGCCTGCGGCCCGCACAGGAAGACATAGTCGATATCCCGCACGCGCAGCCATCGCGTCAGCAGGCTGGCCACCTTGTCGCCATCCAGGCGACCGTTGAAGAGCTCCACGTCCTGGGTCTCGCGGCTCATGACATGGCACAGCGAAAAGCGCGCCATGTAGCGATTCTTGAGATCCTCCAGCGCCTCGCGGAACAGCACCGACGACGACGCCCGGTTGCCGTAGAACAGCGTGAAGCGGCTGTCGGGCTCGGTGGCCAGCGCGGTCTTGATCAGGGAGTACACCGGCGTGATGCCGCTGCCCACGGCGAAGGCGACGTAGTGGCGCGCCTGGCCCGGCGCGAACGCCACGGTGAACTCGCCATCCGGCGGCATCACGTCCAGCACGGCGCCCGGACGCAGCTCGCGATTGGCCCAGCTCGAGAACGCGCCGTCGTCCACCCGCTTGATCGCCACCCGCAGGGCGCCATCGCCCGGCGACGAGCAGATCGAATACGAGCGCCGCAGTTCCTCGCCGGCCACCCGCGTGCGCAAAGTCAGGTACTGGCCCGGCCGGAACGCGAAATCCCCCGCCAGCGCGGGCGGCAGCTCGAAGGTCAGCACGACGGCATCGCGGGTGTCGCGCGCCACGTCGACGACCTTCAGGGGGTGGAACGAAGCAGCCATGGCGATGCGGCCCTCAATGGGATTTGAAGTAATCGAAAGGCTCGCGGCAATCGTTGCAGCGGTAGAGCGCGCGGCAGGACGTGGCGCCGAAGGCGCTGAGCATGCGGGTATCGGCCGAGCCGCAATGCGGGCAGGCCACTGCCGGCGCGTGGGCGCGCCGCGCGATGCCGCTGACGTCGATGGCGCGTTCGGCCGGCGGGGCGATGCCCTCGGCCAGCAAGGCGCGCCGCCCCCGCTCGGTCAGCCAGTCGGTCGTCCATGCGGGCGCCAGCCGCGTGCGCACCGCGACGGCCGCGATGCCGTGGCCGCGCAGCACCCATTCGATGTCCTGGGTGATTTCGCGCATGGCGGGGCAGCCGGAATAGGTCGGCGTGATGGTGACCACGCACACCGGTTCCGCGGGCGGCCCTTCCCAGCCGATCTCGCGCACGATGCCCAGGTCGATGACGGAGAGCGCGGGCATCTCCGGGTCCCGCACGGCTTCCAGCCAGGCCGCGATGTGTTCGGGCGCGGCCGGCACAGGCGCGGCGGGCTCAGGCGTAGCGGACCGAGGTGCGGCCGACTGCGCCGCGGCCGCTGCCGGCGTGGCGCGGGAAAGCAGCGGGTTCACCATGCCGCCCCCGGATAGGCGCGCTGCAGGAACTGCATCTCCGCCAGCAGCGGGCCCAGCGCTTCGGTATGCCGTCCCTGTCGTCCGCCGCGATACGCGGCGTGGCCGGCCAGTGCTTCATCCGGCATGGCCAGCGTGGCTTCGTCCAGCACCGCACGAACCTGGGCCATCCACGGCTCGCGCAACTCGGCCAGCATACAGGCGATCCCACGCCGCGCCGCTTCCCTGTCGGCTTCGTCATCGGTGAAGAGCTCGCCTGTATACGGCCAGAGCGCGTCCACCGCGGCCTGCATGCGCGCATGGCTTTCCTCGGTGCCGTCGCCCAGCCTGACCACGAGATCCGCCGACCGGCGCGCATGGTATGCGGCTTCCTTGACCGCCTTGCCGGCGATGGCCGCGACCCGCGGCTCCGACGAAGCCTGCAAACGATCCAGCAGGAAGTAATGCCAGGCGTCGAAGAAGAACTGCCGCACCATGGTGTCCGCGTAGCTGCCGTTGGGCCGCTCCACCAGCAGCGCGTTGCGGAATTCGTGCGCATCGCGCAGATAGGCCAGGCTGTCCTCGTCGCGGCCGGCGCCCTCGGCCTCGGCCGCGAGGCTCAGCCATAGGCGCGCCTGGCCCAGCAGGTCCAGCGCCGTGTTGGTCAGCGCCAGGTCCTCTTCCAGGATGGGGCCGTGGCCGCACCAGGCGGACAGTTGCTGCGACAGGATCAGCGTGGTGTCGCCCATGCGCAGCGCGAAATCGAACAGGCAGCGGTCCATGGCGGCGTCCTACATGTGCTTGATTTCGTCGGGCATGGGAAAGAAGGTCGGATGCCGGTACACCTTGCCGCGTGCCGGATCGAACAAGGCGTCCTTGTCGGCCGGATCGCTGGCGACGATATCCGCCGCGCGGACGACCCAGATGCTCAGGCCTTCGTTGCGGCGCGTGTAGACGTCGCGCGCATTCATCAGCGCCATCTCGGCATCCGGCGCATGCAGGCTGCCGACGTGCTTGTGGGCCAGGCCGTGCTGGCCGCGGATGAAGACCTCCCAAAGAGGCCACTGCTTGTCGTCCATGTGTGTCTCCCCCGGCTTGCCGCATCGTGCGGCGCCGGATCAGGCGGCCTTGCGCAGGCGTCGTTTTTCGGCATGGGCCGCCATGGCGTCGCGCACCCATGCGCCTTCTTCATGGGCGCGCACGCGCGCCTGCAGCCGGTCGCGGTTGCAGGGGCCATGGCCGTCCAGGACGGCGCGGAATTCCGCCCAGTCGATTGCGCCGAAGTCGTAATGGCCGCGCCGGGCGTTCCAGCGCAGGTCCGGATCGGGCACCCGCAAGCCCAGGTATTCGGCCTGCGGCACCGTCTGGTCCACCATCTTCTGGCGCAGTTCGTCGTTGGAAAACAGCTTGATGCGCCAGCGCATGGACCGCGCGCTATTGGGCGATTCCGCGTCCGGCGGCCCGAACATCATCAGGGCGGGCCACCACCAGCGGTCCAGCGCGTCCTGGCACATGGCCTTCTGTTCCGGCGTGCCGTGGCGGCACATCTGGATCAGCAGGTCGTAGCCCTGCCGCTGGTGGAAGGATTCTTCCTTGCAGATGCGCACCATGGCGCGGGCATACGGGCCATAGGAGCACCGGCACAGCGGAATCTGGTTGATGATGGCCGAGCCGTCCACCAGCCAGCCGATCATCCCGATGTCGGCCCAGGTCAGCGTGGGGTAGTTGAAGATGGTGGAGTATTTGGCCTTGCCGCTGTGCAGGTCGTCGACCATCTGGTCGCGCGACGCGCCCAGGGTTTCCGCGGCGCTGTACAGATACAGGCCGTGCCCGCATTCGTCCTGGACTTTGGCCAGAAGGATGGCCTTGCGCTTGAGCGTGGGCGCGCGGCTTATCCAATTGCCCTCGGGCAGCATGCCGACGATTTCGGAGTGGGCGTGCTGCGAGATCTGCCGGATCAGCGTCCTGCGGTAGGCGTCCGGCATGGCGTCGCGCGGCTCGATGCGCACGCCGGCGTCCACGCGGCGCTGGAAATCCTGCTCCGCCGGATCCACGGCATCCAGGCCGCCGGGCCGCGGCGTTTGCATGGGCCCGGTGTGCGCCCGGGTTTGCGGTGCATGCGCATCCATCATGGTTGTCTCCTGCACACCGCCGCCAGCGGCATGACGATGCGAGGATTATTTAATACAGAATTTCGTCTGTCAAACGTATTTCTGTATCACATTCCATTTATGTATCATGTCTCGATCCTTCCACCGCGCCCTCGTTCCCGCCCCATGGCCCTTGCCGCGTCCGCCTTGGACCGCCTTACCGCCCGCCTGATCAAGGCCGATCCGCCGCGCGCCAAATCGCTGTGCGTCAGCCTGTTGGGCGATGCCATGGAACCCCATGGCGGCGCCATCTGGCTGGGCGATCTCATCGCCCTGCTGCGACCGCTGGGCATCAACGAACGCCTGCTGCGCACCAGCGTGTTCCGCCTGGTGGCCGAAGGCTGGCTGCACGCCGAACGCCATGGCCGGCGCAGCCTGTACCGGCTGTCGCCGCAAGGCGCGCGCAATACCGCGCACGCGGCCCAGCGCATCTACGGGGCGACGGACGCCGCCTGGAATGGCGCATGGACCCTGGTCGTCATTCCGCGCACGACAGGCAATGGGCTGGCCGAACGCACGGAGCTGCGGCGCGCCCTGGAATGGGAAGGGTATGGAATGGTCGCGCCCGGGGTATTCGCGCACCCGCGCGGGCACGCGCAGGCCGCCGCCGGCATCCTGGAATCGCTGGGCATACCGGACAAGGCCCTGGTGTTGAGCGCCCAGGACCTTCCCGGCGTGGGCGGCCTGCCCCTGGCGGCCCTGGCGGCGCAGTGCTGGAACCTGGACGGGCTGGCCGGCCAATACCGGGAGTTCATACGCCAGTTCGCGCCGCTGGAGAAAGCACTGGAAGGCGGGCGGCTACCGTCGGACGACCCGGGCGCGCCGGCGGCCGCATTCACTGCCCGCATGCTGCTGCTGCACCGCTGGCGCCGCATCGTGCTGCACGATCCGCAACTGCCCGCCGGCATGCTGGCCACGGACTGGCCCGGCCATGCGGCGCGTGCCCTGTGTCGCCGGCTGTACTGGGCCTTGTTCGAGGCCTCGGAAGCGCATCTGGGGGAGGTCGCCGGCCACGGCGAGGCGCACTACCGGCCGCTGGCGGCGGAGGCGCTGCGGCGCTTCGGCGGCCCGGCGGCCGCGGCGGCGGAAGCAATCGCGACAGGGTCGCCGGCACGGGCGAGCGCCTGACGCGGGCGGGCGTGGGCAAGGCGAGCGCTCCGATGCCGGGCGCCTGCATGCCGGCCCCCTACGCCGGGCACACCGCCGATCTCAGACCTTCAGGAAGTGCTCGCGGTAGTGCTTGAGCTCGTCGATGGAATCGTGGATATCCGACAGGGCTTCGTGGCGGCTTTTTTTCTCGAAGCTTTTGTAGACATCCGGACGCCAGCGCCGGGCCAGTTCCTTCAAGGTGCTGACGTCCAGGTTGCGGTAATGAAAGAATTGCTCCAGCCTGGGCATGTAGCGGAACATGAAGCGCCGGTCCTGGCTGATGGTATTGCCGCACAAGGGCGACTTGCCGGCCGGCACATGCTGTGAGAGAAAGGCGATCAGGATGTCCTCGGCCTGGCTTTCGGTCATGGTGGACGCCTTCACCTTGTCGATCAGGCCGCTCTTGCCGTGGGTGGCCTTGTTCCAGCTGTCCATCGCGTCGAGCAGGCTGTCCGGTTGATGGATGACCAGCGCCGGGCCTTCCGCCACCAGTGTCAGGTCGGGCTCGGTCACGACAACCGCCACTTCGATGATGCGTTCCTTTTCCGGATCCAGGCCGGTCATTTCCATGTCCAGCCAGACCAGGCGGTTCTCGTTCAGAGCCATATAATTTGCCTTTTAAAAATCCGATTTTCTCATATCGGTTTCCCAGGCCGGATCCCCAATGCTGACACTGTTGTTCGTTGCGCTGCTGCTGATCGATATCGGCATCAGGCTCTGGCTTTCCACCCGGCAGATTCGCCATGTCATCCGTCACCGGGACCGCGTGCCGGCGGAATTCTCCGACCGGATCGGCCTGGCCAGCCACCAGCGCGCCGCCGACTACACCGTGGCCCGCGTCCGCCTGGGCATGATAGAGCGCGTGTTCGACGCCGTCGTGCTGGTCGCCCTGACGCTGCTGGGCGGCCTGCAGGCCATCGACCTGTTCGCCGGCCGCCTGACCGGCAACGATTTCCTGCACCAGATGCTGCTGCTGGTCATTACCGGCCTGCTGCTGGGGGCGCTGGAACTGCCCTTCACCCTCTGGCGGCAGTTCAGGCTGGAGGCCCGCTTCGGCTTCAATCGCATGACGCCGGCGCTGTTCATCTCCGACGCGATCAAGGGGCTGCTCCTGACAGCGGTGATCGGGCTGCCCCTGGTCGCCGCCATCCTGTGGCTGATGGGCAAGGCCGGCTCGCTGTGGTGGATCTGGGCCTGGGGCCTGTGGGTGGGATTCAGCCTGCTGACGCTGCTGCTGTTTCCGATGGTCATCGCGCCCCTGTTCAACAAATTCACGCCGCTGGCCGACCAGGACCTGTCCCACCGCATCCGCGGGCTGATGCAACGCTGCGGCTTCGCCATCAACGGCCTGTTCGTGATGGACGGATCGCGCCGCTCGGGCCACGGCAACGCCTATTTCACCGGCTTCGGCAAATCCCGCCGCATCGTCTTTTTCGACACCCTGCTCGCCCGCCTGAACGCCGACGAAATCGAAGCCGTGCTGGCGCATGAGCTCGGCCATTTCGCCCGCCGGCACATCATCCGGCGCATCGCCGTCAGCTTCCTCGTCGCCCTGGGCTTCTTCGCGCTGCTGGGCTGGCTGGCGCGCCAGCCCTGGTTCTACGAACAGCTGGGCGTGCTGCCGCGCCTGGACGGCCGCAACGACGCCATGGCGCTGTTGCTGTTCTTCCTGGTCGTGCCGGTATTTACCTTCCTGTTCACGCCCATCGCCAGCTGGTATTCGCGGCGCGACGAATTCCAGGCGGACGACTACGCGGCGCGCCAAAGCTCGGCCGAACAGCTGGTTTCGGCGCTGGTCAAGCTGTACGACGACAACGCCGCCACGCTGACGCCGGATCCGGTGCATTCGGCGTTCTACGACAGCCATCCGCCGGCGGCCGTCCGTATCCGCCACTTGGCCGCGGCCACCCGATGAGCCGCCAAGACCGCCCTGCCCGTCCCACGCGCCCGGAGGCGATGCCCGCCACATTGGCGGACAAAGGCAAGTCCCGGGACAGGGACACGGCGGGCGAGCGGGATGGCAAGGGGGCCGACGCGGCCGGGTCCAGGCTGCTGGAGGGCCGCATCGTGGCCGCCCACGGCCGGCATTATTCGGTGGAGATGGCCGATGGCACCGTACGGCAGTGCTACCCGCGCGGCAAAAAGGCCGGCGCCGCGGTGGGCGACCATGTCCGCATCGCGCCACAGGGCCGCGACGAAGGCGCCATCGAGCAGATCCTGCCGCGCAGCAACCTGCTGTATCGCTCCGACGACATGCGCGCCAAGCAGTTCGCCGCCAATGTCGACCGGCTCTTTATCGTGGTGGCGGTCGCGCCGACGTTTTCCGACGACCTGGCCGGCCGCGCCCTGGCCGGCGCCTGGAGCGCCGGCATCGCGCCCTTGATCGTGCTGAACAAGGTCGACCTGCGAGACGGGCTGGACGAGGCGCGAGCCCGCCTGGCCCCACTCGCCGCCCTGGGCGTGCCCGTCCTGGAGGTCAGCGCCCTGGACGCCGACGCCACGCGCGCGACGCTGCTGCCGCGCATGGCCGGGCATGTCAGCCTGCTGCTCGGCCAGAGCGGCATGGGCAAGTCGACGCTGCTGAACGACCTGATCCCGGGCGCGAATGCCGCCACGCGCGAACACTCCACTGCGCTCGACATGGGCCGCCACACCACGACCAGCACGCGGCTTTACCATGTGCCGGGCGGCGGCGACCTGATCGACTCCCCCGGTTTCCAGGCCTTCGGCCTGCAGCACCTGACACGGGAAGACATCGAGCGCGGCTTCCCGGAATTCGCGCCCTACGCGGCGCATTGCCGCTTCTACAACTGCACGCACCAGCACGAGCCGGGGTGCGGTGTGCTGCAGGCCCTGGCCGAGGGCAGGATAGACCCCGCGCGCCACGCGCTGTTCATGCGCATCCTGCAGGAAAACGCGGCGGCGCCGCGCTATTGAAAGACCGCGCGCCAAGCCGCTGCCCGCGTACCGGCTTGCGCGCGGCCCGACAGCCGCGCCGCGCCACGCGGCGGCGCTCTCAGTCCCCGTCGCCCTACTCGGGCACCGTGTCACGTGCCGTCGGGTCGCACAGCACGTGGTACAGGTTTCGCAGCATCGCCGCGGTGGCCCCCCAGATGAAGTACTTTCCCCAGGGCATGGAGTAGTACCGCCGCACGCGGCCGTCAGGCAGCTCGACGCTGTGCAGGCGGTGGTTGGCCGGGTCCGTAATGAAGGACAAGGGCACCTCGAAGATCTCCGCCACCTCGAAGGGATCGGGCACCAGGTCGAAACCGGGCCGCACCAGGGCCACCGCGGGGGTGATGGAAAATCCCGTGGCCGTCAGATAGGCCGGCATCGTGCCCAGCACCTCTACCCAGTCCGGCGCCAGGCCGGTTTCTTCCTGCGCCTCGCGCAGCGCCGCCGCGATGGGCGTGGCGTCCGTGTCCTCGATGCGGCCGCCCGGGAAACTGATCTGGCCGGCGTGGTCATGCAAATGCGCCGTGCGTTGCGTCAGCATGACGGTTACGCCCTGCTCGCGCATGACCAGCGGGATGAGCACGGCAGCCAGGACGGGCGGACCCTCCCGGCCGGGATAGCGAAGGTCGCCGTTCAAGGGCAGTTGCGCCGGCAAGCCGGCCGGATGCTGCAGGACCCGCCGCAGCGCGTCCACCGCCAGCGCCTCGGGCGGGATCGCCCGCAGGCCCTCATTGGCGGCAACCCAGGGCTGGACCGCGGCGTCGAAAACAGGCCGCACGATAGGACGACGCGGGCGTGACGAGGGAGGCTGATCAGGCATACAGGGCAAGACACATGGTGGACGGCAAATGGGGGGGACGACGGACGGCAGACAAGGCGCAGCCAGGATACTCCGAAGCGGCCAGCCAGGCCCCTGGCGATATCCTGGATACGCGCGGGCCGATGTGGGCGCCAGAAATGAAAAGGCACCCGCTGGGGGTGCCTTCGCTGCGCTGGGACCGGCTGGCGGTGCCCATCGTCGCAATCAGGACGCGGCGGCCTCGGAGGCTTGCGCCGATTGCGCGGCAGCCTGGCGGCTGACCAGCTTTTCCTTGATGCGAGCGGACTTGCCCGAGCGATCGCGCAGGTAGTACAGCTTGGCACGGCGGACGTCGCCACGGCGCTTCACCTCGATGGAGGCGATTTGCGGCGAATACAGCTGGAACGTACGTTCCACGGCCTGGCCCGAAGAGATCTTGCGCACGATGAAGGCCGAATTCAGGCCACGGTTGCGCTTGGCGATCACCACGCCTTCGAAGGCCTGCACGCGCTTGCGGGTGCCTTCGACCACGTTGACGTTGACGACCACGGTATCGCCGGGGGCGAAAGCCGGCATGGTCTTGTCAGCGGTCAGGCGCTTGATTTCTTCCTGTTCCAGGATAGCGATAAGGTTCATGAGAACTCCGGAATCATCGTGCCATGCGGTTGTTGTCGGATAAGGGGTAGGTGCCGGCATTCCTGGAGTTTCGTCCTGGAATTCGTTCCCGCCGGGCTGACAAGACAGCCCGCAGGGAAAAGCCCGGCCCCTGCCGCATGCAGAGGATGACGTATGGCAAACCCGGCATTTTACATGAAATCAGCAGCTTAGGTAAACCAGCGGCCCGGCCTAGAACCCCGCGGCCGCGCCCAGCCACATCAGCCCGGGGATCATGGCCCCCCACATGGCGACCAGCAGCACATCGACCACCATCTGGCGCGTGGACACGCCGCCCGCGGCCGGGGATGGCGCCATGCCAGGGGCGGCGGCCCCGTCCCCCCCGACCGGGGCGGCGGCATGCCCCGACCGCCCCGCCGGGCGGCCATGGCCAAGGGGACGGCGGGCCGGCGGCGCCGGCGGAAAGGGCCATTTGGCGGGAAACTGCGGATCGGCGGCGATGTTCATGCGAAGCGCTCCTTGGGAGACATCCTAGTCGAATAGACCCAGCTGCCTCGCGGGCGCAGGTCCATGAGCAAATCCCGCCCCGGAGGAAGCAAAGGGGGCTGGGGGAATGAATTGTTGTGTGTCCAGCTGCAGGCGGTGGCGGTTGAGCCCGGCCTTGCGCACGGCCCTGTCGAAACGCTGCCGCAGCAGATCGGCCCAGATACCGGTACCCCGCATGCGGCTGCCGAAGCGGGGATCGTTGCGCTTGCCTTCCCGCAGGTCCTCGATACGGTGCAGCACGCGTTCCGCACGATCGGGAAAGTGCGCTTGCAGCCATTGCTCGAAAACGGGACGGACCTCCCAGGGCAAGCGCACCACGGTATAGCTGGCGTAGTAGGCGCCGGCCTGGGCGGCCTCGTCCACGATGCGTTCCAGGAATTCGTCGTTGATGAAGGGGATGATGGGCGCGGCCAGCACGCCCACCGGGATGCCCGCGTCGGCCAGCTTGCGCACGGCCTGCAGGCGCTTCCAGGGTGCCGAGGCGCGCGGCTCCAGGGCCCGCGACAAGCCGGCGTCCAGCGACGTGATGCTGATGTACACCGCCACCAGCCTGCGGCGCGCAAGCGCCTGCAGCAGGTCCAGGTCCCGTTCGATCAGGGCATTCTTGGTGACGATGGTCAAGGGATGGCCGGTTTCCAGCAGCACTTCGATGACGCCGCGCGTCAGCCGCCAACTGCGCTCGATAGGCTGGTACACGTCCGTGGCCGAGCCGATATTGATGGGCTCCACCCGGTAGCCCGGCCGGGCGAGTTCCGCCCGCAAGGCATCGACGGCATTGGCCTTGGCGATCAGGCGGGTTTCGAAATCCAGGCCGGGCGAATAGCCGAGATAGGCATGCGTGGGCCGCGCATAGCAATACGCGCAGCCGTGTTCGCAGCCACGATAGGTATTGATGGCCCGGTCGAAGGGGACATCCGGAGAATCATTGCGAGACAGGAGCTTGCGTGCCTGCTCGACCGCGACCGTGGTGGCCAGCGAAGTCGTTTCCGACGGATCGGGCAGTTCAGCCGGATGGGACGGATCGGAAGCGGCGGCAGGATCGGCGGGATCGGCGGGTTCGGCGCGGCGGGAAGCGTCCGGCGCGGCCGCTGGGTAAATGGGGACAGAAAACTGGACCGTATCCGCGGCCAAGCGAGCGGCGCCATGAACGGGGGCTACGAGCCCAGGATCGGCCAGCGCCGGCTCATCCGCCGGATCGACCGCGCTGCGGTCATCACGCTGGAAGCGATGCCGAACATTAGTAACCGCACCCCGACCGCGCAAGGCGGCGGGGGCGGCAGCCGGGGACCCAGAACCGGCAAAAACGGAATGATCGGTACGTGCCATGAAAATACTGTACATCCATACAGTGATTTCTGGCAAGTACCCGCCGCCGTTTTTGTTGGCGACGTCCCACTTTACCGCAAGTCCGGCGGCCGCTGCAGGCTATTTCCGGCACTGTGGCTTTGCCGCAAAACCCGCATGAAATAAGGCTTTGCGGGCATCGGCGTGGTAAAAGCGGGGTCCGCGCCGGCGCGACGCGGGGACCCTCAGCGGACCATGCCGGCGGCTGCCGTCTGGTGCGTGGATTCGTCGATCAGAATGAACGCGCCGGTGGCCGCGACCTCGTCGTAGCGATCGATGACCAAGGGCTCGCGCGTGGCGATGCGGACCTTGCCGATGTCGTTCATCGACAGCGTGCCGTCCGCGCCATCGACCTCGCGCAGCTCGTGAATGTCGCGGCGTGTCGCGACCTGGCGGATCTTCGCGGCGGTCAAGCGCGTGCCATGCTTCAACAGATACTTGCGCGCCGGGTTCAGGGGCTGCGCATCCAGCCAGCAGACTTCGGCCTCGAATTCTTTCTCGACGCGGGCAGGCGACGCCGCGTGCGTGAGCACGTCGCCGCGCGACACATCGACATCGCGGTCCAGCACCACAATGACGGAGTCGCCCGCCACGGCCCCCGACAGGACCCTGTCGTGGCCGCGCACTTCGGCCACGCGCGCCGCCACGCCGGAAGGCTGCACCACGACCTCGTCGCCGGGCCGCAGCGCGCCGCTGGCCACGCGGCCCGCATAGCCGCGAAAGTCCTGCGCGCTGCTGCCGTCGTGCCGCACCACCCACTGCACCGGGAAGCGCAGGGGCGCCTCGGCATCGTGTGCCGCGGGATCGAGCGATTCCAGCAGCTCCAGCAGCGGCGGGCCGTCGTACCAGGGCGCGTGGACGGACGGCGCCACCACATTGTCGCCATTCAGCGCCGACATGGGCAGCACCTTGAAATCCTGGATGCCGAGCCGCGCGGCCAGATCGGCGTAGCCGTCCCGTATGCGCTCGAAGACGGCGCGGTCCCACGCCACGAGATCCATCTTGTTCACCGCGACAATGATGTGGCGGATGCCCAGCAGCCGCGCGATCGTGCTGTGCCGCTTGGTCTGCGGCAGCAGGCGGCCGTCGGCGGCCCGCGTGGCGTCGATAAGGATCACGGCCACGTCCGCGGTGGACGCGCCGGTGACCATGTTGCGGGTGTATTGCTCATGGCCGGGCGCATCGGCCACGATGAACTTGCGCCGCGGCGTCGCGAAGTAGCGATAGGCGACATCGATCGTGATGCCCTGCTCCCGCTCCGCCTCCAGCCCGTCGGTGAGCAGCGCGAAGTCGATGCCGTCGCCCGCCACGCGCTTGTACTTGGCGCGCGCGATCGCGTCCAGCTGATCCGCGAACACGCTCTTGCTGTCGTACAGCAGGCGGCCGATGAGCGTGGACTTGCCGTCGTCGACGGAGCCCGCGGTGATCAGGCGGATCACCGCCGTTTCGCCCGTGGGCAGGAAGGATTCGTTGATTGCGTTCATGCTTGCTCCGGGCCCGTGCTCAGAAATACCCTTCTTTCTTGCGGCGTTCCATGGACGCCTCGGAGGTCTGGTCGTCCATGCGCGTGGCGCCGCGCTCCGTGATGTCGCTCAGCGCGGTCTCGGCGATGATGGCCTGGTTGTCGGCGGCATCGGATGCCACCGGGCAGGTGCAGGAAATATCGCCCACCGTGCGGAAACGCACCGACAGGGTTTCCACCTGCTCGTCCGCCTGGGGCGGCGTCAGCGGCGTGACCGGCACCAGCAGGCCGCGGCGACGCACCACCGGACGGCGGTGGGCGTAATAGATGGACGGCAGCGCCAGGTTCTCGCGCGCGATGTACTGCCAGACGTCCAGCTCCGTCCAGTTGGAGATGGGGAACACGCGCATGTTCTCGCCGCGATGCACCCGGGTGTTGTACAAGCTCCAGACCTCCGGACGCTGGCTCTTGGGATCCCACTGGCCGAACTCGTCGCGGAAGGAAAAAATGCGCTCCTTCGCGCGCGCCTTCTCTTCGTCGCGCCGCGCGCCGCCGATGCAGGCGTCGAAACCGAATTCGGCGATGGCCTCCAGCAGCGTGACGGCCTGCGCGGCATTGCGCGAATCCGTCTCCTTGCGCAGCACCACCGAGCCGCGCCGGATGGAGTCCTCCACGCTGCGCACGATCAGGGTCTCGCCCAGCTCGGCGGCGCGGGCGTCGCGGAACTGGATGACCTCCGGGAAGTTGTGGCCGGTGTCGATGTGCATCAACGGAAACGGAAAACGCGCCGGACGGAAGGCCTTTTCCGCCAGCCGCAGCAGCACGCAGGAATCCTTGCCGCCTGAAAACAGCAGGACGGGCTTCTCGCATTCGGCCGCGACCTCGCGCAGGATGAAGATGGCTTCGGACTCCAGCCAATCCAGGTGGCTGCGGGTATGAACGGTGGACATGGGCGATTCTCGATTGCTTCGGGGTGGAACGGCGCGTCAGACCTTGGCGGCGGAGGCATGCACGGCCGCGCCGCCGGCGCGATTGCCGGCATGCAGGCCGCATTCCTTGCTGTCGGAGGATTCCCACCACCAGCGTCCCGCGCGCACGTCCTCGCCGGGACGGATGGCGCGCGTACAGGGCTCGCAGCCGATGGACGGATAACCGCGGTCATGCAGCGGGTTGTACGGAATGTCCAGGGCGCGGATGGCGTTCCAGACATCGTCCTCGCTCCACGCCGCCAAGGGGTTGAACTTGTAGAGCGGCCGGCCGGGCTGGCCGAACACCGTGTCCTGCTCGGCCTCCGGCAGGGCGCCGCGCGTGCTTGCCTGCGCGCGCCGCTGCCCGGTGATCCATGCGCCGCGTCCGGCCAGGGCCCGGGTCAGCGGCTCGACCTTGCGGATATGGCAGCAGGCCTGCCGCAGATCGCGGCTTTCGTAGAAGGCGAAGGCGCCGTGCGCCGCGACGTGGGCGTCCACTGCTTCCTGGCGCGGCCGGTACACCGTCGGACGGCGGCCGTAGCGGCGCTCGATGACATCCAGCATGCCCAGGGTCTCCGCGTGCAGCCTGCCGGTGTCCAGGGTGAAGATTTCGATATCGATCCCGCCGGTGTGGATGGCATGCGTCAGGACCATGTCCTCGGCCGCCAGCGACGAGGCCAGGGCCGCGTCTGGATAGCGCGCCGCGATGTCCGCCAGGCGCTGCAACAGGTCGGACCAGCGCGTGGCGATGGGGGCGGGGATGCGGGCAGCCGGGGCGGACATGGTCGATACGGGCATGATGGGCAAGGCAAGGAAATGCGATAGCGGTCAAGCCGCCGGAAAGATGCGGCCGCGGCGCGGGCGGGCAAGCAGCATCGCGCCTTCGCGCAGCGCCAGGCTGTGGTATTCCTCTTCAGGCAATTGCGCTTCGAGCAGGGCGCCGTCTTCGCGCTGCAGCTCCAGGAAGGCGCTGGGCCCGGCCAGGTAGGCGTGATTGAGCCTGACCGCGATACCCTCGCCGGACGGCGCGTACGGGACCACGTCCAGTTCGTGCGGCCGCACGTAGGCGACCGCGCGCTGTTCGTCCAGCCCGTCGAATGTCGGGGCCGGCAGCGAGATACCGCTCAGGCGCCACTGGCCGCCCCCGGCATGGCCTTCGATCTGGTTGACGTCGCCCAGGAAGCCGTAGACGAAAGGCGTGGCCGGATGCGACCAGACTTCCCGCGGGGTGCCGACCTGTTCGATACGGCCGGCGTTCATGACGACGACGCGATCCGCCACTTCCAGGGCTTCTTCCTGGTCATGCGTCACGAACACGCTGGCCACGTGCAACTCGTCGTGCAGGCGGCGCAGCCAGCGCCGCAACTCCTTGCGTACCTTGGCGTCCAGGGCGCCGAAGGGCTCGTCCAGCAGCAGTACCCGGGGCTCCACCGCCAGGGCGCGTGCCAGCGCGATGCGCTGGCGCTGTCCGCCCGACAGTTGCGCCGGATAACGGTCGGCCAGCCAGTCCAGTTGCACCAGGTTCAGCAGCGCATGGACTTTTTCGCGGATGGCCGTCTCGCCGGGCCGCTGGCCACGCGGCTTGATACGCAGGCCGAAGGCCACGTTCTCGAACACCGTCATGTGGCGGAACAAGGCGTAATGCTGGAAGACGAAGCCGACCTGGCGTTCGCGCACGTGCACGCCGGTACTGTCTTCGCCGAAGAAATAGATATTGCCGCTGTCGGGCGTCTCCAGGCCGGCGATGATGCGCAGCAAGGTCGTCTTGCCGCAGCCCGAGGGGCCCAGCAGCGCCACCAGCTCGCCGGAGTCGATATGCAGATTGACGTCGCGCAGCGCCTGGAAGGCGCCGAAACGCTTGTTGACCGATTTGATCTCGATATCCATGTGTCTTTTTCCTAGTCCGTGCCGGGCTCAGGCGCCCGCGGCGCCCGAGGCGGCCGGGATCGCGTGGGACGTCCCCGGGCGGGCCGGCGCCTGCGCGCCGGCCTGGCGCAGCCGGGCCCGCGCGTGGCGCCATTGCACCATGGTTTTGATCGCCAGCGTGACCAGCGCAAGGACGGCCAGCAGCGAGGCGACGGCGAACCCCGCCTGGATCTGGTATTCGTTGTACAGGATCTCTACCTGCAAGGGGATGGTGTTGGTCAGGCCGCGGATATGCCCGGATATCACCGAGACGGCGCCGAACTCGCCCATGGCGCGCGCGTTGCACAGGATCACGCCATACAGCAGCCCCCAGCGGATATTGGGCAGCGTGACGTGCCGGAACACCTGCCAGCCGCGCGCGCCCAGCACGACGGCGGCCTCTTCCTCTTCGCTGCCCTGGGCTTCCATCAGCGGGATCAGCTCCCGCGCCACCAGGGGCAGCGTGACGAAGGTGGTGACCAGCACGATGCCCGGCACGGCAAAGGCGATTTTCAGATCGTGCGCCATCAGCCACGGCCCTATCCAGCCCTGCGCGCCGACCACCAGCATGTAGGAAAGGCCCGCCACCACGGGCGATACGGAGAACGGCAGGTCGATCAGGGTGACCAGCACGGATTTGCCGCGGAACCGGTGCTTGGCGATGGCCCACGCCGCCACGACGCCGAAGGCCATGTTCATGGGCACGCAGATGGCCGCCGTCAGCAAGGTCAGCAGGATGGCGGACCAGGAGTCGGGCTCCACCAGCGCGGCGACATAGGCGCCATAGCCCTTGCGCAGCGCTTCGGTGAAGACGGCGCACAAGGGCAGCACCAGGAAGAGCGCCAGGAAAACCGCCGCCGCCGCGATCAGCGCCACGCGGCCGATACGCCCCTGTCGCGTAGCAGGCAAGGCCGGCCGCCGCGCCGTCATGGCCGGGCTCCTTCGGCGTCACGGCCGGCCAGCCGCCCGCGCCAGGCCTGCAGGCCGTTGATCGCCAGCAGCATCGCGAACGACAGACCCAGCAGCACCGCGCCGATGGCGGCGGCGCCCGCATAGTCGAACTGTTCCAGCTTGACCAGTATGAGCAAGGGGGCGATCTCGGACACCATGGGCATATTGCCGGCGATGAAAATCACCGAACCGTATTCGCCTATCGCGCGGGCGAACGCCATCGCGAATCCGGCCAGCAGCGCGGGCGCGATAGTGGGCAGCAGCACGCGAAGGAAGATCTGCGCCGGCCGCGCGCCCAGGCTCGCGGCGGCTTCTTCCAGCGAGGTCTCCAGGTCTTCCAGCACAGGTTGCACCGTGCGGACGACAAAGGGAATGCCGATGAAGATCAGCGCGACGACGATGCCCGCCGGCGTGTAGGCCACCTTGATGCCCAATGGCGCCAGCAGCCCGCCTATCCAGCCATGGGGGCCGAGCAAGGCGGCCAGCGCGATGCCGGCCACCGCGGTCGGCAGCGCGAAAGGCAGATCGACCAGCGCATCCAATATGCGCTTGCCGGGAAAGTCATAGCGCACCAGCACCCAGGCCACCAGCAGGCCGCAGGCCAGATTGACCAGCGCCGCGATCAGGGACGCGCCGAACGTCACGCGATAGGCGGACAGGACGCGCGGCGATGTCACCGCGGCGACGAAGGCGTCCCAGCTCAGCCCCGCGGCCTTGATCACCAGCGCCGACAGGGGCAGCAGCACGAGCACCCCGAGATACGCCAGCGTCAGGCCCAGCGTCAGGTTCAATCCGGGCAGTACGCGGGGCGTGCGCCTGCCCCCGCGCGCCGGTGGCAGGGACGCGAGCGGACCCGCCCCGCGGGCGCCGGGATGGCGCGGCAAGGCCACCCCTGCCGCCAGCTGGCTACTGCTTGACATAGACCTGATCGAAAATCCCGTTATCCGCGAAATGCAACTTGTCCACCGCGGGCCATCCGCCCAGGTCGCGGATGGTGAATAGATCCAGCGCGGGGAACTGCGTCGCGTACTTGGCCTTGGCCTGCTCCGCGATGGGGCGGTAGTAATTGCGGCCGATCAGGTCCTGCGCCTCTTCCGAGTACAGGTGCTCCAGATAGGCTTGCGCCACCTCGCGCGTGCCTTTGCGATCGACATTCTTGTCGACCACCGCCACGGAGGGCTCGCACAGCACGCTCAGGCTGGGAACGACCAGGTCCAGCTGGCCCTCGCCGAATTCCTTCAAGGCCAGGAAGGCGTCGTTTTCCCAGGAAATCAGCACATCGCCGACACCGCGCTGCGCGAAGGTAATCGTCGATCCCCGCGCGCCCGAATCCAGCACGGGCACATTGCGGTACAGCTTTTCGATGAAGTCCCTGGCGCCGGCATCGCCCGACTTGCGGCGCGCATGCTCCCACGCCGCCAGGTAGTTCCAGCGCGCGCCGGCCGAGGTCTTGGGGTTGGGGGTAATGACGGACACGCCCGGCTTGACCAGGTCGTCCCAACCCTTGATGCCCTTCGGGTTGCCCTTGCGCACGACCAGGATGATGGTCGAGGTATAAGGCGAGGAATTGCCAGGCAGCCGGCTCTCCCAGCCCGGGCGTACCAGCCCGCCGTGGGTGACCAGCGCTTCCACATCGGGAGCCAGCCCCAGCGTGACCACATCGGCGTCCACGCCATCGATCACGCTGCGCGCCTGCTTGCTCGAGCCGCCATGCGAATTGCGGATGACGATGTCCTGCCCGGTCCTGGCCTTCCAGAACCTGGCGAACAAGGGGTTGTACTGGGCATAGAGCTCGCGCGTCGGGTCGTAGGATACGTTCAACAGTTCCAGGGGGCGCGCCTGCGCGCGCGCCGCCGGCGCCAGCTGCGTCAAGCCGACGCAGGCGGACGCGACACCGAGCGACCGTTTAAGGAAGTCCCGTCTCTGCTTGCCATGCGCCATGCTGTCCATTCCGCGATAGGTGCCCATCGGGCGTTATTGATGTGATCGCACGGCCGCCGTACAAGGCGCCGTGACGAAGCGGCATTGTGGAGCGTGGGTGCGGTGCATCAAACGAAAATATGCTTGTTTGCATATTCCCGGGATGAAGGCCCTGCATGGACAGGCAAAAAAAACCCCCGGGGCCACCGGGGGTTCGCGCCAGGCGCTTGGCCGGCCCGTTTATTTGTTCGGCTGGGGCGTGATGCGCAGGTAGGGGCGCACCGCCTTGTAGCCCTTGGGGAATTTCTGCTTGATCACGTCCTCGTCCTTCAGCGACGGCACGATGATCACGTCGTCGCCGTCCTGCCAGTTCACCGGCGTGGCCACGCTGTGGCTGTCGGTCAGCTGCAGCGAATCGATGACGCGCAGGATCTCGTTGAAATTGCGGCCCGTGCTGGCGGGATAGGTGATGATCAGCCGCACCTTCTTGGCCGGGTCGATAATGAACACCGAACGCACCGTCGCGGTGACGCTGGCATTCGGATGGATCATGTCGTAGAGCTCGGACACCTTGCGGTCTTCGTCCGCCAGGATGGGGAAATTGACCGTGGTGCCCTGGGTGTCGTTGATATCGTCGATCCACTTGGTATGCGAGTCGACCGGGTCCACGGACAGCGCCAGCACTTTCACATTGCGCTTGGCGAATTCATCCGCCAGCTTGGCGGTGTAGCCGAGCTCGGTGGTGCACACGGGCGTGAAATCCGCCGGGTGCGAGAAAAGAACGCCCCAACTGTTGCCCAGATACTCATGAAAACGGATGGGGCCGACAGAGGATTTTTGTTCGAAATCGGGGGCTTCATCGCCCAAACGTAGTTGTCCCATACTCGATCCTATCTCCAGAGAAAGTAAACGCCGGGTCGCGTGCGGCGAGCCGGCGGGCAAGCGGGAGGGCGCACCTGTCCCGACGGGGCCCGTGCCGCCATTCTTGCACCAAACCGCGGCAGGCAAAAGTCCCGATCCGCATAAGGTTATGCAATATCCGAGTATTTGGCGCAAGTATCGGTAACGACCCCCGCCTGGACCGCGGCGGACAGCGCGGCGGCGCGAGGCAGGATATGCGCGCCATAGAAAATCGCCGTTGCCAGCTTATTGCGCAGGAAATCCGGCGACCACTCCGTCGGGGAATTGCCGGCGTCTTGCAGGTGCCGATGGCAGGCCACCGCCGCCCGGGCCATCTGCCATCCCGCCGCCAGTACGCCGGTGAGCATCAGGAAAGGCACGCTGCCGGCGAACACCGCGCGGACGTTGCCCATGCCCGTGCGGGCCATGAACTCCAGCGCCTGCTGCTGCGCCTGCATGGCCTGCGCCAGATTGACCCGCATCAGCGCCAGGCCCGCCGCGTCCGGGGCGGACGCTGTCGCTTCCGCCTGCTGCAGGGCATCCAGGGTTTCCCGCATGGCCTGCAGCAGATGGCGCGCGGTGGCGCCGCCGTCGCGCAGCAGCTTGCGGCCGATCAGGTCGTTGGCCTGGATGGCGGTGGTGCCTTCATAGATGGGCAGGATGCGGGCGTCGCGGTAGTGCTGCGCCGCGCCGGTTTCCTCGATATAGCCCATGCCGCCATGCACCTGCACCCCCAGGGAGGCGACCTCCACGGCGGATTCGGTGCAGAAACCCTTGACGACAGGCACCATGAATTCGTAGAAGGCCCGGTTCCTGTCCCGCGTTTCCGCATCGGGATGATGGCCGGCCAGGTCGAAGGCGGCGGCGGTGACGCTGGACAGGGCGCGGCCGCCTTCGGTCAGCGCGCGCATGGTCAGCAGCATGCGCTGTACGTCGGGATGATGGGCGATGGTCACCGGCCCTTTCGATCCTTCCACCGCACGTCCCTGGACGCGCTCGCGCGCATAGGCCACCGCCTGCTGCGTGGCGCGTTCGGCCACGGCCACGCCCTGTTGCCCGACCGCGTAGCGGGCCGCGTTCATCATGATGAACATGTACTCCAGACCGCGGTTTTCCTCGCCGACCAAGTGGCCCACCGCGCCGGCGCCGACCTCGCCCTTGCCATCGCCGTAGATCAATACGGCGGTGGGGCTGCCGTGGATACCCAGCTTGTCTTCCAGGGAAGCGCACCAGACATCGTTGCGCGCGCCCGGCGCACCGTCGGCCGTGGGCAGGTACTTGGGGACGACGAACAGCGATATGCCCTTGACCCCGGCCGGCGCGTCCGGCGTGCGGGCAAGCACGAGATGGACGATGTTCTCGGCCATATCGTGTTCGCCGTAAGTGATGAAGATCTTTTGTCCGCTCAGCCGGTAGGTGCCATCCTGTTGGGGGACCGCCCGCATGGCGACCTGGGCCAGGTCCGAACCGGCCTGCGGTTCGGTCAGGTTCATGGTGCCGGTCCACTTGCCCGCCACCAGATTGGGTACATAGGTCTCGCGCAGGGCCTCGCTTCCCACCGCCAGCAGGGCTTCGATGACCCCGTCGGTCAGCAGCGGGCACAGCGAGAACGCCAGGCAGGCCGAGTTGATGTTTTCGTTCGCGACCGCCGCCACCAGCTTGGGCAGCCCCTGTCCACCCCAGGCGGGCGGATGCAGCAGGCCTTGCCACCCTGCCTGCGCATAGGCGCGAAAGGTCTCGGCATAGCCAGGAGGCGTCGTCACCGTGCCATCGCGCCAGCTGGCCGGCCGGCGGTCGCCGGCGCGGTTGAGCGGCGCGATGGCCTGCTCCACGAAGCGCGCGTTCTCGCGCAGCACGGCATCGACCAGATCCGGCGTGGCTTCCTCGTAACCCGGAAGCGCCAGCACGCCGTCCAGGCCGGCCAGTTCCTTGAGCGTGAAGCGGATATCCGCCAGCGGTACGTGATAGCTCATGTCGTCTCCTGATACCCCAGTACGGCCTGGCCGCAAGCAAAACGGCCGTCCACCAGGACGGCCGTTTCCCGTGCGCGCGGCGGACCGCGATGCGCCTTGGTTTTTCTATATTAAAGCTTAAAGCGCCTTGACCAGCTCGGGCACCACGGTGAACAGATCGCCCACCAGGCCGTAATCCGCCACGCCGAAAATCGGCGCTTCGGCGTCCTTGTTGATCGCCACGATCACCTTGGAATCCTTCATGCCGGCCAGGTGCTGGATGGCGCCGGAAATCCCGACGGCGACGTACAGCTGCGGCGCGACGATCTTGCCGGTCTGCCCGACCTGCCAATCGTTCGGCGCATAGCCGGCATCGACCGCGGCGCGCGAAGCGCCCAGGGCCGCGCCCAGCTTGTCGGCCAGCGGGTCGAGGATCTTGAAGTTTTCCGCGCTGCCCATGCCGCGGCCGCCCGAGACGACGGCGCGCGCGCCGGCCAGCTCGGGACG
Organism: Bordetella bronchialis; assembly: GCF_001676705.1. Classification (NCBI taxonomy): domain Bacteria; kingdom Pseudomonadati; phylum Pseudomonadota; class Betaproteobacteria; order Burkholderiales; family Alcaligenaceae; genus Bordetella; species Bordetella bronchialis. The sequence goes on from NZ_CP016170.1 coordinate 4,034,229, forward strand.
ATCGCTCTTGGCCAGCTCGCGCCCGACGAAGGACGACAAGCCGCTATCGGCCACGGGCGTGGCGTTTTCCACCTGGGCCGAGCCGCCTTGCGCCGCCGCGGCATCGAAGGCGGTGGTGCGCACCGTGATGACCTTGACCGGATCGGCCGACTGCACGGTGGCAATGGCGTTGCCCGCGTAGATGGGGCGTTCGAAGGTATCCGGCGACACGACGGCCGAGATATCGGAAATCTGCGCGACGTCCAGCTTGGCGGCCACCCGCGGCGCGATATTCTTGCCCGAGGCCGTGGCCGGGAACAGGATATGGCTGTAGTCCTGCGCCACGGCCAGCACCTGTGCGGCGACGTTTTCCGCCAGGCCGTCGGCCAGGTGCGGCGCATCGGCCAGCAGGACCTTGGACACGCCGGCGATCCCCGCGGCCTGCTGCGCGACGGCTTGCGCGCCGCCGCCGGCCACCAGCACGTGCACGTCGCCGCCCAGCTTGGCGGCGGCCGCCACGGTGTTCAGCGTGGCGCCCTTCAACTGGGCGTTATCGTGTTCGGCAATAACCAGGATCGTCATCTCAAACCACCTTCGCTTCGTTCTTCAGTTTGTCCACCAGCGCCGCCACGTCGGGCACCTTGATGCCGGCCTTGCGCGCGGGCGGCTCGGTGACCTTCAGCGTTTTCAGGCGCGGCGCCGGATCGACGCCCAGGTCCTGCGGCGTGACGGTATCCAGCGTCTTTTTCTTGGCCTTCATGATGTTGGGCAGCGTGACGTAGCGCGGCTCGTTCAGGCGCAAGTCGGTGGTGACGATGGCGGGCAGCTTCAGCGCGACCGTTTCCAGGCCACCATCGACTTCGCGCGTGACGGTGGCCTTGCCGTCGGCGATCTCGACCTTGTTCGCGAAAGTGGCTTGCGGCCAGTCCAGCAGCGCGGCCAGCATCTGGCCGGTCTGGTTGGCATCGTCGTCGATGGCCTGCTTGCCCAGGATGACCAGCTGGGGCTGTTCCTTGTCCACCAGGGCCTTCAGGAGCTTGGCCACCGCCAGGGGCTGCAGTTCGGCGTCCGTCTGCACCAGGATGCCGCGGTCGGCGCCGATCGCCATGGCCGTGCGCAGCGTTTCCTGGCATTGCGTGACGCCGCACGATACGGCGACGACTTCGCTTACCGTGCCCTTTTCCTTGAGCCGCGTGGCCTCTTCCACGGCGATTTCATCGAACGGGTTCATCGACATTTTGACGTTGGCGATGTCGACGCCCGTTTGATCGGATTTGACGCGCACCTTGACGTTGTAGTCAACGACGCGTTTGACCGGTACCAAGACCTTCATCCAGCAGCCTCCACAGATGATCGAATAATTGACGCCGCGCGAAGCCCGCGGCGGTGGGGAATCGCCTGATTCTACAACCTCGGGGCGCGCGGCGCCCCGCGGGCATTTCACGTGGCGGAAACCCGGGCTGCCCTACAGGCGCGCCAGCTCGCGGATGTGCGCCACGGCGCTGCGGCCCAGCGCGGACAGGTTGTAGCCGCCCTCCAGCATGCTGACGACACGGCCGCCGGCATGGCGGTCGGCCACCTGCATGAGCTGGCGGGTGATCCAGGCGTAGTCGGCCTCGACCAGTCCCAACTGGCCCAGGTCGTCCTCGCGATGGGCATCGAAACCCGCGGAGACCAGGATCATTTCGGGCCGATGCGCATCCAGCCGGGGCAGCCAGATCCGCGAGACGATTTCGCGCACCTCGGCGCCGCCGCTGTAGGCGGGGACAGGCACGTTGACCATATTGTCGCCGCGCGCCGTCTCGCCGCTATGGGGATAGAAGGGATGCTGGAAGATCCCGCACATCAGGACCCGCCGATCGCCGGCGAAGATGTCTTCCGTGCCGTTGCCGTGATGCACGTCGAAGTCCACGATGGCCACCCGCTGCAGGCCGTGGCGAGCCATGGCGTGATGCGCGGCGACGGCCACGTTATTGAACAGGCAGAACCCCATGGCCCGGTCGCGGCAGGCATGATGGCCGGGCGGGCGGACGGCGCAGAACGCGGTGGGCGCTTCGCCGGCCATGATGGCGTCCACCGCCTGCACGCCGGCGCCGGCGGCGTGCAGCGCCGCGTCGTAGGTGTGCGGGTTCATCAGCGTATCGGCGTCCAGCGAGCGGTAGCCGGCCGCGGGGATGCCCGCCGCCAGGCTGTCGACGTAGGCGGCATCGTGGGCGCGCAGCAGGGCCTCGCGGGAGACCGCCGTGGCCTCGCGCGTGTCCAGGTACGGCATGATGCCGCTGGCCAGCAGCTGGTCCGAGATGGCATCGAGTCTCTGCGGACATTCGGGATGCCACTCGCCCATTTCATGCAGCCTGCAGGACGGGTGGGTAAGATACAGGGTCTCCATGGGAAGATTATGTTCACCTGTCGGCACTTACTGCAACTCGTCCTGCTTACCGCCCTATTGACGGGCTGCTCCACCGCACAGAACCGCCCGGACCGCGCCGCCGGCACGGACCAGGCCCAGGCGCCCGCCGCCGTGGATGCCGCCACGCCGCGCATCCGCATCGGTCCGCCGCCCGACCAGGGCTCGGCGTCCACGATAGGCAGCGAAGGCGGCGCCGTGCCCGATGACCAGCAAATATCGGCCGTGGCGGCGCCCGACGGCCGCATGCGCGCCGACGTGCAGGCCTTCGTCCAACAGCTGGCCGCCGAACGCGGCCTTCCCGCGGACCGGCTGGCCAGCGCACTGGCCGGGGCCCGCTACAGCCCCACGGTCGCGCGCCTGATCGCCCCGCCGCCGGGACGCAAGATATCGCGCAGCTGGATCACCTACCGCGCGCGCGTCGTCGAGCCCAAGCGCATCGGCTGGGGCGTGGCGTTCTGGCAGGAGAATGCCGACGCGCTGAACCAGGCGGCGCAGCGTTTCGGCGTGCCGCCGGCGATCATCGTCGGCATCATCGGCGTGGAAACCCTGTATGGCCGCAACATGGGCAGCTTCCGCGTGCTGGACGCCCTGTCCACGCTGGCCTTCGACTACCCCGACCCCGCCAGGCCCGAGCGGGCGCAGATGTTCCGCTCGCAGCTGGCTGATTTCCTGACCCTGGTCATGCAGGGCCGGCTGGACCTGGAAACGCTGGGATCCTATGCGGGCGCGATCGGCATGCCGCAGTTCATGCCGGGCAGCATCCTGCGCTACGCGCTGGACGGCGACGGCAGCGGCCACATCGACCTGGCCAACCATCCTCGCGATGCGATCCTGTCGGTGGGCAACTTCCTGGTGGAGCACGGCTGGGAACGCGGCCGGCCGGTATTCGCGCCGGTGGTCCTGCCCCCCGACGCGGGACGGCTGGTGGACGGCGGGCTCGCGCCCACCCGCACCTGGCCGCAATTGCAGGCCGCGGGCGCGACCGTCTCGCCCACAGCCATGACCGTCGCCGACAATGGCTGGCAGCAAGGCATGCTGGGCGTGATAGACCTGCCCGAGGAAGCCGCCGGCACGGCCGAATACCGCACCGCCACGGTGAATTTCTTCGCCCTGACGCAATACAACCACAGCTATTTCTACGCCACGTCGGTGGCGGACCTGGCCGCCGCCATCCAGGCGCGCATGAACGCCGTGGCCGCGCGTCCGGATCAGCCGGACGCGCCCGTGCAAAGGTAGCAGCGGCCGGGCCACGGATGCGGGCGCACACGACGGCGGAACGCCGCCGCGGCGGTGCGCCCCGCCTTAGTTGAACACGCCCGTGGAAAGGTAGCGGTCGCCCCGGTCGCAGACGATGAAGACGATGGTGGCGTTTTCCACGCGGGACGCGACGCGCAAGGCGGCGATCAAGGCGCCGGCCGACGAGATCCCGGCGAAGATGCCCTCTTCCGCGGCCAGCCTGCGCGCCATGGCTTCGGCATCGGCCTGCTTGATGCTTTCGTAGCCGTCCACGCGGCTGCGATCGAAAATCGCCGGCAGATAGGCCTCCGGCCATTTGCGTATGCCGGGGATCTGCGAGCCTTCCTCCGGCTGGGCGCCGATGACCTGGATGGCGGGATTGCGCGACTTCAGGTAGGTGGACACGCCCATGATGGTGCCCGTCGTGCCCATCGCGCTGACAAAATGGGTGATGCCGCCTTCGGTCTGCGCCCAGAGTTCGGGCCCGGTACCTTCGATATGCGCGCGCGGGTTGTCCGGGTTGGCGAACTGGTCCAGGACCTTGCCCTTGCCTTCGCTTTGCATGGCCATGGCCAGATCGCGGGCGTACTCCATGCCGCCCTTGTCGGCCGGCGTCAGGATCAGCTCCGCGCCATACGCCGTCATGGCGGCACGGCGCTCCACCGACAGGTTGTCCGGCATGATAAGGACCATGCGATAGCCGCGCATGGCCGCCACCATGGCCAGCGCAATGCCGGTATTGCCGCTGGTGGCTTCGATGAGCGTATCGCCGGGCTTGATCTCGCCACGGGCTTCCGCATGGCGGATCATGGACAGGGCGGGACGGTCCTTGACCGAGCCGGCCGGGTTGTTGCCTTCCAGTTTGGCCAGGATCACGTTGCCGCGGGCGGCGCTGTCCGCGCCAGGGATGCGCTGCAGGCGGACCAGCGGCGTATTGCCGACGGTCTGCTCGACGGTGGGATAGGTGACGGTTTTCATGCCGCAACTATAACTCCGTACCCCAGCGGCCGACGCGAAGGCCGCGTCGGCGCCAGGGACGTCAAGGGCAGCGGGAGGGATCAACGCGTAACGCGCGGCGGCACGCGGCCGCCACGGAGATCCTTGCCGTCAGGACGCGCCGGATCGGTGCGCGCCGGATCGGTGCGGGCCCGGTCTTGGCGCGCGACGCCGGGGCGTGCGTGCCCGCCCGCCGCCTGCCCGGGAGCAGGACGCATCCCCGGCGCAGCTCGGTCCGGCGCCGTGCCCCCTGCCGTCACGCGCAGTCCGGCGGCCTCGAGCGCTTGCGCGCGGCGGGGGCCGATACCGCGGACCCGGTCGGACAGGTCTTCCATGGATTCGAAGCGGCCGCCGCGTTCGCGCTCCTTGACGATGGTTTCGGCGGTCTTGGGCCCGACGCCGCGTATGGCGCGCAACTGATCGACGGTAGCGCTGTTCAGGTCCAGCGCATGCCCCGGCAGGGCCACCAGCGCAAGCCCGGCGGCCAGGGCCAGCCGGCCGATCGCCCGCGGCCAGCGGGCGTGCCGGGACGCGCGTGCCGGCTTCGCGGCGATGGGCTTCGCATCCCCCGGCTTCGCGCCTGTCGACGGCGGCTCGCCTGGCCGTGCTTGCGCCGTTCGCGGGGCGGCAAGGCGGGAAGGCGCCTGGGCAGTCGCCACGGGATCATGCAGGAATGGATTCATAAGGCCTCCGGACAGCGGTGATGGGCGTTGACGGGCGGCGTGCGATACGCCAAGGCCATCATCGCCGGCCGCAATCCGGGGCGGGGCGCGAGTGAACGGAAAGATCCACCCGGCCATCCACGCATGGATTTATTCGCGCGCGCGCCAGTAGCGGACGTATTCCGCCACGCCCGTCTGCACATCGCGCATGGGCTGGTCGAAGCCCGCCGCCCGCAGGCGGCTGGTGTCGGCCTGGGTATAGCTTTGGTAGCGGCCTTTCAAGTCGTCCGGGAAAGGGATGTAGCGGATCAGGCCTTGCTTGACGAGTTCGTCCAGCGGCAGCGGCTGTTCGCCGCGCTCTTCGCGCAAAGTGTTGACCACGGCCATCGCGACGTCATTGAAGGGCTGCGCGCGGCCGGTCCCGCAATTGAAAATGCCCGATACCTGCGGGTTGTCCAGGAAATGCAGATTGACCGCGACCACGTCCTCCACGGAGATAAAGTCGCGGCTCTGGCCGCCGTCAGGATAGCCGTCCCAGCCGGCGAACAGGCGCACGTGGCCTTCCGCCAGGAACTGGTTCATGTTGTGGAACGCCACCGACGCCATGCGCCCCTTGTGCTGTTCGTGCGGGCCGTAGACGTTGAAGTAGCGCAAGCCCACCACCTGGGCGGTCAGTGAGGACAAGCGCGTGCGCAGCACCTGGTCAAACAACAGCTTGGAATAGCCGTAGACGTTCAGCGGGCGCTCGTTGGCGGGATCTTCCGCGTAGACCGACGATCCGCCATAGGTGGCCGCCGACGAGGCATACAGGAAAGGCACGCATTCCGCCTGGCAATAATCGAACAACTCCAGCGTGACGCGGTAGTTGTTGTCCATCATGTACTTGCCGTTGCGCTCGGTCGTGTCCGAGCACGCGCCCTGGTGGAATACGGCGCTGAAGCGCGGTAGCGCGCGCGCGCCCACCAGTTGGCGGAAGTAGTCCTTGTCCATGTAGTCGGCGATGCGGCAGTCCGCCAGATTGACGAATTTGTCGCCATCGCTCAGGTCGTCCACGGCAATGATGTCCTGGATTCCGCGACGGTTCAGACCGCGCACCAGATTGCTGCCGATGAAGCCCGCGGCCCCGGTTACCACGATCATGATAGGTCTCCCAATTCCTTCGCACTGACGGTCGATGTGCCGAGTTTGCCGACCACCACGCCGCCCGCGCGGTTGGCCCAGCGCATGGCCTGGGGCCACGGCATGCCCACCGCCCGCGTCACCGCCAGCGTGGCCAGCACGGTATCGCCGGCGCCGGATACGTCGAAGACCTCGTGTGCCTGGGCATCCACATGCTCGCGGCCATCGCCGGTGAAAAGCGTCATGCCCTGCTCCGACCGCGTCACCAGCAGGGCCTCCAGCTGGAGGTCCCCGCGCAGGCGCTGCGCGCGGGTGGCCAGGTCGTCCTCGGAGTTCCAGCGGCCCACGGCCTGCTGCATTTCCGAACGGTTGGGCGTGACCAGCGTGGCGCCCCGGTAGATATCGTAGTGGTCGCCCTTGGGATCGACCAGCACCGGCACGCCGGCCGCGCGTGCCTTTTGGATCAATTGCTGTACCCGCCCGAGCGCGCCCTTGGCGTAGTCCGACAGCACCACGACGTCATGGCCGGGCAGGTGCCGTTCGAATTCGGCATCCAGCGCGTCCAGCGCGGCGGCCCGCGGGGCTTCCTCGAAATCGACGCGCAGCAGTTGCTGCTGGCGGCCCAGGACGCGCATTTTCAGGGTCGTGGGATTACCGGCGTCGGCCACCAGACCGGGCGCGATGCCCGCTTCGCGGGCCAGGCCATGGATGCGCTCGCCGGCCTCGTCCGCCCCGACGACGCCGATCAGCGTCGCCTGCCCGCCCAGGGCGGCCACGTTGCGCGCCACGTTGGCGGCGCCGCCCAGGCGGTCTTCACGGCGCGCCACGCGCACGATGGGCACGGGGGCCTCCGGGGACACGCGATCGACTTCGCCGAACCAGTAGCGGTCCAGCATGACGTCGCCCACGACCAGGATGCGGCGACGCGAGATGTCGCCTACGGGAAATGCACTCATTCAAGTTCTTCCAGACGGCGCGGCGCATAGGTCTCCCATGCGTTGCAACCAGGACATTGCCAATAATAACGGCGGGCCTGAAAACCGCAGGCACGGCAGGCGTAGCGGTCCAGGCGCTGCGTGTGCTTGTGTATCAGGCTACGCAAGAGGCTGAGATCGGCGCCCGGCACAGGGCTGACTTCGCCATCGCCGCCGGGCGCGGCGAGTTCGGCTTCCAGCAGGCGATCCAGCCCCAGCAGCGAGGGATGATGCCGCAGGGCCGATCGCGCGAAAGCCCAGGCGGGGGCGGCGCCCTGCTGGGCACGCAGTTCCCTGAAGACGATGTTGAAGAGATCCAGCGAAGGATATTGGGCGTATTGCTTTTGCAGCAGATCCAGCGCGGCCGCGGCGCCATCGTTCGCCCGATAGCTGTTGAGCAGCGCTTCGGCCACCAGGCCGGCGTACTCGGGTTCGTCGGTCAGGACGGATTCCAGATGCAGGCGCTCGCGCTTGGCGTCGCCTTCCAGCGCGGCAAGGCGGGCGCGCAGCATGGAGATCCGCACCACGGAGCCCTTGCTCGACAGATTGGCGTCGCCCGCGATACCGGCCGCATGGTCGGCCGCGTCCAGCGCGGCCTGCGCCGCGTCCAGATCGGGCGGCTGCAGCGACATGGCCTGCTGCGCCAGTTCGCACTGGTAGTGCACCAGTTGGGGCACGGGCTCGTCGACCAGGCCGCGCAGCGTCTTGACGGCCTCGATGGCGCGCGGCCAATCGTGCTCGGATTCGTAGATGCGGATCAGCGACCGCAGCGCGGGCAGCGAATACCGGGTATCGCGCAACTGCTTGAACGCGCCTTCGGCTCGATCCAGCATGCCCGCCTTGAGGAAATCCTGTGCCAGCTCATGCAAGGCGTGTTCGCGTTCCGCGACCGGCAGGTCGGCCCGGTTGAGCAGGCTTTGGTGCACCCGGATGGCGCGCTCCATTTCGCCGCGGCGGCGGAACAGGCTGCCCAGCGCGAAGTGCAGCTCGGTGGTTTCCGGATCCAGCTTGGCGACTTCCACGAAGGCGTCGATGGCCCGGTCGGGCTGCTCGTTCAGCAGGAAATTCAGGCCGCGAAAATAGGAATCCGGCAGGACACGGGTTTCCGACAGCATTTGTCGGATATCGAAGCGCGCCGCCAGCCAGCCCAGCGCGAACAACAAAGGGACGAATATCAACCACCAGGGTTCAAAATCCACGGCGCTCGCTCTCGCAGGGTTGGGACGCGCCCGGCGGCGCGGCATGAAAACGGACCGCCTGCATCACAGGGGCGACATCGGCGCGATGGTTTCCGGGGGCACATTGGCCGCCTGGCCGGGCTGGTTGCTGAGCGAGGCCTGTACGCGGTCCAGTTCCCTGCGCAGGCGCACCGCTTCGCGCCGGCGCCGCATGGCGGCAGGCACCGTGAGCAACAAGCCGAATATCGCTCCCACCACGAAAGTGACGAGCATGACGACGATCAGCGGCACATCGTGCATGATGTAGTCGCCGTAGAAATTGACCTGGACGGGGTTGGTGTTCTTGAGCGCGAACATCAGCACCGCGACAAATACGATCAGTCGCAGCGCCCAGACGAAATAGCGCATGACGCAAGCTCCACAGGGTTCAGTATCGGAATTGTAAGCGCCCTTTGGCCCGGCAAGTGGACGGCAAAGGGAAATGCCACCGTCTCGCATGCGCGGAGAACAAAAAGACCGCCGGGTACGGCGGTCTTTTCGAATACTGCATATCGGAGGGCCCAGGCGGCGTCCGGACCGGTGGCGACGGTGGCGCGGGCGCCTGTCGCCCCGGACCTAGAGCATCACGTGGGCGCCAACGCCCGACACCGCGGTTTCAACGCTGTCGCTCGACGCCGTCGACGAGGCATCGTCGCTGCTGTCGAGGTCGACACGTTCTCGCAGTTCCTTACCCGCCTTGAAATGCGGCACCTGTTTACCCGGCACCAGCACTTGTTCGCCCGATTTCGGATTACGGCCTATGCGCGGCGAACGCCGCGATAGCGAAAAACTGCCGAAGCCGCGGATCTCGATACGCTGGCCCGCGGCAAGCGCCTGGGCCATCGCATCGAGGATCGTTTTCACGGCGAAATCGGTATCGCGGGCGGCCAGCTGGGGATAGCGGGCCGCCAAGGCGGCGATAAGCTCCGACTTGGTCACAACGATTTAACCGTCGTTGCGTTGCTGGTCCAGCTTGGCTTTCAGCAGGGCGCCCAGGTTGGTGGTGCCCGAGGAAGCGCTGGCTTCAGACATGCGCTGGATGGTATCGGCGGTTTCGGCGTTGTCGCGAGCCTTGATGGACAACTGGATCGAACGCGTCTTGCGGTCGACGTTGACGATCATGGCTTCGATGTTGTCGCCGGCGTTCAGCACCGTCGTGGCGTCTTCGACGCGGCCCGAGGAGATCTCGGAAGCGCGCAGATAGCCTTCGACGTCCACGGACAGCGTCACCACGGCACCCTTGGGCTCGACCGACTTGATCGTGCCGGGCACGACCGCGCCCTTGTCATGGGTGGCGACGAAGTTGTTGAACGGGTCGCCTTCCAGCTGCTTGATGCCCAGCGAGATGCGTTCCTTGTCGGTGTCGATGCCCAGCACCACGGCTTCGATTTCGTCGCCCTTCTTGAAGTTGCGAACGGCCTCTTCGCCGGTTTCCGTCCAGGACAGGTCGGACAGGTGCACCAGGCCATCGATGCCGCCGGGCAGGCCGACGAACACGCCGAAGTCGGTGATGGACTTGATCGCGCCCTGGACCTTGTCGCCACGCTTGAAGTTGGTGGCGAACTCTTCCCACGGATTCTGGCGGCACTGCTTCATGCCCAGCGAAATACGACGACGGTCTTCGTCGATTTCCAGGACCATGACTTCGACTTCTTCACCCAGCGTGACAACCTTGCGCGGATCGACGTTCTTGTTGGTCCAGTCCATTTCGGAAACGTGGACCAGGCCTTCGATACCGGCTTCGACTTCGACGAACGCGCCGTAGTCGGTCAGGTTGGTGACCTTGCCGAACAGGCGGGTGCCCTGCGGGTAGCGACGGGCCAGACCCACCCAGGGATCTTCGCCCAGCTGCTTGACGCCCAGCGACACGCGGCTCTTTTCCTGGTCGAACTTGAGGACCTTGGCTTCCACTTCCTGGCCCACTTGCAGGACTTCGGAGGGGTGACGCACGCGGCGCCATGCCATGTCGGTGATGTGCAGCAGGCCGTCGATACCGCCCAGGTCGACGAACGCGCCGTAGTCGGTGATGTTCTTGACCACGCCCTTGACCACCGCGCCTTCGTGCAGGGTTTCCAGCAGCTTCTGGCGCTCTTCGCCCATGCTGGCTTCCAGCACCTGGCGGCGCGACAGCACGACGTTGTTGCGCTTGCGGTCGAGCTTGATGACCTTGAATTCGAGGGTCTTGCCTTCGTACGGCGTGGTGTCCTTGACGGGACGCAGGTCGACCAGCGAGCCCGGCAGGAAGGCGCGGATGCCGTTGGTCATGACGGTCAGGCCGCCCTTCACCTTGCCGGTGATGGTGCCGGTGACCAGTTCGCCGTTTTCCAGGGCTTGCTCGAGCTGCAGCCAGGCCGACAGGCGCTTGGCGCGGTCGCGCGACAGGATGGTGTCGCCGTAGCCGTTTTCCAGCGAGTCGATAGCCACCGAGACGAAATCGCCCGGGTTGACTTCGATTTCGCCCTGGTCATTCAGGAATTCTTCCAGCGGGATCAGTGCTTCGGACTTGAGGCCGGCATTGACGACGACGAAGTTGTGGTCGATACGCACGACTTCGGCGCTGATGACCTCTCCGGACTTCATGTCCTGGTTCTTGAGGCTCGAAGCAAACAGATCGGCAAAGCTTTCGCCGCCCATGGCGTCGAGGACAGCGGTAGAAGGATTGGAAGACATTGAGTTGAAATCCATAGGCCGGAACGGCCCGGTTATATATACACGCCAATACGGCTTGCCCGTACCAGCGGAGTGGAACAAAACCGTCGGGAACAGCGCTATCTGGGAGCGATATTCCCGGCGGCGCCGGAAAACCCTTTTGCTTTCCCTGCCGTGCCGGCGGGGACCGGCTTCGATGAGCCGCCACGCAGGCCGTTCCAGAGATCGAGTATGGCTTGCACCGTTTCCTGGGCCGTCATCTTCGACGAATCCAATACCCGGGCGTCCGCGGCGGCCACCAAGGGCGCCACCGCTCGCTGGGTATCGCGGGCGTCGCGCTCGCGCATATCTCGCAAAAGGTCTTGTAGATTAGCAGAAATACCCTTTTCGATCAACTGCTTACGCCGTCTTTCGGCACGGGCCTCGACGTCGGCGACCAGGAAAATCTTGAGCACGGCATCCGGAAAGACCACGGTGCCCATGTCGCGGCCGTCGGCCACCAGGCCGGGCGCCCGCCGGAAGGCGCGCTGGCGGTCCAGCAGCGCCTGGCGCACCGATCCGTAGGCCGCCACGCGGGAGGCGAAATTGCCCACCCTTTCCTGGCGGATGTCGTAGCCGACTTCCCGGCCGTCCAGGTAGATGTGCTGTCCCTCGAAACGCACGGGCAGCGTGCGGGCGGTTTCCGCCACGGCGGCCTCGTCTTCCGGGGCGATGCCATGTTCCAGGGCGGCCAGCGCCGCCAGGCGGTAAAGGGCGCCGCTGTCGAGCACCGCCCAGCCCAGCCGGCGGGCCACGCCATGCGCGACCGTGCCCTTGCCCGAGGCCGTCGGCCCGTCGATGGCGATGACCGGCACCGGATCCGGCGCGGCCTGCTGTAGCGTGTCGTCTGCCTGAGTCATACGTGTTCCTCGCTGCCGACCAGCCCGGCGTAAACGTCGAAATACGTGGGGAAAGTCTTGCTGACGCATCCCGGATCCAGGATGCGCACCGCCGCGGGACCGAAGGCCGCCAGCGACATGGCCATGGCCATCCGGTGGTCGTCCCAGGTGCCGATTTCGGCGTCGCGCCAGCCGCCGGCGGGCGGCGGCGAGACCTCCAGCCAGTCCGGCCCGGAGGCCACGCCCGCGCCCAATTTGCGCAATTCGGTCTGCATGGCGTGGATGCGGTCGGTTTCCTTGACGCGCCAGCTGCCGATGTTGCGCAGGCGGCAGGGGCCGTCGGCGAACAGGGCCAGCGCGGCCGCCGTCATGGCCGCGTCGGGAATCAGGTTGAAATCGGCGTCGAAGGCACGCAGCGTTTCGCCGCGCGCCACCCGGACGCCGCGCGATTCGATCCAGTCGGCGCCGAAATCGATGCGCACGCCCATGGATTCCAGGGTACGGGCGAAGGCCACGTCCCCCTGTATGCTGTCGTGCCCCACGCCCTGCACGCGCACGGGACCGCCGCCGACCGCGCCCAGCGCCAGGAAATAAGAGGCGGACGAGGCATCGCCTTCCACGGCGATGCGGCCCGGACTTCGATAGCGCGCGCCGGCCGGCACCGTGAACCGCGACCAGGCGTCGCGCCGCACCTCCACGCCGTAGCGCGCCATCAGGTTCAGGGTGATTTCGATATAGGGCTTGGAGATCAGGTCGCCGACGATCTCGATGACCAGGGGCTCGCCCACCGTATCGGTGTAGATGGGGGCCGCCAGCAGCATGGCGGTCAGGAATTGGCTGGACACCGCCCCGGGCATGCGCACCGGCCCCTGCGCGCGCAGCGTGCCGCTGCCGATGCGCAGGGGCGGATAGCCCTCGCGGCCGGTGTAGTCGATGCGGGCGCCCAGCGCGCACAGCGCGTCGACCAGGTCGCCGATGGGGCGCTCGTGCATGCGCGGCACGCCGGAAACCCCGTAATCGCCGCCCATCAGCGCCAGCGCCGCCGTCAGCGGCCGCACGGCGGTGCCCGCATTGCCCAGGAAAAGATCGGCCGCGGGCTGGGGAAAGCGCCCCGCGCCCCGTACGGCGACCCGTCCCTGCCCTTGCTCGTCCAGCGCCACGCCCAGCGCGCGCAGGGCCGCCAGCATCACCCGCGTATCGTCGGAATCGAGCAGGCCGGAGATTTCCGTGCTGCCATCGGCCAGGGCCGCCAGCAGCAGCAGGCGGTTGGAGATGCTCTTGGAGCCCGGAAGGGATACCGTCCCCCGCGCCAGGGTCGCGCGCGGCAGATCGAGAAAAGAAGGTCCGCTCATGTAAGCCGTGTCCTGTCGTAAACCGTCGTTGGCGGCGCTTGCCCATGACCGAGGGCGCTGTCCGCCTGCATACCGTGGCCTGGCCGCATGCCCGCCCCGCCCACGCCGCCCGCCATGCGCGGCTGGCTCGCGGGACCCGCCGTGCCGCCGGGCCCTAGGCGCCCGCCTTCCAATCGCGCCGGAAGCGCGCGGCTTCTTCCAGCAGGGACTCCAGGGCGGCGCCGTCCCCGGCATCCAGCGCGCGTTCCGCCGCGTCGAGCACGGCGCGCACTTCGCTCAATTCGGCCTTCATCGCGGCGCGGTTGGAAAGGAAAATATCGCGCCACATCTCCGCCGAGCCGGCGGCGATACGGGTGAAATCCCGGAATCCGCTGCCGGCGATGGCCAGCCGCTGCCGGCTGTCCGCGCTGCGCGCCACCTGGGCCACATAGACCGCGGCCAGGAAGTGCGGCATATGGCTGACCGATGCCAGCACGCGATCGTGCTCGGCGGTATCCATTTCCAGCACCCGGGCGCCGCAGGCTTCCCAGGCGGCCCGCACGCGGGCAACGCCCGCCGGATGGTTTTCCGGTATCGGCGTCAGGACGACATTGCGCCCAGTATAAAGACCGGGGTCGGCGGCGTCAGGTCCTGTTTTCTCGGCGCCGGCGATGGGATGGCCGGGGACGAAGCAGCCGATGCGGTCGCCCAGCACCGCGCGCGCCGCCTGCACGACTTCCAGCTTGGTGCTGCCGGCGTCGGTGATCAGCGCGTCGGGCTTCAGGGCGTCGCGCATCTCGGCCAGGATGGCGCCAAACGTGCCCACGGGCGCGGCCAGCATGATCAGGTCGGCCCGCGCGGCCGCTTCCGCCGCGCCGACGGCCTCGTCGATCAGGCCCAGCTGGCGCGCCTTCGCCAGCGAGGGGCCGTTACGCCCGACGCCCAGCACCGTGCCCACCTGGCCCGCGCGGCGCAGCGCGGCCGCGAACGAACCGCCGATCAGCCCCACCCCCACCACGGCAAGGACGGGAATGGGCGCCGCCGTTCCCGCGGTATGTGCCTGCGCCGTGGCCCCCGTCATGATGTCTTCAGGATTTCGGTCAGCGCGTCGATGAAACGCGTGTTTTCCTGCGGCAGGCCGATACTGACCCGCAGCCACTCCGGCAAGCCGTCGCCGACCACCGGGCGTACGATGACCCCGCGCTTGAGCAATTCCAGATTGATGCGCGCCGCGTCGCCGACATGGACCAGCACGAAATTGCCGAAGCTGGGCACGTACTCGAGCTTCAGGGCATCGAAGGCCTGGCACAGCTGCGCCTTGCCTTCCTTGTTGAGCCGATAGGCGCGTTCGAGGAAATCCCGGTCCTGCAAGGCCGCGACGGCGGCGGCCTGCGCCAGCGTGTTGACGTTGAAAGGCTGGCGGACGCGGTTCAGCAGATCCGTCAGCGCCGGCTGCGAGATGCCGAAGCCCACGCGCAGGCCCGCCAGCCCGTAGGCCTTGGAAAGCGTGCGCGAGACGATCAGATTGGGGAACTCGCGCACCCACTTCACGCTATCGAAGCGGTGCTCCGGATCCAGGTACTCGTTGTAGGCCTCATCCAGCACGACGACGACGCGCTGGCCGTGGCGCGCGCGCACCTGTTCCAGGAAAGCCTGCACGCGCGGCGCGGGCAGGAAGGTGCCGGTGGGATTGTTGGGGTTGGCGATGAACACCACCCGCGTGTCGTCGGCGATGGCATCCAGCATGGCGTCCAGGTCATGGCCGTAGTCGCGCGCCGGCACCATGATGTGGCGCGCGCCGCGGGCCTGCGTGGCCAGCCGGTAGACCGTGAAGGCATGCTGCGCGTACACCGCGGAGCTGCCCTTTTCCAGCAAGGCCAGCGCGACGAGCTCCAGGATGTCGTTGGAGCCGTTGCCCAGGGTGATCCAGTCCATCGGCACGCCATACAGCCGCGACAGCGTGGACTTGAGCTCGAAGCCGTTGGGGTCCGGATAGCGGCCCAGCGTGGCCGCGGCGGCCTGCATGGCGGCGCGCGCGGACTCCGGCATGCCCAGCGGATTTTCATTGGACGCCAGCTTGACGATCGTGGCGGGATCCAGGCCGAACTCGCGGGCGAGTTCTTCGATGGGCTTGCCGGCCTGATAAGGCGCGATGGCGCTTACATGGGCCGGGGCGGCCAGGGTTTTGTTCGTGTCAGTCATAGCGGATCAGGCCTGCGCCGCCGCGGCCGCCGGTTGGGCCGGCCACCGGCGGCTTGCCGCCCCTCATTGCGCGGGATAGGAACCCAGGAGTTTGAAGAAAGCCACCTGCGAGCGCAGGGCGTCCAGGGCGCGCGCGACGTTCGCATCCTGCGCGTGGCCCAGTACATCGACGTAGAAATAGTATTCCCACTCGCCCGTGCGAGCCGGGCGCGACTCGAAACGGGTCATGGAGACCTTGTTCTCGGCCAGCGGCGCCAGCATCTCGTACACCGCGCCCGCGCGGTTGGGCACCGCCAGGATCAGGCTGGTCTTGTCGTGGCCGGTGGGCTGCGTGGGAATGGAGCCCAGCGCCAGGAAACGGGTACGGTTGTGCGGATCGTCCTGGATGCCGGCGCTGACGACGTTCAGGCCCCAGGTGGCGGCCGCCGATTCGCCGGCGATCGCGGCGACGGAGGGATCCTGCGCGGCCAGGCGCGCGGCCTCTGCATTGCTGGAGGCGGCGGCGCGCGCCAGCTCCGGATGATTGCGGCCCAGCCAGGCCTGGCACTGCGCCAGCGCCTGCGGGTGAGCCATGACCGTCTTCACGCCATCCAGCGTGCCGCTTTGCGACATCAGGCAATGGCGGATCACTAGCGAGCGTTCGCCCATGACCGTCATCGAGGTATTCAGCAACAGGTCCAGCGTGCGGTTGACGGCGCCTTCGGTGGAATTTTCCACCGGCACCATGCCGACATCGGCCTGGCCGGCCTCCAGCGCGCGGAAGACTTCGTCGAAGGACGGACACGGCAGGCGGTTCACGGCGTGGCCGAAATGCTCCAGCGCGGCCTGTTCGGAATAGGAGCCCTCGGGCCCCAGGTAGGCGAGCCTGAGGCCGCGCTCCAGGCCGCGGCAGGCGGAGATGATTTCCGTCCAGATGGCCGCGACGGCTTCGCGCGGCACGGGGCCGCCATTCAACTGCTGCAGCCGGCGGATGACCTCGGCTTCGCGGTCGGGGCGCAGCACGGGGCCCTCGGCGTTCTCGGCGTGCTTGACCTCGCCGACTTCCATCGCCGTGCGGGCGCGCTGCGTCAGCAGCTCCAGGATTTGCGCGTCGAGCGCATCGATGCGCTCGCGCAGGGGCCGAAGCTTCTCGGCAAGGGTATCAGCCATGGCGTTGCTCGAAGTCCTTCATGTACGCCACCAGCGCCTGGACGGCCTCCAGCGGGACGGCGTTGTAGATCGACGCGCGCATGCCGCCGACGCTCTTGTGGCCCTTGAGCTGGGTCAGGCCGGCTTCGTCGGCGCCCTTCAGGAAGGCATCGTTGAGCGATTCGTCGCCAAGGATGAACGGCACGTTCATGCGCGAGCGCACCGGCCCGTGGACCGGATTGCGATAGAAAGCGGTGTTGTCCAGGTAGCCGTACAGCAGCTCGGCCTTGGCGATGTTGGCGCGCTCCAGCGCCTGCACGCCACCCTGCGCCTTGATCCACTTGAACACCAGGCCGGCGATGTAGATCGCGAAAGTGGGCGGCGTGTTGAAGCGCGAATGCTCGGGCGCCACGTTGGCGTAATCGAAGGCCGCGGGACAGATGGGCAGCGCATGGCCGATCAGGTCGCGGCGCACCACGACCACGGTCACGCCGGCCGGCCCGGCGTTTTTCTGCGCGCCGGCGTACACCATGCCGGTGCGCGCGATATCCAGGGGACGCGACAGGAAATGGGACGACGCGTCGACCACCAGGGGAACGTCCTCGACGCCCAGCTCCGCGGCCGTGGGCCAGTCCGTGAATTCGACGCCGCCTATGGTCTCGTTGCTGCAGAAATGCAGGTAGGCGGCGTTCTTGCGCACCTTCCACTCGCGCACCGGCGGCACCCAGGTCCATGGCTTCTGCCGCTTGCCGTCCAGCTCGGTTTCCGCGCCGCTGGAGGCCGCGACGCCGACGTCGCCATACTTGGCGGCTTCTTTGTGCGATTTGACCGACCACTGGCCCGTCAGCACGTAATCGGCGGCCGCCGTGCCGCGCCGGCCGATCAGGTTCATCGGCACGATGGCGTTCTCGGCGGTGGCCCCACCCTGCATGAACAGGACGGCATAGTCGTCGGAGATGGACATCAGCTCGCGCAGGTCCTGCTCGGCCTCGTCGCAGATCTGCACGAACTGCTTGCCGCGATGGCTCATTTCCATCACGGACATGCCGCTGCCGTGCCAATCGAGCATTTCCTCGGCCGCCTGCCGCAGCACGGGCTCGGGCAGGGCCGAGGGCCCCGCCGAGAAATTCCATGGACGCGCCATCATTCCTCCGTCGGCTCAGTCGCTGCTTCGCCGTCGGTCGAGTCGGCCGGCGGCTGCGCATCGTCGCTTTCCGCCTCGCCATCGAGGTCGGCATCGCTTTCCACCACCCGGCGCACGCCGGACAGGCGGCTGCCGTCATCCACGCTGATCAGGGTGACGCCTTGCGTGGCGCGGCCCATTTCGCGGATTTCGGCCACGCGGGTGCGCACCAGGACGCCGCCGGTGGTGATCAGCATGATCTCGTGTTCCGGCTGGACCAGCACCGCGCCGACGACCTTGCCGTTGCGCGAGCTGGTCTGGATGGCGATCATACCTTTGGTGCCGCGTCCATGGCGCGTGTATTCGGTGATGGACGTGCGCTTGCCGAAGCCGTTTTCGGTGGCGGTAAGGACGCTTTGCCCTTCGTCGCCCGCCACCAGCATGGCGATCACGCTCTGGCCGTCTTCCAGCATCATGCCGCGCACGCCGCGCGCGTTGCGGCCCATCGGGCGCACGTCGTTCTCGTCGAAGCGCACGGCCTTGCCGGCGTCGGAGAACAGCATGACGTCATGCTTGCCGTCGGTCAGGTCGGCGCCGATCAGGTAGTCGCCGTCGTCCAGGTCCACCGCGATGATGCCTGCCTTGCGGGGATTGGAGAAATCCGACAGCGGCGTCTTCTTGACCGTACCGCGCGATGTCGCCATGAACACGTAGTGATCGTCGCTGAATTCCTTCACCGGCAGCACGACGTTGACCTTCTCGCCGTCGACCAGCGGGAACATGTTGACGATGGGTTTGCCGCGCGAGGTACGCGTGCCCTGCGGGACTTCCCACACCTTGAGCCAGTAGACCCGGCCGCGGTTGGAGAAGCACAGCAGGTAATCGTGCGTGTTGGCGATGAACAGCTGGTCGATCCAGTCGTCGTCCTTCATGGCCGTGGCCTGCTTGCCGCGCCCGCCGCGCTTCTGCGCGCGGTACTCGGACAAGGGCTGGCTCTTGATGTAGCCGCCGTGCGACAGGGTGACGACCATATCGGCCGGCGTGATCAGGTCTTCGGTATCGAGCTCGGTGGCGTTGAGCTCGACTTCCGAACGGCGCACGTCCTTGGCCGCCGTGGAGAATTCCGCCTTGATGGCCTGGAGTTCGTCGCTGATGATGGTAGTAATGCGCTCGGGGCGGGCCAGGATGTCCAGCAGGTCGGCGATGGTGGTCATCACATCCTTGTACTCGCCGACGATCTTGTCCTGCTCCAGCCCGGTCAGGCGCTGCAGGCGCATGTTCAGGATTTCCTGCGCCTGTGTGTCGCTCAGGCGGTACAGCCCATCCGACTGCATGCCGTAGCTGGGCAGCAGGTCGTCGGGCCGGTAGGCCGCGATGCCGCCAGGGGTGTCGCCTTCCGCGCGGGTGAGCATCTCGCGCACCAGCGACGAATCCCAGGAGCGCGCCATCAATTCCTGGCGCGCCACGGGGGGCGTGGGCGCCGCCTTGATGATGGCGATGAATTCGTCGATATTGGCCAGCGCGACCGCCAGGCCTTCCAGCACATGGCCGCGTTCGCGCGCCTTGCGCAGCTGGAACACCGTGCGGCGCGTCACCACTTCGCGGCGATGCTGCAGGAAGTATTCCACCAGCTGCTTCAGGTTGAGCAGGCGCGGCTGGCCGTCGACCAGCGCCACCAGGTTCATCCCGAAGGTGTCCTGCAGCTGCGTATTCTTATAGAGGTTGTTGAGTACGACCTCGGGCACTTCGCCGCGCTTGAGCTCGATGACCAGGCGCATGCCTTCCTTGTCCGATTCGTCGCGGATGTCGGAAATGCCCTCGATCTTCTTGTCGTTGACCAGCTCGGCGATGCGTTCCTGCAGCGTCTTCTTATTGACCTGGAACGGGATGGCGTCGACCACGATGGCCTGGCGATTGCCCTTTTCCATGTCTTCGATGTGCGTCTTGGCGCGCATCACGACGCGGCCGCGGCCGGTGCGATAGCCTTCGCGCACGCCGGACAGGCCGTAGATGATCCCACCGGTGGGGAAGTCCGGCGCCGGGATCAGCTCGATCAGTTCATCGATGGTGCATTCCGGGTTGCGCAGGCAATACAGGCAGCCGTCAATGACTTCCGCCAGGTTGTGCGGCGGGATATTGGTGGCCATCCCCACCGCGATGCCCGAGCTGCCGTTGACCAGCAGGTTGGGCAGGCGGGAAGGCAGCAACAGGGGCTCTTTTTCGCTGCCGTCGTAATTGGGGCCGAAGTCGACGGTTTCCTGGTCGATATCGGCCAGCAGTTCGTGGGCGATCTTTGCCAGGCGGATTTCGGTGTACCGCATCGCGGCCGCGTTATCGCCGTCGATGGAGCCGAAGTTGCCCTGCCCGTCCACCAGCATGTAGCGCAGGGAAAAATCCTGGGCCATGCGGACGATGGAATCGTAGACGGCCTGGTCGCCGTGGGGATGGTACTTACCGATCACATCGCCGACGATACGCGCGGATTTCTTGTATGCGCGATTCCAGTCGTTGTTCAGCTCGTGCATGGCGAACAGCACGCGCCGGTGCACCGGTTTGAGGCCGTCCCGGACATCCGGCAGGGCTCGTCCCACGATCACGCTCATGGCGTAGTCGAGGTAACTGCGGCGCATCTCTTCTTCCAGCGATACCGGAAGCGTTTCCTTGGCGAAGGAATCCATATATATAAGTAAGTGGCTACTCGAGTGAAGCCGCGGCCGTGGCGATCCGCGGCGACTGGGTGACCGGCCCAACCGGCCGGACGCGGACTGGAGGGTGACGCGGCCGGGCGCGACATGCCGCTCGACATGCCCGTCGGGAAACAGGAAATTCTATCATTCCGCGCCCCGCAGGCCGGGTCCGCGTCCTTTGCCGGCGCGCGGGCCGCGCACCGGGGCGGTGCTCATCCCGGGGCTTTCCAGGCCTTGCGGGCCCTGTTGCCAAAAACCAACATAGGGGAAGGACTGGGCGCTGAATTGCTCCGGTCCGGCATGAATGCGCGGGCCAGGGCACGACAAATGCCTTAAGATTGTTTCCAGCACGCAGGAAACCCAGTCGCAATCCTTTGAACCTGTTCTTGGCGTTGCTATACTGGCCCCGTTTTCCTGATAGCGGCGGGGGTTCGCTGCGAGTCACTTATCCAGCTTCAAGCTCAACGAGGAGAAACATGAACAAACCCTCCAAATTCGCTCTGGCGCTCGCGTTTGCCGCCGTCACGGCCTCCGGTGCAGCCTCGGCCCAGACGGTCGACAACTGGCGCAACCCGTTCGGCAACGTCTGGAAGAACGGCACCAACGAATTGTGCTGGCGTGATGCGTTCTGGACCCCTGCCACGGGTATCCCCGGTTGCGACGGCGTGCCGGTTGCGCAAGCCGCGCCCAAGGCTCCGGCCCCGACGCCCATGGCCGCCAAGGTCGTCTTCAACGCCGACACGTTCTTCGACTTCGACAAGTCGGTCGTGAAGCCGGAAGGCCGCCAACTGCTGGATCAAGTCGCTCAGCAAGCCCAGTCGCTGAACCTGGAAACCATCATCGCCGTCGGCCACACCGACTCGATCGGTACCGAGAAGTACAACCTGGCCCTGTCGCAGCGCCGCGCCGCCGCGGTCAAGGCCTACCTGGTCAGCCGTGGCATCCCCGCCGACCGTATCTACACGGAAGGCAAGGGCGAAGCTCAGCCCATCGCCGACAACAAGACCGCCGCCGGCCGTGCCAAGAACCGCCGCGTGGAAGTCGAAATCGTCGGTACCCGTCGCGCCGGCCAGTAATCGCACCGGACGCTACAATGAAAGGCCTCGCGCAAGCGGGGCCTTTTTTTTCGCCCGTCCGCCTCCGCCGACCGGCTTCCCAAGCCCTCGCGGCACGCGCCGGTCCCGGTGCCCCGCCCTGGGAAGGAAGCTTGCGACCGGGCGCGGGCACCCGCTTTCCGCCGGGCCTCTAATATATATATCTACGCCATACGCCTACCCGCATCCGCCATGACGCTGACCCCGACCTCTGCCCCTCCCGCCAATGCCGATCAGGCCGAACTGGACAAGTTCAGCGCGCTGGCCGCCCGCTGGTGGGACCCGGACAGCGAGTTCAAGCCGCTGCACGCCATCAACCCGCTGCGCCTGGACTGGATACGCCAGACGGTGGGCAGCCTGGCCGGCAAGCGGGTGCTGGACGTGGGGTGTGGCGGCGGGATCCTGTCGGAAAGCATGGCGGCCGAAGGGGCCGACGTCACCGGCATCGACCTGGCGGAGAAATCCCTCAAGGTGGCGCGCCTGCACGGCCTGGAATCCGGCATCAAGGTCGAGTACCGGGCCGTCCCGGTAGAGCAGCTGGCCCAGGAGCAGCCCGGCCGGTACGACGTCGTCACATGCATGGAGATGCTGGAGCACGTCCCCGATCCCGCCTCGGTCATACGCGCCTGCAGCACCCTGGTGCAGCCGGGCGGATGGGTGTTCTTTTCCACGCTCAACCGCAACGCCAAGTCCTTCCTGTTCGCCATCGTCGGCGCGGAATACGTGTTGCGCCTGCTGCCGCGGGGCACCCACAGCTACGAGAATTTCATCAAGCCCAGCGAACTGGCCGCCGCCGCCCGCTCGGCCGACCTGCAGCCGGTCAAGATCGCCGGCATGACCTACAACCCCTTGACGCAGGTGTACGCATTGTCGACCGACGCTTCGGTGAACTACCTGATGGCGGCCCGCAAATGACCGCGCTCATTCTTTTCGATTTCGACGGCACCCTGGCCGACACCGCTCCCGACCTGGCCGCCGCGGCGAATAAGCAACGGCTACGCAGGGGACTGGAACCCATGCCCTATGAACTGCTGCGTCCGGTGGCGTCGCAGGGTGCCCGCGGGCTGCTGCGCGTGGCGCTGGGCATGATGCCCGATCACCCGGAATTCGAGGACACGCGTGCCCGCTTCCTGGAGGACTATGCCGCCAGCTCTACCGTGGACACGCGGCTTTTCCCCGGCATCCCGGAGCTGCTGGACGACATCCGCGCCAAGGGGCATGCGTGGGGCATCGTCACCAATAAAGTCACGCACCTGACCCTGCCCATCGTGGAATTCCTGGGCCTGATGGACGGCGCGGCGGCATTGGTCTGCGGCGATACGGCGCCCCGCTCCAAGCCCTACCCCGATCCGCTGCTGCATGCGGCGCGGCAGGCCGGCTTCGAGGCGGCCCGGTGCGTGTACGTGGGCGACGACCTGCGCGACGTGCAGGCCGCCCACGCTGCCGGCATGCCGGCGGTGGCGGCCGGCTATGGCTACCTGGGCGGAGACCACGACATCACCTTGTGGGAAGCCGACGCCCGGGCGGATACGCCGGACGCGCTGTGGACGGCCATCGAGAGCGTCCTTCCCGCGCCCGCCGGACGGTGAACCGGCCGGCGGCCCCCTTGAAATCCGCCGATCCGCCACGATATTCGTTGAAGATCCCGCCATCGCGCTGCCGCGACCGCAACGGCGTGGGCAGCGGCGGGGTCTTATTGAGAGTACAATGAAAGGCAACTGGGGCCGATCCGGATTCGACGTGGGTCGCGAAACAGTGCAGGGCATGCCGAGCACCAGTCAGCTCGTAAATCCACTGGAAAACCACAAACGCCAACGACGCGTTCTTCGCTCAAGCCGCTAACGCTTAATGAGCCGCTGCACTGACTTGTCTTTGGGTCAGGCGGAGGAAGGTAAAACTTCCTAGGGGGCAACCCCGAACCGCGGCAGTGTCATCGAACAAAGAATCGGTGTGGACTGGGGTCTGACGGTTCACGCTTAAATCACATGACTCGCTTCGGGCCGGCCTGTCGGTTGGCTAAGTCCGGGGTTAAAACCAAATAGATCGACTACGCATGTAGAACTGCCTGCAGAGGGCTTGCGGACGGGGGTTCAATTCCCCCCGGCTCCACCAGGATTCGCAGGAAAATCAATACTTGTTTGCACTGAACATAACGCGGCCATCCGGTCGCGTTTTTTTGTTGCTTCACCACGCAACACGCCAGGCACGGCGCAGTTGAACTGCCGCGGTTTTTCCGCGGCCGTATGCTGGGCTGTCGCGGACCGCTGGGCGCGTCTGAGGGCCCAGGCTGGGCGGGTATAGAAAAAGCCCTGACCCAGGTCAGCATCGCGACGGGAGGCGGCTCGGGGACACCGGCCGGCACATAGGATCTCCCGGTTCGTCACGCGTGACAACATCATGGCCGGATCAGGCAGGGCCGAAACCCGGCCAGCCCATTACTCGTGCGTGATCCGCGTACCGAGTACCTTCAGGCATTCACGCATGAAGGCGGCGAGTCCCGTCCAGCCCTTGGCGGAAACCATGTTGCCATCCACATAGGCTTCGTTGGGCTTGACGTCGATGAACGTGCCGCCGACCGCCGTGACTTCCGGCTCGCAGGCGCCCAGGCCCGCGACCTTCCTGCCCTTCAGCACGCCGGGGACGGCCATCAGGATCTGTACGCCATGGCAGATGGTGAAAATGGGTTTTCCCGCCTCATGGAAATGGCGCACCATGTCCTGCACGCGCCTGTCCGTGCGGATGTATTCCGGGCCGCGGCCGCCGGCGGCGTAGACGGCGTCGTATTCCTCCACCCTGACTTCGGAAAACGTCTTGTTGATATCGGCGTAATGGCCCGGCTTCTCGGTATAAGTCTGGTCGCCCTCGAAGTCATGGAGCGAGGTCTTGATCCGGTCGCCCGCCTTCTTGTCGGGGCAGACGACATGGACCACATGGCCGACGGCCTCCATGCCCTGCTGGAAAACATAGATCTCGTATTCCTCGGTGAACTCACCGGTGAGCATGAGGATTTTCTTTCCGCTCATATCGTGTCTCCTGTTGTAATCCGTGGGATGTGGCGTCGGGCCCGGGCCGGACGCCACCCGCGCCGCTTCAGAACGGCGATTTGGGAAAGTAGTACTGGTCCGCGTTCTTGGCCGTGATCAAGGGTGCGTCGAGCAGGAAGGTGCCGCGCATCGGCGCCTGTCCGCTGAACTGGCTGGCCGTCATGTACATGGCCGTCTTGATCATCGACGGCGGATACGGCGTGGAGATCGGCGTGCGCTTGTTGCCGGCCTTGACCATCTCGATGACCTGCTTCATGCCGTTGCCGCCCAGGGCGTATTTGATGTCCGTGCGGCGGGCCTGGTCGACGGCCTCGATTACCCCCAGGAGCATGTCGTCGTCATTGGCCCAGACGGCGTCGATCTTCGGATACTTGGAGAGGTAATCCTGCATCAGCTTGAATGCCTCGTCCTGGTTCCAATTGGCATACTGGATATCGAGGATCTTGATCTTGGTCTTGGCGATGACGTCGGTAAAGCCCTTGATGCGTTCGTCGTCGATCACGGTGGGAATGCCGCGCAGCACGACGATCTGGCCCTGGCCTTCCAGCTGTTCCGCCAGCCAGCGCGCGGTGTTCGCGCCCACGGCGATATTGTCGCCGGCCACATAGAGATCCTGCACCGCCGGATCGGTAAGCCCCCGGTCGACGACCGATATAAAGGTCCCCTTCGCCTTGACCTGCTGCACGGGCCCGGTCAGTTCTTCCGACGTAAAAGGCAGGATGACCAGGGCGTCGAGCTTGCGCGTGGCGGACAGGTCCTCCAGCGCGGACACCTGTGCCGTGGCCGACGGCGATGTCGAGACCACCACGTCGATGTTCGGGAACGCGGCCTTGATTTCCTTGGCTGCCTGCTCCGCGTGGTACACCACGCCGCCGGTCCAGCCATGCGTGGCGGCGGGAATGGAAACCGCGATGGTGACGTTCTTGGCCCGGGCCGGCGCGGGGCCGAGCGCCAGGCCCGCCGCCAGGGCGGCCACGGACAATGCCATGATTGCTTTCATGTTCACTTCCTCCTTTGAGGTACTACGCCTTGTTAACGGCTGCTGGTGAAGCGATGCGCAAGCATGGCGATGATGATGATGGCGCCTTGCACCGCGGCAATGAGATATTCCGAGACCAGGTCCGACAGGACCATCACGTTCGCGATGACCTCGAGGATCAGGGCGCCGGCCACGGTGCCCCAGATGCGGCCCCGTCCTCCCCTGAGCAAGGTTCCGCCGATGACGACCGCGGTAATGACCTGCAGTTCCCAGAGCTGGCCCGTCGTGGGCGTGGCGGCGCCGAGCCGCGGCACGTAGCAGATCGCCGCGATGGCGACGCAGAATCCCTGTATGACGTAGGCCAGCGTGCGTACCCGGTCGACATTGACGCCCGAAAAGCGCGCGACCTCGGCGTTCGAGCCGGCCGAGGTCAGGCGGCGGCCATACTTGGTGCGATAGAGCAGGAATGCGCCGACGAGTACGACCACGAGCGTGATCAGGACCGGGTAAGGAACGCCCAGGAAGTTGCCGAAATAGACGGGACGATAGGCCTCGCGCAGGCTGCGGTCGATGGGCAGGGATCCCCCGTTCGTCATGAACGTTATGAACGCGCGGAAAATCCCCATCGTGCCCAGCGTGACGATGAAGGGCTCTATACGCCCTACCGTCACGATCAGCCCATTGAACAAGCCGCACAGGACGCCCACCACGATCGCCACGCCGGCGCCCATTGGGATAGCCCAGTTTCCAAAGGACGGCGCCAGCCCGTTCATGGCCATGATCATGATGCCGGTAACGAAGGCCATCATCGATCCCACCGACAGGTCGAGGCCGCCGGACGAAATCACGAACGTGGCGCCGATCGCGATGATGGCGACAAAGGCGCTGCGGGTGACGACGTTGGCCAGGTTGGTCGGCGACGTGAAGTTCGAGTTGATCAGCGCCCCCAGCAGCAGAATGACGGCGAGCGCGATGAAGGGCGCCAGGTCCGCCCAGCGGATGCGGTTGCCGCCTTCAGCGGGCGCGACGGTTGCGGTCGCAGTGGCCATGTGTGTCCTCCCCTGTCGTGCCGAGGCCGCCGGCAGTGGCGGCATAGACGATGTTTTCTTCGTTGATGTCATCGCCTTGGAACTCGGCGACGATGCGTCCCGCCCGCATCACCAGGACGCGGTCCGCCAGGCCGACCAGCTCCTGCATTTCCGACGATATGACGATGCAGGCCTTGCCCGCCCGCACCATGGCGTCGATGAATTCGTAGATCTGGCTCTTGTTGCCGATATCGACGCCGCGTGTCGGCTCGTCGATGATGACGACCGATGGATCGGCCATCATGACCTTGGCCAGCAGCAGCTTCTGCTGGTTGCCTCCCGACAGCTTGCCGGCCTCCAGCGTCAGCGCGCGTACGCGGATGTCGTAGTCCGACACGGCCTGGCGCAGCGCCGCGGTTTCCGCCTTCCTGTCCAGCACCGCGGAGGGATTGACGCGGTCCAGCGCCTGCAAGGTCAGGTTGGGGCCGAGCTTTTCGTCCAGCAGCAGCCCCTTGCCCTTGCGGTCCTCCGTCAGGTAGACGAGTCCGGCCGCCATCAGCGTCCGCACCGAGCGGTGGGCGATCTCCCGGCCGTTCAGCCTGATTTCGCCGGCATGGGACGGGCGCAAGCCGACCAGGCCTTCCATCAGCTCGGTACGTCCCGCCCCGACCATGCCGGCGAGCCCCAGCACTTCTCCCGGCCGGACGGTGAAGGAGCCCTTGCGGGCGCCGCGGTCGACTTCCAGGTCGGTGACGGACAGGATGGGCGGCGCCGGCTGCAGGGCGCGCCTGGGCGGATAAAGCATGTCCAGCGAACGACCGACCATGAGTTCGGCCATCTGGCGCTGGCCCAGCCCCGTTGCCGGCCAGGTCCCGACCATGCGGCCGTCGCGCAGCACGGTGATGCGGTCGGCAAGCGCCTGCACCTCGTCCAGGCGGTGCGAGATATACAGCACCGCGACGCCCTGGTCGCGCAGGCTGCGCACGATATCCAGCAGCGCGGCGACCTCGTCGTTGGCCAGGACGGCCGTGGGCTCGTCGAAGATCACCACCTTGCGTTCATACAGCAGCGCGCGGGCGATCTGCACCAATTGCCGCTGCGCGAGAGGCAGTTCGCCGACGCGGTCGCGCGGCCGCGCGGCGGATCCGACGCGCGCCAGAAGCTCGGCGGTACGGCGATTCATTTCGCGGTCGTCCACAGCCCAGCCACGGACGATCTCGCGCCCCAGGAACAGGTTCTGCGCCACCGTCAGGTCCGCGGCCAGAAGGATTTCCTGGTGGATCAGGACGATGCCCGCCCTTTCCGCTTCGACGGCGCTGGCGAACGCCACCGCCTGGCCTTCCATGGACAGCCTGCCCGCGGTCGGCGCGGCATGGCCGGACAGCAGCTTCATCAGCGTGGACTTGCCCGCGCCATTCTCGCCGATGACCGCATGCACCTCCCCCGCCTGGATATCGAGCGTGACGTCCGACAGGACCGTGATCGCGCCGTAGGCCTTGCACAGCCCTTCGGCGCGCAAGGCGACCGCGCCGGGCGCGGCGCCGGCCGAAGTGGCGGACAGGGACGGCGAGGCGCTCATTCGAAGGCGGAAAGCAGGCGGTCGCGCGAACGCTGGATGTGCTCGTACATCGCCGCATAGGCGGCATCCGGGTCGTTCGCCCGGAATGCGGCGAGCAGGTTCTCGTGCTCCTGCAGGGCCTCCTGCGTCACGCGCGTATGGAACATCAGGCGGAAGATGTGAAGATGGACGTGCAGGTTGTATAGCGTGGTGCGGATGACATCGTTCCCGGCGATTTTCATGATCTCGTCGTGGAAATTGGCATCGGCCCGCGCGAACCGCGAATAGCGCGTGTTGCGGTCGACCGGCGCTTCGCCATGGCCCATGTCCGCCGCCGAAGTCTCCAGCAGCCGCAGCGATTCCGGCGTCATATTGCGCGCGGCCAGCCGGGCGGCTTCCGGTTCGAGAAGCAGGCGGAATGCATAGAGGTCTTCGAACTGCTTGCGCGTCCACTGCGGCGCCGCGCTGTAGCCGATGAGATGCTCTTTGCGCACCAGGCCTTCTCGCTCGAGGCGGCTGAGGGCTTCGCGCACGGGGGTCTGCGACACGCCGAGCTCGCGGGCCAGCACATCGATGGGAATACGCGAGCCGGGCGCGATATCGAGCGACATCAGCTTGTGATAGATGTTGTCGTAGACGCCGTCGGCCATGCTGCTGGGCCTGACACTGACCGGCTTGCCTTCGCGTTCCGCTGCTAAGCCCACACTGGCTCTCCTGAATCCCGAAGCCTGAAAACCCGAAACCCGGGACACGGCCTCCATGCTGGCGAATTCTTCCAGATAGGATATTTGATGTCAAATAAAATATCCTATACGATCTGATATACGATCCTGGCGGCCGCCCATGCGCCCTCGCCGGCTGTTCCGCTTTACCCCCACCCCATCCAGAGAGGTAAACCCATGAACCCCTTCGGCACGATCCGGGCGCCACGCGAACTGATATTCGGCTTCGGGCAAAGGCATGCGCTATCAGCCGTCGCCGGCAAGCTGGGTCGCAGGGCGCTGCTCATCACCGATGCCCGCCTGGCCGGCGATCCGGCGCTGCAGGCCATGGCGGACCGACTCGCGAAGGCGGGCCTGGCGGTCCGGGTGGACGGCTCGACCTTGCCCGATGTCCCCGTGGACTCGGCCATGGCGCGCGCCGCGGCCGCCCGCGACTTCGCGCCCGACCTGGTGATCGGCGTGGGCGGGGGCTCATGCCTCGATATGGCGAAATGCGTGGCGGTCCTGCTGACGCATGGCGGCCAGCCCCAGGACTATTACGGGGAATACAAGGTCCCCGGCCCCGTCATGCCGCTGATCGCCATCCCGACCACCGCGGGCACCGGCTCGGAAGTCACGCCGGTCGCCGTCCTGTCGGACACCGAACGCAGTCTCAAGGTGGGGATCTCCAGCCCCCACCTGATCCCCACCGTCTCGATTTGCGACCCCGAGCTGACCTTGACATGCCCGCCCGGCCTGACCGCCATCGCGGGCGCGGACGCCCTGACCCACGCCATCGAGGCATATACCGCGATTCGCCGCGAACCGCTCCCCGGCATCGCCCAGGAGCGCGTGTTCGTCGGCAAGAACGCCCTGTCGGATCATTTCGCGCTGCGCGCCATCGAACTGCTCTGGCAGGGGCTGGCGCAGGCCGTCCATGAAGGCTCCGATCGCGCGGCCCGGGCCAAAGTCATGATGGGCGCGACGCTGGCCGGCCTGGCCTTTGGCGTGGCGGGCACGGCGGCGGCCCATGCCATCCAGTACCCGGTAGGCGCCTTGACCCATACCGCGCATGGCGCGGGCGTCGCCTGCCTGATGCCCTATGTCATGGCCTGGAACGCGCCGCGCATCCAGGACGAGCTGGCGCAGATGGCCCGTGCGATGGGGCTGCCCGGCACGCCGGCGGTCATCCCCGCCGTCGCGGCGCTTTTCCAGGCGATCGGCATCCCGCCCACCTTGCGCGATCTCGGCCTTGCCGAAGACCGTATCGACTGGGTCGCGGAGCAAAGCTGCGGCATCGCCCGACTGGTCCAGAACACCCCGCGCCCCCTGTCGCTGCCCGACATGCGCACCCTTGTCATGGCCGCCTATACCGGCGACCGCGCCGCCCTCGGCTGACCTTCCAGGAGCCCCACGCACAATGGCCTACCCTACGCTGACCGGCTACGCCGACCCCTCCCTGCATGCCCGCGGCCTTTATATCGGCGGCACGTGGCGCGAAGGCGCCGGCATTCCCGTCATGAACCCCTCCACGGGCGACGTCCTGGCCGAAGTGCCGGACGCCGGCATCGCGGACGCGATGCAGGCCCTGGACGCCGCGCAGGCCGCGGCCCAGGGATGGCGCGCCACGCCCGCCCGGCAGCGCTCGGAGATCCTGCGGCGCTGGTTCCAGCTGATGACCGACCACGCCGAAGAACTCGCGACCCTGATCTCGCTGGAGAACGGCAAGGCGCTGCCCGATGCCCGCGGCGAGGTCGCCTATGCGGCCGAGTTTTTCCGCTGGTATGCCGAGGAAGCGACCCGTATCCCCGGCGAATACCGGCGCACGCCCTCCGGCTCGCACAATATCCTGGTCGAGCACGAACCCATCGGCATCGCGCTGCTCATCACGCCGTGGAATTTCCCCGCCGCGATGGCCACGCGCAAGATCGCTCCCGCTCTTGCGGCCGGCTGCACCGTCGTCCTGAAACC
The DNA here is from genome assembly GCF_001676705.1 of Bordetella bronchialis. Lineage (NCBI taxonomy): Bacteria > Pseudomonadati > Pseudomonadota > Betaproteobacteria > Burkholderiales > Alcaligenaceae > Bordetella > Bordetella bronchialis. The sequence continues at coordinate 4,065,195 of NZ_CP016170.1, forward strand.
GGCCTCGGAAACGCCGCTGACGGCCTACGCCATGGCCCGGCTCGGCGAAGAGGCCGGCGTTCCGCCCGGCGTCGTCAACGTCCTGACCACCCAGCAACCCGCCGAGGTCAGCAACGCCATGCTGGCCGATCCGCGGGTGCGCAAGCTGTCGTTCACCGGTTCGACGGCCGTCGGCCGCACGCTGCTGGCGGAAGCCGCCCGGCGCGTGGTCAATTGCTCGATGGAGCTGGGCGGCAACGCGCCCTTCATCGTCCTGGACGATGCCGACCTCGATGCAGCGCTCGATGGCGCCATGGTGGCCAAGATGCGCAATGCCGGCGAGGCCTGCACGGCCGCCAACCGCTTCTATGTCCAGGCGGGCATCCATGACGATTTCGTCCAGGGCCTGACCGCCCGGATGGCGGCCCTGCGTGTCGGCGCCGGCTACGACCCGGCCACGCAATGCGGCCCCATGATCACGCGTCGGGCGATCGAAAAGATCGACCACCTGGTTTCGACGGCGGCACGGCAGGGCGCGCGGGTGACCACGGGCGGTACGCCCCTGCCCGGGCCCGGCTATTTCTATCCGCCCACGGTCCTGGCGCACGTCCCGCCCGGCACCGCCATCGCGCGCGAGGAAATATTCGGTCCCGTTGCCCCGGTCTACCGGTTCGAGACCGAGGACGAAGCGGTCCGATTGGCCAACGATACCGAGTACGGCCTGGCCGCGTACCTCTATACCCGGGACTTGCAGCGTGCCTTGCGCGTGGGCAAGCGCCTGGAGACCGGTATGCTCGGCATCAACCGCGGCCTGATGTCCGACCCGGCCGCGCCATTCGGCGGCGTGAAACAGAGCGGGCTGGGCCGCGAAGGCGGCGTGACGGGGATCCTGGAATTCATGGAGCCGAAATACTACGCCGTCGAATTCTAGGCATACGGCCATGCAAAGCCGGGATACGGGCGCAACGGAGGACATGAATGACAGGCACAGACGCATATCGCATCCGGGACTTCGTGCCCGATTTCGAGGAAATCGCCGCCGAGTGCGCCGAACGCAGCCGCGCCCTGTCTTCCAGGGCCATCCTGAAGCCCGATATCCCCTACGGCGCGCGCAAGCGGGAAACACTGGACCTGATATTTCCCGACCGGCCCCGTTCCGGGGCGCCACTGCACGTCCTCGTTCACGGGGGTTATTGGCGCTCCGGCGAAAAGGCCAATTTCCGCCTGGCCGCGGCGCCCGTGATCGCGGCGGGCGGCATCGCCGCCGTGGTCGAATACGATCTGATGCCCGGCGAGCGCCTGCCGCTGCTCGTCGACCAGGTCCGCCGTGCCGTCCGGTGGCTGCACGCGCATGCGCGGGACTTCGGCGCCGATCCGGCCCGGCTGACGGCCAGCGGCCACTCGGCGGGCGCGCATCTCGCGACCTATCTTGCCGCGACAGGCCCCGACGAGAGCGCCATCGCGCCGCTGCCGGCGCTACAGGGCATGCTCCTGGTCAGCGGCATCTACGACCTGTCGGGGATTCCGGATAGCTTCCTCCGGGACGAGGCCCGGATGACGCAGGCGGAGGCGCGCGCATGGTCGCCGCTCGATGCCGTGCAGCATCCGGGGCCGGAACGCATCATCGCCTATGGCATGGATGAAACGCCGCCCTTCCTGCTCCAGGCGGCCGCGCTGCACGCCAAGCTGCGCGATTCCGGGCACTCGGCGACGCTCTTGCCGGCGCCGGGGCTGAACCATATGAACATCGTGCTGGACCTGGCGGATCCGGAACGGCCGCTGGGACAAAGGCTATCGGCGCTGGTGGCGTCGAGCCGGACCGGTCGAGCCGGCACCCGCGTTTGACCTTACACGCGGACACCGAAGATTAAAGCGCGCGGCGACGGCGGCCCGCGCACCAGACACTACACTGCCACGGCGAGTAAGCAGACGGGCCCAGACTTATCCCGGAGATGCGGCCATGGTTCCTGGAAGATACACGGCGTTTTGTACGCTCCTTTTCGCGGCGACCTTGTCCGCCGCCGCCCCGGCGGATGAGAAGGGCATAACGTTCTTCAATACGACAGGCCGCGCGATCTGGGTGGAGTTCTGGGGCAAGGCCCAGTGCGTGGATCCCGCTCCCAAGCAGGGATCGTTTCCTGTCGGGGTCAACGATGACCGGACGTTCCCCATCAATCTGAAGCCCGATTGCGGCGACTCGTCGATCGAGTTCACGCTCGCCATGATCACGGGCAATTCCGAGCACCCGGAAGTCGGGGGCACGGTGACCTATCGCCGGTACAGGGGCCTTAACAAAGGCTGGCTGCAAAAGGTGGAGTTCACGCCCACCCCGGGCGTCAATTTTTTCAACTTCATACAGGCCTTCTGCGGCTCCACCCCGCAGGTCTGCAAAGGCACCGGCATACCGTTCACGGATGCCCAGGCCGAAGTCCGCGTCCTCAATCCGGGATTGATCGTCACGAACCGCTATATCGGGCCCGGCAAAAGCCGCTGAGCGGGCGTTCGCACCCGTGCATGGGCCGGCGGGCCGCTTGCGGCGGGAAAAGGTCGGGGTCGCGAATAGCCGGATCGCGCCCGGGTCCTGTCGACGAGGGCCACGGCTTCTACGCTTGCACGTCGCTGGCCCAGGGTTCCGCGGTCAAGCGCGCGGCCAGGTATTCGATCAGTGCCTGCACGCGGGCAGGACGCCGGCGGCCGGGCGGCGTCACGATATGCAGGGCGATGGATTCCACCTGCCAGTCGTCCATGGCGGTCTGCAGGGCACCGGAATGGATGTCCTCCCATGCCAGGAACTCCGGCTGCAAGGCCAGGCCCAGGCCGGCCCGCAGCGCGGGGGCCAGGGCCTCGGCATTGTTCACGTTGAGGTGCACGGGCATGGCCTGGGAGAACTCGCCGTGCTTGTCGTGGCGGAAACGCCAGCTCGTGCCGTTGCGCGCGTACATGTACTGCAAGGCGGTGTGCTGCGCCAGGTCCCTGGGATGCCGCGGCCGCCCGGCCCGCTCGAAATACGCCGGCGCCCCCACCAGCAGGATGCGCACGGTGCACAGCCGGCGCGCCAGCAGCGTCGAATCGACCAGGTTGGAGATACGCAGCGCCAGGTCGAAGCGCTCGGACACCAGGTCCACCTGCTTGTCGTTGAACTCGACCTCGAGATCGACGTCGGGATGCGCCTGCATGAAGGCCGGCAGCATGGGCGCCAGGTGCGTGACGCCGAAGGACATGGGCGCCGCCAGGCGGATCTTGCCGTGCAGGCTGTTGGACTTTTCGGTGACTTCCGCTTCCACCGCTTCGCCCTCTTCCAGGATGCGCGCGGCCCGCTCCAGCGCGGCGTAGCCGGATTCCGTCAGGGTCATGCTGCGCGAAGTCCGGTGGAACAAGGTGGACTTCATGCGCGTTTCCAGCCGCGTGATGGCCTTGGACACGGTGGCCTGCGACAGGGAAAACTCGGCCGCCGCCTTGGCGAACGAGCCCGTTTCGGCGACCTTGGCGAAGATCGCCCACCCTTCCAGATCCGGCAGTTTTTTCATTCCATATCCCCGCGAAAAGTCGCGCCGATGATAGCCGGCCGCGTGTCGGGCCAACAAGGCCACGGGCGGCGTCACCGATGCGATCGCCGGCCCGAGGGAAACCCGGCCGGGTGCGCGCTGGCCATCGGCCTGCGTCCCGATCGCGGCCAGCCGCCACCCGGATCATGCCAGGAATGGAAAGGATGGAATTCTTTTGCTCGGGTTCTCAGGCCTGCGGTCTCTCCCTAACATGCCGATACCGATACACGAGGTGTGCGGGAGGCAAAGCGGCACTCCCGTCACGCCAGGCAGCGGAGGCAGGCCAGACGGCTTGCAGGCATGCCGAACGTCCCACCCGCCGCGCCAACGACTGTTCCCTGAAAGAGAGACCTGCCATGACCAACAAGTACCTTGAAGTCCTGACCCCGCAGAACAGCCAGATCATCTTCATCGACCAGCAACCGCAGATGGCGTTCGGCGTGCAGTCGATAGACCGCCAGACGCTGAAGAACAATGTCGTGGGCCTGGCCAAGGCCGCCCGCGTGTTCAACATCCCCACCACCATCACGACGGTGGAGACGGACAGCTTCTCCGGCAACACCTATCCCGAACTGCTGGCCGTGTTTCCCGATCACAAGATCCTGGAACGGACCTCGATGAACTCCTGGGACGACCAGAACGTGCGCGATTCGCTGGCCGCCAACGGCCGCAAGAAGATCGTCGTCTCCGGACTGTGGACCGAAGTGTGCAATACCACCTTTGCCCTGTGCGCCATGCTGGAAGGCGGCTACGAGATCTACATGGTGGCCGATGCCTCTGGCGGCACCTCGTCCGACGCCCACAAGTACGCCATGGACCGCATGGTGCAGGCCGGCGCCGTGCCCGTGACCTGGCAGCAGGTGATGCTGGAATGGCAGCGCGACTGGGCGCGCACGGAAACCTACGACGCCGTCACCGGTATCGTCAAGGAACACTCCGGCGCCTACGGCATGGGTATCGACTACGCCGTCACGCATGTCCACAAGCTGGCCGAACGGGTCCAGCACGGCGAACGCATCGGCCCCAACCCGGCGAAGTAAGCCACGGCCGGGGTATCGCGGGCCGCGCGCCATGAGTCGCGCGGCCACCCCGGCATCCCGATTCCCCCACAAGACGCGCGGCGCGGCGAAATGCCCCCGTCCGGCGCGAAACAGGAGCACGCCGTGCCGGACAAGAATCCGACTTCCACCGCTGGCAGCTTCGCGCCGCTGCGCCAGCCCGTATTCGCCGTACTTTGGGCCGCGACGGTGCTGGGCAACGTGGGCAGCTTCATGCGCGACGTCGCGAGCTCCTGGCTCGTGACCGACCTGTCGGCCAGCCCCACCGCCGTGGCGCTGATCCAGACCGCGGCGACCTTGCCGATTTTCCTGCTTGCCATACCGGCCGGCGTGCTGTCGGACATCCTCGACCGCCGGCGCTTCCTGATCTTCGTCCAGGTGATGCTGGCCGCGGTAAGCGCGACGCTGCTGATGCTGTCGCACACCGGCGCGCTGACCGTGCCATACCTGATCGCCCTGACCTTCGCCGGCGGCATCGGCGCCGCGCTGATGGGGCCGACCTGGCAATCCATCGTGCCGGAGCTCGTGCCGCGGCAAGACATCAAGAGCGCCGTGGGCTTGAACTCCCTGGGCATCAATATCGCCCGCGCGATCGGCCCCGCATCCGGCGGCCTGATCCTGGCCAGCTTCGGCGCGGCGGCCACCTATGGGGTCGATGTCCTGAGCTACGTATTCGTCATCGCCGCGCTGCTGTGGTGGAAGCGGCCCGCCGCCGCCAGCACCCAGCTGTCCGAGAACTTCCTGGGCGCATTCCGGGCGGGCTTGCGCTATACACGGGCCAGCAAGGAATTGCATCGCGTCCTCCTGCGCGCGGCGGTCTTCTTCCTTTTCGCCAGTGCCGTCTGGGCCCTGCTGCCCCTGGTGGCGCGCCAGATGCTGGGCGGCACGTCGGGCTTCTATGGCGTGCTGCTGGGCGCGGTGGGCGTGGGCGCCATTGCCGGCGCGCTGGTGATGCCCAGGCTGCGCGCATGGCTGGACGCCGACGGGCTGGTGCTGGTGGCCTCCGTGACCAGCGCGGCGGTCATGGCGGTCCTGGTCGCCGGCCCGCCCAAATGGCTGGCCGTCCCGGTCCTCGTGGTGCTGGGCATGGGCTGGATCACGGCGCTGACCACGTTCAATAGCGTGGCGCAGGCGGTCCTGCCGAACTGGGTGCGCGGACGCGGCCTGGCCGTGTATTTGATGGTGTTCAACGGCGCGATGGCCGCCGGCAGCTTCGGCTGGGGCCTGGCGGCGCGCGAGATCGGCGTCCCCTACGCCCTGGCGGCCAGCGCCGCCGGCCTGGCCATCGTCGCGCTGCTGTTCCATCGCGCCAGCCTGCCCGTGGGCGAGGCGGACCTGCAGCCCTCCAACCACTGGCCCGAACCGCTGACCGCCGCGCCCGTCGCCAATGACCGCGGCCCCGTGATGGTGCAGATCGAATATCGCGTGCGCCAGGAAGACCGCCCGGCCTTCCTGCAGGCCATGCGGCGGCTGTCGCGGGAGCGGCTGCGCGATGGCGCCTACGCCTGGGGGCTGGTCGAACATACGGGCGAGGCCGACCGGGTGCTGGAATGGTTCTTCGTGGAGTCCTGGGCCGAACACCTGCGCCAGCACCAGCGGGTATCCCATGCCGATGCGGACCTGCAGAACGACGTCCTGCGCTACCACGCGGGGCCCGGCAAGCCGGCCGTGCACCACTACATCGCGCTATAGGGCTTGCGGCATGGCGCTCGCGTCGATCATCGAAAGAATGGAAAGCATGCAATTCCACTGCGCGGATTCCCAGGTCGAACGCGCCTGCCTACACTGCCCGCATCGTAATCACCACGCAAGAGAGCCTGGCCATGATAGAGCGTCGTTCCTTTACTAGCCTGGGCCGCGAGCGGCGCGGCTGGCTGGACGCCCGGCATCATTTTTCCTTTGCCGGTTACCGGAATCCCCGGCGGATGAACTGGGGCGCCTTGCGGGCATGGAACGACGACACGATCGCCGCGGGCGCGGGCTCGCCGCCGGTCCTGTACGCCGACGTGGAGATCGTCACCTACGTGCGTGAAGGCGCCCTGACCCACGAGGACGATCTGGGCAACCGCGGACAGACGCGGGCCGGCGACGTGCAGGTCATGAGCGCGGGCAGCGGACTGACGCACGCGGAATTCAATATGGAAACCGCGCCTTCGCGGGCTTTCCAGATCTGGATAGAGCCGGACCGCCGCGGCGCGCCGCCCAGCTGGGGCCGCAAACCCTTTCCCCGCGAGGCCTACAAGGGACGATTCGTCGCCCTGGCCAGCGGCATCGAAGGCGATGAGGACGCCTTGCCCATACGCAGCGACGCCCGCGTGCTGGCCCTGGCGTTGAAGGCCGGCGAAGCCGCCACATACCGCTTCGCGCATCCGCGCCGCTATGGCTACCTGGTCGCCGCCAGCGGACGCATCCGCGTGAACGGCGTCGAGATCGGGCCAGGGGATGGCGCCGCCATCCGCGACGAAACCGAGCTGCGGGTCGTGGCCCTGGACGATGCCGAGGTGCTGTTGGCCGACACCCGGCCGTAGGCCGGGCCAGATCAGGCCAAGCCCGGCCAGGCCGGCCCGCCTGCGTATTCCCAACCGCAACATCACGTGAGACGAATCGCCATGAAACTCTATCTGCTGTCATTGGGCGCCGGTCTGCTGGTCGGCATCGTATACAGCCTGCTTCAGGTGCGCTCGCCCGCCCCGCCTTTGGTGGCGCTGGTCGGCTTGCTGGGCATTCTGGTGGGCGAGCAGGTCATTCCCGTGGGCAAGCAGATGCTGCGCGGCACGGCCTTCGTCGCGGCGTGCGACAAGGAAAAGGCGGTAAGCCACGTGTTCGGACAATTGCCCGGCCGCCAGCCCGATCCGAAAGACCGCGGCTGAGCCCTTACACCCCCATCCCAACCAGGAGAATCGCACCGTGCCCAACGCCAAGCCGGACGTCGTCTTCCATAACGGCCAGATCACGACACTGGACCGATCCAACCCGCGGGCGACCGCTGTCGCCGTCAAGGACGGCAAGTTCGTCGCCGTCGGCGGCGACGCCGAGGTCCTCGCGCTGGCCGGCCCGGATACCCGCGTGGTGGACCTCAAGCGCCGCGGCGTATTGCCCGGACTGTTCGACAACCATACCCACGTGATCCGCGGCGGCCTGAATTTCAATATGGAGCTGCGCTGGGACGGCGTGCGTTCGCTGGCCGATGCCATGGCGATGCTCAAGCGCCAGGTCGCCATTACGCCACCGCCGCAGTGGGTGCGCGTGGTCGGCGGATTCACCGAACACCAGTTCGCCGAAAAACGCCTGCCCACGCTGGATGAAATCAACGCCGTCGCGCCGGACACGCCGGTCTTCATCCTGCACCTGTACGACCGGGCCCTGCTCAACGGCGCCGCCTTGCGTGCCGTCGGCTACACCCGGGACACGCCCAATCCCCCCGGCGGCGAGATCCTGCGCGATGCCCAGGGCAACCCCACGGGCCTGTTGCTGGCCAAGCCCAACGCCACCATCCTTTACGCCACGCTGGCCAAGGGCCCGAAGCTGCCATTCGACTACCAGGTCAACTCCACCCGGCATTTCATGCGGGAACTGAACCGCCTGGGCGTCACCGGCGTGATCGACGCGGGCGGCGGCTTCCAGAACTATCCCGACGACTATGCCGTCATCCAGAAACTGGCCGACGAAAACCAGATGACGGTACGCCTGGCCTACAACCTGTTCACGCAAAAGCCCAGGCAGGAGAAAGAAGACTTCCTGAAATGGACGTCCAGCGTGAAGTACAAGCAGGGCAACGATTACTTCCGCCACAACGGCGCGGGCGAAATGCTGGTGTTCTCGGCCGCGGACTTCGAGGACTTCCGCGCGGCCCGGCCCGATATGCCGCCGGAAATGGAAGGCGAGCTGGAGGAAGTCGTCCGCGTGCTGGCGCAGAACAAATGGCCCTGGCGCCTGCATGCGACCTACGACGAGACCATATCGCGCGCGCTGGACGTGTTCGAGAAAGTGCACCGCGATACGCCGCTGACCGGCCTGAACTGGTTCTTCGACCACGCGGAGACCATCTCCGACCGGTCCATCGACCGCATCGCCGCCTTGGGCGGCGGTATCGCCGTGCAGCACCGCATGGCCTACCAGGGCGAGTATTTCATCGAACGCTACGGCGCCGAGGCCGCCCAGGCCACGCCGCCGGTCGCGCGCATGCTGGCCAAGGGCGTGAAGGTTTCCGCCGGCACCGACGCCACGCGGGTCGCTTCCTACAACCCCTGGGTCTCGCTGTCGTGGATGATCACCGGCAAGACGGTGGGCGGCACGCAGCTGTATCCGCGCCGCAATTGCCTGGACCGGGAAACCGCGTTGCGCATGTGGACGGAGAACGTCGCCTGGTTCGCCAACGAGGAAGGCCGGCGCGGGCGCATCGAACCGGGCCAGCTGGCCGACTTCATCGTGCCGAGCAAGGATTACTTCCATTGCGCGGAGGAAGACCTGCCCTTCCTGACCTCCGAGCTGACCGTGGTGGGCGGGCGCGTGGTCTATGGCGCGGGCGACTTCACGCCGCTGGACGACAACCCCTTGCCGCCGGCCATGCCCGATTGGTCGCCGACGCGGCTGTTCGGCGGCTACGCCGCCTGGGGCGACCCGCAAGGCGCGGGCAAGAACTCCCTGGGATATCGCAATCTGTCGGCGTGCGGGTGCGCCAGCGCCTGCGGCCTGCACGGACACGAGCACGCGCGGGCCTGGGCGGCGCGCGCGCCGGCGTCCGACCTGCAGGGCTTCTTCGGCGCCCTGGGCTGCTCGTGCTGGGCGGTGTAGGGAGACCACGATGCGGCCTGACTCGCCTTCGGCGCCCGCCATGACGCCCCCAGTATCGCCGGCACCGGTATCGCCGGCCGCGAATGCCGTCCGGTACCTGGCCTACCTGGGCCTGTGCGCCGCCTACCTGCAAGGCGGCCTGGTCAAGTTGTTCGACTTTCCGGGCGCCGTGCGCGAGATGGCGCATTTCGGACTGTCGCCGGCGCCGCTGTTCGCCGCGCTGGTCATCGCGCTGGAACTGGGCGCGTCGGCCATGATCCTGGGCGGCCGGCTGCGCTGGCTGGGCGCGGCGGCGCTGGCCGCCTTCACCCTCATGGCGACGGGCCTGGCCTTGCGCTTCTGGGAAATGCCGCCAGGACAGGACCGCTCGATGGCCGCCAACGCCTTCTTCGAGCACCTGGGCCTGGCGGCGGGGCTGGTGCTGGTCGCCTGGCTGGATCTGGTCCCACGCCGGCGGCCGGGCTAGGGCCGTCTCAGGCGCTGGGCGCGGGCGCGGACGGAAAGGCGCCGGTGTCCCGCCGGGCGATATCCGGGGACGACAGATAGCGGTAGACCAGGCCGCCGGCGACCCCGCCAAGCAGCGGCACCACCCAGAACATCCACAATTGCCCGAGCGCCCAGCTGCCCTGGAAAAGCGCCACGCCCGTGCTGCGCGCCGGGTTGACCGAGGTATTGGTCACCGGGATGCTGATCAGGTGGATCAGCGTCAGGCACAGGCCGATGGCCAGCGGCGCGAATCCGGCCGGCGCGCGCTTATCGGTAATACCGTGGATGACGATCAGGAAGAACGCCGTCAGGACGAATTCCGAGATCATGCAGGCCAGCAGGGTATAGCCGCCCGGGGAATGCTGGCCATACCCGTTGGACGCGAAGCCGCCGGCCATGGGATCGAAGCCGGTCTTGCCGCTGGCGATGGCATACAGCACCGCGCCCGCGACGATACCGCCCAATACCTGCGAGACGACGTAGGGAAGGATGTCCCGGGACGGGATGCGGCCGCCGGCCCACAGGCCCACGGTAACCGCCGGGTTGAAATGACCGCCCGATATGTGGCCCACGGCATAGGCCATGGTCACCACCGTCAGGCCGAACGCCAGCGCCACGCCGGCGAAACCGATGCCCAATTGAGGGAACGCGGCGGCCAGGACGGCCGCGCCGCAACCGCCCAGTACCAGCCAGAAAGTGCCCAGAAACTCCGCCACACACCGCTTGCCCATGGCTTTCTCCTTGAGAGGAACGCCCCGCCGCGCGATGGCGCGACGCGCACGCTTGCTCTGTCCCCAGGGCGGCATGACGCCGCCTGTCCCGGCGATCGAGGCACCGTAACAGCTGGGCGGCAGGGCCGGGTGTACATAAACGGTAAGCAGGATTGTAGGCGCCGACCAGCGCGCCGGGCGTGCCGCGGACTGCTATCGACGATTGAATACCGGTCCGGCGGAATGTCCATCGGGCCCGGCCTGGATGGCGGTGTTGGCCAGGCCGACGCGCCAGCGGCCCGGTGGACGGCCTTCCGGCGGCCGGCGCCCCGGTGTCGCGGGGTGCAATAATTCAGGCATTGCCTGGAGAATGCCTTGAACCGCCTGGATGACCCCTTACACGACCGCGAAGTCGGCAGCGCCGATTCCACCCTGGACACCACCCGTATCGACGACGTGCGCATCGGCGCCGTGCGCCCCTTGATTTCGCCTGCGCTGCTGCAGGATGAACTGCCCGTCTCGCCGGCGATACAGGATCTGGTGGAACGCACCCGCGCCTCGGCCGCCGACATTCTTCACGGTCGCGACGATCGCCTGCTCGTGGTGGTCGGCCCCTGCTCCATCCACGACCACGACCAGGCCATGGATTACGCCCGCCTGCTGAAGACCGCGGCGGACGCATTGCGCGAAGACCTGTTGATCGTCATGCGCGTCTACTTCGAGAAGCCGCGCACGACGGTAGGCTGGAAGGGCTATATCAACGATCCCCGCCTGGACGGCAGCTACCGCATCAATGAGGGACTGCGGCGTGCCCGCGAACTCCTGCTGGACATCGCGCAGCTGGGCCTGCCGACCGGCACGGAGTTCCTGGACCTGCTCAGCCCGCAATTCATCGCCGACCTGATCGCCTGGGGCGCCATAGGCGCGCGCACGACGGAAAGCCAGAGCCATCGCCAATTGTCGTCGGGCCTGAGCTGTCCGCTGGGCTTCAAGAACGGCACGGACGGCGGCGTGCAGATCGCGGCCGACGCCATCGTCGCGGCGCGCGCCAGGCATGCCTTCATGGGCATGACCAAGATGGGCATGGCGGCCATCTTCGAAACGCGCGGCAACGACGACACGCACGTGATCCTGCGTGGCGGCAAGCAGGGCAGCAACTACGACGCGGCCAGTATCGACGCGTGCTGCGAGATCCTTGAACGCGCCGGCCTGCGCGAGCAGGTGATGGTGGATTGTTCGCACGCCAACTCCAACAAGTCGCACAGCCGCCAGATCGACGTTGCGCAGGATATCGGCCGGCAGATCGCCGGCGGCGACAGGCGCATCATCGGCGCGATGATCGAAAGCCACCTGGAAGAAGGCCGCCAGGACCTGAAGCCCGGCGTACCGCTGCGCCGCGGCGTGTCCATCACGGATGCCTGCCTGGGCTGGGCCCAGACCGAGCCGGTACTGCGCCAGCTGGCGGACGCGGTGCGGCAGCGCCGCGGCTTGACGGCCCGCTGAACGCCCGGCCGGGCGCGGCCCGTGCCGGGCACCCTGGCAGGCCGCCGGACACGGCGGATGGCGCGCCCCAGACAGTTTGCATACAGCTTGGCGGCGTATGCTGGCCGGCATCGACATTCCGCAGGAGAATCGTCATGCTGACCCCGGCATCCGCCCGTATGCTCGCCGACTACAAGCGCTGGGCCAACCGCGAAACCTTCGCCATCGTCATGGCCCTGCCGGCGGAGGAAATCTACAAGGACCGCGTCTCGCTGTTCAAGAATTTCGCCCGCTCGCTGAATCATACGTATGTGGTCGACCTGATCTGGCAGGCGCACATCGAAGGGCGGGAACACGGCATTCCGGCGCTGAACACCGTGACGCATCCCGGGATCGAAGAACTGTGGGAAGCCCAGCAGGCGATGGACGAGTGGTACATCGCCTGGGCCGCAGCCCAGACCGAGACCTCGTTGGCCCGCGAAAAGGACTACGCCCTGATCGGCGGCAACACCGGGCGCATGTCGCAAGGCGAGATCCTGCTGCACGTCGTCAACCACAACAGCTACCACCGCGGCTTCGTTTCGGATCTGCTCACCCAGATCGCCGCGCCGCGTCCCAGCGTGGACCTGCCCGTCTATAAGCGCAAGCTGGCGCAAGGCGCGATCCGTCCCTGACGCTTCGTGCGCAGGGTGCCGCCACAGGGGCTGCGCGCCCCTGGCGGCGCTCTGTATGTACCCCGGCGCTCAGCGATCCGCCCCCTATTCCCCATCCTTGCCCTCGCCCGGACATCGCCGCGGCCGCTTTCCGCATGACCATACAGGTCATATATATGATTTGATTGACATGAATGAAATTCGAAAATAAGATCGACGGCACGATCAACAGCGGGCACGGCGCCAGGACGCACGCGACCGTCCCGTCACCAGGAGGAAGACTCATGATTCATGCCGTATTGCACGACGCGAAGGACACGGTCGCCGTGGCCGTGGTCGAAGGCATCACCGCCGGCACGGACCTGAACGCCTGGATCATGGATGAAGACAAGATCATCCAGGTCAAGGCCAAGCAGGACATTCCCATCGGCCACAAGGTCGCGCTGAAGGATATGAAGACGGGCGACACCGTCTTCAAATATGGCGTCGATATCGGCAAGGTCGTCTCCGACATCCAGGTGGGCCAGCACGCGCACGTCCACAACATCAAGACCAAGCGCTGGTAGCAGGACGGCAAGAACCGCCGCATCGCCACCGCCCCGGCGGCTGCCTCACGCAACGCCCGCGCACCGGCCGCACCCGCCGCTGCCCCATACCTATTCACGCCTGCCCAAGGACACACTCATGGCTGTCATTTCCGCATCCACCACCTTCCGCGGCTATCGCCGCGACAACGGCCGCGTCGGCGTACGCAATCACGTCATCGTGCTGCCCGTGGACGATATTTCCAATGCCGCCGCCGAAGCGGTGGCCAACAACATCAAGGGCACGATGGCCCTGCCCCATCCGTACGGCCGCCTGCAGTTCGGCGAGGACCTGGAACTGCACTTCCGCACGCTGATCGGCACGGGCTGCAATCCCAACGTCGCCGCGGTGGTGGTCATCGGCATCGAGGAAGGCTGGACCAAGCGCATCGTCGACGCGATCGCCCAGACCGGCAAGCCGGTGGCCGGCTTTTCCATCGAGCTGCACGGCGACCACGACACCATCATGCGCGCGTCCAAGGCCGCCAAGGAATTCGTGCACTACGCGACCTCTCTGCAGCGCACGGAATGCCCCATCAGCGACCTGTGGGTGTCGACCAAGTGCGGCGAGTCGGATACGACCTCGGGCTGTGGCGCCAACCCGACCGTGGGCAACGCCTTCGACAAGCTCTATCCGCTGGGCACCACGCTGGTGTTCGGGGAAACCTCCGAGCTGACCGGCGGCGAACACATCGTTGCCGAGCGCTGCGCCAACGACAGGGTGCGCGAACGCTTCATGTTCATGTTCGACCGTTACCAGGCCATGATCGACCGCTGGAAGACCAGCGACCTGTCGGAATCACAGCCCACCAAGGGGAATATCGCCGGCGGCCTGACCACCATCGAGGAAAAGGCCATGGGCAACATCCAGAAGATCGGCAAGAAATGCCGCATCGACGGCGTGCTGGACAAGGCGGAAACCCCCGACCACCCGGGCCTGTGGTTCATGGACTCGTCCTCGGCCGCCGCCGAAATGGTCACGCTGTGCGCGGCCTCCGGCTACGCCGTCCACTTCTTCCCCACCGGCCAGGGCAACGTGATCGGCAATCCCATCCTGCCGGTCATCAAGATCTGCGCCAACCCGCGCACGGTGCGCACCATGTCCGAACACATCGACGTCGATACCTCGGGCCTGCTGCAGCGTGAAATGGACCTGGACCAGGCCGGTGACAAACTGCTGGAGTGCATGATGGCCACCATCAACGGCCGCTGGACCGCCGCCGAAGCCCTGGGCCACCGCGAATTCGTGCTGACGCGCCTGTTCGAAAGCGCCTGACGATCCGCCCGCCGGCAGGCAGCAGCCGGCATCCCCTGGCGCACCGGCCCGCAGATGGCCGGGCGCCGCCACGCCGGCCGGACCGCGCACGCGCCCGGCGGCGTTCCCCCTACCGGAGGAGACAATCCATGAAACGCGTATCCACGGATCTGCCGGTTTCGGCTACCCGTCGTTCCACCCTGGGCCTGCTGGGCGCCGCCGGCCTGGCCGCGATGACACCGCTGTCGAAGGCGCTGGCGCAAGGCGACAAGTGGCCTTCCAAGCCCATCAACTACGTGGTGCCCTTCCCGCCCGGCGGGCTGACCGACGTGGCGGCCCGGCAGGTCGCCAAGGCCTTGTCGTCGGCCGAAGGCTGGAACGTGGTCGTCGAGAACAAGCCGGGAGGCAGCGCGAATATCGGCGCCGCCTTCGTCGCGCGCGCCGAAGCCGACGGGTGTACCTGGCTGGCCATGACCATGTCGCATGCCGCCAACGCCACGCTGTTCAAGGGCAAGGCCGGCTACGACCTGATGACGGACCTGGTGCCGCTGGCCGGGCTGGCCTCGTCCTCGATGATGATCGTGGTCAATCCCAAGAGCGATATCAAGACGCTGGCGGACCTGACCAAGGCGGCCAAGGCCAAGCCGGGCGGACTGTCCGCGGGTTCCAGCGGCAACGGCACGCCGCCGCACCTGACGCTGGCGCTGTACATGCAGTTGACCGGCACCAAGCTGCTGCACGTGCCGTACAAGGGCGGCGCGCCCTCGCTGACCGACCTGATCGGCGGCCAGCTGGACGTCATTTTCTCCAATTACCCGGAATCGCTGGCCTACGTGAAAGGCGGGCAGCTGCGCGCCCTGGCGGTCACCACCAAGGAGCGCAGCCCCGACCTGCCCGACGTGCCGACCGTGGCCGAGGCCGGCCTGCCCGAACTGGTCGTCGAGAACTTCACCGGCGTCATGGCGCCGGCGCATACCGACCCCAGGCTCGTGGAGCGCATCGGCAAGGCCATCGAAAAACAGGTCCAGACGCCGGAGATGCAGAAAACGCTGACGCAACTGGGCTTCATCCCGCGGCCGCGCGGGCCGGCCGAGTTCAAGCAGTACCTGGCCGGTGAAGTGGCACGCTGGGCCAAGACCATCCAAGAGGCAAACATCCAGGTCGGATAAGCGCCGCCTGCCCCCTTACGTAGCGAGTATCGAGCGAGTCGCCCTATGCATATCGTGATTTCCGAGTTCATGGACACCGGCGCCGTCGATCTGCTGCGCCGCGATTTCCGGGTGCGGTACGAGCCGGACCTGGTGGACCGGCGCGCCGATCTATTGAAGGCGGTGGCCCAGGCCGATGCCCTGATCGTGCGCAACCGCACGCGCGTCGATGCCGACGTGCTGGCCGCGGGCGCCGCATTGAAGGCGGTCGGCCGCCTGGGCGTGGGCCTGGACAATATCGACGTGCGGGCCTGCGAGCAGCGCGGCATCCATGTACTGCCGGCCACGGGCGCCAATGCGCGCGCCGTGGCGGAGTACGTGGTGACCAGCGTGCTGGTCCTGATCCGCGGCGTCTACCACAACAGCGGCCAGGTGGCGCAAGGCGCCTGGCCGCGCACCGCGATGTCCAACGGCCATGAGGTGCATGGCCGCACGCTGGGCATCGTCGGCTTCGGCGGCATCGGCCGGATGACCGCCCGGCTGGCGCAGGGACTGGATATGCGCGTGGTGGCCCATGACCCCATGCTGGGCGACGGCGACCCCATATGGCGCGAGACCGGCGTCGCGCCCGCCGACCTGGCCGGCCTGCTGGCGCAGGCGGACGCCGTCACCCTGCATATTCCCTTGACCGACGGCACCCGCAATCTTTTCGACGCGAAACGCATTGCGGCCATGAAGGATGGCGCCGTGCTGGTGAATACGGCGCGCGGCGGCATCGTCGATGAAGCGGCGCTGGCGCAGGCGCTGCGCGAGGGCAAGCTGGGCGGCGCCGCCATGGACGTGTTCGGCGAAGAACCCCTGCCCGGCGGCAGCCCGCTGGCCGGCGCGCCGAACCTGATCCTGACGCCGCACGTGGCGGGCCTGAGCGTGGAGGCCAACACGCGCGTCTCCGACATGGTCGCCCAGCGCGTGGCCCATGTACTGAAGCAAGGCTGAGGAACACGACGATGGCGACCATGCAATTGAATGCACTGTATGACCTGGCCGTGGCGGCGTTGCGGGGCGCCGGCGCGAGCGAACCCATGGCGGCCGATACCGCCCGCGCGCTGATCCATGCCGAAGGCCAGGGCATCGCCTCGCACGGCGTCTCGCGCGTGCCTTTCTATGCCACGCACCTGCGCAATGGCCGGGCGGACGGCCAGGCTGTCGCCCGCGTCGTCCGCGAGCGCGGCGGCGCGGTGCTGGTGGATGCCGCCGACGGCCTGGCCTTCCCGGCCTGCGCGCTGGCGATCGAACAGGCCATCGCCCGCGCCGGCGAACATGGCGTGGCCTTTGCCGGGGTCTGCAACAGCCACCACTTCGGCGTCGCGGCTTACCATCTGGACGCCGTGGCGCGGGCCGGCATGGTGGGCCTGGCCATGGGCAATTCGCCTTCCGCGATGCCGGCATGGGGCGGCAAGCGGGCCCTGTTCGGCACCAATCCCATCGCGGCCGCCTTCCCGCGCCGCGACGCGCTGCCGCTGGTCATCGACCTGTCCTTGTCCGAGGTCGCGCGCGGCAAGCTGATGGTGGCGGCGCGCGAAGGCAAGGACATCCCCCTGGGCTGGGCGCTGGACGCGGACGGCAAGCCCACCACGGACCCCAAGGCCGGCCTGGCGGGCAGCATGCTGCCCATGGGCGGCGCCAAGGGCGCCATGCTGGCGCTGACCGTGGAGCTGCTGGCCTGCGCCCTGACGGGCGCCCATTTCGGCTTCGAGGCCGACTCCTTTTTCACCGAGCAAGGCAACCGCGCTCGCATCGGGCAGGCCTTCCTGGTCATCGACCCCGGCGCCCTGGCGGGCCGCGATGCGTATCTGGAACGCGTGGAGACGCTGGTATCGGCTATGCTGGCGGACGAAGGCGTGCGCCTGCCCGGCCAACGCCGCGCTGCACTGGAACGACAGGCGCGCGAACAGGGCGTGAACGTGCCCGATGCCTTGTTGGCGCAAATGCAGGAGCTGGCGGGACGGGCCTGAACTGGAGACAAAACATGGCGGAAGCCGGCAAGACCCGTATCGGCATTATCGGCGTGGGCCAGATGGGCCACGGTATCGCGTTCAATATCGCCAAGGCGGGTTACCCGCTGGTTTTCCTGGACCATCCCGGCAACCAGCCCGTGGACGACCTGCTGGCCCGCGGCGCCGCCAAGGCGCCCACGCCGGCCGAGGTCGCCCGCCAGGCCGACATGGTGATCCTGTGCGTGACCGGTACGCCGGAAGTCGAGGACGTGCTGTTCAAGGCCGACGGCGTGCTGGCCGGCATGCGGCCGGGCACGGTGGTCATCGACTGCTCCACCGCCATCCCCTCGTCCACGCTGAAGGTGGCGCAGGCCGTCGAAAAAGCCGGCGGCCTGTTCCTGGACGCGCCCATGACCCGCACGCCCAAGGAAGCCGCCGAAGGCCGGCTCAACCTGATCGTCGGCGGCGACACCGCGCTGTTCGAGCGCTGCAAGCCCGTGCTGCAGGCCTATGCGGAGAACATCGTCCATGCCGGGCCCATCGGTTCCGGCCATCGCCTGAAGCTGCTGCACAACTACGTTTCCCTGGGCTTCTCGGCGGTGCTGGCCGAGGCGGCCGCGTGCGCCCGGCTGGCCGACGTGGACCCGGCGGTGTTTCTCGACATCCTGGCCAAGGGCGGCGGCGATGGCGTGGTGCTGGGACGCCTGCGCCCCTACATCGAATCCGGCGATGCCGGCAACTTCCGCTTTTCCATCGCCAACGCGCTGAAGGACATGGGCTACTACACCACCATGGCCCAGGAAACCGGCGCGCCGCACGGCGCCGCGCAAGCCATCCGCGATACCTATGCGCGGGCCAGCCAGGACGGCATCGCCCAGGCCCCGGTCCCGCGGATCATCGACTTCCTGGCCGGCCATCCGGCCAAGGGCTGACGCGCGGGCTAGCCGGCGCCGCCAGGGCGTCCAGCTCCGCCTCATCGAAGCCGGCCGCGCGGCGCGCCTGCAGATTGAAGGGCCCGCGCTGGCGCGGCGCGGCATGGCGGGCCGCCAGTTCGGCGTGCCAGGCGACGCTGTCCTTGCCCTGCGCCGCGCACAGATGCCGCCACCAGCGGTTGCCGACGGCCACATGGCCGATTTCCTCGCGCAGGATGATCTCCAGGATGGCCGCGCCCGCCCGGTCGCCCACACCCAGCAGCTTGTCGCGGATCTGCGGCGACGCGTCCAGCCCGCGGGCCTCCAGCACGCGCGGCACCAGCGTCAGGCGCGCCGCCAGGTCGCCACGCGTCTTTTCCGCCATCTCCCATAGCCCGTTGTGCGCCGGGAAATCGCCATAGGCGTGCCCCAGGGTGCCCAGGTGGGCGTCCAGCAGCTGGAAATGGCGGGATTCCTCCTGGGCCACGCGCAGCCAATCGCGGTAGAAATCCGCCGGCATGCCGGCAAAGCGCCAGACGATGTCCAGGGCCAGGTTCACGGCATTGAATTCGATATGCGCCAGCGCATGGATCAGCGCGGCCCGGCCCTCCGGCGTGCCCACCGGACGCGGCTTGAGCCGGGACGGCGAAACCAGTTCGGGCCGGGCCGGCCGGCCCGGCAGGCCGCCCGGATCGGCAAGCACGGCCAGGGTGTCGACCGGCGCGTCCAGGGGCATGGCATCCACGGCGCGCAGCTTCTCGGGCCAGGCGGGCATGGCCAGCGCGCGCAGCGCGGCGTGGCGCAGGTCGCCGCACACGGACGGCGGCGCGGGGCAGGCAGGGGAATCGGGTACGGCATCGTTCATGCCGCAAGCGTACTAAAAAAGCGCGCCGCGCCGCCGGCCGGGATTGCCGTGCCCATGGTGCGAAGGCGCCGTCTTGCGTGGCCGGCCCGGGCGGCGGCCGGTGTGCCGTGGCCTATACTGCCGTGGCATCCAAGCCTATCGCCATGACCGCCGACATACGCCTGCAAGTCCTCGAATCCCTCAGCGATGTGGACCCGGCCCAATGGGATGCCCTGGCGGGCGGCCAGCCTTTCCTGCGGCACGCCTTCCTGGGGGCCCTGCACGAGACCGGCTGCGCCGCGCCCGATACCGGCTGGGCGCCGTTCTACCTGGGCCTGTGGCGCGGGCGGACGCTGGCGGGCGCCATGCCCCTGTACGTCAAATCCCACTCGCGCGGGGAATACGTTTTCGACCAGGCCTGGGCGGACGCCTTCGCCCGCCATGGCCTGCGCTACTACCCCAAGCTGCTGTGCGCGGTGCCTTTCACCCCCGTGGCGGGACCCCGGCTGTTGGCGGCGGCCCATGAAGACCGGGTCCGGCTGGCGCGCGGCGCGATCGAACTGGCGATGCGCCTGAAGCTTTCCTCATTGCACGTGCTGTTTCCCGCCCAGGCCGATATGGCGGCGCTTCGCGAAGCGGGCTATATGATCCGCGAAGGCGTGCAATTCCACTGGCGCAACCACGGCTATGCCGGCTTCGACGATTTCTTGGCGTCGCTCAATCACGACAAGCGCAAAAAACTGCGGCAGGACCGCAAGCGCGTGGCCAACGCGGGCATCGTCTTCCGCTGGCGGCGCGGAGCCGATATCGACGACGCGGCGCTGGCGTTCTTCCATCGCTGCTACGTGGAGACCTATCGCAACCACTGGTCCACGCCCTATCTCAGCCTGGAATTCTTCCGGCGCGTGCATCGCGCCCTGCCGCAAGCCTTCGTGCTGATCGAGGCACTGCGCGATGGCACGCCCGTCGCCTCGGCGCTGAACATGACCGATGGCGCCGCGCTGTATGGACGCCACTGGGGCGCCCTGGAGTTCGTTCCCGGCCTGCACTTCGAAACCTGCTATGTGCAAGGCATCGAATACTGCCTGGCCAACGGCATCGACCGTTTCGAAGGCGGCGCCCAGGGCGAGCACAAGATCGCGCGCGGCCTGCTGCCGGCGCCCACCTGTTCCGCTCACTGGATCGCCGATGACCGTTTCGGCGAGGCCATCGCCGACTTCCTGGACCGCGAGGGCGCGTTCATGCAGGACTACCGCGAGGAACTTGCCATGCATACGCCGTTCAAAAACAACGGCCCGGCCTGAATTCGGGCGCTACGGGCCCCTCGGGCGCGTTCCTTGCTTGAACGCGGCACAGCGGCATCGTATTGTGTCGGCTTCCTGCACGGCAAAATTCAAAAATTCCTGCAACAGACGCGACCGAGCCCGTATGAAGAACCAGTCCTTGAAACGGCGTATCTACGCGAGCTTCGCCGCCATCCTGGCGGTGATGCTGTTGATGGTGATCGTGGACTACACGCGCTTGCTGGCCATCGACGCCGACGTGCAGGGCATGAAAGACGACTCCTTGCCCGGGCTGCAATACAGCATCGCCATGCACGACGCCTGGCGCAATGCCTACGACACGCTGCGCGAAGGCGTCTCCGCCCAGATCGACCGGCCCACGGCCGACGCGCCGTCCGCGCTGCGCGCCGCGGTATCGCGCGCGCAGGCCCAGCTCGACGAGGAAATGCGGGGCTACGAATCCACGCCCTTCGTCGGCGACGACCGCGCGGTCTACGACGGTTTCCTGCGCACCCTGGCGGCCTACCGTAAAGGCGAGGACGCTATCCTGGCCGCGCTGCAGGCGGGCGACGCGGCAGGCGCCAGGACCATGCTGCGGGAGCAGTTGCAGCCCGTCTTCCGCGACGGGCAGACCATCACCGACCGGATGCTGGCGGACAACCGTGCGCGCACCGACACGGCCGTGACGGAAGTCCTGCAGGCCCTGCGGCACGCCGAGATCGTCATGCTGGCCGGGCTGGTCCTGGCGCTGCTGGCCGCCGTGGTCGCGGGCATGCTGCTGATGCGCGCCATCAGCAGTCCGATGCAGCGCATCGTCGCCGTGCTGGGCGCCTTTGGCGCGGGCGACCTGGCCAGCCGGCTGGACCTGGGCCGGCGCGATGAATTCGGCGTGATCGAGACCGGCTTCAATCGCATGGCGGACGAACTGACCGACCTGGTCGGCAAGGCGCAGCGATCCGCGATCCAGGTGGCGACCTCCGTTACGCAGATCGCCGCCACCTCCAAGGAACAACAGGCCACGGCATCCGAAGTGGCGGCCACCACCACCGAAATCGGCGCGACGTCCCGCGAGATCGCCGCCACGTCCCGCGACCTGGTGCGCACCATGAACGAAGTCTCGGGCGCCGCCGACCAGACCGCGGCCCTGGCCGACGAAGGCCACCAGGACCTGGAACGCATGGAAAGCACCATGCGGGCGGTGGTGGACGCGGCCGGCTCGGTGAATACGAAGCTGGCCGTGCTGAACGAAAAAGCCGGCAATATCAACCAGGTCGTGACCACGATCAACAAGGTCGCCGACCAGACCAACCTGTTGTCGCTGAACGCCGCCATCGAGGCGGAAAAGGCCGGCGAATACGGCCGCGGCTTCGCCGTCGTCGCCACCGAGATCCGCCGGCTGGCGGACCAGACCGCCGTCGCCACCTACGACATCGAACAGATCGTGCGCGAGATCCAGTCCTCGGTGGCGGCCGGGGTCATGGGCATGGACAAGTTCTCCGAAGAAGTGCGGCGCGGGATGACCGAGATGCAGCAGGTCGGCGAGCAACTGGCGCAGATCATCCAGCACGTGCAGACGCTGGCCCCGCGCGTGCAGATGGTCAACGAAGGCATGCAGGCGCAGGCCACCGGAGCCGAGCAGATCAACCAGGCGCTGAGCCAGCTGGCCGACGCCACGCAGCAGACGGTGGAGTCGCTGCGCCAGTCCAGCGTGGCCATCGACGACCTGAATACGGTGGCCGGCGAACTGCGCGGCAGCGTCACCCGGTTCAGAGTGTGATGACCGCGGACATGCGCGCCTCCGGCCCCTTGGCGCGTCCCGCCCCCGGCGCGGGGACACGGCGGCTATTCCTGCGCTTCGACATTGCCGGCGATCGCTACGCCCTGGCGGCTTCCGGGATCGTCCGGATACTGGCCCTTGCGCCGCTGAAGGGACTGCCCGGCGCGCCGGCGTGGGTGGCGGGCATCCTGCTGTTCGGCGCGACCCCGGTGCCGGTGATCGACCTTGCCGCGCTGGCGACCGGCAGGCCTTCGGCCGCGCGCGCCAGCACGCGCATCGCGGTGGTGCAGTACCGCGGACCGGACCGGCTGCTGGGCTTGCTGCTGGAACATGCCACCCGGACGGTGGCCTACGACCCGCGGGAATTCCAGCCCTATGGCCTGGACAATCGCGACGCCCGCTACCTGGGGCCGGTGCGGCCGGATGCGGACGGCATGGTGCAATGGGTGGGCGTCGACGAGCTATTGCCCCCGGATGTTCGCGAACGGCTCTTCCAGGAGACCGGGCAAGAGGTCGCGCCATGAGCATGGCCGAGATCGCCGCGCTGCTCAAGCACCGCATGGGGCTGGATGCCGACTCCATCGGCATGGCCGCGATAGAGCGCGCGGTGCGCCAGCGGGCCCAGGCGGCCGCCGCGGCCGATCCGCAGGCCTATTGGCGCATCCTGGCGGGCTCCGCGCGCGAGCAGCAGGAATTGATCGAAACCGTCGTGGTGCCCGAAACCTCGTTCTTCCGGCACGCGGAATCGATGCCGGCCCTGGCCGCGCTGGCCCGCCAGCGCGCGGCCCGGGGCGGCGCGCTGCGCGTGCTGAGCCTGCCCTGCTCCAGCGGCGAGGAGCCCTACACCATCGCCATGACACTGCTGGATGCCGGCATCCATCCGGAGCGCTTCACCGTCCTGGGCATGGACATCAGCGAGCGCCTGGTGGCGCGCGCCGAACAAGGCATCTACGGCCGCAACGCCTTTCGCGGCGAAGCGCTGGACTACCGCGCGCGGCACTTCACCGAAACGGCGCAGGGGTACTCGGTCAACCCGCGCGTCCGGGCCCACGTGCGCTTCCAGGCCGGCAACCTGCTCGATCCTGGCCTGAACCTGCCCGCGGACGCCTACGACTTCGTCTTCTGCCGCAACCTGCTGATCTACTTCGACAACGCCACCCAGGAAGCGGCGGTCGGCGTGCTGCGCCGCCTGTGCCACCGCGACGGCGCGATTTTCGTCGGCCCCGCGGAAGCCAGCCTGCTCACGCGACTGGGCATGCGGCAGATCGACGCGCCGGGCGCCTTTGCCTTCGGCAACCGGCTGGAAGGCATGGCCGTCGCCGATGCGCGCGGGCCCCACAGGCGCGCCGGCGGAACCGCTGTCCCGCCGCGCCTGGCGCGGGCCCGTCCTGATGGACGCATGCCGTCGGGGCCGCGCAAGACGGCAGGCGGCATGGACGCCGCGGCCGTGCGGCCGGAACCGCGGTCCCAGTCCCGGCCGATGCCGGGCAACACAGCGGACGCCACGGTGTCCAGGACCGCCGCGACAACACCGGGAAACTTATCGGGACGATCCGCGGGACACGCGGCGGGAAGGCCGGCACGGCCCGGGGGTACGGCGCCGCCCTCGCCGTCCCTGGACGCCATCCAGGCGCTGGCCGACGCCGGCCGGCTGGATGAAGCCCGTGCGGCCGCCGCCGCCCACGTGGCCACGCAGGGCGCATCCGCCCAGGCCTATTACCTGCTGGGCTTGCTCGACGACGCGGCCAACCTGCCCGCGGCGGCCGAGGCGGCCTATCGCAAGACGCTATACCTGGACCCGGGCCACCGGCAGGCGCTGCTGCATCTGGCCTCGCTGCTGGAAACGCGTGGCGAGACCGCGCCGGCCCGCCAGCTGAGAGCGCGCGCGGCGCGCCGCGAGGATGGCCATGCCTGAGCGCGATTCCGTTCCGGTCGACGACTGCTGGAATCGCATCGGCGTGCGGGGCGACCGCTCCTGTGCGCGCCTGCGGGAATACGTCCATTGCCGCCAGTGCCCCGTCTACGCCACCGCCGGGCAGCGGTTGCTGCATCGCCTGGCGGCCAGCGTCGCGTCCGGCGACGTGACGCACGACGCCCCGGCCGCGGTGCCGGCGCAAGCGGACAGCCGCGCCGCCGATGAGGCCAGCGGCGCCGAGCCCGCCACATCGCTGCTGGTTTTCCGCCTGCATGCCGAATGGCTGGCCTTGCCCGTGGCGGCGCTGGCGGAGGTCACGCCGCCACGCCCCATCCATGGGCTGCCGAGACGCGCGGGCATCGTACTGGGCGTCTGCAATGTGCGCGGCCGGCTGGTGCCTTGCATCTCGCTTGCTGCGCTGCTGGAACTGGCGCCGCCGCCCGCCGCGACCGGGGACCACAGGCCCGCGGGACGGATGCTGGTGATGTCCACGCACACCGGCCCCATCGTCATCCCGGTGGACGAAGTCGCCGGCATACAGTCGTATCCGGCGCGGGCCATCGGCCCGGTGCCCGATACGCTGGCCGGCGCGCGCCTGGCCGCCGGCGTGGTGCGCTACCGCGACCGCGCCGTAGGCCTGCTGGACAGCGCGCGCATCGCGCAGGCCGTAGGCGGGAGGCTGGCATGAGTCCCAACCCCTTGCACGACGCCTCGCTGCTCGATCTCTACAAGATGGAGG
The DNA here is from genome assembly GCF_001676705.1 of Bordetella bronchialis. Classification (NCBI taxonomy): domain Bacteria; kingdom Pseudomonadati; phylum Pseudomonadota; class Betaproteobacteria; order Burkholderiales; family Alcaligenaceae; genus Bordetella; species Bordetella bronchialis. The sequence goes on from NZ_CP016170.1 coordinate 4,090,355, forward strand.
CCGATGCACAGGTGCGCGTGCTGGATGCGGGATTGCTGGCGCTGGAGCGCGATCCCGCGGCGGCCGCCCACCTTGCCGCCTGCATGCGGGCGGCCCATTCGCTGAAGGGCGCGGCGCGCATCGTCGGGCTGGAAGGGCCGGTGCAGATCGCGCATGCCATGGAGGACAGGCTGGTCGAGGCGCAGCAAGCACGGGCGCCCCTGGACGCCGCGGCCATCGATGCGCTGCTGCGCGGCGCCGACCTGCTGCGCAACATGCCGACGCCGGATGCCAGGGCGGATCTTGCGGCCGCGCGCGCCTTCGTGGACAGCCTGGCCGCCCCGCCGCGCGCGGCTCCGACGCGGCAAGCCGCGCCGGGCGCGCCGGCCGCTGCCGCCGACATGCGGGCCGCCGATATCGCTCCCCCCAGCCCCCCCGCCGCCCCGGCGCATGCCGGGACCGGCGAGGAACGCGCGCTGCGCGTCACGGCGCGGACGCTGGACGAGCTGCTGGGGCTGTCCAGCGAAACGCTGGTCGAGGCCAACCGCCTGTCGCCGTTCGCCGCCTCGCTGCTGCCGCTCAAGCGCATGCAGGACACGCTGGCGAAGCTGCTGGAATCGCTGCAGCACCGCGCCGCGGCCGACGCCCGGGACGAAGACATCCAGGCCGCCTTGCAGCAGGCCCGCCAGCAGGCGGCCGCCTGCCAGCAGATGCTGGGCGACCGCATGGCGCAGGCCGACCAGTTCGGCTGGCGCATCGGCGACCTGGGCCAGCGCCTGTACGACACCGCGCTGCAATGCCGCATGCGGCCGATCGGCGACGCCATCGGCAATCTGCCGCGCATGGTGCGCGACCTGGCGCGCGGACTGGGCAAGCAGGCGCGGCTGGAGATCCAGGGCGTGGCCACGCGGGTGGACCGCGACGTGCTGGAACAGCTCGATGCGCCGCTGACGCACCTGCTGCGCAACGCGGTGGACCATGGCATCGAAACGCCCGCGCAGCGGCGGGCGGCGGGCAAGCCGGAAGAAGGCACGGTCACCCTGCAGGCCCGCCACAGCGCCGGCATGCTGCGGGTGGAAGTCAGCGATGACGGGCGCGGTATCGATGTGCCGGCCTTGCGGGCGGCCATCGTCCAGCGCGGCCTGGCCACGCCGCAGACCGCCGACGCGTTGAGCGAAAGCGAAGCGCTGGCCTTCCTGTTCCTGCCCGGCTTCACCACCCGCGCCGCCGTCACGGAGATATCCGGCCGCGGCGTCGGCCTCGACGTGGTGCACGATATGGCGCGGCGCCTGCGCGGCTCTGCCCGCGTCCATACGCGCCTGGGGGAAGGCACCCGCTTCACGCTGGAGCTTCCGCTGTCGCTTTCCGTGGTGCGCAGCCTGGTTGTCGATATCGCGGGCGAGCGCTACGCTTTCCCGCTGGGCTATGTATCGCGCGCGCTGCGCCTGCCGCGCGACGCCGTCGAACAGCTGGAAGGCCGCCAGCACTTCACCCACGATGGCCGGCAGGTCGGCCTGGTGGGCGCCAGCCAGGTGCTGCAATACCCCCAGCGCCCCGCGCTGGGCGACGAAGTGCCGGTCGTCCTGCTGGCGGACCAGCAGGGACGGCACTATGGCGTCGCGGTGGACCGCTTCGTGGCCGAACAGACGCTGGTGGTGCAAGCGCTGGACCCGCGGCTGGGCAAGCTGCAGGATATCCAGGCCGGCGCCGTCATGGAGGACGGCACGCCGGTACTCATCCTGGACGTGGAGGACATGCTGCGGACCATCGAGAAACAGGTGGCGAGCGGGACGCTGCAACGCGTCGACGCCACCGCCGCGCCGCAGGCGCCGGAACGCCGCAAGCGCATCCTGGTCGTGGACGACTCGCTCACCGTGCGGGAACTGGAACGCAAACTGCTGTCCAACCGCGGCTACGACGTCACGGTGGCGGTCGATGGCATGGACGGCTGGAATATGGCGCGGGCGCAGCACTTCGACCTGGTCGTCACCGACGTCGATATGCCGCGCATGGACGGCATCGAACTGGTCAGCCATATCCGCCAGGATCCACGGATGCAGTCGACACACGTGATGGTGGTTTCGTACAAGGACAGGCCGGAAGACCGGCAGCGCGGGCTGGATGCCGGCGCCGACTATTACCTGGGCAAGAGCAGCTTCCACGACGACGCGCTGCTGGACGCCGTCGAGGAACTCATCGGACGGGCGGGCACGTGAGGATAGGCATCGTCAACGACAAACCCGCGGCGGTGGAGGTGCTCCGGCAAGTGCTGGCCCTCGACCCGGCACTGCAGCTTGCCTGGGTGGCCGCCGATGGCGCCGAAGCCGTGCAGCGATGCGCGGCGGCGCGCCCCGACGTCGTGCTCATGGAGCTGGCGATGCCCGTCATGGACGGCAGCGAGGCCACCCGCCGCATCATGGCCAGCACGCCCTGCGCCATCATCATCGTCGCCACCGACGTGGACAGCCACACCGCGCGCGTGTTCGATGCCATGGGCCACGGCGCGCTGGATGCCATCGAGATCCCCGCCCTGTGCAGCCAGGACCCGGGCGATGCCGCCGCGCCGCTGCTGCGCAAGATCCGCAATGCGGGCTGGCTGATCGGCGCCTACGATCGCCGGCGCCCTGCCGCCGCCGCGCCCGTGGCCGAGGCGGCGGGCCCCGCGCGCCGCCGCCTGGTCGCCATCGGCGCCAGCGCCGGCGGCCCGCCTTCGCTGGCGCTGCTGCTGCGCGCGCTGCCGGCCGACTTTTCCGCGGGGATCGTACTGGTCCAGCACGTCGACGCCAGCTTCGCCCACGACATGGCGCGGTGGCTGGACGAGCAGATCGCGATGCCGGTGCGACTGGCGCTGCCCGGCGATACGCCGCTACCGGGCACGGTGCTGCTGGCCGGCACCAATGACCACCTGGTATTGCTGCGCGACGGCAGCCTGAACTACACCAGGCACCCCGTGGAGGGCCTGTACCGGCCCTCGATCGATGTGTTTTTCAACAGCGTGGCGCGCCACTGGCGCGGCGAGGCCGCCGGCGTACTATTGACCGGCATGGGCCGGGACGGCGCGCTCGGCCTGAAAGCCATGCGTGAGAGCGGATTCCTGACCATCGCGCAGGACCGCGCCACCAGTGCCGTCTACGGCATGCCCAAGGCCGCCGCCGAGCTCGGCGCGGCCACCGAAATCACGCCGCTGCCGCGCATCGCGGACAGCCTTGCCCGGCGCTTCGGCCACAAGCCGGCTTGAGTAAAGAAGGAAATCTCCATGGAACCCGTCATCGATTACGTGGCCGGCCTCGACAACAAACCGCAGAACGCGATGGTGCTGCTGGTGGACGACCAGATCATGGTGGGCGAAGCCGTGCGCCGCGCCCTGGCCGAGGAACCCAACATCGATTTCCACTTCTGCCCGGATGCGCAGGAGGCCTTGAACGTCGCCACGCAGACCCGCCCCACGGTGATCCTGCAGGACCTGGTCCTGCCCGGCGTGGACGGGCTGACGCTGGTGCGGGCCTACCGCGCCAATCCGGCCACCCGCGACATTCCCATCATCGTGCTGTCCAGCAAGGAAGACCCGGAGGTCAAGAGCGCGGCGTTCAGCGCGGGCGCCAACGATTATCTGGTCAAATTGCCGGACACCATCGAACTGGTGGCGCGCATCCGCTACCACTCGCGGTCCTATCTGGCGATGCAGCAGCGCGACGAAGCCTACCAGGCCTTGCGGCAGAGCCAGCAGCAGTTGATGGAGATCAACCTGGAGCTGCGGCGGCTGACCAACTCCGACGGGCTCACGGGGCTGGCGAACCGGCGCTACTTCGACAGCTACCTCAGCGCGGAATGGAAACGCGCCATGCGCGAGCAGAGCGAAATCAGCATGCTCATGATCGACGTCGACCACTTCAAGATCTACAACGACACCTACGGCCACATGGCGGGCGACGAAGTGCTGAAGAAAGTCGCGCACACCATCGCCAGCTGCTGCGACCGCTCCACCGACCTGTCGGCGCGCTTCGGCGGCGAGGAATTCACCGTGGTGCTGCCCGGCACGTCGCTGGCCGGCGCGCGCCTGGTGGCCGAGAAAATCCGCCGCTCCGTCGAGGCCCTGCACATCCCGCATCGCGATTCGGGCACCTCGGAGTGGCTGACGGCCAGCGTCGGCATCGCCACGCTGGTGCCCGACCGCGCCGATCGCTATACGCAACTGATCGACGCGGCCGACCGCGGCCTGTACAACGCCAAGCGGCATGGACGCAATCGCGTGATGGCCCGCTCGGACGCCTGAGCCGCGCGGATCAGTCGTCCTGCGCGCCGAACCAGCCGGGATTGCGCGCGCGGATGGGCTCGAAGGAGATCGTCAACTCGCGCAAATGGTGGCCCATGGCGGCCTGCGCGGCCGGCGCATCCCGCTTGCGCAGGGCCTCGAAGACGGCCTCGTGCTGCTCGATCAGCCTTTCCAGGGGCGAGACCTCGGCCAGGCTCAGGTAGCGCACCCGGTCCATATTGGCCTTGATGTTCTCGATGGTCTGCCACACCGCGGGGCATTCCGCCGCGGCGGCGATGGCCTGGTGAAAGGCGTCGTCCAGGTCCAGGAAGGCCGCGGTATCGTTGTCGTCGGCCGCCTGGCGCTGGCGCGCCAGCAGCCGCGCCATGGCGTCCAGCTGAGCCGGGCCGATGCGTTCGGCGGCGCGCCCCGCCACCGCGACTTCCACGGCCTCGCGGATGAAGCGGCCGTCTTCCACGCGGCGCGGCGAGATCTTCATGACGAAGGTGCCGCGCTGCGGCAGCACCTGCACCAGGCCGGCTTCGCCCAGCTTGATGAAGGCTTCGCGCACCGGCTGGCGCGACACGCCGAAGCGGTCCGCCACTTCCTTTTCCGACAGCGGCGATCCCGGCGGATACAGGCCCTTGACGATGGCCTCGCGCAGCGCCCGGTATATGCGTTGGTTTACCGGCCCCTGCGCGTCGCCCGGCAGCGCCAGGGCCGCCAGATCGCCGCCCGGTTTTCCGCGCGCCACAGCCATGGGCCTGTCCTCGTTCTCTTGCACCAGGGCGCAGTATATCGTCCGCCCCCGCGCGCTTCCCCGCGCCGCCGGCTAGCGATGGCCCCAGTCGTGCAGGTCGCCGCCGCCGCGCCCGGCCGGCGCGGTCTCGGGAAGCCGGCGCAAGGCCAGCAGCGACACCACGCCCAGCACCGCCATATACGCGGCCAGCCCGCCGTAATGGCCGCCGCTGGCCTGGATGATCTTTACCGCGAGCAGGCCCAGGATGCCGCTGCCGATCAGCGAGCCGATCTGCCATATCAGGGCGATGCCGCTGCAGCGCACGCGCGTGGGAAACAGCTCGGGAAACATCGAGGCCTGCGGCGAATAGCACAGCGCGTGGCCGATCGACAGCACCAGTATCATGGCCAGCTGCGTCAACAGGCGATCGCCGCTGTTCACCATCAGGAAGAACGGCACCACCAGCAGCACCTGCAGCAGCGCCCCCGCCATGTAGACGGGACGGCGGCCATAGCGGTCGGACAGCATGCCGGCGATCGGGATGGTGAACAGCTCCAGGCCGACCGCCACCAGTATGCTTTGCAGCAGCCAGGCGTCGTTCAGATGATTGGCCTTGCCATAGGCCAGCACGATGGTGCTGTACATGGCGAAGGCGCAGGCTTCCACCAGTTTGGCGAGCACACCCTTGCCGATGATGCCGGGATAGGCGCGCAACACCTCCACCACCGGCCGCGATTCCACCGCCTTGGTCTTGCGGATTTCGTCGAACACCGGGGACTCGTCGATGCGCAGGCGCACGTACAAGCCGATGATCACCAGCAACAGGCTCAGCAGGAAGGGAATGCGCCAGCCCCAGTCCAGCAGCTGCGACTCGCTCAGCGTGGCCGTCAGCACCGCGAACAGGGCGGCGGGCAGCAGGAAGCCTGCGGGCGCGCCCAGCTGCACCCAGCTGGCATAGAAGCCGCGGCGGGCCCGCGGCGCGTATTCCGCCGTCATCAGCACGGCGCCGGCCTGTTCGCCGCCCACGCCGAAGCCCTGCAGGATGCGGATCAGCACCAGGGCCAGCGGCGCCCAGAATCCGATTTGTTCATAGGTGGGCATCAGGCCGATGATGAAAGTGCCCAGCCCCACGATCAGTATGGTGATCACCAGGGCCTTCTTGCGGCCCAGCTTGTCGCCGAAGTGGCCGAAGACGATGCCGCCGATGGGCCGCGCCAGGAACCCCACCGCGTAGGTCGCGAAGGCCGCGACCGTGCCGACCATCGGATCCGAACTGGGAAAGAACAGCTTGCCGAAGAACAGCACCGCGGCCGTCGCGTAGACGAAGAAGTCGTAGTACTCCGCCGCGGTGCCGATGGTCGATGCGACGGCGGCACGCCGCAGCATGCCCTGGGGCGCGGCGGCCGCGCCGGCGGGGCGGGAGGGGCTGGTGATGGTGCTCATGTCTGCTCCACATCCTTCTGTTATTCACGCGCGGCCGCGATGCGGCGGCCGCGTCGGTCTTGGCGCGAACCGGCACGTCGCCGGCTCGCCGCCGGGCCTACCAATTCCACAAAGTGCCGTCGTCCAGCCGCGCCACCGGCAGATAGGCGGGGTCGTACGGGTATTTCGCCGCGAGCGTCTCGTCGATATCCACGCCCAGGCCGGGGGCCTCGCCCGGGTGCATGGTGCCGCGGTCGAACTCCCAGGCATGCGGGAAGACTTCCAGCGCCTGCTCGGGATAGCCCATGTATTCCTGGACGCCGAAGTTCGGCACCCACAGGTCGAAATGCAGCGCCGCCCCCATGCAGACCGGCGACAGGTCCGAGGGTCCGTGGCAGCCGGTGCGCACCTGGTACAGGGCGGCCAGATCCGCGATGCGGCGCAGATGCGTGATGCCGCCCGCATGGGTCAGCGTCGCGCGGATGTAGTCGATCAACTGCTCTTCGATCAGTTGCTTGCAGTCCCAGATACTGTTGAAGACCTCGCCCACCGCCACCGGCGTCACCGTATGGCGGCGGATCAGGCGGAATGCCTCCTGGTTTTCCGCGGGCGTGGGGTCCTCCATCCAGAACAGCCGGTAGGGTTCCACGGACTTGCCCAGCCGCGCGGCCTCGATGGGCGTCAGGCGGTGATGCACGTCATGCAGCAGGTGGGTGTCGAAGCCGAAGCGCGCACGTACCGCCTCGAACAGCCTGGGAATGAAGTCCAGGTACTTTTCGCTGGACCAGGACTGCTCTTCGGGCCAGCCCTTGGTGGCGGGCTCGTAGGCGCCGCCGTGCTTGGTGACGCCGTAGACGGACTTCATGCCGGGCACGCCGCACTGGATCCGTATGGCCTGGTAGCCCTGGTCCACGTGTTCGGCGTACTTGTCCAGGGCCTCTTCCAGGTCCCGGCCCGTGGCATGGCCGTACACCATGACACGCTCGCGCGAGGCGCCGCCCAGCAACTGGTACAGCGGCATGCCGGCCATCTTGCCCTTGATGTCCCACAGCGCCATGTCGACGGCGGCGATCGCCGACATGGTGACGGGGCCGCGGCGCCAGTAGGCGCCCTTGTACAGATACTGCCAGGTATCCTCGATGTTGCGCGGGTCGCGGCCCACCAGCAGCGGGCAGACGTGGTCCCTAAGATAGGACGCCACCGCCAGTTCGCGCCCGTTCAGGGTGGCGTCGCCCACGCCGTGCACGCCTTGATCGGTACGCAGCCTGAGGGTGACGAAGTTGCGCCCCGGGCAGGTAACGATGACCTCGGCGTGGGTGATTTTCATGGCGGCTCCGGCTTGCTGAACGTAGCGTTGGATACTACCATACAAGTATGAATCTACCCCGTCTCGCCCCGGACCGCCTGCCCGCCCTGGCGGCCCACCTTCCCGCCCTGCCCTGGGCCGAGCCGCGCGTCGGCATCGTGCACCTGGGCCTGGGCAATTTCCACCGCGCCCACCAGGCCATGTATACCGAGGACGCCATGCTGGCGGCGGGCGGCGACTGGGGCATCTGCGGCGTCTCGCTGCGGCGCCCCGACACCCGCGATGCGCTGGCGCCCCAGGACTGCCTGTACAGCGTCCTGGTCCGCGACGCCCGCGGCGAACGTGTGCGGGTGGTGCGCTCGCTGCGCCGGGTGCTGGTGGCCGTCGAAGCGCCGGACGAGGTACTGGCGGCGCTGCGCGACCCGGCCGTACGCATCGTCACCCTGACGGTGACCGAGAAAGGCTATTGCCAGGATCCCAGGACCGGTGGCCTGGACTTTGCCAATCCGCTGATCGAACACGACCTGCGCGACCCCGAACATCCGCGCAGCGTGCCGGGCTACCTGGTGGCGGGCCTGCGCGCCCGCCGCGCGCACCCCTACACCGTACTGTCCTGCGACAACCTCGCCCACAACGGCGCGGCCCTGCGCCGGGTGGTGGCGGACTATGCGCGCGCGCTCGATCCGGCGCTGGGCGCATGGATAGAACAGTCCGTGGCGTTTCCCTCCACCATGGTGGATCGCATCGTCCCGGCCACCACGGACGAGGACCGCCAGGCCGCGGCCGCCGCGCTGGGCTGCGTGGACGCCTGGCCCGTGCCGACCGAAAGCTTCCGCCAGTGGGTCATCGAGGACCGCTTCCCGGCCGGCCGCCCCGCGTGGGAGCAGGCCGGCGCGCTGATGGTGGACGATGTCACGCCCTATGAAATGGCCAAGCTGCGCATGCTGAATGGCGCGCATTCCACGCTGGCCTACCTGTCGGCCCTGGCCGATATCGAAACGGTGGACCGGGCGGTGGGCCAGCCGGAACTACACGCGCTGCTCAGGCGCATGATGACGGATGACATCGCACCGACGCTGACCGTTCCCGCCAGCTTCGATCGCGCCCATTATCGCGATGACCTGCTGGCACGCTTCGCCAATCCGGCGCTGAAGCACCGCTGCATGCAGATCGCCATGGACGGCAGCCAGAAGCTGCCGCCGCGCCTGCTCGGCACCATCGCGGACCGCCTGCGCGATGGCCATGCCGTGGACCGGCTGGCGCTGGCCATCGCGGCCTGGATGCGCTTCCTGCTGGGCCGCTCGGAAAGCGGCGCGCCGCTGGAACTGAACGATCCCATGGCGGCGCGTCTGCATGCCCTGGCGGCGCCGGGGGCGCAAGGCCTGGTGGAGCGCCTGCTGGCCGTGCGCGAAATCTTTCCCGCCGGACTGGCGGCCGACCAACGCTTCGTCGCGACGCTCCAGCGCGCCTGCGACGCGCTGGGCACGCATGGCGCGCTGGCCACGGCGCGCCGCTACGCGGCCTTGTAGATGGCGCTGGCCGCGGCGTCCGAACGGCGCCGACTCGCTACAGGAAGCGGTCGAGCAACTTGCGGCTGTGCTTGTCCAGGGCACGCATATCGCCGACCAGGTAGTGGATGCCGTGGCTGTCGGCGATCAGCAGGGACTGGCCGCTCAGGCGGCGTATGTCTTCCTCGCCGCGCAGCACGAAGGCCGTCGCGCCGCGGTCGGTCTGCACGCTCCAGGTGCATGGCGTCCCATAGCCCGAGACCGCCAGGATGCGCTGGATGCGCGGCATGAACTCACGGGCGGCCAGCGCTTCCTGCACCAGCACGCGCATGGATTGCGGCAGGTCGTCCACGCGGTCTATCCATGCGACCTCGTGGCCCGCCGGGTCCAGCAGCGAACAGCCGCCTTCCGGCGCGGATATCGGAAACGCCCGCACGGGAACGATGCCGTCGATGGACGTGCCGTCGGGGGCCACATAGACCAGCCTGCCGTGCGCATTGCGCTGCAGCCGGAACTCAGGTTTCGGCGACGAGGTCGTCATCGTCATCCTCCTCGCTGGAACGCGCCTGCGCGTCGGCTTCCGCCTGGCGTGCCTGGGCCTGGTACAGCGCGTGGTACGCCCCGCCGGCCGCCATCAGCTGGGCATGGTTGCCCTGCTCCACCACGCGGCCGCGGTCCAGTACGACCAGCCGGTCGGCCTTGCGCAGCGTGCTCAGCCGGTGCGCGATGGCGATGGTGGTGCGCCCGCGCACCAGATTGTCCAGGGCCTTCTGGATTTCCTTTTCCGTGGCGGTGTCCACCGAGGACGTGGCTTCGTCCAGGATCAGGATGCGCGGGTCGATCAATAGCGCGCGGGCGATGGAAATGCGCTGGCGCTCGCCCCCGGACAGCGCCTGCCCGCGTTCGCCGACCAGCGAATCGTAGCCATGCGGCAGGCGCAGGATGAATTCGTGCGCGTGCGCGGCGCGCGCCGCCGCGATGATTTCCTCGCGCGTGGCGTCGGGCTTGCCGTAGGCGATGTTCTCGGCGATGGTGCCGAAGAACAGGAAAGGCTCCTGCAGCACTAGGCCGATATTGCGCCGGTACTGCGCGATGCCCATGGTGCGGATATCCACGCCGTCCACCAGGATCGCGCCCTCGGTCACGTCGTAGAAGCGGCAGATCAGGTTGATCAGCGTGCTCTTGCCCGAGCCGCTGTGGCCCACCAGGCCGACCATGGTGCCCGGCTCGATCGACAGGTTCAGGCCGTGCATCACCGAGCGGTTGCCATAGCGGAAACCGACGTCGCGCAGGTCGATGCGGCCGCGCAGGCGCCCCGGCTGCACCGGGTTGCGCGGTTCCGGCACGCTGGACACGTGGTCGAGTATGTCGAAGATGCGCTTGGCGCCGGCCGCGGCCTTTTGCGTCACGGACACGATGCGGCTCATCGAATCCAGCCGCGTGTAGAAGCGGCCGATATAGGCCAGGAAGGCCGCCAGCACGCCCACCGTGATCTCGTGCCGCGACACCTGCCAGATGCCGTAGATCCACACCACCAGCAGGCCGATTTCGGTCAACAGCGTGACCGTGGGCGAGAACAGCGCCCACACCGTGTTGACCCGGTCGTTGACATCCAGGTTGCGCTGGTTGGCCTCGCGGAAGCGCCGCACCTCGCGCTTTTCCTGGGCGAACGCCTTGACCACGCGTATGCCGGGAATGGTGTCGGCCAGCACGTTGGTGATCTCCGACCACACGCGATCCACTTTCTCGAAACCATGGCGCAGGCGGTCGCGCACCGCGTGGATCATCCAGCCGATGAACGGCAGCGGCACCAGGGTGACCAGCGCCAGCCACGGATTGATGGATACCAGGATCGCCGCGGTCATGACGATCATCAGCACATCCGTGGCGAAGTCCAGCAGATGCAGCGAAAGAAACACGCAAATGCGGTCGCTTTCGCTGCCGATGCGCGCGATCAGGTCCCCCGTGCGCTTGCCGCCGAAATACGCCAGCGACAGATGCTGCAGGTGTTCGTAGGTCGTGGTGCGCAAATCCGCGCCGATGCGCTCGCTGACCCAGGCCAGGATGTACGTGCGGCCCCAGCCCAGCCCCCAGGCCAGAACGGCCGACGCGAACAGCCCCGACAGATACATCACCACCCTGTCGTTATCGATGGGCGCGCCGTTCTGGAAGGGGATGAGCACCTCATCCATTAAGGGCATCGTCAGGTAAGGCGGCACCAGGGTGGCGGCGGTCGCCAGCACCGTCAGGATGAAGCCGATCACCAGCGGCACCTGGTACGGGACGGCGAAGCGCCACAGGCGCAGCAGCGCCCAGGTGGATGGCGGTTCGGGCGCCGGCGGATGGCAGACCGGACAGACGTCCTGCTCCGCGGTAAGCGGCTCCAGGCAGGTGGCGCAGACGCGGTCGCGCGCGCCGCCCGCCTCTTCCAGGCCGTGCAGGACGTCGCGTTGGCGGGTATAGGCGTCGCGCAGGCGCAGCGCGGCGGGATTGCGGCCCAGGGTGTAGCGCCAGACGGCCAGCCGGGTATCGGGGCCATGCAGCTCGAGCGTGCCGGCGCCGGCATGGTCGCTGACCGTCATCGCGGCGGTGGCGTCATAGGACCAGCGCCGCCATTGCTCGGTGCCGGGATCGCGCGCGACGATGGCGCGGTCGGTCACGAAAACCACGCCGTTGCGGAACTTCAGCGAGGCATCCAGGTCTAGCGCCAACCAGGCGAGCAGCGTCTCGCCCTCACCCAGCTGGGCAACCATGTCGGCGTGCCAGTCGGCTGGCAGGCCAGCTCCGCCCGGGACGAAGTCTAAAACGGGTTTCTTCATGGAAAACGTATTCACAGCCGCGGCGAAACCAGCAGGCCGGGAGCCCGATTTCGGCGCGAAGCTGAAAACGTGTTCCTTCCTTGCAACACACCGGACGTCATGGATAGAATCCGCGTCGCCGCCTGCTTACCGATATTTCTATAATCGGCGGCATACATAGAGCATCCTGGCACTGACGATACGCGCACCGTATTACCCACACGGCATAACCCACAAACCGCCCCAGGCCCAGGAATTCTTCCGTTCGCCATCGGAATTTTCGGCAAATTAGAACATGAAAAAGAAAGACATTGAATTTCTCGATGTCGTGGCTTTGCGCGGCCCGAACATCTGGACGTACCGCCCGGTACTGGAAGCCTGGGTGGACATCGGCGAGCTGGAGGACTATCCGTCCAACACCATCCCGGGTTTCTACGAGCGCCTGTCCACGTGGCTGCCCACCCTGATCGAGCACCGCTGCAGCCCGGGCGTGCGCGGCGGCTTCCTGCAGCGCCTGCGCGAAGGCACCTGGCCGGCCCATATCCTGGAACACGTCACGCTGGAACTGCAGAACCTGGCCGGGCTGCCCGGCGGCTTCGGCAAGGCCCGCGAAACCGCCACGCGCGGCGTTTACAAGGTGGTCGTGCGCGCCTGGCAGGAAGACGTCACCCGGGCGGCGCTGCAAGAGGCGCGCGACCTGGTCATGGCCGCCATGGAGGACCGCCCCTTCGATGTCCAGGACACGGTGGAGCGGCTGCGCCGCATGGTGGATCGCCATTGCCTGGGCCCCAGCACCGCCTGCATCGTGGACGCCGCCGACGACCGCGATATCCCGTTTATACGCCTGTTCGAGGGCAACCTGGTCCAGATGGGCTATGGCGCCCGCCAGCGCCGCATCTGGACGGCCGAAACCGACCGCACCAGCGCCATCGCCGAAGGCATCTCGCGCGACAAGGACCTGACCAAGCGCCTGCTGGCCGAATGCGGCGTACCGGTGCCGGAAGGCAGGCTGGTGGCGTCGCAGGAAGAGGCCTGGGAAGCCGCGCAGGATATCGGCCTGCCGGTGGTCGTCAAGCCCTATGACGGCAACCACGGCCGCGGCGTATTCACCAACCTGAACAGCCATGAAGAAGTGCGGGCTGCCTATGCGGTGGCCGAGGAAGAAGGCAGCGGCGTCCTGGTGGAGCGCTTCGTCGCCGGCAACGAACACCGCCTGCTGGTGGTGGGCGACCGCATGGTGGCCGCGGCGCGCGGCGAACCCGCCGGCATCGTCGGCGACGGCGTGCATACCGTCCAGGAATTGATCGACCTGCAGATCAACACCGACCCGCGTCGCGGCAGCGGCGAGGACTGCCCGCTGAACAAGGTCAGGCTGGACTCGGCCGCGCGCCTGGAGATCGCCCGCCAGGGCTTGGCCGCCGACAGCGTGCCGCCGGCCGGGCAGCCCGTCCTGATCCAGCGCAACGGCAACGTCGCCTTCGACGTCACCGACCTGGTCCATCCCGAAGTGGCCCATGCCGTCACGCTGGCCGCCCGCATCGTCGGCCTGGACGTCGCCGGCGTGGACCTGGTCGCCGAGGACATCTCGCGGCCGCTGGAAGAACAGCGCGGCGCCATCGTCGAAGTCAACGCCGGTCCGGGACTGCTCATGCACCTGAAGCCGGCCGACGGCCAGCCCCGGCCCGTGGGCAAGGCCATCGTCGATCATCTGTTCCCGGATGGCGAGGACGGCCGCATCCCCGTGGTGGGTGTCACCGGCACCAATGGCAAGACCGTCGTGGCGCGCCTGACCGCGCGCCTGTTGCAGCTGTGGGGCCGGCATGTCGGCCTGGCCTGCAGCGAAGGCCTGTACTTCAACCAGCGGCAGGTGGAAAAAGGCGACCGCGGCGACTGGGCCACCGGCCGACGCGTCCTGATGAACCGCTCGGTGGACGCCGCCGTCATCGAGAACAGCAGCACCGTCATCCTGCGCCAGGGCCTGGCCTACGACCGCTGCCAGGTCGGCATCGTCACCAACATCGACGAATCCGACCACCTGGGCGAACACGATATCCGCGACCTGGACGGCATGTACAACGTCATCCGGACCCAGATCGACGTGGTGCTGCCCGGCGGCGCGGCGGTGCTGAACGCGCGCGACGAACGCGTGGTCCAAATGGCCGACCTGTGCGACGGCGAGGTCATCTTCTTCGGCCTGGATCCGCGCCTGCCCGCCATCGCATCGCATGTCGCGCTGGGCAAGCGTGCCGTCTACGTGCGCGACGGCCACGTCGTGCTGGCCGAGGGCGGCAAGGAGCAGCGCGTCAGCGCATTGCAGGCCATTCCGCTGACGGTGGGCGGACGCGTCCCCTTCCAGGTGGAAAACGTGCTGGCCGCGGCCGCCGCGGCCTGGGCGCTGGGCGTGCCGGCGCACATCGTCCGCGTGGGCATAGAGGCCTTCGATGCCGACCGCGCCGACGCGCCGTGGCAATTCACCGCCGTCCAGCGCCACGATGCCACCGTCGTGGTGGATGGCGCGCACAACGTGTCGGCGCTGCGCGCCCTGGTGGCCGCGGCGGAAGGCTTCCCGGCGCGCCGCCGCCGCATCGTCTACGGCCCGGGCAAGGACCGGCGCGACCAGGACCTGCTGGACCAGGGCGAACTGCTGGGGGCCTCGTTCGACGAGGTCGTCCTGTACGACGACACCACGGTGCCCTCCAGCCGCCCGCCCGGGCAGGCACGCGGCCTGTTGCGGGCCGGCGCGCAGCAAGGCGGCCGCGCCGCGTCCATCGTGGACCAACCCGACCATGCCGCCGCCATGCGCGCGGTGCTGGACAGCGTGCGGCCTGGCGATTTCATCGTCTTGCAGTGCGACGAGGGCAGCGCCGAACCGGCGCTGCATTTGCTGCGTCATTGGATCGAGCAGAACTGAGGACAACGCCGCCGCCCTCCGGCGGCCCGGCCGACAGGAATATCGCATGGAAGTCTCCCGCATACGCGCACTGCGCGGCCCCAACCTGTGGAGCCGCAACACCGCCATCGAAGCCATCGTCGCGTGCGACGACCTCGAATGCTCCATCGACCGGCTTCCCACGCTGGAGCCGCGCCTGCGCGCGCGCTTCCCGCAACTGGGCCTGCTGCGGCCGGAGGGATACCAGGGCACGCTATCGATGGCGCACGTGCTGGAACAGGTGGCCTTGCTATTGCAGGCGCATGCGGGTTGTCCCGTCACGTTCAGCCGCACCGCCCCCACGGTGGAGCCCGGCGTATTCCAGGTGGTGGTCGAATACAGCGAAGAGCCCGTCGGCCGCCTGGCTTTCGAGCTGGCCGAGGCGCTCTGCGTGGCCGCGCGCGAGGACCGGCCCTTCGACCTGGCCGACGCCCTGCACCGGCTGCGCGAGCTGGACGAAGACATCCGGCTGGGACCCAGCACGGGGGCCATCGTGCATGCCGCGGTCGCCCGCAATATTCCGTACCGGCGGCTGACGCAAGGCAGCATGGTGCAGTTCGGCTGGGGATCGCGGCAGCGGCGCATCCAGGCCGCGGAGACCGACCGCACCAACGCCATTTCGGAGTCGATCGCGCAGGACAAGGACCTGACCAAGATGCTGCTGGCCGCGGCCGGCGTGCCGGTGCCGCTGGGCCGCACGGCATCCAGCGCCGACGACGCCTGGGCCGCCGCGCAGGAACTGGGCGGGCCGGTGGTGGTCAAGCCGCGCGACGGCAGCCAGGGGCGCGGCGTGGCGGTCAATATCGAGACGCGCGACCGCATCGCCGCCGCCTTCGCCGCAGCCTCGGAAATCAGCCGCGACGTCATCGTGGAACGCTACATCCCCGGCCATGACTTCCGCCTGCTGGTGGTGGGCGACACGCTGGTCGCCGCCGCCCGCCGCGATCCGCCGCAGGTTTCCGGCGACGGCGTGCACACGGTGCGCGAACTGATCGAACAGGTCAACCAGGATCCCCTGCGCGGCGACGGCCATGCCACTTCCCTGACCAAGATACGCATCGACGACATCGCCATCGCCACGCTGGCCAAGCAGGGCTACCAGGTGGACTCCGTGCCGCCCACCGGCGCGCGGGTGGTCCTGCGCAACAACGCCAACCTGAGCACGGGCGGATCGGCCACCGATGTCACCGACGAAGTCCACCCCGAACTGGCCGCCCGGGCGGTGACCGCCGCCCGCATGATAGGCCTGGACCTGTGCGGCGTGGACGTGGTGGCCGAAACCATGCACCTGCCCCTGGAAGAACAGCGCGGCGCCATCGTCGAGATCAACGCCGCGCCGGGCCTGCGCATGCACCTGACACCGTCTTTCGGCAAGGGCCGCGCCGTGGGCGAAGCCATCATCGCGAACATGTTCGCCGAAGGCGAGGACGGCCGTATTCCGGTAGTGGCCGTGGCCGGCACCAACGGCAAGACGACGACGGTCAGGCTGACCGCCCACCTGCTGGGGCAGGACGGCACGCGCGTGGGCATGACGAATTCCGACGGCGTCTACATCGGCGCCCGCCGCATCGATACGGGGGACTGCAGCGGCCCGCGCAGCGCGCGCAGCGTGCTGGCGCATCCGGACGTGGACGCCGCGGTACTGGAAACCGCGCGCGGCGGCATCCTGCGCGAGGGCCTGGCCTTCGACCGATGCAATGTCGCGGTGGTCACCAATATCGGCATGGGCGACCACCTGGGCCTGGGCTACATCAGCACGGTCGAGGACCTGGCGGTCGTCAAGCGCGTGATCGTGCAGTATGTGCAGCCCTCCGGCTATGCGGTACTGAATGCCGCCGATCACATCGTCGCCGACATGGCGTCCAGTTGCCCCGGGGGCATCGTCTTCTTCGCCCAGGACGGCCACCATCCGCGCATGACCACGCACCGCGCGCAGGGCGGCCGCGTCGTCTATCGCGATGGCGATCACCTGGTCGCCGCGCAAGGCGCGGACACGGAAAGAATCCCGCTGGCCGATATCCCGCTGACGCGCGGCGGCAGCATCGCCTTCCAGGTCGAAAACGCCATGGCGGCCATCGGCGCGGCCTGGGCGCTGGAAACGCCCTGGCCGCGCATCCGCCAGGGCCTGAAGACCTTCGTCAGCGATGCCGCGACCGCGCCGGGCCGCTTCAATGTGTTCGAATATCGCGGCGCCACCCTCATCGCCGACTACGGCCACAATCCGGACGCCATCGGCGCGCTGGTGCAGGCCGTGGAGGCCATGCCCGCCGTGCGCCGCTCGGTGGTGATCAGCGGCGCCGGCGACCGCCGCGACGAGGACATCCGCCGGCAGACGGAAATATTGGGCGAAGCCTTCGACGACGTGATCCTGTACCAGGATCAATGCCAGCGCGGCCGCGCCGACGGCGAAGTCATCGCGCTGCTGCGCGAAGGGCTGCGCCATGCCAGCCGCACCACTTATTCCACGGAGATCGACGGCGAGTTCGTCGCTATCGACGCCGCGCTCGAACGCCTGCAGACCGGCGACCTGTGCCTGATCCTGGTCGACCAGGTCGAAGAAGCGCTGGCGCATATCGCCATGCGCGTCGCGCAGGCATCCGTGCCGGCGTGACAGCTGTTACCCCCATCCGTCAAAAACCCGCCAAGGGTTGCGTAGTTGTAACAGCGGTGCCCTCATGCGGCCGACCGGCGTAACCGCCCCGGCCTGCTTACATTTCCCCACATCCCGGTTTGACCCCCTGCATGGGGGCCACGTAGCGTAGAGACAACCCGGGCGCCGGCCATCCCGCCGGCGCGCCGAGGTCACTGCCGGGGTCGCGCCGCGATCCCGACGCTTTTCCGAATCGGGAGGCACATCATGCTGTACTACGCCGCAGTTTTCTTCGTTATCGCCATCATCGCGGCCGTCCTGGGCTTCGGCGGCATCGCCGCCGGCGCCGCGGGCATCGCGAAGATCCTGTTCATCGTTTTCCTGGTCCTGGCGCTGCTGTCCGTCCTGGGCGGCGTGTTCCGACGATAGACGCCACACGCCCTGGCAACCCGCAACGCCTACAAGGAGAACTCGAATGCGCACCCGTCAAATCCTGATCGCCGCCCTGCTTGGCCTTGGCACGGCCGCCCTGCCGGCCGCCCACGCGGCCGACAATGCCGACACCAGCGGCAAGCAAAAACAATCCGTCGGGGAGTATGCCTCGGACACCGTGGTCACCACCAAGGTGAAAGCGGCCATCGTCGCCGACAAATCGCTCAGCGCGCTGGATATCGCCGTGGAGACCAATAACGGCGTGGTGACCCTAACGGGCACCGTGGCGTCCGCGGCGCAAAGCGACACCGCCACCCATGTGGCGCGCGGCGTGGAAGGCGTCAAGCAGGTCAGGAACAACCTGAAGGTGGACGCCTCCAAGAGCAACAAGTAAGCGGAGCGCTCAGGGCAGCGTAATGGTCCCGCTGCCCAGCTCCAGCACCCGGCCCGACACGCGCACCTGCCGGTCGGCGCCGACATCCAGCCCCAGGAAGCAGGGTCGGTCCACGGCGGCGCCCTGCTCCACCCTGGCCCGCACGGGCAAGGCACGGCCCGTTGCCAGGCACCATCCACCCAGGTTGGCGCACGCGGATCCCGTGCCCGGGTCTTCGACCAGTCCCCCCGTGGGATGCACGGAAAAATAACGCGCGACAACGCGGTCGACCCCGTCTTCCTGCCGGCCGTCGAAGGCGAACACATAAGCGACCCGCCGTCCCGACTTGGCCGTTTCCCATTCGCCCAGGCGCGACGCGTCCGGACGGGCCCGCCGCACCGCGTCCGCGGTTTTCAAGGGAACGACCAATTGATGCGCGCCCGTATCCAGCCACAAGGGCTCGGACAGCAGGTCGTCTTCGCCCACGCCCAGCAGTGCCGCGATGGTGGGCGCCGGCAGGGCCGGCGCGCGGACTTCCGGCTGGCTGCCGCCCGGGGCCACGAGCGTCCAGCGGTCTCCCGCCGCCTGCACCGGCACGATGCCCGCACGCGTTTCCAGGCTCAGGCTGTCGCCCGTACCCCGCAAGGCGCGCACCACCTGGGACGTCCCCAGCGTGGGATGCCCGGCGAAAGGCATTTCGTAGCCGGGCGTGAAGATGCGCATGCGCGCGGACGCCGACCGCGATGGCAGGATGAAGGTGGTCTCGGACAGGTTGAACTGCAGCGCCAGCGACTGCATCTCGGCATCGTCCAGGCCGGTGCCGTCCTCGAAGACACACAAAGGGTTGCCGCCGAAGGTGCTTTCGGCAAAGACGTTCAGGATGCGGAAGCGATAGGTTCTCATGCCGGCGATCCTACCTTAAAACGCGCGGCGCCGATGGCATGGCTTGCAGGCGTCGATAATGACGCGGGCCGCCCGGGCATGCGGCCCGCCCGTCTGCCTACCAGGTGACGAAAAACAATACCCAGGCGTAGCAGAACGGCAGCAGTCCGGCCGCGAACACCAGCCATGCGGCCGACCGGCGCGCCAGGGACGGCGTGCGCTGGCCGATGACGCGCCAGGCCAGGCGCAGCGTCCAGGCGATGGCCAGCGTCAACAGGGTGAAGCGCACCGGGTTCGCCCACAGCGCCTGCACGCCTTCGTGCTTGAGCAGGGTGATGGTGGTGGCGGACAGGCCCAGGAATACGCCGATACCGGCCGCCGGAATCAAGGGCTGCGCCAGCTTGTGCACGCCCGCCCCGCCCCAGCGCGTACGGCCCGGCACGGCCGGCAGCAGGCGGTCGGCCAGCCATAGCGCGCCGTATAGCGCGCCGCCGACCACGACCGTCGTGGCGGCGATGAAGAACAGGATGCAGGCGCCATCCAGCCAGGAAAAGCTGTCGTTGACGTCCGGGTAATGGGTCAGGATGAACCACGGCGCGTTGTCCAGCAGCGGCCAGGTGATGTCCTTGTCGATGAGCCAGGTGGCGGCGGCCTGCTTGATGGTGACGAACCAGGGGCTGGCGCTCCACAGGAAGGCCCCCATGGCGATGCCCATCATGCCGAACACCACCAGCGCGGTCTGCCACGCATCGCCCTGGGCGACGCTGACGATTTCCGCCTCGGGCGAACGCGGCGTCAGCGCGATGGCGCCGCGGTAGCCGCTGCAGCGTCCGCACATATGGCAATCGCCCGCGCCCTTCATGTTGCGCAGCGGCACCAGCGGGGCGCAGTTGATGGGCTGGATGCGGATGACGGGATGGCGCCAGGCCTCTTCATTGACCTTGAAATGCCACGGCGAGAGCTTGGCAAGCAAATTGAACACGCCATTGACGGGGCACAGGTACTTGCACCAGACGCGCTTGCTGCGCCCGTAGCGCCAGCCCACCACCATCGCCGCCGCCGTCGAGCCGCCCAGCACCGCCAGCACCGCCAGCGGGTACTGGTACACGCTGACCAGCTGGCCATAGATGGTCGTCAGGGCGAAGGCCACGAAGGGCCAGCCGCCCCAGCGCATCCAGCGCGGAATGGCCAGGCCCTTGCCGCGTTCGCTGGCCCATTCCGTCAGCATGCCTTCCGGGCAGAACAGGCCGCACCAGGCGCGACCCATGATGGGCATGGATACCAGCACGAAAGGCCACCATATGCCCCAGAAGGCGAACTGCGCGACCACGGTCAGGTTGTTGAACACCGAGGCCGTGTTGTCCGGCAGCGGCATCATCGCGGGCACGATCAACAGGAAGGCGTACAAAGCAACGATGCCCCACTGCAGCTTGCGCAGCATGGGGGCATGGTCACGCAGGAAGTCGGCCACGCGGGCGGTCGCCCGCGCCACTGCTACAGCCATCGGTCTTTACCTTTACAGAGACTCGCCCGATACGGCGGCCGCCATTATCGCGCGTTCGCCGCGGCCGCCGCGCCACGCTCGCGCGGCGCCGCCGGACGGACACGCCGCAGCAGCGCCCACACCACGACCCAGTACCCGACCCACGCCAGCACGGTGATCAGCGCCGGATACGCGCGATAGCCCGCGAAGTCGGCCAGGACCTTGCCGATGCCGCTGCTGTCGTCCAGCAGCCAGCTGCTGTCCCACAGCGGATCGACCAGGGGCGGCACCACGCCCAGCGAAATCAGGTGATCCAGGCCGCCCACCAGCAGCGAGCCGGCCAGCAGCAGCAACAGGATCTCCGTCACGCGGAAGAAGCGCCGCCAGGTGATGAGCTTGCCGCCCAGCTGCAGCAGCCAGAAGGTCAGCAGCGCCACGACGAAACCGCCCAGCCCCGCCAGCGCCAGCATCCAGCCATTGGCGCCTTCCGCGCCCGCGGACACCGTGCCGTACAGGAAGACGACGGTTTCGCTGCCCTCGCGCGCGACGGCGATCATGACCAGGACCAGCAGGCCCCACCAGTTGTCATGCCGCATGGATTCGCGCGCGCCGCTTTCCAGTTCGCCCTTCAGCGTGCGGCCGTGCTTTTTCATCCAGAACACCATCTGGACGACCAGCACGCAGGCCACCACCGCCATGCCGGCCTGGAACCACTCCTGCCCGGTGTCGGACAGCCAGGACGACACGCCCAGCAGCACCAGGGCCAGCGCCACGGCCAGCGCCAGGCCCGCCCCGACGCCGCCCCACAGGTACGGCAGGCCGCGCCGTCCCTCGGGCGTGGCGCGCAACCAGGAATACAGGATGCCCACGACCAGCAGGGCTTCCACGGATTCGCGCCAGACAATAAAAGAGACCTGTTCCATGACACCGCCGGGGCGCGCGAGCGCCCAGTTCAATCCTTGGGTTTAACGACCAGCGTACCTTTGACGTCCTGGTGGAAGTCGTCGAAGAAGGGATACTCGCCGGGACGCGAGATCGTGATCACGACGAAGGACTTCACACCCGGACCCAGCACTTTTTCCTTGCGCAGCGGGATGCTTTCGAATTCCACCGGCTCGTTGCTTTCGTTGCTCAGCTCGATCTTGAAACGGCCCGCCGGCACTTCCAGCCGCGCCGGCTCGAACGTTCCGTCGGCCTTGAAGGTCAGCTGGAAAGTCGGCAGCTCGTCGGCGCGCGCCGCGCCGCCGGCGAACAGCAGCGCCAGCGCCAGCGCCGGCAGCCATGCACGGGCCCGGCGCAACATCAGTAGCCACCCTTCTTGCCGGTACCGGCGTAGACGAATTCGTAATCCAGCTCGAAGGGCTCGAACCACGGACCCACGCCGGTTTCCTTGTCGATATGGCGGCCGAAGTGGTTGTGCGCATCGGCGGTGGGCGGCGAGATGATGTACTTCAGCTTGTATTTGCCGGGGCCTTCGAGCTTGACGTTGTCGCCATAGTGCGGGCCGTCATTCGCCACCATGGGCATCAGCATGCCCTTCTGCACGTTGTTGCTGCCCACCTTCTGCAGCTCGAACTTCACGACCAGGTAGGGCATCCATTCGCCCTCGGGGAAACCGGTGGGGTTGTTGGCCGTGGCATGGATATCGGCTTCCAGGTGGATGTCGGAATCCTTGGCGGGACGCATGACGCCGGGAGGATCCATTTCGATGGGCTGCAGATACACCGCGCCGATTTCCATCCCGCCTTTCTCGGCGGGCTTGCCGATGGGATATTCCGCGGCATGGGCCGCGCCGAACATGGCAAGACCGGCAGCCAAAACCAGGGCCTGTTTGATCATCGAGTTTTCCTTCCGGCGGAATTTCGCCGTCATGCGACCGTAAAGTTAAAAGGATAGGGAAAAGCAAGGATGAATGCAAACAAGAACTGTTTTCATGCAAGCCCGCAATGCGCCATCCGCGCGGTCGATTCAACGGTTTTCCCCGTATAAAGGGGTCGGAGCCGGCCCGCGCCACGGTGGGTAAGACCGGGATCCGGCATGCGGGTTCCCGATGGAGGCGGCCTTCGCGGGCGTGCGGGATGCCCCTGCCGCGGCCATCGCGGACACCGGGCGCACCCGCGGGGTGCGCCCGGTGGCGTCGAGCGCTTACTTGCGGTTGCCCTGCGCCGTGCCGGGAAAGGGGAAGCTGGAGAACATCGAGCGCGTCTGGTCCTGCATCTTGTCCTGCATCTGGACGAACAGGTTCTTGCTCTGCTCGATGTAGCTGTTCATCATGTTCTGCATCATCGGCGCCTGCCCGTTCATGAACTGGGCCCAGGCCTCGGGCCCGAACTGGCTGCCGTACAGCCCCTTGGACTGTTCGGCCATGCGCTCCTGGATTTCCATGAAGGCCTGGATGTTCTTCTCCAGGTAGGAGCCCATGATGCCCTGCATGGCATGCCCGTAGAAGCGGATGATCTGCGCGAGCATGTTCGACGAGAACATGGGAACGCCACCGCCTTCTTCTTCCAGGATGATCTGCAGAAGAATGCTGCGCGTCAGGTCGTCGCCGGTCTTGGCGTCGACGACCTGGAAGGATTCGTTGGCCAGCACCAGTTGCTTGACGTCCGCCAGCGTGATGTAGGTGCTGGTCTGCGTATCGTACAAACGGCGGTTCGGGTATTTCTTGATCAGGCGTGTGCTGGCGCCTGCTTGGGCTTGCGTCATGGCTGTCCCCTGCTCGGGTCTATCGTGTTGTACTTATGGAGGGTCATCGGTCGATACAGCCCCGCTCGGGGTGCGACGGCCATATCTTAGTCCTGTTACTGCCGGGTACCGCGATGCGCCGGCCCGCAAGGACCGGCGCGCGGCCTGCTCAATGCATATGCAGGCCGCCATTCAGGGAAAAGTCCGCCCCCGTGGCGAAGCCGGATTGGTCGGAAGCCAGCCACGACACCATGGAGGCGATCTCCTCCGGCGTACCCAGGCGCCGCACCGGAATGGTCGCGACGATTTTTTCCAGGACGTCGGGGCGGATGGCCCGCACCATGTCGGTACCGATATAGCCGGGCGACACGGTGTTGACGGTGACGCCCTTGCTGGCCACTTCCTGGGCCAGCGCCATGGTGAATCCATGGATGCCGGCCTTGGCGGTCGAATAGTTGGTCTGCCCGAACTGGCCCTTCTGGCCGTTCACGGAACTGATGTTGATGATGCGGCCCCACTGCTGGTCGACCATGGGATCCAGCACCTGCTTCGTCACATTGAAAAGGCTGTTCAGATTGGTGTCGATCACCGCGCGCCAGTCGTCGAGCGACATTTTGCGGAACAGGCCGTCCCGCGTGATGCCCGCGTTGTTCACCAGCACGTCCACCGTGCCGTGCGCTTCGCGCACTTTCTCGAAAGCCTGGACCGTGGATTCCCAGTCCGAAACGTTGCCCACGGACGCGTAGAAGGTATAGCCCTGGGCGGCCTGTTCATCCAGCCACTGCTGGTAGTTGCGGCTGGGCCCGCAGCCCGCGACCACGCGGAAGCCGTCCTTGGCAAGCCGCTGGCAGATCGAGGTTCCTATGCCACCCATGCCGCCCGTCACATATGCCAGTTTTCCGCTCATCGATGTTCTCCTGTGTGCTGCCGCGCTTCGAATGTGTGCTGCGTTGTCCGGCGGCGATTGCCGCGCTTGCCGCGATCGTCCCGATCGCCACTACATGGCCCTGACCTTGACATAGCGTCCGGGGGCCGGCTCGATGGGCGCGTAACGCGCGTTGCCCGCCCGCGCCGGCGCCTTGACGCGCGGGCCGGAATGGTCCGCCAGCCACGCTGTCCAATCCGGCCACCAACTGCCGGGATGTTCCTGGGCACGCGCCAGCCAGGCCGCCGGATCGCCCGGCAACGCGGCCGGGCCATCGCCATCCGGCTCGGTGGTCCAATAGCTGCGCCGCTTTTTGGCCGGCGGATTGATCACGCCCGCGATATGTCCCGAGGCGCCCAGTACGAAGCGCTGCGTGCCGCGCAGCAGTTGCGTGGAGGCGTAGGCCGAGGTCCAGGGCACGATATGGTCTTCGCGCGAACCGAAGATATAGGCCGGCATATCGAGCGTGGTCAGGTCCAGCGGCACGTCGCGGACGGCGCAGCGGCCGGGGACCTTCAGATTGTTCTCCAGGTACGTATTGCGGAAATACCAGGCGAAGAACGGCCCGGGCAGATTGGTACTGTCCGCATTCCAGAACAACAGGTCGAAGGCCGGCGGCGTGCGCCCCTTCAGGTAGTTGTCCACCACGTAGTTCCAGACCAGCTCGTTGGGCCGCAGGAAAGAGAAGGTGGTCGCCAGCTCGCGGCCCGACATCAGGCCCCCGGCGCCCAGCTGGCGTTCGCGCAGCAAGGCGTGCGTTTCATCGACGAAGACGTTCAGCACGCCGGTGTCGCGGAAATCGAGCAATGCCGTCAGCAGGGTCAGGGCCGCCACCGGCCTTTCGCCGCGCGCATGGGCCAGGGCCAGCGCCGAGGCCAGCAACGTCCCGCCCACGCAGAAGCCCAGCGCATTGACCTGGGGCTGCCCGGCGATCTCGCCGGCGATGCGCAGGGCCGGCAGGACGGCGTTTTCCAGGTAATCGTCCCATTGCGCGCGGTCGACGCCATCGCCGTCGGCGGGTACCGGGTTGCGCCAGGACATCATGAAAACCGTGTAGCCCTGCTCCACCGCGTGCCGCACGAAGGAATTCGCCGGCTGCAGGTCCAGGATGTAGAACTTGTTGATATTCGGCGGCACGATGACCAGCGGCCGCCGGTACACCGTGGGGGTCGCCGGACTGTACTGGATCAACTGGAACAGCGGGTTCTCGAATACCACCTGGCCGGGAGTGACCGCGACGTTGACGCCGATTTCGAACTGGCTTTCGTCGGTCTGCGTGATGCGGCCCTTGCCGACATCCCGCAAGAGGTTGGCCAGGCCTTCGTTCAAGGCCCTGCCGGCCGAGGCGACAATCGATTCCTGCGCATCCGGGTTCAAGGCCAGGAAGTTGGACGGCGCGATCGCGTCCAGCCATTGCATGATGGAAAAGCGCAGGCGGTCGCGCATGGCTTCGCTGACGTTGGCCGCTTCGACCATGCGCTGCATGGCCCGCACGGAAAGCAGGTAGGCATGGGCCATGGCCAGGTGATTGGGACTGCGGCGCCATGCCTCGCCCGCGAAACGCTTGTCCGCGGGCGGCTCCAGGCGCCCGGCACGGGCATCGTCGGCAAGACGCTGCCAGTCGCGGGAGAAGTCCGCCTGTATCTGGGCCAGGATGTCCGGCGCGACACCCACCGGGACGGGCCATGCTGCGGATGGATGGGCAGTCACCTCGACACCTTGTTATGGTCGCTTTTCAAAAGGATGGTGCATTGCGGTGCAGGCAGTGTCAATGCGGGTATTCGCCGGGGCCGGCGGCTGTCAGCCAGGCCAGCATCGCCATGCGGCCGGTCTGGCCGTCGCGGCGATACGAGAAGAAGCGCGCCGGATCCGCCACCGTGCACAGGCCGCTGCGATGCACCATGTCCACCCCGGCGCGACGCAGGCGCAGCGCGGCCAGCGCCGGCAGGTCGGCCAGCCATTTGCCCGGATGCCCGGGACGGGGCCGGAACAAGGCGGTGGCCTCCGCGCCGTCGGCGGCGTAAGCGTCCAGGACATCCTGGCCAACCTCGAAGGCGTCCGGGCCGATGCCCGGCCCGATCCAGGCCTGCCAGCCCGCGGCATCGGGACATTTGGCCCGCAATGCCCGCAGGGTGTTTTCCAGCACCCCGCCGGCCAGTCCGCGCCAGCCGGCATGCGCGGCGCCCAGCGCCCGGCCGCCGGCTTCGGCGATGAGCACGGGCAGGCAATCCGCCACCATGATCGCCAGCGGCCGGTCCCGGACCGCCGTGACGCAGGCATCCGCCGCCGGCTCGTCTTCGTGGGGAGCGTCGGCGTCGACCACCCGCGCGCCATGTACCTGCCGCAGCCAGAGCGGCTCGGCCGGGACCATGGCACGTACGCGGCGCCGGTTCTCCGCGACCGCTTCCGGCCGGTCTCCGGCACGCATGCCCAGGTTCAACGTGTCGTGGGGCGCCACGCCGACACCGCCCGCCCGCGTCGTGCAGAAATAGCGCACCCCGGCCCATTGCGGGCCCGTGACGACCGGCAAGGCCGCCACGGCCGGCCGGGTGATAGCGGATGTGGGAATATCCACGCGTGTCCTCTCAGGGGTTCCAGGCGATGGCCTGGCAAAGGGTTGCCATGTCCGTCGGCGGCGGCGCCTCGAAAGACAGCGGTCCGGAGCCCGCCGGATCCTCGAACCGCAAGGCGCGCGCATGCAGCATCTGCCGCGTCGCGCCGGCGACCGCCCTGCCCCCGTACAGGGTATCGCCCAGCAGCGGGTGCCCCAGGCTGGCCAGGTGCACGCGTATCTGGTGCGTGCGCCCTGTTTCCAGGCGGCAGGCGATGCGCGACACCCGGGCCCCATCGGCCAGGCCCGTGGCTTCCGGCGTGTAATGCGTAACGGCATGCTTGGGCGCGATGGGACGTTCCACGCTCATGCGCACGGGCACGCGCGGATCGCGGCCCACCGGCCGGTCCACCGTGCCGGGACCGGCGGGCCAGCCGTGCGCCAGGGCCACGTATTCGCGTCCCATGGAGCGCGCCTGCAGCTGCCGCACCAGGTGCGTCTGCGCCTGCTCCGTGCGCGCCACCACCAGCAGGCCGGAGGTATCCTTGTCCAGGCGATGGACGATGCCGGCCCGCGCCACGCCGCGCAGCTCCGGATAGCGGAAGAGCAGGCCGTTGAGCAGGGTGCCGCGCCAGTTGCCGGCGCCGGGATGCGTGACCAGGCCGGCAGGCTTGTCCACCACGATCCAGGCCGGGCCGTCGGCCACGACGCGGAAATCCACCGGTTCGGGCTCGAAGGCCTGGGCGTCCGGGGCGGGTTGCTCCCAGACGGAGATCAAATCGCCGGGCCCGACCGCCTGCCGCACCTTGGCCGGCGCGCCGTTGACCTGGACATAGCCGGCCTCGATCCATCCCTGCAGGCGGCTGCGCGAGTGCCCCGCCAGCAGCCCCGACAGCACTTTGTCCAGCCGGTCGGCCTGGACGGTTTCCGGGACGCGCAGCAATTGCGGTTCGTCATCGGAGGGAAGATCCGCGCTGGCGGCTAACTCGGACATGGAGACAAATCATATAATCGACGCAGCCAGCCATGCTAACACCAAGGAAATGACCGTCGTGACCTCCCGCGTACCCGCCCCCCTGTTTTCTGCCTCCCGCCTTGGGTCGGTCGCACGCCTGTGCATGGCGATTGCCTTCACGGCCCTGCTGGCCGCCTGCGCCAACAGCGGGGCCAAGTACGACAAGACCGCCAACTGGAGCGCGGAACAGCTCTACAACGACGCCAAGCAGGAAATGGACGCCGGCAACTGGAAAGACGCCCGCGAACGCCTGACTGCCGTTGAAAGCCGCTATCCCTTCGGCATCTACGCCCAGCAGGCGCTGATGAACCTGGCCTACGTCAACTGGAAGGACGGCGAAAACGAACAGGCGCTGGCGGCCATCGACCGTTTCCAGCAGCTCTACCCCAACCACCCTGGCACGGACTACATGCTGTATTTGAAGGGGCTGATCAATTTCACGCCGGCCAGCGCCTTCATGACCAACATCACCGGCCAGGATCCCAGCGAACGCGATCCCAAGGGCCTGCGCGCCTCGTATGACGCCTTCAACGAGCTGATCAAGCGCTATCCGGACAGCAAGTACACCGCCGACGCCCGCCTGCGCGTGATCTGGCTGGTCAACGCCATCGCCATGAACGAAGTGCACGTGGCGCGCTATTACTACGAGCGGGGCGCCTATGTGGCCGCCGCCAACCGCGCCCAGACCGTCATCACGGATTTCCAGGGCGCGCCGGCCTCGGAAGAAGCGCTGTACATCCTGTACAAGTCGTACGAAAAACTGAACATGCCCAAGCTGGAAGCCGACGCCAAGCGCGTGCTGGACACCAACTTCCCCAACAGCAAATTCCCCACCCAGGGCTTCCAGCAAGACAAGAACTGGTGGGATCCCTGGAGCTGGATGTAATACCGCCCCGGGGCGGCCGGCGTCACGGCCCCCCGCGCGGTATGGCACCGCGCGCCAAGGCCCGCCGGCCATCGCGGACATCTCCGGACAGAACGCCCCCGATATGCGGGGGCGTTGTTGTTTCCGGGCCCGGTGGCCCCGACGCTACGGGCCCTTCGCCGCTTCGGCCGCGGCGGCGCGGCCCGCCGCCGGGCGGACCCGGGGCCGGGTCGGCTTACGCGGGCGCGGCCGCCGGCGCATGTTCGCCGGCCTTGCGGGACAGGAAGGCCAGGGCCTCGTTCAATTCGCGGGTACGCGCGAAAGGCGGCAGGCCGCGCCACAGGCGCTTGCCATAGCTTTTTTCCACCAGGCGGACGTCGCCCACCATCAGCACGCCCCAATCGCCCATGGTACGGATCAGCCGGCCGGCGCCCTGCTTCAAGGCAATGGCCGCTTCCGGCAGCTGGTACTCCGCAAAGGGATTGCCGCCCCGCGCGCGGCATTCGCGCAGGCGCGCCTCGATGACCGGGTCGTCGGGCGGGGCGAAGGGCAGCTTGTCGATGGCCACCAGCGTCAGCACCTCGCCCGGCAGGTCGATGCCTTCCCAGAAGCTGGCGCTGCCCACCAATACGGGATGGGTCAGGGTACGGAAGCGGTCCAGCAGGTCCCGCCGCGTGCCCTCGCCTTGCCGCAACAAGGGCCATTCGACACCGTCGGCGTCGAAGGCGTCCGCCAGCAGGCCGGCGAAACGGTCCACGGCACGCAGCGTCGTGCAAAGCACCAGCGCGCCACCTGGGCTGGCATGCAGCAGCGGCATGAGCGTTTCGACGAAGCGTTCCGCGAAACGCGGGGCCTGCGGCTCGGGCAGATCCCTGGGCACGAACAGCAGGCCCTGGGAGCCGTAGTCGAAAGGGGATTCCCAGTGGCCCGTGACGGCGTCCTCCAGGCCCAACTGGCGGGTGAAATGGCCGAAATCGCCATGCACCGATAGCGTCGCGGAGGTAAGCACCCAGGCCTGGCCCGGCTTGCGGTACTTGCAGAACGCCTGTGCCACGGACAAGGGCGCGGCATGCAGGCGCACATGGTGCGTGCCGTGTTCCACCCAGCGCACGGCGGGACCGGTCCAGTCGGCAAGCGGCGTCGGCGGCGCCACGACCGGGGCGACCGGCGATGCCGCAGCCGCCGTGCCGGTTTCGCCCTGCGGGGCCGGCACGGCGGCCGTGCCGGGCACGTCGCCCATGCCCGGCAAGGCGGCGGCGGGGGCGGGAACACCCGCGGCCATCGCGGCCGACCATGCCGCGATGACGGTCTCGTCGTCTTCTTCCGGCGCCGCGCCGGCCGGCGCGTCCGGGCGTGCCGGCGGCGCCCAGCGCTTGAGCCGCAACAGGATATCGGCGCCCTGCCGGGCGGCCGCCGCCAGGTCGGGATGTTTTTCCGCCACCTGCGTCAGCCCCCGCGTCACCGCTTGCACGGCCTCGTTCAAGGCCCGCAGCGCCTCGTGGAAACCCTCGGGTTCCGGCACGGCCTCGAAGGTGGCCTTGCGCCCCGGCATGGTCTCGATGGCGCCACAGGCCAGGCGCAGCTCGCGCGCGGCGTGCTCCAGCTTGCGCGAGGCCTCGCCCCAGTTGGCGGCCTCGCGCGCATAGGCCAGGCCGGCTGCCTCGGCCGCGCGGCCGAAGTCCAGCAATTGGTGCGTGGACAAACTCGTACCCAGGAAGCGCGTGGCCGTGTCGGGCAGTTGGTGCGCTTCATCGAAGATGACCGTGTCCGCCTCCGGCAGCAGGTCCGTGACGCCTTCCTCGCGCAGCACCAGGTCGGCCATGAAGAGCGCATGATTGATGACGACGACATCCGCTTCCTGCGCCTGCCGGCGCGCCTTCACGACGAAGCAGTCGCGGATGCGGGGGCATTCCTGGCCCAGGCAGTTTTCGCGGGTGGAGGTGGCGCGCTGCCAGATGTCGGCGTCTTCGGGCACCTGCGCCAGATCGGCGCGGTCGCCGGTCTTGGTATGCGCGGCGAAGCGCTGGATATGCCGCAGCTGGCTGATCTCGGCCCGCGATTTCAAGGCCCGGTCGTCGCCCGACAGGCGGTCCAGGTGATAGTGGCACAGGTAGTTGCCGCGGCCCTTCAGCAGCGCGGCCGTGACAGGCACCGCCAGCGCCGCGCGCACGCGCGGCAGATCGCGATTGAAGAGCTGGTCCTGCAGCGTACGCGTGCCCGTGGAGATCAGCACCTTGCCGCCATTGAGAAAGGCCGGGACCAGGTACGCCCAGGTCTTGCCGATGCCGGTGCCGGCCTCGGCGACCAGGGTCGAGCGCCGCGAGATGGCCTGTTCGATGGCCTGCGCCAGCTCTACCTGGGACTGGCGCAATCGATAGCCGGGCGACGCCTTGGCAAGCGGGCCGTCTTCGGCGAAATACTCGGCGAGCTCCAGATGCAACATGAAAAAACACGATGGGCAGGACAGCCTGGAATCATACCGCCCGGCCACCGCCGCGCATGTAAAGAGGGACAAAATCATCCATGGCGCATTTTTTCGCGAGCGCCCCTTGTGGCACAATCCGGCGCTTGTTTTTCCTTGTTTTTCCTTCTTTGTCGCCCAAGAGATGCCTGAGACCACTGCCAACACGTCCGCTGCGGCACCCGCCGTCGACCAAGCCCGCATCATCGCGCAACTCGCCACGGAGCTCGGCGCGAGACCCAACCAGGTCGCCGCCGCGGTCGAACTCCTGGACGATGGCGCCACGGTGCCCTTCATCGCGCGCTACCGCAAGGAAGCGACCGGCGGGCTGGACGACACCGTACTGCGGAATCTGGAAGTGCGGCTCGGTTATCTGCGCGACCTGGAAGAACGCCGCGCCGCGATCCTGGACTCCATCGGCCAGCAAGGCAAGCTGACGCCCGAACTGCAGAAAGAGATCCAGGCCGCCGACACCAAGCAACGCCTGGAAGACCTGTACACGCCCTACAAGCCCAAGCGCCGCACGCGCGCCCAGATCGCGCGCGAGGCCGGCCTCGAGCCCCTGGCCGACGCCATCGTGGCCGATCCGGCCTGCGACCCCGCCGCGCTCGCGCAGCAGTATTTGAACCCCGAGGCCTCCATCAACGACGCCAAGGCCGCGCTGGATGGCGCGCGCGACATCCTGGCGGAACGCTACGCGGAAAACGCCGACCTGCTGGCCGACATGCGCGAATACCTGTGGTCCACCGGCCTGCTGTATTCCAAGATGGCGGAAGGCAAGGAAGCCGAAGGCGCCAACTTCCGCGACTGGTTCGATTTCAGCGAACCCCTGCGTACCCTGCCCTCGCACCGCGTGCTGGCGCTGTTGCGTGGCCGCCAGCAGGGCGTACTGGAATTGCGCCTGGGATTGGAGGCCGAACAGGAAGCGCTGACCCCGCATCCCTGCGTCGCGCGCATCGCCAACATCCTCAAGCTGGGCCCGCGCCTGTTCGACATCGACGCCTCGCCGCGCGACCGCTGGCTGGGCGAGGTCTGCCGCTGGACCTGGCGCGTCAAGCTGCTGTCGGCCTTCGAAAGCGAACTGGTCGGCCGGCTGCGCGAAAGCGCCGAAGCCGAGGCCATCCGCGTGTTCTCCGCCAACCTGAAGGACCTGCTGCTGGCCGCGCCCGCGGGGCCGCGCGCCGTGCTGGGACTGGATCCCGGCATCCGTACCGGCGTCAAGGTGGCGGCCATCGACCGCACCGGCAAAGTGGTGGATACGGCCACGGTCTATCCCTTCGAACCGCGCCGCGACCGCGAAGGCGCGATCGCCGCCCTGGCCGCCATCGCGGCGCGCCACAAGATCGAACTGGTCGCCATCGGCAACGGCACGGCCTCGCGCGAAACGGAAAAGCTGGTCGGCGAACTGATGTCGCGCTTCCCCGAACTGGGCCTGACACGCGTGGTGGTGTCCGAAGCGGGCGCATCCGTGTATTCCGCGTCCGAACTCGCGGCGCTGGAATTTCCCGAACTGGACGTCAGCCTGCGCGGCGCCGTCTCCATCGCCCGCCGCCTGCAGGATCCCCTGGCCGAATTGGTCAAGATCGAGCCCAAGGCCATCGGCGTGGGCCAATACCAGCACGACGTCAACCAGCGCGAACTGGCGCGCTCCCTGGATGCCGTCATCGAAGACTGCGTGAATGCCGTGGGTGTGGACGTGAATACCGCCTCGGCTCCCTTGCTGGCGCGTGTGTCGGGGCTGAATTCCCTGCTGGCCAAGAACATCGTGGCGTGGCGCGACGAAAACGGCGCCTTTCCCTCCCGCGAAACGCTGCGCAAGGTGCCGCGCTTCGGCGACAAGGCCTTCGAACAGGCCGCCGGCTTCCTGCGCATCCGCGACGGCGAGAACCCGCTGGACGCCTCGTCCGTGCACCCGGAAGCCTACCCCGTGGTGGAACGCATCCTGGCGAAGATCCAGGCCGACGTGCGCGCGGTCATGGGCCAGCGCGACGCCTTGAAGGGCGTATCGCCCGCCGAATTCACCGACGACCGTTTCGGCCTGCCGACGGTGCGCGACATCTTCTCCGAACTGGAAAAACCCGGCCGCGACCCCCGGCCGGAGTTCAAGACCGCCCAGTTCAAGGAAGGCGTGGAAACCCTGAACGACCTGCACGAAGGCATGATCCTGGAAGGCGTGGTCACCAACGTCGCCAACTTCGGCGCCTTCGTCGACATCGGCGTGCACCAAGACGGCCTGGTGCATATCTCCGCCCTGTCGGAGAAGTTCGTCAAGGATCCGCGCGACGTCGTGCGGGTCGGACAGACCGTGCAGGTCAAGGTGCTGGAAGTGGACGTCGCGCGCAAGCGCGTGGCGCTGACCATGCGCTTGAACGACACCGCCGCGCCGGCGCGGCGCGCGGGACCGGCCGATAGCCGCGGCGCGGGCGCGCCCCGGTCCGGCGGCGACCGTACGCGCCGCAATGGCCAGGACAGCCGTGGCGGCGGCGCGCCCGCCGGCGGCGCCATGGCCGACGCCATGGCGCAGGCACTGGCCAAGCTCAGGCGCTGACGGGCGGGTCCCCGGCCGCGGCTGAGCCCTCGGCCGGGGACGTATCCCTGGCCGGGGGCGTATCCACGGCCGCGGTCGGATCCACGGGGACGGCGGAGGCCTCTGCGCTTGCATGGGTTCGCGTCAATGGCGCCATGGCTTCATAGCGGATCTGCCGCATGATGCCCGGTCCCAGGTCCTTTTTGGCGTCCGCCAAGGCGGCGGCGTTTTCCGCGGCCAGGCCCAGCTTGGCGACCTCTTTTTCCAATTCTTCGTCGAACTTCGCGTCCAGGTCGCGATGCGCAGCCTGTTCGGCCTTGGCATAAGCCTCGGCGTCCTTGCGCTTCAGCAGGGTCTGCCAGGGGCCGTAATCCAGTACCAGGAATTTGTCGAACTCGAGCGCGGCGCGCGCCCGCAGGGCGTCGCGCGCCGCGATCACGTCCTCGTCGTCGACGAAGGAAGCCTCGTAGTGTCTCATCCGGGGCGCTACCGTCGTCAGGCCCAGGTCATCGCGCAGCCGCGTCAGGAAGGCCAGGTACACCTCGACCGCGTCGTCGAGCGCCAACGTACGTTGCTTTTGCCGCGCGACGTCATGCAGGGCGTGGATATAGAACACCTGGCGGGCGAGATCCACGACCGCATTCACGCGACCGTCGTACACGCCCCGGCGAACATCGTCGTTGTAGCGCAGGACCTGCAGGTCGTTCCAGATGGAAATGGCCAGGTCGTCGCAGCCTCGCGTGGCCTCCACGCACTCGTTCAGGGTATCGTCCAACAACGATTCGCGCTCAGGCTTCGCCAGCTCCTCCAGCCAATCGGCCACCTGCGCCCGGAATGCCGGATCCTGGGCCATCACCGTCTCGTGCAACTTGACCAGCAGGCCGGCGAACTCCGCGGTCCTTGCGTCGCCCTCCGTGGCCCGCGCGATGGCATCCCATCGCGGCCCAACGTCATCCGTCCGGCCGGTCAGCCAGCTACGCGCCGCGGCCGACAGATCGCCGCGCACGACCTGCGCCGTACCGGACACACCGGCCATGGAGAAGAAAATCCGCGGTGCCGCGCGGCCCTGCGCGATACGGGGCAGGTTGGCCAGGGGGATGGGATTGCCGTCCAGATGAATGGTGCACGACACCAGATCCAGGATATTGGGGGGCAGCTCCGCGATCGAATTCCATTGCGCTTCCAGGCGCGTCAGCCCCAAAGGCAGGTGGGCGGGCAAGCGGGTCAACCGGTTGCGCTCCACGTAGATGACCTTCATCCCGGGCGGCAGATAGGCGGGTAAAGCCGTCAGCGCATTGAACCCCGCCTCCAGGGTCGTCAGCGTGTCCGGCAGCGTGTCGGGCAGCGATGCAAGCCGATTCATGGATACGTCAAGGACCTGGAGCCGAACCGGCCACTGCTCGGGCAGGCGGCCGATAAGATTGTTCCGGGCGTGCAGCGCGACGAGGTCCGCCGGCAACGGCGTGGGAATTTCCGTGACCAGGTTGGATGACACATCCACGAGCTTGAGCCGGGGCGGCCACCGCCGGGGCAAGCGCTGAATACGATTGTGGTGCAGCACCGCCTCTTCGACGCTGTCGGGCAGGTCGGGCCAGACGGTCAGCGCGTTGCGGGCCATCGACACCCGCCGCAGCTTGGGCGGGAACGAGGCCACGCCATTGGCCAGGTCCAGCGCATTGTTGGACACATCCAATTCCAACAAGCCGGCAGACAGATTGGGCGGCAGCTCCATCATGTCCGTATTCTCGGCGTGCAATACGAGGAGTCCCGAAGGAAGATAGGTCCAGTCGCGGATCGTATTGTGCGATATGTTCAGCGACGTGATGTCGTCGGGCAGCGGTGGAACGCTATCCAGCGAGCGGTACGTCAGGCTGATGTGCGCGTACGCATCGCCGTCTTGCACCAGCAGCCGAGATAGCGTCTGGCGGTCCACGCCGCCATGGCAGCGCATCTCCCGCAGTTGATCCCGGAGCAATGCCACCGCGCTCTCGCGGGACGTCTCATACGACGCGCGACTGGCCGAATTCGACGTCAAAAGGCTGAAGAATGCATGGTCCGGATCCCGCGCGATCCAGTTGCTCCAGGCACGCTCCAACGCGGGGTCCAGTGCGGGCTCTCCCTTGGCAAGCAAGGCCTTGAAAGGTTCGCCGTCTTGCAGCAGGCCCGTCAGGTTGTTGTAGACCGCGGCCAGCTCCTGGATGGCAGCATCGGTCGACGCGAAGCGCAATGCATCCAGGTCCAGGGACCAGGTCTCGCCCGACGCGGGATAAGCCAGCGACGGCCTGCCGTTCGTCGCATCCGGCCCCGTTGCAAGCACGATCTTCGGTGCCCGGCCGTGCAGCGCATGGTAGGCACACAAGGCGTTCAAAATGATCCGGCCGCGCGGCTTGCCGCCGATGCGCTCCAATATGACCTCGATCTGCAGCCGCTCGGGCTCGGGCAGGCCCGCGAGCAGCGCGGCGCGAAACCGGCCTTGCTGCAATGCGCCTGGCGCGATACACGCGCCGATATGCGGCTTCGCCGCGACCTTCCCGCCTCCCTGGGAGGAAGCCGCCGCCCCCTGCCCCGACAAGCCGGGCGCATCGGTATGGCGCCACAGGCGTTTTTCCGCGTCGTACACCAGCCGGTGGGCGACGATATCCGGGGATACGCCGGCCGGTGCGAGCACGCGCCAGATCGGCCGTTCCACCGTGGATACGGCCCGGTCCAGCGCCACTTCGACATAGTCGGTGCCGAGGCGGGCGTAATGCGCGCCGTCCAGCGCCACCGTGCCGTCCGTCCCGGCGCGGCGCGCCTCCAGCATCCGTATGACGGCGGGCGCGGACACGCGGTAGCGCTCCAGGCTGGCCACCGGCAAGGTCGGATAGAGGCGCCCCCGGTCGTCGGCGACCAGCAGGGCTCCCGTGCGTGCGCCGGTGACGGTATCGACCTGGGTATAGGCTCCGGCCCCATTGCCGTAAGGCAGCAAGGCGAGTTCGCGGCCCGCCGGCCCGCGGGCCGTGACCGGCGACAGGGTACCGATCGCATCGTCCCATCCCGCGGCGGCGGGGCTGCCGCCGCGTGACGGCACGGACACGACGGCGCTGCCGCCGCGTGACGGCGCGGACACGGCGGCGCTGCCGCCGTGTAGTGGCGCGGACGCCGCGCCGGCGCCGCCAGGGACCGGCCCCGCCATGATGGCGGCGCTTGCCGGCCGTCGTGGAACCTCGCCCGCGCGACGGCCCACCTGCCAGACCCCTTCCGGTATCGTGACGCCGGAGGCCCGCGCCGCCAGCCGGTCCAGCGCATCGGCCAGCTTCGGCGAGCCGGTGCGCAAGGCGGCCGCAACCCGCCGCACGTCCAGGGGACGCAGGCAAGCCCAGGAACGCGCGGCCGTCCCCGTCAGGCCCGCCTGGATGCCCTGCCGCAAACGGGACAGGCCGCCCGGCAACAGCCGCAGGTGCCGCACCGCCTGCCGGCCGGCCCCGCCGGCGACCCGCGTGCCGGCCCCGGCCAGGGGGCCGCCCGCCCTGGCCATCATGCCCATTCCGCGCATGCCCGGACCGGCCAGGGGAAGCAGCGCCACGATGGACAACAGGTCGAGCCCGCCCCACAGCATCGCCGCGCCGATGTCGCCTTTCTGTAGCGACACGATCATGGCGCGAAAGGGAATCAGGTCCAGCAGGGACTCGGTCGCGCCCTCCCGCGGCGTCTGGCCCCGGGCGGCCTCCCGCCCCTGCTCGATGTCGGCCTGGAAGAGATCGACCAGCCATTCCGGTCTTTCCGCATGCGAACCGGCGCCCATCTGCTCCACCACGGGGACGGCACGCCACACCTTATTCTGCGCGGCCAGTTCGGCCAGCGTCTTCGCGCTGTCGAATGCGACGTCGGCGGCCTGCTTCAGCCAGTTCTCGATGGAGTCGCCGGGCGGCACGGCGTGCACCGCGCCGGTCTCGGTGGACACGAAGCACCGGTGCACCCTGTCCGCCGCCCGGATGGAGACCACGTATCCGCGCGCCGGGATTTCGCTATGCCGGCCATAGGCATGCATCATCGTCTTGTCGACGCGCACATGGTGTTCATAGCGCATCTTCGCGCGGGATACCGTGACGGTCGCGGTGGACAGGTCGATGGAAGCATCCCTGGCGTGCAAGGACAGGCGTGCCGCGAGCCATTGCGCGAGATGGACGGACAGCTTCGCCTTGTGCGCATCGAAGCGCCGGCCGAACTCCGTGTCCAGCGATCGCGGCAAGGCCTGCAGCAGGCCGGCGATCTGCGCGTCCGACGGCACACCGTCGCCCGGCGTCCGCATCTTCCGCGCATCGTCGGCCGTCAGGCGGTCCTTGTTGAAGTAATAGTCGCCGGCTTTCCAGTTGAACGGCCGTCCATTGGTGGCCGGCGAATAGCGGTTATAGGCATACCTGACGTTCTCCCCTTGCATGTGGACAGCGGGGTCGATGCCGTGGCGGCGCAGGAATTCGTCGGCCAGGTCCTTCCGGGAGACCAGGGGCGGTACGCCGGCAAGGTCCTGGAGCGCCTCGTACACGGCGAACTCGGCCTTGAATTCCGACCGCAGGAACGCGTGAACCTGTTCCGCGATCATTTCGGTGTCGTTCGCCGCCCATGCTGCCTCGTCCACGCGGCCCTCCAGCCGCGCCATGCTGGCGAGCAGCGGCTGGACACTGCCGGACAGCGCATGGTCGATCACGATTTGCCGGCCCAGTGCCAGCAGCTCGTCCAAGGCGAACTCCCGGGCATCCAGCCCCAGCTCGCGGGCCGCCAGCACACCCAGCCGATAAACGGCGCGGCGGCGGCTGTCCCGTTCGAGGGATCCCGGCACAACGATATCGGCGGACCCGTCCGCGCGCGGCGGCAGGCACAAGCAGGCCAGGCTCCACATGTCGCGCAGGTCCAGTGCCCGGGATACGGCCGCATCGGCACTGGCGGCGCGCGCGCTATCGGCGAACGCATGCGCCATGTCGTTCGCCTCGCGGGTCCCGCGGCCCTGCTCCGGATCCCTTGGCCCGCCACCCGCCGCATCGCCCGGCGGTTCGATGGTGGCCGCAGTCATGGCCGGGTTGTTGCTTGCCTGGATACTCATGCTTCCACCTCCAATAACGTTGGACTGCGAACACGGCGCCAGGGCGGCGCATCAAGGCTGTTCCCTGGGAGACAAATAGCCGCGGCTCAGCGGGCTCAAGGCGCGATAGCGGATCTCGCGCATGATCCCCGGCCCGAGGTTCGTGCGCGCGTCCTGGCGCAGGCCTTCGTCAGCCGGGTCCAGGCCCAGCTTTTCCATTTCTTCGCGCAGCCGCGGTTCGAACGTCGTCTCCAACAGCCGCCGGGCTTCTTGCTCCGCCGCCGCGTAGGCCGCGGCGTCCTTGCGCTTGAGCAGGCTCTGCCAGGGTTCGTAGTCCAGTACCAGGAACTGCGCGAACTCGGCACGCTCGCGCGCCTGCACGGTTTCGCGGGCCTTGAGCAGGTCGTGGGCGGTCACGAAGGAAAGGTCATAGAAGCGCATCATCGGCGCGACCGTGGCCAGGCCCAGTGGATCGCGCAGCCGCACGGCATAAGCCAGGTAGAGCTCGATGGGGTCTATCACGACCCGGCTGCGCTCCTGCGCCCTGGCAATAGCCGTCAGCACTTCAAGGCGGAACATTTGCCTGGCGGTGTCGATGACCTCCGGCACCCGGTCGTCGAAAAGACCCGCCCGCACGTCGTCGTTGCGGCGCAGGTTCTGCGTGTCGTTCCAGGTGGAGATCAGGCGGTCCTCGCAGGTTTCCGTGCCCCCCTGGCAAACGGCCAGCGTTTCCCGCAGCAGCGCCTGGCGTTCCGGCCTGGAGATCTCTTCCAGCCATTCTTCCACCTGGGCCCGGAACGCCGGATCGCGATAACTGACCGTCGTGCGCAGCCTGTCCAGGAACACCGCGAATTCCAGCGCGTCGGCGCGGCGGCCCAGCGTGCGATCGATGGCATCCCAACGGGATTGCGCGTCCACGGCCGGGCGGCTCCACCAATACCGGACCGACCGGCCCACGGTGCGGGCGCGCTGCGATGCCACGCCCATGCCATCGTCGAAGAAAATGCGCGGCCCGGCCCCGCCTATGGCGATGACCGGTATTGCTCCCGGCGCCAGCGGATTGCCGTCAAGGTGGATGGTGCACGAGCGCAGCGCCGCGACGTTGGCGGGCAGGTCCTCGATCGCATTGTGCTGGACGGAAACCAGGGTCAGGCTGGTGGGCAGGCCATCGGGCAGGCGGCGCAGGCGGTTGCGCGGCACGATCAGCATTTCCAGCCGCGATGGCAGGTTGGCCGGCAAATCGTCCAGCGCGTTATGCCCGGCTTCGAGAATGCGCAGCGATCGCGGCAGCTCGCCCAGCGACTGCAGCCGGTTCCAGGAGACGGCCAACTCGTCCAGCCCGTCGGGCAGCACCGGCAGCTGTTGCAGGCGGTTGTGCTCGGCATGCAATACCCGCAGCGTCGACGGCAGGTCATCCGGCAGGCGCGTCAACGCGTTGTTCGATGCATCCAGCAGTTCCAGCCCGCGCGGCAATCCCGCCGGCAGCGCTTCCAGGCCGTTTTCCCGCAGCACCAGCTCCGTCAATCCACGCGGCAGCGGCGGCACTTCCGTCAATCCGTTGTTCCCCAGCCCCAGGCGCACCAGTCCCGGCGGGAAGGCCAGCGTCGCACGCCCGAGCCGGTTGCCGGAGACATTCAGCTCCAGCAAGCCGCGCGGCAGGTTGGGCGGCAATTCCGACAGGCCCGTGGCTTCGGCATCGAGCACGGTCAGGCGCGCCGGCAAGCGGGTCCAGTCGCGGATGGGATTGCTCGATACGTTCAATACCGCCGTGTCCCGCGGCAGGGGAGGAATGCTGTCGATACCGCGATGCGACAGGTTCAGCTTCATTTCCCAGCGGCCACGCTGGTTGCGCAGCACGGCCTTCAGCGTGGACCGGTCCAGGCCGCCATAGCAGCGCATTTCCCGTATCCGAGCCTGCAGGTAGAGCACCGTGAGCTCCCGCGGCGTCAACGCCGCGTCGGTCGCCCGCGCGTCCAGGTTCCCGCCGGCTTGCGGATCCTGGGCCATCCACTCCGACCAGGCCTGCTCCAGTCCGGGATCCAGGGACGGCTCGCCCCGCGCCAGCATGGCATCGAAGGGATCGTCGTTGTGCAGGAGCCCGGTCATGTTGTTATAGACGGCCGCCAGTTCATCCACCGCTGCCTCGGTCGTCCCGAACCTGAGCGCCTCCAGGTCCAGATGCCAGACATCGCCGGGTGCCGGACGGTCCAGCGACGGCCTGGGCGCGGCCGCGGCGGCGCCCGCCCCAAGGACGATGCGCGGCGCGCCGCCCAGCAAGTCGTAATGGGCGCTGAAGGCGTTCAGGATCGCCTTGCCCCGCCGATCGCCGGCGATCCGGTCCAGCAGCGCCCGCAGCGCATCGGCCTGCTGCGGCGTTGCGCCCCGCACGCTCGCGCACAGCTCATCGCGGAACCGCGCCAGTTGCGCTTCGCCGGGCGTCACGCGCGTGCCCGGCAAGGGCGCCGCGGCGATCCGCGTCCCGCCCAGCGCCCTGACGCGTCCCAGTGTCAAGCCGCCGCCCGCCAGCCGCGGCGCCTCGGCCTGCCGCCACAGGCCCTGCGAGCGGTCATACACCAGGCAATGCGCGACGACGTCCGGCATGACGCCTTCCGGTGCCACCGCCCGCCAGATCGCCCGTTCCGGCGTGGACGCCGCCGCGTCCCGCGTCACTTGCACGTAGTCCGAACCGAGACGCGCGTAATGGGAGCCGGCCAGCACGACCGTACCGTCTTCCCGTATCCGGCTGCCTTGCAGCGCGTGCACCAGTTCGGGCAAGCCGACGCGGTAGCGTTGAAGGCTGGCGATGGGCATCGCCTGGTGCAGCCATCCCTCGCTGTCGGCCAGCAGCAGCGCGCCAACCCGCTGCCCGGCTGCGTCGACCTGGGTGTAAGCGCCGGTACGCTCTCCGTAAGGCAGCAGCCGCAGCTTGCCACCGCCCAGGCTGCGCGCGGGTACCGGCGAAAGCGCCCGGATGGTGTCCATCGTTTCCGGCGCGGTCCTGGATACGGCCTGGATCCGCCATACGCCATCCGGAATGACCGGCGCCCGGGACCGCGCCGCGATGCGTTCCAGGACATCGGCCAGCCGCGGCGCGGTAGCGCGCAGCCGTTGCGCCATGCGCTGGACATCCATGGGACGCAACCGCCCCAGCTGGCGGATCGCCGCGCCCTTGACGGTGCTTTTGATGCGTTCGCCGACCAGCGGCACGCGGCCGGCCGCACGCCGCAAGGAGGCCGCGGCGATGCTGCCCGCCGCATCACCGAAGCGCACGCCCAATCGCAACCAGGGCACGGCCGACCGGGCCGCCGTGCCCGCCAGCCGTGCACCGGTACCGACAAGCGGCAACAGCGACAAAACGTCGAAGCTGCCATGCAGCAACGCCGTGGCGATGTCGCCTTTGCTCAGGGACACCACCATGGCGCGGAAAGGAATCAGGTCCAGCAGCGTGTCCACCGCCCCTTCGGACCACGTCTGGCCGCGGGCGGCATCGCGACCCCGCGCGATCTCGTCGCGGAACACCTCGGTCATGCGAGGGCGCAGGGACGCGTAGGGACCCGAAGCCAATTGCTCCATGCCCAGCCGCGGCAGCCACCGCCCGGGCTGCGCGGCCAGCCTGGCACGCGCAGCGCCATCATGGAACACCCGCTCATGCTCG
Source organism: Bordetella bronchialis (assembly GCF_001676705.1). NCBI lineage: Bacteria > Pseudomonadati > Pseudomonadota > Betaproteobacteria > Burkholderiales > Alcaligenaceae > Bordetella > Bordetella bronchialis. Next base: position 4,132,791 of record NZ_CP016170.1, read on the forward strand.
CGTTTCAGCCAGGACTCGATCGACTCGCGCTCCGGCACCCCCTGCACCTCGCCCGTCTGGAAAGAAACGAAACAGCGGTGCAAGCGATCCGCCGTTTGCAGGGACACGACGTAACCGCGCGACACCGCGGTGCCATAGGCGTCGGAGAATTTCGCCGCGTCGCCGGCGCGCATGCCCATGAGGCGCGTGAAGAAGCGCATTCGCGCGCGCGATACCGTCACGGCCGCCGTGTCCGGATCGATGCCGTGCTGCCTGGCATGCAAGGCCACGCGGGCCGACAGCCATTGGGCCAGGTGCGTGGACATGCGTGTCTGGTGCTCGTCGAAACGCCTGCCGAACTCGGCGTGCAGCGAGGCCGGCAAGGCCGCGCGCACGCGCTCGACATGCGCCGGGCCAGGGCTGCGGCCCGCGCGCGTTTTCATCCGGCGTATCGCGGCGGCATCCAGCCGGTCCGCCTCGAAATAGAACGCGCCGGCCGTCCTGTCCCGCAGCAAGGGCGGCGAGGAGGCCGAGATATTCTCGGTGGCCGCCCGATAGCTGGTATCCAGCAAGGCATGCGGATCGATATCCTGGGCATGCAACAGCGCGTCGGCCAGCTGCCGCCGGCCCGGCAGCGGCGGTTCGCTCGCCAGGCCCTGGAGGGCCTGATACAGCGCGATCTCGTCCTGGAATCCGGTGCGCAGGAAGGCATCGACCTGCCCGGCGATCCGGTCCGCGTCCCGCGACATCCAGGCCGCGTCGTCCACCTTGCCCTCCAGGCGCGCCAGGACGCACAGGACATCCGAGACGGTGCCGGACAACACCTGGTCCGCGATGGCCTCGCGGCCCAGGGCCACCAGGTCTTCCGTGCCCAGGCCCGCGAGACCCACGTCCAGTTCCCGCGCCGCCAGCACGCCCATCCTATAGGCCATGCGCTGCCGGCTGTCCCCGGCGATGCCGGCGGGCACGACGATATCGGGCAGGCTATCCAGAGGGTGCGCGCGGTACGGCAGGCACAGGGCAAGCAGATTCCACACATCCGCCAGCGCGACATCGCCCATGTCCGGCGCGGGCGCCCGCCCGGCCGGCGGGACCGCCTCGGACAATGCCCTTGCCACGCCGCTTTCCTCGCCGCGCTCCGCATGCGGCTTTGCGCCCTTGTCCCCTATCGCGGGCGCTACCGGCGGTGGCGCGACACCGCCTGTGCTTACACCTTGTGTTCTCACTGCTTAACCTCGACCAGCATAGGAATAACGGCCAGCATCGCGCCGAAGGAAGCTAAGTCGGCGTCGGAAAATTCGGGTTCCCCCGCACGGGAATATCGGATTAGTCCGAGGTGACCGGCACGGGCGTGGCCGCCTGCAGCAAGGCGCGCGTCAAGGGCTCCATGGCGGCGTACCGAAGCGCGCGCACGATTCCCGGGCCCAGGTCCTTGCGGGCGTCGTCCAGCACGGCGGGGTCGGCGGGCAGCTGCAAGCGGTCGAGCTCTTTTCCGAGCTCCTCGTCGAAGCGGTCCCGCACGGCCTCGTCCGCCGCGGCCTGCGCCTGCGCATAAGCCTGGGGGTTCTTGCGCTTCAGCAGGGTCTGCCAGGGCGCGTAGTCGAGCACCAGGAACTTGTCGAACTCCTCGCGCTCGCGCGAGCGCACGATTTCGCGCGCCTCGGCAAGGTGCTCCTCGTCGACCGCCAAGGCATCGTGGAACTGCATTCTTGGCGCGACGAAGGTCAGCTGCAGTGCGTCGCGCAGATGCACCATGTGGGACAGGTATACCTCCAGCGAGTCGACGCTGCGTCCACCGTGCGTCCGCGCCAAGGCCAACAGAACGCGTTCCTTGCGGCGCGCGATCTCCGTCAATACATGGATGCGGAACATCTGCCGGGCAATATCGACGACCTCCGCGACGCGGTCGTCGTACAGTCCCAGGCGGATATCGTCATTGCGATGCAGGGCCTGCAGGTCGTTCCAGGCCAGCGTGATGCGGTCGTCGCAGGTTTCCGTTGCACCCGCGCACAGGGCCAGCGTCTCTTCCAGCAGCGGCCGGCGTTCCGGCCTGGAAAGGTCCGCCAGCCAGGCTTGCACCTGCGCACGGAAACCCGGGTCGCGGGCGCTGACGGTATTGCGCAGGCGCGCCAGGAAGCGGATGAACTCCGCTGCCCTGCCCCGCATCGCGGGGACCAGCGCGATGGCGTCCCATCGCGCCTGCGCATCCTGGAATGCCCGCGTCAGCCAGGGCCGCACCGCCTGGTCCAGCGTAAGCTCGCCCGATGGCGCACCGTGCGGAAAGGCGCCATATGAGAACCGCGGACCGGGCACGCCGGCGGGAATGGCCGGGATGGCGCCGGCGCGCAGCGGGTTGCCGTCCAGGAAAATCCAGCAGCGCGTCAACGCGGCGATAAAGGGCGGCAGCTCCGTTATCGCGTTGTCTTGCAGGCCCAGGAACACCAGTTGGCCCGGCAGGTTATCGGGCAGGCGCGACAGGCGATTGTTCGACACCACCAGCACCTGCAGCGCCGCGGGCAGATCCTCAGGCAGTCGGCCCAAGCGGTTGGAACGCGCATCCAGGATACGCAAGCTGCCGGGCAAAGCGGGCAAGGTCTCCAGGGAGTTGAAGGACAGGTCGGCTTCCTCCAGCCCCTCGGACAGCGCATGGGGCAGGCCGGCGAGCCGGTTGCCGCGCGCCAGCAGGACTTTGAGCGCACCGGGCAGGTGTTCCGGCAGCCCCGTCAATACGTTGCCGTTTACGTTCAGCATTTCCAGCCCGCCCGGCAGCCCGGGCGACAGCGCCGCCAGGAAGTTCTCGCTGACGATCAGCTCCTTCAACGTGGCGGGCAGCGCGGGCAACCGGGTGAGCCCGTTGCGGGCCATTTCCAGGCGCTCCAGGCGGGGCGGCAAGACCATGGCCGTGCCCCGCAGCATATTGTTGGACACGTTCAAATACACCAGGCTCGCGGGCAGGTTCGCGGGCAGCCTCCGCATGCGCGTCCGCTCGGCGTGCAGCACCGTCAAGCCATCCGGAAGATGGCTCCAGTCCTGGATAGGATTATTGGAGACGAGCAACACCCTGGTGTCGCGCGGCAGCGGCGGCACGCTGTCCAGGGCGCGTCCGGAAAGATCGATTTTCATGGCCGTCCTGCTGCCCGGATGCCTCAACAGCGACTGCAGGGACGCGCGATCCAGGCCGCCATAGCAGCGCATTTCCCGCAGCTGCGTACGCAGGTGGGACACCGCGGCCTGGCGCGCAATGATCCCGGGGGCCCGTCGCCGCTGCGTCGCGGCCGCGCGCGATACCCCCACGGACCCTTGCGAAATCCAGGCCGCCCAGGCTTGTTCCAGGCGCGGGTCCAGGGGCGGTCCTGGCTGGATCGCCAGGGCTTCGAAGGGGTCCCTTTCCTGGAGCACGCCGGTCATGTTGTTGTAGACCGCCGCGAATTCCTGCACCGCGTCCCCGGTCGTGCCGCGCCCCAGCATGTCCAGGTCCAGGTTCCACGCGGTGCCGGAAACCGGGTGGACCAGGCTGGGCCTGGGATGCGCCGCATGGCCGCTTTCCCGCAGGACGATCTCCGGCACCTGGCCCAGCAATTCGTAATGCGCCGTCATGGCGTTCAGGATGGCCTTGCCGCGCGGATTGCTGGCTATCAAGTCCACCAGCGCGCGCACTGCCTGCACCTGCACGGGTGTGGCGCCGCGCATGTTCGCTGTCAAGGCGTCGCGGAAGCGCGCCAGTCGCGCGGCATCGGGCGTGATCCGTACATCGGGCAGGGACGCCACGGGAACAGCCCTGCCGCCCGCCGGCCGATAGCCCCCCGCCAAACCCGGTGCCGGCGTGTGGCGCCACAAGCCCTGGAGCGGGTCGTAAACCAGCCGGTACGCCACCATATCGGGCACGACATCCGGCGGCGCCGCGGCGCGCCATATCCGCCGCGCACCGGTGGAGGCGGCCAGGTCGCGCCGCACCTCCACGTAGTCCGGGCCCAGCCGGGCGTAATGCCTGCCATCCAGGGCCACGGTCCCATCCGCGCCCGGGCGCCGACCGTCCAGCGCGCGCAGCACGGCCGGCGTCGCGACGCGGTACCGCTCCAAGGTCGCGAGCGGCAGTGTCCGGTGCAGCCAGCCGCCGCTGTCCGCCACCAGCAGGGCGCCTACCCGCCGCCCCGCGTTGTCGACCTGGGTGTACGCGGCGCGCCCCTCGCCATAGGGAAGCAGGGCCAGCCTGCCGCCTTGGGGATTGCGCGCCATGACGCGCGGCGCCGGCCCGATCGCATCGGCGGCGTCGGCCGCGGCCGAGGCGCCGCGGCCCATGGCGCCCGCGCCTTTCATGCGGTTCATGCCGCTCATGCCGCTCCCGGTAGCGGCGCCGATGCCGCGTTCCAGCCGCCACACCCCGTCGGCGACAAACGTTCCCCGGGCGCGCGCGGCGATTCCGTCCAGGATGCCGGCAAGCCTCGGGGCGGAGGCCCGCAAGGCCTGCGCCACGCGGGCAAGATCCAGGGGCCGCAGGCGTCCCCACCCATGCACGGCCGACGTCGCCAGGGCCGCCCTGACCTGCCCGCGCAACAGCGGAATACCCGCGCCCAATTGCCGCAAGCCGCCGGCCGTCCTGGCGGCCAGCCTGCCGCCCAGGCGCAAGCCCATGCCCAGCCAGGGGGCGGCCGCCCGCGCGACCGCCCCGCCCAGCCGGACGCCGGCGCCCACCAGCGGCACCAGCGACAGCACGTCCAGCCCGCCCATCACGATCGCGCTCGGGACGTCGCCCTTGCGTAGCGCCACGACCATCGCACGGAAGGGAATCAGGTCCAGCAGCGTGTCGACCGCGCCCTCGGCGTACGTGTGGCCACGCAGGCCCTCGCGCCCGCGCTCGATCTCCGCGCCGAAGGCGCGGGACAGCCATTCCCGCATGCCGTCCCACGGTCCGGATGCCACGTTTTCCACGTCGACAACGAAGTCGCCCTGTCCATCCGCGCCGCCGGGCCGCGCATCCGCCGCGGCATCGCCGAATACCAGCCGGCGCTCGCGCTCCAGCCACGCGGCCAGGGACGTCTGCGGCGGCACGACATGGAGGGCGCCGGTATCGCCGGCGATGAAACAACGATGCTTTCCCGCCATGGAGACCAGGAATCCCCGCGACGGCAGCTTGTCGCCCACATCGCGATACACCGTGCCGCGGCCGATGAGGGAGGTCGCCGCGCGCGCCAGGCGCCGCAGGCTGGCTCGCGATACGGTCACCGTCGTCGCCGAGAGATCGATGGCAGCCTGGCGGGCGTGCATGCCCAGGCGCACGGCGAGCCATTGCGCCAGCAGCGTGGACATCCGCTCGCGGTGGCCGTCGAAGCGGCGACCGAACTCCGCATCCAGGGACGCCGGCAAGGCCGCGAGCACCCGCGCGATATGGGCGTCGTCGGGCGTGCCGCCCGCGCGCGTTTTCATCCTGCGCAGGATGGGGGCGTCCAGCTTGTCCACCTGGAAATAGACCTCCCCCGCTTTCCGATCCAGCACCAGCGGCGGCGAAGAGGCGGAGACATCGCCGATGGCCGCGCGATAGCCGGTGTCCAGCAAGGCATCCGGGTCGATATCCTGGGCCCGCAACAAGGCGTCGGCCAGTTCCCTCCGTCCCGATGGCGGCGGTTCCGCGACCAGCCCGTCCAGGGCCTCGTACAGGTCGATCTCGTCCTTGAACTCCGTTCGCAGGAAGGCGTCGACCTGCCCGGCGATCCTGTCCGGATCGCGCGACGCCCAGGCCGCGTCGTCTATCCTGCCCTCCAGGCGGGCCAGGGCCACCAGCACCTGGCTGGCGCTGCCAGCCATGACATGGTCGGCGATGGTCTCCTGCCCCAGGGCCAGCAGTTCATCCGTGCCGTGCCGGCGCGTATCCAGCCCCAGCTCGCGCGCGGCCAGCACACCCGCCCGGTAGGCCATGCGGCGCCTGCCGTCCCGGGCGATGGCATCCGGCTCGGCGATGTCGCCCGGTCCTGGCAGCCGGGGGCCGTGGGTCAGCCACAGCGGCAGCAGCTTCCAGGCGTCGGCCAGTTGCAGGTCCGAAGCGGGGGGCTTCGTACCGCCGGCGGACCCGCCCACCCGGGCCAGCGCGCTGGCGATCGCGCCGCCCACCTCCACCGCGGCAGCGCCGGCGTCGCCGGCCATATCCGTGTTGGTGGCCTCGTCCGCCATCGGTCGGCGGGCGAGACCGGTGCGCCCGACTTGCGTAGCCACGCTCTCCCCTCGATGCAGGACTGGCGCGAAGGCGCCTTTACGGGGAGGTAAGTCGATATCGGAAAATACCGGTTCCCGCGTGGGAACCCGGATGGTCAGCGTATGGCGGCACTAGTCCGCGCGCGCCAGCCCCTGCAGGGTTTCCCGCGTGCGCGCCAGGGCCGCTTCCCGCGCCGCGTCATCGGCGGCCGGGGGGCCGTAGGCCACGGGAGCATCGTCCAGCGCGGCCAGGTAGGCCATGCCTTCGGCCCGCAGCGATGGCGTCTCGGTCTGCAGGCGGCGCATCGCCGCGCCGGCCTGCTTGGGATCGGCATAGGGGATGGAGCACAAGAGCTCTTCGCCGTCGGCCGCCAGCAGGCGGAAACGGAAGCTGCCCGTCTCGTCGCGGAAGCTGACGAAACGCGCGGCGCGCGAGGCGGCTTTTTTGCTGCCCGTCGCGGACGCCACGCCAGGGCTGCCGCCCAGCCGGCGCAAGCCCACCGCATCGCGCAGCCGGGCCATGAAGGGCATTGCCAGCTTGCGCGCTTTTTCCGCGCCCGCCATGAGGATGTCCTCGATGCGGGCCGGCGCGGCCATCAAGGCCACGTAGCGTTCGCGCATCTCGGCCAGGTCGCGCTCCAGCAGGTCGCACAGGGCCTGCTTGGCGTCGCCCCAGCCCATGCCCTGCTCCAGTGCCTGGCGGAACGCCGCCGACTCCCCCGCCGGGGCAAAGGCGCGGTAAAGGGTGTACAGGTGGGAATTTTCCGCGTCCTTGGGTTCGCCCGGCTGCCGCGAATCCGTCACGATGCGCATGACGGCGGAACGCAGGGCCTTGGCGCCGCCTTCGAACAAGGGAATGGTGTTGTTGTAGCTCTTGGACATCTTGCGCCCGTCCAGGCCGGGCAGCGTCGCGACGTCCTCCGCGATGACCACGTCGGGCAGCACGAAATATTCGTCGCCGTACAGGTGATTGAAGCGCTGGGCGATGTCCCGCGCCATTTCCAGGTGCTGGATCTGGTCCCGGCCCACGGGCACCTTGTGGGCGTTGAACATCAGGATGTCCGCCGCCATCAGCACCGGATAGGAGAACAGGCCCATGCTGATGCCATCGTCCGGGTCCACGCCCTTGGCGGTGTTCTGGTCGACCGAGGCCTTGTACGCATGCGCGCGGTTCATCAGCCCCTTGGGCGTGACGCAGGTCAGCAGCCAGCAGAGCTCGGGGATCTCCGGAATATCCGATTGCCGATAGAAGGTGACCCGCTCGGGGTCCAGCCCGGCCGCCAGCCAGGTCGCGGCGATTTCCAGCCGGGACCGGGCGACGCGCGCCGGATCCTCGGTGGTCTTGATCAAGGCGTGGTAGTCCGCCAGGAAGAAAAATGCGTCCACGCCCGGCTGTTCGCTGGCCTGGATGGCGGGGCGGATGGCGCCGGCGTAATTGCCCAGGTGGGGCGTGCCGGAAGTGGTGATGCCGGTAAGGACGCGGGTGTTCATGGCGTTCGCAGGAAAAACAAAGGGAAAGTTTACAGCGCCACCGTGTCGCGCCGCGCCGAATCCAGGTATTCCTTGGATTGCATTTCAATGATCCGCGACACGGTGCGATGGAATTCGTTGGCCAGCGAGCCTTCCGTGTAGAGGGCTTCCGGCTCGGCCGCGGCCGACATGATCAGCTTGACGCGATGGTCGTAGAACACGTCCACCAGCCAGGTAAAGCGCCGCGCTTCCGAGGCATTGCGGGGCGCCATTTTGGGCACGTCCGACAGGATCACCGCCTGGAAGCGGCTGGCCAGCTCCAGGTAGTCGTTCTGCGAACGGGGACCGCCGCACAGCGTGGCGAAGTCGAACCATACCACGCTGCCCGCCAGCGCCTTGGCGTGCAGTTCGCGGTGCTCGATATGCAATACCGGCGTCTGCGGCGCGTGGTCGGCCAGTTTGTCGAAGGCCTCTTGCAAGGCCGCGTCGGCCTCGGGCCCGAGCGGGGTATGGTAGGCCTGCACCTGGTCCAGCGTGCGCCGGCGGTAATCGACGCCGGCGTCCACGTTCAGCACGTCCATGCGGGCCTTGATCAGCGCGATGGCCGGCAGGATGCGCTCGCGGTACAGGGCCTCCGGGTAGAGCTTGTCGGGCTCGTAGTTGGAGGTCATCACAAAGGACGTGCCGTTCTCGAACAGCTTGAGCAGCAGCCGATGCAGGATCATCGCGTCCGCCACGTCGGACACATGGAATTCGTCGAAGCAGATCAGCCGGTAGCGCTTGGCCACGCGGCGCGCCACTTCGTCCAGCGGGTCCTGCATGCCTTTGACTTCCTGCATTTCCCGGTGCACGCTGCGCATGAACTCATGGAAATGCACGCGCGTCTTGCGCACCACGGGCACGGTGGCATAAAAGGCGTCCATCAGGAAGCTCTTGCCGCGCCCCACGCCGCCCCACAGATACACGCCGCGCGGCACGTCCGGCCGATTCAGCAACTTCTTCAGGGCGTTGGAACGCAAGGCCTTGAAGCCCACCCAATCGTCGTAGTACTGCTGCAGGCGCTCCACGGCGCGCTCCTGCGCGGCGTCGGATCGATAGCCGCGCTCGGCCAGCGCATGCTCGTAATACTCGCGGACATTCATTGGGATATTCCCGCAAACCAAAGAAAAAGGCGGATCGTCGCAATCCGCCCCGGCCGCGCCGGCGCCCCCTCATGGCGGCGCCGGGCGTAGTTCAGCATCCCGGCCGGCGCATGCCCTTTCCCAGGGGCAGGGCATTGCGGCACGCCGGGACGATGCGCCCTTAGAAGTTCAGGGTGCGCTTGTCCACCGCCAGCGCGGCTTCCTTGACGGCCTCCGACAGGGTCGGGTGGGCGTGGCAGATGCGGGCGATGTCTTCCGCGGCGCCGCGGAATTCCATGATCGTGACGGCTTCGGAAATCAGTTCCGAGGCCATCGGGCCGACGATGTGCACGCCCAGGACTTCATCCGTCTTGGCATCGGCGATCACCTTCGCGAAGCCCGTGGTATCGCCCAGCGCGCGCGCGCGGCCGTTGGCCAGGAAGGGGAAGCTGCCGGCCTTGTACTCGCGGCCCTCGGCCTTGAGCTGCTGTTCCGTCTTGCCCACCCAGGCGATTTCCGGCGAGGTATAGATCACCCACGGCACGGTGTCGAAGTTCACGTGGCCATGCTGGCCGGCGATACGCTCGGCCACCGCCACGCCTTCTTCTTCGGCCTTGTGCGCCAGCATCGGGCCGCGCACCACATCGCCGATCGCCCACACGTTGGGCAGGTTGGTCTTGCAGTCGCCGTCGACGGCGATAAAGCCGCGCTCGTCCAGCTTCAGGCCCACGGTATCGGCCTTCAGGCCGTCGGTATAGGGCACCCGGCCGATCGAGACGATCAGCTTGTCCACCGACAGGGTCTGCGCTTCGCCCTTGGCGTCGGTGTACGACACCGACACGGACTTGGCGGTGGACTTGACCTCGCCGATCTTCACGCCCATCTGGATGTTCAGGCCCTGCTTGGTGAACACCTTCAGCGCTTCCTTGGCCACTTGCTGGTCGGCGGCCGCCAGGAACTCCGGCATGGCTTCCAGGATGGTGACCTCGGCGCCCAGGCGGCGCCACACGCTGCCCATTTCCAGGCCGATGACGCCGGCGCCGATCACGCCCAGCTTCTTCGGCACGGCGTCGATGGCCAGCGCGCCGTCATTGGACAGGACGTTCTTCTCGTCGAAGGGCAGGCCGGGCAGCGGGCGCGCGGCCGAACCGGTGGCCACGATGATGTGCTTGCCCACCAGGTCTTCCTGGGTGGGGCCGCTTACCTTGACGCCCCAGCCGCCTTCCACCTGGCCGGCGAACTCGCCCTTGCCGTGGAAGAAGGCGACCTTGTTCTTCTTGAACAGGTAAAGGATGCCGTCGTTGTTCTGCTTGACCACCGAATTCTTGCGGCCCAGCATCTTGTCCACCTTGACGCTGGCGCCCTTGACCTCGATGCCATGATCGGCGAAGTGATGGTTCAGCTGCTCGTAGTGCTCGGACGACTGCAGCAGCGCCTTCGAGGGAATGCAGCCGACGTTGGTGCACGTGCCGCCGGGCGCGGGGCCGCCCTGCGCGTTCTGCCAGGCGTCGATGCAGGCGACCGACATGCCCAGCTGGGCGGCGCGGATCGCGGCGATGTAGCCGCCGGGGCCGGCGCCGATGACGATGACGTCGAATTGTTTAGACATGGATTTCTCGCGGGTTGGTGCGGTGGGAACCGGCTGGACGCCGGACCGACCGGCGGGGTGAGGCGCATGTTGGCGGTCCTGCGCGGACCGGCCGCGGCGTGGCGCGCGGCCGGCCGGCAGGACAGGCGGTCCCGGCGGGCATCCGCCGGGACCGCCGCATCGCTTACAGTTCCAGCAGCAGGCGCTGCGGATCTTCCAGCGCTTCCTTCATGGCGACCAGGCCCAGCACGGCTTCGCGGCCGTCGATGATGCGGTGGTCGTAGGACATGGCCAGGAAGTTGATCGGGCGGATCACGATCTGGCCGTTCTCGACGACCGGGCGCTCCTTGGTGGCATGGATGCCCAGGATGGCCGATTGCGGCGGGTTGATGATGGGCGTGGACAGCATGGAACCGAACACGCCGCCATTGGAGATGGAGAACGTGCCGCCCGTCATTTCCTCGATGCCCAGCTTGCCTTCGCCGGCGCGCCGGCCGAAGTCGGCGATGGTCTTCTCGATTTCGGCGATGCTGAGCTGGTCGGCATTGCGCAGGATGGGCACCACCAGGCCGCGCGGGCTGCCTACCGCGATGCCGATGTCGAAGTAGCCGTGGTAGATGATGTCCTTGCCGTCCACCGAGGCGTTCAGCACCGGATACTTCTTCAGCGCGGCGACCGCGGCCTTCACGAAGAACGACATGAAGCCCAGCTTCACGCCGTGCTCTTTCTCGAACTTCTCTTTGTACTTGTTGCGCAGGTCGATGACGGCCTGCATGTTGACCTCGTTGAACGTGGTCAGGATGGCGTTTTCCTGCTGGGACTGCAGCAGGCGCTCGGCCACGCGGGCACGCAGGCGGCTCATGGGCACGCGCTGCTCGGGGCGGCCGTCCAGCGACAGCTGGGTCGGCGCGGGCGCAGGCGCGGCGGCGGCGGGCTTGGCGGCGGGCGCGGCGCCGGCTTCCAGCGCATCGCCCTTGGTGATACGGCCGCCACGGCCGGTGCCGCTGACGCTGTCGGGCGACACGCCCTTGTCGGCCATGATCTTGGCGGCGGCGGGCGACGCGACGGGCGTCGAGGCAGCCGGGGCCGGCGCGGCGGCGGGCGCGGCGGCGGCAGCGGCCTGGGCGGCCTTGGGCGCTTCGGCGGCGGGGGCGGTGGGCGCGGCGGCGGCGGCCTTGCCTTCGGTGTCGATGCGGGCGATGACTTCGTCGGACGTCACCGTGCTGCCGTCGCCCTTGACGATTTCAGCCAGCACGCCGGAGGCCGGCGCGGGTACTTCCAGCACAACCTTGTCGGTTTCGATTTCGATCAGGATCTCGTCCGCCTGAACGGCCGCGCCAGGTTGCTTTTTCCACGTCAGCAGCGATGCCTCGGACACGGATTCGGACAACTGGGGGACTTTGACTTCGATTTGGGCCATTTTTCTTCCGTAAAGTGATGTTCGTGTGATCTACGCGCGCGCGTCCGTACCCCGGACGCGCGCCTGTTCGCGCTCGCGCTTACTTGGTCAGCATGAAGCCCTTGTACTTGGGCGCCAAGGCCTGTTCCACCAGGGCCTTCTGTTGTTCCTGGTGCTTGGCCAGATAGCCGACCGCGGGCGAAGCCGAGGCGGGACGGCCGGCGTACGCCAGCTTCTGGCCCTCGGCCATGTTTTCGTACAGGTGATGCTGCACGTAGAACCACGCGCCCTGGTTCTGCGGTTCGTCCTGAACCCAGATGACTTCCGTGGCCTTCGGGTACTTGCGCAGTTCGGCCTCGAAAGCCTTGTGCGCGAAGGGATAGAGCTGCTCGACGCGGATGATCGCGACGTTGTCCAGGCCGCGTTCCTTGCGGGCATTGACCAGGTCGTAGTAGACCTTGCCGGAGCAGGCCAGCACGCGCTTGACCGATGCGGCCTTGATGCTGTCGTCCACTTCGCCGATCACGGGGCGGAAGCCGCCGGTGGTCAGGTCGGCCAGGGGCGAACCGGCATCCTTGTTACGCAGCAGCGACTTGGGCGTCATGATGACCAGCGGCTTGCGGAACTGCCGGATCATCTGGCGGCGCAGCAGGTGGAAGATCTGCGCGGCCGTCGTCGGCTGCACGACCTGCATGTTGTTGTCGGCGCACAGCTGCAGGAAGCGTTCGATGCGGGCGGACGAGTGTTCCGGGCCCTGGCCTTCGTAGCCGTGCGGCAGCATCATGGTCAGGCCCGACTGGCGGCCCCACTTGGCCTCGCCGGCGCTGATGAACTGGTCGATCACGACCTGCGCGCCGTTGACGAAGTCGCCGAACTGCGCTTCCCAGATGGTCAGGGTGTTGGGCTCGGCGCTGGAATAGCCGTACTCGAAACCCAGCACCGCTTCTTCGGACAGCACCGAGTCGATGACGACGAAGGGCGCCTGGCCTTCCGACACATTCTGCAGGGGGATGTAGGTACCGTCGTTCCAGCGTTCGCGATTCTGGTCGTGCAGCACCGCATGGCGGTGCGTGAAGGTCCCGCGGCCGGAGTCCTGGCCCGTGATGCGCACGGCGTAGCCGGACGAAACCAGCGTCGCGAACGCCAGGTGCTCGCCCATGCCCCAGTCCAGGTTCAACTCGCCGCGCGCCATCGCGCGGCGGTCGTTCAACAGGCGCGCCACCAGCGGGTGCACGGTGAAACCTTCCGGCACGGTGGTGATGCGCTCGCCGATGCGCTTGAGCTCGGCCAGCGGCACGCCGGTGTCGGCCTGGTCCGTCCACTTGGCGCCCAGGAAGGGCGACCAGTCGATCGCGTACTTGCTCTTGTAGTCCGTCAGCACCGGCTCGATGGTGCGGTGGCCGTCTTCCATCAACTGGCGGTAGTCCTTCACCAGCTGGTCGGCTTCCGCGTCGGTCAGGACGCCCTGGGCGACCAGCTTATCGGCGTAGGCCTTGCGGGTGCCGGGATGATGGCTGATGCGCTTGTACATCAAGGGCTGCGTCAGCGAGGGGGTGTCCTGCTCGTTGTGGCCCAGCTTGCGGAAGCAGACGATATCCACGACCACATCGTGGTGGAACTGGGCGCGATAGTCCAGCGCCAGGCGCGTGACGAAGACGACCGCTTCGGGATCGTCGCCATTCACGTGGAACACGGGCGCTTCGATCATCTTGACCACGTCCGTGCAATACAGCGTGGAACGCGTGTCGCGCGGATCGGACGTGGTGAAGCCGATCTGGTTGTTGATGACGATGTGCAGGGTGCCGCCCGTGCCGTAGCCGCGGGTCTGCGCCAGGTTCAGCGTTTCCATCACGACGCCCTGGCCGGCAAAGGCCGCGTCGCCGTGCACCAGCACCGGCAGGACCTGCTTGCCTTCGTGGTCGCCGCGGCGTTCCTGGCGGGCGCGGACGCTGCCCTCCACCACCGGATTGACGATTTCCAGGTGCGAGGGATTGAAGGCCAGGGACAGGTGCACCGGACCGCCACGCGTGGACAGGTCGCTGGAGAAACCGTTGTGGTACTTCACGTCGCCGTCGGTCAGGCCTTCGGCGTGCTTGCCTTCGAATTCGGCGAACAGGTCACCGGGCATCTTGCCCATGATGTTCACCAGCATGTTCAGGCGGCCGCGGTGGGCCATGCCGACCACGATCTCCTGCACGCCGTTTTCGCCGGCGTGGTGGACCACTTCGTCCATGGCCGCGATGAAGCTTTCGCCACCTTCCAGCGAAAAGCGCTTCTGGCCCACGTATTTCGTGTGCAAGAAGCGCTCGAGACCTTCGGCTTCGGTCAGCTGCTGCAGGATATGGCGTTTATGTTCCGTGGAGACCGGCGGCGAGCTGAGCGTGGATTCCAGGCGTTCCTCGATCCATCGCTTGACCGCCGGATCCGAGCAATGCATGAACTCGGCGCCGATGGTGCGACAGTAGGTGTCGCGCAGGCTCTTCAGGATATCCCGCAGCGTCATTGTGCTGGCGCTGGTGAAATAGGTATTGGTCGCGGAATAGACCTGGTCCAGGTCGGCTTCCGTCAGGCCGTAGAAAGCGGGATCCAGCTCGGGGATGTTCGGGCGTTCCTGGCGCTTGAGCGGATCCAGGTCGGCATAGCGGGAGCCCAGGGTGCGATAGGCGCCGATCAGCTGCTGCACCGACACCTGCTTGGAAGCGACCGACAGATCGGGCTCCTGGGCACGATGCACGAAACCATTGGTGCGCGCGCGCTGGGCGAACGACGCAACGATGGGAGCGTGGGCTTGATCGCGGGTGGTTTCCTGGCCGTCCGTGGCGGGCAGGTGCTGCAGCGAATCGAAATAGCTGCGCCAGTTGTCGCCGACCGCCGAGGGATTGTCGAGATAGGCTTCGTAGAGCTCTTCGACGTAGGGAGCGTTGCTCCCGAACAGATATGAGGTGGACTTGGATTCGATCTCAGTGGACATATAACGCTTCACCTTACCGGGTGCTTCACCCGTTGCGATGCAGGAAAACCTTCCGCGACACGGCTCAACCGGTTGGCGGATAGCGGGGCAGAAGGCACGTACAAGCCTTGATAGCCGTATCGAAGCAGTATAGCGCTTTGTCCGACGGCCCGTGCGTTACGCAGCGGGCCGGACAACGGGGATCAACGCCGCGGCCACATTTTGGCCATATTTCGTGGCGGGACGGAGACAATACGGCCTTTCAGCCCGCGGTCAGTACACGAGGTCGTCGCAATGGCGCCGCCATACCGTGCCGCCCTTGCCGCCCCCCACACCGGTGCGCGCGGGGATTTACGCCGCGCTGCAACAAGCTTCCGCCCGCGCTTTCTGCTGAAATACACGGCCGGTCCTTTTCCGCCGCCGCGCCCGCGTCCCAACCGGATGCCCCCGCCCCCACAACGGGCGCCGCGCGAGGCCATTCCCCCCGGTTCCGGACGCCGCCCCCGCCGACAGGGCGACGCGGCTCGCCCCCGCACCGACCGTGCGGCGCCGTCCGGCCACCGCGCCCTTTTCCTTCATCGTTGATAAAGGCAGTACCGCAATGGACGAAACCCTTACCAAACTTGCCCTGGACTATCACGCCTTTCCCACGCCGGGCAAGATATCCGTGATGCCCACCAAGACCCTGGCCAACCAGGACGACCTGTCGCTGGCCTATTCGCCCGGCGTGGCGGCCGCCTGCATGGCCATCCACGCCAGCGGCGACGATGCGGCCTCGAAATACACCTCGCGCGGCAACCTGGTGGGCGTGATCACCAACGGCACCGCCGTGCTGGGCCTGGGCAACATCGGCCCGCTGGCCGCCAAGCCCGTCATGGAGGGCAAGGGCTGCCTGTTCAAGAAGTTCGCCGGCATCGACGTCTTCGATATCGAACTGGCCGAAACCGACCCGGACAAACTGGTCGACATCATCGCGGCGCTGGAGCCCACCCTGGGCGGCGTCAACCTGGAAGACATCAAGGCGCCAGAGTGCTTCTACATCGAAAAGAAGCTGCGCGAACGGATGAAGATCCCGGTTTTCCACGATGACCAGCATGGCACGGCCATCATTTCCTCGGCCGCCATCCTGAACGGACTGAAGGTGGTGGGCAAGCGCATGGACCAGGTCAAGCTGGTCTGCTCCGGCGCCGGCGCCGCCGCCATCGCCTGCCTGGACATGCTGGTGCAACTCGGCATCCGCCAGGAAAACATCTATGTGACGGATTCGCGCGGCGTCATCTGGGAAGGCCGCGAGGCCAACATGGAGCCCAATAAAAAGCGCTACGCCCAGCGCACCGATGCGCGCACCCTGGCCGATATCGTCAAGGACGCCGATGTGTTCCTGGGCTGCTCCACCGCCGGCGTGCTCACCGCTGAAATGGTCAAGACCATGGCCAGCCAGCCGCTGATCCTGGCGCTGGCCAACCCCGATCCGGAAATCCGTCCCGAGGTCGCCAAGGCGGCGCGCCCGGACTGCATCATCGCCACCGGCCGGTCCGACTATCCCAACCAGGTCAACAACGTCCTGTGCTTCCCCTTCATCTTCCGCGGCGCCATGGATGCCGGCGCCACGCGCATCACCGAGGAAATGAAGCTGGCGGCGGTCAAGGCCATCGCCGAACTGGCCGAAGCCGAGCAGAACGATGAAGTGGCGCGCGCCTACGCCGGCCAGGACCTGAGCTTCGGCCCCGACTACATCATTCCCAAGCCCTTCGATCCGCGCCTGATCGTCAAGATCGCCCCGGCCGTCGCGCAAGCGGCCGCGGACTCCGGCGTGGCCCTGCGGCCCATCCAGGACATGGAGGCCTACCGCCAGAAGCTGATGGGCTTCGTCTACCATTCCGGCCAGCTCATGCGCCCCCTGTTCCACCAGGCCAAGCAGGCGCCCAAGCGCGTCATCTACGCCGATGGCGAAGACGAGCGCGTGCTGCGCGCGGTACAAACCGTGGTCGACGAGAAGCTCGCCCATCCCATCCTGGTGGGCCGTCCATCGGTCATCGAAATGCGCATCCGCAAGTTCGGCCTGCGCCTGGCCGCGGGCACCGACATCGATATCGTCGATCCCGAGGACGACGCCCGCTTCAACGAAACCTGGAGCGCCTACTACCGCATGCGCGGCCGCCAGGGCGTCACGCCGGCCATCGCCAAGGCCATGGTCCGCAAGCACAACACGCTGATCGGCGCCATGCTGCTGCAGCGCGGCGATGCCGATGCCCTGCTCTGCGGCGTGGGCAGCCGCTACGACAACCAGCTCAAATACGTCGACGAAGTCATCGGCCGCAAGTCCGGCACGCAGGCGTACGCCGCGCTGAACGTCCTGATGCTGCCGGACCAGACCCTATTCATCGCCGACACGCACGTCAACGAGGATCCCAGCGCGGAGGAACTGGCCGACATCACCATCCAGGCCGCTGACGAAATGCTGCGCTTCGGCGTGGTGCCCAAGATCGCGCTGCTGTCGCATTCCAACTTCGGCAGCCGCAACACCGCGTCCTCCAGCAAGATGGCCCGCGCGCGCCAGCTCGTATCGGAACGCGCGCCTCACCTGGAGATCGACGGCGAGATGCATGCCGATGCCGCGCTTTCCGAGTCGATCCGCATGGCATCCTATCCGGACAGCTCGCTGAAGGGCCCGGCCAACCTGCTGATCATGCCCAATCTGGACACCGGCAACATCACCTACAACATGCTGAAGATGACGGGCAGCCGGGGCATCGCCATGGGGCCCATCCTGCTGGGGGCGGCGCGCCCGGTACACATCCTGACCAACAGCGCCACCGTCCGCCGCATCGTCAACATGACGGCGCTGGCCGTCGTCGACGCGCAGCAGGAAGCGGCGGAAGCCGGGCAGCGCCGCTGAGCCATCCCCGTGGGCCCGGCGGGCGCAGTCCTGGCGCGCCGCCGGCCCGGGTTGCCCGTGGATGACGATGCGGATATCGAGGTAAATTCCGGTGAGCCCGCCCCCGGGCGGGCAGCCGGCACGATTCCCCAGACAGGACATCCCACGATGCTCACCGACGCCCTGCTCGCCTGGTTGCACTTCCTGGCGATCTTCACCCTTATCGTCCCCCTGGCCGCCCAGGCCGTGCTGCTACGGCCCGACATGCCGGCGGCCACGGTACGCCGCCTGGCCAATCACGACCGCCTCTACCTGGCGTGCGCGCTGGCCGTCGTCGCGACGGGCCTGCTGCGGCTCTTCTATGGTGCCAAGGGCGCGGCCTTCTACCTGCCCAATCCCTGGTTCCACGCCAAGATGGGGCTGTTCGTGGCGATCGCCCTGCTGTCCCTGCGGCCGACGGTGGCTTTCCTGAAATGGCGCCGCCAGGCCCGCATGCTGCCGGGCTTCGTGCCCACCAACGCCGAAATCAAGCGCATCCGCGGATGGGTCATGGTGCAAGTGCATCTGCTCGGTTTCCTGCCCCTTTTCGCCGTGCTCATGGCCCGAGGCATCGGGCGCTGACGCCGCGGGCGGCCGGCAGCCGTTGAACCGCCCCGCCCTTTGCAGGGAACGGCCTTGCCCGCATGACCACGGAGATCGCTCCCCAGCAATCGCGAAGGCACGCGCACCGGCGCGCCTTCCGCCGACCCGAGCGATCCCCAATCATGCAGCTTTCCGTGGCGCACTTCATTCCCTCGTGCATTTTCCGGTCGTCCGGCGACCCGGACACCGGCGATCGCGCCGCGCGCGAGATCGAAAAAACCATCAAGGCCTTGGCAAAAGCAACGGGCCTGGGCCGCGAAGGGCGCCAGGCGCTCCTGCAGTGGACAAGCTGGGGCATCTATGCCGCGGCGCTGGCCGTCCGCGATCCCCATCTGCTTGCCCAGGACGGCTGGAATGCCGTACTGCCCCTCACCCATCAGGCCGGTGGCGACCGCCTGCGCCTGTTCCTGCTGCGCGCCGGCGAACCGCCGCGGGCCGCCCAGGATGCCGCCCAGGCCTTTTACCGGCAAGGCCTGATCCCCACTGACGACGACGTCGTCATGGCGCTGCGCGACGACCACCGCGCGCTTCTGCAATTGAATGCCATGCTGCGCGAAGGGGCCTGGCAGGAATGGCTGGGGCGCCTGCCCGCCACGGATCTGCCGCCCCACGCCGTGCCTTTCGAAACCCTGCCCGCGTGGGCCAGGGAAACCGCGCTCTTCGCCAGCGACATGGCCGGCAAGGATTGCAGCCACATGCGCGGGCTCAATGGGCTGGACCTGCGCTACCTGCACGCACCCGGCATCAACCTGGAAGGCTGCGACCTCAGCGGCACCAACTTCCACCAGGCGGATCTGCAAGGGGCGCGTTGGCACAACACGCTGATCCGCGGCGCCGTCCTGCCCTTGCGGCGCTGAGCGCACGCCGCCACGCATCCAGGGCCGCGCCACGCGGCCCCCCCCCCCGAATCCTGGTCCGAAATCCCGGTCCGAAATCCCGGTCCTGAATCCGGGACGACCTTCCCGCGCCGTGGCAAAAACAAACAGGGCCGCGAAAACGCGGCCCCATCCGGCAGGATACCTGCACACCCTCGGCGACGCGCCGGCGTCGATGCCGGCGCGCGCGCGGCGATTACTTCTTGCGCTTGATGTCGCGCGCGGGCGAACCCGTGAACAGCTGGCGCGGACGGCCGATCTTGTAATCGGGGTCCGTCAGCATTTCGTTCCACTGGGCGATCCAGCCCACCGTGCGGGCCAGCGCGAAGATGGCCGTGAACAGCGAGACCGGAATGCCGATGGCGCGCTGCACGATACCGGAGTAGAAGTCGACGTTCGGATACAGCTTGCGATCCACGAAGTACGGGTCTTCCAGCGCGATGCGCTCCAGCTCCATGGCCAGCTTGAACAGCGGATCGTTTTCCAGGTTCAGCGCGGACAGCACTTCCTTGCAGGTCTGCTGCATCAGCTTGGCGCGCGGGTCGTAGTTCTTGTACACGCGATGGCCAAAGCCCATCAGGCGCACGCCGGAGTTCTTGTCCTTGACCTTCTCCATGAACTCGCCGACCTTGGCGACACCGCCGTTGGCCTGCAGTTCTTCCAGCATGTTCAGGCAGGCTTCGTTGGCGCCGCCGTGGGCAGGGCCCCACAGGCAAGCCACGCCGGCCGCGATGGCCGCGAAGGGGTTGGTGCCCGACGAGCCGCACAGGCGCACGGTGGAGGTCGACGCGTTCTGCTCGTGATCGGCATGCAGGATGAAAATGCGATCCAGCGCGCGCTCGACGACTTCGTTCACCTGGTAGTCTTCGCACGGCGTGGCGAACATCATGCGCAGGAAGTTGCCCGTGTAGGACAGGTTGTTCTGCGGATAGATGTACGGCTGGCCTTGCGAATACTTGTACGCCATCGCGACCAGCGTCGGCATCTTGGCGATCAGGCGGATCGCCGAGATATGGCGATGCTGCGGGTTCGTGATGTCGAGCGAGTCGTGATAGAAGGCGGACAAGGCGCCGACCAGGCCCGTCAGCACCGCCATCGGGTGCGCGTCGCGGCGGAAACCGCGCAGGAAGAAATGCAGCTGCTCGTTCACCATGGTGTGATGCGTCACCTGGGAATCGAAATCCTGCTTCTGCTCGGGCGAGGGCAGCTCGCCGTTCAGGATCAGGTAGCAGACATCCATGAAGTCGCAGTTGGTCGCCAGCTGCTCGATGGGATAGCCGCGATACAGCAGCTCGCCCTTGTCGCCATCGATATAGGTGATCGCGGAAGAGCACGCCGCCGTCGACATGAAGCCCGGATCGTAAGTGAACATCCCGGACTGGCCGTAGAGCTTGCGAATGTCGATAACGTCCGGACCTACCGTACCCTGGTAAATCGGGAATTCAATCGGAGCGCTGCCGTCCGAAAACGTTAGGGTGGCCTTTTTATCTGACTGTTTCATCGTACATTCCTCTCAAAGTTACAGCTCGCGCATCTTCGCGATGATTTCGCGTAGCCTCGGCGTGTCCAGTTCACCTTCTGGCTCACTACGCCCCAGCAGGAGGTCGAGCAGGTCGTTGTCGCCCAGTTCGAACAGCTGCGTCAGCGCTGCTACATCCGCGTCGGTCAGTTGCGACTCGTACGCGTCCAGGTACTTCGTAATGATCAGATCATTCTCGAGCAGGCCGCGGCGCGCCCGCCAACGCAGACGCGCGCGCTGCAATTCAGTAAGCCTGCCCATGTTTCGCCACCTGCCCTACTAGACCGTACGCCGGACCATCAGTTCCCGGATCTTGCCGATGGCCTTCGTCGGGTTCAGGCCCTTGGGACACACGTCCACGCAATTCATGATGGTGTGGCAACGGAAGAGCCGGTACGGATCCTCCAGGTTGTCCAGACGGCTGCCGGTGGCTTCGTCGCGGCTGTCCGCGATGAAGCGGTAGGCCTGCAGCAGGCCGGCCGGGCCGACGAACTTGTCAGGGTTCCACCAGAACGACGGGCACGAGGTCGAGCAGCAGGCGCACAGGATGCACTCGTACAGGCCGTCCAGCTCTTCGCGCGCCTCGGGCGACTGCAGGCGCTCGCGCTCGGGCGGCGGCGTGTCGTTGATCAGGTACGGCTTGATCGAGTGGTACTGGTTGAAGAAGTGCGTCATGTCCACGATCAGATCGCGGATCACGGGCAGCCCGGGCAGCGGCTTCAGGACGATGGGTTCCTTGAGTTCACGCAGATTGGTGATACAGGCAAGGCCATTCTTCCCGTTGATGTTCATCGCGTCCGAACCGCACACGCCTTCGCGGCACGAACGGCGGATCGCCAGGCTGTCATCGACGTCGTTCTTGATGCGGACCAGGGCGTCCAGCAGCATCTTGTCCGTCGGCTGGAGTTCGACCTCCAGCTTCTGCATATAGGGACGCTCGTCCTTGTCCGGGTCGTAGCGGTAGATTTCGAATTTCACGATACGCTTGGTGCTCATGCCGGCATCCTGCTTAGAAAGTACGCGCTTTGGGCGGGAACGACTCGACCGTCAGCGGCTGCATCTGTACGGGCTTGTAGTCCAGGCGGCTGCCCTCGGAATACCAGAGGGTGTGCTTCAGCCAGTTCTCGTCGTCGCGGGTGGGGTGGTCGTTCAGCGCATGCGCGCCGCGGCTTTCGGTGCGGTTGGCGGCCGACTTGATGGTGGCACGGGCCACTTCCGTCATGTTGGCCAGTTCCAGCGCTTCCACGCGAGCCGTATTGAACACCTTGGACTTGTCCTTGAAGGCGATATGGTCCGCCTGCTTGGCCAGTTCCTCGATCTGCCCCACGCCCTCGTTCAGCAGCTGCAGCGTGCGGAACACGCCGCAGTGGCGCTGCATGGACATGCGGATGGCGTTGCCGACATCCTGAGTCTTTTCGCCCGACGTGCGCGATTCCAGCTTGTTGACGCGATCCAGCGAGTAGTCCAGCGAGGACTTCGACACCGTCTGGTGCGAATGCTGGCGCTCCAGGTGCTGGGAAACGATGTGGTTGCCCGTGGCGCGGCCGAACACGATCAGGTCCAGCAGCGAGTTGGTGCCCAGGCGGTTGGCGCCGTGCACCGACACCGCCGCGCACTCGCCGATGGCGTACAGGCCGTTGACGATCTTGGTTTCGCCATTCGTCCACGACACGACCTGGCCGTGGTAGTTGGCCGGGATGCCGCCCATCTGGTAGTGGATGGTCGGCACGACGGGAATGGGTTCCTTGATGGGATCGACGTTGCCGAACTTGATCGCGATCTCGCGGATCGACGGCAGGCGCTTGTTGATCGTCTCGGCGCCCAGGTGGTCCAGCTTCAGCACGACATAACTGCCATCCGGACCGCAGCCGCGGCCTTCCTTGATTTCCTGGTCCATCGAGCGCGACACGAAGTCGCGCGGCGCCAGGTCCTTCAGCGTGGGCGCATAGCGCTCCATGAAGCGTTCGCCGTCCTTGTTCAGCAGGATGCCGCCCTCGCCGCGCACGCCCTCGGTGATGAGCACGCCCGCGCCGGCCACGCCGGTCGGGTGGAATTGCCAGAACTCCATGTCCTGCAGCGCGATACCCGCCCGCGCCGCCATGCCCAGGCCGTCGCCGGTGTTGATGAACGCATTGGTGGACGCCGCCCAGATGCGGCCCGCGCCACCCGTGGCCAGCACGGTGGCCTTGGCTTCCAGGATGTAGATCTCGCCGGTTTCCATTTCCAGCGCGGTCACGCCCACGACATCGCCGTTCTCGGCGCGCAGGAGATCCAGCGCCATCCATTCGACGAAGAACTGCGTGCGGGCCGCGACGTTGCGCTGGTACAGGGTATGCAGCAGCGCATGGCCGGTACGGTCGGCGGCGGCACAGGCGCGCTGCACCGGTTTTTCACCGAAGTTGGCGGTATGGCCGCCGAAGGGACGCTGGTAGATGGTGCCGTCCGGGTTGCGGTCGAACGGCATGCCGAAGTGTTCCATCTCGTACACGGCGCTCGGGGCCTCGCGGCACATGAACTCGATGGCGTCCTGGTCACCCAGCCAGTCCGAGCCCTTCACGGTGTCGTACATGTGCCAGTACCAGTTGTCCTCGCTCATGTTGCCCAGCGACGCACTGACGCCGCCCTGGGCAGCCACGGTATGCGAGCGGGTGGGGAACACTTTGGACAGCACCGCCACTGACAGGCCCGCCTGGGCCAGTTGCAGGGAACAGCGCATGCCGGCACCGCCGGCGCCGACCACCACCACATCGAATTGGCGGCGCGGCAAGGAATTCATGACAGCGACCACGGCTTAGAGCCTCCAGATGATTTGCGCGAAGTAAGCGAGGGAGCCCACCAGCCACAGGATGGTCAGGACTTGCAGCAGCAGGCGCACGCCTACCGGCTTCACGTAGTCCATCCAGATATCCCGCACGCCGATCCAGGCATGCCAGATCAGCGACACAAAGGCCAGCGTGGCCAGCACCTGGCCCAGCGGCAAGGCGAACACGTGGAAGGAAAACAGCGCCTTCCAGCCCTCATACGTAAAGCCGGGCATCACCAGGATGCCGACCAGCAGCACAATGGTGTACAGGGCCAGGATGACCGCGGTGATGCGCTGCGCGATGAAATCCATCGTGCCGTAGTGCGCGCCTACGACCAGGCGCTTGGCGCCATAGTTCTTGGTGACTGCCATGCTTACCAGGCTCCGAACAGTTTGAGACCGAACACCACGGTCAGCGCCAGGCTGACCCCCAGGACCACGCCCGCGCTTTTCTGCGCCTGGGCCTTCTCGATGCCTTTGTGC
Organism: Bordetella bronchialis; assembly: GCF_001676705.1. Lineage (NCBI taxonomy): Bacteria > Pseudomonadati > Pseudomonadota > Betaproteobacteria > Burkholderiales > Alcaligenaceae > Bordetella > Bordetella bronchialis. The sequence continues at coordinate 4,156,684 of NZ_CP016170.1, forward strand.
AGGTCCAGGACCAGATAGCGGATGCCCGCACAGAAGTGATGCAGATAGCCCCAGATCAGCGCCAGCAGGATCAGTTTGACGATAGGATTACCCGCGATCGCGGCGACATTCGCGAAGCTCTCCGGCGAGGCCAGGCTGGCCGCGAGCAGCGGCAGCAGGACCAAGGGAAGACAGAGGAACAGCAGCGCACCGCTGACGCGGTGCAGGATGGACACCTTGCCGGGCAGGGGCAGGCGATAGCTGAGGATCTGGGGAACGCTGATATTGCGAAACTGTGGACGCGGCTTGGCAGCTGAGTCGGACATGACGGCCTCGGGGTTTCGGAACTAGAAAATCGTGACGGCGGAAGTGCCGGGCCCTTGCGGGAAAAAACGGGCTATTTTCGCCCATGTAACGGGTGCTATCAAATCAAAGGAAAAGGTCAATCAATTCAAACTATTACGGTAGTGGTAGCGATCGGTCAGGTATAAACCCCGGCGGACTTCCATCGGCCGATCGCCGTAGGTGTAGGAAGTACGGTCCACCTGCAGCAGCGGCGAACCGGGGGCGACTTTCAGGATGGCGGCGGCTTCGGGCGTGGCCGCCACGGCGCGCAGTTTTTCGTCCGCGCGGATCATGCTGACGCCGAACTCCGACTCCAGGAACCCATACAGCGGCGCCTTGTTGGCCGTGAGCAGCTCCAGCGTCAGCCGGCGGAAGATGGAGCCCGGCAGATAGATATCGTCCAGCACGGTGGGGATGCCGCCGAATGTCAGCAGGCGGCGGATGGCCACCACGGTTTCGCCGGCCCGCAATTCCAGGGCCCGGGCGACCTCGGCGGAGGCCCGCATGCGGCGGCATTCCTGGACATGGCTTTCGGCGATCTCGCCTTCCACGCCTTCGTCGCCGGCCAGCCGCAGGAAACGGAAGCGCACGCGGGCTTCATGGTGGGTGGCGACGAAAGTGCCCTTGCCCTGGCGGCGCAGCAGGACGTGCTCCGCGGCGAGTTCGTCGACCGCCTTGCGGACCGTGCCCTGGCTGACCTGGAAACGCGCGGCCAGTTCGATCTCGCTGGGGATCAGCTCGCCGGGCTTCCATTCCCCGCGGTCCAGGCTCTGCACCAGCAATTCCTTGATCTGCCGGTACAGCGGGCTGAAAGCGGCGCTCGCGCCGCCTTGGCCGGCGGCGCCCTTGGTGCGCGGAGAGATTTCGGGCCGGGGATCTGCCATGGATTCCGTAGTCGTACCGCTCGCCGATCGACACGCCGCGCGCCGCGGCCATACCGGGTCGCGCGTCGTGGGCAAGCCCGCCATTGTCGCATAAGCGAACGCCGGGTGTCCAACGTCTTATGTCTTATATAAGATATAAGAGGAAATTGACGTAAACGTCACATGCACTTAGGATACGCCCTGCCCTGGCGCTTTCCCGCCTTGTCCGCGTGGCGGTCCGCAGCATCGCGCAAGGCATAACGGATTACACTGTCCGGCGAGATTTTTTCTCGACGACTCATTACGGAGAATGTTCATGTCCAAGCCCGCTTTGCGCGTCGCCGTCACGGGCGCCGCCGGTCAAATCGGCTACGCTCTGCTGTTTCGCATCGCTTCCGGCGAAATGCTCGGCAAAGACCAGCCCGTCATCCTGCAACTGCTGGAAATCCCGGACGAAAAGGCCCAGAAGGCGCTGAAGGGCGTCATGATGGAACTGGATGACTGCGCCTTCCCGCTGCTGCAGGAAATGACCGCGCACAGCGATCCGCGCACGGCGTTCAAGGATGCCGACATCGCCCTGCTGGTCGGCGCCCGTCCGCGCGGCCCCGGCATGGAGCGCAAGGACCTCCTGACCGTCAACGCCCAGATTTTCACCGCCCAGGGCCGTGCCCTGAACGAAGTCGCCAAGCGCGACGTCAAGGTCCTGGTGGTGGGCAACCCAGCCAATACCAATGCCTACATCGCGATGAAGTCCGCGCCCGACCTGCCGGCCGAGAACTTCACCGCCATGCTGCGCCTGGATCACAACCGCGCCCTGTCGCAACTGGCGTCCAAGTCCGGCAAGGCCGTGGCCGATATCGAAAAACTCATCGTGTGGGGCAATCACTCGCCCACGATGTATCCGGACATCCGCTTCGCCACGGTCGGCGGCCAGAGCCTGGCCAAGCTGATCAACGACGACGCCTGGAACCGCGACGTTTTCATCCCCACCGTGGGCAAGCGCGGCGCGGCCATCATCGATGCGCGCGGCCTGTCTTCCGCCGCCTCGGCCGCCAATGCCGCCATCGACCACGTGCGCGACTGGGTCCTGGGCAGCAACGGCAAGTGGGTCACGATGGGCATTCCGTCGGACGGCTCCTACGGCATCCCGGAAGGCATCATCTACGGCGTGCCGGTCACCACCGCCAACGGCAAGTACACGCGCGTCACCGGCCTGGAAATCGACGCCTTCTCGCGTGAACGCATGGACCTGACGCTGAAAGAGCTGCTCGAAGAGCGCGACGGCGTCAAAGACCTGCTCAAGTAATCCCCCCAGAAGCAAGAAGAAGAAAAAGGGCCCGCATATACGGGCCCTTTTTTGCCACCGTCGCGCCCAAAAAGCGAAGCGCAAGCCCACCCCAGGAAAGGAGCAGACATGAGCACTTCCGATCAGGAACAGCAGAAATCCGGATTCAAGCCGAAGAAATCGGTCGCTTTGTCCGGCGTTGTCGCCGGCAATACGGCCCTGTGCACCGTCGGCCGCAGCGGCAACGACCTGCACTATCGCGGCTATGACATCCTGGACATCGCGGACACCAGCGAGTTCGAGGAGGTCGCGTATCTGCTGGTCCACGGCAAGCTGCCGAACAAGGCGGAACTGCAGGCCTACAAGCGCAAGCTGCGCGCGCTGCGCGGCCTGCCGGCCCAGCTGCAGGTGGCGCTGGAGGCCCTGCCCGCCTCCAGCCACCCCATGGACGTCATGCGCACCGCCGTGTCCGTGCTGGGCTGCTTGCTGCCGGAAAAGGACGATCACAACATGCCGGGCGCGCGCGATATCGCCGACCGCCTGATGGCCAGCCTGGGGTCGGCCCTGCTCTATTGGTATCACTACAGCCACAACGGCCGCGCCATCGACGTCGAAACAGACGACGACAGCATCGGCGGGCACTTCCTGCGCCTGCTGCACGGCGAAAAGCCCGCCGACGACTGGGTCAAGGCCATGCATACCTCGCTGATCCTGTATGCGGAACACGAGTTCAATGCCTCCACCTTTACGTGCCGGGTCGTGGCGGGCACCGGGTCCGACATGTATTCGGCCATCACCGCCGGCATAGGCGCGCTGCGCGGCCCCAAGCACGGGGGCGCGAACGAAGTGGCGTTCGAAGTCCAGAGCCGCTACGACACGCCCGACGAGGCAGAGGCCGATATCCGCCGGCGCGTCGAGAACAAAGAGGTCGTGATCGGTTTCGGGCATCCCGTCTATACCGTGTCCGACCCGCGCAACAAGGTCATCAAGGCCGTCGCGCAGAAGCTGTCCAAGCAAAGCGGCAGCATGCATCTGTACAACATCGCGGAACGCATCGAAAGCGTCATGCAGGACGCCAAGAAGATGTTCGCCAACCTGGATTGGTATTCCGCCGTCAGCTACAACAAGATGGGCGTCCCCACCGCCATGTTCACGCCGCTGTTCGTCATCGCGCGCACGGCCGGCTGGGCGGCGCACATCATGGAACAGCGCGTGGATAACAAGATCATCCGCCCGACCGCCAACTACGTGGGACCGGAAGACCGCAAGTTCGTCGCCATCGACAAGCGCAAGTAATCCGCCCGCACGCAACCACAAGGCAACGCATATGTCCTCGCACATCTCCAATGTCCGTCCCGACCCGGACCAGGTACTGGTCGACATCGCGGACTACGTCCTGAACTACGAAATCAAGAGCGAGCTGGCCTACGAGACCGCGCGCAACTGCCTGATCGATACGCTGGGCTGCGGCCTGGAAGCGCTGGAATACCCGGCATGCCGCAAGCTGCTGGGGCCCATCGTGCCCGGCACGGTCGTTCCCAATGGCGCGAAAGTCCCCGGCACGCAATTCCAGCTGGACCCCGTACAGGCTGCCTTCAACATCGGCGCCATGATCCGCTGGCTGGATTTCAACGACACCTGGCTGGCTGCCGAATGGGGCCATCCCTCGGACAACCTGGGCGGCATCCTGGCCACCGCCGACTGGCTGTCGCGCAATGCGGTCGCCGCCGGCAAGCCCCCGCTGACCATGCGCAAGGTGCTGACCGGCATGATCAAGGCCCACGAGATCCAGGGCTGCATCGCGCTGGAAAACTCCTTCAACAAGGTCGGGCTGGACCATGTCGTCCTGGTCAAGGTCGCCTCTACCGCCGTCGTCGCGGAAATGCTGGGCCTGAGCCGCGAGGAAATCATCAACGCGGTCTCGCTGGCGTGGGTGGACGGCCAGAGCCTGCGCACCTACCGGCACGCGCCCAATGCGGGCAGCCGCAAGAGCTGGGCGGCGGGCGACGCCACCAGCCGCGCCGTGCGCCTGGCCCTGATCGCCCGCACCGGCGAGATGGGCTACCCGTCCGTGCTGACCGCCAAGACCTGGGGCTTCTACGACGTGTCCTTCAAGGGCCAGCCCTTCAAGTTCCAGCGGCCCTACGGCAGCTACGTCATGGAAAACGTGCTGTTCAAGATTTCCTTCCCCGCCGAGTTCCATTCTCAGACCGCGGTGGAGTGCGCCATGCAGCTGCACCAGCAGATCGCGGCCCAGGGCAAGCGTGCCGAGGACATCAAGAAAATCACCATCCGCACGCACGAAGCCTGCATCCGCATCATCGACAAGAAGGGTCCGCTGAACAACCCGGCCGACCGCGACCACTGCATCCAGTACATGGTGGCCGTCCCGCTGATATTCGGCCACCTGACGGCGGCCGACTACGAGGACGACTTCGCCCGCGATCCCCGCATCGACGCATTGCGCGACAAGATCGAATGCGTGGAAGACCCGGCCTTCACCCGCGACTACCACGATCCGGACAAGCGCTCCATCGCCAACGCGCTGACCGTGGAGTTCAACGACGGCAGCCGGCTGGACGAAGTCGTTTGCGAATACCCCATCGGCCACAAGCGCCGGCGCGCGGACGGCATCCCGCTGCTGGAAGCCAAGTTCCGCACCAACCTGGCCCGCCAGTTCCCGGCGCGGCAGCAGCGCCGCATCCTGGACGTGTCGCTGGACCAGAAAAAGCTGGAAGCCATGCCGGTCCATGAGTACGTGGACCTGTACGTGATCTAGTCCTTGCCGCGCGTCCCGGCCGCCGCTGGCGGCCGGCGGCGTGCTGCGGTGCGGCATGCCGGCCCTCGCGGCGGCGCACGCCTGCGCGGGCCGCGCCACCGGCCTGGTGGCAGGTATTCGCCGGCGCCGCGCGCACGCGCCGAGTTATGCTTACGGCCATGAACAACTCCCTCTACGTCGTCGCGCTGACGACCGCCTTCAATATTTTCGTGGCCTGCTTTTTCGTCGCGGCCGTCTCGCTGATCACGATCTGGTTCTTCAAGCTGGACCGCATCAACGACGTACTGCGGCACCCCCTGCTGCAGCATCGCCCCTTCCGCCAGTTTCCGCGCGCCATCCAGGCGGGCATCTTCCTGGATTATTTCCTGCGCCTGCTGTTTCCGCGCGCGCGCAAGGGCCTGTTCGGACAGGCCAATCGCAACCTTGCGCACGTCGATCCGGCTCGGGTTCCCATGGACGTCAAATGGCCCATCATGGGCTTGTGGGCCGGTTGCTGGATCGGCCTGGCGGCGATGATCACCGTGTGGACGCTGCTGCTGCTGCGCCACTGAGCGTGCCCGACATTACCGCATTGCCATCCGCCAACTCTCGCAAAGGACCACGCAATGATCAAGATCTGGGGCCGTGTGAACTCCGTGAATGTCCAGAAGGTATTGTGGTGCTGCGACGAGCTGTCGCTGCCCTACGAGCGCGTGGACGCGGGCCTGCATTTCGGCCGCAACAACGAGCCCGGCTACCTGGCCATGAACCCCAACGGCAAGGTGCCCACCCTGGAAGACGGCGACTTCATCCTGTGGGAATCCAACGCCATCGTGCGCTACCTGGTCATGCAATATGGGCCGGCCAGCGGGCTGTACCCGGAAGCGCCCCGGTTGCGCGCGTCCATCGACCGCTGGATGGACTGGGTACTGTCCACGCTGCAACCCGTGGAGCGCAGCGTCTTCTGGGGCATGGTCCGCACGCCGCCGGAACAGCGCGACATGGCGGCCATCCAGAAGTCCGCCGACGAAGCCGGCAGGCTCTGGCTGATGGTGGATGTGCACCTGCGGGGACGGGAGTTCCTGGAGGGCGACCGCTTCACCCTGGCGGATATCGTCCTGGGCACATACTGCCGCCGCTTCCTCGGCCTGGATGGCATCCAGCGCCCGGACACCCCCAACCTGCAAGCCTGGTACGACGGATTGCGGCAGCGGCCCGCCTTCCAGCGCCACGTCGCGCCGGCCCTGACCTGATCCTGCCTGTGTCCGCCCGTCCACGACGGGCTTTTTCACGTCTTGCGGCGCCGGCAGCGCCGCGTACCTTTCGATAAGCCACCATGACCATCGCGCTCCACACCTGGAATACCCCCAACGGCCGCAAGATCAGCGTCGCACTGGAAGAAATGGGCCTGCCCTATTCCGTGCACACGGTCGACATCCGCAACGGCGAACAGCACAAGCCCGAGTTTCTGCGCATCAGCCCCAATAACCGGATTCCGGCCATCGTCGATCCGCAGGGGCCGGACGGGAAACCCATCAGCGTGTTCGAGTCCGGCGCCATCCTGCTGTACCTGGGCGAGAAAACCGGCAAGTTCCTGCCGGCCTCCCTGGCGGAGCGCGTGCCGGTGCTGGAGTGGCTGATGTGGCAGATGGGGGGCTTCGGACCGATGCCGGGACAGGCCCATCATTTCCTTGGCCTGCAGAACGAAGAAGACAAACGCTACGGCGCCAAGCGCTACGTCGACGAAACGCGCCGCTTGTACGGCGTGCTCGATCGCCGCCTTGCCCAGGTGGAGTTCGTCGCCGGCGCGATCTCCGTGGCCGACTTCGCCATCGTGGGCTGGGCCTGGCGCCACGAGCGCCACCAGGTGGACCTGGCCGATTTCCCCCATGTAAAGCGCTGGTACGAGACCATGATGGCCCGTCCCGCCACCCGTCGCGGCTTCGAAGTCAAACTGGACAATCTGTAAAGATTATGCAGGTGGGCGACTGCGCGCTTTGTGACCCGCGAACCTTATGTCGTTGAGTTTACGGACCTTTTTAATTTTGTCCGTGACATGTCCAAATGGTTGTCCACAGTAAATGTGGACAGATAGGACGATATCCGCATAAGGGCAAAACTGTGGATAGGTCGTTGGGCGCGGTCCGTGCCGGCGCGCCGGGACGCGCCGGCAGGTATCCCCGGGGCAATCCGCGCAGGTCCCCGGGGCAGGCCTTGCGCCGTCCTCAGGCCTTCCTCGCGCGGGACGGCGCCGCTTTCTCTTCGCCGCGCTCGAAGACGTCCACGATGGCATCGGCCACCGCCCGCACGCGGGCGGTGCGATGCAGGTCTCCGTGCATCACCAGCCACAGTTCATAGAATTCGCTGCAGTCCGGCCAGATGCGCACCAGGCCGGGCGCGTCCTGCGCCAGATAGGTGGAGACTTCCGCCACTCCCATGCCGCGGTTGGCCGCCTCCAGCATCATCAATCCCGAGTTCACTTCCAGGGCGACGCGTGCGTTGGCGTAAGGCTCGCCGCAGATGGTTTCGCTGCGGGCGCCAAGCACCGCCCGCTGGTACACGATGACGGCATGGCCTTCGAAGGCGGTGCCGCGCCGCGGTTCGCCGTGCTCCTTCAGGTAGCGCTTGCTCGCGTACACGCCAAGTTCGCGCCGCCCCAGCCGGCGGGATATCAGGTCGGGGTTGTCCGGCCGCACATTGCGCACGGCCACGTCCGCCTCGCGCCGGGTCAGGTTGCTCAGATGCGTGGACGCCGTCAGGACGATACGCAGGTCGGGATGCGCTTCGCGCAGGCGCTGGATGGCCGGCATTATGAAAGCGCGCGCGATCGTATCGGAGGTCGTCACGCGCACGGTGCCCGATACGCGTTCATCGGTGCCCTGCGTCAGACGCTCGAGCTGGTCCGCCGCGCGCTCCATGGCCTCCGCCGCGGGCAAGGCCACTTCCCCTGCCCGCGTGGGAACATAGCCGCGCGGCGTGTGCAGGAAGAGGCGCGCGTGCAAGGCCTCTTCCAGCGCGCGCAAGCGCCTGCCGACGGTCGCTTGATCCACCTGCAACAGCGCCGCGGCCGCCCGCAGGGTTCCGCCGCGATAAACCGCCAGAAATATCCGTGCGTCGTCCCAGTCCATGGTGATGCAAAAATGCATTCGTCCGACGCAATTCTACGTATTTTTGCATCGGCCGCCAGGGGATATGATGCGCGCCGAAGGAGAATCCGCGCGCCGGACCCGCCCACAGAAGCAGGCCATGCCGCCCCCCACTGCCCGCCATGCCGGAACTCACGTCCTCGCCGCCCCTGACCGCCGCGCCCCAGCCGCGCGTCCGCTATCTGCCCCTGATCACCCTGGCCATGGGCTTCGTGATGGCCACCCTGGACGTCACGGTGGTCAATGTCGGGCTGTCCAACATCGCCACCCAGCTGCAGGTGCCCCTGTCGGGCCTGGTCTGGGTGGTGGACGGCTACACCTTGACGTTCGCCGCGATGCTATTGGTCGGCGGCGGCCTGGCCGACCGTTTCGGTGCCAAGAACGTCTACCAGGCCGGCCTGGCCGTTTTCGTCATGGCCTCGCTGTTGTGCGGCATCGCCCCCAACGGCACCACCCTGGTGGCGGCCCGCTTCCTGCAAGGCGTGGGCGCCGCGCTCTTCATGCCCAGTTCATTGAGCCTGCTGGCCCGCGCCTATCCGGATGACCACGTGCGGGCGCGCATGCTGGGACTGTGGTCGGCGATCGTATCCGTGGCCGGCGTATCCGGGCCGCTGGTGGGCGGCATCCTGATCGACCGGTTCGGCTGGCGCAGTATCTTCCTGGTCAATCTTCCCATCGGGCTGATCGGGCTGGCGATGGCACAGCACGTGATTCCCAGCTCCGCGCGGCACTTCCGCACATTGAACGCCGCCACGCACGTCCTGGGCGTGACCGCCTTGGCGGGCTTGAGTTTCGCGCTGATCGAAGGACCGGTGCACGGCTGGACCTCCGCGCCCATCCTGGCCGCCGCGCTGGTCATGCTGGTAGCCGGCGCGGGTTTCGTGATGCGGGAGCGGCGCATCGCCACCCCTTTGCTTCCGCGGGAGCTTTTCGCGACCGCGCGCTTTCCCGCGGCCAATATGCTGGGCTTTCTGATCAACTTCGGCGGCTACGGGCAGTTGTTCCTGCTGAGCCTGTTCCTGCAGGAAGCGCGCGGCGCGTCGCCGCTGGCGGCCGGCACGCAATTGCTGCCCACCATGCTGCTGTTCACCTTGGGCAATCTGTCCGCTCCCCGAGTCGTCGCGCGCATCGGCCCGCGGGCCGCCTTGATGGCCAGCATGGCCTTGTGCGCGGGCGCCAGTGCACTGACGGCGTCGGTACTCAGGCCGGAAACGGATTACTGGCTGTTCGCGGCCATCGTGTCCCCGATCAACCTGGGGGTGGGGGTGGCGGTCCCGGCGATGACCGCCGTGGTCATGCAGATCGCGGGCCAGGCGCACGCCAACATCGCGGCCGCCTGTCTCAACGCGAATCGCCAGATCGGCGTACTGGTCGGTGTCGCGACCATGGGGACCATCCTGCACGCCTGCACGGATTGGCATATTTCGCTGCCGCTGGCCTTCGGCACGATGGGAACGCTGTACGGCGTGGGCGCGGTGCTGGTATGGCGGTATCTGAAAACAGGTACCATGTCCCGTAGGCCCCGTTGAGGCGAACGGACATCCGTTTGAAGAGGATGGCCATTCATCCCGATCCGAACGGCATTCCGCTTCAGGCGAATGGCCTCCTTTCCAGCCCGTGCTCCATGACGCCCCCAAACACACAGACCGCGGTAGTCCACGATGCAGCCAACCATCGATTCACCACGCATGTGGATGGATATGAAGGCTACGTCGAATACGACATGGATGGCGACGTCCTGGTCATCCTGCACACCATCGTGCCGGCCGAAATCGGCGGCCGTGGCATCGGGGCCGCGCTGACGGCCGCGGTACTCCGCCATGCCCGCGAACATGTGCTGAAGATACGCCCCGTTTGCTCTTACGCCAGCGCTTACATGCAGCGCCATCCAGAGTACGCGGACCTCCTGGCCCCTGGCGTATCCGATCTTGGCTGACGCTGCCCTGCCATGCCCGTGCGGCACCGGCCGGCCCTACGGAAAGTGCTGCGGCATGTGGCACGCGGGCCCGCGCCATCTCCAGGCGCCCGACGCCCAAGCGTTGATGCGGTCACGGTACAGCGCCTATGTACTGGACTTGGTCGAATATGTGCGCGACACGTGGCATCCGGACACACGGCCGCCGCATATCGATCCGAATCCTCCCGGCTTGAAATGGCTGGGGCTCGAGGTCAAGCGCCACGTCGTCCAGGACGACACGCATGCCCTGGTCGAATTCGTCGCCCGCAGCCGGCTACAAGGCAAAGGGCAGCGCATGCATGAAACCAGCCGCTTCGTGAAGGAGAACGGACGCTGGTTTTATGTCGACGGCGTCGTGGATTAGCGCGCCGGCCGCGATCAAGCGCACTACCGTTAGCCATAGCCGGCCGCCCAAATAGGCCGCCACCCCGCGGCTGCGACGGTTCGCGCCGACGATGGTCCGCGCTCACGATAATCCGCGCTTACGACGGTTGCCCCAAGGGGGCCGCATAAAGCAAAACCCCGCTGGGGAGCCCAGCGGGGTTTTGGGGATAAGAGCCTGACGATGACCTACTTTCACAGACGTCCGTCCACTATCATCGGCGCGAAGGCGTTTCACTGTCCTGTTCGGGGATGGGAAGGAGTGGGACCACCTTGCTATGGTCGTCAGGCGTAAGGGGTTGCGCACCGCGTGGGCTGGCCGGGGATGCCGGTGAGCTTGCCGCGTCACGCCAATCTGGTCGAAGCACGCTGCCTGGCCGGGCCCGGTGAGGGGGTACTGGCCTGGGCAACGATCGGTATTGGTTCTGTCTTGCTGGATGCGGGTCGAGACTGCGGGCAGCGCTTGGCTGCCTGGCACAGTGTCGCAAGTATCATGGCTTATGCAAGCCGACTTGCCTGGGATGCGTTCGATGGTTTTCCAACCATCAGGGTTATAGGATCAAGCCGCACGGGCAATTAGTATCGGTTAGCTTAACGCATTACTGCGCTTCCACACCCGACCTATCAACGTCCTGGTCTTGAACGACCCTTCAGGGGGCTCGAGGCCCCGGGATACCTAATCTTCAGACGAGTTTCCCGCTTAGATGCCTTCAGCGGTTATCTCTTCCGTACATAGCTACCCGGCAATGCCATTGGCATGACAACCGGTACACCAGAGGTACGTCCACTCCGGTCCTCTCGTACTAGGAGCAGGCTCCGTCAAGTATCCAACGCCCACGGCAGATAGGGACCAAACTGTCTCACGACGTTTTAAACCCAGCTCACGTACCTCTTTAAATGGCGAACAGCCATACCCTTGGGACCGGCTACAGCCCCAGGATGAGATGAGCCGACATCGAGGTGCCAAACACCGCCGTCGATATGAACTCTTGGGCGGTATCAGCCTGTTATCCCCAGAGTACCTTTTATCCGTTGAGCGATGGCCCTTCCATTCAGAACCACCGGATCACTATGTCCTGCTTTCGCACCTGTTCGACTTGTCAGTCTCACAGTCAAGCACGCTTATGCCATTGCACTATCAGCACGATTTCCGACCGTACCTAGCGTACCTTCGAACTCCTCCGTTACGCTTTGGGAGGAGACCGCCCCAGTCAAACTGCCCACCATGCACTGTCCCCAACCCGGATAACGGGCCAAGGTTAGAACCGCAAACAGACCAGGGTGGTATTTCAAGGTCGGCTCCACCGAATCTGGCGACTCGGTTTCCGCGCCTCCCACCTATCCTACACAGGCCGGTTCACAGTCCAATGCAAAGCTACAGTAAAGGTTCATGGGGTCTTTCCGTCTAGCCGCGGGTAGATTGCATCATCACAAACACTTCAACTTCGCTGAGTCTCGGGAGGAGACAGTGTGGCCATCGTTACGCCATTCGTGCAGGTCGGAACTTACCCGACAAGGAATTTCGCTACCTTAGGACCGTTATAGTTACGGCCGCCGTTTACCGGGGCTTCGATCAAGAGCTTGCACCCCATCACTTAACCTTCCGGCACCGGGCAGGCGTCACACCCTATACGTCGACTTTCGTCTTTGCAGAGTGCTGTGTTTTTAATAAACAGTCGCAGCCACCGATTCTCTGCGACCCCATCATGCTCAGCGCGCAGGCGCCTCACACTACCGGGGCATACCTTCTCCCGAAGTTACGGTATCAATTTGCCGAGTTCCTTCTCCCGAGTTCTCTCAAGCGCCTTGGAATATTCATCCCGTCCACCTGTGTCGGTTTGCGGTACGGTCTCGTACAGCTGAAGCTTAGAGGCTTTTCTTGGAACCACTTCCAATCACTTCGCAAGCCATGCTCGCTCGTGCCACACCCTTGAGTCTCGCGCCCGGATTTGCCTAAGCGCCCTCTTCAATGCAGCAACAGGGACTTCCAACACCCTGATGATCTTCCGCAATCCGTCCCCCCATCGCACTGTACGATGGTGCTGGAATATTAACCAGCTTCCCATCAGCTACGCATCTCTGCCTCGCCTTAGGGGCCGACTCACCCTGCGCCGATGAACGTTGCGCAGGAAACCTTGGACTTACGGCGAGGGGGCTTTTCACCCCCTTTATCGCTACTCATGTCAGCATTCGCACTTCTGATACCTCCAGCAACCCTTACGAGTCACCTTCACAGGCTTACAGAACGCTCTCCTACCGCGTGCGCGCTCCTTTAACGACACGTCATCGTGCCACCACCTCGCACTCGAAGTGTTGACCGCTTTGCGTCGCTGTCCGCGACGCAAAGCCTCAATGCCGTTAAAGGAACGCGCACACCCGCAGCTTCGGTTTATCGCTTAGCCCCGTTACATCTTCCGCGCAGGACGACTCGATCAGTGAGCTATTACGCTTTCTTTAAAGGATGGCTGCTTCTAAGCCAACCTCCTGACTGTCTAAGCCTTCCCACTTCGTTTCCCACTTAGCGATAATTGGGGACCTTAGCTGGCGGTCTGGGTTGTTTCCCTCTTGAGTCCGGACGTTAGCACCCGGTGCTCTGTCTCCCAAGCTGGACTTGCGGGTATTCGGAGTTTGCCATGGTTTGGTAAGTCGCCATGACCCCCTAGCCATAACAGTGCTCTACCCCCCGCAGTCATACTTGAGGCACTACCTAAATAGTTTTCGGAGAGAACCAGCTATTTCCAGATTTGTTTAGCCTTTCACCCCTATCCACAGCTCATCCCCTAGTTTTTCAACACTAGTGGGTTCGGTCCTCCAGCACGTGTTACCGTGCCTTCAACCTGGCCATGGATAGATCATCTGGTTTCGGGTCTACACCCAGCGACTGAATCGCCCTATTCGGACTCGCTTTCGCTACGCCTTCCCTATCCGGTTAAGCTCGCCACTGAATGTAAGTCGCTGACCCATTATACAAAAGGTACGCCGTCACCCCACAAGGAGGCTCCGACTGTTTGTATGCATACGGTTTCAGGATCTATTTCACTCCCCTTCCGGGGTTCTTTTCGCCTTTCCCTCACGGTACTGGTTCACTATCGGTCGATCACGAGTATTTAGCCTTGGAGGATGGTCCCCCCATCTTCAAACAGGATTTCACGTGTCCCGCCCTACTTCTCTTACGCTTAGTTCCACGCATTGCATTTCGCCTACAGGGCTATCACCTGCTACGGCCGGGCTTTCCATCCCGTTCGACTATGCAACACGCTAAATCGTAAAGGCTCTTCCGATTTCGCTCGCCACTACTTTCGGAATCTCGGTTGATTTCTTTTCCTCGAGCTACTGAGATGTTTCAGTTCACCCGGTTCGCCTCCTGGAGCCTATGTATTCAGCCCAGGATACCGCCTTGCGGCAGTGGGTTTCCCCATTCGGACATCTGCGGATCAATGCTTGTTTGCCAGCTCCCCGCAGCTTTTCGCAGGCTACAACGTCCTTCATCGCCTGTGATCGCCAAGGCATCCACCATATGCACTTAGTCGCTTGATCCTATAACGCTAATGGCTATAAAACCGTCCAAGCAACCGTCTTGCTTCTGACATGATACTTTGCGTTTGTGCCGTCCAATCCTCAATCACTTGAGTTTGAACTATCATGCAATCACAACCCGTATCCAACGGCGCATCTCTCAATGCACCGCCAATACTTCTCGTTGTGCTTCTTCCAGATTGTTAAAGAACAAATAAAACTGTCGAGTCAAAAACCCAACGCTCAAGACTCGTTCGCCTCGCCAGGATCTTTCCATCCCGCCAGGCGCCAAGCGCTGACCGTTGAACTCTTTCTTCGCGGACCCTTCGACACTGCGCACCAGGTAAGTGGTGGAGGTGAACGGGATCGAACCGATGACATCCTGCTTGCAAAGCAGGCGCTCTCCCAGCTGAGCTACACCCCCATTAACGCACCGCCTTTCAACGCTGCCTTAACTCGCTTAATCGTTGGTGGGTCTGGTTGGATTCGAACCAACGACCCCCGCCTTATCAAGACGGTGCTCTAACCGACTGAGCTACAGACCCAATTCGCATCGGATCCGCTATCGATCCAGTCTTACACAACAACCGATAAGTGTGGCCACTTGACGCACTTGTGCGCGCGCTCTGAAAGGAGGTGATCCAGCCGCACCTTCCGATACGGCTACCTTGTTACGACTTCACCCCAGTCATGAATCCTACCGTGGTAATCGCCCTCCTTGCGGTTAGGCTAACTACTTCTGGTAAAACCCACTCCCATGGTGTGACGGGCGGTGTGTACAAGACCCGGGAACGTATTCACCGCGACATGCTGATCCGCGATTACTAGCGATTCCGACTTCACGCAGTCGAGTTGCAGACTGCGATCCGGACTACGATCGGGTTTCTGGGATTGGCTCCCCCTCGCGGGTTGGCGACCCTCTGTCCCGACCATTGTATGACGTGTGAAGCCCTACCCATAAGGGCCATGAGGACTTGACGTCATCCCCACCTTCCTCCGGTTTGTCACCGGCAGTCTCATTAGAGTGCCCTTTCGTAGCAACTAATGACAAGGGTTGCGCTCGTTGCGGGACTTAACCCAACATCTCACGACACGAGCTGACGACAGCCATGCAGCACCTGTGTTCCGGTTCTCTTGCGAGCACTCCCAAATCTCTTCGGGATTCCAGACATGTCAAGGGTAGGTAAGGTTTTTCGCGTTGCATCGAATTAATCCACATCATCCACCGCTTGTGCGGGTCCCCGTCAATTCCTTTGAGTTTTAATCTTGCGACCGTACTCCCCAGGCGGTCAACTTCACGCGTTAGCTGCGCTACCAAGCCCCGAAGGACCCAACAGCTAGTTGACATCGTTTAGGGCGTGGACTACCAGGGTATCTAATCCTGTTTGCTCCCCACGCTTTCGTGCATGAGCGTCAGTGTTATCCCAGGGGGCTGCCTTCGCCATCGGTGTTCCTCCACATATCTACGCATTTCACTGCTACACGTGGAATTCCACCCCCCTCTGACACACTCTAGCCCGGTAGTTAAAAATGCAGTTCCAAGGTTAAGCCCTGGGATTTCACATCTTTCTTTCCGAACCGCCTGCGCACGCTTTACGCCCAGTAATTCCGATTAACGCTTGCACCCTACGTATTACCGCGGCTGCTGGCACGTAGTTAGCCGGTGCTTATTCTGCAGGTACCGTCAGTTACGCCAGGTATTAGCCGGCGCCGTTTCTTTCCTGCCAAAAGTGCTTTACAACCCGAAGGCCTTCATCGCACACGCGGGATGGCTGGATCAGGGTTGCCCCCATTGTCCAAAATTCCCCACTGCTGCCTCCCGTAGGAGTCTGGGCCGTGTCTCAGTCCCAGTGTGGCTGGTCGTCCTCTCAAACCAGCTACGGATCGTCGCCTTGGTGAGCCGTTACCCCACCAACTAGCTAATCCGATATCGGCCGCTCCAATAGTGCGAGGTCCGAAGATCCCCCGCTTTCCCCCTCAGGGCGTATGCGGTATTAGCTACGCTTTCGCGTAGTTATCCCCCGCTACTGGGCACGTTCCGATACATTACTCACCCGTTCGCCACTCGCCGCCAGACCGAAGTCCGCGCTGCCGTTCGACTTGCATGTGTAAGGCATCCCGCCAGCGTTCAATCTGAGCCAGGATCAAACTCTTCAGTTCAATCTCTGTTTCGCACAACCTGCTAGAGGTTGTCTTTCGCTTAGCGCTCTCAAAGGAAGTGATAGAACCCAGACGATCTTTCGACCCTCTGATTCCTGACACTTACTTCTGTGAGCACTTGATTTCTTTGGCCCAGCCCCGCTCGATACTCGCGTACCGAACCGGACCGGTGCGCCCAAGCCCATCAAGCGCCCACACTTATCGGTTGTTTCGTTTTTAAAGAACAAGTGGGTTGTGACACCCCGGGGTTTTTACACCCCCCCGGCCCTGCCAGCCCCGCCGCCCTTTCCAGGGCAGCTTGCCGATCCAGCCCGACCGCGGCGCCCGCCCTTCGGCTTGCGTTTCGCGTCGTTCGCTGTGTCAGCAGCAGAGAAACGAGATTATGAAGACATTTTTTGGGGCTGTCAAATCGACTTGTGCCTGATTCGGTAACCCGGGTGTTTTCCTATCCCGCCCTTCGCATCCGTTCGCGGCGCGCCTGGCCGGGCTTGAGACATCATGGCGACGATCCGTGCGGATCGGGCCATGTTGGCTCGCGTGACCCAGCTGATGCAGCGCTGCGCGAACAACGAAGGGGCGCGACTATAGCACATGCCGCGGCGGCGCGCGGGCGGGTCGCGCGGGATCGCCCCGTGCTGTGGAAGGGCCGCTTTCGAATGCATGTCGTTTCAGATCGATGTAGGCGCGCACCCGCCACAATATCGATCCGATAGACCTGCTGCTCGCCATGCCGCCGGACGCGATCCGCCCGGCGTATGGAAGGCCAGCCCTGGAGACCCGCATGACTTCCCCCCGTTTGCCTCGCGTTCCCTTGCTGGAACCCGCGCAGATGAGTCCCGAGCAGAAGCGCATCCATGATGTGATCGCTTCCGGGCCCCGTGGGCAGGTGCGCGGACCGCTGGCCGTGTGGCTGCACCGCCCCGCCATGGCGGAGCATGCCCAGGCGCTGGGACAATATTGCCGCTACGAGACCAGCCTGCCGACCCGCCTGTCGGAGTGGGCCATTCTTATCATGGCGCGCCATTGGCGGTCGGAGTACGAATGGTGGACCCACAAGCCGAGAGCCCTGCAGGCCGGGGTAGGCGAGGCGATGATCGCCGCCTTGCGGGACGGCGCGCCGGTGCCCTACGCGCATACCGACGAAGCGCTCGTCCACGAGTTTCTGAACGTACTGCATGAAACCCGGCGCACACCGCAGGAACTCTATGACCGCATCGTCCATGTACTGGGCGAGTCGGGGGTGATCGATCTGGTGAGCATCGCCGGATACTACACACTGATCGCGATGACGCTGGGCGCCTTCGATATCCGGCCGCCAGAGGACGTTCCCGTGGAACTGCGCGGCTAGCCGCGCGCGTGCTCACACGACGCGGCAATGCGTCGCGCCCGGGCCTGGGCCGGAAGAAGCCGGCCATGGCGCGGGCCCGATGCAGGAAGAGGTGGAACGGTGGACGCCGCCGCCGCGGACGGGAAACAGTGACGGCGAGCAGCGACGGGGAACGGCCAGGGCGGCGTCCAAGGTGAAACGGCCACGGGCCCACGGCCCTGGCCGGGGTCTAACGATCGACTACCCCGGCCCACTACCTGACATCAACTACCGACTACGAACTACCGACTACCAGCTACCAGCTACCAGCTGCCAGCTACCAGTTGCCAGCTGCCAGCCACCGACGGTTCACGGCTGACCGCCAATCGCTAGCGGCGTTTGCTGATCCGGTTGAGGACTGGCGATTGTGGCGATCAACCGTCGGCGATTTGTGATCGGCTGTCGGCTACCAGTAGTAAAGGCTCATCGCATATGCGCGGTGCAACTCGAGTTCGCGCCGTGCGTTGGCTTCGGCGAGCTCGTCTGGGGACGCGCCCATATCAAGCAGTTCGGCCTCGGACAGTTCGTAGAAGTCCATCATGGCGTCCGGCGCGGACCAGCTTTTCCACAAGGCGACGAAGGGCGTGGCCAGAAGCGCGCCGAAGCGGCGCCAGGCGCCGGGGCGTTCCAGGGCGGTCGGCAGTTCGTCGGCCACGGCGGTAGAGTGTTCGGACATCATGGGCTCCTCATGGATGGAAAGCGGTGGGCATAAGGCGTTATCGCCGTCCATGCGCGCCAGCCGACCGCTGCACACCAACGTCGCCAACGGCACCTTGCCGGCGGGGGGCGGTCTGTCGCGCGCTGCCCTCCCGAAGACATTGCCGCGATACGGGCTGGGCGACGAACGGTCGGAAGTCACGCTCGTCCGCCCGGCGGTTCCCCGGAGGACGGTGCAGCCGGCTGGCTGCGCGCGGGAAACCGCGTTTTCCGACCAGTCCGACACGCGGAATCTCCGTCGCCACATGTCGTCGCCGCCACACTCTGGTTAGAATATCCATCCATTTCCTGGGCAGGAATCAATTTATCGTGGATAGCCTGGTCTGTATTTCTTACCAGTCGCCGCCACTGCGCCGCCACTGTATTCCCGGGCCCGGGGCTGGAAATTCCCGGCGCCCTCCCGTAACGCCCTGCTCCGTTTTCCCCAGATGCCGCGATTGCCCCTGAATACCCTGCCCGTCTTTCGCGCCGTCGCCGAAACCCAGAATCTGCGCGCGGCCGCCGATGCGCTGCACCTGACGCATAGCGCCGTCAGCCAGCAGATCCGTCTGCTGGAAACGCGTCTGGGGCACGATTTGTTCGACCGGCGTGGCCGGCGCGTGGTGCTGAATGCCGCGGGAACGGCCTTGCTGCATAGCGTGCAGGCCGCGCTGACCCTGCTGGACGATGGCGTGCAAGCAGCCGCGGCCGCGGCCGGCACATCGGAGCAGCGCCTGCGGATCAGCGTGCTGCCATCGTTCGCGCAGCGCTGGCTGTTGCCCCGCATGGCCCGTTGGCGCGCACGCCATCCCGATATCGCCCTGGAAATCGAGACCTCGCAGCAGTTGGCCGATCTGCGGCGCGACGGCTTCCACGCCGCTTTGCGGCAGGGCCAGGGAGAGTGGCCGGGCCTGGCCTCGGAACGCTTGTTCGATGCCTCCATGGCCATGATCGCCGTGGCCTCCCCCGCTATTGCGCGGCGGCTCGCGGGGGCGCCGCCGCGAGCGTACCTGGATGAGCCGCTGCTGGGAGAAAGCCGCCTGTGGGAACACTGGTTCGCCGCGGCGGGACTGCGTTGCGATGTCAGCCCGGTCGCGGTATTCAATGATGCCGGCCTGCTGCTTTCGGCCGTGGAGCAAGGCCTCGGCCTGGCGGTGGTGCGGGAGCTGCTGGCCGCCGATGCCTTGCGCGATGGACACCTGGTGCGGCTGTCGCCGATTGCCATCGAATATGAAGGCAGCCGCGCCTATCACCTGGTGTATCCGCCCGCCCTGCGCGACTGGCCGCCCCTGGCGGCGCTCAGGACATGGATCCATGAAGAGCTGGAGCGCTCCCGGACGGAACTGGGCGCGGCATTCAATCCGCGCCAAGCAGCGGATCGCTCGTAGCCCTTATCGATGGCGTGAGGCGACGGAGCGCCAGCCGGCACAGGCACGAAGCCGCCAGCCCATTGCGGAAAGCCATGGAAGGCGCGGGCCGGGCCGGATGGAGCGGCGATAAGCCTGGCTACGGACAGACCGGGCCGGGACGCAACGGGCCGAGCCGCGACGGACCGGGCCGCGACAGGCCGGGCCGCGACATGCCGGGCCGCCGCAGGTTGAACGACCGACACGCTGGGCCGCGATAGGCGGGACCGCGCCCGGCGGCCTGCGCACGCCTAGCTGGCGTCGAGTTCCGGATAGTGCCGGAATATCCCATCGCCATAGGGCAGCCGGCGATCGCTGGACAGGTAGTCTTGCAGTTCCGGCAAGGCCGCGACCCGTTCGTACAGGCGCCGCACCTTGGGATACTGCCCCGCCAGCGTCGCCATGCGCTTCGGAAACGCGAAGCGCAGTCCGTCGATCAGTTGGAACAGCGACAGATCCGCGTAGGTCCATTTGTCGCCGCCAGCCAGCCACAACCCCTCATGGACCAGAATGCGTTCGAACCAGGCGAGGAACTTCGGCATGCGTTCCTCGCGGAAGTGCCCCGCCCGCCGCGCCGCCTCTTTTTTCTGGTCTTCGTAGTACAGGCTGGCAGAAATGGGGTGATGGACGTCATGCGCCTCGGCCACGAGGTCAGCGATGGTGAGCTGGATCTGGTGCACCCACAACCGGCCGGCCAGGTCCTGGGGCGCCAGGCCATGCTTCTCGCCGAGGAATAGCAGGATATTGGCCGTCTGGCCGACGGATATCCCTTCGCCGACCAAATACGGCGGCGCGAAGGGCGGATGGTGGTCGCGGGTTTTCATGTCGCGGACGATGGCCGTGTCGCCGCCGGGTTCCCGCGCACGATCCCGGTATGGAATGCCGCCTGCCTCCAACGCCAGCCGCACGAACTCGCCGCGACCCGGAATGCCGTCCCAATACCAAAGGTCGTAAGGTGTCATCGCTGCATCTCCACGGGAAAGGCCACGCTTCAGCAAACGCTGTACCCATCGCGCTGTACCTATCGCGCTGTACCTATCGTCATGGCGGATGCATCGCGGGCGCGACACGCATGGCGGGCCCGATGCCGGCCCGCGCGGCGCGGGTGCGGGCGCGCATGCGCAAGCGCGCCGCGCCGGCCTAGCGCTGGACGATGCGTCCGGCGCCGACGATGCGTTCGGCCAGCACCAGGATCAGGATGATCATGATGACCTGCAAGGCCGAGGCGGCGGCGACCACCAGTTGGCTGCCCTGGAACTGCAGATAACTGAAAATCTCGATCGGCAGCGTGACGATGCCGGGTCCGGTCAGGAACAGGGCGGCGTTCAATTCGCCGAAGGACACGATGAACGCGAAGAGCCAGCCCGACAGCAGCGCGGGCCAGATAATCGGCATGGTGATCAGCAGGAAGGATTTGACCGGCCCCGCGCCCAGGCTTTGCCCCGCCTCTTCCAGCGCGGTGTCGAAGGCCTGCAGGGCCGCCACGATGGTGCGGAAGGCATAGGGCAGGCACACCACCACATGCGCGATCAACAGCCCCGGCAGGATGCCGACCCCCAGGGTCCGATACAGAAGCAGCAGCGCCAGGCCAAGGATGATGGTGGGAAAGACCAGCGGAGCCATGAACAGCATTTGCAGCAGGTTCGATAGCCAGCCGCGCCGGCGCGAGGCGTAAACGGCGGCGAGCAGGCCCAGGCCGCCAGCCAGCGTCGCCGACACGACCGCCAGCCACAGGCTCAGCACAAAGGCATCGCGCATCTCCGGAATCGTGAAGAAGGCCTGGAACCAGCGCAGGGAGAAGCCCGGCGGCGGGAACACCAGGCTGTCGGCCGAGCTGAAGGCGAAGAGCAGAATGACGAAAATAGGCCCCAGGATCAGGACCAGCGCGATGCCGGTGATCAGCCGCAAAAGGAATCGACCGACGCTCATGGCCCCTTCCCCTGTACCCTTTGCGGCCGCATCGCCATCTGCACCAGCGCCGCGATGGCCAGCGCGATGGCCAGCAATACAAAGGACAAGGCGGCCGCGCGGGGCCAGCGGAAGGTGGCCGCGCTGTCGAACACCAGGCTGACCAGCAGCTTGAAACGGGGACCGCCCAGCAGCGCGATGGTGACGTAGGCGCTCAGCATAAGGAAGGTCACCAGCATCAGTCCGGAGGTCACGCCCGGGCTGGAAAGCGGCAGGGTGACACGGTAGAAGGTCTGCCAGGGACCGGCGCCCAGGGATTGCGCCGCCTCGGTGTAGCGCTGGTCGATCGCCGTCAGCGAATTCGTGATCGATACGACCATGAAGGGAAGCAGGATCGTGAGCAGCCCCACCACCACGGCCTCGAAGGAATACAGGAACTGGATGGGCCGTTCGGTCAGGCCTGCCTCGCGCAGCGTAACGCTCAGGATGCCGGTGCGGCCCAGGATGCTGACCCAGCCATAGGCGCGCACGACGTTGCTGACCATCAGGGGAAACATCATCAGCAGCAGCATGATCATGCGGCCGCGCGGCGACAGCCGCGACGCGTACAGGGCCACCGGATATCCCAGCAGCAGGCAGGCGATCAGCACCACGCCGGTGGCCAGGAGCGTGCGCTGGATGATCAGCAGATAGAAGGGATCCGTTGCGACTTCCACATAGTTGCGCAGCGTCGGCTGCAGCTCATACAGCGAGCTCTGCGAATTCGTCATGAAACTGATGAACAGCAGATAACCCAGGGGCAGCACGAAGAAGACCAGCAGCAACAGGACCGGCGGCGCCGCCACCGCCCATAGAAGTCCGGTGCGCGGCAGCAGTCGCCACGGGCGGCCGTCATATCCCTGGCCGCGCACGCCGGCCGACGTGACGACACGGCTCATGAGCGGCCCTCGCCCGTGGATAGCGGCATACCCGCGACGCGCGGCATGGCGTCCCCGCTTGCTTCGTCGCCCGCCGAAGCCGGCGACAGCGCGACGACGCTGGCGTCTTCCCACGCCAGCCGCACCACCGCTCCGGGCGCCAGGCGCATGGCGGTCACGCCACTGTTCGGCAGGTGGGCAGCTACCGGGCCGGCTTCGGTGTCCATGTACAAATGCGTCTGCGCGCCACGGTAGACCACCTCTTTCAGCGTGGCGGCCAGCGCGCCACGCGTGTCCAGCCGCACTTTCTCGGGACGCAGGGCCAGACGGATGGCGTCGCCCACGGCATAGGCCCCGCCCTGCCCGGCCGGCGGGTCCACCGCCAGGCAGGTCCCGCCCAGGCCGACCACCAGTTTGTCGCCGTCGCGGCCACGCACCTCGCCCCGCAGGATGTTGCTGGCCCCCAGGAAAGTCGCGACGAATTCCGTGCCGGGACGCTCGTAGATATCGCGCGGCGCGCCGGCCTGCTGTATGCGGCCGTCCTTCATTACCGCCACCCGGTCCGACATGGTCAGCGCCTCTTCCTGGTCGTGGGTGACGAAAATGGTAGTGGTGCCCAGCCGGCGCTGCAGCTGGCGCAACTCCACCTGCATCTGTTCGCGCAGCAGCTTGTCCAGCGCCGAGAGGGGCTCGTCGAGCAGCAGCACGTCGGGTTCGAAAACGATGGCGCGCGCCAGGGCCACGCGCTGCTGCTGGCCACCGGACAACTGCCGCGGATAGCGCTGGCCGAAGGCGCCCAGGGCGACCAGGTCCAGCGCATCCGCCACGCGCCGCGCGATGCTGGACGCGTCGACGCGCCGCATCTTCAGGCCGAAGGCCACGTTCTCGGCCACGGTCAGGTGCGGAAACAGCGCGAAGCTCTGGAACACCATGCCGAAGTTGCGCTTGTGCGCCGGGACACCCGTGACCCGCTTGCCGCGGATGTAGATGTCGCCATGGCTGGGCTGCTCGAAACCCGCGATCAGCCGCAGTGTGGTGGTCTTGCCGCAGCCGCTGGGGCCCAGCAGGGAAAAGAACGTTCCGCGTTCGATATCCAGGTCCAGCCTGTGCAGGGCGACCGCCGCGCCGAAGCGCTTTTCCACATTATCGAAGCGCACGTCCAGGGTAGCGGCGTCGCCCGCCGCGCTTGCCACACTCACATCGACTCCTTGACGGCGCGGTCGAACCGCGCGATACGCGCCGCGGCCGCCAGCAGGCGCACGGGCAATTCCAGCAGGACCAGCATTTCGACCGCGCGGCGGGTGGGGCCGCGCAAGGCTTGCACGGCATCGTCCAGCACCAGGCCCAGTTCGCGCGCCACCGCGACGTCGGCGCCGTCGAAGATGTCCTCGTCGGCGAGCAAGGCCCGCCACTCCGCCGTCAGTTCGCGCAGCATATCCGCCATCAGACCGGCCAGCTCGGGTTCTTCGCCCGCGAGCCGCGCGGCCAGGTCGTCGGCGCTGGCGCGCCAGGCCTCGCCGACGCGGCGCAAGTCCTGCGCGAGCGGGCGCACGGCAGCGGGCGGCGCGATGGGCGGCCGGCCCGGCTTGCCGTCGAAAGCGCCCAGCATCAGGGCCGCATTGAGCACCAGCCGGAAACTGAGGCAATCCTCCTTCGCATAGAAGCGCAGGGTCTCGTCCATGGTCTTGCGGCCGCGGACAGGCAGGTATTTGCGCACGTAGCCGTCCAGCGCCATGGCCTTGCGCAGGAACTCGCCCATTTCCGGATGCGGGGAAAAGCCGATCACGCGGCCCGCGGGCGCATCGCTCGCCAGGATGGCGGCGCGCTCGCGCATGACGCGGTCGAAGCGGTCGGCATCCAGCGGGTTATCGATGAACAGCCGCGTCGCCATGATATGGCTTTCGAAGCCGGCTACCGTGCGGGCGCGGCGCGGGCCCCGTTCATACACGGGCCCATGGTAGTACGCGAGTTCCATCGATTCCGGCAGGTCGCGCCGCAACGCGGCGTCCTCCAGCCTCACGTTCAGCAGGCCCGCGCCGGTGTGCAGGTACTCGTGGGTGTAGCGCGGCTTGGCGTCCAGGATGCCCAACCAGTGCGGCCGGCCCGCCGAGAAGTAATAGGCGCCGCCGCAGGAGCCGATGCCGGCGCCGCCGCGCGCCAGGAAGCCGCGGATCGCCGCGTCCACGCCGGGCTGCGACTCGATGCGGTCCAGGCCCCAGGTGGCGAAGCCGCCGGGCAGGATCAGCACGTCGGCCTGGTCCAGCATGCCGCCGGCGATGTCGGCTGCATCGGCGCGCCGGTACGGCAAGCCCAGGCTCCACAGGCAATGCGAGTAATAGGCGTAGTACGGGTAGCCGATGGCCGCGCCGCAATACAGCACGATGCGCGGCACGGCGATGCCACGCGCGTCCGCCGGCAGCGGCGCATCGGCCGGCGTTACGGCGGCTTGCGGCAGGCCGGTGCGCCGGGCGACCGCCGCCAGGGTGGCCGGACCGGCGTAGCCGTCGGAGGTAAGGTGGACGGCGTGGCCCAGGGCCGCCGCGCGATGCGCCAGGACGGCGATGCCCAGGGCATCGCCGTGGCGCGACCAGGAAAGAAGTGAAGCCATGGATCGGGAATCGCCGCTCAGCAGGACGACAAGGCGGGCAGCGCCCTCAGGCGCCGTTGATGACGCGGTTCCATTGATCGGTCCAGTCCGCGCGCCGGGAGGAAATGAATGCCTGGTCCAGGTCGATGATGCGCGACACCTCGGCGTCCGAGAACTGCACGCGTTGCTGCATCTCCGGGCTGAGCAGTTTCAGCATGGCCGGATTGGAGCCGGCGTAATTGAACACTTTCGCGACCCAGGTCTGGTATTCCGGGTTCAGCGTCATATTGATGTACTGCTCGGCCAGGGCCTTGTGCTTGGTCCCCTTGGCAATGCCGGTCCCGGCCAGGTAGGAGATCGCGCCTTCGGCAGGGAACACCCATTCGGCCTGGCCGCCTTTCTCGCGCACGGTGTAGGTCTGCGATTTATAGAGCAGCCCCACCACCGCCTCGCCGGTTTGCAGCGAGCTCATGATGGTGTCGGTGTCCTTGGCCCAGATGGGATCCAGCTTGACCATCTTGCGCAGCATGTCGAAGCCGGCCTTCTCGTCCTTGGGGTCCTTGCCGGCCGCCATCGCGCCGATGGGAATGACATACGGGCCGATGGAGTGGGTGATCTCGGGCAGCACGATGCGCCCCTGGAACTCCGGACGCCACAGGTCCGCGTAGCTGCGCGGCGGGTTCTTCACTTCCTTGGGGTTGTAGACGATACCCAGCGCCGAATAGATCATGGCGACCCAGCCCGGGCGCTTGAAGCGGTCCGGGATGTCCTTTAGGAAGGACAGGTTGGGCGAGGCGGGATCCAGCGTCTCCAGCACGCCCTGGGACTCGGCCAGCGGGACCACGCCATCATGCAGTTGCACCAGGTCGTAGGGCTGGTTGGACAAATTGATCTTGAGCTTGGTCACGCGTTCGACGGGCGTGGGCCCGCGGTCCTGCGTGATCGTGTAGCCGGTCTGCTTGGCAAAGGGCGCATCCACGTATTGCGCCATGCCGTTGCCCCACAAGCCGCCCCAGGTCATCATCGCCAACGAGCCCGATGACTGCGCGGACGCCAGCGAGAGCCGCCCGGCGCCCGCCATGCCCATGGCCAGGACGGCCGAGTGCTTCAGAAATTCGCGACGCTGCATGGCGTGCTTCCCCTTGTCGGATGTATCGCCGGCGCGCAGGTGTCGCGCGTATGGCGTTGTATACAACCATCTAAGATATCCCAAATATATTTGTATCCAGAAGCGGGCAAACCCTGATAGGCGGGCCCGTCCGCACGCATAATTTGTTGCAGCGGGTGGGACGGCCTCGCGTTATGCTCCGGCGTCCTTGACTTGCAGTGCCCCGATGCGTTTTTTCGCCTTGCCCCCTGCTTTTTCCTTTACCGCCCTGGCGGCGCGCCTGCTGCTGGCCTTGTTCCTGGCCATAACCGTGCTACCGGTGCCGGGCCACGCCCAGGCGCCTTCGACGTCGCAGGAAATCGACAAGGCCCTGGATGCCGCGCGCAAGGAAATGGAAGCCTTGCGCAAGAATCTCGCGGAGCAGACCGATGACGCGGAACTCCTGCGCCGGCGGGCCGCGGCCCTGGATATCCAGTCCAAGGCCGACGCCATCGCGGAAAAGCTGGCGCCTGTCCTGACTTCCGTACAGGCCCGCCTGACCGAACTGGGACCGGCTGGCGATACCGGCAAGGAAGCGCACGACGTCGCGGCGCAGCGCGCCGACCTGGAGAAGACCCGGTCGACGCTGGATGCGCAGATCAAGCTGGCCCGGCTGCTATCGGTCGAAGGCGTGCAGACCGCCGAACTGGTCTCCACCATGCGCAGGTCGCAGTTCCAGGCGCGGCTGGGCGAACGGCGGCCCTCTATCCTGGCCACGCAATTCCGCAACGACCTGCAGGACGACCTGCCGCGCGATCTCAGCCGCTTCGATAGCCTGCGCGACGAGCTGGTGGCCGCGGTGGCGGGCACGCCGGCGTGGGTGTGGATGGTGCTGGTGCTGCTGGCGGCGGCGATTATCGTGGCGTCCGCGCTGGCGGCCCGCGTCGTGCGCCGCTTCACGGCCACGCGCGTGCCGGCGGGCCGCCTGCGGCGCTCGTTCCACGCCCTGCTTGTCGTCCTGGTGGCCACCCTGGCGCCGGGCCTGATCGGGCAGCTGATCTATATCGGCCTGGACTGGCAGGGACAATTGCCGGACGCCACGCAGGCGCTGGTCTCCGGGTTCGCCGGGATCCTGTGCCTGGGGGGTTATGTGACCGGACTGGGCCTGGCGCTGCTCTCGCCGTCCCGGCCCTCCTGGCGGCTGCCGGACATTCCCGACGCGATCGCCGAGAAGATGCGCTGGTTTCCGCACGTGCTGGGGCCGCTGGTGGTCGTGGTATGGGTACTGGACACCCTGCCCGTTTCGGTCAACGCCAGCCTGAGCACGGCCATCGCCGTCAATTGCCTGGTGGCCTTCCTGCTGATCGCCGTGGCCGCCGTCGGGCTGGTGCGGCTCGAGCGCGCGCGCCGCGCGGCCTTGCGCGATCCGGAAACCGGCCGGGCGCCGCCCCGCCGGCTTTCGCTGCTGATCAGCGTCAGCGTGACCTGGATCGTACTGGCCATCGCGCTGATCGCCGTGCTGACCGGCTACGTCGCCTTCGGCAACTTCGCCGCCAAGCAGGTGGTGTGGACGCTGATCGTCCTGAGCTCGGCCTATCTGCTGGTGGTCCTGGTCGACGATTTCTTCATGTCGGTGCTGGGCGTCTCCAGGCGCGAGGCCGATGGCCAGGAACGCAGCCAGGAACCCCGCATCCGCGACCAGGCGGCCGTCGTGCTGTCCGGGGCGGCCCGCGTGTTGATCGGGCTGATCGCCTTCATCATGGTGCTGGGCCAGTTCGCCGAAGGCCCGGTGGAACTGCTGCAGCGCGCCGAGCAGCTGTTGAACGGCTTGTCCGTCGGCCAGGTGCAGCTGCGCCCGGCGGCCCTGGTGCAGGGCCTGCTAGTGCTGTTGGGCGGCCTGCTGGCCGTGCGCATCCTGAAACGCTGGCTGATCAAGCGCTATCTGCCCACCACGACGCTGGATCCGGGCATGCAGACATCCGCCACCACGCTGTTCGGCTACGTCGGCGTGGTGGTCGCGGTGGGCCTGGCGCTGTCGGCGCTGGGCATCGGGCTGGAACGGGTTGCCTGGGTCGCCAGCGCGCTGTCGGTGGGTATCGGTTTCGGCCTGCAGGCGGTGGTGCAGAACTTCGTCTCCGGCCTGATCCTGCTGGCGGAACGGCCGGTCAAGGTGGGCGACTGGGTGTCGCTGGGCGGCGTCGAAGGCGATATCCGCCGCATCAACGTACGCGCCACGGAAATCCAGATGAGCGATCGTTCCACCGTGATCGTGCCGAATTCCGAATTCATCACCAAGACCGTGCGCAATGTCACGCACGCGAACCCGCTGGGCCTGGTGCAGGTCAAGCTGCCCATGCCCCTGGGCACGGATGCCGCCAAGGCGCGCGAAATCATTCTTTCCGCCTTCAAGGACCACGAAGACGTGCTGGACACGCCCGCGCCCAACGTCTACCTGGACGGCATCGACGCCGGCAACCTGATGTTCAATGCGACCGGCTATGTCGGCTCGCCGCGGCAGGCCTACGGCACGCGCAGCGCGCTGCTGTTCGAGATCCTGCAACGGCTGGCGGCGGAAAACATCGGCCTGGGCAAGCCGCCCACCATGCTGGTGGCCGCGCCGCCGTCGCTGTTGCCGGGGATCTCGGCCAGCGCGCCGTCGCGTCCGGCGGGCGAGCCGCCCGCCGCGGAACCGGGCCCCGCGCGGGGATAGGCCGGCCTAGAAGGGCCAGATGCCGGAATCCAGCTCGTCCTTGCAGCCGGCATATTGCTGGCGGAAACGATCGGCGCGCGCCTGCACCTTGCGCGCGACCCCGATCAGCCAGGCCTTGCGGTTGTAGCTGCGGGCGCGATAGCCGCTCCAGCCTTCGTGATACGCCAGGTATTGCCCGTAGGCGTCCCACTTCGAGACGCCGGTAAGTTTCTGCGTCTTGTCGATGTACCAGCCCATGAAGTCCATGGCGTCGTCGAAATCGTCGCGGCTGGCGAACCACCGGTTGTTCTGGCTGACGTAGTCGTCCCAGGTCTCGTCCTTGGCCTGGGCGTAGCCATAGGCGGAACTGACCCGCCCCCACGGGATGAAGCCCAGCAGATAATCGCGCGGCGGCTTCGCGTCATAGCGGAAGCCGGACTCCTGGAACAGGATGGCGAAGGGCACCTGCACGGGCACGCCCCATTTCTTCTGCACGTCCAGGGCCGCCTCGTACCAGTCGTCCTTCTCGCGGAAGATGGCGCACAGGTCGTCCGGATTGCGCGGCGGCGATGTCGCGCAGCCCGACAGGAGCAGCGAGCAAGCCAGGACCGCCGCCACGGAGGCCCGGCGCCAGCCCGGAACCGTCGTCCGGCGCGATAGAACCATGCACCAATCAGGAAACACGAACGAGCAGCTTCCCGAAGTTGGCGCCTTTCAGCATGCCCATGAATGCCCGCGGCGCGTTTTCCAGGCCATCGACGATATCCTCGCGATAGCGGATCCGGCCGCTGGCCACCGCCTCGCCGACCTCGCGCAGGAAGTCGGGATAGTGCGCGGCGAATTCGGTATTGATGAAGCCGCGCAGCGTCAGGCTGCGGGAGAGCACCTCGCGCATGGTGGCGGGCAACCGGTCCGGTCCCTGCGCCGGGGCGCCGTCATACTGCGCGATCAGGCCGCACACGGGTACGCGTGCATACTTGTTCAACAGGGGCAATACCGCCTGCCATACCGCGCCGCCGACATTCTCGAAATACACGTCGATGCCATCCGGGCAGGCGTCCGCCAGCAGCGCCGGGAAGTCCGGATCGCCATGGTCCACGACCGCGTCGAAGCCCAATTCGTCCTTCACGTGGGCGCACTTCCGCGCCCCGCCAGCGATACCGACGGCCCGTGCGCCCTGGATCTGCGCCAGCTGTCCCACCAGCGAGCCGACCGGTCCGCTGGCCGCCGCCACCACGACCGTTTCGCCAGTCCTGGGCTGCCCGATGAAGCGCAGGCCGCTGTAGGCGGTGAAGCCGGGCATGCCCAGCACGCCCAGGCCTGTGCTGACGGGCGCGGCGGCCGGATCCAGCTTGCGCAGGCCGGCGGCGGCCACATTGGCATGGCTGCGCCAGCCGGTGCGGGCCAGCACGATGTCGCCCACGGCGTAGTCCGGATGGCGCGTGGCGATGACCCGGCCCACGGATTCACCCTCCATCGCATGTCCCAGCGGCACCGGCGGTGCATAGGATTTCCGTTCGTCCATCCTGCCGCGCATGTAGGGATCCAGCGACAGATAAAGCACCTGCAGCTGGACCTGGCCTTCCGCGGGTTCGGCCAGGGGCACGGTTTCCTGGCGGAAGTCGCTGGCGCGCACGGCACCTTGCGGACGCGCCGCCAGGACGATCTGGGTGCAGGACGGGACGGACATGATGGACACCTCGGAACGGATGGCGGCACGGCGGGGCGCGGCGTACCGCGAACACGTGTGGCGGAAAAGCGGGTCGGAACCCCGTTATTAAACACCGGATGGCGTGCCGTGACGGATTGCCCCGGCGGATGCGCGGTCCGCGCGCGCCGCCGCGGCACGTACCCCGGGCCAGGGGGCGTCGCCGGTTGGCCGCCCTGGTCTCCGGGGGCGGCCTGGCGCGTCCGACGGACAAGGCCCCGGCCGGAACCAGCCGGGCCCTGGGCTGTCTGCCCTACGCCTGGACGTTGCGCCGTGGCCGCATACTCTTATATAAGATATAAGACCCCTTGCCGCTGCGGCCGCGCGCTACTACAATCCCCGCCGATATTCCCCCAACCACGACCAGGGCTATCCATGCTTGCTACCTATCGCCAACACGTCGCCGAACGCGCGGCACTGGGCGTCCCCCCGCTTCCCCTGTCGGCCCAGCAGACGGCCGACCTGATTGAACTGCTGAAGGCGCCGCCCGCCGGCGAGGACGCCTTCCTGCTCGACCTGATCACGCACCGCGTCCCGGCCGGCGTGGACGACGCCGCCAAGGTCAAGGCCTCCTACCTGGCCGCCGTGGCCCTGGGCAAGGAATCGTGTCCTTTGATCGATCGCGCCAAGGCGACGGAACTGCTGGGCACCATGCTCGGCGGCTACAACATCAGCGCGCTGATCGAACTGCTGGACGATGCGCAAGTGGGCGCCATCGCCGCCAACGGCCTGAAAACCACGCTGCTGATGTTCGATGCCTTCCATGACGTCAAGGAAAAGGCGGACAAGGGCAACGCCAACGCCAAGGCCGTGCTGCAAAGCTGGGCCGACGGCGAGTGGTTCACCTCGCGCCCGGAAGTGCCGCAAAGCATGACCGTGACGGTCTTCAAGGTGACCGGCGAAACCAACACGGACGACCTGTCTCCCGCTCCCGATGCGTGGAGCCGTCCGGACATCCCGCTGCACGCGCAGGCCATGCTCAAGAACGCGCGTCCCGGCATCGAGCCCGACGAGCCCGGCAAGGTCGGTCCCATCAAGTTCCTGAACCAGCTCAAGGAAAAAGGCCATCTGGTCGCCTATGTCGGCGACGTGGTCGGCACCGGCTCGTCGCGCAAGTCGGCGACCAACTCCGTGCTGTGGTTCACGGGCCAGGACATCCCCTACGTGCCCAACAAGCGCTTCGGCGGCGTCTGCCTGGGCGGCAAGATCGCGCCCATCTTCTACAACACCATGGAAGACGCCGGCGCCCTGCCCATCGAACTGGACGTGTCGCAAATGAACATGGGCGACGTCGTCGAACTGCGCCCGTACGAAGGCAAGGCGCTGAAAGACGGCAAGGTCATCGCCGAGTTCCAGGTCAAGTCCGACGTGCTGTTCGACGAAGTCCGCGCCGGCGGCCGCATTCCGCTGATCATCGGCCGCGGCCTGACGGCCAAGGCGCGCGAAGCCCTGGGCCTGCCGCCTTCCACCCTGTTCCGCCTGCCCGTCAGCCCGGTCGACACCGGCAAGGGCTACACGCTGGGGCAGAAGATGGTCGGCCGCGCCTGCGGCCTGCCCGAGGGCAAGGGCGTGCGTCCCGGCACCTACTGCGAGCCGCGCATGGCGTCCGTGGGCAGCCAGGACACCACCGGCACCATGACCCGCGACGAACTGAAGGACCTGGCCTGCCTGGGCTTCTCGGCCGACCTGGTGATGCAGTCCTTCTGCCACACGGCCGCGTACCCCAAGCCGGTGGACGTCAAGACGCACCACACGCTGCCCGCCTTCATGAGCACGCGCGGCGGCATCTCGCTCAAGCCGGGCGACGGCGTCATCCACTCCTGGCTGAACCGCATGCTGCTGCCCGACACCGTGGGCACCGGCGGTGATTCGCACACCCGCTTCCCCATCGGCATTTCCTTCCCCGCGGGGTCGGGCCTGGTGGCCTTCGCCGCCGCCACGGGCGTCATGCCGCTGGACATGCCGGAATCGGTGCTGGTGCGCTTCAAGGGCAAGATGCAGCCCGGCGTGACGCTGCGCGACCTGGTCAACGCGATCCCGCTGTACGCCATCAAGCAGGGCCTGCTGACGGTCGAAAAGCAGAACAAGAAGAATGTTTTCTCCGGCCGCATCCTGGAAATCGAAGGCCTGCCGGACCTGAAATGCGAACAGGCTTTCGAGCTGTCCGACGCATCGGCCGAACGTTCGGCCGCGGCCTGCACGGTGCGCCTGAACAAAGAGCCGATCATCGAGTACATCAACAGCAACATCGTCATGCTGAAGTGGCTGATCGCCAACGGCTACGAGGATGAGCGCTCGATCCGCCGCCGCATCCAGGCCATGGAAGCCTGGCTGGCCAATCCCCAGCTGCTGGAGCCGGATGCCGACGCCGAATACGCCGCGGTCATCGAGATCGACCTTGCCGACATCAAGGAACCCATCGTCGCCTGCCCCAACGACCCCGACGACGTGAAGACGCTGTCGGACGTGGCCGGCGCCAAGATCGACGAAGTGTTCATCGGCAGCTGCATGACCAATATCGGCCACTTCCGCGCGGCGTCCAAGCTGCTGGAAGGCAAGCGCGATATCCCGGTCAAGCTGTGGGTCGCGCCGCCGACCAAGATGGATGCCCGCCAGCTGACCGAGGAAGGCCATTACGGGACCTTCGGCGCCGCCGGCGCGCGCACCGAAATGCCGGGCTGCTCGCTGTGCATGGGCAACCAGGCGCAGGTACGCGAAGGCGCGACGGTCATGTCCACCAGCACCCGCAACTTCCCCAACCGCCTGGGCAAGAACACCAATGTGTACCTGGGCTCCGCGGAACTGGCCGCCATTTGCTCCAAGCTGGGCCGCATCCCGACCCGCGAGGAATACATGGCCGACATCGGCGTCGTCAACCAGAACGGCGACAAGATCTACCAGTACCTGAACTTCGACAAGATCGACGACTACAAGGACGTCGCCGACGTCGTGGAA
The DNA here is from genome assembly GCF_001676705.1 of Bordetella bronchialis. Taxonomy (NCBI): domain Bacteria; kingdom Pseudomonadati; phylum Pseudomonadota; class Betaproteobacteria; order Burkholderiales; family Alcaligenaceae; genus Bordetella; species Bordetella bronchialis. The sequence goes on from NZ_CP016170.1 coordinate 4,190,393, forward strand.
GTCTGATCCCCGGCTGAAGCAGGCCCGGCATCGCGCCGGGCCTGGCCGATGGGCTCGCCCGCCGCCGTGTGGCTTACCGCACGCCGGCGGGCGATTTCATTTTGGCGGCGTGGCTGCCCCGCCACGCCCATGTTGCATGTCGAAGACATATTATTGATAATGCGAATACTTCGCATTTATGTAAACGTTTAGTTTCTTTTGCGAATAATCGTGTTCGCATGCCAGGCGTGCATGTAGCCGGATCGACATGGCCCGGACGCCGCGCCGGGCAGCATCAGCCTCCAAGGGATTTCTCCATGCCATATCACGCGCCGCAACCGCCCATGCCCGGGCCTGCATCGCCGTCCAGCGCGCGCTCCGCTTCGACCATCGCCCGCCCGGCGCCCTCCGCCCTGGCGCTCGCGCTCCAGCTGGCGTGGGCCGCGCTGGCCACCGCCGGCGCCACCCTGCCCGCCGCCGCCTGGGCCCAGGCGTCCGCGACGCCGCCGGCGGCCGCCCAGCCCGGGACCGTGGGTGCCGGCGCCTCCACGCCGCCCGTGACCACCCTGGCGCCGGTCTCCGTGACCGGGACAGCCATCACGGAGGGCGATACCCTGCCGCCCGTCTATCCCGGCGGCCAGGTCGCCAAGGGCGCGCGCCTGGGCATCCTGGGCGAACAGGATGCCGCCAACGTGCCTTTCAGCGTGACCAGCTTCACCTCGCAATTGGTGGAAGACCAGCAGGCCCGCACGCTGGGGGATGTGCTGCGCAACGATCCGTCCGTCCAGGTCACGCGCGGCTATGGCAACGACGCGCAGTCCTTCGTGGTGCGCGGTTTCCCGCTGTATGGCGACGATATCTCCTATGGGGGCCTGTTCGGCGTCATGCCGCGGCAGATCATCTCGCCGCAGGGCGCCGAACGGATAGAGATCTTCAAGGGCCCCAGCGCCTTCCTGAACGGCGTGCCGCCCGGCGGCTCCGCGGTCGGGGGCATGGTCAATATCGAACCGAAGCGTGCCGGCGACGATCCGCTGACCCGCGTGTCGGTGGACTACGGCACCTCGTCGCAGCGCGGCGTCAGCGCCGATATCGGCCGGCGCTGGGGCGCCAGCAACCAGTTCGGCATCCGCGTGAACGCCCTGCAGCGCGAAGGCGATACCGGCATCGACGACGTCGGCAACCGCATTACTTTCGGCTCGGTGGGCCTGGATTATCGGGGCGACCGGTTCCGTGCTTCGCTGGACGTCGGCTACCAGAAGCAGCGCACCAGCCAGGGGCGACCCATGGTCCAGGTGCTGCCCGGCCAGGACATCCCGGATCCGCCATCCGCGCGGCACAACTACGCGCAGCCGTGGACGTACTCCATGACGGAGAACACCTTCGGCATGCTGCGCGCGGAATACGACCTGACCGACCGCTGGACCGCCTTCGCCGCGATCGGCGGCAACCATGCGCGCGAGAAAGGCTCGTATTCGTCGCTGACCGTGGACGGCGACGGCGTGGGCACCGCCAGCCGCCTGGATGTGGTGCCGTACGAGTCGGATACCTTCGGCATGATGGGCGGCGTGCGCGGCAAGTTCGATACCGGTCCGCTGAAGCACTCGGTGACCGCCGCGTTCTCCGAGGCCTACCTGAAGAAAAAAGCCGCCTACACCTTCGGGTCCAGCTTCGCCACGGACCTCTACGACACGCCCTCCGTCCCCTATCCGGCGACCACCTTGCCGTTCGGCAATTCCGATGACCCGTATGTCACCGGCCGCAACCGCATGACCGGCGTTTCCGTGTCCGACACCCTGTCCTTCCTGGACGACCGCGTCTTCGTGACCCTGGGCGCGCGCCACCAGAAGATCCAGACGACGACCTACTCGGCGATGACGGGTGTGGAGGACAGCCACTACGACGATTCCGCCACGTCCCCGGTATATGGCCTGGTCGTCAAGCCGTGGGAACAGGTGTCGCTCTACGCGAACCACATCGAGGGCCTGCAGCAGGGCCTGACCGCGCCGACCACCGCCGTCAACGCCAATACGACTTTCGCGCCATCCAAATCCAAGCAGAACGAAGTCGGCGTAAAGCTGGACATGGGCAGCTATGGCGCCAACCTGGCCTTGTTCGAGATCAAGCAGCCCACCGGCGTGACCGACCCCGTGACGGGAATCTTCTCGGTGGCGGGCGAGCAGCGCAACCGCGGCGTCGAAATGAACGTCTTCGGCGAACCGGTACGCGGCGTCCGGCTGATCGGCGGCGTCTCCTTCATCGACGCCACCTTGCGCGATACCAAGAACCCGGACACCGAAGGCAACGACGCCGTCGGCGTGCCGAACTACACGGCCGTGCTGAACGCGGAATGGGACCTGCCCTGGGTGCCCGGCCTGACGCTGCAGGGCCGGGTGACCCGCGCGGGCTCCCAGTACCTGGACACCGCCAACACGCAGAAGGTCAAGCCGTGGACGACCCTGGACCTGGGCATGCGCTATGCCATGAAGGTCGAGCGGCACGACGTCGTGTGGCGCCTGGGCGTGGAGAACGTCACCAACAAGCGCTATTGGTCCTCGGCCAACGGCGGCTATCTGGTCCAGGGCGACCCGCGCACGGTCAAGTTGTCCGTGGCGGTGGACTTCTAGCCCGGCGTCTCGCCCCTTTCGCGCGCCGCCGCCGGCCGTGGCGGCCACGCCGCCTGGCCGGCGGGACAGCGCTCGCATCGTCGGGCAGGCCGGCCGGGCAAGGTCAAGAGCCCCTGCCCGTCGTGCCCCCAAGGCATGCCGCGACGCCCCGGGTACACTCGGGCCCATGGAAACTGGGCCTGGGCACCGCCGCCGGGCCGTCATGGCAATGAAGATAGACCTATCCGCCCTGCAGACGCTGGTGGCCGCCATCGAAGAGCGCAGCCTGGCCAAGGCGGGCGAACGCGAGCATCTGGTTACCTCGGCCGCCAGCAAGCGCATCGCCGAACTGGAACGCCAGATCGGCACCGCGCTGCTGGTCCGCCACAATCGCGGTGTCGAGCCCACCCCGGCGGGCGCGGCGCTGTACCACAAGGCCAAGGCCATCCTGACCAGCGTGCGCACGCTGGAGGACCTTTGCGAGGAATTCTCGCCGGACGGCATCCCCAAGATCCGCCTGGCCGCCAACCGGTCCGCCATTATCGAGTTCCTGCCCAGCGACATCCGCGCCTTCCAGGCGGTCAGCCCGCGGTCGCGCCTGGACCTGGTGGAGGCCTATAGCGGCGATATCCCCCGCATGGTGTCCGACCAGGAAGTGGATATCGGCATCTACCATGCGGTCGGCGCGGCGCCCGGCGTGGTGTCCCATCCCTACCGCAGCGACCGCGTGGTCCTGGTCGTGCCGCTGGGCCACCCCCTGGCCGGCGCCGGCGCCTTGCACCTGGACGACGCCCGCGCCTACGACTTCCTGGGCTATTTCCCGCGCCACTCCTTCGAGGCCTTCATGGAGCTGGTCGGGCCCACGCTGACCGGACCGCTGAACGTCAAGATCCAGGTGGCCAATTACGAGGCGCGCTGCCGCATGGTGCGCGAGGGCCTGGGTATCGCCGTCATGCCGGAACCCATCGCCGACACCTATCTGGCCCTGCTCGGGCTGGTCAAGATCCCGCTGCGGGACGCCTGGGCAAAACGGCAGTTCTATGTCTGCGCGCGCGACCGCGCGCACATGCGGCCCACGGCGGGCGAGCTGTTCGATTTCCTGACCCAGGCCGGCGGCTAGCGCGCGTGGCCCCATCCCGCGGCGGATCCCGTTCCGCTCGCCACGCCGGGCCTCCAGCGCGCGCCACGCCCGGCACGCGTTGACGGCGGCCGTGCCCAGCCGTATGCTGCAACGCGGTCGCGGCTTCACAAGAGCCTCGCAATGATCATGCAGACGGTTTTGCTGCACACAATCAAAAGGGAGAGCCCCATGGTCAACATGAACCGGCGCCAGTTTTTCAAGGTGACCGGCGCGACGCTGGCGGGGTCCAGCCTGGCATTGCTCGGGGCCGCGCCCCGGCAGGCCATGGCGGAAGTCCGCCAATACAAGCTCGCGCGCACCACTGAAACCCGCAACACCTGTCCTTATTGCTCGGTGGCTTGCGGGATCCTGATGTACGGGCTTGGCGACGGCGCCAAGAACGCCACATCCAGCATCATCCACATCGAAGGCGATCCCGACCACCCCGTCAATCGCGGGACGCTCTGTCCCAAGGGCGCCGCCCTGATCGATTTCATCCACAGCCCCAACCGCCTGAAGTACCCGGAGTACCGCGCGCCGGGCTCGGACAAGTGGCAGCGGATTTCCTGGGACGAAGCGCTGACGCGCATCACCAGGCTGATGAAGCAGGACCGCGACGCCAACTTCGTCGAAAAAACGGCGGACGGCAAGACGGTCAACCGCTGGCTGACCACCGGCATGCTGGCCGCCTCTGCCAGCAGCAACGAGGTCGGCTACATCACGCACAAGACCGTGCGCAGCATGGGGATGCTGGCGTTCGACAACCAGGCTCGTGTCTGACATGGCCCGACGGTGGCAGGTCTTGCCCCGACGTTCGGCCGTGGCGCGATGACGAACCATTGGGTCGACATCAAGAACGCGGACATCATTCTCATCATGGGCGGCAACGCCGCCGAAGCCCACCCCTGCGGTTTCAAGTGGGTGACCGAAGCCAAGGCCCATAACAAGGCCAGGCTTATCGTCGTGGATCCGCGCTTCAACCGCTCGGCGTCCGTGGCGGATTTCTACGCGCCCATACGTACCGGCACGGATATCCTGTTCCTGGGCGGCGTCATCAACTATCTGATCGCCAACGACAAGATCCATCACGACTACGTCCGCAACTATACGGACATGTCCTTCATCGTCCGTTCGGACTTCACGTTCGAGGCCGGGCTGTATTCGGGCTACAACCCCGACAAGCGCAACTACGACCAGTCCACCTGGGATTACGAGCGGGGCGAGGACGGCTACGTCAAGACCGATCCCACCCTACAGGATCCGCGCTGCGTCTATCAGCTGATGAAGCAGCATTACTCGCGCTATACGCCGGAAATGGTCGAGCGTGTCTGCGGCACGCCCAGGGACAAGTTCCTGAAGGTGTGCGAAATGCTGGCCAGCACCGCCACGGCGGGCCGCGCGGCGACCATCATGTATGCCCTGGGCTGGACCCAGCATTCGGTGGGCTCGCAGATGATACGCACCGGCGCCATGGTGCAGCTGCTCCTGGGCAATATCGGCATATCCGGCGGCGGGATGAACGCCCTGCGCGGCCACTCCAATATCCAGGGGCTGACCGACCTGGGGCTGATGTCCAACCTGCTGCCGGGCTACCTGACGCTGCCGGTGGAAAGCGAACAGGACTTCGAGCAATACATCGGCAAGCGCGCGCTGAAACCGCTGCGGCCCAACCAGCTTAGCTACTGGCAGAACTACCGCAAGTTCCACGTCAGCCTGATGAAGGCCTGGTGGGGCCCGGCCGCGACCGCGGAAAACAACTGGGGGTTCGATTACCTGCCCAAGCTGGACCGGCTCTACGACATGCTGCAGGTCTACGAGCTGATGAACCAGGGCAAGATGAACGGCTACATCGCCCAGGGCTTCAATCCCCTGGCCGCTGCGCCGAACAAGGGCAAGCTGATCCAGGGCTTCTCCAAGCTGAAGTGGCTGGTCATCATGGATCCGCTGGTCACGGAGACTTCCGAATTCTGGCGCAATTTCGGCGATCACAACGATGTGGATCCGTCGAAGATCCAGACCGAGGTCTTCCGCCTGCCCACCACCTGTTTCGCCGAGGAAAACGGCGCGCTGGTCAATTCGGGGCGCTGGCTGCAATGGCACTGGAAAGGCGCCGAGCCGCCGGGCGAGGCCAAGAGCGACATCGAAATCATGTCGCTGCTGTTCACCCGCCTGCGCAGGATGTACCAGCAGGAAGGGGGCAAGTACCCGGATCCCATCGTCAACCTGGCCTGGCCCTACGCCGATCCGGAAAGCCCCACCGCAGAGGAACTGGCCAAGGAATACACCGGCAAGGCCGTGACCGACCTGGCCGACCCCAAGGACCCCTCGCGCATCCTGCGGCGGGCGGGCGACCAGCTGGCCAGCTTCGCCGAGCTGCGCGATGACGGCAGCACGTCCAGCGGCTGCTGGATCTTCGCGGGCGCCTGGGGGCCGGAAGGCAACCTGATGGCGCGGCGCGACAACAGCGATCCGACCGGCATCGGCCAGACGCTGAACTGGGCCTGGGCCTGGCCGGCCAACCGCCGCGTGCTGTACAACCGCGCCTCCTGCGACCCCTCGGGCAAGCCGTTCAACCCGCGGCGCAACCTGGTGTCCTGGAACGGCAAGGCCTGGGTGGGCGCCGACGTGCCCGACTTCAAGCTGGACGAGAATCCCGCCGGCGGCATGGGACCCTTCATCATGAATCCGGAGGGCGTGGCGCGCTTCTTCTCGCGCAACGGCCTGGCCGAAGGCCCCTTCCCCGAACACTACGAACCCTTCGAGAACCCGCTGGGCTACAACCCCCTGCATCCGCAGGCCAAGGGCGTGACCAGCAACCCGGCGGCGCGCGTGTTCAAGGACGACCTGGCGGCCATGGGAACGGTGGACAAATTCCCCTATGTGGCCACCACCTATCGCCTGACGGAGCATTTCCACTACTGGACCAAGCATTGCCACATCAACGCGGTCCTGCAACCGGAGCAGTTCGTGGAAATCGGCGAGGCCATGGCCAAGGAACTGGGCATCGCCAACGGGACGCGGGTCAAGGTGTCCTCCAACCGCGGGCACATCACCGCCGTGGCGCTGGTCACCAAGCGGATACGGCCCATGCAGGTGGAAGGCAAACCCGTCCATCACGTGGGCATCCCCATACACTGGGGTTTCGTCGGCCTCGCCAAGCCCGGCTATCTGGCGAACACGCTGACGCCTTTCGTGGGCGACGGCAATTCGCAGACACCGGAATTCAAGTCCTTCCTGGTGAAGGTGGAAAGAGCCTAGGAGCGAGCGATGAGTATGCAATCCCTGGATATCAAACGCCGCTCGGCCACCACCACGCCGCCCCCGGGTGTCCGTGAACCGGTCACCGGCAGCGTCGCCAAGCTGATCGACGTCAGCAAGTGCATAGGCTGCAAGGCCTGCCAGAGCGCCTGTATGGAGTGGAACGACCTGCGCGACGTGGTGGGCGAGGCCGTCGGCGTCTACGACAACCCCGCGGACCTGACGGAACATTCCTGGACCGTCATGCGCTTCTCGGAATACGAGAATCCCAAGGGTGACCTGGAGTGGCTGATCCGCAAGGACGGCTGCATGCATTGCGAGGACCCGGGCTGCCTGAAGGCCTGTCCGTCGCCGGGCGCCATCGTGCAGTACACCAATGGCATCGTGGACTTCCACGAGGAAAACTGCATAGGCTGCGGCTACTGCATTACCGGGTGCCCGTTCAACGTGCCGCGCATTTCCAAGCAGGACCACAAGGCCTACAAGTGCACGCTGTGTTCCGACCGCGTGGCCGTCGGCCAGGAGCCGGCCTGCGTGAAGACCTGTCCCACCGGCGCCATCGTCTTCGGCACCAAAGAGGACATGAAGCAGCACGCCGCCGAACGCATCGAGGACCTGAAATCCCGCGGCTTCGACCAGGCCGGCCTGTACGACCCGGCGGGGGTGGGCGGTACGCACGTCATGTACGTGCTGCATCACGCCGACCAGCCCGGCCTGTATCACGGCCTGCCGGACAATCCCTCCATCAGCCCCATGGTGGCGCTATGGAAAGGGATCGCCAAGCCCCTGGGATTGGCCGCGGTCGCCCTGACGGCGCTGGCCGGCTTCTTCCATTACATCCGCGTGGGGCCGAACGAAGTCACCGAGGAAGACGAACGCAACGCCGAATCCATGCCCGCGCAGGACAGTGACGCGCAGCGTGGCAGGACAGGCACCGGACAGGAGGCGCCTCATGAAAGACCATGAATCCGTACGGGACGGCCATCGCCTGATCGAGCGCTATACACCGGGCCAGCGCACGAACCACTGGCTTATCGCCATCACCTTCGTGCTGCTGGCGCTGTCCGGGCTGGCGCTGTTCCATCCCGCGATGTTCTGGTTGACCAATCTGTTCGGCGGCGGCCCGTGGACGCGCATCCTGCATCCCTTCGTCGGTATCGTCATGTTCCTGTGCTTCGCGCTGTTCGCGGCGCACATGTGGCGGCACAACAAGATGGACGCGCGCGACCGCGAATGGCTCAGGCGCGGCCGCGATGTGGTCAACAACCGGGAAGACCGCCTGCCCGAGGTCGGCCGCTACAACGCCGGCCAGAAGCTGCTGTACTACGTGCTGATCGCCTGCATGATCGGGCTGCTGCTGAGCGGCATCGTCATCTGGCGGCAGTATTTTTCCTTCTATTTCCCCATCGGGGTTATCCGCGCGGCCTCGGTCGTCCACGCGATTTGTGGTCTGGTGATGATTTGCGCGATCATTGTGCATATCTACGCCGCCATCTGGGTCAAGGGCTCCTTCGGCGCGATGGTGCGCGGCACCGTCACCTGGGGTTGGGCCTGGAAGCATCACCGCGCCTGGTTCCGCGATATCCGCAAGGAGCCGGCGGGCAAATAGCGGCGGGCTGATCCAGGCCGACCGGCGGCTGTCCCGGCGTCATCCCCGGGGCAGCCGTTTTGTCATCCGTTTGCTGTCGATGCCGGACGACGATGGCCGGTGGCGGTACGGTGCGATGACGATGGCCGTGCGGTACGGTGCACATTGCGGCCGGGCCGGCCGCGCGAGCGCCACAGCCGGCCGTGCCGGAAGTTCTTCATCGGAGGTTGTTTTGCAACGTATTCTTCAACGCGGCGAGATCGAGGCGCTGGACCACAACGCCTTGCCGCGGCTGCGGCTGCCCGCGCGGGACAGCGTGTTCGCCGATCGCGCGGCGCGGCTGCGGCAGTTGGCCGAAGACAGCCCGGTGGGCGACTATCTGGCGCTGATGGCCACGCTGGCCGACGCCCAGCAGCGTGCCCTGGCCGATTGCGCGACGCCCGCGCCTTCCGCCGAGCGTATCGGCCTGGCGCAGGCGCACGGCATGCCGCCCCTGCAAGCAATGGGTTGGCCGCGCGATTCCGCCTGGCGCGACGTGCTGCGCCGGCTGCTGGACGACGTGGCGGCCGCGCCCGCGGTCCCGCCGGAGGCCGTGCAGGCATGCGGCGCGCTCCGCCGCGCGCTGGATGAAGACCCCGCCGCGATCGAGCAGCTGGCGGATGCCGTGCTGGCGGAAAGCCAGGACGGCATCGACGGCGCCGCGGCGCCCTTCGTCATGGGCGCCTTGCAGGTAGTCTGGACGGACATGGCGACGCGCTTCGATGCCGCCCAGTTGCCGGTAGTCAGCCCCTTCGGCGTCTGCCCGCTATGCGGCAGCCTGCCGGTGGCCAGCGTGGTGCGCATCGGCGGCCAATACCAGGGCTATCGCTACCTGTGCTGCTCGCTGTGCGCGGCGGAATGGCATATGGTGCGCGTGAAGTGCTCGCATTGCGAATCCACCGAAGGCATCGCGTACCACGGCGTGGAAGGCGGACCGGAAGCGATCAAGGCGGAATCCTGCGACCGCTGCCGCACCTACCGCAAGATCTTCTACCAGGAAAAGGATGTACGGGTCGAACCGGTGGCGGACGACCTGGCCAGCCTGGTGCTGGATGTCCTGATGGGTGAAGCGGACTACAGCCGGGCCAGCGGCAACCCCTTGCTGTGGCAGGAAGAGGAATAAGGAACACGCATGGCCGGACAGATGGCCGGGCAGCCCCGGCAAGCGGCGACGAGCGATGCCATGCCCGGCGAACCCGGCGCCCTGGCCCGCGCGGCCGACATACCGTCGCTGGACCGGCTGCTCAATGCGCCGGCCCTGGCCGCGCTGGCGCCGCGATACGGGCGCACGCAGCTGGTGGCCGCGCTGCGGTCGCACCTGGATACGCTGCGGCAGGCGGCGCTTGCCGGTACCCTGCCCGGTGCCTCGATCGTCGCCGAAACGGTCGCCGCCCAGGTGCAAGCCGCCCTGGAGGCCGCGGCGCGCCCCCGCTTGCGTGCCGTGTTCAATCTGACCGGCACCGTGCTGCATACCAACCTGGGCCGCGCGCTGCTGCCCGATGAAGCGGTGGCGGCGGTGGTGCGCGCGCTGACGGCGCCGGCCAACCTGGAATTCGACCTGGACAGCGGCGGCCGGGGCGATCGCGACGACCTGGTCGAAGGCCTGCTGCGCGAACTCACCGGCGCCGAAGCCGCCACCGTCGTCAACAACAATGCCGCCGCGGTGCTGCTGATGCTGAACTCGCTGGCCGACCGGCGCGAAGTCGTGGTGTCGCGCGGCGAATTGGTTGAAATCGGCGGCGCTTTCCGCATCCCCGATGTCATGAAGCGGGCCGGCGCCAGGCTGGTGGAGATCGGCACCACCAATCGCACCCATCCCGCCGACTACGAAGCCGCCATCGGACCGCGCACCGCCATGCTGATGAAGGTGCATTGCAGCAACTACGCCGTCACCGGCTTCACCCGGAGCGTCGACGTAGGCCAGGTGGCCCGCATCGCCGGCAAGGCCGGCCTGCCGACGGCGGTGGACCTGGGCAGCGGCACGCTGCTGGACCTGTCGCGCTGGGGCCTGCCCCGCGAGGACACCGTGCGGGAGACCGTGGCGGCCGGCGCCGACCTGGTCACTTTCAGCGGCGACAAGCTGCTGGGCGGTCCGCAAGCCGGCCTGATCGTCGGCCGCGCCGACCTGATCCGCAAGATCAAGAAGAACCCCTTGAAGCGCGCCTTGCGGGTGGGCAAGCTGACGCTGGCCGCGCTGGAACCGGTGCTGGCGCTGTACCGCGCCCCCGAACTGCTGGCCGACCGGCTCACGACCCTGCGCCTGCTGACCCGTCCGGCCGCCAGCATGCGCGAACAAGCGGAGCGCATGCTGCCGCGCCTGCGGCATGCCGTGGGCAGCGGCTATGTCGTCGAAGCCGCCGCCATGGCCAGCCAGATCGGCAGCGGCGCCCTGCCGGTGGACCGATTGCCCAGCCATGGCTACGCGATCCGGCATGCCGGCACGGGGCGCCCCGGCCGCGCGCTGGAAAAGCTGGAGGCCGCCTTGCGCCGCCTGCCGCGCCCCGTGATCGGCCGCATCGGCGACAACGCCTTGTGGCTGGACCTGCGTTGCCTGGAGCCCGGCGACGAAGCCGCCTTCCTGGCGCAGCTGGAAGCGCCGTTGGCATGATCGTCGGTACCGCGGGCCATATCGACCATGGCAAGACCACGCTGGTCCGCGCCCTGACGGGCGTGGATACCGACCGCCTGAAGGAAGAAAAAGCGCGCGGCATTTCCATCGAGCTCGGATATGCCTACACGCCGCTGCCCAATGGCGACGTGCTGGGCTATATCGACGTGCCCGGCCATGAAAAGCTGGTGCACACCATGGCCGCCGGCGCGGGCGGCATCGACTTCGGTCTGCTGGTCATCGCCGCCGACGACGGCACGATGCCGCAGACCCGCGAACATCTAGCCATCCTGCAATTGCTGGGCGTGCGCCACGGCGCGATCGCGATCACCAAGGTGGACCGCGTGGACGCCGAACGCCTGCGGGCGGTGCGCGCGGAGGTCCAGGCCCTGGCGGCCGGCACCTTCCTGGCCGAGGCGCCGGTATTCGCCGTCAACGCGACGGCCGGCGCCGACCTGGGCACGCGCGCCTTGCGGGCCTGCCTGGAGAACGCGGCGGCCACCTTGGCCGCGCGGCCGGATGACGGCCTGTTCAGGCTGGCCGTAGACCGCGTCTTCACCCTGGCCGGCCAGGGCACCGTCGTCACCGGTACCGTGCACGCCGGGCGCGTGCGGGCCGGGGGCGCCGACGCGGGACCGGATGCGGCCGGCGCACCGGTGCTGATGCCGGCCGGCATCCCCGTGCGCATACGCGGTATCCACGCGCAGAACCGGCCCAGCCAGGCCGGCCATGCCGGCCAGCGCTGCGCGCTGAACCTGGCCGGCATCGACAAGTCGGCGATCGCCCGCGGCGACTGGATCGCCGATCCCCGCTGTTTCCAGCCCGCGCGGCACGTCGACGTGGACGTGCGGGTGCTGCCGTCCGCCGATACGGCCCTGACGACCTGGCTGCCCGTGCACGTACACCTGGGCGCCGCCCACCACATGGCGCACGTCGTGCCCTTGTCCGCGGAGAGGCTGCCGCCGGGCGCGACAGGGCGCGCGCAGCTCGTCTTCGACACGCCGGTCTGCGCCATGCCGGGCGACCGCTACATCGTCCGCAACGCGCAAGCCAGCCAGACGCTGGGCGGCGGGCGCGTCCTGGATCCCGACGCGCCGGACCGCCGGCGCCGCACGCCGCAGCGCGCCGCATGGCTGTCCGCGATCGCGCATATGCTCGATGGCGGCGGCCTGGATGCGCTGCTCGCGCAGGCCCGCCTGGGCTTGGACGAAAACATGCTGATGCGCCTGACCGGGCGTCCATCGGCGGATTTGCCCTTGCCGGAAGACGCCCTGTGGATCCCCTCGCGCGGCGGCGCCGCGCCGCGTACGCTGATCTTGCGGGCCCACTGGGAAGGCCTGCGCGCGTCGGTACACGCCGCCCTGGAACGGCTGCATCGGGATGCGCCGGACGAACCGGGCGCAGACGGCGCCCGCCTGCGCCGCATGGCCTTGCCCGCGCTCGATGAAGCGCCCTGGCAGGCCCTGGTCGCCGACCTGCTGCAGGACGGCACCATCGCACGCAACGGCCCCTGGCTGCACCTGGCCGGCCATGCCGTCCAGCTGGAAGCCGAGGAAGAAGAACTGGCGCAACGCCTGCTGCCGCTTTTGCATGCGGGCCGCTACGATCCGCCATGGGTGCGCGACCTGGCGCGCGGGCTGGGCGTGCCGGAAGACCGGGTGCGCAAGACGCTGCGCAAGCTATTGCGCCGCGGCGATGTCGCGCAGATCGTGCCGGATCTGTTCTATCACCAGTCCAGCGTGCGGGAACTGGCCGCCTTGATCGCCGGGCTGGCCCGCGATGGCGTGAACGCCGCCCGCTTCCGCGATGCGACCGGACTGGGCCGCAAGCGCGCCATACAGATACTGGAATTCTTCGATCGCGTCGGCTACACGCGCCGCCTGCGCGACGTGCACGTGTTGCGCACCGACGGCGGCGCGCGTCCCTACGGCCCCCCGGCGGACTGAGCGCCGGCCGGCAAGGCCGCTATCCCCTACAATGCTCATCATTCGGAAGGCATCCGTGTCCGGTGGCACGGCCGGGCTTCAAACCCGGTTGGGGACGTCAGACGTTCCCACGTAGGTTCGACTCCTGCTGCCTTCCGCCCAGCCACCGCACGCCGGGGTCAAACCGCCCCGAACCCGTACAGCCGCGCCGGATTGTCCACCAGCACGCGCTTGCGCGTGGCCTCGTCCGGCATCCAGTCCGCCAGCAGGTTCAACAGGATGCCATCGTCCGGCACATGGGCCGGGTCGTAATAGTTGATGTGCGGCCAATCCGTGCCCCACACGATCTGCTCGCTGTTGGCCTTGAGCAGCGACGTGGCGAAGGGCGCGATGTCCGGGAACGGCGAGCCCGCCGCGGTATTGCGGTCCGCGCCGGAAATCTTGGTCCAGGCCTTGCCTTCGGCCAGCAGCTTGCACAGGAACTGGAAGCCCGCGTCGCCGACGCCGCGCGAGGCGTTCATGCGGCCCTGGTGGTCGACCACCAGGGTGACGCCCGACTGCAACAGCGTGGGGGCCATGTCCGGCAGGTCCGGCGCGTGGATCCAGATCTGCGCGTGCATGCCGCGCGCCTTCAGGCGCGGCGCCAGCGCGACGAAGTCGTCGATGCCGACGCCATTGCGGTAGACCGCCTTGCCGTCATGCTTGTACAGATTGAAGCGCGCCCCGCGCACCCCCTGTTCGGCCAGGGCGTCCAGGTCCTTGTCCGCGATATCGCCGCGTATCACCGCCACCGCCCGCAGCCGGTCGGGATAGGCACGCAGGGCCTGCAGGACATTGCGGTTGTCATCCCCCTGCGCGCTCGCCGTCACCAGCACGCCGCGGGTCAGGCCCAGGCGGTCCAGGTGGGCGATGAAACGCTCGGCGCCGTTCTCCGGCGGGGTGTAGCTGCGGTCCTCGCTCAGCGGAAACTGCGCGTAGGGACCGAATACATGGGCGTGCGAGTCGCAGGCGCCACGCGGTACGGCATAGCGCACCGGTGTGGACTCGGCGTGGGGCGGCAAACAGGGTCTGGTCATGTCTGGTTCGCGGTTATCGGGTTGGCGGGGCGCGCGGCGACGATCAGCGCGCGTTCTCGGGCTTCAACACGCCGGACGTCAGCAGCGGCTGCAGCTTGGCTTCTTCCTTGGCGAAGATCTGCGCGGCCTGGTCGATGGTGGAGGGCACCACTTCCGAGCCGATGTTGGCCAGCTGCTTCTGCACTTCGGGGTCGGCGACGGCTTTGGCCAGGGCATCGTTCAGGACCTGGCGCACTTCCTTCGGCGTTCCCTTGGGCGTCATCAACGCCGAATAGGTGACCATCTCGAAATCGGGCTTGCCCAATTCGGCCACGGTCGGCACGTCCGGCAATTGCGCGACGCGCTTGGCCGAGGTCACCGCCAGCGCCGTCAAGGCGCCGTTCTGGATCTGCGGCTGGGAGCTGGTCAGCTGGTCCACCATGCCGTCGACCTGGTTGCCCAGCAGATCCGCCAGCGCCGGCGCCGAACCCTTGTAGGGAATGGGATTGAGCTTGATGCCGAAGTCCTGTTCCAGCAGCAGTTCCGCGATGTGGTTGGTCGTGCCCGTGCCGGAATGCGCCACGGCCAGCTCGCCCGGGTGGGCCTTGGCATAGGCGATGAAGCCCTTGAAGTCCTTGATGCCCTGCTTGTTCTTGGCGTTGACCTCCAGCACGGAAGGCACCACGGCCAGCATGCCGACGGGGTCGAAATCGCCCAGCCTGACTTTGGTGCCCGGCACCAGCGTGGGGTTGACCACCAGCGGCACGATGGTGGTGGACAGCACGGTATAGCCGTCCGGCGCGGCACGCGCGACGTTGCCCGCGCCGATGGAGCCCCCGGCCCCGCCGAGGTTCTCCACCACGATGGACTGCTTCAGGTGGCGCGCCATGGCGGTGGTGATGGCGCGCGTGGTGATGTCCAGATTGCCGCCGGGCGGATAGGGCACGACCAGCCGGATGGGCTTGTCGGGATAGCCCGCAGCGGCCGCGATCCCGGCATGCGTGCCCAGACCCAGGGCAATAACCATCCCCAGCGCTTTCACAGCGCCTTTGAACTGCTTCATTGAAGTCTCCGAACTTACTGCTTGAAAAAATCGTTATGTGCGGTACGAGGGATCCAGGCGGTCCGCCAGGCGCAGCAGCGCGGGCCATTCCATCTGGCCGTACGGACGCCGCGTGCCAGGCTGGTACTGGTTCCAGGTGGCCTCCACGACTTGCCGGGATACCGGGTTCAGCGGCGCGTTGCAGGCCATCGCGGCCAGCTGCGCGCGGCAGGACAATTCCAGGCGGTGCATCCAGTTGAACGCTTCGCCGATGGTGCGTCCCACCGTCAGCAGGCCATGATTGCGCAGGATCAGGGCCTCGTTCTGGCCCAGGTCGCGGCACAGGGATTCCTGCTCGCTCAGGTCCAGCACCACGCCTTCGTAGTCGTGATAGCCGATCTTGGCGAAACGCATGGCGGTCTGGTTCAGCGGCAAGAGGCCGCAGGCCAGCGACGACACGGCCATGCCGGCCCAGGTATGGGTGTGGATGACACAGTCGACCTCGGGACGCTTTTCGTGGACCGCGCTGTGGATGACGAAGCCGGCCTTGTTCACGCCGTAGGAAAAGTTCGGACCGAAATCGGGCTTGCTCAGGATGTTGCCGTCATGGTCGATCTTCAGCAGGCTGGATGCCGTGATTTCTTCATAGAGCAGGCCGTAGGCATTGATCAGGAAGGCCCCCGGCTCGCCGGGCACGCGCAGCGAGATATGGTTGGCGATCATGTCCGACATGCCGTAGTGCGCGACCAGGCGGTAACAGGCCGCCAGGTCCACGCGGGCTTCCCACTCCGCTTCGGAGCATTTGTCCTTCATCGAAGAAATCTTCAGTTCGTGCTTCATCGTCGCGATCTCCTGGCAGGCATGGCAGCGGGCGCACTGGCGGCTGGCCGCAGGCCCGCCCTGCCCGTCCGCCCGGACGGGTGTGCGCCAGGATGACGATGTTACGAGGCTTGGCGCCGGTCGGCTTGCTGATTGGAGAATGCGGCGTTTCCCGCACTTCGATGGTGCACCGCAACGACCGAGGGAAAGTCCGCACAGCGCCGGCCCGTCCGCCGCGCTAGAATGCGCGAATCCCATTTATTGATACCTAGTTCCATATTTTGGAACCTACCCGATGAGCGTACTGGATAACGCGACACGCGTGTTGCGCGTGCTGGCGCAGCACGGCGGCGAGGTCAGCGTCACGGACGTCGTGGCCCACCTGGCGCTGCCCAAGAGCTCGGCCTCGCGCCTGCTGAAACAGATGCTGGAAAGCGGCCTGCTGGAGCGCGACGCCGCCACGCTCAAGTACCGTCCGGCCCTGCTGCTGCTGGAGGTCGCCCACCAGGCGCGCGGCAGCACGCCCTTGATCCGGCGCCTGGAGGAAGCCCTGGAATCCCTGGTCGCGGAGACCGGCTACACGGGGTATATCTCCGTACTGGACAAGAACGGCCGCGACGTCGTCGTGGTACGCGCCTTCCACGGCTCGCATCCCCTGCGCGTGGTGACGCAACCCGGCCATCGCCTGCCCGCCTATGCGAGCTCCACCGGCCGCGCCCTGCTGGCGCGGCTGGATGATGACAGCGCGCGCCACGCGCATCCGGCCGCCGGCGATGCGCGGGCCGCGGTGCTGCCGCACGCGCCCGCCAACCCCGGCGCGCTGGCCGCGCAACTGCGCGAGATACGCCAGCGGGGATGGGCGTGGGCGCTGGACGAAAGCCTGGCCGGCGTCGGCTCGGTCAGCGCCACGGTGAGCGATCCGCAGAGCGGCGAAACGCTGGCCTTCTGCCTGAGTTTTCCCGCGTCGCTGGACCGGCCCGGTTTCGTCGACGCGCTGGCCCACCGCCTGGTGGGCCATGTCGCCGCCATCGGCCGCGCGGCCGGCGATGCATTTTGGCAAACCATGGCGCCGGCGAGCGCCGCCCACCAGTGAAAAAACAAGGGGAACACCCATGCAGCATCCCGTTTCGCATCCACGCGCCTTCAGCGGCGGCACATTCGTGCTGCTGGCATTGCTCAGCGTGTTCGGCGCCATCATCGGCATCCAGCTCCTGGTGTCGCTGGGCGTCACGCCGAACACCTCCATCATCGGCGCGCTGGTCGCCATGATCCTGGCGCGCGTGCCGCTGGCGCTGTTCCGGCGCTTCCGTTCGATACACGAACAGAATCTGGCGCAAAGCGCGATTTCGTCGGCCACCTTCGGCGCGGCCAACAGCCTGCTGCTGCCCATCGCCATCCCGTATCTCTTCGGCCGCACGGACCTGGTACTGCCCATGTTCATCGGGGTGGCGGCGGCAATGCTGCTGGACGGCTACCTGCTGTACCGGCTATTCGATAGCCGCGTCTTTCCCGCCGCCGGCGCATGGCCGCCCGGCGTGGCGGCGGCGGAGGCCATCAAGGCCGGCGACACCGGCGGACGCCAGGCGCGCCTGCTGGGGGCCGGCATCGGCGTCGGCCTGGTGGGCGCGTGGCTGCACATTCCCATGTCGGCCTTCGGCACGGCTTTCCTGGGCAATATCTGGGCGCTCACGATGTTCGGCATCGGCCTGCTCATACGCGGCTACGCCAAGCCCCTGATGGGCTGGGACATCAACGCCCTGTACATCCCGCACGGGCTGATGATAGGCGCGGGCCTGGTCGCGCTGATACAGGTGATCGCGCAGATCCGATCGCGCGGGGACAAGCCGGCGGGCATCGCCAACGCCGGCGGCGCCGCGGCCGGCGCGGCCGGCGCGCAAGCCATGCCCGCCGCCGCGACGGCGGAAGCCGAACCCGCGGCCGGCCCCACCCGCACGGTGGAAGACATGCGCCGGACGCTGCGCCTGGGCGCGGTGGCCTACATCGTGCTTGCGGCGCTGCTGGCGCTGGGCAGCGGGCTGTACACGGGCATGTCCATGCCCATGCTGGTCGGCTTCGTGCTGTATGCGGCTTTCGCCGCCTTCGTGCATGAATTGCTGGTGGGCATCGCCGCCATGCATTCGGGCTGGTTCCCCGCCTTCGCGGTCGCGCTGATTACCCTGCTGATCGGCATGCTGATCGGCTTCCCGCCGGTGGCGCTGGTGATCCTGTGCGGCTTCGCCGCCGCCACGGGTCCGGCCTTTGCCGATATGGGCTATGACCTGAAGGCCGGCTACCTGCTGCGCGGCAACGGCACGGACCCCGCCTTCGAATTGGATGGGCGGCGCCAGCAGCTGGCCGCCGGCATGCTGGCCTTCGTCATCAGCATGCCGATGGTGTACTTCAGCTTCCACAGTTATTTCGACCAGGGCCTGACCCCGCCGGTGGCCTCGGTATACGTGGCGACGATCAAGGCCGGCGTGGCCCCCGGCGTGGCCATGCAGTTGCTGATCTGGGCGATTCCCGGCGCGTTGATCCAATGGCTGGGCGGCCCGCGCCGCCAGCTGGGCGTGCTGCTGTCCACCGGCCTGCTGATCGCCAATCCGCTGGCCGGCTGGGCCGTGCTGGCCGGCATCGTGCTACGCGTCGTGGCGCTGCGCCTGTGGGGCGACAAAGTGCGCAGCGGCCTGGAGGTCTTCGCCGCCGGCACCATCGCCGGCGACGCGCTGTACAGCTTCTTCAATTCCCTGATCCAGTATCAGGCCAAGGGGAAATAGGCGCCGGCCGCCGTTTCCCGCGTCATATGGAAGATCCGACATGAGCCTTACCCATACCCTGAAAGTATTCGAAGCCTTCGATAGCGCGCATGCCAGCGGGCAGACCGTGGTCGAGCTGCTGCGTCCCTATGCCGCCCATGCCCAGGTCGCCGTCAAGACGATCTCCGGCCCCAAGGGCAAGACGGATTTCGTGCGCATCGAGATCCGCGGCACGGAAGGCAAGCAGTCGGGCGGCGGCGCCCCCACGCTGGGCATCGTCGGCCGCCTGGGCGGCATCGGCGCGCGGCCCAGCCGCATCGGCCTGGTATCGGACGGCGACGGTGCGGTCGCCGCCGTGGCGGCGGCGCTCAAGCTGGCCCACATGGCGACGCAGGGCGACCGCCTGCCGGGAGACGTCGTCATCAGTACGCACGTCTGCCCCGATGCGCCCACGCGGCCGCACGAGCCCGTCGACTTCATGGACTCGCCCATGGACACCGAGACCTTGAACGAAAACGAGGTGTCGGAGGAAATGGACGCCGTGCTCTCCATCGACACGACCAAGGGCAACCGCATCCTGAATCACAAGGGCTACGCGATCTCGCCCACCGTCAAGCAGGGCTACATCCTGCGCGTCTCGGAAGACCTGGTGCGCATCATGGAGATGACCAGCGGCAGGCCGGCGGTCACCTTTCCGATCACCACGCAGGACATCACGCCCTACGGCAATGGCGTCTATCACCTGAACAGCATCCTGCAGCCTTCCGTGGCCACGCAGGCGCCCACGGTGGGGGTGGCGATCTCGGCGATCAGCGTGGTGCCCGGGTGCGGCACCGGGGCCAGCGACGAAGCCGATATCGCCGCCGCGGTGCGCTTCGCGGTGGAAGTCGCCAAGGAATTCACGCGCGGCACCTGCAAGTTCCACGACCACGACGAATACGAAAAGCTGCTGGCGATGTACGGTTCGCTGGCGCACCTGCAGCGGCGCCAATGAAGCGGCCGCATCCATGCGCGGGCATGGCGCCGCGCACGGTGCCGGCACGATGGAGACGAGCATGACGCATGACAGCCCCTTGCTGGGCACCATCACCATAGGGCAGGCGCCTCGCGCCGATATCACGCCCATCCTGCAGGCCGCGCTGCCGGCCGGCGTGCGCACCCTGCATGCCGGCGTGCTGGACGGCCTGACGGCCAAGGAAATCGACGCCCGCTACGCGCCGCGCCCCGGCCAGCCGCTGCTGGTCACCCGCCTGCTCGACGGCAATGCGGTAATCCTGGACAAGGCCGCCGTGCAGGACGCCCTGGCCGGCAAGGTCGCCGAGCTCGAAGCCAGCGGCTGCACGGTGATCCTGGTGCTGTGCACCGGCGAGTTCCACGGCCTGGGCGCGCGGCAAGCCTGGCTGGTCGAGCCCGACCGCATCGTGCCGCCGGCCGCCGCCGCATTGGCGGGGGACCGCCAGGTGGGTATCATCCTGCCCTTGCAAGAACAGGCCGCGAGCGAAGCCGGCAAGTTTTCCCTGCTGGCCAGGCCGCCGCTATGCGAGGCGGCCTCGCCCTACGGCCAGGACCTGCGCGCGGTGGAACAGGCGGCACGGACGCTGCGCGAACGCGGCGCGCAAATGCTGCTGATGGACTGCATGGGATTCGTCGAAGCGCATCGCGCCGCGGCCCGGCGCGCCAGCGGCCTGCCCACCCTGCTGTCCAACGCCCTTATCGCCAAACTCGTCGCGGAGCTCGTCCATCAATGACCACGCAACTGCTTCTTTTCAGCAACTCCCGGTCTTCCGACGGCAGCTACCTGACGCACGCCCTGGCACCCTTGCGCGCCCTGGCCGGCGAACGCCGGAACACGCTGTTCGTGCCCTTCGCCGGCGTGACCGCCAGCTGGGACGACTACACCGCCAAGGTGCGGGAAAGCCTGGCGCCGCTGGGCCTGGCCCTGACCGGCGCCCATACCGTGGACGCCGGCACGGCCGACCGCTACGACCTGATCGTGGTGGGCGGCGGCAATACCTTCCAGCTGGTGGCCGAATGCCGGCGCCGCGGCTGGCTGCAGGCCATCCCGGAGCGCGTCAGGGCGGGCACGCCCTACTCCGGCTGGAGCGCCGGCGCCAACCTGGCCTGCCCCACGCTGTGCACCACCAACGACATGCCCATCGTCGACCCGGGCGGTTTCGACGCCCTGGGCCTGATCGGCTTCCAGATCAACCCGCACTACACCAACGCCCTGCCCCCCGGGCACCAGGGCGAAACCCGCAACGACCGCATCGCCGAATTCCTGGTCGCCAATCCCGCGGCCACGGTGGTCGGCCTGCCGGAAGGCGACTGGCTGGCGGGCGACGGGCGGAATATGACCTTCCATGGGCCGCATACCGGCTACATCTTCCGCGAGGGCAAGCCGCCCGCCGAATTGCGCGAGGGCATGGCGGTGGCGTAAGGGCGCGGCCGCGATCCCGATCAGGGATGCGCCAGCGGTTGCGGTTGCGATAGCGATTGGGATGCGGGTCGGGACGGGGACTGGGACTGGGGCTGGGACTGCTGGGACCGGGATCGGGATCCGGGCTGCGATTGCGCGCCGCCGCGCAGCCGCGCGCGCTGGGCCGCGCCTTGCACCAGGCCGTCGGCCACGGCCTTCTGGACGAAATCGGCGATCCATTGCGCGCCGGCCAGGCGCCCTTTCGGCACGCCGACGGCGAAATGCTCCACGCCCCACTGGCCGGCCAACACGCGGGATCCCGGCAGCTTGCCGCTGATTTCGAAAAGAACGGCGTCGTTGGTCGCGAATGCATCGATCTTGTCCGACGCCAACATATCCACGGCATTGGCCAGGGTGTCCACCGGCACCAGCCTGGCCTTGGGATAAACCGGCTTCAGCTCCTCGCCGGTGCTGCTGCCGGCGCCGACGCCGATGCGCAGGCCGGGCTTGCGCAAGTCATCCAGCGTCTTCAGGCGCGATTTGCCGACCACGAGCACGCTCTTTTGCACGTCGAGCACCGTGGGCGAGAAATCCAGGAAACGCGCCCGTTCGGGCGTGGCATCGGTAAAGATGAAATCCGCCTGGCCGGAACCGACTGCCCGCAGGGCCTCCGCATTGCTGGCGTAGACCTTGGGCTCGAAAGGGACGCCCAGCTGTCTGGCGAAGGCCTCGGCCAATTCGTAGCCCACGCCACGCGGCGGATCGCCGGGACTGGCCTGCACGAAGGACGTCGGACTGCCCCGGTACATCGCCGCCCGCAGCGTGCCGCGCGGCGCCAGCATCTGCCGGATCAAGACCGCCTTCTCGTCCGCCCAGGCGGCATCGAATTTCTCCTGCTCCGAGGTATGCCCACATCCCTGCAGCGCCGCCAGAACGGCCAGTGCCGCGGCGGCGGCATTACGCCTTGTGAACACGCTCTCTCCTTCGGGTTTCCGGCATGACGGCGCAGATTATAGGGATGAGGACGCGCTTCTTGTCATCCCTTGTGCCGACGTCCGCCCGGAGAGATCAAGCGGTCGCCTGGCCCAGTCCCAGATAGCTTTCCACCACCCGCGGGTTGTGCGCCAGTTCCGCCGCCGGGCCGGACAGCACGACCTCGCCGGTTTCCAGCACATAGCCCTGGTCGGCCACCTGCAAGGCCGCACGCGCGTTCTGCTCCACCAGCAGGATGGAAACGCCCGCCTCGCGCAGCCGCGCGATGATGTGGAAAATCTCGCGCACGATACGCGGCGCCAGGCCCAGGCTGGGCTCGTCCAGCATCAGCAGGCGCGGCTTGGCCATCAGGGCACGCCCGACGGCCAGCATCTGGCGTTCGCCGCCGGACAGCGTACCGGCCTGCTGGGCGCGGCGTTCTTTCAGGCGGGGAAAGAGCTCATAGACATCCCGCATGCTGTCGCGCCAGCCGGCCTCGCGCATGCGGTAGCGGCGAAAGCCGCCCAGCAGCAGGTTGTCTTCCACCGACATGCTGGCGAAAAGCTCGCGCCGTTCGGGCACCAGCGACATACCCGCCGCGACGCGGCGCTCCACGGCCCAGCCGGACACATCCTGGCCGTCCAGCCAGATGCCGCCGGTGGCGTGGCCCGACAAGGGCAAGGCGCCCATGATGGCATTGAGCATCGTCGACTTGCCGGCGCCGTTGGCGCCGATCACCGTGACAATGCTGCCGGCGGGAACCGCCAGCGAAACCGGAGAGAGCGCGGCCACTTTGCCGTAGCGCGCGGCCAGGCCGTCCACGCGCAGCAGCATGGAGCCTGGGGAGAGGGGCTGTACGCTCATCGCTGCTCCCGTGCCGCCGCGGCGCGGCTCGTATCCGGGGAAACCGGCGCGTCCGCTACCGGCACGTCCGATACCGGCACGTCAGCCGCCGCCCCCGCGGGCGCCGGCGCCTCGTCCTCGTCCAGTCCGCCCAGGTAGGCCTCCAGCACCGCGGGATCGCGCTGGATGTCCGCCGGCACGCCTTCCGCGAGCTTGGTGCCGAAATCCATGACGACCAGGTGATTGGTCAGGCGCATGACGAAATCCATATCGTGTTCCACCAGCAGGATGCTCATGCCTTCTTCCCGCAATTGTTCCAGCACCCGCGCCAGGGCCTGCTTTTCCTTGTAGCGCAGGCCCGCGGCCGGCTCGTCCAGTAGCAGCAGGACGGGATCGCCGGCCAGGGCGCGGGCGATCTCCAGAATGCGTTGCTGGCCGAGCGCCAGATTTCCAGCCTGTTCGTACAGGCAGTCGCCCAGGCCGACGCGCTCCAGCTGCAGCGCCGCTTCCCGCAGCAGCCGCGCCTCTGCCGGCCGGTCCATGCGCAGGGCGCCCGCCAGCACGCCGACGTCGGCGCGCAGGTGCGCTCCCAGCGCGACGTTCTCCAGCACGGTCATGCCGGGCAGCAGCTGCACATGCTGGAAAGTGCGGCCCACGCCGCGGCGCGCGATATCGCGCGCGGACAGGCGTTCGATCCTTTCGCCCATGAAACTGACGCCGCCGCGCGTGCACGGCAGCACGCCCGTGATCAGGTTGAAGGTGGTGCTCTTGCCGGCGCCGTTGGGGCCGATCAGGCCCATGATCTCGCCGGCGCGCACCTGGAATGAAATATCGTTGACGGCCACCAGCCCGCCAAAGGTCTTGCGGATGGCGTCCACATCCAGGACCACTTGCCCAGCGGCCGGCCGCGTCCGCCTGGACAAGGGCGCGGCATCGCCCTGCGGCGCGGCGCGCGCGCGCCGGCCATCGCCACCGGCCAGCCGCCGCCAGGCGCCGGCCAGCATCGGCCACACACCATCCCGCGCGTACTGCAGCATCAGGATCAGCAGGATGCCGAAGACGATCAATTCGAAGTTGGCGGTGGTATCCAGCAAGCGCGGCAACACGTTCTGGATCTGGTCCTTGAGCACCAGGATGATGGCCGACCCCAGCAAGGCGCCCCATACGTGCGCGGCGCCGCCCACCACGGCCATGAACAGGTACTCGATGCCGTAGTTCAGGCCGAAAGGGCTGGGACTGACCGCGCGCTGCATATGCGCGTACAGCCATCCCGACAGGCTGGCCAGCAAGGCGGCGTAGACGAACACGACGACCTTGTAGCGACGGGTGTCGACGCCCATGGACTCGGCCATGCCCGCCCCGTTGCGCAGCGCGCGGATCGCACGTCCCGGCCGCGAGTCCAGCAGATTGCCGGTGGCCCAGACGGCTGCCAGCACCAGGAGCCAGATCAGGTAATAAATGTGGCGGCCCTCCGCCAGCGACAGGCCGAACACGGTCAGCGGCTCGATGCCGGCGATGCCGTCATGGCGGCCCAGCGCATCCACGGTGCCGTACAGATAGAACAGCGCCAGGCACCAGGCGATGGTCCCCAGCGGCAGGTAATGGCCGGACAGCCGCAGCGTGATCGCGCCCAGTATCCATGCCACCGCGCCCGTCAGCACCAGGCCCGCCACCAGCCCCAGCCAGGGCGACCAGCCCTGCGCGGTGGTCAGCCAGGCGGTGGCGTAGGCGCCGATCCCGACGAAGGCGGCCTGGCCGAAGGACGTCAACCCGCTGACGCCCGTCAGCACCACCAGGCCCAGCACCACCAGGCTGGCCAGGCCGATGTAGTTGAGCTGGGTGATCCAGAATTCCGGCGTGGCGGGGAACAGCGGCAGCAGCGCCAGCAGCGCCACAAAGACCAGCAGGGGCAGCCGCCGCGGGAAGAGGCTCTTCATGGCGCGCTTACTCCTCGGCCTCGGCATGCCCGCCGCCACGCAGCGACAGCCACAGCAGCACGGGGATGATAAGCGTGAACACGATCACTTCCTTGTAGGCGCTGGCCCAGAACGAAGAGAACGATTCCAGCAGGCCGACCAGCAGCGCGCCCGCGGCCGCGACCGGATAGCTGGCCAGCGCGCCGATGATGGCGCCCACGAAGCCCTTGAGCCCGATCAGGAATCCCGTGTCGTAATAGATGGTGGTCACCGGTGCGATCAGGATCCCGGAGATCGCGCCCAGCAGCGCGGCCAGCGTGAAGGTGATGCTGCCGGAAATGCTGCTGCTGATGCCCACCAGGCGTGCGCCGCGGCGGTTCACGGCCGTGGCGCGCAAGGCGCGCCCATACAGCGTCTTGCCGAAGAACAGCCACAGCGCCACGATCAGGACCAGCGATGTGCCCACTACGAACAGGCTTTGCGCCGACCAGGCCGTCACGCCCAGGTCCACCTGGCCGTCGACGAAGGCCGGTGTGCGCCAGCCCTCCGCGCCGAAGAACACCAGGCCCAGTCCGACCAGCACGAAATGCACGGCCACCGAGGTAATGAGCAGCACCAGCACGCTGGCCTCCGCCAGGGGCTGGTAGACAATGCGATACACCATCGGTCCCATCGGCACGATCAGCAGCAGGGTCAGCAGCATATTGCGCCACAGCGGCGTGTCGGCGCCCGCCAGCTGGCCGGTCAGCCAGTACAGCAAGGCGGGTAGCACCACATTGGCCAGGAAAGCCTTGGGCAGCGCCGCGGCGCTGCGCTGGCGCAGCGCGCGGCCCAGCTCCAGCAGGAACACGACGCCGCCCAGCAGCGGCAACAGGTACACCGTGCCGGGCAGTTTGCCGTCCACCAGCATGGCCAGCGTCAAGGCGCCGAAGGCGACGAACTCGCCCTGCGGGATGAAGATCACCCGCGTGACCGCGAATACCAGCACCAGGGCCATGCCCAGCAAGGCGTAGATCGACCCGCTGACGACGCCGTCCTGCAGCAGGATGAAGGCTATGGAGGAATCCATCGACCGTTTACCGTGTACGGAAACGCCGCGCGCGGGGCAGTCCTCGCGCGCGGCGCCTCCTGTGTGATGTCAGTCGGGTCAAAGGCCGGGCTGGTACACCCACTTGCCGTTCTGCACCTTCACCATGACCCGCGCGCGCTCGTCGAAACCGGCGTGGTCGGTGGGGCTCATATTGAATACGCCCTGCGACGCCGCCAGGTTCTTGACGTTCTCCAGCGCGTCGCGCATCGCGGCGCGGAACTCCGGGGTGCCGGGCTGGGCGGTCTTCAGCGCGACCGGCACGGCCGCCAGCACCAATTGGCCGGCATCCCACATATGTCCGCCGAAGGTGCTGACCGAACCCGCGCCGTGCGCCTTCTCATAGGCGGCGACATAGGTCAACGCGGATTTCTTCACGGGATTGCTGTCGGGCAGCTGCTCGGCCACCAGCAGCGGGCCGGCCGGCAGCAGCATGCCTTCGCAATCCTTGCCGCAGACACGCAGGAAATCGCCATTGGCCACGCCGTGGGTCTGATAGATCACGCCGCCGTAGTTGCGGGCACGCAATTCCTTCTGCGGCAAGGCGGCCGGCGTGCCGGACCCCGCGATGAGCACGGCGTCGGGGCGCGCGCTGACCAGCTTCAACACCTGGCCCGTCACGCTGGTGTCCGTGCGGCTGTATTTCTCGACGGCGACGATCTTGATGCCTTTCTTCTCGGTGGCGCTCTTGATTTCCTGCAGCCAGCTGTCGCCGTAGGCGTCGGCAAAGCCGATGAAGCCCAGCGTCTTGACCTTGCCCTTGGCCATGGCGTCGGCCAGGGCGCCGGCCATCAAGGCATCGTTCTGCGGCGTCTTGAAAGCCCATTTGCGCGGACCGTCGACCGGGTCGACGATCTTGACGCTGGCCGCCACGCTGATCATCGGCGTGCGGGTTTCTCCCGCTACGTCCACCATGGCCAGCGATGCGGGGGTGACCGAGGTGCCGACCACCACGTCCACTTTGTCCTCGCTGACGAACTTGCGCATATTCTTGACGGCCTGCGTCGTATCGGTGGCGTCGTCCAGCACGATCCATTCGATCTTCTGGCCGGCCACTTCCTTGGGCAGCAGGGCAACCGTGTTGCGCTCCGGGATGCCCAGCGACGCGGCCGGGCCGGTGCTGGAGAGGGTCACGCCGACCTTGACCTGCGCCTGGGCCGCCCAGGGCAAGGCCAGCGCCAGCGCCGTGGCCGCAAGGGCTGCCGCCGGCCGCCGCAATATGTGCTTGTCATGCATTTCGAAGTCTCCAGAGAGGGCCGGCGCGGACGCCCGGCGGCAACAGCCTATGAAACCATTCTGCAAGCTATACAGAAAATCGGATTATAGGTTTAAAACCGTATCAAATTGCCTCGGAACAGCCGGGTAAGTAATGACCCTGAGTGCGCGCCTGACCGCAGGGCCGCCGTACCGCGCGGGCGCCGGAACATCCTGGCCGGTCGCTTATCTTTCGTGCGCGAACGCCCAGACGCGGCGTACACGCTGCGTCACCACGGCGGCCACGATGGCCTTGGCGATATCGCCAGGCAAAAAGACCGCCATGGCCGCCGCGGCCTTGGCCAGGGTCATGCCGGCGATGGCGGCCAGCCACGGGATCCCGACCGCATAGACCACCACCAGCCCGCCGGCCAGCGCCGCGCCGAAATAGCCCAGGATGGCGGGCAGCGTGCCGGCTCCGGAACGGCCGACCCGCTGCGCGATGGCGCCGCACAGCGCCGCGCCCACGAGCATCCCGATCAGGAAACCGCCGGTGGGCCCGGCGTACACGCCCAGGCCGCCGCGGCCGCCCGGCAGCACCGGCAGCCCGATCGCCGCGAGCACCAGATACAGCGCCACCGCGGCCGCCCCGCGCGCGGGCCCCAGCATGCATCCCGCCAGCATCACGCCCAACGCCTGCAAGGTGATAGGCACGGGCAAGGCGGGCACCGGGATCGGCGGCGCCAGGCTCAGCACGACGATGAAGGCCGCGAACAATGCGACGGTGACGGTATCCTTGGTGCGCATGCGCGCCCTCCTCTGCGATCGGGCGCGCCATGGCGCCGAAGAAACCCATGCTAGCCGCCGCGCGCCTCGATGGCCTCGGCGACCTCCTCCGCGCGCTTGAGCGTGCGCACCAGCAGCGGCACGGCCAGCGCCAGGGCATTGCGGGACAGCCCGCGCGCGGCCTGGGCCTCGCGGATATCCTGGTAGTTGCGCCAGATCTCCGGGATGAAGCGCAGCGTCAGCGCCAGCGCCAGGGACACGCGGCTTGCATCGACCCATCCCAGCCGGTCCAGCGGGTAGAGCGCCCGTTCGCACACCCGGATCAGGTCGGTCGTGCGTGTCGTCAGGGTCACGGCCATGGCCAGGGCCACCAGGGCGCACACGCGCAGCAGGACTTCGGCGGCCTGCGCCCAGCCATCGAAATACGCGGTGAAGGCGCCCACCACCGCCAGGATAGGCAGCAGGCCGCGCGCGTGGCGCCACACCGCGGCGAACCCCGCGCCGGACATTGCCACCAGCAGTCCGCCCACCGCCGCGGCGGCGCCCAGCGCATCCAGGCGCCGCACCAGGAACAGCCCCGCACCGGCCGCCAGCAGCGCCATCAGCTTCCACGAAGCGGGGATGCGGTGCAGCGGACCATCGCCTTCCACATATAGCGGCTCCATCATGCGCAGTGCTCCCGATACCAGCGTAGCGCGGCGTGCGGGGCGTCGTCGGCGGCCACGCGGCCGTCGACCACCACCAGCACGCGGTCGAAATCCTCCAGCAGGTCCAGGTCATGGCTGACCACGATGGCGTCGCATGCAAGACCGGCAATGGCCGCGCGCACGCGGTTGCGATTGCGCAGATCCAGCTGCGTGGTGGGCTCGTCGAACACAATCACATTGGGCCGCATGACCAGCACGGCGGCCAGCGCCACCAGTTGCCGCTCGCCGCCCGACAGGCTATGGCTGGCGCGATCCGCCAGGTGCCCTATGCCCAGGGCGTCCAGCTGTTCCGCAGCCCGCGCCTGCCGCTGCGCGCGGTCCGGCACGCTGGCCTTCAACCCGAATTCCATATCCTCCCGGACGATGGGAAAGACGATCTGGTTTTCCGGGTTCTGGAAAACGAAGCCGACCTCCTTGCGGACATCGCGGGTCGCCTGGCGGGTGTCATGCCCATTGACGCGCACCGCGCCCGACGACGGCAGCACCAGCCCGTTGACCAGCCGCGCCAGCGTACTTTTGCCAGCGCCGTTCGGGCCGACGATGCCCACGCGGCGTTCGGCGAGCACGGCGCTTACCCCATGCAGAATCTCTGCCCGGGGCGTCTTCACGACGGCACGATCAAACTCGATTAACATGGGGCGCGATTATGCCCGAACCGGTCCAACGCTCCGGCAATCCGGCGCACAAAGGACAAGTGCGAAGGACCGCGCCGGCTGGCGTGCCGGGGGGACGGAAAGCATGGCGCGCCCCCAGCCAAACAGGGACGGAAAGCCCCCAGCGGCCGGCACGGGCACACCTCCTGCCCGCCGGCTGGGGTATCGTGCAATTGTAGGCGGCTCGCGCCGGGCTCAGTTTTTTCCCGATCGTGCGCCGATTTCCCCGCCTTGATGAAAATCGAACCTGCCCCAGAATGAAGAAGTTTTTATTCGATCTGTTTCCGCTGCTGCTGTTTTTCGTGGCCTACCGCTACGCCGGTATCTATACGGCCACCGCGGTGGCCATCACCGCCTCCATCCTGCAGATCCTCTGGCTCAAACTGACGGCCCGGCCCATCGAAGGGATGCATTGGATCAATCTGGCGGTCATCGTGATCTTCGGCGGCGCCACGTTGTGGCTGCACAGCGATGTCTTTATCAAATGGAAGCCCACCGTGCTGTACTGGCTTTTCGGCGGCGCCTTGCTCATCGGCCGCTGGATATTCAAGCGCAATCTGGTGCGGCGCCTGCTGGACAAGCAGATCGCCCTGCCCGACCGCGTCTGGGACAAGCTGAATGCCACCTGGGCGGTGTTTTTCCTTCTGGCCGGCGCCATCAATCTTTATGTGGCATTCTCCGGGCATTTTTCGGAAGCGGAATGGGTCACCTTCAAGGCCTTTGGCCTGATGGGGCTGATGATCGTTTTCGTCCTGGCCCAGTCGCTGTGGCTGGGCCGGCATCTGCAAACGCCCGGCGAAGCGGGCGACCAGGCCGGCCGCGAAAGCGGCAAGCACTGAATACATTTTCAATAATTCTCCATGAGTGAAATGACGGACGTGGCTGCTACTATTCGCGAACGCCTGCAAGCGCTCGCGCCGGTGGCGTTGGACATTCAGGACGACTCTCATTTGCATGCCGGCCATGCCGGCGCACACGGCGGTGCTTCGCATTTCACGGTGCGGATTACATCCGCCCGGTTCGAGGGTTTGTCGCCCGTGGCGCGGCACCGGCTGGTGTATGATCATTTGAATGATTTGATGCCCTACCCCATCCACGCGCTTGCGCTGGAAACCCGTACTCCCTGAAAGGACCTACATGAAACGCTTTATCGTGCTGGTGGCGGCCTGCGTCATTGCCGCCCCTGCCCTTGCCCAGAACGTGGCAACGGTCAATGGCAAACCCATTACTCAAAAAAGCCTGGACCAGTTCGTAAAGCTGCTCGTCAGCCAGGGCGCCACCGATTCGCCCCAGCTGCGCGACCAGGTCAAGCAAGAAATGATCAATCGCCAGGTGTTCGTGCAGGCCGCTGAAAAGGCCGGGGTCGCCAAGCAGCCGGACGTGCAGACCGAGGTCGAACTGGCGCGCCAGGGCATTCTGGTGCGCGCGCTGATGGCCGATTATCTGCAAAAGCACCCGATCACGGACAAGCAGGTGCAGGACGAATACAACGAGGTCAAGCAGCAGCAGTCCGGCAAGCTGGAATACAAGGTCCGCCACATCCTGGTTTCCGACGAAAAAACCGCCAATGACCTGCTGACCCAGATCAAGGGCGGCAAGCTGAAGTTCGAGGACGCCGCCAAGAAGGATTCCAAGGATCCCGGCAGCGCCGAAAAAGGCGGCGATCTGGGCTGGGCCCCCGCCACCAACTACGTCGCGCCTTTCGCCCAGGCCGTGACCTCGCTCAAGAAGGGCGAGCTGGCCGACAAGCCCGTGCAGACGCAATACGGCTGGCACATCATCCAGGTGGAAGACACCCGTCCGGTGGAATTCCCGCCGCTGGACCAGGTCCGTCCCCAGCTGGAGGAAATGCTGCGCCAGCAACTGCTGGCCAACTACCAGAAGTCGCTGCGCGACCAGGCCAAGATCCAGTAAGCGCCGTCGCCACCGGGACGCCGCCCTCCGGGGCCGCGTCCAACAAAAAGCCCCGCGGAAAAGCGGGGCTTTTTTGTTGCGGGGCTTTTTGTCGCGGGACTTTTGTTGGCCTTTTGTTGGCGCGCGGCCCCACGGCCGCGCCCAGGGACGAGCGCGTCAGCCGGCCAGGCCCAGCAACTGCTTCAGGCCGTCTTCGTCCAGCACGGGCACGCCCAGTTTTTCGGCATTGGCCAGCTTGCTGCCCGCCTCCGCGCCCGCCACGACATAGGCGGTTTTCTTCGACACCGAACCGCTGACCTTCCCGCCCGCCGCCAGGATGTGGCTGGTGGCTTCCTCGCGCGTCCAATTGGGCAGCGTGCCCGTCAGCACAAAGGTCTTGCCCGCCAGGCCGCCGTCGCGCGCTGCCGCCTCGGGCACCGGATGCACGCCCTGCCGTTTGAGCGCCTGCACGATGTCGCGATTGTGCGGTTCGGCGAAGAAGCGATGGATGGACGCGGCCAC
The DNA here is from genome assembly GCF_001676705.1 of Bordetella bronchialis. Classification (NCBI taxonomy): domain Bacteria; kingdom Pseudomonadati; phylum Pseudomonadota; class Betaproteobacteria; order Burkholderiales; family Alcaligenaceae; genus Bordetella; species Bordetella bronchialis. The sequence goes on from NZ_CP016170.1 coordinate 4,222,171, forward strand.
GGCCGGCCCCACGTCGGACACTTCCAGCAACTGGTCTTCCGTCGCGTTCATGATCGCATCCAGGTCGCCGAAATGCCGGGCGACGTCGCGCGCCGTGGTTTCCCCCACATGTCGGATACCCAGGGCGAACAGCATGCGGCCCAAGCTGGGCGTGCGGGCCTTGTCGATGGCGCGGACCACGTTCTCGGCGGATTTCGCGCCCATGCGATCGTAGGCCGCCAATTCCTCGGCCGTCAGGCCGTAGATGTCGGCCAGGGACTTGACGCGGTCCCGTTCCACCAGTTGATCGACCAGTTTTTCGCCCAACCCTTCGATATCCAGGGCCTTGCGCCCCGCCGCATGCAACAGCGTCTGCTTGCGCTGCGCGGCGCAGAACAAGCCGCCGGTGCACCGCGCGATGGCTTCGCCCTCGGGCCGCTCGATGGCCGAGCCGCAGACCGGACAGGCCGTGACCATGCGGAACTCGCGGGCGTCGGCCGGGCGCTTTTCCAGCACCGGGCCCACTACCTCCGGAATGACGTCGCCGGCGCGCCGCACGATGACGGTATCGCCGATGCGTACATCCTTGCGGCGGATCTCGTCTTCGTTGTGCAGGGTGGCATTGGTGACGGTGACCCCGCCGACAAAGACCGGTTGCAGCCGGGCGACGGGCGTGATGGCGCCGGTACGGCCGACCTGGACCTCGATGTCCTGCAGCGTGGTGGTGGCTTCTTCGGCGGGATACTTGTGCGCCAGCGCGAATCGGGGCGCGCGGGCCACGAAGCCCAGCACTTTCTGCGCGGGCAGGGAGTCGACCTTGTACACCACGCCATCGATGTCATACGACAGCGTCGGGCGCAGCTTGGCCACGCGCGCGTAGAAGTCCAGCAGGCCGTCCGCGCCCGCCGCCTTGTGATTGTGCCGGGCGTTGATGGGCAGGCCCAATTCGGCAAGCCAATCCAGCATGGCGCTGTGGGCTTCCCGCGGCAGGGTGGAGGCCTCGCGCACGCCGGGCGCGGGCTCGTCGAACATGCCGGCCTGGCGGCCCGCCAGCCCGTGCACCTCTCCCCAGCCATAGGCGAAAAAGCGCAGCGGCCGTTGGGCCGTGATGCGCGGGTCCAGCTGGCGCAGGCTGCCGGCGGCGGCATTGCGTGGATTGACGAACACCTTTTCGCCGCGCGCCGCCTGCGATTCGTTCAGGCGTTCGAAATCGCGGCGGTTCATCAGCACCTCGCCACGCACTTCCAGCACGCGGGGCGCGCCGGCCTTCAATTGCAGCGGGATGGAGCGGATGGTGCGGATGTTGGCCGTGACGTCCTCGCCGGTCTGGCCGTCGCCGCGCGTGGCCGCCTGGGTGAGCTTGCCGTTTTCATAGCGCAGGCTGATCGCCAGGCCGTCCAGCTTCAGTTCGCAGAAATAGTCCGGCTGGCTGGCCGGACCCAGCAGGCCGGCCGCGCGCAGCGTGTCCGCCACCCGCTTGTCGAAGGCGCGAACTTCTTCTTCGTCGAAAGCATTGCCCAGCGACAGCATCGGCACCGCGTGCGTGACGGCGCCAAAGGCCGCCAGCGGCGTCGCGCCCACGCGTTGCGTGGGCGATTCAGGCGTGACGAGTTCGGGATGCGCTTCCTCCAGTGCCTGGAGCCGGCGCATCAGGGCATCGTACTCGGCGTCGGAAACCGTCGGCGCGTCCTCGACGTAGTACCGGTAATTGTGCTGTTCGATCTCGACGCGCAGGCGGGCGATTTCCTCCTGCGCGTCGACGCCGGTATCCGCAGGCTTCACGAAAACACCCGCAACGCCCGTTCGCTGCCCGCACGCAGGCCGGCCTGCTCCAGCTGGCCGAACAACACTTGCAGGCGTTCGTCGATGACCGTGACGGAGGCATCGGCCAGCGGCTTGCCCTGGTCGTCGACCAGTTCGGCGCGCAGCCGCTGCGCCAATTGGCGTCCGACGTCCACCATGCGTCCGAAGGCGCGCTCGTCGGCGGGACTGCAGGGCACGTCCAGCAGCAGATTCAGCCGCTCGACGCCGCCCATGCCGGCGTCGAAGGCGGCGCCGTCGCCCCGCGTGAGCGTGAAACGCGGCAAGCCCACATCCGACATCCATACCAGGCGCGGGCCGTCATGAATGAATCCCAGGTCGCGCGCCACGGCCAGGACTTCCGCCGCGGGCTGGGCACCGCCCAGCAACAGGGTCAGGCCGACCTGCGTATCCAGGGCCGCGCAGGTGTCGTCCAGGCGGGCGGCCTGTTCCAGGACAGCCTGCTGGTCCGGCCCTTCGATGGCGGCGTCGAAACGCTCTCCAAGGTCCTGCGCGCGAGCCCAGGCCTGCGACCATTCGATGGCGGTAAGCGGGCCCGTGCGGTTGGCCAGCAGCACGGCGATCTGCAACGATGCGTAGCGCTCGTCGCCGCGCAGGCGCGCGCGGTGGCGCTGGTCGTCCGTCTGGCCGAAGACGCGCATGGGCTTGCGGCCCGCGGCGCGCATGCTCTGCGTGACCGGCAACAGGTCGGCGCCACGCACCGGCTCCGCGAAAGTGACCTCGATGACGACCTCGCAGGCCGGATCGGCTTCCTCGCGGTCGTCGCCGTCGGCCGGTCCGCCGGCCGGCGCGGCAACCGCTTCGTGTGCGCCCGTCGCGGCGGCGCCGGCGGGGGAACCGCCATTGAAGCCAGGCTCGCGCCGCTGCGAGGGAGACGGGGCCGCGGACGCGGAGGACGCCCGTGGCGGCGCGGCGCTCTCCTGGCCCGCCGTGCCCAGCAGGGGGTCGTGCTCATTACTGGGGAAATGGGCCTGCATCCTGCGGCGCACCCGGCGGTCCTGCCACCAGTTGAAGCCCAACACCATCAGGATGAGCAGGACACCCAGGACGATCAGCCCGATCTGCAAATCACTCATGTATCAATTCCGCGCCTTTGGGGCCACGCCTCGTCAATCTAGATTTATGCGGCTTCGGCCGCGAGCTGAACCGCCGAATCGATATCCACGGCCACGATGCGGGACACGCCCTGTTCCTGCATCGTAACGCCGACCAATTGCTTTGCCATCTGCATGGCGATCTTGTTGTGCGAAATAAAAAGGAATTGGGTCTGTTCGCTCATGGCGCTGACCAGATTGGCGTAGCGCTCGGTATTCGCGTCGTCCAGCGGCGCATCGACTTCGTCCAGCAGGCAGAACGGCGCGGGATTCAATTTGAACAGCGCGAACACCAGGGCCGTCGCGGTCAGCGCCTTTTCCCCGCCGGACAGCAGGTGGATGGTGCTGTTGCGCTTGCCGGGCGGTTGCGCCATGACCTGCACGCCCGCGTCCAGGATTTCGTCGCCGGTCATCATGAGCTTGGCCTCGCCGCCGCCGAACAGCTTGGGGAACAGCTCGCCGAAATGCCCGTTGACGGTGTTGAAGGTCTCCTGCAGCAGTTCGCGGGTTTCGCGGTCGATCTTGCGGATGGCGTCTTCCAGGGTTTCGATGGCCGTCATCAGGTCCGTCTGCTGCGAATCCAGGAATTGCTTGCGCTCGCGCGAGGTGGTCAGTTCGTCCAGCGCCGCCAGGTTCACCGAGCCCAGGCTGTCGATCTGCCGCGAAATGCGCGTGACCTCGGACTGCAGCCAACTGGCGCGGCGCCATTCTTCCGGCATGGATTCCAGCGACTGCGCGAGCGCCTGGCGGTCGACTTCGTGGCCGTTCAGCTGTTCGCTGAACTGCTCTTCGGCCAGGCGCGCGGCCTGCTCCTGCAACTGCAGCTCCATGATGCGCGCGCGCCGCGGTTCCAGCGACTGTTCCAGGCGTACCCGGTCTTCGTCGGCGCCCCGCAACTGGGCGGCCAGGTTGTCCATTTCGATACGCGCGCGCGCCAGGGCTTCCTCGCGCTCGGCGCGCAGCTCCAGCGCGTCTTGCAAGCCCGCCTGCGACGCGGATGCATCCAGTTCGAACAGCTCGCCCTGCAATTGCTCGAGTTCGGCGCGGGCGCGCTGGCTCTGGTCGGCCGCCAACTGCTGGTTGCGGCGCAAATCCTGGATGCGCGCCTCGATGCCGCGTTGCGCGAATTCGGATTCGTGCACCGCGCGCTCGAGTTCGCGCAACCGGGCGCGCGCCGCCTCGGCCTGCTCGGAAAGGGTCTCGCCCTCGATCTCGGCATCGGCGAAACGCGACTGGTGTTCCGCCAGTTCCTGGTCCAGCGTTTCGAAGCGCACCTCGGCATCCTCGCGTGCCGCGCGCAGCTCTTCTTCCTGGGCGTTGATCTCGGCCAGGTCCTCGCGCAGGCGCGCACCGCGTTCGCCCGATTGTTCCGCCTGCTGCTGCAGGCGGGAATACTCCAGTTGGATGTCATGCACCCGGCGGGTGACTTCCGCCACGCGCTGGCGGGCGGGGACCAGGGCCTGCGACACCTGCTGCCAGGCTGCCTCGCTGCGGGCGACCGCCGCGCGTCCCTGATCGGCGATGAGCTGCTGCGCCTTCAGTTCGCGCTGCAGGTTTTCGATTTCCTGCTGCCGGGCCAGCATGCCGGCCTGTTCCGAATCGGCGGCGTAGAAGCGCACGCTGTGGGCGTCGACCAGATGGCCGTCCTTCACCACATAGGCGCCGCCCGGCGGCAGCGAAGCCCGCCCCGCCAGCGCCTGCGCCAGGCTGTCGCTGACGTAGACGTCGCGCAGCCAGTCGTTCATCAGGGTGCGCAGATCGGCATCGGCGATGCGCAGCAGGCCGGTCAGGGGCTGCAGGCCGCTCGCCGCGGCCGGCGCGGGCGCCGCGACGGGCAATTGGTAGAAGGCCAGGCGCGCCGGCGGCGCATCGTCGGCGAAGGCCTTGGCCCAATCCAGGCTGCGCACTTCCAGCGCGGCCATGCGTTCACGCAGGGCCGCTTCCAGCGCCGTTTCCCAACCCGCCTCGATATGCAGCTTTTGCCACAGCCGCGACAGGCCGGCCAGCTCGTGCTTGGCCAGCCAGGGTTCCAGCGCGCCCTGCTTCTGCACGTCTTCCTGGAGCTTGGAGAGGGCCGCCAGCCGCGCTTCCAGCCGGGCCAGCGTCTGCGCCTCTTGCTGGACGGCCGCCTGCGCGCGGCTGCGCTCGGCGTCGGCTTCCGGCAGGCGCGCTTCCAGCGCGGCAAGTTCTTCCTGCGCGGCGTCCAGCTGCTCCTGGCCGGAGGCCAGCGCGCCGGCGAGTTCCTCGAGCCGCGCGGGATCCGGCGTTTGCAGTTCGCGCATTTCCTGCTGCAGCCGCTCGCGTCGCTGTTCCAGCGCCTGCAATTGCCGGTCGGCGTCGCGCTGGCTCTGGGCGACCAGCGCCAGGTCCTGCTCGACCCGCGCCAGCGCGCTGCGCATCGCGTCGCGCCCCTGGGCCGCATCGCGGACCTTGGCCTCTATGCCCGGCAGGGCCGCCTGGGCGTCCTCGGCCATCGCGCGCGCTTCCTGCGCGCGCTCGGCGCCCGCGGCCAGGTCTTCCTCGGCCTGGGCGATCTGTTCGGTGCAGTGCGTCTGCTGGCTATCCCATTCCTCGATCTGGCGGGTCAGTTGCTCGCGGCGCGCCTGCACCCGGTTGCGCGATTCCACCACGTGACGGATCTCGGCTTCCAGGCGGCTGACCTGGGCGTTGGCTTCGTATAGCTGGCCCTGGGCGGTGTGGACGAGATCGCTGGCGGCATAGTGGGCCTGGCGGCGCGATTCCAGCGCGGCTTCGCCCGCGCGCAGCTCGGCGATGGCGGCTTCCAGCTCGTTCTGCGCCCGTTCGATTTCCTGGGTTTTCTTTTCGCGCTCCTGGCGCGCGCCGGTTTCCTTCAGGAACCACAGCGCGTGCTGCTTGCGCTCGCCGTCGGCCTGCAGCTCGCGGTACTCGCGCGCCACTTCGGCCTGGGCCTCCAGCTTTTCCAGCTGACTGTTGAGCTCGCGCAGGATGTCCTCGACCCGGGTCAGGTTCTCGCGGGTGTCGGACAGGCGGTTCTCGGTCTCGCGGCGGCGCTCCTTGTAGCGCGATACGCCGGCGGCTTCCTCCAGGAAAACGCGCAGTTCCTCTGGCCGGGCCTCGATCAGGCGGTTGATCATGCCCTGGCCGATGATGGCGTAGCCGCGCGCCCCCAGGCCGGTGCCCAGGAAGATGTCATGGATGTCGCGGCGGCGCACCTGCTGGTTATTGACGAAATAGCTGCTGGTGCCGTCCCGCGTCAGGACGCGCCGCACCGCGATTTCCGCATAGGTGCTCCATTGCCCGGCGGCGCGGCCTTCGGTGTTGTCGAAGACCATTTCCACCGAGGCGCGGGCCGCCGGCTTGCGGTTGCCCGACCCGTTGAAGATCACGTCCTGCATGGATTCGCCACGCAGCTCGGAAGCCTTGGCCTCGCCCAGGACCCAGCGTACGGCATCGATAATGTTCGATTTGCCGCAGCCATTGGGCCCGACCACGCCGACCAACTGGCTGGGGACCGGAATGACGGTGGGATCGACGAACGATTTGAAGCCGGCGAGTTTTATCTGGGTAAGACGCACAGTATCTGATTAACGGACCGGAAAGTTGAAGGACGCGTGTGAACGGACCTGCCGCGCATTGCAAATCGGCCCCGCAGGGCCGATGCTGACGAGCCGGGTCGAAGACCGGCTTTTTTCGGGCCCTATGATACCCCACCGCCCGCTTCTCCCGCAGCGGCGGCGCCCCGCCGCCGCGCACCTGGCCGGCCCGGGCCGGCGGGGCCGGCCATGACGCATTGCGCCATCGCGGCCCGCCGCGGCGGCGAAGGCGGCGCCCTCAACGCCCCGCCCCCAGGGCGGACGCTATACTCGCTGACACTTTTAATTTTATTTATTTGGCGCGGGCCTATTCATACCGCGGCCGCTGCCGGATACTGACCGGCAACGTGAATGGGGACTACTCTTTGAAACGCGGCTTCTTTCTGGTCATGGCGGCGCAGGCCCTTTCCTCGCTGGCGGACAATGCGCTATTCATCGCGGCGATTGCCCTCATCCAGGAACTGCGCGGTCCTGATTGGATGGCGCCCATCATGAAGTGGTCCTTCGCGCTGGCCTACGTGCTGCTGGCGGCCTTCGTCGGCGCCATCGCGGACTCCTATGCCAAGGGCCGCGTCATGTTCGCCACCAATGCGCTGAAAGTAGGCGGCTGCCTGCTGATGTTCTCCTATGCCAGCCTGGGGATCGCGCCGGTCCACCAAACCTACCTGGTCTGTCTGGCCTATGCCATGGTGGGTGTCGGCGCGGCCGCCTATTCGCCCGCCAAATACGGCATCGTCACCGAGATGCTGCCCCCCGAGCTGCTGGTCAAGGGCAACAGCTGGATCGAAGGGCTGACGGTGATCTCCATCATCCTCGGCACGGTGCTGGGCGGCGCCTTGATCTCGCCGGAGATCTCGCACGCCATCCTGCACCACCCGCTCAGCAGCAAACTGGTCCACACGCCCGCCGAAGCGGCCATCCTGGTCATCGCGGGGGTGTATCTGCTGGCCGCCGCCTGCAATCTGCTGATACCCAATACGCACGTACGCTACCCGCCGCAGCAGAAGAACCCCATCCGCCTGATCTCGACGTTCGGCGGCTACGTCCGCGTGCTCTGGAAAGACAAGCTGGGCCAGATCTCGCTGGCCGTCACCACGCTGTTCTGGGGCGCCGGCGCCACCCTGCAACTGATCGTCATCGAATGGGGGCGCAGCCAGCTGGGCTACCGGCTGGACCAGGCGTCCATCCTGATGGGCATCGCGGCGGTGGGCACCGTCATCGGCTCCATCCTGGCCGGGCGCATCCCCTTGCGCAAGGCGCTCAGCGTGCTGCCGGTCGGCGCCGGCATGGGCCTGGTCGTGCTGCTGATGCCGCTGGTGCACGCCACCTGGAGCGTCTATATGCTGCTGCTCGTCGTCGGCGGGCTGGCCGGCTTCTTCGTCGTGCCGATGAATGCGCTGCTGCAGCATCGCGGGCACGTCCTGCTGTCCGCCGGCCATTCCATCGCGGTACAGAACTTCAACGAGCAGCTCAACATCCTGCTCATGGTGGCCGTCTATACGCTGCTGTTGTGGCTGAACCTGCCCATCGGCCTGATCATCGTGATTTTCGGCTCCATCGTCGCCATCCTGATGCTTATCTTCATGCGCTGGAGCCGCCGCAACATGCAGGAGCGTCCGGAACTGATAGGGCAGATCGGCCAGGAAGGCCACGGCAAGGCGCTGGAAGGCCAGGCCCACTAGGCCCGGCCGCAGCTGCCGGGCCGAATGCAGGCGCTGGGCCGGACCGCGGCGCCCGGGTCCCGGCGCAGTGGCTGTCCGGCGGCTCGCGCGCCGCGGCTGTCCGGTCGCGCGCAAGCGCCGGACGCCGCTACAGCGTGGCGGCCAGCCGCAGATCCTCCCAGGCGCGCGCTTTTTCGCCCGGGCTGCGCAATAGATACGCGGGGTGGTAGCTGACCACCATGGGAATGTCCCCATGGTCGGTTTTCAGGCTGTGCACGCGGCCCCGCAGGCTGCCGATGGCGGCGTCGGTTTCCAGCAGCGTCTGCGCGGCGAAGCGGCCCAGCACCAGGATGCGCTCCGGCTTCAGCAGCGCGATCTGGCGCATCAGGTAAGGACGGCACGCGGCGATTTCCTCCGGCTTGGGATTCCGGTTGCCCGGCGGCCGGCACTTGATCACGTTCGCGATATAGGCATTGTGCTCACGGCTCATGCCGACCGACGCCAGCATGGCGTCCAGCAACTGGCCGGAGCGGCCGACGAAGGGCAGCCCCTGCCGGTCTTCCTGTTCGCCGGGGGCTTCGCCGATCACCATCCAGCGCGCCTGTTCCGCCCCCATCCCGAAGACGGCCTGGCGGCGCGCCCGGCACAGTCCGCATGCCTGGCATGCGAGCACCTGTTCCCGCAAGGCGGGCAGATCCAGCATGGCCAGCGATTCGGCGGTGGGCGGCGCCTGCGTGGCCGGCTCGTCCGAGGCCGCGCGGGCGCCCGATGCCGCCGGCCGCGGGCGCGGTCCAGACGGTTGGGGCCGCGCCTGCGACCCTTTGCCCGCCCCTGGCGCGGGGCCGCCGGGCGTGGTCGAGCCGGCTGCGCCCGGCGGGCCGGGAGTGTGTCCAGGCTGAGGCGCCGCGGCGGCTTCGCTGGAATGCCCGGCTTGCCGCGCCGCGGCGGCTTCGCCCGGTTGCCCGGCCACGGCCCCGGCCGCTCCCCCGGCGTCCGTCCCGGCCTGCGCCTTTTCCCGCGGCAAGACGGACGGCGGCGCGCCGGCCCCGGCTTCGGCGGGGGCCCGTACCGGCGCGGCCCGCGCCGGGGCGTCCGGCCGCGCACCGTCCTGGCGCAGCCATATTTTTTCCATGCCGATCTCGCGCAGCCATGCACGCTGCAGCGGATTCAGCGCCACGGACCTGGGCGCGCCGGTCATCGCGTCAGCCATGGCGGCCCCCGTCCAGCGGCACCGGCTTCTGCATGACCAGGGCATCCTCGCGGCGGCCTCGACCCGCGGGGTAATAACCCCGGCGCACGCCTACGCGCAGAAAGCCATGGTGCTCATAGAACGCGACCGCGCCCGTGTTCGACGGGCGCACCTCCAGCAACACGCCGCCTATGCCGCGCTGGCGGGCGCGATCCACGCACCAGTCGATCAGCCTGGAGCCCAGGCCCTGGCGATGCAGGGTCTTGTCCACCGCCACCACCAGCAGGTGCGACACATCCGGCGCATGCATCAGAATGCAGAACCCCAGCATGCGGCCGGCCCGGCGCAGGACGCAAGTGTCGTAGCCAGCCGCCAGCGCGTCGGCGAAATTGCGGCGTGTCCAGGGAAAGGCCTGCACCGAGGCCTCGATGCGCTCCATGTCGTCAAGATCGAGCACCGTCATCGGCGCCATTTCCACCGGTACCGCATCCGCCGCGGCCGTTGCGGCGGCGGTCACGCGCGCGGCCGCCGCATCGCCATCGGCGCCGCGATCGGGTGCTGGCGCCTTGCGGGGATCGCCACCGGCCGGTACCGGCACCTCGCGATGGCCATCGCCCGCGGCTGCCGCCGGCTGGCCGTGCGCCGCGGCAGGCTGTATCGCGGCCGCGCCCAAGGCCGCAGCGGCCCTGGGATTGCCGCCCTGCCCGGCCTGGCGCTCGGCGGTCGTAAAGGCCACGCGGTCGCGCACGTACAAAGGCATGGCCTGTTCGGCAGGGACCGTTTCGCCACGCCGCCACGCCAGCAGGGCCAGGCGCGCGACGTCGCGGGCGTGCGGGCGCAGGGCATCGTAGCGGCTCCAATCGGCGTGCGGCGTCATCTGGCGCGCATAGGCGTCCCAGGCGTCGCCGGCCAGCACGGGAACCAGCGCCAGGCCGGTACGCGCGCGCCACTCGGCCAGCTGGTTCTCCACCCAGGGAACGGTCTCCGCCGCGGCGATCAGCAGCGGCGGCTGGAGCGTTTCCCAGGAGGTGCTGTCCACCGCGCCGTCTGTACGGCGGTACACCGCCAGGTAGACCTCTTCCATGCGGGCATCCAGCGCGACCACGATGGCCTGGTCCGGGCGCGCCGGAACCTGCGCCGCAACCGCCAGGTGGGAGACGACCGGCACGACCGGCAGGTCATGCGCCATGGCGATGCCCTGGGCTACCCCGCACGCGACGCGCAGCCCGGTGAAACCGCCGGGCCCCTGGCCGAAGGCGACCGCCTGGATGTCCCCGGCCTGGAGGCCGGCATCGCGCAACAGATCGCGCGCCATCGGCAGCAGGCGTTCCGCATGTTCCTGCGCCCCTTCGTGCTCCAGCGTGGCGATGACAGGCCCGCCCGGACGGTCGCGCAGCAGCGCGACGCTGCAGCGGGAGGACGAGGTTTCAAGCGCCAGCAGGGTCGAGTTCATGGAGCGGAATTGTACGTAATACCAAAGACTTGCCCTCGGTTGTAAGGGGGATTTCAACCATCCTGTCCAATGTGTAATATCTTGTGAACGACCACTAGCCGGTCATTCCGGCCACTGTTACATTTCCGGCCATGAATACGCAAAACACCACTCCGACGCGCAAAGTCCTCGTTGTCGACGACGATCCCCGCCTCCGCGACCTGCTGCGGCGGTATCTTTCGGAACAGGGCTTCAATGTCTTCGTCGCCGAAGACGCCAAGGAAATGGGCAAGCTCTGGCAACGGGAGCATTTCGATCTTCTCGTGCTGGACCTGATGCTTCCCGGCGAGGACGGCCTGTCGATCTGCCGCCGCCTGCGGGGTGGGCACGACAATACCCCTATTATCATGCTGACGGCCAAGGCCGAGGAAATCGACCGCATCGTCGGCCTGGAAATGGGCGCGGACGACTACCTGTCCAAGCCCTTCAATCCGCGTGAACTGCTGGCGCGCATCAATGCCATCCTGCGCCGCTGCGGCACGGAAGAGCATCCCGGCGCCCCCAGCCAGGAAAACGAATCCATCGCCTTCGGTCCTTATGTGCTGAACCTGTCCACGCGCACGCTGACGCGCAACAACGAACAGGTGCCCATCACCACGGGCGAGTTCTCGGTGCTGAAGGTATTCGCCCGCCATCCCAAGATTCCCCTGTCGCGGGACAAGCTGATGGAATTGGCACGCGGCCGCGAATACGAAGCTTTCGACCGCAGCCTGGACGTGCAGATCTCCCGTCTGCGCAAACTGATCGAACCGAACCCCTCCAAACCGGTATTCATTCAAACGGTCTGGGGACTGGGCTACGTCTTTGTGCCGGACGGTGGCAGCTGAAGCCTGATCGTTCCCGGGGCAGGAACGCCGCAACATGCTCCGCTTTCGCAGCGCCCTCAAATCCATGACGTCGCGGATACGTCTGGGGCTGTTCGGCCGTACGTTCCTGCTTTTGGCCACGCTCATGCTGGTCAGCCTGGGCGCCTGGTTGCAGGTCTTCTTCAGCATGGAGCTGGGCCCGCGCGCCAACCAGATGGCGCAACGCGTCATCACGGCGGTCAACATCACCCGTACCGCCCTGGTCTACTCGCAGGCGGATGAACGCAGCAAACTCTTGCTGGACCTGGCCACCAACGAGGGCATCCAGGTCTATCCCCGGGAACTCACCGACTTCGCCGAACCGCTGCCCAACGACGATTATTGGCAGCGGGTGGCCGACCACATCCGGGGCCGTTTCGGTCCGGAAACCCAGATCGCCTGGGGGGTCAACCAGGTGCCGGGATTCTGGGTCAGTTTCCAGATCGACCACGATCTGTACTGGCTGGTGTTCGAACGCGAACAGATCGGCCTGACCGGCGGCATCGAATGGCTGGGCTGGGGCGCGACGGCCCTGCTGCTCTCCCTGGTGGGCGCGGCAGTCAGCGTCGGATTCGTGAACCGGCCGCTGTCCCGCTTGGCCCGCGCCGCGCAGGTGCTGTCGCGCGGCGAGACGCCGGCGCCCCTGCCGGAGAACGGCCCCCTGGAGATCCGCGATCTGAATGCCTCTTTCAACCGCATGGCCAAGGACATCCGGCAGACGGAGGCGGACCGCGAACTGATGCTGGCGGGCATCTCGCACGACCTGCGTACCCCCTTGGCGCGCATGCGGCTGGAAATCGAAATGAGCGGCGTCTCCGAAGATGCCCGGCAGGCGATCGACGACGACCTGGCCCAGATCGACCACAGTATCGGCCAGTTGATGGAATACGCACGGCCCGCCGGCACCCTGCCCCAAATGGCAACGGATGTGTCAAGCGTACTGGGCGAGCTCCTGGACCGCGAGCGCAGCCACACGGCCTCCACCGGCGGTGAAATCGAAGCCTTCATCACGCCGGGCCTGCGCGCCCGCATCACCGCGCTGGACCTGAAGCGCATCGTCAGCAACCTGCTGGAAAACGCCCGCCGCTATGGCCGCTCGGGTGACGGCCAGGCCCATCTGTACATGGGCGTGCAATCCGAGGGCAATATCATCGCCATCGAAGTCTCGGACCGGGGCCCCGGAATTGCGGCGGACGACGTCGACCGGCTGCTGCGGCCCTTTTCCCGTGGCGAGGCGGCGCGTACCGGCGTAAGCGGGGCGGGCCTGGGTCTGGCTATTGTCGAGCGCCTGTTGAAGCACGTCGGCGGAACCCTGAAAATGCTGCCTCGTCCCGGGGGCGGACTGACGGCGCGGATAGAATTACCCAAAGCCCGACTTAGGAATTATCAATTAGACAGTGAAACTTAATAGCGTAAAATTTAACGTCTAAGTTTCATCACCCAAACAGCAAGGAGTCCACATGAAAACTGTTGGCGACAAACTCGAGCCTTTCAAGGTTGCCGGCGTCAAGCCCGGCTTCAACCACCACGAAGAAAACGGCGTCTCCGCCTTCGAGGACATCACCGAAAGCTCGTTCCCTGGCAAGTGGAAGGTGATCTACTTCTACCCGAAGGACTTCACCTTCGTGTGCCCGACCGAAATCGTCGGTTTCAACAGCCTGGCCAAGGAATTCGAAGACCGCGACGCCGTCCTGCTGGGCGGTTCCACGGACAACGAATTCGTCAAGCTGGCCTGGCGCCGTGAGCACCCCGACCTGAACAAGCTCGGCCACTACCAGTTCGGCGACACCACCGGCGCCCTGGTCGACCAGCTGGGCGTGCGCGAAAAGTCCGCCGGCGTTGCGCTGCGCGCGACCTTCATCGTCGATCCGGACAATGTCATCCAACACGTTTCCGTGAACAACCTGAACGTGGGCCGCAGCCCTGAAGAAATCCTGCGCCTGCTCGACGGCCTGCAAACCGACGAACTGTGCCCCTGCAACCGCAAGGTGGGCGGCGACACGCTGTAATACCCCCAGCCCGGCTCGCCGGGCTTTCGTTGCTTCACGCTATAGGTAAAAACTATGGACTTTATCCAAACCATTAAGGACGCAGTGCCGGACTGGGCGAAGGATATCCGGCTGAACCTGGACGGCGTGATCGCGCGCTCCAGCCTGCCCGCGGAAGACGCGGTCGGCGCGGCGTTGGCGGCGGCTTTCGCCTCGCGCAGCCCGATGCTGATCGAGGCCTTCAAGAAGGGCTTGTCCGACACCGACGCCAACGCCGCGCTCACCGCCGCGGCGCTGATGGGCATGAACAACGTCTGGTATCCGTATGTCGAGATGGCCGACGATGCCCAGTTGAAGAGCCTGCCGGCCCAGCTGCGCATGAACGCCTACGCCAGCAGCGGTGGCGTGGACAAGAAGCGCTTCGAGCTGTTCGCCTTGTCCGCATCCATCGTGGGCAAATGCCACTTCTGCGTGCAATCCCACTACGCCTTGCTGAAGAAGGAAGGCTATACGGTGGAACAGCTGCGTGACGTCGGCCGTATCGCGTCGGTGGTCAACGCCGCGGCGCTGGTGCTGACCGCGCAAGGCAAGTAAGGCCCACGGCGCATGGCCGCGGCCGGCCATACGCCGGAGCGGAACATCGGAGCGATACGCCGCGGCAAATACGCCCTGGCAATGTGCCGGGGCGGTCTGCCGGCGCACGGCGGCGAAGCGCCAGGCTGCCAGGACCGCTCGAAAAAGGCGCGCCGGCCCGGACGCCCTAGGCGGCGTCCGGGGCGCCGGCCCGTGCCAGCATCGCCGCCACCGTGGCGGCGATGCCCTCTTTACGGCCCAGGTAGCCCAGGCCTTCGTTGGTCTTGGCCTTGATGTTGACCGCGCTTTCCTCCACGCCCAGATCGGCCGCGACATTGCGGACCATGGCCGGCGCGTGGGGACCGATTTTCGGCGCCTGCGCATGCACGGTGGCATCGATGTTGACGACCACCCATCCCGCGGCCCGTACCTTGGCCATGGCTTCGCGCAACAGCACGCGGCTGTCGGCGCCGCGATAGGTGGGGTCGGTATCGGGAAAATGGCGGCCGATGTCGCCGAGCGCGGCGGCGCCGAGCACGGCGTCGGTAATGGCATGAAGCAGGACGTCCGCATCGGAATGCCCCTGCAGCCCATGCGTATGCGGAATCGTCACGCCGCCGATGATCAGGGGGCGGCCCTGAACGAGCGCATGCACGTCGTAACCCTGGCCAATACGGAAGGGAACACTCACAGCCATTTCTCCATCAAGGCAAAGTCTTCGGGCCAGGTCACCTTGAAATTACGCATGACGCCCGGCACCAGCAATGGCGCGTGCCCGGCGGCCTCGATGGCCGATGCTTCGTCGGTGACATCGAAACCGCGTTCGGCGGCATCGCGCAGCGCCGAATCCAGCAATCCGGCGCGGAACATCTGTGGGGTCTGCGCCAACCACAGTTCCTGGCGGTCCACGGTGCGCACGACGCGCGCCGCGCCCGCCTTCACGGTATCGCGCACGGGCAGCGCCAGCAGCCCGCCCACGGCATCATCAAGGCACGCGTCGATCAGGCGCGCCAGCGCCTCGGCGGGCAGGCCAGGGCGCGCGGCATCGTGAACCAACACCCAATCGTCCGGCGCGGCCCCGCTATCGGCCAGCGCATTGGCCACGGTCTGCGCGCGGGTCGCCCCGCCACAGGGGCGCCATACCGTGCGCGGCAGGCCGGCGACCGCTTCCCGCACCCAGGTATCGCCGGGCGACACCGCGACACGCACTTCACGGACGCGCGGATCGGACAACAGCGCAAGCACCGAATGCCGCAGCATGGGCAGCCCGGCAAGCGGGCGGTACTGCTTGGGGATCCCGTCGCCACCCGCCGCCAGGGCGCGGGCGCCGACCCCTGCGGCGGGAACGAGCGCGATAAGAGAGGCAGACATAAGCAGGAGATTTTATAATCTTCCATCTCATGCCTGCAGATTTCCCTTCTACTCCCGCGGCGCCGCTGGTCCCGTCGACGGACTCCATCCTGGCGGCCCTGAAACCCGGCACCCGATACACCCAGCCCCGTCCGCCCGGCTCGGGCGATGCATGGCTGCTGGCCGACGTGGCCCAGCGGGCCGGGCGGCCGCTGCTCGTGCTGACCGCCGACCCCCTGGAAGCGCAGCGGCTGACGGACGAACTCCACCTGTTCGCGCCGGCGCTGCGCGTGCGCCAGCTGCCCGATTGGGAAACGCTGCCCTACGATGCGTTCTCGCCTCACCATGACTTGATCTCCGAGCGCCTGAAGACGCTGGATGCCCTGATGCGCGGGTCGGTCGACGTGTTGACCGTACCGGTCACCACGGCGCTCTACCGCCTGGCGCCGCCCGCCTTCATGGCGGCCTACACGTTCTCCTTCAAGCAGCGCGACAAGCTGGACGAAGCCGCCCTGCGCGCCCGGCTCATGCTGGCCAATTACACGCACGTGACCCAGGTCACGGCCCCCGGAGAATTCTGCCTGCGCGGCGGACTGATAGACCTGTTCCCCATGGGCTCGGCGGTGCCCTACCGCCTGGACCTGTTCGACGACGAGATCGAATCCATCCGCGCATTCGACGTCGACACCCAGCGCAGCCTGTATCCCGTCAACCAGGTCCAGCTGCTGCCGGGACGCGAATTCCCCATGGACGAAGAGGCGCGCAACCGCTTCCGCGCGCGCTTTCGCGAGATCTTCGAAGGCGATCCCTCGCGCGCCGTGCCATATCGGGACATCGGCAACGGCATCGCCTTCGCCGGGGTCGAGTACTACCTGCCGCTGTTCTTCGACCGGACCGCGACGCTCTTCGACTATCTCGCGCCCGCGGCCATCACGGTGACCATCGGCGACATCGATGACGCCATCCGGCGCTTCGCCCAGGACACATCCAGCCGCTACGAGTTCCTCAAGAGCGACCGCGAACGTCCGGTGCTGCCGCCTTCCGCGCTGTTCCTGGACGCCGAATCGCTGTTCGATCACCTGAAGCATTTCGAACGCCTGGCATTGACGGCCGACCGCGGCCATCCGGATATCGGGCCGGCGCCGGACGTGGCTGTCACGCGCCGGGCCGACGATCCCGTGGCACGGCTGCGCGCCGTGGTCGATGCCGGCAAATGGCGGGTGCTGCTGTGCGCCGATTCGGCGGGACGCCGCGAAACCCTGGCGCAGATGCTGGCCGAGTTCGACCTGCCGCCCGATTTCGAAGCCGCCTCCATCGAGGACTTCCGGCTTTCGTCCGCGCGCCTGGCCCTGCTTGCCGCGCCCCTGACATCGGGTTTCAGCCTGTCGGCGGAAGGCATCGCCTTCATCACCGAAAACGATCTGTACCCCGGCCAGGCCGCGGTCAGCCGGCGCGGCCGGCGCGAACAGGAACGCGCCAGCAACGTCGAGGCCATGGTGCGCGACCTGTCGGAGCTGCGCGAAGGCGATCCGGTGGTCCACGCCCAGCACGGCATCGGCCGCTACCACGGCCTGGTGAATATGGACATGGGCGAAGGCGAGATGGAATTCCTGCATCTCGAATACGCCAACGGCAGCACGCTGTACGTGCCCGTGTCGCAACTGCACGTCATCGCCCGCTACAGCGGCGCCGACCCGGAAGCCGCCCCGCTGCACCAGCTGGGCTCCGGCCAATGGGACCGGGCGCGCCGCAAGGCCGCCAAGCAGGTGCGCGACACCGCCGCGGAACTGCTTGCCCTGTATGCCAAGCGCGCCGCGCGCGAAGGCTATGCCTTCAAACTGCAGCTCAACGATTACGAAGCCTTCGCCGAAGGCTTCGGCTTCGAGGAAACTGCCGACCAGGCCGCGGCCATCCAGGCGGTGATCCTGGACATGACGTCGGGCAAGCCCATGGACCGCCTGGTCTGCGGGGACGTCGGCTTCGGCAAGACGGAAGTCGCGCTGCGCGCGGCCTTCCTGGCGGTCGCCAACGGCAAGCAGGTCGCCCTGCTCTGTCCGACCACGCTGCTGGCCGAACAGCATGCCCAGACCTTCGCCGACCGTTTCGCCGACTGGCCGGTACGGGTGGTGGAGCTTTCGCGCTTCCGCTCGGCCAAGGAAGTCGCCGCGGCGATTCAGGGCATCAACGACGGCAGCGTGGACATTGTCATCGGCACGCACAAGATCCTGTCCAAGGATGTGCGCTTCAAGCAGCTGGGGCTGGTCATCATCGACGAGGAACACCGCTTCGGGGTACGGCAGAAAGAAGCCCTGAAGTCGCTGCGCGCCGAGGTCGACGTGCTGACGCTGACCGCCACGCCGATTCCCCGCACGCTGGGCATGTCGCTGGAAGGCATACGGGATTTCTCCGTCATCGCCACCGCGCCCCAGAAGCGGCTGGCCATCAAGACCTTCGTGCGGCGCGAGGACGGCAGCACCATACGCGAGGCCCTGCTGCGCGAACTGAAACGCGGCGGCCAGGCCTACTTCCTGCATAACGAAGTGGAAACCATCCACAATCGCCGCGCGCGGCTGGAAGAGCTGGTGCCCGAGGCCCGCATCGCGGTCGCGCATGGCCAGATGGGCGAACGCGAGCTGGAACAGGTCATGAAGGGCTTCTACCAGCAGCGCTTCAACGTCCTGCTGTGCACCACCATCATCGAGACGGGCATCGACGTGCCCACGGCCAATACCATCGTCATCCACCGGGCCGACCGCTTCGGGCTGGCCCAGTTGCACCAGCTGCGCGGCCGCGTGGGCCGGTCGCACCACCAGGCCTACGCCTACCTGCTGACGCCCGGCGAAGACGCCATCACATCCAACGCCAAGAAGCGGCTGGAAGCCATCCAGGCCATGGAAGAACTGGGCAGCGGTTTCTACCTGGCGATGCACGACCTGGAAATCCGCGGCACGGGCGAAGTGCTGGGCGAATCGCAATCCGGCAACATCCAGGAAGTGGGCTTCTCGATGTACACCGACATGCTCAACGAAGCCGTGCGGGCGCTGAAGGCCGGCGAGGAACCCGACCTGGAAGCCCCGTTCGGCACGGCCTGCGAAGTCAACCTGCATGCGCCCGCCCTGCTGCCGGCCGATTACTGCGCCGACGTGCATGCGCGGCTGGCGGTGTACAAGCGCCTGTCCCATGCCGATGGGGAAGACGACCTTATCCGCATCCAGGAGGAACTGATAGACCGCTTCGGCAAGCTGCCGGAGTCGGCGCAGACCCTGCTGGCCTCGCATCGCCTGCGGCTGGGCGCGCAGGCCCTGGGCATTATCAAGATCGACGCCAGCGAAAGCCAGGCCATGATCCAGTTCGGCCCCAATCCGCCCGTCGATTCCCTGCGCATCATCGAACTGGTCCAGAAGCAGCGCCATATCAAGCTGGCGGGGCAGGACAAGCTGCGCGTGGAGATCAAGGGCCAGCAGATCCCGGCACGCGTGGACGCGGTGCGCACCGTGCTGCGGGCACTGGCATGAATCCCGTCCTCCCGTCCCGGGCCGTGAATGTGCGCGTCACGCCCGCCCGAGCCCTGCCCGGCTCGTCCTGTTTCCCACGGATATCCTCATCGACATGATCGCCCACCATCTCGTCATCCAGTCCCCCGCCCTGGCCGCGGAACATTGCGAACAGGTGGCCGCACTGGCGCGGGCGCAGGGCCTGCACCGCCTGAGCGCGACCGCCGCGCGCCTGCTGGACGTCCAGCACGACGAGGCCACGCGCCGGGAAGTGCGGCAATGGTGCGAGGCCGCGGGCGTGGACCACGCCTTCATGCCCAAGGGCAGCGCCCTGGCGCAATGCAAGGTGCTGGCCATGGATATGGACTCCACGCTGATCAATATCGAATGCATCGACGAGATCGCGGGCGTGGCGGGGGTCAAGGACAAGGTGGCGGCCATCACGGAAGCCGCCATGCGCGGCGAGATCACCGATTTCTCGGAAAGCCTGCGCCGCCGCGTCGCCCTGCTGGCGGGGCAGCCGGCGCAGGCGCTGGAACAGGTGTATCGCGAGAAGCTGCGCCTGAATCCCGGCGCGGAAGCGCTGATCGCCTCGGCGCGCGCCGCCGGCATCAAGATCCTGCTCGTATCGGGCGGTTTCACGTTTTTCACCGAGCGCCTGCGCGAACGCCTGGGCCTGGACGAGGCGCACTCCAACACGCTGGAGATCCAGGACGGCCGCATCACCGGCCGCGTACTGGGCGACATCGTGGATGCCGCCGGCAAGGCGCAGCGGCTGCGCGCCTTCGCGCAGCGCCACGGCGCCGCGCCGGAACAGATCATCGCCATGGGCGACGGCGCCAACGACCTGAAGATGCTGGCGCTGGCCGGCTATTCGGTCGCCTACCATGCCAAACCGGTCGTGCGCGAGCACACGCGTTTCGCCCTGAACGTATCCGGCCTGGACGGCGTGCTGAACTGGTTCGAGCACTGATCCGCGGGCCGGGCGAACGCGCCCGGCCTGCTTGCCACGTCAGTAGCGGATGGACGTGGTCAGGATGACCTGCCGGCCGGGGCCGTAATCGGCGTGGTGCACACCGTTGGTCCGCGCGAAGTACTCCTTGTCCGTCAGGTTCAGCACGTTCAGCTGGAAGGTCAGGTTGGGCGATACTTCATAGGCCGCCATCGCGTCGAAACGCCAGTAGGCGGGCATATAGACGCTGTTGCCGCCGCCACCGGCCCCGCCCTGGTTGCCGCCGTACGTCTTGCCCACGTAGTAAATGCCGCCGCCGACCGTGAACTTCTGCAGCAGCTTGTAGGTGTTCCACAGGCTGAAGCTGTTGCGCGGGGTGTTGGCCAGCGGATCGCCTTCATTGACGCCGTTATAGGCGCCCTTTACCAGCTCGCTATCCATATAGCTGTAGCCGCCGAAGACGTTCCACCTAGGAGTTACCGCGCCGGCGAAGCCCAGCTCCAGGCCGCGTACCCGCGTCTTGCCCGCCTGCTCGAAAATACCCGGGTCGACCTCGATCTGCGCGTCCTCGCGGTCGGTCTGGTAGATCGCCGCCGTAAGGGTCAGCTTCTCGTTCAGGACGTTCCATTTGGTGCCCAGCTCGATGGTGCGGCTGCGCTCCGGATCCAGGCTATCGGTATTGGCGGCCAGGCCTTCCTGGTCGCCGCCGCTGACGGTGGGCGGCGTGGATGCCGTGGCGTACGACAGATAGATGCTGCCGTTGGGCGCCGGCTTGTAGACGATGCCGGTCTGGTAGCTGAAGATATTCCAGCTGCCATCGCTGCTCTGGGTCGTGGTTGCCCCGCGCGGCAGGAAATCGCCGTCGATGCGGTAGTTGTCGAAGCGGCCGCCCAGGTTCAGCGACCAGCGGTCGTTGAACTCGATGGTGTCGAAAGCATAGATGGCCCGCGTGTTGGAAGTGGAATCGTTGCTCAGCGGACCGCGGGAGATGCTGCCGGACCAATTATCGTGGGGATCCGGATGGTAGACCATGGTGCAGTCCTGCGATCCCGCCGGGAACACCGCCGGGCAGAAGCTGCCCGAGCTGGTCGTCACGTTGTAGCTGGCGTTCTTCATGCGCTCGTTGGTGAACTCCACGCCCACGTCATAGCTGTGCTTGAGCGAGCCCGTATTGAACTTGCCGTACAGCTCCGTCACGTTGGTCAGCATGGTGGTCTGCTGCCAGCGCGACTTCAGCCCGCGCTGCATCCACCATTCGCCGGTGACGGGATCGAAACGCGCAGCGCCGCCGTCGCCCGGGTTGGTCACCACGTAATCGTTGACCGTCTGCCCATAGCGCGTCACATTGCGCACGGTGGCATGGTCGTTGAAATCGTGCTCGACCTCGATCGTGCCGATATCCGCCTTGTTCTTCTGGTAGTCGCGATCGAGCACGCCATAGAACTTGTCGCGCCCCACGTTCAGGATGCCGTCGCTGGTTCTCTTGCCCGGTATCTTGCTGGCCAGGGGTACGCCGTAGTCCGGCATGCCGTTGGACTGGTAGTGGTAGTAGCTGAGCGTCACGCGGGTGGGGGTGCCCAGGCCGAAGGACAGCGAGGGCGCCACGCCCCACTTGTCGTAGTCGACCACATTGCGCCCCGGCGTATTGCCCTTGCCGTCCAGCAGGTTCAGGCGGAATGCCGAGTTGTCATTGAACTGCCAGTTGGCATCGACGGTGCCGCGCCAGTAGGCGTCGCTGCCCAGTCCCGCGTCGGCCTGCACGAAGGAGCCCAGCTTGGGCTTCTTGCTGACCAGGTTGATGCTGCCGCCGCCGGATCCGCGTCCGCCGTAGACGGAATCCGATCCGCGGATTACCTCCACGCTCTCCACATTGAAAAGCTCGCGCGTCTGGCCCCCCGGGTCGCGGATGCCGTCCACGAAGATATTGTTGCCAGAGGAGCTGCCTCGTATGAAAGGGCGGTCGGCCAGGGGCTGTCCGCCCTCGCCCGCCCCGAAGGTGATGCCGGGCGAATTGCGCAGGACATCCTGAAGCGAAGTGGCCGCGCTGTCCTGGATCACCGTCTGCGGGATGATCTGCACGGACTTCGGCGTATCCAGCAAGGGCGCCGTGAACTTCGTCGACGAGGATACCGGTACGTCGTACAGCGAATCGCCTTCCACCTGCACCGGCGCCATTTCCGTGACGGGCGCCTGCTGGGCGCAGGCCTGGGCACCCAGGAACAAGGCGGGACCGGCCAACGCAACGGCCAGGGAGTGGTTCAGCGTATTCACCGAATACGAGGCTTGCTGCTTCAAGGTCTTCTCCGATTGACAATGCTAATGCGAACGATTCTTATTTTTTTGTTTGCATCGAATCATAGACAAAGTTGAAGCCCTGAACAATCTTTATTAACGCCGTGTGAAAATCGTGGTGGAAACGCGTCGTATCGACGCGGTCCATGGCTGACTTCATTCAGCATCTTGTCAGTCTTGGCGCCACAGCGTTACAAGAGCGCCGCCCGCACGGCGTTTCGCGGGCGGCGGAAGGCGATAAGCTGGAGGGGCCGCGATCAGGCGGCGCAAGGGAAGACGAAGATGGGTTGGCTGAAGATCACGCGCCTGTGGGCGCTGCGGACACGCCAGGACGCAATGGCGGTTTGGTATGCGATGCGCAACCCGGCCACGCCCTGGTATGCCAAGGCGCTGGCCATCCTGGTGGCCGCCTATATCCTGAGTCCGATCGACCTGATCCCGGATTTCATTCCGGTGCTGGGGCTGCTGGACGACATCGTCCTGGTGCCGATATTGATATGGGCGACGATGCGCGCCCTGCCCGCGCCGGTCCGCGCGGAAAGCCGCGAACGCGCCCAGGCGTGGTCCGCGCGCAGGCTGGCCAAGCCGCGCAGCCGCGCGGGAGCGATTTTCGTGGTCCTGGTGTGGATCGCGATCGCGGCGGCGATCGCGCTATGGCTGCACGCGGCCTGGTTCAGTCCCGGCGTGCCGGGCGGCGCCGCTTGAGCAGGTAGCGGATAACGAAGCCGGGATAGGCCAGCACCAGGAACAGGCACAGGCCGATGACGTAGAACTGCCAGCCCTGCGGGAAGCGATTGCCCAGGGTGGACTCGAAGGCAAAACCCAGGGCGCCCACGACCGCATAGAAGACCAGCAGCTCGATCAGGCGCAGCCAGAACGGCTTGGCCGCGGGCAGGCCGCCCTTGCGCCAGACGAACAGCGCGAAGACGCGTTCATTCAGGAAAGGCAGATTCGCGCAGACCAGGGCCAGCGCGATCAACAACCAGACGGCAAGGGTTTGACTCATGGGCCGGAATAAACGATGCCCGGGCGGGATTCCCCGCGCCGGGCATCAATGATTACAAGTGGTCCTGCACGCCCGGGATCACAGGCCCAGCGAGGTCTGGACCGCGCGCACGCATGCCGCCATCAGGCCGCCCGGCACGATGCCCAGCAACAGCACCAGCACGCCGTTCAGCGACATCAGGCCGCGCTGGGCATAAGAGGCGGACACGGGATGGACCTCGCCGACCGGGTCGTCGAAGTACACCACCTTGACCACGCGCAGATAGTAGAACGCGCCCACCAGCGAGAACATCACGGCGATCACGGCGATGCCCACGTGGCCCATCTGCACCAGGGGCTGCAGCACGGCCAGTTTGGCGTAGAAGCCCACCGTGGGCGGCAGGCCGGTCAGCGACACCATCAGCACCAGCACGATGAAGGCGTGCCAGGGGCTGCGGCGGTTCAAGCCCTTCAGGTCGTCGATGGTGTCGCACTCGAAGCCATCGCGCGCCAGCAGCAGGATCATGCCGAAGCTGCCCAGGGTGGTCAGCACGTAGGTCACGATGTAGAACAGCGCGGCGCCGTAGCCCACGGCGGGCGACTCGCCGCCCGCCGCCAGGCCCAGCAGGACGAAACCCATGTGGGAGATCGTCGAATAGGCCAGCATGCGCTTGAAGTTGCTCTGCGCGATCGCGGTGATGTTGCCCACCGCCAGCGACAGCACGGCCAGGATCAGCAGCATGGGCTGCCAGTCGGCGGCCAGCGAGTGCATGGCCTCGATCAGCACGCGCAGCGTAATCGCGAACGCCGCCAGCTTGGGCGCGGCGCCCAGCAGCAGCGTCACGGCCGTGGGCGCGCCATGGTAGACATCCGGAACCCACATGTGGAACGGCGCGGCGCCCAGCTTGAACGCCAGGCCGGCCACGATGAACACCACGCCCAGCACCAGCGGCAGGTATTGCGCCTTGCCGGCGCCGATGACGGCGGCGATTTCCTGCAGGTCCAGGTGGCCCGTCGCACCGTAGATCATGGACATGCCATACAGCAGGAAGCCCGACGCCAGGGCGCCCAGCACGAAGTACTTCATGGCGGCTTCCGTGGCCGTGGTGTCGTCGCGGCGCAGCGCGATCAGCGCGTACAGCGACAGCGACATCAGTTCCAGGCCCAGATAGACCGAGATCAGGTTGCCGGCGGAGATCATCACCATCTGGCCCAGCAGGCCGAACAGCGACAGCACATACAGTTCGCCCCCGCGCAGCATGTCGCGCGACTGGGAATAGATGCGCCCGTAGACCAGCGTGACGAACACCGCGATATACGAAACGACCTTCAGCAGGTGCGCCAGGTCGTCGGCGACGAACAGACCGCCGAAGGCCTTGCCCTTGACGCCGTCGTGCCACTGCACCAGCGAAATGACGGTCAGGACCACCAGCGTGCCCAGCGTCAGCAGGTAACTGACCTTGCGCGTGGGATGGTTGCTGACCGCGTCGATCAGCAGGATGGCCGAGCCCAGGACCAGTAGCAGGATCTCCGGTGTCGCCAGCGCGAAATCGAGTGAGGAGTGCATCATTGTCTTGGCTTACAGTTTGGAGATGGCGACGTGTTGCATCAGGGCCTGGACCGACGCATGCATCACGTCGGTGAAGGGCTTGGGATAGATCCCCATGTACAGCACGGTGATCGCCATCAGCCCCAGGATCAGGAACTCGCGGCGGTTGATATCGGTAAGCTCGCGCACGTGGTCGTTGGCGATCTCGCCGAAGGCCACCCGCTTGACCATCCACAGCGAGTACGACGCGCCCAGGATCAGCGCGGTGGCCGCGGCCAGGCCGATCCAGAAGTTGTGCTGCACGGCGCCCATGATGACCATGAACTCGCCGACGAAGCCGCTGGTGGCCGGCAGGCCGCTGTTGGCCATGGAGAACAGCACGAAAAAGGTCACGAAGCGCGGCATGGTGTTGACCACGCCGCCGTAGTCGGCGATGCGCCGGCTATGCACGCGGTCGTACAGCACGCCTATGCACATGAACATGGCGCCCGAAACGAAACCGTGCGAGATCATCTGCACGATCGCGCCTTCGACGCCGGCCGTGTTGAACAGGAAGAAGCCCAGGGTGACGAAGCCCATGTGCGCCACGGACGAATACGCCACCAGCTTCTTCATGTCGTCCTGGACGATGGCCACCAGCCCGATGTAGATCACGGCGATCAGCGACAGCGCGATGATCAGGCCGGCCAGGCTGTGCGACGCATCGGGGGCGATGGGCAGCGAAAACCGCAGGAAGCCGTAGGCCCCCAGCTTCAGCATGATGGCGGCCAGCACGATGGAGCCGCCGGTGGGCGCCTCGACGTGGGCATCGGGCAGCCAGGTATGGACCGGCCACATCGGCACCTTCACCGCGAAGGCGGCCAGCATGGCGAAGAACACCAGCATCTGCGGCGTCATGCCCAGCTTCAGCTGCTGCCACTGCAGGATGTCGAACGAGCCGCCCGAGGCATTCCACAGGTAGATGAAGGCGACCAGCGTCAGCAGCGAACCCAGCAGCGTGTACAGGAAGAACTTGAACGCCGCGTAGACCCGGTTGGGGCCGCCCCACACGCCCACGATGATGTACATCGGGATCAGCGTGGCCTCGAAGAACACGTAGAACAGCAGGCCGTCCAGCGCCACGAAGACGCCGATCATCAGGCCCGACAGGATCAGGAAGGCCGCCATGTACTGCGCCAGGCGGCTGGTGATCACTTCCCAGCCCGCCAGCACCACGATGACCGTGATGAAGGCCGTCAGCAGGACGAACCACAGCGATATGCCGTCCACGCCCAGGTGGTAGTTGACGTTGAAGGTGCTGATCCAGGGCACGTTCTCGACGAACTGCATGTTCGCCGTGGATGGGTCGAAGCCCGTGTACAGCGGAATCGTCACCAGCAGGCCGGCCACCGCGCCGATCAGCGAAAGCCACAGCGTCAGGCCGCGCTTGTTGTCCCCGCCCAGGGCGAGCACCAGCAGACCGAAGACGATGGGGACAAAGACCGCGAGGGTAAGCCAGGGAAAAGTATGGGATGCCATCTCGCTAGCCATTTATTGGGGAATCAGCACGAAGAAAGTCACCAGGGCCAGGATGCCGATGATCATGGCGAAGGCATAGTGATAGATGAAGCCGGACTGCAGGTAGCGGCTGACGCCCGCCACCCAGCCCACCAGTTTGGCGCTGCCGTTGATCAGCCCGTCGATCACGCCGCGATCGCCGGCCTGCCACAGGCCACGGCCCAGGCCGCGGGCGGCACGGGCGATGACCTGCTCGTTGAACCAGTCCACGTAGTACTTGTTTTCGAGGATGGCGTTGACGCCGGACAGGCTGCGCTTGATGGCGGCCGGCACCTTCGGGTTGATCAGGTAGCAGTACCAGGCCACCACGGCACCCGCCACCACCAGCCAGAAGGCGCTGGTCGTGAAGGCATGCAGGCCGAAGGCGACCCAGCCGTGCCATTCCTCGGCCAGTTCATGCATGGCCGGGTGCTCGGGCAGGACGGTAATGGCGCCCTGGAAGAACTTGCCGAACAGCATGGGGTCGATGACCAGCGCGCCGATGATGACCGACGGGATCGCCAGCACGACCAGCGGCAGCGTCACCACCCACGGCGACTCGTGCGGAGGACCGCCGTGGCCATGGTCGTCGTGGCCGTGGCTGTCCGCGGTGCCGTGCACCTGGGCTTCGGCGCCGTGGCTGTCGCCGAGGCTGTCGTCATGATGCGCGTGGCCGTGCCCGTGCGTATCGAAGCGCTCCTTGCCGTGGAACACCAGGAAGTACACCCGGAAGGAATACAGCGAGGTCACGAACACGCCGATCAGCGTGGCGAAATGGGCGAAGCCCGCGCCCCACACTTCGGACGCGCCCGCGGCCTCGATGATGTGTTCCTTCGAGTAGAAGCCCGAGAAGAACGGCGTGCCGACCAGGGCCAGGGTGCCGATCAGGAAGGTGATCCACGTGATGGGCATGTACTTGCGCAGGCCGCCCATGTTGCGGATGTCCTGGTCGTGGTGCATGCCGATGATGACGGAGCCCGCGCCCAGGAACAGCAGCGCCTTGAAGAACGCGTGCGTCATCAGGTGGAAGATCGCCACCTGGTAGGCCGACGCGCCCAGCGCCACCGTCATGTAGCCCAGCTGCGACAGCGTGGAATACGCCACCACGCGCTTGATGTCGTTCTGGATGATGCCCAGGATGCCCAGGAACAGCGCGCCGATGGCGCCGATCACGATGATGAAGGACAGCGCGGTGTCGGAGTGTTCGAACAACGGCGAGAAGCGGGCCACCATGAAGATGCCGGCCGTCACCATGGTCGCCGCGTGGATCAGCGCGGAAATCGGCGTCGGGCCTTCCATCGAGTCGGGCAGCCAGGCGTGCAGCGGAACCTGGGCCGATTTGCCCATGGCGCCGATGAACAGGCAGATGCAGGCCACGGTAAGCAGCTTCCAGTCGCCGCCGGGAAAGCTCATGCCGGCCAGCTTGTCGGCCTGGCTGAACACATCGGCGTACTGCATGGAGCCCACGTAGGCGAACAGCAGGCCGATGCCGAGCACGAAGCCGAAGTCGCCCACCCGGTTGATCAGGAAGGCCTTCATGTTGGCGAAGATCGCCGTCGGGCGCGTGTACCAGAAGCCGATCAGCAGGTACGACACCAGGCCCACCGCCTCCCAGCCGAAGAACAGCTGGACCATGTTATTGGACATGACCAGCATCAGCATGGAAAAGGTGAACAGCGAGATATACGCGAAGAAACGCTGGTAGCCGGGATCGTCCGCCATGTAGCCGATGGTGTAGATATGCACCATCAGCGACACGCTGGTCACCACGACCATCATCATGGCCGACAGCGGGTCGATCAGGAAGCCGATGTTCAGCTGCGTGCTGCCGATCAGGCTCCAGGTATAGACATTGCCGTCGTAGGTGTGGCCGCCAAGGACATCGCCGAGCACCACGAAGGAGCCGATCGTGGAGATCAGCACGCCCAGGATGGTGATCAGGTGCGCGCCGCGCCGGCCGATCGGCTTGCCGAGGAATCCGGTGCCGAACAGGCCGGCCAGGATGGCGCCGGCCAAAGGCGCCAGCGCGATGAGCAGGTAAAGGTTGGGAGAGCTAGACATTGTTATTCCTGGACTCCGTCAGCCCTTCAGGCGATCGAGTTCGTCGACGTTGATCGTGTTCAGGTTGCGGAACAGCAGCACCAGAATGGCCAGGCCGATCGCGGCTTCGGCGGCGGCGACGGTCAGGATGAAGAACACGAAGACCTGTCCGGCGGCGTCGCCGGACCAGCTCGAGAAAGCCACGAAATTCATGTTGACGGCCAGCAGCACGAGCTCGATGGACATCAGCAGAATGATCAGATTGCGGCGGTTCAGGAAGATGCCGAAGATGCCGATGGCGAAAAGAATCGCCCCCAGTATCAGGTAATGGGCCAGCGTCAGCGTCACTTCTGTTCTCCTTGGGACGGAACGGCCGCGGCGGTCCGGGCCTGGGCACGCTCGCTCTGCGCCGGCATGCTCACCATGCGGAAGCGGTCCTTGGCGCGCACGCGCACGGCTTCCGACGGGTTGTTGTACTTGACGTCGCGGCGGCGGCGCAGGGTCAGCGCGATCGCCGACACCATGCCGACCAGGAGCAGCACGGCGCCGACCTCGACCGCGTACACGTATTGCGTGTACATGATCGCGCCCAGCGCCCGGGCGTTGTTGTAGTCGCCCGCCACGGCTGCCGGCGCGCCGGCGTCGAACCAGGTGGAGCCCAGCACGAAGGAGATCTCCAGCACCAGGACCAGCCCGATGACCAGGCCCAGCGGCAGGTAGGTCCGCAAGCCATGGCGCAACGTCGTCATGCGGATGTCCAGCATCATCACGACGAAGAGGAACAGCACCATGACGGCGCCGACGTAGACCAGTACCAGCAGCAGTCCGAGGAACTCCGCGCCCAGCAGGATCCACAGCATGGCCGCGTTGAAGAACGCCAGGATCAGGTGCAGCACCGCGGTGACGGGACTGCGCGCCGTGATGACACGAAAGGCCGCCACCACGAGGACGATGGCCAGTATGTAGAACAGAACGGTGGTGAAAGTCATGGAGTCGTACCCGGCATCAACGGTAGGGCGCGTCGGCGGCGCGGCGTTGGGCGATTTCCGCCTCGTAGCGGTCGCCCACCGCCAGCAGCATGTCCTTCGTGAAGTACAGGTCGCCGCGCTTTTCGCCGTGGTACTCGTGGATATGCGTTTCCACGATGGAGTCCACGGGACAGCTTTCTTCGCAGAAACCGCAGAAGATGCACTTGGTCAGGTCGATGTCGTAGCGCGTGGTGCGGCGGCTGCCGTCATCGCGCACTTCGGACTCGATGGTGATGGCCAGGGCCGGGCACACGGCTTCGCACAGTTTGCAGGCGATGCAGCGCTCTTCCCCATTGGGGTAGCGGCGCAGCGCGTGCAGCCCGCGGAAGCGCGGCGAGGCCGGCGTTTTCTCGTGGGGGTAGCGCAAGGTGACCTTGCGCTTGAAGAAATACTTGCCCGTCAGGCGCATGCCCTTGAGCAGTTCGGACAGCAAGAGGCTGCCGAAGAAATCCTTGATCGCTTCCATATCCTGCCTTTTGCCTATCGCTAGCGCCAAATATTCCAGGGCGTCTGCATCCAGATCGCCACGACGAGCAGCCACACGCCGGTCAGCGGAATGAAGATCTTCCAGCCCAGGCGCATGATCTGGTCGTAGCGATACCGCGGGAACGACGCCCGGAACCACACGAACAGGGACACTACGAAGAACGTCTTGAGACCCAGCCAGATCCAGCCGGGGATCCAGGTCAGCGGCGCCACGTCGATGGGCGAAGTCCAGCCGCCCAGGAACATGATGGACGCCAGCGCCGACAACAGGATCATGTTGGCGTACTCGCCCAGGAAGAACAGCGCGAAGGCCATGCCCGAATACTCGACCATGTGGCCCGCCACGATTTCCGATTCGCCTTCCACCACGTCGAAGGGATGGCGGTTGGTTTCCGCCACGGCCGACACCACGTAGATGACGAACAGCGGCAGCAGCGGCAGCCAGTTCCAGGACAGGAAGGTCAGGCGGTGGTCGGCGAACCAGCCCCGGGTCTGTCCCAGCACGATGTCGCTCATGTTCAGGCTGCCCGACACCAGCAGCACCGTCACCAGCACGAAGCCGATCGCCAGTTCATAGGAGACCATCTGGGCGGAGGCGCGCAGCGCGCCCAGGAAAGCGTACTTGGAGTTGGACGCCCAGCCCGCCACGATGACGCCATACACGCCCACCGAAGTGATCGCCATGACGTACAGCAGCCCGGCGTTGACGTTGGCCAGCACGACCTGCGGTCCGAACGGCACCACGGCCCAGGCGGCCAGCGCGGGCATCAGCGTCACCACCGGCGCCAGGACGAACAGGATGCGGTTGGCCGCGGTGGGCACGACCACTTCCTTGGTCAGCAGCTTGAACACGTCGGCGAACGGCTGCAGCAGCCCGCGGAAGCCCACGCGGTTGGGCCCCAGGCGGACATGCATGAAGCCGATCATCTTGCGTTCCCAGTACGTCAGGTAGGCCACGCAAAGAATGATGGGCACCGCGATGACGACGATCTTGACGATCGTCCAGACCACCAGCCAGGGGGTCGGGCCCAGCAAGGCCTGCCCGTGGCTTTCCAGAATATTGAGCCATTCCATCAGGCACGCTCCACGCTGATTTCACCGAATGCGCCGCCCAGGGCAGCCGTTTGTTCGAAGCCGGCGGCGACACGCACGGCACGGTCGGCAACCGTGTCGTCCTGCACCGTTTCGAGTTCGACCGCGCCGGTGGCGGTACGCACCCGCACCTTGATGCCGGCGGTCAGGCCCAGGCTGGCCAGGGTCTGGCCATTCATGCGCGCGGCCGGCGCCCGCGAAGCCGGCGCGGCCTGCAGCGATTCGGCGCGGCGCACGATGGCATCCGTGCGGTAGATCGGCACGTCGGCCACGCGTTCCAGCCCGCCCGACGCGGCGCCCAGCCCGGGCGCGGCATTGATGCGGTTGGACAGGCGGCCTTCCAGTCCGCCGGACAGCACGCTGTCACGCACGGATTCGGAGGTTTCGTCCTCAAAGCCCGACAGCTGCAGCACGTTGCCCAGCACCCGCAGGACCTTCCAGGCGGGACGGGTCTGGCCGAACGGCACCACCGTGCCCTTGAAGCTCTGCGCCAGGCCCTGGGCATTGACGAAGGTGCCGGAGGTTTCGGTGAACGGCGCCACCGGCAGCATGACGTTGGCCCATTCCTGGGCCGCCGAACGGTACGGCGTCAGCGCCACGGCGAACTGCGCGTCGCGCAGCGCGGCCACGGCCTGCGGGCCGTTGTCCGCGTCCAGCAGCGGTTCGGCGTGCAGCACGATGTACGCCTTCAGGGGATCGGCCAGCATGGCGGCGGCGGTCTTGCCGCCCTTGCCCGGCACGGCGCCGGCCAGATAACCGCCCACCGTATTGCCGCCCGAGGTCAGGAAGCCCAGCCGGGCGCCGGCCATCGTGGCGATGGCCTGCGCGTTGGCGGCGATGACGGAGGCCTGCGGCGAGGCAACCGCCATATTGCCCAGCAGCACGGCGGCCTGGCTGCCCGATGCCAGGCTGGCCGCGATCAGCTTGGCCTGCTCGCCCGGCGTGACGGCGGCGAAGTCGGCGGGAACGTCCTGCCCCTTGGCCTGGGCCAGCGCCACGGCCACTTCGGCCAGGGCGCGCGGCAGCGCCGACGGCGCCACGGTCAGGCGGCCGGCGACGGGCATGAGCGGATCGTCCGCCAGGCTGTCGACCAGCAGCACCTGCGTGCCGCGCTTGGCGGCCTGGCGCAGGCGCTGCGCCATCAAGGGATGATCCTTGCGCAGCACGGAACCGACGACCAGGACGCGGTCCAGCGTATCCAGGTCCGCCACGGGCATGCCCAGCCAGGGGGCGCCTTCCAGCGCGGCACCGAAGGCGGGATCGGTCTGGCGCAGGCGGAAATCGATGTTCTCGGAACCCAGCGCGCGCACCAGGCGGCCGAGCAGCGCGTATTCCTCTGTGGTGGCATATTCGGCGGCCAGGGCGCCGATCTGCCCGCCGCCGAAGTTATCGCGCACGCGGCTCAGCCCCTGCGCGACGGCTTGCAGCGCATCGGCCCAGGAGGCTTCGCGCCATTCGCCATCGGCGCCCTTGATCATGGGCGCGGCCAGGCGGTCGTCGGCGTTCAGGCCTTCATAGGAAAAGCGGTCGCGGTCGCTCAGCCAGCATTCGTTCAGCGCTTCGTTTTCGAAGGGCACCACGCGCATGACCTTGTCGCCCTTGACCTGCACCACCAGGTTGGCGCCCAGGCTGTCGTGCGGGCTGACCGCGCGGCGGCGCGCCAGCTCCCAGGTGCGGGCGCTGTAGCGGAAGGGCTTGGACGTGAGCGCGCCGACCGGGCACAGGTCGATCATGTTGCCGGAAAGCTCGGATTCCACCGAGCGGCCGACGAAGGACGTGATCTCGGAGTGTTCGCCCCGGTTGATCATGCCCAGCTCCATGACGCCGGCGATTTCCTGGCCGAAGCGGACACAGCGCGTGCAGTGGATGCAGCGGCTCATTTCCTCGGCCGACACCAGCGGGCCCAGGTCCTTGTGGAAGACCACGCGCTTTTCTTCGTGATAGCGCGAGGCCGAGCCGCCGTAGCCGACGGCCAGGTCCTGCAGCTGGCATTCGCCGCCCTGGTCGCAGATGGGGCAATCCAGGGGATGGTTGATCAACAGGAATTCCATGACCGACTTCTGGGCGGCCTTGGCTTTTTCCGAGTTGGTGAACACCACCATGCCGTTGGTGACGGGCGTGGCGCAGGCCGGCAGCGCCTTGGGCGCTTTTTCGACCTCGACCAGGCACATGCGGCAATTGGCGGCGATGGAAAGCTTCTTGTGGTAGCAGAAATGCGGCACGTATTGCCCGAGCTTCTGGGCCGCATGCATGACCATGCTGCCTTCGGGCACTTCTACCTTGTTGCCGTCGACGGTTAGTTCAACCATTGTCTGTTCCTGGACCTACAGATAGTGCGGGACCACGCACTTCTTGTGCTCGACGTGGTACGCGAATTCGTCGTGGAAATGCTTCAGGAAACCGCGCACGGGCATCGCGGCGGCGTCGCCCAGGGCACAGATGGTGCGACCCATGATGTTGCCCGCCACGCTGTCGAGCAGATCCAGGTCTTCGGGACGGCCATGGCCGTGCTCGATGCGGTTCACCATGCGATACAGCCAGCCCGTGCCTTCGCGGCACGGCGTGCATTGGCCGCAGCTTTCCTCGAAATAGAAATAAGAGAGGCGCAGCAGCGACTTCACCATGCAGCGGGTTTCGTCCATGACGATGACCGCGCCGGAACCCAGCATGGAGCCCGCCTTGGCGATGGCGTCGTAGTCCATGGTGGTGTCCATCATGATGCTGGCGGGCAGCACCGGGGCACTGGACCCGCCGGGGATCACCGCCTTCAGCTTGCGGCCGCCGCGCATGCCGCCGGCCAGTTCCAGCAGCTTGGAAAACGGCGTGCCCATCGGAATCTCGTAATTGCCGGGACGTTCGACGTCGCCGGTGATCGAGAAGATCTTGGTGCCGCCGTTGTTGGGCTTGCCGACCTCCAGGTACTGCTGGCCGCTGTTGCGGATGATCCAGGGCACCGCCGCGAAGGTCTCGGTATTGTTGATGGTGGTGGGCTTGCCGTACAGGCCGAAGCTGGCGGGGAACGGCGGCTTGAAGCGCGGCTGGCCCTTCTTGCCTTCCAGCGATTCCAGCAGCGCGGTTTCTTCTCCGCAGATATAGGCGCCGTAGCCGTGGAAGGCATGCAGCTGGAAGCTGAATTCCGAGCCCAGGATCCTGTCGCCCAGGAAACCGGCGGCGCGCGCTTCTTCCAGGGCTTCCTCGAAGCGTTCGTACACCTCGAAGATTTCGCCGTGGATATAGTTGTAGCCCACGGAAATGCCCATGGCGTACGCGGCGATGGCCATGCCTTCGATCACGATGTGCGGATTGAAGCGCAGGATGTCGCGATCCTTGAACGTGCCGGGCTCGCCTTCGTCGGAATTGCACACCAGGTACTTCTGGCCCGGGAAGGTACGCGGCATGAAGCTCCACTTCAGGCCGGTCGGGAAGCCCGCGCCGCCGCGGCCGCGCAGGCCGGAGGCCTTGACCTCGGCGATGACGTCTTCCGGCTTCATGCCGGTGGTCAGGATCTTGCGCAGCGCTTCGTAGCCGCCGCGCTTGACGTAGTCTTCCAGGCGCCAGTTGGCGCCGTCCAGGTCGGCCAGGATCTGCGGCTGGATATGGCGTCCGTGCAGGCACATCGACTGCGACAGGTCCCGCAGGGGGTTGGGATCCAGCCCCTGGGCGAACTGGCGATACAGGTCCGGCGCGTTCATGCCGTTTCTCCTTGCGCGCGCAGGCCGTCGATCAGCTCGTCCAGCCGCGCTTCGGTCATGCGTACGCACATATGCTTGTTGTTCACCAGCAGCACCGGCGAGTCGCCGCAGGCGCCCATGCATTCGCCTTCGATCAGGGTGAACATGCCGTCGGCGGTGGTGCCGCGGTAGTCGACGCCCAGCTTGCGCTTCAGGTAGTCGCCCGCCTTTTCACCATCGCGCAGCGCGCACGGCAGATTGGTACAGACCGAGATCTTGTGCTTGCCGGTCTGCTCCACATTGAACATGTTGTAGAAGGTGGCCACTTCCTGGACCGCGATGGGCGGCACGCCCAGATAGGTGGCGACGTCTTCGATGATTTCGGTCGACAGCCAGCCTTTCTCGTCCTGCGCGATGGCCAGCGCGGCCATGATGGCCGACTGCTTCTGGTCGCCCGGGAACTTCGTGAGCTCCCGGTCGATTTTCTGGTAAGCCTGTTCGGAAAGCAGCATAGTTTGAATCCGGAATATGCGAGAGGCCCCTACGGGTCTTCTTCGAGGTCGTGCGGCGTTCCCTAGCGGTCGATTTCGCCGAACACGATGTCCTGCGTGCCGATGACGGTCACGGCGTCGGCGATCATGTGGCCGCGGGTCATTTCGTCCAGCGACTGCAGATGCGGGAAGCCCGGCGCGCGGATCTTCAGGCGATACGGCTTGTTGGCGCCATCGGATACCAGGTAGATGCCGAACTCGCCCTTGGGGTGTTCGACAGACGCATAGGCCTCGCCGGGCGGCACATGGAAACCTTCGGTGAAGAGCTTGAAGTGATGGATCAGCTCTTCCATGTTGGTTTTCATGGCGGCACGCTTGGGCGGCGCGACCTTGTGGTTATCGATCATCACCGGGCCGGGGTTATTCCGCAGCCATTCCACGCATTGGCGGATGATGCGGTTGCTTTGGCGCAGCTCGGCGACGCGGACCAGGTAGCGGTCGTAGCAGTCGCCGTTGACGCCGACCGGCACGTCGAAGTCCACCAGGTCGTAGACCTCGTAGGGCTGCGTCTTGCGCAGGTCCCAGGCCACGCCGGAACCGCGCAGCATGGGGCCGGTGAAGCCCAGCGCCTTGGCGCGCTCGGGCGACACCACGCCGATCCCCACCAGCCGCTGCTTCCAGATCCGGTTGTCCGTCAGCAGCGTTTCGTATTCGTCCACGCAGGCCGGGAAGCGGTTGGTGAAGTCCTCGATGAAGTCCAGCAGCGAGCCGGAGCGCGCGTCGTTCATCGCGCGCACTTCCCTTTCGCTTCGGTACTTGCTGGGTTCGCCGTACTGCGGCATGGAATCCGGCAGGTCGCGGTAGACGCCGCCCGGGCGATAGTAGGCGGCGTGCATGCGCGCGCCGGAGACCGCCTCGTAGCAGTCCATCAGGTCTTCGCGTTCGCGGAAGGCGTACAGGAAGACGGCCATGGCGCCGACGTCCAGGGCGTGCGAGCCCAGCGACATCAGGTGATTGAGGATCCGCGTGATTTCGTCGAACATGACGCGGATGTACTGGGCGCGCAGCGGAGGCTCGATGCCCAGCAGTTTCTCGATGGCCATGACATAGGCGTGCTCGTTGCACATCATGGACACGTAGTCCAGGCGGTCCATATAGGGCAGCGCCTGGATGAAGGTCTTGTGTTCGGCCAGTTTTTCGGTGGCGCGGTGCAGCAGGCCGATATGCGGGTCGGCGCGCTGGATGACTTCGCCATCCAGTTCGAGCACCAGGCGCAGCACGCCGTGCGCGGCCGGGTGCTGGGGACCGAAGTTCAGGGTGTAGTTCTTGATTTCAGCCATGATCAGCGACCGGCTCCGTAGGTGTCTTCGCGCACGACGCGCGGCGTGATCTCACGCGGATCGATGGTGACCGGCTGGTAGATGACGCGGCGCTGTTCGGGGTCGTAGCGCATTTCCACATTGCCCGACAGCGGGAAATCCTTGCGGAAGGGATGTCCGATGAAACCGTAGTCGGTCAGGATGCGGCGCAGGTCCGGATGGCCTTCGAAGACGATGCCGTAGAGGTCGAAGGCTTCGCGCTCGTACCAGCCCACGGCGGGCCAGCACTCGATAAGCGAAGCCACCATGGGAAAGTCGTCGTCCGGCGCCCAGGTGCGCACGCGCAGGCGCCAGTTGTGCTCGATCGACAACAGATGGATCACCACCGCGTAGCGGCCGCGCTGGCTGCGCGAGGCGGCGCGTTCGTCGGCCTGCGGGCGCGTGCCGTTGCCCCAGGTCAGGTAATCCACGCCGCACAGGTCGATACAGGTTTCGAATTGCAGGGCCGCGTCGGTACGCAGCCGGTTGCACGCCGAGATCCACTGGGCCGCCGGCACTTCCAGCGTCAATTCACCCAGCGCCTCGGTCAACGCGATCGTTTCACCGAACGCGGCATGCAGGTTGGTTTTCAGGGTTTCGAGCCTGGTCATCATCTTCAACGATTAGGTAAGCCGTGACACGCGATGCGGACGAGCGCCGGGTCAGCGGGCGATGGTGTTGGTCAGGCGAATCTTGTTCTGCATCTGCAGCAGACCGTAGACCAGCGCTTCGGCGGTGGGCGGACAGCCCGGCACGTAGACGTCCACGGGAACGATGCGGTCGCAGCCGCGCACTACGGAATACGAATAGTGGTAGTACCCGCCGCCGTTGGCGCACGAACCCATCGACACGACCCAGCGCGGCTCCGGCATCTGGTCGTACACCTTGCGCAGCGCCGGCGCCATCTTGTTGCACAGCGTGCCGGCGACGATCATCAGGTCGGACTGCCGGGGACTGGGACGGAAGATGATGCCGAACTGGTCCAGGTCGTAGCGCGCCGCGCCGGCGTGCATCATTTCCACCGCGCAACAGGCCAGCCCGAACGTCATCGGCCACATCGAACCCGTCTTGGCCCAATTGATGAACTTGTCGGCGCTCGTGGTGATGAAGCCTTGCTTGTGGATGCCTTCTTCAATAGCCATTTTGATCTCTGGTGGCGTGGATGGGAGACGAGACGGTAGATCTCATTCCCAATCGAGCGCGCCTTTCTTCCATTCGTAGATGAAACCCACCGTCAGGACCGCGAGGAAGATCATCACGGTCCAGAAGCCGACCAGACCGACGGCGCCATGGGCGATGGCCCACGGAAACAGGAATGCGATCTCGAGGTCGAACAGGATGAAAAGGATGGCGACGAGGTAATAGCGCACGTCGAACTTCATGCGCGCGTCTTCGAATGCCTCGAAGCCGCATTCATAGGCGGAGAGCTTTTCCGCATAAGGGCGCCGCGGACCGAGCAGCGAGCCTGCCGTGATCAACGCGAAACCGATCGCCGTCGCCACAATGATGAATAGCAGAACGGGAAAATACTGTTGCAGGTTCATTTGGGCGCGTCCGTGTAATGCTCAAACCTTAGGATTGTAGCATTTGCGCCGTTACTTCCCGCTGAACTCTGTAGTCCCAGGAGAGGTATGGGCGCTGCCCGGACGGTGCATTCCGTCACGCCGCCCGGAGGGCGGACTTATGGAGCCGCGCGCAAGACCGCAACGATAGCAAAAAGCAAAAAACAAAACAAAAAAGCCCGCAAACACGGGGAATCCGGACCCTCAACAAGGCGCAAGCCGGCCGCGCGCCGGCCGGCCAGGCGGCGGGTCCCACACCGGTCCAGGGCCACGCTTCGGCCATCCCCCTGCCCTGCCCTGCCGTAGACCGCAGCGCCGACGCGCCGGGGAAACCTGAAAACAAAAAAGCCACCCCGGAGGGTGGCTTCAAGAATCGTCGCGACGGAATCGCGACGCCTCGTATGCTCACGCCGCACCGGAGCGGACCCCGGTCAGGCGAAACGCATTTCGATGCGGGGCGACGAATCGCCCCGGCATCGGTGTTGCTTAGAAGCGGTGACGGATACCGACACCGACCAGCGTGCTCTTCAGGCCATCGATGAAGCCGTAGTTGTTCGTGTACGAACCCAGAGCGTACAGGTTGGTGCGCTTCGACAGATCGTACGTCACGCCCAGCGAGTAGACGTTCATGTTGCTGTCTTCGCCAGCGAACGCGTTGCCCGTGGTGTACAGGCTGCTGTCCTTGACGTTGGCACGCTGCCACGAACCGAAGACGCTC
The DNA here is from genome assembly GCF_001676705.1 of Bordetella bronchialis. NCBI lineage: Bacteria > Pseudomonadati > Pseudomonadota > Betaproteobacteria > Burkholderiales > Alcaligenaceae > Bordetella > Bordetella bronchialis. The sequence goes on from NZ_CP016170.1 coordinate 4,260,991, forward strand.
GTCGCGCCGCCGATCGGGGCGCTCACGCCCAGCATCCACTGCTGCGACTTGAAGTCGTCGCTGTAGACGTTGGTCGGCAGGACGCTGCCAGGAGCGGTGGAGGTGTTCAGCGTGGGCGAACCGCTGGTGAACAGGCCGGTCAGCGAGGTCGCTTGGATCCAGCCACCCTTGGTTTGGCCGTAGGCAGCCGACACCTTGACGACTTCGAAGTCGTACGCGCCGCCGATCAACCAGGAACGAATACGGTCGCCCGTACCGGTCGTGGGATTGTCAGCGACGTCGCTGGCGCGGTTGATCTGGTCATAGCCAGCGGCCAGGTTCAGCGGGCCGTTGACGTAACGCAGACCGGTCGTGATGCCACGCTGGTTTTCGTTCGTCTGGAAGCTGGTGTTGGCAGCGTTCGTGTCGTCGATGTTGAACGAGTAGCCAGCGCCAACCTGGAAGCCGCCGAACACGGGCGATTGATACAGGACCATGTTGTCGTAGCGCGTCGTGTTGGACGAGCTGAACACGGTACCGATGTTGGCCAGACCGAAGCCTTCAGCGAACGGGTCGATCGAACCGAAGAACTTGGAAGCGATGTTGGTCTGACGGCCGAAGTCCAGTTGGCCCCAGCTGTTGCTGGCCAGACCGATGGTGGCTTGACGACCGAACAGGCGGCCGCCTTGAGCGGAGTTGCCGTCGCCGGAGTTGAAGCCCGATTCGATCGTGAACACCGCGCGCAGACCGTCACCCAGATCTTCCGAACCACGCAGACCCCAGCGGGAACCGTTTTGCACGCCGGTCAGCATGCCAAACTTCGACTGCTTGTCGATACCGTCGACGCCACGCACGTTCTGGTAACCGATACCAGTGTCCAGGATCCCGTACAGGGTCACGGACGTTTCTGCCTGGGCCACACCGGCGAAACCGGCGAGCAGGGCGGCAGCGAGCAGAGTCTTTTTCATTTAAGAAATCTCCGTTGATTTGAGTGACAAGAGCAGCAATCCAGCACACCAGCCTGCCGCCCCCCTAACTCCGCGAAGGGAAGTTGACGCTATTGCATCAAAAATCCGGGGGACTGGCTATGGTCGTGCCGCAAAACCACGGCTTTGGGCCGGGGCTTTGTTGGGTCCATACAACATGGGGAACACGCCGCGGCAGGCTTGCGTCCCCTTTTGCCTGGCCCGGTGGCAAGAATATCGGGACAGGGCGCGCCAGGCAATGGCGGGCGCGGCGGCCATCGAATACAGGGAACGCGCCCGGCGGGCCCGCCACCCCGGGGCGCACCCGCCAGAAGTTTCGCCTTGCGCGGGCTCAGCGTCCCGCGGCATAGGCCTGCATCAGGCGCGGCGTGGCCGCGGCATGCAGGAGGCCGTCGTCGTCCCGGGACGCCGCCGTCAGCCGTCCCACCGACCACGCGGGCACTTCCTCGATCTCGTGCCCGCGCCCCCGCAGGGCGGCGATGGTTTCCTTGCCGAAGGACGCCTCTACCGCCAGGTGGCCCGGCTTGCGGTCGCGGGGATAGAAAGAACTGGGAAAGTGCATGGTGTGCGACATGGGCTGGTCGATGGCTTCCTGCAGGTTCAGGCCATGGTGGACGTGGCGCAGGAACAACTGCAACTGCCATTGCTCCTGCTGGTCCCCGCCGGGCGTGCCGAACACCATATAAGGACGGCCGTCGCGCAGGGCCAGCGAGGGCGTCAGCGTCGTGCGGGGCCGCTTGCGGGGCGCCAGGCTGCCGGGCAGGCCGGGCTCCAGCCAGAACATCTGCGCCCGCGTGGTCAGCCCGAAGCCCAGCTCCGGGATCACCGGCGAGGACTGGAACCAGCCGCCGGAGGGCGTGGCCGAGACCATATTGCCCCAGCGGTCGATCACGTCCACGTGGGTGGTGTCGCCGCGCTTCACCGGCGCGGACGCGCGCATGTCGGCCATGGTGGGCTCGTTGGTGGCGGCGCCCGCCTGGGTGATGCGGGACAGGCGCCGCAGGACATCCATCATGCGGGCGTGCTGGTCCTCGTAGCCGGGCAGCACGCCGGGACGCAGCTCGTGCGACGCCCGCTCGCCGATCAGCGCGCGGCGCGGTCCGTTGTAGGCCTCGGACAACAGGTCCGCCACGGGGACATCGACGAAAGCCGGATCGCCGTAATAGATCTCGCGGTCGGCGAAGGCCAGCTTCATCGCCTCGGTCAGGCAATGGACGAACTCCGGGCTGGATGGGCCCATGGCCTCCAGCCCGGCGCCCTTGAGCAGTGCCAAGGTCTGCAGGAACACCGGCCCCTGGCTCCAGGCATCGGCCTTGGCGACGGTGTAGCGCTCGTAGTCGTAGGTCCGCGGGACTTCGTAGCTGGCCGACCAGGCCGCCAGGTCTTCCGCGCGCAGGACGCCGGCGTGCGGCGTGCCGCTTTCGTCCATGCAGGGGTGGCGGACGAAGCGGTCTATCGCTTCTGCGACGAAGCCGCGATAGAAGGCGTCGCGGGCGGCCTCGATCTGCCGTTGGCGATCGGCGCCCGCCGACTCCGCCTCTCGCAGCACGCGCTGCCAGGTCCGCGCCAGGCGCGGATTGCGGAACAGCTTGCGGGCCTGGGGCACGCTGCCGTTGGGCACGTAGATTTCCGCCGTGCTGGGCCAGTGCTGCTCGAAGAAGTCCTTCAGGCCGGCGATGGTGTTGGAAATGCGCGGCATCAGGGCATGTCCGCTTTCGGCATAGTAAATGGCCGGTTCCAGGACATCGCGCAAGCGCATGGTGCCATGGTCGCGCAGCAGCAGCATCCAGGCGTCGAAGGAGCCGGGGACGACGGCCGGCAGCAGGCCGTTGCCCGGTATCAGGTCCAGTCCTTCGGCGCGGAACCGATCCAGCGTCGCGGCGGCGGGCGTCGTGCCCTGGCCGCAGAGCACTTCCGTCCGGCCGGTCGTGGTCGAATGGAAGACGATGGGAACTTCGCCAGCCGGCCCCACCAGATGCGGCTCGACTACCTGCAGGACGAAGGCGGTGGCGACGCAGGCGTCGAAGGCGTTGCCGCCGCGCTCCAGCATGGCCATGCCGGCGGCGGTCGCCAGCCAGTGCGTCGAGGTGACGACGCCGAAGGTGCCCAGGATTTCCGGGCGGGTGGTGAACATCATGTCGATCTCCCGGCCGCCCGCCGGCCCAGGCCCGCGGACGGACGCGCTCACATCACTTGGCGGCCATCGTCACGCCCTTCAGGCGGATGAGTCCGTCCGGATAGGGCACGAAGCCCTGCACCTTCTTCTGCACGCCGAAGGTCCACGGCAGATAGAACAGATAGACGATGGGATCCTCGTCATGCATGATTTCCATGACCTTCCCATACAGTGCCTTGCGCTTGCTTTCGTCCGGCTCGGCGCGCGCCTCGTTGAGCAGCTTGTCGGCCTCCGCATTGCTGAATTTGCCGTCATTCAGGCTGCCCTTGGTCGACACGTACTGGTAGATGTTGCCGCTGGGATCGACCCGGCCGGACCAGCCGCTCTGCCCCGCCTCGAAATCGCCGCGCGCCAGCGCGGATTGCAGGGCGGCGAACTCGACCGGACGCAGGCTGATGTCGAAGCCGGCCTCGGCGCCCATGGCCTGGATCAGCTCGTAGACCTGCTGCATGGTGGTGTTGTTGCCGAAGGTGATCTCCAGCTTGACCCGGTCGAAGCCGGCCTGCTTGAGCAGCGCCTGCGCCTTCTTGGGATCCCGGCCGCTGCGCTCGAAACGCTTGTCGTAGGCGAAGCTGGCCGGGGGGAAAGGCTGGTAGGCCGGCTGGAACATGCCCTCGCCCACGACCTGGTTGATGGCGTCGCGGTCGATGGCCAGGTCCAGGGCCTCGCGCACGCGCTTGTCCTTGGCGAAGGGATTGTTCGCCCGCGCGCCGTTGCCCAGGTTGAAGGAGAACGATTGGTAGCCCAGGCCCGTAACCGGGGCCAGGCGCAGGTTGGGATCGTCCTTGACCGCCTTGGCGTCGGACGGTGCGACGCGTTCGATGATGTTCAGATCGCCGGCGCGCAGGTTATTGACGCGTACCGTGGCGTCCGGGATAGGCGTGAAGATGACCCGGTCGAAGTGATAATCCGCGGCATCCCAGTACTGCGGGAATTTCTCCAGCACGATGCGGTCGTTCTGCACGCGCTCCTTGAACTTGTACGGGCCCGAACACACCGGCTTGCTGCCGGGATCCTTGTCGAAAGAGGCCGGCGAAATCATCATTCCGGCGCGATCGGAAAGCTGCGAGAGCAAGGACGCGTCGGGCTCGGTCAGGTGCAGCACGACGGTTTCCGCATCGGGCGCGTCCACGCTGGCCAGCGTGACGAGCTCGCTCTTGCGGTTGCTGTCGGGCAGCGTGCGGGCGCGATCCAGGTTGGCCTTGACCGACGCGGCGTCGATGGGCGTGCCGTCGTGGTAGACGGCGCCCTTGCGCAGCTTCATCGTCAGCGTCTTGCCGTCGGCGCTGGTGGACCAGGACACCGCCAATTGGGGGATGATCTTCAGGTCGGGCGTAATCTCGACCAGCTTGTCGCAAAGCGAGGCGAAAACGATACGGCCGACGAAAGTACGGGCCCGCGCGGGGTCGAGCACATCGGGATCGTCCTGCAGGCCGATACGCAGGGTGGATTGCGCCATCGCGGCGCCGCTGGCGAGCAGGCCGGCCACGGTCATGGCCAGGCAGAGTTTACGCATGAGAGTTCTCCAAATTGCGATCCGGCCGCGCGTTGCTCGCCATGATGCGGGCCGCCGACAGATCCGAGCGCAGCATTGTATCCAAGCTTGATATATCAAGACCGCCGGTCACGCGGCGCCGCCACGCGGCACCAGCGGCCCTTCCGAAAAGCTGAATACGCCCTTGGCGACGAGCTCGGCGCATTCGGCCTTGACGATCTCGGTGAAGCGGGCAATGCCGGGATTGGCGCCGGCGTCGCGGCGCACCGCCAGCGTCAGCAGCCGGTTCAACTGTACGCCCGTGATCTCCGAAAGCGCCACCGCGCGCGCTTCGCGCTGGCGGCTGAAGACCGAAACCGGCATCAGGGTGGCCCAACGTCCCTGCATGACCAGTTCGCGGATCGACTCCACGGAGTCGATTTCGGAATGGATGTTCAAGCGTCCGCCGACGACGCCGAGCTGGCGTTCGACCACGCTGCGGTGGAAGCGCGTCATCAACAGCGGCAGGTCCGGCAGCGCGGACACCGGTATCGTCGCCGGGATGCGCCGCGGCATCGCGGTAACCAGCGCGAAGGGTTCGCTGTAAAGATGATGGAGCGCGAAATCGCGCGAGCCGTTCGGGTTGGTCAGAAAGGCCACGTCGATCAGGCCGCGTTCCAGCCAGTCCGATAGCGTGGGCGTGAACGATTCGCGCAGCGTGATGCGGAAACCGCCCAGTGCGCTGTCGCAGCGCTCGAACAGGCCCGGCAGCAATACGCGCCCCAGGGTAGGCGACGCGCCCACGGTGATGGTGGATTGCCCCAGCTGCGCCTGGGCCGTCAACTGCGTCTTGACCTGTTCGGCTTCGGCCAGGATGCGGCGCGCCGCCTCGCACAGGGCGGCGCCTTCCTGCGTCAGGATCGCGCCGCGGGCGCTGCGGCGCAGCAGGGTGACGCCCAGCTCGCTTTCCAGCTCGCGGACATGCCGGCTGAGGGCCGGCTGGGCGATACGCACCTGCGCGGCGGCGGCGGTGAAACTTCCCGCATCGGCGATGGCAACGAAATACCGCAAGGCTTTGAGGTTCATGCGTCCGTGGCAAGGGTGGCGCCAGCCCGCAGTCTAGAACAGTTTGTTATGGCTTGGTAAGAAAACGGCATTGGCCCGAGAGAGGGACGGTTCCTATACTCTGCCTTCCTCAGTCCAAAGTGATATGGCAGGATCGCGGTCCTGTTTTATACGATGTCGCAAGCCACTCCCACCGCCGAGGCACCGGGCAGCATCCGTGTCGGCACGACCCAGCTCCAGGACTTCATCGCGCGCGTGCTGCACGCGGTAGGCATGCCGGAAGACGACGCCCGCATCGTGGGCGCGATCATGGCCGAGGCCGATGCGCGCGGCGCCGACGCGCACGGCGTGTTCCGGCTGCCGCCCTATGTCAAGCGCATCCGCGCCGGGGGCATGAATATGCGCCCGGACATCCGCGTCGTGCAGGAGCGGGCGGGCTCGGCGGTGATCGACGGCGACAATGGCATCGGGCACCTGATCATGAAGAAGGCCGCCGACCTGGCGGTGCACAAGGCGCGCAGCACCGGCGTGGCCTGGGTAGGCGCGCGCATGAGCAACCATGCGGGCCCGGCGGGAATCTATGCGCGCATGCCCTTGCAACACGGCATGATAGGCATCTATATGGCCGTGGGCAGCGCCAACCATATGCCGCCCTGGGGCGGCACGGACATGCTGCTGTCGACCAATCCCATCGCCATCGCGGTGCCCGGCCGTGCGCGGCCGCCCATCGTGCTGGACATGGCGACCACCAACGCGGCCTATGGCAAGGTAAAGGCCAAGGCGCAGCGCGGCGAAATGATGCCGGAGGGCTGGATGGTGGGACGCGACGGCAAGCCCTTGCTGGACCCCAAGCGGTCCAACGAAGGCTTCCTGCTGCCCATAGGCGGGGCCAAGGGCTATGGCCTGGCGATGATGTTCGGGCTGCTGGCGGGAACGCTGAACGGCGCCGCCTTCGGCCGCGATGTCGTGGATTTCAACCAGGACTACACCACGACGACCAACACCGGACACACGGTGATCGCGGTCGACGTGGAAGCATTCATGCCCTTGCGGCATTTCGAGGAGCAGGTGGACGACATCTGGGCGCAGATGAAGTCCTCCGAGCGCTTGCCGGGCTGGGACGAGATCCGCCTGCCCGGCGAGCAATCGAACCGGACCTACGACGAACGCATGGCCGGCGGCGTGCCCATACATGCCGAACTGCGCGCGGCACTGGACGCGCTGGCGGAGAGCGTGGGAGTCGTCCCGCTGGCTGCGTAAGGATCCGGCGGGACGGCGCCGGGGTCTCCGGCGGGGATGACGATACAGGAAGGCAGGAGGACGACTCATGCAGCTTGCTCGCATCATCTTCAGTACGGCCGCGGCGCTGGCCGCCGCGCTGAACCTGGCGGTGCTGCCCGCCGCGGCCGAGACCAATGCCGGCCTGATCAAACCGCTCGCCGACAAGCCTTTCGTCGCCACGCCGGTCGCCACATTCGACCAGCCATGGGCGATCGGGTTCCTGCCGGACGGACGCATGCTGGTCACGGAAAAGCCCGGGCGCATGTATCTGACGGACGCCCAGGGCCGCAAGACGGCGGTCGGCGGTGTACCCAAGGTGGCCTATGCCGGCCAGAACGGCCTGCTGGACGTGATCGCCGCGCCGGACTACGCGACCCGGCGCACCATCTACTTCACTTATGTGGAGCCCGCGACGGGTGGCGGCAGCCTGGTGCTGGCGCGCGCGACGCTGGACGAGGGGCCGGCCGGCGCCAGCCTGAAGGGACTATCGGCGATCTGGCGGCAGGCCTACAAGGGGCCGGGCGGGCAGCCGGGTGGCATCATCGCCTTCGCGCCCGACGGCCGGCATTTGTTCCTGACGGTGGGAGACCGCATGCGGCCGGAAACCGCCCAGGATCCGGACCAGCCCCTGGGCAAGGTGCTGCGCCTGAACCTGGACGGCAGCACGCCCCCGGACAACCCCTGGGCCGCCCAAGGCGGGGTGCGCGCCCAGACCTGGACCACCGGCCACCGCAACCCCTACGGCCTGGCCTTCGCGCCCGACGGCGGGCTATGGATGGACGAGATGGGGCCCATGGGCGGCGACGAGCTGAACCTGATCGTGGCCGGCCGCAATTACGGCTGGCCCATCGTGTCCAACGGCGACAACTACAACGGCACCCCGATCCCGCGCCATGCCACCCGGCCGGAATTCGAGGCACCGGTGCTCTATTGGACGCCGGTCATCGCCCCGGCGGGGCTGGCGTTCTACACGGGATCGATGTTCCCGCAATGGCGGGGATCTGCCTTCATCGGCGGTTTGCGGGCGCAGGCACTGGCGCGCATCGTCTTCGACGGCAAGGGTGGCGCCGCCGAGGCGGATCTCTGGGATATGGACCGTCGCATCCGGGATGTGGCGATGGCGCCGGACGGCGCGCTGTGGGTGATCGAGGACAGCACCGAAGGGCGCCTGCTTAGACTCACCCCCAAAAAACAATAGCCGCGCGAGCGAAGCGGCACAGTGGTCATGCAGCAGTAGCAATGCAGCAATCCGGCGATGCCGGCACGCGGGGCGATCCGGCAAGGCGGTGATGCCGGCAAGCCCCGTCGGGCCGACAGGCCGGCACGTATCGGTGCAATTGCAAACGCGTACCCATGAGGAGCCATTCAGTGAAAAGAAAATGCCTGCACGCCTCGCCCTGCGCAATCGCCAGGGCGCTGGACCATATCGGGGACTGGTGGACCCTGCTGATTCTGCGGGATGTCTTCAAGCAGATCGGGCGGTTCAATGCCATCCAGAAGAGCCTGGGGATCCCGCGCAACATCCTGACGGCACGGTTGCGGATGCTGGTCGACCGCGGCATTCTTTCCATCGCGCCGGCGTCGGACGGCAGCGTCTACCGGCAATACGTGTTGACGGAGCGGGGCCGGGATCTCGTGCCCGTATTGCTCGCGCTGCGCCAATGGGGCGAACGGCATGCCACGCCTAGCGAGGAAACGGACGCGGACGAAGCGCCGGGCGTCGATGCGCCGGGCGTCGATGCGCCGGGCGTCGGTACACCGGGCGTCGCCGCGCGGCGCGTCGCCTTGCCGGCTGGCGCCCGGGAGGACGACGTCGATGAACTCCTGGCCCACGGCATCCGCAGCGGCAGCGCGCTGGCGCTGCGGGCGGCCGATGCGCGGGGCCTGGCGGCGCGCTGCATCGATTGAGCCCGGATGGCCGGCCTGCCGCGGCAGCGATGCAGCGGGCCGGTAGGTATGGCGCTTGCTCTGCCGGCGGGTTTCGGTCGTTCCGCCGGCATCCGTGGCCGGCTCCCGGGTATGCACACACGCCACATCCGCAAGGCCAGCCTGGCCTGCATCGCTTCATTCTTCCTGCTTGGCAGCGCCGCGATGGCCCAGACCGGGACCGGCGGCACACCGCCGCCGTCCGCGCCGCAGCCGTCCGGGGCCGTCGCGGCGGCCGCCCCGAGCGCAACCGGTGCCGCCCATCCGGTCTCGGCGGCCGCCGCCATCACACCGGCCGATGCGCGGCGCACCGCGGATATCCTGCGCGACGACGGCCGGCGCGCCGAGCTGATCCGCGTCCTGAACACCATCGCCGCCGCGGCGCCCGCCGATACGGCCACTCCCCCATCCGCCGCGCCGGCGGCGTCCTCGACCGTAACGGCGCCGGCCTCCGCGGCGCCCGCGGGCTCCCCGCCCGCCGCGGCGGATAGCACGGCGGAAGCGGAGCCGAGCACGATCGTGCCCCTGGAGCGCGGCGGCCTGATGGCGCGCCTGCTGCGCAGCCTGGATGGATGGACGGACAACTTCGCCAGGCAGAGCAGCGAAGCCGTCCAGGCCGCGAAAGAGATTCCAGCCCTGTTCGCCCAGTCGCGCACGCTGACCACGCCGGCCGGACAACGCCTGCTGGGCCTGCTGGCCCTGGCCCTGGCGGCGGCGTTCGCGCTAGGGCTGTTGCTGGAATGGGCGCTGCACCGCGCGCTGCGCCGGCCGCGCCTCGCGCTGGAGGAACACGCCAACCGGCTGGCGGCGCGGCATGATGCGCGGCATGACGGCGCGGCGCCCGCGCGCGACCCCGCGCGGCCGACGCCGCACGAAGCCGCCCGCGACGCGGCGCAGGCGGGCCTGACCCCGGCGACCGACGGCGTGGCCGTCGTCCAGACGCACCGCGAAGGCGTGGATCGCGTCGAAACCATCCCCGTCGGCAAGGAAAACGCCGCCGGCTCCGTGCCCCCGCCCGCCGTGGAAACAGCCAGCGCGCAGGCGCGGCACACCCCCGAGGCAGACAAGACACGGGAGGAGGAAGGCGCCCGCAACTCCAGGCACCACTGGCGCACGCTGCGCAACCTGCCCTACGCCCTGGGCGCCCTGATCCTGGAATTGCTGCCCATCGCGCTGTTCTTCATCGCCGCCAGCCTGGCCTTGCGCTACGCGGCCGGCGACCACGCACGTGTGCGTGAAGCGGTCACCGGCTTCATCGAGGCCTATGTGGCATTGCGGCTGACCATGGCCGTGGTGCGGCTGCTGGTTTCCCCGGCGGGACGAGGACTGCGGCTACTGGATGTGGGCCCGCGGCCGGCCCGGCTGCTGACGACTTGGATACGCTGGATCGCCGCACTGGCGCTGTTCGGCATGGCCATCGCCGACACCCTGCCCTTGCTGGGCACCGGACCGGCGCTGCGCATGGCCTTCCTGAAGGCGGTCTCGCTGCTCGTGCACCTGAGCGCGGTCGTTCTCATCCTGAAGCTGCGGCGACCCGTGCGCCACGCCCTGCGCGCCGCGTCCGACGCCAGCGGTCCGCTGGCCGTCGCGCGCAACTGGCTGGCGGAAGCCTGGGCGGCCATCGCCATCGTCATCGTCATGGGCGTATGGGTGGTATGGGCGATGGGCGTGGAGGACGGCTTTCCCAAGCTGATCCACTTCGTCCTGGTATCGGCAGTCGTGCTGGTGGCCGCGCGGCTGCTGGCCATCCTGATCCTGGGCAGCCTGGGACGCCTGTTCTCCGCCGGCCGGGACGCGGCGCACCGCAACGGCGATGCGGCGCCGAGCGGCGCCACGCGGCTATCGGAACGCTACTATCCCTGGACGCGCGGCCTGGTGTCGGTGGCACTCATCCTGTGCACCGCCGTCGTCCTGTTCGAGTCCTGGGGCGTGGATGCCATGAGCTGGTTCGCCAGCGGCACGCTGGGACGCAGCCTGGCCTCGGCCGCGCTGACCATCGTGATCGCCATCGTCGTCGCCATCCTGGTCTGGGAAGCCGCGCAATACGCCGTGGAGCGGCGCCTGGCACGCTGGACGCGGCAAGGCGACGCGGTGCGCGCGGCGCGGCTGCGCACGCTGCTGCCCATGCTGCGCACGGCGCTGTTCATCGTGGTGGCGCTGATCGTGGGCCTGACCGCGCTGAACCAGATCGGCATCAATACGACGCCCTTGCTGGCGGGCGCCAGTATCATCGGCGTCGCCGTGGGTTTCGGTTCGCAGAAACTGGTGCAGGATTTCATCACCGGCATATTCCTGTTGATGGAAAACGCCATGCGCGTGGGCGACTGGGTTACCGTGGCCGGCGTGTCGGGCAGCGTCGAATACCTGTCCATCCGCACCGTGCGGCTGCGTGGCGGCGATGGCGCCCTGTACATCGTGCCCTTCAGCTCGGTTTCCACCGTGAGCAACAGCAACCGCGGCATCGGCAACGCGGCCGTGCGCATCAGCGTGGCCTACGATACCGACATCGACATGGTCGTGCGGGAACTGAAGGAGATCGGCGCGTCGCTGCGCGAGGACGCGAACTTCAAGGATCAGATCCTGAACGATATCGAGGTCTGGGGCGTGGACTCCGTAGACGGATCCATGGTCACCCTGGTGGGCCAGATGCGTTGCAGCGACAAGGGCCGCTGGGGCGTGCAGCGCGAAATCAACCGGCGTATCCTGGAACGCTTCCGCGAGCTGGGCATCGAAATCGCCAATCCGCGCGCCAGCCTGCTGCTGCCGGCCGATGCGTCGCCACTGGCGGTGCCGGGCAGCCCCGACACGACGGCGCAACGCCAGCCCGCGCCAGGCGGCGCCGCGGGATAAGCGACGGAATAAGCGGCGCTTCAGCCGCGACGTGTAACGCAGCGCCGGGAATCAGCGCGGCACCAGGGTGGCGGCCGCGCGATCCGTGGGGTCGTCGCTGGCCGCCAGGCCCGCGCGCACACCCGCCCGGTCCTCCGCGCCGCGGTTCTGGCTCATCTTGCGCTTGGCATCGATGCGCGCGATAGGCAGGCGCACGCCCACGATGCCGCGCAGCATGGCGGCGATGTAGTCCGCCGGGGCGTCCGACACCGACCATGGCGCCTCGCGCGCGGCCTCGTGGCGATCGGTCAGGCCCGACACGACTTGCAGCAGGCGCTGTGCATCGTCGAAGAACTCCACCGGCCCATAGGCGTGGACGGACACATAGTTCCAGGTAGGCACGACCTTGCCGTCGGCCTGCTTGCTGGCGTACCACGAGGGCGACACATAGGCGTCGGGGCCCATGAAGATCGCCAGCGCATGACCCGTGACGCTGGCGCGCCAATGCGGATTGGCCCGCGCCATGTGGCCGTACAGGACGCCCTGCTCCCCTTCATCGGCCGCCAGCAGCATGGGCAGCGGCGTGGCTATGGGACCGTCCGGACCGGCGGTGACGAGCTGTACCAGCCGCGCCTCGCGCATGACGCGATGGATGGCGGCCAGGTCTTCTTCGCGGAATGCGGCAGGCACGTACATGGTGTTCTCCCCAGGAAGCCGCATTATCCGCGATAAAACGGTGGGGCCACGCCGGCCGGGCCAAGCGGTCTAGCCACGCCGGCCGGGCCAAGCGGTCGAACCGCGCCGGCTTGCCATGCCGGCGCGGCCGGGCCACCGGGGCCGGGTCTCCGAGTCCCCTACGACAGCCGGGTGGTGATGGCCTTGGTCTCCAGGTAGTTATTGAGCACCGCCTGGCCCATTTCGCGGCCCCAGCCCGACTGTTTGTAGCCGCCGAACGGCAAGGCGGCATCGAACACGTGATAGCAGTTGATCCACACCGTGCCCGCGCGCAGCCGGTTGGCGATGCTCATGGCGCGTCCCTCGCTGCCGGACCACACCCCCGCGGCCAGGCCATAGACCGTGTTGTTGGCCTGCGCGATCAGGGCGTCGTCGACCTCGTCGAAGGGCGTGGCCACCAGCACGGGGCCGAAGATCTCCTCCTGCACGACCTTCATCTCGGGACTGGTATCCACCAGGATGGTCGGTTCGACGAAATAGCCCTTGCCACCCAGGCCCTTGCCGCCGCACACCGCCCGGGCGCCCTGGGTCTTGCCCGATTCCAGATAGCCGGTGACGCGCTCGTACTGCACCTGGGACACCAGAGGTCCCATCTGCGTGCTTTCCAGCAAGCCGTGGCCCAGCGTGATCCTGCCGGCCAGGTCGGCGATGCCCTGCACCACTTTTTCGTAGACATTGCGCTGGACGTACAGCCGCGAGCCGGCGTTGCAGCACTGGCCATGGTTGAAGAAGATGGCCGCCGCCGCGCCCGGGATGGCGATATCCAGATCGGCATCGCCCAGGATGATGTTGGGCGACTTGCCCCCGAGCTCCAGGCTGACTTTCTTCAGGTCGCGCGAAGCGGCCTGCACGATCAGCTTGCCGACCTCCGTCGATCCGGTGAATGCCACCTTGTCGACGCCGGGGTGCCCGGCCAGGGCCGCGCCCGCCGTCTCGCCAAAGCCCGGCACGATGTTCACCACGCCCGGCGGCAGGCCGGCTTCCTGCAGCAGCTCGCCCAGCCGCAGGCCCGACAGCGGGGTTTCTTCCGCCACCTTCAGCACCACCGTGCAGCCCGTGGCCAGCGCCGGCGCGAGCTTCCAGGCCGCCATCAGCAGCGGGAAGTTCCAGGGAATGATCTGGCCCACGACGCCGATGGGCTCGGGGCGCGTCATGGACATGAACTCCATGCCGGGCGCCGCCAGGGCCGAGATCGGTATGGTCTTGCCTTCGATCTTGGTGGCCCAGCCGGACATGTAGTGGAACATATCGGCCGACAGCGCGACATCCGCCACCCGTGCCACGGACTTCGGCTTGCCGTTGTCGATGGCTTCCAGTTCCGCCAGCTCGTCGGCATGCTCCAGGATCAAGTCGCCGATACGATGGATCATGCGGCCGCGCGCGGAGGCGGTCATGCGCGACCAGGGTCCGGTCTCGAAGGCCTGCCGCGCGGCCTTCACCGCCTCGTCGATGTCCGCCTTATCGCCTTCGGCCACCTGCGCGATCACCTCGCCGGTCGCGGGGTCGTGCACCGGAAAGGTCTTGCCGGACTGGGCCTGCACCCACTTGCCCCCTATCAGCATGGAACGCGGCCGGGACAGCCATTGCTCCACATTGGGCGATAGGGCGGGACGGGTCTTCAAGTCTGCTGGACTGTTCATGGTGTGTCTCCTGGACGGGGTCCCGGCGGACCCTTGTTGGCGCGGATGCTGCGCGGGCCCGTCCCGGCTGGCGCGGCGGACCTCTTGTCGTATGGGGTGCCATGCGGTGCATGGGGCGTGCACCGTTCGCGGGCACGCCAGCCACTTTAATCCGGAAAATCCCTGGAACCGATGGACGGAAACCCTAGGTCAAGTCATGACTTCCGCCGGCATAGGCGCGATGCGCCTAGGCGGCGTTGCGCAGCACGCGATCCACCGTATCGACGATGGCCGACAAGTCGAAAGGCTTGGCGATGAACGCGGAGTAATGCGGGCAGGCCTTGACGACCGATTCCTCGGGCAGGCCGCTCATGACGATGACTGGCACTTCTTCCAGATAGGCGTTGTCGCGCATGGCGGTCAGGAGCGAGGCGCCGCCCATGCCCGGCATCATCACATCGGACACCACCAGGTCCGGCTGTACTTCCAGCATCCGCGTCAGGGCCGTCAGGCCGTCGTTTTCCACATATACCGTATGGCCGGCGCCGCTGAGCGCCTCGTGCACGACTCTCGCCAGCGAGGCCTCATCGTCCACCACCATGATCTTTGCCATATTTACTCCGCCGCGCCACCGCGCGTTCGCATATACCGCCCCGTCCGGGGGCGTTCTTGACCGAAGGAATACGTACGCAAGCTCCGTGCCCGGCGATGCCGTCCGGCGGCCGGGCGCGCCGCGCGTTGCACGGCTCGCGTAACATGAAGCGCACGGCATGCCTTTCGGGCCCGGCCCAGGGCCCGCATTCACGGACCGACGGCCGCCGATATGGTCACACCGCTAACGTACCGCATCCTGGCCGACGGGGTCCTGGTGCTGCATGGGCTGTTCGTCGCATGGGTCATTGTGGGCGGCCTGGCGGCTTTCTGGAAGCGCTGGCTCGTCTTGTTGCATCTGCCCGCCCTGGCCTGGGGCGCGATGGTGGCGGGCATGGGATGGATCTGCCCGCTTACCCCGCTGGAAAACGCCTTGCGCGTCCGCGCCGGCCTGCGGCCCTACGGCGGCGACTTCATCCAGCATTACCTGGCAGCCCTGATCTATCCCCCTGAATTGACCCGCGATACCCAGGTGCTGCTGGCCTGCCTGCTGCTGGGCGGCAACCTGGCGGTCTACGCCTTGCTGTATCGGCGCTGGCGCAAGAAGCGTTGAAACGCAATCCACCTCACATGGAACCATGACCTGGCTCGGCGTGTGCCTGCCGGCCGCTGACGTAGAATTCCCCCCGAACGAGCACCGATAACCGCCGTCGACCATGTTTCCCGCCCTACGGATCCCCCGCCCCGCCCGCGGCACGCGCCTGATGCCGTGCCTGCTGCTGCTGGCCGTTCTCCTGCGGGCGCTGATCCCGGTGGGCTATATGCCCGACACCGCGGCCCTGCGGCAGGGGGTGATCCGCATCAGCCTATGCACGTCGACAGGCGCGGTGCCCATGCTGCAGTTCCTGCGCAATGCACCGGACGCCGGTTCCGGTGCGGCGGGACACGGGGCACATGCCGGACATGCCGAGTGGGCCGCGGAAGAAGGCGATGCCCACGCCGTGCACGGCGGCCACGGCGGCCACGGCGGGCATCAAGCCGAGGGACACCAGGACGGCGGGCATTCCGACTCGGACCACACCGCCGGCGCCGAGTGCCCCTTCTGGGTCTCGGCCCACCTGACCGCCGACCTGCCGCCCGTGGGCCTCGCGCCGCTCCTGGCAGCCGTCCGCGACGCGGCGGCCGGCTTCCTGCCGCCGCTCACCCTGCCTCCCCTGCCGCCCGCCGGTCCGCCGCTGGGCTCGCGCGCGCCCCCTTCGGCCTGACGATCGGATCCTTATCCCCCGATACCCGCGCGGCGCGAGGCCGCGCGGGCCGTTCGTCCATGCTCCAGACAAGGTGGCTACCATGTCCGCACCCATGCATCGCGCCGCGCCCCCGCAAGGCGGCGCGGCCAGGCTTGCCGCGCCAGCGGCGGTCATGGCGCTGATCACGCGCCTGCACTTCTACATCGGCCTGTTCGTCGGGCCTTTCATCCTCGTCGCCGCCGTCACGGGCACGCTATTCGTCCTGACGCCGCAGATAGAGAACCGGCTCTACGCCGGACAGCTGTACACCGACACGACGGGACCCGCGCGCCCGCTGGCCGAGCAGATCGCCGCCGCGCGCGCGGTCATCGGCCCCGACCTGACGCTGCACGCCGTGCGGCCCGCCCCGCGCCCCGGCACCACCACGCGCGTCATGTTCAGCGAGCCCGGCCTGCAGGACTCCGAGCACCGGGCGATCTTCGTGGACCCGGTCACCCTTGCCGTCAAGGGCGACCTGAACGTCTACGGCACCAGCGGCACCCTGCCCCTGCGCACCACCCTGGATACCCTGCATCGCAATCTGATGCTGGGCGGCCTGGGCCGAAACTACAGCGAGCTGGCGGCTTCCTGGCTGTGGATCGCGGCGCTGGGCGGCATCGTGCTGTGGGCGTATGGCCGCCGGCGCGCGGCGCAGCTGGCCGGCGCGGCGTCCAGCCCACGGTTGCGCCTGCGCCGCCTGCACAGCGTGATCGGCCTATGGATCGCCGTCGGCCTGTTCTTCCTGTCCGTTACCGGGCTGACGTGGTCGCGCTGGGCCGGCGGCAACATCAATGTGCTGCGCCAGGAGCTGGGATGGGTGACCCCCGCCCTTCCGACCGGTCTCCAGGCGGGCGCCGCGGGGCCGCAAGACGGCGGGGAGCATGCCGACCATATGGCGAGTATGGGCGGGATGGAGCATGGCGCCGGCCACGCGTCCCGCATGGGCACGGCCATGCCCGCGCCGACGCCCACGGAAGCGCCCCGCCCCCAGGACGCGGCGTCGCGATACGACCGCATCCTGGCGACGGCGCGCGCCGCCGGCATCGACGCCGGCGAGATCGAAATCCGGCCGCCGCGCAAGCCCGGCCAGGCATGGACGGTGCGCGAGGTGGACCGCTCCTGGCCCACGCAGGTGGACGCCGTCGCCATCGACGGCCGCGACCTGTCCGTCGTCGGACGCGCCGATTTCGCCAATTTCCCGCTGGTCGCCAAGCTGATCCGCTGGGGCATCGACACACATATGGGCATCCTGTTCGGCTGGCCCAACCAGCTGTTGATGGCCGCCTTCGGCATTGCGCTGAGCGCGATGATCGTGCTGGGCTACGCGATGTGGTGGCGGCGCCGTCCGGCGCCGGGGTCCCCGGTGCTGACGGTCACGCAGGCATGGAAACGCCTGCCGGCGATGCCCCGCGCCATCGCCGTGGTGCTGGCCGTCGCCTTGGGCTGGAGCCTGCCGCTGATGGGCCTGAGCCTGCTGGCTTTCATGGCGGTCGACGTGGTCCGCTGGCGCTGGTCCGGCCGGTCCAGGGCCGGCGCGTATCTGCAGCGCAGCGCCTAGGGCCTGTTAACGCTAGAAGGAGCCTCGCGCTCCACGTCCTTGATCACGTCGACGAAGGCGCGCAGCCCCACGGGAACCAGCCGGTGGCTGGGGTAGTACAGGTAGTGGCCCTCGAAGGGCGGCGTCCAGTCATCCAGGATGGAGACCAGGCTGCCGTTCTCGATAGCCGCCCGGGCGGTGTCGTCCCAGACAAAGGCCACGCCCAGTCCCTTGATCGCCGCCTGCACCATCAGGTCCATGTTGTCCAGGGTGATCGGCCCATTGGCATCGAACTTCAATTCCTGCCCGTGGCGCTTGAACTCCCAGCGGTACATTTTGCCGCTGGGCAGGCGAAAACGTATGCAGGGGTGGCGGGCCAGTTCGTCCGGCGTGCGCGGCGTGCCGGCCCGTGCCAGGTAGGCCGGCGAGGCCACGCAAATCAGCCGGCCGTCCCCGCCGAAGGGCACGGCCACCATGTTCTTCGGCAGCGACTCCCCCAGCCGCACGCCGGCATCGAAGCCTTCCGCGACGATATCCACCAGCCGCCCTTCCACGACCAGGTCCACATGGATGCCGGGATAGCGTTCCAGGAAGGCGGGCACGATGCGCGTCATCAGGATGCGGGCCGCCGGCTCGGCGGCATTGATGCGGACACTGCCCGTGGGCCGTTCGGTCAAGGTTTCCAGGTCCATCAGCGCCTGGTCCAGGTCACCCAGCAGCGGCGCGACGTTGTGGAAGAAGCGGGCGCCGGCTTCCGTGGGGGCGACGCTACGGGTGGTGCGATGGAACAGCCGCAAGCCCAGGCGCTGCTCCAGCGACCGCATCATGTGGCTCAAGGTGGAAGCCGACATTCCCAGTTCATCGGCCGCGGCGCGGAAGCTGGCGTGGCGCACGATGGATGCAAACGCGGTCAATTCGGTCAGGCTGGGACGTTTATTCATGGGAAAAGGCCAGTACGGCATGCCAATTCTAGGGCATAGACCCAACAATACGCCGTACCTATACTGCCTGCATCCGCTCCGCCCCCGCGGCCGCGCCGGTCCCGGCGCCCGTGGCGGCTCTTCCGCGGCTTATCCCCCGCGCATCCCCTTACCCGCCAGGCAGGTCCTGCCGCGGGCGGCGACCGCGCGCCTGTTTGGAAGGAAACACCATGCAAACCAAGGCTTTTGGCGCCCTATCCCCCACTACGCCGCTGGCGCCGACCACGATCGAACGCCGTGAACCGGGCCCGAACGACGTCGCCATCCAGATCCTGTACTGCGGCGTCTGCCATTCCGACCTGCACACCGTGCGCGGCGAATGGGAAGGCATACGCTTCCCCTCCGTGCCCGGCCACGAGATCGTCGGCCGCATCAGCGCCGTCGGCCAGGAAGTCTCCCGCTTCAAGCTGGGCGATATCGTCGGCGTCGGCTGCATGGTCGACAGCTGCCGTACCTGCGCCTCCTGCCGCGACGGGCTGGAACAATACTGCGAAGGCCCGCATGGCTTCCAGGGCACCTACAACGGCTGGCTGGACGGCAGCGGCGAGAACACCTACGGCGGCTATTCGGCCAGCGTGGTGGTGGACGAGTACTTCGTGCTGAAGATCAAACACGCGGAGGCACAGCTCGCCGCCGCGGCGCCTCTGCTGTGCGCCGGCATCACCACGTGGTCGCCGCTGCGCCACTGGAAGACAGGTCCCGGCAAGAAAGTGGGTGTCGTCGGCATCGGCGGCCTGGGCCACATGGGCATCAAGCTGGCGCATGCGCTGGGCGCGCACGTCGTCGCCTTCACGACCTCGCCCTCGAAGGTGGAGGAAGCACGCAAACTGGGCGCCGACGAAGTCGTGGTGTCGCGCGATGCGGATGCAATGGCCCGGCATGCGCGCAGCTTCGACTTCATCCTGAACACCGTCGCCGCCTCGCATGACCTGGATGCATTCACCGCGCTGTTGAAGCGCGACGGCGCCATGACGCTGGTCGGTGTGCCGGCAACCGCGCATCCATCGCCCAACGTCGGCAACCTGATCATGGGCCGCCGCGCCATCGCCGGCTCGCTGATCGGCGGCATCCCGGAAACCCAGGAGATGCTGGACTTCTGCGCGGAGCACGGCATCACGGCCGACGTCGAAATGATCGACATGCAGGACATCGAGGACGCCTATGCCCGCATGCTGAAAAGCGACGTCAAATACCGCTTCGTGATCGATATGGCCACCATCTGAAGCGCCCGCGCCGGCGCATGCCCCGTCCGACGCGCGGACGTGCGCCGGTATAAGGCGGATCCCGCTCCGCCGCGCTTTTCACGCCGGGCCTCCTTACAATGAACCGGTCTATCGGGAAAGAGGAGCAGGTGGCATGGACCCGCAATTCTGGCTGGAACGTTGGCGCGAAGGCCGCACGCATTTTCATCAGACGCGCATCACGCCGCCCCTGGAGCGCTTCTGGCCCACGCTGCGGCTTGCGCCCGGCAGCCGTGTCCTCGTGCCGCTGTGCGGCAAGTCGCTGGACATGCCGTGGCTGGCCGCGCGTGGCCTGCGCGTGCTGGGCGTGGAGCTCTCGCCCCTGGCGGTGGAACAGTTCTTCGACGAAAACGGCCTGACCCCGCAGGTGCGGCGCTCCTCCATGGGCGAGCACTACACCGCCGGCGACATCGAAATCATCGCGGGCGATATCTTCGACCTGGATGCCGAAACGCTGCGCGGCTGCGCGGCCGTGTTCGACCGCGCGGCCCTGGTGGCGCTGCCGCGCGAGATGCGCGGGCCCTACGTCCGCCACGTATACGGCCAATTGCCCGACGACTACCAGGGGCTGTTGATCACCCTGGATTACCCGCAGCACGAAATGGACGGGCCGCCCTTCTGCGTCGGCGACGAAGAAGTCCAGGCGCTGTACGGCGAACCGGGCGCCGACGCCCACCGCATCGCCGAACTCGTCTACCGGCGCGACACCCTGGCGCACGAACCCAAATTCCAAAAGGCCGGCGTGACCCGGCTGGAAACGCTGGTCTACGTACTGCGCCGCCGCGATTGAATCGGGGCACGCATGGCGCACCCGCGCGCCACAGTTGAGCTAAGCTGTGCAAGGCCCGTGCGGCCGCCGCGCAAGCTGACCATCAGCTGACTACAACGAGCGCGGGCATACCAATATGCGAAGGAGGGTACAAGCATGGCCACTGCCATCGACAAGCCAGTCGTACTGGTCCTGATGGGCGTATCCGGCTGCGGCAAGACCACTGTCGCCGCCATTCTTTCCGGACGGCTGGACTGGCCCTTCGAAGAAGGCGACGCCCTGCATCCGCAAGCCAACATCGACAAGATGCACGCCGGCCACCCGCTCACCGACGAGGACCGCGCGCCCTGGCTGGAGAAAGTCGCCCAGTGGGTAGAGCAATGCCTGGACGCGGGCGAAAACGGCTTGATCACCTGCTCCGCGCTGAAGCGCTCCTACCGGGACATCATCAATCGCCGCGGCCAAGGCGTGCGCTTCGTCTACCTGGCCGGCTCCAAGCAGACCATCGCGGCCCGCCTGGCCGCGCGCCACGGGCACTTCATGCCGCCGTCCCTGCTCGACAGCCAGTTCGACGCACTGCAGGAACCCACGCCGGACGAACCCGCCATCCGCGTGGACATCGGCCCGGCGCCTTCCGCCATCGCCAACACCATCATCCAGACGCTAGGCCTGGACGCACAAACAGGAAAGAAGGAAAACCCATGACCCCGTCCGCCGCGTTGACGTCCCACGACACGCAGGTGCTGATCGTCGCCGCGATCGGCATCGTATTGCTGGTGGTATTGATCGTCTGGCTGAAACTGCATGCCTTCATCGCCCTGACCATAGGCGCCCTGTTCGTGGGTGTCGGCTCGGGCATTCCGCTGGAGAAAGTCACCGGCTCGTACGAGGCCGGTGTCGGCGGCGTGCTGGGCTACGTCGGTGTGCTGATCGCCCTGGGCGCCATGCTCGGCAAGCTGCTGGCCGATTCCGGCGGCGCCGACCAGGTCGTGGACCGCATCCTGCGCGGCAGGCCCGCCACCCTGCCATGGAAGATGGCGCTGGTCGCCAGCATCATCGGCATTCCCATGTTCTTCGAGATCGGCCTGGTGCTGTTGATTCCCGTGGTCATGCTGGCCGTGCACAAATCGCGCGGCCCCGCCATGCGCCTGGGCATCCCCGCCCTGGCCGGGCTGTCCGTGCTGCACGGCTTTATCCCGCCGCATCCCGGCCCGCTGGCCGCCATCGCCATCCTGCACGCGGATGTCGGGCTGACGCTGGCGCTGGGCCTGCTGATCGCCATCCCGACGGTGGCCGTGGGCGGCCCTTTGTTCGGCGTCCTGGCCGCGCGCATGGTGCCCATAGGCGCGGCCGGCGCCGGCCTGGCGGTCACCGGATCGGACCGGCCCGCCGAGGCCGCGGGCGACGATTCCGACGCCAAGCCCACGCGCAGTCCTTCCTTCGCCGTCACCCTGATCACCCTGCTCTCGCCCATCGTCCTGATGCTGGCCAAGGCGGCCGCCGATATCTGGCTGGGCAAGGACGATCCGGTACGCCATGTCCTGGACTTCGTCGGCGACCCGGTGTTCGCCCTGCTGATCGCCGTGCTGCTGGCCATGGTGACCTTCGGCACCTCGGTCGGCTTCAATATCTCCGTCCTGGGCAAGAAGATCGCCAACAGCCTGCTGCCCGTGGTCGGCGTAATGCTGATCGTGGGCGCGGGCGGCGGCTTCAAGCAGGCCCTGGTCGACGGCGGCACCGGCGCGGCCATCGCCAAGATCGCCCTGGCCACCGGGCTTTCCACGCTGGTGCTGGGTTGGATCGTCGCCGTCCTGATCCGCCTGGCCACCGGCTCCGCCACCGTCGCGACCGTGACGGCCGCCGGTATCGTGGCGCCGCTGGCCGGGAACCTGCCCCCCAGCCATCTTTCACTGCTCGTGCTGGCGATCGGCGCCGGCTCGCTGTTCTTCTCGCACGTGAACGATGCGGGCTTCTGGCTGGTCAAGGAATACTTCGGCTTGACCGTCGGCCAGACCATCAAGACCTGGTCCCTGATGGAAACCGTGCTGGCCGTGATGGGGCTGATCCTGACCTACGGCCTGTCGCTGGCGATGTAGCGGGATTGCCCGACGCCGGCCGCGCCATCACGCCGGGATGGCGCGCGCGAATTCCGCCAACTCCCTGTTGAAGCGCTGCGGGTATTCCTGGAACGGCGAATGGCCGCATTCCTCGTACCAGGATATCCGCGCATGCGGAATGGCATCCGCGATCATGCGCGCGGCCTGCGGCAACACGATGGTATCGGCCAGTCCCTGCGTGATCAGCACGGGCACTCGCACCTTGCGCAGGGCCGCCACGGTTTCGGCCGGATCGGTGTGCCAGCCCGCGGCCGCGCGCCGCACCGGCATGGGCACGATCGCGTTGTAGCAAAGCGCGCTTTCGTACAGCGAGTGCGCCGGCCGCTTGTGGTAGCAGGCATCCAGGAAGGCCATCGTATGCGCCACTTCCTGCGCCAGGGTCAGGTCCCGGGCCGGCTCGGTCGGCGGCGTCGACGGGCCGGCGGCGCGGGCATCCTCGATGACCCGCGACCCGACGAAGTTCACGCCCGCCAACGCGCCGTCGCCATACCGCATCAGGTACTGCCGCAGGACGCGTCCGCCCATGGACCATCCCACCGCGACCGGCCGGCGCAGGCCCTTGGCCTTCAGCACGGCGGCGATGTCGTCCGCCCAGGCGCTGCGATGGCGGTACGCCGCCACGTCCAGCGGCTTATCGGCGGCGCCATGGCCACGCAGGTCCACGGCCACGATGCGGAATTCGCGCGCCAGCTCGCTGTCGATCTGCGGCGCGAAGCAAAGATGGCATTGCGCCACGCCATGGACCAGGAAGATTTCCCGGCCGTCCGGATTTCCCCATTCATACGCGGCCACGCGCACACCGCCGGCACCCGTCACCATCAAGGGCGCGACGTCGGGTACCGTCCAGGCCTGCTCCCGTTCGTTCGTATCCATCACCGCGAGATTTCCTCCAGGGGGCGCCGCAGCGTGCGGGGGCCGAAGATGGCGATGACCAGGATCATCAAGACCATCGCCACCCCCATGAAGGCCGCCACGCCAGGGGTGCCGCCGACACCCAGGAAAAAGCCGATCAGCAGGCCGACGATGGCGGCGCTGGCCCGCCCCCAGCCGTAGACGAAACCGACGGCGCGCCCGCGCAGGCGCGTCGGAAACTGCTCGGCCTGGTAGCTATGGAAGATAAACGACAGCCAGTTGTTCGACAAGGTAACCAGCACGCCGAAGATAATCACCGCCACGGGGTTCACCTGCATGGCGAACAGCACCATGAAGCCGCCGATGCCGATGCCGGCGCAGACGATCTGCCATTTGGGCTCCATGCGGTCCGCCACCAGCAGCCCCAATAGCGGCCCGAAAGGATTGGCGATGGCGATGATGAAGGCGTACTGCAGGCTCTTGGTGATTTCCACGCCCTTGGCGATCAGCAGCGTGGGGACCCATGCGCTGAAGCCGTAGAAGCCGATCACGGCGAGCAGGTTGAACACGGACATCACGATCAGCCGCTTGCGATGCGGCGGCCGCAGCAGCTCGACGAAATGCCCCTTGGACTCGACCCGCGCGGCGGCCGGCACCTGGGGCGGCGGCAAGGCATGGCCCAGGTCGCGCTCGGCGCTGGCCTCGATCTCGCGCATGATGCTTTCCGCGCGCTCGCGCCGCCCGTGCATGGCCAGCCAACGGGGGCTTTCAGGCAAGGCGCGGCGCAGCCACCACGCGGCCAGCGCCCCCACCGACGCGATGATGGCCACCCAGCGCCAGCCGTCCAGCCCCAGCAATTGCAGCGGCACCAGCAGCCAGCCCAGCAGGGCCACCACCGGCACGATCAGGAACTCGATGAACTGGTACAGCGCGAAGGCGCGTCCGCGCGCATGCGGCGGGACAAGTTCGGGGATAAAGGTGTCTATCGTCACCTGCTCCAGCCCCAGGCCGATGGAGGCGATGAAGCGGAACAGGTCGATGCCGCCGGCCGTGTGCTGGAAAGCCATGATCAGCGTGGCCAGCGAATACCACACCAAAGACACCGTGAAGATGGCCCGCCTGCCGGCCCGGTCGGCCACGAAGCCGAAGAATATCGTTCCGACGAACATCCCCGCGAAGGTGCAGAACACGAAAAAGCCCACGCCGCTCAGGCCGAAGAAGTGCAATGAGCTCGTGGCGAACAGCCCGCTCTTGACCAGCCCCGGCGCGATATAGGCCGTCATGAACAGGTCGTAAAGCTCGAAAATGGCCCCGATGGAAATCAGGAAAACGAAATGCCTGGCCGTGCGGGAATACGGCAGCCGGTCCAGGCGCGCGGCGACGTTCAGCGCATAGTCATCGTCGGACAAGGCCGTGACGGCGGCGGGCGAAGTGCGGGCGGCGGTGCCCGCCGGCGGCGGGGGCGCGGCATCCCGCGGCGCGCCCGCCAAGGCGCGTGTATCCATTGCTCTGTCTCCGGATCGTTATTGTGGTATTTCGAGCCGAATCTTCGAGGAAGCCGCCGCGGCTTCGCAAGGCAAATAAATGCCTGGGGGACATGACAAAAAGTCATGCGGAACGCGCTTGGCGTCAGTGCGCCGCCGACGCGTCCGCCCCGCCGCCGCCCTTGGCCGGCCGGGTGATCCAGATCAGGGGAATGATCAGCAGGAAAATCACCGCCGAGATATAGAAGATGTCATCCAGCCCCATCATCGCGGCCTGCGCATTCAGCAGGTTGTCGAACATCGTGCGCGCGGCGCCGGTGTCCAGGTGCAGGAGCGTGCGTATCGAGTCGATCTGCTGGCTGAACGCCGGATTGGTGGCGGCGGTCACCTCTGTCAGCCGCTCGTGGTGCAGGATGGTGCGGTTATTCCAGACCGTGCCCGCCACCGACGTCCCGATCGCCCCGCAGAACACGCGCACGAAGTTGGACAGGCCGGCCGCCGCCGGGATCTTCTGCGGCGGCTGCCCCGACAGGATGATGGCCGTCAGCGGCACGAAGAACAAGGCCATCGGTATGCCTTGCAGCAGCGTGGGCCACACCAGGTGCCAGGTATCGATCTCGGTGACATAGTTTGACCGCATATAGAACACGCCCGCGAAGCTGACGAACGCCAGCGTCGCGATGATCCGCGCATCGGACTTCGGCAGCAGCTTGCCCATCACCGGCGAGAGCAGCAGGGCGAAGATGCCCAACGGCGCCATCACCAGCCCGGCATCCACGGACCGATAGTTCAGGTACTCCTGCATCCACTGCGGCAACAGCACCAGGTTGCCGAAGAACACGCCGTACGAAATGGAAATCGCGATCGTGCCCCCGCTGAAATTGCGCTGCGCGAACAGGCGCAGGTCGACGATGGGATGGTCCTCGGTCAGCTCCCAGATCAGGAAGAAGGTGAAGCTCACTATCGCTGTCACCGCCAGGCCGACGATCAGGGACGAATTGAACCAGTCCAGGTCGCGCCCCTTGTCCAGCATGATCTGCAGGGCCGCCACCCACGTGATCAGCAACAACAGGCCCACCAGGTCGATGGGCAGCTTGCGCGTCGGCGTCTCGCGCCGGCGATAAATGCTCCACGTCACCAGCGCGGCGAAGATGCCCACCGGGATGTTGATATAGAAAATCCACGACCAGCTGTAGCTGTCGGTGATCCAGCCGCCCAGCGAAGGGCCCGCGATCGGCCCCACGGTGGCCGTCATGGCCCATAGCGCCAGGGCCATGGAGCTTTTCTCCTTGGGATAGGATCCCAGCAGGATCGCCTGCGACATCGGGATCAAGGGGCCGGCCACCGCGCCCTGCAGCACCCGCGCGAACAGCAGCACCGGCAGGCTGGGCGCGATGCCGCACAGCCACGAGGCCAGGGTAAACAGCACGATCGCGCCCACGAACAAACGGATCTGCCCGATCCGCTGCGTCAGCCACCCCGTCAGTGGAATGGACACCGCGTTCGACGCCGCGAACACCGTGATCACCCAGGTGCCCTCATCGACGGACACGCCTAGGTTGCCCGATATCGTCGGGATCGCCACATTGGCGATCGACGTATCGAGCACGTTCATGAAAGTCGCCAGCGCCACCGCCACGGTGGCGAGCACGAGCTGGCCGCCCTGCAGTGGCGGCAAGGAAGGAGATGTTTGCTGAGTAGCCATGGACAACTGCCTGATGCACGCGTACGCGTAGGTTCGCACTTCAAGCTGAACACCACCTGAGAACGGTGCCGGTCCCCCCGCTACTCTGCCCTACCAGCCACCCACCCGATCGTTACCAGCCGCTACACCCCCACACCCAACACCCCACCCCCCACACCCCCGCACCCCACACCACCGCACCCCCACACACCCCTCGTAAGGCACGAGCGTCCCCGCAGGGGGGACGCTCGCGCCGGCCCGGCAAACTCTTCCAGCCACTCACCCCCCCTCCCCCACAACGCGCCAAGCACCCACCCCGTCCCAGCGGCGGTGATCACTCGATACCGCAGTCCGGCGGGGGGATGCCTGTCGCGGGCGGCCCGTCGGAGGGCGAACGAGCGGATACCGAAGGAAGGCGTGCCGCGGACACCATCCACAAAAACACTGTCAAGGAGCGGCCGCCGGACGAGGTGAGCGATGTGGTGTCCGGGGCCCGGGCCCCGGACCGCCTGACCGGGCCGCCCGCGACAGGCATCCCCCCGCCGGACGTCCCATTGCGAACACCGACCACCCGACGACGAACGAACGAACGCGCGAACGAATGAATGAATGAAGGCGCGAATGAAAGAAGGACCGAATGAAAGAAGAAGCGAATGAAAGAACGAATGAACGAAGCCCCAGGCAAAGAACCAAACAATCGAACATCCCCCCATATCGCCCCCCACGACAATCCCCACGCTATCGTTTTCCCCGAAAAATATTGATATGTGGGAAAACCCGTCAATCCCCTTTGACCGCGTTTCAACCCCGCCCCTAGGATGCATCCAGGCAGGCGAACCCCACGCAAGCGCATACGCCAGACAGCGCGCACTCCCTGCCCAGCCCCACCACATCCACGGAGCAGGCACATGGCAGAACAGCTTCTGATCGACCAGATCACCGATGTGACCCACGGCGTATACCAGCCTTATGGTTGGCATCACTGGCCCAACCACCCCTGGATGAGCTACCAATTCCGCCGCGCCCTGGGCGAAACCCAGGAAGGCGGCGGCGCCGTCTCGGAATGCTTCCTTGCCGCCAGCCGCATGATCCCCGGCGACAAGGAAAGCTGGCACCGGGAATGGAAACGCCTGGCCGACTTCAACCAATCCCGCGGCGACCAGGAATTCGAGCAAGGCCACATCCGCACCGCCATGAACTGCTGGCTGCGCGCCGCCAACTACTACCGCCACACCGAATTCTGGCTCGAATACGCAGACCCCCGCCGCCTCGTCGCCTTCACCGACATGGAGCAATGCTCCCGTAAATTTATCGAAAACCTCAACCCCGCCGGCGAAACCGTTCAAATCCCCTACGAGCCCGGCAAGCCGCTATACGCCTACTTCGTCCGCGCGCCCTTCCACAACGGCAAACAACCCGTCCTGATCTGCATGGGCGGCCTGGACTCCATCAAGGACGAAATGTGGTTCATGCAGGCACACGGCGCGCTCCAGCGCGGCATCTCCGTCCTCATGATCGACGGTCCGGGCCAGGGCGGCACCCTCCGGCGCCACAAAATCCCCACCCGGCACGACTACGAAGTCCCCATCGGCAAATGCATCGACTACCTGCTCACCCGCCAGGATATCGACCCGGCCAGGATCGCCGTCTGCGGATCCTCCCTGGGCGGCTACTACGCGGCGCGCGCCGGCTGCTATGAGCCCCGCCTGGCCGCGGCGATCTCCCATGGCGCCATCTGGTCCATCCAGGAACTATGGGCCAACGCCAGGGAAGACCACGGCCTTGCGGACCACATCAAGACCGTATTCGGCGCCGGCTCCATGAAAGAGGCGCTGGAAAAAGCCCGGCCTTTCGCCCTGGAAGGCCACCTCGATCACATGAAATGCCCCTACCTGATCGTCCACGGCGGCCATGACGTACTCGGTGTCGCCGCCGCGCGCAAGGTAGCGGATTACGCGAAAGCCAGGGGCGTCGATGTCACCCTGCGCTTCGTCACCGAGGACGAAACCGGCGCCGACCACTGCCAGCATGACAACCCCACCATCGGCCAGGAACTCATGATGGACTGGCTCTGCGACGTATTCGCCATCGACGAACGCGAACTACGCAAAGCGGCGATCGACCCGCTGATCTGAATCCGATAGCGCCGCCGGCAAGTGCCGGCGCGACCGGCTATCCGCACCGCGTCTCCAAGGAGAAATATCGTGCAAAACCGCCACGCCGCGCTTGCCATGTTCCTGATCCTGCTGCTGTCCTACGTCCTGAATGCGGTCGACCGCACCCTGTTCTCGGTCCTGGCCATCGAGGTACGCAACGCCATGGGACTGTCCCTGCCGCAAGTCGGCCTGGCGTCTACCTTGTTCACCCTGGGCATGGGCCTGGCCGCCATTCCGACCGGCTACCTGCTCGGCATCCGCTCGCGCAAATCCGTCGTCATACTCGGGCTGGCGATTTTCTCCCTGGCCACACTCATGACCGCCTACGCGCAAGGGCTGGCGGACCTCCTGGCCTACCGCTTCATCTCCGGCCTGGGAGAGGCCATGCAGGCGACGGCCATCATCGCCATCGGGGCCAGCTACTTCTACAGGCATCGCGCGCTCGTCACGGGTTCCGTCTCCTTCGCCTACGGCATCGGCGCGTTCCTCGGCCCGACCTCCACGGCGGCGCTGCTGAATGCCTACGACTGGAAAAAGCCCTTCGTCGTCTTCGGCCTGGTGGGCGCGATCGCCATGGTCCTCGTATGGATCTGGGTCAAGCCATGGTTCAGCGAAAGCCGGGAAAACGAAGCGCCGGCGAACCGTGCCGCGAATGCCGCCGCGCGCGGCGCCAATGAGACGATCTGGAACCCGACCACCGTCACGCTGGGATTGGCATCCATCTGCGCCGGCGTGGCCGTCTACGGCTTCTCCGGCCTGTACCCGACCTACCTGCGCAACGCGCTGGGCTTTACGCCGGCGCAGGCCGCGTACGTCATGAGCGCCATCGGCATCGGCGGCTTCCTCGCGCCGCTCAGCGGCTGGCTGGGCGACCGTCTCGGATACCACAAGGTACTTTGCCTGGCCCTTCCCCTGGCCGCGCTCTCCGGCGGCATCGCCTTTACGGAACTGGACCGGTCGGTATACCTGCACGCCCTGGCCGCGGGCGTGTTCGGCGTATCCGTTCTGAGCCTGCTGTATTCGAACCTGTCGGCCATCATCATCGAATCCATGACGCCGGCCAAGACGGCGCAGGGATCGGGCATGTTCATCGCCAGCTACTACATCCCCGCCGCCTTCGCCGGCTACCTGCTGGCCGAACTGAAGGAAATATTCGGCTGGACGATGGCCGGCATTGTGCAGACATCCGGCTTCGCCATCCTTTCCATGGTGCTCGTCCTGGTCGCGACCGCGATGCGCCGAAAAGCAATGCTGCCCACGCCCGACGTCGAACTCGGCGCCCATCGTGCCTAGGCATAGAACGCCCCCAACCCGCAGGAGACCCGCAATGGCCCCCCACAACGAACACGCACCCGCCTCGCAATCGCAGGCCGATGCCGGCAGAATCAACGGCGTCATGCCGGGCGGCGGGACGGTGCCCTTCCGGCTGCCCGCCGGCGCCCTGGACTACCTGGACCGCAATCAGTACATCTCGAACATGGAAGTGATCGACTTCTTCCCGTCGATCAAGCTGACCATCTTCGGCGACGAACACTCCTGCATGTGGGCCAAGGGCGATCGCCGCCTGATCGCTTTCGAAGGCGGCTGGGTCGACATCACGGATCCCCGGCGCGCCACCGTCATCCCCGAATCCGGTCTTTCGACATTCCAGAGCTGTGTCTACAACGAAAAGCTCGGGAAATGGATACGCGTCGTCGCGCACCAGATGCCGCTGACGCCGGGAACGATGCAGTATCCGCGCGGCAAGTACCACGAGGAATACGCGAACAAGGCCATCGGCCACCCCGGCTTTCGCGGCATCAAGACCTATGACGTCACCAATCCCGAAAAGACGGTGCTCCTGAACGAATTCGAGACCGGCAAGACCGGCCATGGCGTCCACCTGCCCTTCTACGACGGCGGCAAGTATGCCTATCTGGCCTGCGGCTGGGACGACCAGCTTCGCATGGAAAGCACGGAGCGCGTCTACAGCAACGGGCTGATGATCGTCGACATGTCGGATCCGGCCAGCGTCAAGGAAGTCTCGCGCTGGTGGGCGCCGGGCCAGCGGCTGGACGAAGAAGAGTACTACCGGGCGACGTATCCCTTCGCCGGCGACCAATGCTCGTGGACCTGCAACCGCACGCCTTGCATCGTCCCCGTTCGCGTCGAGGATGGCGGCACCGTGGGCTACGGCGGCTGGGGACATTTCGGCATGTATGTCCACGACCTTTCCGACATCCGCAACCCCAAGGTCCACGGCAAGGTCACCCACCCGCTCGAAGCCATCGGCGGCATTCCGTACCACCACGTCGTGCCCGTCACCGCCGATCCGCAGCGCTATCCGAAGTTGCGGAACCTGGTCATCGCCATACCCGAATCCCTGGAATCCGACTGCCGCGAGCCTTTCCACACCAGCTACGTAGTGGACGTGAAGGACCCGGCCAACCCGCGCATCATCGGCCTGTTCCCCCGCCCGATGCCGCATCCGGACGCGCCCTACAAGGACTTCGCGATGGCGCGGGGCAGGTTCAGTTCGCGCGTCATGCAGCACTGGATCGCGCCCGGCCAGGCGCGCCCGGATATCGTGGCCCTGTCGTACCTGAATGCCGGGCTGCGCCTCTTCGACATCTCGGATCCCACCGCACCCAGGGAGGTCGCGTACTTCGTACCGGCGCGCGACGGCGACATCCACGACTACATGAGCTGGCGGCGCGGCACCTCGGAAGCGGTATTCATCGAATGGGACCGCAAGCTGATCTGGCTATCCACGCACGCGGGCCTTTACCTGCTCTCGGCGCCGTTCCTGGGCGAGCCCGTGCTCAAGCCCATGGCCGTCGAGCGATGGTCGGTACCGCACGTCAACGCCGGCTGGGAAGGGTGATCGTCCATGCGGATAGACATCCATAGCCACGTCATTCCCGACCGGATCATCGCGGCCATCGCCGCCGATCCCGGCCGCTTCCAGGCGCGGATCGCGGGCGAAGGCGGCGCCCGCAAAGTGGTGCACGACCAGGGGTATGTCTATCCGCTGTTCGACGAATTCCACATCGCCGACGCCAAGCTCGACGCCATGGACCGCAAGGGCATCGACATATCGGTCATATCGCCGGCGCCGCCGATGTTCTATTACTGGGCCGATGCCGACCTGGCGCTGGAGGTCGCCGGCCTGGTCAATGACGGCACCGCCGACATGGTGGCCGGCAAGCCGGACAGGCTGCGGGGCATGGCGACGGTGCCGATGCAGCATCCCGACGCCGCGGTCGCCGAACTGGAACGGGCGGTTCGCGAGTTCGGTTTCAAGGCGGTGGAAATCGGCACCTCCGTCGAAGGCGCGCAGCTGGCCGAGGAACGCTTCCGTCCGCTGCTGCGGCGCGCCGCCGAACTTGGCGTCTTCGTATTCGCCCACCCTTACTACGTCGGCGCGAAAAGCGGCCTGGAGAACTACTACCTGACCAATCTGATCGGCAACCCGCTGGACACCACGGTGATGCTCGCCAACCTGATGTTCTCCGGCCGGCTCGACGAACTTCCCGGACTGAAACTGGTGCTGGCGCATGGCGGCGGCTTCACGCCTTACCAGATCGGGCGGCTGGTCCACGGGCACGCGGTGCGCGGCGAGACGCATGGCATCAGCAAGACCTCGCCGAAGGACCTGCTCAAGCGCATCTATTTCGACAGCCTGGTTTTCGAACCCCAGGCGCTGCGCTACCTGATCGACCTGGTCGGCGCCGACCACGTTTGCATCGGCACCGACTCACCCTTTGACATGGCCGACGACCACCCGGCGGCAACCCTGGACGCGGTGCCTCGCATGACGCCGGCCGAGCGCCATTGTGTCTGCTGCGGCACGGCCTTGGCCCTGCTTCGAGAAGGCTAGGCCGCAAGGAGTGACCGGTGACCAACGCCACATCGACTTCGCAGACGGTCGGCCGCGCCATCCAGCTGATCCGGCTGGTCGCGTCGAGTAAAACGCACAATCTGCGCCTGATCGATATTGCGGAGATGGCGTCCTTGGACAAGTCCACCGCGCACCGCCTGCTGCAGCGCCTGGTGCAGGAACGCATGCTGGCGCGCGACCCCGGCAGGCGCGGCTACCGGCTGGGCCCGCTGCTGCACGAATTGGGGCTGGGCGCGCTGCCGGAAACCAATGTGGAGGAAGCCGCCGAGCCGGCCCTGCGGCAACTGGCGCGGACCACCGGCGACATGGCCTTCCTGAGCGGGCGCAGCGGACTGGAGATCGTCTGTCTGAAGCGCGTGGCGGGAAGTTTCGAGATCCAGACCCTGGCCCGCAATGTGGGGGACCGCCACCCGCTGGGAATCGGCGCGGCGGGGCTGGCCATCCTGGCCGCCATGAACCATAACGACGCGGAGGCCGCGATCGCGGCGATCGCGCCGCATCTGGGCCGCTATAGCCTGGCGGAAGACGTACTGCGCGAACGGATCATCCAGACCCGCCGGCGCGGCTATGCCTTGGATGAAGGCAGCGCGGCGCTGGATATCGTCGCGCTCGGCAGGGTGATACGCAACCGGGGCAGCGTGCCGTGCGCCGCGGTATTCGTGGCGTCCATCAGCAGCCGCATGACGCCGGCGCGGCAGCGCCTGATCGACAAGCACGTCCTGGAGTGCGTGGCGGCGATCGAAGCCGCGCTCGCGCGCTAAGGGACACGCGGCGCGCAAGGCTTACTCGTCTATTCGAGTCCCTCGCGCCGGCCTGTCCCCCGGAATGCGGGCGCCGGAAGAGAAAACGAAAACGCCCCTGCGCGGCGCCAGCCCGGGTTCGCGAATGGGCGGCGCGCGACGCAGGGCAAAAGGATGTGCCGGGCGGCCTTTCTCACGGCACATCAAACGGGACGACCTGGAATGCGCGGTATCAGCCCTTGGCGGTTTGGTTCAGCTTCTGCGCCAGGCCGGTCAGCTTCTCGTCGGTCGACTTTTCTTCCTGCAGCGTTTCAAGCAGCAGCTTCAGCGCTTCCTGCTCGCCCAGTTGCTTGGCGAATGCGGCCAGGGTGCCGTAGCTGGCGATTTCGTAGTGCTCGACCTTCTGGGCGGCGCCGATCAGGGCGGCGTCCAGCACCGGGCCCTTGTCGATTTCCTCGATGATTTCCTTGGCCTCTTCGACCAGGCCTTCCATCGCCATGCACTTGACGCGCTTGAGCTTCAGCTCGGTCGTTTCAACGATCTGGTCGATACGTTCGACCTGGCCTTGCGTCTCCTGCAGATGCGATTCGAAGGCCGCCTTCAGGTCAGGACTGGTGGCCGCGCGCGCCATCCTGGGCAAGGCCTTGGTCAGTTGCTTTTCGGCGCTATAGATATCGGATAGCTCGTGCAGAAAGAGGTCCTGGATGGTTTTCTCAGCCATGAATGTGCTCCTGTACTGTGCGATGGTTGCAATCGATTTGCGTGTTCAACGTGACGGGGCCGCGCCCCGGTCCGCACGCCGCTGGACGCAAGCAACATACCCGGGGGCATCGCTGGAACGCCGCGCCCCGCCGGCGATCTGATGAGCAGCGCACAGGCGCCGCGACCCTGTGCCCACGGACCGCACGCGGCCAGGCCGGCCCCGACCATCCGCACAGGAATGCCGATTGCTTGAGCAGGCGGCGATCGCGGGCGCGGGCCCGCGGCATTGGACCTGACGGAGGACTTATGTTTGCCCACAATAAGCGACTGCAATACACGGTGCGGGTATCTGGCAGCAACCCTGGCCTGGCGAATCTGCTGCTGGAGCAGTTCGGCGGCCCGCAAGGCGAACTGGCCGCCGCCATGCGCTACTTCACGCAGTACGTCGCCGAGGAAGACCCGGGCCGCAAGGACATGCTGATCGACATCGCCACCGAAGAGCTCAGCCATCTGGAGGTCATCGGAACGCTGGTGGCCATGTTGAACAAGGGCGCCAAGGGCAAGCTGGCCGAAGCGGTCGACAAGGAAGCCGACCTGTATCGGGCCATCAACGGCGCGGGCAACGACTCCCATGTCACGCAGGTCCTGTACGGCGGCGGGCCGGCGCTGGTCAATTCGGGCGGGCAGCTGTGGAACGCCGGCTACATCGATTCCATCGGCGATCCCTCGTGTGACCTGCGCTCGAACATCGCGGCCGAAGCACGCGCCAAGATCATCTACGAGCGCCTGATCAACGTCACCGACGACCCGGGCGTGAAGGATGCGCTGACCTTCCTGATGACGCGCGAAGTCTCGCACCAGCGGTCCTTCGAAAAGGCGCTGTACTCCATGCAGCCCAACTTCCCCCCGGGCAAGCTGCCGCCCGACCCGCGTTTCGCCAACACTTACTTCAATATGTCCGAAGGCGAAGGCGACACGCGCGGGCCCTGGAACAGCGACGAGAACTTCGACTATGTCGGCACGGCGGAGGAAGCCGGTCCGCAGGACGGCGACGGCACATTCAGCGTGCAGTTGGCGAAGGACGAGGTCCGCGCCCTGCAAGGCCTGGTGGCACGCACCGCCTCCGACCCGCTCTCCAATCCTGAAACGGGCGCCGAACTGGGCGCGGGCAATGCCACGCCACTGAAAAAATAGCGCAAGGGTATGCCCTGATGGAAACCGGAGCGGCACGCATGGCGCGCGTCCTTTATACTGTTTATCCATACAGTAGTCGTGCTCAACCATGCCGCTCCGGCCACCCCTCACCCACGAGGACCTCACCCGCATCCGCGCCCGCTATGAGATGACGCCAGGCCGGGCGCCCTGCTCATACCAGGACGCCGTCGTGTGGCGGGACGTCGTCGCGCTCCTCCACGAAATCAAGCGTCTGCGCGCCATGCTGCTGCGCGCCGAACAATTGCGCGAGCGTTTCCCCAAGCCCGGCAATTGCCTGGACGAAGTCTGGGAGAAATTCCAGCGCGATCTCGCGGCCGAACCCTGCGTCGTGGAACTGGGCGAGATCAAAAGCGAATTGACGGCACATCGTGCAAAAGGGAAACGGCGCTGAAGGCCAAAAGGAAAGCGCCGACGCGGCCCTGCCCAAGCGGCACACACTTTGCTCTACGGCAGCCATGTCTTGCCGGGAGACCACCATGCATCGCCTCTTCGCGAAATTCGCCAATGCCATCGCGCATGCCAGCGGCAGCCCCTATGCCTTCATCCTTTGCGTCCTGCTCGTGGTCATATGGGCGGCCACCGGCCCGGCCTTCCACTACTCCGAGACCTGGCAGCTCATCATCAATACCGGCACCACCATCATCACGTTCCTGATGGTCTTCCTGATCCAGAACACGCAAAACCGCGATGGCCAGGCGTTGCAGACCAAACTGGATGAACTCATCCGCTCCTCCAATGCCGAGAACGAATTCATGGGCATAGAGAAGCTCACCGACAAGGAACTGGAAGCCTTGCATGAGCGCTGCGAGGCCGCGGCCAGGAAGAACCAGGTAACCCTGGACAAGGCTCGCGCGGAACGGGAAAAGCGCTCGCGCAAAAGGGGCGCGCACGGCGGCCCGGCCCGGACGGCGCAAACCGCGCAGGGCGCGGAACACAAGGGCGGCGTGCATAAGCCTTAGGCGCCGCTGTGTTCCACCACGGGCGTCGCCGTGTCCACCACGGGCGTCGCCGTGTCCACCTTGGGCGCCGCCGTTCCGCCATGCCGGCCCGCCATGCTTTTCCCGCCAGTCGGCATGGCGATTGCAGGTTTCTCCGCGTCCATCAACCGGAGAACAGCCATGGCCATCAAACTCAAACCCGTCGCGGAACAGGTCATCGTCATCACGGGGGCTTCCAGCGGCATCGGCCTGGCCACGGCCATGCTCGCCGCCCACCAGGGCGCCCGCGTCGTGATGGCCGCCCGCAGCCGCAGCACCCTGGAACACGTCGCGGCGGAGCTGGTCAAGGACGGGTGCGACGCCATCGCGGTGGAAGCCGACGTGGCGGTCCGGGACGACATGGACCGCGTCGCGCGGATCGCCATGGAACAGTACGGCCACGTCGATACCTGGATCAATAACGCCGGGCTGTCCATCTTCGGACGGCTGGACGAAACACCGGAGGAAGACGCCCAGCGCCTCTTCCAGGTCAACTTCTGGGGCGTGGTGCATGGATCGCTGGCCGCGCTGCCGCTGCTCAAGGCGCACGGCGGCGCGCTGATCAACGTGGGCAGCGAAGTTTCCGACGCCGCCGTGCCGCTGCAGGGCATGTATTCCGCCAGCAAGCACGCGGTCAAGGGCTTCACCGACGCGCTGCGCATCGAACTGGAAGCCGACAAGGCGCCGGTGTCGGTCACGCTCGTCCAGCCCACGGCGGTGGATACGCCCTTTCCCGAACACGCCGCCAACTATATGGGCCAGGCGGCCAAGCTGCCCACGCCCATGATCGCCGTGGAAAAAGTCGCCGCCGCCATCCTGAACGCGGCCGCGGATCCGGACCGCGAAGTGAAGGTGGGCGCCCTGTCGGTCATCAACACCGCCATGTTCAAACTGCTGCCCGGCATGGCCGACCGCATGGCGAAGAAGCAGATGGGACGGCAGCAGCGCAACGCGCCGGCCGCGCCGCACCAGGGGACCCTGTACGTGCCGGGGGAAAGCGGCGAGACCTCGGGCTTCGGCAATAGCAACCCCGCGGATCCCGACGAGGCCATGCGCCGGAACACCCGGCCGGCCTAGCGCCGCACGCCGCGGCAAGGAGCCCCGATGGCATCCCACGGGGCCGGCCCTGTCGGCTGACCCGAGCAAAGCCGCGGCACGCGCCGGCTCAGCAATAACCCTAGCCCTGCGGGTTATCCCTCTTTTGCGCCGCCATGGAAGCGCTGCAAGCTGTCGACAGACGACAGTTGTGCAGCGCCCATATCCCGGCCGCCGCCTGCGGCCGGGCCACCAACGTCAGGAAGGTGAGTCCATGGCAGTGCAAACCCTGCAGCAACGCCCGCGTTCCATGTCCGAGGAAGAGCGCCAGGTGCGCGTCGACCTGGCGGCCGCCTACCGGCTGGTGGCCCATTACGG
Source organism: Bordetella bronchialis (assembly GCF_001676705.1). Lineage (NCBI taxonomy): Bacteria > Pseudomonadati > Pseudomonadota > Betaproteobacteria > Burkholderiales > Alcaligenaceae > Bordetella > Bordetella bronchialis. Next base: position 4,298,685 of record NZ_CP016170.1, read on the forward strand.
CATGGACGACAGCATCTATACCCATATCTCCGCGCGCGTCCCCGGCACGGAAGACCAGTTCCTGATCAATCCCTTCGGCATGCTGTTTCGCGACATCACGGCATCGTCGCTGGTCAAGATCGACCTGGACGGCCGCATCGTCGAGCCGAACGGCCATGACGTGAATCCCGCCGGCTTCACCATCCATAGCGCCGTGCATATGGCGCGGCACGACGCCACCTGCGTCCTGCACACCCATACCGTCGCCGGCGTCGCGGTGTCCTCGCTGGCCTGCGGCCTGCAGCCCTGCAACCAGTGGGCGCTGCAATTCCACAATCGCGTGGTCTACCACGAGTACGAGGGCATCGCGCTGGATCATGGCGAACGCCAACGTCTGATCGAGGACCTGGGGCCCACCTCGCGCGCCATGATCCTGCGCAATCATGGCCTGCTGACGCTGGGGTGTACCGTGGCCGAGGCCTTCATCCTGCATTTGAACCTGGAGCGCGCGTGCCGGGTGCAGATGGCCATCCAGGCCAGCGGCCAGCCCGTCCAGCCGGTGCCCGAGGAAGTCGCCGAGCGTACCGCCCGCCAGTACGAAAGCGGCGACAGCAACCGCCTGCCCGGACAGGGCCGGGATCCGCATGCGCGCGAATGGCGCGCGATGCTGCAGCGCCTGGAACCGCCCACCAGCGCGTCCTACCGGGATTGACGCGCCCGTCCCCCGCGCGCCGGAATGCCCGGCACGCCATTCCGATTTCCGCTTATCCAGAAGGATCCGCCAGTCATGAATCGTCGTGAGCTAATGAAGCTGGGCGCCGCAGGCCTGGGCATTTCCATCGCCGGGGTTCCCTTGTCCGCGCTGGCCCAGGCCAAAAAGGGCGGCACCCTGAACGTGATCGTGCAGCCGGAACCGCCCGGACTCATGCTGGGCATCGTCCAGAACGGCCCTGCCCAGATGGTGGCCGGCAACATCTACGAAGGCCTGCTGCGCTACGACGAGAAACTGGAGCCGCACCCGCAACTGGCCACCTCCTGGACCATGAGCGAAGACGGCCTGACCTATACCTTCAAGCTCAAGCCCGACGTCGCCTGGCACGACGGCAAGCCCTTCACCGCCGACGACGTGGTGTTTTCCGCCAATGTCTTCCTGCGCAAGACCCACGCACGGCTGCGCGGCAATCTGGAGGCCGTCGACACCATCACGGCGCTGGACCCGCTTACCGTCCAGTTCAAGCTGAAATATCCCTTCGGGCCTTTCCTGGGCCTGTTCGAGAACGGCTCCATGCCCATGGTGCCCAGGCATATCTATGAAGGCACGGACTTCCTTGCCAACCCGGCCAATAACACGCCCATCGGCACCGGCCCCTTCAAATTCAAGGAATGGGTGAAGGGTTCGTACATCCATCTGGTCGCGAACGACAAGTACCACATCAAGGATCTGCCGCTCGTCGACAACGTCTATTTCCATGTGATTCCGGATGCCGCCTCGCGCGCGGCCGCCTTCGAATCCGGCAAGGTGGACATCGTGCCGGGCGGCGCCGTGGAGTTCTTCGACGTGGCGCGGCTGGCCAAGCTGCCCGGCACGGCCGTGACGACCAAGGGCTGGGAGTTCTTCGCGCCGCAATCCTGGCTGTGGCTGAACAACCGCAAGGCCCCGATGGACAACGTCAAGTTCCGGCAGGCCGTCATGTACGCGATCAATCGCGAAGCCATGGTGAAGATCGCCTTCCAGGGCTATGCCAAGGTCGCCACCGGTCCCTTCAACAGCCACATCAAGTACTACAGCGACGATGTGGCCAAGTATCCGCACGACCTGAACAAGGCCAGGCAGCTGCTGGCGGAATCCGGCTACAAGGGCGAGCCGCTGCGCCTGCTGCCCCTGCCGTATGGGGAGACATGGCAGCGCCAGGCGGAGATCGTGCGGCAGAATCTGATGCAGGCGGGCGTCAAGATCGACATCACGCCCTCGGACGTGGCGGGCTGGAACCAGCGGCTGAACGAATGGGATTACGACATCGCGTTCACCTATGTGTACCAGTACGGCGATCCGGCGCTGGGCGTCGCGCGCAACTACACCAGCAGCACCATCGCCAAGGGCTCGCCGTTCAACAACGTCGAGGGCTATAGCAATCCCAAGGTGGACGAACTGTTCGCCAGCGGCGCGCGCGCCGTGGACCCCAGGCAGCGCGCGGAAGCCTATCTGCAGGTGCAGAAGATCCTGCTGCAGGACGTGCCGGTCGCCTGGCTGCACGAAATCGAATTCCCCACGCTGTACCGCACCAAGGTACATGACCCGGTCAGTTCCGCCATCGGCCTGAACGACAGTCTCAGCCGCGCCTGGGTAGGTTGAGCCGCGAGCGATGAGACGCCTGCAATTCATGCTGACCCGGCTGGCACAGGGCCTGGTGGCCCTGATGCTGATCGCGACGGTGAACTTCCTGCTGATACGCGCCGCCCCGGGCGACCCGGTCGCCGTCATGGCGGGCGAGGCCGGGGCCTCGGACGCGCAGTTCGTATCCCAGTTGCGCCAGCAATTCGGCCTGGACCAGCCCCTGGGCACGCAGCTGTTCACCTACCTGCGCCACGTCGTCCAGCTGGACCTGGGCTATTCGTATCGGCAGCAGCAGCCCGTGATGGCGCTGATCGCGCAGCGCCTGCCGGCCACGCTGCTGCTGACCGGCAGCGCCTTCGTGCTGTCGCTCATCCTGGGCGTGATGGCGGGCGCGCTGGCCAGCCGCCGCGCCGGCAGCTGGGTGGATAGCGCGGTCACCGTCGTCTCGCTGGTCTTCTACGCCACCCCGCTCTATTGGCTGGCGATGATGGCGGTGCTGCTCTTCACCGTCAAACTTGGCGTGCTGCCCGGTTTCGGCTACTTCACCGTGGGCGCGGACCTGCACGGCATGGCCCTGGCGTGGGATATCGCCCAGCATCTGGTCCTGCCGGCGTTGACGCTGGCGCTGTTCTATATGGCCGTTTATGCGCGCATGACGCGGGCGTCGATGCTGGAAGTCGCGCAAATGGATTTCGTCAAGACGGCGCGCGCCAAGGGCGTGCGGCCGGGGCGCATCCAGCGCGCCCACATCCTGCGCAATGCCCTGCTGCCCGTCGTAACGCTGGCCGGCATCCAGGCCGGCGGCATGATAGGCGGCGCCGTGCTCACGGAAACCGTCTTCGCCTGGCCGGGGATAGGCCGGCTGATGTTCGATGCGCTGATGCAGCGCGACTACAACCTGCTGCTGGGATGTTTCCTGGTGGCCGCGGCCATGGCGGTGGTCTTCAATCTGATTACGGACTTCGTCTACACGCTGGTCGATCCGCGGATCGAGTTGACCTAGGGGCGGCCGACGCGCCCTGGCAGAAAAGGGGAAAGCCCATGAGCAGTGCATTCTGGCGGCGCTTCTGCCGCAACAAGGGTGCGGTGGCCGGCCTGCTGGTGCTGGCCGTCGCCGCGCTGGCGGCCGTCTTCGGCCCGATGTTCGCCCCCGGCAACCCCTGGGACATGACGCAAATGCCCTTCCTGGCGCCGGGCGCCGAGCCCGGTGTGCTCATGGGAACGGACACCCTGGGCCGCGACATCCTGTCCGGCGTCATCTATGGCGCCCGCGTATCGCTGTTGATCGGCGTGGTATCCACCGCGGTGTCGCTGCTGATCGGCGTCGGCATCGGCGCGGTGGCCGGCTACTTCGGCCGCTGGATCGACGCGGCGCTGATGCGCTTTACCGAACTCTTCCAGTGCATCCCCAGTTTCGCGCTGGCCATCGTGCTGGTCGCCATCTTCCAGCCGTCCGTGCGGTCCATCGTGGCGGCGATAGGCGTGGTGTCCTGGCCGCCGGTGGCCCGCCTGGTGCGCGGCGAATTCCTGACCCTGAGGCAGCGCGATTTCGTCGCCGCCGCGCGCCTGGCCGGACAGTCCACGCCGCGCATCATCCTGACGCAGATCCTGCCCAACGCCGCGTCGCCGATCGTCGTGATGGCCTCGCTGATGGTCGCGACCAGCATCCTGCTGGAATCCAGCCTGAGTTTCCTGGGGCTGGGCGATCCCAACCAGATGAGCTGGGGCTATATGGTCGGCTCCGCGCGCAGCGTCCTGCAACAGGCGTGGTGGATGGCGGTGTTCCCGGGCCTGGCCATCCTGCTGACCGTCCTGGCCTTGAATCTGGTCGGCGAAGGATTGAACGACGGCCTGAATGCCCGGCTGGACGGGAGAAACCGATGAGCGCGGCCATCGCGTCGGACACGGGCGGCGATACCGCGCCGGTCCTGGAAGTGCAGGGCCTGAGCATCCGCCTGCCCAAGGGCGCGGACCGCGAGCTGGCGGTGCGCGAGGCGACATTCGCCATCCTGCCCGGCCAGACCCTGTGCGTCGTCGGCGAATCGGGCTCGGGCAAATCGATGATCGCCAATGCCGTCATGGGCCTGCTGCCGCGGCCGGCCGTGCAGCCGGTGGCCGGGCGCGTCCTGTTCGAAGGGCAGGATCTGCTGTCCCTGGACGAAGACCGCATGCGCGCGCTGCGCGGCCACCGCATGGGCATGGTGTTCCAGGAACCGATGTCGGCGCTGAATCCGGTCATGCGGATCGGCGACCAGATCGCGGAGGTCTTCGACGCCCACATCAGGCTGCCCGCGGCGGAAAAGCGCCGCCGCATTATCGCCGCCCTGGCCGACGTGGGCCTGCCCGACCCCGAACTGCTGATGGATGCCTACCCCTTCCGGCTGTCCGGCGGGCAGCGGCAGCGCGTGATGATCGCCTGCGCCCTGGCGCTGGAGCCAAGGCTGCTGATCGCCGACGAGCCCACCACGGCCCTGGACGTCACCACGCAGGCGCAGATCCTGGCCCTGATGCGGGACTTGCAGCGGCGCCGTGGCACCGCCCTGCTCTTCATCACCCACGATTTCGGTGTGGTCGCGGAAATCGCCGACCACGTGGTGGTCATGCAAAACGGCAGCGTGATCGAAGCCGGCCCGGCCGCCCAGGTGCTGTCCCAGCCCCGGCAACCCTACACGCGGCAACTGATCGCGGCCATCCCCCACGGCACGCCGCGCGCCAGCGAAGCCGCGCCGGATCCGCTGCATGTCCTGCAAGTGCAGGGGCTATGCAAGACCTATGTGACGGCGGGCGGCCTGTTCCGCCGCGGCCGCGAAGTGCGGGCCGCCAGCGATGTCAGCTTCACGCTGCGCCGCGGCCAGACGCTGGGGCTGGTGGGCGAGTCCGGGTCCGGCAAGTCCACGGTGGGACGCTGCATCGTCGGCCTGCAGCCCTTCGATGGCGGCCGCATCCTGTTCAAGGGGCAGAGCCTGCTTTCCGGGCCGCGCTTCCGCGCGGTGTCCCAGGGACGCATCCAGATGGTGTTCCAGGATCCCTATGCCTCCTTGAATCCGCGGCACCGCATCGGCGCGGCCATCGCCGCCGGCCCCATCGCGCAGGGCGTGCCGAAACGGCAAGCCATGGCCAAGGCCATCGAGCTGCTGCGCCTGGTCGGGCTGGGACCGGAAGCCGCCGACCGCTATCCGCACGAGTTCTCCGGCGGGCAGCGCCAGCGCATCGGCATCGCGCGCGCCCTGGCCATGGAGCCGGAACTGCTGGTCGCCGACGAACCGGTTTCCGCGCTGGACGTTTCGGTCCAGGCCCAAGTGCTGGAGCTGTTCGCGCGCGTGCGGGAGCAATTCCAGCTGGCCATGGTGTTCATCACGCACGACCTGCGCGTGGCCGGGGAAATGTGCGATCACATCGCCGTCATGCAGCGCGGCCGGATCGTCGAGTACGGCGCCACGGCGGAGGTCCTGCGCAATCCGCGGCACGCGTACACGCGCACGCTGATCGACGCGGTGCCCAGGCTCGACAGCGTCCAGGACGCACCGCTTGAAGGCGTTGACTTGAAGGTATGCACATGAAGGCGGATCGATGATGGCCGACGTCGCGATGAATGACGCAGTACAAGCCGCCTCGGGGGACGTGGGCGCCTTCGCGGCGTTCGGCGGACGACGCCCGCGCGTGGCCTTGCTCAGCACCCAGCTCGACATGGCCTATCTGCTGCCGGCCTTCGCCGAGCTGTTTCCCGAAGCGGATGTCCGGCTGCAGGCCGCGCTGGGCGATCTCCAGGAGATCGACGCGGCGGTGTGCTGGATGCCGCCGCGCGGCCTGCTGGCCCGGATGCCGGAGCTGAAGCTGATACAGTCCATCGCCGCCGGCATCGACCACATCACGGCCGACCCCGGCCTGCCCGCGGTTCCCGTGTGCCGCATGGTCGATCCCGATATGGCGGCCGGCATGGCGGCCTACGTATGCTGGGCCGTGACGAACCGGCAGCGCCATATGTACGGCTATGTGGCCTCCGCGGCCGAACGGCAGTGGCGGGAGCAGCCGGTGGAAGCGCCCGGCGCCCACCGCGTGGGCATCGCCGGCCTGGGCGCCCTGGGCGTACGCTGCGCCCTGGCCCTGCGCGCCATCGGCTACCGCGTCAGCGGCTGGAGCCGCGGGCCCAAGTCCGGCTTGCCCGCCGACATCGCGCTGTTCCATGGCGACGCCCAGCGCGCGGCCTTCCTGGCCGGCTGCGATACGCTGGTATGCCTGTTGCCCTACACCCCGGAAACGCACGGCATCCTGGATGCCGGATGCTACGACCGCCTGCCGCGTGGCGCGCACCTGGTCAACGTCGGACGCGGCGCGCACGTCGTGGAAGCCGACCTGCTGCGCGCCCTGGACAGCGGCCAGCTGGGCTACGCCACGCTGGACACCTTCACGGAAGAACCGCTGCCGGCGGACCATCCCTACTGGACGCATCCACGCATACTGGTAACGCCGCACATCGCTTCCCGGACGCCGGCGCGCGCGATCGCGCGCCAGACCCGGGCCAACCTGGCGCAGATTATCCTGGGCAATGCCGCCGCGGTCGCCGTCGATCCGGCCAAGGGCTACTGAGATGGACCGCCACGGGGGTGCATCATCCAGCACGGCCTCGGGCGGCGGCGCGGCCACCGCGGCCATGGCATTCCAGGCCGGCGGCGCGGCCGATGGGCGCCCCGCATCCGTACGCGCCGGCATCGCGCTGTTCCTCGCCGCCTTGTGCGCCTTCGCCACCTACGATGCCTTCTGCAAGCACATGCTGGCGACCTATTCTTCGCCCTTCATGAATCTGACGCGCTACGTCGCGGTCAGCGCGATCGCCCTGGTCTGGCTGGCGCGCCAGGCCGGCCATGGCATGCAATGGCGCCTGTGGCGCGCGCCGCATCGCCGATTGCTGCTGGCGCGCAGCGTGGCGCTGGCCTGCGTCGCAACGGCCTTCATGACGGCGCTAACCATCATGCCGCTGGCCGAGGCGACGGCCATCTACTTCACCTCGCCCTTGATCATGGTGGCGCTCTCGCCCTGGCTGCTGGGCGAGCGCGTCGGGCCCATGCAGTGGTCGGCCGTGATCGCCGGCTTCGCCGGCATGCTGCTCATCGTGCGGCCCGGCGGCGACCTGCCCTGGGCGGGCACCGTGCTGATGGCCATTGCCGCCGTCTGCTATGCCTTCTTCCAGCTCTTGACGCGCCGGCTCTCGGGCCTGGTGGCCGCGCCGGTGCAGTACGCCTATATGGCCCTGGTCTGCCTGGTCATTACCGGCACGCCGGCCTTCCTGGCCCTGCCCTCTCCCTGGCCCGATTGGCCGCAGCTCCTGCTGCTGCTGGCGGGCGGCGCGTGCAGCGGCCTGGCCCAGCTTCTGTTGCTTGCCGCCTTTCGCCGCGCGCAGGCCTCCATCCTGGCGCCCCTGAACTATATCCAGCTGATGCTGGCCGTCCTGATCAGCGCCTTCTGGTTCGACCGGCCGCCCGATATGCTGGCGATGGCCGGCATCGCGCTGATCATGGGCAGCGGCGCGTGGCTGGCCTTGCGCCGCGCCCGGCCCGCGGGCGTCGGCAGCGCCAGCGGCAACAACTCCACGGCCCGATGATGAACGCAACAACGATGCAGGGCGTGGACACACGCGCGACGCAGGACGACGAGAGCGGCTTCGCCTCCATCGCCAGTACCGACCTGGTGGCCGAGGTCGAGGCGCAATTGATACACGCCATCGCGGAAGGCCGCCTTCCCCCGGGCAGCCGCATCATCGAGGCCGAACTGGCCCGCCGCATGGGCATCAGCCGCGCGCCCGTGCGCGAAGCCGCCCGCCGGCTGGAACGCCAGGGCCTGGTCGTCGCCCGGCCGCGGCACGGATTCACGGTGCGGACCATCACGGCCGGCGAGATCGACGATCTATACCAGGTGCGGCTGCACATGGAACTGCAGGCGGTGGAGCTGGCTTGCAGGAACGCCGACGATGCCGGCATGCAGCGCCTGCAGGCCGCGCTGGCGCGCATGGTGGCCGAGGCCGCCACGGCACCGCAGACGCAGCGGGTCATGCGCGACCTGGAATTCCACACCTTGATCTGCGAGCTTTCCGGCAATGGCTATCTGCTGCGCCTGTTCATGAATATGCGCACGGAACTGCGCATGATCATGGCGCTGATCGAATTGGCCTACCAGGACCCGCAGCGCGTGGCGGAAACCCACCAGCCCATCGTCGATTGCCTGCGCCGGCGCGACGTCGCCGCGGCGTGCGCGGCGATGCGCCTGCACCTGGAAGACGCGCGGCTGCACGTACGCGCGCTTTACCAGGAGAAGCATGGAAGGGACGATCATCCCCCGGGCCCCGCATCGGCGCCGGCGGCTTCCGTGACGTCCCGGAGTATCCCGAAGAAGGACCCGAACGAGGACATTACCGCATGACGGCAGCGCCATAAAACCGCGGAAGGACACGCAGACATGAAAGCCTATTTCCACGAAGACCAGAAACTCCATCACCCACGCACTTACTTCTCGCGCGGCAAAATGCGGGACCCGCAGGAGATCCCTTCCCGCCTGGACGGCCTTGTCGCCGCCTCGCGCAAGCTCGGCTTCGACGTTCTGGCGCCCGCCGACCACGGCGCGGGCGCCATCGCCGCCATCCATGCCCTGGACTACCTGCGGTTCCTGCAATCCGTGCACCAGCAATGGAAGCGGATGCCGGAGGACTGGGGCGATGAAGTCATGTCCACTATCTTCGTGCGCGAGCGCAATCCGCTGCGCGGCGTGCTGGCGCAGGCCGCGCGCTATCTGGCCGATGGCAGCTGCCCCGTGGGCGAACACACCTGGCATTCGGCCTATTGGTCCGCCCAATGCGCCATCGCCGGCGCACAGTCCCTGATCGCGGGCGAGCGCCACGCCTACGCCATCTGCCGGCCGCCCGGCCACCATGCGCGGCGCGACGCCGCGGGCGGCTTCTGCTATCTGAACAACGCCGCCATCGCCGCCCAGCACCTGACGGCGAAGTACCCCAAGGTAGCGATCCTGGATACCGACATGCATCATGGCCAGGGCATCCAGGAGATCTTCTACACGCGCAGCGACGTGCTCTACGTCTCCATCCACGGCGACCCCGAGAACTTCTATCCCGCCGTCGCGGGTTTCGAGGACGAACGCGGCGAAGGCCAGGGCTACGGCTACAACATCAACCTGCCCATGCCGCACGGCTCGCCGGAATCGGTGTTCTTCGACCGCCTGGCACAGGCGCGGCGCGCGATCGAGCTGTTCCAGCCCGACGCGCTGGTGCTGTCGCTGGGCTTCGACATCTTCGAGAAGGACCCGCAGGCCAAGGTGGCGGTCACCGAGGGCGGCTTCGAACGCCTCGGCCGGGAAGTGGGTGCGCTGAAGCTGCCTACGCTGGTCGTGCAGGAAGGGGGTTATTACATCGAGGGCCTGGAATCCAACGCGACGCGCTTCTTTGGCGGACTGGCCAACGCTTGAGACTCACACGCGCGGCCGACGCGTGGACGGCCGCGCGGATGATGCCTTGAAGGCGCGCGCGGGCGCCGCCGGGACGGCCCCGCCACCGCCCCTGTGGGCCCCATTGCCGTCCGGGCAACACGCCAGGAACGCCTTCAAGATGGGGGACCCGTCGCCGCGCCGCCACGCGATGGCGATATCGGCCGCGGCGTAGTCTTCGCGCAATCGGCGATAAGCCACTTTGCGGCCGTGCAGGTGCTCCATGGTTTCCGGCACCAGCGCTACCCCGGCTCCGGCGGCGACCATGCCCAGCACCGATTCCATCGGTTCGGCTTCCTGGACGACGTTCGGCACGAAGCCGGCGCGCCGGCACACCTGCAAGGCCAGCCGTCCGAATCCTCGCCCCTTGGCCCAAGGCACCATGACGAAATCCTGCTCGGCAAGATCGCGCAGCGACAAGCCGCGACGCCTGGCCAATGCATGGTCGGCCGGCAGCGCGGCCAGCAGGCGCATGCGCGTCAACTTGCGGGTTTCGATCTGCTCGTCGTCCACGGGCAGCACGACCAGGCCCACGTCGATGCGGCCTTCGATCAGCGCCGCCTGGTGGTACGCCAGGTTCAGGGGATTGAGGACCAGTTCGACCTCTGGATGGCGGCGCCGGAATAGCGCCAGTGCGTCGGGAAAGAGATGGGCGGCCGTACCGCCCAGGCCCAGGGATATCTTGCCCACTTGTCCCGCCGCCACGCGCCGCGTGGAAACCACCGCGGCCTGCGCCGCGGCCACCAGCGCGCGTGCCTGGTCATAGAAGTGCTGGCCCGCGCTGGTAAGCCGCACGTACTGCTTGGACCGTTCGAACAGCGGCGTGCCGATTTCGGCTTCCAGCAGCATGATCTGCCGGCTGACCGGCGGCTGGGACACATGCAACTGCGCGGCGGCGCGGGTGAAGCTGAGCTCCTCGGCAACCGCCAGGAAGTAGCGAAGCTGGCGCAGTTCCATGTAATACCTTTAAAGCATTACGGTGGTGCCAATTATATATTGGACGACTTACGGCGCCGTTCTTAATCTGGACAGGCCTGCACATCGGAACGCCGCCATGAGACAGCCAGACCCGCAGCCCGCCACCGCCACCCGCCCGCGCATGCCGGAAGGCCGCTGGGTCGATGTCCAAGGGGTGCCTACCCGCTACTTCGAAGCCGGCGCCGGCGAGCCGGTGGTCTTCATCTACGGCGGCAACTTCGGCATGGCCGATGGCGCCTCCAGCGCCTACACCTGGAACCTGAACCTGGAACCGTTGGCCCGGGCCGGCTATCGCGCCATCGCCTTCGACAAGCTGGGCCAGGGCGAAACCGGCAACCCCATGCGCGACGAGGACTACACCATGCAGGCGGTGGTGGACCATGCCGCCGCCTTCCTGCGCGCGCTGGACCTGCCGCCCGTGCATCTGGTCGGCCACTCGCGCGGCGGCTATGCGGCGACGCGGCTGACCCTGCAGCACCACCATGCCGTACGCACGCTCACCATCGTCAATAGCGGCACCCTGAGCCCCGGCGTGGGCACCAACGAGGTCATCCTGTGCAACCCGCCCCATCCCCGCGGCAGCCGCGAGGCCGTGCGCTGGGTCTACGAGAACTACAGCCACGATCCCGGCGTCGTCACGGAAGAATGGGTCGACGCCGTCATGCGCATCCTGGCCTTGGAGAAATACCAGCACACGGTACGCAAGATGGCCGGCGAAGGGCTGGCGGAGCGCGTATTCCTGCCCGAGCTCGCGCGGCAGAAGGGCCAGACGCTGCGCTGGCTGGACGAAGGCAGATTGCAGCGGCCTGTGCAGATCGTCTGGGGCTACAACGACCGTACCGCGGTGCTGGAACGCGGCATGGAGCTATTCCGCATGGTCTCGCGCCACCAGCGGCAAGCGCAATTCCACGTGATCAACGAGTCGGGGCATTTCCCGTTTCGCGAGCATCCCGCGCAGTTCAACGCCTTGCTGGCGCGCTTCTTCGCCCTGCAAGGCGCGCAATGAGGACGACGATATGAGTGGCGCTATGAACGGTGCATCCATGACGGCACCTGCCTTGCACGCCCAGGTATTGGACATCGGCGGCCGCGCCGCCCGCATCCTGCGCGGTCGCGCGGGCGATGCCGCGATCCCGGGCGCGGGCGATGCCGAGACCGCGACCGTATTCGTGCACGGCGGGGTGCCGGGGCTGAGTCCCTACAGCAGCGGGGCGCATATCTGGGGAGAGGTGCTGGCACGCTATGCGCGGGATGGCGCGGTTATCGCGCTGGACCTGCCTGGCTTCGGCGGCAGCGATGGGCCTGGCACATCCGGCACATTGGGCGCGGCGCAACCGCAATACGACATCGACACCATGGCCGACCACATCGACGCCGTCGTGCGCGCGGCCGGCGTGCGCCGCTGCCATGTGGTGGCGCACGATACCGGCGGCCTGGCCGCCTTGCTGCTGGCCTGCCGCCAGCCGAGCTATATCGCCGCGGTCAGCGTGGTGTCGTCCGTCGCAGCCGCTCCGACCGGCGACGGCGTCGAGAACACCGCCCTGGCCTATCCACCGCAACCCTTGGGATCCCGCGAGTCCCAGCGCTGGGCGCTGGAACACCTGTCCTACGCACATCATCATGTGTCGGACGTACTGGACGAGTGCGTGCAGGCCGCAGGGCAAGCGCCGCAGCAAGCGGCAGCGGTGTACATGCGCGACCCCGCCGTCCGCCACGCCTGGAACAGCTCCGTCGCACGCGCCAAGGCGCGGCTCTTCGAACTGTGCCGCGGTCCGGGCGTGCCCGTGCCGGTCCAGGTTCTCTGGGGCACCCACGATCCCACGGGCACCATCGACCAGGCGCTGTGGCTATACCGCATCCTGGCGCAGCGCCAGCCGATGGCACATTTCCACCTGATCAACCGGGCCGGCGCACTGCCCTTTCGCGAAGAGCCGGAGATCTTCCACGCCGTCACCGCCGCATTCTTCGACGCCGTTCGCTGAACCAGCGGCCGCACGGCCGCATACAAGGGGAATACACCATGAAGCGATTACTGGCAGCATTCCTGGCAAGCACCGCCGCCCTGCTCGCGACGCCCGGCGCGGCGGCCGGGGATTATCCGGACCGCCCGATACGGCTGATCATGCCATTCAGTCCCGGCGGGCCGACGGACATGGTGGCGCGTGTGCTGGCCCAGCATGCCGGGCAGCGCCTGGGCCAGACCATCATTGTGGAGAACCGCCCCGGCGCCAACGGCATCATCGGCACGGGCGCGGTGGCCAGCGCGCCGCCCGACGGCTATACGCTGCTGCTCGCCCCGACCTCCCACACCATCAACCCCAGCCTGTACAAGAAGCTGCCCTATGACACCGTGCGGGACTTCGCCTCGGTGATCTACGTGGGGAACTCGCCGGGGCTGGTGCTGGTCGTGGGCAACCAGGTGCCGGCGCAGTCCGTACAGGAACTGATCGAGCTCACCAAGAAGCCGGGCGCCTCCGTGGCCTACGGATCGGCCGGCAACGGCAACCTGCTGCACCTGGCGGGCGAATACTTCAACCGCGCCACGGGCGCCCGCATGCTGCACGTGCCGTACAAAGGCGCGGGCGCCATCATCGCTGGACTGTATTCAGGCGAGATCCAGGCCGCCTTCCTGGGTCCGCCCCAGGCGGCGGAGCTGATCCAGGGCGGCAAGCTGCGCGGCCTGGCCGTGACCAGCCCCAAGCGCATCCCGCAATTGCCGCAGCTGCCCACCATCGCCGAATCCGGCTTCCCGGGCTACGACTTCGACGGCGGCATCCAGGCGGCCATCTACGCGCCGGCGGGCACGCCGCCCGCCATCCTCGCCAAGCTGAATGAAGCCTTCAACGCGGTCTTGAAGGAGCCCGAGATCCGCGACCGCTTCGCAACGCTGGCCCTGGACATCGCCGGCGGGCCGCCTTCCGTGCTGGACAAGCAGGTGGCGACCCGCATGGCGCTGTACGCGGGGCTGGTCCGGCAAGCCGGGATAGAACCGGAGTAGGTGCAGGGCCTTCAAACGTGGCTTGCCGTGATGTCACAACGGTGGCCCTGACGTCATCTCCTTGCCTGAACACAGGCCGCCGCCATGGCGGCACAACCAAAGAGCACGCACATGAACAAGCCCTCCTCCCGCTACCCTCGTGAATGGCAATGGCCGGGCGGCGAAAACATCGCGATCTCCGTCACGCTGGCCTTCGAGTCCTTCGTGAACCACAGCCAGATCACGCTGGAGAAAACCGCCAACAAGACCGACCACTTTTCCCTGAGCTATGCCCAATACGGCGCCAAGGCCGGCATCTGGCGCCTGATGGATCTGCTGGACGAATTCGGCATCAAGAGCAATGTGTCCACCAACGGCCTGGCGGCGGAGCGCCATCCCGATGTCATCCGCGCCCTGACCGACGCCGGCCACGAAGTGGCGGGCCACGCCTGGGCCAACGACATCCTGATGCGCGACGACGACCCGGCGGCCGAGCTCGAGGAAATCCGCCGCTGCACGCGCGTGCTGACGGAAACCGCCGGCCGCCCGCCGTCCGGATGGACCAGTCCCGGCAGCGCCGGCTCGGCCAATACGCTGGATTTCCTGGTGCAGGAAGGCTATCTGTGGAACGCCGACGATGCCAGCGACGACCTGCCCTTCCTCCGGCAGACCGCCCACGGCCCCATCGTCATCATGCCGCGCACCAACCTGCCCCATAACGACCTGTGGATGTGGGTGCTGGGCCGCAATCCACCCGGCATCATCTGGGACGGCTTCAAGGACACCTTCGACGAGCTATACCGCGAAGGCCGGGCGGGCAAGCCGAAGTGGACGGAAATCACCCTGCACGCCCACATGGCGGGCCGGCCCACGCTGATTCCCACCTTGCGGCGCTGCTTGCAGTACGCCATGGGCCACGAAGGCGTTTGGTGGGCGACGAAGACGCAGATTGCGGCGTGGGCGAAGCAGCGGGAGGGAACGTCCGCGTAAGGGCATTCCCGAGACGATGTTCCCGGTCCAGCCGCTACATACAGCCAACTCAATTGAGAGACGGAACTCGGCGACCTCCGGCATTACCCCGAGCCGACATCAACCATTCCGTTCGCGCGATATCCGTGAGCAGCAGCTTTTTCAAATCCTTGACCGGCAGCAGCCGGACATAGGCCGACCACGGTAGCGTGAACACCTGGGACAGTTCGGAAAGGTCGAATTTCCGAGATACTGTCTCGGAATTCTCCACGGGCCGCGCTTCCGTCCCGGTAATCGCCAGCCGCCGATTCGCCACCAGCTCGGCCGCATCCCGCACCGGTTTATGCTCGGTATGAACGTAGTGCATGAACATCGCCCCAGTCTTTTGGACTGTCAGCTTCATGCCCACCTTGGTTGGCACACCGGGGTTGGTAATGTGCGTCGTCGCTCAATGTGGGTCGTCGCTCAATGGCGGATGCCGTAGTGTCGAGCTGTAGCCGGCGTAAAACAAAAAACCCGCGGAACGCTTGCGTTCCCGCGGGTTTTGTTTCCGGTGAGGCCGGATCGTATCCTTGGTGCCGACGGCGAGACTCGAACTCGCACAGCTTTCGCCACTACCCCCTCAAGATAGCGTGTCTACCAATTTCACCACGTCGGCTGGGGTTTCTTCCGGGTTCCCCATATAGAGTTGCCCATACGGGTTTCCCCATATCGCGCCGCATCGGCAGTTGGCCATGTCGCCAACCGCCCGGCATCGCGGAAAGACCGAAATTCTAGCATGGTCGGCGCGTACCCGCCGCCGACCGGTCCTGTCCTGGCTTACTTCGCCGGCGTGGCCGGTTTAACGGGCGCGGCGGGCTGCGAGGACGTGGCGGGCGCCTGGGGCACCGACGCGTCGGGCTTGGCGGGCGCGGTCGGCGCGGGAGCGGGCACCGACGGCACGGCCGGCACCGACGCATCGCCTTGCGGAGCCGGAGCCGGGACCGGCGCACTGCCCGGCGCCTGGGGCACGGACTTGTCGGCCGGCGCCTGGTAGCCCTGCATCACACCCGTGTCCAGCGTGGGCGCGTTGCCGCCCTTGTGGGTGACGTAGGCCAGCCCGGCCGTGGACGCGAAAAACACCACCGCGGCCCATTTCGTCGTGCGCGACAGGAAGTTGGCGGCCCCGGAGGCGCCGAACAGGCTGCCGGCCGAGCCGGTGCCGAAGGCCGAACCCATATCGGCGCCCTTGCCTTGCTGCAGCAGGACCAGAACGATGATGGCCAGTGCGGACAGCACCTGCACGATCATCAGCGCGGAAAGCATCAAAGACATTACTTGCTCCAGACGGAAACTCAAATTGCGGCTATGCGCAGGAATTCATCGGCCACCAGCGAGGCGCCGCCCACCAGGGCGCCGTCGATATCCGGCATGGCGAACAGCTCGGCGGCATTGGCGGCCTTGACGCTGCCGCCATACAGAATACGGACCTGCGGCACGCCCAGGCCGCGCAGGGCGACGCGGATCGCGCCGTGGACTTCCTGCGCCTGCTCCGGCGTGGCGGTGCGTCCGGTGCCGATCGCCCACACCGGCTCGTAGGCCAGCACCAGGTGGTTCAGGGATTGGGCGCCCAGTGCCAGGATGGGCTCCAGCTGGCGCTCGATGACGCCCAGCGTATTGCCGCCTTCGCGCTCGGCCAGGGTTTCGCCCACGCACACCACCGGGGTCAGGCCCGCCGCCAGGGCGGTCCTGGCCTTTTGCGCGACCAGCTCATCGGTTTCACCGTGCATGGCGCGGCGCTCGGAATGGCCGGCCAGCGCCCAGCGGCAGCCGAAATCCTTCAGCATGGCGGCCGACACCTCGCCGGTGTAGGCGCCCTTGTCATGCACGCTGATGTCTTGCGCGCCCCAGGACACGGCGCTGCCGTCCAGCAGTGCCTGCGCCTGCGCCAGGTAGGGGAACGGCACGCAGACGCCGATCTGGCAGGTACCGGCCCCGGCGCGGGCGCGCAGGGCGTCCAGCAGCGCGGCGTTTTCCGCCAGGCTGCCGTGCATTTTCCAGTTGCCCAGCACCAGACGCGCGCGCGCGGCGCCTGCCGGGGTCGAAGAAGCGGCGTCGGCGGGCGAGTCTCGGCGGTCGTCTGTGCTCATGGGTATCCGGCGTGGTTGTCCTAGGCGGCGTCCAGGAAAAAATCCCGGTCAAACCCGCGATTGTATCTTGTTTGGACGGCCTGGGGATGCCGGGGCCGCTGCGGCCCTCGCTGGACACGCCGGGTCAACCCTTGACGGTCAGGATGATCTTCCCGATCTGCTCGCCGGCCTCCATCATGGCGTGGGCCCGGGCGGCCTCCTCCAGCGGAAAGGTGGCATGGATGATGGGCTTGATCTTGCCGCTTTCCAGCAGGGGCCACACCTTCTGGCGCAGGCTGTCGGCGATGTCGCCCTTGAAGGCGACGGGGCGCGGACGCAGGGTGGAGCCCGTAATCGTCAGCCGGCGGCGCATCACCTGGCCGAAATCGACATTGCCGTGGTTGCCGCCCAGCGTGGCGATCAGGACGATGCGGCCTTCGTCGGCCAGGCACTGGATATCGCGGGCGATGTAGTCGCCCGCCACCATATCCAGGATGACGTTCACGCCGGCGCCGCCGGTGGCGTCCAGGACCTCGCCGACGAAATCCTGTTCCCGGTAGTTGATGCCGCGGGCGGCGCCCAGCTTCTCGATGGCGCGGGCGCGGTCGTCGCTGCCGGCCGTGCCGTACACCTTGTGCCCCAGCGCGCTGGCCAGCTGGATGGCCGTGGTGCCGATGCCGCTGGCGCCTCCGTGGACCAGCAGGCTTTCGCCGGCGGCCAGGCGGCCGCGGTCGAACACATTGCTCCAGACCGTGAAATAGGTCTCGGGCAAGCCGGCGGCCTCGACCTCGGACAGGCCGGCGGGGATCGGCAGGCATTGCGGGACCGGGACGACGCAATACTCGGCATAGCCACCGCCCGCGACCAGGGCGCAGACCTTGTCGCCGATGGCGAAGCCGCCCACGGCCGCATCGCCGCCGACGATTTCACCGGCGATCTCCAGGCCGGGCAGGTCCGATGCGCCCCGCGGCGGCGGGTAGGCCCCCTTGCGCTGCAGCGTATCGGGACGGTTGACTCCCGCCGCCGACACCTTGACCAGGACTTCGCCCGGTCCGGGCTCCGGCATGGGACGTTGGGCGGGAACGAGCACCTCGGGTCCACCGGGGCGGGAGATTTCGACGGCGAGCATAGGCGGCACCTCTGTTGTCCTGGACGAAAACCCTGATTATCGCGCGACGGCGGGGCCGCGGATCAAGAAAAGGCGGGCCTCCCCGCCGGGACGGCCATCCCGCGGCTTCCATCCATCCTTCCCTGGCGACGGCAGGCCGGTCCGGTCTATCATCCCTGGCAACGCAAAGATCGCTCCGATCCGCCCCATGATCCGGCTCACGCGCGCGCCCAACCTGCTTATCGCCCAGCACTGGATGAATCTGCTGGCGCAGGCCCGCATCGCCTGCGAAATGCATAACCAGTACCTGCTGGGTGCCATGGGCGACATCCCCGCGGATCAATGCGGGCCCGAAATCTGGCTCGAACATGAACGCGACCTCGACCTGGCCAGCCGCATCATCGACGGGGGCTGGACCGACCCTGGCCAGTCGCGGGCCCATTGGTGCTGCGTCTGGTGCGGGGAATGGTCGGAGCCTCAGTTCACCTTGTGCTGGCAATGCGGGGCGGCCCGGGAAGACGGCCAGGCAGCCCCACCCACCCGTTAACTCAGGCGATACCGCGGGTCCGGACGCGGAGCGGGCGGAATCTCCTTGCCGCACAGCTCCAGCAGCGAACGCTCGATGGACCTTGTCATCGCGTCCAGCGCCAGGCTATTGGGCGCCGTGCCGAAGGGTTCGGCGATTTCGCCGGCAATGGCCTCCAGCGCGATCAGGGTGTACGACACGAACACCGAAACCACCGGCGTCAGGCCGCCGATCGAGCTGACCAGGCAGAACGGCAGCAGCGCGCAATAGATGTAGACGGTCCGATGCAGCAGCACGCCATAGGGATAGGGAATGGGCGTGGAAGCGATGCGCTCGCAGCCGCCCAGCATGGCGCCCAGCTCATTGAGCTGGCCATCCAGCATCCACAGCCCCGTGCCCCGCAGCTTCCCTTGCCGCTGCTGCTCGCCCAGGACGCGGCGCGCTTCGTTCAGGATGGCGACCGGCCGGTACTCCGCGCGCAGGACGGCGTTGGCCTGGTCCGGACCGAGCAGGCGCCGCAGGTCCGCGGCAGGATCGGTGCCGCGCAACTGGTGCTTGAGCGCGTAGACGAAAGCGATCAGCCCCTGCACGAAAGCCTGGCGGTCGAATACGGCGGGGTCCGGCGACGCGTAGTTCAAGGCCTGCGAGACCAGCGCCCGGCTGGAGATCGCGACCTGCCCCCATAGATGCCGCGCTTCGCAGTAGCGCTCGTAGCTGGCCGTATTGCGAAAGGCCAGGAATATCGTCAGCGCCACGCCCGCCAGCGTGAAGGGCGCGGTATTCAAGGGAACGCGCTCGCCCAGCAGGCGGCCGTGCGTCCATACCGCCAGCAGCCCCAGGGCCGCCATCAGCCCCAGCTGCGGCAGGATGGCCTGCAGCACCGAGCCGTCCCACACGAACAGCATGCGGAACCAGTTGTGATTGCGGCGAACGATCATGCCGGCACCGCCTGCGCGCGATGCAGCAGCACCGGGATGGACTTGGAGGTCGGCGTATTGCAGCCGTCCGCCACGCTGGACAGCGGCACCAGGGGATTGGTCTCGGGATAGTAGGCGCCGACGCAGCCGCGCGGGATGTCGTACTCCACCAGCAGGAAGCCGTCGGCGCGCCGCTCGACGCCGTCGTCCCACACGGTGGTCATATCCACCCATTCGCCGGCCCGCAGGCCCAGCATCTCCAGATCCGCCCGGTTGGCGAAGACCACCCGCCGCTGCCCGAACACGCCACGGTAGCGGTCGTCCAGGCCGTACACGGTCGTGTTGTACTGGTCGTGCGATCGGGTAGTCATCAGCACCATGACCCGCTCGCCGTACTGTTCGCGGGCGCGATGAATGGGCGTATCGCGGGAAATCGGGCGGGGAAGGAAATTGGCCTTGCCCGTGGGCGTCTTCCATTCGCGCTCGCGGGAAGCCACGCGCAAGTGGAAGCCGCCGGGTCGGGCGATGCGGGCGTTGTAGTCCTCGAAGCCTTCCACGGCGAGCTCGATGGCGTCGCGCACGCGGGCATAGTCGCGCGCCCAGCCCAGCCAATCCACCTTGGCGCTGCCCAGCGTGGCGTGCGCCATATTGGCCACGATGGCGGTCTCCGACATCAGGTGGGCCGAGGCCGGCGTGTTGCGGCCATAGGAGACGTGGACCATGCTCATGGAGTCTTCCACCGTGACGCCCTGGGGCACGCCATCCTGGAGATCGATTTCGGTGCGGCCCAGGGTGGGCAGGATAAGCGCCTCGCGGCCGTGCACCAGATGGCTGCGGTTGAGCTTGGTGGCGATGTGCACGGTCAGGTCGCAGGCGCGCAAGCCTTCCCAGGTAAGCGGCGTGTCGGGCGTGGCCATGGCGAAATTGCCGCCCAGGCTGACGAAAACCTTGATGCGGCCTTCCCGCATCGCCTGGATCGTCTCCACGACATCGTGGCCATGCCGGCGTGGCGGCTCGAAATCGAAGACCCGGCCCAGCCTGTCCAGGAAAGCGGCGGTCGGCTTTTCTTCTATGCCCACCGTGCGGTTGCCCTGCACATTGGAATGGCCGCGCACCGGGCACAGCCCGGCCCCTTCGCGTCCGATGTTCCCGCGCATCATCATCAGGTTGGACAGCATGCGGATGGCGGCGACCGAGTCCTTGTGCTGGGTCAGGCCCATGCCCCAGGTCGCGATCACGCGCCGACCCTGCGCATAGACCCGCGCCAGCGCATCGATGGACGCGCGCGGCACGCCGGATTCTTCCTCCAGCGTGGCCCAGTCCTGCGCGCGCAGGTCGGCCTGGAAGGCGTCGAAGCCGGCGGTGTGCGCCCGGATGAAGTCCACGTCCAGCACGCGCCCGTCGCCGCGGGCGACGGCCTCGTCGTCCCATTCCAGCACGCGCTTGGCCACGCCCTTGAGCAAGGCCAGATCGCCGCCCAGCCGCGGCTGGATGAACAGCGTGGCGATGCGGGTGTCCGTCAGGGTCAGCATTTCCACGGGGCTCTGCGGGCTGGCGAAGCGCTCCAGGCCCCGTTCCCGCAAAGGGTTGATGGACACGATCGTAGCGCCACGGCGCGCGCAGGCCCGCAGCTCGCCCAGCATGCGCGGATGGTTGGTGGCGGGGTTCTGTCCGAAGATCAGGATGGTATCGGCATGCTCGAAGTCCTCCAGCGTGACCGTTCCCTTGCCGATGCCCACGGTGGCCGGCAGGCCGCGGCTGGTGGCCTCGTGGCACATATTGGAGCAATCCGGGAAGTTGTTGGTGCCATACATCCGCACGAACAACTGGTAGGCGAACGCCGCCTCGTTGCTGGCCCGGCCCGACGTATAGAAGGCAGCCTGGTCGGGATCCGGCAGCGCCCGCAGGTGGCGGGCAATCAAGACATAGGCGTCCGACCATGCGATGGGCCGATAGGTGTCGCTGGCCGCGTCATAGGCCATGGGTTCGGTCAGGCGCCCATGCTGTTCCAGCTCGTAGTCGCTCTGGCGCATCAGGCTGGCCACGGTATTGCGCGCGAAGAACGCCGGGGTCGCGCGCCTGGCGGTGGCTTCCGCCGCCACCGCCTTGACGCCGTTTTCGCAGAATTCGAAGGTGGACGTCGGTGTCCGGTCCGGCCACGCGCAGCCGGGACAATCGAAGCCGTCGGGCTGGTTCTGGCGCAATAGCGCGCGGTAATCCGCGCCGGGGACTTTCTCCTTGAACAGGGTAATGGCTACCTGCTTCAGGGCGCCCCACCCCGCGGCGGGGTGATGGTACGGGGCGATGCGGGGCTTGGGTGAGGATTTTTCCATGGCGGCACTGGGTTCACGGCGGGCCGCGTTCCGGCCACGATGGCGGAGCGATCACCCGTATGGCGGAAGATTAAGACCGGCGCCGCGTGCGATGAGGTACAGTTTCGGCATTGACGAAGAGGTACAGTTCGCGGCAGCCCCGGCCCCGGCGGCCCGGATCGAGCCCACCCACCCGCCCGCCGCCATGAAGCTCTACGAAGATCTCGCCGCCGAGCTGGAGCACCAGATCCGCAACGGCGTACTGTCCGCCGGCACGCGCCTGCCGTCGGTGCGCCGCGCCAGCCAGCACCGGCGCGTCAGCAAAGGCACCGTCATCCGCGCCTATCTGCTGCTCGAAAGCCGCGGACTGATCGAGAGCCGCCCGCAGTCGGGCTATTTCGTGCGCAAGGTCGCCCAGCGCCGCGAACCGCAGGCGCTGCGGGCGTCCCGCCCGAATCCCGCGTCGGCGCCGGTGGACGTGGGCCGACTGGTGCTTTCGACGCTGCGCTCCATCGGCGCCGACGCGGCGATGCCTTTGGGCTCGCCCTATCCCGATCCCAAGCTGTTTCCCTCCGCCCGGATCAATCGCTACGCCCACGCGGTCGCGCGCACGCGCACGCAATGGAGCGTCACCGACGAGCTGCCGCCCGGCAGCCCGGAACTGATCCGCCAGATCGCCCGCCGCTACCTGGAGAACGGCACCACGGTGGACCCGCACGAAATCGTCGTCACCGTGGGCGCGACCGAGGCCATCAACCTCTGCCTGCAGGCCGTGGCGCGGCCGGGCGACATCGTCGCGGTGGAATCCCCCACCTTCTACGCCATGCTGCACGCCATCGAACGCATGGGCATGCGCGCGGTGGAAGTCGCCACCCATCCCACGCACGGCATCGACATCGGGGCGCTGGCGCGCATCCTGGGCCGCCAGCGCATCGCCGCCTGCATGGTGATGCCCAATTTCCAGAATCCGCTGGGCTTCCGGATGCCGGACGAGCGCAAGCGCGAACTGGTCGCGCTGCTGGCCCGGCACGACGTACCGGTGATCGAAAACGATGTCTACAACGAGCTGTATTTCGGGACGACGCACCCGGCGCCCCTCAAGGCCTACGACAGCAAGGGCCTGGTATTGCACTGCGCGTCGTTTTCCAAGAGCCTGACGGCCGCCTATCACATCGGCTGGGCCATGCCCGGCCGCTACCGCGACCAGGTCGAGAAGCTCAAATTCCTGAACACGCTGACCACGCCGGCCATTCCGCAGCTGGCCATCGCCCGCTATCTGGAGCACGACGGCTACGACTACCATCTGCGCCGCGTGCGCAAGGCCTACGCACAACAGGCCAGGCTGATGATCGCCGCGGTAAATCGCTATTTCCCGCCGGGCACGCGCACTTCGCAACCCCAGGGCGGCTATGTGCTGTGGGTGGAGCTTCCGCCCGCGGTGGACGCGATGCGGCTGTACCGCATGGCCCTGGAACGCGGCATCACGATCGGGCCGGGCCATATGTTCTCCGCGACCCAGGCCTACGCACATTTCATCCGCCTGAATTACAGCTACGCCTGGTCCCCCGCCACGGAGCGCGCGCTGGCCGAGGTGGGCAAGATGGCGGCGGCGTGCATGCGGCAGGCGCCACGATAAGACGAGCACGCGGCGCCAACCGCGGGTACACGGCTTGCTGAACCGGCCGGTCGATCACGCGGTGCGTATGCGCCCGCCGCCTGCTCAAGGGCGGCGCGCACCGCCCCATCCCTGGCGGACGCGAGCGCCGCCCGCAATCGGAGCAAGGCCCATGTCTATCACTGTCGGAGACTTCATCGTCGAACGCCTGCACGCCTGGGGCGTGCGCCGCATCTACGGCTACCCGGGCGACGGCATCAACGGCGTGTTCGGCGCGTTGAGCCGCGCGCAAGGCAAGATCGAATTCGTCCAGGCGCGCCATGAGGAAATGGCGGCCTTCATGGCCTCGGCCCACGCCAAGTTCACGGGCGAGCTGGGTGTCTGCATCGCGACCTCCGGCCCGGGCGCATCGCACCTGATCACCGGCATGTACGACGCCCGCATGGACCATATGCCCGTGCTGGCCATCGTCGGCCAGCAGGCGCGCGCCGCGCTGGGCGGCCATTACCAGCAGGAGCTGGACCTGGTGTCGATGTTCAAGGACGTGGCCGCCGGTTTCGTCCAGCAGGCCAGCGTGCCCGCCCAGGTCCGGCACCTGGTGGACCGCGCCATCCGCACCGCGCTGGGACAGAAGCTGGTCACCGCCATCGTGCTGCCCAACGATCTGCAGGACCTGCCCTACGAGGAGCCCGGCCGCAAGCACGGCACGGTGCACTCCGGCGTCGGCTACCGGACGCCCCGCACCGTACCCTATGCCGAAGACCTGCAACGCGCGGCCGACGTTCTGAATGCCGGCAAGAAGGTGGCGATCCTGGTCGGCGCCGGCGCCCTGCATGCCACCGATGAAGTGATCGCCGTGGCGGACCGGCTGGGCGCGGGCGTGGCCAAGGCGCTGCTGGGCAAGGCCGCCCTGCCCGACGACTTGCCCTGGGTCACGGGATCCATCGGCCTGCTGGGCACGGAGCCCAGCTACAAACTGATGACCGAGTGCGACACGCTGCTGATGATAGGCTCCGGCTTTCCCTATTCGGAATTCATGCCGAAGGAAGGCCAGGCGCGTGGCGTGCAGATCGACATCAAGCCCGATATGCTGAGCCTGCGCTATCCCATGGAAGTCAATCTGGTCGGCGACAGCGCGGAAACCCTGCGCGAACTGCTGCCCTTGCTGCGGCCGCGCGAGGATAACGCCTGGCGCAAGTCCATCGAAGGCTGGACGGCGGACTGGTGGCAGAAACTGGAAAAGCGCGCGCTGGCCGACGCCGAAGGCGGCGTCAATCCGCAGCGCACGGTGTGGGAGTTGTCGCCACGCGTCCCCTCGGACGCCATCGTCACCAGCGATTCCGGCTCGGTGGCCAACTGGTACGCGCGCGACCTGAAAGTCCGGCGCGGCATGATGTGCTCGCTCTCCGGCGGGCTCGCCTCCATGGGGGCCGCCGTGCCCTACGCCATCGCCGCCAAATTCGCCTATCCGCGCCGGCCCGTCATCGCGCTTGTGGGCGACGGCGCCATGCAGATGAACAACATGGCCGAGCTGATCACCGTGGCCAAGTACTGGAAGCAATGGGAAGATCCGCGCTGGATCTGCATGGTCCTGAACAACGCCGACCTGAACCAGGTCACCTGGGAACAGCGCGTGATGGAAGGCGACCCCAAGTTCGAAGCCTCGCAGAACATCCCTTCCGTGCCCTATCACCAGTTCGCCGAGACCATAGGCCTGCGCGGCCTGTACGTCGACCGCGCCGATGCCATGGGCGCGGCCTGGGACCAGGCCCTGGCCTCGGACCGCCCCGTGGTCATCGAAGTAAAAAGCG
The DNA here is from genome assembly GCF_001676705.1 of Bordetella bronchialis. NCBI lineage: Bacteria > Pseudomonadati > Pseudomonadota > Betaproteobacteria > Burkholderiales > Alcaligenaceae > Bordetella > Bordetella bronchialis. The sequence goes on from NZ_CP016170.1 coordinate 4,323,808, forward strand.
ACCCCAACGTTCCGCCGCTGCCGCCGCACATCACCCTGGCGCAGGCCAAGGCCTTCGCCACCACGCTGGTCAAGGGCGACCCGGATCAAGGCCACGTGATACTGAATACCGCCAAGCAGGTGCTGGGCAGCGTGTTGCCGGGACGCAAGGACAAATAAGGACTTGCCCCGGGACGGGATCGAAGGGCAAACCACGCAGGCCGATCACAGGCGGAGGACCGCATGCTTCATCGTAAACACGTCATCCGGACGGTCGCCATCACCGGCGCCAGCGCCGGCGTGGGCCGCGCCACGGCCCTGGAATTCGCCCGGCGCGGCGCCGACGTCGCCCTGCTGGCCCGCGATGCCGATGCCCTGGAAGCCACGGCGCGGGAGGTCCGCCAGCACGGCGTGCGCGCCCTGGCGATACCGGTCGATGTCGCCGATGCCGCGGCCGTGCAGCGGGCGGCGGACCAGGTCGAAGGTGAGCTGGGGCCCATCGATGCATGGATCAACAACGCCATGCTGACCGTGTTCTCGCCCTTCGTGAAGCTGTCGCCGGAAGAATACGAGCGCGTGACGGCGGTGACCTACCTGGGCCAGGTCTACGGGACGATGGCGGCCCTGCGCCACATGCGGCCGCGCAACCACGGCACCATCGTGCAGGTGGGCTCCGCCCTGGCTTACCGCGCCATTCCCTTGCAATCGGCGTACTGCGGCGCCAAGCACGGCGTGCGCGGCTTCACCGACTCGCTGCGCAGCGAGCTCCTGCACGACCGCAGCCGCATCCACCTGACCATGGTGCAGCTGCCGGCCCTGAATACGCCGCAGTTCGACTGGGCGGAATGCCACGTGGCCTACGCGCCGCGGCCCGTGCCGCCCATTTTCCAGCCGGAAGTCGCGGCACGGGCCATCGTGTGGGCGGCCATGCATCGGCGGCGCGAAGTCCATGTCGGGATGCCGACCATCAAGGCCATCGTCGCCAACAAGTTCTTCCCTGGACTGCTGGATCGCTACCTGGCGCTGACCAACTACGCGGCACAGCAGCGCACGCCATTGGCGCCGGCGCCGCGCGTGAGCAACCTGTGGCGGCCCGTTCCCGGACGCCACGCCGCCCATGGATCCTTCGACGATGTCGCGCGCCCGCATAGCGGCGCCTTGTGGGCCTCCACGCACCGGGTTGCGGTGGCGGGCGGCGGGCTCGCGCTCGGCGCCCTGCTTTGGGCCATGCTGAAAAAGCGCTGACACCGTCGCCGGCCTGCCGGCCGGATTCGCATAAGACCCCGCCCGAAGACGCGCACCTCGCGGCTTCCTGCCAAGCGCGCCGCGCCATTCTCCACGAATCGTCATCCGTGGATTGACAGTCCGGATATTGCCGGACACCGGGTCTGCCCGCACCATGTCCATGCGTACCCGATGGGGCTTCCCCATACGCGGTGGCAGCGGCGGCGCGCATGCCGGCCGCCGATGACATGGAGACTGGCTTATGCAGCACGCGCCCCGTACCGGCCGATACCGGTATCTGATTTTCTTCTCGGTCTTCATTCTTGCACTGATCAATTACATAGACCGGGGCGCGATCGCCTTCGCGTCCACGGCCATCACCGGCGAGTTCGGATTCGACAAGGCCGCATGGGGCTCCATACTTGGTTTTTTCGGCTACGGCTATATGTTCGGCGCCCTGTTCGGCGGCATGGCCGTCGACCGCATCGGCGCGCGCCGCCTGTGGCTGGTGGCGGGCATCGCCTGGTCCGCCTTCGAGATCCTGACGGCCTTCGCCGGGGAAATCGGCCTGGCCATCATGGGCGGCAGCGCGCTGGCGGGATTCGCCGTCATACGCATTGCCTTCGGCTTCACGGAAGGTCCGGCGTATTCGGTGATCAACAAGACCATCTCGCGCTGGTCGCCCGGCCAGGAGCGCGGATGGGCCTTGTCCCTGGCGCTGCTGAGTTCGCCGCTGGGCGCCATGCTTACCGCGCCGGTGGCCGTGGGCCTGTTGTCCTGGACCGGCAGCTGGCGCACGGCCTTCATCGTGCTGGGCGTGACCAGCCTGGTCGCCCTGCTCGCGATCATGCGCTATTTCACCAGCGGCCCGGAAGAGAACCCGCGCGTGTCGGCGGGAGAACTGGCCTACATCCAGGGCGACGCGCGGACCGCCGCGCCGCCATCCCGCCCGGCGGCCGCGGCCGGCGCCTGGCGGCGTTTCTTCTCCAATCCCACGCTGGTCTGCAACGCGCTGGGCTACTTCGCCTATGACTACGTCATTTTCTTGCTGCTGACCTGGACGCCCAAGTATCTGCACGACCAGTTCAACTTCGATCTGGGCTCGCTGTGGTATGTGGGCATGATTCCCTGGGTGGGCGCATGCGTCGCCATCCTGGTGGGGGGCCGGCTGTCGGATTGGCTGCTGCGCAGGACAGGCAGCTTTTTCGTCGGGCGCAGTTGCCTCGCGGCGGCATCGCTGCTGCTCACGGCGGTTTTCTTCTGGATGATGACGCGCGTGTCGTCGTCGGCGGCGGTGATCGCCCTGATGGCGCTGGCCAACACCTTCAGCACCTTGCCCAATTCCATCTACTGGGCGGTGATCATCGATTCGGTGCCCGCCGACCAGGTCGGCGCCTTCAGCGGCATCACGCATTGCATCGCCAACACCGGCGCGATCATCGCCCCGACGCTTGCCGGCTACCTGGCGTCGGCCTATGGCTATCCGGCGATCTTCACCGGCGCGGCGGTAGTGGCATTCCTGGCCATGATCGCCATGCTGGCGGTCCGGCCGGGTGGACAAACGCCAAGGCCGGGCCCCGCGTACTGGCCCGATATCGCGGGAGGCAATCCACCGCGAGCCGGCAGCCGGAATGGTTAGCGCGCGAAGGGACCGGACGCGAACCGGTCCTTCAGGAATTGCAGGCAGACACGCACCTTGGCGGAACTGGCCTGCCGATGCGTCGTCACCGCCCACACATCGGCGGGCCAGTCATAGCCGGCCAGCACGCGCACCATCTCGCCACTGGCCAGGCTCTCGGCGCAGTCCCATTCGGACGCGCGGATGATGCCGTGCCCGGCCAGCGCCCATTGCCAGATGATGTCGTTGTTATTGGAGGACAAGGGCCCATGCACCTTGACCGTATGCATGTCACCGCCGCGCTGCAGGCGCCACGTGCCAAGCGGCTGGTCGCGTTCCCGGAAGGCCAGGCAGGCATGCTCGCGAAGGTCCTGGGGTTCGGCGGGCATGCCACGCCGCGCGATATACGCCGGCGAGGCGCACAGTATGCGCCGGCTGCCGGCCAGCCGGTGCGCGATCAGGTGCGGCTCGGGTACCGCGCCGATACGGATGTCCAGGTCGATCGACTCCGCGATGAGATCGACAGGCCTGTCCACCACGACCAGCGAGAAATCGAGAAACGGATAGCGCAGCGAAAGCTCGGACAGTGCCGGCGTCAAAAGCCTGCGTCCCAGGCGGAAGCTCGCGCTGATGCGCACAGTGCCGCGCGGCTCGGTGCGCACCGCGGATACCGCGCCCTGCATCTCGTGGGCGGCATCGAGCATGGACAAGGCCCATCGAAGAATGGCCTGGCCATCGTCTGTCAACACGGCCTGGCGCGTCGTGCGATGCAACAGCGAGCAGCCCAGCACGCGCTCGAGAATGGCCATGCGCTTGCTGACGTAGGAAGACGAAGCGCCGAGCTCCGCCGCGCAGCGCGCGAAGCTGCCCAGCCGCACGACGGTGCAGAAAATCTGGAGATCGCGCAGTTCGGGAAATGTCTCCATGCCAGCCCACGAATTCCGAGCGGCACGACGCGAAGCCGGCCAGTGCCGCGAAGCCCGCGCAGTTTAACAGGCAGGCCTGCCTGGCCCGCCGCAACACCGACAAAGGAATCCCATGCGAGTCGACCACATCGAAGTCATACCCCTGGACATGCAGCTAGGCGAAGTATTCAAGGGCGGCACCTACCAGGTGGCATCCAGGCCAACCCTGGTGACGCGCGTCTACCTGGAAAACGGCATCGTCGGCGAAACCTACGGTGGCGATGAATTCCATACGCAAAAGGAAATCGTCGCCGTGATGCGCGACCATCTGGCACCGGTGCTGGTGGGGCAGGACGTGCGGGACTTCCAGCGCCTGTGGGAGTCCATGTTCCATATCGACGTGGACCTGGGCAACCGCGGCCTGCACCAGCTGGACATGCATCCGCGCGGCATCCTGATGCAGGCCATCAGCGGCCTGGACAACGCCATGTGGGACGCCCGCGGCAAGCTGTACGGCGCGCCCGTCTACAAGCTGCTGGGCGGGGTGCGCGAGCGCGTCCCGGTGATCTCGATAGGCGGCTATTACCCCAAGGATGGCGGCGACCCCCTGAAAGCGATTGCCGACGAGGTACGCAGCGTGCGCGACGCCGGCTGCATCGGGATAAAGATGAAGGTGGGGCGCGCCAGCCTGGAGCAGGACCTGGAGCGCGTGCGCGCCGCGCGCAAGGAAGGCGGCAAGGACTTCGTCATCGCGGTCGACGCCAACCAGGGCTGGGACCCGCTGGACGCCGTGAAATTCTGCGTCGCCATGGAACGGGCGCAACTGGACGTGCGGTGGATGGAGGAACCGGTCAAATGGTACGACCAGACCGACGGTCTGCGCCTGCTGGCCAGCAAGACGTCCATTCCCATCAACGCGGGACAGGGGGAAATCACCGGGCGGGCCTGCCGCGACCTGATCGACAAAGGGGGCGTGAACATCCTGAACCTGGATTGCACGCTGTGCGGCGGCGTCACCGAATGGCAGCGCGTCGCCGGCATGGCGAAGCTGATGAACGTGGAAATGGCCCACCACGAGGAACCGCAGGTGGCGGTGCACTTGATCGCCGCCAACCCGCACGCGCTGTTCGTCGAGATCTTCGCCAACCGCAAGCGCGATCCCCTGCTATGGGAATTGCCCGAGGGCTTTCCGGACATCCGCGATGGCTATATGCAGGTTCCCCAATCCCCGGGCCTGGGCGTGCGGCTGCGACCGGAAGTCATCGAACGCTTCCGCTGCGACCGCTAGCGCGAGTGGCAAGGGGCGCGGCGCTGCCACGAAGGTCGCGGCGGCTGGCGCCCTGATGACCGGCGATGCCGCCGGATGTGACGGGAAAGAATTCGATGGCGGAAGGTGTGAGATTCGAACTCACGAGGGCCGTGAAGCCCCGCCGGTTTTCCTTACCCCTATGGCTTTCGCCACCAGGACTTGCCTGTTTGCGGGTCTGGACTTTGCCTTCACCGTGGTTCCGTGGGGACGGAACGTTAGGTGGGAGCCGTCAAGTCTCTACACGTTATCGATACGCGGAGCGGGCCGCAACGCCGCGGACCCGAACCTGCGCCGCCTATGCGGGCAAACCAGCCTTGGAAACTGGCGATCGCCCTGCGCGACCGCGCCGCATCGATCTTCGCTCGGCGTTACCTCGGAAGCGTCCAGGGGCTTCGCCGAATTTGACTCCTTACATCCCGCGGGTTTCCCCGCTGGCGCTCGATTGAACAAGACCGGTGCATTCAACCACTCTGCCAACCTTCCACGGGCGGGATTGTATCGGATTTCGGCCCCGCGGCATTACGCGCGGGGGTTGAACGGATCCTTGATTCCGGCCCCCGTATCGATCCACACGCTCTTGGTTTCGGTGAACTCGTAGATGGCGTGCAGGCCGTTTTCCCGGCCGATGCCGCTTTCCTTCATCCCGCCGAAGGGCGTCGCCCAGTTGGTGCGCCGGTAAGTATTGACCCACACCGTGCCGGCGCGCAGGCGGCGCGCCATGCGGTGGGCGCGCTTCACGTCATGGGTCCAGACCCCGGCGGCCAGGCCATAGCGCGTGTCGTTGGCGATACGTACCGCATCGTCCTCGTCGCGGAACGGTATCAGGCACAGCACGGGGCCGAACACTTCTTCCTGCGCGATGCGCATATCGTTGCGCACGCCGCCGAAAATCGTCGGTTCGATGAACAGGCCGCGCGCCAGCCCGGGATCCGCCGGCGGCTTGCCGCCGGACAGCAGTACCGCGCCCTCTTCCTGTGCCACGCCGATCCAGTGCCGGGTCTTGTCGTACTGGGCCCGGCAGGCCAACGTGCCCATTTCCGTATCCGGGTCCAGCGGATCGCCCACCCTGATCCGGCGCGTACGGGCGACCAGCCGTTCCGCGAAGGCGTCGTAGATGTCGGCGTGCACCAGGGCGCGCGAGCCCGCCAGGCAGGTCTGGCCCGTGGCCGCGAAAATGCCCGCCAGCACGCCATTCAGCGCGCTGTCCAGGTCGGCATCCTCGAAGATGATGTTGGGCGACTTGCCGCCCAGCTCCAGGGACACGCGCGCCAGGCGCTCCGCCGCCGTGGCCGCGATCTTCTTGCCGACGGCCGTGGAGCCGGTAAAGGCGATCTTGTCCACGCCCGGATGGCCGGCCAGCGCGGCGCCCACCGCCCCATCCCCGGTGACCACGTTCACCACGCCCGGCGGAAAGCCCGCCGCCTCGAACATTTCCGCCAGCAACAGCGTGGAGATAGGCGTGATCTCCGAAGGCTTGATCACCACCGTATTGCCCGCCGCCAAGGCTGGGCACAACTTCCAGAAGAGCAGCGACAGCGGGCTGTTCCAGGGCGTGATCGCGGCGACCACGCCGATGGGCTCGCGCACCGTGAAATTGAACATGTCCGGCACGCTCAAGGGCACGGTCTCGCCATGCATCATCTCGGCGGCGCCGGCGAAGTAATAGCAGTACGAGGCCAGGGCGCGCGTCTGGCCCAGCACCTCGCGGATCAGTTTGCCGTTTTCCAGGACCTGCACGTTGGCGAGCTCCTGCACGTCGCCCTCGATCAACTGGCCCAGGCGGCGCAGCAGGCGCGCCCGGTAGGCCGGCAGCCCGCGGGACCACTCGCTGTCCTCGAAGGCCAGGCGGGCCGCCGCCACGGCGCGGTCCACGTCCTGCACCGTGGCCGCCGGCGCGCTGGCCCACCCCTGCCCAGTATACGGATCGATGCTGTCGAACGCGCGCCCATCGGCGGCGTCGGTCCAGGCGCCGCCGATCAACATGCGGTACGCGCGATGCGGCCTGGCACGCAGGTCGGCCGGTACGGTGCCCGTCGGGGTGGGTGCGTTCATCCTGTTGTCTCCTTCGATATCGTTGTGCCGGAGGTCCCTGGCGCCGCGCCCGGCGTCATTCGACCATGGGGATATTCGCCTTGCGCACGACGTCTCCCCAGTATTGCTTTTGCGCGATGAGCCATTCGCGGAACGCCTCCGGGCTCTTGCTGGCCACCGGTTGCAGGCCGACCGCCCGCAGCTTGTCGCCATAGGCGGAATCCTTGGAGATCTCCGTCAGCGCCGCATGCAGTTTCATCACGATGTCGCGCGGCGTATTGGGCGGCGCGGCCACGCCCAGCCACGCGATGGCCTCGAAGCCCGGCAGCGTTTCGGACATGGTCGGCACGTCCGGCACGGTCGGCGACCGCTCCAGCGTCGTGACCGCCAGCGCGCGCAGGCGTCCGCCCTTGATCTGCCCCAGCGGCGACGGCAGGGAGTCGATGAAGAAGGTCACCTGTCCGCCCATTACGTCGGCGATGGCCGGCGCCGCGCCCTTGTAGGGCACATGCAGCAGCCTGGTTCCGGTGGACAAGGCAAACAGCTCGCTGATCAGGTGCGGGCCGCTGCCCGGCCCGAAGGAGCCATAGGAGATGGCGTTGGGCTTTTCCTTCGCGGCCTTGACCACATCGGCCACGGATTTATACGGGCTTTCGGACGAGACCACCATCACGTACGGAAACGACACTACTTCCGAGATCACCGCGAAGCCGTCTATGGGATCGAAGGGAAAATTCGGCTTCAGGTTGGGCGAAACCGTATGCACCGTGGCCGACATCAGGAGCAGGTTGTAGCCGTCGGGCTCGGCACGCGCGACCGCGCTGGAGCCGATCTGGCCGGTGGCGCCGGGCTTGTTCTCGACGATCACCGGCTGGCCCAGTTTTTCGGAGAGCTTCTCGGCCAGCGCGCGGCCCACCATGTCCACCGTGCCCGCGGCGGTCCACGGCACGATCAGCTTGATCGGGCGGTCCGGATAGGCCGCCCAGGCGGGGTCGGCCGAACTCACCGCGAGCGCGGCGCCGATGAATGAAAAAAAGCGCTTCCAGGCAAAACCCTTCATTCTTCTACTCCCCTTGACGACGTTGGATGGCCGGCCCCCTGCCTGCAAGCACGAAAGCGGGCCCCGCGGAGCCCGCTTGCGCGCCTGAGCTGCCTTATGCCGGGTAGCCGTAGAACTCCCTTGCATGCTCGGGCGTGATCAGCCCGTTCTTCAGATCTTCTTGTACCCGCTCGCGGCTGCGCTTCCTGGGATCGCCGTATCCCCCGCCGCCTGGAATATGGCTAACGATACGATCGCCGGCCGCCAATGTCACCTGCCGGCCCGCGTCCTCGCGGGTACCCCGTATGGACAAATAGCCGCACGGCGCGCTGCCGCCGCCCAGCACTCCTTCCGGGGGATACACGAAGCGGCCGCCGCGGAAACTGGCCAGGACCTCGCCCACCGGGCCGACGTCGCCCTCCAGGAGCCGCAGCACGTATTTCTGGCCGAAGCCGCCGCGGAAGGTGCCCGGCCCGGCCGAGTCGACCCACAGCGCCCGTTCCTCCACGATCATCGGCACTTCGCTTTCGATGACCTCGGCCGGCGTATTGCCCACGTTGTACGGAAAGGCCAGGCAGGAGACGCCATCCTTGTTGGCCCGCGCACCCAGTCCGCCGCTGGATACATTGAACGGCGCGAAGTTTTCGCCGTCGTGACGCTTGCCGAACATGTACTGCCCCCACATCGGCGTGGCGCCCGCGCCCGCGCAGATCCGGTCAGACGCGCCCGGCGCCACGGCCTGGTAGACCAGGTCCGGCAGGAAGGTGCCGATGGCGGTGCGGCCGAATACCGGCGCGGGGAAAGTGCAATTCAGCACACTGCCCTCTTCCGCCACGACGGTGATGGGCCGCAGCGTCCCTTCGTTGATGGACACCGGCAGGTTCAGCATGCAAAGCACGCCGAAGTAGGTGTACGCGGAGGTATAGGCCAGCGTGCAATTGATTGCCGGCTTGACCTGCGGCGACGATCCCGAGAAATCCACGACGATGCGGCCGTCCGCGATGGTCACGGCCGTATGGATGGTGACGATCTCGCCGCCGACGATGTCGATCTGGGCTTCATGGCGATAGACACCCGGCTTGAGCCGACGGATCTCCTCGCGCGTCACGATTTCGCTGCGCTCGACGATTTCGTCGGACAGCCCTTGCAGGTCCGCCCAGTCCATCTCGGCGCAGATATCGCACAAGCGCTCGCCGCCCACGTGGCATGCCGACACCTGGGCCTGCAGGTCCCCCAGCACGGTCTCATGCGAGCGCACGTTGGCGGCGATGAAGGCTTGCACATCCTGGTTCAGGACCCCGGCGCGGTAGTACTTGAGCATGGGAATGCGCAAGCCTTCCTCGTAGTTGTCGCGGCTTTCGGTGGTGGCGCGGCGGCCGCCGATGTCGACGTGGTGGCAGCAGGTCACCACATAGGCGATGTGGCGGCCGTTGTGGAAGACCGGCACCATGATGGTGATGTCGTTGTGGTGGCCGCTGCCGGCCCATGGGTCATTGCCGATGAAGACATCGCCTTCCTGGAAACTGCCCTTGGGATAGTAGGAAAGAATGTTGCGCAGCATCGTTCCCAACGGCCCGCACAGGCCCGGCGTACTGGCCGGCGTCTGCGCCAGCAGCCGCGCCTCGGCGTCGAAGACGGCGCAGCCGAAGTCGCCGATATCCCGCACCACCGTGGAAAACGAAGTGCGCCGCAGGGTGGAACCCAGTTCGCCGACGATGGAAATCAAGCGCCGCCAGAGCATTTCCAGCGTGACGGGATCGATCCGGTTTTGCGTGGTCATTGTCCTTGCCTCTTAGTTCGAAAGTTCCACGATCAGGCTGCCATGCGGGTCCACCTGGATGCGCGCGCCGCTGGGCACGACGGTGGTCGACTCGTTCTCCTCCACGATGGCGGGCCCCGGGAAGGGCCGGCCCGGCGCGATCCCGGCGCGCCGATGCACCGCGAAGTCCAGCCACTGGCGAGTGCGGGTGCAGAAGGCGCGGCGCGTGCCGATCTTGCCGTCGCCCTCCGCCTCGCGCGCCGCGCCGGCGCCGGAGGCGACGCGGCGCTCGGCGCTGGCCGTGACGCGGAAGTTCATGATCTCCAGCGGCAGGTTTTCAAAAACGCGACCGTAGAGCCGGCGATAGGTGTTCTCGAAGGCCGCGCGGATGGCGGCGAGCACGGCTTCGTGGTCGCCCTGCTTGGAGAAGGTCGCCGTGACGTCGTAGCCCTGGCCCAGGTAGCGCATGTCCACGCTGTATTCGTAGGCCACCTGCTCGGCCCCGACCGTGGCGGGCAGGCGCTCCCGGCACTCCGCCAGCATCTCGGCGCACACGGCGTCCAGGCGTTCCGCCGACAGGTCCTTGAACAGCATGCGCCGGGAACGCACGGCCGCATACATTACGGGCGCCACGATCATGCCGAAGGCGGCCGCCACCCCGGCGCGCGGCGGGATCAGCACGGTGCGGATGCCCAGCCGGGCGGCCAGGTCGCAGGCGTGCACCGGCCCCGCCCCGCCGAACGCGACCAGGGCGCAGGATTTCGGGTTCTCGCCCTTCTCGCTGACATAGGCCTTGGCGGCGGAGGCCATGTTTTCGTTGACGATGGCGTGTACCCCGAAGGCCGCTTCCTGCACCGAGATGCCCAGCGGCGAGGCCAGCGTGGCGTCGATCGCGCGCTCCGCGGCGGCCTTGTCCAGCGCCATGCGGCCACCCAGGAAATGCGCGGGGTCCAGATAGCCCAGCACCAGGTCCGCGTCGGATACCGTGGGGTCCGTGCCACCCTGGCCATAGCAGGCGGGACCCGGCACCGCCGAGGCGCTTTGCGGACCGACCTGCAGCGTGCCCACCGGCGTGCGCCGCGCGATACTGCCGCCGCCAGCGCCGATCTCGATCAGGTCCACCACCGAGATGCGCACCGGTATGCCGCTGCCCGGCTTGAAGCGGTGCACGTGCGCCACCTCGAAATCATTGGTCAGCGTGGCCTGGCCGTTTTCCACCAGCGCCAGCTTGGCCGTGGTGCCACCCATGTCGAAGGCCAGGACCTTGTCCAAGTTGGCCAGGCGGGCGAAGTGCGCCGCGCCCAGGGTGCCGGCGGCGGGACCGGATTCGATGATCTGCACCGGGAACTCGCGCGCGAAATCCACCGAGTTGATACCCCCGCTGGACATCATCATCAGCATCTCGCCCTGGAACCCCTGATCGCGCAGGCGCTCCTGCAAGCGCGACAGGTAGCGCGAGGCCACCGGCTTGGCATAGGCGTTGACCACCGTGGTGGTGGTGCGCTCGTATTCCTTCATTTCCGGCAGTACATCGCTGGACAGGCTGACGCGGCAACCCGGCATCATCTCGCGCACGATCTCGCCCACCCGGCGTTCATGCGCGGGATTGCGGTAGGCGTGCAGCAGGCAGACGGCGATCGACTCGCAGCCCTCGTTCTTCAGTGCCTGCACCGCCTGGCGCACGCCGTCCTCATCCAGCGGCGTTAGCACGGCACCCGTTGCATGCAGTCGCTCGTCCACTTCCATCCGCAGGTAGCGCGGCACCAGCGGGACGGGATATTCAATCTGCAGATCGTAGGCGTCGAAGCGCTTTTCGCGGCCGATCTCCAGCACGTCGCGGAAACCGCGCGTGGTGATCAGGCCGGTGCGCGCGCCCTTGCGCTCGATGACCGCGTTGATCACCAGCGTGGTGCCGTGCACCATGACGTCCACCGCGCCGGCCCCCGCGTCGCGCTGCCCCGCCAGGGCAGCCACGCCCTGCTCGATGGCGCGGGACGGATCGTCCGGCGTGGTCAGGGTTTTATAGACCCGTACTTCTCCGCTGCCTTCATCCACCTCCACGAAATCCGTGAAGGTGCCTCCGATATCGCTGCCTATGGTGATCACCGCTGTCCTCCCTGGTTGCCCATGCCGGAATCTTAGGGAGGTCCCCTAATGCCAGGAATTCTCACGTTGCTAAAATCCGCTTCAACTATTTGTTAATGCGCTGTCCTTGGCTTAAATAGGGGCCGATCCGGTGGATAAGCTGCGTGCGTTGGAATACTTTGTGGCGGCGGCGAACGAGCGCAGCTTCACCGGCGCCGCGCGCGCCTTGAACGTCAGCGTCCCGGCCGTTGCCCGCCTGGTGGGCGCGCTGGAGCAGCGCCTGGGCGTTGCCCTGTTCGAGCGCACGGTGCAGGGGCTGACCCTGACCGCCGACGGCGTGAATTACCTGGCGGTGTGCCGTCCGCTGATGGAGCAGCTGGATGCGGCGGACGAGGCGCTGCGCGGCGGCGCCTTGCGGCCGCGCGGCACGCTGGTGCTGGGGACGTCGCCCATTCTTTCGCAGCACTCCATCCTGCCCGCTTTGCCGGCCTTCCATGCGCGGCATCCGGACATCCATATCGACATCCGCAACATCGACCGCGTCACGGCGCCGGAGGCCAGCACCGCCGAAGTCCTGGTGCTGTACGGCTGGCCCAAGCAGCCGGGCATGGTCCATCGCCATCTGGCCGACACCCGGCTGCTGATCTGCGCCGCGCCGCAATACTGGGAAAAGCATGGCGTGCCTGTCTCGCCGCGCGACCTCGCGCAGCACCAATGCCTGCTGTTCCGCGACCACGAGGGCACGGTCATCGACTACTGGGAGCACGAGCGCGACGGCCAGGTCGAGGCGGTGGCGGTCAACGGCTGGCTGGTCAGCAGCCACCGGGATGTCATCCTGGATGCGGTGATCGCCGGCCAGGGCGTGGCGCGCTTCACCGACCTGTCCATACGCGATCCCTTGCGCATGGGATTGCTGGTGCCGGTGCTGACGGACTGGCAGACGCGGCAATCGCCGCCGATCAACCTGCTTTACCGCTCCAATCAGCGTCGGCTGCCGCGGGTACGGCTGTTCATCGAATTCCTGACCGACCTTTTCCAGCGGCTGGAGGACGAGCGCGGGCCCGAGCTGGCGCAGCAGTTGGCGGCGGAGGAGCCGCATTGGTATCGACGCCGCCATAGCCGCGCGTCCGCCACGCCAGCGGCGGCCGCACGGCGGGCGTCGCGCGCCGGATAGCCGCGTTCGACGCGGGTACAATCGCGTTCCGCCACCGATAACGGCGCGCCCGAGTGGTGAAATTGGTAGACACAGAGGACTTAAAATCCTCCGGCTTTAATCGGCCGTACCGGTTCGATTCCGGTCTCGGGCACCACCGGCACGTTTCAACGTGAAGCGAAGAATAGCGGCGGGTTCCGGCCTTCCTGCGCCGCTTGCCTTCACTCGCAAGCAACCTTCGACGTTATGCGCCCGGCCGTCTCGTCGGATCCGACACCACCACCAGGGCCTGGGCCGGCGTGTCCCCCAGGGATCGGGAGCGGTGCGGCAATGACGCATTGAAGTACAGCGAATCGCCGGCGGTCATGGCCACGGTGTGGTCGGCGAAGATGACTTCCATGTCGCCGCTGACAACGTAGATCAGTTCCTCCCCCGCATGGCTGACAAGTTCGGGATCGGCATCCACCGAGAACGGCGGGACCATCATGAACGGCGTCATCGCCTTGTTCAGGCGTTCGGTGGCGATGGCTTCATAGGTGTAGCCCTGCCGCTCCCGCGACGGGCTGAAAGGAACCCGGTCCGCCGCGCGCACCAGCAGGATCTCGCTGGACTGCGCCGGATTCCCTATCAGCTGGTCGACGCTTACATCGAGCGCCTTCGCCAGCTTCAACAACGTCCCGATGGTCGGGGACGAGAGGCCACGTTCCAGCTTGGATAAATAGCTCTTGGTAAGCGTGGCCCGTTCCGCGACCTGCTCCAAGGTCAAGGCATTCAATTTCCGAAACGACGCCAGGCGTTCGCCCAAGGCGTTGTCGCGCACTTTGTCTTCCATGTTTCCCGCATAAGCCTCGTGCCGCGCCAGCGTCCCCGCGCGGGGATGGCTGCGCCGAAGCGGAATTCTAGACCCAGGGTTTTACCGGATCAACTTTAGTTTCCCTTTAGGACACTTAAGTGTCATTATATACACGCTTGTGTCTGACACTGACTCCGATTCAACTTAAGAACAAGGGGAACCATCCATGAACTCATCGCACCGCCGCGCGCTGTTCGCCGTACTCGCCTGCCTTGCCCCGCTGACGCTGTTCCCTCCGTCCGTACTCGCCGGCGCATATCCCGACCGCGCGATCAGCCTTGTCGTGCCCTTTGGCGCCGGCGGAATCACGGACCTCGTGGCGCGCGCCACCGGCAAGGCCCTGAGCGAACAACTCGGACAGGCGGTGATCGTCGAGAACCGGCCCGGCGCGGGCGGCAACATCGCGGCCGACTACATCAGGCGGGCAAAACCCGATGGCTACACGCTGATGTTCACCACCATGGGTGTACTGGCGGTCAACCCGCATACGGACATGAAGAGCCCTTTCGATAGTCAGAAGGACTTCAGCTACATCTCCCTGGTGGCCAACACGCCGCATCTCATCGCGGTCAACGCCGGCGTGGCCGCGGAGAATCTGGGTGAGCTCATCAAGCTGGCCAAGGACAAGCCCAACTCGATAAGCTTCGGAACAGCGGGCCTGGGCAGTTCGCCCTATCAAGGCATGGCCATTCTGCAGGAAGCGCAGGGTATCCGCTTCCTGCACGTGCCGTACAAAAGCGGCGCCGAGTCCGTGACCGGCGTGGTAGCCGGGCAGGTGGACATGACCTTCGAAGCGACGCCGCAAGTCATGCCCTTCGTCGCCGCACGGAAGCTACGCGCGCTGGCGGTTGCGAATACGCAGCGCCTCGCCAGCGCGCCGGACGTGCCTTCGACAACGGAGCTGGGCTATCCGGGCATCGTGTCGGGCTCCGTAGCCGGACTGATAGGGCCGGCCGGCCTGCCGCCCGATGTCATTGAGACGCTCAATGCAGCCGTGGCCAAGGTCGTGGCAGATCCGGCATTCAAGGACACATTGCTCAAGCAGGGCACGGCCACCGCCTCGTCCACGCCGGATCAATTCCGGCGTCTCGTGGCGGACGAAGACAAGCGCTGGGCCAAGATCCTGGCCGGCGCGAAGGAAAATTGACCGGCCGGATGAAGCAGCCCGGGATATCGGCCGAGGCGGCCTTTTGCGCCTGGCGCGGCCACCCGGGCCCCGCCAGGCGCTGGAAGCCGACCCGCGCACATTCTGTACGGATAACCCCTTACACTCATCTCGAACCAGGAGCCCCATATGGAAACCATGCAACTCAAGAAAAGCGAGATTGTCAGCGCTTCGCTCAAGAGAATGGAAAGCGACCTGCGCTCGGACAAGATGCCGCTGCGCGAAGCGGTGGCCGAGACTTGCCGCATCCTTTACGCTTTCGGACACGACTCCGGCCTGTCCGGCCAGATCACCGCGCGCGCGGAGACGGCGGGCACCTACTGGACGCAGCGCCTCGGACTGGGCTTCGACGAAATCACCAGCGACAACCTGCTGCTGGTCGATGAGGACCTCAACGTGCTGAAGGGCGAAGGCATGCCCAATCCCGCCAACCGCTTCCATTCGTGGCTGTATCGCGCGCGGCCGGACATCAACTGCATTGTCCACTCGCACGCGCCGCACGCCTCCGCGCTGGCAATGCTGGAAGTGCCCTTGACCATCTCGCACATGGATACCTGCGTGCTGTATGACCAGGTCGCGTTCCTGGGCAAGTGGCCCGGCATTCCGGTGGGCAATGAAGAGGGCGAGATCATCAGCGGTGCGCTGGGTAACAAGAAGGCTATCCTGCTTTCGCACCACGGCCTGCTGGTGTGCGGCGCCAGCGTGGAGGAAGCCTGCGTGCTGGGCGTGATGTTCGAGCGCGCGGCGCGGCTGCAATTGCTGGCGATGGCCGCGGGGCAAATCCAGCCGATTCCGCATGACCTGGGCGCGGAAGCGCAGAAGTGGGTCAGCACACCGCGCCGGTATGAAGCGACGTTCGCCTACTACTCGCGCCGCGCGCGCCGGGAGCTGCCGGCGCTTTGAGCCGTAGCGGGCTATCCCGGCGTGCCGACGCGGGCCTACCGGGTCTCCTCCGCCTCAAGATCCAGCGTATCCGGATCCGTGTCGGAAACGGTGGGCGATCCCATTGCCTTCAGCCAGGCAAAGCCCACGACGCCCGCAATCAAAGAGGCCAGAAGAATCGCCATCTTGGATGCGTTGACGGCCTCGGGCTGACCGGGAAACGCAAGGTTGGCGATGAAGATCGACATCGTGAATCCTATGCCCCCCAGCAGGCCCGCGCCCAGCACATGACGCCACGCCAGATCCAGGGGCAGGCGGCACAAGCCGAGCGAAACGGCCGCGAAGCTGAAGAGGAAGATCCCCACGGGCTTGCCCGCGACCAGTCCTAGCATGATCCCCAGGCTATTCGAGGTCAGCAGTTCGGACGCCCACCCCGAACCGATCACGATGCCCGTGTTGGCCAGCGCGAAGATCGGCAGGATCAGGAAGGTGACGGGCTTATGCAGCGCATGCTCCAGCCGGTGCGACGGGGACTGCTCATCATCCTGCCTGGCCGAGTACGGGATCGCGAAGGCCAGCAAGACCCCTGCGATGGTGGCATGCACGCCCGACTTGAGCATGAAGAACCACATCAGCGCGCCGCCCAACAGATAAGGCAGCAGCGCCATGACGCGCATCAGGCGATTCATGGCGACCAGGCAGGCGAACACAGCCAGGGCGCCGGACAGATACAGGAACGACAAGTCCGAGGTATAGAACAGGCCGATCACGACAATGGCGCCCAGGTCGTCCATGACCGCCAGGGCGGTCAGGAAGACCTTCAGCGACGCGGGCACCCGGCTGCCCAGCAGCGCCAGCACCCCGAGCGCGAAGGCGATGTCGGTCGCCATCGGGATGCCGGCGCCTGCCTGCGTGGGCGTGCCGCCGTTCAAGCCGAAATGGATCAGGGCCGGGACCGCGATGCCGCCCGTGGCGGCCAGCATCGGCAGCAAGGCGTTGCGGAATTCCGAGAGCTCGCCGTTGTACAGCTCGCGCTCCAGCTCCAGGCCGATCAGCAGGAAGAACACGGCCATCAGCGCGTCGTTGATCCAGTGTTCGATGCTCAAGCCCGCGATATGCGCGTGCCAGAAACCCAGATAGGCACCGCCGGCCGGGGAGTTCGCGATCCCGAGCGAAATCAGCGTGCACAGGATAAGGATGATGCCGCCGGCCTTGCCCGATGCGGCGAATTCCTTGAACGTGTTGGAGAGTCGTCGCTCGATGCGCATTATTCGGCCCCCAAGGCGGCACAACGAGCGGAAGATGAAGCGAGGGTGATGAACAGGCTATCGGACATATCGGCCACAGGAAAACCGCGTGGCGGCCCGACCAGCGCGTATCCTGTCACACCGCCGGACGGCATGATCACCCTTGCCCACGATTGTAATACGTCCACCAAGGGGAATGGGAGGGACATCCGGTCCGGCATCCCCGAAGGTAATGCCGGGCCGTCGTCATCCCATTCCCGGCATACCCGCTAGGTATACCGGCGCTTCTCCGGCGGCGGCGGGAAATACTGGTACAGCCAGGTTTCGCTAAGCACCTGCTTGTCGCTGATGCGGCGGATGAAGCCGCGCATTTCCACGGGCTCGGTGCTGTCGCTGGTGGGATACCAGTCGAACATGGCGCGAAAGCCTTCCACCTCTGGATGCAGCGCGAAAATCTGGAAATCCTGCGCACGGCCGTGCGACACCGTGATCACGGATTCCAGGCGCTCGTTCTTGTCCATGCCCTGCAGCGGGCCGCCGACGAAGTCGATGGCGAAACGGCGTGCCCAAACCTTGGGATAGTGCTCGCCAGGGGCCCAGCCTTCGATAAATCCACCCATCCCCGTGCGGGTCGCCAGCACCTGGGCCAGGGTCGGCTGCACCGGCGCCAGCGCGGCCCAATGCAGCTTGTAGCCGTAATGCAGCGACTGGCCGGCCTTGACCGGTTCCTTCGGATTCCAGAACGCGACGATGTTGTCCAGGGTTTCGCCCGTGGTCGGCAGCTCCATCAGGTTGATGGCGCCGTCCCCCCATGCGGTGGTGGGCTCGACCCACAGGCTGGGACGGCGGCTGTACCAGTCGACGGTGTCCTGGTAGGACTTGAAGTCATGGTCCGTCTGCAGCAAGCCGAAGCCGCGCGGATTGTTGTCCAGGAAGACGTTGAACTGGATACGTTCCGGATTGTTCAGCGGCCGGCACACCCATTCCCCATTGCCGCGCCACATCGACAGGCGGTCGGAATCATGGATCTTGGGGTGGATGGTGTCGCACATGCGGCGCTCGTTGGTGCCGCAGCTGAACATGCTGGTCATGGGCGCGATGCCCAGTTGCTTGATGTCCTTGCGTGCGTTGATGTGCGCGTCGATATCCATGATGACGCGGTCGTGCAGGCAGTTGATGTCGAAGCGGTAGGCGCCGGTGACGCTGGGCGCGTCCATCAAGGCGTACAGCACGAAGCGCGTGCTGTCCTGCGCGGGCGTCTCGAACCAGAATTCGATGAAATCCGGGAATTCCTCGACCGTGCCGGCATAGGTGTTCACGGCCACGCCCCGGGCCGACAGGCCGTATTGCCCGGTATTGTCCACGGCGCGGAAATAGCTGGCGCCCAGGAAGGACACGATGTCGTATTTGTCGATGTTCGGCTGCTTGAACACCTTCAGTCCGGCGAAGCCCAGGTCGCCCTTCAGCTGGCTGACGTCCACCCCGCTGCTGTCATAGTTGAACAGCTCGGGCCGGAAATGCACCTCTTTGGCGACCCGGGTCTTGGGATCGATGCTGTGCATGCGGACCGGGGTGCGAAAACCCATGCCCACATGGAAGAACTGCACGTCCAGCTGGCCCTTGCGACCCCACAGGGAATGCGCGGCGTCGTACTGGATGGCATTGAACTGCTGCGGCGTCATGTCCGCCAGCGTGGGCGGCAGGACTTCCCGCGTGTCCACATAAGGCGCGGCAGCCAGTCCCTTGGCGCGATCCTTCAGGCGCTCGAAACTGAACGGCTTGGCTTCGCCGTCGGCGATGTCCGCATAGGCGCGGGACGCAAGCAGGAAAGAGGCCGGCAAACCCGTGCAGGCAGCCAAGGCCGTGGCGGCTTTGAGCAGTGATCGTCGGTGCATGGATACCTATGGAAAACGGAGCCAAACAAATGGCGTGGCCGGAACCGCGCCACGCCCGTGCACGCACATTGAACCATAGGTTTCGGATTATTCCGACGGTGCCAGGGGCTTGGCACACCGTCCTGTGTCGGTAAGTCACGAACCGACACGTGCGGAAAAAAACCGGCGCCGGGACCGCGCCTGCGGGGGATGGCCCCGGAGCAGTGCGGCCCGCGCCGGCCGGCTGGGAAGTGCCCTGCCCGGGCGGACCTTCCTGGCCTGCGACGTCCGGTCAAGCCATCAGGTACTCGATGGAGCGCTTGGCCGGCCGCGGCTGGGCGTCGGCCTTGGGACTGCCGTAGATTTCGATGCGCACGCCTTTCTCCTTGGCCAGCGCCGAATCCTTGTTGCCGTAGCCCGGCCCCTTCGGACTGACTTCGATCAGGTTGGCGTCGATGCCTTTCATGATCAGGTACTGCTTGACGGCATCGCCACGGGCCTTGGCCGGCTCCTTGAAGACGGGGTTATAGGCCTTGACTTCGATTTCGCGGACATCCATGCGCTTGACGGTGTCCACCACCTTGTCCAGTTCGCCACGCAGCCTATCGCTCATGATGATTTCGCCCACGGTGCTTGCCATGCGCTCGATGACGATATCGGTGGTGTCGCGCTTGGACCGGATCGATCCGCAGGGATCGACCTCCGGCGCCTGGTAGCCGGCCAGGGCATTGGCGGCATCCATCGATTCCGGCGCGGGGGCCGCCTTGGACGCGGCGAAGTTGTCGGCGAAGGGAGCGAAGGCGGAAAGGTTGGCGTTCGAGACGGGGGCTTGGGTATACATGGTCATTTCTCCATGGGAAACGCGGGGAATGAGGCCGCTATGTTTCCGCCCCGACAGGCCGGTTCCGCCGCATGGACGCGCGTTTTGCCCGATGGAGGGCATATCGGACCCATATGACGCAGGGGCCCGAATACGGCTACGATATCGCCCGATCCGCGGCTGTTTCGAAGGGGCCGCGCAACACCGCTAACCGTCCAGGCGCACCGCCCGGGCCGCTGCCCGTATAAACCGTGCTTCCCGTCACCGCTCCCGACAGCGCCCCACCGTTCGTGGTCCTGGACGCCTGTGTCCTGATGTCGTCCATCCTGCGCCCGCTGCTGCTACGGCTGGCGAGCCAGGGCGTTTACGCGCCGGTATGGAGCGCGCGCATCGGCCAGGAGTGGGTACGCAACGCCGCCCGGCTGTGGAACGTACCGGCCGATGACGTCGCGCGGCTATGGGACGAAATGCAGCAACGCTTCCCGGACGCCGACGCGGGCGATGTATTGCCCTACGAAACCGGCCTGCGCTACAGCGACCCCAAGGACCATCACGTCATCGCGGCCGGGCTCGCGAAACGCGCCCGCTGCGGCCTGCAGCAGCCGCCCGCGGTCCTGGTCACGACCTGGAACCTGAAGGACTTCAACCGGTCGGAGTTGCGGCGCCTGGGCCTGGACGTTTTCAGTCCGGACAGGCTGCTATCCCGGTGGTGGGAGCATTCGGCGCCGGCGCTGCGCCTGGCGCTGGCGGACGTCGCGGCCGACGCGGCAGCGCTGGGCCGCACACCGGAAACCCTGGCCGCCACGCTGCACCGGGAGCGGCTTTATCGCCTGCGCGCCCTGGTGGCCCAGGATGGCGATCAATGATCGTGATTGCTGGCCGCGAAACCCGCGGCGTTCAAGCGATCGATCACTTCGGCGATGTGTTCCGGACCGCGCGTCTGCAACACGAAATCCACCTCTACGTTGCGCACCGGCAGCGCGGTAAAGGCCCGCTGGTGGTGGACTTCCGTGATATTGGCGTGGGCGTCGGCGATGATGGCCGTGGCATGCGCCAGGGCGCCGGGTAGGTCGCGCAGGTCCACGCGCACGCGTGCCAGGCGGCCGGCGCGCACCATGCCGCGCTCGATGAGCTCGCCCAGCATCAAGGGATCGATATTGCCGCCCGTCAGCACCAGCCCTACCCGCTTGCCCTGGAAACGCGTGCTGTCCTGTGCCTGGTCGCGCAGCATGGCCGCCAGCCCCGCGGCGCCCGCGCCTTCGACCACGGTTTTCTCGATTTCCAGCAGCACCACGATGGCGTGCTCGATGTCGGCCTCGCTGACCAGTTCGATACGGTCGACGTGGCGGGAGACGATCTCGCGCGTGAGTTCGCCGGGCGTGCGCACGGCGATACCCTCGGCGATGGTGTACTGGCCGTGCGGCAGCGTCACGCCGCGCGTCGCTTCATACATGGAGGGGAAGCGTTCCGTCTGCACGCCGACGATTTCGATGTCGGGCTTGATGGCCTTGGCCGCGACCGCGATACCGGAGATCAGGCCGCCGCCGCCGATGGCGACGACCAGCGTGTCCAGGTCGGGCCTGGCCTGCAGCATTTCCAGCGCGATCGTGCCCTGTCCCGCGATGACGTGGGCGTCGTCGTACGGATGGATCATGACCAGGCCGCGCTCTTGCGCCAGCGCATAGCCGTGGTTCTTGGCGTCGTCGAAGGTATCGCCGGCCAGGACGACCTCTGCCCCGAAGCGGCGCGTGTTGGCGACCTTTACCGTGGGCGTGAAGCGCGGCATCACGATGACCGCCGGGATGCCCATGCGCTGCGCATGGTAGGCGACGCCCTGTGCGTGGTTGCCGGCCGACACGGCGATGACGCCGCGCGCGCGTTCCTGCGCGTCCAGGTTCAGCATGCGGTTCAGCGCGCCGCGCTCTTTGAACGAGGCCGTGAACTGCAGGTTTTCGAACTTCAGCCAGACTTCCGCGCCCAGCATGTCGGACAGGGTGCGCGAATGCGAGAACGGCGTATTCAACACCTGCCCTTGCAGGCGCTGATAAGCGGATTGGATGGCGGACAGGTCGATCACGGGTGGCTCCTGGTGGAACGGCGCCGGCCGGCGCCTGCGTCAACGCACCGGCAGGAAATTGAAGAACAGCAGGCCCTGCGCATAGTTGATGCCGACGCGGCGGCCATTTTCCCCCAGCAGATTGGCGATCAGGTCCAGCCTGCCGATAATCGCGCCGAATTCGCGTTCGAAGCTGAGATTCGTGGCGCTCGCGCTCATCTCGTTGGCCAGCAGCAAGGGCTGCCCCGCGCCATCCCGGCGGCTGGCCAACAGCCAGGCGGCGGCCTCGACATTACGAGCGGCATTGTAGACGCGCTGCCCGTCCAGCACATCCGAGACGTAGAACCGGGTCTTGCCGTTGTGGGCGGCGATGAGGGTATCGGCCATGCCGAAGATGAAGGCCGCCACCCGGTCGCCCTGGTAGCCGGCGTCCAGCGACACGGCCAGGATCTGGATATCCCGCAGGCCCGACAGCGACGCGGGCGGCGTGCGGCTTTCTATCATGGATCGCAGCCGCGCCACGGCGGCGCCCTGGCTGGCCATGCCCGCCTTGCGCCATTCCCGCGGATTGCGGCGGTAGAGTTTGTCGGCGAGCGCGTACAGGCTATTGAGGTTGTCGCGCATCTCCAGGGTGACGGTACGGTTGAAATCCGTCTGCATGAACTGGTCGGCGGACATGGATTCGCCGTCGGGCTGGCGGCCGTCGGCGGAGGGCGCCTGCGGAGACGCGCACGCCGCGAGCAGGCTCGCGATTCCCATTGCCGAGGCCATGCGCCCGCGCCATTTCATGCCATATATGCCCGTGATCCCGAGATTGCGTTAGGGCTCGCCATACGTCGTCCGCGCGTGCCGCGCCAGCACTTTACCGCACTGCCGGCGAAACGACACCCCGCCGGCCGGCATGCCCCTGGGGCTGGCGATACGAAGCCCCAGGAAAGTCCCAAGCGAAAACGGCACCCGCCAGGGTGCCGTTGTCTTGGTGCGGACTGCCATCCGCGGGGCGGCCACGCCGCGCGCGGCGGCATGGCGCCTGCCCGTCCCCTTACTGCTGGGGCTCGGATTGCGACGCGGGGGCGGATTCACCCTGCGCGCCCTGTTGCTGCTCGATGCCGCCGATCGCCTTGATGGACAGGCGCAGGCGGCCCTTGTCGTCGGCCTCGATGACCTTGACGCGGACGTTCTGGCCGACCTTCAGCACATCGTTGATGTTGGCGATGCGGTAGTTGGCGATTTCGGAGATGTGCAGCAGGCCGTCGCGGCCCGGCAGGACCTGGACGATGGCGCCGAAGTCCAGCAGGCGCAGCACGCTGCCTTCGTAGACCTGGCCGACTTCGACATCCGCGGTCAGCTCGACGATGCGGCGCTGCGCTTCCTTGGCCTGGGCCTCGTCCACGCTGGCGATGACGATGGTGCCGTCGTCGGAAATGTCGATCTGCGTGCCGGTTTCCTCGGTCAGGGAGCGGATGGTCGCACCACCCTTGCCGATGACGTCGCGGATTTTCTCCGGATTGATCTTCATCGTGAGCATGCGCGGCGCGAAAGCGGAGAGTTCGCCGCGCGAGGCGCCCAGGGCGTCGCGCATCTTGTCCAGGATGTGCAGGCGGCCTTCGCGGGCCTGGGCCAGCGCCACCTGCATGATTTCCTTGGTGATGCCCTGGATCTTGATGTCCATTTGCAGCGCGGTGACGCCCTGCTGGGTGCCGGCCACCTTGAAGTCCATGTCGCCCAGGTGATCTTCGTCACCCAGGATGTCGGTCAGCACGGCAAACTTGCCGTCTTCCAGGATCAGGCCCATGGCGACGCCGGCCACGTGATCCTTGACCGGCACGCCGGCATCCATCATGGCCAGCGAGCCGCCGCACACCGAAGCCATGGACGAAGAGCCATTGGACTCGGTGATTTCGGAGACCAGGCGAATGGTGTACTGGAAATCTTCCGGCGCGGGCAGCAGCGGGATCAGCGCGCGCTTGGCCAGCCGGCCATGGCCGATTTCGCGGCGCTTGGGCACACCGATGCGGCCGGTTTCGCCCGTGGCGAACGGCGGCATGTTGTAGTGCAGCATGAAGCGGTCGCGATACTCGCCCATCAGCGCATCGATGATCTGCTCGTCCTGCTTGGTGCCCAGGGTGGCCACGACCAGCGCCTGGGTTTCACCGCGCGTGAACAGCGCGCTGCCGTGGGCGCGCGGCAGCACGCCCAGGCGGATGCTGATGGGACGCACGGTGCGCGTGTCGCGGCCGTCGATGCGCGGTTCGCCGTTCAGGATCTGGCCGCGCACGATGCGGGCTTCCAGGTCGAACAGGATGTTGTCCACGGCCACGGAATCCGGCACGCCTTCCCCGGTTTCCGCCGCGCGGGCGGCCAGCCGGGTTTGGACGTCGGCGTAGACTTCGCGCAGCTTGGTGGTGCGCAGCTGCTTTTCGCGGATCTGGTAGGCGGCGGTCAGGCCGTCCTGGGCGGCGGCGGTCACCGCGGCGATCAGGGCTTCGTTCTTGGGCTCGGGCTTCCAGTCCCATTCCGGCTTGCCGGCATCGCGCACCAGGTCATGGATGGCGTTGATGACGGCCTGCATCTGTTCGTGGCCATAGACCACGGAACCCAGCATCACTTCCTCGGACAGCTGGTCGGCCTCGGATTCCACCATCAGCACGGCGGTTTCGGTACCGGCCACCACCAGGTCCAGCTTGGACTGCTTCAGCTGCGAGGCGGTGGGGTTCAGCACGTACTGGCCGTCGACGTAGCCCACGCGGGCGGCGCCGATCGGGCCATTGAACGGGATGCCGGAGATGGCCAGCGCGGCCGAGGCACCGATCATGGCCGGGATGTCGGGATCGATTTCGGGATTGACCGACAGCGTGTGCAGCACGACCTGCACTTCGTTGTAGAAGCCTTCGGGGAACAGCGGGCGCAGCGGACGGTCGATCAGGCGCGACGTCAGCGTTTCCTTTTCCGAGGGCTTGCCTTCACGCTTGAAGAAGCCGCCCGGGATACGCCCGGCGGCGTAGGTTTTCTCGATGTAATCGACGGTCAGCGGAAAAAAGTCCTGCCCCGGCTTGGCCTTTTTGGCCGCCACCACCGTGGCCAGCACCACGGTGTCCTCGATGGACACCACGACGGCGCCGGATGCCTGGCGGGCGATTTCTCCGGTTTCCAGGACCACCGTGTGCTGGCCGTACTGGAACGTTTTTGTCACTTTATTGAACATGACGGTTATTCCTTGCAAATGAAAAACCGTGGCCGCTGCGACAGGGTCGCACCGGCCACGGTTGCGTCATGGGGAACCGGCCCCGTCGATCACTTGCGCAGACCGAGTTTTTCGATCAAGGCGCGATAAGCATCGGGGTTGCGACCCTTCAGGTAGTCGAGCAGTTTGCGGCGGCGGCTGACCATGCGCAGCAGACCGCGGCGCGAATGGTGGTCTTTGATGTGTTCCTTGAAGTGACCGGTCAGCTCGTTGATGCGAGCGGTGAGCAGCGCCACCTGGACTTCGGGGGAGCCGGTATCGCCTTGGGCGCGCTGGAATTGCGCGACGATATCAGCCTTTTTGATGTCAGCTACGGACATTGATTGACCTCTTCGGACATGCGCCAGGGCCGAGGCGCCTTGGCGTGGGTTGATAAAACGGTTGGATAAAACTTGACAGTTGTTCGACAGCAAAAACCGAAGGATTATAACTTATTGGCGACAAATGTCAGGACACCGCCCCAAGGCGCCCGTCCAGGACAGCACCGGCGGGATCGTGACCCGGCCCGCCGCCTGGCGGCCGGCGCGCGCCAGGCCGGCGCACCGCCGCGGCGGCGCCGCAAGGGCAGCGGGCCCTTCCCGCCGTCCCCGCTTTCACCGCGCCACAGGAGGCCCCATGGCAGAGCATGCGCATATCCCCGACCGCCGCCGGCGCGTGGCCTTCCTGGCCGGCCCGCTCGTGGCCCTGGTGCTGGCCGGCTGCGCCGACATGGCGGCCCGGACCCCGCCGGACACCCCGCTGAGCCAGGTCGTTGCGCAATACGGGCAGCCCAACTTCACCTGCCCGCTGCCCAACGGCGGACAACGGGTCATCTGGACGCAGCAGCCGCTGGGGCAATTCGCCTGGGGCGGCAACGTCGGCCCGGACGGACGCATAGACAAGGTGGAGCGCCTGCTGACGGACCGGCACTTCGCCGTGCTGTCGCAAGGCGATTGGCCGGCCAACCGCGTGCTGTGCGAGTTCGGTCCGCCTGCCATCGTCGATGAAGTGGGCTTGCCCAGCGTGCGGCAGGTGGTCTGGTCGTACCGCTACCGCGAGAACGACTCCTGGAATTCGCTGATGTATGTCTACATGGGCCGCAAGGGGGACCGCGTCACGCGGCATCACCCGGGACCGGACCCCATGTACGACCAGGAATGGGATTTCGCGCGCTGAACCGCCGCGCCGCTAGGGCTGGTCCGGCCCGCCGCCCCGCACGCGGTTGCGCTGCCAGCGGCGCGCGCGGTTCCAGCGCCAGGCCAGGATGAACCAGCCGGAAATGCCGTAGATGACGAAGAGCCCGAACAGCACCACGGGCGGATCGCTGGATACGAAAACAAAGGCCGCCACCACCAGCAGGATGACCCAGAACGGCACGCTGCGGCCCAGGGCAAAACTCTTGCCGCTGTAGAACGGCGCATTGGTGACCATCGCGACCCCGGCATACATGGTGACGCAAAAGGCCGTCCACGCCATGAAAGAATCATGGATGGGCAGCTTGTTGTCCACCGCCAGCCAGACGTAGCCCGCCACCAGCGCGGCCGCCGAGGGACTGGGCAGGCCCTGGAAGAAGCGCTTGTCGACGACGCCGATATTGGTGTTGAACCGCGCCAGGCGCAGCGCGGCCCCGGCGACGTACACGAACGCCGCCAGCCACCCCCAGCGCCCCAGTTCGTTGAGCATCCATTCGTACATGACCAGCGCCGGCGCCACGCCGAAGGAAGTCATGTCCGACAGCGAGTCGTACTGCTCGCCGAAAGCCGACTGCGTGTTGGTCAGGCGCGCGACCCGCCCGTCCATGCCATCCAGCACCATGGCGGTGAAGATGGCGATGGCGGCGGCCTCGAACTGGTTGTTCATGGCCTGCACCACGGCATAGAAGCCGGCGAACAAGGCCGCGGTCGTGAACGCATTGGGCAGCAGGTAGATGCTGCGGTGGCGGTTCTCGGGATCGCGCATCGACAGTTTAGGCATGGCTCGCATCGTCAGTGGCAGGCAGGTCCGCCAGCACGGAGCTGGTCGCGCTGACCTTGTCGCCCAGCGCGACCCGCGGCCGGGCGGCCGGCGGCAGGTATACATCCACGCGCGACCCGAAACGGATGAATCCGTAGCGCTGGCCGCGCACCAGCGTGTCGTTCTTCTTTGCGTAGCAAAGTATGCGCTTGGCGACCAGCCCGGCCACCTGCACCGCGGTGACCAGCTGGCCCGAGGGCGTACGCAGCACCATGGCATTGCGCTCGTTTTCCAGCGAGGCCTTGTCCAGCGCCGCATTGAAAAACTTGCCCGGGAAATACTGGACGTCCATGACCTGGCCGTTGACCGGCGCGCGGTTGGAGTGGACGTTGAACACGTTCATGAACACGCTGATCTTCAGCGCGTCGCGGTCCGCGTACGGATCCCGCACCGTTTCCACCGCGACCACGCGGCCATCCGCGGGCGACAGCACCGCCTGGGGCGAGTCGGGCGCCATGCGCGGCGGGTCCCGGAAAAACTGCAGGACGAACAGCGCGATGATCCAGAAGATGATGGACACGGCGGGGGACCAGAGCGTGACCAGTAGCGCCACGACCACCGCCCCGGCAAGGAACGGCCAGCCCTCGCGGGCGATGATGGGATGGGGATAAGGGGGTTTATTCATCGTAGGCGAAGGTTAACCGATATGGCCCCGTTTGTGCCCGGGCGGTAGCGCCCGTCGCTGCGAGTATGCGACAAAAAGACGGCTCGCGCGGGCGCCGCGCGGGGCCGCCGCCGGCCGGCGCCGAGAGGCAAAAAAAGCGGCATGCCGGGGCATGCCGCTCGCGCAAGTCGCATACCCGGCCATGCCGGGCGGCGATCAGTTCTTGGACTTGTCCACCAGCTTGTTGGCGGCGATCCAGGGCATCATCGCGCGCAGCTTGCTGCCGACCTGTTCGATCTGCGACTCGGCGTTGATGCGGCGGCGCGACGTCAGCGTCGGGGCGCCGGCGGCGTTTTCCAGGATGAAGCGCTTGGCGTATTCGCCGTTCTGGATGTCGGCCAGGGCCTGGCGCATGGCTTCGCGCGTCTGGGCCGTGACGATCTTGGGCCCGGTCTCGTATTCGCCGAATTCGGCGTTGTTGGAGATCGAGTAGTTCATGTTGGCGATGCCGCCTTCATAGATCAGGTCGACGATCAGCTTCAGTTCGTGCAGGCACTCGAAGTACGCCATTTCGGGCGCGTAGCCGGCTTCCACCAGGGTGTCGAAGCCCGCCTTGATCAGTTCGACGGTACCGCCGCACAGCACGGCCTGCTCGCCGAACAGGTCGGTTTCGGTCTCTTCGCGGAAGTTGGTCTCGATGATGCCGGCACGGCCGCCGCCGTTGGCGCTGGCGTACGACAGCGCGACATCGCGCGCCGCGCCCGACTTGTCCTGGTACACGGCCACCAGGTGGGGCACGCCGCCGCCCTGGGTGTAGGTGGAGCGCACGGTGTGGCCGGGCGCCTTGGGGGCGACCATGATGACGTCGATGTCATCGCGCGGCACGACCTGGCCGTAGTGCACGTTGAAGCCGTGCGCGAAGGCCAGCGCGGCGCCGGCCTTGATATTGGCGTGCACTTCGTCGCGATACACCTTGGCGATGTTCTCGTCCGGCAGCAGCATCATGACGACGTCGGCGCCCTTGACGGCCTCGGCGACTTCCTGGACCTTCAGGCCGGCGTTGGCGGCCTTGTTCCACGACGCGCCGCCCTTGCGCAGGCCGACGACGACCTTGACGCCGGACTCATGCAGGTTCAGCGCGTGCGCGTGGCCCTGCGAACCGTAGCCGATGATGGCGACCGTGCGGCCCTTGATCAGGGAAAGATCGCAGTCTTTGTCGTAGAAAACTTTCATTTGAGTAACTCCGGAATTCTTCTTCAGTAAATGAATAAACAGCAAAAGAGGGTTCGGCCGGGGCCGGTCAAAGCTTCAGCACGCGTTCCCCGCGCCCGATTCCGGAAACCCCGGTACGAACGGTTTCGAGAATCGCGCTGCGATCCAGCGCCTCGATAAAGGCCGAGATCTTCTCCTGCACACCGGTCAGTTCGATGGTGTAGGACTTGTCGGTGACATCGATGATGCGCCCGCGGAAGATATCCGCCATGCGCTTCATTTCCTCGCGTTCCTTGCCGACGGCGCGCACCTTGACCAGCATCAGCTCGCGCTCGATGTGCGCGCCTTCGGTCAGGTCCACCACCTTGACCACGTCGACCAGGCGGTTCAAGTGCTTGGTGATCTGCTCGATGACCTCGTCCGAGCCCGTCGTGACGATCGTCATGCGCGACAGCGTGGCGTCCTCGGTGGGCGCCACGGTCAGCGTTTCGATGTTGTAGCCGCGCGCCGAAAACAGGCCGACCACGCGCGACAGCGCGCCCGGTTCGTTTTCCAGCAAAACCGAAATCACGTGTTTCATGACGCCCCCTTACAGATCCTCGGAACCCAGCAGCATTTCGGTCAGGCCGCGGCCGGCCTTGACCATCGGCCACACGTTTTCCGTACGGTCCGTAATGAAGTCCAGGAACACCAGGCGGTCCTTGTGCTTCCTGAACGCTTCGCGCAGCGCGGGTTCGACGTCGGAGGGGCTTTCGATGCGCAGGCCGACGTGGCCGTAGGCTTCGGCGACCTTGACGAAGTCGGGCAGCGAATCCATGTACGACTCGGAATAGCGCGAGCCGTAGTCGATCTGCTGCCACTGCCGCACCATGCCCAGGAAGCGATTATTCAGGCAGACGATCTTGGGCGTCAGGTGGTACTGATGGCAGGTCGACAGCTCCTGGATGTTCATCTGGATGGAGGCCTCGCCCGTGATGACCGCCACGTCGGCGCCGGGATTGGCCATCTGCACGCCCATGGCGTACGGCAGGCCCACGCCCATGGTGCCCAGGCCGCCGGAGTTGATCCAGCGGCGCGGCTGTCCGAAGCGGTAGTACTGCGCGGCCCACATTTGGTGCTGGCCCACGTCGGAAGTCACGAAGGCCTTGCCGCCGGTCACTTCCCAGAGTTTCTCGACCACGAATTGCGGCTTGATGACGCTGGTCGAGCCGGCGTACTTCAGGCATTCCTTGCCGCGCCATTCCCGCACCTGCTGCCACCATTTTTCCAGCGGGGGCGGCTTGACGTCCGCCACGCGCAGTTGCGCCAGCATTTCGATCAGCACGTCCTTGACGTTGCCGACGATGGGCACGTCCACGCGCACGCGCTTGGAGATCGAGGACGGATCGATGTCGACGTGGATGATCTTGCGTGGATTCTGCGCGAAATGCTTGGGATTGCCGATGACGCGGTCATCGAAGCGCGCGCCGATGGCCAGCAGTACGTCGCAGTGCTGCATCGCCATGTTGGCTTCGTAGGTGCCGTGCATGCCGGGCATGCCCAGGAAGGCTGGGTGGTCTTCCGGCAAGGCGCCCAGGCCCATCAGCGTGTTCGTGCACGGCGCGCCCAGCAGGTCGACCACCGCGCGCAGTTCGGCGGCGGCGTCCGAAAGAATGACCCCGCCCCCGGTGTAGATCATGGGACGTTCCGCCGCCAGCAGCATCTGCACGGCCTTCTTGATCTGGCCCTGGTGCCCCTTGTTGACCGGCGCGTACGAGCGCATCGTGATCTCGCCCTTGGGCGGCACGTACTTGCACGGGGCCAGCGTGATGTCCTTGGGAATGTCCACCAGCACGGGGCCCGGACGGCCGGTGCGCGCGATGTAGAAAGCGCGGCGCAGGGTGTCGGCCAGGTCCTTGACGTCGCGCACCAGGAAGTTGTGCTTGACGCAGGGACGGGTGATCCCCACCGTGTCGCATTCCTGGAAGGCGTCCTCGCCGATGGCCGCGGTGGGCACTTGCCCGCTGATGATGACCAGCGGGATGGAGTCCATGTACGCGGTGGCGATGCCGGTCACGGCATTGGTGACGCCCGGCCCGCTGGTGACGATGCAAACGCCCACCTTGTTCGACGAGCGCGAATAGGCATCGGCGGCATGCACGGCGGCCTGCTCGTGGCGCACCAGGATGTGCTGGAATTTGTCCTGCTTGAAGATTGCGTCGTAGATGTAGAGCACCGCGCCGCCAGGGTAGCCGAAGACGTGTTCCACGCCCTCATCGGCCAGGCAGCGCACGACGATGTCGGCGCCATTGAGTTCCATATTGTCTTTCCTTTCATTGTTCCGGCCTGCGGTCAGGAGTGCGGTGCCCCCATACCCGGTGGATATGGCGGCTGCGGAACCCGATACCGGCCCCGGCAACACGACCCGGCGCTTCGCGATTCACGGAACCGCTCCACCCGGATGCCTTGCCGACCCGGCACGCGTCCATCCAGCACGCAGTGCATGCGCCCCCATGGGCGCCGGAGATCGAATGGAAGCCTTTGACTACGCGCTTGTGGCACGGCCAATGGCAGGGTACTGCTGGCGCATTGAAACCGGTCGGTAGACCGGGAAACTGGCAAACCATCGCCACCGCCCCTGGATGACGGGACGGCGGGAAGCAGTGAATTTACCGTGTTTAAGGGTTTACTAGCAAATCAGACTGACTTACGGAACCTGGCGGCATTCCACGCGTCGGTTCCGCGCGACACCGGCGCCCCCGCCCGGCCGCCGCCGGACGCCGATCCCGGCAAATAATCGGGGACTCTCTATACTTGCCACCTATCCCGTCCCCATACGCCCCAAGCCGCCACCCATGGACTTGCGCATCGCGAACCTCCGCCGCTTCATCTACAGCCATTACTTTTTCGGGGGCGTGCGTCAAGGGGTCGGGATGCTGCTGCCCGTCCTGGTCCTGGGAGTGCTGTTCGGCCAGTACGCCCTGGGCCTGGTCGCCACCTTCGGCGCCCAATGCGTGGCCATCATCGACCAGCCCGGCGGGCCCCAGCAGCACCGCACCAACGAAATGCTGGGCGGCGCGCTGCTGGCCACCCTGACGGTCTGCATCACCGGTTTCGCCTCCACCGACCGGCTGGCGCTCTGGCTGGCGGTCATCGCGCAGTGCTTTTTCTATTCCCTGTTCACCGTCTTCGGCAAGCGCGGCGGGCTGATCGGCTTTGCCGGCCTGCTGGTCATGGCCCTGACCATGCATTCCCCCCTGCCGGCCAACCAGGTGCTGGTGCATGCGGCGGTCACGCTGGGCGGCGCCCTGTTCTACCTGGCGTTCAGCGTGGGCTTCAGCCGCCTGTTCTGGCTGCGCGAGGAACAGCAGGCCATGTCGGTGGCGCTGTTCGCCACCGCCGACTACGTCGCCGCCCGCGCCTCGTTCTACGACGAGGGCGAAGACCTGGAGGACTCCTACCGCACGCTGATCCTGCGGCAATCCGCCATGACGGAAAAACACCAGGCCGCGCGCGACGTGGTGCTGCGCGCCCTGCCCCGCGGCAAGGGCTGGGGCGACGCCCGCCGCGTGATGATCTTCAATATGTTCGTCGATATGCTGCAGTTGGTGGACACGCTGTTCGCCACCCATACCGACTATGCCGCCCTGCGGCGCGCACTGACGGGCAACGACGTGCTGGTCTTCATGCGCGACTCCCTGCTGAAGATGTCGCTGAACCTGGAGCGCATCGCGCTGAGCATTTCCCAGGGGCGCCCGGTACGCCGCCGCACCAGCATCAAGGCCGAACTGCGCGCCATCGAATATGAAATCGACCAGCTCAAGCAGCACGGCCTGAACGAACGCGAACCGGAAATCCTGGCCCTGGTGATCCAGATCCAGCGCCGCCTGCGCAATGCGTCCCGCATCGTCGAACGCCTGGCCGACCACACCCAGGGCCGGCCCGACGCCAAGCCCACCAGCGCCCTGCGCA
Source organism: Bordetella bronchialis (assembly GCF_001676705.1). Lineage (NCBI taxonomy): Bacteria > Pseudomonadati > Pseudomonadota > Betaproteobacteria > Burkholderiales > Alcaligenaceae > Bordetella > Bordetella bronchialis. The sequence continues at coordinate 4,356,809 of NZ_CP016170.1, forward strand.
TCGACAAGTCGCTGACCCGCTTCATGACGCGCCAGGAATTCCGGCTGGGCATGATCACCAGCAATCTGCGCATGGATTCGCCCAATTTCCGCTACGCGTTGCGCGTCACCCTGGCGGCGGCGCTGGCCATGACGGTCAGCGAGTTCTGGGTGTCGGAGACGTTCTCCGCGCATAACTACTGGATCATGCTGACCATCGTCATCATCATGAAGCCCGGCTTCGCACTGACGCGGCAGCGCAACGGCTGGCGGCTGACCGGCACGCTGATCGGCTGCGTCATGGCCCTGATCCTGCTGAACGTGACCAACAACCCGGAGATCCTGTTCATCAGCCTGCTGGCCGCCTGCATCATGGGCAATAGCCTGGTGCAGCTGAACTACATGGCCAGCGCCATCTTCAACACCCTGTTCGTGGTGCTGGTCTTTCACTTCGTATCGCCCGGCACGGTGTCGATGAACGTGATCGGCGAACGCGCCCTGGATACGCTGATCGGCTGCGCGCTGTCGCTGGCATGCAGCTACGCCTTTCCCTGGTGGGAGGCGCGCTACCTGCCGCCGCTGGCGCGCGCCGCGATCCGGGCCAACCGCGAGTATCTGCGCGCCGGCCTGCAATACGCCGGCGTCATGCGCGAAAAACAGGCGCGCCGCGAAACGCCCGACCAGGCCCAGGGCCCGGTTCCGGAGCCGGCCCCCACGCAGGCCGAGATCGACGCCGACCTGAACTGGCGACTGGCACGCAAGAACGTGCACATCGCCTTCAGCAACTTCGCCGAGGCCTTCTACCGCATGATGGCCGAACCGCAATCCCGCCAGCAGTATGTGCCGGAGATGAACAACCTGCTTATCCAGAACCACGTGCTGGCATCGCAGACCACGGCCGCAGTGCCGACGCTGGCCACCCTGGCCCAGGAGCCGCCGGCCTCCGTGAAGGAGACGCTGGAGGACGTCATCGTGATGCTGGATCCGGCGCATCCGCCCGTGCCCCCGCTACCGGAGCAGGTCGACACGCAGGGCGAACTGGCGTCCCTGGCCTATCCGCTGAAACTCATGGTTCGGGCCGGCCAGATGATCCGCCAGGAAAGCGCGGCGCTGGACGGCTGAACAGACAGCACCGCCGCGGCGCGCCGGCCGCCGGCAGGCCGGCCGTCAACGCGCGCCGCGCCGATCACGCCTGCTTGCGGCGGAACACCAGCTTGTCGGGCGTCGATACCGAGGCATCGTAGGCATAGCCTTCGCTGTCGAAGGCCTGGAGCTTTTCCGGCGTGGCGATCTTGTGCTGGATGGCGTAGCGCGCCATCAGGCCGCGCGCCCGCTTGGCGCTGAAACTGATGATCTTGTAGGCGCCGTTCTTCCACTCCTGGAAGACGCACTGCACCACGCGCGCCTTCAGCGCCTTCAGGTCGACCGACTTGAAATATTCCTCCGACGCCAGATTGACGACGATGGGTTTCTTGACGCCCTCCAGCCGTTCGTTCAGGTATTCGGCGATATCGGCGCCCCAGAACTCGTACAGGTTCTTGCCGCGCGGGGTTTCCAGGCGGGTGCCCATCTCCAGCCGGTAGGGCTGCATCAGGTCCAACGGACGCAGCACGCCATACAGGCCGCTCAGGATGGCGATATGGTCCTGGGCCCATTGCAGCTGCGGCTGGGTCAGCGTGGGCGCCTGCAGGCCTTCGTACACATCGCCATTGAAGGCCAGGATGGCGGGACGCGCGTTTTCCTGGGTGAACTTGGGCTTCCATGCGCCGTAGCGCCGCACATTGAGTTCGGCCAGGGCCGGGCTCAGGTCCATGAGCTCGGCGATATCCTCGGCGCTTTTCTTCTTCAGCACCTTGATCAGCGCCGCCGCGTGGTCGACGAAAAGCGGCTGCGTGTGCAGATCAGTGCCCAGCGGAGAGTCGTAATCCAGCTTCTTGGCGGGAGACAGCAGGAACAGCATGTTGGGGATTTTCCTCGTTCAAATAATCGGTGCGGCCGCCGCGGTCAGCGCGACGTCCAGCCGCCGTCCACGGAGATCGATGTGCCGGTGACCTGTTCGGCCGCCGGCGAGCAGAGGTAGACGGCGGTGCCGCCCAGTTGCTCGGGCGTGACGAACTGCAGCGAGGGCTGCTTTTCGCCCAGCAGTTCGCGGGCCGCGGTTTCCTGGTCCACGCCCTCGCGGGCGGCGATGGCGGTGATCTGCTTTTCCACCAGGGCGGTGCGGACCCAGCCCGGGCAGATGGCGTTGGCCGTGATGCCCAGCCCGGCCGTCTCCAGCGCCGTCACCTTGGTCAGCCCCACCACCCCATGCTTGGCGGCGACATAGGCCGACTTGCTGGCCGATCCCACCAGCCCATGCGCGGACGCGATATTGATGATGCGCCCCCACTGCTGCTTCTTCATATGGGGCAGCGCGGCGGCGGTACCGTGAAAAACCGCGGAAAGATTCAGGGCGATGATGGCATCCCATTTTTCCGGCGGGAAGTTTTCGATCAGGTCGGTGTGCTGGATACCGGCGTTGTTCACCAGGATATCCACCCGCCCCAGGGCCGCGACGGTGTTTTCCACCAACTGCCGCACCGCGGGGCCCTTGGACAGGTCCGCCCCGTCGTAGACGGCCTTGACGCCATGGGCCAGGGCCAGTCCCGCCCGGGTTTTCTCGATCTCCGCCGCGTCGCCAAACCCGTTCAGGACGATGTCGGCGCCCTGGGCCGCCAGCGCGGTGGCGATCCCCAGGCCGATACCGCTGGTTGATCCGGTAACGATGGCGACTTTTCCTTTCAGCATGGGGATTCTCCTTTCCGGTAGGGACCGAGGGTGGCTGGATGGCGGTGGCGGATGGCCGGCCGGCGTACAGGCGCCCGATCAGGGTGCCCAGGGAGTGTAGCCTTCCCCGCGCCTGGGCTGCATCCGTTCGACGAGTTTGATCAGCACGGGGACCACCGCCATGGAAATGGCCACCACCACGGAGATCAGGTCCCGGTGCGCGGCACTGAGCAGGCCGTTGTCCCAGGCTTCGTTGAACAGCGCGAAACCGAACTCCCCGCCCTGCGCCAGGGCCATGGCAAAGGGCAGCCGATGGTAGGAAGGCAGCCCCGCCATGCGGGCGATGCCGTAAAGGATCGCCCCCTTGACCAGCAGCAGCGCGGTGACGCTGAAGGTGACGAAGCGCCAGTGTTCGCGCACCACGTCCAGGTCGGCCGACATCCCGACGCCCAGGAAGAACAGCCCCAGCAGCAGCCCCTTGAAGGGCTCGATGGAGGTCTCCATCGACTCGCGGTATCTGGACTTGGCCAGCAGCACGCCCACCAGGAAGCCGCCCAGGCCGGCGGACAGCCCGGCATGGTCGAACAACTGGGCCGAACCGATCACCACCAATAGCGTCGCGGCGGTGAACAGCTCCTTCAATTGGGCACGTTCGGCCCAGCTGATGACGCGCAACCGGTAGCAGACCAGCACCACGGCCACCGCCACCAGGGACGATACGAAGGAAGGCGCACGCGTACCGCCGCCCCCGATGATGCCCAGCGCGATCAGGATGGGAATGGCGGCCATGTCCTGCAGCAACAGCACGCCCAGCGCCGTGCGGCCCATCGGCGTCCGGGTCAGCTGGCGCTCGTCCAGCAGCCGCATGGCCACCGCCGTGGAGGACAAGGCCAGCGCCGTCCCGCAGACGATGGCGCCGGTCCACGACATATCGATCAGGTGCCGCAGCCCCAGCCCCATCAGCGCGGCCAGCACGCCGGCGCAGGACACCATCTGCAGAAGGCCGACGCCGAACACTTCCCGGCGCATGCCCCACAGGCGGGACGGCGCCAGTTCCAGGCCGATGACGAACAGCATCATCACCACGCCCCACTGCGAGATTCCGGTAATCGCCGGGACGTCCGTGACCAGCCGCAGTCCGGACGGCCCGATCAGGATGCCCGCCAGCAGGTAGCCGGGAATCGTGCCCAAGCCGAGCAACTGCGTCAGCGGCACGCAGATCACGGCGGAAAGCAGGAGGATAACGACGAGGTCCATGGTCGCCCGGGTCCGAGAGAACACGCATTCTGACAAAAAATTACGGCGCCTGGGGCGGTGGCTGGGTGCCCGGGGCCGACGGTTCTCCCGAACAGGGCGGCTGGCCGGCGGCGCATGCATGTTCCTCGCTGACCGTGGCCGGCGGAAGGGCGGGGACCATCCGCCGGGTAGCGGCTCGGTGGTGGCTGGCCGCGGCCCACACACAAAGCCTTCGATTGCTGGTAGAATAGCGGGCTTTGCTGCTCACCAGACATATTCTGTTCGGTATGGTCCGGAGAGCAACCCGTGGCGTCTGTTGACCACCCCGCCATCGCCCGGCCAGCGCTCGATGCTCCCCATCGGCGCCGACCCGCCAGCGAGACCAGGGAGCCGCCGCGAGTAGCAACACCCAGGAGAGGTGGCAGAGTGGTCGAATGTACCTGACTCGAAATCAGGCGTACGGTTTCCCCGTACCGTGGGTTCGAATCCCACCCTCTCCGCCAGATTCGATGAAAAGCCCTCGATTTTGAATCGAGGGCTTTTTTTCTGATCCTCCACTGTGGTGCGACCACGGAAGCAGCCCACCTACCGTCCAGACGTTCGATCCGCCGGAAACTGGAGCGTGCCGCTATTTGCTTCGACAACCGCACGCCGCTCCCACCGTCTGGAAGGGCCGTTGCCTCCTTTTCGGGGAGCATATTGCTCGCAATCGGGTTGCACTAAAGAGCCGATGTACAGGGATCAGGGTCCGCAATAAATTTACGGTACTTCCCCAAGATGTCTGCACGTCGAAGAATCACCACAAGTGATCAGCGGTATTTTCGTCCGCTATTCCTGGGAGATCCACCATGCATCGCGACATGTTGGGCATCCGACTAATTCTTGCCATCGCAATCTGGGCGACCGCCCTGGCTCCTGCACTGGCAACCGACCTTGATGACGCACAGAACGCCGCATCGCAAATCAGAGAAGCGGTGCGACAGCAACAATACAACAAGCTGTGGGAACAACTCACCAGCGAGTACTTCAAAAGCATCACAACAAAGTCGTACTTCGTTGATAGCCTAAAGGCGGGATATGCCGCGGTTGGCGCCCCCGTGTCGGTCAAGAACATGTCGCACACGTTCATGACCACAATGCCTGGCTTGGGGTTCAAGGGAAAGTTTTACTACTTCGATTACTACGTCAAGTATGCGAAGGCGGCGTTCTTCGAACGCGTGGTCGTTATGGAAGACCCCGATGGCGAGTACCGCCTCGCCGGTCTCTGGGCTACCGCGGCTCCGTGACTCTATCGGATGGACGCCAAGCCCACCTCTCGCTCGCAGGGCGCCCGCGTTCGATCGGCGTTCGCGATGCTGCATCTCGCCCTTCTCGGCCTCGCTTTCTGGCACGACACAGCAATCAGCGGTTGTCGACCGGACTCATTTGCCCTGAAACAGGCACTAGGGACATCCTCGATTGCTCCGCAAAACAGCAGTTCTAGATTCTTCCGAGCATCCGCGTACGCCGCGGCCGGTTGTCTCGACAAGGCCTTAGCGGAGCTGGATTTATCGCGCGCCGCACTCAAGGACGAGGGAGCGGACAAACCCTTATTCAAAACGAAAGAGCGCAATACTCGCGCGCTATACAGCTACATCCGTGCCCTGCAGCGGATAGACAACGGCGAAAGACAGGCCGCTATAACGGAGTTGTTGGATCTTCTTGAACAGAACCGTTCAACAGAAGTTATGTGGCGAACCACCATGAAGCTTGGCGAGCTACTCGGGTCCGCCAAGGAAGATAGCGCGGCCTGGGATCGCTTCGACTCAATACTGGCCACGCTCACCGCTGAAAGCTTCGAATCGTGGCAACTGGATCTATTCCGCGGGCTCAACGCCATCCGCCTGGGCAAAGGCGCGGCAGCCATAGATGGTATTAACAAGCGGTTAAGCCAGGATCTCCCGGAATATCGCCACTATTCCTTGCAAGTCGTACTCATAGAGCTCCTGGTCGCAGACGGACGCTTTGAAAATGCCCGGGTCTATTGCAACTGGTCTGGCACGTCAATTGGTGCTTATCTGATCGTTCTCGAACAGCGATTTCGATATTTGAAGGCCTGTCGAACTGCGTGGGGGAAAGCGATCTCCCTTCCCGGCGACCGCGCCAGCCGAGCAACACGAGTGTTCGACGAAGCAATTCTTTCGATTGAGCCGGACCTATAACCGAGAGTTCTTATGACACGCGCCTTTCTTGCTTTCCTCACTATTACGCTGGTCGGTCTACTGGCCGCCTCGGTCGCGAACCAGGCCTTCCAGACGTTACCGTCGCAGGCTAAAGCAGGGAATGATCGCTCCGCAGTGATACTGACAGATGCCGAGAAAAAACTCATCGAAGTACGGGAGTCCACCTCAAAGTGGCTTCTGGCCTTAGCGGCAGGACTACTCCCCGGCCTCGTGATTTCGAAGACCTCCAGGGATGAGCTGGCGATGCAGCAACAGCTTATCCCCATGATTGCCGGTGCATTGCTCGTTATATCGATCTACGGCTTCTTCTTGTCGCAACAAGCCATAGAGTTCGTCCTGTCGCGCGGCCCACAGTACCACCTATATAGCGGCGTATCTCGTTTCCCAATACTCCTGCAGTTTTGGACGCTTGTACTGGCGTTATTCCTTTTGATGATCCATCTATTCCATTTGGCACGCAAGAGAGGAACACTGCCGATGGCCGCGCTCGTGGTGTTGGCCTTGACGGACCCAAAGGCCGATGCCGCCATGCTGGCCCCGACAGTCGCCAAACCATGCATCGAAGCGTGGGCCAGCAACCGAGAGCTACCGCTAGACCCCACAGAGTTGGGGCTGGCCTTAAGCGTCGTGACAGGCATCGCGGCGCGGACGAATGCATCTCCCGCCAACGCCTGCGAATTCGTGTCGTCAACCTTGGACCAGGCACGCTACATCGCGGTAGCCCGGACCGGCGGGCCGGATGCCCGACCTGAGTTCGCGGAGCTGTTGAACGCAATTGACAAAGACTTGCGCGCGACGGGGATTTCCCCCGGCGCAATATTGAGCAAGCTCCTGTCGATAGCGGCCGTTTGGGAAGCGCCCTCAGGCCTTCTGCGCATAGAAGGAAAGCCTAACGGAGCCACCGTTCTGCTCAATATGCAGGAGGTCGGGTTCACGAACCTCGACCTGCGGCTAGCCCCGGGCAAGTACACCGTGGAAGTGCTCGTGGATGGAGCGGTCGTGTTTCGCCAAACGAATGTCTCGATCGAAGAGGAGAAGGTATGGAAAGCCACGTTTGGCAGGTAAGGCGCCTAGCGTTTCACGCCTCGATAGCTCTTGCGCTGGTATCGGCCACCTGTGTCACCAGTGTCGCCGCGCAAACCTATGCTGGATGGACGTTGGAAAAACTCGCTAGTGCATGGGCTAACCTGATACCTCTGCCCAACGAAGAGCGCCTGTCGCGGCATACTGAGATCTTCTCGCGATATCTTCTAGACCAGGCTTGGCCCTTGACCGCCGGAAATGGAAACGGCGGCCCAGAACCGAAGGTGGAGGTACATACTTCAGATGCGCCCGCGCAGGTCGCTGCGGGCATAATCGCCATCCCGCAGATGTTTTCCCTGCAGATGGAGGCGTTGGGCCTACTGGTGGGGCACGACGCAGCGCTGTTAGATGGGGAAAGCGCGGGTAAAATGCCGATTCTTTGGCGCCCGTACGGAGAGGGCGAACTCCTGCAGATTATGCCCGGAGTCGGCGACATTTTAGAGCCCGATCGTTTTCTAGCGACGGGACTGACAACGCTGGCGGCAGCTTGTGGGGCCGATAGACCTTCCTGCCGAAATGCCCAATTTGCCGCGCTGTTATGCACTTCGCTTTTCGTGGTGGCTCATGAAGCGACCCATGTGCGTCGGGGCCACAAACCGCGGAATCCTTGGGCATATCGTCTCGATGAAGAACTACAAGCGGACGCAGGAGGAATAAAAGCCGTCCAGCGATACCTGCGGAATTTGCGCGCAGAGGCGAAGATGACGGCCACATCGGAAACGATTGCTTGCTTGGCGGGGCCCGTGGCTTTTTTCGAGCTTAATCTTCGGCGTTCGTTGTCCAACCAGCAGCGCCTGGACTACAACCAACGCAAAAGGGCGGTTCTGGATGCCACCGGTGAGTACCGGCATGATATCGACGATCTTGTCACCCTGCGGTCGAAGGACGGGGGCGGCGGAAGCATCTCGATCGAGTGGTCGGACCCGCCAGACATGGTCGTGCTCGACGGCGTTCAGGTAGACATTTCTGGCTTGAAAGGTCTTGTCCTGCCGTCCGGTCTGCACAAAATCGTGGCGGCTGGGGATGCCGGTATTGCGGTCCACAACGTCCGCGTTTCCCATGGGCGGGTGACAAAGATCTACCTACCCTTGCGCTCCTATATACAGCTATCGTCCAAGGATTTGGCGGCCGCAGTGCAGGAACGAAGGTGGTCTGATGTACTGCGCGCAACCAGCAACGGAGTACTTCGTCCAAGATCGGTGCGCCTTGCGCGCGCCCATTGGGATGCATTATATGGGCTTGGTCTCTCTGCGTGGATAGACTCCTCCGACATTGTCGCCGTGGGAGGCAAGGAAGGGAAAAAAGCGCTTACGCTGCGGACGATCGGGGAACCTCTTTTCGATTGGGATGCGGATTTAGTCCGTAAAGCAATGAATCGCTGCTGCGATTAGACGGCGACGCCGCAACAGTCGGCGTCGCCGCGGGATATCTTGCGCCGCCTGGCAGCGCGCTCCGTGGACCATATAACTGCTGCCACCGTCGCTCTCCCCCTCGCCGCGAGGAAGCGACGTTGAGGACGAAGGTGGAAGAAGACATTAAACGATGGGCAGCTAGGCGCAAGAGCGCGCTGGTGCTGGACATCATTCAGGGCAAGACCGCCCATCGTGAAGGCGACCACACGGAGGTTGGAGCTGAAGCGGCGTTTGCAGCGGCACAAGCAAGCTACGGCAAAGCGCACGGTCGTCCGCCGCCAAAAAAAGAACGCCGTCCATGGATTCCGCAGTCGTCCGCCTTGTTATCTCTGTGTTCGGCAGGGGTGAATCGGCGACCTGTGACCAGCCGATAATGCCAGCGTTACGGGTCGTGTGAGTCTGGGGGCTTAGACATGCTCTACCGCGCGTCCGCATATAATGCTTGACCGCTATAGCCCGAAGCCCCATAGTGGCAGCAGATCTCAAGTGTGTGATTCCGTGCAGTTATGTCGCATTAGCAAACCGCCATCGTTGTCCGTCTCCATCCTTGATCATCTCTGTGTCGGACATGCGTCCGTATTTCATCAAGGAATCCTATGGAAACCGGTATCGTAAAGTGGTTCAACGCTGAAAAAGGCTTCGGCTTCATCATGCCCGAGGGCGGCGGCAAAGATCTGTTCGCCCATTTTTCTGAGATCCAGGGCGGCGGATTCAAGTCCCTGGAGGAAAACCAGCGTGTGAGCTATGTGGCTGGTATGGGTGCCAAAGGCCCACAAGCCACGAAGATCACGCCGCTGTAAAGGCTGATGCGCCAACGCATTGACGTTGGCGAGTTCGCTGAAAAGAGCCCTCGCAAGAGGGTTTTTTTCATTGAGTGGTCGACTGGATTAGGGTGATGTCTTGTTACGCCGAGGTCTTGTAATCACGACAGACCTTCATCCGCCTTCGCACAAGCCGTTTACTGAAGATCGCTAGCGCCGCTATCCGACGGCTTCTGAATGACTGTCAGCATGAATGGCATGACTGCGCGGCGAGCCGTGCGTGCCAGCATGGTGCCGACCCGAGCAAAGCTCAATCTGAGCCGCGCAATTGAAGCTGCAGCGGATGCTGTGCGCCCGAATCGCCAGAACCCAATCACAGACGTATGGAAGGCAGGCTGGGGGAAGAGCAAGCCCTCCTGCTTGATATGCGCATCGCGAGCGCTGTCGCCGCGCCAATGCCCTAGTAGGTCAAGGGGTAAGGCACTCCATCCTCGTTGATCGACTCGATGCGATCAACCACTACATCTGAGGCAGACTTGGCATCTCCCAGATGCGAGAAAGTGCAATCTGTGACAACCCGGAAAAAACGTGTCGATTCAGGCTGCCCCTCTTTATGAGTCGCGACATCAGCAACGGCTGGCATGTCGCCCGACTGAAACGCGCCACTGAAGGCCGTCCAACCATCAATTTCTCGTGTACCCATATTCTCTCCACTTGTTGATCTCGCGGAGATCGTAACATGCACCTGCATGGCGAGGCGGTACCAAGGCTGCGCTAGAACGTGGCTCCCACCGTTCCACCGCCTGAGAGCTGCGATCGCGCTTCACGCTCAATGAGGATCTTCTCCTCGACTTGTTCTAGCCCCCGAGTAAATGTGCGGCACCCCGGGGATGGCGCTGCCTTCGGACTTCTGGAATCCTCGACCAGAAGAAACGCTCACTGCGGTTTGGCGGCCGCGAACTTGATCGATAGTCTTGCTCGATAGTCTTGCCCAGCCATTGGGGGCGTGCGTCCACGCCGGCGGCGCCCGCGCCGCGCGTGCCGCGGGCAGTTCCGCGTCAAGAACACGCCCTCGCTCCGTAAAAAGTTGACGATCCGATTGGCGATGACGCGTAGGCTTCGCTTGAAAGATTCAATGAAGGCGTCAACCCTTACGGAGAACCGCCATGGAAACCCAGGAAGCTGCCCACGAAGATCTTTTCGTGATGATGAAGGGAGGCGGGCCCTGCACTTGGCTGCTGCTCCTACTGATCGGCCTGATCCTGCTGTTTCCCTTTTTGGAAGACGGCATATTCGGCCGGACCTTGCTCGGCATCCTGTTTTCAGCGGTGCTGCTCACGGGCGCTTTCGCCTCCAGGCCCACCAGTTCGGGGATGGTCCTGAGGCTGGGACTGGCACTGTGCGGCATCGTTTCCCAGTGGGCGGCGTTATTGACGAAAAATATCGCGCTCCTGGGAATCGCCGGTGTTTTTTATGCCGTGTCCCTGGCCGTCGCCATCGTCGGGGTGCTCCGCTATGTGCTCCGGCGCGGACCGATCACGGCCGACAAGCTGCACGGCGCGCTGGCGGGGTACATCATGCTGGCCTTTTCCTGGGCCTTCGTCTATGCCCTCATGGAAAATGCCAGCGCCGGATCGTTCGGGCCCGGGCAATTGGATTTCACCCAACCCGGCACGTTCTTCAAATTGATGTACTTCAGTCTCACGACGCTGACGACCACCGGTTACGGTGACTTCATCCCTTTGACCAACCACGCCCGCTCGGTCGTCATGATCCAGGAATTCATAGGCGTTTTCTACGTGGGGGTGCTGATCGCGCGGCTCGCCGGCCTGTATCCCGCGGTTTCCACCAAGTGAATTCGTGGCACCTGGGATCCGCGCGAATACGCGACATGGGCGGTATCCGATCTATTGATCCAAATCATCCGGCCCCGCTCATCGGAAGCCTAAGCTGTACGCGACTGGAATCGCGGCACCCACATCGCGGCGCCCATTGACGTCGTGCGTCCCGACGCAAATTTCCGAGGAGTTTCGCCATGCCACAAACCATGAAGGCCGCGGTCGTCCGCGAATTCGGCAAGCCGCTGGTTATCGAAGAAGTCCCCGTGCCCACGCCCGGCCCGGGCCAGATCCTGGTCAAGATCGCCGCCACCGGCGTCTGCCATACCGACCTGCATGCCGCCGATGGCGACTGGCCGGTCAAACCGAAGCCGCCCTTCATTCCCGGCCACGAAGGCGTTGGCCATGTCGTCGGCGTGGGCGCCGGCGTCAAGTACGTGAAAGAAGGCGACCGCGTGGGCGTGCCCTGGCTGTACACCGCCTGCGGCCACTGCCGGCACTGCCTGGGGGGATGGGAAACCCTGTGCGCCGAGCAGCAGAACACCGGCTATTCCGTGAACGGCAGCTTCGCCGAGTACGTACTGGCCGACCCGAACTACGTCGGCCATCTGCCCGACAACGTTTCCTTCGTCGATATCGCGCCCATCCTTTGCGCGGGCGTGACGGTCTATAAGGGCTTGAAAGTCACCGACACCAAGCCGGACGACTGGGTGGCGATATCCGGCATCGGCGGTCTGGGGCATCTGGCCGTGCAGTATGCCAAGGCCATGGGTTTGAACGTCCTGGCGGTGGATATCGACGACGCCAAGCTCGAGCTCGCCCGGCAGCTCGGCGCCGCGCTGGCCGTCAATGCCCGCAAACAGGATCCCGTCGCCTACGTCAGGAAGGAAATCGGCGGCGCGCAGGGCGTGCTGGTGACGGCGGTGTCGCCCAAGGCTTTCGAACAAGGCATGGGCATGGTGGCGCGCGGCGGTACCGTGTCGCTGAACGGCCTGCCGCCGGGGGATTTTCCGTTGTCGATCTTCGATACCGTGCTCAACGGTGTCACCGTGCGCGGCTCTATCGTAGGCACGCGGCTGGACCTGCAGGAGGCGCTGAACTTCGCGGGCGAAGGCAAAGTGAAAGCAACGATCGCCACGGAAAAGCTGGAGAACATCAACGGGATTTTTGCGCGCATGCACCACGGGGACATCCAGGGCCGCATCGTGATCGATTTCGAGAAATAGCCCACCTGCCGGCACGCGCCGCGCGCCATCCGGCGGATTGGTTTATAAATCGGTCCGCGGGCAGGTGCCCGCGCGATAAGCACGAATGAGCGGGCACGCCGGGACGGACCTTGCGCGGCCGTGGCACGAGTCGGGACATATACATTGATAGAAGGTCATTCGGTAAATCAGGGCGGATCCATCGCGCTGATCCTGTCAGCCCGCCTGGGCGACACCTTGTTCTTGATGAACGTCGCCAACAATCTGCGGCGTGCCGGGCGCGATGTGGTCATCTATGGCACGCACGGCCATGATCTGGCGGGCTGGTTTCCCGGGTTCGATATACGGCCGCTGCCATCGGAAAGCGAGATCGGCGTGCTGGAGAAGTACGCCGCCATCGTTCAGATGGACCAGGACAAGCCCATCGCCGGCCTGGGCCAGCGCTACCCGCAGTACGCGGCCATCAAGTCCTGGCCGGGCGTGGAAGACGCCAGTTCGCGCAAACGCCATCCGCGCGGCCATGGTGGCAGGCACGGCGAGTTCCATCACGGCCACATCCGCTACAACGGCGTGATGATCCGCTTCCGCTATTACACGCAGGCCCGGTTCGGCCTGACGGAGTGGGTGCCGGACACCGGCCTGCGCCCCCCGGGCCACCTGCGGGCGCGCGTGCATGCGCGCCGCATCGTCATCCACCCCACGTCCAGCGAGCAAGCGCGCTGCTGGAAGCCGAGCCAGTACGTCGCCCTGGCGACCGAGCTGCGCGCGCGGGGCTTCGAGCCCACGTTCGTACTGGCGCCGAACGAGCGGCCGGCATGGCGCGCCCTGCTGGCGCCGCATGGCCTGCCCATACTCGAGGCGCCCGACCTGGCGCGGACCGCGGCCGCGATCTATGAATCCGGCTGGTTCATCGGCACGGATTCCGGCATCGGGCATCTCGCATCGGCCTGTGGCGTGCCCACGGTGACCATCGTGGACCGGCCCCGCAACATGAATAGCTGGCGGCCGATGTGGGCGCCGGGACTGATCGTGCGCCCATGGTGGCTGCCCTTGCGGCAGCTGCGCCGCAAGTACTGGCGTGAAGCGACCACCGTGGGCCGGGTACTGCGCACGTTCGACAAACTCAGGCAGCGGGTGGGCGGTGCCCGGCACGACAAGGCCCCGCCTGCCCGGCGTCCCTAGGCCTGGCCGTCGTCGTGATCGTCCGGATCCACCCACATGTCGGTGATCCGGCCGGCGGCGTCGGTCAGGATGGTCACCCTGCCCGGCTCCCGGTCCACGGTCACCGGCCCGGACGCGACCCGCAGCTTGCGCCCGATCAAGTCGCCCAGCAGGAAGGTGACGACCTGGGTATGAATGGGTATGGCCAGGCTGCCCAGGTCTGTCCTGGATACCTGGCCGCTGCTTGCGGGCCAGGGGAAATGGCCGTCTTCACGGTCCCCATTGGTGCGGATTGCTGTGGCGTGGCTCATTGCGCGCTCCCCTATCGGTGTAGGCACACCCGTCCGATGGGCGGTCCGGGTAGTGAAGAGTGTCCAGGCCGCCGCCCCTCGAAGATAGAGAGCCGCTTGCCCTAGGCCCTACGCCGCCGCCGGCATGTCCTAGGCCGGCCCGGCGAGACGGAAGGGTTAAGATCCGCAGCCATGCGCACCCTGCACCGCCTGGCCTTCGCCCTTGCCGCCCTGTCCTTCCTGGCGGCTCCCGTCCTTGCCCAGCCGGCCTACGACGGCTATCGCCAGGGCACCTATCTGCGATTCCTGAATGCCCCGCCGCCGGGCGAGCCCCGCGCCGTGCCCCCGACGCTGGAGCTTTCCTTCGGCGGGCAGCCGGTGCGCGCCGTCATGGACACGGGGTCGACGGGCATCGTGGTGGCCGCATCGTCCATCCCGGATGTGGATCGCCTGCCGACGCTGGGACCGGGCACGCTCAGTTACTCCAGCTCCGGGCGCATCATGCGTGGACGATGGGTGATGGCCGTCGCAACCATCCGCGGGGCGAACGGTGCCAGCATCGCCACGCGGCCGCTGCCCGTGCTGGCGATAGACCGCATCGAGTGCTTTCGCAACGCCCGGGACTGCGAACCCAGCGACGATCCGCGCCACGTCGCCATGATAGGCGTGGGCTACGCCCGCGAAGCCGACCATCAATCCCAGAGCACGCCGGACAAGAATCCCTTCTTGAACCTGCCCGGCATGGGCAACGCCGATGCGCCTGGAGCGGTGCGGCGCGGTTATGTCGTCACGCGCGAGGGCGTGCATGTCGGCCTGACGCCGGCCAACACGCGCGGCGACTACCGCTACATCAAATTGCCGAAGGCCGCCGACGGGCGGGATTGGTCCCCGCTGCCCGCCTGTATCGCGCTGGAGCACGGCAAACCTGCCTGCGGCACGGCCCTGATCGATACCGGCGTGTCGACGATGTACCTGACCGTGCCGCCGGACCGGCAGGCGGGACATATCCGGACAGACGGTGGCCGGACGCTGGTGCCGGGCACCCGCATCGCGATACGTTTCGGCGCGGACGCCACGGCGGGTTCGCCGGGCTACGGCTTCGCGGCGGGGGATGGCGGCGATGCCGCCGCGCCCGGGCGCATCGTGCTGGTGGACGGGCAGGACAGGCCCACCTTCGTCAATACCAGCGTGCACGCGCTGAACGTGTTCGACTATCTGTACGATGCCGACGGCGGGTACGTCGCCTTCCGCCGCCTGGCCCGGTAAGGCGATAAGGCGGCCGCTAGCCCGCTTTGTCCGCCACTTGAAGTTCGCCGTCCAGCAGCTTGCCCAGCACCATCTTCCTGCCGAAAACGGCAGACTCGCCGGTGTCGCCGTCGAAGCGCTTCCAGTCGGACAGGAATTCGCGCATGCGCGTCTCCACCCACGCGCGGTCTTTCCCCGGGAAGGCCAGTAGCGTCGCGCGGATGTCTTTTTCGTAGCCCGGCGCGCGCTGCGCGAGCGATAGCCGCTGCGCCACCAGCCTGTCGTAGTCGCCGCTGGCCTGGAGCTCCGCGACCACGGCATCCAGGAAGGCCGCATACGATCCGGTGCGCCGCCAGTCGCGGTACGGGGCGCGCGCGCCCGCGCCCGGCTCGCCGTCGAGCCATTTGCGCTGGACCCGCCGCATGACGGGAAGCCGCGCATAGTCGCCGCGGAAGTCGATCAGGCCATCGAGCCGGTCCAGGCTGCCCTGCCAGCGTTCCAGCTCGATAGCCGTGCTGCCGGTAAAGGCATCGGAGGACGAGCGCCGCTGGCATTCGGGGATGTTTTCCGCGGCCCTGCAATCCACGTTTTGCGAGCGCATCGTCCCCGGCGCCGTGGCTTGCGCGACGAGGCTGCGGTTGACGTGCCCGAGCATCTCCGAAGCGCCGGCCGTCGACAGGCGCAACACGGAGCGGAACAACGGGGCCACCCAGCCCGAGATCGCATCACGCCGGAAACGATCGGGCTGGATCGCGGGCCGAGGCCCGGATGCGGACACAGACGCGTCGTCCGCGACCGGCCGGTAGGCGTCGAATGCGTGGCCCGTGTGGGCGGCATGAGGCGCGCCGGCGGCCTCGATGGACGCCCCGCTGCGTGCGGCATCGGCATGCGAAACAGGCGCCGCGCGCGGTCCGAATGCGATCGCCATCGGCGTTCTCCTGTCGCGCGTGATTCATGTGGGCGGTAACACGGCGCATGGGTCATGGCGGGCCGCCTCGCGTTCCAGGTTTCAGGGCTAACCCTGGGATCGACGACGAAAGCCGCCATGCGCGCCGCCATTGCCGGCCGCGCGGCAGGGTACGCGCCGGGGCTGTCGGCCCCCTGCGCGCCGCTCAGGATTTGTCTTCCGCCTGGGCCGTCGTGCGGGCCCCAGCTTCCTCGCCGGCGTGCTCCATCACCGGTTCCGGTTTCACGGATTTGCTGCTGGCGTGGCGTTTCGCCGCGGCCTGCTTGGCTTCCTGCGAGTCGAATCGATGCGCCTTTCCCATGGCGTGGGCGGCGCGGCCGCCCTGTGCCGCGATCCCACGCAGCAGTTCGGGATCCATGGCGGCAAAGCCCCTGGGCTTGCGGGTTGTCTTGCGTTCCTCGGTCATCGTGCGCCCCCTCTATGGTAAGTGCAGAAGACATGGCAACGCCCGTGCCCGCTGGCCGGATATGCACGCCCTCCGGAGCGCGCTCGCCATGCGCGCGCGGGGCGCGCTCACGGTCACGACGCGAGGCGCGCCGGCCATCCGCGCCGGGCGCGATTCAAGGATCGGCACCCCTTACCACCCGTTGTAGCGCTTACGGAAAAACAAAAAAATGTGGCGGCACTTGACCGCGCCGCCCTGGATGGTTACTTAATATGTATGGCTGGCCCGCTCCCTTTGCAACGATTCGAAGCACAAACAATGTCAGCATGGGGCCAATGCGCCGCTTCCGGGGGAAAAGGGGCGGAGTCGCGGATTTACAAATTGTGACGCCCATGTATATGGGCTGAAGGAGCTCGATGCTACCTTGCTTGCGGGTCGACGAGCTGTTTTCCAAGCAGCTGGTACGTCGTGGACCCGCACACGAGCTTTGAGGCCACTGCTGACGCGGTGGCCTCTTTTTTATCGGGGCTACCGCCGACGGAGGCCCCGCCCCGCGGCTCGACCCGAGTCAATGCAGCTTGACGCGGGGATGTGTGCGGCGGGTCAGCAGCCGCGCCAGCGCCAGGGAGACCGTACGGGAAAACCCCAGGACGGTGCGGTGATGCAGCAGGTGCAGGCTGGCATACATCCAGCGCGCGATCGTGCCGCTGACAAAGAAGCCCCGCCCCAGCAAGGCGCCCATCAGGCTGCCCACGCCGCGCTCGCGGCCCAGGGCAACGAGCGAGCCCCGGTCCTTGTAGACGAAATCGCCCTCCGGTTCCGGACGGCCTTCGATCCGCGCGGCCAGGCGCCGGCGCAGGTAGGCGGCCTCCTGGTGGGCGGCCTGGGCGCGCGCCGGCACCACCCTGCCATCGGCCCGCGGCGCCGCGGCGCAATCGCCGAACGCCAGAATATTGGGGTCCTCCGTCCGCAGGCGGGCATCCACTTCCAGTTGCCCCGCGCGATTGCGGGGCAGGTCCAGCGCGCCCAGCACGTCCGGGCCCTTGATGCCCGCCGCCCACATGCAGAGGTTGGCGGGGAAGACGCGGCCGTCCTTGGCGATCACGCTGTCGGCCGTCACCTGGGAGACCAGGCAGCCGCTCTCGATGGCGATGCCGAGCTTTTCCAGGCGCCGCTGGGCCGCGCGCGAGAGCTTCTCCGGCAAGGCGGCCAGGATGCGCGGCGCGCCCTCGACGATGCGGATCGCCAGGTCCTGCCGTGGATCGAAATGGGTCAGACCGTACGCCGCAACAAGGCGGCTGGCCTCCTGCAGTTCCGCGGCCAGCTCCACGCCGGTGGCGCCGCCGCCCACGATGACGATGTGCAGCCGGGCCTGCGGGTCGCTGGCCTTGGCCTGGTCGACCTTGACCATGGCTTGCAGCATGGTCAGCCGGAATTGCTCCGCCGACTCTGGCGTATCCAGGGTGATCGCATGTTCACGGGCCCCCGGCGTGCCGAAGAAGTTCGAGGTGCTGCCCACGGCGATGACCAGCGTGTCGTAGGGAATCTCGCGGTCCGGCAATAGCGGCTCGCCCGTGGGCCCCGCGACGGCGCCCACATGGACCACCCGCCGCGCGCGATCCACGCCCTGCATGGTGCCCAGCACGAAGTTGAAGCGCGCCAGGTTCGCCAGCATCAGGTAGGACAGCCCTTCCTGCTGCACGTCCACCGTCCCGGCGGCGGCCTCGTGCAGCGTCGGCTTCCAGATATGGAGCATATGGCTGTCGATCAGCGTGACGTGCTGCCGGCCATGCTTGCGGCCCAGCGTGGTGGCCAGTTCGAGCCCGCCCGCGCCGCCGCCCACGATGACGACACGGTGCGGCGCCATCGCGGCGGGTTTCTGGACGGGTGCGTCCGCATTGCTGGATCCGGGTTCGGCGGGCCGCGCATGCTCGCGCAGCAGGGCGGGGATTTCGGGCATCGGGACACCTGGACGTGGAGCCGCCCCGCGGGGCGGCGTGGAAACGGTGGCGGCGGCTACCCGGCCGCCGCCCGATCCACATCCGTTAGCAAACGATGTTCCGCGCCCGCGCGGCGCCCCAGCCCGCGATCAGGGCTGGGGCCGCGCAGCCCGGCCGTTGCCGGCTTCCGCGGTCTGCTCGGGTTTCCGGGTGGTTTCCTCCCAGCCGCCGCCCAGCGCCTTGTACAGCTGGACACGGTTGAGCAGCGCGCCCAGGCCGGCCTGCACCAGCTGCAACTGCGCGTTGTAGTAGGTAACCTGCGCGTTCTGGACCTGCAGATAGCTGTCGATGCCGCCGTTGTAACGCATGGTCGACAGCTCCACCGTGCGGGCGGACGAGGCTTCCAGCGCGCGCAGCGACTCCACTTCCGTGCCGTAGGTGGCCACGCCGGCCAGCGCGTCGGAGACTTCCTGGAAGGCCTGCTGGATGGCTTGCTCGTATTGCGCCACCGCGATGTTGTTGCGCGCCTCGGCCAGGGCCAGGTTGGAACGGATGGCGCCGCCCGAGAAAATGGGCGTCGTGATGGACGGCGAGAAACTCCAGAATCCGTGGCCGCCCTTGAACAGGTCGTCCAGCGACGAGCTGGCCGAGCCCAGCAGGCCCGTCAGCGATATGGTCGGGAAGAAGGCCGCGCGGGCCGCGCCGATGTTGGCGTTGGCCGAACGCAGATTGTTCTCCGCCGACAGGATATCGGGACGGCGTTCCAGCAGCGCCGATGGCAGGCCCGCCGGAATGGCGGCCAGCACCTGGGCGTTGTCAAACGGGGCCGGGGCCGGCAGGTCCGGCGGCAAGGGCGCGCCGGTCAGCAGCACCAGCGCGTTCACGGCCTGTGCCTGCGCCCGCGCCAGCTCGGCCAGATTGGCCGACGCCGCATCCAGGAGCGACTTGGCCTGGTTCAGGTCCAGTTCCGAGGCCACGCCACCGTCGAAGCGGCGCTTGACCAGATCGTACGAGGCCTGTCGGGACTCCAGGGTCTTGCGTGTCAGGTCCAGCTGGACGTCGGCCGCGCGCAGGTTCAGGTAAGCCTGGGCGACTTCTCCCACCAGCGATATCTGCACGCTGCGGCGGGCCTGCTCGGTGGACAGGTACTGTTGATAGGCGGCTTCCGACAGGCTACGCAGCCGCCCGAACACATCGATCTCGAACGTGGTCAGGCCCAGACCCGCCTGGTACTGGCTGCTGATCGAGGTCGAGTCCGGCCCGCCCGGCCGCAGGCTGCGCGGAAGGTGCTGCCGCGTTCCCTGGACACCGGCGCCGATGCTCGGGAATAGCTGGCCGCGCTGCACGCCCCACTGCGCGCGCGCTTCCTCCACCCGCTGCACGGCAACCCGCAGGTCGCGGTTGTTCTGCAAGGCCAGCGCGATCAAGGCCTGCAGGCGCGGATCGTGGAAGAAATCCCTCCAGCCGATATCGGCCGCCGCCACATCGCTGGCCGGCGACAGGGCGGACGCCGGCTGCATGCCGGCGGTCGTCGCCTTGTCGTAGCCGCCGTAGGTCAGCTTGGGCTGGTCCGGCCAGTCCGCCTGGACAGGCGCGGCGGGCCGCTCGTACTTCGGCGCCAGCGTGCAGCCGCCGAGCGCGGCGGCCAGCGCCGTGGCCAGCGCGGTGGATCGCATGATGGATGGCGTACGCATCATTCGCCCTCCCCTTGGGTGGCGGGGCTGGGCGGCCTGCCTTCCTGTGCCCGCTTGGCGGCCTGCTCCTCTTCGAAGCGGCGCGCCTCCGCGCCCAGCAGCCGCGGTTTGGTCTTGAACAGGCCCAGCACGACGACGAAGAAGGTGGGCACGAAAATCACGGCGAAGGGCGTGGCCGCCAGCATCCCGCCCAGCACCCCAAGGCCGACCGCGCGCTGGCTCGCGGCTCCCGCGCCGCTGGCGATGGCCAGCGGGATCACGCCCAGGATGAATGCCAGCGAGGTCATCAGGATGGGCCGGAACCGCAGGCGCGCGGCCTCGACCGCGGACTCGTACAGCCCGTAGCCCCGGGCGTACTGGTCCTTGGCGAACTCCACGATCAGGATGGCGTTCTTGGCGGCCAGGCCGATCACGGTCACCATGCCCACCTGGAAGTACACGTCGTTGGACATGCCCAGCAGGCCCACCAGGCCCACGGCGCCCAGCATGCCCAGCGGCACCACCAGCATCACGGACAGGGGGATGGCCCAGCTTTCATACAGGGCCGCCAGCACCAGGAACACCACCAGCAGGGACAGGCCCATCAGGATGGGCGCCTGGCTGCCGGCCTGCTGCTCCTGGTACGACAGGCCGTTCCACTCATAGCCGAAGCCCGGCGGCAACTGCGTCATCAGGTGCTCCATTTCGAGCATGGCCTGGCCGCTGGTGTAGCCCGGTCCGGCGTCGCCGGAAATACGGATGGACTCATAGCTGTTGAAGCGCACGATCTGCACCGGCCCCTGGCCCCACTTGGCCGAGACGAAGCTGGACAAAGGCACCATGCCGCCATTGGTGTTGCGCGCGTTCAATGCCAGGATGTCCTCCACCTGCATGCGGTAAGGCGCGTCGGCCTGCACCCACACGTTCTGCATGCGGCCGAAATTCGGGAACTTGTTGATCAGGGCGCTGCCCACCGCGGTGGAGATGAGCGACGCCGCCTCGTCGAAGTTGACCCCCAGCGCGGCGGCCTTCTGCCGGTCTATGGTCAGGGTCAGCTGCGCGCTGGGCCCCAGTCCCGAGATCCGCACCTGCGACAGCACGGGGCTCTTCATCGCCATGCCCATCAATTGCCCCGTCGCCGCGGCCAGCGCGTCCGTTCCGGCGCCGGCGCGGTCCTGCAGGCGGAAGTCGAAGCCCGTGGCGTTGCCCAGCGTGGAGATGGCCGGCGGCACCACGGTGAACACCATGGCGTCGTGGATCCCCATCAACAGATTGTTCAAGGCACGGAAGGACACCGCCTCGGCCGAGTCCGCGCGCGACTTGCGCTGGTCGAAGTCCTTCAGCGTGGTGAAGGCGATGGCCGCGTTCAGGCCATTGCCGTTGAAGCTGAAGCCCTGCACCGCGATGATGTTCTCCACCTGCGGCTGCGCCATGAAGTACTTTTCCACCTGCTGCAGCACGTCCACCGCGCGGTTCGCGCTGGAGCCGGAGGGCAGTTCGATGTTGCTGATCACATAGCCCTGGTCTTCCTCGGGCAGGAAGGACGACGGCATGCGCCAGTACAGCCAGCCCAGCAGCAACACCAGCGCCAGGTAGATCAGCATCATGCGGCCGCCCTTGTGCAGGATGCGCGACACCCAGTTCTGGTAGGCGTGCGTACCGCGATCGAAGCGGCGGTTGAACCAGCCGAAAAAGCCCCGCTTTTCCTCATGCCGGTCCTTGGGCACCGGCTTGAGGATGGTCGAGCACAGCGCCGGCGTGAAGCTCAGCGCCAGGAAAGCCGAAAAGAAAATCGACACGGCCATGGCGACGGCGAACTGCCGATAGATCACGCCCACCGACCCGCCCATGAAGGCCAGCGGCAGGAAGACGCTGACCAGCACCAGCGTAATGCCGGTGATGGCGCCGGTGATCTGCGGCATCGCGCGCGAGGTGGCCTCCTTGGGCGACAGGCCTTCCGTCGCCATGATGCGCTCGACGTTTTCCACCACCACGATGGCATCGTCGACCAGGATGCCGATCGCCAGCACCATGGCGAACATGGTCAGCACGTTGATGGAAAATCCCAGCGCCAGCATCACGGCGAAGGCGCCCATCATGGCCACCGGCACCACCAGCGCCGGGATGATGGTGTAGCGCACGTTCTGCAGGAACAGGAACATCACCAGGAACACCAGCACCATCGCTTCCAGCAGCGTCTTGACCACGTCGGTGATCGAGGTCTCCACATAGGGCGCGGTGTCGTAGGGAATGGCGTAGCTGATGTTGGCCGGGAAGTACTTGGACAGCTGCTCCATCTGCTGGCGCACGCCCTTGGCGGTGGACAGCGCGTTGGCGTCCGGCGACAGGATGATGGCGAACGCCGCCGTCGGCTTGCCGTTCAGGCGGGCGCCGAAGAAGTAGTTGTCGGCGCCGATCTCGACCCGCGCCACGTCGCGCACGCGGACCACCGAGCCGTCCGTATTGGCGCGCAGCACCAGGTTGCCGAAGCCTTCCACGGTGGACAGCTGGCCATTGGCGATCACGGTGGCGGTGGTGCGCTGGCTCGCCGGATTCGGCGGACCGCCCATGTTGCCGCCGGAGATCAGCACGTTCTGCTGCGCGATGGCCTGGTTGACATCGTTCATGCTCAGGTTGTAGCCAACCAGCTTCTGCGGATCGACCCAGATGCGCATGGCCCGGGGCGCGGCGAACAGCTGGAACTGGCCCACGCCCGGCACGCGCGAAACGGGGTTCTTGACGTTGCGCGTCACGTAGTCGGCCAGCGCGGTCTGGTCCATGGAGCCGTCGGTGGACGACACCGTGACGATCATCAGGAAGCCGGTACTGGTCTGCTGGAATTGCACGCCCTGCTGCGCCACCGCGGCGGGCAGCTGCGCCGTCACGTTGGCGACGCGGTTCTGCACATCGACCTGGGCCAGGTCGGGGTCGCGTCCCGGCGCGAAGGTGGCGGTGATGGTCGATTGGCCGTTGGAATCGCTGACGGATTCGTAGTACAGCAGGCCCTTGGCGCCATTGAGCTGGTCTTCGATCAGGCTGGTGACCGAGTCGGCGACTTCCTTGGCCGAGGCGCCCGGATAGGTGGCCGTGATCTCAATGGCCGGCGGCGCCACGTTCGGATATTGCGAGACCGGCATGTTGGGGATCGCCAGTATCCCCGCGAGCAGGATGAACAGCGCAACAACCCAGGCAAAAATCGGTCTGTCGATAAAAAATTGCGGCATGAGGGTTGATCCCCGGAGACGGTACTCAAGATGCAGGGAAGCGGCGCCCTGGCGCGGCGCCGCGACCGATTACGACTTTTGCCCGGCGGGCGGCTGGGCGGGCGCGCCCTGCTTGCCGGGCTCGGCGCCCGATGCGGGAGCGCCGGGGGCCGGGGCGCCGGGGGCCGGGGCGCCGGGCGCCGGTGCGCCGGGCGCCGGGGCGCCACCTGTCGGTGCGCCGCCAGGCTGCGCCGGATTCCATTGCGCCACCTTGACGGGCGCGCCCGGCCGGACTTTCTGGAAGCCTTCCACCACCACCACATCGCCCGCCTTCAGGCCGCTGGTCACGACCCAGCGCCCGCCGATGGCGTTGCCGGTGGTCACGCTGACCTGGTCGATCTTGCCGTCCTTGACCAGCATCAGGCTCTGCAGGCCATCCGGCGTGCGCTGCAAGGCCTGCTGCGGCACGAGCAGGGCCTTGTCGTCCACGCCCTGGGTCAGCCGCACGCGCACATACATGCCGGGCAGCAGCACGGTTTCCGGGTTGGGGAATTCGGCGCGCAGATTGACCTGGCCGGTAGTGGGATCGACGGTGATTCCCGTGAACAGCAGCTTGCCCTTATGGCCATAGATGGAACCGTCTTCCAGCACGACCTCGGCCAGCGCGGCGTTGTCCCCCACCTTTTGCAGCTGCCCGCCGGCGAAGGCCTTGCGCAGCGCGGCCAGATCGGTGGTGGACTGGGTGAAGTCCACATACACGGGATCCAATTGCTGCACCAGCGCCATCTGGGTGGCCGACGTGGCCTCCACCAGGGCGCCCTCGGTCACCAGCGGCTTACCGATACGGCCCGTGATGGGCGACGTGACGTTCGTGTACCCCAGGTTGATGGCGGCGTTCTGCAGGTTCGCCTTGGCGGCGGCGACGGCCGCATCGGCCTGGCGGTAGCTCGCCACGGCGTTGTCGTATTCCTGGCGGCTGACCGCGTTGGCCTTCACCAGGGGAGCGTAGCGGTCCGCCAGCGCCTTGGCGCTGTAGAGGTCGGCCTGGGATTGCTTCAGCTGCGCCGCCGCCTGATCGTAGGCCGCCTTGTAGGGCGCGGGATCGATCTTGAAGAGGAGATCGTTTTCCTTGACGTCGCCGCCTTGCTGGAAAACGATGCGCTGCACGATACCGGTGACCCGCGCCCGGATCTGCGCATCCCGCACGGCGTCGACGCGGCCGGGCAGATCGGCGATGCTGGGCGCGCGCTCGGGCTGGACGGTAATGACGCTGACCTGCGGCGGCCCCGGATTGAGCTGCGGGCGTTCGCCGCATCCCGCCAACAGAAGCGTGGCGGCAACAAGACTGAACAAGGGTGACGCTACGCGCTTTGGGATACGTCGAGGCGCAAAATGCATGGAATCCTCTCGCCACCGGCATGCAAGGCACGCCGTTTTTGAATGAACGGGCACGAAAGACCGGCGTTCATGGCGAAACGCAAACCATGCCCCTACCCCATTTCGTCCCCTCGGGCCGCGCTAATGTAACTCATTCATTGCATTGGCACCATATTCTTAGCCTTGTGACGATTCAGTACCAAAGTGCGCGAGGCTCCCTGTGGGACAAGGCGACAGGCTGGCGCCGGGGAAGCGTTCTATTACAAATAGGCACAAAAAAGCCGGACCGAAGTCCGGCTTGCCTCTGGGGAAGGCGTGCTGCGAAACGCTCGCGCGCCCCCGGGCGCGGGGTCAATCCCGTGTCTGCTCCAGCGAGCGGTTGATGCGCAAGGCCAGCAGGGTGCAAGCGACACCGGACAGCAGGTAGGCGCTGACGGCCGCCAGGCCGAAACGGGCGGACAGGCTCAATGCGACGACGGGCGCGAAGGCGGCGCCGAACAGCCAAGCAAAGTCGGCGGTAAAGGCCGCGCCGGTGTAGCGGAAGCGCCGGCTGAAGTTCGCCGTCACGGTGCCGGAGGCCTGGCCGTAGGACAGCCCGAGCAGGGTGAAGCCGACCAGGATGAAGGCGTCCTGAGCGGCCGTGCCGCCATCCAGCAGCCACGGCGTGCACAGGCTGAATACCCCGATCAGGGCCGCCAGCGCCCCCAGCGTATTGCGGCGGCCGATGCGGTCGGCCAGCCAGCCGGAGACGATCGTTCCCAGGATGCCGAATACCGCGCCCAACACCTGGATGCTCAGGATGGCGTCGATGGACTGGGTGGATTGCAGCGCCAACCAGGACAACGGGAAAATCGTCACCAGGTGGAACAGCGCATAGCTGGCCAGCGCGGCGAAGGCGCCGAGGAAAATGTTGTATCCCTGCTCCTTCATCAGGGTATGGGCGGGAATCGGCTCGAGCTCGCCCTCTTCCAGCAGCCGCGTGTACTCATGCGTGACCACCAGCCGCAGCCGGGCGAACAAGGCCACGACGTTGATGGCGAAGGCCACGTAGAAGGGATAGCGCCAGCCCCACTCGGAGAAATCGTCCGCGCTGAGGTTGGTGTGCAGGTACAGGAACAAGGCGCCGGCCAGCAGGAAGCCGATGGGGGCGCCAAGTTGCCCCAGCATCGCGTACCAGCCGCGCCGCTCGGCCGGCGCGTTCAAGGCCAGCAGTGAAGGCAGGCCATCCCAGGCGCCCCCGGTGGCCAGGCCTTGCAGGCAGCGGAACACGGCAAGCAATATAATGGCGCGTTCGCCCAGGGTGGCATAACTGGGCAGGAACGCGATACCGGCGGTGGCCGTGCCCAGCAGGAACAGGGCCACGGTCAGCTTGGCGGCCCGGCCCCAGCGTCGCTGCAGCGCCATGAACAGCGCGGTGCCGAACGGCCTGGCAATGAAGGCGAAGGAAAACACGACGAAGGCGGCAAGTATGCCTTCGAGTCGCGTCAGGAACGGGAAAAACACCTGCGGGAATACCAGCACGGATGCGATCCCGTAGACGAAGAAATCGAAGTATTCGGATGCTCGGCCTATGACGACGCCGATGGCGATTTCTCCCGGCGCGACCTTGGAATGATCGGCGGTGGTAAGCCTGGCGTCATGCTCGAGGGAAGTCGAGGACGGGTGGGTGTATCCGGCAGTCATGGACATCTTATTTCCTCGCGAGTGTTGCTATACCGGCGGTTTCTGTCTCTGAAAACCGCTTTCTTCTATCGCGCAGGCCTGCTGCTTACCGAAAATTGCCCTTGCACAGGCCCGGCAGGCCTTAGCATGGCATGACTTTGGGGTTGCCGCCATAGGTAGGACAAAATGTCCACTTTCCGCAGTGCGTCAAAAATTGTACATTTCGCGTGATTTTTTGTTTGCAGCTTACGTGGCGCTTACACGCCCGTCACACCTTCGCTTAGTTCCTGTTTAGGCTTTGTCGCCCGGCATGTCATCCTCCAAGCTCCCCCGCCGACTTCTCCTTCTTCCCCTGCTCGCCTTGTTCGCCCTGCTGGGCGGCTGCAACGCCGTCGTGATGTCCCCGTCCGGCGATATCGCGGTGCAGCAGCGAGACCTCATCGTCATCTCGACGGTGCTGATGCTGATCATCATCATCCCCGTCATCATCCTGACCCTGGTCTTCGCCTGGCGCTACCGCGCGTCCAACACCAACGCCCACTACGACCCCGAATGGCACCATTCCACCGTCGTGGAACTGGTGGTCTGGTCGGCGCCCCTGCTCATCATCATCGCGCTGGGCGCCATCACCTGGGTTACCACCCATCGCCTGGACCCCTACCGGCCCCTGGACCGCATCGCCGAAGGCCATGAACTGCCGACCAACGTCAAGCCCTTGACGGTGGAAGTGGTGGCCCTGGACTGGAAGTGGCTGTTCATCTACCCGGAACAGGGCGTCGCCACGGTGAACGAGCTGGTCGCGCCGGTGAACCGGCCCATCCAGTTCAAGATCACGTCGTCGACGATGATGAATTCCTTCTTCATTCCGGCCCTGGCGGGGCAGGTGTACGCCATGCCCGGCATGGAGACCAAGCTGCACGCGGTGATCAACAAGGCCGGCGTGTACGAGGGCTTCTCCGCCAACTACAGCGGAGCCGGCTTCTCGGACATGCGCTTCAAGTTCTACGGCATGACCAATACGGATTTCGATAACTGGATCCAGCAGACGCGCGACGGCGGCGGCGAACTGACCCGCCCGGTCTACCTGAAGCTGGAACAGCCTAGCGAAAAAGACCCCGTGCGCCGCTACGCCAAGGTGGACGCCACCCTGTACGACGCCATCGTCAACCGCTGCGTCGAGTCCAACCGCATGTGCCTGAAGGACATGATGGCCATCGACGAGAAAGGCGGCCTGGGCACGTCGGGGACCTACAACCTGGCCACCAATGCCTCCACGCGCGTGCGCCTCGGCCTGGCCGATACGTCCGCGCGCAACTACGTCGGCGCCGTCTGCACGCCCGCCAATCCCACCGGCGCCGCCGTGCTGGACAACCGCGTACCGCTTTAAGCCGCCCGCTCCTCTTTTCGCCTTGCGCCTCCCGTCATGGGAATCGAGATGTTTGAGAACCTAGACCTGCAAAAGCTATTACTTGGCCGCCTATCCCTAGAGGCGATCCCCTACCATGAACCCATCCTTGTGGTGACGTTCATCGCCGTCGCCCTCGGCGGCCTGGCGCTGCTGGGCGCCCTGACCTACTTCCGGGTCTGGGGCTACCTGTGGCGCGAGTGGTTCACCAGCATCGACCACAAGAAGATCGGCATCATGTATATCGTGCTGGCGATCGTCATGCTGCTGCGCGGTTTCGCCGATGCCATCATGATGCGGCTGCAACAGGCCGTCGCCTTCGGCGACGTCGCCGGCTACCTGCCGCCGCACCACTATGACCAGATCTTCACGGCGCACGGCGTCATCATGATCTTCTTCGTGGCCATGCCCCTGGTCACGGGCCTGATGAACTACATCGTGCCGCTGCAGATCGGCGCGCGCGACGTGGCCTTCCCCTTCCTGAACAACTTCAGCTTCTGGATGACCGTGGGCGGCGCCCTGCTGGTGATGACCTCGCTGTTCGTGGGCGAGTTCGCGCGCACCGGCTGGCTGGCCTACCCGCCGCTGTCCGGCATCCAGCAAAGTCCGGATGTGGGGGTCGACTACTACATCTGGGGATTGCAGGTCGCGGGCCTGGGGACATTGCTATCGGGCATCAACCTGATGGTCACCATCATCAAGATGCGCGCGCCGGGCATGGGCATGATGAAGATGCCGATCTTCACCTGGACCTCGCTGTGCACCAACGTGCTGATCGTGGCCGCCTTCCCCATCCTGACCGCCGTGCTGGCCCTGCTCGCGCTGGACCGCTACGCCGGCACCAACTTCTTCACGAACGACTTCGGCGGCAACCCGATGATGTACGTGAACCTGATCTGGATCTGGGGCCACCCGGAGGTCTACATCCTGATCCTGCCCGCCTTCGGCGTGTTCTCGGAAGTGGTGTCCACCTATAGCGGCAAGCGCCTGTTCGGCTATGCCTCCATGGTCTACGCCACGGTGGTGATCACGGTGCTGTCCTACCTGGTGTGGCTGCATCACTTCTTCACCAT
Source organism: Bordetella bronchialis (assembly GCF_001676705.1). Lineage (NCBI taxonomy): Bacteria > Pseudomonadati > Pseudomonadota > Betaproteobacteria > Burkholderiales > Alcaligenaceae > Bordetella > Bordetella bronchialis. Next base: position 4,385,691 of record NZ_CP016170.1, read on the forward strand.
GGGTTCGGGAGCGAGCGTCAACTCGTTCTTCGGCATCACCACAATGATCATCTCCATCCCGACCGGGGCGAAGATTTTCAACTGGCTGTTCACCATGTACCGCGGCCGCATCCGCTTCGACGTGCCGATGCTGTGGACGGTGGGCTTCATGGTGACCTTCGTCATCGGCGGCATGACCGGCGTGATGCTGGCCGTTCCCCCGGCCGACTTCGTGCTGCACAACAGCCTGTTCCTGATCGCCCACTTCCACAACGTGATCATCGGCGGCGTGCTGTTCGGCATGTTCGCGGGCATCAACTACTGGTTCCCCAAGGCCTTCGGCTTCAAGCTCGACGAGTTCTGGGGCAAGTGCTCGTTCTGGTTCTGGTTGGTGGGCTTCTGGGTCGCCTTCGCGCCGCTGTACGTGCTGGGCCTGATGGGCGTGACCCGCCGCATGAACCACTTCGACGATCCCTCGCTGCAGATCTGGTTCGTGATCGCCGCCATCGGCGCCGGCCTGATCGCCATCGGCATCGCATGCTTCCTGATACAGCTGTTCGTCAGCTTCCGCCGCCGCGAGCAACTGCGCGACGTCACGGGCGACCCCTGGAACGGCCGCACGCTGGAATGGTCGACGTCGTCGCCGCCGCCGGCCTACAACTTCGCCTTCACGCCGCAGATCCACGAAGGCGATGCCTGGTGGCAGATGAAGCAGCGCGGCGCGCAGCGCCCGACGGAAGGGTTCATCCCCATCCATATGCCGAAGAACACGGCCGCCGGCGTCGTCATCGCGGCGCTGTGCACGGCCTTCGGGTTCGGCATGATCTGGCACATGTGGCTGCTGGTGATCGTATCGTTCGTCGGCGCCCTGGCCGCGACGATCATCCACAGCTTCAACTACAAGCGTGATTACTACATTCCCGCGGACGAAGTCGTTCGCGTCGAGGCCGAGCGTACCCGTCTGCTAGCAAACCATGTCTAAAGCCACCGTCCTGACCCAACCCGGCGCCGCGGCGTCGCCGGAGCCCCTCCGCTTCTACCTGACGGAGGAGCACCATCCGAAGAACGGCACCCTGCTGGGCTTCTGGATCTACCTGATGAGCGATTGCCTCATCTTCGCCAGCCTGTTCGCGGTGTACGGCGTGCTGGGCCGCAGCTATGCGGCCGGCCCGTCCGGCGCCGACCTGTTCGACCTGCCGCTGGTGGCGCTGAACACGTCGATGCTGCTGCTGTCGTCCATCACCTATGGCTTCGCCATGCTGGAGATGAACCGCAACCGCGTGGGCGCCACGCAGATGTGGCTGCTGATCACCGGCCTGTTCGGCGCCGCGTTCATCGGCCTGGAACTGTACGAGTTCGCGCACCTGATCCATGAAGGCGCCGGTCCCGGACGCAGCGCCTTCCTGTCGTCCTTCTTCACCCTGGTGGGCACGCACGGCCTGCACGTCACCAGCGGCATCATCTGGCTGATCACGCTGATGGTGCAGGTCGCCCGCCACGGCCTGACCTCCGCCAACAAGCGCCGCCTGATGTGCCTGTCGATGTTCTGGCACTTCCTGGATGTCGTCTGGATCGGCGTGTTCACCTTTGTCTATCTGATGGGAGTGCTGCCATGAGCACGCATAACGGTACGCTGGCCCATGGCGATCACCACGGGCATGACCACCACGACGACCACGACCACGACGACGGCGCGGCGCACGGCACCTTCAAGGGCTACATGACCGGCTTCATCCTGTCGGTCATCCTGACGGCCATCCCGTTCTGGATCGTCATGGACACGGTGTTCGACCAGTCCAGCACGACCGCCATGGTCATCCTGGGCCTGGCCGCCGTGCAGATCGTGGTCCACATGATCTACTTCCTGCACATGAACGCCCGCTCCGAGGGCGGCTGGACCATGCTGGCCCTGATCTTCACGGTCGTGATCGTCGTCATTACACTGGCGGGATCGCTGTGGGTCATGTATCACCTGAACGTGAACATGATGCCTTCCATGACCGACATGAAGAACATGCCGTAGGTATGACCTTGTCCAATGGGGCCCCTCCGGACCGCGACGCGCGGTCCCGGCAAGCCGGGGGCCCGCCCACCACCGCCCAGCCGGACGCAGAAACCCGCGTCCGGCGCCGCCCGGCAGTCCTGATCTGCATGGCGGTCGTGGCGGTGTTGCTTTTTGCGGGTTTCTGCGCGCTGGGCACCTGGCAGGTGCAGCGGCGCGCCTGGAAGCTCGACCTGATCGCCCGCGTGGACCAGCGCGTCCACGCCCCGGCCGTGCCGGCCCCCGGGCCGCAACGCTGGCCGGCGGTCAGCGCCGACGGCGACGAATACCGCCACGTGACGCTGTCCGGCCGCTATGAATACGGCAAGCAAACCCTGACGCAGGCCAGCACGGAGCTGGGCAGCGGCTACTGGGTCATCACGCCCCTGCTGCGCGACGACGGCACGACCGTGCTGGTCAATCGCGGCTTCGTCCCCTCCGACCGGCGCGACCGCATCGCCCATCCCCCCAGCGACGCCACCACGGTCAGCGGCCTGCTGCGCATCAGCGAGCCGGGCGGCGGCTTCCTGCGCCGCAACGACCCGGCCAACGACCGCTGGTATTCGCGCGACGTACAGGCCATCGCCGCGGCACGGGGCCTGGCGGACACCGCGCCCTATTTCGTCGATGCCGCGGCCACGCCCGGCGCGCCGCCGGACGCCTGGCCTCGCGGCGGCATGACGGTGATCGCCTTCCACAACAGCCACCTGGTCTACGCCATCACCTGGTACACGCTGGCGCTCATGGTGGTGGGCGCCGCGTTCTATACGATCCGCGAGGAACGCCGCCAGCGCACGCCCAAGACCGGGCCGGCACGATGACGTCCCGCCGCGACCGGAGCGCGCCATGAACGCCCAGCACGATTCCGGCCAGGAAGGCGACCGCCCCCTGCACGCCACCGTCTCGCCCGACGGACCGCCGGCGCCCGCCGGCGCGCAGCGCCGCAGGCGCCGGTACGACACCACCGGCCACAAAAACATGCAGCAGCTCATCACGCTGCGCTGGATCGCGGTGCTGGGCCAGATCGCCACCATCTACGTCGTGGTGATGGGTTTCGGCGTGCCGCTGCCGCTGAACTACATGGTGCCGGTGCTGGGCGGCCTTATCGCCTTCAACATCGTCGGCATGCTGCGCCTGACGCTGGCGCCGGAGGTCAGTAATACCGAACTGCTGGTCGCCATGCTGGTGGACCTGGCGGCCCTGACGGCCCAGCTCTACCTGACCGGCGGCGCCACCAATCCCTTCGTGTTCCTGTACCTGGTGCAGGTGACCCTGGGCGCGGTCCTGCTCAAGCCCTGGAGCACCTGGATGCTGGTCATCGTGACCACGCTGTGCCTGATGCTGCTGGCGGCCGCGGGACGGCCGCTGACCCTGCCGCTGGATCATGGCAACGGCCTGGCCAGCCTGTACCTGCAAGGCATGCTGATCTGCTTCGCCCTGAACGCATCGCTGCTGGTGGTTTTCATAACCCGCATCAACGGCAACCTGCGCAGGCGCGACGCCCGGCTCGCCGACCTGCGCCAGCGCGCCGCGGAAGAAGAGCACATCGTGCGCATGGGCTTGCTGGCATCCGGGGCGGCGCACGAGCTGGGCACGCCGCTGGCGACCATGGCGGTCATCCTGGGAGACTGGCGCCACATGAGGCCTTTCAAGGACGATCCGCAGCTGCTGCAGGAAATCGGCGATATGCAGGCCTCCGTGGCCCGCTGCAAATCCATCGTGGGCGGCATCCTGCTGTCCGCCGGCGAGGCGCGCGGCGACGCGCCGGCGCAAACCACGGTGCGCACCTTCCTGGACGACCTGGTCGCCGAATGGCGCCGGACGCGCGGCTTCGACGAGCAGTTGCGCTACCAGAACGATTTCGGCGCGGACCTGCGCATCGTCTCGGATTCGGCGCTGAAGCAGATGATCTGCAACGTGCTGGACAATGCGCTGGAAGCGGCGCGCAGGACGATCGCCCTGCGGGTGCGGCGCGACGCGGACGCGCTGGTGCTGGAGATCACCGACGACGGGCCCGGTTTCGCGCCGCCCATGCTGGCGCGCTTCGGCAAACCCTACCAATCCAGCAAGGGCAGGCCGGGCGGCGGCCTGGGCTTGTTCCTGGTCGTCAATGTGGCCCGCACGCTGGGCGGCACGGTGTCCGCCGAAAACCGCCCGGAAGGCGGCGCCCGCGTGACGCTGCGGCTGCCGCTTTCCGCGCTCACCCTGGACGAAGAGGATGACGACGACACTCCCGCCCCCCGATGACGCCATGGCGCCGCCCGGCGAAGACGACGCCGCCCGGCGCGGCGCCGGGCCGGCCACGCCGGCCGACAGGCTGCTCCTGATTGTCGAGGACGACGAGACCTTCGCGCGCACGCTGGGCCGCTCCTTCGAGCGGCGCGGCTACCGCGTGCTGCATGCGACCGGGCTGGAGGGCGTGCAGGCGCTGCTGCCCGACCACCAGCCGGACTATGCGGTGGTGGACCTGAAGCTCAGGGGCGAGGCATCGGGCCTGGCCTGCGTCCAGGCCCTGCATGCCCATCGTCCCGATACCGTCATCGTCGTGCTGACCGGCTATGCCAGCATCGCCACCGCGGTGGAGGCCATCAAGCTGGGCGCCCGGCATTACCTGGCCAAGCCGTCGAACACCGACGACATCGAGCAGGCCTTCGGCCGCGATGCCGGCGATATCGAGACGGAACTCAGCGACCGGCCCACCTCCATCAAGACCCTGGAATGGGAACGCATCCACGAGACCCTGGCCGCCACGGGCTTCAATATTTCCGAAACGGCCCGGCGCCTGGGGATGCACCGCCGCACGCTGGCCCGCAAGCTGGAAAAACAGCGCGTCAAGTAAGCGTCAGTGCGACATGCCGTCGCGCATCCAGCGGCGCTTGTCGCGCAGCGGCGCCGAGCCGAACAGCCGGCTGTACTCGCGGCTGAATTGCGAGGGACTTTCATAGCCAACCTGGTGCGCGACCACGGCGACATCGGCATCGCTGGTGAACATCAGGCGCCGCGCTTCCTGCAGGCGCAGCTGCTTCTGGAACTGCAGCGGGCTCATCGCCGTGACCGCCTTGAAATGATGGTGGAAGGACGAGGGACTCATGTGCGCGTGGCGCGCCAGTTCCTCCACCCGCAGCGGACGCACGTAGTGTTCGCGCAGCAGACGGATGGCACGCGCGATGCGCTGGGTGTGGCTGTCCTTCTGCACCAGCTGGCGCAACACCGCGCCCTGCCCGTTCATCAGCAGCCGATAGAAGATTTCCCGCTTGACCATGGGCGCGAGCACCGGGATGTCCACGGGGCTGTCCAGCAGGCGCAACAAGCGCAGCACGCCGTCCAGCAAGGTATCGCCCAGGCGGTTCACGTACAGGCCGCGCGGCACTTCCGCCGGCACGGAAGGCGGATCGACCTCGTGGATGAGATCGTCGATGGCCTCTACGTCCAGGTCCAGGCGCAGGCCCAGGTAGGGCTCGGTGGGGCTGCCCACCGTCACCTTGCCGCTGACCGGCAAGTCCACCGAGGACACCAGGTAGTGCAGCGGATCGTAGTCGTAGACCTCGTCGCCCACCAGCAGCCGCTTGGAGCCCTGCGCGATCACGCCGAAGATGGGCAGTTGCAAGGCGTGGTGCGGGCCGCTGGTGCACGTCAGGCGATGCAGGTGCAGGCCGGGAATGGCCGTGGGCATCGAGCCTTCCAGCGTACCGGTCAGGCTGGCCAGGCGCCACACCAGCTCCCGGCGCGGCGCATCGACCATCGTGTCGATGTCGTCCATCGAAGCGGCGGAGGTCGTGAAGGAATCGGGTATCTCGTTCAAGCCCATGGTTCACCGAAGTGTAGGGTCGTCCACGAGACCGTGGAGCGCGCGGAATTTTGTGCAATGGAAGAATAGCGCCAGATTGGCGTAAGGAAAGCCCCGACCCCACTGGCGATGTGGATCACTGGAGGATTAGGCAGTAATCGAACAGGATCGAGCAGCCCTGCCCTCAGGCGGGCGCGCATACTGTCCGCCACGGGTGGCGGCAACCCACGAATTCAAGGAGCATCCCATGCGTTACAACAAACTCGGCAGCACCGGCTTGTTCGTGTCCGAACTGTGCCTGGGCACCATGACCTTCGGCGGCGAGGCTGGCACCACTTGGGGGCATATCGGCAACCTCGGGCAGAACGAGGCCGACGCCCTGGTGGGCGCCGCGCTGGACGCAGGCATCAACTTCATCGACACCGCCAATGTGTACGCCGGGGGCCGTTCCGAAATCATGACCGGCCAGGCGCTGCGCAACCTGGGCGTGCCGCGGGAAAACGTCGTGGTGGCATCCAAGGTCCTGGGCGAAACGGGTACGCACGGCGTGAATTCGCGCGGCCTGTCCCGCTATCACATCATGGAAAGCGTGAAAGCCTCGCTCAAGCGCATGCAAATGGATCATCTGGACCTGTACCAGGTCCATGGCTTCGACCCCGCCACGCCCATCGAGGAAACGCTGCGCGCGCTGGACACCCTGGTGCAGCACGGCCATGTCCGCTATATCGGCGTATCCAATTGGGCGGCATGGCAGATCATGAAGGCCCTGGGCATCTCCGAGCGCCACGGCCTGGCCCGCTTCGAATCGCTGCAGGCGTACTACACCATCGCCGGCCGCGACCTGGAGCGCGAGATCGTCCCCTTGCTGCGCAGCGAAGGGGTCGGCCTGATGGTCTGGAGCCCGCTCGCCGGCGGCCTGCTCAGTGGCAAATACGCCCGCGACACCCAGGGCGAGCAAGGCAGCCGCCGCACCACCTTCGACTTCCCGCCGGTGGACCGCGATCGCGCCTTCGATTGCGTCGACGCCATGCGCGCCATCGCCGATGCGCGCAAGGTATCGGTCGCGCAGATCGCCCTGGCCTGGCTGCTGCACCAGCCCGCGGTCACGACGGTCATCGTCGGCGCCAAGCGGGTCGAGCAATTGCGCGACAATATCGGCGCTACGTCCCTGCGGCTGAGCGCCACCGAACTGGCCACGCTGGCCGAAGTCAGCGCCCTGCCCGCCGAGTATCCGGGCTGGATGCTGGAGCGCCAGGGCGGCGTGCGCCGCAACCTGCTGGAACGCGGCACGCTGGGCTGACCGCTTGCCATCCAAGGACGTACACAGTCCGCCCGCTTCCGGGCGGATTTTGCTTTTTATCCTTACGTATTCATGAACAGCCTTTCTTCGGGCGCCGGGCGCCCCGTCGCGCAGCCGCCCTTGACGCGCGGACTGCTGTTCGCGCTGGCGGTCACCGCGGGCGCGGCCGTCGCGAATCTTTACTACAGCCAACCCATGCTGGCGCTGATCGCCGCGACCTTCCACGCGGGCGAAGGGATCGGGCTGATCACCATGTGCACGCAGCTGGGGTATACGGTGGGCCTGGTCCTGCTGGTTCCGCTGGGCGACCGGCTGGAACGCCGGCGGCTGATCCTGGCGCAATGCGTGCTGCTGATCGCCGCGGCGGTCGCCTGCGCCATCGCGCCCTCCTTCAATAGCTTAATCGCCGCTTCCATCCTGCTGGGCGTCGGCGCCACCATCACGCAATTGATCATCCCCTTCGCGGCGGACCTGGCGCCGGACACCACCCGGGGACAGGCGGTCGGGGTGGTGTTCAGCGGCCTGCTGGCCGGCATCCTGCTGGCGCGCACGCTCAGCGGCGCCATCGGCCAACTGCTGGGATGGCGCGCGATGTTCTGGGTGGCGGCCGGCATCGCGCTGGCGCTGGGCGCGATGATGTTCATGATGCTGCCGCGCGTCGCCCCGAAGTCCCGCCTGCCCTACGCGCGCCTGCTCGGTTCCATGGTGCAACTGCTGTTCACGCACGCGCCGCTGCGTCGCGCCTGTGCGACGCAGGCCTGCCTGTTCGGCCTGTTCAGCGCGTTCTGGTCGGTCCTGGCGCTGATGCTGGCGGAACCGCCCTACCGGATGGGTTCGGCGGTGGCGGGCGCCTTCGGCATCGTCGGCCTGATCGGTGTGGGCGCCGCGTCATGGGGCGGCAAGCTGGCCGACCGCTATGGCGCCCGCAACGGCGTCGGCGCCGGCATCGTGGCCTGCGCGGTTTCCTTCGTCGTCTTCGCGCTCGCGCCCTCGATGGCGGGCCTGGTCGTGGGCGTCATTCTGCTGGACCTGGGCGTATCGCTGGCGCAGGTGTCGAATCAATCGCTGATCCTTAGCCTGGACGCACAGGCCCGCAGCCGCATCAACACGGTTTATGTGACGGCGATCTTCTTCGGCGGGGCCTTCGGTTCCGGCGCGGCCAGTGTCGCGTGGCACCGCGGCGGATGGCAAGCCGTGTCCATGCTGGGATTGGGCCTGGCGCTGGCCGCCCTGGCCATACACATTCATGACCGTATCAGCACGAAGCGCCTGCGGGCCAGTCGCGCCACGCCGTGACGCGCGCGGCCGTTGCGGTCAATAAGCCGCGATGGGGGAAGGCGTCACCACGGAGATGGGTTGTTCCAGCTTGTATCGTTCCAGCGCCCGCATCCCCGCGGCCGCGGCTTCGGAAGCGGACTCGCATGCCTCGTCGCTTGCCACGAGCGTGCCCTTGCCCTGCTCCTTCGACAGCGCGAGATAGATATACCAGCCATACCCGGACGCGGACTCGTCCACGTCCAGGGTGAGGCGATATCCCTCGCCCATCGTCATATACAGTTCCATGTTCTCCCCTTATTGCAGGCATTTCTATAGCATGCGGCGCGGCACCGCAGGAACCCCGAAAAGCCCCTCTTGACTTGCCGTGTACCCATGCGATCACGAGCGATTGAGATTGATTTACGCGTGCGCTAGGGTCCATCTCCGCCATCGGGTTGTCAAGCGATCACCGCGGCAATACGAGCATGCGGGAAGCTGATTTTTCGTTTTCTTTCGAAACATTCCTCAGTCCTCAGGCGCGCCGGAGAGTGTTAGCGTTATGCGTCGTTCGGAATTACCGGTCATGCATGCGGTAATTTTCGGACGACCACACGTGCTTGTTTGCCACGGCTTCGGCCGTGGCTTTTTCATGTCGCTCCGCAGCCTTTTGCAACTGGTCGCAATAAGTAGCCCTTCTGCAACGACGGCGGCGGGGCCCGCGTGCCTTCGACGACCCTCCCTCCGTATACTTTGCCGCGCCTTCCTGCGGGGCAATCATCCCATCACGCCGTAGCCATCGCCCTGCGCGATGCAGGAACTCAAAACACGGCGCGTCCCCGCCGGGACGGGCGGCATGATCCGCGGCCCGCCGATTCCACCGTGCCCGCGCGCGGCATCATGCGGCCCGGGATTACCGCGATCGAAGAAGAGGTTCAAGTGCAAAGAGTAGGAAGCGTCGTCATCGTCGACGATCACCCCATGATCCGCTTCGCGGTCAGAACAATACTGGAACAGAACGGCTGGGACGTCGTGGGGGAGGTCTCCACCGGCGTGGACGCCCTGAGCGCGGCGCGCGAGCACCGGCCCGACCTGATCGTCCTGGACATCGGCATTCCGAAAATGGACGGGCTGATGGTCATCACCCGCCTGCGCGGCGACGGCCGCGACCACAAGCCGGGAATCGTGGTGCTGACCGCGCAGAATCCCGACCATCTGGCCGCGCGCTGTCTCCACGCGGGGGCCTCCGGCTTCGTGTACAAGGGCAAGGAGCTGCAAGAGCTGGTCAGCGCGGCCAAGGCGGTCCTGCAAGGAAACACTTACTTCCCCACGGTGGCGCTGCATCCCAGCGGCGAGCGCGGCACGGCCATGAGCGAGGCGGCGCTGATCGAGCAACTTTCGGATCGCGAACTGGTGGTGCTGCAGCACCTGGCGCGCGGGGCCTTGAACAAGACCATCGCCGCCACGCTCATGCTGAGCGAGAAAACAGTCAGTACCTACAAGAGCCGGCTGCAGGAAAAACTCAACGCCGCGACGCTGCTCGAACTGACCGATATCGCCAGGCGCAACGGCCTGGTATAGCGGCATGCGGCGTGGCCTGCTTACCCGGGCGGCATGCGCCTCGGCATTCCTGCTCGCCGCCTGTGGCGCCGACGCGGCGCCAACACCCTATGACGAAGGCAAGGACGCCGCATGGATAGGCGCAGTGCTGGAGGAACAATGGCTGCTGCTCGATCCGGTGCTGGGCGCCAGCATGCTGGCCGGCACCATGCTGGCGGGCTGGAACAGCCATCTGCGCCGCCAGATCGCGAAACGGCAGCGGGCCGAGCGCGCCTTGCGCGCCGCCGCGCAATCCGCGCAGTCGGCCTGCCGCGCGAAGAGCGACTTCCTGGCCATCGCCAGCCACGAGATACGCACGCCGCTGAATGCGGTGGCCGGCATGCTGGAACTGGGCCTGAAAGAAGCGGCGGCAGGCCAGGACGTGTCGGACCACCTGCGCGTGGCGCACGGCGCGGCGCAGGGCCTGCTGGACCTGGTCACCGACATTCTCGATCTGGAGAAAATGGATTGCGGCAAGCTGGAGCTCTTGCCACAACGCGTCAACCTGCGCGCGCTGGCGGCTTCGGTGGTGCAGGTGTTCCAGGGATTGGCGGGCGACAAGGGGCTGGCACTGCGCTTCCACGCCGAGGCGGACGCCGATGTCGACCTCATGCTGGACCCGATGCGCTTCAAGCAGGTTCTTTCCAACCTGCTCAGTAATGCCGTGAAGTTCACCCCTTCGGGCACCATCACGGTCGGCGTGGGCGCACGCCGCGTCGCCCCCGGCCGTTCGGCGGTATCCGTCCGGGTGACGGACACCGGCATAGGCATCGCCAAGGCCGATCAGCGTGTGCTTTTCGCGCCGTATTCGCAGGCGCCCGACGGGGCACGGATCCACGGCGGCAGCGGGTTGGGCCTGAATATCGCCCGGCGGCTGGTGGCGCTGATGGGCGGCACGCTGCTGCTGGAAAGCGCCGCGGGCCGCGGGTGCACCGTCCGTTTCGGGTTCGAGACGGAATGCCTGGCGTCACCGCCCCCCCACAGGCATACCGGCCAGCCGGGTGACACCGGCACGACCCGTTTGCAGATACTCGCCGTCGATGACCATGCGCCCAGCCGGCTGCTGCTGCGCAAGCAACTGGAGCATCTGGGACACAGCGTAGTGCAGGCCGGCAGCGGCAAGGCCGCATGGCGGCTGTGGCGGGCCGGCGCCTACGACGCGGTGATCACCGACTGCAATATGGCCGACGGCAGCGGCTACGATCTGGCCCGCCGCATCCGCCAGGACGAAGCGGCGCGGGGCCTGGGGCCCTGCGCGGTGTGGGCGTATACGGCCAGCGCCGAACGCGACGAAATCGGCCGTTGCCTGGCGGCCGGCATGGATGGCTGCCTCTTCAAGCCGCTGGGCCTGGTGGAATTGCAGCGGCGGCTGTGCCGTTCGCCGCAGGCGCGCGGCGCGCTGCGCCCCGCATGGCGTCATGGCCTGCGCTTCGATCCGGGCGCCATCGAGACCGTGGCGGCCGGCGACGCCGCCATCGCGGGACGTTTTCTGGCGGGGCTGCTGCAAACCAGCGAAGACGATGCGGCGACCCTGGGCCTGGCCGTGTCGGCACGCGACCATGCGGCGGCCCGCGATGTCCTGCATGCCTTGAACGGCGTGGCCCGCATGATCGGCGCCACGGCACTGGCGGATGCCTGCGCCGGCGCGGAGCGGCGCCTGGCATGCGACGACGGGCCGGCTGCGCGGCTTGCCTGCCGCGCGGCGCAGGAAGAACTGCGCCTGTTCGTCGACTCCGTGCGGGCATGGGTCGAGACCTTGCCCGACGATCGCGGGCCGCCGCTTCAGGCCTGATCGCGCAGTACGGCCTCCGGCACGAAGACCGTGCCGGCCATCAGGCGACGCGCGCTGCGGCTCAGCGTTACCTTGGTGACCTCCCATTGGCCTTCGCGCTGGCGGGCCTCCGCGCCCACGCGCAGGCGGCCGGACGCATGGCCGAAACACAACGTATCGCGCGCGCCGCCCAGGATGCGGCTGACGATGGTGCCCGGCACCGCGGCGGCGGCGGCGATGGCCACCGCGCCCGTTCCCGTCATTGCGTGGTGCAGTTGTCCCATCGACATGATGCGCGCCACGATGTCTATGGTTTCCGCATCGACGCGGGCGCCGCTGGACGCGTCATAGCTCGCGGGCGGACCGAAGAAGGCGAGCTTGGGCGTGTGCTGCCGCGTCGCGGTCGCCTCCGCCGCCGTGCCGGCCGCGCCCATGGCGACGGCGGCGTGCGCGCGTATCGATTCCAGCCTGGCCAGCAGCGGCGCGTCGCCATTGATGCGTGCCTGGTTCTCCGTGCCCGCCAGGCCCAGGGCGACGGCGTCCACCAGCACGGCGGGGTTGCCCGCATCGATCAGCGTGGCTTCGATGGTCCCCACACCGGGCACCGACAGGCGGTCGATGGCACGGCCGGTGGGAAACATGCCGCCTCCTTGCGCGTCGCCGCCGGCGCCGGGATCGAGGAAAGTCAGCGGAATTTCCGCGGCCGGGAACGTGACGCCATCCAGCTCGAAATCGCCCAGTTCCTGTACCTGCCCATCGCGCACCGGCACGTGCGCGATGATGCGGCGCCGTATGTTGGCCTGCCAGATGCGCACGGTGGCCACGCCGTCCCCGGGCGGCCGCACCAGGCCGCGATGAATGGCAAAGGGCCCCACCGCGGCAGTCAGGTTGCCGCAGTTGCCGCTCCAGTCGACCAGCGCCTGGCCGATGGCCACCTGGCCGAACCAGTAATCGACATCGCAATCGGGACGCGTGCTCTTGCCGACGATGACGACCTTGCTGGTGCTGGACGTCGCGCCGCCCATGCCGTCGATCTGCTTGCCGTAGGGGTCGGGACTGCCCGCCACCCGCAGCAGTACCGCGTCGCGCCGCGCGGGATCCGCGGGCAGATCCCGCGGCAGGAAAAAAACGCCCTTGCTGGTGCCGCCGCGCATGTACAGCGCGGGGATCTCGATTTGTCTGCCTGGTGTATTCATGCACGATCCCGTCGAAACTGCCACGCCGATGGCGGAAAGAGGCACGGTAACAGGGCTTGCCAGGACCGCGCGGCGGCGGCACGATGTTACCGCCGCCCGCGCGCCGGTCCAAGCGCGCGCCAGCGCACGCGCCGCGACGGCATGGACCTTGCTGGCCGGCGCCTCTTCGCGCAGTTCCTGCCTGTAGCCCGGTATGCGCACGCCGCGCACCGGCTATCTTTCTTTTCGCGCCGGGCGTCCTCCATGCGCCTGGCAAGGAGCCGGTACGATGACGCTTACCCAGCCCCCTGTACAAGCCGCCCGCGACCTGCCCCTGGCCGACGAGGAATTGCGCGCCATGGACGCCTATTGGCGCGCCAGCAACTATCTCGCGGTGGGAATGATCTATCTGCGGGCGAATCCGCTGTTGCGCGAACCGCTGAAGGCCGAACACATCAAGCGCCGCCTGCTGGGGCATTGGGGGTCGGACCCCGGACAGTCCTTCGCGCTGGTGCATTTGAATCGCGTCATCCGCCAGCGCGACGCGAACGTGCTTTTCATATCGGGTCCGGGACATGGCGCGCCGGCCACGCTGGCGCACGCCTACCTGGAAGGGCGCTACAGCGAGGTCTATCCCGACCGCAGCCAGGACGAGGCCGGGATGCAGCGCTTCTTCCAGCTGTTTTCGTTTCCCGGTGGCATCGGCTCGCATTGCACGCCGGAGACGCCTGGCTCCATCCACGAAGGGGGAGAACTGGGCTACAGCCTGTCGCACGGCTATGGCGCCGTCTTCGACAATCCGGATCTGGTGGCCGCGGTCATGGTCGGCGATGGCGAGGCCGAAACCGGGCCGCTGGCGACGTCCTGGCATTCCAATAAGTTCCTCAACCCGGCGCGCGACGGCGCGGTGCTGCCCATCCTGCACCTGAACGGCTACAAGATCGCCAATCCGACCATCCTGGCGCGTATCCCGCGCGACGAGCTGGAAGCCCTGCTGACAGGCTACGGCCATCGCCCCCACTTCGTCGAAGGCGACGAACCCGAAGCCATGCATCACGCCATGGCGGCCACGATGGACCGCTGCTTCGACGAGATCCAGGCGATCCAGCGGCGCGCCAGGGAAGAAGGCTGCCTGGAACGGCCGCGCTGGCCCATGATCGTGCTGCGCACGCCCAAGGGCTGGACGGGCCCGGAAACCGTGGACGGCCATCGCGTCGCGGGATTCTGGCGGGCGCACCAGGTACCGGTGGCCGATCCCGCCAGCAATCCGGAGAACCTCAAGGTCGTGGAAAACTGGATGCGCGGCTATCGGCCCGAAGAACTTTTCGATGAAGGCGGCGTGCCCATGCCCTTCCTGCGCCGGCTGGCACCCGAGGGCGACCGCCGCATCAGCGCCAACCCGCACGCCAACGGCGGACTGCTGTGCAAGCCATTGGACATGCCGGATTTCCGGGACTATGCGGTGGAAGTCTCCGCGCCGGCCTCCATCTATCTTTCGCCGACCGCCGTGCTGGGCAAATTCCTGCGCGACGTCATGGCGCGCAACATGAGCAGCTTCCGGCTGTTCGGCCCGGACGAGACCGCCAGCAACAAGCTGCAGGCCGTGTACGAAGCGTCGCCCAAGACCTGGATGGCCGAGATGCTGCCCGTGGACCAGGACGGCGGCGAACTGGCCCACGACGGCCGCGTCATGGAAATGCTGAGCGAACATACGCTGGAGGGCTGGCTGGAGGGCTATCTGCTGACCGGGCGCCATGGCTTCTTCGCCACCTACGAGGCCTTCGTCCACGTCATCGATTCGATGTTCAACCAGCACGCCAAATGGCTGGAAAAGGCCAAGCTGGAGTTGAGCTGGCGCGCGCCCATTCCTTCGCTGAACCTGCTGATCACCTCGCTGGTGTGGCGGCAGGATCACAACGGCTTCACGCACCAGGATCCCGGTTTCCTGGACGTGGTCTGCAACAAAAGCCCGGAGATCGTGCGGGTATACCTGCCGCCCGACGCGAACTGCCTGCTCAGCGTGGCGGATCATTGCCTGCGCACGCGCGACTACGTGAACGTCATCGTGGCCGACAAGCAGCCGCACCTGCAGTACCTGGACCGCGATACGGCCATCCGGCATTGCACCAAGGGCATCGGGATATGGGAATGGGCATCCACCGACCACGGCAGCGAGCCGGACCTGGTGATCGCCTGCGCGGGCGACGTGGCGACCATGGAAGCCCTGGCCGCGGTGCAGATCCTGAAGGACAAGTTCTCGGCGCTGAAGATCCGTTTCGTGAATGTGGTGGATCTTTTCCGGCTGCTGCCGGATACGGATCATCCGCACGGGCTCTCGGATCGCGATTTCGATTCGCTGTTCACGGCGGACAAGCCGGTCATCTTCAACTTCCACTCCTACCCCGCGCTGGTGCACAAGCTGACTTACCGACGGCGCAACCACGCCAATATCCACGTGCATGGCTACCAGGAACGCGGCAGCATCAACACGCCGTTCGAACTGGCCATGGTCAACCAGATCGACCGCTTCCACCTGGCGATCAACGCCATCGACCGCGTTCCCGCGCTGCGCGCGACCGGCGGCCACGTCAAGGAATGGCTGCGCGACCAGATCATCGTCCACATGGACCATGCGCACACCGAGGGCATAGACCGGGACGACATCCGCAACTGGACGTGGGCGGCATGACGATGGCCACCCCATCCGCCGACGCATCGGCCATCCTTGTGGTCAATAGCGGCTCGTCGTCGCTGAAGTTCGCGCTGTTCCGGCTGGAGGGCAGCGACGAAGCCGCCATCGCGACGGGCGCCGCCGATAACGTCGGCCGCGCCGACGGCCACCTGCGTATCCGCGATGCGCGCGGCAAGGTCCTGGCCGCGCAAGACCATGACATGCCCACGCAGGCGCAGGCGCTGGACGTCCTGGCGCGCACCCTGGACCAGGTCGGCCTGGGCCCGCCCGCGGCGGTGGGGCACCGCATCGTGCACGGCGGACCGCATCTGCGCACCCACCAGGCCTTGACTCCGGCGGTGCTGGAACAACTGCGGCAAGCGGTGCACTTCGCCCCGCTGCACATTCCGGTGGCGCTGGAGCTGGTCGAGCGCGCCCGCGCGCGATGGCCGGATGCGCGCCAGTTCGCCTGCATCGACACGGCATTCCACCAGACCATGCCGCCGGTCGCCACGCGGCTGCCGCTGCCCGCGCGTTATGCACAGGCGGGCGTGGCGCGCTACGGCTTTCATGGCCTGTCCTACGAATCGCTGGTGCGGCGGCTGGGCCCGGACCTGCCGCCCCGGGCGGTGTTCGCGCACCTGGGCAACGGCGCCAGCCTGTGCGCGGTACGGGACGGCAAATCCGTGGACACCACCATGGGCATGACCCCCGCCGGCGGTATCCCCATGGGCACGCGCAGCGGCGACCTGGACCCGGGCGTCATCCTGTACCTGATGCGCACCGGCAATGTGGACGCCGATGCGCTGGAAGCCCTGATCAACCGCGAAAGCGGGCTGGCCGGCATGGCGGACGGCGAAAGCGATATGCAGGCCTTGCTGGCGCGCTGCGCGGGCGGGGATGCGCATGCGGCGCTCGCGGTGGAAGCCTTTACCACCGCGGTACGCAAGCAGATCGGCGCCTATGCGGCCTTGATGGGCGGCATCGACCTGCTGGTATTCACGGGCGGCATCGGCGAGCACAGCGCCGAAATCCGGCGGCGCATCGTCGCCGGACTGGATTTCCTGGGGCTGGGGCCGGCGGTACCGGGCCCCGGCGTCATGGTGGTGGCCACCGAAGAGGAAAAGCAGATGGCGCGCCATTGCCGGGCCCTGATGCGAGGCACGCCCCCGTGACGCCGGCGCACGGGCATGGCGGGTGCGCCATCCGCGGGCACCGGGCTTTCGCCTATGCGCGCCGCCTGCCAACTGCACCGCTCGCCATGCCCCCGTACTGATCCTGTACACCGCCCGGCCCCCGCGGGTATTCTCATCGCGTCATTCCCACAGCGACCCGGCCCGCGCCGCGGAAAGCAATCATGACCGGTCTGGATGCACTGACTCTTGCCCGAATACAGTTCGGGTTCACGATCTCGTTTCACATCGTCTTCCCGGCCATCACCATCGGGCTGGCCAGCTACCTGGCCGTGCTGGAAGGCCTGTGGCTGGCCACGCGCAAGCCGCTGTACCGCGAGCTATACCAGTTCTGGCTGAAGATCTTCGCGGTGAACTTCGGCATGGGCGTGGTGTCGGGGCTGGTGATGGCATACCAGTTCGGTACCAACTGGAGCCACTTCTCCACCTTCGCGGGCGGCATCACGGGGCCGCTGCTGGCCTACGAAGTGCTCACCGCGTTTTTCCTGGAAGCCGGCTTCCTGGGCGTGATGCTGTTCGGATGGAACCGGGTGGGCCCCGGCCTGCACATGCTGTCCACCGTCATGGTGGCGATCGGCACGCTGATCTCCGCCACGTGGATACTGGCCTCCAACAGCTGGATGCAGACGCCCCAAGGCTACGAAATCATCGACGGCCGCGCCGTCCCGGTGGACTGGCTGCAGGTCATCTTCAATCCCTCCTTCCCCTATCGCCTGGCCCATATGGTGGTGGCCGCCTACCTGAGCACCGCGCTCCTGGTGGGCGCCAGCGCCGCCTGGCACCTGCTGCGCGGCAACGACACGCCCGCGGTGCGCAAAATGCTGTCCATGGCCATGTGGATGGCCTTGCTGGTGGCGCCGGTGCAGGCTTTCATCGGCGACATGCACGGCCTGAACACGCTGCGCCACCAGCCGGCCAAGATCGCCGCCATCGAGGGCCACTGGGAACAGCCGGCGCCGGGCGACGGCGCGCCGCTGCTGCTGTTCGGCATCCCGGACATGGCCGCCGAGACCACCCGCTACAAGCTGGAAGTGCCCCATTTGGGCAGCCTGATCCTGACGCACTCCTGGGATGGAAAGGTGCCCAGCCTGAACGAATTCGCCGCGCGGGACCGCCCCAACGCCACGGTGGTGTTCTGGACCTTCCGCGTGATGGTGGGGCTGGGCGTGCTGATGATCCTGCTGGGCCTGTGGGGACTGTGGCTGCGCCGCGGCAAGCGGCTCTACAGGCATCGCGGCTTCCTGCGCTACGCGCTGTGCATGGGGCCCGCGGGGCTGCTGGCCGTGCTGGCCGGCTGGATGACCACTGAAATCGGCCGCCAGCCCTGGGTCGTCTATGGCGTGATGCGCACCGCCGACGCGGTGTCGCCGCACAGCGCGGGGCAACTGGGCTTCACGCTGGCGCTGTTCGTGGTGGTGTATTTCGTGGTCTTCGGCGCGGGAGTGGCCTACATGCTCAAACTGATCCGCGGCGGACCGCGGTCCGGCCCGGCCGCGGCCGCACCGCCCGATGGCGGTCCCGGCCTGGACCGCCATGCCATGCGGCCGCTGTCGGCGGCGCCGGACAAGAACGAACTGCCGGCGGCGACGCCGGCATCGGGGAGCTGACCATGGGCATCGATCTTCCGCTGGTGTGGGCCGTGATCATCCTGTTCGGCGTCATGATGTACGTCATCATGGACGGCTTCGACCTGGGCATCGGCATACTGTTCCCCTTCTTTCCGGGCAAGGAAGACCGCGACACCATGATGAACACGGTAGCGCCGGTGTGGGACGGCAACGAAACCTGGCTGGTGCTGGGCGGCGCGGGCTTGCTGGCGGCCTTTCCGCTGGCCTACAGCGTGGTGCTGAGCGCGCTCTACCTGCCTATCATCCTGATGCTGGTGGGCCTGGTCTTTCGCGGCGTCGCCTTCGAATTCCGCTTCAAGGCGAGCGACGCGCACCGGCACTGGTGGGACAAGGCCTTCATCTGCGGATCCATGCTGGCGACTTTTTTCCAAGGCGTGGTGCTGGGCGCCTATATCGCGGGCATCCCCGTCGCCAACGGCGTCCACGCCGGCGGCGCCTTCGATTGGCTGACGCCTTTCAGCGTGTTCACCGGCATCGCCCTGCTGGCCGCCTACGCATTGCTGGGCAGCACCTGGCTGGTGATGAAGACCGACGCCGAGCTGCTGGCGCGCTCGCGCAGGATCGCGAGCGGCGCCGCCTGGGCCGTGCTGGCCGCCATCGTGGTCATCAGCGTCTGGACGCCGCTGCTGGATCCGGGGATCGCGCGGCGCTGGTTCAGCCTGCCGAACCTGTTCTATTTCGCGCCCGTCCCGCTACTGGTATTGCTGGCCGTCTGGCTGCTGATCAGGACGGTGCGGCGCGATGCCCACGCGGCGCCGTTCGTCTGCGCGCTCGCGCTGGTCTTCCTGGGCTATACGGGCCTGGGCATCAGCGTATGGCCCAACGTCATCCCCCCCGGCATATCCATCTGGGACGCGGCCGCGCCGCCGCAAAGCATGGGCTTCGCGCTGGTGGGCGCGCTGCTTATCGTGCCCATCATCCTGATGTACACCGCCTGGGGCTACTACGTATTCCGCGGCAAGGTCCGGCGCGGCGAAGGCTATCACTGAGGCGGCACCGCGCCGGCGACGATGCGTATTTGGAAACGACTTGCCTGGCTGATCGTGCTGTGGGCCGCCAGCGTGGCCGTGCTCGGGGGCGTCGCGCTGGCCGTGCGCTGGATGATGAGCGCGGCCGGGCTGACGCTGCATTAGGCGGATGCGCGCGGAACGGCTGGCCACGCCGGCGCGGCGCTTACCCGCCGGCCGGGCGCTCAGCCGGGCGACATCGCCTTGGCGAAATCGCTTCCGACGTAGTGCTCCATGATTTCGCGGCCCGTGGCCAGCCACACGCCCTCGTGGCGGCAGATGTATTCCAGCGCCGCATCCAGCGCGCCGATGCGATGCGGCAGCCCCGTCACGAAGGGATGCACGGCGATGGCCATGACCCGGCCGGACGCTTCCCCTTCGCGATACAGGACGTCGAACTGGCGCTTGATCATGGCCTCGAATTCCGGCACGGACACCTTCATGTCGTAATAGGCCGGCACATCGTTCGTCTGCACGCTATAGGGGATGGAGACCATGCGCGGCGTTCCGATCTCCATGGTGTAGGGCTGGTCGTCGTTGACCCAATCGCAGACATAGCGGATGCCGGCCTCCGACAGGTATTCCAGGCTTTGCCAGGTCTCGCTCAGCCCGGGCGCCAGCCATCCCACCGGCCGCGTGCCCGACGCCTGCTCGATGCGGTCGATCATCTCGAAGATCGCCTGCCTTTCCTGTTCGGGCGGCATTTCGTCCAGGCGGACGGCATTGGTGATGCCGTGCCCCAGGAACTCCCAGCCGCGGCGCACGGCCTCGTCGATGATTTCCGGATGCCGGTCGCACAATTCGCTATTCAGCGCGGCGCTGGCGCGTATCCCATAGCGGCTGAGCGTGTCCATGATGCGCCACACGCCCACGCGATTGCCGTAATCGCGCACCGACCAGTTGCGGACATTGGGGATCTTGGCGGTCTCGCGCGGCACCCGTTCGTTCAGCCGCCCCGGCATGACGTCGTCCAGGCCGAAGTATTCGACGTTGGGATTTACCCACAAGGCCAGGCGTGCGTTATCGGGCAGGACGAAGCGCGGGCGGGCCGGCAAGGGAATATAGGGAAACGGGCCATAGCGGCGGGGCTGCATGCGCTTTCCTGGGCTCTATCGATATACGAAGGAGTTTATTCCGCCTTGATGCCGGCAGCCTTGATGACCTGCTGCCATTTTTCGGTCTCCTGCTTAAGCATGGCGTCGTACTCCTGGGGCGTGTCCTTGACGACATCCTGTCCCATGCCGGCGAAGGCTTTCCGCACGTCGGGACGGTCGAGCACCCGCTGCAGCGCGGCGTTCAGTTGATTAACGATGGGCGCGGGCGTACCGGCCGGCGCGACCAGGCCGTTCCAGGTGGTGGCGGTGTAGCCTTTCAGGCCGGCTTCGATCATGGTGGGCACGTCCGGCAAGGCGGACGTCCGCGTGGCGCCCGTGACGGCCAGCGCGCGCAGCTTGCCCGCCTTGATCTGCGGCACCGCCAGCGGCAGCACGCTGAACATCATCTGCACCTGCCCGCTCATCACGTCGTTGATGGCGGCCGGGCCGCCGCGATACGGAACGTGCGTCAGCTTCACGCCCGCGTCGCGCTCGAACAGCGCCCCGGCCAGATGCAGCGACGTGCCGATGCCCGAGGACGCGTAGTTCAGTTCGCCGGGATGATCCTTGGCATACGCGATCAGTTCGGCCACGGACTGGAAGGGCAGCGAGGGCGTCACCACCAGCACATTGGGCACGCTGCTGACCATGCCGATGGCGGTGAAATCCTTGGCGGGATCGAAAGGCAGGTGCTCGTACAGGCTGGCGTTGGTGGCCAGTCCGGGCGCCGCCATCAACAAGGTATAGCCATCGGGCGCCGCCTTGGCGACAATGTCCATGCCCAGGTTGCCGCCGGCGCCAGGGCGGTTATCGACGATGACGGGCTGGCCGAGTTCCTCCGCCAGGCCGGGCGTGACCGTACGCAATACGACATCGGCCCCTCCCCCTGCCGGAAATCCCAGCACGATCCGGATGGGACGATCGGGGTACGCGGCGGCCGTGGCGGTGCAAGCCGCCAGGCACAGGCCGGCGATAAGATCGCGTACTTTCATGAAGACTCCTGTTCAATTGCCGGAAGGCTCCGCCGCCGCGGATTGTGGAGGTTCCCAGAAAAACTCGGCGGTGTACTGATAACGGTCTTCACGGAAGAAGTTGTCCGTCCAGCGTATGGGCCGGCCGTCCTGCAGATAGGTGGAGGCCTGGACATGCATGACGGGATCGCCCAGCCCGATGTGAAGCAGGTTGGCCACGTGCGTTTCCGCGCGCGACACCGCGACCGTGTGGACGCTCTTCGCGACCCGCAGGTCGAAGTCGTTCCACATGATGTCATGCAGGCTGCGATGGGGGAACTGGTCGATGGCGCCCTGCATGATGGCGGGAAGGTAGCTTTCGACCACGGACAAGGGCTCGTTATCCAGGTAATGCACGCGTATCAGCTTGAAGATCGGTTCGCCTTCGGCCATCCCGAGGAACGCCGCGATGGCGCCGCGCGCGGGCACCATCTCCGATGAGATGACACGCGGATCGCTGTCCAGGCTGGCATGCAAGGGATCGGAAAGATTGCTGACGTATTTGGTTCGCGTGGGCTCGCCGACCCGGCGTGTTCCGACGCCGCGCTGGCTGCTAAGCAGGCCTTCCCGCTTCAGTTGGCTCAGCGCATGGCGTACTGTGGTGCGGCTGACGCCGAACTCGCGGCACAGCGCTTGCTCGGTGGCCAGCTGATTTCCCTGGCCCCACTCGCCGGCCTGGATCCTCCGGCGTAAAACCTGCGCGATCTGGTGATAGATCGGAACCCCGGCCGATAAAGTATGCGTCGACATTTGTATTAACTTTATAACGATCGGTCCTAACGATGCCGCAAAAATACTCGACGCGCCGCACAAAGCCAAGCCCGAGATTGCGATTGAATGGAAATCGTAGGTTACGACAACAATCGCACCTTCCGATTGTCGACATTTCCCCGTTATTGCGCGGCGAGGATCTCCAGGCCAAGCATCGCGCCCTGCGGGAAATATGCGCCGCGGCCCGCGACTCGGGCCTGTTCTATTTGACCGGCCATGAAATTCCCCAAGCGTTGTTACGTGCAGTCTACCTGTGCTCGCTGCGGGACTTCGAATTGGCGCATGAATTCAAAAGCGGGCCTGCGACCGATAGCGTCGGCGGCCGCTATACCGTCGCGCGGCAAACCATTTTCGCGGGCGCGCGGATCGCCACCGAGGAGAACCTTTATCCTTGCGCCGCGGGCGCGACCGCGGCGGACGGCGCGGCGCGCCGGTGCAAGGCCCTGGACGAAGCGGCACGCGAGCTGGGCGGGGCGTCGCCGGCCCACATCGTGGAGCGCTACTACGGCGAGGTTTTCGAATTGTGCCGCGCCCTGCTGGTGGGCTGCGCGCTGGCGCGGGGGGAAGCCGCCGATTTCTTCCAATGTCTTTACCGGCATCCTGTCCTGCATGCGCCTTTGCTGCGCGGATCGCCGCCGGCCGATGCACAGGCCGCGGCGCGCAACCAGCCCTGTGGCGCGGTCACCGTGCTGTGGACGCAGCCGGGCGGCGAGACACCGCCCGCGGGGGGCGGCACGCTGCCGGCGGGAGAACGCTATCGCCTGCGCATCGGCGACACGCTCGCGCGCTGGTTCGAGGACCTGCATATCTCCGCTCCCCATCGCGTGGCCGATGGTCCGGGCCGGGAAAGCTTTCTGTTGCCCGTGTTCTATGGAAAGGGAAACCCTGTCCGCGTCGATTGCGCCAACGACTGCCCTTTCCCGCGGCAGACAGAACAGTTATCCCTCGTGGTTTAGGACGGACGGCGGATATTCCATTCTGGAACATCCGGACCGGCAATTAAAAAACTTGCGCGCGCTTTGTACCTTACGGTACAGTACATTCCGTCCGGTACAGAATTAGTCCGGCTTATTAATCCGCCAACCCCAAGGTGCGCCATGACCACACGTCCCCCGCTTCCGCCGTTTTCACGCGAATCCGCCATCCAGAAAGTCCGCCTTGCCGAGGACGGCTGGAATAGCCGCGACCCCGAAAAGGTTTCGCTCGCCTACACGGAAGACACCCGCTGGCGCAACCGGGCGGAATTCGTGCATGGACGCGCCCAGGTCGTCGAATTCCTGACGCGTAAATGGCGCAAGGAACTGGATTACCGCCTGATCAAGGAATTGTGGGCGCACGACGGCAATCGCATCGCCGTGCGCTACGCTTACGAATGGCATGACGATTCCGGCAATTGGTATCGTTCCTATGGCAACGAGAATTGGGAATTCGACGATAACGGCCTGATGAAATTCCGCCATGCCTGCATCAATGACCTTCCCATCAAGGAATCGGAACGCAAATTCCATTGGCCTTTGGGCGCCCGCCCGGCGGACCATCCGGGGCTGAGCGACCTGGGCCTTTGATCGTGGACCTGACAACCGGCGCGCCGTAAAGGCGCGCGGCACGCGAGTACATATGCCAAGAACCGTCGCGGAGCGGCAGGACGTTATTCCGGTCCTGGCCGAGGTATTCCGCCGCCATGGATACGAAGGAACCAGCCTGACGCGCATCACCGAAGGCACGGGCCTGGGCAAGGGCAGCCTTTATCACTTCTTTCCCGGCGGGAAGGAAGAGATGGCGGCGGCCGTACTGGCGCATATCGACGATTGGTTCCAGCGCAACGTCTACACGCCGTTGCGTCAGGCGGGATCGGCCCGCGACGGCATCGCGGCGATGTTCGACGAGGTATCCCGGTATTTCCTGTCGGGCCGCAAAGTGTGCCTGGTGGGTGTATTCGCGCTGGGCAACGAAAGGGACCGCTTCGCGCAAGCGGTTTCGGCTTACTTTCGCGACTGGACAGGCGCGCTGGCCACGGCGCTGGAAAAAGGCGGCTTGGCCGGCGCGGCCGCGCAGGCGCTGGCGGAAGAAATCGTGGCGGGCATACAGGGCGGCCTGGTATTGTCCCGGGCCTTGAACGACCCGCAGGTGTACGGCCGCATGGTCGGCGGCCTGCGGGACCGCGCCCTGGCGGCGATCGGCTTCGCGGCCACGCCGGACACGGGCGCACGGATGCATGACACGTGCGCGGCCGCGAAGCCCGGTGGCCAGGATGCCGGCCAGCGCGCCGGCCGACAGTCCGGCTAGGCGGCACGGCGGCCATCGCGTCGGCCGATACCCCGCCGTACGCGCCTGTGTCCGTGGCGCGCGCCATCGCGGCGCGGCCGGCCGTTATTCGCCAAACAGATTGCGCTGTATCTGGTCCAGGTGCTCGGTCATCAATGCGGCCGCCTGGCCGGCATCGCGGTCGCGCAACGCATCCACCATCGCGCGATGCTGCCTTTCGTATTGGGCGCGGCGCGCGGGGGTCAGGGAGTTGCGCTTGAGCCGGCCCCATTCCCCTTGCTCGCGGACCTGGTTCATCAATTCCAGGATGCGCATGAAAAAAGCGTTGTGCGTGGCCACCGCGAAAGCCTTGTGCAGCGCACCGTCCCAGTACTCGAATTCCTCTATCGTGGAGGCGGCCTCGGACTGCTCCAGGCAATTCGCCATGGTGGCGAAGTCGGCGGCCGTGGCGTTGCGGGCGATCATGCCGGGAAGCAGCGGCTCGATCAGCCGGCGGGCTTCCATCAGTTCGGCCGGGCTGACATTGCCGTCGAAACGCGGCAGGCCGGCACCCTGCACCATGCCTTCCGCCTGCTCCGAGACAAAAGTGCCGCTGCCCACGGACTGCGTGATCAAGCCACGATCGCGCAGGTCCGCCAGCACGCGCCGCACGGAACCGCGCGACGCCCCGAAGCGCGCGCTCAGCTCGCGTTCCGGGGGCAGCTTGACACCCGCCCGCAAGCGTCCGCCCAGGATTTCCTCGCGCAGATAACGCGACAAGGCCTTGGCTCCTGGCGAGCGCAACGAGGCGTCGCCATCCGGGACTGGCGTTAGGGTTTTGGTATCCATGCGGCGAGCTTAAAGAAACAGAACCAATTGGTCAATAATTTCGAAAAACAACCTTGCAAACAGGCCACATTGGTTCTACATTACGGCCTGTTTTGACCAATTGGACTATGGAGCCCCTATGAAATTCGCCCAGCTTTCCTATCAGGGCCAGCGCGCTATCGCGGTGGTGGACACGGAAAAAGGCCAGTTCTGGCCTGTCGCCGAACTGGCGCCCGGCTTTACCGGGGATATGGTCCAATTGGTTCAACAATACGAGACACTGAAGCCCAAGCTCGCGCCTGCCGGCGCCGGCAAGCCGCTGGGCGAAGCCAAGGTCCTGGCGCCCATCGACCGGCCGCGCCGCAATATCTTCTGCGTGGGCAAGAACTACCACGAACACGCCGCCGAGTTCAGCAAGTCGGGTTTCGACAGCAGCGCGAAGGAAGGCGAGCACGCGCCGGAAGCGCCGGTGGTGTTCACCAAGCCCGCCAGCACGGTCATCGGCCCGAATGACAAGATCCCGCCCCACACGGACGTGGCCAAGCAGCTGGATTACGAAGTGGAATTGGCGGTGGTCATCGGCAAGCCCGGCCGCGGCATCAAGAAGGCCGACGCCTTCAAGCACATTTTCGGCTACACCATCGTCAACGACTTCACGGCCCGCGATCTGCAGAAACTGCACCGGCAATGGTTCCTGGGCAAGTCGCTGGACGGCTTCTGCCCGATGGGTCCCTATGTGGTCACCAATGACGAAGTGGACGCGACCAATCTGGACGTGAAGTGCTGGGTCAACGGCGAGCTGCGCCAGAACTCCAATACCTCGCTGCTGATTTTCGACATCCCCACGCTGATCGAAACGATTTCGGCCGGGATCGAACTCCAGCCCGGCGACGTGATCGCCACCGGCACGCCGGCCGGCGTCGGCATCGGCTTCAACCCGCCGAAGTTCGTCAAGTCCGGCGACGTGATGCGCATGGAGATCCAGGGCATCGGCGTATTGGAAAACGCGGTCGCCTGACCCCGACCCGCAACAGGCCCCTGACCGTATCCCCCTGCGAGGAGACAAGAATGAAAACCATCCTGCGCGGCCTGGCGGCCGCCGGCCTGGTCGCGTGCGCGGCCGGAATAAACGCGGCCGCGGCCGCGCCCTACCCCAACCATCCGGTGACCATCATCGTGCCGTTCGGCGCCGGCGGCTCGGCCGACGTCTATGCCCGCGTGCTGGCCCAGCACCTGGGGCAGGAAACCGGCCAGTCCTTCGTGGTGGAAAACCGCCCCGGCGCGGGGGCCGTCATCGGCACCCAGTACGTGGCCAAGGCCGCGCCCGACGGCTACACGCTGCTGATGATGTCCAACACGCAAACAGTCAACGAGACCCTGCTGCACAACAAGCCTTATGACTTGATGCGCGACTTCACCGCCGTGGCGCCGGTGAACGAAGCGCCACTGGTACTGGTCGTGCGTGACGGACTGCCGATCCAGAGCGTGCAGGACCTGATCAAGGCCGCGAAGGCCAAGCCGGGGCAGTTGAACTACGCGTCCTCGGGCACCGGCACGCCGTACCACATGGCGGGCGAGCTGTTCAAAAGCCTTGCCGACGTGAACATCGTCCATATTCCGTACAAGAGCAGCGGCGGCGCCCGCACCGACGTACTGGGCGGCCAGGTGGACATGATGTTCGATGCGGTCAGCACGATGACCGACCTGATCCAGACCAGGAAGGTGCGCGCCATCGCCACCACGGGCAACGAGCGCTCCAGCGTGCTGCCCGACGTGCCGACCATGGCGGAGGCCGGCGTGAAGGACTACACGGCCACCATCTGGCTGGGCCTGCTCGCGCCCAAAAACACCCCCAAGGAGGTGGTCGACTTCCTGAACGAAAAGGTGAGCAAGATCGTCAGCGATCCGCAAGTCACGGCCGTCTGGGCGAAAAGCGGCGTCAGCCCCATGAAGATGACGCCCGCGCAGTTCACCGACTTCCTCAAGGGCGACATCGACAAGTGGGGCAAGATCGTCAAGTCGGCGAACATCAAGGTGGACTGAGCCCATGCCGGATCCCAGCACGGACCGCGACATCGCCTTCACGCTGAACGGCGCCGCCACGCAACTGCGCGTGGACGGCGACCGCCGGCTGCTGGACGTGCTGCGCAACGACCTGGACCTGAAGAGCAGCCATTACGGCTGCGGCTCCGGGGAATGCGGCGCCTGCTTCGTCCTGCTGGACGACCACGCGGTGCCGGCCTGCGATACGCCCATGTGGGCGGTCGCCGGCAAGCGCGTCGTCACCTCCGAGGGACTGGGGACGCCAACGGCCCCCCATCCCGTGCAGGCCGCTTTCATCGCGGAACAGGCCGCGCAGTGCGGCTATTGCACGTCGGGCATGCTGATCGCCGCCACAGCCCTGCTGCACCGTTGCCCGCGCCCCTCGGACGCCGAGATCCGCGCCGGCATGGAGCGCAACCTGTGCCGCTGCGGCACGCAGCTGCGCGTCATGAAGGCGATACACCGCGCCGCCGCGCGGCCAGGATCCGGACGGACGCCCGCCGCAAGCGATATCGATGAAGACCCCTCCGCCGCCGGCGCGGCGGGCGGATCGCGGAGCGCTGCCCCATGACGGCGGCCACGTCCCTGCCCCCGAGCCTGCAGGCCAATGCGCGGCTCTCGACCTGGCTGCGCGTGGACCCCGCCGGCACCATCGAGGTGCGCTCGGGCAAGGTGGAGATCGGCCAGGGCATCCTGACCGCGCTGGCGCAGATCGCCGCCGAAGAACTGGACGTGGCTTTCGAGCGCATCCGCATGATCGCCGCCGACACCGCGCGCAGCCCGGACGAGGCGGTGACCTCCGGCAGCCTGTCCATCCAGCACTCCGGATCGGCCTTGCGGCATGCCTGCGCGCAGGCGCGCGCCCTGATGCTGGAGGAGGCGGCGCGGCGCCACGGCCTGGCCGCGCAGGCATTGACCGTGGCGGACGGCGACATCCTGCACGACGGACGCCGCGTGAGCAGTTACTGGGAGCTGGGCGAAGACGTGCTGCGGGACCAGCCGGCGCGGCCCGGCGTACAGCCCAAGGACCGCGCCAGCTACCGCATCGTCGGAACCGGCCAGGCGCGCGGCGATATCGCGGAAAAAGTATTCGGCCGCTTCCGTTTCATCCACGATATGGTGCTGCCCGGCATGGTGCACGGGCGCATGGTAAGGCCGCCTTCCCCCGACGCCGAGCTGCTGGAATGGGACGCGGACGGGGTCGCGGCCTGGGAAGGCGTACTGGCCGTGGCGCGCGACGGCTCGCTGGCCGGCGTGATCGCCCGGACGGAAGCGCTAGCCGAGCGAGCGGCCGCGGCGCTGGCCCGGTCCGCGCGCTGGCGCGAACGCGCCACGCTGCCCGATGCCGGCGACCTGCCCGCCTGGCTGAAAAGCCTGCCTTGCGTGGACCTGCGTCTGGGCAACGCGGCCGACCCCGCACCCCGGACGGTTCCGGCCACGGACGACATGCCGGCCCGGGGCGGCCGGACCTACCGTGCCGCCTACAGCAAACCCTTCATCAAGCATGGGTCCATCGGACCGTCCTGCGCCTTGGCGCTGGCGCGCGAGGACGCCGGCCCCGGCACCCCGGCGCTGGAGGTCTGGAGCCACACCCAGGGTATCTTCAATCTGCGCAAGGACCTGAGCCTGGCCTTCGACCTGCCGGAAGCGGATATCGTCGTGCGGCATGCGCAAGGCGCCGGCTGCTATGGACACAACGGCGCGGACGACGTGGCCTACGATGCGGCGTGGCTGGCGCGGCGATGCCCCGGCCGCCCGGTGCGGGTGCAATGGTCGCGTGCCGACGAACTGAACTGGTCGCCGCACGGCCCCGCCATGGCCATCGAACTGCAAGCGGAGGTCGACGGCAACGGGCACATCGTCTCGTGGCGGCACGAACTCTGGAGTCCGGGGCATGGCCTGCGTCCCGGCCGCTCGGCCACGCCCACGCTGCTCGGCTCCTGGTACCTGGAACGCCCTTTCGAGCGGCTGCATTCCGTGGACGCGCCGCGTGCGGCGGGCGGGGGCGCCGATCGCAACGCCGACCCCATCTATCGCTTCCCGACCGCCGACGTACTGTGCCACCGCGTGCTGGACGTGCCGATGCGTACGTCGTCGCTGCGGGCGCTGGGCGCCTACGGCAATGTCTATGCCATCGAGTCGTTCATGGATGAACTGGCACGCGCCGCGAATAGCGATCCGCTGGCCTACCGGCTGGCGCACCTGGCCGACGCCCGCGGCATCGCCGTGCTGCGACAGGCAGCGGCCATGGCCGGCTGGGAAAGCCGCGTGGCGCCGCGCGGCGAGGGCCGCGGCCTTGGCCTGGGCTTCGCCCGCTACAAGAACACCGGCGCCTACTGCGCCGTGGTGGCCGAGGTCGACGTGCAGGAAACCGTGCAGGTGCGGCGCCTTTGGATCGCCGTGGACGTGGGCTTGGTCATCAACCCGGATGGCGTGCGCCAGCAGATCGAGGGCGGCGCGCTGCAGGCGGTGAGCTGGACCTTGATGGAAGCGGCCCGCTTCGACCGCACGCGCCTGCTGGGCGACAACTGGCAGGACTATCCGATGCTGCGGTTCTCGCAGGTGCCCGATGTGGAGATCGCCATCGTGCAACACCCCGGCGACGACCCGGTGGGCGCGGGCGAAGGTTCGCTGGGCCCCACGGCGGCGGCCATCGGCAATGCCGTGTTCGACGCCCTGGGGGTGCGGGTTCGGGATCTGCCCTTGACCTTCGACCGCATCGTCGCCGCCATGCAGGAGTAGCCCCATCCTTCACCGCATCGTCGCCGCCAGGCAGGAATACGCCCGGTACATGGCCGCATCGGCGCCGCCACGCAGGACTGGGCGCTGTACCGGGGCCCTTTGGCCACGGCGCCGGAACGCCAACCCGCCGCCCGCGCGTCGCCGCGCGGCGCGGCCCATCGCCAACCAAGGAAACGCATGACACTCACACTCTTCAGCGGCGGCGCCGCCAAAGCCGTGGTCACGGGCCTGCAGGCCGAATTCGAACAACGCCATGGCGGCACGCTGGACGCCAGCTTCGGCGCCGTCGGCACGATGCGCGACAAGTTGCTGGCCGGCGCGGCATGCGACGTCATCGTGCTTTCCGATGCGCTGATCGAGGAGCTGGAAAAGCAGGGCCACGTGGTCGCCGGCAGCGCGCGGCCGCTGGGCCGGGTCGAAACCGGCGTGGCCGTCCGCACGGGGACCTCTCCCGTCGCGGTGGGCGATGGCGCGGCGCTGAAGGCCACGCTGGCGGCCGCCCGAGGGCTGTACGTGCCGCACCTGACGCAATCGACCGCCGGCCAGCATATCGCCAATGTGCTGCGCCGCCTGGGACTGGCCGAGACGCTGGCCGACCGCATCCACGAATATCCCAACGGCGCGGTCGCCATGGGGGAGCTGGCCAAGACCACCGGCGACGGCATGGTCGGCTGCACCCAGGTCACGGAAATCCTCTACACGCCGGGCGTAACGCTGGTCGGGGAATTGCCCAAGGAGTATGGGCTAAGCACCGTCTACACCGCGGCCTGCTGCGCCAAATCCGGCGACCCTGCCCGCGCCATGGCCTTCGTGGAAGCGCTGGGTGGCCCGGAATCGCTGGCGCTGCGCAAGCAGGCGGGGTTTGTGGTCTAAGAGCCCAGGGCCGGGTTCATTTATGCAAAAGCCGCCGCATCGCCAGTGCCGCGGCGGCGCCGATGACCAGGGTGAACATGATGGCGGCCACGCCGAGTATGGGCGCCTGGTCGGCGAAATCGCTGGACAGCGTGGCGAACAGCACCCAGCCCCCGTTCACCACGGCCAGCACGGCGCAGCCCGTCAGCGTGGCCCCCAGGCGTGCCGCGCAGGCGCATAAGGCGCCGCCCAAAATAGCAATGGCCACTACCGTGGCCATTCCCCAGAACAGGTCTTCGTACGCCATCGCACCGCCGCCTTCCGACGAAAAACGGCAGTGTACCGGGCAATGATGATCAGTTGTGTGAGTACTCCGGCTCGCCGTTGTAGCGCACCCCGCGGATGCCCTGGAATAGCTGCCGGCAGTTGCGTTCGGCCTCGTCCTGGCTGGCGAAGGCGCGCCCGCCCGGCATGCTCCAGCACTTTTCCGGCGCGTTCACGCCGATCTTGCGAGTCCACACCTGCACGCGGTATTTGCGGTCGCTGTCCGCGGCCACCGCGCAACGTACCCGAAAGCCATTAACCGTACGAGTTTCCATGGTGAACTCCCTTGTCTCTTGATCGGGCGCCCGGGGTGGCGACCAGTTGAGCCGCATTTTGCCGTGCGGATTAGGACGGCTTTATTGCGACATGGAAACCAAAAGCGATAAAGATTTTCTGAGTGCGTACGTGCCCGTAGTCCGCCGGCAAGGGTGCCACGCGCGCGCAGGAGGCGGTGCGGCCCCTCTTTGTAACCAGTCGTTATGCCACCTTGCCCCCGAACGGTAGAGCACAGCTGTTTCATCCCATTTCGCCCCCGCCTTTGCCCTGCGAAACCCGCACCACAATAAACCACAAAGACCCAAAAAAACACAGGACGCCCGGGGCGGTGTAGCGGATTGTCGCCTTTTGATGAGCGCGTGCGGGGATGTAAATCGGACTTTTACCCGACAATAGAGCCGTCATTTCCACAGCTGCCACGGCAGCAAAGCGCAGGAGCATCATGATCAAACGTTGGATAGTCTCTGGCCTTGGCGCCGCCGCCCTGCTGGCCTCGGGCGCCGCGCTGGCTCGCGTGGATGTGGGTATCTCCATCGGGGTTCCGCCGGTCGTGATCGGCGCCCCTGTCTATGCCGCGCCGGCGCCCGTGTACGTGGCCCCGCCGCCCCCCGTCTACGTCGCCCCGCCGCCGGTGGTGGTCGCCCCCCGCCCCGTGTATGTCGCGCCCCGTCCCTACTACTACCCCCGCCCGTACTATCACGGCGGCGGCCCGCGCTATTACCACGAGCGCTGGGACAAGGGCCACCACGGCCACCGTCACTGAGCGCAGGCCGGCGGCGGCCGTCCCCGCGCAAGCGGGGCCCGCCGACTCCGCCGGATGCGCTTGAAGACGGCGCGGGTCACGGGCCCGTTCCGGACACCCGGGCCGCGCCGGATACCGTCGTTGCGGGCGGCATCCAGGCAAAGATAAACCCGCCGAATGGACTGCCGCGGAAAGCCGGACAGTCCACCAGGCGGGTTTCTTTTTGCCCATCCGCGGCCGGCCGACACCGGCGTGGATCTCAGGGACGCAGCACCGATACGCCCCCCATATACGGCTGCAAGGCTTGCGGCACCCGCACGCTGCCGTCGGCCTGCTGGAAGTTCTCCAGCACGGCGACCAGGGTGCGGCCCACCGCCAGGCCGGAGCCGTTCAGGGTATGCACGAACTCCGGCTTGCCCTGCGCATTGCGGAAACGGCCCTGCATGCGACGGGCCTGGAAGTTCTCGCAGTTCGAAACGGAGGAGATTTCACGGAAGGCATTCTGCGCCGGCAGCCATACCTCCAGGTCGAAGGTCTTGGCCGAGTTGAAGCCCATGTCGCCCGTGCACAGCAGCATCACGCGATACGGCAGGCCCAGCAGCTGCAGCACGCGCTCGGCATGGCCGACCATCTCGTCCAGCGCTTCGTAGGATTTCTCGGGCTGCACAATCTGCACCATTTCCACCTTGTCGAACTGGTGCTGCCGGATCATGCCGCGCGTGTCGCGGCCGCCGCTGCCGGCTTCGGAGCGGAAGCAAGGCGTGTGGGCCGTCATCTTCAAGGGCAGGTCGGACTCCGCCAGGATGGCGTCGCGCGCCACGCTGGTCAGGGTGACCTCGGACGTGGAAATCAGGAACTGGTCCTCGCGCACATAGGGCTTGCCGTGCTCGTCCTCGCGCGGGCCGTCGTCGGCGCCGCCCTTGGTCACCCAGAACATATCGTCCTTGAACTTCGGCAACTGGCCCACGCCATACAGGGTGGAGCTGTTGACGATATAGGGCGTATAGCACTCGGTATAGCCGTGCTGGCCGGTGTGCAGGTCCAGCATGAACTGCGCCAGCGCGCGGTGCAGGCGGGCGATCTGGCCGCGCATGAAGGAAAAGCGCGCGCCCGACAACTTGGCGGCCGTATCGAAATCCAGGCCCAGCGGTTCGCCGACGGCGACGTGGTCCCTGGCCTGGAAAGGCAGCGGCGCCGGATTGCCGTCCTCGCCCTTGGCACCGGGAATCCAGCGGCGGACCTCTACGTTGTCGTCGCTGGAGGCGCCCACCGGCACGCTGGGATGCGGCAGATTGGGCACCATGCGCAGCAAGTCCGTCAGGGATTCCTGCACTTGCGCCAGGTCTTCTTCCAGCTGCTTCAGGCGCGCGGGCAGGGCCTGCGATTCGGCCATGACCGCGCTCGCGTCCTCGCCCTTGGCCTTGAGCTGGCCTATCTGCTTGGCCAGCGCGTTGCGGCGGGCCTGCAGGGATTCGGTTTCGGTCTGCACGGACTTGCGGCGCGATTCCAGCGCATTGAAGCGCTCCATATCGAATTGCACGCCACGGGTCTTGAGCCGGTCGACGACGGTTTGCAGGTCTTTGCGCAGCAGGGTGGGGTCAAGCATGGTTCTCTGGAGGACGGGGTTGCGGGGGCGCGGCCACGGGGCCTAGCGCTTGCCGGACTTGGCCTGGGCGTCCAAATCGCGCAGGAAGGCCAGCTTCTGCTGGATTTTAGCTTCCAGGCCGCGATCGGTTGGCTGGTAGAACGTGGGATTCATCCCGTCGGGAAAGTAATGCTCGCCGGCGGCATAGCCGTGGGGCTCGTCGTGGGCGTAGCGGTAGGCGTGGCCATGCCCCAGCTGTTTCATCAGCTTGGTCGGGGCGTTGCGCAGGTGCATGGGCACCGGCGCGCTGCCGTGTTCGGCGGCGAAGCGCCGCGCCGCGTTATAGGCGTTGTACAGGGCATTGGACTTCGCGGCGCACGCCAGGTAGACCACGGCCTGCGCCAGCGCCAGCTCGCCTTCGGGCGAGCCCAGGCGCTCGTAGATGTCCGCGCCGTTCAAGGCGATCTCCGTGGCGCGCGGGTCGGCCAGGCCGATGTCCTCCACCGCCATGCGCACGATGCGGCGGGACAGGTAACGCGGGTCCGCGCCGCCGTCTATCATGCGCGCGAACCAGTAGAGCGCGGCGTCGGGATCGGAGCCGCGCACCGACTTATGCAGCGCGCTGATCTGGTCGTAGAAGGCATCCCCGCCCTTGTCGAAGCGGCGCAGGTTCTGCGACAGCGAAGTTTCCAGCCATTCGGCGTCGACGACCCCGCGGTGCGCGGTGCGCGCCGATTCCGCGACCACTTCCACGGCGTTGATCAGCCGCCGCGCATCGCCGTCGGCCCAGCCGGCCAGCTGTTCGCGGGCACTGGCGTCGAAACGCATGGCCTCGGATTCCGGCACGCCGGCGTTCAGCTCGACCAGGGCGCGGTCGATCAGTTGCATCAGTTCGTCCGCGGTGAGCGATTGCAGCACGTACACGCGGGCGCGCGACAGCAGCGCCGAATTGACTTCGAAGGAGGGATTTTCCGTGGTCGCGCCGATGAAGGTGAACAGGCCGCTTTCCACATAGGGCAGGAAGGCATCCTGCTGCGCCTTGTTGAAGCGGTGGACCTCGTCGACGAAGAGAATGGTTCGGCGGCCCTGGCCCTGCGCCACCTGGGCCGCGGCCACCGCGTCGCGGATGTCCTTGACGCCGCCCAGCACGGCCGAAATGGCGATGAATTGCGCGTCGAAGCCGTCGGCCATCAGGCGCGCCAGCGTGGTCTTGCCCACGCCCGGCGGTCCCCAGAAGACCATGGAATGCGGCCGCCCGGACTGGAACGCCACGCGCAGCGGCTTGCCCTCGCCCAACAGGTGGGATTGGCCGACGACGTCGTCGAGGGTGCGCGGACGCAGGCGCTCGGCCAACGGGATGTGGGCCCGCTGCGCCGGGTCCGCGGCGAACAAATCGTTGCTCATGGGGGAAAAGAGACGAAAGCGAAGGAGTATTACACCAGATATGGGGGCGATGCCCGGCCTGGCAACGGGCCACCCGGCGCCCGGGAAGGCTGCTATGCGCCATCGCGGGCCCGGCCCGCGACGCGCCCGCGCTTTCCGCGGGGGCGGCGCCATGCAAGGCTCCTGGATCCCGCTGTGGGGCGGAATCCGGTGTGCGGATCCGAGGGCTGCGGCCCTTCCGCGCCCCATACTCGGGAAAACCCGGCTGGCGGCTTGTAAATAATTTTCAGGATAATCCGAAAAAACCGATTTCCCGGTAAAAGTTTTCAGCCCAGCGGTCGCGCCATGTCGGATTCCACGCCTTCTTACCCACCCCTCGATCCCGCCGGAAAAGGCCTGGGCGCCTTCCCGGCCGGCTGTACGCCGGCCCAGGCCGCCGGCCTGGGCTGGAACCTGCTGGCCGAGGACGTCAGCCTGCCGGCCGCCGTCCTGTACGAGTCCCGGATCCGCCATAACCTGGCCTGGATGCAGGACTTCATGCGCGCCTACAAGGTGCAGCTGGCGCCGCACGGCAAGACCACCATGAGCCCCGCCCTGTTCCATCGCCAGCTGCAAGGCGGCGCCTGGGGCATTACGCTGGCCACGGCGCCGCAGGCCCATGCCGCCTACCGCTACGGCGTGCGGCGCATCCTGATGGCCAACCAGCTGGTGGGCCGCGCCAACATGGCGCTGGTGGCGGGAATGCTGGCCGACCCCTCGTTCGAATTCTGCTGCCTGGTCGACGACCCGGCCAATATCGCGCAATTGGGCGCGTACTTCGCCTCCCAGGGCCGCGTGCTGCGCGTGCTGGTCGAATTGGGCGTGCCGGGCGGCCGTACCGGCGTGCGCGACGATGCGGCCCTGCGGCGCGTGGCCGAGGAAATCGCCCGCTGGCCGCAGTCCCTGGCGCTGGCCGGGGTCGAGCTGTACGAGGGCGTGCTGTCCGACGAAGCGCAAATCCGTGCCTTCCTGCGCCGCGCGGTGGCGACCCTGCGCGCCTTGCAGTCCCAGGGCAAGCTGGCGCCGCAAGGAAGCGCCATCCTGACCGGCGCCGGATCGGCCTGGTTCGACGTGGTGGCGCAGGAGTTCTCCGGCCTGGACATCGGCCGGCCGCTGGACATCGTGCTGCGGCCCGGATGCTACCTGAGCCATGACGTGGGAATTTATCGCGGCGCGGCCGAACGCATCGGCCGCGACAACGACGTGGCGCGCGGCATGGCGCCCGGCCTGCTGCCTGCGCTGCAGGTGTGGGCCTACGTGCAATCGCTGCCCGAACCGGGCCGCGCCATCATCGGCATGGGCAAGCGCGACGCCGCCTTCGATGCCGGCCTGCCGGTTCCGGCCCGGCACTACCGGCCCGGTGCGGGTACGCCCGAAGCCGGGACGCCCGAAGCCGGGACGCCCGAAGCCGGGACGCCCGCCGCCGGGACGCCCCGCGTGGCCCCGTCCCACTGGGAAGTCACCGCGATGATGGACCAGCATGCCTTCATGCGCATCGCCGACGGCGACGACATCCAGGTGGGCGACATGATCGGCTTCGATATTTCGCACCCCTGCCTGACCTTCGACAAATGGAAGCAGGTGCTGCTGGTGGACGACGACTACCGCGTCGTCGACGTCGCGCAAACCTTCTTCTGAAACCCCGGCCGGCGCAAGCCGGCCCATGGCAAGCCTTTTACCCGACACGCAGTTCCCGCCCGGCGGCGCCGTCCGTCCTGTACTTCTGGAGCACATCCGATGAACGCATTGGTCTCCCGTCGCCGCGACGGGCTGAAAACCCTGTTGCTGGCCGCCGCACTGGGCGTGGCCGCGCTGGCCGGCCCCGCGCACGCCGCCCCCGTCAAGGGCGGCACGATTTCGGTCGCCACGATAGGCGAGCCGCCCACGCTGGACCCGATGGCCAGCACCGCCGACCTGGTGGGCATGATCAGCCAGCACATCTACGAAACGCTGTACACCTTCGATGCCAAGTGGAACCTGACGCCGCTGCTGGCCCAGGCCCTGCCCACGGTCAGCGCCGACGGCCTGACGGTGACCATTCCCGTGCGCACCGACGTCAGCTTCCATGACGGCAGCAAGATGACGGTGGAAGATGTGATTGCCTCGCTGCAGCGCTGGACGACCACGGCCTCGCGCGGCAAGCAGACCGCCCCGCTCATCAAGGCCATCGAGGCCGCCGACGACCATACGGTGCGCATCGTCCTGACGCAGCCCTACGCGCCGCTGACGGCATTGCTGGCCATGAACAACGCCGCCGCGGTCGTCATGCCCAAGAGCAAGATCGCCGCGACCATCACGGACTACGTCGGCACCGGCCCCTATATGGTCAAGGCCCGCGTACCGGACCAATATCTGCAGCTGGTGCGTTTCCCGGGCTACAAGTCGCGCGGCGGCCAGCCCGACGGCTACGGCGGCGCGCGCGAGCAGAACCTGGACGAGATCCGCTTCGTGCCGGTGCCCAATGCCAACACGCGGCTGGAAAGCGCGGTGGCCGGACAGTACGACTATGTCGATTCCATCGCCGTGGAATCCGCCGCCAAGCTCAAGTCCGGACAGTCGCAGCCCGTGCTGCTCAAGCCCTTCGGATGGCCGCGGCTGGTGCTGAACACCAAGCAGGGCATCATGTCCAACCTGAAGATGCGCCAGGCCGTGCAGATGGCGCTGAACGAGGAAGACATGCTGGCGGCGGCCTTCGGCAGCACCGACTACTACACCGTGGACGGCGCCATGTATCCCAAGGGCTACCCCTGGCACACCGACCGCGGCACCCAGGCCTACAACAAGGGCGATGCCGCGGGCGCCAAGAAGCTGATCGCCGCGGCCGGCATCCCCGACCGCACCATCCGCATCCTGACCAGCCAGCAATACGAATTCCACTACAAGATGGCGCTGGTCGCGGCGGAATACCTGAAGCAGGCCGGCTTCAAGGTCGACATGCAGGTGGTCGACTGGGCCACGCTGACGCAGCGCCGCCAGGATCCCGCGCTGTGGGACATCTTCATTACCCACAGCCCCTTCCTGCCCGAACCCGCCCTGATCGATTTCCCGTCGAAGAACTCGCCGGGATGGTGGGACACCCCGCGCCGCAATGAAACCCTGGACGCCTTCAACCGCGCCACGTCGCAGGAAGAACGCGTCAAGCGCTGGGCCGACGTGCAGCAGGCCATCTTCGACGAGGTGCCCTTTATCAAGGTCGGCGATTTCAACGCGGTGGCCGCCAAGTCGCCCGCGCTGCAAGGCGTGACGCCGGCCCCCTGGCCCTACTTCTGGAACGCCTGGAAGGCGTCGAAGTAAGCGGCGCAACGAGGATTCCCCGTGCTGTCCTATCTTTTCAACCGCCTGTTGGGCCTGGTCGCGGTGATGTTCCTGGTGGCCACCACCGTCTTCGTGATCATCCGGGTCACGCCGGGCGACCCGGCCGCCGTCATGCTGGGCCCCGAGGCCAGCCAGCAGGATATCTCGGCCCTGCGCGCGCGCCTGGGACTGGACCGGCCGCTGCCCGTGCAATACGTGACGTGGCTGGGCCAGCTGGCGCGCGGCGACCTGGGCCAGTCCATATTCCTGAACAAGCCGGTGCTTTCCGCGCTGGCCGACCGCGCCGAGCCGACCTTCTGGCTGACGCTGATGTCGCTGGTCATCGCCACGTTGATCGCGCTGCCGGTAGGCATCCTGTCCGCCGTCAAGCGCGGCACGACGCTGGACCAGTCGGTGCTGAGTTTCTCCATGTTCACGTCCAGCGTGCCCAGTTTCTGGCTGGGGCTGCTGCTGATGCAGGTGTTCGCGGTGAAGCTGGGCTGGCTGCCGGTGTCGGGCTATGGCGGCCCGGACGCGTCCTTCGGCACGCGGCTCAGCCACCTGGTGCTGCCGGCGGTGGTGCTGGGGCTGGTCAACTCGGCGCTGATCACCCGCTTCATCCGCGCCAGCATGCTGGACGTGCTGCGCGACGATTATGTCCGCACCGCGCGCGCCAAGGGGCTGACCGAAAGCAAGGTGATCCTGAAGCATGCGGTGCGCAACGCGCTGATCCCCATCCTGACCGTGCTGGGGCTGACCACGGCCCTGCTGGTCAGCGGCGCGGTGGTCACCGAAACCGTATTCGGCCTGCCCGGCGTGGGCAGCCTGGTGGTGTCCGCGGTACTGCGGCGCGACTACCCCGTTATCCAGGGCGCGCTGCTGGTGGTCGCGGCCATCTACGTGCTGATCAATCTTCTTATCGACCTGCTCTATCTGCTGGTCGACCCGCGGGTACGCTACTGATGTCCATGGTTCTTTCCTCGCATGCCGGCGGCGAACGCTGGCAGGTCCTGCGCCTGCTGGTCGCGCGCAAGACCGTGCTGCTGAGCCTGATCGTGCTGGTCGTGCTGGTCGGCGCCGCCTTGCTGGCGCCGCTGATCAGTCCCTACGATCCTTTCAAGCTGTCCATCGTGAACCGCCTGAAGCCGCCCAGCGCGGCGCACTGGTTCGGCACCGACGACTTCGGCCGCGATGTGTTCAGCCGCGTGGTCTACGGCGGCCGCCTGTCGCTCACGGTGGGCTTTTCCGTGGTGGTGCTATCCAGCATCCTGGGCATCGCGCTGGGGCTGATCGCCGGCTTTTTCCGCCGCGCCGACAAATTCGTCTCGCGGCTGATCGACGCCATGATGGCCTTTCCCGACATCCTGCTGGCGATCTCGCTGGTGGCGGCACTGGGACCGTCGGTGCTGAACGTGGTCATCGCCCTGGGCATCGTCTACACGCCGCGCCTGGCGCGCATCGTGCGGGCATCCACCCTGGTAATACGAGAACTGCCCTTCGTCGAGGCGGCCCGCGCGCTGGGCGTGCCGACGCGCCGCATCGTGGCCGTGCACGTGCTGCGCAACCTGGTGTCGCCCATCCTGGTACAGGGCACGTTCATCTTCGCCTACGCCATCCTGGCGGAGGCAGGCCTGTCCTTCCTGGGCGTGGGCGTATCGCCCGACATCCCCACCTGGGGCACGATGATCAACGCCGGCCAGCAATACATGGGCTCGGCCGACTGGATCATGATTTTTCCGGGCATCGCCATCGTGCTGTCGGTGCTGTCCCTGCAATTGGTTGGCGACGGGCTGCGCGACGTGCTGGACCCGCGCCTGCGCAAGGAGTTGTGAGTCATGGCGGCAAGCACACGCGACGTCGTCCTTTCCGTGGAAGGACTCAAGACGTGGTTTCACAGCCGCGACGGCATCGCCAAGTCCGTGGACGGCGTCACCTTCGATCTGGCGCGCGGCGAGACGCTGGCCATCGTGGGGGAATCCGGTTCCGGCAAATCGGTGACCAGCCTGTCCATCATGGGCCTGCTGCCCAAGCCGGCCGGACGCATCGAGGCGGGCCACATCCGGTTCCGCGACCGCGGCGGCGCCGAGCACGACCTGGCGACGGCATCGGCGGCGCGCATGCGCGATATCCGCGGCAAGGAAATCGCCATGATCTTCCAGGAGCCCATGACCAGCCTGAACCCGCTGTACACCGTGGGCGACCAGATCGCCGAGGCGGTACTGCAGCATGAAGGCGGATCACGGGCGGCGGCGCTGAACCGCGCGCGCGAAATGCTGGAGCGCGTCGAAATCCCGGCCGCGGCGCGGCGCGTCAACGAATACCCGCACCAGATGTCCGGCGGCATGCGCCAGCGCGTGATGATCGCGCTGGCCCTGGCCTGCAATCCATCGGTGCTGATCGCCGACGAGCCGACGACGGCGCTGGACGTGACGGTGCAGGCGCAGATCCTGGACCTGTTGCGGCGCCTGCAGGCCGAACTGTCCATGAGCATCCTGTTCATCACGCACAACCTGGGCGTGGTGGCCGAGATCGCCCACCGCGTGGCGGTCATGTACGCCGGCCGTGTGGTAGAGGACGCCGACGTCTACGACCTGTTCGAACGGCCCAGCCATCCCTATACCCGCGGCCTGCTTTCCTGCATCCCCACCGATGCGCTGCTGGCCAGCGGCGAGCGGCTGCGCGCCATCCCGGGCAACGTGCCCAGCGTGCTCGCCCTGCCCGGCGGCTGTACCTTCGCCCCGCGCTGCGAGCTGGCCTCCGAAGCCTGCACGCGGGGGGTGCCGGAGCTGGCTGCCGTGCGCGGCGGACACCGCGCACGCTGCATCAAAGTGAATCCCGCATGATTGACGCCATGACCGACGCCACGACCCCTGCCCCCGAAACGGGCGCCGCCGGCCCCCGCCCCGCCAGTCCGCTGCTGCGCGTCGAAGACCTGCGCGTGCACTTTCCCACGTCCTCGCGGCGCGGCGCGCCCGTGGTCAAGGCCGTCGACGGCGTCAGCTTCGACGTGGGCCGCAACGCCATCGTCGGGCTGGTCGGCGAATCCGGCTCCGGCAAGACCACGACCGGCCGCGCCCTGTTGCGCCTGCTGCCCGCCACCAGCGGCCGCGTGCTGTTCGACGGCACGGACCTGAGCGGCTTGGACGAAAGCGCGATGCTGCCCTGGCGGCGGCGCATGCAGATCGTGTTCCAGGACCCCTATGCCAGCCTCAACCCCCGCATGACGGTGGCCCAGATCCTGGGCGAGGCCCTGGACACGCACAAGCTGGCGCGCGACCGCCGGCACGAACGCATCGCCGAGCTGCTGATGCGCGTGGGACTGAACGCGGACCACGCCCGGCGCTATCCGCACGAGTTTTCCGGCGGACAGCGCCAGCGCATCGGTATCGCCCGCGCCCTGGCGGTGGAGCCCGACTTCATCGTGGCCGACGAACCCGTGTCGGCGCTGGACGTATCGGTGCAGGCGCAGGTATTGAACCTGCTGCAGGACCTGCAGCGCGACCTGGGCCTGGCCATGCTGTTCGTGGCCCACGACCTGGCGGTGGTCAACTACCTGTGCGACGAGGTCGTCGTGCTGTACCTGGGCCGCGTGATGGAAAGCGGGCCGACGCGGCGCGTATACGCGGCGCCGCGCCATCCGTATACTCGCGCCCTGCTGTCGGCCGCGCCGGTGCCGGACCCGCGCGCGCCGCGCAACCGCATCCTGCTGAAGGGCGACATCCCCAGTCCCATGGACCCGCCTTCCGGCTGCGTGTTCCGCACCCGTTGCCCGCACGCCATCGATGCCTGCGCGCAGGCCGTTCCGCAAGCGCAGCCTGTCGGCGGCGGCCAGACGGTGGCCTGCCTGCGGGCCGACGAACTGGCCTGAGAACCGTCCCCGACCCGGCAGGTCTTCCGATTACGCCTGAAAACCCCATGACCCAGATCCGCGACATCGTCTACCAGATCCGCAGTTGCCGCGACACACTCAGCGCGACCGAACGCAAGGTGGCGGACGCCATCCTGGACGATATCGCCATGGCGGCCGGCGCCACCGTCGACCAGCTGGCGGGCAAGGCCGGCGTCAGCATCGCCACCATCTCGCGCTTCGCGCGGTCGGTCGGCTGCGACGACACCCGCGACCTGAAAATGAAGCTGGCCCAGGCCAGCGCCGTGGGCACGCGCTTCCTGGACCGCAGCGTACCGGCGGAGGAAAGCACCTTCTACGCGCGCATCTACGCCGACATCGAAAGCACCTTGCGCGCGCACCTGCCGCTGTATACGGAAACCCTGTTCGAGGACGCGATGGAGATCGTGCGCAATGCGCGCATGACCTATGTCTTCGGCATGGGCGGGGCCTCCGCGGTGCTGGCGCAGGAAATGCAATCGCGCCTGGTGCGCCTGGGCTATCCCGTGGCCGCCTACAGCGACGCCGTGCTGCTGCGCATGGTGGCCGCCACGCTGGACGAGCGCGACGCCGTGATCATGCTGTCGGCCTCCGGCCTGACGCCCGAAATGCTGTCGGGCGCCCGCATCGTCAAGCAGTACCGCGCCCGCATCGTCGCCCTGACCGACGCCACCGCGCCCTTGGCCGGACTGGCGGACGTGGTCATCCCCGTACGGACCGACGAAACCGACTTCATCTACAAGCCCTCGTCATCGCGGTACGCGATGATGCTGGCCATCGACCTGCTGGCCACCGAGCTGGCCATGGCGCGGCAGGACGAAACCCGCGACCGGCTGCGCCGCATCAAGCTGGCCCTGGACGAATACCGCGGCGGGCCGAATCGCCTGCCGCTTGG
Organism: Bordetella bronchialis; assembly: GCF_001676705.1. Lineage (NCBI taxonomy): Bacteria > Pseudomonadati > Pseudomonadota > Betaproteobacteria > Burkholderiales > Alcaligenaceae > Bordetella > Bordetella bronchialis. Next base: position 4,429,104 of record NZ_CP016170.1, read on the forward strand.
AGATTGACACGATGTACGACACCCTGATCGGCCCCGTCCGCGTGCTGGACGGCAGCGGGGCGGCCGAATTCCAGGCCAATGTGGCGCTGCGCGAAGGCCGCATCGCGGCCATCGGCGTGGCCGACGGCGCCGCGGCGCGCGCGCGCATCGACGGCCGCGGCCCCGACGGACGGCCGCGCGTGCTGGCGCCCGGCTTCATCGACGTGCACACGCACGACGACACCAACGTCATCCGCACGCCGGAGATGCTGCCCAAGCTGTCGCAGGGCGTCACCACGGTGGTGGTGGGCAATTGCGGCATCAGCGCCTCGCCGGTGCGGCTGCGCGGCGAGGTGCCGGACCCGATGAACCTGCTGGGGCAGGAAGGCGATTTCCAGTATCCCGCCTTCGCCGACTACACGGCCGCCGTCGACCGCGCCCGTCCCTCCGTCAACGTGGCCGCGCTGATCGGCCACACCGCCCTGCGCAACAACCACATGGACCGCCTGGACCGCGTCGCGACCCCGGCGGAGATCGACGCCATGCGGGCGCAGCTGCGCGACGCGCTGGCCCACGGCGCCATCGGCCTGAGCACGGGCCTGGCCTATGCATCGGCCTACAACGCCAGCACCGAAGAGGTCCAGGCCCTGGCCGAGGTCCTGGACGAGTTCGGCGCCCTCTACACCACCCACCTGCGCTCGGAATTCGCCGAAATCCTGGACGCCATGCAAGAGGCCTACGACGTGGCGCGGCACGCCCGCGTGCCCGTCGTGATCTCGCACCTGAAGTGCGCCGGCGCGGGCAATTGGGGGCGCACGACGGAAGTCCTGGCCAGCCTGGAGCGCGCCGGCCGCATGCAGCATGTGGGCTGCGATTGCTATCCCTATTCCGCCAGCTCGTCCACGCTGGACCTGAAGCAGGTGACCGACGATTTCGATATCGACATCACATGGTCCACCCCGCATCCCGAGCAGGCCGGCCGCAAACTGGCGGACATCGCGCGCGACTGGGACATGCCGCTGATGGACGCGGCACGCCGCCTGCAGCCCGCCGGCGCCGTGTACCACGGCATGCGCGAAGACGACGTGCGGCGCGTGCTGGCCCACCGGCTCACCATGATCGGATCCGACGGCCTGCCCAACGACCCGCATCCCCATCCCCGGCTGTGGGGCGCATTCCCGCGCGTGCTGGGCCATTACAGCCGCGACGTGGGTCTGTTCCCGCTGGCCGAGGCCGTGCACAAGATGACGGGCCTGTCGGCCGCCCGCTTCGGCCTGCGCGACCGCGGCCTGATACGCGAGGGCAATTGGGCCGACCTGGTGCTGTTCGATCCCGACACCGTCATCGACCGCGCCACCTTCGACGCGCCGCTGCAGACCTCCGCCGGCATCGACGGCGTATGGGTCAATGGCGCCCTATCCTATTGGCAAGGCGCGGCCACGGGCGACCGCGCCGGCCGCTGGCTGCCGCGCCAGGGCGACCTGCGCGGCGGCTTCCATCTCTTGAATCCCTGAGGAGTCTTCCATGAGCGATACCCCGAAACCCGACGCGAACGGCATCACGCGCTACGGCGCGGGCGGCAGCACCGGCGGCGGCGGCAGCCACATGCCCTTCGCGCGCGCGGTCGCCGCGGACGGCTGGCTGTACGTCTCCGGGCAGGTGCCCATGGAGGAAGGCGAGGTCGTCGAGGGCGGCATCGTGACGCAGTCGCACAAGGCCATCCAGCAGGTGCTGGCCATCCTGGCCGAAGCCGGCTACGGGCCCGAGCACGTGGTGCGCTGCGGCGTCTGGCTGGCCGACGCGCGGGATTTCGCGTCCTTCAACAAGGTGTTCAAGTCCTACTTCGGCGAGAACCCGCCCGCGCGTGCCTGCGTGGAGTCCCGCCTGGTGGTGGACGCCAAGGTCGAAGTGGACTGCGTGGCGTACAAGAAGCCCTGAAAGAAGCCCTTGAAAAAGCCCCCGAAACCGGGCCTTGAACGCAGGCCCTGGACGCACGCTCAGGCACGCGCCGGCGTGTCGCCGAACTCGTCCAGCAGCCGCCCGATCAAGGGATTGCGCGCATCCCGCCGGCTGACGCCGTAGGCGTCGGAGCGGGCGCGCGCATCCGCCAGCGGCCGGAACACCGCGCCGCGCAGGGCCGAATGCCGCAGCGCCTGCGGCACCAGCGCCACCCCCAGGCCCTGGGACACCAGCGATACCACCGCCAGCCAGTGGCGAGCCTCGTGCCGTACCTGCGGACGGAATCCGGCCTGCGCGCAGATCGACAGGATGCGATCGTGATAGTCGGGCGATACGCCCTGCCCGAACAGCACGAAGGGCTGGTCGCGCAGATCGCCGGCCCGCACGCCGGCCTTGCGCGCCAGCGGGTGCCGCGCCGGCAGGCAGCATACGAAGGGTTCCGACACCAGCAGGCGGCTCTCCAGTTCGTCGGGCATGCGGCTGGTGTGCACGAAGCCCAGGTCCAGGCGGTCGTGCATGAGCTCGGTGATCTGTTCGCCCGAGTTCATTTCCGTCAGCTTGATGCGCACGCCGGGATAGCGCGCCTGGAAATTGCGCAGCGCCTGCGGCAGCCCGCGATACAGCATCGCCCCGACGAAACCGATGCGCAGGTTGCCGACCAGCCCGGCGGCCGCGTCGCGGGCCTCCAGCGCGGCTTCCTCCGCCTGCGCCAGGATCTTGCGCGCCGACAGGCGCATGGCCTCGCCGGCCGGCGTCAGCCGCACCGCCTTGCTGTTGCGCTCGAACAGGCGCGCGCCGATGCTGTCCTCCAGCTGGCGTATCGCCACCGACAGCGGCGGCTGGGAAATCGCCAGCCGCGCCGCCGCGCGGCCGAAATGCAGCTCTTCGGCCAATACCGAGAAATAACGCAGATGGCGCAGTTCCATTCGATTGCCCCGGCCGATATATATATCGAATCGTACAAGACATATTCAATATTGGATCGCTATGGACGGCCCGCCTAGAATGCCCGGCATAACACCTATCAGGAGACGCCGGCATGCAGGCAGCCGTTCCCCATCCCGTACCGGACCGCCGTGGCGAAAACTTCTACGCCTGCGACGCGGAGCTGCAGCGCCTGCTGCCCCTGTACCTGCCGGCCGACCTGCTGCGCCACATGACGCCGCATTTCGACCGCCTGGGCGAACTGGCGGGCGGCAGGCTGGACGAACTGGCCGGCATCGCCGACCATCATCCGCCCACGCTGCAGGTGCGCAGCCGCAGCGGCCTGGACGAACAGCGGGTGCTCAAGCACCCCGCCTATGTGGAAATGGAACGGCTGGCGCTCAGCGAGTTCGGGCTGGGCGCGATGTCGCATCGCAACGAGACGCTGGGCTGGCAAGGTCCCATGCCGCCCATCGTCAAGTACGTCCTGACGTTTCTTTTCGTGCAGTCCGAGTTCGGCCTGTGCTGCCCGGTTTCCATGACCGATTCGCTGACGCGCACGCTGCGCAAGTTCGGCGACCCGGGCCTGGTGGAGCGCTACCTGCCGCGCCTGACGTCGCTGGACTTCGATGAACTGGCGCAGGGCGCGATGTTCATGACGGAGCAAGGCGCCGGCTCGGACATCGCCGCCACCGCCACGGAGGCGCGCCGCGACGAGAACGGCGCATGGCGCCTGTATGGCGATAAATGGTTCTGCTCCAACCCCGATGCCGACCTGGCCATGGTGCTGGCCCGGCCCGCGGGCGCGCCGGAAGGACTGAAGGGCGTGTCGCTATTCCTGCTGCCCCGCCACCTGGAAGACGGCAGCGCCAACGCGTACCGCATCATCCGCCTGAAGGACAAGCTCGGCACGCGGTCCATGGCCAGCGGCGAAATCCGCCTGGAAGGGGCGCTGGCCTATCTGGTGGGCGAGCCGGGGCGCGGCTTCGTGCAAATGGCGGACATGGTGAACAACTCGCGCCTGTCCAACGGCGTGCGCGCGGCCGGCTTGATGCGGCGAGCCGTCGCCGAGGCCGAATTCGTCGCGCGGGAACGGCGCGCCTTCGGCCGCCCGCTGCAGGACATGCCGCTGATGCGCCGCCAGCTGGACAAGCTGCGCGTGCCGGCCGAACAGGCCCGCACCATGGTGTTCCAGACCGCGCAGGCCCTGGCGCGCTCGGATGCGGGAGAGCCCGGCGCCTACGCGCTGCTGCGCATCCTGACGCCCCTGATCAAGTTCCGCGCCTGCCGCGACGCGCGCAAGGTGACCGGCGACGCGATGGAAGTCCGCGGCGGCTGCGGCTATATCGAGGAATGGAGCGATCCGCGCCTGCTGCGTGACGCGCACCTGGGCTCGATCTGGGAAGGCACCAGCAATATCGTCGCGCTGGACGTGATACGCGCGGTCAGGCGTGAGAACTCCCTGCCGGTGCTACGCGACCATAATCGCGTCCTGCTGGAGCAGGCAGAGCTGGCGCCCGCCTATGCGCAGGCGCTGTCCCAGGCGCTGGATGGCGCCTGCGCGCTGGCCGAAGCGGCCGCGCGCGAAGGCGGCGACGTCCTGGCACGGCAGGCGGCGTCGGCGCTGTACCACTGCACCACCGCCATCGCCATGAGCTGGGAAGCCTGGCGCACGGGATCGGCGGACCGCCTGCGCTGGGCGCAGCTGGCGCTGCGGCATCGGCTGCTGCCGCGCGATCCGCTCAGCCCCGAGGCCCTGCCCGGCGCGTGGGGTTGATACGTCCCGGGCAAGCAGCAACACGCACCACGACATCGAAGACCAAAACAACAAATCGGAGACAAGCATGTACAAGCGCACCTTCCTCACGCTGCTGTCCGCGGCCTGCGCCACGCTGGCGGGCCTGGCCGCCGGCACTGCCGCGGCCGAAACCTTCCCGTCCAAGCCCTTGACGCTGGTGATACCTTATCCGCCCGGCGGCCCCACCGACGCCATGGGCCGGACACTGGCCACGGAGATCTCGCAGTACCTGCCGCAACCCATGATCGTGGAGAACCGCGCCGGCGCCAACGGCAACATCGGCGCCGAATTCGTGGCGCGCGCGCAGCCGGACGGCTATACGCTGATGTTCGGCACCTCCGGCCCGCTGGCGATCAATTCCAGCCTGTACAGCCAGATCAACTACGACCCGGTCAAGAGCTATGCGCCGGTCATCCACGTCGGCTACCTGCCCAACATCCTGGTGGTGAATCCCAGCATCCCGGCCAAGACGGTGCCGGAACTGGTCGCCTATTCCAAGAGCCATCCGGGCAAGCTGGCCTTCGCCTCGTCCGGTACGGGCGCATCCTCGCATCTGGCCGGCGTGATGTTCAACGCCCTGGCGGGCACGGACTTCCTGCACATCCCGTACAAGGGCACCGGCCCGGCCCTGAACGATCTGCTGGGCGATCACGTGGCCATGAGCTTCACCGACGTGCTGACGGCCAAGCCTTTCGTGGAGTCCGGCAAGCTGCGCGCGCTGGGCGTCACCACGGCCACGCGTTCGCGCGCCCTGCCCCAGGTGCCGACCGTGGCCGAGCAGGGCTACCCCGGCTACGACGTCAGCGTGTTCTTCGGCATCGTGGCGCCCGCGGGCACGCCGCCCGACCGCATCGCCGTGCTGAACAAGGCCTTCGTCCAGGCGCTGAATTCCGACAAGGTCAAGGCGCTGTTCGCTGCGCAAGGCCTGGAATCCGCGCCGGACAGCACGCCGCAGGCCCTGGGCGCCTTCATCGCGCGGGAAAAAGCCAAGTGGGCCAAGGTGATCCAGTCTTCCGGCATACCGCTCAACTGACCGGGCCGGGCCCGCGCGACCGGCACGGGGCCCTGCCGAAAGTCCATTCCGGAGCAGTCCCATGATTTCCCACACCGCCGGCGCCCTGGCCGGCATCCGCGTCCTGGACATTTCCCGCATCCTGGGCGGCCCGTACTGCGGCCAGATACTGGGCGACCACGGGGCCGATGTGCTGAAGATCGAGCCGCCGCAAGGCGACGACACCCGCAGCTGGGGGCCGCCCTTCAAGGACGGCGTGGCCTCTTACTACATGGGCTTGAACCGCAACAAGCGCGTGCAGCACCTGGACCTGTCCAGCGCCGAAGGCCGCGACCGCCTGCTGCAGCTGCTGGAGCACGCCGACGTGCTGGTCGAGAACTTCAAGATCGGCACCATGGAGCGCTGGGGGATAGGCTACGACGCCCTGTCGCGGCGCTTTCCGCGCCTGGTCTGGTGCCGGGTTTCCGGCTTCGGCGCCGATGGCCCGCTGGGCGGGCTGGCCGGCTACGACGCCGCCGTGCAGGCCATGAGCGGCATCATGAGCGTCAACGGCGAGGCGGGCGGCGAACCGCTGCGCGTGGGCTTGCCCGTTGTCGATATGGTGACCGGACTGAATGCGGTGATCGGCGTGCTGCTGGCCCTGCAGGAACGCCATCGCAGCGGCAAGGGCCAGTTCGTCGAAACCACGCTGTACGACAGCGGACTGTCGTTGCTGCATCCCCATGCGGCCAACTGGTTCATGGACGGACGCCCGCCGCGCCGCACCGGCAACGCGCATCCCAACATCTACCCCTACGACACTTTTCGCACCGGCACCGACCCGCTGTTCCTGGCCATCGGCAACGACCGGCAATTCGCCACGCTATGCCAGGTCCTGGGCCGCCCCGAGCTGGCGGCCGACGAGCGCTTCGCCACGCCGGGTGGCCGCTCGACGCATCGCGCCGCGCTCAAGGCATTGCTGGAAGACGCCTTGTCCGGATTCGAGGCCGCCAGCCTGGTGGACCGCCTGATGGCGGCGAACGTGCCGGCCGCGCCGGTGCTGGACATGGATGCCGCGCTGTCGCATCCCCACACCGCGCACCGCGGCATGGTGGTGGACATCGGCAAGGACTATCGGGGCCTGGGAGCGCCGGTCAAGCTGAGCCGCACGCCGGCCACCTATCGCCATGCGCCCCTGACACCGGGCACGGATTTCGAAAGCGACTGAGGCGCGCGAACGGCGCCTACATATTCACCACATCCACGCCCTTGGGCGGCGTGAAGGTGAAATCCTGCGCGTTGATCCTGGGATTGGGGACGATGTTGGACAGGTCCACGCGCGTGGTCTGGCCGAAGGCATCCAGCAGTTCGATACGCGCGGGCTGGTTGTCCTTGAAGCCGATATCCACGCGCGAAAAACCCGCATCGGTGGTGCGCGGCTTGGCCCGCAGCCATTCCAGGCCATCGCGTGCCGGCAGGGCCGACACATCGAAGGACTGCTCCAGCGACCCCGACCCGAACAGAATGGCGGCCGGAGACGTACCGATGGCCTGGTCCACCTTGCGCACCGTGACCTGCGCCAGGTCCGGATCGTACTGGTAGACCTGCTTGCCGTCGGAAACGATCAACTGTTCATACGGCTTCTGCACGGACCACTTGAATCTGCCCGGGCGCTGGAAACTGAAGGTGCCGCTTTGCGGCGGCCGCGGCTGCGACTGCTGGCCGCCGGAGGTCGCTTGCGTGAAGGATCCGGTGGCCGCGGTCACGGACGCGACGAAGGCATGCAGCTGCTCCTGCGCCGTGGCGGCGTGGGCGGGCATGGGCAGCGCGACGCCCAGGGAGATGGCCGCCGCTGCCGCCAGCGCGGCAAGGCTATGGGATAGACGCATCATGCTTCCTCCCGCGCGGCGGCGGGGACAAGGATTTCGCGGTTGCCGTTGGACTGCATGGCAGAGACCATGCCGGCCTGTTCCATCTGTTCCAGCAGACGGGCGGCGCGGTTGTAGCCGATGCGCAGATGCCGCTGGACCAGGGAGATCGACGCGCGGCGATGCTTGAGCACGACCTCGCAGGCCTGGTCGTACATCGGGTCGGACTCGCTGTCGGTAAAGCCCGTGACGCTGCCCACGCCATCGCCGGTTTCGCCTTCCACACCGCCTTCCAGCAGGCCTTCGATGTAGTTGGGTTCGCCCTGGGCCTTCAGGTGCTCGACGACGCGGTGCACTTCGTCGTCGGAGACGAAAGCGCCGTGCACGCGCACCGGCAGCCCGGTACCGGGCGGCATATAGAGCATATCGCCCTGGCCCAGCAGCGTTTCCGCGCCCATCTGGTCCAGGATGGTGCGCGAGTCGATCTTGGACGACACCTGGAAGGCGATGCGCGTCGGGATATTGGCCTTGATCAGGCCGGTGATGACGTCCACGCTGGGACGCTGGGTGGCCAGGATCAAGTGGATACCCGCGGCCCGCGCCTTCTGCGCCAGGCGGGCGATGAGTTCCTCGATCTTCTTGCCGACCACCATCATCAGGTCGGCGAGTTCGTCGATCACCACCACGATGGTGGGCAGCGGCTGCAGCGGCTCGGGCTGGTCCGGCGTCAGCGAGAAAGGATTGGGGATGGGCTCTTCCCGCTTGATGGCGTCACGGATCTTGGTGTTGAAGCCGGCCAGGTTGCGCACGCCCATCTTGCTCATCAGGCGATAGCGTTTTTCCATTTCGGCCACGCACCAATTCAGCGCGTTAGCCGCCTGCCGCATGTCGGTGACCACCGGCGCCAGCAGGTGCGGGATGCCTTCGTAGACGCTCATTTCCAGCATCTTGGGGTCGATCAGGATCAGGCGCGTCTGCGCCGCCTCTGCCTTGTACAGCAGCGACAGGATCATGGCATTGATCCCCACGGACTTGCCCGAGCCGGTGGTGCCGGCCACCAGCAGGTGGGGCATCTTGGCCAGGTCCGCCACGACGGGGTTGCCGGCGATATCCTTGCCCAGCGCCATCGTCACGGTGGAGGCGCTGGCGTGGTACGTCTGCGATCCCAGGATTTCCGACAGCTTGACCATCTGGCGGCGCGGATTCGGCAGCTCCAGGCCCATCAGGTTCTTGCCCGGTATGGTTTCCACCACGCGGATGCTGACCAGGCTGAGCGCGCGCGCCAGGTCCTTGGCCAGGTTCACCACCTGGCTGCCCTTCACGCCGGTGGCGGGCTCGATTTCGTAGCGGGTGATCACCGGCCCGGCCTGCGCCGCCACCACGGTGACGCTGACGCCGAAATCGGCGAGTTTTTTCTCGATCAGCCGCGAGGTGAACTCGATGGTTTCCGCGGACACGGTTTCCTGCATGGCCGGCGGCGGATCGAGCAGGCTGATGGTGGGCAGGTCGCCCTCGCCTTCCTGCGGCGAGAACAGCGTCTGCTGCTTTTCGCGCTGGACGCGATCCGACTTGGGCACCACCGTGATGGCCGGCTCGATGCGCACGGGCTGCTCGTGCACCAGTTTTTCCTGCTTGGCCACGACTTGTTCTTCGCGCGCGGCCTGCGCGACTTCGCCCAGTTTGCGGTCCTGCCGCGCGTCCACAGAGGCGCGGGCGCGCCGCAGCAGGCCTTCGATGAAGCCGCCGACGCGTTCGGCGATGGTCAGCCACGAGAACGAAAAGAACAGGCTCAGGCCGATGGCCACCAGTACCAGGAATACCAGCGTGCCCCCGGTAAATCCGATGGCGCTGGACAGTTGCTGCGCCAGCGTGTGGCCGATGACGCCGCCGGCGCCGCTACCGCCGTCCGCGCTGCCGGGCAGATGCGTCCCCAACGTATACAGGCGCAGCGCTTCCAGCCCCATGGAGCCGACCAGCAGCATGCCGAAGCCCACGCCCTGCTCCCAGCGCACGCGCGGCAGGGGCTCGGCATTGCCGTTGGGGGCGCGCAGGTGGCCGGCCAGCCGGCGATAGCCGGCCCGCACGCGGTGCAGCAGCAGAACCACCCACCACCACGCGGAGAAACCGAACAGATAAAGCAGGATGTCGGCCAGGTAGGCGCCCAGCGTGCCGCCCTTGTTGTGCACCACGCCGGCGGGCACGGAATGCGACCAGCCCGGGTCCGCCGAGCTCCAGGTGGCCAGCACCAGCGTCAGCCACGCGGCCATGGCGGCGAAAAGTATCCACCGGGCTTCGCGCAGCAAAGAGGAAATTCGGGTCTGCAACGGCGACGGGCCGTTGCGCGTGTTGCGCGAAGCGCGCGGAGAAGCGGTTGAAATACGCGGCATAGGCCTCATTATAATTGGGCATCCACTTTGCCTAGCGTGCCCGATGACTACTCCCAAACATGCCCAACTGCTGATTCTCGGCTCCGGTCCGGCCGGCTATACCGCCGCGGTCTATGCCGCGCGCGCCAACCTGAAGCCGGTGCTGGTCACCGGCCTGGCGCAGGGCGGCCAGCTGATGACGACCACCGAAGTGGACAATTGGCCGGCCGATGCGCAAGGCGTGCAGGGCCCCGAACTGATGCAGCGTTTCCAGCAGCACGCCGAACGTTTTAACACTGAAATCGTGTTCGACCACATCGCCGGCGTGGATTTGACGCAACGGCCCTTTACCCTCACGGGCGACACGGGCAATGTCTACACCTGCGATGCCCTGATCATCGCCACCGGCGCGTCCGCCAAGTACCTGGGCCTGCCCACGGAACAGGCCTTCATGGGACGGGGCGTGTCGGGCTGCGCCACCTGCGACGGTTTCTTCTACAAGAACCAGGATGTCGTGGTGGTCGGCGGCGGCAACACCGCCGTGGAAGAAGCCCTTTACCTGTCGAACATCTGCCGTAGCGTCACCGTCATCCATCGCCGCGACAAATTCCGCGCCGAGCCCATCCTGATCGACCGCATGATGGACAAGGTCGAGAACGGCAACATGAAGCTGAAGCTGTTCTCCGAGCTGGAAGAAGTGCTGGGCGACGACAGCGGCGTGACGGGCGTGCGCATCCGCAACAACAAGAGCGGCCAGACGGAAGACCTGGCCGCGACCGGGGCCTTTATCGCCATCGGCCACCACCCGAACACGGACATCTTCCAGGGCAAGCTGGACATGAAGGACGGCTACATCATCACCAAGAGCGGCCTGTCCGGCATGGCGACGATGACCTCCGTCCCTGGCGTATTCGCCGCCGGCGACGTCCAGGACCACGTCTATCGCCAGGCCATTACCAGCGCGGCCACCGGCTGCATGGCGGCCCTGGACGCACAGCGGTGGCTGGAGAATGCGGGGCAATAAAGCCGGCCTGGCCGGCCTGAAGCGCCTGCACGAACAGGCGCAGGCACGGCGCCAGGAAGAGCAGGCGGCGGCCCGGCAAGCCCAGGCCCGGCAAGCCCAGGCGCGGGCAAGCGCCGGAACGCGGCTGGGGCGCGAATCCGCCGCGCGGGACGCCTCCGGGCAAGGCGCCGCTTCGCCCGATCCGGCCGACGATATGCGGACCTTCGAACAGGCCATGCGCGCGGTCACGCCCCTGCGCCCCAGCCAGCGGGTCGTGCACACCCACCGGCCGGATCCCGGCGACATCCCGGCGCAGCGCCGCGCGGCGGCGCTGGGCGAAACCGCCCGCCGGGCCGACGCCGGCGTGTCCGATGGCGACGTCGCCCACCTGCTTTCCGAGAACGGCACCGCCTACGTCCGCGCCGATGCGGCGCCGGACACCGCGCGCAGGCTGCGCCGCGGGGAATGGCAAGCGGGGGCCGAACTCGATCTGCACGGATTGCGCGTCGAACAGGCGCGGCATGCCGTGCTGTCCTTCATCGAGGAATGCCTGGAACACGGCATCCGCTGCGTGCGTATCGTGCACGGCAAGGGCTATGGCTCCGAAGGCCTGACGCCCGTGCTGAAGGACAAGGCGCGTACCTGGCTGGTGCAGAAGCCCGACGTCATCGCTTTTTCCGAGGCGCCCGAACGCGAAGGCGGTTCCGGCGCCCTGCTCGTGCTGTTGCGCCAGCGCGAAGAAGCACGCCGGTAGGGCGGCGGCTGTCCCGCGGCGGGCATCGAGCCCGCTCGATAAACCCCGAGGCCCCTCAGCGGATTGCGTCGGCCGCGCCCGCGACCGACGCCGTGGGCGTGGGCTCTCCCGCGGCCTGTTCCGCCACGGCCCGCCGGGGATCGCGCACATAATCCACCAGGGCCTCCGTGGCCGGGTCCGGGCGCGGCGTCAGCAACGACACCACGATGATGGCCAGGAAGGCCGCCGGCGCACCGAATATCCCCGCCGCGACGGGCTGTATGCCCCACCAAAGGTCCACCGCCTGGGTGGGTGGCACGCCGAAAACCAGTTCGCGCAGCCACGGATGGCTGTGCGCCATGTAGGTGAAGGTGACCGCCAGCCCCACGGCCATGCCCGCGGTAGCCCCCCATTTATTGGCCCGCTTCCAGAATATCCCCATCACCAGCGCCGGAAAGAAGGACGACGCGGCCACCGAAAACGCCGCCGACACCATGATGAGGATGTCGGCCGGCTTGCGCGCCGCCACCCAGGCCGCCGCGAAGGCCACCACCAGCAGCAGGGTCTTGGACACCATCACCCGCCGCGCCGCCGCCATGCGCGGGGAGATGACGCGATAAAGCATGTCATGGGACAGGGCGTTCGACAGGGTCAGCAGCAGGCCGTCGGCGGTGGACAGGGCCGCCGCCAGCCCGCCTGCCGCCACCAGGCCGGACACCACATAGGGCAGGCCGCCGATTTCCGGCGCGGCCAGCACGACCACATCGGCCCCCATATGGATTTCGCCCAACTGCACGATGCCGTCGCCGTTCACGTCCACCACGTCCACCAGCGAGGGGCTGATGGCGCTCCAGGCCGCGACCCAATCCGGCAAGGACGTATATCGCGCGCCCACAAGATCCGTATAGACCACGTATTTGACGAGTATCGCCAGCGCCGGCGCCAGCAGGTAAAGCAGCAGGATGAACAGCAGCGTCCAGCAGACGGAACGGCGCGCCGCGCCCACCGATGGCGTGGTGTAGGAACGCATCAGGATGTGGGGCAGCCCGGCGGTGCCCAGCATCAGGCATAGCACCAGGGCCAGGAAGTTGGCGCGCTGCGAGGCCTGGGTTTCCGGTGGCGCGCGGCTGTCCGGACTGGCGCGGGGCTCCACCGGCGGATAAGGCTGCACCGCCGGCACCGGGCGTTGCGCCCGTGCACGGAACTCCTGCCGGTCGCGGTACCAGCGGCTGCGGGCTTCCTCGACGGTGACCGGGTAGGCGTCCAGTTCTCGCTCGATGGAGCGGATCTCCAGCATGGGGGCGTCCGCCGCATTCAGCTGCGCCAGCCGCTGGCGCAGGCGTTCTTTCTCGCTGACCCACGAGCCGGGCAGCGTGCGCAGCAACTCGTCCATGCGATCGGCGCGCGCCAGCCATTCCTGGCGCACGGCGCGCTCGGCCGCATCGTCCGGCAAACGGCTTTCCTGGCGCACCACCTGTTCCAGCGCGACGCCGGCCGACATCTGCGGCAAGGCCATGCCCGTGAACTTGATCGACAGCCAGACCACGGGCACCACGTAGGCGATGATCAGGATGATGAACTGCCCCACCTGCGTCCAGGTCACCGCGCGCATGCCGCCCAGGAAGGAACACACCAGCATGCCGCCCAGGGCCAGGAAGATCCCCAGCTCGAAGGAAATGCCGGTCATGCGGGTGGTGATGATGCCCACGCCGTAGATCTGCGCGACCAGATAGGTAAAGGAACACAGGACGGCGCACGCCACGCCCGCCATGCGCGGCAGGTTGCCGCCATAGCGCGCGCCCAGGAAGTCCGGCAGGGTGTATTGGCCGAATTTGCGCAGATACGGCGCCAGCAGCAGGGCCACCAGCACATAGCCGCCCGTCCAGCCCATCACATAGGCCAGGCCCGCATAGCCGCTGACGTATAGCGTGCCGGCCACGCCCAGGAAGGACGCCACCGACATCCAGTCGGCGGCGGTCGCCATGCCGTTATAGAAGGCCGGCACCCGCCGGCCGGCGACGTAGTATTCGACCGGGTCCGAGGTCCGGCAGACGATGCCGATACCGGCATACAGGCTGAACGTCACCAGCAGGAAGACATAGCCGATCCAGTTGCGCGGCATGCCCAGCACTTCCAGCAGGGCCAGCACCAGGATCAGCAGGGCGAAACCGGCGGCGTACAGGACGTAGACGCGCCGCAGGCGCAGGTCCAGCTCGCTGGACGATTTGCCGTGCCCGGGCATCAGCCGCCCCAGTCCCGCCGCGCGGGCGCCGTGTCACGCATCCCCATCCGCGCCATTCATGATCCGCGCATAGGCGACGATGATCGCCAGGTAGCCCAGCGGCGCGCCATAGGCCGCCATCCAATACGAAAAGGGCCAACCCATGAAGGAGAACATCAGATCGCGGGCGAAATAGGCCGGCAGCAGGGTCAGGGCGCTCCACAGCGCCAGCAGCAGGAGGACCAGCCGTACGTTACGGCCCCACAATGGGGCGCGCGCGGGGCCGGCTGGCCCGTCGCCGTGGCCGGATGCGGAAGATCGCGATGTCGGCATATGCGCCATGACAGGGCCTTCTCGAGGTGCCGGCCCACACGCGGATAGCGCGAAAACCGGCGCCGGAATGCGACAACGGCTGGCACTTCCTGGTGCCAGCCGTTGTGCGTTTGCTTTTCTAGATACAGCTTTTCGTTATGTACCGGTGCCGCCCGGTCTTTATGCCCTCTTGGAGCATTTGTCTCCTCACCTGCATGGAACGGAATTCTGCACCATCTACGGGATTGAAACACTAGGGGTATGCCCTAGGACGGCGCATATTCCCCTATTACCGACGCACCATCATGGTGCGAACCCCCGTTTTTATATTTCCTTTACCCCCCTTCCCCCAAGCTTTATCCCGTTTTTACGGGCGTCTCCCTAACCTGCCGGTGTCCGCTGGCCCGCTGTCCCGCGCGTGCCGGCAGCGCCATTCGGGACCATCCCCGGGAGAAACCATGGACACCATTTTTATCGCCTCGTTTGCCGTCATGGCCGCGCTGACCCTGGCGCTGGTCGAATTCTGCGATGCCTTGCAGAAGGGAGACAAGTCATGAGCTGGCTTTACCTGATCAGCGGCGCGTTGGCGCTGTTCCTGTTCGTTTACCTGCTTATCGCCTTGTTCAAGCCGGAGAAATTTTGATGAACGCCCACTACCTGGGCCTGCTGGCTTTTTTCCTGGCGGTCCTGCTCCTGCTCGCGCCCTGGGTCGGGCGCTATATCCACGAAGTCATGGAAAACGACCGGTCCCGATGGTCGGCCTGGGGCCGCCCGGCCGAGCGGCTGATCTACAAGGTCGCCGGCGTCGATCCGGGTACCGAAATGGGATGGAAGCGCTATGCCGTCGCCGTCCTGCTGTTCAGCGTGCTGGGCTTCGTCGCGACCTATGTGCTGCAGCGCGCCCAATCCCTGCTGCCCCTGAACCCCGCGAACATGGGCGCCATATCGCCGGACTCTTCGCTCAACACGGCCATCAGCTTCGTGACCAATACCAACTGGCAAGGCTATGTCGGCGAAGGCACGATGAGCTACCTGACCCAGATGCTGGCGCTGACGGTACAGAACTTCCTGTCGGCGGCCACCGGGATCGCCGTGGTGCTGGCGCTGATCCGCGGCTTCGCGCGCCACAGCGCCGCGACGGTGGGCAACTTCTGGGTCGACATGGTGCGCGGCACGCTCTACGTGCTGCTGCCCATGTCCTTCGTGCTGGCCATCGTGCTGGTCGGCCAGGGCGTGATACAGACTTTCAGCCCCTACCAGGAGGCGCGCCTGCTGGAGCCGGTGACCTACTCCGCGCCCAAGGTGGATGCCGGCGGCCAGCCCGTGCTGGACGCCAAGGGGCAGCCCGAAACGCAGTCGATGACGGCGACCACCCAGACGATCGCCATGGGTCCGGTGGCCTCGCAGGAAGCCATCAAGATGCTGGGCACCAACGGCGGCGGTTTCTTCAACGCGAACTCCGCGCATCCCTACGAGAACCCCACGCCGCTGTCCAACTTCCTGCAGATCCTGGCGATGCTGATCATTCCAGCGGCGCTGTGCTTCACTTTCGGGCGCATGGTCGGCGACCGGCGGCAGGGCACGGCGGTGCTGGCGTCCATGGTCGTGTTGTTCATCGCCTTCGCGCTGACGACCGGCTACTACGAGTTCCAGGCCAACCCCATGCTGGCGCGGGCCGGCGCGGACAGCGGCGCCGCCGTGCTGTCGGCGGGCGGCAATATGGAAGGCAAGGAAGCGCGCTTCGGCATCGGCCCCACGGCCTTGTTCGCCACCGCGACCACGGCCGCGTCCTGCGGCGCGGTGGACGGCATGCACGACTCGTTCACGCCCATGGGCGGCTTCTCGCCCATGCTGCTGATGCAACTGAGCGAAGTCGTCTTCGGCGGCGTCGGCTCGGGCCTGTACAGCATGCTGGCCTTCGCCATCCTGGGCGTGTTCATCGCCGGCCTGATGATAGGACGGACGCCGGAATACCTGGGCAAGAAGATCGAGGCCTACGAGATGAAGATGACTTCCATCGTCATCCTGGCCGCGCCCTTGCTGGTCCTGGCCGGCACCGCGCTGGCGGTCTCGATGACAGCGGGCAAGGCGGGCGTGTTCAATCCCGGCACGCATGGTTTCTCCGAAATCCTGTACGCGCTGACCTCCGCGGCGAACAACAACGGCAGCGCCTTCGCCGGCCTGTCGGCGAATACGCCCTACTACAACAGCCTGCTCGGCATCGCGATGTGGTTCGGCCGCTTCGCCGTCATCGTGCCCATCCTGGCGATGGCCGGATCGCTGGCGGGGAAACGCCGCGTCCCCGTGGGCCCCGGCACCATGCCCACCACCGGCGCCCTGTTCGTCGTCCTCCTTATCGGTTCCGTCCTGCTGGTCGGCGCGCTGACCTACGTCCCCGCGCTGGCCCTGGGCCCCGTGGCGGAACACCTGCAACCTTGATCCAGGGCCCGAGCGGCCCGCAGGAATCCATTATGGCCAAGCATTCGAACAGCGACGCCCTGGCGGCCGTCGCTCCGCAAACCCTGCCGCATGACGCGACGGGCATGCCGCCGCCGCGCGACTTCCAGTTCTTCTCGCGGGCACTGGTCGGCCCGGCACTGGTGGACAGCCTGCGCAAGCTGGCGCCGTCCGCGCAGTTGAAGAACCCCGTCATGTTCGTCGTGTACGTGGGCAGCATCCTGACCACCTTCCTGTGGATCATGGCCCTGCGCGGCCAGGCCGAGGCCCCCGCGGGCTTTATTTTCGGCATCGCCGTATGGCTGTGGTTCACCGTCCTGTTCGCCAACTTCGCCGAAGCGCTGGCGGAAGGCCGCGGCAAGCAGCAGGCCGCCACGCTGCGCGGGCTGCGCACCACCATCACGGCGCGCGTGCTGCGCGACTTCCGCGACGCGGACGTGGCCGGCGCGCGGCCGGATGCCTATCGCGGCCGCGGCGTCACGCGGACCTCCGGCGACCTGCGCAAGGGCGATGTGGTGCTGGTCGAGGCCGGTGAAGTCATCCCGGGCGACGGCCTGGTCCTTGCCGGGGTGGCATCGGTGGACGAAAGCGCCATCACCGGCGAATCGGCGCCGGTGATACGCGAATCCGGCGGCGACTTTTCCTCGGTCACCGGCGGGACGCGCGTGCTGTCGGACTGGCTGTTCGTGCGCATCGCCGCCGATCCGGGCGAAAGCTTCCTGGACCGCATGATCTCCATGGTGGAAGGCGCCAAGCGCCAGAAGACGCCCAACGAGCTGGCGCTGACCATCCTGCTGGTAGGCCTGACGGTGGTCTTCCTGCTGGTCACCGTCACCCTGCTGCCCTTCTCGCTGTTCTCCGTGGAGATCGCCAAGGCGGGCCAGGTGGTGACCGTGACGGCCCTGGTGGCCCTGCTGGTCTGCCTGATCCCGACGACCATCGGCGGCCTGCTGTCGGCCATCGGCGTGGCGGGCATGAGCCGCATGATGCAGGCCAACGTGCTGGCCATGTCGGGGCGCGCGGTGGAAGCCGCCGGCGATGTCGACGTGCTGCTGCTGGACAAGACCGGCACCATCACCTTCGGCAACCGCCAGGCCTCGGCGCTGCTGCCCGCCCCCGGCGTGGCCCCGCGCGAACTGGCCGACGCCGCGCGCCTGGCGTCGCTGGCCGACGAAACGCCGGAGGGCCGCAGCATCGTGCTGCTGGCCGACAAGGCGCTGCATGCGCCGGCGCGGCCCATGGCCGGCCTGGAATTCGTTCCCTTCAGCGCCCATACGCGCATGAGCGGCGTGAACCAGGGCGAGCGCCAGATCCGCAAGGGCGCGGTGGACGCCATCCGGCAATGGCTGGCGGACAAGGGCGTGGCGATGGATCCGGCGGTGATCCGCGCGGCCGAGGACGTCGCCCGCCGCGGCAGCACGCCGCTGGCCGTGGCCGACGGCAGCCGCGTGATGGGCGTGGTTGAACTGAAGGACATCGTCAAGCCCGCCATCAAGGAACGCTTCGCCGAACTGCGCCGCATGGGCATCAAGACCGTGATGATCACCGGCGACAACAAGCTGACCGCCGCCTCCATCGCGGCCGAAGCCGGCGTCGACGACTACCTGGCGGAAGCCACGCCGGAGGCCAAGCTGAAACTGATCCGCTCCTACCAGGGCGAAGGCCGCCTGGTGGCGATGACGGGCGACGGCACCAACGACGCGCCCGCGCTGGCCCAGGCCGACGTGGCGGTGGCGATGAATTCCGGCACCCAGGCGGCCAAGGAAGCCGCCAACATGGTGGACCTGGATTCCAATCCCACCAAGCTGATCGAGATCGTCGAAATCGGCAAGCAGATGCTGATGACGCGCGGCGCCCTGACGACCTTCAGCGTGGCCAACGATGTGGCCAAATACTTCGCCATCATCCCGGCCGCCTTCGCCACGGTCTATCCGCAGCTGGGCGTGCTGAACGTCATGCACCTGGCCACGCCTTCGTCGGCCATCCTGTCGGCGGTCATCTTCAACGCACTGATCATCGTGGTGCTGATTCCGCTGGCGCTCAAGGGCGTGCGCTACCGCCCGCTGGGCGCGGACATCCTGCTGCGGCGGAACCTGTTCATCTACGGCCTGGGCGGCCTGCTGGTGCCCTTCGCGGGCATCAAGCTGGTCGACATGGTGCTGGCGGCGCTGGGCTGGGCCTGAGCGTCCGCCGGCATGGAAAAGGAAATCATCATGAACACCCAACACAAACCTTCCCCGCAAGGCGGCCTGCTGCGGCCCGCCCTGGCGGTCTTCGCCATCCTGACGGTGGTGACCGGCCTGGCCTATCCCTACGCCACCACCGGGGTATCGCAGCTGTTGTTTCCCCGCGAGGCCAACGGCTCGCTGATCGAGGCAAACGGCCAGGTCGTGGGCTCCACGCTGATCGGCCAGCAGTTCTCCGCGCCCAAGTACTTCTGGGGCCGCCTGTCGGCCACCGGGCCCATGCCGTACAACGCCTCGGCCTCCAGCGGCTCGAACCTGGGCCCGCGCAACCCGGCGCTGGCCGACGCGGCCAAGGCGCGCATCGATGCCCTGCGCACCGCCGATCCGGGCAATACCAGGCCCATCCCCGTGGACCTGGTCAGCGCCTCCGGCAGCGGGCTGGATCCCGACATCAGCGTCGCCGCGGCCGACTACCAGATCGCCCGCGTCGCCAAGGCCCGCAATATGAGCACGCTCGAAGTCGCCAAGCGCGTCGAGGCGCACACGCGGCGTCCCTTCTTCGGCCTGCTGGGCGAGCCGGTGGTCAACGTGCTGGCCTTGAACCTGGACCTGGACGGCCTGAAGGCCACGCGGTAACGCGGCCGGCGTATAGTGGCGCTGTCCGTACCCCGACGACACCATGCCCACCTCCGATCCGCGACGCCCCGATCCCGACGCCCTGCTGCGCGACATCGACGGGGCGGCGCAGCGTGCCGCGCGCGGCCGCCTGCGGCTGTATTTCGGCGCCTCGGCGGGGGTGGGCAAGACCTACGCCATGCTGGCGGCCGCCGCGGCCCAGCGGGCCCTGGGCGTGAACGTACTGGCGGGCATCGTCGAAACCCATGGCCGGCGGGAAACCGCCGCGCTGCTGGACGGCATCCCGCTGCTGCCGCGCGTGGACCACGCCTATCGCGGCCATGTATTGCAGGAATTCGACCTGGATGCGGCGCTGGCGCGGCGGCCCGCGCTGGTGCTGGTCGACGAACTGGCCCATTCCAACGCACCGGGCGCGCGCCATGCCAAACGCTGGCAGGACGTGGAGGAACTTCTGGCGGCCGGCATCGACGTCTGGAGCACGCTCAACGCGCAGCACCTGGAAAGCCTGAACCAGGCCGTGGGCAGCATCACCGGCATCCCGGTCTGGGAGACCGTGCCCGACCGCCTGTTCGACGCCGCCGATGAAGTCGTGCTGGTGGACCTGCCGCCGGACGAATTGCTGCGCCGGCTGCGCGACGGCAAGGTGTACATGCCGGAACAGGCACGCCATGCGGCGCGCAATTTCTTCCGCAAGGGCAACCTGATCGCGCTGCGCGAGCTGGCGCTGCGCCGCATGGCCGAACGGGTCGACGACGACGTCCAGGCCTACCGCCGCGACCGCGCGGTGGAAACGGTATGGCGCACCCGCGAAGCGGTGGTGGCCTGCCTGGGCGCGGACGCGGAGGCCGAATACGTGGTGCGGGCCGCGCACCGCCTGGCGCAGCAGCTGGACGCCGACCTGCACGTCGTCACGGTGGAGACCCCCGCCCTGGTGGCGCCGTCCGCGGCGCAGCGGCTGGCCTTGCAGGCGGCGCTGGCCGCCGCGCGCGAGCTGGACGCGCGCGTCGAAACCCTGGGCGGCGCCGATATGGTGGACGCGCTGGTCGCCTATGTGCGCCGCCACAACATCACCAAGGCCGTGATCGGCCGCACCCGCGCCGCCCGCGGCCGCGGCCTGGGCGGCCGTTGGGGCGCTTGGATGGCCTCGCTGCTGTCGCCGGCAGGCCTGTGGCGGCGGCGCAGCTTTGCCGACCTGCTGGCCGCGGGTTGCCCGGAGCTGGACATCGTCCGCCTGGCCGCGCCCTCGCAACCGGCGTCGGGCCGCGCCCCCGCCATGCGGCTGGGCGCGCCGCGGCCCGACGCGGTGGCGCCGCGGGCCGCGCCGGCCGCGGCGCGCCCGCGCCTGGACGGCTACGCCTGGGCCTGCGCGTACTGCGCCATCGCCACGGCGATTTCGATGGCCGCCTTTCCCACCCTGCACCAGACCAATATCGCCATGTTCTACCTGCTGGCCGTCATGGCGGTATCGCTGCGCCACGGCCGCGGCCCGGCCGCGCTGGCCTCGGTGATCAGCGTGGCGGCATTCGATTTCTTCTTCGTGCAGCCCCTGCGGTCATTCGAGGTCTCGGACGTCCAGTACCTGGTGACATTTTTCGTGCTGCTGGCGGTCGGCCTGCTGATCGGCCAGCTGACCGCCGGCCTGCGCCTGCTGGCCTTATCGTCAGCGCGCCGCGAAAGCGTGGCGCGCGGCCTGTACGAATTCGCGCGGGACCTGTCCTCTTCGCTGCTGCCCGAACAAATCGTCGCGTCGGCATCCTCGTATGTGAACGCGGCCTTCGGCACGTCATGCGTCCTGCTGTTGATGGGCGAGGACGACCGCCTGTCCCCCGTCGGCGACACGCCCCTGCAGGTCGAGGCCGCGCTGGCGCAATGGGTGTTCGACCATGGCCAGCCCGCCGGCTGCGGTACCAACACGCTGTCCAGCAGCACCCTGCTGTACCTGCCCCTGAAGGCGCCCATGCGCACGCGCGGCGTCCTGGTGCTGCAGCCGCCAGGCGGCGCGGCCTTCATGACATCGGAGGACCGACCGCACCTGGACGCCTATGCCACGCTGATCGCCATCGCCATCGAGCGCGTGCACTATGTCGAGGTCGCGCAGCAGGCGCTGGTCCACATGGCGTCGGAAAAGCTGCGCAGCTCGCTGCTGTCGGCCATTTCGCACGACCTGCGCACGCCCCTGACCAGCCTGGTGGGCATGACCGACACCCTGCTGCGCGAACCGGCCGCGCTGGCGCCGGCCCAGCGCGAGATCGCCCAGGCCATGCGCGAGCAGGCGCGGCGCATGCACGCCATGGTGATCAACCTGCTCGACATGGCGCGCCTGCAGAACCGCGAAGTCACCCTGCGCAAGGAATGGCAGTCGATGGAGGAGCTGGTCGGCGCGGCCATCGCCGAGATGCGCGATCCGCTGCGCCAGCACATCGTTTCGGTCGCGCCCTTGTCGGACCTGCCTTTGGTCGAATGCGACGGCGTGCTCATCCAGCGAGTGCTGTGCAACCTGCTCGAGAACGCCGGCAAGTACACGCCGCCCGGCAGCCATGTGCACATCGACGCCATCGCCCGCGACAAGGAACTGCTGGTGCGCGTCGCCGATGACGGCGCGGGTGTGCCCGCGGGCCAGGAAAAAGCCATCTTCGAAAAATTCGAGCGCGGCCAGCGCGAATCCGCCACCCCGGGCGCGGGGCTGGGCCTGGCGGTTTGCGACGCCATCGTGCAGGCGCACCAGGGGCGCATCTGGGTAGAGACCGGGGATCCGCCCTATTCCGGCGCGCGCTTCGTCCTGGCCCTGCCCCTGGCGCAGGCGCCCGCCATCGCGCCGGAGCCCTCGGCCCCGTCCATGGGCGATCCGGCCGCGCCGGCGTGCCAGGCCATCCCGCATATCGAATGACAGGAAGCACATGTTCGATTTCCAACCGACCGTCCTGCTGATCGAGGACGACGCCAACATCCGGCGCTTCGTCCGCACCGCCCTGCAAGGCGAAGGCTGCGCCGTCTTCGAGGCCGAAACCGTGCAGCGGGGCCTGATCGAGGCCGGCACCCGCCAGCCGGACGCGGTCATCCTGGACCTGGGCCTGCCCGACGGCGACGGCATGACGCTGATGCGCGAATTGCGCACATGGACCGAGGTGCCCGTGCTGGTGCTTTCCGCACGCACCGCGGAAACCGACAAGATCGCCGCCCTGGACGCCGGGGCCGACGATTACCTGGTCAAGCCCTTCGGCGTGGGCGAACTGCTGGCGCGGCTGCGCGTGCTGCTGCGCCGGCATGCGCGCGGCGGCGCGGGCAATCCCGCGGAAATCAGCTTCGGCGATGTACAGGTCGATTTTTCCCGCCGCGTCGTGCAACGCAAGGGCCAGCACGTCCATCTGACCGGCATGGAATATCGCCTGCTGGCCGCGCTGATCGCGCATCGCGGCAAGGTCATGACCCACCGCGAATTGCTGCGCGAGGTATGGGGACCTTCGCATGTGGAAAGCAGCCACTACCTGCGCATCTACATGGGCCATCTGCGGCAGAAACTGGAGGCCGACCCGGCCCAGCCGGTATTCCTGCTGACCGAGGTGGGTGTGGGATACCGCTTCGCCGGCTGAAGCCGGCCGGCTGGATACGCGCACGGGCCCGCGCCGCCACGCCCGCCACGTGGGTCCCGATGGCGATGCTCGGCCGCCATCACCCGTCATGCGGCGGCGCCTGTGCACGCGGCCGCCCTTTATAGAGTCCTTATATCGCGGCGCCGTCTTTTGAGTCGCCGTTTACGCGTTTCTCCCTATCGTTGCGCTTCTTTCGCAATCGCGCAAACAGGAGAATCGCATGCGCCTCGCCCGCCCCCTGCCACCGGCACGGCAATCCCACACCCGCCTCATCGCCACGCGGCGACGGTCCTTCGGCGCGGCCAGGACAGCCGTCAGCGTACGTTTGCTGGCCGCCGCCGTGGCCGCGGCAGGCATGATGAGCGGTGCCGCACGTGCGGACACGGCGCCCGACACCGCGTCCGACACGCCGGCTGCCGCCCCCGGCTACGCCCTGACGGCCAACCTGACATTGGCGACGCAATACCGCTATCGCGGTCTCATGCAAAGCGACAACAAGCCCGCCATCCAGGGCGGCTTCGATTTCGGCCCGGCCGCCGGCAACGACCAGGGCGGCTTCTATATCGGCAACTGGAATTCCAGCATCAGCTGGCTTTCCGACAGCAATCCCGATGTCTCCGCCCCTATCGAGATGGACTTCTACGGCGGCTACCGCGGCAGCTTCGCCCAGGACCTGCCCTATGACTTCGGCGCCTTGAAGTATTACTACCCCGGCGACTATCCCAGCGGATTCACGAATCCCGACACGACGGAGCTATACGGCAGCGTCGGCTACAAGACGACGACCTTCAAGTACTCGTATGCCGTGTCCAACCTGTTCGGGTTCGCCAAGAGCAAGGGCAGCCAATACTTCGACCTGAGCGGCAACTACGACCTGGGTGTCTGGGGCCTGACGCTGAACACGCACGTCGGCTATCAATATGTGCGCAACGTCGACAACGCTTCCTACTACGACTGGAAGCTGGGCCTGACCAAGGACATGGGCCAGGGGATCGGCATTTCGGTGGCCTATATCGACACCAACGCCGACCGGGCCGTGTACACCAACACCCAGGGCCGCTTCATGGGCCGCGGCACGGTCCTGGCATCCATCACCAAGACATTCTGATCCGACCGCCGCGCCGGGCGGTGGCGTTGGCGTTGGCGTTGGAACGTGGCGCCGGGTCCTGGCGCTGGCTCGTGGCGCTGGCTCGTGGCGCTTGGCCGTGGCGCCGGGTCGTGGCCCCTGGCTCGTGGCGCTTGGCCGTAGCGCCGGGTCGTGGCCCCTGGCTCGTGGCGCTAGGCCGTGGCGCCAGGCCGCGGCCCCCGAGCCCGGTGCGGCCGGCCCCGGGCGGCGCTTCGCACAGCGGCCTGGGCGTTGACACGAACTTTATGCGGCATGGCCGGCTTTTTTCCCGGAATTTACGCCGGCCTGCCTATAGTGAAGACGTTATCAACCACCCGGTCACGCCGCGCCGCACACACCGGCGGCGCCGCCACCGCGACACCATGCCCGAACGCCCCGCTCACGCGCATACCGCCCGCGATGCCCATCGCGCCGATCGCTTCCTGACCCGGCCTCGAACCGCCTGTCCCATCAGCCTTACCCTGCGCGTCGACAGCCCCGACTGCGCCCAGGCGCGCACCCGCCTGGAGGAACTGCTGCGGGACATCCCCGGCCTGCGCATCATGACCGTCAGCCACCGCCGCGGCGTAGCGACCCTGGCCCTGCAGGCCTCGCGCGATGCGCTCGACACGATGCTGCACCGGATCATGGCGGGCATTCCCGGCGCCGAGTTCGGTGCGATCCAGCCCGCCGTGCTGGCGGCCGTGCACTGACTCCGCGCCACAGGGCCCGATATGCCTTCCTCTCCCGCTCTACACGCCCGCGCCATGTCCGTTGGCCGTTCCGCGCGCGACGGCGCGATGCCTGCCGCCCATCGTCCGCCGCGGGAGTCGCGCCCCGCCGGCGCCACAGGTCGCGGCGATGGCGTTTCCACCGCGTTCGAAGGCCTGTGGCTGCCCATGGTCACGCCCATGCGCCAGGGCCGCGTGGACCTGCCCGCCGCCCGCGGGCTGGCGCGCCATTACCGCGAGGCCGGCATGTCCGGCCTGGTCCTGTTCGGCTCGACCGGCGAAGGCAACCTGCTCACGCTCACGGAGAAGATCGACATGATCCAGGCGATACGGGAAGATGCCGACGCCTTGCCCATCATGATCGGCGTGGGCGGCGTGGATACCGCCGGCGTCGCCGCCGCGGTGCGCCGCCTGGACGTGACGCGTCCCGCGGGCTATCTGGTGCCGCCGCCGTATTACCTGTGCCCTTCGCAGGCAGGCATCCTCTGGCACTATCGCCAGATCGCGTGGGCCACCGACCGGCCGCTGGTGCTTTACAACATTCCCAAGCGCACCGGCGTGCAAATGACGGTGGAAACCATGGAAGCGCTGGCCGGTTGTCCCACCATCGCGGCCGTCAAGGAATGCAATCCCGCGGTACTGCAGACATTGCGTGCGCGCGGCCGGATCGCCACGCTGTGCGGGGAAGACAAGGCGCTGCTGGCGCACTTCCTGGCCGGTGGCCGGGGGGCCATCCCCGCCGCGGCCCACATCCGCCCCGATCTTTTCGTACGCATGATGCACCTGGCCTGGCGGGGCAATGTGGATGCCGCCCCGGTGGATAGCGCAGCGGTGGATAGCGCCCCGGTGGACACCGCCGCGGTGGATGCCGCCGCGGTGGATGCCGCGGCGGCCTTGTTCCAGGCGCTGTCACCCGTCATTCGGCTCTTGTTCGCCGAGCCGAATCCCGCGCCGGTCAAGAAGGCCCTGGCGCTGCAGGGCCTGATCGAGGACGAATTGCGCATGCCGCTGACACCGGCCAGCCGTACCCTGGCCGCCAGGCTGCAGCGCGCGATCGCGCGCTTGCCCGCGCCGGCCGGTGACCGCATGCCGGCGCCGCGCGAGGCGGTTCACTCGATGGCGACCGCCTCCGTGAACATATAGCCCCAGCGCCGGACCGAGCGCAATGGCAAGGGCATGCCCATGGCTTGTGCCTTGCGACGCAGGCGGCTTACCATCACATCGACGCCGCGCGGCGAAGTCACCGATCTCTCGCCCGCCTCGCCGCGTCCCGCCGCCAACGAGCCCAGTTCGCTGCGCGCCAGACTGTGGTTGGGCGCCTCGAACAAAGCCAGCATGAACAGGCGTTCCAGGGTGGTCAGGCCCAAGCGCTTACCTTGCGGGGACAGCAGCGTCCACCCGCCTTCGCGCAGGCGCCAGGCGGGCGCGGCGTTCGCCGCGGCTTCGGACGCCGCAGGACGTGCCGGTGCGGCGGGCTCCACGGGCGATGCGTGAACCATGTCCTCCAGGTCGCTGACATGCGACAAGTAGGACGACAGGTCTTGCACCGTGGACGTCAGCTTGCGCAGGTCGGCTTCAAGCTGGATCAGCGTGGCCTGCAGCTCACGCTTGGGAATAAAGATCGAGGTCACAGTTCACTTTCAGCCCGGCGCCGGCCCTCCGACAGAAAGGGAAAACCGCATGCACCATTAGTATTCATCCAGAGACGTTGTGTATCACACGGATACATTATTACAAATCTGGAGGCTGTGTGGCACTATGAAACTCTTAGGGAGCCGGCGCTGAAAATCGAAGACCATCGCCGCATCAGACAGGACATCGTTCCATGCTAACCAGCCGGCTCAAAGAGGCACGACTCCGTGCGGGCCTTTCCCAGGAAAGGCTGGGTACGCTTGCGGGCCTGGACGAGATGTCCGCCAGCTCGCGAATGAATCAATATGAGCGCGGCAAGCACACGCCGGGCTTCTTCCTGATCGAGCGCCTGGCGCAGGCGCTGCACATGCCCACCCCCTGGTTCTACACCCGCGATGACGACATGGCGGAACTGCTGCTGGCCTACCACGCGCTGCCGCCGGAACTCAAGGAAAAGGCCCTGGCCTACCTGAAGGGACTGGCCGGCGGCGATGGCGCCGGCGATGGCATGGCGGATGGCGTGGCCATGGCGGACGGCGCGGGCAACATCGCCCCGGCCGACGGCCACGCGTCGGCGGATGGCGGCTCGCCCACGCGGCCGCCACCCGGCGCGGCTACATATTCTCGATCATCACCCGGCCGAAACCTGAACAGGACACCTGCTCGGCCCCCTTCATCAGACGAGCAAAGTCGAAAGTGACTTTCTTGGCCAGAATGGCTTTTTCCATGCTGGCGATGATCAGGTCCGCGGCCTCTATCCAACCCAGGTGGCGCAGCATCATGGCGGCGGCCAGGATTTCCGAACCCGGATTGACGTAGTCCTTGCCCGCGTACTTGGGCGCCGTGCCGTGCGTGGCCTCGAACATGGCCACGGAGTCCGACATATTCGCACCCGGCGTGATACCGATGCCCCCCACCTGCGCGGCCACCGCGGCGGAAATATAGTCGCCGTTCAGATTGAGCGTGGCGATGACGTCGAATTCGCCGGGGCGGAGCATGGACTGCTGCAGGAAGGCGTCCGCCATGATGTCCTTGGCGACGATCTCGCGCCCGGTCCTGGGGTTCTTGAAGCGGCACCACGGCCCGCCGTCTATCTGTTCGGCGGCGAATTCGTCGCGCAACAGCTCGTACCCCCAGTCGCGGAAGCCGCCCTCGGTGTACGTCATGATGTTGCCCTTGTGCACCAGGGTAAGCGTGGCGCGGTCGTGATCGATGGCATATTGCGCGGCCTTGCGCACCAGGCGGCGGGTGCCTTCCCGCGAAACCGGCTTGATGCCGATGGCGGAGCTGTCCGGGAAGCGCAAATGCCGCGAGTGCACGTGGTTCTGCAGGAAATCGACAAGCTCGCGCGCCTGGGGAGAGCCGGCGGGAAACTCGATGCCGGCGTAGATGTCCTCGGAATTCTCGCGGAAGATGACCATGTCGGTCTTTTCCGGTTCGCGCAGCGGGGCCGGTACGCCGCGGAAGTAGCGCGCGGGACGCAGGCACACGTACAGATCCAGTTCCTGCCGCAGGGCCACGTTCAGCGAACGCACGCCGCCGGCGGTGCGCGCCGCGGCCAGGGGGCCCTTGATCGAGACCACGTAGTCGCGCACCGCCTGCAGGGTTTCCTCCGGCAGCCAGGCGTCCTGGCCATACAGGCGGGTGGCTTTTTCGCCCGCGTAGACTTCCATCCAGTGGATGCGGCGCGTGTCGCCGTAGGCTTTCGCCACCGCCGCGTCGACCACGGCGATCATCACCGGTGTGATATCCACGCCGACGCCGTCCCCTTCGATGTAAGGGATGATGGGCTGGTCCGGCACCCTCAACGTGAAATCGGCGTTGACGGTGATCTTCTGCCCCCCCGCGGGAGGCTGGATATGCTGGTACGACATGGACGCTCCGAAGCCTGCAGGCACGTGCCCGCCATTCTATATCCACGCGGCCGCGCGCCAGGCAATGACTATTACGCCAGTAGGTAAAATAACGCGTTCAGGGCCGCCCGCTGGGGGCGCCCGCCCGGGTGCCCGTCGGGCGCCTGTCCCGACGCTGTCCGGTACCGCCATGTTCAATCCCTCACGCGACCAAGTGCGCGAATTCTTCATCGAAGCCTGGCGCAAGCACAAGGCGGGAGAGGTGGTCACCCCGCTGGAGTCGATGGCGGTGGATTGGGCGGTGCAGCATCCGGAATACCACCAGGACCTGGAAAGCCCCGATGCGATGACGGCCGAATATCCCGTGGAAAAAGGCCGGACCAACCCCTTCCTGCATCTTTCCATGCACCTGGCGATCGCCGAGCAATTGTCGATCGATCATCCTCCCGGGATCCGGGCGGCCTATCAGCGGCTGGTGGCGCGCAGCGATGCCCACCACGCCATGCACGAGATCATGGAATGCCTGGGCCAGGTCGTGTGGGAAGCCCAGCGGCTGGGCACGCCGATGGACAGCGATACCTACATCGACCTGATCCGCCAGCGCGCCGAACGCTGACGGACGCCCGCCTGCGCGCCGGGGCCGGGGGCGGCGCCCGGCGCCGGGGCCCCTTTGCCGGGCCCGCTACTTACGCGTCGCCAGGTCGCTGGGCAGACTGGACAACCACGCCGAGACATTGTCGATATCGGCGTCGCTGAGCTGCACCGCGAATGCCCCCATGATGGGGTTCTTGCGGATATTCGCAGTGGCCGGGGCGCCGGACTGGCCGCGCCGGTACGCCCGGAGCGCATGGGCGAGATAGTCCTGGTACTGGCCGGCCAGGATCGGATACTGCGGATCCGTGGGCGTCTTGGCGTCCGCGCCGTGGCAGGACGCGCAGTTGAATTTGTCGAATACCGCCTTGCCCGCGGCCAGATCGTCGGCATGCGACGTGGCGGCGGCCAGGCCCAGCAACACCCCGGCGAGGGTCGCGATAGTGCTTTTCATGGATGCCCCCGTCATTTGAGAGTGGAGTAGTACGCGGCGATGTCAGCGATGTCCTTGTCGGACAGGCTGCCCGCGATGGCGTCCATGGTGGGATGGCTGCGCTCGCCCTTCTTGTATGCGTTCAGCGCGCTTTCAATGTACTTGGCATTTTGCCCGGCGATCATCGGAACGCGATAGACCTCGGGAAACGCGGTCTTGTAGTCGGCGATGCCGTGACAGCCGATGCACATGGACACCTTGTCGCGGCCGGCCTGGGCGCTTCCGCCCTGGGCGGTATCCGCGGCATGCGCCGCGCCGGCGCCCGCACAGGATATCCAGACGGCAAGCAGGCCCGCCTTACGCAATACAGTGGTTCGCAACTTCATGAATTGGCTCTTGATATGGCGACTTTGGTTGCTGGAACTTCTGGAACTGCCTTGCTCTGCGTTTTACTCGACGTCTTGTTCGACCTCTCGCTTCGCAGCCTGCGGACCGGCCTCCCCCGGGCCGCAAACCGGTCGATTGTACGATAATTAATCCATCGCCAACGGCGGGGCGCGCACAGCCGCGCGCCCCGCGCCACACGAGGCCTTCTTCATGCCCGCAGCCCATCCCACCGCCGCGCCCCGTTTCGAAGGCACGGACCGCTATGTCGCGACCGACGACCTGAAACTGGCCGTGAACGCGGCGCTGACACTGCAACGTCCATTGCTGATCAAGGGGGAGCCCGGCACGGGCAAGACCATGCTGGCCGAGGAAGTGGCGCGCGCGCTGGATCGCCCGCTGCTGCAATGGCACATCAAGTCGACCACCAAGGCCCACCAGGGGCTGTACGAATACGATGCCGTCTCGCGCCTGCGCGATTCCCAGCTGGGCGACGAGAAAGTGCGCGACATCCGCAACTACATCGTGCAGGGCGTGCTGTGGCAGGCCTTCGAATCCCCGGAGCCCGTCGTGCTGCTGATCGACGAGATCGACAAGGCCGACATCGAATTCCCCAACGACCTGCTGCGCGAACTGGACCGCATGGAGTTCCACGTCTACGAGACACGGCAGACCGTCGCGGCGCGCCACCGCCCGCTGGTCATCATCACCTCCAACAACGAGAAAGACCTGCCGGACGCCTTCCTGCGCCGCTGCTTTTTCCATTACATCCGCTTCCCGGACCGCGACACCATGCGCGACATCGTGGGCGTGCATTTCCCGGAATTGCGCGCCGACGTGCTGCGCGCGGCCCTGGATACCTTCTTTGCCCTGCGCGAAGCGCCCGGCCTGAAGAAAAAACCGTCGACATCGGAATTGCTGGACTGGCTGCACCTGCTGCTGGCCGAAGACATACCGGCCGGCCAGATCGACGCCCATGCCGCGACCGCCGTGCCCTTGATGGCGGGCGCGCTGCTGAAGAACGAGCAGGACATGCACCTGCTGGAACGCCTGGCCGCCATGACGCGCACCGGCCAGCGCCGCTAGGTCCCGCCACACGGATATCCGGCATGGTCCAGCGCGCCGCCCCCCGCATGAGTCCGCAACGCCCCGGCGCCAAGGCCCCGCCATGCTGATCGACTTCTTCTATCATTTGCGCGCGCACCGGATACCGGTTTCGGTGCAGGAATACCTTACCCTGCTGGAGTCCCTGCGCCAGCCGCTGATGGCGCCCACGCTGGACGACTTCTACCACCTGTCGCGCATGACGCTGGTCAAGGACGAGACCCTGTTCGACCGCTACGACCAGGCGTTCGCGGCCTATTACCGCGGCGTGGCCGCCAGCTTGCCGCCCGACAAGGAGATCCCGCTGGACTGGCTCATCAAGCAGTTCGAGCGCACGCTGACGCACGAAGAAAAAGCCGCCATCCAGGCCCATGGCTGGGACAAGCTGATGCAGCTGTTCAAGGAAAGGCTGCAGGAGCAGACGGCGCGCCACGCGGGGGGCAGCAAATGGATAGGCACGGGGGGCACCTCGCCCTTCGGCAATGGCGGCTACCATCCCGAAGGGATACGCGTGGGCGGCGATTCCGCCGGCAACCGCAGCGCCGTCAAGGTGTGGGACATGCGCCAGTTCCGCGACTACGACGACACGCTGGAGCTGGGCACCCGCAACTTCAAGGTGGCGCTGCGCCGGCTGCGCCGCTTCGCCCGCCAGGGCGCCGACCTGGAGCTGGACCTGGACGACACGATCGCCAGCACCGCGCGCAACGCCGGGCACCTGGACCTGCGCATGGTTCCCGAACGCCGCAATACCGTGAAGGTGCTGATGCTGCTGGACGTCGGCGGCAGCATGGATGACCACATCTCGCGCGTGGAGGAGCTGTTTTCCGCGGCGCGCAGCGAGTTCCGCCACCTGGATGTGTACTACTTCCACAACTGCCCCTACGAGCGGCTGTGGCAAAGCAACCGGCGCCGGCAGAGCGACAGCTTCGACACCTGGGACATCCTGCGCAAGTACAACAGCGACTGGCGGCTGATCATCGTGGGCGATGCCACCATGAGCCCCTACGAGATCCTGCAGCCCGGCGGCTCGGTGGAACACATGAACAAGGAAGCCGGCGCGGTATGGATGCAGCGACTGCTGGAGGCCTGGCCCAAGGCCGCCTGGCTGAATCCCGAGCCCACCGCGTCCTGGCCCTACCGCCAGTCCATCGCGATCCTGCGCGAGATCATGCACGACCGCATGTATCCGGTCACCGTTGCCGGCCTGGAGCAGGCCATGCACCTGCTGTCGAAGTAGCGTGGCCGGCTAGCCGTCCACCGGCCGGGCCGGCGTTTCCAGCATCAGCTGGTAGAACACCACGTCCAGCCAGCGTCCGAACTTGTATCCCGCCTGCCGGATGGTGCCCGCCTGGACGAAGCCCAGCTTCTCGTGCAGGGCGCAGCTGACCTGGTTGGTGGAGTCGATGGCGGCGACCAGTACGTGGTATTGCTGCATCCGCGCCCGCTCGATCAGGGCTCGCATCAAGGCCTCTCCCAGGCCCCGGCCGCGATAGTCGCGGCCGATGTACACCGAGTGCTCGACCGAATACTTGAAGGCGGGAAAGGGCCGGAAGGTGCCGTAGCTGGCGAAGCCCATCAGCGCCCCATCGTCGTCCTCGAAGCCGATAACCGGGAAATCGCCCCTGCGCTTGGCCTCGAACCACGCCTGCATCGTGGCATCGGTGCGCGGCTGGTACTCGTACAGGGCGGTGGACGTCAGGATGGCGTCGTTGAAGATATCCAGGATGGCGCCGGCATGGCGCTCGTAGGTGCAATCGATCAGCTTCATGGCTTCGGCGCGCCGGCCCCCCGCTTTACTTGGGTGCCGCCATGACCTCGGAATCCAGGCGCGAACGCGGAAAGGCGTTGTCCGGATTGCCGGGCGTGAACTCGGTCACCATGGAGCGGTCGCGCTGATAGACGAAGTAGCGCGCCCGCTTCATGCCGGATTGGTTCACCACGCGCGCCAGGGCGCCGATGTCGTTGAGGGTCAGCACGGGATCCAGCAGCACGGCCACGGGCGTATCGGCGCCGCGCTTCTTGTCGCGCGCCACCGCGGCCAGGGCCATGCCCAGCTGCTTGCCATCCAGGCGGCGCGCATCGCCGTCTACCGTATATTGGGGCGTCTTGGCGCCCTTGGGCGGCGGGAAGGTGTCGACCACCACCGGCGAACGCGCGGCCGCGGCCGCGCACAGGCTCCAGGCGGCCAGCAGGAACAGGATCTTGTGGAAAAGCTTCATCGCGAATTCATTCCTTCTAGTACGCTGCGCGGCACCTTGCGGGCGCGCGGGTAGCAATATACCTTGGCCGCGCGACAGGCCCAAGGCGGACCGCGGCCGTGTAATGCCACGCCGATCCGCCCGGCCGGACAGGGAATCCCGCGAGCCGCGATCGGAACCTATGCCCGCCGTATACACTCCAACCAGTTCACCATCCTGCAGGGAAACCCGTCCATGGCAATTTCCACCCCCGCATTGTCGCGCCACCTGAAGACCCTGATTTTTTCATCCTTCCTTGCCTTCCAGGCCAGCGCCGCCACGCTGCCGGAGGGCACGACAGAGGTCGCATCGGTCGAGGGCATCACGGAATTCCGCCTGAGCAATGGCCTGCGCGTACTGCTGGCCCCCGATGACTCCAAGCCCACCACGACCGTAAACATGACCTATCTGGTGGGATCGCGCAATGAAAACTACGGCCAGACCGGCATGGCGCACCTGCTCGAACACCTGATGTTCAAGGGGACGCCCACCACCCGCAATGCCATGGGCGAGTTCTCGCGGCGCGGCCTGGCGGCCAACGGCTCCACCTCCAGCGACCGCACCAACTATTTCGCCAGCTTCGCCGCCAATCCGGACACGCTGGACTGGTACCTGGGCTGGCAGGCCGACGCCATGGTCAATTCGCTGATCTCGCGCGAAGACCTGGACTCGGAAATGACCGTGGTGCGCAATGAAATGGAAAGCGGCGAAAACAGCCCTTTCCGCATCCTCATGCAGAAGATGGAGGCATCCGCCTTCCAGTGGCACAACTACGGCAAGGACACCATAGGGGCGCGCTCGGATGTCGAAAACGTCGATATCGCGCAGCTGCAGGCGTTCTACCGCCAGTACTACCAGCCGGATAACGCCGTCCTCATCGTCGCCGGCAAGTTCAACCCCCAGGACACCCTGGAGACCATCAGCAAGACGCTGGGCAAGGTGCCCCGTCCCGCGCGCGCCCTGCCGCGCGAATACACCGTGGAACCGGTGCAGGACGGCGAACGCGAAGTCACGCTGCGCCGCACCGGCGGCACGCCCCTGGTCGCTGCGATGTACCACGTCCCGGCCGCCGGCAGCCCGGATTTCGCCCCCATGGACCTGGCCACGGTGATGCTGTCGGACACGCCATCGGGCCGGCTGTATCGCGATATGGTGCCGCGCAAGCTGGCCTCGGACGTGTTCGGCTTCACCATGGAACAGCGCGACCCCGGCCTGGTGATGTTCGGCGCGCAGCTGGAACCCGGCATGAACCAGGACGCATCGCTCAAGACCCTGACCGGCACGCTGGAGTCGGTCGCCCGCACGCCTTTCACCCAGCAGGAGCTGGACCGCGCCCGCAGCAAATGGCTGCGCGACTGGGAACAAACCTATAGCGACCCGCAAAAGATCGGCGTCGCGCTGTCCGAGGCCATCGCCAGCGGCGACTGGCGCCTGTTCTTCCTGCAACGCGACCGCGTGCGCGACGCCAAGCTGGCGGATGTGCAGCGGGTCGCGGCGCAATACCTGGTGCCCAGCAACCGGACGGCGGGCCGCTACATTCCCACCGCCAAGCCGGTCCGCGCGCCCGCCAATGCCCGCGTCGACCTGACGGACGTGCTCAAGGACTACAAGGGCGACCCCGGCTACGCGCAGGCGGCGGCCTTCGATCCCACGCCCGCCAACATCGACAAGCTGACCATCCGCCGCACGCTGGACTTGCCCAACGGCAAGGTCGATGTGGCGCTGCTGCCCAAGTCCACGCGCGGGCACCGCGTGCGGGCGCGCCTGCTGGTGCAGTTCGGCAATGCCGACACCCTGCGCGGCCAGCGCGCCGTCGCCGACGCCGTGGCCGACATGCTGGATCGCGGCACGGCCACGATGTCGCGCCAGGCCATCCAGGATCGCTTCGACCAGTTGAAGGCCGACGTCAATTTCAGCGGATCGGGCACCAATCTGTCGGTGTCCATCTCCACCACCCGCGACAACCTGCCGGCCGTGGTGGCCACCGTGCTGGACATCGTCCGCAACGCCAACTTCCCGCAGGCGCAGGTGGACGAATACAAGGCCCAGGCCGTCACGGCCATCCAGAACGCGATGAACGAGCCGTCCGCCCTGGCCATGCGCGCCCTGGCGCGGCAGGACAATCCCTGGCCCAAGGACGATATCCGCTACGTGCCCACCTTCGAGGAATCCCTGGCCAGCGTCCGCGCGCTCTCGCATGACGTGCTGGCGCGCTTCCACAAGCGCTTCTACGGCACGGGCACCATCGCATTTTCCGCGGTGGGCGATTTCGATGCCGACGCCACGGAAACCGCGCTGAAGAAGGGCCTGGCCGGCTGGAAGCGCGGCGCGCCGTACACCCGGGTGCCAGAGCCCTACCACGCGATCCCCGCGCAGAAGTTCGACATCCCGACGCCGGACAAGGCCAACGCCTTCTACGCCAGCCGCCTGCCCCTGCCCCTGCAGGACACCTCGCCGGACTTCGCCGCGCTGTACATGGCGAACTACCTGCTGGGCACCTCGGAAACCTCGCGCCTGTGGAACCGCGTGCGCGAGAAGGATGGCCTGTCCTACAACGTGCGCAGCAATCTGTCGGCATCCTCCTTCGAGCCGCGCGGCAGCTGGATGGTCTATGCCATCTACGCCCCCGAGAACCGCCAGCGGCTGGAGCAGGCCATCGGCGAAGAACTCGCCCGCGTACGCAAGGACGGCTACACGGACCAGGAAATCCGCGACGGCATCGCTTCGCTGCTGAACTACCGCCGCCTGGCGCGCGCCCAGGACGACGTCCTGGCCAGCACCTGGATCGACTATATCCGCCGGGGCCGCACCTTTGCCTGGTCGGCCGATATGGACAAGCAGATCGCCGCGCTGACCCCCGCCACGGTCAACGAGATCCTGCGCAAGTACCTGAAGCCGGAAGACTTCAGCACGGCGGTGGCGGGCGACTTCAGCAAGAGCAAGTAGCGCTGCCGGAAGGGGCGCGCCCACGCCCGGGGGCGCCCCTTTCCATCCCGCTGTGCGATAGAAAAGGGCGCGGTCCTGACGGCAGCGCACTTTCGCATGGCGCATCGGTTCGCTGGCGGCAGCGCTCAGGCGCCGGGAAAGTCCTTCAGGCGCGGCCCGGCGGCCAGCGGCGTGTTGCGCAGCCGCATGCCGGTGGCGTCTGCGATGGCGTTGGCCACGCAGGCCGATGCCGGTCCCTGCGAGGCCTCGCCGGCGCCCAGGAAGGGCATGCCGGGCCGGTCGATCAAATGCACTTCGATGTGCTCCGGCACGTTCGAAAACCGCATGATCGGGTAGGTGCTCCAGTCGAAAGTCGTCACGCGGCGCGTGTCGAAATGCAGCTGCTCGTACAGCGTCCAGCTGGCGGACTGGATGATGCCGCCCTCGACCTGGTTGCGCACCCCGTCGGGATTGACGATCTGCCCCGTGTCGATGGCCGCGACGGCGCGGTGGATGTGCACCTCGCCGGTATCGCGGTCCACCGTCAGCTCCATGCCGATGGCCAGATAGGCCATCAGGTTCTTGTACATGGCGAACGAAAAACCGAAGCCGCGGCCCGGCTCGCGCTTGCGCGCGGGATCCCAGCCGAAGCGCTCCGCCGCCAGTTTCACGACATCGATGGCGCGCGGGTCCTTCAGGTGCCGCAGCCGGAACTCCACCGGATCGGCCTTGGCCGCGCCGGCCAGCTCGTCCATGAAGCTTTCGATGGCGAAGATGTTCATATAGGCGCCCAGCGACCGCATCGCCGATACGCGCAAGGGCATCTCGGGAATGAAGTGGTGCAGCACCCGGGTGTTGGGAAAGTCGTACAGCGGGATGCTATTGCGGTCGCCGCCGCCTTCCGGCATGGGAATCGGCACGGGCGGCGCCGGCGTGAACGGCTGGGCCAGCGCCCACGTCGGGATCAGCCGGCCGGCGTTGTCGATGCGCTGGTTATGGCCGTTGCTCCAGATTTCGTATTGCCAGTCGACGATATTGCCGCGGGCGTCCAGCGATGCCTGGACCTCGGTGACCATGGCCGGGCCGGCGGGCTCCCAGGTGTGTTCCTGGTCGCGCATCCACTGCACGCGCACCGGGCGCCCCGGGACCGCGCGCGCGACCAGGGCGGCATCCGCCGCCACATCGTCGGCGCCGTTGTGTCCGTAGCAACCCGAGCCTTCGACGTGGATGCAGCGCACCTTGTCCTGCGGCAGCGACAGCATTTCGGCCAGGCCCTTGCGCAGCGGAAAAACCCCCTGCGTATGCGTCCAGACCGTCATGGTGCCGTTGTCGAACTGCGCCACGGCGCAGGACGGCCCGATCGACCCGTGGGTCAGGTAAGGCTTGGCAAAGCGCGCCTTCAGGGTTTGCACCGCGGGCGCCGCCGCGCCTTTCTTGTCGGCGACGTCGATTTCCCGCGACGGCAGGGTTTTCAGGTAGTCGTGGATACCGGCTTCGGGCGGCAGGACATAGGTTTCCTCCCACTGGGCGGATTGCGCCAGCGCCCGCATGGCGACGATGGCCTGCCATTCATCCTGCGCCACCACGGCCAGGTAGTTGCCGTCGCGCACCACTTTGACCACGCCGGGCATGGCCTGCACGCCGTCGATATCGGCCTGCAGCAGGCGGGCGCCATACGAGGGCTGGCGTATTACGCGGGCATGCACCATGCCGGGCAGGCGCATGTCCTGCACATAGCTGGCCCCGCCGGTGACCTTGCCCGGAATGTCGACACGCTGCATCGACTGTCCCAGCACCGTGTGCGTGCGCGGATCCTTCAGCGGCGAATCGGGCTGCGCGGGACGGTGCAGGTCCAGCCCGGACACGGCCTCGCCGTAGCTCAGGCGGCGGCCGTCGGGCGCCTGGATTACCCCGTTCTCGACCTTCAGCGTATCGGCGCTGGCCCGCAGGCGCGCGGCGGCCGCCTGCACCAGCAGGGCCCGCACCTGCGCGGCCGCGTTCAGGATGGCCGTCCCGCTGTCGGCCACGGAATGGCTGCCGGCGGTATAGCCCTCATTGGGCGTGAGCGCGGTATCGGCGGTGACCAGGTGCACCGCCTGGGGCGCCACGTCCAGCTCTTCGGCGGCGATCTGGATGAAGGCCGTGCGCACGCCGGTGCCCAGCTCGGCCTTGCCCGTGAAGACGGTCAGCTTGCCCGTTTCATCCAGGCGGATCCAGGCGTCCAGCATGGGGGTGGTGTTGAGATTGCCCGGCAGCTTGGGCCCTTTCCTGGCCGCTTCCTGGGCCATGGCGGGCATGTGGGGCAGCAGCGAGAACCCGACGGTGATGGCGCCGGCCGCCAGGAAGCGGCGCCGGGTGGGATCCTGCGGAAGATCACGGGGCGCGTTCATTGGGCGGCTCCGGTGGCGGCAGCCTGGCCGTTGCCGCCGGCGGCGCGTATCGTCTCGGCCGCCTGCGAGACAGCCGCCAGGATGCGCATGTGCGTGCCGCAACGGCACAGATTGGGCTGCATATGCTCGCGGATCTCGGCGTCGGTGGGCGAACTGTTGCGGTCCAGCAGCGCCTGGGCCCGCATCACCATGCCGGCGATGCAATAGCCGCATTGCGCCGCCTGCTTGTCGATAAAGGCTTTCTGCAGGGGGCCGGGATGTTCGGCGGTGCCCAGGCCCTCTATGGTGCGGACCTGCCGGCCCTGGGCCGAGGCCACGGGAAACTGGCAGGAGAACACCGGCTGCTGGTCGACGATCACCGTACACGCGCCGCACTGCCCCATGCCGCAGCCGAATTTGGCGCCGTTCAGTTCAAGATGGTTGCGCAGGGCGTACAGCAGCGGCATCGAAGGATCGATATCCAGCTGGTGCGCCACGCCATTGACGGTCAAGGTAATCATTGGGACGTGTTCTCCTTGCGGATCTTCGCGACCGAGTCCTCCAGGCCGCTCCAGGCGGGCCGCTGCGCGATGCGCACGCGGGTATAGGCCAGGATGTCGGCGATCTGCTGATCGTTCAGGCTGTGCGCGAAAGAAGGCATGTAGTGGGAAGCGGCGGAACCCCGCAGGGGGATGCCCTGCAGGACCAGATTGATGGCATTGCGCGGCGTATCGGCATTGACGACGGAACTGGCGGCCAGGGAAGGCCTTCCGCCGATGGCCGCCATGGGCGCGGATGCCGCATGGCAGGACGCGCACGTGGAGCTGAACAGCGCGGCGCCGCGCTCCAGCCGCTGCGCGTCGCCCGCGTCCGCCGGCTGGGCCTGCGCCTCGGGCCGCGGCGCCGGCGCGGCGGCGGCCGGCTGGCTGTCCAGCGACAAGAGATATACCGCCATGGCGCGCACATCGCTTTCGGACACCAGCGCCAGCTGGCGCGTCACGGGCTCCATGGGCCCTGCCGCCGCGCCGTGCTGGCTGGCCAGGCCGGTGCGCAGATAGGCGGTCAGCTGGTCCACCGTCCACGCCGGCTGCTTGTGGCCCAGCGCATTCAAGGGCGGCACATCCCAGCCATCGATACTGCCGCCGGCAAAGGGCTGGGCGCCGTCCTCGCCGCCCAGCGTCGTCATCGGCGTATGGCAGGCCGCGCAGTGGCCGGGCCCTTCCACCAGATAGCGCCCGCGCAGCCACTCCGCGCTATGCGAGGCATCGTCCGGCAGGGCTCCGGGATGCAGATAGAGCAGGTTCCAGCCGGCGATCAGCGGGCGGTATCCCAGCGGGAAGGCCAGCTGGTTCTCCCGGGCGGGCGCCTTCACCGGCGTGCGCGTCATCATGTAGGCGTACAAATCCTTGATGTCGGCATCCGACATCCGGGTGAAGTGCGCATAGGGAAAGGCCGGGTACAGCAGGTGGCCGTCGCGCGATACGCCTTCGCGCATCGCCCGCGTGAACGCGGCCAGCGACCACTTGCCGATACCGGTGTCCGGATCGGGCGTGATGTTGGTGCTGTACAGGGTACCGAAGGGCGTATCCAGCGGCGTGCCGCCGGCATAGGGTTTGCCGCCCGCGGAGGTATGACAGGAAATACAGTCGCCCACCGCCGCCAGTTGCGCGCCGCGTGCGATCGAACCGCCGTCGAAGGACGCGGCCGCGGGTGGCTGGATGGGATCGATGGCGTTGCGGTACGCGATCGAACAGGCGGCAACGCCGCCCAATACCACGATCGCGAGCACCCCTGCCGCGATGTATCTGCCTTTCATCCGGACAACCCCTTCAATGTGCGAAAACGGCGTTGGGGCGGACTGTAGCGCCCGTCGCTGACATTCGATTGAAATCCGATAAAGCTTCCATAAGGTGGATACTTCTTCCGGCGGGGAGTTCGCATGATCCCGATAAGGATGCGCCTGCCGGCAACATGGCGCCAGCGCTGTATTCGGCGGGATACATCACGTTCGCGCGGCCGGCGTCAGGCGGGATCTCCACAGTCTGGAATTCCGGTCACCTTGGCCAGGCTGGGGTCGCCGCCCCTTGCCGGCCGTCCCTGCCTCCGGACCGGTGTGCCCCGGTGCCCTGCCCCTGGGTCCAGGCGCCACCGGCCTGTCGGCAGGCTTAAACCCCTACGCGGCGATGCAGCATGACGGCCGGCGCCCGGAGGCGGCGGTAACATCGCCCAGCCTGGGGCCAGCCCCATTCCTCTTTCCGGAGCGAACGCCTTGAAATACCGCAAACTTGGCCGTACCGATATCGATGTCAGCCTGATCGGGCTGGGCACCATGACCTTCGGGGAACAGAACTCCGAAGCCGACGCCCACCAGCAGCTGGACTACGCGCTGGCGCATGGCGTCAACCTGGTCGATACCGCCGAGATGTACCCCGTCCCGCCGAAGGCCGAGACCCAGGGCCGCACCGAAGCCTACATCGGGACCTGGATCGCCAAGACCCGGCGCCGCCACGAGATCGTGCTGGCCAGCAAGATCGCCGGCCCGGTGCGCGATCCCAAGCGACCCGGGCATATCCGCGAAGGCAAGACCTTCCATGACCGCAAGAACCTGACCGCGGCCCTGGACGCCAGCCTGAAGCGCCTGCAGACCGATTATCTGGACCTGTACCAGCTGCATTGGCCCGACCGCACCACCATGACCTTCGGCCAGTCCAACTATCCCTGGGTCAAGGACGACTACACCGTGCCGATCGCGGAAACGCTCTCGGTGCTGCAGGATTTCGTCAAGCAGGGCAAGGTGCGCCACATCGGCGTGTCCAACGAAACGCCCTGGGGCGTGGCGCAATTCATCCGCCATGCCGAGGTCGACGGCCTACCGCGCATCGTTTCCATCCAGAATCCCTACAACCTGCTCAATCGCCTGTACGAACAGGGCCTGTCGGAATTCAGCCACCACGACGGCGTCGGCCTGCTGGCCTACTCGCCGCTGGCCATGGGCATGCTGACCGGCAAGTACGAGAACGGCGTGCGTCCGCAGGGTTCGCGCCTGGCGCTGTTCTCGCGCTTCACGCGCTACAACAGCCCGCAGGCCGAGGCGGCCACCAGCGAATACGTGGCGCTCGCGAAGCAGCATGGCCTGACACCCACCCAACTGGCGCTGGCCTTCATCAACCAGCAGCCCTTCGTCACCAGCAACCTGATCGGCGCGACCAACCTGGACCAGCTCAAGGAAAATATCGAGAGCGTCGACGTCACGCTGGACGGCAACGTGCTCGCCGCGATCGACGAGATCCATCGCCGGCAGCCGAATCCGGCGCCGTAGCGCTGCCGCGCGACCGAGGGCGACCGGGCGGGACCGAGCGCAAGGCCTGCGTCGCCCACAGGGCAGCGCAGGCCTTTTTTTCGGCCCGGCCGGTCCCATTCCAGGCCGATTCCGTCTCCGCGCGGCCGGCCATCGTTTCGGACGTCTTTCCTGCTTCTTCGATTCGCCATTCTGCTTCTACGAGAAGCGGGACGTCATGGCGGTTCGCGGCGGCGCCACCGCCGTGGAGCAAGCCCTTCACCTGTCGGACTTCCCCCCGACCGTCGCCGCGATCCATCGCTGCGACAAATGCCGCGCCCAGCCCATTCTTCTTCAATCCTCCTCCTTTTTCATGCCGACGGCCGTTCCGCACACAGTCATGTTGATTTGAAATCAAGATTGACCCATATATATCGACGGACTAGCCTTTATCGCGAGGTGGCGTTGCGCCGCCGGTTTCCCCAACCCTCGCCGGCCAGGCCCAGAGATGAACGACACCGAAGAGAACCCCGATCTGTCCAGCCGCGTGGCGGCTGCCCTGCCGACCCGGCGCGGCCTGTATTACGGCGGGCGCTGGCACGAACCCTTGTCCGGCCAGCACGCCCGCAGCATCAATCCCGCCACGCAGGAAGACCTGGGCCCCTATGCCGTCGCCGGACAGCCGGACATCGATGCCGCGGTCCGCTCGGCCGCCGAAGCGGCGGCCGCCTGGCGAGCGGTTTCGCCGCTGGAGCGTGGCGCCCTGCTGCGGCGCGCCGCGGCCATCGTGCGCGAGCACGCCTGGGAGCTGGCGCTGATCGACGCCGCCGATTGCGGCAATCCGGTGCGGCAGATGCGCGACGACGCGGTGATCGCCGCCACGCAACTGGAGTACTTCGCCGGCCTGGTGCTGGAACTGAAGGGCGAGACCATTCCCACGCTGAACGGATCCCTGGATTACACGCTGCGCGAACCGCTGGGCGTGGTGGCACGGATCATCCCCTTCAACCACCCCTTCATGTTCGCCGCCGGCAAGATCGCCGCGCCGCTGGCCGCGGGCAACACCGTCATCGTCAAGCCGCCGGAACAGGCGCCGCTGTCCAGCCTGCGCCTGTTCGAATTGATCGGCCAGGTGTTCCCGGCGGGCGTGCTCAACTGCCTGACCGGCGATCGCGCGACCGGCGCGGCGCTGTCCGCGCATCCGGACGTGGCGGCCGTGGCCCTGATCGGCAGCGTCAATGCGGGCAAGGCCGTCATGCGCACGGCCGCCGACGGCCTGAAGAAAGTGCTGCTGGAGCTGGGCGGCAAGAACGCCATGCTGGCCTACCCTGACGCCGATCCGGAAAAAGCCGCGCTGGGCGCCGTGCGCGGCATGAACTTCACCTGGTGCGGGCAATCGTGCGGCTCGACCAGCCGCCTGTTCCTGCACGAATCCCAGCACGACCGCATCCTGGCTCGCATCGTTGCGCTGACGGCCGACATGCACCGTCCCGGCCTGCCCACCGATACCCGCACGACCATGGGCGCGCTGGTGTCCCGCGAGCAAATGGACAAGACGCTGTCCTATATCGAATCGGCCCTTGCCGAGGGAGCAGCCGTCGCGCACGGCGGCCGGCGCTGCCAGGAAGCCGCCTTGCGCGACGGCTACTTCGTCGAGCCCACGATACTGGCCGGCGTCACGCCCGTCATGCGCGTGGCGCGCGAGGAAATCTTCGGTCCCGTGCTGTCCGTCTTCCGCTGGTCGAACGAGGACGAACTCTACGCCGCGGTCAATGGCGTGGAATACGGCCTGACCGCCTCGATCTGGACGCGCGACCTGGCCACGGCGCACCGGGCGGCCGCCCGCGTGCAGGCCGGCTATGTCTGGATCAATGGCTCGTCCAACCACTTCATCGGCGCGCCCTTCGGCGGCTACAAGCATTCCGGGATCGGACGCGAGGAGTGCAAGGAAGAGCTGCTGGAATTCACGCAGATCAAGAACGTCAACGTCACACTGGACTGAAGGCCGCGCCCCCATGCCCACGCAAAACCATCCTGCCGCCCCGCGTTGGGGCAGCGACTACCTTGTCGACCTGATGCGCCACATCGGCCTGGAATACGTGGCGCTGAATCCGGGCGCCAGCTTCCGCGGCCTGCACGACAGCCTGGTCAACTACCTGGGCGACGCCGCGCCGCGCATGCTGACGGTGCTGCACGAGGAACACGCCGTGGCCATCGCCCACGGCTATGCGAAAGCGACGGGACGTCCCATGGGCGCGGTGCTGCACGCCAATGTGGGCCTGATGCACGGATCCATGGCGATCTTCGACGCCTACTGCGACCGCGTGCCGGTGCTGGTGTTCGGCGCCACGGGCCCCGTCGATACGGCGCGCCGCCGTCCCTGGATCGATTGGCTGCACACGTCCAAGGACCAGGGCGCGCTGGTTCGCTCCTTCGTCAAATGGGACGCGGAACCGGCATCGCTGGAAGCGGCGCGTGACGCCGTCCTGCGCGCCCGCCAGATCGCCACGACGCTGCCGCAAGGTCCGACCTACGTCTGTTTCGACAGCGTATTGCAGGAAACTCCCTGCGCGGCCGCGCCGCCGCTGCCGCCGCTGCAACGCTACGAGGCCCCCCGCCCTCCGGGCTTGAGCGCCACGGCGGCACGCGAGGTTGCCGAACGCCTGTACGCGGCGCGGCGCCCGGTCATCCTGGCGGGCCGTGTGTCGCGCGGGGAAAAGGACTGGCAGCGGCGGGTGGCGTTGGCGGAACACTGCAACGCCACCGTGTTGACGGATTTCAAAGTGGGCGCGGCCTTTCCGACGCGCCATCCCCTGCATGGGGCGGCGCCCGGCTATTTCATGAGCGAAGAGGGGCTGGCCAAGCTGCGCGAGGCCGACACGATACTGAGCCTGGACTGGGTGGACC
Source organism: Bordetella bronchialis (assembly GCF_001676705.1). Lineage (NCBI taxonomy): Bacteria > Pseudomonadati > Pseudomonadota > Betaproteobacteria > Burkholderiales > Alcaligenaceae > Bordetella > Bordetella bronchialis. The sequence goes on from NZ_CP016170.1 coordinate 4,473,675, forward strand.
TGGCGGGCACGCTGCAATCGGCCCATGGCCGGAACGCGGTACCGGCGCACGTGATCCAGGTGTCGCTGGACCAGACGCTGCACAACGGCTACGGCGGCGAGCACCAGGGCCTGCCGGCCATCGATACCTACCTGATGTGCGATCCCGATGCGTGCGCGACGCAAGTGCTGGAGGCCTTGCGCACGCTGGGACCCGCCCGCATGGCGCCGCCGGCATCCGCCACACCGCCGCGCCCGGCCCCCGCCGAAGAGAGCGGCCCGGACGGGATCCCGCTGACGGTATTCGCGGGCACGATCAGCACCCGCCTGCAACGCAATGCGCCGGCCTGCCTGATACGCACGAACCTGGGCTGGCCGGGCGGCGCGCATCCCTTTTGCCATCCGCTGGACTATCTCGGCTACGACGGCGGCGCGGGCGTGGGCTCGGGCCCGGGCATGTCGGTCGGCGCCGCACTGGGACTGCGGCATAGCGGGCGCCTGCCGGTTTCAGTGCTGGGCGACGGCGATTTCCTGATGGGCGTGACGGCGTTCTGGACGGCGGTGCGCTACGAGATCCCGCTGCTGGTCGTGGTGGCGAACAACCGTTCGTTCTTCAATGACGAGGTTCACCAGGAAAAAGTCGCGATCGTGCGGGGCCGGCCGGTCGAAAACAAGTGGGTCGGGCAACGGCTGGAAAGCCCGGAAATCGATATCGCGGCGATGGCGCGGGCGCAGGGAGCATTGGCCTGGGGGCCGGTTGCGTCCAAGACGGAACTGGAGCGAGCGCTCGACGAGGCGGTCGAGGCGGTCCGCTCAGGCAAAGTAGCGGTGATCGATGCCAGGGTCGGCCGGGAATACGCACCCTCGATGGCGAAGGCGCTGGCGCGCGGGGATTAGGAAGCGGATAGGGCGGCGGGGGGACGGGGTCGGATGCCGTCGAGGGTGCGTTTCGCTCATGCCGTCGGGCTTGCTCATGTCGTCCGGCTTGCTCATGTCGTCCGGCTTGCTCATGTCGTCCGGCTTGCTCATGTCGTCCGGCTTGCTCATGTCGTCCGGCTTGCTCATGTCGTCCGGCTTGCTCATGTCGTCCGGCTTGCTCATGTCGTCCGGCTTGCTCATGTCGTCCGGCTTGCTCATGTCGTCCGGCTTGCTCATGTCGTCCGGCTTGCTCATGTCGTCCGCTTCGTCTTCCTCCTTCGGCGGCCGAAGGGGCGTTGGAGTTCTTGCGGCTTTTTTGCCCGGCCGTCCTACGTACGGAAGCCCTCGCGCGCCCTCGGACGGGCCGGCCCCGACAGGCATCTCCCCCGCCGGACTCACGGTTTGCCTTAGAGCCGGTCGCTGGGGCGGTCTTTGTTCTTGGCCCTTCGTGGGTGGCGTGTTTTCGGGTTAAGAAGGATCTTCTGTTGCCCGTCGTTTTAGGGCCGCCCTGCGCGGCCCTAAAACGCCTACGCGGTGTGGGCATGCGGTGGTTGCTGGTAATGCGACGGTTGCTGGTAATGCGACGGTTGCTGGTAATGCGGCGGTTGCTGGTGATGCCACGGGCCTTGGTAATGCCACGGGTGCTGGTAATACCACGGGCCTTGGTAATGCCACGGGTGCTGGTAATGCGGAGGCCGGGGAACCGGAGTGGAATCTTGGCCGACGCCCGGTGGGGGGAGACAAGGCGGTGTGGCGGGCCGCCCGCCGGCCCGCCACACCGTAGCACCGTGCCCTGCCCCGGATGTTCCCGATAGGTGCGGCTAGGGAGCCCTGTACGGCGTTCGAACGTTTCAAACACAACAATCCTGACAATCCCTTCTGACGGTTCCTCGCATGCTCGAACATAAAATTCGTGACATCCCTTGGTTGCGTCAGAGTGACGCTACCCCAACGCAGTGGCCTCGGCGATATCCGCGATTGGCGTCATCCCCACGTTGCGGCACGCGGCGATATCCGCGATTGGCGCCAGCCCGATGTTGCGGCACGGGGCGATATCCGCGATTGGCGTCATCCCGACGTTACGGCACGGGGCGATATGCCGTCGTTATCGAAATGCACTGGAAATCGCCCCCACATTCGCGCTAGCGTCACACGGCACCTACGCCGGCATCCGTGGCAAGCCTCGGTGCTACGGTGTGGCGGGCCGGAGGGCGGCCCGCCACACCGCCTTGTTACCCCCACCCGGCGCCGGGCAAGATTCCACTCCGATTCTCCGGCCTCCGCATTACCAGCGCCCGTGGCATTACCAAGGCCCGTGGCATTACCAGCGACCGTCGCATTACCAACGCCTGTGGCATCACAAGCAACCGTCGCATTACCAATGCCTGTGGCACCACCAGCAACCGTCGCATTACCAACCACCACCGCATGCCCCGACCGCGTAGGCGTTTTAGGGCCGCGCAGGGCGGCCCTAAAACGACGGGCAACAGAAGATCCTTCTTAACCCGAAAACACGCCACCCACGAAGGGCCAAGAACAAAGACCGCCCCAGCGACCGGCTCTAAGGCAAACCGTGAGTCCGGCGGGGGAGATGCCTGTCGGGGCCGGCCCGTCCGAGGGCGCGCGAGGGCTTCCGTACGTAGGACGGCCGGGCAAAAAAGCCGCAAGAACCCCAACGCCCGTTCGGCCGCCGAAGGAGGAAGACGAAGCGGCAGTCCAGGGCGAAGGCCCTGGACCGCCCGAGCGGGCCGGACACGACAGGCATCTCCACCGACGGACGGCATGAGCAAGCCGGACGGCATGAGCAAGCCGGACGGCATGAGCAATACGACGGACCGCACAAGCAATACGACGAACGGCGAAAGCAATACGACGAACGCGCCATCCAATAACGGCATCGGCAAGACAAAGAAGTCCCCACCCGGAGCAGCATGAGCAAGACGCCGATCCGTCCAGACCGGCACAAGCAACACGCCCCCGAAATGGCTGGCGCCCCCAGCTCTCACGGCAAGAAAACCACTACGACGGGCCGATATACCTGGCCCGCGGCCGAACCAGAAATCCCGCCAGCCGTTGCTCCAGGGCATGGGCTACCCAGCCGGCTGCGCGGCCGACGGACATGAGGGCGCCAGGGGCGCCTGCCGGTGCGGACAGGACCGCGCACAGCACCGCCAGCGCCATGGGCAGGTTGGGCTTCAGGCCCAGCTCTTCTTGCGCGCGATCCACCGACTTTAGCGCCGTCTTGCCCCGCGCGCCGACGGGCGCGATCTCGCGGGCAAGTTCCAGCAGCAGCGTCGCGCGCGGATCGCCGTCGGGATAGAGAGGATGCCCGTAGCCGGGAACCGGGCTCTTGCGTGCCAGCATTCCCTTCAGGTGATCCAGGTAGGCCTCCGGTGTCCTTGCCTGCGCCAGCGCCGCCTCCGCCTGCTCGCATCCGAGCCCGGTCAGCATGCCCTCGAAGGCGCCCAGCGCCGTGGTCACGCAAGAGAACAGGTCGGCACCGGCCGACGCCGCGATGCGGGCCGCGAAAGTCGCCGGGGCGAGTTCGTTGTCGGCGCTCAGGATCAGCGCGGCGTCCAGGATGCGCAAATGCGCCGGCGTCGTCCTGATGCCCAGATTGTCGGCAAGCACCGCGGCAATCGGCTGCGGCGCGTCGTTCAGCACATAGACCGGCTTCGGGCCCAGCAGGCCGGTCGCCGCCGCCATGGCCTGCGTCAGCTGGCGCGCCGCCAGCGTCGGGGCGCCCAGCGTCAGTTCCGGGTTGCGGCCCAGGCTCGCGGCATAGGCTTCCACCGCCACCGACAGCAACCGGCGGGAATGATTGCGGGCCGCCACCTGCGTGATGCCGTCGGCCAGCGCCTGGAAGCCCGCGCCGGGCCGGGCGGGCTGCCACATCACGGGCGCGTCGGGCAGCAGCCCGTTCCACAGCAGCTCCGTGCAGTCTTCGAACGAGCGATGGCTGCGTACCAGGTCGGCCGCCGGCTTGCCGCGATAGCGCGGACCTTCCGGTCCGATCGCGGTGATCGACGTCTGCATTACCGCATTGCCGCCCCAGCGGATCATCCGCTCGCCGCTGGCGCCGGCCATCGACCGGCCGCGGCCGCGCGCGCCCAGGGCCTCGATGTCTTCCACGTAATACAGATTGCCCTTGCCGCCCACGGCCGGCACCACCCGTATCCAGCCCCGGCTCACATAGGCGTACAGCGTCTGCATTTTGATGCCCAGCCGCTCGATCGCCGTGCGGGCATCGACCAGCGTACCCGCGGCCTGGCTGGGGGCGGGCTCGCGCGGCGCGGACCCGGCGGTTCTCCTGCGTGCTTTGTCCATGAGACTCCTGTGCGCCGCGGGAAAGACGCGGCGGTATCGCGTGGCGTGGGGGAATGCGACCGAGCCCGCCGCGTCGCCGGACCGCCGGACCGCAGCCCGCGGCAAGACATCGTCCTTCCCCATACGTTGATTGATTGTAAATCAATCTATACATAGGTTGATTCGGATTCTACGATGACATGGTACGCAAAAAATCAACAACACCCATCTGGAGACAAGCATGTTCAACCGCCATGTCCTCTCGTCCAGGCCCGGCCGCTGGGGTGCCGCGCTGGTCATGACGCTGGCCCTGGCCGGGGCGTGTCGCGCGGCCTATCCCGAGCATCCCGTCACCCTTGTGTCGGCCTTCCCGCCCGGCGGCAGCACCGATGTCATCGGCCGCATGCTCTCGCCCAGGCTGGGGGAAATTTTCAAGCAGACCTTCATCGTCGAAAACCGCGCCGGCGCATCCGGCAACATCGCCAGCGAGTATGTCGTGCGTTCCGCGCCGGATGGCCAGGTCATCCTGATCGGCAACAACACCATGACGGTCAACGCCGCGCTGGGCGTCAAGCAGAACTTCGACCTGCAGAAGGATCTGACGCCCATCATGGCCATCGCCGAAACCCCGGTGGCGCTGGCCGTCAGCACCAAACTGCCCGTCAACAGCGTGCAGGAGCTGATCGCCTACGGCAAGGCGCATCCCGGCACCCTGAGCTTCTCGTCCTGCGGCACCGGCACCGCCCAGCATTTTGCCGGCGTCGAATTCGCGCATCGTGCCGGCATCGACATGGTCCACGTGCCGTACAAAGGCTGCGCGCCGGCCCTCAGCGATGGATTGGGTGGCCAGGTGCCCGTCATGTTCAATGCGATTTCCAACATCAGCCCGCAGCTGAAGAGCGGCAAGATCAAACTGCTGGCGGTGGCCACCCGGCATCGCGTCCCCTTCCATCCCGACGTGCCCGCCCTGGCGGAAATGCCGGGCTTCCAGGACTATGACTTCGCCGTCTGGCTGGGATTCTTCGTCACGGCCAAAACGCCCCAGCCCATCGTCGACAAACTGCGCACCGAATTCCTGGCCCTGGCGCGCGACAAGGACACGCGCGAGGCGCTGAGCCAGCGCCTGTTCGTACCGCTGGACATGGACGGACCGCAATTGCAGAAACAGATCGCCGAAGAGCTCGTCAAGTGGAAGAAGCTCGCGGATGAATACCACATCACCATCGACTGACCCGCGCCGCCGCGCCCCTGCCCCGCGACCATGAGCACCTCCATCCCTCGTCTTCAACTGGCCGATATGCGGCCCGACCTGGCGGAATACCTGACGCCGCGCGTACGCCGGCTGGGCTACCTGGGCGAACTCTTCCAGGTGTCCGCCCACGCCCCGGACGTCCTGCTGACCTTCATGCAGTTCACCGAAGCGCTCAAGGATGCCCTGCCCGACAATCTGGCGGAAACGGCCGTCCTGACCACCGCCACGCTCATGGAGAACGCCTACGAGCGCAACCAGCACGAGCGCCTCTGCGTCCGGCTGGGCTTTACGCGTGCATGGATCGGCGATGTCGAACGGCTGCGACCGGGCATGGCGTCCAGCCTGTCCGACGCCGAAAAGGCGGTGCAGGCCTATGTCATGGCCGCTGTCGCCACGCGCGGCCTGGACGCCCAGGGCGAGTTCGAGCGGCTGGCGGACTTGCTGCCGGCGGCGCAGGCGGTGGCCGTGGCCATGCTGGTAGGCCGCTACATCACGCATGCCCTCATCGTGAACACCTTCCGGCTGGCCCCGCCTGTTCCGTCCATCTGGGAGGACGGCTTCGGTCTGCCCGCGCAGGCGCCGCAAGCGCCGCGACAGGGACAGGCACAGGCGACGCAACAGACGCACGAGACCCACGAGACGCACGAGCCCCAGGCGGCGCGAGCGCGCACCGATACGCATTGAACAGGAAGCCATGATGAACGCCGACCCCGTCTGGATCACCGAAGCGCAGGTCACTTCCCTGCTGACCCTGGCCGAAGCCATTCCCGCGCTGGAAAGCGGCCTGCGCCTGCAGGCCCAGGGTCAGGCCGAAAGCATGCCCAAGACCATGCTGCAGTTCGGGCGCAACAATCTGCATGCGCTGGGCGCGCGGCTGGGCGGCTACGTGGGCACCAAGACCTGGGCGCATACCGAGGGCGGCACGTGCCCGCTGCTGCTGCTATGGAATGCGGAGGACGGCCAGCTGGCCGCCGTGATAGAGGCTTTCGCGCTGGGCAATCTGCGTACCGGCGGCACCACCGGCCTGGCCACCGGCTGGCTGGCGCGCCCCGATGCCGGGGTGCTGGCGATGGCCGGCACCGGCAAGCAGGCCCTGTCGCAAGTGGCCGCCGTGCTGGCGGTGCGCGATATCCGCGAAGTGCGGGTCTACAGCCCCACCGCCGCCAGGCGCGAGGACTTTGCCGCCCGCATCGAGGCCGAGTTCGGTGCGCGCGGCGTGCGCGCGCGGGCCTGCGCCACCATGGCGGCCGCCTGCGACGGTGCGGATATCGTCACGCTGGCCACGCGGGCGCGCGAGCCCTTCCTGTCTGCCGCCATGCTGGGCGCCGGCAGCCACCTCAACGCCATCGGCGCCATCGCGCCGGATCGCGAGGAATTCCAGCAGGACGTCTTCGACCGCGCCGCGGCGGTGGTCGTGGACGACATGTCCAGCGCCCGCGCGCTCTCGCGCGAATTCCGCACGCACTACGGCCAGGACTGGCAGGGCGTGCAGACGCTGTCGGAGCGCATCCTGCGCAAGGAACGGCGGCCGGCCGGCGCGGACATCACCCTGTTCAAGGCCATGGGCATGGGCATTTCCGACCTTGCCCTGGGCACGGAGATCCTGCGCCGGGCCCGCGAACAGGGAATGGGCCGCTCCCTGCCCGCGCCGGTCAAGAGCAAACCCCGATTCTTCGCGGCCCAGCCGGCGGCCCAGGCCGGCTGACGCGCACCGCCTTTCCCGCATACCGATATCCATGGAGACCGCATCATGAGCGAATACCACCGCGACTTCGCGCGCATCAACGGCAGCTTCCTCGACTGTGGCGGGCAAGCGCCCGTCTCGCACAACACCCAATGGGCGCCCATCGTCGTCACCAAGGAAGAGATCGACGCGGAGGTCGAACGCCTGGCCTCGTCCCCGCTGCCATCCTCCGGCCGCCGGGAATCGCTGATCGTGCATCCGTCCGCGCGCGATTTCGCGCCGGGCATGGCGCCCGGCATCCAGGTACGGCTGTCGGTACTCAAGCCGGGCGAAAGCACGGAGCCCTTCCGCCATAACGCCACCGAGGTCAACTTCTGCATCCGCGGCCAGGGCGTGACCGAGGTCGGCGGCCAGCATATCGCCTTCAAGCAATACGACGTGTGGAACCACCCCAGCTATTCGCACTACAGCCATCGCAACGACGGCCAGGACCTGCAGGTGCGGCTGACCTATTCCAACGTGCCGCTGCTGCAATTCATGGACATCTACGTGGCCGATGCCTCGGCGCCCTCGGCCCCCGCGCCGCGCGAAGCCGCGCCGGCGGTCGACGACCCGCGCCGCCGCAATCCCTATGGCATGTTTCCCATCACCGACGACGGCGGCCTGTTGATGCCCTACGAAACGCTGATCAATCCGACTGCGGTCGAATCGCGCGCGCTGCATTTCGCCTGGGACAAGGTCAAGCCGGAACTCGACAAGCTCGAAGCGCTGGGCAAGGAATACATCGGCCGCCGCCTGTACATGTACTACAACCCGGCCACCGGACGCTTCAACGGCATCACGCCCAGCTTCTTCGCCACCATGACGATCCGGCCGCCCAAGATCATCGACCGCCCGCACCGCCACGTCTCGGCGGCCATCAACTACTACTTTTCGGGCAGCGGCTACAGCAGCGTGGCGGGCAACCGCTATGAATGGAAGGCGGGCGACCTGATGCTGTCGGCCCCGGGCTGGGCGGTGCACAACCACGCTTCCTACGACGATTACGTGTACGAACTGACGGTACAGGACCAGCCGCTGAACATCTACATGGAATCCCTGCTGTGGCAGGAAGACCTGCACCATCCCGCCGTCGTGCTGGGCAAGCAGGAAGGATTCATTACCAACCGCAAGGCGGCCTGAGGACTCTGGAGCATCGAATGATCACTCTGCAGAAGGAGGCGCTGCGCGGCTCCATCCCCCCCATCGTGACGCCTTTTCGCGACGGCAATGTCGATTACGACCGCCTGGCCTCGCTGATCGATTTCCAGGCCAGGAACGGCACGCACGGCGTGCTGATCAACGGCACCACTTCCGAGCCGTCGACGCTGACGGTGGAAGAACGCAACCGGGCGGTGGACGTCGCCGTGCAGGCCGCGCGCGGGCGATTGCAGGTGGTGGCCGCCACCGGCTCGCAGTCGCACGCCGACAGCGTGGCCTTGAGCGAACATGCCGCGCGGGCCGGCGCCGACGCGCTGTTGCTGGTCACGCCCTACTACGTGCGGCCGCCGCAGCGCGGCGTCGCGGCCTATTTCATCGACATCGGCCGCCGCGTCGACATTCCGCTGATGATGTATCACATCCCCGGACGCACGGCCTTCAAGACCGACTTGCGGACGCTGGAAGACATCGCCGAGGCCCTGCCGCATTTCGTGGGCATCAAGCACGCGGTGGACGATCATTCCTTCGTGACGGAGATGCTGCACCGCTTCGGCCCGGAGTTCCGCGTCTTCGTCGGACTGGAGGAATTCACCTTCCCCATGATGTGCCTGGGCGCCGGCGGCACCATGAACGCGGTGGCCAACGTCGCGCCGCGCGAAGTGGCCGAACTGTGCAATCTGGTACGGGCCGGCCAGCTGGAGGCCGCCCGCGCCCTGCACTACAGGCTGTTCGAGCTGATGAAGATGATCTTCTGGGACACCAATCCCATTCCGCTCAAATACCTGATGAAGCGGCTGGGCCTGCTGGACCGCAACGAGCACCGCCTGCCCATGGTGCCGGCCTCGCCGGAACTGGAACGCCGCATCGACGCCCTGGCCGATACGCTGCGCCTGAAGGCCGAATGACCGGGCGGCCGGCCACAAGGCCAGCCGCGCGCAAGGGCGACCACGGGCCGTGTCAATGCAGCGCGGTCGCGCCCCGGCGCCGCATGGCCAGGAATACCCCCAGCGCCAGCGCGCAGAACACCGCCATGCTGCCCGTCACCGCGACCACGCCCAGGTCGGGAAAGAAGCGGCTGACCAGGGCGCTGGCGAAAGCGCCGACGCCCATCATCAAGGCATTCATCATGGCCGAGGCCGCGCCGGCGATCTCGCGCAGGGGCTGCAGCGCGCCCTGCTGCGTGCTGGGCGTGATCAGCCCATAGCAGAAGGTATTCACGATAAAGAAGGGCATCAGGTTCCAGGGCGCGATCAGGTGCGTCACCGTCAGGAACACCATGGCCAGGGCGGAACAGAGCGCCACGGAAAGGCCGATATGGATCAGGCGGTCTCCGGCCACGTGGCCGGCCAGCCTGCCGCTGATAAAGGATGCCAGCATGATGCCGGCCGCCGTCATGGCGAACAGCAGGCCGAACATCCGCGGCGATACGCCCAGCGCTTCCATCAGCACCAGCGACGCCCCGGTCACGTAGGCGAAATGGCTGCCGAACTTCAGGGCGCAGATCATCATGTAGCCCAGGCTGGCCGGCTTGCGCAGCAGGGCCAGATAGGCGCCGGCCACCGGCGCGGCCGGCGGACGCTGGGCAGCCGGATGGCGCAGCCGCGGCGCGGATTCCTCCAGCCCCAGCCACACCACGCCCAGCATCGCGCAGCCGGCGATGGTCATCATGGCGTAGATCCAGCGCCAGTTGCCGATATCCAGCAGCACCGCGCCCACCGAAGGCGCCACCATGGGCGCGATGACGCGGATGATGGCGATGTGCGACAGCAGCTCGCGCACGCGCGCCCCTTCGAAATGGTCGCGCACCAGGCTGATCGCCAGCACGCCCGCCGCCCCCGCCCCGGCCCCCTGCACCAGGCGCCAGCCCAGGAAGGTGGAAATCGATCCCGACCACGTGCAGCCGGCCGCGCCCAGGGCGTATAGCGCCAGCCCGAACAGCAGCAGGGGCCGCCGGCCCAGCCGGTCGGACAGCGGTCCGTAGACCAGCGGCGCGGCGGCGAAGCCCACGAAGAAGATGCTCAGGCTCATGGCCACGCGGGCGGCATCGGTGCCCAGGTCGCGCGCGACGGCGCCGAAGGCGGGCAGGCCCACGTCGATGGACAGCGACGCGAAGGCGGTCAGCACGCCGCAGAACAGGATGAAAACGAAGGAATGCGGAGAAATGCGGAATCGGGGGGTCATCGGATGTGGCGGGCCCCGGCCGGTGGGGCCGGGGCATTATTCCACACCCGGGCGGCCGTCACATTTGCGCGCCTATCATCCAGGGCACGAACTCCTCGTCGCCCACGCCCAGCGCTTCGCTCTTGCTGCGGGTGCCGGAGGCGACATCGATGATGGCCTGGAAGATCTCCTCGCCCTTGCGCGCCACCGTCGCCTGCCCTTCCATGATGTCGCCGCAATTGATGTCCATGTCGTCGATCATGCGGCGGTACATGGACGTATTGGTCGCGACCTTGATCGAGGGCGCGGGCTTGGCGCCGAAACAGGAGCCGCGCCCCGTGGTGAAGACCACCAGGTTGGCCCCGCTGGCGATCTGCCCGGTCGCGCCCATGGGGTCGTAGCCGGGGGCGTCCATGAAAACCAGCCCGTGCGTATCGATGGGCTCGGCATAGCGGTAGACGCCCATCAGGGGCGTCGAGCCGCTCTTGGCGACCGCGCCCAGCGATTTCTCCAGGATGGTGGTCAGGCCGCCGGCCTTGTTGCCGGGCGTCGGGTTGTTGTCGATGCTGCCCTTCTCGCGCTCGGCGTACGACTCCCACCAGTGGATGCGCTCGACGATCTTCTCGCCCACTTCCGGGGAGATCGCGCGGCGCGTCAGCAGGTGTTCGGCGCCATAGATTTCGGGCGTCTCCGAAAGGATGGCCGTGCCGCCGTGCCTGACCAGCAGGTCCACCGCGGCGCCCAGGGCGGGATTGGCGGTAATGCCCGAATAGCCGTCCGAACCGCCGCATTGCAGCGCCACCACCAGGTGGGACAGCGGCAAGGGTTCGCGCCGTACGTCGTTGGCGGCGGGCAGCATTTTCTCGATGGCGGCGATGGCCGCATCGACGGTTTTCTGCGTGCCGCCCAGCTCCTGCATCACCAGGGGCACCATCGTCGGACCGGGCTCGATGCCGCCCGTCATGAACATCGCGCCCATCTGGTTGGCCTCGCAGCCCAGGCCGATCACCAGCACCCCGGCGAAATTCGCATGCTTGACGTAGCCGCCTATGGTCCGCCGCAGTTGCTGGATGCCCTCGCCATTGTGGTCGATGCAGCAGCCGAAGCTGTGCGTCAGCGGCACCACGCCGTCCACGTTGGGGTAGGCGTCCAGCCGTCCCGGGGCGGCAAAGTGCTGGGCCACCCGTTTGCTGACGGTCGCCGAACAGTTCACGGTGCTGATCACGCCGATGTAGTTGCGCGTGGCCACGCGGCCGTCCGCGCGGCGTATGCCCTGGAAGGTCAGCGGCCGGGCGGCGGGCGCCACCGCCCGCACATCCTTGCCGTAGGCATAGTCGCGCTCGAAATCGCCCATGGATACGTTGTGCGTGTGGACGTGATCGCCGGGGACGATGTCCTGGGTCGCGAAGCCGATGATCTGTCCATAGCGGTGCACCGGATCGCCCGCGCGCACGGCGCGCAAGGCCACCTTATGGGCCGGCGGCACGTCGGCGCGCAGCACCACGCCGCCAGCCTGGGGCAGTTCGGTACCGGCCGGCAGCGCCTGGCGGGCAATCGCGACGTCGTCGCGCTCGTGCAGCAGGATGATGGGGGACAGGGTCTCCAAGGCGGTCTCCTCGATATGCGGTGAAGCCCCGGTCATGGCCGGGGCGCCGCGCCATCATGGGATAATGGCGCCGGCGAGCGCAAATTGGTCGGACCACTCCACAGGATTTCCTCGTATGCCGCGCATCACGCCCACCTCCCGGGCCCTGCAACACGCGATGCAATCGCTCGAACGCCTCGTCCTGGAACACGGACTGGACGGCCGTCCCAGGCTTCCGCCGGAACGCGAGCTGGCGCAACGCTTCGGCGTCTCCCGCACCACCTTGCGGGCCGCGATCCAGAGCCTGGTCTCCCGCGGCATGCTGGAACCGCGCCAGGGCAGCGGCGTCTTCATCGCCAGCGACCGCCCGGCGGCCGCCGCCACGCCTTGGCCCCCCGCGCCGTGGCTGGGGCTGGTGGACACCCACCCGGCGCTACGTGCGGACACCCTGGAATTCCGCATGGTGTTCGAATGCGCCGCCGTGCGCTTCGCGGCGCAGCGCGCCGATGCGGACGAACGCCGCCAGCTCGCGGCCACGGTGCGAACCATGCGGCAGGCCGTGCGCGAAGGCGACGTGGCGGCAGAGGCCGCGGCCGACGCCGCCTTCCATGCGCAGTTGGCCAGCGCCTCGCACAACATGATGCTGGGGCGCTTCTACGCCAATGCCATCGCGTCGCTGCGCGAACACATCACGCGCAATACCTACGAAGCGGGGCGCGATGCCGCGTTGGCCAGCCGCCGCGCGCAGCAGCGCCTGGGCCAGCACGAAGCCATCTGCGACGCCATCCTGCGGCAATCGCCCGACGACGCCGCGCTGGCCATGCGCGAGCATATCGAATTCGTGGGCCGGCAGTTCCAGGCTTGAGACAAGGCGCCCGCGCGCGGCGGCCCTACTGCCTGACGCCCTCTGCCTGGATATGCAGGGTGGTCTTCATGAAAAAGCCGTAATCCTTGCCGAAGGACACGCCGTAGTCGCTGCGGTCGAACGATGCCGTGGCCTCGGTGCCGCAGACCTCTTTCTTGATGATGGGGTTCTGGTAGCACTTGAAGGACAACAGCTTCAGCGTCAAGGGACGCGATACGCCGTGCAGGGTGAAGGTGCCCTCCACTTCCACCGGCTTGCCGTCCTTGAAATGGACCTTGTCGCCCTTGTATGTCGCGGTGGGATACCGCTTCACGTCGAAGAACTTGTCCGCCCGCAGATGGTCGTCGAGTTCCGCGTTGCCCGTGTTGACCGACGCCATGTCCACCGTCACGTCGACCGAGCCGGTCTGCGCCTGGGGGTCGAGCACCACGGTGCCGTGCGTCGTGTTGAACTTGCCGCGCCAGATGGAGGCCCCGGCGAAGTGGTCGGCCTCGAAGCTCGGGTAGGTGTGGTCCGGATCCAGCTGGTAGGTGACCGGCTGCGCCAGCGTGGCGGTGGGAAGGACAAGCGCGGCGAAAGCCGCCAGGGACAAGGTCGGATAGCGCATGGTGGGCCCTCGCGATGGGGGGATGGGTGGGACAGGCGTGGAAACGGCCGGCCTTCTTTCCATATTTCTGCTAGGCATATTGATACGTCCCCTTATGCTTTGTGGAAAAATAGCCGGCCTGATAGAGTGCTTTCTCGGACATATCTTACCCGTCCCTTATTCAGTTCCGTGTAAAGGAGATCGACATGAAGCGATTTTTTTCCGTCTTGCTGGCCGGCGTGCTCGGCTGCGCGGGTATCTCGCTGGCCCATGCCGAGGATGACCTCGCGCGGATCAAGAGCGCTGGCGCCATCAAGATCGGCACGGAAGGCACCTACGCCCCCTTCTCGTACCACGACGCCTCGGGCCTGACTGGCTTCGACGTGGAGATCGGCCGCGCCATCGCGCAGCGCCTGGGCGTCAAGGCCGAGTTCGTCGAAGGCAAGTGGGACGGCCTGATCGCCGGGCTGGACGTGCGCCGCTATGACGCCGTCATCAACCAGGTCGGCATCACGGACGCGCGCAAGGCCAAGTACGATTTTTCCGCGCCGTATATCTCGTCGCAGGCGGTGCTGATCGTGCGCGACAACAACACGGCCATCAAGTCCTTCGACGACCTGAAGGGCAAGCGCTCGGCCAACACGCTGACCAGCAACTTCGGCAAACTGGCGCAGAAGTACGGCGCCCAGGTCGTGCCGGTACAAGGCTTCAATGAAGCCATCGACCTGCTGCTGTCGGGCCGCGTCGACGCCACCATCAACGACAACCTGTCCTTCCTGGACTTCAAGAAACATAAGCCGGACGCCAAGGTCAAGGCGGTCGCCAGCGACAAGTCCGCCGAGTTCAGCGAGTCCGGCGTACTGGTGCGCAAGGGCAACCCCGAGCTGGTCGCGGCCATCGACAAGGCGCTGGCCGAGATCAAGGCCGACGGCACCTACAAGAAGATATCGGTGAAGTACTTCGGCACGGATCTCCTGGCGAAATAAGCGGGAAGCGCGCGCGTGCCGGCCTGGCTGCAGTTGATGGCGGACTCCTTCTGGCCCCTGCTGAAAGCGGGGCTGCAGTTCACCGTCCCCCTGACCATCATTTCCTTCTTCGCCGGGCTGCTGCTGGCCTTCGCGGTCGCCCTGATACGCCTGTTCGGCCCGGCGCCGGCCGTGGCCGTGGTGCGCTTTTACGTGTGGCTGATCCGCGGCACCCCCCTGCTGGTGCAGCTGTTCGTGATTTTCTACGGGCTGCCCAATATCGGCATCGTGCTGGACCCGCTGCCGGCGGCGCTGATCGGCTTCACCCTGAACGTCGGCGCGTATAACTCCGAGGTCATCCGCGGCGTCATCGAATCCATCCCCAAGGGCCAATGGGAAGCCGCGTACTCGCTCAGCATGACGCGCTGGCAGGCTATCCGGCGCACCATCCTGCCCCAGGCCGCGCGCGTCTCCGTGCCGCCCCTGTCCAATTCCTTCATCGCGCTGGTCAAGGATACGTCGCTGGCCGCCGTGCTGACCGTGCCGGAGATCTTCCAGGCCGCGCAGCGCATCGCCGCCACAACCTACGAGCCGCTGATCCTCTATACCGAGGCCGCGCTGATCTACCTAGTCTTCAGCACCGTGCTTTCATCCGCCCAGGCCAGGCTGGAGAAGCGCTTCGGCAAGCATGCCGCGTCCACGGGAACGGTCCTATGATCCGCCTGTCGCGCATCCAGAAGCATTTCGGGTCCCTCCATGTACTGAAGGACGTGGACGTCGACGTGCCCGAGGGCAGCGTCACCGCCCTGATCGGCCCGTCGGGCAGCGGCAAAAGCACCCTGCTGCGCTGCGTGAACCTGCTGGAAGTCCCCGAGTCCGGCATGCTGGAGCTGGGCGAGGCGCGCCTGGCGTTCCGGCCGGGCGTGCGCACGCCCTTCGAGGCGATCCAGAGCGTGCGCAAGCAGACCGGCATGGTGTTCCAGAATTTCCAGCTGTTCCCGCACCGTACCGTGCTGGAAAACGTCATGGAAGGCCTGATCACCGTGCAGCGCTGGCCGCGCGAACGCGCGGCAGGGCGCGCGCGCGAACTGCTGGCCAAGGTCGGCATGCTGGAAAAGGCCGACGCCTGGCCCGGCAACCTGTCCGGCGGCCAGCAGCAACGCGTCGCCATCGCGCGCGCCCTGGCGCCGTCGCCGCGCGTGCTGCTGTGCGACGAGCCCACCTCCGCCCTGGACCCGGGGCTGGCCAAGGAAGTCGTCGACGTGCTGCGCCAGCTGGCGTCCGAAGGCATGACCATGCTGATGGCCACCCACGATCTGCGCCTTGCCGCCAGCATCGCGCAACAGGTGGTCTTCCTGGAGAACGGCACCGTGGTCGAAGCCGGCACCGCGCAAACGGTGTTCACCCGGCCGGAAAATCCCCGCACCCAGGCCTTCGTCGCCACGCTGACCGAGGGGCTGCCCTCCGCCTGGACACCGCCCGCGGCGCCGTAGGCACTGCCGCCAGACATCCACGCCCGCGCGCTGGGCGGCGCGTAGCCTTCCGGGGCCGCGGCCTGCTGGAACAGCCCCGATACGCATGTCACCTACGCCCCCATGGCGCGTAGCGCTGCATCGACTGCCGGTCCCGGCAGCACAACGTGGAGACGACATGCAGTTCCTGAGGAGAGAACTCGCCGCCCTGGCCCTGGTGGGCACGGCATTGCCTTTCGCGGCCCTGGCGAACGACCCGGAAGCGGTGTATCCGCAGCGCCCGGTCACCCTGGTAATCGGCTATCCACCCGGAGGCGACGCGGACGCGCTGGCCCGCATCCTGAGCAGGCATATGGCGGACGACCTCGGCCAGCGGCTGATCGTCGACTACAAGCCCGGCGCGGCCGGCAACATCGGCGCCGAATCGGTGGCAAGGGCCGACGCCGACGGGTACACCATCTATCTCGGCGCCCGGCCGAACACGATACACAAGACGATGTACGGGCACCTGAAATATGACTTCTCGCGCGACCTCGTTCCCATCGGCCTGACGGCCACGATGCCATACGTCATTGTCGCGGGCGCGCACGCGTCCATCCACACCGTACCGGACATCTTGCGGCTCGCAAGGACCTACCCGGGCGGCCTGGCCTGCGCATCCAGCGGCGTCGGCTCGACTTCGCATCTATTGTGCGAACTGCTCCAGCAGGAGACCGGCGTCGACCTGCTGCACATTCCCTACAAGGGAACCGCGCTCGCGCTGACCGACGTGATGGGCGGCAGGATAGACCTGCAAATCGCGCCGGTGCCGGCGGCCTTGCCGCACATCAGGTCGGGCAAGCTGCACCCTGTCGCCGTCATGTCCCGGCTGCGCGTGCCCACGATCCCCAATGTCCCGACCATAGAAGAAGCCGGCGTCCCGGGCCTGGACCTGGAAGCATGGTATGGCTTGATGGCGCCGGCCGGTACGCCACCCCGGGTGATCGACCGCCTGAACCGCGCCATCAATGCCGCGCTGCTCGATCCGGACCTGCGCGATTCGCTTACGCAGCTGTCCTATGCCCCGCCGCTGCAGCCGAACACGGCCAGCGCCTTCGGGGAACTCATCGCCGAAGAAACCGAGCGGTGGTCGGCCATACTGCGCATACGGAACATCAAGCCGCTGCATTGAACGCATCATGGCCCTGATCGCGTCCGCGCAGCCGCCGAGGGCGCGCGATGCGGGGGCTTCAAGCCACGGGCGGATAGTTGGACGGAAACAGCGCGCGGCGCGCTTCCTCGTCGCGCGCCGTCTTGAACTCGAACTCCGTGCCCACCTTGCGCGCGCGGGCCGCGGCGGGTCGGGCATCGATGGCCGCGAACCAGCGCGCGATATGCGGATACGGCGCCAGGGGGTTTTCCGCGCCCTTCAGCACGCGGGACGCGCGATCCACCCAGCCCCAGGCCGAGATATCGACAATGGTGTACTCCCCGCCGACGATGAAGTCGCGCCCCGCCAGCCGGTCGTCCAGCACCCGGTAATGCCGTTCGGCCTCGCGCCGGTAGCGATTGACGGCGTAATCCAGCCCTTCGGGCGCGGCGTGCTGGAAATGCACGGCCTGTCCGGAAAACGGTCCCAAGCCCGTGCCGATGAAGAACAGCCACGACAGCAGGTCGGCCCTGTCCAGCGGCTGTCCCAGCAGCTTGCCGGTTTTCTCGGCCAGGTAAAGCAGGATGGCGCTGGAGTCGAAGACGACCGCCTCCTTGCCGCCGGGACCGTCCGTATCGACGATGGCCGGGACCTTGCCGTTGGGATTGATGGCGCGGAAGGCCGGATCGTGCTGCTGGCCCTTGCTGGTATCGACCGGGACGACCTCGTAGCGCAGCCCGGTTTCCTCCAGCATGAGGGCGACCTTGGCGGGGTTGGGCGTGGGGTGGAAATAGAAGCGGATCATCGTGCGGCATGCCTCCGTGCATTGGAACGGTCGTGGTCGGGCGGCGACGGCGCCATGCCACGCGGCCGGCAGCGCGCCGCGGTACCCGGCTATCGTCGAACCCGCGGCGGGGCCGCGCCAGGCTGGCGCGGGCGCAACGGCCAAGGCCGCCGCCGTATTGCGGATTTGTTTTTTAAATCAAACGTTCTAAAATCGTCAACCGAAAAAAGCGCCGCCCGTCGCGGCGCCGGAATACTGTCCATGGGTCGTCCACGCGAATTCGATGAAGGCCAGGCGCTGGAGCAAGCCATGCAATGCTTCTGGCAGCATGGCTACGAAGCCACTTCGGTCAGGGACCTGGCCGGGCATATGAACCTGACCAGCGCCAGCGTGTACAACGCCTTTGGCGACAAGCGCGAGCTGTACCGGCGCGCCCTGGAACACTACATCGACATCAGTATCGCGGACCGCATCGAGCGGCTGCGGCGGAAACCCGCCGTGGAAGCGATCCAGGGCTTCTTCGACGAGCTCATCGAGCGGTCGCTGACGGATCCGGAGCGCAAGGGCTGCATGCTGGTGAATTCCGCATTGGAAATGGCACCGCGCGATCCCGAGCTGCGCGAGCTGGTGGCCGAGGTCCTGCGCCGCATCGAGGCCTTCTTTCGCCGCTGCGTCGAAGCAGGGCAACAGGACGGCAGCATCACCTCCGCCCAGCCCGCCGCGGACCTGGCGCGGATGCTGCTGGGCGTCCAACTGGGGCTGCGCGTGCTGGCGCGATCCCGTCCGGAGCCCGCGCTGCTGCGCGGCATGGTGCGTGCCGCCGTGGCGTCGCTCGCCCCCGCGTCGCCCTAGCGTGACAGCACCCTAGCGCTGGGCGGCCTGCCCCCGCGCCAACCGCCGCCACTCTCCAGGCGTCATTCCCATCCATTGCGCGAAGCCGCGCCGGAAAGCCGCGACGGATTGGTAGCCCACGGCCTCCGCAACGGCTTCGGCGGTGGCGGACGGCCGTTTCAGCTCGTTTGCCGCCAGGCTCATGCGAACGTCGGTCAGCAGGTCATAGGCCGAGCGTCCCAGCTTGTCCTGGAAATGGCGCATAAAGGTCGCGCGGGACATGCTGCAAAGCCGCGCCAGCTCCGGCAGCGTCCATTGCCGCGCCGGATCATTGAATATCGCCGCCAGCGCCGGCGCCAGCCGCGGATGGCCCGCCAGGGCGAGCAATCCCTTCGGCGCTTCCTGCGTCTCGCCGGCCGCGCGCAAGGCCAGCGTGAACAAGGCGGACGACAGGGCGTTGAGCATGGCGCGGCCGCCCAGCGTATCCGCCGCGGTCTCGCCCCGCATCAGGCGCACCAGGCCGGCCAACTGGTCCGACGGCCCATTGCCGGCGGCGTCCCCATCCAGGTTCATGTCCGCGGCGCGCACCACCACCTTGGTCGGCAGGTAATCGCGAATCAGGCGGTCATGCGGCGGCGCGATGAAGAACCGCCCGCACAGCATATCCAGCAGGCGCTCATCGCCCCCGTTCTCGCTCAGCGTCACGTTGGCGGCGTGCTTCTGGTAGGACGGCATGGGCGGGCGACCGCTTCCGTCGTGCAGGATGTGCGCCGAACCATGCGGCAGCATGATGATGTCGCCGGGGCCCAGTTCGCGTACGGTTTCGTCTTCGGGATCCTCCAGGATCGCCACCCCCTGCAAGACCACGTGGTAGGGAATCTCCCGCGCGGCGGCATGGCCGAAGGCGATGCGCCAGGGCGAGCCATAGGCGCAGCGGATTTCCAGTTGCCCCGTAACGGTGATCATTTCCAGCAACTGGCTCAGCCAATCGATCGGCTCAGGCATGGCGGCTCCGGCTGCGGGGAACAGCGATCCGATCGAGCACTTTATTGCCCATATACAGACTCGTTGAGATCGATGCGCGATCTTAAAGTGACGACTCCCCAACACACAACGTTTTTTTCAGGAGTCACACCATGAGCCGCATCGATATCCCCGCCATCTAGTCCGCAACCGGCGCGACCTCAACGACACGGATGTGGACTTTCCGCCAGTGCGTTAGGCGGCAGTCCCGCGGCGTGCGGCGCGGCGGGCCCGGAAGCCGAAGGACACGGCGACCGGCGCCTTGCCGCCTCAGTTGACGTTGAGGTTGCCGCTCAGCCTGGCATGGAAGGCATGGCTCTGCTCATCCAGGCCGGTGAAGCGGACCGCGACGCCGTGGTGCCGATACTTGACCTCGACGGAATCGAGGGCGGCAACGGTGGACGCGTCCAGGATCTGCGCCTTCGAAAAGTCGATCACCACGCTGCGCGGATCGGCGGCATAGGAAAAGCGCTCGACCAGGTCGTTGCTGCTGCCGAAGAACAAGGGACCATGGACCTCATAGCAGGCGGTCTGCCCGTCGGCGCTGACCGTACGCGTGGTGCGGATCACATGGGCGGCGCGGCGGGCGAAGAGCAGCGTCGCCAGCAACACGCCCCCTACCACGCCCAATGCCAGGTTGTCGGTATAGACGGTAAGCACGATGGACAACACCATCACGGATGTCTCCATCCACGGCATGCGCCTGAGGGTGGCCGGGCGAACACTGTGCCAGTCCACGGTCTTCACGGCGACCACCATCATGACCGCGGCCAGCGCCACCATCGGAATGCGGGCCATCACGGCGCTCAGCACGGTGATGAGCAGCAGTAGGGTGCCGGCGGCCGCGAGCGTGGAGATGCGCGTGCGCGCCCCGCCGATGCCGACGTTGACCACCGTCTGCCCTATCATGGCGCAGCCCGCGATGCCGCCGAACGCGCCGGCGCACAGGTTTCCCAGGCCCAGCGCCCAGGATTCGCGCGATTTGCGCGAGCGCGTGTCGGTCATTTCATCGACCAGCTTCGCGGTGAGCAGCGTTTCGAGCAATCCCACGAAGGCCACGCTGACCGCCGTCTGCCACACGATGCCCAGGGTGGTCAGGTCGAAAGGGACCGTCCACGCGGTCAAGCCGGGCAGACCGGCGTCCGCCGCCTGGTCGGCGCCGACGGTCGGCACGCTCCATTGCAGGGCGATCGCCATTCCCGTGGCGACCACGATGGCGATCAGCGGCGATGGCACGGTGCGGACAAAGCGCGGCGCGGCCAGCACGATCAGGACGGTAACGGCGAACAGTATGTAGACCGGGAAGGGCTTGTCGATGACATGGGGCACTTGCGCGCAAAAGATAAGGATGCCCAGTGCATTGACGAAGCCCAGCATGACCGAACGCGGAATGAACCGCGCGATGCGGGCCAGCCCCAGCAGCCCGAAGGCGATCTGGATCAGCCCCGCCAGCAACACCGCGGGCAGGATATAGCCGGCGCCATGCGCGTTGACCATCGGGCCGATGACCAGCGCCACCGAACCGGCCGCGGCGGTCACCATCGCGGGGCGCCCGCCGAACAGCGACGTGACGACCAGCAACACGACCGAGGCGAACAAGGCGGAACGCGGATCCACCCCGGAAATGAACGAGAACGAGATCACTTCGGGGATCAGGGCCAGGCTGGTCACCACGCCCGCCAGGATCTCCCGCGTGACGCCGACGCGCGGCGCCGCCGCCGATGCACGGGAGGGTTCGGGCGACGTATCGTTCCCGCTTGCAGGATTTGTCATGACAGTACTCGTAAAGTAAAAAAGGGCGCGCCTCATGGACGTGCGCCATGCACCGCGCTCACGCCCGGATGACGCAGCGAAAACCGATATGGCTGGTGGACGTGTCCAGCGTCTGGCCCTGGCGCGCGGCCGGGCGGAAACGCAGGCAATAGTTCGGCGCGCACAGGTGCGAGCCGCCCTTCACGACGTATCGCGCGTCGGGGTCGTCCAGGCCGGTGGAGGGAATGCAGCAGGACTTGGTCTCCGCCACGCCGGGCGGGTGGCCATAGACGGTATCCGTCCATTCCCACACGTTGCCCGCCACGTCGAACAGGCCATAGCCGTTGGCCGGATAGGCCCCTACCGGCGAAGTCCGCTCGTATCCGTCGAGGGCGGCATTCTGCCACGGAAACTCCCCTTGCCAGGTATTGGCCATCTGGCGTCCGCCGGGCGCGAAGTCGTTTCCCCATGGGTAGACGGCGCCATCCAGGCCGCCCCGGGCCGCGAACTCCCACTCGATCTCCGTGGGAAGCGCCTTGCCTGCCCAGGCCGCATAGGCCTGGGCATCCGCGTACGAAACATGCACCACGGGGTGATCCGCGATACCGGCAAGGTCGCTGCCCGGACCGCCGGGATGGCGCCAGCATGCGCCCGGCACATAGGCCCACCACAGGCGGTGATCGTGCAGGGGGACGCGCGCCGCGGGCGGTGTGAATACCAGCGACCCGGGCACCAGCAAGGCCGGATCGGCATCCGGGTACAGCGCGGCGTCCGGCTGCCGCTCCGCCAGCGTGCGATAGCCGGTGGCGTCGACGAAGGCCTGGAACTGCGCATTCGTCACGGGATGCGAATCCATCCAGAAGTCCGGCGCGGTGACGCGCCGGGCCGGGCGCTCCTCCCGATAGAAGGCATCCGATCCCATCGTGAATTCATGCCCCTCGATCCACACCATGCCCCGGGTGCGCGGCGATGCGGCCGCTTGGGCGGGGGCCCGGCCGTGCTTCGCGGCACGGCAGCAGGCACGACCTGGCGGGAAGGCTTCCGTCGACGGCGCGTTCATGATGTCACGCCGCCAGCTGGGACTTCGGGACGAAATCCAAGGCCGAGCCGGGCGGGATCAGCTCCTCGCGCTTCACGCTTTCCTCGAACTCGCGCACGACGCGGTGCGCGTGCTGCATCACCCACCAGCGTACATAGCGCTGGTTCACCGCCTCGCGCTCCTTCGGGTCCTCTTGCAAGTGCGTAATGCGCGCGAAGCCCAGCGGGAGCTCGGGGTCATGGAAATGCTGCTGCCGCTTGAAGTTGATCTTGAAGTCCTTCCATTTGACCGCGTGCAGCTCATCCTTGAGCCAGACCATGCAGTGCTCGCGGTTCGAGGTCGGCTGCTCGCCCAGGAAGAAGGCGGTCTGGTCCTTGCCGTCGATGATGCGGTCCGTGGGCGTTTCGCTGCCGGCGAACTTCAGCAGCGTGGTGAACATGTCGGTGACGTGCACCATTTCATTGCTTTCCACACCCGCCGGGATGCGGCCCGGCCAGCGCGCCAGCAAGGGCGTGCGGATGCCGCCCTCGGCCGAGCTGAAGTAGGAGCCGTCGAAGAATCCGCCGGTACCCCGGCCCGCCAGGTGGTCCTCTGCCCCGTTGTCGCCGCACAGGATGACAATGGTGTCCTCGGCGACACCCAGGCGGTCCAGCTCGTCCAGGAGCACGCCGAAGTCATGGTCGAGCATCAGCAGGCAGTCTCCCCAATCGCCGTTCGTGCTCTTGCCGACGAACTCGTCGCGCGGCGACATCGGGAAGTGCATCAGGGAATGATTGAAGTAGAGGAAGAACGGTTCGTCGTTCTTCACGCAACGCTGCATGAAGTCGATGCCCCGCTTCTGGTATTCCAGGTCGCAGGTCTTCTTGGTCTCCATCGTCAGTTGCTGGTCCAGCAAGGGCCGCGTGCCCTTGCCCTTGAAGCCTTCATGCATATGCGAGTAGCCGTCGCGCTCCGGGACGTAATGGGGATCTTCGAGCCACATGCACTCGTCATAGGTACGCAGCGGACCGTACCACTCGTCGAAACCGTGGTCGGTCGGGAAGCGGCCGTCTTCCGCGCCGATATGCCATTTCCCCAGGCAAGAGGACTTGTATCCCCCCTTGGCCAGCAGCTCGGCGATCGTGATTTCCCAGCTGACCAGGCCGCCGCCGTTGCCGCCCAGCGCGATCGTGTGGTTGCCGGAACGGATCGGATACCGGCCCGTCATCAAGGCCGAACGGGTCGGCGTGCACTGGGGTTCCACGACGTAATGCGTCAGCTTGGTGCCCTCTTTGCAGAATGCGTCGATGCGCTTGGTGTCCGCGCCGCGCAATTTCCCGCCGCCATAGCATCCAAGCTCGCCCATGCCGAGGTTGTCGACGTGAAAGAACAGGATGTTCGGTTTCTTGCTCATGGTGAAACTCCATTGAAGTGAGAGCGCTTTTCCGCTCTCGGTAGGGAAACTGGTTCAGGGCGTGGCGCGGCGCATGTCACAGCATTTCGTTGACCCCGTTCGGGCCCATCTCCATGCTGAAGCCCTCTACCCCGCCCGCCGCCAATTCGGAACCCATCGCGGCGAGCGACTCTTCCCGGATCAAGCCCTTGAGCCGATGCACCAGTTCGACAAACTCCGGCGTGTCGAACATCGCGGCCGTGCGGGGCCGCGGAAGGGGCACCGGTATCTCGGCCTTGATCCGGCCCGGGCGGGCCGTCATGACGTAGATGCGGTCCGACAGGAAGACCGCTTCCTCGATGTCGTGCGTGATGAAAAGCACCGACAGGCGGAAGCGTTGCCACATATTGGTCAGGATCTCCTGCATGACGCTGCGGGTCTGGGTATCCAGGGCGCCAAAGGGCTCGTCCATCAGCAAGACGCGCGGATTCGCCGCCAGCGCGCGCACAATGCCTATGCGCTGTTTCATGCCGCCGGAGAGCTGGTCCGGATAGTGGTTCTCGAAGGCGAGCAGCCCGGCCAGGCCCAGCAGCGTACGCGCGGTGGACTCGCGCCTGCTGCGGTGGACGCCGGCCATCTTCAAGCCGAATTCGACGTTCTGCCGCACCCGCAGCCACGGAAACAGCGAGTACTGCTGGAAGACCACGCCACGCTCCGCGCCGGGCCGGCGGATCTCCGCATCATCTAGCGTGGCCTTGCCACGGCTCGGTCGGCTGAAGCCGGCCACGATGCTCAGGAGCGTGGACTTGCCGCAGCCCGATGGGCCGATCAGCGACACGAACTCGTGCGGCTCGACCGTCAGCGAAACATCCCGCACGGCCTCGGTCCCGGCATCGCCGGAGCCGAACACCACGCCGATGTTCCGGCACTCGATCCGTCCCTTCCCGGTGTCATTCATTTGCGCGCTCCCTTGGCATATGACAGCCATGGCATCAGCGCGCCCCCGACCAGCCGGATCGCCCCGCTGCAAAGGAGACCGAGGGCACCGATCGTGATCATGCCCAGGACGATGGCCGGATAGTTGACCAGCGAATAGGCTTCCCAGGTGTAGTAGCCCACGCCGTACTGGCCCGAAATCATCTCCGCCGCGATGAGCGATACCCAGGCGACGCCCATGCCTACCGCCAGCCCGGTGAAGATGTTCGGCAGCACACCGGGCAGGATCACATGCCGGAACAGCTTGGCCTCGCTGGCGCCCAGGCAGCGGCCAGCCCGCAGCAATACGCCGTCGAGCGACTCCACGCCGTCCACCGTGTTCAGCAATATCGGATAGAAGGCGCCGATGAAGGTGATGAAGGCGATGGACGATTCGGTCGTCGGCCACAGCATGATGGACATCGGCACCCATGCGATCGCCGGAATCGGGCGCAGCACTTCCAGCGCCGGCATGAAAAGCCGCCGTACGGCGCCATAGCTGCCAATCAGCAGGCCCAGGCCCACGCCGGCTATCGTCGCGATGAAAAAGCCCACCAGGATGCGGCGCAGGCTGTTCAACACGTTGGTGGCGTAGGTGTCCGTGGCCAGTACGTGCCCGGCTTCACGCAGTACGTCCCACGGCGTCGGCACATTCTTGAACCGTACATAGAACTCCACCCGGTAATGGGTGCCCAGGTACCACACCAGCAGCAGCGCGCCGATGGAGATCGCCGCGCAGGCCAGCCTGACGCCGTACGCGCGCGTCTTGCGCAATGCCGCCGCGCCCGCGCGGTGCCTGCCTGGCAGCTGCGCCACAGGGGCTTCGCCCGGCGCGCGCGCAGCTGCCGGCCGCGACGGCCCCGACGGGCCGCGCATGGACGGCGCATGGCCCGAGGATGAAGATGTATCGTGCTTGGCGTCCAGATCCAGGGAGTGGTCCATGTCAGTTCCCCCCCTTGCCTGCCGCGTCCAGCGCCCGCGCATAGTCGATTACGCTGGCGCTCGACTTTGCCGCGGCGGCCTGCGCGTCGCGCTTCAGCAGGAATGCCTGGATATCGGCGTCTCCGCCTTCCGCGCGGGCCTGGGTATAGAACGCGTCGCCGGCGAACAGCTTGACGCCGAGCGCCTTGTCCGTCAGGTACACCGCGTTCAGCTGCCGTCCTTGCGCGCGATAGCGGTTCACGGCACGTAGCGTGCAAGCCGCGGTGCTGAAGGAAACGACGGGTCCGTCCCGCAGCCATATCTGCCCGGCCTGCGAGGGATCGGCGATCGCGGTATTGCACACCGTATCCGTGCCCTGCACGGTGTAGTTCGCGAAGCTGGCCAGCTGCCTGTCGTAATCCAGGCCCGCTTCCTTGAAGGCCTGCCGCACGAAGGTGTCATTGACCCATTTGTCGATGTCCAGGTCCTTCACCATGTTCAGCTTCTTGAGTACGGCATAGTCCGTCTTCAGCGCCTGCACCCACTTGGGCTTGATGGTCGGATCCAGCGTATGGATGCCGCCGGGCCCCAGGAACATGTAGACCACTTCCTTGTCGACTTTGGTCCAGGACTGGATTTTTTCCGCCGCCTGGGCGGGATCGCGGCGTACCCAGTCATTCGCCTCCATCAGGGCCCGTATGTAGGCGGTGACGATCTCCGGGTATTTCTCGCCGAAATCCTTGCGTATGACGACGCCGTGGAATGTCGGCTGGCCGGTTTCCACGCCGTCGAAGATCTTGCGTGCGTAGCCGCGAAAGGGCAGCAGCTCGGCGAAGGGAACGAAGTCGGCGTGCCCGTCGATCCGGTGCTCCTGGATGCTGGTGCTGCCAACCTCGGGCGACTGGTTGGAGAGCGCGAAGTAGTCCGGCGGCAGGTGGCGATTCTGCAGAGCGGCCAGCAGCATGCCGTGCGCGGCGGAACCGAAGGGCACGGACACGCGCTTGCCCTTCAGGTCGGCCAGGTCGTAATAGGGGGAATCCTTGGGCACGACCAGGC
Source organism: Bordetella bronchialis (assembly GCF_001676705.1). Classification (NCBI taxonomy): domain Bacteria; kingdom Pseudomonadati; phylum Pseudomonadota; class Betaproteobacteria; order Burkholderiales; family Alcaligenaceae; genus Bordetella; species Bordetella bronchialis. Next base: position 4,500,528 of record NZ_CP016170.1, read on the forward strand.
CATTGCCGCCGCCGAGCGCGTTGTACGCGATCACGGCTACCAGCTCCGTGTCGTTGCCCGTGGCATGCCCGGTCGCGCCGTTCACCAGGAGCGGATAATCGCCCATCATGCCGATCTGCAGATTGCCCGCGACCATGCCATTGGTGATCGGCGGCCCCGACGTGGCGTTCTGCCACGTCACGCGATAGGTGACGTCCTTGTATTTGCCCGTCCTGGGCAGATGTTTGTCCAGCAGGCCGAGCTGCTTGAGCACGACCCCCGCGGTGACCGTATTGGTCGTCGTGTCCTGCGTGCCTATGCCAATGTCGATGGTATTCGCACGTGAAGCGCCGCCCCACAGCAGCACGGCCGCGATAGCCAACGGTAAGGCACTGTGTAACCCATGGTCGATCCAATCTCTGATTCGCATGATGAAACCTTGGTGATTGATCGACATGAACGGGTCGATACGCCGCCCATGCCGGACAGTGACAACATCAGTGGATATAACTCGTCAGTACAAGCACTGCTGACTGATGCAAAACCCATGCCAGTGACCCTTCTCCCTGGCGCTCCCGATGCCGTCCTGCAATCCGCGACTTCTTTCGCTCCACAACGGTGCCGCGCGTCGTCGACTGGTGCATGACCGTCTCGGCTTGGTGCACGCATGCGGGTATGAATCAGCGCGCCCGCCACGGCAAGTACCGCGACATATCGACAATGCGAGGCCGGCGACGACGGGCAGGGACCGTGCGCGTCCCCTGCGGCATCGCCGATAGACGGGCGCATGTTATGACATGTTATGGCTACCGTCAATGGCGCCCATGGGTACGTGGGCATATCAGGTTATGACATAATCCGCGATGTGCCTGTACCCCGGCAGGCGCGGTCCTATAATCCGACGTCCCGGCTGCCCGTAGACCCCCTTATGCCCACCCGCTCATCGACCCCGCAGGCCAGCTATACCGCGCTTGGGCCGCATTCCCATGTGCCGCTTTATCAGCAGATCAAGGACACCCTGCGCGCCGGCATCCTGAACGGGCAATATCCGCCCCACAGCCGCGTGCCGTCGGAAAGCGAACTGCAGGAGATGTTCGAGGTCAGCCGCATCACGATCCGCCAGGCCCTGGGCGACCTTCAAAAGGAAGGCCTGATATTCAAGGTGCACGGCAAGGGGTCTTTCGTATCGCAGCCGAAGGCGGTGCAGAACATCACTTCCCTGCAGGGCTTCGCCGAAGCCATGTCGAGCGAAGGCCAGGAGATCGTCAACCGCGTCGTGTCCTTCGATTTCGTCGCCGCCAACGCGCAGGTGGCCGCCAGGCTGGCGGTGGAAGAAGGCGCCACCGTGGCCGAGATCCATCGCGTGCGCCTGCTCAACCGGCAGCCTACCTCCTACGAAGTCACTTACCTGCCCGAGTCGCTGGGAAAGAAGCTGCAGCGGGCGGATCTGGTCACGCGGGACATTTTCCTTATTCTGGAAAACGACTGCGGCATCGCGCTGGGCAGCGCCGACCTGGCGATCGAGGCCATACCCGCGCCGCCGGCCGTCGCGCGGGCCCTGGGCATGAAGAAAGACCAGCCCGCCTTGCGCGTCGAGCGCCTGACCTACGACAGCGCGCTGCGCCCGGTCGACTACGAAAACCTCTATTTCAAGGGTGGCGAGTTCCAGTACCGCCTGCGCCTGGACCGCAAGCGCCCGGCAAAGACCACGCGCCGCGCCTGAGGCGCCGGCGGCCTATCCGGCGACGGTATCCCGCTCCACCAGCACGCAAGGGACCACGACGTCCCGCGCGCGCAGCTCACCGCGCATCTGCTCCAGCAGCAGCGCCACCGTGGCGTCCACCATGGGGCCCACGCATTGCCGCACGGTCGTGAGCCGGTAGGCCGCCCACGCCGCCTGCGGGACGTCGTCGAAGCCAATCACGGCCACCTGCCCCGGCACGCGCAGCCCCAGCTCCTGCCGCAACACGCCCAGGGCCGCGATGGCCATGTGGTCATTGGCCGCGAAAATAGCATCGGGAGCGCCTGGGCCGGCGAACATGCGGCGTACGGCCGCCTGGGCGGCCTCGAAGCTGTAGTCGCCTGCTTCCCGCCTTGCCACTTGCCGGCCGCTTTCCGCCAGGCGCTGGATGAAGCCGCGTTCGCGCTCGCGGCTGGTGGACGACGCCTCCAGCCCGGCCAGGAAACCGGGACGGCGATAGCCGCGTGCCAGCAGCAGCTCGGCGGCCATGCGTCCGCCCGCCACATTGTCCGAGCTCACCGAACTGGTGGCATGGCGCGCCAGGCCGCCCAGGTCGGACACGCGGTTGAATTGCACCACGGGTACGCCGATGTCGGCGCAACTGTGCGCCAGCGTGGGCGTCAGCATGGCGGAGGCCAGCACGATACCGTCCACCTGGTACTGCAGAATGTCGGCCAGCACGCCATCCGCGGCCTCGTCCATCTCGGCGATGAACACCAGTACGTGGTAGCCCTCTTTCTGCAGGCGCTGCGACAGCAGCTGCATCACCAGTGGATAGAACTGGTTCTCCAGGTAGCTCATGACCAGCGCCACGATCCGGCTTTGCCGCGTGATCAGGCTGCGCGCCATGGCATTGGGTCGGTACCCCAGCCGCTGCGCCGCGGCCAGCACCTTGCGCCGCGTTTCCTCCGAGACGCTGGCGCCCGGCGTGAACGTGCGGCTGACGGCGGATTGCGAGACCCGTGCCAGGGCGGCGACGTCCTGCGCGCGCGGGCCGGCCTTCATGCCGCCGTCCAGCCGCCGTCCAGCATCAAGGCGCTGCCCGTCATCAGGCTGGACGCATCGCTGGCCAGGAAAAGCACGGCGCCCATGACTTCGTCCAGGCGGCCGACGCGCCCCAGCGCGATACGGTCCGTGACCCACTGGCGGAAGCCGGGCTGCTGGAACATCGGTGCCGTCAGCGGCGTATCGATGAAGGTGGGACACAGGGTGTTGACTCGGATGCCGTGCGGCCCCAGCTCCCAGGCCAGGGCCCTGGTCATGCCTTCCAGAGCGTGCTTGCTGGCGCAGTACAGGGCCCGCCCAGGGCTGCCGACGTGCCCCATCTGCGAAGACACATTGACGATGGCGCCTGGCCGCCCCTGTGCCAGCAGGCGGCGGGACACCGCCCGGCTGGTATAGAAGGCGGCCTTCACGTTCAAGTCGAGCACCGCGTCGATGTCGTCGTCGCCCTGCTCGGCCAACAGGCGCGGCCGGTTCATGCCGGCGTTGTTCACCAATACGTCATAGGGCTCACCCTGCGCGACGGCGGCGTCGACCTGGGCCGGCCGGGTGATGTCCAATACCCGGTAGTCGCAGGAAAGCCCCTCCGCGCGCAGGGCGTCGCGGACTTCGCGCAGCGCGGTCTCGCGGCGCGCCGCCAGGGTGACATGGGCGCCGGCACGGGCGAGCGCGGTGGCGGCCGCCATGCCCAGGCCGCCGCTGGCGCCGGTGACGAACGCCCGGCGTCCATCCAGGCGAAAACTCGGACTCGCCGGCAATATCGTCATGCCTCCCCCTGCACCGGCTGGTACCACGGCAGTCCGGGACGATTACCGTAGCGGCGCACGCGGATATTGGCCTGTTCGCCATGTCCGGCGAAGTTCTCCATATGGCACAGCCGCGAGCAATAGGCGCCGATGGCGGCGCTGGCTTCATCGGTCAGCACACGCTGGTACGTGCAGGTCTTGAGGAACTTGCCGACCCACAGGCCGCCGGTATATCGCGCGTTGCGATTGGTGGGCAGCGTGTGGTTGGTCCCGATGACCTTGTCGCCGAAGCTGACGTTGGTGCGCGGCCCCAGGAACAGGGCGCCGTAGTTCGTCATGTTCCGCAGGAAATGGTCCGGGTCGCGCGTCATTACTTGCACGTGCTCGAAAGCCAGCTCGTCGGCGACACGCACCATCTCGTCCAGGCTGTCGCAGACGATGACCTCGCCGCAATCGTTCCAGCTTTGCCGCGCGATGGCGGCGGTGGGCAGCGTTTGCAGTTGCCGCTCGATTTCCGTCAATGTCGCGCGCGCCAGCGCTTCGCTGTCGGTCAGCAGGATCGCTGGAGAAGTCGGACCGTGCTCGGCCTGGCCCAGCAGATCGACGGCGCACAACTCCCCGTCCACGCTATCGTCGGCGATGACCAGGGTTTCCGTCGGACCGGCGAACAGGTCGATGCCGACGCGGCCATACAGCTGGCGCTTGGCTTCCGCCACGAACATATTGCCGGGCCCCACCAGCATATCGACAGGCGGCACGCTGGCGGTTCCCACCGCCATGGCGACCACGGCCTGCACGCCGCCCAGCACCAGGATCTCGTCGGCGCCTGCCATGTCCATCGCGGTGACGATGGCGGGATGGGGGCGGCCCTGGTATGGAGGCGCGGTCGATACGACGCGCGGCACGCCCGCCACCTTGGCGGTGAGCACGCTCATGTGGGCGGACGCGATCATGGGGTATTTTCCGCCCGGGATGTAGCAGCCCACGGCATTGACCGGGATGTGCTTGTGGCCCAGCACGACGCCGGGATGGGTTTCGACTTCGACGTCCTGCATGGACGCACGCTGGATGCGCGCGAAATTGCGGATCTGCGCCTGGGCGAAAGCGATATCGTCGATCTCGCGCTGCGACAGCTGGCGGCGCGCCTGCGCGATCTCGTCCCGGCTGAGGCGGAAGTCGGCAGGATCCCAGTTGTCGAACTTGCGGCTGTACTCGCGTACCGCATCGTCGCCGCGTGTTTCGATGTCCCGGATGATGGCTTCCACGGTGGCGCGCACCTTGGCGTCGCTGTCGGTCTTGACTTCCGCGGTACGGCCGCGTTTCAGATAACGGATCATGGCTGCGGTGCCTCCTTCGGGCTGTTCATGGATGCCGGGTGGCTAACATCCAGGCTTTGCATACGTATGCAAATAAGGGATAACCCGCGTGTGCGCGCGGTGCGATGCCAGCCGCGGATCCGCCGGGAAAACCCTCATAGCCGCTAGTCCACGCTTCGTTAAGAATTCGAATTCACCGCAGCACTACCCAACGCTGCCTCCGCCGTCTACCCCGGTCCTCCCCTAAATCCGCGTCCAAAATCCGGCCCCGCGCATCGCGCCGCTTCGTCGGAAACCCGCAAACATGCCCAATTCTGAATACGTATTCAAAATTTCCGACATCGACGTGCTGCTGAAACAACCGCTGGGGGCGCGCCCGCCTCTCGTGGACCGGGCGCAAGGCGTCTACATCTACGACACCGCCGGGCGCGAGTACCTGGACGGCTCCGGCGGCGCGATGACGGTATCGATCGGCCATGGCGTGCGGGAGGTGCTGGACGCCATGCATGCCCAGGCCGAGAAAGCCTGCTTCACGTATCGCACCCACTTCACCAACGCGGCGGCCGAAACGCTGGCACGGACGCTGGTCGATCTGGCCCCCGCCGGCATCAGCCACGCGTTCTTCGTCAACAGCGGATCGGAAGCCACGGAACTGGCACTGCGTACGGCACGGCAGTACTGGCGCGACCGCGGCCGGCCCGGCAAGGCGCACGTCCTGGGACGCGCCATCAGCTACCACGGCATGACCATGGGCGCCCTGTCCATGTCCGGCCATACCGCGCGGCGCGCCGACTATGGCGATCTGCTGCACACCTTCGCGGTGGCGCCGCCGCCCTACCCCTACCGCTTCCCCCTGTCCGGCCGGGATGCCGAGGGCCACGGCGCCATGGTGTGGGACCGCATCCTGCGCGAATACGGCGCGGACAAGGTGGCCGCGGTCATCGTGGAGCCGGTCGTGGGCGCGGCGGGCGGAGCCCTGACGCCGGAGATCGGCTACCTGCGCACGCTGCGGGAAATCTGCGACCGCCATGAAGTGCTATTGATTTCCGATGAAGTAATCACCGGCATGGGCCGGACCGGCACGTGGTTCGGATGCGACCACGATGGCATCGCGCCGGACATGATCGCCACCGGCAAGGGCATGACCTCGGGCTATACGCCGATGGGCGCCGTGCTGTTCCACCAGCGCATCGTCGAAACCTTCGCCGCCACCGGCAAGACCGTCCCGTTCGGCCATACCTTCAGCGCCAACCCGCTGTCCGCCGCCACCTGCCTGGCGGTGGTCGACTACATGCGCAAGAACGACGTACTGGCCAATGTGGCGGCGCGCGCCAGGCAGATGGAAGCCGGGCTGCGCCGGCTGGCGGACCGCTTTCCATGGATCGCCGACATACGCGGCCGCGGTCTGATGTGGGGCTTCGAGTTCGTTACGGATCCCGTCGCCCGTACGCCGCCCGACCCGGCGCTCAACGCCAACACACGCTTCACCGCGCACTGCTTCGACGCGGGCCTGATCGTTTATACGGCGGGCATCGCGCCGCTGAACAACGCCACGCTGCTTGCCCCGCCGCTGGTCATTACCGAGGCGGAAATGCAGGACCTGCTGGCCCGGCTGGAGCGGGGGCTGACCACCTTCGGCGCCGAGATGGGATACGCAGACCACAACGCCGCGCACTGAGCCGGCACTTTCAAGGGGAACATGATGATGACTGACAGGAAGTTCGACCGCCGCACCCTGCTGAAGGCCGGCGTCGCCGCGCTGGGCTCGTCGCTTACCGGCATCTCGTGGGCACAGGGCTCGGACGACACGCTGACGCTGGGCGTGATCTCGCAACAGACCGGCACCTTCGCCTATGCCGGCGATCTGGTGCACAAGGGCGCCAAGCTGGCCATTGAGGAACGCAACGGCACCGTGCTTGGCAAAAAGATCAACCTGATCGTGCGCGACGACGAAGGCAAGCCGGCCGTGGGCGTGCGCCGCCTGACCGAGGCGATCGGCACGGACAAGCTGCGCTACTTCGTCGGCAACTTCTCCAGCGCCGTGGGCCTGGCCGAGCTGGAAGTCGCGCGCCAGGAAAAAGTGTTGCAATATGCCGCCGGCGGCTCCGAGGACTTCACCGGCGCGCGCTGCAGCCCTTACACGTTCCAGTGGTCGGCCCATGCCTACACCGCGCTGCGCGCCACGCTGGAATACGTCAGCAAGACCATGCCGGACAAGAAAAAGATCTACACGATCACCGCCGACTATGCCTTTGGGCAATCCCTGCTGCATTACACCCAGGTGGCCGCGAAGGAGCTCGGGATGGAGCTGGTCGGCAACGACAATCACCCCTCGGGCGAGCGGCAATTCACCCAGTACTTCACCAAGGCGCTGTCCACGCGGCCGGACCTGATCTGCCTGCTGACGGCCGGCGCCGATGCGGTGACCGCCGTGCGGCAATTCCACAGTTTCGGCGTGAAATCGGTGCGCCTGGTCGGCCCGTGGACGCTGGAGGTCGAGCAGATGCGCGAACTGTCGCCCGCCATGCGCAGCGGCATGATCCTGGGGCTGAACTACTACCAGGACATCGACACCCCGATCAACAAGGCATTCGTGAAGCGCTACCTGGAGGCCTATAAGAATGTCCCCTCGTACGCGGCGGCCTATGGCTACGACTCCGTGCGCACCTTGCTACTTGCCATGGACAAGGCCGGCTCCGTGGACGTCGAAACCGTGATCAAGACGCTCGAAGGCCTGCAATTCGACAGCATCTACGGGCCCACCCATATCGACGCCCGCACGCATCAGACCATACGCCCTTATTACGTCGTCGAATGCAAGGCACCCCAGGCCATGAAGAACGAGTTCGACCTGGCGACCATCGTCGCCCAGAGCGACAAGCAGCAACCGCCGGAGCTCAATGAATGCAAGCGGCCGGCATAAGCCCGGGCCGGACCGTCATCCATTAGGTTTGCACGCTGCCCCGCGCATGAACGCGCCGGGCGGCCCTTTTCATCAGGGCAACCCATGATTTCCTTGCTTGCCGCGCAGCTCCTGAACGGACTCGCGATCGGGATGATCTACGCGCTCACCGCGTTTGGACTCTCCATCATCAAGGGACTGCTGAACGTCCCCAACTTCGCCCATGGCGCCTTCTATGCGCTGGGCGCCTATGCCTGCTACGCCGCCCTGCAGGCCGGACTGCCTTTCGCGCTGGCGCTGGCGATTGCCTTCGCGGTGCCCGCCGTGGTGGGCGTGCTGGTGGAAAAGCTGGGCGTGGCGCGCCTGATGAGCGGCCCCTACCTGTACCAGCTACTCTTCCTGTTCGGCACGGCGCTGGTCCTGGAGCAATTGATCATCATTATCTGGGGCACCATGGGCCTGAGCGCGGCGGCCCCCGAATGGCTGGAGGGCGCTTACGACCTGGGCTTCACCTACCTTCCCAAATACCTGGCCTTCAACGGCGTGATGGCCGCCCTGACGATCGCGGTGGTGTGGCTGCTGATCGAGCGGACGCGGCTGGGGTCCCAGATCCGCGCGGGCATCGACAAGCGCGAGATGGCGCAGTGCCTGGGCATCGACGTATCCCGCCTGATCACGGCCGGGTTCGCGCTGGGTGCCGGCCTGGCCGGACTGTCGGGCGGCCTGGTGCTGCCCCTGCTGGGCGCCAATTCCACCATGGGTTCCGAAATGCTTTCGATCGCCTTCGTCGTCCTGGTGATCGGTGGACTGGGCTCGCTATACGGCGCGCTGGCCGCGGGCATCCTGGTCGGCATCATCCAGAGCGTGTCTTCGGTCTTCGTGCCCGCTGCCAGCACCGTCCTGATCTATGTGGCGATGGTGGCCACCTTGATGATCCGGCCGCAGGGCTTGTTCGGAGAACGCTGATGAAACGTATCGCCTCCACTTATGCCGTTTCGGCCACGGCCATCGCGGTGGCCGTGGCCGCGCCATTCTGCATGCCCATCAACATTGCCACGGAAATCCTGATCTACGGCATCTTCGCCCTGGCCACTTATCTGCTGGTGAGCGTGGCCGGCCTGTATTCCTTCGGCCAGGCCGCCTTCTTCGGCGTGGGCGGGTATGTGGCAGGGTATGTCTTCATCAACACCGACCTGCCGCTGCTGGCCGGCATCGTCCTGGCCGCGGCCGGCAGCGCCGCAGTGGCCCTGGTGGTCGGCATGATGAGCATCAAGCGGACCGGCATCTACTTCATGATGCTGACTTTCGCGTTCAACCAGATGATCTATTACCTGGCCTATAGCTGGCACAGCGTGACGGGGGGCGAAGACGGCATGGGCGGCATCCGCCGTCCCGACCTGGGTATCCCCGGCATCGGCACGCTGGACCTGTCCGACCACCGGAACTTCTACATCTTCGCGGCCGTGCTGTTCGTCGCCGTGTTCGCCGCGCTATACCAGCTGATGCACAGCCCGCTGGGATTGGTGCTGAATGCCGCGCGGCAGAACCCGCGGCGCACCGCCTCGCTGGGCTATTCGGTGTACCGCGCGCAACTCCTGGCCTTCATCGCGGCGGGCGCGGCCTCCGGCGTGGCCGGCGCCCTGTTCGCCATGCTTTACCGCATCATGCCCATCGATGCCATCTCGTGGACCAACTCGGGGACGGCCGTCTTCATGGTCATCATCGGCGGCATGTCGTCGATCTTCGGTCCCATCATCGGCGCGGCCTTGTTTATCTGGCTGCAGGGCTTCTTCAGCCTGATCTGGGCACGCTGGCCGCTGCTGTTCGGGGCATTCATCATCCTGGTCGTCCTTTTCCTGAAGGGCGGCGCCATCGAGCTGTTCGAGCGCGTGCGCGGCCTGTTGACGCGGCGCCAGCAAGGGAGCGCGCCATGAGCGCCGTCATGACGTCCACCGCCGCCGTCGCCGCGACGCCGGCATACGCCTATGAGGCCCGCCGGGTCACCAAGAAGTTCGGCGCCAACGTGGTCATCGAAGACTTGTCCATCGGCTTCGAGGCCGGCATGCTGCACAGCATCCTGGGTCCCAACGGCGCCGGCAAGACCACCTTGTTCAACCTGCTGACGCGCGACCTGCCGGTGAGCGGCGGCGACATCCTGCTGCAGGGCGAATCGGTGACCCGGCTCAAGCCGCACGAGATCGCGCGGCGCGGCGTGGGCCGCTCCTACCAGATCTCCAGCGTATACCTGGAGCTGACGTTCCTGGAGAACGTCTGGCTGGCCGCCTACCGCGCCGCGCACGGCGGCCGGGTGGGCTGGTGGCGCAGGGTGGACCGCTACACCGCCTTGCGCGAACAGGCCAGCCAACTGCTGCACGAGCTGGGCCTTGGCCGGTACGAGCACACGCCCGCCGCCGCGGTCTCCTACGGCGACCAGCGCCTGCTGGAGATCGCCGTCACGCTGGCCACCCGCCCACGCATCCTGCTGCTCGACGAGCCCACGGCCGGCCTGTCGCAGCGCGAAACCGAGCGCGTCAAGGCTTTCATCGCGGCCATCAAGCCGCAGTACACGATCGTCATGATCGAACACAAGATGAATGTCGTAATGGAGATCTCCGACCGCATCCATGTGATGAACCGGGGCGCGCTGATCGCCGCCGGCACGGCCGCCGAGATCGCCGGGAACCAGGCCGTCCACGCCGCCTATTTCGGACTCTGAACATGCTGCTCAAGGTCGATTCCATCAATACCTATTACGGTCCCAGCCAGGCCATCCATGACGTCTCCTTCGAGATCGGCAGCCGGGAAGTGGTCGCCCTGCTGGGCCGCAACGGGGCGGGCAAGAGCACCACGCTGCGTTCCATCATGGGTCTGAACGGCGCGGCGCGCGGCACAATCACCTTCGACGGCAAGGACATCACGCGGCTGAGCCCGCATGCCATCTCGCGGCTCGGCGTGACATTGGTGCCGGAAACGCGCGACCCCTTCGTGCTGCTGACGGTACGCGAGAACATCATGCTCGGCTATCGGCCCGGATCGCCTTATACGCTCGATCGGCTGATGGACCTGTTCCCGCTGCTCAAGGAGCTGCTGCGCAAGAAGGGCGGCGAGTTATCCGGCGGCCAGCAGCAGATGATGGTCATGGCGCGCGGCCTGGCCATGGGACCGCGGCTGCTGCTGCTGGACGAACCCTCGCAAGGCCTGGCGCCCATCATGGTCAAGGCCGTCGCCAACGTACTGAACCAGCTCAAAGGCGACGATCTCACCATTCTGCTGGTGGAGCAGAACCTGAACATGGCGCTGGACATCGCCGACCGCGTCGTCGTGCTGGAAAACGGCGCCGTGGCCGACAGCTTCGGCAGCGACGAGGCGCGCGCCACGCCGGCACGCCTCGAACAATACCTGGCGGTGCACTGACGCCGCTTGGCCCACCCGCAACACGAATCCGCTCCCATGACCGCATCCTCCGCCAATCCACCCATCGTCGGCTACGTCACCCCGCTCAGCGCCCGCCCCGGACAGCGGCTGTCGTTCCGCATCAGCTCGATCGGCAACCGCCCGTTCACCGCGCGGGTATTGCGCATCCACTGCGCCGATCCCAATCCACAGGGACCCGGCATGAAGCTGGAGCCGGTGGCCTTGCCCTTGCAGGCACGGTACGCCGGCCTGGAGCAGCAGGTGCATCCCGGCTCCTGCGCGCTGGCGGTATTGCCCGCCTTGCCGGCCGGCCCAGGCCTGGTCCTGCGCCTGCGGTGCAAGCCCACCTTGCTGCGCGACGACGTCCCCCAGGTGCTCGCCAGCCTGCAGGACGAATATGGCGCCGGCGGCCTGGCCCTGGTGCTGAACCAGCAGGAGTTGCACGTACGTGTGCTGGGCACGGCTGGCGGCGTCGCCCGCGACCTGCCCACGGGCTTGCGTCCGCTGCAGGATCGCTGGCAAGCCGTGCAGTGGCGGGTGGACGGCCAGACGGGCCACGTGCAGCTCTCGCTGGGCCACGTTGCCGTCGGCACGCCGGGCACGGGCCCGGCCATCGCGACCCAGGCCGCGCAGGTGATGACAGGCGCGCCGCTGCCGCCGCCGACGCGGCTGTGCCTGGGCGCCTTGTGGCAAGGCCACCCGGCATCGGGCTTCAATGGCCTGGTGGAGGCACCCACCCTGCATGCCGTCCCGGCGCACCCGTCGGGGTCCCACCCGGACGGCCAGCCGGAACGGCTGGTCGCCGCCTGGGACTTGTCCGCCGACATGCACGCGCAGCGCATTCCCGCCACGGACTCCGCCATGCCGGCCCTCGATCTGGTGAATATGCCGGGGCGGGCGGTGCGCGGCTCGGCCTGGACCGGCCGGAACCAGGACTGGAAACAGGCGCCCGCGGAATACGCCGCGCTGTATTTCCACGCCGACGCACTGGCCGACTGCGGCTGGCAGGAAGCCCTGGGCCTGGAACTGCCGGCCGGCATGAAATCGGGCGTGTATGGCCTGGAGGTCGACAACGGCTCGGGCAAGGACACCATCCCCTTCTATGTGACGCCCGCACCCGACGGACCGCGCGCCCGCATCCTGTTCCTGGCGCCGACCTTGACCTATCAGGCCTACGCCAATCATGCGCGTGGCAATTACGCGGGCGAACTGGAACAGCGCATCCGCGCATGGGGCGCCTACCCCCACAATCCCGATGCGGTCACGCGGTTCGGCGCCTCTACCTATAACCGCCACAAGGATACGGCGGGCATCAGCCTGTCCTCGCGGCTGCGGCCCATCCTGACGATGCGGCCGGGATACCTGACCTTCGCCGACCCGCGCGGTTCGGGCTTGCGCCACTTCCCGGCCGATTCGCACCTGACCGACTGGCTGCACGAGAAAGGCTACGACTACGACGTCATCACCGACGAAGACCTGGACGAGCAGGGCCTGGCCGCGCTCACGCCCTATGACGTCGTACTGACGGGCTCCCATCCCGAATACCACACGCGGCGCATGATCGAGGCGCTGATCGCCTACCGGGAAGCCGGGGGCTACCTGATGTACCTGGGCGCCAACGGCTTCTACTGGAAAATAGCCCGCCCCGGGTCGGCCCCGCACATGCTGGAGATCCGGCGCGCCGAAGGCGGCATCCGTGCCTGGGCCAGCGAGCCCGGCGAGTACTACCACCAGCTCGACGGCGGCTACGGCGGCATGTGGCGCCGCAACGGCATTCCTCCGCAGGTGACCGGCGGCGTCGGCTTCGCGGTGCAGGGGGCGTTCGAAGGCGTGGGCTATCATCGCACCCCGGAATCGCGCGAGCCGGACGTGGCCTGGCTTTTCCAGGGCGTGGACGGCGACACCTTCGGAGAGCACGGCTTGTCCGGCGGCGGCGCGGCCGGCTTCGAACTCGACCAGGTGGTGCCCGAACTCGGTTCGCCGGGCCACCTGAAGATTGTCGCCATCTCGGATGGCCACGGCCCGACGTTCCGCACTGTGCCTGAAGAAATACTGACGTGGACCATCGCCGCGTCGCTGCCCCGCAAGTACGAGGGCGTGCGGGCCCACATGGCGGTCGGCCTGGCCGAACAGGGCGGCGGCCTGTTCGCCGTGGGTTCGATCACCTTCCTGGGCAGCCTTGCGCACAACGGCTACGACAACAAGGTGTCGCGAATCATGGAAAATTGCCTGACCCATTTCCTGGCGGCGGCCGCGCGGCAGCGCGAACGCGGCCCCAAGTAAATACCACGGTGAAGAAGAAAGCCCCCACACAGAAGGACGTCGCCCGCTTTGCCGGCGTCTCGCAAGCGGCCGTATCCCGCTTTGTCTCCGGCAAGGGCGCCATCTCGGATGAAATCCGAGAAAAAATCCTGCGGGTCATCGACCTGGTCGATTACCGGCCGGACCCCGTCGCGCGCGGATTGAGCAGCGGCAGGTTCAATATCATCGCCATCGTCATGGCCAACATCACCAACCCCTGGTATCCGGTGGTGCTGGAACTGATCACCCGGGAGCTACATCGCGTCGGGCTGCAAGCCCTGTTGTTCAACGCCACGCCGCCGCAAACGGTCGATGACCTGATGCCGCTGGTGCTGCAGTACCGGGTGCGCGGCGTGATCATCACGACCGCATCCCTGAACTCATCGGGGGCGGATCTTTGCGTCAAGCAGGGCGTGCCGGTGGTGATGTTCAACCGCTACTCGCAGGTGGGAAACGGCCATTCCGTCTCCACGGACAATATCGGCGGCGGCCGCCTGGCCGCGGATGTGCTTTTCCGTTCGGGCAGCCGGCATTTGGGCTTCCTGGGCGGCATGCCCACCGTTTCAACCAACCGCGACCGCCTGGCCGGCTTCATGCAGAGGGTGGCCGAATTGGGCCTGCCCTCCGCCCCTTCCCTGGAAAAGGAATTCACCTATGCCTGGGGATATGAGGCGACGCAGGCCCTCATGGCGCGCCATCCCTCGCTGGACGGCCTGTTTTGCGCCGACGACGAGATCGCCTCGGGCGCGATCGACGCCCTGCGATATGCACTGGGCAAGCGCGTGCCGGAAGACGTGCGCGTGTTCGGCTTCGACGACCACCCGGTGGCGTCGAATGCCGCCTACGACATGACGACGATACGGCAGCCTGTCGAGGAAATGATCGCCGCCGCGCTCGCGCTGCTGCTGGGCGACAGCACCAAAAACGAACACAAGCTGCTGCCGGGCCAGCTCATTTACCGCAAGTCGACGCCACAGGCCTAGGACGGCGCGCGTCCGGCCGGCGGCGCGGCGAGCGCCTCCAGCAGCGAATCCAGGCCCAGATGGTCGATGACCACATTCACCAGCGGACGAAGGATGGGCTTCGGGCGAAAACCCACCGAGAGACCGGCCAGCGCCATCATCTCGCGATCGTTGGAACCGTCGCCGATGGCGATGGCGGCCGATGTGGGGATGCCCATTTCGGCGCACAGGCGCGACAGATGCGCCGCCTTGAGCCGCGCGTTGATCAGCGGCCCCTCCAGCTCGCCGGTAAGGCGCCCGTCGCGGACCGCCAGCCGGTTCGAATGATCGACGTCCACGCCCAGCTCGGCACGTACCCGGCCGGTGAAGTAATCGAATCCCCCCGACACGATGGCGGTCTTCAGGCCCGCCTGGCGCAGGCCGGCGACCAGCGCATGCGCGCCGGGTGAAAAGCGTACGCGGGCGTCATACAAGGGCCCGAAGGCGCTGACGGGCAGTCCCGCCAGCAGGCGCGTGCGCATCCGCAAGCTGGTGTCGTAATCCACCTTGCCGGACTGCATGGCCTGCTCGGTCAGCGCGGCCACCTCGTCCTTCTTGCCGACCAGGTCCGCCAGTTCGTCGATGCATTCGATATCGATCAGGGTCGAATCCATATCGAAGACCGCAAGCTTGAAGTCCGCCAGGACGCGGCCGGGCGGCAGTACCGCACTGTCCAGCCCCAGCGCCTGGCAGGCGGCGTGGACGGCCTGGCGCCGCGCGTCCGCTTGCGGCGGCAGCGCGAGCCGGGCAAGGGCCGGCCCCTGGTAGGCCACGCTGGTGGCTTGCAGGCGCCGGGCCAGGCTTGCCACCACATCCGCATCGAGCGCGGCGGGACTTTGGACGACGACTTGCATGCGGGCGTGAAGGTCGGAAGACGGAATCCGCCACTATACGCTCCCGTCTACGGGTTCGGTTCCCCGCGCAGCTTGCGCCATAACGTGGTGCGGCTGATCCCCAGTTCGCGCGCGGCGGCGGCCTGGTTGCCGCCATGCTGGCGCAGCGCTTCGCGAATATGGCGGATCTCCGCCGCTTTTTGCGCGGCCTCCAGCGAACGCGGGCCTTCCCCGCCATGGTCGGCCGCCACGCGCAGCGCCGGACCCGCCGGGTCCAGGACGCCGCGCAGGACCGGCGCGGGCGGTACGGCGTCCGCCAGCAGGCACTCCAGTGCCATGCGCTCGATCACATTCTCCAGTTCGCGCACATTGCCGGGCCAGTCGTGCGCCATCAGCAGCGGCAGGGCCACCCGCAGCACGTCGGGCGCCAGCTGCGGCGCGCCGATGCGGGCCAGGGCCGCGGGAAGCAGATCCGCCGCCAGCGCGGCGATGTCTTCCGGGCGCTCGCGCAGGGGCGGCACGCGGATCTGCAGGATATGCAGCCGGTAGAACAGATCGTGGCGGAACAGCCCCTGGCGCGCCATCGCCGCCAGGTCGCGATGCGTGGCCGCGATGATGCGCACGTCCACGGGGATGGCCTCGATGCCGCCGACCCGGGTGATCTCCTTCTCCTGCAGGGCGCGCAGCAGCCGCGTTTGCAGCGGCATGGGCATCTCGCCCACTTCGTCCAGCAGCAGGGTGCCGCCATCCGCGGCCTCGAACAGTCCCGCCTTGCCCTGGCGGCGCGCGCCGGTAAAGGCGCCCTCTTCATAGCCGAACAGTTCGCTCTCCAGCAGCTGCTCGGGAAAGGCCCCGCAGTTGATGGCCACGAAGGGGCGTGCATGGCGGCGGCTGGCCCGATGGATGCCCTGGGCCACGACTTCCTTGCCGGAACCGCTCTCGCCCTGGATCAATACCGAGGCATCGCTGCTGCGCGCGAGCACCTCGCAACGGTGCACCAGTTCGCGCATCGGCGCCGATACCGCGACCAGTCCGTTCAGGGTATACCGCGCCGACCGCGATCGCCGGTGGCTATGCGCGCGCAGCCGGCCGACGGCCCGCTCCAGCGGCTGGGACGAATGCAGCGTCAGAACGGCGCCCGTCTGCGCGCCTGCCTCGTACAGCGGGACGGCGTCGACCACCAGGGCCTGTCCGCGGATGTCCTCTACCCGTCCCAGTTCCGGCGTGCCGCGCGCCAGCACGGGGCCGGCCACCAGGCCCGCGGCTGCCTCGGGCAGCGGGCGCCCCACCGCCTGCGATGCGGCGGCCCCCACGATGCGGGCCGCGGCGGGATTGATGGTGGTGATGCGGCCTTGCATGTCGACGGCCACCACGCCGTCGTTCAGGTGGCGCAAAACCAGGTCCAGGCGGTCGCGGCGCGCGCGTTCCTCGTAGCGGGCCCGGGCGATGGCCAGGGCGGTTTCCATGGCGGCCCGTACCGAATCCAGCGAATACAGCAGCACGGCCGTCAATCCGGCCTTGCGGGCGTAGTCCGTGACCATGCCCGCGCCCACCACCACTTCCACCCCCTGGTCGGCCAGCTCGCGGATGCATGCGGCGGCGTCCTCCGGCGTATCGTAGGCGCGCAGCTCGACATCCAGGCCGAACACCCGCATGAAACGGCGCAGCGGGGCGGATACCTCGTGATGCAGCACGACGGCGATGCGCGGCGACAATTCGCGCCCGCGCGCCAGGGCGGCCATCAGGTCATAGCCGCCCACCTGGACCAGCACCACCGGCACCTGCAGGCGGGCGCGCAGGAAGGCGCCGTTGCTGCCCGATGCCACCACCACGTCGCAGCGCCCCTGCGCGACGGCCTCGTTCAGCACCGCCAGCGCCGGTTCGAAGGCGTCGTGCAGCAGTTCGACCCGCGCGCGTCCGCCGAATTCCGGCGCGACCTGGCGCAGGCTTTCGAAAAGGCCGTAACCCGTGACGGCATGAAGGACAGGCAGGTGGGCGGGCGCCGCGGCGGCGGACTGGGATGGAGCCATGGTTGCAAGACCGTGATGCTTTTATGAAACACAGCATTTTCACCTATGAAACACCATGGCGCGTCCGGACTAACCCGCGGCCCCTCCCCGCCCGGCGGCGCCCCGGGCAGGCAAGATGGCATCGGTTTTGCTTTTAGGGCTTACCCACTGGCATGCAGACCAGGAACACCGGAGACAACACGTGAGCCTTCTCCCCCTTCGACGCGCGGCCGCCGCGCTGGCGGCCCTTTGCGCCGTTTCCCTGAGTGCCGGCCCGGCGCTGGCCGCCGATGGCGACAACTTCCCCAGCCGGCCCATCCGCCTGCTGGTGGGCTTCGCGGCGGGCGGCAGCTCCGATACGGTGGCCCGCATCATGGCGCCGGTCCTCTCGAAGAACCTGAAGCAGAACATCATCATCGACAACCGGCCGGGCGCCGGCGGCAATATCGCCTCGGACGCGCTGGTCAAGGCGGCGCCCGACGGCTATACCATCATGCTGGGCACCATAGGATCGCTGGCGGTCAACCAGCACCTGAGCAAGCTGTCCTACGACCCGGTCGCCGACATGGAGCCGATCTCCCTGGCGGTGTCGTTTTCCAACGTGCTGGTGGTGAACGCCAATAGCAAGATCAAGACGTTCGCGGACTATGTCCAGGCCGCGCGCGCGCCGCATTCCGACATGTCTTTCGGTTCTTCGGGCATCGGCAGCAGCGGCCACCTGGCCGGCGAACTGCTCAAATCCGTGGCGGGCCTGCAGAACCAGCACGTGGCCTATCGCGGCGGCGCGCCCGCGATGAACGACCTGCTGGGCGGCACGCTGGCGTCCATTTTCGCCAGCCCCACCGACGCCGTGCAGTTCATCGCCGCCGGCAAGCTGCGTCCCATCGCCACCACGGGACTGCGGCGCCTGGATGTCCTGCCCGACGTGCCGACGATCGCCGAGTCCGGCTATCCCGGTTTCGAGGCCAATAATTGGTACGCCTTCACCGCTCCCGCCCATACCCCCAAGGCCGTGATCGACGTCCTGAACAAGGCCATCGTGGACACCCTGAAGGATCCCGACGTGGACGCCAAGCTGAAGAAGCTGGGCCTGGACCCGGCGCCGACCACGCCTGCCGAGACCGATCGCTACATCCGCGGCGAAAGCAGGAAATGGGGCGACCTGGTGAAGAAAATCAACATCAACGCCGTCTGACACCTCTTACACACGGACATCATGCCTTCCACCATCGCTGAAAAAATCCTCGCCCGGCACGCCGGCGTCGCGGAGGTCCAGCCCGGCGACATCGTCGTCGCCGACGTGGACTTCGCCATGGTCCACGATGCGCGGGCGCCCAACGCCATCCGCATGGTGGACAAGATGGGCGCGGAGCAACTGCCCTTCGCCACGCGCACGGCCTGGGTACTGGATCATTACTCGCCCCCGCCCAACCTGGCCGCCGCCCAGACCCACACCGCCATGCGCGAATTCGCCGGCACGCACGGCAGCCCGCTGTACGACATCGGCGACGGCATCTGCCACCAGGTGCTGCCCGAGGGCGGGCACCTGACCTGTGGCGACCTGGTGGTCGGCACGGATACGCATTCCGTGACCTACGGCGCCTTCAATGCCTTCGGCACCGGGGTCGAGGGCAGCGACGTCACGGCGGTGATGAAAACCGGCAAGGTGTGGCTGCGCGTGCCGGAATCGGCGCGCGTGGAGCTGACAGGACGCCTGCAGCCGGGGGTGTGGGCCAAGGACATCACGCTGCACATGCTGGGCCGCTTCGGCGCCGAAGGGCTGAACTACCTGGCCATCGAATACGTGGGCTCGGCGGTATCGGCCATGGAAATCGACGACCGCATGACGCTGGCCAACCATGCGGCCGAACTGGGCGCCAAGGCGGCCCTGCTGGAAGCCGACGACAAGACGCTGGCCTGGCTGGCCGCCCATGGCGCGCGCGCGCCGCGTCCCGTCTCCGCCGACGCCGGGGCCCGCTACGCGCATCGCGTATCGATCGACGCCGCCGCCCTGGCGCCCCAGGTGGCGCGGCGCCACGAGGTGGACGACGTGGTGCCCGTCACCGGCATCGAGCGGCAGAAAATCAACTTCGCGCTGATCGGTACCTGCACCAATGGCCGCCTGGACGACATCCGGCAGGCGGCGGCCATCCTGAAGGGCCGCAAGCTGGCGCGCGGCGTGCGCATGATCGTCACGCCGGCCTCGCGCAAGATCTATCTGGAGGCGGCGCGCGAAGGCCTGATCGAGATCCTGACCGCGGCCGGCGCCTCGTTCGAGGCGGCGGGCTGCGGCACCTGCGTGGGCATCACCAACCACCTGATTCCGGGCGACAAGGAAGTGGCCATCTCCAGCGCCAACCGCAATTTCCGCGGCCGGCTGGGCAATCACGAGGCGGAGATCTGGCTGGGCTCGGCCGCCACCGTGGCGGCATCCGCGCTGACCGGCTATATCACCGACCCGCGCACGGTCGATGGCGGCGAATGGAGGCCCTCCCATGCTCGATAACACCCAGGACACCATCACCGGCGCCGTCTACAAGCTGGGCGATGACGTCAATACCGATACCCAATGCTCGGGCAAGTATCTGCCCGGCAAGGACGAAGCCTACATCGCGGCGCAGGCCTTCGAGGGCGTGGCGCCCGGCTTCGCGGGGCGCTTCCGCGCCGGCGGCATCATCGCCGCGGGAACCCACTTCGGCATCAATTCCTCGCGCGAACAGGCGGTGCACATCCTGCATCGCCTGGGCGTGGCGGCCATCATCGCGCCGTCGTTCGGCAGGCAGTTCTTCCGCAATGCCATCAACAACGGCCTGCTGCTGGTGGAAATCGACACCAGCGCCCTGCAGGAGGGCGACACGGTCACCATAGACCTGTCGCGCAGCGAACTCGTGGCGCCGGCCCGCGGCCTGAAGCAGCCGCTGCGTCCGCTGCCGCCGCAGATCCGCGCCATCCTGCGCGAGGGTGGGCTGATCCCCTTCCTGCGCAAGCACCCCGATTGGAGCATCACGCAATGAGCGCGACGCCTGTGGCCTGCACGGCCAGCCCCC
Source organism: Bordetella bronchialis (assembly GCF_001676705.1). NCBI lineage: Bacteria > Pseudomonadati > Pseudomonadota > Betaproteobacteria > Burkholderiales > Alcaligenaceae > Bordetella > Bordetella bronchialis. The sequence goes on from NZ_CP016170.1 coordinate 4,520,819, forward strand.
GGGACAAGGCCGCCCGCCTGCGCCTGGTCCTGCGAGAACGCCTGGCGCGCGCGGGACGCGGCGAGCCCACCCTGGTCGCGCCCGGCGTCTACGATGCCTACGGCGCGCGGATGGTCCAGCATGCCGGCTTCGAGGCCGTCTATATGACCGGCAACGGCGTGTCCGCCAGCCTGCTGGGCAAGCCGGATGTCGGCCTGGTCGACCTGACCATGATCACCAGCCATGCGCGCAGGGTGGCCGCCTGCATCGACCTGCCCCTGATCTGCGACGCCGATACCGGCTATGGCGCGGCGGCGGCCATCCGCCGCACGGTAGAGGAATTCGAAGCGGCAGGCGTGGCGGCCATCCACATCGAAGACCAGCAGTCGCCCAAGCGCTGCGCGCAGTTTCCGGGCGCGCGCGCGGTGCTGCCCTTCGATGTCGCGGTCACCCGCATCGCCGCCGCCTGCGCGGCGCGGGCGGCCGACGGCCTGCTGGTCATCGGCCGTACCGATTGCGCGGCCTCCATGGGCGTGGACGAAGCGATCCGCCGCGCCCAGGCCTTCGCGGAGGCGGGCGCCGACGCGGTGTTCGTGGAACTGAAGGCGCACGAACGCGTGCTCGACGATATCCGCGCGGCCACCCGGCGGATCCGCGTGCCCTGCATGATCAACCTGGATTCCGGCGGGCCGCTGGCGGCGCTGCGCGGTCCGGACCTGGCCGAACTGGGCATCGCCCTGGCCATCTATCCCGGCTTGCTGCGCAATGCCCTGGGCTACACCATGCGCGAAGCGCTGGGCCATCTGCGCCAGGACGGCAATACCATGGCCATGCGCGACCGCATGCTCAGCGGCGCCGAGTACAGCGGCTACCTGGGCCTGGCGGAAGTCGAGGACTGGGAAGGCCGGTTCCCGGCCTGAGCCGGATCAGGCCGCGGCCGCCAGCGCGAAGGCCTCCGCCAAGGCCCGTTCGGCCTGGCGCCGCGCCTCGGCCAGGGCCTCCGGCCCCAGCGCGGCGCCCTGCACGGAGAAAAACCGGATATCGAACAGCCCCACGGTATTCAGGATGGCGGTCAGGTAAGGCGTCAGGAAATCCGGCTGCCGCGCGCTTTCGCCCGAATACCGGCCGCCTGACGAAACCGCGATATATACCGGCCGGTCGCGCAGCGTGCCCACCTTGCCGTCCGGCGTGGAAATGAAGGTGCGGTGGATCCTGACAATGTGATCCAGCCACGCCTTCAGCGACGACGGCACGGTGTAGTTGTGCATGGGCGTGGCGATGACGACGCAGTCGGCCGCCTCCAGTTCCTGGATCAGTCGATCCGAATCCGCCAGGGAGCCGGCCGGATCGCGCGGCGCGCCATGGCCGCCCAGCGCATCGGCATAGCCGTCGTCCACGTGCGCGATCGTGCCCTGCGCCAGCGGGCGGTCGACCACCCGCGCATCGGGATGCCGCGCGCGCAGCAGGCCGACGATGCGCTCGCCCAGGCGATAGCTTTCCGACTCGCGGCCACGCGGGCTGCAATGGATACGCAGGATGTTCATGCCGCGTCCTTCTCCAGCACCTTGTGGAAGCGCATCGTGCCGGTGAGCAGCCCTTCGCGGAAATAGAAACGCTGCGCCAGCGCGTTGGACAAGGCCGTGTCCAGCACCAGCCTGGCGCAGCCCTCGCGCCGCGCGATCTCGCCGACTTCACGCAGCAGGCGGGCGCCCCACTTGCCGCCACGCAGGCCTTCCTTGACCACCAGGTCATCGACATACAGGAAGGAACCATAGACCAGGTTCTCCTGCAGGCGATAGCCGGCCAGCGCGACCGGCGCGCCACCCTGCCAGCCCGCCAGCAGGCGGTAGCCGTCGCGGCGCATGCGCCCCACGCGCGCCGCGAAATCCCGGTCATCCCGCAGATGCGGCCTGAGTTCATGCATCACGGGGAAGCATGCGCGCAGATCGTCTTCCGTCTCCGCATGCCGTAGCGTCCTGTCTTCCACTTTCATCGCTCCTTGCACCAGCAAAAGGGAAGAAGCGCCGCCCGGATCGCGGGCGCGCCTTCGATCCCGTCATCATGGTGGCATCGTAGAATGACGATGCCCCAATGCACAGGGCCATAAATCGACAATTGGACTGGGTCATGATGCCTATCGACCTGCGCGTGGCGCCGCGGCGCGGCGACACCGGCATGCCGCTGTACCGGCAGATCTACGAACGCTTCCGCGGCGCCATCGCCGGCGGCGCGCTCAAGCCCGGCGATCGCATTCCCTCCGTGCGCGCGCTGACCCAGGAGCTGGGCCTGGCGCGCGGCACCGTCGAAGCGGCCTATGCGCTGCTGGCCGCCGAAGGCTATATCCAGGCGCGGGGACAGGCCGGCACCGTCGTCACGCCGGATCTCCGCTTGCCCGCGGCGGGCGCGAACCATGGACGGGCGCACGCGGCGGATACCCCGCCCTTCAGGCCGCGCGCCGCCACCGCCACGCCGCGCGGCTTCGAGGACGCCCCCTGGGATGAAGTCATGCCCTTCCAGATGGGACTGCCGGCGCTGGACGCCTTTCCGCGCAAGCTATGGGCGCGGCTGGGCGCGCGCTGCATCCGCGCCATGCAGCCCGGCGACATGACCTACCCGGTTTTCCATGGCATGCCGCGCCTGCGCGCGGAAATCGCCGCCTACCTGCAGGTTTCCCGTGGCATCGCCTGCTTGCCGCATCAGGTTTTCATCACCACGGGCTACCGGCATACCCTGGACCTGATCGCGCGCGCGCTCCTGCGCCCGGACGACAAGGTCTGGCTGGAAGATCCGGGCTACCCACCCACGCGCGAACTGGTCGCGTTCGCCGGACTGCGCGGGGTGCCGGTGCCCGTGGACGCCGACGGCATCGACGTCGCGAGCGGGGTGGCGCTGGCGCCTCGCGCCCGCGCCGCCGTGGTCACGCCATCCCACCAGAGCCCGCTGTGCGTCACGCTGGCGCTGCCGCGGCGCCTGGCCTTGCTGGACTGGGCCTCGCGCCACGGCGCCTGGATCGTCGAGGACGACTACGACGGCGAGTACCGTTATGCCAGCCGCCCCTTGCCCGCGCTCAAAAGCCTGGACCACGGCGGCCGCGTGCTGTACGCGGGTACGTTCAGCAAGGTGCTCTTCCCCAGCATACGATTGGCCTACCTCGTCGTGCCGGAAGACCAGGTCCGGCGTTTCGAGCAGGTCAGCGATACATTCTCCGGCGGCCCGCCGCAGCTGACGCAGGCCATCGTCGCCGCGTTCATCGCGGAGGGCCACTTCGCCCGCCATATCCAGCGCATGCGCCGGCTGTACCGCGAACGGCGCGAAATCGCCGCCGCCGGCCTGGCCGAGGCCCTGGGCCGCCACGCGTGCATAGAACCGCAGCCAGGCGGCATGCACCTGGTCTTGCGCCTGCGCGGCCGGCGGCAGGACGTCCCGCTGGCGCAGCGCATGCGGCGCGCGGGCATGGCGGCCCGCCCGCTCAGCCTGTGGGGCATCGCCGACCATCCAGGCGCCGCGCTCTTGCTGAACTTCACCAACATCGATACCCCGGCGACGGCACGGCGGCTGGGCACGCGCATCCGGGAACTGCTCTGAAAGCCGGCCCTTAATCCTTGGCCGGACCAGCCGTTAAAGGAAGAGCAGGATGGCCTGCCCTGTCCCGACCCCGACACCGTGACCATGCAAAGTCTGCTTCCCGTGGGCGCCGCGCCGGCCGCGCCGCAACAGTCGGCCGCGCCCGCGGCGGCCGCCGGCGGCGCCACCGCGTCGCCCGCCGCCGCGTCCGCCTTCGCGTCCGCGCAATCCGCCAGCGTGAGCCTGGGCGACGCCGAATTCGCCCGTCTTACCCAGACCTACGATGCCGACGGCGGGCTGCCGTCCTCCGTGCCGGTCTGGGAGCGCGCGTCCGACGACAGCATCAGCGGAATCATGTCCGCCAACTACGACTCGACGTCATTGGCGGGCCGCTTCCACGGGCTGGGCGCCGCGCTGCTGGACCGCCTGCTGTTCAGCGGCAGCGACTATTCCCAATCCGTGATCCTGAGATCCCCGGGTTCGAGCAGCGATGGCGGCGTCTCCACCCTGGACCAGACCCGGCAGACTCAGTTGCACACCGTGGCCGACAACCAGGTCACGCTCGACATCAAGACCGCCAGCGGCACGACCGTCCACCTGTCGCTGACCAGCCAGGGCGGCGGCCTGGGCGTGCAGATCCAGGTCAGCGGCGGCACCCTGTCCGACGCGGAGCGCATCGCGGTGGGCGGCCTGGCGGACGCCTTCCAGACGGCCATCGACGGCCTGACCGGCGTGCCACCCCAGCTGGCGCTGGATGGCCTGACCCAGTTCGACCCCGGCGTCCTGTCGTCCGTCGACCTTCGGTCCAGCTTCAAGCTCACGGATGGCAGCCTGCAGACGCTGTCCTTCCAGGCCGACGGCCAGCACCGCAGCGTGGCCTACAGCGGCACCGCCGGCACGGTGAACGTCGACGTCGACCTGTCCAACCCCTCTTTGATCGGCAGCGCCAGCCAGCAGGCGAACGCCCTGGCAAACTATCTGCGGCAGTTCGACGACGCACAAAGCCGCGGCCGCGGCGACGCGGCGCTGATGGCGATGTTCAAGGATGCCTTCACCGCCCTGAACAGCAATTACGGCGTGTCGTCCGATACGGCCACCGGCGCCATGCCGCTTTCCGACATGGATCACGCCATGCTGAGCGGCCTGGCCGACTTCAGCGCCTCGGTGCGCGCGGCCGGCCAGTCCTCGCCCAACCCCATGCGGCCGGAGGAGCAGGACAGCTTCTCGTACCAGGTCTCGCAGCAGACCGAGATCCAGGGCCGCGGGGCGGCCGACCGGTCTATCGAGCAGACCCAGCAATCGCACCTGAGCGCCAGCTACCACCAGGCGCTCTATCCCGACACGCCCTTGAACCTGACCAGCGACAAGTACTCGCAGAATTACTACTACTACCAGATCGACGATAGCGCCAGCAGCGTGGCCAGCATCGGCTACCGGGAAGGCCGCCTGGTCAAGGCGACCCTCGCGCAGTCGGCCAACCAGTCCACGCATACCAGGAAGTACGTGGTCGGCGAACTGCAGGAAGACCTGACCGCGCCTTCGTCGGTCTCGCGCGGCTGGGACCTGCTGAACCTGCTCCAGGCCAACCAGCCCAAGGAAGACGGTTCGTCCACGCGGCAGGACCTGGCGCGCTGGCACGACATCCTGTCCACCATCGGCGACATGGTGTCGATGAAGTCCAATCCCGTGCTGCTGCGCAGCGCGCAATTGAGTGGCGCGAAAGCGCTGGACGGGGCCTGAACGATATCCCCGGCGCCCGGGCCCGATTCCCCGCCCGGGCGCGGGCTTGACCGTTTTAAAACATATGATCCAAAATGGCGGCCACGAAAACGGAGCGCCAAATGCCGCCGATTCCCCCCGCCATCCGGGCCGTCGTCTTCGATCTCTACGGAACCCTGTACGACGTGCATTCCGTCGCCGGCGCCTGCGATAGCCGCTATGCGGGCCGTGGCATGGACATCAGCACGCTATGGCGGCAGAAGCAGCTGGAATACACCTGGCTGCGCAGCCTCATGGGACAGTACATTCCCTTCGAACAGGCCACGCGGGACGCCCTGGTCTATACCTGCCGCCATCTGGGACTGGACCTGGACCAGGCGGCATGCGACGCCTTGTGCGACGCCTATCTGAAGCTGTCGCCCTACCCCGAAGTACCCGGCGCGCTGGGCCGGCTGAACGCCCTTGGCGTGCCGCTGGCCATCCTGTCCAACGGCTCGGTATTTTCCATCGGCGAGGTAGTGCGCGCGTCCGGCCTGGCATCCAGCTTCTCGCACCTGCTCAGCGTCGAAGCAGTCAGGGTCTTCAAGCCCGACTTCCGCGTATACCAGCTGGCCTGCGACACCTTGCGCTTGCCGGCCGCGGAAATCCTGTTCGTCTCGTCCAACGCGTGGGACGCCGCCGGCGCCTGGCATTTCGGATTCCAGGTGTGCTGGCTGAACCGCGATGCCAGGACCTTCGACGAGCTGGGGGCCGCTCCGCGTGTCATCCGCTCACTGGACGAACTGCCGGTGTTCGCGCCGGCCTGACCGCGGCGCACGCGCACCGCCAGGGCCGGCCGGCGCGCCCCGCGCTCAACCGGGGCAAGCCGATCCGCCGCGCGGCGCGGCCAGCGGGGTTTCTTCCCGGGTATTGCCCGCCAGCCTGCGGATCTTCTCCGCCAGCTCGGGCGTGGGATGCTCATAGCCGTAGCAGTACGGCGGCGTCGGCACCGACTCGGTACGGTAGTCTTCCAGTACCGGCTTGGCATCGCCCAGGTACAGATTGTCCTTCAAGCGCAGCGAGGCCTTGAAATCCCTGCCATAGCCGTACTGGGCCTTGGATTTCTCGTAGTTGCGCCGGTCGGATTCGCCGTTGACCAGCGCGCTTCGCTTGGGCGCCTCCGGGATATAACGGCAGTAGTTCACCTTGACGCCTTCCACCGTGGGAAAGAACTCCGGCTCCACGCATTTGCGCTGCGAGACATTGCTGAAGATATTGCCCTCGACCAGCGCGCGCGCCTCCAGGCTGAAACTCATCCCGTAGAAATCCCAGTTCTCCAGCAGGTTGTTGAACAGGTGGAAGGTACCGAATTGCGCGCGCGGATTGCGCTGCACCGTGTTCAGGAAATAATTGTGGTGCAGCGTCACCCGCGCGATCGAATCCCGGTCGTAGTTCTTGAACAGGTTCTTCGACGTGATGTTGTTCAGCAGCATGACCTTGTCGGAGTCGTGGAATTTCGTCCACGATATCGTCACGTCGGTCGAACCGTTCTTCACATTGAGCAGGCGATCGGAGAACCGCGAAAGATCCAGGTGATCGACCCACACATCGCGGCTGCCGTTGGCCACATTCACCGCCTGTGTCAGCCTGCCGAAGCGCCCGTCTATCGTCAGGTGCGTCAGGATGACGTTCTTGCTGCCATACACGCCCAGCCCGTCATCGATCAGGGTGACCTGCCTTCCCCGCCCATCGATGGTGACGTTCGACGGCACGCGAAGCTGCTTGTCCAGCACGATGGTCATGTCGGACGCGAAGCGGATCCAGGCGGGGCCTTGCGCGCGCGCATGCGACAGCGCGGCGCGCAAGGTGCCGGGGCCCGAGTCCTTGTCGGACGTGACATCCACGAACCGCCCTCCCAGGCCGCCCGTTGCCTTCGCGCCATACCCTTCGCGTTGCTGCAGCAGGGACGAAACAGCCGGACAGCTCAGGTCCGGCACACGGCATGATTCGGTCGCGGCCGCCAGGCCGCAATACAACATCGCCAGGACTGCCAGCCAGCGCTTCATGTCGTTCCCCTTCAGGCAGGCGCCCGGGCGGTAAGAAAGCCGATGTACCAGGGCAATGCCTGGTTCATTCCCTTTCGCAGATCGACCAGCGGCGTGTATCCGATGCCGGCGATGGCCTTGGATACGTCGGCCTGCGAATGGCGCACGTCGCCTTCCCGGAAAGGCCCGTACTCCGGCGCGAGCGCATACGGGAAGCCGCAGGGCGCCAACCCGTCGCGTATGATGCCGAACAGGTCGTTGAGCGTGGTGCGGCCGCCCACGGCGACGTTATAGACCTCGCTCGCGCCGGCGGTTTGCCGCAAGGCGGCGCGCAGGTTGGCCTGCACCACATTGCCCACGAAGCAGAAGTCCCGGCTGGTCTCGCCATCGCCGTTGATGCGGACGGGTTCGCCGTCGATCATGGAAGCAATCCATTTCGGGATCACGGCCGCGTAGGCGCCGTTCGGATCCTGGCGCGGGCCGAAGACATTGAAATAGCGCAGCCCCGTGGCGGCGAATCCGTATACGCGCGCGTATACCTCTGCATAGATTTCATCGACCAGCTTGGTCACCGCGTAAGGCGACAGCGGCCTGCCGATACGGTCTTCCCGCTTGGGCAGATTGGGCTCGTCGCCATACGTCGAGCTGGAGGCGGCATAGACGAAACCCTGGATCGAGGCGCGCCGCGCCGCGTCCAGCACATTCACGAAACCCGACACGTTCACCTCGTGCGAGGTCACGGGATCTTTCACCGAACGCGGCACGGAACCGAGCGCGGCCTGGTGCAGCACGTAATCGGCTTGCGCGACGGCGCGCTCGCACGCCGCCATATCGCGGATGTCGGCCTCGTGCAGCGTGAAGCGCGTCCAGCGATCTTCCCCGACGTTGTTCCTGACCTCGTCCAGATTGCGCCGGTGCCCGGTCGAGAAATTGTCCAGGCCGACCACATCCTGGTCCAGCAGCAGCAGGGTTTCCACCAGATTCGAGCCGATGAAGCCCGCCGCCCCGGTCACCAGCCACCGCCGCCGGCGCGCCAGCAGCGCCTCGCGCAGGTCGCGTTGCGTCTCGTCGCGCAACCAGGGCGCGAGTTTCAACTCGCCGTCAAAGTCTTTCCTGTCCATCGAAATCACTCCCTATTGCCGCGCGGACCGATCCGCGGGCTTCACATGGCGCCAGATTCCCCCGCTCAAGCGCAGGTTCTCCGGGGGGCCGGCCAGATGTTCCCTGAGCCGTTCAAAGTACGCCTGCTGCCATCGCCGGGCATACGCCTCGGCGTCTTCGCCAGGTTCCGCCTGGGGCAGCATTGCCAGCGTGTAGGTAATCCGGCCGTTCTCCCAGCGCGGGGCATAGAACACCGAAGGCACGCCCATGCGCTGCGCCATGAGCGACGCAAAGCTGGAATACGTGACCTCCTGTCCCTCGAAAGTCGTGCGCGGCGCGGCGGGATTCGCGGCGCCGTCGACGGCCAGGCATAGCACGTAGCCCGATCCCAGCGCGCGCATGCAGGCCTTGGCCACCTGCGCCTCGGTCTGGTCGGCGGTGGAAATCAGGGCGGCCGAGTAGCTGGCCTTGGCGATGCTGGGAGCCGTCGCCAGCCAGCGCGATGGAATGCCCACCAGTTCCAGCGCCATCAGCCCGGCATACATGGGTCCCACGTGCGCCGTGGCAAGCACGACGCCTTTACCGGACGCGAGCAGGGGCGCGAAGAAGCGCTCGCCGGCGTCCAGGTCGCCAAGCAGCTGCATGGCCTCTTCGACCTGGTCCTCGCGGCATTCGATCCAATCGAAAAGAAGATGGTCGACCAGATGTCCCCAGCGCGCCGCACGTTCCCATTGGGCGCGGTCGGCGTTCTTATCGCCGCGCAGCGACCATGCCCAATCGAAGCGGGCCTGCGGGATCGGCGCTTTGTCCAGCCGGTCCCGCAGCCCGTCCAGGGCTTCCTGGAAGGTGTCCGGAAGCTGCCTGCCGCGCCGGGAGACGTATTGCTCGTACAGGGCTTCGGCCTGCTGTGTGCGGCCTGCCTGGGACAGGGCCGCGATGGCGGTGCGCTGCCAGAGCAGGTTATCCGGGGACTTTTCGTACAGCGCCAATACCTGGTCGGCGGCTTCGGCGTATTGCATGGCATAGCGCAGCGCGCGTGCATAAAGCACCCGGGTCTGCTCCAGGTCGGGCGCCAGGTCGACCGCCTGCCGCAAGGGATCCACCGCAGCCTTGTAGCGTCCCGCCCGCAGCAGTGTTTCGCCGTACAGCGACAGCAGCCGCACGTCCGTGGGCGCCACCTGCAACGCGGCCTGGAAGTGCGCCAGGGCATGCACCTTGCGATCGTCGTCGCTACCGCGGCGCAAGTGTGCCTGGCCCAGCGCCGTACGCAGGGCCGGGCTGTCATGGCCCGCGGCCAGGGCGGCGTCGCCCAGGCGGATGGCCGCCTCCGACCGGAAATCCTCGTACAGGGCGCGGACCGCCATCGCGGCCACCCGCTCGTTGGGCAGCTTGCCGGCATCCAGCAGCGCCGCGACCCGCGCGGCCTCCGCCGTGTCGCCATTGCGCAGGAACGCCAGCATCCAGTAATGCGCTTCGCCGCATTCGCCGGTGACCAGGCCGGCGGTCGCGCGCGCCACCGCCGCCGCATCGGCCAGCCGCCCGGCCTGCAGCCGCAGCTGGATACGGGCGGCATGCAAGGCGGCGGTCCCGGACTCGATGTCGGCCGCCGCATCCGCCTGGGCGATGGCACGCTCCCACTGCCCGGTCCTGCCCAACAGGCTGGCCAGCAGGCGCCGGTCGTCCATCCGGGACGGGTAGGCCGCCACCAGGGCCTCCAGCGCGGCGATCGCCGCCGCCAGGGCGCCGTCGCGCACGAACGGCGTAACCAGCAAACGCCGGACTTCCCGCCACCCATCGGGGTCGCGCGCCAGCACGGCGTCCAGCCGCGCCATCTCGCGCCCCGGATCCGGCGCGGACCGGATCTCCGCGATGACATCCAGAAGACGACCGCGGGCGTCGGCGCTCGCGCCCCGGCGTTCCGCAACAGTCACATCAGCCATGACGCATCCCCCTGATCAGAGCCATCGCGATGCGAGCGATGAACATCAGCACGAATCCGAGCGCCAACGCTTGCAGCAGCAGGTTCCTGGTGTGCGGACTGCTCGGGCGGTCCGTGGGCACGGGCTGCGCGATGATGGACAAATACCGCTGCAGCCGCAGGGCATCGACCATGGCCTGCTGGTACGACTGCTGCGCCAGGGTCAGGTTGGAATCCGCGAAAGCCTGCGCGTTCCTCAAGGCCTCGTACGATTTGAGTTGCCGCGCTTCCGTATTGCCCTGCCCGCTCAGCCGATGGCGCACCGAGACCAGCCGCTTTTGCAGGGCGGCGACCTGCATCTGCGCCGGCTTGAGCATGGGATGGTTGGGATTGCCCAGGGCACGGATCTTGTCCAGATTAATCTGCGCGTTGCTGAGCTCGCTCTCCAGTTGCCCGGACAGGTTCAGCAGCATCGTCACCGTCGCGGTCGGATCGATATTGCCGTGCGCCGTCCGCCAGGCCGTCAGGGCATCGCGGGCCTCCAGCGCCTTCCGCTCCGCGCGCCTGACGGACTCCTCGCTCACCTTCAGCTTGTCGGCCACGCCTTTTTCGTTCAACCGGCTGACGAAGGCCTCCGCCAGGCCGATCAGGGCCCGGGATATGGTCGCCGCGTCATCCGGCGAAAACGCGCTCACGCGCAGGACATCGATCTGCTCCAGCACATTGAAGGACACCTTGACCGAGGCCTGGTAGGCGCGATACAGGTCGTCCTCGCTGGCATCCTCGGGCAGGCGGTTGAACACGTCCAGCCCGTCATGGGTCAGGTAGCGGCGCAATCCGATCGCCTGATCGAGCTGACGCATGGCGTCGCGCGACTTCAGGAAATCGCTCACCGCCCATCCGTCCACGAAGCCGCCCAGCATGCCCTGCATGTTCCCCGTGGTCAGCAGATTGGTCGCCCCGCCGCCCGCGGATTGCTGGCCGGAACCGGATTGCACGAAGAACCGCGACTCGGCCTCGTAACGTGGCGTCGCGAGCCAGAACACATAGACCAAGGCGAGCGCGACCGGCGCGACGACGATGAGCGCGTTGATCCAGCGCTGGCGGCGACGCTCGCGCAAGGCTGCCTGGCGGTCGCGCCGGCGGCGCTCGATCTCCGACTCGCCTTCAGAGGCCGAGCTGGCTGTCGCCGAATCCGCTTCCGTAAGGGTCTTCCCCGGCACTGCCCGAGTCGCTCCGGGATCGTCTTGGAGGGAACTGGCGGATGCACCGGTCGAGGTCGTCTTCGATTCTGAGAGTGCTTCCTTCATAAACTAAGCCTTTGAAGCAATAGTCCGCCATCTGGTTCTGGCGATAACTGGAAAAAACGAGCGTCCGTCCGACCAGGCGTTCCTCGAACAGCGCCAGCCAGAGACGGGTGAAGCGACAGGGCTCGAAAGGCATCGCGCCCTCGATCACATAGACGTCGAACGCAGGCGCCAGCGCCAGCGCGAACGAAAACTCCTGCCTGGCGTAGAGCGGCCAATGCTCCATGGGCCTGGCCAGGCACTTCGGGTCCGTAATCAGGTCCGCCACGAAATCGACGGTGGCATCCGAGTCCAGTCCGTACATCTCGCAGACGAACTCGATCATGCGCAGGCCGTTGGCCTTTCCGCGGATGAAGCCTTGCCGGCCTATCGCCCAGGACACGCTGCCATCGTGCTTGACGAAACCCTGCCGCGGCGGACGCAGGCCACACAGCACATCGATGATCTGCCGGTGCAGCTCCGGCGCCGGCGACAGCAGCGCGTAGCGCCCGACGGGAATGTCCAGGTCGACATTCCTCAACAGGGGCTGCCGGCTGCCGAATGCGTAGGGGTCGTCGGTCACACCATTGAGATGGATCATGGTCGTCGCTCACATCGGCTGCACATTGCTGCGGGCCAGGCGCTCCGCCGCCAGGGCGGCCACCGCCAGGAAGACCAGCGAAGTCAGGAAGTACGCCAGGCTGGCGTCCTGCGACGTATAGCTGCTGAAATAGGCCGAGCGCAGGAGCTGCATGCCATGCGCGAACGGCGACCACAGGAGCCACGGGCGCAGCTGCTCCGGCAGCTGTTCCGAAACAAAGAACACGCCGGAGAATATCTGCAGGAATCGTTCGATGACCGGCGCGAGCCGCAGGAAAAAATGCCAGGCCGTCGCGATCGCGCCGAACAGCACCCCCATCGCGGCACCGCCCGCCCCCATCAGCACCACATACAACATGAATCCCGGCCAACTCACCGGCAGGGTGATAAGGTCCAGCGCGCTGCCCGCGCCGATCAGCACGCCGAATACCGCCAGGTACACCGAGACATAGATGCAGGCCTGCACCAAGGCGCCCATCAGCGGCGTGACGCCCTGGAAGTTCAGCAGTCCCCGCGCGGACACATAACTGGTACTGCTCCGGAAAATGATCTGCCGGAACATGATCCATGTGGTGGCTCCCAGCAACGAGAACGTCGGCACATCCATGCCCAGGATGTAATGCGTTCCCATCAGGAAATACAGCGACGAGATCAGCGTAAGCAGCACCACCGGCCCGACCAGCGCCCATAGCAGCGCGATGCGGCTTTCCCCGTGCATCACGTGCAATTGATAGACCAGCATGGGAATCAGGGTGCGCAGGCGCGGCCGGCCGTCCTCGACATCGCGCGGACGATACCGGCCGTGCAGGGCCCGCATGCGTTCGCGCAGGACCGCGAGATCCGCGGCCTCGTCCCGGGAAAGCTCGATCTCCAGCGCGATATCGTTGCGCGAGGCATGGCGGCGCGCCAGCTGCGCCTCTTCCTGCTTGCGCCGCCGCGCCCGCCGCTCGTGCGCCGCGGCCAGGCGCTCGTCTTCCGCCGCCAGCTTCGCCGGCATATAGCCGGCAGCGAACACGTCCGCCCCCGCGCGGATATCCAGCTCCAGCAGGCGCACCATGATACGCAGGCGCCGTCGGGGGAAGTCGGCAACCGATTCGGCGAAGCCGTTGCGCTCGATCTCCGCTTCCAGTTCGGACTGGACGGCCTCGTACACCGCTCGCCGGGCGGCGACGGTATCGTGCGGGGCGCCGCGCAGGCGCGCGACCAGCCGCGTCAGCACGGCGGCGGGCGAGATCCGGGCGTCGGACAGCGCGGCCAGGTCCAGGCGCCAGGCCGCAATGCCGGCGCCTACCGCGTAGTTCCTGTCCTGCCGGCGGGCGCGCCAGCCCTTGATGCGATCCTCATTGCTCGTCGACACGCTATTGAGTCACCCCGGAGGAACTGGAGCCCGAATCGCTGTCGATGGCCCGCGTGGCGCTGAAGCCGGCGCTCATGGTCACCCGGAATGCCGACAGGACCTTCTGCACCTGGGTAAACGGCGCGTCGGAAATATAGATGGCCTGCCCTTCGCGTACCGTGAACTGCCCCGCCAAGGCCACCTGCTCCGGCCGGGTCAGGTCGAACTGGTAAACGATGGGCAGCGTATCCGGCGCCCCCTTGGTACCGGGCTTGGCGGGGGTGAACAGGAAGACGGAACGGGGATCCGCCGTCTTGTCGTCCAGGCCCTTCGCATCGCCCAGCGCGTCCAGCACGCTGTAGTTGCGCTTGCTGATGGCCACGCGCCCCTGGGTTCCGGCGGCGCCCAGCACGGTCAGGTACTCGCGCGCATCGTGCGCGGTGATCACGTCGCCGGCACGCAGCAGGATATCGTTATCCTGGTTGCGGTAGATATCCGCCAGCCGCACGGACGCGATCTCCTTGCCGCGGCGCAGGGTGATCACGAGCTGCTCGGGGTTGGTCTGCACCGGTGCGGCCAGCGCCAGCGCGCTGCTCAGGCGCTGGGTGGTCTGCGTGATCGGATACATGCCCGGCTTGGTCAGGTTGCCCTGCACCGTGACCATCTGCCCGCGCGCATCGGCGGCCCGGGTCACGCTGACGTCGGAGCCCACCACGAGCTTGCTCAGGCGGGCGACGACGGCCTCATGCAATTGCGCCAGCGTCAGGCCGGCCGCCCGGAATCGTCCCAGGATCGGAAAGTAGAGATTCCCCGAGCGGTCGATCTCCTGGTTGCCCAGGTCGCTGATGCCGGCGGCATTGGCCGCGAACACGCCCAGGCCGTCGCGCTCCCAGACCGTGATGTTGATCCCGTCTCCCGGGACCAGCACGTCGAAGTTGGCATCGCTGGCATCGCGATAGCGCGCGGGGAAATCCATGACGTCGGGCACATTGCTGGCCCGCGCCAGTTCGGGCGAGACCGGCATGACGACGACATCCTTGGCATCGTTGGCCGAGACCATTTCGCTCAACATCGGACCGGAACGCGGCAGCTGGCATCCGGTCAGTGAAAATGCGGCAAGCAGCACCATCACTGGCGCTGCCTTGCCGCGCCGGCCCAGGGCCGGAACGTACGTTCTCATCGAAGACATGGTTTCCAGGATCAGGGAAGACGGCCGGCGGTCAGGCCTCCATCAGGCGCATGCCCCCGAGGTCCATGCGGTCATCGTTGTTGGATACGCCGATGACCGACACGCACAGACTCAGGAACTTGTCCAGCATGGCATTGAGCGAGAACAGCTCCCTTGCCCGCTGGCGGCTATGCTGCTTCAACACCTCGTTGCCGCGGGTCAGGTCGACCATGGACTCGATCTTGTCGCAGGCCTCGTTCAGGTCCGGATGCTCCAGATCGTCCAGCAGGTGGCCCGTCACGTTCTCGACAAAGCATTCGCCCGCCCCGCCCGCCGGCGTGGACACGACAGGTACCCCCAGCAGCTGCGCCTCGATCAGCACGTTGGGCAAGCCTTCGTACCGGGAGAGCAGCACCTTGACGTCCATCTGCGAGTACCAGTACCCGACATGCTTCGACAGGCCGACGAACAGGAGCCGGTCGCCCACGCACAGTTCGTCCGCCAAGGCCACCATGTTGTCGACCAGGCGGCCGTCCCCGACGATGAAAAAGCGCGCCTTGGGCCGCCGCTTCAGGTACATCGCCGCGAGCTTGATCCAAAGCTGCGGACGTTTGTCCGGCTCCAGGCGGAAGACCCCGCCTATCGTCTCGGTGGCGTCGGCCGTGCTGGCCTGGAAGGCGTTCCACTTGTTCTCGTCTTCCGGCGAGGCGTCCGTCGCCAGTTCCGGGACGCCGTTGTAGAGAATATGGAAACGCACCGACGGGATGCCGAGCCATTTCGCGTACTCCTCCGCCGCCGCGCGGCTGTTGCTGACGAAATGCACGCCGGGCACCTGCGCCAGCGCCTGGTACAGCACGGGATACTCCTCGCGGAAGCGGTCCTTGCGTATGTTCGGCGGCAGGCCGCGGAACACCAGGTGTATGGTGGGGACGCCGGCCAGCAGCGCCGCCAGGGCGCCGAACAGGCAGGTGCCGTCCTGCCATAGGCTCACCACGTCGAAGGCATGTTCGCGCAGCAACGGCGTAAGACGCGTCACGCCGTAGTGCACCGGCGGCGGCAGCTGCTCCAGCAGGCGCGTGAGGGAAGGCTCGGCGACCGGCTGGTGCGAGACCGATACCGGCGGCAGCCCATTGATTTCCGTGACCGGGATCTGTGCCTTGGCCAGGACGGGCAGGAAGAAGTCCAGGCCCTGCTTGCGCCCGGAGCCGGCCGGCTCGGTATGCTGCTTGACCAGCACTTCCACCTTCTCCGGCTTGACCGGCATGAAGGCCGGCCGGCGCTCGCCGGACGCGGCCATACGGTGCAGTTCGCCCGCCAGCCGCGTAAGCTGCCGCTCCGCGCCACCCGGCCCCAGGCTGCCCGTGACCAGCGCGATGGAGACGGGATTCTCGGGCGGCTTGGCGTCGATGATGCGGTTCTTGAAATGCAGGATCGCGTGCTTCATCGAGACGATCCGGATGTCCTTGCCGGCCAGTCCTTCCTCCGGCTCGAAGGACCGGTAGAAGGCGTAATCGCTAGCCAGGGCGCTGGCCAGTTCCGCGGCCTTGCTGCCGGGAGCCAGCTGCTCGGCCACGGGTTTGATAGCCTCGTATGCGTCCGCCAGCAATCCGCGCTTGCGCAGGCGCTTGGCGAACTCCACGCGCACGTTGCGGTCGTTGTGGCGTGCGATCAGGCGCCGGAACAGCGCATCGGACTGCTCGTGGGCGCGTATGTCGCTAAGCAGCTTGGCCCGCGCGAACAGCTTGTCCGGATTGCGGGCGGTCCCCGGCAGATAGCGGTCGATGAGCGCCAGGGCCTCGTCGATATGCCGGTCCTTGACGAGCCGCGTCGCGCAATAGCGGACGATCTGCAGGTCGTTGGGGCAATCCTGCAGCAGCGCCGACCATTGTTCGAACATGCCCTCGTTGTGGCCGGCGGACTCTTTCAGCCGCAGAAGAAGAAAGCGGACCTTGGGGTCGGCCATATGGTCGCGCGCCAGCGCTTCCGCGCGCGGCAGGTTGGCCTGCGCGAGTTGAACCCGGCCCGATGCCGCGACGATTCCCTCTAACTGGGCATGAACCCATTGAAGATGGGAGGTACTGTCCTCCTGCTCGGTATCCGGTAGCTGTTTCATGCCGCCTTCCTACGGTTGGCCTTATCGATCCATACCTGGCATCTCTGGATGTAGTGGTCGTACTGTGCGGGGTTCTCCGAGCGCTCCTTGAGCGCTTGCCAGTACGGCAGGGCCTGCTCGAAACGATGCAGGCGCATGGCGCCCACGGCGGCCGCCCGCAGGCCGATGGGATCGTCGGGAACCAGTTCCAGGATCCGTTCGCCCAGGGCAAGACGCTCGATCGCGCTGGACGGATCCAGTGCGCGCGCTTCGGCGTACAGGACCGCCAGCACGCGCCGCTTTTCCTGGGCGACCTCCGGCATCTCCGGCCAGGATTGCGCGATGCGATCCAGCAGTTTCCAGGCGCCCCGGTGGTCTCCCGCGGCCAGCTTTTCGCGCGCGGCGCGTATGGAGCGCGGTCCGAGCCGGCGCAGCTGGCGCTCGGCTTCTTCTTTCGCGCTCTGGTCGGCCGAGGGATGGCCCAGCACCGCGGTGTAGGCGTCTATCGCCTGGCCGAACCAGCCGCCGTTGAAGGCCACGCGCGCGAAATACAGCTGTGTGCTGAACTGGGCGGCGTCGCCGGACGCGGCCAGTTCGAGATGCCGCATGGCGGTCTGCTTGTCGCCCAGCGCATCGGCGGCGCGGCCCCGCATGGCATCGAGCTCGGGGAAGTCCACATGGGTATCGAGCGCGATATCCGTGAGCTCGATCACTTCCTTATGGTTGCCCGCCAGCAGCGCGGCCCGTACGGCCATGCGCATCGCGCGCTCGAACGCGCGCTGCGCGCGCACGCCCGCCAGCGCATCGGGATCCAGCAGGCGATGCGCGAAGATCCGCTCCGCCGCGTCGCGCAGCCGGCCTGCCTCCAGCGCCCGCGCGCCCTCCTCTGCCCACGAGGACGACTGCGCCTGCAGCCAACCGCGGATATCGTCCTGGCCGCTCTTGGGCAGCCCGCATGACACGGCCAGGGCGGCGGCGGCCACCATGTAGCCGCGCCACGACGCTTCCTTGACCAGCTCCAGCGCCTCCGTCTCGGCAAGCGCGGGGGCCTCGGACGCCAGCGAACGCAGGGCCGCGCGATCGCCGGCCATCATCCGGTCGCGCCACAGCACGGCGAATCCGCGGCCATACGAAGGCAGCGCCGCGCGGACTTCCTCCACCCAGCGCAGGACCGCGTCCATGTCGCCGCTGGCCTGGAGCATGGAAAGCACCGTGTCGGCGGCTTCCAGCGCCCATGCCTTGTCGTTGCCCGCAACGCGGAACAGCTGGCGCCAGTTGCCCAGGGCCTCTTCCACATTGCCCAGCTGGCCGGCCGACACCGCCGCGATCCGCAGGATCTCCGGCGTTTCGATCTCGTCGCCCAGCAGGCCGGCCGCCAGCGAATACGCCAGTTCGTAGTGCCCCAGCTTGAAGTGGCTGCGCATCAGCAGCTGTTCGGCCTTGCTGCCCGACGCCACCGCGCCATCGGCGTTTTCCAGCAGCGCGATCGCGCTTTCGTAATCCCCCAGTTCTTCCTGCATCCGCGCCAGCAGCAGCACGTGGTCGGGCAGCCCGGGATGGCGGCGCAGCACGTCGCGCGTGCACCGCGAGGCCTCGCGCAATTCGCCGGCGTCCCACAATTTCTCCAGGCGCTCGGCGCTTTCCTCCGCCGCCAGCCTTGCCACCGTGGCGGGAGGCGTGGACGCGCTCATCCGCGGGCGCATGTAGTTCTTGTACCAGTCGGCGCACAGGCGCTCGGCGAAGAGTTCGGTGTAATGCGTCAGGTCCAGCCCGCCGTTCTCCAGCGCATCGGCTTGCCCTATCTTGTTCATCAGCGGCGTCGGATCGTAGCAAGGCACGCCGATCTTCTGCGCGGCCGCGCCGATGGCGGCGATCAATTGCTGCCGCTGCTCGATCGGCACGTTGTCCGGCGTCAAGGCGTTGACGTGGGTGACGAAGACCACCTTTTCCTTGCCCAGCAGATCGACGAGCTCACGCATTTCGCCCTCGATCTCGTCGTCCGTCAGATCGCGCTTGACGATGCGGGCCAGCAGCTCGCGGTCATCGGCGGGCAGGGCCTTGAAGACCGGGTCTTGCTCCAGCGCGGCGCGCCGCTCCGCGAGCTTGTCCGGGGCGGCGAGCGTCCAGAACATCCGCGCGCGCCCACGGTCGGCGAAGAACTCGCTGAAGTAGCGCACCAGATAGTTGGACTGGATGGGATATTGGTCGATGGTCAGCAGCTTGCGGGAGGACAGCTCGACCATGTACAGGTCCGCGGGTTCGTGCGTCCCGCGGCGGGCCTGTTCGCCATTCGACGGCCGGAAGACCAGCCGCTGTACGTCGGCGGGAATATCGCGCTGGCCGTACATGAATCGCGCTTGCTGCAGCGCTTCGGTGCTCGTATGCACGAAGCCGTAGTTGCGCCCCAGCTGCAGCTTCAGCGGATAGCGGCCTACCGCATCGCGCAAGGGCGTATGGATGCGGCAGGTTCCAATCGGAGCGATCGTGAAAGTAGCCATTCAGGGTCACCTGTAGTGATGGGTTGACGGCCCGAACCTAGAGAGTCCAGTACAAGAGATCGGGCGAAAGCCGCTTGCTATCGAGCACCGACTTCAGGTCGCAGACCATGCCGCCGCGCTTGACCAGCCCGGGCAGGTCATCCCAGATGGATTCCATGGTCTGGCGATGCGGGACGGCCAGGATCAGCACGTCCATGTCCTTGAAGTCCCGGCGCTCCACGAGCTTGATGCCGTACTCGTGCTCCATCTGCTGGGGATCGACCATGGGGTCGCAGGCGACCGGCTTGATGCCGTAATCGCCCAGGGCGTTATACAGATCGACCACCTTGGAGTTACGGATGTCGGGGACGTTTTCCTTGAAGGTCATTCCCAGGATGCCGACGCGGGTCGAGCCATTGAGGCGGCCGTTGCGGGCCAGCACCTGCACCACCCGCGACGCGACGTGTCCCGCCATGCCGTCGTTGATCCGGCGCCCGGACAGGATGACCTCGGGGTGGTAGCCCAGCTCCTGCGCTTTCGAGGTCAGGTAGTACGGATCCACGCCGATGCAGTGGCCGCCCACCAGTCCCGGCGTGAAACGCAGGAAATTCCATTTGGTTCCCGCGGCGGCCAGCACTTCCGACGTACGGATGCCGACCAGGTCGCAGATCTTGGACATCTCGTTCATCAGCGCGATATTGATGTCGCGCTGGGTGTTCTCGAGCACCTTGGCGGCCTCGGCCACCTTGATGGAAGAGGCGCGGTGAACCCCCGCCTCGATGATCTTCTCGTAGACGCCCGCGATGATTTCGAGCGCCTCGTCGTCCTGGCCGGATACGATCTTGACGATTTTCTCGAGCGGATGGTCGCGGTCGCCCGGATTGATCCGCTCCGGGCTGTAGCCCAGCTTGAAATCGACCCCGCAACGCAAGCCGGAGGCCTTTTCCAGTTCCGGCCCGCATATTTCCTCGGTCGCGCCGGGATGGACGGTGGATTCGAACACGACGATGCAGCCCGGGCGCAGCACCGGACCTATCGATTGGCAGGCCCGGACCAGCAGCGAGAAATCCGGGTTGTTCTTTTCATCGACGGGCGTCGGGACCGCGACGACGAAGAAATCGCAGCCGTGCAGGTCCCGGACGTCGTCCGTCAGCTTCAGGCCGGAATCGAGCAGCACATGGCGCTCGATTTCTCCTGTCCAGTCATCACCCTCCCTCAGGCGTGCGATACGCCGTTTATCCACATCAAAACCGATGACATCAAAGCGCTTCGCAAGCGCCACGGCAACCGGTAGGCCGACATAACCCAGGCCGCAAACCGCGATTCTCTTTACCACTGTTACCTCACTCTTTGTCATCGTGTCCGGGACACGAGAAGTCGACGCCCATAGACGAAAACCGCACGCCTCCGGGGCGTGCGTACAAGTCCGAGCGCGGGCGCATCGCTAAAAATATTTACAAATAACCGGCGATTCGATGGAGCGGTTTAAAGCCCCAACACACCAGCCCGCGCATCCTGACGCAAAGAAGAGCAATCTCTTTTTCTAAATATGTTGATTACTGTGAAAATGAGTCAGTCTGGGCGCAACAAACCGAGACGGCCGGCTAATGAATTACATTCATTACACGAGACGCAACAAAGCTGATGAGAAAGCTATGTTTAATCGTTTGAAGGCGTATCAATTATTATTGTTTAATCTAAACGTCATGAAACCGCGGGCTGTTGGATTTGTTTATTACCCGCTCTTATCCGCGCGTCATCGCACCCATCGCGCTTAATCCCCGCTATTTACGGAGCCCGTGCCGGGACAGCCACGCTGCGCGCTAATTGAATAGGCAATTAATAAACCCCGACGGGAATAAAAATTGCGTGCCGGGCCGCGCGGTATTTGGCGTAACGGTATTTATAAGCGGCGCGGCGGGATAATCCCGTCGCCCTCTCGCCGGCAGCGCGGGAACGAAACCCGGCAGGGGTGTTTCGGTTATCGATAAGCCGTTATGCGGAGTGGGCGGATTTACCTTGCGCGGGTTTTCACGGCCGCAAACGGGTCGCCGGCGACAGTTTTTTCCAAGGTAAATCCGCCGGATCGACCAGCAAAAGGCCCGGTGCCAACGCGAACATCACATCGGTATCGGGATTCTCGACCAGGCGGTCGAAATCCGCGCGGAAGTGATGGGAACTCTTGACCACCAGGATCTTCATGCTCTCCGGATCGATACCGACCATGCGGAAAAGCTCGCGGTCCTGCGCGCCTATCCTGCCGCTGGCCACGACGATCAGCACGCCGTCGATGGACAGGCACGCGCTCAGGCCGAGCTGGGTGCGAAAGCCCGTCATCTTCGGCCCCTTGAACGTCGCCACGCCATCGGACAGGGCCAGCACCCGGAAGCCGCCCCGCACCGGCGCCTCGCTGGGCCCCGCCGGCGTTTGCACGGACTCGCCGACGGCGCAGTGGATTACCTGGCCCACGCCGGCCCGATGGGCCAGCGCGGCCGCGTCGGGATCGTAGAGCACGCCCAGCGCGACTCGCCCCGGAAAGGCGCGCCCCGCTCCCGCGTCCAACAAGGCATGCAGGACGCCGGTGGTGGAGCTGGTGCCGCCTATGCCCGGGTTGTCCTGCGTGTCGGCGACCACCACCGCTTTAGGGCTGGCGGCGGCACGCGCCAACGCCCGCGCCACCGCCTGCGGCGCCGTCTGCGCCGTCAAGCGCCATTGCAAGGGTTCGGCCACGCGCGCATGCAGCGCCGCGACCGCCTCGCGCGCCCGCTCGCCATGCGCCCATAGCACGGGCCCGCACTCCTCGAAGTCGGAAGCGGGAAAACCCATGCAAAAACTCGACACGGTACCGTAGCGGGCGTCGATGTCCTCCAGCAAGGCGTAGCAGCCCTTGGCGGGTTGCGATCCGGTACCCTGGGAATTTATCGAGATCAGGAAAGGCAGCCGTTCCGACGCGCACGCCTCCCGCCGTCCATGGCGCAGCAGGCGCTCCAGCAATACGGCGGCGCGCTCGCCGGTTTTCACGTAGTCGATGTGGGGATAGGTGCGGAATGCCACCAGCCCATCGGCCAGGGCCAGCATGGCCCGCGTCACATTCGCGTGCAGGTCCAGGCTGGCCACGATAGGCATGTCCGGTCCTACGGCCGCCCGGATGCGCGCCAGCAATTCGCCTTCGGCATCGTCGAAGGACTCGGACAAGGCGGCGCCATGCAGCTCCAGGTAAATCGCGTCGAAGTCCAGTTTGCGCACATCCTCCAGGATGGCGGCGCAAATACGCTCGAACGCATCGTCCGTGATGTAGGAGGACGGCACGGCGCCGCACCACAGGCTGGGTACCAGCGTCCAGCCGCGCGCCCGCGCGTGGCGCGCGAACCCGGTGGCCGACACGTCGACACTCGCCACCATCTCCAGCATCGCCTGGCCGCGCACGGGCTTGGGAAACATCTCGCCGCGCTCGAAGGCGGCCCAGTCCGCGCGGTTGGCGGCAAAGGTATTGGTCTCGTGCTTGAATCCTGCTATTAGTACGCGCATTTCGCATCCCCTGCGGTTTCCTGGTCCTTGGGATTCTTGACTCGCATACCGTGGACAACAACCGATTTATAGTGCGGCAGGCATCAATGAAACTAATGAATCCGGGCAGCGCGCCACCGCTGTCGCCCTCCGAGCTGGCATGGCTGCGGTGCTTCGACGCGGCCGCGCGCTGCGGCAGCTTTACCAGGGCCGCCAACGAGTTGCACGTCTCCCAGGGCGCGGTCAGCCAGCAGGTGAAGAAACTGGAAGACCGCCTGGGGCATATCCTGCTGCTGCGCACGCAGACCGGCCTGACGCTCACGCCCGAGGGCGAACAACTGTTCGCCGCCACCCGGGAGTCCTTCCGCGGCCTGGAGACGGCGGTGCACCGGCTGCATGGCGCGCGCATGGGCGAGCCCGTCAACGTCAGTTGTTCACCTTCGTTCGCGATGTTCTGGCTGACCCTACGGCTGGGCAGTTTCTATCGCGCGTATCCGCACCTGGCGCTGCGCATCGTCGGCGAGTCGGATCGGGTGGACCCTTCGCGCATGGCGCAGGACAACATCGCCGCCGCGGTCCGCTTCGGGCCGCCGGACAGCCAGGACCCCAACGCCGTGATCCTGTTCGACGAATGGCTGGTTCCCGTCGCGACGCCGGCTTTCATGCAGGCGCATCCGGAACTGCGGGAAGCGGCCCACCTGCGCGGCGCCCATCTGCTGCACGCGGCGGACCCCTGGGAAGGCACCGAACCGACGGAAGAATGGGCGACCTGGCTCAAGGCGGCCGATGTCGAACTGCCGCAGGCGGCATTGCGCCAGGGCACCCAGTTCAATCACTCCCTGCTGGCCATGCAGGCCGCACTGGGGGGCCAGGGAGTCGCCATGGGCAGGCTGGCGTTGGTGCTGGGTTATCTGCTGCAAGGCCGGCTGGTCGTGCCCTTCCCGCGCCGGGTGCGCCTGCAGGGCGCCTACCGCTTCATCGGCAGCCCCACGCATCCGGAAACGCCCACTCTTCTCGAATGGCTGCGCGAGGAAGCCGACGTGTTCACGCAGCAGCGCGATGCGCTGTTCGAGAGCGGGCGGATCGCGGCGGCATAGCGGCGGGCGCATTAGCGCCACTGCGGCCGCCCTCAACAATATTGGTTTGTCTCGTCGCAGACAGCGGCCAACAATAACCGCCACAGGACATCCACTGTCCGCGACGATGCAAGGGGAACAGGAAAATGTGGCGTACAAGCATAGGACGTAGTGCAATCGCCGGCCTGACGATGCTGCTGGCTTGCGGCAGCGCGCCGGCCGCCGATACGACGGCCCCCATCCGGCTGATCGTGCCGACGCCGCCAGGCTCGGCATCCGACGCCTTGGCGCGCGCCATGTCGGCCCCCTGGGGCAAGGCCAGCGGACGCGCCATCGTGGTCGAGAACGTCGCCGGCGCCGGCACCACCATCGGCACCCGGCAGATCGCGCGCGCGCCCAAGGATGGCCTGACGCTGGGCGTGATCAGCTCGAACCATACCCTCAATCCCTGGCTGTACAAGAACCTGCCTTACGATCCCATCGCCGACTTCACGCCGATCGCGATGATAGGCAGCGTGCCGGCCATGCTGGTCGCCAATAACAGCCTGGCCGCCAATACGCCGGCGGAGCTCGTCCAATTGTCGAAGTCATTGCCCAAGCCGCTGGCCGAAGGCGTCGTCACCGGGACGGCCTACCACATGGCCAGCGAGGTCTTCAAGGAACAGGCCGGCCTTACCACGAACCCTATTCCCTACAAGGGATCCACCCAGGTGATCAACGATCTGATCGGCGGGAATCTTGACATCGCGATCGTCGCCGCCCAGGCGGTCGCGCCGCTGGTCGCGGCCGGCAAGCTCAAGGGACTGGCAGTGACCAGCGCCGCGCGCAGCGACATGGCCCCCCAGCTGCCCACCTTGCGTGAAAGCGGACTGCCGAAATACGACGTCGATGTCTGGCTGGCGATCGCCGGTCCCGGCGGGCTTTCCTCCGACCAGGTGGCCGCCAGGCGCAAGGAAATCGAAACCGCGCTGGCCGATCCGGACATGAAAAACGCCATGCAGAAGCAAGGCGTGCAGCCCGTCCAAATGGAACAAGCCCGGATCGCGCCCTTCATGCAGCAGGAACTGGAAAGAAACCGGGCCGTGATACAGCGGGTCGGTATCTCGGTGGACTAGCCATGCGGCGCCCGCGCCTGCCTGCCGCGGCAGGCGACCGCAGCCTCGACCTGCCGATGCCCCCTCACGGTACGCGCGGAAATCCATTGCGCGGTCGCCGCGGACACCGCTATTGCTATTGCCTGTCCGCCGCGCACACCGCGATCGCAGCCCGGGCGTGCCGCTCAGGCATCCACCGGCAAGGCAGGATTCCATGCCACTTCCCAGAGATGTCCATCCGGGTCCTGGAAATACCCGGCATAACCGCCCCAGAACGTTTTCGCACCGGGCTTCACAATCCGGCCGCCGGCCTGTTCCGCCTGGGCCAGCGTCCGGTCCACGTCCTCTTCGCTGCGAACGTTATGCGCCAAGGCGAAGCTGGTCGAGGCGCCTGTCGCGGCAGGTAGCCCGGTATCGATGGCCAGATTCTCACGGCCCCATAGCGCCAGCTTCAACCCGGGCTGCATGTCGAAAAAGGCGACTGCGCCGTGTTCGAACTCCGTGCCCACGATGCCCTTGGTCTGCAGCCCCAGTCCATCGCGATAAAACGCGACAGCGCGTTCCAGGTCTTCCACACCGAGCGTGATGAAAGAAATACGCGGCTCCATATGTGGCGGCTCCATATGTTTGTCCCATGCGGACGAAAAAAAAGCACCGCGATCGCTCGCGAGTGCTTTATTTTCCCTGGAATGTCCAGGCGGGAATTCTGGTGGGCTGTGAGTGGCTCGAACACTCGACCTACGGATTAAGAGTCCGCTGCTCTACCAACTGAGCTAACAGCCCGTCTGGGGTACGCCATCGGGCTGGCACCCTGGATTCACCTGGGGTGCGAACCGAAGCGGCGACCTGACGCTACGTCTCCTGGCCATCGACGCAGTAGCCGCGCCGCCAACCAAGAGGCGAAATTATACATAGTTTTATCAGCTCGTCCAATCGCGCCAAGCGCCCGGCCCGACAACGGCGGCCGGCCTGTCGCAGGCTTGCGACAGCGCGCCCCACTGCTCCGCGCCGTTACATGCCGGCGCGCCGCCAACCCATCCGCCATTGTATCGAGGAGCGTATCATCCCTGCATTGCATGCTTGAGTAGCACGGCGGCAGCCATCCCATTCCAATGTTCAGAATCGACCTGCGCCGTCTCATCCTCTGGTTGTGCCTGTGTTCGGTGCTGCTCGCGCTGGGCAACAGCTTCTATGCCAGCTACCGGGTGCAGCGCGACATCCTGCTGAATAACACCCTGGAAGGCAACCGCGCCTACGCCGCCAAACTGGCGACCACCACGGACAACTTCATCAAGACCATCCACCAGGAGCTTGCGTACAGCTCGCGCATGCTCGCGGGCATGGACGTCAACCCGGATCTCGCCGTCGCCGAAACCCGGCGCCTGATGGGGCAGAACGATCATTTCAATTCGGTCCTGGTGGTGGATCCGGCCGGACAAGTGGTGGCCGTGGACCCGCCCGTCACCGGCCTGAAGGGCGCGCGCCTGGACAGCGAACCGGTTCAGCGCGCCCTCGCTTTCCGGCAACCGTCGGTCAGCGAACCCTACCTCGGCGTGACGGGCCGCTGGGTGATCCTCAATTCCCACCCGATATTCGACCGCACCGGCCGCTATATCGGCTTCATCGCCGGCACGCTGTACCTGCACCAGGAAAACGCCCTGCACTTCCTGCTTGGCGAACACTACTACCGTGACGGCTCCTACCTGTACGTCGTCGACCGCACCGGCAAGCTCATCTTCCACCCGGACGCCGGCCGCATCGGCGAAAGCGTGGCGCACAATCCGGTCGTCGAGGACATCATGCGCGGTACGGCGGGCGAGCGGCGGGTGCGCAATACCAAGGGCGTGGACATGCTTACCGGCTACGCCGTCGTTCCCTCCACGGGATGGGGCCTGGTGGCGCAGCGGCCCGTGGAAGGCACGCTGCAGCGCATGGACGACCTGCTGTGGCTGACGATACGCAACACGCTCCCCCTGATGGTCATCCTGCTGATCTGCATCGGCTGGCTGTCCAAGCTGATCGCCCAGCCCTTGTGGCAGTTGGCCCGTGCCGCCAAGCAGATGGACGAACAGGATGCCTCCGATCGCATCCGCAGCGTCAGATCCTGGTACTTCGAGGCCGCCCAATTGAAACGCGCGCTGCTGACCGGCCTGGGCAGCATCCAGCACAAGATGCGCAGCCTGCGGCGCGAGTCGACCACCGATGCGCTGACGGCGCTGCTGAACCGCCGCGGCCTGATGCGCGCGCTGGACGAGTTCGCCGACACCGGCCTGCCCTTCGCGGTCGCGGTCATCGACATCGATAACTTCAAGTCCATCAACGACCGCTACGGGCACGACACGGGCGACGACGTGATCCGCACGCTCGCATCGCTGATGCGCCATGGCTCGCGCAGCAACGATGTGCTGGGCCGCGCCGGTGGAGAAGAATTCACCATGCTGCTGCCCGCGACCTCGCTGGAGGACGCCATGCGGGCCGCCGAACGCCTGCGCGGCGCGATGGAGAACAGCCCCAACCCGACCGGCGGCACGGTCACCATCTCCGTCGGCGTTTCGCGTTATCCGGACCACGGCAAGGACGTGCATGCCGTCCTGAAAGAAGCCGACAAGGCCCTGTATCACGCCAAGAACAGCGGCCGCAACCTGACCTGCGTGGCCGCCCCGGAAAGCCCGCAGGGCTTTCACTTCGCGGCAAAGGAAGCGGCGTAGGTCCGCCGTTGCGCACCTCGCCGTGGACGGCGCCCAGCCCGCCTAACGGTTCTGCCGCGGCTTGGCCGCCGGGCGGGGCGGCGGGGCCTTGGGCGGCTGCTGCATCTGCTGCAGCAGGGTGGCGCACTGGTTCTGCGCGCCCGAGTTGCTGGGCACGATCAAGGCCAGCAGTCCGGCGGCCGGCGTCAGGGCCGCGCCCAGCAAGACCATGCCGGCGCCGCGCGCCACCAGCGGCGCGGCCTTCACGCCGGCCTTGGGGTTCTTCATCGTACCGGCCACATACAGGGGCGAGCGCAGCGAAATAATGCGCAGGCCCTTGCTGTGCGGGGTAATGTCCAGGTCCAGCGCTTCGGACTTGAAATTGACCGATCCGTCGATATTAATCACCGCGTTTTCCGTATCGAACACGAACAGGTCCGGCGTGGCAATGCCGTCCTTCAGCTTGACGTCGGCCGCCGCGCAGTTGATAGGCACTTCCTCGTCGCCGAACAGCTTCGCCACCACGTAGTTGCCCACGTTCAAGCCGGCCAGCTCCATCAGGCTGGCGCTGATCACGCCGTCGTTGACCAGCACCTTCGCATCGCCATTGCCGGAACCCAGCAGGGCGGCGACGGAGTTACCCGTGCCGCTCAGCGCGGCGTCGCCGTTCAGTTCGCCCAGGCTGCGCTTCATGCTTTCGACCTTGGGAAAAAGCTGCTGCAGCTGCAGGCCGCGCGCGGAAACCTTGGCACGCCCCTGCATGGGCGTCTTCGCGCCGTCCAGGTGGATGTCGGCCTCCAGCTTGCCGCCGGCCATGCCGAAGCGCAGCGGCGTCAGCGCCAGGGCGGCATTCCGCATCACCGCATGAACGTTCAGGTCGCTGAGCGGCAGGTCGGCGGTCTGGATGATTTTGCGGGCTTTCAGCGTGACGTCGGCGTCCATCGCATCCCAGCGGTCCGTGCGGAATTCCTGCACCGGCAGCGCCTTGTCCGGCGGTTGCTGGGACGGCGAGGCCTCGCTGCGCGGACTGCCCTTCCCCGAATCCCGCTCGGCCTTCGCGACCTTGGTGCTATCGGAAGGGGCTTTGCGTCCGCTGCCCTTGCCGGTATCGGCTCCGACCAGCGGCCCCAGGTCCGCGAAACGCAAGAGGTTGGAGTTGAATTGGCCCTCCAGCTTGGGACGCGGCTTCCCATTGGTGAACTTGAGATCGCCATGGATATCGCTGTCGCCGACCTTGCCATTGAAGCCGCGGTATTCGTACACCGGCCCCTGGGGCGCATTCAGGTGGCCGATCAAGCGCCCGTCCGTGCTGTATGGCGGGGTGTCCGGCAAGGCCACGCCGATCAGGGGATACAGGTCCGCCATGCTGGCGCCGGACAAGGTCAGCCGCAGATCCAGCGCGCCCAGGTCGGTGGGGTTGGTCAGCGTGCCCGCGGCCGAAGCCTTGGTCTGCCCTACCGAGGCCTTGACCTCCACGGGGAAAGGCTTGTCGGTATCCTGCAAGGCCAGCACGCCGCCGACACGGCCCTGGCCCTGGACATCCAGCCCCTTGTACTTGCCCGTGGCGCGCCAGCCGAACACATAGTGAGTGCCTGCCGGCGGACCGGCTGAGGCGGGCTGTGCCGCTTGCCCGGGCTGTGCCGCTTGGCCCGGCTGTGCCGCTTGGCCCGGCTGTCCAGGCTGCCCGGGCTGCGCTTGCCCGGCCTTACCGGTGTCCCGCCCGCCCCTGCCCGCCACATCCCCGGCCACCGACGCGCCCGCCAGATCGGCGATGGACACGGCCTTGCCCAGCGGGTCCACCACAACCTGCACATCCGCCTGGCGGGTCTCGTCGCGATAGCCCACGGTGCCCTTGTCGAAGGCAATCTCACGCACGTCGAGCCGCCACGAGGACGGCTGCGCCTTCCCTTCCTGCTGATCGTCCTGCGCCTTGAACGTCCAATTGGCGCGGCCATCGGCCAGGCGCTCCAGGTTTACCGCCGGTTCGCCCAACTGGATATGCCGCAGCACCACCGTACGCGCCAGCAAGGGCGGCAGTCCCACCTGGAATTGCAGCCGCTTCAGCGTGGCGAACCGGGGCGCGTGCGCCCAGTCGGCATTGCCCACGGAGATATCGTCCGCGGTGATCTGCGCCCATGGTATCCATGCGCGCCAGCCGTGCTCATCCTCCGGCCGCCGCCACTCCAGCCGCAGGTCGCCGGCGATCTCCACCGGTCGGCCCAGCGCGGCGCCGGCCTTTTCCTCGACAAAAGGCTTGAACCGGTTCGCGTCCAGGGTCGCGAGAAACACGGCCAGGGCGCCCACGACTAAAATCACCGCAACGCCAATACCGGCAAGGATCTTGTATTTACGCGCCATTCCGTCGCCTTCTTCAATAGCCGTCCGCCAGGCGTGCCCGACAGTAAACGGCGGCTGAGCATATTCCGTGCCAGAGGCGCCCAAGCCGGCGGCGATCCGCATTAACATTGCGCCCCGGGGCCGGTCCCCACGCACCCCGCGGTCCTGGCAAGGCCCGCCACTCACGCTAGACAAAGGCATCGCGGCCCGGCGCCGGCATGCCAGGAGAGCCCATGCGGCAACTGTGTTTGATCTTCATCGTCGCGGCAATGCTGATGCTGACCGCGAGCCGACTCGCGCTGGCCGCGTGGCAACGCGAACGCGTGCGCAATGCCGGCGGCCTATGGCCCATCGTGCTGGGCGGCTGGCGCATCGACGCCCACGAGGTATCCGTGCTGGCTATCGCCCCGGCCGTCTTCGCACCCTGGCTGGGCCACTATCCCACGGCGACCGCCATCGCTTCCGTCTGGTTCCAGGCCGTGTGGCTGCTGCTGGTCTTCATGGAAGTGGCCACGCCACCCTTCATCCTGGAATACGACGCGCGGCCCAACCGGCTGTTCGTGGAGTATCTCAAGCACCCGCGCGAGGTATCCGGCATGCTGTGGCGCGGCTTCAAGGGGCCCCTGGTGGGCGGCCTGGTCGTCGTGGTGCTGGCGGCCTGGATAGGCCATCTGCTTTTCGGCGGGGCGCTTCCCGACGCGCCCCTGGCGTGGTGGCAGATGCCCTTGCTCAGCCTGCTCGCCCTGGCGGTCGGCATACTCGCCATACGCGGCACCCTGCAGCATCGGCCGATCAACCCTTCCACGGTGGCCTACTGCGGCGACGGCATGCTGAACATGCTGCCGCTGAACTCCCTGTATAGCGTGCTTTACGCGGTCTACAGCATGAAGAACGAACGGTCGGCATCGGCCGTCTACGGCGATATGCCGGAAGACGAAATGCATGCCCAGGTGCTGGAGGCCGCCGGCTTGCCCGCGCCGCCGGCCGATCCCGCGTACCCCAGCATGCATACGCAGACGCCCGCGCGGCAGCGCACCCGCCCCTTGAACCTGGTCATCATTCTGGAAGAAAGCCTGGGCGCGCAATACGTCGCCAACCTGGGTGGGCAGCCCTTGACGCCCTGCCTGGACGCCTTGTCCCGCGACGCATGGAATTTCACTCGCGCCTACGCCACGGGCACGCGATCGGTGCGGGGCCTGGAAGCCGTGGTCACGGGCTTCCTGCCCACGCCGGCGCAAGCGGTGGTCAAGCTGCCCGACGCCCAGCGCGGTTTTTTCACGCTGGCGGACCTGCTGGGACGCCACGGCTACCGCTCGCGCTTCATCTATGGCGGCGAGGCGCACTTCGACAACATGAAGGGCTTCTTCCTGGGCAACGGCTTCGACCACATCGTTGACCGTGGCGAATTCATCGACCCGCGGTTCGTCGGCACCTGGGGTGCCTCCGACGAAGACATGTTCAATCAGTTGCACCGCCTGCTAAGCAACGACGGCGACCAGCCCACCTTCACCCTGGCCTTCACGGTATCCAACCATACGCCGTGGGAATATCCGAGCGGCCGCATCGAGCCGGACGGCAATCCCGCCACGGTGGAAAACACCGTCCGCTATGCCGACTGGGCGCTGGGACGCTTCTTCGAGCAGGCCAGGAATGCGCCCTATTGGGAGAACACGGTATTCCTGATCGCCGCCGATCACGACTCCCGGGTTTCCGGCGCCAGCCTGGTGCCGGTGCGCCATTTCCATATCCCGTCCATCATCCTGGGAGCCGATGTCGCGGCGCGCCGCGACGACCGCATAATCAGCCAGATCGACCTCGGACCGACGCTGTTGTCGCTGATGGGACTGGAAACGCGCCACCCGATGCTGGGCCGCGATATGACCCGGCCGCTGCCGGAAGGCGACCCGGGGCGGGCCATCATGCAGTACGGCGACAACTACGGCTATCTCAAGGGCGACCGCCTGCTGGTGCTGGGTCCGCAAAAGGCGCCGGTCCAGTACCGCTATGGCGTACCGGAAACCTACGAAGCGGCGCCCGTGGACCAAGCGCTGGCGCGCGAAGCCTTGGCGCATGCCCTGTGGCCCAGCTGGGCGTATCGCGAAGGCCGCTACGCGCTGCCGGCACTGCATGGCGCCGCGGGCCGTACCGCGCCCTCCTTGCGCACCGGGCTGGAGCGCGCGTAGGAAGGCATGGATGAGCAATCGGATTCGAAACAAATAGAAACTTCAACACGCTTTTGTATCAATATCTCACGAATGGTCCAGACACTTTTGTTAAACGTGTCACACTACGGAACACGCTAGGCTCGCGCGCGCGCCAGGAGAAACTGCCAGAATGACCGACAAAAACCTCCAGATCCTGATCGTGGACGATAACGAGATGGCCTCGGAACTGCTGTCGGAATTCGTCGAATTGCTGGGCTATCGCTGCCAAACCACCGCCACGGCCGGCGAAGCGCTCACGGCATGCGAAACCCGGCGACCCGACGTCGTCATCACCGATATCGTGTTGCCCGACCTGGACGGCTATGAGCTGGCCTCCCGCCTGCGCGCGAAATTCGATAGGCAGGTGCGGATCATCGCGCTCAGCGGCCTGCCGCGAAACAACGAACGCACCGAGGCGGCCAGCTTCGATGCGTGGCTGGAAAAACCACTGGACCTCTCCGTCCTCGAACGCCTGCTGGGCAACACTGGGGAATCGACGACATAATGCCGGCCGCCAATCACGACCTTCGTCTGGTCGAAGGAATCCAGTTCAAGATCCTGGCGCATGTGTTTCCGGTACTGCGCCACGATGCGCTCAAGCCTTTATCCAACGCCAAGCTCACCATCGTGCTGCTGGAAAAAGCCATCGCCAAGGGTACCCTGGCGCCGGCCGACCCGCCTCCTTTCACCGGCGACCTGGACACGATGCTGGACGACAGCGTGGCCGCGATCCGCCTATTGAACAACTGGTTCCAGGACGACACGCCGCCAGCCAGCATCCATGCCATCGTCCAGGAATGCCGCCGCCTGGCGTTTTCCCAGTTGCTGCTGTCCGGCAAGAAAGTCCAGGTGGACGACTTCCCGCACGCCACGGCGGCGGCGCATCGCACGGGCCGCTACGTGCTCATGGCCTGGATGATCCTGGCCATCTATGGATTGCCGGAGCGCGGCGTGCTGCACATCAAGCAGGAAGGACCGCAAGGCCTTGCCGCCCGGGCGCTGCCCGCGCCCCCCGACGCCACCAGCCGGACACTGCAGCCCGAAAGTCCGCCGCCCATCTCGCTGGAAGACGCACAAACAATCGCAAGATTCTATGGATGGACAGTGGAAAAGCAGGCCGACGGCTGGCTGCTAGGCGCGCCACCGGCTGAAAACAGCTAAGGCATCCGGTATGAGCGCCTCGCCTCACGTCCATGCCGAACCGCCCGCGCCGCTCATCCCCCTGAGCGTCCTGGGTCTTCGCGAAGGCGAAGATCTGCCCGGCGTGCAGGAACTCTGCCGCCTGACCGGGTTTTTTTTTGGCGTATCGATGTTTGCGGTAACGTGGCTGCGGGACGCGGCCCCGGTAAGCCTGTGGTCCAGCGGCGCCTGTCCGCATACGGCCGGCCTGCTGGCGCGATGGAGCTTTCCCACGCTGTACAGCCAGGACGTGGTCGTCGCCACGGCGGCGGACCTGGCGCGCCAGGACACACCCTGCGATGGACGCGGTAGCGCCACGCCGGGGGTCGGCTTCTTCGCCGCGGCGCCCCTGACCCTTGCCGACGGCGCGCGCGTGGGCGCGCTCTGCATCGGGGATCCGCAGGGCCGCGCATTCTCCGGGGACGACGCGCAACGGCTACGCGACTTCGCGGCCGTGGCCAGCGAAGCCCTGCGCGCGCAGAAGGCGCTGGCCGACACGCGCCGCCGCGAACAGCTCCTGGCGCGAGCCTTCCGCCTGGCCAAGGTGGGCGGCTGGGAATACAACGTCATCACCGGCGCCTTGGCCCTGAGCGAGCAGGCGCTGGAGATCTACGGGATGGATACGACGCTCCAGCCGACGCTGGACACCATGATGCGGCGCTTCTATCCGGGCGACGCGATCATCGACACGCGCGAGGACTTCGCGCGCCTGCTGCGTGAAGGCAAGGGCTACGACTCCCGGCGCCGCATCCAGCGGCTGGACGGGTCCTCCCGCTGGATCCATGTCCTGGCCGAACCGGAAACCCAGGAAGGCCAGGTGGTGCGCGTCCACGGACTGGTCGAAGACATCACGGACGAGGTCGAATCGCAGCGTCGGTTCCACGAACTCGCCTACACCGACAAACTGACCGGCCTGCCCAACCGCGGCGCCTTCCTGCTGGAACTGGGCAGGCATTTTTCCCGCCGCGAGCCCATCGTGCTGGTGGCCATCGATATCGACGGCTTCAAGGACATCAACGACACCATCGGGCACCACGCCGGCGACCAGATGCTGATCGAGGTAGGCAAGCGCATTTCGGCCTACTTCCCGGTCGGCACATTCGCCGCCCGCGTGGGCAGCAACGAGTTCACGGTCATCCTGCCCGCGCAGGATGCGGGCGACAACCGCATCGATCAGATGAACCAGCTGCGATTGCAGCTGAAGCAGCCGGTGCATTACGCCGAACAAACGCTGTCGGCTTCCGTCAGCATCGGCCTGTGCGAAGCGCCCGCCCAAGCCGGCGACGCCGACCAGATCGTACGCAATACGGATATCGCCCTGTACCAGGCGAAGAAAGCCGGTGGCGACCGGACCGTCGTTTTCGAGCCCGAGATGCGCGACCGGCTGCAGGAGCGGGTCCAATTGCTGCGCGACGTGCGCCGCGGCATCGAGCGCAGGGAATTCATCCTGTACTACCAGCCCATCTACGACATGTGGACGCATACCCTGTCGGGATTCGAAGCCCTGATGCGCTGGTCGCGGCCGGAAAAAGGCATCCTCACGCCCAACTATTTCAGCGCGGCGTTCGACGACCAGGCGCTGGCGCCCCAGCTGGGCGACGAAGCCCTGCGCAACGCCCTGGAGCAGATGCGCCGCTGGATGGACAAGGGCTTCGATTTCAAGCGCGTTTCCGTGAATGTCGCCGCCGCGCAATTCAACCGGCCGGACCTGGCGGACCATATCCTTGCCATGGTGGAACGCCACGGCCTGCGCCCCCAGCAACTGACGCTGGAGATCACCGAAAGCGTCTACCTGGGCCAAGGCGCCGACGCGGTCGAGGACGCCCTTCGCATCCTGCATCGCGCGGGCGTGGGCATCGCGCTGGACGACTTCGGCACCGGCTATGCATCGCTGACCCAGTTGCAGCGCTTCCCGGTCGATTCCCTCAAAATCGACAAATCCTTCGTCCAGAATCCCGATGCCGCCTCCATCGTGGAGGCCATCATCGCGCTGGGGGCGAGCCTGGACATCCAGATCGTGGCCGAGGGCGTGGAGTCCGACGCGCACCAGGAAGCCCTGCTGCAGCGGGGATGCCGCTACGGGCAAGGCTATTACCTGGGCAAGCCCATGCCGGCCGAGTTCTACGCCTGACCGGCCGCGCGCGCCGGATCAGGCGGCCAGCAGCGGCGCATCCTCATCCTGGGCGGGCAGGCTCCTGGGGGGCGCGTAGTCCGCCGCCTGCGCCGGCAGCGGCATGGCGGCGGCCTGCAAGCGGAACACGCTGACCAGCTTCGACAAGGTCGCGGCTTCGTCCTGCAGCGCTGCGGCCGCGGAGCTTCCCTGTTCCACCAGATGGGCGTTTTGCTGGGTCACGGTGTCCATCTGCATGATGGTCTTGTTCACCTGCTCGATGCCCTGGGCCTGCTCGACACTTGCGACGGTGATCTCGCCCACCAGGGACGTGACGTGCTGCACGCTGGTCACCACCTCGTTCATCGTGACGCCGGCCTGCGTGGCCAACTGGCTGCCGCTTTCGACCTTCTGCGCCGAATCGTCGATCAGCGCCTTGATTTCCTTGGCGGCCGAGGCGCTGCGCTGGGCCAGCGCCCGCACTTCGGAAGCCACGACGGCGAAACCGCGGCCCTGCTCGCCGGCGCGCGCCGCCTCCACCGCCGCGTTCAAGGCAAGGATGTTCGTCTGGAAGGCAATGCTGTCGATGATGCCGGTGATGTCGACGATCTTGCGCGCGGATTCCGAGATCGACGCCATCGTATCGATGACCTGCCCCACCACCGCGCCACCCCGGGTGGCGATCTCCGATGCCGACATGGCGAGCTTGTTGGCCTCGCGCGCATGGTCGGAGTTCTGCGACACGGTGGCGGTCAGTTCCTCGATGGACGATACCGTGCTCTCCAATGAGGCCGACTGCTGCGCGGTGCGGGACGACAAATCCTGGCTGCCGGCGGCGATCTGCGCGGCCGCCGCGGCCACCGTATCGGTGCCGGCCCGCACCTGGCCCACGATGCCGGCCAGGTTGTCGCGCATGCTCTTGACGGCGAACAGCAAGCTGCTGTTGTCGCCTTCCCTGACATGGACCTGCACGCTCAGGTCGCCCTGCGCGATGCGATTGGCGATCTCGGTGGCGTCGCGCGGCTCGCCGCCCAGCTGGCGCAGCAGGCCACGCACGAAGAGCGCGGCGACGCAAACGCCCAGGATGACGGCCAACAGGGACAGCGCCGCCATCTCGAATTCGAAATGGCTGGAGACTGCCTGGGCATGCATGGCGATCTCGCGGTTCAGGCGCTCTTCCAGGTCGATCATCCGATTGATATCGGCCAGCCATGTGACCAGCGCGGGCGCGGCCTGGGCAAGCAGCAGATCGGTGGCTTCCTGCCCCTTGCCCGACTGCTTCAGCGCGATGACACGCTGTATCAAGGGCATGGTGCGGCCTTCCGACGCCTTGATCTGGGCCAGCGCGGACCGTTCCTCCGGAAGGACCGCCTCGCGGGCGAACAGCTCGTCGAGCGGCCGCGCCGATTCGGCATAGTCCCGCGCCAGTCCGTCGATGCGCTGCACGACCTTGGCCAGTTCCGCGGTCGAGCTCTGCAGTACCACATCGCGCAGCGCGATGGAGCGATCGTGCACGCTGCCGCGGAAGTTGATGGCATAACGCTGCTTGACGCTATTGATGCCGTTGATCATGTTGAGGCTGTTGTCCACGGACCGCATGCGGACCATGCTAAGCACCGCCAGGGCCACCAGCAGCACCAGCACCACGCCGAAACCCAGGGCCAGCCGTGCGCCCACACTCTGATTCCTCAATCGCATCTGCCATCACCCGTAGAAAGCGAATTTCCCTGACCGCGCGGACTGCCCGCGAGCGGTCCCCATGGCGCCGCACCGGTCGGCCATGGAAATATTCAGAAGGAAATTTTATCTTTTTTACAGGTTAGTGCAGAGGAGGCCGGCCCCAAGCGCGGCCGGGTCTCCGGCGACGGCCGACACCCGCAGACCTCAGGCGGGCCAGGCCATGCCGCCAGGCGCTTGCTCGCTCGCGGGGCATGAACCAGCGCCGGTCCGGGCCGCGAGCGGGGGGTCGACCGTAACGCCGGCCTGGTAGCGGGCCTCCAGCGCCATGCGGTGCCGCATGACGGCGTCTTCCACTCCCCGCTTGGCCTGGTCGAGGCTGTAGGAGACGCCGGTCTCGTACCCTGTTTGCCACCAGTAGCCCATATCGCGGATGTTCTCGAACCAATCGATGCGTCCATGCGTTTTGCCGGCAATGTCGATGTAGTTCCAGGAGAAGATCTGCGACACCCAATACATCGTCTTCATACTCATGCCACGACTCCTCGCTCGAGGGCACTCGCGAGGGTGGAAGGACGAGTCTGGCGGAGGGAGGACACCAGTCCCGGGGTGTCACCACGCCTGCGAGGCCGGAGGCCATTCTAGGAACCGCTGCCTGCCCGGGGTATGCGAAAAATCTGAGCGGGGTCCCTCGCCTGGCGTGGAACCAAGCTAGGAAATTTCCCACCCCAGTCTGGGTGGCGCCTGCATCAGGCCGCCATGTCGGATGCATTCGGCCCCACATTCCGACGACATCTTCAGTGCGGATACGGCTGATTTTCCACGCCACCATGGAACGCAAAAGCATCCGTTGAACGAGCAGCAATTCCTGCTCGCGCGGTTCGCCCGGCCACCAAAGGTATTGCCCCATACTGGCTCGCCCGTGACCTTTTGGCTATCCCATGCGATATCTCCACGACAATCACCATGGCATCCAGGCGCCACCGCCCGTCTCCTTCGATGTGTCGGCAAATCACGTATCGGCCAATCACGTATCGGCCAATCAT
Organism: Bordetella bronchialis; assembly: GCF_001676705.1. Taxonomy (NCBI): domain Bacteria; kingdom Pseudomonadati; phylum Pseudomonadota; class Betaproteobacteria; order Burkholderiales; family Alcaligenaceae; genus Bordetella; species Bordetella bronchialis. The sequence goes on from NZ_CP016170.1 coordinate 4,559,000, forward strand.
GTATCGGCCAAACATGTATCGGCCCCCCTCGCATCGGCCAACCATGTTTCGCCCAATCCCGCCAACCCCAACCTTGGCCTGGCCACATCGCACAGTGCCTATGAAGCGGTATTCCGCGAGCTGGTCCAGAATCACGCCACGCGCCTGCATCGCTTCATCATCAAGCACATCGGCAATTGCCCCGACGCCGAAGACCTCACCCAGCAGGCCTTCCTTGAAGCGGCAAAGTCCTATCACAGCTTCCGGGGCGAATCCCAGCTTTCCACATGGCTGTACGGCATCGCGCTGAACCTGGTCCGCAACTATCTGTCTCGCGCGCCGGAATGCCGCTACTTCTTCGTCGGAGAAGACGCGCTCAGCGACCATGCCTCGCAGGACCTGACACCGGACGATGCCGCCGAGCAGAACCAGACACTGCGCCTGCTCGAGGAATCCATCGCGGAACTTCCGGAAAACATGCGCAGCATCCTGCTGATGATGGGCTTGAACGACCTGACCTACGAAGAAGCCGCCGCCCGCCTGACCGTCCCGGTGGGCACGATACGCAGCCGACTGTCGCGCGCCCGCGCCGCCCTGCGCTCCAAGCTGGAAACGAAGGGCGTACGCCTGGACGCCTGACCTGACGGGATTCGCCTTCCCAAAGGGGCCGCGCGGCCACCCCGACCGGCGCTCACGCGCCCGCATCACCTAATAAAAAACATATAGACGTCACTTCCCGGCCGGGGCCTTCTGCAGCACTTGCGTAGGCCCCGGCTGCAACAGGCGCAGCGTGCGGTCCATGCCGTCCGTGTACACCGTCGACCGCGTCGGGCCATCCCAGGACCAGCCCACCGCGTCTCCCCATTTCAGCAGGGACTCGGGCACCAGTGGCGCGCCATTGACTTGCACCACGCGCGGGCGGATCACGAACATCCGCTCCCAGCGCTTGTTGCTCTTGCGCTTGTGGGAAAAGAAAGCGCCCAATCCCGGGATATCGCCCAATAGCGGGATCTTGGATATCTCGTCCTCTGCCTGGTTGCTGTTGTAGCCACCGATCAGCAAGGCCTGGCCATCGCCCACCACGGCCAGCGTGCTGATGCTGGTCCTGCCCACGACGGGCAAACCGTCGACCAGCGGGTCTTGCGTAATCCCGCCGTCTTCGATATCGACGGCCAGCTCGACTTCTCCGCCCGTCTTGCCGTTGATGAACCGCGGGGTCACCCTAAGGGATGTTCCCACCGTGACGGCCTTGGCGTCCGCGTAGTGATCCGCGGTCAGCTTGATGTAGAAGGTCTTGGACAGATCGATCAAGGCCCCCATGTTGTCGGAGGTCAGGATAGACGGCTTGGACAGGACATTCGCATCGTCGGTGCCCTGCAGGGCATTCAGGCGTGCAAGCAGCGAATCGGCGACGCTTACGCCGATGGTCCCCAGGGGCATGTTGCCGGCCTTCATCTTGCTGCCGTCCGGGTCGATAGGCGAGGGATTGCCATAGCCGTAGCCGAAGCTCGTTTTGCCGACCCGCCCTCCCCATTTGATGCCCAGCTCGCTGGTCAGATCCGCCCGGATATCCACGATCAAGGCCTCGATCTCGATCAAGGTGGTCGGCACGTCCAGTTGCGCGATCAAGGCACGGTATACGCCCATACGCTCGGGGATATCCTGCACGATGATGGCATTCAAGCGCGCGTCGGACTGGATCTTGGCCGCCCGGGTACGGCGCCCGCCCTCGTAGGGTGCCGCGCGCTCCCCCGCCGCCGAGGGCCGCGCGCGGTTCACACCTGGCGCGGCCGGCACGCCCAGGACCGGCTGCGGCTCGTCCTGGAAGAATGGCTCGCGCAGCGGCGCAGCCATGGCAGCCAGCGCGGAATTGCCGGCGCCGGGCCCCGTGCCATCGACCAGGTCGCGCAATATGGTCGCCAGCCCCGGCGTCGTGATCGACTGGTCGCGGTAACGCACCACACGATCGTTGACCGATGCGTACTTGAGCCGGAAGACAGCGACCTCCTGCCTGCCGGCGGTGGGCGGCAGCGCATTGATCGTACGCTCTATCAACGCCACGTAGGCCGGCGGGCCGGATACCAGCGCGAGCCCCTGGTCCGGCAGCTCGCCCCAGCCGAAGCGATCGTCGAGCACGCCGAGCCGGTCCAGCGCATCGCGCAGGCCCGCAATGGCGCCGTTTCCGACACTGATCGTCTTGGTCACCATGGCGGTGGCCGGGCTGACAAACAGCGTCCCCGCATAGACGAACCAATTGAAGCCATAGACGCCCGCGAGCTTGTCCAGGAACTCCGTCGGGTTGGCCGCGGTGAACTTGCCATTGACCAGGCCGGCAACCCCTGGTGCCAGCTGCAGCGTCAGGCTGAATCCGCTGGAGAAGCGGCGCAGCACGTTCTCCAGCGATTCGTCGGATGCGAAATACGTATACGGGGCCACCGGCCACGACGGCGCCGCCTGCGCGCCATTCGCCAAGACCAGCGCCGCCACCGCCAGCCCCGCCCTGCGGATCGCCTTCCTGCCGCGGGCACACCATCGCTGAAACATCGTCGTCCAAATCATTGTTCAATCACAGATACGCGTCTACTACAGGGATCCCGGCGGACTCTCCCTGTCCTCCATCGCCAGATCGCGCACGGCACGCAATACGTGCGCGACTGGGACGACAAGCTCGCTCGGGATGTACTCGTTTTCGCGGGCGTCCGCCAACAGCGCGCGGGCCAGCGGCACATCGCGCATCACCGGGATACCGATGCGTTCGGCCATGGCGATCATCTGCAGCGCAACGCCGTCGCGTCCTTTCGCCACCACGATGGGCAAGGGCGTCTCGTCCGGCACGTAGCGCAAGGCTACCGCCACGTGCGTGGGGTTCACCACCAGTGTGGAAGACTTGCGCACGGCCTCCACCGCGCCACCGTTGCCGAGCTCCTGGTGCAAGCGCTTGCGTTGCTGCTTGATCTCGGGCTGCCCTTCATTGTCCTTTTGCTCGCGCTTGACTTCCTCCTTGGTCATCATCAACCGCTTGTGCCGCTGGTGCCGCTGCCAACCCAGATCCAGTCCGGCGATGGCGAGGCAGAAAATCGCCGTGTACAGCAACAGCAGGCGGAACAGGCTGCCGTTGACCTGCATGACGCCTTCCAGGCCGCCGTGCACCGCATGCACCAGGGGGTTCAGGCCCTCCCGCAACAGCAGCCACGTCAGTACAGCGAAGCAAACAATCTTCGCCGTCGATTTCAAGACTTCGACCAGGTTCTTCGCCGAGAAGATGTTCTTGACGTTGGACACCACATTGAGCTTCGTGCCGGAGGGCTTGGCTTTCTCGGGGGCGATGATCAGGCCGATCTGGCTGAACTCGACGAAAAAGCCGAAGCCCAGCACGATCAGGACGAAGGGACCCAACAGGCCCAGTGCTTCGTGCAGCGCGATGCTTCCGGCTGCCTTCAAGGCCTGCTGGAACGCCAGCCCCGCGACGGCCGCGGGTATGGCCAGAATCCGCAGGAAGGCGGAAAGGATGTTCTGGCTGTTCAGCACGACATAGGCCGACAGCGCCAGGGTCAGCAAGGTCTGGCTGAAGTCGCGGCTATAGGGGACATCGCCCTTCTTGCGCGCGTCCTGCAGCTTCTTCGGCGTGGGCTTTTCTGACTTCTCGCCGCTCACGAAGCCCGCCAGAGATGCGCAAGAAAAGGCAGCAGGGTCTCCGCGCGCCGCGCTTCCCGCCCCATGTGGTCGAACAGGATGCCGATATAGAGCACCAGCACGAACAGGGCCAGACCGGTTTTGATCGGCATCGCAAGAAAGAACACCTGGAGTTGCGGCGTGAAGCGGCTGGCCAGCGCCAGCCCGAGTTCGGCGAGCAGCATGACGATCACCACCGGCGCCGACAACAGGACGACCAGGTGCATCAGCCGGTCCAACTGGCCAAGCAAGAGCGGGATGGCATCCGCCCGCAACGCCGGCATCCAGTGCCAGGGGTTCCAGAGACGATAACTGTCATACAGTACGGACAAGAACAGCGACACGCCGCCGCCCACCAGAAAGAACACGCCGTAGGCCAGCTGCATCAAGATGGCGATGGGCGTTGTTTCGCCGCCCATGGTGGGATTCAGCAGGGCGCCCATGCTGGCGCCGCGCTGATAGTCGATAACCGTACCGACGCCTTCGATCACCCAGAATGGAAGTGCAAGGAAGAATCCCAGCGTCATGCCGACGAAGGCTTCCTTGACCACCAGCAGCAATACAGCGGGCAAGCTGGGGTAGGCACCTGGGTCGGCGCCCATGCCTTGCAGCGCCAGTGGCACGACGAGGAGTCCCAGTGCGATCGCTATTGCCCCGCGTAGCCGGCCTGGCAATATCTGCCTGCTGAACACAGGGACCATCATGAAGATAAAAAGAATCCTGGGTTGAATAAGGACCAGGGACAACAGCAGGTCGTATACCGCCGCGTAAGTGTAGATACCTTGCAAGCGGTTCCCCCAGCTTATCGGACGGCACGGAACGACTCGAAAATCGCCAGCGAGTAGTGGAAGATCTCCGCGCCTATCCAGCCCGCCGTCAGCAGCAGCGTGACGAAAACCGCCAGCAGCTTGATGGCGAACGACAAGGTCTGTTCCTGGATCTGCGTCAGGGCTTGAAACAGCGAGAACAGCGTTCCGACGATGGAGGCGACCGCAAGCGGCGGCAGCGACAGCCAGAAGACCAGGTATAGGGCTTCCTTCAGGTAGAAAACCAGGTCGGCGACGTTCATGGTTCCTGCCTCAGGAATACGAGAGGACCAGGCCCTGGATCAGCTTGGTCCAGCCATCCAGCATGACAAACAGGAAAAGCTTCAGGGGAATGGCGATGGTGACGGGAGACACCATCATCATGCCCATGGCCAGCAAGACATTGGAGACGATCAGGTCGATGATGATGAAGGGCAGATAGAGCAGGAACCCGACCTGGAATGCGGCGGTCAACTGCGACACCACAAAAGCGGGGATCAGCACCAGCAGATTGTCCTCGCGCAGGCCGCTGGCTTCTTGCGGGCCCCACAGAGAGACCGCGGTATCCATGAAGAACTGCCTCTGCCCAGGACTGCTGTGCTTCGTCATGAAGGCTTTGAGCGGCGCCGCACCGCGCTCGATCGCCTTCATCAGCGTGTCGAAGCGCTGCGCGCCCGGTTCCGGAGCGGTTCCCGCCTCGTACGTGTGCTTTACCTCTTCGGCGACCTTGCCCAGCACGGGCGCCATGACGTACAGGGACAGGATCAAGGCCAGTCCGTTCAACGCCATATTGGGGGGGACCTGCTGCACCCCTATCGCGTTGCGCAACAGCGCCAGCACCACCGATATCTTCAGAAAGGACGTCGTCAGCATGATGGCAAGCGGCATTATCGCCACGCAGGCGATAACGACGATGAGCGCGACCGGATCGACGTCGTTCAACCACATGAATCGCGGCCCGCCGGAACCAGTGTCAGGACGCGCGCGCCTATCCTGCCGTCGATATCGACCAGCTCGGCGGTGCCGATAAGCGTCCCGTTCGCGCGGATGTGCACCGGACCGGCGTCTATCCGTCTTTGCAGGTCGAAGAACTCGCCGGGCCTGAGCCGCCGGAGCTCGCCCAGGGTCATCCTGTGTTCGCCCAGGTCGAAGTCCAGGCGGACGGGGATACGATCCACGTCGAGTCCATCGGCTTTGCCGTTCCCATCGGCGCTTTCGATGGAGGGCGCACCGCCCACCGCCGCCGCGTCGTCACAAGGATCCCGGGGAAGCCGGGCCCCCTGCGGCGGGAGCGCGCATTCCTGACCTGCGATCGCGGGATCGGCGTCCAGGCCATACGGCGCCGGGTCGGGATACGGATCGTCCCCGGAAGACAGGCTGCCCTCGCGGGCGTCGGGGCGCTTGTCCGGCGGCGGGTATCCGTGATCCATTCCCGCATAGGGGTCGTCGGACGTGGGATAGTCATTCATAGGTAAGCGGCTCCATTCCTGGGTGACGACATAGCGGCTGGCGCCAGGGCCGGTGGCGCGCACGCGGACGCACTGGCCATCCGGCGTGGCAAGCCAGGCATTCCCGTCTGGATCGGCCAGGCCGACATCGAACATGACAACATCGCCTATCGCCAGGCCGCGCAGTTCCGCGGCCCCCAGCACGGTCTGGCCGGCGCGCGCCAGGACAGGGATGGTCAACGCATCCATGCAAGGCACATCGTCGGCGGCCTGGGCCGGCATGCGGGCCAGCCACGCAGCCAGCTCACGCAGGCCCTGATCGTCCGCCGCCAGTTCGGCGTCCACGCTGGCCGCGCCATCGGACGAACGCAAGGACAAACGCCAGGCATACGGATAGCGCGTTCCCGGCTCGGGCAACCCATCGGGCGCGGCGCGCAAACCGGGGCAGAGCCGCCCGATTCCCAGGGCGTTCCAGGCCTCCTGCAACATGGCGTCCCATGCGGCATCGATGAAAGCCGCCGGCAGCGGATCGATCTGCAGGTCGGGCATGCGCAGGGACAGCCAATCGTTGCACGCGCGCGCCGGCAAGCGCAGCCACAGGCGTGCACCGTTCCATTCCAGCCCAACCAGGCGGTACGCATCGTGCCCGGCATTGTCGCCGTGATCGGGTGGGCGATGGGACCATGAAGCATTCCCGCAACAGACGGCGTGCATACGAATATTCCACGCCCCCCTCCCGTGTCCGGCGGACGGGAATACAGGAGTGATGACGTGCCCCACGGCATGCCGGGAGACGCGCGACAGCATCCGCGCCTGCTCGTCCGTCCACCTGCTTGGCCGCAACGGGTAGGCAACGGTCATGGGAATCTCCATGGCACGCGACCGCCGGAGGCATCCGCGCGTACTTCGAGGGCCAGCGGATCGCCGTCATGCGCGGCCACCTTGACCGCGACATCGCGCGAGAGGTCCAAGGCCACCCGTTCCGCCAAAGGTTCCGCGCCACGACGCAGGCGTTCGCGCGCGCAAGGGTTCACGCTGACGAAGTCGACGGCCAAGCGCCCTTCCCGCTCGCGGATGGCCAAATGCGTGGCGGGCAGCAGATCGTCATCCAAGGCAATACCAACCCCACGCTGGCCATCATGCAGGCTATCCAGGTAGACCTTGGTCACGACGCCGCTCAATGCAGCAAGGTCCGGGACAGCCGCGGCAATCGCGCCCGCCGTGTCGCCTTTTCGATGATCCGGACCGGGCTGCCCATTGCGGACCGCCGCGACGTCGTCCCGAGGGTCGTTCGAGGCAGGCTCCGGTCGTCCATCCCCGTCTGTCGCTTTCCTTTCCGGAATCGCGGCGCGGTCCTTGTTTTCCGTGCCAGACAGCAGGGCCCTGAACAAGTCCGCGTCGTCGGGATCCGGCCGCATGCGCGGCCCCAGGAGCCGCGCGCCATCCCCGAGCGCCACCCGCAGGCGGCGATGCACATCCTTGCGGACATCCGGGATGCCGGTCTCCGGCGCCCTGTCGGCCGAGGGCAGCCTGCCTGATGTCGACACTTTCACCTGCTTGCTCCTGACTGCCGATACGTCATGCGTGCGTCCTTCATGGGGCGCCCCTGCCGTGCATCAAGACCGCGGTTTCATCCAGCGCGTCCTCGGCGATTCTTTCTTCGGCGAGCGCGCATTGGCGCCGATACACGTCCAGCACCTCTGTCGATTTCCGCGTCGCCTTTGCGGCCGCTGCGCGCAGTGCCCTGCCGTGGTCCAGCGCGGCCTGTGCCTGCTCGCGTTTTTCCCGCGCCGATTCCACGCCGCGTTGCAGCGCGCGCGTACGCTGCCGTAAGCCATCTATCTTGGCCAGCGTCCGTTCCAGGCTGCGCCGGTCCACCGCTTCGGCCAGCAGGGCCGCGTACAGCGTCGCCTGTTCTTCGTCAGCCCGGCAACGCCAGAGATCCAGCTGACGTTGCTCGCGTTCGAGATACACCTGGGCATCGTCGCGATCGCGGTGCAGGCGCACGAGCGCGCGCTCAGCCCTGCTTTCCCGCAGCGCCCGCAGCGCGACGAGATTCCGGCGCAGATGACCGCCCCGCCCGGTCATCCGTGCACCAGATCGAGCATGCGCGCCACGGCGCCGTCGAAGCTATCCCGCTCGTCCGCCGCCTGCCGGAGAAACTGCCGGACATCGCCGATCTTGCGCACCGCCTCATCCGCCAGCGCATCGTGGCCCGGCTGGTATTCGCCGATGTTCAGCAGCAGTTCGATCTCGGCATGCTTGGCCATCAGCTCACGAAGGCGGCTGGCCGCGCGTGCATGCTCTCGCGACACGACACTGCCCATCACGCGGCTCGCCGACGCAAGGACGTCGATAGCGGGAAAATGGTTTTCCGCGCCCAGCTTGCGCGACAACACGATATGTCCGTCCAGGATGGACCTGACCTCGTCCGCGACGGGTTCGGTCATGTCGTCGCCTTCCACCAGCACCGTGTAGAAAGCCGTCATCGAGCCACGCTCATTCATGCCCGCGCGTTCGAGCAGCTTGGGCAGGACGGCGAAGACGGACGGTGGAAAACCGCGGCGCGTCGGCGGCTCGCCGGCGGCCAGGCCGATCTCCCGCTGCGCGCGCGCGAACCGCGTAACGGAGTCCATCAGGAAAAGCACGCGCTTTCCCTGGTCGCGGAAGAATTCGGCGATCGCCGTCGCCACGAAGGCGGCCTTGACGCGCTCCATGGCCGAGCGGTCGCTGGTCGCGCACACCACCACGCTATTGCGCAGGTTCTCGCCAAGGTCCCGCTGGAGGAATTCGCCGACCTCGCGGCCGCGCTCGCCGATCAGCGCCACGACGCGTACGTCCACATCGGCCCCATTGGCCAACATGCCCATCAATGTGGACTTGCCCCCGCCGGCTGCCGCGAATATTCCCATGCGCTGCCCTTCTCCGCACGTCAACAGGCCGTCCATGACACGTATGCCCAACTCCAGCGGCCGCTGTATCGGCTTGCGCGCCAGCGGATGCGGCGCAGCGCTTAGCACCGGATAGGTTTCCCGCGTGGCCAGCGGTCCGCGGGTGGCCTGATCCAGCGGGCGTCCCAGGCCATCCAGTACCCTGCCCAGGAGTTCCATGCCCACCGGAACGGCCAGCGCGCTATCCGTGGGCATGACTTCGGTGCGGGAGGAGATCCCGCATGTATCGCCTATCGGCGTCAACAGGGCGGCGTCCTCCGCGAAACCGATGACTTCCGCCTTGATGTCCGGGCCGCCGTCCGGGTCTCGCAGTACGCACAGCTGCCCCACCTGCGCGCCGCCGACCGCGGCACGTATGATCGTGCCGGTGACCTGGGTCACCCGGCCCACCATCCGCACCGTGCGGACGTCGGCGAGGCGGGCGCGCATGCCGGGCAGGATATGGTCAAACATCGCTGGCGTTCCGTCCCGTTTCCGTAGTGGTCTCTTCCGACATGGCCTCCAGGGGACACAGGGCACGCTGCAAGATGTCCAGTTGCCTGTCCAGGCTGGTTTCTATGGTGCCGATGGCGGTCTCCATCCGGCATGCGCCGCGTGCGTACCGGTCGTCCGCGACCACATCGATGTAGTCGATGCCGGGGAAGCGCGAGGACAATGCCTGCATATGGCGCCGCACGACGGCGGCATCGTCCGTATGCACACGCAGCAGCACGCTCTTCTGGCGACGCAGCAGCGCCAAGCCGCTTGCGACGACGGCGAGCACTCGCTCCGAGTCGTCGAAGTCGGCAAGTATCCTGCGCAGCGACGCCATGACCAGGTCCGCCACATCGTGTTCGACCTGCTTCAGGAAGCCGACGGTCTGGCGATGGATCGCCACCATCGCGGCGGCCTGTTCGGCCTGTGCGGCCTGGAGTCCCTCCGCGTAGCCGCGCTCCCGCTCCTGGCGATAGGCGTGCCGCGCATCTTCGACGATGCGGGCGGCATCGCGGCGCGCCTTGGCCACCACGCCCCTTGCATCGAGCAGCGCGATATGTTCGTCGCGGCGAACGATCTTTCCCAGGGGTACGACGCGAGTACCGCCGTCCTGACCAAGCCCGTCCGGTGGGTCATCGAGCAGAAATGCCATCGCGGCCTCCCATCGCCGGTTCGTCCGACAAAGCCAGCGCCAAGGCCATGGCCGTCTCGCCATCCAGCGCAGCCGTGACTTCCTCGTGAATGGCGGAGGAGCCGCTGTCCCACCCGCTGTCCCACCCGCTGTCCCTCCATGACTCGCTGGCGTCGCTCTCCGGCGGCGGAGGCGCTGCGCGCGAAGTGGCTGCCCGCTGTGGCGCCGCTTCACACGACGGTGGCGCCACGCCTGCAGGCTGGCTCGTACCTGCTGGCGGGTGCGGGGACATCCCTGGCGAGCGCTGCCGCGACAGGCGGGGAAGCTTCAGAAGCACCCGACGTCCCATCCGCGGGGTCGCGTCGTGGAAAGCGGCATACAAGGCCGCATGGCCGGCCACGGACACCGTGCGAAGGGCCTCGGCTGCATCCTGGAACATCGGTCCGGCCAGGCCGGCATGCAGAACCCGGCCACGCTTGATCCAGCCCAGGGCGTCTTCACCCAGGGCGGCCTGCAGGGCGCGCACCGCATCGCCGGAGATCGCCCGGCGCAGGCGCGGCCCGCAAAGCACAACGCCAAGGCGCCGAGCCAGCATCGCCAGCCGCTCATACGGCAGGACCGCAACGGGCAGGCCCGCGGTGTCGAGCTCGGTAACCGGGGCGTCCAGCAGACCTTCGTGCTGCAGGATCGAACGCGACCACCGGCGATGCCATGCCGCGGAGACCGCTGGCACGGCGTCCAGGCCGGCGACATCCCGCGAAACGCCATAATCCGCGTAGCGGGATGGATGCAAGGTCTTGCTAGGCAGAAAATTGAAGACGATCATCCGCCGATCGCACAACACCAGGCCGGACATGGCTCAATCCTGCCCGAACCGGTCCAGATGTGGCCCGCCGACCAGCATATCGGCATCCAGCGCGCGGCTTCTTTGCCTGCGCCAGAGCCAGAACCCGGTGCCGGCCAGCGTGCTCGCCAGCATCCCGAAACCCACCAGCCACCAGGCCCATGACGGACGTGCGCGGTCTTTTCCATCGCCGTCGGGATCTTTCGGGGAAACGGGCGGCGGCGAGGCCGTAAGCGCCGCCCCGGCGGGACGCTGCGCCGTGACCAGGACCACTGACACGCCGTCTTCGTGGAGTTCCGGGATGGCGTGGGCCACCAGTGTCCGGATCTGCGGCTTCAGGACCTCGAGGTTGTAGCCGGGCTGGTGCTTGATGAAGACGGCCGCGCTGGCCGCCGTCTTGGCGACCTTGACCGCATCCTGGTCGGGCAGGACCACGTGCACCCTGGCGATCAGTACCCCGTCCATCTTCGTCAAGGTGTTTTCCAACTCCTGCGACAACGCATAGATGTAGCGTGCGCGCTCCTCCAGGGGAGAGGAGATCATGCCCTCTTTCTGGAAGATCTTGCCCATGCCTTCGAATCGCTCCCGCGGCAAGCCGTGCTGGCGCAGGATGCTCAGCGCCCTGGCCACGTCCGACTCCGCCACGGACAGCGTCACGCCGCTCTTTTTGGCGACCTTTTCCGCCGGGATGCCCGACTGCAGCAACATCGCCAGTATTTCGTTGGCTTCGCTGTCCGTGGTGGATGAGAACAATTCGACACGGCCGGTACAGCCGGCAAGCGCCAGTACGCCAGCGACCACAATGAGGTACAGCAGACGCCAGGCATCCGGCCCGATGGTGCGGTCGATGCGGCGTGTCGTCATCGATGGCAGCGGCCTTGCAGCCGCTGCCGTCGCCGGGTATTGCAAGGCCGGTGACAAACTCAGCCTCGCGACATGACGTCGGCCGTATGGGAAACCTTCCCGCCGACCTTGCTGACAAGCTCGATGCGCAGCGCAGCTCCCGCGGCCGTGCGGGACATCTTCATAATGTCCCGGATCGTTCCGCCATCGAAGGTATCGCGCTGGCCGATATCGGCCGCCATCGCCTGCGCTTGCTGCCAGTCGTTCGAGATGCCCGCCAGATTGCGTCCTATGCCCTTGGCCAGATAGGCGAGAGGCGATACCGTGCCATCCGCATCGTCCTCGCGGGAGGCGTCGTTATCCGCGCCGCCGGCGCCGGGTGCCGGCGCATTCAATGCGGCCTGGAACAACTCGACCTGCAGCGCGTCGGCGATGCCCGGCGGCTGCTCGCCGTATGCGCCCAGTGGGGCGTGATCGGATACTCCGATTTTCAAGGTCAACTCCTCTATGAAAAATGAATGGGAAGCGCGCTCAGCCGCGGATCACCGTCGTGAGCTCGCGCAACACGTCCTGCGCGATGGTCTCGGATGCGCCAGTCCCTGGCTCCCCGTTACCCTGTGCAAGCGCCAGGGCCAGCGTCCTGTTCGCGGCGGCCCGATGTCCGGCCTCTCGCAGCATGACCCCGGCACATACGGCAGCCAGGCCCGCGTCGGCCCCCAGGGCCGCCGCCCGCTCCACCACTGCCAGGCCTTCTTGCGGAGAGCCGGCCAGCGTGTGGACCATGGCGAGACCCAGATCGACGTTGGGATTCCCCGGCTGCAAGACGCGCAGGCCGCGGAAGATGGCCTCCGCAGCCTGCGCCTGCCCAAGAAACGCACCGACGAAAGCAATGCCGGCCAGCCTCCGGGCCAGCTTCTTGTCCCTGGCCAACCCGCATGGCGCAGCCTCGGGCGCTTGCGGCGCCGGGGATCCATTCACGGCGCGACCTGGCGCGATCCCGGAGTTCCCAAGCGCGATTCGCAATACCATAGGCGTGACCGTAGCCTGAAGGCCAAGTGAGCAGAAGATGAACGACACATATGGGCCTGGGGTATCAGGCGGTCATCGCGTCGCTCTGGATGGCGCCTCGTTCCAGCAGCGCGCTGGTATAGGCCCTGAGCATGTCCGTGGTGGCCTTCAGGTTCTGCTCCACGGACTTGAGTGTCCGCTGCAGGCCCTCGTCCACCACCCGCCGCTCGTCCCGAGCGATGCCCAGGAGCTTGTCGGCCTTCTGCCGGTGGGCTGACGCCACATCCACGTTGTATTGCGCCCCGGCAAGGTCATACTCGCGATAGCCGTTGGTGCCGCCGATCAGACCGTTCGTACCGATCACGCCGGTCTGCCCGACCTTTGCCGCAACGTTGATACGCGGCTGCCATGCTGCGATATTGCTGCGGACCGCGCCGGGACCGCTCTTCATCGCCGCCGCCAAGCCGCCCTTGCAGGCCTCCATCGCTTCCTTGAACAGCCTGGCCAGGTCGTTGAGCCGCGCGGCGGATTCCCGCAGGATCTTCACAAGGCCCGTCACGTACGGTTCGATCGCCTTGACGACCTTGCTCAACCCTTGCGATACCGCGCCGGTAAGCTGTGCCGTCGCGGAACCGACCGCGCCACCCGCGCTGGACGCGAAGGAGGACACGGAGCCCGCAATACCGCCGCCCCAAGTCGCCAGCAGCTGTACGCCCACACCGGCGGCGATACCGACAAGCCGGCCCCAGTTCTTCCATTTTTCAACGGTGGCCTTGTCGGCGCCCACCGCCTTGGCGATGCTGCCGAACAGATTCGCCATGGGTTCCGCATCGCCCAGGACGAGTCCCATCACGGAAGTCACCGCATCGGCCAGCACGCTGGACCCGCCCTTGCCCACGCCCTGGACATCCTTGATGGCTTTCGCGACCGCGCCGCAGACATCGATACCCTGTTCTTTCAGCACGTGGTTGGCAAGGCCGACGCCGGCCATGGCCAGCATGGGCCACGCCGCGCCGCCTGTGGCCACCGTGGCGATCGCGGCGACCGCGAACCCGATATAGGGCATGTACGGCCCCATGGTCTCGGACGCCCAGGTCGCGAAGCGGTTATACCAACGCCCGGCCTTTTCCGCGAGGGCGGCGGCTTTTTCCTTGAACTCCTTGAGACTGTCCAGCTGCGCGTTCACGAACTTATCGATGCCGGTCTTCATCTGCTCGTAGAGCTTGGTCGAGTTCGGATTCAGTACCGCGCCATTGGCCTCATTGCGCAGGGTCTGTACGCGCGACACCAGCGCTCCGATGTTGTACGGCGTTGGCGCCGCGACCGGCATGGCCGGCGTGTCATCCGGCGGCGACAGCCGAGGCGCGCCATTCGGATCGAGCAGCGTCTGCCAATTTCCGTCCTTCGTGCCCTCTCTTTCCGGCACCGCCGTGGTGAGCAGCGTGCCGATCTGGCCGATCGCATCGACCATGGTTTCGAGTGCGTTGGAGGCGTCGGAGGAGACAGGCGCCTCCTTGCCATTTTCCAACGTCCGGTCGGGCCACAATGGCCCAACGGTAGTCTGCAAACTTGTTTCCATCACAACCTTCAACAAGAAGCGGGTATGCCGTTACGCCAGGATGCGCACGGCCGAACGCAAATACTCGGCCCGGGTTTCGTTGATCTTGTCGACGCGGCGGGTGGCCTCGGAGGCGTCGCCGTAGCGTTTACGCCAGAGCTCCATCGTCACTTGGGCGTCGTTGTCGGACATCTGGCCTTCGACGTCCTGGTACCTCTTGCGGACTTCTGCCTCCGCCGTCTCGCTTTCGCCATAGCTGGCGGCCAACGCGCCCACGCCTTGCGGCAAGGATTGGGCGGTCTGCCCCACGCGGCTCCAGGTATCGACCTTGTTGCCGCGATCGGTGTACTGCGTCATTGAGGCCAAGGTACCTTCCGTAAAGGCTTTGTTTACCTGATTACCGGCGCCGACCGCGCTCCCCAGGGAGAGCGCGCCGCCAAACATGGAAAACAGCCCGGTGGCGATCTTGGTGATCTTCCGCCACCAGGCGGCGTCGAGCTCGCGATTGCAACCTTCGAACACCGCGGCGCGCTTCTTTTGCCAGGCCGCTTCGGTACGCATGATGGCCGCCTGGCTCTCGTCGGAGTTCAGCTTTCGGGCACTGTCTCCCATGAGACGCTCGGCTTCGGCGATCATGGACATCATGAATGATTCCGATGCGCCGCACGGACCGGCGCTCGCGGGGTTCTGGACCGGATCCGGCAAGGCATTCTGCATCGCCATGCCGGAGGTGGGAGCGGATATGGTATTCATATGAATACTCCTTGAAACTGGGAAAATTCGGAACCACGCATGGTCCGTTGATGATCAAGGGGGACTCAGGCGGAGCGCCTGAGCTCGGCAAGAACCGCTTCGCAACGTCGCTTGACTTCCTGGTGTTCGGGACGACTGCACATGGCCCGCGCCAGGTCGAATGACTCGATCGCCTTGGCCCGCCTGCCCATTTGCCTGAAACAATCCCCGGCGTGCATGACGACGGCGGGATCGCCGATATCCATGAGGGCCGCGACGGTGTACATCCGCACGGCCTGCTCATGGTCCCCAAGCATCTGGGTCGCGGCCGCAAGCCCTTTCATGTACCGCGGATCCTGATGGTCATACAGCACGAGCTGGGCGAAGAGATGCTGGGCCATGTCGTACCGTTTATTGGCATACAGTTCGTATGCCACGGCATACAGGGCTGTGCGATCGTCGCCCGCTATCCCCAATGCGTCGCCCAATGGACGACCGCTTTCCAGGATGCCGCGTGCCAGGCCCATGACGGCCTCGGCCCCGGGAATTCCGCGGCAGGGCGCGGCCATCACGAGGAACCCGTCACCCGCGCGAAGCCCATGCCGATGGACGTCAGCGTCTTGATCAGACCCTGGTTACTGGTTTGATGCATGTTGATGTTGCCGACCGCCATGCTTTGCTTGGACGCGATCAAGGATTGGTTTCCCGTTACCTCGTCCTGCAGGCCGCCCAGGCGTGTTTTGAGGGTGTCGAAGTCGTTCTTCGTCATGCTTCCATCGACGCCCTTCATGCCTATATCCGTGAGTGCCTTGCTCAGCTGGTCGAGCTTCTCTTGTTCGTAGACGGGCTTGTCCGGATCGAAGGTCTTGTCTTTTTCGTCGTCGGCCCGCTTGGACAGAATGTCCTTGATCTCGTTGAGCGTCGGATTGGTTTTTTCGCTGCCCATGGGCACCGGGAACAGATTGATGAATTCCCCGACCGCTGCGCGCAGGTCGTTGATCTTGCGGTTCCGACCGATGAGACGCTCGGCTTCGGTGTTGTTAGACGACAAAGTCCCTGCCTGCCCCTGCGCCATCTCGGCGTTGGTCTGCATCGCCTGGCAGATCGCGGTGGCCCAGACCTCTGCATCGGTGCTTCCGGACGCCCCGCTGCCGCCACGGGCACCCGTTTCCCCGTAATAAGTCGTAGCTCCGTACCCGGAGCCCAATGTTGTCACACTCATGCGTTACTCCATGTTTGCTGCTCGAGCCCATACGACAGACTCGCGGCGTACGTGCCGCCCCTGCGACACCAGGTTCCGCTCGCTCGGTGCCCATATTCAACACTTGATCCGATATTGCGCGAACACGGGAACCGAATGCAGGAAAGCGTCACTACAGTGACCTTGCACACAATCGATTCATATCTTCGATTGACGATGTAATGCCTGTCGGCGTATCGCGCCGCTTCACGGCGCGGCGTTCGCGCATATCGGCCGGCCGTGCCCGGTCCCTGCATGAACCCAGGAAGCACCCAGAATGATCAGCCCTACCTCCCCCCTGTCCGGCCCCCCGACGATCGGCCACATTCCTCCAGCGGAGGAAACCAAGGGGCCCGCGCCTGGCCTCCCCCCGAACGGCGCCAGGACGCGGCAGTCCGCGCGCGCCAGACCCGTGCCCGTCCCGCCGGTGCCGTCCGAGTCCGGCCTGACGCGGTTCCTGCGGACCACCTGCATAGAAGTCCAGGTCAACCGGGATCTGGAACCCGTCATACGCGTATCCGCCCTGCAGGACCCCGTGACGTTCGACGCCGTCCTGCACCGCTCTCGCAGCGCCCTGCGAGAGGCCGCCGCCCAGGGCGGCGATCGCGGCGCGGTATTTCTGGCGGCCGTGCATGTGCTCGATCGCGACACGGTGCTCAGAAACCAGTCCCGCACGGTTCGCAACGCGCTGTATCAAGGATGAATGCTTCCCGTTCGGCGCCCCTGCCGGCCGAAACGACCGAGTTGTTGCAGGTCGTGGGATTTCTCCATTTGCAGAATGGACACGCCCGGGACGCCATGGCCCTGCTCGAGGCCTGTGACCACGCGGGCGCATGCCATGGCCGCTCATTGATCCTGCTGGCCTTCGTGCGACTGCGAGCGGGCTTTCCGTCCAAGGCCCTGTCCGCCCTGGAACGTGCGGATCCCGTCACGCGCTCCCTGTCCGCGTACAACGCGGTGCTCGCCCGCTGCCTGGCGGCGGCCGGACGCCATGACGATGCGCGGCAGGCCATGACCGCATATGCCGCCGCCCGTTCCCGGGCCCTTGCCGCCGTGCGCTAATACCCCTTTTCTTGCTTGTCAGCATCAACCTTCACCCATGCAAGCAATCCGACGCCTTATCGCCATTGCCACCAGCAGAAACGACATCCTGCTGGCGGCTACCGTCATGGCCATCGTCTTCATGATGATCCTGCCCATGCCCACGGCGGTCATGGACGTCCTCATCGCGGCCAACATCACCTTGTCGTGCGTGCTGCTGATGGTGGCAATCTACCTGCCGTCCGCATTGGCGTTCTCCTCATTCCCCGCCGTACTTCTGGTGTCCACCCTGTTCCGGCTGGGTATCTCGATCTCCACCACTCGCCTGATTCTCCTCGACGGGGACGCCGGCCACATCATCGACACCTTCGGCAACTTTGTGGTGGGCGGCAACCTGGTGGTGGGCCTGGTGGTTTTCCTGATCCTGACTATCGTCCAGTTCATCGTCATCACGAAGGGATCGGAACGGGTGGCCGAGGTCGCCGCGCGGTTCTCGCTGGACGGCATGCCGGGCAAGCAGATGTCGATCGATGCCGACCTGCGCGCGGGCGCCATACAGATGGAAGAAGCGCGACGGCGCCGCAGCGTGGTGGAAAAGGAAAGCCAGCTCTACGGCGCCATGGACGGCGCAATGAAATTCGTCAAGGGCGACGCCATCGCCGGGCTGATCATCGTGGCGGTGAACCTGCTGGGCGGGCTCCTCATCGGTTCCGTGCAGCGCGGCATGACCGCCGGCGAAGCGGCGCTGACCTACTCCATCCTGAGCGTGGGAGACGGCCTGATCTCGCAGATCCCGGCCCTGCTTACGGCGATCTGCGCGGGCATCATCGTCACGCGGGTGCCCACTGGCGACAAACCCTCCAACGTCGGCAGCGATATCGGCGCGCAGGTCATGGCCCACCCGCGCGCCCTGGTCATCGCCGCCATCATTGCGCTGGGCATCGGTCTCATCCCTGGCATGCCGACGCTGGTTTTCCTGGCACTGGCGACGCTTATCGGCGTGACCGGCTTCGTCCTGCTCGGTAACGCCCGCGCCGGAGGCGGCACGGGTACCGGCGGCTTGCCGGGCGATGGCGGCTTCGGCGCGGACGGAGACTCCCAGCCCGAAGCAGGCCAACCCACCAAGTTCGCGCCTGCCGATCCCGTCACACTGGAGCTCGCGGAAGCGCTGGCGGCGGAAATCGACGAAGAATCCGTCAAAGGCGAGTTCCCCGCCGTACGGTATGCGCTCTACCAGGAGCTGGGCGTACCGTTGCCGGACATCAAGCTGCGCCGCGGAAAGCAGCTGCGCGACCGGTCCTATCAGATACTGCTTTTCGAAGTTCCAATCGTGCAGGGCGCGCTTCGCTCCGGATCGGTGCTCGTGCGCGAAGGCTCCCGCAACCTTGACGCCATGGGGATCCCGTACGAGCGTGACAGCGCGGGCCTTTCGCAGGAGTCGGCATTCTGGGTTTCGCGCGATCATGCGGCGGCGCTGGATGGTGCGGGCATTCCGTACCTGCACCCGCATCAGGTGCCTAACTGGCACCTGTCCATCGTCCTGCGGCGGCACGCTTCGCAATTCATCGGCATCCAGGAGACACGCCAACTCCTGACCGCCATGGAGGAAAACTTCGGCGAACTGGTCAAGGAAGCGCATCGCGTCATGCCCATACAGAAGATCGCCGAAATCCTGCAGCGCCTGATCTCGGAAGATATCTCCATACGCGATATGCGCGCCGTACTGGAAGCCTTGGTGGAGTGGGCCCAGAAGGAAAAGGATATCGTCTTGCTGACCGAGTACGTGCGCATGGCGCTGAAGCGCTACATCAGCCACAAATACTCCAACGGCCAGAACTTCCTGCCATCCTACCTTCTGGCGCCCGATGTCGAGGACCTGGTGCGGGATGCGATCCGGCAAACGGCCGGCGGCAGCTATCTGGCCATGGATCCGGAAAAGTCCCAGGCCCTTCTGGACAGCATACGGCGCACGGTCGGCACCCTGGAAACCATGATCGCCAGGCCGGTGATCCTGACTTCCATGGACATCCGCCGCTATGTGCGCAAGCTCATCGAGCAGGACCTGTACCAATTGCCCGTTCTTTCCTACCAGGAGCTGGTCCCGGAAATAAACGTTCAACCGCTCGCCCGGGTGGACCTATGAGTCATGATGCACACCGGCTGGTAGTTTGCGGAGCACTGTCATGACACAAGACCTGGAACTGCGGGTCCTGACCGGCATCCACCAAGGAGCGCGATGCCCTATACACGACGGCGCGCTCATTGGATCGCATGAGCGATGCGACGTCGTGCTTTGCGACGACGGCATCGCCGAAGCCGCCGCACGCCTGCAGCTGAGCCCGACCGGTTGGGGCTTGGCAATACAGGACGACAAGGCGCAGAGCGACACGACCGAGACGTCCCCGGACCTCGCGCTCATGGGCCGCGAAGCGTCGTTCGGTACACCGTGCCGACTGGGCACCGTGCTTCTGGCCGTCGCGCGTTGCGGCGACCCTTGGCCCGAGCTTGCCGCGCTCGAAGCCATGGCAGCACCGGCCGAAACGCCATCGGCGGATAGTGACCGCCAGGTGCGGCGGGACAACGGCCCGGGCGACCCACGGGCCGCGCATCCTTCCGAAGGGAACACTGCGCGGGCCCGTATGTCCGGCGAGCATGGCGTGTTGCCCATGGACGACGACGGCCGCCTGCGCGGCATGCTCCCGCGACGGCCGAAGGCGACAGGATGGCGCTGGGCGGTGGGCAGCCTGCTGATCCTGCTCGTTTTCGGAAGCGTGGCCTCGTTTCCGCCTGGCAAGGTAGCCGCCCTACCCAGCGTCCAAGGCCAGCTCGTTGGAAATACGGAAGCCCTGACTCGCGTCCGGGAATTGCTGGCGGACAACGGCTACGCGGGGCGCGTGCAGGCAAGCTGGAGCCCGGACCACGAAATCGTGGTCACCGGCTGGGTCCACGACGAAGCCCAGCACGACCGGCTGGCCACCACGCTCAGCACGATATGGCCGCTGCCGGCGCTGCGCGTGGGCACGCAAACGCAAGCGGCACGATCCATAGGCGCGCGGACGGCCGATCTGGACGCCAGCGTTTTCATCGACTTCATGCCCACCGGCGCGCTCAAGATCCGGGGCGTGGCGGCATCCGAAGCGATACGGCAGGAAGCCTATCGGCGATGGCGCGAAGATGCCGGGCCTCAGGCGGAGATGACGCTGATACTTGTCGCCGACCTGACCGACTCGCTAAACCGCGCGCTGGCGTCGGCGGGAGCGCCCCCGGTCGCGGCCACATGGAAGGACAAAACGCTCCGGATCGACGCGGGGACGCTGGACGGCGCGCAACGCCAGAGCCTGAATGCGGTGCTGGACGCGCTACCGGCAGCTCATAGGCAGGCGATTTCCCTGGACGAAGGTGCCGCGGCCGCCGTGCAAGGCGTTCCCTTCAGGATCCAGACCGTGGTCAGCGGCAAGCAACCCTGGGTGGTCCTCGATGATGGAACCCGCATCGCGCCCGGCGGCACGCACGGCGCTTATCGCCTGACCTCGATCGAGGACGGTAGCGTGGTGTTCGACGGCCCCGTCAAGACGGTCATCTCCCGCTGATTTCGCCGTGCCGCGCCACCTTGCTCCCACACTACACCATGACATCGCCACCAGATGACTTCGATGCCGCCTCTCTGTGCGAGGCTTTTGGCTTGCCTTCCGAAACGCAGGCGCTACGTTCGCTGCTATGCGAATTCCGCAACGCCGAGCTGACCGCACAGCGCCTGATGCGGGCGCCCTTGCGCCGGGGCGAATTCTCGGAAGTACAGGCATTGCTGGACGCGTCTCGAGCGGCACAGCGCATTCTCTCCGCGCTCATTCCCGGAACATGACCGCAACACGCCGTTCGCGCGCCTACCGCTTTCCTCGCGCGGGTCGCCCGCGCATAACCCCATGGAGCCAACCGGATGAGTAC
The DNA here is from genome assembly GCF_001676705.1 of Bordetella bronchialis. Lineage (NCBI taxonomy): Bacteria > Pseudomonadati > Pseudomonadota > Betaproteobacteria > Burkholderiales > Alcaligenaceae > Bordetella > Bordetella bronchialis. The sequence continues at coordinate 4,580,172 of NZ_CP016170.1, forward strand.
CAGCCCGACAAACAATATCGGCACGACCACACTGACCCGCGAAACGTCCAACCTTGACGAGCTGTACCGAGACAACATGAACACGCCCGTGCTGGACATTGCGAGCGCCCAGAAATTCGCCGAGCTCAGCGGCGTGGTCAACGTCAAGGCGGCGTGCGCGGTGGGCATGACCAAGCTGATCATCAGCTGCTGCAAGGACATCATGCGCATCGTAGGGACGTGAAAGATAATGTATCGGCGGCGCGAGCGACGCCGCTCTACGCGCCCACGTGCGTGCCGCGCCGGGCCTGGTCGCGAGCGGACCCATGCTGTCCCACCGCACGCCCATGATGGGCTGGCTGGCAAGGAAATGCCGCGCATACGCTGAAGATCGCCGGCACATCACGAATTCCACCACCTTTGCATCGGTCGAAATACAAAGTCCGTGTTGCGACATGCATGGCGTACGCTCCCTCCACCTCAAGCATGAGAAGCCTTGCAACAAACGGTGGAAATGATCGTTCCCGTATGTTAATAATTGCTATACCTACATAGCCGTCGTTGCATTCTGACGAGACCTTAGTGTGGGCAGCACGGAGGGAAGCGCGCCATGACCAGCTCTCAAGCAACCAAGCAAGCCGCCCGTCTACTACTCGTCGACGACAGTCCGGCCGACCTCAGGCTGTTAGTGCAGCTGTTGAACCAGGAGGGCTTCAAGCTCCTGGTCGCGCTGGATGGCAAGCAAGCCTACGAACGCGCGATGGTACAGCCGCTTCCGGACGTCATCCTGATGGATATATCGATGCCCAAGGCAGATGGCTACACCACCTGCCGGCTGCTGAAGGCGAATCCACGTACCGCGCATATACCCGTGATTTTCGTCACGGCATCGGCCGGTCTGGACGAACGCTTGAAGGGCTTCGATGTAGGCGGCGCCGATTATGTGCTGAAGCCCTACAACCCGGAGGAAGTCCTGGCCCGCGTTCGCGTCCAGCTACAGATGAAACGCCGCGCCGCGGCTTCCCGATTGTCGCCGCCGGCGATTCAAGAGACCGCGACGAGCGACGCCCACGCGTCCGCCGACACGAAGCCGCACGCCGCAGCCATCTCCAATGACCAGGCGATCGTCAATACGACGACACAGTATCTGACGGACCACCTCTCCGACGCGCCATCGCAGAAGCATCTGGCTCGCTTGATCGGTGTCAACGAGAAGCGCCTGACGCACGCCTTCAGGACCCTGCTGGGCAAGACCATTCATGACTATCTGCGAGACCAGCGCATGGAGCGGGCGCGCACGCTGCTGCAAGACTATTCGCTTACCATCGCCGAGATCGCGGACCAGCTTGGCTTTTCCAGCCCCGCCAACTTCGCCTCCGCGTTCCGCCGGCAGCTCGGCTGCAGCCCCGTGGCTTTCCGCCGCCGGTTCGCGGGCCTTCCGGTAGTTCGGATCAAACGCGGTAGCGAGATCCCGGCATCGACGAGCGGTATTTTTCAAAAATTATGAGCGCGAATTTAAAGGCAGGACGCTCCAGCATTCCCTAGGATGGAAATGGCATGCCACTTTGCACCGCGCGCGCGGCGGGCCAGCGCGTGACGCCATATCCATGCAAAAGGAGAGGACGTGAGCTACCCCACAGTATCTGAATCGCGCGCGACGCCCAGCCTGGACGTCGCTCCGCTATCGGGCTCGTCGAACGCTGCGCAACACAGCGCCGCGCCGGCGTCCTATAGGCGGCCGTCCCACGTATTGATCGTCTCGGACGACGCATCGCAACTGCGCGCGGCCACCGACTTTCTACGCAACCAGTTGTTCCGCGTCACGCTGGCTTCCGGCTGGCAGGGCTATTATCACGCGCAGGCGTGGCGCCCCGATATCATCCTTGTGGACGGCGCCATGCATGATATGGACCCGTTCATGATGGGACGGCTGCTTATGCAGACCCCGGACACGCAGTCCATTCCCATCATTTTCCTGCTGGATCCCGAACGCCAGTCGGCCAGCCGCGAGGCGTTCTCCCTGGGCGCCATCGACTGCATCGCCAAGCCGGTCTATCCCGAAGAGCTTCTGGCCCGGCTATCCCTGCATCTGCGCAGGACACCTTGCCGGGATGAGTATGCCGTCCAGCGCGCGCGAACGCCGGCGGCGGAGGAACTGCTTCTGCGCAACGCCCTCAATGCGATCTCGCAGGACGTGGGAAGCATACACACCGTACGGCAGCTCGCCCGGCAAGTGGGCACCAATGAGCGCAAGCTTTCCGCGCTATTCAAATCCAGGATGGGGAAGTCCGCGCACAAGGTCATCTTCGGCCAGAAGATGGAGACGGCCCGCCGCCTGCTCGCGCAGACGGGAATGCCCATCCGCGAGGTCGCCAACCACGTCGGCTTCCGCAGCGTCTGCAACTTCTCGGTCGCGTTTCATCGGGATCACGGGATCACGCCTTCCGGATATCGCCGCCAGGCGCGATCGCCGAGCAACGGCGCGGCTTCCGCGCAGCGCGATATCGAGCCGGCACAGGCACCAGACCGCGATCTGGCCTGAGCCGTCCGCGAGCGCTTCCCGCTTCGTTCCCCCAACAGGAAAGAAGCGGTTTTAACGAAGCTTCCACCGGTGAGGAGCGAAACTTATGGATACCGCTACGGACGCCACCCGCGGCCGTATCCTGAGACCGCGCGCCAAAAAGGGTGCGTTCCGTTTATTCGTGTCGCACCGACATGGCTGCGCTTCACCAAAGCGCTTACCGTAAATGATTCGAGTCATACTTGCCGACGACCACCCCGTAGTACTGCTCGGCATGAAGAATGCCCTGGAGGCGTCGAGAGACATCAGCGTCGTTGCTACCGCGGATTCCCCGGACAGTCTTCTATCCAGCCTTTCCAGGCATCCCTGCGACGTGCTCGTGACGGATTTTTCCATGCCGGGCTCGCAACATCCCGACGGCCTCGCGATGCTGCTACAGCTAAAGGAGAAGTTCCCCGACGTACGCATCGTGGTGCTGACCAAGATGGCGTCGCCCGCCTTGATGTCACCCATCTTGCAGGCGGGCGCCCTGGCGCTCGTCGAGAAGAGCGCGGCGGTAAAAGAGATCGCCTTGGCCGTCCAGCGCGCGGCAAGCCGTCGAACCTATGTGACGGAGAACGTACAGCGCGAATTTGCCGCGCTTGGGGTTCCCAGGACACAGGTCGCAGAACCGGCGCAGTTGTCTCCGCGGGAAATGGAGGTGGTTCGGCTGTTCGCGCAGGGATACAGCAATAATCAGATCGCCGAGATTCTTGGCGTAAGCGCGAAGACGACCAGCCGCCAGAAGATGGACGCCATGCGCAAGCTGGCGGCGCGCAACGACGCAGAGCTATACGCGCATGCGCGTGACATGGGGCTGGTTTGAGCGCGGCCGCGCTTATGCGCGTAGGCCGTTTCCGGGAGGGGGGGCCTTCGTGCCGAGTGTAGGCAGGGCCGGCGAAACATGTGCGATGGTGGCCAGCTTTTCACGCCAGCCGAGGGAGACGTCCACCATGCTTTCGACGGTACGCCGCAGTTGGCTGACGGTGGCGTCGGCCAGATCCAGCCGCTTGGTGAGGAGGATCTCGCCAGTGCGGTCATCCAGGGACAATGCGGCACCTTCCGTTTCGTGACCGAAAGCATTCGCGGATAGCATGTCCCGGTACAGGGTAAGGCGCTGGTCGGTTTCCGCGGGCTCCTGCCCTAGTACGGAATAGGCGTGGAGCATGTCCTGCGGATCGTCATGTTCCAGGGTGACCGTGATGTCGTTGTCGAATATCAAATCGATGGTTCCGGATTCACCCAGGGTGAGTGGGACGCCGCTTTCCTCGCCGAACAGCGCGATCAACTTATGCGCGTCCATATGAGTCTCCGTCGGGCGATACCATATTCATGAGAAACCTCGGCATATCATGGGACGGGTCAGTGTCATTGACCGGGGTATGGTTCCTGGCCCGCCCGCATCAATCCGCCTCGAGGAAAGGGACGGTGTATTCGCTTGCCAATCGCGGCACGGGCACTTCGTTGGCGTCCTCGCGTTCGCACACCGCGCGGGCGGCCAGAAGATCGCGGATCAGATGGGGCGGTTCCTCTTCGATATCCGCGGGGCACTGGCGCACCATCTGCTCCGCATAAAGAGGAACGCCGCGAGCCTTTTCCACGATGCGGCGACGCACCTTGCTGGACAGCCGCTGGTCCTTGCCACGGAAGCTGACCAGCTGAACCATGGCGTCGCGGCGCAGCGGCGGCATGGTGATGGTTTCGTCGATCGGCACGCTCAGGTTCATGCCGCGGCCACACAGCAGAATCATGACGGGATCGCGGCGCCGATGCTGGAGCAGTGTGGTCAGCAGCATGCGTGTCATGCCGTCCGCCCATTGCGCGTCGTCCACGAGTATCAGCAAGGGTTGGCTGGGTGCATCGCCCTCGAGCAGCAGGTTGGAAAGCGGACCGAGAAGCGTCTCGGCGTCGGCATCGGTGGAGGCCGGTGCCGGCGCGGTGGCGGCCCGCTGGCCGACGAAGTAATCCACCAGCAAGGCGCTGGTTGCCTTGTCCAGGCCCACGCGATAGCCCAGGGATTCGACGGCGCGGGCGTAGCCGGCTTCGGTGTCTTCGGCCGCGCGTCCGGCGACACCGTCCTGCACCGCCAGCCGCGAAAGGAAGTACTCATGGAAAGGATGCAGGGCGATCTGGCGGTTCTCCTGGTCGCACCGCAGGAAGGTGACCGCACCGCCCCCGCGCCGCACGTATTCCGCGAATACCTGGGCCAGCAGGGACTTGCCTATGCCTTGTTCGCCGCGCAGGTACATCACGTGCGGCCGCTCGTTCTTGCGCAGGCTGTTCCAGCGACGCACCAGGATGTCGAACTCGGTGGTCCTGCCGAACATGCGGTGCACCGTGATCGCCTGTGACTGCCCTTCCAGCACACCGACATGCAGCCCGTAGCGTTCGTCGGATCGCACCATGAAACGATCGCTGAGCCGCGCTTGCGCGGCATCGGTGAGCAGGGTCTCGCCCGGTTCGGCAAGATAGGCCAGGCGCAGGGCTCTTTGCCCCACCAGCATCATGGGCAGGGTGCCGTTGTCGGCGGGCACACGCGCCAGTTCCGCGTGGATGCCCATGCCGAGGGAGACATGGGGCGATATCGCGCATCGACGCAGGTAGCACGCCAGCCGTGCCGCGGATTCGGTGGGCCGTTCGTTCAGCGTGGGATAGCCGAAGAGGATCGCAATATTGCCGTCCGCGCCCAGGCAGACACGCCGCCCCGCCGCCTGCGCGAGCCGGACCAGACGCTGGCGCGCGGCCTGGACACGGTCTATGGTTTCCTCGCCGGGGACGCCTTCCCCGTCATGGCCGATCGCCACCGCCAGGACGGCCAGGGGACGGGCGTCGTCGTTGGCGGAAGCGGAAGCATGGACCGCGCGGTCCGCCGACGCCGAGACATCCAGCAACGAGCGTGTTTCGAGCGACGGCGTGGTGCCGTAGTACTCGCCCATGACCGCGACGCAATGCTCGTAGGCTTTCATGGCGGATTCGCGGCGTCCGGTATCGCGCAGCATGCGTATCAGGTCGCGGTGCGCGTGTTCGTCGCCGGGGTGGACCTGCACCCACTGCCGGGCGCTGGCAAGGGCGTCCTGCACCCGGCCGGCCGCGCACAACTGGGCGATATAGGCTTGCCTGCATTGCGAGACTTCCTGGGACAGGCGCGATTGCCAGCTCATGCGCCAGGCGGACAGCGCGGCATTGACCGGGGTGACCATGTGTTCGAGCAGATCGCCTCGGTCGTGGTCCAGGCGTTCTTCCAGAGTAAGCCGGGCATAGGCGCCGATGCCGCACAGGGCGAGCACGTCCACGGTGACCAGGTTCTGGTCCAGCGCCAGCATGCTGGAGGTCGAGACGATGGCTTTTTCCATCGGCCCCATCACATGGCGCAGGACGCAGAGCGCGTGGCGCAGGTTGGCGCGCGCCCCGGATGCGCAATTGGGCCAGAGGAGTTCCGCCAATGCCGCCCGGGACTGTTTTTTGTCGAGGGAAAGCGCGAGCATGGCGAGCAGGAGTTTGGGCTTTCCGTAGGCGATCAAGGGCGTTTTATCCACGCCATCGACGATCAGCTGGAATTCTCCGAGCAAGCAGATTCGAACGGGCCGATTCAGGATTTGAGACATAGGGATTCAGGCCGGCCGGCTGCAATCGCAGGACCGAACGCATAAGGTTGGCGGCGCCATCCGGGCGCCGAGGCTGAGGGGTCAGGGTGATACCCACGGTGACGGCCGGCGTGTGGACGAGCGGCATCGCGATGTTGGCCTGCGACAAAAAGGGGCCAACGTGGTCACCGAGGTAACGGGCGGTCGCCTTGCGGAGACCTGGAGTGCGGCAGCCCACGCATGGAATCAACGTGGATTGCCAGTCAGTCGCCCCGACACCTTAATGCGTCGAAGTCTAGGCAAGGCCCTACGCGGGAAAAATAGGAAATTTCTGAGCCGCGCATTTAGGGAAAGTTACCGTTTTGCAAATCGCCAGCGCGCAATACGGCCGCGCCCGCAGCCGCCCGCGCGTTTGAATCGATTGTCGTCGGGGCTTATCGCTATGGCTTGCCGAAGCGCTGGTACCAAAGCTCGATGAAGGACTGCGCGGCTGGCGAGAGCGAATGCTCGGCGCGGCGGATCAGGCTGACATCGCGCGTGACAATCGGCGACTCCAGCCGGCGTGCGACCAGATCCGGATGGGGGAATGAACCCAGAAGGATACCGGGAAAGATGGCGATGCCCAGTCCCGCCTGCGCCATCGACAGCCCGGTCGTCATGTAGGAGACCTCGTACTGCACGGCCTTGCGGGTACCCAGCGTGAAGAGCGCTTCGTCGATCAGGCTGCGGATGCCGCTGCTGGCCTTCACTGTGATCCAGGGATATGACAAGGCGTCTTCCCAGGTCAACCGGCGTTTGCGGGCCAGCCGGGAATCCCGGCGGCAGATCGCGCACAGCGTGTCCCGCGCCAGGCATTGCAGGGTAAGCCCTTCCGCGGTTTCGTTGGCGGTACCCAGGCTGAACTCGACATCGCCCGCCAGGGTAGGCGCGGTCAGGCGGTCGGGAGCGGCGTCGTCGACGGAGATCTCGATGTTCGGATAGCGCTGGCGATATTCCGCAAGCAGGGTGGGCACGAACGCGGCGGCGATCGATGGCGTCGCGGCGAAACGCAGGTGGCCCCGTTCGCGGCCCGCCAGTTCCTTGACGCTGGACTTCATTGTTTCCAGATCGCGCAGCATGCGCTCGACGGTCGGGAGGATCTCACGCGCCGCCACCGTGGGGCGCAGCGAGCGCGATGTGCGGTCGAACAGGCGCATGCCCAAGGCGTCTTCCAACTGGCGGATCAGTACGCTGACGGCGGGTTGCGTCACGAACATCTCTTCGGCGGCGCGGGTCAGGACGCCGTACCGGCAGGCAAGCGCGAAGGCTTGCAGCTGCTTGATGGTGGGATTCATAAAGTGACTTTATGGAGTCATTGAATATATTCGATTGTTTTCATGACTATAGCGCCCTACATTGCGGGGTCGACAACAGGACCCGCCGGCGGCCGACGGGCGGACGCGGCGGCGCGCGGCCGGGCACACAACGCGGCTTTCACGGCGCGGCCCGGCAAGGGCGGCCACGGGGCAAGGGGATAGCATGCAAACTGACGATACCGGCGGCAACTGGCGTGGCGCCCTCGCGTCCACCCTGGGCAATGTGCTGGAGTGGTACGACTTCGTGGTCTTCGGCTTCCTGTCGATCATCATCGCGAAGCAGTTCTTCCCCAGCGACAGCGAGTACGCGGCGCTGATGTTGACCACCGCGACCTTCGGCGCCGGTTTCATCGTGCGGCCATTGGGCGGCATCGCGCTTGGCTGGTACGCGGATCGCAAGGGGCGCAAGGCAGGGCTGACACTGGTGATCGCGCTGATGACGGTAGCGGCGGCAATGATCGCCTTTACGCCGAGTTTCCATCAGATCGGGTTGCTCGCGCCGGCCATCGTGCTGTGCGCCCGGCTGCTGCAAGGCATATCGGCGGGCGGCGAGTTCGGCACCGCGACGGCGATGCTGATCGAGTACGCGCCCAAGGGACGCCACAATTTCTACGGGAGCTGGCAGATGTTCGCCCAGGCCTTCGGCGCCTTGCTGGCGGTGGCCATGGGCAGCGCCTTGACGCATATTTTCACGCCCGAGGCGCTGAACGCCTGGGCCTGGCGCATACCTTTCCTTTTCGGCCTGCTGATCGGTCCGGTTGGGTTCTACATCCGTCGCAATTTGCCGGAGACGGCCGCGTTCCGGAACCGCGACACGCGTATCAAGGTACCCGTGGGCCGGGTGTTCGCCAGCCATCCGCGCGCCTTGCTGATCGCCACGGCCTTGAGCGCGGCGCTGAATGTCATGTCCTACGTGATCATCACGTACCTGCCGATCTACGCCGTGCAGAACCTGCACATGCCCGTGTCGCTGCCCTTCACCGTGCTGCTGGCCAGCATCTTGTTGCGGGTGGCGACGATACCGCTGTTCGGCCTGCTGGCCGACCGGATCGGTGGCCGCCGCATGATCGCCATCGCACTGGCGCTCTTCCTGGCGGTGCTGTATCCCGCTTATTACTGGATCGTCCAGGCGCCGTCGATGCTGTCCATCATGACGGTCGAACTGGCCTTCGCCCTGTTGATCGGTGCGTCCAACAGCCCCATCCCGGCGGTCACGGCCGCGCTGTTCCCGACCGAAGTGCGGTCCACGGGGCTGGCGATTTCCTACAACATCGCGGCATCGATCTTCGGCGGATTCTCGCCGGTGATCCTGACGTGGTTGCTGCACGCGACCGGCGATGCGCTAATGCCGGCGCACTACTGCGCCGTGTTCTTCGCCCTGGGGCTGCTGGGCGCCCTCATGATCCGCGAAAGGCGTGCCGGGGATGTTTCTTACCAGGAGGCCCGCCATGCCGGTCATTGATGTACATACGCATGCCTTTACCCACAAGTGGCTGGAACTGATCCGGCAACAGGGAGGCGTCTACAACATCCAGACGCGTCCCGACGGCCAGCAGGAGATTTTCCGCGGCAACACGCCCGTGGTGATCCCGCAGAAGGGCCATTTCGACTACGCGCTGCGGCTCAAGCACATGGATGCCGCGGGCATCGATATCTCGGTCGTTTCCCTGACATGCCCCAATGTCTATTGGGGCGATGCCGCCACCAGCCTGCGCGCCGCGATGGAATCCAACGATACGATGGCGCGCGCCCAGGCCACCTATCCGGACCGCATCCGCTGGTTCGCTTCACTGCCCTGGCAGTATCCGCAGGCGGCGGTGGAAGAACTCAAGCGCTGCTGCGAGAACGGTGCCGTCGGCGTCATGGTGCTGGCGAATATCGACGGGCGCAGCCTGACGGACCCCTTGCTGGCGCCAATCTGGGAGGAAATCGACAGACGGTCGCTACCCGTGCTGGTGCACCCCACGGACCCGCCCGGCGCGCAATCGATGGACATGACCCAGTTCGATCTGAGCTGGTCCGTCGGATTCATGTTCGACACCACGCTGGCCATCACGCGCATGATCTTCGACGGGTTCTTCGACCTGTATCCCAACCTGAAAATCATCGCCTCGCACGCGGGCGGCGCGCTCCCCTATCTGGCCGGCCGCTTCGAAAAAGGCGATGAAGTCGAGATCCCCGAGCGCCGCAAGATGCGGCGCAAGCCCATCGACTACCTGCGCCATATCTATTACGACTGCATTTGCTACAGCCCCCGCACGCTGGAGTTCCTGGTGTCCGTGGTGGGCGCGGATCGCGTGCTGTTCGGCACCGATTGGCCACACCAGGTACACGATACCCAAGGCGCCTTCGCCAATACCGCCGAACTGCCGGCGGCGGAATGCGACGCGGTGCGCGGCGGAAATGCGCTGAAGCTTTTCGGGCTATAGAAACCTTATGGCCGGCCTGCCGGCCCCGCCCGCGCCATTGGCACCGGTCAGCAGGCTGGCGGCGCGGGCCCGGCATCCACCGGCTCGCGGGACGGTGCGGCATGGCGCCTGGCGTTGGCGGCGGCCATGAGCTGTTCCAGCGTGCTTCGGGGCACAGGCCTGGACAATACCGCCACGCCAGGCGGCAAGCCGCCACGGTCCTGGATGTCCTCGCGCGTCAGCGTGGAAACCACGATGAGTTCGGCGTCACGCGATTCCGGCGCTCCCTTCAGTGCCCGGACGAGGCGAAAACCGTCCAAGCCGGGCAGGTTCAGGTCCGCGATCACGACGTGGGGTCGGAAGTCCCCAATCCGGACCAGGCCGGTGTAGCCGTCCTCGGCCATTTTGAACTCCACCTGGAACGGCAGGCTGCGCAGCGTCGCCTCGTACAGGGACCGCAGGTGAGCATCGTCGTCGACGGCAAGCACGCGCAAGGGGCCCGCCGCCGCCTCTCCCGCCGCCCGTGCCGCGTCCTGTTCCCGTCGGCGCAGCAGGGTTTGCACCGACGCGAGCGATACACGCCGATGGCCGCCCTCGGTCTTCCAGGCCTTGAGTATCCCGGCCTCCACCCACAGCTGCACCGTGCGGACGGAAACGCCGATCTTCTCGGCGGCCGCCCTGGTGGAGACGAAGCGGGATTCGGTGGCGCTCATGGCGGACTCCGGTAAGTGCCGCCGTCCCTGTGGCGTCGAAGTTTCAATTTACAAAAATTTGTATTACTTTGCTCATGCGCATGTTATCGTTTTTTTCATATTTGCCAAATTAATTCGTAAATACGAAGATCCCGAGCGGCGTTCCAGCCCGGCAAGACCCGACTCGGTCCCCGCAACAGAAGGACGGCTGCAATGAAGACCCTGGTCGTCGAGGACCGGCACGTGATCCGCCCGCATAGGAGGCGGCCACGGTGAACTCGCATGCCGTCATCCGGCTGTCCAACGCCCTGGCCGCGGTGATCGTGCTGGGCGCAATCGTCGGCGCCGGCGCCTTTCTGATGCATGACCGGCGCGAGAGCTGGCGGCACGCCGCGGCGGGATCGCGCAGCATGGCGGCCATGCTGGAAGCGGATATCGCGCGCACCGTACGCGTCTACGACCTGACCCTGATGGGCGTGATAGAGACCCTGGGGTATGAACATTTGGACAAAATGCCGCCCGATGCGGTGCATCGGCTGATGTTCGAACGCGCGGCGATGACGGACTACATGGGCGCCATGGTGGTATTGGACGAGCGGGGCGACATCCGTTTCGACGTGCGGCCGGGCACGCCCCGGCGTGGCAATTTCGCGGACCGCGATTACTTCGAGGTCCACCGCGCCCATAGCGACGTGGGGCTGTATATCAGCAAGCCGCTCACCAACCGCCTGCGCAACGGCGAGCCGGGCATCGCCCTGAGCCGGCGGCTCTCGCACCCTGACGGCAGCTTCGCCGGCGTTGCGGTCGCGATCCTGCGCACCGCATACCTGAACAACCGCTTCGCGCAGGTCGCGCTGGAGCCCGACGAGTCCGTCACGCTCTTCCGCGAGGACGGCATCGTGCTGTGGCGCTGGCCCAATGGCGTGGACAGCATGGGCAAGGACGCCGGTGGCCAAGCGGTGCACCTCGGATTCCAGGCGGCCAAGGAAGGCGGGTTTGTCGTGCCGTCCGATGACGGCGGGCCCAGCCGGTACTACACCTACGATCACGTCGCAGGCCTGCCGCTGGTCATCACCATCGCGCAGCCTGCCGAGGACATCACCGAGCCATGGCGGCGGCGGGCATGGTTCATCGTGCCGTTCACCATGCTGTTCTGCGCGGCCATGGTCATACTGGCCTATCTGGTACGGCGCACCATGCGCAATGGCGACCGGCAATTGGCGCGCTGGGCGGAGCTGGCGCGCACGGACGGGTTGACCGGGTTGCTCAATCGCCGGGCGTTCGACGCGGTACTCGCGGAGGCCTGGCGCGTCGCCGCCACCGAAGGCATGCCGCTGTCCCTGCTGTTTATCGACGCGGATCATTTCAAGCGCTTCAATGACATCCATGGGCACCAGGCGGGCGACGACTTCCTGCGCCGCCTGGCCGGCGTCATCCGCGGCTGTACGCGGCGGCCACGCGACGCGTCCGCGCGCTATGGAGGCGAGGAGTTCGTGCTGCTGCTGCGCGACACGACCGGAGTAGAGGCCCTGCCGGTCGCCGAGGACATACGTAAAAAGGTGGAGGCCATGCACGTGTCCAACGCCGATGGATGGGCAACGGTAAGCATCGGCGTGGCGTCGTCGGCGCCCGCCGTGGGCGGCACGCCCGCGATGCTGGTCGCCAAGGCGGACGAAGCGCTCTATCAGGCGAAGACCCACGGCCGCAACAAGGTTCATCTGGCGGAAGGCCGGAACGGCATGCCGCAACGTTGCGCGATACCCGACCCGCGCGGCGCCGGCGATTGACACGAGTCAATGCCAGGACCGCCGATTTGGGGGAAAATGGAATCTCGTGCCCCGGCCGACACCGTGGCGGCACGAAGAGAGGCCAACGGCATGGACAGAACACCTCACCGCGAGCAGGCGGATGAGCAGCGGGATGTGCCGGCATTACACACGCAGGAGGACGGCCGCCCTTGCGCGGCCTTCGCCATCCCGCCCGATCTCTACATCCGTCTTCCGCTGACCGCCCGGAATTTCCTGGCCTGCACGATACGGTACCTGGAATCCAAGCCGGCGGAGCCGCGCGAACGCGACCGCGCCTAGGCCCGCGGCCGTCGCGGGACAATCGCGGGCACAGGGCGTACGCCTTAGTGCCCCCGCAGGCGCCGTACCGCCTCCACCAGGCCGGTCACCAAGGCGCCGAGCATCACGCCGAACAGCGCGTACAAGGGCACGCGCAACAAGGCATGCGCCCATGCCTGCGAACCCACGGCATCCGTCCAGGCCTCGATGCGGTGGCCCACGGCACCGACGCCGTGCGCGACGATGGACCCGCCGACGGTGAACATGGCGATGGTGCCCAGCACCGACAAACCCTTCATCATGTACGGCGCGGCGGCCACCAGCGCCCGGCCCACCGTGCTGGCCCCCGGCCAGCGCCTGGCGCTGAGATACAGCCCCGCGTCATCCAGCTTCACGATGGCCGCGACGGCGCCGTACACACCGGCCGTCATGATGACCGCCACACCCGCCAGCACGGCGACCCGCTGCCCAAAAGTGGCGGACGCCACCGTGCCCAGCGCGATGACGACGATTTCCGCGGACAGGATGAAGTCGGTACGGATGGCGCCTTTGACCTTCTCGCGCTCGAAGGCGACGATATCGACGGAGCGATCCTGCAGCATTTGTTTGCGTTCCAGGTGGCGCGCCTGCGGACGGCCGCGATGGGACCAGGCGTGCAGGATTTTCTCGAACCCTTCGAAGCAGAGAAAAGCGCCTCCCACCATCAACAACGGCACGATGGCCCAAGGCGCTATCGCGCTGATCAGCAGGGCCGCGGGCACCAGGATCAGCTTGTTGCGCAGCGAGCCCTTGGCCACGGCCCATACCACCGGCAGCTCGCGGTTGACCTCGACGCCCGAGACCTGCCTGGCGTTCAGTGCCAGATCGTCGCCGAGCACGCCCGCCGTCTTGGTGGCGGCGGTCTTGGTCATCAACGCGACGTCGTCGAGCAGCGTCGCGATGTCGTCGAGCAGGGCGAAGAAGCTGCTTCCAGCCATGAGGCGTCTCCCGGAGTCGGTCGCCGCCTCGCATGCGCCGGACCCGGCGCCGGGCCGCGTTTTATTTTCCGGGAGCGGCCGCCGACGGCGCGGGCTCGATCTTGTCGGCGTACTTGATCAGGATCTCGCCCATGGCTTTCATCATTTCGCCGTGCATTTGCATGGCGATTTTCTCGTTGCCCGGCGGCAATGCCGCCATGCCCATCGCACCCATGGGGCAGCCTTGCATGCCGGGCCCCATGGCTTGCCGGCCCATGGGCGGCATCGCGCCCATCATGGGATGCCGCCATCCCATGCCCGGCGGGCCGGCGGCCGCTCCCGGCGCATCTGCATCGCCCGCGGCGCGAGCACCCGTGCCCGTCAATGCCGCGGCCGCGAACAGGGTGAGTGTGACCAGACGCTTGGTGTCCATGATCCGTACCTCCAAGGCAAGCATCCCGGAATCGGGACGTTCCTATCGTACGTAGCGCGGGACGCCGCTCCAAGCTTCTTTCGGCTGAGGCAAGGCAAAAAAAACGCCGCTTTGAAAGCGGCGTTTTTCATCTGCAAACTGATGGTGGGTCGTGCGCGACTCGAACGCGCGACCAACGGATTAAAAGTCCGCTGCTCTACCGACTGAGCTAACGACCCAACCGAAGCCCGCGATTATGGCTGATGCACAGCCCCCTGTCAAACCAAGGCAGCCTGCGCGGGGCCAAGGCAAGACCGCGGAAAGCCCGCGCCGGCCGGGAATCCCCGACCATCACGCCATGCGCACGATGCGGATCACCAGGCCGCGATCACGGCGCCGCGATACTTGGCCAGGATGAAGTCCTTCACGGGCTGCGAGTGATACGCCGCGACCAGCTTGGCGAATTCGGGGCGGTCCTTGTCCTTTTCGCGCACGGCCAGCACGTTCGCATAAGGCGAGTCGGGCGATTCCTGCGCGATGGCATCGCGCTTGGGATCCAGGCCCGCCTGCATGGCGAAGTTGGTGTTGACGGCCGAGGCATCCGTATCGTCCAGCGAACGCGGCAGTTGCGCGGCATCCAGTTCGATGAAGCGCAGCTTGCGCGGGTTTTCGGCGATGTCCAGCGGCGTGGCCTTCAGGCCCACGCCCGCCTTGAGCTTGATCAGGCCCTTGTCCTGCAACAGCAGCAAGGCGCGTCCGCCATTGGTCGGATCGTTGGGGATGCCGATGCGGGCGCCCTCTTTCAGCGCATCCAGGCTTTTGACTTTCTTGCTGTAGATGCCGATCGGGAAAATCACGGTCTTGGCGATGCTGACCAGCTTGTAGCCGCGGTCCGCATTGGCGTTGTCCAGATAGGGCTGGTGCTGATAGCTGTTGGCATCCAGGTCGCCGGCGGCCAGCGCGACATTGGGTTGCACGTAGTCGGAGAACTCGACGATCTGGATCGTCAGGCCCTGGCTGGCGGCCTGTTCCTTCACGACCTCCATGATCTCGGCGTGCGGACCGCCGGTCACGCCGACCTTCAGGGGCTTGCCCTGGGCCGATGCGGTGGAGGTCACGCCTACGCCCGCGGCGATCGCCAGCGTGGCCAATGCTTGGATGAATTTGAACTTCATGATTGTGCGGAGTCCTTCAACTCTGGTTTTCAACGATGCGACATGCGACGGACGGCCCAGTCGCCCAGGCTTTGCATGACCTGCACCAGCACGATAAGCACGACGACCACCGCCGTCATGACATCGGATTGGAAACGCTGGTATCCATACCGTATGGCCAGGTCGCCCAGGCCGCCGCCGCCGATCACGCCCGCCATCGCGGAATAGCCGATCAGGCTGACGAAGGTGACCATGATGCCGGCCACCAGCCCGGGCAGGGCCTCCGGCAGCAGCACCTTGGCGATGATCTGCGCGGGCGACGCCCCCATGGCCCGCGCCGCCGTGATGAGGCCGGGGTCGACTTCGCGCAAGGCGTTCTCGGCGATGCGCGCCATGAAGGGGATGGCGGCCACGGACAGCGGCACGATGGCCGCGGTCGTCCCGATGGATGTCTGCGCCACCAGGCGGGTAAAGGGAATGATGTAGACCATCAGGATAATGAAGGGCAGCGAGCGCGTGGCATTGACCACGGCCGCCAGCACCCGGTTCACGCCCAGGCGCTGCAGCATGCCGCCGCGGCTGGTGACGACCAGGATCACCCCTATGGGTATTCCCAGCAACACCGCGATGGCGCCGGACACGCCCACCATCAATAGCGTTTCGACCAGGGATGTACCGAGGGCGTCAATGAGTTGTTGCGGGTTCATGGGCAAGCTCTTGCACGGCGACGGCGCGCGTCGCCAGGTCGGTCGATGCCAGGTCCAGAGACTGCGGCGCGCCCTGGACCAGGACGAAGGCCGTACCCACGGCGACGCCCTGGACGTCCTCGATGCGCGCCTGGATCAGGCTGACGTTCAATGAAAAATGACGGGACAAATGCGAGATGACCTCGCTGGCGCCGTGGCTGCCTCCCAGTGACAACCGCAACAGGCGGACGGCGGTGTCGGGCCGGGCGGCGACCGCCTCGCGCATGCGGGCTTGCAGCGCCTGCAAGGTGGCATCCGTCAGGTCGCTGGCCGTCGCGGCGGACACCATGGACTTGGTGACATCATGGCGCGGCGTGGCGAAGATCTCCGCGGCGCTGCCCATTTCGACGATCTGCCCTTCGGACAGCACCGCAACGCGGTCGCAGACCTCGCGGACCACTTCCATCTGGTGCGTGATCATGACGACGGTAATGCCGGTCTGGCGGTTGATGTCGCGCAGCAGCGTCAGGATATTGTGCGTGGTCTCGGGATCGAGCGCGGAAGTCGCTTCGTCGCTGAGCAGCACGTCCGGCTCGTTGGCCAGCGCCCGGGCGATACCCACGCGCTGCTTCTGCCCGCCACTGATCTGGGCGGGATAGCGATGGGCCAGATGCTCCAGGCCTACCAGCTTCAACAGGCGCTGGACGCGCGCGGGGATGTCGGCGCGCGGCACGCCGGCGATTTCCAGCGGCAGCGCGACGTTGCCGTACACGGTACGGCGCGACAGCAGGTTGAATCCCTGGAACACCATGCCGATGCGGCGCCGCTGCTGGCGCAGCTGTTCTTCAGGCAGGCCGGTCAGGCATTGATCGCCGATGGAGATCGTGCCTTCGTCCGGACGCTCCAGCAGGTTGATGCACTGGACGAGCGTGCTTTTGCCCGCTCCGCTGGGGCCGATGATGCCGAAGACTTCGCCCTGCGCGACGTGCAGGGTAATGCCGCGCAAGGCTTCGAATCGACCATGCGGCGTGGCATAGGTCTTGTGGAGGTTCTTGATGTGGATCATGGCGCGACGAGATTGTGAACGAGCACGATAAGTAGAAGAACGACTGTTTCGTGCCGGCTTTATAACTTTTGATTATAAATCGCGCGCAATGGCGCCCCGCCATGCCGGCAGGGCGCGATTGCCAGGACCTGCGAGGCCCCGCTTAGCGAGCGCGGGAAATGCGGACTTCGGCTCCCCGGCGCTTGACTTCCAGGCCTTCGGAAGGAAGGATGCGCAGCCCTTCCAGGCCCTTGATGTAGCTGGATCCCTGCATCTGCATGACGCGGATCTTGTTGCGCATGACCACGGGGTTGTGCATGGGCATGCCGAACATCCAGACTTCATCCAGGATGCGGGCGGAATTGAATTCGCCGGTGTGATGCGCGGCCGGCCCCAGGCACAGCATGTGGCCCTCGCGCCCGAACACAGGGTACTGGCCCAGGTCGCAGGTGACCGTCCACACCGAGCCGCCTTCGTAGCGATGCCCGGTATTCAGGTCCCACCAGGCTTCCCCCTTGGGCAGATAGACGCGGACCTCGTTGCCGGGCTGCACGATGGGCGCCACCAGCAGCGCCGGCCCCAGCAGGTATTGCAAGTCCCAGTCGTGCGCGGCGGCATCGTTCGGAAACGCCATGGCCATGGAGCGCTGCACGGGCAGGCCCGTGCGCACGGCGTCTTCCACGGCGCCCAGCACATAGGGAATCAGGCGATAGCGCCATTGCAGCCAGGTCCTGGCGTGCGCGAGCGTTTCTTCGCCAAAGGACCAGGGCAAGAGCTTGTCCACGCCTTCGAACACGAAGTTGGACGAGAACACGCCGAAGGTCAGCCAGCGCAGATAGAGTTCCGGCGTCATGGCGTCGGTGGGCGCCGCGGCATTGCCGATGGCATGGAGCTGGACCGGCAGGCCGCTGGCGCCGATGGACAAGGCCGTGCGCAGGGTGTGCTGCAGGCCCTGCCAATCGTTGCTGACGCGCGGGCCGTTCTGCCAGGGCAGGCGCTGGGCGGCCGGGAACAGGTCGGTACTGGGCACCACGCCCTCGGGCGGCACCTTATGGCCGGCAACGGCATCGAACAGCGCGCGCCGCGCGAGCAGCGGATAAATGGTGCGCAAGGCCGGTCCGGATTCGCCGCCACGGGCGGTGATGCCGTCCGGAATGGCCAGTTGGATGTCGCACGCCGGCGCATCGAGCCCGTCTTCGATCAGTTGCCGCTGGCGTTCCGCCCACAGTGAATAGACGTCGCGATTGGTCAGGTCGAGCAGGCCGAAAGGCTGCCCGTTGGAGACGGCGTTGCCGTCGAAAACCTGGGCGTGGCCGTCGTCGCGCGTCAGCAGCCAGCCGCGGTCTTCGAGTTCCTCGAACAGCGGAGTGTGGCGCGGGATGCCGGGAAAACCCGGCGCGCAGACGTGCACGTGGTGTTTGTGGAACAGGGCGAACAACTGCCGCGCATCCGGAAAGCGGGCGGCGTCCCATTCGAGCTGGGGCTTGTCGGCCTGGAAAGCCCAGGCGGCCGGCGGGGCCAGCTGGACCGCGTCCAGCGGCAGTTCCTGCGCGCGCATGCGTTCGACCAGCGCGGTGGTCTGGGTGGCCATTTCGCCTTCCGCCTGGCGCAGCCAGACGCCCATGGCCCACAGCACGGGCTGGCCGGCGCGGCCGGTAAGGGCCGTGTATTGATTGAGGATCTCCCCCGGTTCGCCGACGAACAGAAAGACGTCCAGCAACGCGCCATCCACGGTGACGACATACGCGTCGGCGGCCGGATCGGCGCCCAGGGCATGCTGCACGCGACGCACGGTATTCACGTAGACGCCCCAGCCGTTGGGGCTCCATGCCAGGGGCAAGGCACGGTGTTCCGGGTCGTCCGACACGACGTGCTCGTCGCGGCGGTTGAGGTCTCCGGGCGTTTCGCCCAGACCGTAGATGCGTGCGGATGCGTCCAGCGCGAAGCTGGCCGTCCAGACGGCCTCGTCGGGCTCATCCAGCGCATTGTGGCCGAAGCCGGGTGCATGCTCGGAATCGTCGGAGGCGAACACCTGCTCATCGCCCTTGAACAGCGCGATGCGCACCGGGTCCGTCAATACCTCCAGGGCGGTGTCGCCCTGGACAATGCGCCAGCCGCCAGCGTCACGCGGCACGATGGTGGCCTCGCCGACGGCTTCCTGGCGCGCGAGCAGCATTTCCGCGATGGCCTTTTCCCGCGGGCTGGGCTTTTCGTCCGCCAGCGCGTGGGGCTGGCCACAACGGATCCGGAAAACACCCGGCGCGTGCGGCTCGACTACGAAACGCAAACCGTCGCCCGTGTCGAAATCGATTCGGCTGGGGCGGGCAGTCAACAACTCGATACTTTCGAGTTGATTAGTATGCGCAAAATCGAACTTGGGCGGCACCGAGCATCCCCCGCTTAGCCAAAAAGCACCAAAAGGCGCTATTTTGACGGATTTGGCCGCTGAAATAAACTCGGCATTGGATTTGCGGCTCGCGGGGGTGCCCCACGACAGGTCCGATCCGCAATGGCTGCGACCGAAGCGGCTGCTCACCCACCGGGCCGGCGGCAGCCGGGATCCCCGCCGGTCGACTCGATCCGATCCCTAAAAACCATCAACTTCCCGCAATTGCCCGCCTACCCCGGCCGCCGTCAACGCGGCGCCACGGCCGCCAACAGGTCGGATTCCAGGATGGCCGGCTCGCCGCAAAGCCGCGCCGCGATGACGTCCGCAGCCAACGCCGCCCAGCTCAACCCCCGCGACGCGTACCCCGTGGCGAGGTAAATCCCGGGCGCATGGGACAAGGGCCCGATCGCCGGCAGGCGGCCGGGCATCACCGCGCGCCACCCCGCCCATCCCGGCAAGGTGCCCGCCGCCGCCCGCACGGATGCCGGCAGGCCGGGATCCCCCAGCAAGCCCGCGGCCTTGGCGATATTGACCTCCTGCCCCGCCGCGCTCACCTGGCTTTCCGCAGCGCCGTGGACATACGTGCTGCCCGCCACGCACCAGCCGTCCACGGCAGGCAGCAGATAGCCCTCTCCGCCTACGATGCAGCGCGGGCCGCCGCCCAGGTCGCCGGCGGGCAAGAGGGTGACCTCACCCGCGAGGGCATGCATCTGCGCCACGCGCGGCAAGGGCCCGAGCAGCCCGCTCGCATCCAGGACGTCGCGCGCCCCCAGCGCGTTGGCCAGTATGACGATGGCCGCCTGTCCCGCCTCCCGGCCGGTATCCGCGTACAGGCGCCAGGCGCCGTCTCGATGCGCGACGCGCGCGATACGGGCCGGCATGCGCCGGATGCCCGGCGTGGCGAGCAGTGCCTGGATCAGCGCATGCGGCCGTACCCGCATTCCGGCCGCGAAATAAAGCCCGCCGCGCGACAGCGGCAGGCCGGCGATTACGGCGGCCTGCGCCGCGTCGACCGCTTGCACCCACGAAGCCGGAAAGGCCAGCGCCCGCAGGACCGAAGCCGCATCCGCCGCGCGTCCGGCGTCGCGCGAGAGCTGCAGTGTCCCGCAGCGCCAAGGACGCGCGTCCCCCGGCAGCGCGCCCCAACGCGACCAGGCGCGCTGGCTACCGGCACGCGACAGGCGCGCCCGGACATTGTCATCGCGGGCGACCAGCGGTGTCAGGGCGGCGGCAGCGTGGCCGCCATGCGCGGACGAATCGCCGAGCGGGTCGAACACGGTCACCGGGATACCGCGCAGGCCGAGCGCCTGGGCGATCGCCGCGCCCGCGATCCCGCCACCCACCACGGCCACATCGGCCGGCGGCGCATCGGGCGCCGTGCATACGCCGGGATGAACCGCCACCGTCATGTGGGTTTTGCCGGCGAACCCGGGCCGTTTTGCTACGGTGAAGCCGGCTTCCTGCAACGCCCGCCGCACCGCGCCCGCGCTGCACCAGGTGGCCGCCGTGGCGCCGGGCAATGCGTGCGCTGCCAGCGCCCGCATCAGCGCGGGCGTCCACATTTCCGGATTGCGGGCGGGCGCGAAGCCGTCCAGGAAGAATGCGTCGGCGGCGAACTCCAGGGCCGGAACCAGCGTCCGGGCATCGCCGAAACCCAGCGTCAGGGTAACGGCGCCGCCTTCGAATTCCAGCCGGTGGACGCCGGGCAGCACGGGTGGCCATTGCGCGATCAAGGCCTGGGCCAGGCCGTCCAGGGCAGCGTCGGCCGCATGACGGCGCAGCATGCCGGCCAGGTCTTCGCGCCGCAAGGGATGGGCCTCGAAGGACACCATATGCAGGCGGCGCGGGCGCCGCGGGTCCTCGCGCCAGGCCTGCCATAGTGCCAGGAAGCTCACGCCCAGGCCGAAGCCCGTTTCACACACCGTGAAGCGCTGTTTGCCTGCCCAGCGCCCAGGCAAGCCGTTTCCCTGCAGGAATACATGGCGGGCCTGCGCCCACGCGCCGTCGGCGGCGTGGTACACGTCGCCATACTCGCGGCTGTACGGGACGCCCCGGGCGTCGATGGCGGGCTCTGCCGGAACCAACGGCCGATAAGCAACACTGGAGGACTCGAACATGGTCGATACGACGTCTGGATTCAATGCGCGGCGTAGAATCGGGCCATGGGGCGCGTGTCGCGCCCGCCTGCCGCGCCCCGCCCCGGCCAAACCCTGATTATCGCCAGACAAGCATGCAAACCTCCGCGCCATCCACCCACCAAGCGCCCCTGGACCTGTGCGCGGCCCTGGACGCCGCCGTCAATGCGGCCCACGCCGGCGCCGCCATTCTGCAGTCGTATGCCCATCATCGCGCCGACCTGGTCATCGACCGCAAGGCCCGCAATGACCTGGTCTCGCAGGCGGACCGCGAAGCGGAAGCGGCCGTCATCCAGGAATTGCGCGAACGCACCCCGCAATTCGGCATCGTGGCCGAGGAAACCGGCGGCAAGGTCGAAGGCGAGGCCACCTGGTATATCGACCCGCTGGACGGCACGACGAATTTCCTGCACGGCATACCGCATTACGCGGTGTCCATTGCCTTGATCGCGCATGCCGGCACGCGCGTGGACGCCGACGGCCCCCTCGCGGTGGACACCCCGGTGGTGGGCGTCGTCTACGATCCCTGCCGCGAGGAACTCTTCAACGCCATCCATGGCGTGGGCGCGTGGCTCAACGGCCACCGCATCGCCTGCTCGCGCACCCAGACGCTGGACGACGCAGTCCTGGCGACCGGATTTCCCTTCCGCGATTTTTCCTTCGCGCAGCAGTACATGCCCACCTTGCATGACGCCATCAACCGCACCCGTGGCGTGCGCCGCCTGGGCGCGGCCGCGCTGGACCTGGCCTGGACCGCCGCGGGCCGCTACGACGGCTACTGGGAAATGGGCCTGGCGCCTTGGGACGTGGCCGCCGGCACGGTCATCGTGCGCGAGGCCGGGGGCGTGGCCGAAGACATGTACGGCAAGGAAAGCTGGCCCATCGGGGGCTACGTCGTCTCGGGGAACCAGACCGTGGCGGCCGCGCTGAAAGACATGATCGCGCCGCACCTGACCCGCAAGCCGGGCAGCTGAGCCGGCGGCAGGCGGGGACGGCGCGTCCCGGCGCGCGCGCCGACCCGGGAGACGACTCAGGGCGTGACCGGCGTGCGCTTCTCGCGCGCCTTGGCGGGCTGCTCGCGCAGCTCGCGCCGCAGGATCTTGCCGACATTGCTTTTGGGCAGTTCGGCGCGGAACTCGACCTCGCGCGGGCATTTGTAATTGGTGAGTTTCTCCCGGCACCATGCGTTGACTTCCGCCTGGGACAGGGCCGCGCTCCGGGGCACGATGAAGACCTTGACGACCTCGCCCGAACGTTCGTCTTCCACGCCGATCGCGGCCACTTCCAGCACTTCGGGATGGGCGCTGATGACTTCCTCGACCTCATTGGGATAGACCTTGAACCCGGACACGGTGATCATGTCTTTCTTGCGGTCGACGATGCGTATGTAGCCGCGCTGGTCCATGGTGCCGATATCGCCGGTGCGGAAATAGCCGTCCGCCGTCATGGCCTGGCGGGTTTCCTCCGGGCGTTCCCAATAGCCGCGCATGACCTGCGGGCCCTTGATGCAGACTTCTCCCCGTTCGCCCTCCGGCACGGCGTTGCCGTGGTCGTCCAGGATGGCCACGTCGGTGGATGGCACCGGCAAGCCGATGGAGCCGGAGAATTCCAGTGTGTTGGTCGGGTTGACCGTGGCCACCGGCGCGGTTTCGGACAGGCCGTAGCCTTCGATGATGGGACGCCCCGTCATGGCGCGCCAGCGCTCCGCCACGGGCCCCTGCACCGCCATGCCGCCGCCGAAGGTCAGCCGCAGCTGGGAGAAATCCAGCGCGGCAAAGCCCGGATTGTTGGCCAGCGCGTTGAACAGCGTATTGACGCCCGGAAAGATATGCACCGGCTCGTCGCGCCAGGCCTTGATCAACGCCGGCTGGTCGCGCGGATTCAGAATCAGCAGGTTGCGCATGCCGGCATGCATGCCATACAGCCCGCATACCGTCATCGCGAAGACGTGATACAGCGGCAAGGCGCTGATGATCGTCAGCTGTCCGGCCACGTCGTGCAGGGCGGGCCATGCCACGGCCTCGGTCTGCAGGACGTTGATGGCGAGGTTGCGATGCGTGAGCATGGCGCCCTTGGGCGTGCCGGTCGTGCCGCCGGTGTATTGCAGGACGGCCAGATCGTCCATGGACAGGACCGGTGGCTCGAACCCATGGCG
This sequence comes from Bordetella bronchialis, assembly GCF_001676705.1. Taxonomy (NCBI): domain Bacteria; kingdom Pseudomonadati; phylum Pseudomonadota; class Betaproteobacteria; order Burkholderiales; family Alcaligenaceae; genus Bordetella; species Bordetella bronchialis. The sequence continues at coordinate 4,603,748 of NZ_CP016170.1, forward strand.
GCGGCCCGCCGCCAGCACCCGCGTCAGGGGCCGCGCCTGCTCGATGCGCCACTGCGGCACGGCCTTTTTCACATGCCGCGCCGCCAGATTGACGACCGTTTCCTTGACGCCACCCAGCAGATCGCCGACGCCGGTGACGACGATATGCGCCAGATCGCCGCGGTCGGCGACATCCTGCAAGGTATGCGCGAAATTCTCCAGGATGACGATGACGCGGGCGCCGCTATCGAGCAACTGGCGCTGCAGTTCGGCCGGCTTGTACAGCGGATTGACGTTCACCACCACATGGCCGGCGCGCAGCGTCCCCAGCATGCATGCCAGATAGGCGGGCACGTTCGGCAGCATCAGGGCGACGCGGCTGCCCCGCTCCAGGCCCAGCGACTGCAGCCAACCGGCGAAATGCCGGGCGTGACGGTCCAGGGTCTCGTAGCGGATGTCAGTGCCCATGGCGGTGCAGGCGACCCGGCTGGCGTAGCGTTCGCAGGCGCGGTCCAGCAGGTCGACCAGCGAGACATAGCCGTCGGCGGAAACCTCCGCGGGAACGCCGGCGGGGTATTCGGCCAGCCATGGACGCTGCATGGTAGTTGTCTCCAATTTAATAAAGGCCGGGTTTGATGATACGCTCAATCGTCCAGCCGCCTTGCCGGCCTGTCCGGCGTCCGCGGTATGTTCCCGGCCCTGCGGCCTGCCCTATATTTTGCCGCGCCCGCGCGGGCGCGCAACACAACGGTGCCCCATGAAACTGCTAGAACCCATCGTCGCCTGGCAAGCGGAGCTGGCCGCCATCCGGCGCGACCTCCATGCCCATCCGGAACTGTGCTTCGAGGAATTCCGGACCGCCGACATCGTGGCCGACAAGCTGCAGGAATGGGGCATAGAAGTGCGCCGCGGCCTGGGCGGCACGGGCGTGGTGGGAACCATACGGGGCAGCGGCGGGGGCAGCCGGGCCATCGGCCTGCGCGCGGACATGGACGCCCTGCCCATGCAGGAAGTCAACACTTTCCCCCATGCCAGCCGCCATCCCGGCAAGATGCACGCATGCGGCCACGACGGGCACACGACCATGCTGCTGGGCGCCGCGCGCTATCTGGCGCAACACCGCGATTTCAACGGGATCGTCCATGTCATTTTCCAGCCGGCGGAGGAACACGGCGGCGGCGCCAAGCGCATGATCGACGATGGCCTGTTCCGTGAATTTCCCATGGAAGCGGTCTTCGGCATGCACAACTGGCCGGGCATGGCGCAAGGCGCCTTCGGCCTGACCGACGGCCCCATCATGGCGTCCAGCAACGATTTCAAGATCACGATCACCGGGAAGGGCTCGCATGCCGGCATGCCCCATCTTGGCGTGGACCCGGTGATGACGGCCGTGCAACTGGCGCAATCGCTGCAGACCATCATCACCCGCAATCGCAATCCGCTGGATGCCGCGGTACTGAGCATCACGCAGATCCACGCCGGCAGCGCCGACAATGTGGTCCCCACGCAAGCCGTCATGCGGGGGACCGTGCGCACCTTCACGATGGAATCGCTGGACCTGATCGAACAGCGCATGCGGGATATCTCGGTACATACCTGCGCGGCGCTGGCCTGCGAAGTGGATTTCGACTTCCAGCGGCACTATCCCCCGACGATCAACCATCGCGCCGAAGCGGCGATATGCGCCGACGTATTGCGCGAGCTGGTCGGCCCGGACAACGTAAACGACCACGTGCAGCCGTCGATGGGCGCGGAGGATTTCGCCTTCATGCTGCAGGAAATACCCGGCTGCTATGTATGGATAGGCAACGGCTGGGGCGATCACCGCACGGCGGGCCATGGCCTGGGGCCCTGCATGCTGCACAACGGCAGCTACGACTTCAACGACGAACTGCTGGGGCTGGGCGCGACCTATTGGGTACGCCTGGCGCTGGCGCGCCTGGCCCGGCACGAAACCCGCGCTGCCGCCCGCTAGCGTGCGATACCGCGGACGGCACGCTAGGCGCGGCACATCTCCAGAAAGAGCGAGGCCGCGCGCGCCGGCGCCGAGGCGTGCGGCAGCAGGATGCTCAGGGTGCGGGTCAGGCCCGCGGCCCCCACGCGCAGCGCGACCAGCGCGCCGTCCTCGTGCCGCATGGACATGATGGAGACGAAACCGATGCCCAGGCCGGCGCGCACGGCCTGCTTGACGCCTTCCACGCCGGCGAGCTCCAGCGCGACGTCGGGCGTCAGGCCTTGCCCCTGGAAGGCGCGTTCGACCAGTCCCCTGACGCCGGAGCCCTGTTCGCGCATGACCAGCGAATAGGCGGCCAGTTCCGCCAGGGTGGCGCTGCCGCGCCGGGCCAGTTCGTGGTCGGCAGGCACCACGGCCACCACCTCGTCGGCACGCCACTCGTAGACGGCGGTATCGGCCGGCAAGCCCGGCGGAATGTCGCCTTCGATGAAGGCCATGTCCAGCTGCGGCAGTCGTTGGACGATCTCCCGCGTATTGCCGTCCGACAGCTGTAGCGTGACCGCGGGGTAGCGGGCGCGGAAGGCGGCGACCAGCGCCGGCAGCACATAGCTGGCGGGCGTCGTGCTGGCGCCCAGCTGGAGCGACCCCGACGCGATCCCGCGCCATGCGTCGCGGACCCCGCGCGCCTGGGCATAGGCATGCCGCAACTGGCGCGCATGCTCCACCAGCCGTTCGCCGGCCGAGGTCAGCGCGATGCCGTGCCCGCTGCGGCGGTACAACGGTTCCCCGAACCATTCCTGCAGGGCGCGCAATTGTCCCGACACCGCGGGCTGCGACAAATGCAGCAGTTCCGCCGCGCGGCTGATGTTGCCTGCCTCGGCGACGTAGGCGAAGGTCAGCAATTGTTCGGGAGTCATGACGGAGGCAGCTTCCTGGGGATTGCGGGCGTCGGACGCGGGCGCGCCGCCGCCCCCGCGCGCGCGTGACGCCCGATATCGGGTTTCCGGATATTAGACATCCGACATAACAATTTTTCAAATAGAACCCGCAGCCATAACATTACTCCTGGTTATTAGAGCCGGAAGCGCAGTCATAACAGGACGGGTGTTCCTGTCGCCGCCGGCTCCCGGAAAGCCCTGCATCATGAATACGACTACTGCCGGCCTGCCCTTGGCCACCCCCTGGCGCGACAAACTGAACGGTGTGTTCTTCGTCGGCCTGTTGTCCGCCGCCGTCATCCAACTCGCCAACCTGCCCTTCCTGAAAGGCCTGGGGTTCTCGCCCCTGGTGGTCGGCATCGTGTGCGGCATGCTGTATGGCAACTTCCTGCGCGGCACGATGCCGCATGACTGGAGCGCGGGCGTCAATTTCGCCGCGCGCCGGCTGTTGCGCATCGCCGTGGCCTTCTATGGCTTGAACATCAGCATCCAGCAGATCGCCGCGGTGGGGCTGCCGGGCCTGGCGGTCTCCATCGCGGTAGTGGTTGGCACGCTGGCCATCGGCACCCTGGTCGGCCAGCGTCTGCTGGGCCTGGATCGGGACACCGCCATGCTGACGTCGGCGGGCAGCGCCATCTGCGGCGCGGCCGCCGTGCTGGCCTTCGAACCCACGCTGCGCGCCCAGCCGCACAAAAGCGCGGTCGCGGTGGCCACGGTGGTGCTGTTCGGTACGCTTTCGATGTTCCTTTACCCGGTCTTCTATCACGCCGGCTGGCTGAATTTCGATACCCAGCATCTGGGCATCTATATCGGCGGGACCATCCACGAGGTCGCCCAGGTCGTGGGCGCCGCCAGCAATGTGGATCCGGCCACGACCGAAGTCGCCACCATCGTGAAGATGACACGCGTGGCCCTGCTGGTGCCGGTGCTGCTGGTCCTGGGGCTGTGGCTGCGCCGCGCGGCCGGCGCCAAGGCCCAGGGCGGCCATGCCGGCGGCGCGCGCCTGCCCATCCCGTGGTTCGCCGTGGGCTTCCTGGCACTGGCCATGGTCAATTCGTTGAACATCGTTCCCGCGGACGTCGTCGCGCAATTGCGCAAGCTGGACGTGTTCGCCCTGACCATGGCGATGACGGCGCTGGGCATCGAAACGCGCTTCAGCCAGATCCGCAAGGCCGGCCCGCGGGTGCTGGCGCTGGGCTTCATCCTGTACCTGTGGCTGATTTTCGGCGGCTACGGCCTGGTAAAACTGCTCGGCTGAACGCCTGTCCTCCGTGACACGCGGGGGGGACGAATTTCCTGCATAATCGGCCGGTTGTCCGACAGGAGCCGGCCCATGACCGCCAGTAAAAACTCGCCCTTCGTCAGCTTGCCCGCGAACCGCGACCCGGTCCTGCGCGTGCTGCCCATGCCGGCCGACGCGAACGTGCATGGCGACGTATTCGGCGGCTGGATCATGGCCCAGGTCGATATCGCGGGCTCCATCCCGGCGGCGCGCCGCGCCGCGGGCCGCGTCGCCACCATCGCGGTCAACAGTTTCCTTTTCAAGCAACCGGTTTTCGTCGGCGATCTGCTTAGCTTCTATGCCGACGTCGTCAAGACCGGGACCACCTCGGTCACCGTGTCGGTGGAAGTCTATGCCCAGCGCCAGCGGCTGGACGCCGAAGTCGTGAAGGTCACGGAGGCCACCCTGGTGTATGTCGCGACGGACGACGCCCGCCGCAGCCGGCCCCTGCCCGCGCTATGACGGACCGTCGCCTATGACCGAAGTCGACATCCCGCAGAAGCCGGCGGGCGCGCCTCGCCGCCTGGACCCGGAAGACGCGCAGCACGCATTGGCGGAAGTGCAGGAACTCCTGCGCCGCCAGGAGCTGGTGGCCAGCCTGGTGCACCGCCAGGAAGAAGGCGACCAGCGCCAGGACCTGGTCGAACAGCTGGTGCAGCGCCAGCATGAAGCCGAATTGAAGGCGCTGGTCGATGGCCTGCACCCGGCGGATATCGCCTTCATCCTGGAATCGCTGCCCAAGGACGAACGGCAGGCCGTCTGGAAGCTGGTCAGCGCCGAACACGATGCCGATGTCCTGCTCGAAGTGGAGGACTGGGTCCGCGAATCGCTGATCGAAGCGATGGACCGGCAGGACCTGGTCGCCGCGACGGAACACCTGGACGCCGACGAACTGGCCGACCTGGCGCCGGACCTGCCGGCCGACGTGGTGGCCGAAGTACAGAAAGGGCTGACGGAAGAAGAACGGGCACAGTTGCTCGAAGCCATGGGCTACCCCGAGGACAGCGTCGGGGCCATCATGGATTTCGAGATGGTGCGCGTGCGCGAGGACGTTTCGCTGGAGGTCGTGCTGCGCTATCTGCGCCGGCTGCATGAACTGCCCGACCACACCGACCAGATTTTCGTGGTCGACCGGCAGGACAAGCTACAAGGCATCCTGCCATTGTCGACATTGCTGGTCAGCGAGCCCGACACCGCCGTCCGCGACGTGATGACCACGGACTACCTGACGCTGGCGGCGTTGGACTCGGATGCCGACGCGGCCGGCGCCTTCGAACGCTACGACCTGGTGTCCGCCCCCGTGGTGGACGACCAGGGCCGCCTGATCGGGCGCGTGACCATCGCCGACGTGGTCGACGTCATCCGCGAGGACTCGCAGGAACAGGCCTTGTCGCGCGCCGGCCTGCAGGAAGAAGACATCTTCGCGCCCGTGGCGATGGCCCTGCGCAACCGCGCGCCCTGGCTGCTGTTCAACCTGTGTACGGCCGCCACGGCGTCTTTCGTGGCCTCGCGCTTCGAAGGCACGGTCAGCCACATCGTCATCCTGGCTTTCCTGATGTCCATCGTGGCGGGCATCGGCGGCAATTCGGGCAACCAGACGATGACCATGATCATCCGCGCCCTGGCGGTAGGCCGCATCACCGGCCGCAACCTGTGGCAACTGGTCAAGCGGGAATTGCTGGTGACCCTCCTGGTGGGATTGTGCGGCAGCGTGGTGGCCGCCGTGTTCGCCTGGGCAATCTCCGGTTCGGTTTCCATCGCCCTGGTGATGATGGCGGCGATGATCTGCAACATGCTGGTGGGCGCGTCGGTCGGCGTACTGGTACCCATGGTGCGCGACCGCTTCGGCAAGGATCCGGCCATCGGCTCCTCGGTGCTGCTGACCTTCGCCACCGATTCGCTGGGTTTCTTCATTTTCCTGGGACTGGCGACGATCTTCCTGCTGTAGCAATATTTTGCCGGGAAGTACCCCTGTGGCGGGCACTTTCAACGCTCCGGCGGTGTCACACTGCGGTCATCAACCACCCGCCCCCGCAATGAAGCGTTCTACCGCCCACGCCGCCCGGCGTGCCTGCGCCGCCACCGTCCTGGCCGGCGCCGCCGCCCTGCCTTTCACGGCCCAAGCCTGCGACAACCTGCCCTCCTGGGCCCAAGGCGCCTGCGCCCGCCTGGACCAGATATGGAACCAGGGCAACGACGAGCTATACCTGACCGGCTATGCCTGGCACAACCGCGCGGCCTATTCCGCCGACAAGATCAAATCGTTCCGCGAGGAAAGCTGGGGCGGCGGCTGGGGCAAGGGCATCTATGACGAAGACGGCGATTGGCAGGGCCTGTATGGCATGGCCTTCCTGGACTCGCATGGCCACGTGGAGCCCATCGCGGGCTATGGCTATCAAAAGATCGGCCGCCTGGGACAGGACTGGCGCTTCGGCGCCGGCTACACCGTCTTCCTGACGGCGCGCCAGGACATCCTGCACTACATCCCCTTCCCCGGGATATTGCCGCTGGTCTCCGTCGGCTACGACAAGGCAACCTTCTACGCCACCTATATCCCTGGCGGGAAAGGCAACGGCAATGTGCTGTTCATGTTCGGGAAGTGGACGTTCTGACGTTCAGAATGCCGGAAGCAGCCGGCGGACCAGTTCGCCCAGCCGGCAATCGCTGATACCGTGGGCGCGCAGCGCGCGCTCGGTCTCCAGCACATATTCCAGGCAGGCGCCGGAGCGCCCGACGGCGGTGCGGATGATATCCAGCCGCCTTTCCTCCGCCACGTCCCCGGCATAGTCGGCGCAGGCGCGATTCAGCAGGAAGGCCAGCCCACTGACGGGGCCCTGCTCGCTATGGCAGGTCAGCCACCGGGGCGTGTAGGCGCCGCCTATCATTTCGCGCTCCCACAGGGCGCGGACGGTGACCGGGACGTCGGCCGCGGCAATGCGGAACACCACGCCGCGGCAGCAGCCGCCGCGGTCCAGGCCGAACACCAGGCCAGGCGCCTGGTCCGAGCCGCGATGATGGCGCGACCACAGGCACAGCGAACGGTGATAGCCGTGGATGCTGGCCAGCCTGCGTTCCTGCCAGGCGAAGCCGGGCCGCCAGATCAGCGAGCCGTAAGCGAAGACCCAGAGATCGTCGGTGCCGTTCCACGCCCCCGGAAAGTCGTCCGGCAGCGGCGCGGCGGCGTCCGCGCGCATTCCGTCGACAGGGCACGCGCCCTGGAGAGGCGCGGCGGGCTCGTCGGACAGAACCGCGGACATACGGATGATCTCTATCGGCGTAAGAAATGGAACGATGAGGATCGTACGCCCCCGCCAGGGAAAAAACGTTGCTAGATAACGGTCCAGGAATCGCCTGAAATAAAAATTGCATTCTCGTTGTGCAGCCACAACGGAAAGCTTTTTCTCCGCCGCGGGCTAGAGCCCGTCCAGGGGCAGCTCGGTCGTGCTTTTGATCACTTCCATGGAAAAACTGGCGCTGACATCCAGCAGGTCCACGGCCTCGATCAGGCGGCGGTAGAAGCGGTCGTAGGCGGCCATGTCCTCGACCATGACCTTCAACAGGTAGTCGATGTCGCCCGCCATGCGGTGGAACTCGACCACATTGGGCAGTGCCTGCACCGCGTCGATCAGGCGGCGCGTCCACTTGGCGCTGTGCTGGCTGGTCTTGATGGAGACGAATACCGTCAGCTTGAGCCCCAGGGCAACCGGGTCCAGGAGCACGGCGTTGCGGGCGATGACGCCGTCCTCCTTCAATTTCTGGATGCGCCGCCAGCACGGGGTCACCGACAGATTGACCTGTTCGGCGACTTCCGCGACCGAACAGCCGGCGTCTTTCTGCAATAGGCTCAGGATCTTGATATCGGTCTGATCCATCGGTTTTCCTCCGCAACGGGCGCCATCTTGCCTGTTCCCTTCCGCCGCGTCCATCGGGGCGCCCCCGGCGCTTTGTGTTAAACCACCGGGATCATGCCGCCGAACGTCCAACGCTATCCCACGCTGTCGCACTGGGGCGCCTATACCGCCGTGGTGCGCGACGGCAGGCTGGTCGCCTGCGAGCCCTTCCCGCACGATCCCGATCCGTCGCCCATGATCCACACCATGCCCGAAATGGTGCACTCCCCGCTGCGCGTCGCGCGGCCGGCGGTACGCGAGGGCTGGTTGCGCCGCCGCGGGACGGGGACGGGCCGGGGCAGCGACCGCTATGTGGAGGTCGGCTGGGACGTGGCCTTGAAGCTCGTGCATGAAGAACTGGCGCGCGTGCGGGCCCGACACGGCGCGGAGGCGATCTTCGGTGGATCCTATGGGTGGGCGTCCGCGGGCCGCTTCCACAATGCCATGAGCCAGACGCGGCGCTTCCTGTACGCAGGCGGCGGCTGCACCGACCAGGTCGGCAACTACAGCTGGGGCGCCGCGCAATTCCTGCTGCCGCACGTCATCGGCACGTGGCAGCCGCTGACCGGCAAGGTCACGGACTGGAACAGCGTGGCCGCCCACACCCGCCTGATCCTGGCATTCGGCGGCATGCCGCTGCGCAACGCCCAGGTCATCGCCGGCGGCGCCGGCGCGCATACGGCGCGCGACGGGCTGCGCCGCACGGTGGCGGCGGGGGCGCGTATTGTCGTCATCTCGCCGTCGCGCGGGGACATGCCCGCCGACATCGCCGCGGAATGGATACCCATACGGCCCAATACCGATGCGGCCTTGATGATAGGGATGGCCCATGTGCTGCTGGAGGACGGGCGCCACGATGCCGCCTTCCTGTCCCGCTACTGCCACGGGTTCGAACGCTATGCCGCCTACCTGCGCGGCGCGGAAGACGGGCAGCCGAAGACGGCCGAGTGGGCGGCCGCCATCTGCGGCGTGCCGGCGGACACGATACGCCGGCTGGCGCGCGACGCCGCCGCCTGCCGTTCGCTGGTGAACTGCACGTGGTCGCTGCAGCGCGCGCATCACGGCGAGCAACCGTATTGGGCCTGCATTGCTCTGGCCGCCATGCTCGGCCAGATCGGCCTGCCGGGCGGCGGCTTCAGCTTCGGGCTGGGGTCCATCAACAGCGCCGGCAATCCGCGCATCGACGCGGCCGTGCCGGAGTTCCACGAAGGCAGGAACCCCGCGGGCCGCTCGATACCGGTGGCCCGTATCGCCGACATGCTGCTGCATCCCGGCGCAACCTACCCGTTCAACGGCAAGGAATACCGTTATCCGGATGTGCGCCTGGTCTACTGGGCAGGCGGCAATCCCTTCCATCACCATCAGGACCTGAACCGGCTGCACGCGGCATGGCAACGGCCCGAGACCATCGTGGTCCACGAGACCTGGTGGACGCCCACGGCCCGGCGCGCCGACATCGTCCTGCCCACGACCACCACCCTGGAGCGCGAGGACATCGGGGCCTCCTCGCGCGACCGCTATGTGTTCGCCATGCATCGCGCCTTGCCGCCGCAGGGACAGAGCCGGGATGACTACGAGATCTACCGCGAACTGGCGGCCCTGGGCGGCTACGAGGCCGCCTACACGGAAGGCCGGGACGCACGGCAATGGCTGGCGCATATGTACGCCGGCATGCGCGCGCGCTGGGCGCAAGACCCGGCCCTGCCGCCAGCGCCCGACTTCGAGGCGTTCTGGCGCCAGGGATACCTGGCCTTGCCCGCGCCGGACCGCGACTTCGTGCTGTTCGAGGACTTCCGGCGCGATCCGCTGGCGCACCGCCTGCACACGCCGTCCGGCCGCATCGAGCTGTATTCCGAGCGCATCGCCGGCTTCGGCTACGAGGATTGCCCCGGCCATCCGGCCTGGCTGCCACCGGCGGAATGGCTGGGGGCGGACGCCGCGCGCCATAGCCCGCTACACCTGATCAGCAGCCAGCCCGCGCGCCGCCTGCATTCGCAGCTGGACCCGGCGCGCCTGGCCGGCGCCCGCAAAATCCACGGACGCGAGCCGGTGCGCATACATCCCGACGACGCGGCCGCGCGCGGCATAGGCGACGGCGAACCGGTGCGTATCCATAATGCGCGCGGCGCCTGCCTGGCCGGCGCCGTCCTGGATGCGGGCGTCATGCGCGGCGTCCTGGTGATGTCCACGGGGGCGTGGTTCGACGCCGATGACGCCACGCTGGAACGGCATGGCAACCCCAATGTGCTGACGCCGGACATCGGCACATCCCGCCTTGCGCAGGGTAGCAGCGCGCTGTCCACGCTGGTGGACATCGAACCCTGGACCGGCGCCCTGCCATCGTTGCGGGCCTACGAAGTACCCGTGGCCCCGGATGCGTGAAGGGCGCGCCCGGCCGACACGGCATCGGTCAGCGGTACCCGGATGGAGCGTCCGACATCGTCCCCCGAAAGACGGCAAGCTTCTTCCAATATCGGGAGCCCGTGGCGCTTATTGAGCAATTTTTTTGCGCGGATATCCCGTTAGGATGCAATACAAGATCCGACCGGGATGAAATTATGCAACACCGTTCCCCGCCGCCCGCGCTCGCGCCCCTCTGCGATTCGATTCTCGCGGCCCGCCACCTTTCCGGCGAAGGGCTGCTGGGCGCCCTGGCCCGCGGCGTGGCCGGCGCGGATGCCGGCGGCGCGCTGGACGCCGTATGCCCGGATGCGCTCGCCGCGCCGCGCGACGGCTATTCCCGGCACGTCGCCTATGCGGACCCGCAGGGGCATTTCACGGTCGTTTACCTGGTCTGGCCTTCCGGCCAGTTCAGCCCGGTCCATGGACACCGGACGTGGTGCGCCTACCAGGTCGTGCGCGGCGAGCTCACGGAAACCCTCCATGACTGGGACGCCGCGGCGCAGTGCGCGCGCCCGCGACAGCGCGTACGGCGTCTGCCGGGCGATATCGTGACCGCGGCCCCCGGCCTGGGCCAGATCCACCAGCTGGGCAATGCGGGCACCGACGTCGCCGTGTCGCTGCATGTGTATGGCGTCGACGAGCAGGCCATCGCCACGGGCGTGAACCATGTCGTGGCCTGCATGCCTGCCGTGGGCCTGCCGCCTAGCCCATCCACTGACTGACCGGCGCGGCGGCATCCTGCAGCGGCTGGGCCAGCACGTCCACCAGCGCCGGGCCATCGTGCTCCATCGCCGCGCGCAGCGCGGACTCCAGCTGCGCGGGATCCTCCACCCGCCATGCTTTTACGCCATAGGCCTCGGCCACGCGGGCATGGTCGGTACGGTCGAAGTCCACGCTGTAGTAGCGCTGGTCGTAGCCGGCCTTCTGGCTGGCCTTGATCCACCCGTAGACGGAATTCGAGAACACCACCATCAGCAGCGGGGCCTTGTGGCGGACGATGGTTTCCAGTTCGCCGACCGTGAACCCGAAGCTGCCGTCTCCCATGACGGCCACGCATTTGGACTGGGGACGGCCGAACCATGCGCCGAAGGCGGCCGACAGCGAATAGCCCAGCGCCCCATGGGCACGATTGGTAATGAAATGCCGGCCCGGGCGCGCGGCATCGTAGTAGGCGGAAAAATACGGGCATGGCGTGCCGGGGTCCGCGCAGACGACCGCATCGTCCGGCAGCAGGCGATTGAGCGTCTTGACGACGCGCTCGGGCCGGATGGGGCGCTCCGTGGACGACGCCAGGGACTCCAGTTGCGCGGCACGGGCGGCGCGGGCCTTGCCCGCCAGCACCGCGCCGTCGGTGGCGCCGGCCGGTCGATGCGCCAGGCGCGCCGCGACCTCCGCGTTCAGGGCCTCCAGCGCCAGGCGGGCATCGCCGACCATGCCCACTTCGGTACGGTAGTTCGCGCCCACGACCATGGGATCGATGTCGATGTGCAGGATGGTCGTATCGCGGCTGGGGAAGCGCCAGTGCTCGGTGGAGGTCGATCCCGCGCGGCAGCCCACGAATAGCACCACGTCGGCGGCGGCCACCACGTCGCGCGTGGCCAGCACGCCGCCGTTGGAGCCCACCACCCCGGCATTCAAGGGATGCGTGTCGGCCAGGCTGCCCTGCCCGCTGACCGTGACGCACACGGCGGCCTTCAGGGATTCGGCCAGCGTGCGCAGCGCCTCGCAGGCGCCGGCGATGACCACGCCGCCGCCGCACAGGATGACCGGCGTGCGGGCCTGCGCCAGCAGCCCGGCCGCCCGCGCGATGTCGGCCGGGTCCGGCGCGTAGCGCATGGCGGGGAAGCGGCCATGCTCGGGCTGGGCCCAGATATCGGCGGCATCCACTTTCTGCTTCATCACGTCATACGGAAAGCACAGGTGGGCCGCGCCCGGCTTGCCGCCGGTCATCGCGCGGAAGGCGGCGCGCACCATGCCGGGAATCTGGTCTGCGCGGTCTATGGTGCGGTTCCACTTGGTCAGCGGCCGATAGAGCGCTTCCTGGTCCAGCTCGGTCAAGGGATAGCGGCCGCGCGACCCGACCGCCACATCCGACGTGATACCCAGCACCGGGATGGAGGACTCGTTGGCTTCCACCAGCCCCGGCAGCAGATAGGTGGCGCCACCGCCGCTGGGACCTTCGCAGACGCCCACCTTGCCGCTGACGCGGGCGTAGGCGTCGGCCATATAGCCCGCGCTGCGCTCGTCGCGCGTCAGCACGTGCCGCATGCCATGATCCAGGCGGTACAGCGCGTCGTAGAAAGGCAGGCTGGTATCCCCGCACAGGCCGAAAATATGTTCCACCCCATAGGCCTGGAGCATGCGCACCATGGCTTCGGCGCCGGTCAGTTGATCCATTTTCAGTTTTCCAGATTGATGTGATTGGTCTTGATGAACTGGTCCCAGCGCTGGTATTCGCGCTGGACGTAGGCGTCCAGCGCCGGGCCGTCGGAGCCGATGACCTCGAAACCGGCTTCGGTCAGTTTGCGGCGCACCTCGGGGTCGGCCAGCACCGCCTGGAAGTCGGCGGTCAACGCCTTGACCGTGGCCGGTGGAGTCTTGGCCGGCGCGAACATGCCGCTCCAGGAATAGGCCTCGAAGCCCGGGAAGCCGGATTCCGCCACGGTGGGCACCTTGGGCAGGTCGGGCAGGCGCTTCTCGCCGGCGACGGCCAGGGGCTTGATCTTGCCGGCCTGGATCTGCCCACGCAGGGCCGCGTAGCTCAGCCACGTCATGTCGGCCTGGCCGCCCACCACGGCCTGCACGGCCGGACCGCCGCCGCCATAGGGCACGTGCAGCAGATCGACGCCCGACAGGCGCTTGAGCTGCTCGGGCGCCAGGTGGTTCAGCGAACCGACGCCCGTGGAAGCGAAGTTGTATTGCTTGCGCGGATTCTTGCGGGCCGCGTCGAAGAAGGCGCTCAGGGTATCGCCCGGCACGCCGGGATTGGCGCCGATCACCAGCGGGAAACGCACGGTCTGGCTGATCCCGACGAAGTCCTTGAAAGTGTCGTAGGGCAGGTTGGTCTTGGCGGCCGGGTTGATGGCGTGGTTGTCGAAGCTGACCAGCAGGGTATTGCCATCGGGCGCGGAGCGCGCGACGAAGGCGGTGGCGATCTGGCTGGCCGCGCCGGCGCGGTTTTCCACGATGACCGATCGGCCATGCATGCGCTCGGACAGTTTGGGCTGCAGGATGCGCGCCAGGATGTCGGTGCTGCCGCCGGGCGGATAAGGCACGACCAGGATCAGCGGCTTTTCGTCGGCGGCCCGGGCCGCGGGCGCGACACCTATCGCCCCGACGGCCAGCGCGCATAGCGCGGCGGCCACGGCCAGGCGCCGGCGCAGGGGCCGGGCGGAAACGGTTTGGTATGGCTTGGCGATCATGATTTCCCCTTGTGGTTGTCAGGCCTTGTCTTCGAGCTGGTCCCGCATATAGATCGTCGAAAAGCCCGTACGGATGACGTCGGTGATCTGGTCCAGGCGCCGGCCGATATGGCGCGACACCAGTTCCTGCAACAGGGCATCGTCGCGCGCCTTCAGCGCCTGCACGATGCGCAGGTGTTCGGCCTGCGTATGGCTGCGCCGCCCTTGCTGCATGTCGATCCAGCGAACGAAGTGAATGCGCGCATTGACGCTTTCCAGGCTGCGCACGAACTCTTCGTTGCCCGTCAACCGTGCGAGCGACATATGGAATTGCTCGTCCAGCGCCAGCAGGCGCACGGCGTCGGTGTCTTCGGGGACGTCGCGCGACGCTTCGACGGCGGCCTGCAAGGCGTCCAGCTGCGCGTCCGTCGCGCGCTCGCAGGCGGCACGCACGATGCCGCATTCCAGCACCGCGCGGAATTCATAAAGGCTGTGGATCTGCTTGGCATCCAGCGGCCGGCCGATGAAACCGCGATTGACGGCGCGGGTGACGAAGCCCTCCACCATCAATTGGTTCAGTACCTCGCGCAAAGGCGTGCGGCTGACGTTGAGTTGCCGCGCCAGTTCCACCTCGTTGATGCGCTGGCCGGGCTTGAAATCGAACCGGACGGCCATGGTCTTGACGGCGTCATACAGTTCGGCCAGGCCGGCGGACGTGCGGGCGGATTGTCGGGGCAATGCCATGCGATGCTCTCCACAGGAAATTGCATACTAAAGTGTATGCAGTTCTGTGCGCACCCGTGTTTACCCGCAGCGGTGCGCGCGGTTCCGCCCGGGGGTCTCGGGCCGGGATTTCTTCGTCGGAGTTTCGGGCCAGGATGCCGGGACAAGCGGAGTCGGGCCCATCGCACGCGCGGCGCGGCGGCGGCGCAACAAGAGGGCGTGGGCATCCGGCCGGGCATCCGGCCGGACCGGCCGGCGTTCAGAAGCCGGTGTCGAGCACGCTGGCGCGACCGTCGCGGTCCACCAGCGTCAGCGTATCCAGGCCGTCGCCCTGCCCGGCCGACGGCCGTATGCGCAGCCGCGCGTGGCCCAGCGGGACGATCCATTCGCCGCCTTCCGCCGGCTGCGCCACGACGTCGGCCACGTCGGCGAAGCGGGCGGCCAGCGCCGCGGGATCGCGTCCGTGGGCGGCGACCTCTGCAACGGCGCGCGCGCCGTTGGCGTGCTTCATGAGCGCCGGCTGCCATACGCATGCCGGCGTCAGGTGCCGGCAGAAGTAAAGCCGGATGCCGGGTATGGGTTGTTCGGCGAAACGAACCGTATGAAAGCGCGCTTCCATGACCTGTCCGGCGACTTTGGCCGGACGCGTCAGTACCTGCACGGGATTCACGGCGTAACCGGCGGCCCGCAGCCTTTCGTAGGTGGCCTCGGCGTCTTCGGTGCGCAGGACCAGGGCCTCCAGCCCCAGAGGCGAATCGGCGATTTCCTTGCGGGCCGGCGGCTTGCCCGGCGGCCATCCCAGCAGCTCGACATAGGAATGCTCGAGCACGATCAGGCGGTTCCACGAACCCAGGTTGTGGACTTCGGTCTCGCTAAGGGTGTAGCCCTGGCGCTCGAAGTGCGGCGCCGCCTGTTCCAGGCGGTCCCGCACCATGATGACCGCGTGGTCCAGTTCCGTCGCCGTGGCGGCCGCCGTCATCGCGTGCTCCTCAGGCCAGCTTGCCGTGGCACTGCTTGTACTTCTTGCCGCTACCGCAGGGGCAGGGATCGTTGCGGCCGACCTTGGGCATGAGGTTGCGCACGGGCTGCTGGCCTTGCGGACGTTCCTCCTGCCCGGCGGCCAGCGCCTCGTCGTAGTCGGCATGCTGGTACTGCACGTTGTGCACATGCGGCTGGGCGGCCTCGGCTTCCGCCGCTGCGACCTGCTCCTGCGACTGGATGCGCACCGTCATCAGCACCTTGACCACATCGTCGCGGATGCGGTCCAGCATGCCCGAGAACAGCTCGAAGGCCTCTCGCTTGTATTCCTGCTTGGGGTTCTTCTGCGCATAGCCACGCAGATGGATGCCCTGGCGAAGGTAATCGAGCGAGGACAAGTGCTCGCGCCAGTGCTGGTCGATGGCCTGCAGCATGATGGAACGCTCGAACTGCCCCCAGGCCTCCGCGCCCACCTGCTCGCCCTTGGCGCGGTAGGCCGCGGCGGCGGCGTCGCGCACCCGCTGCAGCAGGTCGTCGTCGGTCAGGCTGGATTCCTTTTCCAGCATTTCCGTCAGCGGCAGGGACACGTGGTAATCCGATTCCAGCGCGCGCTGCAGGCCCGGAATGTCCCATTGCTCTTCGACCGATTCCGCCGGCACGTAGGCGCGGAAGAGTTCTTCGATGGCGCCGTCGCGCAGGCCTTCTACCGTGGGGCCGACGGTGGCCGCTTCCAGGACTTCGTTGCGCTGCGCGTACAAGACCTTGCGCTGGTCGTTGGCGACGTCGTCGTACTCCAGCAATTGCTTGCGGATGTCGAAGTTGCGGCCTTCCACCTTGCGCTGGGCGGTCTCGATGGAGCGCGAGACCATGCCGGCCTCGATGGGTTCGCCTTCGGGCAGCTTCAGGCGCTCCATGATGGCGCGCACCCGGTCGCCGGCGAAGATGCGCATCAGCGGATCTTCCAGCGACAGGTAGAAACGCGAGGAACCCGGGTCGCCCTGGCGGCCGGCACGGCCGCGCAGCTGGTTATCGATGCGGCGCGATTCGTGGCGCTCGGTACCGATGATGCGCAGGCCGCCCGCCTGCTTGACCTTCTCGTTGGCCGGTTTCCATTCGGTGCGGATTTTCTCGATGCGGGCTTCTTTGTCCGCTTCGGACAGGGATGCGTCGGCGCGGATCAGGTCTACCTGCTTGTCGACGCTGCCCCCCAGCACGATGTCGGTGCCGCGGCCCGCCATGTTGGTGGCGATGGTGATGTGGCCGGGCTTGCCGGCCTCGGCGACGATCTCGGCTTCGCGCGCGTGCTGCTTGGCGTTGAGCACCTGGTGCGGCAGTTTGGCCCGCTGCAGCAGGCCCGACAGCAGCTCGGAGTTCTCGATGCTGGTCGTGCCGACCAGCACGGGCTGGCCGCGCTCGTGGCAGTCGCGGATATCGGCCAGGATGGCGTCGTACTTCTCGCGCGCCGTCTTGAAGACCTGGTCGTTCTGGTCCTTGCGGATCATGGGCTTGTTGGTCGGGATGATGACCGTTTCCAGCCCGTAGATCTCCTGGAATTCGTAGGCCTCGGTGTCGGCCGTCCCCGTCATGCCCGACAGCTTGTCGTACATGCGGAAGTAATTCTGGAAGGTAATGGAAGCCAGCGTCTGGTTCTCGTGCTGGATCTGCACGCCTTCCTTGGCCTCGACCGCCTGGTGCAGGCCGTCGGACCAGCGGCGGCCCACCATCAGGCGGCCGGTGAACTCATCGACGATGACCACTTCGCCGTCCTGCACCACGTACTGCTGGTCGCGGAAGAACAGCGTATGCGCGCGCAGCGCCACCATCAGGTGGTGCATCAGCGCGATGTGGCGCGGGTCGTACAGCGATTCGCCTTGCGGCAGGATGCCCACGCGGCTGAGGATGGCCTCGGCATGTTCGTGTCCGGCTTCGGACAGATACACCTGCTGGCTTTTTTCGTCGACCCAGTAATCGCCTTCGGGCTCGGGTTCCTGCGGCTTGGGCTCCGACTCCATGCGCTTGAGCAGCGGCGGCACCGCGTTCATGCGGACATAGAGCTCGGTATGGTCTTCCGCCTGGCCGGAAATGATGAGCGGCGTGCGGGCCTCGTCGATCAGGATGGAGTCGACTTCGTCGACGATCGCGTAGGACAGGCTGCGCTGGCGGCGGTCCTCCACGCGATACTCCATGTTGTCGCGCAGGTAGTCGAAACCGAACTCGTTATTGGTGCCGTAGGTGATATCGGCCGCGTAGGCGGCTTTTTTCTCGTCGTTGGGCTGCTGCGGCACGACCACGCCCACCGACATGCCCAGGAAGCGGTAGAGCCGCCCCATCCATTCGGCGTCGCGCCGGGCCAGGTAGTCGTTGACGGTGACCACGTGCACGCCCTTGCCGGACAGCGCGTTCAGGTAGACCGGCAGCGTCGCCATGAGCGTCTTGCCTTCGCCCGTGCGCATTTCGGCGATCTTGCCGTTGTGCAGGGCGATGCCGCCCAGCATCTGCACGTCGAAGTGGCGCATGCCGAACACCCGCTTGCCGGCCTCGCGCACGACGGCGAAGGCCTCGGGCAGCAGGTCGTCCAGCGATACGCCTTCTTGGAACCGGGAGCGGAACTCCTGCGTCTTGGCCGCCAATTGCTCGTCCGAAAGCGCGGCAATGGTGGATTCGAGGCCATTGATCTGGCTCACCACCTTGCGATACTGCTTAAGCAACCGGTCATTACGGCTGCCTATGAGTTTTTTGAGCAGAGAAACCATGCGTATGTCCGCGCACGCCTGGACGCCCCGGTAACGGAACGTCGGCGCGCGACAAGTCTTGTTGTGAATGAAGCGGAGGGGTCCGCCCGGGAAACGATCGAGTGTAACGCACCGCGAGGGCAACGTTTCGGGCCATGGGCCGGCGCGGACGCCGGCCTGCCCGCCCCGTCAGCGGATGACGGGGGCGGGCGCGGCCGCGACGGTGGGCGGGGCCGTGGGCGGGCGTCCCAGGAAGAGACGAGGATCCAGGGCCTGGCCGGCCAGGCGGATCTCGAAATGCAGGTGAGGCCCCGTGGACACGCCGGAGGAGCCCACGCGGGCAATCAATTGTCCGCGCTCGACCAGGTCGCCGGGCTGCACCAGCAGTTCGGAGGCGTGCGCATAGCGCGATACCAGTCCGTCGCCATGGTCGATGTCGACGCGTTTGCCGTAGCCGGCCTCGGGACCGGCGGCCAGGACCACGCCGCCGGCGGCGGCAAGGATGGGCGTGCCGCTGGGCGCGGCGAAGTCCAGGCCGTCGTGGCGCGTATGCCGCCCTGTCACCGGATGGCGGCGCCAGCCGTAGGAAGAGCTCAGGTAGGGATAATCCGTGACCGGCATGGACGACGGCAGGCGGGCCAGGTCGGCCCGGCGCCGCGTCAGCGCCATATCAAGGACCTGCAGGGCGGCCATGCGGCGGCTCAGTTCATCGGACAGAACGTCGATGTCCCGGCCCAGGGTCTGCGCGGGCCCGGCCATATCCGGGGCGGCGGCGTCGGGGTCCGCGGCGCCGGCGTCGAATGCGGCGTCCGGGTTCAGTCCGGCGTCGACGGCCTGGCCGGCGCCCTCGACCCCAGCCGTGTCCTGCGCCAAAGCGCCCGGCGGCGCGCCGCCATCGGCCTGCATGGCGGGAAAGGCGCCGGCCTCATGCGGCGAGACGCCGGCGGCGATGGCAAGCCGGCGGCTCAGGGCGTCCACGCCCGCCAGCCGTGCCTGCAGCGTACCCACTTTGTCGGCCAGCAAGGCCAGCGCACGGTGCACCGTGTCCTGCGTATGCCCGGCCGCGCCTTCCTGCGGCGCCGCGCCGGCCTGCGCCGCGGGCAGCACGCCGCCCGGCGCCAGCCCACGGTAGATCAGGGCGCCGGCCAAGGCCGCGAGCAGCAGCGCGCCGCTCATCAGCATGGCGAGCCGGTTGCCTTCGATGGTGAAATGCCCCGCCGATCCCCGGCGCGCATGCATAATGACAAACTTCAATCGAGACATTCCTATTTCGGACCGGCATGAAAAAACGCGCGCCATACCGTCCCTTTCCCAAGGCGGGCCGTGGCGACAATACCGCCATGGGCTGGCTGGGGCACGACAGCCGCGGCGCCGGTGTGCTGGCCACGGCGCGCCTGCATTTGCAGATCCAGCGTACCGTGGCGGCCGCGGTGCCGCCGGTACTGGGGGCCGTGTGCCGGGTCGCGCGCCTGGAAACAGATCGCTTGCAGCTTGCCGTTCCCAGCGCCGCCCACGCCGCGAAGCTGCGCCAGATGGCGCCCCGCATCGCCCAGGCACTGCAGGCGGCAGGCTGGAACCTTAACGAAATCACGGTCAAGGTTCAAGCCGGGCTGCCCGGCGCCGGGACAAAACCGGCACGCCCGCCGAAAGAGAGTATTCCCCTGGACGAGACGGCGCTGAACGCCTTCGAGGCCCTGCGCGAAACCTTGAATCCCGGGCCGCTGGCCGATGCGGTGGCGCGCCTGCTGCGCCATCATCGCGAAGGATAAGCCCCGGCGGACCGCGCCACGCGGAGCCGGCCGCCAGCCGCGGCCGTCCGGGCCCCGTTTAAACCTCGTTCAGGCCAGCTTCCACTCGTAGCGGAAAGCCTGCGGGGCTTCTGCCTGGGACTGGTACGACACCAGTTCCCACGATTCCTGCTGGGCGAGCAAGGCCCGCGCCAACTGGTTGTTCAAGTAGTGGCCCGATTTGCAGGCGACATAGCGGGCAACCAGCGGCTTGCCCAACAGGTACAGATCGCCGATGGCGTCCAGGATCTTGTGCTTGACGAATTCATCGTCATAGCGCAACCCGTCACTGTTCAGGACGCGGTATTCGTCCATCACGATGGCATTGTCCAGGCTGCCGCCACGCGCCAGGCCCATGGAGCGCAGGGCCTCGACCTCGTTGACGAAGCCGAAGGTGCGCGCACGGGCGATCTCGCGCGTGTAGGAATGCGTGGCGAAATCGACCTCGGCGAAATTCGCCGTGGAGTCGATCGCCGGATGGCGGAAGTCGATGGAAAAGGCCAGCGCGAAACCATCATGAGGTTCCAGCCGGGCCCACTTCTCGTTGCGGCCTTCGCCTTCGCGGACCTCGATGGGCTTGAGCACGCGGATGAACTGCTTGGGGGCGTTCTGCTCCACGATGCCGGCCGAACGCAGCAGATACACGAACGTGGCCGCGCTGCCATCCATGATGGGCACTTCTTCGGCCGTCAGGTCCACATGCAGATTGTCGATACCCAGGCCCGCCAGGGCCGACATCAGGTGCTCGACCGTGGAGACGCGCACATTGCCCTGTTGGAGTACCGAAGCCATGCGGGTGTCGCCCACGCCAGTGGCCTGCGCGGGCAGGTCGACGACTTCCGGCAGATCGACGCGATGGAAAACGATGCCAGTGTTCGGCGCAGCGGGGCGTAGCGTGAGTTCCACCCGGCGGCCGGAATGCACACCGACGCCAGTGGTCTTGACCAGATTCTGGATGCTGCGTTGACGAAACATAAGGCTTATTCGCGTTCTTGGTTAGCGGAGACAAATACCGCCGCCGTTACAAGTCGGTATTGTAACCCCGGGGTCAGGTTCATCCAAGGCAAACGATCCTACGTATGCGATAGGGCGAAACTATCTGAAACAGCTCAAAGCGTCCCTTCCCGGCCCCGCTGGGGAAGCGGGGCCGGGGTCGAGGGAGAAATGCATCCCGGCGCCGGCAGGGGCTGACGCCCATGCCGGCTACCGGAAACGGCCTTAGTCGGCCTGCTTGCGCAGGAAGGCCGGGATGTCGAAGTGGTCCATGCCCGAGCTTTCCAGCGCGCGCACCTGGGCCGACGCCTGCGTGCGCGGATTGCGCATTACCGAAGGCATATCCAGATTGCGGTAGTCGCCCTGGCCGCTGCCGTTGGGCGCCATGCCGACCATCGGGAAGTCGTCGGTACCGGTGCGCAGGGCCTCGGCGCGGCTCTGCACCAGCTGCGGACGGGTGGAGTTGCGGCCCAGGCCGGTGGCCACCACGGTCACGCGCAGGCTGTCGCCCATGGACTCGTCGTAGGCGGTGCCGAAGATCACGGTGGCATCCTCGGACGCGTAGCCGCGGATGGTTTCCATGATTTCGCGCGTTTCGCGCATCTTCAGGGTACGGCTGGCGGTGATGTTCACCAGCACGCCGCGGGCACCGTGCAGGTCCACGCCTTCCAGCAGCGGGCAGGCGATGGCGTGCTCGGCGGCGACGCGGGCGCGGTCGGCGCCGGACGCGGTGGCCGTGCCCATCATGGCCTGGCCCTGCTCGCCCATGATGGTCTTGACGTCCTCGAAGTCGACGTTGACGTTGCCTTCCACATTGATGATTTCCGCGATGCCGGCGCAGGCATTGTGGAGGATGTCGTCGGCGGCCTTGAAGCAGTCTTCCTGCGTGGCGTCCTCATCCATCAGGTCGTACAGGTTTTCGTTCAGCACGACGATCAGCGAATGCACGTGCTTGGCGAGCTCGCTGATGCCTTCCTCGGCCATCTTCAGGCGTTTGTTGCCTTCGAAGCCGAAGGGCTTGGTCACCACGCCCACCGTCAGGATGCCCAGCTCCTTGGCGACTTCCGCCACCACCGGACCGGCGCCCGTCCCCGTGCCGCCGCCCATGCCGGCCGTGATGAAAACCATGTGCGCGCCATTCAGCGCGGCACGGATTTCCTCGCGGGCGGTTTCGGCGGACGCGCGGCCCTGCTCCGGCTTGGCGCCGGCGCCCAGGCCGGTGCGGCCCAGGCGGATCTGCACGGGCGCGTTGGTCGCGGCCAGGGCCTGCGCATCGGTATTCGCGCAAATGAAATCGACCCCGCTCACGCCGTTGCGGATCATGTGCGCGACGGCATTGCCGCCCGCGCCGCCAACACCAACGACCTTGATGACGGTCCCTTTGGTGCTGTTCTCTAGCATTTCAAAGTTCATGATGCGACTCCCTCAAGTCTGATTGCAAATCACAAAAAAATTTCCCCGACTACCTTCTTTGTGAATCGCTTCAAAGCCGACGCCGACACGATGGCCCGCCACGGGTTTGAAGCGTCTCCGCCAGCATGCCGCCTGTTGCTCGGCACGCCCCGGGATCGCCGTTCAGCGCGATCCCTGTTAATTCATGAACCATTCCTTCATCCGCGACAGCAGGCTCTTGAAGTTGCCCGTCTGCGCGGCGACCTTGCGCCCGCGCATGCGCTGCATGCGCGCTTCCTGCAGCAAGCCCATCACCGTCGCGAAGCGCGGGTTGCGCATCACGTCGGCCAGGCTTCCTTCGTACTCGGGCACCGCGACGCGAACGGGTTTGAGGAACACATCCTCCGCAAGTTCCACCATTCCCGGCAATTGGGCCGAGCCGCCGGTCAGGACCACGCCCGAGGCCAGCAGATCCTCGTACCCGGAATCGCGCACGACCTGCTGGACCAGCGTGAACAATTCCTCGATACGCGGCTCGATAACGGCTCCCAGTGCCTGCCGCTTAACCAGCCGCGGCCCGCGATCGCCCAGGCCGGGCACTTCCACGGTTTCATCCGGACTGGCCAGCACCTGCTTGGCCACGCCATAGCGCAGCTTGATTTCTTCCGCGTCCGGCGTGGGCGTGCGCAGCATCGCCGCGATGTCGTTGGTGATCTGGTCGCCCGCGATGGGGATGACTGCCGTGTGGCGGATAGCGCCACCGGTGAAGATCGCCACGTCTGTGGTGCCGCCGCCGATATCGACCAGGACGACGCCCAATTCCTTCTCGTCGGTCGTCAGGCACGCCAGGCTGGACGCCAGCGGCTGCAGGATCAGATCCTGGACCTCCAGCCCGCAGCGGCGCACGCACTTGACGATGTTCTGCGCGGCGCTGACGGCGCCGGTGACGATATGCACACGGACTTCCAGGCGCAGCCCGCTCATGCCGATGGGTTCGCGTATGTCTTCCTGGCCGTCGACGATGAACTCCTGGGTCAGCACGTGCAGCACCTGCTGGTCCGTCGGGATATTCACCGCCTTGGCGGTCTCGATGACGCGGGCCACGTCCGTCGCGGTGACTTCCTTGTCCTTGACCGCCACCATGCCGCTGGAGTTGAAACTGCGGATATGGCTGCCCGCGATTCCCGTGTAGACATCGCGGATCTTGCAGTCGGCCATCAGCTCGGCTTCCTCGAGCGCGCGCTGGATGGAATTGACGGTGGTCTCGATGTTCACGACCACGCCCTTGCGCATGCCGCGGGATTCATGCTGGCCCAGGCCCAGCACCTCGAACCGGCCCTCCGGCAGGATTTCGGCGACGACGGCCACCACCTTGCTGGTTCCGATATCGAGGGCGACGATTAAGTCCTTGATGTCACGGGTCATGGCGTTAGCGCTTTTTTAGATTGGATTTCGATTTGGTTTTGGATTCGGCTTCCGGCAGCGGCGCCAGGGCCAGGGCAAACCCATTGGGGTAGCGCAAATCGGCCTGCAGTATGGTCCGGCCCTCCAGCTTCTGCGTCAGCGAGGGCCAGGCCTGCACGAAGCGCTGGATGCGCGCGGCGAAGGGCAGCGCTCCCGGCGGTCCGTTGGGGTCGGGCGCATCGGCGCCCGGATCCCGTCCCAGATCCAGTTTCAAGCCATTGGAGAGGGTCACGCGCCAGGCATAGCGCGGACTCAGCTCCAGATCCTGCACCCGCATGTCCAGCGGCGCGAACCATCGCGCGAGCTCCGCGTAGCGCTGCACGACCAGGCTCTCGCTGCCCTCCGGACCATAGAAATGCGGTAGCGCGGATTCGTCGTCCAGCTCGCCCGTGTTGGCGGTGAATGATTCCCCCCAGGTGTTGATCATCTGGTTTTCGTTCCACAGCGCCAGCGGCTGCTGTTCCTCGATCCGCACGCGCAGCACATTGGGCCAGATACGCCGTATCGCGGCATGGCGCACCCAGGGCACGGACTCGAACAGCTCGCGGGCCTGGTCCAGGTCCATGGTAAAGAAATTGCCTTTCAGTCCGCCCGCGATCGCCGCCCGCATACTGACGGGCGATACGTAATGCAGCTGCGAACCCGGCGCCGCCTCCAGTTCGATGGCGGCCAGGTCGAAATAGGGCCGCTTGGCCAGCCACACCAGCCCGGCCGCCAGCATGGCGAGCACCGCCAGCACGGCAAGCGTGTTGGCGATCAGGTTGGTGGTGCGCGCGTCGTTCCACACGGAATGTCCAGTCAGGTGTTGCGAGCGGGGCTGCGCACTTTGCACGAAGCCTCGGACAGGATTGCCACACAAAGTTCGGGATAGGACATGCCTACCGCCTGCGCCGCCTTGGGCACCAGCGAATGGCTGGTCATGCCCGGCGACGTGTTCATTTCCAGCAGCCAGACGCGCTGGTCCTTGCCCAATATCAGGTCGGCGCGGCCCCAGCCTTCGCAGCCCAGCACCCGGTAGGCCTCCACACTGACACGCCCGACTTCGCGGGCGATGTCCTCGGGCAGGTCCGCGGGGCAGAAGTACTGCGTATCGTCGGAGAAATACTTGTGCTCGTAGTCGTAGTTGCCGTCCGGCGCCGCGATTTCGATGACAGGCAGCGCGCGCGCGTTGCGTCCCGCGCCCAGCAGGGCGACCGTAAGCTCCCGTCCATCGATGAACTGCTCGGCCAGGACCTCGCTGTCGAAGCGGGCAGCTTCGGCATAGGCTTCCTTCATGTCGGAATAGCCCCGCACCTTGGTGATGCCTACCGTCGAGCCCTCGTGCGGCGGCTTGACGATCAGCGGCAGCCCCAGGCTGTCGGGCACCCGGCGCAGCTCGGTGTGCTCGTCCAGGATGGCGAAATCCGGCGTGGGCAGGCCGTGCTGCAGCCAGATGCGCTTGGTCATGATCTTGTCCATCGCAATGGCCGAGGCGGCCGGCCCGCTGCCCGTATACGGGATCCCCAGCAGTTCCAGCGCCCCCTGCAGGGTGCCGTCCTCGCCATAGCGGCCATGCAACGCGATGAACACGCGATCGAAGCCCGCGGCTTCCAGTTCGCCGAAGCTGCGCAGGCCGGTGTCGAATAGATGCGCATCCACGCCCACGCTGCGCAGCGCTTCGTGCACACCCGTGCCCGACATCAGCGAGACTTCACGCTCGGCCGAGCGGCCGCCATACAGCACGCCGACACGGCCCAGCCCGCGCCCGTCGGGGCCCGCGCTCGCGGCGGCCCGCGCGCGGCGCAGGCTTTCTTCCTGCATCGCCGTATCCATCATTGGACTACCCTCCTGTCGGCCTGCGTCGCTTCGCCCGGCGCCAGCGCGCCGGCCAGGTCGCCGATCTGCGCCGGGACCTTGCTGATGGAGCCGGCGCCCATCACGATGACGACATCGCCGTCGCGCACGAAATCCAGCGTCGCCTGCGGCAGCTCCGCCACGTCATCCACGAACACCGGCTCCACCTTGCCCGCCACGCGCAGGGCGCGCGCCAGCGCGCGGCCGTCCGCGGCCACCAGCGGGGTTTCGCCCGCCGCGTAGACTTCCGTCAGTAGCACGGCGTCGGCCGTGCCAAGGACGCGGACGAAGTCCTCGAAGCAGTCGCGGGTGCGGGTATAGCGATGGGGCTGGAAGGCCAGCACGATGCGCCGGTCGGGCCAGGCGCCGCGCGCCGCCGCCAGCGTCGCCGCCATTTCGACGGGGTGGTGCCCGTAGTCGTCGATCACCGTGAACACGCCGCCGCCATGCGAGCGCGGCGCGGCGAAATCGCCGACGTGCGTGAAGCGCCGGTTGACGCCATGGAACGATTCGAGCGCGCCGCAGATGGCTTCGTCAGGCACGCCCAGCTCCGACGCCACGGCGATGGCGGCCAGGGCATTGCGCACGTTGTGCAGGCCCGGCAGGTTCAGGCATACGGAAAGCGGCGGCAGCACGATATCGCGATCGCGGCGCAGGACATCGAAGCACATCCGCGTGCCGTCGGCCCGCACATTGCGTCCGGCCACCTGGGCTTCGCCGTTCAGGCCGTAGGTCGTGACGGGGCGCGAGATGAAGGGCATGATTTCGCGCACATTGGCGTCGTCGCTGCACAGCACCGCGCTGCCGTAGAACGGCAGCTTCTGCGTGAATTCGATGAAGGCGCTCTTCAGGCGCGCAACGTCGTGGCCATAAGTGTCCATATGGTCCGCATCGATGTTGGTCACGATGGCCATGACGGGCAGCAGGTTCAGGAACGAGGCGTCGGACTCGTCGGCCTCGACAACGATGTACTCGCCCTGCCCCAGGCGCGCATTGGCGCCGGCCGAGTTGAGCCGGCCGCCGATGACGAAGGTCGGATCCAGGCCGCCGGCGGCCAGCACGCTGGCCACCAGGCTGGTCGTGGTCGTCTTGCCGTGGGTTCCGGCGATCGCGATGCCGCGCTTCAGGCGCATGAGCTCGGCCAGCATGATGGCGCGGGGCACCACCGGAATACGGCTGGCGCGGGCGGCGATCACTTCCGGGTTGTCGCCCGCCACCGCGGTCGAGGTAACGATGGCGTCGGCGCCGGCGATATTCGCGGCCGTATGTCCGATGACGATGGACATGCCCAGGCCGGACAGCCGGCGCGTCACCGCGGATTCGTGCAAGTCAGAGCCGCTGACGCGATAGCCCAGGTTCAGCAGCACCTCCGCGATGCCGCTCATGCCGGACCCGCCGATGCCGACGAAATGGATATGTTGGATACGGTGTTTCATGATGCTTGTTTCACTCCCCCGCCCAGGCGACGCGCCGCGACGGCTTCGCAGGCGTCGGCGATGTGGCGGGCCGCATCCGGCATGGCGCGGCCGCGCGCACGGGCGGCAACGGCTTGCAGCTCGTCGCGTCCGCGCTGGGTCAGCCAGTCCGCCAGCCATTGCGGGCTCAATTCGGTTTGCTGGCGCAGCCATGCCGCGCCGGCGTCGCTCAGGTAACGGGCATTCGCCGTCTGATGATCGTCGATGGCGTGCGGGAAAGGCACGAACAGCGCCGCCGCGCCCGCGGCGGCGATTTCGGCCACCGTCATCGCGCCCGCCCGGCAGATCACCAGATCGGCGGCCGCCAGCGCGCCCGCCATATCGTCGATGAAGGCGCGGCAGTCCGCCTGCACGCCAGCGGCGGCATAGCCATCGCGCAGCGCATCGATGTGCTGTTCGCCCGCCTGGTGCGTGACGACCGGACGCGCCGCTTCCGGCAGCAAGGCCAGCGCTTGCGGCACCACGGTATTCAGGGCCTGCGCCCCCAGGCTGCCACCCACCACCAGCACGCGCAGCGGGCCGGACCGGCCGGCATAGCGCTGCTCGGGCGGGGGGACCGCGCCGACTTCGCGGCGCACGGGGTTGCCGACCATCTCGCCACGCGGCAACACGCCGGGGAATCCGGTCAGGACGCGGCGCGCCAGGCGCGCCAGCGTGCGATTGGCCGTGCCGCCCACGGCGTTCTGTTCATGCACCACCAGCGGCACGCGGCGCAGCGCCGCGGCCAGGCCGCCGGGAAACGCCACATAGCCGCCCATGCCCAGTACCACGTCCGGCCGCGCCGCGGACATGTGCCGCCATGCCTGCCGCGTGGCCGCATACAGGCGCGACGGCAGCTGCAGCAAAGCCTTGATGCCGCGGCCCCGCACGCCCTGGAAACGCAGTTCCGCCATTTCGATGCCTTGCGCGGGCACCAGCCGGCCTTCCATTTTGTCCGGATTGCCCAGCCACAGGACACGCCAGCCGCGTTCGCGCAGCACGGCGGCCACGGCCAGGCCGGGCATGATATGCCCGCCCGTTCCGCCCGCCATGATCAGCGCCGTGCGCCCGGCGTATGCGTTCATACCCGCCCCCCACGCATCATCGTGCGGTTTTCGAGGTCGACGCGGATCAGCATGGCCAGGGCCACCAGGTTCATGACCACGCCCGAACCGCCATAGCTCATCAGCGGCAGGGTCAGGCCCTTGGTGGGCAGCAGGCCCAGGCACACGCCCATATTGATGAAGGCCTGTACGCCGAACCATATCGCCACGCCCTGTGCCAGCATGCCGGCGAACGTGCGCTCCATGGCGATGGCCTGCCGGCCGATCTCGAAGCCGCGCAGGACGATGGTCGCGAACAGGGAGATCACCAGCATGACGCCGACGAAACCCAGTTCCTCGCCGACCACGGCCATCAGGAAGTCGGTATGCGCCTCGGGCAGATAGTGCAGTTTTTCGACGCTGGCGCCCAGGCCGACACCGAACCATTCGCCACGTCCCAGCGCGATCAGCGAATGCGACAACTGGTAGGCGCTGCCGTAGGCATTGTCCTGGTTCCACGGATCCAGATACGCGAACAGGCGCGCACGGCGCCAGGGCGAGGCCCAGATCAGCAGCAGGAAGGTGCCGACCAGAACGCCGAGCAGGCTGCTGAAATACTTGCCGTTGATGCCGCCCAGGAACAGGATGCCGATGGCGATGGCGACGATGACCATGAACGCGCCCAGGTCCGGCTCCAGCAGCAGGAACATGCCGACGCCGCCCAGCGCGCACGCCATGGGCAGAAAGCCCCGGGCGAAGTTCTGCATATGTTCCTGCTTGCGCACGGTGTAGTCGGCGGCATAAAGCAGGGCCGCGACTTTCATCAGCTCGGACGGCTGGAAATTGATGGGACCGAGCGGGATCCAGCGATGCGAACCGTTGACCTCGCGCCCGATGCCCGGCACCAGCACGATGGCAAGCAGGAACAGCGCCAGGACGAACAGCGGCACGGCCAGGCGCTGCCACACGCGGATGGGAACCGTAATGGCGCACGCGGCCGCCACCAGGCCCACGGCCACGAAAGCGGCATGGCGCACCACGAAATAGTATTGGCCGTAGGCGGCATAGCGCGGGCCATCGGCCAATGCGATGGACGCCGAATAGACCATGAGCAGGCCCAGCGACAGCAGCGTGCCGGCGGCGATGACCAACGGCATGTCGAAGCTGCGCATGCGCGTGCGGCCGGGCCGGACGGCGTTGACGCTCCCGGTCAGGTCGGCAAATAAGCTCATGCGACCTCCCCCCGATCCAACGCCAGTTCCTGGGCTTCCTGGGCGAAGACTTGGCCGCGGTGTACGTAGTTGCGGAACATGTCCATGCTGGCGCAGGCGGGCGACAGCAGTACGGCGTCGCCGGGTTGCGCCAGCGCCATGGCCTGGCGCACGGCATCGCGCATGTCGGTCGCCTGCGCGCACTGCACGCCGGTGGACGCCAGGGCCTTGCCGATTTCCGGACCGTCCTGGCCGATCAGGACCAGGGCGCGGGCATGCCGGGCCACCGGCGCGACCAGTGGCGAGAAATCCTGGCCCTTGCCCAGGCCCCCGGCGATCAGCACCACGGGCTGGCCCAGGCCTTCCAGCGCGGCCACCGTCGCGCCCACATTGGTGCCCTTGCTGTCATTGATGAAGTCGACGTCGCCGATGCGGCGCACGAACTCCACGCGGTTCGGTTCGCCGGCATATTCCCGCGCGGCGCGCAGCATGGGCCCCCAGCCGATATCCAGCGCCCGGCCCAAAGCCAGGGCGGCCAGCGTGTTCGTCGCGTTGTGCATGCCGCGGATGCGCAGCGCATCCACGGGCATCAGCCGGGACACGCGGCCCGCCGGGCGCGGTGGCGGCGGCGCGTCTTTCTTGCGGCGCGCGGGCGTGGGAGCCGGAATATCGAAATCGCTGGCTTCGCAGGCGGTCAGCCATGCCACGCCCTGCCCGGCCTCCAGGCCCATATCGCCGACCAGCGCCGGCAGGTCGCGGCCGAAACTGCGTACGCGCCGGTCGTCCAGGCTTTCGACCATGCCCACCGTGAGCGGATCGTCCCGGTTGACGATGGCGACGCGCGCCATGGCGAGCAGCCGGCCCTTGGCCTGCGCATAGGACTGCATATCGCCATGCCAATCCAGGTGGTCCTGCGTGACATTGAGGACGACCGCCGCGTCGCACGCCAGCGTGTGCGTGGTATGCAGCTGGAAGCTGGACAACTCCAGTACCCAGGCTTGCGGCAAGGCGTTGTTGTCCAGGGCATCCATCAACGCGGTCAACGCGGCGGGACCGATATTGCCGGCGGCGCGCGCGCTCATGCCGGCGGCTTCGATCATGCTGCGCGTCAGCGCCGTGACCGTGGTCTTGCCATTGGTGCCGGTGACCGCCACCACGCGGGGACGATACTCGCGGCTTTCCGCCAGCGTTTGCAGCGCCCGCGCGAACAGTTCGATTTCGCCCACGACTTCGATGCCGCGCTTTTCGGCTTCGGCCAGCAGCGCTTGCGCCGGCGGCTGGTTGGGCGCCAGCCCCGGGCTGATGACGACCTGTGCGACGCCATCCAGCAGCGACGCGTCGAATTCCTGGCTGCCCAGGCGATAGTCCGGCAGCTCGCTGTCGGCCATGCCGTCGAACACGGCGCGCAATTGGTCCAGGCCGCCCGGCTGCTCCCGGGTATCGGCGATACGCAGGCGCGCGCCGCTGCGCGCGCACCAGCGCGCGGCGGCGATACCGGTTTCGCCCAGACCCAGGATCAGGATGCAAGACGTATCGGAAACGGGAAACTCCGTTGCGCTCATCGCAATTTCAACGTCGAAAGGCCAATCAAAACAAGCATCATGCTGATGATCCAGAACCGCACGACCACCTGCGTTTCTTTCCAGCCGCCCACTTCGAAATGGTGGTGCAGCGGCGCCATGCGGAAGATCCGCCGGCCTTCGCCATACTTGCGTTTGGTGTATTTGAACCAGCTGACCTGCACCATGACCGACAGCGTCTCGACCACGAAGACGCCGCCCATGATGAAGAGCACGATTTCCTGGCGCGCGATCACGGCCACCGTGCCCAGCGCCCCACCGAGCGCGAGCGCGCCGACATCGCCCATGAACACCTGCGCCGGATAGGCGTTGAACCAGAGAAAGGCCAGGCCCGCCCCCGCCAAGGCGGCGCATAGCACGAGCAATTCCGCCGCGCCGGGCACATACGGGAACAGCAGGTACTTGGAATAGTCGGCGCGGCCGATGACATACGCGAAGATGCCCAGCGCGCCGCCCACCATCACGGTAGGCATGATGGCCAGGCCGTCCAGGCCGTCGGTCAGGTTGACCGCGTTGCTGGTGCCCACGATCACGAACCAGGTCAAGGCGACGAAACCCAGCACGCCCAGCGGGTAGCTGACCGTCTTGAAGAAAGGCACGATCAGGTCCGCGCGCGTGGGCAGCGGCATGATGAAGCCGCTTGCCACCCAGTTGCGGAACAAGGGCCACAGCTCGGTATTGGCGGGCGCCGAGACCGCGAAAGCCAGATAGACGGCGGCCACCAGCCCGATCAGCGCCTGCCAGAAGAATTTCTGCCGCGCCGGCATGCCTTCGGGATTGCGATGCACCACCTTGCGGTAATCGTCCATCCAGCCGATCAGGCCGAAGCCGAACGTGACCAGCAGCACGACCCAGACGAAGCGGTTGCTCCAGTCCGCCCACAGCAAGGTGCTGATGCCGATGGCGATCAGGATCAGCGCCCCACCCATGGTGGGCGTGCCGGTCTTCACCAGGTGCGTCTGGGGGCCATAGGCGCGCACGGCCTGGCCGATCTTCAGTTCGGTAAGTTTGCGGATCACGCGCGGGCCGAAGAACAGGCCGATCAACAGCGCGGTGGCGCAGGCGAACACCGCGCGCAAGGTGATGTACTCGAAGACGCCGAAAGTGCGAATGTCGTCGGAAAGCCAGCGGGCGATCTCAAGCAGCATGCTGTTCTCCCTGCCCCAGGGGCGCATGTCCATCGGTACTCAACAACGCCTTCACTACCCGCTCCATGCGCATAAAGCGCGAACCCTTCACCAATACGGCGCGCGCGGTTGCGCCGCGCAGCGCCGTCACAATTTCTTCCACACTTTCGCAAGCCCTTGCCCCCGCGCCGAAGGCCGTCGCGGCATCGCCGGCGGCTTTTCCCAGGGTCAGGAAGAGATCGATGCCGCGCTCTCGCGCGTACTCGCCCACTTCGCGATGCATCGCCGGACCGTTGGCGCCCACTTCGCCCATGTCCCCCAATACCAGCGCGCGCGGCGCGGGCAATTGGGCAAGCACGTCGATGGCCGCCCTGACAGAGTCCGGGTTCGCATTGTAGGTGTCATCCACCAACAAGGTTCCGTCACTCAATTGATGCCGCTGCATCCGCCCGGACACCGGGCTGAAGGCGGCCAGGGCGCGGCACGCGGAGGCCAGCGGCGCGCCGGCGGCCAGGGCGCACGCCGTCGCCGCCAACGCGTTGCGCAGATTGTGCATGCCCGGCACCGGCAGCTCCAGCATCGCTGTGCCAGCAGGTGTGACCAATTGGCACTGAGTACCCAGCGCATCGGGCCGTACCTGCTCCGCGTACACGTCCAGGCCGGCCTGCAGGCCGAAGCGCAGCACGCGCGGCGTGGCGCTCATGACGTCCCACGCGCCGGTATAGGCATCGTCGCCGGGATACACGGCATAGCCGTCGGAGGGCAGCGCGGCCAGCACGCCGCCGTTTTCCTCGGCCACCGCCTGCACCGAATGCATGAACTCCTGGTGCTCGCGCTGCGCGTTGTTGACCAGCGCCACCGTGGGCGCCGCCATGGCGGCCAGCTGGGCGATCTCGCCGGGATGATTCATGCCCAGCTCGAAGACCGCGGCCCGGTGATGCGCGCGCAAGCGCAGCAGCATCAGCGGCAGGCCGATATCGTTATTGAAGTTGCCCAGGCTCGCGAAGCGCTGTTCCGCGCCCAGCCAGTCGGCCAGGATGGCCGAGATCATCTCCTTGGTGGTGGTCTTGCCGTTGCTGCCGGCGACCGCTATCACGGGGATATCGAAACGTGCGCGCCATGCCGCGCCCATGCGGCCCAGCGCCACGCGCGTATCGCCCAGCACCAGCTGCGGCAGGCGTACGCCTTCCATCCGGCGCGCGACCACCGCGGCGACCGCGCCCTGGTCCTGCGCCTGTCCCAGGTAGTCGTGGGCGTCGAAGCGCTCTCCCACCAGGGCGATGAACAGCTGGCCCGTGGAAATAGTGCGGGTATCGGTGGACACGGCGGACACCGCCGGCAGCAGCAGGGCCAGCCGGGCCCATTCGCGGTCGTCGAAAGGCAGCTTGACGCCGGCGACCTCCTGATAGGTCTCGTGGCCCTTGCCCGCCAGCAGCACGACGTCTTCCAACCGCGCGGACCAGATCGTCGCCATGATGGCTTTGGCGCGGTCCCGCTCGACCAGCACGGTGGCGCCATCGGCGATACCGGCGCGGATTTGCGCCAGGATCGCGGCGGGGTCCTCGCTGCGCGGATTGTCGCTGCTCAGCACCACGCAATCCGCGCCCTGGGCCGCAATGGCGCCCATGACTGGGCGCTTGCCGGCATCCCGGTCGCCGCCGCAGCCGAACAGGCATATCAGCCGGCCGCCGCGCGCGCGCGCCACCGGCCGCAGCGCCGCCAAGGCGCGGTCCAGCGCGTCCGGCGTATGGGAATAGTCGACTACGACCATGGGGCCCGCGGCGCCGTCGGCGTCGGGCGCGGCAATGGGCGTGACGATTTCCATCCTGCCCGCCACCGGCGTGGCGGCGGCCAGTTCGCGCGCGATGTCGGACAGCGGCCAGCCCAGCGCCTGCAGCACGCCGGCCACCAGCAGCAGGTTCGACACATTGTGCTGCCCGAGCAGCCCCGTCATGATCTGCGCCTCGCCTTGCGCGGTGGCCAGCGTGAAGATCTGCCCCTGCCCCGTCACCGAGAGGTCCCGCGCATGCACATCCGCGGCGGACTGGACGCCATAGGTCAGCACGCGTTCCGGCGGCAGCGCGGCGATCAGCCGGCCGCCGGCTTCGTCGTCGGCATTGATGACGGACTTGCTCAGGCCGGGCCACGCGAACAAGCCGGCCTTCGCGGCCTCGTAGGCCTGCATGGTGCCGTGGTAATCCAGATGGTCGCGGCTCAGATTGGTGAACGCGGCGATATCGATGCGCACGCCGTCCATGCGGCCCTGCTCGATGCCGATGGACGAGGCCTCCATCGCCACGAATTGGGCGCCTGCCTGGCGCATGCGCGCCAGCAGGCGGTGCACGGCCAGCACGTCGGGCGTGGTCAGGGCGCCGGGCAGCGCCTGCCCATCGGGCAGCGTGGCGCCCAGCGTACCGATGGCGCCGCAGGGTTTGCCGGCATGGGTGAGCGCCTGCGCCAGCCACTGCACCGTCGAGGTCTTGCCATTGGTGCCGGTGACGGCGATCACCGCCAGCGCGGCGGAGGGCCGGCCATACCAGGTATCGGCCAAGGCCCCCAGCATGCCGCGCAGCCCGTCCACCACGCGCAGCGGCACATCGGAGCCCGGCACCGGCGGGGTGTCGCGCGGGCCTTCGACCAGGATGGCCGCCGCGCCGCGCGCGATCGCCTGCTGTATATAGAGTGTGCCGTCGCTGGCGCGTCCGCGGCAGGCGACGAACACGTCGCCCGCGCATATCTCGCGCGAGTCCAGGCGCAGATCGGCCGCGGCCGCGACGTGGGCACGCAACCATGACACGACGCCGTCCGCATCGGACGGCGTCGTGACGGGGAAATCCACGGTCGTGGCGTTCATCTCGTCGGCTCCTGCAAGCCCGCCACCACGGTGGACTCGAAAGGAGCGTCGGGTTGAACATTCATCAGCCGCAGCGTGCCGCCGACGATGGTCGAGAACACAGGGGCTGCCACCGCGCCACCATAGTAGCCCCCGGTCTGGGGCTCGTCGATGGTGACGGCCACCACAATGCGCGGATCCGAAACCGGCGCGAAACCGACGAAGGAGCTGCGATAGCGGCTGGTGCTGTACTTGCCGTCGACGATCTTGCGCGCGGTACCGCTTTTACCGGCCACGCGGTAGCCCTGGACCTGGGCCAGCTTGGCCCCATCCGGCCCCGCCGCCGCTTCCAGGAAACCACGGATGAGCGCCGCGATCTTGGGCGGATACACCTTGACGCTGGTCGGCTCGCTGTCGCGCTTGACCAGGGTCAACGACACCATATCGCCGTCGCGGGCGAATACCGTATAGGCCCGCGCCATCTGCAGCAGCGACACGGAAAGGCCGTAGCCATAGGCCATGGTGGCTTTTTCGATCAGGCGCCAGCGCTCCCATGGCCGCAGGCGTCCGGGCGCGGCGCCCGGGAAACCCAGCTGCGGCGCCTGGCCCAGTCCCAGTTCGGTAAAGCGGTCCCACATCTCGCGCGGCTCGAGCTTCTCGGAAATCAGGGTCATGCCGATATTGCTGGAGCGGCGCAGCACGTCGGCCACGTTGATGGTGCCGTTGCGGCTGACATCGCTGATGGTCGAACCCTGGTAGCGAAAGTGGCCATTGCCCGTATCGAACATGGTGGACGTCGTGATGCGCCCCAGGTCCAGCGCCAGCGCGGCGGTGAACGGCTTCATGATGGAGCCGGGCTCGAAGGTATCCGTGATGGCCTGGTTGCGCAGCGCATCCGAATCCAGCGAACTGCGGTCGCCCGGATCGTAGGTGGGCAGGCTGGCCATGCTGAGGATTTCGCCGGTCCGCGAATCCAGCACGACGGCCGCCGCGCCGCGCGCGTGATGGAGCGCGATCGCGTCGCTGAGCGCCTTGTACACCAGGTACTGCACGCGCGTATCGACGGACAGGCGCAGGTCCTTGCCGTTGACGGGCTCCGTCACGGCCTGGACGTCCTCGATCACGCGGCCAAGCCGGTCCTTGATCACGCGGCGGGTGCCCGGGCGTCCGGACAGGAGCTTATTGAAGGCCAGCTCCACGCCTTCCTGGCCCTGGTCTTCTACATTGGTAAAGCCCACCACGTGGGCCATGACCTCGCCTTCCGGATAGTAGCGGCGCGTTTCCGGCTGCTGGTGGATGCCCGGCACGCCCAGTTGCTTGACCTTGTCGGCGATCTCCATCGGCACCTGGCGCTTCAGGTATACGAAGTTCTTGTCCTCGTCGGCCAGACGTTTGCCGAGGTCGGCAGTGGGCATATCGAGCAGCTTGCCCAGGGCGGCCAACTGCTGGGGCGAGGCCGAGCGGGCATCGTCCGGAATGGCCCAGATGGCGCGCGCCGGGACGCTGGACGCCAGCACGACGTTGTTGCGATCGAGGATCTTGCCGCGCGTGGCGGCCAGCGTCAGGGTGCGCTCGTAGCGCCGCTCGCCCTGCTGCTGGAGAAAGTCGGTCGTGATGCCCTGCAGGAAAAGCGCGCGCGCGGCCAGGGTGCCGAAGCCCAGGAAGAGCAGGATCAGGACCAGGCGGGACCGCCAGGCCGGCAATTGCCCGCGCAGCACGGGACTGTTGAAAAAAGGCAGCCGCTTCACTGGGTGCCTCCGGCCGCCTGGGGCTGGTTGAGATAGAGCGTCCGGTCAGGCACGATGGGAATCATCTTCAGGTCTTCGCGCGCGGCGCGATCCACGCGCGCGTTGCGGGCGAGTTCGGCGCGGTCCAGCTGCAGCCGCCGCCAATCGTTGTCCAGGTCGCGGGCCTGGGCCTGCGCGCGGTCGAAATCGATGAACAACTGGCGCGCCTGATAGCGGCTGGTGACCAGCGAAATGGCGCAGGACATGAGCACCACGGCCAGGAGCAGACTGAGGCGGCCCATCAGTGCCTCCCTTTGCCTGCACGGCGCGTACGCGCCGCGGCCAGAGGATCGATGCCGGCGAAAGCGGCGCCGCCGCCGGCCGGCAGCGCGACGGCGGTGCGCTCGGCGACGCGCAGGACGGCGGAGCGCGCGCGAGGATTCAGCGCGGTCTCATCGGCATCGGCCAGCACGCGCGCCAGCGAGCGCAACAGGGGCTGCGGCATTTCGCTCTCGCGCAGCGGCAGGCGCGAATGCGCCGCTCCCGGCCGCGCGGCCGCCGCGATGAACTGCTTGACCATGCGGTCTTCGAGCGAATGAAAGCTGATCACCGCCAACCTCCCCATCGGCGCGAGCAGATCTAGAGCTGACGCGAGGGCGCGTGAGAGTTCTTCGAGTTCCCGATTGAGGTAAATCCGTAAAGCCTGAAAGGTGCGCGTGGCCGGATGCTGCCCCTTTTCGCGCGTGCGGACGGCGCCTGCGACGAGCTCGGCAAGCTCGAGCGTGGTGCGCAGCGGCCCTGTTGCGCGGCGAGCTGCAATCGTTTTTGCAATCTGAAAAGCAAACCGTTCTTCGCCATATTCCGCAATGACCTCCCGCATTTCATCCACACTGGCCTGGGCCAGCCATTCCGCGGCCGTGGGGCCGCGCGTCGTATCCATGCGCATATCGAGCGGGCCTTCGCGCATGAAAGAAAACCCCCGCCCGGCGTCGTCCAGCTGGGGAGACGAAACTCCCAGGTCCAGCATGACGCCGTCCACCTTGTGCACGCCCAGATCGGCCAGGGCCTCGCGCATGGTCGCGAAGCCATCGTGCACCACCGTCACGCGAGCGTCGCTGGCGGCCAGCTGGCCTGCCACCGCGATCGCGGCCGGGTCCTTGTCGAACACCACCAGACGGGCCTTGGGCGACAGCCGTTGCAGCAAAGCGCTGGAATGGCCGCCGCGACCGAATGTCCCATCGACATAGACGCCTTCCAGGCGGCGCTGTGCGTCGGCGGCATCGTCCCCGCTGCGGCCGGCGGCTTTGCGGCTGCCGAAATTCGGCAACAACAAGGCATCCACCGTCGGCGCCAGCAGCACGGGCCGATGTTCGAGTTCCATAGCGGTTTCAGAACGAAAACTGATTCAGCACTTCCGGCATCCCCTGGGCCAGGTCTTCGGCCTCGCGGCGGGCCAGGGAAGCGGCATCCCACAGCTCGAAGTGCGCGCCCATGCCGAGCAGCATCACTTCTCGCGTCATTCCTGCGGCATTGCGCAGTTCGGGGGCGATCAGGATGCGGCCGGATCCGTCCAGCTCGACATCCTGGGCATTGCCCAACAGCAGCCGCTGCAAGGCCCGGGCGGACATGGGCAGCGCGGCGATTGCCTCGCGCTTCTTCTCCCATTCCTGGCGCGGGTAGAGCAGCAGGCAGCCGTCCGGGTGGCGGGTCAGCGTCAGCCGGCCCTCTGCCTGGGCGACCAGGGCGTCACGATGCCGGGTCGGAATCGAGATCCGCCCCTTTGCATCCAGCGTGAGCGCGCTGCTTCCCTGGAACACCCATTCCTCCCACTTAATTGCACAAAAACCTACTTTTTCCCACTCTACGGGAAGGGAAACCCGCGGTCAAGCAACCGGACACAATTTTTTCAATGACAACAAGGACTTAGACGTCACCGTTGAAAACGTAAAATAAAAACCCCCTGATAAATCAGGGGGTTGCAAAATGATCTAAAAGTCCTACCTGAGCCTTCGCGGCGAGGAGCGTCCCGGCGCGACGAATTCTGCCCCCAAGGAGGGGCAAGACGGATCTATAGGCCGGATTCTGTACACCGGGGGAACCCCGGCGGGCAATCATTCCTCTGGCCCGGCCATTACTGGCCGGATCTAGCCATCTACCCGCATGCTCGGACGAGCCGCCCTTTCCGGTCCGGGGACCGTGCGCATGCCTATTTGATGTTGCTCCCGGTAGAGGTTGCCGCGTTTCACCCTGCGACGCCGCGCCCCGCGGAGGAGGCGCGCGGCACGGAAGTGGCCGTGCCTGTGCGCGGAAAACCGCGCCCGCTTCGCAGACTCGTCTCTGTGGCCCTGTTCCTCGGGAATGCGCCGGCAAGCCGCCGCACGCCCGGACGGCCGTTAGCCGCTACCGCGCCCTGTGGAGTCCGGACCTTCCTCGATGCCTTCGCACCGCGATTGCCCGACCCGTCTTGCAAACTGCATTTTAGACCAGCGACGAAATGGATGCCTCGGGATTGCCCGGCGGCCACGGAAAGCCCAGGCCGGAATCGCGCGCGGCCCTGGCGCCAGGCCGCTTCCCACCCACCGAATGCCGGGCGGCCGGAAAGGGAGACGCCCGGCGAACCGGGCGTCTCTTCCGCTTTCCGGCGTGGGCGGATCAGCTCAGCGTCGGATCCAGCACTTCGCTCAGGTCACCCTGGTCCGTGCCCGTGTTCTGCTTCAGCGCGTTGCGGCGCGTCGTAATGCCGGGCAATTCGGGCAGCGACCAGCGGCGCGTGATGAAGCGCAGGATGGACGTGGTATCGAGCATCGTGTGATCGACATAGCCCTTGCGTACCGTGGGCCCGACCACGATGGTCGGAACGCGCGAGCCCGGGCCGAAGCGGTCGCCCTTGGGCGGCGCGATATGGTCCCAGAGACCGCCGTTTTCGTCATAGGTGATGATGACCAGCATGTGGGGCCACTGCGGGCTCTTCTCCAGCTCGGCCACAATGTCGGCGATGGCCTGGTCGCCGCGCAGCACGTCGGCGTAGCCGTTGTGCTCGTTCAGATTGCCGACAGGCTTGTAGAACGCGACGGGCGGCAGCTTGCCGGCGCGGATGTCGGCGATGAAGTTCTCGCCGTTTATGCCGGCGTCCTTCAGGTGCTCGGTGCGTTGCGCGACGCCGTCCGGCGTCGTGGGGTCGAAGCGCTTGAAGTAATTGAAGGGCTGGTGATGGAACTGGAAGTTCACGAAGGGCTGGCCGTTGCCTTGCAAGGCGGTACCCGTATAGTCGGAGCCCGTCCAGCCGGCCGGGTTGGTCGAGCGCGCCGTCTGGAAGGCCCAGCCGCCGCTGTACCAGGCCCACTCCACGCCCTTCTGGCTCAACAGGTCGCCGATATTGGATTGGGTTTGCGGCGGCACCGTGGTGGCGTTGGCGGGGTCGGCCAGCAGGCCGGCCGTCACGCCCTGGGCGTTCGGCGCCGGCTTGTTGCCGCTGGGCTGGTAAGGGGGCTGCATCGTATTGATGCCGAAGCCGTCGGGCGTAATCGTGGCGCTGCTGGTCACGAAGATGGCCGTGGCCGGGCCGCTCAACGCGGAGTCGGCGCCCGGCGCGGCCGGATTCACCGCCAGATGCGAACCCTGGGGACCATCCGACAGGGTGGCCACCTTCCCCTGGTTGGTGGCGGTGATCGGCACGACGGGCGGCGTGGCGGCGATCAGGTACTGGTGGTTCAGGAAGGAGCCGCCGAAGGCGCCCATGAAGAAGTGATCCGCCATCGCGTACTTCTGCGCCACCTTCCACAGCGGCAGCGTATTGGCGTTGCCCGTGAAGTGGCCCATGACAAGACCGCCGGCGCTATCGGCCCAGGCGACGAACTGGTCATTCTTGCCGCCGTCGATCTGCATCTGGTTCTGGTAGAAGTTATGCCAGAGGTCCGCGTTCACCGCCTTCAGGTCGACGCCGGGATAGGTCTCGTTGATGGAGAACGGCTTGTTCGCCATTCCCTGCGTCTGGGACGTGGTCACCACCGGCACGCTGGGATCGAACTGCGCCTTCGCATTGGTCAGGCCGGCCCATACGGGCGGCAGCGCGGCCAGCACGGTCTTGCCGTCGCGGTCGACCTGCGGCAGGTAGCTGGCCGTCGCCAAGGGGCTGTCCACACCCGGGAAATCGCTGTACAGGTTATCGAAGCTGCGGTTCTCCGCGTAGATGACGACGACGTTCTGGATGTTGTCGACCGCGCGGTCCTCCGCGCGCGCGCCCCGGTCCGATGCGCCATCCCCACCATCGCCTCCACAGGCGGCGAGTGAGACCAGAATTGCGATCGCGGCCAGCGGCCTTAGCGACGAAATGCACATCGTGCGGAGAATCGGCTTCATACCGGAATGGTTCCTCTGGCAGTGACAGGAGCAAGGTGTCGCCATCCTCGGCCACTACGATGTGAACTTCGTGAAGCTTCACTGACCATGAACTGAAAGTCGTCGCGTCGCATTCAGCAAGGGGTCAGCGCCTTTTCCCTGAACTGACATATCGCGTTGCTAGCCTCGTCGGGCGTGTCCATCATCGTTCGCCTGGCCCCATGCCCCGAGTACATATCGCCCTGCCGCGCCCTGCCCGCCTCCTGGTTTATATGACCCTGGCGCTGTCGGCGGCCGGGGCGCTGTGGAGCCATGCCGCCGCACAGGACCCGACGCGGTACGACCTCGGCCAGGCGGGACCTGCCCGCGCCGATTACCCGGCGCCGCCCGTGACCTACGATCGCGCCTACGCGAAACAGCGCGCCGCCGATCTGGCGGCCTTGGGCCAGACCTTGTTCATGGACCCGCGGCTATCGGCATCCGGCCGCCAGTCCTGCGCCAGCTGCCACAGCCCGCAGAATCATTTCGGCCCGCCCAACGAGCTGTCCGTGCAGCCGGGCGGCTCGGCGATGAGCCGCACCGGTGTGCGCGCCGTGCCGTCCCTGATGTATCTGCAGCAGGTCCCGCCCTTCAACGAGCACTTCGTCGATAGCGAGGAAGAAGGCGACAACAGTACCGACGCCGGCCCCACGGGCGGCCTGACCTGGGACGGCCGCGTGAACCGCGCGGATTCCCAGGCGCGGATCCCGCTGTTGGACCCGCGCGAGATGGGCAACCGGGACCCCGCCGCCGTGGTGGCCAGCGTGCGGTCGGCCCCCTACGCCGATACCTTGCGCCGCCTATACGGCAGCCACGTCTTCGACGACACGGACAAGGCCTTCAAGGCCATTTCGGAAGCGCTGGCGTATTACCAGGACACGCCGGCGCTGTTCTTTCCCTACAGCAGCAAGTACGACGCCGTCGCGATGGGGCGGGCCGCCTTCACCGACCAGGAAGCGCGCGGCCTGCGCCTGTTCGCGGCGGAGGACAAAGGCAATTGCGCCAGTTGCCATCGCTTCAGCGTGCCCGGCACGCTGCCGGTCTTCAACGACTACGGCCATATCGCGCTGGGCGTTCCGCGTAATCCCGCGATCGCGGACAATGCCGGTCCCGGCTATTTCGACCTGGGCCTATGCGGGCCGTACCGTAAGGATCTGGCCGGCCATCCCGAATACTGCGGCCTGTTCCGCTCGCCGACGCTGCGCAATGTTGCCACGCGCAAGGTGTTCTTCCATAACGGTGTCTTCCATACCCTGCGCGAAGTCGTGGCGTTCTACGCGACGCGCGACGTGCAGCCCGAGCGCTGGTATCCGCGCCGCGCCGACGGCACGGTGGACAAATTCAACGATCTGCCCGCCCGGTACCGCGACAACGTCAATATGGATCCGCCTTTCGGCGGAAAACCCGGCGGCCAGCCCGCGCTGACGCCGCAAGAGATCGACGACGTGGTGGCCTTCCTGGGTACCTTGACCGACGGCTACTTCGACCCGGCGCAGCCGCCGGACGGCGATGCGCAAGGGGCGCCGGAATCGGCCGCGCGGCAGCACGCCGACGCACGGCCGCGCCGTTGAGCTGGCCGACGGTGAGCCCGCGGGCATCGCGTCCGCCTTCCTGCGACAATATCGGTCTTTCCCCGACCGTCCCGTTGTCGTCACATGGCCCCTGCCACCCTTATCACCTTCACCGGCGTCCAGCTGGCCTACGGCCATCATCCCCTGCTGGACGGCGCCGATTTTTCCATCCAGGCCGGCGAGCGCATCGGCCTGATCGGGCGCAACGGCGCGGGTAAATCCTCCATGTTGCGGCTGCTCGATGGCCGCACCGACCCCGACGATGGCGATATCTCGCGCGCCGCCGGACTGAAGGTGGCCACGGTGGAGCAGGAGCCGGTGCTGGACGAACACGCCACCGTGTTCGAGACCGTCTGCGGCCCCGTGGAAGACACCGAGGACTGGCAACGGCCGTCGCGCGTGCGCTCGCTGCTGGAACGCCTGCGCCTGCCGGCCGACGCGCCCGTGGCGGGCCTGTCGGGGGGAACACGCAAACGGGTCGCGCTGGCCCGCGCCCTGGCCGGCGAACCGGATCTGCTGCTGCTGGATGAGCCGACCAACCATCTGGATTTCGAGGGCATCGCCTGGCTGGAAGAGATGCTATCGGCCTGGAAGGGCAGCGCCGTCATCATCACCCACGACCGCCGCTTCCTGGACAACATCGCCACGCGCATCGTCGAACTGGACCGCGGCCGCCTGCTCAGTTTTCCGGGCAACTTCTCCCAATGGCAGGAACGCAAGGCGCAATGGCTGGAATCGGAACGGCTGGAACAGGCGCGCTTCGACAAGCTGCTGGCCCAGGAGGAAGTATGGATACGCAAGGGCGTGGAGGCGCGGCGCACGCGTAACGAAGGACGCGTACGGCGGCTGGAGCGCCTGCGGGTGGAACGCGCGGAGCGACGCGAACGGCAGGGCAACGTCAACCTGGCGCTTGCGGAAGGCCAGCGCTCGGGCAAGCTGGTCGCCGAGTTGCAGCACGTGCGCAAGGCATTCGGCGACCGTGTGGTGGTGGCCGATTATTCGACCACCATCCTGCGCGGGGACCGCATCGGCATCATCGGGCCCAACGGCGCGGGCAAGACCACCCTGCTGCGCATCATCCTGGGCCAGCTGGCCCCCGATGCCGGCACGGTGCGCGGGGGTTCCAATGTGGCGGTGGCCTATTTCGACCAGATGCGCGCGCAGCTCAACGAAACCGACACGCTGGCCGATGTCATCAGCCCGGGCAGCGAGTGGGTGGAGATCGGCGGCACGCGCAAGCACGTGATGAGCTACCTGGGCGATTTCCTGTTCTCGCCGGCGCGCGCGGGCTCGCCGGTCAGCAGCCTGTCCGGCGGCGAACGCGCGCGCTTATTGCTGGCGCGCCTGTTCGCGCGGCCCGCCAACGTACTGGTACTGGATGAGCCGACCAACGATCTCGATATCGAGACCCTGGAACTGCTGGAAGCGCTATTGCAGGAATATACGGGCACCGTCCTGTTGGTCAGCCACGACCGCGAATTCCTGAACAACGTCGTCACGCAAACCATCGCCAGCGACGGACCGGGCATCTGGAACGATTACGTCGGCGGCTATGACGACTGGCTGGCGCAGCGCCCGGCGCCGGGGGAGAACGCCGCGGACAAGCCCGCGGAAAAGACCGACCCCGCGTCGCCATCGGACAGGCAGTCCACGCAGGGCAAACCCAGAAACCCCAAGGCCAGCCGCCTGAGCGCCTGGGAAAGCAAGGAACTGGACGGGCTGCCCGACCAGATCGCCGCCATCGAGGCCGAACAGGCCACCCTGTCGGGCCGCCTGGCCGATGGCTCGCTTTATCGCGATGCGCCCGACGAGGTCGCGCGCATCAACGAAAAGCTGGCGGAGCTCGAACGCACGCTGGAAGAGAAGTTCAACCGCTGGGAACAGCTGGAGGCGCGCCGCGCGGCGGCCTCCTGAAGCACGCGATCAGCCCTGGACCCGCCAGGCCAGCGACTCCCCCGCGGCCAGCGGGACGAGGGTCGTGGCGCCGTACGGCACCTCGTCGGGGATCACATATTCCTGGCGCTTCAACGTCAAGGTCCCGCTATTGCGCGGCAGGCCGTAGAAGTCCG
Organism: Bordetella bronchialis; assembly: GCF_001676705.1. Lineage (NCBI taxonomy): Bacteria > Pseudomonadati > Pseudomonadota > Betaproteobacteria > Burkholderiales > Alcaligenaceae > Bordetella > Bordetella bronchialis. The sequence continues at coordinate 4,648,489 of NZ_CP016170.1, forward strand.
GCCCGAAATGGCTGGCGAAGCCCTCCAGCTTGTCCAGCGCCCCGGCCCGCTCGAAGGCCTTCGCATACAAGGCCATCGCATGCAGGGCCGTATAGCAACCCGCGCAACCGCAGGCATGCTCCTTGAGTCCACGCGCGTGCGGCGCGCTATCGGTGCCCAGGAAGAAGCGCTTGCTGCCGCTGGTCGCCGCGGCAACCAGGGCCTGGCGATGCACTTCCCGCTTGAGTATGGGCAGGCAGTACATGTGCGGCCGCATGCCGCCCTGGAACAGGGCATTGCGGTTGTACAGCAGATGCTGCGGCGTGATAGTGGCCGCCACCGGGCCTTCCGCATCGCGGACGTATTCGGCGCCATCCTTGGTCGTGATGTGCTCGAAGACAACTTTCAACGCCGGATAGGCCTGCCGCAAGGGCCGCATGACGCGTTCGATGAACAAGGCCTCGCGATCGAAGACGTCGACCGCGGGATCGGTGACTTCGCCGTGCACCAGCAAAGGCATGCCGGCTTTTTCCAGCGCGTCCAGCGCCGGCCGGCATTTGCCCAGCAGGTCCGTCACCCCGGCATCCGAGTTCGTCGTGGCCCCCGCGGGATAAAGCTTTACCGCGTGGACGAGCCCCGACTCGCTGGCCCGCCGGATTTCGTCCGCCGAGGTGTTATCGGTCAGATACAGCGTCATCAGCGGCGTGAAAGAGCCCTGCTGCACGCCGGCGCGCGCCAGCGCAAGATTGATGCGTTCGCGATACGCCAGCGCCTGTGCGGTCGTGGTGACGGGCGGCTTCAGGTTGGGCATGACGATGGCCCGTGCGAACTGCCGCGCGGTATCGGCGACCACGGCCGACAGCGCATCGCCATCGCGCAGGTGCAAGTGCCAGTCATCCGGGCGCGTGATGACCATGGTGTCGAAAGACTGTGTGGACATGAAATTTCCAATGTAGTGATGATGGCGGCGGGCGGCCGCATGCACGGCCGCCGGACGAGCCGCGCTACTCCGACAACGGCATGCCGCGCTCGGCCAGGGCGCAGAACATCGCGGCACCCAGCGGGATCACGGCGTCGTTGAAATCGAAGTGGCTGTTGTGCAAGGTGCAACCGGACTCCGCGCCGCCCTGGCCCAAACGGAAGTATGCGCCAGGGCGCGCTTGCAGCATAAAGGAAAAGTCCTCCGAGCCCATCGAGGGCACGAGGTCACGCACGACGTTTTCCTTGCCTATCATCTCGGTGGCGATGTCCGCCACCAGATTGGCATGCTGCGGGGTATTCAGGGTGGCGGGGTAGATGCGTTCGTACTTGACCTCTGCCGTCGCGCCGAATGCGCCGGCGATGGACGTGGCCAGTTCGGTCATCCGGCGCTCTACCAGTTCCTGCACGGTCTTCCGGAAGGTACGCACCGTGCCCACCATGCGCGCTTCGCGCGGGATCACGCTCATGGCGCCGGGATGCCCCGCCTGCACCGAGCCCACGGAAAGCACCGCCGAATCCAGCGGATTAATGTTGCGGGCCACGATGCTTTGCAGCGCGGTGATGAGGTGGCCTGCCACCACCACCGGATCTATCGTCTGGTAAGGATGCGCGCCGTGGCCGCCGCGGCCGTTGATGACGATCTCGAAGCGATCCGCGGCCGCCATCATCGGGCCGGGATTGATCCCTATGGTGCCCGGCGGCAGCCCGGGCCAGTTGTGCAAAGCGTAGATGGCATCGCAGGGAAAGGTATCGAACAGGCCGTCTTCCATCATGGCCTTCGCGCCTCCGCGTCCTTCTTCCGCGGGCTGGAAAATCAGCACCGCGCTGCCGTCGAAGTTGCGCGTCTGCGCCAGGTAGCGCGCGGCGCCGAGCAGCACGGCGGTATGGCCGTCGTGGCCGCATCCGTGCATCAGCCCAGGCTTCGTGGACTTGTGCCCGAATGCGTTGTCCTCGGTCATGGGCAGCGCGTCCATGTCCGCGCGCAGCCCTATCATGCGTCCGCTATCGGTGCCGCGGCCGCGGATGACGCCGACCACGCCTGTCTTGCCGATGCCGCGGTGCACTTCGATGCCCAGCGCCTCCAGCGCGCCGGCGACGATGCCGGAGGTTCGGACCTCTTCGAACCCGAGCTCGGGATGGGCATGCAGGTCACGTCGCAATGCCGTTAGTTCATCATGGAATAAGCGTATCGACTCGAGCGGTGAACGCGGATACATAGCCCGTCACGGATTACAAAGTTGCGGAGTTTAGTGGGTCATTTTAGTTGCTACAGACGATAAATGCCTTTGTCTTTAGGGCGCAGACACGTTATGCTCCGGCCGCAGGATCCATTTTCCAACACTCAGAGAAGGAGAGCCGCATTATGGCCACACCCTCCAAAACCGCGTCTGCCCGCAAGCCGAATGCCGCTTTCATGAAGCCGCTCACGCCTAGCGCAGATCTGGCCGCGGTCATTGGTCCCGAGGCGGTGCCGCGTACCGAGGTCACGAAGAAGATCTGGGAATACATCAAGAAGCACAACCTGCAAGATGCCAACAATAAGCGCAATATCAACGCAGATGACAAGCTGCGGCCGCTGTTTGGCAAGGACCAGGTTTCGATGTTCGAACTGACCAAGCTGGTCAACGCTCATCTGAAGTAAGCGGTGCTCTTGCCCGCCAGGCCACATGGACCGGGCTGCTGCGTCAGCAGGTTCTAATTGCGGACCCCGGCAGACGATAAGCGCCGCGACACGTTGGATGTCAGCAGGCGCGATGCCAGGAAGCGTGCGCACCGCCCTCACGCGGCAGCACCCGGATAACGGCCCGGAATCGGATAAAAAAAACGGCTGGCATTTCGCCAGCCGTTTTTGTTTCCAGACGCCGCACCGTTAGCGCCCATGGGCGCGAGCGATCACGCATAAGCCGTCGGTGCGCGTCCTTCCATCAGCGCAAGCCAGCCCTTGATCAGGCGATAGAGCACCCAGATCACGGTCGCGGCCACGCCGATCCAGCCAATGAAAATCAGTGTGGCGATGGCGCTGATGGCAAGCCACAGCAGGGCCCACCAGAAGGTACGCAACAGCCAGTCGAAGTGGGACGCGTAATAGGTGCCTGCCGCATCGGCGCGCTTTATATATACCAGCACGACCGCCGCAAGTGTCGCGATGGCGAGAAAACCGCCCGTCACGAAGCCCAGGGCATACAAGCCATACGCGACGTGCGTAATGGTGCGCAGATCGGGACTGTTGCCGGCAACAGGGGACTGGGGCTCGCTCACGATAACCGCTCCTTCTTCCATCTCATCGATCGAATATGTTACCGCACAACATCCGCGGCTTCTTCCGCGACGGCGGCCGGCAACGTTAAACGTTGTTATTTATGGACGCCGTTCGTGCCTGCGGCAACGAACCCCGCGCGAGGCCTTGCTGCAATGGTGGACTGGGGGACCGTCCAGGTCCTGCGATGGTGGACCGGGTGCCCGTGCAAGCGGGCCACATAAAGCAAAACCCCGCTGGGGAGCCCAGCGGGGTTTTGGGGATAAGAGCCTGACGATGACCTACTTTCACAGACGTCCGTCCACTATCATCGGCGCGAAGGCGTTTCACTGTCCTGTTCGGGATGGGAAGGAGTGGGACCACCTTGCTATGGTCGTCAGGCGTAAGGGGTTGCGCACCGCGTGGGCTGGCCGGGGATGCCGGTGAGCTTGCCGCGTCACGCCAATCTGGTCGAAGCACGCTGCCTGGCCGGGCCCGGTGAGGGGGTACTGGCCTGGGCAACGATCGGTATTGGTTCTGTCTTGCTGGATGCGGGTCGAGACTGCGGGCAGCGCTTGGCTGCCTGGCACAGTGTCGCAAGTATCATGGCTTATGCAAGCCGACTTGCCTGGGATGCGTTCGATGGTTTTCCAACCATCAGGGTTATAGGATCAAGCCGCACGGGCAATTAGTATCGGTTAGCTTAACGCATTACTGCGCTTCCACACCCGACCTATCAACGTCCTGGTCTTGAACGACCCTTCAGGGGGCTCGAGGCCCCGGGATACCTAATCTTCAGACGAGTTTCCCGCTTAGATGCCTTCAGCGGTTATCTCTTCCGTACATAGCTACCCGGCAATGCCATTGGCATGACAACCGGTACACCAGAGGTACGTCCACTCCGGTCCTCTCGTACTAGGAGCAGGCTCCGTCAAGTATCCAACGCCCACGGCAGATAGGGACCAAACTGTCTCACGACGTTTTAAACCCAGCTCACGTACCTCTTTAAATGGCGAACAGCCATACCCTTGGGACCGGCTACAGCCCCAGGATGAGATGAGCCGACATCGAGGTGCCAAACACCGCCGTCGATATGAACTCTTGGGCGGTATCAGCCTGTTATCCCCAGAGTACCTTTTATCCGTTGAGCGATGGCCCTTCCATTCAGAACCACCGGATCACTATGTCCTGCTTTCGCACCTGTTCGACTTGTCAGTCTCACAGTCAAGCACGCTTATGCCATTGCACTATCAGCACGATTTCCGACCGTACCTAGCGTACCTTCGAACTCCTCCGTTACGCTTTGGGAGGAGACCGCCCCAGTCAAACTGCCCACCATGCACTGTCCCCAACCCGGATAACGGGCCAAGGTTAGAACCGCAAACAGACCAGGGTGGTATTTCAAGGTCGGCTCCACCGAATCTGGCGACTCGGTTTCCGCGCCTCCCACCTATCCTACACAGGCCGGTTCACAGTCCAATGCAAAGCTACAGTAAAGGTTCATGGGGTCTTTCCGTCTAGCCGCGGGTAGATTGCATCATCACAAACACTTCAACTTCGCTGAGTCTCGGGAGGAGACAGTGTGGCCATCGTTACGCCATTCGTGCAGGTCGGAACTTACCCGACAAGGAATTTCGCTACCTTAGGACCGTTATAGTTACGGCCGCCGTTTACCGGGGCTTCGATCAAGAGCTTGCACCCCATCACTTAACCTTCCGGCACCGGGCAGGCGTCACACCCTATACGTCGACTTTCGTCTTTGCAGAGTGCTGTGTTTTTAATAAACAGTCGCAGCCACCGATTCTCTGCGACCCCATCATGCTCAGCGCGCAGGCGCCTCACACTACCGGGGCATACCTTCTCCCGAAGTTACGGTATCAATTTGCCGAGTTCCTTCTCCCGAGTTCTCTCAAGCGCCTTGGAATATTCATCCCGTCCACCTGTGTCGGTTTGCGGTACGGTCTCGTACAGCTGAAGCTTAGAGGCTTTTCTTGGAACCACTTCCAATCACTTCGCAAGCCATGCTCGCTCGTGCCACACCCTTGAGTCTCGCGCCCGGATTTGCCTAAGCGCCCTCTTCAATGCAGCAACAGGGACTTCCAACACCCTGATGATCTTCCGCAATCCGTCCCCCCATCGCACTGTACGATGGTGCTGGAATATTAACCAGCTTCCCATCAGCTACGCATCTCTGCCTCGCCTTAGGGGCCGACTCACCCTGCGCCGATGAACGTTGCGCAGGAAACCTTGGACTTACGGCGAGGGGGCTTTTCACCCCCTTTATCGCTACTCATGTCAGCATTCGCACTTCTGATACCTCCAGCAACCCTTACGAGTCACCTTCGCAGGCTTACAGAACGCTCTCCTACCGCGTGTACCAAAGTACACACCCGCAGCTTCGGTTTATCGCTTAGCCCCGTTACATCTTCCGCGCAGGACGACTCGATCAGTGAGCTATTACGCTTTCTTTAAAGGATGGCTGCTTCTAAGCCAACCTCCTGACTGTCTAAGCCTTCCCACTTCGTTTCCCACTTAGCGATAATTGGGGACCTTAGCTGGCGGTCTGGGTTGTTTCCCTCTTGAGTCCGGACGTTAGCACCCGGTGCTCTGTCTCCCAAGCTGGACTTGCGGGTATTCGGAGTTTGCCATGGTTTGGTAAGTCGCCATGACCCCCTAGCCATAACAGTGCTCTACCCCCCGCAGTCATACTTGAGGCACTACCTAAATAGTTTTCGGAGAGAACCAGCTATTTCCAGATTTGTTTAGCCTTTCACCCCTATCCACAGCTCATCCCCTAGTTTTTCAACACTAGTGGGTTCGGTCCTCCAGCACGTGTTACCGTGCCTTCAACCTGGCCATGGATAGATCATCTGGTTTCGGGTCTACACCCAGCGACTGAATCGCCCTATTCGGACTCGCTTTCGCTACGCCTTCCCTATCCGGTTAAGCTCGCCACTGAATGTAAGTCGCTGACCCATTATACAAAAGGTACGCCGTCACCCCACAAGGAGGCTCCGACTGTTTGTATGCATACGGTTTCAGGATCTATTTCACTCCCCTTCCGGGGTTCTTTTCGCCTTTCCCTCACGGTACTGGTTCACTATCGGTCGATCACGAGTATTTAGCCTTGGAGGATGGTCCCCCCATCTTCAAACAGGATTTCACGTGTCCCGCCCTACTTCTCTTACGCTTAGTTCCACGCATTGCATTTCGCCTACAGGGCTATCACCTGCTACGGCCGGGCTTTCCATCCCGTTCGACTATGCAACACGCTAAATCGTAAAGGCTCTTCCGATTTCGCTCGCCACTACTTTCGGAATCTCGGTTGATTTCTTTTCCTCGAGCTACTGAGATGTTTCAGTTCACCCGGTTCGCCTCCTGGAGCCTATGTATTCAGCCCAGGATACCGCCTTGCGGCAGTGGGTTTCCCCATTCGGACATCTGCGGATCAATGCTTGTTTGCCAGCTCCCCGCAGCTTTTCGCAGGCTACAACGTCCTTCATCGCCTGTGATCGCCAAGGCATCCACCATATGCACTTAGTCGCTTGATCCTATAACGCTAATGGCTATAAAACCGTCCAAGCAACCGTCTTGCTTCTGACATGATACTTTGCGTTTGTGCCGTCCAATCCTCAATCACTTGAGTTTGAACTATCATGCAATCACAACCCGTATCCAACGGCGCATCTCTCAATGCACCGCCAATACTTCTCGTTGTGCTTCTTCCAGATTGTTAAAGAACAAATAAAACTGTCGAGTCAAAAACCCAACGCTCAAGACTCGTTCGCCTCGCCAGGATCTTTCCATCCCGCCAGGCGCCAAGCGCTGACCGTTGAACTCTTTCTTCGCGGACCCTTCGACACTGCGCACCAGGTAAGTGGTGGAGGTGAACGGGATCGAACCGATGACATCCTGCTTGCAAAGCAGGCGCTCTCCCAGCTGAGCTACACCCCCATTAACGCACCGCCTTTCAACGCTGCCTTAACTCGCTTAATCGTTGGTGGGTCTGGTTGGATTCGAACCAACGACCCCCGCCTTATCAAGACGGTGCTCTAACCGACTGAGCTACAGACCCAATTCGCATCGGATCCGCTATCGATCCAGTCTTACACAACAACCGATAAGTGTGGCCACTTGACGCACTTGTGCGCGCGCTCTGAAAGGAGGTGATCCAGCCGCACCTTCCGATACGGCTACCTTGTTACGACTTCACCCCAGTCATGAATCCTACCGTGGTAATCGCCCTCCTTGCGGTTAGGCTAACTACTTCTGGTAAAACCCACTCCCATGGTGTGACGGGCGGTGTGTACAAGACCCGGGAACGTATTCACCGCGACATGCTGATCCGCGATTACTAGCGATTCCGACTTCACGCAGTCGAGTTGCAGACTGCGATCCGGACTACGATCGGGTTTCTGGGATTGGCTCCCCCTCGCGGGTTGGCGACCCTCTGTCCCGACCATTGTATGACGTGTGAAGCCCTACCCATAAGGGCCATGAGGACTTGACGTCATCCCCACCTTCCTCCGGTTTGTCACCGGCAGTCTCATTAGAGTGCCCTTTCGTAGCAACTAATGACAAGGGTTGCGCTCGTTGCGGGACTTAACCCAACATCTCACGACACGAGCTGACGACAGCCATGCAGCACCTGTGTTCCGGTTCTCTTGCGAGCACTCCCAAATCTCTTCGGGATTCCAGACATGTCAAGGGTAGGTAAGGTTTTTCGCGTTGCATCGAATTAATCCACATCATCCACCGCTTGTGCGGGTCCCCGTCAATTCCTTTGAGTTTTAATCTTGCGACCGTACTCCCCAGGCGGTCAACTTCACGCGTTAGCTGCGCTACCAAGCCCCGAAGGACCCAACAGCTAGTTGACATCGTTTAGGGCGTGGACTACCAGGGTATCTAATCCTGTTTGCTCCCCACGCTTTCGTGCATGAGCGTCAGTGTTATCCCAGGGGGCTGCCTTCGCCATCGGTGTTCCTCCACATATCTACGCATTTCACTGCTACACGTGGAATTCCACCCCCCTCTGACACACTCTAGCCCGGTAGTTAAAAATGCAGTTCCAAGGTTAAGCCCTGGGATTTCACATCTTTCTTTCCGAACCGCCTGCGCACGCTTTACGCCCAGTAATTCCGATTAACGCTTGCACCCTACGTATTACCGCGGCTGCTGGCACGTAGTTAGCCGGTGCTTATTCTGCAGGTACCGTCAGTTACGCCAGGTATTAGCCGGCGCCGTTTCTTTCCTGCCAAAAGTGCTTTACAACCCGAAGGCCTTCATCGCACACGCGGGATGGCTGGATCAGGGTTGCCCCCATTGTCCAAAATTCCCCACTGCTGCCTCCCGTAGGAGTCTGGGCCGTGTCTCAGTCCCAGTGTGGCTGGTCGTCCTCTCAAACCAGCTACGGATCGTCGCCTTGGTGAGCCGTTACCCCACCAACTAGCTAATCCGATATCGGCCGCTCCAATAGTGCGAGGTCCGAAGATCCCCCGCTTTCCCCCTCAGGGCGTATGCGGTATTAGCTACGCTTTCGCGTAGTTATCCCCCGCTACTGGGCACGTTCCGATACATTACTCACCCGTTCGCCACTCGCCGCCAGACCGAAGTCCGCGCTGCCGTTCGACTTGCATGTGTAAGGCATCCCGCCAGCGTTCAATCTGAGCCAGGATCAAACTCTTCAGTTCAATCTCTGTTTCGCACAACCTGCTAGAGGTTGTCTTTCGCTTAGCGCTCTCAAAGGAAGTGATAGAACCCAGACGATCTTTCGACCCTCTGATTCCTGACACTTACTTCTGTGAGCACTTGATTTCTTTGGCCCAGCCCCGCTCGATACTCGCGTATCGAACCGGACCGGTGCGCCTAAGCCCATCAAGCGCCCACACTTATCGGTTGTTTCGTTTTTAAAGAACAAGTGGGTTATGACACCCTGGGGCTTTTACACCCCCGGCCCTGCCAGCCCGCCACCCTTTCCAGGGCAGCTTGCCGATCCAGCCCGACCGCGGCGCCCGCCCTTCGGCTTGCGTTTCGCGTCGTTCGCTGTGTCAGCAGCAGAGAAACGAGATTATGAAGACATTTTTTTGGGCTGTCAAATCAAACTGCGTTTTGCGAAATCACGTTTCACTTGCCGCTGTGCAGAATCGAACTCCGAAGGGATCCGGGATTCCCGATCCGCTCAGCGCTTCCGCACAAGATTCGAGCTGCCGCCCCGGGCCTGGTCGATACCGACCAGTCTTCTGCCCGCCAGTCCAATGTTGCAACTGGAACTAAGCATCATAGCACGCATCGGCACTCCGCCCAAGCGACGCCCCGGCCCGCCACGCCTGCCGGCGTCCGGACTCTGCTTCCGTTCGCCTATTCCCGGCCCTGCGCTTGCCAGCTCCCGCGCTTCGCGTCCCCGCCGAGCTACCTGGCGCCCCCCTTCCCGGGACGCCGCCGCCGGCCGCGAGTTCGACCGGTCCCCGATACCGGGAACGCCCGATCCCGCGCGGCCGCGATCGCGCTACAGCGCCAGCTCCGTGGTTTCCTTGATCTTTTGCAGGGCAAAGCTGGACCGCATGTCGATAACCGCCGGGTGTTGCATGAGCGTGTCCATGGCGAAGCGGGAGAAGTGGGCCAGGTCCTCGACCTGGATGCGCAACAGGTAGTCCATGTCGCCGGTCATCGCGTAGCAGGCGACGACTTCGGGCCAGGCCTGCACATCGCGCGCGAATTCGGCCATGGGCGCATGGCTGGAGCCGCTGTGCTTGTTCAAGCGGATGGTGACGTAGGCCACCAGGCCGAAGCCTACTTTCTCGGCGTCGACCAGGGCGACATAGCGGCGGATATAGCCGTCCTCTTCCAGGCGGCGGACGCGGCGCAGGCAAGGGCTGGGGGACAGCGATACGCGGTCGGCCAGCTCCTGGTTGGTCAAGCGGCCGTCCCGCTGCAGCTCGGCCAGGATTCTGCGATCCGTCCTATCCAGCAATTCTTTCGACATTTTCCGCCCCTGAAACTTGAATCGAGAACATTTTATTGCCGAAAATCCCTATTTCGCGACGCTTATCGCAATCGGCTGCCGCCGACTGTTTCCTACAATTTTCAGACCTCTTCCACTACAAAAGACAGGGACGCACGACATGACAGCAGCCTTCCAACCGTGGGACAACCCCATGGGAACCGCCGGTTTCGAATTCGTCGAATATGCCGCCCCGGATCCCGCGGCGCTGCGGCGGGTGTTCGAACTGCTGGGCTTCAAGGCAATCGCGCGGCACCGCCACAAGGACGTGATCCTGTACCGCCAGGGCGGCATCAACTTCCTGGTGAATGCGGAGCCCGATTCGTTCGCCCAGCGCTTCGCCCGGCTGCATGGTCCCTCTATCTGTGCCATCGCGTTCCGGGTGCAGGACGCGGCGGCGGCCTATCGCCGGGCGCTGGACCGGGGCGCCTGGGGCTTCGATTCGCACAGCGGTCCCATGGAATTGAACATACCGGCGATCAAGGGCATAGGCGATTCGCTGATTTACCTGGTGGACCGCTGGCGCGGCAAAAGCGGCCATGGCGGCATCGGGGACATCAGCATCTACGACGTCGACTTCGAACCCATCGACGCACGCACCGCTGAAAGCGATGTGAACCATGTGGGCGCGGGGCTGACCATGGTGGACCACCTGACCCACAACGTCCACAAGGGGCGTATGGCCGAATGGGCGGAATTCTACGAACGGCTGTTCAACTTCCGCGAGGTCCGGTATTTCGATATCGAAGGCCAGGTGACGGGCGTCAAATCCAAGGCGATGACTTCGCCGTGCGGCAACATCCGTATCCCGATCAACGAAGAAGGCACGGAGCAGAAGGGGCAGATCCAGGAATACCTGGACCTGTACCATGGGGAGGGCATCCAGCATATCGCCATGGGCACCGACGATATCTACGCCACGGTAGAGGCGCTGCGCGCGCAGGGCGTCCGCTTCCTGGATACGCCGGACACCTATTACGAGCTGCTGGACCGGCGCGTCCCGAACCACGGCGAGCAGACGGAGCGCCTTGCGCGCAACCGGATCCTGCTGGACGGCGCCCCGGGGGGCGGCCTGCTGCTGCAGATTTTTACCGAGAACCAGATAGGGCCGATCTTCTTCGAGATCATCCAGCGCAAGGGCAACGAGGGATTCGGCGAGGGCAACTTCAAGGCGCTGTTCGAATCCATCGAACTCGACCAGATGCGCCGTGGCGTGCTGAAACCCGCCGAGGCGGCCGGCAAGGCGTGATCAAGGCTGCCTGGACGCCGGCGCCAGCGTGAGGATCCATTTGGCGATTTCGTGCGCTTCCTCGGGGCTGACCTGGGGTTGCGCCGCCATGGAGAGCTTGCCCCAGCGGTAGCGGCCGCCGTTGCGTATGGAGTTGGCAAGGTAGGCCTCGGCGTCCGGCTGCCCGGCGTAGCGCTGCGCCACCGCCGTGAAGGGCGGTCCGACGCGGGGGCTGTCGATTTGATGGCAGCCCAGGCATACCTTGCTCTTTACCAGCGATTCCCCCACGGTCTGGGCGAGCGCTCCTTGCGCCAGCAGCAGTCCCAGCGCGGCGGCGGCCACGCGTTTCCCTATCCCATCAATCTTCAAATGCATCGGTCACGGCTCCGCGACTGGCCGTGCCCGCAAGCTTGCCGAACTTCGCCAGCACCCCGCGCGTGTAGCGGGGCTTGGGCGGGGTCCAGGCTTTGCGGCGTTCGGCCATTTCTTCGTCGCTGATATTCAATTGCAGCAGCAGTCGGTGGGCATCGATGGTAACCGAATCGCCCTCGCGGATCAGGGCGATGGGGCCGCCGACGAAAGCCTCGGGCGCCACATGGCCCACGACCATGCCCCATGTGCCGCCCGAGAACCGGCCATCCGTGATCAGGCCGACGGTTTCACCCAGGCCTTGCCCGATCAGGGCGGAAGTCGGCGCCAGCATTTCGCGCATGCCGGGGCCGCCCTTGGGGCCTTCGTAGCGGATGACGACGACGTCGCCGTCCACAATGGCGCGCGCCATGATGGCCGCCATGGCATCGTCCTCGGAATCGAAAACCCTGGCCGGACCGGTGATCACCGGGTTCTTCAGGCCGGTGATCTTCGCCACGCAGCCCTCGGGCGCCAGATTGCCCTTGAGGATGGCCAGGTGCCCCTGGGAATAGAGGGCCTTGCCGATCGGCCGGATGACGTCCTGGCCCGCCGGCGGTTCGTCCGGTACATCGCGCAGCGTCTCCGCGATGGTCTTGCCCGTGATGGTGGGACAGTCGCCATGCAAAAGACCGGCGTTGAGCAAGAGTTTCATGACCTGCGGAATGCCGCCCGCGCGATGCAGGTCGGTGGCCACATATCGTCCTGAGGGCTTCAGGTCGCAGATGACGGGCACGCGCCGGCGCACCCGCTCGAAATCGTCGATCGTCCACTCCACCTCCGCAGCGTGGGCGATGGCAAGGAAATGCAGCACCGCGTTCGTCGAGCCGCCGGTGGCCATGATGACGGACACCGCGTTTTCGATGGATGGGCGCGTGATCAGGTCGCGCGGCCGGATGCCGCGGCGCACCGCCTCTACCAGTACGCGCGCGGACTCGGCGGCCGATGCGGCTTTCTCGGCATCCTCGTTCGCCATCGTGCTGGAATAAGGCAGGCTCAGGCCCATGGCCTCGAAGGAGGCGCTCATGGTGTTCGCGGTGTACATGCCGCCACAGGATCCCGATCCCGGCACCGCGCATTGCTCGATCTGCTTGAAGTCCGTTTCGTCCATGCGGCCCATGGTGTATTCGCCCACCGCCTCGAACACCGACACGATGGTCAGGTCGCGGCCCTTGTAGTGGCCCGGCTTGATCGTGCCGCCATAGACATAGATGGCAGGCACATTCATCCGCGCCATGGCGATCATGCCGCCCGGCATATTCTTGTCGCAGCCGCCGATGACGACGACGCCATCCATCCACTGCCCCTGCACGGCGGTCTCGATGCAATCGGCGATGACCTCGCGCGAGACCAGGGAATATTTCATGCCCTCCGTGCCCATGGACATGCCGTCCGAGATCGTCGGGGTGCCGAATACCTGGGGATTGGCGCCGGCCTCTCGCACGGCCTGCACCGCGGCGTCGGCCAGGCGCTGCAGGCCGCTGTTGCAGGGCGTGATCGTGGAATGGCCGTTGGCCACGCCTATCATCGGATTGTCGAAGTCGCTTTCGCGGTAACCCAGGGCGTAGTACATGGCCCGGTTGGGTGCGCGCGCCACGCCTTGCGTGATATGCCGGGAACGTTCATTCGCTGCCATGATCTGACTCCTTGCCGGCGAGCATGCCGGTGCCGCGGCCATACGGGCCGGTTATGATCGGGCCACCCTGTTTTATACATCCAACCTCATGCTGCGCTACCCGCAATTCGATCCCATCGCCATCCGCATCGGGCCGCTGGCCGTACATTGGTATGGATTGATGTACCTGCTCGGCTTCGGCCTGGTCTATCTGCTGGGCCGCTGGCGCATCGCGCGCGGCAAGGTGGCCGGGGGGTTCACGCCGCGCGATCTGGAAGACCTGATCTTCTACAGCGTCATCGGCGTGGTCGCCGGCGGGCGGCTGGGCTATGTGCTGTTCTACAAGCCCGGCTACTACTTCACGCACCCGCTGGAGATCTTCTATCTGTGGGAAGGCGGCATGTCCTTCCATGGCGGCCTGCTGGGCGTGATCCTGGTGATGCTTTATTTCGCCCGCAAGCGCGGCGTGTCGTTCTTCACGGTGAGCGACTTCATTGCGCCGCTGATCCCCCTGGCGCTGGCCATGGGCCGCCTGGGCAACTTCATCAACGGGGAACTGTGGGGCCGGCCCAGTACCCTGCCCTGGGCCATGGTGTTCCCGCAAAGCGGCGACGGCGTGCCCCGCCATCCCTCGCAGCTGTATGAACTTTGCCTGGAAGGCATCGCCCTGTTCATCCTGATGTGGTGGTTCGCGCGCAAGCCCCGGCCCACCGGACAGGTCAGCGCGCTGTTCCTGATCGGCTACGGCATCTTCCGCTTCCTGGTGGAATTCACGCGGGAACCGGACAACTTCCTGGGACTGCTGGCCGGGGGGCTCAGCATGGGCCAGTGGCTGTCCGTGCCCATGGTGTTGATCGGCGTATTGATGTTCGCCTTTACTGCAAAACGATCGTCCCGTTGATATCGACGCTGACGGTGACCATATCGGCCTGCAGCGGGACGTCGGCAGCGGGCGCCGGGGCGCCCTTGGCCATCGCCATGTAGGCGCGCGGCGCCACGGCGCCCACGCCGCCCAGATGGATTTCCTTCAGGCGGTAGCCGTTGAAGCCGAAGGCCGACGCAGCGGCCAGCGCCCGCTCGCGGAAAGCCTGCGCCGCCTGATTGAGCAGTTTGCGCTCGATGGCTTCGCGCGCCTTGCGCGAAAGCGTGAAATTGATATTGGAGATCGCGCTCTTGTCGCCCATTCTGGTCGCCAGCGCGGACGCCGCCTCGAAGTTGGCGGACTCCAGGATGATGGAGCCTTCTCCCTGCCAGCTGACCAGCTTGCCCTTGTTATTGTTGTTCGGCCACACGCGGTAGCTGCCGGTGCGAGCGGCCACGTCGGGGTTGCTTTTGGCGGTTTTCATCAGCTCGTCCAGCAGGACATTGAGCTTCTTGCCGACCGCGGCCTGGTCGGGCGCGTCGACCTGCGTGCTGACCGTGATCTGCACCGTATCTTGCCGGACTTCTTCCGATGCCGCGGCCTGGAGCGTCAGCAGCGGACCCGTGTCGCGCTTGTCATCGGCGGACTGGCCGGCGGCGGCCGTATTGGACTCGGCCGGCTGTGCCAGCACGGCGGCAGGCGCGGCGCAGGCGGCGCACAGGATCAGGGCGCTGCGCGCCCACAAGCGGCCAAGGGAATCGAGCGTACGTCCAGGCATGGATGAAGGACCTCTGTAGCGGTGAACCAGCAATGAAGGCGTCTCGGCCCTGCCCGGGCGGGGGGCCGAACGCGCGCCAAAGTGTAGGCCAAGGCCTGCCCATGCGAAAGGGAATGAAAGACATGGAAACGATCGCGTGGCGCTGCCCACCGCGATCCGCCACGGCCCTGCCGCGGGGCGCATGAAAAAGGCGCCCGCATAGGGCGCCTTCGGGGAGCTCCCGTGCGAGCCTGCATGGTTGCAGGCCCGCGGGATAAATGCCCCGCCTGTGCCGTCAGGACCGGCATCTCGAACCGTGAGGTTCAAGGTGGTCGCGATCGGAGGGGCGTCGGGTTCGTCTGACAGAGAGACGATCACACCAGCCCCGCATTCACGCAACCTGTATGCCATAAAGCATAGGTTCAGAGAATGTATGGTCCAGTCACGAACACGGCAGGGACAAACCGGAAACCGTGATGAATACCTGCGAGGACATATTGTAGCGTTGTCAGCCGGGAGGTACTGCCTGGTTCCCGGAGGCGCGCGGAAGGCGCAGGGCTACAACAATTTTTCCTGCCCTGACAGGGCGTCGTCCAGCATCGAATTCATGTGCTCTATTCTACGCTTGAAGTCGCCCACCGCCAACCCGCCGAGCGGACCGTCCGGCGCTTTCATGGACAGCAGCTCGCCGGCGACCTGCAATGCGGCCATCACGGCGATGCGCTCGTTGCTGGACACCTTGCCGGTGGCCTGGATGCGCTGCATGAGCTGGTCCACGTGGCGCACCGCGGCCATCAGGGTGGGCTTTTCTTCGGCGGAACACGCCAGTGAATACTCGCGTCCCAGGATATTGACGTCTACGCGTTCCATGCTTTACTGATGCTCCTCGACCGGCGCCCCCGGCAAACGCGCCAGGACGGCGTCGATGCGTTCACGCGCCGCGACAGCGGCCACGCGCAAGCGCTGCAGGTCGGTTTCGCGCGAATTCATGCGCGCCTGCCATGCCTGTTCCTGTGCGGCCAGCTGGCTTTCCAGCGCCTCGCGCTGTTCCGCGTGCTTTTCGAGCTCGGCGCGCAGCCGGGCCTCGGTTTCTTCGGCTTGGGCCAACTTGCCGGCGAGCTCGCTGTCGTGCGACTGCAGGCGTTCCTGCAGTTCGTGCAGGCGAGCCTCGGCCTCGTCGCCGCGTTCGCGGAACTTGCGGGCTTCCTGTTCGGCCTGGGCCAGGCGGGATCGCAAGGCATCCCGTTCGCTGTGAAGCTGGCGGGTGCGTTGCACCAGTTGCCCGATGCGGGCAGCGAGTTGGTCGAGGTCTTGCAACATGGGCGCTATCGTAAACCATTCGCAGCGCCGCTACATGGTGATATGCACCGTGAGATACCTGGCAATATTTCGGTAGAACTACCGGCGCCGCCACGCCACCGACCGTCGCCTGGGCGCGACGCCGGCCACCCCCGCTGCCGACCGGCTTTCCCTTCTCTTTCTATCAACTTTCAAAAAGCTTTCATTCACCTGCCAGCGCCACCGGTTTGTTACGCATCGGGTACCTGAGAGCTTCAATTCTAGGGAAAACCATAGGCATTCAGCCAAATTACAGGGTTTCATCCCCGCAGGGGCTCCATTACCATGGCGCCATTCGCAGACCTGTGAGTTTACTTTCACCGAGCAAACTTAAACCTGAAACGAAACAAACGGCCGGCTGAACGGTTTTTTTATCACATGCTGTATTAGGAGCAGACAATCATGCAGCTACGCAACAAACAGGACTTCTGGTCCGGGGTGATGTTTATCGCCCTGGGACTGGGATTCGCCTGGCAGGCGACCAGCTACCAAATGGGTACCGCTGCGCGCATGGGCCCAGGATACTTCCCCTTCTGGCTTGGCATCGTCCTGGCGCTGCTGGGCGCGATCGTTCTGATCGGCTCGCTTTCGGCCAAGGCCACCGAAACCCACGTCGACAAGTTCGACTGGCGCATCGCCCTGCTGGTGCTGGGTTCGGTCGTGCTTTATGGCGTCGTCCTGCGCTTCCTGGGCGTCTATATCTCCGTCTTCCTGCTGGTGGTCATCAGCAGCCTGGCCAGCCATGAGTTCAACTGGAAAGTGGCGGTGGCCAACGGTATTTTCCTGGTGGTGTTCGTCTGGCTGGCCTTCATCAAGGGCCTGGGTCTGATCTTCCCGCTGTGGCCGTCCTTCATCGGCGCGAACTAAGGAGCATCGGCCATGGAATTGTTTGAACACCTGATGCTGGGCTTTTCCGTCGCGATTTCGCCGGAAAACCTGGCCTACGCCCTGCTGGGCTGCCTGCTGGGCACGCTGATCGGCGTGCTGCCGGGCATCGGCCCGGTGCCGACGATCGCGATGCTGCTGCCGATCACGTATGTCCTGCCGCCGGTTGCGGGCCTGATCATGCTGGCCGGTATCTATTACGGCGCCCAGTACGGCGGCTCGACCACCGCCATCCTGGTGGCCCTGCCCGGGGAAACCTCGGCCGTGGTCACGGTGCTGGACGGCCACCAGATGGCGCGCAATGGCCGCGCCGGCGCCGCGCTGGCCATCGCCGCGCTCGGCTCTTTCTTTGCCGGCTGCGTCGCCACCCTGCTGCTGGCCGCCTTCGCGCCGCCCCTGGCCGAAGTGGCATTCAAGTTCGGCCCCGCGGAGTATTTCTCCCTGATGGTGCTGGGCCTGGTGGGCGCGGTGGTGCTGGCTTCCGGCTCGCTGCCCAAGGCGATCGCGATGATCCTGCTGGGGCTGCTGCTGGGCATGGTCGGCACCGACGTGAATTCCGGCGTCGCGCGCTATGACTTCGGCATTCCGGAACTGCAGGACGGCATCGATTTCGCCATCGTGGCCATGGGCGTGTTCGGCTTCGCCGAAATCATGACCAACCTGGAACAGAAGGAAAACCGCGTCGACATCACCGACAAGATCGGCAGCCTGTACCCCAACCGCACGGAGTTCAAGGAAGCCTATCCCGCCGTGATCCGCGGTACGGCCCTGGGCTCGGCGCTGGGCATTCTGCCCGGTGGCGGCGCGGTGCTGTCCTCCTTCGCGTCCTACACGCTGGAAAAGAAGATCTCGCGCAACCCCCAGCGCTTCGGCAAGGGCCATCCCGCCGGCCTGGCCGGGCCCGAATCGGCCAACAACGCCGCGGCGCAGACCTCCTTCATCCCCCTGCTGACCCTGGGCATCCCGGGCAACGCGGTGATGGCGTTGATGGTGGGCGCGATGACGATCCACAACATCCAGCCCGGTCCCCAGGTGATGAGCAGCCATCCCGAGCTGTTCTGGGGCCTGATCGCCTCGATGTGGATCGGCAACCTGATGCTGGTGGTGCTGAACCTGCCGCTGATCGGCCTGTGGGTCAAACTGCTGAAGGTGCCCTACCGCGTGCTGTTCCCGGCCATCCTGGTGTTCTGCACGATCGGCGTCTACTCGCTGAACTACAACACCTTCGATATCTTCATGACCGCGGCATTCGGCCTGGTGGGCTATGTGTGGGCCAAGCTGAAGTGCGAAGGCGCCCCGCTGCTGCTGGGCCTGGTGCTGGGCCCCATGATGGAAGAGAACTTCCGGCGTGCGCTGCTGCTGTCGCGCGGCGACTTCTCGACCTTCGTCACGCGGCCGCTGTCGGCCTCGCTGCTGGCCGCGGCCGTCGCCCTGGTCGTGATCGTGGCGCTGCCGTCGATCCGCAAGAAGCGCGAGGAAACCTTCGTCGAAGAAGGCTGATCCGCGACTGCCCGGCGCCTCCGCGCGAGGCGCCGGCCGCATCGAAGCGCCCCCGCGGGGGCGCTTTTTTCATGGCGCGAGGCCGTTCGCGATGGACGGACGGATGCGGCGCGAAAGCCCATGCCAGCGATCCCATGGGCATGGCAACCGCCTCTTTCGCGCCCGGCGGGCCTGGCCTGTCCGGCCGTCCGCCGGGCGGGTGGACAAGGGGCGGAAGCCTGGGCGATTCGGACTAGTGAGAGATATGGTGCAGTGCACACAATCTCTTACGTTAAAGTAGGGGTTTACCCCGTCCTGGCGCCGCCCCATCCCCTATGACTTTCGATTGGCAGAATCCCTACAGGACTGCGCGCACCCCCGTTTTCGCGCGCAACATCGTGGCGACCTCGCAGCCGCTGGCCGCGCAAGCCGGCTTGCGCGCGCTTGCCGCCGGCGGCAATGCCGTGGACGCCGCGATCGCCGCCGCTGCCACGCTGACCTTGACCGAGCCCGTCAGCAATGGGCTGGGGTCCGATTGCTTCGCCATCGTCTGGGATGGATCGCGCCTGCACGGCCTGAACGCGTCCGGTACCGCGCCCGGCGCCTGGAATCCCGATTACTTCAAGCGCAAGCACAACGGCGCGATTCCCATGCGCGGCTGGGACAGCGTGACGGTGCCGGGCTGCGTGGCCGGCTGGGGCGCGCTGCATGAGAAATTCGGTTCGCTGTCCTTCGAGGACATCCTGGCGCCCGCCATCGATTATGCGGAACGCGGCTACGCCGTGTCGCCCGTCGTGCAGCAGAAGTGGGCCGCGCAGGCGGACGTGCTTCAATCCCTGCCGGGTTTCGCCGAACACTTCCTGCCCCACGGCCGCGCGCCGGCGGTGGGCGAGCACTTCGTGCTGAAAGGCGCCGCCAGCACGCTGCGGCGCATCGCCGCCACGGCCGGCCGCGACTTCTACGAGGGCGAGACGGCGCACAAGCTGGTGGCCCATGCCCACGCGCACGACGCCGCCATGACCCTGGCGGACCTGCGCGACTACCAGCCCGAATGGGTGACCCCGCTGGGCCAGGACTACCGCGGCTACACCTTGCACCAGATTCCGCCCAACGGCCAGGGCATCGCCGCCCTGATCGCCCTGGGCATCCTGGAAAATTTCGACGTGGCGTCGAAGCCGGTCGACCACCCCGATACGCAGCACTTGCTGATCGAGGCCATGAAACTGGCATTCGCCGATGTCTACGCCCACGTGGGCGACTCGCGGCATATGTACGTGTCGCCGGAACAGATGCTGGCGCCCGACTATCTGGCCGCCCGGGCCAAACTGATCGATATGCGCCGGGCCAAGCTGTTCACGACCGGGCATGCCCCCACCGGCGGCACCATCTACCTGACCGCGGCGGACCGCAACGGCATGATGGTCAGCTTCATCCAGTCCAACTACATGGGCTTCGGTTCGGGCGTGGTAGTGCCTGGTACCGGCGTCAGCCTGCAGAACCGCGGCCATGGCTTCACGCTGGAACCGGGCCATCCCAACCTGGTGGGCGGCGGCAAGCGGCCCTTCCACACCATTATTCCCGGCTTCCTGATGAAGGAAGGCGCGCCCGTGATGAGTTTCGGCGTCATGGGCGGCAATATGCAGCCCCAGGGCCATCTGCAGACCCTGGTACGCATGCTGGATTTCGGCCAGCAGCCGCAGGCCGCCTGCGATGCGCCGCGCTGGAAATGGAATCACGGCATCTCGGTCGATGTCGAGGCCGAGATGCCCCAGCAGGTGCTGGATGCATTGCGTGCCCGCGGCCACCTGCTGGAAGGACTGGAAGATCCCTATATGGACTTCGGGTCCGGCCAGTTCATCTGGCGCCTGGGCGACCCGGCCGTCGACGGCTACGTCGCCGCCAGCGACAGCCGCCGCGATGGCCTGGCGGCCGGCTTCTAGTTTTCCCCTTTACCCATCCTCCTTGCAACCGGAGATCTGCATGGCTTCCATCGGCAGTAGAACCTACGACGCGACGTCACCGAAGAAAGTGGCTTTCCTGGGCCTGGGTGTCATGGGATTTCCCATGGCGGGACATCTGGCCAAGGCCGGCCACCAGGTGACGGTCTATAACCGTACCGCGGCCAAGGCGCAGGAATGGGCGGCGGAATTCGGCGGCAAGACCGCCGCGACGCCGCGCGAGGCCGCCAGCGGCGCCGAGATCGTCTTTTGCTGCGTGGGCAACGACGACGACCTGCGCAGTGTCGTGCTGGGCGAGAACGGCGCATACGCCGGCATGGGCAAGGGCGCCGTGTTCGTCGACCATACGACGGCATCGGCACAGGTGGCGCGCGAGCTCTATGGCGAAGCCAAGCGCCTGGGGCTGCAGTTCGTGGACGCGCCGGTATCCGGCGGCCAGGCGGGCGCGGTCAACGGCGTGCTGACCGTCATGTGCGGCGGCGAGCCGGAAGTCTTCGAGCGGATCAAGCCGGTCGCGCAGGTCTTCGGCCGCGCGGTCACGCTGGTGGGCGCGCCCGGCGCAGGGCAACTCGCCAAGATGGTCAACCAGATCTGCATCGCGGGCCTGGTGCAGGGCTTGTCCGAAGGCATCGCATTCGGGCAGGCGGCGGGGCTGGACATGAAGCTGGTGCTGGACGTCATCAGCAAGGGCGCGGCACAGAGCTGGCAGATGGAGAACCGCGGCGCCACCATGGTGGACGACAAGTTCGACTTCGGCTTCGCCGTCAACTGGATGCGCAAGGACCTGGGCCTGGTGCTGGAAGAAGCCCGCGCCAATGGCGCGCGCGTGCCGGTCACGGCCCTGGTCGACCAGTTCTACGGCGATGTGCAGAAGATGGGCGGCGGCCGCTGGGATACGTCCAGCCTGATCAAGCGCTTGCGCGACTAGGCCAGCGGCCAAGGCGGGGCCCTGCCCCGCCATTTTTCACGCCTTCAATACCCGCGCTGCGGCGCTACCACGCCGGAGATCGGCTCGCCGCGCGCCAGCCGCCGTATCTTCGCGGCGATCTGCGCGATGGCTTCCGCGCGCAGCGTACTGGCCGCGATATGGGGCGTGACGTGCACCCGCGGGTGGCTCCACAGCGGATGCCCCGCGGGTAGCGGCTCGGTATCGAAGACATCCAAGGTGGCGCCATCCAGCTTGCCTTCGTCCAGCAGGGCGAGCAGATCCGCCTCGTTGACGTGGCCGCCCCGTCCGACATTGATCAAATGCGCGCCGGGCATCAGTTGCGACAGGATCGCACGATCCAGGATCCCGGTGGTTTCCGGCGTCAAGGGCAGGACATTGACGAGCACGCGCGTGCGCCGCAGGAACGCCGGCAACTGTTCCGTGCCGGCGTAGGTCTGCACGCCAGCGACCGTGCGCGGCGAGCGCGACCATCCCAGGACGGGGTAATCGAAGGCGGCGATGGATTGCGCCACGCGGCCGCCCATTTCGCCCAGCCCCAGCACGCCCACGGGCCACTGCTCGCGGCGCAATCCGGGCTGGGGCGCCCAGCGTTGCTCGGCCTGGTCGCGTTCGTACTGGCCGAAACGGCGCGATACGCGCAGCAGGGCATACAAGGCGTATTCGGCCATCTGCACGCCCATGCCGGCATCTTCCAGCCGGACGATCTGGATGTGCGGCGGCAGGTCCATTTGCAGCAAGGCATCGACGCCGGCCCCCAGATTGAACAAGGCCTTCAGCCCGGTTTCGTGCTCGATCAACGCCGCGGGCGGTTTCCATACGAGCGCGACATCGGCGCCGGACGGCGGGCCGGACGGGTCCCACACGGAAATCTTGCAATCCGGCAATTCGGCCGTCAGGCCTGGCAGCCAATCCGCGGGGTCGTTGTGGGGGCAGGCGAAGAGAACGTGCATGGCGTGGCAGAAGGGTTCGTCGAGGGAGGAACCTTAGCATGCCCTGAACCGCGCGATGCGGCACGCCCGCCGGGGTTTTCCCGTGAAGCGGGCTGCCTTTTTCCCGCCATGCAGCCGCCCGCTTCTTTCATGCGGCCCGCTGCCGGCCGAGCCCTGTCCGCCGATCGAATGCCAGGCCATCGCCGCGCTGGCGAGCGGGCGGGCGAGCGGGCGAGCGGGCAAGAAAAAACCGCCGCGCCCTGGCGGGCCGCGGCGGTCTTGGCGAAATACCCGGAGCCGCTCAGGCGGTCTTGGGCAGCATGGGCTTGCCACGCTTTTTGAACTTCTTGCGGGCGTGCGCGATGATCTGGACCAGGATCAGCAGGGCCGAGATGCCCACGAACCAGGCGCTGATCGGACGCTGCAGGAAGATCATCATGTCGCCGCGCGACAGCAGCAGGGCACGGCGGAAGTTTTCCTCCACCATGGGGCCGAGCACGAAGCCCAGCAGGATGGGCGCCACCGAAAAATCCAGCAGCATGAACACCGCGCCGATGACGCCGAAAGCCAGGGCTTCCCAGATTTGGAACAGGCTGTTCTGCGTGCTGAACACGCCCACCGCGATGAAGAACAGCGCGGACGGGAACAGATAGCGGTAAGGCACTTGCAGCAGCTTGACCCAGATGCCGATGAGCGGCACGTTCAGGATGACCAGCAGCACGTTGCCCACCCAGAAGCTGGCGATCAGGCCCCAGAAGATGTCCGGATGCTCGGTGATCAGCTGCGGGCCCGGCTGGATGCCCTGAATCAGCAGGCCGCCCAGGATCAGCGCCATCACCGCATCGCCCGGGATGCCCAGGCTCATGGTGGGGATGAAGTCGACCTGCGTCTTGGAGTGCGAGGCCGCCTCGGGCGACGCCACGCCGGCCAGCATGCCGGTACCGAAACGCTCCGGCGTCTTGGAGATCTTGCGCTCCAGCGCGTAGGCGATGAAGGTCGTGATGGTCGGACCGGTGCCGGGCATGGCGCCGAAGACCGTGCCCACCAGCGTACCGCGCACCAGCGGCAGGAAGGACTGCTTCAGTTCCTTGGCCGAGGGACGCATATCGCGCAGGCGCAGCTTGGTGCCCGTGCCGATGATGGTCATGCGGTTCACGCTCATCAGGAAGTCCGCCACGCCGAACAGGCCCATGGCGATCGCAACCAGCTCCAGGCCGTCGGACAGGTCCAGGATGCCGAACGACAGGCGAATGGTGCCGGTGTTCACGTCCGTGCCCACGACGCCGCACAGCAGGCCGAACAGCGTCATGCTGATGCCCTTCAAGGGCGAACCGCGCGACATCGTCGAACCGGCGATCAGGCCCAGCAGCATGATGGAGAAGATTTCCGTCGGGCCGAACTTGAACGCGACTTCCACCAGCAGCGGCGAGAAGAAGATCATTACCAGGATGCCGACCGACGCCGCGAAGAACGACGCGATCATGGTGATGCCCAGCGCCGTGCCGCCCTTGCCCTGCTTGGTCAGCGGATAGCCGTCCAGGCAAGTGACGGCGTGCGGCGGATGGGAAGGCAGATTCAGCAGGATGGCGCCGATGGCGCCGCCGTACTGCGAGCCGTAGAAGATACCCGCCAGCATCATGATCGCGGGGACCGGATGCATGACGTAGGTGAGCGGCAGCAGGATGGAAATGGCCGACAGCGCGCCCATGCCGGGCAGCACGCCGATGAGGTTGCCCACCAGCACGCCGAAGAACGACCACATCAGGTTATGGGGCTCGAAGGCAACGCCGAAGCCGAACCAAAGATCAACGAGAGCTTGATGCATGGCGTATCAACCCCACTGGAACAGGGGCAGCTGCAGCTGCAGCGCCCACCAGAACACGACCACGGCGATGACCACCATGCCCAAGGAAAGAATGAAGGCCTGCTTCAACGTATTCTTGCGATCGCCCAGCGCCGAAATGAAGGTGATGGCGAACGTGGCCGGCAACAAACCGCCGTACTGGCCAAGGAAAATGAAAGCCAGGATGCCAAGCAGGATGCAGATGGCGCCGCGCATATCGGGCATGCCCGTGGGATGCGCCGAGGGAACGTGCGTGCCCTCGCTCTCTTCTTGTTCTTTTGCGCCCGTCTTGCCGCCGATGGCGATCAACAGGCCTGTGAAAACCAGTAGTCCCCCAACCGATGCCGGAAAAAACCCGGGTCCCATGTGGCTTAGCGTACCGATCTGATAGTTCAGACCGCCGTATATCGACCCCAGGCCGATCAGGACCATCAGCGCACCGCCGTAGTAGTCCTTGTTGTATTTTTTCAGTGTTTCCACTGCATTCCTCCGTGTACTAGGCTTACACCAGCCTTTATAGGAAGCGCTCAGGGTGAGCACGTCCCTCTCACAAAGCACCGTGAGCCTGGAGGGCAGAATAAGGAGGCAAGCTGCTAATCCGCTTTCTTTGCGCTGTCGGCTTCCTGAATCCCAGGGTTATCCCCTAACAGGGGTATCCATAGGATGGCGCACAGGCCCACGCCGCCCTGGGAATTCGCTTCGCCATCGGCCAGCACGATGTCGCCGCCATTGCGGCGGGCGTAGGCCTGTGCGATCGCCAGGCCCAGTCCCGAGCCCGACGACGGGGCGCCGGCCGCTTCCACGCCGGCGCGATCGAAACGCGCGAACGCGCGCGCGCGCAAGGCCGGATTGAGACCCGTACCGTTATCGGACACGCGGACTTCCACACGGGTTTCGCCGCGCACCACGGAGACAGTGATGCGCGCGCCGCGTGGCGCGTAGTTGACCGCGTTGTGGACCAGGTTCGCGATGGCCTCGTGCAATTCGACTTCGGAACCCGCGACCGGAGCGGCCGGGCCTGTCAGCGCGCTTTCATCGGTATCGCCGCGCGCATCGCTCCATCCCAGGTCCTGCTGTTTTTCATGCGCGAGCGGCAGATACTGCAGTACGACCTCGCGCGCCACGTCATTCAAGTCCAGCACGCGATGCTGCGAAGTGGCGGCCTGGCTGGCATGCGCCAGTTGCAGCAGTTGCTCGGTCAGGCGGCGCGTGCGGCCCAGCTGCGCGACGATGGCGCGCAGGCCGTCGCGCATCAGCGCGGGATCCCGCTCGCGCAGGGCGTACTGCGCCTGCGTCGACATGATGGCCAGGGGCGTACGCAACTGGTGCGAGGCATCGTCGAGGAAGCGCGACTGTTCTTCCAGCATGTGCCGGTGCCTGGCGATGTGATGATTGACCGCCTCTACCAGCGGCGCGACCTCGGACGGCACGCGGCGCGCATCCAGGGGCGTCAGGTCGTCGGCGGAACGGGCGCGGATGTCGTTGCGCAGCTTGGCCAGCGGGCGCAAGGCCCACGCCACGCCCCACCAGACCATCAGCACCACGAGCGCCAGCATGCGCCCGTCGCGCAGCAATTCCTTGCGGCGGGCGGCGTCCTCGGCTTCGATGCGCTTGCCCGTGCTTTCGCCGACCAGTATCAGCACCTGCCGGTGCGTGCCGTGATAGTAAAGATCCCGCACCAGGGCGACCATGCGCACGGGATCGTTACGGTAGGCGCCGTCATAGAACATGGGCTGGCTATCGCTGCGCGGCCAGACCGGGGGCCGCGGGATGTCGGGCATGCCCAGCAAGGCCACGCCGGGCGCGCGGGGCGCCTGGCCCGAAGGCAGCGGCGGATCGATTTCCTCGATGCGAAAGTATTTGCGCAGGCCGGCGCGCGATTCGAGCATGACCTGCGCGTACAGCGGCGTCACGACCTGCAGCGTGCCGTCCGGGGTGAATTCGATGCTGCTTTCCAGCACGCGGGCCGGTTCCAGCAGCGCGCTGTCGTAGGCATCGTTGGTGATATCGGCCAGCGTCTGGTAATCGTTATAGCTGTCGATGACGAGCAGCGCGATGACGCCGGGCAGCAGCAGCGTAATAAGCAGCGCGCGTATGCCGACCCGGGTGAACCAGGGCCGGCCGCCTGCCTGCTGCCGGTGCGCATGACGCGGCGAGGGATGCGCGGACACGGGTTGCGCCGGGTTCCTGGCGGGACGCACCGGGCCTAGGCGTCGGCCGATTCGGACTCGCTGGCCACGCTTTCCAGCATATAACCCAGCCCGCGCACCGTGACGATGCGGATATCGCTGCCCGCGAGCTTCTTGCGCAGCCGGTGCAGGACGACTTCGATGGCGTCGGGATTGGCTTCGCTGTCGTGGTTGAAGACCTTGCCGAACAATTGCGATTTATCGACCGGGTAGCCGCTGCGGGTCAGCAGCGCGGCCAGCGCGGCGTGCTCGCGCGGCGTCAGGAATAGCAGCGAGCCGTCCAGCGTGAAAGCGCGGCTTTCGCTGTCGTAGGACAGGGATCCGCATTGCAGGCGCGGATGCTGCCGGCCACGGCTGCGCCGCACCAAGGCGGTCAGGCGGGCCTCCAGTTCTTCCAGCGCGAAAGGCTTGGTCAGGAAATCGTCAGCGCCCAGGTTCAGGCCGCGCACGCGGTCCTGCAGGGCGCCCTGCGCGGTAAGTACGAGCACCGGCGTGCGGTCGTCGCGGTTGCGCATTTCGCGCAGGACGACCAGGCCGTGCTTGTCCGGCAGGCGCAGGTCCATCACGATGGCATCGTATTCGGTGCCCGCCATGAAGGCTTCGGCCGTGCGCGCGTCCGGCGCGTGATCGGGCACGAAACCGCTTTGGGCCAGCGCACGCACCAGCCAGGACGCCATGTCCCGTTCGTCTTCAACCAGCAATATGCGCATGGCCGTCAGGTCCTCCCGCCAGGTTCTCGGCCGCACGCTGCCCGTGCACCCGTTGGCGCAGGTAGCGTGTTTCGTGGTGCCGCCTGAACAGGATCGCCGAGAGTTCGTTCAAGGCCTGCGTATAAACGTCCCGCTTGAATTCGATGACCGCATCCAGCGGGACCCAGTACTGGCTCCAGCGCCATGCGTCGAATTCCGGGTGTTGCGTGGCGCGCAGGCAGACGTCGCTGTCGCGCCCCACCAGCCGGAGCAGAAACCAGATCTGCTTCTGGCCCTTGTAATGGCCGCGCCATTCCCTCCGGACGAAATGGTCCGGGACGTTATAGCGGAGCCAGTCGCGTGTGCGCCCCAAAATGCGGACATGCTCGGGCTTCAAGCCCACTTCTTCATGGAGTTCGCGATACATGGCCTGCACCGGGCTTTCGCCATACTTGATGCCGCCCTGCGGGAATTGCCAGGCGTGTTCCCTGATCCGCTTACCCCAAAAGACCTCGTTTTTGGTATTGACGAGAATGATGCCGACATTGGGACGGTAGCCTTCGCGGTCCAGCATGGGCCACCCCCACCAAATTCAATACAATTACGTCTGATTATACGTACCTGCCGCCTCCTGGAAACCATGCGCGCCTCCAACTATCACATCAATACTCTCAAAGAAGCGCCCGCCGAGGCCGAAATCGTCAGTCACCAGCTTATGACCCGCGCCGGCATGATCCGCAAGCTGGCGGGGGGCATCTATACCTATATGCCGCTGGGCCTGCGGGTGATCCGCAAGATCGAGAACATCGTGCGGCAGGAAATGAACGCGGCCGGCGCCATCGAGCTGCTGATGCCGGTGGTTCAGCCGGCAGAGCTCTGGCAGGAGTCGGGCCGCTGGGTCCAGTACGGTCCCGAGCTGCTGCGCATCAAGGACCGGCACGACCGGGATTTCGTCCTGCAGCCGACCTCGGAAGAGGTGATTACGGACATCGCCCGCAATGAAATCCACAGCTGGCGCCAGCTGCCGCTGAATTTCTACCATATACAGACCAAATTCCGGGACGAACGCCGTCCCCGGTTCGGCCTGATGCGCGGGCGCGAATTCACCATGAAGGACGCGTATTCCTTCGACCGCGACGAAGCCGGCGCCATGCGCAGCTATGACGCGATGTACGAGGCCTACGTCCGCATTTTCCAGCGCCTGGGGCTGGAATTCCGGGCGGTGGCGGCGGATACGGGCTCCATCGGCGGCACCCGCAGCCATGAATTCCAGGTGATCGCCGATACCGGCGAGGACCTGCTGGTCTACAACCCCGAAACGCAGTACGCCGCGAACATCGAACTGGCCGAGGCCGCCGCCCTCATTCCGCAGCGCCAGCCCGCCGGCCGCGCCCTGGAAGCCGTCCCCACCCCGGGCGCCGCCAAGTGCGAGGAAGTCGCTGCCCACCTGGGCATCCCGCTGGAAACCACGATCAAGTCCATCGTCCTGGCGACGGAACCGGAGCCCGGGCAGGTACGGATCTGGCTGTTGCTGCTGCGCGGCGACCACGTGCTGAACGAGATCAAGGCCGCCAAGGTGCCGGGCCTGGACCAGGGCTACCGTTTCGCGACGGAAGACGAGATCGTCGCCCATTTCGGCTGCAAACCCGGCTATCTTGGTCCGATCAATACGCTAAAGCCCGTCCAGGTGATCGCCGACCGCACGGTCGCGAATATGGGCGACTTCGTCTGCGGCGCCAACCGCGAGGGCTACCACTACGTCGGCGCCAACTGGGGCCGCGACCTGCCCGAGCCCGCCTGCGTGGCGGACTTGCGCAATGTGGTGGCGGGCGACCCCGCCCCGGATGGGAAAGGCACGCTGACGATCCAGCGCGGGATCGAAGTCGGGCATGTGTTCTACCTGGGCACCAAATACTCGGCCGCGCTGAAAGCGACCTATCTGGACGAAACCGGCAAGCCGGCCACGCTGGAGATGGGCTGCTACGGGATAGGCGTGACCCGCATCGCCGCCGCCGCCATCGAACAGAACCACGACGAACGCGGCATCATCTGGCCGCGCGCCCTGGCGCCCTTCGAAGTGGTGATTTGCCCCGTGGGATGGGGGAAAAATGAAACTGTTCGTAACAGTGCTGAGGCGCTGTACAACGCCCTGCGCGAGCGCGGCGTCGATGTCATCCTGGACGACCGCGATGCGCGGCCCGGCGTGATGTTCGCTGAATGGGAGCTGATAGGCGCCCCCTTGCGCGTAACAGTTGGAGAGCGCGGCCTGAAGGACGGTGTGGTCGAATTGCAGGCCCGCCGGGAAGCCAGCGCCACCACGGTGCCGGCCGACCAGGCGCTGGAGCAAGTCCTGGCCAAGCTGGAAACCCTTTGACGTCGCCGTTGTCGCCGCATCCCCCCGTTGAATCCACGCTGGACATCCGTGTCTATTACGAAGACACGGATGCCGGCGGCATCGTTTTCTACGCCAACTATCTGAAGTTCATGGAACGCGGCCGTACCGAATGGCTGCGCTCGCTGGGCTTCGACCAATCCCGCCTGGCGCGCGACTCCGGCCATGTGTTCGTGGTCGCCGCCCTGGACATGCGATACCGCAAACCGGCCCGTCTGGACGACATGCTTACCATACGTACGCGTGTAACACGAGTGGGCCGCGCTTCGATACACTTCGCGCAGCGGGCGGAACGCAGCGGGGAACTGCTGGCCGAAGGCAACATCCAAGTGGGCTGTGTCGACGGGGCCACCCTGAGGCCGGCGGAGCTGCCACCGGAATTGCGCGCAACACTCGAATCTATTCAGGAATAAAAATGCAAGTCTCCAACGACCTGTCGTTGTTCGCTCTGATCGCGCATGCGAGCGTGCCGGTCCAATTGATCATGCTGCTGCTTCTGGGCATTTCGATCATGTCGTGGACCTACATCTTCGGCAAGCGCTACGCCATCAAGCGGGCCCACCAGCAGACGCGCCGCTTCGAAGACGACTTCTGGTCCGGCGGCGACCTGTCCATGCTGCAGCAGGCAGTGGCCAACCGCCGCGCCGAACAGGGCGCCCTGGCCCGCATCTTCGATGCCGGCATGACGGAGTTCCTGAAGGCGCGCCGCGCCGCCGCCAACGATGCCAACGCGGTCCTGGACGGCGCCCGCCGCGCCATGCGGGCTGCCTACCAACGCGAAATGGACGCCCTGGAGGCGCACCTGAACTTCCTGGCCTCGGCCGGCTCGGTCAGCCCGTACATCGGCCTGCTGGGAACCGTGTGGGGCATCATGCACGCCTTCATCGGCCTGTCCAATATGCAGCAGGCCACGCTGGCCTCGGTGGCGCCCGGCATCGCCGAAGCCCTGATCGCCACGGCCATCGGCCTGTTCGCCGCGATCCCGGCGGTGGTGGCCTACAACCGCTTCACCAACGACATCGACCGGCTGTCCATCCGCTTCGACAGCTTTGTCGACGAATTCCTGAACATCCTGCAACGACAGGTGCGCTGATGCCCTCGGTACGCTCGGGCGGCCGCGCCGGCCGCCGCATGAAATCCGACATCAACGTCGTGCCCTATATCGACGTGATGCTCGTCCTGCTGGTGATCTTCATGGTCACCGCCCCGCTGATCACCCCCGGCCTGATCAACCTGCCCTCCGTGGGACAGGCCTCGGATGTCCCCGTCAAGCCGCTGGAAGTGCAGATCTCCCAGAACGGCGATATCGCGCTGCGCATGCGGGAGCCGGGCGCCAACCCGGAAAACATCGGGCGCTCGGAACTGGTCAGCCAGGTGCGCGCCCGCATCACGGCCGATACGCCGGTGGTCATCGCGGCCGACGGCAAGGTGCCCTACGAATCGGTCGTGAAGGTCATGGACGAGTTGCGCACGAACGGCGTGACCCGGCTGGGGCTGCTGGTGGACCAGCAATCGTCGACCGGCGCCGCCGCCGCGGCGGCCGGGCAACCGCAGCCGCAGCGTTCCGCCCCCGCCGCGCCCAAGCGCTGACGGGCGCCCTATCCGTTTCATTCAATGACGCCACCTCTCATCAAGCACACCAGCCGTCCGCCGGAAGCGCCGCCCACGCAGGACAACCGGAAAGCCTTCGGCTTCGCCGTGCTGGTCCACGTCATCCTGGTGCTGGTCCTGGTGCTCGGCGTGAACTGGCGCACGGAAAACCCCGGCCCGGTACAGGTGCAGCTGTGGGCCAACGGCGATTCGCCGGACTCGCCGCCGCCGCAGCCGCAACCGGAGCCCGCGCCGCAGCCCAAGCCGGAGCCGACGCCGGAACCGCCGCCACCTCCCCCGCCGCCGCAGCCCGCGCCGCCGCCACCTCCGCCGCCGCCGCAGGCCCAGCCCAAGCCGCAGGACACGCCCGATCCGGAGATCGCGCTGGAAGAAGCGCGCAAGAAGAAAGAACAGGAAGAAAAGGAACGCCAGGCCGCGGCGGCCGAACAGGCGCGCCTGGAAAAGGAACGCCAGCAGGCCGCGCTGGAGGAAAAGCAGCGGCTGGAAAAACAACGCCAGGACGCCGAGAAGGCCGCCGCCGCCAAGGCGGCCGCGGAAAAAGCCGCCGCGGAGAAAGCGGCGGCCGAGAAGGCCGCGGCTGAAAAGGCGGCAGCCGAGAAAGCCGCGGCGGAAAAGGCGGCGGCGGAGAAGGCCGCCGCCGAAAAGGCCGCAGCGGAGAAAAAAGCCAGGGACGACGCCGCCAAGAAGGCAGCCGCCGAAAAAGCGGCGGCCGACAAAGCCGCCGCCGAGAAGGCGGCCGCCGAAAAGGCCGCGGCGGAAAAGGCAGCGGCCGAGAAAGCCGCGGCGGCCAAGAAGGCCGCCGCCGATCGCGCCCTGAAGGAAGCGTTCCGCAACGACGCCCTGGGTGCCGCCGGCATTCCGGGCGGCACGGCGGACCGCAACCAGGCGGGCGGCGGCCGCGACGACGGCTATGGCGCCAAGGTGCGGGCCTGCATCCAGCCGGGCGTGTCCTATCCGACACCCCCGCGGGCCGGCTCGGCGAACCCCACCGCGCAATACCGGGTACAGTTACGTTCGGACGGCAGTGTATCGGCCGTGACCCTGACCTCGTCCTCGGGCAACTCCGGTTTCGACCGGGCCGTGGAAACGGGGATCCGGCGCTGCAACCCCTTCCCGAAACCTTCTACCGGACGCTATGAGCCGGTGATCGACGTTATTTACCGTATGTATGACTGACAGGAGATTGCTTACCATGACTCCAGCTTATCGCCGATCCACGATCCGGGCCGCGCTGAGGACCTACGGTTTCGGCCTGTTGGTGTTGCTGGCAATCCTGCTGGCGGGCCGGCCGGCCCATGCGCAGTTGCGCGTGGACATATCGGGAACGGGCGCCACGCAGTACCCCGTGGCCATCGCGGACTTCGCCGGCGACGCCACGCGCGGCCATGCCCTGGCGGAAGTCATACGCGCCGACCTGAACCGCACGGGCCAGTTCCGCCTGATCGATGGCTCGAACGCCGGCCTGACGGTGGACAGCAGCGTCAACTATGACGACTGGCGTGGCAAGGGGGCGGATTTCCTGGCCTACGGCAGCATCAACCAGACGCCGGACGGCCGCTACGACATCCGCTACCGGCTGGCCGACACCGTCAAGCGTGGGCAGCTGGATGGCGTGGCTTTCTCGGGATCGGAACAGGAACTGCGCCGCGTCGCCCACCAGATCGCCGATCGCATCTACGAAAAGATCACCGGTGTGCGCGGCGTGTTCTCGACCCGGATCGCCTATGTCCTGAAGCAGGGCAGCACGTATGAACTGCAGGTGGCGGATGCCGACGGGCAGAATCCGCAAGTGGCGCTGCGCTCGCGCGAACCGATCATCTCGCCGCGCTGGTCGCCCGACGGCTCGCGCCTGGCGTATGTCAGCTTCGAGTCCGGCAAGCCGGTGGTGTATGTGCATACCCTGGCTACCAGCGCCCGGGTACCGGTGGCGAACTACAAGGGCAATAACAGCGCGCCGGCCTGGTCGCCGGACGGCAGCATGCTGGCCATCGTGCTGACGCGGGACGGACTGTCGCAGATTTACACCATCAACGCCGACGGCTCGAACCTGCGCCGGGTCACCCGTTCGCCGGGCATCGACACCGAACCGACTTTCACGCCCGACGGCCGTTCCATCATTTTCACCAGCGACCGCAGCGGCGGCCCGCAGATCTACCAGGTGGGCCTGGGCGGCGGCGAGCCCCGCAGGCTGACGTTTAACGGCAGTTACAACGTCTCACCTCGTATTTCGCCCGACGGCTCGACGCTTGTGTACGTTGCAAGACGAGACGGCGCATTTCGCATCGCTTCGCTCAATCTGTCGTCCGGGACCGAAACTTTGCTGACGAATGGCAACGATGACCAATCTCCCAGTTTTGCCCCGAATGGAATGCAAGTACTATACGCGGCTATCCAAGGCGGACGTAATGTTCTTGCAGTCGTATCGAGCGATGGCCGCGTGCGGCAAACGCTGTCGGTACTGAACGGGCAGATCAACGAACCGACTTGGGGCCCATTTACCCGCTAACACGTGTGACTCACTTATCAACAAAGGAACCATCATGAAGTCGCGCATTGCCAAAAGCCTTACCGTTGCAGCGCTCGTCGCAACTCTGGCAGCTTGCAGCTCCGTCCCCCTGGACGACAAGGGAGGCCAGGGCACTGGCTCGGCGGGCACCGCCGGCGGCGGCGCCGGGCCCGTCATGGACCCGTTCAATCCCAGCAGCCCCCTCGCTCAACAGAAGAGCGTTTTCTTCGACTTTGACAGCTACACGGTCAGCAGCCAGTACCAGGACCTGATCCGCATGCACTCGAACTACCTGACCGGCCACACCAGCCAGAAGGTACGCCTGGAAGGCAATACCGACCCGCGCGGTAGCGCCGAGTACAACCTGGCCCTGGGTACGCGCCGCGGCAACGCCGTTGCCGATGTCATGAAGCTGAACGGCGTGAACGCCAGCCAGATCGAAGTGACCAGCTTCGGCAAGGAGCACGCCACGGGTACGGACGAAGCCGGCTGGGCCCAGGATCGCCGCGTGGACATCAGCTACCAGCGTTGATCCAAACGGCTGAGACGACGGCCGATTAACGGTTGATCGCTTTTGCCTTACAACATGCGTCGGGATGGTCGAACGGCCGCCCGGCGCATGTTTTTATCTTGACCCAGGAAATCTGATGAACGATCGAGTCCCGTCTTTGCGTATCCTGGTGGCCGCCGCCGGCATGGCTCTCGCCGCCCTGTCCTCTCCCGCCCAAGCCTTCGCGGACGACGATGCCCGCAAGGCCATCCTGGACCTGCGCCAGCAGATCCAGCAAATGCGGCAAATCAGCGAGAATTCCCGCATGCAGCTGGCGGACCAGATCCAGTCGCTGCAACAACAGGTCACCGAACTCCGTAACCAGCTGGAACAGGCGATGCACCAGGCGGTGCCCCGGGCGCCGGCCAATGGCAGCCAGTCCGACACGGGCGGCGCCACGGCGGCGGACCCGCAGGAGCAGTCCACCTACGATGGCGCCATCGACCGTTTCCGCAACGGGCAATACAAGGAAGCCGCCGAGGCCCTGACCGCCTTCCTGGCCCTTTATCCCAACAGCCAGCTGGCGCCCACCGCCCAGTTCTACCTGGGCAGCAGCCGCTACGCCACCAAGGACTACAAGGGCGCCATCGACCAATTGCAGACCATGGTGAAGAACGCGCCGGACAATGCCCGCGCGGCCGATGCGCTGCTCGTCATCGCCGGTAGCCAGATCGAGCTGAACAACCGCGCCGGCGCCAAGGCGACCCTGCAGCGTATCGTGAAGGACTACCCCAGCACGCCCGCGGCCGACACCGCGAAGAACCGCCTGCAATTGCTGCAATAGGCCATGGCCGGCGCGGCAGTCCCCGGCCCGGTACAAGCCTACCGGCGCATCCTGCGCCGCCGCGCGCGGGTCCTGGCGGTGCTGGCCGCGCTGGCCGCGGCCGCCCTGCTGGGCAACCTGATGGTGGGGGCATCCGCGATGCCGCCCTCCCATCTGCTGAGTACGCTGCTGGATCCCGCCGGCGCGCCCGCCGTGGACCGGATCATCGTCTGGAACGTGCGGCTGCCTTATGCCCTGGCCGCCATCGCGGTGGGCACGGCGCTGGGCCTGGCCGGCGCGGAAATGCAGACCATCCTGAACAATCCCCTGGCCAGCGCCGACACGCTGGGCGTTTCTTCCGCCGCCGCCCTGGGCGCGTCGGTGGCCATCGCGCTGGGCGGCTGGCTGCCGGCCGGCCTGCCCGCGGAATGGGCCGTCACGGCTTGCGCTTTCGTGTTCGCGATGGCCAGCGCGCTGCTATTGAACGGCGTGGCGCGCTGGGGCGGCATGTCCGCCAGCGCGGTCGTATTGTTTGGCATCGCGCTGGTGTTCCTGTGCAACGCGATCGTCTCCGCCATCCAGTTCGCGGCCAGCGCGACGGCGCTGCAGAACGTGGTCTTCTGGACGATGGGCAGCCTGGATCGCATGAGTTGGAGCGGCCTGGCCGCCCTGGTGGCGGCGTTGGCCGTGGCGGGCTTTTTCTCCCTGCGCGCCGCCTGGCCGCTGACCTTGTTGCGCCTGGGCGAGGACCGCGCGGCCAGCGCCGGCATCGACGTCCGGCGCCTGCGGCTGGGCGCGGTGGCCCGCATCGGCACCTTGTCGGCCCTGGCCGTTTCCATGGTGGGCGTAATCGGGTTCGTGGGGCTGGTCGCGCCGCATATCGCCCGGCGCCTGTTCGGCGAGGACCACCGCCCCTACCTGGCCGGCAGCGCGTTGATCGGCGCCGTGGTGCTGTCGTTGGCCTCGCTGCTGTCGAAAGTCCTGGTGCC
The DNA here is from genome assembly GCF_001676705.1 of Bordetella bronchialis. NCBI lineage: Bacteria > Pseudomonadati > Pseudomonadota > Betaproteobacteria > Burkholderiales > Alcaligenaceae > Bordetella > Bordetella bronchialis. The sequence goes on from NZ_CP016170.1 coordinate 4,684,625, forward strand.
CGGGGTGTTGCTGCCGGTCGGCATCGTGACGGCCATCGTGGGACTTCCCGTGTTCCTGGCCGTCGTATTGCGGCGGCGGCTGCCATGATGGGCCACGCGCGGCGCAACGACGGGGAAGGCGACGCCAGCGGGGCGCCACCGACGGGCGGCGCATGCCTGGAGATATCCGGCCTGCGCGCCGGCTACGGAGACCGGGAGGTCCTTGCCGCGCTGTCCCTGGCCCCCTTGCGCGGCGGCCGGATCGCCGCCGTTCTGGGGCCGAACGGCAGCGGCAAATCGACGCTGCTGAAGACCGTGGCCGGCCTGCTGCCCTTGCGGGGCGGCGCCATCGCGTTGGACGGCCTGGACCTTGCCGGCCTGGCGCCCCGCTTGCGCGCGCGCCACATCGCCTATGTCCCCCAGGATCTGCCGGCAGCCGTCCATCTGCGGGTGCTGGAAGCAGTGCTGGCCGCGGGGCGCGCCCAGCCCGGCGGCCGCGGCGTCGATACCGGCCCGGAGACGGCGCAGGCGCTGCTGACCCGGCTGGGCCTGGGACCGTTCGCGTTGCGATACCTGGACGAGCTGTCCGGCGGCCAGCGCCAGTTGGCCGGGCTTGCCCTGGCCCTGATCCGGCGCCCGCGCGTGCTGCTGCTGGACGAGCCCCTGTCGGCCCTGGACCTGCGCCACCAGTTGCAGGTCATGGCGCTGGTGCGGCGCGAAACCGCCCTGCACGGCTTGATCACGCTGATGATCGTGCACGATGTGAACGTGGCATTGCGCCACGCCGACCGCGCCATCCTGCTGCGCGACGGCCGCGTGCATGCCGACGGCCCGCCCATGGCGGCCATCGCTCCCGCCACGCTGGCCGCCGTCTATGGGGTACGCGGACGCGTGGAACGATGCAGCCTGGGCCGGCCGTACGCCATCGTCGACGAAGTCGTCGATATGGATGCGCCCGGTGAAGTCGCCGACGGCGACCACGGCGCAGGCGGGCTCCGCGTTGGCGGGAGCACCGGCGACGACCGTGGCCGCGCCGGCGCCGGGCCCGATGGCGCTACCGCTACAGCGCGTCCGGGCACCTGAAATCCCGCAGCGCGTCCAGCTCGAACGGGTTGATCACGCTGCTGGCGTCCAGCCTGAGGGCGACGCCGCGCCCGCCAAGGTCGAAGTCCAGCGTGTAGCGATCCGCGCGCACGCGCGTCAAGGTGCCTCGATCCAGCAGGCGGAAGAGTGCCCAGGGCCCGTCGATGGAGAAGGCGCGATCGCTGCCGCCCTCGCCCGTTTCGTAGGCCATACGCACGCTTTGCGTGCCGTCCGTGCCGGGCCACTGGAACTCCGTGGCACGCACGGGACCGTGCGCGTACTCCAGGGTCTTGTCGTTCAAGGCCAGCGTAAAGCGAAGGATGCCGGCGTCCAGCGATATCGGCGCCAGCTGGAAGCGTACCGAGGGCGATTTGCCGCCGTCGGCGAAAAACGCCTGGCGTATCGTCGCCGCGCGCTCGAACGCGCGCAAGGCCGCTTCCGACAGCTTCGGCGCCCCGCCGTCGGCGCGCCACCGCCACGGGCGGGTGGCCGTATCGACGTAAGGCAGCAGATTGGCCTGGAAGAAGTCGTCCATCAGTCCGCCCGGGCCGAGCACGCGCGCGAAATCGTCCGGCGTCGCGTCGACCGTGGCATAGCGGTCCAGCGGATAGCGATGATCCAGCGCGGCATGGCAGAAAGCGGCGGACGGCCGCCACAGATCGTTCAGGCGCTGGCGTTCGCTGCTCAGGGCCAGCGTATCGCCGTTGGCGGACAGGCCGCGCAGCAGTTGCCGCAGCGGTTCGGGCTGGACTTCCGCCAGTTGGCGGAGTTTGTCCAACGCATCGCCGGGCGGCAGCGGCAATCCGCGCTGTCGGGCGGCCTGCACGGCATCCAGATAGACGGCCGCTTCTTTCAAGGCGGCCTGTACCTCGTCCATGGAAGGGGCGCTGCCGTCGGGACCGGCCTGGAACAGGCGGTGCAGGGCCTGGAAATGGCGGTCCACCTCGGTATCGCCGTCGTTGTCGCCGGGCGGGACGGCCGGCGGGCCGCCCGATGCCCCGGCCGGGTCATCGGGCGGCGCCGGGGAGGTCTTGCCGCGCGAGGAACCGTGGGCGGGAGCGGAGACGCCGGATATCTCGCCTCTCGTGGGGTCGCGCACCGGAAGCGCGGTTGCGGAGCCCGGCGCCGCGGCGATTCCGCGCAACGTCGTCTGCGCGGCCGCCGTCTCCAAAAGCTGCCGCAGCGGGGAATCGCTGTCGGCCAGCATCTTGATCAGCCAGACGCCGCCCGGCCCGCGCGAGAGGGGCACCAGCCGCAGGTCGTCGAGCAGATCGTCCCAGGCCGAGATGTAGCGATGGAAATACAGCTTGTCCAAGTCCTCCTTCAAGGCCGCCCGGCGCATATCGGCGGGCGCGCCGCCATCCGTGCCCAACACCCAGACCTCTTTCGAGATATCGCGCAGCGCCGCGTCGCGCAGGGCCAGGTAATGCCGGTAGCCCTGCGGGGTGTAGGCGCCCGGCACACCGTCCGTCAACCAGCGGCCGCTGGTTCGCGCCAGGGCCAGCGGGGCATTGACCCCGCCCATGCTGGCCACCGATACCGTGCCGGGCACGAGCCTGGTCAACTGGCGCAGTATGTCCTGGTACACCCGGTCCAGGGTGGAATAGCCGATCAACTGGGCGCGCGCCTGGTTCACCCTGGCCTGGTCCAGCGCGATGTGCGGCGAGTAGGTCGCGCTGCCGAAAAGGGCGCGGGCGTGGGCCATGAAGTCCTGGCGCTGCGCACGGCCGGGCAGGAGGCGCTCGGCCTGGCCCTGGATCCAGGCCAGCACCGTGGCGGATTCGTAGACCCGTGGCGTGCCCAGCATCAGGTAGACGCGCAGCGCCGCGTAGCGCCGCGCGGCATCCAGGCCGGTATCGCCCGCCGCCTGTATCGCCTGCCTGGCCACGAGCGGCACCAGGGTCCGGCGCAGCACGGCCAGATAGCGGGCCCGGCCGGCATCGGCCAGCCGGACGGCGGGACGGCCGGGCGCGATCCACGGCATGGGCCAGATCCGCGGCGGCGCGGCCGCCAGCTCGCCCGCCGCATCGAGCAGGGGCAGCATGGCGCCCGGCTGGTCCGGATCGACGCCATGTCCGGCACGGGCGGCGAGCAGGGCGGACTTGCGATCCATGTCGGCCATGAAAGAGGCGTCCGCGCGTACGCCAAGACCGACGCGGACGCAGAACGCCAGGGCGCAGAGCAGGACGGCGGCCGGCGCGCCCCGACGCAGCCATCGGCTTTCCGGCAAGGCCGCGGGCCGTCGGAAGGCCAGGCCGCTTTCCGCCAATACCAGGTCGCGCAACAAGCGCGCGGCGAAATAGCTGCGCGAGGACGTGGCAGCCGGCGCGCCCGGCGTGGCTTCCTGCATAGCCATGGCGAGCGGGTTTGCGCGTTGCGCCCGGACCGGGCCCGGGGCCTGCTCCGCGCTGGTGAAGTACACGCCGCGCAGCCATGGCAGGGACACCGGGGGCGAGTCCGCGAATACATCGGCAAGAAAGCGCGCGGCCTCCCGCGCCAGCAGATCGAACTGCACGGGGAAGGCGTAGATCTCCGCGCGCGTGTCCAGTGGCGCGGGGCGGCCCAGCGCGCGAAGCATGCGGGCCTGCAGGCGGCGCGCCAGGTCCTGGCACATCGCCGGCAGGTTCTTCACGCCTTGCGCGCCGTCGAGGTCGGCCGGGGCGGCCACCGGTAGCGTCAAGCCGAACACCCTGGCGCGTCGCGCGGCGTCCAGATCGCCGAAATAGGCGCGAAAGCCCGCCACCCGGTCGCATTGTGTGACGACCACATAGACCGGGAAATGGACCCCGAAGCTGGCGCGCATATCCTTCAGGCGCGATCGCAGCAGCGCCGCCGCGCGCCAATGCGGACCGTCGGCATCGCCCAGCAGCGCGCCGGCGGCGATGGTGACGATGACGCCATTGATGGCACAGCGACGCCGCACGTTCCGCAAGCGCCGCAGGAAGGCCTGCCAGACGCCATGGTCCGGCATCCCGCCCGCCGCGTGCCCGTCCGGCTCGTGGGGCAAGGCCATTTCCAGCAGTACCGCTTCGTCGGCGATCCACCACCGGCAGGGATCTCCCGGCTCGGCGCCCGGCGTCCGATCGTCGCATTCGTACGCCAGGCCGGCGGCGCGCAACAGAGCGCTTTTGCCGCTGCCCTCGGCCCCCAGCACGACGTACCAAGGCAGGCGATAGGGGCTCGCCCGGCCCAGGCGCCACCATGGTCCGCCCTTGTCCAGGCGGGCCATGGCCGCATCGAAACCGCGCGCCAGCCGGACGGCGGCATCGCCACTGGATGGCCGCGACGGCGCGGCGGTGGAGGATGCGGCGATAGGCGCGGTGGACGCAGCGTGGGGGGGCACGGTCGACGGCGTGGCGAGCGCAGCGCCGGGCAGGACGGTGGATGGCATGGCGGGCGCAGCGGCGGCCAACGCGGTGGATGGCGCGTAAGGCGCGGCACCGGGAGGGACGACGGATGGCATGACGAGTGGTGCGGTGACTCCCGCTTGCGCCGGCGGATTGCCCTGCCCGCCGTGTGCGTCATTTTTTCGGGACATCCAGATCACTCGCGGTCGCGGCATGGCGCGCGTGGCCCATGAGAACAAGCGATAGGCGGTCCATAAGGCAAAGGGAAGCGCGATGAAGCCCAGCCGGGCCAGGGAGTCCAGGTATCTGGCGATCACGGCGCGGCTCCTGGTGCAACGAGGGCGATCGTCACGCGCCGGTTGCGGGCGCGACCCGATTCCGTGTCATTGGACGCCACCGGCTCGCTGTCGGCGCGTCCTTGCACGAAGAACCGATCCGCGTCCCCCGCTTCCTGCACCAGCAGGTCCCTGACACGGGCTGCGCGCCGCAGCGAGAGTTCCTGGTTGGAAGGCGCGCCCGGGGCGGGACGAATATTGTCGGTGTGGCCCACCACCATCACCGTCCCGGGCACCTCGCGCAGCGCCTGGCCGAGGCGGCGCAGCAGGGTTATGCGCGCCGGCCGCACCCAGCTGCTGCCGGATGCGAAAAGGCCGTCGCCGTCCAAGGTCAGGACGGCGCGATCTCCCTGCGTCGTCATGCGGATGGCACCGGTGGCGATGTCGCCGGCAAGCAAGGTGGCCAACTGGCGCACGGCGGGCTCGAAGGCGGAGGAAGACACGATCGCGGCCGGCGCGGCGGCTACGACAACAGGCGATACCGGCGAAGCGTCGGAGGTCGAAGCGTCGGGCGGTGCGGCACCGATCGATCGCGCACCGACAGATGCCGCACTGACAGGTCCCGCGCCGACCGATCCCGCGCCGATGGATTCCGCGCGGGGTGGTGTCTTGCCGAGTGGCGCCGTGTCGACCGCTTCCCTGCCGCCGGCTGCCTCGCGGGTGCCGGACGCGCTCGCGAACGCCGCGCCGGAGACCGCCGGTGCGCGCACGATGACACGCACATCGCCCAGGGCCTTGCGGATGGCCCGGGCCGGCGTCCGCATCCAGGTGTTCGCGATCGCCAGGGCGGCGGCGGCCAGGCACAAGGCTGCCATCGAGGCGAGCCATAGCGGCCGTATGCGCCACGCCGGCCTGCGCCGGTCTCGCGCGGGCCGGCCGGGCCGCGTCAGGCCGGGCCGCGTCAGGCCGGGCCGCGTCAGGCCGGGCCGCTGGACGTCCGACACAGCGGCCAGCTCCGTCGACAGGGGCTGTTCCACGGCGCCGCGCGTATCGGTCATCAACTGGAGCAGCCGCGCGCGCAGTTGCTCCAATTCCCCGGCCCCCGCTTCCATCAGGCGATAGCGCCCTTCCATGCCCAGCGCCAGGATGATGTACAGCAGCTCCAACGCGTCGAGGTTGGCCGCCGGGTCCTGCGAAAGCCGATGCAGGATGGTGAAGAAGCGTTCGCCGCCCGAGGCTTCGCCATGGAAGATGACCAGCAGGCTGCGGCTGGACCATGCCCCGCCGCCGCCCCAGGAAGTCGCGGCGATGACCTCGTCCAGGAAGGTGGACAGGCAATAGCGGGCCGCGGCCAGGGTTTCCGCGTCGACGCCCCGCGCCTGTTCGACAAAGGCGCGCATCATGCCGGTCAATTGCGCTCGCAAGGCTTCCAGGGAAGGCGGCGCGGGGGCGTGCCGCAGCAGGATCGCGATTTCCAGCAGGGGATGTGCCGCGGCGACCAGGGGATTCCAGCCTTGCCACGTACCGGCGCGCGGTTCCGGCGCCGCCCTGCCCTGCTGCAAGCGCAGCCCCGCGCCCGCGACGGACGATGCGCCGAGCCCGGTCATGCGCGGATCGCCCATAGATCGATCGCCAGCTCGGGGAACTCGCCGGCGACATGCAAGGCGATACCGGCGGAGCCCGCCAATTGCGGCCAGAGCTCGTCATGCATGTCCAGGGCGAAATAGCAGCGCCCCGCGCGGAAGGGCAGCTGCCGCGGGGCCACGCTCAATGGCCGCAGCCCGATGCCGGGCAGCTGCAGGGTCACCAGGTCATGGATTTTTTCCACGGGCCCGATCTTGAGCTGCGCCGGCAAGGTGGCCAGCAGCGTCTCGGCCGGCAGGTCCGCGGCCACCTCGAGCACGAACTCGGCGCTCTTGAGCAAGCCGGCATCCGGCACCCGCCCGATGTGCAGGCCGAACTTGCCGGGCTCCAGCGCGATGGACACGGCACGCGGATCGGAAACCATGCTCAAGGCGCGCCGCAGGTCCTCCATGAGCGGGCGGAAGGTCCCGGCCAGATCGTCGTGGCGATAAGGACCCGGCACGCCGGGGCGCCGGGTATCCCGCACGAAGGTCGCCAGCTCGCCAGCGAGCTGGAGCAGCTCGCGATACAGCGCTTCGGGATGCAGCGCCTGCACCGCGAGGAAATGCCCGAACAGCGGCTCCGCGCGGTTGATCAGCTGCAGCAGCAGGAAGTCGGCGATCTCGGCGGCGCCGTGCGCGGCCGGCGCGGCCAGCCGGGCCGACAGCGTCTCGGCGCGGTGGTGCAACAGGCCTTTCAACTCGTCGATGAAGCCCGCCAGGCGCGGCGCCGCCGCGCAACTGAGGCACGGGGGCGAGTAGTCCTTGTCCAGCACCAGGCGATGGTCGGCGCGTCGCTCCAGCACGCGCGCCACGCCCAGGGTGGCGTGACCCTGCGCGACGGTATCGGCCAAGGCCAGGCGCAGCCGCAGCTTGCCGACCTCCATCAGGACGCCGTCCTGCGCCGGTGCCGTGCTGTCGGCCACCGTGCACTCCACGCGGCGCAGGCGGGCGTGCGGCTGCGCGTCTTCGTCGCCGACCGGGGCCACGTCGGGCACGCCCAGGCGGCGCAGGGGCAACGCCAGCACCACCAATGCGTCGCGCCTGCCCTCGGGGATATCCAGCGACGGCGGTACACCGTCGTCCACAGGCAACGCGAAGGGCGTGCCGTCGGGCATGATGCCCTCGCAGGCCGACAGGCCCAGCTTGCCGAGCTCCAGCTGCTGCTCGTCGATGGCGAGCCGCGCGTATCCCCACCCGTACCGCCCCCGCGCGCGCCAGTGCGACTCCACCAAGTGATGCAGATAGCGGTCATGCTGCTGCAAATGCTGCTGCTGCAGCAGCATGCCCTCCGACCAGATCACCCTGCTATTCCAATCCACGATTTTCACCTCTCAATCCGCATTCGCGGCGCCGTCGTCGGCGCCCTCCTTCGCATGGCCGGAATCTTCCGTACCCGGCGCGGCGCCGCCGTCGCCGTCCGGCCGTATCGCCGCGCGCAGCAGATCCATGGCGATTCCATGGCTGCCCTGGCCCGCGACGTAAACGACGCGGCGCCATTGCGCATGCTCGATGTCCCGGTACGCCGCGATAACCGCCACGGCGCGGGTCCGGGAATCCAGCGGCTGCGCCACGACTTTCTCCGCGCCGGGAAGCACGGTGGCCTCGCTGCGCGCCAACAGGGACTGGCCCAGGACCTGGCGGTCGCGGTCGTACAGGTCGAAGAAGCCGGCGTGGCCGAAGGCTTCCGTATCCGCGAGCTGGTAGACGCGCACCACGATGGGGGAAGCCCGCCCCGTCGCATCCGGATTCAGGTCGGAGGCGGCGTCCAGCATCACCTGCACCGAGGCGCAAAGGGGCGGCTTCGCGCTGCAGCCGGCCAGGAACAGCGCCACGGCGACGGCGCCGGCCAGGCCGGATGCCGCGCCTCGTACGGGCTGGCGCGCGCCCCTACGCATCGCCGGCATCGCCGCGCCGCCATCCGGCCTGTCGCGCCGGCAGGGCCGGGGCAAGCGGGAACGCCTGGCGCTCCGGCGCGATGGGCTGGCCGCGCCACTCGCAAGACGCGGCCGGCGATGCGCCCCTTGCCACCCCGGCGACCGGCACAAGGACGCCCCGCCCGGACGGCGTTGCGCCCGCGGGGGCCGAGAGATGCAGCGGGTCGCGCCCGGCGAGCACCGCCACGCCGCGTCCCAGCACGGGATTTCCTGACAACAGCGCAGCCTGCGCCAGCGCGTCGCGCGGCGCGCCGGCCGCGCAAGAAGAACGAGGGAAAGGCCGCTGCTTCATTTCGCGCGTACCGAAGACCCGTCATCCGCCGCGCCGGGCGTGTCGGGGGACTCCGGCGTGCCGCCGGGCCCGCTGCCCGCGGCGCCGCCGCTGTTCAGCCCGACGATGGGTCCGGATATCTGCACGCCGGCCGCGTCCACCGTGATGAAACTGCCGCCCGCCTTTAGCGTCACCATCGCGCCGGCCTCGATCACCACGCTGGCGCCCGCCTTGACGTGCACCACTTCGCCGTCGACGACATAATTCACGCCCGCCTGGTGCAGGATGTCGATGCCCGCCTTCAGCGAGGCGCTGCCGTCCACCTTGACCTTCTGCCCGCCGTCCACGCGGACGTGCTGTTCGGCGGCATGCAGCAACTGGCGGCCGGCGACCGTGCGGTGGTCGTCCTCGCCTATCCAGGCGTAGCCGCTCTTCTTGACGTAGGTATCGAAGCGGCCGCCCGTGTAAAGCAGCACCTGCAGCGATTTGTCGTTGAAGCGCAGCTCGTTGCGGTCCCGCGCGCCGTCGCCGAGCGCGTCGGTGCGGATGGCGGCGATCTCCGGATGCCCCGCCTGGATGTAGGGCGGCGGATTCCTGCTGTTGTAGACGCTGCCCACGATCATGGGATGGTCGGGGTCGCCGTCCAGGAAGTCGACCACGACCTCCTGGCCCGCGCGCGGCACGAAGATCGCCCCCCAGCCCTTGCCGGCCCAGGCCTGCGCCACGCGCACCCAGCAGCGCTGCATGCGCCGGCTGGCCTTGGGCGGGTTGAATTGCTCCCAGTGGAACTGCACCTTGACGCAGCCGTAGCCGTCCGTCGCCAGGGTTTCCCCGTCCGGCGCGACCACCATGGCCGTCTGCAACCCGGGACGCGGCACCGGTGTCACCCGAGGCGGCCGCCAGGCCTGCTGGCGCGCGATGGCCGAAAAGCCGCAGTCGAAGACCGGCTCGCGCTCGCCCGCGCCACGCTCGGCGGTGTAGTCGTTGCCACCCAGGCGATAGCGGGCGGCGACGATCAGGTACTCGGCGTTCTGCTCCGCGCGCGGATGGTCCTTCAGGCGAAACCAGGCGCCCGGCCTGATGCCGCGGGCCGTCGCGCGCCCCCGGGCGCGGATGGCGCGGCCCCGGTGCGTGTCCAGCAGCGCCTGGGCATGGCGCCGGCCGTCGCCCTGGGTGTCGTAGCGCAGCGCGTAGTCCTCCAGGGTGCCGGCGCGCGCGCCGTCCTCGGCCGTGGCGCGCGCCAACAGGCCCTGGTTCTCGCTGCCCTTGACGTCGAGGAAGTCGAAGGAATTGAATTCGCTGGCGCCCGGCGCGACCTCGGCGTCCGTCGTCCAGCGGTAGATCGATTCCCGCGGCGGCACGCGGGGTCCCAGCAAGGGGTGGAAAGGAATGGCGGCATCGCGGCCGATGGCCTCATGCGCCTGGGGCGCGTCGGCCAGGACCACGGTCTCGGCCCCATTGGCGTGCTCGAAAAAATAATAGATGCCTTCGCGCTCCAGCAGGCGGCTCATGAAATCCAGGTCCGTCTCGCGGAATTGCGCGCAGTGCGCCAGCTTGGGATAAGACGCGGTGCAGGCCACGCGATAGGCGACCCGGTGGTCGTCCAGCAGTTGCCGCACCACATCGAGCACCGACATATCGAAGAAGAAGCGGCAATGCGAAGACCGGCTCAGCAGCCACAGGCGCGGCCGCATGACCGCGCGGTATCGCGTCAGGCTGTCCGGGCGGGCCTGCGCCAGCGCGGCCCCGGCGATGCCGAAACGGCTGACGATGCCATTGAACTCGCGCTTGCCGGACGCGGTGGCAAGGGTGACGCGGATCTCCGAGCCCAGCATCCTGGCGGGCTCGATGCCGGCGTCCACGCTGAGGAGATCAAGCCGGAATTCGAAGGGCCGGCCCAGGCGTTCCTCTCCGCGCAGGCCGGCGAGCAACAGGGTATCGCGCGGAAGCACCGCGCTCCGGACCGCGATGTCGCGCTGGTTCTGGGAAGGAGAGGACATGGTTCCGTGCGGGTTAGAAGCAATCGGCGGCGCGCGGCACGCCCGTCAAGGCACCAGGGTCCTGGCGCTGCCGGGCATCGCGATGGTGACCACGCCACCCCATTGGCACTCGCACGCCGAGACGTTGTCCAGGGCCGGCAGATTGCCGACCAGGACGGTGGGCGCGCCCGGCAGCCATGGCGCCGGGATAAGGGGCAGGCAGGGCATGGGCGTCAGGACCCCCATGGCGGCAGCGGTGGCCGATGCCACCTCGGGATTGGCCAGGGACGTGCACATGGCGAAGGGCGGGATATTGGCGACCGCCACGCGGTCCTGCACGGTTGCCGCCGGCCGCCCCTCCACCAGGACGCGCGCCGTCGGCAGCACCTCCAGGCAGGCCGGGGCCGTGCCGAACGTGCACATCAGGACCGCGCCCATCACGACTTGTTCCGCCATCGTTCCTCCGTTCGTTCCGCGGCATCAGTTGCCGGGCGCCGCCGCCGTTGCCAACAGGCCCAGGTAATAGAAGAATCCCCTTACCGTCGTGGGATCGTCGCTGGCGTGCGGACCGATGGCCCGGGCCATGTCGTAGCGTGCGTGCGTATACGCCAGGCCGATGGAACCGAGGTAGAGCCGGGCGTCCTGGCGCAGGTATTGCATTTCGGCGACGGCCGCCTCGAAGCGCGCGCGCTGCAGGGAGACCTGGCCATCCTGCGTGGACCAATACCGGCCATCGTTGGCCAGGTTCAGGTAGCTCCACGGGTCGCCGACGCCGTTCGGCACCAGCAGGCATAGCGCGGCCGCGGCGGGGAACCAGCCGACGTGCTCGCCGAAGAACGCATCGAAGGCCTTTTCATGGGCCTTCCGCCCGGCGGCGTCCAGCTCGGGCACGACGAATACCCCCTGGTCGCGGATCCCCGTCCGGTAGCCCCTGTCCTGCGCGAAGGCGCGGGCATAGCCGATCAGGCGGCCCATGCGCAGATGTTCGGACACCCGGATCATCAAGGTCAGCAGCTGCTCCGCGAGCGCGGCCGCGACCTTGATCGGCCATGCCACGACGCAGCCGAAGGCGCCCGCGACCTGGTAGGCGGCGTTGGTCAGTCGCACGCTGTCCATCAGCGAGGTCAGCGCGCGCGCCAGATGGATGCCGCTGCTGACCAGGCGCGGCATGCCGTCGGAATAGGCGGTCGGACCCAGTCGATGCAGCACCGTATGGCAGGTCTTGGCGGTAAGGAAGGCCAGCCGCGCCCCCACCCGCGCCGCGTTGGCCGTGTGGGCAATGCGGGCGACCACGTGCTCCTTGAAGAAATGCGCCAGGAACCTGACGGCCGCGCGCATGATCAGGCGTTCGTCCTTCATGAGTTCCAGCACCGCATTGCCGATACGACCGGCCGCCTGCACGCCGGTCGACAGAAAGGACAGCATCTTGTCCCATATCCGCTTGACGATCAGGACGATGATCCGCGGCAGCGTCTTATCGCCGGCGTCCTTGAGCACGGCGAAGGCCTCGTTCTCCAGCCAGGTCAGCGCGCCGGGCGCCGCTCCGATCGCCGCGGCGAAGAAAGCGTTGGCCTTGTCGTCCAGCAGCGTGCCGGTCTGGCCCAGGATCCAGTCCTGCACCGTGGCCTCGGCCTTGGGATCGAAAGGGATGTCCAGGACCAGCTCCGCGGCCTGGCCGATCCCCGCGCCCTGCACATCCAGGCCGCAGAACAGGTCGAGCACGCTTACCCGCGTGATGTACTTCTGATAGGCGAAGCTGGAATCGCCGACGGGAATCCGGTCAAACGTTTGTTGCATGGGCTCGTTCCGTTGGGGTTCTATCGCGGGGCGGGCCGGCATACGGATTCGGCACGCCACCCGCGCGGGTATCAGATGCGCAGGGATCCGGGCACCGGCATATCGGCCGTGGAGGCCGCGAAATCCAGGGCATTGCCAGCGATTTCCTTGACCACCGCCATCAGCGTGGGCCGGATGCGATGCTCGCCGAACGACACCATGGGGCCGGTCTGCTCGATGGCGATTTCCGGATGCGTGAACCCGGTGCCGCACTGGCTCAGGTACCGGTTGGCCTCGCTCTTGACGAAGCCGGCCGTGAAGTTCATCGCATGGTTCTTCTTGAGGTCGTAGCGCGAGAACTGCGCGCCCTGGTACATCCTGATCGCATCCCGGTCGCCGTCGTCGATCAGGTTCAGGTAGTACATCTCGTTGCCGAAGACCTGGCAGCTCATGACCAGGCTGGCGACGCTGGGCACGAACAAGGCGTACGGGCTGAACCATTCATCGAAGTCCCGCCGGCTGCGCGCGATGGAGCCGGCGGTCTCGTTGGCGAAGGAAAACGTGCCGTTCAGCTCGTAGCCGCCCCAGCGGAATTTCTCCTGCGCCTCCACGATCAGGTCGCCCAGGACCCTGGCCTCGTAATAGCGCATGAAGATCTTCACGACGTTGCGGACCAGGACGAAGGGGAAGCCCGCTTTCAGCAAACCCGCCACGCCCTCGGCCGCGTCGATGGCGTCGTAGCCGCGCATCACGCAGGAACCGAAGTAGATGCCGCGCACGACGTCGCGCTGGAAGCCCGCCTGGAAGGCATTCATCCCCAGCGCGAAGCCGTTGCGGATCAGCGTCGCGCCCTTGGCGAAGAAGCGCACCACCGCATCGATGATGGCCTCCGTCCGCTTTACCTTGGCCATGACGGCGGGGAACAGGTAGCGCAGCATGGACTCCACCAGTTTCTCGATGATCTCCCAGGGCGGCATATCCAGGAACTTCTGCACCTTGCTGACGAACTCGGCGCCCGCTTCCTTTACCGAGGCGATGGCCCGCGTCAGCATGGACTTGAACTCGCCCCAAAGGCCCAGCAGCCCGCGGCGCAGGGTGCCGCTCAGCTTGATCCGATAGGCCGTGTCCTCGATGAAGCCGGCGGCGTGCTGCACGCCGTCCAGGGCATAGTCCTCGACCTGCGCGGCCAGCGTCGCGTTGACGCCCGCTGCCTTCATGCCTTCCTCTATGACATTGCTGCCCGGAATGAAGGTGGACACCCCGGACCACAAGGCGCCGGCGATATCCGACAGGTACCTGTCCTTCACATCCAGTTTGGCGAACAGATATAGGATGCCCGCGCGCATCTTCTGCACATCGTTCTCAATGGCGGCCAGTTCTGCCGTGCTATTCATGCCTGACTCCTGCATAAGGATGGGGAAAGCGCGATCGCCGCTACCGCGGCTGGCGGGCGCGTGGCGCCGGCGTCGCGCGTGGATGGCGCTTATTCGAAATCGCAGCGCCACTGGCCGTCCGCGACACGGATGCCGACACGCGCCGCCGCGCGCCGGGCCTTCCTGCGCACCAGCAGCTCGTGGCTCAGCACCGGCAGCAGCTGCCGCGCGAGCACGCTGTCCACCAGGCGCGCGCCGCTTTCGCGGACATCGCAGTTCTCCAGCACGGCGGGCACCACGGTATCGTCGTAGGACAAGGCGATGTCTTCCTGCTCCCGCAGCCGATCCGCCAGGCGGTCCAGCTGCTGGCGCACGATGGCCGCCAGGCTGTCGGCATCCAGCGGCAGGTAGGGCACCGCCGTCATGCGCGCCAGCAGCGCCGGCGCGAACACTTGCCGCAGCGGCTCGCGCAGCAGGCGCGCCAGTTCGTCACATGGCGGGGGCGCGCCGGTGGCCAGCAGCCGCGCGGATCCGACGTTGGTCGTCAGCAGGATCAGCGTGTTGCGGAAATCGATCACGCGGCCCTCGCCATCCTCCATCCAGCCCTTGTCGAACACCTGATAGAAGACTTCGTGCACGTCCGGGTGCGCTTTCTCGACTTCATCCAGCAGGATGACGCTGTAGGGCTTGCGGCGCACGGCCTCGGTCAGCACGCCGCCCTGGCCGTAGCCGACGTACCCGGGCGGCGCGCCCTTGAGCGTCGATACGGTGTGCGGCTCCTGGTATTCGCCCATGTTCAGCGCGATCAGGTTCTGCACGCCGCCGTACAGGGCGTCGGCCAATGCCGACGCGGTCTCGGTCTTGCCCACCCCGGAGGACCCGGCAAGCAGGAATACCCCCACGGGACGGCCCGGCCGGCTCAGGCCGGCGCGCGCGGTACGGATGTGGCGGGCCAGCGTGGCAATGGCATGCCCCTGGCCCACGATGCGCGCGTTCAAGGTGTCCTCGAGCCCCAGCAGGCTGTCGACTTCGTCGGCCACCATGCGGCCGACCGGAATGCCCGTCCAGTCCTGGACGACGGCCGCCACGCCCTGGCGATCCACGTCCAGCAGCACCAGCGGCTGCTCGCCCTGGCAGGACGCCAGTTCCGCCTCGGCGCCGCGCAGCGCGGCCAGGCGGGCATCGTCCTGGCCCGCGGCGGGCGCCGCCGCCAATGCCGCGCGCCGCGCCAGCACGTCGGCCACCAGTTGCTTTTCCCTTTCCCAGTGCCGCACCGCGTCCGCGCAGGCCTGGCGGTCCGCCGCCAAGGCATCCGCCAGCCGCGCCACGCGGCCGTCCGCGCCGCGGCCCAGGGCGGCCTCGCGCCGCAGCAAGTCCAGCTCGGCCTCCTGGGCGGCGATGCTGGCGCGCAGGGTCTCGATGGCCGGCGGCGTGGCATGGCGGCTGGCGGCGACGCGCGCGCCCACCGTATCGAGCAGGCTGACGGCCTTGTCGGGAAGATGGCGGTCGGCGATGTAGCGGTGGCTCAGCCGCACCGCGGCGTGCAGCGCCTCATCGGCGATGCGCACGCCGTGATGCGCTTCCATCGCGGGCGCCAGGCCGCGCAGCATGCGCAGCGCGCGCGCCTCGTCCGGCTCGCATACGGCGACGGGCTGGAAGCGCCGCGTCAAGGCGGGATCTTTTTCGATGTGCTTTTTGTATTCGGCCCAGGTGGTCGCCGCGATCGTGCGCAGCGAGCCGCGGGCCAGGGCCGGCTTGAGCAGATTGGCCGCGTCGCCCGTGCCGGCAGTGCCCCCGGCGCCGATCAGGGTGTGCGCCTCGTCGATGAAAAGGATCACGGGATGGCGCGGCGACTGTGCCTCTTCAACGACTTGGCGCAGGCGCTGCTCGAATTCGCCCTTCATGCTGGCGCCCGCCTGCAACAGCCCGACGTCCAGGGTCCGCAGCGCGACGCCGCGCAAGGCGGGCGGCACTTCGCCGGCGACGATGCGCTGGGCCAGGCCCTCCACCACCGCGGTCTTGCCCACGCCCGCCTCGCCGGTCAGGATGGGATTGTTCTGCCGGCGCCGCAGCAATATGTCGACGACCTGGCGGATTTCC
The DNA here is from genome assembly GCF_001676705.1 of Bordetella bronchialis. NCBI lineage: Bacteria > Pseudomonadati > Pseudomonadota > Betaproteobacteria > Burkholderiales > Alcaligenaceae > Bordetella > Bordetella bronchialis. The sequence goes on from NZ_CP016170.1 coordinate 4,700,367, forward strand.
TCGTCCCGGCCGACGATGGGATCGAGCCTGCCCTCGCGCGCCTGCGCGGTCAGGTCCACCGTATAGCGCGCCAGCGCCGCCTGGCTGTCCAGCGCGGCCGGCGGGATGGCGCCGCCGGCTTCCCCCGGCGCGGGCGCGGGCGCCGCGGCCGCCGCATGTTCGGGCGAGCCGGCCAGCATGGCGCCGAAGCGCTCCGCCAGGACGCCCACGTCGATGCGCTCGAACTGCGGGGAAATTTCCATCAACCGGCGGCGCAGCGCGGCCGTCTTGAGCATGGCAAGGAGCAGGTGCCCGGTGCGGATACGGTCCGCGCCGTACATCAGCGTGGCATAGACCCAGGCCCGCTCCACCGTTTCCTCGACCTGCGGCGACAGGTCGATCGATACGGCCGCCGATCGCGGCAGGCGCTCCAGCGCCTGCGTCAGGTCGCGCGACAGCAGCGCCATGTCCAGGCCGAACGCGCGCACGATGGCATGCAGGTCGGAATCCTGGCCTTGCAATAGCTGGTGCAGCCAATGCTCCACCACCACGCGCGGATTGCCGCGCAGCTTGCAGAATACGGTGGCGCTTTCGATGCCGCGGTATGCCAGCGCGTCGAGTTTCCCGAAAAGCACGGCACGACTGATCTCTGCCATGGGCGATGTCCTATTCAGCGTGTATCAAAGAGAGGCGGGCGCACGGAAGCGCAGCCGCGGCGTGCCGCCGGGCCGGCCCAGCCACGTGCCGCGGCCGATACGCGCCCGGCCGTCCAGGCGCATCGCGACGGCCGCGCCCGGCGCCAGGCGCAACTCCACATCCCAATCGAGGGCGCCGCCGGCGTACAGCCGCGTCCACTCGGCCAGGCGCAGGAAGCCCGGCGTGCCGGGTTGCAGGGCGGCGGCCCGCGGCGCCTGCAGCGGTCCCAGCACCACGCGGAACTTGTGCTGGCGGTCCCAGGCGCGCGCGCCCAGCGGTATGCCCTGCCCCAGCGGCCTGCCGTGGGGCGCCAGGCGTGTCCGTTCCTGCTCGGGAAGATGCAGCCATTGGCCGACGAATTGCCGGATCGCCACCGGCACGCGGAAATACCTCGACAGCACGGCCGCCAGGCCATCGGCGTGGCGCGTGCGCGCCGCCAGGATGCCGGCGAACTGCAGCTTGGCGGCTTCGCCGATGCCATCCGCGCCGCGCGTGGCGGGCGTTCCCAGGCCGCACAGGCTGCCGGCATAGCGGGCGTGGCGGCCATCCGCCCGGTCGTGGCCGATGACCGGCTGGGCGTCCGCCCAGGCGCGGTAGAACAGGCACATCATGCGGTGATGGAACATGTCCAGGAATCCGGCCAGGGTGCGGTCGCCGGCATGGTGCAGGCGGTCGCGCACGTACTCGGTCAGATGCAGGGGCAGCGGTCCCGCGCTGCCGAGCAGGCCCAGCACGTTCACGCCCAGCCGTCCCGGGCCCCGCTCGGTCGCGGGCCGGTAGCCGGAAAGCTCGCCCAGCAGGAAGGCCATCCCGGCGTCCTGGCCCAGGCGCACGGGGTCGTCGGCGGCACGCGCCGACGTGCCGATGCGCGGGGCGCCGGGATGGGCGCATTCGATCAGGCGCAGCGCCTGGTAGAAGCCGAAACGGCAGGCGTGCCCGGCCAGGCGCCCTTCCAACGCTACAGGATCTGGCATCGTCCCGCCCTTGCCGGCCATCGCGCGACCGGCGTGCCGGAGGATGTCCGGATCGCCGTCTCGACGAAGTGATTGATCGATACGTACGACGAAAGAAAGGCGTGCAGCACCGCGCCCAGCAGGAAGGCGCCGGAACCTTCGAACACGGCATCGTCGAAGGTCAGCGTCAGCGCCATGCCACGGCCGAAGCTGATGGGCCCCGGCCCCGGGAGCCGGCGCGTGACCGGCTCGGCCGCCACCCCGCACAGGCCGGCGATCTGGCGCCGCGCGGCGTCGTCGTCCGGGTGCCGGTACAGTTCGAGTTGCTCGCGCAGGGCCTGCGCGCTTCCGTCGCCCGGCGCCAGCGAGAGATAGTTCAGCGACAAGTGGTTGAGAAAGCGCCACACCGCCGCGCCGGCCGCCAGGGCGGGACGCGGCTCGCTGGGCCCGGACAGGCAGCGCACGGCCTCGGCGGGAATCTCCGCGCCAAAGGTGAAATCCGTGGCCCCCACGCCCAGCGGCATGGACAGCGGCAGGTCGCGGTTGGTGCAAAGCAGGTCGATGCCCAGCTGGCGCAGGTCATCCGCGTGGGGGGCCTGGTGTTGGTCGACCAGCGCGATATAGACCTCGGTGCCCAGGTAGCGCGAACGCGGACCGTATTGCCTTTCGCGCATGGATTGCGCGCGCGGCTCGCGGCGCAACTGGAAATAGGCGCCGCCCTGCTCCCGCGACGTCCATGGATCCAGCGAACGATAGAAAGGCTGGAAATGGCGCGCCTGCGTGTCCCCCGTGCGATAGCCGCGCGCGGCGTCGACCGCATAGACCTCGAAATCGATGGGGCGCGTGCGGTCGACCATCACCGGATATTCGAACTGCTCGCCCGACAAGGCGATGCGGTCGGCCGCGCGCGGGAACAGATTGATCGCCGGCGTGCAATGCATCGCGAAGTGGGACGGGCGCAGGGACCGCTCCACCGCCGTATCGTGGCGATCCAGCAGCAGCAGCACGTCGAACGCGCGCTCTCGGCATGCGTGCAGTGCCGCGCGCATGCCGTCCAGGCGCACGAACAGATAGCGTTGCGGGAAAGAAAAATACTCGTGCAGCAGCCGGTAGCCGACGAAGGTCTGCCGGGACGCCGGCAGGAGCGCCTCGTCGTCGGCGTAGCCCATGGGAGCGATGCAGTCCTTCGGCAGGGGAACATGCCAGGCGGGCGGCCGGCTGGCCGGCAGGGCCACGCCGGCGATGACATGCGCGGCCAGCTGCTCGTAAAGACGCACGGCGTAGCCAGGCTCGCCGCGCAGATAGAGGGGAATGCCGTCGACATCCAGGGCCGGCGCCTGGGCGTCGCCCACCAGTTCGAAGCGCAGGCGCAGCACCGCCTGCGGCGCGCGCGGCAGATCCAGCGCCAGGCCCGCCACCGCGCCCGTATAGGGCTGGTAGTCGGCCTGCGCCAGGCGCAGCGGCAGCAGGGGCAGCGCATGCGCGGTGCGGTACTCGCAGCGCGTCGGGCTGTGCCGGTCCAGCAGGCTGTGCAAGGCGGTATTCCGGGGCACGACGCAGCCGCGCGACAGGCCGGGATGGGTCCAGTCGGGCTCGAACTGGACCACGGCCATCGACGGCGTCGGCGCCAGGAACTGCGGATACACCATCTCGGCCAGATGTCCCGTGAAGCGCGGAAACTCCGCATCCAGCTTCATCTGCACCCGGGCGGCCAGGAAGCTGAATCCCTCCAGCAACCGCTCGACGTAGGGATCGGCGCATTCGAAGCTTTCCAGGCCCAGGCGTCCGGCGATCTTGGGAAAGGCGGCGGCGAACTCGCTGCCCATTTCGCGCAGGTGCTGGAGCTCCTGGTTGTAGTACCTGAGCAGCGTCGGGTTCATGCCAGGGCCACCTCGTCGTCATCGGTCAGGCGCGCCTCGCCGGCCTCCAGGTCCAGTTCCGTCTTGAAATAAAGGCGTTCCGGATACGGCTGCGCCCATAGATCGCCTTCGATAAGGAAACTGAGCACGCTGCCGCCGGCGCGCGGCGCCGGGTCCAGCGGCGTCACGCGCAGGGTCTGGCCGCCGATGCGGGGTTCGAAGCGGCGGATCGCATCCGCGATCTCCTCGGCGACCGACGCGGTGTCTATCCCCGACAGCGTCCGTCCCGCGAAGTCGCGCAAACCGTAGTTCAGGACGGAGGACTCGACCGCGGGCTCGGGGCGGCCGCGGCCCACGCGCGGCCGCGCGGCGTTGAACAGGTAGGTCAGGTCCCGCAGTACGCTGGCGCGCAGCTGGCGCATCGACACGACGCGCCGTTCGCGCGATTCCGACATCGCGTTCGGCGTCATATCGGTCAGGCGGTCCAGCAGCGCGGGCTGCAGGCGGTCCCTGCTGGTGAGTTCCGGCATGGAGGGTGCAAAGTCGGTTGACGGAACGGCCGCCAGGCGGCGCCGTTCCGGGGATGTCGCAAGAGACGGGCGGCACGGCGCCGGCGGATACCGGCATCCGCGTCCCGCGCGGTCAGCTGACGGCTTTCGTCAACAGGTCGAACGTGGTGCTGCCCGCCTGTTCCAGCGCGCTGCTCTCGGTGTTCTGCTTGAAGTATTCGCGCTTCACCGTCTCGAAGGTCATGGAAAGATCCTCCACGCCGCCCGGGCTGACCTGGTAGGAATTGATGCGCGCGTTGGTCAAGGTGATCTTCACGAAGGGCTTGGGCTGGCTCTCGCCATCGGCCTTGTATTCGTTGATCTCGACGGTCTTGATCGGCTTGCCGCTGTAGAACTGCTGCTCCGTGGGAGGCGTGGCCGAGCAGGTCTTCTTGTGCAGGGCGATGGGCGTGACGTAGGTCGCCCCGGCGCCGGACAGGCCCGGGCCGCGACCCTCGATGGGGATGGAGGCGCTGTACGAGTAGCTCAGGATGTCCGCGTGTCCGTCCGCGCCCTTGATTTGCGAGTCGCCCGAAATGCCATCCATTTTCATGGTGATGACGGTGGTGTCGGCCATAGTTGCTCCTAGGCAGGATAGTCAATTGAGTAGGGGTTGCCGAAGGCTGGCGTGTCCTTCGGGATGGGTCGGCGGGGGGCGCGTCGCGCCCCCGGCCTACTTCCCTCCGATGGAGGGAAGCTTGCTGACCAACCGCAGCGATACGGTCAGTCCTTCAAGCTGGTAGTGCGGACGCAGGTAGAAGCGCGAGGTGTAATAGCCCGGGCTGCCCTCGACTTCCTCCACGACGACCGAAGCGCCGGCCAGGGGCCGTATCGCCTTGGCCACTTCCGAGGAATGGCTGGGCATGCCGTCCACGTAATTGACGATCCACTGGTGCAGCCAGCGCTGCATGTCGTCCCGGTCCTTGAACGAGCCGATCTTGTCGCGCACGATGCACTTCAGGTAATGGGCGAAGCGGTTGCACGCGAACATATACGGCAGGCGCGCGGCCAGGGCGGCATTGGCGGTGGCCTCCGGGTCGTCGTATTCGGCCGGCTTGTGCAGCGACTGCGCGCCCAGGAAGGCAGCCGTCGCCGTGTTCTTCATATGCACCAGCGGCAGGAACCCGTTGCGGGAAAGCTCGGCCTCGCGGCGGTCGCTGATTGCGACCTCGGTGGGACACTTGGCGTCGAAGCCGCCGTCGTCGGTGGGAAAGACATGGGTGGGCAGGTCGTCCAGCGCGCCGCCGGACTCGATGCCCCGGATGCGCGAACACCAGCCGTAATGCTTGAACGAGCGGTTGATATTGACCGCCATGGCGTATGCCGCATTGGCCCAGACGTAGCGGCTGCTGTCGCCGCTGGCGGTGTCTTCCTCGAAGCCGAAGGCGTCGACCGGATTGGACTTGACGCCATAGGGCGCGCGCGCCAGGAAGCGCGGCAGCGCCAGTCCGATGTAGCGGGAGTCCTCGGATTCGCGCAAGGCGCGCCAGGCGGCGTGCTCGGGCGTCTGGAACAGCTTGGCGATATCGCGCGGGTTGGCCAGGTCGCGCCACGAGTCCAGCAGCATGACCGAAGGCGCCGCGCCGGCGATCAGCGGAGCGTGGGCGGCCGCGCAGATGCGCGCCATCTGGCCCAGCAGGTCGACGTCGGGGCCGCTGTTGTCGAAGTAGTAGTCCGCCACCAGGCAGCCGTAGGGCGCGCCGCCGAACTGGCCGTACTCTTCCTCGTACAGCTTCTTGAACATCGGGCTCTGGTCCCACGCCGTGCCCTTGTACTTCTTCAGCGTCTTGTACAGGTCCGGCTTGGCGATGTTCATCACCCGTATCTTCAGGTGCTCGTCGGTTTCCGTGTTGGAGACCAGGTAGTGCAGGCCGCGCCACGCGCCCTCCAGCGCCTGGAATTCCGCGCAATGGAGGACGGCGTTGATCTGTTCGGTGAGCTTGCGGTCGATCTCCGCGATGAGCGCCTCGACGGTGCCCAGCACATCGCCGGACACCAGCGAGGCGTCGGCCAGCGCATGGGACGCCAGCGTGCGCACCGAGTCCTCCACGGCCTGTTGCGCCTGGTCGGTCCTGGGCTTGAACTCTTTCTTCAGCAGGCTGGCGAAATCGTCGCCGGCGGCGGCCTGGACCTGGGCGGCGGCGGAGACGTCCGGCACCGCCGCGGGGGTCATGTCAGTCATCGATGGATTCCTTGCAGATCGTGGGTGGGTTCAGGCATCCGGCGCCGCTTCGCTGGCGGACGCTTGCACCGGCCTGGGCGACGCCGACAGGCTTTGCATCAGGGCGGGATCGGACAGCAGCCTGGCCACGAGGTCCTCGGCGCCGGTCTTGCCGTCCATATACGTGAGCAGGTTGGCCAGCTGGCCGCGCGCCTCCAGCAGCTTGCGCAGCGGCTCGACCTTGCGGGCGATGGCCGCCGGCGAGAAGTCCTCCATGGACTCGAACACCAGGTCGATGCCCAGGTTTCCTTCGCCGGTCAGGGTATTGGGCACGCTGGCGGCGACGCGCGGCTTCATCGCCTTCAGGCGTTCGTCGAAGTTGTCGCTGTCGATTTCCAGGAACTGCCGTTCGGCCACCGGTGGCGGGGCCTGCAGCGACTGCCCCGACAGTTCGGCCATGACGCCCATCACGAAGGGCAGGGTGACCTTCTTCTGCGCGCCGTTGACCTCGACGTCGTATTCGATCTGCACGCGCGGCGCCCGCGTGCGGCCCAGGAATTTCTGGCTGCTTTCCTTGCTCATTGAAGTGCTTCCCTAAAAGGACGAATCGATGCGGCAGCCGGGCGCGATGGCCGGCGCCGCGAGTGGCGCTTATCCGGCGATGCCGGCGATATGGTTGACCTGGGCCACGCTGTCGGGAGAGAGATCGCCAAGAAGGTCGATGAAGGCCAGGCCCACCAGGCGCTGCGCGCGCCGCAACAGCAGGGGCACGGGGCTGCCGGGCTCTTCCCGGGCGTAGTAGTCGCAGATCCGGTCTATCGCCGCGACCACGTCATCGCGGCTGCGCGGGATGCCGCAGCCGGCCGGCAGGCCATCGGGCTGCGTGGCATGGATGGCCCCCCCCGCGGCGCCCGCAGGATCGTCGGCGGCCGCCTCACCGGCCGCCGCTCGCGCGGCGCGCCGCTCGGGATGCGCCGCCAGGCGTTCGCCCGCGACCCCGGCGGCGCGCGACAGAAGCTGGCGCAGTTCGCGCAGCGCCACGGCGCGCGCGTGGCCGACCCGCTCGGTGACCAGGGCTTCGATACGGTCGGCGCGCGCGGCGGCCCGCGCCAGGCACGCGGCCGCATCGCCCAGCGCCTGGGGATCGGCGGTCTTGAAGACGGCGTCGACCGCCGCCGCGTCCATCCTGTTTTCGTCGCCGGACACGCCGGGCGCGCCATCCGCCAGATCCAGGTCGCGCAGGCTGACGCCGCCGTGCAGCGGCGATTCCGCCAGCGGCAATGTGTAGACCTGCCGCAGCAGGCCGCTTTTTTCCTCCAGCGCGACCAGGGTATTCACGCGTTCGGTGGGATCGTTGTCGTCTTCCGCGTCGAGCCGGGGGTGCACGTGCGCCCAATGGCGCTCGATATAGCCTTCGACCAGCGACAGGCCGTCATCCAGTCCGCCGAAGCCATGCAGCGCGGCCAGGGCACGCGTCAGCCATACGGCCAGCCGCAGGTCCCGCGTGCGCGCCAGCAGTTCCAGGGCGGCCGACTTGACGGCCTTCCAGTCCGGGTCCGCCGCGGCCTGGCGCATCTTGCCGTATTCGACGTCGGGCGTGCCCCGCATCAACTGCAAGAGCGCAACGTATTCGGCCGAGTACTCCAGGTCCGGACCGCAAGGCGTCTCCGGGGCGATCGCTGGCAGCAGGCTTGCAACGTCTACAACGGGCATGGATGATGTCTCTCGAGTTCGCAGCCGATGGCGGGTCGCCAGGGCTGCATCCGATCGCGACGGTGGCTGCGATCGAATATGCGGGGCACGCAAGGCGCATCTGGTTTAATGCGCCGCCGACGGGTTGAACTCTATCGGTCCGGACGGCAAGCGGATAATTGGATAAATCTGAACGGCTGAACGTATTGCCCATGCGCCCCGACTTTGCTTATCCCATCGAGTACGCAGCGCTGCCCGATGCACGGCTGCCCTATGCCGCGCACGGCCAGGGCGAACCTATCGTGCTGGTGCACGGCTCCTTGTGCGACCTGCGTTACTGGAAGGCGCAGATGCCCGCGCTGGCCCGCGACTTCCAAGTGTTTTCAGTGAGCCTGCCGGGCTACTGGCCGCAGGCCGGCGGCGATGCGGCCGGCTTTTCGGGCGAGGCGCATGCCGACGCGGTGGCGCAATTCATCGACCGCCATTGCGGCGGCAGCGCGCATATCGTCGGCCATTCGCGCGGCGGGCGGGTGGCCTTCGACCTGGCGCGGCGCCATCCCGGCAAGGCGCGGACGCTGGTGCTGGCCGACCCCGGCCTGGCGGTGGGCGACAGCGAAGAACGCCGTGGCGACTTCCGCCAGCAGGCGCTGCGGGCCATGCAGGAAGGCAAAGTCGAAGAAGGCCTGGCGCACTTCATCGATACCGTCAGCGGCGCAGACACCTGGCGCCGCATGGTGCCCTGGTTCAAGCAGATGGTGATGGACAATGCGCACACGCTGGCCGCGCAGGTACGCGAGGCGCCCTATCGCCTGACCGCGCAGCAGGCGCGCGACGTGGCGCTGCCCGTGCTGCTGATCGGCGGCGCGCTGAGTCCGCCGCCCTATCCGGCGATCCTGGATACCTTGCAGGACTGGCTGCCCGATGCGCAGTCGCTGCGGATCGCGGGCTCTTCCCACGGCATGAACCTGGGCAACCCGCGGGCGTTCAACGAGGCGGTTCGCCGTTTCCTGGGGGCCTAGGGGCTTCATCCCCCCGCGCGGGAACGGGCGTGCCCGACCACAGCCGCTCCAGGGCGGGCGAACGCGGCGGCAAGGCCGGCGGCCCGTCGGCGGCGGGCGAGGCGGCGGGCGACCCGCCGGCGGAACGCCCGGGCTTCAGGCGCACGCCCGGTATCGAGCCCGTGGGAGACGGCAAGTCGGGCGTGGCGCGCGCCACGCCGTCGGGTGTCGAGCGGCGGGACGCCGCCCCCGGTGGCATCCCGCTGTCGCCGGATCGCGGCGGCAAGGAAAAATCCAGGCGCCCGATGCCGGCCCGCCGCGGGCCGCCGCTTTTCGCCGCGACGATAGGCGCATGGCGCGCCCGCGCCGGTCCCAGGCAGGCGATCGCCCGGCTCAGCGAACGGGCGGCCCGGGTGACCGTCCCCTTGCACGCGCGGAACACCCGCATGCCCAGGTTGCCGCGCGGCGCCTCGGCGCCACGCATGCCGGTCATGCCGATGGACGGCGGCAAGGCGCTATTGACTGAGGTCGTCATGTGATGAATCTCCAAGGCCCTGCAATGACAAGGCATGTGGGAACGCCGCCTGGAACGGATCGCGTCCGGCGGCGCCCCGCGTTGATGCGGCGTCGCGCCGCGACGGATGGACGCGGCCCGGAAACTGTATCGCCGCCGACGGCGGCGGTCTGTCGGCCCGCGGCGCGCGGCGCCGGCGCGGCCGGCATTTCGGCGCGGAATCGGCGCCACCGAAGGATTCCTCCCGCGGCGTCCGTTTGTAGGACAGGATGACGTATGTAGGACCAATTCACCCACCGGCGCGTGGTAAAACACCGCCACACCAGACCGCTACGAAGATGGAGAACGGCATGCCCCCCCTTTCCGCCACCGTCTGGCAGACGCTGCAGGAAGAGTTCTCCGACATCGGCGATGTCCAGGCCTACACCCGCATCCTGACCCGCCTGGCCGTCGCGGTGATCCTGGGCGGCCTGATCGGCTACGAACGCGAACGCAGCGGCAAGGCGGCCGGCCTGCGCACCCATATGCTGGTCTCCCTGGGCGCGGCGCTGTTCGTACTGGCGCCGCTGCAGGCCGGCATGGAGGTCAACGACATGAGCCGTGTCCTGCAAGGCGTGATTTCCGGCATCGGCTTCCTGGGCGCGGGCGCCATCATCAAGGCCAGCGCGGAAGGCGAGGTCAAGGGCCTGACCACCGCCGCCAGCATCTGGCTGACGGCCGCCATCGGCATCGCCGCCGGCATGGGCAAGGAAGTCGTGGCCATCGTCAGCACGCTGCTGGCCCTGGCGATCCTGGATCAGTTGCGCCGGCTGGAACGGCGCATCAACGGCGACGCGCCGGACCAGCCGCCTTCGCGCGGCGGCGACGCCTGAAAAGCGCCGCTTCCAGCGGCCCGCGCCGCCGCGCTATCCCTGTCACTGTCACTGTCCGGCGGCCTGGCGACAACCTGCCGCGCGACGATCTCGCCCAGCACGCGCATGGCGTCCTCCAGGGTTTCGTCCCAGGGATGGCCGTAGTTCAGGCGCAGGCAATCGCGATACTCGCCGCGCGGCGAAAAAATCGGCCCGGGCGCCACGCTGATGCGCCGCGCCAATGCCTCGCGGTAGACGTCCAGCGCGTCCGCGCCCGGCGGCAGCTGCACCCACAGGAAATAGCCGCCTTGCGGCCGCGACGCCCGCGTGCCCTCCGGAAAGTAGCGCGCCAGCGCCGCCATCATGTGCTGTTGCTGCCGCGCCAGCGTGGCGCGCAGCTGGCGCAGGTGGCGGTCGTAGCCGCCGTGGTCCAGGTATTCCGCCAGCGCCAGCTGGTTGGGGCTGGGCGAGGCCAGCGTCGTCATCAGCTTCTGGCGCTCCACGTCGCGGGCGTAGCGGCCGGCGGCCACCCAGCCCACGCGGTAGCCGGGCGCCAGGCATTTGGAGAAGGACGCGCAATGCAGTACCAGCCCGTCGCGGTCATGGGCCTTGGCGGGTAGCGGGCGCGCGCGGCCGAAGTAGAGCTCGCCGTAGACGTCGTCCTCGATGAGCGGGATGCCGTGTCCCGCCAGCAGCGCGACCAGGTCCCGCTTGGTCTCGTCGGGCATCAGGCTGCCCGTGGGGTTCTGGAAGTTCGACATGATCCAGCAGGCCTGGGGGCGATGCCGTTCGATGGCCCGGGCCAGCGCGTCCAGCTGGATCCCGGTGCGCGGGCTGGTGGGGACCTCCACCGCGTGCAGCTTCATGCGTTCCAGCGCCTGCAGCGTCGCGTAGAAGGCGGGCGACTCGATCAGCACCGTGTCGCCCGGGCGGGTGACCGCCATCAGCGCCAGCTGCAGCGCCTCCATCGCGCCATTGGTGATGACCAGGTCGTCGCCGTGCACGTCCATGCCGTCTATCAGGTAGCGCACGGCAATCTGCCGGCGCAGGGCGGCATTGCCGGTGAACATGTCCGACACGCTGCTCCAGGGATCCATGCGGCGCAGGCCGGCTTTCAGCGAGGAAGCCAGGCGCACCAGGGGAAACAGCATGGGCGAGGGAAAGGCCGACCCCAACGGCACCGTGGCGGGGTCCCGCACCGACCCCAGTACGTCGAAGGCCAGCGCCTGTACATCGACCGGCGCGGGGTTGCCATCCGGGTGGGATGTCTCCGGCTCCGGGGGCGCGGGCTTGCGGGTGCTGACGTAATAGCCGGACCGGTCGCGCGCCTGGATGTAGCCGCGCGCTTCCAGCAGGTAGTACGCCTGGAAGATGGTGGACACGCTGACCCGCCGCGCGGCGCTGGCCTGGCGCACGGAGGGCAGGCGGTCGCCCGGCCGCAGGGTTCCCGTGTCGATGGAGCGCACGATATCGGCCGCCACGGCTTCGTAGCGTTTCAGGCGCGCCCGCTCGCGGGAAGAATCCGTCATGGTCCGGTCCGGTAACAGTTTCCTTACTGTAAACCGGCGCAGGCGGCGCAAAACAGTTCCAGTTCCAAGCGCATCGGACCATATCAGTGCCCCGGAACGGCGCTCGGGCACGCAAATTGCTGATGGGCGGCCCGCCGCGATACATGAAGTAACGTGCGGTACTATTTCCGCCGCCGACCCGATACGGCGAATCTTTTGTCGCCCCAACGCCATGCCATCGAACACGAAAAATGACGACATGCCCGTTCACCTGGGCGTAGCCATACTGAGCGTCCTGATCTTCGCGATAGACATCGTCACGCCCATCGGCGTGGCCGTCTGGGTGTTCTACATGCTGCCGGTGGTGCTGAGCGTTTTCCAGCGCCACAAGTACGCGCCCCTGCTGATCGCCGCCCTGGAACTGGTGTTCATCATCGCCGGGACATTCCTGCCGCTGGGCGGGCATGTCCCGCTGCAGAACATCATGAACCGCACCTTCGGCGTGGTGACGCTGTTCGCCACGGGCTTGCTGGGCATGCAGGTGATCTCCGCCCGCCTGAAGGCGCAGGCGCTGATGTGGCTGCAGCAGGGCGAAACCGCGCTGGCGCAGGATCTGCTGGGCGAACAGAGCGTGCAGGACATCGGGCAGAATGCCCTGCGGGCGCTGGCGCGGGTGATGGACGCCCAGGTCGGCGCCCTGTACCGGCTGCAGCGCGGCGCCTTGTCCTGGGTCGGCGGCTACGCGCTGGAGCCGGGCGACGCCGCGGCAGCCACGTCCGGCCGCGGGATCGCCATGGAAGTGGCCACGCAGGGCCGGCCCATGGTGGTACGGGACCTGCCGGCGGACTATGTCCGCATCAATTCCGGCATCGGCGATGCCCCGCCCCGCACGCTGCTGGTCGCGCCGGTCGTCGCCGATGGCCGCACGCAGGGCGTGGTGGAACTGGGCTTCCTGCGCCATGAAGGCGACTTCGAACGCGAACTCGAGCTGCTGCGGGCCGCCGGCGAGGTCATCGGCATCGCCCTGCGCTCGGCCCTGTACCGCGAGCACCTGAAGGAGCTGCTGGAGGAAACGCAGCGCCAGAGCGAGGAACTGCAGACGCAGCAGGAAGAGCTGCGCGTGTCCAACGAGGAACTGGAAGAACAGGGCCGCGCGCTGCGCGAGTCGCAAAGCCGCCTGGAGCAGCAGCAGAGCGACCTGATGCAAAGCAATGCGCGGCTGGAAGAACACACTCAGCGGCTGGAACAACAAAAGCGCGAACTGCAGCAGGCCCGCGAGACGCTGGAGACCAATGCGCGCGAACTGTCCCGCGCCAGCCGGTACAAGTCGGAATTCCTGGCGAATATGTCGCACGAGCTGCGCACGCCGCTGAACAGCTCGCTGATCCTGTCGCAAATGCTGGCCGACCCGAAGTCGGCCAACCTGCCGGCGGCGGAAATCCAGCGCTATGCCCGCACCATCCACGCTTCCAATGCCGACCTGCTGACGCTGATCAACGACATCCTGGACCTGTCCAAGATCGAGGCCGGCCATGTCGACATGGCGCCGGAAGCGGTGTCGGCGGCCGGGGTACTGGAACCGATCCGCCAGATGTTCGAGCCGGTCGCGGCGGGTAAGCAGCTGGAATTTCGCATCGAGATCCAGCCGGGCGCGCCGTCGACCTATGTGACCGACGCCGCCAAGCTGCAACAGGTGCTGAAGAACCTGCTGGCGAATGCCTTCAAGTTCACCGAACGGGGCGAGGTCGTGCTGGAAGTCCATGGCAGCGGCGCGGACCGCGTGGCGTTTTCGGTGCGCGATACCGGCATCGGCATCCCGCCGCACCAGCAGGAAATCATCTTCGAGGCTTTCCGCCAGGCCGACGGCACGACCAGCCGCAAGTACGGCGGCACCGGACTGGGCCTGTCCATCTCGCGCGAGCTGGCGCGGCTGCTGGGCGGCGAGCTGCGCGTGACCAGCCAGGTCGGCGAAGGCAGCATTTTCACCGTGGAGATCGCCACGGACCTGCGCCGCCACCTGGCCACGCAGGAAAGCGCCATGCCGGGGGAAGCCGAGCGGGCGCCGGCACGCGAGGACGCAGCCGGGACGCTGACGGCCGCATCGGGCGCATCGGCTGCATCGGCCGCGCGCCGCGCGGCGGCCGCGGACCGGCCGGCCGGTCCCGCCCCGCGAGCCGGCGGTGTCGCCGGACGCGGCGGCGTGCCCCTGTCCGACCCGACGCCCCCGTCGGCGGGCGCCGCCCTGCCCGCCGCGACGCCACCCGGTATCGCCCTGTCCAAACCGGCGCGCGGCGACGTGCAGGAGCGCCGGCACGATCGCCTGGTGATGGTCATCGAGGACGACGAGCGCTTCGCCGATATCCTGTACGAGCTGTCGCACGAGCTCGGCTTCGACTGCGTGCTGGTTTCCCACGGCGGCGAGGCCGTGCGGCTGGCGCGCGAGCTGCGGCCCAGCGGCATCCTGCTGGATGTGGGCCTGCCCGACCAGTCCGGCCTGAGCGTGCTGGACCAGTTGAAGCACGATCCCGCCACCCGCCATATTCCCATCCACGTGGTCTCGGTGGCCGACCATATCCAGACCGCGCTGGAGCTGGGCGCCGTCGGCTATGCCCTGAAACCGGTGGCGCGCGAAGAGCTGGTGGAAGCCTTCAAGCGCGTGGAAGAAAAACTGCAAAGGCGCGCGCGCCGCCTGCTGGTGGTGGAGGACGATGCCGACCTGCGCGCCAGTATCTCGCTGCTGCTGCAGGCCGACGATATCGAGATCACCACCGCCGGCACGGTGGCCGAGGCGCTGGAACACCTGTCCGCGCGCACCTTCGACTGCATGGTGATGGACCTGATGCTGCCCGACGCCTCCGGCTACGAACTGCTGGAGCAAATGGGCGCGGGCCGCAAGTACGCCTTCCCGCCGGTCATCGTCTACACCGGCCGCGCCCTGACGCGCGACGAGGAACAGCGGCTACGCCGCTACTCGCGGTCCATCATCATCAAGGGCGCCAAATCGCCGGAGCGCCTGGTCGACGAGGTAACCCTGTTCCTGCACCGCGTGGAGGCCACCCTGCCCCCGGACCAGCAGAAGCTCCTGATGCAGGCGCGCCAGCGCGACATGGTGTTCGAAGGCCGCCGCATCCTGCTGGTCGAAGACGACGTGCGCAATATCTTCGCCTTGTCCAGCGTGCTGGAACCGCTGGGCGCCCAGCTGCTGGTGGCGCGCAACGGCCGCGAGGCGCTGGACGCGCTGCTGAAGGACGCGCAGGTGGATATCGTGCTGATGGACCTGATGATGCCGGAGATGGATGGCCTGACCGCCACCCGGGAAATCCGCAAGCGGCCGGAGCTGCGCGACCTGCCCATCATCGCGCTGACCGCCAAGGCCATGCAGGATGACCGCCGCAACTGCCTGGAAGCGGGCGCCAACGACTATATCGCCAAGCCTATCGACGTGGACAAGCTGGTGTCGCTATGCCGAGTGTGGATGCCCAAGTAAGCGCTCCCGCCGCCCTGGAGGCGCTCTTCGACCTGGAGCTCAAACTGTTGCTGGAAGGCGTGTTCCTGCGCTACCAGCACGATTTCCGCGGCTATGCGGTGGCCTCGATGCGCCGCCGCGTGCGGCAGGCCATGGCGCGCTTCGGCTGCGACACGGTCAGCCAACTGCAGGACATGGTGCTGCACCAGCCGGCGGTGTTCGCCCAGATGCTGCAGTATTTCACCGTGCAGGTCAGCGAGATGTTCCGCGATCCGGAGTACTTCCGCGCGGTCCGCGAGCACGTGGTGCCGGTGCTCAAGACCTATCCTTCGGTAAAGATCTGGGTGGCGGGCTGCAGCAGCGGCGAGGAAGTCTGGTCCCTGGCCATCCTGCTGGACGAGGAAGGCCTGCTGCCCCGCACGCTGATCTATGCCACCGATATCAATGCCGAGGCGCTGCGGCTGGCCGAAAGCGGTATCTACCCGGTGGACCGCATCGCCCAGTTCAGCCGCAACTACCGCGAAAGCGGCGGCACGCGCTCGCTATCGGACTACTACACATCCAATCTGCACGACGCGCGTTTCGACCGGCGGCTGCGCGAACATATCGTATTCGCCGACCACAGCCTGGCCACGGACAGCGTATTCTCGGAAGTCCACTTCATCTCGTGCCGCAACGTGCTGATCTACTTCAACCGCGAACTGCAGGACCGCGCGGCCCGGCTGTTCCATGAATCCCTGATACACCGCGGTTTCCTGGGACTGGGCACGCGCGAAAGCCTGCGTTTTTCGTCGCAATCCGGGCGTTTCGCCGAAGTGGCGCCGCGCCAGCGTATCTACCAGCGCCTATGATGCCGTCCAACCGCCCCGCGCTCTGGTTGCCCGAACTGGTCGCCATCGGCGCTTCCGCCGGCGGCGTGGATGCCATCGGCACCGTCCTGGAGGCGCTGCCCGCCGGCTTCCCCGCCGCCGTCGCCATCGTGCTGCACCTGCCCCCCGACCGGCACAGCCTGCTGCCGGAACTGTTCGGGGCGCGCTGCGCGCTGCCGGTCAAGGAAGTGGAGGACAAGGAATTCATCGTGCCCGGCATGGTCTATATCGCGGCGCCCGACTACCACATGCTGGTGGAGCCAGACCGCTCCTTCGCCCTGTCGCAGGACGATGCGGTCAATTTCTCGCGGCCCTCCATAGACCTGCTGCTGGAATCGGCCGCCAGCGCCTATCGCGAGCGCCTGCTTGGTATCGTACTGACCGGCGCCAGCGCGGACGGCGCCGCGGGCCTGGCGCGCGTGCGCGAACTGGGCGGCCAGGGCTGGGTCCAGGATCCGGACAGCGCCGACGCGCCGGAGATGCCGGCCAGCGCCATCGCACAGGCCGGGGCGGACCGCATCATGGACAAACTCACGCTGGCGCGCGCGCTGGCGAGCATGGGCAAAGACCCTAGAAAAAACGGGAACTCCGACCGTGAGTGAAAGCGTCAACATCCTGGTCGTCGACGACATCGAACAAAACCTGGTGGCGATCGAAGCGCTGCTGTCCAGGCCCGGCATCCATGTGCTGCAGGCCCGCTCGGGCGTGGAAGCGCTGGAGCTGCTGCTGGTGCACGAGGTGGCCCTGGCCCTGATCGACGTGCAAATGCCGCAGATGAACGGCTTCGAGCTGGCCGAGCTGATACGCGGCAGCGAGCGCACGCGCAGCGTGCCCCTGATTTTCCTGACGGCGGGCACCAAGGAGCGCGACGCCCACTTCCGGGGCTACGAGGCCGGCGCCGTGGACTTCCTGTACAAGCCGCTGGACAGCGACGTCCTGATCAGCAAGGTCAACGTCTTCGTGGAGATGCATAACCAGAAGAAGCTGATGGCCCGCCAGCTGGAGGAACTGCGGCAGGCCCTGACGCTGAACGAGATGTTCACGGCCGTGCTGGGCCACGACCTGCGCAACCCGCTATCGGCGGTGCTGCATGGATCCGAGCTGCTCCTGCGCGGTTCCACCGACCCCAAGGTGCTGACCAACGCGCAGCGCATCCGCTTCAGCGCCGGACGCATGGCGCGCATGGTGGAACAGCTGCTGGACGTCGCGCGCATCCGCTCCAACGGCCTGGCGCTGCAGCCGGTGGCGACGGACTACGGCAGCGTCTGCCGGGCCATCGTCGATGAAATCGCCGACCCGGCGCAGCGCGAACGCGTGCAGCTGCGGATAAGCGGCGACCCGCACGGCGAGATCGACGTCGACCGCTTTTCGCAGGTGATCTCCAACCTGCTGGGCAATGCCCTGCAACATGGCGACCCCGCCCATCCGGTGATCGTGGAGATCGATGGCGCGGCGCCGGCGCGCATCGCGGTGCGGGTGGCCAACCAGGGCGCCATCCCGGCGGACCAGCTGCCCAATCTGTTCAACCCCTTCCATGCCAGCCTGGAGAGCCGGGCATCGAAGAACGGGCTGGGACTGGGCCTTTATATCGTGAAGAAGTTCATCGACGCGCACGGCGGCACGGTGGAAGTCCGCTCCACCCGTGCCGAGGGCACGGTGTTCGAGATCCTCATGCCGCGCGCGTGCGACGGCGCCCCAGCCGAAGCAGTCGCTTGAAGCCCAGCCATTGCTGGGCCAGGAAGGTTTCCCCGTAGTCGCGGCCGCCGGCCTCGGGCAGCTGGTCGGCGATGCCGGTGGGGCCGAAGCCGCCGTCGAAGCGCGCGCTGCGGAACAGGATGTCCCAGATGGGGAAGATGACGGCGTAGTTGCTGCCCACGACCTTGCCCGTGGGCGTGGTTTCGTAGGCGATGCCGTGATGCTCGCGATGGAAGCGCGGGCTGACGATCAGGCGTTCCCCCAGCTTGCCGAAGTGCACGCGCAGATTGGCGTGGGAAAAGCTTTCCACCAATTGCAGGATGGCGACGATGGCCACGAACTGCGCCGGCGCCACGCCGATCAGCTGCGACACGATGACGATGACGACGTCGTGCAGCACGTCGTCCAGCAGGTGGTTGCGGTTGTCGCTCCACATGGTCATCTGGCGCTGGCTGTGGTGCACCGCATGCAGGGCCCACATCCATTCGACGTTGTGCTGCGCGCGGTGGTACAGGTATTCGACCAGGTCGAAGACCAGCAGGTAGATGGCCAGGCTGACCAGCGCGTTGTCGGTGACGCCGGGCCACAGGTTGTCCAGCTGGAAGGTGGGCAGGCCCCAGACGTGCAGGCTGCCGAAGATGCTGTCCCAGAAGGGATCGATGGCGAAGAACAGCGCCACGCGGAACAGGCCCAGGCGGTGGATGAGCGTGTACAGGATGTCCACGCGCACGGCGCGGCGGTCGGTGATGGCTTCCACGGGCCGCCAGCGCTGCAGCGGGCCGATCACGCAGACCAGCACGGCGATCTGCAGCAGGCCGGCGATCAGCCACAAGGTGGCGTCATAGGCGTCCTCGATGACGCTGGACAGGCCCAGCTTGTACAGCACGGGCTGGATCAGGTTTTCGAACAGCCCTTCCTGGGCCATGCCGATGAGATGATTGAACGTATCCATCGTGAACCGGGACTTGCGTTACTTGCTTGCGGGATGCGCCGCGATCCAGGCGCGGTAGGCGGGATGCTGGTCCATGGTGGCGAAGCAAAAGCCCTTGGCCTGCAATCCGGCGATAAGGGGTTCCAGGACGGCCGGCGCCCAGGGATCCTGGCGCGACCAGATGCCCAGGTGCGCCATCAGGATGTCGCCGGGCTTGATATCGGCCAGCGCGCGCGACAGCAGCGCCTGGTTGGGGTATTTGTCGCTGGGCAGTTCATCGCCCAGGAAACCGGCGGCGGACCAGCCCACGTGGCGATAGCCGCAGGCCTGCGCCGCCTTGAGCAGGGCCGGCGAGGTGCGGCCGCCCGGCGCGCGGAACAGCGGCAGCATGGCGTGGCCGGTCATCTGCTTGAAGCGCGCGGCGGACCGCTGCAGCTCGTCGCAGTACTGCGCGGCGCTCAGCACTTCGCGCTTGCCGGCTTGCGGGCCGAAGTCCGGACGCATCTGGAAGCGGCCGTCGGGCAGGTCTTTCTGCCAATGCACGTGATCGTAGGTATGGGAGCCGAACACATCGCCTTCGGCGACCCGGGCGCGCCACCAGGGGGCCCAATGGTCGTCCAGCGAGCTGCCGTCGGTCTGTGTGCGCTCGTTGGCCAGGAAGAACGTGACCTTGACGCCGTGGCGCTTGAGCACATCGGCGATGAGCGGCGCCACGCCCATATGCCCGGTATCGAAGGTCAGGTAGACGGGCTTGGCGCAAAGCGGCGCGGGCGCCGCCCCGGCGCCCGCGGCGATGGAAGCGGCCAGCAGGCCGCACACCGCGGCGGCGGCTTTCCTAGTGCATCGCGACATGATCGAGCGTCCACACGCCGTGCGGCGAACGGCCCACATTGACCTGCCGCACGACTTCTTTCTTGTCGATATCGATGAAGGTCAGCTTGCGCGCCCAGCGCGAGGTCACCAGCAGGGTCTTGCCGTCCGCCATCAGGTCCATGCAATCGGG
Organism: Bordetella bronchialis; assembly: GCF_001676705.1. Lineage (NCBI taxonomy): Bacteria > Pseudomonadati > Pseudomonadota > Betaproteobacteria > Burkholderiales > Alcaligenaceae > Bordetella > Bordetella bronchialis. Next base: position 4,720,090 of record NZ_CP016170.1, read on the forward strand.
ACCGCCCGGCGCCGGATATTCCGCCACGACCTTCAGGTTCTTGAAGTCGATGCGGCTGATGGTGTTGGCCGCGCGGTTGCTGACGAAAATGTGCTGGCCGTCGCCCTGGACGCGGAAGGCGTGGGCGCCGGCATTGGTCTTGATGCGGGTGATCAGCCTGGGCTTGCCCGGGCTGGCCAGGTCGTAGGCTTCGACATAACTGTCGCCCGTGAGCGCCACCAGCATGACCTTGTCGCCGGGCACGATATAGACGTCCGCGGGGGTCTTGCCCACGGGCAGCGTCCAGCGCACCTGCTGCGTGGCAAGGTCGATGGCGATCACTTCGTCGCTATCCTGCAGGGAGACATAGGCGGTGGTGCTCTTGCTGTCGATGCCGATATGGCTGGGCGTCTTGCCGGCCGGGACGCGCTTCATCAGCTTGAGATCGAAGCCCTCGGCCCGGGGAACGTACTGATAGATATCGATATGGTCGAGTCGGTTCGCCGCCGTAACGAACCATTTCATATCAGGAGAAAAACGCAGCTGGTAGGGATCGACGATGCCCGTGATGGTGCGCTGGACCTGGCCGGTGCGCGGATCGAACAGCGTCAGCGAGTCGCCCACGGAATTGGCGACGATCAGGGATTTCTGGTCGGGCGAAAAATACAGGTGATGCGGTTCCTTGCCCGTGGGAATGCGGCGCAATTCCTTGAACGTGGCGGGATCGATCACGCTGACGTTGGCGTCCAGCGAATTGAGGACAAAGATCGGGTCGTCGTGGTGGGGTCGGGCGGCTTGCCCCTGGGCCTGGGCGGGCGCGATGAACGCGAGGCAGGCGGCGAACAGGGCGCCGCGGGCAAAAGACAGACGATTCAAAAGGGATCTCGCAGTATCGGTGAAAAGCGCCCTGAATTTTGACATAGGCGCCGCCATCGCGGCGCGAAGTTCGCGCCCGTTTTCACCGGCATCCGGGCCACCTCCGGCTACCGTGCGCGCGCGTTGTGCGCTCGCAACAAGCGGGCGACCGTAAAATGCCCGCTTCAGGCCACTCCCCCGTCGTCATGCCCTCCTCTTCCTTGCCGCCTCTTGCTCAGCTGTCCTGGACCGAGGCCGGCATCGCGCGCAGCGCCGACTGGCGGTCCGAGAATGGCATGCCGCCGCCGCGGCGGGTGATCGTCGCGGACGACAGCCTGACGGCCGATGCCGCCTACCGCCTGGCCTGCGAGGGCACCGCCCTGCTGTGGCGCGGCGACTTCCAGAACGCCCGCCAGCTGCTGCAAGCCATGGCGCGTCGCATCGACCGCCGGGCCCCGGCCCGCAAGCACGCCGACGCGGCGCCATTCCCCGAAGCCTTCCACCTGCATCGCCAGGCGCGGGCCCAGCGCGCGCGCACGCTGGGCATGCTGCTGGTGCCCTTCGACGCCGGCCATGTCATCCCGCTGCGGCGCGCGCCCGACGTGGCGCAAGCCTGCCAGGACGTATACGGCGCGGCCGACGCGCCCTATGTCGCGTCGCTGCGCGAGCTGCTGGGCCTGATCGGCGCGCGCCAGTGGCGCGAAAAAGGCGTGGAGATCCCGGCGCTGGGCGCACGCATCCATCCGCATTACGGGGTGTATTCCCCGGTACGCGGGGAATACCTGGACCTGCTGGCGCGGGCGCCGCTGCCGGACACGGCGCTGGCCTACGACATCGGCACCGGCACCGGCGTGATCGCCGCGCTGCTGGCGCGGCGCGGCGTGCGCCAGATCGTCGCCACCGACCAGGATGCGCGCGCGCTGGCGTGCGCCCAGGAAAACCTGGCGCGGTTGGGATGGTCGGATCGCGTACGGCTGGAGCGGGCCGACCTGTTTCCCGCCGGGCGCGCGCCGCTGGTGGTGTGCAACCCGCCCTGGGTACCGGCGCGCGCCACCGCCCCGGTCGAATACGCCGTCTACGACCCGGATTCGCGCATGCTGCGCGGCTTCCTGCAAGGCTTGCCCGGCCATCTCGCGGAAGGCGGCGAAGGCTGGCTGATCCTGTCCGACCTGGCCGAGCACCTGGGCCTGCGGACGCGCGAAGCACTGCTGGAATGGATAGCCCAGGCGGGGCTGGAGGTGGCGGGACGGCTGGACACCCGCCCCGTCCACGGCAAGGCCCGCGACGAGACCGATGCCCTGCATGCCGCGCGGGCGCGCGAAGTGACCTCGCTGTGGCGGCTGCGTGCGGCCGGCGCGGCGGTCCCGCGATAGCGCCCCGCGCTACAGCGTCCGCGCCGCCAGCGCCAGCGTGGCCACGATGGACACGCCCAGGATCGCCGCGCCCACGGTGCGGCGGCGGTTCAGGCCGGTCCAGAGCAGCACGCCCGTAATGGACAGCAGGATCATGCCGCCGGCAATGGTGTCCGCGATCAGGACCCAGGCGGCATTGACGCCGTTTGCCCGGTGCAGGTTTTCCAGGATGGCGAGCAGGCCCGGCTCCATGCGCCGGACATTGACCTGGCCCGCGCCTACCCAGTATTCCGCCTGCACGGTCAATTTGGGTGAACGGAACGCCAGCTGCCAGTGCTCCGGCTGCGTCAGCGCCTTGTCGCCCCAGGCGACCGGTTTGGCGGGCTCGCGCTGGATGCGCTCGGCGGGCCGGGGCAGTTTCAGTTCGGCCTGCAGCCACGCGGCCATGTCCTGCGGCGTCGCGGGCGCCGGTACGGGCACCGGCAATTGAAGCGTGGAGACCTGCGGCGCCCCGGTACCGATCTTCAGCACCGCGCGATGATTCTGAAAGAAGCCCGTCAGCCCGAACAGCAGGCCCAGCAGGGCGCCCCACAAACCGATCCAGCTGTGGGCCTTGCGCAGCCATTTCAGGAATACCCCGCGGCGGTGGGCCGCCGCGCGGGAAGAATCGTGGTCGCGCGAGGCGGCGGTGTCGGACGTCAGGATATGGCTCATGGATCTTTATAGGGGTATTGCCTGCGGGCCGCGGCGATCCCGCTCGCGGCCCAGGCGTTTTGAAAATGGTAATGATATTTGATCTCAGCCGCGTTCGCGCTTCCCGGCGACAGCCGATGCGCGATCCGTTGCCGGCGCGAGACGCTCCGGCTCCGGACGCGGCACGGGAAATATCGGGACCAGATTAAGATGGCGTATACGGACCGTCAGCCGAGATCGCAGCATGACGGCAGCCATTCCACCGTGAGAGGAGCACATCGTGACCGACGTATTCGACCCGGCCCCGGCGGCCGCGCTGCTGGCGCAGGCCTGGCAAGAAGGACGCCAGCTGAGCGAGATTCCCGAGGACATCCGCCCGCGCAACCTGACCGAGGGCTACGCGCTGCAGGATGCCTTCATCAAGACCTACGCCGACCGGACCGGCGACCGCGGCGCGGGGTGGAAGCTGGGGGTGGGCAGCGCGGCGGCGATGCAGGCCGCCGGCACGGACCGTCCCCTGGTCGGCCGCGTACTGGCCGGCCATCGCTATGACGACGGCGCCACCGTGCGCGTCCTGTGCCAGGCGCCCATCACCGTGGAGTTCGAAATCGCCTTCGTGCTGGGACGCGATATTTCCCCCGGCGCGGCGCCGGCCGATCCCATGCAGGCGGTGGCCTCGACGCATATCGCCTTCGAACTGGTGCTATCGCGCTTCATCAACCGGCGCGCGGTGGGCTGGCCCAGCTTCGTGGGCGACAGCGTGGGATTCGAGGCCTCTATCCTGGGCCCGCAGATCGACGCGGCGGCGATCCAGCGCGGCGTGGCTTCCGTGGCGGTAGAGGCCAACGGGCAGGCCATGGGCGGCGGGCTGAGCGGCGACGACGGCATCGAGCCCGTCCAGATGCTGCGCTATCTGTTCGAACACGCCTGTTACCACGGCCTGACGCTGCGCGCGGGCGATGTCGTGACCACGGGCGCCGTCGCGCAGCCCTTCGACATCGCGCCCGGCAAGACGACGCTGGGCGCGCGCTTCCTGGGCCGCACGTTGACGGCGCAGGTGGTCCCCGCCCAGGACTGATCCGCGCGCGTGGAAATCAGGGCGCCGGCGGCGCGCCCAGGGCGCCCAGGATACGCCGCTTCAAATCCAGCAGATCGCCGGCCAGCGCCGCCGCCACATCCGGCGGCGGTTCGCCGGTGGCGACGCTGATGTTCAGCGCATAGATGGCGCCGTTGTCCAGGACCAGCGGCGTCGATACCGCCACCACCGCCGGCTGCCAGGCGGCGTGGCAATAGCCCACGGCCCGCACGCTGGCGCGCGCGGCGTCGATTTCCTGGGCCAATGCCTGGCCATGGCCGGGCCGCCGCCGCATCATGGCGGCGATCCAGGCGGCGCGCGCCGCGTCCGGCAACGCGGCCAGGTAGGCGCGCCCCAGCGAGGTCAGCTCGATGGGCACGCGCTGGCCCGCGACCACGCTGCGCAGCGAGACCTTGCGGCTATAGCGCACCGATTCCAGGTAGACCATATCGTCGCCGTCGGCCACGGCGATCCCCACATTGATCCGGCGCGCCTGCGCCAGTTCGCGCATCCATGGCGCGGCCACTTTCAGGACCGGCGACCCGCTGCGCATGGCGTGGGCCAGGCTGAGTACCGGGGCGCCCAGCCGGTAGGCCCGCAGCGCCGGTTCGTATTGCAGGAAACCGGTGCGCACCAGGGTCTGCGTCAGGCGGCTGACCGTGGCGCGGGACAGCCCGGTGCGTTCGGCCAGCTCGCCGTTGCCCAGCACTTCCAGCCCGGGACGGAAGGCGCGCAGCAGCGCGATACCGCGTTCCAGGGAACGGTTGGCCGGCGCGCCGTCGGGCACGCGGCGGGAAGCGGCGGGGGAAACCGCCGGAGCGATGGGGCGCGAACGCGGCATGGCGATATCCTGTTCATTTCCACCAGATGGAAATATGTGCGGGCCGGGCGCGACATTGTCACCTAAACTGCCCGCATCGCAAAGACGATCGCGCCCAGCCGCCATCTCCTTCCCCGCGGCGACTCCCCCGGCTTTTCGCGGGCGCGTGCCTGGAGACACCCCATGGACATTTCCCTGCCTTTCTCGCGGCGCCGTGCCGCCGCGCTTGCCGCCTGCTGCCTGGCCCTGGCCGGCCTGGCCGCGCCCGCCGCCCGCGCGGCATTTCCGGAACGCCCCATCCGCCTGGTGGTGCCTTTCCCGCCCGGCGGCGGCACCGACCTGGTGGCGCGCCAGCTGGCCGAAGGGATGACGCAGAACCTGGGCCAGACGGTGGTCGTGGAAAACCGCGGCGGCGGCAGCACCATCATCGGCACCGAAGCCGTGGCCAAGGCGCAGCCGGACGGCTATACCCTGCTGCTGGCCACCTTCGCCCACGCCGTCAACCCGGCGCTGCACAAGAAGCTGCCCTACTCCACCTTCGATGCCTTCGCTCCCGTGGCGCTGATCGGCCGTTCGCCCAATGTGCTGGTGGTATCGCCCAAGGCGCCCTTCAAGACGGTGCAGGAGCTGCTGGCCTATGCCCGCGCGCATCCGGGCAAGCTGACCTTCGGCTCCTACGGCAACGGCACCTCGGCCCACCTGGCCGGCGAAATGTTCAAAAGCCTGGCGCGCGTCGACATGGTGCACGTGCCGTATCGCGGCTCCGGCCCCGCCCTGACGGACCTCATGGGCGGGCAGATCGACCTGATGTTCTCGACGGTGTCCAGCGTGGCCCAACTGGTGAAGAACGGCCAGTTGCGCGCGCTGGCTGTTACCTCGGCGCAGCGTTCCCCCTCGCATCCCGACTGGCCCACCGTGGCGGAGTCCGGCGTGCCTGGCTATGTGGTGGAAAGCTGGTACGGCGTGTACGCGCCCGCCGGCACGCCGGCCGACGCCATCGCGCGCCTGAACGCGGCCTTGAAGGTCGCCGTGCAAGGTGCGGGCTTCCGCCGCAACGTGGAGGAAGAAGGCCTGCGTATCGACGTCGGCGACCCGCGGCAGCTGGACACCTTCGTGCGCGGCGAAGCGCAGCGCTGGGAAAAAATCATCAAGGACGCCGGCATCGCCGAACAATAAACACCTGGAGCAACCATGCAGAACCCCACCCTACACATGCAGGTCGACGACGGCGTGGCCGTCATCACGCTGAACCGTCCGGAAGTGCGCAACGCCCTGGACGACGCCATGCGCCAGGAATTCATCGCCATGCTGGACCAGGTGACGCGCGATAGCGCCATCCGGGCGCTGGTGCTGACGGGCGCCGGCAAGGCCTTCTGCGCCGGCGGCGATATCCGCGGCATGCGCGAACGCATGGCGGCCCCGGTCGGCCAGATCGCCTTCAATGGATGGAGCCGCCAGCAGCGCACGCACCACGCCGTGGCCGCGCTGCACAACCTGACCAAGCCCACCGTCGCCGCCGTCAACGGCGCCGCGACGGGCCTGGGCTGCGACCTGGCCCTGTGCTGCGATTTCGTGATGGCCGCCGACACGGCCACCTTCGCGATGACCTATATCCTGCGCGGCCTGATTCCCGATGGCGGCGGCATGTATTTCCTGCCGCGCCGGGTGGGCCTGCAGCGCGCCAAGGAACTGATCTACACCGGGCGCACGGTATCGGCCGAGGAAGCCCACGCGCTGGGCATGGCCGACCGCATGGCGCCGGCCGGCGAACTGCTGCGGCAGGCCACCGACTGGGCCCGGGCGCTGGGCGCCGGCGCCGGCCCCGCGCTGGCGCTGAGCAAGACCATCCTGAACCAGACCTTCGAACTGACCGCCGAACAGGTCTTCCAGATGGGCAGCCAGGCGCAGGCCATCTGCTACACCACCGAACAGCACCAGGCCTCCGTGCAGGCCTTCCTGGACAAATCCGCCAAAAAGGGCTGAACCATGGACGCCATCGACACCCTGCTCCACCCGCGCAGCATCGCCGTCATCGGCGCCTCGGCGGACGCCACCAAGACGGCCGGCCGGCCCATCGCCTATCTGCAGAAGCACGGCTACGCGGGCACCATTTATCCGGTCAATCCGCGCGCCGGGCAGGTGGCGGGGCTGGCCTGCTATCCCGACATCGAGAGCCTGCCGGGCGTTCCCGACGTCGGCCTGGTGCTGGTGGCGCCCGACCGCGCCATCGAGGCCGTGGGCGCGCTGAGCCGGCGCGGCACGCCGGCCGCCATCGTGCTGGCCAGCGGCTTCAGCGAAACCGGCGAGACCGGGGCGCGCCGCCAGCAGGCGCTGAAGGAAGCGGCCGGTGGCATGCGCCTGCTGGGCCCCAACACCATCGGCCTGGTCAACCTGACCGACCGCATCATGCTGTGCGCCAGCGGCGCGCTGGAAATGGAATCCCTGCAAGGCGGCGGCATCGCCGTGGTGTCGCAAAGCGGCGGCATCCTGGGCTCGCTGCTCTCGCGCGCGGCCGCCGCGGGGCTGGGCTTTTCCAAGCTGGTGTCCACGGGCAATGAAGTGGACCTGGAAGCCGCGGACTTCGTCGAGCACCTGGCCGACGACCCGGCCACGCGCGTGATCGCCCTGTACATGGAAGGCCTGCGCAACCCGGAGAAATTCCGCCACGCGGCCCTGAAGGCGGCGCGGGCCGGCAAGCCCGTGGTCGTCTACAAGGTGGGCCGTTCGGAGTCGGGCGCGCGTTCGGCGGCGTCGCATACCGGCGCCCTGGCGGGCGAGGACCGCGTCTACGACGCGCTGTTCCGCCAGGTGGGCGCCATCCGCGCGCAAAGCTTCGCCGACCTGATCGATATCCCGGCCGCGCTGGCCACCGGACGGCGGCTGCGCGGCAAGCGCATCGCCATCCTGACCTCCACGGGCGGCGCCGGCACCCTGGTGGCCGACAGCCTGGGCGTGGCCGGCTTCGAGACGCCGCCGCCCGGCCCCCGGACCGCGGCGCGCCTGCGCGACCTGCAAAAGAACGACCAGATCGTGCTGGATCGCAACCCGATCGACGTCACCCTGGCCGGCCTGCAGCCGGATCTGCTGCGCAGCACCATCGCCACGCTGCTGGACAGCCCGGATTACGACGCCGTCATCACGGTGGTGGGATCCTCCGCCCTGGCCCAGCCTACCCTGGCGGCCGGCGCCATCGCCGCCTCGCTGGACCAGAGCGACAAGCCGGTGCTGGCCTACGTCAGCCCCTATGCGCCGACGGTACTGGCCAATGTCAACCGCGCCGGCGCGCCGGCCTTTACGGCGCCGGAAAGTTTCGCGCCGGTACTGTCCGCCATGCTGGTGCGCGGCGCGTCCGCCGACGCGGCCGCGGCCCCGGCCGATGCCGGTACGGCCGGCTCGCCGGCGGGCACGACGCCTGGCGGCGCGTCGGGCGCCCCCGCCGACCTGCCGTCCGGCTCGCTGAACGAAGCCCAGGCGCGCGCCCTGTTCGCCCGCTACGGCATTCCTTCGGTAAGCGAGCGCACGGTGGCGGACGCGGCCCAGGGCCGTCGCGAGGCGCAGGCCTTCGACCGCCCCGTGGTCCTGAAAGTGCTGTCCAGCCGCATCACCCACAAGACCGAGGCGGGCGGCGTCGCCGTGGGCGTGGCGCCGCAGGCCGTCGGCGAGGCCATCGAGGCCATGGCCGCCCGCGTGCGCGAGCGCACCGGCATCGAGCCGGAAGGCTATCTGTTGCAGGAGATGGCATCCGGGGTGGAAATGATCGTGGGCGTGCATCGCGATCCGCAGCTGGGACCCACCCTGCTGCTGGGCCTGGGCGGCGTCACCGCCGAACTGTTCCAGGACACCGCGCTGAGCCTGCTGCCCGTGGACCGCGCCACCGTGCGCGACATGCTGCGTTCGCTCAAATCGTGGCCCCTGCTGGACGGCTATCGCGGCCGCCCCAAGGCCGACGTCCGGGCCCTGGAGGACGCGGTGTTGAATTTCGCCGCGATGGCGGGGCAACTGGGCGACCGCCTGGTGGAAGCCGAAATCAATCCGCTGTTCGTCCAGGAGGAAGGCCGCGGCGTGCGCGCGGCCGACGGTGTCGCGATTTTGAAATAAGGGCGCCGGCCCCGGCCGATACCATCGGCCAAACTCTTGGTGTACCTTACTGCGGTGCTGCGCGATTTTCCGCGCAGCTTCATCGCATAAGGAGCGCCTGACGCATGAAGCCCGGCATACTGGCCATCGACATCGGCGGCACCGGCCTGAAGGCTGCCGTCATCAACGAAAAAGGCCAGATGCTGGCCGAGCGCGTGCGCGTGCCCACCCCGCATCCCTGCCCGCCCAAGGTCCTGCTGGAAAACGTCAAGCGCATGACGGCGGACCTGCCCGCCTTCGACCGCATCTCCATCGGCTTTCCGGGCGTGGTGCGGGATGGCAAGGTGCTGACGGCGCCCAATCTGGATACCTCGCTGTGGGCCGGATTCCCGCTGCGCCAGGCCATTTCGCGGACCTTCGGCAACAAGCCCGCCCATTTGCTGAACGACGCCGATATGCAGGGCCTGGGGCTGGTCAGCGGGCGCGGGCTGGAATTCGTCGTGACGCTGGGCACCGGCGTGGGCACCGCGCTGTTTCGCGACGGCGACCTCATGCCCCACATGGAGCTGGCCCATCACCCCATACACAAGAACAAGACCTACGACGAATACCTGGGCGAAGCAGAGCGTAAAACCCTAAGCAAAAAGCAATGGAACCGGCGGGTCAGGCGGGCGCTCGAATTGATCGAGATGCTATTCATGCCCGACCGCATTTATATCGGCGGCGGCAATGCCGCGCGGCTGGAACTGGCCGCGGACGATCATATCGTGATCGGTTCCAACGACGCGGGCCTGGAGGGCGGCGCCGCCCTATGGCGCAAGGCGCGCGCGACCCCGGGCGGACGCTCATGAACGGCCCCTGACCGACGCCGCCGCGCCGCGGCCGGGCGCCCTGCCCGGCCGCGGCCCCCACGCCCCTGGCCCGCCGGCGGCCATGCGGGCACGACGATTGCTCCTTGTGCCGGTTTGTCCGCGTTTTTGCCACAGAGAGGTCTCATGAACACTCCCCCGTCCCCCGATCCCGCGCACAACGACGAAAGACTGGACCTGCTGTGCATCGACACGCTGCGCACGCTGGCCATGGACGCGGTGCAAAAGGCCAACTCCGGCCATCCCGGCACCCCCATGGCGCTGGCCCCCGTCGCGTACACGCTCTGGCACGATTTCCTGCGCTACGATCCCGCGCATCCCGACTGGCCCAACCGCGACCGCTTCGTCCTGTCGGCGGGACATGCCTCCATGCTGCTGTACGGGCTGCTGCACCTGGCGGGCGTCATCGAGATCGACGCCGATGGCAAGCCCAGCGGTAAGCCGGCTGTCAGCCTGGACGATATCAAGCAATTCCGCCAGCTCGACTCCAAAACGCCCGGGCATCCCGAATACCGCATGACCACCGGCGTGGAAACCACCACCGGCCCGCTGGGCCAGGGCTGCGCCAACAGCGTCGGCATGGCCGTCGCCCAGCGCCACCTGGCCGAACGCTTCAACGGACCGGGCCGCACCGTATTCGACTACAACGTCTACGCGATCTGCGGCGACGGCGACATGATGGAAGGCGTCTCCGGCGAAGCGGCGTCCATCGCCGGCCACCTGGGCCTGTCCAACCTGTGCTGGATCTACGACAACAACACCATCAGCATCGAAGGCCATACCGAGCTGGCCTTTACCGAGAACGTCGCCGCGCGCTTCGCGGCCTATGGCTGGAACACCCTGCACGTCACCGACGCCAACGACCGCATGTCGCTGGCGGCCGCGCTGCGCCAGTTCCAGGCCACCACCGACCGGCCCACGCTGATCGTCGTCGACAGCGTGATCGGTTTCGGCTCGCCACACAAGCACAACACCGCCGCGGCGCACGGCGAAGCGCTGGGCGAAGAGGAAGTCCGCCTGACCAAGAAGGCCTATGGCTGGCCGGAGGACGCGCATTTCCTGGTGCCCGACGAAGTGCGCGACCGGCTGCGCGACGCCCTGGCCGCGCGCGGCGCGCCGGCCTATGCGCAATGGACCGCGACCATGGACCGGCTCAAGGCCGACGACCCCGCGATGCACGAAGAACTGCAACGCATGCGCCAGGGCCGGCTGCCGGAAGGCTGGGACAGCGAGGCGCCCGTCTTCCCCCCGGATGCCAAGGGCATGGCCACGCGCGAATCCGGCGGCAAGGCCTTGAACGCCTTCGCCAAACACATTCCCCTGCTGATGGGCGGGGCGGCGGACCTGGCCCCCTCCACCAAGACCAACCTGACCTTCCAAGGCGCCGGCAGTTTCCAGCGCGGCAGCTACGGCGGCCGCAACATGCATTTCGGCGTGCGCGAGCACGCCATGGGCGCTATCGCCAACGGCATGGCGCTGTCGCACGTGCGGCCCTATACCGCCACCTTCCTGATCTTCAGCGACTACATGAAGCCGCCGATCCGGCTGGCGGCGCTGATGGAATTGCCGGTGGTCTTCGTCTTCACCCACGACTCCATCGGCCTGGGCGAGGACGGCCCCACGCACCAGCCGGTGGAACAGCTGGCGCAGTTGCGCGGCATTCCGGGCATGCACGTGCTGCGCCCCTGCGACGCCAACGAAACCGTCGAAGCCTGGAAGGTCGCCCTGACGCAGACCAACCGCCCCAGCGCCCTGGTGCTGTCGCGCCAGCCGCTGCCCACGCTGGACCGCGGCAAATACGCGCCGGCCTCGGGCCTGGCGCGCGGCGCCTATGTGCTGGCGGACTGCGCGCCGGACCAGCCGCAAGTCATCCTGATGGCCACCGGCAGCGAAGTCCCGCTTTGCCTGCAGGCCTATGACCGGCTGCGGGCCGATGGCATCGCGGCGCGCGTCGTCTCCATGCCCAGCTGGGACCTTTTCGAAGAGCAGGACCAGGCCTATCGCGACAGCGTGCTGCCGCCCGCGGTCACCGCCCGGGTGGCGGTCGAGCAGGCCGGCTACCTGGGCTGGGACCGCTATGTCGGCACCACGGGGGCCACCATCGTGATGCGCACCTTCGGCGCCTCGGCCCCGATCGGCAAGCTGCAAGCGAAATTCGGATTCACGGTGGACAATGTGGTTCGCGCCGCGCGTGAGCAGGTGACAAACTCAAGGAGTACGCAATGAACCAGACAACGAAAAACCCGCTGGTCCGGCTGGCGGAGGCCGGACAAGCCATATGGCTGGATTTCCTGAGCCGGGATTTCCTGGCGCAGGGCGGCCTGGACAAACTGGTGCGCGAAGACAGCCTGACCGGCGTCACGTCCAATCCGTCCATCTTCGAAAAAGCGATGGGCCACGGCGAAGCCTACGACGAACAGCTGCACGCCATCCTGTACCAGGCGGACGCCGAGCCCGGTGAAGTCTACGAAAAACTGGCCGTGCGCGACATCCAGGCCGCCGCCGACGCGCTGCGCCCGGTCTATGACCGCCTGAACGGCAAGGACGGCTACGTCAGCCTGGAGGTCTCTCCCTACCTGGCCTACGACACCGAAGGCACCCTGGCCGAGGCGCGCCGCCTGTGGAAGGCGGTGGACCGGCCCAACCTGATGATCAAGGTTCCCGGCACGCCGCAGGGCGTGCCGGCGATACGCCAGCTGATCGAGGAAGGCATCAACGTCAACGTCACGCTGCTGTTCTCGCGCGAGGCCTACCGCGCCGTCGCCGACGCCTACATCGAGGGCCTGCAAGCGCGCGCCCAGGCCGGCAAGCCGGTGGACCGCCTGGCCAGCGTGGCCAGCTTCTTCGTCAGCCGCATCGATACCCGCATCGACAAGAAAATCGAGGACGCGCTGAAACAGCCCGGCGCCGATAGCGCCCGCCTGAACGCGCTGAAGGGCCGGATCGCCATCGCCAACGCCAAGATGGCCTACCAGGACTATCTTGAGCTGATAGGCCAGGACCGCTGGAAGGCGCTGGCGCAGAAAGGCGCGCACCCGCAGCGGCTGCTGTGGGCCTCCACCGGCACCAAGAATCCCGCCTATCCGGCCACCCTGTACGTGGACGAACTGATCGGCCCGGATACGGTCAACACCATGCCCACCGGCACCATGGACGCCTTCCGCCAGGGCGGCACGGTCGAGCCCACGCTGACCCGCGACATCGACACCGCGCGGCGCGAGCTGGACGACGCCCGCGAGCTGGGGCTGGACCTGGATGCGGTCACGCGCGAGCTGGTGGAAGACGGCACCCGCCAGTTCTCCGATGCCTTCGACGCGCTGCTGGGCGCGGTGGCGGGCAAGCGCCTGACCTACCTGGGCGAACAGATCAACGGCGTCGCCTATGAACTGCCCAAGCCGCTGGCCGAGGCCGTGGACAAATGCCTGGACCGCGCCCGCGCCGATGGCTGGGCGCGCCGCCTGTGGCAGCACGACGCCTCCATGTGGACGGGACAACAGGAAGACCGCTGGATGGGCTGGCTGGCCGCCGGCCAGGGCCGGCAGATCGACGCCGACGCCATCGCCGCCCTGGCGCGCGACGTGCAGGCCGAGCGCTACACGCACGCCGTGCTGCTGGGCATGGGCGGCTCCAGCCTGGGCCCGGAAGTGCTGGCGCAGACACTGGGCGAATCCGGCCAGGGCCTGGCCCTGCACGCGCTGGACTCCACCAATCCCGACGAGATCTGCGCGGTGGAGCGCGGCATCGACATCGCCCGCACCCTGTTCATCGTCTCGAGCAAATCCGGCTCCACGCTGGAACCCGAAATCCTCAATGCCTATTTCCATGCGGCCACCGTGGCCGCCGTGGGGCAGGAAAACGCCGGCAGGCATTTCGTCGCCATCACCGATCCCGGCTCCAAGCTGGAGGCCGCGGCCAAACAGGCCGGCTATCGCGCCATCTTCCATGGCGATCCGGCCATCGGCGGCCGCTATTCCGTCCTGTCGGTGTTCGGCATGGTGCCGCTGGGCGTCATGGGGCACAACGTCGCCCACTTCATGGACGTCACCCAGCCCATGGTGCGCGCCTGCGGGCCCTCGTCGCCGCCCTCGGTCAACCCGGGCGTGCGCCTGGGCGCCATCCTGGGCGAAGCCGCGCGCGCCGGCCGCGACAAGGTCACCGTTTTCGCGTCGCCCACGGTGGCCAGCATCGGATCGTGGCTGGAGCAGCTGCTGGCCGAATCCACCGGCAAGCACGGCAAGGGCATCGTCCCGGTCGACCTGGAGCCCATCGGCACGCCGGACGTCTACGGACAGGACCGCGTCTTCGCCTACCTGCGCTGCGCGGAGGACGACACCACCCAGCTGGACGCCAAGGTGCAGGCCCTGGCCGCCGCCGGCCAGCCCGTCATCCGCATCACGCTGCCCCGGCCGGCCGCCATCGGCCAGGAATTCTTCCGCTGGGAAGTCGCCACCGCCGTGGCGGGCGCCATCATCGGCATCGATCCTTTCGACCAGCCGGACGTGGAGGCCAGCAAGGTCAAGACCCGGGCGCTGACCGACGCCTACGAGAAAACCGGCAAGCTGCCGCCCGAAACCCCCATCGCGGAAGACGGCGAACTGGCCTTCTACGGCGATGCCTCGCTGGCCGCCGACGGCACCGCCGAAGGCGTGCTGCGCGCCCACCTGGCCCGGCTGGGCCAGGGCGACTACGCCGCCGTGCTGGCCTATGTCGCCCGCAACGCCGCGCACGAACGGCAGATCGCCAGCCTGCGCGCCACGGTGCGCGACCGCCGCAAGGTCGCCACGGTGGGCGGCTTCGGCCCGCGCTTCCTGCATTCCACCGGGCAAGCCTACAAGGGCGGCCCGAACAGCGGCGTCTTCCTGCAGATCACGGCCGATCCGGCGCACGATTTGTCCGTGCCGGGCCGCAAGATCAGCTTCGGCACCGTGCAGGCGGCGCAGGCGCTGGGCGACCTGCAGGTCCTGGCCGAACGCGGACGGCGCTACCTGCGCGTGCATATCCGCGGCGGCGACGTGGAAAGCGGCCTGGCGCGCCTGGCCAAGGCCGTCAAGCAGGTGACCAACTGACCGGGGCCGCAGGCCCCTTGCATCCCCGGGCCAGGCGCGGCATGGCAGCCCGCCGGCCCCTCATCGCGGAGAAATCGCCATGCAACTCGGATTGATTGGACTTGGGCGCATGGGCGCCAACATCGCCCGCCGCCTGATGCGGAACAAGCATGAAGTCATCGTGTACAACCGCAGCCTGGACAAGGTAAAGGAATTGCAGTCCGAAGGCGCCACGGGCGTCGACAACGTAGAGGCCCTGATCGCCAAGCTGGCCAAGCCGCGCGCGGTATGGGTGATGCTGCCGGCGGGCGCCGTCACCGAGCACATGATCGAAACCCTGGCGGGGCTGATGGACCCGGGCGACATCATCATCGACGGCGGCAACACGATGTACAAGGACGACATCCGCCGCGCCAAGGCGCTGGCCGCGCGCAAGATCGAATACGTGGACGTCGGCACGTCCGGCGGCATCTGGGGCCTGGAACGCGGCTACTGCATGATGATAGGCGGCGAGGACCGCGTCGTGCGGCACCTGGACCCGATCTTCTCGTGCCTGGCGCCCGGCCTGGGCGACATCCCCCGCACCCCGGGCCGCGAGGGACGCGACCCGCGCGCCGAACAGGGCTACATCCACGCCGGCCCGGCCGGCGCCGGGCACTTCGTCAAGATGGTCCATAACGGCATCGAATACGGCATCATGCAGGCCTACGCCGAAGGCTTCGACATCCTCAAGACCAAGGGTTCGGACCAGCTGCCGGAAGACCAGCGCCTGAACATCGAAGTCGCCGACGTCGCCGAAGTCTGGCGCCGCGGCAGCGTGGTGTCCTCGTGGCTGCTGGACCTGACCGCCATCGCGCTGGCCAAGGATCCCAAGCTGGCCGGCTTCTCCGGCGACGTGGCGGACAGCGGCGAGGGCCGCTGGACGATAGACGCCGCGGTGGAACAGGCGGTGCCGGCCCCCGTGCTGGCCAGCGCCCTGTTCGCGCGCTTCCGCTCGCGCCAGGACGCCACCTTCGGCGACAAAATGCTGTCGGCCATGCGCTTCGGCTTTGGCGGGCACGTCGAGGAGAAAAAGTGATGACGGCCGCGCAATCGACAAACCGCTCCGCGCGGTCGCAGATGGCGCCGCCCACCACCCTGTTCCTGTTCGGCGCCCACGGGGACCTGGTCAAGCGCCTGCTGGTGCCGTCCCTGTACAACCTGACGCGCGACGGCCTGGTCGGCGATGCCCTGCGCATCGTCGGCGTGGACCACAACAAAGTCAGCGACGAGGAATATCGCGGCAAGCTGGGCGACTTCATGAACGAAATCGCCGCCAAGAATGCCGCCAAGCGCGGCGGCGGCGAAGGCGCCGAGCCGGCCCTGGACCCGCAGCTGTGGGACCGCCTGGCGCAGCGCATCACCTACCTGGAAGGCGACTTCCTGGACGACGCCACGTACCAGGCCATCGCGCAGCGCATCGAGTCCTCCGGCACGCGCAACGCCATCTTCTACCTGGCCACCGCGCCGCGCTTTTTCTGCGAAGTCATCACCCGCCTGGCGCATGCCGGCCTGCTGCAGGAAGGCGACGGCCAGTTCCGCCGCGTCGTCGTCGAAAAGCCCTTCGGCTCCGACCTGAAGACCGCGCAGCAGCTCAACGCCGGCATCCTGGCGGTAATGGACGAGCGGCAGGTCTACCGCATCGACCACTACCTGGGCAAGGAAACGGTGCAGAACATCCTGGTCAGCCGCTTCTCCAACGGGCTGTTCGAGGCCTTCTGGAACAACCACTACGTGGATCACGTGCAGATCACCGCGGCCGAAACCGTGGGCGTGGAACAGCGCGGCAACTTCTACGAGCGCACCGGCGCGCTGCGCGACATGGTGCCCAACCACCTCTTCCAGCTGCTGGCCATGGTGGCCATGGAGCCGCCCGCGGCCTTCGGCGCCGACGCCGTGCGCAGCGAAAAGGCCAAGGTCATCGCCGCCATCCGGCCGCAATCCCCGGACGAAGCCCGCCGCAATTCCGTGCGCGGCCAGTACGCCGCGGGCGAAATCGGCGGCACGCCCGTGCCCGGCTACCGCCAGGAAAACCGCGTCGCGCCGGACAGCTGCACGGAAACCTATGTCGCGCTGAAACTGTGGGTGGACAATTGGCGCTGGGCCGGCGTGCCCTTCTACCTGCGCACGGGCAAGCGCCTGGCGGTGCGCAACACCGAAATCGCCATCTGCTTCAAGCCCGCGCCGATGTCGCCCTTCCGCGACACGCACGTGCACCAGATGCGGCCCAACTACCTCATCATCCAGATCCAGCCGGACGAAGGCATGTGGTTCGACTTCCAGGCCAAAAGGCCCGGCACCACCCTGGAAATCGACAACATCCAGATGGGATTCGCCTATTCCGACTTCTTCAAGATGCAGCCGTCCACGGGCTATGAAACCCTGCTCTACGACTGCATGATCGGCGACCAGACCCTGTTCCAGCGGGCCGACAACATCGAAAACGGCTGGGGCGCGGTCCAGCCCTTCCTGGATGCCTGGCAGGGCTGCACGGACGTCCACCTGTACGCCGCCGGCTCGCACGGCCCCGATGCCGCCGACGAGCTGTTGCGCCGGGACGGACGCGCATGGCACAGCTTGAACTAGGCGCGGGCGGGAACGCGCCGGGTACCGGCCAGCGTCCGGACGCGAAGCGCGCCATCCGCCTGCTCGTCTCCGATGTCGACGGCACGCTGGTGCGCCCGGACAAACAGGTCAGCGCCCCGACGCTGGCCGCCATCCGCGCGCTGCGCGAGGCCGGCGTGGCCTTTACCCTGGTCAGCAGCCGCCCGCCCCGCGGCATGCTGCCCCTGGTCCGCATGCTGGACATCGACACCCCCACCGCCGCCTTCAACGGCGGTGCCATCGTCGACACCGGCGGCCGCACCATCGAATTCCACCCCCTCTCGACGGCCAACGCGCGCATCGCCCTGGACCTCTTCGCCGGCGCGCCCGCCGTGGAAACCTGGGTCTTCGCCGACGACAAATGGCTGCTGCGGGATCCGGCCGGTCCCTACGTCCCCCTGGAACGGCACACCCTGGGCTACGACGGCACGGTGGTCGACAGCTTCGAACCCTACCTGGACCGCATCGGCAAAATCGTTGCCGCCAGCGCGGACGCCCAGGGCCTGATCCACCTGGAACAACAGATCAACCCGCGCATCGCGCCGGACGCCCACGCATCGCGCTCGCAGGTCTACTACCTGGACGTCAACCACGCGCGCGCCAACAAGGGCGACGCCGTGGCGGCGCTGGCCCGCCACCTGGGCATCCCCCTGGCCGAAACCGCCGTCATCGGCGACGGCGACAACGACGTTCCCATGTTCGAGCGCGCCGGCTTCTCCATCGCCATGGCACAGGCCTCCGCGCAGGTCCGCGCCCGGGCCACGGTCACCACCGCCAGCAACGCCGACGACGGCCTTGCCGCCGCCGTGCACCGCTTCATCCTGCCCGCCCTGTAGCCGCCATCACCGGCCCCGGCACCCACCCATGGACCATCCCGCCGCATCGCGGCACCGCGCCCCGATGCGTACACGTACCGCCCAGGAGCCAGACATGAACAAGGAACAAGCCTGCATCTTCCCGGACACCGATAGCCTGGTCGAACACCTTGCCGACTGGCTGATATCGCGCATCGCCGCGTGCGAGGGCCGCTTCGCCCTCGCGCTGTCCGGCGGCAGCACCCCCCGCCCGCTTTACGCCCTGCTGGCCGAACCGCAACGCGCCGGACGCATCGACTGGTCGCGCGTCCACCTGTTCTGGGGCGACGAACGCTTCGTGCCGCATGACGACCCGCAAAGCAACTACCGCATGGTCAAACAGGCCATGATCGACCACATCCCGATCCCGCCGGCGAACGTCCATCCCGTCCCCGTCGACGGTACCCCCGAATCCGCTGCCGCCCGCTACGCCGGCATCCTGCGCGACTATTACGGCGCCGACCGCCTGGAACCCGGCCGTCCGCTCTTCGACGTCAACCTGCTGGGCATCGGCGACGACGGCCACACCGCCTCGCTCTTTCCCGGCGCCCCCCAGCTATCCGAAACGCAGGCCTGGACCGTCGCCGTCACCGGCATCAAGCCCGAACCGCGCATCTCCCTTACCTATCCCACCCTGGACAGCGCCGCCGCGGTCGTCTTCCTGGCCGCCGGCGCCGCGAAACGCCCCGCGGTCAGCCGCGCCCGCGCCCACGACCCGGACGTTCCCTCCGGCCGCGTGCGCCCCCAGGGCGAACTCCTCTGGTACCTGGACCGCGACGCCGCCGGCGGCGACGCCTGAAAAAAAAGCGCCCCGCGCACGCCAGCATTCAACGCCAGGACCGACGAGCGCGATTCTCGTCCACCGCCAGCCCGCGCTACGCCGGCGTTGCCGATCCCGGCGGGCAGCCACGGGCGGAGGCCTGTTCGCGCCGCTCGTCCGGGGGCCGGCATATCTCCAGCACCACCCCGCGCAGCCAGCGATGCGCGGGATCCCGGTCCAGGCGCGGATGCCACATCTGCGACACGGTAATGGGCTCGGTGGCCATCGGCAGCGGGAACGCGCGCAAGGTGCCGCGCTCCCGCAGGTGTTCGAAGTACGAGGCGGGGATCAACGCGACCAGATCGGTCGCGGCCGCCACCGACAGGGCGGTATTGAAGCTGGGCACCACGACCGCGGTATTGCGCGCCAGTCCCATCGCCGCGAGCGCGTCGTCCACCGGCCCGCCCGTGCGGCCATGGCGGGAGGTCACCACATGGCCGCAGGCGGCATAGCGCTCGGCCGTGATCGCCGGCTCGGATAGCAAGGCATGGCCTTCGCGCACGACCGCGATGAAACGGTCGCGGAACAGCGCCTGGACACGCACCTCCGGGCCCGCCTCGCCCAGCACGCCGATATCCAGATCGAGCAGTCCTTCGCGGAGTGGACGGACGTCCTTGTCCGGCTTGGGCGCGAAACGCAGCCGGACGCCCGGGGCTACGCTGGCGACGCGCGCTACCAGGCGGTGCGCGTAAGCCTCGATGAAGCCATCGTTGGCGCGTATGGTGAACAGGTTCCGGAGCGTAGCGGGATCCAGGTCCACGCCGGCAGGCTGCAGCACCGCACGCGATTCCCGCACCAGTTCCGTCACGCGATCGCGCAATGCCAGGGCATGGGGGGTCAGCACCATGGCGCGCCCCGCCCGCACGAGCAGCTGGTCGGCGGTGGCCGCGCGCAGCCGCGCCAACGCCCGGCTCATCGCCGACTCGCTCAGGCCGAGGCGTTCCGCGGCCTTGGCGACGCTGCCCTCGGAAAGCAGCGCGTTCAACGCCAGCAACAGGTTCAGGTCGGCTTCGGTCGGCATGCGGGAAATCTAGCACGGCCCCCGGGATTCCGACAGGCGCCGCATGCAGGGATAACTTGCGCGCCACGCGCTGTGCAAGCCTTGCCCGCGCGCCTAAGCTGACCTGGCGCGATACCGCGTGCCATTACAGGTCTTCCCATCATGCTGCCGTCCATGCCCAGCCCGAAACCCGCTCCCACGATCGCGCTCGCCGTCCCTGCCCCACATGCAGGCAATGCCGAGGACGCCGACGGCCTTCCCCTGCCGCGGCGCATTGCCGCCGTCACGGCGGTACTGGGCGCGGGCGTACTGGTGGTGCTGGATGGCGCCATCGCCAATATCGCGCTGCCGGAAATCTCCGGGCAATTGCAGGCGACGCCCGCGGATGCGATCTGGATCGTCACCGCCTATCAGCTGGCGGTCGTCATGTTCCTGCTGCCGGCTTCCGCTGTCGGAGAACGCTACGGTTATCGGCGCATCTTCGCGGGCGGCGTGGCGCTGTTCACCGTGGCGTCCGCCTTGTGCGCCCTGGCCCCATCGCTGCCCTGGCTGGTGGCCGCCAGATGCCTTCAAGGCCTGGGCAGCGCCGCCGTCATGCCGCTGGGGCTGGCATTGCTGCGCTTCATCTACCCGCGCCGATTGCTGGCCCGCTCGATCGCCTGGAATGCACTCGCCGTGGCGGCGGCCTCGGCGGCAGGCCCGACGCTGGGCGCCTCGATACTGTCCGTCGCGAGCTGGCCCTGGCTTTTCGCGGTGAATCTACCGGTCGGCCTCCTGGTGCTCGCCGCATGCGCGGCACTGCCCGCACCGGCGGGCTCGACGCGCCGCATCGATGCCGGCAGCATCGCCCTCAACGCGATCATGTTCGCCGCTTTCGTACTGGGCAGCGACCGGCTGGTCGCGCATCCGCCGCAGGGCGGCGCGCTGCTCGCCCTATCGGCCGTCAGCATGGCGCTGCTGGTACGGCGCGAGTCATCGAAGGCCGCGCCATTGATCCCGCTGGACCTGCTGCGCGTGCCCTCGTTCCGCGCCTCCGTCGTGGCGTCCGTGGGCTGCTTCACCGCCCAGATGGCCGCTTTCGTGGCGCTGCCCTTCTACATCCAGCACGAGCTCGGGCAAAGCGCCGTGACCGCCGGCCTTCTCATGATCCCCTGGCCGCTGGCGGTGATGGCGGCCGCGCCGCTGTCGGCACGGCTGGCCCGTCGTGTACCGGGTGGCTGGCTGTGCGCGGCCGGAAGCGCCTGCCTGGCGATGGGCCTGGCCCTGTGCGCCCTGTGGCCGCTGGACGCCGACCCGGCCTTGCCGATCGCCTTGTTCACCAGCCTTGCCGGCCTGGGCTTCGGCTTCTTCCAGACGCCCAACAACCAGAACATG
Organism: Bordetella bronchialis; assembly: GCF_001676705.1. NCBI lineage: Bacteria > Pseudomonadati > Pseudomonadota > Betaproteobacteria > Burkholderiales > Alcaligenaceae > Bordetella > Bordetella bronchialis. The sequence continues at coordinate 4,741,546 of NZ_CP016170.1, forward strand.
CTGCTGTCGGCCCCCAAGGAACGCAGCGGCGCCGCGGGCGGCGCGCAAGGCACTGCCCGCCTGACCGGCTTGACGCTCGGCAGCCTGCTGATGAGCCTGATGTTCGCGCTGCTCTCCCCGCACGACGCGGTGCACTGCGGCCTGGCAATCGCCGCCCTGGCCGCGCTCGCCGGCAGCGTGGCCAGCCTGCTCAGGAGCGGCGCCACGCCACACATGCCATGACCTCCGTGCAGCCCCCCGCCCCGCCCTCGCCGCCATCGCGGCTCCCGGCGCGCCACGACCATCGCAACGACGCCAGCGCCAAGACGGCGGCATACCCGAGCGCCAAGACGGTGGCATACCCAAGCGAGAAGACGGCGGCATACCCAAGCGGGAAGACCACGGCATACCCGAGCGGGATGACAGCGGCACAGCGAGCGGCAACCCGCGCACACCACCGCACCCGCCGACCCCACGCCCCACACACCGCGTAGGCGTTCCGGGGCCGCGCTGGGCGGCCCCGGAACGACGGGCATAACGAGATCTTCCCCACCCACCCGCATCTTTCACTCGAAGCAATAGAACCCCTCCCGCCCCGGCGATCGCCATGGAGAGAAAGCGCAGTCCGCCGGGGTAGTGCCCGGTCGGCGGCGGCGCGTTGAAGCCGCGCGAGGGAATCCGAACGGAGGACGGACGGGCAAAACAGCCGCAAGAACCGCATTGCCTGTTCGGCCGCCGTAGGAGGATGACGAAGCGGAAGTCCAGGGCGAAGGCCCTGGACCGGCTGATCGCGCCGACGCCGGCCGGGCACTACCCCGGCGGACGGTCAACAAGCACAGCGCCCGGCCAGCCACTACCCCCGCGAACGGTCAACAGGCACAGCGCCCGGCCAGGCACTACCTCCGCGAACGGTCAACAACCCCAGCACCCGGCTGGGACCACTACCCCCGCAGACGGTCAACAACCACAACGCCCGGCCGACCACTACCCCCCGGTCCGGAAGACCGCACAGAACGCCCAAACGAACAGCCCCAGCCCCGCCCCCCGCGCCTCACCCCTCGGAAAGCCCCCGCATCTCCGCATAAAGATCCGCCTTGCCCTCGAACCCGATCCCCGGCAGATCCGGCATGGTGATATAGCTATCCTCCACCCGCACCCCGTCCGGAAACCCCCCATAAGGCTGGAACAAATCCGGATACGACTCGTTCCCCCCCAACCCCAACCCCGCCGCGATATTCAAGGACATCTGATGCCCCCCGTGCGGAATGCAACGGGCCGGCGACCAGCCATAGCTCTTCAGCATCTCCAGCGTACGCAGATACTCCACCAACCCATAGCTGAGCGCGCAGTCGAACTGCAGCCAATCCCGGTCCGGCCGCATCCCGCCGTAGCGGATCAGATTACGTGCGTCCTGCATGGAGAATAGATTTTCCCCCGTGGCCATGGGCTTTTCGTAGTGCTGCGCCAGCTCCGCCTGCAGCGCGTAATCCAGCGGATCGCCGGCCTCTTCATACCAGAACAGGTCATATCGCGACAGCGCCTTGGCATAAGCGATCGCCGTCTTCAGATCGAAGCGGCCATTGGCGTCCACGCACAAGCGCTGCCCATCCTGCAGCACATCCAGCACCGCATCGATACGGCGCAGGTCTTCGTCCAGCGACGCCCCGCCGATCTTCATCTTCACCACCGAATACCCGCGATCCAAATACCCGCGCATCTCGTCCTGCAGGCTCTCCAGCCCCTTGCCGGGGTAGTAGTAACCGCCCGCCGCGTACACGAACACCCGCCGATCCGGCGTCCCGTCGCCATAGCGCTCCGCCAGCAACTGGAACAGCGGCTTGTTCGCAATCTTCGCCACGGCGTCCCACACCGCCATATCCAGCGTCCCCATCGCCACCGAGCGCTCCCCGTGCCCGCCGGGCTTCTCGTTGATGAACATCCGGTCCCAGATTTTGTGCGGATCCAGGTTCTGTCCCGTCGCGTCCAGCAGCGTATCGGGCTCCGCCGACAGCACCCGGGGAATGAAGCGCTCGCGCATCAGCATCCCCTGGCCATAACGCCCGTTGGAATTGAACCCATAGCCCACCACCGGCTTGCCGTCGCGCAACACGTCGGTAATGACCGCCACCAGGCTCAACGTCATTTTGCTGAAATCGATATAGGCATTGCGGATGGGCGAGCTGATCGGCTTGGTCACCTCGCGGATTTCGACGATTTTCAAGGCAGTCTCCTGTGTCGGCCGGTGGGCATGGCAACGCCCGCCGGATGCATGCAAGGTTAACGAATGCACGCCGGCTTTTAATTCACCATTGGAAAAATTATTATTTACCTGCGGTGAATACCGGATTGCCCGTCCAGGCGCCCGGCCCCGCCCCATCCCGCCGCACCCACACACATCCCGCATGAAAACCGCCACCGCCTCGGAACTGACTTTCTTCGTCCTGCTCGCCAAGCATGGCAGCCTGTCCGCGGCGGCGCGGGAACTCGACATGACCCCGCCGGCCGCCACCAAGCGGCTGGCCCAGCTCGAACAGCGCCTGGGGGTGCGGCTGGTCAACCGCACCACACGGCGCGTCAGCCTGACCAGCGAAGGGGAAACCTATCTGCGCCACGCCAGCCGCATCCTGGCGGACATCCGGGAAATGGAAGACCAGGTGGCCAGCAGCCGCGCAGAGCCGCGCGGCGTCCTGCGCGTCAACGCCACGCTGGGATTCGGCCGCACCGTCATCGCGCCTTTGGTTTCCGGTTATGCGCGGCTGCATCCGGACGTCGAAGTCCGGCTGGAAGTCACCGACCGCCCCGTCGACCTGGTCGAACAGGGCCTGGACCTGGCGGTGCGCTTCGGCAGCTTGCCCGACAGCCGCCTGAGCGCGCGGCGCCTGCTGACCAACCGGCGCTTCCTGTGCGCCTCGCCCGCCTACCTGGCCCGACACGGCGCGCCCCAGCGGCCCGCCGACCTGGCCTCGCACCGCTGCATCATCCACCGCCAGAACGACGAAGCCTACGGTGTGTGGCGCTTTACCCGCAACCGCGAGACCGAAGCCATCAAAGTGGCCGGCGCGCTGGCCAGCAACGACGGCGACATCGTCCTGGGCTGGGCGCTGGACGGCCATGGCATCCTGGTCCGCTCGGAATGGGACGCGGCCAAATACCTGGAAACCGGGCGCCTGCGCCGCCTGCTGCCCGCCTACACCCTGCCGCCGGCCGACCTGTTCGTCTACTACCCCGGCGGCCGCCACCTGTCGGCGCGCGTACGTACCTTCATAGACTTTCTTGCCGCCCATTTCGAGGCGCGGAACCGTCCTGCGCCGGAAGCGCCGCGGCCGCGCCATGCGGCGCGCGCGCGTACGGCAAGGCCTGCGTCACCCTGAACTCCAGCGCCCATACCCACGGGTTCACCGCCCAGGCGCGCGCCCCGTGCGTTTCGCACCAGGCCAGGGCGAACACCGACTTCATGGGCATGCCGGGCAGGAAGCCGCCGCGCGCGCTCTGGCCGTCGGCGCAGCCTTCGGCCAGCACATCGGCCTCGCTGATATCCTGCAGCCGCTGGATCCGCACGCCCACCAGCGTCACCTGCGCGAAGGCCGTGCCCATGTCGTCATAGACCCGTATCACCTGGCCCGGGTCGCCATAGGGGCAGACCATGCGGCGCACCCGCCGGCGCGAGGACGCCGCGGGCGGATCCTCCACGGCCATCCACTTGCCGCCGGGGCCGATCTCGCGCAGCCAGCCGACCGTGCCATCGGGCGGCTGCGGCTTCAGGATGCGGCGCGTCTGGACCTTCCTGCCGGCCAGGACGTCCTCGATCACATTGCGGTCGAATCTTAGCGGTTGCGCTTTCATCGCAGGGCGTGAAATCCCACCTGAGTTATGACAGAGTGCGGTAATTATGCGCCCGGACGCCCCGCCGCGGACGAACGGCCGCGCCAGCCTGTCGGAAAAACGGATATACCCGGACCCTGCCCACCATGCGCTACGACCTGACCAGCCTGGATTTATTCACCGCCGTGGCGGAGGAAAAAAACCTGACCCGGGCCGCCCGGCGCAAGCACCTGGCGGTATCGGCCATCAGCAAGCGCATCGCCGAACTGGAGACCCAGGCCGGGTCGCCCCTGCTGGTGCGCTATGCGCGCGGCGTGGACCTGACGCCCGCCGGCCAATCGCTGCTGCACTACGCCCGACAGATGCAGCACACGCTCGCCCTCATGGAAGAAGAACTGGCCGGCTACGCCGCCGGCGTCAAGGGACATGTGCGCATCCACGCCATCACATCCGCGCTGGCGCAATTCCTGCCCGGCGACATCGAGCGTTTCGCCAACGATTATCCCCAGATCAAGTTCGACATCGAGGAACGCGTCGGCTCGGCCGTGGTGCAGGCCGTGATCGACGGCCACGCCGACCTGGGCATTTTCGCGGAACAGACGCCCGCGCACGGCCTGCAGCTCTTTCCCTACCGCCAGGACGAACTGGTGGCGGTGGTGCCGGCCTCCCACCCGCTGGCGCAGCGGCAGAAAGTCCGCTTCGACACCTTGCTGGATTATGAATTCGTCGGGCCGCACCTGGAAAGCTCCGTGCACGCGCTCCTGACGGCGCAGGCCAAGAAGCGCGGCAAGCCGCTGCGCCCGCGCATCCGCATCAGCGGCTTCGACTGCATGTGCAAACTGGTGGCGGCACAACTGGGTATCGCCATCCTGCCGCGCGCCGTGGCCACCCCCTACCTGCGCGGCGGCAAGCTGCGCGCCCTGACGCTGGCGGAATCCTGGGCGCGCCGGGATTTACTGATCGGTGTACGCAGCATGGAAACGCTCCCGCCCACGGCGCGGTCCCTGGTGGGTTACCTGCGCGCCTGACACACGACAAGCAGGCCTACCGTTCGCCAAACGGAAACGCTTGCTTGGCGAAGCAGCAATTTTCAATGGCATCGCGGACGCTTACGATGCGGGCATATGACCGCCTGCCTTGCCGCGCCATGAACCCGCCCGACCCCGCCCTGCTCGAACGCCTTGCCGTCAACGGCCGCGACTACGCCTATGTCGCGCTGCGCCGCCTGCTGCCGGCCGACCGGCTGGCCGCCCTGCCGTACTCGGTGCGCCTGCTTATCGAGAACGTCGCGCGCTGCCAGCCCGATGCCTTGCCCGCCGTCCTGGCGCGGGCGCAGGGACGCGGCCCGGCCTGCGAAGTCCCCTTCTATCCCAACCGGCTGATGTTCCACGACACGACCTGCCTGCCGGCCCTGGCGGACTTCGCCGGCATGCGCGACGCCGTGGCCGAACTGGGCGGCGATCCGGCGCGGGTCAATCCCTCGATCCCCGCCGTCCTGACCATCGACCATTCCGTCATCGTGGAGCACTACGACGAAGCGGACGCGGTGCGGGCCAACCTGGACATCGATTTCCGCCGCAATGGCGAACGGTATCGCTTTATCCGCTGGGCCGAACAGAGCCTGGACAACTTCAAGGTGATCCCGCCCGGCACCGGCATCATCCACCAGATGAATATGGAGGCGCTGGCCGAGGTCGTGTGCGAGACCCGCACCGCCGATGGCGCACACCTGCTGCATCCGGACGATATGGTGGCGACAGACAGCCATACGCCCATGATCAACGGCATCGGCGTGCTGGCCTGGGGCATAGGCGGGTTGGAAGGCCAGGCCGCCCTGCTGGGCGAACCGGTCCCCATCGCCTTCCCGGAAGTCGTCGGCGTGCGGCTGGAGAACCGCCTGCCCGCCGGCGTCACGGCCACGGACCTGGCGCTGACGCTGGCGCGCATCCTGCGCGCCCACGGCGTGGTGGGCAAGTTCGTCGAGTTCTTCGGCCCGGGCCTGTCCACGCTGGGCTGGGCGGCGCGCGCCACCGTGGCCAATATGGCGCCGGAGTATGGCGCCACCGTCATGTTCTTTCCCTTCGATGACCAGGCCATGGACTTCCTGGTCCTGTCGGGGCGCCCGCCGGCCCACCGCGAACGCGTGCGCGCCTATCTGCAAGCGCAAGGCTTGTGGCGGCGCGACGATATGCCGGCGCCCCGCTTCGATGCCGTCATCCCGCTGGACCTGGCGTCCGTGCAGCGCAGTGTCGCCGGGCCGCACCAGCCGCACGAACACCAGCCGCTGGCGCGCGCGGGCGCGTCCTTCAGCGAGCGCCTGGGCGTGGCCCGGGCCGCATCCCTGCCGGCGGACCGGCCGGTGGACGGCGCCGTGCTGGTGGCGGCGATCACCAGCTGCACCAACACCGCCAATCCCCTGCTGATGCTGCAGGCCGGCCTGCTGGCGCGCCGCGCGCGCCAGCGCGGCCTGCGGCGCCGGCCCTGGGTCAAGACCTCGCTGTCGCCCGGTTCCCGCACCGTCGGCGACTATCTCGCCCAGGCCGGCCTGATGCAGGACCTGGAAGCCCTGGGCTTCGGCCTGGTCGGCTTCGGCTGCATGACCTGTATCGGCAATTCCGGCGCGCTGGCGGCCGCCGCGGACACGCTGGTGGACCAGGGCCTGCGCGGCGTGGCCGTGTTGTCGGGCAACCGCAATTTCGAAGGCCGCGTCAATCCCAGGCTGCCGGCGGGCTACCTGGCCTCTCCCGCCCTGGTGGTGGCCTATGCCATCGCCGGCAATATCGGTATCGACCTGGAACACGAGCCCGTGGGCACGGACACGGCGGGCCGGCCGGTATGGCTGCGCGACATCATGCCCACCGACGAGGAAGTCGCCGCGCTGGCGCGCGAGGTACTGCGGCCCGAACTGTTCCAGCGGCGCCTGGAAACGCTCTGGACCGGCACGCCGCATTGGCGGGCCCTGTCGGCGCCGGCCAGCGTCCGCTATGGCTGGGATCCGGATTCCACTTACCTGCGGCGTCCGCGCTACCTGGAAACCGTGGCCGCACGGCCGGCTCCCCTGGCGGCCTTGCGCGATGCCCGCGCGCTGATGGTGTTCGGCGACAACGTCACCACGGACCATATCTCCCCCGCCGGGGCCATCCCGGCCGCCAGCGCGGCGGGGCAGTGGCTGCTGGCGCGCGGCGAGGCGCCGGAAGACCTGAACCAATACTCCACCCGCCGCAGCAACCACGAGGTCATGCTGCGCGGGGCCTACACCAACAAGGCCGTGCGCAACCGCCTGGTCGGCGAGCGCGGCGGCGCGGGCGCCTGGGCCTGGGATGCGGACCGGCGCGAGGTACTGCCCGTCTACGACGCGGCCGCCACCTATGCCGCGCGCGGCATTCCCTTGCTGGTGTTCGCCGGCTGGAACTACGGGGCCGGCTCCAGCCGCGACTGGGCGGCCAAGGCGCAGGCGCTGCTGGGCGTGCGCGCCGTGGTGGCCCGCAGCTTCGAACGCATCCACCGCAGCAACCTGATCGGCATGGGCGTACTGCCGCTGGTCTTCACCGGACCGGCGCACGCGGACACGCTGGACCTGGACGGCAGCGAGCACTTCGACCTGCTCGGCCTGGACGGCCTGCGGGTGGGCGATAACACGCTGACCCTGTGCGTCCGCCGCGCCGGCGGCGGCCAGGACGATATACCGGTGTCGCTGCGCCTGGACGCGGAGCAGGAAGTCCGCTACCTGCGGCATGGGGGCGTGCTGCCCTATGTCGTGCGCAAGTTGGCCTTCGGCCAGGCGCGGCCATGAACCACCATGTCTACGTGGGCTGCCGCACCACGCGTGAACGCAATGCGCGCGGCCGCGGCATCACCGTCTGGCGCCACGACGCCGCCAGCGGCGCCTTGCGCCTGGTGCAGGAAGTCGACGGCCTGGTGAATCCCTCCTACCTGGCCTTGGGACGCACGGCGCGCGTGCTCTATACCGTGCACGGCGATGCCAGCGAAATCAGCGCCTATCGCATCGACCCGCACAGCGGCCGCCTGGCCTTCCTGAACCGGCGCGCCACCGAAGGCCGCAATCCCGTGCACCTGGCGGTGTCGCCCGACGGCCGCCACATCGTCGTGTCCAACCACCTGAGCGGCACGCTGGCCGTGCTGCCGCTGGCCGAGGACGGCGCGCTGCTGCCTGTCAGCCAGACGCTGGCCCTGCACGGCGAACCCGGCCCGCACCGCGTCGAGCAGCCGCATGCCAAGCCCCACTTCAACCCCTTCGACCCCACGGGACGCCATGTGGTCGTACCCGACAAGGGGCTGGACCGCATCTTCAGCTTCCGTTTCGAGGACGGCCGGCTGTCGCCCGCGGCCGCGCCTTGCGTGCCGGCGCGCGAAGGCGCGGGCCCCCGGCACATCGCGTTCCACCCGTCCGCCCCCCTGGCTTATGCGGTCAACGAACTGGATTCCACCGTCACGGCCTATCGCCACGAGGCCGCGACCGGCGCGCTGACGCCCTTCCAGGTTCTGCCCACGCTGCCGGACAGCTGCACCGGCAACAGCCGCGCCGCCGCCATCGCCATCGACGCGCGCGGCCGCCACCTGTATGCCTCCAACCGAGGCGACGACAGCATCGCGTTGTTCCACATCGAGTCCGCCGGCGGGCGCCTGCGCTTCATCCGCGCCTATGGCACCGGCGGCCGCACGCCACGCTTTTTTACGCTGGACCCGCAAGGCCGCTTCCTGTACGCCGCCAACGAGGACAGCGACACCATCGTCGCCTTCCACGTCGACGCGGCCAGCGGCGAACTGACGCATGCCGGCATCGCGGCGGAGACCGGCAGCCCGGTCTGCATGGTGTTCCGCCAGGCATCGCCCTAGACCGCGCCGGCTTTGGAATGGCTTCATCGACAAGCCACATTGAACCGGGATCGCACCCGGAGGAGACACATCATGACCCGCCTTATCCCGCGCCTGCGCGCCACCCTGGCCATCGCCGCCGCGCTGCTGGCCCTGCCCCAAGCCGCCCGCGCGGCGAACGACTATCCCGCCATGCCCGTGCGGCTGATCGTGCCGTATACGGCCGGCGGCGGCGTGGACCTGATCGCGCGCCTGATGGCCGAGCGCCTGCACGACACACTGGGCCAGTCCATCATCGTCGAAAACAAGCCCGGGGCCAGCGGCATGATAGGGGCCAACTACGTGGCCAAGGCCAAGCCGGACGGCTACACCATCCTGCTGTCGGCGGCGGGGGAAATCGTGGTGAATCCCTCGCTGTACAAGGAAAAGATGATGTTCGACCCGTCGCGCGAACTGGCCTCGGTGACGCTGGTCGCGCGCATCCCCAATGTGCTGGTGGTCAATCCCTCGGTCCCGGCGCGCACGCCGGCCGAACTGCTGGCGTATGCCAGGTCGCAGCCCGGCAAACTGACTTTTTCCTCCAGCGGCGTGGGCAACCTTCAGCATGTATCGGGCGCGCTGCTCGATCGCATGGGCGGCATCGACGTGCGCCACATCCCCTACAAGGGCGCGGCGCAGCAGATCGCCGACGTGGTGGCCCAGCACGTCACCATGACCTTCACCAGCGTCGCGGCGGCCATGCCCTTCATCAAGAGCGGCCAGGTGCGTCCCATCGCCGTCACGTCCACGCACCGGCTGGAGGCGCTGCCCCAAGTGCCGGCCTTGTCGGAGACCCCGGCGCTGGGCGGCTACGAGGTCGTCAACTGGTTCGGCCTGTTCGCGCCGGGCGCCACGCCGGCCGCGATCCTGGACAAGCTGAACCAGGCCGCCGTGGCGGCGATGAAAGACCCGCGCCTGCTGCAGGCGCTGAAGGACCAGGGCGCGGAACCGGCCCCCGGCTCGCGCCAGGACTTCGACGCCTTCCGCCGCGCCGAGACCGCGAAGTTCGCCAAGGTCATCGCGGACACCGGCATCACGCTGCAGGAGTGATCGACCCTTACCTGCCCGCCACGGCGGCGGCGCGCCGCCATTGCGCATCGTCCATGGCCAGCCTGAACCCCAGGTGGGACATGCTGTTGTAGGGATCGGTGCCGCGGCGTGCGCTGGGCCGGTAGCTCAGGCAATACGTTTCGTCGCACAGGAACGAGCCGCCGCGCGTAACGCGCTTGGGTGCGTTGGCCGGGACGCCCGCGTCGTAGGGATCGTAGCTGTCGGCCGGACCGCGCGGATCGACCAGGGTCTTGCCGCTGGCGGCCTGGCGCTGGAACTGGTCGTAGCGATACCAGTCCGCCGTCCACTGCCACGCGTTGCCCGTCATGTCCGACAAGCCGTAGCCATTGGGCGGATAGGTGCCCACCGGGCTGGTTCCCGGCGCGGTCCGCGACGCCGGATCCGTGACGGGAAAAGGCCGTGGCTGCTGTCCCCGCCATACGTTGGCCATCTGTTTGCCGCCGGGCGAGAACTCGTCCCCCCACGCATAGGTGGCCTGATCCAGGCCGCCGCGCGCGGCGAACTCCCATTCCGCCTCGGTGGGCAGGCGCTTGTGCGCCCATTTGGCATAGGCTTCGGCGTCCTCATACGAGACCTGCACGACGGGATGGTCGTCCTTGCCATCGATATTGCTGGCGGGTCCCAGGGGATGCCGCCAATCCGCGCCCGGCACATAGCGCCACCAGCGGCCGACGTTATCCAGCGCCACGGGGCCGGACGTGCCCACGAATACCATCGCGCCCGGCACCAGCGCGGCATCGGGGGGCCTGGGCGTGCCGGGCGGCAACTGCACGCGCAGTGTTTCCCATTCCGGCTTGCGCTCCGCCGTCGTAACATAGCCGGTGGCCTCGACGAACTTGCGGAAATCCGCATTGGTCACGTGGTGCCGGTCTATCCAGTATCCATGCACCATGACCGGATGCGCCGGCCGCTCGTTCGGCTGTGCGGGCCGCGCGTCGCTGCCCATCATGAAGGTCCCGCCGGGCACCCACACCATGCCGACGGGCCCCTTCACACCGTCGCCGGCACGGATCTCCGGCGCCTGCGGGGCCTTGGATATGCGCAAGGCGGCGGCGGCGCCGCCGATGCCCAGCACGGCGACCAGCGCCAGCGCCAGGGTGCGCTGCTTGTAGAGTGGCTTCATGGCTCAGGTCTCCGCATCGGTTTCCGCGCACACAGGCCTTATTGGCCCACGTGCGATTCCATGGCCCGCTGGATCTGCTCCTTGACCGCGTCCAGGTTGAACGTCGCGCCCCGCTGCATGGGCGGGAACTCGAGCGCGGTCTGCGCCAGTTCCGCGATCTCTTTCTGCACGAACTGGAAGCGCCAGAACTGATAGACGAACCAGCTGTAGAAATGGAGCGACCCATTGGCCCCATTGGGAATGCCGGTCCGTTCGAACGGGTCCAGCCGCAGGTTGACAAGGATGGGCCAATCGACCTTGATCGTCCCGCCCAGCCAGCCGTTGGGCTGGTCGGTGAAGCGGTACTTGTAGTCGTCGATGCGCACGGCCGACAGCGTGCTTTCCGTGAAATAGATGACCTCGTGCCGCGCCGACGGCCCCTGGCCGGTGATCAGCGAGGTTTGGTCGTAGCCGTCCAGGTGCACCTTGTAGGTCCGGTCGCCCATCACCTTGCCGTTCTTCAGCTCGTCGATGATGCCGGGGTTGCCCGCCGCCGCCACGAACGTCGGGAACCAATCCATGCCGGAGAATATCCCGTTCTCCACCTTGCCGGCCGGGACCTTGCCAGGCCAGCGCAGTATGGCCGGCACGCGGAAGCCGCCTTCCAGCGCCGTGCCCTTGCCGCCCGCGAACGGCGTCTGCCCGCCATCGGGCCAGGTGAAGTTCTCGGCGCCGTTATCCGTCGTGAAGACGACGATGGTGTTCTGGTCCACGCCCATGTCCTTCAGCTTCTTCAGCACCAGGCCGACATCGTCGTCCAGCTGCGACATGCCCGCCTCCGACACGGACCAGCCGTTCTCGGCGTTGCGGCGCGACTCGTATTTTTCCGACAGGTGCGTCACGACGTGCATGCGGGTCGGGTTCAGCCACAGGAAGAAGGGCTTGCCGTCCTTGTTCGCCTTCTCGATGAAGGCCAGGGCCTTGTCGCGGATCTCATCGTCGACGGTTTCCATCCGCTTGGGATATAGCGGGCCGGCATCCTCGATTTTCTGTTTGCCTATCTTTCCCCAGCGAGGCTGGACCGTGGCGTCGTCCGTCGTGGTGGCCCAGGTGTGCAGCATGTTGCGCGGGCCGACCAGATCCTTGAGCTCCTGCGGGTAGTTGGGATGAGCCGGATCCTCCATCGCGTCCAGGTGGTACAGGTAGCCGAAGAACTCGTCGAAGCCATGCACCGTCGGCAGGAATTGGTTCAGGTCGCCCAGATGGTTCTTGCCGAATTGTCCGGTGGCATAACCCATGGCTTTCAGCGCGGTGGCGATCGTCGGCGCCTGGGCGGGCATCCCTATCGTCGATCCGGCCTGGCCCACCGTCGTCAGGCCGGTGCGTATGGGCAGCTCGCCCGTGATGAAGTTCGCGCGGCCGGCGGTGCAGCTGGCCTCGGCGTAATAGTCGGTGAAGCGCATCCCTTCTGCCGCGAGCTGGTCCAGGTTGGGCGTCTTGCTGGCCATGATGCCCTGGTGATAGGCGCCGATGTTGAACCAGCCGATATCGTCGCCCATGATGACGACGATGTTGGGCGGCTTGGCCGCCGTCTGGGCTAGTCCCGGCGTGGCGATCGCCCACAACAGGGCGGCCGGGACCAGCAAGCGTGCTAGGGATCGTGGCTTCATATCAGGGCTCCTCGACGGTTGTCCTTGGAGGAAGCCGAAGCCGACGCACTGACGCAACCCGCCGATTCCGCTTCCGTATCCACAGCGTCTGGGTGATGCGGGGTATGGCGGGCTGGGTGAAGCGGCGGCCGCAAAAGGATGGCAACGCCGCACGGCGGGATATCCTTCGCCGGGGTGACCAGATTAGGCAGGGCTTACGGCCGATTTCCACGTCGTAAACCCGGACGTAATCCGAACGTGCATCTCCGAAATCGCGATGCCGGCGGCCGGCGCGGTCCGCGCGAGGCGGCCGCCCGGCTATCCCGGCTACCTGTTCGCGCTACGTATGGGCCGCCACCCACTGCTCCAGTTTGCGCAGCCAGATCGCGTCCACCCGTCCCGCGTTGCCGTCGGAATGGCCGGCGGCGTGGGGCGTGGCGATGACGTTCGGCATATGCCATAGCGGCGAGGCGGCATCCAGCGGCTCGTGCTCGTAGACGTCCAGATAGGCGCCGCCCAGGTGGCCGGATCGCAGCGCGGCGATCAGGTCCGCCTCCACCACGACTTCGCCGCGGGCGACGTTGACCAGGTGGGCGCCCTTGGGCAGCAGGGCCAGCGCGCGGGCGTCGACCAGGCCGCGCGTGCGGTCGCTCAGCGGGCAGGCCAGGATCAGCCAGTCGGCGCGCGGCAGCAGCGTGCCGATGTCCTCGAAAGACGCGGTTTCGATGGGGCTGTCGCCGGCGTCCTCGATGGGCGCGGCGCTGCTGCGCACCACCGCGATGCGCAGGCCCAGCAGCCGCAGCACGGCGCCCAGGCGCTGGCCGATACTGCCCCAGCCCACGATGACCGCGGTCTGTCCCGCCAGGTCGCGCGGCACCTCCAGTTCGGTCGCCTTCAGCCAACGGCCCTGGCGCTGGGCGTCGAGCAGGACGTGCATGCGGCGGTTCAGCGCCAGCAGCCCGGCCAGCGCGGTCTGCATCACCGGTTCGGAATTGGCGCCGGCCGAGGCGCTGACCTCCACGCCGCGCGCCTTCAGCTCGGGAAATATCGGGCGGTCCAGTCCGGCCGAATGCACGTGCACCCAGCGCAGGCCGGGCGAAGCGCGCAGCGATTCATAGAAAGCCTGCAGGGATTCCATCACTACGTGCTTGGTCGACGCCCCCGTGACATCGCGCGAGATAAAGGCGATGTCCACGTCGCCATGCGCATGGCCCAGGGTGGGCTCGGCGATGCGCAGCTCGTACGGACGACCGTCCATGATGCGCGCGACAGGCTCGCGCAGGCGTTCAGCGGTACTGCGGGACAGCAAGATACGTATCGTCATGATGACTAGTGTTATGGCACCTATCGTTACCTGGAAAGGCTCCCCATCCGCCTATTCTTACGCCGGCTGCGGAGCGGCCGCATCGATCGCACCGCTGCGCGCTCGCGTCATCGTGATGGACGGCGCCGCGGCCTCGGGCGCCGACATTATCGCGCGATCCCTTTTTTCCAACAGGAGTGATACGAATGAAAGTACGCAATCATGCCCGCGCGGCTTTGCTGGCGGGCATGCTGGTGGCCGTGTCCGGCGCGCCCGCGCTGGCCCAGGGCCTGGACCTGAAAGGCGCCCTGGGCGGGCTGGGTGGATTGGGCGGATCCGGATCGGCTTCGGGCGCGCCGACGTCCGGCAGCCTGGGCAATGCCGCCGGCATCCTGGAGTACTGCATCAAGAACAAGTACCTGTCCAATGGCAGCGCGTCGTCGCTGAAGGACCAGTTGATGAGCAAGCTCACCGGCAGCACCGGCCAGCCCGCGCAGAAAGACAGCGGCTATCTCTCGGGCGCCAAGGGCATCCTGCAGACCGGCACGGGCAACAGCCTGGACCTGAGCGGCGATGGCCTGAAGGCCGCGGCCGCGGGACAGGTCTGCGATACCGTCCTGGAACAGGCCAAGTCCTTCCTCTGATCGTTCCCCGCACGCCGAGCAACGACGCCACGCCGGGCAGACCGGCCCCGCGCGTCAACGCCCGTGCGTCAATTCCTTGCCCGCGCCGCGCGGCATGCGCGCCGTCACCGGGATGGACGCGGCGGAAAACAATCCCAGCACAAGGAACGCCGGCCAGAAGTCCGTCCAGACAATTTGCGCGTGACCCTGCACGGAATGGGAAACTTGCAACACGATGCCCGCCACCGTCACGCCCAGGCCCAGCGACATCTGCTGGATCACGCTGGCCACGCTGGTCGCGCGGCCGACGTCGATGCTGGCGATCTCCGCATACGCCAGCGCATTGAGCGCGGTGAATTGCAGCGACGGGAAAATGCCGCCGAACAGCACGATCACCCAGATCGTCACGCGCGACATCTCGGGGTGGAACACCCCATAGCTGGCCAGCGCCACGCCCGCCAGCGCCGCATTCACCATCAGCACCGGGCGAAAGCCGAAGCGCCGCAGCAGGGGCTGGGCCAGCGTCTTCATGAACAGCGCGCCGAAGGCCGAGGCGCAGGTGATCATGCCGGCCTCGAAGGGCGTCATGCCCAGTCCTTCCTGCAAGGCCAGGGGCAGCAGGAAGGGCACCGCGCCCAGGCCGATGCGAAACAGCGAACCGCCCATCACGCTGGTGTGGAAGGTGGGGATGCGCAGCAGGCGCAGGTCCAGCAGCGGGTTGCGGGCGTGCCGCGCGTACAGCACGTATAGCGCGGAAAACAGCACGCCCAGGCCGCACATCGCCGCGGCGGCCCGGTCGCTGACGACGTCGCTGCCCACCAGCGACATCCCCAGCATGAACAGCGAGCCGCCGGCCGCGGACAGCACGAAGCCCGGCCAGTCCAGATGGCCGGGCTCGGTATCGCGCACATCGTCGATATACCGGTTGGCCAGGTAGATGCCCAGCAGGCCGATGGGCACATTGATGAAAAACATCAGGCGCCAATGCAGATACGTGGTGATGAAGCCGCCCAGCAGCGGTCCCACGACGGGTCCCAGCAAGGCAGGCACAGTCAGGTAATTGACCGCCCGCACGAAATCCGCGCGCGCCACGGAGCGGAAGATGATGATGCGGCCCACCGGCACCATCATCGCCCCGCCTATGCCCTGCACGAAGCGCGCCAGCACGAAGGTGAACAGGGACTGCGCGCCCGCGCACAGCAGCGACCCCGCCACGAATACGCCGATGGCCGCGCGGAACACGGTGCGCGGGCCGAAGCGGTCGGCGACCCAGCCGCAGATGGGGATGAACACGCCCAGGCCCACCACATAGCTGGTCACGGCGAGCTTCAGGGTGATGGGGTCTTCGCCCAGGTCGCGCGCCAGCGAAGGCAGCGCCGTGACCAGCACCGTGGCGTCGAGGTTCTCCATGAACAAGGCGCAAGCCACGATGAGCGGGACAATGAATGCACCGAGGGCAAGCGGCATGGCGGAACGACGCGGGGGGAGTCAGCGATGGAGCGAGATTATGACATTCCCCCGCGCGCATTCCGTTCAGCCCGCGGTCAGCGTGGCGCGGGCCGCGCCGCGCTCACACGCCCGAACGCACGCCGCGATGCAGGTGATCGCGCGTGTACGGCGCATCCTGCCCCGACAGCGCCAGCGCCAGCGCGACCACGACGTCATGCGTGCGAACCTTGGGCGCCACGGAAACGCTGGCCATGGCCGAGAGCAGGAAGGCGAGCGCCACCGCGCTCGCGCGCAGGCCAAGACGGCCGGCGGGCCAGCGGGCCAGTACGATGCCCGACACCATGCCGCCTACCGCCAGGCCCAGGATGACTTCCGATACCGAATGCGCGCCCAGCACCAGGCGCGAGATCCCGATCGACAGCGCCAGGCCGGCGCCGCCCCATGCCAGCACGGCGGCGCGGCGCCGCGTATAGCGGTTGCCGATGGCATAACCCAGCACCGGATACACCGCGGCCGACACCATGGAGTGCCCGCTGATGCCGGTGAAGTCGATGGCCGCCCACCCTATGCCCCAGCCCAGGAAGGCCAGCTTGGACACCAGCACCGCGGCCCCCGCGATCGCGAAGGCCCACAGCCAATTGAAGGCCGGCGGGCGATCCGACATCGCCACGAACACCATCGCGACCAGCGCCGCCGGCAATACCAGGCGCGACTCGCCCATCGCGGAAACCGCCATCCAGAAACCGTGCATGCCTCACCTTATGCGCTAACGTCACAAGGGGCCCGTCGACGGGCCCAAGCATGCGATGGAAGCACATCCCGGCTCGGCTGCCTATCCCCTATCGGCCGGATGGCGCGGCGGGATCCTCCCATGGACCTACGCATGCGGGGTGGCGCCGCTCATGCGGCGCCGCCGGACGTCTACCAGCCAGCCTTGTACCGGGCGTACAAGGCGATCACGTCGCGCACGTACTGCTGCGTCTCCGCGTAGGGCGGGATGCCGTCGTACTTCTGCACCGCGCCCTGCCCCGCGTTGTATGCCGCCAGGGCCAGGTCCAGGCGTCCGGGATACTGGTCGATAAGGCTGCGCAGGTGGCGCGATCCGGCCTGCACGTTGGTCGCGGGATCCACCAGGGCCCGTTCGACGTCCGGATCGCTGAGCAGCGCCGCCGCGGTGCGCGGCATCAGCTGCATCAGCCCCAGGGCGCCCTTGGGCGAGCGCGCGTCCTTGCGAAAGCCGGATTCGACCGCGATCACCGCGCCCAGCAGCGCGCTGTCCAGCCCATACTGGGCCGCGGCCTTGGCGATGACGCCGCGATAGTCCTCCAGGCCGCGATGCGCGCTAAGGGCGGCGACCCGGCCCTCGTCCGCCTCCGGCTCCGCCCGCGCCACCGTGGCGGTGCGGGCCGCCCCGGCCGGGCCGGCCACCCGCAGGCGCGGCGCGCACTGGGCACAGCGCGCGGCCGCGCGGGCCTGCGCCCGCGTGTAGTACTTGGACATGCCCTTGTCCACCGTCATGCTGCGCCAGACGCCAAAGGGATCCTTGTAGCGGTAGACCTCGCCCGCCCCGGCATCCTTCGCCATCATCGACAGCCCGAGTCCCAGCGCCATGGAGGCCAGGAAAAGCCATCGTCGCCCGTCGCATTCCGCGCTGATTCGCCATTGTTTTCTCATGGTCCTCGTGCTTGGTGCGGAGGCCATCCGCGCAGCCGCGGCCCCTGCGGCGCAGGCGCGCCGCCACGTCTCTCCCCCGGCCCTCGATATTGGGCCAGGCCGGCGCGGGCTGTCTTCTGCCTTGACGCACTAGCGCATCGAGCCGAGCACTAGGTCGGATGGAGGGCCGCGATCAGGCCCGGCGCATGAAGCCGAGATCACGGTTACCGAAATTGCGCAGATGTGGGAAAACGTCGTCCAGGGCGCCCGCGCCGGCGCCGAACCAGGCGCCCAGCGTCGCGCCGAACTCTTCCACCGAGGTACTCGGCAGCAGGCGCCCATGGTCCACATAACCGGGGCCTTCGATGTCCCATTCGGGCTGTGTGCCGTAGAAGCGGCCGCCGCGCACGGCGCCGCCCAGGATGAAGTGATGGCCGCCCCAGCCATGATCGGATCCGTCGCCGTTGGAGACCAGCGTGCGGCCGAATTCCGAGGCCGTGAAGGTCGTGACGCGGTCCTCCACGCCCAGGGCCGCCATGGCCTGCTGGAAGGCCGCCAGCGCGCCGCCCAGTTCGCGCAGCAGCCCGGGATGCGTGCCGTTCAGGCCGTCGTGGTTGTCGTAGCCGTTCTGCGAAACGAAGAACACCTGCCGCCTCACGCCCAGCGCCTGCCGCGCGGCGATCATGCGCGCGACGATCTTCAGCTGCCCGCCCAGCGGCGTGCCGAAATCCCCCTGTACCGCCACGCCTTCCAGGGCGCTGCGCAACTGCGTATCGGCGCGGATGGAGCGGTCCAGCGTGGCGGCGATCTGCTGCTGGAACAAGTGCGGCCCGGGCCGGGTCAGCAGCGCGCGCAGCAGATCGGTGCACGCCGTGGAGCCATAGGTATCGCGCTGCAGGAGTTCGATCGGCGTGGAACCGGCCGGGCTGACGCGGTAGGCGGAGACGTGGCGGCCAGACAGCCATAGCGCGGTACCGCCCGCCGTGACATTGGCGAAGGTGCTATGGCCGTTGCCGGCCGCGAACAGGTCGGCCAGCCGCCCGGCCCAGCCGGAGGACGCGCCTTCCGGCGCCAGGCCCTGCCAGTAGGATTGCTGGTCGTTGTGCGAAAAAAGCTTGGGCGGCATGGGCACGCGCGCGCCGATGTATTCGGCCTTGGTGGTGGGCACCACCATGGGGCCGACGTTCAGCTGTACCGCCAGCACGCCGCGTTCGAACAGCGGCTTGAGCGGCGCGAGCGACGGCGCCAGCGCGTAGGCGCGGCCGGCGGCGCCATCGTCCGCGGATGCGCCGCGCGCGGCCGGCCGGCGCAGTACCGTCGCTTCCAGCTTGTCGCGCGCCAGCGCGATATCGGAGCGGATGCGGAAGTAGCGGGCATGGCTTTCCGCGTCGTAGGGCACAACGGTGTTGTACGGGTCATTGCCGCCGTACAGGAAGACGCATACCAGGGCCTTGTAGTCTTCGCCGGCCATGTCTGCCCGGCCCGCCGGCGCCGCTTGCGCGGCCGCTTCCGCGGCCGCGGCAAGGCGCGTGGCCAGCGGCATGGCGCCGCCCGCCACGCCGGCCGCGCCCAGGGCCGCGATGCGCTGCACGAACTCGCGGCGGGAAGAGGATGTCGTCATCGCTGCACCAGATAGTCGGGCGTGGCGGCCACCAGCGTGATGGCGGCGCGCACGCGGTCGAGCGGGCGCCCGGCGGGTATGGTCGCGACCGCCTGGGCGATGGCCGCCGCCGTATCGCGATCGAACACGTCGCCCGCCATCAGCAGCACGATCCGATCGACCAGGGCCTGCGTATCGCCCGCGATGGCGGCTTCCGCGGCGTAGGAGGTCTGCAGGTCCTCCCATCCGCGATCCACGTAGATGGCCACGAAGTTCAGATAGCCGGCCACGCTGGTCTCGTCGGTGATCTGCAGCTCGGGCGCCACCATCCCGCGCGCGGCGATGGGACTGCCCGGCGGCGTATAGCGCGGCCGGAAAAAATTGAACACCGACGCGGACCGCATGGGGCTTTGCGCCAGCCTGATCGTGTTGTCGGTGGTATCCGGCATGGCCCACTTGCCATTGTTGGAGGTCGCGCCGAAGGCTCGCGCCCAGGCGGCGAAGCGCACGATGGGTTCGCGCACCTTGCCCCAGGTGGGCGACGCCAGGTCCGGGAAGCGTGCCTCGCGGTCCAGCAGGATGGCGCGGACCACCGCGCGCAGGTTGCCGCGCCGGCCGCGGCCGTCGTCGGCGAATACGGCCGCCACCCGTCCGACGTAGGCGGGACTGGGATTGCTGGTCACCAGCCGCTGGATCAGCTGCGTGCCGATGAACGGCCCGACATTGGGATGCGCGCACAACACGTCCAGGGCCTTGTTCAGGGATGCGACGCCGCCGGTGCCGGCGGGGATCGTGGCGCCCAGGAAGCGCTTCTCCGCCATGGAGTGCAAGGCGGGGTTCAGGGCCATGGGCCGGCGGTGGAAGGCGACGTTTTCCTCGCTGCCGTTCAGGTCCCAGCCGGTGAACACCTTGGCCAGCCCGCGCACGTCGTCGTTGGTGTAGGTTTCGACGGGCTTGCCGTCCACCAGCCTGGGGGTGCCATCCGGGTTCAGCTCATACAGGCCGATGGTGAACAGCTGCATGACTTCGCGGGCGTAGTTCTCGTCCGGTTCGCGGCCGGTGCGCGGATCTTCCTTGCGATTGCCGCGGTAGGTCAGCATGCAGCCCATCGACAGGTTCAGCGTGACGGCCCCGAGCAAGGCGCGGAAGTCGCCCAGCCCGTGTTCGGCCAGGATGTCCATGAACGAGGCCGCGCCGAACAGCGGCCAGTTGGCCGTGATGGACGACACGCCGACCACGAAGATCTCCGACAGCGCGAAGGCGGTGCGGGTGCGCACCTGGTCGGGCGCCGAAATGAACTTGCGCCACAGCGTGGATTCCAGGGGCGCATTGATGCCGTTGCCCTTGTTGGCCTCGTTGTCCGCGCGGATGGACAGCAGCCAGTCGAAATGGGTTTGCGAGGGCGGCATGTCCAGTTGCTGGTCCAGCCACGCCGCATAGCCCATGCGGACCACGCGGTCGATCTCCGCCGGTGTCGGCCCGAAGGTGGCCTGGGCCAGGAAACGCGAGGCCTGCCCCGGCGTGGGGCGGGGATAGTCATTGCCCAGGGAAGCGGGATCGGCGCGCGGCGGCCGGGAAGCGGTCACGGACATGGCGGCATCGAAGCTACGACCCGGTCACCTTAGCCGCATCGCAGCATGCCCACAATCCGTACGCTTGGCCTAGGGGGTGCCACGGGCTACGCCATAGGGATTAAGACAGCGGGCCGTGCCGGCGCCGGCGGGGACGCCGCCCACATCGGGCTCCACCGTATGCATGAGGCACGAACCTTGCCGCCAGCCGCCTGGCCAACTCATCCTTGGGGGAAAAGGCATGACAGAAGACGCATCCCGCTACGCACGCGCCGAGGTCCTGCGCACCCTCTGGCACGCCCTGTGGAAGTACCGCAAGCGGGCCGCCGCCGCCCTGGTGCTGCTGGTGCTGGCCAAGGCCTTCGCGGTGGCCGTCCCCGTCGCCCTGAAGATGGTGGTCGACGAGCTGAGCGTACCGGGGGCCGTGCTGACACTGCCGGTCTTCCTGCTCATCGGCTATACGCTGCTGCGCTTCGCGGGCGGCCTGTTCACGGAACTGCGCGACATTGTCTTTTCCCCGGTGGCGCAAGCCACGGTGGCCGATTTCAACCTGCGCATCTTCGAACACCTGCAGCGCCTGGGCGCGCGCTTCCATGCCAACCGGCAGACCGGCACGCTGGCGCGCGATGTCGAGCGCGGCACCAACGGCATCGGCTTCCTGATGGGCACGGCGCTGTTCACCCTGTTGCCGACGCTGGTGGAGATCGCCTCGGTGGTGGTGATCCTGGTGGGCGCCTACGACCTGTGGTTCGCCGCCATCGTGGGCGCGACCTTTGTCATGTACGCCACGGTCACCTATGTCCTGACCAAGCGGCGCATCTTCTACCAGCGCATGATCAACGAGCTGGATTCGGCCGCCGGCGGGCGCATGGTCGACAGCCTGCTCAACTACGAATCCGTCAAGGTCTACACCAACGAAGCGGGCGAATCGCGCCGCCTGCGCGAGCTGCTGGACCGTTGGCGCGCGGTGGGCATCGACAACCAGCGGGCCCTGTCCACCCTGCATATTTCGCAAAGCGCCGTCATCGCGCTGGGCGTGGGCGCCGTCATGCTGCTGGCGGGCGTGCAGGTAACCGGCCGCGCGATGTCGGTCGGCGACCTGGTCCTGGTCAACGCCTACATCATCCAGATCTGCCTGCCGCTGAACACGCTGGGGCTGGTGTTCCGCCAGACCAAGGAAGCCATGATCAACGCGGAACGGGTGTGCACGCTGCTGCGCCTGCCCCCCGAGACCGATCCCGCCACGCCGCTGCTGCCCTTCGAGCCCACGCGCGGGGAGCTGCGCTTCGATCACGTCAACTTCAGCTATGAACCCGGCCGCCAGATACTGTGGGACATCAGCCTGCATGTGCCGCCCGGCGGGACGCTGGCGGTGGTGGGCGGCAGCGGCTCGGGCAAGTCCACGCTGGGCCGGCTGCTCTTCCGCTTCTACGAGGCGGACTCCGGCCGCATCACCGTGGACGGCATGGACGTGCGGTCCGTCGATCCCACCCGCCTGCGGCGCTACCTGGGCATCGTGCCCCAGGACACCATGCTCTTCAACGACACCATCGCCTACAACATCGGCTACGGCAGGCAGGGCGCGTCGATGGCCGACATCATCGAGGCCGCCAAGGGCGCGCGGCTGAACGACTTCGTGCAAAGCCTGCCGGCGCAATACGAAACCGTGGTGGGAGAACGCGGCGTGAAACTGTCCGGCGGCGAACGGCAGCGCATCGCGATCGCGCGCGCCATCCTGAAGAACCCGCCCATCCTGCTGTTCGACGAAGCGACTTCCGCCCTGGACACGCGGACCGAGCGCGCCATCCAGGAAGAACTGGACCGCATCGCCCAGGGCCGCACGACCCTGATCATTGCGCATCGGCTGTCCACCGTGGTGGATGCGGACGAGATCGTCGTACTGGAACACGGCCGGGTCGCGGAGCGCGGCAAGCACCAGGAGCTGCTGGCGCGCCAAGGTATCTATGCCCAGATGTGGGCCTTGCAGCGGCAACAAAGCGAGCTGGAACAGGCGGGGACGCGGCAAGCGGCGCAGCCCGTCAACCTGGCTGCGCTGGTCGCCGCGGTGCTGGATGGCATACGCCAGGTCATCGACGAAAAAGGCGTCACGCTATTCACGGAGCTCAGCATGGAGAACGCGCGCGTCACCGGCGATCCCAGCGTGCTGCAGCAGACCATCTGGGACATGTGCCTGAACGCCATCGCCGCCACGCCGGCCGGCGGCCGCATCGAGCTGAGCCTGCGGCGCGCGCAGGACTGCGCGCGGCTGGCGGTGACCGACGGGCGCCTGCCGCCGGCCGACTCGGCCGCGCTGGATACCGCCGACCAGATGAACGCCGTGCTGGCGGACAGGCCGCCGCTGGATGCCGCGCGGACCCGCGCCGAGATCGCCAGGTTCGGCGGGCGTTTCGGCAGCGATACCGCGGCGATGGGTCCCAGCCATACCTATTGGCTGGAGATGCCCCTGCGCGTGGCCACGCCCGCCCTGCCCTTCGTCGGCCCGGTGCCGCCGGTGTCGCTGCACGGGGCACGAATCTTCCTGGTGGACGACAGCGAGGAAGAACGCGCGCGCGTGAGCGCCGCGCTGCAGGCCGCCGGCGCCACCGTGCGCGACTTCAAGGCCGGCGCGGCCTTGCTGGAGCAACTGCGCGACACCCCGACCGACGGCTGGCCCAACGCGCTGATCTGCGACGTCACGCTGGACGACATGGACGGCTACGCGATGGTGGGCGAGGTGCGCAAGCTGGAGGCGGATCGCGGCATCGCGCTGGCGCAACGCCTGCCGGCCATCGCGATCTCCGGCCATACCGCTTCCGAGGGCAGGCTGCGCGCACTGATGGCCGGCTACCAGACGCATTGCTCGCGTCCCGCGGATACCGACACGGTGATCCGGACCACGGCGCGCCTCATGAGCGAAAAGCCCGTGGCGTGACGGCGGCGCAGCGGCCAGCGAAGCATGCACGGATGAGGACGCGCGCCCCTGGAGCCCGCCGGCATCTCATGAGTGAGATGTGCCAACGCTTGTAAAGGGTACCGGCCCCGTACGCGCATGGCATGCATGAGCGAAGCTGCGCATCCTTGAACCGTTACAAGAGAACCGTTACACGCCTTGCGATATAACGGCACGGCCCTTGCGGTTCTCCCCATGCCCGAGCAGAGGATTAGTCAAACCCCCACGCAGCCCGCTGCGTGTGACCCGGCTTGGTTCTCAGCGGCCCGATACATCGACCGGTATGGAGAGGACTATGCGAAGAATCGCGATCGTAAGTGAACATGCGTCGCCGCTGGCATTGGCCGGAAGCGTCGATAGCGGCGGCCAGAATATTTACGTCGCGCAAATCGCCCGGCATTTCGCCCGGCTTGGCAATCAGGTCGATGTCTATACCCGCGCCGACAGCAGGCGCCTGCCGGCCGTGGTCGCCTGGGAGGACAACGTCCGCATCATCCACGTGCCCGCCGGCCCCGCCCGGCAGATACCGAAAGAGCAGTTGCTGCCCCATATGGGCGCCTTCGGCGATTTCCTGCATCGTCAGTTCTCCAGCCAGCCGCGGCGCTACGACATCGTGCACGCCAACTTCTTCATGTCGGCGCTGGCGGCGATGCCGGCTGCCCGCGCATGCGGCATTCCCTTCGCCGTCACCTTCCATGCCCTGGGACGCGTGCGCCGCCGGTTCCAGAAGGAAGCGGATCTGTTTCCCGAATGCCGCTTCGATATCGAGGACGACGTCATCCGGCGCGCCGACCGCGTCATCGCCGAATGCCCGCAGGACAGGCAGGACATGATGGAGCTGTACGGCGCCGATCCCGGCCGCATATCCATCGTGCCCTGCGGCTACGATCCCGCCGAAATGCAGCCCATGGACCGGGCCCGCGCGCGCACCGAACTCGGATGGAACGACAACCGCTTCACCCTGCTGCAATTGGGCCGCATGGTGCCGCGCAAGGGCGTGGACAACGTGATCCGCGCGCTGGCCCGGCTGCGGTCGCGGCATGGCATCGATGCGCGGCTATGCGTGGTCGGCGGCAACAGCCCCACGCCGTCGGAAACCGCGACGCCGGAGCTGGCGCGGCTGCGCGCCATCGCGCGCGAGGAAGGCGTGCTGCCCCATGTGGAATTCACGGGGCAACGCGACCGCCTGCAGCTGCGCGCCTATTACTGCGCCAGCGATGTCTTCGTGACCACGCCCTGGTACGAGCCCTTCGGCATTACGCCGCTCGAAGCCATGGCCTGCGGGCGCCCGGTGGTGGGCTCGGACACCGGCGGCATCCGCTATTCGGTCCTGGACGGTCACACCGGATGGCTGGTGCCGCCCAAAGATCCCGACGCGCTGGCCGACCGCCTGGCGCTGCTGGCGCGCGACAGCCTGTTGCGGCGGCGCATGGGCGAAGCCGGCCTGAAGCGCGCGCGCGAACTGTTTACGTGGGAACAGGTCAGCCAGCAACTGCTGGACGTGTTCGAACAGATCATGGCGCCGGAGACCCTGCCCGACGCCGTCCCCGCGCCCGCGGATACCGCGCGCGCCATTGCCTGAGGAGCAGCCTGAATGCGTGATACCGATTCATCGACCCTGTCCGGACGCGTCGCCCTGGTGACCGGCGGCGGCAGCGGCCTGGGCAAGGCCATTTGCGAAACGCTCGCCGAGGACGGCGTGCGCGTGATCGTCGCGGACTACAACGCCGACGCGGCGGAGCGCGTGGCGCGCGCCCTGCCGGGAGAACGCGGCGACGCGCTGCACCTGGACGTGGGCGACGCGGAACAGGTGCGACGGGCGCTGCGCCAGATCGTGGAGCGCCACGACAGGCTGGACATCCTGATCAATAACGCGGGCGTGGACGTGACGGCGCCGCTCGAAGAACTGCAGGTCGGCGACTGGGACCGCGTGGTCCGCACCAATCTGACGGGCCCCTTCCTGGTTTCCAAGTTCGGCCTGGAGCATCTGAAGAATGGCGGCCACATCGTCAACATCGCCTCCACGGCGGCGCGGCGGGCCTGGCCCAACGCGGCCGTGTACCACGCCACGAAGTGGGGCTTGATGGGGTTGTCGCATGCGCTGCACGCGGAGCTGCGCCCCAAGGGCATCAAGGTATCGGCCGTCATCGCCGGCGGCATGCGCACGCCTTTCCTGCTGGAACGCTTTCCGGACATCGACCCCGGCGTGCTGCAGGACCCCGCCAACGTCGCGCGCGCCGTGCGCTTCGTGTTGATGCAGCCCGAGGAGACCGTGGTGCCGGAAGTCATGGTCCTGCCGATGCGCGAGACCTCGTGGCCATGATGAAGCCCGCCGTCTTCCTGGACAAGGATGGCACCCTGCTGACCGACATGCCCTACAACGTCGACCCCGGGCGCATGGCCTGGGCGCCCGGCGCGCGCGAGGGCGTCGAACTGCTGGGCCGCCTGGGCCATCCGCTGATCGTCATCAGCAACCAGCCCGGTGTCGCGCTGGGGCATTTCGACGAAGACGCGCTCGGCGCCGTGCGCCGGCGCCTGGCGGTCATGTTCCGCGTCCAGGGGGCCAGGCTGGCCGGTTTCTACTACTGCCCGCACCACCCCCAGGGCAAGAACCCGGCGTACGCCCTGTCCTGCGTCTGCCGCAAGCCCATGCCCGGGCTGCTGCGCCTGGCGGCGGCCGACCACGGCATAGACCTGCGGGCCTCCTGGTTCGTGGGCGACATCCTGAACGACGTGGAAGCGGGCGCGCGCGCCGGCTGCCACACCGTCCTGCTGGACAACGGGCACGAAACCGAATGGGTGCGCGGCCGCTGGCGCACCCCGGACGATGTGGCGCCCGACCTATTCATGGCCGCGCGGCTGATCGCGCAGAAACTCCGCACGGCGCCCGCGCGGGGGAAGGAGACGGCATGACCGCACCCACCGGCCCGGCTTCGGCCTGTGTTCCCGCCTTCGGCATCGACGGCGCGCGGCCGGAGGCCGCGGCCCAGGCGCACGCCGGCTGGCGACAGGCGCGCAATGTACTGTGCATCCGCCTGGACAATATGGGCGACGTGTTGATGACGACGCCGGCACTGCGCGCCCTGAAGGCCGCCGTGCCCGGTCGCCGGCTGACCTTGCTGGCCTCGCGCTCCGGCGCGGCGGTCGCGCCCCACGTGCCGGAGATCGACGCGCTCATCGTGCACGAGGCGGCCTGGGTGAAGAACGCCGGCAGCCCGCCGGAAGCCTTCCATGCCATCGTGGAACGCTTGCGGCAGGGCCGGTTCGACGGTGCGGTCATTTTCACCGTCTACAGCCAGAGCGCCCTGCCGGCGGCCCTGATGTGCCATGCCGCCGGCATCCCGCGTGTGCTGGCCTATAGCCGCGAGAATCCCTACCACCTGATCAGCGACTGGGCCCGCGAGATCGAGCCCCTGCCCGAACCGCGGCATGAGGTGCAGCGCCAGCTGGACCTGGTCGCGACCGTCGGCGCGACCGCGGCCGACACCCGCCTGTCTTTCCAGGTGCGCGAGCCCGACCACCAGGCGCTGGACCGGGTGCTGCGCGAGCACGCGGTGGCCGCGTCCCAGGGCTGGGTGCTGGCGCATTGCGGCGCCACCGCGGAATCCCGGCGCTATCCGGCATCGCTATTCGCCCAGGCCATCGATATGCTGGCCGGCGCCGGCGAGTCGGTGATCCTGACCGGATCCCGCGACGAACGCGCCCTGGTCGACGAAGTCGTGGCGCGCAGCGGCGATCCCGGCAAACTGGTGAACCTGGCCGGCCGCCTGACGCTGGGCGAGCTCGGCGCCCTGATTTCACGCGCGGGCGTCCTGGTGTCCAACAACAGCGGCCCCGTGCACATGGCGGCGGCCCTGGGCACGCCGGTCGTCGATCTCTACGCCCTGACCAATCCGCAGCACACGCCGTGGGAAGTCGCGCACCGCCTGCTATACCGCGACGTGCCCTGCAAATACTGCTATCGCAGCGTGTGCCCCCTGGGCCATCACGCCTGCCTGAGCGCGGTCGACCCCGCGCAAGTGGCGCAAGCCGCGTTCGAGCTGCTGGAAAGCCATCCCCCCGCGCGCATGCCGATCATGATCGAGGCGGCCTGACGCCGACACCGCGCGACTCATCGAACAACGAGCATCGGAAGGACGACGTCATGTACACACTGGGTATCAATGCCGCATTCCACGACTGTTCCGCCGCGCTGCTGCGCGACGGCGAAGTGCTGGCGGCCGCCGAGGAAGAACGCTTCACCCGCGTGAAGCACGGCAAGCGGCCCGTGCCGTTCACCGCATGGCAGCTGCCCTATCACGCCATCGACTATTGCCTGGCCCACGCGGGAATCACGCTGCACGACGTCGACCACATCGCCTATTCCTTCGACCCCACGCTGCTGTCGGGCGCGCGCAGCCTGCCGGAGACGATCACGCTGCCGCTGGAGCCCTCGCGCCAGGCGCGCGGCCCGGATGGCGGCTCGCCCTGGGATCCGCTGTTCCTGTCCTACATCGTCAACGCGCCGCGCCAGTTGATGAGCGGCGCGCCGCATCACCTGCGCAAGCGCTTCGAGGGCCTGACGCTGGAGCAGCTGCAAAGCCGCTGGCAGTTCATCGAGCACCATCTGTCGCATGAAGCCAGCGCCTTCCTGGCCGCGCCCTGCGACGAATGCGCGGTGCTGACCATGGACGGCCGCGGCGAACGCGCCACCACCAGCTACGGCCATTTTTCCAAGGGGCGCTATCGCCGCCTGAAGCAGATCGACCTGCCGCATTCGCTGGGACTGCTCTATGAGGACGTGACCGACTACCTGGGCTTCCTGCGCTCGTCCGACGAATACAAGGTGATGGCGCTGGCCTCCTACGGCAAGCCCGAATACGTGGACCTGTTCCGGCAGATCGTCAGGCTGGACAAGGAAGGCGGCTACACCCTGGAGCCGGTGAACCTGGTCACGCGCTTCGGGCCGGCGCGCAAGCGCGGCGCCCCCTTCGAGCAGCGCCACATGGACATCGCGCACTCGCTGCAGTACGTACTGGAGGAAACGGCCCTGCATATGGCGCGCTGGCTGCACGAGCAGACCGGCGCGCGCCACCTGAGCATGGCCGGCGGCGTCGCCTTGAACTGCGTGATGAACGCCCGCATCGCGGCGCAAGGCCCCTACGAGTCCGTGTGGGTCCAGCCGGCCGCGGGCGATGCCGGCACCTCGCTGGGCGCGGCGCTATGGGTGGACTACGAAAAGCGCGAATCGCCGGGACGCCACTGGACGATGCAGCACGCCTACCTGGGGCCCGAATACGGCGACGAGGAAATCGAGCGCCTGTTGGACCGTTCGCGCCTGGCCTACCGCCGCCTGGACAACGTGGCGGAAGAAGCGGCCGAGCTGCTGGCGCAGGAGAAGATCCTGGGCTGGTTCCAGGGCCGCATGGAATTCGGCCCGCGCGCCCTGGGCGCGCGCTCCATCCTGGCCTCGCCCCGCGATACCGCCATGCAGGCCAGGCTCAACGGACTGAAAGACCGCGAGGACTTCCGCCCCGTCGCGCCGGTGGTCATGGAGGAACGCGCGCACGAATGGTTCGACGCCCGCGGCGGCGCGGGCATCTGCGCCCCCTTCATGCTGTTCGTCTACGACGTCCTGCCGCATCGCGAACGGCAGATTCCCGCGGTGCGGCATATCGACGGCACCGCGCGCGTGCAGACGGTGCGGCGCGACCAGCATGCCCTGTACTACGACCTGCTGGCCGCCTTCGAGCGGCGCACCGGCGTGCCCGTGCTGGTGAACACCTCCTTCAACACGCGCGGCGAGCCGGTGGTCTGCACGCCCCGGGACGCGCTGGAGTCGTTCTGGACCTCGCCGCTGGACGCGCTGGTGATAGGCAGCTACGTGGTGGAAAAACCGGTCTGAGGCCCCGGCCGCATGGATACAGGTCCGCCGGACCGCGATGGAGAACAGGATGGTAGACAATGAGCGCTGAACACCTGCCCAAGGTATCGGTGGTGGTCCCCACCTACCGCCGCCCCGATCTGCTGGAACGCTGCCTGGGCGCGCTGCTGCGGCAGACGCTGCCCGCGAACGACTACGAGATCATCGTCTGCGACGACGGCCCCAGCGAGGCGGCCCGCCAGACCGTGCAAAAGACGATGCCGGTGGCGGGGGGACCGACTGTCCGCTATATCCCCGTGCACGATACCCAGGGCCCGGCCGGCGCGCGCAATGCCGGCTGGCGCGCCGCGCGGGCGCCGCTGATCGCCTTTACCGACGACGACACGGTGCCGGATCCGGCCTGGCTTGCGGCGGGGCTGGCGGCCTTCCGGCCGGATGCGGACGCGCTGTCCGGCCGCATCGTCATGCCGCTGCCGCCGGATCCCACCGACTACGAAAAGGACGCCAGCCGGCTGCAGGACGCCGAGTTCGCCACGGCCAATGTATTCGTCCGCCGCGCCGTGCTGGAACAGGTCGGCGGCTTCGACCCGCGCTTCCGCCTGGCCTGGCGAGAGGATTCCGACCTGCACTTCACCTTGCTCGAACACGGCATGCGCATCCTGCGCGCGCCGCAGGCCATCGTCGTGCACCCGGTGCGGCCCGCCGCCTTCGGCGCCGGCATCGGCATGCAGCGCAAAATCCTCTACGACACCCTGCTCTATAAAAAGCACCCGCGCCTGTACCGCGAGCGCATACGCCCGCATCCGCCCTGGTTCTACCTGTCCGTGACGGGGCTGCTGCTGCTGGCCTTTATCGCCGTCGGCGCGGGCTGGGCGCCCGTCGCGGCCGCCGCCGTGGCGGGCTGGCTGGCGCTGACCGGCTGGTTCAGCCTGAAGCGGCTGCGCGGCACGCGGCGCACCCTGGACCATATCGCCGAAACCGTGATGACGTCGGCGGCCATTCCCCCGGTGTCCATCTTCTGGCGCGTGGTGGGTTCGCTGCGCTACCGGGCGGGATTCCCATGATGGACGCACTCTGGCATCCCGCGCCGCGCCGCGTCGCGGTGTTCCGCGCCCTGCAACTGGGCGACATGCTGTGCGCGGTACCGGCGCTGCGGGCCTTGCGCCGCCACTGCCCGGACGCCCGCATCACGCTGGTCGGGCTGGAAAATGCCCGGCCTTTCGTGCAGCGCTTCCAGGCCTACATCGACGAACTCATGCCCTTTCCCGGCATCCCGGAATTCCCGGAGCAGCGCGCGCGGCCGCAGGCCCTGCCCGAGTTCTATCGCCAGGCGCGGGCGCGCCAGTTCGACCTGGCCCTGCAGATGCACGGCAGCGGCACGCGGTCGCTGCCCGTCGTCCAGGCCCTGGGCGCGCGGCGCCATGCCGGCTTCGTGCCGCGGCAGGACATGGCGCGCGCCGGCAGCCTGATGGCATGGCCCGACGATCTTCCGGAACCGCTGCGCTACACCGGGCTGATGCGTTTCCTGGGCGTACCGGTGCACAGCGACGCGCTGGAGCTGCCCCTGGGCGAAAGCGATATGGACGAGGCGCGCGCCATCGCGGCGGAATTCGCATTCGAGCCGGAGCGCACCCTGTTCATCCACCCCGGCGCGCGGCTGCGGTCGCGCCGCTGGCCGGCCGCGCGCTACGCGGAACTGGCGGCCATCCTGGCGCGGCGCGGCTGGCGCATCGCCGTCACCGGCAGCGGGGCCGAGCGTGCCCTGACGGCGGCGGTGGCGCAGGGCGCCGGCCAGGCCGCGATCGACCTGACCGACCGGACCTCCCTGGGCGGACTGGCGGCCTTGCTGGCGCGCGCCCCGCTGCTGGTCTGCAACGACACCGGCGTCTCGCACATCGCCGCGGCGGTCGGCACGCGCAGCGTCGTCGTGGCCTGCGGCAGCGATACGCATCGCTGGGCGCCGCTGGACGACCGGCGCCATACCGTCATCGCCGACTATCCGCCCTGCCGGCCCTGCTCGTACGAGGAATGTCCCATCGGCCATGTCTGCGCCTTGAACGTCTCCGTCGACCGGGTGCTGGCGGCCGTCCACGAGCAACTCGCGGGCGCCATCGCCGCGCCCGTCCGCGAATCCGGCCGTGACCCGGGCAGCGAAGTCGGTCGCGAACCCGAGGCACGCACCGGCGCGCCCCAACCTTCCACGCAGGAAAGGACTCTCCATGCCTAGTCCCAGCCCGACGCGCCCCTTGCGCATCCTGACCTGGCACGTCCATGGCAATTACCTGTATGCGCTGACGCGCGTGCCGCACGAGTTCGTCATTCCCGTGCGCGAAGGCAACCCGCCCGGCTATGGCGCGCTGGGCCATCGCATTCCATGGGGGAGCCGGGTACGCGAAATACCCGCCCAGGCCCTGCGCGACGCGGACTTCGATTGCATCGTCTACCAGTCGCGGCGCACCTACGAGGAACGCGAGCAGCTATTGACCCCGCGGCAACTGGCGTTGCCCTGCGCCTACATCGAACATGACCCGCCGATGCCGCATCCCACCGATACCGCGCACTGGTTCACCCACGAGCGCGGCATCCTGGTGCACGTGACGCACTACAACCGCGCGGCCTGGGACAACGGCGCGATGCGCACCGCCGTGATCGAGCATGGCGTGCCGGCGCCCGGGCGGGTGCCCGCGGCGTCGACGCTGCCGCGCGGCATCGCCGTCATCAACCACCTGAAGCGGCGTGGCCGCCGCATGGGAGCGGACCTGTTCGAGCAGGCCCGCGAGCAGGTGCCCCTGGACCTGATCGGCATGGACGCCGAGGCGATGGGCGGGCTGGGCGAGGTCTCCAACATGGAAGTGGCCGCCTTCGTGGCGCGCTACCGCTTTTTCTACAGCCCCATCCGCTACACCAGCCTGGGCCTGGCCCTGATCGAGGCCATGATGGCCGGCGTGCCGGTGGTGGGCTTCGCGGCCACCGAACTGGCCCGCGTCATCGTCAACGGCCGCAACGGCTATATCGATACCGACCCGGACCGCCTGATAGCGGTCATGAAAACCCTGATCGACGACCCGAGGCTGGCCGCGTCCTGGGGGGCGCAGGCAAGGAAAACCGCACTCGAGCGCTATGGCATGGACCGCTTCGTGGCGGATTGGACCCGCCTGTTCGACAGGCTCATGGGAGATGAACAATGACCCAGGCTTTTCCTCGTCCTTTGCGCGTGCTGGTGTCCGGCGGCGCCGGCTTCATCGGCTCGCACCTGTGCGCGCGGCTGCTCGGCAAAGGGCATACCGTGCTTTGCCTGGACAACTTCTACACCGGCCAGGTCCAGCACGTGGAGCCGCTGAAGGCCAACCCGCGCTTCACGCTGGTCACGCACGATGTGGTCGAGCCCTTCGATGCCGAGGTCGACCGCATCTATAACCTTGCCTGCCCGGCATCGCCCATCCACTACCAGACGCAGCCCGTGCACACGCTGCGCACCTGCGTGCTGGGCGCGATGAACATGCTGGAACTGGCGCGCAAGACGGGCGCGCGCATCCTGCAGGCGTCCACCAGCGAAGTCTATGGCGATCCCCAGGTGCATCCGCAGCGCGAAAGCTACTGGGGGCACGTCAACCCCATCGGGGTCAGGTCCTGCTACGACGAAGGCAAGCGCTGCGCGGAAACGCTGTTCCACGACTATGCCCGCGTGTATGGCGTCAAGATCAAGATCGCCCGCATCTTCAACACTTACGGCCCCAGCATGGCGCCGAACGACGGCCGCATCGTGTCCAACTTCATCCTGCAGGCGCTGCAAGGCCAGCCCATCACCATCTACGGCGACGGCAGCCAGACCCGCGCCTTCTGCTATGTGGACGACATGGTGGACGCGCTGGAGCGCCTGATGGAAAGCCCAGAGGACGTGACGGGGCCCATCAACCTGGGCAACCCGGAGGAGCTGACGGTGCTGGACATCGCGCAGCGCATCCAGCGCCTTGCCGGCACCCGCGTCCCGCTGGTGTTCCAGCCGCTGCCCCCCGACGACCCCACGCAGCGATGTCCCGATATCGGCCTGGCGGCGCGCGAACTGGGATGGGCGCCGCGCGTCCCGGTGGACGACGGGCTGCGCCATACTATCCGCTACTTCAGCCAGTTCGTGAACGCCGACATCGTGCGCGCGCCGGCGCGCGCCGATGTGCCGCTCTGAGTCCCCGGGGGCGTGGAAACGCTTGCCGCCCCGCTCGCCGGCCAGGAGACCAAGGTGCGATTCATCGAAGATCCGGGCGTGATCGCCGCGGTGTCGCCGCATATGGACGATGCGGTCGCCGGCTGCGGCGCCCTGCTGGCCGCGATGCCCGGCAGTACCGTCATCACGGTATTCGCCGGCATCCCCGACGCCGCGCTGCCTGTCACGGAGTGGGATCGCCGCTGCGGCTTCGGCGACGGCCAGTCCGCCATGAAATGGCGCGCCGGCGAAGACGACAAGGCCCTGCACCTGCTCAAGGCCCAGGCGGTGCGGCTGCCCTTCCTGGACGACCAGTACGTGCGTGCCATGGGGCTTGCCAGCCCCAAGATCGAGAAAATCGCGCACGCGCTGCAAGGTGCCCTGGATAAGGCCGGCGCGCGTACGGTGCTCTTCCCGCTCGGTCTTTTCCACGGCGACCACTTCCTGGCCTCCGACGCCTGCCTGCGTCTTTTCGCCGCCATGCCGGACCGCACCTGGATCGCCTACGAGGACGCTCTTTATCGCGCCAAACCCGGCCTGCTGCAGGCGCGCCTGGTGCAGTTCTATACCCGCGGCATTTCGCTTACCCCAGTGGGCTTCCGCGCCGCGAATGCCCATCGCAAGGCCACCGCCATGTCCGCCTACGGCAGCCAGATGGCGGAGCTCGGCCTGAGCGCGGGCAGCCAGGGCGATACGGCCGAACCCGAGCGCTATTGGCTGTTGAGCGAATCCGTGAAGCAGGCGCCCAGGGATGGCGCGACCGCCCCATGACCACGGCCGCCCCACGCGTGTCCATCGTCGTGCTGACCTACAACCGCCGCCAGGAGGTGCTGGGCAACCTGGCACGCCTGCATCGCGACCATCCCGGCGTGCCTATCATTGTGGTGGACAACGGGTCGGCGGACGGTACCGCCGAGGCGGTCGCCGCGGCGTTCCCCGCGCTCACGCTGATACGCGCGCCCGGCAATCTCGGGGCGGCCGGCCGTAATCTGGGCGTGGCCGCCGCCGCCACGCCCTATGTCGCCTTTTGCGATGACGACACGTGCTGGGAAAGCGGCGCCCTGGAACAGGCCGAACGCCTGCTGGATGCCGCGCCGCGCGCCGGCGTGATCAACGCCTGCGTGCTGGTAGGGCCCACCGGCAGGGTGGACTCCACCTGCGACATCATGGCCCGCAGCCCCCTGGGCCCCGGTCCCGCCGGCACCATGCGCCTGCTCGGTTTCATGGCGGGCGCCTGCGTCATGCGCCGCGCCGCCTTCCTGCAGGCGGGCGGCTATGAGCCGCGCTTCTTCATCGGCGGCGAGGAAACCGTCCTGGCCCTGGACCTGGCGACGCTGGGATGGGAAATGCTGTATGCCGGCCGCGTCCGCACCTGGCATCTTCCTTCGCCGCAGCGCGACCGGCCCCGCCGCGTGCACCTGCTCAGCCGCAATGCCATCTGGGCCGCCTGGCTGCGCCTGCCGGCGCGCTCGGCCATCGCGGAGACGCTGTCGGTGCTGGGCACCGCCGCGCGCCGCGGCGCCGCCACCCGCGTGGCGCTATCGGCACTGGCCGGCGCGGCCTGGGTCGCGCGCCACCGGCGGCGTATTCCCGACCACGTCGAGCACTGGCGCCAGCTGGTCGCCATCGGTCCCGCGCCGGGCGCGGCGACGCAGCCGTCCGCGACGCCGGGCGACGTTTCCAGCCCGTAGGACAGACCATACTCATCCTTGATGCGCATTTCTGCAAAGCCGGCGCGCGGCGGCCCGCAGGCTGGCGCGGACGGGGCGGGCACGGTGCCTGCGTGCGGGCAACCAATAAACCGGCCGGAATGACCGGCCTGCCCAGGAGATCGCCATGACCCGGGACGACAAATCCCCCCGCCAACCCGATCCGCGCCCCGCCACCGACCATAGCGGCGAGCCGCAGGCGCATCGCGTTTTACGGCCGGATACAGAAAGGCCGAAGGAAGCCCATCCGCGCTCCCTGCAGAATCGCCCGCTGGACCCTAACTCCGCGGCGGAAAAGCGTTTTCCTCCCGGGGTCGATGCCGCCGACGTCTTCGATCCAGGGCGCCAGACCCCCGGCGCACCCCCGGTGGACAACCGCTCGGGGCGGAAAAACTAGCCGCCGGCCGTGCGCCGGGCACGCTGCTTGCTAAGTTGCGGCGCCGCGCCATTGCGGCATTCCCGTGGACAAGGAGAACTGTATGAATAAGGCGGAAATCCCTCTCGCGCAGCGCGACGCCCTGACCCTGATGCTGGATGAGCACTGCACGGTCAAGAAGCTCTTCAAGGACTTCGGGAAGACGGCCGACCCGGAGATCCGCGAAGCCATCGCCCACGAAGCCTGCATGACGCTGACCGTCCTGGCGCAGATCGAGGAAGAGCTCTTCTATCCCTTCCTGCGTGCCCAGAACCCGGTCGCCTTCGGCCGCCTGCTGGACAAGGCGGTGGTCGAACATGGCGTCGCGCGCAACCTGATCGCGCAGATCCAGGGCATGACCAGCGAGGACCCGCTCTTCCACGCCCGCGTCGCGGTGCTGGGAGAGTACATCGGCCATCACATCGAAGAAGAGGAAGGCGAGCTCTTTCCCAAGCTGGTCGTGCTGAATGTGGACCTGCGCGACATCGCCAGGAAGATGCAGCAGCGCAAGGAAGAAATCGCCACGGTGGCGCATCTGGCGTGACACCGGAATACCGGTGGGGATCGGATTGAAATGAAAATCCTGACGAAGGAAACCTCCGGGAGCCGGGCCACGCTCTGGCTGGCGCCGACCATGCAGGGAGGTTTCCGCTGGGAAGTCGAAGTCGTCGATACGGGTAAGACGGCGGTGCCCCAGGTCATTCAATCCCAGTTCGTTTTCCGCACGCCCACCGACGCCGCGCTGGACGGCATACGCGCCCTGGAAGAGCTGGCCGTACCGCCATGACGGTCGCCCGGCCCTTCGGGCTCGAGCGCAAGGGCCGGCCGGGAGCCGGCGGCCCTCGCCACCTGGAACGGAAGCCACGCGCCGCCTTGTGCGGCGCGCTTCTTTTGGGGGCCCGGCCCGTGGGCCGGGAGGTGCCCGCGCCGCGCTTATGGTTCGTGGTCCGGCGTTGGCGGTCCGGCGTTGGCGGTTCGTGGATCGTGGTCCGCTGGCCGGTACGGGCGCGGGCTCGCCGGCGGATTCATTGCGTGGGTGCGCCCTTGTCGCCCGGCAATAGCGTGGGCGGCGCATTCCGGGAGGCGGGCGATACCGTGCCCGGCGCGCCCGCCCCGCTGGACGAGGGGCTTTCGTCCGGGCTGGCCTTGCCGCTGGCGGCCAGCGTCTTGGCCAGGGCCAGCCCCGCGTCCAGATGCGCTTTCAGCGTGGGCAACTGCTGCTGCGCGTAGGCCTTGACCTCCGGATCGACGGCATGCTCGGCGGCGTCCACGAATAACTGGACGGCGTCCTGGTGGGCGGCGATGGCGACGTCGCCGGCATATTCGCGGTCGAACGGCGCGCCCGTTTCGGCCTGCAGGGCCTTGAGGATGCGCATCTGCGTGGGCGACGGATCGGCGGGCAGGGCCACGTTCCCGGCCTTGGCCAGCGCCTTCAGTTCGCGCGCCATTTCCGTGTGCGCCTCGATCATCTTGCGCGCATAGCCCTTCACTTCATCGTGTTCCGCATTGCGCAGCGCCAGCTGGCTGGCCTCGATTTCAAAGGCGCCGGCCTGCGCGGCCTGTTCCAGGAAGCGCGCGTCGCGGCGATCGGCTTCCTGCCCATGGACGGCGGCGGCGATGCCCAAAAGCAGTATCCCTATTGCCGCCCGTATTGGATATCCTGCACGTACCGGGTATTTCACGGCGATCTCCTGTGCGCGAAATATGCACCGCGCCGCAACCGCTGTACCCATCCATGGCGCGACACCGGTGAATGATCGTTGAAATGTCCGCATCGGATGTGGCCGCCCCGGCGTCCATATGCGATGAAAACCCGCTACAACTCCCGATCCCGCAAAACGGGGATACAAGTGAGGAGGACTGGGTGCAGGACACCGTGCAAATTTATGTGGGCTGCGATCCCAACAACGGCGATCTCGAGCAGATGATGGTGCTGGACTACAGCGTGCGCAAGCATGCGTCGCTGCCCGTCAGGATCCATTGGATGCGGCTGAACGCCGATGCGGACAGCCCGTGGTACTGCGATCCGGACACCGGCGGCGGCTGGCGCACCGAAACCTGGTCCACGCCATTTTCCGCCCTGCGCTGGAGCCTGCCGGCCTGCCGCGACTACCGCGGCCGCGCCCTGTACATGGACGCCGATATGCTGGTGCTGGAGGACATCGCCCCGATATGGACGCAGCCGCTGCGCGACGGCGCGGTCATGGCCGCGCGCCGGGACGGCGACGAATGGCTGTACTGCGTCACGCTATGGGACTGCGAGGCCGCGCGCCGCCATCTGCCGCCGCTGCACGAAATGCGGTCGGATCCCAAGGCCCACAGCCGTCTCAAGCGCTACTTCGCGCGCCATCCGCGCCTGGTGCAGCCGCTGGACCCGCGCTACAACTGCATCGACGGCGAGGGCCGGCCCGCCGCCGAGATCGGCATCCTGCATTACTCGGACATGAGCACGCAGTTCAGCCATCGCCACGCCATCCCGCGCCGGCAGGCCGAGGGCGGGCAGCACTGGTACGACGGCCCCGTGCGCAGGCATCCGCGCACGGACCTCGCGGCCTTGTTCGACCGCTACTACCAGGAAGCGCTGGACGCCGGCTATCGCCCCGAAGCCTACCGGGCCGCACCCTTCGGCCCCTTGCCCAAGGCCACGCAGCGCGATTACCCCGGCAATGTGCGGCGGACGCGGCGGGGCTGGATGCGGCGCCTGTTCGGGCAGCTGGGACCGTCCCGCAAAGCCTGAGCGGCAGGCCCCTCAGGCGAACAGCTGGCGCGCCTGCTTCAGCAATTCGCTTTTCTGCAGCATGCCCACCACCCTGCGGCCGTCGCGGTCGCTCAGCACCGGCGTGCGTTCGGCGGGCGACTCCACCACGGTCTGCCAGACGTCCAGCAGGCGCTGATCGGCATACACGACGGGAAAATCGGTGGTGGCCATGCGCGCCAGCGTGGTGTCCGCGCCCTCGCCCGCATTGACGCGCGCCATCAGGTCGTTCACCCATACCGCGCCCACGAAGCGCTGGGCGTCGTCGACCAGGAACACGAAGCGGTTGCGCTGCTTCAGGCCGACCTGCAAGGCGTCCTGCAGCGTCGCGGACAGCGGCGCCAGCAGGCCGATGGGCCGCATCACCGCCGCGGCGGTCGCATCCGCGAGCAGGCTGCGCCGTTCGTCGCGGGCGCGGTGCCGCGCGATCACTTCATAGGTACCGGTCAGGCGGAACAGCATAGACACCGCATAGGCCGCCACCGTAGCGATCATCAGCGGGAAGACGAACGACGGCTCGCTGGTCATCTCGAAGACCATCAGCGTCGACATCAAGGGCGCCTGCGTGGTCGCGGCCAGGGACGCCGCCATGCCCAGGACGCCGAACAGCACGGCGGCGTCCTGCAGCCCGAAGGCCTGCGCCGCAAGCGGCGCGCAGGCCACGCCGGTCAGGGCGCCGATCAGCAGCGACGGCGTGAACAGCCCGCCGATGGCGCCCGAACCCACCGTGGCCGCGGTCGCCAGCACCTTCAGCAGCAGCAACAGGAATAGCGGCGTGACCAGCGGACTGCCTTCCAGCAGGCGGGCGACGGGCGCGAAGCCGTTGCCCGTCACGTCCGGCGCCGCCAGCGTGATCACGCCGACGATCAGGCCGCCCACGCTCATGCGCAACACCAGGGACGAGAACGCCGTGGCGAACCACTTCCTTGCCAGCCGGGTGCTCCATAGGAACGCGGATCCCACCACGCCGGCAGCCAGGCCCAGGGCCACCACGGCCAGCACGCTCTTGCCGGTCACGTCGAAGGCATACGCGGGCAAGTCGTACAGCGGGTTGAACTGCCCGATGACGCTGGTTATCCAGGTCGATGCGACGGCGGCGGTGAACAGGTAGCCGATGCGCCGCAGCTCCAGCGAGCCGAAGGCGATTTCGGCGACGAAGACCGCCGCCGCGAGCGGCGTGTGATACACCGCCGTCAGGCCGCCCGTGGCGGCCATCGCCACCGCCAGGCGGAAATCCGCGCCGCGCACCGCGGGCAGCAAACGCGCGCAGAACACCGAGCCGGCGGTGGCGGACAGCTGCACCATGGCGCCTTCCTTGCCGATGGAACCGCCCGACACGATGGAGAAGAACGAAGACACGCAGCGCAGCACGGACGGCAGCACGGGAATGCGCGCCATTCTGCCGTCTATGGTTTCCAGGTATTCGGACACCACGCCCTGCTGCTTTTCCTGGCGCTGGGCGCGCGCCAGCAATAGCGCGGCGATGGCGCCGCCTATCGTGGGAAAGGCGATGCGCGCGTACCAGGGCAGGCCGGCGAACACTTCGGTGATGTCGGCGTCGGTGCCGAACAGCCGTGCCGACGCATGTTCCAGGGCCCAGCGAAACACATGCGCGGCCAGCGCGCCCAGTATGCCCATCGCGACGGCCAGGACGATGCCGCGCAGGTAGTCGGGCACGGTCCGCCCTTCCTTGTCCACCTTATCCAGGAAGCGTGCCTGCATGTCTCTCGTCCTTTTCAATGGCGCCGCGCATGGACGCCAGGCGGCATGTCCTTGCCATCCGCCGCGGGCGCGCGGTCATGACCGGTTCCTCAATACGGCGCGGAAGGCTTTCATCATCGGCGACCAGACCGCCTGCCTGCGGCTCAATAAGGAGATGTCGCGCTTGAGCGGCAGCGACGCTTCCACCGGCAGCGCCGCGACGCCGGCCTCGGCGTTGTCTTCCAGCAAGGAGGCCGGCGCCACCGTCAACAGGTCCGTGCCCGCGACCAGCTTCAAGGCGCCGGCGGAGATGAAATCGACTTCGAGCACGGCCCGGGGCAGCGGCTGGTCCGCCCGCGCGAACGAGGCGTCCAGGCGCTGCCGCGCCACCGAGGTGCGCTTGGGAAGTATCCAGCGCTGTTCCGCCAGATCGGCCAGGCCGAGGGCGGCGCGCTTGAAGAGCGGGTTGCGCCGGCCCGCCACCAGCCGCAAGACATCATGACCCATGGCATCCTGGCGCAGCACGCCGCCGCGCGTGCCGTCCGAGGGCGCCACGGCCAGGTCGAGGTCGCCGCGTTCCACCAGGTCGGGCAGTTCATCGGAAAGCCCCAGGGTCAGCACCACGCGCAGGCCGGGCTGGGCCGGCAACAGCGCTTCCAGGGCGGGCATGACGACGGTGTCCATGGTGGCGGCGGTGGCGCCCAGGCGCAGCAGGCCGCCGCCGCCGGCGCGCAGTCCCTCGGCGTGGCGCACCGCGTCATCGTATTGATTGACGACCTTGCGCGCATGCTCGGCGAACGCCAGCCCCGCCGACGTGGGGCGGATGGCGCGTCCGGCCCGGTCGAACAGCGCCAGGCCGGTCTCGTCTTCCAGGCGCTTGAGCGACTTGGACAGCGCGGGCTGCGTCACAGCGCAGGCCGAGGCCGCGTGGCCCAGGTGGCCATGGGCGACCACCGCCAGGAAATAGGAAAGATCGCGCAGGGAAAAATCCATGAATTCCAGTCATGCGATTCATAACCATCGGGAATCCAAAGT
The DNA here is from genome assembly GCF_001676705.1 of Bordetella bronchialis. Classification (NCBI taxonomy): domain Bacteria; kingdom Pseudomonadati; phylum Pseudomonadota; class Betaproteobacteria; order Burkholderiales; family Alcaligenaceae; genus Bordetella; species Bordetella bronchialis. Next base: position 4,782,872 of record NZ_CP016170.1, read on the forward strand.
GTAGCGCGGCGCGCGGCTAGAATCGAGCCCATGAGCGATGCCCAGGACTCCCATGTCGTGAACGTGATGCCCGCGGATTGGCGTTTCGAGGCCGGTCCCGGCGAAGCGCTGGTGGGCGCGGCCGCGCGCGCCGGCATACGGCTGCCCGCGTCGTGCCGCAATGGCACGTGCCGCACCTGCATGTGCGCGCTGGTGGAAGGGGAAGTCGCCTATCCCGGCGGCCGGCCGGGCCTGACGGCGGAAGAAATGCAGGAAGGCTGGATACTGCCCTGCGTGGCGCGCGCCCGCACCGATTTGCGCATCGAAGTGCCGGACGCCGCGCCGCTGGAGATCGCGCCGCCCCGCCCCATCATGACGGGGCCGCGGCGCTGAAACGCATGAGTCAGCCCGCGTTGATGCGGTAATGGCTTTCGTTGAACTCGACGGCGGCCGGCGCCTCACGCTTGCTGTCAGTTTGCTGAATGGCAGCCGCGAGCTCCGCGGCGCGCGCGTCGATACGGGGCAGCGCCCGGGCCGGCTCGGACATCATGTTCTGGGGCAAGGCCTGATTGGGAACCCCCAGCAAAGTCAATTCCGCACCAATCAAACCCTTGAAAAGCTCGTTCATCGCCGCTACTCCTTACGCATAATCATCCGGCGCGAAATCGTCCGGTATTTGTAGATGGACAGGATAGGGAAAGCGCGGTTCCCGTGGAAGCCAAATAGTTTTATGGCGGCGATTGAACGCCCCTATGCACATCCATGAGGCAGCCGCGCGGCATTGCGCGCAAGGACCGGTTCCGCGGCGCGGCGCGAAAGGCTAGACTAAACCTCGCCCGCGCCGCGCCCGATCATCCAGGCGCATGACGCGGGCACGGATGCGGCGCACGCGAGCCCGCCGAAAGAACAGCGCCGCCACGGCGGCGCCAGAAAGACAACAAATCGGAGAAGACAAATGGGATCGACCTTCAAGGCGGCAGCCGCCGCGCTGGCCCTGTGCGCCGCCACCGTCTGCCAGGCGCAGGACAACTGGCCCGCCAAACCCATCACCATGATCGTGCCCTTTCCGCCGGGCGGCGTCGCCGATACCGTGGCGCGGCCGGTGGCGGACGCCATGAGCCGCAGCCTGAAACAATCGGTGGTCGTGGAAAACCGCGCGGGCGCTGGCGGCGGACTCGGCATGGGCGTGGTGGCGCGCGCCGAACCGGACGGCTACACGGTGCTCATGGCGCTGTCGTCCATTTCGATCATTCCGGAAGCCGACCGCATACTGGGCCGCGCGCCCATGTACCAGTTGAACCAGTTCAAGCCCATCGCGCGCTTCACCGCCGACCCGACGGTACTCGTGGTACGCGCGGACAGCCCCTGGAAGACCGCTCGCGAGTTCATCGACGACCTGAAGCGCCCGGACGCCACGCCGGTCAGCTATGGGTCGTCCGGCAATTACGGCACCATGCACGTTCCCATGGAAATGCTGCACAGCGCCGCCGGCATCAAGGTGCTGCACGTGCCGTACGGCGGCGCCGGGCCCGCCATCGTGGCGCTGTTGGGCGGGCAGGTCCAGGCGGTATCGACCGGCCCCGCATCGGTGCTGCAATACATCCAGGCCGGCAAGGTCAGGGCGCTGGCCACCTGGGGCGAAACCCGCCTGGCGGCGCTGCCCGACGTGCCCACGCTGAAGGAACTGGGCTACGACGTGACCTTCGCGCAATGGTCGGGGCTGTTCGTGCCCGCCGCCACGCCGGAACCGATCGTGCGGAAACTGCGCGCCGCGGCGGAAGCCGCCGCCAAGGATCCCAAGGTGCGCGATACCATCCAGCAGGCCGGCAGCCCCATCCTGTATCTGGATGCGGCGGATTTCCAGGCCTACTGGGACGCCGATGCGGCCAAGATGCGCGAGGCCGTGCGAAAGATCGGCAAGGTGGAGTGACGGCCCGGGATGGCCGCCACGGCGGCCGGCGCACGACGCCGGCGGTCGCATGGCGTGCTTCCCGCGGATACGTCCGCATGCGGGTGTATCCGCGCGACTGGACGCTAGCTCACGGTGTACCCGCGCCCGGTCATGCAGGCCGAGATCGCGCGGTTATAGGCGTCCACCATCACCCCCGTCGTCCAGGCATTGGGATGCACCGGGTCGTAGCCGCTCTGGTTCATGGCCCAGCCGTTGCACTCGCTGCGGTCGCGGGTCTGCTGCGCCTGGCTCTGGCCGCGCGCCGGATACGCGATCATGTTGCCCGTGGGCGCCGGGGGCGGCGCATAGACGGGCGGCGGCGTGTAGGCCACCGGCGGCGGCGTATACACGACGGGCGGCGCGGCATACACGGGGGCGGCATACACCGGCGCGGAATACACCACCGGCGGGGCGGCGTAGACGGGCGCGCTGTAGATGACCGCGGGCCGCGAATTGGCCGCGATGATGGCGCCGGCGGCGCCGAGCGCCAGCGCGCCGCCTACCCACCAGCCTGCCGAGGAACCATGCCAGCCGCCGTGGTAATAGCCATGCGCCATGGCCGGCGACGAAACGCCGGCGGCCGTCGCCAGCGCGAGAGCCGCGACAGCGGCCCGTAAGGGAAAGGTCTTCATCTGCTCTGCTCCATGCTTTCCCCGCGCGCAAGGGCGGCAGGAGAAACCATATCGCTACTCTACTCACTTTGGCGGCCTCCTGGCGAGCGAATCCCGCGCCGTGTAACACCGCGGTGGTTTCAGGGCATTTCGACGGCGCCTGGACGCATGTGCATAGACGCGCAAATTTAATCCGGGTAAAATTAGCGGCTCGTATCAAGCGATAGCAGAGCATCCACTCGTCCCGCAGACTCACCATGACACTTACCGTCCAAACTCCCTGCACCGCCTTTGCCGGACACCGCCGGCTCGCGGCGGGCCCGCTGGCCGACGTCGCGCTCGCGGTCAAGGCGGCGCTGGAAGAAACCGCCGCCGCCCAGCACGGCAGCGTCCTGACTTTCGACGACACCACTGGCCGCGTGGTGGATATCGATACGCGCGGCAGCCGCGACGATGTGCTGGCGCGCCTGGCACGCGCGCATGCCGCGATGGAAGCCGCGAGCGCGGACGCCGCCAGCGCGGACACAGGGCGCGCGGAGACCGCAAGCGCGAACCTGGCCGGCACGGGCGCGGCCTTGCGCCAGGGGCGCCGCGCGTCCCTGGCCTCCAGCGATGCCGGCGGCACGCCGCGCGGGCGCGGACGGCCGCGCCTGGGCGTCATCGCGCGCGAAGTCACGCTGTTGCCCCGCCACTGGGAATGGCTGAACGCCCAGCCGGGCGGCGCCTCGGTCGCGCTGCGCAAGCTGGTGGAAGCCGGCATGCGGGACCGCGGTTCGCGCGAGCGCGCGCGGCGGGAAGCCGCCTACCGGTTCATGTCGGCCATGGCGGGCGACATGCCGGGCTTCGAGGAAGCCACGCGCGCCTTGTTCGCCGCCGATACCCATGCCATGGCCGGACACATGGCCGCCTGGCCCGACGACATCCGTGAACACGCGCTGCGGCTGGCGTTCGCGGAACAGGAGCATTGATGATTTCTTCCCACGACAACGTCAGCATGGCGCTGTTCTGCGACTTCGAGAACGTCGCGCTGGGCGTGCGCGACGCCAACTATGAAAAATTCGATATACGGCTGGTACTGGAACGGCTGCTGTTGAAAGGCAGCATCGTCATCAAGAAGGCCTATTGCGACTGGGATCGCTACAAGACCTTCAAGTCCGCCATGCACGAGGCCAATTTCGAATTGATCGAGATTCCCCACGTGCGGCAGTCCGGCAAGAACTCCGCCGATATCCGGCTGGTGGTGGACGCGCTGGACCTTTGCTATACCAAGTCGCACGTCGACACCTTCGTGATCATCAGCGGCGATTCCGATTTCTCGCCCCTGGTCTCGAAGCTGCGCGAAAACGCCAAGCATGTCATCGGCGTGGGCGTGAAGCAGTCCACCTCGGACCTGCTGATCGCCAACTGCGACGAGTTCATTTTCTACGACGACCTGGTGCGCGAGAACGCCCGTTCTTCCTCGCGCCGGGGCGGGCGCGACAACGCCGCCGCACGGCGCGGCGGCACCGAGGAGCGGCGTCGCAAGGAAGACGTCGATACCCGCCGGAGCCAGGCCATCGATATCGCGGTCGAGACCTTCGAAGCCCTGGTCGCCGAGCGTGGCGACAGCGGCAAGATATGGGCATCGGCGCTGAAGGATGCGATCAAGCGCCGCAAGCCGGACTTCAACGAGTCGTACTACGGCTTCCGCGCCTTCGGCAATCTGCTGGAAGAAGCCCAGGCGCGCGGGCTGCTGGACGTCGGACGTGACGAAAAGTCGGGCACCTACGTCTATCGGCTGCATCCCCCCGCGCCGGAACCGCGGGCCGCGTCCATCGACGAACCGGCCCATCGCGAGGCCTATGACGCCAACCTGGACGAGGCCGCCCACGCTGGGGCCACGCCGCAGGAGGAAGCCGTCGCGCACGCCGCGCCGGACAAGCCCAAGCGCACGGGGCGCCGCCGCGGGCGCGGCGCCGCATCGCCGGCGTCCGACACCCCGGGCACCGATGACATCCAGGCCGAAGCGCCGGCGATGGACGTGCATGCGATCGAGCATGCCGCCGAAACGCCGGCGGCCGCATCGGCCGCGGACGCCTCGGCGCAGGCCACGTGGCCGGTGCAAGCGCCGCAAGCCGAGCCAGCCATGCCGATGCACGATGCTGCGACCGAAGAACCCGGCGCGCAAGCCCCGGCCGCGCCAGCGAAGGCGCCGCGCAAGACGGCACGCAAGACCGCCTCGCGAACGCGGCGTCCGCGCAAGACGGCGCCCTCCGGCAGCGAAACCTGAGCTAGACTCCCGCTTGGCCCGTCCCATCGGGACGGGAGTCTCTCAACGACGGCTTCTCCCAGGTGACATCCATGAAGAAACCCGCAAGCAGCTCCAAGAACACGTCCAAGAAAAGCAGCCTCGAAAAGCGCCGCATGGCGCCTCTGGCCACCCCGTCGGATATCTCCGCCGAAGGCACCCGCGATATCGGCGGCGCGCTGAACCGCCTGCTGGCGGATGTCTTCGCCTTGTACCTCAAGACCAAGAACTTCCACTGGCACGTCAGCGGCCCCCACTTCCGCGACTACCACCTGTTGCTGGACGAACAGGCCACCGAGATCTTCGCGATGACGGACATGATCGCCGAGCGCATCCGCAAGCTGGGCGGCCCCACGCTGAAGTCCATCGGCCACATCGCCCGCACGCAGCGCCTGCTGGACAACGACGCCGACTACGTCCAGCCGCTGGACATGATTGCCGAGCTGCAGGAAGACAACAAGAGCCTGACGTCCTTCATGCGCGAAGTGCATGACCTGTGCGACGAGCATCGTGACATCGCCACCGCCAGCCTGATCGAAAACTGGATCGACGAAACCGAACAGCGGACCTGGTTCCTGTTCGAGACCAGCCGCCGCGGCGACGCCACCGGCCACTGAGCCGGCGCCCCGCCTACGCGTCCCGCGCGCCCTCTTCCAGCGCGCGCGCCCGCGCCAGCAGCATGGCGCGGTCGCGCGCGTTGCGCGTCATGGCGGCCGCCTCTTCGAAGGCCGCGCGCGCCTCGGCCTTGCGGCCCAGGCGTTCCAGCAGATCGCCGCGCACGCTGGGCAGCCAGGGATACTGGCGCAAGGCAGGCTCATGGCCCAGCGCCTGCACCAGGGGCAAGGCGGCGGCCGGCCCCTGCGCCATGCCCACGGCGACGGCGCGATTCAAGGCCACCACGGGCGACGGCGCGCGGCGCATCAACGCGTCGTACAGGGCCACGATGCCATCCCAATCCGTATCGGCCGCCGTGGGCGCGCGCGCGTGGCAGGCGGCCAGCGCGGCCTGCAAGGCGTAAGGCCCCTGCCCGCCCAGGACCTGGGCCCGCGCCAGCGCATCCAGCCCGCTGGCGATCAAGGCGCGATCCCAGCGGCCGCGATCCTGGTCGGCCAGCAGCACCGGCGCGCCCTGGGCGTCCAGCCGGGCGGGCAGGCGCGATGCCTGCAACGCCATCAGGGCGAGCAGGCCATGCACTTCGCTTTCGTCGGGCGCCAGCCCGGCCAGCACGCGGCCCAGCCGTATCGCTTCCTGGCACAGCGCCGGCCGCATCCAGTCGTCGCCGGCCGTCGCGGCGTAGCCCTCGTTGAAGACCAGATAGATCACTTCCAGCACCGAGGCCAGGCGCTCGGCGCGCAGGTGGGCGGGCGGCACCTCGAAAGGCACGGCCGCCTTGGACAGGGTGCGCTTGGCGCGCACGATGCGCTGGGCGATGGTGGGCTCGCTTACCAGGAAGGCACGCGCGATCTCGTCGGTGGTCAAGCCGCACAATAGGCGCAGGGTCAGCGCGACCCGGGCATCCGTCGACAGCACCGGATGGCAGGCCGTGAAGACCAGGCGCAGCAGATCGTCGCCGATATCGTCCTGGCGCGCCGCATCCAGCGCGTCGACGAAATCCGGCTCCACGGCGGTGCCCAGGGTCTCCATGTCCTGCCCCAGCGCTTCCTGCTTGCGGGCGTGCAAGGCATCCTGGCGCAGCCGGTCCAGGGCGCGGTGCTTGGCGGCGGTCATCAGCCAGGCCCCGGGGTTATCCGGCACGCCGGTACGCGGCCAGTGCTCCAGCGCCGCCACCAGGGCGTCCTGGGCGTAGTCCTCCGCCAGCCCCACGTCGCGCACCAGGCGGGCGACGCCGGCGATGACCTTGGCGGCTTCCCTGCGCCATACCGCCTCGATCGCGGCGTGCGTGGCGGACCGGTTCATCGCAGCCTCCCGGCGCGGCGCGGCCGTGCCGTGCCGCGGTGCGGCTGGGCGGATATCGCATGGCTGTCTCCCGTTGCGGGGCGCCGCCCCGGCGGCGCCCATGCCTGTACGACGGCCATGCGGCGCGGCTTTCGACAGGGGCGAGACGGCTTGCGGGAAAACCCCAGCCTGGGCGTGGGGCATGGCGCGGCGACCGGCACGGCGGCGCCCGTTATTCGTAGCAGGGCGCGGCGCGGCGGACTTCGACGGTACACCAGGCGGCGGCAGGGCAGTCGGCCGCGATGGCCAGGGCCTCCTCCCGAGTCTGGCAATCCAGCAGGAAAAAGCCGCCGACCATTTCCTTGGCTTCCGCGAAAGGGCCGTCGGTCAGGCGCGCGCGGCCTTCGCGCACCTGGACGCGCGTGCCTTCGCTGTCGCTGGCCAGCGATTCGCAGGCCAGCAGTTTGCCGCGGGATTGGAGGTCCGCGGCGAAGCGCCGCATCTGGTCGTAGACCTGGCGGCCTTCGGCTTCCGAGCGCTGGGCGCGCTGTTCGCGCGGCTCGACGATAAGCAGCATGTAAGACATGGTGGCTTCCTCCGGCCGGGCGCGCCGGCGTGCAGCGCATTGTATCCGCTGCCCGCCGCGCGATGGACGTGCCGGCATGCAGGCGCCGTCGGCTGCCGTGGGGCGGCGCGCCCGAGCTTTCGGTAGTGGCGCCCATGGTGCGCACGACCTCGCCCACCGTGCGGCCGATGGTCGACCTTGGCCGTCTCGTGCGCCCAGGGCGCCGTGGGCCTTGAACATTAACGTGGCACGGCGCCGCGTTAAGGCGAATCAGCGGCCGATATATCGCCTTATTTTCGGTTTGTTGCAGCACGTTCCCTGCCCACAATACCGTACCCGCCGTGCGATCGCGGCTTGCCTGCAACGCGGATCATGAAGATGATGCCCAGCCATATCCAACGCGACAATCCCCCACCCCTGCTGTCCCGTGGCTTCCTGCGCCTGCTCGCCGGCCTGGGCGGCTGCCTGCTCGCCGGCGCCGTGCTGGGCTGGCCGGGCGATGCCCGCTCCGAACCGGCGGCCAACCTGCCGTCGCTGCGCCAGAAGCTGGTGCCCGCCAACGTGCAGCAATGCCGGTCGCTGCTGCAACGCAAGCCGCAGCTGGATCCGTATGCGCCGAAGTCGTCCGCCGCCTGGGAGGGCTATTGCAGTTGCGTCGGACAGGGCTATGTAGCCAACATGCCGGATAACGTGGTGCTGGCGTTCGCTTCAGGCAAGCTGCCGCAGGATCCCAACCAGCAGGCGGCCCGCATGCGGGCCGCCGCGGCAAGCCTGGACGCGGCGCGGGCGCGCTGCGCGGGCGCCCGCTAGGCCGGCCGGGGCCCGCATCCGGCGGGCACCGCTACGCCCGGGCCCATGCATGCGCCCCGGCATGCGCGCCTGGAACATCCGGCATTGCGTCCCGCACGTCGTGGCGCAGACGCGATAGCTCGTTCTCCATGCGCGCGGGATCGCGGACGAGCGCCTCTTCCATGGCCGGGCACAACAAGGCATCCAGCCGTTCGATGGCATCGCGCCAGGCGCGCTCCAGGCGGGCGCAACGGGCCGCACCGGCGCTGTCCGGCGCCAGTACACCCCGCACGGTGTCCAGGATCACCACGCCGCGACGCAGGCGCCACAGCATGTCGCCCAGGGCGTAGCGCAAGGGCGAGATCGCCAGCGGGTCCAGCGGCGCGCTTTTCAGGTTCTGCGCCAGGAACAGCGTGGAACGGTCGCGCATCGCTTCCCGCAGCCGGTCGGGGGAGACCACTCCGTAGCGAACCCGCAGCGGGATCTGTGTGTCGGGGTCGAACAGCACCGGCAGGCCCGGCAGCAAGGTGGCGGATTCCGACCGCAGGGCCGCATCGATCTCGTCGATATCCAACCGGCTCAGGATCATCGCCGGCACGGTCCACAGCAGGTCCGCATCGATCTCCGTATCGCGCAACCAGCGCAGGGTAGCCTCCTTCATGGAGCGGTCCAGGAAGGCGCCGAGGTCCATGGGCTGCGCCCGCTCGAACCAGGCTTCCACGCGCGCTGGGCTGACCGTGCCGGAGAATATCGCGGCGCGGGCCCAGGCGTCGTCGAAGCCCTGCATCAACACGCGGCTCAGGCGGGATTGTTCGTCGGCCGTCATCCCTTCCGCGCGCCAGGCGGCGAACAATTCGTCCGCGCGCTGCAGGGTGCGGCGCAGCGGACTTCCCGCGGCCGGCGCCGCGGACACGGCCACGACCGGCCGGTTCAGGCGGGCATGGTTTCTTGCCGCTTCCAGCCGGCAATGCGGCATGAGCGCCTGCAACGATTGCTGGATCCGCGCCATCTTGGGCGACCCGGGATGCCAGTTTTCGACGCGCAGGTAGAAGCCGGAATAGTCGGGGGAGGTGGACGGCGTGGCCGGTGCGGACGCCGCCTGGAGCGAGCGGTAGCCTTCGATGACGCGGGCGATCTCGTCCTCCAGCGCCTGGGCGCCCACGGACCCCGCGTAGCCCAGCAGGACATTCACATGTTTGACCGGTACGACCGCCTGGGCAAGGCGCACGATGACCTCGGGGTTCGCCAAGGCGCCGGGCCGGGAACAGGCGCGGTTCACCGCCATCGACGCCAGCAGGTACGCCGTTCTCGACGCCGGCGCGGGCGGCCTGGCATTGCCGCGCGCTTGCACCCGGGCGTCCACGCCCAGCCACGCGGTCAGCGTCTCCAGCGAGGCGCGCTTGTGCTGCAGCAGGCCCAGCGCCAGCGGCGAAAACAGGGCGACCAGGTTGACATCCCAAAAGGCGTGCGGCGTACCGAACCCGAACCGGTGCGGAGCCTCGTGGAACCCGGCCAGGGTCACCGGCGGGACGTCGCGCGCGCAGGCCTGGGCCCACGCCCTGAATTCCTCGTAAGGGATCAGCCCGCTTTCCAGGCCCTGGCCCAGCATGCAGGGCAGCGCTTCGGCGCCCCCATCCGGATTGATGACGCTCATGCAACGCTCGGCCAACTGGCGAAACGGCAGGAAGAACGCGTCCTGGTCCAGGCCAGGATGTTTCGCCAGATGCGACTTGATGAAACGCAGCAGCGCCGGGCTGGGCACGGGAGAGCGCACCGCCTCGCCTTCCTGTTCCAGATACCGGACCTGCTGGCACCACAGGTCCCGGATATCCGCAAGCGCGCCTGGCGGCAGCGCGCCAGCGCGCTCGGGACGCACGATCGCCAGCAAGGCAGGGCCGCCTATGGCATGGACGACTTCGTCCGGGATCGGACCGTATCTGGCCTTGGGATAAGGCGTCTGGCGTGGCAGCTCCGGGCAGGATTCCAGGAGCTCGGCCAGGAGCGTATGCAGCGAGTCGACCGCCGGGGACGGCGGCGCTGGCGGATGCGGGCCGGGATGCGGGCCGGGATTCGTCGCCCGGTGACTCGCGCCGTGCGTCTGCGCAGCGGCGGCCGGGTCGGCCTCATGCAGCACCGACAGGACCAGATGCTCCAGGGCGTCGCGGTCGAAGGCAAGGTCGTGCAGTTGCCACACCGCCATGGCAAGGCTGCTTTCGAGCGCTTTCCTGCGTTCGTCGTGGGGAGCCGCCGGCGCGCCGCCGGGGGCGGCGATCGCCGCGGGGAAGTCAGCGCTCGAGTATGGGTTCGGGGGCGTGAGCATGGATGTCCTCGCGAAAATGCGTTTAGGAACATGCCCACGCGGCGGTTCCTCCGCCCGCCTTCAGGCGGCGCCCACCCCTGGGGCGGCCGCGCCCGCGGTATCCGGCGCGCCGCCCCGGCCGCGGCTTTCCATCAGCTTGACCAGGGCATGCAAGGCCCGATTGACCGGCGTCGCGATGGCGCGTTCGCGCCCCTTGCGTTCGATGTAGCCGTTCAGGAAATCGATTTCCGTGGCCTTGCCGCGCGCCATATCCTGGGCGGTGGACGAGAACTGCGTCGGCATGGTCTCGACGATTTTCAGCACGGCGGCCCAGCTGTCGCCCGGCACGACGACGCCTTCGGCCTGGGCCACGGCCAGGCATTCATGCACGACGTCGCGCATGACCTGCTGGATGCCCTGGCCCTGGTACAGCTCGCCGTAGGGCATGCCGGCGATCGCCGACAGGGCGTTGTAGGCGCAGTTGACGATGAGCTTGGCCCACAGCGCGCCCGCGACGTTGTCGGAGATCTCCACCGGCACGCCGGCGGCGGCGCATGCGTCGGCGAAACGCCGGCTGCCCGCCGAAGGGCCGATGACCAGCTCGCCGCGGCCGTGGTGCTTGACGTGGCCGGGCCCGGCCATCTCCGTGGCGACGTAGACGACCGCCGGCACCACCGTCCGCGGCAGGACGGTACGCAGCCGCTCGGCATTGTCCACGCCGTTCTGCAGGCTAAGCACCAGGGTGTCGGGCGCCAGGTACGGCGCCAGCGCCCGCCCGGCGCTTTCCGTGTCGGCCGACTTCACGCAGAAAAGAATGACCTCGGCGCCCTGGGCCAGGTCCGGACCGGTACCCGCCTGCATGGGCACGTGCGCCTGGAAGCTGCGGGTGTCCAGGAACAAACCCTTGGACCGGATGGCCTCCACGTGCACGGGGCGCCCGATCAGCGCGACCTCGTGTCCGGCACGGGCCAGCATGGCCCCGAAGTAGCAGCCGACCGCGCCGGCGCCCATTACCGCGACTTTCATGCCTGTCTCCTTGCAGAATGGGGCGCCCGATACGGTCCGGCGGCGGCCGGGACGAATGGCCAGCCGGGATCGTTGCTTGCACACGCGGACCGCCGCGCCCGTCACGCAGATACTAACCGCAACGCCGCGGACAGGCCGCGGAACCGTCCCGGCCCCGAAGCGCCCCAAGCCCGGGACGGCGGCGGCGTGCCCATAAAATCGGCCGTACCGCCGCGCCCCCGGGCGCCCTTCCCCCAACGCCCGCTTGCCAGGAGACCGTTTTTGCCCGCAGATCCCCGACGAATATCCTTGCGCCGCATGAAGACCCTGGCCCTGGCGTCGCTGGCCGCGACCCTGGCCGGCGTGGCGCTCAGCTACGCGATGGGGGGCCAGGGCGCATGGGCCTGGGTGCGGGCATTCTGCGAAGCGGCCACCATCGGCGCCCTGGCGGACTGGTTCGCGGTGGTGGCGCTGTTCCGCCGGCCGCTGGGCCTGCCGATCCCCCACACCGCCATCATCCCCGCCAACAAGGCGCGCATCGCCGATAACCTGGCGGTCTTCGTACGCGATCATTTCCTGGACCGCGCCACGCTGCTGGAACGGCTAAAGGTCTTCGACCCGGCGGCCCGCCTGGGCCAATGGCTGGCCGATCCGCGCCAGGCCCGGGTGGTGGCCGGCACGGCCCGCGCCTGGGCGCTGCATGCCATGAATCTGCTGGACGAAGACGCGGTGCGGGAAGGCATACACGCTTTCGTGGTGAGCCGGCTGCGGGAGTGGAACGCGGCGCGGACGGCCGGCGACCTGTTCGATCTGCTGGCGCGCGACGGGCGCCATCACGCGCTGCTGGACGAGGCCCTGAACCGCCTGGCGGCCTATCTGCAGGGAGATCCGGTAAAAGAGCGCGCCGCGGCCTTGATGGTGAAGTATGCAAGGAAGGAATGGCCGCGCATGGCCAAGGCGCTGAACCTGGTGCGGCCGGTGGACGACATCGCCGATACGCTGGCCGATCGCCTGGCGCGGGCGCTGCTGGACGAACTGCACGACGTGCTGGCGCAGCGCGACCATCCCCTGCGGCGCGACTACGAAGCGTGGCTGGGGGGCTATGTCGCCCGCCTGCGCGACGACCCGCAATTGCAAGGCCAGGTGGAGCGCATGAAGGAACGCATCATCGCCCATGAGCAGGTGCGCGAATACGTACAGGGCATCTGGGACGAAGTCCGCGAGGCCTTGCGCCGCGACCTGTCCAGCACCGACTCGGCGCTGGGCCGCCATCTGGAACAGACCTTGTCCGCGCTGGGCCGCAACCTGGGCGCGGAGCCGGCGCTGCGCGATGCGATCAACCAGCACGTGCTGGCCGGCGCCGAACGCCTGGCCACCGGGTTGCGCCAGGGCATCACCGACCACATCGCGCAAACCGTGCGAACCTGGGACGAGCGCCAGTTCGTCGACGAACTCGAACTGAGCATCGGCCGCGACCTGCAATACATCCGCTTCAACGGAATGGTGGTGGGCGGGCTGATCGGCTTGGCGCTGCACGCCTGCGTCTGGCTGGCGCAGCGCGGGGGCTGGTTCGCGGCCTCTTGAGCCGCCAATCCGGGCGCGGCTGGATGAGATCGCCGGCAAGCCTGGATCGCCGTCTTGCGGGAGCTCAGGCCCGCAACGCGCGTCACCGGCCTGTGCCGGTCCGGGCATGGCCGCCCTGGCGGGCCGGCCTGCCGGCCACGAGGCGCCGGCCGTCCCGGTCCGGACGATGGCGCAAGCTTCCCCGCCGGCGTTAAGCTGTATCGCCGTCGGCCCTCTCAGGCCGCCCGCATGAATTCCCCGCCGCTCGCCGCCTCCTGCCCTCGCGCGGCGGCAATTTGCAGGAAACCGCCATGACCCGCCCATTGCCGCGCACCCGCGCCGCGTCGCCCATCCCTTCCACCGTCCGGCGCTCCGCACTGGCCCCGGCCACCGCCCAGGCAAGGCGGTCGACGCCTGCTTCGCGGGCCATGGCGGCGGCGCTGTCCATGCTGGGCCTGCTGGCCGGCTGCGCGAATATCGCCCAGACCCCGCCCGGTACGTCCCTGGCGGATATGGAGTCCCGCTACGGCGCGCCGACCTACACATGCACGCGGCCGGACGGCACCCGGCGGGCGGTCTGGTCGCAATTGCCGTCCGGCAGCTATGCCTGGGGCACGGACCTGGACGCCCAGGGCCGCGCCGTGCGCATGGAGGCCCTGATGTCGCCCGGGCACTTCCAGCGCCTGCGCACGGGCGACTGGACGCCCGAGGCGGTGCGCTGCGAATTCGGACCGCCCGCGCGCATCGGCGCGGTGGGCCTGGGCGACAAGCACGAAGTCGTCTGGTCGTATTACTACGTGCTGGACGGGCGCTGGCACTCGGTGATGTACGTGTATTTCGGCCCGCGGGGCGACAAGGTCACCCACTATCACTCGGGACCGGACCAGCGCTACCAGCGCAGCGAATAGCCGCGCACGGGGAAGCCCGGCGGCGCGCGGACGGACCGGCGGGGCCCCCGCTGCGCGGCGGACCCGGCCCCGATGCTATCGAGATTTGTGCGGCGCCTATAAGACGGCGTTATACGGCCGGCCGCCCGGACCGCGTCCGCACGAAGGAAACCCTTTCAAAATCATCGGCTTGCGGGCCGGCGCGTCGATGTTGCATCGCAACCGCGCGAGCGGCGCGCGGGTTTCGTCCGCCCTCGCCTTCGCGCATCATGCGCAGGTTCCCCAGGAATCGAACCCCGCGCGTGGCGGTCCGCCGCCGCGCCGTGCCCGCATTGTTTTCTCTATCGGAGCCTGCCTCATGCCCCAGACTAACCGCGCCCGCAAATTCGGATTGGCCGTTGCCCAGATGGGACCGGTCCACCTGGCCGATACCCGGCAGGCAGTCGTCAAGCGGCTGGTCGAGATGCTGCGCGAAGCCGCGGCACGCCAGTCCACCTTCGTGGTCTTTCCCGAGCTGGCCCTGACCACCTTCTTCCCGCGCTACTGGATGACAGAGGAAGAAGCCGTGGAGCGCTATTTCGAGCGCGCCATGCCCAATGCCGACGTGCAGCCCCTGTTCGACGCCGCGCGCGAACTGGGCGTCGGCTTCTACCTGGGCTACGCCGAACTCACCGCCGACGGCCGCCGCTTCAATACGGCCGTCCTGGTCGACCGTAGCGCCAAGGTGGTCGGCAAGTACCGCAAGGTGCACCTGCCCGGCCATGACGACCACAAGCCCGACGCGCCGTTCCAGCACCTGGAGAAGAAATTCTTCCAGGTCGGCGACCTGGGCTTCCCGGTGTGGAATACGCAGGACGTCAACGTCGGCATGTGCATCTGCAACGACCGGCGCTGGCCGGAAACCTGGCGCTCGATGTCGCTGCAGAGCGCCGAGCTGATCGTCCTGGGCTACAACACGCCGTCCTGGAATATCCACTGGAACGAGCCGGTGCACCTGCGCACCTTCCATCACGAGATCGTCCTGCAGGCCAGCGCCTACCAGAACGCCGTATGGATAGGCGCCGCCGCCAAGTGCGGCTCGGAAGACGGCTTCCATATGATCGGCAGTTCCATGATCGTGGCGCCCTCGGGCGAGATCGTGGCGCGCGCAAGCGGCGAGGAGGACGAAGTCATCACCGCGCAGATCGACCTGGACCTGGGCGCGACCTTCCGCCAGCACGTCTTCAACTTCGCCAAGCACCGCAGCCCGCAGCATTACCACCTGATCGTGGAACGCACCGGCGCGGGCGAACCGCTGCCGCTGCCGCCCGAAGCGCGCGGATAACCGCAAGGACAGCGCGGCCGCGCGGCCGCCTGCCTTGTCGACAGCCTGGCGATGACCCGCACCGGGGCCGGCGGCATCGGATCGTGGCCCCGGCGCCTGATTTCCGCCCCATAACGGACCCGAGGCGCTGGAGCCCTATCCTGCCGGCCCGGCGCCGCGGTACGCCACGCCCCCGGCTAGCGCGCCGCCGCCTCTTGCAGCACGCTCTCCGCCCACTTCGCCACGCGCAAGGTGCGGATATCGCGGCCGAACGTCCCTACGAATTGCACGCCCAGCGGCAGGCCGCGCGCGGACCGCCCCGCCGGCACGGTCAGCGCGGGAAAGCCCAGGAAGGTCCAGGGCGCGCACCATGAGGCATCGCCGGTGTTGCCCAGGCCTTCCGGCGCCTCGCCGCTGGCCGGCACCGTCAGGATCGCGTCATAGGCGGACAGCCGCGTGGACAGGCCGGCGCGCAGCTCGCGCTGGGTGCGCCGCGCCGCGACATAGGCGGCGTGATCGGTGGCGCGGGCACCCTCCACCAGGCCTTTCAGGGGCGCGCTGGCGCGCTCCGGATGGCGCGCCACCAGGTCGGCGTAGATGTCCCGCGCTTCCCAGTCCAGTATGCGCTGCAGCGGCGCCAGCGTGGGCCGGCCGATCTCCGGCACGCCCACTTCCTCCACCGTCGCGCCGGCCCGGCGCAGGGCCGCCACCGTGGCGTCGAGCACGGCCCGCTGTTCGGCGCTGACCTTGTCCCAGTCCGGCGCACGCACCACGGCCAGCGACGGCGCCGGCCAGGGCGCCAGCCCCCGCGCCATATCGAAACGCCAGGCGGCCAGGTCCGAGCCGTCCGCCAGCACATAGCCCGGGTCGCCCAGCAGCGCCAGGGCGCAGGCCACGTCGTCCACGCAGCGCGCCATGAAGCCCACATGGTCCAGCGAGCCGGAGAGCGGATGCACGCCGTCGCGCGGGACCGCGCCGAAGCTGGCCTTGAATCCGACGATGCCGCAGTAGGCCGCCGGACGCACGATGGATCCCATGGTCTGCGTGCCCAGCGCCAGGGGCACGATGCCGGCCGCCACCGCCGCGGCCGAGCCGCTGGAGGATCCGCCCGGCGTATGCGCCGGATTCCAGGGATTCGCCGTGGGCCCGGGATGGCGGAAGGCGAACTCCGTCGTGACCGTCTTGCCGAACACCGTGCCGCCCAGGCGCTTGATGGCGGTGACGATGGCCGCGTCCTCGGCCGGTACGTGGTCGGCGAAGATCGCCGAGCCGTTGGTGGTGCGCAGGCCGGCCGTGGCGATGATGTCCTTCACGCCGATGGGGATACCGGCCAGCGGGCCCTGCGCCGCGGCCTTCAGGCCGGCGGCGGGAACGCGCGTGACGAAGGCCTTGAGCCAGGGCTCGCACTCGTCGGCGCGCGCCGCGCAGGCGCGCAGGTAGGCATCGCGGTCCAGCGATCCGGCCTGGAAGCCGCGCAGCGCTTCCAGCAGGCCGGGCAATACAGCGGGAGTCATTGTCATGCCATCGACCTTATTGGGGCAGCGCCAGGGCTTTCTTCACATACGTCGGCACCACGAAGGTCGCGTAGTCCGGCTGGGCCTTCAGATTGCCCAGCGCGATCTGCGTGTCCATGCCGGTCTTGAACGCATCCGCGGTGGTCTCCACGCTCTTGGGATAGACGTTGTCCGCCAGCATGCGGTCCACCGCGTTCTTCACCACCTTGGGATCCAGCGTGGGGAATTCCTTCAAGGCGATCTGCACGGTCTGGTCGTGGTTCTTCTGCATGAAGCGCAGGGCCAGCTCCATGCCGTTGACCAGGCGCTGCGCGGCGTCGGGATCGACGTCGGCACGCGCGGTCACGGACGAGAACGCGTACGGGCCGTATTGCTTGGGAAAGCCCAGCACCACCTTCATGCCCTGCGCCGCGACCTGGTCCAGGCCGGGCTCGTACAGTACGGCGACCTTGGCCTGCCCGCCCAGGAAAGGCCCGGCTTCCGAACCGGTCTGCACCTGGATCATGTCCACGTCCTTGTTCGGGTCCATGCCGTTTTCCTTCAACAGCTTCATGAACAGCGAGGTACTGGTCGTCGGCATCAGGCCGGTCACCACCTTCTGCCCCTTCAGGCTCTTGACGCCGTCATACGGGAAGTCCGGCGTGGTCGCGATATACACGGCGGCGCCGTTGACCACATTGCTGATGATGCCGACCTTGGCGCCCTTGGACGCCGCGATCGCGGTCCACTCGGGACCGTGCACGGAGAATTGCGCGCTGCCGGACAGCACCGCCGACAAGGCGGCGGTGGGCGATCCGGCGTTTTCCTTGGAAACATCCAGCCCCTGCTGCTTGAAGAAGCCCTGGTCCATCGCGACGTACAGCGGCAGGTACAGCATGGACTGGAAAGCCTGGGTGACGGTCACTTTCTTGGCCTGGGCCGACGCCGGGCCGGACGCCAAGGCCAGCGACGCGGCGGCCAGCAGGGCCGCCAGGCTACTCGTGGAAAAGCGCATGCTTGCAACCTCCGATAAGGGAACACGGAAAACGCCGCGCCGCGGGCGGCGGCGCGGCGGGGAATGGGGCGTCAAACCTGGATGTGCGGCCTGCCGTCGTCCAGCTTCCAGGGCAGGAGATTGCGTTCCAGCGCATCGATGGCGTGGTACAGCAGGAAGCCGACCAGCATCAGCACGAACAGCCCGACCCACACCGAGTTCAGGTCGTACAGGCTGGACGCGGTGTAGATGAGATGGCCCAGGCCGTATTTGGAGGAAATGAATTCGCCCACCACGGCGCCCACCAGGCCCAGGCCGATATTGATGCGGAAGTTGGCGATGATGGCCGGCAGCGCCGACGGCACGATCACGCCGTAGAAAATCTGGTGCTTGCTGCCGCCCATCGAATACAGCAGCGCCTGCAGGTCCTTGTCGGCGTCCTTCGCCGCCTGGTAGGCCGCGATCAGCGCCACCACCGCGGTCATCGAGACCACCAGCGCCACCTTGGAGACCAGCCCCGTGCCGAACCACAGCAGCACGATGGGGGCCAGCGCGATCTTGGGCACGCTGTTGATCGCCACGATGAAAGGCTCGACCAGCCGCGCGACGAAGACGGAATACCACATCGCCAGGCCCAGTACCGAACCGATGGCCGTGCCGGCGACGAACCCCAGCAAGGCCTCGAACAGGGTATAGCCGGTATCCCACAGCAGCGATCCGTCCATCACGCTCTTGATGAAGATCGCCCAGATCCCGCTGGGCTTGCCGATCAGGAATTCGGATATCCAGCCGGCGCGCACGCCGGCTTCCCACAGCAGGAAGAAAACCAGCACGGCGAGCAGCTGCAGCAGGAAGCGCCCCGCAGCGGTGTCGAGGGCGCGCAGGCGGCGCCGCGATGCGCCCTGCCCCTGCGCGGCGGCCGGGGCGGATGCGTTGCCGCCCGCGCGCTGCGCCGTGGCGGTGGCCGCCGCGGCGCCCGGCAAGGGCGCGGCCGGCGCCATGGGCACGGCCGGGTTGGACGGAGCGCCGGAACGATGAGGGATCGATGACATGTCAGGCCGCCTTCTTGCGCGTCTGGATGTCCAGCTCGCCGCATAGCGTGTGGAAGTATTCGGAAAAGCGCCGATCCGCGCGCGCCTCGATGGGGCTGCCCCGCTCGATGTCGATGCGATGCACGTTCTTGACTTTGGTGGGGCGGCCGCTCAGCGCAACCACGCGGCGCGACAGGGCCACGGCCTCGTCGACGTCATGCGTAACCAGGATGACGGTCTTGTGGAAGGTCTCCACCGCCTCCAGCAGCACGCTTTCCAGGTACAGGCGTGTCTGGTAGTCCAGCGCCGAGAACGGTTCGTCCAGCAGCAGGATGTCGGGGTCCATGATCAGCGTGCGCATCAGCGCCACCCGCTGGCGCATGCCGCCCGACAGGGTCTGCGGATAGGCGTTCTCGAAGCCCGACAGGCCGAAGGTAGACAGGTATTCGCGCGCGGTGTCGATGGCCTCCGCCTCGGGCACGCCACGTATCTTCAGGCCCAGCAGCACGTTCTGCAGCACGGTGCGCCAGGGAAACAGCAGGTCCTTCTGCATCATGTAGCCGACCCGTCCGCGCATGCTGCTCACGGCTTCGCCGCGATAGACCAATTGGCCGCTGTCGGCCTGCAGCAGGCCGGCGATGATATTGAAGATGGTCGACTTGCCGCAGCCGCTGGGGCCGATGATGCTGACGAAATCCTGTTCGTGGATGTCGAAGCTCAGGCCATCCAGGACAGGCACCGCGCCCCCCTTGCCGGGGAAGGACTTGCGGACGTCGCGGATGCTGAGTTGAACCGGCGCGGAGGCCGAAGGCGGAATCGAGGACATGGCGGACGCTCTCCTTGGCAAGGACAGAATGCAAAAGCCATGCCAATTTTCGGGGCAGCGGTCCGCGCGGGATGACCCGCCTTTCCGCGGGCGGGGCGGCCATCCGTGGGCGGGCCGCAGGCCGCCGTGCGCCGATGTCGTGCCGCGCGGGCGCCCGTGCCTGGTGCCTGGCGCGCCCGGCGCCGGCACCAATCCGGCGCCAAGCTCGCGTGGACCCGCGGTGGATCGGGCATGGATCCCGCGCCAACCCGGCGCCAGCGTCGCGGCGCCGCCACAAACCCCGCCGCCAAACGGCGATACAGGGCAAGCGCTAATACTTCTGCCGCCGGAAACGCTGCATGATGGCGCTGATTGTTCCGCACTCCAGACAAAACCCATGGCCATCCCGCGCGGCGTCGCCTTCCTGACCTCGGCCCTGGCGGCAAGCGCCGCCCTGGCCGGCGGCGCGCTGCCGGGCCAGGCGCGCGCGCAGGCGGCGCCACCGGCCCAGCCGGCCATCCATGCCATCGCGCCGGATACGGAACCCGCGATTACCGCAGCACCCAAGGGGAATACGGCGCCGCTGGCCGGGACAGCCGTGGCCGTCAGCGCGGCGAGCGACCGCTGGGCCGAAAGCCTGGCGGCGTTCGCCGCGGCTGACCAGGCACATCCGCCCAAGCCGGGCGGCGTGCTGTTTGTCGGCAGTTCATCGATACGCCTGTGGAACGACCTGGAAACGGAATTCCAGTCCCTGCCCGTGGTGGTCAAGCGCGGCTTCGGCGGCTCCCGCATGCTGGACTGCGCGCGGCACCTGCACCAGCTGGTGGAGCCCTACAAGCCCAGGCTGGTCCTGGTCTATGCCGGCGACAACGACCTGGCCGAAGGCCGCACGCCCGAACAGGTGCTGCAGGCGTTTTCCGCCTTTGTGGAAGGGGTGCGGCAGACCCTGCCCGCCACCCGTATCGCCTACATCTCGATCAAGCCCAGCCCCTCGCGCGCCGGCCTGATGCCGGAGATCCGCCAGGCCAACGCGCTGATCCAGGCGTACACGCTGAAGACGCGCAATACGGACTTCATCGATATCTATACGCCCATGCTGGACGCCGCCGGCCAGCCGCGCGCGGAGTTGTTCCGCGAGGACCTGCTGCACCTGAACGCGCGCGGCTACGCGCTATGGAAGCAGGTGATCACGGCGCATCTGAATTAAGGCGCGCGGGCCGCGGCGCGGGCGCCGCCGCCCGCCGCGTTTTATTGTCCGAGACCAATCGCGCCACGATATAAAGCGCGAACACGCTGCCCGCGAACAGCAGAAGATCCTGCCACAGGGGCCGGTCCGGAGAGGGCTCGCCGATCACGGTCAGCACCAGCAGCACGATGACCAGGTGCGCGCAGAACACCGACAGCGACGACCGCCCCATGGTCTCCAGCCAGCGCATCCGCGGCAGCCGCGCCTTCAGCCACTCGCTGAAATGGATGGCCAGCACGACCAGCGACATGAAGTTCAACAGGCGCAGGATGCCCAGGTGCCATTTGTCGAACAGGAAATTGAAGGGGTTGCCGTCGGGAAAGGCGCCCAGCCCGGCGATGTGCCGCCAGATGAAGAACGTGCCGGCGATCACCGCGGCGCCGAACACCATCCACTGCGGGATGGGGCGCCGCTGTCCGGCCGGCACGCGGGCATGGGTGGAGCCCAGCCACAGGCCGAACACCCACAGGAATTGCCAGCCGAAGGTCTCGAAGGCCCCGGTTTCGCTGAAAGGCACCGGCAGGCCGGTCAGGGCCACCACGCCGCCGTACAGGAAGCGCGACAGCTCGAATTGCGTGGCGAACCACAGCACCATGCTGACCGCCAGGATGGCGCGCCAGCCGTGCCGCAAGGCGTAGGTCAGCACCCAGGGGCTGGCCAGCATGAAAAGCACGTAGACGGGCAGGATGTCCAGCAGCGGAGGGTTATAGACCAGGGCCAGGCTGGAAAGGAAGGCCGTGAAGGGCTGCTGCAGGTAGAACCAGATCAGGTTGCGCACGGCCGGCTGCGACAGCGTCAGCCCCAGGCCGGCGATCACGGTGAACAGGAACAGCAGCGAGGCGGCCTGGCAACCGTACACCACCATGGCCCGCTTCAGGAAGGCGCGCTGCATCGCCGCCATGCCGTGGCGCAGGTAGCGCTGCGTGTAGACCAGGCCCGCCATGTAGGCGGAGAGCATGACGAAGCCCTCCGCGGCGGACACGAATCCCAGGGGCTGGCTGGTGGGAATGCCGAAATTGGTGGGCAGGTGGGTGGACAGCATCAGCACCAGCATCAGTCCGCGCAGCGCGTCGAGCTCCCATAGCCGCGGACGGCTGGCGTCGACCGGCGCGGCGGCGGCGCGGGCCGTGTTCGGCAGGCAGGAGGGAGACATGTTCATGGCGTATCCGGACTCATGCGGGCAAACCCGTAAGGGTACATCAAGGCTGGGGTAAACCCGGAGGCTCAAGGGTGACACCGCCCGCCAGCGCGCGCACGCCATCCTTGTAGCGCTTTGTTTCATGGTCCCGCCGGCCTGGCGGCCGGGGTTGCATCCCGGCACAAGCATGGGGACATCGTGCAGAATTGCCCTGTCCCCGCGTCATGCCAGCGCCGGATTGCCATCCGGGCCCCGCCGGTACAGCATGACCGCCTATCCCACACCAGGAGGATTCCATGCAGAAAGTCATGCTGGTCACCGGCGCCAGCCGCGGTATCGGCGCCGCGACCGCAATCATGGCGGCGCAGCGCGGCTACGCCGTCTGCGTCAATTACAAGCAGAACGCGGGCGCGGCGGAAGCCGTGGTGGCGCGGATCGCGGCCGCGGGCGGGCGGGCCATCGCGGTCCAGGCCGACATGGCCGACGAGGCCCAGATCCGATCGCTGTTTTCCGCCATCGACTCGCATTTCGGCCGCCTGGACGGGCTGGTGAACAACGCCGGCATCCTGGAACGGCAATCGCCGCTGCGCGACATGGACGCCGCGCGCCTGCGCCGCATCCTGGAAGTCAATGTGGTGTCGGTCTTCGCCTGCTGCCGGGAAGCGGTGCGGCGCATGTCCACCCGCGATGGCGGCCAGGGGGGCGTGATCGTCAACGTGTCGTCCATGGCCGCGCGCCTGGGTTCGCCGGGCGAGTACATCGACTACGCGGCGTCCAAGGGGGCGATCGACACGCTTACGATCGGCCTGTCCAAGGAAGTCGCGGACGAGGGCATACGCGTGAACGCGGTGCGCCCCGGCGTCATCGATACCGAGATCCATGCCAGCGGCGGCGAGCCCGGGCGCGTGGAACGCGTCAAGCACAGCGTGCCCCTGCGGCGGGGCGGCACGGCCGAGGAAGTGGCGGGGGCCATCATGTGGTTCTTCACGCCCGAGGCGGCGTATTCCACCGGCGCTTTCCTGGACGTCTCGGGCGGGCGGTAAGGGTGCCGCGACGGGGCCGCCCGCGCGCGAAAATTCCCACAGTTGATCAGGCTATCAGTTATTTACATTTTGTCTGAATTCTGCTGACATACCGGGGCGCCAGCGGTCCATTCCGGACCGCCGGGCACGGCCCCGAGGACACTGCGCGTGCCTACCAGCCTATCGATCCGTCGCCGGATCGCCGCCATCTTGGTCACGCTGTCGGCCGCGGCCCTGCCCTTCGCCCTGATCCTTCCCATCGTCCTGCACGAGTCCCAGCGGCAACTGGCCGGGGAAGCCAACGTCACCGCCGGCGTGCTGCGACGGCAGCTCGAGAACATCCTGCTGCGCGCGCAGGACGTGACGCAGCGGCTGACGCCCACGCTGCACCGGCCCTGCGAGGAAGTGCTGGGCCTGCTGCGGCAGATCGGGTCGCTGCAGCCCTACTTCCGGTCGCTGCTGCTGGTGCACAACGACGTGGTGACCTGCTCGTCGGTGTACGGCATGCCCAACACGCCGCTGATCGCCCTGTCGCCGCAGGAACACGTGCCCCAGGGCATGTACGTGGCCCCCGTGGCCGGCACGCTGCTGGTGCCGGATCGGCCGGCGGTCATCGTGTCGCTGGGGCAGCGCGACGGCAACGGCGTGGTCGCCTTCCTGGATGCGCAGTACCTGTACGACCTGAAGCTGGCCGCGGCGCGCGACGGCGTCTATGACGTCGACATCCTGCTAGGGCCGCGCCAGGTGCCGCTGCTCGACGCCGGCGAGCGCCAGCGCGGCCCGCGCACGCCGGTGCCCGACACCCAGCAATCCAGCTCGGGCATGTTTCCCGTGCAGGTGCGCGTGACCCCGCTGGAGGCGCAGCGCCAGGCGGTGCGCGCCCACGTGTGGCGCGGCTACGCCGCCTTCCTGGTGCTGGCCAGCGTGCTGTGCGGCTATGCCGCCTACCGCATATATGGCTGGCGGGTGTCCATCCCCGGCGAGATCCGCAAAGGCATGCGCCTGCGCCAGTTCCACCTGGTCTACCAGCCCGTCATCGATCTGCGCAGCGGCCGCATGTCGGGAGTGGAGGCCCTGCTGCGCTGGCGCCACCCCAGGCTGGGCAATGTGCGGCCCGACCTGTTCATCGCGGCCGCCGAGGAACACCACATCATCGACGACCTAACGCGCCATATGTTCGAACTGGCGGCCGCGGACCTGGCCCAGCTGGACTTGCCGCCGGGCAGCCACCTGGCCGTGAACGTCTGCGGCCAGCACATGGTCTCCGACCGCTTCGTCGCCGACGTCGATGCGCTGCTGGCGCGCGTACGCCACCACGACGGCGTCACGCTGGTGCTGGAGGTCACCGAACGCCATCCGCTGCCCGACACGCCGCAATTGCGCGGGCACATGGCGGAATTGCGCGAACGCGGCGTGCGCTGGGCCCTGGACGACTTCGGCACCGGCCATAGTTCGCTGTCCTATCTGCAGACGCTGCACGCGAACTACCTGAAGATAGACCGCGCCTTCGTCAGCACGGCCGGCACGGAAGCCGTCGGCAACGTGGTGCTGGACACCATCATCGGCCTGGCGCAGCAGCTGGGCCTGGCCATGATCGCGGAAGGCATCGAGACGCAAGCCCAGGAAAGCTATCTGCGCGCCAAGGGCGTGCAGTACGCGCAGGGCTATCTGTTCGCCCGGCCCATGCCGCCGCGCGAACTGGGCGCCTGGCGGGCCAGGCAGGCGGACGGCGCGCGAGCGCCCGCGGCGGACCTGCCCGCGCCCGGCCTGGCCTGACGGCCTCAGGCGCGCGGCGCGCCGGGACGGGGGCGGTACCGCAGGCGCATCACGCTGGCGACGGCCGCCGCGGCCGCGAAAGCGGCGCCCAGCCACAGGGCCAGGATCGCGCCCCGCTCGGTGGACGCGTGGAAACACGCGGCGACCAGCGCCGCGCCGCTGGACTGGCCCAGCAGGCGCACCGTGCCCACCATGCCGCTGGCGCCGCCCGCGCGCTCCGGCGGCGCCGCCGTGATGATGGCGCGCACATTGGGCGATTGGAAAAAGCCGAAGCCCGCGCCGCATACCGCCAGCCGCCAGCAGATCGCGAACACCGAGGGATCGGCCGGCATGGTGGCCAGCAGGACCATGCCCACCGACAGCATGGCCATGCCGATGCCGGCCAGGATCCCCACGTGCATGCGGTCGGACAAATAGCCCGCGATGGGCGCCATCACCGCCACCAGCACCGGCCAGGGGGTGATCAGGAAGCCGGTCTCGACCTGGCTATAGCCCAGGATGTTCTGCATCATGAAGGGCAAGGAGACGAAGGCCAGCGATTGGGTCGCGAAGGAACAGACGCCCGTCGCCGCCGACAGCGCGAAGACCGGCCGCCGCAGCAGGTCCACCGCCAGGAACGGCGCGGGATGGCCCGCCTGGCGCTTCAGCAGCAGAAGCAGGCACACCACGCAAAGCACCGAGGTCGCGATCAGGGTTGCCGCGTCGGCGAGCTGCGCGCCTTCGTTCAGGCTGAACACCAGCAGCGAGAGGAAGCCGGCGCACAGCACCGCGCCCAGGGTATCGAAACGGCGCCGGGTGCGCGTGGTGACCGGCAGCGCGCGCAGGCAGAAGTAGATGGCGACCAGGCCGACCGGCACATTGATCAGGAACAGCCAATGCCAGGTGGCCACCGTCAGCACCAGGGATGCCGCCGTGGGCCCCGCGGCGAACGCCATGGCCACCATCACCGAATTCAGGCCCACGCCGCGGCCGAGCAGCTTTTCCGGATAGATAAAGCGCAGCATCGCGCCGTTCACCGCCATCGTGGCCGCCGCGCCCAGGCCCTGCGCCACCCGTCCCGCCACCAGCCATTCCAGGGAAGGCGCCATGCCGCAGGCCAGCGAAGCCAGCGTGAACAACACCAGGCCGAAGACCATGATGCGCCGGTGGCCGACGATCTCGCCCAGCGTGGCCGCGGGCAGCAGCGCCGCCACCATGGCAAGCTGATAGGAGCTGATCACCCAGATCGACCGCGCCTCCGACGTCTGCAGGTCGCGGGCGATGGCGGGCAGCGCCGTATTGGCGATGGCGGTATCCAGGCTGGCCATGCAGACGCCCAGCAGCAGGCCGAGCGTGGCGGCCCAACGCTCGTGGACGGGCATGCCCGCGCCGAAGGGATAGGCTTTTTGAACCGCGAAGGAAAGGAACATCCGACACCGAGGACAGTAGGGGCGCCCGGCGGCGCCGCGCGCCTGGCTGCCGGGCGCGCGATACCGCCAGGCCGGGGAGGACTCAGCCAGGCAAAAGCGGGTAAGGGTGTACCGCTTGTAGGTATCACTGTCAAACGGCGTCGGATCCCAGGCATGGTCGTTGCTGAAAATTCCCAAGCGGCCCGGTCCGCCCGTTCGGGCGTCCTTGCCGGCGGCCGCTTACCATGCCAAGGAGTCCGCCATGGCCCTGAATACGACCCACACCACCGCCGGCAGCACGGCCGTCCGCGTCGTCACCCCCCTGGATTGGATCGCCCTTGTCCTCGCCATCATCGGCGGGCTCAACTGGGGCCTGGTCGGCGCCTTCAGCTTCGACCTGGTCGCCGCGATCTTCGGCGCGGGTTCCGCGATCGCCCGGGTGATCTACATTCTGGTCGGACTGGCCGCGCTGTACCTGATCTTCTTCGCGGTGCGGATGAGCTCGACCAGCAGAGCTTGATCTCGGCTACGGCCATGCATGGCGGGTACCGTTCGCCCGGCGGCTACCCGCCATGCCGCATCCAGCCCAGCAGTATCGTCAGGGAAATCAGCGATCCCACCGTCGACAGCAGGATGGTGCGCGCGGTGATGAAGGCCTCGCGGCGGTAGAACTCGGCCAGCATGAACGGACCGGTGCCCGTGGGCAGCGCCGCCAGCAGTACGGCCATCTGGGCCAGCGGCGCGGGCAGCATGAAGACGCGCATCGCCAGCCACCACGTCAGCGCCGGCTGCAGCAGCAGCTTGCCGGCGGTCAGCGCCAGCATGACCGACGAGCCGGGGGCGGAACCCGCTTTGCCGGCGGCGCCGGCGGTGCGCGCGGCGGGTTGTTTCTCCGCCAGGAACAGGCCCAGGCACACCAGCGCGCAAGGCGTCGCCGCCGCGCCCAGCAGGTCCAGGAAGGTCTCGGCCGGCGCGGGCACCGGCAGCCCCGCCACGGCCACCGCCGCGCCGGCCGCCGGCGCGACGATCAGCGGATTGCGCGCCATGCGGTGCAAGACTTTCATGGCCACCTTGCGCGGGCGCCTTTCCGATTGCAGGCCGACTTCGATCAGCACCACCGCGATGGAGAACAGCACGGAGACCACCAGCAGCGTCGCCACCGTGGCGGGCGCGATGCCCGCATCGCCGAACAGGGCCAGCACCAGGGGAAAGCCGATATACGCGGTATTCGCATACGACGCGGCGATGGCATCGACGCTGGCGTCGGCCAGGTGGCGGCCGGCGCGCAGCCGCCAGGCCAGCGTCATGACGAAGACCGCGGCGCAGGCCAGGCCGAAGGCCGCCACGAAGGCGGGCTGGTACAGCTGGGCCCAGGACGCGTGGGCCATGAGCTTGAACATCAGCGCCGGCAGCGCCAGCCAGACGACGAAGCGGTTCAGCTCGACGCTGGCGGCCGGGCCGGCGATGCCGCGCCAGCGCAGCGCGAAGCCCGCAAGGATCAGGGCGAAAATCGGGGCAAGGATAGGCAAGGCGGACAACATGATGGATTCCTGGACGGGCAAAATCGCGTGCCGGTCGCGGCGCCCGCCCGGTCGTGGGCGTGACGGTCCCCGCAGCGTAAGCGGGGCCGACGATACAATCCAATTCTTTATTCGACCTTCGACAATACCTTTCCTGCATCGTGCTCGACATCAAGCCCCTGCGCTATTTCGTCACCCTGGCCGAGACGCGCCATTTCGGCCGGGCGGCCGCGCGCCTGCACCTGTCCCAGCCGCCGCTCAGCCGCCAGCTGGCGGCGCTGGAGGCCGCGCTGGGCGTCAAGCTGCTGGAGCGCAATCCGCGCATGGTGTCCCTGACCCCTGCCGGCGAGCGCTTCCTGGCCGACGCCCGCGCCATCCTGGCCGCGCTGGAGCAAGCCGGCCGCAACGCCCTGGCCGCCGCGCGCGGCGAAGCCGGCGCCCTCTCCATCGGCTTTACCATGTATGCCGCCTACAGCGTCATCCCGGCCTACGCCAAGGCCTACGGCGGCGCCTATCCGGACGTGACCCTGGCGCTGCGCGAAGTGGTGTCGCACGACCTGGCGGCGCAGGTGCTGGACGGCCGCATCGACGCCGCGGTCGTGATGGCCGGCGGCCAGTACGGCGAACTGTCCAGCCGCGTGGTGCTGCGCGAGCCGCTGTGCGTGGCGCTATCCCGCCACCACGCGCGCGCGCGGGCACGCGGCGCGCTGCGCATCGGGCAACTGGCCGGCGAGCCCTTCGTCATGACCTCTGCCGAAGTCGCGCCCGCGCTGCGCGCCAGCATCGTGGCCCATTGCCGGCGCGCCGGCTTCGAGCCCAGCGTGCGGCTGGAGGTACAGTTGCAGCAGACCGTCCTCAACATGGTCGACGAGGGCGTGGGGGTCGCGCTGGTGCCGGCCTCCATGCGTAAATCGCGCCTGCCCGGCGTGGTCTTCCGGCCGCTGGCCGACGCCCCGCAATCCGAGCTGGTCCTGCTCTGGTCGCCACGCAACCGCAATCCCTGCCTGTCCAATTTCCTGGCGTTGGCGACGCCGGCATAGAGAGTCCCCTAGATGCCCACATCCCGCAATCCTATCTATCGCCGCTTCGAAACCCTGATCGATCCTTTCCGCCCGGCGCAGGACGAACCGCCGCCGGACGACGTCATCCGCTTCTACCGCCACTATCTGGGGCAGGTGCGCACGGCCCTGGTCTTCCTGCTGTTCGTCGGGCTGGCGGGCGCGCTGATCGACGTCACCCTGTTCCGCTTCCTGGGGCGCATCGTCGACCTGGTCAAGGACCAGCCCGCCGCGGCCTTCTTCAGCGAACACGGCAAGACCCTGGTCGGCATGGCGCTGGTGGTGCTGGTCCTGCGCCCGGTCGTCACGGCCTTGCACGACCTGCTGGTGCACCAGACGCTGGCCCCGGGGCTGACCACGCTGGTGCGCTGGCAGAACCACCGCTATGTGCTGAAACAGGGCCTGGGTTTTTTTCACAGCGATTTCGCCGGCCGCATCGCCAACCGCATCCTGCAGACGGGCGCGGCGCTGCGCGACTCAACGCTGCAGGCGGTGGACGCCGTGTGGCACGTGCTGATCTACTCCGGCAGCGCGCTGATCCTGTTCTTCGATGCGGACTGGCGCCTGACGCTGCCGCTGATCGTCTGGATCGTCGGCTACATCGTGACCCTGGTCCATTTCGTGCCGCGGGTGAAATCCCGCTCGGCCACGGCCTCGGAAGCCAGCTCCAAGCTGATGGGCCGCATCGTCGACGGCTATACCAACATCGGCACGCTCAAGCTCTTCGCCCACAGCCAGCGCGAGGAACTCTACGCGCGGCAGGCCATGGCCGAACAGACGGGCAAGGCCCAGATGGCGGCGCGCCTGATCACCGGGATGGGCTTCACGATCGCCATCCTGAACGGCATCCTGATCGCCGGCACGCCGGGCCTGGCCCTGTGGCTATGGAGCGAGGGCCGCATGTCGGTGGGCGATATCGCGCTGGCCACGGGCCTGGCCATGCGCATCGCCGATATGTCGGGCTGGATCATGTGGGTGGTGAACGGCATTTTCGAAAACGTCGGCACGGTGCAGGACGGCATACGCACCATTTCGCGGCCGCGCGTGGTGGCCGACCGCGTCGATGCCCAGCCCCTGCAGGTCACGCGCGGCCGCATCTGCTTCGAGAACGTGGGCTTCGGCTACGGCAAGGGCGGACTGGTCTTCACCCGGCTGAACCTGGACGTGGCCCCCGGCGAAAAGATCGGCCTGATCGGGCCTTCGGGCGCCGGCAAGTCGTCGCTGGTCAGCATCCTGCTGCGGCTCTACGACGTGGAGGCCGGGCGCATCCTGATCGACGGACAGGACATCACCAAGGTCTCGCAGGAAACGTTGCGCGCCCAGATCGGCGTGGTCACGCAGGATACGTCGCTGCTGCACCGCTCGCTGCGCGAGAACCTGCTGTATGGCCGTCCCGACGCCGGCGAGGAAGCCCTGATGCATGCCATCCACCAGGCCCGCGCGGATGAATTCATCTTCGACCTGACCGATGGCGAAGGCAACCGCGGCCTGGACGCCAATGTCGGCGAGCGCGGCGTCAAGCTGTCCGGCGGACAGCGCCAGCGCATCGCCATCGCGCGGGTACTGCTGAAGGACGCGCCCATCCTGGTGCTGGACGAGGCCACCTCCGCGCTGGATTCGGACGTGGAGTCCGCCATCCAGGAGAACCTGGAAACCCTGATGCGCGGCAAGACGGTGATCGCCATCGCGCACCGCCTGTCCACCATCGCCAGGATGGACAGGCTGGTGGTGATGGAACACGGCAACATCGTCGAAACGGGCACCCACGCCGAACTCCTGCGGCGGGACGGCGTCTACGCGCGGCTGTGGCGGCGCCAGACCGGGGGCTTCGTCGGCCTGGAGTGATGGGGCTCGCATGCGGGCCCGACCCGGCCCGGGGCCGGCTCGATTGCCCGCCGTCGCCATAAAGGATGACGCAGGCCGGCCCGGACGGGCCGGGCGCCGGCCTCCCCTGGCGCACGGCCGCGCCATCGGGTAGCCTGCGTAGCCGGAGGCGCACATCCCATGAAAGAAACCAGCGAACGCGCGGCGCCGTCCGGCGCGAAGGCCGGTGGCATCGCGCACGCGTTGCTCGCGCACCGCCTGGGCCCGGTCCTGACGATATCCCTGGCCCAGCTGCTGGGCACCTCGCTGTGGTTCAGCGCCAATAGCGCCGCCGACGACCTGGCACGCGCCTGGGGCGCGACGGCCGCCGATATCGGCCTGCTGACCAGCGCCGTGCAGACCGGCTTCATCCTGGGCACGCTGGCGATCTCCATCAGCGGCCTGGCGGACCGCTTCCGCGCCAGCGCCATCTTCGTGTGCAGCGCCGTCGCCGGCGCCGCCTGCAACGCCGCCTTCGCCTGGCTGGCCGACGGCATCGCCAGCGGCGCGGTGTTCCGCTTCCTGGTGGGCCTTAGCCTGGCCGGCATCTACCCCGTCGGCATGAAGCTTATCGTCGGCTGGGCGCCGGATCGCACCGGCGCCGCGCTGGCCCAGCTGGTCGCCATGCTGACCCTGGGTACCGCGCTGCCGCACGCGCTGCGCGCGGCGGGCGCGGGACTGCCCTGGCAGGCGGTGATCGCGGCGTCCTCGGCGCTGGCCTTGCTGGGGGCGGCGATGATACGCATCCTGGGCGACGGGCCCGGCCGGCGCGATGCCGCGGCGCCCTTGGCAGCGGCCGGTAAGGCCTTGCCTGCGGCAAGCGCGCCCGAAGACCGGCGGCCGACCCTGCTGGATGCCTTCCGGGCGCGCCGCTACCGTGCCGCCGCGCTGGGCTATTTCGGCCATATGTGGGAGCTGTATGCCTTCTGGACGCTGGTCCCGCTGCTGATCGCGCGATCGTCGGCGGCCGCCCTGTTCCCGGAAATGGGCGTGTCCGCCGCGTCATTCTGCGTGATCGGCATCGGCGCGCTGGGATGCCTGCTGGGCGGCGCGCTGTCGCGCAAGCTGGGCAGCGCCAAAGTGGCGCTGGGCGCCCTGGCCCTGTCGGGCGTGTGCGCCCTGGTTTTCTCGCTGGGCTGGCCGGCGCTGCCGGCGCCCATGCTGGCCGTCCTGCTGCTGGTATGGGGCGCCGCGGTGGTCGCCGATTCGCCGCAGTTTTCCGCGCTGAGCGCGCGGGCCTGTCCGCCGCAATTGATAGGCAGCGCGCTGGCGATCCAGAATGCCATCGGCTTCGCCATCACCATTGTGTCCATCGCGGGCGCCATGGCCTTGTTCCAGCGCATCGGCCTGGACGCGACGTGGCTGCTGGTCCCCGGCCCCGTGCTGGGATTGCTGGGCTACGCCCTGGCGTCCCGCGAAAAAGCGCCCAAGGCTTAGGCGGCCGCCTCGGGCACGAGCAGCAGGTCGATCAATAGATCGGCCACCGCGCGCATCCGCTTCTGGTCCCGATAGACTCTTTCGATCACGACCAGGCCGCGCGTCATGGTGACGATGGTCCGCGCCGCCTGCACGGGATCCGCCTGCAGCCGGCCTTGCGCATCGGGCCGCGAGAACCGTTCCAGCAGCGCCGCCTCGATCTCATCCATCAAATCGCGGATGGCCGCGCGGATGGATTCGTCCAGGTTCTCCGTGCCCAGGGCGGTCTTGGTACTGAGGCAGCCGCGGGCCGGCGTACCCGTGGTCATGGACTTAATGGCGAAGGCAAAAAAGCGCCGCAGCGCCGCGCGCAGGTCCGGCTTGTCCAAGGCGGCCCGCATCTGGCCGACATATCTTTCCCGGTACACGCCGAACACGCGCAGGAACAGCGCGTCCTTGTCGCCATACGCGTTGTACAGCGAACCGCGCTGCACGCCGGTGACGGCGGCCAGCTCCTGCATAGTGGTATTGCCGTAGCCCTGCTGCCAGAAAAGACCGAGTGCCTTCTCCAGCGCCTGGGCCTCGTCGAATTGGCGGACTCCTGCCATGGCGTGCTCCGCATCGCATGCGCGATGGATATCAACATCCGGGCATTGGACACTTTCTTGACACTCGTGTCAACTTTGACTAGATTGTCAAACTTGACACTGTTGTCAAATATCAGCCGGCGCGCATGCCAGCGCGGCGCCGGCGCTGCGGCCCCATCCGGCCATGGAAATCCGATGTCAGCCTCTCCGCTTCCCCTATCCCGTATCGACCGCCTGCTCGTATGGCGGTACATCTTCGCCGGCCTGTGCGCCAGCCTGGACAGCATCGGCCTGGCGCGCTTCGCCTTTACCCCGCTCATCCCCGAACTGATCCATGCGCATTGGTTCACCACGTCCGCCGTGGTGTATCTGGGCGCCGCCAATCTGGCCGGCTATGTCCTGGGCGCCCTGATGGGCCGCCCCCTGGCCGCGCGCCTGGCCAATGAGCAGGTATTGCGCGCCATGATGCTGCTGATCTCCGCCGCCTTCGTCGCCTGCGCGTTCCCGCTGTCCTTCTCGTGGTACTTCGGCTGGCGCTTCGTGTCGGGAATCGCGGGCGGCGTCGTCATGGTGCTGGTCGCCGGCACCATCCTGCCACATGTGCCGCCGGCGCGCCGCGGCGCGGCCGGCGGCGCGATCTTCCTGGGCCTGGGCCTGGGCATCGCCGGCTCCGGCACCGTCATCCCGCTCCTGCTGCAATGGGGGCTGGCGCAGACCTGGCTGGGCCTGGGCGCGATTTCGGTGCTGCTGACGGCGCTGAGCTGGTTCGCCTGGCCCGCCAGCGCCCTGGCCGCCAGCCGCAACGATGCGCCGGCGGCTCGCGCACCGCGTTTCGGCTGGGACGTCCGCTCGCTCTATGCGCAATACGCCCTGATGGCCGCGGCCGCCGTGCCGCCCATGGTCTTCCTGGTGGATTTCGTCGCGCGCGGACTGGGCAAGGGCACTTACCTGGGATCGGTCTTCTGGGCCATCTACGGCCTGGGCGCCATCGCCGGGCCGCCCCTGTACGGCTACCTGGCCGACCGGCTGGGGCCGCGGCCGACGCTGCGCGTGGTGGCGGTGGCGATGGCCGTGGTGTTCCTGGGCCTGTACGCCAGCAGCGACATGGCCCTGCTGGGCGCCTTGACGCTGGCGATCGGCACGTTCGCCCCCGGCATGGTGCCGCTGGTGCTGGCCTGCGTGCATGACGTCGTGCGCCACGGCGCGGCGCGCCAGAACGCGGCATGGACCCGCGCCAGCGTGGTTTCCGCCGCCGCCCTGGCCGTGGCGGCCTACGCGTTCTCCGCCCTGTTCAATGCGAGCGGCGGCAACCATCGCATGCTGTTCCTGGTCTCCGCCGCCATGCTGGTCGCCACCCTGCTGCTCAGCCTGCTGTCCCGGGAACGGCGGGCGGCGCGCTGACGCCGGGCGTGGCGGGCCCCGGCCGCGCGGCGGGGTCGAAGGCCGCGTCTTCCAGCGGATACAGGGGCCGCGCCCGCTTGGCATAGGGAAAAATCGAATAGTCCGACGTCGTGACGCCCGGACTGTCGCATTCCACCAGGCCGTCGGAGATCGGAACGAACACCGGGCGGCAGTACATGCGCGACTTCAGCAAAAGGAAGCGCGCGCGGCGCGGGTCCTGGCCCACGCTCTCGAACACCGCCAGGTCCCAGGGTTCGTGCGTCTGCTCCGACACCACCACGCGGGCATCGCCCAGGTCCAGCACCGCCGTGCGCCCCATGCTTACGCGCATGCCGGTATAGGTGGGGCCCGTGATCACGTAATCGCCGTCGGTGATCGCCAGCACCGTGCCGCTGGCCCGCATCGGTTGCGCGTGGATGCCCAGCGACGCCAGCGAGCGCTTGTTGCCCAGCGGCAGCGTCACGCGGGCGCCCACGCCCGCCTCTATCATGCTGGCCACGGCCTGGGGGTCGCAGACGATGCCGCACAGGATGTCTTTCATGCCGCGGGCCAGGGCGGCCTCCAGCACGGCGGTGGTGTCGCAGGTGCCGCCGGAATTGCAGTTGTCCCCGTGGTCCAGCAGCAGGATGGGCCGCCGCGCATCGCGTGCCATGGACTCCGCCCGCGCCAGCGAATCCGGCAAGGGCTCGCTGCGGTAGACGAAGCCGTCGCGGCCGGCCCAGATGCCCGCCGCGATGCGTTCGGCCGCGGCTTCCGCCAGCGCGCGATCGCCATCGGCCACCACCACCACGCTGATGCAGGGGTGGGGGATGTCGGCCAGGCCGAAGCCGGCCAGCACCGACGCCGCCGCCAGGCCCTGGGCTTCGGCATCGCGCGCGGCCCGCACCGCGTCGCGCATGGCGCCGGTGTCGGTTGCCGAACGCAGGGTGTGCGTCATCAGCGGCGGACGGCGCCACGCCATCACGGGATGGAATTCGCCGGCGATCATGCGCCACAGCAGCCGGCCGGCATGGTCGCCGGTCTCGTACATATCCACGTGCGGATAGGTCTTGAAGCTGACGATCACATCGGCGTTGTCCACCATGCGCGCGGTCACATTGCCGTGCAGGTCCAGGGCGACCGCGATGGGCACGCCGGGCGCCGCCGCCCGCA
The DNA here is from genome assembly GCF_001676705.1 of Bordetella bronchialis. Classification (NCBI taxonomy): domain Bacteria; kingdom Pseudomonadati; phylum Pseudomonadota; class Betaproteobacteria; order Burkholderiales; family Alcaligenaceae; genus Bordetella; species Bordetella bronchialis. Next base: position 4,817,897 of record NZ_CP016170.1, read on the forward strand.
CGCGGGCCAGCAGATCGCCTTCGCCGTCGTCGCTGTTGCGCGCGACCATGGCGCCGTGCAGGTCCAGGAAGATCGCGTCGCAGCCCGGCACATCGGCCAGGATGCGGGCGCACATTTCGTCGTAGGCGTCCGCGTCGACCGGCCCGCTGGGATAGGCCCAGGCGGACAAGGGCGTGACCATGGCCGCGCCGTGCGCCTTGGCAAGATCGATAAAGGCGCCCATGGCGGTGCGGGCGCCCTCGTTTTCGCGGCGCGCATCGTCGCCATAGGCGGGCCCGTTGCGGCCGAAAGCGGACAAGGGGGTGGGCACGGGCGAGAACGTATTCGTCTCGTGGTTCATCCGCGCGATCAGGACTTTCATGCGGCGACCTCCCGGGCGGCGACGCCGGCGGTGCGCAGCACCGCCCGCAGCAGCACATTGCAGCCCGCCTCCAGGTGTTCGGGGCGGGCGTCCTCGATTTCGTTATGGCTGATGCCGTCCTTGCAGGGCACGAAGATCATGGCCGTGGGCGCCACGCGCGCCAGGTAGACCGCATCGTGGCCGGCGCCGCTGACCACGTCCATGAAGGACAGGCCCAGGCCGCGCGCGCCCTCGGCCAATGCGGAAACCAGCGTCTCGTCGAAGGGTTGCGGCGGGAAGTACACGACCTCGCGCACGTCCACCGCCACGCCCGGACGCGCGGCGCAGTATTCGCGCAGGGCGGCGGCCATGGCCGTCAGGGTGGCGTCGTCCGCGGCGCGCAGGTCCACCGTCAGCTGGACGCGGCCGGGAATCACGTTGCGGGAATTGGGATAAGTGTCCAGGCAGCCCACCGTGCCGCGCGCATGCGGCGCGTGGTCCAGGGCGATGCGGTTGACCTGCCGCACGATGTCCGCCGCCGCCAGCAAGGCATCGTGGCGCAGCGCCATGGGCGTGGGGCCGGCGTGGGCTTCCATGCCGGTGACGGTGACGTCGAACCAGCGCTGGCCCAGCGCGCCGCGCACCAGGCCTATGGTCTTGTCGCTGGCCTCCAGGATGGGGCCCTGTTCGATATGGGCCTCGAAGTACGCCGCCACGGCGCGCCCGCCGACGGGTTCCGGCCCGTCGTGGCCGATGGCCTTCAGGGCCTCGGCCACGCTGATGCCGTCGCGGTCGCGCTGCGCCAGCGCGTGCTCCAGGGTGAAGGCGCCGGCGAACACGCCCGAACCCATCATTACCGGCACGAAGCGCGAGCCTTCTTCATTGGTCCAGACGACGACCTCGACCGGCGCTTCGGTGACGATGCCGTGCGCCTGCAGGGTGCGCAGGACTTCGATGCCGGCCAGCACGCCATAGTTGCCGTCGAACTTGCCGCCGGTGGGCTGGGTATCGATATGGCTGCCCGTCATCACCGGCGGCAGGTCGTCGCGGCGGCCCGGCCGGCGCATGAAGATATTGCCGATGGCATCGATGCGCACGGTGCAGCCGAGTTCGCGCGCCCATTGCATGACCAGTTCGCGGCCCTGGCGGTCCAGGTCGGTCAGGGCCAGGCGGCGCACGCCGCCCTTGTCCGTGGCGCCGATACGCGCCAGGGTCATCAGCGACGCCCACAGGCGCTGGCCGTCGATGCGCGGGATAAAGGTCTCAGGATCCGACATGTTCTTTCCTCGTAAAGATGCGGCATGGCGCGGCCCGGCCGCGCCGCCTTGCTAGACGCCGACCCCCAGGTAGCGGTCCTTGATGGCGTCATTCGCCGCGAAGTCGGCATTGCTGCCTTCGTAGACGATAGCGCCTTGTTCGATGATGTAGTGGCGGTCGGCCAGCTGGGTGCAGACCTCCAGGTTCTGCTCCACCAGCAGGATGGCTACGCCCTGCTGCCGGATGAGCTTGAGCTGGGCGACGATTTCCTCCACGATGACCGGCGCCAGGCCTTCCACCGGCTCGTCCAGCATCAGCAGCCGCGGATGGTTCATCAGGGCGCGGCCTATGGCCAGCATCTGCTGCTCGCCGCCGGACAGCTGCGCGCCGCCATTGCGCCGCCTTTCCTTCAGGCGCGGAAAAATGCGATAGACGTCCTGCAGCTGCCAGGGCGAGGCGCGGCGCGCGCCCAGCAGCAGGTTTTCTTCCACCGTAAGCAGCCGGAAGATCCCGCGATGCTCGGGCACCAGGCACAGGCCGCGGCCCGCCACGCGGTGGGCCGGCTGCCCGCCCACCGGCGCGCCGTCGAAATGTATGGTGCCGCGGGCCGGATGCAGCGCGCCGGCGATGGTCTTCAAGGTGGTGGATTTTCCGGCCCCGTTGCGGCCCAGCAAGGTGACCAGTTCGCCTTCGCCGACGGCCAGCGACACCCCCTGCAGGATATGGCTTTTGCCGTAGTAGGCATGCACGTCGCGGACTTCCAGCTTCATGCGCGGCCTCCGGTGATCATATTGCCCAGGTAGGCGGCGCGCACGCGCGGGTCGTCGCGGATCGCCGCGGGCGTGCCCTGCACCAGCACCCTGCCCTGCTGCATGACGGTCACGGTATCGGAAATATCCATCACGATGTTCATGTTGTGCTCGATCAGCACCACGGTATGGTCCGCCGCCAGGCCGCGGATCAAGGCCTTCATCGCGTCCAGGTCGTCCACGCCCATGCCGGAGGTCGGCTCGTCCAGGAAGATGGCGCGCGGGCGCGCCGCCATGGCCATGCCGACTTCCAGGCGGCGCTGCTGGCCATGCGACAAGGCGGCCGCCGCGACGCCGGCGCGCGCGCGCAGGGACAGGCGCTCCAGCAGGCTGTCGACCAGTTCGTTCAAGCTGGCGTCGCGCCCGGGTCGGTGCCACATATCGAAGGCCCCGGCCGCATGCGCGCCCTGCGCCGCCAGGCGCAGGTTCTCGCGCACGTCCAGGTTGGCGAAAAGGCTGGTCACCTGGAAAGAACGCGCGATGCCCCGGCGCACGCGCACGTTGTCCGGTTCGCGTGTCACGTCGTGGCCATCGAAGACGATGCGGCCTTCGCTGACGGGCACGGTGCCCGTCAGGGTATGGAACAGCGTGGTCTTGCCGGCGCCGTTGGGGCCGATGACGGAGTGCACGGTGCCGGGCATGACGCGCAGGTCCACGCCGGCCAGCGCGGTGAACTTGCCATAGCGCTTGACGATGCCGGTGGCATCCAGAATCGGTGCTGTCATCGCGCTTCCCTTTCCTTTGCCGCCGGGGCGGACGCGCCCCGCCGCAAGGACCACAGGCGTTCGCCCAGGCCCCACAGGCCTTTGTGCATGAACAGGCTGACCGCGATCAGCAGGAAACCCAGCAGCATCAGCCAGCGCGGCCACAGCGTGGACAGCCAGTCCGAGACCAGCACATAGAAGGCCGCGCCCAGCACGGAAGCGAAGAGATTGCCGGTGCCGCCGATCACCGTCATCACCAGGATCATCTCGCTGGTGTGGTATTCGATGTTGGACAGGGGCGCGATGCCCGTCATCAGGGCATGGAAGGCGCCCGCCAGCGCGGTGACGGCGCCGGACAGGGCGAAGACCGCCAGCTTCAGCGCACGCGTGTCGTAGCCCACGGCGCGGGCGCGCGATTCGTTTTCGCGGATGGCCAGCAGGGTGCGGCCGAAGACCGAGTCGGTTACCCGCTGCAGCAGCCAGAATACGACCAGGAAGCACAGGCCCACCAGCGCATAGAAGCGCCACGGCGTATCCAGCGGCATCAGCGTCACGCCGCCCACGGCGATGGGCGGACGCGGGATATCCAGCAGGCCGTTGTCGCCGCCCGTCCAGGACGGCAGGCTGTAGGCCAGGAAGTAGAACATCTGCGCGAAGGCCAGCGTCAGCATGACGAAGTACGTTCCCCGCTGGCGGATGGCGAACCAGCCCACCAGGCCGGCCACCCCCGCCCCGACGGCGATGGACGCCAGCACGGCGAGCGGCAAGGGCAGGCCGGCCCGCGTCATGAGTATGCCGACGGCGTAGCTGCCCATGCCGAAGAAAATGCCCTGGCCGAAGGACAGCAGCCCGGTATAGCCCAGCAGCAGATTGCAGCCCAGCACCGCCAGCGCATAGACCAGGACTTCCGTGGCCAGCGTGCCGGAGTCCAGCACCGCCGGCAGCAACAGCACCACCGCCGCCGCCAGCAGCAAGCCCCCATGACCGCGCAGCGCCCGCATCATCCTCTCCCCAGCAAGCCATGCGGCCGCAGCAGCAGTACGGCGGCCATCGCCACGTAGATCATCAGGCGCGCCCCCTCCGGCCATAGCGTGCTCATGACGCTTTGCACGACACCGATCAGCAGCCCGCCCGCGAGCGCGCCGGTAAAGCTGCCCATGCCGCCCACCACCACGATGACGAAGGCCACGCCCAGGGCTTCCAGGCCCATGAAGGGATCGACGCCGCGGATGGGCGCGGCGAGGGCGCCGGCCAGGGCGGCGGTGCCGGCCCCCAGGGCGAAGACCAGGCCGAAGACGCGGTACACATTGATGCCCAGCAGGGAGACCATTTCCGCCGATTCGCTGCCGGCGCGCACGGCGCTGCCCAGGCGCGTGCCTTCCAGCACCCACCACAGCACCAGCGCGAACACCGCGGTGAAGCCGATGACGAACAGGCGGTACTTGGGATAGATGAAGCCGCCCCACATGACCACGCCCTGCAAGGCGTCCGGCGTGGCGACGTTGTCGCCCAGCGGCCCCCAGCCCAGGATGACGGCCTCTTGCAGCACCAGGGCCAGGCCGACGGTGATCAGGATGTGGAATTCATGCGGCTGGTCGTAGACGCGCCGCAGCAGCGACCGTTCGGCCAGCCAGGCGAGCAGCGCCACCAGCACCGGCACGACGGCCAGCGCCAGCCAGAAGTCCAGGCCCCAGGCCACCGCCTGGTAGCAGAAGTAGGCGCCCAGCAGGTAAAAAGCGCCGTGGGCGAAGTTGACGAAGCGCAGCAGCCCGAAAATGATGGACAGCCCGACCGCCAGCAGAAAATACAGCATCCCGATGCCGATGCCGTTGACGACTTGCAGGAGGTAGACGTTCATGAATCCGACAGCAGGCTGGACGTGTATAGGGTCAAGGATAGAGGTGCGCGGCGGGCGCGCCGCCGGCCGCGCCCGCCGCGATGCCCGCTTACAGCTTGCAGCCGGTCTGCGCGATGGGCAGGAAGGACTTGCCGGAACTCAGGATCTCGGCGTAGTCGTCCTTGTCCTTCATGGCCTTCTTGGCCTTGCCGCGCAGCAGGTAATAGTTCTTGAGTACCTGGTGGTCCTGGGCGCGGATTTCCTCGTCGCCGGTCAGGCCCGTGTATTTCATGCCTTCCAGCACCGGGATGACCTTGGCGGGATCGTCCGTACCCGCCTTGGCGATGGCGTCGATCAGGATCTTGGCGCAGATGTAGGAACCGGCCAGGCTGTAGTTGGGGTTGGCCTTGAAGGTATCCTGGCAGCGCTTGACCAGGTCCTTGTTGCCCGGGCTGTCTATGCCATGCCAGTACTGGGCGCCGAAGTACACGCCTTCGCACAGGTCGGCGCCCAGGGCTTCGAATTGCTCCAGGCCCGAGGCCCAGGCCATCAAAATGGTGGTGTTCTGCTTCATGCCGAAGCTGACCGCCTGCCGCAAGGCGTCGGAGGATTGCGAGCCGAAGTTCAGCAACAGCAGGACGTCGGGCTTGGCGGCCATGGCGTTGGTCAGGTAGCCGCTGAATTCCTTTTCCGTCAGCGAGTGGTAGCTGTTGCCGACGTGCTCTATGCCCTTTTCCTTGAAAATGTTCTTGGCGGCGTTGAGCAGGCCGTCGCCGAAGACGTACTGCGGCGTGATGGTGTACCAGCGCTTGGCCTTGGGCAGTTTGTCGATAAGGGGCCGCACGGTCTGTTCGATGGCGCCATAGGTGGGCACGGACCAGCGGAAGGTGGACTTGTTGCAGTCCGAGCCGGTGATTTCGTCGGCGCCCGCCGTGGTGATGAATACGCCGCCGTCCTTCAGGACTTCCTTGCCCATGGCCAGGGCTTCGGAGGACAGGATGCCGCCGGCGAAGTAGCGCGCGCCTTTCTGCTGCGCGAGTTCCTGGACTTTGCGCACGGCGGTGGCGGGTTTGCCTTCCGTATCCAGGGTGGTGTAGGCCAGGGGACGGCCCAGGAGCTGGCCGTACTGCTGGACGACGAGCTTCATGCCCAGGTCCGCATACTTGCCGTTGGCGGCGAAGGGTCCCGACATGGGAACGGGACATCCCAGCTGTATGGCCTGGGCAGCCTGCGCATACGCATCGCGCAGCGCGAAGGAACCCGGGATTGCCGACAGGGCGGCGAGTTTTAGCAGATCGCGACGGTTCAAGGCCTTCCCCTTATTTATCATGATAAATAGGACGAACTGATGATATGGTTGGCGTTTTTCGACGTCAACACGGCAGGGCATGGAATGAAGGCCGTATTTACCCTAGGACGGGTGGATGGCCGGATATCCTTCAACGCCCGGACCACAGGGATAGGAGCACGCATGGCCCGCGAATCCGCCGCCCAGGCGCCCGCCGCGCCGGGCAGATCCAAGCGCGCCGATCTGGTCGCGGAGGAGATTAAGCGGCTGATTACCGAACGCGATTTGCGGCCGGGCGATAAGCTGCCGCGCGAGAACGAGCTGCAGCAGTTGTTCTCGGTGAGCAAGAGCACGATGCGAGAGGCGTTGAAGTCGCTGGAGGTGCAAGGGCTGGTGACGATCAGCACGGGGCCGGCGGGTGGCGGACGGATCGTGGAGGTGACGCTGGATCGGACTTTCCAGCTGATGCAAAACTATCTGTTTTTCAAGGAAGTGACGATCGACGATATCTACGCGGCGCGCAAGCTGCTGGAGCCGGAGTTGGCGGCGGGGGCGGTACCGTATTTGACCGAGGCGGATTTCGAGGCCTTGGGCCATAGCATCGAGTGCTGCGATCCGTCGTCGGGGAGGACGGCGGATGTGGTGGCGCAGCGCAAGGAGGATCTGAACTTCCACGATATCCTGGCGTTGGCGAATCCGAATCCTTTTCTGCGGTTTACATGCCAGTTGATCAACGAGATGCTGCGGCAGTTGACGGTGTTCGAGAACGATACGCCGACACGGACGCAGCGGCGCTTCGGGGAAGCGAATGTACGCGTACATGCGGCGATCGTGGAGGCGGCGCGGGCGCGGGATGCTGATCGGGTTAGGCGGTTGATGGCCGAGCATATGGCGGAGGCGTCGGGGTTTGTGAAGAAGCTGAATGGGAAGCTGCGGGGGCGGTTGATATTGGACTCGGAGATGACGCGGCGCAATGGGGTGGCCCGGAAGGGGATCGCGAGCAGGGTGAAGGCTGGGCGGGGGTGATGGGGGCCGGGAGGGGCTTGGTTGCCTGTTGCTTTGGGGGCTTTGCGGTTTAGGGTTAGGTTCAGGTTTAGGTTCAGGTTTAGGTTTATGCCGGCGGTGGGCTTGCTGCTTGGGGCGGGGGTTGTGGTTTATGCCGGCGGTGGGCTTGCTGCTTGGGGCGGGCGTTGTGGTTTATGCCGGCGGTGGGCTTGCTGCTTGGGGCGGGCGTTGTGGTTTATGCCGGCGGTGGGCTGCTGCTTGGGACGTCCGGCTGGGGGGAGGCCTGTCGGCGCCGGCCCAGTCGGCCGGTCCAGGGCCTACGCCCTGGACTTCCGCTTCGTCTTCCTCCTACGGCGGCCGAACGGGCGGTAGGTTTCTTGCGCCTGTTTTGCCCGGCCGTCCTACGTTCGGAAGCCCTCGCGCGGCCTCCGATGGGCCGGCGCCGACAGGCCTCCCCCCAGCCGGACTCTGGTGTCTCTCATACGCGGTCGCTGGGGCGGCCGGGTTGCTTGCGCTTCGTCGGCGGCGGGGTCGGGGCAGGAATGATTTGCTGGCGCCCGTCGTGGCGTGGCCGCCCTGCGCGGCCGCGCCACGCCTACGCGTTGCGGGTTTTGTGCGGGTGTGGGGGTGCCTGTGCGTGCGGGTGTGCGTGTGCCTGTGTGTGCTGGTGTGCGTATGGTGGGTCGGATTTGGGGGGCTTGGCCTGCACAATGGCGTGCTGACAGTTTTGTCCGCACACGCGTGAAGCGCGTGGGCGGGGCTCGTGGGGCTTCATCGTTGGACTCTGTGCGTGGGACGGCCTACAATCGTGGGCATGACTTTTCGGCATTTCGTGCGCGCTTTCATTGGCAGCCGTCCGCTTCAGCGGCCGGTGCTGGCGTGTGCATGCCCGCCTCAGCTTCATAAGACCGGACCGGCCGCGGCTTTTGCCGCACATGCTTGAGCCCGGCGACCCGCAGCACCTTTCCCCCCAAAGCGCATTCCTCCAGGTCGTCGGGCCCAGCCCGCGCAAAGCCGTGCCGCACGTTCGTGCGGCGCACGACCTTACAGGAGTGCTCCATGCACGTATCCGCCGATGAAAGATTGCTCAGCGAGCTGGACCATGTCCGGCTCGTCGGCCTGCTCACGCGGCTGACCGCCAGCCGCCATGACGACGCGACCCAGGACGCGCACGATCTGATCGTGACCAGTCCCACCGTGCCGGGCACGGCGGTTCCGCCCGATCTGGTGACGATGCGCACGCGGTTGCTGCTGCGCGACGCGGCCGGTGCGGAGCAAACCTTGACGCTGGTGTATCCGGCCGAAGCCGATGTGGCGCAGGGCTGCATCTCGGTGCTTTCGCCGCTGGGGCTCAGCCTGCTGGGCTGCCGCGAAGGACAGACTGTCCAGTGGCAAGGGCGCGACCGCGTGATGCATGCGGGCACGGTCGCGAAGATCCTGTACCAGCCCGAAGCGGCTGGCGATTACGGCACCTGAACGACGCGCGCCCTGAGGCGCGCCGCGACAGCGATATGCCCTTTCCGGTGCCCGCCTGGGCCTGCCGGTGGGCCGCGTCGCGCCTGCCGGGCGCGCAGGAGGACAGACATGGATATCACCAAGGCGTTTATCAAGGCCAAGCAGCCTTGCGCGGACGGCTTTCGCTGGTACTTGCGCAATGCCACGGCCAATGAATCCTATCAACAGTTGCTCGATGCGCTGGTGGCCGATGGCCGCGTGGGCGATGCGTGCTGGCTGCTGGACCAGTTCGGTCCGACCGATGCCGTCCGCGTGGTCAGTGAGCTGGAGGTGCCGGCGATGGTGTTCGCCGGCACGCTCCATGTGCGCGGGACGGCGCGGGTGGACACGGTGCTGCGCACGGGGCGCGATCTGCGCGTGGACGGCGGCCTGCGCGCAGGCCGCGTCGCGGCGGGGCGCGATATCCGGTGCGGCGCGGCGCTGGCTTGCGATGCGGCGGTCTCGGCAGGCGGGGATTTGCTGGTGGCGTGGAACCTGGATGCCGGGAATTCGATTTCGGCGGAGCGGCTGCGGGTCGGCTGGGATCTGGCGGGATGCGCGGGATTGCGTGCGCGCGCCGACGTCACGGTGGGCGGCGCGTTGTGGCTGGAGGGCGTTCTGGAGGGGCTGGGCGGCGTGCGCGTGGGCGAGGCGCTGGAATGCGGCGCCGGCATACGCGTGCGGCATGGCGTGGCTTGCGGCGCGACGCTGCGATGCGGCGGGCACGTCGACGCGGGCTGGGGCATACGCGCCGCGGGCTCGATCGTGGTGCAGGGTGCGATCCGCGCGGGCGAGAGCATACGCGCGGGCGGCGAGATCCGCGCGGGGGCCGGGTATGGCATCTATGCGGGCCTGGACGTGCGCGACGACGCATGGGAAACCAGCGCGCAGGTGCGCGCGCGACACCGGCCCGCGCAGCTGCACAGCGGCTGGTGGGCGGGTCCGGATGAACGCGTGGCCGGCCGCGATGCCGGCGATGATGCGATCGCGCTTCCGGACGACCCATGAGGGTGGATGTCGACCTGGATCCGGCGTCGCTGGAGGCCGAGCTGGACGCGCTTTATCGGCGCTTGTGCGAAAAGGGCGAAGGCTATGCGCCGGTGGTGGCGACGCTGCCGCACCTGGGCCTGGCGGTGCGGCGGCGCGAGGCCGATGGGGAATCGTACCTGTACGTGGAGGACCCGCGCCGCCGCGTCTTGGCCGGCTGCACGGTGTTCAACCGGCTGGTGGAGGTGGACCGCTGGACCGACCGCCACGTACGGTCGCCGCATTCGCGCTTCCGGCGTGAGTACCAGCGCCGAGGGCTGGCCCGGTACCTGTATGCGCGGGAGCTGGATGCCGGCTGGTGCCTGGTCAGCGGGGCGCGCCAGTCGGCGGCGGCGCATGCGCTGTGGCTGTCGCTGGGCACGCGGTACCGGCTGGGCTATGTGGCGTTGCGCGGCAAGTCCCTGGCCTGCCTGGGCGGCGGTGTCGACGCCGCCGTGGTGGACGATCTTTCCACGCGCATGATGCTGTGGGGGCTGGCCCGCCGGCGGGAGGCCGCGATGGGCTAGACTCTGGGCCGGTGCAATCGGGGGCCGGCCCGCAGGGTAGCGGCCGGGCTGGGATGATGGAATTCGCTGTTCTGTATACGTGGTTGAAGGTGCTGCACGTCGCGGCCGCGCTGACGTTCGTCATCGGCGTGTCGGCGCTATCGCTGGTGCTGGTGGCCGACGCGCCGGACGCTTCGCAAGGCAAGGTCGCCGCGGCCAGGATGCGGCGCTGGTATCGCGCCGTCACCACGCCCGCCATGCTGCTGACGTGGGCGCTGGGAATCGCGCTGGCCGTGCGGGGGCATTGGATGGCCGGCGGCTGGCTGCATGCGAAGGTGGCGTGCGTGGTGCTGCTGTCGGCCATCCATGGGGTCCAGGCAGGCACGCTGCGCCGCCGCGCCCAGGGGCAGCCCGCGGGCGTGTGGCGGCTGACGCCGCTGATCGTGGCGACGGCGACGCTGGCCATATTGGCGCTGGCCCTGGCCAAGCCATTCTGAGCGGACCGGGGATGCGCGCCGGGCGGCGATCGTTCCCGGCGGTGCGGGCTTGCACAGTATGAAGCCGACAGGATGGCGAGGCCGGCATGCCGGGCGCGATGTCGCTTCCCGCCCGGGACCGCGCGCGGATGGCCCTTGCGCGAGGCGCTGTAACTGACAGGATTGTCAGTTTTCGGACAGCGTATCGTCCTGCGCCGTTTCGTACATTGGGCGCATCATGACCGCCCCTACCCTGCCCGGGCGCCGCGCGCGGCGCCGCATACCCTTCGTTCCGGCCGCGCTGTCGGCGCTGGCGCTGCTTTCCGGCTGTACCGTCGGGCCCGATTATGTGCGGCCGACGATGGACGTGCCGGCGGCCTACAAGGAGGCCGGCCCGTGGAAGACGGCCCAGCCGGGCGAGATCGATGCCAACGAGAATTGGTGGGAGATCTATGGCGACAGCACGCTGGACGGGCTGGAGCAGCAGGCCAACGCCGCCAACCAGACCATCGCCCAGGCCGCCGCGCAATACCGCCAGGCGCGCGCGCTGGTCGACCAGGCACGCGCGGCCTTCTGGCCGCAACTGACGACCGGGGTGTCGGCCGACCGCTCGCGCACGCTGGGCAACAGCGGCAGCAAGCTGGGCAATACCTATGCGACCTCGCTGGACGCGGCCTGGGAGCCGGACCTGTGGGGCGCGGTGCGGCGTTCGGTGGAATCCAGCGATGCCAGCGCGCAATCGAGCGCGGCGCAGCTGGCGGCGGCGCGCCTGAGCGTGCAGGCGGCGCTGGCCCAGGATTATCTGCAGCTGCGCGTGACGGACGAACTCAAGGCCTTGTTCGCGAGAACCATCGCGGCCTTCGAGCGCTCGCTGAAACTGACGCAAAGCCAGTACAACGCGGGCGTCGCGCTGCGCTCCGACGTTGCCCTGGCCGAAGCGCAGTTGCGCACGGCGCAGGCCTCGGCGATCGACCTGGATACCCAGCGCAACCAGCTGGAGCACGCGATCGCCATCCTGACCGGACGCGCGCCGGCCGACTTCACCCTGCCGCCCGCGCCCGAAAGCTGGCGCGCCACGGTGCCGCGGATCCCGGCCGGCGTGCCGTCGCAGCTGCTGGAGCGTCGTCCGGATATCGCCAGCGCGGAACGCCTGGCCGCCGCCGCGAACGCGCAGATCGGCGTGGCGCGCGCGGCCTACTATCCGGACCTGACGCTGAGCGCCGGCGTGGGCTTCAGCAGCGGCGTGGCCTCGCTGTCGCGGTGGTTCAGCACGCCCAGCCGTGTCTGGTCGCTGGGCGCGGCGCTGGCCGAGACCCTATTCGACGGCGGGCTGCGCAGCGCCCGCGTGGATGAAGCGCGCGCGGGTTTCGACGCGGCGGTCGCGCAATACAAGCAGACCGTGCTGGGGGGCTTCCAGGAAGTGGAAGACAACCTTTCCAATCTGCGCGTGCTGGCCGACGAAAGCGTGGCCCAGGACCAGGCGGTGGCCGCCTCGCGCCTGTCGGAACAGCTGGCGCTGGCACAGTACCGCGCCGGCACCACGACCTATCTGACGGTGGTCACCGCCCAGGCCCTGACCTTGTCGAACGAGCGCACGGCGGCGGATCTGCTCGGACGCCGGCTGCTGGCCAGCGTGGCGCTGATCAAGGCCACGGGCGGCGGATGGAATGCCGCGCAGCTCGATGCGCCGATGGCGGCGTCCGAGGCGGATCCGCGCGGCACGCCGGGCGCCCTCCCGGCGCCGGCCACCACGGCCGCATCGACCGGCACCGCCAGATCGGCGAGCGCGGCCGCATCGGCGGGCAACGCCGCTTCCGCAGGCAACGCCCACTGAACCCCGACTGTATTCAAGAAAACGAGAGCGAAGATCATGGCAGATGCATTGTCCCGGCGCCGCGCCGGATACGCGGCCGCCGCCGTGGCCCTGGCGGCCGTCGCCGCCGCCTTCTGGGGCGTGGCGCACAAGGCCGAGTCGGCCGACGCCCCGGCGCCCAAGACGCCGCCTGTCATCGTGACCTCCACACGGGTCGAGCAGCAGGACGTGCCCATCTACCTGACCGGCGTCGGCACGGTCACGGCCAACCAGTCGGTGACCGTCAAAACGCGGGTGGATGGCGAGCTGGACAAGGTGGGCTTCGTCGAGGGGCAGGACGTCAAGGCCGGGCAGTTGCTGGCGCAGCTGGATCCGCGCCCGCTGCAAGCCCAGCTGGCGCAGGCCAAGGCCACCCAGGCCAAGGACCAGGCGCAACTGCTCAATGCGCGCCTGGACCTGAAACGCTTCACGCAACTGACCAAGGAAGACGCGGCCACGCAGCAGCAGCTGGATACCCAGCGCGCGCTGGTGGCGCAGCTGGAAGCGACCGTGCAGATGGACCAGGCGCAGGTGGCGTTCGCGCAGGTGCAGCTGGACTACACCACGATTACGGCGCCCATCGGCGGGCGGGTCGGCGCGCGCCTGGTCGACCCGGGCAATATCGTGCACGCCACCGATACCGGCGGACTGGTGGTGATCAACCAGATCGACCCGATATCGGTGCTGTTCACCGTGCCGGAGTCCGCCGTGGGCGATATCAACACCGCCATGGCGGACACGCCGCAAGGCCTGCCCGTGACCGCGCTCGGGCGCGAATCGAACCAGCCGCTGGGCGAAGGCAGGCTGGTCCTGGTGAATAACCAGATCGATACCACCACGGGCACCGTGCAGCTCAAGGCCGTGTTTCCCAATCCGCGCCATGTGCTGTGGCCGGGCCAGTATGTGAACGCGCGCCTGCAGCTGGGAACGCGCAAGCAGGCGCTGACGGTGCCGGCCGCCGCCGTGCAGCGCGGGCAGGACGGCACCTATGCCTATGCGCTGGACGACCAGGGCGTGGCCCGGGTCCAGCCCATACGCGTGGCCGTCATCCAGGACAATGTGGCCGTCGTCGACGATGGCCTGAAAGCCGGCGAACGCGTGGTCGTGGACGGCCAGTACAAGCTGCGGCCCGGCCTGCATACCGTCGAATCGAAGACGACGACCGCGATGGCGGGCGGACCGGGCGGGACGCCCGCGGCAGCGCCCGCCGCCGGCGCGGCGACCGCGGGCGACGCGGCGGCGGCCGCCCCGGCCAAGGGAGCCCGGCAATGAGCATATCCGCCACCTTCATCAAGCGCCCCATCGGCACCAGCCTGCTGGCGCTGGCCATCCTGCTGGTGGGCGTGGCCGCCTGGCCGCTGCTGCCCGTGGCGCCGCTGCCCCAGGTCGACTTTCCCACCATACAGGTCACGGTCAACCTGCCCGGCGCCAGTCCGGAAACCATGGCGTCCAATGTCGCGCAACCGCTGGAACGGCAGTTCTCCCTGATTGCCGGCTTGTCGCAGATGACCTCGCTCAGCGGACAAAGCCAGTCGCAGATCACGCTGCAGTTCGACCTGGACCGCAGCATCGATTCGGCCGCCGTCGACGTGCAGGCGGCCATCAACGCGGCGTCCGGCCAGTTGCCGTCGAACCTGCCGAATGCGCCGACCTTCCGCAAGGTGAACCCGGCCGATGCGCCCATCCTGATCCTGGCCGTGCAGTCGGACACGCTGCCCATCACCCAGGTCAACGACTACGCCGACAACATCCTTGCCCAGCAGATCTCGCAGATCAAGGGCGTGGGCCTGGTCAACATCGGCGGGCAACAGAAGCCGTCGGTGCGCATCCAGCTCGATCCCACCAAGCTGAAATCGCTGGGCCTCAGCCTGGAGGACGTGCGCGGCGTCATCGCCAACACCACCGTCAACCAGCCCAAGGGCACCATAGACGGCCCGACGCAGAGCTTCACCACCTATACCAACGACCAGTTGCTGAAGGCGGCGCCCTGGAACGACATGGTGCTGGCCTATCGCAACGGCGCGCCCATCCGCGTGCGCGACGTCGGCGTGGCGGTCGACGGCCCGGAAAACAACAAGCTGGCCGCCTGGGCCTATGCCGGCCCGGCCGCCGCGCCGGGCAACACCCTTACCAATGGCCGCGGCATCGTGCTGCAGATCAGCAAGCAGCCCGGCGCCAACGTCATCGAGACCGTGGACGCCATCAACGCCGCCATGCCGCGCCTGCGCGCGGCGATTCCGCCCTCGGTACAGATCAATACCATCATCGACCGCACGCAGAACATCCGCGCCTCGGTGCACGATGTGGAGTTCACGCTGGTCCTGACCTTTGCGCTGGTGGTCATGATCATCTTCGTTTTCCTGCGCGATGTGGCGGCCACCCTGATTCCCTGCGTCACGGTCCCGCTGGCCCTGATGGGCACGGCCGCCATGATGTACGTGGCGGGCTTCAGCCTGGACAACCTTTCCCTGATGGCTCTGACGATCGCCGTGGGCTTCGTGGTGGATGACGCCATCGTGATGCTGGAGAACATCTACCGCCACGTGGAGGAAGGCATGGGGCCGCTGGAGGCCGCCTACAAGGGCGCCGGAGAAATCGGCTTCACCATCGTTTCGATCTCGGTCTCGCTGGTGGCGGTGTTCATACCGCTGCTCTTGATGGGCGGCATCGTGGGCCGCCTGTTCCGCGAGTTCGCCGTCACGGTCACGCTGACCATCGCGGTCTCGGTCATCGTCTCGCTGAGCCTTACCCCCATGCTGTGCTCGCGCTACCTGAAGAACCAGCACGGGCGCGCGCATGGACGCATGTTCATGCTGTTCGAACGCGGCTTCGATATCATGCTGGGCGGCTACAAGCGCGGGCTGCAATGGGTGCTGCGCCACCAGTTCATTACCCTGATGAGTTTCATCGCGACGGTCGCCCTGACCGGACTGATGTTCATCACCATCCCCAAGGGCTTTTTCCCGCAGCAGGACACAGGCTATATCTTCGGCTTCGCGCAATCGGCCCAGGACTCGTCATTCAGCGCCATGAACCGCCGCATGGTGCAGCTGGCGGACATCGTGCGCCAGGACAAGGACGTGGCGGATTTCGGCATGAGCGGCGACCCGACCCAGTTCAACACCGGCCGCTTCTTTATCGCCCTGCGCGCCAAGGAAGACGGCCGCACCGACAACGCGGACGAAGTGATCCGCCGCCTGCGTCCCAAGGTGGCCCAGGTGGAGGGCGTGACGCTGTACATGCAGGCGGGACAGGACATCAACGTCGGCGGCCGCCTGTCGCGCACGCAATACCAGTACACCCTGACGGATTCCAACCTGGAGGAACTGAACCAGTGGGCGCCGCGGCTGGCGGCGCGCTTCGCCGAGCTGCCGCAGCTGACGGATGTGGCGTCGGACCAGCAGAGCAACGCGCCGACCGCCACGCTGACCATAGACCGCGCGCGGGCATCCAGCTTCGGCATTTCGCCCGCCCTGATCGACGCCACCATCGACGACGCCATCGGGCAGCGCCAGGTCGCCCAGTACTTCACGCAGTTGAACAGCTACCACGTGGTACTGGAGGTCACCCCCGCGCTGCAGCGCGATCCGTCGCTGTTCAGCAAGCTGTACCTGACGTCGCCGCTGACGGGCGAGCAGGTTCCGCTTTCGACCTTCGTCAAGCTGGATACCACCAAGACGAACTACCTTGCGATCAACCACCAGGGGCAGTTTCCCGCGGTGACGCTGTCGTTCAACCTGGCCCGGGGCGCGTCGCTGGGCGAGGCCGTCCAGGCCATCGACGCCGCCAAGGCGCAGATGGGCGTGCCGGCGACGCTGGTGGGATCCTTCCAGGGCGCGGCCCAGGCCTTCGGCGATTCCCTCCGGAGCCAGCCCTACCTGATCGCCGCCGCCCTGATCGCCGTGTACATCGTGCTGGGCTTCCTGTACGAAAGCTACATCCATCCGCTTACCATCCTGTCGACCCTGCCCTCGGCCGGCCTGGGCGCGCTGCTGATCCTGCGGGCGGGCGGCTACGACCTGAGCGTGATCGCGCTGATCGGGATCATTCTGCTCATAGGCATCGTCAAGAAGAACGGCATCATGATGATCGACTTCGCCCTGCATGCCGAGCGCGAGCGCGGCATGTCGCCGCGGGACGCCATCTACGAGGCCTGCCTGCTGCGCTTCCGCCCGATCATGATGACCACCATGTGCGCGCTGCTCAGCGGCCTGCCGCTGATGCTCAGCAATGGACAGGGCGCCGAGCTGCGCCGCCCGCTGGGCTACGCCATGGTGGGCGGCCTGCTGGTTTCCCAGGCGCTGACCCTGTTCAGCACGCCCGTCGTCTACCTGTACCTGGACCGCGCCCACTATTGGTATATCCGCCGCAAGGAGGCGCGCGCCGCCCGCAAGGCGGCCGCCCGGCAAGCCGGCGCGCAGCCGGCCGAGCCGCGCGAGCCGCTGGTGCAGAAATAGGGTAAAAGAACCGCAATCGCCACCCCACCGTATGCGTGCGCCCCCGCCATGAAAATCCTGATCGTCGAAGACGAGCTCAAAACGGCCGACTACCTGCACAAGGGCCTGACCGAGCAGGGCTGCACGGTCGACCTGGCGCACAACGGCGTGGACGGCCAGCACCTGGCCCTGGAGCATGGCTACGACGTCATCGTGCTGGACGCCATGCTGCCCGGCCGGGACGGCTTCCAGGTGCTGCGCGAGCTGCGCCGCTTCCGCCAGACGCCGGTCATCATGCTGACGGCGCGCGACAGCGTGGAGGACCGTATCCGCGGCCTGCAGGACGGCGCCGACGACTACCTGGTCAAGCCCTTTTCCTTCCTGGAACTGCTGGCCCGCCTGCAGGCGCTGACCCGGCGCGGGCGCGCGCAGGAGCCCATGCACCTGCGCATCGGCGATCTGCAGATCGACCTGGCCAGCCGCAAGGCGTACCGCGCGGGCGTGCGCATCGACCTGACCGCCAAGGAGTTCGCCCTGCTGGCCGTGCTGGCGCGGCGCAAGGGCGAGATCCTGTCCAAGACCGCCATCGCCGAGCTGGTCTGGGACATGAACTTCGACAGCAACGTCAACGTGGTGGAGGTCGCCATCAAGCGCCTGCGCGCCAAGATAGACAGCCCCTTCGGCACGCGCCTGCTGCACACCATCCGCGGCATGGGCTATGTCCTGGAACAGCGCGAGGACGCCCTGCCGGAATGAAGCCGTCGATCACCGCCCGCCTGGCCGTGATGTTCGCATCGGTGGCCCTGCTGACCTTCTCGCTGATCGGCGTCGCGCTGTATGGCGTGCTGCGCACCGAACTGATGCGCCAGCAGACCGACGTGCTGGCCACCACCGCCAACGAGATGCTGTATGCCCTGAACCGCATGGGCAACCTGGAACGCTGGAGCCGGGCGGAAGCCAAGATGGATACACTGACGCCCGCCGACGGCAGCCTGCGTTTCTGGATCCTGAGCCCGGATCCGGTCTACGCCTACGGCAAGGACGTTCCCGCCGCGCTGGCATCGGCGCCCCCGCCCGACGGCATCGACAGCATCGCCATTCCCGGACGCGAGTACCCCATGCGCATCCTGGTGCGCACGGTGCCGGCCCTGCAGGAGCGGCCGGAGGTGAAGTTCATCGTCGGCCTGGAAACGGCGCCCTACTTCCACACCCTGCATACCTTCCTGACCGCCCTGGCCGCGCTGCTGCTGTCCGCGGTGCTGCTTATCATGCTGCTGGGGTACTGGGTGGCGCGCATGGGCCTGCTGCCGCTGCAGCGACTGTCCAGCCAGGCGGGCAAGCTCAGCCCGCGCCACCTGTCCCAGCGCCTGGACGTCGCGACCCTGCCCATCGAGCTGGCGGATCTGGCCAACGCCTTCAACGGCGCGCTGAGCCGGCTGGAAACCGCCTACACGCGCCTGGAAGCCTTCAACGCCGACGTCGCCCATGAATTGCGCACGCCGCTGACCAACCTGATCGGCCAGACGCAGGTGGCCTTGTCGCGCCGCCGCAGCGCCCCCGACCTGGAGGAAGTGCTTCAGTCCAACCTGGAAGAACTGGACAGCCTGCGCGCCATCGTCAACGACATGCTGTTCCTGGCTCGCGCCGACCAGGGCGAGGCGGCGACCGGCCTGGTGCGCGCCCCGGTCGCCGAGGAAGTCAGCAAGACCATCGAGTTCTTCGAGTTCGTCCTGGACGACATGCGCCTGGGGGTGGATATCCAGGGCGACGTGCAGGCCGAGGCCGCGCTGGATACCGCGCGCTTCCGCCGCGCCGTCACCAACCTGCTGCAGAACGCCATCCAGCACACCGAGTGCGGGCGGCGCATCACCGTGCGCATCGAGCAGCAGCCCGGCGCGGTGCGCATCGCCGTTTCCAATCCGGGCGAGCCCATCGATCCCTGCCACCTGCCGCGCCTGTTCGACCGGTTCTACCGCGTCGACGCATCCCGCAACGACCAGGGCGGCAGCCATGGCCACGGCCTGGGCCTGGCCATCGTCAAGGCGGTCGCCACCATGCACGGCGGCGATGTGTTCGCGCACAGCGAACACGGCACGACCACCATAGGCTTCAGCGTGCTGGCCTGAGGCCCCCGGGCGTCCCGGTCCGGCCGGGGCCGGTGCGGGTGCCGCGCGGCACGGGGACCCGCGCCGGGACCCGGTAACGCATTTCCCGTGGCGCATCGGCCCGGCATCGCGCACACTGCTCCTGCCAGACCACCCCGCCGGCGCGACGCCGGCAATTTTTCCCAGGAGGCGCGATGTATCCCACCCACACCCGCAAGATCCTGGCCGCCGCGGCGGCCCTTGGCGCCGCGCTGTGCGCCGCCACGCCGGTCCAGGCCGACGTCACCGTGCCGATGGCGCTGGCCACGCCCACCGGCAAGGGCCAGGACATCGGCACGGTCACGCTGTCGCAGAACAAGTATGGCCTGGTGCTGACGCCCGACCTGAAAGGCTTGCCACCGGGCCTGCACGGCTTCCACGTCCACGACAAAGGCGATTGCGGGCCCTCGCAGCAGGACGGCAAGCCCGTGCCCGCCGGCGCGGCGGGCGGGCACTACGATCCCAACCAGACCAAGAAGCATGGCACGCCCTGGGGCGACGGCCACCGCGGCGACTTGCCGGCCCTGTACGTGGACAGCAACGGCAACGCCACCAATCCCGTCCTGGCGCCCCGCCTGAAGCTATCCGAGGTCCATCATCACGCCCTGATGGTCCACGCCGGCGGCGACAATCACAGCGACCATCCCATGCCGCTGGGCGGCGGCGGCGGCCGCGTCGCCTGCGGCGTCATCCCGTAAGGCCGGGCCGCGCAGGCCCGGCCGCGCAGGCCGGGCCACGCAGGCCCGGCCGGTCGATGCCGGCGGGGCGGCGTTTTGCAAGGTCCCTCAGTAACGCCACATTTCACTTTTCCAGGGGCCGCGGATCTTTCGCGGCGAGTAGGTCTTATAAGGCCGGGAGACCGGGGATTCCCCCTAGAGGCCGGAACCGCGTCTCTCCCGCGCGCGACGAACGGGCGTCCTGATGAATCAACCCGTTGCATCCAGATCGAATCTGGCCGTAGGTCACGCAGCTCGATGAAGCCTTCCACCTTGCCCTCGCACCGCCATTCCCCTCCCGCCAGCACACCGATCGCGGCCTGCGCATCGCCGATGACGATGCCACGCCCACTTTCCTCTCGCCGAAGCCGCGCCTGCCGCATCGGCCATCGATACGCGCGGCCTCCCTGCTGACGCCTTTCCCCCAAGTCCGCACCCCACGCACACGCATGCCGTTGACCGGCATGCGAACTTGCGCGCGCACGTCCTGAACACGCGCCGGCCCGGGCCCCGTAAGGCCCGCGCGGCAACACGGACCGGACCGTCGCGATCCCGCATCACCCAACCTGTCCCGTCCCGGCGGCCGAGCCCCGGCGGCCCGCCCGCGCCATGACGGGCGGCCCCGCCCCGGCCGTCGCCCGGCGATGGCCTTACGCACGCATCGTCCGCATATCCCCGCGGCTTTTCATCCATTACCAGAGAGTACGCAGCACCCGAGTTGTCCCACCCCAGCGCTAAAGGAGCAGTATGTCTTACCCGCAACACCCTGCATCCCCGCCATCGTCCCATCCTCCCCCGATGTTTCAGCGCATCCGCCCACCCGGCGGAAATCCGGTCTCTCCGCGAGGCACGACTCCCTGGTTCCTGCGTGCGCTGTATGGCGCGACCTCCTTCAGCCTGATCGCCACCCCTGCCCATGCCGATGGCGATATCCGGGATCACGGCGCTTCCCGCGCCACGGTGCATGCGACCGATGGCAAGCCGCAAGACATGATGCGCGTACGCGGCCCCGTCGTTACGCAGGGCCACCGGGAACACGGCGTTCTCGCGCTGGAACCCGGCGCGGCACTGCTCAGCGGCGCGATCTCCACCGCTGGGGACGATGCCTATGCGGTCTACTACGGCGGCACGGCCCGCGTGACGATGCATGACGTGGATATCGTGACGCGCGGCGCGCGGGCCCACGGCGTACAGGGTTTCCGCGGCCATTTGCCCGCCGCGCCGGATCGCGCCGCGCCGCCGCCCGGCGCACGGGCGGCGGGCCAGGCCGGCGCGCGGCCCGGGGACCAGCCAGCATCCACGCTGGCGTTGCGGCAGGGGACGATTACGCTGCACGGCCCCGACAGCGTCGGCGTGGAAACCACATCGCCGGTCGCCACGCTGGGCCGGCCCTTGCGCGATGCCGGGAACGCCACACTCTGGGCCATGGGCTATACGCGGCCGGCCAGCGCCCATGATCCCGACCTGCGCATCCAGGCCTGGGGTGAACGGAACGTCGGCGTGGCCATCCAGGGCCAGCGCCGGCTGGAGATGAACGGCGTGGGCATGGACCTGCGCAACGCCGGCGCGGTCGGCATGTCCGTGGGGCCGCAGGCGCGCGTGGATGGCAAGAACGTCGGGATCGCGGCGTCCGGGCCCGGCAGTTTCGGCCTGCGGGTGCGCGGCGGCCCGGCGCGCCGCGGCGATGCGGGCAGCTGCCCGGTTCCCACTTCGGTCAACCTGGCGCAGGGCCATATCGTCATGAGCGGACGCGATGCGCCGGCGGTGGAGCTGGTGCGCGCCCAGGTCGCCCTGCGGGACGTATCCATCGCCACCGCCGAGGGCGCGCGCTTCGCGGTCGGCAACGAAGCCGGCCTGTTCCGCATGGAAGGCCAGCGCACGCGGGCATCCTTGCGCGCGCAGGGATCGGCGCTGGCGGCGTGGACCTCCAGCGATCGCGAAACGGCGGCCTTCGACCTGCGCAATGTATCGGTCCGCAGCGAATCCGAAAGCCTGCTGGAGGTAGGCCGCGATCGCGGGGACAGCGGGCCGGCGCTGCCCGCCCGCGTGGACATGTCGCTGCGGGACAGCGATGCGCAGGGCCGGATCTGGAGCGGCAGCCCCCAGGCGCCCCGCGTCGATATCGCGCTGCGCCAGGCCTCGAGCTGGCGCGGCAGTACCGACATCGCCGGCACCGTCACGGTGGACGGGCAAAGTGGATGGCAGATGGATGCGCATTCCACCGTCGACGACGTCTCCCTGGACACGGGCGCCATCGTGTTCCAGGACGTGCCCGGGCGCCACGTGGCGCGGCGCGAACGCGACCGGCCCGGTACGGCGGAAAAGCAGGCCGACGTATTGGTCGCGGAGGAACCGTATTCCCGGCCCACGCCCGACACGCGGGAGTCCCGTTTTCATCGCCTGCACGTGTTGAAGGATATCCGGGGCAAGGGCGAGATCCGCATGCGTGCCGATGTCGCGCGCGGCGAAAGCGATATGGTGGTGGTCGATGGCAGCGTGCATGGCGATATCACGGTCGCCGTCCGGGACACGGGCAAGACCGGCGAGCCCGTGACGTCCATCGAACTGTTCCATGCCGGCCAGGGCGGTCCGGCCAACTATACGCTGCCCAATCGCGCCAAACGTGTCTACCTGGGGCAACAGCCCTTCGAGCTGCACAAGGAGACGGCGCCCGACGATCCTTCCGTCAGCGTTTGGCTGGTTCCCGAAGGCGCGCCCTTCGTACGCGGCCATGCCACGCTGGATCTGCCGCCGGCCCGGGGGGATCGGGTCATCGCCGAAATACCGGCGGGCGTCTACAGCGCGTCCATCGACGCGCCGGCCGGTAATGACCAGCCCGTGGGCATCACCGAAACGCCCCAGGAAATCCCGCGGGTCGTAATGCACCTGCCACCGCCACGGCCGGACCAGCCCGTCGTGATCGCCGAAGCGCCGCCGGAGACGCACAGGAGCGTGATGCACCTGCCCCCGCCGGGGCCCGACCAGCCCGTCGTCATCGCCGAAATGCCGGCGGAGATACGCAGGAGCGTAATGCACCTGCCACCGCCGGGGCCCGACAGGCCCGTCGTCATCGCCGAAATGCCCGCGGAGATACGCAGGAGCGTGATGCACCTGCCACCGCCGGGGCCCGATAGCCCCGTCGTCATCGCCGAGATGCCGGCGGAGATACGCAGGAGCGTGATGCACCTGCCACCGCCGGAATCCGGCCAGCCCATCGTCATCGCGGAAATGCCGGCCGGCTATCAAGGCACCGTCGACGCCATATCGCCGCAGCCACCTGGCGGCACGGCCGGTCCCCCATCGGAAGGCCCGCCGCCGCGGCATGGGGGACCGGAAAGGAAGACCGAACGTGACACGGTGCCGCCACCGGGCGGCCCCCGGCCGCCGACACCCGACCATCCTCATCCACCCGGCTGCACACAGGCGCCTTGCGGTACCGGCGACGACGGCAACGACGGCAACGATGTCAAGACGGCACACGACACGGACGGGGACACGCAGCCGGACCACAACAAAGCGCGGGACAACGACCGGTTGAAGGACAAGCTCCGCAGGAAGACAGGGGCTGGAGACGAGGAAGGGGGCACGCACAAAGCGCTCGAAGGACAAGCCGACGACGAAGCAGGCAAGGACGAGACGGGTGGCGAAGGTCCGGCCAACCAGGGGGCCGATAAGGCAGGGGCGGACAACGAAGAAGAGGGAGAAAGCGAAGGCGCGGGCGAAAAAGGAAAAGAAGAAGGCAGCCTGGAAGACAGCAAGCCGGAAGAAAACCCGGAAGAAAACCCGGACGAGCAGGAAGCTGAAACGTCACCGGCCACGCAGCTGGCCGCGCCACCACCTCCCATCGTCCTGTCGCCCGCTGCCCGGATCGTCGTCAACAATGCCGGCCTGGCGGCCGGCCAGGCGATCTGGAACGCGCAACGGGACGCGGTCGGCCGCCGCCTGCGCGCGCTGCGCGACGGCGGGGGCGGGGCGCCGCCAGGCGGCATCCTTGCGCTCGATGCGGCGGGCACCGGCGTCTGGATCGATGCCGCCGACGCGCGCCAGAAAATCGACAACCCGCTGGCCGGCCCATACCGCCAGCATCTGCAGGGTTTCGTCGCCGGCATCGACCGCGCCATCGACGTGGCGGCCGGGCGCTGGCACATCGGCCTGCTGGCCGCGCGCATCCACGCCCGGCGCGATTTCGACGATGGCAAAGGCGATACCCATGGCACGCATATCGGCGGCTATGCCACGTTCCTGGGGTCGCACGGCGGCTATGCCAGCGCCATGGTCACGGCGGGCCGCTACCGGCACCGCATGCATGGCAAGCGCGGCGATGACGCGAACGTGGCCGGCGCATTCCGCAACAAGGGCGCGGGCGCGTCCCTGGAGGCAGGCAAACGTATCGTGCTGCCGCCCGCATGGTTCGTCGAGCCGCATGTGGGCGTGGACTACCTGCGCGTCGGTGGGGCGCGCTACCGGCTGGACGACGGCACCTCGGTGCGCGACCGCGGCGGCCATTCGCTGCAATGGCGTACGGGGGCGCGCGTGGGCCGCGTGTTCGACACCGGCAACGGCGGCACCGTCACGCCGTATCTGCGCGCCGGCTATGCGTATGAAGCGGGCAATCGCAACCGCGTCAGCGTGGACGGCGCATCCCTGGCGGCCGACCTGGGCGGCAGCCGCGTGGAGGCCGGCGCCGGTGTCGAGGCGCGGCTGGGCAAGGGACACAGCGTGTACGTCGACATCGGCTACGCCAAGGGCCGGCGCTTCGAACAGTCCCGCATGGTAACGGCGGGCTTCCAGTACCGCTGGTAGCGCGGGCGGAACACAAACCGCACGGCGCGTACATATCGCCTGTCGTTCCCGCCGCCGGCCGCGGTCGTCCGCCACCAGGACGACCGCGGCCGGATGTCTTCACAGGCCCGGCGCCCAGCCCGGCCATGTCCCACGTAGCGCAGATACCGAAGGAGCTCGCCATCATGGCCCGCCTGGATTCTCATGGACATCGCCACGCAGGGGCCGGCAAGGCCCGCACATGCTGCACGAACGCCGCCCGCCGCCCGCCGCGCACGGCGCCCCGCGGCCGCCGGCAGCCCGGTGAACCCCCGCCTTGGAAAGGCGGCATCGCGCGCGGCGCCGCGGCGCTGGGACTGCTGCTGCAACCGTACTGCGACGTGCGCGCCCAGGGCTACGCCGCCGACTACGGCTGGTCCGACCGCACGATAGAAGCCACCAACGGCGACCCCGATCGCAAGACCCGGGTACGCGGGCCGGTGCGCACCCAGGGCGATGGCCGGCACGGCGTGCAGGCGCTGCGCTACGGCCAGGCGGATCTTCCGGGCACGGCCATCGATACGGCCGGCGACGGCGCCCATGGCCTGTATTTCAGCGGGGCACCGCGCCTGTCCGTCACCGGCGCCAGCATTACCACCCGCGGCGAGGGAGCCCACGGTATCGCGAATTTCGACGACCCCAGCGACGACCTGCCCGGCTGGATCAGGGCGGACCAAGGCGACCTGCATGTGGCCAGTGGCACGATCTCGCTGCACGGCACGGGATCCCATGGCCTGCACGCCGCCGGCACGGCCGGCCGCATCCATATGGGGCGCCCGGCGCCATCGCGGGACGCCGCCGCAGCAGCGGGGTCCGGCAGCGAGGCCATGGTATGGATCTTCGGCCACGGCTCGCGCAATACCGCGCTCTATACGGCGGGCAACGTCAAGGCCGGCTTCGACGGCCTGCGGGCCATCCTGTACGGCCATTCCAGCACCGGCATCCTGGCGCGCGGCAACGCCAGGCTGACGGGTACGGACATGTGGCTGTACGGCAATGGCGCGGACAGCCTTGGCCTGCTCGCCATCGGCAGGTCGCCTTGCCGGGTGGACGCGAATGCCGGCAAATGCGGCGATAGCGACACCGTGTTGCGGATCTCGCGCGGCTTCGTGCAAATGCAGGGTCCGCGTTCTCCCGCCGTGGAGGTGCGGCGGGCCGTCGTCCATCTGCGCGATGTCTCGCTGACGACCGGACCCGATACCGCCTATACCGTCGGCAACGCGGCAGGCCGGTTCACGCTGCGGGGCAAGGAGACGCGCGCCCTGATCGGCAGCCACGGGGCGGCGCTGCGTGCCTGGGCGTATGCGCCGCAGGCGGCGGGCCGCTACGAAGGCGCCCTGTTCCAGTTGGCCAAGGCCGATGTCCGCAGCGCGGCCCATACGCTGCTCGACGTGGTCCACCACGAGGCCGCCGACCCCGCGCGCCCCGGCCGCCCCTACTACGTCATGCTCAAGCTGGACGACACGCGGGCCGAAGGCGCGGTGCGCGGCATCCCGCAAGCCCGGGCCCATATCGCCCTGGCCAACGGCTCGATATGGCAGGGCCACACGGGAATCGGGGGCAAGGTGCACCTGGGCAGCCGCAGCACCTGGGCCATGGATGGGGACTCCACCGTGGACAGCATGACGATGTACGACCGCGGCACGCTGCGCTTCGCACAGGCGCGCGGCGCGGCCGCCGGCGGCGTGCCCCTACCGCCCCCGCGTTTCCACACATTGACGGTCCGTGAAAGGCTGCGCGGCCAGGGCCGCCTGGAAATGCGCTCGCACCTGGCCCGCGGCCTGGCCGACCGGCTCGACGTGGGCCGCGCCGCCAATGGCTCCTATGCGGTGCTGATCACCGACCTGTCCCAGGCGGGAGAAGGCCCTGGTCCGCGCGCCGTCCCCCTCGTCAGGGCACGCCGCGGCAACGCCACTTTCGTGCTTGAAAATGCCGGCCAGGCCGTGGACGTCCAAGGGCAGCGCTATACCCTGAACCGGACGCAAACGGACCAGGGTATCGTCTGGGCGCTGGAAAGGCCGGCCCAGGCCGGTGACCCGCGAGGCCATGGCGGAGGCGGTGGCGGCGATGGTGGAGGCGGTGGCGGTGGCGGTGGCGGTGGCGGAGGCGGTGGCGGTGGCGGTGGCGGTGGCGGTGGCGGTGGCGGAGGTAGTGGCTATGGCGGTGGCAGCCGAGGCGCCGATGCAGGCGGCGCCAGCGATGACCGGCCAGGCGCCCTCGGCGACGCCGGCGGCAACGCCGATGGCGGCGCCGACCGGGGCGGCAATGACGACGGCGCGGGGGATACGCCGCCAGGCATCGCCGCGTTCGACGCCGATGCCGATGCCGATACCGGCGCGCAGGACGCCACCCCCTATCCCCCGGACCGCGGCGCCATGCAAGCGATGCCGCTGCCGCGCGCGGTCCAGGCAGCCCTGGTCAACAACAGCGGTCTCGCGTCCGCCGGCGCGATCTGGAATGCGGCGCTGCGCCCGGTCGACGATCGGGGCCACGCGCTGCGCGCGAGCGGTGCGCGGACAGGCACGGCACCGGACCTGCCGGACCCGTGGGGCGCCGGCGTCTGGGTACGCGGTATCGATACCCGCCAGCACCTGCGCCAGGCCGCCGGCAGCCGCTACACGGAGTCCTTGTCCGGCTACACCCTGGGCGCCGATCGCGCCGTGGCCGTCGCGGCGGGCCGCTGGTACCTGGGCGCCACCATCAGCCAGGTCGACGCGCACCGCCGCTTCGACGACGGCAAGGGCAGATCGTCCGCGGTGCTCTTCGGCGCCTATGCGCTGCTACGGCTGGATAACGGCGCATATGCCGGCGTCGCGGCATCCGGCGGCCGCTTCCGCAATACGGTACAGGCGCACGGCCAGGGCCTGGACGAGACCGCGACGGGCCGCTTCCACCAGCCCGGGGCCGGCATCGCGCTGACGGCGGGCCAGCGCCTGGCGCTGGCGCGCGGATGGTTCCTGGAGCCCGCCGTGGGCCTGGGTTATTTCCGGGTAGGCGGCGCGCGCTATACGCTGGACGACGGCACGGCGGTACACGACCGCGGCGGGCACGCACTGCATACGCGGGCCGGCATCCGCGCGGGGCGCGACTGGCAATCCGGCAAGGGCAATACCGCGACGCCCTACCTCAAATTGACCTGGACACGGGAATACGGCAACCGCGGCACCATCGATGCCGATGGCACGGCCCTGCGCACGGACCTGTCCGGCAACCGCGTCGACGTGGGCGCGGGGGTGGAAGCACGAATGGGCCGCCGGCATTTTCTCTATGCCGAGGCCGAAGCCGGCCGGGGCGGGCGGGTCTCGCGCTCGCGCGCCATGCTGGCCGGATACCAGTACCGTTGGTGACCACGGGGCGGTATATGCTATGGCGGTGCAACACCTATAACCACACCCCCATGAGGAGACATCATGCACGCTGCCACCCGACTCGCCGTGTCGGCCCTTTGCGCCCTGGGCATCGCCACGGCCGCGCATGCCGATGACGCATGGCCCGCCGGCAAACCGATCACCTATGTCGTCCCCTTCGCGCCGGGCGGCGCCACCGATATCATCGGCCGCCTGGTCGCCAGCAAGCTGGGACCCGCGCTGGGCACCACCGTCGTCGTGGAAAACCGTCCGGGGGCGGGCGGCAACATCGGCTCGGATTTCGTCGCCAAGGCCAAACCCGACGGCTACACCCTGGTGGGCGGCACCATCAGCTCGCATTCCATCAATGGCAGCCTGTACAAGAACATGCCCTACGACATGGTCAAGGACTTCGTGCCCGTGGCGCTGACCGGCAAGCTGGGCAACGTCCTGCTCGTCAAGGAGGACAGCCCGCTGCGCAGCGTGGCCGATGTCCTGGCCGCGGCCAAGGCCAAGCCGGGCGCGCTCAGCTACGGGTCCTCGGGCAACGGCACCTCGCAGAACCTGTCCGGCGAGTTGTTCAAGGCCACCGCCAAGGTCGATATCATGCACGTGCCGTTCAAGGGCAGCGCGCCCGTGCTGCAGGCGCTGCTGGGCGGCCAGCTGTCCATGGCCTTCGATAACATCCCGCCCGCCCTGCCCCTGATCCAATCGGGCAAGCTGCGCGCCCTGGCCGTGACCTCGGCCAAGCGCGATCCGCACCTGCCCGATGTCCCGACCATGCAGGAACTCGGCCTGAAGGACTACGAGGTCGTATCCTGGCAGGCCGTGTTCGCGCCCGCCGGCACGCCCAGGCCCATCGTCGACAGGCTCAGCACCGAGATCCTGAAAATCCTGAAGGAACCCGACGTCCGCAAGAAGTTCGACGACATGGCCATCGACGGCAGCGGCATGGACTCCCAGCAACTGGCGGCCTTCCAGAAGGCGGAAGTCGCCAAGTGGAAGAAGCTGATCGACACAGCCGGCATCCGTTCGGAATAAGGCCGCGGCGGGCCGTCAGTCCGCCGTGATATTGGCCGACTTGATGACCGTGGCCCACTTCGCGGCCTCGGCATCCAGGTACTTGGCGAAATCCTCCGGCGTGCCGGGCCGGGTGGTGACGCCCATGCCGGCCAGGACCTTCCGGGCATCCGGGCTGGTCAGCGCCTTGTTGATTTCCGCATTAAGGCGGTTGACGATCCCGGGCGGCGTGCCCTTGGGCGCCATGAAGCCCCACCACACGCTGGCCTCGAAATCGGGGAAACCGGCCTCGGCGGCCGAGGGCACGTCGGGCAGCAGCGCCAGCCTATCCTTGCTGGCCACCACCAAGCCGCGCAAGCGGCCGGACTGCAGTTGCGACAGGCCCTGCACCGGATCGAGCAGCATGAAATTCACGCGTCCGGCGGTCAGGTCGACGATGGCCGGCGCGCCGCCCTTGTAGGGCACGTGCAGCATATTGGTCTTGGTGACGTACTTCAGCAGCTCCGAACCCAGGTGGGCCGAGCTGCCGGGACCGGCGGAGGCATAGCTGATCTTGCCCGGGTCGGCCTTGGCCGTGTCGACGATGTCCTTCAGCGACTTGGCCGGGGAATCGGCCGGCACCATCATGATCAGGGGCGACGAACCCACGTAGGCGATGGGCGTCAGCGACTTCAGCTCGGAGAACGGCCGCTTGGGATACAGCGCCACATTGGTGGCCAGGCCGTTGGCGCCCAGCAGGATGGTGTAGCCGTCGGGCGCGGCCTTGGCGGCCGCTTCATTGCCCACGCTGCCATTGGCGCCGGAGCGGTTCTCCACCACGATGGACTGGTTCATCTGCTGGCCGATATGCTGCGCCACCAGGCGGCCCAGGATGTCGACCGCGCCGCCCGGCGGGAAAGGCACGATCATCCTGATCGGCTTGTCGGGATAGCTGGCCTGGGCGTGGGCGGCTCCCAGCGGAGCGATGCTGGCGACGGCAAGCGTGGCCGCCAGCAGCCAGGCCGGCGTGCGGAATCGTGCGGATATCATGTCTGGTCTCTCATTATTGAAAAAAGCGCCTTCGCATCGCCCGCGATGCGCGTTGGCGCCCGGGGACGGCTTGGGTAAAAAAAAGGGAGCCCACGGCTCCCGTGACGTCAGGCGTCGTCGTCAAAAGCGGATTCGGGCCAGCGCAGGATCCGCGCCGCGGCCTTGCCCATCACCCATGCGCGGCTGTCGTCGTCCAGGAAATCCAGCGCGACGCGGAAATGGTCGACGCATTCCTGGTAGCTGCACGGCAGGCGCGTGTAATCGGAACCCCACATCGTGCGCTGGGGGCCGAAGGCCTCGAAGATGCGCCGCAGATAGGGGTTCAGATTGGCGAAGGGATAAGGCTCGTTGGAATAACAGGGCGCGGCCGAGGCCTTGACCGAAATATTGGGAAAGCGGGCCAGCGCCAGCAGCTCGTCCAGGTCGGCGAAGGCGGCGTCATCGCGCAGGTTGCTGCGGCGGGCCATGTGGTCCAGGATCAGCCGCAGGCCCGGGTGGCGTTGTGCCAGGTAGGGGATTTTGTCGACGTGGCCGGGCACGAAGACCATCAGCGGGATGTCCAGGCGCTCGCAGGCGGCCCAGAACCAGTCCATGCCGCCCGGCTCCAGCCAGCCGCTCCACTTGGGTTTGTGGAAGGTCAGGCGGATACCCAGCATATTGGGCTGCGCCAGCCAGCGATCCAGGCGCTCGCGGGCGTCTGGCGCTTCCGGGTTGAAACGACCCATGATGGCCAGCCGCTTCGGATACCGCGCGGCGGCTTCCAGCGCGGTCTCGTTGCCGTCCCCCACGGGCGAAGGCGGGACGATGATGGCGCGTTGCACCCCCGCGGCATCCATGGTCGCCAGGAATTCTTCCGCGCCCAGGGGTTCTTCCCGATGCGGACGCGCGCCTTCGACGGCCACGAAGACCTTGCGCTCGACTTCCTCCGCCGGCCAGGGCCGGTCCGGACGATGCGCCTCCCACAAGTGCACCTGGGTATCGGTGATCAACAAACCGCTCTCCTGCCACGCCGGTCAAATGTATAGAAAAGTGACTATAGACCCGGGGCAGCAAGAGCGGAACGGCATTTCCGATCTAGCTGATATTCCTGGAATGAATAGCTGCCGCCCGGTCAGGCAGGTGCCCGCTATGCTGGCCGCGCTCAGCGTTTGCCCGCCGCCCGGCGCGCCGCCTGCGCCAACGCCCTGGGAGTGAAATCGGCGATGAGCTGCGCGGTCTGGCGGCCCAGCGCCGTCTCCGGCCGCTCGGCCGACGTCGCCAGCGCCAGCGTGCTGGTCATGCGCGGCGACACGATGCGCCGGGCGCTGAGCTTGGCCGCGTCGCCGGTGATCAGCAAGGCGTTCTGCGTGACGATGGCATGGCCGTAGCCCTGCGTGACCAGGTCGACGATGGCGCCCACGGCGTCGATCTCCAGCGTGACGGAGATCTTGCGGCCCAGGCTGGCCAGCCGGGTCTCCACCAGCATGCGCAGCGGATGGGGCCGGCTGGGAATGATCAGCGGAACGTCGGCCAGGTCCTTGACGGGAATGGATGCGCCCATCGGCGCGCGGCCCTTGGCGCGCCGCTCGATCAGGAACAGCGGGTCTTCGCTGAGCGGCAGGAATTCCAGCCCCGGCGTGGGAATCGGATCGTGCAGGATGGCGACGTCGATGCGCCCGGACAGCAGCCATTCATGCAGATGTACGGTCAGGCCCTCGGTCAGGCACAGCGTGGCGCGCGGAAACGCGCGACGGAACTCGGCGACGAAAGGCGCCGTCAGCAGGCGCCCGATGGAGTGCGGCACGCCGACGACCACGCGCCCCACCGGCGACCCGCGCGCGTCCTCTACTTCCTGCCGGGCGCGGTCGAACTGCTGCAAGATGCCGCGCCCGTGGGCCAGCAGCCGCTTGCCGGCCTCGGTGGGACTGACGCCGCGCCCGTTGCGGTAAAGCAGGGTCTGGCGCAGTTCGATTTCCAGGCGGCGCACCTGGCGGCTGAGCGCGGGCTGCGCCACGTCCAGGATGGCCGCGGCCTTGGTGAAGCTGCCCAGTTCGGCGACGTGGACGAAGTATTCGAGTTGGCGCAGGTCCATGGAGTCTCCCGCCGGCCGGCATCGGCCGATACCGGGCCCTGCCGGCCCTCGCGGGGATGCCGGCGTAGCGGGACAATACAACATCCCCGGAAGTCGACGTGCTTCACATCGAGTTCTCGACAACCCTTCCGCGATCCAGTCCGCCGGTCAATCCAATTGCAGATGCGCTTCCTCGACAACCTTCTTCCACTTGTCGATTTCCGCGCGGCGGAAGGTATCGAGCTCCGCGGGCGTGGAGCCGACCAGTTCGGCGCCCATGTCGACCAGTTGCTTGGAAACCTGCGGATCCTTCAGCACCTGGGCCAGCGCCTGGGATAGCTGCTCCACGATGGCGGGCGGCGTGCCGGCGGGCGCGAACACGGCGTTCCATTCATACGAGGCATAGCCCGGCACGCCGGATTCCGCGATGGTGGGCAGGTCCGGCGCGGAGGCCGAGCGCTGCGTCCCGCCGGAGGCCACCGCGCGCAGCTTGCCGCTCTTCACGTGCGCCCACGACGACCCCATGCTGGCGAACATGACCGGCACCTGGCCGGACATGACGTCGACCATGGCGGGACCGCCGCCCTTGTAGGCCACATGCTGCATATGCGTATGGGCCAGGAAGTTGAACAGCTCGCCCGCCAGGTGCTGGGCCGAGCCGGGCCCGGACGAGGCGTAGTACACGTGCGGACCGTCCGCGGGCGTGGCCAGCCTGATCAGGTCCGCGACCGTCCTGACCTGGTACGAGGGCGTGACGACCAGGATATTCGGCACGCGCAGCAGCAGGGACACGGGCGCGAAATCGCGCAGCGTATCGAACATCATCTTGCTGTGCAGCGCCGGATTCTGCCCGTGATTGGAGGCGTCCAGCATCAGGGTATAGCCGTCCGGCGCGGCCTTGGCGACGTAGGCGCCGCCTATCATGCCGCCGGCGCCACCCTTGTTCTCGATGACGACGGGCTGGCCCAGCACCGCCGACAGGCGCGGGCCGATCAGGCGCGCCACCAGGTCGACGGTGCCGCCGGGCGGATAGGTCACCACCAGGGTGACCGGACGCTCGGGATAGGCCGCGGCGGCGCCGGCCGCCAGGCCGGTCATGGCGCAGGCGGCCAGCCAGCGGCACGCGCGGCGCGCGAAAGTGGCTAGGGATGCGGATTTCATGGTTGTCTCCGTGATATCGGGTGTTGAACGACCGGCTTGCCCGGTCAGCGAGCCACCTGGAACAGGCGCGCCGGCGTATCGGCCAGTATCGCGCGCCGGATCCCGGGATCTTCTATCCAGCGGTCCAGCGACTGCCGCGTGGATGCATACGAAATATGGCGATGCTCGGTATGGGGCCAGTCGCTGCCCCAGACCAGCCGCCCCGCGGTATAGGCATCCAGCAAAAGGCGCGCGGCATCGCGGCCCGCGGCCGCCTCCTGCCCGGCCGGCCAGTTGCGATAGGCGCCCGACAGCTTGACCCAGACGCGCCCGCTGCCGGCCTGCCGCAGCAGGTATTGGAAGCCGGGATCGGCGATGCCCCCGGCCGGGTCCGGCCGCCCGAAGTGGTCCACCACCACCGTGCAGCCGGCGGCCAGCAGGGGTGGCATCACCTCCGGCAGGCGCGCGGCAGGCAGGTGCACCTCCACATGCCAGCCCAGCGCGGCGACACGCTCCAGCAGCCCCTGCCATGGCGATGCATCCAGCGCGGGCGGCGCTTGTCCGACCAGGTTCAGCCGCATGCCGACCACGCCGGCGGCCGCCATCGCCCCCAAGGCATCGTCCGAGACAGCGGGCTCGACCACGACGACGCCGCGCAGCCGGCCGGCGGCCTGCCGTAACGCGCTCAGCAGGTAGGCGTTGTCCGTGCCGAGGAAGCTGGGCTGGACCAGCACGCCATGGCTCAGGCCGTGGGCGTCCAGCTGCGCCAGGTAGTCGGACAGGCGCGCGTCATAG
The DNA here is from genome assembly GCF_001676705.1 of Bordetella bronchialis. Classification (NCBI taxonomy): domain Bacteria; kingdom Pseudomonadati; phylum Pseudomonadota; class Betaproteobacteria; order Burkholderiales; family Alcaligenaceae; genus Bordetella; species Bordetella bronchialis. Next base: position 4,851,989 of record NZ_CP016170.1, read on the forward strand.
TCCGGGGTGTAGCGCCGCCCGTCGGCCAGCCCCAGGCCCTGCACGAAGACATGGGCGTGGGTGTCGATGGCGATTTCGGCGGGTGCGGCGACAACAGGCAAGACAGGCTCCAGGCATTTCGATGCCGCCCTTCCCCGCGCCCAGGCGCGGCCGGAAAGGGCCTCGTAATGCGCCGCATTCTAGAAATGCCAGGTATAGTTTTCTATGTGTCCATCCTCTTTTTTATATATCGTTTCGATATAGAAGTCCGCCGCATGGAAACCCGCCACCTTCGCTATTTCCTGGCCGTCGTGGACCACGGCAGCGTCAGCCGCGCGGCGGACTGGCTGGGGCTGGCCCAACCGGCGCTCAGCCAGGCCCTGGCCCGCATGGAAAAGGAACTGGGCGTGCGCCTGTTCGACCGCTCGCGCCGGGGCGCGGAACCGACCGCGGCCGCGCGCGCCATCCTGGAGGATGTCCGCGCCAGCGTCGCGCGCATCGACGCCGCCGCCGCCCGCGCCCGCGACATCGGCCGCGGCAGCGCCGGCCAGCTGACGGTGGGGCTGGTGTCGTCGGCGCTCTTCGACACCTTGCCGCGCGCGCTGCGCCAGATGCGCGAACGCGCGCCCGGCGTGCGCGTGATCCTGCGCGAAATGAGCAATGCCGAACAGGCGCAGGCCCTGCAGAACGGGGAGATCGACATCGGCCTGATGCATACGCCGGTGGCGGTGGGCGGCCGCATGCGCGAGCGCCAGCTGCTGCGCGATCGCCTGGTGGCCGCCGTGCCCGACGAATTCCCCGTCGCCGCGGACGGCACGGTCAGGCTGGCGCAGATCGCCGCCGCCGGCCTGGTGCTGTTTCCGCGCACGCAGCTGCCCGTCCTGTACGAATCCATCCTGGACGCCATGCGCAAGGCCGGCCACGAACCTTGGGTGGCGCAGGAAGCCAACCGCACCCTGACGGTGCTGGCCTGCGTGGCCGGCGGCTGCGGCGTGGGCCTGCTGCCCAGCTGGATACGGTCGCTGGATTTCCGCGGCGTGCGCTTCTGCGAAGTGGCCGATGGCCAGGAGCTGCCCAGTTTCGACCTGAGCGCCATCTGGCCCGCGCGCTCCGTGCCGACGCTGGCCGACCTGTTCGCCAGCCTGGACCTGGGCCCGCATCCGGCATCGGGATGAGCCGGATGGCGAGCGGCGGGCTTTTTTGCCATAGTGGCAGCCGCCGCCGCGTCGGACTGCCGCATCGCCCATGCTGAACACCGCACTCAAGTATTTCCTGGAAGTCGTCAACAACGGATCCCTGACGGTCGCCGCGCAGGCGCTGCACGTGGCGCCGTCGGCGGTCAGCCGCATGATCCGCAAGCTGGAAGCCGAGTACGACACGGTGCTGTTCGACCGCCATGCGCGCGGCATGGTGCTGACGGAATCCGGACAGCTGCTGGCCAGCTACGCACGGCGCGCCCACATGGATGCCGAACGGGCCCGTTCGGACGTGCGCGACCTGAGCCAGGTCGGCCAGCGCCTGGTGAAGATTTCCGCGAACCAGGCCTTCGGCCGCGAACTGCTGCCGCGCCTGATCGGCGAGTTCCGCAAGACCGAGCCCAGCGTGCATTTTGAGCTGAACATCCTGCAGTCGGAGGAAATCAACCGGCGGGTGCGCGAGGGCAAGGACGACATCGGCGTGAGCTATAGCCTGTCGGCGCCGGAAGGCGTGCAGATCCAGCACGTCGGCATCCTGCCGGTATGCGCGGTGATGGCGCCGGATCATCCGCTGGCGCGGCGCGGCACTGTATCCATGCAGGAAGTCGCGGACTATCCGGTGGCCCTGATGGGCCATGGCAGCACCATACGCTTCATCGTCGACCTGTGCTGCATGCACGAAGGCATCGACCTGAATGTGGTGATGACCAGCAACAACATGGGCGCCTTGCAGAACCTGAGCCGCAACTACGGCGCCATCATCTTCGGCAGCCGGCTGACGGTGCTGGCGGGCATCCAGCGCAAGGAACTGGTCGCCGTCCCGCTGACCAACACCGACCTGCACCAGCGGCATTTCCATATCCAGACCATGCTGGGCCGCGAGCTGCCGTCCAGCGTCGCGCGCATCGTGCAGGCCATCGTGCGCGACGTCACGCTGGCGGCCTAGGGCCGGCGCGCGCCGGCGCCAGGCGCGCCGCTATCCTTCCGGCGCCAGATCCGCCGCCCAGTCGGGCTCGCGCCAGACGGCGTCGGCATCCAGCGGCCACACCGGCCGCGGCAAGCGGCGGAAGCCCACGCGTTTCAGATTGGGCGTGGTCAGGCCCGGGCTGTCCACGTCATGGATGCGTTCCGGCGTGAAGAACTCGTCGAAGCCCGCGCGGTAATGGCCGCGGCTTTTGACGATCAGGTTCTTCACGCTGGCGATGTCGATGCCGTGCATTTCCACGATGCGGGGTTCGGCCAATTGGCGGCGCAGGCTGCCCACGATGACGCGCAGGCCGGAGTCCTCCAGTTCCAGCAGCACGCTGGGCCCCAGGGAAAACTTGCGGCCGCGCATGACCCCGCGCCGTCCCTCGCCTTCGCCATCGGTCAGCCGGACGATACGGGCGCGCGCCTGGAAGCGCCGGGAAAACTCGGATTCCTGGCGGTTGAAGACGGCGTCGAAGCTGGCGCCCTCGCCCAGCGCATGCGCCTGCGCGGCCAAGGCGGGATCCACGAACACCCCGAGCACCGTATCCGGGATGCGCGCCTGGTGGAACGCCGCCAGCAGCCAGGACGTATTGCCGCGCCCACCGCCGCCGGGATTGTCCGCCACGTCGGCGAACAGCAGCGGCATCGCGGATGCGGCGGCCAGCGCCACGGCGCGGTCCACCTCTATCATGTCCGGCACGTAGCGATGGCGGTCCTGCCAGGCGGCACGCGCCAGGGCCAGCGCGGTGCGCCGCGCCGCCGCCAGGTCGCCGCGCGCGGTCACGTTCACCGTCAGGCCGCACTTGGGCAGATCGGAAAAGACGAAACCGCCCAGCACCGACACATTGGCGATGGGACCCTGCCCGGCGGGCGCCATGCATGCCTGCGCCCGCGCGATCAGGTCGGCGTAGGGTCCTTCGCGGGTGCCCAGGGTGACGGACGGCGGCGTCAGCGGCAACCGGATATGGGCGGTGGCGGTCTTCATCCCGCCCAGCATCTCGTGCAGCAGGTCGGCGGCTTCGGCCGCGCGCTCGCGCTGGTCGACGTGGGGATTGGTGCGATAGCCGATCAGCGCGTCCAGTGACTCCATGGTCGCGGCGGAGACATTCGCATGCAGGTCATGCGTGGCGACGATGGGCACGCCGGGCCCGACCAATTGCCGCAGCATGGTGGCCAGGGCCGCCTCCGTATCGTCCTCGCCTTCGGCCGACGAGGCCCCATGGTTGGCGACGTACACGGCGTCCACGGGCAGCACGGCCTGCAGCCGCGCGCGCGTCTCGCGCAGAAACGTGGCCCACACCGCGGCGCTGGCCGGACCGCCCGGCGGCGCGCCGATGACGATCAGCGGCAGCGGTTGCCAGGGTCCCAGGGCGTCCATGCGCTGGTAGAAGCCGGGCAGCTCGCTGGGCAGGTGGCTGACCTGCCGCGCCAGCGCGCTGATGCGCTCGCCCTCTTCCCAGCATTGGGCGCGGAAATCGTCTTCCACGGAGACCGGCGCGAAGGCGTTGGACTCCAGGTGGAAACCCAGCACGGCGACGCGCGGCGCGGTTGTGCTCGTGCTGGTGCCTTGCATGGATGCGCTCATGATCGTCTCCCGCCTCAGGCCTTGTGGACGGTATAGAACAGCGGCAGCTGCGGCTGGAAATCCTTCCACTCCGATCCCACCGCGCTGACCTGGTAGGTCGCGCCCAGGGGGATATAGGGCACGTCCTCGATGACCTGCAGCTGGATCTGTTCGCAGATCTTCTTCTGCGTCGCCAGGTCGGGCGCGTTGAACCAATCCTGCCGCAGCTGCTCCAGCCTGGGGCTGTCGGGCCAGCCCCACCAGGCCGCCTTGCCGTTGCCCCGCAGCGCCAGATGGCCGGCGGGATCCAGGTTATTGGGCCCCGTCAGGCCGGTGAAGGCGACGTTCCAGCCGCCCTTGGACGGCGGATCCTGGTTGTTGCGCCGCTGCACCGCCGTGCCCCAATCCATGGTCTGCACATCCACGTTCAGGCCGATGCGCTTGAACAGGTCCGCGGTCACCAGGGCCGCGGCGTGGTACGCCGGAAAATCCGCCGGGTCCAGCAGCACTATTGTCTCGCCCTTGTAGCCGGCCGCCTTGAGGTCGGCGCGCACCTTGTCCAGGTCGCGCTTGCCCGTGAGCTTGTCCAGGCCGGCCTCGGTGGCCATGGGCGTGCCCTCGACGAACACGCCCATGCGGTCGGTCCAGTACTCCTTGAACTCGGTGCCGTTCATGGCCGTCATGTAGTCGGTCTGGTTGATCGAGGCCAGTACCGCGCGGCGCATCAGCACGTTGTCGAAGGGCGGCTGCAGGTGGTTGAAGCGCAGGATCGCCACCGTGGGCAGGCTGCGCTTGACCAGGGTGATGGAGGGATCGGCCTTGAGCATGCCGATAAAGTCGTTGTCCACGGCCTCGACGCCGTCGACCTCGTGCGCCTGCAGGGCGGCGATGGCGGTGGCGCGGTCCGGCACGACGTTCCAGCGTACCTCGTCCATGTGGGCGATCTTGGGACCGGCGCTGAACTGCGGCGGAAAGCTGTCCTTGCGCGGCACATAGCCGGCGAACTTTTCGTAGACCACGCGCGAGCCGGACACCCACTGTTCGCGCACGAAACGGAACGGGCCGCTGCCTATCATTTCCGTCACGGGCTTGTCGTCGGGCCCCTTGGCCAGGCGCTCGGGCATGATGGCGGCCATGCTGCCCGTCTGCCGGCCCAGCGCGTGCAGCAACAGGGGGAAAGGCTTCTTCAGCTTGAACTGCAGCTGCTTGTCGTTCAGCGCCGTCAGTTCCGCGGTGGCGCTCATCAAGGACTTGCCCATCAAGTCGCGCAGGGCCCAGCGATGCAGGCTGGCGATGGCATCCTGGGCGCGCACGGGGGAGCCGTCATGGAACACCAGTTGCTCGCGCAACGTGATCACCCAGCGCAATCCGTCGGCGTCCATCTCGTGGCCGGCGGCCATCTGCGGATGCGGCTGGTAGTCGTTGTCCATGCCGTACAGCGTATCGAAGACCATCTGCGCGTGGTTCTGCGTGATGGTCGCCGTGGTAAAGGTCGGATCCAGCAAGGTCAGGTCGGTCTGCGGAATCCAGCGGAACTCGACGCGCGGCGCCGCGCGCAGATAGCCCGGCAAGGCCAGGGTCGCCGCGCTGGCGCCGGTGGTGATCAGGAATTGCCTGCGGTCCATGTTTGGCTCCCCTTGAAGGATGGACACTACATTCAGGATCCCCGCGCGGAAGGCCACGCGGAAACAGCGCCGGACAGGGCCCGTTCACGGCCTTGCCCGGCAATCGAACCAAGGCGCGGGGGGCCCCGTCCTGGCGGCCCGCCCGCGCGGTATTCCCCGCCCCGCTCAATACAGGCCGCCCACGCGGTGCCGGGCCACGAAATGCCCCGGCCCGACCTGCTCCAGCGGCGGTACCTCCGGTTCATATCCCAGCGGCCGCACCGGACTGGGCAGTTCGGCGTTGTCCACGCGGATCTCGCGGCGACGCGAGGGGTCCGGCACCGGCACGGCCTGCATCAGCTTGCGCGTATACGGATGGCGCGGGTCCTCGAACACCGCCTGGCGCGGCCCGATCTCCACGATCTGGCCCAGGTACATCACGGCCACGCGGTGGCTGATGCGCTCGACCACCGCCATGTCATGCGAAATAAACAGGTAGGAGACGCCCAGCTCGCGCTGCAGGTCGATCAGCAGGTTGACGATCTGCGCCTGGATGGATACATCCAGCGCCGACACCGATTCGTCGGCGATCAGCACGCGGGGTTGGACCGATAGCGCGCGCGCGATGCAGATGCGCTGGCGCTGGCCGCCGGAGAACTGGTGCGGCCACCGGCTGGCCATGGCGGGATCCAGGCCCACGCGTTCCATCAGCGCGGCGACGCGGCGGTCCGCCTCGGGCCCGCTGGCCAGCCCGTGGATCAGCATCGGCTCCTTGATGGATTCGCCCACGCGCATGCGCGGGTTGAGCGAAGCGTAGGGGTCCTGGAAGACGAACTGCATGCCCCGCCGCAGCGTCCGCAATGACAGCGGATCGTCCCCGCGCACCTCCTGGCCGGCGAATTCCACGCTGCCCGAAGTCGCGCGCGTCAGCTGCAGGATGGACCGCCCCGTCGTGGTCTTGCCGCAGCCCGACTCTCCCACCAGGGACAGCGTTTCCCCCGCATGCAGGTCGAAGCTGACCTTTTCCACGGCGTGCACGCGACGCTTCACCCGCGCCAGCACGCCGCCGCGCACGTCGAAACGGGTGACCAGGTCCCGCACGCGCAGGATGGGATGCTTGGATGGCGCGTCGGCGGGATCGCGGCCTGCGGCCGCCGCGGGGTGAGGCGGCGCGGACGATGCTGGCGGATACGCGGTGGACGACGCCGTGGGATACCCGCCGGCGGATGGCGCTTCCGGATACGCGGTCGACGGCGGCGCGGCAGGCGCCGCCGTATTCGCGGGCGCGGAGGGCGCGTCTTCCACCAGGTCGAAGCGCGCAGGCCGCGCCGTGCCGCGCATGGCGCCCAGCTTGGGCGCGGCGGCCATCAGGGCGCGGGTATAGCTCTCGCGCGGATGCGCGAACAGAGCCGCCGCGGTATTGGTCTCGATGGCGCGGCCGCGCCGCATGACCATGACGCGGTCCGCGACTTCGGCGACCACCCCCATATCGTGCGTGATGAAGATCACGCCCATGTCCATCTCGCCCTGCAGCTCGCGTATGAGTTGCAGGATTTGCGCCTGGATGGTGACGTCCAGCGCCGTGGTGGGCTCGTCGGCGATGAGCAGCGCCGGCTTGCAGGACAGGGCCATGGCGATCATGACGCGCTGGCGCATGCCGCCGGACAGCTCGTGCGGATAGCGGCGCAGCGCGGCGGCGGCATCCGGGATGCGCACGCGATCGAGGATGCGGCGCGCTTCCGCTTCGGCGCTTCGGGCATCGCCGGGCTGGTGCAGGCGGATGGCCTCGACGATCTGCGCGCCCACCGTCATGACGGGGTTCAGCGAGGTCATCGGCTCCTGGAAGACCATGCCCAGGTCGGCGCCGCGCATGGCGCGCATTTGTTCGTGGCTGGCCGCCGCCAGGTCCACGGACGTGCCGTCGCGGCGCCGGAAATGCATCGCGCCTTGCGCGATGCGGCCGCCGCCGAATTCGACCAGCCGCATGACGGCCAGCGAGGTCACCGATTTGCCCGAGCCGGACTCGCCGACGATGGCCAGCGTCTCGCCGCGGTCCACGTGCAGGCTGATATCCCGCACCGCGACAGTCGCCTGCGGCGCCGCGCCGAAGACGACGGTCAGGCCCGCGACATCGAGCACCCGGCGCGCGGCATCGGCGCGGCCGGAATCGGTACGGCCGGAATGGGCAGGGCCGGCGCCGGGACGGGCCGGGTCGGCGCCGCCGTACCCGGGCAGTGCCGCACCGCCCTGGCGGGTGCCGTCTGCAAGGCCCGCCGCCGGACGAACGCGATCCGTATGCGATGCCATGGTCATATCCTCTTGGCCATGCGCGGGTCGATGGCATCCCGCAGCCCGTCGCCCAGCATGTTGATGGCGAGTATGGTCACCGACAGGAAGATCGCGGGGAAGGCGATCAGGTAAGGCTTGATCTGCCACAGCGCCCGGCCCTCTGCCATGATGTTGCCCCACGATGGCGTGGCGGGTGGAACGCCCGCGCCGATGAAGGACAGCCCCGCCTCGGCCAGGATGGCCACGCCGCAGATATAGGTGGCCTGCACCGTCAGCGGCGCCACGGTATTGGGCAGAATGTGCCGCAGTACGACCCGCAGCCGGCTGGCGCCGGCCGCCACGGCCGCTTCCACGTAAGGCTGTTCGCGCAGGGAAAGCACTACGCCGCGCACCAGGCGCACCACGCGCGGGATTTCCGCCAGGGTGATGGCGACGATGACATTGTGCAACGAAGCCCGGCTCAGCGAGATCAGCGCGATGGCCAGGAGGATGGTGGGGATGGACATGAAACCGTCCATGATGCGCATCGCGACGGCATCGATCCATCGCACGAAACCCGCCGCCAGGCCGATGGCCACGCCGGCCACGGTCGATAGCACGGCGACGGTGAAACCGACGATGAGCGATACGCGCGCACCGTAGATGACGCGCGAGTAGACATCGCGGCCCAGCAGATCGGTACCGAACCAGAAGCGCTCGCTGGGCGGCCGGGTGCGGTTGATGGGCGACAGCGCCGTCGGATCGACGGTGTGCAACCAGGGCGCCAGCACGGCCACCAGTATCAGCAACAGCAGGAGCAGCCCGCCCACGGCAATGGTGGGATGCTCGCGCATCACCCTGAAGAACGCGCGCATCAGTATTTGATCCTTGGATCGAAGACGCGATAGAGCAGGTCCACCGCCAGGTTGATCAGGACGTACATGAAGCTGAACAGCAGAATGACGCCCTGGATGACGGGATAGTCCCGGCGCAAAATGGCGTCGACGGTAAGGCGGCCCAGGCCGGGGATGGAAAATACGGTCTCGGTGATGACGGTGCCGCTGATCAGTAGGGCAACACCGCTGCCGATGACGGTCAGGATGGGGACGGCCGCGTTTTTCAAGGCATGGCGAAACAGCAGCGTACGATCATGCACGCCCTTGGCTCGCGCGGTCCTTACATAATCCTGGGAGAGCGTCTCCAGCAGGGTGGCGCGCGTGATGCGGGTGATCAGTGCGATGTAGACGCTGCCCAACGCCAGGGCCGGCAGCACCAAGGTGTACAGCGAGGCCCACAGTCCGCGCGAGAGCGGGACGTAGCCCTGGACGGGAAACCAGCGCAGTTGCAGGCCCAACACCCAGGCCAGCAGGTAGCCGACGACGAAGGACGGCACGGAAAACCCCAGGACGGCCCCGACCATGATGCCCCGGTCCTGCCACGCATTGTGGCGCCATGCCGCCAGGGCGCCCAGCGGGACGGCGACCGCGACGGACAGGATCAGGGTCATGATCATCAAACTGAAGGTGGGCGCCAGGCGCTGGCCGATCATGTAGCTGACGGGCTGGCTGGTGAACAGCGACGTACCCAGGTCGCCATGCAGCACGCCCCATATCCAGTGGCCGAAGCGGACCAGGAATGGCTGATCCAGTCCCAGCGTTGCACGAATGCGGGCGATGTCCTGCGCGGTGGCGTCCTCGCCTGCGAGCAGCGCGGCGGGATCCCCGGGAGCCAGGTCGAGCAGCGCGAACACGAACAGCGCGACAAACAACATGACGGGCAGCGTGGCGAGCAGGCGGCGCAGGACGTACGAGAACATCGGACCTCGTCTGTGAACGTGCTCGGAAGCGTCGCGGCACGCGGGACAGCGTGCACCTTCCGGATGGAGTCGCGGGATTGGCGCGGTGCAAAAATTCTATGGGTGGGGTTGTGTGTGCAGCAATTTCAATATTCGCCAGCGGGCGTTGCCGAAATTAGAACTGGCTGGCGGGCCAGTGTTTATGCGGATCTCGGGGGAGTGCGTAGTCGCCCTGATGGGGATATCCCGGATGGGTGGGATCTTGCCGATGCCGTGTTCGATGATGGCCGTTTGTCGATGTTGTCGGTGGTCGGTTTGCTATTGCCGTCCGTCGATGCCGTTGCTGGTCGGTTTGCTATTGCCGTCCGTCGATGCCGTTGCTGGGCGGTTTGCTATTGCCGTTCCTTGATGCCGTTGCTGGTCGGTTTGCTATTGCCGTCCGGCGGGGGCGATGCCTGGCGTGTCCGGCCCGGTCGGGCGGTCCAGCGCCTTCGCGCTGGACTCCCGCTGCGTCTTCCTCGTTCGGCGGCCGAACAGGCGTTGGGGTTCTTGCGGCCTTTTTGCCCGGCCGTCCTGCCTTCGGAAGCCCGCGCGCGCCCTCCGACGGGCCGGCCCCGCCAGGCATCGCCCCCGCCGGACTCGCGGTTTGCCTACGCTACGGTTGCCGCGGCCGTCGGTTTGCTTGGCCCTTCGTCTGCTGCGGTTCTAAGTTAGGAAAGATCTTCGGTCGCCCGTCGTTTCCGAGCCGCCCTGCGCGGCCCGGAAACGCCTACGCATTCTGGCCTGCATAGGGTCGTGGCATGCGACTGGCGGGGAACTGAAGTGAGATCCCGGCCCTCGCAGAGTGGGGGTAACAAGGCGGTGTGGCGGGCCGCCAGGGTGTGTCAGTATTTTTGTGCTTGAGGCATTAAAGGCCGGTCTATAAGAGCCCCAGCCCAGTGATGATATTTCAGCGATATGGATTGGTGAAGCGCTCTGCGTAGATGATCGCAAACTGGTTCATGGCTGCCTTCCACTCGTGAGTGGAACTGCCCCAGGTGCCGGTGATATTACGTAGCACCAGCCACAGCAGCTTGGTGGCCGCCTCGTCGGAGGGGAAGTGCCCGCGCGTTTTGACCGCCCGGCGCAGCTGGGCGTTGATGCTCTCGATGGCGTTGGTGGTATAGATGATCTTGCGGATCGCCGGCGGGAAGGTAAAAAACGGGATCACGCGGTCCCAGGCGCTGCGCCAAGCCTGCGCGATCGGCGCGTAGCGCTGTCCCCACAGGCCCTGTTCGAAGCGTGCCAGCTCGGCTTGCGCGGCCTCCACCGTTGGCGCACTGTAGATGGGCCTGAGCGCAGCAGCCACGGCACGGCGCTCCTTCCAGCTGGCATAGTCCAGGCTTGAGCGCATCAAATGCACGATGCAGGTCTGCAACGTCGTGGCAGGGAATACGGCGTTTAAGGCCTGCTCCATGCCCTTCAGGCCGTCGGTGACTGCAATCAGGATGTCCTGCGTGCCACGAGTCTTGAGCTCGTTGAAGACCTTCATCCAGAATTTGGCGCCTTCGGTCTGCTCGATCCATAAGCCCAACACGTCGCGTGTGCCGTCGGCCAGGATGGCCAGGGCCAGATACACGGCCTTGTTTCTGACCACGCCGTCCTCGCGGATCTTCACCCGCAGCGCATCGAAGAACACCACCGGGTACATCGTCTCCAGCGGGCGGGTTTGCCAGGCTGTAACCTCCTCGACCACCGCATCGGTCACCGAGCTGATGAACTCTGGCGATACCTCAGTGCCGTACTGCTCCAGAAGAAACGCCTGTATCTCGCGCACTGTCATGCCGCGCGCGTACATCGCGATGATCTTGTCATCGAACCCCGTGAAGCGCCGCTCATGCTTGGGAATCAGGATCGGGGCGAAGCTGCCGTCGCGATCGCGCGGCACATCTACCGAGATGGCCCCGTCGTCGGTCAGCACGGTCTTCGAGCTCGTGCCATTGCGTCGGTTCGTTGCCGTTTCAGACCGTTGGCCCGGTGCGTAACCCAGGTGATGACCCAGCTCCGCGCCCAGTGCCCGCTCGATCAACGCCTTCTTGAACGCCATCGACAGGTCCTGCACCGCCTCGGCCGTCATCGGCCCTTTGACCAATTGCTCGACCAACTCGGCAGGAATCGCCGGCAGCTCTTTAGGGGGATTCTTCTTTCGGGTTGCCATACATGCTCCGTTTTCGACATGTTAGGCCTCAAGCACAAAATTCCTGACACTCCCGGCCGCCAGCCGGCCCGCCACACCGTAGCACCGTGCCTTGCCACGGATGCTGGCGATGGCGCGGCAGCATCTGATAAGTCGGTGCGGGAGTGTCAGGAATTTTGTGCTTGGGGCCTAACGGCCGGCGCTATCGCGACAAGGCGGCATCGCCGTATCAAGAGCGGCACCACTCCGAATCGCCGGCCGCCGCATACCGCCGCCCTATGCAGAGCCACACTGCGCAGGCGTTTCTGGGCCGCGCAGGGCGGCCCGGAAACGACGGGCGATGGAAGATCTTTCCTAACCCAAAACCACAGCCCACGAAGGGCCAAGTAAACCGACGGTCGCGGCAACCGTCGCGTGGGCAAACCGCGAGTCCGGCGGGGGCGATGCCTGGCGGGGCCGGCCCGTCGGAGGGCGCGCGCGGGCTTCCGAAGGCAGGACGGCCGGGCAAAAAAGCCGCAAGAACCCCAACGCCTGTTCGGCCGCCGAACGAGGAAGACGCAGCGGCAGTCCAGCGCGAAGGCGCTGGACCGCCCGACCGGGCCGGACACGCCAGGCATCGCCCCCGACGGACGGCAATAGCAAACCGACCCGCAACGGCATCGACGAACGGCAATAGCAAACCGACCAGCGACGGCATCGACGGACAGCATTAGCACGGCGACCACCGACCGCATCGCTGAATAACATCCCGCGATGCGCCCGTCAAAAGCAGCATCGCGAACGAAGCCCCCCCAAGAAGATATACATCCACCCCGCGACGTCAAACAGCCACATCCACCGTGCCCACCGCCCGAGGTCCCGCCCCGCTCCCACGAACCAACGCCGCTTCCGGCGGCGCCGTCACGATGCCCGTACGGAAATCCACGGGCGGTTGCGCGCGCAGCCGCTCCAGGTCCGGCAGCGGCCGCGCCAGTTCCGGTTCGCGGGCCCACGCCCATTCCAGCGACTTGCAGATTTCCAGCAGCGCCAGATCCTGCCGGAAACCGCCGATCACCTGCATGCCGAAAGGCATGCCCGCATGGTCACGGCCGCAAGGCATCGATAGCGCGGGATTGGTCATCAGGGTAATGACGTACGTCAGCGCCAGCCACCGGTAGTAGTTCTCTTGCGGCTTCCCGTCGACACCGTCCAGCGCCAGCTGCGTCCACGGGAAAGGCGACACCGGCGTCGTCGGCGCCAGGATCACATCGTAGTCCTGGTACAGCGCCTGGAAAGCCTTGAACATCCGCGTCTGGTCCAGGTGCGCGGCCGTATGGTCGGCCAGCGTCATCGATGCGCCCATCTCGTAATTCGCGCGGGGATTCGGCCCCAGGTTATCCGGATCCGCCTCGTAGGCCTCGCGATACCGGGCCACGTAGTTCGCCGCGCGGATCACGTCGAAACAGCGGTGCGCCGCCGACAGATCGGGCCGCACCGGCTCGCACGTCTTGAACAAATGCCGCATCGCTTCGATCTTGGCCAGGAACACCCGGCGGATGTCCGCGTCCACATCGCACACCCCGAAATCCACGCTGTAGCCTACCCGCAGGCTGGCCAGATCCCGTGGCCGCGGGCTAGCGAACGCCGACGCGTCGACGTCGTAGGAGAGCGGGTCGCAATCCGCGCGGCCCGCGATCGCCGACAGGTGCAGGCCCACGTCGTCCATGGTGCGGCCCATCGGACCCACCACCGAAATCGGTGTCCAGCCCAGCGCGCGGCGCTCCACCGGCACCAGGCCCGGAGAAGGACGGAAACCGATCACACCGCACTTGGCGGCCGGAATACGCAAGGACCCGCCCGTATCCGATCCGGTGCATAGCGGCAGCATGTCCGTGGCCAGGGCCACCGCCGAACCGCCGGAAGAGCCGCCGCAGTTCAGGCGTGGGTCGAAGGGATTGCCCGTCGCGCCCCAGACCGGATTGCGGGTGTTGGCGCCCGCGCCCAGTTCCGGCACATTGGTCTTGCCCACCACGATGGCGCCCGCGCGCCGCATGCGCGCCACCATCAGATTGTCCGCGGCCGGGACATGGCCGCGGTACATGGGGGATCCGAAAGTCGTCAGCAGGCCTTCGGTTTCTTCCAGGTCCTTGACGCCCAGCGGCAGGCCGTGCAGCGGGCCCAGGGGCAGGCCACGCATGACGGAGTCCTCCGCGGCGCGCGCCTCGGCCATGGCGCGGTCGTAGCAGGTTGCCGTGATCGCGTTCAGGTAGGGGTTCAGCGATTCGATGCGGGCCAGGCAGGCCTGCAATAGCTCGACGGGAGAGACGGTCTTGTCGCCGATGGCGCGGCGCAATGCCACCGTGGACCAGGAGACGAGGGAATCGGCGGCGGTCGCCATGGGCATGATCCAGACAGGAAAAGACCATGCCGATTCTGGAAGTCGAGCGCGCGTCTGTCCATTAGAGTTTTTCGCAGCGCTCGTTCTCTTAATTCGAAGCGGAGCGGGATGCCGCCAGCGGCGCGCGCTACGTGAAGCGCCTTAACACAGCTCGCGCAGCCGCTGCAGCTCCTTGGCGTAGGCAAGCCGCGTGGCATAGCCGGGAATGCCGCTTTGGCGCTCGACGAAGCGATGGAATTCCCTGGAATGCTGGAGGATGTGCGTGCTGTTCTTCTTCGTGAGTGCCTTCCAGTTATTGAAGGCGGTTCCGCTTTCGATGGAGAAGGACCCCGGACCGTGGACGGTGATCCCGCCGCCGTTGGCCAGTTTTTCCCATATGAGGCGTTCGGCGGGAAGCTGTTCTCTTTCCTGCTTCAGCTTGTTCGCCAGGAATTGGGTCTCTATGCGGTGCTGCGCCCGCGGATCGCGCTGGCCGCAGTGTTCCAGTTGCGCGCGCAGCCGATCCAGGACGACCCGCTGCCTTTCCGTTTCCCGCGTCAGGTCCTGGCCGAGCTTTTCGGCCCAGCTTTTGACCGACGATTCGATCTCCGCCGCCGTGAAGCCCGGCATGACGGCGTCGCGCGGCGGCAGGTGGCCGGGGTCGGGATGGGTGAGCGCGATGGCGGGAAAGGATGGCGAAACTTCCATGGTGGCGTTCCCTCGGATGGCGCTGCGAACGCCGCAGCGCCGGTACGTGCCTGGATCGATTCGCCGGTTCCGGATGCATATGCGTGCCGGGAGACGCGCCGCGCGTCGGCCGGCAGGCGAGCGGCGCGCCAGCGAAGCCGCGCAAGACATCCGGGGCAGGATGAGGGCGCCTCAGGAAGCGAACAATGCCTGCAGGTCGACGCGCGGCGAGGCTTCCGGTTCTTCCAGCGCGAGCGTGGCCTCGATGTGCTGCAAATGATGGCGCATCAGTGCGCCGGCCTGCCGGCCGTCGCGGGCCTCGATGGCGTCGATGACCTCTTCGTGCTCGTGATAGGGGCAGGCCGGGGTATTCGGCTTGTCGTACAGCGTGATGACCAGGCAGGTCTGCGCGCACAGCTCGCGCAAGGTGCGCATCAGGATGCGATTGCCCGTGAGTTCCGCCATCAGCAAATGGAATTCGCCCGACAGGCGGATGATGACGGATCGTTCGCCCGCCTCGCGCGCCGCGGCTTCGCGGCGCACGTGGGCGCGCAGGCGGTTGATCTGCGCGGCCTTGCAGTCGCGCGCCAGTTGTTCCGCCATGGGCGGCTCGATCATGTGCCGCATGGCGAAGACTTCGCGCGCTTCCTCGACGCTGGGGCTGGCGATGAAGGCGCCGCGATTGGGGATCAGGGTGACCAGGTTCTCGTGCGCCAGGCGGGCCAGCACCTGGCGGATGCGCCCGCGCGTGCTGCCGGTGACCTCCGCCAGGTGGTCCTCCACCAGGCGCGTGCCGGGCAGCAGACGATGTTCGAATACCGCCTGCTGGAGCCTGCGGTAGATCTCTTCGTTTGCGAGCATGGAGGACGGCGCGGCGGCGGTATCCGCGGGGCGCCGGGACGAGGTCTTGTCGCGCGGGGAGTCCATAAAGACGGGGAGGCTGGTCCAGGAAGAAACGGCGGTGGGGCGGGCACCGGGCGCGGCTATCGCGCCGTCGGTCCCGGCTGACCGACATTCTAGATTGTGCGCAATCCAAAGGAAAACGGAAACGGCGCCTGGGCGGCAAATTGTCGGCGCCGGGCCACGCCCTGCATGCGGTGCCGCACCAGCCATCCCGTTCCCTTACGCGTCGCGCCCGCCTTCCTTCCGGCTGGACAGCGGGCCGTCGGGCCGGCCGGGCCGCACCACTTCTTGCGCCCACATAGTGCATTGGGCCCCGTTATGGCCCATCGCGGGCGGCGCGCAAGAGCCGACCGGGATGCCCGGCCCCACCCGCCGCCCTGGAGACAAACGTCGACGAGATTGTGCACAATCATCACGAAAAATTGGCACAGCTATTGCTTTGACTCCTGGCGGATCCCGCCCGGCTCGCCGGCGCCCCGTGTCCCTGGACCCGTACCGACCACGCACCACAGGAGCCTTCCCATGTCTTTCATCAAAGCGGTGGCAGCCCTTGCCCTGGCGACCCTGGCCGGGTCATACAGCGCCGCCCATGCCGCCGACCCCGAGATCAAGCTCGGCTTCGCCAAATGCGCGCACTGCGTGCCGATGAGCCTGACTCCCCAGCTGGCCAAGGGCGTGAAAATCGACGCCACCGCCTTCACGTCGGGCAACGATGTGCTGACGGCGCTGGTTTCCAAGAGCGTGGACGTCGCGCAGGTCACCTACCTGCACTTCGTGACGGCGCTGGACAAGGGCTTCGACGTCGTTGCGATCTCCGGGCAGGTGAACGGCGGCTCCGAGCTGCTTTCCGCGCCGGGCCTGAACCTGAAGGCCGACGATTGGGATGCGCTGAAAAAGCTGGTCGCCGAACGCAAGAAGGCCGGCCAGCCGCTGCGCGTGGCCGCCTCGCGCGGCAATGCGCAGGACCTGCACATGCGCGGCGTGCTGGCCACGCACGGCATCAATCCGGACAAGGACGTGCAGTTCATCAACATCCCCAATCCCGCCGATCATGCGGCGGCCTTGCAGCGCAACGAAATCGACCTGGTCTCCACGGTGGAGCCCTTCGCGTCGCAGATCCGCATGAACGGCGCCGGCAAGCATTTCGATTTCCCCTACGACCAGGCGGCCGGCAAGCTGACCAACCTGATCGTGACCCGCTCGGACGTCATCAAGGACAAGCCGCAAGCCGTGCAGGCCACCGTGGACGCCGTGGTGGCCCTGGTCGACAAGCTCAAGAGCGACCGCCAGGTGTGGATAGACAGCATCTCCAAATACACGGCGCTGGATCCCAAGGTCGCGGCCGCCGCGCTGGACAATGCCTATCCCGACTACGCGATGTACCAGAAGCAGACGCTGGCCATCGCCAAGATGATGAAGGACCTGCACTACGTGTCCACGGACGTCGGCGCGCAGATCCCCGCGCACATGGATTACGGCTTCCTGGCCAAGGCCACGGGCAAATCCAAGAGCGACCTCGGCGACTGACGCCGGCGGCACGGAGAATCGCATGCGTCTATACGCCCACAAAGAGCGGCTGGTGGTGCCCGTCGTCGTCCTGCTGGCCTGGGAGGCATTCTCCCGGTCCGGGCTGATCCCGCCCGCCCTGCTGCCCGCGCCGTCGCGCGTCATCCTGACCTGGGCCGACTGGATCTTCGGCACCGACGGCAGCACGCAGTCCTACAGCGGCGAATGGCTGCCGGCCGCCTTCGCCAGCCTGATGCGGGTGCTGGCCGGCTATGCCATCGCGGCCGCCAGCGGGATTTTGCTGGGCATCGCCATCGGGTGGTGGCGCTGGGTGGAAAAGACCATAGAACCCACGATACAGGTGCTGCGGCCCATCCCGCCCGTCTCCTGGATTCCGCTGGCGATCATCTGGTTCGGCATCGCCAACAAGCCGGCGATTTTCCTGGTGTTCCTGGGCGCATTCTTTCCCATCCTGATGAATACCATCCATGGCGTGAAGAACGTCGACCGCAACCTGATCCGCGCCGCCGCCATGATGGACGCGACGCAGTGGCAACTGCTGCGCCACGTGGTACTGCCGGCCGCCCTGCCCAGCATCTTCTCGGGCCTGCGCATCGCCATCGGTTCGGCCTGGATGCTGACGGTGACCGCCGAGATGGTGGCGGTCAAGAGCGGCCTGGGCTATTCGCTGTGGGATTCCTACTACTTCCTGCGCTATGACCTGGTCATCGCGGCCATGGTCAGCATCGGGCTGCTGGGCTATCTGTCGGACCTGCTGCTCAAGACCATCATGAACGCCTGCCTGCACTGGCAGCGCGGCTCCACGCTGCAGGGCAGCCACCAAGGCGCGGGAGGCGCTCGATGAGCCACGTCGTTTTCGAAAGCATAGGCAAGACCTTCTACGACGCCCGCCGCAATACGGAGCTGCTGACGCTGAAGGACGTCTCCCTGAGCGTCGGCCGGCATGAATTGCTCTGCCTGCTGGGGCCGTCGGGCTGCGGCAAGTCCACGCTGCTGAACATGCTGGCGGGCTTCGAACAGCCGACCACGGGCCGCGTCACCGTGGAAGGCAAACCCGTCACGCGGCCCGGCGCGGACCGCGGCATGGTGTTCCAGCAGGCCACGCTGATGCCCTGGCTGCCCGTGTGGGACAACGTGGCCTTTCCCTACCGCCTGCGCGGCAAGCCGCGCGACGAGCGGCGCAAGCTGGCGCAGCCCTATATCGACCTGGTCGGCCTGACCGGGTTCGAGGACCACTATCCCTCGGAGCTCTCCGGCGGCATGAGCCAGCGCGTGGGCATCGCCCGCGCGCTGCTGCTGAACCCCGGCGTGATCCTGATGGACGAGCCTTTCGCCGCGCTGGACGCGCAGACCAAGGCGGATATCCAGGAAGAACTGGTGTCCATCTGGCAGAAGTCCCGGTCGACCATCGTCTTCGTCACGCACAGCGTGGAGGAAGCGCTGATACTGGGCACCCAGGTCGCCGTCATGACGCACCGGCCGGGGCGCATCCGCGAGCTGATACCCATAGACCTGCCGCGCCCGCGCGACACCACCTCGGCGGTGTTCAACGAGATCAAGCGCCACGTCCTGGCCCTGATCCGCGAGGAAGCGGCGCTGGCGCGCGCCGCGTGATCGACCTCGCCCGCCGGCCTTCCGAACCCCCACGCTGGAAATCCGACCATGACCACGAAAAGGCTGCTCCTGGGCATGCTGACCCCTTCTTCCAATACCGTGCTGGAACCCGTGACCAGCGCCATGCTGGCCGGCCTGGACGAGGCCAGCGCCCACTTCGGCCGCTTTCCGGTCACGGAGATCGCCCTGTCGGACCGCGCCCTGGCGCAGTTCGACGACACGCCCATCCTGCGCGCCGCCGAACTGCTGGCGCACGGAAAAATGGACGTGATCTGCTGGAACGGCACGTCGTCCGGCTGGCTCGGGTTCGAGGCCGACCGCGACCTGTGCCGGCGCATCGAGGCGGCGACGGGCATCCCCGCCTGCACCTCCGTGCTGGCGCTGAATGAGATCTTCGAACGCACCGGCGTGAAGAACTACGCGCTGGTCACGCCCTACACCGATGACGTGCAGTCGCGCATCCTGGACAACTACGCGCGGGCCGGCTACGCATGCGTGGCCGAGCGCCACCTGGGCAAGCGCGACAATTTTTCCTTTTCCGAGGTCGACGCCGATACGCTGCGCGGCATGGTGCGCGAGGTGGCCGCCGCCCGGCCGGACGCGATCTCGATTTTCTGCACCAATCTGCGCGGCGCGCCGCTGGTAGAGGAACTCGAGCGGGAGCTTGGCATTCCCATCTACGACACCATTGCCACCGCCGTCTGGAAGTCCCTGCGCCTGGCCGGCGGCGATGTGCGGCGCGTGCGCAACTGGGGCACCTTGTTCCGGGAGGTGGCATGAACGCCGGCCACGGCGCCGCGAGCGCCCCCGGCGTCCCGAACACCGGCTATGAGCTGGTGGTGCGCAATGCGCGCGTGGCGACGGCATCCGATGTCTTCGACACCGACATCGGCGTGATCGGCGGCCGCATCGCCGCATTGGCGCGCGGGCTGCCGCCCGGCGCGCGCGAAATCGATGCGGCGGGCCGCTGGGTGTTGCCCGGCGGCGTGGACGCGCATTGCCACCTGGCGCAGAAGACCGGCGACGGCTCGGTGATGGCCGACGATTTCCTGTCGGGCACGCGCTCGGCGGCCTGCGGCGGCACCACCACGGTGATCCCCTTCGCCGCGCAATTGAAAGGCGAATCGCTGGTCCAGGCCGTGCGCGACTACCACGCGGTGGCGGATGGACAGGCCTGCGTCGACTATGCCTTCCACATGATCGTTTCCGACGCCACGCCGCGCGTGACGGAGGAAGAGCTGCCGGCGCTGATCGACCAGGGCTATACGTCGTTCAAGATCTACATGACCTACGACGACCTGAAGCTGGACGACCGCCAGATCCTGGATGTGCTGTACGCGGCGCGCCGCCACGGCGCCATGACCATGATCCACGCCGAGAGCAGCGACTGCATCGCCTGGCTGGCGGAGCGCATGCTGGCCGAAGGCCTGGATACGCCGCCCTATCACGCCTTGTCGCGCCCGCCGGTGGCCGAACGAGAGGCGACCCACCGGGCGATATCGCTGGCCGAGCTGCTGGATACCCCCATCCTGATCGTCCATGTCTCCGGCCCGGACGCCATCGAGCAGATACGCTGGGCGCAGACGCGCGGCCTGAGGATCTACGCCGAGACCTGCCCGCAGTATCTTTTCCTGACCGCCGCCGACCTGGAGGGCGACCTGCTGCACGGCGCCCGCTGCATCTGCAGCCCGCCGCCGCGCGAC
This sequence comes from Bordetella bronchialis, assembly GCF_001676705.1. NCBI lineage: Bacteria > Pseudomonadati > Pseudomonadota > Betaproteobacteria > Burkholderiales > Alcaligenaceae > Bordetella > Bordetella bronchialis. The sequence goes on from NZ_CP016170.1 coordinate 4,872,330, forward strand.
GAAGCCGCCCAGCAGGCGGTGTGGAACGGCCTGGCGAACGGCACCTTCCAGGTGTTCTCTTCCGACCATGCGCCTTTCCGCTTCGAGGGCGCGGGCGGCAAGAAACCGCAGGGTGAGCACACGCCCTTCAACCACGTACCCAACGGCATACCCGGGCTGGAAACCCGGCTGGCGCTGCTGTTTTCGGAGGGCGTGCTCGCAGGCCGCCTGGACATTACCGAATTCGTCGCGCTGACCGCCACGCGGCCCGCCCGGCTTTACGGCCTTTATCCCCGCAAAGGGACCATCGCCATCGGCGCGGATGCCGACATGGTGGTCTGGGACACCGGCGCAGCGCGCGTCATCCGCAACGCCGACCTGCACCACAACGTCGACTACACGCCCTACGAGGGGCGCACCGTGCACGCCTGGCCGGCGATCACCCTGAGCCGCGGCCAGGTGGTCTATGCCGACGGCGTGTTCCAGGGCCGGGCGGGACATGGACGCTTCCTGGCCTGCGAGCGACCGGAACCGGCGCGCCCGCGCCGCGCGGCGCGGCGCCACGCGCCCTGGCTGGCCGCGCTGTCGCGCATGGATCCCATCGCCCAGGCCCCATCCGGCGGCAAGGCGGGCCGGGAATGAAGGCCCGCGGCAACGCGGAAGCGGGCGCGGGCGCGGCGGCGCGCTTCGACCTGCTGATCGCCGGCGCCACCGCCCTGACGGCGGACCCGTCGCGCCCCTGCATCGAAGCGGCCTGCATCGGTGTGCGCGACGGCCGCATCGCCTGGATCGGCGATGCGCCGCCGCCCGGCGCCACCGCCACGCGCACGCTGGATGGCACGGGACACGTGGCCACGCCCGGCTTCGTCAACGTGCACACGCATTCCGTGCTGACGCTGGTGCGCGGCGTGGCGGCGGACCTGGGCTTCGCGCCCTCTTATACCCCGGGCATCCCCAAGGCTTCGGACCTGGACGAGGAGCAGGCCTGCGCGCTGGCGCGCCTGGGCGTGATGGAAGCCTTGCTGGCCGGCTCCACCGTGATCGGCGACCACTTCACGCACGCCGACAGTACTACCGCCGCCGTCGCCGACCTGGGCCCGCGCATCGCCGCCAGCTGGCGCATCCTGGACGTGGATTTCGACCGCGTCGCGCGCAGCCGGGAATGGGTGCACGATCCGGCCATCGGCCAGGCCCTGCTCGAACGGGGCCTGGCGCTGGCGGACCGTTGGGCCGGGCATCCGCGCGTGACCGTGCAACTGGCCGCGCATGCGGCCGACACCTGCTCCGACGCCCTGCTGGCGCAAGTGGCGCGGCATGCCGGGCAGCGCCAGCTGCGCGTCAATACCCACCTGGGCCAGAGCCAGGCCGAAGTCGACCGCGTGCGCGCGCGCAAGGGCAGGACATCGACGCAGGCCATGGAGGAAGCGGGACTGCTGAACGACAGGCTGATCGCCGGCCACTGCATATATGTGACACCTGACGACGCGGCGCGGCTGGCCGCGGCGGGTGCGCACGTGGCGCACATTCCCAAGTGCAATGCGGCCTCGGGACGGCTGGCGCCGCTGCCCATGCTGCGGCGGGCCGGGCTGAACATCGCGCTGGCGACCGATACGCAGCACGGCGACATGGTGGAACTGATGCGTTGGGCGCTGGCCACGGCACGCATCCAGGAGGGCAAGGTCGACGATACCTGGCAGCCCGCCGATGTCTTCCACATGGCCACGCAGGGCGGCGCCGACGCACTGGGCCTGGGCCACCGCCTGGGCAGCCTGACGGTGGGCAAGGACGCCGACATCGTGCTGCTGGACGCCAGCCGCCCGCATTGGGTGCCGCTGACCGATCCCCTGGGCACGCTGGTCCACACGGGCCAGGGACGCGATGTGCGGACCGTGATCGTTGCCGGCGAAATCGTCGTCGAGCAGGGACGGCCCTTGCGTGCCGATCTGCCCTCCCTCTGCGAGCAAGCCCGGCGCGTGGCGCGCCAGGTGTGGGACAAGGCCCGGACCAGGAACGGCGGGCAGGCCGGCTTACGCGGCCCAGGACGCGCCGGTCCAGATGCGCGCCTCGGCCTTGCGGGCCGATAGCAGCAGGCCCAACCGGCGGCTTTCCGCGACGGCCTGGCGCCAGCAGGCCACGGCGCGCGCGCCATCGCCGCGCCGGTCCCAGGCGTCGCCCAGCATGCATAGATATTCGCCGCGCAGGGCCTCGGTACCGAAGACATCCAGCAAATGTCCGGCGCGTTCCAGCGCCGCCATCGCCGCGCCGGCGTCGTCCGCATACAGGTGCGCCTGCGCCAGCAGCAACTCCAGGTTGGACTGCAGTACGGGCATGCCTTCGCGGCACGCCCGCAGGGCGGCCTCGATGTGGGCGATGGCCGTGGGGTCGCCATCATGCGCCCGGCCCCAGGCGGCCCAGCCCTGCGCCACCTGTTTCCAAAGGGCGAATTCGCCCTGGTTGGCCAGGACCGCCAGGCGTTCCACGGTCTGCCGGGTGGCGTCCTCGTCGCCGCGCAGCCAATGCACCTTGGTCATGACCGTCAGGCACAGGACCCGGCTGGCCAGGTGATCCAGCGCATCGGCGGCCTGCACGCCGGCATTCGCGCAGGCCAGGCCTTCTTCCTCGCGTCCCTGCAGTACCAGCGCCTGCCCCAGCACCACGCGCGCCAGGCTGACGCCGTCGGCGCCGCAAAAGGCATAGCGCAGGCTGTGATCCGGCTGCGCCGAGAGGGTCTGGATGGCGGCACGGACCCAGCGCTCGGCATTGGTGGCATCGCCCATCCACAGGCGGGTGTAGCCGTAGGCATATTGCGCCCAGCCCAGGTGCAAGCCGTCGCCGGTCTGTTCCGCGTACCGGTGCATGCGGTCGGCCGCCTGCAGGCCATCCCGATGCGCGGCGGTGCAGAACGCCACGGTCCATTCGCCCCAATGCTGCTGGAGCTGGACGTGGGCGTTGTCGCTGGCGCTGCGCAGCGCGGCCGTGCGCTCATAGGCCGATATCGTCTCGGGCGCGCCCCCGCCGCGCAGGGCGGTGAACAGCGCCCCGCGCAGGAGCTGGCATTCCAGTTCGGCCTGGCGGCGCGCCGCGGGATCCTCGATCAGCGCCAAGGCCGCCAGCGCGCGGTCGATCAGGTCCTGGGCTTCGCGCACCGCCGATTGGGTCAGCGCGTCGCGCAGCGCCAGGCACCACCAGCGCGAAGCGTCGGGATGGCGGCCCTTGTCCAGGTGCAGGGCGACATAGGCGGGATCGGCCGCCTTGGCCTGCGGGTCGCCGTCGATCAGGTATTGCGCCACCAGATTGTGCTGGCGCCGGCATTCGCCCGGGCCCAGCGAACGGTAGATGGCCAGCCGGATCAGCTCGTGGCGGAAGTTGGCCGGCACGCTGTCGCCGATCAGCCCGCGGCGGTGCAGTTCGCTCAACACCCCGGGAATATCGCGCCGGTTGAAACCGGCGCCTTCCGCCGCGCGGGTCAGCAGCACATCGTCCAGCCGCCCCGCCACGGCGGCGAACTGCACCAGCCGGCGCGCCGCCGGATCCAGGTCCGACAGGCGCGCGGCCACCAGGTCGGCGATCACGGGGGTGACGCCGACTTCCGTGCCCAGGGCGACCTGGCGCACCATTTCTTCGGCGTACAGCGGGATGCCCTCGGCACCGTCGACAATCTGCGCGCGCAGCCGCGGCGCCAGGCGCTGCCCGCGCGAGCGGTGCATGACCAGCTCGGCCATGGCCTGGCGTTCGAGCGGCTTGAGCAGCATTTCGTGGCCCGGCCAGGGCCGCGCGAACTCTTCGCGCGCGGTGGCCAGCAGCATCATGGGGGAAGACTGCGGCCGGCGTATCAGGTTCTCGATCAGCGCCAGGCTGGACTGGTCGGCCCAGTGCAGGTCCTCCCAGATCAGCAGGCGCGGCCGGCCCGGGGCGTCGTGATGCGCCAGGATGGCGGCCAGCACATCGACCAGCACCTCCCGTGGCGTATCGCCGGGAATCCAGCTGCCGCTTTCGCCACGGCCGCTTTCCGGAAACAGCACCCGCTTCAGGCCTTGGCGCACGCTGGCGTCCAGCCCCACGCGCCGGCACAGGATGTCCACCGAGCGGCTCTGCAGGTCGCCGGAGGGCAGGTCGGCCACGTCGGTGGCGCCCCATTCCAGCGACAGCCGCCGCAGCAGGTACTCGCGAACGGGATGGAAAGGCGTCGCGCCGTGGCCTTCGTGGCAATAAAGCTGGCAGACCTCGCCGCCCGTGCGCCGAACATATTCCGCCATGACGCCGGCCAGCAGGGACTTGCCGATGCCGGGCTCGCCGCGCACGACCATGGCCGTCAGCGGCTGCGCCATGGGCAGGCGCGCCCAGACATGGACCAGGGCGTCGAACTCGCGCGCGCGGCCGAACATGCGCCGCACCGCCTGGGCTTCCAGCTGGGACTCCAGCAGGCACAGCTCGCGTCCGTGGCGCTTTTCATCGCGCACCACGAACTGGTCGGACAGGCGCTCGTGCACCGCCGGGCTGACGATGACTTCGCCCGCTTCGGCAAGATAGGCCATGCGCACGGCTTCCTGGGTGACCAGCGCCCCGGCGTCGGGCCGTTCGTCCGACAGCACCAGCGCGATATCCGAATGCAGGCCCATGCCTACCCGCACCCCGGGCGGCAGCGTCAGCCCGCGGATGGCGCAGGCCAGCCGGGCGGCCGCATGGGTGGGCCGTTCCGTCAGGGCCGGATAGCCGAACACCACGACCAGGGTGCTGGCCAGGCCCAGCATCACGTGACAGCCTTCCTTGTGGGCCAGATCCACCAGGTGCTTGCGGGCCATCTGCAGGCCATGCAGCGTCTGTTCCGGATGCAGGCCTTGTTCTTCCGGCGACAGCACCACGGCCAGGATCGCCAGCGGCCGGTACTGCCGTTCCTCCGGAAGCTCCAGGGTATCCAGGCGCGGCCAGGACGCCGGCGCGCCTTCCATCAGCGCGCGCGTCTCCTGCGAAGGCTCGGAGTCGTAGCGTTCGCGGATCAGGGCGATGCAGTCGTCATACGCCAGTTGCGCGGCCTCGCGATTGCCGCTGTCCAGCAACTGGCGGATCAGGTGGCGGTGCGCCCCTTCGTCGTCCGGATGCGCCTGCACCCAGCGCTTGGCGTGCTCCAGGGCCTCGGCCTGCCGGCCCTGCTCGCGCAGTTGCGCCACCAGCGACCGGCGGCTTTCCGAGATTTCGCGCTCGATGCGCGACTGCCAGCTGGTGCGCCAGCTGGCGAAGGCGGGGCTTTCCGGCAGCTCCGTGTATTCCAGCAGGCGGCCGCGGTCGTACGACAGCCGCTCTTCCAGCGTCAGGCTTTCGTAGCCGCTGGCCCCGGTAACGGCCAGCACGTCGACCATGATGACCCGCGGATCGAGCGCCAGCGTGCCGCCCGCGGACAGCCAGGCCGAGGGCACCGGCTCGAACAGCCGGCGCAATACGAACAGGGCGTGCCGCAGGTTGGCGCGGGCGTCGCGCAATTCCTCCGGCCACAGCATGTCGGCCAGTTCGGTACGCGTATAGGGCTTGCCCTGGGCCAGCGCCAGCAGCGCCAGCAGCAGCCGGGGCTTGCTGTAGTTGATGGCGCGCGTGCCATTGACGTCGCCCACGGCGACGTCGAACTCGCCCAAAAGGCGTAGTTGTATGGGGCGTAGCAGGGCAGGATGCACGGCAACCTGGGGGGAGCGGGCGGTCGCCCTAACGGGCGGCCGCGAGACGGGCTGTCATCAAGTTCACGTCTTCCATCCCCTATATATGTATGTCTCCGGCTGGTATCCGCCCGCTACGAAGCAAACCGCTTTGTACACATTAAACGTTTAATTACCGTTTAATGCATTTCATAGTGTAACGGCGGCCTGGACCGATCCTTAAACGTGTGGTTAACGCCACGCCGATAGCATGCGTTCCATCGATCGGGGTTTGACAGTTTTTCCCCAAATGGGTCGAAAGATTGCAGCAGCGCGTATCAGGCCATTTCCGGCCGGACCCGCGAGGCTGATACAAAGGTGAAACACTGTGTCCGCAGCTCTCGTCAACCGTGATGTGGGTAAGCAACCCATCAGCAGCGACCGACCGGCCGGCGATAACCCGCGGGAGGGCGATGCGTTCGCGGCCCTGAAGGCACAGATCGACCAATTGACCGATATCCACGCGAACGCGCCCATGGATTGGGGCGCGGTCGTGACGCTGGCGAACCAGGTGCTCGGCCAGGAGGGCAAGGACCTGGCGGCGGGGGCCTGGCTGGCCGCCGGCCTGCTGGAAACCGCCGGCCTGCAGGGGCTGGCCGCCGGCATCCATGTGCTGCGCGACCTGGTCGAGACCTACTGGGACGATATGTCGCCCCCGGCCGCGCGCCTGCGGGGCCGGCGCAACCAGATGCAGTGGCTGCTGGACCACCTGGGCGAGCGCCTGCAGCCGGGCCGCGAGGGCGATGCCCCCCTGCCCGCCGAAACCTACGAGGCCATGCTGGCCGACTGGGAAGCGCTGGACGCGGCCTGGCAGTCCCACGACGAAGAAGCGCCGGCCTTCTACGGCCTGCGCTCGACGCTGCGCGCGCTGCCGGTGCAGGCAGCACCCGAGCCCGCGGCCCCGGCCGAGGCCGCGCCCGCGCCGGCCGCCACGGAGGCTTCCGCCGCGGTGCCCGCGGTGGCCGCGCAGCAGGCGACGGCCACCGCCGTTGCCGCCCCCGCTACCCCCGCCACGACCGCCGTCATGGCGCCGCCGCCCGCCGCGGCCGTCGTGCCGGCCGCCGGCGGCGACCCGCAGGATGCCGCGGAAACCGCGCTGGCCGGCCTGCGTCCGCTGATCGACTGGTACCTGCAGACGCAGCCGACGCAGCCGCTGCTTTTCCGCATCAACCGGATCTGCGCGTGGGCCGCCCTGGACAGCCTGCCGCCGGTGCGCGCCGGCGCCACGCTGCTGATGCCGCCGCCCATGCAGACGGTCGACGGCTTCAAGCGCATCGCCCAGACCGCCGAGCCGGATGCGGTGGTGCAATTCGCCGAATCGCACCTGATCGCGCATCGCTACTGGCTCGATTTGAACCGCGCCAGCCACGCGGCGCTGATTCGCCTGGGGGCCACCCAGGCCGCCGCCACGGTGGCCTTCGAGACCGCCCGGATGCTGGAACGCCTGCCCGGCCTGCAAGACCTGAAATTCAGCGACGGCCAGCCCTTCGCCGACGCCGAAACGCGCGCCTGGCTGGAAGGACTGGGCGGCGCGGCACAGCCGGCCGCCGGCAAGGACGGCGACGAACTGGCCGCCCTGTCCACCGCCGCCGAGGCCGACGCGGCCGCCGGCAACCTGGACGAGGCGCTGGACCGCCTGCAGCAGGCCGCGCGGCGCAGCGAAGGCGCGCGCGCCCGCTTCCGCCTGCGCCTGGCGCAATGCGCCCTGTTGCACCGCTTCGACGGCCGCGCCGACATCCGGCCGCTGCTCATGCCCCTGATTGAAGAACTCGACGCCCATCGTTTGCCGTCATGGGAGCCGGAACTCGCCCGGCAAACCCTGGCGCTGGCGGCGGCCGTCGAACTGCGATACGGCGCCGATGACGCCGGGTCCTCCAGCGCGCTGGCCAGGCTGGCCAGTGTCGATTGCAGGGCCGCTTGGCAACTTTCGCAGTCAACCGCCGCAGCCTGATCACCGAAACCCAGGAGATAAACATGGCAAATGAAGGATCGGTAGCCCCGAAGGAACGCGTCAACATCGTTTACAAGCCGGCCACCGGCGACGCGCAGGAACAGGTCGAACTGCCGCTGAAGCAGCTGGTGATCGGCGACTTCACGCTGCAGCAATCCGACACGCCGCTGGACGAGCGCAAGCCCATCCGCGTCGACAAGGACAACTTCAACGACGTGCTGAAGGCGCAGAACCTGAACCTGACGCTGTCCGTGCCCAACCGCCTGGCCGAAGGCGAAACCGACGAAGCGATGGCGGTTTCCCTGAAGTTCGAAAACATCCGCGACTTCGAGCCGGACGCCATCGTCGGCCAGGTGCCGGAGCTGCGCCAGCTGATCGAACTGCGCGAGGCCCTGAAGGCCTTGAAGGGTCCCCTGGGCAACCTGCCCGAATTCCGCAAGAAATTGCAATCGCTGATCCAGGACGAAGGCGCGCGCGAGCGGCTGCTGGGCGAACTGGGTGTGCAGGCGTCCGACGAGTCCGCGGACAAGACCAAGGAGTAAACGATGAGCCAGGAATCCCCCCAGCAACAGGCCGGCGCCGCGCCCCAGGGCGAAGCGCAGGCCGGCGGATCGCTGATCGATCAACTGATCGAGTCCACGCGCGTCAAGCCGGGTGACGAAGCCTATTCCATCACGCGCCAGGGCCTGGAAGCCTTCGTGGCCGAGCTGCTGGAACCCAGCCGTTCCCAGGAAAAGGTCAGCCAGGGCCTGATCGACGAGATGATCGCCGGTCTGGACCGCAAGCTGTGCCGGCAGGTCGACGCCATCATGCACAACGAGCAGTTCCAGAAGCTCGAATCGTCCTGGCGCTCGCTGAAGTTCCTGATCGACCGCACGGATTTCCGCGAAAACAACCGCATCGAAATCCTGAACGTGTCCAAGGAAGCGCTGTTGGAGGATTTCGAGGACGCCTCGGACATCACCCGCTCGGGCCTGTACAAGGCGGTCTACACCGCCGAATACGGCCAGTTCGGCGGCGAGCCCTTCGGCACCATCATCGGCAACTACGCTTTCAATCCAGGCGGCCAGGACATCAAGCTGCTGCAATCGATCGCCAGCGTGGCGGCGATGGCGCACACGCCCTTCATCGCCTCGGCCGGCCCGCAGTTCTTCGGCATGGACTCGTTCTCGGACCTGCCCAACCTGAAGGACCTGTCGGCGATTTTCGAGGGCCCGCAATACACCAAGTGGAATGCCTTCCGCCAGTCGGAGGACGCCCGCTTCGTCGGCCTGACCATGCCGAACTTCCTGCTGCGCGTGCCCTATGGCGACGATACCGTGCCCAGCAAGAAGTTCCGCTACAACGAGGACGTGACCGGCGGCAACAAGGACTTCCTGTGGGGCAATGCCGCCTTCGCCTTCGCCAGCCGCCTGTCGGACAGCTTCGCGCAGTACCGCTGGAGCGCCAACATCATCGGCCCGCAGGGGGGCGGCACGGTGGGCGACCTGCCCATCTACAACTACGAGGCCATGGGCGAAACGCAGACGAAGATCCCCACGGAAGTGCTGATCTCCGAACGCCGCGAATTCGAACTGGCGGAACAGGGCTTCATCGCGCTGACCATGCGCAAGAACACCGACAACGCGGCGTTCTTCTCGGCCAACTCGGTGCAGAAGCCCAAGTTCTTCGGCAACAACAAGGAAGGCAAGGAAGCGGAGCTGAACTACAAGCTCGGCACCCAACTGCCCTATATCTTCATCGTCAGCCGGCTGGCCCACTACATCAAGGTCATCCAGCGCGAAAACATCGGGACCTGGAAGGAACGCACCGACCTGGAATCCGAGCTGAACAACTGGATCCGCCAGTACGTGGCGGACATGGACAACCCGGCGCCGGGCGTGCGTAGCCGCCGTCCGCTGCGCCAGGCGGAAATTACCGTTTCGGATGTTGAAGGTGACCCGGGATGGTATCGCGTCAGTTTGAAGGTGCGCCCGCATTTCAAGTACATGGGTGCGTCTTTCACGCTGTCGCTGGTGGGCAAGCTCGACAAGAGCTGACCCCGAAGACCTACCGGAACTGGCGTGCCGGCTGCCACCGGCACGCCGCCGGTTACGTGCCACAGCACGCCTCGGTTACACGTGCGTGCCTATAGCGTCAACAACTGCAAGGAGAATTTAACATGGCTATGCCCTGCTACCTCACCCTGGAAGGCCAGAACCAAGGCAAGATCGAAGGCTCGTGCGAAATCACCGGCCACCAAGGCAAGATCCTGGTGCAAGCGGTCGATCACAACATCGAGATCCCCAAGAACCCGCAATCCGGCCTGCCCTCCGGCAAGCGCCAGCACCTGGGCATGACCCTGGTCAAGGAAATCGACAAGTCCTCGCCCAAGATCTACCAGGCCCTGTGCTCCGGCGAACAGCTCAAGACCGCGACCCTGGAGTTCTACCGCATCAGCCCCAAGGGCACGGAAGAGAAGTACTACACCATCAAGCTGGAGAACGCCGTGGTTGTCGGCACCCACCTGTGGGTCCCCAACTGCCTGCAGCCTGACAACCGCCAGCTCGGCCACATGGAAGATGTCTCGCTGACCTACGAAAAGATCACCTGGACGTGGGAACCGGACGGCATCGAATCCGAGGATTCGTGGCTGGCGCCGAAGGCCTAAGGCGCAAGGGCGGGCCCGCCGGCCCGCCCTGCCCGCACCGCCATGCGCGAACATCGGCTGCTGGAACGCATCGCCAGCCTGGGCTCCGACGACGAACGCTCGCATATCACGCGGGCGGAGATCCTGGTCGACTCCATCCTGGACCACTTGCGCCGCATCCTGAATACCCGCCAAGGCAGCGTGCCGATCGACCTGTCGTTCGGCGTGCCCGACTTCACCAACCTGGCGGGTTCGTTCAGCACCGGCACCACGGCGGAGATGATCGAAGACATGACCCGCATGATCCAGCGCTACGAGCCGCGCCTGCGGCAACCCCGCATTTCCTTCACGGAGTCCCAGGACGAAGTGCTGTCCCTGGCCTTCGCCATCTCGGGCTTCATCGCGGTCGACAACCGGGAGATCCCCGTAAGGCTGGCATCCAGCGTGGCCTCCAACGGCCGCGTATCGCTGCGCCGCCAGTAAGTACAAACCCGTCATGAGGCAGTAAGGGCATGCTGAATCGCTACTACGAACAGGAACTGGGCTATCTGCGCACGCTCGCGGCCGAATTCGCCGCCAGCAATCCCGCGCTGGCGCCGCTCCTGGGCGCGGAAAGCGCCGGCGACCCCGATGTCGAACGCCTGCTGGAAGGCGTGGCTTTCATGACCGGTCTCGTCCGCCACCGGCTGGACGACGATTTCCCCGAATTCATCCAGAACCTGGCGCAGCTGCTCTTTCCGCACATGCTGCGGCCGCTGCCCTGCATGACCATCATGCGCTACGAGCCGCGCGCCACGCTGGAAGGGCCGCTCACCATTCCCGCCGGCACGGAGTTCGCCTCCGTTCCGGTCGACGGGCAGCGCACCATTTTCCGCGCATCGTTCGCCGTCACGCTGGAACCCGTGGAACTGAAATCCGTGCAGTGGGAAGGCGGCGGCACGCGGCCGCGCTCGCTGCGCCTGCAGTTCGCGATGGTGGGCCCGGCGGCCGCCGACTGGAAGAGCGACCGGCTGCGCCTGTACCTGGGCGACAACGCCGCCGACGCCGCGCGCCTGTACCTGCTGCTGCAGCGCTACGTCAGCGAAGTGCGCATCGGCGCCGAAGGCGGCCCGGTGACCGTGCTGCCGCCCACCAGCATCGAACCCGCGGGACTGCGGCCCGACCTGGAACTGCTGCCCTGGCCGGCCGGCGCGCACCCCGCCTGGCGCGTGTTGCACGAGTACTTCGCGCTGCCGGAAAAGCTGATGTTCCTGGACCTGACCGGCCTGTCGACGTGGGCCAATCGGGGCAAGGCCACCGGCTTTTCCGTCCAGATCCTGTTCGACCAGGTGCCCGACTGGGCGCCGGCGGTGGGCCCGTCCAGTTTCGTCCTGAACGCCACGCCGGCCGCCAACCTTTTCGCGCAGGACGCCCATCCCATCCGCGTCGACCACCTGCAGCCGGACTACCGCATCCATCCGATCGCGCGCACCAACAAGGCCGTCGAGCGCATCTTTTCCGTCGACAGCGTGCGCGCCCGCGCCAGCGACGGCGCCGAACGCGACTACCATCCCTTCGCGGCTTTCCGCGGAGGCGACGACGCCTCGTACAACGTCAGCATCCGCTCGTCGGCGCTGCACCGCGACTACGACCACTACCTGAGCCTGCCCTACGCGGGCAACGAGGCGCCGCGGCCGCAGACCCTTTCGGTGCGCCTGACCTGCACCCATGGCGGCCTGCCCGAAAGCCTGCGGCTGGGGGACATCAGCGAGCCCACGGACAACTCGCCCGCGCGCATCGGCTTTCGCAATATCCATGGCGTGACGCCGCATTGCCCGCCGGTGATCGACAGCGCGCTGCTGTGGCGCGTGCTCTCGCACCTGAACGCCAATCACCTGGCGCTGGCCAGCGAAGGACAGCTGCGCGACCTGCTGTCGCTGTATATCCCGCCGCGCCAGGTGGACGCGCAGCGCAACGCCGCGGCGCGGCGCAGCATCGAATCCATCCAGAACGTCACGGTGGAACCCGCTCGGCGCATCGTGCGCGGCATGCCGGTGCAGGGCAGCGAAGTGCGCATCGAATGCCGCGGGGACCATTTCCCCGGGCCGGGCAGCCTGTTCGTCTTCGGCACGGTGCTGGACGAATTCCTGGCCGGCACGACCGCGCTCAACACCTACAGCGCGCTGACGCTGGTGGACATCGTCAATGGAGAAACGCTGAAATGGCCAGCGAAGATCGGTCGCTACCGCTTGCTGTAGCGCCCCCCGCCGGCCGCGCGGGCGCCGACGCCGACCCGCTGCTGGAGGAAGGGCATCGCTACGCGTTTTTCCAGGCCCTGCGCCTGCTGCGGCTGCGCGACTCCGACGAGGGCGCGTTCGCCCGCAATATCCGCGTGCGTCCCGCGCTGTCGCTGGCCTTTCCCGACCGCGATATCGAGACCATCGAGCGCGACGCGGCGGGCAAGTACCGCATCACGGCCAACTTCTTCGGGCTGTACGGCGTCACCTCGCCGCTACCGACCTTCTATACCGAAGACCTGATCGACCAGCACCTGGAAGGCAATTCCACGGCGCGCGATTTCCTGGACATCCTGCACGCGGCGCTTTATCCGCTGCTGTTCCGCGCCTGGGAGAAAAACCGCCTGTGGCTGGCCGTCGCCGAGCGTGGCGACCAGACGCGGCTGGACCAATTGTTCTCCCTGATCGGGCTGGGCGGCAGCCGCGTATCGCGGCGGCCCGGCGCGCGCGCCCTGCTGCCGCATGCCGGCAACTTCAACCAGTTCCCGCGGTCCGCCCTGGGCCTGCAGTCGCTGGTGTCCGGCCTGCTGGACCACCTGCCGGTGGAAGTCGAGCCCTGCGTGGCGGAGACCGTCTTCATCCCCCGCCCCGCGCGCTGCCTGCTGGACACCCAGGCCTGCGTGCTGGGCGAGGACGCGCTGCTGGGCAGCCGCATCGAGGAACGTTCGGGCGGACTGGTGATCCACGTCGGGCCGATCCCGCCGCATCGCCTGCCCGCGCTGCTGCCCGGCACGAAGCGGCACAACGACCTGGTCGACGCCATCGCGCTGTACCTGAAGACGCCGCTGCGCTGCGTGCTGGCCTTGCACGTGGCGCCGCAAGACCGCCCGGGAGCCCGCCTGGGCACCGGGTGGCATCAACTGGGCCTGGATACCTGGCTGCCGGAAGCGGATCCGGATGACGCCACCGTGCCCTGGCCGCGCTACGACGACGTATTCCTGCCGATCGACACCGAATCAACACGGATATCCGAAGGGGCTTTGCAATGATGCTGGTAGAACTGAAACCCTTGTTCGCGCGCCTGAATCCGACGTGTTCGGCGGCGCTGGAAGGCGCTGCCGGCCTGACGCTGGCGCGCAACCACTACGAGATTGCCGTCGAACACATGCTGCGCCGGCTCGTGGAAGAACCCGGCGGCGATGTTCACCGCATCCTGGCGCACTTCGACATCGATCCGCTGCGCCTGGCGGCGCAGCTGGACGAGAGCCTGGCCCAGTTGAAGAACGGCAATCCCGGCCGTCCGGTGTTCTCGGCGCTGTTGACGGAATGGGTGCAGGAATCCTGGCTGACCGCCTCGATCACGCTGGGCGAGAGCCGCGTGCGCGGCGGCGCCATGCTGCTGGCCCTGGTATCGCGCCTGAGCTACTACGGCGCGGGCACGCGCTACGCGGAGACGCTGCGGGGCATCTCGCGCGAGAAGCTGGCCGGCGATTTCGGCAGCATCGTGGACGGCTCGGCCGAAGCCAGCACGCAGATCGCCGATAGCGCCACGGCATCCGGCGGCGCGGCGCGCCCGGCCGCCGCCGGCGAAGCGGCGATCGGCCGCTTCTGCGAGGACTTCACCGCCAAGGCCGCGGCCGGCAAGATCGACCCGGTGTTCGGCCGCGACAGCGAGATCCGCCAGATGATCGACATCCTGGCGCGCCGCCGCAAGAACAATCCCATCTGCGTGGGCGAGCCCGGCGTCGGCAAGACCGCCGTGGTCGAAGGCCTGGCCCTGCGCATCGTCAACAACGACGTGCCGGACTTCCTGCGCGACACGCGGCTGCTGGGCCTGGACATGGGCCTGCTGGAAGCGGGCGCCAGCGTCAAGGGCGAATTCGAGAACCGCCTGCGCGGCGTCATCGACGAGATCAAGGGCGCGGCCCGTCCGACCATCCTGTTCATCGACGAAGCGCACATGCTGATCGGCGCCGGCGGCCAGAGCGGCGGCTCGGACGCGGCCAACCTGCTGAAGCCCGCGCTGGCGCGGGGCGAGCTGCGCACCATCGCCGCCACGACCTGGAGCGAATACAAGAAGTACTTCGAGAAAGACCCGGCGCTGGCCCGGCGCTTCCAGGTGGTCAAGCTGGACGAGCCGGACGTACCGACCGCCGTGCAGATCCTGCGCGGCCTGAAGGACCGCTACGAAGCCGCGCACGGCGTGACGGTGCGCGACGATGCGATCGTGGCGGCGGCCGAGCTGTCCGACCGCTACATCACCGGCCGCCTGCTGCCGGACAAGGCCGTGGACCTGCTCGATACCGCCGCCGCCCGCGTGCGCATCGGCCTGGGCATCAAGCCGGCCGAACTGGAAAACCTGGAAAGCCGCCTGGCCGGCCTGGAGCGGGAGCGCGAGGCCCTGGCGCGCGACGTGCGTTACGAGCCGGGCAGCCATAGCGAGCGGCTGGACGCCATCGCGCAGGAACGCGAAGACCTCGAGGCGCGCCGCGCGGCCCTGGAGGCCCGCTGGCTGGAAGAAAAAGCGGCCGCGCAGGCGGTGCTGGACCTGCGCCGGCAACTGGGCGCGGCGCAAGGCACCCCGGCCGTCAATGCGACGGCCGGCGACGGCGCGGCCGATGCCGCGCAGACCCCGCAGGCCGCCGCGAACACCGCGCAGGCCTCCGACGGGGATGCCGCCGCCAGCACCGCGGACGGCCAGGCCGGGGCCGCGCAGGACGCGGCGGCCGCGGCGCCGGCCGACATCGGCGCGCTCACCGCCCGGCTGGAAGAAGCGCGCGCCCGCCTGAAGTCCCTGCAAGGCCGCGAGCCGCTGGTCTTCATCGAGACCGATCCCGACGCCGTGGCCCGGGTGGTGTCCGACTGGACCGGCGTGCCGCTGGGCAAGATGCAGCGCGACGCCGTCAGCGGCGTGATGGCGCTGGCCGACCACGTGAAGGAACGCATACGCGGGCAGGATCATGCGGTCGACCAGATCGCCGCGGTGGTCAAGGCCGCGCAATCCGGCCTGCGCGATCCGCAGCAGCCCATGGGCGTGTTCCTGCTGGTCGGCCCCTCGGGCGTGGGCAAGACGGAAACCGCGCTGGCCATCGCCGACCAGCTGTTCGGCGGCGACCAGGCCCTGGTCTCCATCAACATGAGCGAGTTCCAGGAGAAGCACACGGTCAGCCGCCTGGTGGGTTCGCCCCCGGGCTATGTGGGCTACGGCGAAGGCGGCGTGCTGACCGAGGCCGTGCGCAAGCGCCCCTATTCGGTGGTGCTGCTGGACGAAGTGGAAAAGGCCCACCTGGACGTGGTGAACCTGTTCTACCAGGTATTCGACAAAGGCACGCTGTCCGACGGCGAGGGCCGGCTGATCGACTTCAGCAACACGGTGGTGTTCCTGACCAGCAATCTGGCCACGGAGGAGATCACGCGCCTGACGCAGGACGGACGGCCCGATCCCGACGCGCTGGCGCAGGCCATCCATCCGGTCCTGGCCAGGCACTTCAAGCCCGCGCTACTGGCCCGCATGACCGTGGTGCCCTATTACACGCTGCCGCCTTCCGAACTGGCGGGCATCGTCAATCTCAAGCTGGGCAAGCTGCAGCAGCGCCTGGCCGCGTCCAACCGCATCAAGCTGGAGTTCGCGCCGACGGTGGCCGACACCATCGCCGCGCGCTGCACCGAAGTGGACAGCGGCGCGCGCAATATCGACTTCATCCTGCGCAAGAGCCTGACGCCCGTGCTGTCCGACGCGGTGCTTTCCGCCATGGCCGAGGGCCGCAGCATCGCCGCGCTGCAGGTCGAGCCGGGCGACAACGGCGACTGGAAGGTCTCCGTGCAGGAGGAGGCCCGCTGATCATGGCCACGGGCGTCTACGACTACACCTTCCGCTGCGACACCCTGGAAGGCCTGTTGCACGGCCCGGCCGGCGCCCCCGGCCGCGTCGTGGTGACGCATTGGAGCGGCGTCGAAGCCGTCTCGCGCCCGTATCGCTTCGAGATCACATTCGCCGTGGGCCACGCCGCGCTGCCCCTGGAGAAACTGCTGGACCGCGCCGCGACGCTGACGGCGAAGATGCCCGGCGGCGGCGCCCGGCAATGGCATGGCATCGTCACGCGGGCCGGCGAGGCCGGCAGCGACGAGACGCATCGCTACTATCAGGTGGTGCTGGAGCCACGGCTGGTCCGCCTGCGCAACATGCAGTGGTCGGATATCTACCTGAAGCGCGACCTGGCCGACCTGATCAAGCAGCTGCTGGACAACGCCGGCCTGACCGACACCTATGGCGGCGACGGCGCGCCCTACGACTACCGCATCTCGGCCACGCAGCTGTCCAGGACCCGCACGGACTTCACCTGCCAGTTCGAGGAATCCTGCCTGGACTTCCTGATGCGCAGGCTCGAATACTACGGCGTCTACTTCTGGTTCGAACAGGGCAAGGACCGCGAGTCGGTGGTCTTCGCCAACGACGTGACGCAACAGCCGGCCACGCCCGACATCGCCATCCATTACCCGCGCGGCATCCTGGATCCGGACGCGCGGCACATCGCCATCCGCCGCCTGAACCGCCAGGTCGGCCTGCCGCCGCGCGCGGTGGTGCTGCACGGCCACCAGGACCACGACAACACCACCCTGACCCTGCTGAGCCGGGCCAATGTGCCGCTGCCGCCGAACGAGCGCGGCCTGGGCGAAATCCACAGCGTCGACGACCATTTCGAACAGGTCGAGGGCGACGGCAGCATATCGGGCACGACGCTGGCGCGCTGGCGCGCCCAGGAGCAGGCCTGCGGCCGCATCCGGGCCGAGGGCGAGGCCGCCACGCCGGGCCTGCGCGCGGGATGGTACCTGCAGGTTTCCGAATACCACCGCGGCAACGAAACGCACGACTACTACGTGACCGAGGTCACGCACGAAGGCTCGCAGGCCGTGGAGACGGCGCCGCGCGGCAAGGGACCTGCCTATCGCGCGGAGTTCGTGGCCCTGCCGCGCTGGCTGGACCCGGCCAAACCGTCCGAGCCCCTGCAGTTCCGGCCGCCGCGCCGCACGCCGGTGCCGGAAGTCACGCGGCTGTTGAACGGCTTCGTCGATATTTCCGATCCCCGGCAGCCCAAGCGCTACGCCCAGCCGGACGAACACGGGCGCTACAAAGTGCGCTTTCTCTTCGCGCGGCAGCGCTACGACGGCGACCAGAACTCGGCCTTCGTGCGCATGGCCACGCCCTACGCGGGCGGCGCCGCCACGCAGGGGCTGTCCAATGCCGGCATGCATTTCCCCCTGCGCGAAGGCACGGAGGTGCTGCTGGCCTTCCTGCGCGGCGACCCCGACCGGCCGGTGATCGTCGCCGCCCTGCCCAATGTCGAGGCGCCCAGTCCGGTGAACGTCGACAACGCGGGCCAGCACGTCATCGCCACGCCGGCCGGCAACAGCGTGGTGCTGGCCGATACGCGGACCGGGGGCACCGCGGACCAGCCATCCGTCAACCTGTACAGCCCCGTGGCGAATACCTCGCTGAACCTGGGCACGTCCAATACCGCCGGCGTCGCCGACGGCTTCAGCCTGCGGACCGACGGCAACGGCGATATCCACGCCGGCACCAGCATGCTGATCGAAGTGCCCGGCCACTATCGCGTATCGGCCGGCGGTACGAATGCCGAACTGTCCAACTTCCTGAGCAGCACGAAGTCGTTCGCGCCCGGCATCAGCGGCTCGACGACCGGCGGCATCGTCATGACCAACTTCGTCGGCGCCAAGCTGGACAGCGTCGGCGGCATGGCGATCAGCAACTTCCTGGGCATCAAGTCGGACACCAAGGAAGGGGCATTCTTCGACTTCACGCTGGGCTTCAAGCTGGTGGTGGACTGGAGCAAGACCTGGAAGTTCGCGCCCTTCGAGAAGAAGACCGTGGTGACGGATCTCAACGAGACCTACGTCACCGTCACCCGGACGGCGGGCACCGTCACCAACAACGTCGCCACCCAGAACGACAACCTGGGGACCGGCTCGGTGGTCGCCGCGGCAAGCTACTCGCTCGCTTCGCCCAATATCGCCTTCAGCGCGGCGGGGGCCGCGGCGGTGTCCATGAGCGCGGCCGGCTTGAACGTCATGGCGACGGCCATCAATACGGATGCCACCGCGGCCACCAGTATCAAGTCGGCCGTATCGACCACGCTGGAAGCCGGCGCGTCCAGCATGGCCCTGACGCCGGCGTCGGCCAAGATAGACGCGCCCGTGGTGGGCATCGAGACGGTGGGGGACATCGATCTGCTGTCCACCGCCGGCAGCGTCTTTATCGTCGGCCCATTGATCCAGATCGGATAACACGAAGAGGCCATCATGGCGCAAACCTACGACTACACCTTCGACTGTCCGGCGCTGCAGGCGCTGCTGCCGCCGGCCAGCGGGCCGGCGAACAGCATCGTGGTCACGCATTGGCGCGGTACCGAGGCCGTGTCCAGGCTCTATCGCTTCGATATCACCCTGGCCGTCACCCAGCCCGATCTCGCCCTGGAGAAAGTGCTGAACCAGCCGGCCACCCTGGCGGCCAGGGCGCCGGACGGCAGCACCCGCCTGTGGCACGGCATCGTCACGCAGGCCGGCGAGGACGGCCGCGACGAAACGCACTGCTATTACCAGATGACGCTGGAGCCGCGCATGGCGCGCCTGCGCAGCATGTGCTGGTCGGATATCTACCTGAAGCGCGACCTGGCCGACCTGATCAAGCAATTGCTGGGCTACGCCGGGCTGAACGAACCGTATAGCTCGGACAACGCGCCCTACGACTACCGCATCGCCGCCACCCAGCTGACGCAGACCCAGACCGACTTCGCCTGCCAGTTCGAGGAAAGCTGCCTGGACTTCCTGGCGCGCAAGCTGGAGCACTACGGCGTGTATTTCTGGTTCGAGCAGGGCGACGAGCGGGAATCGGTGGTGTTCGCCAACGATGTTTCCCAGCAGCCGGACCCGGCGGACGAGGCGGTGTGGTATCCGCGCGGCACCATCGATCCCGACGTGCACGAAATCGCCATCACGCGCCTGAAGCGGCGCGTGGGCCTGCCGCCGGACATGGTGGTGCTGCACGATTCGACCGAGCACGACAACACCACGGTGACGCTGTCCAGCCAGGCCAATGTGCCGCGGCCCGCGTCGGCCCAGCCGCTGGGAGAAATCCACAGCGCCGCCGATCACTTCCTGACCCTGAACGGCGGCGAGGGCGTCTCCGGCGACAGCCTGGCCACCTGGCGCGCGCAGGAGGCCGCCTGCGGCCGCATGCGGGTGGAAGGCGAAGCCCGCACGCCGGGCCTGCGCGCCGGCCGCTTCCTGGACGTCTCGGAATCGGTGCGCGGCGCGCGGGTCCGGCAGTATTACGTCATCGAGGTCAGCCACGAAGGCACGCAGACCCTGGAGACGCAGCCGCAGACGGAGCTGGACGCCTACCGCGCGAGCTTCGTCGCGCTGCCGCGCAACCTGGATCCCGACAACGCGTCGGATCCGCTGCAATACCGGCCGCCCCGCATTACGCCCGTCCCGCAGGTCACGCGGCTCGTCAACGGCTTCGTCGACATCGCGACGCCGGGGTCGCCGAATACCTTCGCGCGGCCGGATGCGAACGGCAATTACAAGATCCGCTTCCTGTTCACCAAGCAGCGCTACGACGGCGAGCAGAACTCCGCCTTCCTGCGCATGGCCACGCCCTATGCGGGCGGCGCGTCATCCCAGGGCCTGAAGCCCGCCGGCATGCATTTCCCGCTGCGCGAGGGCACGGAAGTATTGATCGCCTTCATCAACGGCGACCCCGACCGGCCGGTCATTGTCTCCGCCCTGCCCAACACCGAAGCACCCAGCGTGGTCAATGCCGACAACGCCGCCCATCACAGGATAGGCACGCCCGGCGGCAACACGATGGTGCTGGCCGACGCGGCGCCGGGCGGCACCGAGGGCGCGCCGGCCATCCGCCTGTACAGCCCGGTCGACGAGTCCTCGCTGAACCTGGGCACCACGGACGATCCGGAGATCGAGAGCGGCTGGCACCTGACCACGGACAACCACGGCGAGCTGTATTGCGGCGAGACCATGCTGATCGAAGTCCCCGGCCATTACCGGGTGGCGGCGGGCGGCGACATGAGCAACTTCCTCGGCTCGGAGGCGCAGGGCCTGCCGTCCGGCATCACGGCCGGCCAGAGCGGCGGCATCGTGATCGAGAACTTCCTGGGCATGAAGATCGAGAGCGTCGAGGCCATTACGGTCGAGAACTTCTTCGGCGCCAAAGCCGAAATGAACGAGGCCCTGGCCTTCGAAACGACCCTGGGCGCCAAGCTGTCGATGGAAGCGGTGTTGGCCAAGGAAATCAACCTGGTCGAAAAGAACATCCTGCACGATGCGTCCAGCCATACCAATGCCATCACGTCCTGGATCGCGGCGAAGTGGAACGGCATCCTGGCGGAGAAGACCGAAGAGGTCGGCCAGATGACCACCACGGCCCTGGAGTCCTACAAGGTCTTCACGCCCGCGCTCTGGATCGGCTCGGTGCCCGCCTCGCTGGCGCTGGAGCCGGCCGGCGCCACGCTGACCGGCATGGAAGTCACCGTGGAAGGCTCGGGCGGCGTCACGGTGAACAGCTCGGTGGCCACTACGCTGTCGGGCGGGATTTCGAAGATCGAGCTGACGTTGGCCAGCATGGCGGTGGAAGCCCCGGAATTCGCGGTCAACGCATCCGGCGGCATCGACCTGGAAACGCTGGCCGACCTGTCGATCACCGCCAGCATCATCACGATCGGATAACACGATGCGCGTATACAAGCCCGCCGACGCGATGCTGCTGCTGGGATACCAATCCCGCGGCGGCCAGCCCTCGCTCACGGTGACCGTCGGTTATTGCTGCGGCCCGGACGGCGCCACCGTGTCCGAACAGGACACCTGGGCCTGGCTGATGCCCATGTTCAAGCAGGAGCCGTTCGACCTGTCGCTGAAGAAATCGCGCGGCGGCTACGGCGTGGCGGGCGACGCCTGCGCCCCGGCGGGATCGTCCGTGACCGGGCTGACCGTGCGCGCCGGCGTGGGCGAGTTGAGCAAATCCGTGCTGGTCCAGGGCGATCGCTACTGGACGCGCGGCATTGCCGGCTGGCAGGCCAGCGCCCCCCAACCCTTCGAACGCATGCCGCTGGGCCTGGAGCGCGCCTACGGCGGCAAGGGCTGGGCGGCCAATCCGCATGGGCGCGGCCATTGCGCCGACGCGGACCAGGCCGATGGCGTCGCGCTGCCCAATATCGACCGTCCCGAAGCGCCGGTGCTGCGGCCCGCGGACACGCCGGCGCCGGCCGTGCTCGGCGTGCTGCCCCAGGGCAGCCCGGCGCTGGCGCGATGGCTGGGCAGCTTCGATGCCCGCTGGCAGCGCGAGCGCCTGCCGTGGCTGCCCGACGACACGGACCCGCGCTGGTTCGACCGCTTCGAGCAGGATCAGTGCCGCCAGGGCTATTGGCGCGGCGACGAACCCTGGTTCGCGCAGAACATGCATCCGCATCGCGCCGAAGTGCGCGGCGCGCTGCCGGGCCTGCGTCCCCGCCTTTTGATGCGCACCGATGCCGCGCCCGACCAGCGCGCCGAACTGCACCTGGACCTGGATACCGTTTGGCTCTTCCCCAACGACGAACGGGTGCTGGTGCTGTATCGCGCGGAAACCGCGGTGCGGCGGGAAGACGCGGAAGACGTGCTGGGCGTGGCCGTCTTCACCGAGAAAATGGCCGACGCACCGCAACCGCTGGAATACTGGGCGCGCCGCTGGCAGGAACATGACGAGGCGCAAGGCAAGCCCGCGCCGGCCGCCCCGCCCGGACCGGAGGCGCAGGCGCGGCTCGCGGCGGCGGCCGAGGCAACCGCCGCGGCCGCCAAGGCCGCCGAGGCGCATCGCGCCAAGATCGAGAAGACCATAGAAGAGGCGCGCAAAAGCGCCTTGGCCGAGGCCGACCAGCATATGCGCGCCTTTGGCAAGGGGCCGCTATCGGCCAAACTGGCCAAGGCCGATCCGCAAGGCGTCGCCCCGCTTCCACCCCCGCCCGTATGGCCCAAGGATCCCGTGGCCTTCAAGGCCGCCGTCCAGAAATACGTGGCCGACGCCCTGGCCGCCGGCGAGGCCGAAGTGCGCGCCAAGTGGAAGGAGTTCGGCGGCGACTTCGATGCGGCACTGGCGCGCGCCAAGGCCCAGCCGCAAGTCGAGCCCGACCCGGCCGCGGTGCTGGCCGGCCTGAAGATCTCGCCCGAGAAAAAACAGGCGCTGCTGAAGCAGTACGAGGCCTTCCAGGCCAAGATCGCCGGCGTCCAGGCGCAGGCGGCGGAGATCTCCAAAAAGGCCGAGGCCCTGCGCGCCCAGGAGCCGCCGCCCTTGCCCGTTCCCGAAGAAGGCATGCCGGCGGGCCCGCGCGCCCTGCTGGACCGCGAGACACTGCTGGCCCGCCAGGACGCCGGCGAATCGGCCGCCTGGTCCAGCCTGCTGGGACTGGACCTGTCCAACGCGGACCTGCATGGCATGGACTTGTCCAACTCGGTGCTGCGCGGCTGCATCCTGCGCGGCGCCGACCTGCGGGGCGCCAACCTGACCGGCTGCCTGATCGAAGACTGCGACCTGGACGGCGCCCAACTGACCAAGGCACGGCTGGAGCGCGTGCAATGGCGCGGCGGCAAGGCGGTCCAGGCGCAACTGGCCGGCGCCGACTTCACGCTGGCGCGCCTGGACAAGGCCGTCTTCACCCGGGCCGACCTGAGCGGCAGCACATGGACCCACGCCCAGGCCACGGGATGCGATTTCGAAAAGGCCGTCCTGCGCCAGGCGCAGGGGCGCGAGCCGCGCTTCAAGGCCTGCCGCTTCGCCGCCGTGGACGCCACGGAAAGCCGCTTCCCCAAGGCCCTGTTCGATGCCTGCATCCTGCAGGACGCCACCCTGGACGGGGCGGCGCTGGACGGCGCCACCCTGACGGCCTGCCAGGCCGGCGGCGCGCGTTTCGACGGTGCCCGCATGGCGGGACTGCGCACGCTCAAGGGCACCAGCCTGCGCCAGGCCAACCTGAACCGGGCCCAGCTGGACCGCGCGGTCCTGCAGGACACCGACCTGGGTCAGGCAACCCTGCGCGAGACCCATATGGACCGGGGATTTCTCAAGAACTGCGACCTGTCGGGCACCGACGCCTGGCACCTGGTCGCGCGGACGTGCGATTTCACCGGCAGCCGCATCGTGCAGGCCAGCTGGCGCGGCGCGAACCTGATGCAGGCCCGCCTGCGCCAGGTCCTGCTGCAGGACGTCGACCTGACGGGCGCCAACCTGCACGCCGCCGACACCCGCACCGCCACCGCACAGGGGGTGAAACTGGAACAGGCACTGCTGACGCGCTGCCGGCTACTCGAGGACTACGCCCGTGGGTAAGGCCGAGCAGAACCGCAACCCGCTGCTGGAGGCCCTGCGTGCCGGCGAGATCCTGGCGCCCGACGCATTGGCGGGCGCCGACCTGCGCAATGCCGACCTGTCCGGACTGCGGCTGGCCAACCTGGATGCCCGCGGCGCCCGCTTCGACGGCGCCGACATGCGGCGCACGATCTGGGCGCGCTGCCGGCTGGACGAAACCAGCATGGACGGCGCCGCACTGGAAGGCGCGTCCTTTACCGCCTGCCGCGGCGACGCCGTCTCCATGCGCGAGGCCAAGCTGACCAAGGTGTGGATGAAGGACTGCGTGTGGCAGAACGCCGATTTCCACCTGGCCGAACTGGCCCGGCTGGCGGCGCAGAACACCGCCTTCCCCGGCGCCAAATTGAAGACCGCCAAAATGGACAAGGCCTGGCTGTCCGAGTGCGACCTTTCCGGCCTGGACCTGGCGGGCGCCGCATGGCAACAGAGCCACCTGCCCGACAGCAAGCTGGCCGGCGCGTCGCTGGCGGGCGCCATCCTGGCCCAGTGCTCTTTCAACCGGGCGCATGCGCCGCAAGCCGACTTCACCGGCATCACCGCGCCCGGCGTGTCCTTCTACAGCGCCGTGCTGGAGAACGCCCGTTTCGACGGCGCGGTGCTGGACGGCGCGATCTTCGACCAGGCGCGGCTGGACCGCGCCAGTTTCGCCCGCGCGTCGCTGCAGGGCGCCCGGTTCCACGCCGCCACGTCGGTGGGGATTTCCTTCGGCGCCACCAAGCTGGTGGACGCGGACCTGTCGCACCTGCGCGCGGCCCATGCCGACTTCGGCCGGGCCGACATGACCGGCGCCCGCCTGCACGCCGCCGACCTGCCCGATGCCTCGTGGCGCGAAACCGTGCTGGAAAACGTGCGCCGCGACGACCCCGAATTGCGTGCCGCCGAATTGTGGCGGCCCCCCGTTTAACTCTTGATCGGATATGCCATGAATTCTCTCAACGCAGCGCTTCGATCCGAGATCCCCGGTCCGGCCGGCACGGCCCCGGCCCCCGCCACGACGCCGGCCTATGGGCCCGGCGCCCGCATGTACCACGCGCGCCTGGTGATGCGCGACGGCGCGCGCTATGGCGCGCTGACCGAGGAAGGCGCCTCGTGGGTCACGGCCGCGGCGGGCTGCCTGCTGCAGCCGGAAGTCGGCGACCTGGTGCTGCTCAGCGTGGCCGCCGGCCAGGGCTACATCCTGACCGTGCTGGAACGCGGCACGCCCGAGTCCATCGCCTGCATCGAAATTCCCGGCAGCCTGCGCCTGTCGGTGCCGGACGGCCGCCTGGAGGTCCAGGCGCGGCAAGGCGTGGCGCTGGACGCCGGCGACGCGCTGTCGCTGCGCGCGCAATCGGCCACCGCCGCCTTCGACCGCGCCGAAGTCGCCAGCGAGTCCCTGCGCCTGGCCGGCCAGGACATGCATACATGCTGGACCACGCGCACCGACGTCAGCGGCACCCGCCTGGATATCGCCACGCGCGGCGAGACCCACCTGGCCCAGAGCGTGCGCCGCATCGCCGGGCACGAGGACGTCAGCGCGGGTTCGCTGCGCCAGACGGTGGACGAGGACTGGTCCGTGCAGGCCGCGACGGCGGACCTGAAAGCGCGCGACCGGGTCGCCATCGACGCCGGCTCGGTGCAGATAGGCTGAAGGAGCGCCCATCATGTTCATGCTCAATACCGCCGGCGCCATGTGCACCGCCACCGTGCCCGACGTCTGCCTGACGCCCGCGGCGCCGTCTCCCATACCGGTGCCCTATCCCAATATCGCCACGACCGATATGGCGAACCCCGGCACCATCGTCGAGAACGTGCTGGTGTGCGGCATGCCGGCGCTGAACCAGTCTTCCGTCGTCATGCTGAGCAACGGCGACCAGGGCGGCACGGCCGGCGGCGGCGTGGCCTGCGGCCAGATCATGGGCGAGGCCGCCTTCGTCACCGGCAGCCCCACCGTCATGGTGGGCGGGCCGCCCGGCGTGCGCCTGACCTGCATGACGACACAGAATTCCAACAACACCATGGGCCTGGTGGCGGCGCCCAGCCAGACCGTGGTCCTGCTGCTAGGTTGAACAGGCTCGCCATGACGCTTACCCGCACCCTGAACCGCCTCGTGCCCGCCCTGCTGTGCGGCATCGCGCTGTCTTCTTGCAGCTCTTTGAACAGCATGATGGGCGGCAATTCCGAATCCGACGCGCTGAAGGCCATGAAATGGACCTACGCCGGCGACGGCGTGCAGATCGCCGTGACGGCCGATCCCAGGCTGAACCAGTCCAACGGCCAGCCGCACACGCTGGCCATGACCGTCGTGCAGATGGAAGACCCCAGCGTCTTCGCGCCGTATGCCAGCAGCTCGTCCAAGATGTCGGCCCTGCTGCTGGCCGATGCGCCGCCGCCTGGCCTGCTGGCGCTGAACCGCCTGTTCATCACGCCGAGCGAGAACCAGACCGTCACCCTGCCGCGCGTCGAAAAAGCGCAGTACGTGGGGCTGGTCACCGGCTACTACCATCTGGACCCGGCGCGCAGCGCGCGCCTGTACCAGGTCGGCGTGGAGGTCGATTCCAGCGGCATCGTGATCAAGACACGCAATGCGTCGCCGGAACCGCTCAAGATCGACCTGCGCCTGGGCCCCGACGGCATCGAGGAATCGCCCGGCACCCGCACGCCGCCCGTCGAACCGGTGCGGCCCAAGGGCGGCGAAGTCTCGCCGCCGATCGCCAAGCCCGCGCAACCCGCATCCGGCATCGCGCCGCCCGCGCCCGCGACGGCGCCGTCCAAATAACCCGAACCGCACACCCACCGATGGCTACGTATCTGAAACAACCGCTGTACTGGCACCAGGGGCTTTTCCTGCAGCCCCATCATTTCCAGTACCAGGACGCCTGGACCGAGCGCATGCTGGCGCGGCAGGTGGAATTGACCATGCCCTGGTACTGGGGCTTCGGCGCGCTGGAAATCAACGAAACGGCGCTGGGCGCGCGCGAGGTGGTCATCGACCACATGGCGCTGCGCTGGCGCGACGGCACGCTGACGGAAATCCCCGGCAACGCCCGCATCGAATCGCGCCGCTTCGAACTGGCGGACTTCTCCCAGGGCGCGCGCACGCTATACGTGGGCCTGCGCCGGCACATCGAGGACCAGTCCAATGTGCTGAAGTACGAGAACCTGGACGATGCCGTGCAGGCGGACGCGCGGCTGGTGGTGCCGGCCGATCCGCAGGAGGTCCCCGACCGCTACACCAGCGGTCCGACCGGCCGGGTCACGCTGATGACCTATGTGCTGCGGCTGTTCTGGGAAGAGGAAATCAACGACCTCAGCGACTACGACGTCATGCCGGTCGCCCGGCTGGAACAGGACGGCGAGATCGTGCGCCTGGCGCCGCGCTTCGTGCCACCCTGCCTGAACCTGGCGGCGTCGCGGCCCCTGCAACTGATGATGATGGAGCTGCGCGACGAAGTCATCGGCCGCGCGCGCCAGCTGGAGGTCTTCAAGCAGCCGGTGGCCGGCCGCTCCGGCGAGGACGGCCAGTTCGCGCCGCTGCTGGCGCTGTCGGTGCTGAACCGCTACGGTCCGCAGATCACCCACCTGGTCGAAGCGCGCCAGACGCATCCGTGGACCATCTATGGCGTGCTGCGCCAGCTGGCCGGGGAACTCAGCACCTTCTCGGAATTCTGCGACCTGCTGGGCGAAACCCGCGACAACCAGCAGCTGGTGCGGCCCTACAAGCACACCGACCTGGGCCCGTCCTTCATGGGCGTGCTGGACCTGATCCGCCGCCTGTTGAACGAAATCACTATCGGGCCGGAGATGCTGGTGCACTTCGAACAGGACGGCGCGACCGGCAACCTGTTCCGCGCGGACATGCCGCCATCCTTCTTCGGCCCGCGCCATCGCTACTACATCATGGCCCGCAGCAGCCTGGATCCCAAGGCCCTGGCCGAGTCCGTCATGCTGGAAGCCAAGCTGGGCACGCCCGACCAGATCGAGACCCTGGTCACGCGCTCGCTGCCGGGCGTGGAGGTCATGCCCCTGCAGACACTGCCGCTGGGCATGCCGCGGCGCGCGGGCAGCGCCTACTTCCGCATCGAGAGCCTGTCGGAAGCGTGGGACGCCGTGGTGCACGACGGGCGGCTGTCGCTCTTCCTGCCCGACTCGCCCGCCGACCTGCGGCTGGAACTGATCGTCATCAAAGGATAGAACCGTGCGGCTCAGCAATATCTGGGTTTCCTCCATGGAACAGGCCAGGGCCGCCATCAACGGCCCCACCGCCAATCAGGACGCGGCGGCGGTCGCCGAACAGCTGAAGGCCTCGCTGGACGCGGCGGTCGCGCGCGCGCAGTCCGGCGGCTATACCGCCGCCGAAGTGCAGGCCAGCCTGTTCGCGGTGGTGGCATGGATAGACGAACTCGCCATGTCGCGGGAATGGGCGGGCGGCGCCACCTGGCGCCTGGCGCCCCTGCAGCGCCACTACTTTTCCACCACGCGGGCCGGCGCCGAATTCTTCGAGAAACTCGAAGCCCTGCCCGACCAGGCCATCGAAGTGCGCGAGGTCTACGGCCTGGCGCTGCTGGCGGGCTTCAGCGGGCGCTATACGCACCGCCCGCCCGGCGAGCTGGCCGCCTACCGGTCGGCGCTGCTGGCGCGCATCGCCGACGAGCGCCAGATGGCGCCGCTGGACCCGGACCTGCCGCTGTTTCCGCAGGCCGGCGGACGCCGCGCCCGCTCGCCGCAATACCGCCGCGGCCTGGCGCCTTCGCTGGTGACTTTCATTCTTATCGTGCTGCCGCTGTGCGCGCTGCTGGGCCTGTACCTGTACCTGGACTACGGCGTGGCCACCGACGCGGCCGGCTTTGTCGCTTCCGGCCGAACCGGCTCCTGACCTGAACGCTTACGCTGCTTGCCGCAATGATCAAAAAACTGCTTGTCGTCATCGCCTGGTTGCTGGGCCTGCTGCTGCTGGCGCTGGGATGCTGGGTGCTGGGCCTGTACCAGGGCTGGCCGCTGTGGCGTTCCGTCGCGCTGTTCCTGGGCGTCATCGTCGGCCTCTGGCTGCTGTGGTGGCTGCGCGGCCGCTGGCTGGCCTGGCGGCTGCGGCGGCGGCTGGCCCGCCCCGTGGGCACCACCACCGTCAGCACCGCGCGGCTGGACGCCGATTGGCGCGCCGGCCTGGCGGCCCTGAAGCAGTCGCGGCTGTCGCGCTTCGGCTCGCCGCTGTACGTGCTGCCGTGGTACCTGATACTGGGCCCGCGCGACGCGGCCAAGGACGAACTGCTGCGCCGCGTGGCCGGCACCGCGCCCGTGCAGGGCCAGGGCGACGACCCGGCCGTGCTGCAATGGTGGCTGCTGCGCAATGGCGTCGTGCTCGATCCCACGGCCGAAATGCCCGACGAGCAACAGGCGCCCGACTCCCCGCAGTGGCGGCGCCTGCTGCACTGGATGATGCGCACCCGCCGGCGCGAGCCGCTGAACGGCCTGATCCTGGCCTTCAACGCGGTCTGGCTGGCCGACGGCACCGACGCCGAACTGAACGAGGCCGGCCAGGGCCTGCGCAAGCGACTGGACGAACTCACCCGCATCTACGACGCCCGCATCCCGGTCTACATCGTGCTGACCGGCTGCCAGGCCATCCCCGGCTTTTCCGCCTGGGCCGCATCGCTGGGCCCCGACGTGACGCGCCACGCCATGGGCTACCAGAACGCCACGCCCAACGCCAGCGTGACCCAGTTCATCAGCGATGCCTTCAACAGCATCGTGCATCGCATGTTCGACCTGCGCGTGCTGCAGGGCGTGCACGGCCTGCCCGCGGCGGACGCCTTCGCGCTGCCCGAACGCATGGCGCCCCTGGCCAAGCAATTGGCCAAGGTCCTGCGTTCGGCCTTCCAGCCCACGCCCTACGCCGAAACGCCGCTGATGCGAGGGCTGTTCCTGACCGGCCAGGCGCCGGGCAGCGACCGCGGCCAGCCCGGCTGGTTCAGCCCCGGCCTTTTCCATAGCGCGCTGCCGGCCCAGCGGCACGCATGGCGTCCGGTCGAACGCTGGCGCATCTGGCGCCGCGTGCTGCGCCATGCCGTGGTCATCGCCTGGCTGGCCGCCTGCGTCGGCGTCGGCATCTTCCTGATCCATGCGGGCAACACCGCGCGCGAGGAGATCCGCGTCGCGGCCGCGCAAGGCTACGGCGACCCGGATTTCTCCGGCCCGATGTCGGGCGATCTGCACGCCTTGCAGGGCGAGCGCGCCGCCATCCACGCGCTGCGCGCCCGTCCCGCCTGGCAGCAGCGCTGGATGCCGTTCCAGTGGCGCGTCAATACGGTGGAACGCGCGCTGATGACCCGCTTCGTCGGCCAGTTCCACCGCGAGGTCATCGCCGCCGACCTGGATCCCCTGCTGATCAAGAGCCTGCCGCAACTGGCCAACGGCCAGAACGACACCCTGCTCGCGGCCTGGGCGCAGACCCTGGTGCGCCGCCTGAACCTGCTGGACGCGGCGCTCAAGGGCCAGGACGTGTACGCGTTGCCGGCGCCGGGCAGCGAACTGCCGGTGCTGCTGGCCAGCGCGCACCAGACCCTGGGCGATCCCATGGACGGCATCCTGCTGGGAGACATGTATCGCGACTACCTGACCTGGCAAGGCAACCGGCAACTGCTGCAGGACGAATCGCGCGGCTTGCGCCAGGTGCTGGCCAGCCTGGGCCTGACGGACCGCACGACGCGCTGGATCTACGCCTGGGTGGACATGCAGGGCAGCCTGAAGCCGGTGCGCATGACGGACTTCTGGGACATCCCCGATCGTCCCGGCCTGCCCATCATTCCCGCCGCGCTGACGCCGGAGGGCGAGCGCGCCGCTTCCGGCTTCCTGGACGAACTGGGACGCGCCACCGGCGATACCGCCGAGTGGGCGGCGCGCCGCCGCGAATTCCAGCAGCACTACCAGAGCGCCGGCCTGGAAGCCTGGTTCGAGTTCGCCGACGTCTTCCCCCACGTGCCGGACCTGCTGCCCGACGGCGCCTCGCGCCGCGCGGTCATGTCCATCCTGCTGACCCGCAACGACCCCTATCTGCGCCTGATGCGCCAGCTGGCCGCGGTGGGCGACCGCCTGCCGCTGGGCACGCGTCCCGACTGGATCGTGCAGGCCTCCAAGCTGGACGCCTTGAACGGGCTGGCCTATGCCGATCCGGCGGCCGGCGCCTTGCAGGAAGTCGGCGTGGTGCAGCGTTTCGGCGGCGAGGTCATCAAGGCGCTGCCCCAGGGCGGCTCGCTGAACCAGGGCCTGAACCAGCTGAAGAACGACAGCGCCGCGCTGCAACTGCTGCAGGCTTACCGCAAGGGCGTACGCGACACCATCACGCCGCTGCAGCAGGGCGACGGCACGGCGATGAAGGCCGCGGTGGAAATCTGGTCCTATGGCCACGATCCCAATGTGAAGAACGTGCCGCTGATCGATGCGAAGACGGCCCTGGATACCCTGCACAAGCAGCAGGGCGCATTGGGCACCCGCACCCATGTGGTGTGGGATATCGCCGGGGGCCCGCTGGACTTCGTGCTGGACTACGCGGCGCGCAGTGCCGGCTGCCGCCTGCAGCAGCAATGGGAGAACACGGTGCTCAGCGCGGTCCAGGGCGTGAGCGATGCGGAGCTGGCCAACCAGTTGCTGTATGGCGAACGCGGCCAGGTCAAGGCCTTCATGGACGGCGACGTCAAGTACTTCGTGGACCAGGATGCCGTGCGCTTCCAGGCCCGCGCGGCCGACGACAAGAAGGTGCCCCTCAACGGACAGTTCTTCGCCTTCGCCAGCATGACGCAACTGCGCCAGGTGGCGCTGGCGACGCAGCAGCTGCAATCGAAGCGCTCGGCCGACGAGGCGCAGGCGTTGACGCAGCAGCAGGCGGAACTGGAAAAGCAGATCGCCAAGCTGCAGGCGACGACCGGCACGGTGACGCTGAACACCGTGCCGCCGCAGACCAACCCGACCGCGCAGGTGCTGCCGCTCAGCGTGACGCTGAGCCTGCAATGCGCCAGCGGCACGCTCACGCTGGAAAACCTCAACTTCCCGAACAGCGGCGTCTTCCCGTGGTCCATGCAGACCTGCGGCGACACGACCCTGCGCATCCACTACGCGAACTTCGACCTGACGCGGCAGTGGACGGGCGCGCAGGGTTTCGTGGACTTCCTGCGCGAGTTCGCCAGCGGACAGCGGCGCTATACGCCCGCCGACTTCCCCGACCAAAGGGACGATATGACGCGGGCCGGCATCCAGTACCTGGTGGTGACCTATCGCCAGCAGGGCCAGGCGCCGCTGGTGGGCGCGTTCTCGCAGGCCGCGACGCTGGGCTCGCAGATGGAAGGCATCAAGGCGCGCCTGGCGCTGCTGCAGCCGGGCACGGCGCCGGGCTCGACCATGCCGCCGCCGGCGTCGGCGCCCAGCGTGCCGCAACGCATCGTCGCCTACTGCATGGGGCCGGTGAACGACATCGGGCCCGATCTTGCGCCGCCGCCGCCCCCCGTCATCCCCGTGCCCACGGCGCCGCCGCGCACCGCGACGCCCGCGCCGGCGCCGCATCCGCGGCGTAGCGCGCCGCCGCCGCCTGCGCCCAAGCCGGCGGCCGCCAGCGGCCCCTACGCCGTGCAGGTGGGGATCTTCGCCCACCCGGAGTCGGTGCTGGATGCCTTGAAGAAGAACGGCTATGCGGTGCAGGATTCGGCCATCACCATCAAGGGCGAGGCCTACCGGCAGATACGCGCGGTGGGCTACGCCAACCGCGATGCCGCCGACAGCGCGGCGGAGAAGATCGGCGGCCTGCTGCGGCTCAAGCCGGTGGTGATCAGCCTGGACGAATAGCGCGGGACATGCGGGCGCGCCGGCCGGGCCCCGCCCGGCGTGCCCGCGGCATGCTGGATGGTCCTAGGCGCGGTCCGCCCGCGCCGAATAGCCCAGGGTCTCCGCCATGGGCAGCCGGTAGTCGGCCTCGGTCAGCTGGCGCCGCAGCCCGGCCGCCTGCTCGTCGGCCAGCTCCACCAGCGGCGGCCGCACGATGCGCCAGGCGTCGTCGCCGGACTGCCAGGCCACGGCTTCCTTCATCGCGGAGATCATGGGCAGGGCCTGGAAGATGCCGCGGACCTGGCGGATGCGCTCATGCCAGGCGTCGGCCTGCGGCGTCTGCCAGTTGCGATAAAGGTGCATGATCTCCGCGGCGTTGACGTTGGCCGTGGCGGTGATGCATCCCACCGCGCCGGCGCGCAGGCCGGGCAGCAGGAAGACCTCGCTGCCGGGAAACACGTCGAAGCCGTCGGCGGCGAATTCGCGCACCATCGCCGCCGTGTTGTCCCAATCGCCGGAGCTGTCCTTGGCGCCCGCCACCTGCTTGGGATAGGCCTTGAGCAGGCGTTCGATCAGGCGCAGCGTGATGGGCACGCCGCTGACCGGGGGGATGTGGTACAGGTACACGCGCAGCCGGTCGTCGCCCACGCCCTCGATCAGGTTGGCGTAGGCGCGGAACAGGCCCTCGTCGCTGACGCCCTTGTAGTAGAACGGCGGCAGCACCAGCACGCCGGCGCAGCCCGCCTGCACGGCGTGGCGGGTCAGCTCCACGGCGTCGGGAACGGCGCAGGCGCCCGTGCCGGGCATCATGCGGTCCGGCGGCAGCCCGGCCGCCAGCAGGGCATCCAGCAGCCCGCGCTTTTCCGCGACCGACATCGATGCCGCTTCCGAGTTGGTGCCGAAGACGGCCAATCCCACGCCCTGCTCGACCAGGCCGCGGCAATGCCGCACCAGGCCGTCGGCGCTGGGCGTGCGATCCAGGTTGAACGGCGTCAGGACGGGCGAGAGCACGCCGCGCAGGCGGTGGTCGTGGGGATGGGACATGGAAGCTCCTCCAGGCGGACCGGTCGCCAGCGCGGCGCCGGTGCAGTGACGTTCGTATGGGTTCCCGGCGCGGGGTTTCGGCCGCCGGCCGGGGTGGCGCGTCCCGGGCAAGGCCGGGCCGGCGCCATAGGGGCAAAGTAGCAGTGTGGGCCGGCGGAGAACAAGAAAAAAGCGGCTTCCGTTACTATCACACCGCAATAATTTTCAGGAGTCGCCCGGCGGCCGCCCGGGACGCCCGCCACGCCGACCGCCATGGATACCCGCTATCTGCAGAGCTTCGTCACCGTTGCCGAAAGCGGCTCCTTCGCCCAGGCCGCGCGCCGCCTGGACCTGACCCCCACCGCCGTGGCGGCGCGCATCAAGGCCCTGGAGGACACCCTGGGCCTGACCCTGATCAAGCGGGCCGGGCGCTCGGTGCGCCCCACCGAGGCCGGCATGCGTATCCTGGAACGCGCCCGCGCCCTGCTGCGCGACGCCCGCGACCTGGCCGCGCTGGCGGAAGACGAGGCCTCCTACGGCGAACTGCGGCTGGGGGTTTTCGTGTCCGCCATGACCAGCGTGCTGCCGCCTGTGCTGAAGCGCGTGTACGACCGCTATCCCAGCCTGTCGGTCTTCGTCATGCCCGGCGCGTCCGTGGACCTTTGCCATCGCGTGGCGGGCGGCGAGCTGGATGCCGCCATCGTTGTCGAACCGCAGTTCGCCATCGGCAAATCCGTGCGCTGGCAATCCATCATGGAAGAACCGCTGGTGGTGGTCGCGCCCGCCGCCATGAAAGGCCAGGATGCGCACGACCTGCTGCGCACCCAGCCCTTCATCCGCTACGACCGCTCCGTGCTGGGCGGACAGCTGGCCGACCGCTACCTGCGCGACCACCGCATCGTGCCGCACCAGCGCCTGGAAATGGACAGCCTGCTAGGCGTGGCGGCGCTGGTGGACCAGGGACTGGGCGTGGCGCTGCTGCCGGACTGGTCCTCGCTGTGGTCCTCGCGCTATGCCTTGACGCGCGTGCCGCTGCCCGGCCGCGCGCCCGTGCGGCGCGTCGGCCTGGTGTGGCAGGCGCAGGGCGCCCGCACCGCGCTGGCGGAAACACTGCTGGACGTGGCGCGCGCGATCTTCGGCCGGCCGGGCGGACGCCACGCGTCGCGTGGCGACTGAAAGGGCGGCGGCAAGGCGCCGCCCGCCCCTTCAGGGCTTGCCGACCGGCGTGCTGCCGTTGTCCCGGGTGCCGCGCAGGAAATCGAAATCGCAGCCCTTGTCCGCCTGCGTGACCGAGGTCAGGAACAGCTTGCGGTAGCCGCGGTCGTCGCCTTCGCGCGGCGGACGCGGCTGCCATTGCGCCCGGCGGCGCGCCAGCTCCGCCTCGTCCACCAGCAGCGACAGCTCGCGCTGCCGGACGCTGAGGCGGATGCGGTCGCCCGTGCGCACCAGCGCCAGCGGACCGCCGATGGCCGATTCCGGCGTGACGTGCAGCACGATGGAGCCCGACGCCGTGCCGCTCATGCGGCCATCGGAGATGCGCACCATGTCCTTGACGCCGGCACGCGCCAGCTTGCGCGGGATGGGCATGTAGCCGGCTTCCGGCATGCCGGGCGCGCCGACAGGGCCGATGTTCTTCAGCACCATGATGTCGTCGGCCTGGATATCCAGGGCCTCGTCGTCCACGCGCGTGGCCAGGTCTTCCAGGTCCTCGAAGACGACCGCGCGCCCTTCGTGCTCCATCAAGGCCGGGGTGGCGGCGGACTGCTTGATGATGGCCCCGCCCGGCGCAAGGTTGCCGCGCAGCACCGCGATGCCGCCCTGGCCGTAGATGGGCCGGTCGAAAGGCCGGATGACCTCCTGCGGGAAAGGCGGCGGCGCGTCGTCCAGTTCTTCGCCCAGCGTGCGGCCGGTCACGGTAAGCGCGTCCAGGTGCAGCAGCGGGCGCAGTTCGCGTAGCAGCGTGCGCACGCCGCCCGCCTTGTGGAAGTCCTCCATGTAGTGTTGGCCTGAGGGCTTCAGGTCCACCAGCACGGGCGTTTCCTTGCCGATGCGGTCGAAGGCTTCCATGTCCAGGCCGATGCCCAGGCGGCCCGCCACCGCGGTCAGGTGGACGATGCCGTTCGTCGAACCGCCGATGGCCAGCAGCACGCGCAAGGCGTTCTCGAAGGACTTGGCCGTCAGGATGCGGTCGGGCGTCAGCTGCCGTTCTATCATCGCCACGGCCTCCGCCCCGGTGCGCTCGGCCACGCGGATGCGGTCGGCCGTCACGGCGGGCGGCGATGCGCTGCCCGGCACCGCGATGCCCAGGGCTTCGGCGATGCAGGCCATGGTGCTGGCCGTGCCCATCACGGAACAGGTGCCCACGCTGGCGACCAGCTGGTTGTTGACGTCGGCGATCTCGGCGTCGTCGATTTCCTCCGCCCGGTACTTGCCCCAGAAACGGCGGCAGTCGGTGCAGGCGCCCACGCGTTCGCCGCGGTGCGAGCCCGTCAGCATCGAGCCGGTCACCAGCTGGATCGCCGGCACCTTGCCGCTGGCCGCAGCCATCAACTGCGCCGGCACGGTCTTGTCGCAGCCGCCGATCAGCACCACCGCGTCCATGGGCTGGGCGCGGATCATTTCCTCCGTGTCCATGGACATCAGGTTGCGCAGGAACATGCTGGTCGGCGAGGCGAAGCTCTCGTGGACCGAGATGGTGGGAAACTCCACCGGCAGGCCGCCCGCCAGCATGACGCCGCGCTTCACGGCCTCCATCAGCTGCGGCATGTTGCCGTGGCAGGGGTTGAAGCCGCTGCCCGTGTTGGCGATGCCCACGATGGGCCGGCCCAGCGCGTCGTCGCTCAGCCCGGCGCCCTTGATGAAGGCCTTGCGCAGGAACAACGAGAACCCGGCATCGCCGTAGCTGGTCAGGCCCTTGCGCATGCCGCTGGCGGCCGCGCCCTTCGTGGGGGAAGACTTCGATGACATGAATATCCTTCGCTTGTTGAAACCGGCGCATCCGGTCCGGGATGCGCCGCCATACCGCCGGGGCGTCAATCCACCGTGATTTTCGCGTCCTGGATGACGCGGGCCCACTGGTCGACCTCGGCCTGCAGGCGCTTGCGGGCGTCGTCGGCCGAGGCCGGCGCCACCGCGTAGGCGCCCTGCTGCAAGAGCTTTTCCTTGGTGTCCGGCATGACCAGGATCTTGGCCAGGGCCGCGTTCAGCGTATCGACGACGGGCTTGGGCGTCTTGGCCGGGACCAGCACGCCGAACATCGACGCCACATTGAAATTGGGCAGGCCTTCCTCGGCCGCGGTGGGCGTGTCGGGCAGCATGGAAATGCGTTCCGGCATCGTAACCGCAAGCGCGCGCAGCTGGCCGCTCTTGATGAAAGGCAGCGAGGCCGGCACCGTCTCCACCATGGTCAGCACCTGGCCGCCGACCAGGTCCGTCATGGCGGGGCCGCTGCCGCGATAGGGAACGTGCAGCATATCCACGCCGGTCTGCCGCTTGAAGAGCTCCGCGGCCATGCGCTGCGGCGCGCCCGCGCCGGAGGACGCATAAGTCAGCTTGCCCGGGTTCGCCTTGGCATAGGCGATCAACTCCTTCAGGTTATGGATGGGCAGCTTGGGATTGACCACAAACACCAGCGGCACGGCGGCGATCGTCGCCACCGGCGTCAG
The DNA here is from genome assembly GCF_001676705.1 of Bordetella bronchialis. Classification (NCBI taxonomy): domain Bacteria; kingdom Pseudomonadati; phylum Pseudomonadota; class Betaproteobacteria; order Burkholderiales; family Alcaligenaceae; genus Bordetella; species Bordetella bronchialis. The sequence continues at coordinate 4,909,701 of NZ_CP016170.1, forward strand.
GTCGCGCATCAGGTCGTAGGAGATCGATTTCTTCTCCAGGGTCGCCATGATGGAGTGCGAGGTGATAGCTCCCATCAGCAAGGTGTAGCCGTCGGGCTCGGCGCGCGCCACGGCGTCCGCGCCCAGGTTGCCGCCGGCCCCGCCGCGGTTTTCCACCACCACCTGCTGCTTCAGTTCCTCCGACAGCTTCATGGCGATGACGCGGCCCACCACGTCGGTGGCCCCGCCCGGGGGGTAGGGAATGACCAGCTTCAAGGCATGGTCCGGATAGGCGGCTTGCGCGCTCGGCGCCAGCGGCGCCAGCATGGCGGCCGTACAGAGGGCGGCTGTGCCTAGCAGGCGCCTGCGCGGCGCGGAATGGCGGTTGGGCATGGCTAGTCTCCGTTTCGTTTTTCTGGTCGTTCATTATTGATGGGCGGACCTGCGGATAACGCAGGTTTTGCTGGGTTCACAATGAGATATTTTTCAGGTCTGGCCGGCGCGACGCGCGCGGCGGCAGGCGCGGTACGATGTTGCGCGCGACGCGGCTCGCCGTCTCGCCGCTCCCCTGTATGGCCCGAACGCACCTTCTCCGGACGCTTCCCACGCCGCCATGAAAGACACGCCGCAGTCTTCGCAGGATTCCTCCACCGCTGACGGGCCGGCGGCCGACCCGCCGCCGGTCCAAGGTTCCACATCCGGCGAGCCAGGGCGCGGCGCCATCCCACCCGCCGCCGGCAAGGCCATGGCGGCGATGGGCGACCGCGCAACGGGCATTCCGCTTTGGGTGCTGGCGCTGTCCACCACGCTGGGCATGCAGACGGTGGCGTCCTTCCTCGACCTGAGCCTGCCCGTCATCGCGCCGCTGCTGACGGCCGGGGCCGGCCTGTCGCCGGAACGGGTGGGCAACCTGTCTTCGCTGAATTCCCTGGGCACGGTGCTGTTCCTGCTGTTCGGCGCGCCGCTGCTGGCGCGGCTGGGACCCGTCCGCATGCTGCAGGCGGGCGCGTTGCTGGCGGTGTTCGGCCTGGCGCTGGCGGCCACGGGGTATTGGCCCCTGCTGATCGTGGGCGCCATCCTGATGGGAATCGGCTACGGCCCCTCGCCCCCGGCGGGCAGCCGCATCCTGGCGGCGACCGCGCCGCCCCGCCATCGCACGCTGATTTTTTCCATCAAGCAGGCCGGCGCGCCAGCCGGCGCCGCCTGCGCGGGCCTGATCCTGGCGCCCGCGGCGGCGGCCTGGGGATGGGAAGGCGCGATGCTGGTGTCCATGGCCATCGGCGTGGCCGCCGCCTGCGTCATCGCGCCGGCGCGCCAGCGGCTGGATACGGAGCGCGACCCGCAGCGCTCCATCCAATTGAAGGTGCTGATACATCCCCGCGCACTGGCCACGCCCTACCGCGTGCTGCGCGCCGCGCCCTCTTTGCTGACGGTGTCGGCGCTGGCGTTCTCCTTCGCCATCGTGCAGGGCTCGCTGTTCTCGTTCTCCGTCACCTATCTGGTCACCGCGCGCGGCATGCCGCTGGCCACCGCCGGGATCGCCTACGCCTGCATGCAGTTCGCCGGCGTCTTCGCCCGCATCTTCCTGGGCTGGCTGGCGGACCGCACCGGCAGGCCGGCCTACAACCTGACCATCCAGGCGCTTATCGCCGCCGCCGTGGTGGTGGCCTATGCGCTGCTGCCGGCGTCGCCCTCGCTGCTGCTGGCCGGTTTCGTCGCCGGCGCGGCGGGATTCTTCGCCGCCAGCTGGAACGGCATCTACCTGGCCGAGATCGCGCGGCTGTCCCCGCCGGAAAAAATCGTCGAAGCGACATCGGCCTCGGTATTGGTTTCCTTCCTGGGCTACTTCGTCGGTCCCTCGCTGTTTTCCATACTGGTCACGCTGACAGGGAGCTACCGCATCCCCTTCTTCGTCGTGGCGGCGCAGTTGGCGGCGATGGCGGCGGTGCAGTTGGTCGTACTGCGGCGGCGCCGGTCATCCGCGGATGGGCGCTCGCACTAGACATCGTGCCTACATATGCATTACCAACGTGGAAAAACGAAGCTCAGGCGTAAAGGCGCAGTAAAGCGGCCGCTCCAACGTACCGCGGCGCGAGAGCGCGCCAATCCAACTCGAGACCGTTTAATGGAGGCCGCGCTCTCGGTTGACGGCCGATTGCCGGCGTTGAACCGCGCCAGTAACATTCGGGATTGCCTACCGAGGCGGTGGAATAAGACGCGTCGATCGGCAGCACGCGGCAAGTACAGAGAGGGCCCATGCAGCAAGTCGACGAGTTCCAAGTCGAAGTTCAGCCGGACTTCATCGAGAAAATCACTTGATCTTGACTGAAGTCTTGAATCTGCCCACCCGCAAGCAGGAGGAGCTTGCCGAGCTCTTGCGCGAAGGGTCGCTGTCGTCGATCATCAACGCGGCCAAGGTTGTTGCCGATCGTCTCAAATTCCTGGCTGGACTCGAAACAATACTCTTTGAAAAAGGTCCCAAGCAGCGACTCAAGGAGCGAACTCAGCTACACCGCATCCTGGCGGAGAACCCGTGGGTCTTCGGCGAAGAGTTCCATCTTTCCGTCGACGACATGTCACTGACGGAAGTTCTACGCAAGCATAAGGCACTGCTGGGTGACGACATCGTGATAGACGCCCCGGTCAAGCATGTCGCTCAAACGCGTGGAATTGTCGATCTGATGCTGTCACGGCAGATCCGACGACACCGCGCCAACGACTTGACCCACCTCGTCGTGGAGCTTAAGGCACCCAACGTCAAGATCGACAGGGACGAGATTTCGCAGATTGTCGGCTATGCCGCCTCGGTCACCTCCGATGAACGGTTCCGCAATGTCGACGTCAAGTGGGATTTCTGGGTTATCAGCGATGACGTCGGTCCGGTTGGGAAGTTCAACATCGGCGAGAACACCGCGACGGGCCTCATCCATAAAAGCGCCAACGCCTCTATCTACATCAAGACCTGGGCACAAGTGCTGGACGACAACCGCGCCCGCATGCAATTCTTCCAGGAACGGCTTGAATTCAATGTCGACAAGGGCCGGTCGCTCAAACACTTGCAAGAACGCTACGCGACCTACCTGCAGGGGGTGCTTCACGCGGACGCCTATCCGGTGGCTTCGGCCGAAACGGAAGCCACCCGATCGCACGCCGAAGGGTCCAAAACATAAGCGTGTGCGGCGGCGTGCGGGATACCGGCGGGCCGCAGGCTGCCGACTTTCTCCCCCGCGACCCGACCTAAGTCCGCGGACGTGGCGTCAAGAGCCCGTGCCGCCCAGTTCAAGCCCGACAGTCGGCCAGCTCATCCTGCCCCCCGATAAGGCTCACCCGTAGTGATGCGGCCCTGAACTTCATGGCATTGGGGTCATTCCGCCATTCCACGGCCGGTCGGCGATAATGGCGCATCCAGCCCCCCGCGCTTCGCCGCGGCCTCGGGCGCGTTTTTTCCCGCCGCCTTCCATGACCCGATTCCGCTTCGACCTGCGAGGAAGCGTCTTCAAGGACGCCCTCGCCTTTACCTTTCGCCATTGGCGCCGCCAGCCCGGGCAGGTGGCGCTGGTCGCCGTGCTGATGCTCAGCTCGGCGGTGGCCGATGTCGTCACGCCGATGTATGCCGGCCGCCTGATCGATGCGGTGACCTCCGGCACGGCGGCCGAGCCCGACAGCTGGCACGCCGCCCTGGTCGCCTTCGGCCTGCTGATCGGGCTGGGCGTGGCCAGCCTGATAGCGCGGCAATTCGCCTTTGCCACGATTTCCGCCATGACGCTGCGCATGATGAGCCGGATCTGCGCCGACGCCTTTCACCGGGTGCAGCGTTTTTCCAGCGACTGGCACGCCAACACCTTCGCCGGGTCCACCGTGCGCAAGATCACGCGCGGCATCTGGGCGCTGGACCTGCTGAACGACACGCTGCTGCTGGCGCTGCTGCCGACGCTGATCATGCTGACGGGCGCCGCCGTGCTCCTGGGCCTGCACTGGCCGGTCATGGGCATGATCGTCGGCGCCAGCGCGGTGATCTATCTGGTGGCGGTGGTGCTGCTGTCCCTGGGCTATGTGGCGCCGGCCGCGCGGCTGGGCAACGCCTGGGACACGCGCCTGGGCGGCGCGCTGGCCGACGCCATCACCTGCAACGCCGTGGTCAAGGCCTTCGGCGCCGAGCAGCGCGAAGAAGCGCGCCTGCAAGGCATCATCCGCAAATGGCGCGCGCGCACCTATCGCGGCTGGATACGGGGCACGGTCAACGGCAGCACCCAGGGCGGCCTGCTGGTCCTGATGCGGGTGGCCATCGTCGGCACGGCGCTGCTGCTGTGGGCCGGCCAACGCGCCAGTGCGGGAGACATCGCCTTTGTCCTGACCATGTTCTTCGTGCTGCAGGGGTATATGCGGGAACTGGGTACGAATATCCGCAACCTGCAGCGCTCGGTCAACGATATGGAAGAACTCGTGGGCCTGGAACGCCAGCCCCTGGGCATCGCCGATCGTCCCGGCGCGGTGCCGATCGCCATCGAGGCCGGCGAGATCCGCTTCGAGCACGTGACCTTCCAGTACGGCGGCCACACGACGCCGCTGTACCGCGACTTCTCCGTGCGCATCGCGCCGGGCGAGCGCGTGGGACTGGTGGGGCATTCCGGCTCGGGCAAGACTACCTTCGTCAAGCTGATCCAGCGCATGCACGATGTGACCGCGGGGGCCATCCTGATCGACGGGCAGGATATCGCGGCCGTCCAGCAGGCGACGCTGCGCGCGCAGATCGCCATCGTGCAGCAGGAACCCATCCTGTTCCACCGCACCCTGGCCGAGAACATCGCCTATGCCAGGCCCGGCGCCTCGCAGGCCGAGATCGAAGCGGCCGCCCGGCTGGCCAATGCGCACGACTTCATCGCCACCCTGCCGCGCGGCTACCAGACCCTGGTCGGCGAACGCGGCATCAAGCTGTCCGGCGGCGAACGCCAGCGCGTCGCCATCGCCCGCGCCTTCCTGGCGGACGCGCCCATCCTGGTCCTGGACGAAGCGACCTCCAGCCTGGACAGCGAAAGCGAACAGCTGATCCAGCAGGCCATGGAGCGCCTGATGGTGGGCCGCACCACGCTGGTGGTGGCGCATCGCCTGTCCACGGTGCGCTCGCTGGACCGGCTGCTGGTCATGGAAAAAGGCCGCATCATCGAGGAAGGCACCCACGACGAACTGGTCGCTCGCCCGCAGGGGGTCTATCGGCGGCTGTACGAGCGCCAGGCCCTGTCGCTGACCAGCCCGGCGGCCGCGGAGCTGGGCGCCGTGTAGACTAGCCCCCAACCGAATCCGGCGACCGCCATGGCTTCCGCCTTACTGATCATCGACGTCCAGCAAGGACTCTTCGCGCCATCCCCCCGCCCCGCCGATGCCGACGCGGTGATCGCCCGCATCAATGTCCTGGCCGCGCGGGCCCGCGCGGCCGGCGTGCCGGTGGTCTTCGTCCAGCACGAAGGCAAGTCGCTGGCGTCCGATACACCCGCCTGGGCCCTGGCAGACGGCCTGCATGCCCAGGCCGCCGACCACCGCATCCGCAAGTCCGCCTCCGACGCCTTCCTGCGCACGGGACTGTCCGCCCTGCTGGACGCGCACGCCGCCACCCATCTGGCGGTGTGCGGCTACGCGAGCGAGTTCTGCGTGGACAGCACCGTGCGGCGCGCCGCGGCCCTGGGCTACGACGTGACCCTGGCGGCGGACGCCCATACCACCCATGACCAGCCGCACGCGGACGCAGCCCTTATCCGCGCCCACCACAACGCCACGCTGTCCAGCCTGGGCAGCTACGGCGTGCGGATAGAGGCCCTGCCGGCGGAGCAGATCGTCTTCCGCACACGTCCTCCGCGGGCCTGAGGCGTCCCATCGAGCCTGTCCGGGCCGGCGCTATCGAGCCTGTCGGCTTCGTGCATCGATCCCGTCCGGCTCGCCGGATCCGCCGGTCGCCGGATCCGCCGGTCGCCGGCCTCATTCCTCCAGGCCCCCGTGCTTGGCATGCGGCGTGCTAGGCTGGCGCGGCGGCCGGCCGTCCGCGGGACGGTCCGGCGCCGCCCATCACGCCAGGATGCCGCGTGATCGAGCCGCCCACCCCAACGCCTTTGGAGCGAGCATGCCCGACCCTGACAGCCACTTGCGGCACGGTGCCCTGGAGTTTCCGGACTTCACCATCGAAACCTACAGCCTGGCATTGCGCGACGACAACGGTTTCGTGGGCGACAATGCCAGCCGTCCGGCTTTCCAGGCCATCCTCCACGCCTGGCGCAATCTCTTCGAGGCGCTGCACGGCAAGGACCCCCTGGGCAAGGCGCCCACGGAGGAAATCCCCAAGAAGAAACTCGATGAAATGATGGCGGAGGAAGGCCCGGCGGCCGCCGCCATCCACGGCGCGCTGCAGGACTACGCGGAACAACTGGCGCGCGTGGTGCGCCGCTTCCTGGCCCAGAAATCATGGAAAGGCGTGCAGCGGGTCATCATCGGCGGCGGCCTGAAACAGAGCGACATCGGCGCCCTGGCCATGGAAGCCGTGGCCAAGCGCCTGTTCCATGAGGATGTCCATGTGCAGCTGCGCCTGCTGCACCATCACGCGGACGAAGGCGGCCTGATCGGCTGGCTGCACCTGATGCCCCCCGATCTGGCGGAACAGTACCGGGCGATGCTGGCCGTGGACATCGGCGGGACCAATATCCGCTGCGGCATCGTGCGTTTGCCCAAGAACCGCGACCCGCGCAAGGCCAAGGTGGTCATCTCCGAGAAATGGAGCCACGCCCGCGACGAGGACACCACCCGCAAGGAACACGTGATCCAGGGCATCGCCGACATGCTGACGCGGCAGATCGACTATGCCCGCAAGAAGGGCATCAAGCTGGCGCCCTGGGTGGGCGTGGCCTGCCCGGGCCGCATCCGCCAGGACGGCACCATCAGCCGCGGCACGCAGAACCTGCCGGGCGACTGGGCCCGCCGCGATTTCCACCTGCCGCGCGCCTTGTGCAAACGGCTGCCGAAGATCGATGGACAGCAGGTGCAGGTAATGCTGCACAACGACGCCATCGTCCAGGGCTTGTCGGAACTGCCGTATCTGGACGATGTGCGGCGATGGGGCGTGTTGACCGTCGGCACCGGCCTGGGCAATGCCTGCTACACCATGCGGCGCAGGCCGACCGACGCGGGGCGGGAAGCAGACACGGAAGCGGCGCAGGACGGCGATACGGAAACGGCCAAGGCCGGTAAGAAAGCGGACAAGATCGGGAAGAAAGCGGCCGGGGACCCGGCGAAAGCCGCCAAGCCGGCTTTCCGGACGGCGGCGACCGCGGAACCGGCCAAGCCGGCCGCGGGCAAGCGGGCACCGCGGAAAGAAACCGCTTCGTCCGGCGGCGCGGCAACCGAGGCGGCCAACAAGAAGCGCACTTCCACCGCCATGCCGGGCAAGACGCCAGGCAAAAAGCCGGCCGACGGAAGCGGGGGCGCCAAAACCGCCAAGCGCGCCGGAAAATCCGCGACGAAAACGCCCGGGAAAACTGCCACAAGCGCAGCCCCCGCCAAGTCCCGGACAAGGAAAACCGCCACCAAAGCCGTGGGGAAAACATCGGCTTCCGGGCGGCTCGTGACCGCGAAGAAAAACACTGGCGCGCGGGCGGGCGCGAAGAAGAGGTCTCCCGCGCGCAAGGTGCGCTGACGATCGGGGGACGCAGCGCGCCTGGGGTATCTCAGGCCGGCGGGAACCCCACCTTTTGCGGCCACAGGTTGGCGAAGGCATGGATGGACGTCGACGCGTACACGCCATGCCGGGTGAAAGGCTCGTCCTGCAGCCACTGCTCGGCCGCTCCGCGGCTGGGAAAGTCGATGACCAGCAGGCTGCCGATCATCGTCTCGCCATCGTCCGCCAGCAACGGACCGGCAAAGGCCATCTGGTCCGCCTTGGTGGCCAGATAGGCGCGATGTTCGGGGCGCACGCGCGCGCGTATGTCGGCAACGCCGGGCTTGTCCAGCATGTGGATGGCATAGAGCACGGTTCTTCTCCCTCTTGGATGTGGATGGCGGCATGGGGCCGGGGTCAGTCGCCTGTCTCCCGACGTCCCGACACGCGACCGGACGCCCTCGCCGATCATACGCGGGGCGCTCGCGTACGGCATCTCGCCGATAGGACGCAGTCGGCCCACCCCGCAGATACAACTTGAAACGAGAAACCCGGCGCGCGGCCGCCGCCGACGTAGGCGGCAGAATCCATGGGGCCAGGGCACAACATCGGCCAACTCCGCGGAGTTGTACGCAACGCCCCGCCATCCCGCGATAAAACGCCCGGTTGCCTGCCCCTGGCCCACTCCCTACGATCCGGCCGTTTTTCAGACCCTCGCCGGAGAATCCGCATGCCCAGCACTTCAACCGCTCAGCCCTCGCCCGGCGCGGACGCCGTCGCTTCGCGCGCCCGTCCGTCCGCGCCGCCTGTCCCCGCGCCACTGCCGCCGGCATCCAAACCGGCGCTGCCGTCCGCCAAGGGCACCGCCTTGTGGACGGTCGAGGACATCGCCGCGCTGTACGAGCTTCCCTTCCCCACCCTGATGCACCGCGCGCAAACAACGCATGGCGCGCACTTCGATCCCACCGCCATCCAGCTCTCCAGCCTGCTGTCGATCAAGACCGGCGGGTGTCCGGAGGACTGCGCTTATTGCTCGCAGTCCGCGCACCACGACAGCGGCGTGCGGCCGCAGCCGCTGATGCCGCTGGAAGACGTACTGGCCGCCGCCCGCGCCGCGCAGGCGGCCGGCGCGCGGCGCTTTTGCATGGGCGCCGCGTGGCGCTCGCCCAAGCCGAAACAGGTCGCCGCGGTGGCCCGCATGGTGGCCGAGGTCAAGGCCCTGGGCCTGGAAACCTGCGTCACGCTGGGCATGCTGGACGGCGGCCAGGCACGCAGCCTGGCGGACGCCGGGCTGGACTACTACAACCACAACCTGGACACGTCGCCGGAGTTCTACGGCCGCATCATCACGACCCGCACCTACCAGGACAGGCTGGATACGCTGCGCCATGTGCGGGACGCCGGCATCAAGGTGTGTTGCGGCGGCATCGTCGGCATGGGCGAAGACCGCCGGACGCGCGCCGGGCTGATCGCCCAACTGGCCAATCTGGATCCCTATCCGGAATCCGTGCCGATCAACAACCTGATGCGGGTCGCCGGCACCCCGCTGCATGGCGCCGAGCCCCTGGACCCCTTCGAATTCGTGCGGACCATCGCCGTGGCGCGCATCGCCATGCCGCGCGCGGTGGTCCGGCTGTCCGCCGGGCGCGAGCACATGGACGACGCTACCCAGGCCCTGTGCTTCCTGGCCGGCGCCAACTCCATCTTCTACGGCGAAGCGCTGCTGACCACGGGTAATCCGCGCGTGGAGGCCGACCGGCGCCTGCTGGATTTCCTGGGCATGCAGGCCGGCGACGCCGTACCCGCGGAGGCCGCCGGATGCACGCGATGAACCCGGCCGATAGCGGCGCCGGTCCGCACACCGGCCGTGACGCCGGCGACGCCATCGACCTACATACCGGCCGCGATGCGGATGAGGCCATCGAAACCCCTGCCGGCGGCAACGCCGGCCTGGCGGCGCGCAGCCGGCGCGCCGTGTGGCACCCGTGCACGCAGATGAAGCACCACGAGCGCGTTCCGCTGCTGCCCATTGCCCGGGCCCGGGGCGCGTGGCTGTACGACGCCGACGGCCGCCGCTACCTGGACGGCATCAGCTCGTGGTGGGTCAACCTGTTCGGGCATGCGCATCCCGCCATCAACGCCGCGCTGGCGGCGCAACTGGACACGCTGGAACATGCCATGCTGGCGGGCTGCACCCACGCGCCCGCGGTCGAGCTGGCCGAGCGCCTGGCGGCGCGCACCGACGGCACACTGGGCCATGCATTCTTCGCGTCGGACGGCGCGTCGGCGGTCGAGATCGCGCTGAAAATGAGCTTCCATTTCTGGCGCAACAGCGGCCGTTCCGGCAAGCGCGAGTTCGCCTGCGTCCGGCACGGCTACCACGGCGAAACGCTGGGCGCGCTGTCGGTGACCGACGTGCCGCTGTTCCGCGATGCCTACGGCCCCTTGCTGCGGCAGGCCCACTGCGTGGCGTCGCCGGACGCGCGGCTGGCCTTGCCCGGCGAAAGCGCGGGCGACGTCGCGGCGCGCGCCCTGGCCGATGTCGCGGCCCTGTTCGAAAGCCGTGGCGACGCCATCGCCGCCATGGTGGTCGAGCCCCTGGTGCAATGCGCCGCCGGCATGGCCATGCACGACCCGGCCTATCTGCGCGGGCTGCGCGCGCTGTGCGACCGCCACGGCGTGCACCTGATCGCCGACGAAATCGCCGTCGGCTTCGGCCGCACCGGCACCTTCTTCGCGCACGAACAGGCCGGCATCCGCCCGGATTTCCTGTGCCTGTCCAAGGGCATCACGGGCGGCTATCTGCCCCTGTCCGTGGTGCTGTCGCGCGACGCCATCCATCAGGCCTTCTACGACGACGACGTGGCGCGCGGCTTCCTGCATTCCCATTCCTACACGGGCAATCCGCTGGCATGCCGCGCCGCGCTGGCGACGCTGGACCTGTTCGACAGCCAGGACGCGCTGGCCGCCAACCAGCGACGCTTCGATGCCCTGGCCCAGGCGCTGGCGGGCCTGGCCGCGCATCCGCGCGTGGCGCACCTGCGCCGCCGCGGCGCGATCCTGGCCTTCGACGCCATGATCGACCCGGCCGCCGGCGGCGACTTCGCGCGCCGCTACGCGCGGCATGCGCTGGACGCCGGCGCGCTGCTGCGCCCCATCGGCCGCACCGTATACCTGATGCCGCCCTACATCCTGGATGACGAGGAGATCGCCCTGCTGGCCGCCGCCACCGTGCAGGCCCTGGAACGCACGCTGGACGCGCCCGCCGTCCATCGACCCACCGGAACCCGTGCATGAACCTGCCCCATCCCTTCCACGTATTGCAGGCGGGCCTCGCCGATCTGGATGTTGGCCACCTGACCCGTCGCCGCCGCGTGGCCGACACGCCGTGCGCGCCGCGCATCCGCCTGGACGGCCGTGAGCTGGTCGCCTTCGCCAGCAACGACTATCTGGGCCTGGCCAACCACCCGGGGCTGGTCGATGCGATTGCCGAAGGCGCGCGGCGCCACGGCGCGGGCAGCGGCGGCTCCCACCTGCTGGGCGGCCACTCCCGCGCCCACGTGCTGTTGGAGGACGCCCTGGCCGAGTATGCGGGCGGCTTCGCCTGCCACCCGCGCGCCCTGTCGTTTTCCACCGGCTACATGGCCAACATCGCCATCCTGACGGCCTTGGGCGGACGCGGCGCCAGGCTGTATTCGGACGCCCTGAACCATGCTTCCCTGATCGACGGCACCAGGCTGTCGCGCGCCGACGTGCGCATCTATCCGCATTCCGACGTGGCGGCGCTGGCCGCGATGCTGGAGGCCGATCGCGGCGACGGCGTCAGGATCATCGCGACCGACGCCGTGTTCAGCATGGATGGCGATATCGCCCCGCTGGCCGCTTTGCTCGCCTTGGCGGAGAAGCACCAGGCCTGGCTGGTAATCGATGACGCGCACGGCTTCGGCGTGCACGGCGCGGACGGCGCCGGCACGGTGGCGGCGCTGGGGCTGCGATCGCCGCTGATCGTCTATATGGGCACGCTGGGCAAGGCCGCCGGGGTGGCGGGCGCTTTCGTCGTGGCGGAGGACACCGTCATCGAATGGCTGGTGCAGCGGGCGCGGACATATATCTTCACGACCGCGGCGGCGCCGGCCCTGGCCCACGCCGCCCGCGCCAGCATCGCGCTGATGCGCGGCGAGGAAGGACGCGCGCGGCGCGCGACATTGCAGGCCCATATCGCCACAGTGCGCGAGACGGTTGCGCGGTGCATGCCGGCACACGGCTCCAGCACCGCCATCCAGCCCTTCATGGTGGGCGGCAACGAGGCCGCATTGCAACTGGCGGACGCCTTGCTCGAACGTGGCCTGTGGGCGCCCGCCGTCCGTCCGCCCACCGTTCCCCCGGGCACCGCGCGCCTGCGGCTATCGCTGTCGGCCGCCCACGAAACCGCCGACGTACAACGACTGGCACAGGCACTGGAAACCCTGCATCGACCATGACATCGTCCCGCCTTGCGTATTTCATCGCCGGTACCGATACCGAGATCGGCAAGACGCTGTCCAGCTGCGCGCTGCTGCATGCCTTCGCGGCGCTGGGCATGTCCACCGCCGCCATGAAGCCCGTCGCGGCCGGCGCCAGCCTGGATCGCCATGGCGTCTGGCGCAACGAGGACGCCGAGGCCCTCGCGGCCCACGCCACCGTGGCAGTGCCGCGCGAGCTGTCCACGCCCTATCTGCTGCGGGAACCCGCCGCCCCGCACCTGGTGGCCGCGCGCGCGGGCGTCGCGCTGGAGATCGACGCCATGGTGCGCTGCTACCGGCAGGTCGCGGCGCGCGCGGATGTCACCCTCGTCGAGGGCGTGGGCGGTTTTCTCGTACCGCTGGACGGGGACCGCGATACGGGGGACCTGGCCCGCGCGCTCGAGCTTCCGGTGGTGCTGGTGGTCGGCCTGCGCCTGGGCTGCCTGAGCCACGCCCTGCTGACGGCCGAAGCCATCGCGGCACGCGGGCTGCGCATGGCGGGATGGATCGCCAACACCGTGGACCCCGGCATGCGCCTGCCGGACGAGAACATCGCCACGCTGCGCGACCGCTTCGGCAGGCGCCACGGCGCGCCGCTGCTGGGCATGATTCCCCGCCTGGACGAACCGTCCGGCGCGGCGGCCGCCCGCTGGCTGGATATCGCGCCGCTGGCGCGTCCGCCCGCGGCAAGCGGCAGCGCATCGCGCCGGACCTGATGGCGGCCCCGGGGCCGCGGCCCGACACGTACGCCGCCCCGGTCGCCGGGATCGCGGCAGCGGTCCTGCCCTTAGCCGGCTTGCGCCAAGGCCTGCTGGATCATGGCCTCCGTCTCCTTGTAGCGGCCCTCGCCGAAGTGCGTGTAGATCACCCGGCCCTGCTTGTCGACCAGGTAGAAGGCCGGCCAGTAGATGTTCCGGTAGGCGTCCCAGGTGGCGTACTTGTTGTCCTGCGCCACCGGGTAGCTAATGCCGAAGCGCTTGATGGCATCCTGCACGTTGGCCGTCGACCGCTCGAAGGCGAACTCCGGCGTGTGCACGCCCACCACCACCAGGCCCTGGTCCTTGTACTTTTCGTGCCAGCTCTTGACATAGGGCAGCGTGCGGATGCAGTTGATGCAGGTGTAGGTCCAGAAGTCCACCAGCACCACCTTGCCACGCAGCGACGCCATATCCAGCGGCTCGCTGTTCAGCCATTTCTCGATGCCGGTGAATTCCGGCGCCTGGGGCGGAGCGGCCTCCACCCGCCCCGCGGCGGCCAGGGGCAGCGCGCAGGCGAAGGCGGCGGACAGGACGAGCTTTTTCAGTCGGGCGAGCATGACGGATTCCTCATTGAAAGAGATTGGCGATCCAGGCATAGGCCAGGACGTCGTACTGGAAATGAATGGCCACGGCGGTCAGGATCAGCAGCACCCCGAAAGCGCGTTGCAGGGCCAGCGTGTGCCGCGAGACGCGGCGCACGCGCGTGGCGACGAACTTTCCGCCGTAGGCGATGGCCAGCATCGGAATGCCGGAACCGACGGCATAGAGCAGCAGCAGGAAACTGGAATGGCCGACGTCCTGGGCCCGCGCGGCCAGCACCAGGATGGATGCCAGCACCGGCCCGGCGCAGGGCGTCCATACCGCGCCCAGCGACATGCCCAGCAGGAAACCGGCGGCATTGCCCCGCGACGATGCGGCCCGGCCGCCACCGTCCCGCGCGCCGTCCCGCGGCGTAACAGTGCCCGCCGCAAGGCCGCCGCCCGGCGTCGCCAGCCGCTGCAGCGGGCCGCCCAGCCGGGCCATCAGCCAGTCATAGGGCCGCGGCCAGATGCGTACGGCGCCGAACAGCGCCAGCAGCACGATGGATGTCGAGCGCACGGCCTCCTGCACGTGGCCGGAGGAATGCGACAGCAGCCCCAGCAGGATGCCCAGGCTGGCGAAGGACAGGACGAATCCCGCCACGATGAATAGCGGCCGCAGCCGGCCCGAGCGCTCCACCGAGCTGCCCAGCACCACCGGCAGCAGCGGCAGAACGCAGGGCGATGCGATGGTCAGCACCCCGGCCAGGAGCGCGAGGGGAGGTTCGATAAGGTCCATGGCGGGTCTCCGTTTTCCGAGACCGCATTGCACCTGCGCCAGGTATCCCGCCTGTGCCAGCCAGGGGGATTTTTCCGGGCTTATGTATCCGCCGCCGGGGCGTATACAGTACGACACAACCGCCCTGCCTGCCGGCGGTATAAAGCGGGCATCGAAACGGCCTGCCCGGGCCGGACGGGATACGCGCGGCCGCGCCGTCCCGGCCCGCATTCCACGGCCGCCCGGGCCCCGATGCCAAGGAGAAAACGCATGACCGCTCCCCGCCACGCCGGCTCCTGCCACTGCGGCGCCGTCAGATTCGAAGTCACCACGCCGCTGCTGCCGGCCACGCGCTGCGATTGCAGCCTGTGCCGCCGCAAGGGCGCCCTGATGTCCCCGGCCCTGCCCCGCGCGGACCTGCGCATCCTGGCCGGGGAGGACGCGCTGACCCTGTACCAGTTCAATACCCGCGTCGCGCGCCATTATTTCTGCAAGCATTGCGGCATCTATCCCTTCCACCAGACGCGCACGGACCCGTCCCGGTGGCGGGTCAACCTGGGCTGCCTGGAAGGCGTGGATGTCTACGGCCTGCCCTTCGACGTGGCGCACGGGGCCGCCTTGTCCGTGGAGGGACAATCATGAAGCGCTGGCTGGCGGCGTTACTGTTCACGGTGGGCGGGCTGGGTGCCGAAGCCGTCCAGGGCGGGCCCTGCACGCTGATCGCCAGTACCGCTCGCGGAACCGGCAGGTATCCGGATGGCGGGGATGGACCGGATGACGGCGATGACGGCGATGGCAGGGATGGCCCGGACAGATGGAATGCCCGCGATCCGCGGGATCCAGCCGGCGCCTGGCCGTGCCGGCATGCCCGCTACGGCTGCCGGGACGCCCTGGACCGCCGATCGCGGCACGATTTTTAAATACACTGCTCGCGGGCCGCGGCGTGACATCCCCCGCGCCGTGCGCCGACCGCCCAGACACCAACGAAGAAAGGCACCCCGATGGACCATGTCGATCACGTCCTGATCGTCGACGACGATCGAGAAATCCGCGAGCTGGCCGGCAACTTCCTGAAGAAGAACGGCCTGAACGTCAGCTTCGCCGCCGACGGCCGCCAGATGCGCACGCTGCTGGAAAGCACCGCCGTCGACCTGATCGTGCTGGATATCATGATGCCGGGCGATGACGGCCTGGTGCTGTGCCGCGAGCTGCGCAGCGGCAAGCACAAGCGCATCCCCGTCGTGCTGCTGACGGCCCGCAGCGACGACATGGACCGCGTCATCGGCCTGGAGATGGGCGCCGACGACTATCTGGTCAAGCCCTTCGTGGCGCGCGAACTGCTGGCGCGCATCAAGGCCGTGCTGCGGCGCACCCGCATGCTGCCGCCCAATTTCCAGGTGACCGAATCGGGCCGGCAGATCCGCTTCGGCGACTGGCGCCTGGACACCACCGCGCGCCACCTGCTGGATGCCAGCGGCACTGTGGTATCGCTGAGCGGCGCGGAATACCGCATGCTGCGCGTCTTCCTGGATCACCCGCAGCGCGTGCTGACGCGCGACCAGCTGCTGAACCTGACCCAGGGCCGCGACGCCGACGTCTTCGGACGCTCCATCGACCTGCTGGTCAGCCGCCTGCGCCAGCGCCTGCGCGAGGATGCGCGCGAACCCATGTACATCAAGACGGTGCGCAGCGAAGGCTATGTATTCGCCTCCGCCGTCGAGATCACCGAAGACGAGGCCTGAGAGGAATCCCGCGATGTCCGCCCTCGCCGCCGTCCGGCGCATCTCGCTATGGCCGCGCACCTTGCTCATGCGCCTGTTCGTCCTTTTCCTGATCGGCCTGGTCGTGGCCCAGGCCCTGTCGCTGGCGCTGCTGTTCTACGAGCGCTACGAGGCCGGCAAATCCATGATGCTCGGCAACCTGGAAAGCGACGTCTCCATCGCCACGGATATCCTGGACCGCCTGCCGCCGGACGAGCGCCCGGCCTGGCTGCCGCGCCTGAGCAGCGGCAACCGCAAGTATCTTCTGGAGCCGTCCACGGCCGACCAGCCCGTGACGACGTCGGCGGGCCGCTCCGCCGCCGAGGCCATCCACAAGGCGCTGCGCCACCGCGAGGTACAGGTGCGCCAGATGGCCAGCGACGCCAAGCATATCCAGGCCATGATCCGGCTGAGCGACGGCAGCCCGATGACGCTGGACATCCACCTGCTGCTGATGCCGCTGGCGATGTGGCTGCCGGTGGTACTGGTGCTGCAGCTGATGCTGATGACGGGCTGCGCCTGGTACGCGGTGCGGCTGTCCGTGCGGCCGCTGACCCAGCTGGCGCGCGCGGCCGATGCGCTAGATCCCAACAAGACCGGGCCGCGCCTGGACGAGGACGGCCCCATGGAAGTCGCGCATGCCGCCACCGCGTTCAATGCCATGCAGGACCGCATCGCCGCCCACCTGGCCGAACGCATGCGCATCCTGGGCGCCATATCGCACGACCTGCAAACGCCCATCACGCGCATGAAGCTGCGGTCCGAACTGATGGACGACACGCCGGACAAGAGCAAGCTGGCGCAGGACCTGGACGAAGTCGAGCGCCTGGTGCGCGAGGGCCTGGCCTACGCGCGCACCGCGCACGGCGCCCTGGAGAAATCCGCGCGGCTGGATATCTGCGCCTTCCTGGACAGCCTGGTGTGCGACTACCAGGACACGGGCAAGGACGTCAGCCTGTCCGGCGCCTGCGCCGCGCCGCTGGTGACCCGTCCGCACGCCTTGCGGCGCCTGCTGGGCAACCTGATCGACAACGCCCTGAAGTACGGCGGCGGCACGGCCCAGGTCCAGGTCGAGGCCCACGACGGCGGCGTGACGGTATCCGTGCTGGATCGCGGCCCCGGCATCCCGCCCGACAAGCTGGAGGACGTCATGCAGCCCTTCTATCGCCTGGAGGGCTCGCGCAACCGCGACACGGGCGGGACGGGACTGGGCCTGGCCATCGCCAGCCAGCTGGCATCGGTCACCGGCGGCACCTTGACGCTGCGCAACCGGGAAGGCGGCGGCTTGTGCGCGGAGCTGCGGCTGGACGGACTGGAGTAAGCGCGGCCGGCGCCGCGCCATCCTGTCAGGGGGCCAGCACCAGCACCTTGGGCTGCGGGGAAAACACCTGCATGCCCACGGTATTGATCGTGTTCTGTACCGTCAGGCTGGTCATGCGCACGATGGGCGTGCCCATCACCAGCACGGTAAAGGCCCCCGTCACGTAGCGCGAACTGCCCATGAAGGTCTGGGAGATCACGCCGCCGCCCACGCCCGCGGTATCGCCCAGCGTGATCGGCACCGGCGTGGCCATGTTGTGCACCGGCGCGGCCAGCAGCAGCACGTTCCACGCCACGGGTATGCCCATGCTGGACGTCGCCACGTCCACGTGCGGGAAAGGCGGAATCGGCGTCTTGCAGACGTCCGGGAAGCCGAGCGCGACCCCCGGCAGTTGGCACACGGCCAGCATGGCTCTCTCCTCGTTCAGGTCCTGCCCGCCGACCAGAGCTCGGCCTCCAGCATGGCGGGGTCGTTTTCGATGATGCCGGCGCGGTGCGACAGGCGCGCGCCCACCTGGATGGCCCGGTGGAATCGCGTGCGCGTGAAGCGGGCCTCGCGCAGGTCCGCGTCGGTCAGGTCCGCCGTGGAAAAATCCGCGTCCACCAGGCTGGCGTCGCGCAGATCGGCGCGCGCGCACCGCGCGCGGTGGAACACGCCCAGGTCCAGGCGCGCGCCGCGCAGATCGGCGTCGTCCAGGTTGGCCTCGGCCCAGATGGCGCCTTCGAACTGCGCGCCCGCCAGCCGGGCGTGCGCCAGGTCGGCCTGCGGAAACAGGCATTGCGGGCCCATCGCGCCGACGAAGCGCGCCTGCCGCAGCAAGGTCCCCTTGAAGTTGGACTGCCGCAACTGCGCCCTGCTGAAGTCCACCCCGTCCAGCTTGCTGTCGGTGAACTGGCATAGCGTGAAGCGCAGGCCGGCAAAGCCATGGCCGCTCAGGTCGCATTCGACGAACATGGCGCTTTCGCCGCCGATCCCCTCCAGCCGGGTCTCGCGCAGGTCCAGCTGGTAGAAGGTCACGAAGGACAGCACCGCGCCGCTGAAATCCGCGCCCCGCAGGTCGGTCTTGGAGAACATCGCGCGGTCCAGGCGGGGGATGCGCAGGTCGGCGTCGCTCAGGCAGGTGGCGTGGAAGCTGGCGCGATCCAGCATGGCGTCGGCCAGGCCCGCGCCGGTCAGGTCGCATTCGCTGACCATCAGCTGCCGGGCCGCCGCGCCGCGCAGATCGGCCTGCCGCAGCGAGCTCAGTACGAACCGGGACTCTTCCAGTCCGGCACCGGCCAGGTCGGCGCCGTCGAAGCGGCAATGCGTGAACTGGCTGTCGTCCAGCCGGCACCCGGCCAGACGCGCGCCGCTGAAATCGACCTCGTCGAAAAAACCGCCGGCCAGGTCCAGGCCGGCCAGGTCCGCGCCGCGCAGGTCGGCGTTTTCCACGACTTCGCCATGGCGGATCTTGTCCTGCAGGGTCTCGATATTCATGCGGCACGCTCCGCGCGGCGCAAGGGATGGCGCTTGGCGCCCGCCGTATAGGCGCCCCGCATGCGCGTGGAGGCGTCCATCAGCGCCTGCGAGACATCGGCGCGGAACAGGTTGGCGGCCTCCAGGTCGGCATCGCGCAGCGTCGCCTTGGACAGGATCGCTTCGATCAGGTTGGCGCCGCGCAGCACGGCCGCGTCCAGCCGGGCGCGCACGAACAGGCTGCGCGGGGCGCGGATGCGCGACAGGTCGGCGCCTTGCAGGCGGCATTCCGACAGGTCGCAGGCCTCCAGCGTCGCGCCGGACAGGTCGGCGCCCGCCAGCATCGCCCCGCGCAGGCTGCTATTGTGCAGCGTGGCATCGCGGAAACTGGCGGCCGACAGGTCAGGTTCGCCGGCGAAGGCGCTGGCCTGCACGTCGGCGCCGGCAAAGGTCGTGGCGCCGGAAAACCGGCATCGCGTAAAGCCCGCCCGTTCCAGCCGGGCGGCGGTGAAATCGCAATCCTGCAAGGCACTCTCCAAGAAGGCGCACAGCGCCAGCGACGCCTGGGCGAAGCGGCACTGTTCCAGAATGACGTTCATGCCGGTCCATTGCGACAGCCGCGCCTGGGCCAGGTCGCAGCCGCGCAGCAAGGTCTTGAACCAGCGCCCGCCCTCGGCACGCGCGCCGCGCAGGACGCAGTCGTCCAGCACCGCTTCGTCCAGCCGTGCCTGGCTGAAGTCCGCGTCCCGGAAATCCACTTCCCACGCGCGCAGGCCGCCCAGGTTCGCGTTGCGGAACACCGCCGCGCGCGCGGACGTGCGCCGCAGGCAGGCCGCCGCCAGCACGGTGTCGGTGAAATCGCAGCCGTCCAGGCAGGCATCGGTCAGGTCGGCCCCGGCCAGGTCCGCGCCGCGGAAATCCATGCCGCGCAGGTCCATGCCGGACAGGTCCGCGCCCGCCAGCGGCAGGCCGCGGGCGGGCTGGCCGGCCGCTGCGCGCGCTTGCAGGCGCGCGCGGGTGCGCCGCGCGCGATGCGGCGGCATGGGCGGCGGGGGCGCGAACTGCTGGGCGGCGTTCAGATAGGCGGTGTGCGCCGCGGCGTGCGCGCCGCCCGTGCCATCGCCGGCGCCGCCGCGCATCCACGGCTGGCGGCGCGCTTCGCGCAGATGCCGGCGCAGGGCGGCGAAATCGAAAGCCGGCGCCGGGTGGTTCGTGTCCACGCCGCGCAGCCCGTCCAGGTCCATGCCGATGCCGGCCGCCAGGCCGGCGAGTTCCGCATCGGCATGCAGCGCGGCCGCCGCGCCCTCGCCGCGCCGGGCCTCCTCCAGTTCGCGCTCCATGCGCAGGATATGCGCCGGCAGTTCGGCCAACGCGGGCGCCGGCGCCTCCACCTCCAGGGGCGCCAGGTAGCGCGCCGGATCCAGGCCTTGCGCCAGCAGCTCGGCCCGCGCCCGGGCATGGCGGCGCTCGGCCCCGGCGCGCAGATTGCGGCGCGAGGGCCTCTGCCGCTCGTCGCGCGACCGGGTGTCCAGCCAGGGCCCGCACAGCGCACCCGGCACCAGTTCGTCGTCCAGCAGCGCGTACAGGGCGCCGTGCCGCGGGTCCAGCCGACGCTGGAGGACATCCTGGTAATACGCCAGGTCGCGCGGCGTACGGCCGTCGCGCGAACCGCCGTCCCATGGCTCGCCGCCCCCCAAATCCGCGCCCTCCAGCGCGGGCATGATGAAGCGCACGTCGGCCGCGTCATCCTCCCCCACCGGCATGCCGCCATGCCACACCAGCACCACGCGGTCGCGGTGCGGAAAGAACCAGGCCGTGGAAAGGCTCAGCGCGATCTCGCGCAATTGGCTGCCGTCCGCCTGCATGCTGGCGAAACAGCGCGCGCGCCAGTCCGGCAGGCGGCCGCGCAGCACCGCATGCTCGGGGTGCATATTCCATATCTCGTAGGCGGCGCCGGCCAGCGTGGCGCCGGGATCCGCCGCGCGCTGGTCCCGCGGCGCGGCCTGGAAATAGCGCGCGTCCATATCCGGCGCGAAGCCGGGAAAGTCGTTCTCCAGCCAGTCCTGGTCGTAGCGGCTGCCCAGGTGGCGCGCCCGTTGCGGCCAATCCATGCCCAGGGCACCATAGCCCGCCGGCAGTGGGCGTTGCGAAGGATGCGACAGGCGCGCGTCCGGCGATTCGATATTGGGCAGCCTGTGCACGCGCACGCCGTCCACCGTTTCCTCGGCGGCGCCCATGCCCAGCGGATTTTCCGCGACGCCCGGGCCGCCATACGCGCGCGTCCAGTCCACGCGCATGGCGTCGAAGGGCCGCGGTTCGCCGGGACGGCCGTCGACCCAGCAGCGATCGCCGAACACCAGCAATGGCTTGTCGGCGATGCCGTCCACCTTCAGCCGCACGGCGCAGGCGCGCTTGTCCTGCTGGTGCCGCGTATAGGCATAGCCCGTCGCCAGCACTTCCGGCACGGGCTTGGGCATGCCGGTGTCCAGCACGCCGCCGGCCTCCTCGCCGGCCAGCGTCCACAGGTCCTGTTCCGGCAGCAGGGCCGGCGTGTCGCCCAGGCGGGCCAGCGCCAGCACCGCGACGCCCAGCGTATCCTGGCGCCGCCAGCGATAGGGCCGCGCCAGCAGGCCCAGGCGGAATGGCTTGACGGTCTTCACGGCGCTATTCCGTGCGCTGGTCCAGCGCGACCTCGCGCGTGCCGGGCTCCACGCGCACCCGCACCACCCGCCCCTCGGCGAAATCGGCGAGCCGCACGGGCGATACCGGCACGCGCAGCGTGGCCTCGAAAGGCTCGACGCCGTCCTGGGCTTCCACGCCGAGCGTGATGTCGATGACGAAGAACCGCATGGCGCCCAGGCGCGTGCCCGTATCCACGGTGCGGACGACCACCGCCGTGGCGGGCCGGCCCGTCTGGCGCACCTGGTCCTGGCGCGCCACGACGGCGGCCTCCTGCGCCCGGCGGCGCATTTCGCCGCGCAGCATGACGGCGACCTGCACGACCGACAGCAGCAGCACGACGATGACGCCCCAGGCCCATCCCGGCAGGCCGGCGGACGGCGTCACAATATGCTCCACAGGCCGACCATGGATTGCTTCAGCCCCACCGACTGTGCCTTCACGGCGTCGAAGGCATAGCTGGTGCCGGAAGTGCGATAGGAGGCCAGCGCGCCGATATTGCTGATGGCGGAGTAATTGGTGAACGACACATTCACCATGATCGTGGTGCGGTACAGCGCAATGCGGCCCACGCCGATCTCCGCCTTGAACCCGGCCAGCGACAGGCCGTAGGGCGTGACGGTGTACCACTGGCCATCGGCCATGTTCTTCACCTTGGGCGCATTGAGCACGATGGCGGTGGGCGTCTTCAAGGTAATGTCGGCGTCGCCCTCCACGTTTACCGTGGACCCGCTGGACTTCAGCAGCATCGCGGCCTTGGACTTCACGTCCAGGGCATCGCCGGTCGACTCCAGCAGCACTTTCCGGGGCGCGGTGGCCTCCAGCCCGGCGCTGCCGGACTTGACCACCACCTGGCCCTTGGCCTGCTCGGTCAGCGTCCCCGCCTGCACGTCGTGCAGGGAATCGCCCTCGGTCACGGTGATCTTTTCGCCGGTCTTCAGGGTCTCGTCGAAGGCGCCCGCGATCTCGCGGGTTTCGCCGCCGGCCGCCACCGTCGTCTTCAGGCCGTTGTCGAATTTTTCGTCCATCAAGCCGTCCTGCACATGCACGGTTCGCGAGGCCTTGACGGTGTAGTCCTCGTGGCCGGTGACGTGCACGGTACGGGATTGCCCCACGGAAAGCTTGTCGGATCCCGTGACGTCGATATCGCGATTGCACAGGACGCGCTTGATGTCGTTGCCGCCGATCACGGTATTGCGCTGGCCGTCCGTGTTGTGGAATTCGTCGCACTCGACTTCGGTGTGCAGGTTGCGCTCCGCATGCAGCCAGATGCGCTCGGCGCCCGCGCGGTCCTCGAACATGAAGGCATTCGCGGTGGCCGGCGTGCCGTTCTTCGAGCGGCTCAGGAAACCGCTTTGCGTCGCGTTGTCCGGCAGGTTCCAGGGCGGCATATTGCTGGCGTTGTACACGCGGCCGATCACGATGGGCCGGTCGGGATGCCCGCCGATGAAATCCACCACCACTTCGTCATTGACGCGCGGCAGCTGTATGCCGCCGAAGCCGCCGCCCGCCCAGGGGCTGGACACACGCACCCAGCAGGAGCTGTTCTCGTCCTTCTTGCCATAGCGGTCCCAATGGAACTGCACCTTCACGCGGCCCATGTTGTCCGTCCAGATTTCCTCGCCTTGCTTGCCGACCACCGTGGCGGTCTGCGGGCCATGGGTATGCGGGACGGGCGTGACGCGCGGCGCGCGGAACTGCACGGAAGCGGGCAGGACGACGAAGTCGATATCGAAGGTGGCGGGTTCGCCGGAGCCCGTCGCATAGCCGCCCTCGCGCAAGCGGTAGTAGGCGCCCACCACCAGGTACTCGCGGTTCTCCGCCTGGCGCGGATGATTGCGCAGGGTGAACAGGCGCCCCGGCGCCAGGCCGCGCGCGTTGCAGGACCCGCGGCCTTGCTCGCGCTGGCACTGCAGCGACTCCAGGCGCACGCGCGTGTAGTGTTCGGCGTCCTCCGGGTTGGTGTAGCCGCCCTGCCATTCGTACATTTCCAGGTCGCCGTTGTCGTGCGGGCCGGGATTGTTGCGCCGGGCCTCCAGGCTGGCGGCGGGCGTCAGGGGATGGTAATCCGTGGTGGCGAAGGCCCCGGGCGTGATCTGCTCGGCCACTTCCCATTCGTGGATGTAGTCCTCGCGCGGCACCGCGTTGCGGTCGGGGCCGTAGTACGGGATGTGCTCGTAGCCGGCCACGGCCTCGTGCTGCGTGATGTCGTCCGTCAGCACCAGGATGTGCTTGTCCTTTTCGTGGCGGAACCAGTAATAGATGCCCTCGTGTTCCATCAGGCGGCTGACGAAGGCGAAATCGGTTTCCTGGTACTGCACGCAATATTCCCAGGTGCGGTAGCGGTCGGCCAGCTTGTAGTCGACCGGATAGCGGTAATCCTTCAGGACCTCGCGTATCACGTCCGGCACGCTCTTGTTCTGGAAGATCTTACTGTCGGAGGTCTGCGTCAGGTACCACAGCCAGGGGCGCAGCGTCGCGCGGTAGACGTAATGCCGGCCGCCGTCCGTGTCGCGGCCCACCAGCACGCAGCGCGTTATCTCGCCGCCCAGGTAGCGCGGCGTGCCGCTGGCGGTCAGGATCTCCAGCGTCATGGGCTTGCCCAGCAACGCCTTCATATCCAGGGTGTACGACTCCGCCAGCAGGTCCACCTCGAACTCGAACAGCTGCGACAGGGTCTCCGCGCCGTGCATGGCACGAAACCGCAACTGGTCGGGCGGCAGCGGCGTGTGTGCCTGGATGATGCGATCGCTGTCCACCATGCGGTCCATCTCTTCTCCTGGAGAGACAACGCCCGCCGCGCTCCTGTGCTCGATGTTCTCGGAGCGCCGCGCGAGCGCCGTGGGTGTCGGTGATTCGACGCACCATCGCTGCCGATGCGCGAGACGGGCGATTCTAAACAGCTTGCAAGACCAGGAGAAGCCGCTTCACAAGCGTTTGTCGTTTTTACGAAATCGAAATACCTGGACACCTTTACACGACACAAACGGTAGAACTCAAAATTCACGGTTGTTGCATGTCTTTGTCTGCTGCCAGGGACGAACCGCCCGGCTACGTAAGTTTCATTACAGGACGTCAATTTTCGAGCGAAAAAGATGTTCGGAATTTTTCATGCTTGTTAAGCAATCGTAAGAAGAAACAGCGCGTGTGAGTTGCAATAAACGGACTAAGCCGAGTGCATAGAATGCGCATTCCGTGAGCAGTGCACGGACCAGAACAGATCCAGACGGACACCCGGTTGTGTGTACCGGCAACGCCCCGCAAGGGCAACGCCCTATGACGATGACCATGGAATTCGCCGAAATACCGAGCACGCTGGAGGGGGCCGCCCCAGGCCGCGCCGCGCCCGGCCCGTGGCTGCCGTGCGGGGAGGACCTCGAATACGACGCCGACTTCCTGCGGCTGCAGCAGTCGGCCGCGGAGCGCAGCGAACAGCAATTCGGGACCACCATCATCCCGGCCCAGGCGCCCGATTGGCGCGAGGTCGAGAAGCAGGCCCTGGCCTTGCTCGAACGCACGCGCGACATACGCGTCATGAGCCATCTGACGCGGGCGTGGACGGAGACACGCGGGCTGCCCGGCTATGCCGATGGCCTGGCCCTGTGCGCCGAGGCGCTGGAGGACTATTGGGAGGCTGTGCACCCGCGGCTGGACAGCGTGGGCGAGGACGATCCGCTGCCGCGCGTGAACGCGCTGGCGTCGCTGGGCGACGTACAGGGCTGCGCGCGCAGCGTGCGCTCCGCCAGCCTGATCGACGGCGTGCACGGCAGGTTGAGCCTGCGCGAGGCCGAGTCCATCCTGGACGGCAGCCGCCCGCAGGCCGACGCCTATCCCGGCGGCCGCGCGCGCCTGGTCGAACATCTGCGCCAGGCCTGGGTCGCCGGCGATCCGCGCCTGTCGTCGCTGGCCGCGGCGGAACGCACGCTGCGCCGCATACAGGAAACCGTGGCGGCCAGGCTGGGCAGCGAATGGATGCCCGACTACACCGCCGTGCTGCGCGCGCTGGACATCGTCCTGCAGGATCTGCACGCGCCGGGCGACGGCGGCTCGTCCGCGCATGAGGCCGACCCGGCGGCGACGGCCGGCCACGGCGCGGACGCCGCCCTTCCCACGGGCGCACCGGCCGCCCCGCCGCGGCCGGCCGCGCCTTCCGTGCGCTGGCAGGACGCGCAGATCCATACGCGCGACGAGGCGATGGCCATGCTGACCAAGGTCTGCGCCTACTTCGAGGTGCACGAGCCTGGCCATCCCGCCCCCTATGTCATCCGCCGCGCGCAGCAGCTCATCCCCATGAGCTTCCACGACATCATGCGCAATCTGGCGCCGCAGGGCCTGGAGCAATTCGAGCTGCTGCTGCCCCGGGACGCCGACGGCCGGCCCGCGCCCTGATCCACCGTATCGAGAACAACCAGGAGAACCGCATGGCAACCACCCTGAAAGGCAGCGGGCAGAAATTCATCGCGAGGAATCGCGCGCCCCGCGTGCAGATCGAATACGACGTGGAGATCTACGGCGCCGAGCGCAAGGTGCAGCTGCCCTTCGTCATGGGAGTGCTGGCCGACCTGGCGGGCCGCTCGGACACGCCGCAGCCCGATATCGGCGAACGCAAGTTCCTGAATATCGACATCGACAATTTCGACGAACGGATGAAATCCATACGGCCGCGCGCCGCGTTCCAGGTCGCCAACACGCTGACGGGGGAGGGCAACCTGAACGTCGATATCACCTTCGAAAGCATCGACGATTTCTCGCCGGCCACGGTGGCGCGCAAGGTCGGCCCGCTGAATGAATTGCTGAATGCCCGTACCCAGCTGGCCAACCTGCTGACCTACATGGACGGCAAGACCGGCGCCGAAGAGCTGATCGGCAAGGTGCTGGAAGACCCGGCGCTGCTGAACGCGCTGGCCGCCGCGCCCAGGCCGGCCGATGCGACGCAGGACGGCGCCGCCGACGCGGACGGCGGCACGCGCGCGGTGCGCGACGCGAACTGACCACAATGGAGAACGCCATGACCGCAACGGCCCAACGTGCGCCGCAGCCCGCCAGCGAAACGCTGGAAGCGGACGACCTGTCCGCCCTGCTGAAAAAGGAGTTCAAGCCCAAGACGGAGCAGGCGCGCGAGGCAGTCGAGCATGCCGTGCGCACGCTGGCGCACCAGGCGCTGCAGAACAGCGGCATCGGCCTGTCGTCGGATGCCTACCGCACCATCCAGGCCATCATCGCGGAGATCGATCGCAAGATGTCCGAGCAGATCAACCTGGTCATGCACCACGCCGACTTCCAGCAGCTCGAAGGCGCCTGGCGCGGGCTGCACTACCTGGTATCCAACACCGAGACCGACGAGCTGCTGAAGATCCAGGTCATGTGCGTGTCCAAGCAGGAACTGGGCCGCACGCTCAAGCGCCACAAGGGCGTGGGCTGGGACCAGAGCCCCATCTTCAAGCGCGTGTACGAGGAAGAATACGGCCAGTTCGGCGGCGAACCCATAGGCTGCCTGGTGGGCGATTACTACTTCGACCACAGCCCGCCGGACGTCGAGCTGCTGGGCGAGATGGCGCGCATCTCGGCCGCGGCGCACTGCCCCTTCATCGCGGGCGCCTCGCCCAACGTCATGCAGATGGATACCTGGCAGGAACTGGCCAATCCGCGCGACCTGACCAAGATCTTCACCAACACCGAGTACGCCGCGTGGCGCAGCCTGCGCGAATCCGAGGACTCGCGCTACATCGGCCTGGCCATGCCGCGCTTCCTGGCGCGCCTGCCCTACGGTGCGCGCACCAATCCGGTGGACGAGTTCGATTTCGAGGAAGACACCGACGGCTCCAACCACGACCGTTATACCTGGGCCAATTCGGCCTATGCCATGGCGGCCAACATCAACCGCTCTTTCAAGCTGTACGGCTGGTGCACCTCCATACGCGGCGTGGAATCGGGCGGCGCGGTGGAGAACCTGCCCTGCCACACCTTTCCCACCGACGACGGCGGCGTGGACATGAAATGCCCGACGGAGATCGCCATCAGCGACCGCCGCGAAGCCGAACTGGCCAAGAACGGCTTCATGCCGCTGGTACACCGCAAGAACAGCGATTTCGCCGCCTTCATCGGCGCGCAGTCCCTGCAGAAGCCGCACGACTATTACGATGCCGACGCGGCGGCCAACGCCAAGCTGTCCGCAAGGCTGCCCTATCTGTTCGCCTGCTGCCGCTTCGCGCACTACCTGAAGTGCATCGTGCGCGACAAGATCGGCTCTTTCCGCGAGCGCAACGACATGGAGCGCTGGCTGAACGACTGGATCATGAATTACGTGGACGGCGACCCCGTGAACTCCTCGCAGGAAACCAAGGCCCGCAAGCCGCTGGCGGCCGCCGAGGTCCAGGTGCAGGAAGTCGAGGACAACCCCGGCTATTACGCCGCCAAGTTTTTCCTGCGGCCGCACTATCAGCTCGAAGGGCTGACGGTGTCGCTGCGCCTCGTGTCCAAGTTGCCCTCTCTCAAGCAGAACGAGGGCTGAAGGGCGGGCCGGCCCTTGGCCGGCGTGCGTCCCAAGGGCATTTTCATTGCCGATTCCGTCAGGATTTCCGCGACGGGGCCCGCCTGCGCCCGGGGGCCCCGCGGGAAGCTCGCGGCACGGCTTTTTCCGAGCAGGACTTTGAGCGATCTGAACCTAGGAGAAGCAAGTGGCTGTTGATATTTTCATGAAAATCGATGGCGCCAATGGCGAATCGAAGGATGCCAACCACAAGGACTGGACCGACGTACTGTCGTTTTCCTGGGGCGCGACCCAGCCCGGCAATATGTCCAGCGGCGGCGGCCTGGGCGCGGGCAAGGCCAGCTTCAACGACTTGCACGTGGTGGCGCGCATCGACAAGGCGGCGCCGGCGGTAATGAAGCACTGCGCCAGCGGCAAGCACCTGAACATGGTGCAGCTTTCCATGTGCAAGGCCGGCGGCACGCAGATCGAATATTCCAAGATCACCCTGGAAGACGTGCTGGTGTCGTCCGTGCAGATCTCGGGCGACGGCGGTTCCGAAGCGGGCGTCATCGCCAACTTCGCCTTTCAGGCCGCCAAGGTCAAGCAGCAGTACTGGGAGCAGACCGACCAGGGCGGCAAGGGCGCCGAGACCCTGGTGGCCTGGGACATCAAGCAGAACAAGGAAGTGGGCTGACACCCATGACCCTGACCGCCGCTCCCCTTCATGCCGGCAGCCTGGCCGCGCGCATCGAGTCCGTCGTCGCGGGGGTGCGCCGCCAGCCCGGCGACGCCGACCTGCGCGCGCAACTGTTCCAGCTGCTGGCCGTGCAGGGCGAATGGGAGCGCGCGGCCGAACAGATCAAGCTCTGCGCGGAGCTGAACCCCCAGGCCGCGCCCATGGCCCTGATGTACGACCGTGCCATCGCGGCCGAACGGCGGCGCGAAGCCGTCCTGGCCGGCCAGGCCGAGCCCGCCCTGCCCGGCCCGCGGCCGGACTGGCTGGACGCGCTGCTGCAAGCCCTGCGCCACGATCCCGCCGACGGCGCACGGGCCGCCGCGCTGCGCGCACGGGCGCTGGAAGATGCCGACACCCAGGCCGGCACGCTGGAACTGGCCGGCGAAGGCGCGCCGCGGCCTTTCGACTGGATCTGCGACGGCGACAGCCGCCTGGGCCCGGTCTTCGAATTCATCCACGGCGAACACTACGCGTGGCTGCCCTTCCCGTATGTGCGCGGGATCCGGCTGCTGCCGCCGGAAGGCCTGAGCGATGTGCTCTGGGCGCGGGCCGAGATCGCGCTGGCCGATGGACGCGTGCTGCATGCGCTGGTCCCGGCCCGCTATCCGGCCCCCGCCGGCCGCCGCATGGGCGATCAGGACGAACGGCTGCGATTGGGGCGCCTGACGCAATGGGAACCGCTGCACGCGGGCCAGGGCGCGTATCCCGCGTATACCGGCGCCGGGCAGAAGATGTGGCTGACGGACCGGGGCGAGTACGCCTTGCTGGATATTCGCGGCCTGGAGCGCGCCTGATGGGACACAGCGATCCCCGCGCGCTGGCCTTGCGCGACCCCGGCCCGCGGGCCCCGGCCGCGCGCGGCGCCGCGCCCTTGGATGCCGCGCGGCCCCGCGTGGCGCCGCCGCTGGCCGAACGCGCCGCGCGCGACCGCCTGCAGCCCTCGCTGCTGGACCGCCTGATGGACGACGAACCGGGCAAGCGCGAGGAAGCGCGCGAGGCAACGATGCTGACGCACGCCCGGTTGCGCGAGGTCGTGCTGCGCGATCTGCGCTGGCTGCTGAACACCGTCAGCCTGGAAACCACCGACGATCTCGGGCCCTGGCGCCGCGTGGCGGGATCCGTGGTGAATTACGGCGTGCGCGCCCTGGCGGGCAAACGCATGTCGGACATCGACTGGATCGACGTGGAGGACTCCATCCGCCGCGCCATCGCCGCCTTCGAGCCGCGCATCCTGGATTCCTCGGTGGAGGTCCGCTGCGTGACCGACACCGGCACGCTGGAGCACCACAACGTCCTCAGCCTGGAAATCAAGGGCATGCTGTGGTGCGTGCCGCATCCGCTGGAATTCCTGTTCCGCACCGACATCGACCTGGAAAGCGGCCACATGGACCTGCGCGACCTGGGAGGCTATTGATGGACGCGCGCCTGCTGGACTACTACAACCGCGAACTGGTCTATATGCGCGAGATGGGCGCGGAGTTCGCCCAGCACTATCCCAAGGTGGCCGGCCGCCTGGGCATGCACGCCACCGAGGTGGCGGACCCCTATGTGGAGCGCCTGCTGGAAGGCTTCAGCTTCCTGACCGCGCGCATCCACATGAAGATGGATGCCGAGTTCCCGCGCTTCACGCAGCGCCTGCTGGAGGTCGTCTATCCCAACTACCTGGCGCCCACGCCGGCCATGGCCGTGGTGCGCTTCGAGCCCAGCATGAACGAGGGCACGCTGGCCCGGGGCTTCGACCTGCCGCGTGGCACCTTGCTGCGCGGCAAAGTGCCACGCGGCGAACAGACGCCGGCCGAATTCATGACCGGCCACGCGCTGAAGCTGTGGCCTTTGCGCGTGGTGGAGGCCGCCTTCGGTCCGCCGCCGCCCGACCTGCCGCTGGCCCGCCTGGGCCTGGCCGGCCGCGGCGCGCGCGTGCTGAGCGCGCTGCGTATCCGCATCGAAGTATGCGGCGGCCTGCGGCTGGAGGACCTGGACCTGGACCAGCTGGTGTTCTACCTGAACGGCCAGGACCTGCAGATGCAGCGCCTGCTGGAAGTGGCGATGGGCCATACGGTGGCGGTGCTGGGGCACGACAGCGCCAGACCCGTCGCCTGGATCAACCGCATGCCGGCCGGCGCGGTGCGCCACGAAGGCTTCGACGACGAGCAGGCGCTGCTGCCCGCCGATGCGCGGGTCTTCCAGGGCTATCGCCTGCTGCAGGAATACTTCGCCTTCCCGCGCCGCTACCTGTTCTTCAGTGTCAACGGCTTGAAACAGGGACTGCGCACCGGCGCGGCCGCATCGTCCGGCAAGCCGCGCGAGACGCGCGCCTTCGAGCTGACCTTGCTGTTTTCAACGGCGGCGCCCGAGCTGGAAGGCGCCATCGGCGCGGACAACCTGCCGCTGCACTGCGTGCCGGCGATCAATCTGTTTCCCAAGCGCGCCGACCGCATCGCCGTCACGGCCCGCACCTCGGAATACCACGTGGTGGTGGACCGCACGCGCCCGCTGGACTACGAGGTCTACGGCGTGACGCGCGTCACCGGCCATGCGGCGGCGGACCGCCCCGAACAGGAGTTCCGGCCGTTCTACGGCTCCGTGTTCAGCGATC
Source organism: Bordetella bronchialis (assembly GCF_001676705.1). Taxonomy (NCBI): domain Bacteria; kingdom Pseudomonadati; phylum Pseudomonadota; class Betaproteobacteria; order Burkholderiales; family Alcaligenaceae; genus Bordetella; species Bordetella bronchialis. The sequence goes on from NZ_CP016170.1 coordinate 4,940,891, forward strand.
CCGACGACTATGGCGCCTACTATTCGATGCGTCGCGAACCGCGGCTGGTCTCCGAGGCCGCGCGACGCAACGGCACGCGCACCGGCTATACCGGCAGCGAGGTCTACCTGTCCCTGGTCGACCGCCACGAAGCGCCTTTTTCCGGGCAGCTGCGGCACCTGACCCTGGACACGCTGTGCACCAACCGCGACCTGGCGGTGCTGCTGCCGCTGGGCACGCAGACCGACCTGACCCTGCGCGTTTCCGCGCCCGTCGCCGCCATCAAGGTGCTGCATGGGCCGACGCGCCCGCATCCGGCGCTGGCCGAGGACGCCGCCGCCTGGCACCTGATCAGCCATCTGGGCCTGAACTACCTGAGCCTGATGGACCTGAACGAAGAGGCCGGCGCGCAGACGCTGCGCGAGATGCTGACCCTGTACGGCAACCTGGCGGACCCGGCGGTGCGCAAGCACATCGCCGGCGTGCGCCATGTACGCGTCGAACCCATGCATCACCGCCTGCCGGCGCCGGGCCCCTTCCTGTACGGCCGCGGCGTGCGCATCGGCCTGGACGTGGACGAAGGCGCGTTCTCCGGCATCAGCCCCTATCTGTTCGGCGCGGTGCTGGAGAAATTCTTCGCCCGCCACGTATCGATCAACATGATGTCGGAACTGGTCCTGTCCACCCTGCAGCGCGGCGAGATTGCCAGATGGAAGCCGCGCATGGGCACCCGGCCCGCCGTATAGCCCACCCTGGAAAGACAAGAGGAGCCCGCCATGAACACCGCCGCCGCGCGCCGCTATCCGGCCTACGATCCCGTCCACCTGCTGGGGCGCGTCGTCGCGCGCGGGGACGATGGCCGCTATCGCGTCGATTGCGACGGCCGGCCCTGGACCGCGCGGCGCGCGGCCAGCTGCCTGCTGGCGCCCGAGGTCGGCGACGAAGTGCTGATCAGCGGACCGGACGCCGCGCGCGTCTACCTGATCGCGGTGATCGCCCAGGCCGATCCGGGCCGCGCGCGGCTGGAGCTGGCGGGCGGCGCCGCGCTGGAAGCGGCCGACGGCGATCTCGCCCTGCAAAGCGCCCGCGCCATCCATCTGCGCGGCGGCAGCGCGGTGCGCGTGGATACCGGCGAACTGGAGCTGCGCGCCCGCGACGCGCGCTGCGTGGCCGACCGCATACGCTACGTGGCCGCCGAACTGCAGGCCACCGTCGGCACGACGCGCCTGGTGGGCAAGTCCTACGAGGCCGTGCTGGACCGCATGACGCTGATGAGCCGCATCAGCTTCCGCACCGTCGAGGAAATCGAGCAGGTGCGCGCCGGCACGCTGGATTACCAGGCCGAACAGGCCGCGCGCGTGCATGCCAGCTATACCCTGGTCACGGGCGGCGAACTGGTGAAGGTCGATGCCAAGCAGATCCACATGGGATAAGGCCGGCGGCCCCGCCCTGCCCGGCGAATTCTGGCGCCGGCTGGAGGCCGCCCCCTGGTCGCACGATCTGTTCAACACCTTGCGGTGGATAGACGCGCGGGCCGGCAACCGGTCGCCGCTGGGCCGCGACAGCCTGCCGCGCAACGAGCCCGTGCGGCTGCGCCAGGAACCGTCCATGGCCTTCGCGCCATCGACGCTGGCGGCGGCGCGCGGCGCCCGCGACGGCCGGCCGCCCGAGCTGTCCATCTACAGCTTCGGGCTGTTCGGCCCCAATGGCCCCCTGCCGCTGCACCTGACCGAACACGCGCGCGAGCGCATGCACCATTACCGCGACGGCACGCTGGCCGCCTTCGCCGACATCTTCCATCACCGGCTGATCCTGCTGTTCTACCGCGCCTGGGCCGACGCCCAGAGCACGGTCAGCCTGGATCGCGGCGAGGAACGCTTCACGGGCTACGTGGCCAGCCTGCTGCACATGGGGCAGCCGTCCATGCGCGGGCGCGACGCCGTCATGGACCACGCCAAGTACTACATGGCGGGGCATCTGCTGCGGCAGACCCGCAACCCGGAAGGCATCAAGCACATCCTGCAGGCCTTCTTCCAGGTGCCCGTGCGCATCCGGGAGTTCGTGCCGCAATGGATACGCCTGGACCCCGCGCAGCGCATGGCCCTGGGCGGCGCCATGGGCCTGGGACGCGACACCGTCCTGGGCGCGGCGGTGCGCGACGCCCAGCACAAATTCCGCATCGAGATCGGCCCGCTGGATCTCGCCACCTACCGCGCCTTCCTGCCCGGCGGACCGCGCGGACGCCAGCTGATGCACTGGGTGCGGCACTACATCGGCGTCGAGTTCGCCTGGGACGCACGGCCCATCCTGCGCGCGCAGGACGTAGACGGCGTGCGGCTGGGGCAGGACCAGCCGCTGGGCCTGTCGTCCTGGCTGGGCCGCCGCCGCCCGGCGCAGGGCCACGCCGGCGACCTCCTGCTCGATTATGAGAGCCGGGGGCGCCTTAGCCGGGGGCGCCGCGGCGGGGAGCCGGCGATTTCCGCCCACCTATCCACCGAGGAGATCCCGCAGTGAGGCACGACATGTTCTACGACGGCCAGGTGCTGGACTGGCCGGGACACGGCAAATTCCGCGCCAGCAGCGGCTTGCCGGGGCACCAGATGCCCGACCGGTACTGCGCCGGCGATAGCGGTCCCATCCCGCCGGGCTACTACAAGATCATGCTGGCCGACCGGGGGCCGGCGCAGGACGACGGCCGCCATGCCTGCGCGCTGAAGCCGGCCTGGGGCATGCAGTCCATACCGCGCGGCACCGCGGCCGGCGAATGCGAGCCCTATTGGGCCAACTGGGGCTGGAACCGCGCGCGCATGGAGCCCGCCGACGAGGCCACCCGCCATCGCTGCACGCCGGCGCGCGGCGGCTTCTACCTGCACGATTCGATCAAGGGCTACAGCCACGGCTGCATCGAAGTGGAAGGCCGCATTTTTCCGCTGCTGCGCACCTACTCGCGCGGCAGCCATCGCGATTCCATGATCCTGCTGGTGCGGTACGTGGCCGGCCGATCCACCTACGGAGGCACCCGTGCCGCGCCATAACTCCCTGCCACGCATCGCCGGGATGCTCGCCTGCGCGGCGGGCGCGGCCGCCACGGCCCTGGCCGCCACGCCGGCGCGCGCGGCGGGCGCCGTCACCGTGGACAACCCGCTGCAAGCCTGCATGGCCGTGCAGCTGGGCACGCGCACCATCGACCGTGGCGTACTGCTGCAGGCCCTGACGCTGGACACGCGCAAACCGGTCGGCGCATGCGGCTGCAAATCCGCCATCGTCGGCTACACCGCCCGGGTCCTGCTGGACGGCGGCGCGCGCGGCCTGCTGCTGCAAGGCAGGCTGAACACGCGCGCCGGCGCCACGACGGAGGCAGCGACAGGCGCAACGCCGCGCACGCTGCCGCTGGCGGCGGATGCCACGCTGGCCGGCGATCGCCCGGTCACGCTCAGCTTCGAGTGCGCCGCGCCCGATTGATTCACCGATCCACCCAAGGCACCCATGTCCGACATCGGCCGCATCGATCTCTTCGGCAAGCTCGATCCCCTGCTTTACCAGGCACTGGAGGGGGCGACCGCGTTCTGCAAACTGCGCGGCAATCCCTATGTGGAGCTGGTCCACTGGATCCACCATCTGCTGCGGCACGCGGATGGCGACCTGCAGCGCATCGCCCGGCATTTCGAGCTGGACGCCGGACGGCTGCAGGCCGACCTGGCCGGCGCGCTGGAACAGCTGCCACGCGGCGCGGGCTCGGTATCCGACCTTTCCGAACATATCGACCATTCCGTGGAACGCGCCTGGATCCTGGCCTCGCTGCGCTATGGCCGCGCGCGCATACGCGGCGGCCACCTGGTGCTGGCGCTGGTCAAGACCTATGCCTTGCGCAACGTGCTGCTGGGCATGTCGGGCCAGTTCGCGCGCATCGTGCCGGACGTGCTGCTGGAGAACCTGCCCGCCATCGTCGCCGGCTCGCCGGAGGACGCGGCGGACCTGCCCGCCGCGTCAGGCGGCCATGACGCGGGGTCCGGCGGCGCGCCTTCCGGCACGATGCCGGGCGGGCGCGGCCAGGCCCTGGCGCGCTATGCCGTCGACCTGACGGCCCGCGCCGCCGCGGGCGAAATCGATCCCGTCTCGGGACGCGAGGCGGAAATCCGCCAGATCGTCGACATCCTGATGCGCCGGCGGCAGAACAACCCGCTGCTGGCCGGCGAGGCCGGCGTGGGCAAGACCGCGGTGGTGGAAGGACTGGCCCTGCGCCTGGCCGCCGGGGACGTGCCGCCGGCCCTGCGCCACGTGTCGCTATACCTGCTGGACCTGGGCCTATTGCAGGCCGGCGCCGGGGTCAAGGGCGAGTTCGAGCAACGCCTGCGCGCCCTCATCGACGACGTGCAGGCCAGCGAGAAGCCCATCGTCCTGTTCATCGACGAGATCCATACCCTGATCGGCGCGGGCGGCGCCGCGGGCACGGGGGACGCGGCCAACCTGCTCAAGCCCGCGCTGGCGCGCGGGCAGTTGCGCACCATCGGCGCGACCACCTGGTCGGAATACAAGAAATACATCGAGAAAGACCCCGCGCTGACGCGCCGCTTCCAGGTCGTGCAGGTGCACGAACCCGACGAGGCGCGCGCCCTGGGCATGCTGCGCGCCCTGGCCGACACGCTGCAGCGCCATCACCGCGTGCTGCTGCTGGACGAAGCCATGGTCGCGGCGGTGGCGCTGTCGCACCGCTACATCCCCGCGCGGCAGCTGCCGGACAAGGCCGTGGCGCTGCTGGATACGGCCTGCGCACGCGTCGCGGTCAGCCAGCATGCCGTGCCGCCGGCGCTGGAGGACGCGCGCCGCCGCATCCAGGCGCTGGAAACCGAACGCGACATCGCCGGCCGCGAGGCGCAATTGGGCCTGGACGGCGACGCGCGCGGGCTCGCGCTGGACGGCCAGCTGGACGACGCCCGTGCGCAAGAAGCCGCGCTGGCCGCGCGCTGGGAAGAGGAACGCAGCCTGGGCGCGCGCGTGCTGGCGCTGCGCGAGCAGCTGGAAGACAGCGCGACCGCCGCCACGCAGGCGGCGGACCTGCGCGACCAGCTGGGCCGCACGCAGCGCGAGCTGGCGCGGGTACAGGGCGAAACGCCCATGGTGCACCCGGCCGTCAACGCCGCCGCCGTGGCGGCCGTGGTGGCCGATTGGACGGGCATCCCCGTGGGCCGCATGATGCGCGATGAAGCCCGCTCCGTGCTGGACCTGGCCACCACGCTGGAACGCCGGGTCATCGGCCAGCGCCACGCGCTGGAGGCCGTGGCGCGGCGCGTGCAGACTTCACGCGCGCGGCTCACCGATCCGCACAAGCCGGTGGGCGTTTTCCTGCTGTGCGGCCCCAGCGGCGTCGGCAAGACGGAAACGGCGCTGGCCCTGGCCGAGGCGCTCTACGGCGGCGAGCAGAACCTGATCTCCATCAACATGAGCGAGTTCCAGGAGCCGCACACGGTCTCGACGCTGAAGGGGGCGCCGCCCGGCTATGTCGGCTACGGCGAAGGCGGCGTGCTGACCGAAGCCGTGCGGCGGCGGCCCTACAGCGTGGTGCTGCTGGACGAGATCGAAAAAGCCCACGCCGACGTGCACGAGATCTTCTTCCAGGTCTTCGACAAGGGCTGGATGGAGGACGGCGAGGGCCGCCACATCGACTTCCGCAACACCATCATCCTGTTGACCTCCAATGTCGGCGCGGACCTGATCGCGCGCCTGTGCCGCGATCCCGCCCTGGCGCCCGATGCCGAGGGCCTGGCGTCGGCCCTGCGCGAACCGCTGCTGCGCGTATTCCCGGCGGCGCTGCTGGGCCGCCTGGCCGTCGTGCCCTACCTGCCCCTGAGCGACGACATGCTGGCCGGCGTGGTGCGGCTGCAGTTCGACCGCATCCGCGAACGCCTGCGCCAGAACCACGGCATCGCGCTGGAGGTCGCGCCCGCCGCCGCCGCGCTGGTCGCGCAGCGCTGCACCGAAGTCGAATCCGGCGCCCGCATGGTGGACGCGATCCTGACCCATACCGTGCTGCCGCGCATCAGCCAGGCACTGTTGACCGCCTCCGCGCAGGAGCGCGGCGTCCGCCGCATCGCCCTGGACGCCGCGGACGGCGAGTTTCGCTACGAGTACGCATGATGAACCGCCAGGAACCCTCTATGACTTCGCGACTTTCGGCTTCCCGCGCGCCGGCGCGCCCCGCACGAGCCGGCACGGCGGCCGCCGCTTCGATGGCGCGTATCCCGATGGCCAGGCCTTCCGGATCGCGGTTGCGGCACGCATTGGCCTGGGGCTTCCTCGCCCTGGCGGCATCCGGCTGCGCGACGACCAGCCCCGCGGCCCGGCAGGCCTTGCAAACGGTGCGCGACCAATACATGGCCGGAGACTACGGCGCGGTGATCCGTACCGTCGCCACGTCCGAAACGCTGGCGGCGGCGCCCGACGACACGCGCGTGGAAGCCTTGAAACTGCAGGCCTACAGCTATTGCCTGACCCGCTACACGCGGCTCTGCGAGGACGGCTTCCTGCGCATCCTGCGGATCGAACCGTCCTTCCGGCTGCCCGCCAACGAATCGGGGCATCCCATGTGGGGACCGGTCTTCGAGCATGCGCGGCAAGCGGCGCGGAGCGGCTCGGCATGACGACACGACGCGCCTTCCTGTTCGCGCCGGCGGCGGCATCGCTGGCCGGCGCCGCCGTGCTGGCCGGCTGTTCCTCCACCGCCAGGCAAGTGCCCATTCCCTATGCCATCGTGCTGTCGGCCGACCCGCGGGTGAATCCGGACACCAACCGGCGCCCCTCGCCCATCCAGGTCACCGTCTACGAACTGAAGTCGCCGGGCACCTTCCAATCGCGTGACTACTACGCGCTGCAGGCCGACCCGCAGGCGGCGTTGGGCAAGGACCTGCTCAACAGCGACCAGGTCATCGTCAAGCCCGGCGAAACGCGGACGCTGGAGCGGCCCGGCAATCCCGAGGCGCGCGCGGTCGGCATCGTCGCCGGCTATCGCGACCTGGAAAACAGCCGATGGCGCCTGGTCGTGCCGCTGCCCGAGGCGCAGAACACCAATATCTACAAGGTATGGCAGTTCTCCCCCAACGAGGAAAAGATCCGGATCGCGGTGGGCGCCGAGGGCCTGTCGGAAACCGACCGCGGCCGGTCGTGGTGGCCGTTCTGAAGCCGGTCCCCGCGAACCCCGCACAACGAGAAATCCTGAATCGACGCCATGGCACAGCGGAATAAAGTCATCTGGTCCGAGGGGATGTTCCTGCGTCCCCAGCACTTCCAGCAGTTCGAGCGCTATCTCGAACATGCCATACAGCAGCGCGCCGCCGCGGCGCAGGCCTTCTTCTGGGGCTACACCCATCTGGCCCTGGACCGCGACGCGCTGGCGCTGGGCAAGATCGCCCTGGCCGAGGCGCGCGGGGTCCTGCCCGACGGCACGCCCTTCGAGTTCTGGCAGGCCGGCGATGCGCCGCCGGCGCTGGATGTGCCGCCCGGCACCAGCGGCGCGCGCGTGATGCTGGCGCTGCCGCGCGTGCGCGCCGGCGCGGGCGACATCGCCTATGAAGACGAGGAAGCCACCCTGGCGCGCTACCTGGTCGACGAGACCGAGATCGAGGACAGCGGCACGCAAGGGCTGGAGCCCGCGCTGGTGCAGGTGGGCAGGCTGCGGCTGCGCCTGATGCTGGAAAGCGAGCTGGGCGACGAATGGGTGGGCCTGAGCGTGGCCCGCGTGGCCGAGCGCCGGGCGGACAACCGCATCGTGCTGGACGACCGCTATATCGCGCCCTGGCTGGCCTGCGGCGCGCATCCCGTGCTGCGCGGCTACGTACAGGAACTCCATGGATTGCTGGACGCGCGCGGCGCAGCCCTGGCCCAGCGGCTCTCGGGCCCCGGGCGCGGCGGCGTGGCCGAGGTCTCCGACTTCATGCTGCTGGAGACGGTCAACCGCTACGTGGGCGCGCTATGGCACGCCGGGCAGACGGAAGGCCTGCATCCCGAGCGCCTGTTCCACGACGCGCTGATGCTGGCCTGCGACCTGGCGACGTATACCTCGCCGATGCGCCGGCCGCAGGTCCTGCCCACGTATGCGCACGATGACCTGGCGTCGACCTTCGCGCCGCTGATGGACGAACTGCGGCGCTCGCTGTCGGCGGTGCTGGAACAGCGGGCCCTGCGGATACCGCTGGACGACCGCGGCCAGGGCGTGCGCGTCGCGCAGGTACCCGACCTGGAGCTGCTGCGCAGCGCCGGCTTCGTGCTGGCCGTGCGCGCCGACATGCCCTCGGACACGGTGCGCACGCGCTTTCCGGCGCAGGTCAAGATCGGCCCCGTGGAAAAAATCCGCGACCTGGTGCACCTGCAGCTGCCCGGCGTAGGCGTGCGCGCGCTGCCGGTGGCGCCGCGGCAGATTCCGTACAGCGCCGGCCACGTGTATTTCGAGTTGGACAAGAACGGCGACTTCTGGAAGCAGCTGGAGCGCACCGGCGCGCTGGCCCTGCACCTGGCCGGCGAATTCCCCGGCCTGGCGATGGAATTCTGGGCCTTGCGCGATTGAGCGCCGGCCCTGGGAGACAAAGGCAATGCATGCATCGGACAGCGCCCTGCCGCCGCTGGGCGGCTTCGGCGACGCGGACGCGACGGCCACCAGCCGCCTGCGTCCGCACGAGTACGTCATCAGCGGGTCCAATCCGCTGGTGGCGGCGGCCAATCCCCTGCTGGACCTGATTCCGCAGATCCGCGCCACCGCCAGCCATCCTTCGCCGGCGCTGCTGCGCGAACACCTGCTGGATGAAGTGCGGCAATTCGAACTGCGCGCGCAACAGGCCGGGATTCCGAACGAAACCATCCTGGGCGCGCGCTACTGCCTGTGCACCGCGCTGGACGAGGCCGCCGCGCTGACGCCCTGGGGCGGCAACGGCGTATGGTCCGCGCACAGCCTGCTGGTGACCTTCCACAACGAAACCTGGGGCGGCGAGAAGTTCTTCCAGCTGCTGAGCCGGCTGTCCCAGAATCCCAGCCAGCACCTGGACCTGCTGGAGCTGCTCTATTACTGCCTGCTGCTGGGCTTCGAGGGCCGCTACCGCGTGATCGACAACGGCCGCTCGCAGCTGGAAACGCTGCGCCAGCGCCTGCTGCGCATCCTGCGCGCGGCGCGCGGCGAGGTCGCGCGCGAGCTCTCGCCGCACTGGCGCGACGCGCCCGCCCAGGCCCAGTTGCGCCGCCTGCCCGTGCCCCTGTGGGCCTATGGCGCGCTGGCGGCCGCGCTGGCCCTGCTGCTTTACCTGCTGCTGGGCTGGCGCCTGGGCGGGCAATCGGACCAGGTGTTCGCCGCCATCAACGCGCTGAAGGCGCCCACCGTGCAGATCGCCGCGCCGCCTCGCCCGCGCCCCGCGCCGGCCCCGCGGCTGGCGGTATTCCTGGCGCCGGAGATCCGCGACGGCCTGGTCACCGTGCAGGACCAGGTCGACCGCAGCGTGGTGGTGCTGCGCGGCGACGGCGCCTTCGAATCGGGCGCGGCCGAGGTGCGCGGGCCTTATATGACCGTGCTCTCGCGGGTGGCCGACGCGCTGCGCGAGACCCAGGGCGTGATCCTGGTGCGCGGCTACACCGACAATGTGCCGATGCGCAGCGCGCGCTATCCGTCCAACTGGCATTTGTCGCAGGCGCGCGCCGACACGGTCAAGGCCATCCTGGAACAGCGCCTGGGCCAGCCCGGCCGCGTGCGCGCCGAAGGCCGCGGCGACGCCGATCCCATGGCGCCCAACGACACGCCCGCCGGCCGCGCGCTGAACCGCCGCGTGGAGATCACGCTGATGATTCCGCCCGTGCCGCGCGAAACCACGCTGGAGGGCGCGCAGCCATGATCGCCTCGCTGTTCTATCGCTTCTTCGGTTTCCTGTTCAGCCGGGGCCTGTGGAACTTCCTGGGCATCGTGGCGCTGTCCATCCTGGTATGGATCGTCGGGCCGCTGCTGGCCATCGGCGCCACCCGCCCCCTGGAAAGCGAAACGGTGCGCATCGCCGTCATCGCCGCGCTGTTCGGCATCTGGCTGCTGCGGCTGCTCTGGCGCAAATGGCGCGAGGGCCGGCTCAACGCCCAATTGCTGGGGCAGATCCGCAAGCCGGCCAAGGAAGCGCCTGCGGCCCGGCCGGTGGACAACGGCCAGATGCGCCAGCTGGAGGAACGCTTCGACGAAGCCGTCGAGCTGCTGCGCAAGACCCGCTTCCAGGAAGGGGGCCGCTTCAGCCTGCACCGGTATTCCAAACAGTATCTTTACCAGCTGCCCTGGTACGTCATCATCGGCGCGCCCGGCGCCGGCAAGACCACCGCGCTGGTGAACTCCGGCCTGAACTTCCCCCTGGCCGACCGCTTCGGCAAGGTGGCGCTACGCGGGGTGGGCGGCACGCGCAACTGCGACTGGTGGTTTACCGACGACGCCGTGCTGCTGGACACCGCGGGCCGCTACACCACGCATGAAAGCGATCCCACGGGCGACGAGGACGAATGGAAGGGCTTCCTGGGCCTGCTGTCCCGGTACCGCGGCCGCCAGCCCATCAACGGCGCCATGCTGACCATCAGCGTGGAAGACCTGCTGGGCGCATCCGACTCCGAGCGCGCCCAGCACGCCGCGGTGCTGCGCCGCCGCCTGCAGGAGCTGCGCGAGCAGCTGGGCATCCAGTTCCCGGTGTATGTCCTGGTCACCAAGACCGACCTGCTGTCCGGCTTCGAGGAATACTTTGCTTCCTTCAGCCGCGATGACCTGTCGCAGGTCTGGGGCTTTACCCTGCCCTATGCCCGCACGCAGGAACCGGACTTCGACCTGTACGAAGCCTTCCATGCCGAATACCGCCTGCTCCAGCGGCGGCTGGACGACGCCCTGCCGGAAGTGCTGGCCGCGGAAACCGACGCCGCGCGGCGGGCGCTGGCGTATATGCTGCCGCAGCAGTTCGCCGGCCTGCAGGCGGTGCTGGGCCACTTCCTGAGCGATGTCTTCGCCAGCTCCAAGTACGAGGCGCGACTGCTCCCGCGCGGGGTGTATTTCACCAGCGGCACGCAGGGCGGCGCGGCCACCTTCGACCAGGTCACCGGCCACCTGAAGCGCTATCTGCGCATCGATACCGGCGGCACTGCGGCCGAACCGCCCGCCGAGGGCGAGGGGCGCAGCTATTTCCTGAAGAACCTGCTGCAGGATGTGATCTTCCGCGAGGCGGGGCTGGCCGGCCGCAACCTGCGCTGGGAACGCCGCTACCGGCGCCTGCACTGGACCGGCTATGGCGTCATCACGGCGCTGTTCCTGGCCCTGGTGGCGGGCTGGGCGCTCAGCTACCGCAACAATGCCGCCTATGTACAGGAAGTGGCCCGCCGCGTGCCCACGGTGGACAAGCTGGGACGCGAGCTGAAGATCACGCAGGCCGGCGACGTACTGGGCCTGATGCCTTTCCTGGACAGCCTGTGGTACCTGCCGCGCGATGCCGATTTCGAGGTGGACGCGCCGCCGCTGGACTACACCTTCGGCCTGTACCAGGGCCGCAAAATGGCGTCCGCGGCGCTGGGCGTCTACCGCGGCACGCTGGAACAGACCCTGTTGCCGCAGGTGGCGCGCCGCGTCGAGACCGCCCTGCGCAAGGCCCCCGCGGACGACCTGGAGTTCTCTTACGAGGCGCTGCGCGCCTACCTGATGCTGTACGAGGCCGACCGCTACGACGCCGAGTTCATGCACGCCTGGCTGCTGTCCGACATGCAGAAGACGCTGCCGGAGGGCTACACGCGGCGCCAGTACGACCAGCTCTCCCTGCACCTGCGCAACCTGGTGCGCGACCGCGTGCTGTCCTCGCCCTTTCCGCGGGACGACCAGCTGGTGCGCGCCGCGCGCGAGCGCCTGGCGCGCTATACGCTCGCGCAGCGCGCCTACAGCCGCCTGCGGCGCATGCTGGCCAACGGCGAGGACGCACCCGACAACACCGCCGTGACGCTGGGCGGGCCGGCGGCCACATCGGTCTTCGTACGCAAAAGCGGCAAGCCGCTGACCGACGGCATTCCGGCGCTGTACAGCTATCGCGGCTACTGGGACGTTTTCAATAAACGCGTGGACCGCGTCGCCGAGGTCCTGCGCGGCGACGACGCCTGGGTGCTGGACATTCCGCCGCCCGGCCTGCTGGACGAGGCCGCGCGGCGCCAGCTGATCGTCGACATCAAGCGCCTGTACCTGAACGACTACGTCGCACGCTGGGATGCCTACCTGAACGACCTGCAGCTGGCGCCCAGTACCTCGCTGCTGGCCAATATCCAGATGGCGCGCACGCTGTCGGCGCCCGATTCGCCGCTGGCGCAGCTGGTGCGCGGCGTGGCCCGCGAGACCACCCTGCTGCGCGACGCCGGCGGCGACGCGCGCTCGCTGATGGACCAGGCCCGCGACCGCGTCAGCAGCACGCGCGACGCGCTGGAGCAGATGTTCGGCCCGACCGGCCCGGGCGCCGCCACCCGCGCGGACGCCAGCGACGACAAGCTGGAATTGATCGTCGACAAGCATTTCGAACCCTATCGCCGCCTGACCCAGGGCGCGGGCGCCGGCAGCCCGCCCCCCATCGCGGCCACCACGGGCCTGATCGACGAGCTCTATACCTACCTGACCGCGGCCGACGCGGCGTTGCGCAGCGCCAGTCCGGCGCCGGGGTCGGACGTGGTGACCAAGCTGCAGGCCGAGGCCGGCCGCATGCCCGAACCGGTGCGCGATCTGCTCAACACACTGTCGGTGAACGCCTCCGGCCAGGTGTCGGGCGTCGCGCGCGAGCGCATGGGCGAAACCGTCGCGGCCACCATCGGCCTGTTCTGCCGGCAATCCATCGCCGGCCGCTATCCCTTCGCGCCGCAATCCAATCGCGATGTCGCGCCCAACGACATGGCGCGCCTGTTCGCGCCCAACGGCATGATGGACGACTTCTTCCAGAAAAACCTGGTCAGCCAGATCGACGTGTCGGGGCCGCGCTGGCGCTTCAAGCCCGGCATAGACGGCAAGCCGGCGCCGCCTTCCGGCTACCTGGATGCCTTCCAGAAGGCCGGCATCATCCGCGATGTCTATTTCACGGCGGGCAACCCCATGCCGTCCTATCGCGTGTCCATCCGGCCACTGGAAATGGACGCCGGCATCACCCAGTTCCTGATGGACGTGGACGGCCAGGCCATCCGCTATGCCCACGGCCCCCAGGTGGCCGCGACCGTGCAGTGGCCCGGCCCGCGCGGCTCCAACCAGGTCAGCATCGAACTCACGCCCCAGGTCGGCACCGCCGGCATGAGCACGTCCGGGCCGTGGGCCCTGAACCGCATGCTGGACAAGGCCGCGCTGGCGCCGGGCACATCGCCGGAAACCACCGTGGCGACTTTCGACTTCGGCGGCCGCAAGGTGGTGCTGGAGATCACGGCGAGCAGCGTGAAGAGTCCATTCCGCCTGGCCGAGATGCAGGGCTATGCATGCCCTGGGCGCGGCTGAACGCGGCGCGACACGGACGGATCCCGGCATGGAGAAACGAATCGGAAGCCGCGCGATGGACACCTGGGATGACATGCGGCCGGCGGGACCGGGCGGCAGGACGCCGGCGTGGGCAGGGGGCGGGCAGGCGGCGCCGCCGGAAGGCGGGACGCGGCTGGGCTGGTATGGAAAGATCCCCGCCTCCGGGGACTTCGTGCACCGGCGGCTGCCGCGCGAGCTGATCGCCTGGTGGGACCGCTGGCTGCAGCACGGCGTCGCGGGCCTGAAACAGGCGCTCGACCCGCATACGGCGCGCGGCTTCGCGGCCGCGCCAATCTGGAACTTCGCCATCCCGGCGGGCCTGGGCGCCGGTGTCGCGCAGCTGGGCTGCATCGCGCCCAGCCGCGACCGGGTCGGGCGCGGCTATCCCGTCTGCGTGGCGCTGCCCCTGCGCGCCGACGAATACCACGGCGGCCTGCTGGAAGACGCCGGCGAGTACTACCGCGAGATCGGCATCAATGTGCTGGGAGCGGTCCGGCACGGCTGCACGCCGGAGGTCTTCGACCGGGCGCTGCGCTACGTGCCGCTGCCCCGCGCCGTGCCCGACCGCGCCTCGTCCGCCGGCAAGGACATCATGGACATCCTGAATGCCGGTACCGGCCCGGGCGCCGCGCCGCTGGCGGCGCGCGGGCTGGCCGCCTGGCCCGACCTGCCCTTCTGCTTCAATCCGAGCTCTCATACCAGCTATTGGTGGACCAACCAGGCCGACGGGGCCCCGCTTCAGACCTATGTACACGGCGGCGCGCTGAACGCAACATTGTTCACCCGGTTGTTCTCTTCGCTGCCCACCTGGCGGCCATGACGACGCAAGACCCAGGAGCCGAACATGTCCCCTGCCTCCGCCTCCCTGTCCACGCGCGACCCGGAAACGCTGGCGCGCCACGCGGCCGCCGGCGGCATGGCGCCCGATCGCGTCCGCCGTATCCTGGCCGACCTGGCGCCGTCGCTGCGGACCCTGCATCGCGCGGGCCTGGCGCACGGCGACATCGCGCCCGCCACCATCGGCCTGGACGAAGCCGGACGCGCCTTCCTGCTGACGCCGCCGCTGGAGCCGGCGGCCAATGCGGAACACGCGCCGCGCCGCAGCGGCTACGCGGCCTTCGAGCAATACACCGACGATCCGGATACGCCCTGCGGGCCCTGGACGGATATCTATGCGCTGTCAGCCACGGCCTGCGCGCTGCTGACGGGCCAGGCCCCGCCTTCCGCCCTGGCCCGTTGCGTGCGCGACGAGTACGTCCCGCTGGCACGGCGCGACGGGGCGGACGAACAGGACTTCCGCGCGGTGCTGGACAGCGGCCTGGCGATGGACGGGCGCGCGCGGCCGCGCGATATCGCCGCGTTCGCCCGCGCCCTGGGGCTGGACATGCCGGATAGTCCCGCCGGCACACGGCCAGCCGTGCCGGGCGACGGACGCGATGCCCGCCTGGGCAGCCTGGAAGATGCCGATGGCCTGGAAGCCACCGCCGCCGGGCGTACCGGGGATACATGGCCCCCTGGCGAGAACGGCGCCCCTGTGGCGGCGCCGGCGGACAGGCCGCGGGCGCACGGCGTCGCCCTGTACCAGGAGGATCCGGACCGCGAGGCGGCCGTCGCGGCCGCGCAATACGACGCGGCGGTCGCCTCCATCCATGCGCCCCGGGACGGCGAGCCCCAGCGTACCGCCCGCGGCCGGATGCCGCCGCGGGCGCGTCCGCCGGCGCGCCAGCGTCCTCCGCTGCTCATGGTGCTGGCCGTCGTCGTGATGGTGGGGGCGGTCCTCTATGTGTGGCTGCGTCCGCAGCCGGCGCCGGGGACGAGCGTCGCGGCCAGGGGACCTGGCAGTACCGCCGCGCCGTCTGCCGGGACCGGCACGCCCGCGGCCGACCCGCGGCCGGGCGGAAAAACCCAGGCCGTGGCGCAGGCCGGCGCACCTTCCACCGCGCCCAGCGCCTTCGATCGGGCGAACGCCGCCCTCGGCGATCCGGGCGGTACTGGCAACCCGGGGAATTCCGCCACGCCTGGCAACTCGAAGGGCAGCGAGACCTTGCCGACACCGACCGGCGCGACGAGCCGGCCACCCAGCAACGGGGCCACCACCATCGATGTCGTCACGGGCGAGCTTGCCGCGCCCGCC
Source organism: Bordetella bronchialis (assembly GCF_001676705.1). Taxonomy (NCBI): domain Bacteria; kingdom Pseudomonadati; phylum Pseudomonadota; class Betaproteobacteria; order Burkholderiales; family Alcaligenaceae; genus Bordetella; species Bordetella bronchialis. The sequence goes on from NZ_CP016170.1 coordinate 4,956,514, forward strand.
CTGGACGGCGACGGATATTTCAATCCGCTTCCCGGCATGGCCGGTAGCGGAACGGCCAATCACAGCGCGGCTGGGATCGGCACGGCGGCTAATCGCCCGACCGGTGCCGGCACGGGCGGTAATGGCACGGGCGGTAATGCCACCCCGGACGGCGGCAACACGGGGGCGAGTGCGCCCCGCGCCACGGCAGCGGTCGCGCCGGCAAGCAAGGCCCCCGTGCCCGTCGCCGTCGCCGTCCGCCCCTGGGGCGAAATCATCGTCAACGGGAAATCGCGCGGCGTGAGCCCACCGCTAAGCAGCCTTACCCTGGCGCCGGGCAAGTACAGCATCACCATACGCAACAACGCCAGTCCCGACGTGCACCAGAACCTGACGATTACCGGGGGCAAGAGCGCGATCATCTCGCACACTTTCAACTGACCGGAGCGCCCGCGCCGGCGTGCCGCCGGCACGCCGGCTGGCATACCTCGCTCGAACGTCTGCCCATGCCCCCGGCGGAAACACATCGGCCCCGTACGAGACGGGGCCGATATCCACGCGGCGATCGCCGCGGTAAAGCGTGGCGGGCGTCGAATCCCGCGCGTGCTTACGCACCTTGGAAGGGCTGGTTGTCCAGATCGCCGAAGGCGATGCTGGTCGTCGTGTTGCCGCGGTCGATGTCGGCGATGACTTGCGCACGGGTCACGCCGCTATCGGCTTGGGCGACGAAGGGCGCGTTGTTGGGTTCGCTGTTGCCCGTCAGGCCGGCCACGCGGGCTTGTTGCAGCTCGGCGACGACTTGGGCGCGGCTCACACCGGTATCGGCCTGGCCGTAGACGCCTTGGAAGGGCGTGTTGTCCGAATCGCCGCGCGGGGTGCCCGCTTGGGCCGCGCCGATGGCGGCGAACGAAAGAATCAGAGCGGAAACGATGGTCTTGGCTTTCATGGCAGTACTCCTTAGTCCTGGTTGAGTGATTCGGGACGGACACCCCGGAGCGGGAGGGGGTAGGAACTTCGAGGTGTCCGTTGCTGTTCCCGATGGACTGAATTCTGCGCCGCCAAGCTCTAGGGATAAACCCTAGGATGAGGAAATGATATTTCCATAAACCTGAATAATCCCACCGCGCCGGGTCGACGCTATCGCGCCGATAGAAAATCCCAATTCCCCCCGATGGCCGCCGTCGGCGGCTCCGCGGCCAGGCGCGGCGGCCGGCGCCGGCCCGGATAACGGCGCGCCGCCTAGACCCGCGTCTCGTCCTCGGCCGCCGCTTCCCGGGCCCTTGCTTCCTCCGTATCCGCTTCCGCCGATGCAGCCCGGGGCGGTTCCACGACCCCTGGCTGCGGTTCGACCATGACCAGCTCCTTGATGTCCGGATCCACGCGCGGATCCAGCGTCGCGGCCGCCGCCGGCGAGCTTTGCAGCGCATCCGGCATGGCCTGGAAGTGCATGGGCGCCTCGTCGACCTGATGTTCGTGCGTCACCCGCAGCGGACGCACGGTCAGGACCAGGACGGCGGCGCAGGCCGAGATGAACACGTAGTACATATTCGGGCCCGCCAGCGACATCAGCCCGCCCGCGATCAGCGGCCCCACGCAGGCGCCGATGCCATAGGCCATCAGCAGGATCGCGCTGAGTCCCACGCGCCGCTCGGGCTCGACGTGATCGTTGGCGAACGCCGCGCCCAACGGATACAGCGTGAACTGCAGCACCCCGAACGCGCAGGACAGGAGCAGCAGCAAGGGAAACGGTATGGGCAGCCAACCCCACAGCAGGGCGGGCAGCAGCGTCAACAGCGCCGCGTTGAAGCGGATCAGGCCCGCGCGATTGACGCGGTCGGAAATCCAGCCCATGGGAAACTGCGACAACAGCCCCGCCGTCACGGCCACCGCGACATACACGGCGGCCTGCGCCGTCGAAAAACCATGCCGCGCCGCATACACCGGGGCCAGCCCATAGAAACCGCCGGACAGCAGGCCCGCCACGAAAAGCACCGTCAAGGACAGCGGCACGCGCCGGGCGAAGAACTTCAGGTCCAGCGGCGCCGGCACCGGCGTGGCCGGATGCGACCGCGCGGTCAGGGCCACCGGCACCAGGCACAGGATCTGGAATATCGCGACCAGGGTCAGCGGCCGCAGGTCCAGCGTGGCATACAGCGTCAGGGACAGCTGGCCCAGCACCGTGCCCAGGCCCGACATCAGCATGTAGACCGAGAACACGCGCCCGCGCAGGCGATTTTCGGTCTGCTCGTTGAGCCAGCTTTCCAGCACCATGAACTGCGTCACCATGGCGATGCCGGCGATGAAGCGAAACCCCAGCCACAGCGGCAGGAGCTCGATCGATGCCTGCGCCAGCACCATGACCGCGGCGATCGCGGCACAGGCCACGAAGGCGCGGATATGGCCCACACGTATCAGCAGCCGATGCCCCAGCCGCGCACCGCACACCAGCCCCAGGTAATAGCCCGCGATCAGCGTGCCCACCCAGAACGGACTGACGGACTGCGCGGTCAAGCGCAGCCCCATGAATGTGTTGAACAGCCCCGTGCCGCACAGCATCAACAGCGCCGCGGTGTACAGGGAAGAAAACGAGGAGATCGTGGCGAACATAATGCCCTTAAGCGCGAGAGCCGCACACGGCGGCTCTCGGGATGGCGGTACTCAGGATGCGGGGCCGCGCTTCAGCATTGCGCCAGCATCGTCGCGGCGTCGCTGACTTCGAACTTGCCGGGCGCCTCGATGTTCAGCGTCTTGACCACGCCATCGTCCAGCACCATGGCATAGCGCTGCGAGCGCACGCCCATGCCGCGGCCGTTCAGGTCCAGTTCCAGGCCCAGGGCCTTGGTCCACGTGGCCGAGCCGTCGGCCAGCATGCGCACCTTGCCGCCCGACTTCTGCTCGCGGCCCCAGGCGCCCATGACGAAGGCGTCGTTGACGGACACGCACCAGATCTCGTCCACGCCCTTGTCCTTGAAGGCGGCCGCGTTCTGGATGAAACCGGGCAGGTGCTTGGCCGAGCAGGTGGGCGTGAAAGCGCCCGGCACCGCGAACACGACGATCTTCTTGCCCTTGACCAGGTCCGCGACCTGGAAATTGTTGGGACCCAGCGCGCAGCTTTCGGTCTCGGTTTCGATGAATTCGGTCAAGGTGCCGTCCGGCACCCGGTCGCCGACTTTGATGGTCATTGATATCTCCAGTGAAACAAGGGAAAACGCCTTTCAGGGCGGGCGTCCCGGCATTCCGGGACCGCCTGCAAGGTCCGTGCCCCGACCGCATGGGCGGGCGCGGACCCGTGGTCACGTTTGCGACGACGGTGCCAGATTATGCTGCGAAAACCACTCCAGCATCCGGCCCCACGCCTGCTCGGCCTGGGCCTTGCGATAGCTGGGCCGGTAATCGGCGTGGAAGGCATGGCCCGCGCCCTGGTAGACGTCGATGACGGAAGCCTTGGCCGCCGCCGATCCCTTGGCCAGGGCCTCGCGCATGGCGGCCACGTCATCCTGCGTGATGCCGGTGTCTTCCGCGCCATAGGCACCGCGCACGGGCGCATGCATATCGCCGGCGATGTCCACGGGGAACTTGGGCCGCAGCGTGTCGTCGCGCTTGCCGCGCAAGGCCCCGTAGAAGGCCGCGCCGGCCTTCAGGCCGCGATTGTGGGCGGAATACAGCCATACGAAGCGCCCGCCCCAGCAAAAGCCCACGATGCCCAGCATGGCCGGATCGCCGTCATGGCTGCCTGCCCATTTGGCGGTGGCGTCCAGGTCGCCGATCACCTGCGCATCGGGGATCTTGCTGATGATCTCGGCCTGCAGCTTGGCGATCTCGGTGTATTTCGTCGGATCGCCTTGCCGGGCGAAAAGGTCGGGCGCGATGGCCTGGTAGCCCACGTGCGCCAGGCGCCGGCAGACGTCCTGGATATATTCGTGCACTCCGAAGATTTCCGGCACGACCAGCACGGTGGGCAGGCGGGTGGCCTTTTCCGGGCGCGCGCGGTAGGCCCGCATATTGCCGCCCGCGGCGGGGATCTCCACCCAGCCGGCGGTCAAGCCCTTGGCGTCGGTCTTGATGGCGGTCTGGGCCATCACCGGCCCGGCCGCCAGGCAGAAGCCGGAGGCCGTGGCGGCCGTGAGGAATCCGCGGCGGTTCAGGCGCAGCGGCGGCAAGAGGCTATCGAGGTGCTTGTCGTCCATGCTGGGGACACTCCGTTCACGTTCGAATGCCGGGACCGCCCCGGCGGGCGCGCTGCTCAACGCTTCAATGAAAACTCCACCCGGTTCGGCGGTCCATCGTCCTTAATGCCTTCCGCCGACAGTTTGGGCGCCACCATGAACACCCGGTCCATGGGCGCGCCATCCTGCTGCAGCTGCTCATAGGCCGCCTGCGCCCGCGCATCGGCCAGCCTGCGCAGTTGCGCTTCGCCGGCGGGGGCGGCCTGCCTGAGCAGGGTTTCCATCTGTTCCGGCGGCAGGGATTTCGCCATGCCGATGAAATTGCGCGGCTTGTTCTCGATGTCCGCATTGTCATAGGCCGCTTTCAGGTACTTCGCGCGTTCGGCATCGGTCAGCGGCGCATCGCCGTCCAGGCGGCCGCTCTTGCCCGTGGCGCGCGAGCGCGCGATGCGGATGCGCGTATCCACCCAGGCCTGGCGCAGGCCGGCCTCGTCGGAGACGGGATCCGCCCGGCCGGCGATGTCCATCTTCAGCGAGGGGCGGTCCGCCAGCGCGGCCGCCAGCTTCTTGAGTTTTTCCTTGCCGTCATCGGTCAGGGTGGAAGTGCCCGGCGCGAAGGCGATATAGGAAAGCTCGTCGCCGCCGCCGAAGGCCGACGCCAGCAGGCTGAACGGCGAGGTGACGGCCTTGACGACCAGGTTGCCGATGACACGCAGGATGATGCCGCCCACCGAGAAGCTGGGATCGTCCAGCGAACCGGAGATCGGCAGGTTCACATCGATATTGCCCGAGCGGTCTTTCAGCAATGCGACGGCCAGCATGACGGGCAGCGTCGTGGCCTGCGGGCTGTCGGTTTTCGGGCCGAAGGTCAGCTGGTCCAGCATGACGTGGTTGCTGGCCTGCAACTGGCGGTTCTTGATGCGGTACTCCACGTCCATGGACAGCTTGCCGCGTTCGATGGGATAGCCGACGTACTTCGCCGAATAGGTCGTGAAGCGCGGCAGGTCCACGCCGCGGGCGGAAGCCTGGATGTCCAGCGTCAGGAACTTGGCGAAAGGCTGGACGATGCCGCTGATGGTCAAGGGCGCGGTGCGGTAGACCCGTCCCTTGATGCTGACCTTGGCGGGCTTCGGGTCGGTGGAGGACACCGCCGACACCGAGCCTTCGATGGCCGAGAGCTCCGCCGTGTAATTGGGCCGCACGAAGCGGTCGTTGAACGTGGCCCGGCCGTTTTTCAGCGTGATGCTGCGCACGGCGATGTTGGGCATATCGGACGCCGGCTTGGCCGCGGCCGGTTTGTCCTCCACCGGCCGCGAGGACCGGGCCGGCGTGGTGCGCGCCGGCGGCGCGCCCGGGGCCGGCGTGTCCTGCGTGATCGACCGGCCGGCCTGGCCCGGTTCGGCCACCAGCTCCAGCACATTGAGCTGGCCTTGCGAATTCAGCAGCACGTTGCCGTAGAAGTTGTCCAGGGTGACGTCGCCCAGGTCGATGTCCGGCTTGCCTCCGGCCAGCGATATCGCCATATTGCGCAGGCTGAGCTGCCGCCACGCCAGGAAGTCCGCGCGGTTGACCCGGTCCTGCAGGTTCAGGTCGTCCACGTCCACGGCGCCCTTCCACGTCACCTTCATGGGCGAGGCGGCGCCATTCCCGGGCCTGCCGGCGGCGCCGCCATTGGTGGCCGCGGCGAACTCCACGTTGCCCTTGGCGCCCAGCCGTATCGACCGCACCGTGGCATTCAGCCGGGACGCGACATAGGGCGCCAGCTGCGCCACATTCAGGTTCGAGAGATCGATGCTGGCCTTCACCGCCAGGGGCTGCAGCGTGAAACTGCCTTGCGACGCCAGGTTGCCCTCGCCCAGCAAGCCGGCCGCGCGCAGGTCGAACCGGGAAGCCCCCGATCCCAGGACGAATTTGTCCATTCCGAACGACAAGGTCTTCAGCGCCACCGTAATGGGCGGGTTCAGCGTCTCGTCGCGCGCCGACACGCCGGCCAGGTCCAGTTTGATGTCCGAGGCCTGGATGGCGTAGGTGCCATTCAGGTCCTTGACGTCGACCTTGGCCGCGGCGCTTGCCGTGCCGCCCAGCAGCGTGACGGGCGCCGCGCTGCGTACCGCGCTGGCAAAGGGCGCCAGCGGCAGGCGCGCCGCCTTGGCATCCAGGTTGAGCGCCAGCGGCTGGAGTATCACGCCGCCGGTGGCCTGCAGCGTCGCGCCGTCCGGGTTTTCCGCGCCGAGCTGGATGGCGATGGGCCGGTCCTTGGGCTGCGGCAGTTGTACCTGCGTGACCGACAGGGACAGCTTGTCCAGCGTGTAGTCCAGCTTGGTGGCCGCGTCCCGCAGGCGCAGCTGGCCATTGGCGACGGCGATCTTGTCGACGTCGATGTGCCAGGGATCGGGCTCGACGGCGGGCGCGGCCGCGGACGTATGCTCCGACGGTATATTCGCCGGCGGTGCCGTCGCGCCCGGTGCAGTCGCGCCCGGTGCAGTCGCGCCCGATGCAGTCGCGCCCGGTGCAGTCGCGCCCGGTGCAGTCGTGCCCGGTGTAGTGGCGCCCGGTGTATTCGCGGCGGGCGGATGGGCGGTGACGGCCGCGTTGCCCCGGCCCGCCGCCGGAGCGGCAGGTGCCGGCGACGCCCCGGCGGCCGCCTCGGGCGCCGCCTGCGCGGTCCGCACGCCGGCGGCGGCGACCGGCGGCACGGCGGCGGTCTTCACCGTGCTGACTGGCGCCGGCCCCTCCGTCTTCGCGCCCGCGCCCAGGCGCTGCAGCTTGTCGACGACATCCAGCCAGTTGATACGCTGGTCGGCGTAGCGGCGCGTCTGGATCCGCAGATCCACCAGTTCGATGTCGCCGACACGCACGCGCCGCTCCAGCGGCAGCGCGTCCACGCCGCGCACACTCAGGGCCTGCCACGCCACCAGGCTCTCGTCCGAGGCCTCGCGCAGGTCGAGCTCGCGCAGGCTCAGCCCGCCGGTGATGCGCAGCTTGGGTACGGCGTCCTTGGGCTGTTCGAAGACGATGTGCAGATCCGAATCCAGCAGCCCCCGGGTCAGCTTGACCGGCAGCGGCACGCCCCAGGCGTCGGCCCATTTTTCCAGGTCCAGGCCGCTGAACACCACATCCAGCGTCGAGCTGGGCGTGACGTCGAAAGGCCGCGCCGTGCCGTTCAGGTCGAAGGGACTGCCATTGATGCGCGCGTGGAACTTGGGCACCACATCGATGTCGGTGGCGTAGCCGAAATTGGAGATGAAGGGCACGCCCAGCGCGATCTCGTCCACCACCTGCTTGCGGCCCGTGACCTGGTCGTCCAGCGTGATCGCGCCGCCTTCCAGGCGCATATTGTTCAGGGAAAAACGCGGCAGGCCGGTTTCCTTTTCCGGCTTCGGTTCCGGCTCGCCTTCACCCAGTTGCGCGAGCTTCTGCTGCACATCCGTGAAATTGAAATGCGCCTGCCCGTCTCGCACCAGCGCCAGGCGTGGCTCGCGCAGCACCAGCGCGTCCACGACGGGCGCCAGCCAGAACAGCGATTTCCATGAGGCGCTGACGTCGGCCTCCGCCACGGTCAGCAATGGCGGCGCGCTGGCCGTTCCGGCGCCGGCGGCTTGCGTGCCACCCGATTGCGGGCCACCCGATTGCGTGCCACCCGATTGCGTGCCACCCGATTGCGCGTCGCCCGGCTGCCCGCCGCCCGATTGTGCGCTTCCCGATTGTGCGCTTCCCGATTGTGCGCTTCCCGATTGTGCGCTTCCCGATTGTGCGCTTCCCGATTGTGCGCTTCCCGATTGTGCGCTTCCCGATTGCCCGCCGCCCGCCGCCGCCACCACGATATCGTGGACGCGCAGCGTCAACGAGAAGGGATTGAACGTAATCTTGCCGACCTGGACGTCGCGTCCCAGCATGGCCGCCACATCGCGCGTCAAGGCGCGGCGCGTCAATTCCGGCACCTGCCATGCGGCCAGGGCCAGCAACAGCAGGATGACCGCCACGACCGCCCCTGTGATCCGCAAAAACCGCCGCGTGAATCGAATCCGGGGCAAATACGAGGGCATCCAGCATCTCCTGTACAAGTTGCGGCAATTATCGCCCCCGGGGCCGGATGGCGTCCATTATCATAGGCACCGCCCGAGCCCGTTTCGGGGCGCGTTTAGGTGCAACATCAAGCGATTACGTTCCGGGCTCGATTTCGTTTCAAATTGAACAGGTCCGCGCCCAGCGGATGCAGCCAGCATGTCCACGACTCCCCCCGCCTTGAGCCACCTCGACGAATCGGGCCAGGTCCGCATGGTCGACGTCGGCGGCAAGAACGTCACCGCGCGCGTGGCCATCGCCGCCGCGCGCGTCCGCATGAACGCCACCGCCTACGGCCTGCTCACCCAGCCCGGGCAGGGCAAGGGCGAAGTCCTGAACACCGCACGCGTAGCCGGCATGCTGGCCGCCAAGCGCTGCGCCGACCTGATCCCGCTATGCCACAGCCTGCCCCTGTCCTTCGTTGGCGTGGACTTCGCGCTGGACGACGCCACGCACAGCATCGACATCCGCGCCACCTGCCGCACGGATTTCCGCACCGGCGTCGAAATGGAAGCCATGACGGCTTGCAGCGTCGCCGCCCTCACCGTCTATGACATGTGCAAGGCGGCCGACAAAGGCATCGTCATCGAGCAGGTCCGCCTGGAGTACAAAGCGGGCGGCAAAAGCGGTGAATGGCGGGCAGATGGCTGATTTGCGCCGCGCATAGCGGCGCGTCCCCGCCGCCGCGGATATTTATCTGTCCTTTTCAAGTTCGACGGACACCCTTGCCGGCCTTTCCCGGTCAGGGACTCCTGAACGGCTCCCCTTCGTCGCGCGCTCGCCCGGCACCGCTCGCCCGGCGCCCCTCGCCGGGCCCCCGGCCGGGCGCCGCCAGCCGCGGTGTCCCGATGCCGGGCGTCGCCGAGCAGGCGTTCCTGAGCAGGCCGCCCTGGCCGGGCGCCCCTCGCCAGGCGCCCCTAACGGGACGCCCCTGACCAGGCGCCCCGGGCAGGACCAGGACCAGGGACACACGCCTAAACAGGAATGTCCGCCGATGACGCGGGGCCCAGGCCCGCTCCAGGAGGACAGCAATGAACGTCGATTCCAACTCGTCCATACCGCCGCTGCCGATGCGGATCGCCGGCGAGCCGGCGGGGCCGGGCAGGCCGCCGGCCATGGCCGAGCCTGGCTCCGCCCACCCGCGCCACCGGTACGAAATCCCGCCGGACTACCTGCAGGCCGCGGCATCGCTGGCCCATCGCTGCCTGGCCCGCGACGAAAAAGCCTTCCATCCGGACGCGGCCCCCAACCGGGATGCCGGCCGCGACGACATCATGCGGGGGGTGCGGGAACAGCATCGCGCCAGGCAGCGCATCCTGCGCCAGGACGCTGCCGCCTTTTTCGCGGGGCTGGACAAGGCGGCCCTGGCCGCCTCGCGCCGCCCATTGGGCGGCCTGCCGTGTCCCACGGGCATGGATGCCGCGCAGCTGGAGGCCGCCTTCGCCGGTCTGCTGGAGGCCTGGCCCGGCCTGGTGATGGGACAGGTGCGCTTCCAGGTCGGCGCCCGGAAGCTGCTGATGGAAAACATGCGGGCGCTGAAGGCCATGGGGGTGGAGCGCCTTTACATGGAGCATCTGCTGTCCGACCTGCATGGCCCCCAGCTGGACCGGCTGTACGAGTCCGCCCATAACGAAATATCGATGGACCTGGCCGAATACATCCGCATGCTGGAAAAGCCGGCGCGCTTCCGCTATTGGATCAACGCGCGCACCAACGAGGCCTACGCCCTGGACATGCTGGTGGCGGCGGCGCACCGGCATGGCATCCGCGTCATCGCGCTGGATTGCGCGGCCAGCTATTTCCCGTCCGGCGACGCGGATGCCGGCCAGCGGCCGGGGCGCATCGCGCTGCTGAACTTCCTGTCCCGCCAGGTGATCGGCGAAACGGAAGAAACCGACGGCACCGGGCCGGCCCGCGCCGGCCGTCACGGGGGCAAATGGATAGCCCTGGTCGAGCGTACCCAGTTGAACCAGGTCGACGACATCCCCGGCCTGCCCGCGCTGATGGGGGTACCCGGCATCCGTGTCCAGGACGGGCGGACCAACCGCCTGGGGCCGGACCCGGGATGCGCCCCGGAACACTCCGATACCCACGGCGCCTGGCCCGACGAACACCCCGGCACCATCCAGGGCGATGCCCTGCTCGAAGTCGATGTCTTCCCGCCGCCGCCGCGCCGGATGGGCCCGGCGGGCCACGCCGGCGCGTCCCCCCGTCCGTCGACGGAGTAGAATGCGGATGTCCTGAGAACCGGTGCGTTCACGGCCGGCACCGCGTCCGTTCCCGCCGCCACGCCGGCGCGGCAGGGCACAGTATGCAGACGATTTCGGGCCGACGGCCCAGAGGTGCGCGGTGAGCGGAGACCATGTGAACCCCGGCATGAACCCGGCCATCCAACTGCTGTATTTCGCGCGCGTGGCCGAACTCACCGGCCGCCGGGCGGAAGCCTGGACGCTGCCCGCGGAAACCACCACGGGCCTGGACCTGCTGGAAAGCCTGCAACAGCGCTACCCGCAGCTGGCGCCCGCGGCGCGGCTGAAGCTGGCCGTCAACCAGACGCACGCCAAACCCACGGTCACCATACGGGCGGGCGACGAGGTCGCCATCTTCGAGCCCGTCACCGGAGGCTGAACCGCCATGGTCGTCGTACAGGAAGCCGACTTCGACGCGGCGGCGCTGCACGCCGCCCTGCGCGAGCGCGCCGGTCCCGGTGCGGGCGCCATCGTCACCTTCACCGGCTACGTCCGCGACTTCTCCGCGGAACAGGCCACCGAAACGCTGTTCCTGGATCACTATCCGGGCATGTGCGAACGCGAACTGCAGGACATCGGCGACCAGGCCATGCGGCGCTGGCGCGTCATCGATTTCGTCATCGTGCATCGCGTGGGCGCCCTGTCCCGCAATGCCCAGATCGTCTTCGTGGGCGCCGCCAGCGCCCATCGCGGCGACGCCTTCCGCGCCTGCGAATACATCATCGACGCGCTGAAGACGCGCGCGCCTTTCTGGAAGCGCGAAACGCTGGCCGGCGGCCGCAGCTTCTGGGTGGAACAACGCCAATCGGATCATGACCGGACCCAGTCCTGGGATGCCGGCGGCAGCGCTTCATCGAAGGAAACCCCATGAGCGAGCTCAAAGAAGAGAAAAAAGCGTCCCTGGCTTGCGCCGTGCTGACGGTCAGCGACACGCGCACCGCGGGCAACGATACGTCGGGCAACTGGCTGGCCGAAACCCTGGCGCGCGACGGCCACGATTGCGTGCGGCGCGACCTCGTGAAGGACAACGTCTACGAAATCCGCCGGGTCGTCAGCGACTGGATCGCGGATACGCGGGTACAGGTCATCCTGATCACCGGCGGCACGGGCTTCTCGCACCGCGATTCCACGCCGGAAGCGGTGGCTGCCCTGCTGGACAAGGAAATCACCGGCTTCGGCGAACTGTTCCGCCATGTTTCCTACCAGGAGATCGGCAGCTCGACCATCCAGTCGCGCGCCCTGGCGGGCTATGCCAACGATACGGTGATCTTCTGCCTGCCCGGCTCCACCGGCGCATGCGAGACCGCCTGGAACCACATCCTGCGCGAGCAGCTCGACAGCCGCCACAAGCCCTGCAATTTCGCCAGCCACCTGCAGAAGAAAGCGCTGGAGTCCAAGGAGCGCGCCGGCCGCTAGGCCGGGCCCCCATCCGCCACCGTCCGCGGCGCGCCACCGGGCCGCGCCCTGCCCGGCCGCCCACGCAACCCGGCGGCCACGCACCGCTTCCCTGCGTGGCCGCCTTCGACACGCGAGCAAACACGACATGCTGGATTTCGACGACGCACAGACCCGCCTGGCCAACGGCGCGCCGCTGCCGCGAGCCACCACGGAAACCCCTCTGCGCGAGGCCGCCGGACTGGTGCTGGCCCGCGACCTGACCGCCACGCTGGACCTGCCCCCCGCGGACAACAGCGCCATGGACGGCTACGCCCTGCGCCATGCGGACTATCGCCCGGGCGCCACCCTGCCCATCGACCAGGTCGTCTACGCCGGCCAGGCGCCCGGGCCGCTGGCGCCCGGGCACGCCGCCCGCCTGTTCACCGGCAGCCTCATGCCGCCCGGCGCGGACACCGTCGTCATGCAGGAAGACACCAGGGTGGTCGGCGACCGGCTGGAAATCACCCAGGCGCCGCGCGCGGGCCAGCATGTGCGCCGGCGGGGCGAGGACACCGCGGCCGGCAGCCCGCTGCTGCCCGCCGGCACGCGCATCGGGCCGGCCCAGATCGCCCTGCTGGCCTCGCAGGGCATCGCCAGCGTCGTCGTGCACCCGGCCGTGCGGGTCGGCATCCTGACCACCGGCGACGAACTCGTGGCGCCCGGCCAGCCGCGCGAGGCGCACCAGATCTACAACTCCAACGGCGCCATGATGGCGGCGCTGGTCGAAGGCATGGGCGCCCGCGCCACGCAGGTCCTGCATGCCCAGGACACGGAAACCGCGCTCCGGTCGGCCTTCCAGAAGTTGGCGCAAGACTGCGACATGATCGTCAGCATCGGCGGCGTGTCGGTGGGCGACAAGGACCTGGTCAAGCCCGTGCTGGAAAGCCTGGGCGCCGAACTGGACCTGTGGCGCGTGCGCATGAAACCCGGCAAGCCCGTGGCCATGGCCCATATCGACGGCAAGCCCGTCGTCTGCCTGCCCGGCAATCCGGTATCGGCCTTCGCGGTGTTCACGGTACTGGTGTCGCCGCTGCTGCGGCGCATGCAGGGCCGGCGCGACCTGTTCCCGCCGGTCAGCAGGCAGCGCCTGCGCACCGACTCGCCGCGCCAGGACAGCCGCGAGGAATTCCTGCGCGTGCGGCTGGCGATCGACGATGGCGGCGTGGCGGGACTGCAGCCCTTCGACCGCCAGGGCTCGGGCGTGGTCAGTTCGCTGCCCTGGGCCACCGGACTGGCGCGCATACCCGCGGGCCAGACCGTGCGCGACGGCGAAATGGTGGCCTATTACGACTTCCAGCACTGGCTGTCATGATCCGGCGCGGTCGGCGTCGGCCAGTTCGCCCGCGGTGTTCACGTTCATGAAGGCATCGGGCTGGTCGTCGAAGGGCACTTCGACGCAGCCCACGCGCGACTGCCAGGTATCGACCTTGCGGCCGCCCTCGGCCAGATAGCGCAGCAGGTCCGGCAGGAGCTCGCGGGACAGCAGCATGCATACCGGCTGGCGCCTGCCGCCGCTGCACGCCACGGCCAGCCGCGCGCCGGGCCCGTGCAGGCGCAATGCCTGGCGCAGGCGCGCCACCATATCCTGCGGCAGGAAAGGCACATCGCAGGCCGTGGTCGCCATCCAGGGGCAGCGCGACGCCACCAGGCCAGAGGCCAGGCCCGCAAGAGGTCCTTGCCATTCCCCATGCGCCGGGTCGTCGGCCACCACCTTGCCGTACTCGGCATAGCGTTCCTGGTTACGGTTGGCGCTGATCAGCAGCGCCCCGACTTGCGGCGCGAAGCGCGCGGCCACGTGCTCGACCATCGGGCGGCCCCGCAAGAGCACGCAGCCCTTGTCCACATCGCCCATCCGCGAACCGCGGCCGCCCGCCAGTATCAGCCCGGCGATCCGCGCCGTATCGATGGCATCCTGCCCCGCACCTTCCACCCGTTCCGTCTGCGCGTTCATGCAAGCCTTCCTCCGGGGTGGCGGGTAGGCCGGTTCCCTGCGGACCGGCCCTAGCCGCCGATATAGCTCATTTCGACCTTCGGTTCCGCCTGGGCGCCCGGCGTGGCCGCCAGGCGGCGTTCCGAATAGTTGTCGCCGCGCCCGGCCCAGATGCCGGCGATGGCGGCCGCCAACTGGTCGTCGTCCGCGCCGCCGCGTATCAGCGCGCGCAGGTCATGGCCGCGTCCCGTGAACAGGCACAGGAACAGCCGGCCTTCCGGCGACAGGCGCGCGCGCGTACAGCCCTCGCAGAAAGCCTGCGTGACGCTGGAGATGACGCCGATCTCGCCGCCGCCGTCGGCGTAGGCCCAGCGCTGGGCCACGCGGCCCATGGGATCGCTTCGCACCGGCACCAGCGGAAAGTGCGCGTTGATGCGGGCGATGACGTCGGCGCTGGGCAGGACCTCGGCCATGTTCCAGCCGTTGGTGCTGCCCACGTCCATGTATTCGATGAAGCGCAGGATGTGGCCGGTACCGCGGAAATGCCGCGCCATGGGCAATATCTGGTCGTCGTTGACGCCGCGGCGCACGACCATGTTGACCTTGACCGGCGCCAGGCCGGCCTGGGCCGCCGCATCGATGCCGCGCAGCACGTCGGCCACTGGAAAATCCGTATCGCTCATGCGGGCGAACATGTCCGGATCCAGCGCGTCCATGCTGACGGTGACGCGCGCCAGTCCGGCATCCTTCAGCGCGCGCGCCTTGCGCGCCAGCAGGCTGCCATTGGTGGTCAGCGTCAGTTCCAGCGGCTCGCCTTCCGGCGTGCGCAGCGCGGCCAGCATGCCCACCAGGGTTTCGATGTTCTTGCGCAGGAGCGGTTCGCCGCCGGTCAGGCGTATCTTGCGCACGCCCAGGCGGACGAACACCGCCGCCGCGCGGGTCATTTCCTCGAACGACAGCAACTGCGCGTGCGGCAGGAACACATGATTGCTGTCGAAGGTATCGCGCGGCATGCAGTACGTGCAGCGGAAGTTGCAGCGGTCGGTGACCGAGATGCGCAGGTCGCGCAGCGGCCGCGCGCGGCGGTCGCGCACCGCCTGGCCCGGCGCGGGCAAGGCGGCGGCGCCGGGCACCGCGGCGGAACCGGGGGCCGCGGGCGTCCGGTCATCGGTCAGGTAGATCACTTTCGACATGATGGTCATCATAGCCGCAGGCCCCGGCCTTTGCAGGCAGGCTCAGCCGAATGCCTCCTGCAGTGTCTGGATGCGGCCGGTTTCGCTGGCATCGTAGCCCACCAGTTGCCCGACATAGCCCTTGTAGTCCGCGCCGCGCATGATGGCCAGCAGGGCCTGCATGGCCGGCTGGTCCAGCGCCGCCTTGCGGATGGCGAAGAAATAGCGCTCGCGCGCCAGCGGGATGAAGTCCAGCCCGAAGCGGTGCGCGGCCGTTTCCACGCCGATGCCGGCGTCGGCCATGCCGCTGGCGATATGCGCGGCCACGGCCATGTGCGTGAACTCGCTGTTCTCGTAGCCGTGCACCTGCGCCAGCGGGATGGCCAGCTGGCGCAGCATCAGCTCCACCAGGTGGCGCGTGCTGGAGCCGATCTGCCGGTTGACGAAACGCACCCCCGGCCGCGCCAGGTCGGCCACGCCGCGGATGTTCTTGGGATTGCCCGCCGTGACGAACAGGCCCGTGTTGCGCACCGCCAGATGGATCAGCAAGTGCTCGGCCGGATGCAGCCATTGCGCGTAATGGCGCAGCATGGCGGCCTGGAAATCGCCTTGCGGCACCTGGAAGCCGGCCAGGTCGCACTCGCCGCTGTCCAGGGACGCCAGGGCCTCGGTCGCGGTGCGATAGCGCAGCTCCAGGCCGGGCTCCTGGATGTGCTGCATCAGCGCTTCCACCGCGAAGCCGTGGCTGGCGTGCAGCCGCAGGTGCGGGCCGCTTTCCGGCAGCAGGCGTTCCAGGTCTTCCTGGAGCTCCGACGCAAGGCTTTCCAGCATGGGCATCAGCCGGGCCTCGATGCGGCGGTTGGCCCACAGCAGGCGCTGGGCAAAGGGCGAGAGTTCCGTACCCTGGCGGCGCCGCGTGACCAGCAGCGGCGTGCCGAAGATGGTCTCGAAGCGGCGCAGCACGCCCCAGGCATGGCGATACGACAGCCCGCAGGCGCGGCAGGCGCCGGCGATATGGCCCACCGCGTCGATGGCCGAGAGCAGGGCCAGCACTTCCCGCAGCGCCACGCCATCGTCGGCGCCGCCCTGGGTCAGCCACCATCCCGGCCGCAGCGCGATGCGGAATGCGCCGCCGCTCATGGCCGCCCCGCCGGGGCCGCCTGGGCGCGGGAGCGGGCCGCCGGCACCGCCAAATGGGCGCATGAACGGGTGGCTGGCACTGCCATATAGGCACAAGAATTCATATTGAAACCCGCCTAGAGCGGCGATACAGTCGCACCTGAGAGACAACAGCGCCGTCTATTATGTTCCAAAAGACATATTTGCGCTGCCAGAAAACGATGTAGAAGGAGTCCGACTCCATGCGAGAAGGTCAAGCCAGGGCAGACCTGGCATCCAACGCGGGCGCCCGCGGCGGTGAACTCGCCCGCCAGGCGGCCGCGCAATCCGGACATCCGGCCGTCGCCGCCGCCGCGCGCGCCATCGAGGCGCACCAGGGCGTCCCGGGCGCCCTGCTGCCCATCCTGCATGCCGTGCAGCACGAACTGGGCTGTATTCCGGCGGAGGCCGTCCAGCCTATCGCCGAAGCCCTGAATCTGTCGCGCGCCGAAGTCCACGGCGTCATCACCTTCTACCCGCACTTCCGCCAGACGCCCCCGGGCCGGCACGTGGTAGAGGTATGCCGGGCCGAGTCCTGTCAGGCCATGGGCGGCGAACAGATCGCCGCCCATGCGCGCAAAAAGCTGGGCTGCGATTTCCACGCCACCAGCGCCGACGGGGCGTTCAGCCTGGAACCCGTGTACTGCCTGGGCCTGTGCGCGCAATCGCCCGCCATGCTGGTCGATGGCGTGCCCTATGCGCGCCTGACGCCCGCGCGCTTCGACACCATCCTGGGCTATGTGAAGGAGGCGGAATGAACACGCCCCTGCCCGACGCCCCCCAGGCCCGGCAAGACGACCCTGCCGCCATCACGATCTACGTGCCGCGCGACGCCGCCGCCCTGGCGGTGGGCGCCGACGACGTGGCGCGCGCCATCCAGGCCGAGGCCGCGCGCCGCGGCCAGCCCGTGCGCATCGTGCGCAACGGCAGCCGCGGCCTGCTGTGGCTGGAGCCCCTGGTGGAAGTGGCGACGCCCGCGGGCCGGATGGCATACGGGCCCGTGCAGGCCGAAGACGTGGCCGCGCTGTTCGGAGCCGGCTGGCTGCATGGCGGCAGCCATGCGCTGGGCCACGGTCCCACGGAAGACATCCCCTACCTGAAGCGCCAGGAACGCCTGACCTTCGCCCGCGTCGGCATCACCGACCCGCTCAGCCTGGACGACTACCAGGCGCATGGCGGCCTGGCCGGCCTGCGGCGCGCGCTGCAGATGGCGCCCGCCCAGATCGTCGAAGAAGTCCAGGCCTCCGGCCTGCGCGGACGCGGCGGCGCGGCCTTTCCCACCGGCATCAAATGGAAGACGGTGCTGACGACGCCGGCCGACCGCAAGTACATCGTCTGCAATGCCGACGAGGGCGACTCCGGCACCTTCGCCGACCGCATGTTGATGGAAGGCGATCCCTATGTCCTGATCGAGGGCATGGCCATCGCCGGGATCGCGGTGGGCGCCACGCAGGGCTACATCTACGTGCGCTCGGAATACCCCCACGCCATCGCCGCGCTGCAAGCGGCCATCGTCCAGGCCCGCGCGGCGGGCTGGCTGGGCGACGATATGCTGGGCAGCGGCAAGCGCTTCGACCTGGAAGTGCGCACCGGCGCCGGCGCATACATTTGCGGCGAGGAGACCTCGCTGCTGGAAAGCCTGGAAGGCAAGCGCGGCGTGGTCCGCGCCAAGCCGCCGCTGCCGGCCATCGCCGGCCTGTTCGGCAAGCCCACCGTCATCAACAACGTGATCTCGCTGGCCTCGGTGCCCATCATCCTGGCCCGCGGCGCGGCATACTACCGCGACTTCGGCGTGGGCCGCTCGCAAGGCACGCTGCCCTTCCAGCTGGCCGGCAACCTCAAACAGGGCGGCCTGGTGGAAAAGGCCTTCGGCCTGACGCTGCGCGAGCTGCTCTACGACTTCGGCGGCGGCAGCGCATCCGGCCGGCCCTTGCGCGCCGTGCAGGTGGGCGGCCCGCTGGGCGCCTATCTGCCCGAATCGCAATGGGACGTGCCGCTGGACTACGAGGCCTACGTCAAGATTTCGGCGATGATCGGCCACGGCGGCCTGGTTGCCTTCGACGACACGGTCGACATGCAGGCCATGGCGCGCTATGCCATGGAATTCTGCGCCATCGAATCCTGCGGCAAATGCACGCCCTGCCGCATCGGCTCGACCCGCGGCGTGGAAACCATAGACCGCATCGCCGCGCGCGGCGCGGACCACGCGCAGCAGGTGCACCTGCTGCGCGACCTGTGCGACACCATGCTGGGCGGCTCGCTGTGCGCGCTGGGCGGCATGGCGCCGTATCCCGTGCTGTCCGCGCTGGACCACTTCCCCCAGGATTTCGGTCTTTCCCCGCAAGCCCCGGATCCCGCCGGCCTGGCTGCCGTCGACACGGACGCCCGCCCGCCGCACCTTTGACATTGAAGGCCGGGGACCGCCCCGGGCCGGTGAAGAAAGATTTGGAGACTCCACCATGTTGGAAACCGTCATCAAACGAGACCGGGACTACGGCACGCCCGCGCGCGTATCCGAAAAGCAGGTCAGCCTGACCATAGACGGCCAGGAAATCCGCGTGCCGGCCGGCACCTCGGTGATGCGCGCCGCCGCCGAGGCGGGCATCAACATCCCCAAGCTGTGCGCCACGGACAGCCTGGAGGCCTTCGGCTCCTGCCGCCTGTGCCTGGTGGAGATCGACGGCCGCCGCGGCTATCCGGCCTCCTGCACGACGCCGGTGGAAGACGGCATGGTGGTACGCACGGAAACGCCCAAGCTGCATGACCTGCGGCGCGGCGTCATGGAGCTGTATATCTCCGACCATCCGCTGGACTGCCTGACCTGTCCGGCCAACGGCGATTGCGAACTGCAGGACATGGCCGGCGTGGTGGGCCTGCGCAACGTGCGCTACGGCTACCAGGGCGCCAACCACCTGAACGACGCCAAGGACGAGTCCAACCCGTACTTCACCTACGACCCCGCCAAGTGCATCGTCTGCAACCGCTGCGTGCGCGCCTGCGAGGAAACCCAGGGCACCTTCGCCCTGACGATTTCCGGCAAGGGCTTCGACTCGCGCGTGTCGGCCGGCCAGGACCAGCCTTTCCTGGACAGCGAATGCGTGTCCTGCGGCGCCTGCGTGCAGGCCTGCCCCACCGCGACGCTGCAGGAAAAGACCGTCATCATGATGGGCCAGGCCGAGCATTCCGTGGTCACCACCTGCGCCTACTGCGGCGTGGGCTGCGGCTTCAAGGCGGAAATGAAAGGCCAGGAAGTCGTGCGCATGGTGCCCTGGAAGGACGGCCAGGCCAACCGCGGACACTCCTGCGTGAAGGGGCGCTTCGCCTGGGGCTACACGACGCACAAGGAACGCGTCACCAAGCCCATGATACGCAAGCGCATCACCGACCCCTGGCGCGAAGTTTCCTGGGAAGAAGCCATCAACTACGCCGCGTCGGAATTCAAGCGCCTGCAGGCGCAGCATGGCCGCGACGCCATCGGCGGCATCACCTCGTCGCGCTGCACCAACGAGGAAACCTGGCTGGTCCAGAAACTGGTGCGCGCCGGCTTCGGCACCAACAACGTCGACACCTGCGCGCGCGTATGCCATTCGCCCACGGGCTACGGCCTGAAGCAGACGCTGGGCGAATCGGCCGGCACGCAGACTTTCGATTCCGTCATGTATTCCGACGTGGTCGTCGTCATGGGGGCCAATCCCAGCAGCGGCCATCCGGTGTTCGCCTCGCGCCTGAAGCGCCGCCTGCGCGAAGGCGCGCGGCTGATCGTCATCGACCCCCGCCGCATCGAGCTGGTCAGCTCGCCGCACATCAAGGCCGACTATCACTTGCAGGTACGTCCCGGCACCAATGTGGCGCTGCTGTCCTCGCTGGCCCACGTCATCGCCACCGAAGGCCTGATCGACGAGGCCTTCGTGGCCGAACGCTGCGAGACCCTGCCCTTCCAGCAGTGGCGTGAATTCGTATCGCGTCCGGAGAACTCGCCCGAGGCCATGGAAGCCGTCACCGGCGTGCCGGCGGCCGCGGTGCGCGGCGCCGCGCGCCTGTACGCCACGGGCGGCAACGCGGCGATCTATTACGGCCTGGGCGTGACCGAGCACAGCCAGGGATCGACCACCGTGATGGGCATCGCCAACCTGGCCATGGCCACCGGCAATATCGGCCGCGAAGGCGTGGGCGTGAATCCCCTGCGCGGCCAGAACAATGTGCAGGGCTCCTGCGACATGGGCTCCTTCCCGCACGAGCTGCCGGGCTACCGGCATATCTCGGACGACACGGTGCGCGCCCAGTTCGAGCGCGACTGGGGCGTGACGCTGCAGCCGGAGCCCGGCCTGCGCATTCCCAATATGTTCGACGCCGCGCTGTCGGGGACCTTCAAAGGCCTGTACTGCCAGGGCGAGGACATCGTGCAGTCCGATCCCAACACGCAGCACGTGGCGGCCGCGCTGGCGGCCATGGAATGCATCGTCGTCCAGGACCTGTTCCTGAACGAGACGGCCAAGTACGCGCACGTTTTCCTGCCCGGCTCTTCCTTCCTGGAAAAGGATGGCACCTTCACCAACGCGGAACGGCGCATCTCGCGCGTGCGCAAGGTGATGGAGCCGCGCAACGGCAAGTCCGACTGGGAAATTACGGTCGACCTGTCCAACGCCATGGGCTATCCCATGCACTACCGCCATCCCAGTGAAATCATGCAGGAGATCGCGCGCCTGACGCCGACCTTCGCCGGCGTCACCTACGAGAAGCTGGACCGCCTGGGCAGCCTGCAATGGCCCTGCAATGACGAAGCGCCGGAAGGCACGCCCATCATGCACATCGACGAATTCGTGCGCGGCAAGGGCAAGTTCATCATCACGCAGTACGTGCCCACCGAGGAACGCAGTACGCGCAAATTCCCGCTGCTGCTCACCACCGGCCGCATCCTGTCGCAATACAACGTGGGTGCGCAGACGCGCCGCACGCCCAATGTCATGTGGCATGCCGAGGACGTGCTGGAAATCCATCCGCAGGATGCCGAGGACCGCGGCATCGCCGAAGGCGACTGGGTGGGCGTGCAGAGCCGCGCGGGCGAGACCGTGCTGCGCGCCGTGCTGACCGACCGCGTGCAGCCCGGCGTGGTGTACACCACCTTCCATTTTCCCGAATCGGGCGCCAACGTGGTCACCACCGACAACTCCGACTGGGCCACCAACTGCCCGGAGTACAAGGTCACGGCGGTGCAGGTGATGCGCGTGTCGCAGCCATCCGAATGGCAGCGCCAGTGGAGCCGGTTCAGCGATATCCAGAATAAACTGCTGGCCCAGCGCGAAACCGTGCCGGCCGGCAAGTAGGCGGCGGGCCCCTCAGGCAGATATCGCAAGGACATGGCAATACCGACACAGCCGCAACCCGCCGCGCCGGACGCAGCGGCCCCCGCCCGGCCCGCCGCCGGGCCGCGGGGCGGCGGCGCCGACACCCCGGGCTACGTGCGCGGCGACGACCTGCCCGGCCTGCTGACCCCCACTTCGCGCCCCGCGCGCGTGCTGCGCATCCGCGGCGGCGTCCGCGCCCCCGGACCCGAGGACGATGTCCTTGCCGAGGAAACGCCCATCGCGCTGGAATACAACGGCATCAGCCACGCCACGATGCTGGCCACCCCGGCCGACCTGGAAGACTTCGCCGTCGGTTTTTCGCTGACCGAAGGCATCATCGAGGGCGCACGCGACGTGCGCGACATCGAAACACGGCCCGGCGCGGCGGGCATCGTGCTGGCCTTGACGATTTCCAGCGCCTGCGCGGCGCGCCTGAAGGAAAGGCGGCGCGCCATGTCGGGCCGCACCGGCTGCGGCCTGTGCGGCGTGGAAACGCTGCCCGAAGTGCTGCGCGACATTCCGCCCGTGGCGGCCGGCACGGCCGTGCCGGCGCGCGCGGTGCTGGACGCCATGCGCGCGATGCGCCAGCGCCAGCCGCTGCATGCGCAGACGGGCGCCACGCACGCCGCCGCCTGGGCCGGCGCGGACGGCGTCCCGGGCCTGGTGCGCGAGGACGTGGGCCGCCACAACGCCCTGGATAAATTGATCGGCGCGCTGGCACGCCGCGCGGACGGCGCCCCGCCCGCGCACAGCGGGCTCATCGCCGTGTCCAGCCGCGCCAGTTTTGAAATGGTGCAGAAGACCGCCGCCGCGGGCGTCGGCATCCTGGCGGCCGTCTCGGCGCCCACCGCCCTGGCGCAACGGCTGGCCGAGCGCCTGAATATCGCGTTGCTCGGCTTCATGCGCGACGACGACGCCACGCTATACACGCACGCGGAACGCATACGCGCGTGACCCCTGGAGCAAGAATGGACAGCGCCAACCTTATCCGCATGGCCAACCGCATCGGCGACTTCTTCGATGCCATGCCCGACCGCCCGGAAGCGGTCGAAGGCATCGCCAGCCACATCCAGAAATTCTGGGAGCCCCGCATGCGCACCGCGCTGCTGGACTTCCTGGAACGGCATCCCGACGGCCAGGACAGCGAGGTTCGCCTCAGCCCCATCGTGCTGGAGGCCATCACCCGCAATCGCCAGCGCCTGACTCCGAAAGCGCCCGCGCATTGAAGGCGGCGAATACATCCAGGATTTGAACGCGCGCCCGGCGGACAACCGGATGCCGGCGGCGCGCGCGGGAAACACGGCAGACCAGCCATCCGGACAACGGGCCCACGAGGCCCGACAACACCGGAACGCCACGCGCGCGGCACCGCGGGCGTTCCGTTCGAGCCAAAACAAAGGAGAGGACATGAGCACAGCGACCACGCTGGATATACCCGCCGGCAAACCCGGCTTCCTGGACAAGGAAAGAACCATCGCCGGCCCCGGCTTCAGCCGCTGGCTGGTGCCGCCCGCCGCCCTGGCGATCCATCTGTGCATCGGGATGGCTTATGGCTTTTCCGTCTTCTGGCTGCCCTTGTCGAAGTCGCTGGGCGGCACCGCGCCGCTGGCCTGCCCGGCGGACATGAGCCTGGCGAGCGAACTCTTCACCACCAGCTGCGACTGGCGCATCTCCAGCATGACGGTGACCTACATCCTGTTCTTCGTCCTGCTGGGCTGCTCCGCCGCCATGTGGGGCGGCTGGCTGGAGCGTGCCGGCCCGCGCAAGGCGGGCATCGTCTCGGCGGCCTGCTGGTGCGGCGGCCTGGTCGTTTCGGCGCTGGGCATTTATATGCACCAGCTATGGATGCTGTGGGTGGGCTCCGGCGTGATCGGCGGCGTGGGCCTGGGCCTGGGCTATATCTCTCCGGTCAGCACCCTAATCAAATGGTTTCCGGACCGCCGCGGCATGGCCACCGGGATGGCCATCATGGGTTTCGGCGGCGGCGC
The DNA here is from genome assembly GCF_001676705.1 of Bordetella bronchialis. Lineage (NCBI taxonomy): Bacteria > Pseudomonadati > Pseudomonadota > Betaproteobacteria > Burkholderiales > Alcaligenaceae > Bordetella > Bordetella bronchialis. The sequence goes on from NZ_CP016170.1 coordinate 4,980,003, forward strand.
GATGGTCGGCGCTCCCCTGGCGAATCTGCTGATGCGCCACTATGCCTCGGCCAGCTCGCCCGGCGTCTGGGAAACCTTCCTGACGCTGGCCGTGGTCTATGCGGTATTCATGACCGCCGGCGCGCTGTCCTACCGCGTGCCCGCCAGCAACTGGAAGCCCGAGGGCTGGACGCCGCCCGCGGCGCGGACGCAGAACGCCATGATCACGCACGGCCACGTGCATGTGAAGAAGATCTGGGGCGTGCCGCAGTTCTGGCTGGTGTGGTGGGCCCTGTGCCTGAACGTGACGGCCGGCATCGGCATCCTGGGCATGGCCTCGCCGCTGCTGCAGGAAGTCTTCGCCGGCAAGCTGATCGGCCAGGACGCGCTGACCTTCTCGCAATTGAACAAAGAGCAGCTGGCCGCCATCGCGACCATCGCCGCCGGATTCACCGGCCTGCTCAGCCTGTTCAACATCGGCGGCCGCTTCGTCTGGGCCAGCCTGTCGGACAAGCTGGGCCGCAAGATGACCTACTTCACCTTCTTCGTGCTGGGCTTCGTGCTGTATGCCTCCGTGCCGTGGTCGGCGCACGCCGGCCACCTCGCCCTGTTCGTCGGCGCCTTCTGCATCATCCTGTCCATGTACGGGGGCGGCTTCTCCACGGTGCCGGCCTACCTGGCCGACCTGTTCGGCACGCAGATGGTGGGCGCCATCCACGGCCGCGTGCTCACGGCCTGGTCGGCGGCGGGGATTTTCGGGCCGGTGCTGATCAGCTATCTGCGCGAATACCAGCTGTCCATCGGCGTGCCGCGCGCGCAGGTATACGACATCACCATGTACATCCTGGCCGGCCTGCTGGTCATCGGCTTCCTGTGCAACCTGGCCATCCGTCCCGTCAATCCCAAGCACTTCATGACCGACGAGGAATTGGCCAAGGAAAAGGCGCTGGCGCATGAACGGGCCGTGGCGGCCGAGGTGCATGGCGAATCGACCTCGACCTTCAAGACGCCGGCGGGAGTCATCGCTTTCGCCTGGGCCTGCGTGGGCATCCCGCTGGCCTGGGGCATCTGGGTAACGCTGCAGCAGGCGGTGGTGCTGTTCCGCTAGGCCATGCGGCGGCGGGATCTTGCATCCTGCCGCCGCTCGCAGGGTCCTCTATCCCTTACAAGATGTTCAGCCTTAGAAGCGCCGCCCTATCGCGGAACTCGCGGGTATAAGCCCTTTTCAGGTGCGGCGTGCGTGTCTGAGCGGCGCTAAGCAGGATCGGGTCGAAGCCGTGCCTGCCGGGCCGCCGGCCTCCCAATGCGACGATTAATCCGGACTCCGGCGCCACCGGTGCTGTCAGGGATACGGTGTAGGGTCTGTCGCGCCACCCGCCCTTCGGTTGCCCGCAGCTCGCGCCGAACCGCTTCATCAGCTCGACCACGTCCGGATCATGGTGGTCGAGGAGACGGCCCAGTAGCGCTATCCGGGGATGGATGGTGAAAAGGATCGCGGATTTGGCCGGCCCATCGGGGCTGAGCGTGACATAGCCCAGCCCATAGGCGCTATTGAAAAATCGTTTCAAGCCCAGATCGTCCTGGGGCAGCGCCCGCAGCACGATGGCCGGGGGCGGGATACCGCGTGGCACGTCGAGTCTGGCGAGTTGCTGCCCGACCGGCGCGTCCGGCAAGGTGGCCGCCCCGCCGGCATGCGCGGCGACGCCACCCGCCCGGCCTGCGGCCGAAGTGCCCGGTCCCGGGCCGCCCCCCGGCGCCAGAAGGGCCGGCGAATGCGGCGCCGGCGACTCCTCCTCGCCCAGCCACCTGTCCAGGTCGGCGGCATCCAGTTGTCCCGGCCGGAACTCGGCCGCTGCCTCTGCGGCCTGAACGTCCAAGTGCGGGAGCATCTCCTCCAGGCGAAACATCGGCACATGGCCCGTCGGATCGGTACCGGTGACGGGGTTTCCCAGGCAATACCCATAGCCGTTCAATCCGCCGAGCGCGAAAGGGCTGTCCGCGTCCGGCGCGGTGAACCGCGTCAGCGCCGGCGAGTAGAAGCGGTAGCCATTGCCTAAGGGGTAGGCGCGGGTGACCGGGTCGGGAATGGCGTCCGCGTATGCAGGTATCGTTGCCTTATTCATGACTTGTCCGCGGTCTGCAGAACTCCGGTGCGGCCATGCCGGATCAGTAGAATTGGGCACGGGTTTCTGCCGCGTTCCAGGCCACGCGCTTGCGCATGTGCTTGGCCTGCTGGAGAAACGCCTGCTCGAACAAGGTGTGCGTGTACTTCCCGCCCGGCTTGGGCGTCATCACGATAGACTTGAAGTCCGGTGCCCCTGGCACCGTACCCATGAAAAGCACATCCAGGGCTTCGGCCCGGTTCGCGGGCGCCCTCAGCTTGACAATGTACCGCCCGGCGTACGGCGCGCCCGGTCCGCGCGTGGCGCCAAGGCGTTTCATCAGACTGACCACCATCGGATCGTTCCTGTTCACCGGCACACCGTTCATGGCAATGCTCGGCTCGATCTCGTAAAGCACGCGTGAAACGGCCTGTCCGTCGGGATTGATGTTGACGAGCCTGGCGGCATAGGCCGCCCTGAAAAATTCCTGCACATCGGCATCGCTTACCGGTATATACCGGAGATGCACGGTCTGCCCCACCACGCCCACGACGGCGCCAAGGGCGGCCGGATCCCGATTGCCCCGACCGGCGCCTACCGCCTGTTCGAGTGCCAGAGGCGCTGCCACTGGCGCCCGTGCGGGTGCGGCGGGGGCCGCGGCATGGCCCGGATCATCCAGCTCGTCGAAAAATCGACCCACCCATTCCGCGCTCTTTCGCCGTTGGCCCGACGTGCCGGCGATGTCGCCGCCCGGGCCATTGGCGTTCAGCAGCTCCGATGGATCGGCCGCCCGTGCCACGGTTTGCTCCAGCGCGTCCTCCGCATCCCGTAACATCGCGGCGCCCCACATCATGTGCCCGCTCGGGTCCGAGCCATTGACCGGATCGTCCGCGCAATACGCATAGCCATTCACGCCCCCCGGGCCGAAAGGGCTGTCCGTATCCGGAGCATTGAATCGCATCAACGCGGGAAGAGCCATGCGATAGCCGTTGCCCAATGCATAGCCACCGGTCACCGCGTCCTGGACGGACCCCGTATATCCCAGAACACAGCCGCCTTTCATGACAGATCCACGGTTGTCCCCCGACACGCGCGTCGACACGCTCTTCATGATGCATTGTGCCCGCCGGGGACTGCATCGCGGCCCGGACGCGGCGTAATCTCGCGTTGCCGCATGCAACCCGCCGGTGCCGCGACAGGGCGTATCACGACCTGGAGTCTCTGGATAGCGCCGCAACAGGCGGTGGTCGCGTTCAGGTACGCCCTACGGCGCGCATCAATAGAATTCGTTACGGTGTTTGACGACGTTCCAGCGAACGCGCTTGCCCATTGTTTTGGCCTGGTCGAAAAAAGCCTGCACGAACACGGGCACGGTATACGACCTGCCCAGTGGCACCACGACCACGCTGAAGTCCGGCGCTCCCGGCACCGTTCCTCTGAAAGCCACGTCCAGCGCGGTGGCGTTGTCCGTTGGATCTTTCAGTTTGACAACATACGGCGCGATGAGCGATCCGCCCCGTCCGCGCGTGGCGCCAAGGCGTTTCATCAGGTTGACGACCACCGGGTCGTTCCTCCCAAGGGCCACGCCGTTCAACACAATCTGCGGCGTGATGCTGTAGACCTTGCGCGAGATGGCTCGCCGATCCGGATTGATATCGATCGAGCCGGCGTCATGAAGCGCTCTCACGAACTCGTCCAGGTCTGCGTAGTTGGCCGGTAGTCGCCGAAGACGGACGGTTTGCCCCACCACGCCCTCCACCGCGCCCGGCGCGGCCGCATGCGCCGGGCGCAGGCCAGCGGCCGCCGCATGTCCTGGCGCCAATGGCACCTCTGTCGGCGCGGATGGGCCCGCAACGGGCGCCGCGGCATGGCCAGGGTTATCCAGGTCGCCAAAAAAATCGGCCACCTCGTCAGCGCTATTGCGGCGTTGCCCCGATGGGGCCGCGAGGACCGCCTCCACGCCATCGGCGTCCAGGAACCTCGATGGATCGGCCGCGCGCGCGATGGTTTGTTCGAGCGCGTCCTGCGCATCGCGCAACATCCCGGCGCCCAGCATCATGTGCCCGCTCGGGTCCGAGCCATTGATCGGATCGTCCGCGCAATACGCATAGCCATTGACGCCGCCCAGGCCGAACGGACTGTCCGTATCCGGGGCATTGAATCGCATCAGCGCCGGCAGGAACATGCGATAGCCGTTGCCCAGCGCATAGCCCCCTGTGACCCCGTCCAAGGGGGATCCCGTATAAGCAAGAGCATGCCCGCCAGTCATGATCCATCCGCCTTTGTTTATTCGCACGCATGCGCCGGAAGTGCGACTCAGGGCCCATTATGCGTATCGAGTGTGTTTCGTGGACCACGGCGCGACGTAATCTCGCGTTGCCGCATGCAATGCGCCGGGACGCCAGGTGCCGGCGGTTTCGTCTCTTCGGAACGCCGCCGCCGACTCTCCTCCGATGCCTGCGCATAGCAAGCCTACGTATGGCAACCCAGTATTACGCGTCTCGCTGTCCTGCGCGCCCGATGACCGGGCATACTCCCGCCTGGCGCCATGCCTGCGTGCGCGCCCTACCCACCCGCCAGGACGCGAAATGGGCCATGCGGCGATATGCGCTTACACGGGATCGATTCCCGACCCTATCACCAGCGCCTACCCTTTAGGCGATGGATACCGCTTCTACTCGCCGGCATTGATGCGCTTTACCGCGCCGGACGCGGACAGCCCTTTCGGCCTCGGCGGCTTGAACAGCTATGGCTACTGCATGGGGAACCCGGTTACTGGCGCCGATCCGACGGGCCATGTGCCGATGTTTCGCCCGGAGGACATGATCGAAGGCCTGGACGTCCTGGCCGCGGCCGCGGCGGCGGAGTTCCGGCCCGGACAACTGCATGCCGCCGACCTGGAACACCACCTTGGCGAACTGCCCGTACTGGATGCGGACACCGTGGACCAGGTGCTCGGCACCGCGGATGCCGGGCCGGGGCCCGTGGCAAGGCGCCATACGCCCTCGCCCGCGATGGCCGCCGCGCCGGCCCTGCCCGGACCCATGCTGCGCATCGCAGGAGGGCACCCGCTACCGATAAGCCTGCGCCAATTGCCCAGCACCCCCGAGGGGTTCGTGGAGCTTTTCAACCAGGCACATCGGGCGGGTCAGCTGACGTTCAACCCCGACGGCCAGGCCATGTCGCGCGCGCTTCTAAGCTGGCAGCCCCGCATCGTATTGATGGGCCGGGAGCTCGGCCGCAACGACAGGCCCCTGGCCACGTTCCTCAAGCACTATGGCGCGTCGAGCTTCGACTGGTCCACGCGCGGCCCGTGGGCCGAGGATGCGCCCTACACAATCATGCTTCCCTATGAGATACAAGTCCCGCGCGCCCTGGATATCGCACTAGGCGTGGGGAAGAACCCCGACCGCTACACCCCTATCCTGATTCCAACGGCCAGGTTCGCCGCATCAAAACGGTCGATACAACGCCTTTACGGCGCGGCGTTCGCCGACGCTGCCAAGCGGTTGGGCATAAAGGGCCGTTACTCGCCCACGACCTACGTCGTCGAGATCCACTTCTGAGCCTGTCCAGCCGGCCGGGTGCGAATACGTGCGGCCTTGGCGGCCCGCCTCGCGACACCCCAAGGCCTACGTATGGCAACCCAGTATTACGCGTCTCGCTGTCCTGGGGCGCCCGATGACCGGGCATACTAGCGCCTGGCGCCATGCCTGCGTGCGCGCCCTACCCACCCGCCAGGACGTGACATGGGCCATGCGGCGATATGCGCTTACACGGGATCGATTCCCGACCCTATCACCAGCGCCTACCCTTTAGGCGATGGGTACCGCTTCTACTCGCCGGCATTGATGCGCTTTACCGTGCCGGACACGGACAGCCCTTTCGGCCTCGGCGGCTTGAACAGCTATGGCTACTGCCTGGGGAACCCGGTTACCGGCGCCGATCCGACGGGCCATGTGCCGATGTTTCGCCCGGAGGACATGATCGAAGGCCTGGACGTCCTGGCCGCGGCCGCGGCGGCGGAGTTCCGGCCCGGACAACTGCATGCCGCCGACCTGGAACACCACCTTGGCGAACTGCCCGTACTGGATGCGGACACCGTGGACCAGGTGCTCGGCACCGCGGATGCCGGGCCGGAGCCCGTGGCAAGGCGCCATACGCCCTCGCCCGCGATGGCCGCCGCGCCGGCCCTGCCCGGACCCATGCTGCGCATCGCAGGAGGGCACCCGCTACCGATACGCCTGCGCCAATTGCCCAGCACCCCCGAGGGGTTCGCGGAGCTTTTCAACCAGGCACATCGGGCGGGTCAGCTGACGTTCAACCCCGACGGCCAGGCCATGTCGCGCACACTTATCAGCTGGCGAGCCCGCATTGTGCTGCACGGCCGGGAGCTCGGCCGGAACGATCCGACCCTGGCCGACTTCCTCAGACACTATGGGGCGTCGCGCAAAGGCGCAGGCACTTCGTGGGCCGAGTATGCGCCTTACCCGATCGTGCTTCCATATCAGGTGCCAGTGGCACGAGCGCTGGATATCGCGCTCGGCGTGCGGAAGGATCCGCCGCGCTACACGCCTATCCTGATTCCAACGTCCAAGTTCGTAACGAACTTCGCGTCGATACAACGCCTTTATGGCATGGAGTTCGCCAGGTCCGCCAAGCGACTGGGAATGAAGGGAAGGTACTCGCGTACGACCTTTGTTATCGAAATCGAATTCTAAGCGTGCTTTCCCGGTCGGGTGGCGACACCGCCGCCTGTTCGCTTCAGCGGCGCTCGCATCCGCATTGACGGCACGCCATAAAACAAAATCCGCCGGCACCGCAGGACGCAGGCGGATCGAGGGCGGCGGCGCCCAGGGGCGCCGCTGCGCGGCATCAGGCTTTTTCTTCCTTGACGCGGTACACCAGGACTGCCACGTGGGCCAGCGACAGCACCTTGGCGGTGACGCTGCCCAGCAGCAGGCGCGACAGGCCGCTGCGGCCATGGCTGCCGATGAAGATCAGGTCGCAGCCGTTTTCCTGCGCGGCCTGGACGATGCCGTCCGCCACATTGAAATTCGATACGGCTCGCGCGGTGGCCTTGACGCCGGCCGTTTCCGCCCGATCCAGCACCTGCTTCAGGTAGCGCTTGGATTGTTCGGCGGAGGCTTTTTCGTAGTCTTCGTCCGTAATGGCGTAGGCCGCCGCCATGCCGTCGAAACCTATGGTGGCGGCGAAAGGCTGGGTGACGTGCAGGGCGACGATTTCCGCCCCGACGGAGCGGGCGAAGCAAACCCCTGCATTGGCCGCCTGGGCGGACAGCGGGGACCCGTCGGTGGGAATGAGGATTTTTTTGAACATGTCCTGCTCCTTACACGGAATGTGTGTAGCCAATCCTACCGGAAATACCCGGCCGGCGGCAGAGCAGCATCCCTGCCCCCGCTAGCCCCGGCCCTTGGAGCCGGCGTGCTGCGCGGCAACAAACAGATTGGTGCAGCGGGTGCCGGTACGGCAATAGGCCAGGATGGGCTGCGGCAAGGTGTCCAGCAACTGCGCGAAGCGGGCGACGTCCTCGGTCGTCATGCCACCGCTGACGACCGGCTGGTATTCCACGTTCAGCCCCGCGTTCAGCGCCGCCTGGGACACCGCGGCCGCGGTGGGCTGGTCGGGGCCGCCCTCATAGTCGGGACGGTTGATGATCACGCTCTTGTAGCCGGCGGCCGCCACGGCCGCCATATCGTCGGGCGACAGCTGGGGGGCGACGGCGAAGGTTTCGGTCAGGCGATTGATGGGAACGGACATGATGGATCTTCCTGGATGATGTGGGCGGTCAGGCAGTATATGCGGCCGTGCCGCCCGGCGGAGCCGGACGCATCAACTGCCGCAGCAACTGCCAGGCCGCCGCGTTGTCCACCATGCTGGCGGAAAAACGCAGGTAGGTGGACGGCGCCTGCGTGGGCGAGAACAGCGAGCCGGGGGCCAGCAGCATATTGCGGCGCGCGGCCTCGCGCGCCACGGTTTCGCCGTCGCGGCCGCAATCGGCCCAGACGAACATGCCGGCATGCGGCATATCGGGTATGCGCAGCCCCAGCTCGGCCAGTCGCCTGGCGCAGCGTTCGCGCGCATCGTCCACGCGCGCGCGCACCCGCTCCACATGGCGGCGGTACTGCCCGTCGGCCAGGATGCGATGGACGACGCGTTCGCCGAGCTCCGGCGAGGTCAAACCGGCCAGCATTTTCAGGTCCGCCAGTTTCTGCAGCAATGCCGGCGGCGCGGCCACATAGCCCACCCGCAGGCTGGGGGCCAGCATCTTCGAAAAACCGCCCACCAGGATGACTCGGTTGAGCCGGTCCAGCACCGAAAGGCGCATGGCATTGCCGGGGTGCAGCTCGGAATAGGTGTCGTCCTCGACGACGGTGAAGTCGTGGCGCTCGGCGATGCGCAGGATGTCGTAGGCCGTGCCGGCCGACAGGGTATGGCCGGTCGGATTGTGGACCACGCTATTGACGATGAAGAGCTTGGGCCGGTGCTGGGCCGCGAGCTTGTCCAGCAGCGCGGCGTCCGGCCCGGCCGGCGTGCGCGGCACGCCGATGACGCGCGCGCCCACGGCCGCCAGCCGGCCGAAGATCACGAACCAGGCCGGGTCTTCCACCAGCACCGTATCGCCGGGCCCGACCAGCAGGCGGGCGATCAGGTCCAGCCCATGGGTTACCCCGTTGGTGGTCAGCAGATTGTGGTCGGGATGCGCGGGCACGCCCATGCCCTGCAGCAGCGCCGCGATCTGCTGGCGCAGCGCGGGATAGCCTTGCGGGTGTCCGTACGCCAGGAAATTGCCGCGCACCGTGCGGCCCACCGCCCGCACCGCGCCGGCAATCATGTCGGCGTCCAGCCATTCCGCCGGCAGCAGGCCGGCGCCGCCGGGCATGCCCGGGGCCGTCGACTCGCGGAACATGCTGCGCAACAGCCAGGAGATATCGATGCGTGCCGGCGTATCCAGCGTCGCCTCGGGGGCCGGCACCGCGGCGGCCGCGCGGGCGGTATCGCGCGGGGCGACGAAGAACCCCGCGCCGCGCCGCGACAGCACCATGCCGCTGGCCGCCAGGCGATCGTAGGCCTCGACCACCGTGAAGCGGCTGACGCCGGCCTGCTCGGCCATGGCCCGTATGGAAGGCAGGCGCGAGCCGGGCCGCAGGCCCTCGTCCTGGATGCGCCGTGCCAGATCGTCCGCCAGTTGGGTGGCCAGCGTCACGTCATTGCCGCGTACCGGCCGCCACACGGGCGGAGAAGACGAAAGTGTCATGGTGGAAAGACCAGGCCAGTTATTCCAGCGAACCGGAAAAGTGTACCGGTACTGTACCGGGATCCCTGCGTAGAGTGTCATTTTCCGCAGCCGGGCGCAAGCGGTCGCGGCCGGGGGTTTTCCCGGCGGCCGCGCGACCGGACGCGCGGGACCCGCCGGCAGGCGGCCGCGGCCAGGCTCGTAATCCGGGGCCGACCGCCGCACGCCTGCCGCCACACTGCCCAGGAGGCCTCGATGCCACGCCCCGAATCCCCGCTTGCCGCGCTGTCTTCCCCCACCCAGGCCCCGCACGGCTGGGAAGGCTATGGGGCCGGCCTGCTGGGCATCCTGGTCTTCAGCCTGACGCTGCCCATGTCGCGCATCGCGGTGGCGGAACTGGATCCGCTGCTCGTGGGCCTGGGACGCGCGCTGGCGGCCGCCGTACCGGCCGGCCTGTTGCTATGGCTGACGCGCAGCCGCCTGCCGCGGCGCGACGAAAGAAAAGGCATCATCCTGGCGGCGCTGGGCGTCATCGTGGGTTGGCCATTGACGTCCACGCTGGCCATGCAATCGGTACCGGCGGCCCATGGCGCGGTCGTCAATGGCCTGCTGCCGCTCTCGACGGCGGCTTTCGCGGCGCTGGGCAGCGGCGAACGCCCGACGCGCCAGTTCTGGGCCTGGGCCGTGGCCGGCGCGGCGCTCGTGGCGGCGTTTGCATTGCGCGAGGGCGGCGGCGCGTTCCAAGCCGGCGACCTGTGGCTGCTGGTATCGGTCGCCCTGGGCGGCATGGGCTACGCCGAAGGCGCGCGGGTGTCGCGCACGCTCGGCGGCTGGCGTACGATCTGCTGGGCCCTGGTCTTCAGCGCGCCCTTCCTGGTCGCGCCCGTGGCCTGGATGGCGACGCAGGCGCCGTCCCCCTCGCCCACGGTGTGGGCGGCGCTGGCTTATCTTTCCTTCGGTTCGATGTTCCTGGGATTTTTCGCCTGGTACCGCGGATTGGCGCGCGGCGGCATCGCCCGGGTCGGCCAGGTCCAGCTGCTGCAGCCTTTCCTGACCGTGACGGCCGCCGCGCTGCTGTTCGGCGAGCAGGTCGGGCCGGCCACGCTGGCCTTCGCGCTCGCCATCATCGGCGTCATTGCCGGCGGCCGCGCGGCGGCGGCGCGGGGACGCAGGTAATGCCAGATACCGCGCGCGCCGGCCGGACGGCACTCCCGCAGCGAAACACGCGAACGTACGCAGACGCCACCACCCATTGCACCGGAACATGAGCGACACCATCCCCCTTCTTTCCGCCAGCCTGCTCGGACCGCTGATCCTGTTTTCGCTGGTCAGCTCGATCACGCCTGGCCCCAACAACATCATGCTGGCCTCATCGGGCCTGAACTTCGGCTTCCGGCGCACCCTGCCGCACATGTTCGGCGTCAACATCGGCTTTTCCCTGATGATCCTGCTGGTGGGCGCGGGACTGGGGGCGGTCTTCCACGGATCGCCGGCGATCTATACCGCGCTGAAGTACGGCGGCGCCATCTATCTGCTGTACCTGGCGTGGAAGATCGCCACCGCCGGGGAGATCCGCGAAGGCGGACGGCGCGCGCGCCCTTTTACGTTCCTGCAGGCCGCGGCCTTCCAATGGGTCAACCCCAAGGCCTGGGTCATGGTCGTGGGACTGGCCGCCACGTACATCCCGGAATCCGGGTTCTTCATGAACCTGGTGGTGGCGACCATCGTCTGCGGCATCGTCAACCTGCCGGCCATCGGCGTGTGGGTGACCTTCGGCACGGCGCTGCGCCGCGTGCTGCACAAGCCCGGCGCGATACGGGCCTTCAACCTGACCATGGCTACGCTGCTGGTGCTTTCCCTGTACCCCATCGCCCTGGAGCTGGCCGCGTCGATGGGCTAGCGGCGGGAACCCGCGCCGCCATGGCCGGTCTATCGACGATGCCCTCCTTCCCCCGCCTGCCCATCCGTATCACCCTGCGGCGCGCCATGGCTTGCGCGCTGCTGGCCGGCGCCGCCGTCGTGGGCTGCACGCAGCTGGATGCCTGGCAGCGCGAGGCGATCTTTTCGCCGGCGCACGGCGACCAGCGCTGGTTCAGCGAACCGCCGGCGGGCACCCGGGTGTTCGACCTGGCCGTGGCGCCCGGCCAGCAGGTGCGGGCCTGGTACTGGCAAAGCCCCGACCCGCAAGCTCCCGCGGTGCTCTACCTGCACGGCGCGCGCTGGAACCTGAACGGCAGCGCCTTCCGCATGGCCAGCTGGACGCGATTGGGGTATTCGGTGCTGGCCATCGATTACCGGGGCTTCGGCGACTCGACCCGGATACTGCCGTCCGAGGAAAGCGCCGGCCAGGACGCGGCCGAGGCCCTGCGCGAACTGGCCCGGCGGCAGCCGGATCCGGCCAGGCGCTTCGTCTACGGCCACAGCCTGGGCGGAGCCATCGCCATCGACCTGGCCGCCCGCCGGGACATGCCCGCCATCGCCGGGCTGATCGTGGAATCCAGTTTCACCAGCATCGCGGCCATGCTGGAAACCCTGAAATGGGGTTGGGTGCCCGGCGCCAGCCTGCTCGTCACCCAGCCCTTCGACTCCCTGGACAAGCTTGCCGACCTGACCACGCCGGTGCTGTTCCTGCACGGCACCAACGACCGCGTGGTGCCGCACACCATGAGCGACCAGCTGTTCGCCGCCGCGCAAAAAGTGGCGCCCAACCTTAAGCGGCTGGTAAAGATAGACGGCGCCTCGCATTCCGGCGCGGTGCGCAGCGGTCCGGTGTACGACCAGGCGGTGGAATCCTTCGTCCAGGACGCCGCCGCGGCTTTCCACGGCGCGCCCATGCCGCAGCGCCCGCCCGTGGACGCCCGCAGCGCGGACCCAACGGCGTCCGGCCCGTTGTAAATATATTAAGCAGCCATTAGACTGCCCCATCGGCGCGCCGCGCGCCTTCCCCCGGAGAAGGACTTGAACCGTACCCGCTGGCAAGGGGTGTTTCCCGCCGTCACCACCAAATTCCGGGAGGACGAATCCCTGGACCACGAGGAAATGCGCCGGCATTTCGGTTTCCTGATCGACAACGGCGTCCACGGCATGGTCACCTGCGGCTCACTGGGAGAAGCCAGCACGCTGTCGATGGAAGAAAAGCTCGCGGTGGCCCGCACCGCAGTGGATGTCAGCGGCGGACGCATCCCGGTGCTGGCCAATGTCTCGGAGACCAGCACCCGCGAGGCCCTGCGCTACGTCAAGTCCGCCGTGGACCTGGGCGTGGACGGCTTCATGGTGATGCCGTCGGTCCTCTACGTGGCCGACGCGCGCGAAGCCATGCAGAACGTCCGCGCCATCGCGGAGGCCGCCCGCAAGCCTTGCATGATCTACAACAACCCGGTGGCCTATCGCGTCGACCTCAAGCCCGAACACATGGCGCAACTGGCCGATTGCGAGTGGCTGGCGGCCATCAAGGAAAGCACGGACGACATCCGCCGCATCACGGACCTGCGCAACGCGCTGGGGACGCGCTACCAGCTGTTCATCGGCGTGGACGACCTGTCCTTCGAAGCGCTGGCGCTGGGTGCCGACGGCCTGCTGGCCGGCCTGGTCACCGCCTTCCCGCGCGAGACGGTGGCGCTGTACGACCTGATGAAGGCGGGCGAATGGGCCCAGGCCCTGAAGCTTTACCAGTGGTTTACGCCCCTGCTGCACCTGGACGTGTCTACCAAGCTGGTACAGAACATCAAGCTGGCGGAAACGCTGGCCGGTGTCGGCAACGAGCATGTCCGCCGGCCCCGCCTGCCCCTGGCCGGCGAAGAACGCGCCCGCGTGGAAGCGATCGTGAAGGCCGCGCTGGAGAAGCGTCCGGAGGAATTCCGTTCGCGGCCTCCCATGGGCCCCGCCCGATAAGCCGGATGGCCGGGCGCCTCGCCATCGCGCCGGCGCGCCGCGGCACCGGGGCCGAAGCGCCGGACGTCGAGACGCCGGGCGTCGATACGCCGGGCGTCGATACGCCGGGCGTCGCGCCGAGCATCGATGCACGCGCCACTGGGCTACCATACGGCGCCACACGACCACAACCGTCCATAACCATGAGCGCAGCCCTGCCCAAACGCCGAGCCGCCGACGTTGCCTACGATGCCGTCGAAAGCATGATCGCCACCCTGCAGCTGCAACCCGGCAGCCCGGTCGTCGAGGCCGAGCTGGTGCAACGCACGGGGCTGGGCCGCACGCCGCTGCGCGAAGCCCTGCTGCGCATGGTGTCGGCGGGTTTGGTCACCCAGGAACCGCGGCGTGGACTGCGGGTGTCCAATGTGCAGCTGTCCGACCACCTGGACCTGCTGCAGACGCGGCGCGCGCTGGAGCGCCTGATCGCCACGGGCGCCGCCCGGCGCGCCACGCCGCCCCAGCGCGCCGCCATCCTGGAATGCGCGGCCAATATGATGCGCGCCGCGGACGGCGGCAACCTGGACGACTATATGCGGGCGGACCAGATGCTGGACCACGCCTGCCACGATGCCTGCCGCAATGTTTCCGCCGTGACGGCCGTGACGCCGCTGCTGATACAGTGCCGCCGCTTCTGGTACGCCTACCAGCACGAGGGCGACGTCAACGAAGGCGCGCGCCGCCATATGGCCATGGCCGAAGGGATCGCCAGCGGCAACGAACGCGCGGCCGCGCGCGGGGCCGACACGCTGATGGACTACCTGGAAGCCTTCGCGCGCAAGGTCATTGCCGCATAGCGGCGTAGCGCACGGCGCGCAATCCCATGGTGTGCATCCATTCGTCCAGGCCCGGCCGGGACAGCACCTGGTATTCGGCGCCGCGCTGCGCGTCCATGCCGCGCCGCCCGCCCGCCGGCATGGCCGGATGGCACATCAACAGGTCGCCGTCGCAGGCGTTGCGCAGCCACAGCGTGAGCAGGTCGTCGTAGGCCTGCGCGCCGCCCGCGAAGTCGTAGACCCCCAGGAAGCGCCGGTTGGTGCGCAGGCCGGCTTCCGCCGCGGCCTTCGCGAAGGGGCCGGCCCCCAGCGCCGCGATAATGCGCGCCTTGCGGCGCAGCGGGGTAGGCACGCCGTCCAGGCAACCTGGCGCCGTATGGCGCAGCCAGGGTCCCTGCCGCGGATAGCGGCGCGCCAGTACCCGGAACAGCGCATGGCGGATCTGCGGGAGCTGATGGACGTGCTGGTGGCCATCGACGAAATCCGGCGCGCGGCCCATCGCCGATTCGAAGGCGTCCAGCTGGCGTTCGATCTGCCGCGCCACGCGGCCGCTATCCAGCACGCGCGCATAGGTGCAGGCGATCAGGCGCGGCAGCGGCAGGTACAGGCCCGATTCCCCCAGGGCTTCGGTGAAGTTAAGGTGCACGCCGGCATCGACATCCAGTTCACGCAGGGATGCGGCATCGCGGCGGAATTCCGGCGCCAGCGACAGGCATCCCACCGCGCTCAGCCGCTGCGCGCGCGCCAGGCCCAGCACGCCCTCGTCGATGGACGGATTCATGCCAAAATCGTCGGCGCATACGACAATACGCCGGACGTCCGCACAGGTATGCGGCGGTTCGTTCGACGTCATTCCCATGGAAGTCCTGGAATGCGGATTCTTGTCCGACAATTGAGCTGGTTCATCGCCGTTGGCTGCGCGGCCGCCGCTACCCATTGGGTAACCGTAGTCGCTTGCGTGGAAGCCCTGCACATGCCACCGCTGGCCGCGAATGTGGTGGGCTGGCTGGTGGCGTTCTGTGTTTCGTTCAGTGGCCATTATCGACTCACTTTCCGTCACCAGGCCAGTGCATGGCACGTGGCGGCGCTGCGGTTTTTCTGCATATCCGCGGCCGGCTTCCTGATCAACGAAGCCGCATATGCCTGGCTGCTGCACCGCACGCCGCTGCGGTACGACGTGCTACTGGCGCTGATCCTGGTCGGCATCGCGGTCATGACTTTCCTTTTCAGCCGTTTTTGGGCGTTCCGCCGCAGTACTGCGACCTGAACGCGTCGTCCGGCACCACCCGCCACAACGCGCGCTTGCCGCTGACCGCATAAGGCGCGCGGCCGCGCAGCGCGGGATAGGCGTCCTGGTCGTCCGCGGGGTTGCCCCAGAACCAGAAGGCCTGGCCGGCCGGGGCGGCGCACAGGCGGGACTGCAATTCGTGCATGGAAATCAACGTGTCCTTCATGACTTCGGGTCGGAACTGCCCGGCGTCATAAAGTTCCTTGCGCCAGTTGTCGCGCCGTGGAATTTCGGGATTGGTCCAGTCGTCCACCACCCAGGCCGGCTGCGGATCGCGCAGCGCCATGGGCAGATCGTAGGCATAGGCATGCAGCATGACGATCTGGTCGCCGGCCTTGAAGTCGGCGCGCGCCCGCACGCCCAGGGGCGCCGAAGTGGGCCGCGCGTAGATGGTCACGAACACTGTCATCAGCACGCACAGCACCACCGCGGCCCACAGGCAGGCGCGGTAGCTGCGGTGGGTGTTTTCCGCGTCGCGGCCGCCCGCGCCGGACAGGCCGGCCACGATCACTTCGGCCACCAGGACGGCCAGGGGCGCGAGCGTCGGCAGCACATAACCCACCAGCTTGGACGCCGGCAGCGAAAAGAACGCCAGCACCACGACGATCCAGATACCCATCAACAGGCGTACCGCGCGAGCCTGCCCTTCCCGTTCGGCCCAGAACGCCCTGCGGAACACGGCTCCCAGCCAGAACGTCCAGGGCAGGACCAGCCCCGCCAGCACGGGCAGATAGAACCAGACCGGCTCACGGTTGTTGAAGCTGGCCTCGGCAAAGCGGTCGAACTGCTGGTAGATGAAGAAGTAGTTGAAGAACCCGGAAAAAGTCTCCTGCATGGACCAGAACCAGGGCAGGCATACCGCCAGGAAGGCCAGGATGGCGGGCGGCCACAACAACGCGGACAGGCCGCGCCACTGTCGCAGCATGACGATCCATATCAGCAGGATGCCGCCGGGCAGCACGACGCCGATCAGGCCCTTGGACAACACGCCCAGCGCGGCCAGCACGCCGGCGGCCACGGCCAGCCGCCGCCAGGCACGCCCTTCCTGCGCGTTCAACACGGCGGCCGCTCCCGCCACGGTGGTCAGCGTGATCATGCCCGCGACCAGCATGTCCAGATTGGCGAACTGCGCCGCGCCGAAAAAGAAGGGTTGCGTGGCCAGTACCAGCAAGGCGACCGTCGCCGTCCGTACGCCGCGATAGCGCCGCAGGAACATGTAGACGGCCATCGCCGCCGCCCACGCCGCCAGCCACGAGGGCAGCCGCGCCACCCAGGGATGGACGCCGAATACGTCGAAGGCGGCCGAGGCCAGCCAGTAGTAAAGCGGTGGCTTGTGGAAGAATGGCATGCCGTTCAGCAGCGGCACGCCATGTTCCCCGGTGCGCAGCATTTCCCAGGCGATGCCCGCGTAGCGCCCTTCGTCGGGCAGCGTCATGGGGCGCAGCCATGACAGCCATAACAGCCAGACTCCGGTAATGAGAAAAAGCCAACCCTCGGACAGCGCCTCAAGGCGGCGCATCCATGCATCCAGCACGCGCGACATAGGTATCGGGAATTAACTCGGTATAGGAAAGACTTGCGTCGATGGAAGAAAGCCGTCGGCGGCCCGCGGCTTATTTTTTTTCGGTGAAGACCTTGCCGCGCTGCTCCCGCACGACGTACAGGGGCCGGCCTTTGACTTCATCGAAGATACGGCCGACATATTCGCCGACCACACCCAGGGACAGCAGGTTGATGCCGGCGAAGAACATCAGGGCGGCCACGATGGTGGTCCAGCCGGACACGGCGTTGCCGTACATCAGGTAGTCCACCACCAGATAACAGCCGTAGGCGAAAGACACCAGCGAAAACGCCAGGCCCATCATGCTGACCAGGCGCAAGGGCCAGGTCGTGAACGCGGTCAGTCCCGCGAAGGCCAGCTTGAACAGCTTGCGCTTGCTGTAGTGCGTGTTGCCGTGGGCGCGCGCATCCGGCACATAAGGCAGCGCCTCGGCCTGGAAGCCGACCCACGCATACAGGCCCTTCATGAAGCGGGTGCGTTCCGGCAAGGCGTTCAGCGCCTGTACCACCCGGCGATCCATCAGCCGGAAATCGCCGGCGTTGGCCGGCACGTCCACGCCGCGGCCGTCGCTGAGCATGCGGTAGAACAGGCGCGAACCGGCCCGCTTGAACCAGGACTCGCTGTCGCGGTTCTCGCGCACGGCGTACACCATGTCGGCGCCGGCGCGCCAACGCGCCAGCATTTCCGGGATGAGCGCCGGCGGATGCTGCATATCGGCGTCCAGCGAAATCACCACATCGCCGGTGGAGGCCTCCAGGCCCGCGCTCAGCGCGGCCTCCTTGCCGAAGTTGCGCGACAGCCGCAGGTAGCGGAAGCCGTCGATGGCCGACCACTTCTGCATGAGGTCGGCCGTGCCGTCCGTGCTGCCATCGTCGGTGACGATGACTTCCCATGCCGTGCACAGCTTGCTCAGCATGGACATCAGCGCGGGCAGCAGCACGCGCAGGTTGTCGCACTCGTTCAGGCAGGGAACGACGCAGGAGATACGGATGTCGCGGGGGTCGTCCTTGCGCTGGACGCCTTCGGCGGGAAGCGTACGGGCCACCAACGCTTCGGAACGGGATTCGATGTGCATGGCGATCGCAGGGTAAGAAGCTGCTGCGGCGCAGTATCGCCCTGGGGTCGTCGAATTTTCATCAAATGGATCGCCACCCGGATCCGGCGATCCGGGAACCCGTTTGCCGCGCCGCAGGAATGGACCGACATGGGACATGCTGCCCCCTCGCGCTGCGTGGGAGTGCCCGGGCCTGGAGAAGAAAAGGGGCCGGGGAGAGGCCCCTATTGTAAAGAAACGGCAAAACCCCTACGATGAGTATAACGATTTACTAAATCGTTATACCTAGACCTATAAGGACGGAGACAAAAGCATGAAATCGCACGCCATTCCACGTACGGCGGGCGCCGTGACGCGCCGCGCCTTCCTTCAGTCGGCGGCCGGCGCCGCGGCCGCCATCGCCGCCCCGCGCGTCCTCGCGGCCCCCGCCACGGTTGCCCTGCGCTGCTCGATATCGCAGCCCGCCGACCAGCAATCGGCGCAGTACATCTGGTACGAGCGCTTCGCCGCCGATCTCAAGCAATCCGTGGGCGAGCGCATCCGCGTGGACATTTTTCCCAATGGCCAGCTGGGCAAAGAATCCGACGTGGTTCAGCAGGTACGGCTGGGCTCCATCGACATGATGATCACCGGCAGTTCCATCTGGGCGACCGCCCTGCCGGAACTGGCCCTGCTGGACATGGGCTTCGTGTTCGACAGCTGGGAACACGTCAACAAGTCGGTCGACGCGGGCGTGGGCGAGCAGTTCAACAAGCTGCTGCAGTCGCGCACCGGCTGCACCTTCATCGGCTGGGGCAACCATTTCAATGCGCGCAGCGTCTACACCAAGAAAGTGGTGGAGCACGACAGCGACCTGAAGAACGTCAAGCTGCGCGTCCTGCCGACGCCCATCTTCGTCGAAACCTTCAAGCTCATGGGCGCCATTCCCACGCCCATCCCGATCAACGAGCTCTATACCGCCGTGCAGACGGGCGTGGTGGACGGCTTCGAGCATGACGCGGCCACCGTGCTGTCCAGCAAGTTCAATGAAGTGGTCGGCAATTGCTGGCTGACCAACCATTTGTTCAGCCCCTCCATCACGGCCATCGGCAAGCGCGGCCTGGCCAAGGTGCCCGGCGACCTGCAGCCCGCCTTCCTGAAGGCGGCACAGGAAGCCTCGCTCTACCAGCGCCAGGTGGCGGGTACCAAGGGCAAGCAAGCCCTGGCCGAGCTGGAAAAGCAAGGCATCAAATTCCATCCCATGGACCCCGGCGAACGGCAGCGCCTGCGCCAGGCCATGGAAGACAAGCTCTGGCCCAGCGTGACCTCGCAATACCCCGTCACCAAGCCCATGCTGGACATCATCAACCAGTCGCGCGCCTGAGCGCCCGACAACCGCGACGATGCCGCCACGCGGCCGGGAGCACAGCATGAACGCACACGTACTGGCGGGTAGCGCCGCCACGCCGCACGGGCACGCCGCGCCGGAAAGCGCCGCCGCGCACGCGCGCTGGCTGGGACGCCTTTGCACGGTCATCGAGCACTTCTGCGGCCTGGTGCTGGCCGTGGACGTGGGAGTCGTCTTCGTCTCCGTGATCCTGCGCTATTTCCTGCACAGCCCGGTGGACTGGGCGGAGGAAGCGGCACGCGGCCTGATGGTGACCCTGGTTTTCCTGGGCGGCGCGACCGTGCTGGCGCGGCGCCAGCACGTCGGCATCGAGGTCTTCCGCGGGCTGCTGCCCGCGGCCTGGCGCGAGCCCGCGGTACAGCTGGGCGGCTGGGCCGTCGCCGGCACCTCGGCGGCCCTGTGCTATTCGTCCTGGGAACTGCTGCTCGATTCGGTGAACGTCACCACGCCCATCGGTACGCCGCAGTGGCTCAGCGTCCTGCCGGTGTTCGTCGGCGCGCTTTTCATGACGGTGGTCGGCATCGCCAACGCCTTGTGCGGTCCCCGGCGCGCCGTCTATGGCACGCTGGCCGGCGCGGTGGCCTTGTGCCTGGCGGTGTGGGCCTGGAATGCCTGGATGCCGGAGCCCTGGACCATCCGTCCCTGGATGCTGCTGACCGCGGCATTCCTGGGCAGCCTGGTCGCGGGCGTGCCCATCGCCTTCGTGCTGGCGCTGTCCTCGCTGGCCTATTTCATGGCGGAGCCCACGCTGCCGCTGATCATCTACTCGCAGCAGGTGATGGCCGGCATGGACCACTTCGTGCTGCTGGCGATTCCCTTTTTCGTGCTGGCCGGCCTGATCATGGAGTCCAACGGCATGTCCACCCGCCTGATCGAACTGCTGGTGCGCATGTTCGGCCGGGTACGCGGATCCATGAACCTGATCTCCATCCTTGCCACGGCCTTCTTTTCCGGCGTGTCGGGGTCCAAGCTGGCGGACATCGCCGCCGTGGGCGGCATCGTCGTGCCGGCGGTGCGGCGCACCGAGCAGGACGTCAACGAAACCGCCGCGGTACTGGCCAGCTCCGCCGTCATGGCGGAAACCATACCGCCCTGCGTGAACCTGATCATCATGGGCTTCGTCGCCAATATCTCCATCGGCGGCCTGTTCCTGGCCGGGCTGGTGCCCGCCGCGGTGCTGGCCACGGGCCTGTCCGTGATGGCGATCTGGTTCGGCAAGAAAGTGGATCCGCTGCGGGCGTTTCCCGTCCGCATGCCATGGCCGCAGCTGCTGGGCGGCGCCTTCATCGCGCTGGTGATGGTGGGCATGATAGGCAAGGGGGTGACTTCCGGCGTGGCCACCTCCACGGAGGTCTCCGCTTTCGCGGTGGTGTACGCGCTGGCGGCGGGCGCGCTGGCCTTCCGCGAACTGACCCCGCGGGCCATCGTGGCGCTGTTCGTGCGCGCGGCTTCCATGGCGGGCGGCATCCTGTTCATCATCGCGGCGGCGTCCAGCGTGGCCTTCGCGCTGACGGTGCAGCAGCTGCCCTCCTTCCTGTCCGACACCATGACGGAGCTGGCCCATGGCTACGGCAGCACGGCCTTCATCCTGGTGTCGGCATTGCTGATGGTGATCTTCGGCGCCATCCTGGAAGGCGCGCCGGCGCTGATCATCTTCGGCCCGCTGCTTACCCCCATCGCGCAGCAGGTGGGTGTGAACCCGCTGCATTTCGGCACCGTGGTGGTCATCGCCATGGGCCTGGGATTGTTCAGCCCGCCCTTCGGCCTGGGCCTGTTCGCGACCTGCGCCATGACGGGCACCCGCGTGGAGCAGGTGGCGCGGCCGATGGTGAAATACCTGGTCCTGCTGGTAATCATGCTTATAGTGCTGATTTTCGTGCCCGCGATCAGCCTGTGGGTGCCCCGCATGATGAACATGGCTTGAGTAGACGCAATGACGACGATCCAGGATGTGGCCGCGCTGGCGGGCGTGTCGGTAAGCTCGGTTTCCAATGTCCTGAACGGCCGCACGGACCGGCTGGGCCGCGACACCTTGCAGCGCGTGCAGGACGCCATCCGCGAGCTGAACTACCGCCCCAACCTGGTGGCCCGCCAGTTGAAGACGGGCTACGCGCCGCTGATCGGCCTGCTGGTGCCGTCCACCGCCAACCCGATGTTCGGCGAACTGGCGGTGCATGTGGAAGCCGCCGCGCGCGACGCCCACGGTTTCCGCGTCCTGCTGGGCAATACCCATCGCGACCGCCAGCAGGAATCGCGCACCTTCGACGACCTGATTTCGCTGGGCGTGCGCGGCGTCATCCTGGCGTCCTCGCGCACCGACGAAGACCACCTGGACGCCGCCATCGCGCGCGGCCTGGCCGTGGTCAGCTATGACCGCGGCGGCGACGGCGACACCCGCTCGCGCATCGACCACGTATCGCCGGACAACACGCTGGCCGCGCGCCTGGCGGTGGAACACCTGGCCCGGCACGGCCACCGGCGGCTGGCGCTGGTCACGCCCGACGTCAAGACGGTCAGCCGCACGCTCAAGCGCCAGGGCTTCCTGTCGGCGGCCGCGCAGGCGGGCCTGGCCGCGCATGCCCAGGTGCTGGAAGGCGCCACGGGCTCGGGCTACGGCGATTCGAACCTGGCCGACGAAGGCTACGCCATGGCGGGCCGCATCGCCGCCATGAAGGACCGTCCCACCGGCATCATCGCCATCAACGACATGATGGCGCTGGGCCTAATGGCCGGGCTGCACCGGGCCGGCCTTGCCGTGCCGGACGACGTGTCGGTGGTCGGCATGGACAACCTCGTCATGACAGCCTACGCCAATCCGCCGCTGACCACGGTGGAAATGCCCAGCGCCGACATGGCGCGCGCCATGGTCGCCATGGTCGTCGAACGTCTCGCGCGGCCGGACCTGCCGGCGCGCGAGGTGCTGTTCCAGCCGCGGCTGATCGAACGCCAGTCCGTGGGCGCGCCGCCGCCGGCGACCCCGCCGCGCCCTGCTTCCCCGGCCCCCGCGCGAGCGCGCGGTGCCGCCGCATCCCCGCGCGCCGCCGCGCGGTCCCCAAGGAAGACCTCCGCATGACCACGATATTGCTGACGCATTCCCCGCAAGCCCTGGCCAATTACTACGGCGACCGCGCGCTGCGCGGCCTGCGCGAACTGGGCCAGGTCAAGCTGAACCCGGGGGAGGATCCGACCACGCCCGAAGCCCTGGTGCGGCTGGCCCAGGGCTGCCAGATCGTGGTCTCCAGCCGTCTGGCGGCCGCGCCCGCGCAGGTGTTCGACGCCCTGCCCGACCTGGTCGCCTATTGCCGCGTGGCCGTGGACATCCGCAACATCGACGTGGACGCCGCCAGCCGCAACGGCGTGCTGGTGACGCGCGCCACGCCGGGCTTCGATGCCTCGGTCTCCGAATGGATCGTCGGGGCGATGATCGATGCCAGCCGCCACATCAGCCGCGCGGCCCACGCCTACTGGAAGGGAGAACCGGCGCCCGTGGCCATGGGCCGCGAACTGCGCGGCGCCACCGTGGGCATCATCGGCCATGGCCACATCGGCAGCTACCTGGCCCGCGTCACGCAAGCGCTGGGCATGCGCGTGCTGGTGCAGGATCCCCAGCCGCAGAGCCTGCCCGGCGGCATGCGGCAGGTGGACCTGGATACCCTGTTGGCCGAATCCGACTACGTCGTCTGCCTGGCGCCCGCCCTGCCGGAAACGGCGGGACTGATGGGACGCGATGCCTATGCGCGCATGAAGCGCGATGCGATCTTCATCAATGCGTCCCGCGGCGAACTGGTGGACGAGGAAGCGCTGCGCGATGCGCTGGACAGCGGCGCCATCGCCGGCTGCGCGCTGGACGTCGGGCGCGCGCAGGACCAGATGCCCTCGCCCTGGCTGGCGGCCCACCCGCGCGTCATCGCCACCCCGCATATCGGCGGGCTGACGCCCCAGGCCGCCGAACACCAGGCCATGGATACCGTGGAGCAGGTGCGCGCCATCGTGACGGGCGCCACCCCGCCGCATGCCGTCAACCTGGCGCGGGCCTCGCGACTGAAACGGCTACAGCGTTGATTTCCGGCGCCGGAGGCCGTTGCCTTGGCCGCCGTGGCGCCGGGCGGCGTCGAGTCGGGCGCCGCCGAGTCGGGCGCCGCCGCGCCGGGCGCCGCCGCGCCGGGGCCTTCGTGCCAGTACACACACCAGGAAAGCGCATATGAAAACACCCAGCCTGAAAGCGCCGGCCGGCGCCTGCGATTGCCACATCCACGTCTACGAGCTGCAGCGGTATCCGCTCGCGCCCACCGCCACCTTCGGCCCGCCGCAGGCCTCCTGGGACGACTACCTGCGGGTGCGCCAGGCCCTGGGCCTGGAACGGGCGGTCATCGTGCAGGCCACGGGCTACGGCTTCGACAACCGCTGCGCGCTGGAAGCGCTGGAACGGGCGCGGGGCTCCGCCCGCATGATCGCCACCCTGGCCGCCGACACGCCGCTATCGCGGCTGCGCGAATTGCACGAGGCCGGCGTGCGCGGCGTGCGCTTCATGATGATCCCGAACAGCGGCGGCGTGATGGGCTGGGACGACCTGGCGCCCATGGCGGCGCGCATCGCGGAGCTCGGCTGGGTCATCAATCTGCAGCTGGATGGCCGCGAGTTGCCGGCCTGCGAGGACCGCCTGGCCGACCTGCCCTGCCAGCTCAGCATCGATCACAACGGCAAATACCTGACGCCGGTCGCGCCTTCCGATGCCAGTTTCCAGAGCCTGCTGCGCCTGCTCGATCGCGGGCATGTGTGGGTCAAGCTGTCGGCGCCGTACGAGACATCGCGCTCGGGGCCGCCGCATTACGACGACGTCGGCGCGCTGGCGGGCGCCCTGGCGGCGGCCAATCCGGACCGCTGCCTGTGGGCCAGCAACTACCCGCATCCGGGCCGCACGGACGCGCCGGACAATGCGGATATGCTGGACCTGCTGGCACGCTGGGCGCCGGACGCGGCCGTGCGGAAGAAGATCCTGGTGGACAATCCCGCCCGCCTGTACGGCTTCTAGTTGGACCGCGGCACCGCCCCGCCTTCGCGCAAGGGATCCAGCAATGGCTTCAGCCCGTTGTGGTCCAGTTCATGCATCAGCGCCAGCAGCCGGCCCAGGTGCCCGGGCGGAAAGCCTGCACGCGCGAACCAGGTCAGGTAATGGCCCGGAAGGTCCGCCAGCAGACGGCCCTTGTATTTGCCGTATGGCATGGTCCAGGTGACGAGCAGCTTGAGATCTTCGGGGTTCATGGCGGGGGCTGCAAGCGCAGCGCCGGATCGGGGCGAGAGGAACGGCGCCCGATTTTAGGCCAGGCCTGGCCAGGCCGGGCCGGGCCGGCCCGACGTGCTGCGAGCCCCAGCTCCCGCGCAATCAGTCCAGCACCGGCGCCGGACAGCGCCCGCGCGCCTGTTCGAAGGCATGCGCCAAGCCCAGCAGGCGCGCCTCGTCATAGGGGGCGCCCATGAAAGACACCCCCATGGGCACACCGGCGCGCGCCATGCCCGCCGGCACGCTGATTTCCGGCAGGCCGGCGGCGCTGGCGACGTACAGCCCGGCGTAGGCGTTCCCGGGGTACGGCACATAGGTGGGATCCTCGCGATCGTAGCGGGGCGATGCGGGGCAGGAAAGCGTGGGGAATATCGCGGCCGCCAGGTCCAGCCGGCGCATGCCGTGCACGACGGCGGCGCGATAAGCCGCCAGCGCGGCCTGGGCCTGGTTACGTTGCGCGGCGGTCCGCCGGGCGGCCTGCTCCAGCGCGCGCTGCATGCCGGCAAGGGTGCGGGGGTTGACGGCGCGACCGGGATGCGCGGCCGACCAGGTTTGGGCGGCGGCGAGCAACCGCGCCATATCGCGCGGGCCGCCGCCAATGCCCGCGGCCAGGAAGGCATCGAGCTGAGCCGGCCACTCCGCCTCCGCCAGGGGCGAGAGCAGGCCGGGGTAGAGCGTCCGTGTGTATGAAGGTTCGCCGTCGCCGGACGCGGCCGTATCGGCATGGGCGCCGCCGCCGGACGCCGCCACCAGCCCGTCCTGCAAAGGCGGCTCGGGCAGCTTGAACGGCACCAGGACCGCCCCCAGCCCGCGCAGGATCACCTGCGCCGCTTGCATCGCC
This sequence comes from Bordetella bronchialis, assembly GCF_001676705.1. Classification (NCBI taxonomy): domain Bacteria; kingdom Pseudomonadati; phylum Pseudomonadota; class Betaproteobacteria; order Burkholderiales; family Alcaligenaceae; genus Bordetella; species Bordetella bronchialis. The sequence goes on from NZ_CP016170.1 coordinate 5,005,457, forward strand.
GCGCGCACTTCCTCGTCCTGCCCGGGATAATCCACCACCACACCGATACGCGCCCCGCGCGCGGCGTCCTCCCGCAAGCCGTCCAGGTACTCGTCGCGCTCCGCGCCCGGCATCGCGCTGGACATGGCGCGCAAGAGCAGCGCCACGTCGCGCACGCAGCGGGCCATCGGCCCCACGGTGTCGAAGGACAAGGCCAGGGGCAGGACGCCTTCCACGGGCAACAGGCCGTGGGTGGGCCGCAAGCCGGCCAGGCCGGTCACGCAGGCTGGCGCCCGCACGGACCCGAAGCTGTCCGTCCCCAGCGCGGCGGGCGCGAAGCCCGCCGCCACGGCCGCCGCGCTGCCGCTGCTCGACCCCGCCGCGTTGCGCGCGCGGTTGTAGGGGTTCAGCGTCAGGCCGCCCAGCGAGCTATAGCCGTAGCGGCCGTTGGAACACGCCAGCTCGGACATATTGGCCTTGCCCAGCACGATGGCGCCCGCATCGCGCAGCCGCCGCACCACTTGCGCGTCGCGCGCCGGCCTATGGTCACGCAATGCCGCGCAGGCCGCCGCGGTGGGCAGGCCCAGCACATCGATGTTGTCCTTCACGACGATGGGAATGCCATGCAGCGGGCCGCGCACCAGGCCGGCGGCGCGCTCGCGGTCCAGGCGCCGCGCCTGCTCGGGGGCGTCGGGGTGCAGCGCCGTCATGGCGTGTATGCCGGGGCCTCGCGCGTCGTGCGCGGCGATGCGGGCCAGGAAGGCATGGACCAGGCTGGCCGACGTCAGCGCGCCGGCCTCCAGGGCCGCGCGCAGCTGGGAAAGATCCAGTCCCGTGGGGTCTTGCACCTTGGTCCCCTGTTCAGGGCGTCCATGGGCACGGACGGGCGTGTATCGCCCGGCCCGCGCCGCCGGCGCTCAACGGAAGTGGCACGCCACCCATTGCGTCGCGCCCGCGGCACCGCCATTCGCGGGCCGGGGCGTCAGCGCCGGCCGCTCCTGCTTGCAGATGGGCTGCGCCAGCGGGCAGCGGGTATGAAAACGGCAGCCGCTGGGCGGATTGGCCGGGCTGGGTGGATCGCCGCGCAGCAATATGCGCTGGCTGCGCACATGCGGATCGGGCACGGGGACCGCCGAAAGCAGGATCTCGGTATAGGGGTGCAGCGGCCGCGAGAACAAGGTGTCGCGGTCCGCCAGCTCCACGATCTGGCCCAGGTACATCACGGCGACGCGATGGCTGATATGCCGCACCACGGCAAGATCGTGCGCGACGAACAGATAGGCGATGCCGAATTCCTTCTGCAGGTCCATCAACAGGTTGATGACCTGCGCCTGCACCGACACGTCCAGCGCGGATACCGGTTCGTCGCAGACGATAAGCTTGGGACGCAGGGCCAGCGCGCGCGCGATGCCCAGCCGCTGCCGCTGGCCGCCGGAGAACTCGTGCGGAAACTTCTTCATCGCTTCCGGCCGCAGGCCCACCTTGGAAAACAGCCACGCGACCCGCTCGGCGCGCTCGCGCGCCCCATGTCCGTGCTCGCCGGGGAAATTGCGCATGGGCTCGGCGACGATGGCGCCCGCCGTCATGCGCGGGTTCAGCGACGCATAGGGATCCTGGAAAATGATCTGCATGTCGCGCCGCCGCTCGCGCATGCGCGACATGTCCAGCCGGGCGATGTCCTCGCCCTCCAGCAGGACGGATCCGGAAGTGGGCTCGATCAGGCGCAGGATGGACTTGCCCGTGGTGGTCTTGCCGCAGCCCGACTCGCCCACCAGCGATAGCGTTTCGCCGCGCGCCACGTCGAAGGACACGCCATCCACGGCCTGCACGGTGGGCCGCCGGCGGCCCAGCCAGGCCGACGAACCAGGATAGTGCTTGACCAGCTCGCGCACCTGCAGCAAGGGCGTGGCGGCGGCCGCATCGGGCGCGGCGGGCGTGGCGGCGCCGCCGCCGGCCTGCATGGGGATCGCATTCATACCGTCATTCCTCCACTTCCTTGCCCGCGCGGACCGCCCCCGGGGCCGGGGCCATCGCCCCGCCGTATGCCGTGTCCCTGCCCGCGGCGGCCGCCGGCGCCACGCCGGCCACCCGTTCCGCCTCGAAACAGGCGACCGCATGGTCCTCGCCCAAGGCCCGCAGGGGCGGTGTTTCGCGACGGCAGCGCTCGGTGGCGTAGGGACAGCGCGGCGCGAAGCTGCAGCCCAGGCCCAGCTGCGTGGGCGGCGGCACCATGCCCGGTATTTCCGTCAGCCGCCCGGCGGTGTTCATCGACGGCATGGAAGCCATCAAGGCGCGCGTATAGGGATGCAGGGGACGATCGAACAGATCGGCCACCGGCGCCTCTTCCACCTTGCGGCCGGCATACATCACCACCACGCGCTGGCAGCACTCGGCGACCACGCCCAGGTCGTGCGTGATCATGACGATGCCCATGCCCAGCTTTTGCTGCAAGCCGCGCAACAGGTCCAGGATCTGCGCCTGGATGGTGACATCGAGCGCGGTGGTGGGCTCGTCGGCGATCAGCACTTCCGGATTGCAGGACAGGGCCAGCGCGATCATCACGCGCTGGCGCATGCCGCCGGACAGCTGGTGCGGATATTCGTTGACGCGCCGTTCGGGCTCGGCGATCTGCACCAGGCGCAGCATCTCCGTGGCGCGCGCCATGGCGACGCGGCGGCCGACCTTCTGGTGCAGCATGACGGTCTCGGCGATCTGCCGCCCCACCGTCAGCACCGGATTGAGCGAGGTCATGGGCTCCTGGAAAATCATGGAGATGCGGTTGCCGCGGATCGCGCGCATCTGCTTCTCGTTCAGGTCCAGCAGGTTGGTGCCGCGATAGCGTATCGCGCCGCCGGCAAAGCGGGCCGGCGGCATGGACAGCAGGCGCATGATGGACAGCGCGGTCACGCTCTTGCCGCAGCCCGACTCCCCCACCACGCCCAGCGTCTGGCCGGCGCGCACCTGGTATGAAACGCCATTGACCGACCTGACGGTACCGGCGACGGTATCGAACCAGGTCGACAGATTGTCCACTTCCAGCAGGACGGGCGCGGACGACAAGGCTTCAGTCATATCGCACCGTCCCCTTACAGTTGGTTGGCCAGGCGCGGGTCCAGCGCATCGCGCAGCCCGTCGCCCATCATGTTGATGGACAGGACCGTCAACGCCAGCAGCGTGCCGGGATACAGGATGATGGTAAAGGCCACCGCCACGAAGTTACGTCCCTCGGCCATCATGTTGCCCCAGCTGGGCACCTGGGCCGGCACGCCCACGCCCAGGAAGGACAGCACGGCCTCGGTCAGCACCGCGGTGGCGGCGATGAAGGTGGCCTGCACGATGAGCGGCGTCACGATATTGGGCAGGACGTGCCGCACCAGGATCACCGGCAGGCGCGTGCCGATGGCATGGGCGGCCTCCACGAACAATTGTTCGCGCAGGGTCAGCGCCAGCGAACGCACCAGGCGCACGACGCGCGGCACCTGGGGGATGGTAATGGCCAGGATGACCGTGGACAGGCTGGCGCGTATCACCGCCATCAGGGCGATGGCCAGCAGGATGTCGGGAATGGCCATCATGCCGTCCATCACGCGCATGATGATGGAATCGGCCCAGCGCACGAAGCCGGCCATCAGGCCCAGCGCCACGCCCAGCACGGTGGCCAGCGCCGCCACGGAGATCGCCACGATAAGCGATACGCGGCCGCCCCATACGGCGCGGCTGAACACGTCGCGGCCCAGCGCGTCCGTGCCGAAGTAATGCTCGGCCGACGGCGGCTTCAGGCGCTGCAGCGGGTTGATCGCGGTGGGATTGTGGGTGGCGATCCAGGGCGCCGCCAGCGACACCGCGGCGATGACGAGCAGCAGCGCGATGCCCAGGATCAGGGTCGGGTGCTTGCGCAGCCAGCGCCAGCGCAGCGAAGGCGGCGGCTCGATGGCGGCCGCCAGGGCCGCATCGGCGCCGGCCATCGCGGCATCCGCTCCAAGCAGCACCGCGGTGGCCGGCACGCCGGTCGCGCCCGACGTGGCGGTGTCGCGCGAGTGCGCCGACCCCGCCGCGGAAGATGTGGTCTCGGTCATGTAATGTTTCCCCCGGGGCCGCGTCAATAACGTATGCGTGGATCGAACAGCCGATAGCTCAGGTCGATCAGCAGATTGATCAGCACATAGACGCCGGCCGACAACAGCAGCACGCTCTGGATGACCGGATAGTCGTGGTGCTGCACCGAATCGATCACCAGCCGCCCGATGCCGGGGATGGCGAACACGGTTTCCGTCACGACCACGCCGCCGATCAGCAGCGCGATGCCCACGCCCACCGTGGTGGCGATGGGTATCGCGGCATTGCGCAGGGCATGGCCCAGTACCGGCATCACGCCCAGGCCCTTGGCGCGCGCGGTGCGGATATAGTCCTCGTGCAGCACTTCCAGCACCGTGGCCCGGGTCATGCGGGTAATCAGGGCGATGTACACCAGCGCCAGGTTCACGCAAGGCAGGATCAGGTTGCGCAGCCAGGGCCACAGCCCGCTGGACAGCCGCGTGTAGCCCTGCACCGGCAGCCAGTGCAGCTGCACCGCGAAGCCGTAGATCAGCAGATAGCCCACCAGGAACACGGGCACGGAAAATGCCAGCACGGCGAACACCATGACAATGCGGTCGATCCAGGTACCCGCCTTGTAGGCGGCCAGCACGCCCAGCGGGATCGCCACCAGGATGGAAAGCCCCATCGTCAGCAGCGCGATCGACAGCGTCGGCTCCAGGCGCTGCGCCAGCAGGCTGGATACCGGCACCTGCGTGAAGAGCGACGTTCCCAGGTCGCCCTGGAACAGCCTGCCCGCCCACAGGAAGAACTGCCGCCACAAGGGCTGGTCCAGGCCCAGCGCCACGTGCAGGCGCTGGATGTCTTCCGCCGTGGCAAGGTCGCCGGCGATCAGCGCCGCCGGGTCGCCCGGCGACAGATGGATAAGAAGGAAGACGATCACCGCCACCACCGCCATGACAGGCAGGGTGGCGAGGACGCGCCGTATGACATAAGCCATGGGAACTCCGGCTTCTGATGCTGTATCGATGTCACGCCAGGGGCAGGGCCGCGGCGGGGCGGCGGGGCGGCAGCCTTACTTGTCCAACACCCAGACATTGGGCAGGCCCCACAGCAGGTTGCTGTGCTGGACCGACTTGCGCACCGCATGCACGCGGTTGTACTGGCCCACCGCGATATAGGGAATGGCCTCGTAGGCGCGCTCCTGGAACTTGTCCAACAATTCCTTGCGCCTGGCCGGATCGGTGGCGGCGATCCACTGCGTGCGCAGCTCGTCCAGCTGCTTGTCGCAGGGCCAGCCCGGCAGGCTGTTGCCGCAGGCCGCGCCCAGATAGGTGTTGTTGATCGGCGAATTCACGCTGTAGTCCGCGGCCGAGGACAGGTAGATGCTCCACCCGCCCTTGTCCACCGGGTTCTTGCTGGCGCGGCGCGCGGTTTCCGTGGCCCAGTCCATGGATTGGATATCCAGGTTCATGCCCAGGTCCTGCATGGCCTGGATCGCCACCAGCGTGGCGGAGTTCAGGTAGGCCACGTCGGTGGGCAGCAGCACGGCGATCTTCCCGCCCTTGTAGCCGGATTCCGCCAGCAGCTTCTTGGCCAGGGCCATGTCCACCTTGCGATAGGGCTCCGCGCCGGCACTGGTTTCGTTGGGACTGCCGCAGATGAAGTAGGTGGCGCAATAGGCCATGCGCATGTCGGCGGGATAGCCCATGGCGGTCACGAACTTCTCCTGGTCGATGGCATGGCGCAGCGCCTGGCGCGCCTGCACCTTGTCGAACGGCGGATTCAGGAAGTTCATGATGATGTAGGCCTGCGATTTGCCGGTCACGCCCACATGGATGGCGCTGTCGGCGCGCAGCGCGTCGATATAGTCGGGCGGCACTTCCTCGATCATGTCGACTTCATTGTTCTTGAGCGCGGCGATGGCGCTGTTGGAATCCGGCAGGATGGCCCACTCCACGCGATCCACGTGCGAGGTCTTGTTGCCCGCCAGGCCCGAAGGCGGCTCGCTGCGGCCCACGTAGGCGGGATTGCGCACGAATACCAGCTTGCTGCCGGGCACCCACTCGTCGCGCTTGAACAGATAGGGCCCGGAGCCCACGACCTCGTTCAGCGGCGAGGTGTCGGGCATCCTGGCCAGGCGTTCCGGAATGATGAACGCGGGATAGCTGGCAACCTTGGCCAGGCCGTCCAGCACCGGCCCGAAGGGCTGATCCAGGGTCAGGGTGAAGGTCTTGTCGTCCACCGCCGCCCATTTGCCGCCGGCCGCCACCATGGCGCGGCCGATGTTGTCGCGCTTTTCCCAGCGCTGCAGCGAGGCCACCACGTCGGCGGACCTGACCGGATTGCCGTCGCTGAACTTCAGCCCGTCGCGCAAGGTGAAGGTCCAGGATTTGCCGTCGGCCGAGGTCTTGTACTCGGCCACCATCTGCGGCTGCGGAACGCCCTTGGCATCCGGCGCGAACAGGGTGTCGTACACCATGAACCCGAAGTTGCGGGTGATGTAGGCGGTGGTGAAGAAGGGATCCAGCACCTTCAGGTCGGCATAGGGCACCAGCCGCAGGGTCTTGCCCTGGGCATGGACGGGCCCGGCGGCCAGGCAGGCGAAGGCCATCGAAAAGGTGGCGAGCGCGGAAAGTATGCGGCGTTTCATGGAACGGCTCCGTGGTCGGAATCGAAGGAACGGGAATGGGCGGATGCGGGCAGGCCGGCGGGCGACGGTACCGCCCGCCTTACAAAGGCCACTTGGGCATGCGGATCTTCTTGTAGGTCAGGGTTTTCCAGTCGGGCGTGGCGACGCCGGGCGCGCCGACGTAGACGATGTGCCGGGCAATCCGCGAGAACGACGCATGGAAATGCTGCGCCGACTTCACCACCACGATCTTGCGCGCCGTCAGATCGCAGCCCAACCGGGTGAACAGGTCTATGTTCATCGCCTGGTTGCGCTGCGACACCAGCACGATGTCCACGCCGCCGGCCCGCACCAGCGCGCAATCGCCCATGGCCATGGGGCTGCCCGTCAGGCCGGTCATCGTCATGTCGCGGCGCAGCGCCAGCACCGTACAGTCGGCATCGACGGGCTCGCCGGACAGCGGGCCTATCTTGCCGCCCAGGCGCATGGGCAGCGTGGCGCCCTCGCCCGCGTCGAAGGCGATGCGCACCGCCATGGGATCCCACAGCGGTCCCAGCGCGGCGTTCGGGATGCCGCGCTCCAGCAGTCGGCGCAGCACGAAGGTCGAATCCCCCGGCGCGCCACTGCCGGGATTGTCGGCGCGGTCGGCCAGCACCACCGGACCGCCGTCGAAGGCCAGGGCCTCGTCGATGGCCTGGTCCACGGTGCGGTACTCGACCATCAGGCTTTCCCGCCGGGCGATCAACTCGTCGGCCAGCTCGCGCGCCAGGGCGTGGGCCTTGCCCGGGTCGCCGTCGGTGTACACCAGGACCTTGGTGCCCATCTCCGGCACGTCGCCTGTGGCGAAGCCCATGGAAAAAGACAGCGAAAGCACGCCATCCTTGCCTTCCATCCGGCGCAGCTTGTCGACGAAGGACAAGGCCGGATCGCGCGAGGTGTGCATGGGCACCACCATCTGGCAGTCGACCATGGCGGCCACGGGGCGCGTCCTGCCCTGCGCCTTGTCCAGGCACAGGTCCAGCAATTGCTCGGCGCAATGCACGATGTCGGTATGGGGATATTCCTTGTACAGCACCACGATGTCGGCACTTTCCACGATCAGCGGGCTCAGGTGCGCATGCGGGTCCAGCTCGGTGCCGATCACCACGTCCGGCCCGACGATCTCGCGCGCCCGCGCCAACAGGTCGCCCTCGCAGTCGTCGTAGCCGTCGGCCACCATGGCGCCATGCAGGCCCAGCAGCACGATGTCCACCGGCAAGGCCGCACGCAGGTCGGCCAGGATTTCGTCGCGCAGCGTCTCGTAGGCCGAGCGCGTGGTGATGCCGCTCGGTTGCGCGGTGGCGACCAGCCCTTCCTTCAGCGTCCAGCCCAGCGCACGGCCGCGCCTGCGCGCCACCCAAAGCGGCGCTCCCTGGGAGGTCGGCGTGTCGGGATGCGTGCCGGCGGGAAAGTATTCCCGGCCGCGGAACGATTCGAGGCTGGTCGGCAGGGGCGCGAAGGTGTTGGTTTCGGTGCCGAGGCCGGCGCTGAAAATACGCATGCTGTTGTCCTTGGAAGGGAAGCGCCCGAGCGCCGCGCCCGCGGGCGAAATCCTGGCGCATCATGCCGCCTGGCCGCCCGGCCGTACAAATAGCAATTGGGCCAGGGTCCATAACAAATGGTTATGCCGCAAGGGGATATTGCTTGCGCCCCTAGGGTTAACGCTAATAGCCTGTACCAGACCGCCATCCCGGCAGGTCCGCAGCATGCCAAAAAGTTATGACGCATGCAGCCATAGGCATTGGCCTGGCGCCGGACGCGGGCGCACAATGCCGCATCCCCATTACTGGCACCGGACCGCGAACATGGACACGCAGCAACCCTACGATCTGATTCTGCACGGCGGCGATATCGTGGACGGCACGGGCGCTCCCCGGCGGCGGGCGGACCTGGGCGTGCGCGCGGGCCGCATCGCGGCGCTGGGAGACCTGTCCGGCGCGCCGGCCACGCAGCGGCTGGACGTCACCGGCCTGGCGGTGGCGCCCGGCTTCATCGACAGCCATGCCCACGACGACCGCGCCGTGCTGGATATGCCGGACATGCTGCCCAAGGTGTCGCAGGGCGTCACGACGGTGGTCAACGGCAATTGCGGCATCAGCCTGGCGCCGCTGCGCGGCCACGAGACGCTGGTGCCGCCGCTCAACCTGCTTGGCCGCGGCCAGGCCTGCGCCAGCTTCGCGGACTATCGCAAGGCCATCGACGCCACGGCGCCGGCGGTCAACGTGGCGGCCATGGTGGGCCATTCGACGCTGCGCGTGATGCGCATGGGCGAGGTGACGCGGCCGGCGACGGGAACGGAGATCGACGCCATGCGCGCCGACGTGGAGCAGGCGCTGAACGATGGCGCCCTGGGCGTGTCGACGGGCACCTTCTACCCGCCGGCGGCGGCGGCCACGGCGGACGAGATCATCGCGGTGTGCGAGCCGATGAAGCGGCTGGGCGGTGTCTACGCGACGCATATGCGCGACGAGGGCGATCGGGTGATGGAGGCGATCGAGGAGAGCCTGCGCATCGGGGCGGCGCTGAATGTGCCGGTCGTGATTTCGCATCACAAGCTGGTGGGCAAGCAGAACCACGGGCGCTCGGCACAGACGCTGGCGCGCATCGGGGAAGCGGCCCGCGCGCAGCAGGTCTGCCTGGATTGCTATCCCTACGATGCGTCGTCGACCATTCTGCGGCCGGAACGGGTGGAGATCTGCGACCGCACGATGATCACGTGGTCCGAGCCGCATCCGGAGGCGGCCGGCCGCTACCTGGAAGACCTGGCGCGCGAATGGAAGGTCAGCCCGAGGGAAGCCGCCGAAGCGCTGCTGCCGGCGGGCGCGGTGTACTTCATCATGGACGACGGCGATGTGCGCCGCATCCTGACGTACCCGGACACGATGATAGGCTCGGACGGCCTGGCCAGCGAAGGCCGTCCGCATCCGCGCCTGTGGGGGACTTTCCCGCGCGTGCTTGGCCACTACGGACGCAAGCTGGGGCTGTTTCCGCTGGAGACCGCGGTGTACCGGATGACGGGACTGACGGCGCTGCGCCTGGGCCTGCACGAACGCGGCCGCATCGCTCCGGGCTTCCATGCCGATCTGGCGGTGTTCGACCCGGAGACGATCATCGACAACGCGACGTTCGACGAACCGACGCAGGTTTGCACGGGGATGCGGCATGTGTTCGTGGGCGGCGTGGCGACCTGGCTGGACGGCAACGCCACGGGCGCACGGCCGGGCCGGTTCATCGCGGACCGTCCGGGGCGGGCCAACCGGTAAAGGGCTCGCCCGCGAACCGGCTGTCCGCCCGGTCGGTTTGCTTGGGCCGTCCCCCCGGTGGGTTTGCTTGGGCCGTCCGCCGGGGGTGATGCCTGTCGGGGCCGGACCAATCGACCGGTCCGGGCCCCGGGGCCCGGACACCGCATCGCTGACCTCGTCCGCCGGGCGCTGGGTCGTTGCGTCCTTCTCCATGGCGTCCGCGCCACGGCTCCCTACGGTACCCGCTCGCTCGGTCTCAATGGTCCGGCCCCGACAGGCATCACCCCCGGCGAACTCCGCTGTGCCTCATTCACGGATGCCGCGACCGACGGCTTGCTTGGCCCTTCGTGGGCTCTTGCTCCGGTGTTGGAAGACTTCGCAGGGTCCGATCATTCCGGCCCCCCTGCGGGTCCGGAATGATCTTCCATACCGCGACATGCGGCGGCGTTCGCGTCGCCCGGTTCATGGCGAAGCTATCGACACACCCGTACCCACCATCGGATCCGTGGCAAGGCACATTGCCTACGGTGTGGGCGGGCCGGCTGGCGGCCCGCCCACACCGACTCGTTTCCCCCCAGATTCCGGGCGGCCATAGCCTCCACTCCAGAGCCCAACCCGCCGCATGCCAACACCCATTGCATGCCACCACCCATTGCATGCCACCACCCAACGCATGCACCACCCATCGCATGCCAGGACCCATCGCATGCCACGACCCATTGCATGCCACGACCCATTGCATACCACCACCCCCGCACACCCCCACCCCGGCATGCTCCAGCACGTAGGCGATCCTTGGCCGCGCTGGGCGGCCAAGGATCGACGGGCAACGAAAGATCTTCCTGAAGCTCCAACCCCTACCCACGAAGCGCCAAGAACAAAGACCGAGCCAGCAACCGACAATAAGGCACGGCGGAGTTCGCCGGGGATGATGCCTGTCGGGGCCGGACCATTGAGACCGAGCGAGCGGGCACCGTAGGGAGCCGTGGCGCGGACGCCATGGAGAAGGACACAACGACCCAACGCCCGGCGGACGAGGTCAGCGATGCGGTGTCCGGGCCCTGGGGCCCGGACCGGTCGATTGGTCCGGCCGCGACAGGCATCATCCCCGGCGGACGGCCCAAGCAAACCAACCGGCAAAGCCCCCAAGCAAACCAACCGGCAAAAGCCCCAAGCGAAGCGACCGAAGAACACCCCGATCAAAGCGACCAACAGCCCTCCGAAGCCCCCCGGAAGATCCATCCGCCAACGCTGCCGCCCGGAACACCCACGGCATTGCCACCGCCGGCATCCCGCACCACCGCTACAACAACTTCCCCGGATTCATCAACTGATCCGGATCCAGCGCCCGCTTGATCATCAGCATCAGATCCATCTCGACGGTCGATTTGTACCGCCGCAATTCGTCCCGCCGCAGCTGCCCCACGCCGTGTTCCGCGCTAATGCTGCCCCCCCGCTGGACCACCAGATCATGCACGCAGCGATTCAACCCCGCCGTATACCGCCCGTAATCCTCTTGCGACACATCCAAGGGCAGCAGCACGTTGTAGTGCAGATTCCCATCCCCCACGTGGCCGAAATTCACGATCGGCAGCCCGGGGAACGCCTCCGATACCGCCGCGTCCGCCTCTTCGATGAACGCCGCCAAGCGCGAAATCGGCAGCGCGATATCGTGCTTTACCGCCTTCCCCGCCCGCACCTGCGCCTGCGAGATCCCCTCGCGCAGACGCCACATCGAACGCGCCTGCGACTCGCTGGTGGCGATGGCCGCATCCGCGATCAACCCGTCTTCCAGCGCACCGGCCAGCGACCGTTCCAGGATATCGCCCAGGCCTTCCGCCGCGGCATCCGACAACTCGATCAGCGCATGGTAGGCATGGGCGCTTTCCAAGGGACACACCGCATCGCTCACATGCGCCCGCACCAGATCCACGCAATACGCGGACATCATCTCGAAGGCCGTCAGGCGCTCCCCGCACTGCCCTTGCATGCGCGACAGCAGGGATACGACGGCGTCCGGCGATCCGGCGCCCACCCAGGCGGTCGCCCGCCCCAGCGGCCGCGGATACAGCTTGAGTACCGCGCCAGTGATGATGCCCAGCGTTCCTTCCGAGCCGATGAACAGGCCACGCAGGTCGTAGCCGGTATTGTCCTTGCGCAGGCCGCGCAGGCCGCTCCAGACGCGGCCGTCGGGCAGCACGACTTCCAGGCCCAGCGCCAGGTCGCGGGTATTGCCGTAACGCAGCACCGCCGTCCCGCCCGCATTGGTGGCCAGGTTGCCGCCTATGGTGCAGCTGCCCTCCGCGCCCAGGCTCAGCGGAAAGTAGCGGCCGGCGTCGCGCGCCGCGGCCTGCACCTCGGCCAGCAGCACGCCGGCATCCACGGTGATCGTATTGTTGACGGCATCCACTTCGCGGATCCGCTTCATGCGGTTCAGGCTCAGGATCACCTGCGCGCCGCTATCGTCCGGCGCCGCGCCGCCGCTCATGCCGGTATTGCCGCCTTGCGGCACCACCGGCGTGCCCGTCTGGCGGCACAGGCGCATGACGGCGGAGACTTCCGTCGTATTGCGCGGCCGGACCACCACCGGCGTGCGGCCGCGCCATTTGCGCAGCCAGTCTTCCACATAGGGCGCCTGGGCGGCCTCGTCCAGCACCAGGCCCTCGTCGCCGACCACGTGGGCCAGGCGGCGGATCAGTTCGCCGTCCATGCCTAGCGCGCCGCGGCGTTCAGCAGTATGCGGGCGATGGCCATGCCGGTTGCGGCCTGGGTGGGTTCGACCACCGGCAGGCCCAGTTCGGCCTGCAGCCATTCGCGGTAGGCCGCCATGCCGGCGCAGCCCAGCACGATGACGTCGGCCTGGTGCGCGTCGCGCAATTGGCGGCCCACATCGGCCAGGCGCTCGCGGGTACGGGCGGCGTCGGCCAGTTCCACCACGCCCAGGCCCAGGGGCAGCTCGGCCGCGATGCGGCCGCCGATGCCCATGGCGCCGAACATGCGGCCGTGACGGGGGATGGACTGGCGCAGGATCGCGATGACGCCGACACGCTGGCCCAGGGTCATCGCGGTCAGGATGCCGCATTCGCTGATCCCCAGCACCGGCTTGCTTGTGGCCTCGCGCACCGCGTGCAGGCCGGGATCGCTGAAGCAGGCGATCACGTAGCCGGCCGCCGCGTCGCCGTGCTCGCGGTCCAGTCCCTGCACCATGCGCACCAGCGGCAAGGTGACGTTCTCGACGTCCAGCTGGGTCTGGATGCCGGGGGGCCCTTCGCGCAGCGTCAGGCAGGCGATGCGCGGCCCGCCGGGCACGCGCAGCGGCGCCAGGCCGGCGTCGAAGGCGTCGGTCACCGCCTGGGTAGAATTCGGGTTGATGACGTACAGCGTCCGTTCCATGGCTTTCCTTGCGCAAAGGGCCTATCGGGGCCTATCCCGGGCGAGTCTATCAGCGGGCCGCGGGCGCGCGGCAATGTCATTTTGTCGGCCGCGCTTAACATGTTGTTATGGCGGCCGGCGCACCGCTCCGCCGCCTTCCGGACCACCCTATCGCCATGTTGCTCAATCTCAGGCAGATCGAAGTATTCCGCGCCGTCATGACCACCGGTTCGATCAGTGGCGCGGCCAAGCTGCTGTTCGTCTCCCAGCCCGCCGTCAGCCGGCTGCTGGCGCACACCGAACAGCGCCTGGGCTTCAGCCTGTTCGAGCGCATCAAGGGGCGGCTGTACCCCACGCCGGAGGCCCGGCAGCTGTTCCGCGAAGTGGAAAACGTCTACGCCGGCGTGCGCCGCGTCGGCGAGCTCGCGGGCGAACTGGCCGAGCGCCGCACCGGCATCCTGCACATCGTGTCCAGCCCCAGCATCGGCCACATGCTGATACCGCTGGCCATCTCGGCCTTCCGCGCGGCGCACGAGGACGTGAAGGTCACCTTCCAGGCGCTGTCCTTCCGTCCGCTGACCCAGATGCTGCTGGACAACCGCGCCGAGCTCGGCGTGGTCATCCTGCCCGCCCAGCATCCCAATCTGGTCGCCCAGCCCATCGGCGAGGCCCGGCTGGTCTGCATCTGCCCCTATAACCATCCCCTGGCGCACCGCGCCATGCTGACGATCCAGGACCTGTTGCCCTACCCCCTGATCTCCTATGGGGTGGATACGCCCTTCGGCGCGCTGGTGGAACAGATGTACCAGGAAGCGGGCGAACCCCGGCGGCTGGCGGTGGAGGTCAGCTCCCCCCAGAACGCCTGTTCCCTGGTGCAGGCGGGCGCCGGCATCGCCATCGTCGATGAGTTCTCCGTGCGCAGCCGTACCTCCGGCGAGTTCGTGGTGCGGCCCATCGCCCAGTCCAAGGTGCTGACCGCCAGCCTGCTGCAATCGCGCTTCGAGCCCCTGTCGCAGCTGGCCCAGGCCTTCGTCGATACCCTGCGCCTGACCATGCGCGCCCAGGGATTCGACCTGGCATCCGGGCAAACCCGAAATTAACGGCGTGTTATAGGTCGCCGATAAAAAAGCAAGTGGAGTTCTGCGGGATCGCCTTTAGGATGGTCATCCATGCCCGGCGCGGCCAGCCGGGCAACCGACCGACATGGAGACGAGATGACCGCCCCACCCGACGCCCAAGGCGTTTTCACCATCTGCCCGACGCCGTTCGACGATGCCCTGCAGGTCGACACCGACAGCATCCGCGGCCTGGTGGACTTCCTGCTGCAAACCGGCATCAAGGGCCTGGCGGTACTCGGTTTCCTGGGCGAGCTGCACAAGCTGTCGGCGGCCGAGCGCCGGCTGGTGCTGCGCACCTTCGTCGAACAGGCCGACGGCCGCGCGCCGGTGTGGGTGGGCGTGCGCGGCCTGGGCATCGCCGGCGCCATCGAGCAGGCGCGCGAGGCGCAGGAACTGGGCGCGGCCGCCGTGTTCGCCGCGCCGCTGGACAACGCCAATGACGCCCTGCTGTTCGACTACTACAAGGCCGTCGCGGAAGCCGTCAGCATTCCGGTGGTGATCCACGATTTCCCGGACTCCTTCGGCACCGAGATCCGCCCGGAAGTCGTGGCGCGTCTGGCGCGCGAAGGCGGCGTGCACGCCATCAAGATGGAAGAACCGCCGGTGGGCCAGAAGATCACCCGCATCCGCGAGCTGTGCGGCGATGCCCCCATGAAAATCTTCGGCGGCCTGGGCGGCGTGTACTTCCTGGAGGAATTGCAGCGCGGCGCCGTCGGCACGATGACGGGCTTCGCCTTCCCGGAAATCCTGGTCGCCATCTACGAGCGCCATGCGGCTGGCGACGAGGCCGGCGCGGCGGCGATCTTCGATCGCTACTGCCCGCTGATCCGCTACGAGTTCCAGCCCAGGATCGGCCTGGCGCTGCGCAAGTACATCTACCAGCGGCGCGGCGCCATCCGCAGCAACGCGCTGCGTGCGCCCGGCATGCGCATCGACCCCGTCACCGCCGCCGAACTGGAAGCCACGGTGCGGCGCGTCGGCCTGTCGCTGGACATGCCGGGCGCGCAACGCATCGCCTGAGCCCGTATCACTAGCAAGGAATCATCACCATGGCTGTATCCGGCGAGTTCGACCTGACCCTGCGCAATGGCCGCATCAGTACGGCATCCGAAACGTTCCACGCCGATATCGGCGTGCGCGACGGCATCATCGCCGCCGTCGCGCAGAACCTGCCGCCCGGGCGCGAGGACATCGATGTCCAGGGACGCTGGGTGCTGCCCGGCGGCATCGACAGCCACTGCCACGTCGAGCAATTGTCCGGCATGGGCGTGATGTGCGCCGACGATTTCTACAGCGCGACCGTCTCGGCGGCCTTCGGCGGCACCACCACCATCATCCCCTTCGCCGCGCAACACCGCGGCAATGCCATCCCGGAAGTCGTCGCCGACTACCACCGCCGCGCGGCGGAAAAAGCCGTCATCGATTATGGCTTTCACCTGATCCTGTCGGATCCCACCGAACAGGCGCTCAAGCAGGACCTGCCGGCACTGATCCGCGACGGCATTACCTCGTTCAAGGTCTACATGACCTACGAGCGCCTGAAGCTGGACGACTTCCAGCTGCTGGACGTGCTGGAAGTCGCCAACCGCGAGGGCGCGCTGGTGATGGTCCATGCCGAGAACAACGACATGATCCGCTGGATCGCCCGGCGCCTGGTGGAGCGCGGCATGACCGCGCCCAAGTACCACGCCGTCGCCCACGATCCCATCGCCGAGAGCGAAGCCACCCACCGCGCCGTGGCGCTGGCCCGCCTGATGGATGTGCCGCTGCTGATCGTGCACGTGGCGGGGCTGGAGGCGGTACGCGTGATTCATTCCTCGCAGGCCCTGGGCCTGCCCATCCTGGCCGAAAGCTGCCCGCAGTACCTGTTCCTGACGCAGGAGGACCTGGACCGCGACGGCCTGGAAGGCGCCAAATATTGCTGCAGCCCGCCGCCGCGCGACGCCGCCTCGCAGCAGGCGGTGTGGGCAGGCCTGCTGGACGGCACGCTGCAGATGTATTCCTCCGATCACGCGCCCTACCGCTTCGATGCCAGCGGCAAGCTGCCCAAGGGCGACCAGACCACCTTCAAGGACATGGCCAACGGCGTGCCGGGGCTGGAACTGCGCATGCCGCTGCTGTTCTCCGAAGGCGTGCTGACGGGCCGCATGACGATAGAACGCTTCGTCGCCGTGACGTCCACCAATCATGCGCGCACCTATGGCCTGCATCCGCGCAAGGGCACCATCGCCGTCGGCGCCGATGCCGACATCGCGGTATGGAACCCCGAACGCGAAGTGCGCGTCAGCGCGGGCATGCTGCACGATCAGGTCGGCTACACGCCCTACGAGGGCCGCACGCTGTGCGGCTGGCCGGAGATCGTCACCAGCCGCGGCCGCATCGTCGTGCGCGACGGCAGCCTGCATGCCGAGCGGGGCAGCGGCCGGTTCCTGAAGCGCGGCACCCCGGAACCCGTGCTGCGCCAACGCCTGAACGGCAATCCCAACAGCATCATGCGCAAGGTCTTCGCCCCGGGCGCCTGACGGCGCCAGGGGTTTTCACGCAACGACATGCCTGCACCCAGGCCTGCGAACCGCCCTGCATCGACGCCGCCCTTACCGAGGACCGACCCATGATACGAACCGCCTTCCCATCCCTGGCCGCCTGCCTGGCCGGCGCCTTGTTCGCCGTTGCCTGCGCCGGTCCAGCCTGGAGCGCCCCGCCGCTGGTCACGGGCGTGGATGCCACCTTCGCGCCGCACGCCATGCCCAAGCTGGGAGGCGGGCTTCAGGGTTTCAATATCGACCTGGGAGAGGCCCTGGCCAGGCAGCTGGGCACGACCATCACCATCGAAGGCACGGAATACTCGGCGCTGATACCCGGCCTGAACGCGAAGAAGTACGACTTCGTGCTGGCGCCGACCACGGCCACGCCCGAACGCGCCAAATCGCTGCTGTTCTCCGAAGGCTATCTCAACACCGACTACACCTTCCTGGTCGCAAAGTCCAAGCCGGACATCGCGGGACTGCAGGACCTGAAGGGCAAGACCATCGCCGTCAACAAGGGCTCGGCCTATGAAAACTGGGCCCATGACAATGCAGCCAAGTACGGCTTCAAGTACGACGTCTACGCCACCAACGCCGACGCGGTGCAGGCGGTGCAGTCGGGCCGCGCGGACGCCAACCTGGCCGGCAATACCGTCAGTGCCTGGGCGGCCAAGCAGAACCCGGCGGTAAAGACCAGCTACACCATCCAGACCGGCCTGGTCTGGGCCCTGGCCTTCCGCAAGGACGACCAGGCCGGCCGCGACAAGGTCTCCACCGCGCTGAAATGCCTGAAGCAAAACGGCACGGTCTCCAGGCTGGCGCAGAAGTGGTTCGGGTTCACCCCCGCGCCCGGCTCGGCCGCCGCGACCGTCGGCGAAGGCCAGGGCGTGCCCGGCCTGGAAGGCTACGACGCCACGCCCGTCAAACCGAACTGCTGAAGGGAAGGGCCCACCCCCAAGCGCTCCGCGCTCCCCCCGAGGGAAACACCCACCCCCGAAGCGCTCCGCGCTCCCCCCTCGAGGGGGCGACGCCTGTGGACCGGCGAAGCCGGCTCCACGGCGTCCCCGATCGAGGGGCACTCGATTCTTGCGGTATGTCTGGTTATGGATGACTGATATGGAACGTCCCATCTTGCGGGTTGTGGGTCTGCACAAGTCCTACGGGAAGAACGAGGTCTTGAAGGGCGTGGACCTGGATGTGCGGCGGGGCGAGCTGGTGTTCGTGATCGGGCCGTCGGGCTCCGGCAAGAGCAGCCTGCTGCGCTGCTGCAATCGCCTGGAGACGGTCACGGCGGGGCAGATCGTGGTGGACGGCGACGAGATCACCGCGCATGGGGCCGACCTGAACCGTATCCGGCAGAACATCGGCATGGTGTTCCAGCACTTCAACCTGTACCGGCACATGACGGCGCTGGGCAATGTCACGCTGGCGCTGCGCAAGGTGCAGAAGCTGGGCCGCGCGGAAGCGGACCGGCGCGGGCTGGAGGCGCTGCGCCGCGTGGGCATGGCGGATCGCGGCGATGCCTATCCGGACCAGTTGTCGGGCGGACAGCAGCAGCGCGTGGGCATCGCCCGCGCGCTGGCGCTGCGCCCCAAGATCGTGCTGTTCGACGAACCGACCAGCGCGCTGGACCCCGAACTGGTGGGCGGCGTGCTCAACGTCATGCGCGAACTCAAGGGCGACGGCATGACCATGGTGGTGGTCAGCCACGAAATGGCCTTCGCCCGCGCCGCCGCCGACCGCGTCGTCTTCATGGATGGCGGCGCGATCGTGGAGCAAGGTCCGCCGGAACAGGTCTTCGGCGCGCCCACGCACCCGCGCACGCGCAGCTTCCTGGCCCGCATGGCCGATCCCGGCGCCGGCGGCACGGGCGGCCCGGACGGCGCCGAAGCACGAGCGGCATGAATTCCACGCGGGACACGCCTCGCCAAGGAAAACGCCGCGCACCGGAAACGCCATGGATCTGAAAGCCTTCGCCTTCTCCTTCTTCAATGCCGACGTCGCCTGGCGCTATCTGCCCGACATCCTGGCCGGCATGTGGGTCACCCTGCAACTGGGCGCCGCGGTGGCCGTCAGCGGACTGGCGCTGGGCTTCGTGCTGGCGTTGCTGCGCGCCCTGCACCTGCGCGTGCTGAATGCCGCCATCATTTGCTTCGCCGACATCCTGCGCGCCTTGCCGCCGCTGGTGGTCATCATGGTGCTGTTCTTCGCCTTCCCCTATATCAACCTGTCGATGTCCGCCTTCACGGCGACCTGGCTGTCCCTGACGCTGGTCCTGGCGGCATTCGCCGAAGAGATCTTCTGGGCCGGCATCCTGTCCGTGCCGCGCGGCCAGGCCGAGGCCGCCCGCGCCACCGGCCTCGGATGGCTGCAGACCATGCTCCATGTCGTCATGCCCCAGGCCGTGCGCCTGACCGTGGCGCCGCTGACGAACCGGCTCATCGCCATCACCAAGAGCACGGCGCTGGGCTCGGTGGTCGGCCTGAGCGAGGTCCTGAACAACGCGCAATCGGCCAGCAGCAACGCCGGCAACGCCACGCCGCTGACCCTGGGCGCGATCGCCTGCCTGGCGATCTTCATTCCCGTCGTGCTGTTGGGACGGTGGGTGGAAACGCGCTTCCGTTGGAAGAGCTAGATGCCGGGGCACCGGTCGATGGCTCGCGCGCAAGCCGGGATGGCCGCTGGCACGGGACGCGACCGGCAAGCACGCGGCACGACCCCGCCCACGCATATGAACACGCACACGCACACGCACACGCATAGGCCGTGAACATGGATGAATTGCTGCAGAATTTCTTCAACCTGGACATCTACCGCAGCGTGGCGCCCTACCTGCTGCAGGGCCTGGGCCGCACGCTGATGCTGTCGGCGATCGTGATCCCTGTCGGCCTGGCGTCCGGGCTGGCGATAGGCGTGCTGTCCATCACGCTGAAGCGGCGCTGGGCGCGCTTTCTGCTGGCCGCCTACATCGATTTCTTCCGCGCGCTACCGCCGCTGGTGTTGTTGATCTTCATCTACTTCGGCGCGCCCTTCCTGGGCCTGGACCTGCCAAAGCTGCTCGCCGTGGCCATCGGCTTCATGCTGAATAACTCTTCCTACTACGGCGAGGTCTTCCGCGCCGGGCTGGAAAGCGTGCCGCGCGGCCAGATCGAGGCCGCCCGCTCCACCGGCCTGAGCGCCGCGCAGACGCTCTGGCATATACAAATCCCGCAGGCCACGCGCAACGTCATGCCGGACCTGATCAGCAACACGCTGGAAGTCGTGAAGCTGACCACGCTGGCCAGCGCGGTCGCCTTGCCGGAGCTGCTGCGTGTCGCGCGCGACGCGCAGTCGCTGGTGTACAACCCTTCTCCCATCGTGCTGGCGGCGCTGTTCTACCTGGCGCTGCTGTGGCCGGTGGTGCGGCTGTTGAGCCGTCTGGAACATCGGCATATCGCGCCGCGTTGAACCCACGGCGGCCAGGCGCCGCGACGCACGCACGCGGGCAGCACGCACAGCCCGGCGCCGGCCCGTGCGAGAACAGCCGCAGCCCCGGCGCCGGCAGCTCCGCTTCCAGGACGGTTCCGCTAGCGGACTCCGTCATCACCAGCCGCGACGTGCCTGGCCGGTAGGCGATGTTCGTAACGGTGCCGCCCATGGGGCTGCGGACGAAATGCGTCACGTCGCCATTGGGCGCCACCAGGAAGGCGCCACCCAGGCTGGCATGCGCGACCGCCAGTCGGTTGTCCGCATCCACCGCCAGCCCGTCGGGACCGCTGGTGCCGAAGAAGGTCCGGAAGGCCCCGACCTTGGACAGGGATCCATCCGCCAGCAAGGGCCCGCGCCAGACAGAATTGCCTCGCGTAACGGCGGTGTAGAGGAAGGCCTGGTCGCGGTCCAGGGCGATGCCATTGGGGCTGGGCACATTGTCCAGCAGGCGATCCAGCTTGCCGGACGGCGACAGCCGGTACACGCGCCCCGTGGGATCGTGCAGGCCGGTCTGTCCCTGGTCGGTGAAATAGAGATTGCCCGCGGCATCGAAGGTCAGGTCGTTGGGCCCCTTGAAGCCTTCGGAATTCCGGTGGCCCAGCGGCGTATCGATGGCGCCGGTCTTCGGGTCCAGGCGCAGGATGCCGCGCCGGTAGTCGGCGATCCACAGCCTGCCGTCGGCATGGATGGCGATGCCATTGGGCCAGCCGTCGTACTCGGCGACCAGCTCCCAGTCCAGCGTCGGGCCGATGCGGAAGATCCTTCCGTACGGAATGTCGGTGACATACAGGTTGCCGTCACGGTCGAAGCTCGGCCCTTCCAGGAAGCAATCGACACGATGGCCGGGCTTGTTGGCCGCGGCCCAGGCGTTGTCGCGGGCGTCGCGGAAGCGGTCCGGCAGCCGCGTCAAGGGACGGGCCTCGATCACCTGCGGGGGTGTAAAACTCATGTTCCACATATCGGTTTCCAGCTATATCGGTCTTCCGGCGCGGCGGATCATGCCGCCAGGCGCTTTTCCACATCGCGGTCCAGCTCCAGGCCCCAGCCCGGCCCGTCCGGCAGCTTAAGCCGGCCGCCGGCGATGGCCGGCCGATTGGCCACCAGCGCGTGGTAAAGGGGATCGCGATCCGGCTGCATCACCTCCACGCCCACGCCGTTGGGCACGGACGCCGCCAGCATCGCGCCCACTTGCGGCTCCAGGTGCGAGAGCACGCCCACGCCATGCGCCTGCGCCAGCGCCGCCACCTTGCGCCAGGCGGTGGGGCCGCCGCCCCAGCTGGGATCGTAATTGCAGATGTCGATGGCGCCCGCCGCCATCAGCTCGCGGCATCCGGCCACGCTGATCTCGCTCTGGCCCGCGCAGATCGGGATGGGCACCGTGCGGCGCAGGCGCGCCAGGTCCTGGCGGTCGTTGGACCAGTAGCAGGGTTCCTCCAGCCAGAAGATGTCCAGCGGCTCGACCAGCCGCGCAAAGGCCAGCGCCTGCTCGTAGCTCCAGCCCTGGTTGGGATCCGGCATCAAGCGGAAACCCGGCCCCGCGCCATCGCGCGCGGCACGCACGCGTTCGGCATCGGCCTGCGGCGACAAGGCGCCCACCTTCAGCTTGCAGCCGGCGAAACCCTGTTCGCGCAGCGCGGCCATTTCGCGCGCGACCGCGCCCAGATCGTCCTCGGCGCGGTAATAACCGCCCATGGCATAGGCGGGCACCTCGTCGGCATAGCCGCCCCACATCCGGTGCAGCGGCACGTTCAGCGCCTTGCCCACCGCATCCCACAGTGCCGCGTCGATGCAGGCGATGGCGCGTATCGCCATGCGGCGGTCGCGCAGGATATCGCGCGTGGCGGGCTGCATCGCCTGCCAGCAGGCCTCTACCAGGAAGGCATCGCGGCCGATCAGCAGCGGCGCGAGTTCGTCGCGGATCAGCCGCAGGATTTCCGCCTGGCCGGTGTCCTCGTTATTGCCGAAACACTCCCCCACCACGCCCTGGTCGGTATACACGCGCGTGAGCACCGTGCAGCGATGCGTGATCAGGGCGGTGGCGGCCTTCAGCGGCCGGGGCAGCGGCATCCGCAACGGGATGGCCTCGATACGTTCTATGCGCATGGCGTCTCCTTGTGTCCTTCCAACCATGGCGTGGCGGCATCGCGCCGCGAGGGACGTCCCCGCCACGCCGACGGGCCGCGGCAGCGGCAAGGCCCGCTCGATGGCCCCGTGCCGCGTCACGCACGGTTCAGCCCTGGCGTCCGTCCAGCGCTTCCGGCGGCAGCGGACGCGGCGGATGCCCGTCGTAAAGCGGGATGTACTGTCGCGGGATGGGCCCCTTGTTGCGGCCGCCCTGGCGCGTCTGTTCCCAGGCGTGCGCCAGGATGCCGACCGAACGCGACAGGCAGAACAGGCCGCGCGCCAGCGGCGCGGGAAAGCCCAGCTCGGCATAGATCACCGCCGTCGCCCCGTCGATGTTCATGGGGATGGTCCTGCCCTTGCGCGCGGCCAGTTCGGCCTCGATGGCACGCGCGATGGCGGCGTACCGGCCACCGACCTCGCCCGCCCGCGCGGCCTCGTCGACCAGCGCAAGCAGCCGCGGCGCGCGCGGATCGACCGGATGGAAGCGATGCCCGAAGCCGGATACGAACTTCCCGTGGTTCTCGATATACGTGTCCAGCGCGCCCTGCACGGCCGCGTCGCGCGACACGCCCTGGTCCATGCGCGCCGCCACGTCCTCATACAGTTCTACCGCCTGTTCGCCGGCGCCGCCATGCACGTCGCCCAGCACGTTGACCGCGGAGGCCATGGCGTTGTTCAGGCCGACGCCGCAGGTGGCCGCCATGCGCGCGATGGCGATGCTGGGCGCCTGCGGCCCGTGGTCCACGCCCGCCATCAAGGCCGCATCCAGCAGCCTGCCCTGGCCCGGCGTGGGCAGCTCGCCGCGCAGCATCAGCCAGGCCATCTGCGCGAACCGCACATTGCCGATCAAGTCCTCGATGGCATAGCCGTGGTAGCGGATCACCCCGGGCCGCATGTCGGTGATGCCGGTGTGCCACCACTTGCGGCTTTCCAGTCCTTCGTTCGTGTCGTTATCGCTCATCTCGCACCTGTTCGTCCTTGTGCCCGGTGCGCGTCAGATCGCGCCCTGGTCCTTTAGTTGCCGTATGTCTTCCGGGGTATATCCCAGCTCCGCCAATAGCGTTTCATTGTGCTGGCCCAGTGTCGGCGGCGGGCTGTCCACCGCCGGCGCCGCGCCGTCCAGTTTGAAGCCCGTGCGCACCACGCGCACGTCGCGTCCCACGCCGGGCACATCCGGGAAGGTCGCCACCATGCCGCGTTCGCGGACCTGAGGATGGGCCAGGGCCTGCTCCACCGTGTACACGGGGCCGGAGGGCACGCCCGCCTGCGTCAGCAGCGGCCACCACTCCTGCGCGCCGCGCGCGGCCAGGGCCGACTCCAGTTCGGCCTTCAGGGCATAGCGGTTGCGCAGCCGGGCATGCCGTTCGGCGTAATCGGGATGCGCGGGCAGATCCTCGCGGCCCACGACGCGGCACAGTGCCTCGAACTGCTCTTGCTTGTTCGCGGCAATGTTCAGAAGGCCTTCGCCCGTGCGGAAGGTGCCCGAGGGACTGGCGGTGATGTTCTCGTTGCCCATGGGCCCGGGCTGGCGTCCGGCAACCAGATAGTTGGACACGGCCCAGCCCATCGTCGCCATCGTGGCTTCCAGCATGGACACATCGATGAAGCGCGCCTGCGTGCGGGGCCGCTCCGCCAACGCCGCCGCCACGGCGAATGCCGCCGTCATGCCGCCTATGGTGTCGGCGATGGGATACCCCACACGGTAGGGCGCCGTCTCGGCGTCGCCGGTAATGCTCATCACGCCCGACATGCCCTGGATGATCTGGTCGTAGGCGGGATAGTCGCGCAGCGGTCCCTCCTGCCCGAAACCCGAGATCGCGCAGTAGACCAGGTCGGGACGATGCTCGCGCAGCACCTCGAAGCCCAGGCCCAGCCGCTTCATTACGCCGGGGCGGAAGTTCTCCACCAGCACGTCCGCGCCGCGTACCAGGCGCAGGAAAAGCTCCTTGCCGGCGGCATGCTTCAGGTTCACCGATATTGAGCGCTTGCCCGCGTTCTGCGCCAGGAACGAGACGCCCATATGGGCCTTGTTCAGGTCCGCATCCGCCCCCAGCTGGCGCGCCAGGTCGCCGCTGCCGGGCGTTTCCACCTTGATGACGTCGGCGCCCATATGGGCCAGTTGATGACAGCAGAACGGGCCCGCCAGCACGTTGGTCAGGTCCAGGACGCGTATTCCTGCCAGGGGCTTGGACATGTGGAGTTTCCTCTTTACGTTGCGACAATGCGGCGACCGGCGATCCGGCGGCCGGCGATCCGGCGCGCCGTCTTCCATGGCCGTGCTATTCCGGCTTGATCCCGGCCTTCTCCATCACCGCGTGCCAGCGCGCGATCTCGTCGCTGACCAGCTTGGCGGCCTGCTCCGGCGTGCTGCCCACCGGCTCCAGCGCCAGATCCTTCAGCTGCGCCCGCATCTCCGGGCTTTGCAAGGACTTGACCATCGCGGCGTTCAATTTGTCGATCACAGGCCTGGGCGTGCCGGCCGGCGCGGCGAAGCCCACCCAGAACTGCATGTTCATGCCCGGCAACCCCGACTCCTTGGCATCCGGCACGTCGGGCAGGACCTCGATGCGATGATCGCTGGCCACCATCAGCGCGCGCAGTTTGCCGGAGCGGATCTGCGACAGCGCGGTCGGCACGGAGGTAATCATGGCCTGCACGCGGCCGGCCAACAGGTCCTGCAGCGCCGCACCCGCGCCGCGGAACGGGATGTGCGACATCTTCACGCCGGCCAAGCTGTTGAACAGCTCGCCGCCCAGGTGGGTATTGGTGCCGACCCCGCCGGACCCGAAGAAATACTTGTCGGGATGGGCCTTCACCAGCGCGATGAACTCCTGCACCGTCTTCGCCGGCACGGAAGGATGCACCACCAGCACGTGCGGCACCTGTACCAGCGTGGTGATATTGGTAAAGGCCTTGCGCGGATCGTAGGGCAGGTTCTTGATCAGGCTTGCCGCGATGGCATAGGACATCTCCTGCGTCAGCAGGGTGTAGCCGTCCGGCGCCGAGCGCGCCGCGCTGCCCCAGCCGATCACGCCACCGCCGCCGGTGCGGTTCTCCACCACGACGGACGTATTCAATTCCTGGGCCAGCGCCTTCGCTTCCAGGCGAGCGACCAGATCCGTCGAGCCGCCGACACTGAAAGGCACGATGATGTTGATCGGATGGCTGGGATAATCGTCGGCCGCCACCGCGGCGCCGGCCACGCACAGGCCCAGCACGGCGCCCAGCAGTCGGGTGAAAAATGCATGCTTCATGTTGTCTCCTTGAATACCTTGTGTGCGGCGTCGTTGCGCGCGAGGCTGCCGCGCGTCGGCGCTGGCGGACGCGGGCCGCCCTGTGCGGCGTGGTTTTATGGGGCCGCCCACGCGCGCGCCGCTTTTCTGACGGCCCGGCCCCGCGCGCGGAAGCCCTGGCGAATCGCTATTCCATCTTCGTTCCAGAGTCGCGCACGGCCTTGCCCCAGCGCTCGTATTCGCTGGCCATGAACTTGCTCGCGTCGGCCACGCTGCCGCCCAGCGTCACGCTGCCTTCGGCCGCGAAGCGCTGCTGCGTCAGCGGCTGCTTCAGGGCCTCGTTGGCGGCGCGGTTCAGGCTGTCGACGATGGCCGCCGGCGTGCCGCGCGGCGCCACCAGGGCTTTCCAGTCCTCCGCCTCGAAACCGGCATAACCGAGTTCGGCGATGGTCGGCACATCCTTGGCGGCGGGCAGCCGCTTCAGGGAGGTCACCGCCACCGCGCGCAGCTTGCCGGATTGCATCAACGGCAGCACGCTGGCCGGGGTGCCGAAGTACAGGTCCACTTGTCCGCCGGCCAGGTCCGCCAGGGCGCGGGCCGCGCCCGGGTAGGGCACGTGGAAGATCTTGATGCCGGCCTCCTTGGCGAACATCTCGCCCGCCAGATGCCCGACGGTGCCGATACCGGCCGACGCCATGTTGAGCTTGCCCGGATTCGCCTTGGCCGCGTCGACCAGGCTGCGCAGGGTGCTGTGCGGCGAACCTTCGCGCACCACCAGGATCATGGGTTGGCCCGACACCAGCGCGATGGGCGCGAAATCCTTGCGCGCGTCGTAGGGCATGGTCTTGTACAGCGTGGGATTGATCGCCAGGTTGGACGTCTGGCCCATGCCTATGGTCATGCCGTCCGGATTGGCGTGCGATAGCTGGCCCAGGCCGATATTGCCGCCGGCGCCGGGGCGGTTCTCCACCACGATATTCCAGCCCGTCAGCTGCGTGATGGCCTGCGCGATGGTGCGCGACGACGCATCGGTCCCGCCGCCCGGCGGAAAGGGCACGATCAGGGTGACCGGGCCCGAGGGATATTTGCCTTGCGCGCGGGCGATCGCCGGCAAGGACAGCAGCGGCGCGGCCGCCATGCCGGCCAGCAGGGTGCGGCGGTGTGGGTTCATGATGTCTCCTCGAGGGCTAGTGTGTTATGCGTCATGGGCGCCGCGAATTCGGCGCCGGCCAGGTGAAATACGAATGGTGGTGGTGCTGGAATATCGCGTACGGTGTCCGCATGCCGCACCTATGGCAGCGCAGCCGGGCCGGCCGTCGCGCGGCACCCTTGCCCGTTGCGCCCTCATGTCTGCTCCCGTCTCGCGCTTATCGTGGCATTCACGGTCTGACCGTAGCGCAGGGCGCCTTCCCAATCCGAGACCTGCCCGGGCACATGGTCCAGCGATTTCTTGGTTTCCTCCAGGGCCGCGACATCGAAGCCGGCGATGCGCGCGGCCAGCGCCGCTGCCCGCTCCATCAACCTGTCCGGCGGCACGACTTCGTTGACCATGCCCCAGCGCTCGGCGGTGCGGGCGTCGATGCGCTCCGCCGTCAGGAGCAGCCATGCCGCCCGCTTGCGCGGCCAGGACAGCAGGCCGGTGGGGCCCGCGGCGCCGGCGTAGGCGCCCGACGCCAATTCGGGGCAACCCAGCCAGGCGTCCTGCGCGGCCAGCGCCAGGTCGCAGGAGTTGACCAGCGTCATGCCGCCGCCCAGGGCCATGCCGTTGACAGCGGCGATGAACACCGCGGGGTGCCGCCGTATGGCCATATTCACCGCGATCCATTCGTCGCCGGAGGTATCGCGCAGACCGGACGCGCGTTCGCTGGCCCGCTCCTTCAGGTCCAGCCCGGCGCAGAAACTGCCGCCGGAGCCCGTCAGCACGATACATCGTGCCTGGCCTTGCAAGCTGTCGAAGGCGCGCAGCAGCGCGATGCGGGTGCGCCGATCCAGGGCATTGCGCTTCGCTTCGCGCGCGATGCGGACGATGGCCCAGCCTTGATGACGCTCCACGACCACATTGCCGGCGCAGCCGCGCGACGGCGCGACAGGTCTCGCCTGCTCACTGCCCGCGCCACCGTCCCCAGCGTGGTCTGTTGTCTCCATGCGTTTCATAAGATAGAATACTGTTCTATCTATGATGTACGGCTATGCTGCGGAAGTCAATCGGCGACTCCGCCCGGCCCGCGCGCCCCGCCCTTGCCGGTACCGCGCATCCGCTCTCCTTCCACCCAGCACAAGACGTATATGCCGCGCAAATCCGCCACGCCCTCCCTTGCCGACCGCAACGCCGCGGAAGGCGGCGTCGCCGCCGTGGATCGCGCGCTGTCCGTACTGGGCGTGTTCTCGGCCGGCACGCCCGTGCTCGGCCTGGCGGATATCGCCGCCCTGACCGAAATGCACAAGAGCACGGTGTTGCGCCTGCTGGCCTCGCTGGAGCATGCGCATCTGGTGCGGCGCCAGGCCGACGGCCGCTACACGCTGGGCGCCGGCATCGTGCGCCTGCACCAGATCTATGCGGCGTCCTTCTCGCTGGAATCGGTCATCATGCCCGCGCTGCGCGAGCTGGTGGCCGCCACGCAGGAAAGCGCCGCCTTTCACGTGCGGCAGGGCAAGCACCGCCTGTGCCTGCACCGCGTCGATTCCCCACGGCCCGTGCGCGACCACATCCGTCCCGGCGACCTGCTGCCCCTGGATCGCGGCGCGGGCGGGCGCATCATCACGGCGTACGCCGGCGCGCGGGGCGCCGTCTATGCGCGCATCCGGCGCGAACAAGTCGTCGTCCTGGTCGGCGACCGCATTGCGGAGATCGCCGGCATCGCGGCGCCGGTCTTCAATCCCGACGGCGAACTGCTCGGGGCCATGACCTTGACCATGCCCGCCGACCGCTTCAAGGCGGATTACGACAAGCCCGTCATGCGGGCCGCCCGCAAGCTCACAACCATGCTGGGCGGCGACTATCCGCCGCCGGCCCAGGATTGAAGGACTAAAGCCCAGGAGGCGCGATTGACGGGGTCGCCATTGGCGGCCCGGCCATTGGTGGCCCCGCCATTGGCGGCCCGGCCATTGGTGGCCCCGCCATTGGTGGCCCCGCCATTGGTGGCGCCGCGATCGCCGCGCTGCGATTCGCCGGCCACCCTCGGTTCCGCCCTTTGTGCGCCCCTAAGCCGCCGCGCTCGAAGACCGCGGCAGGCCGGCGGCCACCACCGCGATGCGGCGCGTCGCCAGCTCCGACACGATCAGCGAGGCGGCCAGCAGCAAGGCCGCCACGAACCCCAGCTGGTCCACGCCGAGCACCTGTATGGCGCCGGCCCCGATCAGGCCGGCCGCGGACACGCCGATATAGGTGGCCGCCGTATTCAATCCGAGCAGCACGGGCGCGATCGACGGCGCCATGGTCACCAGGCGATGCTGCTGCGGCACCAGCAGGCCCCAGCCGCAACCGCCCCACACCGCGATCGCCAGCGCCGCCGTCCATACGTTGGACCCGGTCCACGGCAGCAGCGCGATGTCCACGACCAGCACCGCCAGCATCGTGACGAGCACCTTGCGCGAGCCCACGGTATCGATCAGGCGCCCCGCCATAAGGTTGGAAGCGGTGCCCGCCACGCCCCAGATCACCAGCAACACACCCAGCACGGCGGCGCTGTCGCCCACCGCGCGCTCGAACACCACCGAGAAATAGGTATAGACCGTGAACAGCCCGCTCATCGCCAGCAGCGTGGTGGCCAGCGTCAGGCCGACCCGCGTATCCGCCAACGGCGCCAGCCGCTTGCGCAGCGTGACCGCCGGGGGCAGGGGCATTTGCGGCAGCAGGAGCCACACCCCCAGCAGCGAGCCCCCGCCCAGCGCGGACACAAAGACCATGGTCCAGCGCCAGTCGCCTACCCCGCCGATCACGGCGCCCATGGGAGACCCGAGCGCCGTGGCGGCCGTCAAGCCGGCGACGATAATCGAAAGCGCGTAGCCGCGCCGCTCGGGCGGCACCAGCATGGACCCGGCGCCCGTCGCGGTAGGCGAGAACATCGCCGCGCCCAGCCCCGCCAGCGCCCGGGTCAGCAGGGCGATGCCCAATGTAGGCGCCAGCGCGGTCGCCAGATTGGCCACCACGAACAGGCCCAGGCCCGCCAGCAGCAGGCGCTTGCGCGGCACCGACGCGGCCAGCGCCGCGATCGTGGGCGCCAGCACCGCATAGGTGATGGCGTACACCGTGGTCATCTGCCCGGCCGCGCCGATACTGACGCCATAGGTCTGCGCGAGCTGGGGCAGGATGCCGGCGACAACGAAACTGTCGGTGCCCAGCGCGAACATGCCCAAGGCCAGGACGAGAAGGCGACGATCCATGGTCAGGATTCCTTGAAATGATGATGGCCCGCGGGCCCGGTCGACGAACGGCGTTCCAGCGACCGATACATGGCCTTGAAGCCATCGACGCCCAGCCCTGCCCTGGATGGCGTCTCTTCCTGGCATCACTTCCGGTCGCAGATAAGTTGCTTGACGAAACTATACGCGCGGATAGTTTTTTCAAGCAACTATTCAAGGCCAGAAAGTTGCATCACAAAACTAACAGTGGTAAAAAAACCCCATGTACCGAAAACGCTTCACCGGCATGAACTGCACCATCGCGCGCGCCCTGGACGAGGTCGGCGAATGGTGGAGCCTGCTCATCGTGCGGGAATGCACCCAGGGCACGACCCGCTTCGACGAGTTCCAGCGCGAGCTGGGCATTGCCCGCAACGTGCTGGCAGCGCGCCTGGAGCGCTTGATCGAATCGGGCATCATCGAGCGTTTCCCCCTGGCCGACCGCGCCAATACCGACGGCTACCGGCTGACCCCAAAGGGCGAAGCGCTCTACCCCGTGCTGGTCGCGCTCAAGCAATGGGGCGACGACTGGCTCGCGCCCGACGGCAAGCCGCCGCTCGAAATGCTGGATAAGGAAACGGGCGAGCCCATAGAGCGGATCGCCGTCCAAGCCAGGAACGGCACGCCCCTGTCCTTCCGCGACATCCGTTTCGCCGCCGGTCCCGGCGCGACCTCCACCACGGCGCGCGCCATCGCGAACCGCAATCGGCGGATACTGGGCCAGCCGGCCGACGATACGGCGTAGGCCGGCGCAAGAAGCCGCACCGGCGTCCCGCGACCAGCCATCGGGGCTCGGCGGCATGCCCCATGAATATCGTCCCGGCGGGGCACACCGCTTGCATGACACGTCCCACACGATTCCAGGGGGCGGCTCATGCATATCAAACGATTCTTCGGCCTGGCGAAAAAAGCCGTCAGCGCGTGGCTGGACGACTATGCGCCCAGCATGGGCGCGGCCATCGCCTTCTATACCGTCTTCTCGCTGGCGCCCCTGGTGATCATCGTGATCGCCGTGGCGGGCTTCTTCTGGGGCCGCGAGGCCGTACAGGGACAGCTTTTCGAACAGATCGGCGCCCTGGTCGGCCCCGACGGGGCCAAGGCGGTGGAAAGCGTCGTGCAGGGCGCGCAGGAGCCCGCGCAAGGCATCGCCGCCACCGTGGCCAGCGTGATCGTCCTGGTCGTGGGCTCCACTACCGTGTTCTCGGAATTGCAGAGCGCGCTGGACCGCATCTGGGAAGTCCCCGCCGCCGAAAAGAAATCCGGCATCTGGAACATGATCCGTGCCCGCCTGCTGTCCCTGGGGCTGGTCCTGGCGCTCGCCTTCCTGCTGATCGTATCGCTGGTGGTCAGCACGGTGCTGGGCGCAATGGGCAGCTGGGCGACCGGCCTGCTGCCCGGGTGGGAAATCCTGCTGCAGGTCATCAACACCGTGGTGGCCCTGGCCATCATGACCGTGCTGTTCGCGATGATCTACCGCTTCATGCCCCGAGCGTCCGTGGCCTGGCATGACGTCTGGACAGGCGCCTTCGTCACGGCAGTCCTGTTCGAGATCGGCAAGTTCCTGATCGGGCTCTACGTCGGCAAGGCGTCGGTCGCCTCTTCCTACGCCGCGGCGGGCTCGCTGGTGGTGGTGCTGATCTGGGTGTATTACGCGGCGCAGGTTTTCCTGCTGGGCGCGGAGTTCACCTGGGTGTACGCCAATGAGCACGGCTCACGGCGCGGCGTGCGGGACAAGGACCAGGCGCCGCGCGCCGTGCCAGGCTGATCCCGCGGATCAGGCCCGGCCGCGCCACGCCATCAGCCCGGAATCTGCGGCTCGACCAGCTTGGCCAGCTGTTCCAGCGATTCCTGCCAGCCCAGATAGCACATTTCCGCCGGAATCACTTCCGGGATGCCTTCCTGCACCGCATGGAATTCCGTGCCGCCGATCACTTCGCGCAGCGAGACGGTCACCTGCATCTGTCCCGGCAGGTTCGGATCGTCGAATCGGTCGGTATAGCGGATGGTCTGGTTGGGCACCAGCTCCAGGTATTCGCCGCCAAAGGAATGGCTGGTCCCCGTGCCGAAATTGCGGAAGGACATCTTGAACGTCCCGCCCACCTTCACATCCATGTTATGCACCGTGCAGGTGAAGCCATACGGCGGGATCCATTTGGCGATCGCATCCGCCTCCAGGAACGCGCGATACACGCGCTCGGGAGTGGCCTTGAAGACGCGATGAAGTTTGACCGTACCGGTAGCCATGGTGGTTTGCCTCGATATGAAGTGGATGTACAGGGACGACGTTCGAACCCCGCCGATATCGACACGGGATGATAGGGAAAAACCCTGAAGCGTCAAGGCCAGGAAGGCGGTCGAGGGCTTACACCCGCACCAGTTGAAGCAGCGGTTCGAACATATAAAGTGCGGGACGGCGCCCAGAAGGCTCCTCCAACACACGAAGATGGCCACGCTCCTGCAAAGCCTTGGTAATCCGAATCGCGCTGGAGACGGCAATGCCACTATCCCGTGTGAATCTGTTGTTCCGAAACACAGGGTAAGTGAAGACGTAGTCGAGCGCGATGACACTCCACTTCGAAGCGAGGACGTCACTGAACTCGATCTTCATCCGTTCATATAGCTGTCTGATGTTCTCGGCCACTTCCAGATTCTTGAACGCTTGTTTCTCCACTGCCTCCAGAAAAAACAGGCACCAGCTTGTCCAATCATTCGAAGCAGAAACCTCGCGCATGATGTCGATGTACTGATCTTTGTTCTCTTCGAAGAATCCGCTTATGTAGAAGTGGGGCGCCGAGATCACCTTTGCACTCCAAAGGAGCAGGGTGATCAACATGCGTCCGATGCGCCCATTACCGTCTTTGAACGGATGTAGCGCCTCAAACTCAACGTGCGAGATAGCCGCCTTTATCAAAGGCACATCTGAGTTGTCGTCGATATATTTGAAGAGGTTGTCCAATCCCTCTTGTAGATGCTCTGGGCTAATGGGCACGAACAATATCTTCCGTCTCGACCTATCAGCAAGGTAGTTCTGCTCCGTCTTGAAGCTACCAGGCGCAAGCCGCGCTCCCCTGCCCACGGAAAGAAGCGTCTGATGCGCCGAGCGAATCAGATGCTGGGAGAGTGGCTGACCCGCCTCGATAGCCGACTGCGCGCCCTTCAAAGCGCGCTGGTAGAGGAACGTTTCGATAACCTCCGAGCGAGCGTGCATGCTTTCTTTCGCATCGTCCTCCAGATCCGCTTCATAGCGGAGGATCTCATCGATAGTGCTAACCGTGCCTTCCATTCGAGAGGAGATCACGGCCTCTTGGCTCCTCAGGGGTCGCAGAAGAATCTCACTGTTATGCATGTTCTTGAGCATTTGGTCGAAACGGGCTATAGCGTCCGTGGCTTTGACCAATTGCGGCACCAGCTTTCCATAGTCGAGCTGCGCAGGCGGGAAGCGCCCGTAGTGGTACTGAACAGCCTCGGAAAGATCGGGCGAAGCGAGTCTTGTGACCATGGTAGATTCCCAGGTTTCTACATACATCGAAGCCAAGAGGCTTTGATTTCAATATTTTACTTTTCCTGGAACTCTACGTCGATAGCTGGTCAGCGCTTGGGAGATCCGAGAGACAAGCGGAGTTGTCTTCCGAAGATGAGAGTCTATTGCCTTTGAGAACAACAAAGAGCCTATCTTTAGCAACTAGCGAATTTGCTTCTCAGATTCAATAAACAACCATCCCTGCCTGCCAAAGTGGGCACGAAGTGAGTGGCGAAAGTCCGCACCGAGCCGCCCAAAGGACCTTCGCTATAGACAGATCCAGATCTTCGCTATAGACCAGTTTTGCGTTGGAGGAGTAATTACTTTTCGGAGCCCAGAAAGCAAAACGGCCTAGCCATAAAAGCTAAGCCGTTGATCTGCAAGCCATCTTGGTGGGCGGTACTGGGTTCGAACCAGTGACCCCTGCCGTGTGAAGGCAGTGCTCTACCACTGAGCTAACCGCCCAAGAAGACAGCGATTCTAGCATGGGATTTTGAAACGATGCAATCCAGCGCGCCCTGCCTCCAGCACCGCGCGGCGCCACCGAGGCATCGCGGTAGCAGGGACCAGGCGCCGGACAAGCCGGGGACTGGCGAACCGCCCCGGAACCCGAACCGCTACGCCGCCTGCGCCTGGCTTTCGGCCGGCACCGGCGCCGGATCCCATTGCCGCCACAGGCACGCGCCGCCCACGGACTTGTCCAGCGCCGCCAGATATGCCTCGTGCTCGGCCAGTTCCTCCGCGCTGGCGCGGATGACGGGCAGGCCGGACGCATCGAAGCGCGCCAGCACCAGGCCTTCTCCCGCGCCCTTGCCTTCGCCTTCGTCCAGGTCGATAAGCAGGGCGTCCTGGCCGCGGGTCATCGCCAGCCAGACCTCGCCCAGCAGCCGCGCATCGAGCAATGCGCCGTGCAGGGTGCGATGGGCGTTCGAGATACCGTAGCGCTCGCACAGCGCATCCAGCGAATTCCGCTTGCCGGGGTGCAACTCCCGCGCGTGCATCAGCGAGTCGGTGATGGTGGCGCAGATCTCATGCATGGCCGGGCGGCCGATGCGCGCCAATTCGGCATTCAGGAACTTGGTGTCGAAGGCCGCGTTGTGGATGATGATTTCCGCGCCATCCAGGAAGCGCACGAGCTCGTCCGCGATGTCCGCGAAGCGCGGCTTGTCGGACAGGAATTCCGTGGTCAGGCCGTGCACCGCCAGCGCCTCCGGATCGCTGTCGCGGTCCGGGTTCAGGTACACGTGCATGGTGTTGCCCGTGACCATGCGGTTGACGATTTCCAGGCAACCGATTTCAACGATGCGGTGGCCCTGGGCGGGCTCCAGGCCGGTGGTTTCGGTATCGAGGATGATCTGGCGCATGGTGGGATCAAAGGCAATGCAAAAGGGCAAAAGACGGAAGACCGGCCGCCCGCCGCACGGGCCGCATCGGCCGAATGCGGTAGTGTACCTTTGGATGCCCGCTAGGCAGCGCGCCCGCGCCGGGCTTCCTCCACGCCCAGGTTCGCCAGCTGGTCGGCGCGCTCATTGCCCGGGTCGCCGGCATGCCCACGCACCCACTTCCACGACACCCGGTGCCGCGCCACCTGTTCGTCCAGCAGGCGCCACAGTTCGGCGTTCTTCACGGGCTTTTTGTCGGCCGTCATCCAGCCGCGCCGCTTCCAGTTGGGTATCCATTCCGTCATGCCCTTCATCACGTACTGGGAGTCGACGTGGATGGTGACCCGGCAGCGGCGCTTCAGCGCCGTCAGGCCCTGGATGACGGCCATCAATTCCATGCGGTTGTTGGTGGTGGCCATTTCGCCGCCGTGCAGGGTTTTTTCGTGGGTGCCGGAGCGCATCAGCACACCCCAGCCGCCGGGGCCGGGATTGCCCTTGCATGCGCCGTCGGTCCACAGCTCCACGGCTTCCAGCCCGGCATCCGCGTCGGCCATTCCAATTTCATTCATCTGCTGTTCCTGCAAAGTACTGCTCAAAGCGATATTGTCATCGCGGCTTTCACAACTGTCCGGTGCGATGGTTCGCCACCACGGAGGCCGCCGCGGCGGGCTTGCGCTTTTGCTTCCAGGCCGGCCCGATCAGCCGCATGCCGGCCACCCGCTTGACGGCGGAGACCATATACACCGCCCCGCACACCGCCCACCAGCGGTCGCCCGCTTTTTCCATGAAACGCCAGCGCTGCAGCCAGATGTCGGTCTGGCAGGCAGGGGCATAGCAGCCGAAACGGCCCCGGTCGACTTCGAAGGACAGCAGTTTCAGCCAGTCCTTGACACGTGCCAGCGACACCTGCGCGGACGGCGCATGCGGCAGCCAGGGCTCCATGCCGGGCATGCGGTTGCGGGCCCCCCACAGGCTCCAGGGATTGAAGCCGGAGATCACCACGCGCCCTTCCGGCATGAGGACGCGCTCTACCTCTCGCAGCACGTCGTGGGGCGCGTCCGTGCATTCGAAGGCATGCGGCAGCACCAGCAGATCGATGCTTTGCGTGGCGAAGGGCAGCGCGCGCGGGTCCGCCAGCGCGCAGGCCTGCCAATGCGCGGCCGCCTCGGGCTCCGGCATGACCGTGCCCACATAGGCCTTGAAAGGCATGCGGTTGTTGCGCAGCAGGTCCAGCTCCGCCAGGCCAACCTGCAGCGCGTTGTAGCCGAACACATCGGCCACCACGGCATCGAACTGGGTTTGCTCCCAACGCAGCACGTACTGCCCGGGGGGCGTTTGAAACCACTCGGCCAGTTCTACAATCGGCGCACTTTCTTCTGCCACGCTATGGGTTCCTCTGATGATGCAAGCCACCTCCGCCCCCGCAGACGTCGATGTGCCGGGACCTTCCTCGTTTTCGTCACTGGTGCCGGTGCCCGCCTTTTCCGATAACTACATCTGGCTGGCGCACCGCGACGGCCAGGCCGTCGTGGTCGACCCCGGCCAGGCCGAGCCCGTGCTGCGCGCATTGCGCGAGCACGGCCTGCAATTGCGCGCCATTCTACTCACGCACCACCACCAGGACCACGTCGGGGGCGTGCTCGAATTGTCGCTCGCCACGGGGGCGGTCGTATATGGCCCGGCGAATGAGACCCTGCCGCGGTGCGATATCGCACTGAAGGAAGGCGACCTGGTGCGCATCGAAGCCCTGGACCTGGCCATGGAAGTCCTGGACGTCCCGGGCCACACGGCTGGCCACATCGCCTATTACGGGCGCGTCGCCGGGGTCGAGCCCGTGCTTTTTTGCGGGGATACCCTGTTCGCGGGGGGCTGTGGACGGCTTTTCGAGGGCACGCCCGCGCAAATGGCGGATTCCCTGGGAAAATTCGTAACATTACCGGCTGAAACACAAGTTTGCTGCGCACACGAGTACACTCTTGCCAACTTGCGCTGGGCGCTGGCCGTCGATCCGGCCAACCGCACCCTGCAACAGTGGTACCAGCGGGCCCAGCAACTGCGCGAACAAGGTATTCCCACGCTTCCCTCGTCCATCGGGCTGGAGCGGGACACCAATCCGTTCCTGCGTACCCGGCAAGTTGAAATTACCCAGGCTGCCGCAGCACATGCTGGGCGTTCGCTAAACTCGCCCGTCGAAGTATTCGCCGTACTTCGCGAATGGAAAAATAACTTCAAGTGATCAATCGATGAAATTGTTCCGGCTTATCTTTCCCCTGCTCCTGGCCGTATTGGCCGGCTGCGCGGGAACGACACACAAACAGGCAACGCTACAAGACACCGATCTCGACACTAAGCAACCCGGCTATCCGACCCGCTACGTCGCCACCGTCACGTCACGCACCATCGACCTGACGCACCCGCCGCGCGATGTCTGGGACCGCATCCGCCGCGGCTTCGCCATCCCCAATCTGCATAACCCGCTGGTCGATCAATGGACCGACTACTATGCCTCGCACCCCGAGGCGGTCCAGCGCATGGCTGAACGCGCGGGCAAGTACCTTTACTTCATCACCGAAGAAATCAACCAGCGCGGCATGCCCACCGAACTGGCGCTGCTGCCTTTCGTGGAAAGCGCCTACAACCCCACGGCCCTGTCCCGCGCGCAGGCGTCCGGCCTGTGGCAGTTCGTGCCCGCCACCGGCCAGCACTTCAACCTGAAGCAGGACTGGTGGCGCGACGAACGGCGCGATCCCATTGCCTCCACCAACGCGGCGCTGGACTACCTGGAAAACCTGTTCGAAATGCAGGGCGACTGGTACCTGGCGCTGGCCTCGTACAACTGGGGCGAAGGCGCCGTGCAGCGCGCGATGGCCAAGAACGAGGCCGCGGGCTTGCCCACCGACTATCTGTCGCTGCAGATGCCGGACGAGACCCGCAACTACGTGCCCAAGCTGCAGGCCATCAAGAACATCGTGGCCAATCCGGCCAAGTACGCGGTGGTCCTGCCGCCGGTCAGCAACACGCCTTACTTCGCCACCGTGCAAAAGAACCGCGACATCGATATCGAAGTCGCCGCCCGCCTGGCCGAAATGCCGGTCGACGAATTCAAGGCGCTGAATCCCTCGTTCAACCGCCCGGTGATCCGCGGCGAACACGCCTCGGTGATCCTGCCGGCCGACCGCGTGGAGATCTTCAACGCCAACATGGAGAACTACAAGGGCGAGCTCTCCAGCTGGCGGGTGTACCAGCCGCAGCGCGGCGATACCTATGCCTCCATCGCGCGGCGCTTCGGCATCTCGGAAGCCACGCTGCGCAGCCTGAACGACATCCCGTCCCGCCAGAAACGCATCGCCACCGCCCAGCATCTGCTGGTGCCGGCGCGCGGCGGCGTCCAGGTGGCATCGCTGGATAACGCCGGGCCGGCCAACGGCAGCGCGCCGGTCAGCCGCGGTTCGGTCCGCCCGGCGACCGCACAGGTCGCGTCGGCCAAGATGAATGCGCCGCGGCCCAATGTGCGGCAGCACAAGGTCAAGTCCGGCGATACGCTGTACTCCCTGGCGCGGCAGTACAGCACCACGGTGGATGCCTTGCGCGCCCTGAACAACCTGAAGGGCAATGCCCTGAAGGTGGGCAGCGTGCTGCGCGTGCCGGGCACCAACGTGCGCGGCTGAGCACGCCGCGCGGGCCCGCCCCCGCGATACGAAAAGCCGGCGCTCGCGCGCCGGCTTTTTCTTGCCCTTCACCTAAAATAGCGGTTTCAGTCTAGAGGATTCGACACATGGGCTTTCTTGCCGGCAAACGCATACTCGTCACGGGCGTGCTCTCCAACCGCTCCATCGCCTATGGCATCGCGCGCGCCTGCCATCGCGAAGGCGCGGAACTGGCCTTTACCTACGTGGGCGACCGCTTCAAGGACCGCGTGGCCGAGTTCGCCGGCGAGTTCGGCAGCGACATCGTGCTGCCCTGCGACGTGGCCGACGATGCGCAGATCGAAGCCGCGTTCGCGCAGCTGGGCCAGCGCTGGGACGGGCTGGACGGACTCGTGCATTCCATCGGCTTCGCCCCGCGCGAGGCCATCGCGGGCGATTTCCTGGAAGGCCTGTCGCGCGAAGGCTTTCGCGTCGCGCACGATATCTCCGCCTATAGCTTTCCGGCCATGGCGAAGGCGGCCCTGCCGCTGATGAAGGGCCGCAACGGCTCCGTGCTGACCCTGACCTACCTGGGCGCCGAACGGGTCGTTCCCAACTACAACACGATGGGCCTGGCCAAGGCCTCCCTGGAAGCCAGCGTGCGTTACCTGGCGACGTCGCTGGGTCCGCTGGGCATCCGCGCCAACGGCATTTCCGCCGGTCCCATCAAGACGCTGGCGGCCAGCGGGATCAAGGACTTCTCTTCCATCCTGAAGTTCGTCGAGAGCAACGCCCCGCTGCGCCGCAATGTCTCCATCGACGATGTCGGCAACGTGGCGGCCTTCCTGCTGTCGGACCTGGCCAACGGCGTCACCGGCGAGATCACCCACGTGGATGCGGGCTTCTCCACGGTCGTGGCCGGCATGGAGTAAGCGCGAGCCGGCGCAGGGCCGGCCCGGACGGGAGTCATCAATCGGCGCGCAAGCCCAGGCGCGCCGTCAATTTGCCGAAGCGGTCGATATCGGCGTCGATCAGCGCCTGGAATTCCTCCGGCGTGCTGGCCGTCGGGCTATAGCCCAGCTGCAGCAAGGCCTGCCGGGTGTCCGGGCGTTTCATGATGGCGGCCACCGCGGCGTTCAACTTCGCCACGACGGCGGGCGGCGTGGCCGCCGGCGCGAGCAGGCCGTGCCACTGGTCCAGCGCATAGCCGGGGAACCCCTGCTCCGCCACGGTAGGCACGGATGGCATCAGTTCGGTACGCGCGGGAGAGGTCACCGCCAGCGCGCGCAGCTTGCCGGCGGCCAGGAAAGGCGCCGCGCTGGACGCGGTGACGATGCCCATGCCAACCTGGCCCGACAGTACGTCCGTCAAGGCGGGACCGCAGCCCTTGTAGGGGACGTGCTGCAATAGCCGGCCGCTGGCAAGCCGCAGCATTTCGCCCGCCAGGTGCTGGGGCGTACCGTTGCCGCAGGATGCATAGGGCAAGGCCTTGCCGTCCTTGCCCGCAACGGCCAGCGCATCGGCCAGCGTGTGGAAGGAAGAAGACGCCGGCACCGCCAGCACCGACGGCACGAAGGCCACGTTGATCACGGCCTTCAGGTCGCGCGTCGGCGAGAACGGCAAGTCGCGGTACACACCGGGATTGATGGCATAGGAGCTGTTCACCATCAACAGCGTATAGCCATCGGGCGCGGCCTGCGCCACCTCGCGCGCGCCG
Source organism: Bordetella bronchialis (assembly GCF_001676705.1). Classification (NCBI taxonomy): domain Bacteria; kingdom Pseudomonadati; phylum Pseudomonadota; class Betaproteobacteria; order Burkholderiales; family Alcaligenaceae; genus Bordetella; species Bordetella bronchialis. The sequence goes on from NZ_CP016170.1 coordinate 5,045,870, forward strand.
ATGACGCCGCTGGCGCCGGGGCGGTTTTCCACCACGACGGTCTGGCCCAGGTCCTGCTGCAGGGCGGCGCCCAGGCGGCGCGCCAGCAGGTCCGTGCCACCGCCCGGCGGAAAAGTCACGATGATGGTGATGGGATGCGCCGGATAGCGGCCGGCCATATCGCGCCCGGTGGACGCGACGCCCGCCCCGGATGGGCCTTCATTCTGGCCGCCGACCGCGCGCAGGCAAGCCGCGACGGCCAGCAAGGCCATGACGGCCAACATCGCGCCGCGCAGGCGCGCGCCGGCCATGCGGCGCCACGGGCGCCGCTGCAAGGTATTCATCGTCAGCTCCGTTACGCGTCCAGGCCGATATCCAGCACCTGCACGCTGTGCGTGATCCAGCCGATGGCGATCAGGTCCACGCCCGTCGCCGCGATTGCCGGCGCGGTCTCGGGCGTCACGCCGCCGGAGGCCTCGGTCACCGCGCGGCCCTTGGCCATGGCGACGGCCTGACGCAATTCGTCCAGGTCCATGTTGTCCAGCAGGACGACGTCCACGCCCAGGTCCAGTGCTTCCCGCAGCTGGGCCAGGGTGTCGACCTCCAGTTCGATTTTGACCAGGTGGCCCGCGGCGGCGCGCGCGCGTTCGACCGCGGGGCGGATGCCGCCGGCCAGGGCGACATGGTTGTCCTTGATCAGCATCGCATCGTCCAGGCCGAAGCGGTGATTGCTGCCGCCGCCGACACGCACCGCGTACTTCTGCAGGGCGCGCATGCCGGGCATGGTCTTGCGCGTGCAAGTGACGCGCGCGCCGTAGGGGCGGATGGCATCGGCGATGGCCGCCGTGGCCGAGGCCACGCCGCTCAGATGGCATAGCATGTTCAGGGCCGTGCGTTCGGCCGTGAGGATGCCGCGCGCGGGCCCGGCCACGACGGCGATCTCGTCGCCCGGACGCAGGCGCGCGCCATCGCGCATGCCCGGCAGGAACTCGATCCGCGGGTCGGTAAGCGTGAATGCCAGGCGCGCCAGGTCCAGCCCGGCCAGCACGCCGGGCTTGCGGGCGACCAGGCGCAGGCGCGAGCGGGTATCCGGATCGACGATGGCATCGGTCGTGATGTCGCCGGCGCGACCCAGGTCTTCCAGCAAGGCGGCGCGTACGACCGGTTCCAGCATGACGGCCGGCAACGGGGATGGCGCATGGGCGCTTCCCTTTTCCGGGGTACCGCGCGCAGCGGGTTCACGGGGGTCCAGGCGGACCGCGGAATCACGGGGTAATATGCTTATGCTCATTTTGAGTATTACGACGACGGAGTCCAGGGGTGGATTTATACTATTTCTGAGCATAATAGACTGTCAACCATTTTTTTCGCGACGCCGGCTGGCTTCTTCCGCCATCGGGACGGGCACGTTCGCGGTTACCCTCCTTGTGGCGGCGCGGAAAAAGCCCGCGCTAGCCGGGCCGAAAATCGCGTCCGCGTGCTTGCCAGCCACGGGATATGGGATTTTGTGCGGCGCGAAATACGTGGCGCCAACGGGCGGGCGGCGGGGCCCGCGCCGGCCCGCGATGGAATGGATTCCCCAGGCGCCGCGGCGGCGCGACCGCACGCTATACCAGATGGGATTCGCGGGCGAGCGGCAGCTTGCTGCCCGATATGGCGCGCTCCAGCATCACGTCGCGGCGGAAGCGGAACAACTTGGCCGGCCGTCCGGCGGTGCCGCTGGTCATGCCCCCGGTTTCCTCCACGAGTTCCTGCTGTTCGATCAGCCGGCGGAAGTTCTGCTTGTGCAGGCCGCGGCCCGCCAGGGCCTCCACGGTCTGCTGCAACTGCAGCAGGGTGAATTCCTCCGGCATCAGCTCGAACACGACCGGCCGGTACTTGATCTTGGCGCGCAGGCGGGCGATGCCCGTGGCCAGGATGCGGCGGTGATCGTGTGTCATCGGCGTGCCCGGCAGTGCCGGCCGGATCGGCCGCCGCCTGGCTTCGGGCACCAGGCCGGCTTCGTACAGCAGCTCGTAGCGCTGCAGCACCATGTCCTCGTTCCAGGCGGCGCCGTCCAGCCCGAAGGTAATGGCCGCGCGATCGTAGCGGCGGCCGCGCTGCGCCGCCGGCCCGCTGGCCGCCCAGGCGCGCAGGCGCGGCTCCACCAGCGACGCGACGAAGGCGGGCGCGCCATCGCGCCGGTCCTCCCAGGGAAAATAGCGATACCAGCTTTGCCAGCCCACGCCGGCTTCGCCCGTGTGGGGCAGCTCGCGTGTCAGGCCCAGATAACTGACGGAGATGATGCGGGTATCGGGCTGTTCCGCCCGGTCGCTGTCCGCGAACGTGTACAGCTGCTCTACATAACCCAGCGGATGGTGGGTGCGCGCCTCCACCCATGCGCGCAGGCCCGCCTGCAAGGACCGGTGGGCCGACTGGAAGGGCCCCGCGGGCAGTGCCCGCGCATCCTCGGTGGTCAGCACGCGCGGCTGTCCGTCGGTCACTGCGACGAGGACGGCAACGAGTTCGGCGGAGACGCGGCTTTCGATCGGTTCGGTCAAGGTGCGCAAGGATGGCAGCATCGCCGCGCCGATCGCGGCGGATGGAGACGACGGCGGAAGGATCGCTCCCGGCCGCGAGGCTAGGCATTATACGGGGCCATCATGACCGGAATGCCGGTACACGGGCCTGCTTGCCCGGCGTCGGCCGCAAGCGCCCGCGGCATGCGGAGCAATAGCCCCGGCGCCCCGCCGACGCTGGCCGACTGACGCCACCCGCGCGCGGCGATGCCGCGACCACGACCCGCCGGGATTGCCGCGGCGATGACCGGGATTCTTTACCTGGACGAACAAGTGTTTCGCCGGCACCGGGGTTTTTCGCTGTCCTGGCGTGGCGCACAATCGCTGTTTACCGACGCGGCGGGCCACCCGGCCCACCGCGCGTTCCTCCCTCCCTACTTACAGAGGCCATACATGGAATATCGACATCTGGGTGCATCGGGATTCAAGGTTCCCGTATTGAGCTTCGGCACCGGCACATTCGGTGGCAAGGGCGAACTCTTCGAGGCCTGGGGCAAGACCGACGTCGCCGAGGCCCGGCGATTGATCGACATCTGCCTGGACGAGGGCGTGACGATGTTCGACACGGCCGACATCTACTCGCGCGGCGCGTCCGAGTCCATCCTGGGCGAAGCCATCAAGGGCCGCCGCGACAAGGTCATCCTGTCCACCAAGGCCACCTTTCGTTTCGACGACGAACCGAACAATGTCGGCTCGTCGCGTTTTCATCTGATCCGGGCGGTGGACAATGCGCTCAAGCGCCTGGGCACCGACTATATCGACCTGTTCCAGCTGCATGGCTTCGACGCCCGCACGCCTGTCGAGGAAGTCCTGTCCACGCTGGACACCCTGGTACGCGCAGGCAAGATCCGCTATACGGGCGTGTCCAACTTTTCCGGCTGGCATCTGATGAAGTCGCTGGCGACCGCCGATCGCTATGGCTATCCGCGCTACGTCGCCAACCAGACCTACTACTCGCTGATCGGCCGCGACTACGAATGGGAGCTCATGCCGCTGGGCGTGGACCAGGGCGTGGGCGCGGTGGTGTGGAGTCCGCTGGGATGGGGCCGCCTGACCGGCAAGATCCGCCGTGGCCAGCCGCTGCCCGCCAACAGCCGCCTGCACAAGACGGCGGAATACGGTCCTCCCGTACCGGACGAATACCTGTTCCGCGTGGTCGACGCCCTGGACGAAGTGGCGGCCGAAACGGGCAAGACCATCCCGCAGATCGCGCTGAACTGGCTGCTGCAGCGGCCCACCGTCAGCACCGTGCTGATCGGCGCGCGCGACGAGAACCAGCTGCGCCAGAACCTGGGCGCGGTGGGCTGGAACCTGACCGCCGAACAGGTCGCCAAGCTGGACCAGGCCAGCGCGGTCGATCGCGCCTATCCGTACTGGCACCAGGTCGGGTTCGCGGAACGCAATCCTTTCCCCGTTTGACCGGACGACCCAGGCTTGGCGCTGCCCGCGACAGGCATATGGGCACGCCGCCTGCCGGCCGGCGCCCGGCCTCCGGGCCCGGGCCTTATCGCGAGGCGCCCGCGTCGGCGGTCCACACCGCCGGCGCGCCTATCCCAAGCACCGCGATCCCCAGCAGCTCCCGCAATATCAGCTCGTCGTCGTTCAGGTCTATCATGCCGCCCGCGCCGGCCAATACCTGGAACTTGCGCGACAGCGGATCGCAATTGGCCAGCAGGTGCATGGCCGACCCGCGCACGAATTCGTAGCGCCAGATGATCTCGGAACGCGTGAACCTTGGCAGGGTCTGCGCCAGCGCGTCGATGAACGTCTGTGCGTAGCCGTCCAGGTGGCGCGCGACGAACAGGGTGTAGTCGCTGTCCGGCACCGCGCGCAGGTGATGCTCCATGCGCACGAAAAGCCGGCCGCCGTCCTCGCCGCGCTCGCACGATACCAAGGGCCGCAGCAGGCTTTCGAGGATCACCGGGATAGGCAAAGGCCCGTCGCCATAGCGTTGGCGCGCTTCTTCCAGCCGGATGCGCCGCTCGATATTGACCGGCTCGAGCACGGACAGCAGCACGGATTTCACCAGTGCGTCCTTGGATCCGTAGTAGTAGTGGATCGACGCCACGTTGACACCCGACGCGTCGCAAATGTCCCGCACCGTCGTATTGAACGGGCCCGTGCGCGCGATCAGTTCTTTCGCCACGCGAAGGATGCGGTCCGGAACCGGCATGTCGCCCGTGTCCTCGGCGCTGTCCAGCTTGGCCGGCGACATGCCGCCCACGTACGCGCTCGTCATGGCGTCCTCCCTGTTGGTCTATCAATTGTTTTAATTTGCTTCACAACCCCTCCCGCGCCTGGCGGGGCGCTTGCGCTGCAAGCCCCTGATATGGCGCGAGATTCCGTGATTTTCGCACGACCGGCTCGGCGGCGGGCGTTTTGCTGCACCGCACTAGGATTTACCACTACCCGGCCATTTTTACCTTGACGCTCCTGAGGGCGGTTCCTAGAATTAAACAACTGTTTTATCGGCTGGACATGCGTTAAGGTATTGATAAATAAATGGAATGTGCGTTGCAACACGCGCTTATCCATTAGCTCAAGGGGCTTTTCCATGTCAGACACATCGGTTTCATCCGAGGCGTCCCCACGCCCGGAGGATCTACGGATCCTGGCCGCCCATGCGGGCTTGCCGCTCTCCCCTGCCCACCTTGCCGAACTGGCCGACGCCTGGCGCCATATCGCGCCCATGCTCGATCGCGTGCGCCGCAGCCGGCCTTATGCCGACGAACCGGCGCATACCTTCGTGCCGGCAAGCTTCCGCGCCGGCGAGGAGCCGGCCCGATGAACAGCGATCCGACCTTCCTTACCATCGCCGAGGCCAGCCGCCTGATCGCCGGCAAGGCGCTGTCGCCGGTCGAGCTGACCGAGGCCTGCCTGAAGCGCATGCAGGCCGTCGATGACGCCCTGTGCAGCTTCATCACGCCCACGCCCGACCTCGCTGTGGCCCAGGCCCGCGCCGCCGAGGCCGAGATCGTGCGCGACGGAACGCGCGGCGCCCTGCACGGCATTCCGTATTCCCTAAAGGACATCTACGAGACGGCGGGCATCCGCACCACGGGCCAATCGCGCGCCCTGGCGGACTATGTGCCGGCCCGTGATTGCCCGGCGCAAGAGGCCTTGAACGCCGCGGGCGGCGTGCTGCTGGGGAAAACCACCACCTGGGAATTCGCGCACGGCGGGCCATCCTGGGACGTGGTGGCGCCGCCTGCCCATAACCCCTGGAACACCAGCCGGCATCCCGCCGGCTCGTCGTCGGGCTCCGGCGCCGCCATCGCCGCGGGACTGTGCCTGGCCAGCATGGGGTCCGACACGGGCGGCTCCATCCGCATGCCGGCCGCGGCCTGCGGCATCGCCGGCATCAAGCCCACCTACGGCCGGGTGAGCCGGCGCGGCGTACTGCCGAACTCGTTCAGCCACGACCATACGGGGCCGATGGCATGGACGTCGGAGGACCTGGCGATCCTGCTGGGCGTGGTGGCCGGCCATGACGCGCGGGACCCCGGCAGCGCCGACCGTCCGGTGCCCGACTATCGCGCTGCCCTGTGCGGCCACGCGAAAGGCCTGAAGATAGGCGTGCCGTGGGCCTGGATGGAAAGCGAAGCGCCCATCTCCGCCGGTTCGCGGCAGGCGCTCGAGGCGGCCCTGGACGTACTGCGCGAACTGGGCGCCACGGTCCAGCCGATTTCCTTGCCACCGCTCCTGGCCTACAACGACTGCAAGCGCATCATTGCGCTGGCCGAGCTGTTCTCCATCCACGAGCGCACCCTGCGCACGCAACCGGACCTGCTCGGCGCCAGCCTGCGCTACCGCATCATCGGCGGTGCGCTGCTGCGCGCCGAGGACTACGTGCAGGCCATGCGCATGCGCGCCGAGCTGGCGGCCGCCACGCAGGCCGTCTTCGGCCAGGTGGACCTGATCGTGACGCATTGCGCCGAGCCCGCCGGCAAACTCGAGCCGACATCGCCGCATTGGATGTTCACGCAGCCCAACTACACCACGCCGTTCAACTCCGCCGGCAATCCTGCCCTCTCGGTATGCAATGGCTACGACTCCGACGGCATGCCCTGGTCGATGCAGATCGCCGGGCGCCTGTTCGACGAAGCCACGGTACTGCGCGTCGGCGATGCCTATGAGAAGGCAACCGCCTGGCGCGGCCGCCGTCCCGACATCGCGGCGCTTGCCGCACAGTCGGCGGCCATCCGCGACGCCGGCGCCACGGCCCCGACGAGCAGCGCGGCTGCCGCCAGCCCCGGTCCGGCGGCGACCGCGCCCGCATAAGACCGCTTTCTTTCGTGCTGCACCGGTTCCACGCCACCGTCCCCCTGGGGACGGCGGGCATCGTCCATCGGAGATATGCCTTGGTACTGAAGAAATTCGCGGCCCCGCTTTTCGCCGCCTCGCTCGTCCTTTTCACATCCCCCGCCGCGCGGGCCGAAATGGTGCTGCGCGTCGCCACCACGCTGTCGGACATTCCCTTGACGACCGGCCAGCCCAGCCAGGGCGGCGAAGGCATGCGCTTCATCGGCTTCACGCTTTACGACGCGCTGATCCGCTGGGATCTGTCCAAGGCCGACCAGCCCGCCAAGCTCGTGCCGGGACTGGCGACCAGCTGGTCGGTCGACGATGCCACGCATACCAAATGGACCTTCAAGCTCCGGCCCAACGTCAAATTCCATGACGGATCCGCCTTCGATGCCGATGCGGTGGTATGGAATCTGGACAAGCTGCTCAAGCGCGATGCGCCGCAGTTCGACCAGGCGCAGGCCACCCAGGCCAGCCAGTACGTGTCGGGCGTCGCGTCGTACCGCGTGGTCGACCCCATGACCGTGGAAATCACGACCAAGTACGCCGACGCCGTCTTTCCCTACCTGATCGCCGACGTCATGATGTCCAGTCCCGCCCGCTACAAGGAACTGGGCGGCGACTGGACCAAGGTGGCGCAACGGCCCTCGGGCACGGGCCCGTGGATGCTGGACAAGCTGGTCCCGCGCGAACGCGCGGAGCTCATACGCAACCCGAACTACTGGGATCCCCAGCGCGTGCCGAAGTCCGACCGCATGGTGCTGTTGACCATGCCGGATCCGAATACCCGCGTGGCGGCGCTGCTGTCGCGCCAGGTCGACTGGGTCGAGGCGCCGCCGCCCGACACCCTTCCGCGCCTGAAGGAAGCGGGCATGCAGATCGTCACCAACATCTACCCACACAACTGGCCCTACCAGCTCAGCTATTCCGAGGGCTCGCCGTTTCGCGACATTCGCATCCGCAAGGCGGCCAATCTGGCGATAGACCGCCAGGGGCTGGTCGAATTCCTGGGCGGAACGGCCATCCCGTCCGAAGGCATGGTCGATCCCAAACATCCGTGGTTCGGCCATCCGGACTTCAAGATCCGCTATGACCCGGACGAAGCGCGCCGCCTCATGAAAGAAGCCGGCTACAGCCCGCAGCATCCCCTGCACGTCAAGTTCGCCATCTCCACGTCCGGCTCCGGCCAGATGCAACCCCTGCCCATGAACGAGTTCGTCCAGGAGAACCTGAAAGCGGTAGGCTTCGACGTCGAACTGGAAGTAATGGAATGGGAAGCCCTGCGCGCGCGACGCCGCGCGGGTTCGGACGCGCCCGAGAACAAGGGCGTGGACGGCATCAACAACAGCTTCGGCTATTGGGATCCGGACATCGGGCTGATCGGCACATCCTGGTCCAGGATGCGGCCGCCCGCGGGCTACAACTGGGGCGGCTTCAGCGACAAGCAAGCCGACGAACTGGCGGCCAAGGCCAAGGTGGAGTTCGATCCCAAGAAGCAGGACGCGCTGCTGGCGCAGCTGCATGCCCGCATCGTCGACCAGGCGATGTGGATATGGGTCGTACACGATCTGAACCCGCGCGCCCTCGCTCCCAACGTGAAGGGTTTCGTCCAGGCGCAGAGCTGGTTCCAGGACCTGACCCCCGTGTACCTGCAACAGTAAGCCGCGCGGCGCGCTGCCGCCCTGGAGGACCGCGAGATGCTGCGTTACGTGCTTCGCCGCCTGCTGTACACGCTTCCCATCGCCATAGGCGTATCGCTGGTCTGCTTCGCCCTGGTGCACCTGGCACCGGGCGATCCGATCAGCGCGGTACTGCCCGAGAACGCCTCGCCGGCGGTGATCCAGGAGATCCGCGCCGCATACGGCTTCGACAAGCCCTTACCCGCGCAGTACTTCATCTGGCTCGAGCGCGTGCTGACCGGGGACCTGGGCACCTCCATCAAGACCGGGCGGCCCGTTCTGTGGGAAATCGCGCCGGCGATACGCAACTCCATGCTGCTGGCGGCGGTGGCCATCGCGCTGGCCTTCGCCGGCGGCTGCATCCTGGGCGGATTGGCCGGCTACACGCGGCGCCCCGCCGTCGACCGCACGGTGACGGCGCTGGCCGTTACCGGCGTCTCGCTGCCGCACTATTGGCTGGGCATGGTGCTGATCGTGCTGTTTTCCGTGGAACTGCGCCTGCTGCCCGCCACCGGCATGGGCGCGCCCGATATCGCGCACCTGATCCTGCCCGCGGTCACGCTTTCCGTCATTCCCATGGGCATCGTCGCGCGCTCGGTACGGGCTTCCGTCAGCGAGATCCGCAAGCAGGAGTTCGTGCAGACCCTGTACGCCAAAGGCCTGAGCGGCCGGCATGTGCTGGCGCACGTTGCCAAGAACGTCGCGCCGGCCGTCATGGCCGTCATGGGCCTGCAGTTCGCCCAGATGCTGGGCGGTTCCATCCTGGTGGAGACGGTGTTCGCCTGGCCGGGCACCGGCTTCCTGCTGAACGCGGCCATCTTCACGCGTGACCTGCCCATTCTGCAGGGAACCATCCTGGTGCTGGCGATGTTGTTCGTCTTTACCAACCTGATCGTGGACGTGCTGCAGATGCTGGTGGACCCGCGCGTCAAGCGCGCCTGAAGGAGCTGTCCTAATGACGCAGAACACCGCTTCCCTGTCCGCCTTGCCGCAGGCCATTACCGCGCACGCGGGATTTCGCCGTCCGACCCGCGGCTATTGGCACGGCGTGGGCCGGCGCCTGTCCCGCGACCCGGTGGCGATCGGCTGTGCGCTGGTCCTGCTGGTCATCGTGGCGCTGGCCATCGCGGCGCCGTGGATCGGCCTGGACGATCCCTACAAGATGAGCATGATCCGGCGGCTCAAGCCCCCGGGCTACCAAGGCCATCTGCTGGGTACCGACGAACTGGGACGCGACATGCTGTCGCGGCTGATCCACGGTGGCAGGCTGTCGCTGTTCACGGGCTTCGTACCGGTGGTGCTGGCCACGCTGACCGGCGGCGCGCTGGGCATCGCCGCCGGCTACGCGGGCGGCCGCTGGAACATGGTGATCATGCGCCTGGTCGACGTGTTCTACGCATTCCCCTCGGTACTGCTGGCGGTGGCGATCTCCGGCGCCCTGGGCGCCGGGCTGACCAACAGCATCGTGTCGCTGACGCTGGTGTTCATCCCGCCCATCGCCCGCATCGCGGAAAGCGTCACGACCCAGGTGCGCGAACAGGACTTCGTCGAAGCGGCCCGGGCCACGGGCGCATCGGGGCTGCGCGTGGTGCGCGGCCACGTGCTATCCAATGTCATCGGCCCCATCCTGGTGTATGCCTCCAGCCTGATCAGCGTCGGCATCGTCATCGCGTCCGGCCTGAGTTTCCTGGGCCTGGGCGTCAGCCCGCCGAACGCCGAGTGGGGCCTCATGCTGAATACCCTGCGCCAGGCCATCTACGTCAGCCCGCTGAACGCCATCTTGCCCGGCATCATGATTTTCGTCACCTCCATGTGCTTCAACCTGATGAGCGATGGCCTGCGCGGTGCCATGGACGTCAAGGCCTGACCGGAGCCCACCATGTTCGCACGCCTGAAATCCCGCTCGCGGCCGGCAGCTTCCGACGCCCTGCGGCTGCTGGACAAGCATCCCGACCCGCGCGACCGCGGCGGCCCCGCCCAGCCCATGCTGATCGTGCAGGACTTGAAGAAGCACTTCGACGTGGGCCGTAACGGCCTGGGTGGGCCGCGCACGGTGGTGCGCGCGGTCGACGGCGTCAGCTTCCAGGTCGCCAAGGGGGAAACCCTGGGCATCGTGGGCGAATCGGGCTGCGGCAAGTCCACCACCGGCCGGCTGCTGATGCACCTGCTGAAGCCCGATGCCGGACGCGTCATCTTCGACGGCGAAGAGGTCTCCGAAGTACGCGGCATCAGTGTGCGCGATCTGCGCTCGCATATGCAGATGGTGTTCCAGGACAGCTACGCGTCGCTCAATCCCCGCCTGACCATCGCCGACAGCATCGCCTTCGGGCCCAAGGTGGTGGGCATGTCGGAAGCCCAGGCGCGAGTCCGCGCGGCCAGCCTGCTGCGCATGGTGGGCCTGGAGCCGGAGACCTTCGCGCGCCGCTATCCCCACGAACTTTCCGGCGGCCAGCGCCAGCGCGTCAACATCGCGCGCGCCCTGGCCATGGGGCCCCGGGTACTGATCCTGGACGAATCGGTCTCGGCGCTGGACAAATCGGTGGAGGCGCAGGTGCTCAACCTGCTGCGCGAACTCAAGCGCGAACTCGGCCTGACCTATCTGTTCATCTCGCACGACCTGAGCGTGGTGCAGTACATCAGCGACCGCGTGCTGGTCATGTACCTGGGACAGGTGGTGGAGTCCGGCCCGGTGGCGCGCATCTACCAGACCACGCGGCATCCCTACACCGCCGCGCTGCTGGCCTCGCGACCGTCGATGGACCCGCGCCGCCGGGTCGCGCGGCCGCCCTTGTCCGGCGACCCGCCCAACCCCATCGACCCGCCGTCGGGGTGCCGCTTTCGGACCCGCTGCCCGCGGGCCCAGGCCCGCTGCGCGGAGGAAGCACCGCCGCTGGCAGCGGCGGACGACGACGCCGGCCACCTTGCCGCCTGCCATTACCCGCTGCGCCCGGGCGAGGCGCAGGCCCTGCGGTACGCCGCGCCCGATGCGGCCGACGGCACGACGGGCATCGCCGAGGTCGACGCCGCATCGCGGCTACGCGCCTGACTGGAGACCTGCCCATGATCGCTGCTTCCGGATACATCGATGCGCCGCTGGTCCGCGTGCAGGACCTGACGGTGCGTTTCGTCAACCGCGACATGAACGTGCCGGTGGTCAACGGCGTCTCTTTCGCCTTGAAGGAAGGCGAGGTCCTTTGCCTGCTGGGCGAGTCGGGCTCGGGCAAAAGCGTGACCATGCGCGCCCTGATGCGCCTGCTGCCGGACAGCGCACGCCTGGGCGGCCAGGTCACGGTGGGCGGCCACGACATACTGGCCCTGCCGCGCCGCCGGCTGCCGGACATACGGGGCGCGCTGATCTCCATGATTTTCCAGGAACCGCTGACGGCCCTGGACCCGGTCTACACCGTAGGCCAGCAGATCGCCGAAACCGTACGCCGGCACGACGGCGTCAGCAAGCGGGATGCGATGCGCCGCGCGCTGGAGCTGCTCGAACTGGTGCAGATACCGTCGGCCGCGCGCCGGCTGGCGGCCTATCCGCACGAACTGTCGGGCGGTTTGCGGCAACGCGCGATGATCGCCCTGGCCCTGTCCTGCCGCCCGCGCCTTCTGCTTGCCGACGAGCCCACCACCGCGCTGGACGCCACCGTGCAGATCCAGGTGCTGCTGCTCTTGCGCGAGCTGCAGCGCGAACTGGGCATGGCGACGATATTCGTCACGCACGACCTGGGCGTGGCCTGCGAGGTCGCCGACAAGGTCGCCGTCATGTATGCCGGCCGTTTCGTGGAAACCGGAACCATCGCCGACGTCATGGACCAGCCCCGGCATCCCTACACCCAGGGACTGCTGCGCTCCACCGTGCACGCCGGCATGCGCGACAGCGACCTGCTGCCGATACCCGGCGCGCCGCCGGACCTGGCTGCCCTGCCGCCCGGATGCTGCTTCGCGCCACGCTGCCCCATGCACCAGCCGGAATGCGACGCCGGGGTGCCGGTGCTGCGCGAGCCGCTGCGCATGGAGGGCGGACGGCTCGCCATGCCGGGTAGCGGCCATGCGGCCCGCTGCATACGCATCGGCGCCGAGAACCCCCGCCTGGAAGCGGCGGGATGGTAACGAGACTGCATGCCGCGTTGCGGTCCACCGTGTTTCGCGCCACGGCAACCTATGCCGGCGCGGCGCTGGCGGGCTGCTTGTTCCAGCAAGCGCGGGTGCCGCTGCCATGGATGCTGGGCCCGCTTGCCTTCACCGCGGCGGCATCCCTGGCCGGCCTGCCGGTGATGGCGCGCGCCGCACTGCGCAATCTTGGCATGACGGTGGTCGGCACCGCGCTGGGCCTGTCGTTCACCCCGGAAGCCGCACGGCAGCTGCTGGATCATATCCCCTTGATCCTGGCCGCCGTGCTGGCGACGCTGCTGATCGCCTGCACCGCATCCTTGCTGCTTACCCGCACGGCGGGCATCGACCGCGTGACGGCATTCTTCTGCAGCGTCCCCGGGGGAGCGGCGGAAATGTGCCTGCTGGCACGCCGCTACGGCGGCGCGGCAACCCCCATCGCGGTGGCGCAAATGCTGCGCGTCGTATTGCTCGTGATCGTGCTGCCGGCCGTGCTCACCTGGAGCGCGGATGGCGGCAAGTCGCCTGTGCTCCCCTTGGCAGGCACCGGGACGGTGGACATGCCCGCGCTGGCCGGACTACTGATCGTGTCCGGCATCGCCACCCTGCTCATGGCGCGCGCCGGCATGCGCAGCGCCTGGCTGCTGGTACCGCTGGCGGTCGGTATCGCGGCGACGCTGTCGGGCTGGACCGCCTCCGCGATGCCGGGCCCGCTGGCAAGCCTGGCGCAGGTCTTCATCGGCACGCAACTGGGCGCGGCGTTCCGGCGCAAGGACCTGCTTGCCGTGCGGCGCGCCCTGCCCGCCATCGTGCTGAACGTCGCCATCCTGGCGGGCGGGTGCGCGGGCGTGGCCATGGCACTGGCCGCCATGTCCGGCGCGCATCCGCACTCGCTGGTGCTGGCCACCTCGCCCGGCGGCGTCACGGAGATGTGCCTGACGGCCCGGGCCCTGGGCCTGGAGGTGCCGTTGATCGTCGGTTTCCACGTCTGCCGGGTATTCGTCGTCCTGGCGGCCACACCCTGGGTCTTCGCCGCCATGCGGCGCGGGGGCCTTATCGAAGTTCCCGCGACCGCCGCGCGGTCCACTTGAAGGAGTGACGGCATGAACGCCGAATTGCATTTCCTGTCCGTGGCCGAGGCCGCCCGCCTGCTCCAGGCCCGCAAGCTGTCGCCGGTCGAATTGGTGGACGCTTTCCTGGCGCGCATCGACGCGGTCGACGACCGCCTGCACAGCTATCTGCTGGTGATGGCCGAGCAGGCCCGGGCCGCCGCGCGCGCGGCGGAGCAGGACATCATGGCGGGCCGCTGGCGCGGTCCGCTGCACGGCATCCCATACGCCGTCAAGGACAACTACTACACCCGCGGCGTGCGCACCTGCGCCGCCTCTCGACTGCTGCTGGACCACGTGCCCGACCATGACGCCGCCGCCATCGAGCGCCTGCGCGATGCCGGTGCGATCCTGCTGGGCAAGCTCAATACCTGGGAGTACGGCACGGGAACGGGGGCCGTGCATTTCGACCTGCCATTCGAACCGGCGCGCAATCCCTGGAACCTGGCGCACTTTACGGGTGGCTCCTCGACGGGCTCGGGCGCCTCGGTGGCCGCCGGCACCGCCATGGCGGCGCTGGGTTCGGACACCGGGGGCTCGGTCCGCCTGCCCGCCGCGGCTTGCGGCCTGCAGGGCATGAAGGCCACCTATGGCCGCGTCAGCCGCCACGGCATCCTGCCCAATTGCTACACGCTGGACGTGCCGGGTCCCCTGACGTGGACGGTGGAAGACAGCGCCCTGTTCCTGCGCGCCATGGCCGGCCACGACCCGCGCGACCCCGCCAGCGCGCGGGTGGCCGTTCCGGACTTCGTCGCCGGGCTGGAGGCCGGGGTCCGCGGCATGACCATAGGCATCGTGCGGGACCTGGGCCGGGAAGGCGACGGCCTGGACGAGGCCAACCGCGCGGGCCTGGAAGACATTGCTCGCGTCCTGGCCGCTCAGGGCGCGCGCATCGTGGAGGTCGTCCTGCCCGCCGGCGTGGCGGACTACCGGCAGGCCAGCAGCGTGATCAACTGGACCGAATCGCTGTCCATCCACGAAAGCGACTTTATGGCCCGCGCCTCGGAAATGGGGCAGGCGCTACGGGACAAGATGATGAGCGGATTCATGACCCGCGCGGTCGACTATCTTGCCGCGCAGCGCCGGCGCCGCGAACTCGCCGCCGCCACCGACGCGCTGATACGCAGCGTGGATGCGCTGATCCTGCCCTGTGCCTTCCATACCGCCCCGCCCATCGACGATTTCGATCGCGTCAAGGCCTACACCACGGACACGGCCTGCCCGCCCTTCAATATGTCCGGCCACCCCGCGATGGCGGTGTGCACGGGCTTCGACGCCGCGGGCCTGCCGACGAATGCGCAGATCGCCGGCCGCTATTTCGACGAGGCCACGGTATTGCGCGTGGCGCGCGCCCATGAGCGCGCCACGCAATGGCGGGAACGCCGGCCCTCGCTGCAAGCGCTGCCCGCGCTCGAAAGCGCCTGATAAGCCGCACTCATCGGAGACGACCGCCCATGACCACGCCGCTGTTCCACCTGACCGTGTGCCAGGCTTCGCGCCTGATCCAGCGCCGCGAGCTCTCGCCCGTGGCGCTGGTGGATGCATTCCTGGACCGCATCGCGGCGGTCGGCGACAGGGTCCGCAGCTATCTGCTGGTGACGGCGGATCGGGCCCGGGCGCGGGCGCGGCAGGCCGAACACGATATCGCGGCGGGCCGCTACCGCGGACCGCTGCATGGCATTCCCTACGCGGTCAAGGACAACTACTACACGCGCGGGCTGCGAACCACCGCCGCTTCGCGCCTGCTGCTGGACTTCGTGCCGGACCATGACGCCACCGCGGTACGCCGGCTGGACGATGCCGGGGCCATCATGCTGGGGAAACTCAACACCTGGGAATACGGCACCGGCAACGGCGGCGTGTATTTCGACCTGCCCTTCGAACCCGCGCGCAACCCCTGGGACCTGTCGCGCTTTACCGGCGGTTCCTCCACCGGCGCGGGCGCCGCGGTGGCGGCCGGCACGGCCATGATCGCCCTGGGCTCGGACACGACGGGATCGGTACGCCTGCCGGCCGCCGCGTGCGGGCTGCAAGGCATGAAGCCTACCTATGGACGGGTCAGCCGCCACGGCATCCTGCCCAATTGCTACACCATGGATACGCCCGGGCCCTTGACCTGGACGGTGGAAGACAGCGCCATCGTACTGGGCGCCATCGCCGGCCGCGACACCCGCGATCCGGCCAGCGCGGATCGCGCCGTGCCCGACTACAGGGAATGCCTGGACGAAGGCGTGGCCGGCATGACGATAGGCATGATGCGCGACGTCGGCGCCACGCCGGGCAGCATCGATGCGGCCAACGCCGCGGCCCTGGACAACATGGCCCGGGTACTGCGCGACGCCGGCGCGCGCATCGTCGACGTCGCGCTACCCGCGCCCATCGACGAATACCGTAGCGTGACGTCCGTGATCAACTGGACCGAATCCCTGTCCATACACGAAGAAGACTTCGTGCGGCGGGCTCCCGACATGGGCTATGCGCTGCGCGACAAGCTGATGTCCGGCGCCATGACCCGCGCCGTCGACTACGTGGCCGCGCAGCGGCGGCGGCGTGAGCTGGCTGACGCCACGGACGCGGTGGTTCGATCCGTGGACGCCCTGATCGCACCCTGCGCCTTCCGCGTCGCACCGGCTTTCGACGACCAGGCCGCGATGCGGGCCTACACCCGCGAGAACGCCTGCCCACCGTTCAACGCGTCCGGCCATCCCGCCATGACGGTCTGCACCGGCTACGACGCCGATGGACTGCCCACCAACGCCCAGATCGTCGGTCGCTGGTTCGACGAAGCGCGCGTATTCCGCGTCGCGCGCGCCTACGAATGCGCCACGCCATGGCGCGAGCGCCGCCCCTTGCTCTGACCTTGAGGACTCACACCATGACCACGCCCCCCTTATGGAGCGCCGCCGACATCCAGGCGCATTGCGAACGCTACGGCCTGCGCCTGCCCGAGCCGCTGATGCGCCGCATGCAGGAACTATCCACCACCGTGACGCAAACCGGCATGGCCATCGCGCGCATGCCGACCAAGGACCGCGAACCCGCCTTGGTCTTCAACCTGCCGGCAGGTTCATCCAACCGCGAGGAAGCATGATGGAACCGTACGAACTGACCGCCACCCAAGCCTCGGCCCTGATCGCCGCGCGCAAGTTGTCCTGCGAAGAACTGGCGCGCTCCACGCTGGATCGCATCCTTGCGCGCGATCCCGAAGTACGCGCATGGAGCTGGTTCGACGCGGACACGATCATCCGCAACGCGCGCGAGCTGGACAAAACCCCGCCGCGCAGCCCCTTGCACGGCCTGACCTTCGGGGTCAAGGACGTGATCGACACGGCCGACATGCCGACCCAGCACAACTCTCCCATACACGTGAACCACAGGCCCGGGCAGGACGCCGCCTGCGTGGCCGTGGTGCGCCATAGCGGGTCGCTGATCGTCGGCAAGACCGACACCGTCGAGTTCGCTTCGGGCGGGCGCCGCGCCGTCACGCGCAATCCGCACAATCCGGCGCACACGCCCGGCGGCTCTTCGTCCGGCTCCGGCGCGGCGGTCGGCGACAGCCAGGTGCAGCTCGCCTTCGGCACGCAGACCGGCGGCTCGCACATCCGTCCGGCCGCGTTCAACGGCATCTACGGCATCAAGCCCACGCACGGCATCGTCAGCCGCGAGGGCGCCAAGATGTATTCCCACACCCTGGACACCATAGGCTGGTATGGACGCTCCGTGGAGGACCTGCAGCTGGTGGGCAGCGCCTTCCGGCTTCCCGGGTCGGACGGCCATCCCGGGGCCGGTACCGTCGAGCCGGCCAGCGTCAAGGGCCTGCGGGTCGGCTTGTGCCGTACGCCCGTATGGCAGGCCGCCGACGCCTACGGCCGCGCGGCGCTGATGGAAGCCGCGCGCCGCCTCGAAGCGGCGGGCGCCATCGTCCGGGAACTGACGCTGCCGGCCGAATTCGACGGCATGGACGCCGCCCAGCAGACCGTCATGCGCGGCGAAGGCCGTGCCGCCTTCCTGCCGGCTTATCTCGGCAGCCATCACCTGCTGCACGAGGACTTCCGTGAAATGGTGGAGAACGCGCGCGGCATCTCGCCCGCGCAACTCGTGCAGGCCTACGACCTGGCCGCGGCGTGCCGCCGCCTTTTCGACGGATTGTTCGGCGCGGACCTGGACGTCGTCCTGACGCCGCCATCGCCCGGGGAAGCGCCCCAGGGCTTGCAGGATACGGGCAACCCCGCTTTCAACGCCATGTGGACCTTGCTGCACGTGCCGTGCGTGGCCATCCCGGTCGGCAAGAGCGCGCGCGGCCTGCCCTTGGGCATCCAGCTGGTGGGGCCGCGCTTCGCCGACTCCCGCCTGCTGGCCATCGCGGCGGCCTGTGCTCCGGTGATCCACGAGAACGGCATGCTGGGCGAGATCGAAGTGGACGAGGCGATGGCCGCGTAAGGCATGCCGGCGCCGCCGGCATGCCTCGCGCGCCCGGCGCCGTCAGGCCTGCATCAGGTCCTCGATCATCGCGGGAAGCTCGCGCACCCTTATGCCGGTGGCGTGATAGATGGCATTCGTGATGGCCGCGGCCGTGCCGGCCAGACCGATCTCTCCCACGCCACGTGCGCCCAGCTCGTTGAGCACCGGATCCGGATAATCCAGGAAGGTCACATCGATCTCCGGCGTATCCGCGTTCGACGCCACGATATAGTCGGCCAGGTTGCTGTTGGCCGGCTTGCCGGACCGGTCATCGTAGACCGTGTGCTCGAACAGGGCCATGCCCACACCCATCACCACCGCGCCTTCGATCTGGTTGCGCGCGGGACGCGGGTTCAGGATGCGGCCGGCGTCGATCACGGTCACCACGCGGCTGACGCGCAGGCGCGCGATTTCCGGCTGCCATTCGACCTCGGCGAAATGGACGCCATAGGAATTGATGGAGTACTTCCGCTTGAGCGGATCGTTGCCGAAGTTGCCAGCGGTTTCGCTGCCTTCGCCCGCGATGGCGCGCAGGTCGGCGGCCGCGATGATCTGCGCGAAGGGTGTGCCGCTGTCGGCCGGCTGGTCCTTCAGATGCACGCGGCCCTGGGTGAAGGCCAGGTCATCGGGTTCGCGGCCGGAGAACTCGCCCTCGTTGGCCTTGCAGGCGGTCTGCAGCGTCGACTTGACGGCAGCCCGCGTGGCCTGGAACACGGCCGGAATCACCGATGAGGTCACGGTGGATCCGCCGGAGACCGGGCCGGGCGGCAGCGCCGTGTCGCCCAGCACGACCTCGATGCGGTCGACGGGGATGCCGGTCTCCGCGCTGACCAGCTGCGCCATGATGGTGTAGGTCCCGGTGCCGATATCCTGGGTGCCGCAGGACACATGCGCGGATCCGTCGGCACGCAGCTCCACCCGGGCATGGGTCGGCTGGCGCGCGCCCAGCCACGAGCAGCAGGCCATGCCCCATCCCAGTATCTTCCCATCGCGCCGCATGGAACCGACCTCGGGCGTGCGGCGCGACCAGCCGAACTTTTCGGCGCCGCGCTGGATGCATTCGGTCAGGTGCCGCGACGAAAACGGCAGGCCATTGCTTTCGTCATGATCGGGCTCGTTCTTCAGGCGCAGTTGCACCGGGTCCATGTTCAACGCGACCGCCAGCTCGTCCATGGCCGACTCCAGCGCGAACAAGCCGGGCACGGCGCCCGGTCCGCGCATGGCCGTGGGCGTGCCCATATTGCGCCGGCACAGTGCCGAAGCGGTGCGCAGGTTGGGCGTGCTGTACATATGCGGCGTGGCTTCCGCGCAGTTTTCCTCGTAGTCGTCCAGGATGGACGTCTGGGTCAGGTAGTCATGCTGCAGCGACACCAGCTTACCGTCCGCCGTCGCTCCCAGCCGTATGCGCTGCTGGGTGATGGGGCGATGGCCGACATTCTGGAACATCATCTGCCGCGTCACCACCAGTTTGACGGGCCGGCCCAGCTGGCGCGCCGCCACGGCGGCTACCATGCAATGCGGCCACGGCCACAGCTTGCCGCCGAAGCCGGATCCCAGGAAATGCGATATCACCCGCACCTTCTCCGGCGTGGTGCCCAGCGACTGCACCATGACGGCCTTGTGGTTGTCCACGGCCTGCGAGGTCTCGTACAGCGTGTAGCTTTCGCCGTCCCACACGGCCACCGTGGCATGCAGCTCGATGGGGTTGTGGGTTTCCACCGGCGTCACGTAGGTCTGGTCGACCTTCACCGGCGCGGCCTCGTAGGCGGTCTGCACGCGACCCCGCTCGCTTCCCACCTTGATCTCGGTATCGGCGGACAAGCGCGTATCGACCGCCGGCTTGTCTTCGGCGTAGCGCACCTTGACGGCCGCCGCGGCGGCCGTGGCCTGCTCGAAGGTGTCCGCGATCACTGCGGCGACGTACTGCCCGTAATAGCGGATGACGTCGTCGTGGAAAGGCGGCCGTTCCTCGTCCACCTTGGCTCCCTGTACCCGGTAAAGCCTGCCGATGTTCTGCCGGTGCAGGATCAGGCGGACGCCCGGCATTGCCTGCGCCGCCGAGGTATCCAGGGACTCGATGCGGCCATTGGCGATGGTGCTGCATACGGGTACCGCGTAAAGCATGCCCGGAAAGTGGAAGTCCGAGGTGTACATGGCCTGGCCGCTGACCTTCAGCGGTCCGTCCACGCGCGGCGTGGCGCGGCCGATGATGTCGGCCACCTGCGCGCGGGAAGCTTCTGCGACTGTATTCATGAGTCGAACTCCTGTCTTAGGCGGCCTGCGTGGCCTGTTTCAGCGTCTGGACCAGGCAGCGGCGCGCCAGCTCGATCTTGAAGGCGTTCTGGCTTTGCGGACGCGCCTCCTTGAGCGCGGCATCCGCGGCGGCGCGAAACAGCGGCTCGCCCGGCGCCTGCCCGCGCAACACGGCTTCCGCTTCGGGCGAGCGCCACGGGCGCGTGCCCACGCCGCCCAGCGCGACGCGCACCTGCGCTATGGCGCCCTGCTCCACCGTGGCGACCACCGCCGCCGACGCCAGCGCGAACTCGTAGGAGGCGCGATCGCGCAGCTTCAGGTATACGGACCGGCTGCCGGGCGCGGGCGCCGGCAAGCTCACATGCGTGACCAGGTCGCCGGGCTGCAGCACCGTCTCCCGATCCGGCGTATCGCCTGGCAAGGTATAGAACTCGCCTATCGGCACGGCGCGCTCGCCCTGCACGCCCTGGATATGCACGGTGGCCTCCAGCGCCATGAGGGCGACGTTCATGTCCGACGGATTGCTGGCGATGCAATGTTCGCTGGTGCCCAGGATGGCCAGGTTGCGGTTGTAGCCGCCGATGGCCGCGCAGCCGGAGCCCGGCTCGCGCTTGTTGCAGGCGGCGGCGGTATCGCGGAAATACACGCAGCGCGTGCGCTGCAGCAGATTGCCGCCCGTGGTGGCCATATTGCGCAGTTGCGCCGAAGCGCCGGCCAGCAAGGCCTGCGACAGCACCGCGTAATCGCGCTTGATCGTCGCGTCATTGGCCAGATCGGCGTTGCGCACCATCGCGCCTATGCGCACGCCGCCGTCGGGCCGCGGTTCGATGCGGTCGAGCGCCAGCCTGCTGATATCGATGACATGGGCGGGACGCTCGACGTCCAGCTTCATCAGGTCGATCAAGGTGGTGCCGCCCGCCAGGAAGCGCACGTCCGCGCCCTGTTGCGCGGTACGCGCGGCCGCGCCCGCGCGTACCGCGTCCTGCACATCGCTCGCGCGCGTCAACTGGAACATTTCCATGGCTGTCTCCTAGACCTTGCGCCGCGCGTCCTGGATGGCCGCGACGATATTCGGATACGCGCCGCAGCGGCAGATATTCCCGCTCATGGCTTCGCGGACCTCCGCATCCGCCTGCCCCCACGGCTCTTTCAGCATGGCCACAGCGGACATGATCTGGCCCGAGGTGCAATAGCCGCACTGATAGCCGTCGTGCTCGACGAAGGCGGCCTGCATGGGATGGAGCTGGCCGGGCTGGCCCAGCCCCTCGATGGTGGTGATCGTGTCGCCTTCATGCGTCGCGGCGAAGCTCAGACAGGAATTCACGCGCCGGCCATTGACGTGCACGGTGCAAGCGCCGCATTGGCCGTGGTCGCAACCCTTCTTGGTGCCGGTCAGATGCAGATGTTCGCGCAGCGCATCCAGCAGGGTGGTGCGCGGATCCAGATTCAACTGGTGGGCTTGGCCGTTCACGGTCAGTTGCATGGGTATCGTTCCTTTCGGCGCTTGCGCGGCCGGACTATCGGTGGATGGCGCTTCGGCGGCCTGGCCGCCCGAGGCGGACGCATCGGCGACCAGATGGGCCGCCGCGGTCGCCGACAGGCCGGCGGCGCCCATGCCGGCCAGGAAGGTCCTTCGTGCAGGACGGTTCAGGCCGTCCTGCGGGCCTCCGTGCGGCCGTTGGGGAGGGGAAGCTGATGGCATGAAGGTCTCCGGAGTGACCCAGCACGATGCAGGCTGGAAGGGCAAAACTTCTACCGACGGCAAGACTCGTACCCGCGGCCTGCGCGACCCTGAAGCCGCCACGCGCCCACGCCCGGCCGCATCGCGTTTTCTTGCCGTTCTATACAGAACCCATCGCTACTGTTATGGCTGTCATGCGTCAATAAATCCTGGCTTATCGCAGGGATTTACTGCAGTATTTGTCGATACAGCGTTCGGCTTAATACACAATTCGAAACGGGCGCTCGACGCCGTCCATGAAGTGCCGACATTCTTCAACACCACCAGATGCGGGTACTCAAAACACGACTCCTGAACGCTATCCTTTGGCTGGCGTCCTTATTGGGACTGGCGCTGCCAGGGGACGCGAACGCGGGCCAGGCGCTGGAGCTGCCCCCCAACCAGGAAGTCGCTATCTCGCTGCAACCGTACGCAGAGGCTTACGAGGACTCCACCGGCCGCCTCGATTTCGACCAGATACGCGAACTGCACGAGAAAAACCCCGAAATCTTCCAACCGGCGGAAATCCAAAGACCGGCCCGCGCGCGCCTGGGCTCGGCCTGGTGGCTGCGGACCGACATCGCGAACGCAAGCGACCGCATGCGCCGCGTGGTGGTGGTCGCCGGGCCGCCCAATCTTGAAGAGGTGGATTTCTACGTCGCGCAGGCCGGGCAGGAACTGCACACGCGCGCGGGCACGCGAGTACCGATTCTGCAGCAGCAGGACCTGACCCGCTATCCGGCATTGCGCCTGCAGATGGCAGCCGGAGATACCGCCCGTATATGGATAAGAATCAAAAGTCCCACGCCTTACACGCTCACGCCTGTGGCGTATACAGACCGTCTGTTCCGTACGGCCATGCACACCACGATGGCTTACGACGGAATTCTGGTCGGCGCCGGGAGTGCACTGGTCTGGTGCACTATGTTGGTGGCGATCGTCGGGCGGCGGATGCCGTTTTTTTGGTTATCGGCGATCGCCGCCGGCGCCCTGCTGCGCGAAGCCGCCGCGCGCGAATACCTGCAACGCCTGACCCTGCCACTGGACGGCAACTGGGGTTACCGGCTCGAGTTCACGCTGGACGTCATTCATCTGGCGCTTTGCGCCCTCTTCATCCGCAGCGCGGCGCGCCGTGAAATTATTTCCATACCCGGCACGCGCGTGTACACGAATGCCGTGGCGGGGCTCTCCGGCGGTTTGCTGATCGCCGCGCTACTGCCAGGGCAGGCGGCATGGCCGGTGCAGACCGCGGTGTGGCTATACCAGGCCTTGGCCGCCGCGCTTTCGCTGTGCCTGCTGGGATCCGCCGTTATGCTGGCCGGCCCGGCGCGCTTGCGGGCGGGCCGGCCAACGGACACCCATGCGCAGGTCACCGCCGCGCTGCTCGCACTGGCGGGGATATTCATCGCGCTGGACGCGGCCGTCCGGACCATCGGCCCGCTATTGCCCACGCCCCTGATCCCCGTCACTCTGATCCTGGATTCCGGATCGCCGCCGCTGGCGCTGCTGGGGGTGGCGGGCAACCTGACCGTGCTCACGCTGTGGGCCGCGCGGCTATCGGGCAATCCATGGCGCACGCGCATCGCCGCCCATGTATCGCCGGATGTCCTGGCGCGCCCCGTCGCCGAAGCGGGTAGCGGCGGCGCGATCCGCATGCCTCCAGGCGCCGCACCCGACGTGCCGGTACCGCCGGCGAATACCGTGCCGCCGCCCGCCGGCCTGCCGCCGGGATCCGTGGACCGGCCGGCGCCCGCGCATCCGCGGGGGGCCTTGCCGACCGCGGCATCCGGCACGGTGCCGGGCGCGTCCGATGCGGCGCCAAGGCGGGACGCGGAGGGCTCGATCGGCGACGACCGCCAGGCATTGATCCTGAGCTATGTCGGCCACGACCTGCGCGCGCCGCTCGCCATCATCAGCGGTTATATCCGCATGCTGCGGCAAGCCGCCACGCCCCACCAGCATGCCTATCTGGACGTCATCGAACGAAGTGTCGCGCACCAGTTCGAGCTGGTCGACGAGATACTGGCCTACAGCAAGTCCGAACTGCAGCCCTTCACCGTCAGCGCGGAGTCCGTCGAGCTGCGCCCGCTCATGGAAGAATTCGCCCACTTCGGCATCGCGCTGTGCACGCACCAACGGAACCGCTTCGAGTATCTGCCGGTGCCCAGGCTGCCGGCCCTGGTATTGCTGGACGTGAAGCGACTGCGCCAGGCCGTGCTGAACCTCCTGAGCAATGCCGCCAAGTTCACCAGCGAGGGGATCGTGCGGCTGGATGCGCGCGTGCGCGGCATGGACGGGCCTCGGCCCGAGCTGGATATCGGCGTCTTCAACGATGGCATGCATATCCCGGAAGCGGACCAGGGACGCATTTTCGTGGCATTTCGGCAACTGCATCGCCGCGAAGCGGGCCTGGGCCTGGGCTTGTTCATCGTCGAACGCATCGCCACGGCCATGGGCGGCTCCATCGACGTGGAAAGCGCCCCGGAGCGCGGCACCCGCTTCACGCTCACCGTGCCGGTCAAACTGGTCGACCGGACGCTCGTCGCCACGCGGCCCATAGGCGGGGCGCCCATGCCGGCTGCCGGCGGGCCCGCGCGGCAACTCGAGGCGCCGCCGCTGGCCGTGCGCCTGGTGCTGGCGCGCCTGGCGCGCGACGGCGAACTTTCCGAAATCGAAGCCTGGGTGAGCGGAACACGCGACGCCTATCCGCAGTACACGACCTTCTACGACGAGGTCGCCCGGTGCGTGGACAGCTTCGACATGGAGTGCCTGCTGCGCCTGGCACTGCAAGGCACCACAGGCCCCTAGGTTTCCTCGACGAAGGTCTCCTCGCGCTTCTTGCGTATGGACGGCAAGGCCACGATCACGATCAGCGCCGCGGCGGCGGCAAGCAGGCAGGCGGACAGCGGCCGCGTGATGAAGGTCGTGAAATCGCCGCGCGACAGCAGCAAGGCCCGGCGGAAGTTTTCCTCCATCATCGGGCCCAGCACCAGGCCCAGCAACAAGGGCGCGCCTTCGCACTTCAGCTTGGCCCAGAGATAGCCGATGGCGCCGAATACCGCCGTGACGAAGATGTCGAAGGAGTTGTAATTCAAGGAGTAGACGCCAATCGTGCAGAAGACCAGGATCGCCGGAAACAGTACGCGGTAGGGCACTTTCAGCAGTTTGATCCACAGCCCGACCAGCGGCAGGTTCAGCACCACCAGCATCAGGTTGCCGATCCACATCGAGGCGATCAGGCCCCAGAACAGCTCGGGGTGGCTGCTCATCACCTGGGGACCGGGCTGGATGTTGTGGATCGTCATCGCGCCCACCATCAGGGCCATCACGGCATTGCCCGGGATGCCCAGCGTCAGCAGCGGGATGAAAGAGGTTTGCGCGCCGGCGTTGTTCGCCGATTCCGGGCCCGCCAGGCCGGCCGGATGGCCCTTGCCGAAACGCTGCGGCTCGCGCGATACCTTCTTTTCCAGCGTATACGAGGCGAATGCCGACAGGGTCGCGCCGCCGCCCGGCAGGATGCCCAGGCAAGAGCCCAGCGCCGTGCCGCGAAGAATGGCCGGGGCGGCCTCGCGGAATTCCTTGCGGCTCGGATACAGCGATCCCACCTTGTCGGAGATATCGACGCGCTTATCCTTGAGCTCCAGGTTGGTCATGATTTCGGCGAAGCCGAACACGCCCATGGCGACGATGGCGAAGTCGATGCCGTCCTGCAATTCCGGAATGCCGAAGTCATAGCGCGCGACGCCGGAGTTCACGTCCGTGCCGACCATGCCCAGCAACAATCCCAGCAGGATCATTGCGATGGCCTTGGGCAGCGAGCCCGAGGCCAATACGACCGCGCCCACCAGCCCAAGCACCATCAGGGAAAAATACTCGGCGGGCCCGAACTTGAATGCCACTTCGGCCAGTGGCGGCGCGAAAGCGGCAATGATGGTGGTGGCCACGGTACCCGCAAAGAATGAACCGATCGCTGCCAGGGCCAGGGCCGCGCCGCCACGGCCGTTGCGTGCCATCTGGTGGCCGTCCAGCGTGGTCACCACGGCGGATGTCTCGCCCGGCAGATTGACCAGGATGGCCGTGGTGGACCCGCCATATTGCGTGCCGTAGTAGATGCCGGCCAGCATGATCAGCCCGGCGATAGGGGGCAGCACGTAGGTAATGGGCAGCAGCATCGCGATGGTGGGCACGGGTCCCAGGCCGGGCAGCACGCCGACCAACGTCCCGAGGATGCAGCCGAGCAAGGCATAGAGCAGGTTTTCCGGCGATACGGCGACCGAAAAACCCAACGCGAGATTTTGCAGAAGATCCACGCTGCCTCCCTGATTATCGATTATTCGTCCGGGCCGGCCGCGCGACCGGACGACGCGCCGTGCGCGCGCCGCCGCTGCCCGTGTGGCGCCGCGGATCGGCCGACCCGATGGCGCCCGACCGCGAAAGCCATGGGCCCCGCCGCCGTTACCTTTCAATACACATACATTCAACTGACTATTTACTGAACAAAATCGTAGCCGAGCGTAGCTACGGGGGAAAGGTAGGGATACCTCTGATAACGGTGCGGTCGATTGACACCGGATCCGTCCTGCATCCGGGCCTATCGAAGTAAAGCGGTCCGATATTCCTTTCCACGATCGGCGATGCCGGGGTGGCTCGCCTAGTCTGCCGCCGCCAAGCCGGATACACCCATCCGGCGCTCTGCCGCACGAGGTCTCCCCATGATGGAATTAACCGTGGACTTTTGTTTCGCCCCTGAGGACTCGGCGCGCTTACAGCGCGCGCTGACAGCCATAGGCGCCAACCCGTACACCCGCTACGGCGAGTTCGACGCGCGGGTCGACGCCGTGATCCGCCACGGACAGGTGCCCCAGGCCTTCCTGGACGCCTGCGCCTCGCTACGGCATGCCGACACCTACGAAAGCCCCTACGTGGTCCTGCGCAACTGCCCGATCGATGCCGACCTGCCTTACCTGGACTTCGACGACCCCGTCACCGACAAGCGGACCCGCAAGAAGACCTACGTCGCCGAAGCCTTCCTGCTGCTGTACGCCAAGCTCATGGGCCAGGAGCCGATCGGCTATGCCAACGTCAACGATGGCGACATCTTCCAGGACATCCATCCCAAGAAGAACCTGGCGGAAAGCCAATCGCAGAAAGCGATGAAGCCGATCTATTTCCACAAGGACCTGGCCAACCACTTCGTGCGCCCGGACTGGGTCAACATCCTGGGGCTGCGCGCCTCGCCGGAAAACGACATCTATACCTCCTATGTGCGCAACAAGGACCTGCTCGCCGAGCTGGGCGAGGCCATCTGCGCCGACCTGCGCCGCGAGGAATTCCACACTCCCTACGACGACCTGACCATGCACAACAGCAAGGTACGGCTGGGCGAGGCGGACGTACATCCGGTCCTGGGCGGCGCGACGCCGACCGACCTGCGCTTCTTCGAGAACCGGACGCGCGGGCTGACGCCGCGGGCCAGCCGCGCGATCGACGCCGTGGTCATCGCGCTGCACAAGCTGAAGCAGCGTGTGCGGATCCTGCCGGGGGACCTGGTCGGCGCCGCCAACAACGACTGCCTGCACAACAAGGACGTCGGCCTGGTGCGCGACGCCGACGCCCTGCGCAACCGCTGGCTGATGAAAACCGTGAACGTACGTTCCCTGGCCCAGCACGCACAGTACTTCGCCGAAGACCGCCCCCGTATCGTCAACGGCTGAACCGGAGACCTCCCATGCGCACGCCGTTCTCTCTCGATTCCATCGACCGTGGCTCTCGCGCCATGCCCGCGCGCCGCGCCATCATCCACGGCCACCGCGCCTGCACCCATGCGGAACTGCAGGCGGCGTCCGGGCGCGTGGCCGCACGGCTGCGCGACCTGGGCGTCGGCCCGGGCGCCATCGTCGGCATCGCGCTGGACCGCTCGATCGAATGGGTCGCCGCCATGCTGGGTATCCTGAAATGCGGCGCCGCCTATCTGCCGCTGGACCCGGCATATCCGGAGGAACGGCTTGCGCTGTACATCGCGGACAGCGGGGCCCGCCACATCATCGCCGATGCCGCGCACCGCCACCTTGGCGGGGACCGCGCCCTGACGATGGAGGAACTGGCGAACGGCGCGTACGTGGATGAAGCCGGCTCGCCCGGGGCCCCGCCGGTGGCGACAGGCCCGTCCGAGCCATCCGTGGACGGCGGCCATCCCGCCTATGTGCTCTATACGTCCGGTTCCACCGGCCGCCCCAAGGGCGTGGTCGTTTCCCGCGACGCCCTCGCGTACCAGATGGCCTGGTTCGTCGGCGAGTTCGCGTGCACCGCCGACGACGTCTTCCTGCAGAAGACGCCCACGGCGTTCGACGCATCGGTGTGGGAATACCTGGCGCCGTTGAGCGTGGGCGCCACCATGGTCATCGCCGACAACACGCCCGACGCCATTGCCGAGGCGGCCCGCCGGCACGGC
The DNA here is from genome assembly GCF_001676705.1 of Bordetella bronchialis. Classification (NCBI taxonomy): domain Bacteria; kingdom Pseudomonadati; phylum Pseudomonadota; class Betaproteobacteria; order Burkholderiales; family Alcaligenaceae; genus Bordetella; species Bordetella bronchialis. Next base: position 5,074,495 of record NZ_CP016170.1, read on the forward strand.
GCCACGCTATTGCAGGTGGTCCCGGCCATGCTGCGCGTGTTGGCCGAGCCGGCGGCGCTGCGCGACCTGGCCAGCCTGCGGCTGCTGTTCAGCGGCGGCGAGCCCCTGCCCCGCGGCCTGGTCGACCAGGTCCATGGGCACCTGCCCATCCCCGTCGTCAACCTGTACGGGCCGACCGAAGCCACCGTCCAATGCGCTTTCCACGTGTGCGAGCCCGGCGACGGCGACACCCGCGATCCGGTGCCGCTGGGACGCCCCCTGCCCGGCACGGCCTTCCACATCGACGCCGCCGACGCCGAAAGCGGCGCCGGCGAACTGATCGTAGAGGGCCCCGGGGTGGCGCAGGGCTATCGCGGCCAGCCCGAATTGACCGCGACGCGCTTCGGCGTCTCGCGGACGGGCGGGCGCACATACCGCACGGGCGACCGCGTCATGCGGGACGGCCGTGGCGACTACCTGTTCCTGGGCCGCGGCGACAACCAGGTCAAGCTGCGCGGACTGCGGATAGAGCTGGAGGAAATCGAACAGGCGCTGCTACGCGCGATGCCGGCGCTGCGCGGCGCCATGGCGATCGTCAACCCCGCCCAGCAGATCGAGCTCTTCGTCGATGCCGGCACGATGCCCTGGGACGAAGCCGCCGCTCGCGCGGCATTGGCGGGCGCGCTGCCCGCCTACATGCAGCCGGCCCTGTACACCGTGCTGGACCGCCTGCCGGCACTGCCCAACGGCAAATGGGACCGCGCTGCCCTGAGCCGCTTGAGCGCATGCGGCGCAGCCCGGGTCGTCGATAGCAGCCGCGACGATGCCGCCTCCCCGACGCGGCAGGCCCCCGCCCAGGACGAGGTCGCAGACCGCGTTCGCGCGGCCTGGTCCGCGCTGCTGCCCCGGGACATGGGCGACGACAGCCACTTCTTCCGCGGCGGCGGCCATTCCCTGCTTGCCATGCAATTGATCGCCGCGCTGAACCGGGACTTCGGCCTGGCGCTTTCCGCCAGCGCGCTGTTCTCGCAACCCACGCTGGGCAGCCTGATCGGCATGGTGCGCGCGGCCGTGGCCGACGCCGCACGCCGCGGCGCCGGCCCGGGCTTCGTCAAACTGGCAGGACGCGCGGGCGCGCCGCGGGTGTGGTTCATCCATCCGGCCGGCGGCGGCATCTGGTGCTATCGCGACATCGCCGAAGCGGCCAGCGGGGTGGAATCCTATGGCATCGCCTGCGAGCCGCTGGACCAGGCCGGCGGCTATGAAACGGACCTGAGACGCATGGCCCATCGCTACGCGGACCGCATCCTGGCGCGGCAATCCGACGAACCGGTGATCCTGTGCGGCTACAGCTTCGGCGGCAATGTGGCCTATGAAATGGCGGTGTACCTTCAATCCCAGGGCGTGGAGCCCGCCTTGCTGGCATTGCTGGACACCTACATCAGCCGGCCCACCGGCCAGGACACACTGGACTTCATCGCCAGTTATGCGCGCAAGCTGGTCGACGGCGGCGCCCAGGCGCCCTCGCGTGCCGCCCTGGCGGCCATGCCGGTGGGCGCACGCAACAAACTGCTGCTCGAGATGGGCGTGCGCGGCGGCCATCTGCCCGCCGACGCCACGCTGCGGGATGTGGAGCAAGGCCTGGCGATATGGATCGCCAACAACCAGGCGGCCGAAACGCACGTTCCGCGCGATGCCTTCGAAGGGCCCGCCTTGTTCATCCGCTGCACGGGCAATATCCGCGACAGCCTGCCAGGGTGGCCGCCGCTGCTGAAGTGGCTGCACGTGCAGGACGTGCCGGCCGACCACTACACGCTGTACCGGCCGCCCGTCGCGCCCTACATCGCCGCCTTGATCGAGTCGGCGATCCAGCGCTCGCTGCAGGGCAAGGTCCATGCCGTGGCCTAGCAAGAGGCCGGCCGCGCCGCGCCATCTTCCCCTGCTGGTCGCCATGACGTCCGTGTGCGGCTTCGTCGCCACGGACATCTTCCTGCCGGCCATTCCGGCGCTGTCGCTGGCCTACGAGCGGGACGCCACGCAGATCCAGGCGATGTTCAGCGTGTTCCTCTATGCCCTGGCCGTCAGCCAGCTGGTCCATGGCCCGCTCTCCGATGTCCTGGGGCGGCGCATCCCCCTGTTGGCCTCGCTGGCGGCGTATTCGATCGCCTCGCTCGCCATTCCCTGGACCGACCGCTATGAAGCCGTCCTGCTCTGGCGCGTCGTGCAGGGCGTGGGCGCCTGCGGCGCCATCGTGGTGGGGCGCGCCGTGGCGGCGGATTTCCATCGCGGGGACGCGTTGCGCGACTTCTTCCTGGGCGTATCCATCTTCGTGGGCATGTCGCCCGCCCTGGCGCCGGTGCTGGGGCAGCAGTTGTACTCGGCCCTGGGCTGGCAGGCCTGCTTCGTCTTCACGGCGGCCTTCGGCGCGCTGCTGGGCCTGCTGGTCTACGCCGGACTTCCGGAAAGCCGCGACGCGGCGGCGGCTGCCGGGGTGGGCGTGCGCCATGCGCTCACCGCTTATGCGCAGGTACTGCGCGCGCCGGGCTTCTTGCTCAACACGGCCATCATCGCGGTCGCGCAAGCGGCCTACTTCGCCTATCTGTCCGAATCCACCTTCCTGCTGCTGCGCCAGGGCGTGCCGGCCGGCGCGCTGGGCTACGCCTATATCAGCCTGGCGGCCGCCTATGTGGCGGGCAATACCGTCGCCCGCGTGCTGGCGCCACGGGTCGGCAGTCCGGCGCTCTACCGCCACGGCAGCCTGCTGTTCCTGTGCGCCGGCATCGCGCTGGGCGTGGGCCTGCCCTTGCTGCCGGCTTCCACCGCCCTGCTGCTGGCCGGCGTCTCGGTGCTGACCTTCGCGAACGGCTTCCTGCTCCCTTTGGGCACCGCCGCGGCGGTAGGCGCGGCCCGGGCCCACACGGCGAGCGCCTCGGGCCTGGCCGGCTTCCTGCAGCTTTCCTGCGCGGCGCTGGCCGCCCAAGCGATAGGCCCGCTGACCTCGCACCGGCCCGCCGCGTTCGGCGGTGTCATGCTGGGCTTGGGCATGGCCAACTTCGCGCTTTATCTCGCCCTGCGCAAACGACTCGCCTGAAGGAGCATCGTCGTGCTATTACCGTTCCGCGCCGCGGCGCTACCCGCGGACATCGCCGACTTCACCCTTACCCAGGCCATTGCGGCGCTGCGCCGCCGCACCATACGCCCGCGCGAGGTCATCGCCGCCGCGATGCGCCGCCATGCGGAAAACAGCCATTCCGGCGCTTTCATTTCCGCCGCCTACGAAGTCCTGCTGGAAGGGTGGGCGCACGACACGGCGGCGGACGCGCCCTTGGCGCCTGTTTCGCTGCATGGCATGCCCATCGCCGTGAAGGACAATGTCCACGTGGCCGGCTTCGCCAACACCGCCGGCACGCCGGGGCTGGCCGGCTTCCGGCCGGGGCGCGACGCCACCGTGATACGCCGCCTGCGCGAGGCCGGCGCGCTCTTGGTGGGCAAGACCAATATGCATGAACTATCGCTGGGCGTCACCTCGCACAACGCGCACTTCGGCGACGTGCGCAACGCACGCGATCCGTCGCGCCTGGCCGGCGGATCCAGCGGCGGCAGCGCCGTCGCCGTGGCGCTTGGCCTGGCCTACGCGGCGATCGGCACCGATACCGCGGGATCGATACGCATCCCGGCCGCCCTGAATGGCATTGTCGGGCTGCGCCCCACCGTGGGGCGGTATCCGGCGGACGGCGTGGCGCCGGTCAGCCCGACGCGAGACACCCCGGGACCGATGGCCCGCACCGTGGCCGACGTCGCCCTGGTCGATCAGGTCATCACCGGGTCGCAACGCCCCATCGTGCCGGTCAGGCCCGAACGCATACGCCTGGGCGTGGTGCGCGGCTTCTTCTTCGAAGGCCTGGATGTCCAGGTCCACCAGCTGATACATGCCGCGCTGCAGCGCCTGCAGGATAGCGGCGTGCAACTGATCGAGCTGCGCATGCCCGAGCTGGGCACGCTCAGCGAGACCGCCGGCACGGCCATCGGCTTCGCCGAGTTCTGGCCCGCCATGGAACACTACCTGCGGACCCACGACACCGGCCTGTCCATGGCCGACGTGGCACGCGCCGCCGCCGGCAGCGACGTCCGGGCCCTGATCGAGAATTTCCTCGCGCCCGGCTCGCCGCACGGCGTCACGCCGGAAGGCTATGAAACCGCGCTGCGCACCCATCGCCCGGCGCTGCGCCGCCTGTTCCTGGAACAATTCTGCCGGCACAAGCTGGACGGCATCGTCCTGCCGACCACCATCGCCGTGGCAGGCTGCCTGTCCTCCGCGGGCGGCGTCGTGGAGCTGAACGAGTCGCCGGTCTCGGCCAACTATGCCTATCTGCGTAATACCCTGCCCGCCAGCAACGCCGGGCTGCCCGGCCTGACCCTGCCGGCAGGCTATACCGCGCAGGGCCAGGCCGTGGGTATCGAGATCGATGGTCCGCCCCATGCCGACCGGCAGTTGCTGTCCATCGGCCTGACGTTGGAGTCCATCCTGTCCGTGCCGGCCCGATGGCAGGCCGCCGCCGACTATCCGCCCATGGCGGTACTGGCCCGGGCGACCAGCGCGCAGGGCACTTCCTGCCGCAGCGCCGCGGCCGGTTCGCCGGCATCGCGCTTCAACAGGGCCAGCACCGCGAGCGCCGCCGCACGCCCGATCTCATAAGGCTCCGGCCGCACCGTCGTCAGCGATGGCGACAGTATGGTCGCCACCGGCGCATCGCCGAACCCCGCCACGCCGCAATCCCGCGGCACCTGCACGGCATAGGCCGGCGCGCGCAGAATCGCCGCCACCGCCATGTTGTCGTTGGCGAAGGCCAGCGCGCGCGGCCGCGATGCCGGGTCTTCCGCGGCCCAGGCGGCGACGGCGGCCTCGCCGGCCAGGAAATCATCGCCAGCCTGCGCGCGCACGACTTCCGCATGCCGTCCGGCCTGGCGCATGGCGAGTGCGAAACCCTCCCCGCGCCGCGTCGCGCGCACGTCCTGGGACGTGGCGGGAAGGATGAACCGCGCGCGCCGCACGCCCTGCTCGATGAAATGCCGGGCGACCAGGGCGCCGGCATCCGCTTGCCGGAATCCGACCTGGTGGAAGGGCCGGTCCTCCACCATGTCCCAGGCCTCCACGACCGGAATACGGGTGCCGCGCAGCAGCGCCTCGATGTCCGGCGTGTGGTCGCCGCGCGTCAGGATCAATGCCGCGGGATGCCAGCCCAGGAAGGTGCGGATGGCACGGGCCTCCGCATCCTGCATGTAGTCGCTGCTGGCAAGCAGCAGCTGCAGCGCGTTTTGCTCCAGGACTTCGGTGATGCCCTGCACCACCCGCGCAAAAGTCGGGCTGCCGACGTTCTGCATCACCGCGCCCACCACGCCGCCCGCGGACGACGCCAGGCGTCTTGCGACCTGGCTGGGCACGTAGCCGGTCTGTTCTATCGTCTGACGCAGACGCTCGCGCAGCGTCTCGGACACCGACGATGGCGAGTTGAAGTAGCGCGATACCGTGACGACCGAGACGCCGGCGAGCTTGGCGATGTCGCGGTTGGTGGTGGCCAGCAATTTGGGACGCGGGCCGCGGCGGCGCGCGCCCGCGCTGTCGTCGGCGGCCGCGGCCGGGCCGCCCGGTTCCTTGGCGCTCATGGATGTCCCAGGGTGCACGCGCGCCCTGCCAGGCGTTGCCGGGCGCGCGGATTGACGGATGACGAGGCGGAATAATACACTTCCGCCCCGATGGAACCGGTTTCATTGTTTGATCGTGTCGAAAAATGAAACCGGTTCCATACGGCGGCGCGGCCCAGCCACACTCTGGCCGAAGGACGCGCAGCCCACACCGAGCAGACCCATAAAACCGCCGACGGCCACCCTGGCGCCGCCGGCCCAAGTAAAAGATCCGGAGACCGCGATATGTCCCTCGTCCCCTTCCCGCGCCCGCTGCTGGCCGGCGCCCTGGTCCTTGCCTCCTTGGGTGTGGCGCCCGCGCAGGCGCAGTCCGCACCGGGCTATCCGGCCCAGCCCATCACCATCGTCGTGCCGCAACCGGCCGGCGGCGCGGCGGACCAGTTCGCCCGTCCCTTCGGCCAGGCCTTGGGCAAGGAGCTGGGCCAGTCGGTGATCATCCTCAACCGCCCGGGCGCCAACGGCAATATCGCCGCGGCCAACGTCGCGCGCATAACGCCCGCCGACGGCTACACCGTCTTCTACGGCTCCGTCAGCACACTGGCGGTGAACCCGCACCTGTACAAGGACGCCGGTTTCGATCCCTTCAAGGACTTCCAACCCATCACGCTGACCAACCAGACGCCCAATGTACTGGTGGTGGGCGCGCAGACGCCCTACCGGTCGGTGGCCGACGTCATCGCGGCGGCCAAAGCCAAGCCGGGCGCGCTGGCCTTCGGTTCGGCCGGCAACGGCAACACCATGCATCTGGTCGGCCTGCAATTCCAATCCAAGGCGGGAATACAGCTGATGCACATCCCGTACAAGGGCGGTCCGGCGGCGCTCAACGACGTGCTGGCGGGCCAGATCCCGATGATGTTCCACAACCTGTCGGCGGTGCTGCCCTTCCATCATGCCGGCAAGGTGCGCGTCCTGGCGGTGGCCGACGTCAAGCGCTCGCCGCTGTTGCCGGATGTGCCGACCATGGCCGAAGCCGGCCTGCCCGGCGTGGAATCGGTGGCCTGGAGCGGCATGCTGGTACGCGCCGGCACGCCGCCGGCCATCGTCGACCGCCTGAACGCCGCCATGCGCAAGATCCTGGACGACCCGGCCTTCCGCAAGCCGCTGGAAGCGCAGGGATTCGAGATCCTCTCCTCCACGCCCGACGTATTCGCCACCCGGCTCAAGAAGGACTACGACGCCATGGGCGCGGTGATCCGGGCAGGCAACGTCCACATCGACTGAGCACCAACCATGCCGCAACCCAATGCATTCAAGCAGGCCCTGCTGGCCGGCCGCGCCCAGATCGGCCTGTGGTCGACCCTGGCATCGCCCTATGTTTCCGAACTGATCGCCGGCTCGGGCTTCGACTGGCTGCTGCTGGACACGGAACACACCCCCAGCGACGTGCCCATCATGCTCCAGCAGCTGCAGGCGGTGGCCGCCGACCCGCGCCGCGCCACCTGCGCGGTGGTAAGGCCCGCCTGGAACGACGCCGTACTGATCAAGCGCTATCTGGACATCGGCGCGCAGTCGCTGCTGCTGCCTTTCGTGCAGAGCGCCGACGAAGCCGCCGCGGCGGTTGCCGCCACCCGCTACCCGCCGCTGGGCATACGCGGCATGGGCGGCACCATGCGCGCCAGCGACTTCGGCCGCGACGCCGCCTACGTGCGCGACGCACACAAGGAGATCTGCGTGCTGGTCCAGGTGGAAACCGGGGAAGCGCTGGACAATATCGAGGCCATCGCAGCGGTGGACGGCATCGACGGTATATTCATCGGGCCGGCCGACCTGTCCGCCAGCATGGGCTATCCGGGGGAGCTCCAGCACCCCAAGGTAAGCGCCGCCATCGATGACGCCATCCGGCGCATACGCGCATGCGGCAAGGCCCCCGGCATCCTGATGCTGGACGAAAAGCGCGCGCGGGCCTGCCTGGAACTGGGCGCGCTATTCGTCGCGGTCGCCACCGACCAGGTGCTGCTGCGCAAGGCCGCCGACGACGTCGCCGCGCGCTTCGCCCGGGCCGGCAAGCCCGCCGCGGACGCCCATTACTGAACGGATACCCACCGTGACGCAACGCCTCGACGCACCCCGCAAGACCCTGGACCAGCTGCGCAGCCAGCGCTGGTTCGCCAACGAAGAGATACGCGGCTTCGCCCACCGGCAGCGCATGCAGCAGCAGGGCTTCTCGCGCGAGGCCTTCCTGGGCCGCCCCTGCATCGGCATCCTGAACACCTGGAGCGATCTCTCGCCCTGCCACGCGCATCTGCGCGAGCGCGCGGAGTCCGTCAAGCGCGGCATCCTGCAGGCAGGCGGCTTCCCCTTCGAGCTGCCGGCGATGAGCCTGGGCGAGGTCATGGTCAAGCCCACGACCATGATCTACCGCAACTTCCTGGCCATGGAAGCCGAGGAGCTCATGCGCAGCCTGCCGCTGGACGGCGTCGTGCTGATGGGCGGCTGCGACAAGACCACGCCGGGCCTGGTGATGGGCGCGTTGTCCATGGACATCCCCTGTATCTTCCTGCCCGCCGGTCCCATGATCAACGACCGCTATCGCGGCGAGGCCGTGGGCGCCGGCACCCACACCAAGAAGTTCTGGGCAGAATACGCCATCGGCAATATCGGCCGGGACGAGTGGATACGCCTGGAAGGCAAGATGGCCCGCACGCCCGGCACCTGCAACACCATGGGGACCGCCAGCACGATGACGGCCATCGTCGAGGCCATGGGCTTGTCCCTGCCCGGCGCCATGGCGATTCCCGCCGTCGACAGCGCGCATCCGCGCATGGCCTGGGCCTGCGGCCGCCGCATCGTGGACATGGTGTGGGAGGACCTGAAGCCTTCGCGCTTCGTCAACCGCGCTTCGTTCCGGAACGCTATCGTCGCCTACATGGCGCTGGGCGGCTCCACCAACGCGGCGGTGCATCTGCCCGCGATGGCGGGCCGCGCCGGCATCCCGCTCGGCCTGGACGAGCTGGACGCGGTCGCGCGCGATATTCCCGTGATCGTCGATCTTTACCCCTCCGGCAAGGGGCTGATGGAAGAATTCTTCTACGCCGGCGGCCTGCCCGCGGTACTCAAGCAGGTTGCCGCGCACCTGGACCTGGACGCGCTGACCGTCACCGGGCGCACCCTGGGCGAGGAAATCGCCGACTGGCCCGATGCCGACGAGGGACCGGCCGCGGGCGCCGCGCCCACTATCCGGGCCTGCGACCGGCCGCTGATCCCGGCCACGGAAGACTGCCCCGAGGCCGGCATGGCGCTGGCGGTGCTGCGCGGCAACCTGTGCCCGGACGGCGCGGTCATCAAGCCTTCCGCCGCCAGCCCGCGGCTGCTGCGCCACACCGGCCGCGCCCTGGTGTTCGATTCCAACGAAGAGATGCTGCGCGCGGTGGACGACCCGGAACTGGACGCCGACGAAAACACCGTGCTGGTCCTGCGCAACGCCGGCCCCGTGGGCGGGCCCGGGATGCCCGAATGGGGCAACCTGCCCATCCCGAAAAAACTGCTGCGGCAGGGCGTGCGCGACATGGTGCGGATTTCCGACGGCCGCATGAGCGGCACCCACTACGGCACCTGCATCCTGCACGTCGCGCCGGAGTCGGCCGTGGGCGGACCGCTGGCCCTGCTGCGCACGGGCGACACGATACGCCTGGACATTGGCGAACGCCGGCTGGACATGCTGGTGTCCGACGAGGAGCTGGCCCGGCGCCGCCAGGCATGGCGGCCCGCGCCGCAGCCCTATGCGCGCGGGTATACACGCATCTACCAGGCGGAAGTCACGCAGGCGGACCAGGGCTGCGATTTCCGTTCGCTGTCCGGCGCCGCGCCGACGCCCGAACCGCCCATCTACTGAAGCGGCACCGCGGCCGCGGGTACGCCGGGCAGCCCGGCGTACCGCCTTTCCAGCGCCATGCATGCCATGCACGGGTCGCGCGCCCGGTCTATTGCGGATCGGCATCCGCTGGCTCAAGCTATGGCATGACCGTTACCACGGTCCTCCCCCACCAAGCTGGATGAGCAACACCATGAGCCACGATGCACCGAATCCCACGCAGTATCCCAACAACCTGGCCCGTCCCGTCAGCCAGGCCGACAAGATCCGCCGCATGCGGGACATGCTGGCCTCGGGAAAGATCATCGTCGCCCCGGGCATCTACGACGGCTACAGTGCCCGCATGGTGGAACGCAAGGGCTTCCAGGCCGCGGCGATCAGCGGGTCGGCCACGTCCAATTCACGCTACTCCCAGCCGGACATCGGCATCATGTCGCTGCTGGAAAACGCCAACGCCTGCCAGCACATCGCGCGCTCCGTTTCCATTCCGGTGATGGCCGACGCCGATACGGGCTACGGCAACGCGGTCACCGTCTATCACACCGTGCAGTATTTCGAGGAAGCCGGCCTGGTTGGCATCAACATCGAGGACCAAAGCTATCCCAAGCGCTGCGGCCACATGCGCGGCAAGGAAGTCGTCGACGCGCGCGAGGCCGCGCGCAAGATCGAAGCCGCGGCGCGGGCCAAGCGCGATCCGGGCTTCATCATCAACGCCCGTACCGACGCCATCGCCGTGGAGGGCCTGGACAAGGCGATCGAGCGCGCCCGCATGTACGTGGCCGCGGGCGCCGACATGGTCTATCCCGACGCCATCCGATCGGCCGACGACATCCAGCGCTTCGTCGATGCCGTCAAGGCGCCCGTCAGCATCAATATGGGTTTCGGCCTGCGTTCGCGCCCCACCACCCCCTTGCTGACGCCGGTGCAGCTGCAGGCCATGGGGGTGGCGCGCGTCAGCTATGCGCGCATGCTGCCGGCCGCGGCCCTGATGGCCATGGGCCAGGCGCTGGACCTGCTGATGGACAGCGCCGCGACCGGCACGCGCCACGATCGCCCCGACCTGCTGGTGGGCATCGAGGACATCGCTTCGCTGATGGGCTATGCCTTCATCGACGAACTCGAATCCAGCCTGCTGACCGAAGAGGAACTGGCGCGCAAATACCACGGGGTGAAGCAGTCCCTCGTGATCCAGGGCGACCATTAGACACGGGCGCGCAGACCGGCATCCTTGCCGCCGCGCGTGCCCTTACCCCAGCTGGAAGCGCTCGAAGCGGGCCAGGGCCTCTTCGATGGCCGCCTTGACGCCGGCCCGCGGCTTCGCCAGCCAGGTCCACTGCTTGATGACCAATTGGCCCGCCTGGCGATCCGTTTTCAAGTCGACCGCGGCGGCGATCCGGTCGCCGACGAGCACCGGCAGGGCGAAGTAGCCCAGCACGCGCTTGTCCGGCGGCACATAGGCCTCGAAGCGATGTTCGTAGCCGAAGAATGCGTGCAGCCGCTTGCGCTGGATCACCAGAGGGTCGAAGGGCGACAGGATATGCACGCGCGGCGGCGCGCCATCCGACGCAGGGACGGTGTCCAGCGTCGCCGGCTCGGCCCAATGCCGGACCTGCTCGCGGCCATCGATATGCGTCGGCACCAGCTGCTTGCGCCGCACCCGCGCGGCGATCAGTTCGGCGACCGCCGGCTTCATCGACAGGTTGCCGAAGCAGATGGAGTCCAGGCTGGCCATGCCTTGGGCGCGCAGGGCCCGCTCCAGCAGGTACTGGGCGAACTGCCGCTCCGTGGCCGGCCGGGGACGCGGCGGCCAGCCGAAATGGCGCGGCGCCAGTTCGTAGCGCTTGAGCATCCCGGTGCGCTGGCTGATGGCCAGGTCGCCATTCAGGAAGCCCAGCCGCAGCGCGCGCTTGGACGGCTTGCGGCTGTCCCAGGGATGGGTTTTTTCGACGAGCTCTTCTTCGATATCGCGGATGGACAGCGCGCCTTCCTTGCATATGCGTTTCAGCAGGGCGGCGTAGTCTTCCGGGCTGACGGCGGTGAAGGCCGTACGCGGCGCCTCGCGATGCCGGGCCATCGCGGGCATGTAGTAGCGGTAGTCGGCGGTGGGTACATAGGAAAGAGCGTGCGTCCAGTACTCGAATACCGATTTGTCCACCGACTGCGCGCGCTCCAGGTCGCCACGCGCATACCGCGGAATGCGGGTATGCAGGATGTGGTGATGGCTGCGCTCGATCACATGGATGGTGTCGATCTGCACATAGCCCAGATGGGCGACGGCCTGGCGCGTGGCGTCGGGCCCGGCGCCGAACGGTTCCTCGCGGTCCAGGCATTGCGCGCGCAGCCAGATTGCCCGTGCCTGCGCGGGCGTCAGGACGTATGACGGTTTGCTCATGCCTGCATTTTTAGCGCAATCCGCCAGCCCGTGTTAATCCACCACGGTATGGCTGCCGGGATCGCCCGTGGCCACGGAGGATCCGGACGCGGCCTGCTGCCGCACGGCCTGGAGATGCCGCAGGCGATGCTCGTGCTCGATGGCGATGACACGGATATCGTGCAACACCATGTCCGGCGTGGTCGGGGTTACGGTCAGGGCACGATCGTCGCCGGTCCAGAATTCCCGATGATCGCGTATGCGCACCTGGCTGCCGGTGACCGGATGCCTGATGGTAAGCCAGGTGCCCTCCGCGTCGGTTCCGATCGCATCCAGGATGACGGCCTTGTCCTTCCTGAACAGGATCAGCGGCGCGTCCGCCCGCAGGGAGCGCTGGAGCATCTGCAGCGTGGCCTCGTGCGTGGCGCCATTGGTGTAGGTGGTCACCGCGGCCCCGTTGAGCTGGGCGGCCAGCGGCAGCAGGGTATCGCTGTAGGCATCCTGACCACGCGGATACCTGGGCCGCAGCTGCTGGTACCGGTTCACCTGCTCCACCGCCTGGGCCGGCGTCTTGCCCTCGGCCAGCAGCATCTGGGCACAGGCCTCCGCGTCCCCCAGCTGGTCGGTGGCGGGAATCATGTATTGGGCATGCGGCCCTTCCCGCAGCGGATATACGGCTCTTGCGGCGTCGTACGAGGACACCGCCCGCGTGCCCACGCGAAAGCTGACGGCTGCCTTGGCCGCATCGTGCCGATAACCCGCCAGGACTTCGCCCAATGCCTTGGCATGGGAATAATCCACGATGCGATCCATGGAACGCACGAATTCGCCGTCCAGCAATTCCGGGGTGACCGTACCGCCCGAATAGCCGCCGGGAAAGCGGCGGACCTGTCCATCGGGGCCCTGGACGAAGTAGTTCTTCCTGGCGTGTCCGACCAAGCCGGGATGGCGCGCGCGGATGCCGTGTCCGAAGGGCTGCAGTTCCAGCTGCGATTTGCCTGGCGCGACGCCCCCCGCGGGGCTGAAAGAGGAATGGCGCGACGGCGGGGTATCGAACGAGAAGGCGCCGCTCGTGCTGCTGGACACGGTGGCCGCGGGCGAGGCCGTGCCCGAAGACACCTGGGCCGGCGACGTGTCCACCGAGCCTGCATCCAGCGAAGCGCCGCGCGACAAGGACATATCTCCCGAGCCCAGGCGAGGGATCCGGCCGCCGCCTTCCAGCCCGGGCGTGCCGGCCTGGCGCCACAAGGCCTGGTCCTTGTCGTAGACGATCCGATGCAGGGCCGCTTCGCCGCCGGACGAGGCCGCCGGCACGGCGCGCCAGATCTGCCGCGCCGCCGTGGAGACGGCCAGGTCCACGGCAATCTCGATATAGTCGTCGCCGATGCGCGCATAGTGACGGCCGGCCAGTGCGATGGTGCCGTCCGCGGCCGGCGGCCGCGCCCCCAGGCGGGAAAGCAGGTCCGGTGCATTCACGCGGTAGCGCCGTATGGCCTCCACCGCCAGCGTTCGATAGAGCAGGCCGCCGCGGCCCGCCAGCATGACGGGGCCGTAGCGCTCGCCGGTACCGGAATGGTATTGCGTATAGGCGCCCGACCGTCCGTAAGGCTGTAGCGGCAGTTCGCCGCCGTGTTTGCCCTGTGCGACCACGGAAGGGAGCCTGTCGATGGCATCGTCGGCCATGGCTTCCGCCGCATGGACGGGCCGTGCCGGCACGCGCCACCAGCCATCGGCGGGCGCGGCCGCGCGCGGCGCGCGCGTTATGGCCGCCCCGCCGGCCGCCCCGCCCGCCGGCGCCGCGCCGACGCCGCCGGTAATCGTCCCGGGCCGCCGTGGCACCATGCGCCCCCAGATACCGGCGGCGCCCTGCAGGGTCCCGGGCTGGATGGCGTCGCGCAGCGAACGAGCCAGCCGCGCCACGCCATGCACGCCCGACATGCCCGTCGCCTGGGAGCCCAGCGCGTGCATGGCTGCCGCCCATTGCGGCGACCTCATCGTCGCGACGGTCGCCAGCAGCGCCTGCCTGCCCAGCTTGACGCCCAGCGCCGCCAGGCGGCCGCCGGCGTACAGCGTAGGGATCAATGAAACGATTTCGACACCCGCGGCCGTCACGGCCGCCGCGGGATCGTTGCGCCGTACGGCCTGTATCGTCTCCCGGAAAGGGATCAGCCCGCGCAGCAATTCCGCCATCTGCTCCTGCGGCGTCTGGCCCCGCGCCGCCTCGCGAAGGGCCTCGATATCCTTGCGAAAGGCGGCGGCCAGGCGGGCGTCCAGGGTGGACAGGTCGCCCGCCGCGAGTTCCCCGCGGGTCAGCCGCGTGCGGAACGGCGGCTGCATGCCGCGGGCGAACGCCGCCTCGCCGAACACGATGCGGCGATTGGCATGGACCCAGTCCTCGATGGAGACATCGGCCGGCAATTCGCGCGGCGGCGCGTTCTTCGAGGACAGGAAAAAGCGCCGCTCCGCGCCCGCCGACCGGACGGTGTACACATAGCCTTCCGGTTGAAGCACCGTGCGCGCCTTGCCTTCGTAGACGACGGCGCCGCCCCGCAATGGCATGACCTCGTTGAGGAAGGCTTCCAGCGCGGGCCTGGCGACCGAGACGGTGGCGGACGACAGATCGATGGCGTTCGCGGCGGCGTGCATGGCCAGCTTGCGTCGCACCAGGATGGCCATCTGCGCCGCGGCCTGGTTCGCATAGGCATCGAAGCGCGCGTCGAACTCCGCATTCAGCGATGCGGGCAGGCGCGCCAGGATCTCGGACACCTGTGCCGGCGTCGGCCTCGTATTGTCGCGCGTCCACAGCGCCTGCACGTCCTGGGCCGACAGCGCATCGCTGGCGTAGTAGCGGTCGGCCGGCGTCCTGAGTACCGTGCGCCCCGGCTGTGCGCCCCAGACCATGCTGGCGACGGGATAGTCCACGACGGTGTGCTGGAACCGCGGGTAGTCCGGGTTCAGGCCGGCCTCGGCCAGTACATCCCGCGCGACCTCGTCGCGCGTGGGCATGCGCAGGTTGTCCAGCTGGTCCATCGCTTGGTAGAAGGCGATGGCATCGGCGAACTCCACCCGCACGGCGGACTCCAGCCTTTGCACCAGGCTGCCGGAATCCGCGCCTTGCACGCCGGCCTCGTCCATCAGGCCGGCCTTGCGCGCGGCGGCCAGGATCAGCGTGTCCTGGCCCAATTGCGCCAGTTCTTCGGGCGTGCAATCCTGCGGCGCGATATCGAGCACGCCGGCGGCCGCGATGCCGGCCTTCACGGCCATCCAGCGCGGGTCGCCCGCGTCGATGGCCGTGGCGGCCTCCGGCCGCGCATGGCCGTCCCATGGCAACAGCAGCGAGGCCAGCACCCATACATCGGTGGGCGCGAGGCCGCCGCGTGCCGCCGGGGATGGCTCGCCCGTGGCCGGGGCCTGGGCGAGCGCCGCCGCGGCGCCGGCGCACTCGGCGCACGTGGCCGCCACCGCGCCAGGCACGGGCCGCGCCGGCGGGTCCTGGCCTAGCAGCATCCTGACACTGTCCGGCAAGTTGGGGGGGATGACGATTACGCTCATGCCTGGATCTCCGCGCAAAGAAAATGCGTCGCACGGTGCGGCAAGGCGCACGGTACGACGCATCGAGCGGGGTGGGTACACGCGGCGATCCGATGGTTCCCGGGGGCGGCCGCTACCCAGGATGACGCCGGCCCGTCAAGGGGCCGTGGCGCTCCGCCTATTTCGCGGGGGCGGGCGGCGCGCTCGCGACCAGCTGGCCGAAGTCCTTGTCCAGGCGGGACAGGGCATCGTCGATATGCGCGCGGCGCTGCTTGATCCAGTCATCCTGGGCGGCCAGCTTCTCGCGCGCTTCCTTCAGCATGCGCGCCATTTCCGCCGGCTGCGGGCCGCCCGAGGTGGCGCGGCTCCTGACGATGGCCACGGGATCCAGCGCGGCGCGGAATTCCGCTTCGCTCATGGGCAGCTCCTGCGCATACTTGGTGCCCTTGACCGTCTCCGCATAGATGCGCTGCGCGTCGGCATATTTGAATTCCAGCGGCTTGATATTGTTCTGCCGCGCGTACTCCACCACCTGGGACGCGAAGTGGTGTCCTTCGCGGAACGGCAGCTTGTACTTGCGCATCAGCAGGTCCGCCAGCTCCTGCGAAGCCGTCCAGTCGCTGTTCAGCTCTTCCAGCGCGCGGTCGGGGCTGATCACCAGGGCCTTGAGCACGCGGTCCCATTTCTTCAACACCTTGATGGCGCTGTCCACCATCGCGGAGTTCTGTTCCACGTCCTTGGGGTCGGGCATGCCCGGGGTGATGTTGTGCGTCTGGATGATGGGCCCCATCGCCAGCGTAACGGCCGTCGAGGCATCGCTGCGCGTGGAATTGAGCAGGCCGGGGTTGCGCTTCTGCGGCATGGCGCTGGACACATAGGTATTGCCGCCGCCTTCCTCCAGCAGGATCCAGGGACGCGATTGCGCGTACTGGGTCATGATGTCCTCGATGAAGTTGCCGGCGTGCAGCGCGACGGCGGTGACAATGGAAGAGACTTCCACCGGCTCGTCCATGGAGGACAGCTGCGAGGCATCGTAGGCGTTGTCCACGAGCTTGGGGAACCCGAGGTAGTCCGCCATGCGCTTGCGGTCCAGCGGCCAGCTGGTGCCGTTCAGGACGGTGGTACCCATGGGCGAGCGGTCGACTCGCGCGTAGGTCTCGCGGATGCGCTGCGCGTCGCGGTCCAGGGCCGCCGCGTAGCCCAGCAGATAGTGACCGTAGCTATTGGGCTGGGCCGCCACGCCGTTCGTGTAGTTGGGAACGATGGTGTCGACATGCCGGGCCGCCAGATCGATCAGCGTGGTGGAGGTCGCGTTCAACTGGCTGGCCAGCTCCAGCAGCTTGTCGCGCAGGATGGCCGCGCGGTAGGTGGCGTGCATGTCCTGGCTGGAACGGCCGGCGTGCAGCAGGGTAACGTCCAGGCCGCCCGCCTTGATCAGCAGCGGCTCGAAAGTGATGACGGTGGAAGGCCGTTTGGCCCCGGGCTGGTCGCCGTCCTGGATCACCTTGGCCACCGCGGCGGCCAGGCGCGGCGCCATGGATTTGTCCAGCAGGCCTTCGTCCGTATTGATCACGGCGGTGGCCTTGTTGATTTCGCCCAGCCAGAAGAACTCGTCGCGACCGGGCGCCTTGCCGATCCTGCCGCTGGCGGCGGAAGGCACGGCCGCCGCCGGCGCGCCGGACGAGGGGGCCTGGGGCGCCCCCGCGGACGATGACTGTGCCGGCGCCGCGGGAGACGACTGTGCCGCCGCGACGGAAGTCAGGCAACAAGTCAGGCAACTCAAGGCAATGGCGATACAGCTCGGGGTAAGGAAACGGCGTCGCGGCTCGGGTCTCATGGGGGCCTCCTTCTTGGTGGGCCCCCATTCTATAGGCCATGCACGTCCGATAAGACAGCCCGCCAGACAGCCCGCCGCTCCGCCTGGCCGGGTCATGCCACCGCGCGACGGCATCGCTTCGGCGCGCCATCCCCGGTGCGCGTGGATACCGCTACAGGATCCCTTCCTCCGCGTAGGGCTGCCCGTCCTCCACCCTTTCGTATCCCAGGCGCGAGAGGTCTATCGTCTGGAAGCCGCCATGGACGATCAGTTCGGCGATGCCGCGCCCGGCGGCCGGCGCGTGCATCATCCCGTGGCCGGAGAAACCCGCCACCGTCAGCAGATTGGGCAGCCGGCGGTTCCAGCGCCCGATGACCGGATTGCCGTCCAGCTCGTTCTGTTCGTACAGCCCGGACCATGTGCGGTGGCATCTGGCGGCTTCGAAGGGCGGGAAGCGATGGGCCACCGCGGGCCACACCACCTCTTCGAAATAATTGTGGTCCACCTCGAAGTTGTAGCCGCGCGCGGCGTCGCCGGCCACCAGCCCGCCCGAGAATCCCTTGCCCTCCGAACGAAAAGCCAGGCGCGCGACATCCTTGACGTAAGGCAGCGGCTCGATGGGGTTGCCGGCCGTGAAGTAATGCTCGAAGCGGCGCAGCGGCGACACAGGCAGGTGCATGCCGAAGAAGCGCGCCACGTCGCCGCTCCATGCCCCGGCCGCGTTGACGAAGCTGTCGGCGTACAGCATGCCGCCGCCTTCCAGCCGCACGGCCTTGGCCTTGGCCGCGTCCACGTCGGCGGCCACGACGCGGTCCTGCACGTACTCGACGCCCAGTTCCACCGCCTTGCGCCGGAACCCCCAAAGCAGTCCGTAGGGGTCGCACCAGCCATCCAGGGGCGTATGCGCGCCGGCGCCCAGGTCCGCCACGTTCATGGAGGGAAACCGGCGCCTCAGTTCGGAAGGCGTCAGCAGATCCACCGTGCAGCCATGCGCCTGCTGCCGCCGCACGTTGCGCTCCAGGTTGGCGATGCCGGCAGGCGGCACGATGAACAGATAGCCGCCCTCTACCCAATCGATATTGGCGGGCTGCGTCGCCGTGCCCATCGTCCGGTCGAACGACTTGATGAAGTCTATGCTGAACCGCGACATGGCGATGTTCTCGGGACAGGTGAACTGCACGCGGCAACCGCCCGAGGCCCGCAGCGCGGAGGCGAACTCGTAGCTGGGATCCGGCTCGATCACGCAGACCGACAGGCCGGGGTCGGCCTGTTTCAGGAAGAAGGCGGTGCTGGAACCGACGATGCCGCCGCCGATGATGGCGACGTCATGGCGAGGACATTGGGCTGGACTCATATGCGCATCCGTAGGGGCATGAAAGGGCGATCATGCCACTCCCCGCGGCGGCTGGCTGTTGGAGATTGCCCTGCCCGGAGCCGGTATCCGCGCATTCCGCCAGCCCACGCTGCCGCGTGCCGCATGAGATCGCTTCAACGGCCCCGCCTGGAATTCCTGGACCGCCATGACCACACAGGCGCCGTGGTCAAGCCAGGGCGTCCGGGCCCAGCCTTGGGCCCATCCCGCTTCTGAACGCACCTTTTTGTGGAGCAACCATGTCCAACGTGCAGAACGCTTACTCGCCCCCCGTCGCCTACGGGTCGCTGCAACCGTCGCCGCACCGCCGCCGCGACGGCGATGCAAAACAAGCGGGCCCGTCATGGCATCCGCCTCTTACCCGCGCCGCGGACCGGATGGCCGATCTGCTCGCTTCCGTCGGCGGCGATGCGGATGCCGATACGTCCGGCGTCCTGCCCCAGGCCGCATGGGACACGCCCTTGACGGCAGAGGAATTCCGCGCGGGCCGCTTCGACTAGATGCTCGGGCAGTTTTTGCCACGGATGAGCGCCACCGCCATTGCCGCGCATGTCCGGGTCCGGGCGAAAGCGCGCACGGCGCTTGCCCATGGACAGCGTCCTCCCGCCGCACTCGCGCGGCTATCCCAGGAGCAGCCATGAGCTTCGACCCCGATGCCCGCGCCGAAGGCGGCGACGTCCGTTTCACGATGCACTTCCCCGAAGGCCTGCGCACGGTACGCGTTTCGGGCGCCGCGCTGCGGGAGTACTTCGGCGCCGACGACAGCGACGCCCGCCTGCTGGATGCATACCGCGCCAACTTTCGCAGCATCCATGCGGTGGCCCAGCAAGTGGGCGCCGCGCGCGCCGGCGACATCATGGTGACATCCGCGGACCTGCGGGCGGCAGACCATGCCGGGCAGGAACGGCGGCCATAGGTACGAGGCTTGCAGCAACGCCGCGCCGCGGGAAGGACACACGTCCCGCGCAACGAAGTGGGCGGCTCCCACGACATCAGCAAGCGGCGGAATAGTGAAGCTCAGCAGCCTTTCATTTCTGGACGGAGAGATCATGCCGGATCGATATGCGCTCTCCCGCAACAGCGGCCCCACCATCCTGGTCCCCGCGGAAAACCTCAATCCGCAACTGGCCTGGGACGATGTTCCGGAAGACACGGCATCGTTCGCCCTGCTGTGTGTCGACCTCGATGCGCCCGAAGACCGGTCGGGCGTCAACAACCCCGCCATCGTGCTGGCCGTCGACAGTCCGCGTGGCGTGTTTTATCACTGGGTGCTGGCCGATCTGCCGGGCACCGTGCGCGAGATCGACGAAGGCGCTTTCGTCGCACTGCCTGGGGATCCGGGCACGGCCGCCTACGCCACGCCCCCTTGCCGGCGGGGCCGGAACGACTATGCCGGCACGCCCGGCCGGGACGAAAGCGTGGGACAGGGCTATGGCGGACCGGAGCCTCCCTGGAACGATGCCCGCCCGCATCGCTACCGTTTCACGGTGTACGCCCTGTCCGTCCCGCGCCTGGCGCTGCCGGAGCCTTTCACGGGCCCGGATGTGGTCCAGGCCATGCAGGGCCTGATACTGGCGGAATGCTCGCTGACGGGGACCTACACCTTGAACCCCGCGCTCGCGGCCACGCAGGTGGGCTCGCCATCGATAACCTGATCCCAGGCAGCTTGCCATGACCGACTCCGACTTCGCCCCGCTCGCCGCCGACGCCCGCATCCTGTCGGAACTGGTGCGCCTTATCGCCGGCCAGCAGCCCGACCCCGAAACCTTCATCGCCCAGATGAAGGTGGACGTGCTGGCCTGGCTGGATCAGCATCGTCCGCAGTGGCCGGCGGACGCGCGCGCGGCCTACGAGGCGCGCGTCGACGACGTACTGGGCGCGGCACAGAACCGCTCGGTCGGCGGCTGAGCCGCCCGCACCACTGCCTGTGAACATCGGCCGGGATCGCGGCCGGGCCTTATAGCGGTCCTGCCGCCGCGCGGATCGGCGCCCGGCCGGTTCCTTCCCGTTCCTCCATGCCTCGAACATGCCGGCGCGTCCCGCCACGGACGGCAGCCGCGACGTGCCTGTTGACAGGAATATGTCCTGTACATAATATTATGTATAGACATATAAACAGCGTGATGCAAGGCGCCGGCGGGCATGCGGCAGGGGCCGCGGCCGCCTCCCATCGGTGGACGGGTGACATGGAAGACAAAGTAGTGGTTCTAACGGGTGCCGGCGGCGGCATCGGGCGCGGTATCGCGCACGCCCTGGCGCGGGCCGGCGCCCGCGTGGTGGTCAACGACGTCGGCGTATCGCTTTCGGGCCAGGGCGGCGACAGCGGCGTGGCGGAAAACCTGGCCGAAGAAATCCGCGCGGCCGGTGGCCAGGCGGTCGCATGCACCGACAGCGTGTCGGATTGGGACAGCGCCCGCCGCATCGTCGCCTGCGCGCTGGACACCTACGGCCGCATCGACGCCGTGGTCAACAACGCCGGCAACCTGCGCGACCGCTTCTTCCACAACATGGAAGAAGACGAATGGCGGTCCGTCATCGACGTGCACCTGCATGGGACCTTCTTCGTGAGCCGCGCGGCCGCGCCGCATTTCCGCGCGCAGAACGGCGGCGCCTACGTCCACATGACGTCCACCTCGGGCCTGGTGGGCAATTTCGGCCAGGCCAATTATTCCGCCGCCAAGCTGGGCATCGTCGCCCTGTCCAAATCCATCGCGCTCGACATGCAGAAATACGGCGTGCGCTCCAACTGCATCGCGCCTTTCGCCTGGAGCCGCATGACCGACTCCATTCCGGCCAACACGCCGGAAGAGGCGGCGCGCGTCGAGAAGCTGAAGAAGATGGAAGCCGGCAAGATCGCCCCCATGGCGGTATTCCTGGCCAGCGATGCCGCGGCCGGCGTCACCGGGCAGATCTTCGGCGTGCGCGCCAACGAGATCCTGCTGTTCAGCCAGCCCCGCCCCGTCCGCTCGGTGCACATGAGCGAGGGCTGGACGCCGCAATCGATCGCGGACATCGCCATACCCGCCATGCGCGCCAGCTTCTACGCACTGGAACGCTCGCCCGACGTGGTGAGCTGGGATCCCATCTGAATTTTCGCGAGGAATCCGCATGTCCAAGGAAAACAATGGGCGCGGCGACAGCCCGCCCCCGGGCCCGCTCGGTCCCGAACAGACTTATTTCCGCTATCTCGCCGATGGCGAGTGGCGCCTGCCCCACTGCCGCGCCTGCGGCAAGGCGCAGTTCTATCCCCGCATGGCGTGCCTGGCCTGCGGCGGCCAGGACTTCGACTGGGTGGCGCCGTCCGGCCTGGGCACGATCTATTCCACCACCGTGATGCGGCGGCCGGCCCAGGCCGGCGGCGACCGCAACCTGTGCCTGGTCGACCTGGACGAAGGCGTGCGCATGATGAGCCGCGTCGAGGATGTGGATCCCGCCCTGCCCCGCATCGGCGACCGCGTCCGCGCGCACATCCGCCGCGAGGGCGAACAGAACCTGGTGGTGTTCACCCTGACGGAGCAGGCACGATGAGCGGAAACGCATTGCGCGGCGCGGCCGCGGTGGTGGGCGTGGGCCAGGCCGGCATGGGTTCGGCCGCCGGCTACACCGAAATGGAAATCCTGGCGCAGGCAGCGGCGCGCGCGGTGGCCGATGCCGGCTTGCGCATGTCGGACATCGACGGCCTGTGCACCTGCAGCGCCTCGGCCACGATGTGGGCCATGCCGGTGGCCGAATACCTGGGCATCCGGCCGGCCTTCATCGACAGCACCATGCTGGGCGGCTCCAGTTTCGTCGCCCACCTGCTGCCCGCCATCCAGGCGCTGGCCGCCGGCGTGTGTAACGCGGTGCTCGTGTGCTACGGCAGCACGCAGCGCACCGGCACCGTCAACCGCGCCGCCGTGGGCAAGATGCGCCAGGTGCTGGACCCGCAGCCCTACGAAACGCCCTACGAGCCCATGCAGCCTATCAGCGCCTATGCGCTGGCGGCGGCGCGGCACATGGCGCAGTACGGCACCACGCGCGAACAGCTGGCGGAAGTCGCGGTCGCGGCACGAGCCTGGGCGCGGCTCAATCCGGAAGCCTACTCGCGGGACCCGCTGTCCATCCAGGACGTGCTGGACGCCCGCATGGTGTGCGATCCGCTTACCGTGCGCGACTGCTGCCTGCTGACCGATGGCGCCGGGGCCTTCGTGCTGGTGCGCGCCGATCGCGCCCGCGACCTGCCGCATCCGCCCGCCTATGTGCTGGGCAATGCCACGGCCGTCTGGCACCGGCAGATCTCCAGCATGGACGACCTGACCGTGACGGCGGCGGCGGAATCGGGCCCGCGCGCCCTGCGCATGGCCGGCATGTCGACGGACGACATCGACCTGCTATGCCTGTACGACGCCTTCACCATCAACACCATCCTGTTCCTGGAAGACCTGGGCTTCTGCCCCAAGGGCGAAGGCGGACGCTATGTCTCCGGCGGCGCCATCGCGCCCGGCGGCAGGCTGCCCGTCAACACCAACGGCGGCGGCCTGTCCTTCGGCCACCCGGGCATGTACGGCGTCTTCCTGGTGATCGAGGCCGTGCGCCAGCTGCGCGGCCAGGCGGGCGAGCGGCAGCAGCCCTGCGAGGTGGCCCTGGTGCACGGCAACGGCGCGACGCTGTCCAGCCAGTCCACGGCCATCTTCGGGACAGCCGCGGCGCTGTAGCGCCGGACGCACGGAATACGCATAGAACGAGACAGAGATGATCAACAAGATATTCCCCTCCCTGCGCGAAGCGGTGTCCTGCATCCACGACGGCGCATCGGTCATGGTGACCGGCTTCGGCGACTCGGGCCTGCCGCGCGAGCTCCTGCACGCGCTGATCGACCACGGCGCGAAGGACCTGACCATCATCAGCAATAACGCCGGCACCGGCACCACCGGCCTGGCGGCCTTGCTGGCGGCCGGCCGCGTGCGCAAGATGATCTGCACGTATCCGAAGTCCTCCGGCGCGGACGTATTCACCGCGCTGTACCGGGAAAAGAAGATCGAGCTGGAACTGGTTCCCCAAGGCACGCTGCTGGAGCGCATGCGCGCCGCCGGCGCGGGACTGGGCCCCTTCTACACGCCCACCGGCTACGGCACGCCCATCGCCGAGGGCAAGCCGCAGTGCGTGTACCAGGGCAAGGGCTACGTCATGGAAGAACCGCTGCGTGCCGATTTCGCGCTGGTCAAGGCCTGCCACGCGGACCGCTGGGGCAACCTGACCTACCGCCTGGCGGGCCGCGGCTTCGGCCCCGTGATGTGCATGGCGGCGGAGACCGCCATCGTGCAGGTGGACGACATCCTGCCCCTGGGCCTGATCCATCCCGAATCCGTCGTCACCCCCGGCATTTTCGTCGGCCGCGTCGTACGCAAGGACAGCAAATGAGCCAAAGCGCCAACAAACTCAGCCGCGACCGCGTCGCGCAACAAGTGGCCGCCGAGATCGCCCCGGGCAGCTACGTGAACATCGGCCTGGGCATGCCCACGCTGGTCGCCAAGTACCTGGATCCCGCCAAGGAAATCATCCTGCACAGCGAGAACGGCATCCTGGGCATCGAGGACGTCACCGCCGGCGACCCGGGCGACGAAGACCTGATCAACGCCAGCAAGGCGCGCCTGCAGCTCATTCCCGGCGCGTCCATCTGCGACCAGTCGCTGTCCTTCGCCATGATGCGCGGCGGCCACCTGGACGCCACCATCCTGGGCGCCTTCCAGGTTTCCTGCCAGGGCGACATCGCCAGCTGGGCCACCAACGATACCGAGGCGGTGCCGGGCATAGGCGGCGCCATGGACCTGGTCGCCGGCGCCCGCAAGGTCATCGTGGTGATGGAGCACACCACCCGCGACGGCCGGCCCAAGCTGCTGCGCGATTGCACCTTTCCGCTGACCGGCAAGGGCGTGGTGGACACCATCTACACGGACATGGCCGTGATCGACGTCGACCCCGCGCGCGGTTTCGTGGTGCGCGCCATGGCGCGCGGTCTGAGCCGCGAAGCCCTGCAGGCCGCGACGGCCGCGCCCCTGAGCTACGCCGACGACGTGGCCCTGATCTGACCCAACCCCTATCGACACCCGCGCCATGAAGGCACATCGACCCACGGGCGCATACCGGAGACAAGCACGATGAAACGATTGATCCAACAGTTGCTGGGCGCCGCGGCGCTGAGCCTGGCCACGGTGGCGCACGCCGCGTCCTTCCCCGACCACGCCGTGGAGATCATCATCCCCTACCCGCCCGGCGGCACGGCGGACGCGGTGGCGCGGCCGCTGTCGGCCGCGCTGCAGGAAAAACTGGGCGTGCCCATCGTCGTCTCGTACAAGCCGGGCGCCGGCGGCGTCATCGCCACCCAGTATGTGGCGCGGGCCAAGCCCGACGGCTATACCATGGTGATGGTGCTGGCCGCCCACGCGATCAATCCCAGCCTGTACCCCAACCTGCCCTATGATTCCGTCAAGGACTTCACGTCCATCGGCATGGTCGCCAAGCTGCCGCTCGTCCTCTATACCAACCCCAAGTTCCCGGCCAAGACCGTGCCGGAGTTCATCAAGTACGCCAAGGACAACCCCGGCCGCCTGTCGGTGGCATCGGCGGGCAACGGCAACACCAGCCACCTGGCCACGGAGCTCTTCGCCACCACCGCGGGCGTCAAACTGCTGCACGTGCCGTACAAGGGCGGCGGCCCGTCGGTCACGGCCGCCATGGGCGGCGAAGTGGACGCGGTGTTCGCGGGCCCGGACTCGCTGCACCTGGCCAAGGCGGGCAGGCTGCATACCGTGGCCGTCACCAGCCCCGAACGCCTGGCGCTGATGCCCGACGTGCCCACGGTCCAGGAGGCCGGCCTGAAGGGCTACGAAGTCCAGGGCTGGTACGGCCTGCTGGCGCCGGCGGGCACGCCCGATAACGTGGTGGGCGTCCTGAACAAGGCGCTGACCGAAGCGGTCAAGGATCCCAAGTTCGTCAAGACGGTCGAAGACCTGGGCTATATCCCGTCCCCCTCCGATCCCGCCGGCTTCATGGACTACATCAAGCAGGAAACGGCGCGCTGGGCCAAGGTCGTCAAGGACGCCGACATCAAGCTCCAGTAGCGGCAACGCCCGGCGCGCTCCGGCCACGGACGCGCGCGGGGTCTCATCATCGAACCCGAGCAGCACCGACACTATGCCTATTTCCGTAATCGAATCCGCTATTTTCAAAGATATGTTCGGCACCGCCGCGATGCGCGCGGTGTTCGACGACGCGGCCACGCTGCGCCGCTACGTCGAAACGGAGGTGGCGCTGGCACGCGTGCAGGGCCGGCTGGGCATCATCCCGCAAGCCGCCGCCGATGCCATCGCCGCGCGCGCGGACGCGGCCGCCCTGGACCTGGATGTGCTGCGGCACGAAACCGAGATCGTCGGCTATCCCATCCTGCCGCTGGTCCACCAGCTGGCGCGCATGTGCGGCCCGGAGGGCGAATACCTGCACTGGGGCGCCACCACGCAGGACATCATGGATACGGCCACGGTGCTGCAGGTGCGCGAGGCGCTCGACCTGATCGAGGCGGACCTGGTCGAACTGGACGGCATCCTGGACAGCCTGGCGCAGCGCTACCGCGACGCCCCCATGGCGGGCCGCACCCATTTGCAGCATGCCCTGCCCATCACCTTCGGCTACAAGGCCGCGGTATGGCTGCTGATGGTCCGCCGCCACCGCGAGCGGCTGACCCAGCTGCGGCCCCGCGCGCTGGTGGGCCAGTTCGGCGGCGCGGCGGGCACGCTGGCCTCGCTGGGCGAACAGGGCATCGCCGTGCAAGAGGCGCTGATGCGCGAACTGGGGCTGCATGCGGCGCCGGTCACCTGGCACGTCGCGCGCGACGGCCTGGCCGAAACCATCCAGTTCCTGGGACTGGTGGCCGGATCGCTGGGCAAGATCGCGCTGGACGTGATGCTGATGATGACCAACGAAATCGCCGAAGCCTTCGAGCCCTTCGTCAAGAGCCGGGGCGCCTCCAGCACCATGCCGCAGAAGCGCAATCCCATTTCCTGCGAACTGATGCTCAGCGCCTCCAAGACCGTGCGGCAACATGCAGGACTGGCGCTGGACGCCATGGTGCAGGATTTCGAGCGCGCCACCGGGCCCTGGCATATCGAGTGGTCCGCCATTCCCGAATCCTTCGTCCTGACCGCCGGCGCGCTGCGCCAGGCCAAGTTCATGCTGGGCGGACTGGAGGTCGACACCCGGCGCATGCGGCAGAACCTGGACCTGACCGGCGGGCTGATCGTCGCGGAAGCCGTGATGATGGGCCTTGCGCCCTACCTGGGCCGCCAGACCGCGCACGACGTGGTGTACGACGCCTGCCGTGCCGCGCTGGCGGAACGCTGCCCGCTCGCCCAGGTGCTGGAACGCGAAGCCCGCGTCACGCAGCACCTGGACCGCGCCGCCATCGACAGGCTGTGCGACCCGGGCAATTACCTGGGCGCCGCGCCGCGGATGGTGGATCGCATGCGGGCCTTCCCGGCACGCTGACGGACCGGCTGCGGGCGCGTAGGCATGCGTCCGCCCGCATGCCGGCGCGATGGAAATAAAACGACTTTGTCGTGGTCATCCGCGAAACGGGGTTCTAGCCTCCGCGAGCCAGCCCGCGCATCCCGCCAGCGCGCCCTGGCCGCCCACATACATCGCGCCCTGGCGGTAGAACCGCCAGGCGTCCAGCCCGGCCTGGCCGCGCAGCACCCATACGGCGCCGGACGGATCGCTCCAGGCCACGCGCGCCTGCGTGCCCTCCAGCGCGGCCAGTACCCCGGCGCCGGTGGCCCCCGGACGCAGCACCACGGTCAGGGTGTCGCCGCCGCCGCGCAGCGGCAACAGGTTTGCCGTTCCGGCGAGCAGGCAGGCGCCCACCAGCCCCATCGCCAGCCCGGCAGGCGCGGACGGCGATGCGCCGGGACGCCGCCGCATCCACCATCCCACCGCCAGCGGGACCAGCCCGAAGGCCACCAGCCAGGCCAGGTCCCAGGCCAGCGGATAGTCGCTGTCCATGCGGATCCGGTGGATGCGCGTGATCCAGTGCGACAGCAGCGCGTCGACGACGTGCCATACGCCGAAGCCGATCCAGAAATTCGCCAGCAGCCGCCTGCCGGCGCGCGGCAAGGACAAATCGGCGCGCGCCCGATACAGCATATAGAAGCCAGCCAGCGCGATGACGTACATCAGGGCGTGGAACAGGCCGTCGGCCATGATCTGTATCCGCAGGTCGGCGAAGCGCGCGGACGTCAGGCCTGACAGCAGGTGATGCCACTGCAGGATCTGGTGCAGCAGTATGCCGTCGAAGAATCCGCTCATGGCGAAGCCCAGCGTGTAGCCCGCCCAGGTATAGGAAGAGGAATAGCGGGTCGCCGCCCGCCGCGGGATGAATGTCCGGTCCATGCTGTCCTCGCGCCGATTGTCCTCGCGCCGATGCGCGCCCCATGGCGCGCCCCGGGCCGCCGCAGCATCTTCCGCGCCCGCTGCGGCGGGGCCGCATCGCCGCTTGTAAGGCGGACGGGAAATGCCTAAATTTTGCTTGTCGGGGCCGGCCGGCGTCCGTCGTCGCGTGCCACCGCGTTGGCATGCCGTCCCGGCCCGAGCCCCGGCGGAATCGCTGCGAGGTGAACATGGAGTTGTTCGAAACCATCAAGGCGCACCATGACGCGATGCGCCTGCCCTTGTACGCCGTCACGGTGACGGCGGCTGCCCGTGTCGATACGCCCGTCCTGCTGATGCTGCACTGGCATGGCTTCCGGCGCGAGACGCCGGTGCATGTGCCGGGCGTGCCGATGCCGCCCCGCCCGGTGCCGGGATCGGCGCTGCAGATCGACGCGCATTGGGATTCCATGGCCACCGTCGACCAGGCCATGCTGGACGCCGCCTGGCGGTTCGGCGCCTGGGACGTCGAACGGGTCACCCACCGCCCCTGGCGGCGGCTGGGCGCACCGGCCGCGGAGGCCCTGGCCTGCCGCCGCGCCTTCGGCGATTACCCCGACGCGGAGGACGGCATCGAAACACTGGTCGCCGACCTCCCGGACCGCCCGGCCTTGATGGAGATGGCCGCCCGGCGCGGCTACGTCCGCTGGATGTTCCGCCCTCGCAAGGCCGGCGTCTGGTCCCAATTGGGCGACGAAGACAGCACGGTGGACGAAGGCGGGGGCCGCCCGCCGCCCTGCCCGGTCCGCCCGCGCCCCTGGATGGAGGCCCGCGACCAGCGCTTCGTCTACCGGCTCGGCCGGGTGGATCGGCTCATTCTTCCTGATACACACTGATACAACGTCGCCGTCGGACACCCTCTTGAAGCGCCTGGCGGCCGTCCCTACATCACGTCCGCGGACCGGCGACTACCGGTTCGCGGATGCCTTCCCCCGGCCACGGGCAGGGCCCGGCGCCGGCAAGGCATCGATCCGTTTCAGGTGATCTGTCATCGCTTAGGAGATCAATCATGAAGATTCGTCCCCTTCACGACCGGGTTATCGTCAAGCGAATCGAAGAAGCGCGCAAGACTGCCTCCGGCATCGTGATCCCGGACTCCGCCACCGAAAAACCCGAACAAGGCGAAGTGATCGCGGTCGGCAGTGGCAAGGTGCTGCAGGACGGCACCGTCCGCCCCATGCAATTGAAGGCCGGCGACCGCGTGTTGTTCGGCAAATACTCCGGCCAGACCGTCAAGGTAGACGGCGAAGAGCTGCTGGTCATGCGCGAGGAAGATGTCTTCGGCATCTTCGAGCAGGACAGCGGCGAACTGAAAAAAGCCGCGTGATCGCGGCCAGGCTATCTATGCGAGTGGAGTAGAACATGAGCGCGAAAGACGTCAAATTCCATGACACTGCCCGTGCCCGCGTGGTCAAAGGCGTCAACATCCTTGCCGATGCCGTCAAGGTGACCCTCGGCCCCAAAGGCCGCAACGTGCTGCTGGAGCGCAGCTTCGGCGCCCCCGTCATCACCAAGGACGGCGTGTCCGTGGCCAAGGAAATCGAGCTGAAGGACAAGTTCGAGAACATGGGCGCCCAGGTCGTCAAGCAGGTCGCCTCCAAGACCGCCGACGTGGCCGGCGACGGCACCACCACGGCCACCGTGCTGGCCCAGGCCATCGTGCAGGAAGGCATGAAGTTCGTTGCTTCCGGCATGAATCCCATGGACCTGAAGCGCGGCATCGACCAGGCCGTGACCGCCGTCGTCGACGCCCTGCGCAAGCAGTCCAAGCCCATTTCCACCGGCAAGGAAATCGCGCAGGTGGCGGCGCTGTCGGCCAATGCCGACGAGGCCATCGGCAAGATCATCGCCGACGCCATGGATAAAGTCGGCAAGGAAGGCGTGATCACCGTCGAGGACGGCAAGTCGCTGGAAAACGAGCTGGACGTGGTAGAGGGCATGCAATTCGACCGCGGTTATCTCAGCCCCTACTTCATCAACGATCCCGAAAAGCAGGTTGCCACCCTGGACGACCCGCTGGTGCTGCTGCACGACAAGAAGATCTCCAACGTCCGCGAACTGCTGCCGGTGCTGGAAGCGTCGGCCAAGGCCGGCAAGCCGCTGCTGATCGTGGCCGAGGATGTCGAAGGCGAAGCGCTGGCCACGCTCGTGGTCAACAGCATGCGCGGCGTGCTCAAGGTGGCGGCGGTGAAGGCGCCCGGCTTCGGCGACCGCCGCAAGGCCATGCTGGAAGACATCGCCATCCTGACCGGCGCCACCGTGATCTCCGAGGAAACCGGCAAGCAGCTGGAAAAGGCCACCCTGGAAGACCTGGGCAGCGCCAAGCGCGTCGAGGTGCAGAAGGAAAACACCATCATCATCGGCGGCGCGGGCCAGCAGTCGCGCATCGATGCGCGGGTCAAGTCCATCCAGGCGCAGATCGAACAGGCCACTAGCGACTATGACCGCGAAAAGCTGCAGGAACGCGTGGCCAAGCTGGCTGGCGGGGTAGCGGTCATCAAGGTGGGCGCCGCGACCGAAGTCGAGATGAAAGAGAAGAAAGACCGCGTCGACGACGCCCTGCACGCCACGCGTGCCGCGGTGGAAGAAGGCATCGTCCCCGGCGGCGGCATCGCCCTGCTGCGCGCCCGGTCGGCCATCGGCCAGCTCAAGGGCGCCAACGCCGACCAGGATGCCGGCATCCGCATCGTGCTGCGGGCGCTGGAAGCCCCCCTGCGCGCCATCGTGGCCAACGCGGGCGAAGAGCCCTCGGTGGTCGTGGCCAAGGTGCTGGAGGGCAGCGGCAACTTCGGCTACAACGCCGCCACCGGCGAATATGGCGACCTGCTGGAATCCGGCGTGGTGGACCCCACCAAGGTCACGCGCACCGCCCTGCAGAACGCCGCCTCGATCGCCGGGCTGATCCTGACCACCGATGCCACCGTCGCCGAGCTGCCCAAGGAAGAAAAGGCGGCCGCGCCGGCGCCGGAAATGGACTATTGATGGCGGAGTAGCGGCCGGCAATTGATGAGTAGCCGGACCCGTCCATAGCGGCACCAAGCCGCGCCGCGATACGGCGGCGCGGCTTTTTTCATTTGCAAGGACGGGCAGGAATGACGCTTGCCCCTGGCACGTTCCGGCCGACTTCCGGCTCCCCACTTCAAGAGACCGCCATGAACGCCACCGAAATGCCCTTCGACGCCGCGCAACCCGCCTCCGGTCGCGGCCAGCCGCTGTACCAGCGCCTGATGCCCCGCGCCACCAGCATGATCCGCCTGGACCACACGCACGTGCTGTCCACATTCCATCGCTACCACGAGGACCTTCCCGCTTCGCGCAAGGCCGGCCTGGTCGGCGTCATCTGTACGGCGCTGGAGATCCACGCCACGCTCGAAGAAGAGATTTTCTACCCCGCCGTGCGGGCGGTCACGGACAACGAGGTCCTGCGTAAAAGCGTGCCCGAGCACATGGAGATGCGGCGCCTGATCGACGAACTGCGCACCATGACGCCGGACGATCCGCGCTATGACGAGACCCTGATGGCGCTCATGCGCGACGTCATCCATCACGTGGCCGACGAGGAAACCGTCGTGCTGCCCGAAGCGGAAAGACGGTTCTCCGAAGCGCGCCTGCAGGAGCTGGGCCGCGAGATGACGCGCCGCCGGCTGCAACTGGCCTGTCCGCGGACGGGGCAAATCGCGCGCGACATGGCGCGCGGCATGCCGATGGCCACCTTCACCTTGGGCGCCCTGGCCGTGCTGGCCATGGGCTGCGCGGTGCGGGCCGCCTTGCGCTGAAGCTACTTCAGCTCGCGCGCCAGCAGTCAAGCCTGCGGCGGCTGGCCATTGGACGCGGTCAGTCCTCCGTCCACGGGCAGGTTCACGCCATTGACGAAGCGCGCGTCGTCGCTGGCCAGAAAGGCGATCACGGCGGCCACTTCCTCCGGCTCCGCGCCGCGTCCCATCGGGATGCGCTCAGCGAATTTGTCCATCAGCTCGCGGTTGCCATACATATCCCTGGTCAGGTCGGTACGCGTCAGGCTGGGGCAAACGGCATTGATGCGGATGCCGTCGCGCGCATGGTCCATGGCCAGCGCGCGGGTGAAGTTCGTGACGGCGCCCTTGGCGGCGTTGTAGAAGCTCAGGCCCCAATCCCCGCCCAGGCCCGAAACAGAGGAAACATTGACGATGGACCCGCCCGTCTCGATCAGGTGCGGGATGGCCGCGCGGCATCCGTGGAAGACGCCGTCCACGTCGGTCGCCATGACCTGCCGCCAGTCGTCCATGCTGGCCTCCGTGATCTTGCCCTCCGGCGCCACTCCCGCGTTGTTGACCAGCACATGCAGGGCGCCATGGCGCGCTATCGTGGCATCGACGACGCGCTGCACGTCCTCCATGCGCGATACGTCCGCCGCGCAGATCATTACCCGGTCGGCCGGCATGCCGGCCGCGGCCTTGCGCAGCTTTTCCTCGGTGCGGCCCACCAGCACTACCCTGGCCCCCTCGTCGGCGAAGCGGCGCGCGGTGGCCTCGCCTATGCCGGACCCGGCTCCCGTCACGATGACAACCTGGTCCGTGAATCGCGTCATGTTCATGCCGTGCCTCCTGATTGCTGAGCAAGGGCGCCGGCCGCCGAGGCAGGCGGCGCCGCGAAGAATCAGGCGGGACGCAAACGGCATACCGCCACGCGCCGCCGGTCGCGGAGCCCCCTCGCCCGCCCCGCGCGCGAGCGCGTCTCACCCGCGGATACAGAAAAGTACCTGCCCGCAAGCCGCGCACCCTATCCGAAACGGCGCGCCGCTGACATGCTGGCACTACCGCCGCAGCGATGCGCCGCGCTTGTCTTGGCGAGCGGTTCCGCGGCCACAGATCGGGGACTCGACATGCACCGCGAACAATTTCGGCCACGCCCCATCGAGCGGGCAACCCCGCCCCGGACAACGCTGCTGGCCTCCGCGCCACTTGCCGTGATCCTGTGGGCTTGTACATCCGCGGCGGCCCAGGCATCCGGCGCCGGCACAGTCACGTGGCGCAACCTGGTAAATGCGCCGCTCAAGGTGATGTGGGACGCGCACAACGACTGCGTAACGAACCCGGGCATGAAGACTTTCGACGTCGTACAGGATCAAACGCTTCCGCTTCCCTTGAACATCAAGAGCGGCTGCGACGCCTACATCCGCTGGACGGCCACCCAGGACAGGATGACGCTAGGCAAAACGGTGGCCACCATCAGCTATACCGAAAGGGCCGGGACGGAAGCCCTCGTCACGATCCGGTACACCACCTTGCCGCAGAATGTCCGCTCGCTCGACTACCGGGTGGCGTGCGGAACCAAGGCCGAAAACTGCCGGAACAGGCTGGTTCCGCTGCCCGACGGCAAAACCCGTGTCTCCATCCTTGTGCCCACGCTGCCTGCTGAGTTCAGCGTCTTGCTCGTCAGCCTTCGGAATCGCAAGAGTCGCTAGGCCGCGCCGGCACGGGCGCGCGGCACGGCCTATCGCGTCCTGTTCCGGGCAGACTAGCCCTGCGCGGCGATCTTCCGTATCGCCTGCTCGAAAACCTCGACCGGCTGCCCTCCGCTGACGAGATACTTCCGATTGAAGATGATCGCCGGCACGGCTTGGATACCCATCCCCAGGTATTGCTGCTCCTCGGCGCGCACCTCGTCGGCATACCGGCCGCTTTCCAGGACATCCCGCGCACGATCGGCATCCAGGCCGACGGACCGTGCCGCGTCGACCAGCACATCGTGCTTGCTGGGATCCTTGCCATCTGAATGGTAGGCCTGCAATAGCGCCATCTTCAGGGGCAATTGCTCGCCCTCGACCCCGGCCCAGAACAGCAGGCGGTGCGCGTCGAAGGTGTTATAGACCCGTGTGCGCGGACCGAAGCTGAACCCCACGCCGGCACCGCGCTCCCGGATCATGGCCTGCGATTCAGCGATCTGCTCGGGCGTGCGGCCGTACTTCCGGCCGATATAGTCGACGATGGCTTCGCCTTCCGGTCCCATATCGGGATTCAGCTCGAAGGGATGCATGACGATCTGCGCCTGAACCAGGCCGCCCACGTTCTCGAGCGCCCGCTGCAGCGAGGACAAACCGATTGCACACCAGGGGCACGCCACATCGGACACGAAATCTATTCTCAGGGCCAGGGTCACTGACGTACCTCCGTTCTCGCAAGATTCTCTGAACGCATATGTCGTCCCCGTTACTCAGGCCTGCCCCGTCGGGGCAGATCATCCTTTTACTCATGTCGCGGACGCTTCGCGAGGTCATGCCGACATGTCGCCGACAACAGTAGTAGGACGGAGACGAGATGCATCATCTTAAGCGAGACCTGGCGGCCATTGCCTTGGCGAGTGCCGCCATGCCATGGGCGGTAGCGGCGTCCGACCAGGAAGCGGCGTACCCGCAACGTCCCGTTACCCTGGTGATCGGTTTCCCGCCCGGTGGTAGCGCCGACGCGCTGGCACAACTCATTGCGCACCGACAGCCACCCCAACCGATGTCGTCGAAATACTGAATCGGTCGATAAACGCCGCGCTGATGAACCCCGCCTTGCACGACCCCATGGCGCGGCAAGCCTTCGCCACACCCCAGCCCCCCAACACGCCGATGGCCTTCCAGGAACTGATCGCGGAGGAAACCGAGCGATGGAACGGCGTGCTACGGATGCGTAATATCAAGCCGCTTCGCTGAGCCGGTGTCGCAAACTACTTTGATTGTTCTGGATTTCTGGCGGACAGAGGGGGATTCGAACCCCCGATACGCTTTTGACGTATACACGCTTTCCAGGCGTGCGCCTTCAACCACTCGGCCACCTGTCCTGATCCGGTACTGCTGCGGGCTGCGGAAGCCCGTCTTGCCTGCTAAGACCGGTTTCCCGGCGTTTTCCTGCGTTTTTCGCCTATGGGCGCGGGCGGGCCGATTACCGCTCTGCCCACCGCTGCCCCACCGCTGCCCGTTTGCCCGAAACCCGCGGGCCGCTACCACGGCCCTGCCTGCCTCGGCCATCCGGCCACCCAACGCACGGATCGGCATAGGATCCGACCCGGAAAACGGCAATCCGCGATTCTAGCAGAGTTTTGCGGCCGCTGTCGCGTCGCCTCAGCCCGGCTGCGCGAACACCACCGTATCGCTGGACTCGATTCTGCAGAAGCGCCCGATGCTGCCGATGGAATTCTCGTGTTCCTGCGCGCTGTGTGCCGCGCACAGATCCTCCAGCACGATCATCTCGTAATCCCGGTCGTGGCCGTCCCGCACGGTGGCCTGCACCACCGCCTGGGTGGACACGCCCGAGCAATAAATCCGCTGTACGTTGCGCGCGCGCAGTTGCACTTCCAGTGTCGTCGAATAAAACGGGCTGACCCTGTGCTTGACCACCTGGACGTCGCCGGGCCGTTGCTCCAGGTCCGGGTGGATCTCCGTGCCCCAGGCGCCCAGCTTGAACAGGCCATGCTGCGCCGCCGCCGCGAACACCGGCGATGCCGGCGGGCATTCCGGATAACCTTCGGAAAACCCGACCCGCACGAAGCCTACCGCGACCCCGGCCGCGCGGGCCTTGGCGATGGCTGCCGCGGTCTTGGCGATCAGCTGGCGCTCACGGACCTGCGCCCCCAACGGGGTGTTCCCGGCCGGCCCATCCGGGTGCACCAGATCGTTCTGCATGTCCAGCACCAAAAAAAGAGAAGTGGCTTTGCCCATTTCGCTCTCCCTGTTCAAGGCTGATCGGGACAACCGACGGCGCTCGAACAAAACTGAACGGCTCACGACCGAAGCCGTTCAAGACCATCGAAATGCCCGGACCGGAATACTGCTCAAAGCAGACGATGCATCGGTCACCCCGCCTTGGGCAGCGGCCCCGCTCGTCAGAGCTCCAGCGCCAGATATCCTTCGACCGCCGCCAGCACGGTCTCCATCTGCACGGTATGCGCGAACCGGAACGGCTCGCCGTATATGGTCTCGTCCGGAAACTCCGAAATCAATACCAGCGGCACGTCTTCCCCGACGCCTTCGGTGCGCTGCACGGGTATGCCGTTCATCACCTCGAACCCGCGCTGCAGGGCGTGCGTCTCGAACATGCGCATCTGGCGGGCATTGAACTCCACCAGGCCCGGCACTTTCTCGGCGAGCCGCGCCGACACATGGCGCAGCAGCGTATCGGCCTGGTCCACCCAGCCGGGATGGTGCCGCAGCACCAGGAAGAATCCCTTGGGCACCGTCCATAGCTCGAAACCCCGCGGCAGGTAACCGGACAAAGGCCGCGTCCATTCATGCGCCGGATAGCCATGCAAGTTGACGTGCAACTGCGCGCCGCTCAGCTCATAAGCCTTGCGGCGCGCTTCGCGCTCGTACCACGGCGCGCGCTCGCGATAGGCCAGGTCATCGCCCAGGGCCGAATAACGCGCCGCATGCGCCATGTGGCGCGGATTGTGCTCGCACAACTCGCGGTGCAGCGCATAGCCGTCGGGGTTCTCCGACGCGAACAGCACGAAGTGCGCACCCGGCTGCCGCCGCAGCACCTGCGCGGCACGCAGGGCGCCAACCACGCCGGACGTCTCGTTGGCATGCTGGCCGCCGGAGATGACCACGGGCTTATTCGAGCCCTTCAGATAGGTACAGAGCACCGGGCGGCCCTGCCGCGTACGCGCGGTGTAGGGCTCGCCCCCGATGCGTTCCATCTCGTGCGCGATGCGGCCGAAGGACAGCGCGCCGTCCACCTCGTCCAGCGGCAGGCCGGCAGCGTCCGGCGCCACCTGGGCGACGGCGGGAAAGGATTGCAGCGCCACGCGCACGCGCGCCGGTCCATCGACACGCCGCACATCGGGCACGATCTGCCCGGGTTGCAGGCCGCGATTGCCCAGCGGCCGCCCGGAATGCCGCTGGAACACCTCCAGCAAACCGAAGTACAAGTCCTCGTGCAGCGCCTCGACCGTGCTGATGACTTCGTCGTGGTAGTGCAGGTCGCGTTCGATCCCCGGGATATCGACGCGGATGTCCAGGCGCTCGAAATAGGGCTCGGTGTCCCCCCAGCGATGGTCGCGCACGGCGGCGACGATCGCGCTGAATGCCTGGGAAAACTCCGTGGGCCGCGCTTCGTCGATCTCCACGCCGTCCTCGCGCCCTTCCACCCGCACCCATCCGGTGGGCGACAGATTGACCACGCCGGCATGGTCGTCGGCCACGCGATTGGGCGCGAACACGGACGCCGTCTCCACACGGCCGTCGGCATATTGCAGCGTTACCTCGTAGTGCAGGTCGGCGTCGCCCGCGACGAATTCCAGGTCGATGCCGTCCAGCAGGCCGGCCAGGGGATAGGCCTCCAGGGAGAAACGGCGCTGCACCGCTTCCTGCCGCACGGGATAGCGCACGGACACCGCTTGCAGCCCTTCGGTGTCGACCTCTTCCAGGAAAAAATGCACCAGCGGCTTGTAGGCGCTGCGGAACACCGCCGTCACGCCCACAGCGGCCAGCCGGCGCTCCGCCGCGCGGCGCGCCGCCTCGTCCTCGAACAGCCAGGCCTGCACCCGCGCGCCGCGGTATTCGTCCTGCCCGAACTCACGCACCCACGCGTCCAGCGTGCGGTCGATACTGCGGTCCAGCAACACAGTCATGGCTTATACCTTTCCAGTCGGATCGAGACGATCGCGCAGCCAGTCGCCCAGCAGGTTCAGTCCCAGTACGGTCAGCATGATGGCGAGTCCGGGGAACACGCTCACCCACCACGCGGTCTGCAGATACGTCCGGCCGTCGGCCAGCATGCCGCCCCAGCTGGGTATGGTGGGATCCACGCCCAGGCCCAGGAAGGTCAGGCTGCTTTCCAGCAGGATATTGTTGGCGACGTTCAGCGCCATCAGGATGATCAGCGGCCCCAGCAGGTTGGGCACGATGTGATGGCGGATCATGGCCAGGTCGCGCACGCCGAAGGCCCGCGCGGCCTGCACGAATTCGCGCTCCCGCAGCGCCAGCACCTGGCCGCGCACCAGGCGCGCATATTGCACCCACTGCGAAATCACCATGAAGAAGATCACGTTGAACAATCCGCCGCCCAGGATGGAGATGAAGGTGATGGCCACCAGGATGAAGGGCAGCGCCAGCTGCACATCGGCGAAGCGCATGACCAGTACGTCCCAGAAGCCGCGGTAGTAGCCGGCGATCAGGCCCATGACGGTGCCCAACAGCGCGCCGAACAGCACCGACACGAAGCCGGCCGTCAGCGAAATCTGCCCGCCCACCACCACCCGCGCCAGCACGTCGCGGCCCAGCGGATCGGTCCCCAGGATATGCGCCAGGCTCTGGAACGGAGGCGTCAGGCGCGCCGCGAGGTCCATGCCCTCGCCGCCGTCGGGGAACAGCCAGCCCGACAGCAGCACCGCCAGCACCACGGCGCCGGTCAGCACCACGCCCATGACGAATTCCAGGGAGCGGAAACGGTGGCGCGAGCGCCGCTTACCTGCGGTTTCAGTCAGCGTCGTTTGCATGGATTCAGCGTATGCGGATGCGCGGATCGACGATGCCGTAGGCGATGTCGACCAGCAGGTTGACGATGATGATGACCAGCGCCAGGACGGTTACCGCGCCCTGAAGCACCGGATAATCGCGCGCCGCGATGGCATCGAAGGCCAACGTGCCCATGCCGGGCCAGTTGAAGACTTTCTCGATCACGACGATGCCGCCGATCAGGCCGCCGAACTGCAGGCCCATGTAGGTAATCAGCGGGATCGAGCAATTGCGCAGCGCATGCTTGTACAGCACCACGCGCTCCCTCAGGCCCTTGCTGCGCGCCACCATGATGTACTGCGCCGACAGGGTCTCCAGCATCGTGGTACGCACCAGCCGCACATTGGTCGCGCTCAGGATGATCGCCATGGTCAAGGCCGGCATGATCAGGCTGACCGGCCCATCCCAGCCCGACGGGGGCAGCAGCGGAAACGTGATGGACAGCAGCAGGACCAGCATCAGCGCCAGCCAGAAGTTGGGAAACGACAGCCCCACCAGGGAGAAAATGCGTATCGCCTGGTCGGCGGCCTTGCCCTTGTGCACGGCCGCGTGCACCCCCAGGGGGATGGATATCGCCAGCGACAGGGCCAGTGACACGAAGGCCAGCAGCAGCGTGGCCGGCAGCGCATCGCCGATCAGGTGCGACACGGACGTCCCGCCCATGAAGCTGCGGCCGAAATCGCCCGTCACGATGCCATGCATATAGGACAGGTACTGCACGGAGAACGGCCGGTTCAGCCCCAGCGCCTCGCGGATATTCTGCAGGTCCTGCTCGGTGACGCTGCCCGCGCCCTGGCTCAGCATGATGGCCGGATCGCCGGTCATGCGGACGGCATAGGAAACCAGCAGGGTCACCGCCAAGATGACGAAAACCGCCTGCAGGATACGTTTGATTAGAAAAGCGATCATCATCTCTGCGTCCGGTGCCGGGACCGCCCGCAGCCGGAAGAATATTCCGGTGCAGGCGGGCGCGGCCGGAGCGCGCCAGGGTTAGGCGTCAATCGACGCTGGCGTCGACGAAACGGAAGCGGATGTCGCCGGGCACGCTCAGGTTCTTGACCCGCTTGTTCACGCCCACCACGGTATCCAGCGCGTACAACGGCATTTCCAGCGCATTGTCGGCGACATAGGCAGCAATGGCGCGCAGGGTTTTCTGGCGCTCATCCGTCTTGTAGGTGTTGCGCTGGGCATCCAGCATGGCGTCCAGCTTGGCATCCTTGTCGTACGGATTCCATTTCTGCCCGGTGTGGTACATCAGGTAGGCGGTGTTGTCGTAGTCGTACGTCCAGCCGCCCCAATACATCTGCCACATCTCGCCGGTCTTGCCCTGCGGGATGATGTCGTTGATCAGCACCGGCGTCTCGTAGGGCTTGATGGTCGTCTTGATGCCCACGCCCTGCAGATAGCCGGCTATGGCCTGCGCCACTTCGCGGAACTGCGAATCGCTGCCGCGGATGTCCAGCTGGATCGCGGCGCCCGGCTTGACGCCGGCCTTGGCCAGCAGCTTCTTGGCTTCGGCGGGATTGAAGGGCAGCGGCTTGAGCGCGGGGTCGTAGCCGAACGAGAGATCGCCCTGGAAGCTGGCGATGGGCTTGGCATAGCCCAGCAGCAACTGCTTGATGATGGCGTCGCGGTCCACGGCCATGATGAGCGCGCGGCGCACGTCGCGGTCCTTGGTAATGCCGCGCGAGGTATCGTAGCGGGCCACCACGGTGCCCGGGCCGCTGGTGCTGACGATGGTGGCATTGCTGGATTTCTTCACCGTGTCCACCAGGCCCAGCGGGATGGCGGTGGCGATATCCACGCGGCCGGCCTGCAGTTCGGCGACCTGGGTGGCGGGCTCGGCGATGAAGCGGTACACCACCTGGTCCAGCTTGGGCTTGCCGCCCCAGTAGTCGTCATTGCGCGCCAGGGTCAGGCTGATCTTGGGCTTGTACTCGACGAACTTGAAAGGGCCGGTGCCGACGGGATGCTCGTTGAAATAGGCGTCACCCTTTTCCTGGAGGTACTTGGGCGGGACGATCATGCCGCCATAGCCGGCCAGCTTGGTCAGGATGACCGGGTCCGGCCGCTTCATCACGAAGTCGACGGTGTGCTCATCCACCACCACGACCTTGTCGATGGAGTTGTAGTTGGATTGCTGCGGCCCCTTCGCGCCCTCCGGGCCCAGCAGGCGATCGAAGGTGAATTTCACCGCGTCGGCGTTGAAGGGTTCGCCATCGTGGAACTTGACGTTCTCGCGCAGCTTGAAGCGGATGCGCGTGTCGTTGTCCAGGAATTCCCAGCTGGTCGCCAGGCCCGGCTGCAGCTTCATGTCGGCGCCCCGCATCGTCAGGCCGTCGAACAGATTGCTGCCCACCGAGCCCCACCACGTCACGAAAGTGTCGATGGGATCCCAGCTGCCGGCGTCCTGCGTGATGGCCACGTTCAGCGTGCCGGCGGCCTGCGCGGGCGCGGCCAGGGCCAGCGTGCCGCTGACGGCCAGCGCCGCGCCCAGCGCGCGAACGGTCTTGGTGTAGGTAAACATGAGCGCCTCCAGGGACGTTTTCGATGACGAGGAAAAGAACGATGCGCGGGGCATGACGGTCAGGCCGCCTCGGCCACCAGGTGCCCCGGGGCGATCTCCACCAGGGGGACGACGCGCGGCGCATCCCCCACCCGGCGCACCGGACTAGGGATCTCGCCGGAGATCAGCGTGGTATCGATGTGCCGCCCCGGCTCGGCCACGGGCACGGCGGCCAGCAGCTTGCGAGTGTAGGGGTGCCGCGGCGTTTCGAAAATCGCCCGCCGGCGGCCCATCTCGACGATCTGGCCCAGGTACATCACGGCGACGCGGTGGCTGACTTTCTCCACCACCGCCATGTCGTGCGTGATGAACAGATAGGACAGCCGGCGGTCCTTTTGCAGGTCCATCAGCAAGTTCAGGATCTGCGCCTGGATGGAGACATCCAGGGCCGATACCGACTCATCGGCGATGATCAGGCTGGGATCGCTGGCCAGCGCCCGGGCGATACACACCCGCTGGCGCTGACCGCCGGAAAACTCATGGGGATACCGGCGCGCATGCTCGGGGCGCAGGCCCACCTGTTCCAGCAATTCCGCCACGCGCGCGGCGATGGCCTTGTCCCCGTGGAGCAAGCCGTGCGTGACGATGGGCTCGGCGATGCTGAACCCCACCGTCTTGCGGGGATCCAACGAGGCATACGGGTCCTGGAAGATGTACTGCACCTGTTGGCGCAATCGCCGACGGCCCGCGGCGTCCATGGAAAAGATGTCCTGCCCCTGGAACAGCACCTGCCCGGAGGTCGGATCGACCAGTTGCTGCAGCGTCTTGCCGATGGTGGACTTGCCGCTGCCCGACTCGCCCACCAGCGCCAGGGTCTCGCCGGGAAAAATATCGAAGCTGACGCTTTCCACCGCGTGGACGCGATGCGTCACGCGGCCCAGGAAGCCGCGGCCCACGTCGAAGCGCGTCGTCAGGTCCCGCACGCTGAGCAGGGGCTGCGTGTAGTCGGCCGTATCCTGCTCATGCGTGCTGCCGACTTCGCGCAAGGCGCCCGCTTCCAGCACGATCTGCGGCGTGCGCAGCGGCAGGTCCCGGCCCGTCATGCTGCCCAGCCGGGGCACGGCGGCCAGCAGCGCGCGCGTGTAGGGATGCTCCGGTGCACGGAATATCCGTTCCACCGGCCCCTGCTCCACCTTGCGGCCGCGCAGCATGACCACGACCTCGTCGGCCATTTCGGCCACGACGCCCATGTCGTGCGTAATGAAGATGACCGCGGTGCCCAGGTCCCGCTGCAGTTCGCGGATCGTATTCAGGATCTGCGCCTGGATGGTCACGTCGAGCGCGGTCGTCGGCTCGTCGGCGATCAGCAGGCGCGGGCGGCACGATAGCGCCATGGCGATCATCACGCGCTGGCGCATGCCGCCGGAGAGCTGGTGCGGATAACGGTCCAGCATGCTTGCCGCATCGGGCAGGCGCACTTTTTCCAGCAATGCGCGCGCCGCCTCGCGCGCGGCCGGACGGCTCAGGCGCTGGTGCAGGATGATGGCCTCGGTAATCTGGTCGCCCACGGTAAACACCGGGTTGAGCGAGGTCATCGGCTCCTGGAAAATCATCGCCACATCGTTGCCGCGGATTTCGCGCAGCGTGTCCTCGTCGGCGCGGGTCAGGTCCAGTTCCCGGCCCGCCTTGTCGCGCAGCAGGATGCTGCCCTCCGCAATGCGGCCCCCGGTGTAGTCGGTCAGCCGCATGATGGCCATGGAGGTCACGGACTTGCCGGAGCCGGATTCGCCCACGATGGCCAGGGTGCGGCCGGGGAAAACATCGAAATCCAGTCCATCGACGGCGCGGAACACGCCGTCTTCCGACGGAAATTCCACCGACACCCCGCGCAGGGAAAGCAGCGGCGGGGGATTCGTATCTGGGGGCGTAGCCAAGGAAAGGGGTGAAGCGAAGAGAAAACGGGATGTTAACGATTTATCGGTAAATCTTGAACAACCGGCGCGGTGCGGGGAAACCCGGGTTGCGCAACGCACAAAAATGGCGGCTTTCGCCGCCTGTATGCCCAGGCCGACGGCCGTCAGCCCCCCAGCTCGCGGAATGCCAGCGTCTGCCCGTCGGCGTCGGTTTCTTCCATGCGTACCTTGAACCCCCACAGCCGGGACAGGTGTTTCATGACCTGGTCGGCCTCTTCGGCCACCAGGGGCCTGCCGCGCGTCTGCTGGTGACGCAAGACCAGCGACCGATCGGAATCCCGGTTGAACTGAACGACCTGTACGTCGGGGACCAGGTTGTCGCGATTGTGCTGCTGCGCCAACAGCTTGCGCACATGGCGGTAGCCCTCGTCGTCGTGGATGGCGACGACCTCCAGCTGCGGGTTTTCCTCGTGGTCGGCGATGGCAAAGAAGCGGAAATCCCGGATCAGCTTGGGCGACAGGTACTGCGAGATAAAGGACTCATCCTTGAAGTTGCGCATGGCGAAGTCCAGCGTCTTCAGCCAGTCGCCGCCCGCGATGTCGGGGAACCAGCGGCGATCCTCTTCCGTGGGGTGCTCGCAGATACGGCGGATGTCCGTCATCATGGCGAAGCCCAGCGCGTAGGGATTGATGCCGCCGTAGCCGCGCTGGTCGAAGCCCCGCTGGCACACCACATTGGTATGGCTTTGCAGGAACTCGATCATGAAGCCGTCGTCCACCAGGCCTTTTTCGTGCAGGCGGTTCAGGATGGTGTAGTGCCAGAACGTGGCCCAGCCCTCGTTCATCACCTTGGTCTGCATCTGCGGGTAGTAATACTGCGCGATCTTGCGCACGATGCGCACCAGTTCCCGCTGCCAGGTTTGCAGCTTGGGCGAATGCTTTTCGATGAAGTACAGGATGTTTTCTTCCGGCTCGGCGGGAAAGACGTCGCGCTTCTCCGTATCCGAGGTCTCGGCCTTGGGCACCGTGCGCCACAGGTCGTTGAACTGCACCCGCTGGTATTCCTCGCGGTCCGCCACGCGCTGCAGCTCTTCCTTGTACGAGACCGGGTGGGGCCGCTTGTAGCGATCC
The DNA here is from genome assembly GCF_001676705.1 of Bordetella bronchialis. Taxonomy (NCBI): domain Bacteria; kingdom Pseudomonadati; phylum Pseudomonadota; class Betaproteobacteria; order Burkholderiales; family Alcaligenaceae; genus Bordetella; species Bordetella bronchialis. Next base: position 5,118,564 of record NZ_CP016170.1, read on the forward strand.
ACGCCATGCGAGGACAGCGCATGGCAGGAGTCGAGGATTTCCTCCACGGCCTCGATGCCGTAGCGGTCTTCGCAGGCCATCACGTAATTGCGCGCGAAGACCAGGTAGTCCAGCACGCCGTCCGCGTCGGTCCACTGCCGGAACAGGTAGTTGCCCTTGAAGAAGGAATTGTGGCCATAGCAGGCATGCGCGATCACCAGCGCCTGCATCGCCATGGAATTCTCTTCCATCAGGTAGGAAATGCAGGGGTTGGAGTTGATGACGATCTCGTAGGCCAGCCCCTGGACGCCCCGCCGGTACGCCTGTTCGTTACGGATGAACTCCTTGCCGTAGGACCAATGGGGATAGCCCACGGGCAGCCCGGCGGACGCGTAGGCATCCAGCATCTGCTCCGAGGTAATGATCTCGATCTGGTTGGGATAGGTATCAAGCTTGAATTCCGCCGCGACTTCGGCAATGGCCTCGTCATAGCGGCGGATCAGATCGAAGGTCCACTCCGACCCGGTCGAAATAGGGGACACCAGCTTGTCGCCCCGCGGCCTCTCGAGCCGGCTCATGACATCGCTCATACAACGGCCTCCTTCCGGAACAGCTCGTGGAAGACGGAGAAAATTTCGCCGCGTTCGGAAATACGGCGCATGACGAAGTGCTCGGCTGGCTCGCGCTCGTATTCCGCCCACAGGCTGCTCTTGCGCACGTCGTGCGTATCGTGGATCTCGATGTACGCGAAATAGCGCGCCGCGGGCAGCAGGTGCTCGGAGAGATAGCGCGAGCTGCGGGCCGCATCGGCGCCGAAGGAATCGCCGTCGCTGGCCTGGGCGGCGTAGATATTCCAGGTGGAAGGCGAATAGCGCTTCTCGATGATCTCGTGCATGAGCTCCAGGGCCGACAGCACCACCGTGCCCCCGCTCTTGGGATCGTGGAAAAATGTGTCCTCGTCGACTTCCTCGGCGTTGTCCGTGTGCCGGATGAATACCAGGTCCACATGCTCGTACTTGCGCATCAGGAATAGGTACAACAGCGTGAAGAAGCGCTTGGCCAGGTCCTTCTTGTTCTCATCCATCGAGCCGGAGACGTCCATCAGGCAGAACATCACCGCGCGCGCCATGGGCACGGCCACCGACACCCGGTGCCGGTAGCGCAGGTCGATCTCGTCCAGGAAGGGCACCCGCGCCACGCGCTCGCGGGCCGATTCGACTTCGGCGCGCGCCGCTTCCAGCGCCGCCAGGGGCGCGCCCCGGCGCTCGAGGTCCTCCAGCTTGTCCTCGGCTTCGGTCAGCTCGCGCCGGGCACCGACGCTGAGCGCGATGCGCCGCGACAGCGAGGCCTTCAACGTCCGGCCGACAGCCAGCGAACTGGGCGAGCCCGTGGTGGTATAGCCGGCGCGGTGCCATTTCTTCTGGTGCACATCGCCCAACTGATTGCGCGCCAGGTGCGGCAGCTCCAGGTCCTCGAAGAAGAAGTTCAGGAACTCGGCGCGCGATAGGGTGAAGGTGAATTGGTCGACCGAATCGCCTTCCCCGGGATCGCCCCGGCCGCCGCCGTCGCCTCCCCCGTCGGGCCGGTCTATGGTGTCGCCCTTGGCGAACTCCCGGTTGCCCGGGTGCACGATTTCGCGATCGCCGCCCGCACCGTGGCGCAGGCGGGGTTCGGAGATATCCCGGGCGGGAAGATTGATCTCCCCGCCCTGGTCCATCTCTTCGATCGAACGCTCGCGTATCAGGTCCCGCACCGCCTTACGAACCTGGGTCTTGTAGCGCCGCAGGAATCGCTCGCGGTTGACGGCGCTTTTGTTGCGTCCGTTGAGACGACGATCGATAAGTGAATTCATACTACCTCGCTCAGGAGGACTTTCTCACCCGCAAGTACCACTCGCAGAGCAGGCGGACCTGCTTTTCGGTGTAGCCTTTTTCCACCATGCGCTCCACAAAGCTCTGGTGCTTGCTCTTGTCCTCGGCAGACGCCTTGGCATTGAAGGAGATGACCGGCAGCAGGTCCTCGGTGTTCGAGAACATCTTCTTCTCGATCACCTCGCGCAGCTTCTCGTAGCTCGTCCAGGTCGGATTGCGGCCGCTGTTGTTGGCGCGTGCCCGCAGCACGAAGTTGACGATCTCGTTGCGGAAATCCTTGGGATTGGCGATCCCCGCCGGTTTCTCGATCTTCTCCAGTTCGTCGTTCAGGGCCGACCGGTCGAAACTTTCCCCCGTTTCCGGGTCCCGGAACTCTTCGTCCTGGATCCAGCAGTCGGCGAAGGTGACGTAGCGGTCGAAGATGTTCTGCCCGTACTCGGAATAGGATTCCAGGTAGGCCGTCTGGATCTCCTTGCCGATGAATTCGGCGTAGCGCGGGGCCAGGTAGCCCTTGATGAACTCCAGGTAGCGGCGCCGCGTGTCTTCCGGGAAGTCCTCCCGGGCGATGCGCTGCTCCAGGACGTACATCAGGTGGACGGGATTGGCCGCCACTTCCGTCTGGTCGTAGTTGAAGACGCTGGACAGGATCTTGTACGCGAACCGCGTGGAGACCCCGGTCATGCCTTCATCCGTCCCTGCATAATCCTTGTACTCCTGCAGGGCCTTGGCCTTGGGATCCACGTCCTTCAGGCTTTCGCCGTCATAGACCCGCATCTTGGAATAGATGCTGGAATTCTCCGGCTCTTTCAGCCGCGTCAGGACCGAGAACTGGGCCATCATGTCCAGCGTACCCGGCGCGCAGGGGGCCTCGGCCAGCGAGCTGTTGTGCAGCAGCTTGCTGTAGATCTGGATTTCCTCGCTCACCTGCAGGCAGTAGGGCACCTTGACGATGTAGATACGATCCAGGAAGGCTTCGTTATGCCGGTTGTTGCGGAACGTCTGCCACTCGGACTCGTTGGAGTGCGCCAGGATGGCGCCGTTGAAGGGAATGGCGGAAAAACCTTCCGTCCCCTTGAAGTTGCCCTCCTGCGTGGCCGTCAGCAGGGGATGCAGCATCTTGATCGGCGCCTTGAACATTTCCACGAATTCCAGCAGGCCCTGATTCGCCAGGCACAGGCCGCCGGAATAGCTGTAGGCATCCGGATCGTCCTGGGAATAGCGGTCCAGCTTGCGGATATCCACCTTGCCGACCAGCGAGGAAATGTCCTGGTTGTTTTCGTCGCCCGGCTCGGTTTTGGCGATGGCGATCTGCCGCAGGACGGACGGATTAAGGCGCACGACCCGGAATTGCGAGATGTCGCCGTCATACTCCTTGAGGCGCTTGACGGCCCAGGGGGACATGATGCCGGACAGATAACGGCGTGGAATGCCGTAATCCTGCTCCAGCTGGTCGCCGAAGCGGGTGGGGTTGAACAGGCCCAGCGGCGTCTCGTTTACCGGCGAGCCTTTCAGGCAGTAGATCGGATAGGTCTCCATGAGCGTTTTCAGGCGCTCCGCGATGGAGGATTTTCCGCCCCCCACCGGGCCCAGCAGATAAAGGATCTGCTTGCGTTCTTCCAGGCCCTGGGCGGCATGCTTGAAGAAGGACACGATCTGCGAGATCACGTCCTCCATGCCGAAGAATTCCTTGAAGGCGGGGTAACGGCGGATCAATCGATTGGAGAACAGGCGGGACAGCCGCGGGTCGTTGCGCGTATCGACGATTTCCGGGTCACCGATCGCAGCAAGCATCCGTTCCGCGGGGCTGGCATATGCCATCGGATCGCGCTTGCACAGGTTCAGATATTCCTCGAGCGAGAGCTCGGTTTCCTGATCCCGCGCGTACTGCGACTTAAAGCCTTCGACGATGTTCAGCATTGGGATACCTCCAACAACATCAGAAAAGGGCTAGCCGTCCGTCATCCCCATTGTGTGCCCTATTTGGCTCCGTGTCGCCAGTGGTGTTCAGCGGATACAGATTCATGGTGATGCTATGTTGCTTTCCCCACACACAGCAATCGCAACGGTATTACGGCCATACGATTTAGTCCTACGCAAACCAAGCAAGTTCCGTTCGCGAAGGCGTTTGAAATAGCTTTTGGAAAGGTCCTTTGTTTCTCCGGCGGAGCCGAATAACCATCGCGATAACGTCGGGATTGCGCGGCCCGTTCAAGCTGCCTGCGGACGGCCAGCCACATCGGACACCTGCATCATTCGTTCGACGTATCGCGCGATCGTATCGATCTCCAAGTTAACTTTGTCGCCTACGTTTACGTTACGCAACGTGGTCATGTTTTGGGTATGGGGAATTACGTTAATGGTGATCTCACTACCCTCCACACCATCTTGTACGCCGTTCACTGTAAGGCTGATGCCATTAACCGTAACAGAGCCTTTGTAGGCCAGATATTTGGCCATTTCCTTCGGCGCGCGGATGATAAGCTCCCGCGATTCACCTACCGGCGCGTAGCGGACAACAACCCCAAGGCCGTCCACGTGGCCCGATACCAGATGTCCACCCAAGGCATCGCCGACACGCAGCGATTTTTCCAGATTGACCTCGCCTTCACGATCGAGGCCGACGGTGCGCCGGAGGCTTTCGCGCGAAATGTCTATTTCGAAGCTATTGGCTTCCAGCGCAACGACGGTCATGCAGGCACCCTGGACGGCGATGGAATCGCCCAACTGGACGTCTGACAGGCCGAGGTTTCCCGCATCGATGCGCACCCGGATACCACCACCGCCATCATGGGCTTCATGGGGTTGAACGCGCACGATACGGCCGACGGCCGTGACGATGCCGGTGAACATAGAAAACGCTCCTGAAGATGTTGGACTACACGGATATCGGCGCCGTCGGCAGACCCTGCGCATACGGCGGGCCCAAGGCGGCGGATGGGGATAGGATACGCGCTCCGCGCAGAGCAGGGGCGCTATGGGAATAACCTGAACGTATAAGGCTTCAACGCGGGTTGGCAGCAGCCATCAGCGTCTGCCAACGGTCGGCGAAGCGCCCGCGCAGGCGCACGTCCGGGCCCAGCGGCGCCACGTCGATGAATTCGAACCGGCGCGCGGCATCCAGGTGGGTAAGCATGGGCAGCTTTACCATGCCCAAGGCGTCCCCGAGCAATACGGGCGCGACATAGGCCAGGATCTCATCCACGCAGTCGGCGGACAACAAGGCGCCGGACAGGCCCGCGCCGGCCTCGACGTGTACCTCGTTGATATGCTGGCGCGCCATCCATCGCATCATGGCCGGCAGGTCCACCCGCCCCGGCTCGGCGCCAGGCAACACAATCACGCGTGCATTGCGCCGCGCCAGCCGCTCGGCCTTGACGGGATCTTCGTGCGCGGTGAAGACCCAGACTTCCTCGCCGTCGAACAGGCGGGCGCTTTCGGGAATCTGCAGGCGGCCATCCACGACGGCCTTGCGCGGCTGCCGCGGCACGGGGACGTCCCGCACGGTCAGCCGGGGATCGTCCTTCAGTACGGTGCCCATGCCGGTAAGAACGACGTCCGCGCGCGCGCGCCAGGCATGTCCATCGGCGCGGGCCTGCGGGCCCGTAATCCATTGCGACATTCCGTTATGCAGCGCACTGCGGCCGTCCAGCGAGGCCGCCATCTTCAGCCATACCCAGGGGCTGCCCCTGCTCATCCTGGCCGCGAAACCGGCATTCAAGGCCAAGGCCTCCGGCAGGCAGACACCTGTCGCGACGGGAATGCCCGCGGCGCGCAAGCGGGCCAGGCCCGCGCCATTGACCTGCGGATTGGGGTCGCCCATGGCGACCACCACCCGGCCCGGCGAAGCCGCGACGACGGCATCCGCGCAGGGCGGGGTACGTCCGAAATGGCTGCAGGGCTCCAGTGTGACGTAAAAAGTGGCGCCCACGACGGATTCGCCGCGGGCGGCGGCATCGCGCAGGGCGCAGATTTCCGCGTGAGGACCGCCAGGCGGCTGCGTGGCGCCTTCGCCCAGGATGCGTCCGTCGCGCACGATGACGCAGCCGACGCGGGGATTGGGGGCGGTGGTATGAAGCACCCGGCCCGCCAGCTCCAGCGCGTGGCGCATCCAGTGTCGATCCTGGTCCGCGCTCGCAGGCACGTCAGGGCTCTTTGCGCAGCTTGCCGGACAACAGCGGACCCTGCATTTCGCGGATCGCCTCGATGAATTCGCCGATGTCCTCGAAGCTGCGGTAGACGGAGGCAAACCGCACGTAGGCGACCTTGTCCAGCTTGCGCAGCTCCGTCATCACCAGCTCGCCCACGTAGGCGGACGGGACTTCGCGCTTGCCGCTGGTCAGCAGGGCTTCCTCGATGCGGGCGACGGCCGCGTCGACGTCCTCCGTACTGACGGGACGCTTGCGCAGCGCCAGGGACAGGCTGGCGCGCAGCTTGCCCTGGTCGTACTCGCTGCGGCTGCCGTTGCGCTTGACCACGGACGGCATGACGAGTTCCACCCGTTCGTACGTGGTGAAGCGCTTATCGCAATGCTGGCAACGCCGGCGCCGGCGGATGGTTTCGCCCTCTTCCAGTACCCGGCTATCGATAACCTGGGTATCGGCGTGGCCGCAAAAAGGACAACGCACCGTGTTCCCCCGCTAGAGCCCGTGATGGCCGGCCGTTCAGCCGTAGACCGGCAGACGGGAGGTCAAGGCGTCGACGCGTTCGCGCACCGCCGCGATGTTCGCTTCGTTGCGCGGGTCGTCCAGCACGTCCGCGATCAGGTTGGCGGTCAGCTCGGTTTCCGCTTCCTTGAAACCCCGGGTGGTGATGGCCGGCGTGCCCAGGCGGATGCCGCTGGTCACGAAGGGCTTTTCGGGATCGTTGGGGATGGCGTTCTTGTTGACGGTGATATGGGCCTGGCCCAGCACGGCTTCGGCTTCCTTGCCCGTGATGCCCTTGGCGCGCAGGTCCACCAGCATGACGTGGCTTTCGGTGCGGCCGGACACGATGCGCAGGCCCCGCTTGACCAGGGTTTCCGCCAGCACCTTGGCGTTCTTGGCGACCTGGTGGGCGTAATCCCGGAATTCGGGCTGCAGGGCTTCCTTGAAGGCCACTGCCTTGGCGGCGATGACGTGCATCAGCGGACCGCCCTGGATACCGGGGAAAATCGCCGAATTGACGGCTTTTTCGAACTCCGCCTTCATCATGATGACGCCGCCGCGCGGACCGCGCAGCGATTTGTGCGTGGTGGAGGTGACGAAATCGGCATGCGGGACCGGATTGGGATAGGCGCCGCCGGCGACCAGCCCCGCATAGTGGGCGATGTCCACCATGAACAGCGCGCCATTGTCCCGGGCGATGCGGGCCATGCGCTCGAAGTCGATGTGCAGGCTGTAGGCCGAGGCGCCCGCCACGATCAGCTTGGGCTTGTGCTCCTGGGCCAGGGCTTCGACCTTGCCGTAATCCAGGACCTCGTCGGCATCCAGGCCGTAGGGCAGGAAGTTGTACAGCTTGCCCGACGCATTGACCGACGCGCCATGCGTCAGGTGGCCGCCTTCGGCCAGGCTCATGCCCAGCACGGTATCGCCCGGCTTGAGGACGGCCATGTAGACGCCCTGGTTGGCCTGCGAGCCGGAATTGGGCTGCACGTTGGCCGCCTCGGCGCCGAACAGTTGCTTCAGGCGGTCGATGGCCAGCTGTTCCACGATGTCGACGAACTCGCAGCCGCCGTAATACCGCTTGCCGGGATAGCCTTCCGCATACTTGTTCGTCAGCTGCGTGCCCTGGGCCTGCATGACGGCGGGGCTGGCATAGTTTTCCGACGCGATCAGCTCGATATGCTGTTCCTGGCGGTGGTTTTCCTTCTGGATGGCGGCCCAGACTTCTTCGTCTACCTGGGAGATGGTGCGGGTACGGTCGAACATGGAGGTTCCTGAACGGAGTCAAAAAGCGGGAAACGCGGATTGTCCATAGTTTACCGTGCGCTTACGGCGCATTTCCCCCGGTTGACGGGCTGGAAGTGCCCTGCGGAGCATTTTCCGCGGGGAAGGCGCCAGCGCGGGAAAACCGGCTCATGCCAGCTTGAGCATCGTTCATCCTGCGGGGGCGGCATGGCGGCCGAAACGGCTTCGGCAAAAGACAGGGCGCCGCACAGGCGGCGCCCTTGGATGAGCCCGGATGCCGGCGGACGGGACGCCAGGGGCCCTGGCGGCGGCGTCCCGCCGGCCATCACGCCGAGGTCGTGCCGATGACCTTGGGAGCCAGGGCCGGGTTAAGGGTGTATGTCCCCGTGACGGATGCCTGCGCCAGGATCTTGCCCTGGATGGCGCTGAGCACCTGCTTGCCGTTGAACGTGCCTTCCACTTCCACCCGCGGGACGCTCAAGGCGTACAGGGTAAAGATGTAGTGGTGCACCAGCGCATCGTTCCACGGCGGGCAAGGGCCGTCGTAGCCAAAGTAGTCGCCGCTCATGTCGCGATCGGCGGCGAACCAGCCCGTGTAGTCGTTGATTCCCTGGCGGGCGTTGTGCGGCGCCAGCGGCCCGCCCTTGCCCCGAGGCGTAATACCGTTGGAAAAAGCGCCTTCCTCGATTTCGCGCATATCCGCAGGCAGGTCCACCAGCACCCAGTGGAAGAATTCCACGCGAGGCAGGTCCGCCGGCACGACGCGGCCTTCCTGGTTGACGTCGTCCGGCTTGCTGGGCACGTCGGGGTCATGGCAGATCATGACGAAAGACTGGGTACCATCCGGCACGTCATCCCACGAGAACTGGGGATTGAAGTTATCGGCCAGCGCGACATGCGACTGCGGGTCGATCCGCGCGAAGGCATAGCGCTCAGGGATGGACTCGTTATCGGAAAAAGACAAGCTCGCTAGCTTCATGGCATGCCTCCTTTGCAAACTAAAAGGATGGGTCGTGGGCGACGCTGGAAAATTCCCTACGACGCCAAGGTAACACGCGCGAACTTCCGTTTTCCTACCTGGATCACGTAGACGCCCGCGGACAATTGCAACGATTTGTCTTCCACCTTCTCGCCATTGACGCGGACACCTCCCTGTTCGACGTTGCGCTGTGCTTCGGCGCCCGATGCGGCCAGGCCCGCTTCACGCAGGACCTTCAGGATGCCGAGCGGGGCGCCGGCCACGGCGACCTCGGGCATGTCCTCGGGAATCGCCCCATCGCGGAAACGCGCCTCGAATTCGGCCAGGGCATCGCGGCCGGCCTGGACGCCGTGGAAACGCGCGACGATTTCCTGCGCCAGTTCCACCTTGGCATCGCGCGGGTTGCGGCCGGCATCGGTGGCCGCCTTCAAGGCGGCGATATCGTCCAGGGAACGGAAGGACAGCAGCTCGTAATACCGCCACATCAGCGTGTCCGAAATGGACATGAGCTTGCCGAACATCGAACCCGGCGACTCGGAGATGCCAATGTAATTGCCCTTGGACTTGGACATCTTCTCGACGCCGTCGGTGCCCTCGAGCAGCGGCATGGTCAGGATGCACTGGGGTTCCTGGCCGTACTCCTTTTGCAGCTCGCGGCCCACGAGCAGGTTGAACTTCTGGTCCGTGCCGCCGAGCTCCAGGTCGGATTTCAGGGCCACGGAGTCATAGCCCTGCATCAGGGGATACAGGAATTCGTGCACCGAGATGGGGATGCCGCCCTTGAAGCGCTTGGTGAAATCCTCGCGCTCCATCATCCGCGCCACGGTATAGCGGGAGGCCAGCTGGATCATGCCGCGGGCGCCGAGAGGGTCCGACCATTCGGAGTTGTAGCGGACCTCCGTGCGGGCCGGGTCCAGCACCAGGCTGGCCTGAGCGTAATACGTTTTCGCGTTCGCCTCGATCTGCTCCCGCGTCAAAGGGGGACGGGTGCTGTTGCGTCCACTGGGGTCGCCGATCATGGAGGTGAAGTCGCCAATCAGGAAGATCACCGTATGGCCAAGGTCCTGCAGCTGCCGCATTTTGTTCAGCACGACCGTATGGCCCAGGTGGATATCGGGCGCGGTGGGGTCCAGGCCGAGCTTGATGCGCAGCGGTACGCCGGTGGCCCGGCTGCGCGCCAGCTTGCGGACGAATTCGGACTCGACGAGCAATTCGTCGCAGCCGCGCTTGGCGATGCGCAGGTCGGCCTCGACCTCGGGGGTAATGGGAGCTTCGGATTGGGGCATATTGAGGGACGGCTTAACCCGCCCGGACGATGACAAGGAGGTAAAAAGCACAAAAGTTGTCGAAAATTCTAGCCGAATCGGCTAGGATACCGCCCTAATCATACGCAACTGTCATAGGGGGCACCGTGGCCCCAGGGTTTTTCACAAGATGACTACAGGGTCCAAAGAAACCGGGACCGGCGGCCCGCTATCCGCTGCGCTCCCCACCCTGCCCGATTCCGCATTCCCCTCCCGCCGTTCCAGAATCCTCCGCGCGGCCGCGCTCGCCACCGCGCTGGGCCTGTTCGCCGCTGCCGCCGCCGTCGGTATGGTGCAGCATCCGGACGCCGCCGATCTACCGCCCACGCGGACGATAGAAAAGGTGATGGCACTGTCGCCGGACGATTACCAGGTCAGCGACGGGTCTTCCGCCCCCTTTATCAACGAGACGCGCATCCGGCGCGGCGATACGCTGGCGGCCGTGCTGCAGCGCCTGCATCTGGACAGCGATGCCCTGCAGGCTTTCCTGACGCACGACCCCAGCGCCCGCAGCATCTACAAGTTGTACCCGGGGCGCTCGGTACAGGCGGCCACCGACGGCGACGGCAATCTGGTATGGCTGCGCTACATCCACACGCCGGGAAATGAATCGGATGGGCAGATCGTCACGCGGTTCCTGGAGGTCAAACCCAAGGCCGATGGCTACGCCGCCCAGGAAATGACCGAAGACACGGACCGCCAGGTCCGCGTGGCCATGGGCACCATCGAGTCCTCCTTGTTCGCCGCCACCGATGCGGCGGGCATTCCGGATTCCATCACCCTGCAGATGGCCGATATCCTGGGCGCCAAGATCGACTTCCTGCGCAGCCTGCGCCAGGGCGACCAGTTCCGCGTGGTGTACGAAACGCGCTCGCACGACGGCCGCTACGCCGGCGCCGGCCGGGTGCTGGCGCTGGAATTCCAGAACCAGGGCAAGCTGTACACGGCGGTATGGTTCACGCCGCCGGGCGGCGGCACGGGTTCGTACTATGACTTCGACGGCATGAGCCTGCGCGGCGCCTTCCTGCGCACCGCGCTGAAGTTCAGCCGTATCAGCTCGACTTTCGGCATGCGCATGCACCCCATCCACAAGACGTGGACGGGGCACAAGGGCGTCGACTACGCGGCGCCCACCGGTACGCCCATCCACAGCACCTCGGATGGCGAAGTGGAGTTCGCCGGCGTGCAAAGCGGCTATGGCAATGTGGTGATCGTCAAGCACGACAACAAGTTCTCTACCCTGTACGCGCATCAAAGCCGTATCGCGCCCGGCATCCGCAAAGGCGTGCGCGTCGCGCAGGGCGAAGTCATCGGCTATGTCGGGCAGACCGGCTGGGCCACCGGCCCGCATCTGCACTATGAGTTCCGCATCAACGACAAGCCGGTGGACCCGCTGTCCGTCGACCTGCCGGTCGCCCAGGCGCTGGAAGGCAAGGACAAGACCGCCTTTGCCCAGGAAACCGGCGTCTACAAGCAGCAGCTGAACATGCTGGCGCAGTTCCAGCAATCCATGCCCGGCACCACGCTGGCCAGCGCGGCCGGCAACTGAAGCCGGCGGACCATCGGGGCAGGCCCATGACGACAGCAGCCGGTTTATATGTCGGACTGATGTCGGGCACCAGCACCGACGGCGTGGACGGCGTCCTGGCGCGGATCGCGCCGGACGGCCGGCCAGCGGTGCTGGCCGAAACCAGCCTGCCCATGGCCGACGAGCTGCGGCAGGCGCTTCTCGCGCTGAACGCCCCGGGCGACAACGAACTGGAACGTGCGGCACTGGCCTCGCTGGCGCTGGCCGGATCGTACGCGGACGCCACGGCCCGCCTGCTGAGCGACGCGGGCGTGACCGCGGGCGATGTCACCGCCATAGGCGCGCATGGGCAAACCGTACGGCACCGGCCGGACCTGGGCTACACCCTGCAGCTGAATGCCCCCGCCCTGCTCGCCGAACGCACGGGTATCGCGGTGGTGGCGGACTTTCGCACGCGCGACGTGGCCGCGGGGGGCCAAGGCGCACCGCTGGTACCGGCCTTCCATGCCGCGATCTTCGCGGCGGATGTCCCGCGCGCCGTGCTGAACCTGGGCGGCATCGCCAACGTGACCTTGCTGGCGCCAGGACAGCCGGTGACCGGTTTCGACACCGGGCCGGCCAACATGCTGCTGGACGAATGGTGCCGGCGGCACACCGGGCAGCACTACGACGACAATGGCCGCTTTGCCGCCGCCGGCAAGGTCGACGACAACATCCTGGAATACCTGCTGGCCAGCGAACCCTGGCTGGCCAAGCGGCCGCCGAAATCCACCGGGCGCGATCTGTTCAATGCCGCCTGGCTGGACAGCCGGCTGAATGCCTGGGATGGCTATTGCCGGCGCCTGACGCCGCAGGATATCCAGGCCACCCTGCAGCGGTTCACCGCGCGTACCGTGGCGCAAGCCATCGAGCGGGAGGCACCCGGCACACGGGAAGTCCTGGTATGCGGCGGCGGGGCGCGCAACGGCGGCCTGATGCGCGACCTGGCGGAATGCCTGAATCGCCCGGTCGCCGTCACGGACGACCATGGCATCCCGGCGCAATCGGTGGAAGCCCTGGCCTTCGCCTGGCTGGCCTATGCCCATGTCCACCGCATCGCGGCGGGCCTGCCCGAGGTAACGGGCGCCCGCGGCGCACGGGTGCTGGGGGCGCTGTATCCCGCCTGAGGCGTTTTCCCCGGGCAGCGAGCAAAGAAAAACGGGCGCCGACAAGCGCCCGTTTTCGATTCCATCCGTGGCGCGCCAGGTCTCGCTACCTGACCCCGCCGCCGGACGAGCGGACCCGGAGCCGCCCTTATACCGAGAACGACGACCCGCAACCGCAGGTGGTGGTGGCGTTGGGGTTGCGGATGACGAACTGCGCGCCTTCCAGGTCTTCCTTGTAGTCGATCTCTGCGCCGACCAGGTACTGGAAGCTCATGGGATCCACCAGGAGCTGCACACCCGCTTTATCCAGCACCGTGTCGTCTTCGTTGACGACTTCATCGAAGGTGAAGCCATACTGGAAGCCGGAGCATCCGCCGCCCTGCACGAACACACGCAGCTTGAGCTCGGGGTTGCCCTCATCGGCCAACAGATCCTTGACCTTGGCTGCGGCGGCATCGGTGAAAATCAGCGGGGTCGGCGGTGCCGACTGCAGATCGACGGTTTCGGTTACTGCGTTCATTTCCTGACTCCTGCCCACTAGGGGCGTGGCCCGCTCCGGGCCTGTCCAATCCGTGAAGGGCGTCCAATACCGCCCTGATTTGGTCTTACTATAGCGCAGCGCCCCGGCGAATCAAAATGCGACCGGCGCCTGCTGCGACACCAGGACGGCGCCATCCTGGATCACCTCTACCGTGACTTCGGTGGGGGTGAAATCCGGCGGCACCGCCAGGATTCCTTCACTGTTGCGATACTGGTCGACCTCCAGCGGCACCAGGGGCGACGCTTCCGTAACGGCAGCCTGCGGGGGCGCCTCGGCCGCGGCCGCGGCCTGCAGCGGGGCCAGTGGCAGGCCGATCTGCTCGCCATCGCGCGCCCCCTTGGCGACGAAACGCAGGCTGCCCACGAAGGGAGCCAGGCCCGGCCGCGCACTGCGCATCAGCAGCACGCGATAGCGCAGGCCGGCCGGCACGCGGGCGATTTCCACCGCGCGTATCGAGACGGTGCCCGCCGGCCCGGCGGGAAACAGCTGGTCGTAGAACGCCAGCCGGTCGCGCAGTTGCCCGGCCTGGGCTTGCAGTGCCGCCACGGAGTCTTCCAGCGTACGGCGCGCCGCGCGTTCCACGGCCAGTTCCGCGTCGGATGCGGCCAGCTGGCCGCGCAGGGCCGATACCTGCGCCTGATCCTGCGCCGCCTGCGATTGCAAGGCCGCCAGTTGTTCCTGGGCCGATGCCCCCTGCCTGGCGGGCCAAAGCAGGACGACGATGGCCGCCAGGATGGCGGCCGTCACAAGCGCGCCCACCGCGCCGGCGATCAGGCCCAGCCGAAAACCCCGGTCGGAACGGGCATCCGGCCCGGCCTGGACCGGTTCGTCCGGATCCTGCCTGGTCATACCGGGCGCCCGCTCATGGGCCAACCTTGCCTGCGCCGGCCACGGCCTTCAAGGGAGAACGGCCACCTGACCCAGCCCGGTGTCTTCCGGCAGGCCGAACATCACGTTCATGTTCTGCACCGCCTGGCCGGCCGCGCCCTTCACCAGGTTGTCCTGCACCACCAGCACGATCAGCAGGTCCCCGCCCTCCGGCCGGTGCAGGGCGATACGCAAATCGTTGGAAGCGCGCACCGAGCGCGTTTCCGGCAGGCTGCCGGCAGGCATCACATCGACGAAGCGCTCGTTTTCGTAGCGCTTCTCGTACAAGGCCTGGAAGTCGGTGCCGCGCGCATCCGGCAGGATCCGGGCATAGATGGTGGAGTGCATACCGCGGATCATGGGCACCAGATGCGGCACGAAGGTCAGCCCGACCTTGCCGCCCGCCAGGCGCTCGAGCTGTTCCGAGATTTCGGGATGATGGCGATGCCCCGCCACCCCATAGGCCTTGAAGTTGTCGCTGGCCTCGGAGAACAGCAGGCCGATTTCAGCCTTGCGGCCCGCCCCGGAGACGCCGGACTTGCAGTCGGCGATCAGGGTTTGCGTGTCGACCAGCCGGGCGCCGTTTTCCAGGAGCGGCGCCAGGCCCAGCGCAACCGTGGTCGGATAGCAGCCGGGGTTTCCCACGACGCGGGCCTTGGCGACTTGCGCGCGGTTGATTTCCGGGATCCCGTACACGGCTTCTTTCAGGATGGCCGGGCAGGCGTGCGGCATCTTGTACCACTTCTCGAACACGGCCGTGTCCTGCAGGCGGAAGTCCGCCGCCAGGTCGATGATGCGGGTATCGGCGTCCAGCAGCGCCTGCGCCTGCGCCATCGCCACGCCGTGCGGCGTGGCGAAGAAGACGACATCGCAGTCGCCCAGCGGCGCTTTTTCCGGCGTGGAGAACGCCAGCTTCACGCGCCCACGCAGGTTGGGGAACATGTCGGCGACCGGCATGCCGTCTTCCTTGCGGGACGTGATGGCGGTGAGCTCCGCGTTGGGATGCTGGGACAACAGGCGCAGCAGCTCGACGCCGGTATATCCGGTCCCGCCTACGATGCCGACCTTGACGCGTGCGCTGGATGCTTGTGCCATGATTGCTGGTTCCTGCTGGTTCCGAAGGACGAATGGGAATTGTATCGCCGCGCCTGGCGGCCCCATGGACCAATCCGATACGCCGGTAGGCCCATATTTTCACTCCAGGGAAGGAACGACACCGCCGCCCCACCCCGCTGGATCGGACTGGACGGTTCCGCATCGACCCGTCCGGGTCCGCCCCATAAACAAAAAGGCCGCTTTCGCGGCCTTTTTGCTGGACATTAGCGCTTGCTGAACTGCTTGCGCCGACGTGCCTTGCGAAGGCCGACTTTCTTACGTTCGACTTCTCGCGCATCGCGCGTGACCAGGCCGGCCTGCGACAGGGCGGGCTTGAGCGTGGCGTCGTAATCGATCAGGGCGCGGGTGATGCCGTGGCGCACGGCGCCAGCCTGGCCGGATTCACCGCCGCCGTGGACGTTGACCTTGACGTCGAACGATTCCAGGTGGCCGGTCAGTTCCAGCGGTTGACGCACGACCATGCGGCCGGTTTCGCGCGCGAAGAACTCGTCGACGGGCTTGCCGTTGACGACGATCTTGCCCGTGCCTTTTTTGAGGAACACGCGGGCCACCGACGTCTTGCGGCGGCCGGTTCCGTAATTCCAGTTACCGATCATGGCGATTCCTTAGATTTCCAGCGGCTTGGGCTGCTGGGCGGTGTGCGGATGCTCGGCACCGGCGTACACCTTCAGTTTCTTGATCATGGCATAGCCCAGCGGACCCTTCGGCAGCATGCCCTTGACCGCCTTCTGGATGGCACGGCCCGGGAAGCGCTGCTGCAGCTTTTCGAAATTGGTCTCGCGTATGCCGCCCGGGTACGTCGTGTGGCGGAAGTACTTCTTGTCCTGCGACTTGTTCCCGGTGACGACGATGTCCGCCGCGTTGATGATGACGATGTAATCGCCCGTATCGACGTGAGGCGTGAATTCGGGTTTGTGCTTACCACGCAGACGGTGTGCGACTTCGCTGGCCACACGACCGAGGACCTTGCCCTTCGCGTCGATCACAAACCACTCACGCTTGACTTCGTGCGGCTTTGCCACAAAGGTCTTCATGATGGTTCCTGAATGAATATGTTCACCCGCCGGAAATCGGCCGGGGTGTTTTTCCCTCGCGTTTTTTCGACCTGCCTAAGCGTTATCAGCCGCCCGTGCTGGTGGAAATGAGGGAAAGCTGTCGATTCTAGCACGAAATCGCTCAAAAATTGAGCGACACGGCGGAAGGAGATTTGTAACGGGCCCGTCCACGCGGCCGCCCGGCCGCCACGGCCGGCGCGGAATGGCCCTGGCCCTGGGCCCGGTTCCGTCCCGGGTGCGGCTATCGCACGCCGGCGCCGCCGCTCCGGCGGCGTCCCGGCCGCGCGGATTCAGGCGCCCAGATACGCTTCCAGCACCCGGGGATGCCCGAGCAGTTCCCGGCCCGTGCCCGACAGCGCCAGGGCGCCGTTTTCCAGCACGTAGCCATGGCCGGCGATCTTCAGCGCCTGGCGGACGTTCTGCTCTACCAGGAACAGGGTCAGGCCGTCGGCGTTGATGGCCCGCAGGGCGCGGAAGATTTCCTGCACCACGATCGGGGCCAGGCCCATGGAAGGTTCGTCCAGCAGCAGCAGGCGCGGCTTGGCCATCAGGGCGCGGCCGATGGCCAGCATCTGCTGTTCGCCGCCCGACAGGTTGCCGGCGATGCCGTCCAGCCTTTCCTTCAGCCGCGGGAACAGGTTGAACACGTACTCCAGGTCGGTGCCGGTCTCGGCGCGCCCGCGCCGGTAGGCGCCCAGCTCCAGGTTCTCCCGCACCGTCATGGTGGTCAGGATGGCCCGCCCTTCCGGGACCTGCACGATGCCGCGCGCCACGATCTGGTGGGGCGCCAGGCGGGTGATGTCCTCGCCCTCGAAAATGACGGCGCCCTTGGCCTTGGGCAGCAGGCCGGACAGGGCAAGCAGGGTGGTGGACTTGCCCGCGCCGTTGGCGCCCACCAGGGCGGTGATCTCGCCCGATCGCAGGGTCATGTCCACCCCGCGCACGGCCTCGATATGTCCGTAGTTCACTTCCAGGCCGCGGATTTCCAGCATGGCGGTCATGCGTGCACCTCCCGCGCGGCGTCCTCTTCGTCGTCGCGGCCCAGGTAGGCCTCGATGACCTGTTCGTTGGTGCGGATGGCCTCGGGCGGACCGCTGGTGATGATCTTGCCGAAGTTCAGGACTGCGATGGTCTCGCACAGCCCCATGACGAAACGCATATCGTGTTCGATCATCAGGATGGTATAGCCGCGGGCGCGGATGGCTTCGATTTCGCGCATCAGCTCGGCGCGCTCGCCGGTATTCATGCCCGCGACGGGCTCGTCGAGCAACAGCAGGCGCGGCTCGGTGGCCAGCGCGCGGGCCAGCTCCAGGCGGCGCTGCTCGCCATAGGAAAGGTTATCGGCCAGGTCGTGCGCCTTGTGGTCCAGGCGCATCCAGGACAACAGCTCCAGCGCGCGCTCGCGCGCCTTGGCCTCGTGCCGGCGGAAACCGGGCAGGCTGAACAGCATCCCGGCCACGCCGTAATGCATATGCCGATAGGCGCCCACCACGACGTTTTCCAGCAGCGTCATTTCCTTGAACAGGCGGATGTTCTGGAAGGTACGCGCGATGCCGGCTCGCGTGATCTGGTGCGGCGCGGATCCGATCAGGCTTTGTCCGGCGAAACGCACCTTACCGCCGCTGGGCCGCAGCAGGCCGGTGATGATGTTGAATACCGTCGTCTTGCCGGCGCCATTGGGCCCGATCAGGCCGAAGATGGCGCCTTCGGGTACGTGCAGATTGACGTCCTGCAGCACATGCAGGCCGCCGAAACGCATGGAAATGGAAGAGAGCTCAAGCATGGCGCCCGCCCCCCTTGCGCATCCAGCGCGCGAAACGCGCCGGATCCCAGATGCCTTGCGGCAGGAATAGCACGATCAGCACGAGAATCAATCCATTGGCGACCAGCCGGAAATCGCTGAAGCCGCGCAGCACTTCCGGCAAAAGCGTAATGATGGCACTGCCCACCACCGGCCCCGGCAGCCCGCCGATGCCGCCCAGGATGGCCATGGTCAGGATCTCCACGCCTCGGTCGAAGCCGTATTCGCCCGGGCCGATGAAGAATGTCAGGTGGGCGTTGAGCGCGCCGGCCAGCCCGGCGATCATCGCCCCCAGGATGAAGGCCAGCATCTTGTTGGCCCGGACATTGATGCCCATCAGGCCGGCCGCGGTCTCGTCGCCGCGTATCGCGTCGAAGGCGCGGCCCAGCTTGGATACGCGCACGCGCCACAGCACCAGCAGCACGAGCGCCAGCGCCAGCGCCACATGCCACCACTGCGTCGACTGCGGGATGCCGTTCAGTCCCAGCGCGCCGCCGGTGAGCGATTCGGTATTCAGGACGGTGACCCGGACGACTTCGCCGAAGCCCAGGGTGGCCATGGCCAGATAAACCCCGGACAGCCGTATCGTGGGCAGGCCGATCAGCGCGGCCACCACGGCGGGAGCGGCCATGCCGCCAGCCAGGGCCACGGAGAACGGCGCGTCGTAGTTCATCGTGAGGATGGCCGCGGTATAGGCGCCGATGCCCATGAAGGCCGCGTTGGCCATCGCGAGCATGCCGCACGCCAGGGTCAGCCAGATCGACAATGCCAGCAGGGCGTTGGTGCCGAGCGTCAGCACCACATTGCCGTAGATGGCCCAGAAACTATCGAATGCATTCATGATCAATCAGGCCTTGCGTTGCACCACTTTGCCGAACAGGCCCTGGGGGCGCACCAGCAGGATCAGGAAAAGCAGGCCGAAGGCCACGGCATCGCGCATGGTCGAACCGATGTAGGCCACGGACAGCACCTCGGCGAAGCCCAGGAACAGGCCGCCCAGCATCGCGCCGCGGATGTCGCCCATGCCGCCCAGGATGATGACCGCGATGCCCTTGTGCAGCATGGGCTGGCCCATCAGGGGATAGAGCGCGTTCGAATACAGGCCGATCAGCAGGCCGGCCACGCCGCCCAGCCCGCCGGCCAGGAAGGACGTCAACAGGAACAGCTGTTCCACGTTGATGCCCAGCAGCCAGGCGGCCTTGGGCGATTCGGCGATGGCGCGCAAGGCGCGGCCGAACTGGGTGCGCCGCATCACCACCATGAGCACGGCCATCAGCGCGAAGGACAGGAAGATGATCGCCAGCTCGATCGCGGTGACATGGATGCCGGCCACGACCAGGGTGTCGTCCGGCACCACGCCCGGGGGGAAGCGCAGATTGTTGGCGCCGTAGATGCCCTGGATGCCGTTATTCAGCACGATGCCCACGCCGATGGTGGCGATCATGGGAATCAGGTGCGGCGCATTGCGCCGGCGCAGGGGCTTCAATACCAGCCAGTCGATCAATGCACCCAGGGCGCCGGCCACCACGAAGGTCAGGACCAGCGAGATCCATAGCGGAATGCCCAGCTTGGTAATGATGGACAGGGCCGCATAGGCGCCGACCATGAAAACCGCGCCATGCGACAGGTTGATAATGCCCAGCACGCCGAAGACCAGCGTGAATCCCAGGGCGAAAAGGGCGTACACGCAGCCCAGCGACAGGGCATTGACGAATTGTTGTTCCAACATACCGGGACTTCCGAATCGAAAACGCCTTGCGGGCCGCGGCCGGCGCAGCCTGCAAGGCGTCGGAGGCGGCGTTCAGCCGCGCTCGCGCACAGGATTTACTTTTCTATGACGTACTTGCCGTTTTCCGTCTTGCTGACGATAGGCGCTTGCTCGGCGTCGTAGCCCGCGGGCTTGCCGGCACGGTCCTTGGCCTGACGGAACTTGAAGGGGCCGGTGGCGCCCGTCCATTGCACGTCGGGCAGCGCGTCGCGCACGGCGGCGCGATCGGCGGCCAGGTCGCCCTTGAGCTGCACTTTCTTCAGCGCCTGGGCGACGATGTACATGGCGTCGTACGCCTGCGCCGAGAACTGGTCCGGCGCGATGTTGTACTTGGCCTTGTAGGCGTCGATGAACTTGGTGTTCTCGGGCGTCTTGTTCTCGATGGACCAGGGACTGCCGATCCACAGATTGTTGGAGGCGGCGCCCGGCGCCAGTTCGAAGATCTTGACCGAGTTCATGCCGTTGCCGCCGATGACCGGCACGTTCAGGCCCAGCTGGCGCGCCTGCACCATGATGGGACCGCCCTCGGCCAGCAGCGCGGACAGCACGATGGCGTCCGGGTTGGTGCCCTTGATCTTGGTCAGCTGGGCCTTGAAGTCGACGTCGCCCTTGGCGAAGGTTTCCGTGGTGGTGACCGGGATCTTCAGGTCTTCCAGGGCCTTCTTGAAGTTGTCGTAGCCGCTCTTGGTGAAGACGTCGTCATTGCCGTACAGCACGGCGACATTCTTTAGGCCGACCTTGTTCTTGACGGTGGTCAGCGTGGCCGGCAGCACGTCGGCTTCGGTGACCGAATTGCGGAAGATGTAGTTGCCGATGGAGGTAATGCCGTCGGCCGTATTCGAGGTGCCGAAGGCGACCGTCTTGGCCGCCTGGGCGATGGGATCGGCGGCCTGCGCGGAATTCGACAGCGTCGGGCCGAAGGTCATCAGGACCTTGTCCTGGAAGATCAGCTTCTTGAAGACATTGATGGCTTCTTCTTTCTTGCCCTGTTCGTCTTCGATGACCAGGGCGATCTTGTTGCCGTTGATCCCGCCCGCGGCGTTGATCTCGTCCGCGGCCAGCTGGAAGCCGTTGCGGATGGAGATGCCGTACTGGGCGGCGCCGCCGGACAGGGCCTCGGCCACGCCCAGCTTGATCTCGGCCGCGTGGGCGGCGGGCAGGATGGCGCTGGCGACCACGGCCGCCAACAGGGTGTATGTCGTCTTCATGGGAAAGCCTCTCTCACGGGCGTTATATGTCTGCGCGAGGGTCTGCGCCTCGCTGGATGAGCAGGCCCGTGCCGGCCGGGCCGGCGCGGACAAGTCCGCCATTATTACTCGAATTGCCAGATTTGTTGCGGGTTGCAACCCCATTACCCGCCGAAAGGCCGGTAAAACGCGACCTTTTCGCCGCATCGCCGGCCCCGGTGGGCGGCAAGCCGGGCACGATGCCCCGCGCACCGGCCTGGCATCGCCGCGGCCGGGCCACCGCTGCCGGCGGCACCGGGCCGGCCGTCATGCCCCGGCGATCGCCATCTGCTCGATCAGGATCGAGCCGGTGGACTTGGTCCCGCGGGCAATGGTGTCGGCGCCGACGGCGACGATCTGCCGGAACATGTCCTTCAGGTTGCCGGCGATGGTGACTTCCTGCACGGCGTGCTGGATCTGGCCGTTTTCCACCCAGTAGCCGAATGCGCCCCGGGAATAATCGCCGGTGACGTAGTTGACGCCCTGCCCGATCAGCTCCGTCACCATAAATCCGGTGCCCATTTTCCTGAGCATGGCGGGCAGGTCGTCGGCGGGATCGGTCAGGCGCGAACGCAGCGTCAGGTTGTGCGAACCGCCGGCATTGCCGGTGGTGCGCATGCCCAGCTTGCGGGCCGTATAGGTGGAGAGGAAATAGCCTTGCAGCACGCCGCCCGTGACCACGTCGCGCGCCCGCGTGACGACGCCTTCGTCGTCGAAGGGGGAGCTGCCCATGGCCCCGGCGATGTGCGGATCCTCGGCGATGTCGATATGGTCGGCGAAGACGGGCTTGCCCAGGCTATCGAGCAGGAAGCTGGCCTTGCGATACAGGGCGCCGCCATTGGCGGCCTGCGTCAGCGCCCCCAGCAGGCCCAGCGCCAGGGGGGCCTCGAACAGCACGGGAAACTTGCCGGTGCGGATGCGGCGGGCGGACAAGCGGGACAGCGCGCGCTCGGCGGCATAGCGGCCGACGGCTTCGGGATCGGCCAGGTTGCGGGCATCGCGTTCGCTGCTGTACCAGTAGTCGCGCTGCATGCCGTTGCCACGGCCGGCGATGGGCGCCACCGACAGGCTGTGGCGCGAATAGGGATAGCCGCCCAGGAAGCCGCGGGTATTGCCCATGACGAACTGGCCTTCGAAGGTGCCGACCGAAGCGCCCTCGGTATTGGTAATGCGCGGATCCACGGCGCGCGACGCGCGCTCCGCGCGCAGGGCCAGTTCGGCGGCTTCCTCGGTGCCGATGGCCCAGGGATAATGCAGCGCCAGGTCCGGGTACTGGCGTGCCAGCAGATCTTCGTCCGGCAAGCCGGCGGCCGGGTCTTCGGCCGTGTGGCTGGCGATGTGCCAGGCGGCTTCCACGGTTTCCCGCAGCGCGGCCTCGGAAAAATCGGAAGTGGACGCCGAACCGCGGCGCTGGCCGGCATAGACCGTGACGTCCAGCGACCGGTCGCGCGTCTGCTCCACGGTCTCGATATCGTTCTTGCGCACCGATACCGACAGGCCCAGGCTTTCGGAGACTTCCGCGACCGCGTCGCTCGCGCCGACCTTGCGCGCATGGTCCAGGACGCTTTGGACCAGTTCACTGAACCGGGCGTGGTTTTCGGCGACCGGCAGGGAGGAGGAATAGGTGACCATTGAAACTCGCTTGAGAGAGACAGGTATCATAGCCAAGTCCGCCTATCCGCTGTTCCAACAATGTCAGAAATAACCGAGTCCGCGGCCGACGAGGACGACGGCTACGACCGCCCCAGCAAATCCCAGGTCAAGCGCGAAATGCTTGCCCTGACGGAACTGGGCAAGCAGTTGATCGCCCTTTCGCCCGAACGCCTGCGCCAGCTGCCGCTGGCCGAACGCCTGTACGACGCCATCCGCGAAGCCCAGCGCACCACCAGCCGCGAAGGCCTGCGGCGGCAGACGCATTACGTGGGCAAGCTGATGCGCGACGCGCCCGCCGACGACATCCGCCGCCAGCTGGACGCCTGGGAGAACGGCTCGCGCGAGGAAACCGCCTCGATGCATCGCCTGGAAAACCTGCGCGACCGGCTGCTGGACGACGATGCCGTCCTGACCGAACTGCTGTCGCGCAACCCCGGCGTGGACGCGCAGCAGTTGCGCACCCTGATCCGCGAAGCGCGCAAGGAAGCGCGCGCCAATGCCGCCCTGGCCCAGGGCCAGGAGCCCAGGCGCAAGCACTATCGCGCCCTGTTCCAGGCCCTCAAGACCCTGCAGCCCTGACCCAGTGACCAAGGCCCACGCCATGACCGCAGACTCCACCCCCGACCTGCTGGACAGCATCGAGCTCGAAACCGGCCCCAACCCCACGCACGCGGTCATCTGGCTGCACGGCCTGGGCGCCGACGGCAACGACTTCGCGCCCATCGTGCCGGAACTGCGGCTGCCCGCCGCGCCCGCCGTGCGCTTCGTCTTCCCGCACGCGCCGGTGCAGGCCGTGACCATCAACGGCGGCATGCACATGCGCTCCTGGTACGACATCCTGGTCATGGACCTGGTGCGCCAGGAGGACGCGGCCGGCATCCGCCGTTCCGAGGCCGCCGTGCGCGCCCTCATCGCACGCGAAAACGCCCGCGGCATTCCGACCTCGCGCATCGTCCTGGCCGGATTTTCCCAAGGCTGCGCGGTCACGCTGCACACGGGGCTGCGGCTGCCGGAAAAACTGGCCGGGATGATGGGCCTGTCCGGCTATCTGCCCCTGCTGGACCTGGCCGCCGCGGAACGCCAGGCGGCCAACGCCGACACGCCGATTTTCCTGGCCCACGGCGACTACGACCCCGTGGTGAACATCGCCCGCGCCACCGCGTCGCGCGACATGCTGCGTACGCTGGGCCACGACGTGCGCTGGCACACCTATCCCATGCAACACTCGGTGTGCGCCGAAGAAGTCGCCGATATCCGGGAATTCCTGCTGCAGGTACTCAAGTAGCCCGCACGCCGGGCGTACCGACGCCCGGCACGGCGGCGTTCGCGCGCGCCCCGTGGGGACGGCCCAGGTCCAGCCACACCCGCCGCATGGATGGATCGTCCCGGTCGGGATCGTTTTTCAGGCCCAGGCTCGTCATGAGCCGCAGCATGGGGCGGTTGTCCGCCAGCACCAGCCCTTCTATATATTCCAGGCCCTGCTCGCGCGCGGCGTCGATCAGCATGCTCATCAGGCGGCGGCCCAGGCCGCGCCCCTGCCACGCATCGGCCACTACCAGGGCGTACTCCGCGCCGCGTCCGTCGGGATTGCGCAGGTAGTGCGCCAGGCCGATCACGGCGTCGTGGCGGTGGCCGCGGTGGGCGGGATTGGGTAGTTCGGTGGTCGCCACCAGGGCGAGCTCGCGGTCATAGTCCACCTGGGTGTAGCGCGCCAGCATGCGCGGCGTCAGCTCGCGCATCATCGAGACGAAGCGCATGTAGCGCGACCGCTCCGACAATTCCCGGATAAAGCCCTGCAAGGCATCGGCGTCTTCGGGCCGGATGGGCCGTACGATCCACGGCGTGCCATCGTCGAAGCGCAGCACCTGCACCAGCCGCGCCGGATAGGGATGGATGGCCATGTGCGGATAGCCGCCCAGGTGCACGCACTGGGCAGCCGGCTGCGCGGTCAACCCCACCCGCATGGAGCGGGCGTACAAGCGCGCTTCGCCGGCATAGAGCGGATCGATTTCCAGCGTCTCGATATCCGGCACGTCGGTAATCAGTTCGGATATGCGCACCAGCACCTGCTGCAGGGTCTCGAAGGCCGCGATGCCCATGCGGTGCGCGAGCACCTTGCGCCATAGGCTGCTGCGCTCTATCAGTTGCTGCGCCAGGAAACCGTTGAGCGGCGGCAGGTCCATGCCGCGGTCCGCGGCGTTCAGCACCGCGTCCGGGCCGCCCGCCGCGAAACGGATCACCGGGCCGAAGCGCGCATCCCGATGCACACGTATGGCCATCGGACGGGACAAGGGCTCGAAGGCTCCACTGGGCATCGCGTCCTGTATGGGAACCAGGTACGTCGACAGCAGGTCGCGGGCCTCGGCGGGCGCCAGGGCATGGCGGCCATCGCGGCGCGCGGCGTCCACGATGGCCTGCGCCGCGCCCGGCACGGGCTGCGGGCCCTGCGGCAGCGGGGGCTGCGACTGCAGCAGCAGTTGCTGGTTGTAATAGTGCGTGGACAGCACGCCGAAGGCATCGGCGGCCGATTCCGGCGTCCGGAAGGCCGAAGTGCCCGCATTGTCCAGCATGCGGCGCAAGGGCCGCATGCCGGCATCGCCCATGAAACAGGACACGATGGGCTTGCGCGCGCGGGGCGCGATCTGCGCCAGGCGCTCGGCCACCGCGCGCAGGTCCGCCAAGGCGTCCGGCGCCAGCAGCACCAGGACGCCGTCCACGCCGGCGTCGTCGATCAAGGCATCCAATACCGCCTGTGCGGTGTCGGGCGTCAAGGGTGCGTGGGTGATGACGGGATTGCCCACCGCGCACCCCGGCTCGAGCAGCCCCGTCAGCGCCTGCACGGTCGCTTGAGACAGCTCGGCCCGCGACACGGCGGCGTCCGGGCCGATCAGATCCAGCGCGAGCTGCGGCGGACCGCTGCCATTGGAGAACAAGGCGACCCGGCGACCGCGTGGGCGGCGGGCATAGCCCAGTACCTTCAGCGCCGAGAACAGCTGCACGAAGTAGCGCACCCGCACCGCGCCGGCACGGCGCAGCACGGCATCGAACACGGCATCGTCGCCGCCGCCGCGGCCGGCCTTAAGCACCACCACCGGCTTGGCGCTGGCCGCGGCGCGCAGGGCGCTGATGAACGGACGGGCGGGGCCGACGTCTTCCAGATACAGCGCGATGCTGTCGGTGCGAGGGTCGGTGGCCAGGTAGTCGAGCACGGGGCCCAGTCCCACGATGGCTTCGTCGCCCAGGGCGATGGCGGTCGAAAAGCCGATTTGCGCGTCTTCCGCCCAGTCCATGACGGCGGCGATGATGGAGCGCGACTGCGCCACCAGCGCGACGCGTCCGTCGCGCGCCAGGGTGGGATGCTGGCTGAAATTCAGGCCGGCATGGGGACGTTGCACGCCGAAGGCGCGCGGACCCAGCAGCTTGCAGCGGTTTTCCTGCGCCCAGGCCTGGCACAGGGCGACCGTCCCGCGCGGATAGGGATCCGGCTGTTCATGCGGCAGGACGATCAGCGCGCGCGGCGCGCGGGGCGTCAACCGCCGCAGGGTTTCGGCGAAGACCGAGGGCGCCACGCACAGGAGTGCAAGATCGGGGCGCTCGCCCTCGTCCAGGCCGGCCAGGGTGTCGGGAATGTCGGGCGCCACGCCGGGCGGGCATGCCAGGCAAGTCGTGCGCGCGCGCAGCCCCGCGGGCAGCGAGGCCGTGCCCGGCAGGGGCCGGTCCGCGATGATGAGCAAGGACCGCGGATCGAACAGAGAAGCCAGCGCGTGTCGAAGCATGGTCTGCCACCCTATTCTAAAATGCCGCCATCGCGCAATATAACCGCCGGCCTTTCCGATGACTCAGACTTCCAATTCCCGCGTCCGCACCCGCTTCGCCCCTTCGCCCACCGGCTACCTGCATCTGGGCGGCGCACGCACGGCGCTTTTCTCGTGGGCCTTCGCCCGCCACCACGGCGGCGTATTCATCCTGCGCATCGAGGACACCGACGTCGAGCGGTCCACGCCCGAGGCGGTGCAGGCCATCCTGGACAGCATGGACTGGCTGGGCATGCAACCCGACGAGGGCCCCTTCTACCAGATGCGCCGCATGGACCGCTACCGCGAAGTCGTGGCCCAGATGCTGGCCGCCGGCACCGCCTACCACTGCTACTGCACGCCCGAGGAAGTGGAAGCCATGCGCGAACGCGCCCGCGCCCAGGGACTGAAGCCCCGCTATGACGGCACCTGGCGCCCCGAACCGGGCAAGACCCTGCCGCCCGTGCCGCAAGGCCGCCAGCCCGTCGTGCGGTTCAAGAACCCGCTGACCGGCGTCACCAGCTGGAACGATATGGTCAAGGGACCGATCAGCTTCGACAATGGCGAGCTGGACGACCTGATCATCGCGCGCCCCGACGGCACGCCCACGTACAATTTCTGCGTCGTGGTGGACGACTGGGACATGGGCATCACGCACGTCCTGCGGGGCGACGACCACGTCAACAATACGCCCCGGCAGATCAACATCCTGCGCGCGCTGGGCGCGCAATTGCCGGAATACGGCCACGTGCCCATGATCCTGGGGCCCGACGGCGAAAAACTGTCCAAGCGGCATGGCGCGGTCAGCGTCATGGAATACGACAAGGACGGCTACCTGCCGGAAGCCATGATCAATTACCTGGCCCGCCTGGGCTGGAGCCACGGCGACGACGAACTCTTCAGCCGCGAGCAGCTGGTGCAGTGGTTCGACACCCGGCATTTGTCGAAGTCCGCCTCGCAGTGGGATCCCAAGAAGCTGAATTGGGTCAACGCCCATTATTTGCGGCAGCTGGCCGATGCCGACCTGGCGCAGCGCGTGGCCCCGCGTATCGCCCGCCGCGGCGGCGATCCCGCGGCGGCGGACCTGCCCGCCGTCATGGCGCTGTTGAAGGACCGGGCCGAAACGCTGGAACAACTGGCCGACGGCGCGATGCTGTTCTGCGGCCCCTACGCCGGCGCGCCCGTCGAACTCGCGGCCCAGCACCTGACCGAACCGGCCCGCGAGGCCCTGCAAGCATTCGCGGCGGAAGCAGGCGCCGCGGAATGGACCAAAGAGGCCCTGTCCGCCGCGATCAAGCGTGTGCTGGCCGCCCGGGGAATGAAAATGCCGCAGCTGGCGATCCCCCTGCGCGTGGCCGTCACCGGCCAGACGCAGACGCCCGCCATCGATGCGGTATTGGCCCTGCTGGGCAAGGAGAAAGTCCTGCAACGGCTGCAGCGGGCGCTGGGCTGAGTCGGTCGCATCCAGCCAGGGCGGTCCGCGCCAGAGGGGACGCGCGTATCGGGCGAAGCGTACCGGGGCGTGCGGTTTGCCCGCCAGGCCCCGGCGCGCTAACGCAGCAAATATCCCGGCGGCATCTTGCGTGCTTTCAGCACTTCCCCGCCGGGCTTCTGCTCGCGCAGCACCAGCGTCGCCTGGTTCACGCTTTCCACCTTGTAGCGGTTGGTGTAGATCGGGTCCGAGGGATCGACCGGGTCGCCGTTGGATTCCGTGGTCTGCATGGTGTAGACGCCGTTGGCGAAGGACCAGCAGCCCGTTTCGTCCAGCCCGGGCCGCGACTTGTTGCGGATCTTGAGCTGCGTTTGATAGCGCATCTTGCCATCCGGCGAAAGCACCATCACGGTCTGCTGCGTGCCCGCCACGCCGCGCGGCGTGGTCACCGAATACCAGGTTCCGGCCAGCGCATCGGCGCCGGAGCTGGCCGCGCAGGCGACGGGTTTGGGGGGTGGCGCGGGCTGGGACGCGGGGTGCGGCGAATCCTTCCTGGTCGCGCAACCCGCCAGAATAAACGCGGCGCAGGCAACGCCGGCGTAACGCGAAAACGCACTGCTCATGAAATCCTCACAGACCACCGAGATGTCCGCATTTGCGCGGGAAAAACGCATCGGTGTGACATCTCGATTCTGAATACCGCCGCGGCAAGACGCAATGTCCATGCCCGTCGCGAGCGCGCTTGCCATGGCTTTTGTGCGAACCGCGCAACATCCCGGCCGCACGGCGGAGATGGCGCGGGCAAACGCGCACGCGATCAGGCGGCGTGCGGCGAGCGCGCGGCCTGGTCGCGCAGCAGCGCCTCCATCCTGGACGCCGCGGGCGACAAGGTCCGCCCCGCCAGGCGTGTAATGCCCAACGAGCGGCCGATGCGCGGCCGGCGCAGCGGCACGAAGGCGAGGCTGCGCGCATCCGGCGGTTTGCCGAGCTCCGCCAGCACGGTGACGCCCACGCCGCGTTCCAGCATGGCCGTCAGCGACATCATGTGCGACACGAACAGCGGCGTATCCGCCATGAAGGCGGCGGCACGGTGGCCGGCCAGTTGCCGATGCGCCACCGTACCGATGAGCGGCAGCGCCGCGATCTCTTTCCATGTCACCCATGACCGGCCCGCCAGGGGATGATCGTTCCGGCACACCAGGCCGAATTCGTCGCGCCACAGCGGCTCGAAGGCCAGCCGCTTGTCGCGCAGCACCGGGCTGCATATGCCCAGTTCCACCTGCCCCGACAGGACCATGCGCTCCACGCCTTCCGAGTTGTCGTCGTAAAGCCGCATGGCCACGCCTGGATGCGTCGCGCGGTAGCGTGCCACTGCCTCGGGTATCCACAGCCATGCCGCCGTGGCCACCGCCGCCAGCGTCAACAGGCCGGTTTCGCTGCGCGCCAGGCCGCCCAGGCTCATGGCGACCCTGTCGTGATGATCGACCAGCTCGCGGGCCAGCGGCAGGCAGGACGCTCCGAAGCGCGTCAATGTGACCCGCGCGCCACGCTCGAACAGCGGCTGGCCCAGGCGCTGCTCCATCTCGCGGATGGACAGCGACAGGGCGGGCTGGGAGCGGAATGCGCGCGCGGCCGCGGCGCGGAAGCTGCGCAGCTCCGCCACCAGCAGAAAATGCCGGTAATGCGTGATGGACAGATCCGGAAGCTGGCTCATGAAAGGAAAGGCTCCGAGGTATTTGCCGGGCTTATTATCGAATAGAAAAAATAAATTTTTCTGATCGGAACGCGGGCCCTACCATTCGCCGCATGGACACACTCTCCACGCCCTTTGCCCTGCCGGACTTCGACGTGGTCGACCGCCTGCCTTCGCAGGCGGCAGGCGAAGGCCGCCTGGTGATAGGCGCGCGGGGCGCCCCGGCGCGCCCCTCTTTGCTCTTCGTGCCGGGCGCCTTCCACGGCGCCTGGTGCTATGCCGCGTATCTGCAATATTTCGCGGCGCACGGTATCGGCTGCGCCGCGCTGGACCTTCCCGGCCATGGCTGGCTGCCGCAAACCCCGGAGTTCCATCGCTACGGCGTGCGCGACTACGGCCGCTGCGTCGCCCAGGCCATGGATCTGATCGAAGGCCCTGTCATCGTGGCGGGACACAGCATGGGCGCCTTGCCCGTGCTGTACGCGGCCACCGTGCGGGAAGTCGCCGCCGTCGTACTGATGGCCCCTTCGCCGCCCCGCAACGTCCCCGGCGCGCGGGCGTTGCCGCCCGTTCCCCCCGATGCCAGCAGGCCACCGCCTGGACTGGAGGCCATACGGCGCCGCTTTACCGGCGAAATGACCCGCGACGAAGTGGCCGCCGTCGCGATCCGCCTTTGCCCCGAAAGCGCGGAAGCCATGAACGACCGCTATCTGCTGCGGCTGGAGATACCGCCGCATGCGGTGAACGCGCCGGGCCTTTGCCTGGAGGCCGGCGACGACGATGCCGAACGTCATCCCCCCGGACAGGACAAGGCGGTGGCGGACCTTTACGGTTTCGAATACCGCCTGCTGCCCAGCCTGCCCCACTGCATGATGTACGCACGGGGCTGGGAAGAAAGCGCCGCCGCCATCCACGGCTGGTACCGGCGCAGCTTTCCGGACTGAGCCGCCCCGGTCCCGGACGATTACCCGCTTCGCGCGCCTATATCTATATATATAGAGAGCATGGCCGGGGCGACGAAGCGATGCAGCGCACACTGGAGACAACGAGGATGGGCGCGTCGCGACTCCGCGCCATCCCTGACCGCGATAAGGAACCACAATGAAAAGCCATAAAAAGCTGTCGGCATTGCTCGTGATGTGCGGCGTGTGCGCGATGGCGCCGGCGGGCGCGGCGGAGTGGCCGGATCGTCCCGTGACGATCGTCGTGCCCTCCGCCGCGGGCGGCGCCGCCGACCTGACTGCCCGCACCTTCGCCCAATTCCTGGGGGCCAGGACGCGACAGAGCGTGGTGGTGGAAGACCGCCCGGGCGCGGGCGGCATCGTCGGCACCAATGCGGTCAAGTCGGCGCCGGCCGACGGCTACACCTTCCTGCTGTCCACCAATTCCACGCAGGCGGCCAATCCCTATCTGTATAAATCGCTGCCCTACGACCCGCTCAAGGATTTCCGCCAGGTTGGGATACTGGGCACTTTCGGGTCGGTGGCGGTGGTCGCCCCCGCCAGCCCCTTCCACAGCATGCCGCAGTTGGTGGATGCCGCGAAACAGCACCCCGGCAAGGTGTTCTACGGCTACTACAGTTCCTCGTCGCAGGTGCCTTCGGCGCTGCTGAAGGCGCGAGCCGGGTTGCAGATAGACGGCGCGGCATACAAGAATGTCACGCAGATCATCACCGACCTGCGCGGCGGCCAGATCGATTTCGCCTTCGTCGATTACCTGACCGCCATGGGGCAGATCGAC
Organism: Bordetella bronchialis; assembly: GCF_001676705.1. NCBI lineage: Bacteria > Pseudomonadati > Pseudomonadota > Betaproteobacteria > Burkholderiales > Alcaligenaceae > Bordetella > Bordetella bronchialis. The sequence continues at coordinate 5,149,941 of NZ_CP016170.1, forward strand.
GGCAAGGGACTGCGCGCCATCGCCGTCACCGGCGAAGCCCCCCACCCCGCCTGGCCCGACGTACCCACCATGTCGTCGTATTACCCCGGCTTCGTCGTACTGGGATGGCTGGGCCTGTCCGCGCCCGCCGGCACGCCCGAGGCGGTCGTCCAGGCCATGAACCGCTATCTTGCGGAAGCGGTGGACGACCCGGAGGTACGCGGCAAGCTGACCCGGCTGGGGCTGCAGCCGCAACGCATGGACGTAGCCCGCTTCGAGTCCTTCGTCCGCGAGGATGGCGAACGCTGGAAGCAGTGGATCGCCACGGCGGGCATCGCGCCGCAATAGCGCCCCGCAGGGGCGCCGATCCCCCTTCCATGCGACAATCGCGAGTGACGAAGCGGGCACTTCGCCGTCAGACAAGATAACGCCCCACCGATATAATTCGTAACAACTTAAAGAAGTATCGCGTTTCAAATCGCGCTTGTAGCCATCCCCAACCACCACTAGAATTTGGCCTGGGATCGGGGATAGACACAACATCTTGTGGTTAGGGACCAGGGCCGGGCGCTTCCCGGCCTGCCTGCGTCCATTGGTAACCGCAACCTCTCCCTGGCAAGACTCGAATATCCAAGCGCGACGCCGGTCGCGCTTTCCACTACGCACAGGAGCTTCCATGCAGCACACTTCGATCGCCTCTGTGACTCGGCCCAGCGCCGTGCCGCCTTCCAACGATGAACAGTCGACCTCCGCGTCCGGCCAATGGGCCGGCTACCAGGTCATCCGCCGCAACGGCGCGGTGGTCGGCTTCGAACCCAGCAAAATCGCCATCGCGATGACCAAGGCCTTCCTGGCCGTCAACGGCGGCCAGGGCGCCGCGTCCGCCCGCGTGCGCGAGCTGGTCGACACGCTGACGCGGCAGGCCGTCAACGCGCTGCTGCGCAACCGCCCCAACGGCGGCACCTTCCATATCGAGGAAATCCAGGATCAGGTCGAACTGGCGCTGATGCGTTCCGGCGAGCACGACGTGGCCCGCGCCTATGTGCTGTACCGCGAAAAGCGTTCGCAGGAACGCGCCGCCGCCGAGCACGTCAAGCCGGCCGCCGCGGCGCAGCCCGAACATGTGCTGAATGTCACCGACCAGGGCGTGAAGCGCCCGCTGGACCTGGCCGCGCTGCGCGCCACCATCGAAGCGGCCGGGGAAGGCCTGTCCGACTACATCGACGCCGAGACCATCCTGAAGGAAACGGTCAAGAACCTGTACGACGGCATCCCGGTCGACGAAGTCTTCAAGTCGGCGATCCTGTCGGCGCGCGCGCTGGTCGAAAAAGACCCGGCCTACAGCCAGGTCACCGCGCGCCTGCTGCTGCACACGATCCGCAAGGAAGTCCTGGGCGAGGAAGTCTCGCAGGCGCAGATGGCGCAGCGCTATGCGGAATACTTCCCGACGTTCATCTCGCGCGGGATCGAGGGCGGCCTGGTCGACGCCAAGCTGGCGCAGTTCGACCTGCCGCGGCTGGCCGCGGCGCTGGACGCCAAGCGCGACCTGCAATTCAGCTACCTGGGCCTGCAGACCCTGTACGACCGCTACTTCCTGCACATCCGTGGCCGCCGCATCGAGTTGCCGCAGGTGTTCTACATGCGCGTGGCCATGGGCCTCGCGCTGGGCGAAACGCAGCCGGGCGTCGACCGCGAAGCGCGCGCCATCCAGTTCTACGAGACGCTGTCGTCCTTCGACTTCATGAGCTCCACGCCCACGCTGTTCAACTCGGGCACCCTGCACTCGCAGCTGTCGTCGTGCTACCTGACCACGGTCTCGGACGACCTGGAAGGCATCTACGACGCCATCAAGGAAAACGCGCTGCTGGCCAAGTACGCCGGCGGCCTGGGCAACGACTGGACCCCGGTACGCGCCTTGCGTAGCCACATCAAAGGCACCAACGGCGAAAGCCAGGGCGTGGTCCCCTTCCTGAAGGTCGTCAACGACACCGCGGTCGCGGTGAACCAGGGCGGCAAGCGCAAGGGCGCCGTCTGCACTTACCTGGAAACGTGGCACCTGGACATCGAGGAATTCCTGGAACTGCGCAAGAACACCGGCGACGAACGACGCCGCACGCATGACATGAACACCGCCAACTGGATCCCCGACCTGTTCATGAAGCGCGTCATGGAAAATGGCGAGTGGACGCTGTTTTCGCCTTCGGATTGCCCCGACCTGCACGACAAGTACGGCCGCGAGTTCGAACAGGCCTACCTGGGCTATGAAGCCAAGGTGGCCAGCGGCGAACTGAAGCTCTACAAGAAGATGCCCGCCGTCACGCTGTGGCGCAAGATGCTGTCCATGCTGTTCGAAACCGGCCATCCCTGGATCACGTTCAAGGATCCCTGCAACATCCGCTCGCCGCAGCAGCACGTCGGCGTGGTGCACAGCTCCAACCTCTGCACCGAGATCACGCTGAACACCAACGAATCCGAAATCGCGGTGTGCAACCTGGGCTCGGTGAACCTGGTCGCGCACATGAAGCCCACCGCCAACGGCGGCTACGAGCTGGACCTGGAAAAACTGAAGCGCACGATCGGCGTGGCGATGCGCATGCTGGACAACGTCATCGACATCAACTACTACGCCGTCAAGAAGGCCAAGGACTCCAACGAGCGCCATCGCCCGGTGGGCCTGGGTATCATGGGCTTCCAGGATTGCCTGCACATGATGCGCGTGCCGTACGCGTCGCAAGCCGCGGTGGAATTCGCCGATCGCTCGATGGAAGCGGTGTGCTATTACGCGTACTGGGCTTCGAGCGAGCTGGCCGAAGAACGCGGCCACTATCCCACCTACAAGGGTTCGCTGTGGGACCGTGGCATTCTTCCGCAAGACACGTTGAAGATGCTGCTCGAAGAGCGTGGCGGTAATGTCGATGTCGATATGTCGTCCACGCTGGATTGGGATGCGTTGCGTGCGCGCATCAAAGCGCATGGCATGCGCAACTCCAATTGCGTGGCAATCGCCCCAACCGCGACGATTTCCAATATCATTGGCGTATCTGCGTGCATCGAACCCACTTACCAGAACTTGTACGTTAAATCGAATCTCTCCGGCGAGTTCACGGTCGTCAACGAATACCTCGTACGCGACTTGAAGAAACTCGGTCTCTGGGACGAAGTCATGGTCGCCGACCTCAAGTACTTCGACGGCAGCCTGTCCCGTATCGATCGCGTGCCTGCTGAACTCCGCGAAATCTACGCCACCGCGTTCGAAGTCGAACCGCGTTGGCTGGTGGAATGCGCGTCGCGTCGCCAGAAGTGGATCGATCAATCGCAGTCGCTCAATATTTATATGGCCGGCGCATCGGGCAAGAAGCTCGACGAAACCTACAAGCTGGCCTGGCAGCGTGCCCTCAAGACCACGTACTACCTGCGCACGCTGGGCGCCACCAGCGCCGAAAAATCCACCGGTCGCGGCGGCGAGTTGAACGCCGTCGCGTCGGGCAGCCAGACCGGCACGGCGGCCGCCTCCGCGGCCCCGGTCCTGCCGGAACCTGAAATCGTCGGAGCGGTTTGCACCATGCGGCCGGGCGATCCCGGCTTCGAAGAGTGCGAAGCCTGCCAGTAATCGACCGCCTCCGGAGAATTTCACATGATCAATTGGGAAGACGACAACGTCGCAACGCAACCGGGCCAGCCCGCCGCCAAGCCGGCGGCCGGCATGCCGGCGCGCGCGTCGACGGGCGCCTTCGACGACGCCGCGCTGCCCGCGGCCGCGCCGGCGCAAGCCGGCTCGCAGCCGGGCAGCAGCGCACAGCGCGTCAAGGTCGCCGACAAGCGCATCATCAACGGCCAGACCGACGTCAATCAGCTGGTCCCGTTCAAATACAAATGGGCCTGGGAAAAGTACCTGGCCACCTGCGCCAACCACTGGATGCCGCAGGAAATCAACATGTCGCGCGACATCGCGCTGTGGAAGAACCCCACCGGGCTGACGGAAGACGAGCGCCGCATCGTCAAGCGCAACCTGGGTTTCTTCGTCACGGCCGATTCGCTGGCCGCAAACAATATCGTGCTGGGCACCTACCGGCACATCACGGCCCCGGAATGCCGCCAGTTCCTGCTGCGCCAGGCATTCGAAGAGGCCATCCATACCCACGCTTACCAATACATCGTCGAAAGCCTGGACCTGGACGAATCGGAAATCTTCAACGCCTATAACGAGATTCCGTCCATCCGCGCCAAGGACGAATTCCTGATCCCGTTCATCGACGCGATCGCGGACCCGAACTTCCACACCGGCACGCCGGAAGCCGACCAGAAGCTGCTGAAGTCGCTGATCGTCTTCGCCTGCCTGATGGAAGGCCTGTTCTTCTATGTCGGGTTCACGCAGATCCTGGCGCTGGGGCGCCAGAACAAGATGACCGGCGCTGCCGAACAGTACATGTACATCCTGCGCGATGAATCCATGCACTGCAATTTCGGCATCGACCTGATCAACACCATCAAGCTCGAGAATCCGCACCTCTGGACGCCCGAGTTCCGTGAAGAAATCCGTGCTCTTTTCCTGAAGGCCGTCGAACTGGAATACGCCTACGCCGAAGACACCATGCCGCGCGGTGTGCTGGGCCTGAATGCGCCGATGTTCAAGTCGTATCTGCGCTTCATCGCCAATCGCCGCTGCCAGCAGATCGGTATCGAAGCATTGTTCCCGCAGGAAGAAAATCCCTTCCCGTGGATGGCGGAAATGATCGACCTCAAGAAAGAACGAAACTTTTTCGAAACTCGAGTCATCGAATACCAAACCGGAGGCACGCTGAGCTGGGAATAAACCGGTCCAGGGTGTCGGAAGCAACGTAGCGATAGGCGACGCGGATGGCCGCGTCGCCTGTCGGCGCCATTTGAAATGGCTCGCGCCAGAAGGAGCGGGGGCCATATCAAATGGCAGTGCCGTATTCATTAGCGCACATCGAAGCAGGCTGTCGCCCGTATGGGGCAGCGGGTATGCGCCGATGAATAGCCCGGGCATCGACCACGCCAGAAGGCATGGGCGGGTGCACGGGTTTAAGTTCTGGGACCCCTGAACCTAAGGAGCAATGCCATGGCAACTGCCAAGAAGGCCGCCAAGAAGGCGGTTAAGAAGACCGCAGCCAAAAAAGCTGTGAAGAAGGCCCCCGCCAAGAAGGCTGTCAAGAAGACCGCCGTCAAGAAGGTCGCCACCAAGAAGACCGCAGTCAAAAAAGTCGCTGCCAAGAAAGTAGCGAAGAAGGCTGTCAAGAAGGCGCCGGCCAAGAAGGTAGCGAAGAAAGCCACCGTCAAGAAAGCCGCCGTCAAGAAAGTCGCCGCCAAGAAGGCCCCGGCCAAGAAAGCCGCGGTCAAGAAGGTAGCGGCCAAGAAGGCTGCCAAGAAGGCGCCCGCCAAGAAAGCGGCCGCCAAAAAGGCGCCTGCCAAAAAGGCTGCTGCGAAAAAGCCTGCCGCCAAGAAGCCTGCTGCAAAGAAGGCTGCCGCCAAGAAGCCGGCCACGCCGCCTTCGACCGCTGCCGCGCCGGGTGCGAAGACCGCGCTGAACCCTGCCGCGTCGTGGCCGTTCCCGACCGGCGGCCGTCCGTAAGGTCGACACCGCAGCACTGTAGTACGAAAGCCACCTGGCGTTGCCAGGTGGCTTTTTTGCCTTGGGAAGAAAAGCAGGCCATGACATCGTGCGACAATTGGCCTGCCGTAAGACCCCTTTCTAATACTTCTTTCCAACAAAGCAGGCGGCCATGTTCGGCGATATCTTCCGTTTTCTGCTCGACACGCTTTTCACCCTGTTCGGCGCCGCGCTGATCGCGCGGGCATGGATGCATGCCGTGCGCATGCATCCCTTCAACCCGGTGGCCCGCTTCATATACCAGGCCACCAACTGGCTGGTGAATCCCTTGCGGCGCATCGTCCCGTCGGCCGGCCCGATCGACTGGGCCGCGCTGATCGCCGCATGGGTCACCGCGCTGGTCTATCTGCTGCTGATGTGGGTGACGTCCCTGGGCATGATCATCCCGCTTTCCGCGTTGCCGATGGCCTTGGGCATTTCCTTCCTGACCGTGGTCAAGTGGGTCTTCAACCTGATCGTCTGGGTCACGCTGGCACAGGCCATCCTGTCCTGGGTCAATCCCGGCGCGCCGCTGATGCCGGTGCTGCAGGCATTGACGGATCCGCTGCTCGATCCCATCCGCCGCATCCTGCCGCGTACGCCTATCGATTTTTCGCCGCTGGTGCTGCTGGTGCTGGCGCAAGTGGCCCTGATGATCATCACACGCATCACCTACGCCGCGTTCGGCTTGTAGCGGGCGATGAAAAAGCCTGTCTTGCGGTGGCAAGACAGGCTTTTGCTTTTCGGCAACGGCATCCGCGACTGTGAATGACGTTGCCCGTCGATCCCGCTTCAGGGACGGCCGGGCATGCCGGCCGCCACGGCGGCCTTACATCGGCGTAATGCGCGTGGGGCCATTGCCGCTGATCACCTGGACACGCTGGCCGACACTGATCGGCACGTCGGCTTCCTGCGTCACGACGCGGGTCTCGCCGTTATCCAGGCGTACGGTGATTTCCAGGCCGGACGTCGTGCCGACGCGGTTTTCCACCATATTGCCGGCCAGGGCGCCCAGGATGGCGCCGCCCACGGTGGCAATGGTACGACCGCTGCCGCCGCCGATGGCATTACCGGCGACACCGCCCAGCGCGCCGCCGGCGAGCAGCCCCGCGCCGCTGGACTTGTCGTTCTGGATAGTGACAGGGCGCACGCCCGTGACGACGCCGGTGCGTACGATCTGTTCGCGCTGCGCCTGGTCATAGCTGTAGACGGCGCTGGAAGCGCTGCGGTTGGCACAACCGGATACCAAGGCCACCGCGGCAACGGCCGCGGTAATGGCAACCCAGCGAGCCGCGCGCGAGCCGCGAACCCGCGCGGGGCCGAAGGAAACGGAGGGAACGGTGTTATTCATAATGATGCGGCTCCTGTCGGTACATACCAGCGTTACGGATGATACTCCCGCGGTCCGGGCGGGATCGCCGAAATCACGCACTGGGAAATACGTTGCAACGTCTGTTTTAGCTTAGTCCGGCGGCGCGCCCGCAAGTTTCAGGCCGGGCCCTGTTTTTCTCCCGAGCCGCGTAAACGCCGGACCGCAGGGACACCGCGCTGGGAAAGCAGCGCCCCCGCGACGGCCTTTTTCAGGCGGCGGCCGGCAACTTCAGGCCATAGGTCTGTTGCAGCAGATTACCAATTTCGTCCCGCGTGGGCGCGTGGTTCTGCGGCCCGCGCGAGGCGATCTTGATTGCGCCCATTACATTCGCCAGCTTGCAGCTGTCCAGCCAGCTCCATCCGCTGGTCAAGCCATGCAGCAGGCCGGCGCGATGTGCGTCGCCGCATCCCGTCGGGTCCACCACCGCCTGCGCGCGGACCGGCGCGATGGTGTGTTCGGTGCCTTCGGTCCAGAGGCTGGCGCCCTCCGCGCCACGGGTGACGATGACGGCGCGCAGGCCGGCGGCCAGTTGCGCGATGCTCTTGCCGGTGCGTTGTTCCACCACGCCGGCCTCGTAGTCGTTCACCGTCAAGGCCTGGGCCAGCTGCAGCATGCGCTGGAGGTCCGCGCCATCGAACAGCGGCATCGCCTGGCCGAGGTCGAAGACGAACGGGATCCCGGCGGCGTTCAGGCGCTGTGCGTGCGCGAACATGCCCTCTTTGGCATCCGGCGCGACGATGGCCCACTGCGCGGCCGTGCCCGTAAGATCGTTTTCGGCCGCGTGCGCCATCGCGCCCGGATGGAAGGCCGCGATCTGGTTATCGTCCAGGTCGGTGGTAATGAAACACTGCGCGGTGAAGGTCTGCGGGACGACCTTGACGTGCCGGGTGTCGATGCCCAGGCCGGCCAGGCGTTCCAGGTAGCCCCCGGCGTCCTCGCCCACGGTAGCCACCGGCAGGGGATCGCCCCCCAGCAGCTTGAGGTTGTAGGCGATATTGCCCGCGCAGCCGCCGAACTCCTTGCGCATGAACGGCGTCAGGAAGGACACGCTGAGCGAATGGATGCGGTCGGGCATGATGTGCTCCTTGAACCGGCCCTCGAACACCGCGATGGTGTCGAACGCCATGGAACCGCAGACCAGAACTGGAGCTGCCATGTTGGGGAATCCTTTATCCAGAAAGATCAGGGGAAAAATTTGTCGAGCTGGTAGCCGTTCACGTGCAAGCCGTTCACGGTCAGCGGCACGGCCAGGGTTTGCTCGGCCCCGGCCTGGAAGGGGCCACGCGTGCCCGGGGGCAGGTAGTTTTCGGGCAACAGCACCTTGCGTACGACCACTGTGTCCGAAAGATCGGTCAGCTGCAGCACCAGGGCCGGCCACGGCTGCGGTTTGTCATAGCGGTTGCGCAGGGTGACGCGCAGCGTCAGCCGCATGACGCCGTCCTCCTGCGCCACGCCGCTTTGCGGCTGCAGCGAGGACGCCGTGATGGAAATACGCTCCAGGCGGCGCGTGTACCCGACCTGGCAGCCCAGCGGCGCGCAGGCGCCCTCCAGGACGGGACGCAGCGCGGGCACGGCCGTCGCGATGGAGGTGCGGTAGATATACACACATTGCAGCGCCAGGGCGACTAGCCCGACCAGGCAGCCAGCCACCCAGAGCCGCGCAAACAGCGAGCGACGACGCTGCACCTCTTCATCCATGAAGATGGGCGGCGCCATGCCGGCATCGGTCAAGTCGTCGTAGCGGGTACGCGCTTCGCCGGGCACCGCGACAAAGGCAGGTTCGTCCTCGTCGACCAGGTCGCGATCGGCGTAGATGGGAAAACGGTCGTCGCGCGGCAGGGCCATATCGCGGGCCTGCTGCTCGGCGTCCTCCAGATCGTCCTGGCGGTATGGCGCATAGGGTTCGCGGTAGCCGGCGGCATCGTCTTCATCGAAGTCTTCGACATCCTTCCGTCGTGGCGTCGTCGCGGGTCCGAAGACAGGTCCGTGCTGCTCGGGGATGGCGCGCCGGGTATCCTCCCGCCCACGCAGGACGGCGGGTTCCGGAGTGACGCCGGCAGGCACGGTCCGGGAAGGCGGAACGGCGGCGCGGGATGGCGCGGCGTGCCAGGATGCCGAACCGGCCGGCGCGTTCCCGGATGCCGCGGTGTCGGGCGAGGCCGTATCGATTGAAGCGGTATCCGGTGCCGGGGGATAGGACGGCGCCGGATGGGAGGCCGCCTGACGGGGCGGCGCGGGATAGTACGGCGATTCCTGCGGCGCGGGATAGGACGGCGGATGGTAGGCCGGAGGTTCCTGCTGCGCGGGATAGGACGGCGGATGGTAGGCCGGCGGCTCCTGCGGCGCGCGCACGGATAGCACGGGCGACGCCTGTGCGGGCACGGCGCCCTGGGCGGAAGCGGACTCGGTGTGCGCGCCCGGGGTGGGGCGAACCGCCGGCGCGGGTGCGGACGCCGGCGTGGGCCGTGCCGGCGTGGCGGCACCCTGGCCGCCGACGATGCAGGCCTGGCCATCGAACACCCGTGAGCAGGCGCCGCAGCGTACCAGGCCATTGCGCACGCGCAATTGATCGGCCACCACCTTGAAGGCGGTACCGCAATGCGGGCAACGGGTGGTCATGGCCATCTGCGCTACCGTCCCGGCCCGTTCTCAGGCCTTGCGTCCGTGCAGGCAGACCCAGCCATCGCGCTCGCGCCACACCGACATCGGCATCCAGCGCGCGTAGACGGCGCAGACTTCCTCGGCCTGGCGCGCCAGCACGCCGGACAGGACCAGCGATCCGCCCTGCGCCACGCGGCCGCACAGCATGGGCGCCAGCACTTTCAGCGGATTCGAGAGGATATTGGCCACGACGACGTCGCTGGCGCCTTCGCCCAGTTCGTCCGGCAGCATGGCGAGCAGCTCCACGCCGTTCACCCGCGCGTTATCGCGCGTGGCGACCACGGCCTGCTCATCGATGTCGACGGCCCAGGTACGGCCGGCGCCCAACTTGCGCGCCGCGATGGCCAGGATGCCCGATCCGCAGCCATAGTCCAGCACCGTCGCGCCGGCCGGCAGCTGTGCCTCCAGCCAGGCCAGGCAAAGATGGGTGGTGGGATGGCTGCCGGTGCCGAAGGCCAGCCCCGGGTCGAGTTCGATATGGATATCGCCGTTCCGCTCCGGCTGCCCCAGGCCGGGTACGGCCGGATCGTCGCGGTGCCAGCTGGGCACGATCCAGATGCGGTCGGCGATATGGATGGGCCCGAACTGCTGTTGCGTCAGCCGCACCCAATCGGCGTCCGGCACATCGCGCAGCGACCAGCCGGCGAGTGCGTCGGCATAGTCGCCGCCCAGCTCCGCGGCCACGCTTTCGACGATCTGCGCCGGATCCGTGCCGTCGGGCAGCAATGCGACCACGCGGTTGCGTTCCCAGGCCTGGACGGCAGGCTCGGTGCCCGGCTCGCCGAAGAGCGGCTGCTCGGCGTCGGTATCCCGGTCGGCGTCTTCCACGGAGACCGACAGGACACCGGCCTCCAGCAGCGCATCGGACAGCGCTTCGGCCTGCGCCTCGGAGGAATGGAGCACCAGCTCACGCATGAAACGATCTTCCGTATGAATATCCGCGGACCGGCCGGCGCCGCCCGGCTTGCGCCGCGGCCGCGCGCGGCGCATCCCTGGCTACGTCGGGCGCGCGCACCCGGTGTGCCGCGGTCCGCCCCTGCCCTGCCGTGGACCCTGGGGGCCGCGCGGCCGGACCGTCGTATTGTACGTGGGGCGGGCCGCCCGGAAACGCCCGCGCGGCTTCTGCTCAGGGACGCTGGGCCAGCTTCTGCTCCAGGTAATGGATGCTGGTGCCGCCCTCGATGAAACGGGCGTCCTGCAGAAGCTCCCGGTGCAGCGGAATATTGGTGGAAATCCCTTCGACGACCATTTCCGACAAGGCGATGCGCATGCGCGCCAGCGACTGCTCCCGCGTGTCGCCGTAGGTGATGACCTTGGCGATCATGGAGTCGTAGTTGGGCGGCACGAAATAACCGTTGAAGGCATGCGAGTCGATGCGCACCCCGGGACCGCCCGGCGTATGCCAGTTGGTGATCCGGCCGGGGCTGGGCACGAAGCGGAAAGGATCCTCGGCATTGATGCGGCACTCGATGGCGTGGCCTTTCAGTATCACGTCGCGCTGGCGCAGCATGAACTTCTCGCCCGCCGCGATACGGATCTGCTGCTGGACCAGGTCGATGCCCGTGATCAGCTCGGTCACCGGATGCTCCACCTGGATACGCGTGTTCATTTCGATGAAATAGAACTCGCCGTTCTCGTAGAGGAACTCGAAGGTGCCGGCGCCGCGGTAGCCGATCTTGCGGCAGGCATCCGCGCAGCGGTCGCCGATGCGTTCGATCAGCCGCCGGGCGATGCCGGGCGCGGGGGCTTCTTCGATGACCTTCTGGTGGCGCCGCTGCATGGAGCAATCGCGCTCGCCCAGCCAGATGGCGTTACGTCCGCCGTCGGCCAGCACCTGGATTTCGATATGGCGAGGGTTCTCGAGGAACTTCTCCATATAGACTTCCGGGTTGTTGAAGGCGGCCCCGGCTTCCGAACGCGTCATATTGACGGCATTGATCAGCGCGGCCTCGGTGTACACCACGCGCATGCCGCGGCCACCGCCGCCGCCCGCCGCCTTGATGATGACCGGATAGCCGACCTCGCGCGCGATGCGCAGGATTTCCTGGGGATTGTCGGGCAAGGCGCCTTCGGAGCCGGGCACCACCGGCACGCCGGCCTCGATCATGGCGCGCTTGGCGCTGACCTTGTCGCCCATCAGGCGGATGGAATCCGGCCGTGGGCCAATGAAGACGAAGCCGCTCTTTTCCACCCGTTCGGCGAAATCGGCGTTCTCGGAAAGGAAGCCGTAGCCGGGGTGGATGGCTTCCGCGTCGGTCACTTCCGCCGCCGAGATGATGGCCGGCATGTTCAGGTAGCTTTCGCGCGAGGGCGGCGGCCCGATACACACCGACTCGTCAGCCAGCCGGACGTACTTGGCGTCGCGGTCCGCTTCGGAATGGACAACCACGGTCTTGATGCCCAGCTCGCGGCAGGCGCGCTGTATGCGCAGGGCGATCTCGCCGCGGTTGGCGATCAGTATTTTTTCGAACATGGGAACAGTCAGCCGATGACGAACAGGGGTTGGCCGTACTCGACGGGCTCGCCGTTTTCGACCAGGATTTCCTTGATGACGCCGGACTTGTCGGCCTCGATTTCATTGAGAAGCTTCATGGCTTCGATGATGCACAGCGGGTCGCCTTCCTTGACGGTCTGGCCGACGTCGACGAAGGGCGCGGCGCCGGGATTGGGCGACCGGTAGAAGGTGCCGACCATGGGCGCCTTGACCACGTGGCCCTGCACGGCTGGCGCCGCGGCGGGCGCGGCCGGCGCGGGCACGTTGGCGGCGGGTGCGGCCTGCGGCGCGGGAGCGGCCTCTGTCGGCTGGTGGTAGGCGACCGGCTGCACCGTCTGCGAGAACTTGACGATGCGGACCTTGCCTTCGCCTTCGGTGATTTCGAGTTCGGCGATGCCGGACTCCGCCACCAGGTCGATCAGGGTCTTGAGTTTTCGGAGATCCATATAAGTGCTTCCCGGAATGTTGACGACAGGCGGCCGAGCTGCCGCGCCGCATTGGATGGTTCTGTTGTGGGGGACAGGAAAACGGTCGAACGAAGTCAGTGGCGCGCGGCGTAGCGAACCGCGGCTTCGTAGCCATCGGGTCCCAGGCCCGAAATCAGTCCCACCGCCAGGTCCGACAGGTAGGAGTGATGCCTGAATGGCTCGCGCTTATACAAGTTGGACAAATGTACTTCAATAAAAGGAATGGACACGGCCGCCAGGGCGTCCCGCACCGCCACGCTGGTGTGCGTGTAGGCCGCCGCGTTGATCACGATGAAATCCGTCCCGTCCTCGCGGGCGGCCTGGATGCGTTCGACCAGCGCGCCTTCGTGATTGCCCTGCCACGCCGTCAAGGACACGCCCAGGTCGGCAGCCAGCGCCGCCAGGCCGTCATTGATCTGCGCCAACGTCAGGCTGCCGTAGATGCCCGGTTCGCGGGTACCCAGCAGGTTCAGGTTGGGGCCGTGCAAGACCAGTATGCGTTGCGCCATTGCTGCCAGAATGGAGGACCGGCGCCATCCGCGCACGGGGCGCGTCAGGACTGCATGCCGGGGTGAATCGGAATCGGCGGCCGAAGCCGCCCACCTAGGCTCGCATCATGACCGCCGGGTTGCACACCAGGGGGTTTTGACACGAAAACCGCGAATAACCCCGCTTTTTACGACAATTTCGCCTATTTGTCCATGCGCGTTACGCCGCCAGCGCGGTCAGCGTCTTTTCCAGCGCCCCGACGTCCACCGGACCGAGGATCTGCTGTTTAATCGCGCCATCTGCGCCCAACAGGACGGTAAACGGCAGCCCTCCCGGCGCGTTACCCAGCTTGCGCATCAGGTCTATGCTGCCCGGCCCGGCGATCAGCACGGGATAGGATACCGGCACTTTCGCCATGAATTTGCCGACGTTGGCCGATGTATCGATTGCCAGCCCGAGGAACTGCACGCCGGGGTGCTGCTTATGCAGCGCATCCAGTTCCGGCATCTCTTTAACGCAGGGCGGGCACCACGTGGCCCAGAAGTTGACCAGCATGGGCTTGCCCTTCCACTGCGACAGCGGTTGCGGCTTACCTTGGGTATCGGGAAAAGACTGGGCCAGCAGGCCCGCGGCGGACCCGGCGGTATCCGCGGCGGCCGCGCCGCGGACCAGGCCGGATTGGGCAGCCGCCAGGCCGCCCAGCGCGGCCAGCGATCGGAGAACAGTGCGTCGTTTCATCGTGTCATCTTACCCGGCGCCCGGGGCGCGCGGAAAGCCGCCAGGGCGGCGCATTGCTGCATCTACAATGCCGGCAGGAGAAACACCATATGCATCTGCACATTCTAGGCATCTGCGGCACGTTCATGGGGGGACTGGCCCTGATCGCCCGCGCGGCGGGCCATCGGGTCACCGGCTGCGATGCCGGCGTCTATCCCCCGATGAGCACCCAGCTGGCCGAACAGGGCATCGAGCTGGTCGAGGGCTATGGCGCCGAACAGCTGGATCTGCGTCCCGACCTTTACGTGATCGGCAATGTGGTGACACGCGGCAATCCCTTGATGGAAGCCATCCTGGACGCGGGGGCCCCCTACGTCTCGGGACCGCAGTGGCTCGGGGACCACGTGCTGGCGGGCCAGCATGTGCTGGCCGTGGCCGGCACGCACGGCAAGACCACCACCAGCGCCATGCTGGCCTGGATACTTGAATACGCCGGACTACGGCCCAATTTCCTGGTGGGCGGCGTGGCGCAAGACTTCCAGGTGTCGGCGCGCTACGACCCGTCGCGCCGGTTTTTCGTCATCGAGGCCGACGAATACGACACCGCTTTCTTCGACAAGCGGTCCAAGTTCGTCCATTACCGCCCCCGCACCGCCATTCTGAACAACCTGGAATACGACCACGCCGATATCTTCCCCGATCTGGCCGCCATCGAGACGCAATTCCACCACTTGGTACGCACCATCCCGCGCAGCGGGCGCATCGTGCTGCCCGCCGGCTCCCCGGCGCTGGAGCGCGTCCTGGCGCGCGGTTGCTGGTCGGATACCGCCCGCTTCGGCGACGATGCGCCATGGCAGGCCGGGCCGCCGGACGCGGACGGCGCCTTCGCGGTACGGCATCAGGGCGTCGACGTCGGCATGGTGCGCTGGCGCCTGCTGGGCGAACACAACCGCCTGAACGCGCTGGCCGCCATCGCCGCTGCCGAACACGCGGGCGTGTCGCCGCGGGCCGCGGTAGAGGCGCTTTCCGCCTTCGCCGGCGTGAAGCGGCGCATGGAACTGCGCGGCACGGTGCGCGGAGTGGCCGTCTACGACGACTTTGCCCACCATCCCACCGCCATCGAGACCACGGTCGCCGGCCTCCGGCGGCGGGTAGGCGATGCCCGCATCCTGGCCGTGCTGGAGCCGCGATCCAACACCATGAAACTGGGCACCATGGCCGAACGGCTGCCGGGCGCCCTGCAGGCCGCCGACCGCGTGTTCTGCTTCGGCGCGCAGTCGGGCAAGCATGCCCTGGGATGGGACCCGGCCCGGGTGCTGGCCCCGCTGGGCGACCGCGCCGCCGCCTACGACGACCTGGACGCGATGGTGGCCGCCATCGCGCGCGCCGCCCGCCCGGGCGACCACATACTGATTATGAGCAATGGCGGCTTCGGCGGCATCCACGGCAAACTGCTCGATGCGCTGGCCGCATCGCCGCCGGCGCCGGAGCGGCCATGATTCTCTACCTGCACGGATTCCGGTCATCCCCCGCCTCGTTCAAGGCGCGCATGCTGGCGGACGAAATGGCGCGGCGCGGCCTGTCCGCCGACTGGCGCTGCCCGCAATTGCCGCCCAGCCCCCGCGAAGCCGCGGACCTGGCCATGTCGCTGGCGCGGGACCAGCTGGATGCCCTGTCCCGCCAAGGCAGGACCTCGCCCCGCGCCCTGACGGTGATCGGATCCTCGCTGGGCGGCTACTACGCCACGTGGCTGGCGGAACAGCTCGATTGCAAGGCGGTACTACTGAACCCGGCCGTGCACGCGCCGCGCGACCTTGCCACGCAGGTGGGCCGGCAGAGTATGTATCATTCGGGCGCGCCGTTCGACTTCCGCCCCGAATACGTGGATGAACTGGCCGCCCTGGCGGTGCAAGCGCCGACCCGGCCGGAACGCTATTTCCTGGTCGCCGCCACCGGCGATGAACTGCTTGACTGGCGCGAGATGCGGGACTGGTATGCGGGCTGCCGGCAGCGCATCGTCGAAGGCAGCGACCACGGATTGTCCGACTTCGCCGTCTGGATGCCCGAAGTCCTCCAATTCGCGCTGGACACCCCGCCGGTATCGACAGGCCCCGACCAATAACTATTCAGCAGGATCGCGCGCGGACGGCGGCAGCCGCCCGCGCCCCAGATGGACCACGCCATGCACGTGTTTTACGAAGACGACGGCCAGCTCAAGGCCGGACATATCCTTTCCGAAGCGGACGCCAGCCTGCAGGTAGAGTCCGAATCGGGCAAACGCAGCAAGATCAAGCGGGCCAACGCGATCTTTACCTTTCCGGCGCCCGAGCCGGCGGAACTGCTGCGCCAGGCGGAAGCCGCCGCGCAGGAGATCGACCTGCAATTCCTGTGGGAATGCGCGCCGCAGGAGGAATTCGATACCTCGGCGCTGGCCGCCGACTATTACGGCCACGCGCCCTCGCCCACGGAGCAGGCCGCCGTGCTGATGCGCCTGCATGGCGCGCCGGCCTACTTCCATCGGCGCGGCAAGGGCCGTTATCGCCCCGCGCCGCCGGACATCCTGGCGGCCGCGCTGGCCGCCATCGAGAAAAAGCAGAAACAGGCCGCCCAGCAGCAGGAATGGGTGGACGAGATGGTCGCCGGGCGGCTGCCGGCGGAAATCGCCGCCATGGCGGAAACGCTGGTGGTGCGGCCGGACAAGAACACCATGCAATGGAAGGCGCTGGAAAGCGCCTGCTCGCGGCTGCAGAAAAGCCCGGACCGCCTGCTGCTGGACCTGGGCGCTTTCCCACATGCCCTGGCGCTGCACAAGCGCCGCTTCCTGGCCCAGTATTTTCCGCGCGGCACCGGTTTTCCGGAGGTGGAGCTGCCCGCGCCATCGCGCGAGCTGCCCCTGGCGGAGGCCGAGATCTATTCCATCGACGACGTTACGACCACGGAGATCGACGATGCGCTGTCCGTCACCGCCCTGCCGGACGGCAAGCTGCGTGTCGGCATACACGTCGCCGCGCCGGGCCTGGCCGTGACACGCGGCAGCGAGCTCGACAAGCTGGCGCGGGCGCGCCTTTCCACGGTCTATATGCCCGGCGACAAGATCCCCATGCAGCCGGACACCGTCATCCAGGCGTTTTCGCTGGATGCCGGACGCGAGGTCCCCGCCCTGTCGCTCTACGTGACGGCGGATCCGGACAATGGCGAAATCCTGGCCCATGAAAGCCGGCTGGAACGCATCGTGGTGCGGGAGAACCTGCGCCACAATCTGCTGGACGAAACGGTCACCGAAGCCGCGCTGGACGATCCGCAAGGGCCGCTGCCGTATGGCGACTGGCTGCGGCCGCTGTGGCGGCTGGCGCAGTCCCTGTCGGCGCGCCGCGATGAAGTACGCGGCAAGCCCGAGAACAACAGCCGGGTCGAATACAGCTATTACGTGGACGGCGACCCGGACAACCCCGACACCCCCGTGCGCCTGGTGCCGCGCCGGCGCAACGCGCCGCTGGACCGCATGGTGGCGGAATACATGATCCTGGCCAACAACCTGTGGGGCGGCCTGCTGGCGCAGCATGGCGTGCCGGGCATCTACCGCTCGCAGCAGGCCGGCCGGGTACGCATGAGCACCCAGCCCCTGCCGCACGAAGCCATCGGCGTGCCCCAATATGCCTGGAGCACTTCCCCGTTGCGCCGCTATGTGGACCTGGTGAACCAGTGGCAGTTGATCGCGGCGGTGGAAAACGGCGTATCCGCGCGGCTGGTGGCGCCTTTCAAGCCGCGCGACGCGGACTTGTTCGCCATCATCGGCGCCTTCGACGCGCAGTATGCCGCCTGGGGGGAATTCCAGAACACCATGGAGCGCTACTGGTGCCTGCGCTGGCTGGCGCAGCAAGGCGTCACGCGCGCCAGGGCCAGCGTGCTGCGCGACGACCTGGTGCGGCTGAACGATGCCCCGCTGGTCACGCGGGTGGGCGGCCTGCCGGCCCTGCCGCGCGGCGCCCAGGTGGAAATCGACTTGCTGGAGCGCGACGAGCTGACGCTGGAAGTGCAGTGCCGCTTCGTCGGCGAACTGGCGGCGGCGCCCGCCGACGAAGGCGTGGCCGACACCGAATAACGCAGCGTCCGCCCATGCCGCGATCCGGGCCGATGCGGGAGACCGAACCATGCGCATACTGTTGGTCGAAGACAATGCCGATCTGGGCGACGCGATCGAAAGCAAGCTGCGCGCGTCGGGCCACAGCGTGGAATGGGTGCGCGATGGCGAAGCCGCGCTGCAATGGAGCCGGCACGAGGAGTGGGACGCGCTGGTGCTGGATATCATGCTGCCCGGCAAGAGCGGCTTCGACGTGATCCGCGAACTGCGCGCATCCGGCATGGACGCGCCGGTGCTGGTGGTGACCGCGCGGGCCGAGATCGAGGACAAGATCGATATGCTGGACCTGGGCGCCGACGACTACCTGGTCAAGCCCTTCGACCTGCGCGAACTCGAAGCCCGGCTGCGCGCGCTGCTGCGCCGCCCGGCGGGCCGCACCACCAGCGTGGCGGTGCACGGCAACCTGACGCTGGACGTGGCGGGGCGCACGGCGCACATCGGCGGCGTGCCGGTGACCCTGGGCCGCCGCGAATTCCGCCTGCTTGAAATCCTGCTGGACCGCCTGGGCAGCACGGTCGGCAAGGAAAGGCTGATGAGCCAGCTTTTCGACCTGGAAGACGTGCTGCCCAACGCGCTGGAACTGCTGGTATCGCGCCTGCGCCGCAAAATCGCCGGCGCGACGGTCGATATCGTTACCGTGCGGGGCGTCGGCTATCAGGCCCGCCTGCACGATCCCTCTTGAACGGCGCCCCAGCGTCCATGAAGACCGGCACGGCCTTCTCCATACGCGGGCGGGTGTTCGCCATGGGCTGCCTGTTGCTGCTCTGCGCCTCGATCGCCGTCAGCCTGTTCCTGCGCGAGTACGCGCACCGTGCCGCCGACCGCGCCTTCGACAGATTGCTGGCCGCCTCGGCCCTGACCATCGCGGGGTCGGTGCAGATCGACGAGAACGACGTCACGGCCGAGCCGCCGTTCTCGTCCCTGGCCATGCTATCGGGCAATGACCGTGTGTTCTATAGCGTACGCAATGCCAGCGGCAAGCCGATCACCGGCTACGACGACCTGGCACCCGGACTGCCCCTGGCGCAGTCCGCCGCGCCGGTGTTTTCGGACGCCACCTATCACGACGAACCGATACGCATCGCCACCGTGGGGCGGCTGATCTCCGCCGGCCGCCACGCCGGCTGGGTCACCATCCGGGTCGCCGAAACCCGCGACGCGCGCGAGGCGCTGGCCGCCGAGATCCTGAACCGCAGCGCCCTGCCGCTGCTGGTGGTGGTGCCGGTGGCGCTGGCGCTGCTGTGGTTCGGCATCCAGCGGGCCTTCGCGCCGCTGGCGGTGATCGAACGATCGCTGCGCGCCCGCGCGCCCGACGACCTGACGCCCCTGGAGGCGCCCGTACCGCGCGAGGTCAAGGGCCTGGCCGAGGCGCTGAACGGTTTCATGCGGCGCTTGAACGGCATCATGTCGTCGCTGAACAACCTGGTGGCGGATGCGGCGCACCAGGTGCGCACGCCGCTGGCGTCGCTGCGGGCGCAGGCGGAAGTGGCGATGGACGAAACCGATCCGGAACGCCTGCGCACCCGTGTCGCGCGCATCCACCAGAACGCCACCCATGCCAGCCAGTTGATCAACCAATTGCTGATGGATGCCACCATCACGCACCGCCTGGGCATGCGGGGGCACGAATCCGTCGGCATCGCCGAAACCGTCAATGAAACGCGCCGACGCATCGGCCCCCTCGAAGCCCGGCGCCTGCGGATATCCATCGCGCCGGAAGTGCGGCGCGCCCGTGTCGTGGGCGACCGGGTGGCGCTGCGCGAGATGCTGCGCAACCTGGTGGACAACGCCCTGCGGTACGCGCCCGATGGGCCGGTGGAAATCACGGCGACGCCCGTCGCCGGCTACCGCGTGGCCCTGACCGTGAACGACGCCGGCCCAGGCATCGCCGACGACGAAAAGGACGCGGTGCAGCAACGCTTCACGCGCGGCCGCACGGGCGCCGGCACGCCCGGTTCGGGCCTGGGCCTGTCCATCGCCAAGACCGTGGCCGAAGCGCACGGCGGTGCGCTGTGGCTGCAGGACCGCCAGGGCGGCGGCCTGTCCGCCCGCGTGGTGCTGCCGCGCGCGCGGCCGGCCTATCCCCGCACCCTGCTGGCCGCGGCGGCGATCGTGGGCATGCTGCTGGCCGTGCCGCCGCCGGCCGCCCGCGCGGCATCGCCGGATGGCGGGCCGGCGCGCACGCAGCCGTCGGCGCGGGATCCGCAGGGCGCCGCGCCCGCGCCATCGACCATCACCCGGTTTCCCGCGCCGCAGCCGCCGGGACGGCTGCTGGTGATCGCGGGCACCACCGACACGCCCGCGGCCGCGCCTATCATCGTCGCCTTCCAGGCCCAGCAGCCCGACGTCGCCGTGGAATACCGCGAGATGGGCAGCCGCGAGCTGTACCAGGCGACGGTCGCCGGACGGCTGGCGGATGTGGACGTCCTGATCAGCTCGGCGGCCGACCTGCAGGTCCGGCTGGCCAACGACGGCTATGCAATGCGCTACGACGCGCCCGGCGCCGATCGCCTGCCGTCCTGGGCGGTATGGCGCGACGAGGTCTTCGGCTTCGCCTTCGAGCCCGCCGTCATCGTCTACAACCCGCGCCGCTTTACCGAGGCGACGGTGCCGCGGTCGCGGCAGGAACTGCTGCGCCTGCTGGAAACCGAACGCGAAAAACTGCACGGCCGTGTCGGCACCTACGACATCGCGCGCAGCAGCGTCGGCCAGGTCCTGGCCGAGGAGGACGAACAGGTGTCCTCCAACTTCTGGGGCCTGACCAACGCCCTGGGGCAGGTGGGCGTGCGGCTCAGCGCCACGACGGCCGGGATCCTGAACGCCATCGAAAACGACGAGCTGGACATCGGCTACAACGTGCTGGGCTCCTACGCGCTGGCGCGCCAGGCCGCCGGCCGCGGTATCGGCGTGGTGTTCCCGCAGGACTATGTGCTGGTGCTGCCGCGGTCGGCGCTGATCGCGCGCCGCGCGCCGCATCCCGCGCTCGCGCGCGCGCTGATCGACTGGCTGCTATCGCCCGCGGGCCAGACCGAAATCGCCACGGTCAGCGGCCTGGGCCCCATGGTGGACGATGGCCGCGCGGCCTGGAGCGGCGAAACGGCGCTGACGCGCTCGCAGGGCATCGTGCAGCCCGTCGTACTGGGCCCTGCCCTGCTGGTCGGCCTGGACCGCCAGCGGCATGCGCGCTTCATCCAGAACTGGACCCGCCTGGTCACCGATACGCCGGCGGCGAAACCGCCCGCGCCCTAGCCGGCTGTCCCGTCGCAATCAACGACGCATCAACGGCCGCCCTATCGCGCCTTGCGCATGACAGGACGGCGACAGCATGCGGCCACTAAGATGCGGCCACGCTGGCGCCGTCCAGCAAAACTATTCCAAATGGAGAAGACAATGCTCGTCCCGTCACGCCTGGCGGTGGCCTGCGCCGCCGCTTTTTCCCTGACCGCCGCGAACGCGCTGGCCCAGACGCCGGCAGGCTATCCCTCGGATTACCAGAAGATCATCGACGGCGCCAAGAAGGAAGGCACGGTGGTCATCTATTCGACCACCGACACCAAGACCGCCGACCCGATCATCAAGGGCTTCGAAGCCGCGTATCCCGGCATCAAGGTCGAATACAACGACATGAACAGCACGGAGCTCTATAACCGCTATATCAGCGAACAGGCCTCCGGCGGCACCAGCGGCGATGTGGTGTGGAGCTCATCCATGGATTCCGCGCTGCAACTGGCCAAGGATTACGCCCTGCAGTACAAGTCGCCTGAAGCAGGCAAGCTGCCCTCCTGGGCGGTGTGGAAGGATGCGGCCTACGGCACGACCTACGAGCCGGCCGTCTTCATCTACAACAAACGCCTGATCCCGCAGGGCGACGTGCCGAAAACCCACGGCGACCTGGCCAAGCTGGTGGCCGCGCAAACGGACAAGTTCAAGAACAAGGTCACCACCTACGATATCGAGAAATCCGCCGTCGGCTTCATGCTGGCCGTGCAGGACAAGATGAACGATCCGCACTACTTCGACACCCTGCGCGATACCGCCAAGGGCGGCCTGGTGGTGCAGTCTTCCACCGGCACGATGATGGAGCGCGTGTCATCCGGCGAGAACCTGATCGGCTACAACATCCTGGGCTCCTATGCCGAGGCACGCGCCCGCAAGGACGAGTCCATCGGCATCGTCTACCCCACCGACTACACGCTGGTGCTCTCGCGCGTGGCCTTCATCAGCAAGAAGTCCAAGCACCGCAACGCCGCCAAGCTGTGGATGGACTACCTGCTGTCGCAGAAGGGCCAGGACCTGGTCGCCAACAAGGCCGACATGGCGTCCATCCGCGACGACGTGCCGGGCGACAACGATGTCGACGGCCTGACCAAGAAGCTGGGCAAGGCGCTCAAGCCCATTCCCGTGAATGAAACGCTGCTGGACTACCTGCAGCAGAAGAAGCGCCTGGAATTCATCAACGACTGGCGCAAGGCGGCGGGCAAGTAAGCCTGCCGGCCGGGCAAGGAACAAGACCCCCGCGCCTGGCGGGCGGGCGGGACGCGCGCCATGGCGGCGCGGCGCCGCCGCCGGCGCAAGGGGGTGAACAGGACGGTCGGCGCGCGGACCGAAACGGACCGCGCGCCGGGCGGGGGGCAAGGCCACGAGCCGTGCCCACCCGCCCTCGCCGTACCGTCGCGTAGGGCGCCGCCCGCCGGCGCAGGGCTTGAACACCGGGATACATCCATGCAGACATTGCGCTCCAGATGGCAATCGTTGCCGCGCGGCGTAGTGGTATTGATCACGGCGCTGGCGATTTACGTGCCGCTGTCGCTGATCGTGTACCAGAGCTTTCTATCCGCCCCTTTCTTCTCGCCATCGAAGGAACTGGGGCTGGATGCCTTCCGCTTCATTTTCGATGATCCGGATTTCTACAAAGCACTGGTCAGCGGCCTGATCCTGGCATTCGGCCTGTTCATCATCGCCGTGCCGCTGGGCGGCATGCTGGCCTTCCTGCTGATCCGCACCGACCTGCCGGGCCGCAACTGGATACAGCCGCTGATCCTGGTGCCCGTGTTCGTCTCGCCCATGGTGCTGGGTTTCGGCTATGTCGTGGCGGCGGGCCCCGTCGGCTTCTTCTCCATATGGGCCAGGGAACTGCTGGGCTTCGTGCCATGGAACGTCTATTCCATGACCAGCATCGTCATCATCGCCGGCCTGACCCACGTGCCGCACGCCTACCTGTACATCTCTTCGGCGCTGCGCAGCATGGGATCGGACGTCGAGGAAGCCGCGCGCGTCACGGGCGCCTCGCCCTTGCGCGTGATGATGTCCGTCAGCCTGCCCATGGTGCGGCCGGCGCTGCTGTACGCATCGGTGCTGCTGTTCTTCCTGGGCCTGGAGGTCTTCGGCCTGGTACTGGTGCTGGGCGATCCCGAAGGCAACCTGGTGCTGGCGACCTATCTGTACAAGCTGACCAACAAGCTGGGCACGCCGTCGTACCACCTGATGGCCGCGGTGGCCGTGGTGCTGATCTGCATCACCATCCCGCTGGTGGCGCTGCAGCGGCGGCTGATGCGCACCGCCAACCGCTTCGTGACCGTCAAGGGAAAGGCCTCGCGGGCCCGGCCGCTGCCCCTGGGCAAATGGCGCGGCGTGGCCAGCGCGGTGGTGTGGCTGTGGCTGATCGTGACCATCTTCGTGCCCCTGACGGGCGTCGTGCTGCGCGCCTTCGTATCGAACTGGGGGATGGGCGTATCGCTGCTGGACGTGCTGTCGCTGGATGCCTTCCGCTCGGTATGGGGCCAGCCCAACCTGCTGCGCGCCATCGTCAACTCCGTGGCCATCGGCGTGTTCGGCGGCGCCCTGGCGGTGGTCTGCTACACCTTCATCGGCCTGGCCATGCACCGCAAGCCGGACCACGTGACGCGCTTCCTGGACTACAGCGTGCTGGTCCCGCGCGCGGTGCCCGGCCTGCTGGCCGGCCTGGCCTTCCTGTGGGTATTCCTGTTCGTGCCGCTATGGCTGGACAACTCGCTGGACGAAGGCGGCCTGCTGTCCTTCCTGCCGTATGCGGATTGGCTGCGCGACAACTTCGTGGAATGGCTGCGATCCATACGCAGCACTATTTTCAGCGTCTGGCTGGCCTATACGGTGGTCTGGATGGCCTATGGGCTGCGGCTGATCTCGTCCACGCTGCTGCAGGTCGGCCCGGAGCTCGAAGAGGCGGCGCGCAGCGCCGGCGCCCGCCGCGGCCAGGTGACCCGACAGGTCACGGTGCCGCTGGCGCGTTACGGGCTGATCGGTTCCTGGCTGCTGATGTTCCTGATTTTCGAGCGCGAATATTCCACCGGGGTGTACCTGCTGTCGCCCGGCACCGAGACCATAGGCTCCATGCTGGTTTCGCTGTGGGCCGCCGGCGCCATCGACATCGTGGCCGCGCTGTCCTTCATCAATATCGCGCTGGTCGTGGTCGGCCTGGGCATAGCGCTGCGATTCGGAGTGAAACTTCATGATTGAACTATCCGTTGACGACCTGCACCTGGACTACGGGGACAACCCCGTGCTCAAGGGCGTATCGATGGCGCTCAAGCAGGGGGAGGTGGTCTCGCTGCTGGGGCCGTCGGGTAGCGGCAAGACCACTTTGCTGCGCGCCGTCGCCGGCCTGGAGGCGCCCAAGCGCGGCAAGATCGCCATCGGCGAACGCCTGGTGTACGACGGCGCGGCCCGGCGTGAAGTGCCGGCCGAAGAGCGCAACCTGGGCCTGGTGTTCCAGTCGTATGCGCTGTGGCCGCACAAGACGGTTTTCGAGAACGTGGCCTATCCGCTGCAGCTGCGCCGCACGCCGGCCGCGGAAACCAAACAGCGGGTACAGGAAGTCCTGGACCAGCTGGGCCTGGGGCATTTGTCGCAGCGGCATCCGCACCAATTGTCCGGCGGCCAGCAGCAACGGGTGGCGATCGGCCGCGCCCTGGTCTACAACCCGCCGGTCATCCTGCTGGACGAACCCTTGTCCAACCTGGACGCCAAGCTGCGCGAGGAAGCCCGCGCCTTCCTGCGCGAGCTGATCGTGCGCCTGGGCCTGTCCGCGCTGATGGTCACGCACGACCAGAGCGAAGCGATGGCCATCTCCGACCGCATCCTGCTGCTGAACAACGGCCGCATCGAGCAGCAAGGCACGCCGCAGGAAATGTACGGCACCCCGGCCACCCTGTTCGCCGCCGAGTTCATGGGCACCAACAACCGCCTGAACGGCCGGGTCGCGGAAGTCCGCGACGGCCAGGCGCGGCTGGAAGGCCAGGGCTGGGCGCTGTGGGGCCAGGCCGGCGCGGGAGTGCAGGCGGGCCAGGAGGCCGTGGGCGTCATCCGCGTGGAGCAGGTGCGCCTGGGAGACGAAAGCCAGGGCAATCATGTCGACATGCGGCTGATGACCAGCATGTACCTGGGCGACCGCTGGGAATACGTGTTCCGCCCGCCCGGCGAGGAATCCGTCAGCACCATGGCGCTGCGCGCCTACGGCCAGGAAAACCGGGCGCCGGGCGCCCAGCGGCTGGCGCTGCCGGCGTCCAGCATGTGGATCTTTCCGCGGCCGGCCTAGGCGCGGCCGGACCAGGCGCGGCCGGCCTAGGCGGGGCGGGCCTGGGCCGGCCGCGCCTGGCGGGGCGAGGCCGGGCCCGGCCGGCATGCGATCGCGTCCGGCGCATGCGCGGTCGCGCAACACGACTAAAATGCGTCCGTGCATGACGATCCCGACTCCTCGCTGAGCCGGGCGGCCCACTGGGTGGGCGCCCCGGCCCGACATCACCTCTGGCTGGCCCTGGCGATTTCCCTAATCGTCCATGGGGCCGTGCTTGCGGTGCGCTTCGCGCCGCCCCGGACGCCGCATCCCCCCGCGCAATCCCTGGAAATCATCCTGGTCAACGCCAAGACCGACAACGCGCCCGCCAAGGCAGAGGCCCAGGCGCAGGCCAACGTGGAAGGCGGCGGCGAGGCGGACCAGGGCATGGCCCAATCGCCGCTGCCGCAATCCGGCAACGCGCCCAGCGCCGTGGTGCTGGAAGCCATGCGCAAGCGCCAGGCGGCCCTGGAGGAAACCCAGCAACGCCTGTTGTCGCAGTTGCAGGCCAGCACCCAGGTCAATCCCCCGCGCCAGTCCGGCGAACCGGCGCCCAACGCCGACACGCCGGGGCGCGAGGACCAGGACCAGGACAGTGTCCTGCAGAACGCGCAGGTGGCGGCACTGGCCGCCCGCGTGCAGGCCTACAACAAGCGTCCGCGGCGCACCTTCGTGGCGCCTTCGGCCGAAGCCTCCCGCTACGCGCAATACCTGGACGCCTGGCGCAGCCGGGTAGAAGCCGTGGGCACGCAGAATTACCCGGCGGAAGCGCGCGGCAAGCTGTACGGCACGCTGCGCATGACGGTGTACGTGCGCGCCGACGGCAGCGTGGCGGATGTGGAGATCGACACCCCGTCGCAGTACCCCGTACTGAACCAGGCCGCCCGCCGTATCGTGCAGCTGTCCGCCCCCTTCGCGCCCTTTCCGCCGGACATCGCCCGCGATACCGACATCCTGGCGATCACGCGCACGTGGAATTTCGTCAACGACACGCTGGAGACCCGGGCGCCATGACGGCCTATGCTTCCCCGCAGGCGATCCTTCCCCCGGCCGGCGGCCAGCCGGGGCGCTATGCCGTGATCGGCAACCCCGTCGCGCACAGCCGCTCGCCACGCATCCATGCGATGTTCGGCGAACAGACCGGGATCGCGCTGGAATATGGCCTGCTTGCCGCGCCGCTGGATGGCTTCGAGGCCACCGTGCGGGGCTTTTTCGCCGGCGGCGGGCGCGGGCTGAACGTCACCGTCCCCTTCAAGCAGCAGGCCTGGACGCTGGCTTCGCCCCGGCTGAGCGAGCGCGCCCGCCTGGCGGGCGCCGTCAACACCCTCTGGCAGCGCGATGGCGCGCTGCATGGCTGCAACACCGATGGCATCGGCCTGGTGGCCGACCTGCGCGCCCTGGGCATGGACCTGACCGGCGCGCGGGTATTGATGGTGGGCGCCGGCGGCGCCGCCCGGGGCGTATTGCAACCCCTGGCCGAGGCAGGCTGCGCCCGCATCCATATCGTCAACCGCACCCCGGAAAAGGCGCACACCCTGGCGGCGGAATGGCTGCGCGCCACCGGCGCCGCATCGCCCACGGTCAGCGCGGGCGCGCTGGACGAGGCGCACAAGGGCGGGCCCTGGGACGTGGTGGTCAACGCCACGGCCAGCAGCCTGGGCGACGCCGCGCCGGACCTGCCGGGCGGCCTGTATGCCGAGGGAGCCCTGGCCTATGACATGATGTACGGCGCGCAGCCTACCCCCTTCATGCGGCAGGCACGGGCCGATGGCGCGGCCGCCACCGCGGACGGCCTGGGCATGCTGGTGTGCCAGGCGGCGGAAAGCTTCTTCATCTGGCATGGCGTGCGGCCGGATGCCGAACCGGTCCTGGCGGCGCTGCGGCAGGAATTGGCCGCGGCCCCACCACGGTAGCCGCCGGGATGGCGACGCGGCGCGGCTCCACGGGAAGGATTTCATGGTTCCGGGTCATCTCGGCCGGGGTGATGCTGCTGCTTTGCCTGGCCATCCTGTACCAGTTGTGGCTGTTCTGCATGGTGGTCTGGTATGCGCACCGCAATCCCGGCAGCAGTTCGGTCATGCGCCAGGAGATGGCACGGTTGCGCGAAGAAGATCCCAAGGCGCGGCTGCGCTTCGAATGGGTGGACTACGCCCAGATCAACAACACCCTGAAGCGGGCGGTGATCGCGTCGGAAGACGCGAATTTCACCGACCACGACGGCGTGGAATGGGAAGCCATGCGCAAGGCCTGGGAATACAACCAGGAACAGGCCGAGCTGGGACGCAGCCGCATGCGGGGCGGCTCCACCATCACGCAGCAGGTGGCGAAGAACCTGTTCCTGTCCGGCTCCCGCACCTATCTGCGCAAGGGCGAGGAACTGATCCTGGCCTATATGATCGAATGGGTCATGCCCAAGCGGCGCATTCTTGAGATCTACCTGAATATCGCCGAATGGGGCGTGGGCGTTTTCGGCGCCCAGGCGGCCGCCGAGCATTACTACGGCACCAGCGCGGCGCGGCTGAACTCGGCCCAGGCGGCGCGCCTGGCCGCGATGCTGCCCAATCCCCGCTATTACGACAAGCGCGGCGTCACGTCCTACCTGTCTCGCCGGGCCGCCATCCTGCAACGGCGCATGCCGCAGGTAGAGATCCCCTGACGCGCCATCGTTGCCGGCGGCGCCCTCCTTCATATCGGCGAGATTTCAACGGCACGCCGGATGCGGCGCATATTTTTGTTAAGCTACTTCGTTTATCGGATTCCGCACCGCTAGATCCAGCACCGCACCACCCTGTCCCGCCTATTGCCGTAACCCATGCGCACCGCCCGCCGATACCTGGCCCGAGAAATCTACCGCTCTTGCACCGTGGTGCTGCTGGCCCTGCTCGGCTTGTTCACGTTCTTCGCCCTGGTCGACGACCTGGACAACGTCGGCAGCAAATTCACCATCCTGGCGCTGTTCTATCTGCAGGCCCTGGCCATGCCCACGCGGCTGTACGACCTGCTGCCCATCGGCCTGCTGATCGGCTCCATCCTGGCGCTGGCCGGGCTGGCGCAGCGCAACGAGCTCGTCATCCTGCGGGTCTCGGGCGTCAGCGGCCTGAAGCTGCTGGGCATGCTGTGGCTGGTGACGGTGCCCGTCATGATAGGCGCCACCGTACTGTCGGAATGGGTCACGCCCATCGCGGAGATCAAAAGCGGCGAGGCCAATCTGCTATACCGCGGCAGCGCGGGCGGCAATCGCCTGGAAAGCGGCTACTGGTTCAAGGAGCCCACGGCCGAGGGCGGCGCGCGCACCATCAACATCGCCACCCTGAAGGCAGACGGCGAGGTCGAAGGCATCACGCTGTACGAGTTCCGCAAGGACCTGGAATTGATCGCCCTGTCCAAGGCCGAACGGGGCCGCTTCGCCGATGGCAAGCTGATCCTGTACAACGTGGTGGAAAACCGCATCTCGCATGACGCCGTGCAGGCGCTGGACAACGCCAAGCCGCCGCCGGGCCCGGTCATCGAAGTGGTGAAGATCCCGCAACGGGAGCTGACGACCACGCTCAGCCCCGGCCGCCTGCTGGCCCGCGTGCTGACACCCGAACGCATGTCCCTGGTCACCCTGCTGGACTATATCGACTATCTGCGCCACAACCAGCTGCAGGCCGACCGCCAGGTCGTCGCGGTCTGGCGCAAGGCGGTCTACCCCTTCACCCTGCTGATTATGATGACCATCGCCGCGCCGGTGGCATTCATGCAGACCCGCCGCGGGGGCGTGGGCGCCAAAGTCTTCGTCGGCATCCTGCTCGGGGTCGCCTTCTTCATGGTCAACCAGCTGTCTCTGAACGTCGGCATGCTCAGTCACTGGCCGCCCTGGGTCACGGCCATCGTGCCCAACCTGGCCGCGCTGCTGCTTGCCCTGGGGGCGCTGACGCTGATGGAATACCGCCACACCGTCGCGCGCGTGATGGACCAACGCTGGCCCTGGCGCCGTTCGCCGGTATGACCGCAAGCATCTGGATGATCGGAGACCTGCAGGGTTGCTGCGACCCGCTGGAAAGGCTGCTCGCGCACCCCGACCTGGTCGGCGAGCCTGAGTCCCGCTTCTGGTTCGCGGGGGACCTGGTCAACCGCGGTCCCCAATCGCTGGCCACGCTACGGCGCGTGATGGCGCTGGAAGACCGCGCGGTGGCCGTGCTGGGCAATCACGATCTGCACCTGCTGGCCGCTGCCGCGGGCGTCCGGCGCCCCACCAAGTCCGACACCATCCAGGAAATCCTGGACGCGCCGGACGCCACCCAACTGATCGAATGGCTGCGCTACCGCCCGCTCGCGCACTTCGAGCAAGGACACCTGCTGGTGCACGCCGGCACCCTGGCCAAATGGGACGTCGCCAAGACGCTGGCCCTGGCCAAAGAGGTGCAGGACGCCCTGCGCGGGCCCAACTGGCAGCGGGCGCTGCAGAAGATGTACGGCAACCAGCCGGTCGCCTGGGACGACGAGATGCACGGCGCCAAGCGCATGCGTGTCATCATCAACGCGCTGACCCGCATGCGGCTGTGCACGCCCAAGGGGCATATGGAGTTCGCCACCAAGGTGGCGCCCGGCGCCTGGCCACCGGGCTTGATTCCCTGGTACGACGTGCCCAATCGCAAGACGCGCGACGTCACCGTGGTTTTCGGGCATTGGTCGACCCTGGGGCTGCTGCTGCGCAAGGACGTCGTATGCCTGGATACGGGCTGCGTCTGGGGCGGGATGCTGACAGCCCTGCGGCTGCAGGATCGCCGCCTGGTGCAGGTCAATTGCGGCAAGGGGCTGGATCCGTTGAAGGCGGATGCGGGGGCTTGAGTTCTCACCCGGGTCGCTCGGGCGATCGCCGCGCAAGCGTATGCCTGGCCTAGCCTAGCCCCACAAGGCGTTGTACTGCGGCGGGTAGCCCGGGCGGCGGCCGTTTCCCCCCGAAGAAAACGACAGGCTGGTGGGGAAGGCATTGCTGGCGGGTAAAGCGTTGCTGACGGGTAGCGCGTTGCTGGCCAGGAGGCTGTTGGTCGCGGGCAGGCTGAGCCCGACGCCGGAATGCGGCACATGCCGCGGCGCGGACTTGGTGGGTTCGGCTTCAGGCATGGGGGGGTACACCCATTTCACAAGGGCGTTCATCCCGTAGTACATGCCCACGCTGGTGCCGGCCTTGAAAATGGAATCCTTCGCGAATTTCCACACGTTTCCGGCCAATGTCCGGGTTTTTTTGGAAGCCGCGTTTGCCGCTTCCGCGGCCGCCGCGCCCACGGCGCGCGTGCCTTCCGCGACATCGTCGCCGATGGTTGAGATCGCCTCGACGCCACCCAACGCGATCTCCGCCGCGTCCGTGCCGAACGACGCGTACATCATGTCTTTCCCGGCTTGCTGGGCACCCTTGCCGGAAAACTGCCCCGAGATGACTTGCCCTTCCGCTAATAGTCCACCGCCCACGGCCAGGATTAACATTCCCACGGCCATCCAGCCGGCCGTGCCGACCGTCGCAATCGTCATTGCGATTCCGGCCCCCGCCAAAAGTCCTGTCACAAGCGTCTGTTCCAAGAGCTTGAGAACGTCGAAGTGGCCCGGCGCCGCCATCATGTCGATATAGGCCTTTACTACCGGCTTCAATACGTGCGAGGCAAAGGCAGACCACAGGCTGCCCAGCCCAAGGAAACTGTGTCCGCCGGGATCGCTGCGGTTGATCGGGTCGCCCGCGCAATAGACATAGCTGTTTATGCCTCCCGCGGCGAAAGGGCTGCTGTCATCCGGCGCTGAAAATCTCATCAAGCCCGGCAGGTATATGCGATATCCGTTGCCCAGCGGCATGACGCCCGTGACCGGGTCGCGCCATTCGCCGGTATAGCCTTGCACCATCCGTGTAGACATTTGGTTTTTTCCCACAATTCGTCCCGCTAACCGGGTGTCCGCGCCGGCCCACGCGGCTCAATACGTAAATACGCCACCGTGTCGCCATGCTGGGACAGCCGATGCCCCGACAGTACAACTTCGGTCGGACCCTGGATGAACGCGCGCCGCAATTTTGTGTTTCGAGTTGATCCTGTAAGCGCTTCCCCTACGTCATCGGAGCCCGGACGAATGAACCGGAAAACAAAACGTTTTGACGCGTCCGAAAAGGTTGCTTGGTCGCGTATCGATATGCTGGCCAGACACGGATGCGTGATTCGGATACCGGCATACCGCGCATCGTGCACTTCAAAGGAAACCACGATGAGCGCTTGGGCCACTCTTACCACCGATACAGTCAGGCTGCCGCAGGCAGACGGAATAACGCCTCACACGGTCACGCTGACGCTGCTTATACCGGTAGAGGCTCCGTGGGTTGAATCCAAGTTCGTGCTTACGGGGGCCAACGACTCCGTAATTTTCCTGCGGACGGCGGACAACCAGACCCTGAGCCCGGACAGGCAGACCCTGACCATGCCCTTGCAGAGCGTGACGACCGTCAAGTTCGTCTGCACGAATCCGGACGGCGATGGTGCTTATCTCAAGGTATTCGTCATGGATTCCGCGGGCGGAAGCTTCATGCCCGATCCGCCGGGCGGGTACTTCTCCTTCAGCGCGGCCGAACGCGTCGCCCCCCTGGATCAAGGCCAAGTACAGATCATCAGTGCGAACGGGCGATACTGGATCGATGGCGCCTCGTCGTATTCGCCCTACACCGTGATGCTCACGACGAACGGGACGGACATCCGAACCCGTTTCGACATGCGCGTCGTCACGAACAACCAGGTCCGATTCAGTGCGAACCGATTGGGGCTGAAAAAACGGCCAGTGGGCAATGGTCAATACATCTTCGTGATGGAGCCTAACGAAAATACCGGCACCGATCTGCTCATTCGGGACTACAACCCCGACACCGGCGCCTTCCGGCTCTGGGACCCCGAGACCGGGTACATGTGCGCCTTGGCGACGATCGGGGGCATACAAGTCCCCGCCCTGATGCAGGGCGATGCCGGAGAACTGTTCACACTGAAGTATCTGTCGAAAGTTCCGGTACAGCCGCCGCAATCCCCGTACACGCTGCAATTGCAGGGCAACGACAATCTGGCGCCGCAGGCCGACGGGCTTACCCCGCATACCGCCACGGCCATCATCAGCAAGGACGGCAGCGCGGTCGCCAACTTCCCTTATCCCATCATCTTCAGCCTGCCCGATGACAACAGGACCGCACGCTTTATCCAGTTGGCCGGACAAACGCTGAGCGCCGATCGCAAGGAAGTCAGGGCGCCGGCCGATCCCGTGACAGGCAAGGCCAGCGTGCAGTTCGTGGACACCGCCACCAATGGCGAAGTCGTTGCCGTCCGGGCCACCGTGGAGATGGATCCGGGCAACAGCTCCTACTACCTGGAGTCCACGCCGACGTCCGTGGAGTTCACGTTCTCGCGCAACATCGGCGCGTCATTGGATCTGGAACGCGGCTACGCGCTGATCGGAACCAATAAAGATAAGGATATGTACATCTATGAGGCCATCGCGGCAGCGAAAGGGCTGGGTGGGCTGGTCCAGAATCTGTGGAAAGCGACATTCACGCTTCCGGCCGATTCGTCCGCCACATTCCTGCCCGACGACAACCAGACGATCAGCGCGAACGGCAAGGTACTGACAGCTCAATTGAGCGAGGGCACGGCGTACGCGCACTTCCAGGACAGCAAGGCCAGCGGCGAGGTAGTCGCGGTGCAGGCCTATATCGAGAACAACGACATCTATCTGCCATCGCACCCGCCCGAACTCGACTATCTCACCAATAGCAAGCTGAACTTGACCAGCCCGGATGAAGGCACAGCCACCCTGGCGAACGGCGTGGCACAACACACCGCCACGGTCACGTTCGAGGGCGGCGATGTGCCGGCGGATTTCCTGGTGACCTTCAAGTTGAGCCCGGCCCGCGGCTCCAAAAAGGACATCAGCGCCTGGTTCGTCGACGAGACGGCAGGCCAGCGTGTGTTGGATAACGGTAGGACGCTCATTTCGCCACTGACCGACAAAAAGGCCTCGGTAAAGTTCGTGGACGACAGCCTCACGGGGGAAGCGGTATCGCTGGAAGCCTCCAACGAGGATCTGGGTCTCTTCTCCAATATCCTGACATTCGACTTCAATGACGTCCTGAAGCTGGAGAGCGATGGGGGCGCCTCCGTGGAAGCCGACGGCTATAGCACGTATAGCGCGACGGCCACGCTGCAGCAATCCCAGCAAGAGCCTTGGGATGTCACCTTCACGCTGCCGACGGATGCCTCGGCCACGTTTGTCCCGCAGACGGGGCAACGGATTGGGGATGGCGGCACGAATCCCAGGATGCTCATCGCTCCGTTGGAAAACAACGTCGCCAAGGTCAAGTTCGTCGACACGAACAAGAACGGCGAGACCGTGAAGCTGGGCGCGACGATCAAGAATGATGAGGTGAGTGGGGGCACGCTCAACTCGGTACCCGCGAAGGTTTCCTTCAAATTCGAAGCACTGCCCGGCGCCTTGGCGCTGGACCTGCGCGACAACAATCCAAACGTCCACCCACAGGCCGACGGGGTCGATTACTGCTCTGCGACCGCGACACTGGTAAACGGAACGGCGGGCAAGAACTACGAATGGATTGTGACCTTCAGCCTGCCGGAAGTCCAATCCGCCCGATTCGTCGCCCAGGATGGCCAGACCTACGGTGGGACCGACGGAACCGACCGCACCATCCTGTATGCCAGGCTCTCGAACAACCAGGCCACGGCCCGATTTGTCGACGACAAGCCCAAAGGCGAAACCGTGGCGCTGAATGCCACCGTCGCCAATGACGTCGTGAAGTTACCCGCGTCGGCCGTGAATTTCACCTTCTCGGAGTTGCCCAAGCTCTACCTGAGCCTGGAAGGCGATGGCCTGCCCAGCGTGGCGGCCGACGGCACCAGCAAACACACGGCCACCGCCACGCTGAAAAAAGCCACCATCAATTACCCCTGGAACGTGACCTTTACCCTGCCCGCGAACAAATCCGCCACCTTCGTGCTGCAGGACAAGCAAACCTATGGCGATACAGCGCACAAAGTCCTGGTCGCGCCGCTGGTCAACGACACCGCCACGGCACAGTTCGTGGATGTCAAGGGAGAGACCGTGGGGTTAAAAGCCGACATCGACTACGACGACAACGATATCCTGCCCTCCGACCCGACGACCCTGAACTTCAAGTTCGTCGTCCCCCGTGGGGGGTCCTTCGATGATCCGAAGTACTTCCGCCACGACGCCAACGCCAAGCAGCACGATATCTACCAGCTACTGGGGTCCGACTTCGTTGGGACCGGATATATCGAGGGTGCCTACTACATCTGCACCAACCCGAGCGGCGTAGCCAATGTCATGAACCATCCGCCGCCAGCCTTGGGACAGCCAGACAACGATAATTGGGCCCATGCATTCAATGCCACGGAAGACCAGTACCTGGCTTATGACACCAAGGTCAAATCGGCCTATATCTTCGGCAATGGCAACCACTGCACGGGAATTGTCCTTTATTTCAATCCCTCCGGTAGCGACGGCATAATCTCTCCCGATTACACACAACAGCCCGGCAAGTACTTCAAACAATATATGGAAACTCTCGGCTTTGTGTCGAGAAACGACTTGTCGGCATCATCCGACTCCAGCGAACCGCATACAGGCTTCACAATTTCGCTAATGGAAGCCAATGGCGAGCCAGTCGACGCGACACATTCGCTGCTAGGGCCCACGGCTTATACCGCGGCAATCGCCGGCTCGCAGCAAATGGAACCGGTGTCTTCCCTCCCCACCGTCAACGCTAACGTTCCAATTGACTGGTGCGCACGTCGGTATTACACGTCAACGACGTCCGGATCGACGCAAATCGGCATGATGGTCAGTATGCCCAGTGGCGTTATGGCGACCTACGGGTGGAAGAATGTGGATGGTACGGCTCCGCTTCCTGTGACCGTATACGCCTACACCAAGTACAACGCCAACGTCTACAACGGCGGATTGGGGTACGACGGTACACACGTACAGCGGGGATTGGCATTCGGCAGCGACGACGACAACTACTGGCAGACCCATACCGACACGAATGCTTGGTCTCCCGACTTCTATTGGCGTCAAGACAATTATCGCGTTGTCATTCGGAACCGCGACGGGTCGTCCGTGAACGACCAGGCGGGCGATAAGAAGATCGCCGACTTCGCGGTCGACGGTGTTTCCGTGGAGATGAGTAGCGCGGATGGCAAGCCAAGCAGCGTCCAATTCCTAGGATATACCAGGAATTATTACACGACTGAAGAGTATATCTGCTGGAGCGGCACGCCAAAGCTGCAAAAGAATCTATGGCCCGGCTATCCGATCACGCTCGAAAGCGGAGAAAGCGCAGGTTCCATCACCCTGATATTTCTGTCGTACGTGAACTTGATTTCCCCTTTCTCATGCGTAACGTACAAGAACGGCGATAGCCCTTGGCTGGGAAAAGTAACGTTCCACGACCAATACGGCAACCCAGGAGAGTTCTATGTCAATTTCAACCTTCCGTCGACCTACTATCCAAAACAGTACGATCCTTCGCGCGACAGCTATCCTCGCAACGCCAGCATCATTCCAATAAAACTTGGAAATACGCAAATCTCCGGCTTCGACGACGTCATCACGACCAACGCATCCAGTCCTCCGACGCTGACGCAATCGTACGCGTACTTGTTCTCGCTCAAAAGTACACAATGGGCATACCTGGATTCGAAAACATTCCTGCAATCGCCACTGCGAGCAGAAAAGTTGACGCATGCCGGAGAAAGAAGCGACCGGTTCAAGTGGAGCTTCATATACCTGGTACCGACGCCTCCGTCAAACTCCATGGCGTTATATAACGCGGGATACGGTGGATTTTATTGGGGAGTACGATTGACGGTGGACAATCAACAGATGCCCAACGTGTTCGCCCGTCCCGAATTCGCGATCGGTTGCGTGATGCGCCCGGTGTGGACACAAAACGGTTTCATTATGCACGATGGGTTCTGGTCCGGAAGCCAATACGTATGGTGTTGGACACCTGAGAAAGACGGCGCAGCCATGTATGGGAATCCAACAGGCGGGAGTTTCGACAACCGCTGGCTATGGCGATTCACTCAGGACGAAACTGACTATTGATAGTGGGGCAATGCAGCTGGCGGCCCGGCCTGCCCAACGTGCCGAGCGGCGATATGCGTAGCGGACCTGAGGCAGGCCCATCGGTTCGCTGCATCGCGGCCGGACGAGGCGTGTGGTTGAGCCATGACCGTGACTCGAACGACAACCTGAAAGCAAAAGGTTTGAGCTCTCGTTGAAAAGTCGTCCACGCTCAGTTCGATATTCTCGACAGCAGTGAACCGTGTCCGGCACAACACTTCGCGCGCGCATGGGACGTCGCGGCCTCACGTGCCCCGATCACCGATCACCGCCAAGGCCCTGGGCGGCTGCGGCCCGTTTCGCACTGGTCAACAGTGCGGCCAACCTCACGCCTACTCGGCTATCGCACTGGAGACGCACAATGAGCAACGCCCCTAGTTTTGTCAGCCAGGCCGGCAATTTCAGCAGCGCGGTGTCGGGGCAGGTCGACCCGCGCACCGGCCTTTATGGCACGAACATCACGCTCGGCAAAATCATCGGCAACCAGGGCATCGGTCCCGCCTGGCCCGTCACGCTGCAATACAGCCCGATGACCATTATCCAGGGCAACCAGGGTACCGACCTGAACCTGGGCGATGGCATTACGCTTTGCATGTCCATGTACGACACCCAGAACCAGATGCTGATCATGTCCACCGGCGAAAGCTACCCGGTGGATGAGTCCGCGGGTACGCCGGACGGCGACGGGGGTGTGATTATCCCGCTGGTCCAATCCAAGCTGCAGAGCGTGACGTTCAAGCGCTATGACAGTTGCAATATTCCCTGGAAAGGTGGCGCCGCCATCACCTCCTGCTACAAGGTCATCCAGAAATCCGGCATGGTGGAAATCCTGCAGGGCGGCAATATGGGGAATCCCACCAAACTCCCCCTGCTGAGCATTACCCCGTCCGGACAAGCCCTGGCGTTCCAATGGCAATACCAGGGCTCCACATGCTGGCTGGCCGCCGTGCTGGACGACACTGGCGCAACGCTGATGAAAGCGTCCCAGGACATGACGGTATTCACCTTCTATCCCGACACGCCGGAAAGCTATCAGGCGGAACTTATTTATCAGGCAGCCAGCAAGCTCACGCAAGTCAAGATCCGGAAAAGCGATACCGCCGATCCGCTGCTGAGCTGGACATTGAACTACGCCTCGTACTCCTCCGATCCCAAGTGGGCCGGATGGGTGACGGGCCTGGACCTGCCGGGCGGCGGCAGCGAGTCGGTCACGTATATGACCACCCATTCCTTCCCGCCGTCCGCCGGGCTTCCCGACCTGCCGGCGGTGCGCAGCCATACCCAGACGCCAGGCGCCGGGCAGCCCGCCATCACGACGACCTACACCTACAGCTCGCAGCAGTCCGGGACGGACATGGACGGCCATAACTTTGTCGCCGGCGCGACGGATATGGCCAGCTGGAGCACCAACCGCGACAACCTGTACGACTATTCCAGCGCCTACGATTACGGCTCCGTCGAAACCTGCGTCGATCGCGTCACCACGCGCGTCTACAACAAATTCCATCTGCAAACCGTCGAGAAGGTCACGCAGGGGTCCGGCACCGATCAAAAGACCATCGTCATGCAGACCGCGTATTACGCGGACGAGAGCGCCGCTTACCAGGACCTGCAGTACGCCTTCTTCCAGTGCCCCAAGACCAAAACCACGACCTGGGTAAATGGCAGCGATCCCGACTCCGACCCCCACATCGCCGAAACCACGTCCTACGGCGACGACAGCAATCCCGGCTGGGACAATTGGGGCAACCCCTTGCGGATGACCGCGCCGGATGGCTTGTTCACGCAGTGGTCCTACTACGATGGCAGCACCGACACCTACGATACCCAGGACACGAGCAAGCTCCTCTGCCCCGCGGACCCCAACGGCTTCACCCGCTACGCGCAATGGATGAAGATCGATCCCAGCGGCGTCACGGGCGACTATATCGAGTCCGGCGCACCGGCGCAGCAGACGAACTTTACTTATGCGTCGGTGACCCCCGCGGCGATCTCGTCGACCACGTCGTATGTCAACGGCCTGGTGCTGCAAAACTATTCCTCGCACACCAGCGGCAGCACCTTGATCGCCGAGGTCACCCACGCCTATGACACCGGCGGCCAGCTGAACGCCGGACGTGTCACGCAGCAGGTGGCGACACATTATCCCGATGGCAAAACCGGCACTTCCAGCGCCAGCTACAAGAGCACCCAGTCCTTTACCTATACCGCCGGCACCTTCAGCTACCCGGCGCCGTCGGATACGGACAGCTATGCCGTCCTGACGACGACCCACACCTTGAAGGCCGACGACCCCGATGTGAAGGCGGAACAGGCCAACGGGCATCCGGCCGGCTATCTGCAGGTACAAGGCACCGTGACCACGTCCAACTACAGCGGGCGCAAGCTGCAGGAGACGGACACGGTGGGCAACGCCACCCAGTATCAATACGACTTCCTGGGACGGGTTACCTCGCGCAGCCTGAACGCGCTAAGCACCGATGGCGCCACCAACACCTTCACCTACCAGTATGCGATCGCCGGGTCGCTGCTAGGCGATAGCGCCACCTACCCCTTCCAGGTATCCCAGACGGACCCCAACAATAACTCGGCGTGCTACACGATGGATGGGCTTCATCGGCGGATCCGGCACGACATCAACGCCCCGGACGTGCCGAACGGCGTCTCCACCTGGTGGAAGACCGAAACGCGCAGCTACGACAATATGGGGCGCCTGTCGACGCATACGGTGCTGGATTACGAAGTGGACGACGAAGGCAACCAGCAGGGCGATCCCTACACCCTGGTGGCCACCACCCTGTATGACAACTGGGGCCAGGCAAAGCAGGTTTCCTACACCGACGACACGGCGGACCTGACGGTATACGACCCCGTGGGCAAGACCATCAGCCATACCCGCTGCGGCATGACGGATGGCCAGACCGTTACGCTGCGAACCGCATGGTACGTCACCACCTACGACTACAACGCCAACCGCAAGCCCATAAAGATGGAGCGCCGCCAAAGCGCGGCCACGCCGGATGCGGCCACGCCGTACAGCCAGCGCACGCGCACCTACAACGGTCTGTATTGGGTAATGTCGGACACCGACGAGATGAACCGCAAGACCACCTATGCGCAGGACGCATGGGGCCGCACGACCGTCACGACCCTGCCCGACGCCACCTATACCACCTCGAACCAGATCAAAACGCCGGCCACCGTGGTTACCCGCGGCTATAGCCGCAAATCGCCCGCCTCATGGGTAAGCAGCATCACCGTCAACGGCTGGCTCACGGGCCAGGGCACGGCGCAGCAGGGAACCTGCACGGTAGGCACGCGCAACTTCAACAGCCTGGGGCGCATCACCAGCAAGACGGTGGGCGGGTGCACGTGGACATACCACTACCCGTACGACAGCACGGCCTTCGACGGCTATCCGCAGCCGGATTCCGCGGTCTCGCCCGATAACCAGACCTACCAGTACGAATACGACTACGAGCACGATGCCGCCTTGCTCAAACTGACGGTGGCGCAGTACACCCAGCAGTTCGAGTACGAGCCGGTAACCGGCATCATGACGAGCGCCCAGCAGGACCTGCAGCAACAAGCCAGTACGCAGACCAGCCTGCTCAGCTTCCAGCCATTCCCGTCCGGCCGCCTGCAGGGCGAAACCATAGACTATCCGCAGCCGGACGCCCCACAAGCGCAGCAGGCCGACGCGTTCGAACGGACCACGTCGTACTGGTACACCATCGGCGGCGCGATGAGCAAGTATGTCCATGTCGACGGGGCGACGACCGTGGTCCAGCGCGATGCACAGGGCAGGATTTCGTCCGTCGCGGATGACGATGTGACGGTAACGCCTCAGTACGACGATGCCGGGCGGCTGACGGGATGGCAGTCCAAGGACGAGACCAATAACGACTATGTCCTGACGACGACGCTGACCCTGGACGACTTCGGCCGGGAGACCCAGCGCACGATACAGGACGTGAATAATCTGTGGACGATCACGCAAGATCCCTCGTACTGGCAGAAGAATGACCTGCTGGGACAGCGCGTCACCGAGTTGAATTCGTCCACGCGCAGCGAGGTCTATACCTACGATGCGCGCAATCGCCTCAAGCAATGGAGCTGCGGCGTTACGGGCACCGACCTTCCGGCCCCTTGCGACCGATATGGCAACACGATGCGAACGCAGGTGTTCACCTTCGATGCGCTGAATAACGTCACTACTGTCGTATCGCAGCTGAGCAACGCGTCGAGCACGGGGGTGAACACGACCACGTTCAGTTTCGACTACAGCACCGATCCCTGCCGTCTGCTCACCGGCACGAACAGCAAGCCGGAGATGGGCTATACAGCCAGCTTCACCGTGCAATACGACGCCGCCGGGCGGATCACGAACGACGGACAGGGCACCACGCTGAGCTATGACGCGATGGGACGCGTCAGTACCGCCGCCAGCGAACTGACCGGACTGAACGGCACTTACACCTACGATGCCTTCAACCGCCAGGGCGTCACCACGTCGTCCGATACCGACAACGCCGTCAACTACTTCTACTACCGTTCCAACGAGCTGGTGAACCTGATACAGGGCAGCGGCAACAACATACGCCTGTACCGTTCGCTGTCGGGCGCGCCCGCGGCGCAATACAACAGCGCGGGAGACCAGGCCGGCGCATGGATGCTGGGGGCCGATCAATTGGGATCGGTATTGAATTCCAGCAATGGGCAGCCGTCGGACGTGGAGCAACGGGCTTATTCGCCCTACGGGGAAGAGTCGCTCAAGTAGCGGGTAGGCCGGATAGCGATACGCGGCCGTAGCGCGGGGATCGCGGTGGCGAAACGCGGCCGTCTTCGCAGGCGGCCGCGGCGCTTCGCTGCATCATGGCCGGCCGGTCAGTCAGCGCTGGCCGTCTTCCATGGCGCGCGCAATGGCGGCACGCGCGAGCCCTGCCAGCTCGGTCCGGCTGGGAGCGCCCCGGCCAGGTTCGGCCCGGCCAGGTTCAGCGTCGTGAGGAAAGGCGCGGGCCGATGCCGCCCGGCCTGGTCCTGCCCCCCCGTCTTGCTGCACACCCAGCGGATCCAGGTAGATGGCTTCCACCGCCAACCCCGTGGCGCCGAGTACCCGCCAGAGATTGCCTACCAGGGTTTCCTCGCCGACGAAGCAGGCGTAGGCATCGCGCCTGCCGTGGCGCAGGAAACGCAATGCGATGGGTTGGATGGACACATTGGCCAGCCTGGCCGGTTCGAACAGGCTGCCATGGAAAGGCAGCAGGGAAAATCCCTCCGTGGTCGTGCCTTCGGGAAACAGTCCCACGGCCTCTTCATTGGCGAACCTGGCCCGCATGGCCTCGCCCACCGTATGGATCGCCTGGCGGTGCCCGCGCCGGAGAAACAAGGTACCCGCCCCCGCCACCAGCCAGCCCACCACGGGCCAGCGCCGGATATCGTCCTTGGCGACGAATGCCGTGGGTCGAACCGCGTTGATGACGAAGATATCCAGCCAGGACACATGGTTGGCCACGATAAGCACCGGACCTTGCAACACCGGCCGTCCGCGCACGACGAGCCGCACCCCGCAGACGCGCAACAGCCAGCGCGACCACGTGCGATTCAGGAAGTCGCGGCCACGCGGGCCGACGATGGGGTACACCAGGCCGACCAGCAACAGTCCCGCCAGGACCATCAGCGTGACGATCAGCGCCCGAGGCAGGAAGCGGACAAGGCGGACAGGCAGCGGGGTGGAATCACGTCGCGCTCCCGAGGACGATCCAGCGCCATGCAATGTGCCTGGCTCGGCGGCCTGACCACGGTCCGGGCCGCTATCGCGGCGCATATCCGCGGCTGGACCGGAATCCATGGATTCCGTGGAAGTCGCTTCCGGATGGGTGGCTGAGGATCCGCGGTCTGTCATATCGAAATAAAAAATTGGCGTGGGCGGTGCCGCCGTGCGGACGCCACCATACCACGCCGCCATGTTTCAGATCCGGTCCGCCGTGGCGCCCGCATCACCGGGCCGGCATCACGCTGGGGACCGCGCGCCAGGGCCGCCGGGGCGCGGGACCGAACACCCGCGGAGCCGAGAGGCCGCGGAGCCGGAAGCCAGGAACCCGGCATCTCAGGCCGGCAAGCTGTCGAGATACCGCTGCAGGATGACGGCCGCCGCCGCCGCGTCGTCGGGGGCATTGGTGCCCAGCAGCGCCTGGGCCTGCATGCTGGAGCCGCGTTCATCCACCAGCTCCACCGGCAGCCCGAAACGCCCGTGCAATTGATTGGCGAAGCGGCGGCAGCGGGCGGTGGCTTCCTGTTCGCCGCCATCGGCGGCCAGGGCCAGGCCGACGATCAGGCGCTGGGGTTGCCATTCCCGCAGCAAGGCCGCGATGCGGCCGAAACGCACATCGCGGACCTCGCTGTGGATGATTTCCATCGGCGTCGCCTGGCGCGTCAGGGTATTGCCGATGGCGATGCCGATTTTCTTGGTGCCGAAGTCGAATGCCAGCAGGGTTTCCTCCGCCCCGGCGCGGCGCGGCCCACCAGGCACGCCCGCCAGCACCGCGCCTGGGGACGCCGGGTCCGCAATGGGCGAACCCGGCGCGGTTGGCGCCTGCTCAGGCATGGCCGGCATCCCCGGCCAGCATGATGGGGTCTATGCCCAACAGTTTGAGCGCGGCCGGATAGCGGTCCTCCGGCGGCACGTCGAAGATGATGTCCGGGTCGGCCGATACGCTGAGCCAGGCATTGCGCGCCATTTCGCTTTCCAGCTGGCCGGCGCCCCAGCCGGCATAGCCCAGCGTGACCAGCATGCGGGCGGGACCATTGCCGTCGGCCACCGCCTGCAGCACATCGCGCGAGGTCGTCAGGGCCAGGCCGCCCAGCTTGATGCTGGACGTATAGTCCCCCGGCGGGGCATGCAGCACGAAACCGCGGTCCGTCTGTACCGGTCCGCCAAAAAAGACGGGCGTTTCCTTGACCGGCGCGATCTCCAGATTGAGATCGATGCGCTCGAACAGGGTGCCCAGCGTCAGGTCGGTGGGACGGTTGATGACCAGGCCCAGCGCGCCCTTGGCGGTGTGCTCGCAAATATAGATGACGGCCCCCGCAAGGCTGCCTTCCACCATATTGGGCATCGCGACCAGGAATTGATTGGAAAAATCGACCGCCGGCGTGTCGTCGCCGCCCGGCTTGTTGTTGTCGTCGCTCATGATGTCCCCCCAGGACAATTCGCGCCCTATTACGCGGAACCGGGGCCCCGCGGGCACCCGGTAAACGGAAACTGGATGGTCGTCGTTCAGATCTCCATCAACTCGAAATCTTCCTTGCGGGCGCCGCATTCCGGGCAGACCCAATTCGGCGGCACATCTTCCCACCGCGTGCCCGG
The DNA here is from genome assembly GCF_001676705.1 of Bordetella bronchialis. Classification (NCBI taxonomy): domain Bacteria; kingdom Pseudomonadati; phylum Pseudomonadota; class Betaproteobacteria; order Burkholderiales; family Alcaligenaceae; genus Bordetella; species Bordetella bronchialis. The sequence continues at coordinate 5,193,992 of NZ_CP016170.1, forward strand.
CGGGATGCCTTCTTCCGGCAGTCCGGCCTCTTCGTCGTAGACCCAGCCACAGATCAGACACATCCAAGTTCGCATAGTTTCCCTGAAATCAAAGTTACGGCCCCGGCGGGGGATAAAACCGCCCAAGCGGACGCGATCATTTAGAATGGGGTCGATCTTACCCAAACCCAATAGGTTTCTGGCCCGGTTGACGCAAAAAACGGGGCCGGCCATGCTGTCGAAGTGACTTCCCCGACTCCCCCCATCGTACTGATTTTCGGCCCCTTCGACCCCACGGGGTCGGATGGCCTTCCCGCGGACGCGGTGACCTGCGCCAGCCTGGGCTGCCACGGCCTGGCCGCCGTCACCGCGCTGACGGTGCAGGACACCGCCGCGGTCGAAGAGGTCCAGGCGGTCGCGCCCGAGCTCCTGGACGACCAGGCCCGGTGCGTGCTCGAGGACATGCCCGTGCAGGCGATCAAGGTCGGCGGCCTGTTCACCGCGGAAGCCGCCAGCGCCGTGGCCCAGGTGGCGGCGGACTACAGCCATGTCCCGCTGGTGCTGCACCTGGGGCAGCGCGGCCCCATGCCGGAAGACGCCGCGGAACAGGAAGACGCCGACGACCTGCTGGCCGCGACGCTGGAACTGGTCTTGCCTCAGGCGGATGTGGTGGTGGTGGAGCATGCACGGCTGGCTCAATGGCTGGCGGATGGCGCCATGGACATCGGGGAAGCCTCGTCGCCGGCCCATGCGATGCTGGGCGCCGGCGCCAAGTGGGTACTGGTACTCGGCAGTCCGCTGCGGCCCGGGCACTATGCCAATGTGCTGATCGGACCCAACGGCACGACGACCAACGCGCCCTGGCAGCCCCCTCCCGAACGCAGCGGCGACACCGGCGGCATGCTGGCCACGGCGCTGACCGCCTACCTGGCGCACGGCATGCCGGTGCCGCAGGCGGTGGAGCGCGCCCTGGCGCACGCCGATGCCGGCATCGCAGCAAGTTTCCTGCCCGGCATGGGCAGGCGGGTGGTCAACCGGATGCGCCTGCAATGACGGCGCTGCGCTTTCCCCGCGGCCTGTACGGCGTCACGCCGGAATGGGACGATACCGACCGCCTCTTGCGCGCGGTCAGGCAGGCGGCCGCCGGCGGCATGCGCTCGCTGCAGTTGCGCCGCAAGGACGTGCCGGCGGCGACCCGCCGCGAGCAGGCCCTCGCGCTAGCGCGGATCTGCCGCGAGCTGGGCGTGGTTTTCCTGGTCAACGACCACTGGGAGCTGGCGCTGGAGGCCGGCGCGGACGGCGTGCACCTGGGCCGCGACGACGGCGACCTGGCCCGCGTCCGCGCGCAGGCGCCGGACCTGGTCATCGGGGCGTCGTGCTACGACGACATCGGGCGGGCGCGCGACATGCTGGACGCGGGCGCCGACTACATCGCCTTCGGCGCCGTCTTTCCTTCCCCGACCAAACCGGCGGCGGTGCGCGCCCCGCTGGACCTGTTCGCGCGCGCCCGCGAACTGGCGGCCTCGCGGGCGGCGCCGCGGCCGGCGGTGGTGGCCATCGGCGGCATCACGCCCGCCAATGCCGCGCTGGTGGCGCAGGCCGGCGCCGATGCGGTCGCCGTGATCACGGGCCTGTTCGAAGCCGCCGATGTCGGCCGGGCGGCCATGGAATGCACGCGCCCCTTCCTGCCGCCGCGGGCGGACGCCCCCGACTGATTCCTTTACCGGCCCGGCGCCCGGCGCGAGCGATCACCGCCGCGCGCGGCGACCGGCGATCAACCCAGCACCCATGCAGATGTCCTCCATGTCCAGCAACGCCGAACTTTTCGAACGAGCGAGCCGCAGCATTCCGGGCGGCGTCAATTCCCCCGTGCGCGCCTTCCGCTCCGTGGGTGGGACGCCCCGCTTTATCGCCCGCGGCCAGGGTGCCTATGTATGGGACGCGGAGGGCACGCGCTACGTGGACTACATCGGCTCCTGGGGACCCGCGATCCTGGGCCACGCGCATCCCGATGTGGTGCGCGCGGTGCAGGAAGCCGCGGTGAACGGCCTGTCCTTCGGCGCCCCCACCCAGGCGGAGATCACGCTCGCCGAAACGCTGATCGCGCGCATGCCTTCCATGGAGCAGGTGCGGCTGGTCAGCTCCGGCACGGAAGCCACCATGACGGCCATCCGGCTGGCGCGTGGCGCGACCGGGCGCAACAAGATCGTCAAGTTCGAAGGCTGCTATCACGGTCACGCCGACAGTCTGCTGGTCAAGGCCGGATCGGGCCTGCTGACCTTCGGCAACCCGACCTCGGCCGGCGTGCCGGCGGAGTTTGTCGAACACACCCTGGTACTGGACTACAACGACCTGGACGCCGTGCGCCAGGCCTTTACCCGTTATGGCGGCGATATCGCCTGTGTGATCGTCGAACCGGTGGCCGGCAACATGAACCTGGTACGGCCGCGCCCGGGCTTCCTGGAAGGCCTGCGCGAACTGTGCACGCAGCACGGCGCGCTGCTGGTTTTCGACGAAGTGATGACGGGATTCCGCGTGGGCCCGCAGGGCGTGCAGGGCCTGACGGGCATCAAGCCGGACCTGACCACGCTGGCCAAGGTGATAGGCGGCGGCATGCCGGTGGGCGCCTTCGGCGGCAGCCGCGAGATCATGCGGCATATCGCCCCGTTGGGCGCGGTGTACCAGGCCGGCACGTTGTCGGGCAATCCGGTGGCGGTCGCGGCGGGCCTGGAAACGCTGCGCCTGATCGGCGAACCCGGCTTCTACGACAGGCTGGCGGCCACGACCCGTGCACTGGTGGACGGCCTGCGCGAGCGGGCGAAAGCGGCTGGCGTACCGTTCAGCGCCGACGCCATCGGCGGCATGTTCGGCATTTATTTCAGCGAGAACATCCCCACGACGCTGGCCGAAGTCTCGGCCTGCGATATCGAGGCCTTCAAGCGCTTCTTCCACGCCATGCTGGACCACGGCGTGCATTTCGCGCCCTCTGCCTTCGAAGCCGGGTTCGTATCGGCCGCGCATGACGACGCCGCCATTGCACATACCCTGGACGCGGCCGAGAAAGTGTTCGCGTCGCTGTAGGCAGATTGCGCCGCCCCGGGGCGGGCTGAAGTTCGCGGTGCGAGACGCCACGGAAACCAAAACACCTCTGCCACCGATGAAAACCCTGTCAGCCACGGCGGCCGTAAGGTGGCCGTGGCGCCGGACGCCGGGAAGGCGCGGTCGCCCCCCTGGCGCGATCCGGCGCCATGACGACTTCCAGACCGACACATGGCAAACGTACGGCCGCTCGGCTATGGCGGCGAGTTCCAGGACCCGGCCAGCGCGACCTACCCGCTGGGCCACGGCTATCGGCGTTTCCTGCCCACGCTGATGCGCTTCAACGCGCCGGACGACGACAGCCCATTCGCCGAGGGCGGACTCAATACCTATGCGTATTGCGCGGGCGATCCGGTCAATCGTAGCGACCCCGGCGGGCATGCGCCCATAGGCGCGATGGAACGCGCTGCCCTGGATGCCGCCCGTCTCGCGGGCGTCGATATGGAAGACGTGCATCCCGCCGGCCTGTCCGGACCGTTGGCGGTGGCGGATGGGCTCCAAGATCAGGCCGTCCGGCATCGAGTTGCCGCACGGTTCCAGAAGGCATGGCGCAACTGGCGCCAACGCATGGGCGGCGGAAGAAGAGAGGACGTCCAGCACATACGCTCAACTTTGCTGCCAAGGATGGGGGCAACCCCCGTCGAATCGCTGGACCAATTCCAGGAGCTTATCGCTCGTGGCAGAGTTGTCATCGAGGCGGCCGGCACCGTGGGCACGCTTCGCGAGGGTCATTCAACGCTCTACTTTTCCGGCCATGCCTACGACATGGATCTCTTGGCGGAACGTGGTCCGGAGGACCGCGCCATCAGGCAACCGTTGGGCTACGAAGCGAAGTTGACCGTGCGGCGCGGCAGGTGGCCGAAAAGAGCCTATATCTCACGCAATAAACCCCTCCAAATCCTACTGGACGTAGGCCGCTACAGGGCGCCCATAGAACTCGCCATAGAACAGGGGCTGACCTTCGTACTGGATGAGAAGTACAGCCAGCACTTCGACCTGGCATTGCGACAGGAGGGATTTACCTTCTCGCATCTGCCTTATGCCTATGGCTGGTACTACAACTGCCATACCTTCGTCCGCGGCGTGCTGGAAAGAATGCTGGATCTGGCCGAGTGATGCCGGTATGACGACGGTAGATACGTTCGCAGGCCGGGGCGTGCCAAAGTGCCCGCGGCGCATCGCATCGTCACGAAAATCAAAACAAACTTGACCACGATGAAAAGCTCCATCGGCCACCGCCCGTGTAACGTACTCGCGTGGCTGGACGTCGGAATGGCGCAGCGTGCGCCCTGGCGAGATCCCGCGACATGAGAACCTACAGGCAAACGCATGGGAAGCCCATGGGCGCTCCGTTATGCCGGTCGGTTGCGTGACCGGATCACCTGCGCCTACGCCCTCGGCAACGGCTACCGCTACTTACTACCCGCACTGATGCGCTTCAACGCGCCGGATGACGACAGCCCCTTCGGATCGGGCGGGCTGAATCCCCGCGCGTATTGCGCGGACGATCCCGTCAATCTCACCGACCCCGGCGGGCATGCGCCGATAGGCGCGGTGCAACGCTTCGCTCTTGATGTGGCGCGACTGGCGGGGGTGGATATCGAGGGCGCGCATCCGGCAATTCTGGCGAGGCCACTGGACACGGCGGATATCGTTCGGGAAGAGACCGTCCGGAATCATGCCGCGGCGCGAATCCAGAAGGCATGGCGCAATTGGCGCCAGCGTATGGGCGGCGGAAGAAGACAAGACGTCGAAACGATAGGCTTAACCTTGCTGCCCAGGATGGGGGCGAGGCGCGTGGACTCCCTCGACCAGTTCCAGGCACATGTCGCCGCGGGCAGGGTCATCATTGAAGCGGCAGGCATCGCGGGTACCCTACGTGACGGTCACTCATCGCTTTACTTTGCCGACCGCGTCTACGATATGGATCTCGCGTTGGAACCATTTTTTATGGGACCCAAGGTCAGGCAACAATGGGGCTACAGTGCAAAGTTCACCAGGCGAATCGACGGGATCCCGCAGAGGAGCTATATCTTTACCAGCAAAACCATCGAGGCCATGCTGGACAAGGGCATCTTCAAAACGCAAAGGCAAGCGGCCATAAACCTGGGGCTGACTTTTGCACTGGATCCGAAGTACAGCCCGCACTTCGAGCGCGCGTTCCGGCAGGAGGCTTTGACCTTCTCGCACCAGCCTTATGGATTTGGCTGGTATTACAACTGCCATACCTTCGTCCGTGGCGTGCTGGAAAGGATGCTGGATCTAGCCGACTGATGCCGGTATGACGGCGGTGGCTTCGATTTCCACCTTGGCGCGCGGCTCGACCAAGGCCGCGACCTGCACCGCGGTCATGGCGGGGAAATGGCGGCCGATGATGTCGCGGTAATGCACGCCGATCTGGGGGTACGCCGCCACGTATTCATCGCGGTCGGTCACGTACCAGGTCAGGCGCGTGATGTGCTCGGGGCGGCCGCCGCCCTGGGCCAGCACGGCGACGATATTGGCCAGCGCCTGGCGGGTCTGGTCGGCGAAATCGTCGCTCTCGAAGCGCTGTTCGCCGTTCCAGCCGATCTGGCCGCCGATGAATACCAGCCGGCTGCCCGGCTGCAGCTCCGTCAGCATGCCGTTGGAATATCCGCGCGGCGGCAGCCAGTCGGGCGGTTGCAGTATTTGCATGAGTCCATCCTGTTGTGATTGTGTTCGACGTCGTCCGGTCACGACGCCTGCCGGCGCGCCTGCTGGCGCAGCAGGAAACGCTGCAGCTTGCCGGTTTCGGTGCGCGGCAGGGCATCGACGAAGTCGATCTGCCGCGGGTACTTGTAGGGGGCGATGGCGGCCTTGACGAACTCCTGCATGTCCGCCGCCAGAACGGCGTCGCCCTTCACGCCCGGCTTGAGCACGACATAGGCCTTGACGATCTGTCCGCGCTCGTCGTCCGGCGCGCCGACCACGCCGCATTCCGCCACCGCGGGATGGCGCAGCAGGGCGTCCTCGACCTCGGGACCGGCGATGTTGTAGCCGGCCGAGACGATCATGTCGTCGTTGCGGGCCTGGTAGAAGAAATAACCATCGGCGTCCTGCACGAAGGTGTCGCCCGGCAGGTTCCAACCCTGACGCACGAACTCGCGCTGGCGCGGATCGGCCAGGTAGCGGCAGCCGGTCGGGCCCTTGACCGCCAGCCGGCCCGGTTGGCCGACCGGCACGGGACGCATGTCCTCGTCCACCACCTGCGCGATATAGCCGGGCACCACCTTGCCGATGGCGCCGTGGCGGACTTCGTGCTCCGGGCTCGACACGAACACGTGGATCATCTCCGTGCCGCCGATGCCATCTATCATCTCTATCCCGGTCGCCTGCTTCCATAGCTGTCGCGTGGCGTCGGGCAGGGCCTCGCCGGCCGAGACGCTTTTCCGCAGCGAGGCCAGGTCATAGCGGGCGGCCAGGCCCGCCATCTGGCGATAGAAAGTGGGCGCGGTGAATACGATGGTGGCACGGAAGTCCTGGATCAGCTTGAGCAGGCCGTCGGGCGTCAGTTTCTCGGCAAGCAGCGCGCAGGCGCCGATGCGCAGCGGAAAGCACAGCAGGCCGCCCAGCCCGAAGGTAAAGGCCAGCGGCGGCGTGCCGCAGAAGATATCGTCCGGCGCCGGGCGGATGACATGGCGCGGGAACAGGTCGCACATCGCCAGCACATCGCGGTGAAAGTGCATGCAGCCCTTGGGCTTGCCGGTGGTGCCGCTGGTGAAGGCGATCAGGCAGACATCGTCGGCGGCGGTATCGCAGGCGGTAAAGCCCGCCGGCTTGCCGCGCGCCAGGCTATCCAGGCTGTCCGGCGCCGTATCGTTGAAATAGACGATGCGCCGCAGGTCCGGGCTATGGTACTCGTGCCCGGGCTGCATGCAGGGCATCGCCTCGTCCTTCAGCCGGACATCGCACAGCATGGCGCTGACGCGCGCCTTGTCGATGATCTGCTTCAGTTCCTTGGCGCGCAGCAGCGGCATGGTGGGCACGGTGACCATGCCCGCCTTGATCGCGCCCAGCCAGGAGGCGGCCATCATGGGATTGTTCGGGCCGCGCAGCAGCACGCGGTTGCCCGGCACCAGCCCCATGTCCTCGACCAGGACGCGGGCGATGCGGTCGGTCAGCGCCGCCAGTTCCGCGTAGGTCATGGCGGCCTGGCCGCCATCGGCCGCCGGCCACCGCAGCGCGACGCGGTCGCCCTGGCCGCGCGCGACGGCGGCGTCGACCAGCTCCACCGCGCAGTTCAGGCGCGCCGGATAGGCGGTATCCGGGCCATCCAGCAGCAGTTCCGGCCATTCCTGCGCGGGCGGCAGATTGTCCCGCGCGAAAGTATCGACGTGTGCCGTGGCGCGCGGCGCCGTATCGATGGTTGCTTGCATGACGTTCCCCTTGATGCCGGCGGCGGCCCGGCTCAACCGCCCTTGAACAATGCGCGGGCAATGATCAGTTTTTGCACTTCGGTCGCGCCTTCGTAGATGCGCAGGGCGCGGATTTCGCGATACAGCTTTTCCACCGGCATGCCGGACACCACGCCGGCGCCGCCGAACATCTGCAGGGCGCGGTCGATGACGGTCTGCGCGGATTCCGTGGCCATCATCTTGGCCATGGCGGCCTCCCGCGTGGTGGGCCGGCCCTGCACGTCGCGCTGCCAGGCGGCGCGGTACGTCAGCAATGCCGAGGCGTCGATGGCGGTGGCCATGTCGCCCAGCGCCGCCTGGGTCAATTGCAGGTCGCCCAATGTCTGGCCGAACATGCGGCGGGTCGTGGCGCGGGCCAGCGCCTCGTCCAGGGCGCGCCGCGCGAAACCCAGCGCCGCCGCGGCCACGGACGCGCGGAAAATATCCAGCGTCATCATGGCCAGCTTGAAGCCCTGCCCGGGCTCGCCCAGCAGGTGGGTAGCGGGAATGCGGCAGTCCTGGAATCGCAAGGTCGCCAGCGGGTGCGGCGCGATGACCTGGATGCGCTCGGCGATCTCGAATCCCGGCGTGCCCGCGTCGACCACGAAGGCGCTGATGCCGCGCGCCCCGGGCGCCTCGCCCGTACGCGCGAAGACGCAATAGAAATCGGCGATGCCGCCGTTGGAAATCCAGGTCTTGGCGCCGTTCAGCACATAGTGGTCGCCGTCGCGGCGCGCCTCGCAGGCCATGGCCGCCACATCGGAACCGGCCTCGGCTTCGGACAACGCGAAGGCGGCGATGGCCTCGCCCCGGGCCACGCGCGGCAGATAACGGGCCCGCAAGGCATCCGAGCCCGCCAGCGCGATGGCGCCGCTGCCCAGGCCCTGCATGGCGAAGGCGAAATCGGCCAGGCCCTCATGGCGCGCCAGGGTCTCGCGCAGGATGCATACGGCGCGGGAATCGACCGCGGGCATGGCGCCGCCCCAGCTTCCCCCGGGGCCGGCGGGCACGCAATAGCGCAGCCAGCCGCCCTGCCCCAGCTGCCTGACCAGCGTCCGGCAGGCCCCATCGGTGTCGGCGTGGTCCAGGTCCCGCAGCGTAGCCGCGCACCAGGTGTCGGCACGCCCGCCCAGGTCGCGGTGCATGGCGTCGAAGAACGGCCATTCCAGCCAATCGGATCGCGCGGTCATGTCAGTCCCCCTCGAAGCGCGGCTGGCGCTTGTCGACGAAGGCCTCGTAGGCGCGGCGGAAATCTTGCGTCTGCATGCAGATGGCCTGCGCCTGGGCCTCGGCCTCGATGGCTTCGTCCACGCCCATATTCCATTCCTGGTGCAGCAGTTTTTTGGTCATGCCGTGCGCGAAGGTCGGCCCGGCGGCCAGTTGCGAGGCCAGCTCGCAGGCCGCGGCCAACAGGGCATCGGGCTCGTGCAGGGCGTTGAAGAAGCCCCAGGCGGCCCCTTCCTGCGCGTTCATCGCGCGGCCGGTGTACAGCAGTTCCGAGGCGCGCCCCTGCCCTATCATGCGCGGCAGCAGCGTGCAGGCGCCCATGTCGGCGCCTGCCAGTCCCACCCGGGTGAACAGGAAGGCCGTGCGCGCGCGCGGCGTACCCAGCCGCATATCGGATGCCAGCGCGACCATGGCGCCCGCGCCCGCGCACACGCCATCCACGGCCGCGACGATGGGCTGCGGGCAGGCCCGCATGGCCTTGACCAGGTCGCCGGTCATGCGGGTGAAATCCAGCAGCTCCGGCATCGTCATGCGCGTGAGCGGGCCGATGATCTCGTGCACGTCGCCCCCGGAGCAGAAGTTGCCGCCCGCGCCGGTGACGACCACGACCTTGATGTCCGTCGCATACACCAGCGCCCGGAAAAGATCCCGCAGCTCGGCGTAGGAATCGAAAGTCAGGGGATTCTTGCGTTCGGGCCGGTCCAGCGTGATCACGCCGACCTTGCCGTTGTCGCGGGTCTCCCAGCGGAAGGTGCGGGGCTGCGTGCCCGCCATGGGCCGGCGATGGTGCGCCATGCCCTGCGGCGCCGCCGCGTCGTCATGCGGAATGTCGGTCACTGCGTATCTCCTGTCCATGCATGCCGCCCGGCGCGGGACTCGCTTCCGGGCGCCGTCGCGGCGGCGGACTGCCGGCCGCTATCCCACCATGACTTCACCGCCGTCCACCGGGATGGACTGGCCATTGATCGCCGCCGCGCCGGGCTGGCACAGCCAGGCCACGGCATGCGCGACTTCGTCGGGCCGTACCAGCCGCCCTTGCGGATTGCGCTCGGCCAGCTTCGCGCGCGCCTGCGTCTCGTCCATGCCGGTCTTGGCGACGATGTTGCGCACGGCCTCGCGCACGATGTCGGTGTCGGTATAGCCCGGGCAGACGGCGTTGACGGTGACGCCCTTGCCCGCTGTTTCCAGGGCCAGCGCGCGCGTCAGGCCGATGACGCCATGCTTGGCCGCGCAATAGGCGCTGACATAGGCATAGCCTTGCAGGCCGGCCGTGCTGGCCACATTGACGACGCGCCCCCAGCCCGCGGCCAGCATGCCCGGCAGCGCCGCCTGGATGCAGTGGAAGGTGCCGCTCAGGTTGACGGCCAGCATCTGTTGCCAAAGCGCCGTGCCGGTGCGGTCGAAGCGTTCGCTGCGCGCCTGGCCGGCATTGTTGACCAGTATGCCGATAGGGCCCAGGTCGCGCGCGGCCGCCTCGAAGGCCCGCGCGATGCCGTCGGCGTCGGTGACGTCGGCCGCCTGCCAGCTCACGCTGCCCGCGGGCGACAGCGCCGCGAGCGTATCGGCGGCCCTGGCCAGGACCGCGTCGTCGCGGCCCACCAGGGTAACCGCGGCGCCCTCGTGCAGCAGGCGCTCGGCGATGGCGTACCCGATCCCCCGGCCGGCACCGGTGACCAGCGCGTGGCGACCGTGCAGCGGGGCGTTCATGCCTCGCTCCGCGCGGGAGCCGGCACCGCGGCGGCGGCGCGGACGAAGTTGGTTTCCAGCTGGCGCTTGCCCGCCAGGTAGTGCACCGGCCAGTCGACGTCGGTATAGCCGACGCGGGCCGCCTCGCGCAGGGTCCAGGCGGAATCGGCCAGGTGCGGGCGCGCCAGGGCGCACAGGTCGGCCCGGCCGGACGCGATGATGCCGTTCACATGGTCGGCCTCGAAAATAGCGCCCACGGCGATGGTGGGAATGCCGGCCTCGTTGCGGATACGGTCGGCGAAGGGCGTCTGGTACATGCGGCCGTACACGGGATGCTGATCCGGGCTGACCTGGCCGGACGAGCAATCGATCATATCGGCGCCGGCGGCCTTGAAGCGGCGCGCGATCTCCACCGCGTCGTCGGCGGTGATGCCGCCTTCCACCCAATCGTGGGCGGAGATCCGCACCGACATGGGCAGCCGCGCGGGCCAGGCCTCGCGCACGGCGGCGAAGACCTCCAGCGGATAGCGCAGCCGCCCGTCCAGATCGCCGCCGTACTCGTCATCGCGCAGGTTGGTCAGCGGCGAGATAAAGCTGGACAGCAGGTAGCCGTGGGCGCAGTGCAGCTCCAGCCAGTCGAAACCGGCCGTCGCGGCGCGCCGCGCGGCGTCGACGAAGTCCTGGCGCACGCGGTCCATGTCGGCGCGCGTCATGGCTCGCGGGGTCTGCGAGATGCCCGGCAGGTAAGGCAGGGCCGAGGCCGACATCAGCGGCCAGTTGTCCGCCGGCAAGGGATGGTCCATGCGCTGCCAGCCCAGCTGCGTGGAGCCCTTGCGGCCGGCATGCCCCAGCTGGATGCCGATGCGGGCGTCGCTGTGGCCGTGGACGAAACCCACGATGCGGGCGAACGCCGCACCTTGTTCGTCGTTCCACAGGCCGGGGCAGCCCGGGGTGATGCGCGCGTCCGGCGAAGGGCAGGTCATTTCGACCATGACCAGGCCGGCGCCGCCCAGCGCCTTGGCGCCCAGGTGCACCAGGTGGAAATCGCCCGGCACGCCCTCGGTGCAGGCGTACATCGCCATGGGCGAAACGACGATACGATTCTTCAGCCGCACGCCGCGCACTTCGTAGGGCGTCAGCATGGGCAAGGGGGGCCGCTCCCGGGACCCCACATCCACGCCCGCCCGCGTGGCCAGCCAGCTTTCGTAGCCCTGCAGCCACCGGGGATCGCGCAGGCGCAGGTTCTCGTGGGAAATGCGCTGCGAGCGCGTCAACAGGGAATAGGCGAACTGCTCGGGCTCCAGCCCGGCATAGCGGTCGACATGCTCGAACCACTCGGTGGAATTGCGCGCGGCGTTCTGGATTTTCAGGACCTCCACGCCGCGGACGTCTTCGTAGCGCTGCAGGGCGGCGCGCAGGTCCTGCTCGGCCGGCACGGCGTCCGGGGAGCCGTCGTCCGGTCCGGGCCGGCTCGTGCACCCGCCCTGCCCGGCGGTCAGCTGGTCGGCCAGCTCGATCGCGTCCTCCAGCGCCAGCTTGGTGCCGGAGCCCACGGAGAAGTGCGCGGTGTGCGCCGCATCGCCCATCAGTACCACCGGCACCTGGCGCCGTCCGCGCGGCGTGTCAAGCGTGTTCCAATGCACCCAATGCCCGCAGATGACGCGTGGGAAGCGGATCCAGATGGCGGATCCGCGCAGATGGGCGGCGTTGCTCATCAGCCGGTGGCCGTCCAGCCAGGGCGCGAACAGCGTTTCGCAGTAGCGGATGCCTTCTTCCTGGCTCATGCGGTCCAGGCCCGCCGCGCGCCAGGCGGCCTCTGGCGTTTCGACGATGAACGTGGACAGGCCGGGTTCGAAGCGATACGCGTGCGCCTGGAACCAGCCATGCGGCGTCTGGACGAAGGCGAAGGTGAAGGCATCGAAGGCCTTTTCCGTGCCCAGCCAGACGAAGCGATTCTGCCGTTGGTCGATGTCGGGCTGGAAGGTATCCGCATAGGCGGCGCGCACGCGGCTGTTGATGCCGTCGGCGGCGATGAGCAGGTCCGCGTCGTACTGCCGCGCCAGCGCCTGGTCGTCCTCCACGGTGGTTTCGAAGACCAGTTCGACGCCGGCCTCCTCGCAGCGCGCCTGCAGGATGTTCAGCAGCTTCTTGCGCCCGATGCCGATGAAGCCATGCCCGCCGCTGCGCAGCGTGCGGCCCTTGAAGTGGATATCGATGTCGTCCCAATGGTTGAAGGCATCGCTGATCCGCTCGGCCGACACGGGGTCGGCCCGGCGCAGGTTCTCCAGCGTGGCATCGGAAAACACCACCCCCCAGCCGAAGGTGTCGTACGGCCGGTTGCGTTCGACCACCGTAATCCGGTTGGCGGGGTTGCGCAGCTTCATCAACAGGCCGAAGTACAGCCCGGCGGGGCCGCCCCCCAAGCACACTATCTTCATCGCGTCACTCGCAGTCCGGCCCGGCCGCCAGCAGCCGGAGTTTCAAGCCTAGATAGTTTAGGCTTGAAATATATACCCGGAGCGACGGCGGCCGCAACACGGGTTTGCGAGGGGGGTACGGGGACGGAAGACCGGACGCGCGCGGCGCTAGGAGGCCGGCCGGCGCTCCAGCGCGACGCGGTCGCGGCCCGCCTGCTTGGCCAGGTACAGCGCGCGGTCGGCGCGGCTCAGGGTGGTGGAAACGCTTTCGCCGCTGCGATGCAGGGCCATGCCGACGCTGACGGTCAGCAGCAGTTGTTCGCCTTCGACCTCGATGGCATTGCCGCGCACGCCCGCCAGGATGCGGTCGATGACGGCCTCGCCTTCTTCCAGGCTGATGTTGGGCAGCAGGACGAGGAATTCCTCGCCGCCCCAGCGCGCCACATCGTCGCTCTCGCGCACGGAGCAGCGCATGATGTCGGCCAGGCGCGTCAGCGCGCGGTCGCCGGCATCGTGTCCGTAGCGGTCGTTGATGCGCTTGAAATGATCCACGTCCAGCATGGCCACGACGAAGGCCGGCTGGTCCGGGCGCGCGGCCAGGGACAGTTCCTTCATGCGCTCCATCAAGGCGCGGCGGTTCAGGAGATTGGTCAGGGGATCGCGGATGGACGATTCCTTGAGCGCGGCATTCATGTCGCGCATCATCTCCTGGTAGCCGTCGGAGATGCGCACGAGCTTCGCCAGCCGCTTCAATTCGCGGTCATAGCGCGCGACCAGGCCCAGTTCGCGCTGCCGGGCCATCGCCTGGAAGGCATCGGACAGGTAGGAAATGCGCTCGATGCGCTCCAACTGGTCGTTGGTGTGCTGCCAGAGATCCTCGAGCACCTCGCGCAGCGGATGGTCCGCGTATTGCGGCTCATCCAGCATGGATTGGATGCGGGTCTCGAGATCCTGGTAGCGCTTCTTTTTCATCAGCGGCCGACGACCGTAAAGGGGAAGGTGCAGTCTTCCTTGAATTCCTCGGCCAGCTCGCCGACGCGCTCGTTGCGGCTGTCGTAGTACCAGGTCACGGAGACGTCGTGGCCGTCGCCGTGGGCGGCTTCCAGCAGGTCGAAGATGTCCATGACCGCCTTCACGCTGCTGGTGTTCAGATACTGCAGTTCCAGGATCATGGACAAGGCCTGCCGGGTCGACGCCAGGTATTCGTCCACCCACTGGATGACCGGACCGAACAGCTCGAAGGAGTTCTCCGGATAGGAGTCGCCGCTCAGGTGCAGGCTGCCCTTCGCGCTGTCGGTCACGATGGACGGCGTCGATTGGGAAGCGGGGATATTGAGTTCTTTCATATGCGTTGTTGTTCGGGACGGTACGGATCAGATGACGACGCTCAGGCTGAAAAACCCGCGGCCATCGCCATGCGGGCTGAGCGAAGCCTCGATGCCGGCACTGGCGCGGCGCGCCAGGTCGATCAGGCCAAGTCCGGCGCCGGTGGCGGCGGCCGGGTCGCGCGGCTGGCGCAGCTGCGTCTTGTAGGCGGCCTTCAGTTGGGCCTTGTCCATCGCCGCCAGCTCGCGCACGCGCTCCACCAGGCGCTCGCCATCGGGCAGTTCGACGCGGTTGCCGGCGCTGACTGTGTAGCGGCCTTCCGCATCGCGGGCGATCACCACCGTCGCCGCCGCGTCGGCGTCGCCATAACCCTTCTGCACGGCGTACTGGCGTATGTTCTGCGTCATTTCGATATAGGCGGAAAACACGTCCATGGCCTCGGCGGGCCGCGCTTCCTGGGTTTCCAGGTAGTTCTTCAGGGCGTTGCCGATTTCCTCGATCAGGCTGCGCGAGATCGGTCCGTTGAAGCAAAGCAGCGTGCGATCCTGGTTGAATCGTTCTCGCAGCGCGTAAAGGTCCGATGCTTTCATGGGTGTCGGTCTGGAAGGTTATTCGAAGCGAAAGGAAAGTATGGTGATGTCGTCGCGCTGGGGCAAGTCGCCACGGTATTCCTCCAGCGCGCGGTCCAGGGCCTCGGCCTGCGCGCCCAGCGGCAGCCGCGCGAGATCGGTCAGCATGCGGGTGAAGCGCGTACTGCCGAAACCGAAGCCATGCTCGCCGCCCGCCTGGTCCAGGAATCCATCCGTGGTCAGATAGAAGGTCATGCCCGGTTTCAGGGGCAGGACCAGGTTGGCGTACTCGCCCTGGCGCTTGTCCCCCAGCGCGCGCCGGGCGCCACGGTATTCGCGGCATTCGGCGCCATCGCTTTCGTACAGCGAAATCTTGGCCCCGGCGAACAGCAATCGGCCCGCGGACCGGTCAATATAAACCAGGCCCGCGTCGGTATTGGTGGCCAGGGCATGCGGCAGCTGCATATCGGCCAGCATGGCGCGGATGGCCGCATCGGTACGCGCCAGCACCGCGGCCGGGTCGGCGGCACCGGCTTCGGCGATGGCCACATCCACCGCCGCGCGCACCAGCATGGTCATGAGCGCGCCCGGCACGCCATGGCCCGCGCAATCCATCACGCCCAGCAGGCAGTTCTCGCCATCGGCGCGGAACACGTAGAAATCGCCCCCCACCACGTCGCGCGGCTTCCACATGACGAAGTGGCGCGCGCCCAGGGACTGCGCCATCTGACGCCGCGGCAGGATGGCCTGCTGGATCAGGCTGGCGTAATCGATGGAATCGCCGATCTTCTTGTTGGCGCTGGCCATGGCCAGGTTGGCGGCTTCCAGCGCGCGGGTGCGCTCGCGCACCTTGCTTTCCAATTCCAGGGTATGGGTCCGCACCTTTTCCGCCATGACGCCGAAGGCGCGGCTGAGATCGCCGATCTCGTCGGCCCCGCCCTTGGGCAGGTGCACGTCGTAGCGCCCGTCGGCGATGGCGCGCGCGGATTGCTGCAGCTTGCGGATAGGGCGCAGCACCAGGCGGTTGACCGCATAGCCGAAGGCGGCCAGCAGGCCGCCGATCAACAGGACCAGCGCGGCGGCGGCCGGCCACAGGCCGCCGGTGTCGACGATGCGCGCGGCGTGCAGGTCGACGGCGGCCAGCACGTACCAGTGCAGTTCGGGAACGTAGGACACCGACATCAGCTGGCGCTTGCCTTGCAGGCGAACCCATATCGCCTGGGCCGCATCGGGGGTCTTCGGGGCTTCGCGCAGCGCCTGCTCCAGCGCCGCGCGGCCCGGACCGTCCTGGATCAAGGTGTAGATCCGGCCGCGTCCGGCGGCCGCGGTCGCGGTCGCGCCGGAGTTGTAGTCGATCAGCGCCGCATCCGGATGCGCCTGGATATTGCCTTGTTCGTCGATGATCATGGGCGTGACGCCCGGTTCGCCGCTGCCGACGAATTCGCGCAGGAAGTCGCTCAGGTCCAGGCTGGCGCCGCCGATGGCCAGCGGTTTCCCGTGGTCGCGCACGATGACGTTGAACCACACCCGCGTGACCTTGAGCTTGCCGTCCGGATTGACGTTGATGTTGTAGTCACCGGGCGACTTCAGGCTGTCGTAGAACCAGCGGTCCTCGGGGTCGCTCGCGTGCAGTTGGTAGCGCGGCTCCGCCGAGAACGGCTTGTCGGCATCGTTGAAGTAATACTTGCCGCTGGCCGCGTTGATCAGGAAGTAGGCGTGCGAGCGGAAGGCGGCGCGGTAGCGTTCGGCTTCGCGGAAGAAGCGGTCGCGCCTGTCGGCATCGTCCTCGTTGCGCATCCAGTCCACGGCCAGTTCGGATTCGGCCAGGCGCTGCGACAGCGCCAGCTCGCGTGTAATCGGGGCCAGTATCCGCTGACGGCTGAGCAGCGCGAAATTATCGGCATAGGCGCGGCCGAAATGCTCCCGCACCTGCTCCATGGCGTGCCAGCCCAGCAATGCGGTGGGAATCAGCGCCAGCAGGCATGCCAGCACCAGCGCGAGCAGCGATTTCGCCCGCAGACCTAACTTCGCCATGAAATCTTTTCCTCCACCCGGCCGTATCCGCCCCGAGCGCGCGACACGGCCTGGGTGTCCGACCGGTGGCGCGGCCCCCGTTGGTCCACGTTCGGTCGACTATCAGTGTAGAGTGCCGGCCCGCGCGGATTACCCCTGAAAACAAGGCAAATTTGGCTGCTTCAAGAGGATTAGGGGCGAGTGCCGCGGGACTGCCCCGCAACATTTCGACGGTCTGCCGATTTATGTCGTTTCTTTGCCCGCCGGCGGGCCATGCCGCGCCCACGGGCGGGACCTGGCGTGGCATGCGGGGCGCGGGCCTGCGTTCACACACCCAGATAGCGCGTCCAGAGACCGCGATCGGCGTCCAGCTCCCGCGAGCCGCCTGTCCAGACGATGCGCCCCCGTTCCAGGATGGCGTGGCGGTCCGCCAGCGCGAGCAGCCGCTCCACGTATTTGTCGATCACCAGGATGGTCTGGCCGGCCGCGCGCAGGCGCGCCAGGCAGCCCCAGATTTCCTCGCGCACCTTGGGCGCGAGTCCCTCGGTGGCTTCGTCCAGGATGAGCAGGCTGGGGTTGGTGACCAGCGCGCGGCCGATCGCCAGCATCTGCTGTTCGCCACCGGACAATTGATTGCCCATGTGGCCGGCGCGCTCCGCCAGCCGCGGGAAAAGCGCGCAGACACGCTCGGGCGTCCAGGGGCCCTCGGCGGCGCCAGGACTGTCCGAACCGGCGGCACCCATGCCCGTCCGCCGCGTGGCGAAGGCGGTCAGGTGCTCGCGCACCGTCAGGTTGGGAAAGCATTGGCGGCCTTCCGGCACGATGGCGATGCCCGCGCGGGCGATGCGGTCGGTGGCCCAGCCGGCGATGTCGCGGCCATCGAACCGTATGCGGCCGCCCTTCAGCGGAAGCTGCCCATACAAGGTGCGCAGCAGCGTGGTCTTGCCCATGCCGTTGCGCCCGAGCAATGTAACGACCTCGCCCGCCGCGATGGAAAGATCGACGCCGAACAGCACCTGGCTGGCGCCATAGCCGCTTTGCACGCCTTCGAGCTGCAGCATCGGTGTCGCGTTCATGCGGTCGCGAGCGGGCTTGCGTCCATCTCGTCTCCCAGATAGGCCTGGCGCACGGCGGCGTCGTTGCGGATTTCTTCCGGCGTGCCGGTGGCGATGATGCGTCCGTAGACCAGCACGGAGATGCGGTCCGCCAGGCGGAACACGGCCTCCATATCGTGCTCGACCAGCAACATGGCCGCCCTGCCGCGCATCGATTCGATCAGGTCGGCCAGGCGCGCCGTTTCGTCCGGCCCCATGCCGGCCATGGGTTCGTCCAGCAGCAGCACCCGGGGCCGGGCCGCCAGCGCCAGCGCGAACTCCAGCTTGCGCTGTTCGCCGTGGGGCAAGGTTTCCGCCGGCGCGTCCAGCCGGTCCGTATCCAGGCCGCACTCGCGCGCCAGCGCCCGCGCCGCGCGGTACAGGCCGCGGTCCGCCGCGCGCGGTTGCCAGCATCCCAGGCCGCCGCCATCGTGTGCCTGCACGGCCAGCAACAGGTTGTCTCGCACCGACAACCGCTTGAAGACATTCGTGACCTGGTAGGAACGCGAAAGCCCCGCGCCCACCCGGCGATGCGCCGGCAGCCGGGCGATGTCCTCGCCCCCCAGGAGCAGGACGCCCCCATCGGCGGGCAACGTGCCGGAAAGCAGGTGGATCAGGGTGGATTTGCCGGCGCCGTTGGGGCCGATCACGGCGTGGATCTCTCCGGGCATCAGCGCCAGCGACAGATTGTCGGTGGCGGTCAGCGCGCCGAATCGCTTCACAAGGCCCTGGGCCTGCAGGGCGGGGACCGCCGCGGGGCCTGGCGTGCCCGTGGCGCGTGCCACGCCACCGGTCCCGGCGCCTGCCCTGCCACCGATCCCGCCGCTCGCCACGCCGCCGTGCCTGGCGCCGTCCATGCCGCAGCTCAGGGCCGCGCCGGCCGGAACGGCATGCGGCGCCGCGGCCGCTTCCCCTTCGGCGGCTTCATCGCCGTCGGGAACGGCGCGCCGCCGCCCGCCGAACCAGGGCGCCGCCAGGCCAGCCAGGCCGCGCGGCGCCCCGAACACCACCGCCAGCAACACCAGGCCCAGCGGCAGGTGCCAATATTCGGTCCACATGCGCAGGACTTCTTCCAGCGTCAACATGACGGCCGCGCCAGCCAGGCCGCCGTAGCGCAAGCCCATGCCGCCCACCAGCACCATGATCAACAGGTTCGCCGACTGCGTCCAATGCATGAGGTTGGGCGATACGAACAGATTGTTGTTGGCCAGCAGCGCCCCGGCCAGGCCGGCGACGGCCGCGCCGATCACGAAGGCGCCCAGCTTGATGCGGTATACCGGGTAACCCAGCGCCGTCATGCGGGATTCGTTCTCCCGTACGCCCTGCAGCGCGGCCCCGTAGCGCGAATCCGTCAGGCGGTTCAACAGCGCCGACACCAGTACGAACAGCAGCAGGACGACGTAGTAGAACGGGACGTCCGCGCCCAGGTCCACGCCGGGCAGCACCGCCGGCCCCGGCAGGTTCAGGCCGTCCTCGCCGCCGTACTGGCGCAGCGAGATGAAGACGTAATAAAGCATCTGGGCGAAGGCCAGCGTGATCATGATGAAGTACACGCCACGCGTGCGCAGCGAGATCGCGCCGACGATCCAGGCCAGCAGCGCGGCCAGCAGCGCCGCCGCGGGCCAGGCGACCAGCGCCGAGCGCACCCCTGCCGTCGCCAGCATCGCGGCGGCATAGGCGCCCGCGCCGAAAAACGCGGCATGCCCCAGCGCCACCATGCCGCCGTAGCCCAGCACCAGGTTCAGGCCGGCTGCCGCCAGGGCGAAGATCAGCACGCGCCGCACGAAGGAAATATAGAAGTCCAGCCCGACCAGGGGCGCCACCAGGGGAAACAGCGCCAACGCGCCGACGCCTGCCAGGGTCCACAACATGCTGCGTCGCATAATCATCCGCGGGCGGGAAACAGGCCGGCGGGACGGAACACCAGCACCGCCGCCATCAGGATATAGATCGCCAGCGCCGCCAGCGTGGGACCCACGCTGCCCGCGACCGATGGCGGAAACACTTGCCGCAGCAGCAGGGGCAGGAACGCCCGCCCCGCCGTATCGACCATGCCGACCAGCAGCGCGCCGACGAAGGCGCCCCGTATCGAGCCGATCCCGCCGATCACGATGCAGACCAGCACCAGGATCAGGATGTCTTCGCCCATGCCTACCTGCACGGCGGTCAGCGGCCCCAGCAGCGCGCCGGCCACGGCGGCCAGCATGGCGCCCAGGCAGAACACCCCCAGGAATAGCAGCGGCACGCGCACGCCCATCAGCGTGGCCATCTGGCGGTTGGAGGCGCCCGCCCGCACCAGCACGCCGGCGCGCGTACGCGTCACGAAGAGATAAAGCCCCAGCGCCACCAGCAGGCCGACCGCGATGATCATGAGCCGGTAGGAGGAATACATCAGGTCGGGCAGCAGCCGCACCGGCCCGCTCAGCGCCGCGGGCGTGGCCAGCATCACGGGCGCCGGCCCCCAGACCAGCTTGACCAGGTCGTTGGCGATCAGGATGACGGCATAGGTGCCCAGCACCTGCGCCAGGTGGTCGCGCAGCGCCAGGCGGCGGATCAGCACGAGTTCCAGCACCGCGCCGACCACGCCGGTGGCCAGCGCCGCCACGCACACCGCCGCCACGAAGGAGCCGGTGCGCTGCATGGTTTCCGCCGCCACATAGGCGCCGGCCATGTACAGCGAGCCGTGCGCCAGGTTCAGGATGTCCATGATGCCGAAGACCAGCGTCAGGCCGGCGGCGATCAGGAACAGCATCAGGCCGAATTGCAGTCCGTTGAGCAATTGCTCCAGGACAAGGGTGTATCCCATGGCGCCGTCAGAGCTTGCACTGCCCGACGTAGACGTCCTGGTAGTGATCCACCGCCTTGCCCACGAGCTTGTTCGTCACGCGGCCGCTGCCGTCCTTGTCGATCACGCGGACATAGTAGGCCTGGATGGGATAGTGGTTCACGCCGTAGCTGAACTTGCCTCGCACCGACGGGAAGTCGGCCTTGGCCAGCGCCGCCACGATGGCCTGGCGGTCGCCGGCCTTGCCGCCGCTCTGCTTGACCGCCGCATCCATGGCCATGATCACGTCATAGGCCTGCGCCGCGTACAAGGAAGGATAGCGGCCGTTGTATTCCTTGCGGAAGGCGTCGACGAACGCCTTGTTGGCCGGCACGTCCAGGTCATGCGCCCACTGGGCGGTGTTGTACATGCCCACCATGTCCGCGCCCACCGCCTGGATCACGTCCTCGTCGGCGGAGAAGCCGGGTCCCACCAGGGCGATGCCGCTCTTCAGGCCCGCGCCCACGAATTGCTTGATGAAGTTGATGCCCATGCCGCCGGGCAGGAAGATGTACACGGCGTCCGGCTTGGCGGCGCGTATCTGCGCGAGCTCGGCGGCGTAGTCCAGCTGGCCCAGCTTGGTATAGAGTTCCTCGGCCACAGGGGCCTTGTAGCCGCGCTTGAAGCCGGTCAGCGCGTCGCGTCCCGCCGGGTAGTCGGGCGCGATGATCAGCATCTTCTTATAGCCGCGGTCCGCCGCCATCTTGCCGGCTACCTCGTGGAAGGCATCGTTCTGGTAGGCGGTGCCGAACCAGTAGGCGTTGCACTGCTCGCCCGCATACTGGCTGGGGCCGGGGTTATTGGACAGATAAGGCACCTTGGCCGCGAACAGCGCCGGGCCGACGGCCAGCGCCACGTTCGAGCCTATGGGCCCGGTGAAGAAATCGATCTTTTCGCGCTGGATATAGCGCGTAACCAGTTGGCGCGCCTGGTCCGGGTTGCCGCCCATGTCCGTTTGCAGGAACTCGGCGGGCTGGCCGCCCAGCTTGTTGCCCAGCTGCTTGATGGCCAGGTTGAATCCATCGCGGGCTTCGGCGCCCAGGGCCGAGAACGGCCCGGAGATATCGTTGGCGATGCCGACCTTGATGGTGTCCGCCGCGGCGATGCCGGGCAGCAGCACGGCGGCCGCGACGAGAGACGGGATGAAACGCATGCGATGCTCCTGGCGCGAGCCGCGCCGGCCGGTTCTTGAAATGTGTGATGCGATTCCACGACCGCCGGCGTTTGCATTCCCCCTGCACGCTGGCGTCCGACATAGTTTAGGTTTAAAGTAATGTGCCGAACAAGTCTAGGGTTTTTACCAATACCCCCGTAATGGCCACACTTTATCGCGACTACGATCGCGCCGCGCTGGACATCCAGTACAACGCACGCGCCACGGTGCCCGACTTCAGCGCCATCACGCGCCAGTATGCCGAAGAAAGCCGGCGCGCGCGCGAGACGCTGCCCTGCGCGCTGGACGTGGCCTACGGGCCGCACGCGGACGAAACGCTGGACATCTTCCCGGCCGCCGGCGGCGGGCCCGCGCCGGTCTTCGTCTTCGTGCACGGGGGCTACTGGCGGCTGCTTTCCAAGGACGATTCCAGCGGCATGGCGCCGGCCTTCACCCGCGCGGGCGCCATGCTGGTGGCATTGAACTACTCGCTGGCCCCGGCGGCCACGCTGGACCGTATCGTGGACCAGGTCCGCCGCGCCGTCGCCTGGCTGCACGGCAACGTGGCGGCCCACGGCGGCGATCCGGCGCGCATCCACGTGGGCGGCAGTTCGGCCGGCGGCCACCTGGCGGGCATGCTGCTGGCCGATGATTGGCAGGCGCGCTACGGCGTGCCGGCCGACGTCATCCGCGGCGCCGCGCCGCTGTCCGGCCTGTTCGATCTGACGCCCCTGGTGCACACGCATATCAACGAATGGATGCGCCTGACGCCGGAGGCCGCCGCGCGCAACAGCCCCATGCTGCACCTGCCCGCCTCGCCACCGCCGGTGGTGGCCAGCCATGGCGGCAACGAGACCGACGAATTCAAGCGCCAGACCCGCGATTACGTGCAGGCTCTGCGGGCCCGTGGCGGCGATGCCCGCTACGTCGCCATGCCCGATAGCAACCATTTCGACATCGTGCTGCGGCTGAACGACCCGGATGCGCCGATCACGCGCGCCATTTTCGAACAGATGGGTCTGGCCGCCGCAAGCCCGCCGGCCGCGCCGCCACGATGACACAACTTCCCGACCTGGAATCCCGCGCCGCGCCGGACGACCACCACGCGCTGCGCCTGTGGCTGCGCCTGCTGACCTGCGCCAACCTGGTGGAAGGCGAGATCCGCGGCCGCCTGCGCGCCGAGTTCGACACCACGCTGCCCCGCTTCGACCTGATGGCGCAGCTGCAGCGCGCGCCCAAGGGCATGAAGATGGGCGAATTGTCGCGCCATATGATGGTGACCAACGGGAACATCACCGGTATTACCGACCAGCTCGAAAAAGAAGGCCTGGTGGTGCGCACCAAAGTGGCGTCCGACCGCCGCAGCTCGCTCATCAAGTTGACGCCCCAGGGGCGCAAGACCTTCGCCAGGATGGCGCGGGCGCATGAAAGCTGGGTAAAGGAATTGTTGTCCGGTTTGCCGGAAAGCAGTCGCAATGCGCTCTTCCAGACCCTGGGAGAGCTTAAACTCCAGGTCGTGGCCAGCCGCTCCCGGGCGCGCTGAATTTCTCAACGATCCGTCAGAACCCCCCGCATGAATCCGGTCGCGCTGCCCGGCGGCAATTTCTATCCCATGCTGGCCGTCTCGCTGGTATGCCTGGCGACGCTGCTGACCTGGATCGCCGTGCTCTGCACCAACAGGCTGGCCCGGATGCGGCTGCGCGCCCGACCGCGCAGCAATGCGGTCGCCATGCTGGCCCTGGCGGTGCTCGGCGGCATTTTCCCCGTCCGGCTGGCCCTGCGCTGGATGGACGGCCACCAGGCCGCCGCCGACAAGGCGGCGCACACGGTCGTGCTGGATGGCCCGCGCACGCTGGGCGGCATCGATATGCCGGCGGGAACGCGCCTGCTGGTGCGCCTGGAAGACCGGCCCGACACCTTCGAGGCGGCGCACTTTCCCGGCCCCGTCCCGGTGGGCGGCATCCCGGTGGTCAGCCTGGAACGCTACCTGGCCAAATCCGGGGTACAGCAATTCCGTGCCACGGGCGCATCCGGGACCCTGCCCGGCGACGAAGCCGCGGACGGCTGGCGCTGCGCGCGCGGCCACAAAGTGGAATTCAAGCCCGACGAAGACGGCAGGCTGCGGTTCAGCAGCTGCCATCTGGCGGCGGGCAATACCGTGGGCGGACAGTCCCTGCCCGCCGGCACCTGGGTGGCGCTGCGCCATGGCGCCCGGCCGGCCAGCGACTTCCAGCACGTGGACGGCTGGCTGCTGCGCACCGACGGCAGCGATCCTTCCATGGTCGCCGGCATGCCCTTGCTGAAGGCCGACCTGCGGCTGGACCGCCAGCGCAAGCTGGTCTGGTTCGAGGGCAGCCTGGCTTCGGAGTACGACCTGGGCCCCATGACCTATCCCGCCGGTACGCGCGTGGCCACGGCCGGCGCGGCGGTGGCCGGCGCCAAGCCGGGCGACATGGTCTTCAGCCCCTCGCGCGGCCGCTCCGCCAGCCGCAACGACGGCGACGACGTGCCCTCCGGGCAATCGGTGCTGCAAGCGCCCGACGGCACCGTGCGCGCGGTCATGAGCAACCGCGCGGCGGGCGTGCTGGACGTCGCGTCCATCGGTACGACGCCCTGAACAAAAGGCTGGGATAATACGCACTTTTGGCACCGCCGTTCGCACCGGACGGCGTTCCCCCACGCCGGTCCGTCGCACCGGGCCGCCACAGAGACTCCGTCCATGGCCGTCAACCTGAAGATCCCCTCCGAATCCGAAATTTTCCCCGTACCCGGCGTCGAGATCGGCGTCGCCGAAGCCGGCATCCGCAAGGCCGGGCGGCGAGATCTGACGGTATTCCGCCTGGCGGACGGGGCCACGGTGGCGGGGGTGTTCACGCGCAATCGCTTCCGCGCCGCGCCGGTCCAGGTCTGCGAAAGCCACCTGGCCGGGGGACAAGCCATTGCCGCCCTGGTCATCAACACGGGCAACGCCAATGCCGGCACCGGGGCCGACGGCCTGGCGCGCACCCAGGCCACCTGCGACGCCCTGGCCGGCCTGCTGGGGGTCCAGCCCACGCAGATCCTGCCCTTCTCCACCGGCGTGATCCTGGAACCGCTGCCGGTGGATCGCCTGGTGGCCGGCCTGCCCAAGGCCGTCGCCGCGCTGGCGCCCGACAACTGGATGAACGCCGCGCACGGCATCATGACCACGGA
Organism: Bordetella bronchialis; assembly: GCF_001676705.1. Classification (NCBI taxonomy): domain Bacteria; kingdom Pseudomonadati; phylum Pseudomonadota; class Betaproteobacteria; order Burkholderiales; family Alcaligenaceae; genus Bordetella; species Bordetella bronchialis. The sequence goes on from NZ_CP016170.1 coordinate 5,218,986, forward strand.
CACCCTGCCCAAGGTGGTTTCCACGCGCAAAACCGTGGGCGGCCGGACGATCACCATCACGGGCATCAGCAAGGGCGCGGGCATGATCCGGCCCAACATGGCGACCATGCTGGGTTTCCTGGCCACGGACGCCGGCATCGCCGCCCCGCTGCTGCAAACGCTGACGCGCCGTATCGCCGACTTGTCCTTCAACCGCATCACGGTGGACGGCGATACGTCCACCAATGACTCCTTCATCGTGATCGCCACCGGAAAGTCCGGCCTGCGCGTCGACGGCGAAGGCGATCCGCACTACGCCGAACTGGCCCGCGCGCTGGGCGACGCGGCGGCCGAGCTCGCGCAGAAGATCGTCCGCGACGCCGAGGGCGCCACCAAGTTCATGACCATCCGGGTGGAAGAAGCCGGCAACACGGAAGAAGCGCTGAAGGTCGCCTACGCCGTGGCGCACTCGCCCCTGGTCAAGACCGCGTTCTACGCCTCCGACCCCAACCTGGGCCGCATCCTGGCGGCGATCGGCTACGCCGGCATCGACGACCTCGACGTCGGCCGCCTGCGCCTGTGGCTGGACGACGTACTGGTCGCCACCCAGGGCGGCCGCAATCCCGACTACCGCGAAGAAGACGGCCAGCGGGTGATGAAGCAGCCCGAGATCCTGGTGCGCATCGCCCTGGGCCGCGGCCAGGTCGCCGACACCGTCTATACCTGCGACTTCTCGCACGAGTACGTCAGCATCAACGCGGATTACCGCTCCTGATAGGCAGGAATCGCAACAGTGACCGTCTCTTCCGAATTCACCACCCTTCTTGCCCGGGCCGAACGGGTGCTGGCCCAACTGGAAGCCTATCTGCCCCCCGCCCCGCCCGACATAGACTGGAGCGCGCATGCCTTCCGCTGGCGCAAGCGCGGTTCGCGCGGCTGGCTGGACGCGGTGCGCCATATCGCCCGCATCGATCTCGACGACCTGCAGCACATCGAGCGCCAAAAGGCCGTGATCGACCGCAACACCCTGCACTTCCTGGAAAAAAAGCCGGCCAATAACGTGCTGATGACCGGCGCCCGGGGCACCGGCAAGAGCTCGCTGGTCAAGGCCATGCTGGCCGCCTATGCCCCGCGCGGCCTGCGCCTGATCGAGGTCGACAAATCCGACCTGGGCGACCTGGCCGACATCGTCGAACTGGTGGGCACGCGGCCGGAACGCTTCATCGTGTTCTGCGACGACCTTTCCTTCGAAGAAGGCGAGGCCGGCTACAAGGCGCTGAAGTCCGTGCTGGACGGATCGGTGGCCGCCTCGGGCGACAACGTCCTGATCTACGCGACCTCCAACCGCCGGCACCTGATGCCGGAATACATGAGCGAGAACCTGCAGGCCAAGCACCAGCCCGACGGCGAAATCCACCCCGGCGAAACCGTGGAAGAAAAAATCTCGCTATCGGAGCGCTTCGGCCTGTGGCTGTCGTTCTATCCCTTCCGCCAGGACGACTACCTGGACATCGTGCGCCATTGGCTGCGCGAACTCGGCTGCCCGGAAGAACATATCGAAGCCTCGCGCACGGAAGCCCTGCAATGGACCATAGAGCGCGGCTCGCGTTCGGGCCGCGTGGCCTATCAGTTCGCGCGCGACTGGGCCGCCCGCCATGTCTGAGCAGATCCTGGACGTGGCGGCCGGCCTGATCCTGCGCCGCGACGGCAAGCTGCTGTTGGGCCAGCGTCCGGAAGGCAAGCCCTGGTCGGGCTGGTGGGAACTGCCGGGCGGCAAGCTGGAACCCGGCGAGACCGTACTGCAGGCGCTGGCGCGCGAGCTCGACGAAGAACTGGGCATCCAGGTCACGCAGGCCACGCGCTGGGTCACCTATGTCCACGCCTATCCCCATACGACGGTCCGGCTGGCCTTCTGCCGCGTCACCGGCTGGCTGGGCGATCCGCGGGGGTTGGAAAACCAGCGGCTGGAATGGGTGGATCCCGCCCGTGCCGAAAGCGTGGGCCAGCTGCTGCCCGCCACGCTGCCGCCGCTGCGCTGGCTGCGGCTGCCCGATACGTACGGCATCACCCAGGCCGGTTCGCCCGCCGCGCTGCCCGCCTTCCTGGCGCGGCTGGACCGCGCCCTGGAGAACGGCCTGCGGCTGGTGCAGCTGCGCGAGCCCGGCTGGCCCGAGGGGCCGGCCTCGGCCAGCCTGCACGAGGCCCTGCAGCAGATCTTGAAGCGCTGCCGCCAGGCCGGCGCGCGCGTGCTGGTCAATAGCGTCCATCCCGAGGCCTGGTGGCGGGAAGCCGACGGCGTGCACCTGCGCGCGGCCGATGCGGCGGCCATGGCCAAGCGCCCCCTGGCGGGCAATGGCTATTGGGTGGGCGTCTCGGTGCATGACGCGGAACAAATGGCTCAGGCGCGCCGGCTGGACGCCGATTTCGCGGTGGTGGGACCGGTGGCCCAGACCGCCAGCCATCCCGGCCGCCCGGCACTGGGCTGGCAGGCCTTCATGGACATCAACCGGGATGCCGGCCTGCCCGCCTATGCCATCGGCGGCCAGGGACCGGACACCCTGGCGGCCGCCATGGAGCACGGCGCCCATGGCGTCGCGGCGATCAGGGGCGTCTTCGGGGGACCGTAGGCGCCTCGGCGGGCATGGCCGGCGGCGCTGCGCCGGCGGGGGGCGTGGCCGTATCCGCGGGCGCGCCGGCCTGCGGCGCCACGCCGGGTTGCGATGCCGGCGCGGCGCGCGATGCCGGACCGTCCGTGCCTGCCGCCGATGCCATCGTCGGCGCATCCACATTGCCGTCCCAGCCGCCGCCCAGCGCCGCGATCAATTGCACGCTGGCCACCAGGCGATTGCCCATCAGGGATATCGCCTCGCGCTCGGAACTCAGGGCGGTGTTCTCCAACACCGCCACGCTCAGGTAATCCACCAGCCCTTCCTTGTACTGGTTGCGCGTCAGCTCCAGCGACTCGCGCGCCGCCTCCAGCGCGCGCCGCTGGACTTGTTGTTCGCGGTCGAAGACGCGCAGCTGGATCATGGTGTCCTCGACTTCGCGCAGCGCGCCCAGCACCACCTGGCGGTAGGCCGCGGCCTGGGCATCGTACGCCGCGCGCGCCGATTCCACCTGCGAGGCGCGCAAACCGCCGTCGAACAAGGTCTGGGCCAGGGCCGGACCGATGGACCAGAAACGCGCCGGCGCGGTCAGCCATTGCGCGAACTGGCCGCTGCGGAAGCCGCCGTCCGCGCTCAGCGTCAGGTCCGGGAACCAGGCCGCCTGCGCCACGCCGATCTGCGCATTGGCCTGGGCGGTGCGGCGCTCCGCGCCCGCCACGTCGGGCCGGCGTTCCAGCAGCTGCGAAGGCAGGCCCACGGGGATGGCCGGCACGCGCTGCGTAAACGGCGTGCGCGCCAGCGAGAACTTCGACGGCGCCTGGCCGGTCAGCACCGCGATGGCATGCTCGAACTGCCCGCGCTGCCACTCCAGGTCCACCCACTGCGCCCGCGTGTTCTCCAGCTGGGTGCGCGCCACGGCCACGTCGGACTTCGCCGCGACGCCGGCGTTATAGCGATTGATGGTCAGCTGCAGGGATCGCTCGTTGGTTTCCACCGTTTCGCGCAGCAGCCGTTCCTGCTCGTCCAGCACGCGCAGCTGGAAGTAGTTCTGCGCCAGCGTGCTCTGGGCGCTCAGGCGCGCGGCCGCCAGGTCGGCGGCGCTGGCCTGCGCGCCCGCGCGGCTGGCCTCCACGGAACGCCGTACCGAACCCCAGATATCGGCCTCCCAGCTGACGGTGCCGCTGAGCGAATAGCTGTTGCCTGTCGTGCTGCCGCTCGTCGCGGACGAGCCCGTGCCGCCGCCGCTGCCCGAGCGGGTCACGCCGGCGCCCACGCCGACCGTGGGAAAGAAGGCCGACCGCGCCCCGCGCACCAGCGCCTGCGCCTGGCGGTAGTTGGCCTCGGCCTGGGCGATGTCCAGGTTGGCCGCGTCCAGCTGCCGCATCAGCTCGTCCAGCACCGGATCCTGGTAGACGCGCCACCATGCGCCCCGGTCGGCCAGTTCGTTGGGCTGCGCCGGCTTCCAGCCGGGCGTGTCGTCCTGGCCTTCCTTGAACTGCGTGCCGACGTCCACCGGGGGGCGCACATAGTCGGGGCCCACCGCGCAGGCGCCCAGGGCGCCGCACAGGGCCATCACCGGTAATAGCCGCGCCAGGGCGGCGCGCGGGCGTGGTTCGAGCAAGCGGGTCATGAATAGTCCGTGGAAGGCGCGACGGCGCGCGCGGCGCGGCGGCGGCGCGCCCAGTGGCGCAGGCGGTCCAGGTAGAGATAAACGACGGGCGTGGTGTAGAGCGTCAGCACCTGGCTGACCACCAGCCCGCCCACGATGGTGATGCCCAGGGGCTGGCGGATCTCCGCCCCGGTGCCGGTGGCCACCACCAGCGGAATCGCGCCCATGATCGCCGCCAGCGTCGTCATCATGATGGGCCGGAAGCGGGTCACGCAGGCCTGGAAGATGGCTTCGCGCGGCGCCAGCCCCTGGCCCCGTTCGGCGGCCAGCGCGAAGTCAACCATCATGATGGCGTTCTTCTTCACGATGCCTATCAGCAGGAACACCCCGATCAGCGCGATCACGGTGAACTCCGTGCGCATCAGCATCAGCGCCAGCAGCGCGCCGATGCCCGCCGACGGCAAGGTGGACAGGATGGTGAAGGGATGGACGAAGCTTTCATACAGCATGCCCAGCACGATGTACATGGTCACCAGCGCGGCCAGGATCAACAGCGGCTGCTGCTGCTGGCTCTGCTGCGCCGCCGCCGCCGTGCCCTGGAAGCTGGCCTGGATCTGGTCCGTCGGCAGGCCGATGCGCGCCACCGCGGCATCGATCGCATCGCTGGCCTGTCCCAGCGATACGCCCGGCGCCAGGCTGAAGGAAATCGTATCGGCCACGAACAGGCCCTGGTGCTGGACGCTCAGCGGCGCGCTGCCCACCTCGAAAGAGGCGAAGGAAGCCAGCGGCACGCGCGCGCCGGTACTGGTCACCACGTCGACCTTGCGCAGCGACTGCGCGTCCTGGGCGAAGTTCTGCGGCACGCCCAGGATCACGTGGTACTGGTTCAGGGGACCGTACATCACCGACACCTGCCGCTGGCTGAAGGAGTTGTTCAACACCGCCGAGATATCCGACATGCTCACGCCAAGGCGCGTGGCGGCCTCGCGGTCGATGACCAGGTTGACCTGCTGGCCCTTGTCCTCCACGTCGGTATCGACGTCCACCAGCTCGGGCAGCGCCGCCAGGGCCCGCTGCACGCGCGGCATCCACGTACGCAGCATGGAAAGGTCGCTGGCCATCAGCGCGTAGTCGTAGGATCCCGTGCTGCTTGCACGGCCGCCGATGCGGATATCCTGCTGCGCCACCAGGAACATGCGCGCGCCCGGTATGCTTTGCAGGCGCCCGCGCAAGCGTTCGATCACCACTTCCGCCGACACGCCCCGCTCGGACAGGGGCTTGAGCTGGATTTGCATGAAGCTGCTATTGCTGCCCCCGCGTCCGCCCGCATAACCCGTCATGCTCTGCACCGCCGGATCCGACAGCACCACCTTGCGCATGTACTCCAGCTTGGGCACCGTCGCCTGGAAGGACGTCCCCTGATCGACGCGGAAGAACCCCAGCAGTTGTCCCGTGTCCTGGTTGGGGAAGAAGCCCTTGGGCACGACGATGTACAGGTACACGTTCAGGCACACCGTCAGCAGCAGCACCAGCATGACCACCGGGCCGTGGTTCAGCGTCCAGCCCAGTGTGCGGGCATAGCCATCGCTCAGCCGCTGGAAGCCGCGCTCGGACCATTGCCCCAGGCGCGCCAGCAGGGCCTTTACGCGGCCGGGCCGCCGGGCGGCGTCCGTTTCGCCGCCATCCGCCGCGGACCGCGCCTCGCGTTCGGCCCGCAGCATGCGGCCGCACATCATCGGCGTCAGCGTCAGCGAGGTCACCAGCGACACCAGGATGGCGGCCGACAGCGTCACGGCGAATTCGCGGAAAAAACGCCCCACCACGCCGCCCATCAGCAGGATGGGAATGAACACGGCCACCAGCGACAGGCTCATCGACAGCACGGTGAAGCCCACTTCGCGCGCGCCGCGCATGGCGGCGCGCACCGGGGACATGCCGCGCTCGATATAGCGCATGATGTTTTCCAGCACCACGATGGCGTCGTCCACGACGAAGCCCGTGGCGACGATCAGCGCCATCAGCGATATGGTGTTCAGCGTGTAGCCGCACAGGTACATGATGCTGAAGGTGCCCACCAGCGATACCGGCACCGCCACGCTGGGTATCAGCGCGGCCCGCCAGCGCCGCAGGAACACCAGCACCACCACCATCACCAGGCCGACCGCGATGACCAGGGTCATCTCGGCCTCGTACAGCGAGGCGCGGATGCTGGGCGTGCGGTCCTGGGCCACGTTCAGCTGTACGCCGCCGGGCATCTGCGCCTGGAGTTCCGGAAGCTGCGCGCGCAGCTCGTCCACCACCTTGATGATGTTGGCGGCCGCCTCGCGCCGCACGATCAGCAGGATGGCCTTGCGCTGGTTGTAGAAGCCGGTCTGGTACAGGTCCTCGACGGAATCCTGTACCGTGGCTACGTCCGACAGCCGCACCGGCCCGCCGTCGCGCCAGGCGACGATCAGCGGCCGGTACTGCGCGGCCTTGCTCAGCTGGTCGCTGGCCATGATGGTCCACTGGTATTCGCCGCTGTCGATAAAGCCCTTGGGCCGGTTGGCGTTGGCGTTGGACAGCGCCGTGCGCACATCGTCCAGGGACACGCCGCGGCTGGTCAGCGCGCCCGGCAGCACGTCCACCCGCACGGCGGGCAGCGAACTGCCGCCCACCGTCACATCGCCCACGCCGTTCACCTGCGACAGCTTCTGCGCGACGATGGTGGACGCCAGGTCGTACAGTTCGCCCTGCGTATGCGTATCCGAGGTCAGCGCCAGCGTCATGATGGGCGCCGCGGAAGGGTTCGCCTTGCGATACGTGGGATTGCTCTTCAGGCCGCTGGGCAGCAGCGTGCGCGAGGCATTGATGGCTGCCTGTACGTCCCGCGCGGCGCCGTCGATGTCGCGGCTCAGGTCGAACTGCAGCGTGATGCGCGTCGAGCCCTGCGTGCTGCTGGAGGTCATCTCAGTCACGCCGGCGATGGCGCCCAGCGCCCGCTCCAGCGGCGTGGCGACGCTGGACGCCATGGTCTCGGGACTGGCGCCGGGCAGGCTGGCCGTCACGGATATGGTGGGGATGTCGACCTCCGGCAGCGGCGCCACCGGCAGCAGGCGAAACGCCAGCGAACCGGCCAGCACCACGGCCAGCGACAGCAGCGTGGTCGCCACGGGCCGCACGATGAAGGGCGCGGACAATATCATCGCGGCGCCTCGGCCCGGCCGGTCTGGGGACGGCTGCCCCAGCGGCGCGCCAGGCGGTCGAACATCAGGTAGATCACCGGCGTGGTGAACAGCGTCAGCACCTGGCTGACCAGCAAGCCGCCCACCATCACCAGGCCCAGGGGCTGCCGCAGCTCGGATCCCGTGCCGGTGGAAAGCATCAGCGGCACCGCGCCGAACAGGGCGGCCAGGGTCGTCATCAGGATGGGCCGGAAGCGCAGCAGGGCCGCCTCATGGATGGCTTCGCGCGGCGGCAGGCCGCGCTTGCGCTCGGCCTCCAGGGCGAAGTCGATCATCATGATGGCGTTCTTCTTGACGATGCCGATCAGCAGGATGATGCCGATGATGCCTATCATGTCCAGCTCCGTGCGCGTCAGCAGCAGCGCCAGCAGCGCTCCCACGCCGGCCGAAGGCAGCGTCGACAGAATGGTCACGGGATGGATGAAGCTCTCGTACAGCACGCCCAGCACGATGTACATGGTGACGATGGCGGCCAGGATCAGCCACAGCGTGCTGGTCAGGGAATTCTGGAAGGCCTGCGCCGCGCCCTGGAAGCGCGTCTCGATGCCGGCCGGCAGGCCCATGTCCCGCTCGGCCGCCTGGATCGCCTGCACCGCGTCGGACAGCGAGGCGCCCGGCGCCAGGTTGAACGACACCGTCACCATGGGGAACTGGTCCAGGCGGTTGATGGCCAGCACCGTGCTGGATTCGCTGATGCGCGCCACGCTGGATAGCGGCACCTGCGTGCCCGCGGCGGTCGGCACGTAGATTTGCGACAAGGCGTCCGGGCCGCGGCTGAACTGCGGCTGCACCTCCAGCACCACGCGGTACTGCGCGGATTGCGTGAAGATGGTGGAAATCAGGCGCTGGCCGAAGGCGTTGTACAGGGCCTCGTCGATGACCGCGGCCGTGATGCCCAGCCGGGACGCGGCGTCGCGGTCGATGTCCACATAGGTTTCCAGGCCCTCGTCCTGCAGGTCGTCCGTCACATCCGCCAGCTGCGGCAGCTGGCGCAAGCGGTCCACCACGCGCGGCGTCCAGGCGCTGAGCAGTTTCAGGTCCGGGTTCGACAGCGTCATCTGGTATTGCGTGCGGGCGATACGGTCCTCAATGGTCAGGTCCTGCACCGGCTGCATGTAGACCGTCATGCCTTTCAGGTCCGCCAGCGACCTCCGCAGGCGCGCCAGGACCTCGGTCATGGAGCCGCTGCGCGCCTCGTGCGGCTTGAGGGCGATCTGGATGCGGCCGGCGCTCAGCGTGGCATTGCTGCCATCCACGCCGATGAAGGACGAAACGGTCTGCACGTCCGGATCGGCCAGGATGATGCGCGCGGCCTCCTGCTGGCGCTCGGCCATGGCCTGGAACGAAATCGTTTGAGGCGCCTGGGTGATGGCCTGGATCAGCCCGGTATCCTGCGATGGAAAAAAGCCCTTGGGCACCAGCATGTAAAGCAGCACGGTCAGCGCGAAGGTCGCCAGGGCCACCAGCAGGGTCAGCGGCTGATGATTCAACACCACCCGCAGCATGCGGTCGTAGCCGGCGATGGTGCGGTCGATCAGGCTGCCCGTCCATTGGTGGAAGCGACCGTGGTGGGCGGCCGGCCGGGCCGCGTCGCCGGTCCCGGGGGCCGCATCCGCCTCGCTCCCCGGCAACGGCCGGCCCGCCGCGTCGCGCCGCGCCGGCTTGCCTTCCGGACGCAGCAGGCGCGCGCACATCATCGGCGTGAGCGTCAGCGACACCACCAGCGAAATCAGGATGGACACCGCCAGCGTGATGGCGAATTCGCGGAACAGCCGGCCGACGACTTCGGTCATGAACAGCAGCGGAATCAGCACGGCGATCAGCGAAAACGTCAGCGAGATCAGCGTGAAGCCGATCTGGCCGGCGCCTTTCAAGGCCGCCTGCAGCGGCGTTTCGCCTTCTTCCAGGTGGCGCGCGATGTTCTCGATCATCACGATGGCGTCGTCCACCACGAAGCCGGTCGCGATGGTCAGCGCCATCAGGGTCAGATTGTTGATACTGAAGCCGGCCAGGTACATGATGCCGAAGGTGCCGATCAACGACAGCGGCACCACCACGCTGGGAATCAGCGTCGCCGTCAGGCTGCGCAGGAACAGGAAGGTGACCATCACCACCAGCGCGATGGACAGCAGCATCTCGAAGCGCACGTCGTCGATGGAATCGCGGATGGTCTGCGTGCGGTCGGCCACCACCGTCACGTCCAGCGTGGCCGGCAACGAGGAACGCAGTTGCGGCAGCAGCGCATTGATACGGTTGACCACGTCGATGACGTTGGCGCCCGGCTGGCGCTGCACGTTCAGCAGCACCGCCGGCTTGTCGCCCGCCCACGCGGCCTGGCGCACGTCCTCCGCGCCCTGCACCGCCTTGGCCACGTCCGACAGGCGCAACGGCGCGTTGTTGCGGTAGGCGACGATCAGGTCGTTGTAGTCGGTGGGCGCCTTCAGCTGGTCGTTGGCGTTGATGGTGGTCGAACGCCGCGGACCGTCCAGGTTGCCCTTGGGCTGGTTGACGTTGGCCGCCACGATGGCGGTGCGCAGGTCCGACATTGCCAGGCCGTTGGCGGCGAGCGCCTGCGGATTGACCTGGATGCGCACGGCGGGACGCTGGCCGCCCGCAATGCTGACCAGGCCCACGCCCGGGATTTGCGACAGCTTCTGCGCCATCCGCGTATCGATCAGGTCGCGCACCTGCGGCAGCGGCATGGTGGGCGAGGTAATCCCCAGCGTCAGCACCGGCGCATCGGCGGGGTTGACCTTGTTGTAGGTCGGCGGCAGCGGCAGGTCCGAAGGCAGCAGATTGGATGCCGCGTTGATGGCCGCCTGCACCTCCTGTTCGGCCACGTCCAGCGAGATATCCAGGGTGAACTGCAGCGTGATCACCGAGGCGCCGCCGGAACTGGTCGACGACATCTGGTTCAAGCCCGGCATCTGCCCGAACTGCCGCTCCAGCGGCGAGGTGACCAGCGAAGTCATCACGTCCGGACTGGCGCCGGGGTACAGGGTGACCACCTGGATCGTTGGGTAGTCGACCTCCGGCAGCGCCGAAACCGGCAGCAGCCGGTAGGCGATGAATCCCGCGATCAGGATCGCCACCATGGACAAGGTGGTGGCAACCGGTCGCAGGATAAAGACGCGCGAAGGGCTCACGGCGCGGTCCGGGCGGGGGCGTTGGGCGTGGCGGTGGCGGGGCCCGCGCCCAGCGCGGCGCCGGGCGTGGGGGGCGTCACCTCGGCCGGATCGGTGACGACCTCGACCTTGCCGCCGGCGCGCAGGCGGTCGGTGCCTTCCGTGACCACGCGGTCACCCGGTTTCAGGCCATCGCTCACGACCACCAGGTCGCCGCTGACCGGGCCCAGCTTTAGCTGGCGCACGGCCACGGTATTGTCGGCCTGCGCCACGAACACGAAGGGCCCCTGGGAGCCGCGCTGCACGGCGCCGTTGGGGATCACCGTCATGCCCTTCAGCGTCTGCACCAGGAGCTGGATGTTGACGAACTGGTTGGGAAACAGGGCGTCGTCGGCATTGTCGAAGCGCGCCTTCAGCTTGACCGTGCCGGTGGTGACATCGATCTGGTTGTCCAGGGTTTCCAGCACCCCGGTGGCCAGGCGCCTGGTGTTGGTGCGGTCCCAGGCATCGACGCGCAGCGTCCGGCCGGCGTGCAGTTGCTCGCGCACATCCGGCAGTTGCGTTTCCGGCAGCGTGAAAATGACCGCGATGGGCTGGGTCTGCGTAATCACGACCAGGCCGTTGGTATCGCTGGAAGATACCAGATTGCCCGGGTCCACCTGGCGCAGGCCCAGGCGGCCGTCGATGGGCGCCGTAATGCGGGCGAAGGTAAGCTGCAGGCGGGCGTTATCGACATTGGCCTGGTCGGTCTTCAACGTGCCTTCGAACTGGCGCACCAGCGCGGCCTGCGTGTCGACCTGCTGCTTGGCGATCGAATCCTGCTTGTACAGCGCCTGATAGCGGGCCAGGTCGCGGCGGGCGTTCTCCAGCTGGGCCAGGTTCTGCTGCTGCGTGCCCAGGGCCTGCTGCAATTGCACGTTGAAAGGCCGCGGATCGACTTGCGCCAGCACGTCCCCGGCCTTGACGCGCTGCCCTTCCTTGAAATTGACCTGGACCAGTTCCCCATCGACGCGGGCACGCACGGTGACGGTGTTATAGGCGGTTACCGTTCCCAGTGCCGGCAGCGTTACGTCCACGTCCTTGGTGGCGGCGGTGTAGACCCGGACGGGCACGGCAGGCTCGGCCATGGGCCCGGCCCCGGGGCCCCGGTGGCCGGCACCGCCGGCCGGGCGGTGCCCGGCCGCGCCCCCCCGGACCTGGCCTTTCCCTGGCTCGGCGCCCGGCTTGGGCCGGAAGACCAGCCAGGCCAGGCCGGCCAGCACCACGAGCGCCACGACCCACGCCAGCAGGCGCCGGCGCGGACGGGAAGAAGACGGGAGGGAAGGACGATCGGACATGAGGGCAAAGGGGGACGCTACCGTGACCCGCTATTGTCCATCAGACAAGTCCGGTTTTAGTAGCGACCCTGCCGAATTTGAAATCGCCCGCAACAGGAATCGGCCGGCGCGATCCTGAACCGGCCGCGCGAGACGGACCGCCCGCCGATCCGGGCTGGCGCGCCCGTCGGCGCTCAGGCGCACAGCGACATTTCGAATGCGACGTCGCGCGCCACCTGCTGCGGCTTGAGTTCGCCGTCCTGCGTGGAAAACCTGATCCAGATCATGTACTTATTGGCGCTGATTTCGGGGAAGATGCCGCTTTCGCCATCCACCCACACGCGCAGCAGCTGATGGGCCTTGCCGGCCAGCATCTGCTGGAAGGTGCCCTGTTCCGCCACCGCCGGCACACGGCGGCCCGATTCGCGCAGCAGGCGCAGGCCGATCTGCAGGCCTTCGTGCAGCGGCAGCAGGGGTTCGATCCAGGATTTCAGGTCGGCGCAGCGCACGGCCTCGGGTTTTTGCTGCCAGGCGTAGTACGAGGGCATCTCGATCTGGGTGCCGCCGCCCGGCACCGCCAGGCGCCCGCGCAGGCTGACCAGCCATTCGTTTTCGCGCAGCGGCTGGCCGGTCTTGCCCTGGCTGACCAGCGAGGTGCTGGTCTTTTCCATATCGCGCAGCATGCCTTCCAGCACGTCCTGGGAAACGTCCGGATGATCGCGCAGCGCGACCAGTTGCAGCCGCTGCCGTTCGATGTCCTGCAGCACCGCGCTTTTGACGTCCGTGCGCTCGATGGCGTCCAGGATGTCGAAAATGGTGCCGACGGCGATCTGGTGATTCTTGGGATCACCCGGGCGTGCGAAGAAGAACAACCGGTCGAAGAGGTATTCCAGGCGCAGATACGCCCGGATGCGCTCGTTGAAGGGATATTCGTAAAGAATCACGCTCGATACAGGCCCGTCGTTGGAACCGGTCGCGACCGGAGTCGCGCCGAAGTTGTCATGGATGCCCGCCGGTGTCACCCGGCGTGGCCCGATGCGACGCCAGGGCGCACCATCGGTCATGCAATGCTTTCGTCCGCGCGCACAGCGTTTCAGCGGACGTGGCGCCGTCATTCAATATAACGTCGTGCGCAGCGGCCAGACGGGTGTCCCGCGCGGCCTGTGCCGCCATAATACGCTCTATGGTGTCGATCGTCAGCCCGCTGCGCGACCGTACGCGGCGTATCTGGGTTTCGGGGTCGCAGTCGACCACGCAGACCCGGTCGACGCGCCGCGCCCAGCGCCCCGATTCGATGAGCAGCGGCACCACGAACACCACGTAACATCCCGCGGCGCTGGCCGCGGCATCCAGCGCGGCGCGCGATATCAAGGGATGCAGGATGGCTTCCAGGCGGCCGCGCGCTTGCGGGTCGGCGAACACCTGGGCGCGCATCCAGTCACGGTCCATGGCGCCGTCCGGGCCGGCGGCGCGAGCACCGAAAGCACGCACGATTTCCGGCATGGCGCCGCCGTCGGCCGCGGTAAGCGCGCGCGAGATCTCATCGGTATCGATTACCGAGGCGCCCCAGGACGCAAGCAGATCGGCCACGCGGCTCTTGCCCGAGCCGATGCCGCCCGTCAGGCCGATCTTCAAGCGTGGCGTTACCTCTTTCATTGCGTTCTCCCCTGCCCGCGATGGGACCGCCGCCAGCGCTAGGGCAGTCCGGTCACCAGAAGCGCAACGATACCAGCCAGGGCCAGATAGGGTCCGAAGGGCTGGGGCTGGTCGCGGCCCACGCGACGGGCCAGGATCAAGCCCAGGCCGACGGCAACCCCGGCCAGCGACGCGACGATCAGCATCATCGGCAAGGCGCCCAGGCCCAGCCAGGCGCCCAGCGCCGCCAGCAGCTTGAAGTCCCCGTAGCCGATGCCTTCGCGGCCGGTGGCCCAGCGGAAGGCATGGTGCAGCGCCCAAAGGAACAGGTAGCCGATGGCCGCGCCCAGTATGGCCTGCTCCGGAGAGGTAAACACATGGAAGGCATTGACGAGCAGCCCCGCCCAGGTCAATGGCAGCGTGATCAGGTCGGGGAGCAGGCCGGTTTCGGCGTCTATCCATGCCAGCGCCACCAGCGCGGCGGCCAGCGCCATCGCGCACAGCGCGGCGGGACCGGGCCCATAGTGCCAGACGCACAGCGCGAACAGCGCCGCCGTCAGCGCTTCGATCAAGGGATAGCGCCAGGCGATACGCGCGCCGCAATCGCCGCAGCGGCCGCGCAGGCCGGCCCATCCCGCCAGGGGAATGCGCCGCCAGCCCCGTATCGCGCCACCGCAGGCCGGACAACGGCAGGCGGGGCGCCAAAGACTGGGCCGGGATGCCGGGTCGCGCCGCCCCTCGCGCGACGATTCGTCCCAATCGTATTCCAGGATGCGAGGCAGGCGATCCACGACCGTGGTCAGCCAGCTGCCGACCGCCAGGCCGAGCAGGGCGGCAAGCGGAATGGCGGCATCCAGAAGGACGGGATGGAAATCGAAAGGCACGGATGGATCCATGGAGAACTGGCACGATAGCGGCCGCGTTTTACCCGCGCGTGTACTTTTCGCAGCAGGCGCGTGACCGGCCGGCCGGGCGGAACGGCCGGGATGCGGAGCCTACGGCCGGGCATGCGGCGTGCGACCCCAGGCCCCGCCCGTATGCGGACGGCGGGCGCCCGGCATTATTCCGACATGTGGCGGTTTGTTCAATGCCGGCCATTTCCCCCGTTTCAACGGGGGAGACAGCGCGCCGCGGCAGAGCATTCATGCGAGAATTGCGCGCATGTGTGATTAACCTGGATACGCTGTCATGCCCGCCATTACCCCTGCCTGTGAATCCCCGGCCTCATCCGTACCGCCTTCGCGCGGCCTGCCCGCCGCGGTACTGGCCATGGTGCTGGCCGGCACGGCCGGCATCGTGGGCTGCGCGGAACAGAAACAAGCCGGCTATTACGACCCGCCGCGCGCCAGCACCGTTACCGACGCCCAGATCATGGGCACGGGCGCCGATTACCGCAACGTGGTACGCGCCCCTTCGCAGCTGCAGTTCGACCTGAAGGCGCCCACGCCCAGCCAGCAACAGCAAGTCGAAGCCCAGCGGGCACGCGCGATCCAGGAAGGCAACACGACGGAAGACGGCCAGCCCATGCCGCAAACGGCCGTGGCGTCGTCCGCCGGCGACAGCAGCGCCCCCGCGCAGCCGCGGTCGCCCAACGCGTCCGAACGCGATCTGGTGCCGCAGCCGCAAACCTATATGGGCACCCTGCCCTGCTTCGCGGCGGGCATGGAATGCGAAGCCCAACGCATCACCCTGACCCTGGCGCCCAACGGCCGCTGGCGCGGCCGCTCGGCCTATCTGGACGACGCGCCCAACCGCGACAAACCGCTTGCCGAACAAGGCTGCTGGACGGTCACCGACGAAAAACCGCCGCGTGTCTTCCTGATCGGCCGGGACAACAATGTGCGCGCGGAATTCGTCGTCGCGGCCAACAATGTGCTGCGCCTGCGCGCCATTGCCGGCGTCACGCCGTCCTTGAACTACACCCTGACGCGCCAGCCGGACCTGGACCCGATCAACGAGCTGGCCAAGCAGACGCCGCCCCAGTGCCCTTGAAGGCCGGCCAGGCCGGTCCGTTGCCCTAGTCGTTGCAGCGGCTGTGCGGGCACATGCGGCACGCCAGCTCCATCGCGTTGCGCACGCCCATCTTGCGGAAAATCCGCGCCCGGTGGGCCTCTGCCGTGCGCGCGGAGATATTCAGCTCGATGGCGATGTACTTATTGGATTTGCCGGTGACGAGATAAGTCGCGATATCCCGTTCGCGGGGCGTCAATGCCACCGCCTGCTTGCTTGCGCACCCCTGCGGGTGAATCATGCTGGCCTCCCTGAGATTGGGTTGGCCGGTAGTCTTGCATGGATGCCATGCCGCCGAAAGCTGTCAGTTCTGACAGGGTGACGATTTCGCCACGAGACCAGTACAGATTGGACGCACGCGGGCTAGGACTGGTCCTAGCCCGCGTGGTTTATAGCTCCAGGTTGTCGATCAGCCGGGTCGACCCCAGCTTGGCGGCGGCCAGCACCACCAGCGGCTCGCCCGCCGCCATGTCGGCGGCTTCCGGGGCTTTCAGGTCGCGGCGGCGACGCACCGCGATGTAGTCCACCTGCCACCCCCGGCCCGCCAGGGCCGCGATGGCATCGGCTTCCAGGGCGGCGGCGTCGCGCTGTCCGGACGCCAGCTGGCGCTGGACCTCCTGCAACTGCGCATAGAGCCGGGGCGCCTCGGCGCGCTCGGCATCGCTCAGGTAACGGTTGCGCGAGGACAGGGCCAGGCCGTCGTCCGCCCGCACGGTTTCGTGCGCCAGCACATCGACCGGCAACTGGAATTGGCGGCACATCGCACGCACGATCATCAGCTGCTGGTAGTCCTTTTTGCCGAACACCGCCACGCGCGGCTGCACGCAGGAAAACAGCTTCAGCACCACGGTGCATACGCCGGTGAAGAAACCGGGGCGAAATTCGCCCTCCAGGATGTCGCCCAGATCGTCCGGGGGACGCACGCGGTAATTCTGCGGCTCCGGATACATTTCCCGCTCGTCGGGGGCGAACAGCACATAGACGTCGCGTTCGCGTTCCAGCTTTTCGATGTCCTCGGCCAGGGTGCGGGGGTAGCGGTCGAAGTCTTCCGAGGGCCCGAACTGCAGCCGGTTGACGAAGATGCTGGCCACGACAGGATCGCCGTGCTGGCGCGCCAGCTTCATCAGCGCCAGGTGGCCTTCGTGCAGGTTGCCCATGGTGGGCACGAAGGAAACCCGGTTCTGCCCGCGCAGGTGATCGCGCAGTTCCTGGATGGTGTGTACGACTTTCAAGAATGTCTCCGGGAATGGCGCGCCGCGCGGGCGGGCGCCGGAAATCAGGCCGCCGCGGCCGCCACGCTGGTATAGGCCAGGCGCACGTAGATGGGCGCGTAAGGCTCGGCCTGCGTGATTTCCAGCAGGGATTCGCGCGCCAGTTCCAGCATGGCGATGAAATGCACCACCACCACGGCGGCGGGCGCGCCTTCGTCGATGCGCTCCATGAACATTTCGCTGAATTCCATGAAGCGCACGTCGCTCAGGCGCCGCAGGATGTGCGTCATGTGGTCGCGCACGGACAGCTGTTCGCGCGTGATGTGATGGTGCGCATTCAGCTTGGCCCGCTTCATGATGTCGGCCCAGGCCTGGCGCAGGTCTTCCGGCGACACGTCGGGCATGGCCCGCTCGACGCTCAGGTCGGCCACCGCCTGGGTGCGCTGGAAGTCGCGGCCCAGCTGGGGCAGCGCGTCCAGTTTCTGCGCCGCCAGCTTCATCTGTTCGTATTCCAGCAGGCGGCGCACGAGCTCGGCGCGCGGGTCCTCGACCTCTTCGCCGGTGTCGCTCTTGCGCACGGGCAGCAGCATGCGCGACTTGATCTCGATCAGCATGGCCGCCATCAGCAGGTATTCGGCGGCCAGTTCCAGGTTGTGCAGCCGGATCTGCTCTACATAGGAAAGATATTGCCGCGTGACATCCGCCATGGGGATGTCCAGCACATTGAAGTTCTGCTTGCGGATCAGGTACAGCAGCAGGTCCAGCGGGCCCTCGAAGGCCTCCAGGAAGATTTCCAGGGCATCGGGGGGGATGTACAGGTCCTGCGGCAGCTGGAACAGCGGCTCGCCATACAGCCGCGCGAAAGCCACGCTATCGACCGTGTCGGGCGTGCTATCCACCTGCGGCTCCACGAGCGCGGCAAGGTCCTTGCCGGGCACGGCGGCATTTTGCGACATGGACGGTAGCCGGCCGCTCAGTCGTTGGAATAGACGTAAGGCCTTTGCGGGACGCGCGCGGCACGGAAACCTTCCAGGAGTTCGGGATCCTGCGGCTTGTCCCACAGCAGGCCGCGGCCTTCGCGCTGCCGTTTTTCCACATCGGGATGGGTTTTCTTGTAGTCCTTCAGGAACCGGGTGATTTCCGACTCGTAGTTGGTGGCCATGGAACCGTGCGTCAGGGAGTTGCGTTACCCGCCAGTTTACTTCAGGGCGGCGGAAAGCGCGGCGCTACAATGGGACGGCACCCCCGCCGTCCCTCCCGACATGCCCACCAAAACGCTGGCCTCTCCCCCGCTTGCCGATCCTGCCGCCCTGCGCGCGGCAAAAATGATTCCCTTTATCGTAGGTTGCGCCCTGTTCATGCAGATGCTGGACGCAACGGTAGTCGCCACCGCGCTGCCGGCCATGGCCGCGTCCCTGGATTCCACGCCGGTCCGGCTGAACGTGGCGATCACGTCCTACCTGCTGGCGGCGGCGGTATTCGTACCGGTCAGCGGCTGGGCGGCCGACCGCTTCGGCGCCCGCCGGGTCTTCATCGCCGCCATCGCCCTGTTCACCCTGAGCTCGGTGGCATGCGCCATCTCCCAGACCGTCGCGCAACTGGTGCTGTCGCGCGTGGCGCAGGGGGTGGCGGGGGCCATGATGGTGCCGGTGGGCCGCATCATCCTGCTGCGCACGGTCCCCAAGGAGGACCTGCTCAAGGCCATGTCCTTCCTGTCGATCCCCGCCCTGCTGGGCCCGGTGATCGGCCCGCCGCTGGGCGGCTTCCTGGTGACCTATGCGTCCTGGCACTGGATCTTCCTGATCAACGTGCCGATGGGCGTGCTGGGCATCGCCCTGATCCTGCGCTATATCCAGGAGATCCGCGAGAAAAACGTGCCGGGGCTGGATTGGCTGGGCTTCGTGCTCAGCGGTATCAGCATGGCCACCCTGGTCAGCGGGTTCGAGGCCGTGGGGCGGGATGCGTCCGCCCAGGCCCTGGGCATCATCGCCATCGGGCTGGCCAGCGGATTCTGGTACGTGCATCATTCGCGCAAGGCGGCCCATCCCATCATCGACCTGACGCTGATGCGCATCCCCACGTTCGCGATCTCCACCCTGGCGGGCAACCTGTGCCGGTTCTCGGTCGGGGCCACGCCCTTCCTGCTGGCGATGCTGCTGCAGGTGGGCTTCGGGCTGTCGCCCTTCGCCGCGGGCATGATCACCTTCGCCAGCGCGGCGGGCGCCCTGTTGATGAAGTTCGTCGCCACCCCCATCGTGCGCCGGTTCGGCTTCCGCCGCGTCCTGACCGTGAATGCCTTGCTGACCGGCCTGTTCATCTGCGTCTGCGCGCTGTTCCAGCCCAGCACGCCGTCCTGGGTGATCATCCTGGTTTTGCTCATCGGCGGGTTCTTCCGTTCGCTGCAGTTCACCGGCGTCAACGCCCTGACCTATGCCGACATCGGCGCGGACAAAATGAGCCGCGCCAGCAGCTTCGCGGCCATGGCCCAGCAGCTGGGCGTCAGCCTGGGCGTGGGCGTGGCCGCCGTGACGCTGAATGTCAGTATGGCGCTGCGCGGCTCCGATCGCGCCCAGGTCGCGGACATCGTCGCCGGCTTCCTGGTGATCGGGTTGCTGTGCGCGGCGTCCTTTTTCTCATTCCGCCGGCTGGACCCGGCGGCCGGCAGCCAATTGAACGGACGAAAGGTGCAGACCAGCGATGAAGAATGAATACATTCTTGCCCTGGACCAGGGCACGACCAGCTCACGCGCCATCGTGTTCGACCGCGCCGGACGCGCGCGCGGCGTGGGCCAGCGCGAGTTCCGGCAGTATTACCCGCACCCTGGCTGGGTCGAGCACGACGCCAACGAAATCTGGCGCAGCCAGCTGGACGTGGCGCGCGAAGCCCTGGACAACGCCGGCGCGACAGCGGCCGACATCGCCGCCATCGGCATCACGAACCAGCGCGAAACCACGCTGATCTGGGATCGCGCCACCGGCCGGCCATTGGCCCATGCCATCGTCTGGCAGGACCGCCGCACCGCCGAGGCCTGCGACCGCATGCGCGCCGAGGGCAAGGCGGACTTCCTGCAACAGCGCACGGGACTGGTGCTGGATGCCTATTTCGCCGGCACCAAGCTGGCCTGGCTGCTGGACCACGTGCCGGGCGCCCGCGCCGCGGCCGAGCGCGGCGAGGTCGCCTTCGGCACCATCGATACCTGGCTGATCTGGCAACTGACCGGCGGCAAGGTCCACAGCACCGATTGCACCAATGCCTCGCGCACGCTGCTGTTCGATATCCACACGCAGGACTGGAGCGACGAGCTCCTGCAATGCCTGGACATTCCGCGCGCCGTGCTGCCGGCGATCGCGCCCAGCAGCGCGGTGGTGGCCGAAACCCTGCCGCAATGGTTCGGCGGCGCCATTCCGATCGCGGGCGTGGCGGGCGACCAGCAGGCCGCCACCTTCGGGCAGGCCTGCTTCAAGCCGGGCATGGCCAAGAATACCTATGGCACCGGCTGCTTCATGCTGATGAACGTCGGCGACAAGCCGGTGGCTTCGCGCCACCGGCTGCTGTCGACGGTGGGCTGGGGCCTGCCGCGGCCGGCCGAAGACACGGCCGACGCGCAAGTATTCCCCAACGGCGGCCCCGCCTGGACGCCCACCTTCATGCTGGAAGGCGGGGTGTTCGTGGCGGGAGCGGCCGTACAGTGGCTGCGCGACGGCCTGGGCATCATCCAGCGCTCCGAAGACGTGGAAGCCCTGGCCGGCAGCGTGGCCGATACGGACGATGTTTTCCTGGTGCCCGCTTTCGCCGGGCTGGGCGCGCCGCACTGGGATCCCTACGCCCGCGGCACGCTGGTGGGTCTGACGCGCGGCACCAGCCGCGCCCACGTGGCACGCGCCACGCTGGAATCGATCGCCCTGCAAAGCGCGGAATTGCTCACGGCGATGAAAGCGGACTGCGGAATCGAGCTGTCCGAGCTTCGCGTGGACGGCGGCGCGGCACGCAACGATCTGCTGATGCAGATGCAGGCGGATCTGCTGGGCGTGCCGGTGGTGCGGCCGCGCGTATCCGAATCCACGGCGCGTGGCGCGGCGGGCCTGGCCGGGCTGGCGGTCGGTTTCTGGAAAGATATGGACGCCTTCGCCGCTCAATGGCAGGCCGAACGGCGCTTCGCACCCGCGTGGTCGGCGGACCGGCGCGAGGCGCGGTTGCGGCGCTGGGGACAGGCGGTGGAGCTTTCCAAGAACTGGGCGCGCGGCTGAAGCCGCGCGATGATGCCGGATCGCTGACCGGGGTCGCCGTGGCGGCCTGACGCCACCCGGCTCGCCGGCCGGCGCCGCGGCGGCGTTCCCGGTGCCGGCCGGCGCCGGACACTGGGCGTCCGCGCCTACAATGCGCCCATGAACCTGGCCCGCATCGACCTCGTCACGCTTGCGTTGTTCGTCTCCGTCGCCCGCCTGGGCAGCATATCCGCCGGCGCGCGCCAGGCGCGGCTGGCGGTGGGCGCGGCCAGCAAGCGGATATCCGACCTGGAAGCCGCGCTGGGATCGCCCCTGCTGTTCCGCAAGGCCGCCGGCGTGGAGCTGACCGATGCCGGCCAGGCCTGCCTGGCACACGCCACCCGCATCCTGCAGGAAGTCGACCAGATGGCCGGAACGCTGTCGGATTACGCGCAGGGCGCGCGCGGGCAGGTGCGCATCGCCGCCAATACCTCTTCGATCACGCAGTTCCTGCCCGACGACCTGTCGCGTTTCATGACCGAGCATCCTGCGGTACGCATCGAGCTCGAAGAACAGAACAGCAGCGAAATCGTTGCCGCCGTCGCGGAAAACCGCGCCGATATCGGCGTGTTCGGCGAACGCACGCCGGACGCCGGGCTGCAGACCTTTCCCTACAAGCGCGACGAGCTCATGCTGGTGGTGCCCGACAGCCACCCGCTGGCCACGCGGGCCAGCGTGGCCTTCGCCGAAACCCTGGAGTACGACTACGTCGGCCTGCCGCCCAGTACGTCGCTGGCGGGCCTGCTGGCGCAGGAATGCGCGCGCCTGGAGCTGCCCATGAAACTGCGCATCCAGGTGCGCAGCTTCGACGCCATCTGCCGCATGGTCGTCGCCACGCGCGGCATCGGCGTGCTGCCGCGCATCGCTGCCGAGCCGCATGCCCGCTCCATGCAATTGCGGCTGATTCCCCTGACGGACGACTGGACCCGGCGCTGGCTGCTGCTGGCCGTGCGCGATGTCGACACGCTGGCGCTGGCGCCGCGCATGCTGCTGACGCAATTGCGCGCGGCGGGCTAGGACCTTCTTCGCAGTCGCGCGCACAGTGCGCGCATGCGCCGGCCCGGTGCGGCAACGCGCAGGCACAAGGCGCCCAGCCCGGGCAAGGTTACGCCCGCCACGGAAAGCAGTACCAGCCACAGGCCCCAGGCAAACTGCGAGTGGACGGAATCGTCCGGTGGCGCCGTAGCGATTCCTGCGACGCCCAGCACCAGACACGCCAGCATGATCCCGGAATAGATCCTGCCTGCCCAGCCGCCGCGCAGAAGGTGCCGCAACGCGAGGCACGCGGCCCCCACGACGACAAGAATGGACAGGCCTTGCAACATCACGGGCAGCAACACGATCGATCTCCAGTACGTCCGGCCCGGGCGGACCGCGGAATCCTGAGTGCGGAGACCGGCTCGATCGGTTCTATGCGCGGTGGGCGGATGGCCTCCGATATGGAGGTCGGATTTTGTACCGCGACGGCGGCACCCGCGGCCCGCCCGGCCGGGCGGTATGTATCGCCGGCCGCGTCACCCGGCGGGGCGACGGCGGCGACCGGCGCGCCCGGATCGCGGGACATTCCGGGTGCGCGCCGGCCCCGGCGCCATTACCGCGGTCGGGGTGCGGGGTTCAACGGACTTTCTTTGCCTCCGCGATGATGGCGTTGGCCACCGCGGCGGGCTGGCTCAGCATCGGGACGTGGCTGGAACGCACATGCGTCACCGTCGCGCCGATGTCGGCGGCCATTTTCGCCTGCAGGGCCGGATCGATCATCCGGTCGGCGTCGGCCACCACGAAGGCCGAAGGCTTGTTGCGCCAGGCCGCCGTCGCGACCTTTGTACCGAAGATGGCTTCCGCGGCAGGTCCCTGGGTGGCCGCCACCAGGCGGGCGGCCGGCGCGGGCAGATCCTGTGCGAAGTTCTGCAGGATGCCTTCCGTCGACAAGGTGAGGAAACCGCCGGAATCCTTGCGCAATTGCGCCGCCCATGCCGGCGCCGGCGCGCCCTGCGTCATGTCGTTGATCGACTGGCCGTTGTCGGGCGCGAAGGCGGCCACGTAGACCAGCGCCTTCACCTTGTCCGTGTTGCCCGCTTCGGTGATGACCACGCCGCCCCAGGAATGTCCCACCAAGATGACTGGACCCTGCTGCGCCTCGATGGCGCGGCGTGCGGCATCGACGTCATCGCGCAGGGAAGACAGCGGGTTCTGCACGGCGACGACGTGAGCGCCGCGGGCCTCCAGCAGGGGAATGACTTTGTTCCAGCTGGAGCCATCGGCGAAAGCGCCGTGCACCAGTACGATGTTCTTGCCTTTCAGGTCCTGCGCCGGCGGCGCGGCATGCGCAGCCGTGGCCGCCAGGGCACCGGTCAGAAAAAGGGCCGGCAGGAATTTCTTCAACAGGGTTTTCACGATGCTATTCTCCGTGCAGTTCGAGGAGACGCCAGCTTGAGGCAAGAGGCGGAATAAGGGCATCGGATGAACATCCGATGCCGCCGGCGGCCGGCCCTGAAGCGGCTGCCGGCCGCTGTCGCCGCGGCCGGCGGGGCCCGCCACCACGGAGTCTTCGCGCATGCATGCGTCCCACCATCCGGTCGCTGTCTTCGATGCCATACGGGCATTGGCCTTCATCGGCGACCTCAGCATGGGGCAGCCGACGGATCACTCGGATCGCGTCGCGCGGCTGGCATGCCGCATCGCGCAAGCCGCCGGCATGCCGTCCGAAGCCGTGCACGCGGTGCAGGACGCCGCCCTGCTGCGCTGGTCCGGCTGCACCGCCAACGCCGCGGAAGTCGCCAGCGTCTTCGGCGACGACGTGGCCGGCCGCGCGGCCATGCTGGCGATGCGTCCCGGCTGGTCGGCGTCGCTGGCGCTGCATGGCGGAACCGCCGCCGCGCTGCGCCCCCTGGCGGAGATCCATTGCGAGGTATCGGGCCAGGTGGCGGCCATGCTGGGGCTGCCTGCGCGCGTCGGCGAGATCCTGCGCGCCGTCTTCGAGGCCTGGGACGGCAGCGGCAACCCGCGCGGATTGCGGGGCGCCGAGATCCCGCCGGAGGTCTTCGTGGTGGTCCTGGCCGGCGACGTGGAAATACTCGGCCGCACCTACGGCATGGCGCAGGCGCGCGAGATCATCCGCGGGAAGGCGCAGGCCGCGTATCCCGCCAGCCTGGCCGATATCGCCATCGCCCACGCCGACGCCTGGCTGGCCGAGCTGGACCGCGGCGGGGAAGCGACGCGGGACGAATCGCCGTCGCGGGCGCTCCAGCCCACGCCGGCCACGCTGCGCGACGCGCCGCTGGAGCTGATCGCCGACGTCATCGACCTGAAACTCCCGTGGATGACGGGCTATTCACGCGCCGTCGCGACAGCCGCGGCGGCATGTGCGCGAAGGATGGCATTGGACGATGTCACCATGGACGCGGTATATCGCGCGGGGCTGATACATGGCATCGGCCGCGCCGCCGTGCCGAACGCGATCTGGAATACGCCGGGCAGGCTGTCCGCGGCCGCGTGGGAAAAAGTGCGCCTGGTGCCATACTGGACGGCGCGCGCCGGCAAGCAGACGGGCGCCCTGGCCGATGCCGCCGAGCTTGCCTCGTATGTCTATGAACGCGCCGACGGCTCCGGATATTTCCGCGCCGTCGGCACGCCCGCCGTGAGCCAACCGGCGCAGATCGTCGCCGCCGCCGTAGCCTGGGTCGCGCTGCGTTGCGCGCGGCCATGGCGGGGGGCGATGCCCGACGATGAAGCGGCCTCGCTCCTGCGCGGCCAGGCGGAGCGCGGCCGCTTCGACCGCCCCATCATCGAGGCATTGCTCGCCGGCGGGACCGGAGCGGGGGCCGGATGGTCCGGCGCGGCGGGCGAGGCCGGCGGCGCCGGGGTCGGCTGTAGCGGCGGCGGTGGCGCCGGCATCGTCGGCGTCGGTGGGGTCAAGGACACCATGGACGACGCGGCCCGCCCGGACGCCGCCCTCCTCACCCCGCGTGAACGCGACGTGCTGCGCGCCATCAGCGTGGGCTGCACCAACAAGGAAGCCGCCCGCCAGCTCGCGCTCAGCCCGAGCACGGTGCGTACCCACGTCGAGAACGTCTTCCGCAAGCTGCAGTGCACGACGCGGGCGGCGGCCATCCTGAAGGCGTCTTCGCTCGGGCTGCTGTAGGGCCGCGCAGGGCCCCGCCCGCGCCGGCCTTCTCGTTTGCGGAAACCCCTTTTGGCGAATGTGTCATTCCCGCGCCGCGGCGGCCTGCGGCACACTGTCGCTCCCTGGCACGCCTACGCAGGGAGGAGACATGGCACGACAAATACTCGCGGGCATCCGCGTGCTGGAACTGGGGCAGCTGATCGCCGGCCCCTTCGCGGCAAAAACGCTGGCCGACTTCGGCGCCCAGGTCATCAAGATCGAACCCCCGGGCGTCGGCGATCCGCTGCGCAAATGGCGCATGCTGCATGAAGGGACCTCGGTCTGGTGGGAGGCCCAGTCGCGCAACAAGCAATCGGTTTGCGTCGACCTGCGCCAGCCCGAGGGTCAGGACATCGTCCGCCAGCTGGCCGCCGAGGCCGACGTGCTGATCGAGAACTTCCGGCCCGGCACCATGGAGAAATGGGGCCTGTCCTGGGAGGCGCTGCACCGCTTGAATCCCCGCCTGATCATGCTGCGCATCTCCGGCTACGGCCAGACCGGCCCCAAGGCCGGCGAACCGGGCTTCGCCGCCATCGGCGAAGCCATGGCGGGCCTGCGCTACCTGAACGGCGAACCGGGCCGCGCGCCCGTGCGCGCCGGGCTGTCGCTGGGCGATACCATCGCCGGCCTGCACGGGGCCCTGGGTGTCCTGCTGGCGCTGTACGAGCGCGACGCGCGCGGCGGCACCGGACAGGTGATCGACGCCGCGCTATACGAAAGCATCTTCAACCTGACGGAAAGCCTGCTGCCCGAATATTCCGTGTTCGGCGCCGTGCGCGAACCGGCCGGCGCGGCGCTGCCGGGCATCGCCCCCTCCAACGCCTACCCCTGCCAGGACGGCTATGTCTTGATCGCGGGCAATGGCGATGGCATCTACACGCGGCTGATGTCCCGCATCGGCCGCGAAGACCTGGCACGCGACCCGGCCCTGGCCCGCAATGACGGCCGTGTCGCCCGCGTCACGGAGATCGACCAGGCCATCGCCGCGTGGACGCAGGCTCGCACCATAGACCAGGTGCTGGACGCGATGCGCGAGGCCGGCGTGCCCGCCGGGCGCATCTACAGCATCGCCGACATCGCGCAGGACCCGCATTACCGCGCCCGCCAGGCCATCGTCACGGTGGAATCGGCCAGCGGGGTCGCCGTCGAAATGCCCGCCGTTTTTCCGCTGCTTTCCGGCAATCCCGGGCAGGTGCGCGAACGCGCCCCGACCCTGGGCGAAGACACCGACGTCGTGTTGCGCGAGATCGGCCTGGACGACGAACGCCGGGCCGCCCTGCGCGCCGCGGGGGTGATCGCATAAGCCCCGGCGGGACGGCTTCAGGCCTACCGCCGGCACGCATGGTGCGGCCCGAGCGCATGGCGCCCCGCGCCCGCGCACGGCCTCGCACCACCCAGCGGGAAGTACCGACATCTTCAGTACCGCCTTCTTCAGTACCGCCTTCTTCCGCACAACAACGAACGGAGACATCGCCATGAAAACCTCGAATCCCATCACGACGCTGCGCCGCCTGCTTGCCGGCGCGGGCCTCTGCGCGCTCGCGGCGGCGCCGCTGGCGGCCAATGCGGCCTACCCCGAGCGGCCCATCACGCTGATCGTCTCGGCCGCGCCGGGCGGCACCACCGACATCGCGGCGCGCCTGATCGCGCAGCCGCTGGCCAAGGCCCTGGGCCAGTCGGTGGTGGTGGAGAACAAGCCTGGCGCCTCCGGCAGCATCGCGGCGCAGGCGGTCAGCCGTGCGGCCCCCGACGGCTACACCCTGCTGCTGCAATATTCCGGGTACCAGGTCATCACCCCGTTGATCACGCAGGGCCTGAACTGGGACCCCATCAAGTCCTTCGCGCCCGTGGCCAACGTGCTGTCCGCGCCGCAAGTGGTGGTGGTGCGCCCCAGCCTGCCCATCAAGTCGATGAAGGAACTGGTGGACTACGCCAAGGCCCACCCGGGCGAACTGAACTATGCGTCGTCCGGCAACGGCTCGCTGCAGCAGGTCGCCACCGAGTTGCTGAACCAGATGGCGGGCATCAAGACCACCCACATCCCCTACAAGGGAACGGGCCCCGCGCTGGCCGATTTGCTGAGCGGCGCCGTCGACATGACCATCACCACGCCGCCGCCCCTGCTGGGCCAGATCGCCGCCGGCAAGCTGCGTCCCCTGGCGGTCACCGGCAAGGCGCGCCTGGAATCGCTGCCCGATGTGCCCACCGCCGCCGAAGCCGGCTACCCCGACCTGATCGTCTCGTCCTGGTTCGCGATGTACGCGCCGGCCGGCACGCCCAACGACGTGATCGTGAAGCTGTCCAGCGAAATCGAGAAAATCATGAAGACGGACGAGTTCCGCAAGAAGGCCGCCGAACAGGGCGCCGAGGCGGAATTCATGGGACCGGAACAGCTGGGCAAGTACACGCGCGACGAGCTGGTGCGCTACAAGTCCGTCGTCGAAAAGGCCAACATCACGGCGAACTGAAGCGTCCGGACGGCATCCCCGCCGGCCTGCCTCAAGGCCGGCGGGCAAGCAAGGCCCACACCCCGGCCGCGGACAATAGCGATCCACCGGCCAGATGAAACCCGCGGCGCGCGCGCGGCGAGGACAGCCAGCGGCTGGCCGCGCCCGCGAACAGGGCATACAAGGTGGCGTTCAATGACGCCAGCGCCACGAAGGTAAGCGCCAGGATCCACAGCTGCCCCGAGGCATCGCGCGCCGGCTCGATGAATTGCGGCAGGAAGGCGACGAAGAACACGATGCCCTTGGGATTCAGCGCGGTGACCAGCCAGGTATTGGCAAACAGTTTCCAGCGCGAGGCCGGCACCGCCGACGCCGCCCGCAGCGCGCCGCCCGACGCGCCCGTACCCAGCATGCGCAGCCCCAGGTACAGCAGGTAGCCGCCGCCTATCCACTTCACCACCGTAAACCAGAAGGCCGAGGCCGCCAGCAAGGCGCCCAGGCCCAGCAGGGATACGCACAAGGCGGTGGAATCGCCCAGCGCCACCGCCGCCACCAGCGGCCAGCGCGCCCGCCGCCCGTGCGCCAGCGAATAGCTGATGACCGACAGGATGGTCGGGCCTGGAATGACCAGCAGGATCGCCGAGGCGGCCACGAAAGCCAGCCAGTGTTCCAGTGACATGATTGAAGTCTCCTAGTATGCGGCGGGATGTCGATGCACCCCGCTTTCCGCTCCTGCATCGGGATTATGGCCCTGTCGCGGCATGTCGCGGGCGCGCGCCGACCGTCCCGATCACGTGCTGCTGCCCGATCAGCATCGGGACCGGGCCGCCAAACCCTAGCCCTGGTGTTCGCCCACCACGGCGCGCAAGCTGTCCAGCGCCATTTCGACGGCCGCGGGCTGGAAGGTCTCCTGCCGCCAATACATGGTGACGGCGCCGAAACCCGACAGCCGGATGGGCAGGATGCGCATCGCGTTCATCTGCGAAAAACGCAGGGCGGCCCGATGCGAGGCCACCCCGACCAGGTCGCTATTGCTGATCAGCGTCAGATTGATGGTGACGGAATTCGATTCCACATGATCCGCGGGCAGGGCCTTGCCGGCCGCGGCCAGCGCAGTGTCCAGCGCGTTGCGGATAGGCGTTCCCTTGGGCCAGACGATCCACCGGTAGGCCATCAGGTCTTCCCAGGTGATGCGGGGCAGGCTGAAGACGGGGTGGCGCGGCCGCGCCACCATGTGCACCGGCTCCAGGTAAAGGGACTCCGACAGGATGGCGGGATCGTGGTGCTCCGGCGCCGACCGGCCCACGACGATATCCAGTTCCCCCTGCGCCAACTGGGCCAGCAGGTGGTCCATGGTGGACTCCACCAGCTTGACGCGCGCCTGGGGCATGCGCTCCAGCAACCGCATGACGGCCAGCGGCACGGTGTCCGAGGCCGACGCGCCGGACGCGCCGATCACCACCCGACCGCCGCCGCCCTGGCGCAGCGCCGCCATATCGCCGCTGGCCCGCTCCAGTTGGGCATCGATACGCTGCGCATGGGCGATCAGGGCTTCGCCGTACGGGGTGGGACGCAGGCCGCGGGCATGCCGCTCGAACAGCGGCAGGCCGATGTCGTCCTCCAGGTCCTTCAGCCATTTCGACAGGCCGGGCTGGGTGGTATTCAGCATGGCGGCGGAATGGCTGATGTTGCGCGTCTGGGCCAGGCTGAGCAACATCTTCAGGTTGCGCAGGCGCAGGCGGTAGGTCCAGTCCATGTGGGTCTCTTCGTCCGGGCAGGGAGTGGCGGCTGCCCCATCAAGGGATACAGTGCGCGGGCATTCCGGCCGGCCATACGATTCGGCGTATGGATAATAAGATAATTTCATTTCTAAGCGTATATCGCGGCTCCCATAATACGGAAAACCGCTAAGGAGACAAGGCCATGGCTGAAGGAATCACGCCGCGCGCCGATCGCGCCGCCTATTACGAACGCATCGCGCGCAAGAACATGGCGCCGCTGTGGGAATCGCTGCACAACCTGGTCCCGCGCACCCCGCAGCCGCGCTGCGTGCCGGCCATGTGGCGCTACAACGAGGTCCGCGCGGACGTGATGGAAGCCGGCACGCTGATTTCCGCGGAAGAGGCCGTGCGGCGCGTCCTGATCCTGGAAAATCCCGGGCTGCCCGGCCAGGCCAGCATCACGCAGACGCTGTACGCGGGCCTGCAATTGATCCTGCCCGGCGAAATCGCGCCCAGCCACCGCCACACGCAATCGGCGCTGCGCTTCATCGTCGAGGGGTCGGGGGCCTATACCGCGGTCAACGGCGAGCGCACCACCATGCATCCCGGCGACTTCATCATCACGCCGTCCTGGACTTTCCACGACCACGGCAATATCGAAGCGGCCGAGGGCGGCGAACCCGTCGTCTGGCTGGACGGCCTGGATATCCCGCTGCTGCGCATGCTGGATGCCGGCTTCGCGGAAAACTATCCGGCCTCCACGCAGCCCGTGACGCGCCCGGAAGGCGACAGCTTCGCCCGCTTCGGCCACAACATGGCGCCCGTGCGCCACGTGCCGGCCAACGGCAACTCGCCCATCTTCAACTATCCCTACGAACGCAGCCGCGAAGCGCTGGACCAGCTGTACCGCCACGGCGAACTGGACGCCTGGGACGGCGTCAAGCTGCGCTACGTCAATCCGGCGACCGGCGGCTATCCCATGCCCACCATGGCGACCTTCATGCAACTGCTGCCGGCCGGCTTCCAGGGCAAGACCTATCGCAGCACCGACTCCACCGTCTACTCGGTGGTGGAAGGCCGGGGCACGGCGCGCGTCGGCGACCAGGAATTCCATTTCGGCCCGCGCGATGTCTTCGTGGCCCCGTCCTGGCAACCGGTCCAACTGGCCGCCATGGAAGACGCCATCCTGTTCAGCTATTCCGATCGTCCGGTGCAGGCGGCGCTGGGGCTGCTGCGCGAAGAGAGGGTGTAGGGCAGGCCGGTGGAAGGCCCACCCCCCGAAGCGCTGCTCGCTTCCCCCTTAAGGGGGCGACGCCTGCGGACCGGCGGAGCCGAGGGTGGGGCCCACCCCCAAGCGCTGCGCGCTCCCCCTCAAGGGGGCGACGCCTGCGGACCGGCGGAGCCGGATCCGCGGCGTCCCGGGTCTGGGGCAGCTGGTTTCTTTGATGTAGTTCGTAGTCCGTCGACGTTGCTGTAGCCGGTCGTCGTTTTTCCTTTTGCCAACTAAGGTTTCTTGCTCATGCCTTATGTCTTTGCTCCGCCGGCGACCGTCGCCGTGCCGGTCGCCGGAAGCGGCGACAGTTTTCCCGTGCGTCGCGTGTACTGCGTGGGCCGCAACTATGCCGCCCATGCGCGCGAAATGGGCTTCGATCCGGACCGCGAGCCGCCGTTTTTCTTCTGCAAGCCGGCTGACGCCGTGATGCCGGTGGCCGAGGGCGCTACGCTGGACCTGCCCTACCCCACCGAGACGTCCAACTATCACTACGAGATCGAACTGGTGGCCGCCATCGGCAAGGCCGGCGCCAATATCGATGTCGCCGATGCCCTGGCGCACGTCTACGGCTACGCCGTGGGGCTGGATATGACGCGCCGCGATCTGCAGATGAAGATGCGCGAAGCGGGCCGTCCCTGGGAATTGGGCAAGGCCTTCGATGACAGCGCGCCCATCGGGCCGCTCCATCCGGCCGCGGCCAAGGGCCATTTCGATCGCGCGGGCATCTGGCTGAAGGTCAATGGCCAGGACAAGCAGCGCAGCGATACGTCCAAGCTGATCTGGTCGGTGGCCGAGACCATCAGCTACCTGTCGCGCTACTTCCGGCTGGAACCGGGCGATCTGATCTACACGGGCACGCCCGAAGGCGTGGGCCCCGTGGTCAAGGGCGACCTCATGGAAGGCGGGGTCGATGGTCTGGGTACCCTGCGCGCCAAGGTGGTGTAAGCCATGAAAGATACCGACGTAATCATCGTGGGCGCGGGCGTGGGCGGGCTGGTGCTGGCCCTGAGCCTGCACCAGGCCGGCATCGCCTGCCGCGTGTACGAAGCCGTACCGGAAATCAAGCCGCTGGGCGTGGGCATCAACCTGCTGCCGCACGCCGCGCGCGAGCTGGATGAACTGGGTTTGCTGCCGGCGCTGGACAAGCTCGGCGTGCATACCAAGGAATCCATCTTCTTCACGCGCCACGGGCAGTTCATCTACAGCGAACCCGCGGGCAAGGCCGCCGGCTATGCCTGGCCGCAGTACTCCATCCATCGGGGCGACCTGCAGATGGCGCTGCTGGCGGCGGCGCGCGAGCGCCTGGGTGCCGATAGCGTGCTCGTCGACCATCGCGCCGTCCGCGTGGAGCAGGACGCCGACGGTGTCACCGTCCACATGACCGACGCCGCCGGCGCGCCGCGTCCGTCCGTGCGCGGCGCCATCGCGGTCGGCTGCGACGGCATCCACTCCGCCCTGCGCAAGCAGCTCTACCCAGACGAAGGCGCGCCGCGCTATTCGGGCGTCAATATGTGGCGCGGGGTCACGCGCTGCAAGCCATTCCTGAGCGGCGGCAGCATGGTGCGCGCCGGTTGGCTGTCGATCGGCAAGATGGTGATCTATCCCATCCGCGACAACGTCGATGCCGAAGGCAACCAGCTGGTGAACTGGGTCGCCGAAATCGAATCGCCCGAGCCCGCGGTGCGCGACTGGACGCGCCAGGGTCGCCTGGAAGACTTCTTCCCGGCCTTTGCCGACTGGCACTTCGATTGGCTTGACGTCGCCGCGCTGATCCAGAACGCCGACTCGGTGCTGGAGTATCCCATGGTGGACCAGGACCCACTGCCCACCTGGACCCAGGGCCGCATGACGCTGCTGGGCGACGCCGCCCACCCCATGGTGCCGCGCGGCTCCAATGGCGCGGGCCAGGCCGTCATCGACGCGCGTTTCCTGGCCGGCCAGCTCAAGCGCCAGGGCCTGACGCCGCAGGCGCTGCAGGAATACGATCGCGTGCGCGTGGCGGCGACCACCCAGGTGGTCCTGACTAATCGCAAGAATCCGCCCGACGCCATCCTGCGTGTCGCGTACGAGCGCTCGCGGGACCAGCGCTTCGACCGCATCGAGGACGTCATCAGCCGAGACGAACTGCAAGCCATTTCCGATCGCTACAAGCAAGTGGCCGGCTTCGATCCCGAAACGCTGAAGACGCGGCCGTCCTTCCTCTGACCCCGCCGTACCCACCCACCGGGCGCGGCCAGGATGCCCCGCCCGCAAGGAGACAAACATGAAAACCCTGTTTCGCGCCCTGGCCGCGCTGGCTCTTGCCCTGACGGCATCCGTCAGCCAGGCCGCATGGCCGGAACGCCCGATCACCCTGATCGTGCCTTTCACCCCCGCCACCGGCATAGACCTGGTCGCGCGCCAGCTGGCCGCCACCCTGCCCAAGACCCTGGGCCAGTCGGTCATCGTGGAAAACCTGGCAGGCGCCAGCGGCAACATCGGCACGGAAAAAGTCGCGCGTTCCGCGCCCGACGGCTACACCTTCCTGGTGACGGTGAATACCTTCGTGATGAACCAGCCGCTGTACAAGGAGAAGCTGCACTACGACCCGGTCAAGGACTTCGCGCCGGTCAGCCTGACCTCCTGGGGCACGCTGCTGCTGGTGACGCATCCGTCCAACCCGGTCAACACCGTGCAGCAGCTGGAGGACGCGGCGCGCAAGCAGCCCGGCAAGCTGACCTATGGCACGCCAGGCGTCGGCACCCCGCACCATCTGGCCATGGCCCTGCTGCTGGACCAGACCAAGACCGAGATGCTGCACGTTCCCTACAAGGGCACGGCCGGCGCGGTCACCGACATGCTGGCGGGCCGCCTGGACTATATGTTCCTGCCGGTGCACGTCGCGCTGCCGCAGATCAAGGCGGGCAAGCTCAAGGCCATCGCGACCGGCAGTCCCAAGCGCATCCCGCAATTGCCGGAAGTCCCCACGCTGACGGAATCGGGCCTGCAAGGCGCTGACGTCGATATGTGGTACGGCGTGCTGGCTCCCAAGGGCACGCCGCCGGCCATCGTCGAGAGCCTGAACAAGCAGATCGCCGAGGCCCTGAAGGCACCGTCCACCGCCACCGCCTTCGAGGCGCAGGGCATGGTGCCGGCGACTTCCAGCCCGGCGGAATTCGGCGACCTGATCGCCAAGGATGCCAAGCGCTGGAGCGACATCGTCAACCGCGCCGGCATCAAGGCCGACTGATCCCGGTCATGCACATGGCGGGGCCGCGCGGGCGGCCCCGCTGCCATTAAGAGCGGAACAGCATTCATGCAACTCTACAGTTTCTTCAACAGCTCCACTTCCTACCGCGTCCGTATCGCCCTGGCGCTGAAGGGACTGGACGCCGGCATCCGGCCCATCAACATCCGCAAGCTGGAGCACCGGGCCGCGGCGTATATGGCGATGAACCCCTCGGGCAGCGTGCCGATGCTGCACGATGGCGACCTGCAGTTGGGACAGTCGCTGGCCATCGTCGACTACCTGGACGCTACGCATCCGGAACCGCGCCTGATCCCGCGCGAGGCCGTCGCGCGCGCCCGGGTGCTGGAACTGAGCAGCGTCATCGCGTGCGATATCCATCCGGTGAACAACCTGCGCATCCTGCGCTACCTGACCGACGTGCTGGGCGTGACGGCGGAACAGAAGGATGCCTGGTACCGGCATTGGGTGCAGGATGGCATGCGCGCCGTGGAAGCCCTGCTGGAGCGCTACGGCCACGGCGACTTCTGCTTTGGCGATGCGCCCACGCTGGCCGATGTCTGCCTGGTGCCGCAGATCGCCAATGCACAGCGCATGGGCTGCGATATGTCGGCCTATCCGCGCGCCATGGCCGTCCACGCGCATTGCGGCACCATCGAGGCCTTCCAGCGCGCCGCACCGTCCGCGCAGCCCGACTACACGGCCTAGCAAGGCGGGGCACGCGGCGCGGCCAGTCCGGCGGCGCCATGCCGCCCTGGAAAAGAAAACCGCCTGCTCGCGCCGCGCGGGGCGGCGAAAGCAGGCGGTTACCGGAATGCGTGGATGGGCGCCAGCCCATCCCCGTCAATTCGTGCTGGCGCCGGACACCTGCACGATCTCCTTGTACTTGCTCTTCTCGTTGCGCACGAAGTCGGCGAACTGCTGGGGCGACATGGGCTTGATTTCCGAGCCCATCGTCAGCAGGCGCTGGCGCACGTCCGGCTGCATCAGCGCGGCGCCGTAGGCCTTGTTCAGCTTGTCCACCACGGCCTGCGGCGTGCCGCCGGTCGTGAAGACGCCGAACCAGGTACCCAGGTCGAAATCCTTCACGCCGGACTGTTCCACCGTCGGCACGTCGGGCAGCAGCGACGAACGCTCGCGGGTGGTCACCGCCAGGGCCTTCACCTTGCCGTCCTTGATCAGCGGAGCCGACGCGGCCAGGTTATCGAACATGAAATCCGATTGACCCGAGAGCAGGGCCAGCTGGGCCGGCGCCGCGCCCTGATAAGGAATGTGCTCGATGTTGACTCCGGCGCGCGCCTTCAGCAGTTCGCCGGACAAATGGCCCGCGCTGCCGTTGCCCCCCGAGCCGTAGTTCAGCTTGCCGGGATTGGCCTTGGCATAGGCAATCAGGTCGCCCAGCGAATTGATGTTGTTCTTCTTGGCGAAGTCGACATTCATGACCAGCACATTGGGCACGGACGCGACGATGGTGACGGGCGCGAAGTCCTTGATCGGGTCATAGGGCAGGTTCTTGAACAGCCAGGGATTGATGGCGTGGGTCGCCACGGCGCCCATCACCAGCGTGTAGCCGTCCGGCTGCGCCTTGGCCGCCAGGTCCGCACCGATATTGCCGCCGGCGCCCGCGCGGTTTTCCACGATGACGGGCTGGCCCAGGTCGCCGCGGACTTTCTCGGCCAGCATGCGCGCCATGGTGTCCAGCGGACCGCCGGGCGGATACGGCACGATGAAACGCAAAGGCTTGCTGGGATAGTTGTCGGCGGCCTGGCCCACGGCGGGCGCCAGGGCGGCTACGGCCAGGGCGCCGCAGGCCAGCAACCGGCCCAGGCGCGCGAATGAATTAAGGGACATGCTCTCCTCCGTTCCCATGTTTTGAAACAAGCCGTAGCATAACTGAGATTGTTTACACCGCCTGGACCTCGCCCCCGTCCACGCGCAGCGCGGCCCCCGTCATCCAGCGTGCCGCGGGCGACACCAGAAAGGCCATCAGGTCGGCGATTTCCTGGGATTCCCCGAAGCGCGCGATGCCGGCCTCGCGCGGAAACCGGGCGACCGCTTCTTCCAGCGTGACACCGCGCAGCGACGCCCAGCGCTCCAGGCCCGAGCGGCGCCGGTCCGTCATCACCGCGCCCGGCAGCACGCTATTGACCTGCACACCGTCAGCGATACCTCGATCGGCAAAGGCCTTGGCCAGCGCGACGATGGCCGCGTTGATGGTACCCAAGGCCGCCGCGGCGGCCTTGGGTTGCTGCGCCGAGTTTCCCGACATCAATACCACCGCCCCCTGGGACGATTTCAGGTGCGGCCACGCCGCGATCGTCAGCCGCCTGGCGCCGTGCAGCTTGAGCGCCATGCCCTGGTCCCATTGCGCATCCGAGGTCTCGAACAGATCGATCTGCGGCACGGCGCCGGCGATATTCAACAACGCGTCCAGACCGCCGAAGGCCGTCACCGTCGCGTCGACCGCGGCGGCCGCCGCCGTGGGGTCGGCCAGGTCCGCGGCGATCGCCAAGGGCTCCGCGCCCGCCTCCCGCACCGCCGCGGCGGTTTCCTCCAGCTTCGCGCGATTGCGCGCCACCAGCGCGATGGCGTCGAAGTCCCGCGCCAGGCGAATGGCGGCGGACCGGCCGATTCCCTGGCTCGCGCCGGTCACGATGGCTAC
Organism: Bordetella bronchialis; assembly: GCF_001676705.1. NCBI lineage: Bacteria > Pseudomonadati > Pseudomonadota > Betaproteobacteria > Burkholderiales > Alcaligenaceae > Bordetella > Bordetella bronchialis. The sequence continues at coordinate 5,255,458 of NZ_CP016170.1, forward strand.
TTTTCCGTGCATGGCTTTTCTCCCTGTGGACGATGCGGATTTCAATCGTGTACGACGACCATCTTGCCGGCCGCCTCGTTCGCTTCCATCACGCGATGCGCTTCGTGGATTTCCTCGAACCGGAAAACCCGGCTGGGTTTGGCTTGCAAGCGTCCCGCCGCCACATCGCGCGCGATGGCCTGCAGCGGAACGTCCGACAGCGGGAAGCCCGGTGTGCCGAACACGAAGCTGCCGAAGAAGGTCAGGTACACGCCGCTGGACATCTGCAGCAGCGGATTGAAGTCGGCGATGGGCGCAAGGCCGCCCAGCCATCCTGCCAGGCAAGCCTTGCCGCCTCGCCGCAACATGGCCAGGGAATCGAGGATGGTGCTGTTGCCCACCAGATCCAGCACCGCATCCAGCTGGCGGGCCTCTGCGATGCGCTTGGACAGGTCCGGCCCCTCCACCTCGACACGCGTCGCGCCCAGGCCCAGCAACATGTCGAAGCGTCCGGGATTGCGAGTGGTGGCGATGACCTTGGCGCCGGCATTGACGGCCAGCTTCACGGCCGCCTGGCCGAAAGCCGATGTCGCGCCGCGTATCGCGAGCGTCTGGCCCGGTTGAAGATCCAGGTTGCGGAACAGGCAGGTCCACGCGGTGGCGTAGGTCTCGGGAATCGCCGCCAGGTCCGCCCATGGCAGATCGGCATCGATCAAGGCCACATTGCTGGCCGGCGCGCGGGTGTATTCGGCATAACTGCCGTTGATGGTGCGGCCCAGGCCGCCCATCAACGCCGCCACCTTGGCCCCGACCGGAAACTCGCCGCCGGGACAGGACTTGACCACGCCCACGCACTCGATGCCGCTGACGGGTGCAGCCTCGGCCCATTCGCCTCTTCGCATATGCATTTCGGCGTGGTTGATACCGAAGGCCTTGATTTCGATCACCACATGGCCTGGCAGTGGCTCGGGGTCCGGGATGTCCTTGTAGACCAGGCTGTCCAGCCCGCCGAATTTTTCCAGGACGATTGCGCGCATGATGTGTCTCCGATGATGGATGGCCGCGCGGGCGCCAGGGGCCTGGCGCGGCAAGGGTCGGGCGGGCCGTTGCGGAACGGCCCGTCGATTCAGGCAAGGGACGTCAGGAAGGCGCGGATCTCGGCCGCGATCTCGCCGGCATGCGTTTCCAGGGCGAAATGGCCGGTATCGAAGAAGCGCACCCGGGCCGAGGGGATATCCCGCTTGTAGGCCTCCGCGCCGGGCGGCAGGAAGAAGGGATCGTTCCGGCCCCACACCGCGAGCAGCGGCGGCTGGTGCGCGCGGAAGTAGGCCTGGAAGTCCGGATACAAGGCCACGTTGTTCTTGTAGTCGCCGAAGATATCCAGCTGGATCTCATCGGCGCCGGGACGCGCCAGGTAATGGTCGTCCAGGCCATAGCCGTCGGGCGAGACCGCCGCGGGATCGGCGACGCCATGCGTGTACTGCCACTTCGTCGTTTCGGGTGTCAGCAAGGCGCGCAGCGCCGCCCGGTTCTGCGCCGAGGGATCGCGCCAATACGCCTGGATGGGATTCCAGCCTTCGCTCAGGCCCTCCTCATACGCGTTCCCGTTCTGCGAGATGATGGCGCGTATGCGCTCGGGATGCCGCAAGGCCATGCGGAAACCGGTGGGCGCGCCATAGTCGAACACATACACGGCGTAGCGATCGAAGCCCACGGCCTCCGTGAACGCCTCCATCACGCGGGCGAAATTGTCGAAGGTGTAGTCGAACTGTTCGCGCGGGGGCATTTCGGTCTGGCCGAAACCGGGCAGGTCCGGCGCGATGATGTGGAAGTCATCCGCCAGCAAGGGAATCAGATCCCGGAACATATGGCTCGAACTGGGAAAGCCGTGCAAGAGCAGCAGCTTGGGCGCGCCCGGCGTGCCGGCCTCGCGGTAGAAGACATCCAGGCCGCCAGCGGGGACGCGGCGATAGGCGATGCGGGTCGCTGCCTTGGCGGTCGTGACGTTGGCGGTCGTTGCGTTCGTGGTCATGGCGTTTTCCTCGTGGGTCGTGGTTCGTCGGATGGATGCGGACGCGGATGCGCCCGTGTTGTGTAACCTTTCTAATGCAAGCAAAATGCGCGATTCACGTGTGGAGGCATGCGTCGAGCCGTGCGCCTCGGCCGCGTCGCCGGCTCCCTGGCCTCATGGATCCGGACGCTGCTGAACCGTGGCGAAAGCCTTGACGGCTCGGCCATCAAGCCGTCCGCATCGGCAGCCTGGCAGGGTTGCGACCTCTTCTCCGAGCGCTTCCCGGGTAACCTTTCTGACAAGGGTTGCAAGGTTATTAGCAGCAATGCTAACCTGTCAACAACTTTTTGATGGGTTACATCAATCGGCCACGACCACGTGGCAAAGGGATACCGGATGCACGACCACGCCCACCCACCCGCCATGTTCATCGCCGACGCCACGGCGCTGGACTTCCTTAATTCGATCGCCACGCCTACCGACACGCCCATAGACTGGATTTCGGATGGAGAGGGCCTGCTCGCCTGGCTGGAGCAGGCCGGCCTGGTGCCGGCCGAGGAACTCGCGGCGCTGCGCGGGCGGGCCATGCCGGGGGAGCTGGACGCGGTAGCCGCCCAGGCCCGCGCGCTGCGCGAGTGGTTCAGGGACTTCGTGCGGCGCCACATGGGACGCCCGCTGACTCCCGAAGCCCTGCACGGGCTGGAGCCCTTGAATCGTCTGCTGGAACGCGACGAGAGCTATACGCAGGTGGTGCCCGCGCCGGTCGGCGCGCTGGAGCTGCGCGTGACGCGCCGCTGGCGATCCCCCGAATCGCTGCTGCTGCCCATCGGCGAAGCGCTGGCGCGCTTCGTCAGCACCGAGGACATGACACACGTGAAAGCCTGCGAGGGCGCGCGCTGCACGCTGCTGTTCGCCGACCATACCCGCGGCCATCGCCGACGGTGGTGCAGCACGGCGGTCTGCGGCAACCGCGCCAAGGTCGCCGCGCATCGCCAACGGGCAAAGGAAGCGGCCGGGCGGTAAACCGCGCGCCGCTTGTCGCCCACAAGAGAGGATGCGACCCGGCCATGAAATGACCGGTCATACCGCAGCTGCGCGAATCGGCGACGGGCCCCCACTGCGGCAGCGGGGTTGGCACTGCGGTACAGAGGTGCACCGGCGTAGAACCGAGCGGGAGGGATCAGCGAACCAGGCCGACCAGCTTGAACAGAGTGGCCAATTGCGGCTCGTGCCCGCTCACCCTCGAAAGCGCCCGGAGGTCCAGCCGCTCGCTCAATCTGCCGCTTCCGAAGTTCTTGACATAGCCAGGCCATTCCGAGCGGAGCTGGTCTTCGCTTTCTCGGCTCGTGGGAGGCCGCCTGTGCTGGCAGCGCTCCAAATGCCGCAGAAGGACCGCCTCATGGCAAGGCGACTGCCAGATCAATGTCACGCGCAAGCGCTCTGCAACCCGAGACACGCCTGGTCCCTGCGCGGATCGCGTCCCCTCAGATCGTCATCCAGCATGACGAACCTTCCGACGAACGCCGCACGTCCGGATACCGCGTCTTTGCGTAGCGCCTTTTTCGCGGACTCCAGGATCGCCAAGGGATCGCCCCCACTCAGCACTTCGCCAACCAGGTGATACCCCGCGCCCGGTCCGAGGAGCTTCTGCAGCACCGCCACGTAGCTTCGCTCACTCTCCCCCTCGCACCCGACGAAAACCCTTTTTCTCTGCAGGATCCTCTGGCTGGTCACGAGCTCACCCGATGGTTGGCACGGCGCCATAGGTGCCGCCCATGTACTTGCGATAGAAGTTGTCGATCCTGCGGACGCCTTGGATGTCCTTGAGCCCATAAACGGACGTCGCGCCCGTGGGGTCTTTCTCACAGAAGTAGATCTCTTCCTTCACGAGTTCTTCCAACAGGGAGCTGTTCTGGCAGGTCATCCAAAGCTGCGCGCTGTGGGGATTGCGCTGCGGGGAATAGAACCAACGCAAGATCTCCGGCAACACCGTGGGGTGAATCGCCAAGTCCAGCTCATCGACAATCGCGATCCCGCCGCGTTGCAAGGCATCCATCAGAAAGGGATAGATCTGCAGGAATTGCCTGGTACCGTGGCTTTCCAGCATGAGGGGAACTTCGCGGGATAAGCCGCGGTGGCGAAATGTCGCGATGAGCCCGTTCGGTCCCTGTCCGATCATCATGGACTGGATCCCCAAGTCGATGCGAGGCAGATCGCCATTGAGCGCATCCAGCAACGCCGGATTCGCCTGGTAGTACTGGAGCATCTGGCTCTCGTTCACCTGCAGCTTCTCCAGGAAAATATTCGAGGAGACACGATACGCGGCCTGTTGCAAGGCAAGCGAGGGAGCATGGTCAAGTTGCGCCAGGGTGGAAATCACGCTGGCGTTATCGCGCAGGATTTTCTTCAACACGGACTTATGGCCGGCAAGGCCGAAGTCCGGACCCGCTACGACGTCTCCAGCGGCATCCCGCTCGAATAGCCGCACCAGGCGCTTTGCACGGCTGGGCCAGAAAAAAAGCGATTCATTCAGCACCGTCCGTTTGCCGCCGGCAGTATGCAATCGCAGTTCGTAGCGATACCGGCATTGCGGCTTTCCACTTTCAACACCCCTGACGGACTCGGGGCCGGCAAACTCCACCGCGAGCACCGTCGGCGCATCGTGGCAAGAACCGTCCCAGAAGGGCTCGAAGGGTAAAGATTGCGCCGGTCCGAACTGGAAGCTCTCGCGCACGAACCACACCAGGTATTGGAGCGAACGCAACACCGTCGATTTGCCCGAAGCGTTGGCACCGAAAAAAGCAATTACCTTCGGTACGCGCCGGCTAGATCCGCGCCACGTCGGAGCGTAACGCTCGGGGCAGTCGTCCACGGCGCCCCCGACCTGCAGATCGATGCGCTGACGATCCCGTATCGACATGAAGTTCTCGATTTCGACGGCAAGAATCATGGCCAGCCCAAAGACCCCATCGGAGCATTACGACAAAATTTCGTCGAAATTGTCCCTTGGAACGAGAATTTATGCAAATCGAGAGGGAAAAACACCCTATCGGTATGCGAGATCGGTGGCCAAGCCGACTCGGCCGGTCCGTCCCGCAGCGGTACGCCGAGCGACCCGGATCGCGGTCACGGTGAGCGGCGGACGCTCGGCTTTTCGGGCCACGATGACTAGCGCGGCCGCGCCCCATGGGAGCCGCGACCGCTCGCCAACCGTGTATCAATGCAGGATCTGGCTCAGGAAGAGCTTGGTCCGGTCGCTTTGCGGATGATCGAAGAATTCGTCCGGCGTGTTCTGCTCGATGATTTCGCCGCGATCCATGAAGATGACCCGGTCGGCGACCTTGCGCGCGAAGCCCATCTCGTGCGTGACGCAAAGCATGGTCACGCCGCTTTCCTCCGCCAGCTTCACCATCACGTCCAGTACTTCCTTGACCATTTCGGGGTCCAGCGCGGACGTGGGTTCGTCGAACAGCATGATTTTGGGATTCATGCACAGCGACCGCGCAATGGCCACGCGCTGCTGCTGGCCGCCGGACAGCTGCCCGGGGAATTTATTGGCCTGCTCGGGAATGCGTACCCGTTCCAGGTATTTCAGCGCCGCGGCTTCCGCCTCTGCACGGGGCTTCTTCAGCACCCACATGGGACCCAGCGTCAGGTTTTCCAGCACCGTCAGGTGCGGGAACAGATTGAAGTGCTGGAATACCATGCCGACATCCCGCCGGATGATCTCGATGTGCTTCAGGTCGTTGGTAAGCTCGGTGCCGTTGACGACGATGTGGCCCTGCTGGTGTTCCTCCAGGCGATTGATGCAGCGTATCAGCGTGGATTTCCCCGAGCCCGAGGGGCCGCAGATCACGATGCGTTCGCCGGGCGCGACGTCCAGGTTGATATTGCGCAGCACGTGGAACTGGCCGTACCACTTGTTCACGTCCTGCATACGGATAATGGCGTCGGCCATGCGGGCGCTCCCTTGCATCTGGCGTCTTATCGGCGATAGCCCTGGGCCAGCCGGCGTTCCAGCGCCTGGCTGTACTTGGACATCGAGAAGCAGAAAATGAAATAGATGAAAGCGATGAACAGATAGGCTTCGACGCCGAAGCCGCGCCATGCCGCGTCGGAAAGCGCCGCCTTGGCCGCCAGGGTCAGGTCGAAGATACCGATGATGACCACCAGCGATGTGTCTTTGAACAGCGAAATGAAAATGCTGACCAGCGGGGGAATCACGATGCGCAAGGCCTGCGGCAGGATGATCTTGCGCATCTGCTGCCAATAGGTCAGGCCCAGCGAGGCCGCGCCCTCGTACTGCCCCTTCGGAATGGCCTGCAGGCCGCCCCGCACGGTTTCGGCGATATAGGCGCCGGCGAATAGGATGATGGCGATCTGCGCGCGCAGCAGCTTGTCGATGGTATAGCCCTCGGGCAGGAACAAGGGCAGCATGACCGACGACATGAACAGCAGGCTGATCAGCGGCACGCCGCGTATCAGCTCGATGTAGACCACGCACAGCGCCTTGATGGCGGGCAGGCGGGAACGCCGGCCCAGCGCCAGCAGTACGCCGAACGGGAAGGCAAGAGCGATCCCGAAGGTCGCCAGGATCAGCGTCAGCGGCAGCCCGCCCCAGCGCTCGTTCTCGACATAGGTCAGCCCGAAGACACCGCCCCACATCAGTACCGCGACCGCCGCCAGGCCGACCACCCACAGCAGCACCAGCCGCGGTGTCCAGAAGCGGCGGATGCCGCTGCAGACGATCACGGCGATGAGCACCACGGTGGCGGCCAGGGGGCGCCATTGTTCGTCGTAGGGATAGGTGCCGAACAGGATCAGCCTGTGCTTCTCCCGGATGAAGGCCCAGCACGCGCCGCCGGATGCCCGGCACTCCTGCGCCGTCGTCGCGGAGAAGTTCGCCTTGACCAGCAGCCATTCCAGCAGCGCCGGCACGGCCAGCAACAGGAACCAGGCGATCAGGACGGTCAGCAGGATATTCAGCGGCGACGAAAACAGCCGCATGCGCAGCCATCCGGCCACGCCGGTCTGGCTGGCTGGCGGCGGCAAGCCATCCACGGCCGGCGACGGCGCGCCGGCGGGACCGCCCGGCCCGGCAGGGGGCAGGCCGTCGATCGTCGGAACGTCCGGCGTGACGCCCCCTTCCGTCGGCGCGGCGGCGCCGGGATGCATGCGCGGCGGCTCACCTGACCCGTTCATTTCGCCCTTCCTTAGCCTTCGGGAATGACCGTAGCCCATGCCCCATCCGCTCTCCCGCGCCGCAAGCAAGGGGTGCGGCGCGATCGGGAACGCCGCGGAGCCGGCTTTGCCGGTCCGCATGCCTTGCCCCCTCGAGGGGGAAGCGGGCAGCACTTCGGGGGTGGGCCTTCATCGTTCTACCAGCGCGATGCGCTTGTTGTACCAGTTCATCAGCACCGAGATCGACAGGCTGACCGTCAGATAGGCCGCCATGATTATCAGGATCCCTTCGATGGCCTGGCCGGTCTGGTTCAGGGTGGTATTGACCACCGACACGATGTCCGGATAGCCGATGGCCACGGCCAGCGAACTGTTCTTGGTCAGGTTCAGGTACTGGCTGGTCATCGGCGGAATGATCACGCGCAGGGCCTGCGGCAGCACCACAAGGCGCAGCACCAGGCCGCGCCGCAAGCCCAGCGATCCCGCGGCCTCCCACTGTCCGACATTCACGGCCTGTACGCCGGAGCGCACGACCTCGGCGACGAAGGCCGCCGTATAACTGACCAGTCCGGCCAGCAAGGCGGCGAACTCCGGTGTCAGCGTCATGCCGCCGGCGAAATTGAAGCCGCGCAGCACCGGTACGTCCAGCGTGAGCGACGCGCCGCTGACCAGCCATCCCGACAGGGGCAGGACGACGATCAGGCCGATGGCCCAGCGCACCAGGGGGAAGATTCGGCCGGTGGCTTCGCGCCGCTTGTTGCCCCAATGGGCCAGGGCCAGAATCAGCACGATGGCCAGCGCCAGCCCGCCCAGCATCCAGTCCAGCGCATCGCCCTGCAACGTGGGCAGCTTCAGCCCGCGATTGGAAATGAACACGCCGGGCAGGGGCTGGTGCGCCTGCCGCGGCCCTGGCATGTTCTCGGTGATCAGGGCATACCAGAAGAACAGCTGCAGCAGCAAGGGGATATTCCGCATCACCTCTACGTAGACGGAGGCGAGCTTGGCCACCAGCCAATTGCGCGACAGGCGCGCGATGCCGATCAGCGTGCCCAGCACCGTCGCCAGCACGATGCCGATAACGGCCGCGCGCAAGGTATTGAGCAGGCCCACCACAATGGCCCGGCCGTAGGTGTTGGCCGGCGTATAGGAGATGGGTGTCTCGCCGATGGCGAAGCCGGCCTCGCGGTCCAGGAAACCGAAGCCCGTGGAGATATTGCGCGACGCGAGGTTGTGCAGTGTGTTCGATACCAGGAACCAGGCGAGCCAGGCGACGGCCGCCAGGGCGATGACCTGGTACACGATTGCACGCACGCCCGGGTCGTTCCAGGAAAGCTTGCGGACAGGCGCGGCCACGGGCGGCGCTTTGGAATCGGGGGTCATGTCGCCACCATACACCAAGCGATCCGGCGCAAAGCGGCGCGGCGCCCGCGGGCGCGCGCGCCGTACTTGCGCGCGATCAACGGATCGGCCATCCGTACATCAGGCCGCCCTGCTTCCATTGCGCGTTCAGGCCGCGCGGCAGCTTCATCGGGCTGCCGGTGCCCAGATTGCGCTCGAAGCTTTCCCCGTAATTGCCCACCTGCTTGACGATGTTGTAGGCCCACTTGTCGTCCACGCCCAGGTTCTTGCCCATGCCGGGCGTCACGCCCAGGATGCGTTGCACATTGGGGTTGGTGCTCTTGAGCATGGCGTCGACGTTATCCGACTTCACGCCGTATTCCTCGGCCTCCAGCATGGCGTTCAGCGTCCAGCGCACCACGTTGAACCATTGCACGTCGTCCTGCCGCACCATGGGGCCCAGCGGTTCCTTGGAAAAGTCCTCCGGCAGGATGATGTACTTGTCCGGGTTCTCCAGCGTGGTGCGGGTGGATGCCAGCTGCGATTTGTCGGTGGTGAAGGCGTCGCAGCGGCCGGCGGAAAACGCGCGCACGATCTCGTCGTATTTCTCGATGACGACGGGCTTGAATTCGATCTTGTTCGCGCGGAACCAGTCGGCCAGGTTCAGCTCGGTGGTGGTCCCCGGCTGCACACAGACGGTGGCGCCGTTCAGTTCCTTGGCGCTCTTCACGCCCAGGTCCTTGGACACCATGACGCCCTGGCTGTCGTAGTAGTTCACGCCCGTGCCGATCAGGCCCAGGGTGGTGTCGCGCGTCAGGGTCTCGGTGGTGTTGCGGGTCAGCACGTCGATTTCGCCGGACTGCAGCGCGGTGAAGCGCTGCTGCGTGTTCAGCGGCGTCACCTTGAACTTGGTGGAGTCGTTGAACATGGTGGCCGCGATGGCGCGGCACAAATCCACGTCCAGGCCTTTCCATTCGCCCTTGCTGTCGGCGGCGGAGAAACCCGGCACGCCGGTGGACACCCCGCATTGGACGAAGCCTTTCTTCTTGACGTTGTCGTAGGTCGCGCCGGCGTGGGCGGCACCGCTCAGGGCCAGCAGCGCGGCGCCCAGGGCGGCCGTTTTCCAGGTCTTCATGGTGGTCTCCATTTCGAAATGGGCGGTAAATGGGACAACGACGGACGAAAGGGCGGCCGCCTTTGATGCGGCGCATGGTAGCCCCGCGCAAAAACCAGGGACATGCGGGAAATCCCTGCGACCTCTCCGTCAAATTTTGGGGACGCATAAACACGTGGAATGGCGGGCGCCCTTCGCGGCACCGTGGCGCGGCGCGGTACACGGTACTATTGCGGCTTCATCCGCCTATCCGCCATGATCGAATTCCAGCACGTATTCAAATCGTATGGACGCGGCCGCAATATCCTGGCCGATATCAATTTCCGCATTACCGCGGGCGAATTCGTCTTTGTGTCGGGCCCCTCGGGCGCCGGCAAATCCACGCTGCTCAAGCTGATCGGCGGGCTGGAACCGCCCAGCCGGGGCTCCATCCAGGTCAACGGCCAGCGGCTGGACAAACTGCCGCAGCGCGCCCGGCCCTACCTGCGGCGCGCGGTGGGCGTCATCCTGCAGGACACCCACCTGCTTTATGACCGCAACGCCTTCGAGAACGTCATGCTGCCCCTGGCCGTCACCGGGCAGCCAAGGGACTCGGCCGCCGCGCGCGCCCGTGCCGCGCTGGACAAGGTCGGGCTCTCCGGCAAGGAAACCCTGAATCCCATCGAGTTGTCCGGCGGGGAACAGCAGCGCCTGGCGATCGCGCGCGCCATCGTCAACCGGCCCGCCATCCTGATCGCCGACGAACCTACCGCCAACCTGGACCACGACAGCGCCTTGCGCATCATGAATGTGTTCCGCGATTTCAACCGGGTCGGCGTCACCACGCTGATCGCCTCGCACGACCAGGAATTGATGTCCCATTACGCGCAGCGGGTATTGCGGATCGAACCCGGCCGCTTCGCCGACCTGTCGCAGGAGGCCCAGGCATGAACGCATGGCTGCGGCAACATCGCTATGCCCTGGGCATTACCTTGCGGCGCATGCTGGCCCAACCGTTTTCCTCGCTGGCGAACCTGCTGGTCATGGCCCTGGCGCTGGCCCTGCCGGTGCTGGGCGCGGCCATCCTGGTATCGGTGCAGCCCGTGGCGCGCCAGCTTTCGGTCACGCCGGAACTGACCGTCTTCATGAAGATGGATGCGCCGGCCGGCGCGGCGCAGGCCGTGGCCGACCGGATACGCAAGGACTATGGCGACCAGGTGCGGGAAGTCCGTACCGTCGGTCGCGACGCGGCCCTGGCGGCGCTGCGGCGCAATCCCACATGGGCCGAGGCGCTGGCCGTCCTGCCGGGCAATCCGCTTCCCGACGCGGTGGTGGCGACGCTGCGCGACGGCGACGACCTGGCCGGCCGGGCGGCGCGGCTCGCGCAGGCATGGAAGGCCTGGGACCAGGTGGAACAGGTACAGCTGGACAGCGACTGGGTCCAGCGCATGGAAGCCCTGCTGCGCTTCGCCCGGATCGGCCTGGTATTGCTGGCGGCCTGCGTGGCCGTCGTGGTGCTGGCCACGGTATTCAATACCGTCCGGCTGCAGGCGTTGACCCAGCGCGAGGAAATCGCCGTCGCGCGCCTGGTCGGCGCCACCGAGTCCTTCGTGCGCCGGCCTTTCCTTTACCTGGGCGCCCTCTCCGGGGGCCTTGCCGCCTTGCTCGGCATAGCGATCGCCGTCCTGGCGCTGTCGCCCCTGAACGACGCCCTGGCCACGCTGGCGCACAGCTACGGGGCGGATTTCGCCCTGCACCTGCCCGAAGCGCCATGGCTGGCGCTGGCCGTGGCGGCGGCGGCCATCCTGGCCGCCCTGTCGGCGCGCTGGTCAGTCACTCGCAGTACGCGCTTTTAAGCCGCTTAATCGGGCAAATCAGCCGGGGACTTCCGTGGAATAGTGCCATGACGGCCTTGCCCCCAAGGCCGTCGGGCCCGTCGTCCGCGTCCGGTGCGACCGGACGCCGGCCGACATGTAACCGCTGGCCGGCGGCGGGCGGCAACCGCCTTGGCGATGCTTTCGCTGGGATCCCGGAAGGGGCATCAGAAATAAAGTAGAAGTTTCAGACAAATTTAGTAATATCGTTGCTCCCTCCGCCCCTAGAAGCCCGACCCACCATGTCTGCCCGTGACGCCCGCGCGACGCGCCACTATTTTGATAGTGCCTTCAACTATCAGGCAGTCAAAGTGCTGCCCAACGAGTACTACGTCACAGGCGACGACCTGATGATCACCACGGTGCTCGGCTCCTGCGTGGCGGCCTGTATCCGCGACCCGCAGACCGGGGTGGGCGGCATGAACCACTTCATGCTTCCCGAAGGCGACAGCCAGTCGCCGGCCTCCGCGACCATGCGCTATGGCGCCTTCGCCATGGAAGTCCTGATCAACGAAGTGCTCAAGGCCGGCGCGGCGCGCGAGCGCCTGCAGGCCAAGGTCTTCGGCGGCGGCGCCGTACTGGAAGCGATGCAGCAGATGAACATCGGCGAGCGCAACGGCCAGTTCGTGCTGAACTACCTGGCGATGGAAAACATCCCCGTGCTGGCGCGCGACCTGGGCGACGTCTACGCCCGCCGCATCAGTTTCTTTCCCCGCGACGGCCGGGTCATGGTGCGCAAGATGGTCACCAAGACCCGCGCCACCGAAATCATCGCCAAGCGCGAAGTGGCCGTGGTGGAAACCCTGAAGGAAAAAACCGTGGCCAAGCCGCGGCTCGAATTGTTCAATATGCCGCCCCGCGCGCGGCGCCCCGTCGCGCCCTGACCCAGGCGCCCCCCCGGATCATGCCCCGGCGCGTTGCGCCGGGGATCCTTGCGCCGCGGATCGGAACGCCCCAGCCCAGCTTTTACGCGGCCCGCGCGCTGCCGTGCGTGTCGGCCTGGCTACCGCCATCGAGCCGCTGCAACAGCTCGCGGCGCCGCGCCTCGGCCTTCGCCATCGCGGCTTCCTTGATGTGGCCATAGCCGCGTATCTCTTCGGGCAGTTCCGCGAGCGCCACGGCCAGGTCCAGGTTGCCGCGGCCCAGCCGGGGCAGCAGCGACGCGATAGTCTCGCGGTATTGCTGGATCAGCGCGCGCTCGCCGCGCCGTTCGCGGGTATGGCCGAAGGGATCGAACGGCGTGCCCCGCAGGAAACGCGCCTTGCTCAGCACCCGGAAGGCCTTCATCATCCATGGCCCGTAGGCACGCTTGACCAGATGTCCGTCGGCGTCGCGCCGCGCGAGTCCCGGGGGCGCCAGGTGGAAGTTCAGCTTCCAGTCGCCCTCGAACTGCTCGCCGATACGCCGCAGGAAGGCCCCATCGCTGTACAGGCGGGCCACCTCGTATTCGTCCTTGTAGGCCATGAGCTTGAAGTAGTTGCGCGCCACGGCTTGCGCCAGGCGCGAGGTACCCGTGGCGGACGACTCGGCCGCCGCGACCTGCTCGACGAATTCCACGTAGCGCCGCGCATATGCCGCGCTCTGGTAATCCTGCAAGAAACGCTCGCGCCGGCCGACCAGCGTGGCCAGGTCGCCCGGCAGGCGGCGGGACGCGCCCGCGTCGCCGCCGCCGGCGCCCTTGCCGCGGCGGATCTCGATGATGTCCGCGCCGGGAGAGCCGGCCTGGGCCGCGTCCGCCTCGGCCGGCTTGATCAGGCGCTGGACCTCCGCCAGGTCATGCGCCGCGCGCCGCCCCCAGGCGAAGGCGGCCTTGTTGTTGTCCACCTGCTGGCCGTTGAGCTCGATGGCGCGCAGCAGCGATTCGTGGCCCAGCGGGATCCATCCCTTCTGGTAGGCATACCCCATCATCAGGGGGTTGGCGTAGATGGCATCGCCCAGCAAGCCCACGGCCAATTCGGCGGCGTCCACCGCATCGACCTGCCCCGGCATGCAGGCGCTGCCGATATCGCGCTGCAGGCTGGCGGACGGTAGCCGCCAGTCCGGATTGGAGATGAAGGCGGCGGTCGGCGCCACATCGCTATTGAGCAGCAGCCGCGTGCGTTGCGGATGCATGCGGGCCAGCGCATCCTGGCTGCTGGCCACGACCAGGTCGCCGGCCAGCACCAGGTCGGCCTCGCCCATGGCCACGCGCGTATTCAGCAGATGGCCGGGTGAACGCGCCAGGACGACATGGGAATGCACCGCGCCGCCCTTTTGCGCCAGGCCCGCCATATCAAGCACCGAGCAGCCCTTGGATTCCAGGTGCGCGGCCATGCCCAGCAGCTGGCCTATGGTGACCACGCCCGTGCCGCCAACCCCCGCGATGAAGACGCCGTACGGACGGTCCAGCGTGGGTTGCTCGGGCTCCGGCAGGGCCCCGTCGATGGCATCCCGTGCGCCGATGCCCTTGGGCTTGCGCAGCTTGCCGCCTTCCACCGTAACGAAGCTGGGGCAGAAACCGTTCAGGCAGGAGAAATCCTTGTTGCAGCTGGACTGGTTGATCGTGCGCTTGCGGCCGAACTCGGTTTCCAATGGCTCGACGGACAGGCAATTGGATTTGTCGGAGCAGTCGCCGCAGCCTTCGCATACCCGTTCGTTGATGACCACGCGGCGCGCGGGATCGGGATAGGCGTTGTGCTTGCGGCGCCGGCGTTTTTCCGTGGCGCAGGTCTGGTCGTAGATCAGGATGGACACGCCCGGATAGTCGCGCAGTTCGCGCTGCACGCGATCCAGTTCGTCCCGGTGCAGCACCGGCACGCCGGGCGCCATGCCGCTCATGGCCTTGTACTTGTGCGGTTCGTCCGTCACCACGACGATTTTCTCGATGCCTTCCGCGGCGAGCTGGCGCGTGATCATGGGCACGCTGATGGGGCCGTCCACCGGCTGGCCGCCGGTCATGGCCACGGCATCGTTGAACAGGATCTTGTAGGTGATGGGCGTCTTGGCCGCCACCGCCGCGCGGATGGCCAGCAGGCCGGAATGGAAGTACGTGCCATCGCCCAGGTTGGCGAACACGTGTTTTTCGTCGGTGAAGGGCGCGTGGCCCAGCCAGGGCACGCCTTCCCCGCCCATGTGCGTATAAAGATCGGTTTGGCGGCCCATCCAGCGCACCATGTAATGGCAACCGATGCCGGCCATGCCGCGCGATCCTTCCGGCACGCGCGTGGACGTATTGTGCGGACAGCCCGAGCAGAACCAGGGCTTGCGTTCCGCCACCACGCGCGGGCGGGCCAGCGCCCGCTCGCGGGCCTCGATGAAGGCCAGCCGGGCCTCGATGCCGGCGCGCACATCGGCCGGCAGTTCGAATTTCAGCAGCCGCGCGCCGATGGCCTTGGCCACGATGGCCGGAGAGAATTCATAATGCGCGGGCAGCAGCCAGTTGCCCTGGGGCACGGCCCATTCGCCGCCGTCCTTGTCGTCGAACTTGCCGACGACGCGCGGGATCTTCTTGCCACTGCCTATCCAGCTGAACAGTTCTTCCTTGAGCTGGTATTCCAGCACCTGGCGCTTTTCCTCCACCACCAGGATCTCGTCCAGGCCCTCGGCGAAGGCCTGCATGCCCGTCGCTTCCAGCGGCCATACCATGCCTACCTTGAAGAGCCGCACGCCGATGCGGCGGCAGGTGTCTTCGTCCAGCCCCAGGTCGGACAGCGCCTGCCGCGTGTCCAGATACGCCTTGCCGGAGGTCATGATGCCGAAGCGGGCGGACTCGCGCGGCACCTGCCAGAGTTCACGGTTCAAGCCATTGGCCCGCGCATAGGCCAGCGCCGCATACAGCTTGAAGTCCAGCAGGCGCGCTTCCTGTTCCAGCGGGGTATCGGGCAGGCGGATGTTCAGCCCGTCGGGCGGCATCTGGAAGTCGTGCGGCAGTACGATGCGCACGCGCTCGGGATCGACCTCTACCGAGGCCGAGACTTCCACGATATCGGTGATGCATTTCATGCCGACCCATACGCCGGCGTAGCGGCTCATGGCCCAGCCGTGCAGGCCGTAGTCCAGGACCTCCTGCACCGTGGACGGGAACAGCACCGGGATCAGGCAGGCCTTGAGCAAATGATCGCTCTGGTGCGGCAGGGTCGACGACTTGGCGGGATGGTCGTCGCCGGCCACCACCAGCACGCCGCCGTGGCGCGACGTGCCCGCGGCGTTGGCGTGCTTGAAGACATCGCCGCACCGGTCCACGCCTGGCCCCTTGCCGTACCACATGCCGAACACGCCGTCATAGCGCGCCCCCGGGAACAGGTTGACCTGCTGGGAACCCCACACCGCGGTGGCCGCGAGATCCTCGTTCACCCCCGGCTGGAACACCACGTGGTGGGCCTTGAGATACTTGGCCGCCTTCCACATATTCAGGTCCACGCCGCCAAGCGGCGAGCCGCGATACCCGGAGATAAAACCCGCGGTATTGAGGCCGGCGCGCGCATCGCGGGTGCGCTGCATCATGGGCAGGCGCACCAGCGCATGGATGCCGCTCATCCAGGCACGTCCGGTTTCCAGGGAATATTTGTCGTCCAGCTGGACGGAGTCGAGCGCGGCGCGCTGCGCCGGCGTTAGGGGGGCGTTCATGCAGTCTCCGTTTGTTTTGGATGGCCCACGCCGGCTGGGGGAGCGCCTCTTGTGAAGGCTTGCCGGCCGGCATGAACAGTCAAGCAGGCTTTTGCGTCCCAGCCTGTATCGGTCTTTTACTCCTGGCACAGCAGCGGCGCAATTGGTGTTCCCGCTGAGTATGTCGCGTCAGGCCGGGCCGCGCTAGGCCGGGCCCAGGGCCGCGTCGCGGTGCAATAATCCCGCCCATGGACTTCGCAACCCGTATCGCCACGTGGCAGCAGCGCCACGGGCGCCACGATCTTCCGTGGCAGAACACCCGGGACCCCTACCGCATCTGGCTGTCGGAAATCATGCTGCAGCAGACCCAGGTGAGCACGGTCATCCCCTATTACCAGCGCTTCCTGGAACGCTTCCCAGACCTGCATGCCCTGGCCGCCGCGGACCAGGAAGCGGTCATGCCATACTGGGCCGGCCTGGGCTACTACGCGCGCGCCCGCAACCTGCATCGCTGCGCGCAGGAAATCGCGCGCGACTGGGGCGGACGCTTTCCCCCGGACGCGGCCGCCATCGCGACATTGCCGGGCATCGGGCGCTCCACCGCGGCGGCCATCGCCGCCTTCGCCTACGGCGAGCGATCGCCCATCATGGACGGCAACGTCAAGCGCGTTTTCGCCCGGCATTTCGGCATAGCCGGCGACCCGGCACGGCGCGAGACGGAAACCCGGCTGTGGGCGCTGGCGGACGCGCAATTGCACGACGGCGCGGGTCACGGCGTCGATATGCCGGCCTATACGCAGGGATTGATGGACCTGGGCGCGACCGTCTGCATACGCGGCAAGCCGCTGTGCGAACGCTGCCCCGTCAACGAAACCTGTATCGCGCGGCGCGAGGGCCGCCAGGCGGAACTGCCCACCCCGAAGGCGCGCAAACCCTCTCCCGAACGCAGCACCGGGATGCTGGTCCTGCGCCACGAAGGCCGGATATTGCTCGAACAGAGGCCGGCAACGGGAATCTGGGGCGGTCTTTGGAGCCTGCCGGAATTCGACATCGCGCAGGATGCGCGCTCGGCCTGCCAGGCCCTGGGCGCGACCCCGGCGCAGGCCTTCGAGCTGGCGGCGTTTTCGCATACGTTCACGCATTTCCGCCTGCACGTCCGGCCCTGGTACGTGGTCCTGGCGGCGCCGCCTTCCAAAGACGATCGCGCATGGCGATGGGTGGACGCATTCCAGACCGCCCAGGTCGCGCTGCCCGCGCCGGTTCGCAAGCTGATCGACGGTTTGTTCGCGGCAGGGCTGCCGGAAGACGCCATGGCGCCGGCGGCCTAGCCGCGCCGGCCTAGGCCTTCACGGAACGATGCCGGTTGACACTCATCAGCATGCCGCAGGCGACACCCACGGTAAGCAAGGCTGTCCCGCCATAGCTCATGAATGGCAACGGCACCCCCACCACGGGCAGGATCCCCGTCACCATGCCGATGTTCACGAACACATAGATGAAGAACATCATGGTCAGCGATCCGCTGAGCAGCCGGCCGAATTGTGAGGTGGCCCGCGTGGCGATAGTCAGCCCGCGCGCGATCAGCAGCCCGTACAGCACCAGGATCAGCACGCCGCCATATAGGCCGAACTCCTCGGCATAGACCGCGAAGATGAAGTCGGTGGTGCGTTCCGGGATGAAGTCCAGGTGCGTCTGGGTGCCCTTCATGTAGCCCTTGCCATACAGGCCGCCCGAGCCCACCGCGATCATGGACTGGATGGTATGGAAGCCCTTCCCCAGGGGATCGGAACTGGGATCCAGCAGGGTGCACACGCGGTGCTTCTGGTAGTCGTGCAGGACCACCCAGTCCACCTCGGGCTGGCAAAGCTGGCCTTCGTAGCTGACCAGCGTGCCGATGCCGATGACGCCGGCCAGCACCACGGGTATCAGCAGCTTGAACGACAAGCCGGCGAAGTAGATGACGCAGAAGCCGGCGCCGAACACCAGCAAGGCGGTGCCCAGGTCGGGCTGCCGAACGATCAGCAGGAAGGGCACGCCCAGGAGCACCGCGGCGAACAGGAAGTCCCGTATGCGGACCTGCCCTTCGTGCCGCTGGAAGTACCAGGCCAGCATCAGCGGCAGCGCGATCTTCATCATCTCGGAAGGCTGGATGCGCGTGACGCCCAGGTTCAGCCACCGCGTGGCGCCCTTGCTGGTTTCGCCGAACAGCTCCACGGCCAGCAGCAGCGCCACGCCCAGCACATAGGCGGGCGGCGCCAGCTTCATCAGCATCTTGGGCGGAATCAGCGCCACCGCCCACATGGCGAAGAAGGCGATGATGAAATTGCGCGACTGGTCCGCGAAGCGCCAGTCGGTACTGCCGACCGCGGAATGCATGACCGTCAGGCCCAGGGCCGTCAACAGCAACAGGATGAACAGCAGCGGCCAGTCGAAAACCGTGACCACGCGCAGCAGGATCAGCGCCAGGCGTTTCATCGATTGCTCTCCTGCGCGGCGGCGCCCGCATTGACCGCGGTGCCGGGCTGGCGCGGCGGCATGTCGGTCGTGTTGACCGCCACGTCGGGACGCCGAGGCGGCGTTCCCGGCTTGCGCGCGGGCGCGGGAGGCGTGGCCGCCGAGGCCACCGCGCGCGGCGCCGCGGCCCCGGGCTGGCCGGCGGCGACATCGGGCTGCCGCGGCGGCGTGTCGGGCTGGTCGCGCAGCAGCCAGGCATCGAACACCTTGCGCGCGATCGGCGCGGCCGCGCTGGCGCCCCAGCCGGCGTTTTCCACGATCAGCGCCACGGCGATGCGGGGATGGTCCACCGGCGCGAAGCCCATGAACAAGGCGTGGTCGCGCAGGCGCTCGTCCACCGAGCTGGCGTGGTAGCGGGCGCCGCGCAGGCTGTACACCTGGGCGGTGCCGGTCTTGCCCGCCGCCTGGTAGGCGGCGCCCCGGAACGCCTGCCGGGCGGTCCCCACGCGCACTACGTCGGCCATGGCGTTCTTGACGACATCCAGGTTGGCCTGGTGCAGCGGTATCTGGTAATTGGGCGTACTGGGCGTGTCGGCGAAGGCGCCCGTGCGGGGATCTTCCACCGCGTGCACCAGGTGCGGCTTGCGGTACAGGCCATTATTGGCCAGCGTGGACGTGGCCTGCGCCAGCTGCAGGATGGTAAAGGCGTTGTAGCCCTGGCCCACCGCCACGGACACCGATTCGCCGGCATACCAGCGCTGCTTGTCCTTGTCCTTGTAGGCGCTGCGCTTCCAGGCGGTAGACGGCAGCACGCCGCGCTTTTCCCCGTCCAGGTCGATGCCGGTGATCTGGCCGAAGCCGAACTGCTTGGTGAAATCGTGCAAGGCATCCACGCCGATTTCGGGCCCCAGCGAAAAGAAATAGGTATCCGAGGACACCACCAGCGCCTTGTGCATATCGGTGGGACCGAACACCGCGCCGGCGGCATTGCGGAACTTCTGTCCGCCGAACTCGAAATAGCCGGGATCGGGAATGCGGTCGGTGGCGCGGCGCTTGCCCAGCTCCAGCGCCGCCATGGCGACGAAGGGCTTGTACGTGGAACCGATCGGGTAGGTGCCGTAGATGGGGCGGTTGATCAGGGGATGGTCCGGCGATTCGTTCAGCATGCGCCAGTTGTCGACGTCGATGCCATCCACGAACAGGTTGGGGTTGAACGAAGGCTGCGAGACGAAGGCCAGGACTTCGCCCGTGTCCGGATCGATGGCGACCAGGGCGCCGCGCTGGTCGCCGAAGGCTTCCTCGGCCACTTTCTGCAGGCGCAGGTCGATGGACAGTTCGATGTCGGAGCCGGGCACGGGATCGATGCGCCGCAGGGTGCGCACCGGGCGGCCGCCCGCCGTGACCTCGACTTCCTCCAGGCCGGTGCGGCCGTGCAGTTGGGCTTCCCAGCTTTTCTCTATGCCCTTCTTGCCGATGACATCGGTGCCGCGATAGTTGCCGAGCTGGCCGCTGGCTTCCAGTTCTTCGATATCGCCTTCGGAAATGCGGCCGATATAGCCGACCACATGCGCGGCGGATTGGCCCTCCGGGTACTCCCGCACCCAGCGCGCGCGCAGCTCCACGCCGGGAAACTGGAACGCGTGCGCGGCGAACCAGGCGGCTTCCGTGTCGTTCAGGTTGTCGCGCAGCGTCAGCGTGGCGTAGCGGCTGTTTTCCGCGATGCGGCGCTTCAGCCTGCGCTGGTCGGCGGGGCTGATGTACACGACCGGGGTCAGCGCCTTGAACAGCGCATCGATGCTGCCCACCTGGGCCGGGACGATCTCCAGGGTGTAGGTGCGGTAGTTGCGCGCCAGGACCGTGCCGTTACGGTCCAGGATCTCGCCGCGCCGGGGCGGGATGGGCACCACCGCGATGCGGTTGCGGTCCGCCCGCTCGGACAGGCCTTCATAGCGGTCCACCTGCAGCATCCAGAAGCGACCGATGAGCAGCGCGAAGCACAGCAGCGCCGCCAGGCCGCCCACCCAGGCCCGGAGCCGGAAGCGCTGCTTCTGCTGGGCGCCGGTTTTTTTGAATTCGAACATGTTCGGAAAAGACGATCAGACCGATGCCGATTCGGCATCGTCGGCGCCGCGCGTGGGCAGGTGCAGCAGCCAGCCGACCAGGGGCCAGAGGGCCGCCGTCAGGGCCGCGCCCACCGCCCAGTCCCAGCCGGGCCATCTGCCGGCGATCCAGGCCTTGATCAGGACGGTGACCAGCCGCGCCACGAAAAAAATCGGCAGCATGTGCATCGCCTGGCTCCAGAGATCGAAGCGCTGCAGCCGGCGATGCAGGATGACGGCGCCGTAGGCGACCAGGGTATAGGACAGCGCATTGCCGCCCAGCACGCCGGCGTCATGCACGTCCATCAGCAGTCCGAACACGAAGGCGGTGACCATGCCGATGCGCCGCGGCTCGTGCACGCACCAGAAGGCGATGACCAGGATCAGGATGTCGGGCGCCTGCGCCCACAGGCGCCAGGGCAGCAGCGAGATCATCCACACCAGCAGCACCGAGCCCCACACCATGACGGCGTGGGCCGGACGCGCGACCCGTTCCGGCTCGACCGTCCGGCGCGGACGCACCACCGAGCGGGGTTCACTCCGGTTTATCGGACTCACTGGAATCGGCCTCCTGGCGGTTGACTTCGGCGCGCTTGACGTCGACCTGCAAAACAAGGAAGTGGCGATACCGTTCCGGATGGGCCAGCGGCTCGGCCATGGCGCGCGCGAAACCGGATGCGGTATCGCGCTCCACCTTGGTCACCTTGGCCACCGGCAGGCCGGCCGGGAACAGGCCGCCCACGCCGCTGGTGATAATAGTATCGCCCTCTTTGATGTCGGCGTTCGCGGCCAGGTAGCGCACTTCCATGCGCCCCGGCTGGTTGCTGCCGAACGCGATCAGCCGCAAGCCGTTGCGCAGGATCTGCACGGGGATGGAGACCTGCTCATCGGTGACCAGGGCCGCCTCGGCCGTCATGGGGGTGACGCGCACGATCTGGCCGACCACGCCGCCTTCGTCGATCACCGGCATGCCCGGCGCCAGCCCCTGCCTGCTGCCCTTGTTGAATACCAGCCGCTGATTGAAGGCGTTGGGCGGCTCGTAGAGCACTTCCACGACCACCGCCTGCTGCGCCAGGGTGTCGGTCACGCCCAGCAAGCGGCGCAGCTGGGCGTTTTCCGCGGCCAGCTGTGCCGCGTGGGTGGCGACCTGCGCGAGTTCGATGCGCTGGCGTTGCAGGGCTTCGTTTTCCGACCGCACCAGGTTGGCGGCGTTGTACCACTCGTTGACCTGCTGCACGATGTCGCGCGGCAGCAGCACGGCGCGCTGGAAGGGATACAGCGCGACGGAGACGGCGCGCCGCACGGGCTCCAGCATGCGCCATTGCGAATCGCCCACCAATAGCGCCAGGGCCAGAACGACCAGGATGGCCAGCCTTGCCTCGGCGGGCAGGCCATGTCGGAACAGCCGCGGTGTGGTGGCGTTAAGTTGGGGCATGGATACTCACGGGCTTATGGCCCGGTGCCGGCCGCCCACCGTAGCCGCTCAGGCAAAGCGGCCGCGGCCAGGGGCATGAATCAGTCGTTGATGAAAATCGCGCCGAGCTTTTCCAGATGCTCGAGCGCTTCGCCGCAACCCCGCACGACGCAGGTCAGCGGATCATCCGCCACCACCACCGGCAGGCCGGTTTCTTCCTGCAGGAGGCGATCCAGGTCGCGCAGCAGCGCGCCGCCGCCGGTCAGCGCGATGCCCTTGTCGGTGATGTCCGCGCCGAGTTCGGGGGGCGTTTGCTCCAAGGCGATTTTCACCGCCGACACGATCTGGTTCAACGGGTCGGTCAGCGATTCCAGGATTTCGTTGGACGACACCGTGAAGCTGCGCGGCACGCCCTCGGCCAGGTTGCGGCCCTTCACTTCGATTTCGCGGACTTCCGAACCGGGGAAGGCGGAACCGATCTGCTTCTTGATCAGCTCGGCCGTGGGCTCGCCGATCAGCATGCCGTAGTTGCGGCGTATGTAGTTGACGATGGCTTCGTCGAACTTGTCGCCGCCGACGCGGACCGAACCCTTGTAGACCATGCCGCCCAGCGAAATCACGGCGACTTCGGTCGTGCCGCCGCCGATGTCCACCACCATGGAGCCGCTGGCGTCGGAAACCGCCAGGCCGGCGCCGATGGCGGCGGCCATGGGTTCCTCGATCAGGTAGACGTGCGAGGCGCCCGCCCCCAGGGCCGATTCGCGGATGGCGCGGCGTTCCACCTGGGTGGAACCGCAGGGCACGCAGACGATGATGCGGGGGCTGGGCGCCAGCATGTTGCGCGGATGCACCATGCGGATGAACTGCTTGAGCATCTGCTCGGTGACGGTGAAGTCGGCGATGACGCCGTCCTTCATGGGGCGGATGGCTTCGATGTTGCCGGGCACCCGGCCCAGCATCTGTTTGGCTTCGTGGCCGACGGCCTGGATGATTTTCTTGCCGTTCGGGCCGCCTTCGTGGCGGATCGCGACTACGGATGGCTCATCCAGCACGATGCCTTTGCCGCGAACGTAGATCAGCGTATTGGCCGTGCCGAGGTCGATTGCCATATCGCTGGAAAAATAACTACGCAGGAATCCGAACATGGATATAGGCTCAGCTAGATCAGAGAATTTGGGACATGACTGCGACCGGACGCCAGCCAGAACGGCGCGCCTGCGGGTGCAGCGATTAAACCGTGAATGATAACTTATAATTTCAGGGGAAATAGGCCGCAAATCCCGGCTATTCCAGGCTTTGTAACCACTGCTGGGCTGCCATGTAACGGCGGCGCCGGCGCCTCCACACTTTTTACACTCCCATGGCGCTGAACGAAGAAGACGTGGCCCGCATCGCCCGGCTGGCCAGAATCGAGCTCACCCCCGAGAGGCGCGCGCACGCGCTGCAAGAGCTCAACGGCATGCTGCATATCATCGAGCGCCTGCAACAGGAAGACACCCAGGGGGTCGAGCCCATGGCCCATCCGCTGTCCGCGCTGGACGATGTGGCGCTGCGCCTGCGCGACGACGCCGTCACGGAAGCCGGTTCCGAAACCCAGCGCGCGGCGCTGATGAGCAATGCGCCCGAAGCGCAGGACGGGCTGTTCCTGGTCCCCAAGGTGTTGGAGTAGCCATGACCAAACCCGCCCTGCATACCGAATTCGCCGATATCGCCGCGCTGCGCCTGGCCCTGGACCGGCGCCAGGTCAGCGCCGTCGAACTCGCTTCCAGCGCGCTGGAAGCGGCCCAGGCCGCCTCGACGCTGAACGCCTTCCTGCACATCGAGCCGGAGCTGACCCTGCAACAGGCGCGCGCGGCCGACGCCGCGCTGGCCGACGGCACGGCGGGGCCCCTGACCGGCGTGCCCATCGCCCACAAGGACGCCTTCGTCACCCGCGGCTGGCGCACCACGGCGGGCAGCCGCATGCTGGAAGGCTATGTCAGCCCCTTCGACGCCACGGTGGTGGAACGCCTGCGGCAGGCCGGCGCCGTGTCCATCGGCAAGCTGAACTGCGATGAGTTCGCCATGGGTTCGGGCAACGAGAACTCCGCCTACGGCCCCGTGCGCAACCCCTGGGACACGGACGCCGTGCCCGGCGGCTCGTCCGGCGGATCGGCGGCCGCCGTGGCGGCGCGGCTGGTGCCGGCCGCCACGGGCACCGACACCGGCGGCTCCGTGCGGCAGCCGGCTTCCCTGTGCGGGGTGACGGGCATCAAACCGACCTACGGCACGGTCTCGCGCTTCGGCATCGTGGCGTTCGGCTCCAGCCTGGACCAGGCCGGCCCGCTGGCCGCCAGCAGCCGCGACGCCCTGGCCCTGCTCGACGCCATGGCCGGCTTCGACCCGCGCGACGCCACCAGCGTGGAACGCTGCGGCAAGGACGCCAACGAGCCGGGCCGGGTCAGGCGCGATTTCGACGCCGCCCAGGCCGCCCATGACGCGGCCGGCGCCAAGCCGCTGGACGGCCTGCGCATCGGCGTGCCGGCGGAATACTTCGGCGACGGCCTGACCGACGAAGTCCGCGCCGCCGTGGAGGCCGCCCTGGCCCAATTCGAGGCGCTCGGCGCCCGGCGCGTGGAAATTTCCCTGCCGCGCACCGAACTGGCCATCCCGGCCTATTACGTCATCGCGCCGGCGGAGGCCTCCAGCAACCTGGCGCGCTACGACGGCGTGCGCTATGGCCACCGCGCGGCGCAGTACGGCGACCTGACCGAAATGATCAGCCGCTCCCGCGCGGAAGGCTTCGGCGACGAAGTCCGCCGCCGCATCCTGATCGGCACCTACGTGCTGTCGCACGGCTATTACGACGCCTACTACCTGCAGGCGCAGCGCCTGCGCCGCCTGATCGCGCAGGACTTCCAGCGCGCGCTGGCGCAGTGCGACGTCATCATGGGGCCGGTGGCGCCCACCGTGGCCAAGAACATCGGCGAAAACCGCGACGACCCGACCGCCGACTGGCTGGCCGACGTCTACACGCTGGGCGTCAGCCTGGCGGGCCTGCCGGCGATGTCCGTGCCCTGCGGCTTCGGCACGGGCGCGCATGAACGGCGCCCGGTCGGCCTGCAAATCATCGGCAACTATTTCGACGAAGGCCGCCTGCTGGCCATCGCCGACCGTTACCAGCAGGTGACGGACTGGCACCAGCGCGTAGCGCGGTGGAGCAACTGACATGGAATGGGAAATCGTCATCGGGCTGGAAACGCATACCCAGCTTTCCACCGAATCCAAGATTTTTTCGGGCAGCAGCACCCGCTTCGGCGCCGCGCCCAATACGCAGGCGAACCTGGTGGACCTGGCGCTGCCCGGCAGCCTGCCGGTCATGAACCGCGCCGCCGCGGAACGCGCCATCCGCTTCGGGCTGGCCGTCGGCGGCCAGGTCGCGCCCCGCTCCATCTTCGCGCGCAAGAATTACTTCTACCCCGACCTGCCCAAGGGCTACCAGATCAGCCAGTACGAGATCCCGGTGGTCAGCGGCGGCACGATTTCCTTCTTCGTCGGCGAAACGCCCAAGACGGTGCGCCTGACCCGCGCCCACCTGGAGGAAGACGCCGGCAAGTCGCTGCACGACGAATTCCACCTGGCCAACGGCGCGCCGGCCAGCGGCATCGACCTGAACCGCGCCGGCACGCCCCTGCTGGAAATCGTCAGCGAGCCTGAAATGCGTTCCGCGGCCGAGGCCGTCGCCTACGCCCGCGCGCTGCACAGCCTGGTGGTGTGGCTTGGCATCTGCGACGGCAACATGCAGGAAGGCTCGTTCCGCTGCGACGCCAACGTATCGGTGCGCCCCATGGGACAGAAGGAATTCGGCACCCGCACCGAGATCAAGAACGTCAACTCCTTCCGCTTCCTGGAACGCGCCATCGTCTACGAGGCGCGGCGCCAGATCGAGCTGATCGAGGACGGCGGCACGGTCGTGCAGGAAACCCGCCTGTACGACGCGGACCGCGACGAAACGCGCAGCATGCGCAGCAAGGAAGACGCGCACGACTACCGCTACTTCCCGGATCCGGACTTGCCGCCGCTGGTAATTTCCCAGGCCTGGGTCGACGAAGTGCGCGCCACCATGCCAGAGCTGCCCGCCGACAAGCGCGCCCGCTTCGAAAGCCAGTACGGCCTGTCCGCATACGATGCCGCGCAGCTCACCACCAGCCGTGGCATGGCGGATTACTTCGAAGCCGTGGCGCGTGCCCTGCCGGACGGCCAGGCCAAGCAGGCGGCCAACTGGATCATGGGCGAACTGGCCGCGGCGCTGAATCGTTCCGAGATCGACGTGGCGGCATCGCCCGTGGCCGCGCCCGCGCTGGCCGCGCTGATCGCCCGCATCCTGGACGGCACTATCTCCAACAAGATCGCCCGCGAGGTCTTCGCCGGCATGTGGGCAGGCGAGCAAGGCGGCCAGCCCGACGCCATCATCGAAGCGCGCGGCCTGAAGCAGATCAGCGACACCGGCGCCATCGGCGCCATGATCGACGAGGTGCTCGCGGCCAACCCTGCCGTGGTAGAGGAATACCGCGCCGGCAAGCAGAAGGCCTTCAACAGCCTGGTCGGCCAGATCATGAAGGCCGCCAAGGGCAAGGCCAATCCGCAGCAAGTCAACGAGCTGCTGAAGCAGAAGCTGGGCTGACCCGCCCGGGGCTGACCTGCCCGGGGCTGACCCGCCCGGGGCTGACCCCAGGGGTCACCTGCCCGGGCCGAGCCGCCCGGGACTGGCCGGCCCGGGCGTCACGCGCCGATCTCTCAGGCCGTGACGCCGTACTTCTGGCGATAGGCCAGCACCGCCTGCCGGTGCTCGGCGAAGTCCGCCGCATTGTCCAGCAGCTTCAGGATATCGGCCAGCGAGGCGATGCTGACCACGGGGATGCCGTAGGTGCGCGCGACGTCCTGCACGGCGGAGTGCGCGGACAGCGCATCGTCCGGTCCCGCGCGCTCCATGCGGTCCAGCGCGATCAGGACCGCCGCCGGTTCGGCGCCGGCGGCGCGGATGATGTCCACGGACTCGCGCACCGAGGTGCCGGCGGTGATGACGTCATCGATGATCACCACCTTGCCCTTGAGCGGCGCGCCCACCAGTACGCCGCCCTCGCCATGGTCCTTGGCTTCCTTGCGGTTGTAGGCGAAGGGGATGGCGCGGCCGCCCGCGCGGGGATCGGCCGCCAGCGCCATGGCCGTCGCCGTGGCCAGGGGGATGCCCTTGTAGGCCGGCCCGAACAGCATGTCGAAGGACAGGCCCGAATCCAGCAGCGCCCCTGCGTAGAAGGCGCCCAGGCGATTCATGGAGGCGCCGTCGCTGAACAGGCCGGCGTTGAAGAAATACGGGCTGATGCGCCCCGATTTGACCTTGAAGCTGCCGAAACGCAGCACGCCCTGGTCCAGGGCGAAACGGACAAACTCGACGGAAGGGGCGGCGGAAGCGGTCATACGGTCACCGGAAAAACGGGGGGAAATCGGCGGAAACCGGAATTATGCCTGCTCCGCGGCGGACAGCCATTTCGAGTACGCTAGCGGCCTTGTTCCAACTTCCCCTCCGCCATGCTGCGCATCATCTCCGCCAACCTGAACGGCATCCGTTCCGCCGCCAACAAAGGCTTTTTCCCCTGGATCGCCAAACAGAACGCCGATTTCATCTGCCTGCAGGAACTGAAGGCCCAGGCCGCCGACATGACGCTGGAAATGCTGAACCCGCCGGGCCTCTATGGCTACTTCCACTACGCGGAAAAAAAGGGCTACAGCGGCGTGGGGATCTATGCCCGCACCCAGCCGCTGCAGGTAATCGAAGGGCTGGGCGTCCCCGAGATCGACAGCGAAGGCCGCTACCTGGAACTGGTCTACGACCGCCACTCCATTATTTCGGTCTACCTGCCCTCCGGCTCCAGCGGCGAACACCGCCAGACCGCCAAGTTCGCCTTCATGGAGCATTTCTACAGCCACCTGGCCACGTTGGTGAAATGCGGGCGCCAGGTAGTCCTGTGCGGCGACTGGAACATCGCCCACCAGGAAATCGACCTGAAGAACTGGAAGGGCAACATGAAGAACAGCGGCTTTCTTCCGGAGGAGCGCGCCTGGCTCACCAAGGTATTCGCCGACCTGGGCTGGACGGACGTCTACCGCCGCCTGCACCCCGAGACGACCGGAGAAGCCTATACCTGGTGGAGCAACCGCGGCCAGGCCTATGCCAAGAACGTGGGCTGGCGCATCGACTACCAGATCGCCACGCCGGAGATCGCCGCCACCGCCACGGCGGCCGCGATCTACAAGGAAGAACGCTTCAGCGACCATGCGCCGCTGACGATCGACTACGACACCTCCCTGTAGCCCGTCGCGCCCGCGCTGTTCCGGACCGCCGTACGCGGCGGGCGGCGCGCCTAGGCGACGCGCCGCCCCGCCACGCCGGCGACACTGTGCAGGAATTCCTCCGGCGCCATCGGTCGGCCCAGCAGGAAACCCTGCAGCGAGTTGCAGCCCAGCCGCGTCAGGAACTCCTGCTGCTCCTGCGTCTCCACGCCCTCGGCGACGATCTGCAGATTCAGCGTCTGGCCCAGGGCCACGATGGCCGAGACGATGGCGGCATCCTCGGTATCCCGTTCCAGTTCGCGCACGAAACCGCGATCGATCTTCAATTCGCTGGCGGGCAGGCGCTTCAGGTACATCAGGCTGGAATAGCCCGTGCCGAAATCGTCGATGGAAATCTTCACCCCCATCTCGTGCAGCTGCTCCAGTTTGGCCATGGTGGCGTCCACGTCCCGCATCGCCGTCGATTCGGTGATCTCCAGCGTCAGGCTGGGCGCGGGCAAGCCGTACCGGGCCAACGCGCCACGGACCGCCTGCACCAGGCCGGCATGATTGAACTGCTGCAGGGACAGGTTGACCGCGACGGACCAGTCGGGATGGCCGGCGTCGTTCCACGACTTCATCTGCCGGCAGGCTTCATCCAGCACCCACTCGCCGATATGGATGATCAGGCCGGTCTTTTCCGCCAGGGGGATAAAAACCGCCGGCTGCACCATGCCCCGCACGGGGTGGTTCCAGCGCAGCAGGGCTTCCGCGCCGATCACCGCGCCGGAAATCGCATCGAACTTGGGCTGGTACTGCAATAGCAACTCGTTGCGCGCCAGCGCATGGCGCAGGTCGCGCAGCATCTCCACCTGGTTCTGCACGTCCTGGTTCATGGACGCTTCGAAATAGCAGTACGTGTTGCGCCCGGACGACTTGGCGAAATACATGGCGGCATCCGCATTGGCCAGCAGCTCATGCTGGTCCCGTCCGTCGCCGGGGTAGACGGCGATGCCAACGCTGGCGGACACATGCAACTGGTGCCCCTCCACGTCGAAGTCGTCCTCGATGATTCTTACCAGCTTGGCGGCGACGGTCGCGGCGTCGGCGGGGTCGTCGATCTGCGTCACCAGGACGAACTCGTCACCGCCCAGGCGCGCGACGGTGTCCTGGGCCCGCACGTTGGCGCGTATCCGTGCCGCCACCCCGACCAGCAGCAGATCGCCGATGTGATGGCCATAGGCGTCGTTCACCGGCTTGAAGCCGTCCAGGTCCATGAACATCACGGCGAAGTACGTCCGCTCGCGGGCGGCGGTATGCATCGCCTGATGCAGGCGGTCTTCCAGCAGTAGGCGGTTGGGCAGCTTGGTCAGGTTGTCGTGCAGGGCCAGATAGGTCAGCTCTTCGTTGGCCTGCGCCAATGAAGACGTCAGCACGGACGTACGCGCTTCCAGCCGCAAGTCCAGCACGGAGATGATCAGCGCGATGGCAATGACCGACAGCGTGACGACGATGATGACGATGGCCAGCCAGTTGCTGTCCACGCCGCCGCGCGCCGCGCCGCACAGGCTGCCCAAGGGAAACCGCGCCGCCGCCATACCGGTGTAGTGCATGCCCACGATGGCGCCGCCCATCACCAGCGCCGCCCCGGCCCGCAGCAGCCGGACCCGGCGGCGCGCCTGGCGCAGCTTGAAGGCGATCCACATGGCGCAGCCGGAGGCCAGCACGGCGATCAGCACGGACAGCACGAACAGCGCCGGCTGGTAATCGATGCCCGGCGTCATCCGCAATGCGGCCATGCCGGTGTAGTGCATGCCCGCCACGCCGGCGCCCATCAGCAGCGCGCCGCCCGCCAGGCGGCTCCACGGCAGGGTGTCCTGGCAAATCATCCACAGGGCGAAAGCCGCGGATACGATGGCGATCAGCAGGGACGCCGCGGTCAGGAACAAGTCGTATCCCAGCGGAATGGGCAGGCTGAAGGCCAGCATGCCGACGAAATGCATGGACCATATCCCCACCCCGATGGCGCAGGCGCCGCCGGCCAGCCACCAGCGCGCCGCCTTGCCGCGCGCGGTAGCGGTGCGGCTTGCCATGTCCAGCGCGGTCCAGGAGGCGAGCACCGCCACCGCCATCGAGCACAGCACCAGCGCGCTGTTATAGCTGCCCACGTACATTTCCGATCCTCGATAAACGGCTGATGGCGCGGGTGCGCCCCCCCGAGGTCCGGCGGGAATGACCGTTTACGGGATATCGGCAAAATCCAAAACAAATTTAGGAAAATTTACATAATGTTGTAATTTTTACGCGTCTACCTACACTTGCGCGCGGGGCAGCTGCCGCACCACCAGCACATCGCAGGGCGCCTTTTCGATCAAGGCGTCGGCCACGCTGCCGATGGCCGTGCGCATGAGCCCGGTGGCGCCATGCGTGCCGGTGACCAGCAGCTCGCAGTCGGTCTGGTCGGCATAGGCGATGAGGACGCGCTCGGCCAGGCCCGCCGCCACCTGGATACGCGGTTTCTCCCGGCCATGCAGCTCGGGCGTGCTGTCCAGGAACTGCGCCGCGGCCTCTTCCGCCGTGCGCTGGAAGCCCTTCGCCGTGACCTCGTCCTTGCGGCTGCCAGGCATGTCGAAGGCATGGAAAAGCGTGATGTCGGACACCGGCAATAAAGCCAGGGCGGCCCGCAAGGCCGGGCGTCCGCCCTCGGAGAAGTCGCTGGCCACCAAGGCGCTGCGATACGGCCGCCGCGCCCGGCGCTTGACCACCAGGACCGGCGCCGTCGACTCGCGTACCAGCTTTTCCACGGTCGTGCCCAGCAGGATGCGGCCCAGCGTCTCGTCGCGCGCCACGCCGGCGACGGTGAGCGAGCATCCGTTCTCGTCGGCGACCTCGCGCAGCAGGCGCACCGGGTCCCCGCAACGGACCATGACCTCGACATTCACATCCAGGCCATCCAGATCGCGCAGCAAGGTGCGCCGGGCTTGCGCTTCCCTTTCCCCCGCGTGGTGCTGTGGCGCCAGCAGGGCCCGCACCTGGGATTCGATGACGTGCAGGGCGATGACGGACGTACCGAACTGCCGGGCCAGCAGCATCGCGCGATCCAGCGCGCGATCGCCACGCGCGCTCAGGTCCGTGGCGAGCAGAATGGGCCCCGAAAAGCTATGCATGATTTGTCTCCCGGAATGATTCCCCGCCCCAAGGTCCATTCTCGTTCTGTCTGGCGCGGCCTCTTCGGGCCGGCCGGGCGGCGCGCGACTACGGCGCCGCCTGTCCCCGCACGAGCATCACATCGCTGGGCAGCGATTCCAGCAGCCTTTCGGCCACGCTGCCGACCATCGCGCCCATGAGCCCTTTCATGCGCTGCGCGCCCGCCACCACCAGATCGCAGCGCGACTGGAACGCGTAATCCGACAATAGCGTTTCGGGCTCGCCATAGCGCACCGCCGTGTCCGCCGGCACACCGGGCGGCAAATCGGCGATGCCTTCCAGGAAGCGCCGCATCTCGCCGTCCAGGTCGCGTTGCAGCGACTCGGGCGCGCGGGCCGCATCGCCCGGTATGCCCAGCACGGTGTCGCAGGCATGGAACAGCGTCAACGGCGTGCCGGGCAGCAGCCGCGCCGCCTGGCGCAGCGCCAGGCCGGACTCCGGTGAAAAATCCGTCGCCACCACGGCGCTGGGATAGGCGCCATGCGGCCTGTTCTTGACCACCAGCACCGGCACGGCCAATTGCCGCACCAGTTTCCTGACGGTGGATCCCAACAGCAACTTGCCCAGCGACTCATTGCGCCCGACGCCGGTGACCACGACTCCGCACCCCGACGCCTGCGCATGCTGCAAGATCTGTTCCGCCGCGTCGCCCGTTTCCACCCGGATTTCGTGATCGACGCCGGCCCCGTCCAGATCCAGGCCCAGGCGATAGCGGGCCCACAGACGGTGATCTTCGCTAAGCCTGTGCCACGATGGCGTGCCACCCGCGCCAGCGGGCACGCCGGGCTCCAGCACATGCAGCGCGACCAGCCGCGTTTCCAGCGTGCGGGCCAGCACCACGGCCCGGTCCAGGGCGCGGTCGCCCTGCGCGCTAAGGTCGGTGGCCAGCAGGATGGGGGCTACGGACGGACGGTGCGCGGACGTCGACATGGAGGTCTCCGGGTTTGCCTTGGACCATTATCGCGCGCCGCCGGCGCAAAACAATGCGCTCAGGCCGCGCGACCGGCGGTTGGATCCCGCGGCCGGACCGCCATGGCGCCTAAGCCTGGTCGAGCGCCCGGATTTCCGTCCGCCGCAGATACAGCAATACCAGGCCCGGCAGCGCGATCAGCACCGTGGCCAGGAAGAACGCCGCCCATCCCACGTGCTCGACCAGCACGGGCGTCAGCGGGCCGGCCAGATAGGTGCGGCCCACCGCCGCCATCGCCGAGAGCAGCGCGAACTGGGTTGCCGAGAACTCCTGCCGGCACAAGGCCATGACCAGGGCGACGAAGGCGGCCGTCCCCAGGCCGCCGCACAGGTTTTCCATGCCGACGGCGCCCACCATCAGGGCCAGGACGCCCGGCTTGACGGCTACCAGCCAGTAGCCCAGGTTGGACACGGCCTGCAGCACGCCGAACAGCATCAGCGATCGGTACAGGCCCATGCGCGCCATGAGGGAGC
Organism: Bordetella bronchialis; assembly: GCF_001676705.1. Lineage (NCBI taxonomy): Bacteria > Pseudomonadati > Pseudomonadota > Betaproteobacteria > Burkholderiales > Alcaligenaceae > Bordetella > Bordetella bronchialis. The sequence goes on from NZ_CP016170.1 coordinate 5,288,444, forward strand.
CGCCCGCCAGCGCGCCGGCGATGGTGGCCCCCAGCCCCAGCACCTTGTTCACGGTACCGACTTCGGTGGGCGTGAAGCCGCCGCCACGCAGCAGGAAGGTGGTCGACAGGGCGCCCGCGAAGGCGTCGCCCAGCTTGTACAGCACGATCAGGATCAGCAGCCCCATGGCGCCGCGCCGCGAAAAGAACTCGCGCAAGGGTTCGGACACCGCGTCGGCCAGGCTGCGCGGCGAGGGCGCCGGCCGGTCGGGCTCGGGCGCCCAGACGGTGGCCAGTATGCACAACGCCATCAGGCCGCCCATCAATACATAGGTGTTGCCCCAGCCCAGCCAGCCGTCTGCCAATACCAGGGCGAGCCCGCCCGACACCAGCATGGCGATGCGATAGCCCAGCACCTTGACCGCCGCGCCGGCGCCGCGTTCTTCCTTGTGCAGGACGTCGGTGCTGTAGGCATCGAAGGCGATGTCCTGGGTGGCGGAGAAAAAGGCCACCGCGACCGCCAGCAGGGCCAGCGGCATCAGGGCCCGGTCGGGCGACAGCAATCCCATGCCGGCGATGCCGGCCGCCAGCGCCAGCTGCGTCGCCAGCATCCAGCCGCGGCGCCGTCCCAGCACCGGCACGGCGTAGCGGTCGACCAGGGGCGCCCACAGGAATTTCAAGGTGTAGGCGGTGCCCACCAGCGTGAGAAAACCGATGTCCTGCAGCGATACGCCGGCCACCGTGGCCCAGGCCTGCAGCGTCCCGCTGGTCAGCGCCAGCGGCAAGCCGCTGGAAAATCCCAGCGCCAGCAAGGGCGCCACGCGGCGGCTGGCATAAAGATGGACGGTAGAAATACGCGGTCTCCGTGACGGGATGGACTTAGCCGGCGGCAAAGCGGTAGACCGCCAGCGTGCTGCGCCAGCCCGGCAGCAGGCGTATTTCGCGGTCGTCGTTGAAGGTGGCGCGCTGCAGGATGCGCAATCCCAGCTTGGCGGCCAGGGCTTCGAAATCCCGCAGGGTGCACAGGTGGATGTTGGGCGTGTTGTACCACTCGTAGGGCATTTGTCCGGTCACGGGCATGCGCCCGCGCAGGATGGACCAGCCGTGCGGCCAATAGCCGAAATTCGGGAAGGACACCACGCCGTAGCGCGCCACCCGGGCCATTTCCCGCAGGATATGCTCGCTGCGATGCATGGACTGCAGGGTTTGCGACAGCACCACCGTGTCGAACTGGCCTTCGTCGAACAGGGCCAGGCCATCTTCCAGGTTCTGCTGGATGACGTCAACGCCGCGACGCACGCAGGCGATCACGTAGTTGTCATCGATTTCAACGCCGGCGCCACGGACCTGGCGCTCGTCGCGCAGCCAGGCCAGCAGTTCCCCGTCTCCGCATCCCAGGTCCAGCACGCGCGACCCCGGCGTGATCCAGCTGGCGATGCGGGCCAGGTCGACGCGCAGTACCGCTTTGCTCATTCCGCCCCCCTGTGCTCGATCGCGCGCGGGGGCAGCCCCAGTTCATGCGCGATACGGTCGTAGTAGGCGCGCACCACTGCGTGATAGCGCGCGTCGTCCAGCAGAAAGGCATCGTGGCCATGCGGCGCATCGATTTCCGCATAGGTGACCGGACGCCCGTTCTTCAACAGCGCGCGCACGATCTCGCGCGAGCGCTCCGGCGGGAAGCGCCAGTCCGTGCTGAACGAAACCAGCAGGAAGCCCGCCTGCGCCGGCGCCAGCGCGCGCGCCAGGTCGCCGCCGTGCGTGCGCGAAGGATCGAAATAATCCAGCGCGCGCGTGATCAGCAGGTAGGTGTTGGCGTCGAAATAGCGCGAGAACTTTTCGCCCTGGTAGCGCAGGTAGGACTCCACTTCGAACTCGACGTCGTAGCCGTAGCGGTACTCGCCGTTGGCGCCCGGCTCGCGCTGCGTGCGGCCGAATTTCTCGGCCATGTCGTCCTGGGACAGGTAGGTGATGTGGCCGATCATGCGCGCTACCGCCAGGCCCCGGCGCGGGACCGTGTTGTGCGCGTAGTAATCGCCGCCGTGGAAATCGGGATCGGTGATGATCGCGCGCCGCGCCACCTCGTTGAAGCCGATGTTCTGCGCGGACAGCCGCGGCGTGCTGGCGATCACCACGCAGTGCGCCACGCGTTCCGGACAGGCGGTGGCCCAGCTCAGGGCCTGCATCCCGCCCAGCGAACCGCCCATCACGGCGGCAAAGCGCTCGATGCCGAAATGGTCGGCCACCCGTGCCTGGGCGTGCACCCAGTCTTCCACGGTGAGCACGGGAAACGCGGCGCCCCAGGGCCTGCCGGTCTCGGGATTGATGCTGGCCGGTCCCGTCGAGCCGAAGCACGAACCCAGGTTGTTGATGCCGATCACGAAAAACCGGTCGGTGTCCACGGGCTTGCCCGGACCGACCATGTTGTCCCACCAGCCGATATCGCCAGGGTCGTCGGCGGCGATGCCGGCGACGTGGTGCGATGCATTCAGCGCATGGCACACCAGCACCGCGTTGCTGCGCTGCGCGTTCAGGGTGCCGTAGGTTTCGACCGCCAGCTCGTAGGACGGCAAGGACTGGCCGCTGGCAAGCGGCAGCGGTTCGGAGAACTTCAGGAAGACCGGCGCCACGACGCCCACCGAGCGGCCGGCGGCCGCGGCTTGGCCGGGCGCTTCGCCGCGGGGCGCCGGCGCGGCGGCCGGGCCAGCGGGCGGAGTTGCCTGGGCAAGGGCGTCAAGGGTGCCGAGGGGACCGCCGGGGTCGACGGGGGCAGGCGCGGAGGGGGCCGGCGGGACAGGTGTGCCGGTGGATGGCGCGCGGACGGGCGCGTCGGCGGAATGCTCGATGGTTGCAGTCATGCAGACCTCTTTAGCTGGATTTATCAGGCGCCCGCAAGCGGATCAGGCAAATCGGCGCCAATCGAATGGAACGCAGATTCTAGCACCGGCACAAGACCCGCTCCGGACACGCGGGCGCCTGCGCGGAATCGCCGTCCCAATTCCCATTCGTTTCATCGCTGGGCCGCGCCGATCCGCTACGGCACCATCCCGGGGTATTTCCGCCCCTCTCCCGCCTATCCCGCCGCCACGGCGGCGATCCCCGATGCCAGAAAAGAAGTTGTCAGAACGCGAGGCGGCCTGCCTGCAGTGGGCCGCCGCCGGCAAGACCAGCCGGGAAACGGCCATGATTCTGGGCGTCAGCGAGCGAACGGTGAACTTCCACCTGCAGAATGCCTGCCGGAAACTGTGCGCGCGCAACCGGCGCGCGGCCGTGGCCACGGCACTGACCTGCGGCCTGCTCGCGGCATGCCACGTCGGGGGCGGCGGCCGCTGATTCGTTTTCGCCGGCCACCACGGGTCCGGCGGCGGCGTGGTCCCGCCCGCCCATGCGGCGGGCGGGCCGCCTTCAACGGCCTTCGAAGCGCAGGGATCCCACGAACTCGCGGGCCGCGTCGCGCGGCAAGCCCTTCTCCGATCCCGTCGCCACGGCCTCCAGCAGCAGGCCGGACTGCACCCAGACGCGGGCCAGGGCCCAGACCGCATGGCCTCCCGCCTGGCCGTGGACTTCTATATCCGTTCCGTAGTCCGGCGCGGCGGCCGGCGCGGCGGCATGCAGGGTTTCATGCAAGGCCCGCACCAGCGCGCCGGCCAGCTCCCGCTGGCCCGCCGGATCGCTCGCCAGCGCGGGCGGCAAGGGCGCATATCCCACGGCGAATACCGCATCGCCGACACGGGCCGACGTCAAGGTAAAGCGCAGCGATTGGCCGGCCAGGCCGATGTCCCGCGTATCGCTGGCGACCCGTGCCGGAAACGCCGCGCGCGCGACGCCATCGGCGATGGGAAGCTCCCGCCAGTTGTAGCTGGGGGTGCACCCGCCCACCAGCGCGGCGCATAGGGCCGCCAGGCACGCCGCCCGCCTGGCCGGCGAAGCCGGCGCCATGCGAGCCGGGGCGGCGGCGAAAGGCGTGGTCCACACGGCGGCGCCCGCGGCTCGCACGGCGGCATGGGCGGCATGGGCTCCCGTGGCGCCCGCGCGGTCGTCGGAAATCCTTGCATTCATCGCGGTAGATTCGTGCGGCATCGATTTATCCTGGTCCGCGCGGCGGCCCCGGCCCACCCGGCGGTATAACGGTCACGGTGCATTGTCGCCCAAGCCGCCGGCACGCATGAGGACGGCGCGCGATTCCCCCGTCCGGCGCGGGTTACTCCACGCGCCCCCCGGCGCAGCCCGTAAAATCAGCTTCCATCAACCTGGACCATAAGAAGCCCGCCGTGACCGATATTTCCGCTCGTCGCCTTGCCCGCCTGGATGCCAACCGGGATCTGCTAGTCCGTACCCTGCGCGGCATCGAAAAAGAAGGCCTGCGGGTCGATGGCCAGGGCCGGCTCGCGCGTACGCCTCATCCGGCGGCATTGGGTTCCGCGCTGACCAACGAGCACATCACCACCGACTATTCCGAAGCCTTGCTGGAGTTGATCACCGGCACCCATGCCGACGTCGCCGGCCTGATGGGCGAACTCCAGGACATCCATCGCTTCGTCGGCGCCAACCTCGGCGACGAATTGATCTGGAACCAATCCATGCCCGCGGCGCTGCCGGACGAAGCCGAGATCCCCATCGCGTGGTACGGCACCTCCAATACCGGCATGCTCAAGCACGTTTACCGCCGCGGCCTGGCCCACCGCTATGGCAAGACCATGCAGTGCATTGCCGGCGTGCACTACAACTTCTCGCTGGACGACCGCCTATGGAGCCTGCTGGAACAGCCCGGCGCCAGCGAGCAGGACCGCCGGTCCGCAGGCTACATTGGCCTGATCCGCAATTTCACGCGCTACTCCTGGCTGCTGATGTACCTGTTCGGCGCAGCGCCGGCCCTGTCGCGCGACTTCCTGCGCGGCCGCGACCACCCGCTGCAGTCGCTGGACAGCGACACGCTTTACCTGCCCCATGCCACCAGCCTGCGCATGGGCGACCTGGGCTATCACAATCCGGCCCAGTCCCAGCTCAAGCCCTGCTACAACGACCTGTCCACTTTCCTGCAGCGCCTGTATTCCGCGGTCACCATGCCCTGGCCGGCGTACGAGGCGATCGGCACACGGCGCGACGGCGAATGGCTCCAGCTGAACACCAATATCCTGCAGATCGAAAACGAGTACTACTCCAGCATCCGCCCCAAGCGCGCCACCGGCCGCTGCGAACGGCCGATCACCGCGCTCGCCGAGCGCGGCGTGCAGTACGTGGAAGTGCGCTGCCTGGATATCGACCCTTACGAGCCCGCCGGCATCGCAGCCGAAACCGCCCGCTTTGTCGATGCCTTCCTGCTGTTCTGTGCGGCCAGCGACAGTCCCTACTTCGACGAGGCCGGGTTCTGCAGCAATAGCGCGGGCAACTTCAACCGCGTCGTGAACGAAGGCCGCCGGCCCGGCCTGGCGCTGTTGCGCGACGGGGTCTCCGTGCCGCTGGCGCAGTGGGGCAAGGAGCTGCTGGACCGCATCGCCCCCTATGCCGAACTGCTGGATGCCGCCTATGGCGGACAGGCGTACCGGCAGGCGGTGCGGGCCCAGGCCGGCAAGATGGACGAACCGGACGCGACGCCATCGGCGCGCCTGCTGGCCGATATCCGGCGCAGCGGCGCCAGCTTCCGGGAATACACCCTGGCCCAAAGCCGGGCCCACGCGCAGGCCCTGCTCGCGACGCCGCTGCCGGCCGCGAAGACGGCGGCCTACCAGGAGACGGCGCGCGCTTCCCTGGCCGAACAGGCGGCGATCGAAGCCGCCGACTCGATAGATTTCGATGCCTACGTGCTGCGCTACCACCAGGCCCTGAAGCCGCCCGTGACGCCGGTTCCGGGGGTATGATCGGCAGCGGCGCCGGGCCTTTCCGACTGGCCGGCCCTCGTTCCACCCGCGAGGAGCCCCATGAATCTTCGGGCGTGTATCGCCAGCCTGTATCTGGCCGCACTGTGCGGCGCGGCGCCGGCGCAAGCCGAGCCGCAGGCCGTTCCGCGGGCAGTCCCGTCCGTGGATCTGCGCAGCTACCTGGGCAAGTGGTACGAAATCGCGCGCCTGCCCCGCTTCTACCAGCGCTATTGCGTCAGCGACAGCATCGCGCTGTATACCCAGCGCGATGCCCATACGATCGCCATCGAAAACAGCTGCCGCACCGAGAACGGCGACATCCGCACCGCGCACGGTACCGCCGAGCCGGTATCCGGCAGCAATAACGCCAAGCTGCAGGTCACCTTCCTGCCCCCGTTCAGTGCCGACTACTGGATCATCGGGCTGGCGCCGGACTACAGCTGGTCCGTGGTGGGTTCCCCGGGCCGCAAATCCCTGTGGATACTGTCGCGCACGCCCCAATTGGCCCCGGCGGCCCTGGACCAGGCCCGTGCCATCGCCAAGGCCGAGGGCTACCCCATCGACCGTTTGGTCTATACCCCGCAGACCGGTGGCCAGGCGCCTTCGCGCTAGCGGGCCAGGCGCACTAGTGCGCGACCCCGCGCTTGCCGGCCGGCTCTCCTGGGAAGCGCGCGTGCGGCTCAACCGATAGTCATCCCCCGGCTGGCTTCGCCGATAGGACATCGGGTCGACCCGCTTCGGGTTAATCCCAACGTTCAGCCAATTGTCAACTGACCGGCATGCGCGTGTAATTCCTCGCATACGAGCTGGCACGAACAAAAGAAACGACACAGCGCGGTTGGGGAGTGGGATTCCATAACAGGATGGTTCTCAAGCAGCCACCAGGAGACATAAGCCATGCAACGCCAGACTCGTTCTCGTCGCACATTCCTAACGGGCGCCACCGCCGCCGCGGGGGCCGCGGCCCTGGGCTTGCCCGCGGTCGCCCCGGCGCAAGCGCCCATTACGCTCCGGTTCCAGAGTACCTGGCCGGCAAAAGACATCTTCCATGAGTTCGCGCAGGATTACGCCCGCAAGGTCAACGACATGGCGGGCGGGCAACTGCGCATCGAAGTCCTGCCCGCCGGCGCGGTGGTCAAGGCCTTCGACCTGCTGGACGCGGTATCGGCCGGCACCCTGGACGGCGGCCATGGCGTGGTCGCCTATTGGTACGGCAAGAACACCGCCGTGGCCCTGTGGGGATCCGGTCCGGCCTTCGGCATGGACGCCAATATGCTGCTGGCCTGGCACGAATACGGCGGCGGCAAGGAATTGCTGGAGGAAATCCAGAAAGCCATGGGCGTGAATGTGGTGTCGCTGATGTATGGCCCGATGCCTACCCAGCCCTTCGGCTGGTTCAAGAAGCCCGTAACGCGGGTCGACGAGATGAAAGGCCTGAAGTTCCGCACCGTCGGGCTGGCCATCGATATGTACACCGCGATGGGCGCGGCCGTGAATGCGCTGCCGGGCGGCGAGATCGTGCCGGCCCTGGATCGCGGGCTGCTGGACGGCGCGGAATTCAACAACGCGTCCTCGGACCTGGCGCTGGGCTTCGCCGACGTATCCAAGGTCTGCATGCTGCAGAGCTTCCACCAGTGCGCGGAACAGTTCGAAATCCTGTTCAACAAGGACAAGTACAACGCCCTGCCGGAACATCTGAAGCATCTGCTGCGCTATGCGGCCCAGGCGTCCAGCGCCGATATGTCCTGGAAGGCCACGCATCGCTACTCGGAAGACTATCTGGTGCTGCAGAACGACCGCAAGGTCAGGTTCTACAAGACGCCGGACGCCATCCTGCAGCAGCAGCTGAAGATCTGGGACGAGATGATCGCTCGGCGGTCGGCGGAAAACCCACTGTTCAAGAAAGTGCTGGACTCGCAAAAAGCCTTTGCCCAGCGCGCCGGCAAATGGCAAGGCGATACGCAGGTCAATTACCGCATGGCCTACAACCACTACTTCACGACGCCGTCCAAGGCTTGAGCGCCGCAAGCCGCCGGCATTCCGCCATGCCCGACCGCAGGAGCGCGCCTTTCCCATGATGGACTTCATCCGTTTCGTCGACCGGCTGTCGACCGCCGTGGGAAAGGCCTTCGCCTGGCTGATCGTGGCGCTGACGCTGCACATCGCCTGGGAGGTCCTGGCGCGTTACCTGTTCCATCGCCCCAGCGCCTGGGCCTTCGATATGCAGATGATGTACTACGGCATCATGTTCATGATGGCCGGCGCCTATACGCTGGCCAAGAATGGCCATGTGCGCGGCGACATCCTCTACGGTTTCCTGCCGCCGCGCGTGCAGGCCGGCCTGGACATGGCGCTGTACCTGGTGTTTTTCGTGCCGGGCGTCACCGCGCTGGTATGGGCGGGCTGGTACTACGCGGGGGAATCCATCGCCATCCGCGAGCATTCCTCGCTGATGGCCGACGGCCCGCCCATCTACCCCTTCAAGGTCTTCATTCCCGTCGCGGGCGCCATCCTGCTGCTGCAGGGCCTGGCGGAGATCTGCCGCTGCGCGCTCTGCCTGCGCGACGGCGCCTGGCCGCGCCGCGCCGACGACGTCGAGGAGGTCGACGTCGACAAGCTGAAGGAAATGGTGCACGTCAAGGACGCAGACATCGCCGGGCTGGATCGCTACGCCGCCGGACAAGGACACCGTTCATGAAAACCAACAGGGCTGTCTGGTTCGGCTTCTCCTGCATCGGCATCGTGATCGCCATGATCGCCTTCCTGACGCCCTGGGGCAGCCTGACCTCCGGCCACATCGGATTGCTGATGCTGGCCCTGATCGTGGTGGCCATCATGCTGGGCTTTCCCACGGCATTCACGCTGATGGGCATGGGCGTGCTCTTCACCTTCTTTTCGTATTCGATGCAGGGCGACGGCTTCTCGCCGCGCGCCGTACGGCAGACGCTGGACCTGATGGTGCAGCGGACCTACGCCACCATGACCAACGAGTCGCTCATCTCCATTCCGCTGTTCGTGTTCATGGGCTACCTGGTGGAGCGCGCCAACCTGATAGAGAAACTGTTCCGCTCCATGCACCTGGCCCTGGCGCGCCTGCCCGGCGCGCTGGCGGTGGCCACCCTGGTCACTTGCGCCATCTTCGCCACCGCCACCGGCATCGTGGGCGCGGTCGTGACCCTGATGGGATTGCTCGCGATGCCGGCGATGCTGAAAGCGGGCTATAGCACCGGGTTGACGTCGGGGTCCATCACCGCGGGCGGTTGCCTGGGCATCCTCATCCCGCCTTCCGTGATGCTGATCGTCTACGGCGCGACCACGGGCGTCTCGGTGGTGCAGCTTTACGCGGGTGCGCTGTTCCCGGGCATCATGCTGGCGGGCCTGTATGTGGTGTACGTGATTATCGTGTCGGCCTTGCGGCCCGATCTGGCGCCGCCCCTGCCCGCCGCCGAACGGCAGATCCCGCTGCCGGAAGACGCCGCCCGTGTCGCGCGCGCCCATCCGGGCAATGCGATGGCGGGCCTGCTGAGCGCGCTGTTCCGCCCGCGTCCGGGCTCCGCGGCGGCCTCGCGTCCGTTCCTGTGGACCCATCTGGCGGTGGCGCTGGCCCCGGTCGTGCTGTTCGCCGCCGTGCTGGGCGTCACCCACGACATCGTGACGACGCCGGCGGCCACCTACGACATTCCCGATGAACTGCGCCTGGAATCGGCGCAGGGCATGGCCGACGGCGGTGGGCTGGCCGAACCGGGGGGACTGGCGGAGCCGCCCGGCGCGGGGGGATTGGCCGAACCGCCCGCCACGGGCGCCCTGGCGGAGCCGCCCGTGGAAGGCGGGCCAGCCGAACCCGCGGCAGGCGCGCTGATGGAACCGCCAGGCACGCAAGCGCCGCCGGCCGCACAGGCGCAGCCCGTCGCGGCCGGCGGCGCCGGGACCGGCACCGATACCGCACGGCTGCCAGCACCCTACGGCTACTGGATAGGCTTCGGCGTATGCGCCGCCATCGTTGCCATCTTCTACCTGCTGCTGAACTGGCAGCGCCTGCTGGTCTTCCGGATGCTGATGGAGTCTTTCTTCCCCTTGGCCATCATGATCGCCGCGGTGCTGGGGTCGATCACCTTCGGCCTGGCCACGCCCAGCGAAGCCGCGGCCATGGGTGCGCTGGGCGGCGCCCTGCTGGCCCTGGCCTACCGGCGGCTGAACATGCCGGTGCTGAAGGAGTCGGTGTACCTGACCGCCAAGACCACGGCCATGGTGTGCTGGCTCTTCGTGGGTTCGTCTATTTTTTCCGCGGCCTTCGCCCTGCTGGGCGGGCAGGCCATCGTGGAATCCTGGGTGCTGTCCCTGGGCCTGAGCAAGCTGGAATTCCTGATCCTGGCGCAGATCATCATCTTCCTGCTGGGCTGGCCGCTGGAATGGACGGAGATCATCGTCATCTTCATGCCCATCTTCGTGCCCTTGCTGACGGCCTTCGATATCGACCCGCTGTTCTTCGGCCTGCTGGTGGCGCTGAACCTGCAGACCGCCTTCCTGTCGCCGCCGGTGGCCATGTCGGCCTTCTACCTGAAAGGCGTGGCGCCGCCGCAGGTCACCTTGAACCAGATTTTCCTGGGCATGATGCCCTTCATGGGCATACAGATCGTGGCGATCTTCCTGCTGTATGTCTTTCCCGGCATCGGCCTGTGGCTGCCGAAACTGTTGTACAACTGAAAGCCAGCGCACACCCGAGACCGCCGACCCCGATTCCCGTATGCCGCCGCCCGCGCGCGCGGCGCGACCGACCCGGAGACGCACCATGACATCCTTACGCTCCATCGCCGCCCGTAGCGCGGCGATTGCCTTGCCGCTCGTCCTGGCCGGCACCGCCGGCGCCCATCATGGCTGGTCCTGGGCGGATAGCGAACAGATCCAGCTGACCGGCGTCGTGCAAACGGTGGTGATCGCGCCGCCTCACCCTTACCTGGATGTGCGGACCAAGGACGACGGACTGTGGCGCGTGGAGCTGGGCAATCCCACGCAAACGCGCGAATCCGGCTTCAACGACCAATCCGCCAAGGCCGGGCAGTCCATCACGGCCATTGGCAACCGCGCCAGGGACCATGCGGAAAAGCGCATGAAGGCGGTGCAGATTTCCGTGGGCGGCAAGACCTACGACATCTACCCGGAACGGATCCGGCGATAAGGCCGGGGGCGCCGCGCCCCATCGCGAGAGGCCACCACCATGAACCTGGATGCCTACGCCCAATGGATAGCGGGCCTGCCGCCCGCCGTATTCCTGCGCGATTCCAGCATCGGGTATCTGCTGGTCAATGCCGCGCATATCGCCGCGCTGGGCACCTTGCTGGGCTCCATCATGGCGCTGGACCTGCGCCTGCTGCGGCGCGCCGGCACCCTGCCGCTGCGCGAATTCGGTCCCTACCTTTCCCGCCTTGCCGCCGTCGCGCTGGCGATCGCGATCGTCACCGGATTGATGCTGTTTTCCGTGAAGCCGGACGAATACCTGCGCAACCCCGCCTTCCTGGCCAAGCTGGCGGTCGTGGCGCTGGGCATCGCCAATGCGGTCTGGCTGCACGCGGGCAAGAACTGGCGGCGCGCGCTGCAGGAACCGCAAATCCCGCCCGCGCTGCGCATGCATGCCGCGGCATCGCTGCTCTTCTGGCTGGGCGCCATCGTGGCGGGCCGCTGGATCGGCTTTCTATGAGACGCATGCCCAACGCAGCCGGCGCGCGGCCCGGCGGAGATGCGCCCAAGCCGGACCGCGGCCGGCTCCCAACACTGATGTCCGGCCGCACGACCGGACACCAGCTCAGCGCATCTTCCGCCGCGGCGGTTTTTCCGCATCAGCGGCTTTTCTTCACCGCCATCGCCACGGCGTCGCCCATTTCCTCCGTGCCGACACGCTGGCAGCCAGGCTGCATGATGTCGCCCGTGCGCAGGCCGTCGGCCAGCACCTGGCGCACCGCGGCCTCCACGCGGTCCGCGTTCGCCGCCTGGTCGAAGCTGTAGCGCAGCATCATCGCCATGGACAGGATGGAGGCGATGGGATTGGCCAGGTTTTTGCCGGCGATATCCGGGGCGGTGCCGTGCACCGGCTCGTACAGGCCCTTCTGGCCATAGCTGAGCGAGGCCGAGGGCAGCATGCCGATGGATCCGGTCAGCATCGCGGCCGCATCCGACAGGATGTCGCCGAAGATATTGCCCGTGACCATCACGTCGAACTGCTTCGGCGCCCGCATCAACATCATGGCCGCGGCGTCGACGAACAAATGCGTCAGCTCGACGTCCGGATACTCCTTGCCTACGCGGGTCACGACGTCCCGCCACAGCTGGCCGACTTCCAGCACATTGGCCTTTTCCACGGAGCACACCTTGCGGCGGCGGCCGCGGGCGGCCTTGAAAGCCACATGGGCGATGCGCTCCACCTCCGATTCGCTGTAGCGCATGGTGTTATAGCCTTCGCGCTCGCCTTTCTCGTTGACGCGGATGCCGCGCGGCTCGCCGAAATACGCATCGCCGTTCAGCTCGCGCAGGATCAGCATGTCCAGGCCTTCGATGACCTCCGGCTTCAGCGTAGAGGCCTCGATCAATTCGGGAAACAGGAATACGGGACGGAAATTGGCGAAGATCTCCAGCTCCTTGCGCAGGCGCAGCAGGCTGGCGCCGGGCCGCATCGCGTAGGGGATGGCTTCGTCGCCGGGCATGCCGGCGGCGCCGAACAGGATGGCATCGGCCTTGCGCGCGATCTCCGACGTGGCCGCCGGCAACGGATCGCCGGCCGCGTCCACACCGGCGCCGCCGATGGCGGCCTCGACCAATTCCAGGTTGGCGCCGGAGCCGAGGACGGCATGCAACACCTTGACGGCTTGCGCCGTGACTTCCTTGCCGATGCCGTCGCCCGGCATGACTGCGATCTTCATGGATGTTCCTTCTTTGGGAGTGTCGGGCTAGGCGGCGGAGGCGTCGTGCCGCCGTTCGAATTCGGCGATCCGTTCGCCCAGCGTAAGGGTGTAATCGAGCTCGTCCATGCCTTCCAGCAGGCATTTTTTGGAGAACGGATCGACCTGGAATGCGTGCTGGCTGCCGTCCGGCGCCGTCACGGTCTGCGACACCAGGTCCACGCCGATGCGCGATCCCGGCGCGGCCTGCACCGCCTGCAGCAGCGAGGCCACGGTGTCTTCGGGCAGCACGATGGGCAGCAGGCCGTTCTTCAGCGAGTTGGAGAAAAAGATATCGCCGAAGCTGGGCGCGATGACCGCGCGCACGCCGTAGTCGTACAGGGCCCACACGGCATGTTCGCGCGACGAGCCGCAACCGAAGTTGCGCTGGGCGACCACGATGCGCGCGGGCCGGTACGGGGCCTGGTTCAGGATGAACTGCGGATTCTCCGAACCGTCCTTGGCAAAGCGCAGGTCGCGGAACAGGTAGGCGCCGAAGTCGTCGCTGCGCGGCTTCTGCAGATAGCGCGCCGGCACGATCTGGTCGGTGTCCACATTGGCGCGTGGCACGGGCAGCGCCACGGCATCGAGGCGTTGAAAGGCTTCCATCCTTAGTTCCTTTCCAGCAAGGGGCGCGGATCCGCCAGGTGCCCGCTGACGGCCGCGGCGGCGGCCATCGCGGGGCTCATCAAGTGGGTGCGCGAGCCCGGCCCTTGCCGTCCCACGAAATTGCGGTTGGACGTGGACGCGCAGCGCTGCCCCGGCGCCACCTGGTCGCCATTGGTGGCCAGGCACATCGAACAGCCGGCAAAGCGCCACTCGAAACCGGCCTCGCGGAAGACGCGGTCCAGCCCTTCCTGTTCGGCCTGCAGCTTGACCTGCTGCGAGCCCGGCACCACCCAGGCTTGCACACCGGGCGCGACGCGCTTGCCCCGGGCCACCGCGGCCGCCTGCCGCAGGTCCTCGATGCGGCCATTGGTGCAGGAGCCGATGAAGACACGATCCACGGCCACGTCGGTCAAGGGCATGCCCGGCTTCAGCCCCATGTAGTCCAGGGTGCGGGCCATCGCGGCGCGCCGGCCGGCGTCGCTCGCGCTATCCGGATCCGGCACCCGGCCGGAGATCGGCAGCGCATCCTCGGGGCTGTTCCCCCAGGTCACCATGGGCTGCAGCGCCGACCCATCCAGCACCACTTCGCGATCGAAGGCCGCGCCCGCATCGGTGGGCAGCGCGCGCCAGCGGGCAACGGCCTGGTCCCATTCCACGCCCGAGGGCGCGTAAGGCCGTCCATGCAGCCAGGCGAAGGTGGTGTCGTCCGGCGCCACCATCCCGGCACGCGCGCCTGCCTCGATCGACATATTGCAGACCGTCATGCGGCCTTCCATCGACAGCGCCTGGATGGCGGGGCCGGCGTACTCGATGACATGCCCCGTGGCGCCGGCCGCGCCGATCTTGGCGATGATGCCCAGGATGATGTCCTTGGCCGCCACGCCCGGCTGCAGGCGCCCTTCCACGACCACGCGCATGGTCGGCGGCTTGCGCTGCCAGATGGACTGCGTCGCAAGCACGTGGGCGACTTCCGAGGCGCCGATACCGAACGCGAAGGCGCCCATCGCGCCATGCGTGGCGGTATGGCTGTCGCCGCAGACGATCAGCATGCCGGGCAGGCTCAGGCCCTGCTCGGGCCCGACCACGTGGATGATGCCCTGACGTGGATCGTCCAGGCCGAAGAACTGCATGCCGGCTTCCTTGGCATCCTGCCGCAGGGCATCGGCCATGGCCCGCTTTTCCGGATCGGCGATCGTTGCCAGGTCGCGCGTATCGGTGGGCACGTAGTGGTCCGGGGTGGCGAAGCTGCGCTGCGGGCTGCGCACCTTCAGGCCGCGTTGCCGCAGCATCGCGAAGGCGGGCGCCGAGCCATCCTGGACCAGATGGCGATCGACGTAGAGCAGGCTGGTGCCGTCGTCACGCCGCAGGATCTGGTGCGTGGACCAGATCTTGTCGAACAGCGTGCGGGGCGCGGAGTCAGAGGACATGGATCGATGTCTGAGTAAGGTTGAATGGGAACCGGCGCGTAGGCGTCGGCCGCCTAATCGAGCTTGGCGCCGGACAGTTCCACGATGGGCTTGTAGCGCTTGATCTCTTCGTCAATGAAGGTGGCGTACTCCTGGGGGGTGCCGCCGCCGATCTCGGCGCCGTAGTCCAGCATGCGCTGGCGGATTTCCGGATTCTTCAGCACGGCGTTGGTCGCCTTGTTGAGCTTCTCGACCACGTCCTTGGGCATGCCCTTGGGCCCCATCAGGCCGTACCAGGAAGAGGCATACACGTTCGGTACGCCCAGCTCGTCCAGCGTCGGCACGTCGGGCAGTTGGGCATTGCGCTGGCGCGACGCCACCGCCAGCGCACGCAGCTTGCCCGACTTGACCAGCGGCAGGCAGGTGGTGGTGTCCAGCATCAGCGACACATGGCCGGCCATCAAGTCCGCCTCGGCCGGCGACGTGCCTTTATAGGGGACGTGCACGATATTGATCTTCGTGGCCGCCATGAACTGCACGGCGGCCAGGTGCTGCGACGATCCCACGCCCGCCGACCCGTAGTTCAGCTTGCCCGGGTTGGCCTTGGCGTAGTCGACCAGTTCCTTCATGGTCTTGAAGGGCGACGATGCCGGCACCACCAGGATATTGGGCACCGCGGACACATAGGTGATGGGCGTGAAGTCCTTCACCGGGTCGAAGCCCAGGTGGGAATACAGGTAGACGTTGATGGCGTTGGGGCTGATGGAACCCATCAGCAGGTTGTAGCCGTCGGCGGGCTGGCGCGCGGCCAGCTCGGTGCCGATATTGCCACCGGCGCCGGCGCGGTTGTCCACGATGACGGGCTGGCCCAGTTCCTGGGACAAGCCCTGCGCCACCAGGCGACCCATGGTGTCGACGCCGCCGCCCGGCGGCCAGGGCACGATCATCTTGATGGGGTGGTCGGGGTACTCGGCGTGGGCCATGCCACAGGCCGCCAGCAACACGGCGGCCAGCCAGCCATGCAGTTTATTCATGATCGTCTCCGTATTTTTTATTGAAATACGGCGCTATTCTTGGCGTTTGCCTGCCAGCCAGCAAGGCAAATTAAGGCATGTCAGGTATGATCAGGACTCATGCCTGACGCACGCACTGGCTTGCATGGAGAAAACCGTGAGTCGTCGTCTTCCGCCCCTGAACGCCCTGCGCGCCTTCGAAGCCTCGGCCCGCAACGCCAGCTTCACGCGCGCCGCCGAAGAGCTCTGCGTTACCCAGGGAGCCGTCAGCCGCCATGTCGCCTCGCTGGAGGACTGGACCAAGGCGCAGCTGTTCGTGCGCGGGCGCCACGGGATCGAACTGACCGGACCGGGACAGGTGTACTTCCGCACCATCAAGGCCGCCCTGGACCAGATCGAACAGGCGACCCGGCAATTGCAGCAGCAGCCGGACGAACGCTGCCTGCGCATCAAGCTGCCGCCCACCTTCGCCATCAAATGGCTGGTGCCGCGCCTGGCGCGCTTCCATGCGGCGCGGCGCGATATCGACGTGCAGATCACCACCTCGCACCTGCGCGCCGACTTCGACCGGGAAGACGTGGACGTCAGCATCCATTCGGAAGCCCAGCCGCCGTCGGGCCCGGGCTACCGCCGCCTGTTCGGCGAGACCTTGCTGCCCGTCTGCGCCCCCGGGCTGCTCGGCAAGGAGCCGCGCCTGGAACGCCCGGAAGACCTGGCGAACCACGTCCTGCTGTGTTCGCTGAACCGGCCCCATGACTGGCCGACCTGGCTGGCGGCCGCCGGCGTCGGGCATATCGACGGCAACAGCGGCCTGAAATTCGAGAACGCCGCCCTGGCCTACCAGGCCGCCATCGACCAGCTGGGCGTCATGGTCGCGCAGCTGGCCTTCGTCAGCGACGACCTGCTGGCCGGCCGGCTGGTGGCGCCCTTCCCGCAACGCACCGACACCGGCGGCGCCTACGTGCTGGCCTACCGCAGCGACCGCCCCAAGCCCGAGCGCGTCCAGGCCTTCGAGGAGTGGATCGTGCAGGAAGCCCGGGAGATGGAAGCGCGGCGGCTGCTGTGATCGACCGGGTTTCCAGGCCGCGGAGCATGGGTATTCCGTGGCGGGGGTCGAGGCTTGAAGCCGCCAGCGTCGGCGACCGCCTTGTCCGCGCGAACGCGCGGTCCATGTGAACGTTCAGTCCGTGTGAACGTTCAGTCGTGTGAATGCTCTGCCCGCGTGAATGCTCAGCACGTGTGTATGCTCAGTCCGGGCGTATATCGGCAGCGCGTATCACGGCCGACCATCGCAGTTCCTCTTCGTGGATATACCGCGCGTAATCCTCCGGCGTCGATCCAAGGATGCGCGCGCCGCGCTGCACCAGCTGCGCCTGCACATCCTGCGACGCCAATGCCGCGCGTATGGCCGAGTTCAGCTGCTGGACGACGGGTGCCGGCGTGCCCTTGGGAACGACCACGCCATGCCATGCCTGCACCTCGAACCCGGCGATGCCCAGTTCTGCGACTGTCGGCACGCCGGGCAACACGCCGACCCGCTGCGTTGACGTCACCGCGAGCGCACGCAATCTGCCCGCTTGGACATGCGGCAGCGCGTCGCAGAGCGGATTGACCATGAATTGCGCCTGCTTGCCCATCAAGCCCGCCAGCGCAGGCGCGCTGCCGCGATACGGCACATGCATGGCGCTGATACCGGTGGCCTGCAGCAGCAGCACGGTCGCAAGATGCGTGACATTGCCGCCGCCGGCGGAGGCATACGATAGATTTCCCGCCCTCTGCCTGGCGTAGCGCACGAACGTATGGAAGTCCTGCGCGGGGACATCCGGATGCACGACCAAGACCAGGGGCATCGCGACCGTGGACGAGACCGCATCGAAATCCTTGGCCGGATCGAAGCCCGGGTCGACGTACAGGCTGGGACTGAGCACCAGCGATGAGGTGTTGAATAGAACGGTATAGCCGTCCGCCTTCGCGCCCGCCACGCTTCTCATCCCCACGATGCCGTTCGCGCCAGGAATGTTCTGGACCACCACCATGGTTTGTAGCTGGCGAGCGATCTGCCCCGCAAGCAAGCGTGCAACCAGGTCGGTCGGACCGCCAGGCGGAAAAGGAACCACCATCTTGATCGGCGCCGCGGGCCATTTGGCATCGGGCGTGGATTGGCTGCGCCATGGATACATCGCGGCCACCGCGCCGGCCAGCGTGGCGGCCAGCGCCTTTCGGCGACGTTCGAACATCGGGGGGGCTCCTGTCTTTGAGTCTGGGCTGCCGAAGTCAGCCGGCCGGCTTTCCGGCCAACAGGCGGACAGCGATGTACCGCATGACTTCAACGCTGTGCTGGTTCTTCACGCTTACCGCTGAAGTCACGCCAGCCCGATTGTGCTTGGCGGTCCTGCATATACCGACGACTCCCAGGTCTGCACCGATGGTGTCGCCCGCTATGACGGGACCAACGATGCTCGTCCCGGTAACCGTACGGCGGAACGTGCTCTGGAACCGTTGGCCCAGCGTCAGTTCCAGCACCACCCGGACACCCAGACGCAAACTGCATTGAACCGCCCGTCATGCTGCGGGACCCGACCAATCCCACCTTGCACCGCCTCCGCCAGGTCATGCTGGAAGCGGTGTCGCGGCATCCGGGACGCGCCGGGTTCAAAACATCGCTCAAGAACCCACGAAGAGGCGAGAGCGGACCGAGGAATGGGGTCCATCCCGGATCCACTCGCGCAAGCCCACGGCTATAGTAGACCGCTCTCACCGTCAGAAAGCGCACGTACTGCGGTCCGTCCTGATAGGTCCAGCCGCGCGGCGACAGCGCCCCCTAGGTATCGCAATGCCGGCGCAGGCGCCGGCTCTCGCGCCGATAGGTTTCTAGGGTTTGGCGCGACATGGGCCTGGCTCGCAGCACCGCAAGCCATACGTCTGCCGCGTGCCAGTCGGCGGTAACCTGGCCTAAGCTTGGACCGGCTCCGGCGAGCCTTCGGTGCCGCTGTCGTGGCAATCTCGCTCGTCATGGGCATGGGGTGCGCTCCTGGCGAGCGCTGTCACCAAGCTACAGCCGTAGCAGGCATGAAACTCCGCGCTCCGCGCAAGTCTTTGAACGGCTGATCCAATTCCGCATGCAGCGCCTTATTCTCGGCAATCGTGTCGAGCGCTTCCGTGCGAGAGATGGTTCGTGGCCGCGGGGCATGGCCGCCGACCCTATGTTCAGCATCCGATTCAGCCGTTCCCGGTGGCGGCGCGCCACTTGGGGCCAGGCCGAAGTGGCGGCAATCGCGGCGCGGGCCAGCCAGGTCGCGGGTGTGTTCGGCAAGGAATCGCCGGCCGAGGTCAACGATCCGCTGTACTTGGCCGCGGCGCTGGTGGCCTACGGGGAAGCGCCCGGCAATCGGACTCCGAGCCTTACATGGGTCGCACATCCAGCAGGTGCATCGCTTCGCGTGGCGGCCAGGTCGCCGCCCGCTGGACGCGGCGATGGGGAACAGCGGCCGGCCTGGCTCGATCGCCCGTGACCGAATCTGGCGGCGGGAGGCTGGGATTATGGTCTGACGCCGACGCGCGCAAGACCCCGCCCGTCCGGCGCCGAGTTTTTTTGTCACGGCGACGCTATACGGGTACGTAGCGCCTGCATCCGCAGGGGCACGTACCTAAGGTTTCTAACCATGAAGCAGTTTTTTATCTTCGCAATCTGCGGCGCGGTGGTCTTCACCGCGCTGGCCAGGAACGGTCGTCGTTGGCTGTGGTGCCCCGCCATCCTGACGTGGGCCCTCCTCTGCCAGCAGGCACTTGCTTGCACTGGCGAGCTGGTGGCCGCCGCCTGGTCGGCCGTCTCCGGCGTCTGAGGGGCCCCCGTGCCCGCGCCGGCGCGCGGGCACGGTTCCTATGGTTTCAAACCCTGGATCGCTACCTGGTCGCTCAGTGTGCCAGGCTTTTCGGTTGCGCCACCAGGCGCACTCCCAACGCCGCGCATACGCGGCTAATCGTTTCAAACCGCGGATCGCTACCAGGACGCAGCGCCTTGTACAAAGCTTCCCGCGCGATACCGGCGTCTTTCGCCACCTGAGTCATCCCCCGGGCGCGCGCAATGTTACCGAGAGCGACCGCAAGAAGCGCTGGATCGTCATCTTCCAGCACGGTTGTCAGGTACGCGGCTATGTCTTCTTCGCTATTCAAGAATTCAGCTGCGTCGAATTCAGGAAGCTCGGAAATCTTATTTTTGGTCATGGTTCAGTCCTCCAAAGACTCGGCAAGCGCGATTGCGCGTCGAATATCGGCTTGTTGGCTTCGCTTGTTCCCACCGGCCAGCATCACTACTACGGTATTGCCGCGCTGAACGTAATACATGCGCCACCCGGGGCCGAAGTCTTCTCGCATTTCAGAGACGCCATTCCCTACAGGCTTCACCTCTCCCAGGTTTCCCAATCGAGCCTTATCAAGGCGCTTGACCAAGCGTTGCCGGGTTACGGGATCCTTGAGACCTTTGAGCCAGTCGGAGAATCCGGGGAGAAGTTTTACGATGTAGGCCATACGGAACTGTAATCGAACGATTACACCATGTCAACCTAAATTTAGCCGCTCCCGGCTGTGTATGCTGGGCGGCCGAACGCGCGACGGTGGCCGCCTTACTCCGCGCCGGCCTCGTTCCAAAGACCAACGGCACTCGCGCATGCAGCGGCGGCGGCGTGCAATAACGGAGACCAAGCATGAAGATGGCGTATCGAGAGCGATGGCAGGCTGAGATTGCCGAGCTGCAAAAGATCTTGTCCCGGTTCGACCTGGAAGAGGAGTGCAAGTGGGGCAAGCCCTGCTACACACTGGATGGCAAAAACATCGTCATCATTCAGGGCTTCAAGGACTATTGCGCCTTGTGCTTCTTCCAGGGCGCGCTGCTGGACGACCCCGAGAAACTGCTGGTGCGGCTCGGGCGCGTCCAGGCCGCACGGGTGATGAAATTCACCAACGCCAGGGAGATTGCCGCAAGAACGGCCACCATCGAAGCCTACGTGCGCGAGGCCATGGCCGCCGCGAAGGCGGGGTTGAAGGTCGAGACGAAGCCCCCGGAGCTTCCCATCCCCGAAGAGCTGAAAAAGAAGTTCCAGAACGATCCACGGTTCAAGCGCGCATTCGAAGCGCTAACGCCCGGCCGGCAAAGGGGATACTTATTTCACTTCGGCGACGCAAAACGGCCTGAAACGCGCATCGCACGAATCGAAAAGGCGACACCCGCGATCCTGGAAGGACGGGGGCTGCTGGAGCGGCGATAGATGGGGGTGGGGAATGGGGCGAGGCCCCAGGCGCCTATGGCGCCGCTGCCGAGACCTTGCGTGAGGGCAGGACAGGAATCTTGGCGCGCCCGACAGGAATCGAACCTGTATCAAGAGCTTCGGAAACTCTCATTCTATCCATTGAACTACGGGCGCGAAGAGGCAGTATTGTACCCAAAACAGGATTACGTGCTTGGCGACCCGGCTTGCTGGCATCCGGGCGTGTTCGCCAAGGGGCCGATCGACGCGGCCGTGGACACGCCGGTACGCCGCTCTGCGCCGACAACCCGCCGCCCGCGCCGGCCGCGCCAGGTCTATTGGCAGACGGGGACCGCTTCCCATCGGCGGCCCCGAGCCAAGCCATCGCAGGCGGATTGCTGCGGCGCCACGAAGGCCAGCCGGATGGGCAACGGCCATCATGAAAGGCGGCCCTACCCCCGCGTTATATAATCCAGCGTTTGCACGCGTGCTGGCGAAGAACTGAGGAGGTCTTCGCTTGCCGTAGTACTTTATCCGCCCCAGGCGCCCCGGTACCCGACAGCAGGATTAGGTTATGAGCAAAGAGCAGGAACACGTACAAGAACACGCCTCACTCATCAAGACCCCGAAGCAGTTGATCGTCACGGTCGTTCTGGCATTCCTAGTACCGATCATCATCATCCTGATGCTGGTCAATATGGTGGCTTCCTACGGCCGCAGCGGCGTGGGATCCAACGCCCTGACGCCAGAGGCCATCGAAAAGCGGATCGCCCCCGTGGCCGGCTTCGACCTGGTCGACGCCAACGCGCCCAAAGTCTTCAAGACCGGCGAGCAGGTTTTTAGTTCCGTCTGTATGTCCTGCCACGCGGCGGGCGTGGCCGGTGCGCCCAAGGTCGGCGACAACGCGGCCTGGGCGCCGCGCATCAAGGAAGGCCTGGAAGCGATGTACAACATCGCCATCCACGGCAAGGGCGCGATGCCGCCCAAGGGTGGCAATCCCTCGCTGAGCGACTACGAAGTCCAGCGCGCCGTGGTCTTCATGGCCAACAAGTCCGGCGGCAACTTCAAGGAACCGGAAGCGCCGGCCCAAGGCGCCGCGGGCCAGGGTCAAGCCCAGGCCGCTCCGGCCGCTGCCGCGCCGGCTCCGGCCGCCCAAGCGCCCGCCCCCGCTGCCCAGGCGCCCGCTCCCCAGGCCCAGGCCCAAGCCCCCGCGGCGGCGCCCGCTCCGGCGCAGCAAGCCACTGTGAACCCGGCCGGCGAAAAACTCTACAAGACGACCTGCTTCGCCTGCCATGGCACCGGCGTTGCGGGTGCCCCCAAGTTCGGCAGCAAGGCGGATTGGGACAAATACATCCAGACCGGCATGGACGCGATGGTCAAGACGGCGATTACCGGCAAGGGCGCGATGCCGCCCAAGGGCGGTGCCGCCAACGCGTCGGAAGCCGATATCCGGGCTGCCGTGGAATACATGGTGCAGTCCGTGAAGTAAAGCGGCCGCCACCGCTTGGATTAAACGCCGGCATCAAGCCGGCGCAGCTTGCGCAGGCTTATAAATCCCTACCGGACACCAAACCGGTAGGGATTTGTGTTTATGGCGGGCCGCGTAGGCCGGGCCGCGTAGGCCGACCCGCGCAGGCCGGGCCGCGTAGGCCGCGCCGCGCAGGCCGCGCCGCGTAGGCCGACCCGCGCAGGTCGGACCGCATGGGGGCATCGTGTACGCAGCGCGGCGTAGAAGGACGTGTGGATTCGGCCGCGCGGACCGGCTCGCAGGCCTGGCGTCCGGACGCGAACTGAAGGCGACGGTGGTCAGGCAGCCAGAAGCTGGAAGGCGAACTCGCGGGCGCAAGGCTCCGGCTGGAGAGTCGCTTGCATGGATGGACGCAGCGCTTTATGCGTGGGCAACAAGGACTTAGGGATGGGCGGTTGGGCAGTCTGCCTGCGCGGTGCCGGCAGGCGGGAGGCAAGCGAGGATGGCGTTACGGTCAAGGACTCGGCGAACAGGTATCCGCAGCCGCGTACGGCCAGCAGCGGAAGCTGGATACCGGCATCGCGCGCCTTGCGTCGCAGGCGCGATACCAACACGTCCATACTGCGCGGATCCAGTTCGCCGGCCGGCGGCTCGCCGTGGGCGTCATCGGCGGACGAAGCGGGTCGCCGGCGTCGGAGCAACTGGCCTTCGCTGGCTGCGATACGCATGAGGAAGGCGTTTTCCGCCGCCGTGACGAAAAGCGTGCGATCGCGCGGGCATGCGAGCACGCGGCAGTGCGCATCGAGGCGCCATCCGCTGCCCAGGCGCGAAACCCGAAGAACAGGCTGTCCGTATGCATGCCCGGGGGCATGGCCGGATGAATGCATGGCCGGGTGCCTGGCCCGCTCCAGGGATGAAGCACTGAACGACTCGGCCGGTACGGTCCGGCGGTGGGCGCCGGAAACGCCAGACCCGGACAACGTGTATTCCATTCCCGTGCGAGCCGGCCCCGCGCGCGGCGCGGAGGGCATGTGATCCACGGGGCGATACACATCGCCTGCCCCGGCATCGCGCGCCGATTCCGGGGCGTACGCGCGAGCATGCCCACGCGCCCGTGCATGCGGATGTTGAAGGGAATGCGGATGGGAATGCTGATGACCGTGCTGAAGGGCGCGATCAGGCCCATGACCACGGACAGGCTCGAAGCCATGCCGTGCCCCCGCATGCCGCGCCCACGACAGCAGGATCGCGGCGAGTTCCCCGATGTCGACGGAGGCGGCGTGGCAGGCGTCCGCGCCCGCTGCCATGACGTGCAAGCGCCATGCGGTATCGGTGGCCGTCCCGAGCGCGATGATGACGGCGCCAGGCGCCGCCGCGCGCGCGCTTTGCGCGTCGCAGGCAAGGTCGTCGGACTCGCCCGTAAGTACGACCAGGGGCGACGGCTGCATGGCATACAGATGCCGGAAGCCGGCGAGGCTACCGCACGAGCGCACCGCGAAGCCGCGTTTCGCGAGCTCCTGCGCCAGGTTGTCCCTGACCGCGCGTGCGTCCTGCAGCACGATGACGCTTCGGTAATCGATCATGTTTTTCCTCCTGCACACGACAAAACCACGAACGTGATTTATATAAACACCAACGTGGCAACGGTGCAAGCTTCAATCGGTCCGTGAAGAAATTTTCAGACCGTTTGAGGCACGTTCGTACACTGCGAGGCTACACGCAGGCCGAGCTGGCGCGCCTGGCAGGCCTGTCGCAAAGCGCGGTGGCCAGCTACGAAAGCGGTGAACGCAAGTCCAGCCGGGGCTTGTTCAAACTGGCCGCGGCGCTGCGCATCGAGGCGCAATGGCTGGACACGGGCAAGGGCCCGATGGAACGCCCCGCCGACCTCTATGCCAACGCCATGGGCGGCCAGCGCTACGCCGTGATGGAAGACGGCGCGCAGGGCGGCTTCGCCGATGGCGGCCGGGACCCGGCCTGGCCATTCCAGAATATCCCGCGCGGCCGCTACGAGACCCTGACGACGCGCGACAAGCGCTTGCTGGAAAACATGGTGGCCGCCTTCATCGAGACGTGCCACGGCAACTACGCGCCGCCCAAGCCCAAAAGCAAATCGCGCCGCGGCGAATGACGCCGGGCGCGATTCTGGTGCTTGATGCAGCCGCGCCGGTCGACCGGCGCGGGCCTCCCTAGCGGCCGGTGCTGCCGGTGCCCGAAGCAGGCGCGTTGCGATCGGAGGCCGGCGGCACGGCGGGCGCGCCGTTACCGGAGGATCCCGACGTGCCCGCGCCGGGGGTACGGGCCCCGGCAGCCGGCGCATCGCCGCGCACGCGCGCGGCGATCTCGGTGGCCGTCTGGGCCGAATCCACGCCAAAGGCCAGCACGCCGCGATTCAAGGGTTCGGCGATGCGCGGGGCCGCCACCAATTGTCCATTGATGACCAGCACCAGCAGCTTGCCGACATTCTGCGAACTGACCTGGGCCAGCTTGCGCGCGCCTTCCGGGCTGAAGCGCAGGCCGACGAAATTCTGGCCTTGGCGGTCCACCAGCGCCGCGGCCTCGGTCAGGTCCGCGCGCGTGAGCACGGGTTGCCGCTGCACGTAGACGGTGGCGTCGCTCAGCTTGACTTCCATCAGGTCCGGCGCCGAGTCGGTCTGGGCGATGTAGAAGCCCACCGAGGAGGCCGCGGGCGCCGTGGACGGCGCGGGCGCGCCCGGCGCGCCGGGTGGCGTGGTACCGGCAGGCGCAGTCGTGCCGCTGGAAGCCGTGCCCGTGCCGGTCTTGTTGCCAGGCGTCTGGCAACCCGCCAGAAGGACCGTAGCCATCAATACCAGGGGTGCGATCGTGCGGAATCCGATGTGCATAGCAGGTTTTCCTATTGGGGGAGTTTGCAAGAAAAAGTGTACAGGTGACGTAGGTCACGGCCCAGCGCAGACTGCTTCCAGATGTAATGTCTCCTTCATGTCTTCTATACTGTCGCATGCACGCAGGGGTACTTCACGGTCCGGCAGACGTGCCGCCAGGTTTCAGACATGCGGCTCGCGGACCAGAGGTTGAGAGAGTCCCTTCGTACCAGTACGGATAATGCCGATGCTGGGAGCGTTCCGGCGGCCTCCGCCGGAATCCGACCCGATTCGGCTCCAAACCCTCGCTTGGAGCTTCCATGAACGCGAATCCTAAGTTTCTGGCCGCTACGGCCGAAGTCGACGCCGCCGCGGTGGCACCGCTGCCCAAATCCCGCAAAGTCTATCAGCAGGGATCGCGCCCGGACATCCGCGTGCCATTCCGCGAAATCGAGCAGCACGATACGCCCACCATGTTCGGTGGCGAGAAAAACCCGCCGCTGACGGTCTACGACACCAGCGGGCCCTACACGGACCCCGCCGTCAAGATCGATATCCGCCGCGGGCTTCCCGAGCTGCGCCGTGCCTGGATCGAGGAACGCGGCGACACCGAACTGCTGTCCGGCCCGTCCAGCGCCTATGGGCGCGAGCGCCTGAACGATCCCAAGCTGACGGCCATGCGCTTCGACCTGCAGCGTCCGCCGCGCCGCGCCCGGGCCGGCGCCAACGTTACGCAGATGCACTATGCGCGCCGCGGCATCGTGACGCCGGAAATGGAATTCGTCGCCATCCGCGAGAACCTGCGCCGCGAACAATACCTGGAGTCGCTGCGCGCCAGCGGGCCGGAGGGCGAAAAGCTGGTCAAGCGCATGCTGCGGCAGCATCCGGGCCAGTCCTTCGGCGCGGCCATTCCGGCGGCCATCACGCCGGAATTCGTCCGCGACGAAGTCGCGCGCGGCCGCGCCATCATTCCGGCCAATATCAACCACCCGGAACTGGAGCCGATGGCCATCGGCCGCAACTTCCTGGTCAAGATCAACGCCAATATCGGCAACTCGGCGGTCAGCTCGGGCATCGGCGAAGAAGTCGAGAAAATGACCTGGGCGATACGCTGGGGCGGCGACACCGTCATGGACCTGTCCACCGGCAAGCACATCCACGAAACCCGCGAGTGGATCGTGCGCAATTCGCCGGTCCCCATCGGCACCGTGCCCATCTACCAGGCGCTGGAGAAAGTCGATGGCAAGGCCGAAGAGCTGACATGGGAAATCTTCCGCGACACGCTGATCGAGCAGGCGGAACAGGGCGTGGATTACTTCACCATCCATGCCGGCGTGCGCCTGCCCTTCATTCCCATGACGGCGGACCGCATGACGGGCATCGTCTCGCGCGGCGGCTCCATCATGGCCAAGTGGTGCCTGGCGCATCACCGCGAGAGCTTCCTGTACGAGCGGTTCGAGGAAATCTGCGAAATCATGAAGGCCTACGACGTCAGCTTCTCGCTGGGCGACGGCCTGCGTCCCGGCTCGGCCTACGATGCCAACGACGAAGCCCAGTTCGCCGAACTGAAGACGCTGGGCGAGCTGACGCAGGTGGCCTGGAAGCACGATGTACAGGTCATGATAGAAGGCCCCGGCCACGTGCCCATGCAGATGATCAAGGAAAACATGGATCTGCAGCTGGAGCACTGTCACGAGGCGCCCTTCTATACGCTGGGGCCGCTGACCACCGACATCGCTCCCGGCTATGACCACATCACGTCCGGCATCGGCGCCGCGCTGATCGGCTGGTACGGCACCGCGATGCTTTGCTACGTCACGCCCAAGGAGCACCTGGGCCTGCCGAACAAGAAGGACGTCAAGGACGGCATCATCACGTACAAGATCGCCGCCCATGCCGCGGACCTGGCCAAGGGACATCCCGGCGCGGCCATTCGCGACAATGCCCTGTCCAAGGCGCGCTTCGAGTTCCGCTGGGAAGACCAGTTCAACCTGGGACTGGATCCGGACACCGCCAAGGAGTTCCATGACGAGACCCTGCCCAAGGACTCCATGAAGGTCGCCCATTTCTGCTCGATGTGCGGCCCGCATTTCTGCAGCATGAAGATCACGCAGGACGTGCGCGACTACGCCGCCAGCCAGGGCGTGGCCGAACAAGAGGCGCTGCACAAGGGTATGCAGGAAAAGGCCGTGGAGTTCGTCCGCAAGGGCGCGGAAATCTATCATCAGACCTGAAGCGCCGGCCAGGGGCGCGGCCGGTGCGCGTGCGCGCGCCGGCCACCGATGGACAATGCAATGAGCTTACTGAAACGCCTGTTGACCCCGCGCACCGCGCGCCCGCTCGATGCCCGCGAGTTCGCAAGGGCTTATGCCGATGCCGCCCGGGCGCGGTTTCCCAAGGAAGGCGTCGGCGTGGAAGCCGATGCCGAAGGCGACGGCATACAGGTCCGCTGGTCGCTGCCGGACGGCCAGCAGGTCACGCAGTCGCTGGGTAACGCCTACGCGGCCTATGCCAAGGCGCCCGCCGATCTGGACGCCATTCTTGCGGCCCACCTGGACGCCGCCCCGGCGGGCGCCAAGCCCGACGCGGCCAGCCGCCGCGCGGCCATCCTGCCCGTGGTCAAGACCCGCATGTGGCTGACGGCCAGCACCCGCCAGCTGCAGTCCGCCGGCGCGGGCGATGGCGAGCGCTTCGTCGCCGAACCGCTGACGCAAGACCTGATGACGGTGTACGTGGAAGACCGCCCCGACGCCATGAGCTATGTCGCGCCGGATCACCTGGCGGACCTGGGCCTCGCGCGCGAGGCCTTGCCGCCGCTGGCACGGGAGAACCTGCGCCGCCTGCTGCCGCAGCTGACCATCGAAGGCGAGGATGGCTGCTATGGCGTGCGGCTGGACGGCAACTATGACGCCAGCCTGGTCTTCCTGACCGACGAATGGCGCGACCGCGTGGAGATCGAAGGCGACCCGGTGGTCGCGATCCCGGCGCGCGAGGAGCTGCTGGTCTGCGGCACCAAGGACCGCCACGGCCAGAACCGCATCCGCAACATCGCGGCCCACATCATGGCCCGTTCGCCCTATGGCCTCTCGGCGATGCTGTACGTCTGGCGCGACGGCGTATTGACGCCCTACGAGAACTGACGCGCCGCAGGCGCGGCCTGCATGGCATCCGGCCTCGCACGGCCGGGTGCCCATGAGCCGGACGAATTCCGGCTGCCGCCAGGGAATCCCTTTCGGGCTGGTGATACGAAGGCAGCTCCATGCCACAGATCACTTCGACGGAGATTCCCATGCCATCCACCATCCAGGCCGGCGGTAACGCTGCTCCCTACGGCGCCAACGCGCCGGCGCCCATCCCGGCCGCGCGTAGCGGCGCGGGGGACGCCACGTCGGCAGGGCCGTCCACCGGGACTGGACTGCGCGAGATCCAGGAAATCATCTATCGCTTCCGGCGGGACGGCGACGCCGCCGCCGTATACGGCAGTCGCTCGACCGCCGGCCACCCGCCCGCCCGCGAGGCCGTCTTCCAGGCCATCCAGCACCAGCTCAAGGCAATCTGCGCGCAGGAGCACGCCCAGCAATGGAAGCCCGTGCCCGGCGTGGCCGAAACGCTGGACCTGGTGGCCCATTATGTGAAGGGCGCCTCCGACGTTGAAACGCAGGGCCTGGACGCCATGCTGAACGACGTCCTGGCGCAGGCCATATCGGCCACGCCGGTCAACGAAGCCGTGGCCACGCACCGGGTCAGGGATATCCTGCTCCTGTCGATAGCCCTGCAACGCGTCCAGGAAGGCGAAGACCCCCGCGACTTCCTGGCCGGGTTCGCCGAAGACAATCTGGAATTGGGCAACTTCCGCATCCGGGGCGAAGGGCTGGAAGAACCGTCCAGCCGCCAGTTCGACAGCACGTTGCCGGTCTTTGCCGGCGCCACCTACCGCTTCGGCCCGCTGGGGCGCACCTTGATGCTGGAAGGGGCTCGCGCGTGCTTCGCCGGCCCCAGCCAGGCGCAGCGTGGGGACAAGCTGCGCGACATCATCTTCGCCCTGCCCTATCCGCCGGAATCCGGCCCGCCCCTGGAATACGACTGCGACCGTTTCGCCGCGCTGCTCGAAATGGGCTTCGACCTGTAAGCCTAGGCCGGCGGCTGGGGCAGCGTCGCGCGCTCCTCCAGCAGCATGATCAGCTTCAGATCGGCATGCGTGGCCAGCCGGAAAGTGACCTGCTGGAATTGCAGCAGGCCCCGGCGGGGATGCTGGAATTCACGCAATCCCCCTTCGCGTTCGACCACCGCATGGCGCGTCCACCAGTGCTCGAAGGCGGGACTATCGCGCAGCAGCGGCTCCAGCAGGTCGCGGACATCCTTTTCGTCCAGGTGCGGCCCCGCGTCGTGGCGGAACTCGGCGACGGCGCGGCGGGCGCGCTGCTCCCAGTCGACCACCAGGTCGCGGGCCGCCGGGTCCAGGAAGATATAGCGCAACAGGTTGGGCGCGGGATCCACCACCGGCCAATCGTCGAACAGCTCACGCATGGCCGCGTTGAAGGCCATGACGTTCCAGGCGCGGTCCAGCACATAGGCCGGCGCATCGATCGCATCCACACAGGCGTTGAGGATGCCCGACACGCCGGAGGGCTCGTCGCGCGGATGCTGCGGATCGGCGCACTCGGCCAGTTCGAAAAGATAGGTGCGCTCGGCGCGCGCCAGTTGCAGGACGCTGGCGATGCGGGCCCACACCGCCGGCGAAACCGAGACTTCGCGCCCCTGCTCGATCCAGGTGTACCAAGTGACGCTGATCCCGCACAGCTGGGCGACCTCTTCCCGGCGCAGGCCAGGCGTGCGCCGGCGCAGGCCGGGCGGCAGGCCGGCCATCTGCGGCGTTATGCGGGCGCGGGCGTTGCGCACGAAGTCGCCCAGGGTGCGGCGGCGCAGGGTAGCGCCATCGGCCTGCAGGGCGGACGAGTCTGGCGTGGCGGGTGTCATACCAGGATAGGAGATGCGGGGTACCTGTATGGAAACCCCTATCTTACCCCCGGCCCCGCCCGCCTTACTTCTGGACGGCCTGCGCGTAGTGGGGGCTTTGCAGGTCGTGGTAGCGGAACTTCCGGCGCGCTTCGTCCATGCGCATGCCGCCTCGGATGGCATCGCGCAGCTGGCGTTCCTGGCTGGCGATGTGCTCGGCCACGTCCAGCAATTCATCCTCGCGCACCTTGGGCAGCACCACGACGCCGTCGGCGTCGCCGCGCAGGATATCGCCCGGATTGACGACCACCCCGCCGATGATGACCGGGACTTCCAGCGCCTTGAGCTGGATGCGGCCCTTGCCGGTGCGCATCCACGTATCGTGGCTGAAAATGGGGTAACCGAGCTCGCGGCACAAGGCGACATCGCGATTGTTGCCGTCGATGACCGTGCCGGCCATGCCGCGATGGTGCGCCAGCTCCGTCAGGATATTGCCCCAGGTGCCCATTTCATCGCGGCCGCGGTTGTCGATGACGATGACGCGGCCAGGCGGGACGTCGTCCATGTACTCGCCGACATTGCCGGTTTCGATGGTGGTGGGTTCATACAGGACGGTGAAGGCGCGCCCGGCCAGGCGAAAGGACGGGTCGCAAGGCTTGATCTTGTAGCACTGGCCCACGATGCCCAGGCGATCCAGTGCGTCGCTCAGCGCGCCGCAATCCAGCCTGGAGGCCCGTACGACATTGGCGTCGCTGGTGTCGATATTCATGCATAACTCCTTGGGCGTGGCGCCCGCTACTCGACGGTAATGTTGGCCTTGCGGATGACCGGCTGCCAGTAATCGATATCCTTGCGCACCTGCGTGTCCAGCTGCGCCGGCGTCAGGTACCAGGCCGATACGCCCGCGGCGGCCAGCGCCTCCTTGACCTTGTCGGTCTGCAGCGACTTCTGCGCCGCCTCGCTGATGGCCGCGACGACGTCCTTGGGCGTGCCGGCAGGCGCGAACAGGGCTACCCAGGCCTCCAGCTCGAATCCCGGAAAGCCGGCTTCGGCGGTGGTGGGCACGTCGGGCAGCATGGGAATGCGGGATTTGGCGGCGATGGCCAGCGGACGCAGGCGGCCCGTGGTGACGAAGCCCGCCAACGAAGGCGGCGTGGCCACGGTCATCTGGACGTTGCCGCTCAGGACGTCCTGCACCGCCGGGCCTGCTCCCTTGTACGGCACGTGGGTGATTTGCGCGCCGGTCTTCTGCTTGAACAATTCCATGCCGATATGCGGCACCGAGCCGTTGCCCGAGGTCGCGTAGTTCAGTTCCCCGGGGTGGGCCTGGGCGTACTCCACCAGCTCCTTCAGCGTGCGTACGGGCAGCTTGGGGTTGACGGCGATCACGTGTGGCGAGGAAACCAGCATGGCGACCGGCGCGAAATCCTTGACCGGATCCCAATCCAGCTTATGGAACATCACCGGGTTGCCGACGTGGAACATGGAGTAGCCCGCCAGCAGGGTATAGCCGTCCGGCGTCGAGCGCGCCACATAGGAAGCCGCGATGTTGCCGCTGGCGCCGGCCCGGTTTTCCACGATGATGGACTGCTTGAGCATTTCCGCCATGGGCGGCGTAATGATGCGGACGACCTGGTCGATAATGCCACCCGGAGGAACCGGAACCACGATACGCAGGGGCCGTTCCGGGAAGGCCGCATGGGAGGGGCCCCCCGCGAGGGTAGCCGCCAGGGCGGCGCCGGCCAGGACGGCAGCGTTCAGGACGCGTTTCATGGTGTCTCCTTGTTAGAGTAATAATTTAGGCGTCTTCTGTAATTATGAGCAGTGCAGCTAAAATAATCAACATGGAGCAGTCCACTGCGGCGGTCAATACGCCCGAACGTATCCGCGCCCTGATCGAACGCGACATCGCCGACGGCGTCCTGCCCCCGGGCATGCCGTTGGACGAGAAGGCCCTGGCGGCCCGGTTCGATGTCTCGCGCACACCGGTGCGCGAGGCCCTGCTGATGCTGGCCGCCCGCAAACTGGTGGCCATCGTTCCGCGCGCCGGCACCTTCGTCTACAAGCCGGGGCCCGCCGAGCTGATCGCCCTGCTGGAATACCTGGGCGAGCTGGAAGGCGTGTCCGCGCGCCTGGCCGCCCTGCGCATGAGCGCGGCGCAGCGCGACGAACTGGGGGCGCTGCACGAGAAGGCAATGGCACTGGCGGGCGACGACGACCGTCCCGGCTACGAGGCCTGCAACCTGGCCCTGCACCAATTGATCTACGCGGGCAGCGGCAACGCCATCGTGCGCGACGAAATCAACGACGCGCGGCTGCGCCTGAGCAACTTCCGCCGCAATGTCTTCGACCAGCCCGGCCGCCTGAAGGTGTCCTGCGCCGAACACGAAGCCATCGTGCGCGCCATCCGCGCCGGCGATGGCGAGGCGGCGGCCCAGGCGATGCGGGATCACATCATCGGCAAGGGCAAGGCCTTCGCGGACCTGGTGCTGGCCAATGCGCAGTAAACGAATGGGCTGTAAGCGCATGCGCAGTGAACGAAGGGGCAGCGCTCCCACGGCCGCGGCAAGCGGGGGAAGGTCCGTCACGGCCCGGCGCGGGGGGTGGACCGATGCGGCATGAACGGACCACCGCAGCAGGCACCGGGCGCGCCATGAACGGCGGCCTGTTGCTGGCCCTGCTCCTGCCGCCCTTGCTCTGGGGCAGCAATGCCATCGTGGGCAAGATGGCCGCCGGCCTGATTCCGCCTGTCACCTTGAACACCCTGCGCTGGCTGATGGCGCTGGCCGTGCTGCTGCCTTTCGTGCTGCGGCGCGTGGCACGCCATCGCGCGGCGGTGCGCGCGGAATGGCGCGCCATCGTCATCGGCGGATTCTGGGGCATCACCTGCTATAACGCCCTGCAGTATCTGGCGCTGACGACGTCCAACCCGATCAATACCTCGCTGATCGGATCCTCCGCGCCCGTGTTCATCCTGCTGCTGGGCCGCGTGCTGTTCGGCGCGCCCATCGGTGCGCGCAGCGCCTGCGGTGCCGCGCTGTCCGTGGTGGGCGTAGCCTGGGTCATGCTGGGCGGCAGGCTGGACGGCCTGGACGCCATCCACTTCGTGCGCGGCGATCTTTTCATGCTGGCGGGCACCTGCGCCTGGAGCCTCTACACCTGGCTGCTGAAACGCCATCCGACGCGGCTGCCGACGGACGTGCTGCTGGCCGCGCAGATCGTCGCCGGCCTGGCCTGGAGCCTGCCTTTCGTCCTGGCCGAACATGCATGGGGCGGCTATGCGCCCATGGCCATCGACGGGAAGACCGCCGCCATCGTCGCCTATATCGGCATCTTCCCCTCGCTGGTGGCGTTTTTCTGCTGGCAGACCGCGGTGGCGCGCACCAGCCCGCAGCTGCCGATCTTCTTCATGAACCTGACGCCCATCTTCACCGTCCTGCTGTCGGTACTGCTGCTGGGCGTGGCGCCGCAGCCCTACCACGCGGTCGGACTGGCCCTGATACTGGGCGGCATCTTCCTGGCCCGGCCGCGGCCGGCGGCGGGCCAGCCCTTGGCGAAACACACCGCCGCATCGCCGCCGCGCGCACCCCGCTGACCGCCGTCTCGCCGGCGATGGCGCCAGCGACCGGCAATCCCCTCGCGCCCACGCCGCGATCGCCAGATCGGTGCGCGCGCACCGTTGCGGCGCACGGCACGCCCCTGATCGGGGCGGGCCGTTCCGTTCACCTTCGCATCCCTCCAGCGACCGGAATTGGCATGCATGTTGCTTGATAGGCATGCAAGTGACTTGCATGGCAAACATTTCACTTGCACCGATTCCATATCTCCCGCCTGCCGGCGGGCATCGCTATCAAGGGGTTAATCATGCTGCGCAGTCGTTTGATCATGGCCGTCATGGCCTTTGCCGCGGCCGGTGCCGCGCATGCGGATCTGCTGGACAACATCAAGCAGAAGAAGGAAATCGTCATCGGGACCGAAGCGCAGTTCGCGCCCTTCGAGTACCTGCAGGACGGCAAGATCGTCGGCTACGGCCCGGACCTGATGAACATGATCATGAGCGGGCTGCCCGGCGTGAAGG
Source organism: Bordetella bronchialis (assembly GCF_001676705.1). Taxonomy (NCBI): domain Bacteria; kingdom Pseudomonadati; phylum Pseudomonadota; class Betaproteobacteria; order Burkholderiales; family Alcaligenaceae; genus Bordetella; species Bordetella bronchialis. The sequence continues at coordinate 5,322,819 of NZ_CP016170.1, forward strand.
TCAAGCAGCTGGACGTGCCGTTCCAGGGCATCCTGCCCGGCCTGGCGACGCGCAAGTTCGACTTCATCGTGACCTCGGTCACCATGACCGGCGAGCGCGCCGCCAAGTTCGCCTTCACGGTGCCCATCGCCGACGCCACCACGGCCCTGGTCAAGCGCAAGGCCGACACCGCCCTGGCCAGCGCCGACGGCATCGCCGGCAAGACGGTGGGTTCGCAGACCGGCTCCGCGCAGCTGAAAGCCCTGCAGGCGTATTCCGACAAGCTCAAGGCCGCCGGCAAGCCGGCGGTGAATATCCGCGAGTACGTCAGTTTCGACGAGGCCTATGCCGACCTCGCCGCCGGGCGGCTGGATGCCGTGGCGCAGTCGCTGGCCAATCTGGCCACGCTGGTCAAGACCCGTGGCGATGTCTATGCCGTGATCGACGGCCCGATCGGTCCCAAGACCTATTTCGGCTGGGTGGGCCGCAAGGACGCCGACAGCGCCAGCCTGGTGAAGTTCTTCAGCGACGGCATCGCCCGCGCGCAGCAGACCGGCGAGCTGCAGAAGCTGCAGATGAAGTGGTTCGGCTTCACCATGGACGTACCCACCGACAAGGTCCCGACGCCCGAGATGTGAGCACGCGCCATGAATGACGCCACCCTGCTCGAACGCCTGGCTGCCTATGCTCCCGTCCTGGGCAACGGCGCCGTCATGACCCTGCTGGTGGCGGCGGTGGCCATCGTCGGCGGTTTTCTGCTGGGCGCCGTGCTGCTGGGGCTGACGCTGACCGGCGGCCGGCGCAGTCCCTTGCGGCTGGCGGTGGTGGCCTACATCAGCTTCTTTCGCGGCACGCCCATGCTGGTGCAGCTGCTGATGCTGTTCTACCTGCCCAGCGCGCTGGGCGTGGACCTGCCGCCATTGCTGGCCGCGATGGCGGCGATGGCGCTGAATTCCGCCGCCTTCCAGTGCGAGATCCTGCGCGGCGGACTGACCGCCGTCGGGCAGGGCCAGCTGGAGGCCGGCGCGGTGTTCGGGCTGACGCCGCGGCAGGTATTCCGCCACATCCAGCTGCCGCAGATGGCGCGTGCGGTGTGGCCCGCGGTGGTGTCGGAAGCCATCGACGTCATCAAGAACTCGGCCATTGTCTCGGTCATCGCCGTGGCCGACCTGGCGCGTGCCGCGCGGCAGATCGTGGCGTCCAACTACCGGCCGCTGGAAGTCTACGTCGCCACCGGCCTGGTGTACCTGGTGCTGACCGCCGCCGTGTTCCTGCTGGGCACTTGGCTGGCACGGCGCATGGCGGGCAGCCGCCACGCCAGCCGTGCCGTCATCCGGCGCAACGCCATCCGGAAAACATGATGGATATCGACCTGCTGTTTACGCTGCTGCCGCAATTCGGTCCCGGCCTGCTGCACACCGTCGGCCTGGTGCTGGCCGCGCTGGCGGGCGGCCTGCTCGCCGGCTTCATCGCGCACGTGCTGCGCGAGACCGGCTGGCGGCCGTTCACCTGGTTCTACTGGGCCTACACGGTGGTGTGGCGCGGCGTCCCCTTCCTGATCCATCTGTTCATCGTTTACTTCGGCCTGCCCAGCGCGGGGATTTCGCTGGACCCCTACGCCGCGGCAGCCCTCACGCTGTCGATCTACAGCGGCGCCTACTTCGCCGAGATTTTCCGCGCCTGCTGGGAAGCCATCCCGCGCGGCCAGGTCGAGGCGGCACAGGTCATGGGGCTAGACCGCGGCCAGATCTTCCGCCATATCCAGCTGCCCCAGGCCTTGCGCGCCGCGCTGCCGCTGATCGCCCACCAGACCGTCCTGCTGGTGAAGGAGTCCGCGTTGGCCTCGGTGATCACCTATCCGGAATTGACCTTGACGGCATCGCGCATCGTCTCCGAACAATTCGTCTACATCGAACCCTACATCCTGCTGGCCGCCTGCTATTGGCTGCTGGCGCTGGCGATCGGCCGGCTTTCGCGCTTGCTGGCGCGGCGGCTGGCCTGATATCCGCGGACGCCCCATGCAACCGGATCCCTCCATGACCGATACCCTACCGCCCCCCGGCGCGGCGCTGCCCATGATTTCCCTGCGTGGCGTCGGCAAGTCCTTCGGCAGCCATCGCGTGCTGGCCGGCATCGACCTGGACATCGCCCGCGGCGAAGTGGTCACCCTGATCGGCCCGTCCGGCTCCGGCAAGACCACCCTGCTGCGCTGCATGAACTTCCTGGACGCCTACGACGAAGGCGAAGTCCAGATCCGCGGCGCCTTGCTGGGCTACCGGCGCAACGGCGCCGGAGCACTGGTGCGCGACAGCGACCGTGCCGTCGCGGAGGTGCGCGCGCCGCTGGCCATGGTGTTCCAGCACTTCAACCTGTGGCCCCACATGACGGTGCTGGCCAATGTCATGGCGCCGCTGACGCTGGCACGCGCCAAGCCCGCCGCCCAGGCGCGTCAGATCGCCTTGCAGGCGCTGGACCGCGTCGGCCTGGCCGACAAGGCCGGCATGCTGCCCGCCCGCCTGAGCGGCGGCCAGCAGCAGCGCGTGGGCATCGCCCGCGCCCTGGCCGTATCGCCGGAAGCGATGCTGCTGGACGAGCCCACGTCCGCCCTGGATCCCGAACTGGTGGACGAGGTCCTGGCGGTCATCCAATCGCTGTCGCGCGAGGGCATGACGATGGTGATGGTCACGCACGAGATGAGCTTCGCCGCCGAGGTCTCGGACCGTATCGTCTTCATGGAACAGGGCCGCATCCTGGCCACGGGCAGTGCGGAGGAAATCATCCGCCGGCCGTCCCACCCTCGCATCAGGAGTTTCCTGCAACCCTGGATACGACGCAGCCTGGCCCTGCCCGCGGGAGACGACGATGCACGCGGCTGATGCCAACGACCGCGTGGCGCGTGCCGTGGACGGCGGCCGCCTGCAAGCAAGACTGGAAGGCCTGGCCGCCTTTGGCGCGGCCGTGCCGGGTACGCATCGGGGCGGCGTGGCGCGGCAGGCGCTGACCGCGCAGGAACTGCTGGCGCGCCGCTGGCTGGCGGCCGCGTTCGGCGGCCGGCCGGGCTACGCGGTGGGCATCGACGAAGCGGCCAATGTGTATATCCGGCGCCAGGGCAGCGACGCCGGCGCGCCACCCGTCCTGACGGGCAGCCACGCCGATACGCAACCGCTGGGCGGATGGCTGGACGGCGCCTATGGCGTGGCGGCGGGACTGGAGGTATTCGACGCGCTGGACGCCGCGGGCGTGCGCACGCGCCGCGCCATCGAAACGGTGATGTGGACCAACGAGGAAGGCTCGCGCTTCGCGCCGGGGCTGATGGGATCGGTGGCCTATGTATCGCCCGGCCGCCTGGCGGAATTCCGCGACGCCCGCGACGCGCGGGGCGTAACCTTCGGGCAGGCCTGCGCGGATGCCCGGGAGGACTTCGCGACAGCGGCGCGCACCGCGGGCTGGCAATGGTTCGACACCCCCCTGGCGCGCCCGCTGCATGCCTATATCGAGGCCCATATCGAACAAGGCCCCATCATGGAGGCGCGCGGCCTGCAGGTGGGCTGCGTCACGGCCATACAAGGCGTGCGCTGGTTCCGCGTGACCGTGCCCGGCCGCAGCGCCCACGCCGGCACCACGCCGGCATCGGCGCGCGACGACGCGCAGGCCAAGGCCATCGCGCTGGCCCACGTGCTTCTGGATTACGGCCGGGCGCAAGAGGACGATCGGCTGCGCCTGACCATCGGCCGCTGGCAGTGCCGGCCGGACTCCATCAACACCATCGCCGATCAGGTGGTCTTCACCGTCGATACGCGGCACCCGGACGCACGGGTGCTCGACGCGCTGCAGGCACGGCTGCAGGCCCTGCTGCCCCCCGGCGCCACGGTCGATACCTTGCAGCACAAGCCCACCGTAGCCTTCGACGCCGGCCTGGTGGCGCTGGCGCGGCAAGCCTGCCGCGCGTTGGGACTGGCGCACGACGACATGCTGTCGGGCGCCTTTCACGACGCGATGCCGCTGGCGGGCTTCTGTCCCACGGCGATGCTGTTCGCGCCCAGCATCGCGGGCATCAGCCACCACCCAGAGGAACACACCGGTATCGAGGACCTGACGGCCTGCACCCGGGCGCTGGCCTGGTGCCTGGCCGAACTGGCCGGAAACGCCGATGCCGCCCCCGCTTTGTTCACCCCACCCCGCAAGGAATCATCACGATGCAAACGCTATCCAGCACTACGCAGGTCGCCGATAACGGCGAACCCGTCGGCCTGAACAACACCCATCTGGAACCGATCTCGCCCGACGGACGCGCGGAACCGGGCAAGGTGTACGAGGTCCCGGCCCGCCAGGGGCGCGCGGTCCGGCTATCCAAGGGCCAGGTGATCCGCATCATCAACACCCATGGCAGCCAGGTGTGCGACACCTGGGCGTTCAAGGCCGACGACCTGAGCGAGTTCATGTCCATGGAACATGCGCGCGCGATGATCGACCGCATCATCCCCAAGGTGGGCGACCCGCTGGGCAGCAACCGCCGCCGGCCCATCATGACGCTGACGGCGGATACCTCGCCGGGCGTGCACGACACGCTGATGGCCGCCTGCGACGCCTACCGCTACCGCAACCTGGGCGTGGAGCACTACCACGACAACTGCGCCGACAATATGCGCATGGCGCTGAAGGCCATCGGCCTGCGCGCCCGCGAGGTGCCGCAACCGCTGAACCTGTGGATGAATATCCCGGTGGGACCGGACGCCGGCGTGCAGTGGCTGGCGCCGGTGTCGAAGGCCGGCGACTACGTGGACCTGCGCGCCGAGATGGACTGCGTGGTGGTCATGTCGGCCTGCCCGCAGGACATCATCCCGATCAATGACAACCGGCCGGTGGAAGTGCACTTCCAGGTGCTGGAGCAAGCATAATATCCGCCATGGCTATCCGCAGATCCCTTCCGTCGACGCCGGAGCGCGGGCTTGCCGCGCTGGGCCCGCGCGTCAAGCATGCCCGCATGGTGCATAACCTGACGCTCAAGGCACTGGCCGAGGCGGCCGGGTGCTCGGAAAGCCTGCTGTCCCGCATCGAACGCGGCCAGACCATGCCGTCGCTGGCGACCCTGCATCGCCTGGCCCGGGCGCTGGATACCAACGTGGCGGAGCTCACCGCCGCCGACGCGCCGCCTGCCTCGCCGGTGACGCGCGCCGCGGATCGGCCCGTGCTGGCATTCAGCCCGGCGCGCGGCCGCAAGGGCGGCGTCAAGCTGGAACGCGTGATCGTGCCGATGCGGGGCCAGCTGCTGCAGGCCGATATCCATGTGCTGGCGCCTTTGGCCGAAAGCCTGGAACAGATCGCGCATGCGGGCGAAGAGATGGGCTACGTCATCGAAGGCCGCTTCGAGTTGCGGCTGGGATCCGAGATCCACCAGCTGGATGCCGGCGATTCCTTCTATTTCTCCAGCGATGTTCCACACAGCTACCGCAATCCGGGCAAGACGGTGACGCGCGTGCTGTGGGTGAATACGCCCACGACCTTCTGAACATGTCTCTTTCCGCCACCGATACCCGCGCCCAGGCCCTGCCCCGGTACAGCGGCATTCCAACCTTTATGCGGGTTCCCCACGCCACGCGGCTGGAGGACTTCGATATCGCCATCGTGGGCGTGCCCTTCGACGGCGGGGTGACCGCCCGTCCGGGCGCCCGCTACGGCCCCCGCGAGATGCGCAATATGTCGTCGATGACCCGGGCGATCCATCACGTGACGGGCTTCAATCCCTTCACGGCCTGCCGCGTGGCGGACGTGGGGGACGTACCGTTCACGGATGTTTTCCATCTGGAAAACTCGCATGCGGATATCCGGCGCTTCCTGGAGCCGCTGTATGCCGCGGGCAAGCGCACGCTGGTGGCCGGCGGCGATCATTCCATCACCTTCCCGATCTTCCAGGCGATGGCGCCGCGGCCGCCGCTGGGTATGGTGCACATAGACGCCCATACGGATACCTGGGACGATTTCATCGGCTCGAAGTTCAGCCACGGGTCACCATTCCGGCGCGCGGTGGAAGCGGGCCTGCTGGATCCCCGGCGCACGGTGCAGATCGGCATACGGGGGGCGCAGAATTCGGACGAGGGATGGCGTTACTCGCGGGAGACGGGCATGCGGGTAATCTTCATCGAGGAGTTCGACCGTATGGGCGTGGATGCCGCGATCGCGGAGGCGCGCCGGGTGGTCGGCGATGGGCCTGCTTATCTATCCGTCGATGTCGACGGGCTGGATCCGGTGTACGCGCCGGGAACGGGGACACCGGAAATCGGCGGGCTGTCGACGCGGGAAACACTATCGCTGCTGCGTGGACTGGACGGGCTGGATTTGCTCGGCGCGGACGTTGTGGAAGTGGCGCCGCCTTATGATCCCAGCGGGAATACCGCGCTGCTGGGGGCTACGTTGATGTATGAATGCTTGTGCTTATTGGCACGGGGGTGGATCGGGCGGGGGTGATGCTGGCGGCCGGATGGATGGATGGATGGCGCTGCGACGGTTGTCTTGCTCATGGCGTTCCTTTGATCCTGCGTCGGTTGTCTTGCTCATGCCGTCCGTCGGGGGAGATGCCTGTCGTGTCCGGCCCGCTCGGACGGTCCAGGGCCTTCGCCCTGGACTGCCGCTTCGCCTTCCTCCTTCGGCGGCCGAAGTGGCGGTGTTTTTCTTGCGCCTTTTTTGCCCGGCCGTCCTACGTACGGAAGCCCTCGCGCGCCCTCGGACGGGCCGGCCCCGACAGGCATCTCCCCCGCCGGACTCACGGGGTGCCTTAGAGTCGGTCGCTGGGACGGTATGTGTGCTTGGCACTTCGTGGGGCGTTTGTCGCTTGATAAGAAGAATCTTCGGGTGCCCGCCGGTTCGGAGCCGCCCTGCGCGGCTCCGAACCGGCTACGCGGCGGTGGCTTGCGGCGGGTGCACGCCTGCGATGGTTCTGCGCCCGGAGTGGAAGCGTTGCCTGCGCAGATTGGGGGGAGAAACAAGTCGGTGTGGCGGGCCGCCAGCCGGCCCGCCACACCGTAGGCACCGTGGCATGCCGCGGATGCTGGCGTAGGTGCCACGCGCCGCTAGCGCGATTGCACGCACCGTTTCCTATCGAATCGCGGCCGGGCCACCCCCAATGCCGAGGGTGTCAGAAATTTTGTGTGCGGGCCGCCAGCCGGCCCGCCACACCGTAGGCATCGTGGCATGCCACGGATGCTGGCGTAGGTACCATGCGCCGCTAGCGCGATTGCACGCACCGTTTCCTATCGAATCGCGGCCGGGCCACCCCCAATGCCCGTGGCAAGGCACGGTGCTACGGTGTGGCGGGCCGGCGGGCGGCCCGCCACACCGCCTTGTTTCCCCCCACCCTGCGCGGGCCGAGATTCCACTTTGATTCCCCGACCTACGCATTACCAGCAACCGTTGCATCACCAGCAACCGTCGGATTACCAGCAACCGTCCATTACAGACAACCGTCGCATTACCTGCGACCGTGGCGTTACCGGCAACCACCGCATGCCCTGACCGCGTAGGCGTTTTAGGGCCGCGCAGGGCGGCCCTAAAACGACGGGCAACAGAAGCTCTTTCCTACCCCGAAAACGCGACCCACGAAGGGCCAAGAACAAAGACCGCCCCAGCGACCGGCTCTAAGGCACCCCGTGAGTCCGGCGGGGGAGATGCCTGGCGGGGCCGGCCCGTCCGAGGGCGCGCGAGGGCTTCCGTACGTAGGACGGCCGGGCAAAAAAGCCGCAAGAAAAACACCGCCCCTTCGGCCGCCGAAGGAGGAAGGCGAAGCGGCAGTCCAGGGCGAAGGCCCTGGACCGCCCGAGCGGGCCGGACACGACAGGCATCTCCACCGACGGACGGCATGAGCAAGACAACCGACGCAGGCACCATCAAAGGAACGCCATGAGCAAGACAACCAACGCAGGCACCATCAAGGGAACGGCATGAAGCCCCCCACCGACAGCACTCAACCAGAACGGCCGTAGCAAGACGCCCCGCGACACCCCCGCCCCCCGCATCTCCAAGCCGCTAAGAGCAGTACAGCCCCCCGACGGCCATTGACCGCGATGACAGCAAGGACCGTCAGCCCAAGACCGGTCCCAATGTGCGCCGTACGTCTTCCTCGCTGCGTCCGCTGCGCGCGATGTAGTCGCGCAGCTGATCTTCCCCTATGGTGCCGACGTTGAAGTATTGGGAATCGGGGTGGCTGAGATAGAAGCCGCAGACGCTGGAAGCAGGGAACATCGCGTAGCTCTCGGTCAGGTCGATGCCGACATCGGCCGCATCCAGGACCTCGAACATCTCGCGCTTGACCACGTGTTCCGGGCAGGCGGGATAACCCGGCGCGGGCCGGATGCCCACGTATTTTTCGGCGATCAGCGCGTTGTTGTCGAGCGACTCGTCCGCCGCATAGCCCCACAGGTCGCGCCGCACCCGCGCGTGCAGGCATTCGGTATAGGCCTCGGCCAGGCGGTCCGCCAGCGCCTTCAGCATGATGCTGGAATAGTCGTCGTTCGCCGCCGCGAACTCGGCTTCCTTCTTCTCGATTCCCAAGCCGGCGGTCACCGCGAACAGCCCGATGTAGTCGGCCACGCCGCTTTCCTTCGGCGCGACATAGTCAGCCAGGCACTTGTTGGACACGCCTTCGCGCTTGGCACCCTGCTGCCGCAGATTGCGCCACGTGAACAGCACGCGCGAGCGGCTGTCGTCGGCGTAGACCTCGATGTCCTCGTCGTTCACGCGGTTGGCCGGATAGAAGGCGATCACGCCGTTGGCGGTCAGCCAGCGGCCCTCGACGATGCGCTTGAGCATCGCTTGCGCGTCCGCGTACACCTTGCGGGCCTGCTCGCCCACCACCTTGTCGTCCAGGATGGCCGGGAACTGGCCGAACAGGCTCCAGGTCTGGAAGAACGGCGTCCAGTCGATATAGGTCGCGATCTCGGCCAGGTCGTAGTGCTTGAACGTGCGGCGGCCGATGTACTTCGGCCGTGGCGGCACATAGGCGGACCAGTCGATGGCCGGGCGCGCCGCGCGGGCCTCCGCCAGCGGGATCAGCGGCGTCGCCTTGCGGTTCGCATGGCGGCGGCGCACGTCTTCGTACTCGCGCTTCAGGTCGTCGATAAAGGCCTGCGCCTGGTCGGACACCAGATTGGTCGCCACCCCCACCGCACGGCTGGCGTCCGGTGTGTAGACGACCGGCCCTTCGTAATTGGGCGCGATCTTCACCGCCGTATGCACGCGGCTCGTCGTCGCCCCGCCTATCATCAGCGGAATGCGGCGCTCGCGGAAGTATTCGTCGCGCTGCATCTCGCTGGCGACGTAGGCCATTTCCTCCAGGCTGGGCGTGATCAGGCCCGACAGGCCGATGATGTCCGCGTTCTCCTGCTTGGCTTTCTCCAGGATCTGCGCGCAGGGCACCATCACGCCCATGTTCACGACCTCGAAGTTATTGCACTGGAGGACCACCGACACGATATTTTTGCCGATGTCGTGCACATCGCCCTTGACCGTGGCAATGACCATTTTGCCCTTGGCGCGCACATCGCCGCCCGCGGCGGCGATCTGGCGTTTTTCTTCCTCGATGAAGGGCACCAGGTGGGCCACGGCCTGCTTCATCACGCGGGCGGATTTCACCACCTGCGGCAGGAACATTTTGCCCTCGCCGAACAGGTCGCCGACGATATTCATGCCGTCCATCAGCGGGCCTTCGATCACCTCGATCGGGCGGCCGCCGCGCCCGGCGATCTGCTGCCGCACCTCTTCGGTGTCCTCGACGATGAAAGTCGTGATGCCATGCACCAGCGCGTGCGCCAGCCGCTGTTCGACCGGCTGGGCGCGCCAGGCCAGGTCTTCTTCCTTCTTGGCGCCGCTGCCCTTGATGGTGTCGGCGAACTGCACCAGGCGTTCCGTGGGCGTGCGGTCGTCGGCATCGTCGGTCTTGCCCAGCGGCTCGGCGCGGTCCAGCACCACGTCCTCTACCAGGTCGCGCAGCTTGGGATCCAGGTCGGCATACACGCCCAGCTGGCCGGCATTGACGATGCCCATCGTCAGGCCCTCGCGGATCGCGTAGTACAGGAACACCGTGTGGATGGCCTCGCGCATCGGCTCGTTGCCGCGGAACGAAAAACTGACGTTCGAGATACCGCCCGACAGGCGGGCATGCGGCAGGTTCTGGCGGATCCAGGTGACGCTTTCGATGAAATCCAGCGCGTAGCGGTTGTGCTCTTCGATCCCCGTGGCCACGGCGAACACGTTGGGATCGAAAATGATGTCCTCGGGATTGAAGCCTTCCTGATTGACCAGCAGGTCATAGGCGCGGCCGCAGATTTCCTTGCGGCGCTCCAGCGTATCGGCCTGGCCCTGCTCGTCGAAGGCCATGACCACCATGGCGGCGCCGTAGCGGCGGCACAGGCGCGCGTGATGAAGGAAGGGCTCGATGCCTTCTTTCATCGAGATGGAATTGACCACGGCCTTGCCCTGCACGCACTTCAGCCCGGCCTCGATCACTTCCCACTTGGAGCTGTCTATCATCACCGGCACGCGGGCAATATCCGGCTCGGAAGCGATCAGGTTCAGGAAACGCGTCATGCAGGCCACCGAATCCAGCATGGCCTCGTCCATGTTGACGTCGATGATCTGCGCGCCGTTTTCCACCTGCTGGCGCGCCACCGCCAGCGCCTCGTCGTATTTTTCCTCGCGGATCAGGCGCGCGAACATCTTGCTGCCCGTCACGTTGGTGCGCTCGCCGACGTTGACGAACAGCGTGTCCTCGTCGATGTTCAGCGGCTCCAGCCCCGACAGGCGCGTCTTGACCGGCACCTCGGGCACCGCGCGGGGCGTCAGGTTCACCACGCGGCGCGCGATGGCGGCGATGTGGTCCGGCGTCGTGCCGCAGCAGCCGCCCGCCATGTTCACCAGGCCGGCGCGCGCGAACTCTTCCAGCAGGCCGGAGGTGTCGTCCGGCGACTCGTCGAAGCCGGTATCGCTCATGGGATTGGGCAGGCCGGCGTTCGGGTACACGCAAACGTAGGTGTCGCAGATCTTCGACAATTCGGCGACATAGGGGCGCATCAGCGCCGCGCCCAGCGCGCAGTTCAGGCCGATGGTCACGGGCCGCGCGTGGCGCACCGAATTCCAGAAGGCCTCCACCGTCTGGCCGGACAGGATGCGGCCGGAGGCGTCCGTCACCGTGCCGGAGATCATCACGGGCAGGCGCACGCCGCGCTGCTCGAAGACTTCTTCCACCGCGAAGATCGCCGCCTTGGCATTCAGCGTATCGAAGATGGTTTCGATCAGGACGATATCGATGCCGCCGTCCAGCAATCCGTTCAACTGCTCGACGTAGGCGTCGCGCAGCTCGTCGAAGGTCACATTGCGGGCGCCGGGGTCGTTCACGTCCGGCGAGATCGACGCCGTCTTCGGCTGCGGTCCCAGCGCGCCCGCCACGAAGCGCGGCCGCTCGGGGGTGCTATAGGCATCGCAGGCCTCGCGCGCCAGCCGGGCCGAGGCGACATTCATCTCGTAGGCCAGTTCCGGCAGGTCGTAGTCGCCCTGCGCGATGGACGTGGCGCCGAAGGTATTGGTCTCGATGACGTCGGCGCCCGCCTCCAGGTACTGGCGATGGATCTCGGCGATGACCTGGGGCCGGGTCAGCGACAGCAATTCGTTGTCGCCCTTCAGGTCCTTGCCATGGCCGGCGAAGCGCTCGCCGCGGAAATCGGCCTCGGAAAGCTTGTAGCGCTGGATCATGGTGCCCATGGCGCCATCCAGGATCAGAATGCGCGAGGCCAGCGCGCGCACGAAGGCGGCGCCATGGGTATAGGAATCGATCGGATAAGGCAGGGCGGGATAGGACGGCACGGGCATTCCTGGAGGAAGGCAGGACGGATTGCAAAGAAGCAACCTGGAATGGTAACAAAGCGCGCGAAATACCGGGTCCGTGATACAGTCCGGCCCCTCGAACCGGTGCTTTCAGCGCATCCGCGCGCCCCTGGGCGCGCCGCGTGGTGAAAGGTAAACGGGAAACAGGAACGCGGCGGCCGCCAGCCCAAGAGGCAGGCCGCGCCCCGCCAGGCCTGTGCTGCCCCCGCAACGGTCATCCCGCCGTGCCGCGATCCGTCCCTGGATTGCCGGCACGGCGGGACAGCCCGATACCGGCCGGTTCGTCCGGGGAAGACGGGCGGTACGTAGCGCCCGCGGCGCCGTCCGCCGCCCTCTTCCGGTTTCCTTGAACGACGTGCGGGGTCGCGCGTCATCACCAGGTCTCGCTATGAAGCCCCTCTTTACCCGGCGCTGTGCCGGGCTGCTCGCCTGTCTGGCTCCCGTGTGGGCCGGCGCCCAACAGAATCCGGCCGCCAGCGCCGCCCAACCGCCCGTTACCCAGCTCGATACCGTCGTCGTCACCGCGACGCGCTCCGCCGAGCCCTTGAAGGAAGTGCTGGGCGACGTCAGCGTCATCGATCACGCCACACTGGAAAGCGCCGGGCAGAGCAGCCTGGCCGAGGTGCTCTCGCGCACGCATGGCATCGAGTACGCGAACAACGGCGGCCCGCAGACGGTCACCAGCCTGTTCATGCGCGGCGCCAACAGCAACCAGACGCTGGTGCTGGTGGACGGCCAGCGCATCAACAACGCCACCAACGGCCTGGCGGCGCTGAACGCCATCCCGGTCGACACCATAGACCGCGTGGAAATCGTGCGCGGCGCGGCCAGCAGCCTGTACGGCGCGGACGCACTGGGCGGCGTGATCAACATCATCACCAAGCGCGCCACCGACCGCCCGCTGTCGGCCTATGCGTCCGTGGGCGGCGGCACCTATGGCACCAGCCGCTACAGCGCCGGCCTGTCCGGCGCATCGCAGGGCTGGACCTACAGCCTGGCCAGCAGCTACGGCCAGAGCCGCGGCTTCGACGCGACCAACGGCAGGAACTTCCTGCACAACCCGGATCGGGACAGCTACTACGAGAACAACGTGGCCGGCTCGCTGGGCTACGAATGGATGCGCGGCCAGACCCTGACCGCCCAGTTCTACCAGACCCACCTGAACGGGGGCTACGACAACGGCCAACCGTACTTCAACGACCGCTCCATCCAGGACCTGCAAGGGTATTCGCTGACCAGCACCAACCGACTGACAGACATGTGGACCAGCACGCTGCGCGTGGGCAGCACGGTGGACCGCAACCGCAACGAGAACGCCCCGGCCGACGAAAACCCCTTCGACACGCCCGACGGCAAAAGCACCTTCCGCACGCGGCAGAACCAGTACCTGTGGCAGAACGATCTGCAGTTCACCAAGGACCAGAAGCTGACGCTGGCCTATGAGCACCTGGACCAGCGCGTCGAGGGCGACATCGGCAATTTCAACAACTTCCCGGTCACCTTCGGCGATTATTCGCAGACGAGCCGCCATGTGAACTCGGTCACCGGCGTCTATCTTGGCGACTTCGGCGCCCACCATATCCAGGCCAGCCTGCGCAACGACGACAACTCGCAGTTCGGCAACCGCACCACGGGCGGCCTGACCTACGGCTATGACATCACCGACCGCATCCGCGCCACGGTGGGGGCCAACACGGGTTTCCGCGCGCCCAACTTCAACGAGCTGTACTGGCCCAATGACGGCGGCTTCGTCGGCAACCCGGACCTGAAACCGGAGACCTCGCGCAATATCGAGGCCAGCCTGCGCTACCGGGACGACGACAGCGAGCTGGGCGTGACCTACTATCACAACAAGGTCAAGAACCTGATCGTCAACCAGGCGGTCGACCCGAACGATCCCTTCAGCGTGTTCCAGCCCTTCAACGTATCGAACGCGCTGCTGGAAGGCGTGACGCTGACCGGCATGAAGCAGTTCGGCAACAGTCGCCTGCGGGCCAGCGTGGACCTGAGCGATCCTCGCAATACCGACGAGGACACGCGCCTGCCGCAGCGCGCGCGCAAGGTGTTGCGCCTGTCGGCGGACCATCGCTTTGGCGACCTGCTGGTCGGGGCGGAGATGTATGCCAGCGGCGACCGCATCGATGCGCTCACGGGCGACCGCCTGGGCGGCTATACGCTGTACAACCTGCTGGCATCCTATGACCTGACGCGCAATCTCCAGGTGCAGGTGCGCTGGAACAACGTCTTCGACAAGGAGTACGCCTTGGTCAAGGGCTACAACACGCCGGGATCGAACGCCTTCGTCAACCTTACCTGGCGCATGTAGGCGGGAACGGCGGATGGGCGCACGTGCCATCGCGATGCCGGCATTGCCGATCGCGCGGCGGGCGCGGCGCGGCGTGGGATCCGGCCGCCGCCCGACACATGCGGGCATGCCCGCCGCCCATGCAGCCAAGGGCCATGCCGGCGCCCGCTGGATGCACGCCTGCATGGCGATCGCCTGCGCCGCCATGCTCGCGGTCACGCCCCGTCCTGCCGGCGCGGCGCCGGGGGATGCTGGGCCAGGCGCCGCCACGCGCGCCCCGGGCCCCATCTCGCTCCAGGACGACGACAGCCGCACCGTCACCTTGGCCCATCCGGCCATGCGCGCCATTTCCCTGGCACCGCACGCCACGGAGCTGATCTATGCCGCGGGCGCCGGCGGCAGGCTGGTGGGGGTGGCGCGCGGCAGCGACTATCCCCCGGCGGCCGGCGCGCTGCCTTCCGTGGGCGACGGCCTGGCGCCCGACCCCGAGCGCGTCGCGGCGCTGCGCCCGGACCTGGTGATCGGCTGGCTGCCGGGCGGGGCGGCTCCCCTGCTGCCCGTCCTGCGGGCCCTGGGCGTGCCGCTCTACTACAGCGATCCCCGTACGCTGCGCGACATCCCGCGCGCCGTGGAAGACATGGGCACGCTGTTCGGCACGCAGGCCGTGGCGGCGCCCGCCGCGGCCGCGCTGCGCGCGCGTATCGACGCCCTGGCCGCGCGCTACGCCGGCCGCCGGCCGGTACGCGTGTTCGTCCAGGCCGGACGCGAGCCCCTGTATACGCTCAATGGCACGAGCATCGTCAGCGACGCGCTGCGGCTGTGCGGCGGCGTGAACGTATTCGCCGATGCGCCCGTCACCGCGCCCCAGGTGTCGGCGGAAGCGGTGCTGGCGGCCCGCCCGGACGCGGTCGTCGCGGGCTCGGCCAATCCCGCCAGCCTGGATGCCACGGCCGCGGCCTGGCGCGCCCTGGGGCTGCCGGCCGCCCTGGCCGGCCACGTCGTGGGCATCGACGCCGATATGCTGTACCGGCCCGGCCCACGCCTGATCGGCGCCACGGAAAAGCTGTGCGCGGCGCTGGATGCCGCGCGCCAGGGCGCCGCCGCCCCGCCATCGCGCTGAAGCCCCGATACGCGCGCCGGCGCCAGGGTATCCGCGGCCAGGGACGATGCCCTGTTTTATGATGGCGGCATAAGTGCGCCGCGCGCCATCCGGGCGGGCGGCTGTTGACGACATCATCCGCCATGCCATCCCAAGACACCTTCACCGTCGCCGGCCGCGACTTCCGGTCCCGCCTGCTGGTCGGCACGGGCAAGTACAAGGATTTCGTACAGACCCGCCAGGCCCTGGACGCCAGCGGCTGCGAGATCGTCACCGTGGCGATCCGCCGGGTGAACCTGGGCCAGAACGCCAACGAGCCCAGCCTGCTGGACTTCGTCCCGCCCTCGCAATTCACCTATCTGCCCAACACGGCCGGCTGCTACACGGCGGACGAGGCCGTGCGCACGCTGCGCCTGGCGCGCGAGCTGCTCGACGGCCACGACCTGGTCAAGCTGGAGGTCCTGGGCGACCCGCACACCCTGTTTCCCAATATGCCGGAAACCCTGAAGGCCACCGAAGCCCTGGTCAAGGACGGCTTCAAGGTCATGGTCTACTGCACCGACGACCCCATCCAGGCCCGCATGCTGGAAGACCTGGGCGCCGTGGCCGTCATGCCGCTGGCGTCGCTGATCGGCTCCGGGATGGGCATTCTCAATCCCTGGAACCTGCGCCTGATCCTGGACCAGGCGCGCGTCCCCGTGCTGGTGGACGCCGGCGTGGGCACGGCCTCGGACGCGGCCATCGCGATGGAGCTGGGCTGCGACGGCGTGCTCATGAATACCGCCATCGCGGGCGCCAAGGATCCCATCCTGATGGCCAGCGCCATGAAAAAGGCCGTGGAAGCCGGGCGCGAGGCCTATCTGGCCGGTCGCATGCCCAAGAAGCTGTACAGCGCCTCGCCGTCATCGCCCACCGAGGGCGTGGTGCGATGATTCCCAACGCGCTGTCCATCGCCGGCGTCGATCCCTCCGGCGGCGCGGGCGTCCTGGCCGACGTGAAGGCCATGAGCGCCCTGGGCGCCTATGGCTGCGCCGTGATCGCGGCCCTGACGGCGCAGAACACCGAAGGCGTCAGCCAGGTGTCCCCCGTTCCGCCGGCCTTTGTCGGCCAGCAGATCGATACGCTCTTCGCCGACGTGCGCATCGATGCGGTCAAGCTCGGCATGCTGGGCCAGCAGGCGGTGATCCAGGTCGTCGCGGAAAAACTCGCGCGCTGGCGCCCGCCGCACGTGGTGCTGGATCCCGTCATGGTGGCCAAGAGCGGCGACCTGCTGCTGGAGCGCGCCGCCGTCGGCGCCCTGCGCGAAGCCTTGCTGCCGCAGGCCACCGTACTGACGCCCAACCTGCCGGAAGCCGGCGTCCTGCTGGAAGAACGTCCGGTGGAAACGGTGAAGGAGATGCGCCGCGTCGCCGAACGCCTGCGCAACAGGATGGCCTACGACGGCCACCGCTGGATCATGCTCAAGGGCGGCCACCTGCCGGGCGAGGAAACCATCGACCTGCTGCACGATGGCGACCGCATGATCGAACTCCCGGGGGGACGCATCGCCACCCGCAACACCCACGGTACCGGATGCACGCTGTCGGCCGCCCTGGCGGCGCTGATTCCGCAGGTCGGCGAGGTCCCCGAGGCCGCGCGCCGCGCCAAGGCCTACCTGACCGACGCCATCCGCCATGCCGACCGCCTGGACGTGGGCAAGGGCCACGGGCCCGTACACCATTTCCATGCCTGGTGGTAGCTCGGGGACGCAAATCGGTACAATTGCCCCCGCTTCCGAACTCTTTCTGCCGCTGTCATGAACGCCTCCACTCTGCCCGACGTCGAAAAAGCCCGCTTCAACATGGTGGAACAGCAGGTCCGCCCTTGGGACGTGCTGGACGAGAAAGTGCTGGCCGCCCTTTTCAAGGTGCGCCGCGAACAGTTCGTCCCGCCCGCGCTGCGTTCGCTGGCGTTCTCGGACCTGGAAATCCCCCTGCAGATCAACGCCGTCGATACGCGTGAGACCATGCTGGCGCCCAAGATCGAGGCGCGCTTCGCCCAGGAGCTGCGGCTGGCGCCCACCGACGCCGTGCTGGAAATCGGCACGGGTTCGGGCTACCAGGCCGCCTTGCTGGGCGCCCTGGCGCAACAGGTCACCAGCGTGGAGATCGACAGCCGCCTGGTCGCCTTTGCCCAGCAGAACCTGCAGATGAACAACGTCGCCAACGTCAAGGTCGAGACCGGCGATGGGCGCAACGGCTGGGGCACGACGGAATACGACGCCATCCTGCTGACGGGCTCCGTGCCCGTGGTGCCGGACGGGTTGAAATACCAGCTGCGCATCGGCGGCCGGCTGGTCGTGGTGGTCGGCACCGCGCCGGTCATGACGGCCTGTCGCATTACCCGCACCACCGCCGCCAGCTTCGAGACCGTTCAGCTGTTCGAAACGGTCATCAAGCCCCTGCGCGGCGCCACGGTGTCGCAGTTCAAGTTCTAGCCGCCCTGGATTTTCCGCACCAGCGCGGTGGTTGAACGCTGGTGCTCGAACGGCACGGCCACCGCGCGGCCGCCCCAGCTTCTGACCAGGGCGGTTTCCGGCAGTTTTTCCATGTCGTAATCGCCGCCCTTGACGATGATGTCGGGGCGCAGCAGCCCGATCAGGGCTTCCGGCGTGTCCTCGTCGAAGGCCGTGACGGCATCCACGCATGCCAGCGCCGCCAGCAGCGCGGCACGGTCCTCCTGGCTATTGAGCGGGCGTTCGGGCCCCTTGCCCAGCCGGCGCGCCGACGCATCCGTATTGACGGCCACGATGAGCGACGCGCCCAGCTGGGCGCTTTCGTCCAGGTAGGTCACGTGCCCGCGATGCAGGATGTCGAAGACGCCGTTGGTGAATACCAGCGGCCGCGGCAAGCGGCCGCCGGCAAGCGCGTCCAGGCATTGCCCAGGGGTAAGGATCTTGGATTCGAAGCGAGCGGTCATCCGCGCATTTTAGCGATGCGCGGCCTTGCGCGGACAGGTCCGTGCTCAGGACAAGACCAGGGACGGCACGCCGCCCGCTTCCACCGGCCCGCGCGCCGCCAGGCTGTCGCCGCCGCGTTCGACCATGGCCACGATCTCCTTGCGATAGCGGTTCAAGTCCTTCACCGATTCGAAGCTGCGGTCCAGCAGCTTGGAAAGGATATGCAGGATGCGATCGCCGACTTTCTTTTCCCACACGCCATCGAAACGGATCTGGCTATCGAGCCAGCGCTCCAGCCAGCCCGGCTCCGGCAGGCGCGACTGCACCGTGTCGTTGGGGAACATGGCCTTGTTCACATGCAGGTTGGTCGGATGCATGGCCTGCGACGTGCGGCCCGCCGACGCCATCAGCATGCCGATCTTGGAGAACGCCAGCCGCGCCTGCGCCTGCGTGGTTTCGCCGCGCTCGAACAGCGCGCGGCGCATGTACTGCAGGTAGGCGCCGGCGTGGCGGGCCTCGTCCTGCGAAATGGTTTTGTAGATGGCCTGTATCACCGGCTCGGTATGCCAGTTCGCGGCGCAGCGGTACCAGTGGTTCAGCCGGATCTCGCCGCAGAAGTGCAGCATCAGCGTTTCCAGCGGCGGCGCCGGATCGAACTGGAAGCGCACCTTGTGCAGCTCCTCTTCCGTGGGAACGAGGTCCGGCCGGAAGCGACGCAGGTACTCGATCAGAACCAGGGAGTGCTTCTGCTCCTCGAAAAACCACACCGACATGAACGCGGAGAAATCGCTGTCGCCATGGTTGTCGCGCAGGAACATCTCCGTGGCCGGCAATGCCGCCCATTCGGTGATGGCATTCATCTTGATGGTCCGCGCCTGTTCATCTGACAGCTTGGCGCCATCGAAGTCATCCCATGGAATGTCGGTGGACATATTCCAGCGTACGGCTTCCATGGATTTGAAGAGTTGCGGATAAAGCATGGTATCGGTCCGAAAATAATGTGAATGTCCCCCCGCGCTCGTGTGGCCGCTGAACTCGACCGCGCAGGCGCGCATCGCTTATGGATTTGTCATGCGTACGCGAATCAAAGACGTGCAAAAGGCAAACGGTGGATGAAACCCATTCGCGGCCTTCCTTTATCGCCGTTGCATGCGAACGCCTGATGACAGAACCATGGCAGAACTATGACGAAAGTCCCGGCCATGCGCGCGGCACGGCGGCGGGCCGCCTGGCCCACCGGAAAAAACGCAATGGTCGAACTACCCGGATGGCAAAGAAAAGCGGCGGCCCCCGGGCGGGCCGCCAGGCGTGCGGCCCGGTTATCGGGTAGAAAACCAGATGACCAGGGCCACGCCCACCGCCAGTACCGCCGCGACGACGGACAACAAGCGGTTGGTATGCTCCTGCGCCTTGCGCAGCCGCGCCAGCTCCAGCAGCACGGCGGGCTCCACATTGGGGCGGTTGAGCCGGTCGTGCACCAGGCGCGGTATCGCCGGCAATAGCTGGGACCACTGCCCGGCTTCTTTCTCCAACTGTTTCTTCAGCCCGGCCATCCCGATGCGCTCGCGCATCCATCGTTCCAGGTAGGGCTTGGCGGTTTTCCAGAGGTCGAGATCGGGATCCAGCTCGCGTCCCAGTCCCTCCACGTTAAGCAGGGTCTTCTGCAGCAGCACCAGTTGCGGCTGGATCTCTACATTGAAGCGGCGCGAGGTCTGGAACAGCCGCAGCAGCACCTGCCCCAGCGAGATCTCCGACAGCGGCCGGTCGAAATACGGTTCGCATACCGCGCGTACCGCGCCTTCCAGTTCTTCTTCGCGCGTGTCCGCCGGCACCCAGCCCGATTCGATATGCAGTTGCGCGACACGCCGGTAATCGCGGCGGAAGAAGGCCAGGAAATTCTGCGCCAGGTAGTTCTTGTCGAATTCCGACAGCGAGCCGACGATGCCGAAATCCAGCGCGATGTAATGCCCCAGCGTTTCCGGCCGGTCCGACACATAGATGTTGCCGGGGTGCATGTCGGCGTGGAAAAACCCGTCGCTGAATACCTGGGTGAAGAAGATCTCCACCCCGGTGCGCGCCAGGCTGTGGATATCGATGCCGGCGGCACGCAGGCGATCGATCTGCCCCACCGGGATGCCGTACATGCGCTCCATGGTGAAGACCGTATTGGCGGTGAACTCCCAGATCACCTCCGGCACGATCAACATCCTGCCGCGACCGCTTTCGGGGCCGAAATTGCGCCGCAGCTGGCTGCAATTGGAGGCCTCGCGCACCAGGTCCAGTTCGTCGTGCAGGTATTTGTCGAACTCCGCCACGACTTCGCGCGGCTTCAGGCGGCGGCCGTCGGGGCCCAGGCGCTCGATCACGGACGCCAGCGTGCGCAGCAGGGTCAGGTCTTTTTCGATGATGTCGAGCATGCCCGGCCGCAGCACCTTGACGGCGACTTCCCGCCCGTCATGCAGCACGGCGAAGTGCACCTGCGCGATGGAGGCCGACGCCACCGGGTCGACCTCGAAATGCTTGAACAGGGTGGCGGGCGGCGCGCCCAGCGCGGCCTCGATGCACTGCGCGGCCTGCTCCGACGGGAACGGCGGCACCCGGTCCTGCAGCAGGGCCAGTTCGGCGGCGATGTCGGCGGGGATCAGATCGCGCCGCGTCGACAGCACCTGGCCGAACTTGACGAAGATGGGCCCCAGCGATTCCAGCGCGCGGCGCAGGCGCACGCCGCGCGGCGACCGCGGCCGGGTGCCGAACCGCATGACGCGCAGCAGCAGCGTGGCCAAGGGATGGTTCAGGCTCGATAGCACCAGTTCATCCAGGCCGTAGCGCAGGGCCACGACCACGATGCGCACGAAACGAAGGAAGGTCAGCATCGCTCAGGCGCCACCGTTGCCGCGCGGCGCGGCGTCCTGCCGGTCCTGAACGCGCGCCAGCCTTGCCTGCAGGGCCGTGGCGCGGGCATGCGCGGCATCCAGGGCGGCATTCGCGCGGGCGATGTCGTCCGCCCAGTTTTCCATCAACGTGCGCGGCGCCAGGATGGGCCGCTCCTGGGAAAGGTATTCCGCCAGATTGCCGCCCAGGCGCGCGGCGGCGCCCCGCAAGCCGGCGGAGACGGCGCGCGCGCCGGCCACCAGCCGGGCAGCGGGGATATCCCCCAGCCAGCGCGCCAGGTCGTCCTCGACGTCCCAGCGCAGCTGCGCGGCCAGTTCGGCCACGACCTGGGCCAGGCCGGCGTCGCCGGCGATGTGGGTCATGTCGGCGATTGCCTCGGCGCGGGCACGGGCCGAGGCGGCGGGATCGCTGCCCTCGCGATCGTCCATCCCGGGACTGGCGACGCCCGCGGGCCCGTTTTCCGCGCCCGCCTGGAAAAGCCGGGCCAGCCGGAAGCGCGAGGGGTCGGCCGTCAGGGTGACATCGGGCACCACGGCGGGGTCGGCCAGGTCGGTATAGCCTTCGCTGTCTATCGTCAGGGATAGCTTGAGCGCGCCACCGGCCAGGCGCACGGTCTTGCCGGCGTGGCGGGCCAGGCGCGCCCGCGCCCAGTCCTCCCGCCGCAGCAGGGCGTTGAGGGCGCGGACAGCGGCACGGCCGGGGTCGGGCAAGGCGGGAATCGCGAGCATGAATAGTCGGCGGGGCGTGGCGACGCCCGGGGATGGTCAGACCGCAAGTTTAACGGGTCGGCAAGCCTGGCCGCGGCGGGCCCGGCAGGAGTTCCAGCATCCTGCCCGGCCACGATGAAAAAAAGCCGGCCCCTGTGGAGCCGGCGTGAGGGCGGTTGCCCGAGCAAGGCAAACCGCGGAAGCACGAATCGTGAAGAAGCCGGTCAGCTGGCGTACTGGACGGGGATCTGCTGGATACCGGCCAGCAGCCATCCGCCCTGCGTCGGCTTGAAGAGATTCCAGACTTCCTCGAAGCGGAAGGCCTCTGCGCCCGGCTCTTCGCGCAGCATGCCGGAGAACCGCACGCTGGCCAGGTGGCCGTCGGACACGGCTTCGATGCCCAGCATTTCCGCGTTGAGCAGGACCACCTCGGTATGGTTGGCGGCGCCCTTGCGCTCGGTCAGTTGCGGCTTGAGTTCCACGATCAGGTCGTCGGTGAGGTACTCGCGCAGGCGTTCGGTATCGCCGCTATCCCACACGCCCTGGATGCGGACGAACTGCTCCTTGGCCTGCTTCAGGAAGCCCTGGGTATCGAAATCGCCCGGGATGAACCAATTGCCTTGGGCATCCTGGCGCGGGGCGGCTGCCGGTTCGGCGGCAACGGGTGCCGCGGCGGAAGCAGCCCCGGCGGCCGTGGCGGCGCCGGCCGTGCCGGCGGCGGGCAGGGCTTCACGCCAGGGCGTGGGCGCCTGCGCCGGGGTATCGGCCTGGCGAGCCATGCCATAGGCGCCCTGCATGGCGGGACGCGGGCCCGAACCGCGCAGGCGGCGGATGATGAAGAGCACGGCGAACACCACCAGGGCGATCAGCAGCAGGCTGGCGAGCATTTCCGCGAAGGCGCCCGACAGGCCCAGGTGCGACAGCAGCGCCGCCAGGCCCAGGCCGGCCGCGATACCGGCGATGGGGCCCAGCCAGCGCGAGGCGCCGCTGCGCGCGGCCGCGCCGGCCGTGGCGGCGCCGGCGGCAGCCGGAGCCGCGGCGGACGCGGCGCCCGGGGTGGTGGCGCCCGTGGCCGGCGGCGTCGTGGCCTGGCGCTGCATGGTCACATTGGGGGACTGGCGGCCCACGCTGGAACCCCCGCCCATGCGGCGCGCTTCGGCGTCAAACGAGGTGGCGATCATGGCCGCGCCCGTGACGGCGATGAGCGCCGCAGCCAGGATTCGGCGATAAGAACAGCGTGACATGGTGTGCTCCTGTAGTCGTACGCAATGCGCCGCATCGGATCGGATGCGAATCGCCGCGCGCGAAAAGGGATTGCCGTATCGCGCGCGTCATTGGGTTTTGCCTGGGTTTCCGCCCTGCCGCCCCCCCTGGCCCCTGCCCGTGGCCGGAAGGATCTGGCTTTCTTACAGAAACCTGAACAACTACAGGATATCCGACTTTTGCCTGGGCAACAAGCGGCGCGCCTAGGCCATGCGCACACCTTCGTGCAGCGCCACGACGCCGGCGGTCAGGTTGAAATACTGGACCCGCTCCAGTCCCGCCTCGCGCAGCATGCCGGCCAGGGTTTCCTGGTCGGGGTGCATGCGGATCGACTCCGCCAGATAACGGTAGCTGGCCTCGTCCTTGGCGACCCTGCGGCCCAGCCAGGGCAGGACGTTGAAGGAATACCAGTCATAGACCGGCGCCAGGGGCTTGGCCACGCGCGAAAACTCCAGCACCAGCAGCTTGCCGCCGGGCTTGAGCACGCGGGTCATCTCGGCCAGGGCGCGGTCCTTGTGCGTCATGTTGCGCAGGCCGAAGGCCACGCTGACGCGGTCGAAATAGCCGGACGGGAATGGCAGCCGCTCGGCATCGCAGACCGCCAGGGGCAGCAGCAGGCCGCTATCGGCCAGGCGGTCGCGCCCGACACGCAGCATGGAATCGTTGATGTCGGTCAGCCAGACCTGCCCTTCCGGGCCGGCCCGCCGCGCGAAGGCACGGGCCAGGTCGCCCGTGCCGCCGGCGATATCCAGGACCTTCATGCCCGGCCGCACGGCGGCGCGGCCGATGGTGAAGGCCTTCCAGACACGATGCAGGCCGCCCGACATCAGGTCGTTCATGACGTCGTAGCGCGAGGCCACGGAATGGAAGACTTCGGCCACCTTGCCGGCCTTTTCCGTCTCCTGGACGGTCTTGAAACCGAAATGGGTGGTGCCTGGGGACGCGCCATCCCCTGGGGAGGCGGAATTGGGGTTTTGCATAAATGATTCCCGGGTCAATCGGCTATGGTAGCCGATGGGGGACGCCTTCCGGCGGCCTCGGACCGGGGCCTCGGCCGGGCGCGTCACATACCTGAAATATTACGGCCATACTATCGCAACGTTCGCGCCACGCCCTGCCACCCAGGCCTGCCACCGCTACGCAGCAACCACCATGTCCAGCACCATACTTGTAGTAGAAGACGAACCCGCCATCCAGGAACTCATCGCCGTCAATCTGTCCTTTGCCGGCCACAAGGTGCTGCGCGCGTTCGACGCCGACCAGGCCCAGACCCTGATCCGCGCGGAACTGCCCGACCTGATCCTGCTGGACTGGATGCTGCCCGGGACCTCCGGCCTGTCCCTGGCGCGCAAGCTGCGCGCGGAAGAACGCACGCGCACCGTGCCGGTCATCATGCTGACGGCCAAGGGCTCGGAGCAGGACAAGGTGGACGGCCTGGAAGCCGGCGCCGACGATTACATCACCAAGCCGTTTTCGCCCAAGGAACTGATGGCGCGCATCAAGGCGGTACTGCGCCGCCGCGCACCGCAGCTGACCGACGACGTCATCGACGTGGCGGGCCTGAAGCTGGATCCCGTGACGCACAGGCTGAACGGCGGCGGCCACCCGCTGCAGATCGGCCCCACGGAATTCCGCCTGCTGCACTTCTTCATGACCCATCCCGAGCGGGTGTTTTCCCGTTCGCAGCTGCTGGACCAGGTGTGGGGCGACCACGTCTTCGTCGAGGAACGCACGGTGGACGTCCATATCCGCCGCTTGCGCAAGGCCCTGGAGCCCACCGGACACGATACCCACGTCGAGACGGTGCGCGGCAGCGGCTACCGGTTTACAGCGCAGCTCCCGCCCGGTAAAACCAGCGCACAATGATTTTGTTGCGCACGATACTCCTGATCGCCGCCTGGGCGCTGCTGGCGGCGTTGGCCCAATGGCTTTTCGGCGACCCGGCAGGCTGGCTGGCGATGTGCGTGGCGCTGGCCGCCACGCTGCTGGCCCGCAGCGCCCGCCTGCAGCGCGTTTCGCAATGGGCGCGCAACCCCGAGTCCGCGCCGCCCGCCGCGGTGGGGCCGTGGGACGACATCCTGGCTCCCTTGTACCGCTACGTCCGCGGACAGGCACGCCAGCTGGCCGAAAGCCGCGACGCCATGCAGGGCATGCTGGCGGCGGCGCAAGCGCTGCCGGACGGCGCGGTCACCCTGAACCAGGACCTGCAGATCGACTGGTGCAATCGCGTCGCGCGCCAGCATCTGGGGCTGCGCCTGCCCGCCGATCGCGGCGCCAATCTGCTGAATCTGGTGCGCGCGCCGGAATTCATCGAATACAGCCGCCAGGACGACTGGCCCGAACCCATCCTGGTCCGCATGGCGGTGGGCAGCCAGGAACGCCTGCTGATGATGCAGCTGACCGCCTATGCGCGCGACCAGCGCCTGCTGATCACCCGCGACGTCACGCAGATCGAAAAACTGGAAACCACGCGGCGCGACTTCGTGGCCAATGTCTCGCATGAACTGCGCACGCCGCTGACCGTGCTGGCGGGCTTCCTGGAAACCATGCGCGAGATGCCGGACGAGGCCCTGAGCCGCGAGCAGCGCGGCCAGTACCTGACCATGATGCATGAGCAGGCGCAGCGCATGCAGGCCATCGTGGCCGATTTGCTGACGCTGTCCACGCTGGAGTCCTCGCCCAATGCGGAACCGCACCGCGTGCGCATGGCGACGCTGCTGCAGACGGCGCGCCAGCAGACCGAGGCCTTGTCCTCGGGGCGCCACACGCTGGTCTGGCGCCTGGACGAGGGCGTGGACCTGCTGGGCGCGGAAAGCGAACTGTCTTCCGCCGTCTCCAACCTGCTGACCAATGCGGTGCGCTACACGCCGGAAGGCGGCACCATCACCGTCCGCTGGGAACGGCTGCCCGAGGGCGGCGCGCGCTACAGCGTGCAGGACACCGGTATCGGCATCGCCGCGCGACACATCCCCCGGCTGACGGAACGCTTCTACCGCGTGGACCGCGGCCGTTCGCGCGCGGTGGGCGGCACGGGCCTGGGCCTGGCCATCACCAAGCACATCGCCATGCGCCACGACGCGGAGCTCAGCATCGCCAGCGAAGTCGGCAAGGGCAGCACCTTCGTGCTGGTGTTCCCGCCGGAACGCGTCGTCGAGAGCGACGCCGCCTGAACCCGGGGCCGGCGTGGACGCCCCTGCCACGTGTGTGGCTACCCCGGGTAAACCCGGCCTTCCCTGGCATGATGATTGCGCCCGCGGATCCGCATCGGAACGCACGAATTCTCGAAGGGAGCATGCCAGCATGACGCGTATCGTCCTGTTCGAAAACATCCATCCCAGCGGCGTGGCGGTCTTCCGCGACGCCGGCTACACCGACATCCAGACCTATTCGTCCTCGCTGCCGCCGGACGAACTGCGGGCGGCGCTCAAGGGCGCGGATGTGGTGGGAATACGGTCGCGCACGCACCTGGACGCCGCCCACTTCGAACAGTTCGCCGACCTGCGCGTGGTCGGGTGCTTCTGCATCGGCACCAACCAGGTGGACGTGGACAGCGCCATGCACCATGGCGTACCCGTCTTCAACGCCCCCTTTTCGAACACCCGCTCGGTGGCGGAGCTGGTGCTGGCCGAAGCCATCCTGCTGTTGCGCCGCATCCCCGAGAAAAGCACGCGGGTGCACCAGGGCCATTGGGACAAGACCGCGTCGGGCGCCTACGAGGCGCGCGGCAAGACGCTGGGCGTCATCGGCTACGGCAACATCGGTTCGCAGGTGGGCACGCTGGCCGAAAGCGTGGGCATGCGCGTCGTCTATCACGATGTAGAGGCCAAGCTGCCCCTGGGGAACGCGCACGCCGTCAACACCCTGGCCGAGCTCCTGGCGCAGAGCGATGTCGTCACGCTGCACGTGCCGGGCGGCCGCAGCACCGAAAACATCATCAACGCGGATACGCTGGCGCAGATGAAGCGCGGCGCGATCCTGATCAATGCCTCGCGCGGCACGGTGGTGGACATCGACGCCTTGCACGCGGCCCTGGCCTCGCAGCACCTGGCCGGCGCGGCGCTGGACGTGTTCCCCACCGAGCCGAAAAGCGTCGATGAGCCCCTGGCCAGCCCGCTGATCGGCATGCCCAACGTGATCCTGACCCCGCACATCGGCGGCAGCACGCAGGAATCGCAGGAAAACATCGGCCGCGAAGTCGCGGAAAAGCTGGTGCGCTACCTGCAGGCCGGCACCACCAAGGGCGCGGTCAACTTCCCGGAACTGCCGTTCACCGAGCGGGCCGGCACCGCCCGCATCCTGCATATCCACCGCAACGTGCCGGGCGCGCTGGGCACGCTGGACAACCTGCTGGCCCAGCAGGGACTGAACATCCTGAGCCAGAACCTGCAAACGCGCGGCGATATCGGCTATGTCGTCACCGACGTCGACGGCGTGGTCGACGACGAGATCATGCGCGCGCTCTGCGGCCATCCCGTGACGATACGCTGCCAGCGCATCTAGGTAGGGTGTTATCCGGCCCGGCATGGGCCCGGCGCCGGCGCCTTCAGGGGCCGGCCTGTGCCGTCCCTGTGCCCCCCGCCGCCCCTATGCGGCTCCCTGTGCCGCCGCATGCAGGCAGGCCGCCATGCGCGCGGCAACGCCCGCCGCATCGGCGGAACGGCGGATGACGATACCGATCTGCCGTTCGAACCCCGCCGCGCCCAGGTCCAGCAAGCGCAGGCCGGCGGCATCCAGGTCGCGCGTGCGCGGCATCAGCGCCACCCCGAGCCCGGCCCGCACCAGATTGGCGATGGCGTCGATCTCGTCCAGTTCCACGGCCTCGTGCACGGCCAGGCGATGGCGGCGCAGGAAGGCATCCACCAGGCGCCCGCCGAAGGAGGCGCGGTCGTAGCGGATGAAGGGGTGGACGGCCAGCGCCTCCCGCCAGCCCGTTTCCGGCAGCGAGGCCGGCACCGCCAGCACCATGGGCTCCGAGACCAGGGGCTGCCAGGCCAGTTCGGGCGGCAGCTTGAACGGCGGCCGGATCAGGACCGCCAGGTCCACCTCCGAGGCATCCACGTGGGCCAGCAGCGACAGCGACACGCCCGGGACGATGCGCACGCTGACGTCGGGAAAATCCGCGCGGAACAGGCGCAGCGCCGTCACCAGCAGGTGCTGCTGCACCGAGGCGATCGCCGCCATGCGCAGCGATCCCGTGACGTGCCCGGTTCCCGCCTGCGTCACCATCCGGTTCACCAGGCCCAGGACCTCCTCGGCCTGCGCCAGGACCTCCCGGCCGGCATCGTTCAAGGTAGCCGACCGCGCCGTGCGGTCGAACAGCGCCACGCCGACGAACTCCTCCAGCCGCCGGATCTGCGCGCTGACGGCCGACTGCGTCAGCCCCAGTTGGCGCCCGGCCCCGGTGAACGTGCCGTCGCGGGCCACGGCGACGAAGGTGCGGAATTCGGTGAGCATCGTGAAAATTCGTGCTAAGTCCAAAAAAATATCGTTTTTCAATCAAAAATATACTCCCTACACTAGCGCCTGGTTTCCATCCTTCCCCTGGAGTTCCGAATGAGTGCCCAAGCCGCCATGCCCCCCTTCCACCTGGCCTTCCCGGTACGCGACATCGCCGAGGCCCGCCGCTTCTATGGCGACCTGCTGGGCTGTCCGGAGGGGCGCAGCGCGCCGGAGTGGGTGGACTTCAACTTCTACGGCCACCAGATCGTCGCGCACCTGGCGCCGGACGAATGCGGACACAAGCAGACCAGCGCCGTGGACGACCACGATGTGCCCGTGCGCCACTTCGGCGCCGTCCTGTCCATGGACCAATGGGAAGCCATGGCGGACAAGCTGACCAAGGCCGGCACCAAATTCGTCATCGAGCCCTACGTCCGCTTCAAGGGCGAAGTGGGCGAGCAGGCCACCATGTTCTTCCTGGATCCGTCCGGCAACGCGCTGGAATTCAAGGCCTTCAAGAACCTGGATTCGCTGTTCGCGAAGTAAGGCCGCGCGGCACGTGGACGCAGCGCCCGACAGACCGGCGCCCGCCTGGCGGATCCACCCCCAGGGCGATCGCTGCCTGCTCGTCGTCTTCGGCGACGCCATCGACGAAGCGGTGGGCCGCCGCTGCCTGGCCGTGTCGCGCCTGCTGCGCGACGCCGCCCTGCCCGGGGTAACCGACGTCGTGCCGTCCTTCGTGGCGGTGGCCGTGCATTACGCCCCGGGGCCCGACGGCCGGGGGCCCACCTACGCGGCCCTGGCCGAGCACATACACGGCCTGCTGGCGCAAGGCATCCCGGACGGCGACAGCGCGGCGCGCGACGTCACCGTCCCGGTGTGCTACGGCGGCGAGCATGGCCCCGACCTGGAAGACGTGGCGCGCGCGGCCGGCATCAGCCCGGAAGAAGTCATCGCGCTGCACACGCGTCCGGGCAGCATGGTCTATATGCTGGGCTTCGCGCCCGGCCATCCCTATATCGGCGTGCACGATGCACGGCTGAACCTGCCGCGGCGCGCATCGCCCCGTACCGCCGTGCCGATGGGATCCGTGGCGGTGGCCAACCGCCAGACCGTGATCTATCCCAGCCGCCTGCCCGGCGGCTGGAACATCATCGGCGCCACGCCCCTGAGGCTGTTCGACCCGGCGCGCGAACCCGCGTCCCTGCTGCAGCCGGGC
The DNA here is from genome assembly GCF_001676705.1 of Bordetella bronchialis. NCBI lineage: Bacteria > Pseudomonadati > Pseudomonadota > Betaproteobacteria > Burkholderiales > Alcaligenaceae > Bordetella > Bordetella bronchialis. The sequence continues at coordinate 5,352,531 of NZ_CP016170.1, forward strand.
GACCGCATCCGCTTCGTGCCCATCGACGCCCAGGCCTACGCGCGCATGCGGGCGGAACAGGAATGACGCTCTCCGTATTGAAGCCGGGACTGCTGTCCTCTTTCCAGGACCTGGGACGGCTGGGCTACCAGCACCAGGGCATACCGGTGGCGGGCGCCATGGACGCTCGCGCCCATCGCCTTGCCAGCCTGCTGGCGGGCAACGATCCCGCCCGTACCGCGTCGCTGGAGATCACCCTGCAAGGCCCCACCCTGCGCTTCGAGCGCGCCGCCTGCTTCGCCCTGAGCGGCGCCGCCCTGGGGGCGGCCCTCGATGGCAGCCCCGTGCCCCTGAACCGGCCGCTGCTGGCGCGTGCCGGCCAAGTGCTCGCCTTCGGCGCGGCCCCCGGCGCGCCGGGCAGCGCCGCCCCCGGCCTGCGCGCCTATCTGGCCGTGCATGGCGGCTACACCCTGCCCCGCGTGATGGACAGCGAAAGCACCTACCTGCGCAGCGGCTTCGGCGGCTACCAGGGTCGCGCCCTGGCCAAGGGCGATAGCGTCGGCCTGCGCGCGCACCTGAAAACGAACGCACTGCAGGCCCTGGAAGATGCCTTGTGGGACATCCGGCTCTACCTGCCCGCCACCCTGGCGACCCAGGCGCGCGCCACGGTACGCGCCATGCCCGGCCGGCAATGGGAGGCCTTCACCCGCGAAGCGCGCGACGCCTTCGCCGGGGCCCCCTACACCGTGACACCGCAATCCGAACGCATGGGGTATCGCCTGAACGGCCCGGCGCTGGCCATGGAAGCGCCGCGCCAGATGCTGTCCGAGGCCACCTGCTTCGGCACGGTACAGGTGCCCGCCGACGGCGCGCCCATCGTCTTGATGGCCGACCGCCAGACCACCGGCGGCTACCCCAAGATCGCCCAGGTCGCCAGCGTGGACCTGCCGCTCTTGGCACAGGCGGCGCCCGGTAGCACCATACGCTTTGAAATGATCTCCCTGGAGGAAGCGCAGCGGCTGGATGGCGAGCGCGAGACCGCCTTCGCGCGCCTGGCCGCGGCGCTGGCCCCCTTGCGCGACCTGTACGCGCGCCACACATCCGAATCGAACTGACGGAGCACAGCCATGGGTTTATCCATCGACTTGAACTGCGACATGGGCGAAAGCTACGGCGCCTGGAAAATGGGCAACGATGAAGGCGTCCTGGAATACGTCTCCTCGGCCAATATCGCCTGTGGCTTCCATGGCGGCGACCCGGGCACCATGCGCCGCACGGTAGCGGCCGCGCTGGCCCGCGGTGTCGCGCTGGGCGCGCACCCCAGCCTGCCGGACCTGGCCGGCTTCGGGCGCCGCGTCATGCAGGTCAGCCCCAGCGAGGCCTATGACTTCATGGTCTACCAGATCGGCGCCCTGGCCGGCGTGGCCGCCTCGCAAGGCGCCCGGCTGCATCACGTGAAGGTGCACGGCGCCCTGTACAACATGGCGGCCAAGGATCGCGCCCTGTCCGAGGCGCTGTGCCGCGCCATCCGCGACGTCGACAGCAAGCTCGTTCTATACGGCCTGGCCGGCACCGAGCACATCCGCGCCGCGGAGGCCCTGGGCGTGCCGGTGGCACAGGAAGTCTTCGCCGACCGTTCCTACCAGGACGACGGCTCGCTGACCCCGCGCAGCCACCCCGGCGCCATGATCACCGAGGTCGACAAGGCCGTCGCGCAGGTGCTGCGCATGGTGCAGGAAGGCAAGGTGCGTTCGGTCAACGGCAAGGACGTACCGGTGCGGGCCGATACCCTGTGCATACACGGCGACCAGCCCAACGCCCTGGTCTTCGCCAGCGGCATCCGCTCGGCGCTGGAGAAAGCCGGCATCGCAGTAAAAACGGTGGCCGCGCCCGCCTCGTAGCACCCGCCGCGCGCTGGCGCCACAGCCCACCGCGGGGCGGCAAGCCGCCCCCCGCCAGCACCACCACCACCGCACGCCACCACAGCCACCACCGCAAGCCAACACCACAAGCCAACACCACGCAGGCGTTTTCGGGCCGCGCAGGGCGGCCCGAAAACGACGGGCAACAGAAGCTCTTTCCTACCCCGAACACGCGACCCACGAAAGGCCAAGAACACCGCCCGCCCCAGCGACCGCCTCTAAGGCAACCCGTGAGTCCGGCGGGGGAGATGCCTGTCGGGGCCGGCCCGTCCGAGGGCGCGCGAGGGCTTCCGTACGTAGGACGGCCGGGCAAAAAAGCCGCAAGAACCCCACCGCCCCTTCGGCCGCCGAAGGAGGAAGACAAAGCGGCAGTCCAGGGCGAAGGCCCTGGACCGCCCGAGCGGGCCGGCCCCGACAGGCATCTCCCCCACCGGACGGCAAGAGCAAGGCAACCTTCGAAAGCCCCGTCCAAGACAGCACCAGCAAGACAACCTGAAACGGCATCCAACACGACGGACACCCCCGAGCCCCACGGTTCAGGCCGCAGCCCCTCCCGAGCGCGCAGCCACTTCTTCCGCATACGCGCCCAGCACCATCGGCAGTATCCAGTGCGCGCACTCGCGCCTGACCGCCGCCGCACAGGGAAAATCCCGCCGTGCGATCGCGTCCACCACCCGTCCCACATAGCTGGCCGAGGCCCCCACATCGGAGAACCCGCGGCGGAACAGGTTATAGCGCAAGGGTTCGCAGCGTTCGTTCAGGCGATGCACCGATTCGCGCAGAGGCTGGTTGCCGATGAACTCGACGACATCCAGGAACGCCCGCCGCACCGTCGACAGGTAATTCAGGACCGCGCGATCGGGATCGCATTGCCGCAGCCGTTCGTGCGCGGCGCGCAGCTTGGCCAGCAGCGGCTCCAGGTCCTGGTGTTCCGCCAGCCCCTGGATGGCATAGGCCTCCAGCTCGGCGCGCAGCAGATACAGCTGGCGGATCTCCTGTTCCGTGTACAGCACCACGCGAAAACCGCGGCGCTGGGCGTGCGTGGCCAGCCCGCTCAGCTCCAGCAGCCGCAACGCCTCCCGGATGGGACTGCGGCTCGTGCCGAATCGTCTTTCCAGTTCCTGTTCGCGCAGCGGTTGGCCGGGCGCCAGGGTCCCGTCGATGATCATTTGACGGACTTGCTCGTACAGCATGTACGGGATGGTGGCGGATGCCTTGATTTCCATGCCTTCTTCCTGAACGGCACCGTTGTGTATACGCTCGTGACGCATAACACAATGATACAAGCAGACAGGAAGCGATACGGCCAGCCTGTACAAAATCAAAAATCGCGGCCGCAGCCGCGATCCAGATCCCTACACCAACACCCGCTCGATGCCGCCCGCGTTGGCCTGCTTGACGTAGTTTTGCATCCAGTCCTCGCCCAGGATATGGCGCGCCATCTCCACGACGATATAGTCCGCGTCCATCGCGGTATCCCCCTTGTAGCGGGACAGGCCCTGCAGGCACGACGGGCAGGAAGTCAGCACCTTCACCTGGCCGTCGAAGCCATCCGCCCGCACCGCCTCATTGCCCTTGCGCAGTTCTTCTTCCTTGCGGAAGCGCACCTGCGTCGAAACATCCGGGCGGCTCACCGCCAGCGTGCCCGATTCCCCGCAGCAGCGGTCGCTCTTGATGGCCCCGTCGCCGACCAGCGACTTGACCGTCTTCATCGGGTCCTGCAGCTTCATGGGCGTATGGCAGGGGTCGTGGTACATGTAGCGCACACCCTGCACGCCATCCAGCTTGATACCCTTTTCCAGCAGGTACTCGTGGATATCGATCAGGCGGCAGCCCGGGAATATCTTGTCGAACTCATAGCCCGCCAACTGGTCGTAGCACGTGCCGCAACTGACCACCACCGTCTTGATGTCCAGGTAGTTCAGCGTATTGGCGACGCGATGGAACAGGACGCGGTTGTCCGTGATGATCTGTTCGGCCTTGTCGTTCATGCCGTTGCCGCGCTGCGGATACCCGCAGCACAGATAGCCCGGCGGCAGCACCGTCTGCACGCCGGCATGCCACAGCATGGCCTGCGTGGCCAGCCCCACCTGCGAGAACAGCCGCTCCGAACCGCAACCCGGGAAGTAGAACACCGCTTCCGTATCGGCCGATGTGGCGCGCGGATCGCGGATGATCGGCACGTAGTTGGCGTCCTCGATATCCAGCAGCTTGCGCGCCGTCTGCTTGGGCAGGCCGCCGGGCATCTTCTTGTTGATGAAGTGCACCACCTGCTCGCGCAGCGGCGCCTTGCCCACGCTGGCCGGCGGATGGCGCGTCTGCTTGCGCGCCAGGCCCGACAGCAGGTCGTTGGCGGCGCGCTGCACCTTGTAGCCCACGCCCACCATGGCCTTGCGCGTGGCGTTGATGGTGGCGGGGTCCTTGGCGTTCAGGAAGAACATCGCCGCCGCCGTGCCCGGATTGAAGGACTTGCGGCCCATGCGGCGCAGCAGCGCGCGCATATTCATCGACACGTCGCCGAAATCGATGTCGACCGGACAGGGGTTGTAGCACTTGTGGCAGACGGTGCAGTGGTCCGCGACGTCCTCGAATTCTTCCCAGTGCTTCAGGCTGACGCCGCGGCGGGTCTGCTCCTCGTACAGGAAGGCCTCGACCAGCAGCGACGTCGCCAGGATCTTGTTGCGGGGCGAATACAGCAGATTGGCGCGCGGCACATGGGTGGCGCACACCGGCTTGCACTTGCCGCAGCGCAGGCAATCCTTGATGGACGACGAAATCGCGCCGATGTCGCTCTGCTGCATGATCAGCGACTCATGGCCCATCAGGTTGAAGCTGGGCGTCCAGGCGTGCGTCAGGTCGGCGCCCGGCATCAGCTTGCCCGCGTTGAAGCGGCCATGCGGATCCACGCTGCGCTTGTAGTCCTGGAAGGGCTGCAGCTCTTCCTGTGTCAGGAACTCGTACTTGGTCAGGCCGATACCGTGCTCGCCGGAAATCACCCCGTCCAGGTCCCGGGCGATCCGCATGATGCGCGCGACCGCCTCGTTGGCTTCGCGCAGCATGCCGTAGTCGTCGGAGTTGACCGGGATGTTGGTGTGCACATTGCCGTCGCCCGCATGCATGTGCAGGGCCACGAAGACACGGCTCTTGAGCACGCGCGCATGGATGGCACGCATTTCGTCCAGCACCTTCTTGCAGGCCGAGCCGGAGAAAATCCCCTGCAGCTGGGCCAGGACTTCGGTCTTCCAGGACACGCGCACGGTGCGGTCCTGCACCACGTCGAACACCCGCGCGGCCGGCTGCGCCGCGATGCGGTCCGCCAGGGTGGCCTGCATATGGGCCATGCCCAGGCCGGCGAGGTCCGGCAGCGCCTGCGTCAGCGGTTTGTCCAGTTCGTTCAGCAGATACTGCCAGCGCGCGCGCGTCGCGCCGATCAGCGCCTGCGCCTGCCGCGTGCGCTCGGCCAGGATTTCGGCGCGGGTGATTTCCGCGTCTTCCTCGTCCTCGGCCTTGCCCAGCGGCAAGGGTTGCGCCAGGAAGGCGTCCAGTTCGTCCAGCAGGCGCAGCTTGTTGCGCGTGGAGAGCTCGATGTTGATGCGTTCGATGTGGTCCGTGTACTCGCCCATGCGGCCCAGCGGGATCACCACGTCCTCGTTGATCTTGAAGGCGTTGGTGTGGCGCGCGATGGCGGCGGTGCGGGAACGGTCGGCCCAGAACTTCTTGCGGGCTTCCGCGCTGACGGCGACGAAGCCCTCGCCATGGCGCGTATTGGCCAGGCGCACGACTTCGCTGGCGGCCGCGGCCACGGCCGCTTCGTCGTCGCCGACGATGTCGCCGATCAGCACCATCTTGGGCAGCTGGCCGCGCTTGCTCTTGGTGGCATAGCCCACCGCGCGCAGATAGCGTTCGTCCAGGTGCTCCAGCCCGGCCAGGATGGCGCCGCGCTGCTTGCCCTCGTTGTCCAGGTAGTGCTTGACCTCGACGATGGACGGAATCGCATCGCGCGCCTGGCCGAAGAACTCCATGCATACCGTGCGCGTATGCGCGGGCATGCGGTGCAGCACCCAGCGCGCCGACGTGATCAGGCCGTCGCAGCCTTCCTTCTGCACGCCGGGCAGGCCGGCCAGGAACTTGTCGGTGACGTCCTTGCCCAGGCCTTCCTTGCGGAAGCGCCGGCCTTCGATTTCCAGGACCCGGCTGCGCAGCAGGGTTTCGCCCGGCTTGCCGCGGCCGTCGAACCACTTCAGTTCGAAGCGGGCGACGTCGACGTCATGGATCTTGCCCATGTTGTGTTCGAGGCGGGTGACTTCCAGCCAGTTGCCTTCCGGATCGACCATGCGCCACCAGGCCAGGTTGTCCAGCGCGGTTCCCCACAGCACGGCCTTCTTGCCGCCGGCGTTCATGGCGATATTGCCGCCGACACAGGAGGCTTCGGCCGAGGTCGGGTCCACCGCGAACACATAGCCGGCCTGCGCGGCCGCGTCGGCCACGCGCTTGGTCACCACGCCGGCGCCCGTGAATACCGTGGCGACCGGCTCGGCAACGCCCGGCAATTCGGTGGGCTCGACCTTGCCCAGGGTCTCGAATTTTTCCGTATTGATGACGGCCGACTTCCAGGTCAGCGGTATCGCGCCGCCCGTATAGCCCGTGCCGCCCCCCCGCGGGATGATGGTCAGGCCGAGCTCGAAGCAGCCGCGCACCAGCGCGGCGATCTCGTCCTCGCTGTCCGGCGTCAGGACGACGAAGGGGTATTCCACGCGCCAGTCGGTGGCATCGGTGACATGGGCGACGCGCGACAGGCCGTCGAACTTGATGTTGTCGCGCGCGGTGACGCGGCCCAGCACCTTCTGGGCCTGCCGGCGCAGTTGTTCGGTCTGGTCGAACTGGGCCTCGAAGCTGGCCACGGCGGCCCGCGCGCGGTCGATCAGCTGCAACACCTTTTCGTCGCGGTACAGGTCGCGCCCTTCCTGGAAATCGATGCGGCCGGGCTCGCGGCGCTTGTCGATCTCTCCCAGGCGGTGATGCAGCGCCTCGATGAGCTGGCGGCGGCGCTTGGGATTGTCCAGCAGGTCGTCCTGCAGATAGGGATTGCGGCGCACCACCCAGATATCGCCCAGCACCTCGTACAACATGCGCGCGGACCGGCCGGTGCGGCGCTCGGCGCGCAGGTCCGTCAAGAGTTGCCAGGCGTCCTCGCCCAGCAACCGGCCGACGATCTCGCGGTCGGAAAACGAGGTGTAGTTGTAGGGGATCTCACGCAGGCGGGTGCCCGGTGCCGGCGGAACCGCCGCATTCAGAAGCTGGCTGGCGAGGGGGGCGTTCATGGAAGCTGAGGGATGGCCCTTAAAAAAATATTTTACGCCATGGGATGGAACCGCCCGGTAATAACCCCAGGGCGCCGCCGGCCCGCCGCGGGACTGACAGCGACCTGAAGGCCGCGGACCCCCATCAGGCGTGCGGGAACAGCCAGACCAGGCTGCCCGTCATCACCAGGTAGCGCAGGAATTTACCGATCGCCATATAGATCGTGCAAGGCCAGAACGACAGGCGCAGCCAGCCGGCCACCGCGCACAGCGGATCGCCCACGGCGGGCAGCCAGGACATCAGCAGCGCGGGCGGCCCCATGCGGTGCAGCCAGTCGTGGGCCTTGCGGTGCCAGCGGCCCTGGTCGGCATGCGAGCGGGCCTCATGGGCGCGATGGGGATGCTTTTCCTTCCAGCGCTCGGCGGCGCGCCAGGCGCCCCAGCCCATGGCATAGCTGATTGCCCCGCCCACCGTATTGCCGGCGGTGGCCACCAGCACGGCGGGCCAGAACATGTCGGGCATCAGCTTGACGTAGCCGAATACCGCGGGCTCGGATCCCAGGGGCAGCAGCGTGGCGGATACCAGGCTGATAAGGAATATGGCGCTCAGGCCGACGTTGGGCAGCGCCAACGCGGCCAAAAGCCAGTTCACGGCGGACGTCAGGGCGGCTTCCATGCCGCGCAGTGTAGCCCGAGGCGGGCCCCATTCCCGGGGTGGCCGCCTGCCCGGCGGCGGACCCGGAAAAACGGCACCGATAGGCGCGGAATGCTGTGGTAACCTGCCCGACGCTTTCAATCCTGCCCCGCAGTCCATGTCCACCGACTATCTGAAACGCATCCTCACTTCGAAGGTCTACGACGTCGCCGTCGAGTCGCCGCTGGAAGCGGCCACGCTGCTGTCGCAGCGAATTTCGAACACGGTGCTGCTCAAGCGCGAGGACACTCAGCCGGTTTTCAGCTTCAAGCTGCGGGGCGCGTACAACAAGATGGCGAATATGCCGCCGGCGGTCCGCGCCCGCGGCGTCATCGCCGCCTCCGCCGGCAACCATGCGCAGGGCGTGGCGCTGTCCGCCCGGCGGCTGGGCTGCCGGGCGGTCATCGTCATGCCCACCACCACCCCGGCCGTCAAGATCGACGCCGTGCGGCGACTGGGCGGCGAGGTCGTGCTGGCCGGAGAGAGCTTTTCCGACGCCTACGCCCACGCCCAGGAGCTGGAGCGCAAGCAGAAGCTGACCTTCGTCCACCCCTTCGACGACCCGGACGTGATCGCCGGCCAGGGGACCGTGGGCATGGAAATCCTGCGCCAGCATCCCGGGCCGCTGGACGCCGTGTTCGTCGCCATCGGCGGCGGCGGCCTGATCGCCGGCGTGGCCACCTACATCAAGCAATTGCGTCCCGAAGTGCGGATCATCGGCGTGCAGACCGAGGACTCCGATGCCATGGTGCGCAGCGTGCGCGCCGGCCGCCGCGTGCTGCTCAACGATGTCGGGCTGTTTTCCGACGGCACGGCGGTCAAGCAGGTGGGCGCGGAAACCTTCAAGCTGGTGCGCAAGCACGTCGACGACTTCGTGGTCGTCGATACGGACGCCATTTCCGCCGCCATCAAGGACGTCTTCCAGGACACGCGCAGCGTGCTGGAACCGGCCGGCGCGCTGGCGGTCGCCGGCGCCAAGCAGTATCTGTCGCAGCAGAAATGGAAGGGCAAGACGGTGGCGGCCATCGCCTCCGGCGCCAACATGAATTTCGACCGCCTGCGCTTCGTCGCCGAACGGGCCGAGGTCGGCGAAATGCGCGAAGCCGTGTTCGTCGTCTCCATGCCGGAACAGCGCGGCAGCTTCCGCAAGTTCTGCGAACTGGTGGGCGACCGCAGCGTCACGGAGTTCAACTACCGCATCTCGGACGCCGTGCGGGCGCACGTCTTTGTCGGCCTGCAGGTTTCCTCGCCGTCCGAACCGGAAAAGCTGGCCAATACCTTCCGCCGCCACGGGTTCGATACGCTGGACCTGACGCACGACGAAATGGCCAAGACGCACCTGCGGCATATGGTGGGCGGGCGCTCCGCGCTGGCCCACGACGAATTGCTGTACCGCTTTGAATTCCCCGAGCGGCCCGGCGCCCTGATGCGCTTCCTGAGCGCCATGAATCCCAGCTGGAACATCAGCCTGTTCCATTACCGCAACCAGGGCGCCGACTACGGCCGCATCCTGGTCGGCATCCAGGTGCCGCCCTCGGACAAGAAGCAGTTCAAGGACTTCATCGCGGAACTGGCGTATCCCTGCTGGAACGAGACCGATAACCCGGCTTATAAACTGATACTCTGACCTGCCGTCAGGCCCTGTAAACCCTGGCTCCGGATCGCGGGGCATACCAGCGGGACGCGTTGGATGGACATCCAGCTCAACGACATCGCCTTGTTCGTCGAAGTGGCCAAGCGCAAGAACTTCAGCCATGCGGCCGAAGCGCTGGGCATTCCCTCGGCCACGCTGTCCAAGCGGGTCACCGAACTGGAACGCCGCATCGGCATGCAGCTGCTGACGCGCACCACCCGCCGCATCGAACTTACCGAAGCCGGCGCCCTGTATTTCGACCGCTGCCGCCACATCATCGAAGAGGCCCGCGTCGCCCACGAGCAGCTGCAGGACATGGCGGCGCTGCCGCGCGGGCGCTTGCGCGTTTCCATGGGGCCCAGCCTGGCGGCGCTCGTCCTGCCGGTGGTGATGCGCGAGTTTACCGACCAGTACCCCGACATCGAATGCGAATTCGACGTCACGGAGCGCCGCCTGGACCCCATCAGCAATCCCTTCGATCTGGTGCTGCGCCTGGGACCCCAGCCGGATTCCAGCCTGATCTCCCGCAAGCTGATGCTGATGAGCCACCAGCTGTATGCGTCGCACGACTATCTGGAACGCCACGGGCAGCCGCTGACGCCCGCCGACCTGAGCCATCACGATTGCCTGCGCTTTCCCGGCGGCGAGGGCAGCTCCTCGTACTGGATCCTGCACTCCGGCGACCGGGTGGAACGCGTCGCCGTGTTCGGGCGGCTGATCGCCAACAACGTCGGCATGCTGGGGCGGCTGGCCGCCCGCGGCATGGGCATCGTGCCGCTGCCGGTCTTCCATGCGATGGAAAAGGCCATTGCCCAGGTGGGACTGGTGCGCGTGCTGCCGGACTGGAACCTGACCCCCATGCCGCTGTTCGCCCTGCTGCCCTCGCGCACCATCCCGGCGAAAACGCGGGCCTTCCTGGACTTCATCCAGCCGCGGCTGCAGGAACGGCGCTAAGGCGCGCGACACCGCGGCCCCGCTCGCCGGCCGGCTGCCCGCTTCCCTCTGCCCGCTTCCCGCCTGGCCCGTGGCCAGGCGTCCTTCCCTTCTTTACCTGCCTCCTTCGCCTGCCTCCTTCGCCGCCGGCCGCGCAGCCGGTTGCGCCGTGCCGCCAGCGTGCCGGACCGCCCTATCGCCGGGGTCCCCCGCGCGCCGGGCGGTAGACCGCCCGACCGCCGTAGGGGTTCGCCGCCCTTGACGGCGTTTTTCATGCTTGTGAAAATATATTCACAATACAGAAATTGGAGACACGCATGACCGCTCCCGATCCCGCCTGGCTGGTCCGCGAGGCCGATGTGCCCGGCTACCATCCCGCCAACCACCTGGGCACGACGAACCGCCGGCTGATCGGCCGGGAAAACGTCGGCGCCCGGCACGTGGAGGTCATCCTTGGCGTGATCGAAAAAGGCAAGGGCGCCCTGCCGCACGCCCATCCCGGCATCGAACAGGTGTGCTACCTGCTTTCCGGCACCGCCCGGGCCGAGGTCGACGGTGTCGGCGCTGACATGCGCGCCGGCGATTGCTGCTATTTCCCCCCGGACATCCCGCACGTCTTCACCGTCACCAGCGAGGAGCCCGCGCGCCTGCTGGTGATCTATTCGCCGCCCTACGAGGAAAACCCCGAACGCGTGGTCCGCTGAACCGGCCGCCCGGCGCGATGGCGCCGCGCCTTCCCGCGTATCAACCGGCCGCGCGCCCTTGCCACACCGCGCGGCGGCGATTCCAGCGGCAGCCGATCCAAGCCGGCCAGCCGACCGGCATCCGCGCCGGGCACGCCGACGGCACCCGCCGCACACAACGACAACGAGGAGACAAGCCCATGAACCCCCATCCCCTTATCCGCCGCCTGGCGGCCGCGGCCGCCGCCCTGGGCCTGGCCGCGCTGCTCGGTCCCGGCCAGGCCCAGGCGGCGTATCCCGACCGCCCCATCACGCTGGTGGTGCCTTTCCCCGCGGGGTCGGGCACCGACGCAGTGGGCCGCATCTTCGCCACCGAGCTGGGCCGCATCCTGAACGGCCAGGTCGTGGTGGAGAACAAACCCGGCGGCAACGCCACCATCGCCGCGTCCTACGTGGCGCGCGCCAAGCCCGACGGCTACACGCTTTTCGTCACCACCAATACTTCGCATTCGGCCGCGCCCTACCTGATGAAAAACGTCCCGTACGATCCGGTGAAGGACTTCACCCCGATCGCCCGCGGCGGCAACCTGCCCTTCATCCTGGTGGTCAATCCCAAGCTGCCGGTCAAGTCCGTGCAGGAGCTGGTCGCCTACGCCAAGGCCCATCCCGGCAAGCTGACCTATGCCAGCGGCAATAGCACCGGCATCGTCGCCGGCGCCACCCTGGCGCGCCGGGCCGGCATCGAGATCGTGCACATCCCCTACAAGGGCACGCCGCAGGCCATTACCGACGTGGTGGGCGGCCAGGTCGACATGATGTTCACCGACGTGGCGTCGGGCCTGCCCTTCGTGCAGTCGGGCAAGATGCGCGCGCTGGCCGTGTCCACCGCCGCGCGCAGCAGCGTGGTGCCGGACATTCCCTCGATGGAAGACGCCGGCATTCCGGACTTCGACATCAATTCCTGGAACGGCTATTTCGGGCCGGCCGGCATGCCGCCTGACGTGGTCCGCACGCTGAACGCGGCCATCAACAAACTGGTCGTGGACCCGCAGGTGCGCAAGCAGCTGGCGGGACTGGGCTTCGACGCCTTCAGCGGCACGCCGGACGACTTCGCGGCCTTCGTCGCGCAGCAGCTGCAGCTGTGGGGCAAGCTGATCAAGGACGCAGGGATACAGCAGGAATGACGCAAGACGACGCAAGCCACGAACGCCCCACTGCCGGCGGCCCCCTGGCAGGGGTCCGCATCCTGGACCTGACCGCCGTGGTGATGGGCCCCTACGCCACCCAGGTGCTGGCGGACCTGGGCGCGGACGTCATCAAGGTGGAAGCGCCCGCCGGCGACAACATGCGCGCCGTCGGCCCCATGCGCAACCCGGGCATGGGGCATCTGTACCTGCACCTGAACCGCAACAAGCGGTCCATCGTGCTGGACCTGAAGCAGCCCGCCGCGCGGGACGCCTGCCTGGCGCTGGCGGCCGATTGCGACGCCGTGCTGTACAACATCCGCCCGCAGGCCATGGCGCGGCTGGGACTGGACTACGCCGTGTTCGCGGCGCGCCAGCCCCGCATCGTCTACGCCGGGGCCTATGGCTACGCGGAAGGCGGGCCCTATGCCGGCCGCCCCGCCTACGACGACCTGATCCAGGGCCAGACCGGCATCGCGGACCTGTTCCGCCGGCAAAGCCAGGGCGAACCGCGCTACGCCCCGCTGACCCTGGCCGACCGCGCCGTCGGCCTGCACATGGCCATCGCGCTGGTATCCGCGGTGCTGCACGCCCGCGCCACCGGGCAGGGCCAGAGCCTGGAGATCCCCATGTTCGAGGGCATGGCCCACATGGTGCTGGGCGACCATCTGGGGGGCTGGACCTTCGATCCGCCCCTGGGCGACACCGGCTACGCGCGCCTGCTGGCACCGCACCGCAAGCCCTACGCCACCCGCGACGGCCACGTGTGCCTGCTCATCTACAACGACAAGCACTGGCGCAATTTCTTCGCCGCCATCGGCCAGCCCGATATGGCGGCGGACCCGCGCTTCGCCACCCACACGGCGCGCGCCCGGCATATCGGCGAGGTCTACGCCTACGTGGCCCAGGTCATGCTGACCCGCGACACCGCGGAGTGGCTGGACCTGCTGGCCGCCGCCGACATTCCCGCCTCGCGCCTGTACGGCATCGAAGACCTGATCGCCGACCCGCACCTGCAGGCCACGGGCTTCGTGCGCACGGTGGACCATCCCACCGAGGGGCGGCTACGCACGCCCGCGCCGCTGGGCCGCTTCGACGGCACCCCCACCGGCCTGCGCCGCCCCGCGCCGCGCCTGGGCGAACACAGCCTGGAGATCCTGCGCGAGGCCGGCTATAGCGAATCGGCCATCCAGGCGCTGCTGGACGCCCAGGCCACCTACGACGGAACACGCTGATGGACTTCGCCTTCACTCCCGAACAACTCGCCATCCGCGACGCGGTGGAACAAATCTGCGCGCGCTATCCCGACGACTACTGGCTGGAACGCGACCGCGAAGGCGGATTCCCGCACGGCCTGCACGCCGACCTGGCGCGCGACGGCTGGCTGGGCATCGCCATGCCGCCCGAATACGGCGGCGCCGGCCTGGGCATGACCGAGGCCGCGCTGATGATGCAAACGATCGCGGCATCGGGGGCGGGCTTCGCCGGCGCTTCCGCGGTGCACATGAACATCTTCGGCCTGAACCCCGTGGTGGTCTTCGGCGACGCGGCGCAGCGGGAACGCTGGCTGCCCGAGCTGATCGCCGGCCGCCACAAGGCCTGCTTCGCCGTGACCGAGCCCGATGCCGGCCTGGACACCACCCACCTGAAAACGCGCGCCGTGCGCGAGGGCGACCACTACGTGGTGCACGGCCGCAAGATCTGGATATCCACGGCGCAGGTGGCGGACAAGATGCTGCTGCTGGCGCGCACCACGCCGCTGTCGGAGGTCGACAAGCCCACGCGCGGGCTATCGCTGTTCTATACCGACCTGGACCGCTCGCGCGTGGAAGTGCGCGAGATCGACAAAATGGGCCGCAAGGCGGTCGATTCCAACATGCTGTTCATCGACGGCCTGCGCATCCCCGTGGCCGACCGCATCGGCGAGGAAGGCCGCGGCTTCGAGTACATCCTGCACGGGCTGAACCCGGAACGCATCCTGATCGCCGCCGAGGCGGTGGGCATCGGCCGCGCGGCGCTTGAGCGCGCGGTGCGCTATGCCAACGAACGAACGGTGTTCGGCCGCCCCATCGGGCAGAACCAGGGCGTGCAGCACCCGCTGGCCCAGGCGTGGATGCAGCTGGAAGCGGCGGACCTGATGGTGTTCAAGGCAGCCGCGCTGTACGACGCCGGGCAGCCTTGCGGCCCCTATGCCAATTCGGCCAAATACCTGGCCGCGGAGGCGGGCCACAATGCCTGCCAGACCGCCGTCCTGACCCTGGGCGGCATGGGCTACGCCAAGGAATACCATGTGGAGCGCCTGTTGCGCGAAAGCTATATCCCGCGCATCGCGCCCGTCAGCCCGCAGCTGATCCTGTGCTTCATCGCGGAAAAAGTGCTGGGCCTGCCGAAGTCGTATTGACGTCGAGCGCCGGCACGTGCCGCACATCGCGTCGCGCGCGTCGCCACGGGGCACGCGCCGGCCCGGGCTGGCCCTTTAGATGGCGTTCTGCTCCAGCGCCGCGCACGCGGCGCGCAGGATGCGCGCGTAGGCCTCCTGGTTGGGCTCGATGCGATATACCGGCGCGCCCACGGATATCGCGTAATACTCGCCGCCCAGGGACAGCGGCCAGGCGATGGCGCCGACCTCGGCCAGCGACTCGCCCAGGTTGCGGAACCAGCCGCGCTGGCGCGATGCCGCAAGGTCGGCTTCCACCGTCTCCGGCTGCACCATGGTCCTGTCGTTGTAGCGGGTCAGCGCGCCGCGCTGCAGCAGCTCGCGGCGCTTTTCCGCGGGTAGCGTGGACAGCAGCGCCTTGCCCAGCGAATTGGCATGCAGTTCGCGAAATTCGCCCGCCACGGGCGCATAGCGGATGGTGTGCGGCGAATCCAGGACTTCCAGGTAGACGACGCGGTAATCCGGCGTCAGCTTGGCGAACACCACGGTTTCCTGCGTGGCCTCGCGCAATTCCAGCAGGCTGGGGTAGACGCGGTCCCGCACCGGATCGTTGCGGGCGATCTGCTGCGCCATGGCCAGCAGCCGGCTGGTGGGGTAATAGCCGTTGCGGCGGCCCACTTCGTACAGATAGCCCAGCTCGGCCAGCGTGCGGATCAGCGCCAGACAGCTGGACACCGGGACCTGCAGCAGGCGGGCCAGTTCGGACAGGGCCAGCGGACGCTTTTCGCGCGCGTAGACCTCGATGATCTCGATCACGCGCAGCGCGGTCTTGACGCTCATCGTGCCGCCGCCCCCAAGGCTGCCCGCATGCCGCGCCGTCCTCCGACTAGGCCGTTTCGCTTTCGAAACGGCAGACCGAGTACAGCGGCGTGCCCGTCTGGGCCACGGCCGCGGCGCCGTTCAGGAAAGGCAGATCGATGATGGTGGCCGCCTCCACCACGTTGGCGCCCAGCCGCTGCAATAGCTTGATGGCGGCGATCATGGTGCCGCCCGTGGCGATCAGGTCGTCCACCAGCAGCACGCGCTGCCCGGGGCGTACCGCATCGGCATGCATTTCCACCGCCGAATTGGCGTATTCCATGGCATACGATTCGGCCACCGTGCGGTACGGCAGCTTGCCCTGCTTGCGAACCGGGACGAAGCCCAGGTTCAGCTCGTAGGCCAGCACGCTGCCGATGATGAAGCCGCGCGCGTCGACGCCGGCGACCAGATCCAGACGCTGCCGCATATAGCGATAGACGAACAGGTCTATCAGCACGCGGAAGGTGCGCGGATCCTGGAGCACCGGCGTAATGTCGCGGAAAACCACTCCCGGCTTGGGCCAGTCGGGCACGCTGCGTATGGTGCGCCGGACGAGCTCGGCGTAGTCGGTTTGCATGATGGCGTCCGCCCTGTGGAGTGTGGCCGCAAACTATAACCCGCGCCCGCCGGGTTAAGCCAATGCGCGGGTCTTGCGTGGCGCGGCAGGGAGCCGGGCACGCGGTTTGGGGCGCGCGCGCGGCGCGCCGTAAGAGGGGCCGTCCTCCGCGATGCCTTCCAGCGATGCGGCGATGTGGCCCAGGAATTCCTCTACCATGCCGGGCAGCAGCCGGCCCTCCATGGTGTGCACCTGCAGCCGGCGGGTCGACATTTCCGGATGGTCGATGGGCCGCGCCACCAGGCCGCCGCGCCGCAGCGCGGATACCGCCGGCAGGTAGGCGCCCAGCATCACGCGGTCGGAATTGCGCACGAAGGACATCAGGGCGGCCGACAGGTTGCTGACGAATACCGGCTCGAACCGCAGGCCTTCCAGGCGCCAGCAGCGCTCCAGCAATTTGCGCGTGGACGACGCCGAGTCCGCGGTCGCCAGCGGATAGGGCAACAGCTGGCCGGGCGACACGCAGAGATGGCGCGCCAGCGGATGGGCGCGGCACATCACCGCGTAGATGGGCGCGGAAATCGCGTGCCGCGCCACGGTCCCCTGGCTGTGTTCGGTGTTGAAGGAAACCGACAGATCGGCCTGGCCTTCCGCCACGCGGCGCACCGCCTCGGCCTGGGAACACACATGCAGGCTGAAGCGCGCGTGCGGATGGCGGCCGCGGAAGGCCGACATCAGCTCGGGCAGGAAATGATGGGCCGGGCCATCGGTGGCGACGACGCGTATCGTCCCGCCTGGCGCGCCTCTCAGGTCGGCGATGCCCTGGAGCACGGCCTCGGCCTCGAGCAAGGTACGGCGGGCGTGGGCCAGCAGGAGCTCGCCCGCTTCGCTCAAGACCATGCCGCGCGACATGCGCTGGAACAGCGGCGTGCCGACTTCGGCCTCCAGTTTGGCGATCTGCCGGCTGATTGCCGATACGGCCACGAAAAGGCGTTCGGACGCGGCGCTCAGGCTCCCCGTGGCCGCGACTTCGGCGAAATACTTCAAAGCGACACCGTGCATGGGCGACCTCTCGGCGGCAAGGCGGTGGTTTGCCTTTTCGGCAATGCAAAGACGAAATATTCTAATAGCCCTGGGCCGTGCGCGACCCTTAGAATTCTTACAAAAAGCCGGCAGGGCATGCCTTGCGCACGCCGCTGCCTACACGGGGGCAACGTTGTCACGCAGGACGCGACCCACCGGGGGAACGCTGTTACATTCATCCAGCCGCTCGACTCCCGATCTCGTTACGGTTCGCGGCGCGGCTCGCACCTGCTTTCGATCATGGCCTCACAAAACCCGCCTCCCGACACGCCGCCAGCCCCCCGCCGGCGCCGCTCCTCCGCCCTTGTCTTCCCCATGCTGCCCAATCTGAACCGCGCACCTGGAGCCTCGATGCCGCCCGCCGCCAGCCTTCCCGTCCGTCCGTTCGTGCTGCCCTGTCCCGACCTGAACGTGGAGCGCCTGGGTAATACGGGTACCGAAGGCATCTGGCACTTCGACTCGGGCCTGCCCGGTCCCAGCGTCATGCTGACGGCGCTGATACACGGCAACGAACTGTGCGGTGCCTGGGCGCTGAAGGCCGTCCTGGCGCACGGCGTGCGTCCGCGCACGGGCGCGTTGACGCTTGCCTTCTGCAACCTGGCCGCCTTCGATCGCTTCGAGGCCAGCAACTATGCCGCGTCGCGGTACGTGGACGAAGACCTGAACCGGGTATGGAGCGACGACAAGCTGGCCGACGACAGCACGCAGGAGCGGCGCCGCGCGGCGCTGATCCTGCCCTGGCTGAAAAAAGCCGATTGGCTGCTGGACATCCATTCCATGAGTAACTCGGAAGTGCCCTTGCAGATGGCCGGCGTGCGGCAACGCAATATCGACCTGGCGCTGAGCCTGGGCAATCCGGCCAAGATCATCGCCGACGCGGGCCACGCCGCCGGCGTGCGCATGCGCGATTACGGCAAGTTCGGCGAGGCCGGCGACAACGGCACGCGTTCGCTGCTGATCGAATGCGGCTTCCACGGCGCCATGGCGGCACGCGATGTGGCGATGGACCAGACCGCGCGTTTCCTGGTGGCGTCGGGCATCGTCGAATCCACCGATCTGCCGGGCAGCTGGTTCGCCCCCACCGCGCCCAGCCAGGAGGCCTTGCGGGTCACGCACGCCATCGCCGCCAAAAGCGCGGACTTCCGTTTCGCCGAACCCTGGAAGGGCCTGGAAAAACTGGCCAAGGCGGGCACCGTGATCGGCTGGTCGGAAGGCGAAGCCGTCGTCACGCCCTACGACGACTGCGTGCTGATCATGCCGTCGCTGGCCAACGTCCGCGCGGGCGTCACGGTGGTACGCCTGGCGCAGCCCATCGCCGCCCGCGGCTGAAACGCCGCGCGGACGCGCATTCCCGGACTATCCTGCCGACGCGGGCCGCAGTAAAGTAGCGGCCACGCGCTTGCGCCACATCCAAAAGACATCATCGGGGAATTGCCGCGTGGCATTGTTCATCCTGCGCCGGCTCATACAGAGCCTGTTCGTTCTTCTTGCTGTATCCATCGTCGTCTTCTTCGCGGTCTACGCCGTCGGCGATCCCATCGAACTCCTGGTCAGTCCCGAAGCCAGCCTGGCGGATCGCCAGCAGATGATCGCCCGGCTCGGGCTGGACCTGCCCATATGGCAGCAATACGCCGGCTTCGTGTGGCGCGCGCTGCATGGCGACCTGGGCACGTCTTTCGTCCAGGGCGTGCCGGCCATCTCGCTGATCCTGCAGCGGCTGCCCGCCACCTTCGAGCTCGTGGTGGCCGCCATCCTGCTGACCTGTCTGCTGGGCATTCCGCTGGGCCTGCTGGCCGGCCTGCGACGCGATACCGCGCTGGGCCGCGGCATCCTGGCCACATCGGTGCTGGGTTTTTCCCTGCCCGCCTTCTGGCTGGGCATGATGCTCATCCTGATGTTCGCGGTCTGGCTGGGCTGGCTGCCGGCCTCCGGCCGCGGCGAGACCGTCAGCGTGCTGGGCGTGCCGTTTTCCTTCCTGACGCGCGACGGCCTGGCCCACATGGCCATGCCCGCCCTGAACCTGGCGCTGGCCAATGTGGCGCTGGTGCTGCGCATGACGGCATCCGGCGTGGCCGAAGCCGAGCAGCAGGAATACGTCAAGTTCGCCCGCGCCAAGGGCATCCGCCCCGGCCGCATCGTCGGCCGGCACATCCTGCGCAATATCCTTATCCCGGTGGTTACGGTGGTCGGCATGGAGTTCGGCCACCTGATCGCCTACTCCACCATCACGGAAACGGTGTTCGCCTGGCCGGGCATGGGCAAGCTGCTCATCGACAGCGTCTACCACCTGGACCGCCCCGTGGTGGTCGCGTATGTCATGTTCGTCACATTCCTGTTCGTCGTGATCAACCTGATCGTGGACATCCTGTATGCCGCGCTGGATCCGCGCGTGCAGCTGGCCGCGCCCGCCCATTAAGGACATCCCGTCCGCCGCAGACCGATAACACGTTCCATCGCCATGCCAGATTCCGTTTCCTCCGGCCGCACGCGCACCGTGCCACCCCTGGCCGAGACCCCCAGGCGGGCCGCCATCCTGCGCAAGCTGCATGGCAGGCCCACGGCGCGCGGCACGCTCATCGTGCTGGCCGTGCTGGCGCTGGCCATCCTGATCGCGCCGTTCTTCGCGCCGCAGAATCCCTACGACCTGGCCAACCTGAGCATCATGGACGGCCGCCTGCCGCCGCGCTCGGCCTCGATGGACGGACACATCTACTGGATGGGCACGGACGACCAGGGCCGCGACATGTTGAGCGCGATCCTGTATGGCATACGCATCAGCCTGCTGGTCGGGCTGACCTCGGTGGCGCTGGCCACGGCGATCGGCAGCGCGGTCGGCCTGCTGGCCGCCTACGTGGGCGGCCGGGTGGACGCGATGCTGATGCGGCTGGTCGACTTCGTGCTGGGCTTTCCTTCCATCCTGGTGGCGCTGGTCCTGCTGGCCGTGCTGGGGCGCGGCGTCGACAAGGTGATCCTGGCGCTGGTGCTCGTGCAATGGGCCAATTACGCGCGCATCATGCGCGGGCGCGCGCTGCAGGAAAGGCGCAAGGAATACGTCGAGGCCGCCATCAACCTGGGCTTTCCGGCATGGCGCATCATGCTGGTGCACCTGCTGCCCAACTGCGCCAGCCCCGTCCTGGTCTATGCCACGGTGCAGATCGCGCATGCCATCGCCCTGGAAGCCACGCTGTCCTTCCTGGGCGTGGGCGTGCCCATCACCGAGCCCTCGCTGGGCCTGCTGATCGCCAACGGCTTCCAGTACCTGCTTTCCGGCGATTACTGGATCAGCCTGTTCCCCGGGCTGGCGCTGCTGTTTCTTATCCTGACCATCAACATCCTGGGCGATCGCCTGCGGGAAAGCCTGGATCCCCGACGATGAGCGATCTTCTGCTGGACGTGCGCGGACTGCGCACCGCATTCCATACTTCCGCCGGCGCGTGGCCGGCCGTCGACGGCGTGGACCTGACGCTGCGCCGCGGCGAAATCCTCGGCCTGGTGGGCGAGTCCGGTTCCGGCAAGTCCGTGACCGGGTTCTCGCTGATGGGCCTGATCGATCCGCCAGGCGAAGTCATCGCCGGCGACGTGCGCTTCAAGGGCCAGGACCTGCGCAAGCTGGACGAAGAGGGCATGCGCCGCCTGCGCGGCAACCGCATCGCCATGATCTTCCAGGACCCGCTGATGACGCTCAACCCGGTGCTGCGCATCGGCGAGCAAATGGCGGAAACCATTCTTACCCACGAAGACGTCAGCCGCGCCGAGGCCATGTCGCGCTGCGCGGAAGCCCTGGCCATGGTGGGCATCCCGTCGCCGCAGGCGCGCCTGCGCAGCTTCCCGCACGAATTCTCGGGCGGCATGCGGCAACGCGTGGCCATCGCCATCGCGCTGTTGAACAACCCCGACCTGATCATCGCCGACGAACCGACCACCGCGCTGGACGTCACGATCCAGGGGCAGATCCTGTATCGCATGCAGGAGATCTGCCGCACGCGCGACACCGCGCTGATCTGGATCACGCACGATCTGGGCGTCGTCGCCGAACTGGCCGACCGCATCGCCGTGATGTACGCCGGCCGCATCGTGGAAACCGGGCCCGTGGACGAAGTCCTGGACGCGCCGCGCCATCCCTACACGCAGGGCCTGCTGCGCTCCATGCCGGGCACCGCGCAGCCCGGCACGCGGCTGCGGCAGATCGACGGCATGGCGCCCAGCCTGTCGGCACGGCCCTCCGGCTGTCCGTTCCGCCCGCGCTGCGGCAACGCCGTCACCCGCTGCACCGAACAATTCCCGGGCGCCACGCGAGAAGGCGCGCGCACCTTCCACTGCTACGCGCCCGTGGCCCGCGCCGGAGGCCAGGCATGAACGCGCCCGTCATCGAACTGCGCGATATCCACAAGCGCTTCGAACGCCGTCCCGACCTGGCGCAACGCCTGCTGGCGCTGGCCGGCCGGCCCCTGGACCGCACGGTCGTCCACGCGGTCCATGGCGTCAGCCTGAGCATCGCGGCCGGCGAAGTGCTGGGACTGGTGGGCGAATCCGGCTGCGGCAAGTCCACGCTGGGCCGCGTGGTGGCGGGCCTGCACGCGCCCAGCCGCGGCGAGCTGCGCTACAACGGCCGGCCGGTGCAAGAACTGCGCGGCCGCGACAGGCTGGACTACGTGCTGGGCGTGCAGATGGTGTTCCAGGATCCGCAGGCTTCCCTGAACCCGCGCCATCGCGTGCGCCAGATCCTGGGCGAGGCCCTGAAGGTGCACAAGCTGGCGCCGCCCGCCGAAATCCCGGCACGGGTCGAGCGCGCGCTGGCCGACGTCGGGCTGGGCGCGGACTACCGCGACCGCTTCCCGCACCAGATATCCGGCGGCCAGCGCCAGCGCATCGGCATCGCCCGCGCCTTGATGGTGCAGCCGTCCTTCCTGGTCTGCGACGAACCGGTCGCCGCGCTGGATGTATCGATCCAGGCGCAGGTCATCAACCTGTTCATGGACCTGCGCGAGCGCAACGACTTCACCTATCTGTTCATCAGCCACGACCTGGGCGTGGTGCGGCACATCTCCGACCGCGTCGCCATCATGTACCTGGGCCGTATCGTCGAAACCGCGCCCGCGGCCGAAGTCTTCGCGCGCGCGAATCACCCCTACACCCAGGCGCTGCTGGCGGAAGTCCCCGACGTGACGCGGCGCGGGCGCCGCTTCACGCCCATCAAGGGCGAAATCCCGTCGCCGCTGGCGCCGCCGCCCGGCTGCACCTTCCACCCGCGCTGCCCCCATGCCATGCCGCGCTGCCGGGAACAGGCGCCGGCGTTGGCCGAGATCGCACCCGGCCATTGGTCGGCCTGCCACCTGAACGACCCCGGCGCCCGCCTGCCGCAGGACCTGGCGGGCGCCGGGTCCGCCTGACCCCCGGACACGCAACGACTTCGCTCCTCGTATCCCCAGGACCATCATGGAACTCTCCAACGCCGAACGCCTCAGCCTGGACCTGAACCACGCCGGCCGCAACGCCATTCCGTATATCGACGAGGATCGCAACAGCGACCGGCCGTTCACCCTGAACACCTACCGCCCCTACGGCTATACGCCCGACCGGCCGGTGGTCTTCGTGCAGCATGGCGTGCTGCGCAATGGCGACGACTACCGCGACTTCTGGATTCCCGCGGCGGACAAGCACAACCTGCTGATCGTCGCGCCGACCTTCTCCAACGAGATCTGGCCCGGCACCGAAAGCTACAACAACGGACGGGTCTTCACGCCCAGCGGCAATGTGCGTCCGGTGTCGGCCTGGACCTACGTGCTGGTCGAACGCGTCTTCAACGACCTACGCACGGCCGGCGTCACCGAGGTCGAACAGGCCTATCTGTTCGGCCATTCCGCCGGCGGCCAGTTCGTGCACCGCTTGATGAGCAGCCAGTCGCACGCCCCGTTCAAGGCGGTGGCCGTGGGCAACCCGGGCTGGTACACGCTGCCCACCTTCGACCACCCCTACCCGGAAGGGCTGGAAGGCGTGGGCCTGACGCAGGACCACCTGGTGCGGCTGCTGGCCTATCCCATGACCATTCTTGCCGGC
Organism: Bordetella bronchialis; assembly: GCF_001676705.1. NCBI lineage: Bacteria > Pseudomonadati > Pseudomonadota > Betaproteobacteria > Burkholderiales > Alcaligenaceae > Bordetella > Bordetella bronchialis. Next base: position 5,375,793 of record NZ_CP016170.1, read on the forward strand.
GACCAGGACACCGCCACCAACGACCCCAACCTGCCTTCCGAACCGGCGGCCAAGCGGCAGGGTCCGCACCGCTACGCCCGCGCGCGCAATTACTTCGAGGCCGGCAAGCGCGAGGCCACCCGCCTGGGCGTGCCGTTCAACTGGACCCTGCAATCCGTGCCCGGCATCGGCCACGACGGCAAGGCCATGTCCGCGGTGTGCGCCAGCCTGTGGTTCGAAGGCCGCATGCCGGACGACGAACAAATGGCCAGGCTGGCGGGCAAGACCGTCGCCTGAACCCGTCCATCCCGCTACGCGACGCGGCACCCGTCGCCGACGAACCACCAAGGAAACCCATGTCCGCCCTGCCTTCCTCTCCCGCCCTGCCCTCGTCGGCCGACATCGCCGCCGGCCTGCGCACCTGGATCGAATGCGAATCCCCCACCAGCTCGCCGGAAGGCGTGGCGGCCATGGCCAGGCTGGTCCAGGCCGACGCCCAGGCCGCCGGCCTGCGCACGGAATTGAAGCCGCTGGGCGACACGACCGGGCCGCTGCTGGTCGTCAGCAATCGCGCGGCGGACGACACGCGGCCGGGCATCCTGATCCTGGCCCACATGGACACCGTGCATCCCATCGGCACGCTGAAGGAAACCCCCTACCGCATCGAAGGTGACAAGCTGTACGGTCCCGGCTGCTATGACATGAAGGCGGGGATCTACATGGCCCTGCAGGCCCTGGGCCGCCTGTCGGCGCCGGGCGCGACGCGCCTGCCGGTGGATATGGTGCTGGTGCCGGACGAGGAAACCGGCAGCCATGCCTCGCGCGCTTCCATCGAGGCCTATGCGCGCAATGCCCGCTACGGGCTGGTTTGCGAACCGGCCCGCGCCAATGGCGGCAAGTGCGTGACGGCCCGCAAGGGCACGGGCATGCTGCGCCTGAGCGTAAAGGGCCATGCGGCGCACGCGGGCGTGGCCCACGAGAAAGGTCGCAGCGCCATCCGCGAAATGGCCCACCAGGTGCTGGCGCTGGAAAGCATCACCGACTATGCGCGCGGCGTCACCGTCAGCGTCGGCACCATCGAGGGCGGCACCGCCACCAACACGGTTCCCGCGCTGTGCCGCTGCGTGGTCGACTTCCGGGTGCCCGACATGCCGGCGGCGGAAGACACGCTGAAGCGCCTGCGCGGCCTGCGGCCCGTGGGGCAGGACGTCAGCCTGGACATCGACGTCGAACTCAACCGGCCGCCCATGGTCAAGACCGAAGCCACCACGCAGCTGCTGGGCAAGGCCCGGCTGTTCGCCACGGCCGCCGGCTTCACGCTGGACGACGCGCCCATGACGGGCGGCGGCAGCGACGCCAATTTCACGTCCGCCATGGGCGTCCCCACGCTGGACGGTCTGGGCGCCGACGGCGACGGCGCGCATACCCTGCACGAACACATCCTGGTCAGCACGCTGGGCGCCCGGGCGCGGTTCTGGTATCTGCTGCTGAAAGACCTGGAGTAAGGCCCCTGCCGTACGCGGCAATCGCCTCAGATCGCCGGCCACGGCAAGCGGTACGACAGGCCGGCCAGGTCGTTGACCGGCCCGATCACCGTGTCGAAGCGCATGGTCGTACGTTGGGCCGTGTCGTAGGGCGCCCAGTGCGGCAGGCCGTCGTGGTTGGGATCGCCGCCGCGCGCGAACGCGATCCAGGCGTAATGCATGGCATGGGCGACGCCCTGGAATTCCGCTTCGTCGGCCCCCTGCAGCATGGGCGAATCGCGCCAGTTGTCGCGGTTGTTGAACACGAAGGGGATGTCCAGGCAATGGCAGGACTTGAAACCGACCACCGGCGACTGCCAGTCGAACTGGTAGACGTAGGCGGGGCGGCCGGCCTTGGCCTGCCCCTCGGCCAGCCGCAGACTCCCCATGCGAAACACCTGGTCGGTCGTCAGGTCGCCCAGCATGGCGGCCGGGCTGGGCACGGCACGCAAGCGGCGGAATTCATCGTAGTAAGCCGGGTAGTCGGGCCCGCAGATCCGTTCGAAGACCTGCCGCGCGGCCGCCTCGTCGGCGTTCAGCACGGCCTGGTCCACGCAATGGAAGGCGGCCATTTCCTCGCGCGTGGTGCCCACCATCACGTCCACGCCGGCGCCGGCGCCGCCTTGCAGGCGTTCGACGATATTGCCTTCGATGATGCGGCCGTCCCGCACCGGCGAAAAAGGCAGCGACAGCACGGCGAAGCCCTGCAGGCTGCGCGCCAGCTCGCCCTGGGCGGCCAGCAGCTTGGCCACGGGCGCCTGTTTCAGCGCCCGCTCGTCGCCGGGCTCGACACCGGCGAAATGCGCGTAGCGGGCGCCGAGTTCCGCCGCTTCGGCGGCGCCACGGGATGGACGCCCCATGCCGGGGCTTTGCAGGATCGCGCGATGGAACAGACCCTTGGCCGCGGGCATGGTCATCATGGCGGCGATGGAGCCGCCGCCGGCCGATTGGCCCACCACGGTGACATTGCCTGGGTCGCCGCCGAAGGCCGAGATGTTGTCGCGTATCCAGCGCAAGGCCTGCATCTGGTCGAGCAGGCCCATATTGCCTTCGCTGACGCCCGGCAGGTACAGGAAGCCCAGCGCCCCCAGCCGGTAATTCACCGACACGAAAACGACGTCGCCGTTCGCCGCGAAGCGGTCGCCCGCATACCACGGCAGCGATCCGGCCCCGCTGGAATAGGCGCCGCCATGCAGCCACACCATCACCGGCCTGCCCCGTCCGTCGGCCCGGGGCGTCCACAGGTTCAGGGTCAGGCAGTCCTCGCTTTGCGGCCGTTCGAAATCGCCCATGACGTGGGCGAGCCGGGATCGCCCCTGCGGCGCGATGGGCCCGTCCTGCAGCGCATCGCGCACGCCGCTCCAGCCGGCATGGTCGCGCGGCGGCTCGAAGCGCAGCTCGCCCACCGGCGGCGCGGCGTAGGGAATGCCGCGGAACACGGCAATGCCGTTCTCCACGCGGCCGCGCAGCGTGCCCGCGCGAGTGGCGACTTCCGGCATGGAGGCGTTTGCATCGTTCATCAGGATCTCCCGACCCGGTCACCGGCCCGCATCCGGAACCTGCGTTCCGGTGCGCGGCGGCGGGGGGTCAACTCGGTCATGGCAGTGGACAGCCGCGCCTATCGCGCGGCAAAGCGGCGTTCCAGCGGCGCGATCACCAGCCTTTCCCCCGCGACGAAAAGCAACACGATGGCGAAACAGGTCGCCAGGAAGGTGACGCTGTCGGCGGTGGTCTGGGCACGCAGCATCAGGTATCCCAGGCCGCTCGGCGCGCCGACCAGTTCCGACACCAGCGCGATCTTCCACCCTATCCCGTAGGCGATGCGTATGGCGGCCAGCAGGTAGGGCGCCAGCAGCGGCAGGGTAATGCGCCACCACACGCGCAGCCGATGGCGCGTGAAGCTGCGTCCCATCTCCAGCAATTCGCGATCGACGGCCCGCAGGCCTTCGCTGACATTGACCAGGCAGAAGGGAATCAGGATGGCGACCTCGACGAAGATCACGCTGAAGTTGCCGGCGTCGAACCAGATGGCCGCCAGAATCGCCCAGCCTATGGAGGGAAAGGAATTCAGCACCGGCTTGATGCGGTCCTGCACGATGGCCTCGCGGGCAGGCGCGCCGTGGGACAGGAAGGCCAGCGCGCTGCCTATCAGCCCGGCGAGCAGTACGGAGACGACCACGCGCACCGTCGAGATGGCCGTGTGCCCCAGGAACTGCGGGTCGACGAACAGGTCCACCAACCGGCGCCCCACGGCCAGCGGCCCCGGCAGCACGAACTCCGGCAAGCCGCGCGCCATCAGCCACCATCCCAGCAGCAAGGCCGCGATCAGGCCGTCGCCCAGCAGGCGGGCTTTCCAATCGGCGGCGGCGGGATCGGCGGCGGTCCGGGAGCTATTGCGCATACTGTCGGGACAAGCGGTTCTGCACGGGAGAAAACACCAGGCGGTCCATGCCGTACACGAACATCACGATAAGCACGATGCACACGAAAATCGCCGCGGTGTCGAAGTCCTGGCGCGCCATGTTGATCAGGTAACCCAGGCCGGAATTGCCGCCGAACAGCTCCGCCGTCAACGTCACCTTCCATGCCACGCCGAACATGATGCGCAGCGTGGCGAACACGAAGGGATACAGCAGCGGCACGATCACCAGGCGGAACTGGCGCCAGCGCGAACGCGTATAGCTGCGGGACATCTCCAGCAGGTCGCCGTCCAGGTGGCTCAGGCCGGCCCACAGGTTGACCAGCGCGAAGGGCGTCAGCACGGCGCTGATGGCAAAGATCACCGCGCCGGAATTGATGCCGAACCACATCACCGCCAGCAGCGTCCATCCCACGCCGGGAAAGGCATTGATGAGCGGCGCCAGCCGGTGCTGGATCGCGAACCGCCAGACCGGGAAGTAATACGGCAGCAGCGCCAGCAGCGCGCCGATCACGAAAGACAGGCCGATCGCCCCCAGCACGTGGCCGATCGATACCGCCAGGTGCCATACCTGGTGCGGGGTGGCCAGGAAACGGTACAGGCCCATGGCGACCTCGCCAGGGCCGGGCAGCAGGAAGGGCGGCAGCGCCCACGAGGCGGCTTCCCACACCGCCAGGAAAGCCAGCGTGAAAAGATGCGCCGCCCAGCGCCGCCGTGGCGCCGGCGCGGCGGCCGGGCCCTGGGCGCTGATCGTGGACGACATGGGGCCCGGCCTCAGGCGCGCGGCGCCTTGTCCCATACCAGCGTGCGGATGTCCGGATAGGACTTCAGCACGCCCAGGTCGCGCGCCTGCTCGTAGAACAGGGTGATGGCCTGGGCGTGTTCCTCGCTGAAATAGCCGGGGACCTCGGAATTCCGGCTGAACCACCATTCGAAGAAATCCGGCTCCAGGCCGCTTTCCTTGCCGACGGCGCCGAAGACTTCCGCCTTGTTCGCCATGGCGTATTTGAGCGATTCGCGGAAGACGCGGCAGAACTCGATATAGGCCTCCGGCTGCTTGGACAGGCGCTCCGGATAGGCGATATTGACCGCGCTGACGAAGCGCGTCTTGAAGATCTCGTTGTTGTCGCGCGCCGTTTCGGCGATCAGGCGGTATTCGCCCGACTTCAGCGCCCGGTAGGCCTGGCTGTGGATCAGCGTGGCGGCGTCCAGCTTGCCCGAGGCCAGCGCGCCGGGCAGGTTGGGCGCCTGGATTTCCACCTGGCTGACATCGCCGCCTTCCAGCGCCATGTTCAGGCCGTATTTTTTCGTCAGGGCGATGCGGATCTGCGTATAGCCGGTCGAGCGCAGGCCATAGGAACCCAGGGTCTTGCCCTTCAGGTCCTGCGGCGTCTTCAGCGCACTGTCGCGCGGCACCCAGACGCCGGCGCCCTCGCCGGCCGGCGCGGCGCGCAGCGACGTCGCCAGCACGTTCAGCGACAACCCGCGCTGCACCGCGGCGGGCAGGCTGACCACCGCCGCCATGATGACGTCGTACTGCTTGGCCGAGGTGGCCTGTATCAGCTGCGGAATGGCCAGCGCGCGCGCCTGCACATCTATCGCCGAGGACGCCACCTTGCCGTTGCGCATCGCCCAGGTCACGACGTCGTAGGCGGGATCCAGCAGATAGGCGTAGGTGACGGTGGGGCGCTGTTGCGCCAGCACGGGCGCGGCGATGCCGTACAAGGCGGGCAGCGCGGCCATTTTCAGGATACTGCGACGATGCATGAGTAGGCTCCTAGGTCATCGCCGCCCGCGCATCGGCGGGCGCCGGCTCCATGCCGCGGAACAGGCCGGCCAGATGGCGGCGATGGGCCGCGAGCACGTCGTGGTCCGGACGGCGCGGCCGTGGAATATCGATGGTCATGGTTTCCAGCACGGCGGTCGGCTTGCCGGAAAACAGCACGATGCGGTCGGCCAGTTGCAGGGCTTCGTCGATGTCGTGGGTCACGAACACCACGGTCTTGCCGGTACGCTGCCAGATCTGTTCGATCTCGGCGCGCATGCGCTGGCGGGTGTTGGGGTCGAGCGCGGAAAACGGCTCGTCCATGAAGATGATTTGCGGATCCACCGCCAGGGCGCGCGCGATGGCCACGCGCTGGCGTTCGCCGCCGGACAGCGCCGAGGGATACTTGCCCGCGTCGGCGGCCAGGCCGACCATGGCCAGCAGGTCCAAGGCGCGCTGGCGGCGGCGCGCGCGTTCGTCCTTGCCCGCCTTGCCGAAGCGCAGTTCCGACGCCAGCAGGATGTTGTCCAGCACATTGCGCCAGGCCACCAGGCGGGGCGACTGGAAAACAAAGGCGATTTCCGGCCAGGCCTGGTCGGGGCCGCGTCCGGCGACGCTGACGTGCCCGCCGGCGATCGGCAGCAGCCCGCCCATGACCCTGAGCGAGGTCGATTTGCCGCAGCCCGACGGGCCCAGGATGCACAGGAACTCGCCCCGGCGGACCTGGAAGCTGAGCTTGTCGTAGATGCGTTGGCCGCCCAGCGCCACATCGACGTGATCGAACACGATGACGGGATCCTGCGCGGCTCCCTGGAGAGCGGGCATAGCGGCGGAAACGGCGGTGGACACGGCGGCGGGACAGGCAAATAGGTTTGGTATCCGCTTGGATACAAAACGCGCGCCCCGCACCTTACCAGGGATGCCCCGACGGCGCCAGGGGAGTTGTCCCTAGGCCGGTCGCGCGGCCGGCGCCGCCACGCCCGGCTAGCCGCCCTTGTTCAACAGGGCCTTGAGCATGCCAAGACGCTCTTTCGGGCTCATGGCGCGCGTGGCCTCGTCCTCCGGGAAGTTCGCGTCCCCCAGGCCCATTTCCTCGATGAAGCGGGAGGGTTCGCGCACCAGGTCTTCGCGCGCGCGCCGGCGCTTGCGGCACCAGCTCAGGTTCAGGCTGCGTTGCGCGCGCGTGATGCCCACGTACATCAGGCGCCGTTCCTCTTCGATGCGGATGGCCAGCGATTCGGCCGCGCGCGCGGGATCGCCTTCTTCGTCGTCCTTGCCCAGGTGCGGCAGCAGGCCCTCTTCGACACCCGCCATGTAGACGTGGGGATACTCCAGCCCCTTGGACGCGTGCAGCGTGGACAGCTTGACCGCATCGGGTTCTTCTTCCTCGCCGCGTTCCAGCATGGTCACCAGGGCGACATGCTGCACGAGCTCGAACAAGGTCATGCCGTCCTCGTCGGCCTTGCGCTTGAGCCAACCCGTCAGTTCCAGCACGTTCTGCCAGCGCGTCTGCGCCGGTTTCTCGTCGAACATGTCGTATAGATGGCGCTCGTACTGGATGGCCCCCAGCAGGTCGTCCAGCAGCACCCCCGCCGGTTCGGCCGAGGCCGGCTTGCTGCCATCGGGCGCGCCCCGTCCCGCCCGCCACTGCATGCGCTGGATGAATTGCGCGAAGGTCCGCAGCGACTCCAGCTGGCGCGGCTGCAGCAGCGCGTCCACGCCTTGTTCGAATACCGCCTCGAACAGGGGTATCTGCCGCTCGGCCGCATATTGGCCCAGGGTCTGCAGCGTCCCCTGGCCGATACCCCGCCGGGGCGTGGTCGCCGCGCGGATGAAGGCCGGGTCGTCCTGGTCATTGGCGATCAGGCGCAGATAGGCAAGGATGTCGCGGATCTCAGCCTTGTCGAAAAAGCTCTGGCCGCCGGCGATGGTGTAGGGAATCTTCAGGTTGCGCAGCGCCTGTTCCAGGATGCGCGCCTGGTGGTTGCTACGGTACAGGATGGCGTAGTCCTTCCACTGCCCCTGCCTTTCGAAGCGGGCGGCGGAAATCCGCATGGCGATGGATTCGGCTTCCGCCTCTTCGCCATCCATGGGCGTGATCACGATGGGTTCGCCCACGCCCAGGTCCGACCACAGCTTTTTCTCGAACAGCTTGGGGTTTTTTTCGATGACCTTGTTGGCCGCCGCCAGGATGCGCTGCACGGAGCGGTAGTTCTGCTCCAGCTTGATCAGTTTCAGGCCGGGATAGTCGGTGGTCAGCTTGGCCAGGTTTTCGATGGTGGCGCCGCGCCAGGCGTAGATGGCCTGGTCGTCGTCGCCCACCGCGGTAAACATCGCGCGGTCGCCGGTCAACAGTTGCACCAGCCGGTACTGGCACACATTGGTGTCCTGGTATTCGTCCACCAGCAGATAGCGCACGCGGTTCTGCCAGCGCGTGCGGACTTCTTCGTTGTGTTCCAGCAATAGGGCCGGAATGCGGATCAGGTCGTCGAAATCCACCGCCTGGTAGGCCGCCAGGGTCGCGGCATAGCTGCGGTACACGCGCGCGGCCTCGATCTCGGCCTTCGTGCTGGCCGCCGCGGCGGCGCCGTCCGGGTCCAGCAAGGCGTTCTTCCACAGGGAAATGGTGGTCTGCACCGTGCGCAGCCAGCCCTTGTCCGTCGTCGCCAGCAGCTCCTGGATAATGCCCATGGCATCGTCCGCGTCCAGGATGGAGAACTGCGGCTTCAGTCCGGCATGCCGCGCTTCTTCGCGCAAGAAGCGCACGCCCAGCGCGTGGAAGGTGCTGATGGTCAGGCCCTTGGCAAGCTTGCGGTCCACCAGGGTCTTGACGCGCTCGTCCATTTCGCGCGCCGCCTTGTTGGTGAAGGTCAGCGCCACGATATTGCGGCCCATGTAGCCGCATTCGCGCAACAGATAGGCGATCTTCTGCGTGATGACGCGGGTCTTGCCGCTGCCGGCCCCCGCCAGCACCAGGCAGGGGCCGCCCAGGTAAAGCACGGCTTCGCGTTGTGCGGGGTTCAATCCGGCGGGCAGGGAGTCGGACATGGGGAGCGATCAGATTTCCAGGGGGTCGACCTCGAGCTGCCAGCGGACGCGGGCAGCCGCGGGAAGATCGTGCAGCATCGCGGCCCACGTGGCCAGGAACGCCTGCAGCGCGGGACGGCTGGCGCTTTCCACCAGCAGTTGCGCACGCTCCATATTGGCCACGCGCACCACCCGCAACGGAACCGGATCGTAGCGCGTTACGGTGTCCGCCGTGGGAAAACAGGCCGCCATCTCGCCATCGGGCAGGTCGCGGGCCGCCTGCAGGAAGGCCAGGGCCTGGGGCAGTTCGCGCGCCTCCGCGGTAAGCAGCGCCTGGTGCGCGAACGGCGGCAGGCCCGTGCTTTCGCGCTCCGCCAGCGCGGGGCCGGCGAAGCCGGCGTAATCGTGGCGGAGCAGCGCCTGGTAGACGGGCTGTTCGGGATAGCCTGTTTGGATCAGCACCTGGCCCCCTTCGGTGTGACGGCCGGCACGGCCCGCCACCTGCATCAGCTGCGCGAACAATCTTTCCGGCGCCCGGAAATCGTGCGCGAACAGCATGGCATCGGCATTGAGCACGCCCACCAGGCCCAGCCTGGCGAAATCGTGGCCCTTGGCCACCATCTGCGTGCCGACCAGGATGTCGACTTCGCCGGCATGGACGCTGGCGAACAGGCTTTGCGCGCTGCCCTTGCGGCGCGTGCTGTCCGCGTCGATGCGCAGGATGCGCGCTTGCGGGAAGAGCTGCGCGAGATGTTCCTCGACGCGCTGCGTGCCGCGCCCCATGGGTTGCAGGTCCTGGTCGCCGCACTCCGGGCAGGCGCGCGGCACGCGCGCCTGGTAGCCGCAATGATGGCACTGCAGGATATGCCCGCCCGGCCCCGAACCGCGGTGCAGCACCGTGAAGGCCGTGCAGCGGGGGCAATGGCTGACCCAGGCGCACGATGCGCAATGCAGCACGGGCGCGTAGCCGCGCCGGTTCAGGAAGACCAGCGATTGCTCGCCCCGTTCCAGGCGCTGGCCGATCGCATCGAGCAACTGCGGGGACATGCCCTGCTTCATGGCCAGGCGCCGCGTATCGACCAGGCGCACCTCGGGCAGCCGGCTGGCCTTGGCGCGCGCCGACAGCGTCAACCGCAGGTAGCGTCCACGTTCCGCCTGCTGCCAGCTCTCCAGGGACGGCGTGGCGGAACCCAGCAGCACCGGGATGTCGCGATCGCGCGCCCGCCATATGGCCAGGTCGCGCGCCGAATAGCGCAAGCCGTCCTGCTGCTTGTAGGATGCGTCGTGCTCTTCGTCCACCACGATCAGGCCCAGCTCGGGCAAGGGCGCGAAGATGGACATGCGCGTGCCCAGCAGCACCCGCGCTTGCCCGCGCTGCGCGCGCACCCAGGCCTGCAGGCGTTCGCCGTCCGAAAGGCCGCTATGCAGCACCGCCAGCGATCCCGGCCCCGCGACAGCGTCCAGGCGGGCGCGCAGCACCGCCTCCAGCTGGGGCGTCAGATTGATTTCCGGCACCATCAGCAATACCTGGCGCCCTTGTGCCAGCACCGCGCGCGCCGCGCGCAGGTAGACCTCGGTCTTGCCGCTGCCCGTCACGCCGTGCAGCAGCACCGGCTTGAAGCCGCGCACTGCCTGGATCGCGGCCACCGCGGCTTCCTGCTCGGCGTTCAACACCGGTTCGCGCGGATCGATGTCCGTATCGTCGTCGGGCGCGGCCAGGGCCGCCGGCGGCGGATCGCCCGGCGCGACCGGCGTCGCCTTGCCCTGCTTTGCCTGTTTGGCGTCGAACCGCGCCACCGGCCCCGCGCCCGATCGCTTACCCTCGTAGGCGGACAGCTTGCGCAGGGGTGGCGGCAGCGCCGGCAGCATCACCTCGCCCAGCGGACGGTGATAGTAGGACGCGGCGAAGCGCGCCAGGCGCAGCCAGTCCGACGTAAACGGCGGCAGGTCGTCCAGCACCCGCTCGACGGGTTTGATATGGACAGGGTCGATGGCCGGTTCTTCGGGAACATCCGTCACGATGCCGACGAGACGGCGGCGGCCGAACGGGACGACGACCCGGGTGCCGGGCACGAGCGCCCCGCCATGGCTGTAGTCGAAAGGTCCCTGCAATGGGACATCCAGCGCGACCCGGATCCAGACACGTGCGGGCGCCGCCCTGTCGGACGCATCGCCGGTCGACGCACCGGCGATGGACGCATCGGCCGCCGAGGCTCCCTCCGCCACGGCGCTGTCGGCCTCGACCCGGCCCACCTGCGGCGCCGATGCCAGGCGCGACGCCACACCGGCCGCGGTATCGCCGACCGCCGTTCCGGCCAGGGGCCCCGTCCCCGCGACGGCGGTTCCGACGGGCGGAGCGAAGCCCGCTTTAGTCATCGCCATCGGTCGAATGCATGAGTTGGAGCCTTGCGGCATTTAAAGTGAATTCTCGAAGTTTTCGCTAAGCGCCTGTACTGCCTGCGAATGAAAATGTGGCCGGAACCGCCCTGTGGATAACTTTGGGGAAAAGCGCGGGGATTTTTAGAACCCGTCCCTTTACCACAGGACGGTCGCTCTGATAAGGAAAATCTGGAAATTAGTTTTCCGTGCAAAATCAAGGACTTGAAAGACAAATAGGAGAAGCACACAGAGGGCATCCCTGTCAAGCCGCACACCTTCGTTGCTGTGCACAAGTGCGCAAAACGGGGCCTGGAAGGCCTGCCGGAAGCACGTAGGAGCCCCCTAAAGCAACCACTCACTTCAGGCCGGAGCGGCGTGGAACGCGCGGCTATAGGCATGCACTTCATCGACCAGTTCGGCTACGGCATCCGGCGGAGTGAATTGCGAGATGCCGTGGCCCAGATTGAACACATGTCCGCCCCGGCCCACCGGCCCGAAATCGTCGATGACACGCCGCGCCTGTGCCCGCACCGCCGCGCCGCCCGCGAACAGGGCCATGGGGTCCAGGTTGCCTTGCAGCGCCACCGCATCGTTCACCCGGGCGCGTGCGCGACGCAGGTTCACCGTCCAGTCCACGCCCACGGCGTCGGCGCCGCAACCGGCGATGTCTTCCAGCCACAGGCCGCCGCCCTTGGTAAACACGATGGCGGGCACGCGGCGCCCGTCCCGCTCGCGCGTCAGGCCGTCGATGACCTGCCGCGTGTAGGCCAGCGAGTATTCCTGGAACAGCCCGTCGGCCAGGACACCGCCCCAGCTGTCGAACAGCATCACGGCCTGGGCGCCGGCGGCGATCTGCGCATTGAGATAGTCGGTGGTGGCCTGGGCATTCACCCGCAGCATCCGATGCATCAGGTCGGGGCGTCCATATGCCATGCTCTTGATCAGGCGGTAATCGTCGCTGCCCTTGCCTTCCACCATGTAACAGGCGATGGTCCAGGGGCTGCCCGCGAAGCCGATCAGCGGCACGCGCCCGTTCAGTTCGCGGCGGATCAGGGACACGGCGTCGAACACGTAGCGCAGGCTGTCCATATCGGGCGGCATCAATGCCGCGACGTCGGCCTCGGTGCGCACGGGCCGCTCGAAATGCGGCCCTTCCCCCGCGCGGAAGTCCAGCCCCAGGCCCATGGCATCGGGGATGGTCAGGATATCGGAGAACAGGATGGCCGCATCCAAGGGGTACCGCTCCAGGGGCTGCAATGTGACCTCGGCGGCATGGTCGGGGTTCTGTGCCAGTCCCAGGAACGATCCGGCCCGCGCCCGGGTGGCGTTGTATTCGGGCAGGTAGCGGCCGGCTTGCCGCATCAGCCACACCGGCGTATAGGGCACCGGCTGGCGCAGCAAGGCGCGCAGGAATACATCGTTTTGCAAAGGGACGGCGGACACGGCATTCCTTGAAAAATCCAAGCCGTCGATTTTACCCGCCGGGCCGTCCCGGCCGTACGGCCGCGCAGGGTTTGCCCGCCCGGGGACGGGTCGCGCGCGCCTGGGGCGGGCCCGTCCGCGCGGCGGATGGAGGCGCTCATTCGCCCGCATTCTTGTAGTCCTGGCGCGGCCGATAAGGTGCTGCATCGATATGGTGCTTGCGCATCAAGGCCCAGAATGCCCGCCGGTGCTTGGCCGACGCGCGCGCGGCGCGCGCCACGTTGCCGGCGTGGCGCGACAAGGCCGTGCGGACATAGTCGCGCTCGAAACTGTCCACCACACGTGACTTGGCGATGCGAAAGGGCTCGTCGGGATGCACGCGCGGCGCCGCCTGGATGGCGAGCAGGCTGCTATCGATGGCTTCCCGGGACAAGCGCGGCCGCGCGTCGCCGCGCGGCGCCCGGGCTTCGCAATGAAACAGCGACCGCCTGGCGGTGGCGGCCGCCGCCGCGACCGGCCAGGCGCCGGCGTCGCCATTCGGGTAATGCGTCGTCGGCTCTTGAAATGCCTGGCCCACCGCCGAGCCCGGGACGGCACCGGGCGCCGATGCGACGGCCGCACGCCGGTACGGGTCCATCGCGGCATCTTCCGGCACGCAGTGGCCCAAAGGCGCCGGGGCGCCGCGCGGGCCGCGATATCCCTGCGGCGGCCGCGCCCCATCAGCCGGCGGATATCCCTCGCCGCCCGCAGGCGGGCCACCGGCCCCCAGGCCTGCCTGCGCTTCGCTTCCGGCTGGACGGCGCCCCGCCACGCGGTCCACCCGCACACGCAGCTCTTCCGGGCACAAGGGATCGCGCACGAAATCGCACATGCCGAGCGCCAGCAGATCCTGGACGGCCGCCGCCTTGAGCCCGCGCGCCAGCCCGATCAGCGGCGTACGCAGGCCGCCCCTGGCGCAGGAAAGCGCGGTGCGCGTCCAGCCCAGGGTGTCGGGCGCAACGGGCAGCAGGCAGGCGTCGAAGCGGCACAGCGACATTGCGAGGCGCGCCAGCGACTGGGCGGCCGCCGGCGCCCCGGCATAGGCGCTAGCCGCGCCATTGGCGACGACGACCGGCGCGCCATCGTCCAGGTCGACCGCATGCAGCCTGACGCGCGCCATATGGCCCGCATGGCGCTGCATCCAGGTGTCCATCCAGCCGGCATGCGCCGGCACCATGAGCACGCCGCAATCTAGCGTTTCGCGCATCGCTACTCCTTCCTGTTTGGGGGAAGCAGCAAGCCTAGATAACGCCGTTTCGAGCGGCAATTCGCAAAGTCCACACTGCGGCTTATACGTAAGGGTAAGCGCGCAGGAACCGTCTCAAGCCTTGGCGCCCTCTGCCCAGGCGCGATGACGGGCTTCGATTTCCGCGATGCGGGCCGCCGCGGACTTGCGGCGGGCGAACCATAGGTAGAGTCCGCTGCCGAGCACGATGATGGTGATCACATCCAGCACGGCCCAGATGATCTTCAATGGCATGCCGGCATAGTCGCCGAAGTGCAGCGGCCGCGACACTTCCAGCGCGCGCAGGTACCACGGCATTTCCAGCGCCGCCGACAAGGCGCCCGAGCGCGCATCCACCAGCACGGGGCTGAACAGCCGCGACGTCAGCGCGGTGTCGCCATTGAGCCACAGGAAATAGTGATACGGGCTGCCGAACCGGTTGCCCGGGAAGGTCACCGTGTTCACCTTCATGCCGGGCTGGGCCTGCGCCGCGATCCGGTAGGCGGCATCCAGGGAGCTGAGTTCGCCCAGCTGGGGGGTCGACTGGCCCTGGTACGGTGCCAGCAGCGTCTGCATCGCCGTAGCTTGCCAGTACTTGAACATCGGCGTCGACAGCTCGTTGATGACGCCGGTGAACCCGACGACGAAGGCCCAGCCCAGGGTGACCACGCCCAGCAGGTTATGCAGGTCCAGCCATTTGATGCGCGCGGAGCGGTCGGCGCGCACGCTGCCGAAGGGAATCTTCTTCATATAGGGCGCGTAAAGCACCACCCCCGAGACCACGGCGACACAGAACAGCAGGCCCATGAATCCCAGGAAGAGCTCGCCCGCCAGGCCGGCGAACATGTCGACATGCAGGTGCAGCATGATCTCCATGAAGCCGTGCCCCTCCTGCTCGGCTGCCGGAAACTGCTTGAGCAGCTCCCCGGTGTGCGCGTCGAAGCGCAGGCGATGCGCCATGTCGTCATTGCCGGGCTGCGGATTCATGCCGATCAGGATCTGCGGATCCTCATCGTCGATGTACAGGAACTCGATGGATTCCTGGGGATACAGCCGCTTGCTCTCCGCCACCACGGCATCCAGGCTGACCCTCGGCGTGCCGGACGCGACCTCGGCATACGGCTTGGCGTCGTCCAGCCAGTGCTCGATTTCATGCGTGAAGATCAATGGCAGGCCGGTCAGGCACAGCATCAGCAGGAAAACGGTGCAGACCAGGCTGCTCCATTTGTGAATTTCAAACCAGGCCTTGAGGGACAGTTTCCCCATGCTGTCGAACTCCGTCCGCGTCGCGAAGTTAATAATAAGAATCTATCTCAATATTGTACCCATTTGTGCGCATCCGGTCGCAATGGTGCAAACGTGGTCCATATTCTTGGTGCTTTTCGCGCCCCTCCGGATAGACCATCATGGGCGGCATGAACCCGGCTGCCGCCAAGCGGGCCCGCAGTACAACGTCGCCCTTCCTAGGACCAGACCCGGCTTGCGGGCAGGCGGCCGCCTCCTTGCAAACCCATCCGCGTAGAGGACACACCATGAGCCAACGCCTGAACTACTACAAGCTGAGCGCCGAACTGGCCAAGAAGTACACCGAATTCAGCGTGGCGCTGAAAAAGCGCCCCGTCGTGGAGGAACTCGGCCACCTGGTGACACTGCGCGCATCGCAGATGAACGGCTGCGTGTTCTGCGTGGACATGCATGTCAAGGAGGGCCGCATCCATGGCGAGCGGGAGCTGCGCCAGCACCATGTGGCCATCTGGTGGGAATCGCCTTTGTTCATCGACCGGGAGAAGGCCGCGCTGGCCTGGACGGAGATCGTCACGCGGTTGCCGGCCCACGGTATTCCCGAAGAGGCCTACCAGCAGGCGCTCGCGCACTTCAGCGAAGAGGAGCTGTCCGACCTGACATTCCTGGTCGTCGGCATCAACGGCTGGAACCGCCTGGGCGTCGCCTTCCTGCCGGTCCCGGGCTCCGCGGACGAGCTGTATGGCCTGACCAAGGCCGGCCTGAAATAGGCAGACGCCCGCGTCCGCTGCACGGCAGCCAGGCGCCCGCCCGAATCCGGGAAAAAAAGGCCAGGCGATCGCCTGGCCTTTCTGTCTTCATCGCGGGAAAGTCCACGGACATTCCCGACCGCCGTATCGCGGTTGGCCGCGACGCCGCGGGAATCGCCCAGGGCCGCTCCGCACGGGACGGCAAGAGCGGCCGCGGCCCCGCCAGCAAGCGCCGGCGGGCATGCGCGCCTTAGTGGCGACGCCCCGGGGCGGCCCGCAGGCGACGCGCGGCAACCGCCTGCGCCGCCAGCATGGCGAGCTCCGCTTCCACCACGGCGATGTCCGCCTTGTCCTTGGCGTTGCGCAAGGCCTCTTCCGCCTTCTGGCGGGCAGCCTCGGCCTTGGCTTCGTCCAGGTCGGCCGCGCGTATGGCCGTATCGGCCAGCACGGTGACGCTGCCGGGCTGCACCTCCAGGATGCCGCCGGCGACAAAGACGTTCTCTTCGCTATTGTCCTCGCGGACGATCTTCAACGTACCCGGGCGGATTCGCGAGATCAGCGGGGTGTGGCCGGGCAGGATGCCCAGCTCGCCCGCTTCGCCAGGCAGAACCACGAACTTCGCCTCGCCGGTGAAGATCGCCGCTTCCGCGCTGACCACGTCGACATGCAGGGTAGCCATATCGGATCCTTATTGCAGTTTCTTGGCCTTCTCGAAGGCTTCGTCGATCGTGCCGACCATGTAGAAGGCCTGCTCCGGCAGGGCGTCGCATTCGCCGTTCACGATCATCTTGAAACCGCGGATGGTTTCGGCCAGCGGCACGTACTTGCCGGGCGAGCCCGTGAACACTTCGGCCACGTGGAAGGGCTGCGACAGGAAGCGCTGGATCTTCCGGGCGCGCGCCACGGCCAGCTTGTCCTCGGGCGAGAGTTCGTCCATGCCCAGGATCGCGATGATGTCGCGCAGTTCCTTGTAGCGCTGCAGCGTCTGCTGCACGCCACGGGCAACGGCGTAGTGCTCTTCGCCCACGACCTGCGGGTCCAGCTGGCGGCTGGTGGAATCCAGGGGATCCACGGCCGGGTAGATACCCAGGGCGGCGATGTCACGCGACAGCACGACGGTGGAGTCCAAGTGCTGGAAGGTCGTGGCGGGCGACGGGTCGGTCAAGTCATCCGCCGGCACGTACACGGCCTGGATGGAGGTAATGGAACCGGTCTTGGTGGACGTAATGCGTTCCTGCAGCTTGCCCATTTCCTCGGCCAGCGTGGGCTGGTAGCCCACCGCCGACGGCATACGGCCCAGCAGCGCGGACACTTCCGTACCGGCCAGCGTGTAGCGGTAGATGTTGTCGACGAAGAACAGGATGTCGCGGCCTTCGTCGCGGAACTTCTCGGCCATGGTCAGGCCGGTCAGGGCCACGCGCAGGCGGTTGCCCGGGGGCTCGTTCATCTGGCCGAACACCATCGCCACCTTGTCCAGCACGTTCGACTCTTCCATTTCGTGGTAGAAGTCGTTGCCTTCGCGGGTGCGCTCGCCGACGCCGGCGAACACCGACAGACCGCTATGCTGCTTGGCGATGTTGTTGATCAGCTCCATCATGTTCACGGTCTTGCCGACGCCGGCGCCACCGAACAGGCCCACCTTGCCGCCCTTGGCGAAGGGGCAGACCAGGTCGATAACCTTGATGCCGGTTTCGAGCAGTTCCACGGACGGCGACAGTTCGTCGAACTTGGGCGCTTCCTGGTGGATGGCACGCTTTTCTTCATGCTGGATGGCGCCGGCTTCGTCGATGGGACGGCCCAGCACGTCCATGATGCGGCCCAGCGTACCGGTACCGACGGGCACCGAGATGGGCGCGCCGGTGGCGGCGACGTTCATGCCGCGGCGCAGGCCGTCGCTGGAACCCAGCGCGATGGTACGCACCACGCCGTCGCCCAGCTGCTGCTGGACTTCGAAGGTCAGGCCTTTCTCGGCGAAGGCGTTGCCTTCTTCGGTCAGGGTAAGCGCCTCGTAGATCTTGGGCATTTGATCGCGGGGGAACTGAATATCCACCACGGCGCCGATGCACTGAACGATGGTTCCGTTGCTCATGTCGATTCCTTTGATAACTCTATGTCCTGTCAGGATGCTGCGTCCGTGACGCCGGGTACGATGTCCGGCCCGGCGTCAAACGGCGGCGGCGCCCCCCACGATTTCCGAAATTTCCTTGGTGATCGCGGCCTGGCGGGTCTTGTTGTAGACCAGTTGCAGATCGCCGATCACTTTCTTGGCGTTGTCCGAGGCGGCCTTCATGGCCACCATGCGGGCAGATTGTTCCGAGGCCATGTTTTCGGCCACGGCCTGGAACAGCACGCCTTCGACATAACGTTGCAGCAGATCGTCGATGACCGTGCGGGCGTCGGGTTCGTAGATGTAGTCCCAGCTGTATTCGCTCTTCAGTGCGGCGGTGGTTTCGCCGGCATGGAAGGGATCTTCCAGGTCGCCGCTGGGCAGCGGCAGCAGGCGCAGCATCACCGGCTCTTGCTTCATCGTGTTGACGAAGCGCGTGGTGGCGACATACAGCTCGTCGATACGACCGTCCAGGTAGGCATCCAGCTGCACCTTGATGGCGCCCAGCAGGCGATCCAGGTGGGGCTGGTCGCCCAGGCCGACTTCCTGCGACACCAGGTTTGCGCTGATACGGGTCAGCAGCCCCAGGCCCTTGTTGCCCAGCGCCGTGAACTGCACCTTGACGCCGCGCTCCTGGAATTCCTTGAGCTTGGCCAGCGTCACGCGCGAAACGTTGGTATTCAGGCCGCCGCACAGGCCCTTGTCGGTGGTCACCAGCACCACGCCAACCGCCTTGACCTGCTCGCGCTCGATCAGGTAGGGGTGGCTGTATTCCGGATTGGCCTGCATCAGGTGCGACGCGATGGCGCGCACCTTGGTGGCGTAGGGCCGGCCCGCGCGCATCCGTTCCTGCGCCTTGCGCATCTTGGACGCGGCGACCATTTCCATCGCCTTGGTGATCTTGCGCGTGTTCTGCACGCTCTTGATCTTGGTACGGATTTCCTTGATTCCGGGCATTGCGCTTTCCTGGTGAGACGGTCGGCGGTGGAGCCTTCACTCCATCCGCCCTGCAGGCCGGGCGCGCCCTAGGGCGCCCGCCGACCTCATCACAGTCAAAATGTCTTAAAAAGCACCGTGCTTCTTGAACTCCTGGATTTCCGAGGCCAGCACGGCTTCGTCGTCCTTCGAGAGTTCCTTGGTATCTTCGATGCGCTGGATCACTTCGGGCAGCTTGGACTTCAGGTGGTCCTTCAGCGCCTTTTCGAAAGCCAGCACCTGCGACACTTCGACGTCGTCCAGGTAGCCGTTGTTCACGGTGTACAGGCTGACGGCCAGTTCCCAGACCTGCAGCGGCTGGTACTGCGGCTGCTTCAGCAGTTCCACCACGCGCTTGCCGCGCTCCAGCTGGCGACGGGTGGCGTCGTCCAGGTCGGAGGCGAACTGCGCGAACGCGGCCAGTTCGCGGTACTGCGCCAGGTCGGTACGGATACCGCCGGACAGCTTCTTGATGACCTTGGTCTGGGCGGCACCGCCCACGCGCGACACCGAAATACCCGCGTTGATGGCGGGACGCACGCCGGCGTTGAACAGGTCGGTTTCCAGGAAGATCTGGCCGTCCGTGATCGAGATCACGTTGGTCGGAACGAACGCGGAAACGTCGCCCGCCTGCGTTTCGATGATGGGCAGCGCGGTCAGCGAACCGGTCTTGCCCTTCACGGCGCCATTAGTGAACTTCTCGACGTACTCTTCGTTGACGCGAGCGGCACGCTCCAGCAGGCGCGAGTGCAGGTAGAACACGTCGCCGGGATAGGCTTCGCGGCCCGGCGGACGGCGCAGCAGCAGCGAAACCTGGCGATAGGCCCAGGCCTGCTTGGTCAGGTCGTCATAAATGATCAGGGCATCTTCGCCGCGATCGCGGAAGTACTCGCCCATGGTGCAGCCGGCGTACGGGGCCAGGTACTGCATGGCCGCGGAATCCGACGCCGAGGCGGCGACGACGATGGTGTATTCCATCGCGCCGTGCTCTTCCAGCTTGCGCACCACGTTGTTGATCGTGGACGCCTTCTGGCCGATGGCGACGTAGACGCAGGTCACGCCCTTGCCCTTCTGGCTGATGATGGTGTCCACCGCGACGGCGGTCTTGCCGGTCTGGCGGTCGCCGATGATCAGCTCGCGCTGGCCACGGCCGATGGGCACCATGGAATCGATGGCCTTGATACCGGTCTGCACGGGCTGGGACACGGAACGGCGCGCGATCACGCCCGGCGCGACCTTTTCGATCACGTCGGTTTCCTTGGTATTGACCGGACCGCGGCCGTCGATGGGCTCGCCCAGCGTGTTGACCACGCGGCCCTTCAGTTCGGGACCGACCGGCACTTCCAGAATGCGGCCGGTCGTCTTGACCTGGTCGCCTTCCGACACGCCGGTGTAGTCGCCCAGAATCACGGCGCCGACGGAGTCGCGCTCCAGGTTCAGGGCCAGGCCGAAGGTGTTATTGGGGAATTCGAGCATTTCGCCCTGCATCACGTCGGACAGGCCGTGGATGCGGGTGATACCGTCGGTCACGGAAACGACCGTGCCCTGCGTACGGATATCGGTCGAAGCGCCCAGGCCCTCGATGCGGCTCTTGAGCAGTTCGCTGATCTCGGAGGGATTGAGTTGCATGTTCAGACTCCTGGAATCCTGTTAGTCGCGTGGCGATGGGCTTATGCCGCCAGCGTGTCGCGCATGCGGGCCAATTGGGCTTGCACGGATGTATCGAGTACCTGGTCGCCGACAGCCACCCGCACCCCGCCGATAAGGGAGGGATCGATGGTGACGTGGGGCTTGAGCTTGAGGCCGAACTTCAGTTCCAGGGCGCTCAGCAAGTCCTTGACCTGTTCGGGCGTCATCTCGAACGCGCTGGTGATGTTGGCCTGCGCCGTGCCTTCGTGGCGGTTCTTCAGCGCCAGGAACTGCTCGGCGATTTCGGGCAGCAACAACAGGCGGCCGTTTTCGACCAGCACGTCGATGAAGTTGCGGGCGGCTTGCGGCACCTCGCCCTTGAGCAAGGCGGCGAAGGTCTGCGCACGCTCGTCGTCCCCCAGGCGGGGATCGGACATGGCCTCACGGACGTCCGCGTTGGCGGCGACCTGGGCCATTTGATTCACCAGGCCGGCCCAGAGGTCCAGCCCGGCCTTGTCGTCGCGCGCGGCGGCGAACAAGGCTTCGGCATAAGGCCGGGCGACAGTCGATAGTTCAGCCATGACGTTTCCGGATTAAAGCTGGGCCTTGAGCTGGGTGAGCAGCTCGGCATGGGCGCGGGCGTCGATCTCGCGCCGCAGGATCTGCTCGGCACCCTTGACCGCCAGCGCGGCGACTTCGTCGCGCAGGTTGTCGCGCGCGCGCTGCACTTCCAGCTCGGCGTCCTGCCTGGCTTGCGCAACGATGCGGGCCCGTTCGGCCTCGGCTTCGCGGCGAGCTTGCTCGAGCAGCTGGGCGGCCTGCTTTTCGGCTTCCACCATGCGCGCGTGGTTTTCAGACTTGGCAGAAGCCTCGATCAGACTGATGCGCGCCTGCGCCTGGGCGAGGTCGGCCTTGCCCTTTTCAGCCGCGGCCAGGCCGTCGGCGATTTTCTGGCGGCGCTCATCCATCGCCTTCGTCAGGGGCGGCCACACGAATTTCATCGTGAACCAGCCCAGAACGAAGAACACGAGCATCTGGAAAAAGATCGTCGCGTTCAGATTCACGGTCGTTTCCCTTTAACACCTTAAGGCTCGGGCGTTTCCTGGGAAACGCCACCGAGCACTCGATACCAGCTGGCGGCAACGCGCGCATGGAAGCCCGGATGGGGCCTGACAGCACGCGCCCCGCGCCACCACCAGCTTATTCGACCCGCCGGCGTGCCGGCGGGCATGCGCCATTAACCGACGAACGGGTTGGCGAACGCGAACAGCATCGCGATACCGACGCCGATCAGGAACGCGGCGTCGATCAGGCCAGCCAGCAGGAACATCTTGGTTTGCAGGGCGTTCATCAGTTCAGGCTGACGAGCCGAAGCTTCCAGATATTTGCCCCCCATCAGCGCGATACCGATGCAAGCGCCGATAGCGCCCAGACCGATGATGAGACCGCAGGCGAGAGCAACGAAAGCTACGTTGGTCATGACAACTCCTTGTTGAGAAATCTGAATGTCAAGAGATTGGAAGTGGAACAGCGCTATGCAAGAAAATCTTGCGTCCCGGCGCGGGCCGGAACCCGCGCCGAAAAACCGGTCAATGTCCTTCGTGGGCCTGGCCGATATAGACCAGCGTCAGCATCATGAAGATAAAGCCCTGCAGCAGCACGATCAGGATGTGGAAGATCGCCCAGATCGAACCCGCCAGCAGTTGGCCGATGCCCAGCCCGATGCTGGTGCCGTTGAAGCCCGTCCACGCACCGCCCAGCAGGGCGATCAGCATGAAGATGAGTTCGCCGGCGAACATGTTGCCGAACAACCGCATGCCCAGCGACACGGACTTGGCGGCGTATTCGATGATGTTCAGCAGCAGGTTGAAGGGGAACAGCAGCACGGCGGCGATGCCATGCGCATGGAAAGGCGCGCTGACCAGTTCCTTGACGAAGCCGCCCGGGTGCTTGATTTTCAGGCCGTAGTAGAACATCAGCAGCAGCACGCCCAGCGACATACCCATCGGCACGTTCAGGTCGGCCGTCGGCAGGATACGGTGGTAGTACAGCAGGTCGCCATGGTGGGCGCCCCAGCCCGTCCAGCGCAGGATGGTGGCCAGCAGATCGACCGGCACCAGGTCCAGCGCGTTCATCATGACGATCCACAGGAAGACCGTCAGCGCCAGCGGCGAAACGAAACGGCGCGAGACTTCGTTCGGCACGATGGACTTGGCCTGCTCTTCGACCATGTCCACCAGGGATTCCACGAACATCTGGAAACGGCCCGGCACGCCAGTGGTGGCCTTGCGGGCGGCGCGCCACAGGAAGAACACCACGACCAGGCCCATCAGGATGGACCAGAACAGGGAGTCGTAGTTGATGACATCGAAATTGGCGATCGCGGTTTGCTTTTCGCCAATATTGTTGAAGTGCACCAGATGATGCTGGATGTACTCCGACTGGGGCGACACGTCGCTGGCAGCAGCCATTTATTTCCTACCCTGTTTGCTGTCGCTGGCGCGTCACGCCAGCCATTTAGAACGATTAGAAGCGTCGCTACGACAACTTGCCGAACATCAAGAGCAGCACATATCCCTTGAGCGTGCAGATCAGGCCGATAAGCATGGCAGGCCAGACGATCGCGTCGCCACCGAGGCGCACCGCCAGCCACAACAGCAGCACCGTCGCGGCAAGCTTGAATGCCTCGCCCAGGAAGAACGTGAACGGATTGGTTCGGCCCGGCCGGTTCGAGTCCAGCAGCAGCCGTAGCGCAAACAAAGTGTTTGGCACTAGATACGCCCCCGCCCCCACCAGCGCCGACAAGCCCGCCGACGTCCCCGCAATCACCCACGCCCCGACTGTGGCCAGTACCGCCATGACGCATTGCGCCAGAACGGCCCTTGCCAGCCCGCGACGGGTTCCGGCACGCAATGCGGTTTTTTCTTCCGCACCGAGCACCAGCCGCGACTCCCCATCCGACCGCTCGGGCGAAGGCAAGCCTTTGGAATCATCGATGAATTCCGTCAACCCCACACCCAATCATCAGATGCTGCCCGGCTCGCTGAACAACGGCTCTACCGCCCGCTCATCAACCTGCCCAACCGCCGTTTGCTGCCTAGTTGCTGCCTCTTTGTTGCCTCGTGTTTGCCTGGCTCCAGCCTGGTTTCCTACCGGGATCCCACGCCGCCTGCCGACCGGCTACCGACTGCTTACTCACCTGCTTAACCCACCGCCACGCAGTCCACATCCGCCCGGCGCGAACCGCCGTGCCGCGATGTTATCCCGCAAGCGTCAAACTATTGGAGTATAGCTGGAATCCGAGGCGACCCGCAAATCGGCCAGGCTGACAACTCGCTGAGTGCGGAGGGTACCATGGCGCCGGCACAACACCGGGCCGGACGCCCCGCCATCCCGCCCCGCGTCGCCCGGCTGCCGGGTCGCCGGTCAGCCCGCCCGCGGGTCGCCTCCGGAAAGGCGGGCCGCAAAAAAGGGCGCTTCCGCGCCCCTTGCGGCTCCGCCGCCGGCCGCCCTTCCCGGGCGGCCGGCCGGATCAGTTGTCCTGAACCGGAGGCGGCGCCCATTGCTGGTCCAGGGCAATGTCGCGCGGCCAGTACAACCGCATGTTGAGCATGAACGGACCGGACTCCGGCGCCGGCAGCCAGTTGGCCTGCCGCTCCCCGCGGGGCGCGCGCCGCTGGATATAGATGTCCAGCGAACCGTCGGCGTTGTAGCGCAGGTTGTCGGTGCTGCGGATCGCGTAGCGGCGCGCCTGGTTTTCGACGAAGGTCTGGTTGGGCCCGTACAGGTTCAGCGACCAGAACGCGTTGGCCGGCGGCAGCTGGCCCTTGTCGAAGTGCAGCACGTAGTCGTCGTCCGCGGTCAGGAGATCGCCGTCCGAATCGATCAGCGTCACGGGATACAGGATGTCCTCCGGCAAGCCGGCGCCCAGCCCCGCGTAGGCCACCGCGGCCCGGCGCAGATAGTTGGTGCCATAGGTGCCGATGCCGCCGGTTACGGTATTCCAGCCGTTCATGCCCGACCCCAGCCGAGACACGTAGTCGGCGATGCGGCGGCCGGCTTCCGGCCCGGCCTGGGTCAGTGCCTGCTGCACGGCGGGATCCAGCTGCGAGAAAGCCACCGGCGCCGTGGTGCCCAGGCCGATGCGGCGCAGGCGGTCCAGCATGGGGTAGTCGTTGGCATGGGGCGGATTGTTGCGTACGGCGTCCGCGAACAGGCCGAAGAAGGTCGCGGCATCCATGCCGGCCACCTGCTCCACCGGCGGCGCGGCGCTGGGCGCGACCTGGGTGGTGGGCGTATAGGCGGGCGTCATGGGCATGGCCGGGCCCGGACGCGCGCCCGGCGGCAACGGACGCATGGGCGTCAGCGAGCCGGGCGGCGTGCGCCCACCCGGCACGGGCGGGGCCGGCGGCGCCACATAAGGTGTCACGCCGATATTGGCCTGCCATTGATTCACGGCGGGATAGTCGGCCTGGCCACGCGTCTGCACGTGGCCGACCACCCAGCCCATGGAAGTCGGGCTGCGCACCACGTCGATACCCGGGGGCAAAGTGCCGTTCCAATACGGCCCGACGATGGCGAAGGCCTGCGGGCCGTTGCCGTTGGTACGGGTGCCGCGCGACGCGAAGACGTCCGTCCACATATCCATCAGCGACAGGACGTAGAAGCGGTCCCCCGCATCCGGCACGCGAACGATCAGCGGCCCGTTGCTGACGTCGTACCACATGCTGGAATACAGGGTGTCCGTGTTCGGCCAGCGGGCGTTGGGCGTTTGCGCGTCGGGGAAGGCGGTCTTGTGACCGAATTGGTTCATGGGGGCCTTGCCGTCCGCCGGCGACGACACGCTGGTGGTGTTGCGGCGGGTCAGCTCCATCAACACCATGGGATAGGCGTAGATATACGCGTCGACGGCGGCGTCGTGCAGTTCGGCGGCCGACATGGGCGCCGAGGGAACCGACGCCGGGACGGGGGCGACGGGTTGGGTCGTCATGCGCAAGGTGGGTTGGGGGGCTTGCGCGGATGCGATGCCGCTGACGCCGAAAATGCAGGCCAGGGCGGCCAGCCGCCATTTACCGGAATGGGAGGCAATGGGCATGGAGAGGCTCCTTTGTTGTTGCCGGGCGGGCCCCGTCAGCAACCGGCGCGCCTGCTCATCAGCGCCTCGCCACGGGGGCCGTCCTGTTTGTTGGAACCTCAAGCATAGGTCGGGGCCTTGATACATCCCCTGCAAGAACGTATCAAGGCGCAACCGCACCGATCAGCGGTGGTGGAAGTTGGGCTTGCGCTTCTCCACGAAAGCCGCCATCCCCTCTTTCTGGTCCGGCGTGCCGAACAGCGCATGGAACACCCGCCGCTCGAACAGCATGCCCTCGTTCAGGGGCGACTCGTAGGCGCGGTTCACGCACTCCTTGGCCATCATGGCCGCCGGCAGCGGCATGGCGGCGATCACCGTCGCCACCTCGACGGCTTCGTCCAGCAGTTTGTCGGCGGGCACCACGCGCGACACCAGGCCGGCGCGTTCCGCCTCCTCGGCCCCCATCATGCGGCCGGTCAGCACCATGTCCATGGCCTTGGCCTTGCCTACCGCGCGCGGCAGGCGCTGCGTGCCGCCGGCGCCCGGGATGACGCCCAGCTTGATTTCCGGCTGGCCGAACTTGGCCGTGTCCGCGGCCACCAGGATGTCGCACATCATGGCCAATTCGCAGCCGCCGCCCAGCGCATACCCCGCCACGGCGGCGATCACCGGTTTGCGGATGCGCTTCAGGGTCTCCCAGTTGCGCGTGATGTAGTCGGTGCCATACACATCCATGTATGACCAATCCTTCATCGCGCCGATGTCGGCGCCTGCCGCGAACGCCTTTTCGCTGCCGGTGATGACGATGGCGCCGATGGAGGCGTCCTGTTCGAAAGCCAGGAGCGCCCGGCCCAGTTCGTCCATCAAGGCATCGTTCAAGGCGTTCAGGGCCTGGGGCCGGTTCAGCGTCAGCAAACCGACGCGGCCTCGCGTCTCGATCAGAACCAGCGAATCATTCATGGATGTCTCCTGTGGTCAAAATGCGGTGGCGTCCGGGCCCCCGGGCGGCAGGACGGGCGCCGCGACGCCGGTCGTCCCCAAAGTACCGGACCGGACCCACCCATTAGAATGCGCCCATCGACGACGCACTATCGGAATAATGGACCCGCATCCCATAATTTACCGCCTGCAACCCCATGACCCGGCGGGTCATCGCTTCCGTATCGTACTTACGATCGAGGCGCCCGCCCCGGAAGGCCAGTCGCTGGCCCTGCCGGCCTGGATACCCGGCAGTTACCTGATCCGCGATTTTTCGCGGCAAATCGAGACGCTGAAGGCGTATGCCGGGGGCCGTCCCGTCCCCGTGGAAAAGACCGACAACCATACCTGGAAAGCGGCGCCGGCGGCCGGCCCGCTGACCGTCGAATACACGGTGTATGCGTGGGATCTGTCGGTTCGCGGCGCCCACCTGGACGAAACGCACGCCTTCTTCAACGGCACCAGCGTGTTCCTGCGCGTAGAGGGGCAATCCCACCTGCCCTGCCTGGTTGACCTGCAGCCGCCGCCCGCCATCGAGGGATGGAAGGTCTACACCAGCCTGCCCGAGGCGCGCGGCGTCAAGGGCGCCGCGCGGCGCCATGGGTTCGGCCTGTACCGCGCCCCGGACTACGACGCGCTGATCGACCATCCGGTGGAGATGGGCACGCCGCAGGTGGCGCGGTTCTTCGCCCACGGCGCGGAGCATGAGCTGGTTTTCACCGGCGCGATCCCGCGGCTGGACCTGCCTCGCATCGCGCGCGACGTGCAGCGCATTTGCGAAACCCAGATCGCCTTCTTCGAGCCGCAGTCGCGCCGCGCGCCCTTCCTGGACAGCAGCGACCGCTATGTCTTCATGACCATGGTGACCGGCGACGGCTATGGCGGACTGGAACACCGGGCGTCCACGGCGCTGATGGCCGCGCGCAAGGACCTGCCGGTCAAGGGCCAGACCGGCCAGGGGGAAGGCTATCGAACCTTCCTGGGACTGGTCAGCCACGAATACTTCCATACCTGGAACGTCAAGCGCATCAAGCCGGCCGCGTTCGCGCCCTACGACCTGGCCCGGCCGGGACTGACCCGCCTGCTATGGGTCTTCGAGGGCTTCACCTCTTATTACGACGATCTCTTCCTGCTGCGCGCCGGCACGATCACACGCGCGGATTACCTGCGCCTGCTCGGCAAGACCATCACCTCCGTGGCACGAACCCCCGGCCGCGCCAAGCAATCGGTGGCCGAGAGCTCCTTCGATGCCTGGACCCGCTACTACAAGCAGGACGAAAACTCGCCCAACGCCATCGTCAGCTATTACACCAAGGGCGCGCTGGTCGCCCTGGGCCTGGACCTGACCGTGCGCCGCAAGAGCGAAGGCCGCCATTCGCTGGATGACGTCATGCGGCTGATGTGGCGGCGCTATGGCCGCGATTTCTATCGCGGCGCGCCGCACGGCATCCCGGAGGACGCGCTCCCCGCGCTGGTGCGCGAGGCCACCGGGGTGGACGCGCGGGCGTACATCGCGCGCTATGCCGAGGGCCGGGCCGACCCGCCGCTGGCCGAGCTGCTGGCCGAACAGGGGATTACACTGCAATGGAAGCCGGCATCCAACCTGCCCTCGCTCGACGTACGCACCCGCAAGCAGGGCGACGGCGTGGCGCTGGCCAGCGTGCTGGAAGGCGGTGCGGCGCACAAGGGCGGCCTGTCGGCCGGCGACGTGCTGGTGGCCGTCGACGGCCTGCGGGTCGATGCCCCCGCCGGACTCGAAGTGCTGCTATCGCAGTACCGGCCGGGCGAGACCGTCACGGTGCATGTATTCCGGCGCGACGAACTGCGCGCATTCCGCGTGCGGCTGGCCGCCCAGGCGCCCCTGGATTGTGTTTTGACCGCGGCCTGAGCCGACCCATAGATTTCGCCGCTTCGAATCCGGCCGCTTATTCCGCCGCACTGCCTTGCCTGCCATGCCCGCTACGCTCGCCACCCCCGCCACCCGCCCGGACACCGCATCCTTCCGCGAACTTTTCCTGTCCGGCGTACCGCTGCTGGACGTTCGCGCGCCGGTGGAGTTCCACCGCGGCGCCTTCCCCACGGCGGTGAATATCCCCTTGATGAACGACAGCGAGCGGGAACAGGTAGGGATCCGCTACAAGCAGGCGGGCCAGGAGGCCGCCATCGCGCTCGGCACCCGGCTGGTGGCGGGCGAGATCAAGCAGGCGCGGATCCGGCAGTGGGCCGATTTCGCCCGCGCCCATCCGCGGGGCTACCTGTACTGCTTTCGCGGCGGCCTGCGTTCGCGGATCAGCCAGCAATGGCTGCGGCAGGAAGCCGGCATCGACTATCCGCGCGTGACCGGTGGCTACAAGGCCATGCGCGGGTACCTGATGGAGGTCCTGCGCGACGGCGCCTTGGCGCCGGGCCACCTGGTGCTGGGCGGCCTGACGGGCAGCGGCAAGACCGATGTCTTGAGAAACGTGGACAACGCGGTGGACCTGGAAGGCCATGCGAACCACCGCGGCTCGGGTTTCGGCAAGCGGGTCACGCCACAACCCTCGCAGATCGATTTCGAGCATCGGGTGGCCATCGATCTGCTGCGCAAGCAGGCCTGCGGCTGGCAGGCGATGGTATTCGAGGACGAAAGCCGCCTGATCGGCGCCAATGCGCTGCCGCTGGAGCTATTGCAAACCATCCAGACCGCCCCGCTGGTGTGGCTGGAGGCCAGCCAGGAAGACCGCGTCGAACGCATCTTGCGCGAGTATGTGGTCGAGCTGCGCGCGGAATTCGCCGCGCGGCATGGCGCGGCGGGCGATGCGCTGTTCTCCCAGCGGCTGCAGGATAGCCTGACGGCGATTTCCCGCAAGCTGGGCGGGGAACGGTACGCGCGGCTGATGGGCCAGATGCGGGCCGCGCTCGCGCGCCAGCTGGATGGCGGCGATTGCGATGGACATCGTGCCTGGATCCTCGGCCTGCTCAACGAGTACTACGACCCGATGTACGCCTGGCGCATGCAGGAAAAAACGCCGCGCATCGTCTTTCGCGGCGATGCGGGCGCGGTAACGGAATACCTGCGCCAACGGGCCTGCCGCGCCTGATGGAACGCTGGCGCCACCGCGCCGGCCATGCCGCGCGGCGGACAGCGGTCCTCGCGCCAGCCATGGCGACGCGGGTCCGTCATGGGCAGCGCCTTACGGGTCGACGTCCGCGCCTGCGTCCAATACCGGCGAACCCTCGTCCTCGAGAAGCCGCGGTCCCCATGGGTTGTGGCTGCTGTGAACCAGATTGGGGTGGTCCACCGCCAGCTCCAGCAATCGGCCGCGCGAATGGCTGCGCGCCCGCGACGGCGGGACAGCCATTTCACTGGTCCGTACGCGAAGCGAGCGTAGATCGCTGAAAGAACGCCTGGCCCGCAGCACCCCCAGCCGCGTATGGTGGATGTCGTCGTACCGGACGTAGGAAGGCGGCGGATCCGCGTGCCGGAAACTCTCTTCATAGGCGGGCGGTGATGCCTGCCGTGCTCCGCCGGTCTCGATCGTTGCATAGCGGGGCCGCAGCGCGTCGAGCTCCTCGCCGACATCCATTTGCGCGCGCCAGGATGCGGACAGGGTGCGGGGATGCGGACTGAACCGCAGATGCCTGCCCATGCTGACCGTGGGAACGGCCGTGCCGCCTATTCCCAGCACGCCCAGGGCGAGTGACGTCATGCCCAGCATGGCCGACAGCTCGGGCGCCGTCCCATGCACCGCGACGCTGGCGATGCCCGTCGCCACCGCGGCCGCGCCGAAGCCCAGGCCGCCCAGCGCCATGGCCGCCCTGCCGGGCGCCCGGTTGACCGTGTCCATGAACACCGTGGAAAGCCGGCCCGCGCTCGCCCCCGGAATTTCGCGCGACAGCGCCGACGCTTCCCGGATCGCGGGAGCCATGGCTCCGCCCAGTACCCCTGCCGCCAGCCCCCCGAGCGCGATGCCTATGATCGACAAGATGATCCGGCCGCTGGGGTCGCTGTGATTGAGCGGGTCGCCGGCACAATAGGCGTAGGGATTGATGCCGCCCCGGCCGAACGGGCTCAGGCCGTCCGGCCTGGAGAACCGCATCTGTGCGGGAAGGTAATAGCGGTGCCCGTTGCCCAGCGGATACGCCGCCGCGACGCGGTCCCGGCAGGCTCCGGCGAACCCGGATACCGACCGCCGCTCGGAATGGAAAGATGGGGGCATGTCGCGCCTCGTTCGTGCCGGGGCCGCCGCGCCGTGACGGCGGCGCCGGGACCGTGAGCCATCCGCGGCCGCCTCGACGATAGGCAAGGCCGGCGGCGCCTGCCTTTGCGTGCCGGGCGTTATGTTTTGATTTGATGTCCCGCCGGAACCGCATCCCCTGACGGCGGCCCGGCGCCGTCAGGGCGCGCCCTGCTCGATCTCGCGCTGTATGGCCTTGGCGGCCACCACGCCGTCGGCCATGGAGGTCACCACGCAGGGATGCATGCGGTTGGCGACTTCGCCGATGGCATAGACGCCGGGTGCGCTGGTGCGGGCGGTGGCCGGCTCGGTCACGATGTAGCCGCGCCCGTCGCGCTCCAGGTTCAGGCCGTCCGCGAAGCCCGCATGCGGCTCCCAGCCATAGAACACCAGGATCAAGTCATAGCGGCGCCCATTGACGGTGCGGGCGCCAGGGTCGACCACGTAGTCGCCGACGTGCAGGTCCGGCGTGGCGGCCGCCGCCACCAATTGCGGCCGGGCGCGCACCGTACGCGAATACAGGTGCACTTCGCGCGCCCCGCGCCCGCGGACGAAGGCATAGTTCTCGAAGCCGTTATCGCCGCCGCCCAGCACGGCGACCGACCGCCCGCGGTAGTCCTGTTCATGGATCGCCACGCCGGGGCCGACCAGCACGCCGGGCCATTGCCGGCCCGGCTCCGCGCCCGGCAGTCCGCGTGCCCGGACCCCGGAGGCGATCACCAGGAAGCGTCCGTGCACCTGGGATGGCGAACCGTCCGCCGTCTCCAGCATCACGTCCAGCCCCTTGCCGGCGCGCACCACCCGACGGGCGCGGTGCCCGGTCAGGGACGGGACCCGCGCCGCCGCGACGCTTTGCGCGATATTGGCGGCAACCTGCTGGCCCGTCACGCCGGGCAGCACGGCGATCCAGTCGTCCCGGAACGGATTGTCGTTCTCCAGGCCACCCAGGCGCGGCGCGGCCTCGACCAGCAGGGGCGCCAGGCCCAGGCGTGCCAGCCAGATCGCGCAGGAGGCGCCGGCCGGGCCGCCGCCTACAATAATGGCATCCGTTGTATCCCGCATACCGTCCAGGTTTTCGCTCTGATTTTCGGGTTCCGCAGCGATTGTAGCGATAGCGCGGGCGGGCGCGGGCCCGGCGGCGGCCGGCATACAATGCCGCACACGTCACGAATCCGCCGCGGGGCTGGCCGCCCGCGAATGCCGCACATCCTTCGACCATGCCTACTCGCCGCATCATCTTTTCCCGCCTTGCCCTGGACGCCCGCATCGGCATTCTGGAGCACGAGCGCCGCGCCACGCAGCCGCTGCACGTCGACGCCGAGATCGACGTGGACATCACCCGCAGCGTGGACGACCACGATATCCATAGCGTGCTGGACTACCGCGCGCTGCGCGAGGCCATCGTCGCCGAATGCACCCATGCCCACGTCAATCTGCTCGAGACCCTGACCGAGCGCGTGGCCGAGCGCCTGATGGCGGATTTCGAGGATATCCGCGCGGTGCGCATCCGCATCAGCAAGCCCATGGCGTTTTCCGACTGCGCCGCCGTCGGCGTGGAGGTCTATACCTCGCGCTGAGCGGGCCGCCGCGCCGTTCCGCGCGGCCTCACGACTGACTTTCGACCATGAACGCTCCCGACACTTCCGCCTTTCCGGCCGCGCCCGACGCCGCGGGCAGGCCTCCCGCGCCGGGCAACCGGGCCGCCCAGGAAAAAGCCCGCGTGCACGCCAACAAGCTGGCCAAGCGCCTGGCGCGCGAGACGACGCGCGCGATCGCCGACTACAACATGATCGAGGCGGGCGACCGCGTGATGGTCTGCATGTCCGGCGGCAAGGATTCCTACGGCCTGCTCGACATCCTGATGCGCCTGCGCGAGCGCGCGCCCTTCCCCTTCGAGCTGATCGCGGTCAATCTGGACCAGAAGCAACCCGGCTTCCCCGACCATGTCCTGCCGGAATACCTGCGCGGCCTGGGGGTGCCTTTCCATATCGAAACGCAGGACACCTATTCGGTGGTCACCCGCGTGATCCCGGAAGGCAAGACGATGTGTTCGCTGTGCTCGCGGCTGCGGCGCGGCATCCTGTACCGCGTGGCGACGGAGCTGGGCGCTACCAAGATCGCGCTGGGCCACCATCGGGACGACATCCTGGGAACGTTCTTCCTGAACCTGTTCTACGGCGGCAAGATCAAGGCCATGCCGCCCAAGCTGGTCTCGGACGACGGCCGGCACACGGTCATCCGGCCCCTGGCCTACATACCGGAAGCCGACATGGCCGCCTACGCCGAACACAAGGGCTTCCCCATCATCCCGTGCAATCTCTGCGGTTCGCAGGAAAACCTGAAGCGCAAGGAAGTGGGCCGCATGATCCAGGAATGGGACCGCAAGCATCCCGGCCGGGCGTGGAATGTCTTCAATGCGCTGGCCAACGTGGTGCCGTCCCACTTGATGGACCGGCAGCTGTTCGACTTTGCCGGGCTGCGCCCCACCGGCCTGGCCGACGCCAACGGCGACACGGCCTTCGACCAGGAAGATCCCGAAGCTTCCGGCGCCTGCGGCGACGCCGGCGAACCGGCCGGCGAAAGCCGGCGCGAACACGCGCTCAGTTTCGTCCGCTTCGAATAGCACGGGGCGGCACGGCGCCCCGGTTCCGCCTCAGGCCGAGCCCGTCCAGGTCGGGCCCGGCACATGGATGTCGAACAGCTCCAGCACGCGGGACACGGTCTGGTCGACCATTTCCTCGATGGAAGCGGGCTTGAAATAGAAGGCCGGCAAGGGCGGAAAAACGATCCCGCCCATTTCCGTGACCGCCGTCATGTTGCGCAAGTGCGCCAGGTTATAGGGCGTCTCGCGCACCATCATGACCAAACGGCGGCGTTCCTTCAGCGTGACATCGGCCGCCCGGGTGATGAGATTGTCCGACAGCCCGTGGGCCACCGCGGCCAGCGTGCGCATGGAGCACGGCACGATCACCATGCCCGATGTCGCGAACGCCCCGCTGGCCAGCGTGGCGCCGACGTCGCGCACGCTGTAGACATGATCCGCCAGGGACTGCACCTGCGCCCGGCTCATGTCCAGCTCGTGCTTGATGTTCAGCACGCCGGCGGCCGATACGACCAGATGCGTTTCCACATCGGCCACATCGCGCAAGGCCTGCAGCATCCGTATCGCGTAGAGCGACCCCGTCGCGCCCGTCACGCCGACGACCAGCCGGCGAACGGCCAGCTTCATGCAGTGGCCCCGACGCCATCCAGCAGCGTCTTCAGCTCGCCGCTTTCATGCATCTGGCCCATGATGTCGGAGCCGCCCACGAATTCGCCGCCCACGTACAGCTGGGGGATGGTGGGCCAATTGGAGAATTCCTTGATGCCCTGGCGGACCTCGTCGTCCTCCAGGACGTTGACGGTGACCAGTTTCTTCACGCCACAGCTCTTCAGCAGCTGGATGGCCTTGCCCGAGAAGCCGCATTGCGGGAACTGCGCCGTGCCTTTCATGAAAAGCACGACCGGGTGCTGGGTCACGGTCTCGCGGATGAATTCTTGAACGTCGCTCATGATGCACTCACAAAGAGCCGCCGCGATGGCGGTTGATTCTTTCAATTATAGGTATCCGCCGGTATTTCACAGATACCCGCCAGTAATCCTTTCTATGCCGGCCAGGTCGCGCCGGCTATCCACGCCGCGCAGGCCGGCCTGGGTCAGCAGATCGCGTACCGCCGGCGCCTGGTCCCAGCCGTGCTCCACCCACAGTACCCCACCCGGCTTCAGGTGGGCGGGCGCCCCGGCGACGATGGCGCGCAGGGCCTCCAGGCCGTCCGCGTCGTCCGTCAAGGCCAGGCGCGGCTCGAAACGCAGGTCGCCCTGTTCCAGATGGGGATCCCGCGCCGGGATATAAGGGGGGTTGGACACGATCACGTCGAATTTCTGGCCGGCCGTCAGGGCGCCGTACCAGTTGCCCGGCGCGAAATGCAGGTGGGCGCCCAGGCTGATGGCGTTCTCCGCCGCCACCTTCAGGGCCTTCAGGCTGCGGTCCGTGGCCAGGACCGCGGCGTCCGGACGCGCCAGGGCGATAGAGATCGCTATCGCGCCGCTGCCCGTTCCCAGGTCCAGCACCGATACCGATTCGAAACCGGCCAGCCACTCCAGCGCGGCCTCCACCAGCAGCTCGGTTTCAGGGCGCGGGATCAGCACGTCCGGCGTGACCTTGAAGGTGCGGCCCATGAATTCGCGGCCGCCCACCAGGTAGGCCATGGGCTCGCCGGCGGCGCGGCGGGCCGCCAGCACCGTAAAGGCGCGCACGGCGGCCGGCGGCAAGGGATCCGTGTCGTGCGCCAGGATCCATGCGCGCGGCTTTTCCAGCACATGCTCCAGCAGCATGCGGGCCTCCAGCCGCGGCAGGCCCGACGCGAACAGGATGTCCTTGGCGCAGGCCACTCAGACCTCTTCGCCCAGGGCCGCCAATTGTTCGGCCTGGTGTTCGGCGATCAGCGCGCCGGTGAGTTCGTCCAGGTCGCCTTCCATGATTTGCTGCAGTTTGTACAGCGTCAGGTTGATGCGATGGTCGGTCAGGCGGCCCTGGGGGAAGTTGTAGGTACGGATGCGCTCGGAACGGTCGCCGCTGCCCACCAGGCTCTTGCGCTCGGCCGCTTCCTTGCTCTGCCTTTCCCGCTGCTGCTTGTCCTTGAGCCGCGCGGCCAGCACCTGCATGGCCTTGTCCTTGTTGCGGTGCTGGGAACGGTCGTCCTGGCACTCCACCAC
Organism: Bordetella bronchialis; assembly: GCF_001676705.1. Taxonomy (NCBI): domain Bacteria; kingdom Pseudomonadati; phylum Pseudomonadota; class Betaproteobacteria; order Burkholderiales; family Alcaligenaceae; genus Bordetella; species Bordetella bronchialis. Next base: position 5,411,297 of record NZ_CP016170.1, read on the forward strand.
CAGCCCGGTCGGGATATGCGTGATACGCACCGCCGAATCGGTCTTGTTGATGTGCTGCCCGCCCGCGCCACTGGCGCGGAAGGTATCGACGCGCAGGTCCGCCGGGTTGATGACGATCTCGCTGGCCGCATCGGCCTCGGGCATGACGGCCACCGTGCACGCCGAGGTATGGATGCGGCCCTGGGCCTCGGTGGCGGGCACGCGCTGCACGCGATGCGCGCCGGATTCGAACTTCAGCCTGCCGTAGACGCCATCGCCCTCTATGCGGACGATCACTTCCTTGTACCCGCCCAGCTCGGAGGGGCTTTCCGACATCAATTCCACCCGCCAGCCCTGGCGTTCGGCGTAGCGCGAGTACATGCGCAGCAGGTCGCCGGAAAACAGCGCGCTCTCGTCGCCGCCCGTGCCCGCGCGGATTTCCAGGAATACGCTGCGGCCGTCGTCCGGATCGCGCGGCAGCAAGAGGCGCTGCAGGACGCCGTCCAGTTCCTCCAGCTTGCCCTTGGCGGCCTTGATTTCCTCTTCCGCCAGGCTCTTCATGTCCGGGTCGCCAAGCATGTCCTGCGCCGTGGCCAGGTCGTCCTCGGCGCCGCGGTATGAGGCGAAGGCCGACACCACGGGCTCGACCTCCGCACGCTCGCGCGACAGCTTGCGGAAGCGGTCCATATCCGCGGCGGTATCGGGCTCGGCCAGCAGGGCGTCCACCTCGACCAGGCGTCGGGACAATTGCTCCAGCCGGTCACGCATGGAAGATTTCATAGGTACTCAAGGGGAAAAAGGGAACGGGCGGACACCAGGGGCGCCTGGACCGCGCACGGCGCGGCATGGGCAGAGGCGGGAGATCGCCGCTAACGCCGGGTATCGCGGCCGGGGAACAGGCGGGGCACCATGGCCAGCAACTGCTCGCGGTCGGCGCCTTCGCTGCGATTGAGCGCGGCCATGGGGCCGTGCAGGTATTTCTGGGTCAGGCCATGCGCCAACTGTTCGAGCACGGCTTCCGGCGATTCGCCGCGCGCCAGCAGGCGCCGGGCGCGGTCCAGTTCGGCCGCGCGGATGGCGTCCGCCCCCTGTTGCAGTTCCTGTACCACCGGCACGATGGCCCGCGTCGCCATCCATTGCATGAAATTGCGGACGCGGGTTTCGATAATGGCCTCGGCCTGGACCATCGCGGCGCGGCGGGCATCGGTGCCGCTTTGCACGAGCCGGCCCAGATCGTCCACGGAATACAGATAGACGTCGTCCAGGCGGCCGACTTCCGGCTCGATATCCCGCGGCACGGCCAGGTCGATCATGACCATGGGGCGATGGCGGCGCTGCCGGGTGGCGCGCTCCACCATCCCCAGGCCGAGGATGGGCAGCGAACTGGCCGTACAGGACACGATGACATCGAACTCGTGCAGGCGCTCGGTCAGGTCGGCAAGACGCATGGTGCCGGCGGCGAAACGGCCCGCCAGCGTTTCGGCGCGTTCGACCGTGCGGTTGGCCACCACCATTTCGCGCGGCCGCTGGGCCGCGAAATGGGTGGCGCACAACTCGATCATTTCTCCCGCGCCGATGAACAGCGTGCGGGCTTCGCCGAGATTGCCGAATACCCGCTCGGCCAGGCGGACCGCGGCGGCCGCCATGGAAACCGAGTGCGCGCCGATTTCGGTCGTGGACCGCACTTCCTTGGCCACGGAGAACGTGCGCTGGAACAGCTGGTGCAGCAAGGTGCCCAAGGAGCCGGCCTCGTCGGCGGCGCGCACGGCGTCCTTCATTTGTCCCAGGATCTGCGGCTCGCCCAGCACCATGGAATCCAGTCCGCTGGCGACGCGGAAGGCATGGCGCACCGCGCCGTCCTGCTGGTGCTGGTAAAGATGGGGGCGCAGATCCACGGCCTGGACCTGGTTGACGTCCGCCAGCCAGGCCGGCAGATGCTCGGCCACCTGCGGTTCGGCCGCGCAATAGACTTCCGTGCGATTACAGGTGGACAGGATGGCGGCTTCCCGCACCGCGCCGCCGAAGGTGGCCCGCAGGCCGTCCAGCGCCGGGCGCAGCAGATCGACAGGCATGGACACGCGCTCGCGCACCGAAACGGGCGCGGAGGTATGGTTCAAGCCAAAAGTAAGAACGTCGACCGCCATGTGCCATCGCCTGCGCCTGATCGCAGGGCCGGGTAAGGGAACAGCCGGCGGGGGTCGCGAGAGACCGCCGGGGGCTGGAATGCGTGGGATTATAGCGCTCTGCTACCGACCGGTACGGCTGCTGAGCACGACTCCGGAAATTTGTGTATAGTAGCGGGCTCGCGTCGGCCTGGTAGCTCAGTTGGTAGAGCAGAGGATTGAAAATCCTTGTGTCGGTGGTTCGATTCCGCCCCAGGCCACCAAGAATTCGATGCCCAGCTTGAAAAGGCTGGGCATTTTTCATTTTTGTTTGCGCCGTTTGTTGGGGCAATTTCGCTCGGGCGGCTGCGCTCGGGCGGTTTTCCGCGCGCGTCTTGTCCAGGCTTTCTTGTTCAGGCCTGTTGTTCGCCCCTTTCCTTGCACCCTGACATGGGTCTTTTTCGCTGGCGCGAGCCTTCTTCCGGGGTCTGCTCGGCGCTTTGTCCTGGCATCGGGCACGGCGCCCCCGACATTACCCCACCTGCTTGCGGAAATAGACGCGCGCGAAGCCATCCTGGGTCTTGCGTCCCGTTTCGACAAAGCCCAGCTTGCCATACAGGGCGATGTTCTCGTGCATCTTCTCGTTGGTGTATAGCTCGACGGCGCTGAGCTTGCGCTCCCTTGCCACTTGCTCGGCATATTCCATCAGGAGCCGGCCGTAGCCTTTCCCTTGCATATCCGGCGCAACGCAAAGGTTGTTCACCGAGACCGCGTCGCCGTCCTGGACGAGCTGGATCGATCCCAACAGATCCGTCCCCCTTCGGAGCACGAAGATCTTGCCCTCGTCCACCAGCGCTTCATAGTTCGCGTGCATGGGCGCCGGCTCTTTTCCGATGCGCTCGATGTATTTGGAATAGGCGTTGACGACCATCCCGCGGATTCGCGCGACGTCGGCCTGCCGGGCGACGTCGATATGCACTTCTCCTTCATGCGGGAATCCAGCAATGCCACCCATGCCACGCTCCTGAAAGGGTTGATATCGGCGTTCGACAGGGTCCGCGCGCGGCCCCTGTGGCCCATGGCGGCGAACCGGTCGACACCGCGACATTTTCGCATCGGGCGCCCAGCCATAAGCAGGCCAGGCCGCCCGGCGCGATCCCCAGCCGCGCAAGGATGGGATCTACAGGCAATCCTTGTAGATCTTGCCGCCCTTCATGATCAGTTGCAGGGTTTGTTCCAGCTGCGACAGCACCGTGATGTCATCCAGCGGATTGACATCCAGGGCCAGCAGATCCGCGTAAGCACCTTCCGCCACCACGCCAAGCAGGCCCTTGCGGCAAACGATTTCCGCATTGGTCAGCGTGGCCGCATCCAGCACTTGCAAGGGGGTTTCCACGCGCGCGCGCAGCCTGAATTCCTGGCTTTCCGCGGCCTGCCCAACTTCCCCCAGCAGATCGGTGCCGAAACCGATCCTGACCTGGTGCGCGCGGGCCAGCTGGATGCTTTCCAGCGCCCGCGAACGCACTTGTTCGATTTTCGCCAGGCTGGCGTCCGGGATGCCGTAGGCCTTGCCGTCCTTGGCCAGCGAGTCATAGATGATCAGCGTCGGTACCATGAAGGCGCCATGCTCGGCCATCGCGCGCGCGCTGGCTTCGTCCAGCAGATTGGCATGTTCGATCGTTCGCACCCCGAGTTTGACGCAACGCTCGATGCCGCGCGGGGTATACACGTGCGCGGCGACGTAGATGCCGGCATTGCGGGCCTCTTCCACGATCGCCTGGATTTCTTCTTCCGAAAACTGCAGATTGTCGATCCGGTCGGTGGGCGACGCCACGCCGCCGGCCGCCATGACCTTGATGTGGTACGCGCCCTTGCGCACTTCGTCGCGAACGGCCTTGCGGACTTCGGATACGCCGTCCACGATGCGCGAGATACTGCTGCCGGAGCACAGGCAGACGGACCAGCCCTCCGCGTGCGCATTCACGGGACGGAAATCCCCATGCCCGCCGGTCTGGCTCAACGATTTGCCGCCGTAGAACAGCCGCGGCCCGGCGATCAGGCCGGAATCCACCGCGCGCGCCAAACCGAAATCCGCGCCGCCTACATCCCGGATGCTGGTGAAACCGCGCAGCAGCATGTTTTCCATGAATCGCGCCGCCTGCACGGAAATCTGGCTCTCCGGCAGCATGTCGTTATGCAGGTCGAACTGGGCCGCCGTCACGTGCACGTGCGCGTCGATCAGCCCGGGCATAAGGTAGCGGCCGTCCAGGTCGATCGATTCGCAGTCCTGCCCTTTGATCGGTGCGCTGGATATCTTCGCGATTTTTCCGTCCTCGATCAGGACTTGCTGGTTCATGCGGGGCTCGGCTTGCGTCGCGTCGACGATATTGCAGTGCTTCAGGATCAGGTTCTTCATGACATTGGCTCGCGTTTACGGCATTCAAGAAAATCCGCGTTCATGCGCGGGAAAAATCTTCCCCGCGGCCCGCGCGGCACGTTGCGGTCGGGACCGCGTTCATTTACCCATCGTCGCGATCAGGCCCTGGATGCCGTCCCAGGCGATCTGCACGCTGATGGCCAGCAGGATGAAAGCGGTCAACCGGCTGATGACGTTGGTGCCGCTTTTCCCCAGGAGCCGGAGAATCCGGTCCGAAAAGCCATAGGCCAATCCGACGATGAGCAGGTTGACCACGATGGCCATCAAGACCGCGATATGGCCGACGACGAAGCCTCCATGCCGGACATGCGCCGCCAGCGTAATCGCCACGACGATGGCGCCGGCCCCCACGGTAAGAGGCATGGTCAGGGGAAAGAAGGCGACGTCGGAAATCGTGCCGGCGGGATGCTCGTGATCCTTGTTCGCGTGCGTGGGCTGGTTGAGCATGCCCCAGGCCGCCGAAAACAGGACCAGGCCGCCGGCGATCTGCAAGGAGCCGATCGATATCCCGAAGAAGCCCAGCACATAAATCCCCACCAGGAATATGCATGCCAACAGGATCGAGCCATATAGCGCGACGCGCCATGCGATCTGCCGGCGTTCGTCGGCCGTATAGTCCTGCGTCAGCGTAAAAAACACCGCCGCCATTCCTATGGGATTCAAGATGGAGAAAAAGGAAATGAACGCGTAGACGAAGTTCGCGTAGATTTCATGCAGCAGATGGGCCATTGCTTGCGAAGCCGTGAATCCGGCATGACGCGGCAACGGGACCGCTGCGAACAGCGGCGCCGTCGCCGACCGGCTCGATGCGGCGATGAAATGAATACTGTCCGGGTTTGAACTGCGGCCGCCGGTGAAGTTTCCGCGCGAGGCGGCTGAATCAGGACCGGGATTCAACGGTCTCTGGAACGCTGCACGGAAGTCGATGGGCGGACACGGCGTCGGTAGGCAGCTCCATCGTCATTTCAGGATGGTTGTCCTGCCAGGGCGCGTTCGATGACCGGCCGGAAGAACGGATTGCCCATCTCCGCGGCCTTGGCCACGCCGGCCGTCGCGCTTGTTCGAGGAAACGGACGGTGGTCGCCGTGGCGCGCCATAACGCCGGCGCCGGCCGCCGGCGGCATCCATTTGCGCGCGCCCGGCGCCTGCCCGTCGAGAGCCCGGCGCCAGCCCGAAGGGCCCCGGCGCAAGGCGCCAACCCACCATCGGGTGCGCTCGGGCAAACCGCCAAGTAGACGTCTTTTTCTAGAAAAAGTATTCTACGCAACGATTTTGTCCCATACGCCGCCATTCCGTGACCGCCGCCACCCCGTCCGCCAAGCCCACCGCCGCCGAACTCCAGGTTCTGCGCGTGCTATGGTCGCTCGGGCCGGCCACGGTCAGGCAGGCACACGAGGCCATGCAGGCCGAACGGCCGGATATCACCTACGCCGCCGTCCTGCGCCAGATGCAGATCATGCATGCCAAAGGGCTGCTCGAGCGGGACGAAAGCGAGCGATCGCATGTCTACGCGCCGGCCCAGCCACAGAATGCACTGCAAAGCCGCCTATTGAAGGACCTGATCCAGAAGGTGTTTTCGGGATCGGGCAAGGCCCTGGTGCTGGCGGCCCTGCGGGGACACGTCACGCGCGAAGAACGCGCGGAAATCGAACAGTTTCTCCAAGGGGAGCGGCCGTGAACGGCAACGTCGCGCGCCGGCCTCCCGCACTCCACAACATCGCGATGACGCGCCTGGCCGCGGGGATCCCCGCGCCGGCATGGCGTCGTCCATCCTGGGTTCCTTTGCTATCCCATGCCTGATTTCCTATCCAGATTGCACGCCGTAGTGCGCCGCGTATCGACCGGCCTGGTCATGCAAGCCGCCGCCGCGACGCTGGTGGCCATGCCGGTGGCCGCCCATGCGGCCGGGTCCGACACGCCGCAGACGACGAAAAAGACCACGGTAAAGAAAACCAGCGCCAAGACCGCCACGGCCAAGAAGAAGACCAGCAAGGTCATCTATCGCCAACGCGGCCAGGGCGCGACGGCCAGCCATCACCGGGCGCCGGCTCGTGCCGCGGTCGCCACGCGCACGGCGCTGGAGCTGGACCCGTACGCCAAGCGCCCGTTCGCGCCGGACGGCAGCACGCTGCATTCCGAAGTGGCCTATATGGTGGACGAGAGCACCGGCCAGACGCTGCTGGATAAGGACGCGGATGCAGTGGTGCCCATCGCGTCGATCACGAAGTTGATGATGGCGATGGTGGTGCTGGATTCCGGCGCGTCCCTGGCCGAACCCATCCGGGTCACCGAAGAAGACCAGGACTTCGAGAAACACACGGGCTCTCGCCTGCGGATAGGCTCGGTGCTGTCGCGCGAAGACATGCTGCACATCGCCCTGATGGCCTCGGAAAACCGCGCCGCCGCCGCGCTGTCGCGCTACTACCCCGGCGGACGGCCGGCGTTTATCGCGGCCATGAACGAGAAGGCACGCGCGCTCGGCATGACCCATACGCACTTCGAGAATCCGGCCGGGCTATCCAAGTACAACGTATCCACCGCGCGCGACCTCTTCAAGATGGTCCAGGCCGCGGCGCACTACCCCCTGATCCGCCTGTACTCGACGGACCAGAGCTATACCGTGAACACCGGCAAGGGCGTGCTCGACTACCGCAGTACCAACATCCTGGTGGGCAAGCCGGATTGGGATATCGGCCTGCAGAAGACCGGCTTCATCAATGAATCGGGCATCTGCCTGGTCATGCAGGCCACCATCGAGGACCGTCCCGTGGTGATGGTGCTGTTGCATTCCAATCGCCGGCATGCGGATTTCATGGACGCGGAACATTTGCGCACCGCGATGCTGAACAACGCTTTCCCGGTTCCCAACATGCAGCGGAATTACGCGAACGCCGACGCGCACCCGATGTAGATGGAACGCAAGACCGGAACCCGCGCCGCCCGGCCCGTGCCGGCCGTCGGCATCGCGGCCGACAGCGGCCTGATCGTCGGGGCGGACGGCCTGGCCCGGCCGCCGTGGGCAGCCGTCGATCCGCTGCTCCAGGCCTATTACGACACCGAGTGGGGCATGCCCGTGCGCGACGAACGGGGCATGTTCGAGCGCCTGGTGCTGGAAGGGTTCCAGTCCGGATTGTCCTGGGCGACCATCCTGCGCAAGCGCGAAGCCTTTCGCGCCGCCTTCCATCGCTTCGACCCCGACACGGTGGCCGCCTACACCGACGCCGACGTCCAACGCCTGATGGCCGATGCCGGCATCGTGCGCAACCGCGCGAAGATCCTGGCCACTATCAATAACGCCGCCGCCACGATCAGGCTGCGCGAGCAAGGCGGGCTGGCGGAATTCATCTGGTCTTTCCAACCAGAGGAAACACCGGCGCCACGCACCCTGGCGGAGATCCCCACCGTGTCGGAGGCCTCCATCGCGCTGAGCAAGGCCTTGCGCCAACTGGGCTTCGCCTTTGTCGGGCCGACCACTATGCATGCCCTGATGGAGGCGACGGGTATCATCGACACCCATCTGGTGGGCAGTCACCGTCGAGGCTGTTCGGGCATCTGGCCGCGGGTACGGCCGAGCTGACCAGCTTGGCGTCTGGGCAGCTGCGGCGCCGCGGTGGGTCGGCCTTATCAGGTACCCACGCGCAGGGGCCCGTTCAGCTTGCGCAGGGCCGCCAGCACGCTTTGTGCGGTGATGCGCCCGGTCTTGGGATTCTCCGACGGGATATTCTGGATCTCCATCGAAAACGCCGCCGCATCGGAATCGACTTCGACGCGATGGACGTTGCGCGACAGCGTTGGATCGGCCCAGATCTCCAGCGTGGTGCGGTCCGGACCGATACCGGCCAGCGAGACGCTGGCCGCGACGTTCAGGTTGGCCGGAAAACCGACGGCGGCCTCGCGGGGCGAACCGCGGAAGATCAGCGTGGGTTCGGTGATGCCGGCGATATCGATATTGTTGGCTTCCAGATAAGGCGCGCCCAGCAGGCCGCGCACCGGCTTGCGGGTAATCATGGTGACCGAATGGATCTTGCCCTCGGCCGCGGCGGTCAGGGCGTCCAGGCCCAGGATGGCGCCGGAGGGAATCACGATCTGACCACCGCTGTCGCGCGCGGCGTCGATCAGGCCGGGATGCGACAACAAGGCGCCGGAGCTGAGCACCACGGCTTTCTTTCCGGCACGCAGTACGGGGCCGATGGCTTGCTCGATGACCGCGGCCGGCGCGCATTCGACGACCACGTCGCACAGCGGCTCCAGGCCATCCAGCGTGGTGAATACCGGCGGCTTGCCGCGCCATGCCGTGGCGGCATGGCGGGAAGGATCGCGTACCGCGATGGCGGCCAGCGTCATGCCGGGCACCGCGCCCGAGTCCAGCGATTTGGCCACCGATTCCCCGATGGCGCCGAAGCCTGCGATACCGATACGTAGTCCGCTCATGAACATCCTTGTCCGGACGTGGCGCCATTGCAGTCGTTGCCGTGCGCCGCATCCCCGTCGTTGTGGCCGGGATCCTCGACCTGTACCGTCACGTGCGAGATACTGAAGCGCTCGGCGACCCGCTGCCGCACCGCACGGATCACATCGCTGGGCGCGACGCCTTCATGGGGAACGACATGCAAGGTCAGCATATGCTGCTCCGACGTGATCGACCAGGCATGGATATGGTGCGCCATGCGCACCACCGCGACATTCTGCTCCAGATCGGCCTTGATTGCATCAGGCTCCAAGCCCGGCGGCGTGCCCTCCAGCAGGATGTGGCCGGTGGACCGCACCAGTTGCCAGGCGCTTTTCAATACGATCAATGCCACGAAGATGGACAGCAGCGGATCGATGGGCGTCCAGCCGGTCAGGATGATGACAACCGCCGCCACGATGGCCGCCACCGACCCCAACAGATCGCCCAGCACGTGCAGCAGGGCGCTGCGCATATTCAGGTTGCCCCGGCTGCCGCCGGTCAGGATCAGGAAAGCCACGATGTTGGCGACCAGTCCCGCGATGGCGACGGCCAGCATGGTGCCGGCCATGACGCCGACCGGCTCCCAGAAGCGCTGGACAGCTTCCACCGTGATCCAGATCGCGATGGCGAACAGCGCAAGACCGTTGATGAAGGCCGCCAGGATTTCCAGCCGCCGGTAGCCATAGGACATGCGCGGTGTCGCCGAGCGCCGGCCGACGCGCAGGGCGGCCAGGCTGAACGCCAGCGCGGCGCCATCGCTCACCATGTGGCCCGCATCCGCCAATAGCGCCAGTGAACCCGACATCACACCGCCGACCACTTCGACGACCATGAACACCACGATGACCACCAGCGCCCACAGCAATCGGCGCTCGTCGGTGTTGCCGGCCGAATGGCTGTGTCCGGCATGGCCGTGGGAGCCGTGCCCATGGCTACCATGGCCGTGGCCAGGGCCGGAATGGTCATGCCCCGCGTCGCCGGGGCGGGAATCAATGTGCGGCATCGGAACCTCGCGGTTGGAAGGACGTGCGTACGATACCGCGGTCAAGCGTGCGCCGGCTGTAATGCGATGAGGGCCATGCCGGCCAGTGCGATGGCGGCGCCCGACAGGTCCCAGCGCGTCAACGGCACGCCTTCCACGAATCGCAGCCAGGCCAACGCCACGGCAATGTACATGCCGCCATACGCGGCATACGTGCGGCCGGCGGCCGCGGGATGAAAGGTCAGCAGCCAGGCGAACAGGGCCAGGCTCAGCGCACCGGGCAACAGCAGCAGCGGGCTTCTGCCCTGGCGCAGCACCAGCCACGGAAGGTAGCAGCCCACGATCTCCGCCAGCGCGGTGACGGCGAACAGGGCGGAGACGCGAATGAATTCCATGGCGCGAGGGACGCAGGGATGGCCTGAAGGCGAGACGCAAAGCATAGCGCGAGGCGGCCAGTGGGCTCCATGCCACTGCACGTTGCATCCGGCCGGGATAAATCATCCGTATCCGAGACCTGGTGGCGAGAACCGCCCGCAGGCAGGGCGTAACCGACCTTCCGGTGACCGCGATCACGGCGGCACCCCGGCACCATGGCTCCGCGGTTCCGGATCTCCATCGCAATCTGAGCAGCCCACTATGACGCATATCTCATCCGCCCAAGCCAAGAGCGACCACAACTACAGTCCCGCCACGCCACCGCCCATGGGCAAGCTCAGGGACCGGTCCTTCGAGGCCGGAACCGTCGGCGGCGGCAATCGCGCCTGCAACAAGGCGCCCAAGCCGCGTCCCGCCGAACGCAAGCTGGTACTGGTCCAAGGCGTGTACAAGGCGCCCGACAGCCCGCGCCGTACGGCCGGATCGGTCTCCAGCGCGCCGGATTCCGGCGTGCATGGCGGATCCCAGGAAAGCGTGTCCGCCATGTCCGCCTCTTCCGCTTCCTCCGCCTCGCCCACCTCATCCACCTCGCCCACCTCATCCGCTTTATCCGCTTCCTCCGCTTCCTCCGCCGTGTCGACCGCGTCCGGCTCGCCGGCCGGCAGTGCCGACGCCGCGCTCGACAGCCCGACCGCTTCCTTTCCTGGCGGCTCCCTGGTGCCGTCTTCGCCCACCAGCACGTCCTCCATGCGCCTGGACAGTCCCGGGGCGCCCAGGCCTTTCGTGCTTGTCCGGGGGACGAACCCGTTCGACGACTCATCTTCCCTGTACCCGGACGAAGAAGCCGCGCCGTCCTCTTCGCACGGCGTGGCCGAGTCAACCATCACGGACACCCCTCGCGCCCCCGCCACGGCGCCCGCCAAGCCCCCTCGTGCCGAACCGGGCGCACAGCCGGGCGCTTATGCCGCGCATACAGACGGATTCGCTCCTCGCGCCTTCAGGGCGCCGCCGGCCGCGGTGATCACGCGCCCGGAACAGCACCCCGATGTCGGCGCCGCCCTCGATGCACTCAAACACGCCCTGGACGCGGCCGCGGCCCAGGCGCCGACCGCGGCATCGGCGCCACGCACGCCACGGTTCACCGGGGCGGCGGTCCTGCGCAAAATCGCTCGCGCGCAACAGCGGTCTCCGGACGCGCTGCACCACCGGGCGCTGGATTTCTACAAGGCGGCGACCGCGCTATCCATCAGGCAGGACAAGACCGCCGTGCGGCAAGCGGCGGTCACATTGGCCGCGCTGTCGCAGCGCGCCACGGCGGAAGGCTATGCCGCCGTGGACCAGCACTTCTTCAAGCGCATCCTGACCCCCTTGCTGCACAGCCTGCCCTTGTCCACCCTGGGCGACCTGGCCCACCTGAACGACCGCGACGACGAAACCGGCAAGCAGATCCTGCGGCAAGCCGGGAAACTGCTGGGCGCCGGTCAACGGCGCCGCACCGCCAAGGCGGAACACGCTGCCCGGGAACACGCGGTCGCATCGGTCCTGCTGGGCGTGCTGGCCGAGACCTCGCGCGAACAGCTGCGCGCCGCGTCCGGGGACCGGCCCGCTTCCGCGGCGCTGGAAGCCGCGCGCAACGGGCAGTTCCAGCAGCTGGACGCCGCATTGCGCGAGATGTGCCACGGCGACCAGTTGATCGGCGATATGGAGCGATCCCGCGCAAGCCGCCTGGCGGACATGATCGGTCGCCTGGGCTGGCCCCAGCAAGAAGCCATGGCCACGATGGCCGGCGCCCTGGACCGCCGCGACGCCACGACGGACACCTTCGACGAATTCATGGAAATCCGTATCGCCGACTTCGAGCCCGATAAGGCCGTGCGCGACCAGATGATCCGCTTCGTGCAGGATTTGCGCGCGGCCTGCCGCACGGTATCCCGGCGCGACGCCCCCGTCGACACGGACACGCGCCGGCAGCCGGCCAACGCGGGCGCGGGTATAAGCGTGGCCAACCCGCCTGCCTTGCACCAGCCTGCCTTGCACCAGCCCGCGCTGGCGGTCGCGCCCGGCGCCTATCCACCGGTCATTACGCCCGGCAAGACGCTGGGCACGTCGTTCCGCGAATTCCGGGCCAGCATCGCCGCCAGGTTCCGTCGCACACCCACCACGCAGGAAGCCGCCAAGGCGCAGATCAAGCAGGCCGTACTCGCCCTGATCGCCGGCGATCGCCTTGGCAGCGACCAGTTGAGCGCACTGCAACCCGCGGCCCGGCAGGACGGCATACGTCCGGGCGCACAGGCGGGCAGACAGCCAGTCCGGAAACCCGCGCCGCCCGCGAGCGCTTCCTTGCAGCGGCAGCTGATACGGGATCGCCTGCTCAAGCTCGATCCGGGGCACCTGGCCCAGCTTGACGTCAACCTGGCCCAAGCGCGCGGCCAACTGCGTGCCGCGGCACAGCCGGACGCCACCCTGGAAGCCTTCTACGACATGGTGCAGGGCCAGTTGGAAAGGGAAGCTGGCATCCGCCGGGGCGCGGCGGCCCTGGGCCAGGTCGTCGCGGCGCTGTCCCGCACCGACAAACCGGAAAAACTGCTGGATGCGCTCGATGTCCTGGCCGATGCGCAATGCCAGGCGCTGGCGCACCAAAGCGAACAGGACTTCTACGAAGACGCCCTGGACCGCCTGGGCGAACCGACCCGCGCCGCGGCGTGCAAGCGCCTGCGGGGACGCGACGACGTTCAACGCCACATGCGCGGCATCGCGGACGTCCTCAGCTACGCGCCACCGGCCTGGCTGCAGTTCCGCCAGACCCAGCTTCGGCTGCTATGGCGCGCCGCGCACCGGCAGGCATAGCCGGGATCCCCGGCCGTACCGGGCATACCCGCCGTACCGGCCGTACCGGCCATTCCGGGCATACCGCGCATGCCTCGCATGCCAGGCACGCGTGGTCAATCGGCCGGCACCGGTTGCTGGAAGGTAAAGCTGTCCGCGTACAGATGGTCCATGCTGGCGCCCAGCTGGGCAAACACCGCCTTGGCCTCGGCCACCATGGCGGGAGACCCGCATAGATAGATCGCATGTTCGGACAGGTCTTCGTAGTCCTCCGCCACGGCGTCCTGGACGTGCCCACGCCGGCCCGTCCAGGACGAGTCGGCGCGCGATAGCACGGGCACGAACTCGAACTCGTACAGGCGGTCCTTCCAGCTCTCGATCACGTCCCGCATGTAAAGGTCGGCCTCGGTACGCATGCCCCAGTACAGTTTGACCGGCGGACAATCGGGATTGTCCAGCAGCGATTCCAGGATCGCCTTGATGGGCGCCAGCCCGGTACCGGTGGCCACCATCAGCAGCGGGCGATAGTCTTCTTCGTGATAGCAGAACGAGCCCAGCGGCGCCTCGATCTGCAGCGGCATGCCGGGCGCGGCGCACGCCAGCACGCTGTCCGTGAAGCGCCCGCCGGGAATCCGCCGGATATGGAAGTCGATCTGCGTGCCATCAGCGCAGGGCGGCGATGCCATGGAAAAGCTCCGCACGCTACCGTCCGGCAGCAGGATGTTCATATACTGCCCGGGCCGGTATTCCGGCAGGCCACCTTGGGGCAAGGTCAGCGTCAGATGCAGGACATCGCCGCACGCCTGGCGGACCTGTGCCAAGCTTGCCGTAAGCCGCACTGGATCCGCCAGGGCGGGACCGCGCGCGGGAATGCTCAGGATCACATCGCCCACCGGCCTGGCCTGGCACGCCAGCGCATATCCCTGGGCGTGTTCCGCTTCCGTCAGCGCCATGGGGAACTCCTCATACCTGACCGCGCCTTCCACCACCTTGACGCGGCAGGTGCCGCAGCCGCCGAACGTACACTCGTGCGGCATCGCCACGCCGGCACGCACGGCCGCGTCCAGAATGGACTCCTCCGCTTCCACGGTGAACTGCCGCGCGGATTCCAGCAGGGTGACGCGATCAGCCATGACGCAAGTCCTCGTCATTTCTTGATGTCGGCGGCGACCGTCACCTTCAAGCCCTTTTCCGCCAACAGATCCGACAGGGCCTGCAAGGCCGCCAGGCCGGCGGCGGTGTCCTGCTCGCCGTTGCCGCCGCTCAGGCCCACCCCGCCTATCACCTCGCCATTGACCACCACCGGGAACCCCCCGACGAAGACGGCGAACTTGCCGTCGAAGCTCCACTGGATCCCGAAGGCTTCATTGCCCGGCAAGGCGGGCCCGTTGGGCGGCGTGTTGAACAGATGGGTGGATCGCTTGTGGCCGGCCGCGGTAAAGGCCTTGTTCCAGGCAATCTGCGGCCCGGTAATGCGGGCGCCATCCATGCGCTCCATGGCGATGGGATAGCCGCCGTCGTCGACAACGCAAACCGTTTCGAGCACGCCGATTTCTTGGGATCGCGCGATGGCTGCCGCCACCATCGCGCGCGCTTCTTCCAGTTCCAGCCTGTATACCTGTTTCATGCCGCAGTCCTGCCTATGGTTGGGGATGTACGGGTGCGCCGCCGCCGGCCCTAGCCCGCGCGATACACCGTCTTGATCTGGGTATAGAACTCCAGCCCCACCCTGCCCGACTCGCGGAAGGTGGACGTGCTGGATCGCTTCAGGCCGCCGAAGGGCGCGTTGATCAGATTGCCCGTGGTAGTACGGTTGATCTTGACCGTGCCCGCCTGTATATCCTTGGCGAAGCGATGTGCGTACGCCGCGTTGGTGGTGGCGATGGCGGCGGACAGGCCGTATTCCGTATCGTTGGCCTTGGCGATGGCGTCCTCGTAGCCGTCGACCTCGATGATGGCGATGACCGGGCCGAAAATTTCTTCGCGGGCGATGCGCATGTCCTGCGTGACATCCGTGAATATGGCGGGCGTCACGTAGTAGCCTTTGGCGAACGCGCCTTCCCGCAGGCGTTCGCCTCCGTACAGATGCGTGGCCTCGCTCTTGCCGATGGCGATATAGGACAGCACGTTGTCGAGCTGGCGCGCGGTGGCCAGCGGCCCAAGGTCGCAACCGGCCTCCAGGCCGCTGCCTATCTTCATCGTCCTGACTTTTTCGAGCAGTTTTTCCGTATAGGCGGCTTTCACGCGACGGTCCACCAGGACGCGGCTGGTTCCCGTACAAGCCTGTCCGGTCAGCGAGAACCCGCCCTTCACCGTCAGATCGACGGCCTTGTCCAGGTCGGCGTCGGCCAGGACGATCAGCGGATTCTTGCCGCCCAGCTCCATTTGCGTCCGGGTCGTCATGCCGACCGAGCGATGGATCTGCTCCCCGGCCGCGGTGGATCCCGTAAAGGAAATCGCCCGAACCTGTGGTGCCTGCGTGATGGCCGGCCCCACGGCCGCCGCGGGACCGGTCACCAGGTTCAGCACGCCATCCGGGATGCCTGCTTCAACCAAGGCCTGCGTCAGCCGGTATCCGCTGAGCGGCGCGTCGGACGAAGGCTTGAACACCACCGTATTGCCCATGATGAGCGCGGGAGCGATCTTGCGCGCGGGGATGGACACCGGGAAGTTCCATGGCGAGATCACGGTAACCACGCCCAGGGGCTCCAGCTGGCTGTAGACCACCATATCCGGGTCGTCATTGGGAAAGGTCTCGCCGGTGAAGGACATGCCTTCCGCCGCGTAGAAACGCAGGGTCTGCGCGGACCTCAGAATCTCGTCGCGGCTGAGCGCCAGCGCCTTGCCTTCTTCGCGCGTCAGTTCCTCGGCGAAGCGGGCCGCGTGCGCCTCCAGGTAGTCGGCCGCGCGGAACAGCACCTGGGCGCGCTTGGTAATGGGCGTGGCCTTCCATCGCTCGAACGCCGACTGCGCCGCGGCCACGGCGGCCTGGCCGTCTTCCGCCGACGACACCGGGAAGCGGCCGACGATGTCATCGGTATTGGCCGGGTTGATATTGGGCGCCGTCCTGCCGCTGGCACATGGCACCCACTTGCCGCCGATGTAGTTGGTGAATTCGGAATTGCTCAAGTCTTCCACGGCCTGCACCCTCGGTTGGCTGGCCGGAACGCGCATGCAGCGATCGCCCGACCTAGATTGCACATTGTATACTGTAATCCGAGATGCAGACGGTTCTTGCGCCTAGGGATTACGCGGACTCCCTCTTTGCATGTCCGCGTATGGCCCGCGGGACGAGGCGGCTGTATGGGCGCAGCCCCGCGGCGCAGGCCGAGCGCGTCGCCCGGTCCGCGCGGCCGGCTATTGCCAGATCAGGATGGCGCAGGCCGTGGAAACGAACAGCGCCAGCACCACGGGCAACAGCAGGGCACGCACCATATCCAGGACATGCACGCGCGCGAAGCCCGCGACCGCGATCAACGAGGACCAGGCGATGAGCGTGCCGCCGCCCGTCCACACGGCGCCCATCTGGCCCACGGCGGCCAAGGTGGCGGGGTCGATTCCTACCACGGGGCCCAGCGCGCCGGACAAGGTGCCGGTGAGCGGCAAGCCCGCGAAACCGGACCCGTCGATACCGGTCACCATGCCGACGATCAGGACGCCGAATGCCACCAGGAAATGGTTGGAGGGAATCAATTGCTGCGCGGAGGCAATGATCTCGAACAGCAGGCCCGGCGCCCGGGCCGGCTCCATGCCCAGGATCTGGGCCGCCGTATCGTGGGCGCCGATAAAAAAGAAGCCGGCGATAGGCAGCACGGAGCCCATGGCCTTGAACGCGAAGACGAAGCCGTCGGTGATGTGGTCGGGGCAGACGTCCAGCATGCGGCGCGGCCCCTCCGCCGCCAGGGTCACGAGCATCATCAGGGCGACGGCCACGCCCCCGACCAGGGCCGCGGCGTCGCCGCCCCGCAAGGCGGGCAAGCCGGGCACGATACGGGGCAGCACCATAATGGCGATCACGCCCAGGAAGGCCAGCGGCGTGATGACCGCGAAGGCGCGCGACCACTTGATGCGGCGTGCTTGCTCCGGGGTCTCGGCGCGGCGCGGCGGCGTGCCGGGGGGCTCTTCGTAGCTGGTGCCGCGCGCGATCTCCGCCTTGTCGAAGCTGCCCTCGGATTCGATCTGCGCCAGCGTGCCGTCCTGGGCGCGCGCCTGCCACGCGCTGAGCAAGGCGGGGCTGCCAGGCACGATATGGCGGCGGATCAGGAAGTAGGTGACAAGCAGCGCGATCCCGCCGGTGATCAACGACAGCACCAGCGCCCGGTCCGCCACCGTTGCGGCGCTGACGGCCGCCCCGGCGGCCTTGGCGCTGATGCCGGGCGCCACCCCTATGACATAGTCGGAAGACAGGGCCATCCCCTGTCCGGCGATGGCGATGGCCATGGCACCCGCCAGGGGCGGCAGCCCCGCCGCGATGGCGGCCGGCAGCAGGATGGCCGAAACCAGGGGCACGGCCGGCGTGGGCCAGAAGAACAGGGAAATTACATAGGTACAGGCGGCGATGATGAAGTAGGACAGGTGCCCACCCCGCATGATGCGCCGCATCGGCTGCACCATACGCACGTCGGCCTGGATGGACTTCAAGGCGTTCAGCAACGCGGTCATGAAGGTAATGACCAGGAATATGTTGAACAGCTCTTTTGCCGCGACGAAACTGGCCGAGAAGATGCCGATCAGGGCGCTGATGGGGCTGCCGGTAATCGCCAGCACCACCAGGAAAGTGCCGATGACGGACGGCACCACTACATTGGCGCGCAGGACCATCGTGACGATGATCGCGGCCACGCTGAGCAAATACACCCAATGCGATGCATTGAGCACGACGTCCGTATGCATGGACTTCCCCTTGCCGCCGCTCGGCGGTTCATTGTCGAGATGGACGGTATACTATATGGCATCCAGTGCCACGCCAACGGCATTTGCCCAGCCCTAGGGAATACGATAAGCGGCGCCCGGCGCGGGCCCTCCTGACAAGGCTGGAAAAGGGCCGCCTCCTAAGGGATACCGTATACTTTCGGGAGCAGCCCGGCGCGGACGCGCGGCCGGCTGCGCCAGAGTGGAGTAATACAATCAATGACACCGGAGATAACCGCTCGCACGGCCGCCGCCATGTCCATATCGAACCCTTCCCCACCGGCAGTAAGCTCCTACGCCGCGGCACGGCCGCTGAAGATAGGCGAGCAGCACCCGCAACTGTTCGCGGTCGTCCGCGACAAGCTCAGGGAACGCATCCTGAGCGGCGAATTCACGCCCGGCGATCGCCTGGTCGAAGGCCGCCTCTCCGATGAGATGGGGGTTTCGCGCATTCCCGTTCGGGAAGCGCTGCGCGCGCTGGCGGCCGAAGGCCTGGTCACCATCGAGCCGCGGCGCGGCGCCTCGGTGTCGGTCCTGTCGGACGACGTGGCGAACGACATGATAGAAGTCCGCGCCACGCTGGAAGGACTGAATGCCAAGCTGGCGGCGCAGCGCCGCGACCAGGCCACGGTCGCCCGCCTGCAGGCCTTTCTGGAGGAAGGCAATACGGCGGCACGGGCGGACAGCCTGGAGCGCTTCCTGGCGCTGAACTCCGAGTTCCATGAAATGCTGGCCACTATCGCGGGCAACGTGGTGCTGACCGACCTGATGCGATCGCTGCGTGACCGCACCGCGCTGCTCTTCGCCCCCAGCAATATGCGGCGTGCCAAGCAAAACTGGGACGAACACGCGCAAATCCTGAATGCGGTGATCGCGGGCAACGGCGACCTGGCCGCCCTGCTGGCCAGCCAGCACGTACACAACGCGGCCAAGGCCTACGTCGAAGCGCAGCACCCCAAGTCCGCCGCCGGCTGACGCTCTCACAACGCATCCACCCGCCGCCGCGCCACCGGCCCGGCGCCGTCCGCAACCATGGCGCCGCCAGCGCGCCCATCAGGACCCAAGCCGGCGTGGCCTGGGGCGGCCCTATTCCCCGGCTCAGGGCAGCTTGGTTCCGGGGCTTTGCCAGGACACCTTGATGTCGCCATTGACGAAGGTCTGGCAAGCCATCCGGTAGCCTTTTTCGAAGTCCTCGGGCCGCAGGTGCCGGCGTTCCTTGGGTTTGACGGCGTCGGTGTTCTCCAGGCCCTGCTCGATCAGGCACTTGCAGGTGCCGCACAGGCCGCCGCCGCATTTGAACGGAATGCCGCCTTTTTCCTTCAACGAAACCCGCAGTAGGTTGCTGTTGGGGGGCGCGGAGACCACTTTGCCGCCGTTGGTGATGAAGGTGATTTCGACCATGATGCAGAATTCGGTAAAGGGCCGCGGCGATCACCGCCGGACCAGCGTCGCGTCCAGGGTGCCGAAGTTCGCCAGCTGTTCGATCGCCCGGCGGGCCTCGTCCAGCGTGCCGAAGCGCTCCATCACACGCGTGGGCACCCGATTCGCGGTATGCGGCGGCGCGTCCTCGACGATGCGGACCTTGGCGTCTTCCGCCACGCCGGCTATCTGGAAGACCGCCTTGGTCTTGCCGTAGAAGACGTAGTCGTAGGTTTCCATGATCTCGACGCCGGCGGACGCCTCGGTGCGATACAGGCCAGGCTTGCTGGTCAAGACCACATAGCCGGCGAAGCGCGTCGGCGTTGCCATCATGCCGGCCCGTCGTCCGGGTCCTGGGCCAGCTCGATATCGGCCGTCAGCCACAGCTGGCAGGCCAGCCGATACCCTTGGGCGATACGGTCGCCCAGCTGTTTCTTTTCTTTCCAGTTGACCGGCGGCAGGTGCTCGGCGCCCGCCAGGACGCGGCAGGCGCACTTGGCGCACTTTCCCATGCCGCATTCGTAGCGCAGGTGCGGATAGGGAAAGCGCTTGATACCCGCCCGGACGACCAGATTGGCATTGTCCTGGACGACATCCGTATAGATCTGCCCGCCCTTGTGGAATACGACAGTCGGCATGGCGGAACCGCGGCCTCAGGCCGCCATCTGCAGTTCGGGCAGAGGCAGGTCTTTCTGGACGTAGTCCGTGTACAGCGCCGTGGTATACAGCAGCCGCATCTGGGCGCCGATCTCGCAGATCTTCAGGCAGCGCCGCTGCAATTCCGGCGTATTGGCATGCTCCAGCACGATCTGGTAGCCGCGCTCGCCATGGATCTCGTCGGAAACGATATGCAGATCGAAGAACTCGACTTCTTCGTCGGTAAAGCCGTACTTCTCCCGCAGGGTGGGCGTTTGCTTGCGGTAGATGGACGGCACCTGGGACTCCAGGCCCACCACCAGGCCGGCGACGGCGACGATGGGATCCTCGCGCATGGCGACCGCGTAGCACCAGCTTTGCAGCGCACGCGTGGTGGGCGACATGTTGTCCGGATCCGTGACGCGCTCGCGCGTTGTGCCGCACGCCTCGGCAAAGCGGATCAACAGGTCGGTGTGCCGGTCGCCGCCGATTTCCTCTTCGTACATATTGGCCAGCAGGAAGTCCTTGGCCTCGGTATAGGCATCGGGCGTGCGGGCGTACAGATAGCCGAGATAGTCCGCGAACGGGCCCACGTAGTGGTAGTGGTTCTCGGCCCAGCGGCAGAGGTGTTCGCGGCTCAGCTTTCCGCTGGCCCAGGCAATACTGAAGGGCGAGGCGTTCGCGCTCTTGCCCTTGATGGCGTTCTCCAGGGCGGTACGGAATTCGTCTCGACTCATGATTTCGGCCATGGCGGGCTCCTGATAGGTTTGGGACGGCGCCGGCCCGATTGGCCGCGCAATACTGAACATTGTATACCGTTTGTCAGAATGAGCGCCTAGGGGAAACGCTTATCTTGCCGGGCCACCCCTTGAACGGCCCTGCGCCCGCGATGCTGAGGTGGCGGCGCTCGGATACTGCATACGAAATCAGCCATATTGGGCGGCAAATCGGCCTTTTGCCCTTGAGCCAACAGGCGCACCGCCTTATAATGTCCGTACGCAATAAGCAATCAGTATTAACCATGAGCAACACGACTTCACCCCTACAGCACTACCTTTCCGCACCGATTGGCGCGCAGATGCAGGCGCATCTCGACCGCCGCGCCGCCATTCGCCGTGACGTCCCCCTGCTGCCCCGCCGCTGGGCCGAGCTGCTGACCGCCTGGCGCCACGCCACCGCCCCCAGGAGCGCGCCGGCCACCGCGGCCCGCCACCCTGCGGGACAGCGCCTGGCCTCGCAGACCAAATAAGTCGCGGGCCAAACCGATAGGCGCGGAAGGAAGAGAAAGCGGCCATGCGCCGGCCCGCAAGGCCGCGCACCAGCGGGCGCATCCCTCCTTCGTCCCCATCCGGGCGGCACGGCGCTTGCGACTTGCTGGATTCCCTTCAACCGGCAAGGAGATCCACATGAAGCTACGCCGTCTTACGCCCGCCCTGACCTTGGCCGCGCTGCTCGCCGCGGGTGGCGCCTATGCGCAATCGTCGGCGCCCACGACGCCCTCGACCACCCCCAACGACTCCACCGCGACCCCGCCGAACAATCCCAAGGTTCCTCCGGGTACGGCCTCGCCGACGCCGAATTCCACGGTCACCCCCCAATCCAATACGGGCAAGGGCACCACGACGCAGAAGAATGGCATGCGGCACAACGGCTCTCACAGCAAGAGTGACAGCACACACCGCTCCGGCACCCGCAACTCGGGCAACATGGGCGATACGTCTACCTCCGGCTCCGCCCAGCCGTCCAAGTCGGTCCCCGCGACCGGCTCCGGCAAGTAAAACAGCCCGTCCGGCCGGCAACCGCCGGCCGGTATTTCATTCCCGCGACCGTCCGGACCGCCTCGTCAGGCGGCATCCCGGCAGCGTCGCGCTTCGCGCATGGAGAGGCAAGCATGGGGACGTTTGCGAACAAGACCCACGCGCGGGTCGAGAACGATGTGGTTGTTTTCTCGCTTTCCCTGAATGGAGAAGAGCGGCAGTTTGAAATCTCCGGCGACGCTTTGCGCGAGTATTTCGGCGCCGAGGACAATTCCGGCAGCGCGCTGCTGCGCGCCTTCGAACGCGGCTGCGAAAAAATCCAGAAGGCAGCCGAAGCCGCATTCAACACTCCCACCGACGGTGTGACCGCCCTGGGCACCGGCGACTTCGACGACTGACCCTCCCTGCCGCGCCCGCCAGCCGGGACCGCGGCAGGCTTGCGCGCAGGGGCGTGACACCGCGCCATCGCCGGCATCCGGCCCCGGCACTCCTCCGATAATGGACCATCCGCGGCATGCTTTATCGCGGCCGGATTATGGACAATACCCGTCATCGGGGGTCCTGCCGTCCGCAAAAAATTATTTCAGGTTTGACAGGAAGCGAGCCCAATCAACTAGGACATTGTGCAAAAATCGCGCTGTCACACCGCATTCCGCTCACCCTGGAGCTTGAGGCAATCCCACGTGTCTGCGCATTCTTCCCGCCGGCTTTCCGGCGCATTGTCCGTCCTTTGCCTGTCGATGGCCGCCTTTGTCGGCATGGGCATCGGTCAATCCGCCCACGCATTTTCTTTCTTCGATGTCATGAAGCAGGCCCGCGACCTGGCGGACCAGAGCTACAAGGCGCCGGAACCGAATCTTCCGGACTCGTTGCAGGAATTGAAATTCGCCGGCTACCAGCAGGTACGGTTCAAGAACGACCATTTGTACTGGGGTAACGCCGGCACCAAATTCAGCCTTGGCTTCTATCACGAAGGCATGCATTTCAATACCCCGGTCAAAATCAACGAGATCGACGCGGCGGGGGTCCATGAAATCAAGTTCAACCCGGACGACTTCGATTACGGCAATCTGAAGCTCGATGCCGGCGCATTGAAGAACCTGGGTTTCGCCGGATTCCGCGTGCTGTACCCGGTCAATAACAAGGATAAGAAGGACGACGAACTGGCCTCGTTCCTGGGCGCCAGCTATTTCCGCGTGATCGGCAAGGGCCAGACCTACGGGCTGTCCGCCCGTGGGCTGGCCATCGATACGGCGCTGCCCTCCGGCGAGGAATTCCCGCGCTTCCGCGAATTCTGGGTCGCCCGCCCGGCGCCCGAAGACACGACGCTGACCATTTACGCGCTGCTCGATTCGCCGCGTGCCACGGGCGCCTATCGCTTTGTCCTGAAGCCGACCGATGACAATACCGTCATCGACGTCAAGGCGCGAATTTTCCTGCGCGACCAGGTCGGCCGCCTGGGTATCGCGCCGTTGACCAGTATGTTCCTGTACGGTTCCAACCAGCCTTCGCCGGTGGTCAATTACCGGCCGGAAATGCATGATTCCGACGGTTTGGCGATCCATACGGGCGGCAATGAATGGCTCTGGCGGCCGCTGGTCAATCCGCGCCGCCTGGCCGTCAGCGCGTTCAGCGTGGAAAACCCCCGTGGGTTCGGGTTGCTGCAGCGCGGACGCGAATTCAGCCGCTACGAAGACCTGGACGATCGCTATGAAAAGCGGCCCAGCCTGTGGATCGAACCGCAAGGCGATTGGGGCAAGGGCAGCGTGCAGCTCGTGGAAATTCCCACGAAAGATGAAACCAACGACAACATCGTCGCCTTCTGGGTTCCGGACAAGCAGCCGGCCAAGGGCGAACCGTTGGATGCCGATTACCGCATGACGTGGACCTTGAACGAAAACAAGATCCACGACACCCCGCTGGCCTGGGTCATGCAGACCCGGCGCTCGCGCGAGGAAGTCAAAGGGCCCGACCTGATACGCCGCAGCGACGGCAGCATCGCGTATATCATCGATTTCGTGGGTCCGTCCCTGAAGTCCCTGCCGGCCGATGCCACCATCACGGCCGACACCTGGGTCGACGGCAATGGCCAGATCGTGGAAAACAGCGTACGTCCCAACCCCGTGACGGGCGGACGGCGCCTGATGCTGCGCGTCAACGTGAAGGATCCCACCAAGCCGGTGGAAATGCGGGCTTTCCTGACCAATGGCCAGACGCCTTTGTCGGAAACCTGGACTTATCGCATTCCGAATGAACCTGAAGCCAAATAATCCCGCCGGCGCCGACGCGGTCGAAGACTACCTGGAACGCCTGGCGCTGCCGCCCGAAGCCCGCTCCGCGGCCGCCGAACGCGCCGCGCAAGCAGCGCGGGAGGGACGATCCGCCCTGGATGCCGTCCATCGCAGCCTGGCGGGGGACGATACGCTGGGCGGCGATGCCGTCCTGGCTTCCGGCCTGGAAAGGCTGCGCGCCGCCGAGCATGACGACCCGGACATCAAGGGCATGGCACGGCAGACGCCCGATTCCGGCGTTTGCCTGCCGTCGGCGCCCCCGCTGAACCGCACGCCGATGTCGCCGGAGCCCTGGGTGCCCAATCCCTTGGTGCGTTTCTGGCGGCGCCTGCGCGGACAGGGTCCGCACATGTCCGACGACTATATGGCCACGGCGCCGCGCATGGATCCACGCTGGCGCCAGGCCGGCAGCCGGCGCCGCATGTGCCTGGTGTTCATGGTGGCGCTGCAGACCATCGTGGCCACCTACTATATGAAGGGCGTGCTGCCGTACCAGGGCAAGCAGATCCTGGAGGTCGGCATCCTGTTCCTGTTCGCCCTGCTGTTCTGTTGGGTGTCGGCCGGGTTCTGGACCGCCATGATGGGCTTCCTGCAGTTGCTGATCGGCCGCGACCGCTACAGTATCTCGGCCCGCGGCATGGAAGACGCGCCCATCGATGCCGCGGCGCGCACGGCCATCGTCATGCCGATCTGCAACGAGGACGTATCGCGGGTATTCGCGGGACTGCGGGCCACCTACGAGTCGCTGGCGCAGACGGACGCCCTGGACCGCTTCGATATTTTCGTCCTGAGCGACAGCTACAAGGCGGATATCTGCGTGGCCGAGCAACGTGCGTGGGTGGACCTGTGCAAGGCGGTCAAGGGCTTCGGCCGTATCTTCTACCGCCGCCGCCGCCGCCGCGTGAAGCGCAAGAGCGGCAACATCGATGACTTCTGCCGCCGCTGGGGCGGCAATTACCGCTACATGATCGTGCTGGACGCGGACAGCGTGATGACCGGCGAGTGCCTGAAGCGGCTGGTACAGCTGATGGAAGCCAGCCCGGACGCCGGCATCATCCAGAGCGCGCCCCAGGCCAGCGGCATGGACAGCCTGTACGCACGCATCCAGCAGTTCGCCACGCGCGTGTACGGCCCCTTGTTTACCGCCGGCATGCATTATTGGCAGCTGGGGGAATCGCACTACTGGGGCCACAATGCCATCATCCGGCTGGCCCCCTTCATGCGGCACTGCGTGCTGGCGCCGCTGCCCGGCAAGGGCGCCTTCGCCGGCGCCATCCTGTCGCACGATTTCGTCGAGGCGGCGTTGATGCGGCGCGCGGGCTGGGGCGTGTGGATCGCCTACGACCTGCCGGGCAGTTATGAAGAACTGCCGCCCAACCTGCTGGAGGAGTTACAGCGGGACCAGCGATGGTGCCATGGCAACCTGATGAACTTCCGGCTGTTCTTCATACAGGGCTTTCATCCGGTGCACCGGGCCGTCTTCCTGACCGGCGTGATGTCGTATTTGTCCGCGCCGCTGTGGTTCCTGTTCCTGCTGCTGTCGACCGCGCTGCTGGCGGTGCATACGCTGACCGAGCCGCAGTACTTCGTCGAGCCGCGCCAGTTGTTCCCGATCTGGCCGCAATGGCACCCGGACAAAGCCATCGCGCTGTTCTCCACCACGGCCGTACTGCTGTTTCTGCCCAAGGTGCTGGGCGTGCTGCTGGTGTGGGCGCGCGGCGCGCGCCTGTTCGGCGGCCGCCAGAAGGCCCTGTCCAGCATGCTGATGGAAGTGCTGTTCTCCATGCTGCTCGCACCGGTGCGCATGCTGTTCCACACGCGTTTCGTGGTTGCCGCCTTCCTGGGCCTGTCGGCGAAGTGGATATCGCCGGCGCGCGACAACGACCAGACCACCTGGGGCGATGCCTTCAGGCGGCACGGCTCGCAGACCCTGCTGGGCCTGTGCTGGGCGGGGCTGGTGGCCTGGCTGAACCCGGTCTTCCTGTTCTGGATGGCGCCCATCCTGGCGGCGCTGCTGCTGATCATTCCGCTTTCGGTGTACTCCAGCCGCGTCGACCTGGGCCGGCGCGCCTACCTGGCGCGGCTTTTCCGTATTCCGGAGGAAACCCAGCCGCCGACGGAGCTGCAGGCCACCCGCCGCTATACCGCGCAGCATCGCGCCGTGCCCCACATTCCCGATTTCGAGGACGCCGTGGTGGATCCGGGCGTGAACGCGCTGGCATGCGCCATGGCCACCGGCCGGCACAAGCCCAATGCGCTGAACGAGGCGTATCGGCGCGAGCAGGTCGAGCGTGTCATGGAATACGGCGTGGATGCGCTGTCCGAACCGCAGAAGATCAAGCTGCTGGACGATCCCGTCGTGCTCAGTCACGTCCATGGCGCGATGTGGCGCAGCCGGGAAGAGCACGCCGTGCAGTTGCGCCAGCGCACCGCGCCGCGCGAAGAAGCGACCGCCACGCTGGCGTCCGCCGAGGCCGCTGCCGCGGCCTTGTAATACCCGGTGCGAGGGCCTTTGCCCGCCGCCAGCCTTGCGCCCCAACCATGGCGCGGAAGCACCCAAAAAATCGCCCGGCCAGCAGCCGGGCGATTTTGTTTCACAGCCGCTTCATCCCACGGCCGGCATCACAGCGTCCGTATCGGCGACCCGGCGGCCCAGGCCTTGACGGCTTCCAGGGCGTTCTCGTAGAAGGCCTTGAAGTTGTCCGCGCTGACATATCCCAGGTGCGGCGTCAGCACGACGTTCTTCAGCCTGCGCACCGGATCGTCCGCAGGCAGCGGCTCGACGGGATAGACGTCCAGCCCCGCGCCGCCAATGCGCTGGTTGCGCAGCGCGTCCATGAGGGCATCCTGGTCGACCAGGCCGGCACGCGAGGTATTCACCAGGAAGGCGGTCGGCTTCATGGCCGCGATACTGGCGGCGTCGACGACGCCGCGCGTGGAGGCGGACAGAATCAAGTGCACGCTGATGACATCCGCGGTGGAGAACAGCTCGTGCTTGCCGACGTAACGGGCGCCGCCCTGCTCGGCCCTTTCCGGCGTCAGGTTGGGGCTCCATGCGACCACATCCATGTCGAACGCCCGGCCGACGCGGGCCAGCGCGCTGCCCAGCTTGCCCAGCCCCACCACGCCCAGGCGCTTGCCCTTGAGCGACACCGGCATGGCGGTCTGCCACAGGCCCTGGCGCATATTGGCGTCTTCACTGCAAAGATTCTTGAACAGCGCCAGGATCAGCGTCCAGCTGAGTTCGGCCGTGGCGTTCAGGCCGTTATCGGAGCCGGGCGCGCCGCAGACGACGACGCCGCGCGCCTTGCAGGCCGCCAGGTCCACGGAGTTGTTGCGCAGTCCCGTGGTGACCAGCAGGCGCAGGTTGGGCAGGGCGTTGACCAGCTCGGCCGGAAACGGCGTGCGCTCGCGCATGATTACGATGACATCGAAAGGCTGCAGCGCGGACACCCGCTGCGGGCCTTCGGGCAGATACTCGCGGAACACTTGCACGCTGGCCTGCGGCCCTAGCGAAGCCCAATCGGCGTAATCCTTGGCCACGCCGTGGTAGTCGTCAAGAATGGCAATCTTCATGCCTTCTCCTGGTGGAATGGATGGGGGGTTCCAAGGCAGCGTGCCCGCTCAGCCGCCCTTCTGCGGGGTTTGATTCAGGTATGCCATCAGCTCTTCGCGCGGCAGCGCGCCGCTGACGCGGCGGCCATCGGGGAAGAACAGCGTGGGCGTGCCGCGCACCATCAGGCGCTGCCCCAGGGCCAGCACCTGGTCGATGGGCGCGTCGCAATTGCCCGCGGGCGGCAGTTTGCCGCGCACCATCCAGTCGTCCCAGGCCATCCCGGGCTGCTTGGCGCACCAGATATCGCGCGCCTTGGTCCGCGAATCGGGGGCCAGGATGGGATAGATGAAGGTATAGACCGTCAAGTTGGGGATGTCTTCCAGGGTGTGGCGCAGCTGCTTGCAATAGCCGCAATTGGGATCCTCGAAGATCGCCACCACGCGGGAGCCGTCGCCGGTCACGCGCTTCACGGCCAGGTTCAGGGGCAGTTCATTGAAGGACACCGCCCCGATCTGTTCCTGGCGTTCGCGTGTGACGTCGCGCCGCGTCGCCGCGTCGATCAGGGGACCTTCCATCACCCAGCCCACATTGGCGTCGGTATAGATCAGGTCCATGCCCACCTGCACTTCGTACAGGCCATAGGGGGTGAGCCGCACGGCGCTGACCGCCAGATCGGGAAAGCGCTGCTGGAACAGCGCCGCGACGCGTCCGGTATCGGCGGCGGGCCCCTGGGCCGGCGCGCTGCTGATGACTTTCTCGCCGGGATTGGGCCCGCTGGTGCTGGTCACCTTGGCCGAGGGGCCGGCGCCGGAGGTGCTGGTCACGGTCTGGCCCGGGACGGGCTGGCCCGCCGATTGGCTGGAAATCACCGTGTCCGCGGCGCGAGCGGATCCGGGCATGGCGCATACCGCCATCCCGATGGCCAGGGCCGCCGCCGCGGCTAGGGTCGCCCCGGCGGCGCCGGGGACGGAAAGCCAGGCGCGGATATTCATGAACATCTCCTTGGAACTTGCCCACCCGGACGATACGCCACCGCGGCCGGGCCCGGGCTTGGACCGCGGCGCGGCGCGCGGGTTCACCCGCCGGAAGCTTGCTCGATCAGCAACCTTTTGAAAAGAGGCAGGGCGTCCATCCACCGCATGCCGGCGTTGCGCAGCCAGGCCGCCGGCGCGGCATGGCTGGCGAACAGGCGGTGCAATCCGTCGGTGGCCAGCCGCATGGCCAGCAGCGGCTCGGCACGGGCACGCTGGTAGCGCCGCAGCACCCGCAAATCCCCCGCGCCGCGGTAGGGTTCGCGCCGCGCGACGATTGTAGCGAGGGTTTCCGCATCGCCCAGCCCCAGGTTCAAGCCCTGGCCCGCCAGCGGATGGACCCGGTGCGCCGCGTCCCCAGCCAGGGCCACGCCAGCCGCCACCATTTGCGCCTGTTCCAGGAACAGCGGGAAGCCATGCAGGCCGATATTCATGCGCAGGTCGCCCAGGCGGCCCTGTGTCACCGCGGCCAGGTGGGCCCGCACGGCCTCCGCCTGGGCATCGGCGGGCAGCGCCTGCACGGCCTGGGCGCGGCGGGCCGGCGCCGACCACACCATGGAGACCTGCGGTCCGCGCGACGTGTCCGGCAGGGGCAGCAGTGCCAGCACGCCTTCGTCGTGGAACCACTGCATCGCGGTACCCCGATGCGGCAAGGCGGCGTCCAGGTGGGTAACCAGCCCCACCGCGTCGTAGGGAGCGGAACGCTGCACCAACCCCGCCGCGGCGCGCAGCGGCGATCCCGCGCCATCCGCGCCCACGGCCAGGTCGGTACGCAACTGGGCGCCGTTTTCGGTCAGTACGACGCCGTGCTCGAAACCGACGCAGCGGTCGGCAATCCACGGGATGCCCGACAGGCGCACCGCCTGCGCCAGCACGCGTTCGACCTCGGCAGCCTCGACAATCCAGGCCAGGTGCGGCTTGGCCGCCTGCCAGGCATTCAGCGTCACCGACCCGTCCGCGTCGCCATGGATTTCCATGGCGTCGACGGCGGCGATGCGCGCGGCCGGCAAGGCATCCCAGATGCCCAGATGCGCCAGAAAGCGCTGGCTGGCCGGCGACAGGGCATACACCCGGGGATGGTAGCGGTCAGGCTGCGCCGCGGGCACCGCCACGGCCGGCGCCAGGACGGTGACGCGCTGCTTTTGCCGGGCCAATGCCAGCGCGGTCGCCAGGCCGACGATGCCGGCGCCGCAAACGAGAATTCCGTGGCTCATCGTGCACTGGGCTCCCCGGCCTGCTTCGGCCACAACACCCACATCTGGCCACGCTGCTTCATGCGCCCGGCCATCTGCCCGGCCGCATCGCCGTAGCCCCAATAGAAGTCTGCGCGCGCCGCGCCCCGTATGGCGGTCCCGGTGTCCTGCGCGAAAACCAGCCGGTCCAGGGGACGATCCGATCCGGGCCAGGTCGTTCCCAGGAAAACCGGGGTCCCCAGCGGAACGAAGGACGTATCGACCGCGATGGAGCGGCGCGCCGTCAGGCTCACGCCGTAGGCCCCGCGGGGACCGGTCTCCGGATCGGTAACGGGCTCTTCCTTGAAGAACACCACCGCCGGATTGGCATCCAGCATTTCCCGCACCCGTTGCGGATTGCGCTGCGCCCAGGCGCGGATATTCTGCATGGACGCCTGGTCGGACGTCAGCTCGCCCCGGTCCACCAGCCAGCGGCCGATGGAAACGTAAGGCTGGCCGTTATGGTCGGCATAGGCCACGCGTATGGTCTTGCCGGCGTCCGGCCCGTCAGTCAGCAGCACGCGGCCGGATCCCTGCACCTGCAGGAAGAAGTTATCGACCGGGTCGTCGACATAGACGAGCACGGGAGGGCGTCGCGCGGGGTTGTTGTCGAGGTCGGCCCGGGTGTCGTACGGGACCACGCGCTTGCCGTCCAGCTTGCCGCGCACGCGCTTGCCGGCAAGTTCGGGATAGATCGCGCCCAGGTCGACGGTCAGCAGGTCCCTGGGCGGCGTATACAGCGGCCATTGCGCCAGCCCGCCCTGCACGCGCGACCCGCGCACCAGGGGCTCGTAATAACCGGTGACCAGATTGGATGCCGGCTTGCCATCCGCCGCCACCAGGCGCCACGGCTGCAGATAGGTCTGCAGGAAGCGCCGCACGCTTTCCGCGTCGGTGGCGACCGGGCGCCGCGCGGGATCGACGGCGGCCGCGCACACCGGCTGCCAGACGCGCGGGGTGGCGCGGGCCGGCATGGCCAGATTGCCGGAGGTAGGCCGCATCAAGCCCTTGCAGTTGCGCAGGAATACCTGCCAGAACTGCGCCAGATCGTCATCCCGCCAGGCCGGAATGTCGGCGTAGCCCACCTTCTGGAAGCGGCCCGCCAGCGGGCGGGCCGGCGTATCGGGCAGGCTGGACAGCGGCGGGACCACCAGCGGGGTCTCCGCCGCCGTGGCCGGGCCGGGGCCAGCGGCCGGCGTACCGGCGGTCTCGTCCGGCGGGATCCCGGTTTCCACGGTGGAACAAGCAGCCAGGGCAAGGCCCAGCAACGCGCAAGGCGCCAGGCGGAACAATGAACGCATCATCTAAAAATAGGGACGGAATTTGGCGGACGCCCGGGGCGGGCGTGAATCAATGGAGGGTCCGGGGCATGGCCAGCAGGAACTCGGCGATCTGCACTTCGAAAGGGATGCCGTTTTCACCCACACAGTGGTAACTGCCGCGCATCGTGCCCACCGGGGTGGGGAGCGGGCAGCCGCTCGTGTATTCGAAGGTCTCGCCGGGCGCGAGCAGCGGCTGCTGGCCGACCACGCCCAGTCCGCGGACTTCGCGTACGCGCTGGTTGCCGTCGGTGATGATCCAATGCCGGCTGATTACCTGCGCGGGATGCTCTCCGGTATTGGTAATACGCACCGTGTAGGCGAACACGTATTCCTGCTCTCCGGGATTGGACTGTTCAGGCACGTAGCGCGGCTCGACGGCAACGGTAAGGTCATACGGTTTCACTGGCTATCCGGCCTTTCAGGATGGGTCGCTGCCGGAAGCGGACGCGCAGCGGGCGCCGTGCGCCGCGTCCCGGCAAACTACAATATTGGCACATTATCCCTTGAATGCCGCCGACCATGTCCTCCTTCTCCCCGGCCACCCGCATCGCGCCCAGCATCCTTTCCGCCGACTTCGCCCGCCTGGGCGAGGAAGTCCGCAATGTCGTCGCGGCCGGTGCCGACTGGATCCACTTCGACGTCATGGACAACCATTACGTCCCGAACCTGACGATCGGTCCCATGGTCTGCGCGGCCATCCGGCCGCACGTGGACGTGCCCATCGATGTGCACCTGATGGTCGAGCCGGTGGACGAACTCGTCCCGCAGTTCGCCAAGGCCGGCGCCAACATCATCTCTTTCCATCCGGAAGCGACGCGGCACGTCGACCGCACGCTCGGGCTGATCCGCGACCACGGCTGCAAGGCCGGGCTGGTGTTCAATCCGGCCACGCCCTTGGACTACATGGACTATGTGATGGACAAGCTGGACGTCGTCCTGGTCATGTCGGTCAACCCCGGCTTCGGCGGCCAGAGCTTCCTGCACTCCGCCCTGCGCAAGCTGCGCGATGCGCGCGCGCGCATCGACCGCTGGACGCTCGAAGGCGGCCAGCACATCGCCCTGGAGGTCGACGGGGGCGTCAAGGTGGACAATATCGGGGAAATCCGTGCGGCCGGCGCCGACACTTTCGTGGCGGGCTCGGCGATCTTCGGCCATCCCGACTATGCCGCCATCATCGGCGCGATGCGCGAACAGATCGCCCGGGCCGGCACGCTGTCGGCCTGAAGGAACCCTCATGAAGCCCTTTCACGCCGCGCTGCTGGACCTGGACGGCACCCTGCTGGATTCCGTGCCCGACCTGGCCACCGCCGCGAACGCCATGCGCATGGAACTCGGCATGCCACCCCTGCGCGAAGCGGTGATCGCCACTTTCGTGGGCAAGGGGGTGGACCGGCTGGTGCAGCGCACGCTGGCCGGCGCGCAGGAGCACGGCGAGCTGGACCCGGCGCTATACGCCCGCGCGCGCGCGTCGTTCTACCGGCACTATCACCTGGTGAACGGCGACAAGGCGGTGATATTCGACGGCGTGCTGGACGGGCTCAAGGCCATGCGCGACCAGGGCCTGAAGCTGGCCGTCGTCACCAACAAGCCCACGGAATTCACGATGCCGCTGCTGGAACGTACGGGCCTGGCGGGCTTTTTCGCGGCCGTGGTGTGCGGCGATACCTGCGCGCGCAAAAAGCCCGATCCCCAGCCGGTGCTGCACGCCTGCACCTTGCTCGGCGTGCAGCCGGCCCGCACCGTGACCATCGGCGATTCCATCAACGACGCCCAGGCGGGGCGCGACGCCGGCACGTATGTGCTGGTGGTCCCCTACGGCTACAACGAAGGGGTGGATGTGCGCTCGCTGGACGTCGATGGTATAGTGTCGTCGCTTGTCGAAGCCGCGCAGTGGATTGCCCAGGGTAGCTCCCGGGGCGACAGCCTTCTTCCCGCCAGCGCGGCACAGTGACCCACCGTGTCCCGTACGCAAACCGCAAAATGATCGCATCCATCCTGACGCAAATGCCTGGCGCCTCGTGGCGCTGGTGGCGTTTGTCTTCCGGGTGGCGATAAAGCACTTCCCGGCGTCGACGTTCACCTGAGCAGGCGCCGCATTCAGCAAAAATCACTAGCCCGGAACCAGAACACTGGCCGGGCTTTTTGCTTTTCGCCCGGCTCGATCGCAAAAAAAACCTCACGAGACCGCCATGACCGAACTGGAATTCAAAGCACTGGCCAACCAAGGCTACAACCGCATCCCGCTGGTCGCCGATACGTATGCAGACCTGGACACGCCCTTGGGCATCTACCTGAAACTGGCGCATTCGGGGCCGGAGAACGGCCGCATGACCTGCCTGCTGGAGTCCGTGGTCGGGGGCGAGCGCTTCGGCCGCTATTCCTTCATCGGCCTGCCGGCGCACACCCTGATTCGGTCGCGCGGCACCGTCACCGAAGTGGTCCGCGACGGCAAGGTGGTGGAAACGCATCGCGGCGATCCGCTGGAATTCATCGAGTCGTACCAGGCGCGCTTCAAAGTGGCCCTGCGCCCCGGCATGCCGCGCTTCGCCGGCGGCCTGGCCGGCTACTTCGGCTATGACACCGTGCGCCACATCGAGCCCCGGCTGGGCCCGGCGGTCAAGCCCTTCCCGGCCGGCATGGACGAAGGCACGCCGGACATCATGCTGCTGCATGTCGACGAGCTGGTCATCGTCGACAACCTGGCGGGCCGCATATACCTGATGGTCTACGCCGACCCGGCGCAACCCGAAGCCTACGCCCGCGCCCAGCAACGCTTGCGCGAACTGCGCCAGAAACTGCGCAAACCCGTGGAGATCCCCTACAGCCACGCCAGCATGCAGACCGAAGAACGGCGCGACTTCAAGAAAGAGGACTACCTGGCCGCGGTCCTGCGCGCCAAGGAATACATCGCCGCGGGCGACCTGATGCAGGTGCAGGTGGGCCAGGTGATCACCAAGCCCTTCCGCGACTCGCCGCTGTCGCTGTACCGGTCGCTGCGCTCGCTGAACCCTTCGCCGTACATGTACTTCTGGAACTTCGGCGATTTCCACGTCGTCGGGTCCTCGCCCGAGATCCTGGTGCGGCAGGAACGCATCGTCGCCGAGGACGGCCAGCCCAAGTCCCGCGTCACCATCCGCCCGCTGGCGGGCACGCGCAAGCGCGGCGGCACGCCGGAGGAAGACGCCGCGCTGGCCCGCGAGCTGCAGGCCGATCCCAAGGAAATCGCCGAGCACGTCATGCTGATCGACCTGGCGCGCAACGACGTGGGCCGCGTCGCGGAGACGGGGTCGGTGAAGGTCACCGACACCATGGCGATCGAACGCTATTCCCATGTCATGCACCTGGTGTCCAATGTGACGGGCGACCTGGATCCCCGGATGACCAGCATGGACGTACTGCGGGCGGCCTTCCCGGCCGGCACGCTGACGGGCGCCCCCAAGGTGCGCGCCATGGAGATCATCGACGAACTGGAACCCGTGCGGCGCGGCATCTATGGCGGCGCGGCGGGCTACCTGAGCTATGGCGGCGAAATGGACGTGGCCATCGCGATCCGTACCGGCGTCATCAAGGACGGCACGCTATACGTGCAGGCAGCCGCCGGTATCGTCGCCGACTCCAATCCGGAAGCGGAATGGGCCGAAACCGAGGCCAAGGCGCGCGCGGTCCTGCGGGCCGCGGAGCAGGTGCAGAACGGGCTGGACCAGCCTATCTGATGCCGGCTCCGTTCCCGCATACGGCTCCGGCGCCGCGCCCCGACGGGCGGACACGACGATAGGCGTCCGGACATTTCCCCGAACAGAAACCAAGGGTGGCATCCATGAGCCTCTTGATGATCGACAACTACGATTCCTTCACCTACAACCTGGTGCAGTATTTCGGCGAACTCGGCGAAGACGTGCGCGTGGCGCGCAACGACCAGATCACGCTGGAAGAAATCGCCGCCATGAAGCCGGACCGCATTTGCGTGTCGCCGGGCCCCTGCTCGCCCACCGAAGCAGGGATTTCCGTCGCGCTGATACAGGAATTCGCTGGCAAGGTTCCCATCCTGGGCGTTTGCCTGGGCCACCAGGCCATCGGCACCGCCTTCGGCGGCGATATCGTGCGCGCGCCGCGCATCATGCATGGCAAGACCGTGCGCATTTCGCATACGGGCACCGACATCTTCGCCGGCCTGCCCACGCCCCACACCGTCATCCGCTACAACTCGCTGACCATCGACCCGGCCACCCTGCCCGACTGCCTGGAAGCGACCGCCACCGCGGAAGACGGGGACATCATGGGCGTGCGTCATAAAACGCTGCCCATATACGGGGTACAGTTCCACCCCGAATCGGTGTTGAGCGAACACGGCCATGCCTTGATGCGCAACTTCCTGAACATCGGATAAAAAACCAAATCGAGAGGGACTCCATCATGACCATCACGGCGACCGAGGCGCTGACGCGCTGCATCGAACACCGAGAAATCTTCCACGACGAGATGCTGCACCTGATGCGCATGCTGATGAGCGGCGAGATGTCGCCGCAAATCGCCACGGCCCTGCTGATGGGCCTGCGCGTCAAAAAGGAAACCATAGGCGAGATCACCGCGGCCGCGCAGGTCATGCGCGAGTTCGCCACGCCCGTGACGACGCCCTACCCCGAGCAACTGCTGGATATGTGCGGCACGGGCGGCGACGGCAGCCGCACGTTCAATATCTCCACCGCCGCGATGTTCGTCGCCGCCGCCGCGGGCGCCAAGGTCGCCAAGCACGGCGGGCGCAGCGCGTCGTCGTCCTCGGGCAGTGCCGACGTATTGGAAGCCCTGGGCGCCAATCTGCAGCTGAACCCCGAGCAGGTGGCCGAATGCATCGCCCAATGCGGCATCGGCTTCATGTTCGCGCCGGCCCACCACGGGGCCATGAAGAACGTGGCCGCCGTGCGCAAGGAAATGGGCGTGCGCACGATTTTCAACATCCTGGGCCCGCTGACCAATCCCGCGGGCGCGCGCAACCAGCTCATGGGCGTATTCCATCCGGACCTGGTGGGTATCCAGGTACGCGTCCTGGAGCGGCTCGGCTCCAACCACGTCCTGGTCGTGCATGGGCGCGACGGCATGGACGAGGCCTCGCTGGGCGCGGCCACCATGATCGGCGAACTCAAGGATGGCGAAATCCGGGAATATGAAATCCACCCGGAGGACTACGGGCTATCCATGATGTCCAACCGCGGCATCAAGGTGTCCAATCGGGAGGAATCGCGCGACCTCATCCTGGAAGCGCTGAACGACAAGCCGGGCCCGGCACGCGATATCGTCGCCCTGAATGCCGGACTGGCCATCTATGCGGGTAACGTCGCCCCAACGATAGAAGCCGGCCTGAAACTGGCGGCTGATACGATTGCCTCAGGTGCCGCTCGCGGCAAGCTTGAAGAATTTTGCGCTTACACCCGGAAGTTTTGAGATGAACGACATTCTTGCGAAGATCCTTGCCGTCAAGGCCGAGGAAGTCGCCACCGCCCGCCAGATGCGCAGCGAGGCCGAACTGCTGCGCGAGGCACAAGCCCGGCAGGACGTACGCGGCTTCGCCCAGGCCATCGAGGACAAGATCGCCGCCGGCAAGCCCGGCGTCATCGCCGAGATCAAGAAAGCGTCGCCCTCGCGCGGCGTGCTGCGCGAGAACTTCAGCCCCGCCGAGATCGCCGCCTCGTATGCGGTGCATGGCGCGGCCTGCCTTTCGGTGCTGACTGACGTGCAGTTCTTCCAGGGCTCGCACGACCACCTGCGCCAGGCGCGCGCCGCCTGCCCGCTGCCCGTGCTGCGCAAGGACTTCATCATCGATCCTTACCAGGTGGTGTTCTCGCGCGCGCTGGGCGCCGACTGCGTCCTGCTGATCGCGGCGGCCCTGTCGCCGGCGCAGCTGAAGGAGCTGGAAGCCTGCGCCATGGACCTGGGCATGGACGTGCTGGTGGAAGTCCACGATGCCGCCGAACTGGAAGTGGCGTCGCAATTGCGCACGCCGCTGATCGGCATCAACAACCGCAATCTGCGCACCTTCGAAACCACCCTGCAGACCACCCTGGACCTGCTGCCGCGCGTCCCCGCCGGCCGTCGCATCGTGACGGAAAGCGGCATCCTGCGCCCGGAAGACGTACGCATGATGCGCGCCAACAAGGTGGATGCCTTCCTGGTTGGCGAGGCCTTCATGCGCGCCGCGGATCCCGGGGCGGAACTGGCCCGCCTGATCGCCTGAAGCCGGACAGGCCGCCGCCCCGCGCACGGGCGCGCCCGACCGGGCCGTCCGGGGCGAATAGGCCCCCTTCGACGGTATTCATCGTCCCTTTCCACCGTGGCGCGCGTTGCTAAGATCGCGCCATGCCGGAGCCACATGCCGTGGCCCATGCCCCGCGCCCGACGCTTATTCGAGGACACCCACACAGGACGCCCCCGCCATGGATGAAGCTTTCAGCCACCAGTTGTCGATGACCATCCTGATGACGCCGGACATGGCCAATTTTTCCGGCAATGTGCATGGCGGACATATTCTCAAGTACCTGGACCAGGTCGCCTATGCCTGCGCCAGCCGCTATGCCGGCCAGTATGTGGTCACGCTTTCGGTGGACCAGGTGGTTTTCCGCGAGCCCATCCATGTGGGAGAACTGGTGACCTTCCTGGCGTCCGTCAACTACACCGGCCGCACGTCCATGGAGATCGGCATCAAGGTGATCACCGAGGACATCCGCCAGAAGCTGGTGCGCCATACCAATAGCTGCTACTTCACCATGGTGGCCGTGGATGAGCTGGGCAACCCCACGCCCGTGCCCCCGCTGCAGCCGCGCAACGAAGAAGAGCGCCAGCGCTTCGAGGCCGCGGACCAGCGCCGCGCCCTGCGCCAGGAAATGCAGCGGCGCCACGACGCCATCAAGCGCAACGTGGCGGACAGCGCCGCGTGACACGGCGCCACGCGGCAATGCGAAGCGGGTCCGGGGCTGCATTCCGTACGGTCAGTGCTGCAGCGCTTCGGTCACCATGGCCGCGAGCTGGTCCAGGTTGAACGGTTTTTGTAACACCCTTTCGTGCTCGAGCACGGTGCCGCTGACCTGCGCGTCGGCATAGCCCGTGGCCAAAATGACCGGCAAATCCGGCACCAGCTTGCGGGCCTGTTCGATGACTTCCGCCCCATTGAGCTTGGGCATGATGAAGTCCACCATCAAAAGGTCTGGCGGCTCCTCGCGCAGCAGCGCCAGGCCTTCCTCGCCGTCGGCGGCCTGCCGGACCTCGTAGCCGAGGATCTCCAGGCATTCGACGATCAGGTGGCGTACGGATGCGTCGTCGTCGATCACCAGCACGTTCGCGGCGCGCGCCTGGCCGACGTCGTCGGGACCCTGGGCCGCCAGATCGTCCAGCGCGGCCGGATCGGCGGGCGCCAGCCAGATCTCCACCACCGTGCCGCGGCCTTCTTCGCTGGCGATGTGCGCGGTGCCGCCCGACTGGCGGGCGATGCCGTAGACCTGGCTCAAGCCCAGCCCCGTACCCTTGCCCACGGGCTTGGTGGTGAAGAACGGATCGAAGACCTTGCTCAAGGTCTGCGCGGGAATGCCCGTACCGGTGTCCCTCACGGATATGACGACATAACGTCCAGCGGGCAGGTCCCCCTCGCCGCTTTGCCGCAAGGCCGTCGACAGCGTAACCTCGCCGCCCGCCGGCATGGCGTCGCGCGCGTTCAAGCACAGATTCAGGACCGCCAGCTCCAGCTGGTTGGCGTCCGCCGTGGCCAGCGGCAGATCGGGCGCGAATTCGGTCAGGACGCGTACCGTGGGGCCCAGCGACAGGCCCAGCAGCTCGCGCATGGCGGCCAACAGGGCGTTGACGTCGGTCGGGCGCAGATCCAGGTTCTGGCTGCGCGAGAACGCCAGCAACTGCGACGTCAGCTTGGCGCCGCGCTCCACCGCGTGCCGGGCGTTCAGGGCCAGCCGCCGCATGCGTTCATCGGAGGAGATGCGGTGGATCAGGTCCACGCTACCCATGATCACGTTCAGCAGATTATTGAAATCATGGGCCAGCCCGCCGGTCAGTTGGCCGATCGCTTCCATCTTCTGCGATTGCACCAGCGCGCTCTGCGTCCGCTCGCGCTCGCGGATCTCCTTCATCAGCCGGTCGTTGGCCCGTGCCAGCGCATGGGTGCGTTCGGAGATGCGGGTCTCCAGCGTCTCGTTGAATGTGCGCAGCGTCTCGCCGGTTTCCGCCTGGCGCTGCAGCACCGCGCGCGCGTCGTATTGCCGGGACCGCGCCCGCAAGGCGGTGGCGATGGCGCGGCGCACAATGTCCTCGCGCAAGGGACGCGGCAACAGGATCACATTCCCCAGCGGATCGTAGGCATCGGCGGGGCGCGCTTCCGCGCCGTCCTGCTCGGGGGGCTCGATCACCAGGAAAGGAAAATCCGACCATGACTCCTGCAGGCGCACCCAGTCCGCCAAGCCGGCCAGCGCCGCGGGATCGATGGCTTCTGCCGACAGGATGGCGCACCCCGCGCCGCGCTGCAGCGCGGCCCGCAGTTGCGCCGCGTCGTCGCAGGCTATCGCCTGTTCGCTTGTCGCCCCGAGCACATTTCGTATGACCTGTGCGTCGTCGCCGTGCGGCGCCAGAATCAATACGTGCGTGGCCTTGTCCACCGGGCCTCCCTGTTTGCCGTGAGAGCCCATTACAGCAGCTTGGACGCGCGCGGCGTTGTTACTCCGTGTTGCAGCGGGTGCGCGATATTTTCTCAGGCCGCCGATGGCGGGGGCGGCCCGCCCGCGCCGGCCATGATAGGCTTGGCCTCATCCATGACGGGCTTCGTGCCGTGCCACACGGCCGGCCCTGCCGCCGCGCGCAGGCCTGTGCCGGTCCGGCAATCGCCAGGAAGACACGCTTCATGTCCAAACCGCTC
The DNA here is from genome assembly GCF_001676705.1 of Bordetella bronchialis. Taxonomy (NCBI): domain Bacteria; kingdom Pseudomonadati; phylum Pseudomonadota; class Betaproteobacteria; order Burkholderiales; family Alcaligenaceae; genus Bordetella; species Bordetella bronchialis. The sequence continues at coordinate 5,451,508 of NZ_CP016170.1, forward strand.
GAAGACTACGGAATCATCGGCAACATGCTGTCAACCGCGCTCGTGTCGCGCGACGGCTCCATCGATTGGCTGTGCCTGCCGCACTTCAATTCGGCGGCCTGCTTCGCGGCCCTGCTGGGCAATGAAGAGCACGGCTGCTGGCACCTGCGGCCGCGCGGCGCCTTCAAGACGCGGCGCCGCTACATCAGCGGCACGGCCGTGCTGGAAACCCATTTCGAGACGCCCGGCGGCACGGCCACGCTGTTCGACTTCATGCCCCTGAGCGACGACGAAGAGCGCGTGGACGTCGTGCGCATCGTGCGCGGCGAGCGCGGCCAGGTCGACTTCGACATGGACCTGGTACTGCGATTCAACTACGGCCAGGCCGTTCCCTGGGTGCGCCGGCGCGACTACGGCATCAGCGCCATCGCGGGGCCGGACGCCGTCGAGCTGCACACCCAGGCTCCGCTGGAGGGCAAGGACCTGCGCACCGTGTCGCGCTTTACCGTGCGGGCCGGCGAGCACGTGCCCTTCACGCTCTCCTACCACCCCTCGCACAAGGTGCCGCACTTCGTGCCGGACCGGCTGGAAAGCCTGGACCGCACGGTGGCATGGTGGAAGGAATGGTCCAAGCGCTGCCGCACGGACCGCCGCTTTCCCGAATGGCACGAAGCCATCGTCCGCTCCCTGATTACGCTGAAGCTGCTGACCTTCCGCCCCACGGGCGGCATCGTCGCCGCGCCGACCACTTCCTTGCCGGAGAACCTGGGCGGCTCGCGCAACTGGGACTACCGCTATTGCTGGCTGCGCGATTCCGCGCTGACCCTGTACGCCCTGCTGAACGCCGGGTATCGCGAAGAAGCCGAAGCCTGGCGCATGTGGCTGATGCGCGCGTCGGCGGGACATCCCAACCAGCTGCAGATCATGTACGGCATCGCCGGCGAGCGCAGCCTGCCCGAGATGGAAATCCCGTGGCTGCCGGGGTATGAGAACAGCGCGCCGGTCCGCATCGGCAATGCCGCCTCGGCGCAGGTCCAGATGGACATCTACGGGGAGCTCATCGACACCCTGCATGCCGCGCGCGAGGCCGAACTGGCCCCGCTGGAACAGGCCTGGCGGCTGCAGCGCATATTGCTCGCGCCGCTGGAGCAGGGCTGGAACACCGAGGACCACGGCATCTGGGAAGTGCGCGGCGCGCGCCGCGCCTTCACGCATTCCCGCCTGATGTGCTGGGTGGGCTTCGACCGGGCCGTCAAATCGGCGGAACGGTTCCACCTGCAGGGACCGGTGGACCGCTGGCGCCGCGCGCGCGACGCCATACGCGCCGACATCCTCAGCCACGGCTTCGACCCCGGCATGAACAGCTTCGTGCAGTACTACGGGGGCAAGTCCCTGGATGCCAGCCTGCTGCTGATTCCGCAGGTCGGCTTCCTGCCGATCGACGATCCGCGCGTGACCGGCACCGTGCACGCCATCGAGCGGGGCCTCCTGCGCGACGGGCTGGTCATGCGCTACGTGCCCGAGGAGTCGGACGATGGCCTGGCGCAGGACGAAGGCGTCTTCCTGGCATGCAGCTTCTGGCTGGTGGACGCCTATGTCATGCAGGGCCGGCTGGACGACGCGGCCGCGCTGTTCGAAAGGCTGCTGTCGCTGCGCAACGACCTGGGCCTGCTGGCCGAAGAATACGATCCGGTCCGCCAGCGGATGGTGGGCAACTTCCCGCAGGCCTTTTCCCACATCGGGCTGATCAATAGCGCCTACAACCTGCTGCAGGCCCAGGGTCCGGCGCGGCAACGTTCGCGCAGCGCGGCCCCCCATAACGGCTCCGGCGCGCATAACGGCTCGGGTGCCGGGAACGGACCGGATGCCCATCACGGCAACGCGCCGCACGGCGAACCGGCATCGGCGGATCGCGTCGCCGCGCGCGACACCGTCGCATCGCCGGAGCAGTCCGCGGCGGCCGCCGGCGTCACACCCACGGTCCGGACAGGCGATCCAGGGGCCTCGCAAGGCAGCTAGTCCGCCGCGACATGGGGCAAGTCGGTTTCCTCAGGCCGCCGATCGGCCGGCGCCGTTCGCCGCGTACGCATGAAGACCAGGCAGGGAATGGCCGCCAGGGTCAGCCACATCATGAAGCGGAAGTCGTCCAGATAGGCGATGAAGGAAGCCTGGTTGGTCAGGACCTGGTTCATGCCGGCAAGCCCGCCGGGCGTGCTCATGTCGAACATGCGCGACAGCGCGTCCGGATGCATCGCCAGCGAGGCCGCCGACACATAGCTGCCCAGGGACGCGTGCAGGATGGCGCTATTGCGCACCAGCAGCGTCTGCATCGCCGAGATCCCGATACTGCTGCCGATGTTGCGCGACAGGCTGTAGATCGCGGTGCCATCGGAACGCAGCGAGCGGTCCAGCGTGGAAAAGGTCATCGTGGTCAGCGGCACCGAGGTAAAGCCCAGCCCCAGCCCCTGGATGAAGCCGGGCACCACCACATCCCACTCGGTAATCTGCGGGGTGTAGCCCGACATCTGCCACAGCGACAATGTCGTCAGGCCAAAACCCAGGGCGATGATCAGGCGGCCGTCCATCTTGCCCACCATGCGCCCGGCCACCAGCATGGACAGCATGGTGCCAAGGCCGCTGGGGGCGGTAACCACGCCCGTGGTCACCACGGGATAGCCCAATATCGTCTGGAGCAGCGGCGGCAGCAGGGCCCGCGTCGCATAAAGCAGCAGGCCCAGCAGGAAGTAGAAAGCCAGGCCCATGGCGAAATTGCGGTCCCGCAGCAGGGCCACCTTGAAGAAGGAGTGCTCGCCGCTGGTGGCCGTGTGCAGCAGGAAGAACGTGAACGATATGAATGCGCACACGGCATAGATACGGATTTCTCTCGAGTCGAACCAGTCCGCCTGCTCGCCGCGATCCAGCAGTAGCTGCAACAGGCCGAGGGCCAGCGCCAGCGTTGCGAAGCCGAACACGTCGAAGCGCGAATCCCGGCGCGTGCCGTCGTCGCGGATGTATCGGCCCACGCCATAGAAGGACAATATGCCGACCGGCAGGTTGATCAGGAACACCCAGCGCCAGTTCATGTTTTCCGTCAGCCATCCCCCCAGCGTCGGCCCCAGGATAGGCCCGAGCATCACCCCCATCCCCCACACCGCCATGGCCTTGGCGTGATCCTTGGGTTCGTTCACGTCCAGCATCACCGCCTGCGACAAGGGCACCAGGGCGGCGCCAAAGGCGCCCTGCAGCAAGCGAGCCAGGACGATCTGCGCCAGGTTCGCGGCGGCGCCGCAGGCCAGCGACATGACGGTGAAACCGGCGATGGACACGAGGAACACCGACTTGAGGCCGTAGCGCCCCGTCAGCCATCCCGTGACCGGGGTCGCAATGGCGGCGGCGACGATATAGGAAGTCAGCACCCAGGTGATCTGGTCCTGGGATGCCGACAAGCCGCCCGCCATGTGCGGTAGGGCGACGTTGGCGATGGTGCTGTCCAGGGTCTGCATGATGGTCGCCAACATGATGGAGACCGTGATCATGGACTTGTGCGGGACCGCGCCCGGATGGCCGGCTGGTGACATGGATTTAATAACCTACGTTACTATCTGCGCAAAAAAAGGGGGCGCCGCGGCGCCGCGCCCTACTCGACGTGCGGCAGCAGCTTGCGCAGCAGTCGCTCCAGCTCGTCGATTTCCGATGCCTCGAAGTTGGAAAACAGGGATTTCAGTTGCGCCCGCCGCTTGGGCAGGTATTGCCGCACAAAGGCCAAGGCCTTGGGCGTGAGCTGCAGGAAGACCTGGCGGCGATCGCTTTCGCCGGCCTGGCGATCCACATAGCCCTGGCGTTCCAGCTCGCGCGCCACGCGCGTGCTGTTGGTGCGCGAGGAATTCATGAAAACGCTGAGCTCCGACGGCTTCAGGCGATGCTGTTCGCTGGCATAGATCACGACCAGGGACGTCCACAAAGTAGAATTCAGCCCGTGCTCGCGCAGGGGGGCGTCCATGTGTTCGCCCAGCCGCGTGGCGACGTGCGTGAACAGGCGGCTGAGCACGGACTCGCGCAATTGCAGCCGAGACGAAAGACGCATCGCCAGGTCGGACATGGCCTGCTCGAAGGGCTCGAAGGAAGACTGGGACATCGCATACCGGCGAAACTGATAACGTACGTTATTATATGGCCCACGGCACTGACACCGCACTGAACGCGGGTCAACCCGGACGGAATCCCCCTGGGCGGCACGGCGCGTTTCGGGTTAAATCGGCGTTCCGGCCACGGGCCCTCCCCTGTTTCCCCGCCACCATGTCCGCGCACCCCGATAGCCTTTCCCATTCCCGCGATACCCTGGCCCTGCGGGTCGACCTGGCCCTGGCCCTGCGGGCGGCGGCGCATCATGGGTTTGAAGAAGGCGTCTGCAATCACTTCAGCGTCGCCCTGCCCGACGGCAGCGACCGCTTCCTGATCAATCCCCGCGGCCTGCACTGGAGCGAGGTCGATGCCGAGGACATCGTTCTGGTGGATGCCCGCGGCATCAAGCTGGCCGGCCCCCACGACGTGGAAGCCACGGCCATGTTCATCCACGCGGCGATCCACCGCATCGCGCGCAAGGCATGCGTGCTGCATACGCATATGCCTTATGCGACGGCGCTGACGCTGACCGCGCGCCGCGGCCTGGACACGCGGCTGTCGCAGAACGCGATGCGTTTCCACGGCCGGGTCGCCATCGATGCGCGCTATGACGGCCTGGCCCTGGATACCGCCGAAGGCGAACGCATCGCGCGCGCCATGGGCAGGGCCGATGTGCTGTTCCTGGGCAACCATGGGGTGGTCGTCTGCGGCGAACGGATCGACTACGCCTACGACGACCTGTATTTCCTGGAACGGGCCTGCCAGGCCGAAGTGCTGGCCTTGTCCACCGGCCAGGCGCTGGAACCGGTCTCCGAGGCCGTGGCGCGGCATGTGGCCGTACAGGTGCAGGGCGAGCGGCTGCAGTCCACCTTGTTCTTCGAATCCCTGCGCCGCCGCCTGCCGCCGATGGGCCGCTGAATATCAGAACGCCGGCACGACGGCGCCCTTGTACTTCTCCAGGATGAACTGCTTGACTTCGGGCGTGTGCAGGGCCGCGACCAGCTTCTGCACCGCCGGCTGGTCGCGGTTGTCCGGCCGCGCCACCAGCACGTTGGCATACGGCGAATCCGAACCCTCGATGAACAGCGCATCCTTGGTGGGCACCAGTCCCGCCTCCAGGGCGTAGTTGGTGTTGATCAGCGCCAGGTCGACGTCATCCAGCGAACGGGGCAGCATCGCGGCCTCCAGCTCCTGGAACTTCAGCTTCTTCGGGTTTTCGACCACGTCCAGCGGCGTCGCGCGGATGTTCCTGGCGTCCTTCAGCTTGATCAAGCCCTGCTTCTGCAACAGCAGCAGCGCGCGACCGCCATTGGTCGGGTCGTTGGGGATCGCCACCGTGGCGCCGCTCTTCAATTCGGACACGTTCTTGATCTTGCGCGAGTACGCGCCGAAAGGCTCGACGTGCACCTTGGCGATCGCCACCAGATTCGCCTTGCGGTCCTGGTTGAAGGTATCCAGGTAAGGCTGGTGCTGGAAGAAGTTCAGGTCGACCTGCTTGTCCACGAGCTGCAGATTGGGCTGGACATAGTCGCTGAAGACTTTCACCTCCAGGTCCACGCCTTCCTTGGCCAGGGCCGGCTTCACGAAGGCCAGGATCTCGGCGTGCGGGACCTGCGTGGCCGCCACGACGAGTTTGTCCGCCGCGCCGGACGGGGCGGCCCACAGCAGCGCCGCGAGCGCGGCAACGGCCGCCCAGGCGGCCAGCAAGCGCCGGCCGAAACCGGCGGGCGCGTGGGTTGCTTCGGAAGGCGCCGGCGCGCCCGCGGCGCCCGCGCGCCGTATCGATCGAGTCATTTTGTTCCTCCTCATGGGGGTTCCCGCATGGACCGTTTAAAACGAAAGGGATCAAATCTACATGAACGGGGCTTTTTTGTACTCCATCTCTTTATTACGCGCTGGCATAAGCCTCAACGGGTAATACAATGCCGGTCAGCGGCACCGGGTGCCGCGCCCTTTGTCCATCATCATCGCGTTGCACCGCCATGACCGATACCTCCCAGACCGCCGCCCTGTCCCCCGCGCTGAAGGCCAGCGTGCTTTCCGAGGCACTGCCCTATCTGCGGCGCTTCCACGGCAAGACCATCGTCGTGAAGTACGGCGGCAACGCCATGACGGAAGAGCGCCTGCAGCAAAGCTTCGCCCACGACGTCGTCCTGCTCAAGCTGGTGGGCCTGAATCCCGTCGTGGTGCACGGCGGCGGCCCGCAGATCGACGATGCCCTGCGGCGCGTGGGCAAAAGCGGCACGTTCGTGCAGGGCATGCGCGTCACCGACGCGGAAACCATGGAAGTCGTGGAATGGGTGCTGGGCGGCCAGGTCCAGCAGGACATCGTCATGATGATCAACGAGGCCGGCGGCAAGGCGGTCGGCCTGACGGGCAAGGACGGTGGCCTGATCCGCGCCCGCAAGAAGCTGATGGACAACAAGGAAAACCCCGGCCAGCCGCTGGACATCGGTTTCGTGGGCGACATCACGCAGGTGGATCCGGCGGTCGTCAAGGCGCTGCAGGACGACCAGTTCATTCCGGTGATCTCGCCCATCGGCTATGGCCAGGATGGCAAGGCCTACAACATCAACGCCGATGTGGTCGCCGGCAAGATGGCCGAAGTACTGGGCGCCGAAAAGCTGCTCATGATGACGAACACGCCGGGCGTGCTGGACAAGAACGGCCAGTTGCTGCGCAGCCTGTCCGCGCGCGCCATCGACGAACTGTTCGCCGACGGCACCATCTCCGGCGGCATGCTGCCCAAGATTTCGTCTTCGCTGGACGCGGCCCGCAGCGGCGTCAATTCCGTGCACATCATCGATGGCCGCGTACCGCACTGCCTGCTGCTTGAACTGCTGACGGACCAGGGCGTGGGCACCATGATCACGTCGCGGTAATGCATATCCATCGGCATCTGTTGCGGCCCGCGGCGCGGCTGCGCCGCTCCCGCCGGATCGCCAGCGCGGTTCCCGCCCGGCTGTGGCTGTTCGACCTGGACAACACGCTGCACAACACCTCGCACGCCATCTTCCCGCGCATCGATGCCGGCATGACGCGCGCGGTGGCCGAGACCCTGGGCGTGGACCTGGACACCGCCAATACCCTGCGCAGGACCTACTGGAAGCGCTACGGCGCCACCGTGATCGGCATGGTGCGCCATCATGGCGTCAATGCCGAGACCTTCCTGCGCATGAGCCACGACTTCGACGTCCGCCCGCTGATCAAGGCGGAAACAGGCCTGCCCGCCAAGCTGCGCCGCCTGCCCGGGCGCAAGGTGCTGCTGACCAACGCGCCGCTGCACTACGCCCGCGCGGTACTGCGCCACCTGGGGCTGCTGGGCCAATTCGACAGCCTGTGGGCCATCGAGCATATGAACTGGCACGGCAGCTTCCGGCCCAAGCCCTCGGCCACCCTGCTGCGGCGCGTCCTGGCACGCGAAGGCGTGGCGGCCGCCCATACGGTGCTGGTCGAGGACACGCTGGAAAACCTGCGCGGCGCGCGGCGCGTGGGGCTGCGCACGGTCCACATCAACCACCCCGGCACACCCTTCAGCAAGGGGGGCCGCAACCGGCCGGGCTACGTGGACTTGCGGGTAAACTCGGTCAGCGAGCTGCTCCTGCAACGGCGGCCCCTGCGGCGCTAGAAATCTTCCTTCAGTTTTTATTCCTGGACTTTCCACTACCGGACGCTACGCGGACGGCCTTACCCATGGCAAGCAGACCCGGCGAAAAGAAAACGCAGATCCTGCAGACCCTGGCGGAAATGCTGGAGCAGCCTCACGCGGCAAGAATCACCACGGCGGCCCTGGCGGCACGCATGCAGGTTTCCGAAGCCGCGCTGTACCGGCACTTCGCCAGCAAGGCGCAGATGTTCGAAGGCCTGATCGAATTCATCGAACAGACCATATTCACGCTGGTCAACCAGATCGCGTCAGCGGAACCCCAGGGCATCGGACAGGCGCGGCGCATGGTCAACATGCTGCTGACCTTCTCGGAGCGCAACAAGGGCATGACGCGCGTGCTGACCGGCGACGCGCTGGTCACCGAAGACAACCGCCTGCAGGAACGCATCAACCACATCAACGATCGCATCGAGGCTTCGTTCCGCCAGGCGCTGCGCACGGCCGTCCACGATGGCGGCCTGCCCAACAACGCCGACGTCAGCGCGCATGCCAGCCTGTTGACGCATTTCGTGCTGGGACGCTGGCTGCGCTATGCGCAAAGCGGCTGGCGGGTAGCGCCCACGGCCCACCTGGACGAACAATTGCGGCTTGCCTTGGGGTGATGGCCGGACCGACGCGCTCAGCGATGGGCGCACACGGCGCATTCATGGTCGCGCGGCACGTTCAGGCTGCGCCACTGCATGGACAGCCCATCCAGGCATAGCAGGCGCCCGGAGAGCGTTTCCCCTATGCCGGCCAGCAGCTTCAGGGTTTCCGCCGCCTGCACGCTGCCGATGATGCCGACCAGCGGCGCCAGCACGCCCATGGTGGCGCAGTTGGCCTCTTCCACATCGTCGGCCTCGGGAAACAGGCAGTGGTAGCACGGCGATGCCTGGCCGCGCAGGTCGAACACACTGACCTGACCGTCGAAGCGGATGGCCGCGCCGGATATCAGCGGCTTGCGGTGATGGACGCAGGCGCGATTGATCTGGTGCCGCGTCGTGAAGTTGTCCGAGCAATCCAGCACCACATCCGCGCGCGCGACCGCGGCTTCCAGCGCCTGGCCCTGCAGGCGTTGTGCAATGGTTTCGACAACGATCTCGGGATTGAAGGCATGCAAGGCGCGGCGGCCTGACTCGACCTTGGGCTGGCCCAGGCTTTCGGTGGTGTGCAGCAGCTGCCGCTGCAGATTGCTGAGTTCGACCACATCGTCGTCCACCAGCGTGATGTGGCCCACGCCGGCGCTGGCCAAATACATGGCGGCTGGGGAGCCCAACCCCCCCGCGCCGATGATCAGCGCACGCGCCGCCAGGAATTTCTCCTGCCCTTCGATACCCAGTTCGTCGAGCAGGATGTGGCGGGCGTAGCGCAGCAACTGCCGGTCGTTCATTTTGCCTTGGCGGGCTCGACTCCGGACGGCGTGATGATCATGCGTTCGGTCGGCGGGGCGGACGCGCCGGCGGCTTGCTGGCCACCGGCCTTGTCGGTCGCGGCCGTCTTCGGCACCGCCTTCTGGATGGGTTTGTTATCCAGCAGATTCAGCGCCTGCTTCAGCTGGAAATCGTCCTTGCCGCCGAACTCGAACGTCTTGGGCAGTTCGATATTGGCCGGGTCGTTGCTGGACCTGATTTCGCCGTTGGGCGCTTGCTGGTTGGCCAGGTGACGCTGCAGGTCGGCTTCGCGCGGCAGGCGGAACAGGTCGCCCGTGGCCGTATCCGCCACGACGTAATCGGGTTCGATGCCGGTGGCCTGGATGGAACGGCCGCTGGGCGTGAAATACCGTGACGTGGTCAGCTTGATGGCGGTGTCTTCGCTGAGCGGCAGGATGACCTGCACCGAGCCCTTGCCGAAGGTCCGGTTGCCCATCACCTTGGCGCGCTTGTGATCCTGCAGGGCGCCGGCGACGATCTCGGAGGCGGACGCCGAGCCCACGTTGACCAGCACGACCATGGGCACGGTCTTGACCCAGCCCGGCAGGCCGGACAGGTAATTGCCTTCGCCGCGGGCGTATTCCGCCGGCGTGGCAAGGTACTTATGACGCGAGTCGGGCGTGCGGCCATCGGTGGACACCACCAGCGAATCCGGCGGCAGGAAGGCCGAGGCCACGCCGATGGCGCTGGTCAGCAGCCCGCCCGGGTCGTTGCGCAGGTCCAGGATCAAAGCGCGCGGCGCTTGCTTTGCGCCGAGTTCGGCCAGCTGGCGCGCCATGTCGGCGCCGGTCTTTTCCTGGAACTGGGCGATGCGCACATAGGCGACGTTGCCATCGAGCATCTTGCTGCGCACGCTGCGCACCTTGATGACGTCGCGCACGATGCGCAGCACGATGGGCTGCGGATGGTCGGCGCGCATGATGGTCAGCGTGATGGGCGTCTTGGGCGCGCCGCGCATCAGCTTGACGGCATCGTTCAAGGACATGCCCTTGGTGGGCGTGTCGTTGATCTTGGTGATCAGGTCGCCCGCCATGACGCCAGCGCGCGCGGCAGGCGTGTCTTCGATGGGCGAGATGACCTTGACGTAGCCGTCTTCCGCGCCGACTTCGATACCCAACCCGCCGAACTCGCCCTGCGTGGCGGTCTGCATGTCGCGGTAGGCATCGGCGTCCAGATAGGCGGAGTGCGGATCCAGGCCCGACACCATGCCGGAAATCGCATTGTCGATCAGCGTCTTGTCGTCGACGGGCTCGACGTAGTTATTCTTGATGGCGCCGAAGACGTTGGTGAACTGGCGCAGTTCCTCCAGGGGCAAGGGGCTGCCGCCGCGCTGCGCCACCGCGCTTACGCCGACACTGAGCATGACCCCGGCGACCACGCCCAGCGACACCAGGCCGAAACTACGAAACTTGCGAGTGCTCATGCACACTTCCTGAATTGGTTTAGCCAAACGCTTCTACTGGGCCAACCACTGGGCTGGGTCCACCGGCGCGCCACCATGACGAATTTCAAAGTATAGGCCCGATTCCACCTGCCCGCCCGTCGCGCCGGCCGAGGCGATGGTGTCCCCCGCCGCGACCCGATCGCCCACCTGCTTGAGCAGTGCCTGGTTGTAGGCATACACCGTCATGTACTGCTGGCCGTGATCCACGATGATGAGGTTGCCGAAGCCCCGCAGCCAATTGGCGTAAACCACGGTACCGGGAGCGACGGCGTGCACCGGCGTGCCTTCCGGCACGCGCAGGACGATGCCGCGCCACACGCCGCCGTCTGGACGGCTTAGACCGAAACGGCCCTGCATGGTTGCACCCTGCACCGGCATGGGGAGTCCTGGCCGCAAGCCGCGCCCGACGGCGGGCTGCGGCCGCGCCGGCGGCGCCTGGGTGGCCGGCGCCGGTTCAGCCGGTTTTAAGCCGTCTATGCTGCCGCGCGCGACGGGCAGCCCCGCCTGCGCGGCGCGGCGGGCCTCGGCCTCGGCGTCCTCGGCCTGCTTGGCGGCGGCGGCGGCCTGCCTGTCCGCGGCGGCGGCAGCCTCGGCATCGCGACGGGCGGCGGCTTCCACTTGCTCGCGCGCCTGCGTGGCTTCGCGAGCCTCCTGGGCACGGCGCGCGGCGTCCGCCGCCTTGCGGGCATCGTCGGCCCGCTTGCGCGCTTCTTCCGCCTTGCGCCGGGCCTCTTCCAGCGCCTGGCGCCTGGCTTCCTCGGCCTTGCGCGCCGCTTCCGCTTCCGCCTTGCGGCGAGCCTCTTCGGCCTTGCGGCGCGCTTCCTCGGCCTTGCGCGCTTCCTCGGCCTGCTTTTCGATGGCCGCCTGCAGATCGTCGATCAGGCGCGACATGCGCTGGTCGTCGCGACCGAGCTTGACGGCTTCCTCGCGCTGGGCCGTGATCTGCCCTTCCAGGCGCGCCAATACGCTGGCCCGCTCTTTCTGTTGCGCCAGCAGCTGCGATTTCTGGTCGGCGGTGTCCTTGACGACCTGGGCGATTTCCTGGCGCCGCGCATCGGCCCGGCCTTGCAGGCGGGCCAGTTCGTCCAGGTCGCGGCGCAGCGCCTGCACGGCTTCGGCGCGCGCCTGGGACACATAGCCCAGATAGGCCAGATTGCGTCCCAGCTGCTGGGGATCGTCGCCGGAAAGCAAGGCGGTCCAGGGCGACAGGCCGCTGGTGTATTGCGCCCGCAGTTGCCGGGCAAGTTCCTCGCGCCGCTGGGCCAGCACGGCCTGCTGCGCCGTCATCTGGCGTTCCAGCCCGGCCAGGTCGGCCTCCGCCTGTTTGCTCTGGGCGGCCAGTTCCGCCAGCCGGCGGTTGATCTGCGAGATGGCGGTCTCGGACTGGCGCAACGCGTCGGCGGCTTCCTTGCGCGCCGACTCGCGTTCGTCGATGGTCTTCTGCAGCGACTGGATGCGCTCGCGCAGCGCCGACTGCTGGCGCTGCGCTTCGGATTGCTTTTCAGCAAGATCCGGCGGCGCCGCACGCACGCCGCCGGCGGCCAAGGCCAGCACCAGCGTGGCCGCCGTCCATCCCCTCGCCGCAAGCCGCATCGATCAGGCCTTTTTCGCCTTGCCCTGGGCGGCCACGGCCGCCATGGCCGCCTCGATCTCGGCGGGATCGCCCAGATAGTAGTGGCGCAGCGGGCGCAGATCGTCGTCCAGTTCGTACACCAGCGGCTGCCCGGTGGGAATATTCAGGCCGACGATGTCGTCGTCGGAGATATTGTCCAGATGCTTGATCAGGGCGCGCAGGCTATTGCCGTGCGCCGAGATCAGCACGCGGCGGCCGGACCGGATGGCGGGCGCGATGGACTCGTTCCAGAACGGCAGCACGCGCGCCACGGTGTCTTTCAGGCATTCGGTGGCCGGCAGCTGGTCCGCCGGGATGCGCGCATAGCGGCTGTCGAAGCGCGGATGGCGCGGGTCGTCCTGGGGAATGGGGTCCGGCGCGATGGCATAGGCCCGGCGCCAGATCAGCACTTGCTCCTCGCCGAACTTGGCGGCGGTCTCGGCCTTGTTCAGGCCCTGGAGGTCGCCGTAATGGCGTTCGTTCAGGCGCCAGCTATTGCCGATGGGCGTGTACATGGCGTCCATGGCGTCCAGGGCGATCCACAGGGTGCGGATGGCGCGCTTGAGCACCGAGGTATAGGCCAGGTCGAAGGCATAGCCCTCGCGCTTGAGCAGCTCGCCGGCGGCGCGCGCCTGTTCCCGGCCCGTGTCGGTCAGGTCCACGTCGGTCCAGCCCGTGAAGCGGTTTTCCAGATTCCACTGGCTTTCGCCATGACGCATGAGAACGAGTTTGTGCATAGTGCGGATCGCTTGAAACGGAGGTGAAAGATGCCGGATTGGCATCATTTTATAATTGCACGGTTATGCCCCTTCCGGCCCATGGCAAGCCAGCGCCCGGACCGGCGGCGCCTGGTGGGCGGTTTACCGCTCCGTTAACCGTCATATTTCAGGACGTTCCGTGGATTTTCTGCATTTTCTGCTTAGCCAGAACAACGTTTTTATCGTCGCCGCCGCCGTCGTGTCCGGCATCATGCTGGCCCTGCCGGCGTTGCGCAAGGGCGGCAGGGGCGGCGGTGTCGGAACGGCGGAAGCCATCCAGATGGTCAACCAGCGGCAAGCCGTCCTGGTGGACGTGCGGCCTGCTGAACAGTACCAGGCGGGGCACATCGCCCAGGCACGCAGCGTGCCTGCCGCGGATATCGACAAGAAATCCGCCAGCCTGCCCAAGAACAAGCCGCTGGTGGTGGTATGCGAGCAAGGACGCGACGCCAGCCGCGCCGTCGCCCGGCTGAAAGCCCAGGGCTTCGGAGAGGTCGTCGCGCTGGAAGGCGGCATGAAGGCCTGGAGCCAGGCCGGCCTGCCGGTCACGCAGAAGGCCTGAGCGCCGCGGCGTACCGGCGCCTGTCCGCCGCGCATATCCCTTCGCCCCACTTCGACCAGAGAATCGTCACGATGAAAAAAGTCCTGATGTACAGCACCGCCGTCTGTCCGTATTGCGTGCGCGCCGAAGCCCTGCTGAAACAGCGCGGCGTGACCGAGATCGAAAAGATCCGCATCGACCTCGATCCGTCCCAGCGCGACGCGATGATGCAACGCACCGGCCGGCGCACCGTGCCGCAAATCTATATCGGCGATACCCACGTGGGCGGCTACGACGATCTTGCCGCGCTCGACCGCGCGGAGAAGCTGGTCCCCATGCTGGGCTGAACCCGGCGGGCCGTCCCGTGGACGGCCCAACCCTTGCCTGACCCAGGCCCACCCTTACCAACCCGGAATTTCTCATGGCTGATCAAAACAACCAGCAAGCGGGCGACGACACGCCGTCGTTCAATCTCCAGCGCGTTTACCTGAAGGACATGTCGCTGGAAATGCCCAATGCGCCGCACATCTTCCTGGAACAGGAGACGCCCCAGGTCGAGGTCAGCATCAACGTGGGCGGCCAGCGGCTGACCGAAACGCTGTTCGAATCCACCGTCACCGTCACCGTGACCACCCGCATCGGCGACAAGGTGCTCTATCTGGTGGAAGGCACGCAGGCCGGGATTTTCGAACTGGCCAATATCCCGCAGGAACAGCTGGATCCGCTGCTGGGCATCGTCTGCCCCACCATGGTGTACCCGTATCTGCGCGCCAACGTGGCCGACGCCATCACGCGTACATCGCTGCCGGCCCTGCACCTGGCGGAGGTCAACTTCCAGGCCTTGTACGAACAGCGCATCGCCGAATTGCAGCAGCAGCAGTCGCAGCAATCGGGCAATGAGTCCGGCATCATCCTGCCGCCCAATGCCACGCGCCAATAAGAGCACCGGAAACGCGCCCGGCCAGGACGCCGCGCAGGCGGCCCCCCGGGTCGCCGTGCTGGGCGCCGGCAGCTGGGGCACCGCGCTGGCGGCCGTGGCCGCCCGGCGGCGCCCCACTTTGCTGTGGGCGCGGCAGGCGGCCCAGGCCGAGGCCATGCGCGCCACTCACGAAAACGCCCGGTATCTTCCGGGCGTTTCTTTGCCCGCCGCGCTAGGAATCGGCGACAACCTGGACCAGGTTCTGTCGCGCACGGCAGAGGGCGGCGGCATCCCCCTGCTGATCCTGGGCGTGCCCGTGGCCGGGCTGGAGGCGATGTGCGGCGCGCTGGCGCGGCGGTTGCCCGCGCTGGGCGCCGCCGGCTGGCATGTGGTGTGGACCTGCAAAGGCTTCGACGAACAGCAGGGACGCCTGCCGCACGAAGTCGCGCGGGATTCGCTGGGCAAAGTGCCTGGCATCAGCCTGGGCGTGCTCTCGGGCCCCAGCTTCGCGCGCGAAGTCGCGCAAGGCCTGCCGGTCGGCCTGACGGTCGCCAGCAGCGACGCCGGCTTGTGCGCGGCCACCACGGCGGCCCTGCACGGCGGCGCCGTGCGCGTATATGCGGGCGCCGATGTCGTCGGCGTGGAAGTCGGCGGGGCAATGAAGAACATCATATCCATCGCCTGCGGCGTTTCCGACGGCTTGATGCTGGGCACCAATGCGCGCGCCGCGCTCATTACCCGCGGCCTGGCCGAAATGACGCGGCTGGGCGTGGCGCTGGGCGGGCGGGCGGAGACCTTTTCCGGGCTGACCGGCCTGGGCGACCTGGTGTTGAGCGCGACCGGCGAACTTTCCCGCAATCGCCGCGTGGGCCTGGAAATCGGCGCTGGGCGCAAGCTGGATGAAATCCTGGCCGGCGGCATGACGGCGGAGGGCGTGCGCGCGGCGCGGTCCGCGCTGGCCCGTGCCCGCGCGCTGGACGTCGATTTGCCCATCACCGCCGCCGTGTGCGCCGTTCTGTTCGACGGCGTCTCCCCCATGACGGCCGTCTCCACCTTGCTGGCGCGCGATGCCCGCCCGGAGAGCGGCGACCTGCGCGTACCCGATTAGGCTTCTATCGATCCCCAAAACACAGCGGCCGCCCGGCGCGGCCCATGCATCCAGCCAAAGGAGAAATCGATGTTTCTATCCACCCCCGGCCGTCGCGGCGCCCGCGCGCCCCGGTTGTGGCTGGCCCTGGCCAGTCTTGTCGCCGCCATGGCGGTGGGCGGCCCCGCCCGCGCGGAATGGCCCGAGCGTCCCATAGACCTGATCGTGCCCTTCCCCGCCGGGTCGTCCCCGGACCTGCTGGCGCGCATCGTCTCGGAACCGCTTTCCCAGGCCCTGGGCAAGCCCATCATCGTGCAGAACAAGCCGGGCGCCGGCGGCAACATCGGCACCCGCCTGGCGGCCGAGGCCAAGCCGGACGGCTACACCATGCTGTTCACCATCAACGGCCCGCTGACGACAGCGCCCACGCTATATCGCAAGACGCTGGGCTACGATCCCTTCACCGACCTGGCGCCGGTCACCCTGGTGGCGACCAGCCCCAATGTGCTGGTGGTGCCCAGTAACCTGAACATCAAGACCGTGGCACAGTTCGTCAAGCTGGCCAAGGACAAGCCGGGCGCGCTGAACTATGGCTCGGTGGGGCCGGGCAGCGCGTCGCAACTGGCCATGGAGATGTTCAAGGAGCAGGCCGGGCTGGATATCGCGCATATCCCCTATCCGGGCTTCCCGCAGGTGATCAGCGCCATTATTTCCGGCGACATCCAGTCGTCCTTCATGGTGCCGGCGATCGCCATGCCGCAGGCGCGCAATGGCAAGGCCACGGTGCTGGCCGTCACCAGCCTGGAACGGGCGGATACCTTGCCCGACACTCCGACCATGGCGGAACAGGGTTATCCCGGTTTCGAGGCGATCTCCTGGGATGCCATCCTGGTGCCGGCGGGCACGCCCAGCGGCATCGTCGAACGGCTCAACAGCGAGCTGGCGCGCATCATCAGCAGCGATAAAGTCCGCGAGCAAATGGCCGTGCAGTACTTCACCCCCGCACCGTCGTCCCCAGAGCAGTTGACGGCGCGCATGCGGGACGAGAAAGCCCGCTGGGACGCCGTGATCCAAAAGCTGAACCTGTCGCTGGATTGAAATCGCGGGCGTATGCCCGCGATCCCCCGTTCACGCCTGGCCCCGGGCGAGCCACGCCATGGGCTTCGGCCGGATCGTGGCCATCCCCATGCTGCTAGGCCATGCTGGTGGACGGTTGCGCCGTTGGGGTCGACCGTTGTGCCGAGTCGGCCAACGGTTGCGCCGAGGCGGTCGAGGCCTGCGCGCCGGGCTGCGCGCCGGACGGGCCGGCCGCCGACGGCGGTGGCACATCCGGTTCAGCGTCTTCCAGACCGGCAGCGTCCTCGAAGCGACTGGCATAGCGGTTCATGGGATTGTTGTCGAAGAAGCGCCTGCCGGAATAGAGCAAGCCTTGCTGGAAGTAGCGGTAGATGAACCGGTTTTCCTCGACGATGGTACGGGTGAGCGCCTCGGCCTTGAGGAAGTCGTCCATGCGGTGTTCATATCGCGCCAGCCGCCCGATCAGCCTGCCCATGTAGCCCGGATCCTGCCGCGCCCAGCCGGCGTCGTAGGCGGTGAAGGCGCCGTCATCCGGCCTGGCCCACGTGCCGCCGTCGACCCGGATGATGCCGTCCAGGGCGGCCTTGATGCCTTCGTAGTCCTTGCTGCTATCGCGATCGAACTTGCTGGCCAGCCGTGCGAGCTGCATGGCATAGCCGCGCGCCTCCGGCTCTTGTTCCACCGCCGCGCGCAAGCCCGTCCAGCAGCGATGCGCCGTACGCTGCCACTGCACGGAATCGCGGGGCGTGACGCGTTCTTCATCCAGGAATTTGTTGCGCCACCATGCCTGCAGCGTGGAAAGCACGGGCAGCTTGGCGCGGCGATCGCGCATATCGGGGCATGCCTGCTGCAGATTCCTGTACAGGCTCTTCAGCTGTCTTGGCCCCAGGCGCGCGATAGCCAGGGAGAAGGCCATGCGCAGATATCCGTCGCAGGCCGTATCGCGAAATCCCGCGTTGTCGAATTCCGCGCGCAGGTCGTCGCCGACGACCAGGAAATCCTGGAAGGCGCGGCGCATTTCGGCGGGGCGGAGTGTGTCGCGGGATGCTTCCTTGATCCAGCGGTGCAGGCGTTCTTCCACATGAGCCTGGTGATAGGAGAATCGCGCCGCCTCCAGCTTGACGCTGTTGCCGACCACCAGGTAGCCGCCCCAGAACGCGATCTTGTCCCACGCCTTGCGCAGCGCCCCGCGGGCCTTCCTGGGCAACGCACCGTCCAGGCCATCGAAGTCGGACGGATTGCGCCAGCCCGCTTGCGCCCGTGCATCGCCCGCGGCCAGCGCGGTCCCCTGGACAATGACCTGCACTTCCTGCAGCAGGCGTGTGTACTGCGGCCCAATGATGTCCGCGTTGTTGGTGACCCGCAGCACGCCGTCAATGAAACGGGCAAAGACGGCCGGGTCCCGCCAGGCGGTGTTCTGCAGGAGCTGGACGCGATCGGCTTCCGCGGCGCGTTCGAAAATCAGCTTGGACAGGTACGCCGCGCGCCCTTCGTCATTGCGCATGGACAGGCACAGGCCCCGCAGCAATGCGTGCACGGCGTCCCGGGCCTGGCCATAGAACTCGGGCTGTTGCGGCAGCGCGACCTGGCTGGCGTCCGCGCCGCGGTCGCTCATGCCCTGCAGGGCACGGTCTTCGATGAGCCGGGTGACGTCCGCCAGCGCATGCAGCGGCTCGGTCTCGTAGCGGCGTACGCGCTCTTCGTCGGCGGCATCGCGCCAGGCATCCAGGACATCCGCCGACCTGAGGCGATCGGTGCGGGCGGCTATGGTGCCCATATACCCGCCGGGCGCCACGGTACGGTACATATCGTCGAAGGCGCTGTCCGACAGCGCGCGCAGGGACCGGCCGGCATGTGCCTTGATGTAGCGCCTGACGTCCGCGGAGGATGGCTCGGCCACGTCCAGCTTGCCGGCCAGCGTCGCCATCCAATCCGGTTTACCCGGATGCGGCAATCCATCCACTTTGTGCTTCTGCTCCAGCATGACCAGGCAGGGTTCGACGTGATCGTTGGCGCAGGCGCGCAGCGCATCGTCCCAGGCGGAAAAATCGACGGCGCATTCGCGGCGCAAGGCCTGGCCGCGCTCCACCAGCGTGCGGCATGCGCCGATGGCCTCTTCCAGCGCCGGGCGGCGGGCCGCGCTGGCTTGCAGCGCCTGCACGGCGCGGTCGATGGATGCGGCCAGGGCTTCTTCCCGTGCATAGGCCCAGAGCCGGTCGACGGATTTCGCCGCATCGTCCGGCGTGGCATCGGCGCCCAGCCTGACGGCCTCCCTGCCTTTCTGGATGGCGGCCTGCAGCACATTGGGGCCCGCGCCCTGTGCCTGGCGGGCCTGCCCCAGCGCCAGCGGCGGCAGCGCCTGGCAGAGCCGCGTGCCGTGCTTTTCCAGATGGTCGCGCGCATCCTTGCGGCACCGGAGGGCGGCGGCGTGCATGCGTTCGAACTTTTGTTCCGCGGCCTTGATCCTGGGCAAGCCCTTCTTGAAAGCCTTTTTATAGCGCCGCACATCGGCGATGTCGGTATCCAGCCGCTGCTTGGTCTGCGCGCGAGCCTTGTCCGCCGCCGAGCCGGCGGAGCCCAGCGCGGGCACCCGCTTGAGTACCGGCCGCATGGTGTGCATGGCGCGCACGGCCGTGTCCATGCAGGCCTGTTCCATACGGACCGTTGCCCTGTCGACCTTGCGGGAGAGTCTGCCCTGGGCGCCCCGCACCACGGCGACGCAGCGGTTGGCGACGGTGCGGGTGGCCCGGCAAACGTCCCGCACCCCGCGGCGATGCGGCGTGGACGCCCTGGCCTTGACGAGGGTGGGCGAATCCGCCTGGGTAGCCGAGGCGTCGTATTGCGCCGAATGGCCGGCTGCATGGCTCGGACCCGGCCCGGCCGGGGTAAGGCCTGTGCAAGAGGTGGCTGGAGGAATGTTCATAGGGAATCCTTCTGCTGCGGTATGAATATCCCCTGCCCTGACCGGCGCTGGGCCGCATCGGGAGTGCGCGAGAGAGATTCAGGTAAAGCCGCCACCGCGGGTCGCCGACAGCTCCGGCCGGTCTGTACCGGTCGTGGCCATGGACTTCTGTATCGCAATGGTCATCCACTGGGTACACCGGGCGCACAGCCGGTTCCTCGGGGGAGCGCGCGGTTTCGACGCACCCCGAAAATGGGACACGAACCCGCCCCCACCGCCCGCGCAGGTCGCGAATCGATATCGACGATTACAGCCTGGGAGATAGCGCGGCGCGAACTGTGCGTGAAACCGCCGGCACTGGCCGCGGAAAGCCCGCTACACGCCGCCGGAATAGCCGGCCTGCCGCCACGCCTCGAACACGACCACCGCCACGGCATTGGATAGATTGAGACTGCGCTGTCCTGGCCGCATGGGTAGACGCAGGCGCTGGCCGGGCTCGAACAAGGCCAATTGCGCTTCCGACAGGCCCGCGGTCTCGCGTCCGAAAACGAACACATCCCCCGCCTGGAACGACGTGCCGGCGATGGAGTGCCGGGTGCGCGTGGTCAGCGCGAAAACGCGGCCGGGTGGCGCGGCGATGGCGGCCAGGGCCTCGGCCAGGGTGGCATGCACGCGCACCGGCTGCCATTCGTGGTAGTCCAGGCCGGCGCGGCGCAGGCGGGCGTCGTCCAGCTCGAAGCCCAGCGGTTCCACGAGATGCAGCTGCGAACCGGTATTGGCGCACAGGCGTATCGCATTGCCGGTGTTGGGCGGGATTTCGGGTTCGACGAGAACGACGTGGAACATGGCTGGGCAGCGCGCCGGGGCGCGGAACGGGAAGGAATGACGGCAGGAACGGGCGCGGGCCCGCCATACGCGGGCCCGTACGGGCGTCCATACGGGCATCCATACGGGGGGTCCATGCGGCCCCGCGGCCTACGGCAGGCGATATTGTGCCAGCGTGCCGGCCGCGTCCGCCGGCGCCCGCGCCGCCACCAGCGCGACGATGCGCCCTGCTCCGGCGGCCCGCAGCGCGAGCGCGGCCGCATGCAAGGTACTGCCCGTGGTCATGACGTCGTCGACCAGGGCGATGGGGCATGGGGGAATCTGCGCCGGACACGCATAGCCGCCCGGCGCCATGCGCAGCCGGGCTTCGCGGGAAAGGCCGCTTTGCTTGGGGCCTTCCCGGCTGCGCGCCAGCCAGCCCAGGCGGACAGGCAGGCCCGTGCGCCGCGCCAGCGCGCGCGCCAGTTCCGCCGCGGGATTGAACCCGCGCCGCCGCAGCGACGCGCGCGACGACGGAATGGGTACCAGCACGGTGCCGGGTGCCAGATCGCGGGCACCGCCGCCGTCCGGCGGAAAGCCCGGCGCGCGCAGGATGAAGTCGGCCAGCGGCCCCGCCAGCACCAGGCGCTTTTCGACCTTGTAGCGGCTGATCAGCATATCGCCAGGCGCCTCGTAGTCGAAACCGGCGGAGGTACCGGCCAAGGGCAGGGATCGCCGGGCGCAATCCGGGCAGGGACTGAGCTCGGCGCGCAGCCGCAGTGCGCAGCGGGGGCAGCGCGGCTGGCCGGCATGCATGGTCGCCGCCACGTCGCGCAGGCAACCCGCGCAGGGGCGTCCGCCGGCGGACGGGCCGCCACACAGCGGACAATCCGTGGGGATCATGGAAAGCAGCCGGTATCCCGCTGCGCGCCACGCCTGCATGGGTATCTCCCTGACGAAATCCCGCACGGCGGCAGGGTCCACCACGGGGCCGGGCGCCGCCATGCGCAATAATGAAAGGCCTATCTCACCATATCCGCCCCCGACGCCATGCCGGGGCGCGACCGAAATGTCCCACGCTATTCCCGATCTGCCCATCGTCAGCGCCCACGTGACGCGCCAGTTCGCCCGCCGGGGCGACCTGCAAGAGGCCCAGTTCCTGTATGGCGAGATCGCCGGGCGCATGCTGGAACGCCTGCGCTATATCCGGGTGCAGCCGGCCCAGTTGCTGGATGCCGGCTGCGGCGCAGGCGCCAACCTGCCCCTGCTGCGCGAGCGTTATCCGGAGGCCGCCTACATCGGGCTGGATGCCTGCGGACCCCTGCTCGATATCGCGCGGGAGCGCCATGCGCCCAGGAACCGCGGCGGCATACTGGGGCTTGGGCGCCTGGCCGGGCTGGTGCGGGGCGGCGACAGGGGCGACAAGGGCGCCCCACCGCGTTTCATCCAGGCGGACATGGCGGACAGCGGCCTGCCGCCGGAATCCCTGGATCTGGTGTGGTCCAACCTGGCGCTGCACTGGCACCCCCGGCCCCATGCCGCCCTGGCGGAATGGCGCCGCATTCTCAAGGTGGACGGCCTGGCGATGTTCTCCTGCATGGGGCCCGGCACCCTGAAGGAACTGCGGCAGGCGGTGGAGGACGCGGGGCTGCGGACGGCGACGCCCTCCTTCGTCGACATGCACGATTTCGGCGATTTGCTGGTTGAAAATGGCTTCGCCGACCCGGTCATGGACCAGGAGATCCTGACCTTGACCTATCAGACCCCGGACCGCCTGCTGGAAGACGTGCGCGCGCTGGGCGGCAATCCGGCCGCGCGGCGCAAGGCCTCTTTGGCCACGCGGGCATGGCGCGACCGGCTATGCCAGGCGCTCGAAGCCCAGCGCCGGGCGGACGGCACCATCGCGTTGACCATCGAAGTCGCCTACGGCCATGCGTGGCGCGCGGCCGCCCGGCGTACCGCACCGGGCGAAACCCGCCTGTCGATCAGCGCGATAGGCGGGCGGCAGCCGCGCTAGTCAGTGCAGCCGGCGGGGCCCCGTGCCGGATTCCGCCAGGGTCTGGACGGCCACGCCGCCGACCGGTTCGGAGTTGGCCCGTACCCGTCGCCGCAAGACGGACGTCGGATCCGTGCCGGCCATGCCCACCAGGCCGCTTTCGCCCCGGAAAGCGCCGGTCATGGACTCGACCACGGAAGGCAGGTCGCGCAGGCGGTGGAACTGGGCCCGCAGCCAGCGAGCGTCGTTGCCCGCCCGCAGGGCGTCATCGCGCAGGGCCGCCAGCATATCGGTGGTGCCCAGTTCATCGGCAACCGGCATCAGGCGGCCGAACAGGCCCCGCAGGTGATCGATCAGCCGCAGGCGTTGTCCTTCCGCGGTGACGTAGCTGCCTTGCAGGCCGAAACGGCAAGCCTGGAAGTGGTTGCTGCGGTAAGCCAGCCAGAGTCCGCCTTCCGGTTGCGGTTCGCGCTGCAGCAGCACGGCCAGCGCCTGGGCAAACGCCGCCAGCTGGCAGGCGCGTTCCACCGTCAGCGGGGTATCGCACACACGGATTTCGACGGTGCCGAAATCCGGCTTGGGCCGGATGTCCCAGTACAGGTCCTTGATGCTTTCGGCCAGCCCCAAAGTACGCAGCTGCGCGAGGTGGGCCTCGAAGCGGTACCAGTCCGAGACCTCCGGCGGCATATGGCCGGCCAGCGGGAAACTGTTGACGGCATTCAGCCGGCAGCACGAAAACAGGGTATCCACCCCTTCGTAATAGGGCGAGGATGCCGACAAGGCGATGAAATGGGGCACGTAGGCGGACAGCTGGCGGGTCAGCGCGATGGCCTGGTCGCCGCTTTTGACGCCCACGTGGATATGCTGGCCGAAGACGGTGAACTGCCTGGCCAGGTAGCCGTACATCTCGGCCAGGTACTGGAAGCGCGGCGTGTCGGAGATCGAGCGCTCCTGCCACCGCATGAAGGGGTGGGCCCCGCCGCCAGCGACGGACACGCCGACGGCGTCCGCCGCCTCGCACAGGGCGGAACGCATTTCGCGCATTTCCGCGAGCAGCCCCATGGGGTGCTCGTGAACCGAGGAGTTCAGCTCGATCATCGACCGGGTGATCTCCGGCTTTACCCGGTCGGCGATGGGGTGGTCGGCCATTTGGGCCAGCAATTCGTCGGAAGCAGCAGTCAGGTCAAACGTCCGCGGATCGATCAATTGCAGTTCGAGTTCGATGCCCAGCGTGTTGGGGGCGGAAGGGACGAACGGAATCTGTTCCATTTCCTGCTCCTATGTATCTTATGGTCGTGGAGTGCGTCAGGCGATACTGCGCCCCGGCAAAGGTCCCGGGGGCCTGGTGAGTCACGCGAAGCCGCAGTTTAGCCGCCGGATGGCATCAGAAACGGTGAAAATCGTGACATTAATGAGCAACAGCGCGTAACCCTCCTACTTCTCCCAGGTCTGGGGTAAGCAAGCACTTACATGCTAGGGAATATCCGGAGGAAGATCAGCGGCGCCAGAAAGCCGGCGTAAACAGAAGTAGCACGGTGAAAAGCTCCAGCCTGCCGATAAGCATGCCGAAGGTGCACAGCCAGGTCTGGAAATCGGTCAACACCGCGAAGCTGCCCATGGGCCCGACAGGGCCCAGCCCTGGGCCGGTATTGTTGACGCTGGCCACGACCGCGCTGAAGGCGACCACCGGGTCCAGCCCTGAAACGAGCATCAGGATGGTCAATACCGCGATGGACATGCCGTACATCAACATGAAGGCCAGCACCGATGCCATCACGCGGTTGTCGACCACCCGGCCCCGCAGCCGCACCGGGCTGACCGCGTGCGGATGCAGCATGACGACCAGTTCCGTGCGGGCCTGCTTGGCGAGCAGGATGGCGCGGATCATCTTGATGCCTCCGCCGGTCGAACCGGCCGATGTCGCCACGCCCGACAGCAGCAGCATCAACAGCGTCACGGACAGCGGCCATTGGGTGTAGTCCACATTGGCGTATCCGGTGGTGGTAATCACCGACACGGCGTTGAAGACCCCGTAGCGCAGCGCCTGGCCCGGTGTGTTGTAAATGCCGTCGGCGTACAGGAATACCGAGATGGCCAGCGCGGCGCCCAGGGTCACGGCCAGGTAGGGTATGGTCTGCGGACAGGTCCAGTATGGGCGCGCGCTGCGTGTCTGCCAGGCGGTGAAGTGGGTGGCGAAGTTGATGCCCGCGATCAGCATGAAGACGATCGCGACGAGTTCGACGGCCGGGGAGTCGAAATGCGCGAAGCCGTCATCCCAGGTGGAAAAACCGCCCAGGCCCATGGTGGTGGCCATGTGGCACCAGGCCTCGAACCAGGGCAGGCCCGCCAGCCGGTACGCCAACAGGCATAGCAGCGAGAACCCGAAATAAACGGCATACAGGGCCTTGGCCGTGCTGGCGATGCGCGGCGTCAGCTTTTCGTCCTTGATCGGACCCGGCGTTTCCGCGCGGAATACCTGGTGCCCGCCGACCCCCAGCAGCGGCAGCACCGCCACGGCCAGCACCAGGATGCCCATGCCCCCCAGCCAGACCAGGGTCGCCCGCCAGAGGTTGATTGAGGGCGGCAGGCGGTCCAGGCCGGTCAGCACGGTGGCGCCGGTGGTGGTCAGGCCCGACATGGCCTCGAAATAGCCGTCGGTGAAGGACAGCGGCGTTCCGGCCCGGTGGAAATAGATGAACAGCGGGATGGCGGCCAGGGCGGGCAGGACCGTCCAGACCATGGAGACCAGCAGGAAGCCGTCGCGAGGGCGCAGTTCCGCGCGGTTCCGGCGCGTCGCCACCCAAAGCAGGCCGCCGGCGGCCATGCAGGCCAGCGCGCCGTCGACGAAGGCGTCCAGTGCCGCATCGCCGGTGTAGATCGCCAGCCCCAGGGGCAGGATCATGGCCAGCGAAAACAGCGCCATGATCAGGCCCAACAGGTTGAAGATCGAGGCGATCCGGTTCACGCCGCGCCTCCCGCCATGGCGGAGTCCATGACAGGCGCCGGGACCGGACCGGCGTCCAGGACGGCGTGCGCACGGACATTCGGCTCGACATTCCGACCGGCATTCGGATGGACTCGGAAAGGGAGCATGGGCGCGGCGATCAGAAGAAGGACGCGGAAACCTGGAAAAGTTTCTCCACCCGGGCCATCTGGTTGCGCCCGGGCACGAATACGATCACGTGGTCGCCCTGCTGAATGACCGTATCGGGCTCCGGCATGATGATCTCGTCCTCGCGCGCCAGCGCCCCGATGACCGCGCCCTTGGGCAGGCGCACCTGGCAGACCTGCCGGCCCACCACCCGCGACGTGCGCTGGTCGCCGTGGGCCACGGCTTCGAGCGCCTCGATGACCCCTTGCCGCAGGCGGTGCACGGCGACCACGTCGCCGCGCCGGACATGGCGCAACAGTTCGCTCATGGTGGCATGGGACGGCGAAACCGCCACATCGATATGGCTGCCCTGCATCAGTTCCCCATAGGCCTGCCGGTTGATCAGCGCGATGACGCGGCGCGCGCCCAGGCGCTTGGCCAGCAGCGAAGACATGATGTTGTCCTCGTCGTCGCTGGTCAGCGCCAGCCAGGTGTCCATGTCGTCGATGTTCTCGCGTTCGAGCAGGGCCTCGTCGGTGGCGTTGCCATGCAGCACCAGGACATTGGACGGCAGTTTCTCGGCCAGGTACTGGCAGCGCGCCGCGCCGTGTTCGATGAGGCGTACGCTGTAGTTTTCCTCGGCCAGTTCGCGCGCCAGCCGCAAACCGATATTCCCGCCGCCGGCGATCATGATGCGACGCGCGGTCTTTTCCGCCGCGCGCAGCTGGCGCACCGCGCGGCGCGCATGCCGGGTATCGGCGACCACGACGACCTCGTCGCCCGGCAGGATGACCGTGCCGCGTCCCGCCTGCAAGGGACGGCCATTGCGCACGATATCGATGATGCGCGCCGACACGTCGGGCCAGACTTCCGGCAGTGCCTCCAGGGGCCGGTTGGCCATGGCGCTGCCGCGGTCCACGCGGGCGGCCACCACGCTGATGCGGCCACCGGCGAACTCGACGACCTGCAGGGCCTCGGGGAATTCGATCAGGCTATGCAGGTAGGTGGTGACGCTGCGTTCCGGGCTGATCAATGCATCGATGCAGAACCCGTCGTCGCCCAGCAGTTCCGGATGCTCGGCGACATCGGACGATCGTATGCGGGCGATGCGCCGCGGAATATTGAACACCTGGCGCGCGATGCGGCAGGCCACCAGGTTGACGGCATCCGACGCGGCGCAGGCGATGAACAGATCGGCGTCCTCGGCGCCGGCTTCGCGCAATACCGACACCTGCGCGCCATCGCCATGCAGGCCGCGCAGGTCGCAGCGTTCCTGCAGGGACAGCAGGTTGCGCGCGTCGGTATCGATGACGGTGATGTCGTTCTGTTCGGAGACCAGGTTTTCGGCCACGCTGGTGCCGACCCGCCCCGCCCCGACGATGAGGATTTTCATGTACTGCGCTTGCGCGCCGACTCGATGCCCAGCTGCTTGAGCTTGCGGTACAAATGGGTGCGTTCCAGGCCGGTCTTTTCCGATACCCGGGTCATGCTATGGCTTTCGCGCACCAGATGGTATTCGAAGTAGATGCGCTCGAAGGCGTCGCGCGCTTCGCGCAAGGGCTGGTCCAGCGAGATGCTGCCCAACAGGCCATTGGAACCCGCGGGCGCCTCTACCGCATTGGCGGCCAGCGGCGCGGCATCGAGCTCGTCTTCCAGGGGCACGGCGGCCGCGGCGGTGGCGGCCGCGACAGGCTGCGGGGCGCGCCCGCGCGACAGGGCAGCCGAAATAGTTTTTAACAACCGCTGGAGCGTGATGGGCTTTTCCAGGAAGTCCAGGGCGCCGATGCGCGTGGCTTCGACGGCGGTGTCGATGGTGGCATGGCCGCTCATCATGATGACCGGCATGTCCAGCAGACCCTGGGAGCCCCACTCCTTGAGCAGGCTGACGCCGTCGGTATCGGGCATCCAGATGTCCAGCAGAACGAGGTCGGGGCGCGACCGCAGACGGGCGGCTCGGGCCTGGGCCGCATTTTCGGCCAGTTCGACCGTGTGTCCTTCGTCGTACAAGATTTCTGACAGAAGCTCGCGGATGCCAACTTCGTCATCAACCACCAGAATTCTGGCCATAAACCCGTCCACCTATTGCGTAGCCGCATTATCCTGTTGTTGTGCGGTTGCGTCCAGAGTATCGACCCCGCCCGCCAGGCGGGTCAACAGTATCGAAATGCGCGCCCCACCCTCGCGCCGATTGGCGAGATCGATGCGCCCGCCATGCTCTTCAACGATCTTGCGAACGATCGCCAATCCTAACCCAGTCCCGTGCGGCTTGGTGGTCACATAGGGTTCGAAGGCCCGCTGCATCACCTGCGCGGAGAAGCCGGGCCCCGTGTCCGCGACCGTGAACCGCAGGGCCAGTTGCTCGTCGCCGTCGCCATGGCGTGCCCGCGTCAGCTGCGTGGAAACGCGCACCTTGCCTTCTTTCTGGTCCGCGATGGCATCGCGCGCATTCGCCAGCAGATTGTGTATCACCTGCCGCAATTGCGTGGGGTCGCCTTCGATAGGCGGCAGCCCCGGTTCCAGCGCGACTTCAAGGTTGAGCGAATTCACGTGATCGCGCAACAGCCCTTCGACGGGGTCCCAGCCGTACAGGGACAGCACGTCCGCGACCAATTCGTTGAAGTCGATGCGCTTCATGACGGCCGGCGGGGTGCGGGCGAATTCCCGGAAATCGTCGACCATATGCTTGAGCGAGGCCACCTGGTTGACGATGGTATTGGTGGAGCGCTCCAGCATGCGCCGGTCGTTGGGCTCCAGCCGGTCGGCCAGCTTCATCGCCAGGCGCTCGGCCGACAGCTGGATGGGCGTGAGCGGGTTCTTGATCTCGTGCGCCAGGCGGCGCGCGACCTCGCCCCAGGCCACGGCGCGGTTGGCGGACATCAGCTCGGTGATATCGTCGAACACCACCAGATACCCGTTGCCGCGGCCGTCGACACGCAGGTGCGTGCCCCGCGCGAGCAGCGTCACGGTGGGCGACGCGCCCGGCGAGGCCTGGTCCGAGGGCGTCAGCTCGATCTCGAATTGCTGTTGCCAGTGCAGGCGTTCGGATCCCACCGCGGTGTGGGCGGCGAAGGCCTGCCGCACGATCTGGGCGAAGGGCAGCATGCCCTCGACGGTTTCCAGGGGCCGGCCGATGACGGACCGCAGATCGGCCTGCAGGATGGTTTGCGCGCCCTGGTTGACCGTGGTGACACGAAAGCCCTCGTCGAAGACCAGCACACCCGAGGACAGATTGGACAGCACGCTTTCCAGGTAGACGTTGGAGCGCTCCAGTTGCTGCCGGTTGCTTTCCACCATGCGGCGCGCTTCGTCGAGCTGCCGCGTCATGGCGTTGAACGAGCGCGTCAGTTGCCCGACTTCGTCGCGCTCGGGCGGTTCGGGCAAGGGCCGGTAATCGCCCACGCCCACCGCCTGCGTGCCGGCCGCCAGCCGCAGCAGCGGGCGCACCAGCCGCTTGGACAGCGACAGCGCCACGGCGATGGCGGTGAACACCGATACCAGCAGCGCCAGCGTCAGCGTGATGCCGTAGAGCTTGCGCAGCCCCAGCCGCGACAGCGCCAACTCCTGGTAATCGCGGAAGCCCTGCTGCACGCGGTTGGCATTGTGGGCGATCTGGTCCGGCACGGGCTGGATCAGTTGCAGCCAGCGCGGTTCGCCGGCCGAACTGCCCAGGGTATCGAAGCGATCCGGGGCGATCAGCGGGATCACCACGCGCAGGTGCAGGCCGCCCTGGCCCCGGTCCAGCGGGTCGTCGGCTTCCGCCGCCGAATAGCCGCGCGACAGCCTCAATTGGTTCAGCACCGTGGCCGGCGGCAGCTCGGGCAGCAGCTGGCCGTACTGGCTGGTGGAAAACGCGATCATGCGGCCGCCGCCGGTGAAGACCATCGCTTCCTGCACGCCGTTGGCCTCGCGCAGGCGGGTCAGGGCCAGCGCGATATTGGAATCGCTGGCGCGGTTCAATTCGGTGGCCATGGACCGTCCGCGCGCGTCCAGGTCCGCCAGTAGCGAGTCCAGCGCCGCGCGGCCCAGGTTCAGGCCGGACTCCAGCGCGCTGTCGACGCGCACGTTGAACCAGGATTCGATGGAGCGCGACATGAACTGCACCGACAAGGTGTAGATCAAGGCGCCGGGCACCACGCCGATCAGCGTGAAGGCCAGCGCGAAGCGGGCCGTGAGCCGCGCGCCGAACTGGCGGCGCCGTATCTGCCGCACCAGCTTGACGGTCAGCGCCAGCACCCAGGCGAACAGGGCCAGCGCCACCACGCCGTTCAGCAGCAGCAGCGCGTCGTAGTAGCGCGCCAGGCGCGAGGCATTCCCGGTGGACCAGGCCAGCAGGCCCAGCAGCAGCAGGCCCGCCAGGGCGCCCGCCACCAGCGCGATGCGCAAGAGCAGTCTCATCGCTTGTCTCCGGCCGGATCGGCGATGGCGAAATCGAATTCCTTCCACGGTGTGGCCACGGACCACGAACTGCTGTTCAGGGCATTCACCTGGAAAGGCCGCGCCAGCATGGAGGTATCCAGCCGCAGCCGCAAACGCCCGTCGTAACGGACGCCCGTGGACAGGTCGCTGGCATCGGCCACCCCCCAGCCGCGGATGTGCCGCACCATGTCCATCGCCGCGTCCAGGGACTGCACCGGCAGGTTCAGTTCCCCGACGCCGGCGCGCCATTGGCGCGTCAACGCGTTGTAGACGATGCGCCAGGTCATGCTGGTATCGGCCACCGTACTGTCCAGCCACCACCAGCGCGAACGGGTGATGACCACGTCCGCCGTGAAATACAGCGGAACGCCGCGTTCGGCGGCTTCGCGCAGCTGGTCGTTGAGCTCGAAGCGGATGTCCGCGTCGATTTCCACCCGGCCATTGCGGATGACGGGATCGACATTGACGACCTTGGGATCGGCCGCATGCGCGGCCCCTGCCCACGGCAGCGTAAGCACGGTGGCCAGCAACAAAAGAAACAGGCGCGTGGAAATGGGCATACGATGTATCAGCGCTGCGACTCCATTATTCTTGGCGATTCAGCGGGCCTTGGCAAACAAGGCGTAGAAAAAGCCGTCATGCTGGGCGGCCTCTGTTGCGCGGGAGGCCTCCGGCAGCAGTTGTCCGGGCGCATCCAGGCGGCGGGCATCGGCATGGCGGGCGGCGAAGCCGGCGGCCTGGCGCTCGCCTTCATCGGGAAAGACGGAGCAGGTCACATACAGCAGGCGCCCGCCCGGCGCCACGGTGCGCCACAGCGCATCCACGATGCGCGCCTGCAGCTTGGCGGTGCGCGGGACGTCGTCCGGACGCCGCAACCAGCGGATGTCCGGATGCCGGCGGACGATGCCGGAGGCGGTACACGGCACATCGGCCAGCACCGCATCGAAGGGCCGGCCATCCCACCACGCGCCGGTATCGGCCGCATCGGCCGCGCGCAGCGACACCCGGGGCGTATCCAGCCCCAGGCGGCGCAGGTTGTCCTGCACGCGCCGCAGCCGCGCGCCATCCGCGTCCAGGGCAAGCAGGTCCAGGTCGGCCAATTCCAGCAGATGCGCCGTCTTGCCTCCGGGGGCGGCGCAGGCGTCCAGCACCCGCATGCCGTCCTTCACGCCCAGCAGGGGCGCGGCCAATTGCGCGCCCGCATCCTGTACGGACCACCAACCGTCGTCGAACCCGGGCAGCCGCTGCACCGGACGCGGCTGGGACAGGACGAGGCCGGCGTCGCCCTGCGGCCGCGCGGCGATCCCGGCCGCCTCGAAAGCCGCCAGCACCTGCTCGCGGGAGGCGCGCCGGCGATTCACGCGCAAGGTGAGCGGAGCCGGCACATTGGCCGCCGTCAATACGGATTCCCAGGCCTGCGGGTAGGCCGAGCGCAGCTTGTCCACCCACCACTGCGGGTGGTTCCAGCGCGCCTCGATCTGCCGGGCGAGCTGGGGCAGCAAGGCATCCCGGTCGCGCAGGAAGGAGCGCAGCGCGCCGTTGACCAGCCCCTTCAGCGGCGCGACCCGCGGCATGCGGGCGGCCGCCTGCACAGCCTGGTCCACCACGGTATGGGGGGCGTAGGTGGGCGCGCCATCCGCGGGCACGGCGGGGCCGGACGCGGCCTGCGCCGCGGGCGTGGCCGGCGGAAGCAGCAGCGCCAGGCTGACCAGCAGCAGCGCCTCGGCCAAGGGTTCGGGGGGCGTACGCGGCACCAGGATGCGCCGCAGCGCGCGCGCTTCGCCCAGCCGGCGCATCGCATGGAAGGAAAGCGCCTGCGACCCGGCCCGCAAGGGCGCCGGCGCCAGGGCGATGGCATCGGTCATGGAACGCCCCGCCAGCACCGAACGCACGATTTCCGCGCTTTCCGCGAGCAGATCGCGCAACGGCGCCGCGCTGGGCGCCGGGGAGGACGGAAGATCGGGCATGGGAAGCGAAAAGGACGGTCGGCAATGCCGTAATGGTACCTTTTCGCCCGGGCGGCCCCTTCGGACGCCACGGCAAGTGCTCATGGCCGACACGCACGGCCGTCGGACCGGCGGACCGCGAGCCTGCGGACCGTGGAGCCCCGGCCCGCAAGGCCCGGGACCGCGGGCTCGGACAGCGGGCCTACGCCCGGCGGAACGCGTCAGAAGCGGTAGCCGACGCCCACGGCGCCGTAGGGAGACGTGCGGCGCTCCACGATGGGGCTGTCGCGCGCGTCGCCCAGCAGCGCGCGCACGCCCACGGTGCCGAACACCGACCATTTCTGGTCGATGGCATAGCGCCAGTTCGCGTACAGGCCGGCGGAGCGGAAGCCCGCGCCGGCGGAATAACGCCCCAGCCCGGCATCGCTGCGGGCGGCCTCGGCGCTGGTCACGCCGAACCAGCGCGACATATCGTCATGGCTGCCCCAGGTGGTTTCCGCCCCCAGCCGCACGGTATTGCGGCTGTCCTGCCAGACGGCATAGGAACCGTTCAGTTCCACGCGCGTGCCGTAGCCCGCGTGCAAGGCCTGGGTCACCGTCGTGGTAAGCCGCCACCGGCCAGGCTGCCAGCGCAGGAAGGCGCCGGCGGTGGCATGCGCGTCGATATCGTCCAGGCCGTCCAGCCTATCGTGGTCGTCGGCATCGCGGCCCATGCGCAGTCCGGCAAAGACACCCGCCTGCCAGTCGGGGGCCAGCTGGGTCTTGAGTCCCAGGGCCGGCAGGCCGTCGCGCGTGTCGACGAAGAACGCGCCGCGTTCATACGACAGCTGCAGCACCGGCACCGCGTGGTAATCCTTGGCGCCGGGGTATTCCGGCACCACGCCCACGCCCAGGCCCACGCTGTTCTGCGCCAACGCCGCGTGGCCGCTCGCCAGCCAACACACCAGGCCTACTATCCATCCCGCGGTGCCCGCCCGCCGCGCGCGGCATGCATCGCCCCATTGCGATGCCTTCGTATCGATCGCCATCCGGTTCACCCTTAAGCACGGCCACCCGATCGGGCGGCCTTCGGGATCGGGATTCTCGAGAGGCGGTTTTAAAAGTTTTTTAAATTTGGCCCGATAATCTGCCCGTCATTCCATCCGGAGACCCCTGGCCTTGCACCTGTTGCTTATCGAGGACGACCCCATGCTGGGCGATGCCCTGTGCGGCGGCCTGCGGCAGTCGGGCCATGCGGTGGACTGGCTGACCGATGCCGCCCAGGGCCGCGCGGCGCTGACCGACCACGGCTACGACGCCGTCCTGCTGGACCTGCAGCTGCCGCATGGCTCCGGCCTGGGCCTGCTGAAGTCCGTGCGCGAGCGCTACGACGCCACGCCGGTGATCATCCTTTCCGCGCGCGACCGCCTGAGCGACCGCATCAAGGGCCTGGACGCCGGCGCCGACGACTACCTGGTCAAGCCCTTTCCCATCGAGGAATTGCTGGCGCGGCTGCGCGCGGTCACGCGGCGCGCCAGCCATCGCGTGGTCCCCGTAATGCGCATCGGCGATGTCCAGGTAGACCCGGCGCGCCGCCATGTCCTGCTGGCCGACCAGCCGGTGAAGCTCAGTATCCATGAATACCGCACCCTGGTGGCCCTGCTGGAACGCCAGGGCCATATCGTCACGCGCGAACAATTGGAGGACGCCGTCTACGGACGGCATGGCACCATAGAAAGCAACACCGTTGCCGTCTATGTACACCAGCTGCGCCGCAAACTGGGCAACGACCTGATCGCCACGGTGCATGGCTTCGGCTACCGCATCGGCGCGGCGCCGCCATGAGGGGATGGCGCGATCTTGCCGCGCGCTGCAACAGCCTGCGCATCCGGCTGCTGTGCGCCATGCTGATCGGCATCGTGGCCTTCGGCGGGGCCTGGTATGCGCTGCGTGCCTGGGAACTCAAGATCCCCGAAACCGGGCGCTCGGACGAAAAGCTGCGCGATATCGCGCGCCTGATCATCGAGTCCATCCCGCGCACGCTGTCGCCCGATGGCTCCGTCGCGGCGTACCGCAGCGTGGAGGACGGGTCCGGCGATCCCACATCGGACACGATCTTCCAGGTCTGGCACATGCCGTCCGGAAAGCTGATCCTGCGCGCCCCGATCGCGCCGGACACGCCGTTCAAGCCGGACTTCACGCCCGGCTATGGAAACCGCATCGTGGCCGGCGAGGAATGGCGGGTATACGCGGCCTCGGACCGCACGGGCACTATCCAGGTCCAGACCGCCATCGGCGAGACCGCATTGGAGAAGACCTACCGCGAGTGGGCCAGGGAAGGCACCTTCGCCGCCATCGGCATATTCCTGCTTCTGGCCATCGTCATGTGGGCCGCGATCCGCCTGAGCCTGCGGCCGCTGGACCAGGCGCGGGAAACCATCTCGCGCCGCTCGCCCTTCGACAATTCGCCGGTGCTGGAACGCAGCCTGCCCAGGGAAATCCGCCCCTTCGTGCTGGCCATCAACCACCTGCTGCAACGCCAGGACGCGGCGCTGGCGCGCGAGCGGCAGTTGATCGCGGACGCCGCGCACGAGTTGCGCACACCGCTGGCCGCCATCCAGGCCCAGGCCCAGCGCGCGATCGCGGCCGAAGACGCGCTGGCCGCGCGCGCGGAGGCCGGGAAACTGCAGGCCGTTGCCGCGCGGGCGGCGCGCATCGTCGAACAGCTGCTGGACCAGGCAAGGCTGGACACCGACGAAACGCTGCCCATGGAGCCGCTGGACCTGTCCGATATCGTCGACCTGGTCGTGCGCGATTTCGAAGGCAAAGCGGCGCGCAAATCTCAGAAGGTATCCATCGCCGCGCAACCCTGCCCGGTACACGGCAACATCGACGCGCTGGGCATTCTGCTGGGCAATCTGGTGGATAACGCGATCCGCTATACGCCCGACGGCGGGCACATCGCCATGGCCTGCGGAATGGAAGGCGGCGTCCCCGTGCTGTCGATCTCGGATGACGGCCCCGGCATACCCGCGGCGTACCGGGACCGCATCTACGACCGCTTCTTCCGGGTGCCTGGCGCGAATGAACGCGGCACCGGCATCGGCCTGTCCCTGGTGGCGCGCATCGCCCGCCTGCATGGCGCGCGGCTCGTGGACGCGCCGGCGGCCCGGGGCTTTCACCTGACGGTACGTTTCCCGGGCCGCGATGCGGCTGTCCCGCTCACAGTTCGATGTCGAGCGTCCTGATGCCGGTTGACGCAAGCAGGACCAGACCGGCCAGGAGAAAGCCGGCCAGGCAGACCAGCAGCGTGCCGAACGTGCCCAGCGCAGTGGTCACAAGCAGGCCGCCCATGACGGCGCCGACGGGGTCCGCGCCCCAGCTGACGAAGCGGGTGACGGCGCTTATCCGCCCCAACTGGTGGCCCGGTACCGTTGCCTGGCGGACGGTGTGCTCGACGATAAGGTGCAGGACGATCAGGAAATCCCATGCCGCCAGGCCGGCCGCCAGCCAGGCGCTTGCCAGATAGAGGACCGTGACCAACCAATACACCACGGCGGCCGGAAGCAATTGCAACGCCACCCGGCGGCCATCGGCCCCCCTGCGCAGGCCGCCGAATTGGAAGCTTCATACCAGCTGTTCGCCCGCACCGCGCGGCGCGAGGCACGACCGTGGGGATCGCCGCCACGATGACCGCGTCGAACAGCAGCTTCACGGCGGAGAGGACGAAGCCGGCCACTGCAAGCAGGGGAATACTCATGTGCCCGAAGGCGAAAAGCACCGCGACGGCGGCCACCAGACCCAGGCGCACGAGACCGCAGCACAGCAGTGTCCGCTGTCGGTCCAGGCGATCGGCAAGCGCGCCCGCCGAGAGGCCGAATAGCAGGGGTGCCGCCGTCGACGATGCGGCCAGCAGACCGACATCGAATGCGTCTGCGTCCATCAGCGCGATGGCAAGGAGCGGCGCCGATAGCGCCAGCATGGCGCTGGACGTGGTGTTCAATGTCTCCGACGCGAGCAGGCGTGTGAAAAGACGGTTTATAAGCAGTGAAGACAAAGCCATGCGATTTATGCCGCGCCTTTTGCGTTCCTGTATCCGCTTGTGGCGGCCATCGCGGGCTTTGTCAAAGCAAAATGGACCACGGCCTCGTAATCAGCGGACGAGGACACTTTACATGGCGGGTTCCAGAAAAACATCGAAGAGCAGAGCATCGACAGGACAGACAACTCACACTTGGACCAGGCCCGGGTTAAGCCTTAACAACGCCGGGTATCGCTGAATGCTTGATCGTCGAAATCGGATACTGTGAAGCGCCTTAAGATCTTGCCCCACGTCTACTGCAGTAACCGCATGGTCCGGGGTTTGGTGTTCCGGCTGTGTCGCTTCGAGCTTTTCACTCATGCTGAATCCCTCGAATGGTTTGCCGAGGCGACTCGGTAACGCGTGCCAACATACAGTTCCCACGCGAGATCCCGAGTTTTCTTACATCGCGACGATCCCTGACGGCGCTGCCGGCTATTTGCACCAAGGGTGAAACTGGACCCGGCACCTATTCGAACCAGCGCACCCGCAGACCAGCGACACGGTCGTATTCCCTGTTCCCATGCATCACGATGCACGTAATACCGGGGAGCCGGCTGCTCGCGGGACCGAGTACCGCGGAGAGAACGCCTATGGATCAGCAGATGCCGGTAGCCAGGCGCTAAGCCTGCCGCGACCCGCATTGCCAGCGTTCCATTTCCTGTAGAAGTTAGCTTATTATTATTAGTAATATATAAGACGGCCAAAGCGCGCAGCTGTACCACGACTACGGCGTTCGCGATACGGCCCCGAGATCAACCGGCAATTGCTCGGCGCCCATGCCCCGCCGGCGCGAGGCCGGCGCGCGACGCCACGCCGTGACGGCGCCGCCCGGTCCGCACGCGGAGCCGTCACGGCATGGCGTCCGCCCGCGGCATGAAGGCAACCGGGGGACGAAGGTCGAACCGCCCCGGTTTGCCGCACCGGAGATCCGCTTCTCCATGGAGGTCACGATGATATCACCGCGTACCGACAGCGCCTTGCGCGATGCCATTGCCATCGTCCGGGCCGCCCGCGATGGCGGCCATCCCAGGCCACGGGTGGATTCGTTCTTCGACGAAGCCACCTTCACGGCCAGCCACATCGTCCGCGACCCGGCATCGCCGGCCTGCGCCGTCATCGACAGCGTGCTCGACTTCGACCCCGCCAGCGGCCGCACGGCGGAAAGGTCCGCGTCGAAGCTGCTCGAGCACGTGCGCGACCACGGACTGGAAACGCAATGGCTGCTGGAAACCCACGCCCATGCCGACCATCTCTCGGCCGCGCCCTGGCTGCAGGCGCGGCTGGGCGGACGTCTCGCCATCGGGCGACACATCACCACCGTGCAGGAAGTCTTCGGCAAGATCTTCAATGCAGGCACCGAGTTCGCCCGCGACGGCCGGCAGTTCGACCACCTGTTCCAGGACGGCGAACATTTCAGCATCGGCGGCCTGCAAGGCATCGCCCTGCACGTCCCGGGCCATACACCGGCCTGC
The DNA here is from genome assembly GCF_001676705.1 of Bordetella bronchialis. Classification (NCBI taxonomy): domain Bacteria; kingdom Pseudomonadati; phylum Pseudomonadota; class Betaproteobacteria; order Burkholderiales; family Alcaligenaceae; genus Bordetella; species Bordetella bronchialis. Next base: position 5,488,813 of record NZ_CP016170.1, read on the forward strand.
ATGGCCTATGTGATCGGCGACACGGTGTTCACGGGCGACACGCTGTTCATGCCCGACTACGGCACGGCCCGTTGCGACTTTCCCGGCGGGGATGCCGGCATGCTGTACCGGTCGATCCGCCGCCTGATGGCGCTGCCCGATGAAACGCGGGTCTTTCTTTGCCACGACTACAAGGCACCGGGGCGCGACAACTATGCGTGGGAAACCACCATCGGCGCGGAGCGCGAGCGGAACATCCACGTACATGAAGGCGTGGACGAACAGGACTTCGTCTCCATGCGCCAGGCGCGCGACGCCAAACTGCCCATGCCCAGGCTGATACTGCCTTCGGTGCAGGTCAACATGCGCGCGGGACACCTGCCCGAACCGGAATCCAACGGCGTGCGGTATCTGAAGCTTCCGCTGAATGGGTTCTGAACGCCGGGGGCGGTGCGGTACTGCGTTTGGCGCAGGCGGCGGGGACCGCGCGTCGCGCTGAAGCTTCGCCGGGCGCGCCCTTGCGCCCGTGGATGTCCCGCGCCGGGACGTCATCGCGTTCAACGATTTGCTTATTGGCACCGCGGATAACAGGGGGTTGGGTTATTGCCGGGCGCGATACAGGCGCCTAGAGTGATCCCCGTGGACAACGACTCCGCAGGATCGAAAGCAATGACGCAATGGAACCAACAAGCCCGCGACCGCGCGGCCCGGCTGGAAGCGGCCCGGCCCTACGCACGCGGCAAGTACGTGGCCGCCGCCGACACCGTCGCCCTATTGCAGGCCGTGCTGCGCCCCGGCGACAGGCTGTGCCTGGAAGGCGACAACCAGAAGCAGGCCGATTTCCTGGCGCGCGCGCTCGTGCAGGTGGATCCCGAAAAGGTCCACGATCTGCACATCGTGCAGTCGGGCATCACCTTGCCCGAGCACCTGGAACTGTTCGAAGCCGGCATCGCGCGCAAGCTCGACTTCTGCTATTCCGGCCCCCAGGGAGGCGCCATCGCCCGCGCCCTGGAAAAAGGCCGCGTGGAAGTCGGCGCCATCCATACCTATCCCGAATTGTTCGCGCGCTACTTCATCGACCTGACGCCCAAGGTGGCGCTGATTGTCGCGCGCCAGGCGGATCGCCAGGGCAACCTGTACATGGGGCCGAACACCGAAGACACCTCCACCATTGTCGAGGCGACGGCCTTCAAGGACGGCATCGTGGTGGCGCAGGTCAACGAAGTGGTCGACACCCTGCCGCGCGTGGATCTGGTGGCGGACCAGGTGGACTTCATCGTCGAATCGCCCGAACCCTTCTACATCGAACCGCTGTTCACGCGTGACCCGGCCAGCATCACCGAAACCCAGATCCTGATGGGCATGATGGCCATCAAGGGCATCTACGCGCCCTACGGCGTGCGCACGCTGAACCACGGCGTGGGGTTTCCCACCGCGGCCATCGAACTGCTGCTGCCCACCTATGGAGAGCGGCTGGGCCTGAAGGGCAAGATCGTGACGCATTGGATGCTGAATCCGCATCCCACGCTGATACCCGCCGTCGAAAGCGGCTGGGTGCGGCAGGTGTTCTCCCCCGGGGCGGAAGTCGGCATGGACGACTACGTCAGCGCGCGTCCCGATGTGTTCTTCGTCGGCCACGACGGCAGCCAGCGCTCCAATCGCATGCTGGCCCACAACGCGGGACTCTACGCTTGCGACATGTTCATCGGCTCCACCTTGCAGATGGACCTGGAAGGCAACTCCTCCACCGTGCGCACCGACCGCATCGCGGGCTTCGGCGGCGCGCCCAACCTGGGCTCCGACGCGCGCGGACGGCGGCATCCCTCCGACAGCTGGCTGAAAGCCGGCCGGGAGCAGGCGGGCACGGACGGCCGCATGCCGCGCGGCCGCAAGCTGGTCGTGCAAATCGTTGAAACTTTCGGCGAGAAGCAGGCTCCTACCTTCGTCGAACAGCTCGACAGCGTCGCACTGGCACGCAAGCTCAAGCTGGACCTGCCACCCATCATGGTCTACGGCGACGACGTCACGCACATCGTGACGGAGGAAGGCATCGCCAATCTGCTGATGTGCCGCGACCTGGACGAACGCGAGCAGGCCATACGCGGCGTCGCCGGCTACACCGAAGTCGGCCGCGGCCGCGACCCCAAGGCGGTAGAGGCGCTGCGCCAGCGCGGCGTCATCCGGCGCCCGCAGGACCTGGACATCAATCCCCTGGATGCCACGCGCCAGATGCTGGCGGCGCGCTCGATCAAGGACCTGGTGACGTGGTCGGGCGGCCTGTATGCGCCGCCCGCACGGTTCCGCAACTGGTAAGGACCTGGACATGGAAACGATCATCCGCCGCCATGCGGCCCCGCAACGGCTGCCCGGCCATCGCCCCAGCACCCTGGTGGGCGTGGTGGCCTCCGGCAATCTTGAAGTGCTGGCCGAGCGCACCGTCGACGACCAGTCATGCAGTTTTCACGTATCGACCGCCGTGTCCGGCTTCGAGCCCGTATGGGACGCGGTGCTGAGCGATTTCGCCCAGCGCTATGCGCCCGGCGGCGTGGCATTCTCGATCAACGATGGCGGCGCGCGGCCCGACACGGTGCTGCTGCGCCTGGCCCAGGCCTGCCAGGCCTTGAAGGAAGACAAATGAACAGCCTTATTCCCACCCGCTCCTGGATGGAAGCCAGCGCGCGCGAACGCCTGCAGGGCCTGCTGGATGCCGGAACCTTCGTGGAATTCGTCGGTCCGGCGCAGCGCGAAACCAGTCCGCACCTTGCGCTTTTCGACCTGCCCTGCGCCTTCGACGACGGCATGATCGTCGGCCGCGGCCTATTGCACGACCGGCCGGTATGGGTGGCCGCGCAGGAAGGCCGATTCATGGGCGGTACGTTCGGCGAGGTCTCGGGGGCGAAGCTGGTGGGCCTGCTGCGCGCCGCCCGCGCCGCTGCCGATCAAGGCAGGCGCTGGCCTATCCTGCTGCTGCTCGATAGCGGTGGCGTCCGCCTGCAGGAAGCCAACGCGGGCGAACTGGCCGTGTCGGAAGTCATCCGCGCCCTGTTGCAGGCCCGCCGCGCGGGATTGCGCGCGGTGGCGCTGATCGGCGGCAAGGCGGGCGCGTTCGGCGGCGCGGGACTGGTCACGGCCTGCTGCTCGGACATCATCGTTTCGGAGTCCGGCCGCATCGGCGTGTCGGGTCCCGAAGTCATCGAAACCAACCGGGGCGTCGAAGAGTTCGACGCCAAGGACCGCGCCCTGGTGTGGCGCGTGACGGGTGGCCGCACCCGCGTCCTGACCGGCGGCGCCGATCGCTATGCCCGCGACGACATCGACGACTTCCGCCGCCTGGCCGGCGATTTCCTGGACCGGGCCGCCGCCTTCGACCTGGACACCCTGCAAACCGAGCAGGCGCGCTTGCAGCAGCGTCTGGCCCGTCACGGCGACTGCCGCGATGCGCCGGAGATCTGGCGCGAACTTGCCCTGGACACACCCGAGTCCATCGCCGATCTCGGCGACGAGGACTTCCTGCACCTGGTACGGCAATCGCTGGGAGACGCACATGTCGCACGATGAACTGCTTCAAGCCCTGTTTCCCACAACGGCCGCGATGGCGCCCGATGCCGCCGGCATTCTCGATGGCATGGCGCGCCTGGCCGACGGCCGCGACGTCACGGTGATCGGCTTGACCGGTGCCCGCCCGGTGGGGACCGATCTGGCCATCGACCTGTCCGGCCGTATCCTGCGCCACGTGGCCACCCATGCCGGCAGGCCGCTCGTCCTGCTGGTCGACGCCGGCAGCCAGCTGATGGCCCGCCGCGACGAATTGCTCGGGCTCAATGAATACCTGGCGCACCTGGCCAAGTCCCTGTACCTGGCCTCGGCCACCGGCAGCAGGACGGTGGGGATCCTGTACGGCGCCGCGTCGGCCGGCGCGATGATCGCGACCGCGATGGCGGTGGACCACCTGGTCGTGGTGCCGGGCGCCGATCCCAGCGTGATGAACCTGCGCGCCATGTCGCGCGTGACCAAGCTGCCCGTGGCGCAACTGCGGGCCATGGCCGAACGCACGCCCGTGTTCGCGCCGGGCGTGGCGCCGATGATGGAAATGGGCGGCATCGCCCAGCAGTGGGACGAACCCGCGGAATACGCCGCCCGCCTGCTGGCCTTGCTTTCCGGCAAGGCCGGCGATGCCGACGACCGCGACGCGCTGGGCGCGTCGCGCGGCGGCCGGCTGAAGGCCGCAGCCATCGCGGCCAAGGTCCAGGACGAGGCGGCCCATCATGCCTGAATCCCCGGCAAGGCATGCGCTGATCGAGTTATCGCCGCAGGCATGGCACGACGTCTTCCGGCAGGCCCCGTCGCTGGCGCGCAATGCCTTCGTGCGCGACTGGGCGGCCGCCGGGCACCCGGTGATGCGCCGGCGGCCCTTGGCGGGCGAATTCGATGGCCGGCACGCGGACGAGCTGGTAGCCGTCGGCCTGCCCACGCCCCCGGCGCATGGCAAGCAGCGGATTGCCTTCCAGGTCCCGGCCAGCGCCATCGTGGCGGTGCGGCCCCCGGTGGCGCTGGACGTCATCCTGGCCTGCGAAGCCGTCCCGCCGGGCTGGCGTCCGACCTTGGATGCCGTATGCGAGGCCGCGCAGGCATCGGGCGTACGCACACGGGTGTTCGGCAGCCTGCTATGGCAGTTCCTGACATCCATGCCCTATGTCGGCGGCGCTTCGGATGTCGATCTGCTGTGGCCCTGCCCGGCCACTCCCGCCGATCTGGACAGGCTGCTGCGGGCATTGACCCGTATCGGCGCGCGGGGCTTGCCACGCATCGACGGAGAAATCGTCCGGCAGGGCGCGGCCGTGCAGTGGGCGGAACTGGCGCGGGCACAGGCCGATACACCGCTGCTGGTCAAGACGCTGGACGGCTCGCGCCTGTGGGCGCGCGAGCGCTGGCACCATGCAGGGGCGGCATCGTGACGCCCTGCGTTCAAGCCCTCGCGGCGCCGGCGGCGGCCGCCTTCCTCCCGGGCGCGTGCAACGGCACCTTCCGCGATGTCGAGGACATCGCCGTGCTGGCCCAGGATGCCCTGCTGTCGGAGGTGCACACCTGGCCCAAGCCCGGACTGGTTTCGCATATCGACGCCGGCAGCCACGACGACATGGACTGCTCGACTTTCGAAGCCAGCGCGGAGAGCCTGCTCCCCTACTTCCGCGACATCGCCGCCGCCGGCGCCGCCGGCATGGCGATGCACGGCCTGCGCGCGCTGGGCATCCAGGCGGAACACGCCATGATGGCGGCGACGGGCGGCGTCAACACGCACCGCGGCGCGATTTTCGGCGTGGGGCTGCTGTGCGCGGCGGCAGGCTATCGCGAACGCATGGGCGTATCGGATACGCTGGGCGACATCGTCGCCTGGCGTTGGGGCGCCAGTATCCTGGGCGGTCCGCGGCCCGCGGATAGCAATGGGATATCGGTGTTGCGCCGCTATGGCGCCGGCGGGGCCCGCGCCGAAGCCGCCGCGGGGTTTCCCAGCCTGTACCGCATCGCGCTGCCCGCCCTGCGCCAGGCGCGCCTGCTGCGGCCAAGGGATTCCGAGGCGCAGCGGGTGCAGGCCTTGTTCGCCCTGGTGGCCGAAGTCGAAGACACCAATCTCCTGCATCGCGGCGGCCCGCTTGGCGGTTCGTGGGCGCGCGCGGCCGCGCGGTCCTTCCTGGTGCGTGGCGGCATTGCGCGGCCCGACTGGCGCGAATCGGCGGCTGCCATCCATCGGGAATTCGTGGCGCGCCGCCTTTCCCCGGGCGGATGCGCGGACCTGCTGGCGATGGCCCTGTTCGTCGATAGCGTGGGAGATTGAAATGCGGCCGCCCCTGATCGCCATTCTGTGCTCGGGCCAGGGCGGGCAGCACCGCGACATGTTCGCGGTCAGCGGCCAGGCCGAGGAAGCGCAAGCCATCTTCCAGCAGGCGGCGCCCTGGTTCGATGGCATGGATCCACGGGATTTCGTACGCACGGCGCCGCCGGACAGCTTGTACAGCAACCGCGCGGGCCAGCTGCTTTGCTGTGTGCAGGCGCTGGCGGCCTGGGCCGCGCTGGAGCCGATGCGGCCCGCCCGCGCCATCATCGCCGGCTACAGCATCGGCGAACTGGCGGCGTGGGGTTGCGCCGGGGCCTTGCCCGTGGCCACGGTGCTGGAACTGGCCGCGGCGCGCGCGCAGGCCATGGATGCCGCCGCGCCGCCGGACAGCGGCATGCTGGCCGTCGTCGGCCTGGACCGCGCCACCCTGGCGCCGTGGCTGGCGCGCGGTGGCGCCTGGATCGCTATCGTGAACGATGTCGACCACTTCGTCCTGGCCGGCGATGCCGGCGCGCTGTCGGCCATAGAGGATGACGCCAGGCGCGCCGGCGCCCGCCGCGTCGCCATGCTGCACGTGGGGGTCCCTTCGCATTCGCCCCTGTTGGCCGTGGCGCGCGACCGCTACGCCGAACGGCTGGCGACCGTGCAGGCGCGGCTGCCCACGCCGCAGGCACGCCTGCTTTCCGGCATCGACGGCGAGCCAGTCCGCGCCATCGGCCCCGGCCTGGACAAGCTGGCGGCGCAGATCTCGCAATCGCTGGACTGGTCCGCCTGCCTGGACAGTTGCATCGACGCCGGCGCGGTGGCGGCGCTGGAGCTGGGGCCTGGCGACGCCTTGTGCCGCATGTGGGAAGGCCGCTGCCCGGAGCGCGCCGCCCGCGCCGTCGATCACTTCCGCCATCCGCAAGGCCTGCGGGAATGGCTGGACCGCGTGTACCGGGATTCTGGGCGATAATCCGTCATCGTCCGTGGGGCGCGCGCACGCCATGATAGACACCCAGTTGCTTCCCGCTTTCATCGCCGTCGCGGAAACCGGCAGCTTCACGCAGGCGGCGGCGCGCACGGGGCTCAGCCAATCGTCCGTCAGCCAACGCGTGCGGCGCCTGGAAGACGGCCTGGGCACGACGCTCTTCCTGCGCGACACCCACCGCGTCGAATTGACGGCAGCGGGCGCCACCCTGCTGGAATACGCCCGCTCGCTGCTCGGCACCCTGGAAGAAGCGGAACTGCGCGTGCGCGACTCGTCGCTGTCCGGCAACGTGCGGCTTGGCATCGCGGAAGACATCGCCCTGTCCAGGCTGCCGCGGATCCTGCAGACATATCGCCGTGCCCACGCCAATGTCGTGCTGCACGTCGAGGTGGACATGAGCCTGAAGCTGCTCGATCGCGCGGAAAAGCGCGAGTTCGACCTGGTGCTCGCCAAGCGCCTGAGCGAGCGGCATCATCCTTCCCTGTCGCCCATCCACTCCGAGCCGCTGGTATGGGTGGGCGCGACCGGCGCGGAAGGCATCGCCCGGCGGCGGCCCCTGCCCCTGGCCCTGTACTTCGACCCCAGCGTGACGCGGCGGCTGGTCCTGGAAAAACTGAAGGACTCGGGCATCCCGTATAGCGTCGTCCACGCCAGCTGGAGCATGGCGGGCATCCACGCGGGCGTCATGGCCGGCCTGGGCATTACCGCCTGTGGCCGCGGCTTCGTGCCGCATACCCTGAGCACCCTGGATGCCGCGGAGTACGGCTTGCCGCAACTGCCGCCATTGGAGTTCGTATTGGTGCGGCGCCAGGGCGAACTGAGCCGGGCCGCACGGGAACTGGCCGCGCTGATCGAGCGAAATCCGCTGGCGCTGGAGTATCCGCGGCTGCCGGGACTGCACGGGTCGCGGCCAGGGTACTAGCCGGCGCGCGGCGATATCCAAGCCTCGGCGCGGGGCCGCGATGCGCGCCACCCCGCGGCCTGTTTTTTCAGCGCAGCCCCGTCTTCAGCGTTTCACGGTATGCCAGCACCGCCAGCAAGGTCAGTATGGCGGCACCGATGACGATCCAGGAAGGCGAATACAGATTGCCCGTACGCGCCACGAAGTACGTCGCCAGGAAGGGTGCCGTGCCGCCGAGCAGCGTAACCGGTATGTTCAGGCTGACCGACAGGCCGGTATAGCGCAGCTTGGTGGGCATGATCTCCGACATGGCGCATAGCGCGGTGGCCGAATGCGGCGCGAAGGCCAGGCCCATCAGGCACAGTGCGAATACCGTCTGGTTGAAATCCCGCGGATCCAGCAGGTGAAAGGCGGGGTAGGTGACCAGCGCGACCGCCAGCGCGCTGATCAACATCAGGGGCTTGCGGCCCACGATGTCGCTGAGCAGCGCGAAGAAAGGCAGCAGCGCGCAGTAGAAAACCATGCTGTACAGATTCGCGCGCTGCGCGTCGGCCAGCGTAAAGCCCAGCACCTTGGCCAGATAGGTGGGCGTATAGATGTAGTAAATGTAGATGCACGCCGACGGCGCGGAGATCAAACCCATGCCGATCAGTATGGCCTTCCACTCCTTCTTCAGCCCTGTCAGCAAGGGGGCCTTCTCCACCGCGTGATGTTCCTGGACGGAGGTAAAGTGCGGCGTCTCTTCCAGCTTCAGGCGCAGGTACAGGCCCACCAGCCCCAGCGGTACGCCCGCCAGGAAGGGTAGTCGCCAGCCCCAGGCATGCAGCTGCTCGGTGGTCAGCGTACCGGTAATCAGCGATGCCACGCCGCCGCCCACCAGCAGGGCCAGGCCGATGGTGAAGGTCTGCCAGCCCGTATAGAAGCCGCGCCGGTTGGCGGGCGCGTATTCGGAGATGAAAGACGTGGCGCCCCCGTACTCGCCGCCCACGGATATGCCCTGGATCAACCTGGCCACCGTCAGCAGGATGGGCGCGGCGATGCCGATGGAGGCGTAGGTCGGCATCAGGCCGATGACGGTCGTGGCCGCGGCGATCAGGATGATGGCGGCCGCCAGGGGGGTCTTGCGGCCGTAGCGGTCGCCCAGGTGGCCGAACACGATGCCGCCGATGGGCCGGGACGCATAGCTGATGGCGAAGACGGCGAAGGTCAGCAGCAGGCTGGCCGCGGGATCGTCCGCCGGAAAGAACAGCTGCGCGATCACGGGCGCGAAATACCCGTAGATAACGAAATCGAAGTATTCGATGAAGTTGCCGATGCAGGCGGCCACCAGTGCCCGCTTGTGCTGCGCGGTGACGGGTCGGCCGGGCGATAAGGCGCTGGCTGCGGTTTGCATAAAGTCTCCCTGGGATGTTTTCGAATAATGTGGTCTTCCGCCGGCACCGGATCGGCCTCGGCGGGATACGGTTGCGGCGGCAAGGCGCCGCGATATGGCGGGCCCGCCTATGCCAGCGTGCTGCCGCCGTCCACCACCAGCTCCGCGCCGTTCATATGGCGCGACGCCGGCGACAACAGAAACGCCACCGCTTGCGCCACGTCGGCCGGCTCCCCGTACGGCGCCGCCACGGCGCGCTGGATGGCTCCCCGCGCGTTGGCGGCGGGCGGGCCGGCGCCGGGCGGACCCGCCCTCCCTTGCGCCATGGCGTCGATGGCATCGATCATCGCGGTGCGCGTGGGGCCCGGCAGCACGGCGTTGACGCGCACGCCGCTGCCCACCGTCTCCAATGCGGCGCTGCGCACCAGCCCCAGCACGGCATGCTTGCTGGCGACGTAGGCCGCCAGCCGCGCGCGTCCACGTATGGACGACGTGGACGCCACCGCGACGAAGCTGCCGTCTCCGCCCCGCCGCAAGGCCGGCAGGCCGTGCTTCAGGACAAGAAAGGTCCCCGTCGCGTTGACCGCCATCGTCCGCGTGTACATGTCCAGGGGATAGTCCGCGATGGGCAGGACCGCGCCGGGAACGCCCGCGTTGCTGACCACGCCGTCCAATCGCCCGTGCCGCTCCACCACATGCCGCACGGCGTCGGCCACCTCCTGTTCCCGCGTGACATCCAGCCGCAAGGTCTCGGCGCCCAGCATCGATGCGTCGCACTGTCGCCGCAGGCCATCCAGCATCGCCGGATCGCGGTCGGTGAGCACCACGCGCCATCCCTGGCCGGCCAGGGCAAGCGCGATGGCGCTGCCGATACCGCCGCCCGCCCCCGTCAGCAGGACGACGCGATGGCCTTGCTCCCGCTGCGCCATGTCAGGGGATCAGCCGCTTCAGCAGGCGCCGGTCTTCCACGGCGAACCCCCCGCCATACACGTCCGAGGTCATGAAGTGCGCGCCCAGTACCTCCGGCTCCAGATCCGCGATGGGGTCGTACTGGCTGGGATGCAGGGTCCAGTCGATGCGGCCGGGCAGCGGCCGGGTGTAGCGCAGGGGCGTGCGGCGATACACCACATCCGCGTAGGCGGTGCCGACCTTTTCCGGATCCGGCAGGCGCCGCACATGGATTTCGCCGCCGGGCTGTTCGGCCTCGTCGGTCAGCATGACCAGCGGCGCATCGGGATCCGGCGTGAAGCGGTAGTCGACCAGCGGCACATTGCGGCGGCGCACCCAGCCGCTGACCTTGCCGTCCGGCGTTTCATCGAAAGCGTAGTGCGTGTCCTTCTTGGTATAGCCGAACAGTTCGCGGCCGGCACAAATGCCCATGGGATCGCTGCAATACATGAAGATATGGGTCTGTGTGAACAGATCCTGGAAACGCACGGGCACGGTCACCATCAGGTCGAACATCTGGCCGGCATGGATTGCAAGGGTGTGGCCCGGCGAGAGCATGAAGCGGAACGCCACGCGGTCGTTGACGACCTCGAACGGTGTGTCGGCCAGCAGCTTTTCCACCTTGCGGCGGTCGACGCGGGTCACTACCTCCAGCGTGCGCAGCGGGCATTCCCATTCCACCGGATAGGCCGGCGAGTACGGCGGGTTGACGCCGCTGCCTTCGTGCATCTTGTAGTTTCCGAACATCGGGGTCATGCGTGGTCTCCTTGTTGCTTGAATGCGGTATAGGGATTCACGATCAGGTCGGGACTGGCGTCCTGGACGCGGGTCAATCCGCACAGGGTCATGGTGGATTCCAGTTCCCGCCGCAGGATGTCCAGGCAGCGCGCCACGCCCGCCTGGCCATAGGCGCCCAGCCCGTACATATAGGCGCGGCCGATGAACGCCGCGTTGGCGCCCAGCGCCAGGGCGCGCAGGACATCCTGGCCGCTGCGCACGCCGCCGTCCAGGTAGATCTCGGCACGGCCGCCCACGGCCTGCGCCACCGCGGGCAAGGCGCGTATGGACGACGGCGCGCCGTCGAGCTGCCGTCCGCCATGGTTGGACACGATGATGGCGTCGGCGCCGGCATCCACGGCGCGGCGCGCATCGCGCGCATCCATCACGCCCTTGACCACCAGCTTTCCGCCCCAGCGTTGCTTGAGCCACTGCACGTCGTCCCACGACACGGTGCGATCGAACTGCCGGCTGACCCATTCCGAGAAACCCAGGGTGTCGCCCACGCCCTTGGCATGGCCGACGATATTGCCGAAGGTGCGGCGCGACGTGCGCAGCATGCCGGCGCACCAGCGCGGCCGGGCCAGCAGCGCGGACAGGCCGCGCAGCGTCATGCGGGGCGGCACCGAGAGGCCGTTGCGAATGTCCTTGTGCCGCTGGCCCTGGATAGGCAGGTCCATCGTCAGCACCAGGGCGGGGCAGCCGGCCGCGCGCGCCCGCTCCACCAGGCGCTCGATGAAATCGCGGTCCTTCATCACATACAGCTGGAACCAGAACGGCGCGGCGGCATGGCGGGCCAGGTCCTCGATGGAGCAGATGCTTACCGTGGACAACACATAGGGCACGCCGAACGCCGCCGCCGCGCGGGCCGCCAGGATCTCGCCATCCGGATGCACCATGCCGGCCAGGCCGGCCGGCGCCAGGCCCACCGGCATCGACACGGGTTGGCCCAATATGCGCGTATCCATGCGGATGTCCGCGACATTGCATCCCACGCGCTGGCAGAAGTTCAGCCGCGCCAGGTCGCTGGCGTTGGCGCGATACGTGGATTCGCTCCAGGAACCGCTGTCGACATAGTCGTAGAACAGCCGCGGCACGCGCTTGCGCGCGACCGCCCGCAGGTCTTCGACACAAGTGATGACGGCGGACATATCGCTCATTCCGCCGCGCGCACGGGGCTATGCTGCACGCCCAGGCCCTCCACGCCCAGGCGCAGCGACTGTCCGGCCCGCAGGAATACCGGCGGCTGGCAGCCCATGCCGACGCCGGCCGGCGTACCGGTGGCGATAATGTCCCCGGGCCGCAGGCTCATGAAGCCGCTGACATAGGCGACGAGCTCGGCCACGCCGAAGATCATGTCGGCGCTCGTACCGTTCTGGCGCCGCACGCCATCGACCTCCAGCCACATCGCCAGGCGCTGCGGATCGGGAATTTCATCGCGCGTGACCAGCCACGGGCCGACCGGGCAGAAGGTATCGGCGGCCTTGCCCTTGTCCCACTGGCCGCCGCGCTCCATCTGCCATGCGCGCTCGGACACATCGTTGACGACGCAATAGCCGGCGACGAAGGAAAGGGCGTCCTCGCGCGCCACATTGATGGCGGTCTTGCCGATGACCACGCCCAGCTCGACTTCCCAGTCCACTTTCCGCGCGCCCGGCGGGATACGGATGGGATCGGTCGGTCCGGTCACGGCGCTGGCGGGCTTCAGGAAAACGATGGGTTCCTTGGGCTGCGGCAGATTGGCCTCGCGGGCGTGGTCGCGGTAGTTCAGGCCGATGCAGACGATCTTGCCTATGCCGGCCACGCAGGGACCCAGGCGTTCATCCGCGGGCACCAGCGGCAAGGTCGCCGGATCGATGGCCGCGATGCGCGCCAGCACGTCATCGGCCAGCGCCTTGCCATCGATGTCCGGGATCGCGCCGGACAGATCGCGCACCCTGCCGGCCGCGTCCAGCATACCGGGACGCTCGGCATCCGCCCGTCCCCACCGCACCAGTTTCATTCCTTCGTCTCCTGCCGTCACGCCGGCCGCCGAAGTGGGCCGACGTGTATTAATGTACTTTGTGTGCAAAGTACGTTTTATTGGGGTTAGCCCTAGGGGCGGTCGCCGCGACCAGGGCCGCCCCAGGTCCAAGTCGCGATACCATTGCCCGCGGGAGCGCGGCCGGCGCGCCGTCGCGGGGCGGAACCCTTGCACGGCGCATGGCCCTTCCGGAGAAAACCGACCAGCATGTCCACACCTATGAACGATGTTTCCGCCCCGATGGACGCACGGTCCATCCAGGGCCGCGCCTACGAACTGCTCAAGGGGATGATCGATGAAGGGCGGCTACAGGCGGGCGAGCGCCTGCTGGAAGCCGAAGTCGCCAAGGCCTTCGGCATCAGCCGCTCCCCCGCGCGGCACGCGCTGCGTCTTTTATGCGAGGACAAACTCATCCGCGAATCGGCAGGACGCGGCTATGAAGTCGTGGGGCGGGCCCGGGCGGGCAGCCGCGTGCAAGCCATCCGGCCCGCGCGGCGCGCCGTGCTGGAACCCATGCAGATCCTCTCGGTGCCGCAGTGGGAACGCATGTACGGCGAACTGGAGCGCGAGCTCTGTACGCATATGATTTTTTCCGGCGTCCGCATCGTGGAAGAACGGGTGGCCGAGCATTTCGCGGTCAGCCGGACCGTCGTGCGCGATGTGCTGGCGCGCATGCACAGCGTGGGACTGGTAAGCAAGGACGCCCTGGGACATTGGGTGGCGCCGCAGGTCACGCCTGCCAAGACGCATCACCTGTACGAGTTGCGCTGGCTGCTGGAACCGGAGGCCCTGCGGCAGGCCGCACCGCATGTCCCCGCCGGGTATGTAGAGCGCGCGCGCGCCACGGCGGTCGACGCCCTGGACGGATTCCCCCGGGAAGGCTTCGATACCGACGTCGTGGAACATGACCTGCACGTCACGCTGCTGTCGCACTGCCCCAACGAGGACATCCTGCATGCGCTGGCGCGCACGCGCGTGCTATTCGTGCCGACCCGGTACTTGTTCGACCCCGTGCTGCATATCCCCTTGGACCTGATCGAGGACGCCCTGCGGGAGCACGTGCACATCTATGATCTGCTGCTGACGCGGCGTCCCGCCCAGGCCGCCAAGGCGCTGTACGACCACCTTCGGCATGCCGACGACCGGTGGCTGAAACGCTTCCAGGGCGCGGCGGCGCTGAAGCCGTCGGCCATGCCGCCGTACCTGCTCGCGGTCTGAACGGCCTGCCGGGACAAGCCGGCCCTGCACGTCACCGCTGCCAGCGCGAACCCAGGATGATGCTGCAAAGATTGCCGCGCTGGAACGCCGGGTCATTGAAGGCGAGGAAATCGTCGTTGAAGGTGCCGAAGGTGGAGGCAGGCCGATGCTTCAGGCCCTCGTAGAAAGTGTCGATGACCCGATGCCCGAAATCATGGCCGCGCGGATGGGCGGCGATCACCGCCTGGCGCTCCTCATCCGTGTAGTCGTCGTAATTGCGCCCGGCCATATCCATGCCCGCGCCCTCCTGCACCAGGAAGACCTCCGGATGCATATGCTCCGGGATGCCCGGCGTGGTGTGCAGCGCGATGGCAAGCCAGACTTTCTCGATGTCGGCGGTGGAGATGCCATGGCCGCGCAGGAAATCCCGGGCGGCGTTCGCGCCGTCGACTTCGAAGCGCAATGGGCTGTCGCGGTAGCGATGGGTGATACCCAGGTCGTGGAACATCGCCGCCGCGTAAAGCAGCTCCGGATCGTAGGCCAGCCCCTTGCGCTTGCCTGCCAGCGCGCCCCAGAAGTACACCCGCGCGGAATGATGGAACAGCAGATCGCTTTCCGTGTCGCGTATCAGCTGCGTGATCTCCCGCGCGAGGGCGCTGTCCGGGATCTTGATGCCTGAGATGTCGGTATGGTCCACGACGTCGTCCTCTTCAATCAGGTCTCCTCCCGGGCCGCGTGAAGTCGCGGGATCGCGATCCGGCGAATGCGGTCGCGTGGCACCGCCGGATACCCCTCCACCGCTATGAGAACCACAGGCGACGCTGGAAGAAAAAGAAAGCATGCGCCGTGGGTCAATCGAAGGAAAGCACCAAGATTGGCCTGCTCGCCTGTACCAAAAAGGGCGCCGGCGAAATCCACAGCGGGAGGTGCCCCCTGCATGCTGCTGACGGGACCTTCGGTCGTCAGATGAAGCCCACGCCGACTGCGCCTCGTCCGGACCTCCGCAAACCAGCCGCGTACGGCATTGCCGTATAATCCCGCGTCTTCAAGCGCCGCACGTCCGGCGGCGCGCGCATATGGTATCGATCCCGGGCCTGCGTCCGGATCCAGGCAACTCATGAATAAACCCGCCCCGCCCGCCGCCCGCTGGCAGGCGTCGCGCATCGGCGAAGCACGCAGCCGCGTCGGCCTGCCCCAGGCGGAGTTCGCGGCCTTGCTGGGCGTCAGCGTGCGGACCCTGCAGGATTGGGAGCAAGGCCGGCGTAATCCGTCGGGGGCGGCCAAGACCCTGCTGCGGCTGGCCGTGCTGCATCCGCAAACCCTGCGCGACCTGCCGCCCTGGCATGCGGACGAAACGGAATGAATCCTTGCGCGGGGCGCCAGCCCCGCGCGAACCTACGGTGAACCAGATTGGAAATCCTTGAAAAATCCCGCGCCGGCAAAGGGCCCCGCGATGCGACCGACGGCGGCGCCGTCAACGTCGATGGCAGCAACCATGGCGCCAGCGGCGGACGGCAGCCCGGCGGCCATGCCGCTGGCCCTGGCGGTCCCGGCAAGGCCGGCGACGCGCCGCGCGGCGGCTCCGGCGGCGACCGTGCGCCGCGCGTGGGCTTCGTCAGCCTGGGCTGCCCCAAGGCCCTGGTGGACTCCGAGCGCATCCTGACCCAGCTGCGTACCGAAGGCTACGAGGTCACGCCCTCGTACGATGATGCCGACGTCGTGGTGGTCAACACCTGTGGTTTCATCGACAGCGCCAAGGCGGAATCGCTGGAAGCGATCGGCGAAGCCCTGGCCGAGAACGGCAAAGTGATCGTCACCGGCTGTATGGGCGTGGAGGAATCCGCCATACGCAGCGTGCATCCCAGTGTGCTCGCCGTAACGGGGCCGCAGCAGTACGAACAAGTGGTGCGCGCCGTGCACGATGCCGCGCCGCCCAGCGTGGACCACAATCCCTATGTGGACCTGGTGCCGCCGCAAGGCGTCAAGCTGACGCCGCGCCACTACGCGTACCTGAAGATCTCCGAGGGCTGCAATCACCGCTGCAGTTTCTGCATCATCCCGTCCATGCGCGGCGACCTGGTCAGCCGGCCGGTGGGCGATGTGCTGAACGAGGCCGAGCGCCTGGTCAAGGCGGGCGTCAAGGAGCTGCTGGTGATTTCGCAGGACACCAGCGCCTATGGCGTGGACCTGAAGTACCGCAGCGGGTTCTGGAACGGCCGTCCCGTCAAGACGCGGATGACCGAGCTGTGCGCGGCGCTGTCGGAATTGGGCGTGTGGACGCGTCTGCATTACGTCTACCCCTACCCGCACGTCGATGAAGTCATCCCGCTGATGGCGGAGGGCAAAATCCTGCCCTACCTGGACATCCCTTTCCAGCACGCCAGCCCGCGCATCCTGAAGGCCATGAAGCGCCCGGCGTTCGAGGACAAGACCTTGGCGCGCATCAAGAAGTGGCGCGAGACCTGTCCGGACCTGACGCTGCGCTCCACCTTCATCGTCGGCTTCCCCGGCGAGACGGAAGAGGACTTCCAGTACCTGCTGGACTGGATGAGCGAAGCGCAGCTGGACCGCGTGGGCTGTTTCCAGTATTCGCCGGTGGAAGGCGCGCCCGCGAACGCGCTGGGGAATGCCGTCCCGGACGAGGTCAAGCAGGAACGCTGGGAACGCTTCATGGAACACCAGCAGGCCATTTCCGCGGCGCGCCTGCAGGCCCGCGTGGGACGCGAAATCGAAGTGCTGATCGACGAAGTCGATGAAGACGGCGCCATCGGGCGCAGCAGCGCGGACGCGCCGGAAATCGACGGCAGCGTTTATGTCGCATCGGAGAAGCCGCTCAAGCCGGGGGATCTGATCCGGGCCACGGTGACGGATTCCGACGAATACGACCTGTGGGCGGACGCCATCGAGCGCTGATGTCCTGCAAGGGCCGGATGGCGCGGATCCACGCCGCGCCGGCCAAGCGATGCGCGGCATGGCCGGGCTGCGCCAGCCCCGGCAGACGCGCCGGGCGAGGGTAGCCCGGCGCGGCGAACGACTTCGATAATCCGCGCCAGTCCTCGCCGTCGCCCCGCCCGGCTCCCCGTCAGGCCAGGAAGTCCGACAGATCGTCGGCGTGTTCTTCCTCCACGGCCAGGATCTCTTCCATCAGGCGGCGGGTCGTGGGGTCGTCGTCGCCGATGTATTCGACGATCTGGCGATAGCTGTCGATGGCGATGCGCTCGGCGACCAGGTTTTCCTTGATCATGTCTTCCAGGGTGGAAGCCTCGACGTATTCCGAATGGCTGCGCTTGGCCAGATTGGCGGGATTCATGTCGGGCTCGCCGCCAAGCTGGACTATGCGTTCGGCGATGCGGTCGGCGTGGTCCTGCTCTTCCGTGGCGTGTTCCTGGAACTCGGCCGCGACCGGCTCGGCGTTCATGCCGCGGGCCATGAAGAAGTGGCGCTTGTAGCGCAGCACACAGACCAGTTCGGTGGCCAGCGCCTCGTTCAGCAGGCGCAGGACGGTCTCGCGGTCGGCGCGATAGCTCTCGGTCACCGCGCCGTCTTCCAGGCCTTGCCGCGCGCGCTGGCGCATGGCCTGGATGTCGACGTGGAAATCCTTCTTTTGGCTGGGCATATCCATATCTGTACTCTCCTTATGTAGAGGCGCCTGACGGTCACGGCGCGGCACCGGGGACTACCGTCCCGACGGCCTGCCCGCCCCGCCCTGCTGGCGCCATCGTGGCGACGGCATCGCCGCGCAATGGCGCGCGGCGGGGCGCGCGGACCCGCCACGGCCTGCCGCCTGAAAATGTGCGTAAACTACCGGGCTTCAGTCGGTCCGATGCTCAAGCAAGTTTCGCTCCCGGGACCGTGGCGGACGGGGCGCGGCCCCGCCGGCGTCCCAGGTAAACCGAAGCAGCCCGGACACAACGGGCCTTGGGGACTCTCCCGGGCGGCCGGCCCGCCATGTTTACAAGCGATGCAACGATGAAACTCGAGAACATCTGTGTGTACTGCGGCTCCAATGCGGGCCGGCAGCCCGTCTATGCCGAAGCGGCGCGCGGCTTCGGCCGCGAATTGGCGCAACGCGGACTGGGCCTGGTGTATGGCGGTTCCAGCGCCGGCATCATGGGCATCCTGGCCAATGCCGTGCTGGAGCACGGCGGGCGTGTCATCGGCGTCATCCCGGAAGCCCTGGTGAAGAAGGAGCTGGCCCACCGCAACCTGACCGAGCAGCACATCGTCGCGTCCATGCACGAGCGCAAGACCATGATGGCGGAGAAAGCCGACGGCTTCGTCGCCCTGCCCGGCGGCGTCGGCACGCTGGAAGAGATCTTCGAGACCTGGACCTGGGCGCAATTGGGTTTCCACGCCAAGCCCTGCGGGCTGCTGAATATCGCGGGCTATTTCGACAAGCTGACCGCCTTCCTGGACCATACGGTGGAAGAAGCCTTCATGCGGCCGCAGCATCGCGCGATGCTGGCCGTGGAAAGCGATCCGGGCCGGCTGCTGGAGCGTTTCGCCAGCTATGTGCCGCCCACCGTATCGAAATGGATAGAACCGGCGAAATAGGCGCCAGGCGAAGATGACGATCACCACCGAACAGCTGTTGCGCGATTACTTCCATGCCAAGGACGAGAACCGCCCCTGGTATATGGCCAGGGCCTTTGCGCCGGATGCCCGGCTGGACATGGTGCTGAAAACCCAGGCCATCGCCTTTCCATCGGAAGTGGTGGGCGTGTCCGCCATCGCGGATACGCTGTCGCGCAATTTCGGCCAGACCTACGACAACGTCTACACCTTCTACCTGGACCGTCCCGCGGCCGGCGCGGTGCTGGACGCGTTCAGCTGCGACTGGATGGTCGCGATGACGGAGAAGGCGGGCGGCAAGGTGCGCGTGGGCTGCGGCCGCTACGACTGGCGCTTCCAGGCCGATCCCCATCGGGTCAGCCACCTGACGATCACCATCGAAACGATGGAGACGCTGCCCCCGGAGACCATGCCGGCGGTGTTCGGATGGATCACGGCGCTGCCCTATCCCTGGCTGGACCGCACGGCGCTGGCCGGCATGCCAGCCCTGCCCGGCCTGGACAAGCTGCGCTGGCTTTTGCGCTGATCGCACCGCCTGGGCCGTCGTCTGCACGGCGACCCGGCGTGGAACAGGCCGGGTCGATCACGTGTCCGCCGGCACCATATGGCAACGGATCATGAGCGGGCTGACGACGTCCGGGCGCCAGCGGCTATCCGGCCCGCGCGACAGGCGCACGTCGCACGCCAGGGAAGCGAAGCTGCGCCGCGGATCCAGCTTGACGGCGCTGGAGCCGTCGCTGGCCGTGGCGGTGTCCAGCCGATACCAGACGGGGTTGATACGCAGGACATACGAGCCGTCGGCCATGCGGCGGATATCCGCATGCGTCCGGGCCAGGCCGCCCGGCATCACCGCCAGGCCGTCGTCCATGCGGATGGGGCCTTGCTCGCCCAAGGCGGACAGGCCGAACATGAAGCCGGCGGAGGCCGTCTGCGTCAGGTAGGTCGTAAGCATCGGCGTATCGGGGCCGGCCAGCCGATGCAGCGCCAGCAGCGCGCGCTCCACGCCGGGGACATGGCTGGTCTCGCCCGCCAGCGGCGTGCAATCCGTATAGGCAACATAGCGGCCATCGCGGTCGACACCGCTAACCGAGAAGCGCGATCCCGTGCGCTGTATGCCATCCATGAGCAGCTGCGCATCGATCGGCACGATGACGGTTCCCGCGGCCGTGGAGACGGAATAGTCGACGATGCGGTCGGGCGCCAGCTCGTCGTCCAGCAGCAGGCGGGCGAAGACATCCTGCTGCGCGGGGCTCATCACCAGCCCGGCCTGGCCCCCGCGCGGATCGTGGTACACCCCGAACTGGCCGGCGATCGCCTCGCACCAGGGAGGCGACCAATCGAAAGGGCGTGCATCGGCGCCACCGACTGCTTCCTCGCCGTCCAGGCGGCATACCGCTCCGAACGCCGCCATCAAGTGCGACGCCAGCCGCAGCCGCCGGACCGCATGCGTAGCCGGATCGCGCCCCCAGTCGCCGTCGCGGGGACGATCTTCATCCAGGTCCTGGATAAGCGGTGCGGCCGCGTCGTTCAAGGCCTGGTCCAGCGCCGGGCAGGCGGACCGCAATGCCGCCCGCGCCACGGCGCCCCGGTCCGGCTGGCGATCGGCAAAGCCGCGCCAGGCCTCGCCCGCGATGCGGGTACACAGTCGCAACGTATCGTCCGCGCTCATGTCGATGAAACTGGCATACCGCGCGCACGCGGCGGCCAGGCATTCGGTGCCATCGCGCAAGGCCTGCACGATGCGGGCGGGCTCCGCGTTTTCTTGCGCCAGCAGGTCCACCAGCGCGTGCAGGTGCTCCAGCGTCATCGCGATGTGGGGGCCGGCGCGGTCGGCGGCGACGGCTTCCAGCGCGGCCCTGTCCAGCCGCAGGCCGTATGGCTGCAAGGCCGGTTCCGCCAGCCGCAGGCATTCGGCCTCGCTGCCGCACAGGACTTCGATGCTTGCGCGGCCCAGCACCGACACCGGTCCGGCCGGGTCGAGGGATAGCGCGTCCATGGCTTTGCGCACGGTAGCGTGCAGGTCTCGCGCGATGGAGTGGGGAATTTCCTGCCCGCCCGGCGCGCAGTTCTGTTGCCAGGCGTCCACCGCCCGGGCCAGTGCGTGCAGCCGACGCGCGATCGGCCACCGTCGGCCGGCGGCCAGGGCGTCCTGGACATCGCGCAAGCGTCCGGCCAGCGGGTCGCGGTAGCCGCGTATCTTGTCGTCGCGCACGCCGCGGATCAGCGCGGCCGCGCCGGCGTATTCCGGGGCGGCGCCTTCCATGGCGAGCAGGAGCGTACCCAGGGCCGGGATATCGAGACGGGACACGAAGGCCAGCACGTCCTTCAGCGGCTTGCCCAGGAGGGCCGCGGCGATCAGCCTGGGCGCCAGCGTGGCGGGGCCGCCGCGTTCCAGCAGGCCGGCATCGCCCACCGTTTCCAGCGTCCTGGACAAGGACGCGAAGGCCAGTTCATAGACCGTCTGGCAGCGGTCGCCCTGGGCCAGCCGGAAATCGATCAGGCGCGCGGTCGTGTGGACGAAATAGTCCAGGCGCTGGCCGGCCACCCGTTGCATGGCGGTTTGCAGCTCTCCGATAAGGTGCAGGCGCCGCTGCCACAGATCGGACGAGGGCTGCATCCGGCGCAGCGCCCGGCTCATGGTGCAATCGGCGGGATCCAGCGCCCGTCGGGCGTCGGGCCGGCTCGGCGTCAAGTGTTGCGCCAGCATGCGGCGTTCGGCGTGGCTCAGTTGGTCCAGGGCGGCGGCCAGCAGGGCGGGCGCGACTCCGTCATAGGCCGCGCGATGCAGGCTGGCCGCCAGGCGCGCGCAGGCGATGTCCAGCGCCGTGCCGTCGCGGAACGCCACCGCGCGCGCATCCGCCGTGGCGGGCAAGGCCTGCACGATCTGCTTCAGCGGCATGACCAGCGTATCGCGCGCCAGCCTGGCGTCCACCATCGCGCGGAAGGTCGCGCATGCGGCGCGGGCGGCGTCGCTGGCCGGCGTCCAGCCGGCACGGCCATCGGCATCCGGCGCGGCGCCCGGCAGCCTGCGCCGCAGCGCGGCCAAGTGTTCGATGCCGGCGCTTGCGCAGTAGGCCTGGGCGATCCGGGCGAAGACCCGCGCTTGTACCGGCAGGCTCGCGCCAGGCACCAGCCGGCCCAGCAGGTGCCGCATGTCGGCCGGGCCGATGGCCGCGCCGCGCGCGGCATCGAACCACTGGCGCAGCCCGCGCACCCGGCTCCCACCCCGCAGTTCGGCATGCACCAGCGACATCTTGCCGCGGACGCTATGCACGTCCCGGATATCCCGGGCCAGGCGCGCCAGCCGCTTTCCCATGCCGGGCCGTGCCCGGAACGGCGCTGCCCCGGCTGGATCCCACGCCGCGATTCCCGCGATGCCGGACATGCCGCCCATCGAGCCCAAACCGTCCAACGCCATCATGCTCTCCTGGTTACCGGCGGAGGACGCACAAACCGGCATAGTCCCCCACGCCGCGCGCCTCGCCGCCGCGCGCAAACCGGCCATCGTAGGAAAGACATCGACGGTCCACCACGACTGCGCACGTCGTCGCGGCAGGGTCTTGTCGGAAAAGAGGCTGGGAAAAATCCGAGGGGTGCGGCGCCGCCCCGCGCATCTGGGCTACGATAGCCGCGGCGCGGCGCCTGGCCGCGCCTGTCGTTTCCCGGAACACGCACGCGATGAAGATCGACTCCGCGCACCGCATCGCCGACCTGGACGCGCTGAGCGC
This sequence comes from Bordetella bronchialis, assembly GCF_001676705.1. Classification (NCBI taxonomy): domain Bacteria; kingdom Pseudomonadati; phylum Pseudomonadota; class Betaproteobacteria; order Burkholderiales; family Alcaligenaceae; genus Bordetella; species Bordetella bronchialis. The sequence goes on from NZ_CP016170.1 coordinate 5,511,113, forward strand.
CCTGTACGGCCAGCCCAAGGAAGCTTCCCTGCTCAAGGAAAGCGCCACCCTGCATCCCAATTACCGCGCCTTCATCCGCGCCGCGCCTTTCGTGGCCCTGGCCACCAGCGGGCCTGGCGGACTGGACGTTTCGCCACGCGGCGACGCTGCCGGTTTCGTCGAAATCCACGACGACCAAACGCTGCTGCTTCCGGACCGCCGCGGCAACAACCGCGTCGACAGCCTGCGCAACGTCATCGCCGACCCGCGCGTGGCGCTGTTGTTCCTGATACCCGGCATCGGGGAAACACTGCGGGTGAACGGCAGCGCGGCGATCTCCGTCGAGCCCGCCTTGCTGGAGCGGCTGGCCGTGGACGGCAAACCGCCGCGGTCGGTGCTGGTCGTCCACGTTGAGACCGTGTTCTTCCAGTGTTCCCGCGCCATCGTGCGCTCGCGCCTGTGGGATCCCGCCACGCAGCTGACGCGCGACGCGCTGCCCAGCACGGGCCGCATCCTGCAAGACCTGATCGGCAGCAGTTTCGATGGGGATCGATACGATCGCGAATTGCCCGAGCGGGTGGACAAGACGCTGTATTGAGCGTGGCCCGGCGGACTGGACGGGCGGGACCGGGTCAGTCCCTGGGTTGCCAGCCGCGCACGAACACGTCCACGGATTGCCGCTTGCCGCCGGCCTTCTGCAGTTCCAGCAAGCGCAGGATGCCGTCGGCGGTGGCGATGTCGATACCGGCGGGCAATGCCCGCAGCACCGTGCCGGGCACCATGGCGGACGACCCTGGCAAGGCCTGGGCGCGCCAGACCTTGACGGGGTCGTCCAGACCCGGCAGGCGCACCGTAGCGCCGGGCACCGGGTCGAAGGCGCGCACGCGGCGGGCGAGTACATCGGCGGCCAGGGAAAAATCGAGCGCCGCCTCTGCCTTGTCCAGCTTGGCCGCATAGGTCACGCCTTCGGCCGGCTGGGGCGCGCGGGACAGGCCGCCGGCCTGCAGCGCGGCCAGGGCTTCGACGATGGCGGACGCGCCGGCGGCGGCCAGTTCGTCGTGCAGGGACGACGCATTCTGCTCCGGTCCGATGGGAACACGGCGCACCAGCAGCATATCGCCCGTGTCCAGGCCGGCATCCATCTGCATGATGGTGACGCCGGTTTCGGTGTCGCCGGCCTCGATGGCGCGCTGGATGGGGGCGGCGCCGCGCCAGCGGGGCAGCAGGCTGGCATGGATATTCAGGCAGCCGTGAGGCGGAAGGTCCAGCACCCACTGCGGCAGGATGAGCCCGTAGGCCGCGACCACCATGACGTCCGGGGCGGCGGCATGCAATTGGTCGCGCGCCTTGGCGGCGTCTTCCGGATAGCGCCCGTCCAGGCGCAGGCTGCGCGGCTGGTCCACGGGGATGCCGGCCGCCAGGGCGGCCTGCTTCACGGGGCTGGGCGTGAGCTTGAGCCCGCGTCCGGCGGGGCGATCGGGCTGTGTCAGGACCAGGGGCACGGCATGGCCGGCGGCCAGGATGGCTTCCAGGGCCAGGCGGGCGAAATCCGGCGTGCCGGCGAAGACGACGCGCATCGTGTCAGGCCCGCAGCGCTTCGCGCTCGGCCTTGCGCAGCTTGGTCTTGATGCGGTTCTGCTTGAGCGGCGAGAGATATTCCACGAAGACCTTGCCGTCCAGGTGATCCAGCTCGTGCTGCACGCACACGGCCAGCAGGCCTTCGGCTTCCATCTCGTAGGGCTTGCCTTCGACATCCAGCGCCTTGAAGCGGATGCGGGCGGCGCGCTCGACTTCGTCGTAGATGCCGGGCACGGACAGGCAACCTTCCTCATAGGTCTGTTTTTCTTCGCTCTTCCAGGTGATCTCGGGATTGATCAGCGCCAGCAATTGGTTGCCTTCTTCCGAAACATCGATGACGACCACGCGTTCATGCACGTCCACCTGGGTGGCGGCCAGGCCGACCCCGGGCGCGTCGTACATGGTGTCGGCCATGTCGCGCACCAGGCGGCGGATACGGTCGTCCACTTCCGCCACCGGCTTGGCCTTGATGTGCAAACGCGGGTTGGGGTAGTGAAGGATGTTGAGCAAAGCCATGGAAAGCGTGGCATCCCGCGACCGCGCAACCGCGGGCGGGAGGCAAATTCGGAGGTTGGGATAAGCGTCATGATAATTCATCAAGGCTTTGATTTCTAATAGTTTCCCGCTAAGGCGGGTATAGCGGGACGGATGCGCGCATTCCTGTCACTGGTCCGCTGCGCGCCGGCCGGGGAACGTGCGACACTGCGCGCATGCCTTTGGATCCCAACCGCGATGAACTGGCCGCCTGGCTGCGGCTCTCCCTGGAACCCGGCCTGGGCGTGATGGGCGCCATCGGGCTGCTGCAGGCGGCCGGCGTGCCGGAAGACATCTACGCCATGCGCGCCGGCGCGTTGGCGCGCCACCTGCCCGCCGACCTTGCCCGCCAGCTGGCGGCGCCGCCCCCGCCGGCGCTCGCGGCGCTGATCGAGGACACCCTGCGCTGGGCGCAGGCCGGCGACTGCCATGTCCTGACCCTGGCCGACCCGCGCTACCCCCCATCGCTGCTGACCATGGCGGATCCGCCGCTGCTGCTCTACGTGCGCGGCGATCCGGCCCGCCTGGCGGGGCCCGCGCTGGCGGTGGTCGGCGCGCGCAGCGCGACGGCGGGCGGCATGGAAAACGCCCGCGCCTTCGCCCGCCACCTGGCGCGGCACGGATGGTGCATCGTCAGCGGGCTGGCGCAGGGCATCGACGCGGCCGCCCATGAAGGCGCGCTGGATGCCGGCCCGCAGGGTGCCGGCACCGTGGCCGTCATGGGCACCGGGATCGACCGCATCTATCCGCCGCGCCACGCCGGCCTGGCCGAACGCATCGCCGCGCAAGGCGCCCTGGTCTCCGAATTGCCGCTGGGCAGCCCCGCGCTGGCGCATCACTTCCCCCAGCGCAACCGGCTGGTGGCCGGGCTGGCGCGCGGGGTGCTGGTCGTGGAGGCCGCGCGCCAGAGCGGCTCGCTGATCACGGCGCGCCTGGCGGCGGAAAACGGCCGCGAGGTCTTCGCCATTCCGGGGTCCATTCATTCCCCCCTGTCGCGGGGCTGCCATGCGCTGATCCGCCAGGGCGCCAAGCTGGTGGAAACCGCGCGCGATATCACGGACGAGCTCGGCGCCGGCCATCCGGGGCGCGGCCTCCCGGGGGCCGGCGGTCCCGGGGCGGGGCGCCCCCGTCATGCCCCGGATGGCGCCAGCGACCCCGCCGCGGAGAGCGGAACCCCGGCCCGGACCGTGGCGGACGGCGAGCCCGGCGAGCCCGACGGCGAGGACGCCGTACTCGCGGCCCTGGGCCACGATCCCGTCCATCTGGATACGCTTCTTGCCCGTACCGGACTGGATACGGCCACGTTGGCGACCCGGCTGCTGGAACTGGAGCTGGCCGGCACGATCGCCCGGCTGGATGGAGGCCGTTTCCAGCGTTTGGCCGGAGCGCGCCGCGCCGCCAGGGGCTAATATCCCGCTATATCGCCACACTCATATCGCAGCCTTCATATCGCAGCAACGATTTCGCCGCACCAGTCCAGGAAAGCACCATGTCTACGCCCACCCGCGTGAAAATCGTCGAGGTTTCCCCCCGCGACGGCCTGCAGAACGAAAAAGAGTTCATCCCGACCGACGTCAAAATCGAACTGGTGAACCGCCTGGCGGCGGCCGGCTTTCCGAATATCGAGTCGACGTCTTTCGTGTCCCCCAAATGGGTACCGCAGATGGCCGATGCGGCCGCCGTCATGGCGGGCATCGAACGCCGTCCGGGCACGATCTACTCGGTGCTCACGCCCAACATGCAGGGATTCGAGGCGGCGCGGGCCGCCGGCGCCGACGAGATCGTCATCTTCGGCGCCGCCAGCGAAGCCTTCTCCCGCAAAAACATCAATTGCTCGATCGCCGAATCCATCGCCCGCTTCGAACCCGTGGCCGCCGCCACCAAGGCGGCAGGCCTGCGGCTGCGCGGCTCCATCAGCTGCGCGCTGGGCTGCCCTTACCAGGGCGAAGTGCCGGTGGAGTCGGTCGTGGATGTCGCCCAACGCTACCTGGCGCTGGGCTGCGACGAGATCGACGTGGCCGACACCATCGGCGTGGGCACGCCGCGCCGGGTGCGGCAGGTCATGGACGCGGTTACCGCCGTGGTGGATCCGGCGCGGGTGTCCGGCCATTTCCATGACACCTATGGCCAGGCCCTGGCCAACATCCTGGCGGCGCTGGAAAGCGGCATCGCGATTTTCCATACCTCGGTGGCCGGGCTGGGCGGATGTCCCTATGCCAAGGGGGCCACGGGCAATGTGGCCACCGAAGACGTGCTGTACCTGCTGCGCGGGCTGGACATCGAAACCGGCATCGACTTCGACGCCGTCGTCGATATCGGGCAATGGATGTCCGGCCACCTGCACCGCAAGTCCTCGAGCCGCGCCGGCAATGCCGTGGCGGCCAAGCGGGCTGCCTAGCACGGCCGTTCGCCCGGGCCCCGGTGCCGTCCAACACTGAACAGAAGGCGCCACGCGCATTTCCATGAACCGCCCCGCCGAGCCGCCTACCTACATCCCTCTTGCCGCGCTGCTGCAGGAAATCGGTCCGCTGCCGCTCAGCGGCCAGGCCTGGCCCGACTGGGTCAAGATCCTGGCCTGGGTGCTGCTGGCCGCCCTGGGCTGGGAAATCGTCACGACCATCATCCGGCTATACGGCGGCAAGCTGAATCCCCTGTTGCTGGGAGGCGTGCTGGTGTGCTTCCTGGCCCTGGCGGTCATCGCCTGGTTCATGCAGACCTCGATCACCACCATCGATACCCAGGGGCTGCGCCAGACCTGGCTGACGCGGCGCGAAATCGCCTGGGACGACATCCAGAGCGCGCGCTTCGTGCCGCTGATCTTCTCCAAGCGCCTGCTGGTCATCACGCGCGCCGGCCGGCCCATGGTGTTCCAGGGCGGCACGCGCGAACTGGAGCGCGCCTTCATGCATATCGCCGCGACCTACCAGGGCAGGCCGCCGCCGACGGCGGGCTGAGCCGGCGATCGCGGCGGCGCGGCTTCAGCGTATCGGCAGCGCGTACATCAGGCCGCCCTTGTTCCACTGCGCGTTCAAGCCCCGCTGCAATTTCAGGGGGCTGCCCTGGCCGACGTTGCGCTCGAAGCTTTCGCCGTAGTTGCCGACCTGCTTGACGATGTTATAGGCCCAGTTGTCGCCCACGCCCATGTTGTTGCCGGCGCCCGCCGTCACGCCCAGGATGCGCTTGATGTTGGGGTTGGCGCTGTTGGCCTTGAGGTCGTCCACATTGGCGGACGTAATGCCGTATTCCTCGGCCTCTATCATGGCCGAGAGCGACCACGACACGATGTTCAGCCAGTTATCGTCACCCTTGCGGACGAAGGGGCCCAGCGGCTCCTTGGAAATGATTTCCGGCAGCACGACGTAGTCGTCGGGGTTGTGCAGCTTGGAGATGCGGATCGACGCCAGGCCGGAGGCGTCCGTGCTGAAGACGTCGCAGCGGCCGGCGGCGAAGGCATTGACCACCTCGTTGAACTGCTCGATCACCACCGGCTTGTATTCGATGTGATTGGCCCTGGCCCAGTCGGCCAGCGTGTTTTCGTTGGAGGTGCCGGCCTGCAGGCAGACCGTCGCGCCGTTCAGTTCCTTGGCGCTTTTCACGCCCAGCGACTTGGGCACCATGAAGCCCTGGCCGTCATAGAAATTGACGCCCGCGTGGATGATGCCCAGGGCGGTGTCGCGCTGCTGCGTGACCGTGGTATTGCGCGCCAGCAAGTCGATTTCGCCCGATTGCAGCGCGGTGAAACGCTGCTGGGCATCCAGCGGCACGATCTTGGTCTTGTTGGCGTCGCCCAGCACGGCGGCGGCCACGGCGCGGCACAGGTCCACGTCCAGGCCGCGCCATACGCCCTTGGCGTCCGGCGCGGAAAATCCGGCGAAACCGGTCGTCGTGCCGCACAGGACCACGCCGCGCTGGCGCACGGTGTCCAAGGTGGCGCCGTGCGCCGATTGCGCGGCCGCCGCGATCAGCGCGCCGCCGATGAGAGCCTTGAAAAATCCTGACCTGTATCCGATACGCATGGGGTGTTTCCTTCTTCGAGTCGATGCGTGCGGGCGTCCCTGCCGGGCCCCGGACCCGCAAGCTTAACGCGCTGGCATCGATCGCGGAAACGGCCGCCCCGGTTCAGGCAAGGCTGCGGGTGTCCTCGATGACCTTGCCGTCGTTGGGCAGGCTGCCCGGCAGGCACAGGACGACGTCGGCGCGCAGCTTGGTGACATCGCGCGCGGATCGGGCGATGGCCTCGCCCAATGCCGGCGGTGGGCCGGCGGCCTCGACGTGCAGGGTCATCGTGTCGGCGCCTATCTCGCCGCCCACGACCAGCCGGGCGCGCAGCGCCTCGGGATGGCGGCGCAGGATATCGGCGATCTGCGACGGGTGCACGAAGAGCCCGCGCACCTTGGTCGCCTGGTCCGCCCTGCCCAGCCATCCGCGGATGCGCGTGTTGGTGCGGCCGCAAGGCGAGGGCCCCGGCAATACCGCGGACAGGTCTCCCGTGCCGAAGCGCACCAGCGGATAGTCCGGGTTCAAGGTGGTGACCACGACTTCGCCCACCTCGCCGTCGCGCACCGGATCGCCGGTACCGGGACGGACGATCTCCACGATGATGTCCTCGCCCAGCACCAGGCCTTCGCGTGCCGGCGTCTCGTAGGCGATCAGGCCCAGGTCCGCGCTGCCGTAGGCCTGGTAGCCTTCGATGCCGCGCGACGAGAAGCTATCCCGCAAGGCGGCGGGAAAGGCCTCGCCCGACAGCAGGGCGTGGCGCAGCGATGGCAAGGGAATGCCGAGCTCATCGGCCTTGTCCAGGATGATCTTCAGGAAGCTGGGCGTGCCCGTATAGGCCGCCGGCGCCAGATCCGCGATCGCGCGCACCTGCTGCTCGCTCTGGCCCGTGCCCCCGGGGAACACCGTGCAGCCGATGGCGTGCGCGGCGGTCTCCATCATGGAGCCCGCGGGGGTGAAATGATAGGAGAAGCAGTTGTGGACCAGCTGGCCGCGGCGGATGCCGGCCGCATACAGCGCGCGGCCGAAGCGCCAATAGTCGGGACGCGCGCTTTCCGGTTCGTAGATGGGACCGGGCGAAGCGAAGACCCGCGGCGCCTGGCCCCACCCCAGCGCGGAAAAGCCGCCCATGGCTTTGGCGGCGCCCTGCGGCTCCGGTCCCGCGCGGCTGGACTGCTGGCGCGCCAGCAGCTCGGACTTGCGCAGCACCGGCAAGGCGGCCAGCGCCTGCCGCGACACGATGCGCGCCGGGTCCACGCCGGCCAATTGCGCGGCCATCGCCGGCGCGTGGGCCATGGCGTGGGCGATGGCGCCCGGCAGCGCCGCCATCAGGGCGTCCTCGCGCGCCTGCGGCGGCCGCGTTTCCAGCGTGTCGAAGTAGGGGGAATCCGGCATGTCTTGATCTCGGCGGGAACGTGAGCGGGGATGTGGCCGCCGGCACGGGCGCCGGACGGCGGCGGGCTAGGCCAGCCAACGCTTGCGCCGGCGATAGAACTTGGTATCGCGGAAGCTGCGCCGGGCGCCACTGGAAATGCCCAGGTAGAACTCCTTGACGTCTTCGTTGCTGGCCAGCGCGGCGGCGTCGCCGTCCATCACCACGCGGCCGTTCTCCAGGATGTAGCCGTAGTCGGCATAGCGCAGCGCGATATTGGTGTTCTGCTCCGCCAGCAGGAAGCTGACGCCCTCGCGCTGGTTCAGGTCGCGCACGATCTGGAAGATTTCCTCGACGATCTGCGGCGCCAGGCCCATGGACGGTTCGTCCAGCAGGATCATGGCCGGACTGGCCATCAGGGCGCGGCCGATGGCCGTCATCTGCTGTTCGCCGCCGGAGGTATAGCCGGCCTGGCTGCCGCGCCGCTGCTTCAGGCGCGGAAAGTACTCGTACACGCGCTCCAGCGCCGCGGCGGTCTCGGCCCTGCCCAGCCGCCGCGTGTAGGCGCCGGTCAATAGGTTTTCCTCCACGGTCAGGTGGGCGAAGCAGTGGCGGCCTTCCATCACCTGCACCACCCCGCGCCGCACCAGGTCGGCGGGCGACAGGCGGTCGACCCGCTCGTCGCGGTAGCGGATGCTGCCTTTGGTGACCTCGCCGCGCTCGCCGCGCAGCAGGTTGGACACGGCGCGCAGCGTCGTGGTCTTGCCCGCGCCATTGGCGCCCAGCAAGGCCACGATGCGGCCTTCCGGCACGCACAGCGATACGCCCTTCAGGACCAGGATGACGTGGTTGTAGATGACTTCGATGCCGTTGACGTCCAGGAGCACGCCGCGGGCATCGCCCGCGCGCTCCGGCGATCCTGCCAGGTCGCCGGGCATCGCGCCGGCGGGCTGTGCTGTCATGAATTCCCTCCCGTGGCCGCGCGGCACGGGGTGCCGCGCGGTACCTCCATGCGGATGCGCCCTAGCCTTGCGACTCGCAATTGACCGGCGTGATGTTTTTGTCCTTGGCGTACTTGGCGGCGGCTTCCTTGACCAGCGGGTCCACCATGCTCTTGTCGGATTGGTACCAGTCCGACACCACCTTGAACTTGGCGCCGTCCCATTGCACGATGCGCGCCCAGTCCGCCCCCATGTGATTGGCGCAGGACGTCTTGACCGGCCGCATGATCTCGCCGAAACCCAGCTGGTTCAGCCTGTCCTGCGTCAGGTTCAGGTTCTCGAACCCCCAGCGCACCTGCTCCGGCGTCATGGACTTGCCCTTGCCGTATTTCTCCTGCGCGGTGCGGATCGCCTCCACCTGCAGCATGGAGATGATCATGCCCCGCATATGCGCGATGGTCCCCACCGAATTGCCCGTCTTGTCGCTGCCCTCGCCCTTGTCGTAGACGAACTTCTTCAGGTCCTGCGACACCTTGCCGGGCTCGCCGCTGTTGTGGATGGTGATGGCGTTATAGCCCTTGGCCACCGCGCCCAGGTCCTTGACGTCGCCTTCGGACCCGGCCCACCAGATGGCATACATCTTGTCGCGCGGATAGCCGCTGGCCTGGGCCTCGCGGATGGCGGTGGGCGTCATGATGCCGGCGCTCCACAGCAGGACGTAGCTGGGCCGCGACTGGCGGATCTGCAGCCAGGTGGACTTCTGCTCCACGCCCGGCGCGGTGACCGGGTACAGCAGCAGCTCGAAGCCGTCCTTGGCGGCGCGCCGCTGCAGCAGGGGGATGGGTTCCTTGCCGTAGGGCGAGTCGTGATAGACCAGCGCGATCTTCTTGCCCTTCAGGCTGCCGCCCTCTTTCTTGGCGATGTCCTGGATCATGACGTCGGCGGCGGTCCAGTAGGTCCCCAGCAGCGGGAAATTCCAGGGAAAGACCGAGCCGTCGACCGCCTGCGACAGGCCGTAGCCGACGGTTTCCACCGGCACCTTGTCCAGCGGCGCCTTGTCGCTGACCGCGAACGTAATGCCGGTGGACTGCGTGTCGAAGCCGGACGCGCCCGTGGGGCCATGCGTCTTCAGGCGTTCGTAGCATTCCACGCCGCGGTCCGTGGCGTAGGCGGTTTCGCATTCCTCGTAGGTGATCTTCACGCCGTTGACGCCGCCGTCGCGCGCGTTGACCAGTTTCAGGTAATCGAGCTTGCCGTCGGCCCAAGGGATGCCCAGCGGGGCGAAGGAGCCCGTGCGGTAGACCAGCAGGGGGACGAACTGCTCGTCCGCCCACGCCGGCAGGCTGGCCGAAGCCAGCACGGCGGCGGTGGCCGCCGCGACCGCCGCGAGTCGAGTATTCATGCGCTTCATCTCCATCTCCTCTGGGTGGTGTTGGAACACCGGTTATGCCCGGTCTGGCGCCGGAACGTTATGCGTATCGGTTCAATGCGGGAATGGCCAGATGCGCAGCTTCTCCTTGCCTATGCTCCACAGCCGCGCCAGCCCATGGGGCTCGGCGATCAGGAAGAAGACAATGAGCGCGCCGAACACCATGTGTTCGATATGCGAGGCCGTATCGACCGCCAGCGGCAGGCCGAACATGCCGGGGATGTTGGTCAGCAGCACCGGCAGCAGCACGATGAAGGCGGCGCCGAAGAAGCTGCCCAATATGGAGCCCAGCCCGCCGATGATGACCATGAAGAGCAGCTGGAAGGAACGGGTCAGGTCGAACGCCAGCGGCTCCCAGGCGCCCAGGTGGATGAAGCCCCATAGCACGCCCGCCACCCCGACGATGAAGGAACTGACGGCAAAGGCCGTCAGCTTGGCGTACATGGGCCGGATGCCGATGACCGCCGCGGCCACGTCCATGTCGCGGATCGCCATCCATTCCCTGCCCACGGCGCCGCGCACCAGGTTCTTGGCCAGCAGCGTGAACACGGCCACCACGGACAGCACGAACAGGTAGCGTTGCGCCGAGGACTGCAAGGGGATGCCGAAGACTTCCAGCGGCGGCACGGATACGCTGCCGGATGGCGAGTAATTGGTGAAAAACGGTATGCGCAGGAAGGCCCAGTCGACGAAGAACTGCGCCGCCAGCGTCGCTACCGCCAGGTACAGGCCGCGGATACGCAGGCTGGGAATGCCGAACACCACGCCCACCGCGGTGGCGCACAGGCCGCCCAGCACGAGCTGCAGCAGCAAGGGCAGTTGCGGGATGCGGACACCGAAGTTCCAGGCGGCGTAGGCGCCCACCGCCATGAAGGCGCCGGTGCCCAGCGAGATCTGGCCGCAATAGCCCACCAGCACATTCAGGCCCACGGCGGCCAGCGACAGGATCAGGAAGGGGATCAGGATGGCGCGCAGGAAATAATCGCTGGCCAGCAGCGGCACGGCGATGAAGGCCACGGCCAGCAGGACGGCGACGAATATCCGGTCCTGGCGGATCGGGAAGATCTGCTGGTCCGCCAGATAAGTGGTCTTGAATTGTCCGTTCTCGCGATAAAGCATGACGCTTTCCTTTGCTACCTACCGCCGCGGGGCCGGCACCGCGGCCGCGTGCCACTAGACCCGGTCGATGATCCGTTCGCCGAACAGGCCCTGCGGCCGGAACAGCAGGAAGACCAGGGCCAGCACATAGGCGAACCAGATCTCGATCCCCCCACCCACCAGCGGCCCCAGGTAGACCTCCGATAATTTTTCGCCCACACCGATGATCAGGCCGCCCAGGATGGCGCCCGGTATGGACGTCAGCCCGCCCAGGATGACCACCGGCAAGGCGCGCAGCGCCGCCGTCGACAGCGTGAACTGCACGCCGAACTTCGACCCCCATATCACGCCGGCCACCAGCGCGACCATGCCCGCGACGCTCCACACCACCACCCAGATGCGGTTCAGCGGAATGCCGATGGACTGCGCCGCCTGGTGATCGTCCGCCACGGCGCGCAGCGCGCGGCCCGTGCCGGTGTACTGGAAGAAAAGCGCCAGCGCGGCCACCAGCAGCGCCGCGATCACCGCGGCCGTCAGGTCCTCCAGATTGAGCAGCAGGCCGCCCTCGAACATCTGGTCCAGGATCAGCGCCGGATCCTTGGGCATGCCGACGTTGATGGAGTACACCGAACTGCCGAAGGCGATCTGCCCGGCGCCGTCCAGGAAATAGCTGATGCCCAGGGTGGCCATGAGCAGCGTGGTCGCCTCCTGGTTGACCAGGTGGCGCAGGACCAGGGCTTCCACCGCGCGCGCCAGCGCCACCATCAGCGCGCCCGCGGCGATGAAAGCCAGCACATTGCCCAGCAGCCCGCTTTCCAGGCCCAGCCAGCGCGGTATCCATTCCGAGAAGCGCGCCATGGCCAGCGCGGCCACCAGCACCATCGCGCCCTGGGCGAAGTTGAAAACGCCGGAGGCCTTGAAGATCAGGACGAAGCCCAGGCCGATCAGGGCGTACAGCATGCCGCTCATCAGGCCGCCGAACAGTGTCTCCAGGAAGAATCCCACCGTGCTCTCCTTGTCCCTACGCGGACACGCCCAGATAGGCGCGCACCACTTCCTGGTTGGCGCGGACCTGCTCCGGGTCGCCGTCGCCGATCTTGCGTCCGTAGTCCAGCACCACCACCCGGTCGGAGATATCCATGACCACGCCCATGTCGTGCTCGATCAGCACGATGGTGGTGCCGAACTCCTCGTTCACGTCCAGGATGAAGCGGCACATGTCCTGCTTTTCCTCGACGTTCATGCCCGCCATGGGCTCGTCCAGCAGCAGCATGCGCGGCTCCATCGCCAGCGCCCGGCCCAGGTCGACGCGCTTCTGCAGGCCATAGGGCAGCCGCCCGACGGGTACCTTGCGATAGGCCTGGATCTCCAGGAAATCGATGATGTTCTCGACGAACTCGCGATGGCGCACTTCCTCGCGCGCGGCCGGGCCGATGCGCAGGGCCTGCGCCAGCAGGCCGCATTTCATGCGCAGATTGCGGCCCGTCATGATGTTGTCGAGCACGCTCATGCCCTTGAACAGCGCGAGGTTCTGGAAGGTGCGGGCGATGCCCATCTCGGCGGCGCGGCGGGGCGTCATGCGGGCATAGCGCTGGCCCTGGAACACGATGGCGCCCTGCTGCGGCGTGTATACCCCATTGATCACATTGAGCATGGAGCTCTTGCCCGCGCCGTTCGGCCCGATGATGGCGCGGATCTCATGCTCGCGCACGTCCAGCGAGATATCCGTCAGCGCCTTCACGCCGCCGAAGCGCAGCGAGATATTCTGCATGTCCAGGATCACGCCGCCGATGCGGCGCGCGCGCTCGGGATGGCCGGTGCGGGCCGCCTCGGCCCGCGGCGGCGCATCCAGCACGGCCGGGTCGGCCGCGTGCACGGGGATGGCGGCGCTGTATCCCATATCAGGCAGCCTCCCCCGCCACGGCGGGATAGCGGCGCGCATCGCGGATGACGAGATCCGCGGCGATGCGGCCCACGCGCCCGTCCTCGAACTTGACTTCGGTCTCGATATAGCGCGACGGGCTGCCGTCGTACAGCGCTTCCACCAGGGGCGCGTACTTCTGCGCGATGTAGGCGCGCCGCACCTTGCGCGTGCGCGTCAGTTCGTCGTCGTCCGGATCCAGCTCCTTGTGCAGGATCAGGAAGCGGCTTACCTGGCAGGCCGCCAGGCGGGCATCGCGCGCCAGCTCGGCATTGGCCTGTTCCACGCAGCCGGCGATCAGGTCATAGACCTCGCCCTTGCCCGCCAGGTCGGTATAGCCGGCATAGGGCAGCCCGCGCCGTTCGGCCCAGTTGCCCACCGCCTCCAGGTCGATGTTGATGAAGGCGCACACGGCGTCGCGGCCCGCGCCGAACGCCACGGCTTCCTTCACATAGGGGAAGAACTTCAGCTTGTTCTCGATGTACTTGGGCGCGAACAGGCTGCCGTCGGCGAGCTTGCCCACGTCCTTGGCGCGGTCGATGATCTTCAGGTGGCCGTCGCGGTCCAGGAAACCGGCGTCGCCGGTATGGAACCAGCCCTCGGCATCGCGCGCCGCCTGCGTGGCCTCCGGATTGCGGTAGTACTCCTTGAACAGGCCGGGGCTGTGCACCAGGATCTCGCCGTTGTCGGCGACCTGGATGCGCACGCCTCGCACCGGCGGACCCACCGTATCGGCGCGCACCTGGCCGTCGGGCTGCACGCACACGAACACCGAGGTCTCCGTCGATCCGTACAGCTGCTTCAGGTTGATGCCGATGGAGCGGTAGAACGTGAACAGGTCCGGCCCGATGGCCTCGCCCGCGGTGTAGGCCACGCGGACCCGGCTCATGCCCAGCGCATTGCGCAGCGGGCCGTAGACCAGCAGGTCGCCAAGGGCATAGCGCAGGCGGTCGCCCAGGCCTACCCGCTGGCCGTCCAGCAGGCTCACGCCGACCCGGCGCGCCAGCGCCATGCAGGAGTGGAACAGCCGGCGCTTCAGGAAGCCGGCGTCCTCCATGCGGATCAGGACGTGGGTCAGCAGGTCTTCCAGGATGCGGGGCGGCGCGAAGTAATAGGTGGGGCCGATATCGCGCATGTCGATGGCGACGGTGGCGGGCGACTCCGGATGGTTGACGGTAAACCCGGTCACCAGCAGTTGCGTGTACGAGAACATGTTCTGGCCTATCCAGGCCGGCGGCAGGTAGGCCAGCACGTCCTCGCGGTCCGTCAGGTTTTCCATGGCCTCGATGGCGCGCGCGCGGTCTATCAGCGCCGCGTGGGTCAGCACGACGCCCTTGGGCTTGCCGGTGGTGCCGGAGGTATAGAACATGGCGGCGGTCTGGCCCGGCTGCACGGCCTGCGCGCTGCGTTGGAAGAACCCCGGATCGCCGGCGGCGCGCTCCGCGCCCATGCGCAGCAGCTCGTCGAAGGACATGAGCAGCGCATCGTCGTAATGGCGCAATCCGCGCGGATCGTCGTAGATGACATGGCGCAGGGCCGGGCAGAGCTCGCGCGCCTCCAGCATCTTGTCGACCTGTTCCTGGTCTTCGGCCACCGCCACGGCGATCTCGGCATCGCGCAGCACGAAGGCCATCTCCTGCGCCACGGCATCCTGGTACAGCGGGACGGGAATGGCGCCCAGCGCCTGCGCCGCCATCATGGCCACGTACAGTCGCGGGCGGTTTTCGCCGATCACGGCCACATGCTGGCCGGCCCGCACGCCCAGGGCCGTCAAGCCGTGGGCCACGCGGTCGGCCAGCGCCGCGACCTGGCCCCAGGTCAGCGTCTGCCAGATGCCCAGGTCTTTCTCGCGTATGGCGGGACGGTCGCCGCGCACGCGGGCATGCATAAGCAGCAGGGCGGGGAAGGTGTCCGCCGCCGGCCCCAACTGGGGTGCGGGCTGGGATTGCGCCACGTTGTCTCCTGTCGGGTTCCACCTGTTTCCGGCGGGCCGGGCATGCACATCATCCGGCCTTGCCGAACACCGTGGACCACGGTTTTTTTCGGTTGCGAGCTGCGCTGCAAGGTGCTTTAAGGTATAAGCTTGCATCGGACCCAACTGTCGCATTCGCGACAATTCAGGGCGATTCAGCGACGAGCTAGGGTATATCCCGATGCAAGTAACCGACTCCTTGCAATTGGCCGCTGCATGGTTCCGCTTGCTCACGCCGGGCGAGCAGGCGCGCGTCGAAAAAGACCTGACGGTGCAGCAAGTGCCGGCCGGCGTCATCATCGAACGCAAGGGGCAGATGGCGCAGGCCTGGATAGGCGTGCTGGCCGGCCTGGTCAAGGTTTCCGTGGGCAATGCCGAAGGCCGGATGGCGTCGTTGACCGGCGTGCCGGCGGGCGGATGGTTCGGCGAAGGATCCCTGCTTAAGCACGAGGCGCGCAAATACGATGTGGTGGCGCTGCGCGACTCCGTCATCGCGCGGCTGCCCGCCGCCACCTTCGAGTCCCTGCTGGACAGCAGCATCCCGTTCAACCGCTACCTGCTGCATCTGCTGAACGAGCGCGTGGCCCAGTTCATCGGCAAGGCGGAAAACGACCGGCTGCTGGACGCCGACGCGCGTGTGGCGCGCTGCCTGGCGGAGCTGTTCAATCCCATCCTGTATCCCGGCATGGGTTTGCGGCTGAGCATCACGCAGGAAGAGGTCGGCTACCTGGCCCGCGTATCGCGGCAACGCGCCAACCGCGCGCTGTGCAATCTGCAGCACGCGGGGCTGCTGAGGGTGGAATACCGGGGCGTGCGGGTGCTGGACCTGGAAGGCCTCAAGGGCTACGAGGCCGCCAGGCGGCGCTAGCCCGGGCATGGAACTCTGTCCGGGCGGCCAGGACACACCGGCCGCAGCATTTCCCGGCAACCGCCTTCAGCCCACGGTCCCCACGCGATGTTCCCTTCCCAACCGGCCATCCGGCCGATCTTCGGCCCGGCCTTCTGGAATCCCTACACACCCGCGATCCGCGCGGACGATTACGCGCGCGGCCTGCAGGGGGACGCCACATCGCCGGTCAGGTATTCGGAAGCGGCCCATGGCACGCATGCCGAGTTCTGCAACGGCCCGCGTTTCGCGGCCTACAAGGAAGAAATGCGGGCGCAGTTGTCCTTCCTTGCGGCGTTCTGCCGGCAGCACCAGGTGCCGGAGGCGGAAACGATCGCCTCCAGCCTGGATACCTTCTTCCGTCATCGCTTCGACGAGGCGCACTATTTCAGTACGCGGTCCAGCATCGTCGATTCCCGCGGCAAGCAATCGCTGGACGAATTCTGCTGGATGATCCGCCACGATGCGATCGGCCTGAACACCAAATTGGCGGCGATCCGCAATCTTGCCCTGGGCGTGACGGAATGCGCGGACGGCGCGGTGTCCAATCTTGTGTCGGCGGCGCGCAAACTGGCGCTGGCGGTTGGCGGCATCCGCGGCACCCTGTGGAACATCAAAGAGGAAACCGCCCGCGATACCTTGCTTGCCGTGACGCAGGAAAGCTTCGCATGCCGGCCCGACTACCACCCGGGCAATGAAATCCACTATGTGACGACGGCATGGAACAGTCTTGCCGGGTGGTATGGCTTCGAAAGCGATCCCGACGGCATCACGATGCCCGAAGCACAGGAGTTCGGCTTTCTCGCGCTGTGCGCCGAACGGCTCAGGGCCGCGCTGGTCCCGGACCGGATCGCGCTGTCGTTGGCGGAGACCTGCCAGGCGCGGTTCAACGCCGCCATGGCGCCGGATGCCGGTTCGCGCGTCCTGGCGTGGACGCCGGCCCTGCAGGACGCCATGCTGGAGACCCTGCGCGACATCGCCCAGGCCTTCGGACTCACATGGGAAGACGAGGACCGCCTGGACGCCGGCACGCAGCAATGGTCGCGCCGGGAAAGCGATCTGCGCCTGGGCAGTTTTCTTGCAATGGACCAGGATGGCGATACCTGCGCCTGCAGGCTGCGCCCCGATCCGTCGCTGATCGCCATGGACCTATTGCGGACCATGGCGGACCTGGGACTGCTGCAGGAAGGAGACTACCCCCGGAACCAGGGCGCATGGATGGCCGAAAACGGCACCCGCGCCGCCCTCTTCGTTTACGGCGAGCTGTGCTGGGTCGCGCGCGCCCGCGCGAAGGAAGCGTTCCAGGCCCCGCTCTGGCAAGGCAAAGGCCTGGAAATCGAACTGGCCACCCTGGCGGACCTGCGGCGATGGCAGGACGCCCGCCTGGACAAAAGCCGGGTTCCGCCCTCGACGGCGATCGGCCAGGTCATACGCGTCGAGGAGCCGGCCCGATTGGGCGAGATGCCGATAAGCTGGCTGAACGACACCGCCTGCGCCGAAGCATTCCTGCGGCGCCTGGGCCAGGCCCCCGCCGTGGCCTACCTGGCCGCCCACGCCCCCGCGATCGCTGCATTCGCGGCCGGCAAGCGCCACAAGCTGCTCTGCTGCATGCTGCGCGCCGGCATGGGCACGTCCATCCTGGCCGTGGTGCGGCAATGGTCGTCCGACCCCGGGCAACACATGGGCATGGTCTTCCGCCTGTTGCGCGACCAGGCCATACCGATGCTGCACCGGGCCCTGCTCGACCGCGATGCGCCGGCCGCGGTCATGGCATGGTATGCGCCATGGCGCGACGCGCGCCTGTTCAGCTTCGTCGCGCCCAGGATCGGCCTGCTGCTGGGTTCGGCGTATATGGGTTCGGCGGCATTCGCTTCCGCGCTGCGCGCCGGGCGCGCGGCGCCCGTCCAGGCGTTCTTCCAGTTGCTGAAGGAGCTGCTCAAGGACCCGCCGATGCAAGCGGGCATCAAGGACAGCTTGCCGGAGGTGCTGTGCGCCAAGGACTTCCTGGGCGCGCCGGCGCTGGCGTTCGCCATGGCCAGCGGCCACGCGCCCGTGGTCCAGGCCTTCTACAGCGGACTGACCGCGCTGCTGGCGGAGCCATGGTCGGCCGCGGCGATACGGCCGCCGCTGCTGGCGGCACTGCCGCACCTGCTGGTGGCGGCGTCCGCCGGCCTGGACTCCGGATTGGCATACGCCCTGGCCAACGGCCACAGCGCGGTCATCCAGGCCTTCCACGCCACCTTGGTCGACATGATGCGTAGCGCAGTGACGGCGCCGTGGCTTTGCAAGCACCTTCCCGGCATGCTGGACCCGAAGGACGGATGGGGCAAGCCGGGCATCGTCCTGGCGCGGGAAAGAGGCCATGTGGCCGCGGCCGCGGCCTTCGAAGCCATACGCGCCGATCCGGACATCCTGCCCCACCTGGCGCCGCCAGCCATGCCGCCCCCGCCCGATCGCGCGCCCGGGGCCGACCCGGCGGATGGCCGCTAATGGTTGCTAGTGGCTGCTAGTGGCTGCTGCCCAGGTAGGCGGCGACGACGGCGGGATCGTCCTTCAGCTTTTCGGGGGTGCCGTGCACGGATATCCGGCCGTTCTCGAGCACGTAGCCGTAGTCGGCCACGTTCAGCGCGGCCGAGGCGAATTGCTCGACCAGCAGCATGGTCACGCCCTGCGACTTCAGGCGCCCGATGATGCGGAACACTTCTTCCACCAGGATGGGCGCCAGCCCCATGGACGGCTCGTCCAGCAGCACGAGCTGCGGGCTCAGCATGACCGCCCGCGCCATCGCCAGCATCTGCTGCTCGCCGCCCGACAGCGTGCCGGCCAGCTGGCCGCGCCTTTCCTTCAGCCGGGGGAACAGCTCCATCGCGCGGTCCAGGTCGGCCTGGACGTCGCCGCGCGGCCGGCTGCCGGTCAGGCGCGGATAGGCGCCCAGCAGCAGGTTGTCCGTGACCGAGAGCGTGGGAAATACGCGCCGGCCTTCCGGCGAATGGGCCAGGCCCAGGCGCGCGATGCGGTGGGATTCCAGGCCGTCGATACGGTGGCCCGCCAGGGTGATCCGCCCCGCGCTGGGCCGGATCATGCCGGACAGCGCGCGCATGGTGGTGGTCTTGCCGGCGCCATTGGAGCCGATCAGCGTCACGACCTTGGCCTGCGGCACTTCCATGCTGATGCCGTGCAGCACCTTGACCTTGCCGTAGCCGGCCTCCAGGTTCTCGATCGATAGCATGCCGGTCTTCTCCCTAGCGCCCGGCCATGGCCGGTTCGGCGGTGTTCTTGCTCATGCGAAGCTCCTTGCGCGCGGGCCTAGGCCGTCACCGCGCCGCCCAGATAGGCCTCTACCACGCGGCTGTCCGCCTGCACCTGCGCCGGCTGGCCTTCGGATATCTTCTGCCCGAAATCCAGCACCGACACGGTGTCGCACACGCCCATGACCACATCCATGTGATGCTCGATCAGGATCAGGGTGATGCCGTGGTCGCGCACTTTGCGGATGATCTGCAGCAGTTCGGCGATATCGGGCGCCGTCAGGCCCGCCGCCGGCTCGTCCAGCAGCAACAGCTGCGGATCCAGGGCCAGCGCGCGGGCGATTTCCAGCAGCCGCTGCTTGCCGTACGGCAGGTTGCGCGCCTCTTCGGCGGCGTAGGTATCCAGGCCGACGAATTCCAGCAGCGCCAGGGCCCGGGCCCGCGCGCCGCTTTCCTCCTGCCGCCAGCGCGCGGTGCGCAGGGCGATATTGGCCAGGCCGGTACGGAAGCTGTGGTGCAGGCCCACCAGGACGTTTTCCAGGGCCGTCATTTCGCCGAACAGCGCCACGTTCTGGAAGGTGCGGGCAATGCCAGCGGCGGCGATTTCCGCGGGGACCATGCCGGCCAGCGGGCGGCCATTGAACTCCACCGTGCCGCCGGTGGGCACATAGATGCCCGTCAGCACGTTCATCATGGTGCTCTTGCCCGATCCGTTGGGGCCGATCAGCCCATGGATGGTGCCGCGGCGGACCAGCAGGTCCACCTGGTTCAGCGCCTTCAGCCCGCCGAACTGCATGACCACGCCCCTGGCGTCCAGGAGCACGCCATCGGCGCCCGCGGCGCCCGGCGCGGCCGGCGGCACCGCCTGGACCTGGTGCGCGAGCTCCCGATTGACCGCCAGCGCCTTGCGCCCGGCATGGAAGAACATATTGCGCACGAAGCCGACGATGCCATCCGGCAGGTAATACACGACGAACAGGATCATGGCGCCGAAGATGGTCAGGCGCCAATCCGTCAGGGCCTCTACCCAGAACGAGAAGGCGGCCAGCAACACGGTGCCCGCCACGGGAATGGCCAGCCCCCGCGGCGTGGCGCGGCCCTTGGCCACCGCGATCCCGGCCCCCAGCACCATCAGGATGGCCAGGGTCAGCGCGATGACGCGGAAGGTGCCGATGTCGTCCAGCATCTTGGGCAGCAGCACCACGATGGCGGCGCCCAGCAGCGCGCCCACGCGCGACTTGCGCCCGCCCATGATGATGGCCAGCAGGAACAGGATGGTCAGCTCGAAGTTGTAGGTGTTCGGCGAGATGTACTGCTCCGAATACGAATACAGCGCGCCGGCCAGCCCGGCGAAGCCGGCGCTGATCACGAAGGCCACGACCTTGTAGCGATACACCGACACCCCCATGCAATCGGCCGCGATGGGGCTGTCGCGCAGGGCCTCGAAGGTGCGGCCGATATGCGACTTCAGGATGCGATGCACGACAACCAGGGCGAGCACCAGCAGCACCGCCACGAGCCAGAAGTACTCCTGCTTGGTCAGGACGTGGCCATTGAAAGAGGGCTTGTTGATCTTGATGCCCAACGGACCTTCGGTCAGGAAGGTCATCTCGTTGATCAGGATCTGGATGATGGTGCCGAAGGCCAGCGTCACCATGGCCAGGTAGGGGCCGGTCACGCGCAGCGCCGGCAGGGCCAGCACCGCGCCGAACAGCGCCGCGATCAGGATGGCCGCGGGCAGGATGACGCCGATGGGCATATGCAGGTGGAACACCATCACCCCTGCCACATAGGAGCCGATGCCGAACAGCCCGGCATGGCCCAGGGAGACCTGCCCGGTATATCCCACCACGATGTCCAGCCCGAACAGCAGGATGGCGTAGATCATGATGGTTTCGACCAGGTGCAGGTAATACGGATTGGACACCGCCACGGGCAGCCCGGCCAGCACGGCGATGCCCACGATCGAGGCTATGAAAGTCAGCGATTTCATCTTCAGACCTTGCGGATCGCGGTCTTGCCGAACAGGCCGGCGGGTTTGACGGCCAGCACGAGCAACAGCAGCACCAGTCCCGGAACGTCCTTGTAGCCGGTGGACAGGTAAAAGCCGGTGGTGGTCTCGGCGATGCCCAGGATCAGGCCGCCGACGATCACCCCCGCGCCGCTGGACAGCCCGCCGATGATCGCGACGGCGAAGGCCTTCAGCCCCAGCACCGCCCCCATGGTGGCGCCGGTCAGGGTCAACGGCGCGATCAGCACGCCGGCGAAGGCCGCGGTCAGGGACGACAGGGCATAGGACAGCGTGATGACCAGGTTGGTGTTGATGCCCATCAGCCCCGCGGCGTCGCGGTCGGCCGAGGTGGCGACGAAGGCCTTGCCGTAGATGGAGCGGCGGTTGAAGACTTCCACCACGAACATCATCGCCAAGGCGCCGATCACCACCAGCAGCTCCATGGGCAGCACGTTGGCACCGGCCAGCTGGATCGGCGACATCGGCAGCGGCGCCGGGAACGGCAGGTCATCGCGGCCCCAGACGTTTTCCGCGACGTTGCGGAAAATAATGCCCAGCGCGATGGTCGCCATGATCCAGCCGAACTCCGACCGGGTCTTGATGGCGGGCCGCACCCCCACCCGTTCGACCAGTGCCCCCTGCACGAAGCCGAACAGGCATACCAGGGGAATCATGACCCAGTAGTTCACGCCCAGTCCCACCAGGGACAGGCCGACCAGCGCCCCCAGCATCAGCGCTTCGCCCTGCCCGAAGTTCAGCGTGCCGGACGTGGCGAAGGTCAGCTGGTAGCCGAAGGCGATCACGGCGTAGATCATGCCCAGCGCGATGCCGCTGTAGACGAGTTGCAGAAGAATCATTCGGGGGGCTTCCACGTGGGCGACGGCTTATTTGGCCGGCAGCGAGGCGACCTTGGCGCTGGCGTCCTTCTTGCGCGGCTGCGCGGTAGCCTTGATGTCGTCGGGATAGGCGTAGACCACGCGGCCATCCTTGACCTCGCCGAACACCACCAGGTTCGGGGTGATGGCGTCATGGTCGTCATGCGTGAAGGGATGGTCGTAGGTCATGACCACGCCCTCCACCGGCGACTGCAGGTTTTCCAGGGCCTCCCGGATCTTGGGTCCCTCCGTCGAGTTGGCCTGCTTGATCGCCGCCGCGAGCAGATAGATGGAGTCGTAGCCCTGCGCCGCCGATACCGGCGAATCGATGCGGTTGTTCTTGGGCTTGAACTTTGCCAGGTAGGCATCGATGAAGGCCTTGCGCTTGGGGGTGTTGGGCTCCTGGATGAAGGTTTGCGGCATGCGCGCGCCCGCGCCGTTGGCCCCCGCGTTGTCGATGTAGTTCGCCATGGACAAGGTCCAGCTGCCTACCATGGGCACTTTCCAGCCCAGCTTGGCCATGCCGTTGGCGATCTGCGCCAGCTCGGGGCCGATGCCGTAGGTCAGGATGGCCTCGGCGCCCGCCTGCTTGGATTTCAGCAGCTGCGCCGTCATGTCGACATCCTTGATATTGAACTTCTCCACCGCGACGGCCTTGACGCCCTTGGCGGCCAGCGCCTTCTCCAGGTCTTCGCGGCCCAGCTGCCCGTAATTGGTGGAGTCCGCCAGAATGGCCACCTTCTTGTAGCCGTCGCGCACCACGGCTTCCTCGACGATCATGGGCGCCTGGATGCTGTCGTGGGCGGCATTGCGGAACACGTAGTTGTCCGGGTATTCCGGCGCATTGAACTGGTGCGTGATGACGCTGCCCGTGGCGACGTTATTGAAGACCGGGATCTTGGCATCCTGGTAGAAGCGCTGGGACGCCAGCGCCACGCCGGTATTGATGAACCCCACCGTGGCGACGACCTGTTCCTTGTTGATCAGCTCCTGGGCGATCTGCACGCCGCGTTCGTTCTTGGCTTCGTCGTCCCGCTCGATCAGCACCAGCTGCCGTCCCAGCACTCCGCCATTCTTGTTGATTTCCTCCGCCGCCAGCCGCACGCCGTCGCGCATGCTGACGCCCATGGACGAAGAGCCGCCGGTATACGGGCCCGATACACCGATCTTGATGGGGTCCGCGGCGTGGGCGCCGCCGGCCAATGCGAAAGCAAGGGTTCCTACCAGCAGTTTCAGGCGATGCGTCATCGTTGTCTCCGTTATCGAATATCGATGCTGCGTTGGAATACCGGCGGGGCGATCAGATGCGGGGACAATGCTCCCGGCAAGGACGCGCGCGACCGCCGCCGGCATGCGAGGCGTGTAGGCGATGAAAGGAATTACCGGGGCGATGGGAGATGAAGGACGCCATGCAGCCATGCGGCGCCGGCATCGCGATGACCGCGATGCCCGTGTGCTCGTTTCGCGCTCTGCCCGAGAGCATGCCTTCTCCCTTGGTCTTCTTGTAATCGCGCGGCTCCCTGCGGGCCGTGCGTATTGTTTTCGGTGCGCCGGTGCGGCGCGCGATCCCTCCGGGTCCAATGATAGTGAGCGCGCGCCATGCGTCAATGCCGCACGCATTAGGGATTGCCCGCGAGCCGCAAGTTTCGCGTAAGTTCCATGCATGCAAGGCGATACACGTCATGGAATGCGCGCTGGCTTATGTCGTGGGGCGAGAAAAAAATGTCGACAAGGACAGCCGGATCGCGGGCATGTCTCGCCATCGCATCGTTGCGGCGATGAGCGCCGTCCGCATCGCGCGATGCGACCTAGAGCACCCGCGCCAGCAGCCGGCAGGCCAGCAAGGCCATGACCAGGGCGATGCCGCCGTCCAGGACCCGCCATGCGCGCGGATCGCGGAACACGGGCCGCAGCAGCCGCGCGCCGCCGCCCAGTACCAGCAGCCACAGCACGCTGGCGGTGATGGCGCCGGCCGCATAGGCCGCGGCGTTGCGGTCGAAGGCCTGCGCGAGCGAGCCCACCAGGACGATGTCCAGCCAGAAGTGCGGATTGAGCACGGTGAAGCCCAGCGCCGCCAGCATGGCGGCGCCGCGGCTTGCCATGGCCTGCCCCGCCGGCGCGAGCGCACCGCCGGGCGACCACGCGCGGCGGGCGGCACGCAGGGCATAGACCGCCAGGAAGACGGCGCCGGCCCAGGCCATGGCGGGCACGATCCAGGCCGCACGCGCCGACAGCGTGCGCCACGCCAGCACGCTGGCCACGATGCAGACGGCGTCGGCGGCGGCGCATACGGCGATCACGCTGCCGACGTGCGCACGCTGCAGGCCCTGGCGCAGGATGAACGCGCTTTGCGCGCCCACCGCGGCGAACAGGCCCAGGCCGGTGCCCAGGCCCGAGGCCCAGGGCAGCAGAACAGAGGACAAGGCAAAAGCGGCATTCATGATGGCGGGTATTCTGGCTTGCCGGCCACGTAAAGAACAGCTAATGTTGCTAACCCATATTTAGCGTGGCTAATCCAATGAATCTCGACCATGCCCAGCTGCGCGCGCTGGCCGCCGTCGTGCGGGAAGGCAGCTTCGAGCGCGCCGCGGCCGCCCTGCACGTCACGCCCTCGGCCGTATCCCAACGGATCAAGGCGCTGGAGGACCGCGTGGGACGCCTGCTGGTACAGCGCACCACACCGGCCGCGGCCACCCCGGACGGCCGGGTACTCGTGCAATTGGCGGAACAGGCGGCGCTGCTGGAGCACGACGCGCTAAATCGCCTGGGCGTGGCGGAGGACGCCCCGCATGCCACCCTGCCGATCGCGGTCAATCACGACAGCCTGGAAACCTGGTTCATGGATGCCGCCGTGGACTTCGCCGCGCGCACCAACGCAACGCTGGACCTGCGCGCGGAGGACCAGGACCACACCGCCGAACTGCTGCGTGGCGGCGCCGTGATGGGCGCGGTCACCACGCTGGCCGAACCGGTGCAGGGCTGCCGCTTGCATGCGCTGGGCAGCATGCGCTACGCCGCGACCTGCAGCCCGGATTTCCATCGCCGCTATTTCGCCCATGGCGTGGATGCGCGCTCGCTGGGCCAGGCCCCCGTACTGGTCTACAACCGCAAGGACGCATTGCAGGGCCGCTTCGCGCGCCGCATTCTGCGCGGCGCGCCGTGGCAGCCGCCGGTGTGGTGGCTGCCCTCGACACGCGCTTTCGTGCGGGCCTCGCTGGCCGGCCTGGGGTGGACCATGAATCCGCTGCAGCTGGTCCAGGCCGACCTGGACGCCGGGCGGCTGGTGCTGCTGCGGGCCCGGGCCTTCGAGGACACGCCGCTGTACTGGCAGCATTGGCGGGTGGCGTCCGACGCCATGTCCGCGCTCACGGAAGCGGTCCTGGCGGCCGCCCGCGGCGCGGGCCTGCGCGTGCAGCGGGCCGAACGCCGGTAGGCCGGCGGGCGGCCGCCAGGCGTGGAACGGCGGCCCCGCGCGGCTCGGTAAACTAGGCGCACGGGGCCTGCCGGCCCCCAACGTTTCCTGGAGACCCCCTATGCCGTTTTCACGCCTGAGCCTTGCCGCCGCCGTCGCCGCCATGGCCTTCCATGGCGCCGCGCTGGCGCACGACTACAAGATCCGCGACATCGAGATCGACGACGCGTGGGTACGTGCCACGGCGCCCGGCCAGAGCGCGGGCGGCGGCTATATGGAAATCGAGAACGACGGCAACGCGCCGGACCAGCTGATCGGCATCCGCTCCGACGCCGCGGCGAACGTCAGCATCCACCAGACGGTCACCAGCAACGGCGTGTCGACGATGCGGGAAGTCGAGGGCGGCGTCACCGTCCCCGCCAAGGGCGAAGTGAAGTTCACCCCCGGCGGCTATCACGTCATGTTCGAAAAGCTGAAAGCGCCCTTCAAGGAAGGCATGGAGATTCCCGCCACCCTGACCTTCCGCCAGGCGGGCGAGGTGGAAATCAAGTTCAAGGTCAAGCCGCTGACCTACAAGGCGCCGGCCATGAGCG
The DNA here is from genome assembly GCF_001676705.1 of Bordetella bronchialis. Taxonomy (NCBI): domain Bacteria; kingdom Pseudomonadati; phylum Pseudomonadota; class Betaproteobacteria; order Burkholderiales; family Alcaligenaceae; genus Bordetella; species Bordetella bronchialis. Next base: position 5,536,958 of record NZ_CP016170.1, read on the forward strand.
GCCACATGGACCATGGCGCCATGGGCAATACGGGCGGCATGGGCGGGCACACGATGCATGGCCAATCGAAGTAGAAAAGCAATAACCGGGAAGCCGCGCGCCACGCTCCCCAGGCTTCATTCGCGCGGCTCGCTCAGCACCAGCGCGGTAATCGTGTGGTTGTTCCAGAATATCTGGTGGATCCGCGGCAGCAGAGTGCGCAAGGCCGCCGCGCTGCAGTCGTCGAAGGTAAGCAGGACCGCCGGGCGCGAGCCGTCCCCGGCGACGCGCTGGATGCGGTCGTACGACGGGAAACCGTACTTCATCAGGAATTTGCGCACGTCCTCGTCCGACGTCGTGTCCTGTACATGGTTGATCAGCAGAGCAGCCATGGCGGGTACCTCCCTGGCATTCGCGGCGGGCGCGCCGGACGCGGCCCGGCCACGCGGGTATTGTTGGCGCGTCTCGCCGTTTTGAACAGGCGGGGCGCCAAACGGGCCTGGCCGGCGCCGGCCCATCATCCCTTTCAATAGGCCGTTTTTATTTAATCCCGGGGGCGCGCGGGGGCGGCGTCTTGCGGCGCGAGAACCGCCTCTCTAACATCCATTACGTATACCCGACGCCTTCCCGCCCTTGTCTCTCAGCGCTTTGCGCGGACACGACGCGGCCGGGCCGAACCGCACAGGAGTTCTGGCCATGGACGCAGGAAACCAGTTCGCCCGCAGCCACGAGATCGGCGTCAAGGTCGCCTTGATCCTGCAGAAGCGGCTGCAGGCGGCCAATGAACAGTACACCGCGCGGGCACGGGAGGTCGCCACGAGCGCAGGCAATGGCGCCGATGGCGCCGGCCCGGACGCCGCCGGCATCGCCGCGGCGCTCAATCCGCTGAACTGGTACGGCTATGCGGTCGACGCGATGCAGCGGTCCGTTCTGTTCTGGGACGCCATGCGGCAGCGGGGCAACAACTTCGTCGAGAACGCCTCGCAGGGATTGAAGCCGGTCCTGCATTTCGATTACGAAACCGTGGCGGACGGGCGGACCTTCGATCGTCCGGTGAACTACGCCCTGCTGCGCATCGCGCCGCCGGCGGGCGTGGTCGTCCACGACAACCGGCGTCCCTACGTCATCATCGACCCCCGCGCCGGGCACGGGCCGGGCATCGGGGGGTTCAAGGACGATTCCCAGGTGGGCGTGGCGCTGCGCGCGGGGCATCCGGTGTACTTCGTCGTCTTCTATCGCGACCCGGAGCCGGGCCAGACACTGTTCGACGTCTGCGATGCCGAACGCCTGTTCGTCAAGAAGGTACGTGAACTCCATCCCGACGCGCCCAAGCCGGCCGTTGTGGGCAATTGCCAGGGTGGCTGGGCGGCGATGATGCTGGCGGCCTCGGGACCGGACGAGACCGGGCCCATCGTCATCAACGGTGCGCCAATGTCCTACTGGGGCGGCGCCTGGACCGAGGGCGAAGGCAACAACCCGATGCGCTATGCCGGCGGCATACTGGGCGGGACCTGGACCGCTTCCCTGCTGGCCGATCTGGGCGACGGCAAGTTCGATGGCGCCTGGCTGGTGCAGAACTTCGAGTACCTGAATCCCGCCAATAGCCTGTGGGACAAGTACTACCACGTCTACGACAAAGTGGACACGGAGCCGCCCCGCTTCCTGGAGTTCGAGCGCTGGTGGGGCGGCTTCTACCTGATGAACCGCGAAGAAATCGAGTGGATCACCCGCAATCTTTTCGTCGGCAACAAGCTCTGGAGCGGCAACGTGGGGGCGCAGGACAGCCAGCGGCTGGACCTGCGCGCCATCAAGACGCCCATCGTGCTGTTCGCCTCCATGGGCGACAACATCACGCCGCCGCAGCAGGCGTTCAATTGGGTGGTCGATGTGTACGGCAGCACGGAGGAAGTCAAATCCCGCGGCCAGGTCATCGTGGGGCTGCTGCACGAAAGCGTCGGGCACCTGGGAATATTCGTCTCCGGCAAGGTGGCGAAGAAAGAGCACGCGCAGATCGTCTCCGTGCTGGAGACCATCGAGTCGCTGCCGCCGGGCCTGTATGGCATGACGATCGACGAAGGCCGCGACAAGAACGGCGACGCGCGGTACGAGGTCGAGTTCCAGGAGTACCGCCTGGAGGACGTCGCGGCGCGCCTGAACCGCTTCCAGCGCGTGGACGAGAAAGCCTTCGAGGCGGTCGCGCTGGTGTCGGACTACCTGCAGCACGGCTATTCCCTGTTCGCCCAGCCCTGGGTACAGGCCATGTCCAACGCGTACACGGCCCGCCGCATGCGCGAACTGCATCCGCTGCGGGTACAGAACTGGGCGATCTCGGACCTGAATCCCTGGCTGGCGTGGCTGGGCCCGGCGGCGCAGGTTGCCAGGACCAACCGCCAGACCGTGGCGGACGACCATCCCCTGCGGCGGGCCGAGCATGCCGGCGCATCGCTGGTCAGCGCCGCCCTCGACTATTTCCGGGATACGCGCGACGCCCTGACCGAGGCGGCGTTCTTCACCGTGTACGGCAATGTCTATTCCCGCTACCTGGCCGAAGGCAAGGATGGCGCCCTGAAGGAGAAAATCCAGCCGGATCCCCGCAGCCTGCCTTTCGTGCGCGCCGTCCTGGACGCGATCGCGGAAGGCGGCTACGTGGAAGCGCTGGCGCGTGTATCCGCCTTGCTCAGGCGGCAGGACCAGCCCCTGCCCTTGTCGCGCCTGGAATTGCGCCACGAGCTGGCCACCGAATACGCCGAATACCTGCCGCGCATCAGCCTGCACGACTGGCGCCGCATCCGCGGCGAGCAGGAGATAGCCGTGCGGTACGAGACCGAACGGGCCATCCAGACGCTGCCGCAACTGTTGCGCGACGCCACCGACCGGGAACGCTTCCTGGCGCTGGTCGCAAAACTGTCCGCCGACGAGCGGGTACGCGGGCTGGTATCCAGCGAGGAGCAGCGGGCGATGCTGGGACGGATCCGCCAAGCGCTGTCCAACGTCAAGGCCGCCAACGGCAAGGCGGCAAATGGCAAGGCGGCCAATGGCCGTACCTTGGACAACAAAACGGAGCACCGCAGGCCGGCAGGAAGGAAGGCGGCAGCGGGCCGCGCGGCAAAGCCGCGCTCCCGCCAGGCCGCGCTCGGGCCCAGATAAGGCGCGTGCCGCGCGCCGTGGAGGCGATATGCAAGCCGAACACGAGAAGTACCAGCGCCTGATCGACTACTGCAAGACCATCCCGCCCACGCCCACGGCCGTGGCGCACCCCTGCGACGAGTCGTCGCTGGAGGGCGCGATGCAGGCCGCCAGGATGGGGCTGATCGCGCCCATCCTGGTCGGGCCGCGCGAGCGCCTGCGGCAGATCGCGGAAACGCACGCGATAGACATCTCCGGCGTGGAGATCGTCGACGCACCGCACAGCGCGGCGGCCGCCGCCGCCGCGGTGGCGCTGGTCAAGGAAGGCAGGGCCGAAGCCTTGATGAAAGGCAGCCTGCACACCGACGAACTGATGGCCGCCGTGGTCAGCCGGGACGCCGGCCTGCGCACGGCGCGGCGCATCAGCCACTGCTTCGTGATGGACGTGCCGGGCCGCGAAGATGCCCTGATCATCACCGACGCGGCCGTCAACATCGCGCCGACGCTGGAAGAAAAAGCCGATATCCTGCAAAACGCCATCGACTTCGCGCATGCGCTGCGGATACGCGAAGTCCGCGTGGCGGTGCTCTCCGCGATGGAAACCGTCAGCGCCAAGGTACCTTCCACCGTCGAGGCAGCGGCGCTGTGCAAAATGGTGGATCGCGGACAGATCACCGGCGCCCTGGTCGACGGCCCCCTCGCCCTGGACAACGCCATAGATCCGGAGGCGGCCCGCATCAAGAAAATCCAGTCGGCCGTGGCGGGGCGCGCCAACGTGCTCATGGCGCCCGACCTGGAGGCCGGCAACATGCTGGCCAAGAGCCTTTCCTTCCTGGCGGGCGCCGACGCCGCCGGTATCGTCCTGGGCGCGCGCGTACCGGTCATACTGACCAGCCGGGCCGATAAAGTGATGACGCGGCTTGCCTCCTGCGCGGTGGCCGTACTGGTCGCCCAGGCGCGCCGCGAAAGCGCCAAGGTCGAGGGCTGAGCCATGGCCGACGTCATACTCGTGCTCAATGCCGGCTCGTCCAGCCTGAAGTTCTGCGCCTTCGACGCCGCCGCCCCTACCCTGCCGGTGCTGCTGGGGGGACAGATCGCGGGCCTGTACGTATCCCCCCGCTTCAGTGCGCAGTCGGCCGACGGCGAACCGGTCGCCACCAGGGAATGGGGCACGGACGCCCCGATCGGGCACGACGGCGCCGTCGCCTGGCTGGTGGATTTCCTGCGCGAACACAAGGGCAGCCACCGGCTCGTGGCGGTCGGCCATCGCGTCGTCCATGGCGGCGAGCGGTTCACGGACGCGGTGCAGGTAACGCCGGCGATCGTCGCGGCCCTGGACAAGTTGACCCCGCTGGCGCCGTTGCACCAGCCCCATAACCTGAAACCCATCGAGGCGATCTCCCGGCTACGCCCGGATCTGCCCCAGGTGGCCTGCTTCGACACGGCGTTTCACCGCGCCCAGCCCGAGGTCGCCCAGGCCTTCGCGCTACCGTCCTCGATCACACGGCGCGGCGTGCGCCGCTACGGCTTCCATGGCTTGTCCTACGAATACATCGCAGGCGCGCTGGAACAATACGACGCACGCGGCGCGTGGGGGCGCACCGTCGTCGCGCACCTGGGCAACGGCAGCAGCATGTGCGCCATGGTGAACCGCCGCAGCGTTGCCAGCACCATGGGCTTCACGGCGGTGGACGGGCTACCCATGGGAACGCGTTGCGGCAATCTGGATCCCGGCGTCATCCTCTACCTGATGGACGAGCTGCACATGGACCCGCGTGCCATCGAAGACCTGATCTACAAGCGCTCCGGCTTGCTGGGCGTATCCGGCATATCCAGCGACATGCGGGCCCTGCTGGCCAGCGACGACCCGCGCGCGAAGTTCGCGATCGCGCTCTATGTGTATCGCATCGGCAGGGAGCTCGGATCCCTGACCGCGGCGGCGCAGGGCATCGACACCCTGGTTTTTACCGCCGGCATCGGCGAGCACGCGCCCGCCATACGCGAGCGTGTCTGCCGCGAGGCCGCCTGGCTGGGCGTGACGCTGGACGATGCGGCGAATGCGGCGCACGGCCCGCGCATCAGCGCGTCGTCCAGCCCGGTCTCCGTGTGGGTGATTCCCACCAATGAGGAATCGATGATCGCGCGCCATACCTTGCGGGTAGCCTGCGGCGAGCAGGCAATCGAATGGGCCGGCCCGGACATCGCAGGAGCGCCATCATGACCGAACAAGCTTTCCGCCCCGTGCTGAAGGACGCCAAGGCGCTGGTGTGCGGCATCGCCAACGAACATTCCATCGCCTATGGCTGCGCCAAGGCCTTCCACGAGCTGGGCGCCGAGCTCGCCATTACCTACGCCGGCGAGAAGGCCAGGCCCCACGTGGAGCCGCTGGCCCGCGCGATGCAGGCGCACATTTTCATGCCGCTGGACTTCACGCAGCCACGGCAGCTGCAGGACTTGTTCGACCGCGTGCACCAGGAATGGGGCCGCCTGGACGTGCTGGTGCATTCGGCGGCCTGGGCGCCCAAGGCCGACCTGCAAGGCGGGCTGCTGGCCTGCTCGGCCGACGGTTTCGCCCAGGCCATGGACATTTCCTGCCACTCCTTCATCCGGATGGCGCGCCTGGCGGCGCCCTTGATGGAGAACGGCGGGACGATGTTCACCATGAGCTACTACGGCGCCAACCGGGTCGTGCCCAACTACAACGTCATGGGGCCGGTCAAGGCGGCGCTGGAGGCCTGCGCGCGCTATCTGGCCTACGAGCTGGGCCCCAAGGGTATCCGAGTGCATCCCGTGTCGCCGGGGCCCTTGAAGACGCGGGCGGCCTCCGGCCTGAAGGACTTCGATGTCATGCTGAACGAAGCCCAGCGGCGCGCGCCGCTGGGGGAACTGGTGGACATCATGGACGTGGGCTATACCTGCGCCTTCCTGGCCACCCCCTACGCCCGACGGCTTACCGGCGAAACGGTCTATGTGGACGGAGGCGTGCACATCATGGCGTAGCGCGGGCGCCGCGTCACCCCTATTCGAGCCGGATATTGGCCTTCTTGATGACGGTGGCCCACATGGCGCGCTCCTGCTCGGCGTAGGCCTTGAATTCCGCGGGCGGCATGGGCATGGGGATCACGCCCATGTCCTGCAGCTTGCCGGCGACCTCGGGCCGGGCCAGGGTTGTCTGCAGGTCGGCGCTGAATTTCTTCACCACCGCGTCGGGCAGGCCGGCCGGACCCACCACGCCTTGCCAGGCGTAGGCGGTGAAGTCCGCCACGCCCTGCTCCGCCATGGTGGGCACGTCGGGCAGCACCGGCAAGCGCTGCGGGGTGGCGGCCGCCAGCACACGCAGCTTGCCGGCCTTGACATTGGGCAGTCCGGCGGCCAGGTCGATGAACATCATGTCCACCTGCCCGCCCAGCAGGTCCTGGATGGCCGGCGCCGCGCCCTTGTAGGGGACGTGCAGCATATCGACGCCGGCGCGCTGCTTGAAAAGCTCCAGCGCCAGGTGATGCGGCGATCCCGAGCCGGCCGACGCGACGGTCAGCTTGCCGGGCGTGGCGCGGGCGGCGGCCAGCACGTCGGCGACGGTCTTGTACGGGGAATTCGTGTTCACCGCCAGCAGCAAGGGCAGTTTGGCCAGGCCGCCGATGTAGGTGAATTTTTCGGGATCGTAGGAAAGCTTGGCGTACAGAGAGGGGTTGTAGGCCAGCGTGCCGGAATCGGCCGTGCCCACCATATCGCCGTTGGGGGCCGCCTGGGCGATGGCCGTGGCGCCGATGATGGTGGCGGCGCCGGGGCGGTTTTCCACGACGATGGTCTGTCCCAGCGATTTTTCCAGCGAACTGGCGACGGTGCGCGCCACCACGTCGGAACCGCCGCCGGCGGGATAGGGCACGATCCAGCGTATCGGTTGCGACGGCCAGGTCTGCGCGTGGGCAGCGGCGATGGCGGCGGCGCCCAGCGCGGCCATCATGGCCGTGCGCCTGAGGATTGCGTGCATGGGGGATGTCTCCGTGGCGTCCGCGTCGAAGCGCGCGGGTTGGCGCCTATTATGCCGACAAGGCAGGCGGGGACGCCACCGATGCGGGCGGCGCCTGGATGCGATCGGCCGGCACGGCGCGGGCCACCCCCTGGCTCGCCCGGCGGGAGATCTCAGCCGTCCGGCGCGCCGTAGTCCCGGGCACCGAACAGCGCGCTGCCGATGCGCACCTCGGTCGAGCCTTCCTGGATGGCCAGCTCGAAATCGCCGCTCATGCCCATGGACAGGCGGCGCATGTCCACCCCTTCGATCGCCTCGTCCCGCAGGCGGTCGCGCATGCCGCGCAGCGCGCGAAAGCATGCCCGCACGGCTTCCGTGTCGTCGGAATTGACGGCCAGCGTCATCAGGCCGCGCACCCGCAGGCTGGGATAGTCGCGCGCCACGGTGCGCACGAACGCCGGCAGCGCGGCCGGGTCCAGGCCGTACTTGCCGGGTTCATCGGAGGTCTTGACCTGCACCAGCACGTCCAGCGTGCGGCCTTCCTGCTGCAGGCGCCGGTCCAGCGCCTGCGCCAGGTCCAGCCGGTCCAGGGACTGGACCTCCGACGCCAGGCGGGCGGCATCCTTGGCCTTGTTGGTCTGCAAATGGCCGATGACCACCCATTCAACGGGGCAGTCCGCCAGTACGGCCGCCTTGTCGCGGACTTCCTGCATCTTGCTTTCGCCGAAGCGGCGCAGGCCCAGCGCCGCGGCTTCGCGGATGCGGTCGGCGCCGAAGGTCTTGCTGACGGGCAAAAGGGCGACTTCCGCCGGGTCCCGGCCCGCCCGCAGGCAGGCCGCGGCGAGGCGGGTTTGCAGGACGGCGAGGCGGGTGGCGAAGGAATCGGGGGCTGACATGGCGGCATTGTCCGGCCAAACCGGTTTTGATGTTCGTTAAACGGGTAGTTTAGAATTTTCGGCGCGTTCCGGCCCCGCCCTCTTCGCGGCCTATCGTCCCTGCATCAGGCGCCTACTATGTCCTCCCAGCCCGTGCCCGGCTATACCTTCGCGGCACCCTTCCAGATTCCCGCCGTTTCTCCCATCCGTTCGCTTGCTCCCTACGCCAACCGGCCGGGCACCATCAGCATGTCGGGCGGCTATCCGGCCACCGAGCTTTTCGACATCGAGGGCCTGACCGCCGCCGCCGCCAAGGTCGGCAAGCGGCTGGCGGACTGCCTGCAGTATTCCAACATCGACGGCCAGGCCGCGCTGCGGGCCCAGCTGGCGCGGCTGTCCGCCGAGCGCGGCGTGCACTGCGATCCGGATACCGAGCTGGCCGTCACGGGCGGGTCGCAGCAGTCGCTGGCGCTGCTGGGGCGCGTCATGCTGCAGCCGGGCGATGTGGCCATCATCGAGAGCCCCTGTTTTCCCAATTCGCGCCAGGCCCTGCACTACACCGGCGCCACGCTGCACACGGTGCCCTCCGGACCCGACGGCGTGGACGTGGAAGCCCTGGCGGCACTGGCGGAGCGGCTCAAGCCCAAGCTGGTCAGCGTGGTGGCGACCTTCTCCAACCCCTGCGGCGCGACCCTGAGCCTGGCGCGGCGCCGTCGCCTGGTGGAACTGGCCGCGCGCCACCGCTTCCTGCTGGTGGAAGACGACCCTTACGGCGAACTGCGCTTCGAGGGCGAGGCCCTGCCACCCCTGCTGGCGCTGGCCGAAGGCGAGCAACGCGCCTGGGTGGCCTACATCGCCAGCATGTCCAAGACCATGGCGCCCGCGCTGCGCATCGGCTGGCTGATCGCGCCCGCGGAAATCCGCCGGCGCTGCGTCAGCGCCAAGGCGGCCGACGATATGGCGTCGTCGGCCTGGATCCAGGAGATCGTGGCGCAGTACATCGAGGACGGGCGCTACCACGAACACGTGCCGCGCATACGCGCCGCCTATGCCGCCCGCGCGGACGCGCTGGCCCGCGCGCTGACCGAGGAAATGGGCGACCGCGTCAGTTTCCGCAAGCCGCGCGGCGGCATGTTCTGCTGGGCGCGGCTGAACGGCGATATCGACAGCACGCGGCTGCTGCCCCATGCCATCGAGCACGAGGTCGTCTATGTGCCCGGCAAGGCTTTTTATATCGATCCGGCCCAGGCCGACATGCAGGCCATGCGGCTGTCCTTCGCCACGATGAACGAGGCCCAGATCCGTACCGGCATCGTGCGCTTGCGACAAGCCCTGCAGGCATGCGCGGAAGGCAGGCCGACGGCCGTGACTTTGCCGGCCTGACCGGCTCGCGGCGGCCGTCAGTGTCCGAGCACGCGGATCTCCCACGACAGCAGCTTGCCTGCATCGGCGCTAGGGTCCAGCACATCGAGGACCTGCAGCTTCCACACGCCCTTGGCGTTTTCGTCCAGGAAGGCATTGGTCGCAACGCGGTTGATGGAGAAAGGCCGCTGCCCGCCGTCCTTGCCTTCCCATGGCTCGATCTCGGTCAAGGCGGGCATGACGATGCTGCGGGTCCCGGACGGGGAGATCAGGGCGATACGCAGATTGTGCGGCTGGCGATGCGAGGTACGCAGACGGATCTGCACCGACTCCACGCGCATGTCGCGAGCGAAACGCAGCGGCGCATAACCTGCATTTTCATCGCGGTAGGGAATCGCCACAGGCCGGTCAATGGAACGGTGCCAGCCGGAATCGACGGGCGGTGGAAGCCCGCGGAAGCCCCGTGCCGCCGTCACGGCGCGCTTTGCGTCCACCAGCCCGAACCCGTACCAGTTGCTGAAGGAGCGCCTGGCAGCATTGGCGACCCAGCCGTCGTCCAGCGTGATCCCGTTCCACCGTATGGGCGCCCGATCCGCGTCGACCTTGCGCGCGGTGACGGCAAGCAGGTATTTGATGTCGCGCCAGGTCAAGGCCGGGTTGGCTTGCAGCATCAGCGCCGCCACGCCGCTGACGGTCGGCGCGGCGGCCGATGTGCCGTTGAAGCGAGCCATATAGCGGCAGTTCGGATCCAGCACGGACTTGCCTCCCGTCTCCAGCGCATTGAAGTAGGTATCCGGGCCGGGGTTGTTGGAGTACTTGCCGGCGCTGCAATCCGTCACGTCGGTCGTGATGAGCGCCGGCGCGTAGAGCGCCTCGCGGGGAGTTTTCTCGTCTGCCCATGAGATGAACCCGCCCTCCTCCAGCCCGGATTCGCCGCCCAGGCCGGACACCCAAATCGAGGAGCCGGCGCGGGAATACGAAGCCTTTATCCCCTGCGCGTTCACCGCGCCGACGTTCAGGACATTCCAGCGCGAGCCCTTGGTATCCAGGTTGGCGGAAAGCCGGCCCACCTGGGCGCCCGTATCGATGTCCGGGTACTTTCCCAGCTCGGCGGCTTTCTTCCGGGCGTCGCCGATAAACTCGTTGCCCGCCGCCTTCACGACCAACTGCGCATCCTGGCGGCCATCGCGGAACACCTTGCCCTTGCGATAGGGTTCGAACGCGTTGCGGTTCCGTCCCAGGCTTTCATTGACCACCGGGGGACGCGGCTGGTTCCGGGCTTCCGGCCGGCCAAGATCCAGGATTTTGGCGTCCGGAGCGACACCGATGCCGCCCAGCCCGTTGCGACGGGCGGCGATGATCCCGGCCGTTCGGGTCGCGTGGGCGCCGGCCTTCGCCCCGTCCCCGTGCAGGCCCGGGTGCGCGGGCAGGACCATGTTGTCGGCCAGGTCTTCATGCGCCGCATCGATCAGTTTGCCGGGCAGCTCGCGAACCCCGACAACGACGCCCTTCCCGGTAATCCCGTTGCGGTGCAGGTCGCCGATATGCAGGTCCACCCCGGGCGTGGGCCGGTCACGGGCGACCGCGTACTGGCCGCGATTCTTCAAATGCCATTGATAACGATATAGCGGATCGCGGATCTTGTTGAAGAACGCGATGGGATCGTCGTCCGTCCGACGCACGGCGGACCGCCGCCGCGCGGGCATGGGGGCCGCGTCGACCGGCTTCGCGTGCGGGACGTTTTCGAGTTCGCGCGCCGCCCGTTCAATGGCGGAAGCCGTGGACATCGCCGATCCCTGTGCATTTCCGGGCGTAGTGCCCACGGGCCGGTCCAGCAATGGGCCGCCAGGATGAGGAGACGAATGTAGGGATGCTTGCATCGGAGCCACCTGCCAAAAGCCGCGTTGGTACAGGATCCACCGCAAGCATCCCATCGGCCAGGATATCGGCCGTCGATATCGGACCGACAGACAGAGCAGGGATATACGCAGGCGATACGTGAAGGCGATACGTCGCCGGGATGCGCGACGATCGCCTAAGCCGGCGCATGGCCAAAGATGGACAGCTCCCATGCAGTCAGCGTGTGCCGGCCGGACGGCGGATCCACGACGTCCATCACCTGCAACTTCCATTGCCCCCTGGCGCTTTCGTCCAGGAAGGCGTTGGAGACCATGACGTCCGCCGAGAAACCGGGTTCCGTGCTTTCTATGCGGCTCGGCGCGGCAAGCAGGATGCTGCGCGTACCCGATGGAGATGTCAGCGCCACGCGCAGGTTTTCCGGCTTGGGATGCGTCGTACGCAGGCGTATCCGCACGGCTTCGACCTCGATGTCCCGCGCCACGCCTATGCCGGCATGGCCAGCGGCTTCGTCGCGAAAAGGAATGGGCACCGGCTGCCCGCGATAGGCCAGCCAGCCGGTATCGACGGCCGGCGGCAGCCCGCGGAATGCGCGGGCGGCATCCACGGCGCGCTTGGCATCCACCAGGCCGAAGCCGTACCAGTTGCTGAAGGAGCGTCGCGCCGCGTTCGTCACCCAGCCGTCCTCCAGCACGACGCGCTTGCCGCCATCGTCCCAGGCGATCGTCGCGCGGCCGGGGTCGACTTTGCGCGCCGTGATGGCCAGCACGTATTTGATGTCGCGCCAGGTCAGGCCCGGGTTGACCTGCAGCATCAAGGCAACCACGCCGGTAACGGTCGCCGCGGCCGACGATGTACCGTTGGCGGCGGCGGTGTAGTGGCAGGTCGCATTGGACGCCGGTGCATCCGCCGGCAGTGCCTGGGCAAGGTCGATCTTGTTCGCCGCGCAATCGTGCGGCACGGGAGCGACCAGGGCGGGCGAGGCGGGGCCCACTTCCCCGCCCGGGCCCGACACCCACAGCGATGAACCGGTGTTGGAATAGGAAGACTTGACGCCCATCGCATTCACCGCGCCGACCAGCATCGCGTTCAGACGCGCGCTTTCCGGCAACAGATTGGCCGAATAGCAGGCGAGGCCGGTCCCGCGGGTGGCCTGCCGGCAGCGCGCCTTGGTCAGCCGGGGGTCGTCGTCATCGCCGCTGAAGCTGTTGCCGGCCGCCACCACCGCGAGCGTGAACGAGGCCGCGCCGCTGAAATCGTGCGGCACCCCGGCCGTGCTGTAGGGGTCCAGGGAGAGCGGTTCCTCGCCCACGCTCTGGTTCAGGACCCGAGCGCGCGCAACGCCGGCGGTCGCTGGCGTGTAGCGGTCCACGATCATGGCGTCCGGCGCGACGCCGCGGCCGCCTTCGCCGTTCCAGCCGCGGGCCGCGATGATGCCGGCCATCGCCGTGGCATGCGCCGTGCCGCCGCGTGGATACGATGCCGCGCCCACGATACTCCCCTGCAGATCCGGGTGCGAGGCATCGACGGGACCGTTCTCGATGATGCGCACCACCACGCCTTTCCCGGTCACGCCGATGCGGTGCAGATCGTCGATGTTCAGGTCCACGCCAGGCACAAGCTTGCCCTTGGCCAGCGGATGCCGGCCGGTGTTTCGCAGATGCCATTGGTACCGGTACAAGGGGTCCTGGCCCTGCGCCGCCGGGGGTGCAGGACGGGGCAAGGAGTCCGGTCCTGGCGCCGGTGGAGAAGCGGGCGCGGAATCCTGCCCCGGCCGCGGCGCGGGTGGCGATGGCGGTTCCGGCAAGGGCCTGCCGGGCACGTTCTCGAAGGCCTGCGTTGTGTCCCGCGCCGCGGGCGGCGGGACGGCGATGGCAGGATCGGCCGCGGCGACCGCGACCGGCGCGGAAACATCGTGGCGGGACAAGGCAGCGACGCAATGGCTCATGAGGCGACACCGGCAAGAAACGAAAGCCGTGTAGTGCGCCTTGTCCGGCCAGCATCCCGCGCGTGCGCGCGGCCGACCGTGGATTTCAGGGTTTTCCTACGGTGCCAGCGCGCGGACGATGCCCGAGGGACGAGAGAGAACGAGGAAGGAGGGAGAGAAGAAGCACCGCGGGCCCAGCGTCCCGGGCCGTCCTCAATCCTGTCCGGCCAGCAGGTCCTGGAACAGCGTCGTGGGGCCCATCTGGCCGCCCTTCAGCATCAGCTCCAGCCCATCGGCGCTATGCCCCGGCGCATGGACGCGGCACACCGCCACCCCGGGACTGGGCGCATAGGCGAAGGTCAGCGCGCGTGCGCCCCAGGACTGCACCGCCACGCTGGAAGTATCGCCGCCCGCGAACCCGGCGCGCGCCAGGGGATGAAGGCGGAGCACCTCGGCCATCAAGCCGCCGCAGGCCTGGGCCAGTGCCCGCGTGAAGCCCGGGCGCGAGGTGCCGCTGTCGTCGCCCAGCGTGCTATGCGCGACCACGCTGCGGCCCTGCCCCAGTGCCTGGGCGATGCGCCCCGCCACCGCATGGATGGTGGACGGGCCGCCCTCCGCCATGGCGGCGGCGTCCAGGGGCATGGAAAGGAATCCCGCGTGTTCGGCGGCGGCGATCTGGGCCGCCGTAATGGGCGATCGGCTGCCGGCGATGATGAACGTCTGCGCGACGCGGCGCGGCGGCGCCGGCATCGCGGATGGCGGCACCCTGGCAGGCGCCGAAGCCCCCGCGCCGTCCGCCGCCAGCAAGGCCTGCACCGCGCCGGTGGGTCCCACGGCCAGCAGCGGCCCGTGCACCGGATCGCGCCGGTCCCGCAGCAATGCGCCGATGCGAGCCAGGTCCGCCGGTCGCATCACGTCGAACAGCACGGCCGGGACGCCGGCGCGGATCATCGCATCCAGCCGCGCCACGCGCGCAGGCTCGTCTTCTTCCAGCATCGCCGTGTCGAACAGGGCGATGTCCGCCAGCCCCTGGCGCGCCAGGTGCACGCGCAGATCGGCCTCGTCCATGGGCGTGACCGGATGCCGGCTCATGGTGGGGTGGCGGTCCAGGCGGTACACCGCACCGCCCTGGCCCGCCCGCGCATACAGGTGGCCGAAGGCGCAGTAGCGGCCCAGGTTGGGCTGCCCGCCCACGATATAGGCGGGCCGCTGCCCGAGCGCGCGCCAGGCCAGCGCGACGGCGTGGCCGATGCTGCCGATGTGCGGCGCGCTGTCGAAGGTCGAGCAGGTCTTGTAGTGCAGGACATCCGCGCCCGTTGCCGCCAGCCCGCGAAAAACGCGCGGCAGCGCCCGGTCCATTTCCGCCGGCGACATGGCGCGTGCCGTCCCGGCCACGCCGACGCAATCGAGCGGGCCGAAGCAGGCCATGTCTTCGTCGGTCGGAACATCCAGGAACAACGCCGCGCGCCAGCCGGCCGACACCACGGTGGCCAGGGTGTCGGTGGAACCGGTGAAGTCGTCGCCGTAGTAGGCCAGGCGCGGCCGCGGCGCCGGCGTGCCGGCATAGGGCACCGCTTGCGTAGTGGTGTTCATGGACATACGCGCCGCCCCTTCGCGCATCGCGGCCCGGCCGCGTCTCCGGACCGCCGATCAACCATAGAAAGCCAGGGCATGCGCCAGCGCGGGCCGGTCGCGCGCGAAGTCCGGCAGCGGCACGCCGGCCCGCGCGGCGTCCCAGGCGTCGCGTATGCTCTGCACCCCGGCGGCGGCGCCGTCGGGGTGCCCGAGGATACCGCCCCCGGACAGGAAAATCAGGTCGTCCGTGCCCAGGCCCGCGAAGGTGGACGGCACGGTCCCGGCCCATTGCCCCGAGGAAAACACCGGCATCACCGCATCGTCGCCCGCCAGCGGCGCCAGGCAGGCCCGCGCGGATTCGATGACGCTTTCGTCGCTTTCGTAGAACTTGCCGCCCAGCCCGTTGACGTGCAGCTGGTCCACGCCCGCCAGGCGCCACAGCGCCTGGTAGGCCGGAAAGGCGATGCCCAGCCCGGGATGGCGCGACATGGCCGCCATGCCGTTGCGGTGGCCGTGTATGGCCAGGGGCGTGCTGCGCCGCAGGGCCTGGATGGCGCTGAAGCCGCACCAGTTCAGGCTGGCCATGACACAGGTGCCGCCGGCCGCTTCCACCCGCGCGGCGTGGCCGCGCATGGCGTCCAGGTCGTCGGAAATATTGAAGGCGTACATGACTTTGCGGCCGGTACGCTGCGCATGGTCGTTGATGACGCGCATGACGGCCTCGACCCGCCGGGCCAGCGGCGAATGCGGCGGATTCGCCATGCATTCGTCGTCCTTGATGAAGTCCACGCCGGCGTCGCACAGGCCGGCCACCACGCCGGCGGTCTGCTCCGGCGTCATGCCGACGTTGGGCTTGATGATGGTGCCCAGGATGGGGCCATCGCGGCGGCCGGCCAGGGCGCGCGTGCCGGCCACGCCGTGGCGCGGCGCGTCGAACAGCCTGACGTACTCGGGCGGCAGGTCCAGCGACAGGAGCTTGACGCCGGTCATTTCGCCCAGGTCGTAGATATTGCCGCCCACCGTGGCCGCCAGGGTGGGCAGGTTGGCGCCGACATTGTCGACCGGAAAGGACACCGTGATCACGGCCTGCCGGTAGGGGCCCGGCACGCCGCGCCGTTCCAGGAAGGCATTGGGCAGGCTGGGCACAGCCGACACGCCGGTCTGGCGGATCGATCGCACGATGGCGCGCGATCGCCGGCGCAGGTCGTCGGTTTCGCCGGCCACCCGCACGAAGGTGCCGCTGGACTGTTCGCCGGCCAGGACCTCGGCGGCCTGCTCCAGCGGGAAGGGAGTCTCGATGAAATACGTGGCGCGGAAGTCGCGCCGCTGGGTGTCCGTCATGGCGGGTCTACAGCGTGGAAAGATCGGGGAAAGGACGCACGGGATCGCGGCCATCCCAGCCTAGCGATGCCTCGCGTATCAGGCGGAACAGCTTGCCCTTGGGGCCCGCGATTTCGGAGAGTTCGATCACCGTGCCGGGATGGGTTTCGGTTTCGTAGTAAACGTAGCGGCCGCGTTCCCCGACCTCGCCGCTCATGCCGACCTTAAGGCCCTGTTCCGCCAGGCGGCGCACGTCTTCGTCGAAGTTCTCCGTCCAGTAGGCCAGGTGCTGCAGGCCGGTATGGCCGGCATCCAGGAAGGCCTTGTACATGGACGGCGCGTCGTTGCGCTGCTGGATCAGCTCGATCTGCAGCGGGCCGGAATTGGCCAGCGCCACGGACACCTCGATGGGCGAGGGCTGGCCGCGATACATGAAATTCCTGACCGGCACGCGGTCGGCATAGAACCACGGGCCGATGCCCAGTGTCTCGCTCCAATGCCGCATTTCCTTATGGATGTCGCGCACGACATACCCTGCCTGCCGGACCTCGCCGAACAAACGACTCATGGTCTACACCTCGATCAGAGAAAGCCCGTGGAGATCCACGGAACGAATGCCACCACCAATACGCCCACCGCCAGCGCCGCCAGGTAGCCCCACATATAGGGCATGGCCTCGTCCGGACTGACCTTGCCGATGGCGCAGGCGCCGTAGTAGCCCACGCCGAAGGGCGGTGCGAACAGGCCCAGGCCCATGGAAAGGATGACCACCATGGCGTAGTGCACTTCGTTGACGCCGACGGCGCGGGCGATGGGAAACAGCAAGGGGCCGAACAGCACGATGGCGGGAATGCCTTCCAGCACGCTGCCCAGGATGACGAAGGCGACGATGGAGACCAGCAGGAATCCGGCCGGGCCGCCGGGCATGCGGCGCATGAATTCCGCCAGGTCCTGCGAGAAACCGGATTGCGTCAGGCCCCACGCCATCGCCGTGGCGGCGCCCACGATGAAAATGATGGCGCCGGACAGGGCCGCCGTGTCCAGCAGCATGCCCGGTATGCGCCGCCAGTCGAAACGCCGGTACAGCAGCAGGCCGGCCAGCACGGAGTAGGCGATGCCGATGGTGGAGACCTCTGTGGCGGTGGCCACGCCTTCCACCACCGCGGCGCGGATCAGGAAGGGCAGCAGCAGCGCCGGCACCGCCACGCAGAACAGCCGGGCGATTTCGCGGGCCGGCACGCGGCGCACGCCGGACAGGTTCTCCGCCCGGCTGCGCCGCCAGACAATGACCGCCAGCGCCAGGCCCAGCGCTACGCCGGGCAGCATGCCGCCAGTGAACAGCGCCGCGATGGAGACCCCCGTGACGGAGCCGATGGTGATCAGCACGATGCTGGGCGGTATGGTTTCCGTTTGCGCGCCGGTGCAGGACAGCAGCGCCGCCAGGTTGCCCGGCCGCGCGCCGCGCTGCTTCATTTCCGGAAACAGGGCCGGCGCGACGGCGGCCATGTCCGCCACCTTGGACCCGGAGATGCCGGACACCAGGTACATCGCGCCGATCAGCACATAGGACAAGCCGCCGCGCACGTGGCCCAGCAGGCTGGCCAGGAAGCCGATCATGGCGCGCGCCATGCCGGTCATTTCTATCAGCAGGCCCAGCAGGATGAACATGGGCACCGCCAGCAGAATCAGGTGCGACATGCCTTCGTCCATGCGGCCCACCATGACCATCAGCGGCGTGTGCGTGGTCAGCGCCAGATAGCCGAAGGTGGCCAGGGCGAAGGAAAATGCGATGGGCACGCCCAGGAACACATTGACCGCCACCAGGCCGACGAAGAAGACCAGCAGATTACCCTTGCCCAGCGGCGCCAGCAGCGGCTGGGCCAGCATGAACAACCCCGCCACGACGGCGACGGCGGCCAGCGCGCCGGCCACATGGCGCCAGGAGCCCGCGCGGGCCAGGCGCAGCAGGGCGAACACCGTCATCAGGATGAAGCCGGACGGCAGGGCCGCGGCGCGCCAGGCATTGGAGATTTCCAGCGCGGGCGTGGTGACGATGGCCTCCTCGCTGGCGTATTCCCAGGCGTGCGGCAGCACCATCAGCATGAAGCACAGCGATGCCGCGATGGCGACCACGTCCAGCCAGGCGCGCCGGGCGGGCGAAGCACGCGATACCAGCGCCGTCATGCGCATGTGTTCGCCGCGCCGCAGCGCCACCGCCGCGCCCAGCATGGACAGCCAGAGGAACAGGATGGACGCCAGCTCGTCGCCCCATACCAGCGGTGCATGGAATACATAGCGCGCGATCACGCCGGCCAGCAGGACGACGATTTCCGCCAGCACCAGCAGCGCGGCGGGAATTTCGACGGCCAGTCCCAGCGCGCGCTCCAGCCCGTCCAGGAAACGCGCGGCCGCGCCGCCGGACGCCGCGGTCGCCCGCGCGTCTTTCGGGTAGTAACCAGCCTGTGTATGCATAGTGGTCTCCGTGGGCCGCCGCGGCCGCGCCGCATGCGCGCCGGCCGGGGCCGTCGATCCTGGTGTGTTGCCGCCCGTTCGCGCGCTGCCCCGCGCGGGCCGGCCGGCGGACTCAGGCCAGCTTGCCGACCGCGGCTTCCAGCAGTGCCCAGGCATCCGGCCCGAACTTGCCGCGCCATTCCTCGTAGAAGCCCGCCTTGCGCAATTGCGCCTGGAAACTGTCGGGCGAGGGTTGGTTGAATTTCAGGCCCTTGGATTCCAGGTCGCTGCGGATGGACTGGTTCATTTTTTTCAGGTCCTCGCGCTGCTGCATGCCGGCATCGTTGAAGGCGGTTTCCCACAGCTTCTGCAGGTCCGGCGGCAGGCGGCGATACGCGCGGCCATTGGCGATGAACCAATAGCCGTCCCAGATATGGTTGGTCAGCGAGCAGTACTTCTGCACTTCGTACAGCTTGGCCGCCTGGATGATGGGCAGGGGATTTTCCTGCGCGTCCACGATGCGCGTCTGCAGTGCCGAATACACCTCGCTGAACTGCAGGCTGGCCGGCGCGGCCGACAGCGCCTTGAACATGGAGATGGACAAGGGGCTGACCGGCACGCGGATCTTGGTGCCGTCCAGGTCCCGCGCGCCGTCGATGGGCTTGCTGCTGGTGGTGACCTGCCGGAATCCGTTGTCCCACATTTTCTCGAAGGCATACAGATTGGCCTTGGCGATCTTTTCGCGCACGTGCGCGCCCAGCGCGCCGTCCATGGCCTTCCAGACCTGGCCGTAATCGGAAAACGCGAAACCCACGGCGTTGATGGCCGCTACCGGCACCACGGTGGCGATGACCAGGGCCGAGGGCGTGAACAACTCGATGCCGCCGCTGCGCACCTGGGACAGCATGTCGGTGTCGCCCCCCAGTTGGTTGTTGGGGAAGATGGCGATCTCCAGCCGGCCGTTGGACTCCTTGCGGATGCGCTCGACGGCTTCCTGCGCGCGCAGGTGCAGCGGATGCGTCATCGGCAGGTTGTGCGCGTACTTGTAGGAAAACTCGGCGGCGCGCGCCAAACGGGGCACACCCAGGGCCATTGCCGGGCTGGCCGCCATGGCGCGCAACAAGCTGCGTCGGGTCATTGTCATGGTCTTGTCTCCTTGGCGCCGGTACATCCTGTGTGCCGGTACGTATTGTGTTCGCCGCCCGGCATGGCGCGGCGGTCGTGTGTGTGGCGCAGGCCCCGCCATCGTTCATGCGGCGTCGGGAGAACGGCGGGGCGCGGCGCCGCGCCGGCGCATGCGCGTGAACGGGCGGGCTTCCACGGAGCAGGAATGTACCGTGGCGACTAGAATCGGAGAAGTCGAAAATTTGGATCGATTAAGCGATGAAAGAGATTAATCTCTCCACGCGCGATCTGCGTGCCTTCCTGGCCCTGGTGGAACAGCGCAGCTTTACGCGCGCCGCGCGCCAGTGCCACTTGTCGCAATCGGCCTTCAGTTCGCTGATCCGCAGCATGGAAGAGACGCTGGGCTACCGGCTGTTCGACCGCGACACGCGCAATGTGGAATTGACGCCGCAGGGCCGTCTGCTGGAGACCTCCGCGCGCCGCGTGCTGGACGATTTCGACGGCATGATCGACGACTTCCGCGGCCACGCCCTGCTGGACAAGGGCAGGGTATCGGTGGCCGCGCTGCCCTCCATCGCCTCGGGCTGGCTGCCGGGCGTATTCGCCGAGTTCCGCCAGCGACATCCCGGCATCGAACTGGAGCTGGCGGACGTGCTCTCCGCGCCCTGCCTGGAACGCGTGCGCGCCGGCCGCGCCGACCTGGCGCTGGCGTCGTCGGGACTGCCGGCGCAGGACCTGGACGCGCGGCTGCTGTGCAACGACCGCTTCCACCTGGTCTGCCGCGCCGATCATCCGCTGGCCCGGCAGCGCGAAGTCGGGCTGCCCGATCTCTCGGCGGCGCCCTTCATCCACCTGGCCCGCTCGCACAGCGTGCGCCTGCAGCTGGAACGGGCGTTTCACCCGTATCCCATGAAGACGGCGATGGAAGTCGAACAGCTGGCCACGGTGACCGGCATGATCGCCGCCGGGATCGGCATCACGGTGGTGCCGGCGTTGACGCTGTATGAATTCGAAAGGCCGGACCTGGTCAGCCGCCCACTGAAGATCCCGGGCCTGGTCCGGCGCATCTATCTCGTCACGCGCCGCGGGCTGAGCCTGCCGCCCGCGGCCGAGCGGCTGCAGGCGCTGATGCTGGAACGGCGGCCGGGACAGCGACGCCGCAAAAGCGCAATGTAGCGGCGCGCGCGGCCCGCGCCCGTCCGGCCGCTCAGGCCACGGGCCCGCCGCCGTCGCGCGCCCAGCGCACCGCGTCTTCCACCCTGTCGTTGCCCCAGAACATTTCCGTGCCGGCGAACATCATGGGGGCGCCGAAAACGCCCAGGGCCTGGGCGCGGTCGACCTGCGCCCGGAACGCCTGCTTGATTTCATCGCTGGCCGCGCGGGCCAGCACGGCGTCGGCGTCCACGCCCAGCGCCCGCAGGCGCTCGCGCACCACATCCTGCTGCTGGATGTCCAGGTCGTCGACGAAGTTGGCGCGAAACATGGCGATGCAGAAATCCCTGCCCCATGCCTCTTGCAGCCCGATGTAGGCGACGCGCGAGGGCAATACCCCCACGCGCGGGAAAACGGTGGGCCGGCGATAGCGGATGCCGTACTTGGCCGCCAGCCGCGCGACCTCCCGCATCATGTATTCGCCCTTGTCCGGGAACAGGCGGAACGGGGAATCGTCCCAGCCGCGCGCCTTGAACACCGGCCCCAACAGGAAGGGCCGGTAATCCACGGTGACGCCATGCGATGCCGCGATGGGCTCGATACGCTCCATCGCCAGAAAACTGTAGGGGCTGGCGAAATCGAACCAGATCTGCAGTTGCCCGGCGCCGTCCGCCGCATGGGTTGCTGCCGGCGCCGCCTTGCTGTCCGCCTGCGTCATGTCGTCTCCTTTTCCGATGCAAATGCGCGTTCCGCCCGAAGCGTACGCGCCGGTTCACTTCTTATAAGGACTCGCGCCGCCCCCGCAGAGACTTGATGCCGCCCGCGGAGCGGCCGTGCCGCCGTCCAGGCCGGCGGCACGCCTTCACGCCTATATACGTGCATCGCCGCGCACGGCTCAGCCGGCTACCTCCACCCCCGGTTCGCCCAGGGCCATTTCGCCCACCACGGCCGCCTGCGTGAATCCCTGTTCGCGCAGGACGTCCAGCACGCGCGGCGCGGTATCGCGGTCGCAGGCCACCAGCAGGCCGCCGGAGGTCTGCGGATCCGTGAGCAGCGCACGCGAGACCTCGTCCACGCCGGGCGCCAGCGCGATGGCATCGCCATAGGAAGCCCAGTTGCGGCCGGAGGCGCCGGTGATCATGCCGGCTTGCGCCATCTGCCGCACGCCGGGCAGCCACGGCAGCGCGGCGAGATCGATGCGGGCGCGCAGGCCAGCGCCGCGGCTCATCTCCAGCGCGTGACCCAGCAGGCCGAAGCCGGTGACGTCGGTCAGGGCATGTACGCCGGGCAGGGCCGCCAGGGCCGGTCCCGGCGTGTTCAGGCGCGTGGTGCTGGCGATCATGGCCTGGTAGCCGGCGGCATCCAGCTGGTTCTTCTTGAGCGCGGCCGACAGGATGCCCACGCCCAGCGGCTTGCTCAGGATCAGCGCGTCGCCAGGGCGCGCATCGGCATTGCGCTTGACGCGCGCCGGATGCACCAGCCCCATGGCAGCCAGCCCGTAGATGGGCTCGACCGAATCGATGGTGTGGCCGCCGGCCACCGGGATGCCGGCCTGCGCGCAGACTTCCTGGCCGCCGCGCAGGATCTCGGCGATGGTTTCGCGTGGCAGCACATTGATGGGCATGCCGACGATGGCCAGCGCCATGATGGGCGTGCCGCCCATGGCATAGACGTCCGAGAGCGCATTGGTGGCGGCGATCCGGCCGAAATCGTAGGGATCGTCGACGATGGGCATGAAGAAGTCGGTGGTGGCGATCAGCGCCTGCTCGTCGTTCAGGCGGTACACCGCCGCGTCGTCCGCGGTCTCGGTGCCCACCATCAGGCCGGGAAAGGCCTGCGACGGCGCGAAGCGGGCCAGCAGATCGGCCAGGACTCCCGGGGCGATCTTGCAGCCGCAGCCGCCGCCGTGCGAAAGCGAAGTCAGGCGCGGCGCCGCGCCCGCGCTTGCGTCTTGGGTCATGAGGGTCTCCAGGAAAGCCGGGAAAGCATAGCACCGGGCAGGGCCGGCCCCATGCCGCGGGCGCCGCCACCCCTACAAAGAGTCGCCAAAACGGCCTACTATCATGGTCCTCCGTCCATCGCGCCGACAAGAGCGAACCCCCCATGACTACTTTGCTTCCCGACTGTCCGCTCTGCCAGCAGCCTGGCGGGGCCCTGTTGTGGCAAGGCACGCACATGCGGGTCGTGGAAGTCGACGATGCCGACTACCCGGGCTACACCCGCGTCATCTGGAACTCCCACATCCCGGAAATGACCAGCCTGTCGCGCCACGGCCGCGAGCTGATGATGGAAGCGGTCTGGCGCATCGAGGAAACCCAGCGCGAAGTCCTGCACCCCGACAAGATCAATGTCGCCTCGCTGGGCAATATGGTGCCCCACCTGCACTGGCACATCATCCCGCGCTGGCGCGGCGACCGCCATTTCCCCGACGCCATCTGGGCGGCGCCGCGCGTGCCGCCCGGCCAGGAGCCGCCCGACTGGGCGCCGCGCATGGCGGCCGTCCGGCAGCTCATGCAGCGCTACCGCAACCGCCTGCTCGAAACCCTGAACGCCTTGCCGCGCCATTGAACCCCGCGCCACTTGTCTTCATGATCGCGCAACTGCCATGAACACTCGCCTTCCGGCCATTTCTTTCCCGCGGCTGGCCGCCGCGCTGGGACTGGTGGCGGCGGCGCCGGCCTGCCTGGCCGCGCGGCCCGTCAACACCCCCTGCCCCAGCACGCTGCAGATCACCCAGACGTCGACCAACACGCCCGGCGGCTGGTCCGTCATGCCCGATCCCCGCCGCGACCCCGACCACCGGCTGCAGGGCATCACCTTCTTTTCCGGCGACCCCCGGAATATGGTGGCGCTGGCCCCGGATACCGAGAAGCGGTCCACGCGCGGTTATGCCTCCAGCTGGCATTTCCGGCCGGACGACCAGGGCTACTGGATAGGCTGCAGCTATACGGATACGAATCTGCTGGCCGTGCGCAAGCTGGCGGACAACATCAGCCAGTGCGACATGATGCAATACCTGGCCGACCGCCGCCGGCCCGGCGGCGCGGTGGAAGTGGTCTGCTACTGAATGGAAAACCAAAACCGCCTGCGCACGCCGCTTTCCGTCCTGGTGTCCCAACTGCCGGAGGACTGGGCTCCGGCCCTGGCCGCGCCGGCCGCGGCCCGCGCGCTGCCCGAACTATGCGGGCACGTCGACGGCCGCGTGGATGCCGGCGCCACGGTCTACCCCTGCACGCCCTTTCGCGCCCTGGAAATGCTGCGGCCTCGCGACGTCAAGGTGGTGATCCTGGGCCAGGACCCCTACCACGGCCCGGGCCAGGCGCAGGGCCTGGCGTTCTCGGTGCCCGACAGCTGCAAGCGGCCGCCCAGCCTGCGCAATATCTTCAAGGAAATCGCCGCCGAATACCCCGACAAGGGCATACCGGCCGGCAACGACCTGACGCCCTGGGTACGGCAGGGCGTGCTGCTGCTGAATACCTCCCTTACCGTGGAGGACGGCCAGCCCGGCTCGCACGCGCGGCGCGGCTGGGAAGCGATCACCGATGCGCTCATCGCCCTGGTGGCGCGCCAGCCACAGCCCAAGGTCTTCATGCTCTGGGGCGCCCATGCGCAATCCAAGCGGCCCTTGTTGCCGGACGACGGCAATACCCTGGTGCTGATGGCCAACCATCCCTCGCCCCTGTCGGCCTCGCGGCCGCCCCAGCCCTTCCTGGGCTGCGGCCACTTCCGTCTGGCCAACGACTGGCTTCTTACGCATGGGCAGGAAATTGTCGATTGGGGTTTGCCCCAAAAAACGCTGGCGTCGCAGCAGGAATTCAGGTTATGATTTTCGCGCTGCACAAAAAGAACGGCATTTTTCCGCATTGCTAGTCCGCCGCCAGCCCCGCTGACGGCCTCTAAACAAGTCACGGTGTGCGCAGCTTTGCCGGGTAAACAAGCCCCGGCCCATGCCGGTCTTCATCGCTTCCTGACCCCTTTCCTTTCGCCAGCGTCCAATTCGTGACGCGACATGCGCATGGTTGATCCGGTCGGCGTCGATGCTCCATCAACCAGCGCTGGATCCGGCACACACACCCCGGCCCGGCCTTGATACGCGCCGCCAAAAGCGGCAAGGGTAAGTCATGTCTTTCGAATCCCTGGGACTCGCGCCCACTCTATTGTCCGCGTTGCAAGAAGCGGGCTTCGATACGCCTACTTCCGTCCAGGCGGCCGCCATCCCGCAAGCCATGGCAGGCCACGACCTGATGGTGTCGTCCCAGACGGGCAGCGGCAAGACCGCGGCCTTCATGCTGCCGGCCCTGCACCGCGTCGCGCAGATGCCGGCCAACAAGGGCACCGGCGTGCAGGTGCTGGTGCTGACGCCCACCCGCGAACTGGCCCTGCAGGTCAACGACGCCACGCGCCAGTACGGCAAGAACCTGCGCGACCTGCGCACGGCCACCGTCGTCGGCGGCATGCCCTATGGCGTGCAGCTCAAGGCGCTGTCGCGCCGTGTCGACGTGCTGGTCGCCACGCCCGGCCGCCTGATCGACCACCTGCAGTCCGGCCGCGTCAAGCTGAACACCGTCCATACGCTGGTGCTGGATGAAGCCGACCGCATGCTCGACATGGGCTTCATCGAGGACATCGAAACCATCGTCGGCCGCCTGCCCGAGGAACGGCAGACCCTGCTGTTCTCGGCCACGCTGGACGGCACGGTGGCGAAGCTGGCCGCCAAGATGATGCGCGAACCGCAGCGCATCGAGATCGCCGGCCAGAAGGACAAGCATTCCAACATCACGCAAAGCCTGCTCTACGCCGACGACGCCGCGCACAAGATGCAGCTGCTGGACCACGTGCTGCGCGACGCGGCGCTGGACCAGGCCATCGTCTTCACCGCCACCAAGCGCGGCGCCGACGACCTGGCAGACCGCCTGGCCGACCAGGGCTTCGCGGCGGCGGCACTGCATGGCGACATGAACCAGCGCCAGCGCACCCGCACCCTGAGCATGCTGCAGCGGCGCCAGCTCAAAGTGCTGGTGGCCACCGACGTGGCCGCGCGCGGCATCGACGTGCAGGGCATCAGCCACGCGGTCAATTTCGATCTGCCCATGCAGGCCGAAGACTACGTGCACCGCATCGGCCGCACCGGACGCGCGGGCCGCGACGGCCTGGCGTTCACGCTGGCCACGCATGCCGAACGCCACAAGATCCGCCGCATCGAGCACTTCATCGGCCAGACGCTGACCCCGCAGGTCATCGCCGGCCTGGAGCCGAAGCGCACGCCGCGTCCCTTCGAGCGCGGCAGCAAGCCGGGCTTCGGCAAGCGGCCGTTCAACCGCGACAGCCGCGGCGGCTTCGGCGCCCGGGGTTTCGAAGATCGCCCGCGCCGTGACGGCCGCGATGGCGCGGCCCCGCAGCAACGCGAATTCTCCGGCGATCGCCCGCAGCGCGGATGGCGCGACGGCGACCGCGGCTTCCAGGGTGGCCGGCCCTACGCCGGCGAAGGCGCCTCGCGTCCGGCCGAGCGCGGCTTCGATCCCGCCGCGGGCTTCCGCGGCGATCGTGGCCCGGCCGCCGACCGCGGCTTCCGCGGCGACCGCGCGCCGCGTGACGGCGACCGCCCGCAACGCGCGGAAGGCGGCTTCCGGGCCCCGCGTCCGGAAGGCGGTTTCCGTCCGCAGCGCCAGGACGCAGGCTTCCGGCCCGCCCGTTCCGAAGGCGGGATGCGCGCCGACAAGGCTGCCCGCGAAGGGAACGGCGGTAGTGGCCGTTCCACTGAGGGCTACGCCCGCCCCACCGGCAGGCCGGCCTTCGAGAAACGCGATGGCCGTCCGGGCAAGCCCTTCAAGCCTGCGTACGCGGGCCGCCGGGACTGATCGCCAGCGGCACTGCCAGGCGCCCGGGGGCTCCACCATGGAGACCCTGTTGCGCCTTTCACGTCTTTCCACACTGGCTTTACTGCTGCCCATCGCGCTGGCCGCGACCTCCGTCCATGCCACCGTCGTCCTGCGCAATGCACTCTGGACCATCGAGCTGCAGCCCGGCACGCTGGCAATCGCGGTAACGCCCCACACCGGCCTTACGCCAGGCGAGGCGCCACCATCGCCAACCATAGAGGTCTCGCGCGGCGGCCCCGGCCATACGGTCCACGACCTGCGCGCGACGCCCACGGAAGCCGCCTGGCACTGGGACCCGGGACCGGCGGGCCCTCGCTACCGCCTGGCGGCCCGCCTGGACGGCGCGGACCTGAGCTTGTCGATCGTGGCCATGCAGCCCGGCCGCATCGCGCTGTTGCGCCAGCCGGCCGCCGCCATGGGGCGCGGCCTGGCGCTGCCCTTGGCCGAGGGCCATTACATACCCGCGGGCGATGCGCGATGGCGCGAGTTCCTGCTACGGGAGATGGCGGAGTTCGATACCTCCGAATCCATCAGCCTGCCGTTGTGGACCCTGGACCAGGGTACCCACACGCTGTCCTGGATCCTGGGGAACCGCTACAACAACACGGCCGCCTTCGCGCGGGACGGCGCCGGGCTGTCGATGACGCTGGACCATGACTACACGGCGCTGGACCTGGACTCGCCCATGGCCCTGACGCTGCACCTGGGCGGGCCGGATCCGCTGGCCGGCGCGCGGCGCTATCGCGCGGGCCTGGCGGCACGGGACGGCCACGCCCGACTGGCCGACAAGATCCGCCGCATGCCCTCGGCATCGCGCCTGCTGGGCGCCAGCCATGTCTACCTGTGGGGCAATGGCTTGCTGGCCCCCCGGGACGTGCGGGACTGGCCGGGTTTCCTGGCGCGCTTGCGCGGCGGCGATCCCCTGCCCACGACGCTGCGCGCCCATATGGACAAGGACCTGCTCCGCACGCTCACCGATGCCGGCGCCGCGCCCGACGCCGCACGCCGGGCCTGGACGATCCGCGGCGTCAACGAGGCATTCGACGCCGTGGCCCGCGCCGCCTGGCAGACGGCCACGCCCGATATGCACGCCCTGGCGACCCGCTATGGCGAGCTGCGGCGCGAAGCGGCGCGGACCTTCGGCGCCACGCTGTCCGCCGACCCGGCGCGCTGGGGCGCGGGCGTGTCCGTCGCCACCATCGCGGCCCTGGCCGGTGCCGGCCTGCCGCGCCTGTGGATAGGCCTGGGCCAAGGCTGGGAAGGCGGCCTGTGGCACCCGGAGGCGATCGCGGACGGCGTGCGCGCCGGATACCTGGTGGCCCCCTATGATTCCTATGAGACGGCGCTGCCGCCCGGCCAGCAGCCCGGCTGGGCGTCCGCGCAGCTGGGCCTGGCGGCGTATCGCGACTGCGGCATCCGGCGCGCCGACGGCCGCCTGCAGCCCGGCTTCCAGGGCGCCGGCCATTACACCGATCCGGCCTGTGTCCGGCCCTTGCTGCAGGCGCGCGTGCAGGCCGTGCGCCAGGCCGTGCCGTTCAACAGCTGGTTCATCGACGTGTACGCCACCGGCATGGCCTTCGACAACCACGCGGCCCAGGCGCCGACGCCCCAGCGCCGCTATGTCGCGGAAAGCGCGGCCAGCCTGCGCTGGATGGCCGACGTGCCGGGCCTGCCGGTGGGCTCGGAGGGCGGCAATGCCGCCGTCGAGGACATCGTGTTCGCGCACGGCATGCAGACGCCCGTGATCGGCTGGACCGATCCGGACCTGCATCGCGACCGGCGTTCCCCCTGGTTCCTGGGCGCCTGGTACCCCGACGACGAGCCGGCGAAGTTCTTCCAGGCCACGCCGCTCAAGCCGCCTTACGCGGCCATCCATTTCGATCCCGCCACCCGGCTGCCGCTGTACCAGGCCGTCTATCACGGCTCGGTCATCACCACTCATCACTGGCTCTTCGACAACCTCAAACTGGCCAACGTCCGCGCGGAGAACGCCCTGCTCCAGCTGCTCTACAACGTGCCGCCGTTGTTCCACCTGAGCAGCGCCACGCTGGCCCGGCGGCTGCCGGAGATCGTCCGCCACGACGCCTTCTTCCGGCCCCTGCACGAGCGCCTGGCGACGCAGGCGCTGACCGCGTTCGAGTGGCTGGCGCCCGATCGCCGCGTGCAGCGCACGGCGTTCGAGGACGGCACCAGCCTGGTGGCCAACTTCCGCGACACCCCTTACGCGTGGCGCGACACGACGATACCGGGCAGGTCGGTGGCGGCATTCACGTCGGGACAGCAGCCCGTGGTTTTTCGCGCGGAGCCCGCCAAGGCGCCGTAGCGTTGCGCGCGGCGGATGCCGGGCTGAATGCGCGATGGACGCCGGCCGATTGCGGGCGGCGTCGGACGGACCCCTGTTGCATGGGCGATGCCGGGCACGGATTTCCGGCCGGGCCGTTTTCCTGAAACAATGGCGGTTTCGCGCCGCTTCGCTGTCCGCCGTACCGATGCCAGAGACTTTCCCCCCGCCCCTCGATGACGCGTCCCGTGACCATGCGGAACGCATGGCCGCCCATTTGCGGGCGGCCATCGCCCAGGCCGGGGGATGGCTATCCTTCGAGCACTGGATGGCCGAGGCCCTGTACGCCCCGGGCCTGGGCTATTACGCGGCCGGCAGCGTCAAACTGGCCGAGGGCGGTACCGCCCAGGCCGCCGGCGATTTCGTCACCGCGCCCGAATTGACGCCCCTGTTCGGCGCGACGCTGGCCGCGCAGGCCGCGCAGGTGCTGCGCCAGACCGGCACACGCGACGTCCTGGAGTTCGGCGCGGGGACCGGCGCGCTGGCCGGACACGTCCTGGCGGCGCTGGATGCCCAGGGCCTGGACGCGCGCTACCACATCGTCGAGGTCTCCGCGGACCTGCGCGCGCGCCAGCAGGCCCGCCTGGCGGCGCATGGCCGGCGGGTAAGCTGGCTGGACCGCCTGCCCGATGCCTTCGAAGGCTGCGTGCTGGCCAATGAAGTACTGGACGCCATGCCGGTGCAGGTCTTCCGCTGGGACGACGCCGGCACCTTGCTGGAGCGCGGCGTGGTCGTGAATCCCGAAGGCGGCTTCGCGTGGTCGGATCGCCCCGCGCCGCCGCGCCTGGCACAGGTCATGGCCGAGCGCATGCCGCCGCTGGAAGGCTACGTGTCCGAAGTCAACCTTCAGGGAGAAGCCTGGGTGCGCGGCATGGGCCAGTGGCTGCGGCGCGGTGCCGCGCTATTGATCGATTACGGCTTTCCCCGCCACGAGTACTATCATCCGCAACGCGCCGGCGGCACGCTGATGTGCCACCTGCGCCATCATTCGCATGCCGATCCCTTCCTGGCTCCCGGTCTGCAGGACATTACCGCGCACGTGGATTTCACCGCGATGGCCGACGCCGCGCTGGCCGGCGGACTGGATGTCCTGGGGTATCTGTCGCAGGCGCGCTTCCTGGTGAACGCGGGCCTGATGGAACACATCGGGCGGCTGGACGCCGCCGACAGCGCGAATTACGCGCGCACGATCGCGCCGGTGCAGAAGCTGCTTTCCGAAGCGGAGATGGGTGAACTGTTCAAGGTGCTGGCCGTCGGCCGCGGGGTCGATCCGCCGTTGACAGGTTTCCGGCGGGGCGATCGGCGCGCGATGCTGTAGCGCGCCGACAGGATGGACAGCCTAGCGGGTTTCCTCGCTGGCGCCGGCATCATAGGTGGAAAGCACCGCGGTAAAGCTTACCGCCGCGTCGGTGCTGGCAGCCTTGTCCGCTTCCTGGCCGCGATGATCCTGAAGGACGCTTGCATCCAAGGCAGCGATGCCGGCGGGCAACGAGGGTGAAGTCACTTGCATCGTCATTGACGTACTCCGTTGAATCGCGCCGCCCGAATGGCGGCGCGCGGATACGTCACGCTTGCCGGCCGGCCGGTTCCGGGCCGCGCGCCGCACCGATGGAATCCAGAACTTCATGCACCGCGCGGACGCGGGCCTCGCGCACGGCCTGTTTTATGCGGTCGGGTTGCCCGGGATGCTGGCGCGCGATGGCGCCGGCATCGACGGCGCGCATGGCCTGCAGCACGGCCTGCCACATCGCCTCGTCGACCGTGACGCGCACCGCCGCCGTGCGCAGCAAATCGAGGAAACGCCGCGGCTTGCGCAAGGCATCGCAGCGCTCCATCAACGCCAGCCGCGCGGTGGCATCGTCGCAGGCGGCGGTCGCGGCGCCCGCCCGCTCTACACGCCCTTCGAGCCCGTCCAGCACGATGGGCAGCAGGCGCGCGTGATCCGCGCATTCGGTCGGCACGCGCAGGCGGGCCGACACATCGTCGCGCCGCGGAGAGGCCAGGCATAGCAAGGCATAGCGGCCGGCCAGCGGCAGATCGCGCCGCGCGGCCTCGTCCAGATCGGCCTTGACCTGATCGTCCACGCGCAAGCCGGGCAGCACGCGCGGCAAGGCCTGCGCCTGGTCCAGCACATCCAGCATGCGGGACGGCCGGGCCGCCATCAGTCCGCGCGACAGCTCCTTCCATACGCGTTCCGGCACCAGGGCGTCCGCCTCGCCCGCATCCACCATGGCGCGGCACAGCGCCAGCGTTTCGGGCGCCACGCTGAAGTCGCCGAAGCGGGCGGCGAAGCGGGCCAGCCGCAGGATACGCACGGGGTCTTCGGCGAAGGCCTCGCCGATGTGGCGCAGGACGCGGTCGCGCAGGTCGCGGACGCCACCCAGGGGATCGATCAACGTGCCGTCGGCGTCGCGGGCGATCGCGTTGACCGTCAGGTCGCGCCGCGCCAGGTCGTCTTCCAGCGTGACGTCGCTGCCGGTGTAGAAGGTAAAGCCCTTGTAGCCGCGTCCGGACTTGCGCTCCGTGCGTGCCAGGGCGTATTCCTCGTGGGTTTCCGGATGCAGGAAGACCGGGAAATCGCCGCCCACCGGCACGAAGCCGCGGCGTGTCATGGCCTCGGGCGTGGCGCCCACCACCACCCAGTCGCGGTCGCCCGCCGGCAAGCCCAGCAGTTCGTCGCGCACGGCGCCGCCCACGATGTAGGCCCGCAGGCCTTCCAGCGCCGGATCCGTCATCGCGCCACCCGGGCTTGCATGGCGGCCGGCGCGGTCACGGCAGGTCCGTCCGTTCCGGCGGCTCGGGCGCGATGCGGCCCAGGCGCTGCTTGAGCGATTGCGGCTGGCCGGTGAACATCGCCGCGTAATACGTGGCGTTGGCCATGACGTTCTTCACGTAGGTGCGCGTTTCCGTGAAGGGGATGGTCTCCGCGAAGATGGCGCCTTCCACGGGGTGGGTCAGCGTCGCGCGCCAGCGGATGGGACGGCGCGGACCCGCGTTATAGCCGGCGCTGGCCAGGACCTGCGAACCGTCCAGGTCCTGCAGCACCATGCTCAGGTACGAGGTCCCCAGCAAGGTGTTCGTGTCGAAGTCGTTGACCTGGCCCGGCGTGAAATTGCTCAGGCCGATCTTGCTGGCCACCCACTTGGCCGTGCCCGGCATCAGCTGCATCAGCCCGGAGGCCCCGACGGAAGAGCGCGCATCCATGATGAAGCGCGACTCCTGGCGGATAAGCCCGTAGACCCACGCCGGGTCCAGCGCCACCTGGCTGGCCTTGGCGGCCACCCGGCCTTCGAAGGGCGCGATGTAGCGCTGCGAAAAGTCGAACTGCTTTTCGGTGCGCTCCGAGGTGTTCACCACCCGGTCGTAGATGTTCTCGCGGCGCGCCAGCTCGGCCGCGGCCAGCAGTTGGCGGTCGTCCATGCCACGCAGCGCGAAGTTCCATTCCGGCACGGCGTCGCCGCGCCAGCCCAGGCGAAACAGCGCGATCGCCCGCTGCAAGCCGGGATTGGCGCGGGCCTGCGCCATCTCCTGGGCGGTCAACGGGGCGGCGCGCGGCGGCACGGTGATCGCGCGGCCGAGTTCCTCCGCCGCCAGCTGCCCGTAGAAATTGAACTTGCCGGCGATCTGCTCGTATTCCTGCCGCGCCTGCTCGCCGCGGCCCGTCGCGGCCAGGCCGCGCGCGTGCCAGTAGATCCAGGCGGGCTCTTCGCGGGCTTCGGGCGACATGGCCTCGATGGACGCGATCACCCATTTCCAGTCGATGCGGGGCTGCCGCAAGGCGGCGCGGACTTTCCATTCCTCGTTGTACTGGGTCAGCCGGATATGGCCGGCCTCTACGTACCAGTCGTGGGCGCGGGGGTCCTGGTTCAACACCGCCACCAGCGCCAGTTGCGCCCTGACCCATGCCAGGTCCTGGCGCGGCAGGCCCTTGGCCCACTCGCGCCGGATGTAGGAGTCGGCCACATCCAGGTTGCCGCGCGCCAGGCGCGCCAAGGCGATGGTGACGAGCTCGGTCTCGGCCTGGCTGCGCGGACCCCGCGGCTGGCGCACCAGCCACTTCATCGGGTCTTTGATCATCGCGTCATAGGCCTTCTGCTGCGGCGGCTCGAACAGATAACCGGCGTACCGGCGCGCATCGGCGAGCTTGTTGTCCTCTATCGCGTCGCGCAGCCGGGGCTGCAGGTCATTCCAGCCCAGCACATGGTTGGCGACCAGATCGTCGTACAGCGACCAGCACCATGCCCCCGGCGCGAACGCCCGCATGGCCTCCGCGCCGCTGACTTTCCTGCCGGTCATGTAGCGGGCTTCCAGGGCGGCGCACTCGGTCTGCGCATTGCCGTTCTTGACGGGCGCCAGCCGGTTGACGGTGTCGTAGTCGCCCGAACGCGCGGCGGCCAGCAGCCAGTCCGCGCGCAGCTTGTCGGCCAGATAGGCGTCGGGATTGCGCTCGATGAAGCGCCGCAGCTGGTCCACCGGCCATTGCGCGCGCGGCATGTTCCACACCTGGTAGCGCAGCAGCCAGTATTCCGGATACATGCCCAGGATGTCCTCGCGCGCCTGGGGGACCACGACGGCCAGGGCCGACCATTGCTTGCGCGTCATGGCGTCGCGCGCCGTGATGACGGCCTGGCGGGCAGGGGTGGGAGGTTCGGTGGACAACAGCGAAACCGCTTCCGGCTGCGCGGCGGCGGAAGGATCGTTGGCCAGGGTGGTAACGGGCACCGTGGCGGCGTCCGTGGCGGGCGCGGCGCCAGCCTGGCTCGAGGCGGGGGCCGATACGGCCGAGGCCTCGCGCGCCTGGACAGCGTGCTGCTGCGCATCCACGGGCGCGCAAGCGGACGCCAGCAAACCCAGCAGCGGCAACGCGCGGCGCAGCAAGCGCGCGGCGTCGGCCCCTGGCGATTTCTGATAACGTCCCGATTCCCCCCTACGCATCAGTTCCCCCCTGGACCGAATGACTACCAAAAATACGCTGAAGGATAACGCAGTACCGGTGCGCAAGCGATTGCGGGAGGCCCGTGCATCGTTGAACGATGCGCAGCGCCAACGGGGCGGGCTGCTCATGCGGGGCCGCTTGTTCACGTGGGTCGCGCTGGCGCGCGAAGCCGCGCGCCAGGCCGGGCGGCCGGAACTGTCTGTCATCGCCGCCTACTGGCCGCTGGCGGACGAACCGGATTTGCGGCCGCTGCTGAACCAATGGGTGGAAGCGGGCATCACCGTGGCACTGCCCGCCGTGACCGGCGCCGGCCAGCCGCTGGAGTTCCGGCCCTGGTCGCCCGACGCCCCCATGCAGGAAGGCGCCTATGGCATCCCGCAGCCGCTGCCGGGCGCCACGGTCACGCCCGAGCTCATCCTGGTGCCGACGCTGGGCTATACGGGACAGGCCGATCGCGTCGGCTACGGCGGCGGCTACTACGATCGCACCCTGTCCGCGCTGAAGGACGCCGGCCATCGCTACACCGCCATCGGCATCGCCTGGACCGTCGGGCGCCTGGACGATACGCACGTGCCTGAACCGCACGACGTCCGCCTCGACGCCATCCTGACCCCCGACGGCTGGGTCCCCAAGGCGCCCTGAACCGCCGGGCGCCCGCCGGTGGGAGACTCCGCCGGCCTGCCGGCGCCGCACGCTTCCCGGAGACGCTGGCTTTCGCACCACAATGGTGCGTCCACCGCCCGCGATCGGGCGCCGTCCAGGCACCGGGCCCGTGCATCGCCAACGCTTTCCCGCGCCGCAAAATTGGCACAGGTGTTGCTTTCTTTCCAGTCGTAAACGGGCGCCCCCGTCTATCGCCCACCTACAGGGGCGAAGCCGGCCGCCCCCGACCGGGAGGAGCGCACCATGGACCAGCCGTCCGGCCCCGTCCGCGCCTATGACGAGATGTACGACGGTACGGGCGACGTGCGCCCGCACTACAGCGCCCTGGGGCAATGGCTCGCCACGCAGACCGACGAGGTCATGGCGGCACGGCGGCTGGAAGCCGACTTCAATTTCCGCCGCGTGGGGATCACGTTTTCCGTGGCGGGCGATGACGCCGGCACGGAACGCCTGATTCCCTTCGACCTCATCCCGCGCATCATCCCCGCGGATGAATGGCGCCAGCTGGAAGCGGGGCTGAAGCAGCGCGTGCGCGCCCTGAACATGTTCCTGCACGACATCTACCACGGACACGACATCGTGCGCGCCGGTATCGTGCCGGCCGAGCAGGTGTTCCTGAATGCCCAGTACCGGCCGGAGATGCAGGACATCGACGTGGCGGAGAACATCTACTGCCACATCGCCGGCGTGGACGTGGTGCGCGCGGGCGCGGGTACCTTCTACGTCCTGGAGGACAACCTGCGCGTGCCGTCCGGCGTCTCCTACATGCTGGAAAACCGCAAGATGTCCATGCGGCTGCTGCCCGACGCCTTCAGCCGCCTGAAGGTCGGCCCGGTCGCCCACTACCCCGACCTGCTGCTGGACAATCTGCGCGAGGTCGCGCCGCGCGGCAACGACGATCCCACCGTGGTGGTGCTCACCCCGGGCATGTACAACTCGGCCTACTTCGAGCATGCCTTCCTGGCGCAGCAGATGGGCGTGGAACTGGTGGAGGGCCGCGACCTGTTCGTCGACCACAACACCGTCTATATGCGCACCACCCGCGGCCCGCGGCGCGTGGACGTGATCTACCGCCGCGTGGACGACGACTTCCTGGACCCGTTGTCCTTCCGCGCCGATTCCGCGCTGGGCGTGCCGGGCCTGCTGTCGGTCTACCGCGCCGGCCGCATCACGCTGGCCAACGCCATCGGCACCGGCATCGCCGACGACAAATCGACCTACCTCTACGTTCCGGACATGATCCGCTTCTATCTGGGCGAGGAGCCCATCCTGCAGAACGTGCCCACCTGGCGTTGCGCGCGGCCGGACGAGCTGTCGCACGTGCTGGCCAATATGCACGAACTGGTGGTGAAGGAAGTGCACGGCGCCGGCGGCTACGGCATGCTGGTGGGGCCCTCGTCGACACGGGCGCAGGTGGATGCCTTTCGCGACCGGGTGCGCGCCAACCCGGGGGCCTATATCGCCCAGCCCACCCTGGCGCTGTCCACGGTACCCACCTACGTGGAAAGCGGCGTCGCGCCGCGCCACGTCGATCTGCGCCCCTACGTCCTGTGCGGCAAGGAGATACACACGGTGCCCGGCGGGCTGTGCCGCGTCGCGCTGACCGAGGGCTCGCTGGTGGTCAACAGCAGCCAGGGCGGCGGCACCAAGGACACCTGGGTGCTGGAGGAATGACCATGCTCAGCCGCACCGCCGACAGCCTGTTCTGGATGTGCCGTTACATGGAGCGCGCGGAAAACATGGCGCGCATGCTGGACGTCAGCCTGCAGATGTCCCTGCTGCCGCAGGACCCCGCTTCGCGCGAACGGTCCTGGCGCGCGCTGATGCGCATCTCCGAGCTGCAAACCCTGTTCGACCAGCGCCATCCCGAAGGCACGGCGCGCGACGTGCTGCGCTTCATGGTGCGCGAGCCCGACAATCCGTCTTCGATCTATGCCTGCCTGCGGGCGGCCCGCGAGAACGCCCGCGCCGTGCGCGGCAGCCTGACCACCGAAGTCTGGGAGACGTACAACAGCACCTGGCTGGAGCTGCTGCGGCACCTGCGCTCGGAACTGCCGGAACGCAATCCCGGCGAGTTCTTCGAGTGGGTCAAGTTCCGCTCCCATGTGGCGCGCGGCGTCGCGCTGGGCACCATGCTGGAAGACGAGGCCCTGTATTTCATGCGGCTGGGCATGCACCTGGAACGCGCGGACAATACCGCGCGCATGCTGGACGTCAAATTCCACGAGTATGACGACACGGTCGACGCGGGCCGCCAGGACATGCAGCGCGGCATGGCGGTGCGCGACGAGTTCTACCGCTGGGCCGCCATCCTGGGCTCCGTGTCGGGGCTGGAGGTCTATCGCAAGGTGTACCGCGACGTCGTGACGCCCGACCGCGTGGCCGAACTGCTCATCCTGCACGGCGACATGCCGCGTTCCCTGCTCAGCTCCATGCAGGCCGTCACCGACAACCTGGCGCTGGTGTCCAACGAGCGGTCCGCGGAAACCGAACGCCGCGCCGGCATGCTGTGTTCCGAACTGCGCTACGGCAAGGTGGAGGACATCATCGCGGGCGGCCTGCATGGCTTCCTCGAACGCTTCCTGGCACGCGTCAACGACCTGGGCAACCGCATCAGCCAGGACTTTCTGCTGCAGCTTTCGGCATAGACGTGGCGCGCATCGCCGCCACAGGAAAACGGGCATGAGACACTCCATCCGACACGTCACCCAGTACCGCTATACCGCGCCGGTGGCCTACAGCATCCAGACCCTCAGGCTGACCCCGCGCGGCGAGGACCACCAGCGCTCGCTGCGCTGGCACATCCATGCGCCCGGCGACCTGGCCGAACAGGTCGACGCCTACGGCAACACCACCCACACCCTTACACTGAACCGCCAGCACAACGAAATCGAGCTGCTGGTCACCGGCCAGGTGGAGATCGACCCGCTGACGGAAGGCCTTCTGACCAGCGAGGAAACCCGCCTGCCGGTGGACGCCTTCCGCGTGCCCACGCCACTGACGCTGGCCGACGCCACCATCGCGGACTTCTGCGCGCGGGTATTGCCGCGCGGCCTGCAGGAACCGGGCGACGCCCTGAAGCTGGCCCAGGCCATCTCGGATCGCGTCGCCTACGAGCCCGGAACCACCGACGTCACCACGGTGGCGTCCCAGGTCCTGGAATTGGGCCACGGCGTCTGCCAGGACCATGCGCACCTGTTCCTGGCCTGCGCACGCGCCCTGGGCGTGCCGGCGCGCTACGTCAGCGGCTATCTGTACACGGTGGCCGAACATGCCGCCAGCCATGCCTGGGCCGACGTCTGGCTGCCGGGCGGCGCCTGGTGCAGCGTCGACATCACCAATCGTCAGTTCGCCTCGGACTGCCATTGCCGGCTGGCGGTGGCGCGCGATTACGACTCGGCCAGCCCGGTGCGGGGCGTGCGCCATGGCGGCGGCAACGAATCCATGATGGTCAGCGTGCAGGTGCAGGCTGCGCAACAGTAGCCGCGCTGTTGCGGGGCACCGACGCCCGGCTGTCGTTTTCCGCCGGGTTTAATAAAATGCCTGGATTGCCTCTTCTCCAGCATCCATGACTTACTGTGTCGCGGCCCGCCTGCATGCGGGATTGGTTTTCCTGGCGGATTCACGCACCAACGCGGGCGTGGACCAGATCAGCGTATTCCGCAAGCTGAACGTGTTCGAGCGTCCCGGCGAGCGCGTCATGGTGCTGATGACGTCCGGCAACCTGGCCATCAGCCAGTCGGTCGTCAATATGCTGGCCATGCACGACAGCGCCGACCCCGGTTCCATCTGGAACGCCCCCAATATGTTCGAGGCCACGCGCATCGTGGGCGATGCCATCCGAGAGGTACATCGCCGCGACGCCGAAGCGCTGCACGAGCAAGGCGTGGAATTCAATATCACGCTGATCTTCGGCGGGCAGATCGGGCGCGAGCGCTGCCGCCTGTTCCAGATCTATTCGGCGGGCAACTTCATCGAGGCCCACGCGGAATGCCCCTACTTCCAGATCGGCGAGTCCAAATACGGCAAGCCCATCCTGGACCGCGTGCTGGAACCCGGCACCACGCTGGACGAGGCCGCCAAGTGCGCGCTGATCTCCATGGATTCCACCCTGCGTTCGAATATCTCGGTAGGGCTGCCGCTGGACCTGCTCGTGTACGAGGCCAATTCGCTGCGCGTCACGCGTTTCGCCAATATCGACGAGCACAACGCCTACTTCCAGATGATACGCAACAGCTGGGGCGAAAGACTGCGCCAGGTTTTCGCGGAAATCGAAGACCCGGCCTGGACCAATCCGTGCTCGCCCGACAGCCTGGTACCCCCCGGCCGCATCCATCAGCCGGTACGCGTCCTGCCGGGCAGCGCCGAACCCACCGAAGTCGCCCCGGTCCAGGCGCTGGCCGAAGGCCGGGAGCCCTCGCAGCCCGGCTGAGCGGCTATGCGGCTATGCGGCTGAGCGGCAGTATGGATGCCCACGGCGCGTAGCCGCGCTGCCCGCCCGCCACGGCGGCAAGCGCCGCCGATGCCTGGAGGCGGCCTGCGCCGCGGCCTGTCTCACCCCACAGCCTGCCGCGCCCGTCCTGTGCCTGTCGACAGCGGGCCGCCGCGATCCATATCAATCCGGCTTGGCGATGGCGCAGCTGTTGTCAAGCAGTTCCTCTGACGCGCCGCGGTTGCTGGCGGCGCTGGCGCGCCCATGCCGCGCATCCTGGTCCGCTTCGCCATCCAGGAAGACGAAGCCCGGCCGGCCATCGGCCAGCGTGACGGGCGCCATGAACAAGGTGTGGGGCAGCATGGAGCCATCGGGATAGACGTCGCTGGCCAGCAGGCGCGCCGGGTCCGTGCGCGCCAGCGTGGCGTCATCCGACAACAGGGCACGATATCGATGCCCACGTCCTGCCATCGGCGGCAGCAGGGTCCAGTGCGTGCCGCTCAGGCGGCCGACGCTGCGCGCCAGGGTGGCCGCGACGTCCAGACGCAGGCAGGTGATGTGGATATGCAGCTGGTCCTGGCTGCGGCCATAGATGGAATTGGCGGCGAAGCCGAACTGCGTGCGATGCAGCGGACGCTTCAGGACTTTTTCCACGTAGCCGCGGTTCTCGTAAGCCGCCCGCCAGTAATTGGGTCCGCCGGTCACCCAAAGGCGCGAGTCCTCGATGCCGGTGACAGGGTCCGTGGGCAGGAGCAGGAACGCATAGGGCTTGCCGGGGCTATGGTCCTTCAAGACCATGTATCCGCCCGGGACATCGACCCTGGCGCAGGCGTTGGGCCGGGAGACGTCTGGCGCGGCGTACGGGCCCGGCGGTGCCTCCGTGCCGTCCGCGGCCCCTGCCGGCCGCGCGCCGTCGTCCTTGTCCTGCGCGGGTACGCCACGGTGTTGCGCGGTCCGCACGCATTGCCGGACCACCCGCCACAATACGCCGCGGCTCTCCTGCACGGTCCAGCCCGGGCCGGGAACGGGTCTTACCGCAGCCTGGGGCGCGGCGCCGGCCGGCAGCGCGGGCAGCATGGCCGCCAGCAGGAACATCGCAACGATGGGAAGATTACGCGCTTGCACCGCGGGCCTTTTCGGTATCGGTCAGCCATCCATGGGTCCATGGAGGCGGCGGATATCGTAGCGGCCCGGCAAGCACTTGCGTCGATGCGGCGCGCGATGTCCGCGCGTCCGTTCAACGCCCGCAACAGCACGGCGCCGGGCGCCGCGCGTGTCACACGGCGGTCAGATTCTTCCAGATCGCCATCGGCGCCTCGGCGCTGTTCAGCGTATAGAAGTGCAGCCCCGGCGCGCCGCCGTCCAGCAGCTTGCGGCACAGGTCCGTGACCACGTCCACGCCGAAGGCGCGGATCGATGCCTTGTCGTCGCCGAATTCGGCCAGGCGCAGGCGGATCCAGCGCGGGATCTCGGCCCCGCACATCTGGGAGAACCGCGCCAGCTGCGTGTGGTTGGTGATGGGCATGATGCCCGGCACGATAGGCACGGACACGCCCTTGGCCGCGACGCGCTCCAGGAAATCGAAGTACGCGTCGGGATTGAAGAAATACTGCGTGATCGCGCTATTGGCGCCCGCGCGCACCTTTTCCACGAAATGGTCCAGGTCGCTGGTGGGGTTGTCCGCCTGCGGATGCATTTCGGGATAGGCGGCCACTTCGATGTGGAACCAGTCGCCGGTTTCCTCGCGGATGAAGGCGACCAGGTCGCGCGCGTATTTCAGTTCGCCGGCATCGCCGCCCATGCCCGAAGGCAGGTCGCCGCGCAGGGCGACGACCTGGCGCACGCCTTCTTCGCGGTACGACGCCAGGATGGCGCGCAGGTCCGCCCGCGTGGCGCCCACGCAGGACAGGTGCGGCGCGGCGTCCACGCCCAGGTTGCGCAGCATGCGCACCGTACCGGCCGTGCCTTCGCGGGTGGAGCCGCCCGCGCCAAATGTCACGCTGACATAGCGCGGGTGGATGGCCAGCATCTGCTTGGCCGCACGCAACAGGCGCTCCTGCGCGGCGATGTCGCGCGGCGGAAAGAATTCCAGGCTATATGCCGGCGTATTGGTATCGGTCATGAGACGAGCAGCGTGGACAGCAGGCCGGAGATGATGCTGTACAGAATGGCACCGATCACCGCCCACCAGAAGCCGTTGACCTGGAAGCCCTTGAGGATGGAGCCGGCGAACCAGAACAACAATGCATTCAGGATGATCAGGAAGAGACCGAGCGTGACGATGGTGATGGGCAGCGTCAACAGCACCAGCACCGGCTTGACCAGCATGTTCAGCAGTCCCAGCACCAGGGCGGCGATCAGCGCCGAACCGAAGCTGGCCACCGAGATCCCGGGCAGCAGATACGCCACCACCAGCAAGGCCACCGCGTTCAGGATCCAGACAAGGATCAGGGTCATGTTCGAATCTCCCGCATAAGGGTGTAAAAGGGACGGCGACGTCGCCGTCCCCCAAAGACTACACCATCAATAGCGGTAGTGATTGCTCTTGAACGGGCCGTCCACCGACACGCCGATGTAGGCCGCCTGGTCGGGCCGCAGCGTGGTCAGGTTGGCACCCAGCTTCTTCAGGTGCAGGCGGGCGACCTTTTCGTCCAGTTGCTTGGGCAGCACGTAGACCTGGCCTTTTTCGTAGGCATCGTTGCGCGTGAACAGCTCGATCTGCGCGATCGTCTGGTTGGTGAACGACGACGACATCACGAAAGAGGGATGGCCCGTGGCGCAGCCCAGGTTGACCAGGCGGCCCTTGGCCAGCAGGATGATGCGCTTGCCGTTGGGGAAGATCACGTGGTCGACCTGCGGCTTGATTTCTTCCCACTTGCAGTCTTCGAGCGACGCGACATCGATTTCGTTGTCGAAGTGGCCGATGTTGCAGACGATGGCCTGGTCCTTCATGCGATCCATGTGGTCGCGCGTGATGACGTTGTAGTTGCCGGTCGCGGTGACGAAGATATCGGCCTTGTCCACGGCTTCTTCCATGGTCACGACCTTGTAGCCTTCCATCGCCGCCTGCAGGGCGCAGATCGGATCGATTTCCGTGACCCAGACCTGTGCGCGCAGCGCCTGCAGTGCCTGGGCGCAGCCCTTGCCCACGTCGCCGTAGCCGGCCACCACGGCGATCTTGCCCGCGACCATCACGTCGGTGGCGCGCTTGATGCCGTCCACCAGCGATTCGCGGCAGCCGTACAGGTTGTCGAACTTGGACTTGGTGACCGAGTCGTTGACATTGATGGCGGCAAAGGCCAGTTCGCCGCGCTGGGACATCTGGTACAGGCGATGCACGCCGGTGGTGGTTTCTTCCGTGACGCCGCGGATCTGGGCCAGGCGCGTGGAATACCACTTGGGATCGCGGGCCAGGGTGGCCTTGATGGCGGCGAACAGCACGCGCTCTTCCTCGCTGCCCGGCTTGGCCAGCACGGAGGCATCGCTTTCCGCCTTGGCGCCCAGGTGCAGCAACAGCGTGGCATCGCCGCCGTCGTCCAGGATCATGTTGGCGTGCTGGCCGTTGGGCCATTCGAAGATCTTGTGGGTGTATTCCCAGTACTCGGTCAGCGTCTCGCCCTTGACGGCGAACACCGGCGTGCCGCCTTCGGCGATGGCGGCGGCGGCATGGTCCTGCGTCGAGAAGATATTGCAGGAGGCCCAGCGCACTTCCGCGCCCAGGGCCTTCAGGGTTTCGATCAGCACCGCGGTCTGGATGGTCATGTGCAGGCTGCCGGCGATGCGCGCGCCCTTCAGCGGCTGCGCGGCGGCATACTCTTCACGCGTGGCCATTAGGCCGGGCATTTCGGTTTCCGCGATGGCGATTTCGCGGCGGCCCCAGCCGGCCAGGC
Source organism: Bordetella bronchialis (assembly GCF_001676705.1). Taxonomy (NCBI): domain Bacteria; kingdom Pseudomonadati; phylum Pseudomonadota; class Betaproteobacteria; order Burkholderiales; family Alcaligenaceae; genus Bordetella; species Bordetella bronchialis. Next base: position 5,579,818 of record NZ_CP016170.1, read on the forward strand.
CGATATCGGCAACGATGTAGTCGGAAACGGATTTTTCGGAAACGGTGTTCATGGGTTTGGCTCCACGTGTAAACGGACGGCGCCACACCGCGGCCCGAAACGTGCGCAATACCCGGCTGGCGATTCCGCCGGGACCCCACCGATGGTTGGCGCGCCCGCCTCTGCCACGCATGCGACAAAGGTGAGCGCCGTTGCATGCCGCCACGCGATGCGCGACAGCTGGTTGCCTGAGCCTGGCGGGGGACATTCTGCCGGGCATCCGCCCTGGCCTGTTGCCTTGCCCCGTCGCAGCGCTCCTCAGGCGTGGGCAATATTGTAGCGGGTCGCCGGAGTCAGCGGAACCAGGGCGTCCAGCAAATCCATGGCGATGGCGTCCCAGGTGCGCGTCAATGCATGCTGGCGCACCGCGTTCCGGTCCAGCGCGCGGGCATCCAGGCAGGCCTGGCGCAGGTCGTCGCGCAGGAAACCGGTGACACCATCCTCGATCACGGCCAGCGGCGCATCCGTGCGGAACGCCGCGACCGGCGTACCGCAGGCCAGTGCCTCCAGCATGACCAGGCCGAAGGTGTCGGTCAGGCTGGGGAAGACAAAAACATCCGCCGCCGCGTAGTACCGGGGCAACATATCGTCGGCCTGCATGCCCGTGAAGCGCACCCCCGGATACTTGCGGCGCAGCCGTTCCTCATCCGGACCGCCCCCCACCACTACCTTGCTGCCCGGCAGATCCAGCGACAGGAAGGCGTCCAGGTTTTTTTCGCGCGCGACGCGCCCCACGCTCAGGAATATCGGCCGCGGCAGGTCGGCGAACACGTCGCGCGGCCCCGGCTGGAAACGTTCCGCGTCCACGCCGCGCGACCACACCTGCAGATTCTTCAAGCCATGGCGCGCCACCGTGTCGCGCACCGTGGGCGTGGGCACCAGCACCCGCTGCGACGGCTTGTGGAACCACTGCATGTAGCGCCAGGGCAGCCACGCCGGGATGCCCATCCGCGCCTGCAGGTAATCGGGGAACATGGTGTGGAAAGAAGTGGTGAACCGCCAGCCGCGCCGCAGCGCCATGCGCCGCGCGGCCAGGCCCAGCGGGCCTTCCGTGGCGATATGCAGGGCATCCGGCACCACATCGCCCAAGATCCGCTTCAGCTGCTTGCGCGGCTGTATGCACAAGCGCAGGTCGGGCTCCGACGGCGCCGGCACCGTACGGCTGCCTTCCGGGCTGACGACAATGACCTCGTGGCCCCAGCCGCGGAGGATTTTCAGCATGGTCGTCCAGGTACGGACAACCCCGTTCACTTGCGGATGCCAGGCATCCGTAACCAGCGCGATGAGCATGGGGTTTTCATGGGATGGCCAGGAAAGCCCCTATTTGGCACCGGGTTTATGACACCGTGGCGACAGTCATGATGCGCGGCCGCTGTCGCGATGAATCGTGTAAGCCGGGATGGTGGAGCCGCGATGGGCGGAGCCGCGAGCGGCGGTGGCAATCGCGATGCAATGCCGCAAGCGCGCGGCGCCGGGATGCGCCGGCCCCGGTTCAGCGCCGCGGATATCCCTGCGCCTTGATGCGTTGCCACACGATCTGTTTTTCCTCGTCGCTCAGGAAAACCCAGTTCGAGACCTCCGTGGCGGTGCGGCCGCAGCCGCGGCAGACTTCGTCGAACAAGGTAGAGCACACCGCCACGCAGGGGGAATCCGTGGCGGAAAACACACGGTCGGCGTCCTTGGCGGACGGCGGGCAAAGATCGGGAATCGGGTCGGACATGCGGAAAGGATACACCGGCAAGGAACCCCTGCCGGGCCGCCGGGGTAAGCCTGGGCCGGCCTTCCAACAATGTCAGGCAAAGAAGCGCAGCGCTTCCTCACCGATCTGCGTGGGCAATTCTTCGGCCAGGTAGTGGGCGCCGTCCACGGAATGACCCTGGACGTCGCGGGCGACGTTGCGCCACAAGGCCAGGACATCGAAGTTGCGGCCCACGGCGCCGCGCGCGCCCCACAGCACCAGCAAGGGGCAACGCACATGGCGCCCGGCGGCGCGGTCCTGGCGGTCGTGTTCCAGGTCTATGGTGGCGGAGGCGCGGTAGTCCTCGCAGATGCCGGTGGGCAGGCCCGGCAACGCCGCGCAGCGCTCGTATTCCGCCAGGGCGCGCGGATCGAAGATCGCCAGGCCGCCGGGGCGGCCGCCCATGATCGAGCGCACATAGAAAACGGGATCACGCCCTATCATGGTTTCCGGCATGGGCGCCGGCTGGATCAGCCAGAACCAATGGTAGTAAGCCTGCGCGAACGCGCGCGTCGTGTTCTCGTACATGTCCAGCGTGGGGGCGATATCCAGCAGCATCATGCGGCGCACGCGGTCGGCGTGGTCCAGCGCGAGGCGGTGGGCGACGCGCGCGCCGCGGTCGTGCGCCAGGACGCTGAATTCCTCGTGCCCCAGTTGCCGCATCAGCGCCGCCATGTCGGCGGCCATGGCCCGCTTGGAATGCGCCGAGTGGTCCGGCGCGGCGGCCGGCTTGCCGCTATCGCCGTAGCCGCGCAAGTCCGCCGCGATGCAGGTGTGGCGCGCGGTCAGCGCGGGCCATACCCGGTGCCACATCGCGCTGCTTTGCGGATGGCCATGCAGCATCAGCAAGGGCGGCCCGTCGCCGGCCACGCGGGCGGCGATCTGCGTGCCATTGACGTCGAACCGGCGCACCGGCAAGTCCAATAACGATGTCATGTGTGTATCCCTCGATGCTGCACGCGTGTGTATCCGCCGAAGCGGCAGGCGAGCTTACCGCGCCTGGCAGCGGCGATCCAGCTCGCGTACGACGTCCGAGTTTAGGGGCGGGCGCGCCATCTATAATCAACTTCGATTGGAAGCTTTATCAAATTGCATTTGATAATCCATCGACTTCCCCGCGCCGCCGCCCATGGACGCCTTATCCGAACTCGCTTTCTTCGCCATGCTGGCGCGCCACGGCAGCCTGGCGGCCACCGCGCGGGAACTCGGCTTGACGCCGGCGGCGGTCAGCGCCCGGCTGGCCAAGCTCGAGCGCCGCTTGGGCGCCCGCCTGCTGCACCGGACCACCCGGCGCGTCACCGTCACCGAAGAAGGCGAACTCTATCTGGCCGAGGGCGCCCGCATCCTGGGCGACCTGGGCGCGCTGGAACGCCGCATCGCCGGCAATCGCGCGCAGCCGCGCGGCCTGCTGCGGGTGAACGCCACCTTCGGCTTCGGCCGCCGGCACATCGTGCCCGCCGTGGCCGATTTCGTGCGCCGGTATCCCGAAGTCGAAGTGCAGATGCGCCTGACGGACCGCCCACTGCCGCTGCGCGACGAAGGATTCGATGTCGGGATACGCTTCGGCGATATTCCCGACACCCGCCTGACCGCCCGCCGCATCGCCGCCAACCGGCGGCTGCTATGCGCGGCGCCCGCATACCTTAAGGCGCACGGCACGCCGCAGTCGCCGCGCGAGCTGCAGGGGCATGCCTGCCTGGTCGTGCGGGAGAACGATGCCGCCTACGGCACCTGGCACCTGCAATCGGGGCGACGCACGGAAGCAGTCAAGGTGCGCGGCCCGCTCAGCTCCAACGACGGCGAAAGCGTGCTGCAATGGGCGCTGGACGGGCACGGCATCGTCCTGCGCTCGGAATGGGAAGTCGCCGCCTGCCTGCGCGCCGGCACCCTGCGGGCGCTGCTGCCGGGCTGGGCCGCGCCGCCGGCGGATATCCACGCCTTGTACGCCGAGCGCGCGAACCTGCCCGCCAAGGTATCGGCCTTCGTGGATTTCCTGCTCGATCGCTACGCCGGCCAGCGGCGGCGGCCGGCAAGAAACGAACTGGTCTGGTAGGCCGGAACGATACGGCCGCTCAGCCCCTAGCGGAACCATGCAGGAAGAAAAAGGCCGCAACGTTGCCGTTGCGGCCTTCGATCGGATGACGCTGCCGGCGCGCGTATCGTCGCGCCGGCGCCGGCATCGTCAGGCGGCTTTTTTCAGCGCCGCGACCTTGTCGGTGGCTTCCCAGGTGAATTCCGGCTCCGAGCGGCCGAAGTGGCCGTAGGCGGCCGTCTTGGAATAGATCGGGCGCAGCAGGTCCAGCATGTTCACGATGCCCTTGGGACGCAGGTCGAAATGTTCGCGCACCAGCTTGGACAGCTGTTCGTCGGGAATGACGCCCGTGCCGGCCGTGTAGACCGTGATGTTGATGGGCTCGGCCACGCCGATGGCGTAGCTGACCTGCACTTCGCACTTGCGCGCCAGGCCGGCCGCGACGATGTTCTTGGCCACATAACGGGCGCCGTAGGCGGCCGAGCGGTCCACCTTGGACGGATCCTTGCCGGAGAACGCACCGCCGCCGTGGCGGCAGGCGCCGCCATAGGTGTCGACGATGATCTTGCGGCCGGTCAGGCCGCAATCGCCCTGCGGACCGCCGATGACGAAGCGGCCCGTGGGGTTGACCAGGAAGCGCGTCTTGGGCGTGATCAGGCCGGCCGGGAAGCAGGGCTTGATGATGTCTTCGATGACCGCTTCGCGGATGGTTTCCTGCGAGACCTCCGGAGCGTGCTGGGTGGACAGCACCACCGTGTCGACTTCCACCGGACGGCCATCCACATAGCGGAAGGTGACCTGCGACTTGGCGTCGGGACGCAGCCACGGCAGGCGGCCGTCCTTGCGCAGTTCGCTCTGGCGCTGCACCAGGCGGTGCGAATACCAGATCGGCGCGGGCATCAGGTCGGGGGTTTCGTCGCAGGCATAGCCGAACATCAGGCCCTGGTCGCCGGCGCCCTGGTTCAGATAGTCTTCCGAGGTACGGTCCACGCCCTGGGCGATATCGGGCGATTGCTTGTCGTATGCGACCAGCACCGCGCAGCCCTTGTAGTCGATGCCGTATTCGGTGTTGTCGTAGCCGATGCGCCGGATGGTGTCGCGGGCCACCTGGATGTAGTCCACGGAAGCCGACGTGCTGATTTCGCCGGCAAGCACGACCAGGCCGGTATTGCACAGCGTTTCGGCCGCTACGCGGGCATTGGGATCCTGGGTGAAGATGGCGTCCAGGACAGCGTCGGAGATCTGGTCCGCGACCTTGTCGGGATGGCCTTCGGAAACGGATTCGGAAGTAAAGAGGAAATCGCTGTGTGCCACGGTTTGCTTTCCTTGCTGGGCTGGGCGCGTACACCGCACTCGGCCGGATTGACGAAGGTGCGTTGCACCTGGGCTCTCAATCGGCAAGATATTGACCATGGCGCGACGCTTTAGCGGATTTTGCGGGCACGGCGCCCGGGCACGGAAAGCCCTGGAACCGGCACGCGTCGCCCCGCAAGTTGTCGGTTAACTCGGCGACCTCCGGCATTTTAAGCGAAAATGGCGGCTTTCATCCGTCCCCGTCGCATGTTGCTCGTCGCCCTGTTCCACCTGCTGGCCCGCCTGCCGCTATCCATGCTGCATGGCATGGGGCGTTTCCTCGGCACGCTGGCCTATTGCTGGCCGGGCAAATACCGCCAGCGCCTGCGCGCCAACGCCGCGCAAGCCGGCTACCGCGACAGCGGTTTCGCCCGCGAAGCGGCGGCCCAGGCCGGCGCCATGATCCTGGAGATGCCCAAGGTATGGTTCCAGACGGATCGCTGCCTGGCGCGCCTGTACTCCGACGACGACGCCGTCGTGGAGGCCGCCGTGGCGGAAAAGCGCGGCGTCATCGTCATGACGCCGCACCTGGGCTGCTTCGAGATCACGGCGCGCCACGTGGCGCGGTGGCTGCCGCTGACGGTGATGTTCCGCCCGCCGCGGCAGTCGGCCCTCGCACCCCTGCTGGAGGCCGCCCGCAATACTTCCGCCATCCGCGCCGTGCCGGCCACAACAAAGGGCGTGCGCGAGTTCGTGCGCGCCCTGCGCCGCGGCGAAGCCGTGGGCATGCTGCCCGACCAGGCTCCCAAGGAAGGCGAGGGCGTCTGGGCGCCGTTCTTCGGCCGCATGGCCTATACCGTCACGCTGCCGGGCAGGCTGGCCTTTCCCAACGATGTGCCGGTCCTCCTGACGGCCGCCGAACGCCTGCCGCGCGGCCGTGGCTGGCGCATCCACTATGTCCGCGTGCCCGGCCCCCTGCCCGACTCGGCGGAGGCGCAAGCCGCGCTGTTCAATGCCGCCATGGAAACGCTGATCCGCCGCTTCCCGCAGCAATACCTGTGGAGCTACAACCGCTACAAGACGCCGCGGGGCGCGCCGCCCGCGCCGGACGCCACGCCGGCGGCGCCCCACGCAACGGCGCCCGACGCAGGGCCGCCCGGCGCGGGTGCGCACGGCGACCCGCCCGCCGTGGCCGCGGGCACCAATAGCGCCGGCGCGAGCGGCGCGGAGGACGGACGCGGCCGATGAGCAGCCTCAAGCATCGGGCGCTGGTCGCCCTGTTTTCCTGGTTCGGCCGGGTCAGCCCGGCGACCCGCCTGCGGGCCGGCGCCATCCTGACCTGGTTCACGTTGGTATTCGCCCGCCGGCGGCGGCGCATCGTGCGCATCAACCTGGATCTGTGCTTTCCCGACGAAAGCGCGGAAACCCGCCAGCGCTGGCTGCGGCAGCATTTCCGGGCCCTGTGCCAGTCGCTCGTCGACCGGGGCGTGCTGTGGTACGGCACGCCGCAGGCCATCCGCGACATGGCCACCGTGTCGGGCCACGAGGAATTCCTGCGGCTCGGGCGGGAGAAGCAGCCCCTGATCCTGCTGGCCCCGCATTTCGTCGGGCTGGACGTGGCGGCCACCCGGCTGACCATGGAATCGCCCACCGGCGCCACGATGTATACGCCGCAGCGGGATCCGGACGTCGACGCCATCGTCCGCGCCGGCCGCAAGCGGTTCAACGAGGTCCACCTGGTCAGCCGCAAGGAAGGCGTGCGCGGCCTGATCCGCCATCTGCGCGAGGCACGCCCCGTCTACTATCTGCCCGACATGGATTTCGGCCGCGAGGGCGCCATCTTTGTGCCCTTCTTCGGCGTGCAGGCGGCGACCATCCCGGCCACCGCGCAGATCGCGCGCAAATGGCATACGCCGGTCTTCCCGGTGATCGAGTTCTGGGATCCCGCGACCGGCCGCTATCACGTGGAAGTGCTGCCCGCGCTGAAGGACTTCCCCGGCGAAGACACGCTGGAACAGGCCACCGAGCGCCTGAACCGCGAACTCGAATCCTGGGTGCGGCGCTGCCCCAGCCAGTACTACTGGGTGCATCGCCGCTTCAAGACGCGGCCGCCGGGCGAACCCAAACTGTATTGAAGCCGGCGCGCACGGCGCGGCCGCGTCCCGGTGCCGCAAGGCCATGCCGCGATCGGCGGCGGCCCGCGGCGCTCGCGCGGACGTCCCCGGCCGCCACGGCCCCGCCCGGTACGCGTTTCGGCGATAATGGCGCGATGATCTGGCACTTCACGAAAATGCACGGCGCCGGCAATGACTTCGTCGTTCTTGACGGCGTGCGGCAGTCCATCGACATGACGCCCGAGCGCGCCCGGGCGCTGGGCGATCGCCATTTCGGCATCGGCGCCGACCAGATCCTGCTGGTCGAGCCCGCCACGGTGCCCGACGCGGACTTCCGCTACCGCATCTTCAATTCCGACGGCAGCGAGGTCGAACACTGCGGCAACGGCGCGCGTTGCTTCGTGCGCTTCGTGCACGAAACCGGCCTGTCCGACCGCAACCCGCTGCGCGCGCAGATCGCCACCGGCATCCTGATCCTGGACGAAGGCGACGATGAACAGGTCACGGTGGACATGGGCCGCACGCGGTTCTCGCCCATCGACCTGCCCTTCGATGCCGCCGGGCTGGCCACGCGCAAGGAAGGCCAGGACACCCTCTATACCCTGCCCCTGCCGGCGCCGGCCGACGGGGCCGCCGGCATGCCGGCCAGCGTGGAGATCTCCCTGGTGGCGATCTCCAACCCCCATGCCGTACAGGTGGTGGCCGACGTCGACCGCGCGCCGGTACACCTGGTCGGGCCCGCCGTCGAAGCGCATCCGCGCTTCCCCCGCCGGGTCAATGCCGGCTTCATGCAGATCGTCGATCGCCATGACATCCGCCTGCGCGTCTATGAGCGCGGCGCGGGCGAAACCCTGGCCTGCGGTACCGGCGCCTGCGCCGCCGTGGCGGCCGGCATCCGCCGCGGCCTGCTGGATACGCCGGTCCGGGTACAGGCGCGCGGCGGCGTGCTGACGGTGGACTGGGACGGCCAGGCGCTGCGCATGACGGGTCCGGCAACCTCCGTCTACACCGGCACGGTCGATATCGACAAGCTGGTCTTCTCCATGGCTCTGAACCGCTAAGCGCATCCCACCGACCCCATGACCGACACCGCTCTCAGCCCGCAACAGGTCGCCGACTTCCTGCGGGACCATCCGGATTTCTTCACCGCGCACGCCGATGTATTCGCGACGATGCACGTGCCGCATCCCCACGGCGCCGGCGCGATATCGCTGGGCGAGCGGCAGATCCTGATGCTGCGGGAACGCAATCGCGAACAGGAATGGCGCCTGAACGAACTGATCCACAACGCCAACGCCAACGAAGGCATCAGCACGCGCCTGACGCAATGGTGCGCGCGCCTGCTCGCGGAAACGCAAACGGACCGCATACCCGGGGAGATCGCGCTGGGCCTGGCGCGCGAGTTCGACCTGAACGAAGTCGGCCTGCGCCTGTGGCGCCTGCCCGACCTGCCGGAAAGCGGCTACGGGGAACCCGTTTCCGAGGACGTCCGCACCTTTGCCGACAGCCTGAAGTCGCCCTACTGCGGCACGGATACGGAATTCGAAGCCGCCAGCTGGCTTAGCGCCAAGCCCCGCTCGCTGGCCCTGATCCCCTTGCGTCCGGGCGCCGATGCGCTCACGATGGGCCTGCTGGTACTGGGATCCAACGATCCCGAACGCTTCGCGCCCGACATGTCCACCACCTTCCTGGACACGGTCGGCAAACTGGCGTCGGCCGCCTTGCGCCGCCTGGCCTGACGCATCCCCACGCCATGGAACGCCCCCTGCCTGCCCCGATGCAAGCGTGGCTGGCGCACCTGGCCGCGAACCGCCGCTATTCCGCGCATACGCTGGACGGCTACGGCCGCGATCTGCGCCACCTGACCGAGCTTGCCGGCGATATTCCGCTGGAGCGCCTGGCCCACGGGCATATCCGCCAGTTCGTCGCGCGCCTGCATGCGCGCGACCTCGGCCCACGCAGCCTGGCGCGGGCCCTGGCGGCGTGGCGCGGCTTCTATCAATGGTGGGCGCCGCAGGCCGGACTGCCGGGCAATCCGGTCGCCGGCGTGCGCGCGCCCAAGGCGCCGCGTCCGCTGCCCAAGGCGCTATCGGTGGAGCAAGCCCAGGCGCTGCTGGACCGCCCCGCCGCCGGCGGCGGCCACGACCCCGTGGCGTTGCGCGACCAGGCCATGGTGGAGCTGCTCTATTCCAGCGGCCTGCGCTTGTCCGAACTGACCAGCCTGGACTGGCGCTATGAGCGCGGTCCCGACCATACGTCGGCAAGCTGGCTGAACCTGAACGAACGCGAAGTCATCGTGCTGGGCAAGGGCGGCAAGCAGCGCACCGTACCGGTGGGCGCCGCCGCGATACTCGCCCTGCAGGCATGGTTGCCCGCGCGTCCGGCCTTGCTGGGGCCGCGCTCCACGCCGGCCGATGCGGCGGCGCTTTTCCTGGGCGCGCGGGGACATCGCATTTCGCCGCGTGTCGTGCAGGCCCAACTGGCCAGGATGGCGCGCACCGCCGGGCTTCCGGTGCACGTGCACCCGCACGTGCTGCGGCATAGCTTCGCCAGCCACGTGCTGCAATCCGCGCAGGACCTGCGCGCCGTGCAGGAAATGCTGGGCCACGCCAACATCTCCACGACTCAGGTCTATACGCGCCTGGACTTCCAGCACCTGGCCCAGGTGTACGACAAGGCCCATCCCCGCGCCGGCCGTAAATCCTGAGGCGGATGCCGGCGGGCAAGACGGCGACGGCCCACGGTGCCGCCGCGCCATGCCCGCGCGCCCAGTGCAGGCCTCAGGGCTTGAGCGCCGCCATGAACGCGGCCAGGTTCCATTCGAACATGCCCAGATAGGTCGAGGCCGGCAATCCCGGCTTGGCCAACGCGTCGGAATACAGGGTTCCGCCCAGCTTGGCGCCCGTCTCATGCGCGATGCGCTGCCCCAGGCGCGGGTTGCTGACGTTTTCCAGGAATACCGCGGGGACTTTTTCCTGCTTGACCTGGTCGATGATGCGGGCCACGTCGCCGGCCGACGGCTCGGCGTCGGTGGAAATACCCATCGTCGAAATAAAGGTCACGCCATAGGCCCGGCCGAAATAGCCGAAGGCATCGTGCGATGTCACCACGCGCCGCCGCTCGGGGGGCAGCGCGGCGAAGGACTGGCGCACACGCTGGTCCAGCGCCTGCATCCGGGCGACATAGGCCTCGGTGCGCTGGCGATAGGCATCGGCATGCGAGGGATCGGCCTTGGCGAGCGCCGCGCCGATATTGCGCGCGTACACCACGCCATTGGACAGGTCCTGCCAGGCGTGGGGATCCACGTGCGGGTCGTGATGGCCGTGGCCGGACTTGCCGCCCGGCGCGGCACTGCCCCCGCCCGGCGCGTGGTCGGCATCGCCGTCCGCGTGCCCGGCGATATCGTCTTCGTCGAAGTCGCGCGGCTGCACGCCTTCGGCGGCCACCACGGTGATGCCCTTGAAGTTGGATGCCTTCACCAGCCGGTTCATCCAGGTTTCGAAGTTCAGGCCATTGACCACCAGCACCTGCGCCGCGCCCAGGGCGCGGGCATCGGCCGGCGTCGGTTCATATTCGTGCGCATCGCCATCCGGTCCGACCAGGGCATCGACCTGCACATCGGCGCCGCCGATCTGCCTGACCATATCGCCCAGGATGGAAAAACTGGCGACCACGCGCAGCGGATGGGCCGGCCCCGCCCCCGGCGCGACGGCGCCCGACGCAGCGGCGCCCGACGCACCGGCGTCCGCTCCATCCGCCGCGCGAGCGACAGGCAGGCACAGGAACAGCGAAAGCAGCAGGCCCAGGAAAGCCGGCCAGCCGGACGAGCGGGAGCCGCGCGAGCCGGCTTGCCAGCCGCGTGGTGTTTGCGGGATCGCCATATCGGAACCTCCAGAATGCTTACCGCGCGGCGCCGCGCGCGCGACGCGATAGATCGAGCAGCCCGCCCTGCGGGCCGCATGCCACGGAAAACAGATAGACCACGCCCGCGCTCAGGATGATGGCCGGCGAAGCGGGCAGGCTGTAGTGATAGGAAACCAGCAATCCGGCCAGCGACGCCGCCGCGCCCAGGATGGCGGCCAGCGGGATCTGTCCGGCGGCGGTGCGCGTCCAGAACCGCGCCGAGGCGGCGGGCAGCATCATGATGCCCACGACCATCAGCGTGCCCAGCACCTGGAAACCGGATACCAGGTTGAACACCACCAGCATCAGGAAGGCCATGTGCACCAAAGAGCCGCGGCCGCCGCTGGCGCGCAGGAAGCCGGGATCCAGGCATTCCGCCACCAGCAGGCGGTAGAGCGCGGCCAGCGACAGCAGCGTGATCGTGGCGCAGGCCGTCACGAGCAGCAGCGCGTCGTCATCCAGGCCCAGCACCGTGCCGAACAGCACGTGCAGCAAATCCATATTGGACCCGCGCAGGGATACCAGCAGCACGCCCAGCCCCAGCGATATCAGGTAGAAGGCGGCGAAGCTGGCGTCCTCGCGCAACGGCGTCAGGCGCGACACCAGGCCGGCCAGCAAGGCCACCGCCAGCCCGGTGATGATGCCGCCCAGCAGCATCGCGGTCAGCGACAGCCCCGACAGCAGGAAGCCGGCGGCCACGCCAGGCAGGATGGCGTGCGACATCGCGTCGCCCATCAGGCTCATGCGCCGCAGGACCAGGAACACGCCCAGCGGCGCGGCGCCGAACGACAGCGCGCAGGCGCCCGCCAGGGCGCGCCGCATGAATCCGTAATCGAGAAAAGGCGACACCGCCCAATCCATCAAGCTCATGGACGGCAGCCTCCCATGGCGGCGCGCGCCGGCATCCGCGAGCCGCGTGTCATGCCAGCTCCCGGTCGCGCAGCTGGCGCGCGGCGCGCAGGTTGGCATCGCTCAGCACTTCCGCGGTGTCGCCCCAGGCCACGACGTGGCCCGACAGCAGCAAGGTCCGGGGGAAATGCGCGCGCACCAGGTCCAGGTCGTGCAGCACGGCGACCACCGTGCGCCCTTGCGCATGGCAGTCGGCAAGCAGGCGCATCAGGTCGTCCACGGTGTGCGTATCCACCGCGGCGAAGGGCTCGTCCAGGAGCAGCGCGTCGGCATCCTGCAGCAGCAGGCGCGCGAACAGCGCGCGCTGCAACTGGCCGCCGGACAAGGTGCCGACGATGCGATCGCCGGCGCCGGGCAGGCCCACGGCGGCGAGCGCCTGCTGCACGCGCTCGCGTTCCGCCGCGCCGAAGCGGCGCCACGCCCCTACCCGGCGCCAGGCACCCATCGCCACCAGCTCGTGCACCGTGATGGGAAAGCCCTTGTCGAGTTCCGCGGCCTGCGGCAGCCAGGCCAGGTCGCGCCGGCCGGCGCCGTCCAGCACCACGCGGCCCGCCATGGGCCTGAGCACGCCCATCACCCCCTTGATCAGGGTGGACTTGCCGGCGCCGTTCGGACCGACGATGGCCGTCATCGAGCCCGGCTCGAACACGCCGCTGACATCGCTGACCGCGCGGCGACCGCGCCAGCCGAACGAGACGTTTTCCAGCGAGATGCGCGCGGGAGCGGGTTGCCGGTCTACCACCATCCCATCGCCCATGCGGTCAGGCCCCAGAGCGCCGCGCACACCAGCGCGGCCGCCGCCATGCGTTGCGCGGCCGACGCCATCAGCCAGGATCCGCTGCCCGCAGCGCGCCGGCCGGCACGGGCGGGCCGGGCGGACGGGCGTATCGCGGCCGGCGGCGCGGACGCGCCACCCTGCTCGGACGAAGAGGCATGCATGGGATCGGAGGTCATGGAGAGCTGCGGTTTGTATTGTTATATCATAACAAAACTGGCAAACCGCTTATGCCGTGCGGCCGGCCGCCGCGGCTTGTCGGGTATCCTTCATTACCCGGCTGGATGCCCGCCGTCTTCCTTTCCCCGTCATGCCCACATCAACCCGCCAGCCTCGTCCCGATCGCGTCGGCGCCCAACTGGATGTCGCCGAAGCCCTCTGCGCCCAGCGCGGCCGCCGGCTGACGCCGATCCGGCGCAAGGTGCTGGAACTGCTGCTGCGGCACGGCCGCAGCCTGAAGGCCTACGACCTGCTGGAAGCGATGCGCGCGGTCCATCCCGGCGCCGCGCCGCCCACGGTGTACCGGGCCCTGGATTTCCTGATGGACGAAGGCCTGGTCCATCGGCTGGACGCGGTCAATGCCTGGATCGCCTGCCACGACGCGGGCGGCGCGCCGCACGACCTGCTGGTCGTGTGCACCGGGTGTGGCGCGGTGGCGGAAGTCAGCGACCCGGCCATGAGCCGCCAGCTGGCGGAACGCGTCGCCCGCACGGGTTTCGCGCTGAACTCGCACGAGACCGAAATCCGCGCCCTGTGTCCCGCCTGCCAGCAAAAGCGCGCCGCCGCCGGCACGGCGAGCGCGGACGGCGATCACGGCCACCCGCACGCGCATGGCCATCCCCATACCCATTGACCGCCGGGATACGCGTCGGCCATCCGGATACGCATAGGCCGTCGCTCATATGCATTAGGGATTAAGACACCCTGCATCGGGGATCAAGGCAAGCGCCCCGGGATCGCGCCCCGGCAGCGCATCCCGACCGCAGCCCGCGCCATCCTTCTTTCGATGGAGGCAGGCTTACGGAAAGTTTCCGATCCGGCTCTTGAATTCCCTGCATCTGCCCCCATTTGACGCCAATCTTCCCTTTAAACCAGGGTAGGCCCGGGGTTTGCCCGGCGTCGCCGACTGTGCTGTAATCCTGCGTCCGGGCGGGAATGCGGCCCTTGCGACGGCGGCCACCACACCCCTTGCCCACCGCGCTTCGCGCAACGCCCAGGCAACACGCCGGGGCTTTCCGCCGAGGCATCTATTCGGCAGTCATTATGAATACCTTGCGCAGTCTGGACGAAATGGTCCCCGTCACTATCCTCACCGGCTTTCTCGGTGCGGGCAAGACTACACTGCTCAAACGCATCCTCTCCGAATACCATGGCCGCCGCGTGGCGGTCATCGAGAACGAATTCGGGCCCGAGAGCATCGACAACGATCTCCTGGTGCAGGATAGCGAGGAAGAAATCGTCGAACTCAGCAACGGCTGCGTCTGCTGCACGGTGCGCGGCGACCTGATGCGCACCCTGGGCGAGCTCAAGGCCAAGCGCCAGGCGGGCGAGCTGAAGTTCGAACGCGTCATCCTGGAAACCACCGGCATGGCCAACCCCGGCCCGGTGTGCCAGACGTTTTTCATGGACGACGACATCGCCGAGTACTACCGGCTGGATGCCGTGGTCACGGTCGTCGACGCCAAGCATGGCATGGCCACGCTGGACGCCCAGGAAGAATCGCAGAAGCAGATCGGCTTCGCGGACCGCATCCTGATCTCCAAGCGCGACCTGGTGAACGAAGCCGACTACGAAGCGCTGCGCGCCCGCATCGTCCGCATCAATCCCCGGGCGCCCATCACGCCGGTCAATTTCGGCGAAGTCGACCTGAAGTCCATCATCGACATCAGCGGCTTCAACCTGAATTCCATTCTGGACATCGATCCGGAATTCCTGGCCGCCGAACATCCCGATGCCCGCCACGACCACGACCATGATCACGACCACGATCATGACCACGAAGGCGACTGCGGGCCGGAATGCGGCCATGGACATCACCACCATCATCATGCGCACCATAACGACGAGATCGGTGCCTTCGTGTTCCGGTCCAACAAGCCCTTCGATCCCGTCCGCCTGGAAGAATTCCTGGGCGGCGTGGTCCAGGTGTATGGCCCCGACCTGCTGCGCTATAAAGGCATCCTTTATATGAAAGGGGTCAACCGGCGCATGCTCTTCCAGGGCGTGCACATGATGATGGGAGCCGAGCCGGGCAAACCATGGACGGCCAGCGAAAAGCCGGCCACCAAAATGGTATTCATCGGCCGCAAACTGCCCCAGGAAATATTTACCCGGGGACTGGAGCAGTGCCTGGTGGGCGCGTCCTGATTTCAGGCCGCGATCCGGCAGGTCCGATTCATAGTGTGGAGTACTTTCATGGCTACCAAGGCAGCAACGAAAAAATCAAGCAAGTCGACGAACGAGACGCCGGTTGATCTGCCCAGCGAAGAAGAATTGCTGGCCATGCCCGAATCCGACTACATGAACGAGCGCCAGCTGGCGTTCTTCAAGGATCGGTTGAAGCAGCTGGAGCAGGACATCCTGAACAATGCGGGAGAGACGACGGAACACCTGCGCGAAACGCAGTTCGTCCCCGACCCCGCCGATCGCGCCACGATCGAAGAAGAGCACGCGCTCGAACTGCGCACGCGCGACCGCGAGCGCAAGCTGCTGAAGAAGGTACAGCAGTCCATCGCCCGCATCGACAGCGGCGAATACGGCTGGTGCGAGGAAACGGGCGAGCCCATCGGCATTCCGCGCCTGCTGGCGCGGCCCACGGCCACCCTGTCGCTGGAAGCGCAGGAACGCCGCGAAATGCGCCAGAAGCTCTACGGCGACTGAACGCTTCGAACGCCCCCATGCATATCGGGTCGGAACCGCAAGGGTCCGGCCCTTTTTCTTTCCGGCGCCGCGCCGCGCCTTGAATTCCGGCCGCGGCGCCCTCATGTAGCGTTGTTACAGGTCCCCGCCCTTGGGCGCGGGGCCTTCCGTGTCGGCGCGAAGGAAAGAAATCATGGATCAATATCACGGCACTACCATCGTCAGCGTGCGGCGCGGCAACCGCGTCGCGCTGGGGGGCGACGGTCAGGTCACCCTGGGCAACATCGTCATCAAGGGTACGGCGCGCAAGATCCGCCGCCTTTACCACGACCGGATCCTGGCAGGCTTTGCCGGCGCCACCGCCGATGCCTTCACGCTGCAGGAGCGCTTCGAGGCCAAGCTGGAAAAGCACCAGGGGCACCTGATGCGGGCCGCGGTGGAACTCACCCGCGACTGGCGCACCGACCGCGTGCTGCGCCGCCTGGAAGCCATGCTCATCGTCGCCGACCGCGAACACACGCTGGTACTTACCGGCAATGGCGACGTACTGGAGCCGGAACATGGCCTGGCCGCCATCGGCTCCGGCGGCGCGTATGCCCAATCCGCGGCGCGTGCCCTGCTCGACCACACCGACCTGTCCCCGGAGGACATCGTCAAGAAGTCGCTGGAGATCGCCGGCGAGCTGTGCATCTACACCAACCAGAACCACCTGATCGAAACGCTGGGCGAATAAGCCATCCGCGCCCAAGGATCCAAGCATGTCCGCATCCAACATGACCCCCGGGGAAATCGTCTCCGAGCTCGACAAATACATCGTCGGGCAGAACCGCGCCAAGCGCTCCGTCGCGGTCGCGCTGCGCAACCGCTGGCGCCGCCAGCAGGTGGCGGAGCCGCTGCGCAACGAGATTCACCCCAAGAACATCCTGATGATCGGCCCCACCGGCGTGGGCAAGACCGAGATCGCGCGCCGCCTGGCCAAGCTGGCCAATGCGCCCTTCATCAAGATCGAGGCGACCAAGTTCACCGAGGTCGGCTACGTGGGCCGCGACGTCGACACCATCATCCGCGACCTGACCGAATACTCGATCAAGCAGACGCGCGAACTCGAAATGCGCCGGGTGCGTTCGCAGGCCGAGGACGCCGCGGAAGACCGCATCCTGGATGCGCTGGTGCCGCCGCCGCGCACGGCCAGCGGCGACCCGGACCGCAACGAGGAAAGCAGCGCCCGCCAGACCTTCCGCAAGCGCCTGCGCGAAGGCAAGATCGATGACCTGGAAGTGGAAATCGAGGTCGCCCAGCCCGTGCCGCAGATGGACATCATGGGCCCGCCCGGCATGGAGGAAATGACCGAGCAGTTGCGCGGCATGTTCGCCGGCCTGGCCCGCGACAAGAAAAAATCGCGCAAGCTCAAGGTGAAGGAAGCCTTCAAGCTGCTGGTGGAAGAAGAAGCCGCCAAGCGCGTCAACGAAGACGACCTGCGCAGCGCGGCGATCGCCAATGTCGAACAGAACGGCATCGTCTTCCTGGACGAGATCGACAAGATCGCCGCGCGCCAGGAAACCGGCGGCGCGGAGGTCTCGCGCCAGGGCGTGCAGCGCGACCTGCTGCCGCTGGTGGAAGGCACCACGGTCAATACGCGCTACGGCATGGTGCGCACCGACCACATCCTGTTCATCGCATCGGGCGCCTTCCATCTGGCCAAGCCGTCCGACCTGATCCCGGAACTGCAGGGCCGCTTTCCCATCCGCGTGGAGCTCGACTCGCTGTCGGCGGCCGACTTCGTGCGCATTCTCTCGGACACCGACGCCTCGCTGACCAAGCAATACACCGCCTTGATGGCGACGGAAAACGTGCAGCTGGAGTTCACCGACGAAGGTATCCAGCGGCTGGCCGAACTGGCGTTCTCGGTGAATGAAAAAACCGAGAACATCGGCGCGCGGCGGCTGTACACCGTGATGGAAAAGCTGCTGGAAGACCTGTCCTTCGACGCCAGCGCCAGCTCCGGCGGCGTGGTGCGCATCGACGCCGCCTATGTGGACGACAAGCTGGCGGAAGCGGCAGGCAGCCAGGACCTGGCGCGGTACGTCCTGTAGCGGTCAGGCGGCCGCCCGGGCGGCGTTCCTTTGGTGCCGAAGGCGGCAACGCCTACCCCTGCCCAAGGTGGCCGCGCTTATCCCGCCCGAAGTGGCAGCGCCTGTCCTGCCCAAGGGCGGCAAGGCCGATCGTGCGCAGGGCAGGCCACCCCGCCCCTGGCTAGGGCATCAGGCTCTTGCCGATCGCCGTCACGACGTATTTGCCGTCCTGGCGCGTGGCGGTGAACCGCACCTTATCGCCGGGCTGGATGCCGCGCAGCAGCGACGGCGATATCCGATACACCAGCGTCGCGGCGGGCAAGCCCAGCTCCTTGATCTCGCCGTGGCGCAGCGCGACCGTGCCTTGCTCCACGTTGATACGGCGCACCTCTCCGGTGGCCGTCGCGCTGGCGTCCTTGGCGTGCACGGGCATCGCGGCGGCCAGGGCCATCAGGCAGGCCAGGCCGGCCCGTGCCGCTACGCGGCGCGCGCCGCAGGCCCAGGCCGCCACCCCGGCAAGCAAGCCACCCGCGTACCCGATCCACGCCAGTCCCTGCCCGCTTCCGCCCCGCGGCATCCGCCCGCATGACGCCAACGACATCGCGATACCTGTTCCCTTCGGCACTGCTGCTCCTTGCGGCCATTCCGGCCTGCAACTAGCATAGCGCCAGTCTTTCCAGGGAATCACCACCTTGTCCGCTACCATCCCCTATCTCATCCGGCCGGCGACGCCGAACGATGTGCCGGGCATCCTGGCGCTGATGCGCGAACTGGCCGAATACGAAAAACTCACGGATATCTTCGCCGCCACCGAGGACAGCCTGCGGGCCTCACTGTTCGGCCGCACGCCCGCGGCCGAATGCCTGGTGGCACAGCGCACCGACATCGAAGACGGACCCGCGCTGCTGGCCTACGCCGTCTGGTTCCACAACTACTCCACCTTCCTGTGCCGGCGCGGCCTGTACCTGGAAGACGTCTACGTCCGCGCGGACCGGCGCGGCCAGGGCATAGGGGGCGCGCTGCTGCGCAAGCTCGCCGCCATCGCGGTGGAACGCGGCTGCGGACGCTTCGAATGGACCGTGCTGGATTGGAACCAGCCCGCCATCGATTTCTATGAGAGCCTGGGCGCCGAGATCCTGCCCGAATGGCGCATCGTGCGCGTCACCGGCGCCGCCCTGGACAAGATGGGCCGCACGCCCTCGCCCGCGCGCGCGGAGGCCGGCCAGCATGGCTAAGCGCCTGACGGTGATCGCCACGCGCGCGGGCGACGACGGCACGACCGGCCTGGGCGACGGCAGCCGCGTCGCCAAGGACAGCGCGCGCATCGCGGCATTGGGCGATATCGACGAGCTGAACAGCGCGCTGGGCGTGGCGCTGGCCGAAGCGGAACTGGACGCGGAAGTCGCGGCGGACCTGCGCGACGTCCAGCATGCGTTGTTCGATATGGGCGCCGAACTGTGCATACCGGGCTACGCCAAGCTGGACGGCAATCACGTCAGCCAGCTGGATGGCCGGCTGGCGCACTACAACGGCACCCTGCCGGCCCTGAGCGAGTTCATCCTGCCGGGCGGATCGCGTCCCGCGGCCCTGCTGCACATGGCGCGCACCATATGCCGGCGCGCGGAGCGGGCGGTGGTCGCGCTGCAGCGCATGGAGCCCGTCAATCGCCCGGTCCTGCAGTACCTGAACCGCCTGTCCGACCTGCTCTTCGTTATGGCGCGCATCGCCAATCGCGGCTTGGGCGCCGGCGACGTCTACTGGCGCAATTCCGCCAAGGCGCCGGGCAAGTAGGCTTTGCTCATCGCGGGCGCGAAACTTGCGAATCCTGGGATGACGCCAAATGGCGCAACTTCCAAGGAGAATTCCATGACCGCACGCTTTATCACCCGTGGACTGCTGGCCGCCGGCGCCCTGGCCCTGAGCACCGGCGCATGGGCGCAGCCCGCGCCGAGCTCGCCTGCCCAACAGAAAAGCACCGAACAGCGCAGCACCCTGGCGGGTGCCGACAAGGACTTTCTGGAGAACGCCGCCCAGGGCGGACTTGCCGAGATCGAAGGCAGCAAGCTGGCCCAGACCAAGAGCAGCAATGCGGACGTGAAGCAGTTCGCCGACCAGATGATCAAGGACCACGGCAAGGCCAACGAAGAGCTCATGGCCCTGGCCAAGCAGAAGGGCTACACGCCGCCGGACAAGCCCTCGATGATGCAGCGCACCGAGATCAAGGCCTTGAGCGTCACCGACGGCACCACCTTCGACAAGATGTATGTCAGCCGTATCGGCGTTTCGGCGCATGAAGACACCGTGAAGCTGTTCCAGAAGGCCGCCTCCGAAGCCAAGGATGCGGACATCAAGGCCTGGGCCTCGAAGACGCTGCCGACCTTGCAGCACCACCTGGAAATGGCGCAGGCCCTGCAGCAGAAAGTAGGCGCCGAGGACAAGGCCAGGAACCAGGACAAGGCCAGCAAGTAAGGTCCGTCGCGCATGCGGCGGCACGCGGCATCCTCGCCACGCCCGGATATCGCGCGTGGCCGGGGCGGGCTCCCCTAGCCCAGCGGTGAAGGGTGGACGCGCCGCGACACCGACCATGCCGCCAGGCAAAGCAGCCAAGCCAGCCCCGCAGGCACCAGTGCCGCGAGATCGGGCCAGCGATGCTGCAGGACGGCGCCTGCCACCGCGCCCGCCAGCAGGCCGCAGAACGTGGCCAGATGCGGCAGCGGCCGCTGGGGCTGGCGGGTCGCGGCATAGCGGCCCAGGGCCTGCCCCAGCCGCGCCAGCGCGCCGGTCACGTAGGTCAGTCCCATGGGCTGGCCTTCGCTTTTCTCGAAGGCGGCGTTGAGTACCCCCATCGCGGCCACCGCCACCAGGCGCGCGGCATGGCGCCATCCTTCCGTGTCGCCCTGGCCATGGCCGGCCAGGAACAGGGCCGATCCCGATGCGGTCAGCAGCAGCGCCACCACGCCCAGCACGGCCACCCGCGGGCGCGGCGCGCGTTCGGCGATGCCCTGGCCCGCCGCGCTGCCCAGCACGAACAAGACCAGCACCAGCGCCAGGCGGCCGGCCGCGGCGGCGTCGAAAGACGCCAGCGCCACGCCCAGATTCGTGGTGTTGCCGCTCATGAAGGAAACGAAATTGCCCGCGGCGATCAAGCCGATGGCGTCGGTCATGCCGGCCATGCAGGACAGGACGGCGATGAAGAAGATGTGCGGCGATTCCGCCGCGGCCCGCGTGGTGTCCCGGCGCCGCGATGCGCCGGCGTCGCGGCGACCGGGATCATGGGCGGCCATGGTCGCGTCGCCGCTTGCCGCGGATCGACCCCGCAGGGCGCCGCGGCCGCGGGCTCAGTTCACCCCCGCCGCGTGCGCCTGCTGGTCGGCATGGTACGACGAACGCACCATGGCGCCGACCGCGGCGTGCGTGAAGCCCATCTCATAGGCTTCGCGCTCGAACATCGCGAAGGTATCGGGATGGACGTAGCGCAGCACCGGCAGGTGGTGTTCGGACGGTTGCAGATACTGGCCGATGGTGAGCATGTCCACGTCATGCGCGCGCATGTCGCGCATCACCTGCAGGATTTCCTCGTCGGTCTCGCCCAGGCCCAGCATCAAGCCGGATTTGGTCGGCACGTCCGGGTGCAGGCGCTTGAACTCCTGCAGCAGCTTCAGCGAATGCGCGTAGTCGGAGCCGGGGCGCGCCTGCTTGTACAGGCGCGGCACCGTTTCCAGGTTGTGGTTCATGACATCGGGCGGACCGGCGTTCAGGATATCCAGCGCGCGATCCAGGCGGCCGCGAAAATCCGGCACGAGGACTTCGATGCGCGTGGCGGGCGAAAGCTCGCGCACCTGGCGGATGCATTCCACGAAATGGCCCGCGCCGCCATCGCGCAGGTCGTCGCGGTCCACCGAGGTGATGACCACGTACGACAGCTTGAGCGCGGCGATGGTGCGCGCCAGATTGCGCGGTTCGTCCGGATCCAGCGGGTCGGGGCGTCCATGCCCCACGTCACAGAAGGGGCAGCGGCGCGTGCACTTGTCGCCCATGATCATGAAGGTGGCGGTGCCCTTGCCGAAGCACTCGCCGATATTGGGACACGACGCTTCCTCGCACACCGTGTGCAGGTTGTGCTCGCGCAGGATGCGCTTGATGTCGTAGAACCGCGAACCGGGCGCGGCCGCGCGCACGCGTATCCATTCCGGCTTTTTCAGCCGCTCGGCCTGCACCACCTTGATGGGAATGCGCGCCGTCTTGGCTTGCGATTTCTGCTTGGCGGTGGGGTCGTAGGGCGTGGCGGACGCCGCCGGAGAGGCGGGCAGCGGCTGCGGGTGGGACACGTCGGCCCCGGCGGGCGCGGCGTGGGAACGATCAGCGGGCGTGGACATGAGTCGGCTACGCGCGGCGCCCCGGGCGCCGCCTTTGGGAAAAACCCTAGTTTACTCCCCGACCGGCGCGGATCCCGCACAAGACCCTGGTGCCGGCCGAGCCTGGCCGCAAGGGCGGCGGGCGGCGGGCGGCGCGCCTAAGCGGCCGGCCGGCCCAGCATGGCGATGCGCCGCGCCAGCCGGCCGCCGGCGTCCTCCAGGCTGGCGGCGACGCCGCAGCGGGCCATGTCCACCGTCGCGAGATTTTCGTAGCCGCAGGGGTTGATGCCGAGGAAAGGCGCCAGGTCCATGTCGACGTTCAAGGCCACGCCGTGATAGGCGCAGCCGGAGCGGATCTTGATGCCCAGCGCGGCGATCTTGGCCAGTTCGCCGCCGGCGCCCGGCATGGGCACGTACACGCCCGGCGCGCCGGGCTTGCGGCATCCGCGGATGCCATAGTCGCCCAATGTGTCGATGACGGCGTCCTCCAGGAACGCCACGTATTCCTTCACGTACAGGCCGGCGCGGCGCAGGTCGACCAGCGCGTAGGCCACCACCTGCCCCGGGCCGTGATAGGTGACCTGGCCGCCGCGGTCGCAGCGTACGACGGGGATGCCGCCGGGATTCAGCACGTGTTCAGGTTTGCCCGCCTGTCCCAGCGTATAGACGGCCGAGTGTTCGCAAAGCCAGATTTCGTCGGCGGTGGCCGGCGTGCGCGCGGCCGTAAAGCCCTGCATCGCCTGCCATACCGCCTGATAGTCGGCCGGACGGTCCAACCACTTGATCATGCGCGGGGGCCTTGTTCCACGGCGAAGGACCGCGTATGCCTAGAGGACGACCGAGACCATGGGGTGGCCGTGCAGCGCGCGATACAGCGCATCCAGCTGCTCGCGGGATGTCGCGCGCACCGTGAAGGTCAGGCCGATATAGTTGCCGCCCTTGCTGGGCCGCATTTCGACCGTGGCGGGATCGAACCCGGGATCGAACCGCAGCACCACTTCGGTCAAGGTCTGGGCGAAATCCGGATGCTGCTTTCCCATCACCTTGATGGGAAAGTCGCTGGGATATTCGATCAGGGATTGCTCGGGCGGAATGTGTTTCATGGCCACTACATGGGGGCGCCGGACGCTTTTCCAAGCAGCGCGGCGATCCGGCCATCATACCCCTGGCGCAGGCGGGCATAAACCGGGCCGGGCTTGCCCGATCCCACCGGCCGGCCATCCAGCCGCAGCGCCGGCAGGATCTCGCGCGTGGCGGAGGAAACCATCAGTTCGTCAGCGTTTTCGACTTCCGCGCGCGTGACCGGGCGCATCTCGAACGGAATGCCGGCCTCGGCGGCCAGTTCGGCCAACAGCCCGTAGCGTATGCCTTCCAGCACCAGGTGGTCCTTGGGCGGCGCCAGCAATTTGCCGCCGGCCGCCACCCAGATGTTGCACGTCGCGCCTTCGCTGAGCATGCCGTCGCGGAACTGCACGACTTCGTCCGCGCCGGCGTCGGCGGCGCGCTGCTTGGCCAGCACATTGCCCAGCAGGGACACCGACTTGATGTCGCAGTGCAGCCAACGCTCGTCGGGGATGGAGATCAGCGTAACCCCCTGTTCGCGCAGTTGCGCGCCGGGGCGCGTGAACGGGGACGTCATGCCGAAGACAGTGGGCGTGACCGCATCGGCGGGAAACCCATGGTCGCGCCTGGCCACGCCGCGCGTCACCTGCAGGTACACCACGCAGGACGGCGTCAGCGAGCGTTCGATCAAGCCCTGGACGACCTCCTGCCAGCCTGCGCGGTCGAACGGCGCCTCGATGCGGATGGCGGCCAGGCTGCGCTCCAGCCGGCCCAGGTGCTCGGCCATGCGGAACGGGCGGCCCTCGTAGACCGGGACCACTTCGTATACGCCGTCGCCGAAGATGAAGCCGCGGTCCAACACCGAGATTTTGGCGTCCTGCAGCCGCAGGAATTCGCCGTTCAGATACGCCAGGCTGTCGCCCGGCACGCCCGGAATCATGTGTGCTCCTTCAAGCAAGAAAACAGGCCGGCGGCGCCGGCGCCAGGGTCGTGCGGCAAGGAAAAAGGGCGGACCCGGTCCGCCCTTTTTGTCGGCGTGGAGGCGTGGCTCCATGCGGCCCACCCGCCATGCCGCTCGCAGCTTACACCGGCGGGCGCCCTTACTGCATCCAGCGCTTGACGATGTCGACCATGCGGCCGAAGAAGCCGGCGCGCTCGACCGGCTCGCGCACGACCAGCGGTTCGGTGCGCAGCGTCTTGCCATCCAGCGTCAACCGCAGGGTGCCCACGCGCTGGCCCTTTTCCAGGGGTGCGACGAGCGGGTCGGTGCGTTCGGCGACGGGCTTGACCTCGGCCGCCTTGCCGCGCGGCACCGCGATCCATACCGGCGCGGGCGGACCCAGCTTGACGGTTTCGGTCTTGCCTTCCCACACGCGCGCGTCCAGCGCGGGCTGGTTGTTGTCGAACAGCTTCACGGTGTCGAAATTCTGGAAGCTCCAGTTCAGCAGCTTCAGGCTTTCTTCGGCGCGCGCCGATTCGCTGTCCGCGCCCACCATCACGGTCAGCACGCGGCGGTCGCCGCGCAGCGCGGTGGCCACCAGGCAATAGCCGGCCGACTCGGTGTGGCCCGTCTTCATGCCGTCCACCGACGGGTCCGCCCACAGCAGGCGGTTGCGATTCGGCTGGGTGATCTTGTTGTAGCTGAAGCTGCGCTGCTTGTAGTAGTGGAAATAGTCGGGATGATCGGTGATCAGATGCGTGGCGATGGTGGCCAGGTCGCGCACCGTGGTGGTGTGCTGCGGGTCGGGCAGGCCGGTCGCGTTCACGAAGTGCGAACCCTTCATGCCCAGCCGTTCGGCTTCCTGGTTCATCATCGACGCGAACGACGGCTCGCTGCCGCCCACGGCTTCGGCCAGGGCCACGGAGGCATCGTTGCCGGACTGCACGATCACGCCCTGCAGCAATTCGTCGACAGTCACCGGCTTGCGCGGCTCGATGAACATCCTCGAACCGCCGGTGCGCCATGCATGCTCGGACACCGGCACCTGCTGATCCAGTGTCAGGCGCTTTTCGTCCAGCGCGTTGAAGACCACATAGGCCGTCATGATCTTGGTGAGCGAAGCAGGCTCGACCTGCTGATCCGGACTGGAGGCCGCCAGCACCTGGCCGCTATTCACGTCCACCGCGATCCAGGCACGCGCCGCGATCGTGGGCGCCGGGATCGGCGACACGCTGACGACGGACGAGATGCCATTGGCGTCGGTCTCCGCAACCTGCGAGGTCGACGCACCCGACGGCGTGGTGCCCGCCTGGGTGGGATTGCTGGCCGGCGCGGCCGCTGGGGCCGCGGGCTTGGCCGCCGGTTTGCCCGATGTCTGCGCCCATGTCGCCGGCGTTCCCATCGCCAGCGCCGCGGTCAACGCGGCGGCCAGCATGCGCCGTCCAGGAATCAAGGAAGAAAAACGGGTCAAACGCGAATTCGTCATCGGCAAATCGGGGCGGGAGGGGGAATCTTCGAGGAAAGCGTGAAACCGCCCAATTATAGGCAGCACGCCTGCCTGGAACATCCCGGATGAGCGGCTCACGCGGGGGAAAACATGCAACGCTATGCAACATTCAAAATGCATGCTTACAAGCTGACGCCTTACAGTACGATGACTCTCCCGCGCATCGCGCGACACTGTGCGGGCAACCCGCAATGTCGCACCCGCGAAACGGTGGCAGCTCCTGGAGGCGGAAATTGTATTGGGCAAGATACATTCTTGTTACTATGCTCGGCTTGTAACGCGAGCCGTTTTGTCCGCCGGCCGATCCCGGCCTCGTGCAGTCCATTAATCTGCGGTCGACCATCATGAGCGGCACCTATCTCGTCGGGACCGTTGTCCTGTCCCTGATCGTCGTGGCCCTGGCCGGGTATACCTCGGTATTGGCGATGCGCTTCGCCGCATCCCGGCGATCCCTGGACGGTTCGCTGCGCGAGGTCAGCTCCGCCCTGCAGCGGCTGGCGACCACCGACATGCTGACCGAGCTGCCCAACCGCACCGCGCTGGCCGGCGCCACGGACATGGCCATTACGCGGGCGCGCCACACGGGCAATGAGTTCGCCGTCCTGCTGATGGACCTGGACGGGTTCAAGCACATCAACGATTCCCTGGGCCATAGCATCGGCGACGGCATGCTGCAGGCCTTCGCGCGGCGGCTGCGCGCCTGCGTGCGCAGCGAAGACACCGTGGCGCGCCTGGGCGGCGACGAATTCGTCGTGGTGGTCGAGGGCCTGAACAGCCGCGAAGGCGCGGCCCGCGTCGCGCAGGCCGTCAACACCGCCATGCGCGACGACCTGATGTTCCAGGGCATGACCTTGCGCCTGACCGCCAGCATCGGCATCGCCATGTTCCCGCATGACGGGGAAGACGTCGAAACGCTGATGAAGAACGCCGACATCGCGATGTACGGCGCCAAGGAACATGGCCGCAACGGCTTTCGCTTCTACGAGCCGCACATGGGCGAAAGCTACCGCCGCATGCTGATGATGCAGCAGGGCCTGAACGACGCGTTGACGCACGAACAGCTCAGCCTGGACTACCAGCCCGAGTTCGCCGATGGCGGCCATCGCGTGACGGGCGCGGAAGCCCTGCTGCGCTGGCACCATCCCCGCCTGGGCTCGGTCCCGCCCGGCGAATTCATTCCCGTGGCGGAGCGCTCCGGCCAGATCATCGAAATCGGCTTCTGGGTCATGCGCACGGTATGCCGGCACATGAAGCGTTGGGACGCGCGCGGCCTGCCCGCGCTGAAGGTGTCGATCAACCTGTCCACCAAGCAGCTGTCGCATCCCGACTTCGTCGAACGCATGGTGGCGATCGCGCACGAAGAGGGCGTGCCGCCCACACGGCTGGTGTTCGAGATCACGGAATCGGTGGCCATGCAGGACGCCGAACTCAGTTCGCGCGTCATCCGCGCGTTTCGCGCCCATGGCTTCGGCATCGCCATCGACGACTTCGGCACGGGCTATTCCAGCCTGGCGTATCTGCAGCAATTCCGGGCGCAGCAGCTGAAGATAGACCGCTTCTTCACGCAAGGCCTGGACACGCATGGCGAAGAAGGCCGGGCCATCGTGGCCGCCATCCTGGCCATGGCGCACACGCTGAACATGGAAGTCGTGGCGGAAGGCGTGGAGACCACGACACAACTGAACGCCTTGCGCGCCCTGGCCTGCGACCAGATGCAGGGCTATTTGCTGAAACGGCCGATGCCGCTGGCGGCGTTTGAATATTTCCTCGAAAGCCTGCTGGTGCCGGCGGCGGGCGCCGATGCGACCGTCCCCGGCAGCCTGCCCGCCTGCCCCTGACGCGCCGGCCGCCGCGCCCACGATCCCGCGCGGGCGAGGCGCGGCACCGCGTGGCCACATCGCCACGCTTGCCGCGCATTGCGGGTTTCTCCGCAAACGACGCCACGCGGATTTGTTTGTACGATAGTCCAAACAAAATGGCATGACGCACGACGGACCGGACCCGGGAGGGCCTATGGACGCGTATGAGTGGCAAGAAGCCGTCGATCGCTGGACGATACCCGCCGCGGCGTGGCGATCCGCCACCCGGATGCGCCCTGCTGTCGCGCGCGCCCAAGGGCCGGTCGTGCACGACACGGATGGCCGGCGCTACCTGGACTTCGGCGCCAGCCCGGCCGCCGCGGTCCTGGGACACAATCATCCGCGTTACGTCGAGGCCGTCAAGCGGCGCCTGCACACGATAGGCGGCGATGCCTTCCTGGATGCCGATGCCTTGCGGCTGCACTGCCGGCTGGGCGAGATATTGACCCCGCCGCTGCAGAAATCGCTGCTGTTGCCCCATGGCGAAGCGGCATCGCGTGTCGCGGCCGGCATTGCGCGCGGGGTCACGGGCGGTACCGATATCGTTAGTGTCTCGGCCTTGCATGACGGCGACCTGTGTTTCGCCGTGGGGGCGCCGGCCGGTGTGCCCGGGCAGGCGCGTGCGGCGACGCCCGTGCCGGCCGTGGCCGCGAGCCGCGGTCCGGCGCCCTGCCCCGACCCCTCGCAGTGCGTTTGCGGCATGACGGGGTACGATCGCTCCTGTCCGTGGGCGGGATTCGATGCCGCGTTGCGGGCATGCGCGCGGCGGCCGGCGGCGCTGTTCATGGCGCCCTTCGGTGGCGGCGCCTTCGGCGCGCGGCCGGGCTGCGCCAGGCTGCTGCGCCGGCTGTGCCACCAGCACGGCATGCTGCTGGTCGTCGACGAAAGCGCGACGGGATATGGCCGGACCGGACGCATGTGGGGCCACCAGCACGACGATATCGTCCCGGACATCCTGATCGCCCGCGCGCGCTTCGGTGCGGGATTGTCCATCGATGCCGTCTGCACCACTCCCGATATCGCGGACCAATTATCCGCCAGTCACCTGCCGGAACTCGACTGTACCTGGCACGACCCGGTGGCCTGCGCCGCGGCCGCCACGGCCATCGACATCGTGCTGGAAGAAGACCTGGTCCCGCGTGCGCTGGGGATCGGCGAACACCTGAAAACCCGGCTCGGCGCGATCGCGGCCGACAAGCCCCTGATCCGCGCGATCCACGGCCGCGGGACGATGTACACCGTCGAGCTCGGCGCCGCGGCGCATGATGGCGCAGACCCGCGGACGCTTGTGCGGGACATCGTGCTGGCATGCCGCGACAAGGGTTTGCTGCTGGAGAGCGCCGCCCGCGGCGTCCCGGCCCGCATGCTGCGGGTGGCGCCGCCCATGGTCAGTACCGAATCGCAGGTGGACGAAGGGCTGGATATTCTCGACGCCGTCCTGCGCGACATGGCCAGGGCGTTCGACCCCGCCGTGGCGGTGGCTGTCCGTAGCGAATCGCCAGCGGAGCTGTCCGGGCTGTCCGGCTGTCCGTGAAGCCTGTAAGGCCCCTGAAGCCCGTAAGACCCGTAAAGCCCGTCACGCCCGGAGCGTCCCGAGTGCGGGGCGTGCGGGCGCCGGCGTGCCAGGGCCGCGGTTTCTCAGGTCGCCGAAGCGTCGGGAAACGTCCGTGCCAAACGGGTGAGCACCAGTTGCCGCAGCAACAGCAGTTTGCCATGGAAGAAATGCGTGGCGCCGGGGATCACCACCACCGGCGCCGAGCGTTCCCGCGTCCAGTCGAACAATTCCTGCAAGGGCACCACTTCGTCCTGCTCGCCATGGACGATCAGCGTGTCCTCCGGCAGCGCGACCTCGCGGAACTGGAAGCGCCAGACGGCGGCGCCGGCCAGGATCAAAGCTGCGGGCCGCGGCATGCCGCCATCCGCCAGCGCGCCGTCCAATTGCGCGGCAACCGCGGTACCGAAGGAAAAGCCCGCCAGTACCCACGGGGTGGCGGCAAGCTCGGGCTGCCGCTCCAGCCATTGCCCGACCAGTTCCTGCATGTCGGCCGTTTCCCCGCGTGCCTTGTCGAAGCTGCCCGCCGACGCCCGCACGCCGCGAAAGTCCGGGCGCAGCGCCACCAGCCCTTGCTGCACGCAGGCGCGGGCCACGGTCGTCACCACCTTGTTGTCGCGCGTGCCTTCATGCAGCGGATGCGGATGCAGGACCAGCGCCCAGCCGCGGGGCGTGCCCTCGGGCCAGTCCACCGCGCAATCGATGCGGCCGGCCAGGCCATTGAATTCCAGGATCTCGGTACGGGCAGTCATTGCAAGGCACTCGTCAAGGCGAAGACCGCGATGTTAAACCGGCGGCCGCCGACGGCGCGGACAGGCTGCGCTGCACCCAGGCCGCCAGATCGCTGGCCGCCGCGTCGGTGGCGGCGCGCAGCGCCAGCACGCCGCCCTGGGCATCCAGCGACGGTGCCGGCGCGCCGCGCGCGAGCTGCACCGAGGCCACCACGCGGTGGTCGCGCAGCAGCACGGCCTGCATCGCCACCTGGCCGGAGCTGGACTTGCCGTCCGGTGCGTAGACCTGTTCGAAGCGCGTCAAGGTGACCTGCAACAGCGGCGCGCGCGGGTCCACGCCATCCTGCACCACGGGGCCCGCCGCGGACAGGCGGTCGACGACACGCTGCTGTACCAACTGGGATGGCGGCGCGGCCCAGCGATATGTCGCATAGGAATGCGGGCTGGAGCTGTCGCCCACGCGCCAGATCACGCCCGTATCGGTCAGCATCTGCGCCGCCGAAAAGCTGACCGCCAGCGCCTGGCGCGGCGTGTCCGCGGCGGCGCCAGGCGCCGCCATCGGCGAGCCCGTCGACGACGTTACCGCCGCGGCGGCCGAGGCCAGCGCCCGGCCATCGCCGTCCTGGGCCGCGGACGCGGCCGGCGCCGGTCCCAGGTCGAAGAGCTGCGCCGGCGGGCTGGTACGGCCCAGGCTGCATCCGCCCAATGCGGCAGCCAGCACCGCGATCAGGGGCAGCCGGCGCCAGGCCTGTCGCCGGCGCGCACGGCCGGTCATACGCTCGTTCATTGCTGTGCTCTCCCGAATCCCTGAAAGCCGGCCTCTCCCGGCCCGGGCCGCGGCGGCGGCGCCCCGAAGATGATCGATTGCGGCGTGTCGCCCACGCGCCGCACGGCCGACGACACATTGCGCGCGGTGGTATTCACCTGGTTGGCCATGCTGCTGACCGCGGGCAGGGTGTCGTTCGACAGCCGCGACGCGGCAAAGGCGATCTCGCGCAGGCTGCGCGTGGCCATGGCGAGCGGGCCGTCGGGTGCATCCAGGCGCGCCACCGCCGTCCGTGCCTGCTGCGCCAGCGCGGAGATATCGCGCGCGGTGGCCTGGGCCTGCCGCGAGGATTCGCCCAGGCTGTCGATCAGCGGGCCGACCTTGGCCACCAGCGGCCGCAACTGGCCGCTCGCGTCCTTCAGCGATGCCGACACCGTGGCCGCATCCCGCATCGCCGACTGCAAGGCGCGCACGTTGTCGTCGCTGAGCAGCGCCGCGAGCTGGCCGGAGATTTTCTCCAGATTGCCGACGATGTTGCCGCCCCCTTGCGAAAGACGCTCCAGCAGGCCGGCGCGCAAGGGGATCACGGGCGGGGCATCGCCCTGGCGGGTCAGGCGGACCCGCGAGCTGCCGTCGTCGCGCAGATCGATATTGGACAGGCCGGTCACCCCTTGCACGCCCAGTTCCGCCCAGGTGGCCGAGGTAATGGGCGTGTTGGGCGCCACGCCGATGCGGATACGCACCAGGCCCGGCACATCGGGATCGAAACTCAGGCTCTGCACCTTGCCGACCGGCACGCCCTGATAGCGCACCGGCGATTGCTGCGACAGCCCACTGACCGCCGTATGGGAAATGATCTCGTACTCCGTCAGGGTGGAGCGGTCCCGCTTGATCGCGAAGGCGATCAACAGCACGGCCGCCAGCAGCACCAGCGTGAATGTCCCGGCCAGCAGCGCATGGCTACGGCTTTCCATACATCAACTCCTTGGGCGCCAGCTCGCCGAGCGCGCGCCGACCGCGTTCGCCCAGGAAGAAAGCGTGAATAAAAGGATGGTCCACCTTGAGGATCTCCGGCACCGTATCGCAGGCGATGACGTGTTTGTCGGCCAGCACCGCGACGCGCGAGGACAGCGCCAGCAGCGTGTCCAGGTCGTGCGTGACCATCAGCACCGTGAAGTGCAATTGCCGGTGCAGATTGCGCACCAGGTCGACGAACTCATCGGAGCGCTGCGGGTCCAGCCCGGCGGTGGGCTCGTCCAGGAACAGCAACTGGGGATCCAGCGATAGCGCGCGCGCCAGCGCCACGCGCTTGACCATGCCGCCCGACAGGTCGGCGGGCCGCTTGTGCGCATCGTTCGCGGACAAGCCCACCATTTCCAGGCGGCACATCACCACGTCCTCGACCAGCGGTTCGGGGATGGTGCGCAATTCCCGCAATGGGAGGGCAACGTTGTCGAACACCGACAACGCGGAAAACAGCGCGCCGGCCTGGAACAGCACGCCCCACCGGCGCGCCAGCTGGCCGCACTCGGTCGCGCTCATTTCCGATACGGGCATGCCCAGCACCGTCACGGACCCCGCGGCAGGCGTATCCAGCCCCATGATCTGCCGCAGCAGCGTCGTCTTGCCGGAACCGGAACCGCCCACCAGCGAGAGGATCTCGCCGGGATATACCGCCAGGTCCAGGTTCTCGTGCACGACGTGATCGCCGAAGGCCGTCTTCAATCCCACCACGGAGATGATCGGCGCGACGGTCAGCGCATTGTCGGTGAACAAATGCCTTTGGTGACTGATATCGTCCTTCATAGGGGCACCCCGCTCAACAGGATGGCGTACAAGGCGTCGACCAGGATCACGCCGGTGATCGACGTCACCACGGACGTCGTCGTGCGGCGTCCCAGGCTTTCGGTGTTCGGCTCGATGTTCAGGCCGAAATAGCAGGCAACCAGCGCGATCACCACGCCGAAGGTGGCGCCCTTGGCCAGCCCTATGCCGTAGTTGGACAGCGTCACCGCGTCCGGCAGCGTATCCAGGAACCAGCCCAGGGACACGCCCAGCTGCGCGCGCGCCGCCAGCATGCCGCCCAGCAGCGCCATCGCGTCCGTCCACACCACCAGCAGCGGCATGGCCACCGCCAGGGCCACCACGCGCGGCAGGATCAGGCGCTGGCTATGCGAGATACCCATCACCGCCATGGCGTCCAGTTCCTGCGTGACGCGCATCACGCCGATCTGCGCCGTGAAGGCCGAACCCGATCGCCCCGCCACCAGGATGGCGGCCAGCACCGGCCCGAGTTCGCGCACGATGGACGTGCCCAGCAGGCGGACGATGAAGCGGTCCGCGCCGTAGGTCTGCAATTGCTGCGAGGACAGATAGGAGATCACCACCCCGATCAGAAAGCCCACCAGGGCGGTGATGCCCAGCGCCTGCGCGCCCGCGCGGTAGATCTGCGCGGAGATCTCGCGCCAGGGCGCGCGCGCCGGGTGGCGGATCATATTGGCCAGGTCCAGCACCAGCTGGCCCAGCATGGCGACCATGGCATAGCCGTGCCGGGCGCCCGTCAGCAGGGCCTCGCCCAGTTTCACCACGGGCACCAGGCGGTCCGGGGGCGGCGGCGGCGGGGCGGCGACCTCGTGCGGATGGGCAGCCAGCGCATCGAAGACTTCCTTCAGGCCGCCCGGCATGCGCACGCGTCCCGGCAGCTTGTCGCCCCAGGCATGCCAGATCAGGTTGGCGCCCACGGTGTCCAGGCGATCGATGCCGTTCAGGTCCCAGCGCAGGTCGCCCGCGGCCTGCTCCAGGGCCCGGCAGCGGGCTTGGACCTCGCCCTGGCGCGCCAGGGCATGGACCGTCCAGTCGCCGCTTACATAGCAAACGCCGCCGGACAGCCGGAACGGCGGCACGGCGGCGGCAGGCGGATGCGGGTTGGATTGGACCATGGGCGTATGGAAGGAGCCGGTCTGGCGCCGGCCCTCGTGGGCGCGAACAGGCTAATGATACGCGGCTTGGGGTTGCGCGACCGATAGCGCGCCCGCGGCGATAAAATCCCGGGGTTCCACCGCCACTTCAGGCCCTGGGCTTCGGTCTTGCCCGGCCTGGTTTTCGAAGTCCCCGCACCAGCCGCCGCTTTTCATGCCGGATTTTCCAGAACTTCCCTCGCCGGACCACATGGCGGCCACGCTGCGCGCGCGGCTGGCCGATGGCTCGCCCGCCTCGTTCGGGCGGGTCGATTGGATGGCGCAGACCGGCTCCACCAATGCCGACCTGCTGTCCCGCGCGCGCGAGCAAGGAAACGTGGGCGCGCCCAAGCCCTGGCTGCTGGGCGCGCATCTGCAACAGGCGGGCCGGGGCCGCGCGGGCCGCGCCTGGCAGAACCGTCCGGGCGCGGCCCTGATGTTTTCATGCGCTTTCGACACCGCGCTGGCCCCTGCCAGCCTTCCGGCTTTATCGCCGCTGGCGGGGCTGGCCGCATGCGAAGCGCTGCGCGGCATCGCGGGTACGGCGGGCTCGCCCTTGTGCATCAAGTGGCCCAACGACGTGCAATGGGGCCAGGCCAAGCTGGCCGGCGTCCTGGTGGAAACCGCGCGCGCCGCGGGGGCGCCGTCCGGCGGCCATACCGTCGTGATCGGCATGGGCATGAACCTGTGCGACGGCGCGGCCTTGTCCCGCGCCCTGGAGCGCGACGTCGCCGACTGGAGCATGGTCGGCTGCGCCGCGGCGCTCAGCGATGTCGTGGCCGAGGTCGCGTTGGCGTGGCGCGATGCGCTGGCCGGCATCGCGCGCGATGGATTCGCGGCCTACATCGGGCGGTTCAGGCGGCTGGATGCCCTGGAGGGACAGGACGTCCAGGTATTGGATCGGGGCCAGGTGCTGCATCGCGGCCTGGGCTGCGGCGTGGACGCGCAGGGCCGCCTGCGCGTGCGCACCATGGACGGAGAACTGCCCGTTTCCGTCGGCGAAATCTCGGTAAGGCCGGCATGAACAACATCGTCCTGATCGATTCCGGGAATACGCGGCTGAAGGTGGCAGTGCTGCGGGCCGACGCGCGCATGGCCGGTGGGCATCCGGCCACCGGCTGCGTGGCGGATTCCTCGCCTTGCATAAGCGCCGGCGGGATCGGCGGTGACGGCGCGCCGGGGCCCGCGCGGCGGCCCGCCACGCAGGCCGCGAGACGGGACGGCCACGCCGCCCAGCTGTCTGCCCAGGCCCTGGACAATGACAACATCCAGGGCCTGGAGGATTGGCTCCGCGCCCTGCCCGCGCCGCCCACGGCCGCGCTGGGAACCAACGTCGCGGGCCCGGCACGGGCGGCGGCAATCGAAGCCGCGCTTGCGCGGATAGGCTGCCCGCTGCGCTGGGTCGTGCCCCAGGCATGCGCCTATGGGCTGACCTCACGCTACACCCGGCCCGAGCAGCTGGGTGCGGATCGCTGGGCGTCGATGCTGGGCGTGCTTGCGCTGCGGCAGGCCGGGACAGCGGCTACGGCCGGGATAGAGGAACAGGTCGGCCCGGCGGGGACAGCAAGCCCGGCCGCGACGCCAGGCCGCGCGCCCTTCCTCCTGGCCAGTTTCGGCACGGCGACAACGCTGGATACCGTCGGCGGCGACGGCGTCTTCGAAGGCGGGCTGATCCTGCCCGGACCGGCGCTGATGCGCCGCTCGCTTGCCTCGGGTACCGCCAATCTGCCCTTGGCCCACGGCGATCCGACCGCCTACCCCACGGACACGCAGCATGCCATTGCCAGCGGCGTGGCCGCCGCGCAGGCGGGCGCCGTGCTCCGGCAATGGCTGGCCGGCTTGCGGCGCTACGGCGTGGCGCCGGACATCTACGCCGCCGGCGGCGGCTGGGACGAAGTCGAGCCGGAGATCCGTCGCCTGCTGGCCGACACGGCGGCCAGCATGGGGCGCTTGCCGCCCGCCATTACCGTGATCGACAATCCCGTACTGCACGGCCTGGCGCACATCGCCGCCGCGGCCTTCCCGGACCTGCCGTAATGCGCATACTGTTCATCCTGATACTGCTGGCAAATATCGTCGTCTATGGCATCGGCCAGGGATGGCTGGGCGTGCAGCCGGAAGACGAAGGGCGGGATCCGATCAAGCTGCAGCAGCAGCTGAATGCGGATAAGGTGGTGGTGGGCAGGTAGCGGGGCTACACCGCTATCGGGCCGGGTTGTCTTCGTCCTGGCGCGCCGCGCCCAACCAGGGCCGTAAGGCTTCCACCATCCGCCGTGTCGCGCCCGCGTGCGCGGCAGTCCAGGCCAGCGCGGCCTGCTGCATGGCTTTCCTGCGCGCCGCGTCCCGCAACAAGGCATAGGCCGTCCGCAGCGCCTCGTCGGCATTGTCGACCTGGACCGCGGCTCCCGCCGCAATGGCATCGGCGGCAGCCTGCGCAAAGTTATGCATATCGGGCCCCAGGATGACCGGGGTTCCCGCCGCGCACGCTTCGATCAGGTTCTGCCCG
The DNA here is from genome assembly GCF_001676705.1 of Bordetella bronchialis. Taxonomy (NCBI): domain Bacteria; kingdom Pseudomonadati; phylum Pseudomonadota; class Betaproteobacteria; order Burkholderiales; family Alcaligenaceae; genus Bordetella; species Bordetella bronchialis. Next base: position 5,615,787 of record NZ_CP016170.1, read on the forward strand.
CCGAATGGCGCGAACCCCCCGCCGATAATGGCCACATCGGCCGCCGCATAATAAAAGGCCATCTCGCCCAGCGTGTCGCCCAGCAAGACCGGTGTATCCGAGGGGGGAATCTGCACGCCGGCAGACCGTCGCAAAAAACCCAGGCCATGCTGTTTCATGACCGCGGCGGCATCGGCAAAGCGCTGGGGATGACGCGGGATCACCATATAGAGGGTGCCCGCCGGCGCCGCATCGGCGCCGGCCGCCCGTATTGCGTGGGCGAATAGCGCTTCCTCGCCATCCCGCGTGCTCGCGATCGCGATGCAGGGACGTGCAAGCGCTTCCCGCCACTGCCGGCCTTCGGCCAGCTGTTCCTGCGACAGGCTGACGTCGAACTTCAGATTGCCGACCACGTGCGGGCCGAACGCGCCGGCCTTGCGCAGGCGTTCCGCGTCCGCGTCGGTCTGCGCGAGCACCAGGTCCAGGGCCGCATAGGCCCTGTGTAGCGCGCGCCTGGCCCATCTCGTCCGGCGCAGGCCGCGCTCGGATAAGCGCGCGCTGACAAGCAGCATCGAGACCCCTTGCCGGACCGCTTCATGGATCAGGTTGGGCCACACCTCGCGTTCGATCAGGATGCCGCAGCGCGGCTTGAAGTAGCCGATGAAGCGTCGTGCGGAGCCTGGAAAGTCATAGGGCAGCCACGCCTGGCGCAATTGTCCGCTGGCAATGGCATCCGCGAACAAACGGCTTCCTTCCGCCCGCCCTGTCGGGGTCGTATGCGTCAGGAGAAGCGGCAGCCCCAGGTCCAGCAGGGCCTTGACCAGCGGCTGCGCGGCGCGCGTCTCGCCCAGGCTGACCGCGTGCACCCATATACGCCCCGTCGGGTCCTGGCGCGGGTCTTCCTCGGGGTATCGGCCAAAGCGGCCGGGGCCCAGGATGTCCCAGTCTCCACTTTGCCTGCCCGCGCGCACGCGCATCCATAGCCACAGGACGGGTGCCAGAAAGCGGAGCAGCAGTGTGTAGAGGAATCTGGTCATGGACGGATGAAGCCGGCTGGCGGCGTCGATGGAAAGCGCTATGCCGCCAGCGCTTGCTCGAGTGCCGCGAGAACGACATCGCGCGAAGGCGGCGCACCGCGGTCGCCCAGGCTGGCCGTATACGAGTCCCCGACCAGGGGCGTGCGCACAGGCGTCGAAGCGCGGTATATCCCTATCGTCGGCCGCCCGAGCGCCGCCGAAAGATGCGTCAAGCCGCTGTCCAACCCGACCATCACGCGGGCGCCGGCCAGCAATCGGGCAATGGAAGTGAGATTCATCCGGGGAACTACCTCGGCCCCGTCCACGCCGGCGATCAGGGCATGCGCCCGCTTGGCCTCTTCATCGTTGCCCGCAAGCAGCCGCAGCCGGCATCCCGCGTCCCTCAGGCGAGCGAAAACCGCGCGCCAATCCTCGTCCGGCCACAGTTTGTCGGGCCGGCTGGCGCTGGGCATGATGACGGCATAGCCGGATGATGCGCTATCGCCACCGCCGCCTTCCACGTACCCGCTGCGTGCCTGCCGGACAAAATGCTGCAATCCGAAGTCCGGTTTCCCAGCAGGGGTATATCCGAACGTAAGCCCGGCCAAGGCGCGCTGGCGTATAACGGCCGGCTGCCAGAAGTCCACTTTATGTCTTACGTCGTAAAACAGCGACGCCAATGGCTCTCGCGCAGACCGCCAGTCCAGGCCGTGCCGCACACCCCTTGCCTGGCGCACCAGCCAAGCGGATTTCAGCAGGGCCTGCATATCCAGGACCACATCGTAGCGAACCGACCGAAGGCGCTCGCGCAAGGCCATCCTCTCCGCCCTGACATCGGCGGACCACCAGGCTTTGCGCCATCTTCGATGTGCGACCTTGATCACATCAGCAATGGCAGGATGCCACTGCGGTATTTCCGCGAAGGCTTCTTCCGCGACCCAATCGATGGTCGCGCCGGGGCAATGCGCGGCGATATCGGACATAGCGGGCAGCATATGAACAAGGTCGCCCAGGGAAGAAGTGCGAACGATCAGGATTCGATTAGACATATGCAGGGCCGCATACCCGCTGTAGGGAACAGGTCCGGCCTGGACCGGCAATCAAAACTGAGCGATTGTACGGTCTCAATCGCTAGCCGCGTCGCTCGATACGCCCGCGTCCCCCGCGGGCTCGTGGTACAGGGCCAGGTCGCTTGCAGAGTCGACTTCCCCCCACTTCCCCCGGTAGGGAATGGCCATGACCGGCACATTCCCCGCTGCAATGACATATTGCAGCGTGCGGGTCATGTCCATCTTGTCACGTTCCGGGTCTGTCATACCCGACCGAATACGCTCGACCTCAGCCCAGCCATCCGGCGTGAACCGGAGCAAACCCATATACTGGCCTTCGACCTCTTCCACCGTCTTCGGGCGATTGCCGATCTCGCCAATAAAGCCGCCCGGAGACAAACGGAAAGTCTCTGCATCGAGCAAGGGATCGCCGAATCGGCTTTCCCATTGCGACCGCCAGCCCGGGTCGTATGTCAACGCGAGCCTTGCGTCGCTCTCCATAAGGGAGGCAACGGCAGAGGGTTCGTAGAAAATGTCGGAATAGCTAACGATGCAGGGCTCCGATCGCAGCCACGTGCGAGCGCACGACAAAGACGTCACCATATTGGTATCCGCCCACCTGGGATTGTGAAATTCCACGACGCCCAGTTCGGCCAAAACCTCTCTGCGATAACCGGTCACCAGCCCGATTTCAGTCGCGCCAGCCGCTCGCAATGCCTCCATCTGCCATTCGATAAGGGGCCGTCCCCGCAAGGTGACCATGCACTTTGGCCGGTCTTTCGTCAGGTCCTTCATGCGGCTACCCCTACCGGCAGCCAGGATAAGCGCTTTCACTCGAATAAGCTCCGCAGGCGATCAACGTCTCGCGTGTCCGGTTGCGCCTCCCTTTCAGGATGCCACATCCATCCTTCCCACTTCAAAGTCGCATGGCGAACTGCTTCCAGCTCGCCGTCGGCCGCTGTCGCCAGCACATCGAAACCGGGGGGACATTGCACCGGCGCAAGCGTATGGAAACTATTGACCTCCCCGGTCACCTCGCCCGAGATAGCGTGCCGGGTGGCCACATGACACGCCACATTCTTCAGGTCGATGCCGGCTCGCAGACACATGAGCTGCATTCCCCTGCACACGCCCAGCACGGGTATCCGCGCGACTTCGGCCCACCGGATGAGCGCGCCTTCGGTAGCGTCACGCAAAGGCGATTTCCCCACGTCCTCGCCCCCGGTCAGAATGAGCCTGTTGATGCCCCAACGCTGGCAATATTCGACCGCATCCGCTTCCCCCAGATTTGGCACCGGCAGCCAGGCGGCATCGGGCAAGGCATGGTTCAGAAACCTTCCCCAGGCTTGCGCCAATGCGTCGCGCGGTTCGCTATAACCCTCGGCCTGCGTGACGCGCATGGTGACACCTATGCGAATGGTGCTAGGTTCCATATAAGGGCCTCAATATCTTGCCCGCGCAATTGATTTCGACACGGCCCGCGGAAACTATCCGCTCGTAGATCTGTTCGCCGCAACCGATAGCCGCAGGCAGTCCGAACTCCGCGCACCTTATCGCCATATGAGAATTGGCCCCGCCAAAGCGGGTAACCAGAGCGGCCGGCATTTTAGTGAAGATCCAGTCAAAACCGGGATCCGCATTGCCGATACAGACGATTTTTCCGGCAATATTGATACTCGCCGACGTTTCCGTTGTCAATTCGACGACCTGGCCGCTCGCCGAGCCGACGCCAACGAAGTTCGGCACGCTGCGGTTGACCGTCGCCACATAGACATCCCGGGCGCCATACATGATATGAGACAGCCGGAAAGCGTGCGCCACGGTCATACTGCGCCGCGCCGCATCCGCCTTGTCCAGGTAGTACCGATCGACGTAGTCCATGATCGGATGGCTAAGGCTCTTCGAAATAGTCGGCCAGTCCAGATAGGAAACATCATCCCGGGAAAGCCCGTGCAGCTCTCCCCAAACGACCAGGGCCGACAAGGCGTCGGAAAGGGTGCGTGTGAACGTGAACTTTACATACTCACGTCCAGCGATGGCCTTGTTTGCATAAGCCAGCAGCGCGTCGGCGTCGAAAACGTCGAGGCCCGCCGCCGACAATAACGCATCCAATCCGGTACGCTCGTCGGGGTGCAGCGCGAAGACAGGGGCCTCCGGTGCGAGCACCTGCACGGCATCGTCGAGGAACAGGTCGTCTCTCTCGTCGTACCTCAGCGACGTCACTTCATAGGTCCCCGGCCGCAGATGACCGAACTTGCGCAGGAAAATGCCGCGGTCCAGTGTGCCTGCGCAAACACTCGCATATTCTTCGACCATGCTGCCCGTGACGGTACGCACGCTTCGCTTGAACGCCAGAAGCCGCTCCTGGCTCAGGGCGCCCCGATCGACGGCAGTCCGTAACAGCGCTTCGGCGATGAAGGCGTGCCGCGCGACGATGGCAAAGGAATAAGTGCCCAATGTGCGGCATTGCGTCAAAAGATAATCGGCACGGGCCAGATATTGGTGCGCTCCCCCCCCGATGATCGGATCCAGCGCCTCGTCCGCGAGTCGCTGCGCCGACGATAGCGCCGCGTCGAGCGTCGAATCCTGACCTGGCGCTATGCACCGCCTGGTCAGTTCGCGCAACGCATTCCGGTAAACCTGGAACTCGTCCCCGTCGAGCACTTCTGCATACCGGTCGCGGAAGGTCTCCGCGAATGAGAAGTCGAGGCACGTATGGACTATATCGAACTCGACCTTGTCATGAAACTCTGGATTTTGCTCCAGGCGATCCAGCCAGGCATTGACCAGCTTGCTACCGATTGCCTCCGGCAGCGCTGCCGGCAGGAAGGAATTGAAACTATGCCGCACGTCGATATAGGGATGGTTGTTGATCATCATCATCAACTCGACCTCCCCCAGCGATCGGTACCCCATGGCCTCCCGTGCCTTGCACCATACCGATTTGGTGATGAGTTCGCGGTACAGCGACGCAGCCAGTTGCCGAGGCGTGGTACCGATCAATTCGGCGGGATTCCAGTCCGGCATGATGGCCAGGATCGTCCTGTCGCCTAGCACGCCATCTCGCCTCGCCGAACATTCGACCACGAAATGCTCGATGAACTTCAACTGACGCGCGACACGCCGCTCCGTGACAGGATGCCACTGACCTGACAATGCGATGCGCCTGACCTGGAACAGGTACAAATCGCCGTTGCGACCCAAGCCGAATTCGATGTCCAGCGCGGCGCATCCGCACACCGACTCCAGCTCGCGCGCTAATTGCAGGAACTTGGCAACCCGGCGCGACCGGATCATTTCGGGCCGCGCGTCACGATAGACGAACAAGCCTTTGTTGACCGAGTCGCCGGCCGTCACACTGTCGGTGCGGCCTGTTTCATCGTCGAAATCGATACAGTAGTAGGGCGACCCATGGACCATGTCGTAGGTCATGATCACACCGCTGACTGCGATGTCGTTCACCATACGTTGGATCAGCACCTGGTCTCTGGCGTTGCCGGTCATCGATGCCACGACCTGTTCAATCGCCTCCATCAATGCCGCCTCGTCCGCGCTGCTCACGTGGAGCCGGGTGAGGAAGGCGCCCGCCATGGAGGTAAGCTCGCCATCCTCGATCAGCGCACTGCTGCGTACGGCAACTACGTTACCCTTGAATCGTTCCCTGATCGAGCGCAGGACATCCTGTCTGCTGTTGCGCCACCGCTCCAGAGTGAAAAAATAGAAGTCGGGAATCGACGCGCCAACGATAAGGGGAGCCAACCGCCCAAGTGTTTCGGCCTTGGTCCCGAATTCGAATGGCGCGTCCGCGGAATCCGTTTGTAGAGACGTCATGGAAGGCGCATGTATGTTCACGACACGTCCTGCGGCAACGACAGAATAGCCAGATGCTTCAATACGGGGTGGATGACATAGAACGTACTGGCGTCCTCATCGCCTTGCTCCTGGGGCGCGGGCAACTCACCCTCCGAAGCGTAATGCCGCATCACTTGGCAGAGAAGGTCCGCCCTGATACCGGCATCGTAGGCGCGATCGATATCCAGGCTGCGCGCAGGCCTGGGATAATGCCTTCTTGCCACGACCGGCCCCGTGTCTATGGACGGATCCAGTATCAAAGCCGTCACGCCCGGCGCATCCCTGTTCAGCAAGGCATAGTAGACCGTGGTACTTCCGCGGTATGAGGGCAACCAACCGGAGTGCATATGCAGGAACCGCGGCCCCAGCCGCAGCACCTGCGGCGAGACGATTTGCCCGCCATAGCCCGAATAAATGACCACGCGCGCACCCGTCGCAGCGATCATTTCCGCCGCCTCGGGAGCATTGACGTCCCGCGCGGCGCAATGCACGGTCTGGATGCCCGCCCTTGCACACGTGACGGCGACCGGTTCGCTAAGATCGGGTAACTGCACCCCCTGCCAAACCCGTGGCGCGACCCCTGTCCGGGTGGCGGCCGCCATACCCGAAGCCCCCAACAGGATCACTTTCTCCGGCAGCAGGTCATTGGAGACCAAAGCCTGCACGTAGGCCTGGGAACGGGCCGTCTCGGCAGCCAGAAGCACTATGCCTTCAAGCGTCATTGCGAACTCCCACGCAACCCGGCGGCCAGGTTATGTGCGTGCACTCTCTCTGCTCTGACCAGTATTCTCACCCGTTCCATCTGTGCATCGTCCAGCTTCTCATGCAGCGCCGTAAGGGTGTCCAGGCATTTGAGCAAAGCGTTGAGATATTGAAGACGCCGCACCTTCCCATAGGCCAGCTCGAGTACCTCCCCCAGCCGGACATACGGGCCTAGCGCCCGGTAGTCATCCGTGTCGACCGGACGCCAATTCTCGTTGTATTCCGCGTGCACCCTCTTTGTGACTTCGAAGCGTTGCACGAGCCGATCCAGTTCGGCCAAGCGGGCACCGTCGGTCTCTCCCGCCACGAGCGCGCGTTCAAGTTTATCGAGCAGTGTCTCGGTGGGAGTGATGGCGGCTGGCGTTCTCGATCCACCGCCCTGCCGCTGTGCGAGGGCCAGGAACGCATCGCGTTGGCTACGCCATGCGTCGAGAAATGCCTCGCCCTGAAAGCCCGAGTAAAAGTAGGTATTCCGCTCCTCGAGCAGATCCCCGGATGCGTATTGATAACGTATGTCCTTGCTCACAGCGCCCTCGCCGTCGCCAGTACCCGCGCCGCCAATGCCGCGATGTCGCCACACTCGCCGGAGGAATCAATGATCATGTCCGGAGATGCCGGCCTGGGAAATGGGATGTCTATACCGACCACATTCGGCGTCGTACCGGCTCGAGCGGCGGCATACAGCCCCTTTACATCTCTCCGCTGCAATGCTTCCAGGGGTGCATCCATGAATACCTCGAAGTATTTCCTGAACCGGGTCCGATTGAGCGCCAGCATGTCGGGAAATATGGCAAGCATGCAGCAAACGACATTGATTCCTTGTCGATCCAGCATTTCGCAAAGGGCAGCGATGCGTTCCGCGTTGAGCCTGCGGCCCGACACGCTATAGGCATCGGCGGTCCGGTCATGTTGGAAGACAGCGCGCAACTCGTCGCCGTCCAGCAGCACTGTATTGGGCTGCGCTTTCGCCCACTGCCGCTTGACCTCACGCCCTAGCGTCGTCTTTCCAGAGCCCGACAGTCCAACAAACCAAATCACCATGAGCCACTCTCCCTTAAGCGTCGCGCCACGGAGCCTCGATTTGCATCATAGCAACCGTGGTCCCGCGATCTCATCCAGGCTCATTAGGGCCTGCGCCGCGACGTTAGCCGAGAAACCGAAATATGGCGCGAAATAGTGCCTTCTAAGAATGCGCCGCGATTTCTCTTGCTGTTGCCAGATGACCTCGTCGTTCAGCAGCCGAGCAATGGCATTGGCGCCAGGCTGCACGTGGACAAGATATTTCCGAATGCTTACGTCTGGCGAATCCTCGCCTGTAAGCTCATCCTGGTGCGCCCCCGGCACATCGAGCAACAGGAGCCGCTTGTCGGCATATATCCCTGCCAAGGGCGGCCCGCCATAATCGAACAGCATATAGTCGGCAAGTTGATATAGCGGCAGATTGTCCGTCGCATCGGCCAGTATGCAGCTGAAGGCGTGCCGGCGAAGCTGTTCAACGCGCTCAGGTTCGCTATCCGCCATGAACGGATGCAGCTTGACCACGACGTTGTAGCGGGCCATCAGGGCGCTTATTTCTTCATCGAACCAGCCCACGGACGAAAGCGTCTTCCATGTCGGAAGCCATACCACTGTTTCCTTCCCGGGGTCGCAACCATAGCGTTCCGCCAGCGCGCGGCGGTCGGGCTTATCGGTGAAGTAGCGGTCAAAACGCGGGTAGCCTATCTGTACGATCGCAGCATCACTGCAATGCGCGAAATTCATGGCGTGGTAAGGCCCGAAGCACATGATTACGTCATACAGAGCATTCCACGGGGACAGGTTCCACCCAGATTTACCCGCCGCGTACATATACCGCACGTTTCGCTCCGCAAGTCGAGTGATGAGCGGCCGGTCTCCTAACTCAACGGGATGATTGGACACCAGGGTCCGATATTTCGTGTTCGAGGCGAGAAGCTCGGCGCTCGACTTGATGCCACATCGCCATGTTGCGAACACGTCCCGATCCAAGGACGCAGCCGAATCATGGAGGACAATATCGAAGGAGCCTTCAGGCAGTACATCCCACACCGGGGCGAAATGATTCCGCAGTTCCAAGCTCTGCACCAGGAACGCGACACGCTCCACGACCGGCCCGTTGTGCGGGGCGGGTCGATTATTACGTGGAGCCACAACTTGCGCGGGCGACCAAGCAGCCGCGCGCCGGGCGGCCAGCACCCTTAGCTCTGCCTTCACCTCGTCGAACATCTCCCGGGTAGAGGCGTGCGCAAGCTCTGCGCGCGTGGAAAGGTCCGCGAAGTCAGTTCGGGAAACCAGTTGCGCCAGTCCGACCCGGATTGCGCGCGTTTCGTTGCCTACGGACGATACACTCGCTTCCAGCGCTTCTAGACGTTGACGCAGGGCCGCCGCGCCGGTAAGCAGGTCTCGGGATTTTCTAAGGAAATTTCGACAGCTCACTATATACCTGTTGATGGTGGCTAACGTGGCCACGGTCGAACCCAAAAACGGATACGGTCACATGCTTACGGAACTGCCGCCATATCCACAAGGAACACGTTGCGATTCCGCACATCGCATCGGTATCACCGCAACTGAAGCGCCGGGCAGCGATTCAGGCCTCGAGGCGGGACCAGACTACGGCCAAACACGTCGCGAAGGATGATAACAGCCGCGCTGCGGGCCAACCGAACGGGGCGCGCGCCCTAATTGATGGACCGCCCTATGCTAAAACAGACGAGTCCTCCGCGCGACACCACGGCCGCGGAGGCCAACGCCGATCCGCCCGTATCAGCCGAGCGGGCGATGCATGGCGGAAGTGGCTGCTTTCGCACACTACGAGATGAACAAATATGGCGATTCCCTATCACGTCAAGTTCCCCTACATCGACCTATGGAAAGGGCTGATCCGCGGCAAGCTACTGATTCAGCGCCGACTGCGGAGGCATCTCCGGGACCAGAGCAAGGGATGGCCTAGCGAGCAGCGCTACACGCACGGGTACTTCTATCAGGGTCTGGAGGAACTGGGGATCACCGGAGCGAAACCCACCGGCTTCCGATTCAGGCAGTACGACGTGGATGCCATTCTCAAGGACGCCGATGTACTTGATATTGGCAGCAATTGCGGGTTCGTGGCGGTGTACTGCGCCAGGCTGGCCCGCTCTGTCGTTGCTGTAGAGCTGAACCCCTACCTTAACCGCATTGCGATGGAGACCGCCCGTCATTTCAAACTTCATAATGTCGAGGTGGTTGAAAGCGATTTCACCAAATACGAAACCGACAGAAAGTTCGATGTCGTCCTTTCTTTTTCCAACCATCATACCATCGACGGCAACCTCAACATGGGCTTCGAGGCCTACATCGAAAAGATCGCGGGAACGCTTAAACCAGGCGGTTATCTGCTATTTGAAAGTCATAATGTCTTCGCCCCAGGAGCCGGGGGGGTCGGCGACGATGGCGACATGGAGCAGAAAGTGGCGATCATGAATAGGCTTTTCGACATCGAGCGCTATAAGATGGTCCGCTGCTTTCTGAAGCACGGAGTGGAAGACCTGGACAAGCTATTCATCGTGGCCCGGCGTTCCGACTCCCCACGCCCTGTGGAATTCGACTTGTCGAAAGCAATCCAGAGATACGAATACTAGGCGACCAGACCCATAGGCGGGTGGATTTCACGCCGTGCGGCGCGCGAGGGCCTGGTACCTCCACGGGTCTGCATGCACCGAAGCGCTGTTGTAGAGAATCTTAAAAGGATCCAGGCGCAAACGTTCACACACCGATGGGAATGAAGAATCATCGAAGAGACCGATCCATCGTTGCATCCCGCGCGCCCGTACCTCGCTCCTGGGATGAGCCATCAGGAACAAAGACTTCTCCACGGCGGACAAGGGCTCGTCCGGTTCCGCGCCCACCCCGAACACGTGACGAAACGCGGCACGGATCACCGCCGGTTCGGCCAGATCGAGCGCCCGCTCAATGACGACAGGTATCTCGGCAAGCGTGCCGAGCTCGCGGTCATTCGAGCTCAAGTTGCGGACATGCCGTCGGTACTGGACATCCCGCTCTTGCGATATACCGAGCGAACAGCCGGCGCCGCAGGCGCGCAACCAGTAATCGTAATCTTGAAGCTGTATCAGACCTTCATGGAAAAGCCCGATGCGCTGGACTGCCTCCGCACGCATCAAGACTGTCGGCGCGCAGAGGAAATTATCCCTGAGCAGCAAGCGGCAAAGCATCGCGTCCGGCGCCGGCACTGTATCGAAGAACACCGGGTACGCGGTGTCCGGCAGCCGGCGCCCGTCACCGTCGATGAGGACGGGCCACGAGAACACTATGTCGTGCCCGCCGCTCCTGGCGAAGGCGAGTTGTCTGGAAAACCGCCCGGGCAGGCAAACATCATCCCCACCTAGCAGGGCGATATGCTCGCCTTCCGCGGCCAGCATTCCGGCATTGATGGCGGCGCTGGGACCTCGGTTCGCTTGACGGATCAAGCGAACCGAGGTCCCGAATACCGATTGCACTTTGTCGCCGCTATCGTCGGTCGAGCCGTCATCGACCACGATGACTTCGAGGTGCCCCTGCTGCTCGGCGAGCACACTCCGGACCGCGTCGCCGATGAATCTGGATTGGTTGAAGACCGGGATAACGACGGATACGGAAGGCTTCGGCATGCCGTCACGCCATGAAGGACTTTATCAGGCCCGCAACGCTATCGACGTCCTCCATCGACATCTGCGGCCAGATAGGGAGCGAAAGGGACTGCCGCGCCACGCGAGCTGCAATAGGCAGGTCATCATCCGTGAGCGCCATGCCGGCATAGGCCTGCTGCGCGTGAGGCGGAATCGGGTAATGAATCAGCGTCGTTACGCCTTTCTCGGCCAGGAAGTGCTGCAGTTCGTCCCTTCTATCGGTCCGGACCACGTATAAGTGATACACGTGTTCCGCGCCTTCGGGTACGTGAGGCAGCGCAAGGCCCTGGACACCGGCCAGCGCTTGCGTGTAGCGCGCGGCTATCGCGCGGCGCGCCTCGTTCCATTGGTCCAGCAATGGAAGCTTTACCGAAAGCAATGCCGCCTGGATTTCATCCAGACGCGAGTTCACACCGGCGACCTGGTGCACATACTTCTGCGTCGACCCGTAATTGCGCAACCTGCCCAGCTCTTCCGCCAGCGCATCATCATTGGTCACCACCGCGCCGCCGTCACCCAAGCCGCCCAGGTTCTTCGTCGGGTAAAAACTAAACGCCGCCGCATGCCCCAGCACGCCGGCTCGCTTGCCCTTGTAGAGGGCGCCATGTGCCTGCGCCGCGTCTTCAAGCACGAACAAGCCGAACTCATCGGCGATCTTCATGATCGGGTCCATGTCGGCCGGCAAGCCGAAAAGATGCACCGGCATAATGGCCTTGGTATTGCCGTTGATCTTCTCCCTGATTCTGGCAGGGTCGATGGTGCAGAGTTTCTCGTCGACCTCCACCGGAATCGGCGTTGCACCAGTCATGGACACAGCCAGCCACGTTGCGATGAACGTCTGTGAAGGGACCAAGACCTCGTCACCAGGTCCGATACCTCGGGCACGCATTGCAAGCGCCAAGGCGTCAAGTCCATTGCCCACGCCGATACAGTGGCGTGCGCCGCAGTAGTCGGCAAACGCCTTCTCGAAGCGGGACAGTTCCGGCCCCATAATGACGTGACCGCTAGCGAGGACGCGGCTGAAAGCGCCTTTCAGTTCTTCCGCGAGCGGTCCATGTACTGCCTTGATGTCGAAGAAAGGGATCATTTGTTGCCTCGTTGCGCGACCGCGGACAGGAAGTCCTGATAATCACGGATGTAATCTGACTCCTGGTACGGCATGGAAGCCAGAACCAGGCAAACCGCGCCGGAAGAGAAATTATTAAGTTCGCGCCAAACGAACGACTTCATCAGGACCCCCTGCCACGGCCGGTTGCAGCTTATCTTGACGCGTTCGTGGCCATCATCCACGATCAGGTCAAAGCTGCCGGCAACGGAAATAATGAGTTGCTGCAATTCATGGTGGGCATGCCCGGCGCGCTCCTCGCCGCTCGGGACATCGTATAGGTAATACACCCGCCTGATCGGAAAGGGTACGTGGCGCTCGCCCTCCACGAAGGTCAGGTTGCCGCGCGGGTCGGTTATCTTGGTCAGATCCACCAACTCGATCGCGCCTCCAAGAAACGTTTTGGTCGGCTCTGTCATATTCGCGTCTACCTTACTCTGATTCAATTTGTATGCCTCTCCGACGACCTCACGGCATTGACGACATCGCGCAGCTCGACATGATAGTCGTCATGCACGCTGAAAATGTCGTCGCGGCGGTAGGCCCGTGGCCCTTGCATGATCGCGACTTCGGCGCCGGATGCGCGCCCCAGCAATTGCCACATATACAACTGGTGGCTGTGATGGTCCGACGCCAGCACAATAACGCGTGTACCGGGCCTGCACCACGCGATATTGGTCATCTGGGCGCCTGTGGGGCCTACCACGACGTCCGCCTGCTCAAAAACCCCTATCTGCTCCTCGATGGACAGTTTTTCGGGGTGGACCACCTCGAAGCCCAAGTCCATCAACCCAGCCTCCAGCTCGTCCTGGTTGAGCAGGTTGCGTATCGCCCCGCGCCGGGCGGCGTATACCTTCCGTCCTCTGCTGGGGCCGACGAGGCCTCCGATGGCGTGGCGGCAGCGATTCACGACTGCCCGGATACGCTCGACGTCAAGCGCGGTCTGCCTCGCCGCCACACCGCCCTCGTAAGCGTCTACCACCACCGAAACGTCCGAAGGCTGATATAGAGTCTCCGTCCTGTAGAGCGTGTACCGCTCCAGTTCGACTATGCGCCGCCGACCACCATTCGCATACAAGAGTAGACGTCGCAGATTATCGTGCAGCCCTTCGTCGATCAACAATGGAACATGCGCGGGTATATCCGTCTGTTCGACGAGCAAGAGCCTTGGCAACACCTCGGTAAGGAGGTGAAAATAGTTGGACGAATATTCGTGCATCAGGCTGATTCCGGAGGTCAGCCGGGCAAGCTGCCGAAGCCCGAACCCGATGTAGAACTTCGATGATTCCGTCCGACGAGCCCGGCCGTATTTTACCCACGCCCCCGGCTCGTCGAAGAAAAAATCTTCCTCATCGTGGATTAGGGTTTGCGCCCCGCCTAATACGTAACGCGTGCCGGCCAACACATGCACGTCCCGCAGTTCTGCGACCGATACTTCCCGCGGGTACGGTTGTGACTCCAGGACGCCCTCGGCCGTGCCTGCGGCACGATAAATCAACCGGCCTCGGACACCAGCGCCAGCGTCACTGAGGGCCTTCTCGACCGATGCGATCCTGAGTATGGCGGACGCCGGAGCGGCTTCCAGGCTCAGCGGCAAACCGCTCAGACGTCCATTGAGTGTCGCTATGGACGCGAAATGATTCGGACCTGCGGCCGGACGCCGTCCTTCGTGTCGGCCATACTGCAGGTAATGGACCAGTGGATCTTGCCCCGCGGCGACGACATCGGGATTCTCGAAGGCATACCATGCCGGGTCGAACAGCGGCCCGGGTAGATCACCGCGCGGTTGGCCGAACTCTACAAAGTATTCCAGCGGATTCGTCTGCTCGCGGCAAGTGTCTTCATGCTGCGTGACATACCACTCGGTGGAAAATACCGGATTGGGATCCCGTCCCTCTCCGGCGCCGTATCGCAGGTAATGGACCAGTGGATTCATTCCGCCTGCCGCGACGTCCGGATAGCGTGCCAGATACCATGCCGAGTCGAAGTACGGATTGGGGTCCCGGCCCTCCCCTGCCCCGCGGGTAAGGTAATGAACCAGCGGGTTGATTCCCGCAGCGTTAACGTCGGGATACCTCGCGAGATACCAGTTGCCGTCGAACAAGGGACACGGCTTACGCCCCCGGAATGCACCGACGAAAAGATAATGCAGCCAAGGAAAATATCTTCCCAGTCTGCCGACACCGGTAGTCGCGTACCACTTCGCGTTGAAAAGAACATCGAAGTCCGCCACACGCGTGGCACGCCATCCCTGTTCCCAGGCCGTGCGGTAGCGGCGCATCGCGCGCCTCACGCCCTTGACCAGAGTGGTAAATCGATGAATCGGTGTCATTGGCCTATGCGTACAGTGAGGAGGAGTATGCCGAATGACGCCTTCACCTGCCGCACGACGCAGCGGCGCGGACCCATTGGAGCTTCCGGTTCATGCAGCGAGAGGTGAGCACACACGGCCTACACCCCGAAATAGACGGGCACGACATCCTGGGGTGGCCCTTCCATCCTTATTTTCCCGTGCTCCAGCCATATAACGCGGTTGCAGGTGTTCATGACCAGCTCGCGAGAATGGCTCGCGATCACGAGGATATTCGTCGCCGCGACCAATTCCGAGAGACGCTGCTCCGCCTTATGCCGGAAACCCTCGTCCCCGACGGACAACCACTCGTCCATGAGCAGAATCTCCGGGCGGATTACCGTTGACACGGAAAATGCAAGACGGAGGTGCATGCCGGAAGAATACGTACGGACCGGCATATCGATGAAATCGCCCAGCTCTGAGAATTCCGCGATCTCGTCCATCCGCTCCTTGATCTCCATCCGGTCCAGGCCCAGCAGCGCACCCCGCAGGAAGATATTTTCCCGGCCGGTCGCTTCGGGGTCGATGCCGAATGAGATATCGATAAGGGAGCCGATCTCGCCTTTGATACTGGCTCGTCCGCTGGACGGCTCATACACCCCGCTCAATAGCCGAAGCAAGGTACTTTTACCAGCGCCGTTATGCCCGACGAGGCCCACCCGATCGCCGTCGCGTAGCTGCAGCGTCAGGTTATCCAGCGCACGCACTGTCACCCGGCCATGCTCGTCCGCGCCGAGTTGGCCACCGGTCGCAACCTGGAACAGCCTCTTCTTCAAGGACCTGGCGCTGGCGTTATAAATGGGAAAATCTACACTGACCTGATCGAAATCGACAGATGCCATAGCGAGTTATACCGTTAATTTTTATAGCCAGTATGCGATGCGACGACGGAACTTGCCATAAAACAGCAAAGTTACCACCCATCCCACCACGGCCATGACGAGCGAAACCACCCAGTTCTCCGTAGACGGCAGTTGACCCAGCAGAGGTGCCCTGACTATCTCGATCAGGTGGAAAAAGGGGTTGGCGTCGATTATGTAGGCACTTGCGCGGCCTGGAAGCAGATGCGGCAGCCACATAATCGGTGTCAGATAGAAAACGATCTGCAATCCGCTCGTGACGATCTGCGGAATATCCCGATACCTGGCGCAAATGGTGGCGAGGCAGATGCAGACCCACAACAAGTTGACCATAAGCAGCAGAAACCCAGGCACGCTGACCAGGGCGACCCAGCCCAATGGTTTTCCGACCACCACCAATACAAGCGGGAATATGACGATGTTGTGGGCCAGGATTATCATGTTCCGCCACAACATCCGGAAAATATGCACTGGCAGTGGGATCGGGAGTTGCTTGATGACGGCTTCTGCCGCGATGAACCCCGTGCAACCTTCCGTAATGGCGGTAGAAATGAACCCCCAGATGATCAGCCCGATAGACAAGAATGGCAGAAACTGATCCATGGGCGAATTGAAGATCTGGCCGAACACGATGCCGATCGTACCAATCACGACGCCCATGCTGATGGTCAGCCAAAACGCGCCGACAGAAGAGCGCCGATAGCGTTGCCGTACGTCTTGCCAGCCCAGCGTCCCGGCGAGGTGGTAACGACGCACCGCGCCGCCCAGGTCGGACGCCGTCCCAGATATCAGTTTTGTAACCATGAGGAATGTGCGAGGGATGATGCGTTAGGCGCCCGACCGACGATATGGCCTCGCCAGCATAAGGCGGTGAACGCGGGAAAACTCGGATTGTATGGTCTCGGGGCTGTTTACAGGGATGATGGTTTGCGGCAGGGGATAAAGGTGGGGGAGCACCACCTTCGCCCACGTGTAGCCCGCGCCCTCCAGGGCATAGAGGAACGCCCTTTCAACGGCGTGGGCGAGCGTGCCATCGATCTGGCCCTGCTCTTCGTCGAAGTCATCGAAACCAAGCTGCAAGTCCAGCAAAGGGCGAAGCGCCTCGGTCCGCGCCCAGAACATCGACCCCGAAGGCAATTCCAGGAACACGTCGTCGCGCAGGTCGGTCCCCATACGCGCCAGTAGCGCTCGAGTCCGGTCGTAATTCTCCCCCCACTTCAGGTGATTACGCAGCGGGAAGAAATGTTGCGGAAACACCATCCCGACGCCGTCGTGGCGCAGGAGCTCAAATATCGATTTAACGATTTCCGGCGAACCCAGCAAATGCTCGTAGAGGTAATCGCGCCAAGGGGCCAACATATCGCCCCCATGTGGCGATTTTTTCGTATGCAGGCTCAGGACGTAGTCATACCGCTCATAGACATCGGCGAAGCCGACCAACTTGGGCGCGATATCCCGACCACGGTTGTGAAACACCCGCAACTCGACACGCCCCTTGCCATACCCCGCGAACTGCGCAGCGATGCTGGCTTTCTTTTCTTCGCTCGTTGTCGATATGTATACATCGAGGCCGGTGGGAACGTTTTCCAGGTACTTTCGTATAAGGCCGGCCATGTCGGGATAGAAGACATGGATGACAGCGCAGCAATTTACCTGCGGCTGGCGGACGACGTAGCGGAACGGAACCTCGAAGGCGTAGTCATCCCGGTCACGGGGCCGGTTGGGTCCGGGTCGAGATACCGCGTCGCCCGAGTACGCAGCCCGGTACAGGCGCCGGAAACCGGCCACGCCTTCCCGGCGATACATACGGACGATCTTCCCGGGAATTGCCAACAAGCCGCCATTAAAAAAGGCAAAGCCGGCAATCGTCTTCAATGCACGACTGACGTTGCTAAACATGGCGCGGAAGATCCTCCGACAATTGCGCTTGGGCACCTCGCAACCAATCCCACGTGCGCTGCAGTCCTTCCACGAACGGGGTTGTTGGAGCCCATCCCATCTCGGTAGCAGCCAGGCCAATATCCAGGACGTTGGTCGGCACATCTATGGGCCGATCATTCTCGAATTCGATGGGTAGAGGCACACCGGAAACCCGCTCTATCGCCGCGACGATTTCGATCAGCGAGCGCCCAACACCGCTGCCGATATTGAACACCCGGCTCGGCCCCTCGTGAGCGATGGAGGCGATAAGGGCGGACACGACATCTTCAACGTATAGATAGTCGCGTACGGTAGAGCCGTCGCCCCATATGTGTACAGGGCGGTGCGCCAGCGCACGTCTCATGAACATGGCGATGGCGCCCTGGTTGCGCTGCGCCCATTGGTAAGGTCCATAAGGGTTGGCCACCCTCAGGACACGCTGTTCCAGCCCGTAGCAATGTTCGTACAGCGCCAGATACCGTTCTATGGATAGTTTTGATATGCCGTAGGCCGAGATGGGCTGCGGCAACGCACTTTCGGGCGTGGGGACGATCGTCGGCCTTCCATACACCGTACCTCCGGAAGAAACGAAGATGACGCGACGGACACCTGCTTGGCGGCAGAATTCCAGCAGCTGCAGCGTACCTCCGACGTTGTGCGACAGATCGGCGAGCTTATCAGCATCGGCACTCGACGGCGTGGTGGTTCCCAGCAAGTGGAAAACCACATCACAGTGCTCCACCGCGGCCTGCAGTTGCGCGCCGTCGAGGAACTCTTCTCCTACCCATTCCACCGCTGCATCGCAACGAAACAGGCCGCGACGGCCGAAACCTTTGACCGCCTTGGCCCGGCCATACAAGGAGTTGCAGAGGTTGGTCCCCAGAAAGCCACCAGCTCCTAAAACCAGACAACGTGATTCTTCAATACGCATGATGAGGACCCTTACGCCTGGGCACCGGGCAACTTGCGCCCCGTATCCTGGGTCAGGGCGCTGAACACGGCCGCCATCCGCCGCCCTTCCACGGCCCAATCCGTTCCGTGTGCGGTCTCCAGGCCGGCCAGGCGCAGGCGCTCCGCCTCCGCAGGATTTTCCAACACGTCACAAATCGCGCTTGCCAGCGCATCGATCGACGGTCCCTCCAGGCGGCAATTACTGTCATTCAGCAGCCACTCCGTGCAGGGAGCGCGATTGCTCACGACGGGTACGCCGCACGCCATGAGCTCCAGCGGCAGCAGGGAAAGATTGGAAAACGATAGCACCAAGCTCACATCGCAGCGCCCGTACAGCTCGGCCAGCTTATCCAGGTCGACAATGCCCACGTCTTCGTAGGCAAAGGGGATCTCGAAGCCGCTAAGCCGGCCTCCAGCCATGATGACGGAGACATCGGGAATGCGGCGGACGACTTCAGCGAGGACGGCCACACCGAGCTCGAAGCCGCGTCGGGGCGTCAATGGCCGCGCGTAGAAGAAGACCGCCTTCCCGGACCTGGGTCGCGATGGCTGGGGCTTGTAGAATTCCCGATCATAGGAGAAACCCACCGGGTGCGTTTCCATGCCATATTCCGCGCGCAGTTTGTCGGCCAACCAGTTCCCTGCAGTAAGCCCGATGAACCCGAACCTGTAGGTTTCTTCCGCCAAAGCATACTCCGTACCGGCAGCATAAAAAAACGGCTCGAAATCCTGCACGAAATAACACTTGTGCAATGTAGACCGGAAATTCCGGACGTCGTATGCGGTATGCCAGCCCGTGGCGACCGAAATTGCGGCTGGCGGAGCGCTCTCCGCACCGATGTAGACTTTCGCCCGAAGCGGAAAAAACCATTCAGCGATATCCTTTTCCATCTGGGCGGCATCGATAGACGCCAGATTGGCGGTCGACGAAATGATCCTGCATTCAAACCCCAGTTCCTCAAGGTTCCGAATGAAGCGGAATATATTCAAGTGCCCGCCGGATCCTCGCCCCGGGCGCGGAATGAACCAGTTGATCGTGTTCGCGTCAACGTCACTGACGGTTACCGGGGCGCCAAACGGCCGCAGGCGGGTGAATTCCAGCGACTCCGCCACCGGGATCTTCTTCAGTACATTGGGATTCAACGCCACGAGAGCCGCGCGGCGCGTCAATTCGAGGAAGCCATGCTCCTTGCGAAAACGTAGCGCGCGCTTCGCGCGGCCTACCCAAACTTGGTAGCTCATCGTCACCCCTCTGTGCGATCCGATTGATTCAGCGCCCCCATCAGGCGCTTGTCTCTGGACAGCCAAAGACGCATCTTGGGCGAGATACGATGGGGCCGCGACCCGAGAAAGTGCCCGCAGGATCGCAGCAGATTATCGACAGGGCGGACGAGAATCGCTCTGATATCTTGCTTCCATACATTACATCGCCAGCCGTAGCGAAGGTCCGCCCAACTGCATCTCAGCCACGTGCCGATCAGGTGTTTGAGCGAGGGCACCAAGACATAACCGAACAGGCGGTACAGCGCGTGCGACTCGTCGAAGCTACGCCTCAAGAGCTCCATGGCGTGAAAGTCGTGGGAATGGAAAACGCATGCATCATGCGCATAGGCTTTTTTCCAGCCCGCCTCAATGACCCGTTGGGCCCATAGCTGGTCTTCGGCGAAATCCACATCTGGATAGGGCAAGCTGGCCCAAACGCTGCGTCGGATCAACGCATTATTGTCCGAGAAAAAATGCAAATACTGGCGATAGCCCGCGTCGGCCTTGAACCTGGCGACGTCCGCCAAATGGACGATAGGCTCATGGGCGAAGTTCTGGAAATGGCGGGCCAGATCCCGTTTGGTGTATGGATCGGCTTCCGGATACGCAATATGACGCCCGAAGACCCCGGCAATGGCGGGATCGCTGTCGGCGACTTCCACCAGCCGGGTCAACCAGTGTTCATTCTCCGGCAAAGCATCATGGGTGATCATCGCGACGTACTCGCCATCGGTCATCGAGACGGCGAGATTCCGCGTGCGGCCATGGCCGAAGGCAGTCGGCGGTATGCGATGCAGCCGCAATCGATGATTCGTGCACGCGTTGACGTATTCCACCGTACCGTCGGTCGAACCCGAGTCCACCACCAGCACGTCGAACGGGAACGACGTCTTCTGTGCGAGGACCGCCGGTAGCACTGAACGGAAGATGAGGCCCGGGTTCTTCGTCGGGATAACTACCGAGACCTTCATCTGCTGCCGCCGCTCCACCCCTTCGATGGGAAGGGGCGCGTCACAGTCCGGCATCGAAGAACTCTGCGTCGGACCATGAAGTGCCGTTCGCATCTTTCTGGGAAAGGCGGGGTTCGATGCCCTTCGGCCAATCAATGGCGAGATATGGATCGTCCCAGGCTATGCAGCGCTCGTGCTGGGGCGCGTAATAATCGGTCGTTTTATAAAGGAAATCCGCGCTGTCGCTTGTTACGCAGAACCCATGCGCGAAACCCGGAGGGATCCATAGCTGTCGCCGATTCTCCTCGGATAGCTCCACGCCCACCCATTTACCGAACGTAGGGGAGCCACGCCGGATGTCCACGGCAACGTCGAAAACGGTGCCCGAGGTTGCGCGTACGAGTTTGCCTTGCGCCTGCTGGATCTGATAATGCAGACCGCGCAGCACCCCCTTGCTCGACCGTGAATGGTTATCCTGCACGAACGTCGCATGCGTACCAGTCGCTTTCTCAAAGGCCGCCTGATTGAAGCTTTCGTAGAAAAAACCCCGCGAATCACCGAACACCTTCGGCTCGATAATCAGTACGTCCGGAATTGACGTGGGGATGACGTTCATTGCGGTGCCACCTCTCTGGCGATTCGAAGAACACAAGGCGCCTTGAAATTCCGCCGGAGCCGGCCCGCGAAGCACGCAAACGGGTCGTCCCAACGGGGTCGATACATGGGTGTCGCTAGGGGGACAGGATATCGACAGGCTTCAACGGGCAGCATTGCGCGGCTCCGGGGGAGCGCCTGGGGGTAGGGGATTGTACCCCACCCCCGCAGGGGGAAGCCGGGCGGGCCACCGCCTTACAAGCCGCGATGAAAGTTACATACTTATACGGTCATGCGGCAAAGCGCCCCTGCCGCGCCCGCCCGGAGAGTCGGGCAAGCGCACCTCTAAAGTCGACTCCGCCCGCCACGCCGCCAAGGCGCATCCGAGCTTTTCGGGAGCGACGCTATAACTGTCCAGATACAGGTTGACGTCGCGGTTGGTCTTTTCGTCGCCATCCCGATATTGCGGATGCTCGCCGACAATAATCGAATAATGCACACCGGCAAACAAAGCCAAATTGCTGTGAACGCAGAAATTCTGCGTGTAGGGGGAAGAAAGGGCCAGCGCCCGCGTCCCAGGCCGGCAGAATATAAGATTGGTAAAACTGGCGCCCATCGCTCCTATCACCAACTCCGAATCGTGGAACAGGCGGACCTGGTCAGCGAAGGATAGGACTGAAGGGTCAACGATCTCGGCGCCGAACTGCCTTGCGACCTCTTCCACCTGCGCGGCGTTGGTGATATTGCGGCCCCATGGACGCACCAGGAATACGATTCGTCGGGGATAGGGGTCCGCCTCGGAAATACCGAGCGCAGAGAACACCCGCTCGCGCAGGAATCCAAGCATTCCGAAGCACAGGGCTCCCCCCTTCCATCCGGCGTCCTTCAGGTTGTCGGGAAGATGGGTCCCCACCGACGGAATATGCAGCTTGCCCACTTGCAACAAAGTCGTCCGCGATACGCGGATTAGCGGCCACCCCGGCAGTACCAGCGCCAGGGATTCGAATTCCGCGGCCGGCATGTCGGCGTCCACGATCAGGGGAACGCCCTGCAGATCCGGCGCACCCGCTATCAGCCTCGCCTTCCCGAGATACTCGATCAGCCAGTGGTAATAATTCGGGCTGCACCGGCCGCTCAATAATATTGCTTCTCCAACGCTCTGCCTTTCCTCATAGTCGAACTTCACCACCACCTGGTTTCGCGTGCCCCGAACACCGGCGACATATTGCCAGATCCCCGCCACGAATCCCGCGTTAGGATCGGCGGCGGGCTCATAAAGCAAGAAGTCCTTCCCGAGCAGCACCTGGAACCCGCCAATGACCAGCGCGTCCTTGGCCGTACATATCCACTGGGCCGGTACGGTCACCGTGCGCACGACTGGCGTTTCCCTGCTCGCCGAAATGCGCGGTTCAGGAAAGCTCATAGGCCGTGGCGGCGAGATATGACGCAGTTGGCAGTCGCGATGGTTCAAATGCTGTGGGGGCGTTACCCGGTATATCCCGCCAAGGACCCGGCGCCCGAACTTGGTGCGCGCCCTCTCGCATCCGTAGGCCCACATGACCAGCCACAAACGGGCGCCACGGGCTGCCGCGCCGAATACGACGGTTCGCTCATACGCCAGTTGCTCTTCATTGGTCTCACGACTAAGGCGCGCGGCGTTCCACAGCTGCCGCGTGGATGCATATCGAGCCCACCGCCGCCCCGGGTTGCGCCACTGGCGGCCTTCGTCGTACCCGTATCGCCGGAAATGTACGCGAGGGTCCAACCCGCTGTGGGCGACGTCCGGGTATGTACGCAGGTAGTACGTCTTGTTCAGAAAGAATGTTGCTAGAATAGCGGCGACAAAACGGCGGCGCAGACTCGCGGCGTGCTCTGCCACACGGTTCGGATAGCGCCCCTCTTTCCTGCCATATTCAATATAATGGGCAAGAGCATCTACCCCCGCCGAGCGGACGTCGGGATAACGATCGAGATAATACTGGCCGTTAAAATAAAATCCGCCGAGTCGGCGCCTCACTGAGCTCATGCCACCTCTCTCTTTTCACTTCCCTGCGGGGAAACGTACTCAGCCATTGCCCACATGCCAGCCGATCCGACGTCCTTCTACGTACACCCGCTCGCTGACGTACAATCCACGAAAATCGGGGCTCGCACGACGATCTGGCAGTTCAATGTAGTGCTAGCCGGAGCGCAGATAGGCGAGAATTGTAACGTTTCCGCGCACTGTTTCATCGAAAATGATGTCATAGTTGGCAACAACGTGACGATCAAATCCGGCGTATACCTTTGGGATGGCGTACGACTCGAGGACGACGTTTTCGTAGGGCCGGGCGTACGGTTCACTAATGACAAATATCCACGCTCCAAG
The DNA here is from genome assembly GCF_001676705.1 of Bordetella bronchialis. Lineage (NCBI taxonomy): Bacteria > Pseudomonadati > Pseudomonadota > Betaproteobacteria > Burkholderiales > Alcaligenaceae > Bordetella > Bordetella bronchialis. The sequence continues at coordinate 5,639,491 of NZ_CP016170.1, forward strand.
GTGTACCCCGAGCAGTTTCTACACACCATCGTGAAGCGCGGGGCGTCCCTCGGTGCGGGTGCCATCCTCACTCCCGGCATAACAATCGGCTGCGGCGCCATGGTCGCCGCGGGCGCTGTTGTAACTCGGGACGTACCCGAACATACGTTGGTTGCCGGCAACCCCGCGACGATTCGTCGTCGCCTTGCCCTCGGCCATGCGGAGAGCGGGGAGATGCATACCCCCGACGCGACAGGATCGGCACCCCCGGCCTGAATTCCCTCAGTATTACCCGGGAACACACCGGCGCGCAAAGCGCGTTCCATTCCCGTGACGATCAGCATATGGTAGCCAGGACGTGACCGAGAACCGCTGCGCCCGACCGGCGCTATTGAGCAGTGAAGTACTTCCGGCGCTGCTTTATTTTGCCCTGATGCTGGCGATCGGTGTCCTCGTGCGCGATATCGCTTTGCAGCCAGCACTTCTGACACGCTTAGCGGATTTTCCGCAAGCGCTGAAGGAATTCGATCGCGTTACCGACCCCGGCTCGTTCCTTATCGCGGCACGCGATATCGCCAACACGGGTTGGGTGGCTCCCGGAAATATGTGGGTGGTGCGCCTGTGGCCGCCGGGTTTTATGCTTCTAGAAGGATGGATCCTGCGGCTGGGCGGCGATTCCATACCCTTTATCGGGGTGCTGCTGGTATTCGCCTGCCTCGCCTACACGGCGATGCTGGTGCTGACGCGACGTTTATTGCTGCAGTTCACGAACAGCTTCGCCGCATTTGCACTTCCGCTGATACCGTTCGCTTTTCCCTTTGCCCGGGTCTTTCTCCTGGAACCAGCGGGCCTCGTCCTTGGTGAGGGTTTCGCAATCGCCTTCTTCGTCATGGGTGCGGTCCTGCTGTTGTCGTGCAGCCAGAACTATAGGCTGAGAAAGGCGGTATGGGCTGGTGCGTTGCTGGCCGCGTCGGCCTACTTTCGTTCCCAGTACGAGCTGCTGATCTCTTTTCTGACAGCGGCCGCCATTCCTTTCGGAATATGGTATTGGCTCCGCACAAGGAGATCCGCGCAGGACGGCCGGGCCCATGCTCCAGGGAAGAATTCAGCAATAAAGGCAATGGCAGTCTCTTTGATCGCTGCCCACGTATTAATGGCACCGTGGCGGGTCCACAACTACCTGGATAGCGGCAGCACAAGCTGGGTACACACCCAGCAATTGGTCATCCGAAATGCCCTGGCCACGCAGGAAGAGCTGACCAAGATGAACGCATGGTTCGTTATGGAGGGTGGAGGCGACCTCGCCTGCCGTTTTGAACCGGAATATTGCGGCAAGACCGAGCCGTCGCTTTTCTACAAAGCGTTCTTCAAGAACATTATCCCGTGGTATCACGCCAAGGCGCAGCTTATTGGGCGCTACTGGTTCTCATCGCCGGAGAACCTGGGGCGGCTAATTTATCCCAACACCACGGTGGACATCATATACAGCGGAATCAATCTGCTTATATTGGCGCTGACAGTACCACTGCTGGTGTTTATACGCCGCTGGAATGGCGCGCCGGCAATGTACTGGCTGCAATCTGCGTTTTATGCCTGCTTTTTCTGTATAGTGACCTTTGTTCAGTTCGAGGCCCGGTATTTCTATCTAATAAAATTCTTTTCCACTGTCACGTTCGTGGTCCTTCTGGCAGTGGCGTGTAAAATGTCGCGTTCGGCCGTGCGGCGGATCTCATTGAACGCGGCCCCCAGCCTGGATGAAACAAAATGAAAGCGGTAATTCTTGCCGGCGGCCTCGGCACGCGACTGAGCGAAGAGACAACGGTAAAGCCGAAGCCCATGGTAGAGATCGGAGGTAAACCGATCCTGTGGCACATCATGAAGGGGTATTCCGAACATGGAATCCGCGACTTCGTCGTGTGCTGTGGCTATAAGGGCTATATCATCAAGGAATACTTCGCCAACTACTTCCTCCACACGTCGGACGTGACGCTCGACATCGAGCACAACACGATGGAGGTCCATCGCCGGCAGGGCGAACCCTGGCGTGTCACGTTGGTGGATACGGGAGAGAGCACGCAAACCGGGGGGCGGCTGAAACGAGTACGGTCGTTTCTTGCCGACCAAGACGCCTTTTGCTTTACCTACGGAGATGGCCTGAGCGACGTCGACATCGGCAACCTTGTCGCATATCACCGCGAGCATGGCAAGCTCGCGACATTGACCGCGGTACAGCCGCCCGGACGCTTCGGGGCATTGAGCCTGGACGGCAACGCCATCACCGGCTTCAAGGAGAAGCCGCAGGGGGACGGCGGGTGGATCAATGGCGGCTTCTTCGTGCTATCCCCCAAGGTCATCGATCTTATTTCCGACGACGCTACCATCTGGGAACGCGAGCCGCTCGAACGGATCGCCGCCGACGGGCAACTCCGGGCCTACTTTCACGAAGGTTTCTGGCAGCCCATGGACACGCTCCGCGACAGGAACATGCTGGAAACACTATGGACCGAAAATAAGGCCCCCTGGAAGACCTGGCCATGATAGACGCGGCATTCTGGAAAGGGAAACGGGTCTTCCTTACCGGCCACACCGGGTTCAAGGGAAGCTGGGCCAGCCTGTGCCTGCAACGCGCGGGCGCCATCGTCACCGGGTTCGCGCTGGAGCCCGCCACCCGTCCTAGCCTGTTCGAAGTGGCGCACGTTGCCGACGGAATGCAATCCGTCATCGGCGATATCGCGGACGCAGCCCACGTAAGCGCCACGATGCAGCGGGCATCTCCTGACATCGTTATCCATATGGCAGCCCAGGCGCTGGTGCGCCAGTCGTATGCGGATCCGGTTGGAACCTATGCCACCAACGTAATGGGACTGGTGCATGTGCTGGAAGCGGTGCGCAACACGCCAAGCGTGAGGGCGTTCGTCAATGTCACGAGCGACAAATGCTACGAGAACCGGGAATGGGTGTGGGGCTACCGCGAGAACGAACCCATGGGCGGCCACGATCCGTACAGCAGCAGCAAAGGCTGTGCGGAATTGATTACGGCGGCGTATCGCAATTCTTTCTTCGCCCCCCATGCCCACGACAAGCACGGCGTGGCCGTCGCATCCGCGCGCGCGGGCAACGTCATTGGCGGGGGCGACTGGGCTAGCGACAGACTGGTTCCGGACATATTGCGCGCCATCGATAGCGGCCAGCCCGTACAGATTCGCTATCCAGCATCCATAAGGCCCTGGCAACACGTCCTCGAACCCATCAGCGGCTATCTGCTTCTGGCACAACGGCTGTTCGAGCGCGGCCCGGAATTCGGCGAGGCCTGGAATTTCGGTCCCGATGAGTCGGATGCACGGCCGGTTTCCTGGATTGCCGATGCCATGGTACGGAAGTGGGGGTCGGGGGCCAGCTGGACGCGCGATACGGCGAATCATCCCCATGAGGCGACTTATCTGAAGCTCGATTGCGCGAAGGCGAAGACCAGGCTCCATTGGCATCCCCGCTGGACATTGGACACCGCACTCACCCGCATCGTTGATTGGCATCGAGAATGGCGAGCGGGCCATGACATGCGAGCCGTCACGCTGGCGCAAATCGAACGCTACGACGCCGACCACGACACGACTCAACATAGCAAGGATATTTCGTGAACCAACAGGAACTTCGCCAACAGATATCGGCGCTGGTCGCTCAATACGGCGCGCTCGCCGGTGCCCCTGTCCCCTTCGTTGGCGGCAGCACCCCCATCCCGGCATCGGGCAAGGTGGTGGGCACGGCCGAAATGCAATTGATGGTCGAGGCCTCGCTGGACGCATGGCTGACGACCGGGCGTTTCAATGATGAATTCGAGAAACGCCTGGCGCGCTTCCTGGGCGTCAACCATCTCATTACGGTGAACTCAGGCTCTTCGGCCAATCTCATCGCCTTTTCGACGCTTACGTCCCCGCGGCTGGGAGAGCGGGCGATCCGGCCCGGTGACGAGGTCATCGGCGTCGCCGCGGGATTCCCGACGACCGTCAATCCCATACTCCAGTTCGGCGCGGTTCCGGTATTCGTCGATGTCGATATCCCCACCTACAACATCGACCCCCAACGCATTGAAGCCGCGATTACCGGAAAAACCAAAGCCATCATGCTGGCGCATACCCTGGGGAATCCGTACAACCTCGAAGTGGTGACCGCGCTGGCGCGCAAGCACGGACTTTGGCTCATCGAAGACTGTTGTGATGCCCTGGGATCCACCTATGATGGCCGCCTTGTAGGGACCTTCGGCGATATCGGCACGCTCAGTTTCTATCCCGCCCATCACATCACGATGGGTGAAGGCGGAGCGGTTTTCACCAATAACGCAGAGCTCAAGCTCATAGCCGAATCGTTCCGAGACTGGGGTCGCGATTGCTATTGCGCTCCCGGCAAGGACAATACCTGCGGTAAGCGTTTCTGTTGGAAGCTGGGCAACCTGCCACAAGGTTACGACCACAAGTACACCTACAGCCATCTAGGCTACAACCTGAAGATCACCGATATGCAGGCCGCCTGCGGACTGGCTCAATTGGACCGTGCGGATGACTTGATTGCCGCACGTCGTCGCAACTTCAAATTCCTGAAAGAGCGCCTGAAGAGCTGCGAGGAATTCCTGATTCTGCCTGAGGCCACGAAGAATTCCGACCCGTCATGGTTCGGCTTCCCCATCACGCTGCGCTCCGAAGCCAACGTGGACCGCGTGGACTTCGTGACCTATCTGGATCAATACAAGATCGGCACGCGACTGTTGTTCGCGGGCAACCTCACGCGCCAGCCCTACATGGTGGGCCGTAATTTCCGCGTCGCGGGCGATTTGACCAATACGGACATCATCATGAACGACACGCTGTGGATCGGCGTGTTTCCGGGATTGACGCAGGAGATGCTCGAGTTCGTATGCGACAAGATAGAGGCATTCTTCGGCCTTAACTTCGATTAATCCCATGGGAAGCGGCGGGCTCGGTTCACCAACACTGCGGCAATTAACTGCCGGCGGCGCGGAGATCTTCGCACGCGGCTTCTCGAGCGTTGATTGGGAACGGTTGCGCGGCAAGCGTCTGTTCGTCACTGGCGGGACCGGTTTCGTCGGATGCTGGCTGCTGGAGGGTTTGCTATGGGGCAACCGCCAATTTCAATTGGATATGGCGATCGACCTACTGACGCGAACGCCTTCCAGGTTCCGGGACAAAGCACCGCACCTGGCCGAGGACCCTGCCATCTGCCTTATCCGGGGCGACGTGTCGGATCTGACGGCGGTGCGTGGCGCTTACGATAGGGTGATCCATGCCGCGGCGGACGTCGGCAGCCCCAGTACGAATCCGCTCGACATGTACGAAGCGATCGTCAATGGCACCCGACAAGCGGTCGAATTGGCGTCACGCTCAAGCGCCTCGCGCTTCCTTTATCTGAGCTCCGGAGCGGTTTACGGACCGCAACCCGCCACCATTCCCTACATTCCCGAGTCATACACGGGAGCGCCACCGCTGGACCGGCCTGCGTCGGCTTATGCGCAAGCAAAGCGCGCCAGCGAATGGATGGTCTCGACGCTCTGCTCGCAGCGAAGTATCACGTGGATAAGCGCGCGCATCTTCGCGTTGACAGGCCCCTATATTCCGCTGGACGGGCATTTCGCGATGTCGAATTTCCTGAGCGATATCGTGCGACAGCGGCCTATCAAGGTCAAAGGCGGGACAGGCGTGCGGTCGTACCTTTATGGCGCCGACCTCGCGCTATGGCTGATCGCCTTGCTTACCCGCGACCAAGCCCGCGGGACCTATAATGTCGGCTCGCAATCGGCTGTGACGATTCTCGATATGGCGCGCCAGCTTTCCATGCTGGCCTACGGCGAGCCGCGCCTAGATGTCGAAGAATGCGGCGCGGAAAGTCTTGCCGGCAGTCAGCGGTATGTGCCGGATGTCGCCCGGGCGACCACCACGCTCGGCCTGCAGCAGTACACCGACCTGGACAACGCACTCAAGCACTCGATCGCGTGGGCGCGCCTGCAAAGCGATCGCCTCAGCCATTAAATACAGGACCGCATCATGCCGGATTTGAAACCTGAGACGCTGCGCCAATGTGTTCTCCGCATGGCCTACGCGGGCTCGACCGTACACATCGCCTGCGCGTTCTCCATTATCGAGATCTGCGCCGTACTGTACAGGAACCATCTGAAGTACCCCGGCAATGACCCTGAAAGTCCGGAGCGTGACTATCTGGTGCTCAGCAAAGGGCACGGCGTCATGGCGCAATATGCCTGCCTGCACCAGCTCGGCTGGCTCGAGGCCGAAGACCTGGCCCACTATTTTGGTGACGGCACCCGACTCAAGGGACTGTCCGATGCACATTTGCCGGGATGCGAAGTCACTTCCGGCTCGCTGGGCCACGGCCTTTCGGTTGGCGTCGGGCTTGCCTTGGCCGCGAAGCTCAAGGGTACCGACCAGCGGTGCTATGCGATCGTGGGCGACGGCGAAGCGAACGAAGGGACGATATGGGAAGCGCTGCTGTTCGCGGCCCATCACAAGCTGGACAACCTTGTCGTCATTGTGGACCAGAACGGCTATCAGGCGATGGGCCGCACGGAAGAGGTGATGGACCTGCAGGACCTCGCGGCCAAGATGACCGCATTCGGGCTGGACACGGTTTCGCTGGATGGACACGACGAAGCGGCGCTCGACACGGCGCTGCGGACATTCAAGGACCAACGCAATGGCAGGCCCAAGGCCATCGTCGCCAAGACCGTCAAGGGTAAGGGCGTATCGTTCATGGAGCATCAGAACATCTGGCACTACACGCGCCTTTCCGCTGACTCGTACGAAGCCGCCATGGCGGAATTGGAGCGCCTGCAATGAGATCCGCATTTTCACGCGCCATCGTCGCCGCCGCTCAGAAAGACCCGCGCAGGCTGCTGCTGACGGGCGACCACGGCTACGCACTATTCGACGATTTTCGCCGCGCGGCGCCCGCGCAATTCATCAATGCGGGGGTGGCCGAACAGAATATGGTGGGGGTCGCCGCTGGACTGGCGAAGGCCGGGTTCCGGCCCATTGTCTACGGACTGAGCGCCTTCGTGCCGGTCCGAGTACTGGAACAGATCAAGCTGGACGTCTGCTACGAAGGCTTGCCGGTAATATTCATCGGCGACGGCGCGGGCGTGGTGTACAGCACCCTGGGCGCCAGCCATCAATCGACCGAGGACATCGCCGCGCTGCGAGCCATCCGGGACATCAACATCTTCTCCCCGGCTGACGCGGCCGAGATGACGTATGTCATGGACCATGCGTTGCAGGCGTCCGGCCCCTCGTACATCCGGATGGGCAAGGCCGATCTCGGCGACGTGCATACCCGGCCCATCGGGCAACCCATCGGTGAACTGGTGGCTTGCCAGGAACCCAGGGTAAAACGCACCGCCGTCATCGCCACGGGCTCGATGGTCCGCACCGCACAACAGCTGTGCGGCGCGGCCGACGACATCGGCATCTGGAGTGCGCCGGCGATACATCCGCTCGACCGGAACCAAGTGCAGCACATCGCCAGGGAGTACGGCACCATCGTCGTACTTGAGGAACATGCCGCGGCTGCGGGGCTCGGGGGATTGGTGGCCGAAATCGTCGGCGAGCTGGAAGGTAATCGGGCCCGCGTGCTACGGATGGGTACGGAAGGCGGGTTCTCGCTACGCTGCGGGAGCTACCAATACCTCTTGAAGGAACACGGAATCGACCTTGAGGGCTTGCGCCGCAAATTCGCCTCACAAGGCGTGGTGGTGTGAAGGCGGTCCTTGCTTCGGCAACGGCCCATCGCCAGTTCTTTCGTTTCCTCGCAGTCGGTCTGCTCAATACCGCTTTCGGGTATGGCTGCTATGTACTGCTGGTGTACTTCGGTTGCCACTACACCATCGCCTATCTCGTCGCAACGGTCCTGGGCATTCTCTTCAACTTCAAGACAATCGGCAAACTCGTCTTTCGCTCGAACGACAATCGGCTGCTCTTCCGATTCATCAGCGTCTACGGCGTCGTTTACGGCGTCAACGTATCGGGCGTCAAGGCTTTATCATTGATAGGCCTGGGACCCTACGCCAGCGCGGCGATGATGCTGCTTCCCGCCGCGGCGATTTCATACCACCTCAATAAGCGATTCGTCTTCCGCAATGACAAAACTGATTAGCATAGTCACGCCTTGCTATAACGAAGAAGAGAATGTCGAGGAGCTGGCGCAACGAATATCGGCTGTCATGAAGCAGCTGCCATACGACTACGAGCACATATTCATCGACAACCATTCGACCGACACGACGGTGGAACGCATCCGGCGGATGGCGGCGGAAGACCGCCGCATAAAGCTGATTGTGAACGCGCGGAATTTCGGCCATATCCGTTCACCCTATTACGGCATCCTGCAGTCGAAGGGTGACGCCTGCGTATTGATTTCCTCGGACCTGCAAGATCCGCCGGAAATGATCCCGCAATTCATCGAAAAGTGGGAGCAGGGCTACAAGATCGCGTTGGCCACGAAGCCGCAAAGCGAAGAGTCCCGCGCGATGTTTTTCGTGCGCTCGATGTATTACCGTTTCATCACCCGGATCTCGGAAGTCCCGCTGGTTCCCAATGCGACCGGCGCCGGCCTGTTCGATGCCAGGGTCGTACAGATCCTGCGCACCTTGGACGATCCATATCCGTACTTCCGCGGGCTGGTATGCGAGATCGGCTTTCCTATCGCCACAGTGCCATTCAAGCAGCCCAAGCGCACGCGCGGCATCACGAAGAACAACTTCTATACCCTGTATGACATCGCGATGCTGGGCATCACGAACCATTCCAAGGTGCCGCTGCGTCTGCTCACGATGGGCGGCTTTGGCCTCTCTATCCTGAGCCTTGTGGTGGCAATAGCGACGTTCATCGCGAAGCTGCTGTTCTGGGATTATTTCCAGCTCGGCATCGCGCCAATCATGATAGGCATGTTTTTCTTCGCCGCCATCCAGATGATGATCATCGGGCTCCTTGGGGAATACATCGGTGCCATATACACCAGGGTGCGCAAGCTTCCCCTGGTGGTGGAACTGGAGCGTGTGAACTTCGACCCGGATGAAAACGACAAGACGCCTAACGCGTCCCCGAGTCCATGAACGAGGCCTCGCCGGGGTGCCGGCGGACCCTGACTGTCATGCAACACAGGATCACGACGAGCGTAAACGAGAATAACTTGATCAGGTAGAAGTACCTGGTTTCGAAGTGCACAAGCGAAAAGATCACGAAGAAGGCACCATAGAAGGACACCGCGGGCCACACCACCATCAACCAGCCTTTCGCCCTCCTGGAGGCCACCATCAAGGGGACGATAAGCAACAGGCAAATCACGAAGATCGTATCGGCCACCATCTCGCGTATGGCAAAGCCGTCGGCGCTGCTGGTATTCCAGTAAGGGGACCAGAAGACTGGCAATAGCGAGATTTTTGCCTTGTACCAATCGCCAAGGTGATGGAAGAAAGCCCGATAGAAAAGTTTCTTGTCGGACTTACCGCAATACGATGGTTCGAACTTGCAGGCGAGGTGCCCGCCACCCGAAATGACGAATGCACCTCCAATCGAACGCAGTTCCCGCTCCGAAGTGAGCGAGTTTTTTATGACGATCTGGGAAGTCTGGACCCAGGTCGGGCCAAAGCCCAACGTGTAATTGTGCAGTCGCCACGGCAACATGACCACATGTGCCGCGACAATGGCTCCGAGCACGACCTTCACTACCGTGCGATATTCGCTGCGCTGCGCGTCCTGCCGGCTGCGCAAGGCACGCATCATGGCCCAGAGCAGAACGGGAATAGCGCAGCCCGTCATGGCGAGAACGATCAGTTCGTATTGCGAACGAAAATAAGCGGCTCCACCCAGAGCGACGCCTGCCGCGATGGCCATCCAGGTACTACCGTTTTGGTAAGCCAAGACGACCAGGGTGCACGCCAGCACAAATAGCGAAACGGAGTACGTCTCCCCATACACGACGCCAAGTGGCTCGAGCAGAAAAGCCCGTGCGATAGGAAACACAAAAATGACGAACGGCAGAATGGCGGCGGCCCGCTCGTTTACGTAGAGGCGGAATAGTTCGCGCTGGCATGCCAGCGTAACGGCGAGCAGGGCGCAGGCCAGTATCTGCAGGATGAACGGCAATGGCGCATCCCATCCGAACAGCTTCAGGATGCCGGCTTCCAGAAACACGAAGCCCGGGGGCCACAGCGTCGCGGCAAATCGGTTTGCTTCGCCAATATGACCCAGCCGAAAGTAGTCGATGGCCATGGACGCGAAGGTCGCCGGGTCGTTGAGGCCGGACGTTCCATCGAGGAAATGCTCAATGCTGGCGAACGGATCGATGCGGGTCTTGTAGACGTGCGACGTCATGGCAACCGCAACCAGGATCAGAAACGACACCAACCCAAACAGCAACCGCCCCTGTACCATCCGCATCGCTTTACCCTTGCAATCAAAAGGCCGATTGTATCGGTGTGTGCGGTGTCCCGCCTTCACGTGCTCACGACTGCAGCTCGTCCTTCAAGATTCGGAGCAGATACTGTCCATAGCCATTTTTCGCCAGCGGGGCGGCCAGCTTTTCCAACTGCGCCGCGTCGATGAAACACTGGCGATAGGCGATTTCTTCCGGACAGGCCACCTTCAAGCCCTGGCGGTGCTCGATAGTTTCGATGAAATTGCTGGCCGCGATAAGGCTTTCGTGCGTGCCTGTGTCCAGCCACGCATAACCGCGCCCCATGATCTCCACCGTAAGTTCGCCACGATCGAGGTATACGCGATTGGCGTCTGTTATTTCCAGCTCGCCGCGTGCCGATGGTTTGAGGCCAGCGGCAATATCGCAAATCTGCTCGTCGTAGAAGTACAGGCCCGTTACCGCGTAGTTGGATTTGGGATGGAGGGGCTTCTCCTCCAGGGAGGTAGCCCGCCCTTGCGAGTCGAACGACACGACACCGTATCGTTCGGGATCCTGCACGTGATAGGCGAAAACCGTGGCGCCGGAGGACTGCGCATCGGCGCGCTCCAATTGGACGTGAAGATCGTGTCCATAGAAAATGTTGTCGCCCAGGACCAATGCCGACGGAGAACCATCCAGGAAGTCCTTGCCGATGATAAAGGCCTGTGCGAGGCCATCCGGGCTGGGTTGCACCGCATAGCGCAGATTCAAGCCCCACGCGCTGCCGTCGCCCAACAATTGCTCAAACCTTGGCGTGTCCTGCGGGGTGGAAATGATCAAGATATCGCGCAGCCCGGCAAGCATCAGCGTCGCCAGCGGGTAGTAGATCATCGGCTTGTCGTAAATGGGCAGCAGTTGTTTCGATACGGCCTTGGTGACCGGATACAGGCGGGTGCCGGAGCCGCCGGCCAGGATGATGCCCTTACGTTGACGTTGCATGGGAGAAGTCATTTTCCGAGGATTTCAGTAAGCATTCGGGACACGCCGTCTTGCCAGGATGGCAGCGACAGCGCGAACGAGCGGCGCAGCAGCGATGTCTGCAGCCGCGAATTCAACGGACGCTTCGCCGCCGTACTGTACGCGGTAGAAGGGATAGGCGTGATGTTGTCGGGGCTGGCCTTAAGGGGCACTCCCGCGCGCGCCGCATGCTCAAGGACGAACCGGGCATAGGAATGCCAGGACGTTTCCCCTCCGGCGGCAAGGTGATAGACGCCGCTCAGATTTGGCTCCTGGAACGCGCGCACGATGGCATGGGCAGTCACGTCCGCGATCAGGTCCGCGCCCGTGGGCGCGCCTATCTGGTCATCGATCACAGACAAGCTTTCGCGCTCCTGCGCGAGACGCAGCATCGTCTTGGCGAAATTGTTGCCCCGCGCCGCATATACCCAGCTGGTGCGAAATATAAGGTACGCACAGCCAGCCTGGCGCATTGCCCGCTCTCCTTCCAGCTTCGTACGGCCATAGACGCTAAGTGGATTCGTCCGGTCGTCCTCCCGCCACGGACTAGCGCCACTGCCGTCGAACACGTAGTCGGTCGAGTAGTGAACGAACAAGGCATTGACGGCGGCCGCGGCGTTTGCAAGAAGAGCCGGACCGTCCGCATTAATACGTCGCGCCTCGTCGGGCTCGGCTTCGGCCTTGTCCACCGCGGTATAGGCTGCAGCGTTGACGATCACATCGGGCCGGACAGCGTTTACCGTGGCGGCGATACCGGCAGGATTAGCCAGATCGCCGCAGAACCCGCCTTCAGTGCCTCGCCCCAGCGCGACAACGTCTCCTACAGGCGCCAGCGCTCGCTGCAGCTCCCATCCGACCTGCCCGTTCTTCCCGAATAGCAGGATTTTCACCGTTCACGGCCCCTGTAGTTTTTGTCCAGCCACTGTTGATAGGCGCCGCTCTGCACGTTCGACGTCCATTCGCTATTGGACAGATACCACTGGACCGTCTTACGTATCCCGGATTCGAAGGTCTCGAGGGGCTTCCAACCCAGCTCGCGCTCGATTTTGCGAGCGTCGATCGCGTAGCGCCTGTCGTGGCCGGGACGGTCCCTGACAAAAGTGATGAGTTCGGCGTAGGACTGGCCGTCCGCCCGCGGCTTCAACTCGTCGAGTATGGAGCAGATTGTCCTGACGACCTCGATATTGGGTTTCTCGTTCCAGCCACCTACGTTGTAGGTTTCACCCAGCCGCCCCTTCGCCAGGACGGTTCTGATGGCCGAACAATGATCCTTGACGTAGAGCCAATCGCGGATCTGCTGTCCGTCGCCATAGATTGGCAGGGGCTTTCCGTTCAGAGCATTCAGGATGACTAGCGGAATGAGCTTTTCCGGGAAGTGATATGGGCCGTAGTTATTGCTGCAATTGGTTGTCAGTACGGGCAGGCCGTAGGTGTGGTGCCATGCGCGCACCAGATGATCGGACGCCGCTTTGCTAGCGGAATACGGACTGTTCGGCTCGTAGGGGTTGGCCTCGCTGAACGGGGGGTCGGCAGGGCCCAACGTGCCGTATACCTCGTCAGTCGATACATGGAGGAAACGGAACGCTGCTTTTTCGGGTTCGGCCAGCGCCGACCAATAGCCTCGCACGCTTTCGAGCAGATTGAAAGTGCCAAGTACGTTGGTATGGATGAATTCGGCCGGTCCGTCTATTGATCGGTCCACATGCGACTCGGCCGCGAAGTTCACCACAGCCCTTACTTTATGCTCTTGCAGCAACTGGGCAATAACAGCGCGGTCGCCGATATCTGCCTTGACGAAGGTATAGTCAGGCCGCCTCTCGACCGACGCCAGGGTTTCCAGGTTGCCGGCATAGGTTAGCTTATCCACGTTGATGAGCGGCTCATCGGACTGGGCCAGCCAGTCCAACACGAAATTCCCGCCAATAAAGCCGGCCCCGCCTGTTACCAGAATCGTCATAGCTATAGTTTCTTGAAAAAAGAGGCCACGATAAGGCCGATATTGCCGCCGACGGTTTGCCGGTAGACGCCAGACCGCCGGAGGCCGGCAAGCCGCCGAATGATACCGCCGTGCCGGGAACTATCGAACTCGAGAAAGATCTGCAGCTGAGCGTAGGGAAGCCGCCCCTGGATACGTCCGAGTCCCGCTACATTGGCGTCGATCCACTCGCGCAGCTGGCCCTTCAATAACAGCCGCACCCGCGCGAGCCTCGCTCCCAGGCCCTGATTGGACCCGATGAGATTGCCGCCGTGCTGCCTATACAGGAGCGAGGGCTGGGGGTCGTAGACGATGGTCCCCCCCGCCGCACTGATGGCGACGTATGTCCACCAGTCATGCGCCACCACATCGAGGTCCGGACCAGCGTCCAGCAGCAGCTGACGGCCAGCCGCGTTGAACACCATCGTATTGCCGCCCCCGACATTCTGCACGAGAGCGTTGCGGAAGTCGGGTTTCTGTGTAAACAGAGGTGAAAGGCCCAGCTCGGCGCCGGCTTCATCAATTAGGCGGGTACGGGAGCAATAGAGCGCGGGCAGCTCTACCCCGAGTTTCTCCAGGCACGTTACGGCCCGTTCCAGTTTGTCCGCTTCCCAAATATCGTCTTGATCGGCATAGGAGAAATAGTCGGCATGGATCTCGTGTCGACAGGCTACCGAAAGGAAATTCGCCGCGAATCCCCGTGAAGGCCCACGGACTATCTCCAGTCGGTCACCTCCCCAACGCTGACGATATTCGTTGAGGATTTGCAGGGTACCGTCGCGTGAGCCATCGTCGGAGACCCATACCTTCCAGTTGGGAAATGTCTGCGCCTCGATCGAATCGAGCTGTTCTCGGAGGAATTTTTCCCCGTTATAGGAGCACAGCAGGATAGCCACATGAGGAACCTGCGCCGGTGGCGTGCCCGTGGAGGCGGCTGAGTCCTGGTGTCTCGACACTGCTTCAACTGGGGCAATCAATCGTCAGCCTCTTTCTTGACCATCAGCCACCGCAGGGTCGCGAACCGTACCAGTGTGCGGTACAGGGTCAGATAAATAATGGAAAACAAAGCCACGAAGCCCATGAGCACATACTCGTACTGCCAGAAGAGCACCGCGGGAATCACCGCCAGCGACGACAGCACCCATAGATAAGGCGATGTCATCGCATTACGCTGGACTTTATGCCGTGCCTCGGTGGAACCGATCGCCCAGCGCACCAGCCGCTTATAAACCAGCATGTGCAGGTGAACCCCGTCCGGCATGCCAGGCGAACGGCCGCGCAGCCAGCGCTTGCGATAGATTGAAAACAGGGTTTCGAACACAGGATAAATACACAACAGCAAAGGAAACCACGCCGATACATTCGGGTGCCGGTACAGCATCAATATCGACAATTCGCCGATCATGTAGCCGATGAAATACGCCCCGCCGTCGCCCAGGAAAATCAGGCCGCGCGGATAATTCCAGATCAGAAAACCGCCGATTGCGCCGATCATTCCCACCGAGGCCACGACCAGCAGGCGATCGCCCAGGTAGTACGACACATAGGCCATGCCCGCCAGGATCATGATCGATACCACCGCCGCCAGGCCGTTGTAGCCGTCGATGATATTGATGGCATTGGCCGCCCCGCCCACGGCGATCGCGGTGCACAGCAGCGAGACAGCCCAGAACTGCAACAGCCAGTCCACCCCGACGATGTCCAGGCGCACCACCGCCGCGCTCAATAGCCAGAAGGCCAGCGCACCGGCCAGCATGGCGAGCAGCAGGCGCGCGACGGCCCGGACGCGCTTGGTCAGGTCTTCCGCCAGTCCGCCCAGGAAGGCCGGCATCCCGCAGAGCAAGAGCAGCAGCAGCGGCTGGACCAATTGCGGCTCGCGCCACGCCGCGGCGCCCGCCACGACCAGCATTCCGACGACCAGGGCGATTCCACCCACCCGGGGCACCGGCCGCACATGGTATTTCTGCACCCCGGTCAGGTCGGTATCGCCCGTATACCGTAAATGCCAATGTCCAAACCTGAGCGTCAGGAGCGTGAACGCGGCGGACGCGAGAAAGGCGATGGACACGTAAAGCATGGAGGATTACCTACCCTGTGACTCTTTTTTCCGGTTTTCTAGGGTCGGCTGCATGAATTCATTTCTGTGCGAACGGAAGAGTATTCCGGCACAGCTCATCGTTACCCCGTTGATGGCGCAGGGATTTTACTGCTTTTCGTGCAACGGTTCCGGGGCGCGTACTTTCCGTATGTCACTGATTCAATGCAAAATTTGAATCGGCCGTCAAATCGGACGCGGACAGGCCAGCCGGAATGTCCCATTCAATATATCCCGTCACATTTGACACTTCTGGAAATCCGCAAGCGGACCCTGTCCCAGGCGCGGCGCCGCCGCGGGCGGAGCGGTTTCCAGGCCGAAGGCGCGTCTATCAAGACGCCGGGACGCCGGACGCACCCGCAGGAGCGGGCCGAGAGTGCTTCCCGGCATGTCAGCCCTTCGTCAGTTGCAAACCGGTACCGACTCGGTATTCCACCCTGTAGCCTTTCGCAGTAATCAGGTCCAAAATGGTCCGAAAGAAGGCCAATAAAGGAGACAGCCATGCGCATTTCCGATGCTCAATGGATTCCTTCGACGCCGCACCAGACCTGGGACGCATTGACCCAGTGCGCCGTTCTGCGCAAGTGCATCCCCGGCTGCGTGGACGTGGAGTGCAAATCGCCCACCGAGTACGCGTTTACCGTACGGGCCAAGGTCGCCGGGCTGGCCGCGGACTATGAAGGCGAGGTCCTGCTGTCCGATGTGAATCCGCCCCACGGCTGTACGCTGGTCTTCGAGGGCAAGGGCAACGCCGCCGGTCTGGCGATCGGCACGGCGCAGGTCAATCTGACGCCCAAGGATGGTGGGACCCGGCTCTCGTACACGCTGGCGGCGATGGCCGGCGGCAAACTGGCGGAAGTCGGCGAAGCGCCGCTCATGAAGGCCGGCGAGAAGATCGTCCAGAAATTCTTCGCCGCCTTCATCGACCACATGGCCGCCCAACCGCAACTGGCGCCGCCCCCTCCCCCGCCGCCGCCGGAATCCCATGGCCTGCGGAACTCGCGCTGGTCCTGGGCGGTGGTGACCGCGCTGATCCTGGTCTTCGTGGGCTATCACACCTTCTTCACCTGATCGCTGGCTAAGGCGGCTCCGGCCGCCGTTTGCGATTCGACCCGGCAACATTTCCGGGGCCGCTCATTCGCAAACGCGGCCGGCAGAACCCGCGCAAAAAACAGGGTGCGACGCCGGGCAACGGGTGTATGCTGCTTGCCCTTCCGGCATCCGTTCGCCCTTCCGGCGTTCCTTTGCCTTTCCGGGCATTTCCTGCCCTCTGGCATCCATGCACCCATCATGCGCAGCCGAGATCTGACCGACCTGTTGATACTGGCCGCCGTCTGGGGCGGTTCCTTCTTGTTCATGCGCATCGCGGTGCCGGAACTGGGTCCGGCGCCCTTGATGGAGCTGCGCGTCGGCCTGGCCGCGCTGGCGCTGCTGCTGGTGATGCTGTGGCGAGGCGGCCTGCGCGCGATGCTGCCCCACTGGAAGCCGATGCTGTGGGTGGGCGCCTTCAACGCGGCCTTGCCCTTCCTGCTCTACGGTTACGCCGCGCGGGACCTGGGCGCGGGTTTCCTGTCGGTATCGAACGCGGCGGCGCCAATGTGGGGCGCGATCATCGGCTGGCTCTGGCTGGGCGACCGGCTGCCGGCCGGGCGCGTGCTGGGGCTGTTCGTCGGCTTCGCCGGCATCGTCGTGCTGGTGTGGGACAAGTTCGACTTCGGCGACGGCGGAACGGGCATGGCCGTGATGGCGGCGCTGCTGGCGCCCCTGTGCTATGGCATCGCGGCCAATAGCACCAAACGCTACCTGGCGGGCGTGGACGCGCTGAGCGGCGCGACGGGCAGCATGATCAGCGCATCCTTGCTGCTGCTCCCCGCCGCCATCTGGACGTGGCCGACGCAGCCTGTGTCCATGCCGGCATGGGGCGCGACGGCCGCGCTCGCGCTGGTCTGCACCGCGATGGCCTACGTCATGATGTTCCGCCTGATCGCCAGCGTGGGCCCGACCGCAGCGGTCAGCGTAACCTTCCTGGTGCCGGTTTTCGGCGTGCTGTGGGGCACGCTGCTGCTGGATGAACAGATCACCGGGACGATGTTGCTGGGCGCGGCCATCATCCTGGTCGGGACGGCGCTCTCGCTGGGCCTGGTCGGGCGGCCGAAGACGGCCCGCGCCTGACGCATCGGCCGGCCGAAGCGCGGGACTGGCATGGCACGCGCCGCGTCATGCCGCTTCGGCGCCGTCGCGCGGGACGCCGAGCGGGGCTCGCCTACACCCGCTCGAATATGCCCGCTGCGCCCATCCCCGTGCCGACGCACATCGTCACCATTCCGTATTTCCCCTGGCGCCGCCGCAGGCCGTGCACGACCGTCGCCGCGCGGATGGCTCCGGTCGCCCCCAGGGGATGCCCTAGCGCGATGGCGCCGCCCAGCGGATTCACTTTGTCCGGGTCCAGGCCAAGGTCGCCGATGACGGCCAGCGCTTGCGCGGCGAAGGCCTCGTTCAGCTCGATCCAATCCATGTCCTGCTGCTGGAGCCCCGCCTGCCGCAGCGCGGCGGGAATGGCTTCCTTCGGGCCGATGCCCATCAGTTCGGGCGCGACGCCCCGGACGGCGAAGGACACGAAGCGCGCCAGCGGCGTCAGCCCGTGGTCGCGCACGGCGCGCTCCGACGCCAGGATGAGCGCGCCGGCGCCGTCGGAGATCTGCGAGCTGTTGCCTGCGGTGACGCTGCCGCGCGCCGCGAACACGGGCTTCAGGCCCGCCAGCGCCTGCATGGAGGTATCGCGGCGCGGCCCTTCATCGCGCATGAAGTCGCGCCGCACGATGTCGATGTCGCGCGATTGCAGGTCGGCCTGGCGGGCCACGACGGCGACCGGCGTGATCTCCTGGTCGAACTCGCCGGCGTCCTGCGCGGCGATGGCGCGCTGGTGCGAGCGCAAGGCAAAGGCGTCCTGCGCCTCGCGCGTGACTTTCCATTGTTCCGCCACGCGTTCGGCGGTAAGGCCCATGCCATAGGCGATGCCGATGTCTTCCTGGTTGGCGAATACGCGTGGCGAGAACGACGGGGCATGGCCCATCATGGGCACCTGGCTCAGGGATTCGGTGCCGCCGGCGATGACGACATCCGCCTCGCCCACGCGGATGCGGTCGGCGGCCATGGCGATGGCGCTCAGGCCGGAGGCGCAGAAGCGGTTGATGGTAATGCCCGGCACGCGATCGGGCAGGCCGGCAAGCAGCACCGCCATGCGTGCGACGTTCAGCCCCTGCGCGCCCTCCGGGCGCGCGCAGCCGATGATGGCATCGTCGATGGCGGCCGGGTCCAGCGCGGGCGCCTGGGCCAGCGCGGCGCGCAGGATGTCGGCCAGCAGGTCGTCCGGACGCGTATGGCGCAAGGCGCCCTTGGGCGCCTTGCCGACCGGCGCGCGCGTGGCCGCGACGATATAGGCATCTTGCAGGATTCGGGTCATGGCAGGTCTCCCTCCGGCCGGCGCGCGGGCCGGCACGATTGTCAGTTGCGCACCGGCTTGCCGGTCTTGAGCATGCCCAGGACGCGCTCGTGCGTCTGCGGGTTGCCCAGCAGGGTCAGGAAGGCCCGCCGCTCCAGCGCCAGCATCCATTCCTCGTCCACCAGGGTGCCGGGATCCACGTCGCCGCCGCATATGACGTGGGCGACGGTACGGCCCAGCTCGTAGTCGTACGCGGAGATGAAACCGCCGTCGCGCAGGTTGACCAGTTGCGCCGTGAGCGTGGCCGCGCCATCGGCGCCCGCCACCGGGAAAGGCGCCGGCAGCGGCGGCCGCCAGCCGGCATCGGCCATCGCGGCGGCATGGCGGACCGCGACGTACAGCAGTTCGTCCTCGTGCATGACGATGGGATCGGCCTCGCGCAGGTAGCCCATCTGCCGGGCTTCCAGGGCGGAGCGCGAGACCTTGGCGCCGGCGACGGCTTCGGCGAATTTCTGCAGGTAAGGCAGCAAGGGCGCATCCGGCGCGGACGCGGCGCGCTGCTCGGCGGCCCGGCGGGCGCAATAGGCCAGCCCGCCGGCGCCCGGCACCAGGCCGACGCCGACCTCCACCAGGCCGATGTAGGTCTCCAGGTGCGCGACGCGCGCCGAGGCGTGCACCGCGATTTCGCAGCCGCCGCCCAGCGCCAGGCCGGACAGGGCGACGACCGTGGGCACGAGCGCGGCGCGAAAACGCTGCGCCACGCGCTGCAGGTCGCGCTCCAGCGGTTCGATGGCGGCGGGACCGCCCTGCATGAAGGCGGGCAGCATGGCTTGCAGGTCCGCGCCCGCGGAGAACGGCTGGCGCGGTTGCCACACGACCAGGCCGCGGTATTGCGATTCCGCCAGGTCGACGGCCTGCAGCAGGCCCCGCGTGACGGCGGGGCTGATGGTGTTCATCTTGGTCTTGAAGGAGGCGACCAGGATGTCTTCCAATGGGCCGGCGCGGTGCGCGGCGGCGCCGTCGCTTGCGGCACCCAGTGTCCACAAGCGGATGGTGTCGTTCTCGAAAACCGTATGGCCGGGGGCCTCGCGCGGCTCGCCCACCAGGCGCGGGGGCGCCAGCTGGCGCCGGTAGACAGGCAGGTCGCGCGGCGGCTGGAACATGCCTTCCCGCGCGTTCCACGAGCCGGCGGGCGTATGGACGCCGCCGTTCTGCACCACCAGGCCCTGCGTTACCCAGGCCGGCAAGGGCGCCGTGGACAGGGCCAGGCCGGCGTCGATGTCCTCTTGCACCCAGCGCGCCACGGTGGTCCACCCGGCGGCCTGCCAGACTTCGAAAGGCCCCTGGGCATGGCCGAAGCCCCAGCGCATGGCGCAGTCCACGTCGCGCGCGGTGTGCGCGATGTCGGCCAGGTGGACGGCGGCATAGTGGAAGGTGTCGCGCAGCAGCGCCCACAGGAAACGGCCCTGCGGATGGGTGGACTCGCGCAAGGCGCGCAGGCGGCGCGCGGGGTCGCGTTCGGCCAGGGCGGCGGCCGTGGCATCGTCCAGGCGCGCGTCGACCGGCACGTAGCCGCGCGAGGCGGGATCCAGGCGCAGGATGGTCTTGCCTTCCTTGCGATAGAAGCCGGCGCCGGTCTTCTGGCCCAGAGCGCCCTGCTCCAGCAGCGCGGCCAGTACCGGCGGCGTGGCGAAGACGTCGCGGAAAGGATCGCCGGGCAGGCCCTGCTGCATGGTGCGGATGACATGCGCCAGGGTATCCAGGCCGACCACGTCGGCGGTGCGGAAGGTGCCGGATTTCGCGCGGCCCAGGCGGGCGCCGGTCAGTTCGTCGACGACGTCGTAGCCCAGGCCGTGGCGCCCGGCCTCGATCATGGCGGCCAGGATGCCGAAGACGCCGATGCGGTTGCCGATGAAATTGGGCGTGTCCTGGGCCCGCACCACGCGCTTGCCCAGGTCCGATACCAGGAAGGTCTCCACGCGGTCCAGCAGCCCGGCATCGGTGTGCGCCGCGGGGATCAGCTCCACCAGCGGCATATAGCGCGGCGGATTGAAGAAATGCACGCCGCAGAAGCGCGGCCGCAAGTCTTCCGGCAGGGTGGCCGCCAGCGTATCGATGGACAGGCCGGACGTATTCGTGGCCAGCGTGGCGTGCGGCGCCAGCGCCGGCGCGATACGGCGATACAGGTCCTGCTTCCAGTCCAGGCGTTCCGCGATGGCCTCGATGACCAGGTCGCAATCGCGCAGGGTGTCCAGGTGCTCGTCGTAGTTGGCCGCCCGGATGTGCCCGGCCAGGTCGGGCGCGGCCAGCGGCGCGGGGTTCAGGCGCTGCAGCTGCGCGATCGCCTTGCGCGCGGTGGCGCTGCGGTCCGGTCCTTCGGCCGCCAGGTCGAACAGCACCACGGGGATGCCGGCATTGACGCAATGCGCCGCGATCTGCGCCCCCATGACACCGGCGCCCAGCACCGCGATGCGGCGGATGCGCGCCGGCACGGCGCCGGCAGTGGCGGGCAGGGGGGCAGCCCGGTCGGCCCGGTTTCCGGTGAAGGTCTCGCCAGGGGAATGCATGGCCGTTGTCTCCTTGCAGGAACGTTGGCGCCAGCCCGCGGAATGCGGTGCGAAGTCCAGCGCTTCAATCGGGATTGTGCGGGAAGTCCGGCAAACCGTCCCGGCGCGCTGCTCTTCAATACCCGGCGGACTGGCCCGTCAGCGCGACGCCCAGCCGCAGCACGGTATAGGCGGCATTGTCCGCCAGGCGCCGCATCCAGCCGCGTCCACGGTGATCGTCCGTGCGGACCAGCCTGCCGCCGCGGGCGATTTCCGCTTCCAGCTGGTCATACAGCTGGCGGGCGAAGGCGGCATCGTCGACCACCACATTGGCCTCGCGCGCCAGCAGCAGGCTGAAGGGATCCAGGTTGGAAGAGCCCACGGTGGCGATGTCGTCGATCACCGCCACCTTGGCATGCAGGTAGCTGGGCATGTACTCGTAGATCTCGACGCCGGCGTTGAGCAGTTCCGCGTACAGGACGTGCGTCGCGTAATACTGCAGCCGGTACTCCACCTTGCCCTGCAGCAACAGCCTGACGCGCACGCCGCGGGCGGCCGCGCGCTTCAGCGCCCGGCGCAGCCGCAGGCCGGGAAAGAAATAGGCGTTGGCGATCAGGATCTCGCGCCGGGCGCGGTTGATGCCGTACAGATAGGCGCGCTCGAAGGTCTGGCGCCAGCGCAGATTGTCCCGCAGCACCAGCGCCGCGCGCAGATGGCCGGGCGCCTGCTCCAGCGGACGGAACACCGGCCGGCGCAAGGGCCGCCGTTCGGCGGCGATCTCGCCATTACGTTGCGCGGCGGGACTCAGGCGTATCCATAGCAGGTCTTGCGCATGGACGGCATACGCCACCAGCGGTCCGCGCACTTCCACGGCGAAATCGAAGCGCGGGCTGGCCTCGATCCCGTCGGCCGGTTCCAGATCGTCATAGTCGTCGACGATGTTGATGCCGCCCACGAAGGCGACACGGCCGTCGATCACCGCCACCTTGCGGTGCAGGCGGCGCAGCCGGCTGCGCGAAAACAGCAGCCGGCCGGGCCAGCCCGGCTCCGGGCGGAATATGCGGCATTGGCCGCCGAAATCGAGAATCCGCCGCCGCACCTCGTCCACCCATTCCCAGCTGCCGAAGCCATCGATGACCACGCGCACCTTGACGCCGCGCGCGCAAGCGCGCGCCAGCGTTTCCAGCACCCGTTGGGCGGTACGGTCCAGCGTAAAGATATAGGTTTCCAGGTGCACCACCGTGCGCGCGGCATCGATGGCATCGCACAGGGCGGGAAAGAAATCCGCGCCGTTCTTGAGCAGGCGGACGGCGTTGCCGTCCGTCCATTGCAGTCGCACCGGCCGGGTCCTCACGGCAATTCGAGCTCCGCCAGCAAGGGGGAGTGATCCGACAGCTTGGCCCAGGCGCGCCCGCGCAGCACCCGCGCGCTACGCACCCCGAAGCCGCGCTGGTAGATGCGATCCAGGCGGAACCAGGGAAACACGGCGGGGAAGGTGCGCGGCGGCGGCACGTCCCGATAATTGCCCTGCATGGTCAGCTGGTTGGTGCGTTCCAGCATGGCCAGGCTATTCGGCACGCCGCGCAGCACATTGCTGAGACGGCGCATGCTTTCGCGCAGGCGCGGACCTTCGCCGCCCACCAGCCGCGGCGCGTGCGAGAACACCTCGTACACGCCCAGGCGCTGCACGAACAGCGGGGCCAGGCGGTCGTTCCAATCGTTGAAATCGCCCGCGATCAGCATGGGCGCGCCCGCCGGCACCATGCGGTCGATCCGGTCGACCAGGGCCTGGATCTGCCGCGTGCGGCTGCCGGCGAACAGTCCCAGGTGGACCACGAAACAATGGATCTCTCGATTGCCGACCTCTACCGTGGCGTGCAGCAAGCCGCGCTGCTCCAGGCGGTGATCGGAGATGTCCTGGTTCTCGTGGTCGAGGATGGGATAACGCGACAGCAGCGCATTGCCGTGGTCGGTCTGGCTGCGTATGGCATTGCGGCCGTAGCACATGTCCATGTGCAGCGCGGCGGCCAGCGACATATGCTGCGCGTCCAGCACGCCCCGGCTTTCGTTGCGGCCCTGGACTTCCTGCAGGAAGACCAGGTCGGGGCGCAGCCCGTACAGCCCCAGGCGCAGCTCCTTCAGGGAGTCCCGCGCGCCCAGCGCGGAACGCCCCTTGTGGATGTTGTAGCTGACGACGCGCAGGATGGACATGGCCCCGGCTTACCGCATCGCTATTTGGCTTCCGTATTGCGCAGGCGGATGTGCAACTCCCGCAGCTGCTTTTCGTCCACCGGCGAAGGCGCCTGGGTCAGCAGATCCTGGGCACGCTGCGTCTTGGGGAAGGCGATGACGTCACGGATCGACTCGGCGCCGCTCATCATGGTGACGATGCGGTCCAGGCCGAAGGCGATGCCGCCGTGCGGAGGCGCGCCATACTGCAGCGCGTCCAGCAGGAAGCCGAACTTCTGCCGCGCTTCCTCGGCGCCGATCTTCAAGGCGCGGAACACCTTGCTTTGCACTTCCTCGCGGTGGATACGCACCGAGCCGCCGCCGATTTCCCAGCCGTTCAGCACCATGTCGTACGCCTTGGCGTAGGCCTTGCTGGGATCGGTTTCCAGGAAGTCCTCGTGGCCGTCCTTGGGGCTGGTGAAGGGATGGTGCGCGGCGGTGTAGCGGCCTTCCTCTTCGTCGTATTCGAACATCGGGAAGTCGATCACCCACAGCGGGCGCCAGCCCGGCGTGAACAGGCCCGACTGCTTGCCGAACTCGCTGTGGCCGATCTTCACGCGCAGCGCGCCGATGGAGTCGTTGACGACCTTTTCCTTGTCGGCGCCGAAGAAAATGATGTCGCCATCCTGCGCGCCCGTGCGCTTGAGCAGCTCGGCCAGCGCGGCATCATGGATGTTCTTCACGATGGGCGACTGCAGGCCCTCGCGGCCCTTGGCGGCTTCGTTGACCTTGATCCAGGCCAGGCCCTTGGCGCCGTAGATGCCGACGAACTGCGTGTAGCTGTCGATCTCGCTGCGCGACAGCGTACCGCCGCCCGGCACGCGCAAGGCCACCACGCGGCTGCCCGGCGCCGCGGCGGCCGCCGCGAACACCTTGAAATCGACGTCGCGCATGATGTCGCTGATGTCGGTGAATTCCAGCGACACGCGCAGGTCGGGCTTGTCCGAACCGTAGCGGCGCATCGCTTCCGTCCACGTCATGCTGGGGAAAGGCTGCGGCAGATCGACGTTCTGCACCACCTTGAATACATGGCGGATCATGCTTTCGAAGATCTCGCGGATCTCCACTTCATTCAGGAACGAGGTCTCGCAATCGATCTGGGTGAATTCCGGCTGGCGGTCGGCGCGCAGGTCCTCGTCGCGGAAGCACTTGGTGATCTGGTAATAGCGGTCGAAACCCGACACCATCAGCATCTGCTTGAACAGCTGCGGCGACTGCGGCAGCGCGAAGAACTGGCCGGCGTTCACGCGCGAGGGCACCAGGTAATCGCGCGCGCCTTCCGGCGTGCTCTTGGTCAGCATGGGCGTTTCGATATCGATAAAGCCCAGCGAATCCAGGAACTTGCGCACCTCGATGGAAACCCGGTAGCGCAGCATCAGGTTGCGCTGCATCTGCGGGCGGCGCAGGTCCAGCACGCGATGCGTCAGGCGCGTGGTCTCGGAAAGGTTGTCGTCGTCCAGCTGGAAAGGCGGCGTGACCGAAGGATTGAGGATCTCCACTTCCTTGCACAGCACCTCGACCTCGCCGGAGGCCAGCTCGGCATTGGCCGTGCCTTCCGGACGCAGGCGCACCAGGCCGGTCACGCGGATGCAGAACTCGTTGCGCAGGCGCTCGGCGGTGGCGAAAGCAGCGTTATCGGGGTCGAAAACGATTTGCGCCAGACCGGCGCGGTCGCGCAGGTCGATGAAGATAACCCCGCCGTGGTCGCGGCGGCGGTTTACCCAGCCGTACAGGGTAACGGTCTGACCGAGGTGGTCACGGCAAACCTGGCCGGTGTAGCAGGTACGCATTGCGGGATGACTCCGTTTCTACTTTGTTGGGGCGCCTTGGAGCGTCACGATAATGAATCGAAGGCGGGCATCGCCCGCCCGGTTGTCAGGGCGTGTTGTCCCCGCGCTGGCGCACGCCGGGCGCGGTGGGGATTTCGGCGGGACGAGCAGGCGCGGGCGCCGCCGGCGCCATCGGCGGGGGCGGCGCCACCACCCCCATGGACACCACGTACTTCAGGGCGGCGTCCACGCTCATGTGCAGATCGATGACTTCGGCGCGCGGCATCATCAGGAAAAAACCGGACGTCGGGTTGGGCGTGGTGGGCACGTACACGCTGACATGCTCGCCGGGCAGGTGCGTGGCCACTTCCCCGCTGGGCGTGCCGGTCAGGAAAGCGATGGTCCAGGCCCCTTGGCGCGGATACTGCACCAGCACCGCCTGGCGAAACGCCTGGCCGTTCGGCGCCAGCACCGTATCGCTGACCTGCTTTACCGAGTTATAGATCGAGCGCACCAGCGGAATGCGGCCCAGCAGCTTTTCCCATTGGTCCAGCAAAGTGCGGCCCAGCAGGTTGGCGGCAAAAACGCCGGTAAGCAGCACCACCAGGATGACCAGCAGAAAGCGGAAACCCGGTATATCCACGCCGAACAGCGACTCGGCCGACAGGAAACCGGGAACGAAGCCTTCCAGCGTGGCGATCAGCACGCCCAGCACCCAGACGGTGATCACCAGCGGCACCCATATCAGGAGCCCGGTGATGAAGTACTTCTTGAAAACGCGCATCGCCATGGCGGGCGTCAGGAAGCGGCGGCGGGCGGCGCCGCGGGCGCAGCGGCCGGCGCGGGGGCCGTGGACGAGGCGGCGGCCGGGGCCGCGTCGGCCGACTTGGCGGCGCTACCGCTACTGTCGCCCCCATCGGCCTTGGACTCCGTCTTGGCACCGCCGGCCGAGCCCGAGCCCGTGCCATTGTTGCGGAAATCGGTGACGTACCAGCCCGAGCCCTTCAGCTGGAAGCCGGCGGCGGTAACCTGCTTGGCGAACGTGCTGGCCCCGCATTCGGGACACACGGTAAGCGGCGCGTCGGAGATCTTCTGCAGCACATCCTTGGCATGGCCGCAGCTGCTGCACTTGTAGGCGTAGATAGGCATTCAGTCCACTCCCTGGCCCGCCGGCACGAAAGAACCCGCCCGAGAGCGCCCGGTGCGATACGCAGGGCGCGGCTGGAGCGGGGCCGGCAAAAATACGGGAAAGTCTTGAATTTTAGCGGGTTTTTGCTGCACCCCCATCAAGGCCGCCGCCAATCCCGCCAGCCCCCGCGACAAGGCGGCCGGAAGCCCGCCTTCCCCCAGCCGCCGAGAGCGCATCCCCGCAGTGGGGCACGGCCGCGCTGGGCGGCCGCGCCCCACCAGCCCCGCAAAATCTTCCGAAACCCCCGTCCAGATCCACGAAGCCCAAGCACCCCGACCGCCCCAGCCCCCGTCACTGAGAGACGCCGGAGTCCGGCGGGGTGGTCGCCTGTCGGGGTCAGCCTGTTGAGGACGAGCAAGCGGAATCGAAGGGAGGCGTGGCGCGGACGCCATGAAGAAGAACGCGAACGACAAACGCCCGCCGGACGAGATTAGCGCAGCGGTGTCCGGCCCCCGGGGGCCGGACCGGCCGATCAGGCTGGCCCCGACAGGCGACCACCCCGCCGGACGGCCCACGACGGACGGCCCACGACGGACGGCCCACGGCGGACAGCCCACGACGGACGGCCCACAACGGACGGCCCACAACGGACAGCCCACAAGCCGATAGCCTGCCGAGCAGCCCGAACGCCCCCTCGCCGCTACACCGGCAGCAGGAACATCCCCGCCGCGACCAGGGTCGGCAATAGCGCCGCCAGAAACAAGCGTCCCGCCGCGATACTCCCATCCGGGAAGTGGTTTTTCAGGATGGCAAAGCCCGCCGGATTCGGCGCATTGGCGATGACGGTGAGCCCGCCGCCGGTGACAGCCCCCGCGACCAGCATATAGCGCCAGGTCTCATCCGTGCCTTGCACCAGCGATCCCAGGTACGTCAGCGCCGCGTTATCGGTGATGGCGGTCAGCGCGGTGGCGCCCCAGAACAGCACCGTCGGCGACAACCCGCCCAACAGATCCTGCAGCCACCATTTCTGCAACCCACCCAGCACAACCAGGCCCGCCAGGAAGAAACCGACCATCAGCCCCTCCTTGATCATCAGGCGATTCTGGTGGCGCTTATAGGCCTCCGTGAACCCGATGAACATCATCAGCAAACCCAGGAAAATCGCCGGATGATGCGCGCTCAGCACCACCGCGACCAGGAAAAGCAAATGCACGGCGATCACCGGCACAGGCACGCGCGGCCGGCCGCCATCGTCCGCCGAGGCCCCCTTCCCCGCGCCACGCAGCACATCGCGGCAGAAGAAAGTCAGCGCCGCGGCATTGATGAACACCGCCGCCGCCGCGCGCCAGCCGAAATGCGTGGCCATATGCGCGGCGTCCCAGCCGAAAGTAGAGGCCACCATCAGCACCGGCGGCGCCGCGTACGACGTCAGCACCCCGCCGATGGAAACATTGACGAACAACACCCCCAAGGTCAGGTACTTGAACCCCGCGCGCCCGCTCACGCGAAAATACGCGTCCCGCAACAGGATCGCCGCCAGCGTCATCGCCGCGGGCTCGGTGATGAAGGACCCGGCCAAGGGAACCACCGAAAGCACGACCAAATACGTACTGAGCTCGTTGCGGATCGGCAGCACACGGGCCAGGCCGCGCACCACCGCATCGACGAACTCCAGAATGGGACGGCTGGCCGCCACCACCATGATCACGAAAACGAACAGCGGCTCCGTGAAATTCCGCGTGTCCATGTACTCGATCGCCTTGCCGCTGCCCGCCAGCAAGGCCATGCTGACGATCAGGACGAAGGCCCACACCCCGAAAACGGCTTCTACCTCGGCGAGCAGGTGCCAGACGCCGGCGTGCGGCCCATTGCGGTGCGCCAGGCGAGCGAAAAAGGGAACCGAAAACGTGTGCAGGACGGCGATGGCGAACAGCAGGGTGGCGATCAGTTCGATCGTGGTCGGCATGGACAGGAATTCCCTTTGTGTCGTTCTACGACGTCCGGCGGAGCGGCGTCGTGCTGATTGTGTGTAAAGGCGCTCAAGACTATACAGAATCCGGTCGTCGCGACGTTGATGCAACGTTGAACCCTGCACGAACGCCAAGCCCCCGGCAATGGCATAGACGACGGCGCCGGCACGGGCACGGGCACGGGTGGGTAAGCACCGCAGCAGCGGGCGCCCGACTTGGCCATAGCCATAGCCATAGCCATAGCCATAGCCATAGCCATAGCCATAGCCATAGCCATAGCCATGGTGAGGCGACAATGTACTCTTTATGTATCCAAACACCGGGTAACCCCCGATAATCTCCCCCTTCCCGGCAGCGTTATAAAGCCATTTTGTTCTTTTTATGTACTCCAGATGAAAATTGCACTCATAGGTTGCGGCGAGGTCGGCCACTGCTACGCCCTGGCCTGGCGCGCCGCGGGCCACGACATCCACGCGATATGCGAACTCCGCCAGGATGCGGAAATGCAGGCGCGGGCCGCCGCCCATGGCGCCGCATTGCACGATGCCCCCGGACCCTGGCTGACCGGTGCCGACCTCGTCGTTTCCGCCGTCTTCGGCCATGCGGCCCTGGCCGTCGCCGGCCAGGCGCTGCCGCACCTGCGCCATGACGCCCTGTACGCGGACTTCACCACCGCCAGCGCCACCGACATGCGCGCCGCCGCGGACGTGGCCGCCCGCCACGGCATCGCCTTCGCCGACGTCGCCATCATGGGCGCCATCGCCTTGCTGGCCGAACGCACGCCGCTATTGTGCGCGGGCACCGGTGCCCAGGCCGTGGCGGCCTTCGCGCGCGACGCCGGCGCGCCGGCCCAGGCCATCGATGGCCAGGCAGGCGACGCCGTACGCCTGAAGCTATTGCGCAGCATCATGACCAAGGGCATGGAAAGCCTCACCGTGGAATGCCTGGTCGCCGCCGAACGCATGGGATTGCGGGATGCCCTGTACGAAGTCCTGGCGGACATCGACCGCACGCCGCTGACCACCTTCATGGACTCCTTCCTGCGCTCGCATGTCCTGCACGCGCCGCGCCGCATGGCCGAAGTACGGGAGGCGCGGGAACAACTGGTAGAGGCCGGCCTGCAGCCCCTGGTGCTGGATGGCGTCGAGCGCCTCTTCGCCCGTACCGCCCAAGGCCTCGATGCCGCCAGGGCGGCTAACGGCGGCGCGCCCCTGCGGCTCCCGGACACCGTGCCCGCGCGGCTCGAATGGCTGACCACGCTGGCGCTGCGGGAAAAACCATAGGAAACCAGTGTCGATCCGCGCACCGCGCGGCAATAGAAAAAACAGCCGCCTCGATCCGCATGCGCGGACGCAGGCCGGCATCCCTGGAAGAAACGACGAGGAAGACAATGCGAGACTTCAAGCAAATCGCCGCCGCGGCGGTCCTGGCCCTTTGCGGCGCGGCCGCGGCCGCCGCCGACCTGGGCGGCGCGCCCATCACCTTTATCTCGCCCTTTCCGCCGGGCGGCGGTACCGACACCCTGACCCGCATGGTCGGCACGGCCGTCAGCCAGGACACGGGCTGGAACATCGTCGTCGAAAACAAGCCCGGCGCCGGCGGCAACCTGGCCCTGGATGCCACCGCGCGAGCCCGTCCCGACGGCCATACGCTGGTCATGGCGCAGACCGACAACATCGTGCTGAACCCCTGGCTGTACAGCAAACTGACCTACGACACCTTCAAGGACTTCAAGCCCGTGGGCCTAGTGGCGTCCTCGCCCAGCGTGTTCGTCGTCCTGCCCGACTCGCCATACAAAACCCTGGACGACGTGGTGAAGGCGGCCAAGGCCAAGCCCGGCCAGGTATCGCTGGGCATACCCGGCATCGGCGGCAGCGGCGACCTGATCGGCTACCTGTGGCGCAAGGCGGCGGGCATAGAGCTGATGCACGTGCCCTACCGCGGCTGGGGACAGGCCTTTCCCGACCTGATGAGCGGACGCATCGCCCTGTACACCGGCTCCGTGGCGTCGTTGCTGCCGCAGATCCGTGGCGGCCAGGTCCGCGCCCTGGCGGTGGTCGCCGACGCGCGCTCGCCGGCCCTGCCGCAGGTGCCCACCTTCGCGGAAAGCGGCTTCAAGTCCATCAACCAGACCATCTGGTGGGGCCTGATGGCGCCGGGCAAGACGCCGGACGATGTGGTCGCCGCGCTGAACGCCGCGCTCAATCGCAGCCTGGCCAAACCCGAACTGGTGCGCAAGCTCGAAGAGGCCGGCTACACCGTGATGGGCGGCACGCCGGGCGACCTGGCGCAACGCTACCGCGCCGACTACGAGGTGTTCGGCAAGGTCGTCCAGGAGGCGGGTATTCCGAAGCAATAGGCCGCTTGGGGCGGTACCTCCGCCCGTCCGCTAGCGTTCCTGCTGTTTGTCGATGCGTACGCGGAATCGACGGGCGTCGCGGCGCTTCGACGCCGGGATGCAATTCCGCGGCGGCGCCTAGACGGCCTGGCTGCGCTTGCCGGCGCTTTCCCGCTGCTTGCGGAACAGCAGGTGCGTGGCCGTCAGGTGCAGGCGCATCGCGGCCTCCGCGCAGGCGGGGTCGCGTGCGCGCAGCGCCTCGATGAGCTGGCGGTGGTGCGCCACGCTGCGCAGCATGTCGTCGCGGCTATAGAAATAGAACGAACCGATGATGATCGGCACATCCAGCAGGTTGTCCACCAGCGCGCGCACCCGCGCCGATTGCGCCGCTTCCACCAGCGCATGGTGGAAGCGGTTGTTGTGCTGCTGCACCTGGGCGACCCGGTCGGGGTCGTCCGACTGCACCGCGCGCGCCATGGCTTCGTTGATCTGTTCCAGCAGGTCGATCTGCTGCGCCGTCGCGCGCTCGGCGGCGGCGCGCGCGGCATAGGGTTCCAGCAGCAGGCGCAGCTCGAAGGCCTCGTTGATATCGCGGTCCAGCCAGCCCAGCACCACCGTGCCGCGCCGGCCATCGCGCTTGACCAGGCCATCGGCGGCCAGGCGCTCGATGGCGTTGCGCACGGGGGTGCGACTTACCGATAGCTCGCTGGCGATGTGTTCCTCGCGCAGGCGTTGGCCAGGCAGGAAGGCGCCGGCCATCAGGCGGCGGCGCAATTCACCGTACACCAGGTCGCGGGCGCTGGGCATTTTCCGGTCTGCTCTTCGAGGCATCGTGAAGGTGCCGACTATACCCGAACCGTATCGCCGGCCGCGCCGCTATTGACGGCCGGCATGCCAGCCCTTAATGTACGTACAAACGCACATTAAGGAGACACCATGGCTGGCGTGCAAGACATGGCTGGCGCCCTCGCGGGCGTGAAGGTGCTGGACATCTCCAACTTCCTGGCCGCCCCCATGAGTGCGATGTTCCTGGCGGACTTCGGCGCCGACGTCCTCAAGGTGGAGCGTCCCGGCAAGGGCGACGAGGTGCGCTACTGGGGCGAAAACAAGAACGGGGTGGGCCTTTACTACAAGGTCATCAACCGCAACAAGAAGTCCGTCACCCTGGACCTGCACACGCCGCTGGGCGTGGACGCGGTGAAACGGCTGGTGGCGGATACGGACATCGTCGTCGAGAACTACCGCACCGGCACGCTGGAGAAATGGGGCCTGGGGTACGAAACGCTCAAGCAGATCAATCCCGGCCTGATCATGATACGGATCACCGGCTTCGGCCAGACGGGGCCCTATAGCGATCGGCCGGGTTTCGGCACGCTGGCCGAGGCCTATGCCGGCTATGCGCAGATCAGCGGCTATCCGGACGGCGCGCCGCTGCTGCCGGGCTTCGGCCTGGCGGACTCCACCACCGGATTGATGGCGGCCTTCCTCGCGCTGGTGGCGCTGGCGGAAAAACGCCGCAGCGGACGCGGGCAGTATGTGGACCTGGCCATCTACGAGACCCTGCTGACCCTGATCGGACCGCATGTGATCAACTTCGACCAGCTGGGCATCGTGCAGCGCCGCGAAGGCAGCCGCCTGCCCTTCACCGCGCCGCGCAATACCTACCGCACGCGCGACGGCAAATGGGTGACGGTGGGCGGCAGCGCGCAGTCCGCCTTCGTCAATATCTGCGAAACCCTGGACATACCGGAACTGGTCCACGACCCGCGCTTCGCCGACAACCGCCAGCGCCTGCGCCATGTAGAGGCGCTGGATGACGCATTGCAGGCGGCCATCGCGCGCTTCGACCTGGACGACCTGCTGGCGCGCTCCGCGGCGCGGCGCTGCACCATGTCGCCGGTGAACGATGTGGCACAGATATTGGCCGACCCGCATATCCGCGCGCGCGGGAACATCCGGGCCGTCTACGACGAAGAACTGGCCTGCGAGCTGCGCATGCAGGACGTGGTCGGCAAGCTCTCGGCCACGCCCGGCGCGGTGCGCCATCCGGGACCGCGCCTGGGGCAGCACAACCGCGAGATCCTGGTGGAACGCCTGGGCTACAGCGAGGCCGAACTGGCCCGGGCGGGCATCCAGGTGGACACGACTCCGGACGGCCCCCCGATAGTCGGCGGGCCAGGCGCCCGGGCATGAGGGAGACGGCGATGCGGCTACCCGACCAGATCGATATCGTCGAAGTGGGCCCGCGCGACGGGCTGCAAAGCCTGCGCAAATGGGTGCCCACCGAGGACAAGGTGCGCATGGTGGACCGGCTGTCGCAGGCCGGCTTTCCCGTCATCGAGGTGACCGGCTTCGTGCATCCGCGGGTCATTCCCAACCTGCGCGACGCCGAAGCCGTGTGCGAGCGCATCGTGCGCCGGCCGGGCGTCATCTATCGCGGGCTGGCGCCCAATGCCCGCGGCGCGGAGCGCGCGGCGGCGGCGCGGGTGGACGAAGTGGTGGGACTGACCATCGCCAGCGCTTCGTACCTGAGGAAAAACCAGAACATGACGCCCGAGCAGGCCGGGGACCAGGCGATCGAGGGCTTCCGCATCGCCGATGCGAAGGGCCTGCGCTATGTACTGGCCATCGGCATGGCCTTCTGGTGCCCCTACGAAGGGATCATCCCGCAGGAACGCGTCACCGCCATGGTCGGCCGCTTCCGCGACGCCGGCATCCGCCGCCTGTACCTTGCAGGATCGGTGGGGCTGGAGGATCCCCGCCATGTCGGCGAACTGTTCGCGCGCCTGCGCGACCGCTATCCCGATGTCGAACTGGGCTTCCACGTGCACAACCTGGGCGGCATGGCCACCGCGAATATGCTGGCGGCGCTGGACGCGGGCGCGAGCTGGCTGGAAGGCGCCATCTGCGGCATCGGCGGCGGTATCGCCATGCCCGAAAGCCTGGGCGCGGTGGGCAATTTCCCCAGCGAGGATATGGCGCGCATGATGGCCCTGATGGGCCTGGACACCGGCCTGGACCCGGATGCCGTGCTGGCGGCCGCGCGCGACATCGCGCGCCTGCTCGATATACCGCCGCGCAGCCATTCCATGCACGGCAGCACGCGCGAGGCCGTCATGCGCTGGGGACGCGAGCATCCGCACGAACATCCCGAATGAGCAGGGCCCGGCGGCGGGGCGCGGGCCGCCGCCTAGTCTTCCGCGTGATGGGCCCGGAACCGCGTGCTCTGCGTGTAGCGGCCGCTGGGATAATGGCCGATGCCGACTTCCACGATGGCGCCCTGCTTGTCCAGGTAGTAGCGCGAGATGCGCAGCGCCGCCTGGCCTTCCTCGGCCTTCAGGGCCTGGGCCATTTCCGGTGTCAGGCGGGCGGCGGTGATTTCCTGCAGCACCTCGACGATGCGTACGCCGTAGCGTTCCTCCACCAGCGAATAGATGGGGCGCTTGATGACCCGGGCGCGGCCGATGGCGCCCGCGTATTCCGGCCGCAGATAGGCCTGCAGATAGCACAGCGGCGTGGCGCCGCCCGGCACCTTGCGCACGATGTTGGTCTCGGACCAGGCCTGGCCGGGCGCGCAGTGCAGCAATTCGGCGAACGCGCCGTCGGCGACGATCTCGCGGCGCGACTTGACGTGCATCTCCGTGGCGTCGACGAACTGCAGCAGATCGGAGATGTTGTGGATACCGCTGAAGAAGCGCGGCGATTCAGGCCGCGCGCGCACCTTGGTGCCGATGCCGGGACGGGACCACAGCAGGCCTTCTTCCTTGAGCTCGCGCAGCGCCTGGCGTACGGTATGGCGGCTGACACCGTAGCGCTGCGCCAGCTCGCCTTCGGTGGGCAATGTGCTGCCGATGGGATAGCGCCCGCCATGGATGTCGCCGGCCAGCGTCTTGGCCAGCGCGACGTAGAGCGGATTACGCCCGCCGGCGAGTGCGCCGGGATAGGGCAGGGCTTCGGCGGAAGAAGGCATGGCGCGCATCGGCTCGGCAAAAAGGGGGATGGTAAACGCCCGGTGTTGACAGGCGCGGGAGCGGCCCTTATTGTACGTACAAACGCACATTTCGCACAGCCTGGCGCGGCAAGCAGACCGGCGCCGGCCGGACGGAAGGGAGATACGCATGACGGTGTTCAGGTCTTTTCTGTTCGCGCCCGCCAACCACCCGAGGCGGGTGGAGAAGGCCTTCACGCTGGATGCCGATGCGGTCATCCTGGACCTGGAAGACGCCTGCGCCATCTCCGAGAAGGTCGCCAGCCGCGCCAAGGTCAGCGAGGCCATCGCGCGGCCGCGGCGCGGCCTGGGCTATGTGCGCGTCAATCCCCTGTCCACGGAATTCGCCTACGGCGATCTCACCGAAACCGTGCGGCCCGGCCTGGACGGCGTGGTGCTGCCCAAGGTGGAATCGGCCGGCGAGCTCTCCACGGCGGACTGGCTGATACGGCAAATGGAGCGCGAACGCGGCATGCCGGAAGGCGGCGTGGACCTGATACCCATCATAGAGACCGCTCGCGGCCTGGCCGAGCTGCCGCGCATGCTCGGCGCCACGCCCCGCGTGAAGCGCGTCGCCTTCGGCGCGGGCGACTTCACGCTTGACCTGGACCTGACATGGACCCGCGACGAGGACGAGCTCAACGCCTACCGCGCCCAGGTCGTGCTGCATTCCCGCGCGGCGGGCATCGAAGCCCCGCTGGACACCGTATGGGTGAACCTGCAGGACCCGGAAGGCTGCGCGGCCTCGGCACGCAAGGCGCGCGAACTGGGATTCCAGGGCAAGCTGTGCATCCACCCCGACCAGGTGCCGGTAGTGAACGCCGCCTTCTCGCCGACCGAGGCGCAGATCGCCCGCGCCCGCCGCGTGCTGGACGCCTTCGCGCAGGCCGAGGCGCAGGGATCCTCGGCCATCCAGCTGGACGGCCAGTTCATCGACTACCCCATCGTCTACGCCGCGCGGCGCGTCATGGCATTGGCCGCGAAAACCCAGAAGCAGTAACCATCGAAGCGCGGACCACGCAGTCCGCGCGCACGGGAGGAGACACCCATGGCTAACGCAGCGGCCGCGGTACGGCCCCTGGATCACCTGAAAGTGATCGACGTATCGAGTTTTCTTGCCGGGCCGTTCTGCTCGACCCAGCTGGCCGAGTTCGGCGCGGACGTCATCAAGCTGGAACTGCCCGGCGTGGGCGATGCGCTGCGGCGCTTCGGCACCATCACGCCATCGGGCGATTCCCTGCCCTGGCTGTCCGAGTGCCGCAACAAGAAGTCGGCCACGCTGGATTTGCGCAAGCCCGAAGGCGCGGAACTGCTGAAGGCCCTGGTCAAGGATGCCGACGTGCTGGTGGAAAACTTCCAGCCCGGCACGCTGGAAAAGTGGAACCTGGGCTGGGATGTGCTGAAGGAAGTGAACCCGCGCCTGATCATGGTGCGCATATCGGGCTACGGGCAGACCGGACCCTATAGCGGGCGTCCCGGCTTCGGCCGCATCGGCAACGCCTTCGGCGGGCTGTCCTATCTGGCCGGCTATCCGGACCGGCCGCCGGTAACGCCCGGCTCGGCCACCATCCCGGACTACATGGCGGGCCTGTACGGCGCGCTGGGCGTCCTGCTGGCCCTGCAGTCGCTGGCCAAGACCGGCCGCGGGCAGGTGGTGGACATCGGCCTGTACGAACCGATATTCCGCATCCTGGACGAGCTGGCGCCGGCCTACAAGATGAAAGGCTATGTGCGCCAGCGCATGGGGCCCGGCACGGTGAATGTGGTGCCGCACAGCCACTATCCGACCCGGGACGGACGCTGGGTGGCGATCGCCTGCACCAGCGACAAGATCTTCGAACGCCTGGCCCACGCCATGGGCGTGCCGGAGTTCGGCGGCGCCGGCAAATGGGGGACCATCACGCAACGCGAGGCCGAACGGGCGCAGGTCGACGAATACGTCGGCGCCTGGAGCGCGCAATACACGCGCGACGAAGTCCTGCGCCGCTGCGAGGAACACCAGGTGCCCTGCGGCCCGGTCTACGCCATCGACGAGATATTCGAAGACCCGCAGTACGCCGCGCGCGGCAACATCGTGCATTTCAAGGACGAGCGCGTGGGCGAGTACGCGGTGCCCAATGTGGTGCCGCGGCTGACGGACACCCCGGGCGGCATAGACCGGCTGGGCCCAGCGCTGGGCGAGCACAACGACGAGGTCTACCGCCAGCGCCTGGGCCTGTCGGAAGCGCGCATCGAGGCGCTGATGCGCGCCGGCGTGATCTAGGCGCGCGGCGCCAGCGGAAGACGCCGCGCACGGCGGCGCAAGGCCTGTCGACGCTGGAGACGGCGCCGCGACGCACGCGGCGCAACGGAGGAGACATCATCGTGCCTTTCATCGAATTGTTCGTGGCCGGCATCCTGCTGGGCGGCCTGTACGCCCTGATGGCCTGCGGCCTGAATCTGGTGTTCGGCGTCATGCGGGTGATCAACTTCGCCCACGGCGACCTGCTGGCGGTCGGCGCGCTGACCACCGTGTCGCTGGTGGCGGGCATGCACCTGCCCTACATCGCCGCGCTGGTACTGGCGCCGCTGCTGACGGCCGCCCTGGGCCTGGCCATGCAGTGGATCGTGATACGGCGCATCGCCGACGGCCCCATGATCATGTCGCTGCTGGCCACCTTCGCGCTGTCCACCATCATCGTCAACGTCGCCATCCTGATCTGGGGCGGCGGCTATCGCGGCCTGCCCACCGTGCTGGGCGGCTCGGTGGCGATCGCGGGCATGGATATTCCGCTGTCGCGGCTGGTGTCCTTCCTGGTCGCCATGGCGGCGACGC
This sequence comes from Bordetella bronchialis, assembly GCF_001676705.1. Taxonomy (NCBI): domain Bacteria; kingdom Pseudomonadati; phylum Pseudomonadota; class Betaproteobacteria; order Burkholderiales; family Alcaligenaceae; genus Bordetella; species Bordetella bronchialis. Next base: position 5,677,196 of record NZ_CP016170.1, read on the forward strand.
TGGGCGTGTGGTGGTTCCTGCAGGCCACGCGCTACGGCAAGGCCATACGCTCGGTTTCGCAGGCCCCGGAGCTGGCGGTGATATCGGGCATCTCCATCAACCAGGTGCGCAACGTGACCTTCGCGCTGGGCGCGGCGATGGCCGGCCTGGCCGGCGTACTGCTGGCGCCCACCTTCGCGTCGGACGCGCAACTGGGCGCACGCTTCGGCATCAAGGCCTTTGCCGTCATCATCGTGGGCGGCATGGGCAGCTATCCCGGCGCCATGCTGGCCGCGCTGATGATGGGCGTGCTGGAAGTCTTCGCGGGCTACTTCTACGGACAGGTGCTGGGCGCCGCCACGGTATTCCTGGCCATGCTGATCGTGCTGATCTTCCGCCCCCGAGGCATCTTCGGCATGGGAGCGCGCGCATGAGATACGCCCTGCTGCTTGCCGCCGTCCTGCTGGCCGCCGCCGTCGCGCCCCTGTATGCCGGCTCCTACCTGATGTCCTTCCTGGTGCAGACCTTTATCTTCATCGGGCTGGCCTATTCCTGGAACCTGATCGGCGGCTATGCCGGCTACACGCATTTCGGGCAGGTTACCTTCTTCGGCCTGGGCGCCTACGTGGGCGCCATCGCCATCGGCAACGACATCGCCTGGCCCTGGGCGACGCTGATGGCCGCCGTGTTCGCCTCCGTGTGCGCCGCCCTGCTCGGATCCATCATGCTGCGCCTGAAAGGGCCGTTCTTCGCCATCGGCATGTTCGGCATCGCGCGCGTCTGCGAATCGCTGGCGCTGGGCCTGGACAACATCACGCAGGGCGGCACGGGGCTGTACCTGACGGCGGTGGACCTGGAGCTGGTGTACTACGCGGCCGGCGCGGTGGTACTGGCGCTGGCCATCGCCACCTGGCGCCTGGACAACTCGCGGCTGGGGCTGCAGCTGCTTTCCATCCGCGAGGACGAGACCGCGGCCGCCGCGCTGGGGGTCCGCACCACGCGGCTGAAGGTGGGCACCTTCATCGCCTCGGCCTTCATGCCCGGCGCGCTGGGCTGCCTTTACGCCTGCTATCTGGGCTTCATCGACCCCACCACCGCATTCGCGCCCATGACCGAGCTGACGGTCATCGCCATGGTCTTGCTGGGCGGCATGGGCACGGTGCTGGGCCCGCTGGTCGGGGCGCTGGCGCTATCCGTGGTGAACGAAGTGCTGTGGGCGCGGTTGCCGGAAATCTACCTGGCGCTGGTGGGCGCGATCATCCTGGTCGCCGTGCTGTTCATGCCGCGCGGCATCGTCAACTTCGCGCAGCGGCACGCCTGGAAGTGGGTGCCGGTGGCGCGCGGCCATCTGCGCCGGCTGGCGGAACGGCGCGGGGCCGCGGCCCCGCCCGCGCGCAAGCAAAGCATCGGCGATCCGACGCGATTGCCGCGCAAGCGTTTGAGTTGAGACGGTCACGGCGGGGGCAAGACACAAAGGGAGCGGCGCATGGCGCAAGAAGACATCCTGGTGGTGGAAGACGTACGCAAGAGCTTCGGCGGGCGCGTGGCGCTGGACGGAGCCAGCCTGCGCGTCGCGCGCGGGTCCATCACGGGCGTGATCGGGCCGAACGGCTCGGGCAAATCCACCCTGTTCAACATCGTCGCCGGCACGCTGCCGCCCGATGCGGGCCGCGTCCTGTTCGACGGCAAGGACCTGGCGCACACCTCGCCCGCGGAAATCTGCCGGCGCGGCCTGGGCCGCACCTTCCAGATATCGCGGCTGTTCTCGGAACTGACGGTGCTGGAGAACCTGGTCGCCGTCGCGCACGGAATGTCCGACGCCGATGCCGTACAGCGCGCCCTGGAGCTGCTGGATTTCCTGGAGATTCCCGCGCTGCGCGACAAATGGGGCGCCGAGCTCTCCTACGGCCAGCGCAAGCTGGTGGAGATCGCCCGCGCGCTGATGCTGGCACCGCGCGTGATGCTGCTGGACGAACCCTTCGCCGGCATCAACCCCCGGCTGCAGAACCGCATCGTCGAGCACCTGCAGTCCCTGCGGGACCAGGGACTGACGGTGTTCTTCATCGACCACGAGATGCGCATCGTGCTGGAAATCTGCGATGACCTCTACGTGCTGGCCGAAGGCCAGATCATCGCCCACGGCGATGCCGCGGCCATCCGCGCCGACGAACGCGTCAAGGAGGCGTACTTCTGAAGGCATGCCCGGGACCGCCCCTGGTCCACACGCGCCGCCCGGCCCGCGAGCATGGACGGCTCTATAACGGAGGAGACGAGACATGAAGAAGCAGCTGCTGGAAAAGGGCCCGGTGGACGCACTGCGCCGCCTTTGCATGGGCCGCGCGATGAAGGCCGCGGCCGCCCTGGCGATGGCCATGGCCGCCGCCGGCATGGCGGGCGGCGCGGTGGCGCAGGAAAGCAAGCCGATACGCGTGGGCGTGGCGCTGTCCCAGTCCGGCAACCTGGCCGACAGCGCCAAGCATTACTGGGAAGGCGTCGCCCTGTGGCGCGACCAGGTCAACGCCCGCGGCGGCCTGCTGGGCCGCAAGGTCGAGCTGATCGTGTACGACGATCGCAGCGATCCGGCGACCGCGGCGCGCCTGTACGAAAAGCTGATCACCGACGACAATGTGGACCTGCTGTTCGGGCCCTGGGGCTCGGCCTCCGCCGCGACGGCGTCCGGTGTCGCGAACCGCCATAAGCGCATCTTCTTCAACTCCGGCGGCGCATCCGAGCAGATCCAGGAGCGCGGCTACAAATACGTCTTCCAGACCGCCGCGCCCATCAGCGCCTACGTCGCCAGCGTCGGCCCCCTGGCGGAAAAGTACAACCTGAAGACCATCGCCTTTTTCGGGCGCGACTATCCCGCCGCGCGCGACATGGAGAAGTCCATCAAGGCGATAGCCGAGAAGCGCAACCTGAAGGTCCTGGCATCGGAGTTCTTCCCCGCCGGCACCACGGATTTTTCGTCGATGATCGCGCAGGCCAGGCAGTCGCAGCCCGACATCTGGGTATCCGTGGGCTATCCCAACGAGGCCATCGAGATGGTGCGCCAGTTCAAGGCGTCCAACTACCTGCCCAAGGTCTTCGTGCACAACGGCGTATCCATCGACGACTTCCTGAAGGCATCCGGCAAGGACGGCGAATACGCCTTCGGCATGTCGCTGTACGAGCCATCCCTGAAGACCCAGGGCAACGTCGAGTTCGTCAAGGCCTACCAGCAAACCTACAAGAGCGATCCGGGCTATTACTCCGCCTTCTCCTACGCCGGCGCCACCGTCATGGAGGCCGCCGTCAAGGCCGCCGGCTCGCTGGACCAGGACAAGCTGCGCGAGGTCCTGACCACCCTGGAGGTCGACACCGTAATGGGCCACCACAAGGTGGACCCGAAGACCGGCAAGCAGGTGGGCGTGACCGGCCTGCTCGTGCAGGTACGCGACGGCAAGCGCGAGATCGTCATGCCCACGGACCTGAAGACCACCGATGCGGTGATTCCGATGCCTGCGTGGAACAAACGCTGATTGCGTCGTACCGGACGGGCGGAAGCGGGATTTCCCTCCGGGGCGCGGCGCGGCATGGCATGGCATGGCATGGCACCGCACCGCACCGCACCGCAAGGCTCAGGACGGCATTGCAAGGAAGGTTCGCATGAGCACAGACCAAGCGGTTTTCCTGGACATGCAGGGCGTCACCACCGGCTACGGCGACGTGGCGGTGGTGCGCAATGCCAGCATGCGTTTCGCCAGCGGCGGCATCACCGCCGTCATCGGGTCCAACGGGGCCGGCAAGTCCACCGCGATCAAGGCCGCGGCCGGGCTGCTGCCCGCATGGAAGGGCCGCGTGCTGGTGGGCGGCGCCGACGTCACCCGCGAGGCCCCGCACAAGCGCCTGGCGCGCGGCCTGGCCTTCGTCCCGCAAGGACGCATCGTGCTGCCCGACATGACGGTGCGCGAGAACCTGGACATCGGCGCCTATATCCTGGGCAAGGACCGCGCGCGCATCGGACAGGCCCTGGAGCGCGTCGTTGCGACCTTTCCCGTGATCGGCCAGCGCATGCGGCAACTGGCCGGCACCATGAGCGGCGGCGAACAGCAGATGCTGGCCATCGCCAGGGCGCTGATGACCTCGCCCACGGCCATCATCCTGGACGAACCGTCCCTGGGCCTGTCGCCGAAGTTCGTCAACGCCGTCTTCGAGAAACTGGTGGAACTCTCGGCCTCCGGCCTGACCGTCATCATGGTGGAACAGAAGGCCTCGCGCGCGCTGCAGATCGCCGACCACGGCTACGTCATGCACACCGGCCAGGTCGTCTACGCCGGCTCCGGCCGCGAACTGCTGGACAACCCCAACGTGCAACGGCTGTTCCTGGGCGAAGTCCCGGAGGAGATCGACCGACTGGTCGCCGCCGCGCATGACGCCGAGGCCATCGACGCATGAGCGCCAGGATTGCCAAGGAAGCCGGGGCCGGGCCGGCGCCGCGCCTGCGGCGCACCCTGTTGATGACGCCCGGCAACCGCGAAGACCGCCTGCGCAAGGCCGCCACCTACGGCGCCGATGTACTGGTCTACGACCTGGAGGACGGCGTTCCGCCCGCGCAAAAGGCGGAGGCGCGACGCTGCGTGGCGGCCGTGCTGCGGCAAGCGCCGGCCGCGTCCAGCCTGCCGGGGTCACCGGCAGCCGACGCGGACCGGCCTTCCTCCACGCCCGGCGGGAACCGCGCACCGCCCCTGGAGTATTGCGTACGCATCAACGCCCTCGACACGCCGTATGGCGGCGACGATCTCGCCGCCCTGCCCTTCGACCGGCTGGACAGCATCATGGTCCCCAAGGTCGAATCCGCCGACATGTTGCGCGCCGTCGACGCGCGCCTGCTCGCCCTGCATGCCGACCGCGGCCGCGACCGCCCCATCGAACTGATCGCCCTTATCGAGACGCCGCGCGGCGTCCTGCGCGCGCTGGACATCGCCGACGCCGTACCGCGCACCAGCGCCCTTTTCTTCGGCTCGGGCGACTATACCTCCGCACTGGGCGCCGCCGTCACCGAAGCCACGCTGCACTACCCCCGCGCCACCATCGCCGCGGCCGCGGCGGCCGCCGGGCTGCAAGCCATCGACGCCGCCTACTTCCAGGACGTCAAGAACGCCCAGGCCACGCGCGAAGACGCCGTGGTGGCCCGCGCGATGGGCTACGCCGGCAAGGTGGTGTTCCATCCCAACCAGGTGGACGTGGTGAACGACATCTTCTCGCCCACCGAAGCCGAAATCGAACACGCCGCCCGCCTCGTCGCCGCCTACGACGCGCAGATCGCGCGTGGCCATGGCACCAGCGTCATGGATAGCGCGTTCGTGGCGGTCGACCTGATCCCGCCCGCCCGGCGCCTGCTGCGCCTGGCGCACGCCATCGCGAAACGGAAGCCCACGCCATGACGCCAACCCCGCACCATCCGCCCGTCACCATCCCCCCACGACCCCAACGCCTGCAGCGTTCCGAACTGGCCGTCCCGGCGACCAACCCGCGTTTCTTCGCCAAGGCCGCCGCCAGCGCGGCGGACGTCGTCTTCCTGGACCTGGAGGACGCCGTGGCGCCCGCCGCCAAGGACCAGGCCCGTGCCCAGGCCATCGCCGCGCTCAACGAGATCGATTGGGGCCGCAAGACCATGGCCGTGCGCGTGAACGGCCTGGACACGCCGTGGGCCCACCGCGATATCCTCGACGTTGCCCGGCAGGCCCCGCGCCTGGACCTGATCCTGCTACCCAAGGCCGGCTCGGCCTTCGACGTCCAGTTCGTCGACCAATTGCTGACGCTGATCGAACGCGAAACCGGCCGCCCCAAGCGCGTGGGCATCGAGGTCCTGATCGAAACCGCGCTGGGCGTGGCCAACGCCGAGGCCATCGCCGCATCCTCCCCCCGCCTGGAAGCCATGATTTTCGGCGTGGGCGACTACACCGTGGACATGCGAACCTACGATGCGGTGTTCGGCACCCCCAGCGAGCGCTACGCCGTGCTGACATCCGCCGCCGGCAACGGCGCGCGGCAGCGGCACTGGAACGACCAATGGCACTTCGCCATGGCCCGCATCGCCAACGCCTGCCGCGCCTACGGCCTGCGCCCGGTCGACGGTCCCTACACGGACTTCCGGGACACCGAAGGCTACCAAGCCTGCGCCGCCCGCGCCGCGGCCCTGGGCTTCGAAGGCAAATGGGCGATCCATCCTTCCCAGATCGATATGGCGAACGAAGCCTTTTCGCCGACGGCGGCGCAGTTGGAGTGGGCTGCGCATGTGGAGGCTCTGATCGAGGAAACCAACCGGTCGGGCCAAGGCGCGGTCGGCGATGGCGGCGTCCTGATCGACATGGCACACCTGAAACAAGCCAGGCAGCTGCGACACCGCCAGGCCCTGATCGATCGAATCGCCCGCGACTGAACGGGCGATGTCGTCGTGGATCTTCTTGCTCATGCCGTCTTGGGATGTCGCTTGCGAAGGTCTTCTTGCTCTTGCCGTCTTGGGATGTCGCTTGCGGAGGTCTTCTTGCTCATGCCGTCTTGGGATGTCGCTTGCGGAGGTCTTCTTGCTCTTGCCGTCTTGGGATGTCGCTTGCGGAGGTCTTCTTTCTCATGCCGTCCGTCGGGGGAGATGCCTGTCGTGTCCGGCCCGCTCGGGCGGTCCAGGGCCTTCGCCCTGGACTGCCGCTTCGTCTTCCTCCTTCGGCGGCCGAAGTGGCGGTGTTTTTCTTGCGGCTTTTTTGCCCGGCCGTCCTACGTACGGAAGCCCTCGCGCGCCCTCGGACGGGCCGGCCCCGACAGGCATCTTCCCCGCCGGACTCACGGGGTGCCTTAGAGGCGGTCGCTGGGGCGGGCGGTGTTCTTGGCCCTTCGGGGGTCGCGTGTTCGGGGTAAGAAAGATCTTGCGTTGCCCGTCGTTTCCGGGCCGCCCTGCGCGGCCCGGAAACGCCTACGCGGTCGGGGCATGCGGCGGTTGCCAGGATCCGTGAAATGCCTCGGTGCCTCGGTGCCACGGTGTGGCGGGCCGGCGGGCGGCCCGCCACACCGCCTTGTCTCCCCCACCCCTGCGCGGGCCAAGATTCCACTCCGATTCGCCGACTGCCGCATTACAAGCGACCGTCGCATTACCAACACCCGTGGATCACCAGCAACCGCCGCAATACCTGCAGCCGCCGCATGCCGCGACCGCGTAGGCGTTTTCGGGCCGCGCAGGGCGGCCCTAAAACGACGGGCAACGGCAGATCATTCTTGGGCCACAGACAAAGCCCACGAAGCGCCAAGAACACGAGCCGCCCCAACGACCGGCTCTAAGGCAACCCGTGAGTCCGGCGGGGGAGATGCCTGTCGGGGCCGGCCCGTCCGAGGGCGCGCGAGGGCTTCCGTACGTAGGACGGCCGGGCAAAAAAACCGCAAGAAACCCAACGCCCGTTCGGCCGCCGAAGGAGGAAGACGAAGCGGTAGTCCAGGGCGAAGGCCCTGGACCGCCCGAGCGGGCCGGACACGACAGGCATCTCCACCGACGGACGGCATGACAAAGACGACCTCCGCAAGCGCCCATCCAAGGATGACATGAGAAAGACGCCCTGCAACGGCCCGCCCCCACAGCTACCAGCTATACCGATATCCGACCTGCCCGAATATCCCCTTCCGCTCCTCCCCGCCGAAATTCTTCGCCAGTTTGAAGTTGGCATATAGCTGCCCCCCCTTCCCGACGACCTGATTGATCCCGACCCCCACCTCCCCCCAGGTCCTGCCGAAATCCGACCGCACAGACGTCCCCCCCACCGTCACCGCGCGCGGCGGCACGAAATCGTGCAGCACGTCGAAAGTCAGGTAAGGCGTCCCCGACCCCGCCCCGTCCTCTGTCTTTACGTTAGGCGCGAACAAGCGGAAGCCCAATCGGCCCCGCACCCCGTTGCTGCTATTCCCCGACACCCGGGACACCCCGTCATCGAAACTATCCAGCTTCAGGTACTGGTACATCAGCTGCGCCTGCGGCTCGATCGCCAGCTTGGGCATCAGGAAGAACGGCTTGCCGACCTCCTGCGACAACGCCACCCCCACGCCATTCTGGTTGGCCCCGTTGCCATACACGTCGTCGTACTTGTTCCGGTAGTGCGTCACCTGGCCCACCGAATCCCAGTAGCTGCCATCTTGCCAGTACTTCGTGTAGTACCCGCCCAGGCTCTGCGCCTGCGTCGTCGCGCTGCCCGCCTTGTCCGATAGGGTCGGATTCAGATCCCGCTTGCCGTCCTTGAAATCCGCATTGGACACGCCCAGCGTCGCCGTCACGCCCGCATGCGTGCTGCCGCCCTCCGCGGACTGCGACAAGGTCCAGTCCTTGCCGAACTGCATGAAGAAGGTGTGCTGGTTCACCGAGAACCGGTCACCCGAATCCGCATTCAGCCCGTCGCCGCCTATGCGCCCCCAGAAGCCGTTCCTGTTGCCTTTCTGCGCCTGCTCCGTGGCATACACATCGCCCACCCGCTCATGCAGCCGGCCCAGCATGCTGAACCCGTAGTCCAGGTTCAAGGCGGGCATCATGGCGTAGCCTGCCACCGCGGGGCGGTATGCCGGGGGACCGGCGGGCGTCGGATCGCCGGGAGACGACGGACCGCCCAGCGATGACCGCAGGAAGTAATCGTCCGCGCTGGTACTGCCCCCGCGGTACAGCAGATACTCGTAGGCCCCCGCCTGCACCGGCGCCGCCAGCTGGAAAGCCCCGGGAGCCGTCGTCCCGCCGTTCGTCACCGTTACCACGTTGATGCCGTCGCCCGTGGTGCGCGCCCCGCGTCCGCCGGTATTCTGGATGCGCAGCGCCGTCGTGCCCGTCGCGCCGCCCCCGTCGATCGCCAGGCGGTCGGATGGCGCGCCGTCTCCCGCGACGTAGGTGTTCAGCGCGATGGTTCCGTTGTTGCCGGCGTAGCTGCTGGCCGTGATCGTCTTGTAGCTCGCCGCCTGCGTGGGATCGCCGGTCGGCGCCATGAAGGCGATGGTTCCGGCGTTGGACAGCGCCGCCGTCTCCGAAGACGCGGTGACATTCCAGGTGCTGCTCGTATCGATGCTAACCGCCAGCGGATCGATGCGGCCCGTCAGCACGGTGCCGTTGCGCAGGGCCACCGATCCGCTGCTGCCGGCGTCGGCGATCAGGTCGCCGTTCAGCGTCACGCCCTGCGCGTCCAGATTGACCACGCTGGCGTTGCGCAGGTTCAGCAGCGTGCCCGATGCCGCCGTGATCGTCGTGCCGGCGCGCACGCTGATGTTGGCCCGCGCCCCCGTGACGTCGATCGCGTGGCCCGCTTGCGCGGACAGGGAACCGCCGCTTACCGAAATCGTCGACACGTTGCCGGTGCCGCTGGTGTCCGTGACCGCGATCGCCGCCGTTCCGCCTTGGACAGCGGTGTCGTTCAGCGCCACCGCGCCGCCCGCGTTGGCCAGCACGCCCGGCCCGCCCGCGCTGCGCAGCGCGCTGCCGCTGGCGCTTGCCGCGCCGGCCGGGCCTTCCACCTGCAAGGCCGCCGCATTGGGACCCGTGGTCGTCACCGATGCGCCCATCAATGCCGCGGTCGCCCCGCTATCGAGCATGATCCCCGAGGCCAGCTCGCCCGCCGTCGCGACGGTGGCATTGGACAGCTGCAAGGTGCCCGCGCTGCTGATATGGATGCCGGCCGCACCCGCGCCGGTAGTGGCGATGTGCCCGCCCGTCACCAGCACGTCGCCGTTGGCGCCCGATGAACTGATACCCGCGGAGCCCGAGCCGCTGGTAGAGATCAGCGTGTCCGTCAAGGCGATCACGCCGCCCGCGGCCTGGTTGTTCATCGCCATCCCGGTCCCGCTCACGACTATGGTGCCCGCCGTGCCCACCACGCTGCCGCCCGTCGCCGTCGCGTCCAGCAGGATGCCGTCGGCAGTGCCCTGCGCCTGGATCAGCCCGTTGCCGGAGAAAGCCACCGATGCGCCCGCGCCGGTCAGGTGCACGGCCGCGTTGCCGTCATTGGCCTGGATGATCCCGTTGTTCTCCAGCCATGCATTGGCCCCCTGCACCAGCGCGCCGTCGCCATGCGAGACCTGTATGGTCGAGTTGTTCCGCACCGCGCCCTGGGCCCCGACGACGACGCCGATGGACGAGCGGCCCGACAGCACGACGTTGTTGTTGTTGACCAGGGTGCCCAGGTTGCGCGCCGCGAAGCCCGTCACGCCGTCCGTGGCCGACTGTATGGCGGCGTTGTTGGTCAGTGTGGTGGCGACCGGATCGCCCCAGGCCGCGCCCGTCAGGTCGTGGCCCTGTCCGTCCACGATGCCGGCCGTCGCGCCGCCGCGCGACAGCATGATGACGGTGCCCGCGTCGATGGTGCCGGCCGCCCCGCCTTCGTTGACGATGGCCACGGCGCCACCGGCCGCGCCGGCCGCGCCCGTCACCCGCCACGTCGAATTACCGGTCGACATCGTGGTGCCGCGCCCCGTGGCGACCACCCCGCGGGCGTCGGTGCCCGACACCGTGGTGTCGAAGGCCCCGCCAGAGGACGCGCCGGTGAAAGCCGCGCCGTCCGCGACGCGGAACAGCGTCGAGCGTTCGGTGTCCACCGTCATCGCGCTCGCCGACACATTGATGGTGGAACCGGCGCCCGCCGCGAAGAATCCGATCTGGTCCGTGCCGCCCAGGAAGCGCGGCACCGAGCCCGCCGCCACATTCACCGTGCCGCCATGCTGGGCGAATACGCCTATGCCCCCGGTGCCGCCCAGGTTGATCGCGCCGGTTACCGACGCGCTGCCCTGCGCGCCATCCACCCATACGCCGAAATTGCGCGTGCCGCTGGCGGGATCGGCATTGCCGTTGACGTTGATGGTGCCGCTGGATTCGGCGTTGGCCGCGATGCCGGGATCCGCGTTGACCATCACCCCTATCCCGTTGACGCCGTTGACGTTGATGACGCCGGCGTTGCGCACGATGGCGCCGGTGCCCGCCGCCCCGTTATCGTCCGCCAGCATGCCGATATTGGCCATGGGCAGGCCACCCGCCGCCCCGTTGATCGTGATCGTGCCATTGTTCTGCAGCAGCGAGGACAACGGCGCGGTCGAGAACATCGCCACCGCGTTCTGCGCCTGCGACCCAATGACGATCTGGCCGTCATTGATGGCCGTATCGCCGGTGTCCATGATGCGCACGCCATAGGTCGGACCCGCGATGGCGACATCGGCCACCGCATCGCCGGTGGCGTACTGCGCCGCGCGGCCGATATACAGGGTGCCCCCCGCGGTGTTGGTGAAGCTGCTGCCGCCACGGACATTCACGCCCACCACGGTGGCCGTATAGCCGGGATTCACGCCGACGTTGATCGTGCCTTCGTTGGTCCCCGCCGCGCCATTGGCCAGGCCGATGCCGGTGGTGGTGTAGCCGTCGAAGCTCATGCCCGACACATTCACCACGCCGCGGTTCACGACCGTGGTCCCGGTATCGCTGGCCATGATGCCCGAGCCGGTGTAGTAGAACAGGCCATCCGTCGCCGTGTTGGCCTTGTCGCCCACCTGGTATCCCGCCGACACGACGCCGCTGGCCGCGTTGACGAAGCGCGCGCCGCTTTCCACCCGCGCGACCTGCTGGATCACGTTGCCGGACAGAATGCCTTCGTTGGTGACGGTGGCGCCGTCCGTGGCCTTGACCGCGCCGGACGCGCGCACCATATCCAGCTGCGCCCCCGCGGCGATGGTCGCGCTGCCGCGCGCGCCGCTGGCCAGTATGGCGTAGCGGTCGCCGTTGGGCGTCCGCGTCAGGTCGCCGTCCGAGGTGTTCGTCATGTACGTGACGGGTTTGTCGACGGTGGTATAGGCCTGGGCGAAGGCGGTGTCGTACTCCAGTTGCGACGTCAGCACGCCGTTCTTCAGCGCGTCGACCAGCACATTGTTGTAGGCGGCCAGCTCCGCCGCGTTGGTCACCTGGTAGGTCGCCCCATTGAAGCTTACCGTGCCCGCATAGGTGGTGACCGGCACGTACACCGTCAGGCGGCCGTTCTGGTCGGGCGTGGGCAGGCCGGGATCGATGCCCATGTCTATGGTGTTGCGCGATTGCCAAACGACACGGCTGTCCGCCGCGCCGCTGCCGTCCGCCGAGGTCAGGTAGGTCTGCTTGGACACCATCAGGATGCCGTTCGAGGTCGGCGAGCCGGAAGGCGTGGCGCCCAGGTTGACGTTCAGCGTGCCGCCCGTCTTGTCCACGCGTCCCAGCGACGCCTGGTAGTACATGTCGCCGTTCACGTCCTCGAACTGGTTGACCGGCGTGGACAGATTGGACTTGTCCAGGAAGGCGGCGGAATCGAAGGTGCGGAAGACCACATTGGTGCCGGTCGCCGGATTGCGCGCGCTGACCGCGACGTTCTGCGGCCCGGTGACCAGCGCGCTGGAGTCGAAGCTGCCGGAGATCGCGTTGACCGTGCTTGCCGGCACGGTGGTATTGCCGTTGTAACCGGTGCCCACCACCGATGTGCCGCGCAGGGTCACGGTCTGCCCGTTGTCCACCACCGCTTCGCCCACCCCGCCGTTGCTGCCGGGCGGGTTGTAGTCCGCGATGGTGCACTGGCCGCCTGCCGGTGCCGATTGGCCCGGCGTGCCGGTCTGGCAACTCGATGCCGATGCGATGGGCGGCATCGCCATGCCCGCCGCCAGGCAGGACAACGCGATACCGGGCATCAATGCCCGCCGCGCGCGGCTGGAGGACGACGACGCCGACTTCGCGCGTCCGCGCGCGACTTCCGACGTAACGATGTACTGCTGCCTGGCCGAATTCCAGACTGTCTTATGGAACAGATTCATTTTCGGGCCTGCCATGTCAAACGGTGGAAGACCTCCGCTTGGCGTAATACGGTGCAAGCGAAGGCGCTGCCCATTGGGGCTGGCCCATGATTCGGCTGATCGGACGCGTAACCAATTGACGATATGGACTACGACGTACAGGTGTCGTGAAGGCGACCGAGCGGCGGCCGGAGCGGCGCGGTTGTAGAAAGGGATGACGGCCGCATCGGCCGCGTCTCTGGAACTGCCCGACGAACAACGGCCGATCGAACGCGCCCGCGCGACGGGCGTCCTAGGGCATAGGCGGGGCAGCCTGCATACGGCCTACGCGAAACGGGCGGATGACCGCCTGTCGCGCCGGCGTCACGCCGCGAACGGTGGCACGACGCTCGCGCCCCCCCCGGGAAAACCCCGCCATCGCGGATGCGTTTTTCCCCTTTCAAATTTATTAATCAATCATTTAATATTTGACGGCGCGACCGCGATGGCGCGGCGCGTGTCTTCAGCAAGATTCTCGAACCGCCCCGCCGGCATTCTGCCGGCGGGCGGCGGCCGGCAAGGGTGAAGTACGGCAACGGAACGGAGGGCTTACATGCACAAGGGTTTTATGGGCTGCGCCGCGCTCGCGGCGCTCATGGCCGCCGGCACGGCCGCGGCCGCCGACACGGTGAAGATCGGCGTGATCCAGCCGCTGACCGGCTCGGTCGCATACAACGGCATCGCCGATGTGAACGGCGCCAAGCTCGCGGTGGCGCAGCGCAATGCCAAGGGCGGCGTGCTGGGCAAGCAGGTCGAACTGGTGGTCGAGGACGGCCAATGCCAACCGGCCAAATCCGTCAACGCGGCGGAAAAGCTCATCCAGAAAGACCAGGTTCCGGTCATCTCCGGCGCATTCTGCAGCTCCGCCACCATCGCGATCATGTCGGTGGCCGAGAAATACAAGGTGCCCCTGCTGTCCGGCGTGTCGTCCAAGACCGACCTGACCGAGCGCGGCAACAAGTGGTTCTTCCGCTCGGCCGAGACCGATGCCCTGATGGCCCACGCCTTCGCCGAGATCCTGGTCAAGAATCTGAAGCTGAAGACCATCGCCTATATCGGCGTCAATGACGACTGGGGACGCGGCGGCGTGGACGAGTTCTCGCGCCAGATCGAATCCATGGGCGGCAAGACCGTTCTGAAAGAGTACTTCGACCACGGCACCACGGATTTCTACACCCTGCTGACCCGGGTGCGCGCGGCCAAGCCGGACGGCATCTTCGTCGCCGCCGAAACGCAGGACGGCTCCATCGTGGTCAAGCAGATGAAGGAGCTGGGGCTGAGCAGCAAGGTGTTCGGGGTGGGCAGCTGGGCCACGGCGGACTTCGTCAAACTGACCGGCGACGCCTCCGAAGGCATACACGCCGCGGTTCCCTACGCCGCGACCATCGACACGGCGGCCAACAAGGCCTTCGTCGCCGATTACCAGGCCGCCTACAAGGAAGCGCCCGGCAAGTATTCCGCGGCCGGCTACAACGCGCTGAACATCATCATGGACGCCATCCAGCGGGCCGGCGCCGCCGAGCCGGACAAGATCCGCGCCGCGATGGAGCAGACCGACTACAAGGGCCCGAACGGCGAATTCCGCTTCGACGCCAAGCACCAGGCCTACGGCTTCGACGCCGTGCTGGTGCAGCTCAAGGGCGGCACGCCGGAGATCGTTTCGCGGACGACCGTGCAGGCCCCCTGACCGGCGTTCCGCCGCCCACGCCATCGGCGGCCGCCACCTGCCGCGATGGCCATCCCTGGCATCGCCGTGGACGCGGCGATGCCCCTACCGCCGCCCGGAGGAATCCGTGTTCGACCTGTTGCTGCAATTCCTGGTCAATGGGCTGGTCAATGGCACGTTCTACGCCCTGTCGGCGCTGGGACTGACCCTGGTCTTCGGCCTGATGCGCCTGGTGAACTTCGCCCATGGCGAGTTCTACATGATGGGCGGCCTGCTGGGCTGGGCCCTGACCACGGCCCTGGACTTGAATTTCTTCGCCGGCCTGGCGCTGGTCATCCTGGCGATGGGCGCGGTCGGCTGGATCGTCGACCGCGTGCTGATCGAGCGCGTGCGCGGCCAGGGCGAAGAACCGGGCATCCTGCTGACCATCGGCCTGTCGATCTTCCTGACCAACACCGCCCTGCTGCTGGTCGGCACGGCGCCGCAGAAAGTCGTCGCGCCGGTGGCCGGCACGCCGGTCTTCCTGGGTCCCGTGGTGATCACGCAGGTACGGATCTTTGCCGTGGCCGCCTGCGCGGTGGTGATCGTCGCGGCGCACGTGCTTATCCGCCATACCCGGTTGGGCAAGGCCATGCGCGCCACGTTCCAGGATCCCATGGCCGCGCGGCTGGCCGGCATCCCGACGGCGCGCGTCTACGCGGCCACCTTCGCGATGGGGACGGCGCTGGCCGGCACGGCCGGCATGCTGCTGGGATCCATCTACGTGGCGCAGGCCAGCATCGGCGGCCTGGTCAGCCTGAAGGCCTTCGTCGTGGTGATCCTGGGCGGGATGGGCAGCTTCGCGGGCGCCATCGCCGGCGGCCTGATCCTGGGCGTGGCCGAGGCATTGTGGGGCGGCTATCTATCGACGGGCTCGGTGGACCTGGTCGGCTTCGCGCTGGTCATCCTGATTCTTTTCTTCCGGCCCTATGGCCTGTTCCCCACGCGGGCGGAGCGCGCATGATGAATGCCGAACGCAACTTCCTGGCGGCCTTCGTGCTGCTGATGCTGGCCTTCGCGCTGGGTATCCGCAACGATTACCTGCTGCATATCGCCATCCTGGTCCTGCTGTACACCGTGCTGGCCAGCAGTCTCAACCTGATCGTCGGCTACGTGGGCGAATTCCCGCTGGGCCATGTGGCGTTCTTCGGCATCGGCGCGTATGCGATGGCACTGGGCGCGACGCGGCTGGGTATCGCGCCGGGCCTGCTGATCCCCCTGGCGGGCGTCGTCGCGGCGCTGGCGGGCTTGCTGATCGGCGGCGTCACGCTGCGTTTGAAGGGGCCGTTCTTCGTCATCGTGACGCTGGCCTTCGCGGAGGTGCTGCGGCTGGTGGCGAACAACTGGATAGACCTGACCAACGGCCCCATGGGCATTTCCAATGTGCCGCATCCGGCCTTCCTGGACGGCGCGGGGTGGCTGTCCGGCAAGCGCGGCTATGCGGCGATGGGGGTGGCGCTGGCCGCCGCATCGCTGTTCATTGCCTATCGCCTGGTGCACTCCAACGCCGGCCGCGCGGCCGTGACGCTGCGCGAGAACCGCTACGTGGCCCTGTCGATCGGCATCGATCCGGTGCGCTACGCCCTGTTCGTCTTTACCGTGGCGGCCTTCCTCGCAGGATTGGCCGGCGGCTATTACGCGGCCTATATCTCCTACGTGGGTCCGGAGGTATTCGGTTTTCCGTTCACGGTGTCCATGATCATCATGGTGCTGCTGGGGGGCAAGGGCACGCTGGCCGGTCCCATCGTCGGCGCGGTGGCGGTGACGCTGCTGGAAGAGTACCTGCGCGAGTTCAAGGAGCTGCGGCTGTCGCTGTTCGGGTTGATCGTCATGGCCGTGGTGCTGTTCTCGCCGGACGGCTTCATGGGCTATGTCCGCCGCCTGGCGCCGCGCCGCGCGCCGCAAACGGAGAAGCGCCATGCTTGAAGTCCAGGGCCTTAGCAAATCCTTTGGCGGCATCCATGCCGTGCGCGATATCGACTTCCGCGTCGACGCCGGGCAGGTCGTCAGCCTGATCGGTCCCAATGGCGCGGGCAAGACCACCTGCTTCAACCTGGTCACCGGCTTCTATGCGCCCAGCGCGGGGCGGGTGCGCTTCATGGGCCGCGATGTGACCGGGAGCCGGCCGCACGAGATGGCGCGCATGGGCGTGGTGCGGACCTTCCAGAAGACCAACGTCCTGAAGACGCTGACCGTGCGCGAGAACCTGAAGGCGGCGCAATACCTGCATGCCCGCGCGCCGCTGTGGCGCACCTTCCTGCCCGGGCCCGCGCAGCGCGGCGCCGAGCGCGACATCGCCGAGCGGGCCGAGCGCATCGCCGTGCTGATGGGGCTGCAGGCGCGCTGCGACACGCCGGCGCATGCGCTGTCCTGCGGCGAGCTGCGATTGCTGGAAGTCGGCGTGGCCCTGGGCGCCCGGCCCCGCCTGCTGATGCTGGATGAACCGGCCGCGGGCCTGAACAGCCATGAAGCCATCGTGCTGGCCCGGCTGCTGAAGACGCTGCCGGGCACCTGGGTGGAAGCCATATTGCTGGTGGAGCACAACATGAACCTGGTGATGCAGGTGTCGGACCACGTGGTGGTCATGAACTTCGGCCAGAAGCTGGCGGCCGGCACCCCGCGGGACATCCAGAACAATCCCGCCGTCCTCGAAGCCTATATCGGGAAAGCCGCATGAGCCGCGACGCCTTGCTTACGCTGACGAACGTGCATGCCGGGTACGGCAAGCTCAAGGCCCTGCACGGCGTTTCGCTGGAAGTCCGGCAGGGGGAGGTCGTGGCCCTGATCGGCGCCAACGGCGCCGGCAAGTCCACCCTGTTGCGCGTGATCTCCGGACTGATCGCCCCCATGTCCGGCGAGATCCGCTGGGATGGCCGGACCATAGGCGGCGTGCCCGCGCCGGACATCCTGGCGCTGGGCCTGGCGCACTGCCCGGAGGAACGGCACGTCTGGCCCGAGATGACCGTGCAGGAGAACCTGGACCTGGGCGCCTATCTGTGCCGATCGCGCGCCGAGGTGCAAGGGCGCATGGCGCTGGCCTTCGAACGCTTCCCGCGCCTGAAGGAGCGGCAGCGCCAGCTGGCCGGCACGCTGAGCGGCGGCGAACAGCAGATGCTGGCCATCGCCCGCGCGCTGATGTCCAACCCGCGCCTGCTGATGCTGGACGAGCCCAGCCTGGGGCTCAGTCCCAAGATGGCGCTGGAAGTATTCGATGTGGTCAGGGAGATCAGCGCCCAGGGCGTCACCGTGCTGCTGGTCGAGCAGAACGTGCATAACGCGCTGGCGGTGGCCTCGCGCGCCTATGTCGTCGAAACCGGCCGCATCGCGGCCGAGAAAGAGGCCGGTGCCCTGTTGGGCGACCAGGAGCTGCTCAATGCCTACCTGGGCGCCTGATCGCCGGGCCGGCGCGCATCGTCCGCAGGCGCCGAAGGCTGCGCGCGCCGCCGCACGGCCGCCAGCGGAACAACCATAACGATGAGTGGAAACGCCATGCAGAAGACTTTCCGGATCGGCCAGATCGTGCCGAGCTCCAACACGACGATGGAAACCGAAATCCCCGCCATGCTGAACGCGCGGCAGGCCATCCGGCCGGAGCGCTTCACCTATCACTCCAGCCGCATGCGGATGAAGAAGGTCGTGAAAGAAGAGCTGGCCGCCATGGACGCCGAGTCCGACCGCTGCGCCGTCGAGCTCAGCGATGCGCGCGTGGACGTATTGGGCTACGCCTGCCTGGTCGCCATCATGGCCATGGGGCCCGGCTACCACAGGCAGTCGGAAAGCCGCCTGAAGGCGCATACGGCGGCCAATGGCGCCGATGCGCCGGTCATCACCAGCGCGGGGGCCCTGATCGAGGCGCTGGACGTCATCGGCACGCGCCGCATCGCCGTGGTCGCGCCCTATATGAAGCCGCTGACGCAGCTGGTGATCGACTACATCGCCAACGAAGGCTACGAAGTCGTGGACCACCGCGCCCTGGAGATCCCCGACAACCTGGAAGTGGGCCGGCACGATCCCGCCCGCCTGCCCGCCATCGTCGCCGGCATGGATCTGTCGCGCGCCGACGCCATCGTGCTCTCGGCCTGCGTGCAGATGCCTTCGCTGCCCGTGGTGGCGCAAGTGGAGGCCATGACCGGCAAGCCCGTCATCACCGCCGCCATCGCGACGACCTACGCGATGCTCAAGGCGCTGGACCTGGAACGCATCGTTCCGGGCGCCGGTGCGCTGCTCTCGGGAGCCTACTGATATGCCCGGCATCATCCACTACGGCGGCCATGTCCATGCCAA
Organism: Bordetella bronchialis; assembly: GCF_001676705.1. Lineage (NCBI taxonomy): Bacteria > Pseudomonadati > Pseudomonadota > Betaproteobacteria > Burkholderiales > Alcaligenaceae > Bordetella > Bordetella bronchialis. The sequence continues at coordinate 5,695,989 of NZ_CP016170.1, forward strand.
CGGCATTCGCCAGCACTATCTGCGCTACGCGCCGGCACCCGGCGGGGCCGGCAAGCTGGATCCCGTCATTGTCATCCCCGGCATCACCAGCCCGGCGATCACATGGGGCTTCGTGGGCGAGCGCCTGGGCCAGGTCTTCGACACCTATGTCCTGGACGTGCGCGGCCGCGGCCTGACGCAGGCGGGCGAGGCCCTGGACTACGGCCTGGATGCGCAGGCGGACGATGTGAATGCCTTTGCCCAGGCGCTGGGCCTGGCGCGCTACAGCTATGTCGGCCATTCCATGGGCGGGCGCATCGCCATCCGCGCGGCCAGCAGGCGGCCTGCCGGGCTGGCGCGCATCGTGGCCGTGGATCCGCCGGTTTCCGGACCCGGGCGGCGCGCCTATCCGGCGCAATTGCCCTGGTACGTGGATTCCATCGCCCAGGCGCGCCAGGGCATGGACGCGGAGGCCATGCGCCGCTTCTGCCCCACATGGACGGAGGAACAACTGCGCCTGCGTGCGGAGTGGCTGCATACCTGCGACGAGCGCGCCATCCGCCAGAGCTTCGAGGAATTCCATACCGAGGACATCCACGCGCATCTGCCCCACCTGGACGTGCCGCTGCTGTTGATGACCGCCGAGCGCGGCGACGTGGTGCGGGACGAGGACGTCGCGGAGATCCAGGCCCTGAAGCCCGGCACCCGGCACACCCGCGTCCCCGGCGCCGGCCACATGATTCCCTGGGACAACGAAGCGGCCTTTTATGCGGCCTTCGGCGATTTCCTGGGCGCGCCCCTGCCCGCCGCCGAGCCCGCGTCCGCCGCGCACGCAAGGAGTTGAACCATGCCCGTCAGCGATTTCGAAATGGTGCGTGCCTGGAAACAGGTGCTGGAACTCTCCGGCCTGCGGGCCGGCCAGTCCGTGACCATCCTGACCAGCGCCGCCACGCATCCGCAGACCCTGTCCACCGCGCTGATCGCCACGCAGTCCATGGGCGCCGTGGTCAACCGCCTGGACCTGCCGCCGGTCAACGGCGAAAAGGCCTTGAGCCGCGACGCGCTGGCCTACCTGGGCACCACGCCGCTGACCGGCAACAAGGCCGCCATCGCGGCGCTGAAGGCCAGCGACTACGTGCTGGACCTGATGACCCTGCTGTTCTCGCCGGAACAGCACGAGATCCTGAGCGGGGGCACCCGCATCCTGCTGGCCGTCGAGCCGCCGGAAGTGCTGGCGCGCATGGTCCCCACCGCGCGGGACAAGGCCCGCGTCACCGCGGCGGCGAAGCGCATCCAGGCCGCGCGGGAGATGCGCGTCACCTCGCCGGCGGGCACGGACCTGCGCTGCCCGCTGGGCGAGTTTCCCGCCATCAGCGAATACGGCTACGTCGACGAACCGGGCCGCTGGGACCACTGGCCCAGCGGCTTCGTCCTGACCTGGCCCAATGAAGGCGGCGCCACCGGCACCATCGTCATCGACCGCGGCGACATCCTGCTGCCGCAGAAATGCTATGTGAACGCGCCCATCGCGCTGACCGTCGAGGGGGGCTACGCCACGGCCATCGAGGGCGGCGTGGACGCCGAGCTGCTGCGCGAGTACATGCGCGCCTTCGACGATCCGGAGGCCTATGCGATTTCGCACATCGGCTGGGGCCTGCAGCCACGCGCGCACTGGACCACGCTGTCGCTGTACGACCGCGAGGCGACCATAGGCATGGACGCCCGCGCCTACGAAGGCAATTTCCTGTTCTCGCTGGGCCCCAACAACGAGGCCGGCGGCAGCCGCGCCACGGCATGCCACATCGACATTCCGCTGCGCGGCTGCACCGTCAGCCTGGATGGGCAGGACGTAGTCCGCGACGGCAAGGTCATCGAAAGCAAGGACAGGGAAACGGCATGACGCACACGGAAGAGGCGGTCTACCGCCAGCAGGGATTCGGCGCCCGCATGGACCTGGACGGTCCGGCGGCGCTGCTGATCGTGGATTTCGTCAACGGCTTCGCCGATCCGGCCCGCTTCGGCGGCGGCAATATCGAGCCGGCCATCGCCGCCACCGTGCCCCTGCTCGCGCAGGCGCGCCGGCGTGGCTGGCCGGTGGCGCATACCCGCATCGTCTTCGCGGACGACGACAGCGACGCCAACATCTTTACCTTGAAAGTGCCCGGCATGCTGACGCTCAAGGAACGGGATCCGGCCAGCGCCATCGTCGATGCGCTGGCGCCGCGGCCCGGCGAAGCGGTGGTGCGCAAGACCCTGCCGTCGGCCTTCTTCGGCACCAACCTGGCGCCCTGGCTGGCCCGCCAGGGCGTGCGCACACTGGTGATCGCAGGATGCACGACCAGCGGCTGCGTGCGCGCCAGCGTGGTGGACGCCATGTCGCACGGCTTCCGGCCGGTGGTGGCAAGCGACTGCGTGGGCGACCGCGCGATCGCCCCGCACGAGGCCAACCTGTTCGACATGCGCCAGAAGTACGCGGCGGTGATGACGCGCGACGAAGCGCTGGACATTCTGGCGTAGACCCCATAACAAGGCGCCCGGCAGGGGCGCGAGGAGAAGAGCATGAGCAGGAAACCACGCGTCGGCATCATCGGCGGCGGCATCGGCGGCGCCGCGCTGGCGAACGCCCTGGCGCTGCGCGGCATCGAAGTGAGGCTGTTCGAGCGCACGGCCGCATTCGGCCAGGTGGGCGCGGGCATCCAGATGACGCCCAACGCGGTGAAGGTATTGAAGGCGCTGGGCCTGGCCGAGGACCTGCGCGGCATCGGCTTCCTGCCCCAGGCGCTGGTCGGGCGCAACTGGAAGACGGCGCGCGAGCAATTCCGCATGCCGCTGGTGGACGAGTGCCCGCGCCTGTACGGCGCCGAGTTCTACCACGTCCATCGCGCCGACCTGCACCAGATCCTGGTGCGGCGCATACCAGAATCGTCCGTGTCCTTGTCGAGCGCCTGCGCGTCGGTACGCAACGAGGGCGCGGCCGCCGTGGCCACCTTCGAGGACGGCAGCCAGTACGAGGCCGATGTCATCGTCGGCGCCGACGGCGTGCGGTCGGTGGTGCGGCGCGACCTGTTCGGCGACGAGGCCCCGCGCTTCACCGGCAATATGTGCTACCGCGCGGTCGTGCCTTTCGACGCCATGCCTTCCTTCGTCAGCCCGGATTCCTCTTTCTGGATGGGACCGCACGGCCATGTGGTGACCTATTACGTCAGCCGCGGCAAGGCGGTGAACATCGTCGCCGTGAACGAAACCTCGCAATGGGTGGAGGAGTCCTGGAACGCGCCCAGCAGCCGCGAGGAATTGCTGGGCGCCTTCCGCGGCTGGCATGCCAACCTTCAGCGCCTGTTCGAGCGCGCGGACACGGTCTTCAAATGGGGCTTGTTCGACCGCGACCCCATGGCCACCTGGCACCAGGGCCGCATTACCCTGCTGGGCGATGCCGCCCACCCCATGCTGCCCTTCCTGTCGCAGGGCGCGGCCATGGCGATCGAGGACAGCCTGGTGCTGGCCGCCGCGCTCGACGCCCACGGCGCCAATGTATCCGCCGCGCTGCGCGACTACGAGGCGGAGCGCCTGCCGCGCACCAGCCGCGTGCAGCTGGAGTCGCGCGAACGCGGCCGCACCTACCACCTGCCCACCCGCTGGGAACAGATCAAGCGCGATGTGGGCTACTGGTGGCGCGGACTGTTCAACCCGCATGCCGGCGGCATACGCGCGAACTGGGTGTACGAGTACGACGCGACCGCTTTCCGCGCCACGCCGGAGCCGCAGCGGCGCGCGGCATGACCCCGCGATGTCACGGCGATATGGGACAATTCGCCGTCGCGGCGTCCGTGGCCCGGTCCTGGTGCACGGCGCCGCGACGGGGATCCCCGCGACGGGCATCCCCGCGACGGGAACTCCGCGCGCCTTGCAGCGCGCGCAAACCCACTCGAAGGACGACATGCGAGAGCTAGGTAGACCCGCAGGCGCCGCGCGCGGACGCGCCGCCACCCCCAAGGCCGCCGGCGCATCCGCGCAAGGACGCCCGGGCCGGCCGGAAGGCACCAACGGCAATCTGCGGGAGAAAATCCTGGATGCGGCGGAGAACCGCTTCGCCGACCTGGGCTACGCCGGCACCACGCTGCGCGACGTCGCCGACAAAGCCAAGGTGACGCAAGCCCTGATCAGCTATTACTTCGGTTCCAAGCACGGGCTGTACGAAGCGGTGTTCCTGCGCCGCGGGCGCAAGATTTCCGACGAGCGGATGGAGCGCCTGCAGGCGCTGCTGGGCGGGAAGCGGCCGCCGGCCCTGCGGGACATCGTGCGCGCCTTCCTGGAGCCAACCCTGGCCCTGCGGCGCACCGCCAAGGGCCGCGCCTTCATCCGCCTGCAGGCACGCCTGCATACGGAGCCGCCCGAGATCTCCTACAAACTGCGCAATGAAGCCTATGACGCGTCCACCCGGGCCTATGTCGAGGCGATCAGCGCGGCGCGGCCGGACCTGGATGCCAAGGACGTGTACTGGCGCGTCACCCTGATGGTGGGCGCGTACATGTATGCGTTTTCAGATACGCACCGGCTGGAAGAACTGGCCGATGGCATCTGCAACCCGGACGACGCGCAGGAAGTCATGGATCAGATCACCGCCTTCGTCGTGGGCGGCCTGGCGGCGCCGGCGCCGCGCGGCTGAGGCGTCCATCCGGACCGGACGCAGGCCCACCCCGGCCCGGCGGTCCGCCGCGCGAACGCCCGGCCTCGCCTTATTGCCGCCCGTCCCGCCGGCGGAAGACCAGCAACAGGCCCAGGGCGGCGGCCAGCATGGCCAGCGCGCAGCCCAGGGACAGATACACGCCCCACTGTTCGCCGCGGCCCTCCATCAGATAGGCATAGGCGACGGGGGCCGCCGCGGAAAACATGAAGCTGGGCGCGATCAGGCGGCCGACCAGCGTGCCGTAGGTCCGATGGTCGAACAGCACCAGGGGCAAGGTGCCGCGGGTGATCGTCAGGATGCCGTTGCAGGCGCCGTATAGAAAGGCGAACACGACCGCCGCGGCGTCGGACGCCCCGGCGTACAAGGCCGCGACGAAGGCCAGCGGCATCAGCAGGCAGGCGTGGAAGTTCAGCACGATGGGGTGCAGGCGTCCGCCCGACAGGATCTCGCAGAACCGCGCCAGCGATTGCCCCACGCCCCGCAAGGTGGCGATCCAGACGGAAAGCGCGGCGCCCAGGCCCAGCCCGCCCAGGATGGCGATCATGTGCGCGGACATTCCCGCATTCAGGAAATTGGCCAGCGTGGTAAGCAGCACATACAGGCCGGCCGCCAGCTTCAGCCGCGCGCCATGGGGCGCCAGGGGCGGGGGCGCGGGCCGCGCGCTGGCCGGCCGCGCGCCGTCATGGCGGACATCGGGTATGGCCAGATAGAGCGGAATCGTAAGCAGCGAGAACACGGCATAGGCCACCATGGCGCCGCGCCAGCCGAAGTGGTCCGCCAGCAGGTGCCCTAGCGGCCAGAACACCGTAGAGGCCAATCCCCCCAGCAAGGTGATCTGCGCCATGGGCCCGCGTGCGTAAGGTCCGCCTATGCGCGCCAGCGCGGCGAAGGCCGCATCGTAGAGCGTCAGGCGCATTCCCAGGCCCAGGCACAGCCACGCAAGGATATACATGGCCGCGCCGTGCGTAGCCGCCAGCGCGGCGCAGCCCAGGGCGTTCAGCACCGAACCGGCCGTCATGGCGGCACGCCCGCCGTACCGGTCGATCAGGCGACCCGTCAGCGGCGATGCCATGCCCATGACCAGCAGGCCCAGGGCAAAGCCGGCATGGACGGAGTCCAGCCGCCATTCCAGGCCGGCGGCGATGGCCGCGCCGAAGCCACCGATCAGGTAGAACGACACGCCCCAGGAGACCAGTTGCGATACGGCCAGGCTGATGACGGTGCGCCGCGCGATCACCGCGCGTCCTGCCCGGCGCCGGCCGGCGGGCTGGCGGCGCCCGCACCCAGCGCACGCTGCATCAACACCGTATCCACCCATGTGCCGAACTTGTAGCCGACGGCCTTGAAGGTGCCCACGGGCTGGAAGCCCATGCGGCGATGCAGGGCGATGGAGCCCGCATTCGCGCTATTGCCGATGATGGCCAGCATCTGCCGCCAGGGGCCCTGTTCGCAGCGCGCGATCAGCGCCGCCAGCAGCGCCGTGCCCACGCCGCGGCCGTCCAGTCCCGGCGCCACGTAGACGGAATTCTCGACGGTATAGCGATAGGCGGGACGCGGCCGGTACGGGCCCGCATAGGCATAGCCCACCACCTGGCCATCGAGCTCCGCCGCCAGGTAGGGCAGGCCGGCGCGCAGCACCGCCGCGCGGCGCGACAGCATCTCGTCCAGGGACGGCGGCGCCAGCTCGAAGGACGCCATGCCGTGCGCGACGTGGTGCGCGTAGATGGCCTGTATCGCCGCCATGTCGCCTTCCAGCGCATCGCGGATCGTCGGGGGGGCTATGCCGGCGAAGCCGTGCGCCGGCCGGTCGGTGGGATAGGTCATGTGGGTTCCGGTGTGAGCAGGATCGGGGGAGATCATGCGCCACCGCGGACCATAAATTAAGCTTTCGGCGTTTATGCCTTGCATAAGCGATTCTTTGGGAGCGCGGACCGGCACGCCAGGCCGCCGCGCGGGACCCGCGTGCCGATGCCCGGGTAAGCGCCCTATGCGGGCACCGTGTCCGGCGCCGCCGACCTTGCCACGCCCGCCCGGCTCGCGCGCCTGTCCTCCAGGATCATGCGCGCGCCTTTCTCCGCGATCATGATGGTGGGCGAGTTGGTGTTGCCGGACGTGATGGTGGGCATGATGGAGGCGTCGATCACGCGCAGGCCCTCTATGCCATGCACGCGCAGTCGCGCATCGACCACCGCCTGCGGGTCCGCGCCCATTTTGCAGGTGCCCACGGGATGGAAGATGGTGGTGCCGATATCGCCCGCCGCGCGCGCCAGGTCCTCGTCGCTTTGCAGGTGGGGGCCGGGGCGGTATTCCTCCGGCTTGTACCCGGCCAGCGCCGGTTGCGCGACGATGCGCCGCGTCAGGTGCACGCTTTGCACGGCCACGCGCCGGTCTTCATCGGTGGACAGGTAGTTGCAGAGGATCTCCGGATGGTCGGCGGGATCCGGGCTGGCGATGCGCACATGGCCGCGGCTGGTGGGCCGCAGGTTGCACACGGACGCGGTAAAGGCGGGAAAGGCATGCAGCGGCTCGCCGAATTTTTCCAGCGACAAGGGCTGCACGTGGTATTCCACATTGGCGCGCCCGTGTTCCGGCCCGGACCGCGCGAAGGCGCCCAGCTGCGACGGCGCCATGGTCAGCGGCCCGCGTTTCATGAACAGATACTGCAGCCCCATCATGCCCTTGCCCCACAGCGTGCCGGCAATGGCGTTCAGCGTCTTGGCGCCGGTGACCTTGTAGATCAGGCGCAGCTGCAGATGGTCCTGCAGATTGCCGCCCACGCCGGGCAGGTCGTGCAGCACCGGCACGCCGCGCGACTGCAGCCAGGCCCCGGGACCGATGCCGGATACCTGCAGCAGTTGCGGCGACCCGATGGCGCCCGCGCACAGGATGACTTCCGCGCGGGCGCGCGCCAGTTGTTCGCCGCCCGACTCGCCGCGAAAGCGCACGCCCACCGCGCGCCGCCCCTCGAAAGCCAGCCGCGCGACGCGCGCGCCGGTAACGATGCGCAGATTGGGGCGCTTCAGGATAGGCTTGAGAAAGGCGCTTGCCGCGTTCCAGCGCACGCCGCGCCGCTGGTTCACGTCGAAGTAGTCGCAGCCTTCGTTGTCGCCGCGGTTGAAGTCGTCGATGGAGGGGATGCCGGCCTGCGCGGCGGCCTTGCGAAAGGCGTCCAGCAGGTCCCAGGACAGGCGCTGGCGCTCCACGCGCCATTCGCCGCCCTTGCCGTGATAGGGGCCGGCCTCGCCGTGATAGTCCTCGGTCTGCTTGAACAGGGGCAATACGTCGTCCCAGCCCCAGCCGGGATTGCCGGCGGCCGCCCAGCCGTCGTAATCCTGGCGCTGCCCGCGCATGTAGATCATGCCGTTGATGGACGAACTGCCGCCCAGCACGCGGCCGCGGGGATAGCCCAGGGAGCGGCCGTTCAGGCCGGCATCGGGCTGCGTGCGGTAGCACCAGTCGGTGCGCGGATTGCCGATGCAGTACAGGTAGCCCACCGGGATGTGGATCCAGTGCCAGCTGTCCGGCCCGCCCGCTTCCAGCAGCAGCACGCGCGTGGCCGGATCGGCCGACAGGCGGTTGGCCAGCAGGCAACCGGCCGAGCCGGCGCCCACGATGACGTAGTCGAATTCCAGCCGTTCGGCCGTGCCCGGCAGCGCGTCGGCGCGGCCGCCAGCGGCAGGGCCGGCGCCCCGTGCGCCGCTGCCCTTGCCGTGACCGTTTTCCTGGCCGCCGGATGGCATTCCCGTGCGGGCCATGGGCGAGCCCACTCCGTCCGCCGCGCCCGCGACCGCCGGCCGCGCTGATTGTTCGCCTGTCGCCATCGCCATGGCCTTGTCTCCACTTATCTGCTTATATGCCCGGGACCGCGCAAGCCCTCGGGTCTGCCGCCGCGGCGCATCGGATGCCGTGCGCGATGCCGCGCGGCCCCTCCAGGCGCCCCCCGTTGGACGCAAGCTCCATCGGGCGATGCGGGCGGCTCCTGGGTTTTTAGATCACTTGCGTGCCGGGGGCAAGGCCGCGATCGCCTCGGCCAGCGCCCCGCGCAGCTCCGGCCCGGGCGCGGTCATGGGCGCGCGCGGCACATCGTCGCAGCCGTGCAGCGCCGCCAGCACCGCCTTCACCGGGCCCGGGTTGGGATGCGCATACAGCAGGCGGATCACCGGCGCCAGCGCATGGAACACCCCGCGCGCGCGATCCCAGTCGCCGGTCCGGGCGGCGTCGTACATGGCCAGGTGCAGGTCCGGCCGCACGTGGGCCGAGGCCACGATGGCGCCGGTCCCGCCCAGGCCCAGCGTGGCCAGGGCCTGCAAGTCCTCGCCCGCCATGACGGCGAGCCTGCCATCGGCGATCAGCGCGACGGTCTTGTCCAGCGATCCGCCGCAATCCTTGATGGCCACGATGTTGGGATGGGCGGCCAGGGCCAGCAGCGTCGCCGTTTCCAGGGTGGCGCCGGTGCGATAGGGAATGTCGTACAGCACCAGCGGCACGGCCGAGGCGTCGGCCAGCGTCTCGAACCAGATCCGCAGGCCGTCCTGCCCCGGCCGCACATAGGCGGGCGCGGACGCCAGCACGCCGGCCAGCGGCCGCTGGCCGAACTGGCGGATGCGGTCCCTCGCCTGGCCCAGGTGATTGCCCGACAGGCCCATGGCCACGGGCAGGCCGTCCGCTTCACCCACGACGGTATCCAGCACGAGCAGCTGTTCGGCGGCGTCCAGGGCGGCGGCTTCGCCGGTGCTGCCGCAGGCCACCAGCCCGTGCACGCCGGCATCCCGGTAATGGCGGACCAGGCGGCGCAGGGCGGCCAGGTCGACCTCGCCATGCCGGAAAGGCGTAACCAGCGGGATCCAGATGCCGCGGAAAGCCGGCGCGCGGACGGCCGCGCGCAGGGGCGAAGCTTCGGTGGTAAGGGTGGGCGTATCCATATCGACTCCAGGAGAAAGACCGTGGAAGGTCCGCTGGAAGCGCGCCGGATACGTATGGATGGGTATCGAGTGGAAAGGCCCCGCCCTGCCGCTGTTCCGTCGCTCTTCTGACGGAACAGCTGCTCCGGTCAGATGAGCGGCTGTTTTTTGGCTTTGAGGACCCGCGCGCGCGCCGGCGCCATGCCAGGGGCATGCGCGGCGTCATGGGAAAGGGCAAAGGCGCGGGAGATCATGGCGCCGATCATACCCTGGCGGGCGCGACCCGGGGGTGCAGGCTGTCCAGGAATACCTGGCACAGCGCTTCCATGCCGGCGCGGTCCGCTTCGTCGAAGCGCGCCGGCACCGGGCTGTCCACATCCCACACGCCGATCAGCTCGCCGTCCCGCACCAGCGGCACGACGATCTCCGAACGCGAGGCGGCATCGCAGGCGATGTGGCCGGGAAAAACGTGGACGTCGGGCACGACCTGCGTGCGCCGCTGGCTGGCGGCCGCCCCGCATACGCCGCGGTCCAGCGCGATGCGCACGCAGGCGGGCTTGCCCTGGAAAGGGCCCACCACCAGCTCCGTGCCGTCGTAGAAGTAAAAGCCCGCCCAGTTCAGCTCGGACAGCGAGTGGTACACCAGCGCGGAGAAGTTCGCGGCGTTGGCGACACGGTCGCGCTCGCCGGCCAACAGGCCGCGGGCCTGCTCGACGAGCTCTGCATAACGTTCGGCCTTGGTGGCGGCGGTGGACGGAACGGCGGAAAACATGGCGGCATCTCCAGCCGGCGTGCATGGCGCCGCCGGCCCGTACGAAACAACAACGAAACAAGGAAACGATGGCGTTGCCGGTGCGCCACGGACGCGGCCGGCATCGCGCCCTGCACGCCGCATGGGCGGCGCCAGGGCGTACGCGGCCCCCGGGGCCGCGGCAAAAAGTGGGAGAATACCGCTTTGCCGTCCGCCCGGCCCCCGCATCCCCCCGTCCCCGGTTTCCTTGTCTGGATCCCCTGTCCGGCCCCGCGGGCCAGGCCGCGGCCTTGTCCGGCCCCCCGCGTGGCCGTTTTCTACCCGTTCTTTGCTGCCTACCCTCCATGGACAAGCCTTTCGAACCCGACTGTTCCTTTTCTGAACGTGCCCTGCAGCTGACCAGCTCGGCCATCCGCGAGATCCTCAAGGTCACCGAGCGGCCGGACGTCATCTCCTTCGCCGGCGGCCTGCCGGCCCCCAGCGGGTTCCCGGTGGAAGTCGTCCGCGCGGCGTTCGACAAGGTACTGGTTTCGAATGGCAAGGTGGCCCTGCAATACGGCCCCACCGAGGGCTACAGCCCGCTGCGCGCCTGGGTCGCCGAAGACCTGAACCGCAACGGCGCGCACGTCACGCCCGAACAGATCCTGATCGTCTCGGGCTCGCAGCAGGCCCTGGACCTGCTGGGCAAAGTGCTGATCGACAAGGACAGCAAGGTCATGGTCGAAACGCCCAGCTACCTGGGCGCGCTGCAGTCCTTCAGCCTGTACCAGCCCCGCTACGAATCCGTGGCGTCGGACGAAGGCGGCCTGATCCCCGAAGCCCTGACGCCGGCCAACACCCAGGGCGCGCGCTTCCTGTACGCCCTGCCCAACTTCCAGAACCCCACGGGACGCACGCTGAGCCGCGAGCGCCGCGAAGCCCTGGTGCAGCAGGCGGCCCGTCTGGCGCTGCCGCTCGTAGAGGACGACCCCTACGGCGAACTGCGCTACGCCGGCGAACCGCAGCCCAGCCTGCTGTCGCTGGGCGGCGAAGTGGGCGCCAATGTCATCCGCATGGGTTCGTTTTCCAAGGTGCTGGCGCCCGGCCTGCGCCTGGGCTACATCGCCGCCTCGCGCAAACTGATCGACAAAATGGTGCAGGCCAAGCAGGCCACCGACCTGCACACCTCCACGCTGACGCAGATGGCGGTGTACGAGATCGTCAAGGACGGCTTCCTGGCGCAGCACCTGCCCACCGTGCGCGAGCTCTACCGCAAGCAATGCGGCTACATGCTGGACGCCCTGCAGCGCGAATTCCCGGCCGCCGCGTCCTGGACGCGTCCGGAAGGCGGCATGTTCATCTGGGTGACGCTGCCCGAAGGCATCGATACCGCCGAGCTTCTGCAAGCGGCCATCGAAGAGAAGGTCGCCTTCGTGCCGGGCCAGCCCTTCTACGCAAATGCCCCGGCGCCGCGCAACACGCTGCGGCTGAGCTTCGTGACCGTGCCCGAGGAAAAAATCCGCAGCGGCATGGCGACCCTGGGCCGCCTGATCAAGGCGCGGCTGGGCTGAGGACGGCGGCATGTCCACGCAGCATCCCGGCGGCCGCATCGACCTGAACGACATCGAGTTCGACGACTGGGTGGCCCATTGGCTGCCCCGGTCGTGGGGGCCGTATGCGCGGCTGTGCCGCCTGGACCGCCCGATCGGCACCTGGCTGACCCTGCTGCCGGCGCTGGCCGCCCTGGCCCAGGCCGCCGGCGGCTGGCTGGATGCCTGGCGCGTGGCGGTGTTCTCGCTGGGGGCGCTGCTGATGCGCGGCATCGGCTGCACCATCAACGATATCTTCGACCGCGATATCGACAAGCATGTCGAACGCACGCGCTACCGCCCGCTGACCAGCGGCCAGCTCACGCTGCGGCAGGCGCTGTGGTTCCTGTTCGCGCAGCTGGCCGTGTGCGCCTTGCTGCTGCTGGCCATCAATCCCATGAGCCGCTGGCTGGCCGTGGCGCTGCTGCCCATCGTGGTCATCTACCCGCTGTGCAAGCGGGTCACGTACTGGCCCCAGGCGGTGCTGGGCGTGTGCTTCAACTGGGGCATGCTGATGGCCTGGTCGGACACCCGCAACGAAGTCCCCCTGGGCGCGATCGCGGTCTACATCGGCACCATCCTGTGGCAGATCGGCTACGACACCATCTATGCCTACATCGACGTACGCGACGATCGCCGGCTGGGCCTGCATTCCACCGCGCTGCGCTTCGGCGCCGCCGGCAAGGCATGGATCGCCGGCTTCTACGTGGCGACCGTGGCGCTGTGGGCCTGGGGCGGATACGCCATCGGCCTGGGCTGGCCCTATGCGGTGGGCATGGCGCTGATCGCCGCGCACCTGGCCTGGCAATTGAAAAAGCTGGATCTGGACCGTCCGGAACTGGGGCTGGGCCTGTTTCGCGCCAACCTGTGGGTGGGCGTCATGCTGGTGGCGGCGTCGGTCCTCGGCGGGCTGGCCGCCTGATCCTGGCCGCCTGATCCTGGCCGCCTGATCCTGACAGCCCGATCACTGGATGCGCCGTATCGCCGGCGTCGTCCAGAGCCCCTCCACGGCATCCGCGCCGGGCTGGTAAAGCCGCAGTATCAAGGTAAAGCGGCCGCTCTGCGGCGCGGGCAGCCAGTTGCGCACCTGTTCCCCGGCCGGCTGGGCGTATTGCACGTACACGGTGGAAGTGCCGTCCGCGCCCGGCGTCAAGGGGTGGCGGGTCCCCACGGCATACAGGCCGATGGGGTTGTCGTACAGTTCGCGGCGGTCGTTGTACAGCGTCATCGACCAGAACGCATCGGCGGGCGGCAACTGTCCGCGATCGAAGCGCACCTCGTAGCGGAAGCTGCCATCCAGCGGCCGGCCATCCGAATCGCTGCCGGCGCGCAGCACGATCTCGTCCTCGGGCAAGGGCGTGGCGCCCTGGGCGCGCGCCGTGCGCGCCCGCAAGGTGTAGTCGGTGCCATAGCTGCCCAGGCGGCGCTGCGGCATGCGCCAGGCGTCGCCGGGACGCGCGCGCGGCTGGATGGGCGAACGCACGCTGGCCTGGCCGCGCAGTACCCCGGCCTCCACGGCGGCCCGCACATCGGCCGGCAGGCGCGCCAGGTCCACGCGCTGGCCGGGCGCCAGGCCCAGGCGCGCCATGCGCTGCAATATGGGCCCGTCGGCCGCATGCGGCGGATACCGCGCCGCCAGCTCGGCGAAGGCGGCAAAGAATTCCTGGGCCTTCATCTCGGCCACCTGTTCGGCCGGCGCGCGGCGCGACAGGGCCACGTCGAACTGGCCGTCCGGCGGTACGGTCTTCTTGCCCCAGCGCGACAAGGGCGTGGCGTCCAGCGCCATCTGAAAGCCCTGCGCCGCGCCCAGGTCCTGGATGCCACGGTAGGCGATTCGCACGCGCAGCAGGCCGGCGGCCGTCGGCGCGCGAAGGACCTCCGCCGGCTTGGGCAGCTTGCCCTGCCAGTCGGGCGCCACCACGGCGTAGACGCGCAGTCCATCCTGCGCGGTGCGGCTGCCCGGCGCCGCGAACGCGTCGCTCCACATGTCCGAGAGCGTGATCGAGTAATAGCGGCCCCGCGCATCGGGGACTTCGAGCAGCAGGGGTTCCTTCGATACATCGAACCACAGTGCCGACCACAGCGTATCGACGTCGGGATAAGGCAGGCCATGCAGCAGCGGATCGGCCGCGCGGCTCATATGCGTGTAGCGGTTGACCGGCGCGCCGCCACCGAAAGCCGTGTCCGGCGACTGCACATTGGTCTGCACGCGGCGCGCGACGTCCATCAGCACCAGGGGGTAGGCGTAAACGTAGGCGTCGGCGGCGATATCGCGCGCCTGGCTGGGATCCAGGGCCGGCGCCGCCCGCGCGGCGGGCCCCGCGAAAGCCAGCGACGGCAGCAGCATGGCGGCGGCGATGCCGCGCCGGAGTGTCGGGCGCACGGATGCCGGCCACCGGAGCGCCGGCCGCCGGAATGCCGGCCACCGGATCGCCGGCCGCCGGAGCGCCGGCCGCAGGGCATACGCGAGGAACTTCCGTAACGACATATGGGCTCCGGCACGGGGCGAGGCCTGTAACACCCCCTGGGACCGCGCCGCCGCGGTCGGAACCACATTCTTTGCAGAAAATTACCCGGTGGGCATCATCCCGGCGGCCTAAGCCCTTCGCGCATCCGGACCGGCGGGGCCGCGCGCCATTACGCCGCAGCCGATAGAATGCGCCTTATTGGTGCATGCCGCGGGGGCGTGCCCCGACCTCCACGTATCACGACCATCAGGCACGCACATGTATCCGACCGTCGCCGGCGACGCGCAAGCGCCTCGCAAGCCCATCACCCTGGCCACCTTGTCCGCGATGCACCAGCGCGGCGAGAAGATCGCCATGCTTACCTGCTACGACGCCAGCTTCGCCGCGCTCCTGGACCAGTGCGGCGTGGACATCCTGCTGATCGGCGACTCGCTGGGCAATGTGGTGCAGGGCCAGTCGACCACCCTGCCGGTCAGCCTGGAACACATGGTCTATCACACGGAATGCGTGGCGCGCGGCAACAAGACCGCCTGGGTGCTGGCCGACCTGCCCTGGGCCAGTTATCACGAGTCGCCCGCGCAGGCCTATGCCAGCGCGGCCCGGCTGATGGCGGCCGGTGCGCAGATGGTCAAGGTGGAAGGCATGGACGGCCGCACGCCGTGGATGTCCCAGATCGTCGCCTTCCTGACCGAGCGCGGCGTGCCCGTCTGCGCCCATATGGGCCTGACACCGCAGTTCGTGCATGCCCTGGGCGGCTACCGCGTGCAGGGCAAGGACGAGGCGGCCGCCGCGCACCTGAAGCAGCAGGCCCGCGTCATGCGCGATGCCGGCGCCAGCATGCTGCTGTACGAAATGATTCCCGCGGCATTGGCGGCGGACATCACGGCCGACGTCAACATCCCCACCATCGGCATCGGCGCCGGCGCGGGATGCTCGGGCCAGGTGCTGGTGCTGCACGACATGTTGAATGTCTACCCGGGCCGCAAGGCGCGTTTCGTGCGCAACTTCATGGACGGCGCGGCCAGCATCCAGGACGCCGTGCAGGCTTATGTGCGGGCCGTCAAGGACGGCAGCTTCCCGGCGCCGGAACACGCATATTGATGCGCCGCCGGGCGCCTCAGACCGTGTAGTTCAGCGCCAGGCGGCCGCCGTCGATGTACAGCGTTTCGCCCGTGATATAGCTGGACGCGTCGCTCAACAGGTAGGCCACCGCGTCGGCGACCTCGGCCGGTTCGCCCAGGCGGCGCAGCGGCGTGCGGCTCATCAGGCGCGCCCGCGTGGACTCGTCCGCCAGCACCGCCTGGCGCGCCAGCTCCGTGGCGATGGTGCCCGGCCCCACGGCGTTGACGCGTATGCCGTGATCGGCCAGCGCCAGCGCCATGACGCGCGTGAGCTGGGCCAGGCCGCCCTTGCTGGCGTTATACGAGGCGATGGTGGGAATGGCCATGACGGCATTCACGGAACTCATGTGCACGATGGCGCCGCCGCCCTGCTCCACCATGACGCGCGCCACGGCCTGGCCGACCAGGAAAGCGCCCTTCAGGTTGACGTCGAGCACCGCGTCCCAGTCGGCTTCCGTGATGTCCAGGAAGGGGCAGGGGCGCACGATGCCGGCGTTGCTGACCAGCTGGTCGATGCGCCCCCAGGCCTGCCGCGTGGCGGCCACGGCCGCATCCACCGACGCCTTGCTGGCCACATCGCAATGGACATAGCTGACGCGGGCGCCGTCGGCGGACAGCGCCTGGGCCAGCGCCTGTCCCGGCGCGTCGGCCACGTCCCAGATGGCGACGGCCGCGCCCGCGCCGGCCAGGCGCCGCACGCAGGCCTCGCCTATGCCTTGCGAGCCGCCGGTGACGACGGCGACCTTGTCATGGAAATCGAATGCGGTATTGCTCATTGAAGCGGTCTCCTGCCGCCACGCCGCGATGGCGGCGCCGCGTGGCGGGCATATTGCGAAAGGGCGCGCCGGCGTTCAGCGTTCCACCGTCCGGTTCCAGCGCGCGTTGAAGGCGGGCCGCGTGGCGTTGATGACGTCCCAGTCCAGCACCTTGGCGGTTTCCATATAAGTCTGGAAGGACTTCAGCATATCCTGGTTGGCGGGATCGGCCTGCACCTTGCGATTGGACGGGAAGTGGCCGCCATACTTCAAGGCATTGGCCTGCGCCTGCGGCGACAGCAGGTACAGGGCGAGCTTCTGCGCCAGGTCGGGTTCGCTGTTTTTGGCGATGACGCATTCGCCCACCATCAGGATCACCGAACCCTCCTTGGGCTGGGCGTACTCGACCGGAATGTCGCGTTTCTTCAGGCGCGCGATGGCGGTGGGCGTCAGCGGGAAGATGGCCGCCTCGTCGGACTGGATCATCTCCGCCAGCTTGGCCGAATTCGGGATGTATTCCAGCACGTTCGGGCCGATGGTGCCGCGCCATTTGGCGAAGCCCGGGTCCGTATGCTGGTCGTCGCCGCCCTCGATGCGGTTGTACATCAGGAAGGCGTGCAGGCCGAAGGTGCTGTTCGATGCCGACTGGAATACGACCTTGCCCTTGTACTTGGGATCGGCCAGGTCCATCCATGAGGTCGGCGCGGCCCAGCCGTTCTTCTTGAACAGGCGGGTGTTGTAGCCCAGGCCCGTCATGCCCATGTCTATCCCCGCCGCCATGCCGTCCTTCATCACCGCCGTGGGATAAAGATCCTTCAGCACGGGATCGTCGCGCAGCTTCTCGCACAGGCCCATGGAGGCCGCGCGCGCCATCACGCCGTCGTCCAGGAACATCACGTGCATCTGCGGATTGTCCTTGTAGGCCTGGGCCTTGGCCAGGACCTCGGTGGACGTGCCCGGCACGACGACGATCTTGACGTTGTTGGCCTTCTCGAAATCCGGGAAGACATACTGCGTGAAGGCGCGCTCCATATCGCCGCCGTTCATGCCCACGTACAGGGTTTTCTGCTGCGCCCAGGCGCCCGCCGGCAGGGCCGCCAGGGCCGTCAGCACGGCAGCGCCAGCCAGCTGCTTGAAGCGGGATTTGCCATCGCGGCGATGTTTGCTCATGTCGACTCCAGCGTGTGCCCATGGCCAAGATCGGTGCGTTGCGCGGCCGCATGAGCGCCGGCCGCGTAACGGTCGATGCGGAATGCATCGATGGGAATATCGGTGCGGCCGGTGGCGGCCAGGTCGGCCAGGACCTCGCCGGCCGCCGGGCCGATCTGGAAACCGGCCCCGGAAAATCCAAAGGCATGGAATAAGCCGGGCGTGGTGCCGCTGGGTCCCAGCACCGGATTGTGGTCGGGCATATTGCCCTCCACGCCGGACCAGAAGCGGATGACGTGCGCCGTGCGCAGGGATGGCAGCAGGTCGGCCGCCTTGGCCAGCAGCGCGCCGATCTGCGCGCGGCCGGGACGGGCGAAGTCCGGGCTGGCCGAGACGCCGCGGCCGCCGCCGATCACGCAGTTGCCGCGGTCTACCTGGCGGGCATAGACGCCGCCGCCCTGCACGCCCAGGCTGGCCGTCATGAATCGCGGCAGGGGTTCGGTCACCATCATCAGCGGATGGATGGAGGTTTCCGGCACGGCCTCGCCGAAGGCCGCCGCGAAATGGCCGGCCCAGGCGCCGGCGCAGTTCAACAGCATGCGGGCGCGCACCTCCAGCGTGTCGCCGGCGCGCAGCACGAAGCCCGCGCCGTCATGCAGGGCGCTGTCCACGCGCGTGGACTCGCGCACCGTGGCGCCGGCACGCCGGGCCGCCTGCGCGAAGGCCGGCGACACCAGGCGGGGATTGGCGTGGCCGTCCTCCGGACAGAAGGAACCGCCGACCACGCTATTCCCCAGCCAGGGAAAGCGGCGCTCCAGCGCGGGCCGGTCCAGCATTTCCAGGTGCATGCCGTAGCCGCGGGTGCTGGCGCGATAGTGCTCGAGCTCCGCCAGGTCGGCCTGGCTGTAGGCCAGTTTCAGGTGGCCGGAACGCTGGTATTCGCCATCGGTGCCGATCAGGCCGCGCAGGTCGCCCCACAGCGCGTGCGCGCGGCGGGTCAGCGGCATCTGCGCCAGTGGCCGCCCTTGCCGCCGCACGCCGCCGTAGTTCACGCCGCTGGCCTTGGCGCCGCAGGCCGCCGCGTCGAGCAGCACGACCGGCACGCCGCGGCGCCGCAGGAACAGCGCGGCGCTGGCGCCGACGATGCCGCCGCCGATGATGGCGACTTCCGTATGCAGGCATTCCATCAGGACCTGCCCCGCGCGGTCAGTCCCAGGTCCGGCTCATCGCCCATATCCATGGCGAACAGCTGGATGGGAATGGGCTTGATGGGCGGCTGGGCGCGCAGCCAGCCTACCTGGGGCAACGGCACGCCGCTGGCGCGCGCCAGGACTTCGGCCGCGGCGGCGCCGCACATGCGGCCCTGGCAGCGGCCCATGCCGACGCGCGTCAGCGCCTTGCCGCGGTTCAATTCCCGCGCCCCGTCGACCTGGGCCGAGGCGCGCAGCGCGCCCACCGTGATTTCCTCGCAGCGGCACAGGACCACGTCGTCGTCCAGCGATGCCGCCCATTCCGCGGGGAAGGGAAACGCTCTTTCCAGGGCATCGCGCAGCCGGTCCTGGCGCGCGAGCTTGCGGCCCAGCGTCCGCGCCCGCGCGGTATCGACCGGCATGCCCAGGTCCTGCAGCAAGGCCAGGGCGGCGCGCTCGCCCGCCAGCTCGGCGGCGTCCGCGCCCGCGATGCCGGCACCGTCCCCGGCCACGTAGACGCCGGGCACGGAGGTACGCCCCGCCGCATCGCGCTTCGGCAACCACGCCCTATCACGTTCGTGATAATCGAAGCGGCAGCCCGCGACCGCGGCCAATTGGGTTTCGGCCCGCAGTCCCAGGCCGTAGGCCACGGCATCGCAGGCGATGCGCAGCGTCCTGCCGCCGTCCTGGCCGTTGCCCTGGCGGCACACGACCCCCGAAACGCGTTCATAGCCGATGACGTGGTCCGGCCGTACCCCCGTGTACATGGGAATGCCGCGCCAGCGCAGCCAGCCCATGGTGTACAGGCCCTTCGCCGCCAGCCCCGGCGCCCGCGCCAGCCCCGGCATGGCGGCCAGGCGGTCGGCGGCCGTCGAGGTATCGAGCACGGCCGCCACTTGCGCGCCGGCCTTGGCATATTGATACGCCACCAGGTACAGCAGCGGACCGGTCCCCATGAAGGCGACACGCTGCCCGATACCGCAGCCCTGGAACTTCAGCGCGACCTGCGCGCCGCCCAGGGTGTACACACCCGGCATGGTCCAGCCCGGAAAAGGCAGCACGCGGTCGGTGGCGCCCGTGGCCAGGATAAGGTGGGAGTAGGCGACGGTCTCGTTCCTGCCGTCGCGCAGCACGTCCAGCACGCCATCCTCGCAATTCCACACCAGCGCGCCGGGCCGGTAGTCGATGGCCGGCAGCAAGGCCTGCATGGCCTGGTGCAGGCTGGCCGCCTTGCGATGCTCGAAGCCGTAGAGATCGCGGCCGCCGCGCTGGAAACCCGGGGGCGGCTGCCGATAGATCTGGCCGCCGGCGCGCTGCGCCTCGTCCAGCACGACGGGCCGCAAGCCGGCGCGCACCAGCGCCTGCGCGGCGCGGATGCCGGCCGGCCCCGCCCCGACGACGATGGGTTGCGGTGCCGCGGCAGCGGCGGATACCGGGCCGGGACGGGTCTTATCCGGGACGGCCGCTTGCATGGCTGTCCTCCTTCGGTGCGTACGACAGCAGGCGCATGCCCGGCGCGATGAAGGTGGAGCAGGCGCGCACGCGCGTGCCGTCCTCCAGCCGCATCCAGCAATCCTGGCAGGCGCCCATCATGCAGAAGCCGGCGCGCGGGGCGCCGCTGAATTCCGTTTGCCGCAGGCGGCCGGCCTGCGTCAGCACGGCGGTCATTACCGTATCGCCGGCCAGGGCGCGCGCCGGCCGGCCGTCCAGCACGAAATCCACGGGCGCCCTGCCTTGTTCGGCCAGGCGGGTCAGCAAGGGTGGCGGGCAGGGCGCGTTCATCGCTGCCCCACCAGGACCCGGTCCAGTCCGTACACGCGATCCAGCAGCAGCATGGCGACGGCCGTCAGCGCGATCACCGCCGCCGACACTGCCGCCATCATGGGATCGATGGACTCCGTGGCATACATGTACATGCGCACCGGCAGGGTCACCGTGGACGGCGCGGTAATGAACACCGACATCGTGAGTTCGTCGAAGCTATTGATGAAGGCCAGCAGCCAGCCGCCGAAGACGCCGGGCACGATCAGCGGCAGCGTGACGCGGAAGAACACCGTCGCGCGGCTGGCGCTGAGCGAGAGCGCGGCGTGCTCGACCGAACGGTCGAAGCCCGTGAGCGATCCCACCAGCAGGCGCAGCACATAGGGCGTGACGATGACGGCGTGGCTGGCCACCAGCCAGGCGAAGCTGCCGCTGCTGCCGATCAGGGCGAAGAAGCGCATCAGCGCCACCCCCAGCACCAGGTGCGGGATCATCAGCGGCGACAGCAGCAGGCCGTTCAGGGCCTCGCGGCCGGGAAAGCGGTAGCGCGTCAGCGCGATGGCCGCCGGCAGCGCCAGGCATACGGCGATAGTCGCCGCCAGTGTCGCCAGCAGCAGGCTGTTGCGGAAGGACTGCATGAAATCCGCGTGCGCGAACAGGGCACGGAACCAGCGCAGGGAGAACGAGTGGGTGGGGATGCTAAGCGTGGAGGCGGGCGTAAAGGCGACCAGGCACACCACCGCCAGCGGCGCCAGCACGAAAGCCGCCACCAGGGCATTGAAGGCGAGCGCGAAAGGACCGTTCTTCAGCATGTGCTACCCCAGGCTGCGCCGGTAGGAGCGCTCGATGACGCGGTTGTAGGCCATCATGATGACGACGTTGGCCAGCAGCAGCAGGATGGCCAGGGTCGCGCCCAGCGGCCAGTTCAGCTCCGTCAGGAATTCGTCGTAGACGATGGTGGCCACCATCTTCAGCCGCCGGCCGCCCAGCAGGGCCGGGATGGCGAAGGAGCTGGCGCTCAGGCCGAACACGATCAGGCTGCCGGACAGGACGCCCGGCATGCATTGCGGCAGCACGACGCGCAGCAGCGCCTGCAGGCGCGAGGCGTTCAGCGAATACGCGGCGTGCTCCACGGACGGGTCCAGCTTCTGCAGCGACGTCCACACCGGGATGATCATGAAGGGCAGCATGATGTGCACCAGGCCGATCACGATGGCCGTGGGCGTGTACAGCAGCGAGCCCAGGCCCAATGCCTGGGCCGCCTGTCCCAGCAGGCCCGTGGGCCCCAGCAGCATGCTCCAGCCGAAGGCGCGCACCACCAGCGAGATCAGCAGCGGCGACAGCACGGCCAGCAGGAAGATCGAGCGCCAGGGGGCGCGCATGCGGCTCAGGATGTAGGCCTCCGGCACGCCGACCACCACGCATATCAGCGTGGTCAGCACCGATATCCACAGGGTGCGCCAGAAGATGCCCAGGAAGTACGGATCGCTGAGCACGGTGGCGTACTGCTGCAGCGTCAGGCCGGGCTGTACGCCGGTGTTGTAGTCGAAGGGGCGGAAACTCAGGACGAAGGTCAGGCCCAGCGGCGTAAGCACCAGCGTCAGGAATAGCAGGCTGATGGGAATGGACCCCAGGATGGACGGCAGGCCGTCCAGCCGCGGGGCCGGCGTGGGCGGGGAGGCCACGGGCGTGCCGGTATCAGCGCCGCGCATGGGATCGCTCCGCCATCGTCCGGGGCGCATGCCCTTGCCGCCGCGCATGCGGCGGGCGGCCGCATCGGTTTGCGCGGGCCGTCATGCGGCGGCCTCCGCGGTCGGCAATACGCGCACCACGCTTTCCGCCCAGTCCACGCCGATGCGTTCGCCGTCGCCGTGCGGCGCGCGGCCGTCGTTGGGCGTCAACACCGTCAGCGCGCCCAGCGGCGTGTCCAGTTCGTACATCCATTGGCTGCCCAGGAAGTAGCGGGTGGCGACCGTGCCGGTCAGCCTGCCCTGGCCCGGCGCCACCGGCAGCAGTTTTTCCGGCCGCAGGCAGACGCGCACGGCGTCGCCCTGCCGCAGGCCCTGGCCGTCCACATCCAGGCTGAGTTCGCCGCTGCGCACCTCGGCGCGCGTCCCGGCCCGCGTCACGGTGCCCGGCAGCAGGTTCGTCTTGCCGACGAAACGCGAGATGAATTCGCTGCCGGGGTGCTCGTACATCCGGTACGGCGCGTCGATCTGCGTGGCGCGGCCTTCCTGCATGACGACCACGCGATCGCTGATGGAAAGCGCTTCGGCCTGGTCGTGCGTCACCATGAGCGTGGTGGTGCCGGTCTTGCGCTGGATGGCGCGCAGTTCGAACTGCATGTCCTCGCGCAGCTTGGCATCCAGGTTGGACAGCGGTTCGTCCAGCAGCAGCACCGGCGGCCGGATGACCAGGGCCCGCGCCAGCGCCACGCGCTGCCGCTGGCCGCCGGACAGCTCGCGCGGGTAACGGTCGGCATGCTGGTCCAGCTTGACCAGGGCCAGCGCCTCGCGGGTGCGTTCGCGCCGTTCCGCGCGGCCCACCTTGCGCATGGCCAGGCCGAAGGCGACGTTGTCCTGCACGGTCAGGTGCGGGAACAGGGCGTAGGTCTGGAAAACGATGCCCAGGCCTCGCGTATTGGGCGGCGCGTGGGTGATATCGCGGCCGTCCAGCACGACGCGGCCGCGGGTGACCTCCGCGAAGCCGGCGATCATTTGCAGGGTGGTGGTCTTGCCGCAGCCCGACGGCCCCAGCAGGGACACGAACTCGCCCTGCTCCACGGACAGGTCCAGGTCCCGCACCACGCGCAGGTCTCCATAGTCCTTCGAAAGCTTTTCCAAGCGGAGAAATGACATGCCGGACCCTGCCGTTTTCCGAGATGAAGGCGTCCGCCGTGGATCGCCTTCGCGCATAACGCCAGACCAGTCTAGGTTTGGCGCGCGATACGGGTCAATGGGGTTTTTCCGTACAGCCGATAAATTTTCTGTATTTTTCCGCTGTACAGAATTATGATCCGTTGCTGACTTCGCGTTATGCGGCTGGATGGAACTCCCTATGACTTCTTCCGATGGACGGGAAAACGAGGCCAACGCCCAGGGCGTGCTGCAACGGGCTTTCGGCGTGCTGCGCGCGCTGGCCGACGCCAAGGGCGAGGCCTTGCGCCTGACCGAGATCGCCAAGCGCACGGGCCTGGCGCCGGCCACCGCGCACCGGGTGCTGCAGGCCCTGATCCAGGAAGACGCCGTGGAGCAGCCCCCCGGCGGCAAGGCATACCAGTTGAGCGTGGCCTTCTACGCGCTGGGGTCCGCGGCGGGCCGCTACCGCTCCAATCTGCGCGAGGTCTACCGCCCCTCCATGCTGCGCCTGTGCGGCATGCTGAGCGACACCATCTTCATCCTGGTGCGCCAGGGCTTCGACGCCATCTGCCTGGACCGCATCGACGGCCCTTTTCCCGTGCGATCCCACACCGGCGATATCGGCGGCCGGGTGCCGCTGGGGCTGGGCCAGGCCGGGTTGATCCTGCTGGCCAGCCTGCCCCCGGCGGAGCGCGAGGAAGTCATCCGCTTCAACATCCCGCGCCTGCACCACCTGGGCTTCATCGACGAGATCTCCATGCGGGTGCGCATCAAGCAATGCCTGGAAGCGCGTTATGCCTACAGCGACGGGCCCGGGCTGTACCCAGGCATTGCCGGCCTTTCCGTACCGGTGCAGGACCGCAACGGCGATACGGTGGCGGCGCTGAGCGTGGCCGCCCCGCAGGAACGCCTGAGCGGCGAACGCCTGCCTCTTATCGTGGAAATGCTGCACAAGGAAGCCCGGACGATCGGCGCGCAGATCAACCCCTTCGATCCCGCCCTGCGCCGGCCCAGCCAGTTCCTGGGGCGCGGCAACCGGGAATAAGGCGTACAAGGCAGGGCCTGACAACCCATAAGTTGTTTTACGCGAATACAGCCTAATAGGCGTAAAACGGTATTACTGCCTGGGAGTTGTATTTTTAAAATACAACCGGTAGACTGTCTTTCTACACTTCTCCGGCGCATACCATGGACTATCCCGTCCGCACGCTCCAACAGCTGCGACCCATCCTGCAAGGGTTCCGCAAGGCCAAAGGGCTGACCCAGGCGCAACTGGCGGCCCGCCTGGGCATCACCCAGCAAAGCTATGCCAAGCTGGAAGCCGCCCCGGAAAAGGCCAGCTTCGACCGGGTTTTCCGCATCCTGCAGATGCTGCGTGTCGAGCTTGCCCTGCGGCCCATGGACCAGGCGGATCGCGCCGTCGCCAAGTCGGAGTGGTGACATGGCCCGAAGGCTGCACCGGCTGGCCATCTGGATGAACGGCGCGCACGTCGGCCTTTGGGCGGAGGAGGCCGGCGTGTCGTCGCTCCAATACAGCCCGGCATGGCTGGACGATCCCGCGGGGCGCCCGCTTTCGCTGTCCCTTCCCTTCCGCCTGGGCAACGCGCCCTACAAGGGAGCGGTCGTCCACGATTTCTTCGACAATCTTCTGCCCGACAGCGACGCGATCCGGCGCAGGCTGGCCCAACACCACCGCGCCGACAGCGCAGCCCCTTTCGACCTCTTGGCGGTACTGGGCCGCGACTGCGTGGGCGCCGTGCAATTGCTGCCGCCCGGCGAAGTCCCGACCGGCCTGGACCATATCGAAGCGGACCCGCTGGACGATGCGGATATCGCGCGGATCCTGAAAGCCGCGGTCAGCGGCGCACCGCTGGGCCACGAGGACCGGACCGCAGATCTGCGCCTGTCCATCGCGGGCGCCCAGGAAAAAACGGCCCTGCTGCGCCACCAGGGGCAGTGGCTGCGCCCGCGTGGCAGCACGCCCACCACCCATATCCTGAAATTGCCGATGGGACTGGTCGGCGCGATGCAGGCGGACATGCATGCCTCCGTGGAAAACGAATGGTTGTGCTCCAAGCTGGCGGCGGCCTACGGGCTGCCGGTGGCCCATTGCGACATGGCTCGTTTCGAGGACCAGAAGGCCCTGGTGGTGGAGCGCTTCGACCGCCGTTTCACGGATACCGGCACCATCGTGCGCCTGCCCCAGGAAGACATGTGCCAGGCCATGGGCGTGTCGCCGTTGCGCAAATACCAGGCGGACGGCGGCCCGGGCATAACGGCCATCATCCGCGGCGTGCTGGATTCATCCGAACGCGAAGAAGACGTGCGCGCCTTCTACAAGGCACAGATGTTCTTCTGGATGCTGGCCGCCACCGATGGGCACGCCAAGAACTTCAGCATCGCGCTGTTGGCCGGCGGCCGCTACCATGCGACGCCGCTATACGACATTCTTTCCGCGCACCCCATCATCGGCAACAAGCGCGCGCAATTGGCGCCGCAGCGCGCCAAGCTGGCCATGGGGGTGCGGGGATCCGGCGGGCTGCATTACCGGCTGGCGGAAATCCGCCGGCGGCACTGGTACACGCAGGCGGCAGAGGCGGGGCTGGACAAAAGCATGGTCGACGACATCATCGGCGAATTGGTCGAGGCCACCGAGCCCGCCATCGAACACGCCGCGGCCCTGCTGCCGCCAGGTTTCCCGGCGCATGTCGCGGATGCCGTCTTCGCCGGCCTGCGCGCGCAGCGCGACAAGCTGGTCAGCCAGGCGAACGACCCGGCCTGACGGCGCCTGGGCGGCTCTCGCGGACGCCTCCGCCGCCGCGTGCGCCGGCCTCACACCACCGATCGCACCCAGGCCGCGAAGTCCGCGCAAGGACGGATATCCAGCGTGCCGGGCGCGCTGACCAGGTAGTAGGCATCCCCGCTGCGCAGCGCCATGTCCAGCGGGTGCGCCAGCAATCCGCGCGCGAGCTCTTCCTGCATATAGGCCTGCTGCGTCAGGGCGATGCCCACGCCCTGCACGGCGGCCTGCAGGCATAGCGCCGCGTTGGCCAGCGGCACCAGCCGCGCGCCGGCCGCCGGCAGGCCGGCATGCGCGAGCCAGGCCTCCCAGCTGACCGGCGCGATCATCGAATGCAGCAGCTTGTGCTCCAGCACGTCGTCCGGCTGGCGTATGCCCGCCGCCATCGACGGCGCGCAGGCCAGGGCCAGCACGTCGTCGAACAGCCGCTCGGCGTGCGTCCCCGGCCAATGGCCGTGGCCGCGCCGCACCACGAAATCCGCATCGCCCAGGCTGACGTCGTCGGCGCGCGTCACGGTGGCCACCTCCAGGTCGATGTCCGCGTGCGCGGCGTAGAAACTGGCCAGCCTGGGCATCAGCCATTTGATGGCGAAACTGGGAATCACCTTCAAGCGGATCCGCCGCGTCTTGCCGCGCGCGCTGGCCTCCTGCACCGCTTCCTCCACCCGGTCGAACAGCTCCGCCACCCGCGTGGCCAGCTGCATGCCGCTGGCCGTCAGCACGGCCTCGCGCCCCACCTTGCGGCTCAGGCGCGTGTCCAGCGCGGCTTCCAGCGCGCGGATCTGGTGGCTGACCGCGCCAGGCGTGACGTGCAGGCTTTGCGCGGCGCGGGCGACGCCGCCGCTGCGGTGGACGGCGTCGAGCACGCGCAGCGGCCCCAGGATATTGCGCAACTTATGCATGATGCGTGAATGATCCTCAACGGTCGCCAAATAAATTCGCATGACGTCCGCCGGACCGCCTCCTATAGTCGTGTACCGGGACAACAAGAATTCTCAACATACACGTCCCCCCGTTGTATCGGGAACATCCAGGAGGAGACATCATGCTTACCGACACCCTGCGCCGTGCCGCGACCGCGGCCGGCGCCTGCCTGCTGCTGGCCGCCGGCGCGGCGCATGCGGCCGACGACTACCCGTCGCGGGCCTTGAAGATGATCGTGCCCTTCGCCGCGGGCAGCGCCGCGGACACCTTGTCGCGGGCGGTCGCCAACCAGCTGGCCACGCAGTTGCGCCAGGCGGTGGTCGTGGAAAACAAGGCCGGCGCCGGCGGCACCATAGGCACCGTGGACATCGCCCGCGCCCCCGCCGATGGCTACACCATCGGCCTGGCCGCCCAGGGCACGATGATTACCAACCAGGCGCTCTACGACAAGCCGGGCTACGACTCGTTGAAGGATTTCACCCCCATCGCCGTGCTGGCCGACGTGGCCAATGTACTGGTGGTGGCGCCTGGCTCGCCCTATGGCTCCGTCGCCGAGCTGGCGCAGGCCATCAAGGCACAGCCGGCCAACAAGTTCAGCTTTTCCTCCAGCGGCGTGGGCACCAGCCATCACATCGCCGGCGTCGTGCTGGGGCAATACCTGGACAGGCCGCTCATGCATGTGGCCTACACCGGCGCGCCGCAAGGGCTGGTGGCCGTCATGAGCAAGGAGGTGGACCTGGGGCTGTACAACATCCCGGCGGCGATCGGCCTGATCCGCGGCGGCAAGCTCAAGCCGCTGGCGGTGACCAGCCTGCAGCGCTCGCCGCTGCTGCCGGACGTTCCTTCGCTGAACGAAAGCGGCATGAAGGGCTTCGAAGTCACCCTGTGGTTCGGCATCATCGCGCCGGCCGGCGTGCCGCAGGACCGCGTAGCGCGCCTGCACAAGGCGCTGGACGCGGTCATGCGCGACCCCGGCCTGCGCGCCAAGCTCACCGAACAGGGCTACGACGTGGCGCCCACGCCGCTGGCGCCCTCCAAGGACTTCAGCGCGCTGATCGGGCGCGACCTGGAAAAGTGGCTGCCCGTCCTGAAATCCATGAAGGGGGGCGCGCAATGACGGCCGGCGGCATCCCGCGCGACGGCGCGACAGGGGGCGCCACCCTGGCCCGCGTCCTGGCGGCCCACGCGGTACGCACGCCGGCCTCCGCCATCCCGCCGCTGGCGATGGAACACGCCAAGATGAGCCTGGCCAGCACCATCGCCAGCGCCTCCATGGGCTACCGCATCCCCTCCGCCGACATCGTGCGGCGCCTGGAAACCGAGGACGGGGGCACGCCGGGCGCCACCGTGTGGTTCCACGGTGCGCGCCTGCCCGTCGCCCGCGCGGCGCGCGTCAACGCCGTGGCCAGCGATGCCGCGGCCTCCGACGACAGCGACCTGCGCAGCATCGCGCATATCGGCA
This sequence comes from Bordetella bronchialis, assembly GCF_001676705.1. NCBI lineage: Bacteria > Pseudomonadati > Pseudomonadota > Betaproteobacteria > Burkholderiales > Alcaligenaceae > Bordetella > Bordetella bronchialis. Next base: position 5,724,363 of record NZ_CP016170.1, read on the forward strand.
CCATCGTCAGCGCCACGGCGCTGGCCCTGGCGGAATGGCGCAACCGGCCCGGCAAGGAGGTGCTGGCCGCCATGGCGCTGGGCTATGAAGTAGCCGGCCGTATCGACGAATCGCTGACGCCGGGGCGCATGCGGCGCGGCTTCCATGGCTCGGTCTCCACCGTGTTCGGCGCGGCGGTGGCCGCCGGCCGCCTGCTGGAATTGGACGAGGATGCGATGACGCACGCCATCGTCCTGGCCGCCACGTCCATCGGCGGCCTGGCGGTGGCCGCGGACACCAGCTGTTCGCGCGAATACCACGCCGGCATGGCGGCGATGGCGGGCATCCAGGCCGCCCAGGCCGCGCGCGCGGGCTTCCAGGGCGATCCCGCCATCCTGGAAGCGCCGCGCGGTTTCCTGGACGCCATGGGCGGCCAGGCGGTCGAGGACATCGCCCGGGACCTGGGGCAGTCCTGGGACATCGTGACCGATATGGCCATCAAGCTGATGCCGGGCGCGCATCCCTTCCATGCCGTCGCGGAGGCCGCCGCCACGGCGGCGCGCGAGCATGAGCTCGACCCCGGCCGCATCGCCGGCGTCGTCGTCTCGGCCGCCGTCCAGCACACCACCTTCGGCGGCGCCCCGCACCCGCGCAACCTGGTGGAAGCGGCCCACAGCGTGGCGTATTTCGTGGCCGCGTCCATCGTCGACCGCGGCTTCGGCTGGGACAACCTGACCCCGGAAAAGATGCGCGATCCGCGCATCGCCGCGCTGCAGGACAAGGTGCGCTACGCCAGCGAACCGCCCCCGCTGCCCGACCGCTTCCCGCATCGCCATGGCGGCACCGTCATCATCCATATGGTGGACGGCACCGTGCACCGCGCCACCTGCCATGCGCCGCGCGGCGCCGGCGCGCGCGGCATCGACTGGGCCGACATCGAGGAAAAGTACCGCCAGCTGGCGCCCCGCGCCGGCCTGGACGGCGCCCAGGTGGCGCACACCCTGTCGCTGATCCGCGGCCTGGACCATCTGGACGATGTCTCTCCGCTGGCGCGCGGCCTCATGCTGCGATGACGTCCACGGGCATCCGGGGCATGCGCGCCGGATGGCCGGCACGCGGGACGGGTAACCCCAAGGCGCGGCGCCGGCGCCCCTGCCGCCATCCCGCGGCGTTATGCCGAAAGCGCGCATTCTGATATGCCGGCGGCGTGGCCTTTCCCGGGCCATCGCATGACTAGTATTGGCTCACGCGCGCACCGGCCCGCAAGCATGCCGCAAGCGCACGAAGCGTAGGCCACGCCTACCGATAACATCCAGGAGACAGACATGTTGCGATTCCTCATCGGCTGTGTCGCCGCCTTGATACTGGCCGCGCCGGCCGCGGCCGCCGACACCTTTCCCACGCGTCCCATCGTCATGATCGTCGCGGTGGCCCCCGGCGGCACCCTCGACACGCTGGCGCGCCAGATCGCCAGCGGGCTGACCACCGAACTGGGCCAGTCCGTGGTCGTGGAGAACACCACCGGCGCGGGCGGCCTGATCGGCTACCAGCGCCTGATGAAATCCGAACCCGACGGCTACACGCTGATGTTCAGCAATATGTCGCTGGCCATCATTCCCCTGCTCTATCCCACCGCCCATGTGGATCCGGTGCGCGACCTGTCGCCCATCGGCACGGTGGCGACCGTGCCCATGGTGCTGTCGGTCAGCAACAAGAGCGGCATCGCCAGCCTGCCCGACATGCTCAAGCGCATGCGCGCGGGCGGACCCAAGCTGAACTTCGGCTCCGGCGGCCCCGGCACCACGGCCCACCTGGCGGAAGGCCTGTTCCTGCATATCTCCAGGACGCAGGGCGAGCTGATCCAGTATCGCGGCTCCGGTCCGGCGCTGGCCGACCTGATGGCGGGCACCATCGACGCCGTCATCGACCAGACCGTGACGATGATGCCGCTGCACAAGGACAAACGCATCCGCGCCATCGCCGTCTCCGCGCCGCAGCGGCTGCCGCAGATGGCGGATGTACCGACTTTCGCCGAAGGCGGGCTGCCCGCTTTCGACCTGGCCATCTGGAACGGCGTGGTCGCGCCCAGGAACACGCCCAAGCCGGTCGTCGACCGGCTGGCATCGGCGCTGTCCAAGGTCATCGACAGCCCCGAGTTCAAGACCCGCATCGACCAGCTGGCCGCCACGGTGCCGGCCCAGGCCGAGCGCGGTCCGGCGCCGTTCTCCGCGCTGCTCGCCAAGGACACCAAGGAGGTGGCCTCGCTGGCGAAACAGATCGGCCTGACGCCGCAGCAATGAGAAACCCCTGACCCATCGAAGGAGCGAGCATGCAATCGGAGACTTACGGATTCATAGGCCTGGGCAATATGGGCGGCCCCATGGCGGGACGCCTGCTGGACGCCGGCCATGGCCTGGCGGTTTACGACACCAGCGCGGCGGCGGTACAGGCGCTGGCGGGCCGCGGCGCGGCGGCGTGCGCCAATGCCCGCGAAGTCGCGGAACGCGCCGAGACCGTATTCCTGAGCCTGCCGACACCGGACATCGTGCAGCGCGTCGCCACGGATCCGGACGGCCTGATGGCCGGCGGCCGCGTCAAGCGCGTCGTCGACCTGTCCACCATCGGGCCGCGCACCGCGCGCGAAGTCAGCCGCGCGCTGGCCAGGCGCGACATCCTGTATGTCGATGCGCCGGTCAGCGGCGGCGTGGGTGGCGCGCGCGCCGGCACGCTGGCGGTCATGGCCGCCTGCCCCAAGGCCGACTATGACGCGCTATTGCCCGCCCTGAAGCATTTCGGTCCCGTGTTCTACCTGGGCGCGGAGGCCGGCATGGGCCAAAGCATGAAGCTGGCGAACAACCTGATGTCGGCGGCGGCCGTCGCCATCACGTCCGAGGCCATGGCCATGGGCGTAAAGGCCGGCCTGGATCCCAAGACCATGCTGGACGTGATCAACTCCGGCTCCGGCCGCAACACCGCCAGCCAGGACAAATTCCCGCGCGCCGTACTGACGGGCACCTTCGACATCGGTTTCGCCGCGCGCCTGGCCTACAAGGACGTGCGGCTGTGCGTGGACGAGGCCGAAGCTATCGGCGTCCCCATGGTGGTGGGTTCCGCCGTGCGCGAGATGCTGGTCATGACGCACGCCATGTGCGGCGAGGACGCGGATTTCACGCATATCGCCAAGATGGTCGAGACCATTGCGGGGGTGGCGATCCGGCAGCGTGGGGAAACCGCGAAGTAGGCGGCGCGGCGCGGCGGCCGCGCCCGGCCGCAAGTCGCGGGCGTCCATGGCCCTCGCGTAACCGCCCCGGCCGGACGCCCGCAAGGCGGGGCGCACGCGCGGGTCCGGTCAGGAGAACACCGCCGGATCGGGCGTCCACCGCCCGCTGGCGATCATGTCCTGGATCTGCCGGCGCAGTATCGTACGCAGCACGCGCACGGCCTTGGTGGAGGGCCGCTGCGTGGACGCCGCGATCAGCAGCGATCGCGTAATGCCGGGCCGCTCGATGCGCCAGATGCGCATGCGGCCCTGCGCGATCTGCGGCGCTACGCAGGAATACGAGAGCACGGCGTATCCCAGCCCGCTCTCCACCAGTTGCAGCATGGAGTGCATGGCGTCGATTTCCATTTCGACATTGGGCTCCAGCCCCAGCGCCGCCAGGGCCTCGTCCACCAGTACGCGTATGCCATGCGGCCGGCCCGGCAGGATCATGGGTATGCAGCTCAGGCGCGCGGCCTGCACCGGGCCCGCGCCGACGCCCGCCGGATCGTCGCGCGGCCCCAGCAGGAATAGCTCGTCGGTCAGCAGCGATTCCGCCCGCAGCGACGGAATACCCAGCCGCGGCGCATCGTACAGGATCGAAATATCGGTCTGTCCGTTGCCCAGCCATTCCAGCACATGGCCGCTGTAGCCTTCCATGAACTTCAACGAGATGCCGGGCACCGCCCGCCGGAAAGCCTGGATCAGCGGCACCGACAGCACCGCGGAGATGGACGCCGGCATACCGATCACTACCGGCCCGCGCGGCACCGCGCTGGACGCCTGTACCGCGGTGACGGCGCTGCGCGTGCTTTCCACGATGCCGCGCGCGTATTCCGCCAGCAAGGTGCCGGCCTCGGTCAGCAGCACGCCACGGCCGGTGCGGTGGAACAGCGCGACGCCCAGCTCCCGTTCCAGCGCCTTGACGCGCCGGCTCAGTATGGGCTGGCTGATGGACAGGCGCATGGCCGCGCGCGAGTACGCGCCGGCCTCCGCGATGCCGATGAACATTTCCAGCTGTCTGAGTTCCATCGCGCGCTCCCACCGGATGGAAGATGGCGCCGGCGGGCGCTGTTCAACCCGCGGCGCGCTGCGCCGGATACTGCGCGTCGGTCACTGCGTCCTGCCAGTCGGCCTTGCCCAGCGAAGTGGCCATGTGGATCATGTAGGTATCGGCCGCCGCGCCGTGCCAGTGGCGTTCGTTGGGGCCTATCCATACGACGTCGCCCTGGCGGATCACCTGCGGCTCCTGGCCGTCCAGGCAGATCCAGCCCTGCCCCGCGGTCACATGCAGCACCTGTCCATACTCGTGCGTATGCCAATGGGTGCGCGCGCCGGGCGAGAAGAACACGTTGTTGATACCGACATTGTCCATGCTGGGCATCACCGGATCGGCCCACACCACGCCCGTGAATGTCGCGCCGCGCTGTTCCGAGGGAACGCCGTTGACCCTGCCGTGAAATACCTTCATTGCCTGCCTCCTGTGGATAGTCTGCCCAGCCCGCATGCCGTATGGCGCCGACCGCGCGCGGCACGCCGGGCACTGGATGTTTCGAGGTACCGGATCGCGCCGCGATCAGCCGCGCGCGGCTTCCGCCTCATAGGCCGCGATGGCCTCGCTGGCCACGCGAAACGCCGCCAGGGCCAGCGGTACGCCGCAATAGATGGCGGCCTGCATCAGCACCGCGCGTATCTCTTCCCGGCTGCAACCGTTGCGCAAGGCGCCCTTCACGTGCGAAGCCAGCTCATGGTGCTGGCTCATCGCGGTAAGCATGCCGATATTCAACAAGCTGCGCGTCTTGAAGGGCAAGGTGTCGTCGCCCCAGACCTCGCCCCAGCAGTATTCGGTCACCAGCCTTTGCATCGGCCGATTGAAGTCGTCCGCCGCGTTCCAGGATTTCTCGACGTGGGCGGCGCCCAGTACGTTCTTGCGGTTCTGGAAGCCCTTCTGGAATAGCTCGTCGTTTGCCATCGCTTGTCCCTTTTCGGTCGGCGCGGCCTGCGCCCGCGGCTGCCGCATTGTCCGGCGCGGCGGCACCGGTCCGCTCGCGATACACATGATCATACAATCGTGCAATCATATAGTAAATCGCCAGCGCGAGATCGCGTGGTCGGCCGCTGCGCCATGCCGGAATGGCGACGCCTCTTTTAGGGTTATCACTAGCGCGGACGCTTCGATGTCGATGATACAGTCATACAATCATAACAAGCTCCAAGCACCGCACCGACGCGCCAGCCGGCCACAAGGGCAGTGACGCCGCGGCACATCATCACGAACCAGGAGGAGGGAGGCCCCACGGGCCTGCCCCGCCACGGCCACAAGGGACCGGCGGCGCCGGGCGGGGAGGCGGGGACTTCGCGATCGTCATGAGAAAACCCGTCCCCACGATTGCGGCGCTGCTGTGCGCCTGGATGTGCGCCGCGCCGGCCCTGGCCGACTACCCGGACCGCCCCGTGCGCATGATCGTGCCCTTCGGCGCGGGCGGCGGCGTCGATGCGCTGGCGCGCCCGCTGGCCCGCGAGATGAGCCAGATCCTGGGCCAGAGCGTGATCGTCGAGAACAAGCCCAGCACCAACGGCCAGATCGGCATGACGGAAGTCGCGCGCGCCGAACCCGACGGCTACACCGTGGTGATGAGTTCTGCCGCCTATGCCATTACGCCGGCCTTCTACCAGGACCTGCCCTACGACATCCGCAAGGACTTCGCCCCGGTGACCATCCTGGCATCGAACCCGCTGGTGCTCGTGGCCTCCACGCATTTCAAGCCGTCCACCGTCCAGCAGATGATAGACATGGCTCGCGCCAAGGCCGGCTCGGTGAACTTCGCCGCACCGGGCAACAGCGGCATCCACTTCCTGGCCGGCGAACTGCTGGGCAGCATGGCCGGCGTGAAGTGGACCAGCGTGCCCTATAAGGGCGCCGGTCCCGCCTTTCCCGACCTGATCAGCGGGCAGGTGGATGTGATGTTCGACAACCCGGCGTCCTCGCTGCCCTTCGTGCAATCGGGCCGCCTCAAGCTCATCGCGACCACGGGTCAGCAGCGCCTGGCCGCGGCCGGCAACGCGCCGACGGTGGCCGAGGTCCTGCCCGGCTTCGACGCGGCCAACTGGTTCGTGCTGGCGGCGCCCGCGGGCACGCCGCCGGACCGCGTCCGCAAGCTCTACGAAGCCAGCCAGCGCGCCATGAAGCAGCCCGCGCTGGTCGAATTCATGGACCGCAACGGCATCGGCACCATCCTGAGCACGCCGGAGGAAGCCGGACGCTACATCCAGTCCGAAGCCGCCAAATGGACGGGCGTGGTCCGCGATAACCGCCTGGCGGTCCAGTGAAGCGCCGCCGGCCAGGGTGGCGCGGCGCGCGCGCCCGCACCTGAAACGCACGCCACATCGCACACAGCCTTATACGGAGCAGCCATGCAGGATTTCCAGATGCTATGCAACGGCCGTTGGGTCAACGCCCAGGACGGCCGGTGGATCGAATCCTTCAATCCCTATACCGGCCAGGCCTGGGCGCGCGTGCCCCGCGCCGGCGCCGAGGATGTGGACCGCGCCGTTCAGGCCGCCCGCAATGCCTACCGGGATCCCGCGTGGCGCGGCCTGACCCCCACCGCGCGCGGCGCCCTGCTGCGCCGGCTGGGCGACCTGATCGCGCGCGACGCCGACGAACTGGCCGCCATCGAGACCCGCGACAACGGCAAGCTGATCTCCGAAATGCGCGGCCAGCTGCGCTATATGCCGCAGTGGTATTACTACTTCGGCGGGCTCGCCGACAAGATCGAGGGCCGCGTCATTCCCATCGATAAGCCGGACTGCTTCAATTTCACCTGCGACGAGCCGCTGGGCGTGGTGGCCGCCATCACGCCATGGAATTCGCCCCTGCTGCTGGCCACCTGGAAGCTGGCGCCGGCGCTGGCCGCCGGCAATACGGTGGTCTGGAAGCCTTCGGAGCATTCCACCGTCTCGGCCCTGGTTTTCGGCCGCCTGTTCGAGGAAGCCGGCTTCCCGCCCGGCGTGGTGAACATCGTCAGCGGCCTGGGCAGCGATATCGGCGAGGCCCTGGTCACGCATCCGGACGTCGCCAAGGTGGCCTTTACCGGCGGCGACCAGACCGGCCAGCACGTCTACGAAATGGCTGCCCGCGGCATCAAGCCGGTCACGCTGGAGCTGGGCGGCAAATCCGCCAACATCGTCTGCGCCGACGCCGACCTGGACAACGCCGTCAAGGGCGCGGTCTCCGGCATCTTCGCCGCGACGGGCCAGACCTGCATCGCGGGCTCGCGCGCCCTGGTGCACCGCGACGTCCACGACGCCTTCGTGGAGAAACTCATCGCCTTCGCCCGCACCGCCCGCATGGGCGATCCCTCCCTGCCGGAAACCCAGATCGGCCCGGTCACGACCCAGCCGCAATTGGCAAAAATCCTGGACTACATCGACGTCGCCCGCGCGGAGGGCGCCCGCTGCGTGCTGGGCGGCACGCCCGGCAGCCGGCCGGAATGCGGACGCGGTTGGTTCGTCGAGCCCACCGTCTTCTGCGACGTCAAGCCGGATATGCGCATCGCCCAGGAGGAAGTCTTCGGGCCGGTGCTTTGCGTCATTCCTTTCGACAGCGACGACGAGGCGATACGCATCGCCAACGACACGCGCTACGGCCTGGCGGCGGGCCTATGGACCCGCGACATGGGACGCGCGCTGAACCTGTCGCGCCGGCTGGAGGCCGGCACGGTATGGGTCAATACCTACCGCGCCACCAGCTATCTGTCGCCTTTCGGCGGCTATAAGCGGTCCGGGATCGGCCGGGAAAGCGGCCTGTCGGCCATCCGCGAATACCTGCAGGAGAAAAGCGTCTGGATAAGCACGGGCGGCGACGTTCCCAATCCCTTCGTGATGCGTTAGGCATTCGCGCAACATGATGCGGGCGAACATTGCAACAGGGCGCCGGCGGGCGCGGGAGCAGTTAAAATGCCTCCCATTGCCGTTATGCGGCCAGCCATTTTCCGAACTCACGCATGAACGCCGTTGCCGCGCCTGAAGGCGATTTCAAAGTGCCGCGTGCCGCCTCGGTACTGCGGCACAGCGTTACCGAAAGCATACGCAACGCCATTCTGGTGGGCCGTTTCCGGCCGGGCGAACGGCTGCCGGAACGCGAGCTTTGCGAGATGACAGGGGTGAGCCGCACGCTGGTGCGCGAAGCGCTGCGCCAACTGGAATCCGAAGGCCTCATCCATGTGATCCCGCACCGGGGGCCGGTGGTGGACCGGCTGTCGCCGGAGCAGGCCGAAGGCATCTACCAGGTCCGCGAGGAACTGGAAGGCCTGGCCTGCCAACTCTTCGCCGAACATGCCAGCGATGCCCAGCGCAAGGCGCTGCAGGAAGCCTTCCAGGCACTGAAGCGGGCGATGACGCACGGAACGGCGCTGGAACGGCTGACCGCCAAGAATTTCTTCTACCAGCAACTGCTGGATGGCGCGGGGAACGAGGCGCTGACAACAACGCTGCGCCTGCTCAATTCCCGCGTAATGCTGCTGCGATCCACGTCGATGCAGGCGCCGGGACGCGCCAAGAAAAGCGTCGCCGAACTCTCCGACGTGATGGATGCGCTGGCCGCACGAGACGGCAAAGCCGCCCGGCGCGCCGGCAGCCTCCACGTCCGCAACGCCGCAAAAGTCGCCATCGAGGTGCTGCGGCAAGGTGACGAAGCGGCGGAAGAGGAATCCGCGGCGGCATCCTGAAGGCAGGATCGAATCACGGGCCGGGGTCGGCCTGCTCATGTGGTCTCTGGCGGGCGGCTGTCCCTGGGTGTCTTGCTCATGCCGGTTGTTTTCCTGGCGGGCGGTCCAGGTTGTCTCGGTCATGCCGTCCGTTGCGGATGTCTTGGTCATGCCGTCCGTTGCGGATGTCTTGGTCATGCCGTCCGTTGTGGATGTCTCGGTCATGCTCTCTGTTGCGGATATCTCCGTCATGCCGTCTGTTGCGGATATCTCCCGTCATGCCGTCTCTTGCGGATATCTCCGTCATGCTGTCTGTTGCGGATATCTCCGTCATGCCGTCTCTTGCGGATATCTCCGTCATGCCGTCCGTCGGTGGAGATGCCTGGCGTGTCCGGCCCGGTCGGCCGGTCCAGCGCCTTCGCGCTGGACTACCGCGTCGTCTTCCTCGTCCGGCGGCCGAAGGGGCGGTGGTTTTCTAGCGGCTTTTTTGCCCGGCCGACCTCCCTACGGAAGCCCTCGCGCGGCCTCCGACGGGCCGGCCCCGCCAGGCATCTCCCCCGCCGGACTCACGGGCTGCCTTAGAGTCGGTCGCTGGGGCGGTCGGTGTTCTTGGCCCTTCGTGGGCCGTGTTTCCGGGTTAAGGAAGATCTTGCGTTGCCCGTCGTTTTTGGGCCGCCCTGCGCGGCCCAAAAACACCTACGCGGTCGGGGCATGCGATGGTTGCCGGTAATACGACGGTTGCTTGTGATGCGACGGGCGTTGGTAGTGCGGCGGTCCTGGTAATGCGACGGTCCCGGTAATGCGGCGATCGGGGAATCGGAGTGGAATCTCGGCCCGCGCAGGTTGGGGGGTAACAAGGCGGTGTGGCGGGCCGCCCGCCGGCCCGCCACACCGTAGCACCGAAGCTTGCCACGGACGGTGGCATAGGCGCGGCCGTCAGTGATAAGCGGTTGCAGCCCTATCCAATGGCGTCGGTGCTGCCATAAGTGGCGCAGGCATAGGGGCAGCGAGGGTGTCAGAAAATTTGTGTGTGGACGAGGGTGTCAGAAATTTTGTGTGTGTGGCCGTTACCTCAGTCGTCCAAGACAAAGCGCGGGAGTGTCAGGAATTTTGTGCTTGAGGCCTGACATGTCCAAAACGAAGCATGGATGGCGAACGGCGGTTTCGTCGCCGCGCGCGAATACCGTCCCACATCGATTCGACCTGTAAGTCGTTGGCGACCCAAGCAGGCCGTCGAAAATCGCCACGTCGGCATTCAGGGCATACGCCAGGAAGCAGGATACGACTGGCGCTCGACGCGCGCCTGGTCTCAATGCGAGACGGGTTGAGCAGCCGCGCGAACCCATTGCGGCCACGTGGCTGCGGGCGCAACGTGGCGGCTTCCGCGATATCAACCGCCGCCATCGAGTCTGGCCAGTACACACACTCCCTGCAATCGCGAGAGCGGCAGGCGGCACCTATGCCAGCATCCGCGGCAAGCCTCGGTGCCACGGTGTGGCGGGCCGTGGGGCGGCCCGCCACACCGCCTTGTCTCCCCCACCCTTGCGCGGGCCAAGATTCCACTCCAGTTCCTCGACCTCCGCATTACCAGCAATCGTCGCACTACTAACGCCCGTCGCATTACCAGGACCGTCGCACTGCTAACGCCCGCCGCATTACAAGGACCGTCGCATTACAAGGACCGTCGCACTACCAACGCCCCTCGCGTCACCGGAAACCGTCGCATCACAAGCAACCGTCGAATTACACTCCCCGTCGCATTAACAGCAACCACCGCATGCCCCAACCGCGTAGGCGTTTTTGGGCCGCGCAGGGCGGCCCGAAAACGACGGGCAACGCAAGATCTTCCTTAACCCGGAAACACGGCCCACGAAGGGCCAAGAACACCGACCGCCCCAGCGACCGACTCTAAGGCAACCCGTGAGTCCGGCGGGGGAGATGCCTGGCGGGGCCGGCCCGTCGGAGGCCGCGCGAGGGCTTCCGTAGGGAGGTCGGCCGGGCAAAAAAGCCGCTAGAAAACCACCGCCCCTTCGGCCGCCGGACGAGGAAGACGATGCGGTAGTCCAGCGCGAAGGCGCTGGACCGGCCGACCGGGCCGGACACGCCAGGCATCTCCACCGACGGACGGCATGACGGAGATATCCGCAACAGATGGCATGACCGAGACATCCGCAACAGACAGCATGACCAAGACATCCACAACGGACGGCATAACCAAGACATCCACAACGGACGGCACGACCAAGACACCCCCAACAGACGGCAATGAGCAAGACAACCTGATACGGCACCCTCAGACGACAAGCGCAAGATACCGCTCAGCCACCATCATCCGCGCCCTCACCCACGAACCCGTATCTCGGACAATGAAGCCCCGCCCCCCCACCATCGCGATGTCTATTTCTTGCCCGGCCAGATCGGCTGCGCCAGCGCAAGATTTTCAGGAAATACCGTCACCGGCACGCCGTTCTGCCATTGGATGATCGTCAGCGATGCCCCAAGCCGGTGACCCGCCTCGTCGAATTTCAGCTCGCCGCCCGGAAAGTAAGGCGTCGGCCCTTCGTTCAGGCTGCGCATTGCCTGCGCCACGGCCTCGCGGTCGGCCTTGCCTGCTTTCTCCAGGGCCGCCTTGATGATCCACATATCGCCGTAGGTGGAGATGGCGTTCTGGGTCATCCAGGGTTCCTTGTACTCCGTCTTCATCCGCTGGATCAGCCCTTCCTGGCCCTTCGCCCCCCAGTTTGCCACCGCCGACATCACCCCGTTCAGCAACTGGGGGCTTACCGTGTTCAGTACATCGGGCTCGGCGATCGCGATGCCGAACGAGATTACCGGGATCCGCACGTTCGTCTCGTTCATTTTTTCGAGAATCAGCTTCGCGTCCGAAATCACCGTCGGCAGGAAAAAGACCAGGTCGGGGCGGCGCGACCGCACCCGCTGGATCAGCGACGACGCGTCCGACAGCGGTGGCGTGAACGTCTCGTCGACCACCAGCTCCAGATTGTTCTTCTGCAGCAAGCCGTCCTTCATCGCCTTCACAGAGGATAGCGACGCCGCCGTATTGTCGGTCAGGATGGCCACCGTCTTCGGCCGCTTGCCCGAGGCCTTCTCCGCCAGCTCCAGGATGATAGGCAGGGCGATTTCCGCCTGGCGGCCCGCCGTGGCGGAAGTCTGGAAGATGTACTTGAAGCCCCGTCCCGTGATCTGGTCGGAATACGACAGGGTCAGCATCGGCAGTTTGGCGCGTTCCGTCACTTCCGTGACGGCCAGCGTGAACGAACTCAGATAGGCCCCCGTTCCCGCCACCAGGTCCGGATAGTCTGCCACCATGCGCTGCGCCGCGCTCTTGGCTTTCTCCGTCGAATCGCCGGAATCCACCACCACCAGCTTCAGCGGCGCGCCGCCCAGCGCCTTGATGCCGCCCTGGGCGTTGATGTCTTTTACCGCCATCTCCGCCCCCATCCGCATCACCTGCCCGGGGCGGGCGTAAAGGCCGGACATCGGTGCGATCAGGCCCACGCTGACCGGTGTCGGATCGGCGGCCCGCGCGGGCGCCGGCAGGCCGGCGGACAGCATCAGGCCGCACAGGGCCGCCGCGCCGAGCAGGCGCGGTATCGTCAAGGTCTTCATTGTCTCCTCCTGTTAGCCCGGCCAGCGGGTCTCAAGGGTTGGCCCGCCTGGCGGGCCCGCAAGGCGGGCCCGGGTAGCGGTTGCGTTGGCGTCAGCCGCCAGCGGTTCTCAAGCGCTGCGTCACATTCCCAGGTATGCGCGGCGGACGCGGTCGTCCGCCTGCAGTGTCTCGTGCGTGCCGGACAAGGCCACCCGGCCCGTCTCCAGCACATAGGCGTGATCGGCGAACTGCAAGGCCTCGGCCACGCGCTGTTCCACCAGCAGAATTGTCAGGCCCGCGTCGCGCCGTATGTCGATCAGCCGCTCGAAGATGAAATCCGCGATCGCCGGCGACAAGCCCATGGAGGGCTCGTCCAGCATCAGCAGCCGCGGCGACGACGCCAGCCCGCGGCCTATCGCCAGCATCTGCTGCTCGCCGCCCGACAAGGTGCCCGCCAGTTGCCGGGCGCGCTGCGGCAGCACGGGGAACCACTCGTAGATGCGCGCCAGATTGCGGGCCCAGTCGCGCCGGCCCGCGGCCGTGTAGGCGCCCATCTCCAGGTTCTCCTGCACCGTCATCGACGCGAAAACCTGGCGGCCCTCCGGCACGTGCGCGATACCCAGGTGCGGACGCTGCGCGGCGGGAATCGACAGCAGGTCCTTGCCGTCGAAGCGGATCGCGCCGGACATCGCGCCCACGGTGCCCGATATGGTCTTGAACAACGTGCTCTTGCCCGCGCCGTTGGGGCCGACGATGGAAACGAACTCGCCGGCCTCGACGCGGATGGACACTTCGTGCAGCACGGGCAGCGCGGCATAGCCGGCCACGAGGTTCTGGATCTCAAGCATCCTTGGCGCTCCACTTCTTGCCCAGGTAGGCCTCCACCACGCGGGTGTCGCGGGTGATCGACGCCGGGTCGCCCACCGCCAGCACCTCGCCATGGTCCAGCACGACGAACTGGTCCACCAGGCGCACCATGGCCTGCATGGTGTGCTCGATGATGACAATGGTGACGCCGTCGCGGGACAGCGAGCGGATCACGGCCAGCACGTCGTCGACTTCGCCGTGTCCCAGGCCGGCCAGCGTTTCGTCCAGCAGCAGCAGCTCGGGCTGGCCCGCCAGGGCCCGTGCAAGCTCCATCAGCCGCAACTGGCGCGTGGTCAGCGTGGACGCGACCTGGTCGGCGCAATCGGACAGCCCCACGCGCGCCACGGCCTGGCGCGCCAGCTCGCGCGCGTGCGCCTCGTTGTGGGCCTTGACATAGGCGCCCACCTGTACGTTCTGCAGCACCGTCAGGCGCATGAAGGGCCGCATGACCTGGAAGGTGCGTCCCATGCCGGCGGCACACAGCACGTGCGGCTTGCGTCCGGCCATGTCCACGCCGTTGACGCGCACCACGCCCGTGTCGGGCCGCAGGAAGCCGTTCAGCAGGTTGAACAGCGTCGTCTTGCCGGCGCCGTTCGGGCCGATGATGCCCAGGATCATGCCGCGCCGCACGCTGAAGCTGACGTCCCGCACCGCCTGCAAGCCGCCGAAGCGGCGCGACACGTTGCGGACTTCCAGGATGGGCTGGCTGCCCGATGCCCCCGCGCCGGCCTGGCCCTGGGCGGCGCCGCGCCGGGCCGCGTCGGCCGCGACGGCCAGCGTGGCCGACGCTTCGGACGCAGGCAGGGTCTCGAAGGCCATCGGCACGAATGCCGCCGCGCCATCGGCCATGCCGCGCAGGGCCGAAGACATCGCATTGCCGGCGCCCGCCGGCGCCGCGTGGCCATTGCCCATGGCCGGCGCCGGGGCAGCCGTCCGGCGCTCGTCCGGCGCGCCGCCCCTGGCCGCGACAACAGGGCCGCGGCCGTCGCGCCCGGCGCGGCGGCGCAGGTAATCGCGCGTCTTCCAGAACACCCCTTCCGGCGCCGCCAGGATCACCGCGATGATGGCGATGCCCAGGATCACGCCCTGTATGCCGGGATAGCGCGCGCCGAGCTCCGCATGCAGGATCTCGCCCAGGGGCACCAGGATTGCCGCGCCGATGATGGGCCCCCACACGGTGCCCACGCCGCCGAACATCGCCACCGTCAGCGCCTGCGCCGAAACCAGCATGCCGAACACCGACACCGGCGTCACCACCAGCAGCACGACGGCGTAGAAGGCCCCGGTGGCCCCCGCGATGGCGCCGCTCAGCGCGATCGCCTTCAGCTTCCAGCGCAAGGTGTCGATGCCCGCGGCTTCCGCCGCCGCCTCGTTCTGCTTGATGGCGATCAGCGCCATGCCGAAGCGGGTGCGCTCCACATACCGTGTCAGCACCACGAACAGGACCAGCATGCACATCGCCACCACGGTATAAAGCCCGGGGTTGGAGAACTGCATATAGGCCGCGGCGTTCTCGCGCTTCATGGGGAAGGTCACTTCCTGGTAGCCCAGCCACTCGAAGACATACAGCAGGGCCAGCGGATAGGCCAGCATCGCCAGCGCGAAGTAGTGTCCGCGCAAGCGGAACGTCGGCAGGCCCACCAGCAGGCCCGCGGCGGCGCCGATGACGGCCGACACGGGAATCATCAGCCAGGGCGTCAGGTCCAGGTAGATCTGCGCCAGCACCGTGGCATAGGCGCCCAGGCCGAAGAAGGCCGCATGGCCGAAGGACACCAGGCCCGTGTAGCCGCTCAGCATGTTCCACGACAGGCCGAAGCAGGCCCAGACCAGCACCAGCGTGAAGATCAGCTGGTGATACGTGTTGTCGACGAGCAGGGCAACGGCGGGATACCCCACCGCCAGCGCCGCCAGCCACCAGAAATGTCGCGGCCCGTTCATGTGCGCTCCGCCACGCGGCCGAACAGCCCCTGGGGACGCAGGGTCACGATCAGCAGGAAGAAAACGAAGATGGCGGCATTCTGCAGCTGCGTGGGCAATACCAGCGCCGACAGCTGTTGCACCAGCCCAATCACCATGCCGCCCCAGAACGCGCCGGAGATACTGCCCATGCCGCCCAGCACCACGCCTGCGTACATGATGATCACGAATTCCAGGCCCACGAAGGGATGGAAGGGAAAATTGGTCGCCAGCAGGCCGCCGGACAGGGCCGTCACGCATGTCCCCAGCGCGAAGGCGATGCGATAGGCGCGGTTGACGTCGATGCCCATGTAGGAGGCCGCCACGGGATTGTCGGCGGCGGCGCGCAGCGACTTGCCCAGGCGCGTGCGGTTGACCAGGGCGATCAGCAGCAGGATCGTCGCCGCCGAGATCAGCGCGGCGATGCCGCGGCCCTTGTTGACGAAGATACTGACGAAGTCGCCCCACAGCGGCCCGATCTCCCAGGCGCTGCTGGACACCGGCGTGCGTATGGAAACCAGCTGCGGGCCGAACAGCATCATGCCGCCGTTCTGCAGGATAAGCGCGATGCCCAGCGTCAGGATCAGCTGCGCATAATGCCCCTCGCCTTCCAGCGCGGCGGTACGGCCGCCCGTCACACGCGAGATCAACAGCCGGTGGGCCAGATAGCCCACGGCGAACATGACCGGGACGGTCAGCAGGATGGACAGGTAGGCGCCCAAGGGCGACCCGGCCAGCACGTGGGAACCCAGGGCGATGAAGAAGAAGTAGGCGACGTACATGCCCAGCATCATCAGGTCGCCCTGGGCGAAGTTGATCACCCGCATGATCCCGAAAATCATGGCCAGCCCCACGCACATCAGGCCGTACAGCGCGCCCACCGCCACGCCGGCCGCCAAGGCCTGTAGGAAGGCCTCCAGCTGTATCTGCAGTTCCGTCATCGCGTCTCCTCGCAGCAACGCGTTGTTATGGTGGCCACGCGCCTGTCGTGGCTTCGAGCTCCCGCGGGCCCGCTAAGGGGGGCGGCTCAGTAGCCGCTTATCGTCAAGGCCCCATCCACCTTCAGGGTGACGCCGGCCACCGTCACGCTCTCGTCGCTGGCCAGGAACACGGCGGCCGCGGCGATGTCCTCCCCCGTGGGCAGCCGCTTCAGCGGCGTTTTCTGGCGTCGCGTTTCCCAGCCCTGCGCATCGATGACCGTGCTGGCGCCCGGCGTGATTACCGGCCCGGGCGCGAGCGCGTTGACCCGTATGCCGTGGGCGCCGAGTTCCACCGCCTGCTGGCGCGTCAGCGTATCGAGCGCGCCCTTGATGGCGCTGTACACGGCGGCGTGCCGGATGGCGATGGTCACCGCCACCGAAGACAGGTTGATCACCGCGCCGCCGCCCCGCGCGATCAGGTGCGGGGTGGCCGCCTGCAGGCTCCACAAGGCGCCCTTCAGGCCTACGTCGATCATCCGGTCGACGACGTCCTCCGGCATTTCCGTCAATGGGGCGTAGTGGAAATACGCCGCGTTATTGACCAGCACGTCCAGGCCGCCCATGCGTTCGGCGTAGCCGCCGATCGCGCGCAGCACCGCCCCGCGGTCGGCCACATTGCAGGCCAGCGCCTGGGCGCCGGGCGTTTCCGCCACGGCCTGCTCCAGCAGTTCCGCATTGTTGTCCAGCATTCCCACGCGTGCGCCTTCGCGCGCATACGCCTGGGCGATCGCCCGGCCTATGCCCCCTGCCGCGCCGGTTACCACCGCCACCTTGCCCTGAAGTCTGTCCATGTCCGCTCCATTGCCTTCGGTGCTGCCTGGCATTTACTTATCGTATTAGACGATGATTGTATTATTGCATTCTCGATTACACAACGGGATGGGCGGTTCGCGCCCTTGGGGTGATCCCGGAGTCCGACGGCATCCCCGGTCAGCGATGGGCGCGGTCCGTCTTGTGGAGGACCGTTCTCCGGGTGCGGGCGCGCGGAGAGTCCGCCCGCCCACCGCCACCGCGCGGCAAGGCGGTTCGCTTGCAATCAAAGCGTGGAAAAGACAGCAAAGCGAAAGAAAGACATTCCCACCCGTCCGGCCACTGACAAACCACCCCGAAATTTGACGCAAGCCTGACGAACGGGCTGCTCTAATTGCGGCTTTTTTGTGACACGTCGCGGACATCGCCTCACCGTATGCAGTCCCCCGCCTCTTCCCCGCCACGCCAGAAAGTGTTCATCGCGGCTTTGCTGCTATACGGCCTGGTGATCTACCCCATCATCCATGCGGACCGCTTCTATATCGACGACCTGGGACGCGCCCGCACGGGCTACCTGGGGTGGACTTCCGACGGCAGGCCGCTCTCCAACCTGGTGGTCGAGACGTTGAACCTGGGCGCGCCCATCTCCGACCTGTCCCCCCTCCCCCAGCTGCTGGCGCTGCTGCTGCTCGCCTACCTGGCCGTCACGCTGGCGCGGAAATTCGGCATACCGGGCACCTGGCGCGCGCCGCTGATCCTGGCGCCCATGGTGGCCAGCCCTTTCTTCCTGGAAAACCTGTCGTACAAGTTCGACGTGCTGCCCATGACGCTGGCGACGGCGCTGTCCTGCCTGGCCGTCACCGCGATCCCGCGCGTGCGTTGGGGCGCCCTGCTGGGCGCGGTCGCGCTGCTCGCCACCCTGTGCCTGTACCAGCCCGCCCTCAACGTCTTCCTGGTTTTCGCCGTGGCGGAGTTCGTCCTCGCGCAGCGAGACCTGCGGCCCATGCGCGAGCTGGCCGCGATGCTGGGCATGCGGGGCCTGCAATTGCTTTGCGCGCTGGCGGCCTACAAGGCCGTCGTCGCCGTCACCGTAAAAGGCCACTACGCCACCGCCCATGGCGCCATCGCCTCCGCCGGCGACCTGGCGGCCATCGCCCAGCGCAACCTGGCCGGCTTCTGGCGCTATGTCGTGGACATGCTGCCTGGGCTGTGGGCCAAGCCCCTGTTGTGGTTCATGGCGGGCGGCACGCTGGTGGCGCTGTACTGGGCTGTCCGCTATCTGGCGCTGTCCTGGCGTGCGGCGTCGATGCCGGGGCGTATCGCCATGGCCGCCGCCATCGCGCTGCTGCCGGCCGCCCTGTTCATCGCGCCTTGGGGACCCATGCTGGCTTTGCGGGTGCCGGTCTACGCGCCGCGCGTGGCCATCGGCTTCGGCGCGCTGGGCGCCGCCGGCCTGCTGTTCGTCTGGACCGCGCTGGACCGCCTGCGCCTGGCGCCGCGCTGGCAGGTGGCCGGGTTCGCCGTGCCGGTCTACGGCCTGCTGACCTTCTGCTTCGTGTATGGCGATTCGCTCAAGCTGCAGAAGGAATTCGAAAACCGCGTGGCGGCGCAGGTGTCTGCGGACCTCAGCCGCCTGGGCGCGCAGCACCGCATCACGGAATATGCCTTGCAAGGCAGCCTGGGGCATTCGGTGGTGGTCCGGCACACCATCCGCAAGTATCCGCTGATCGCCACGCTGGTCCCGGTGCACCTGACGGAAGGCTGGGGCTGGGCCTACGAGGAACTGCGGCTCTTCGGGGTGGATACGGCACACGAAGCGTCGGCGCCCCGCGCGGCGCCGCAAACGCAGGCGGTGTCCGTGGCGCGCGACTACCGGGTCTTCCTGGACGGCGATATCGCTATCGTGTCCTTTGCGCCGGCGTCCTGAGGCGACCGGCCTGGGTCAACAAACTGCCGCAACCCTGCGCGCATTCGAAACGCCGACCGCGTGCACCGGGCACCTGCGTTTAATTGGTTGGAAGACCGAGCTTGTCAAAAAACGCCCGATTCCGCTCTCGTGCACCGTTCAGCAGGCGGTCATAGGACAACACCTCGATGTAGGCGCGGTAATTGTCGTTGTATCCAAAATAACCCTGGCAATCACTCGTCGCCTTGAGCTGCGCCATTTTGCAGCGCCTTTCCACTGATGGCGTGATATCGCAGATGATGTAACAGAAGCCCGGAATCTCCTCGGAACGCGGGATCGGCCGCCCGGTCGCGGTCTGAGCCTGTCCTTTTCGAATGCGGTCCAGGTAGCCAAGCGCCTGTTCGATCGGGTCTTTCTCCTCTCCCATCGCAGCATCGTTACGCATCGGGCGCTTTATCTCGACGACGACAAGGGAGGCGAGAGGCAAGCGTTGCCCTTCCGAAAAAAGCGAAGGCTCGTCGAAGACATTCAACGCAACAAGGTCGGGCTCCTTTGCCTGTCCCACTCTCACGATCGGCAACGTCGACAGCGGCCGGTCCGAGGCAAGAAAGTCATGGAATGCCAAACGTTCATCGATAAGCCATAAGTTGGCACTGTCGAACAGAACATCATTCGATGTTTTCCGCATCGGCATGATGACGTCGTGAATCAGCTCCTCCCGCGCGTACCTCCCATCATCCCGCCGCTGCACCGCCTGCTGCAAGATGTCCAGGATGATTTTTCGATGGAAGACATAGCTGGCAAGGTCCGACTTCTTGATGTCGTCCGCCTTGGACAGGTATTCGTTGAGCCGCTTGAGATAAGTTTCGGGCGTCTCGTCCGCTCCGAAATTCATGATCGAGTGGCCTTCCGCAAGCAGACTTCCCTCTATTTCGGACAGCTGTTTGTGAAGGAACAAGTCCAGGTCCTTGTCCGAAATGGAAGGATCGACGCTTAGTTTTTCATCATCGATCCTGCCGAGGATAGGGCGATATCGCGGCGCACGCTGTGCAACGAACCTATCAACGCGTTCGCGCCCGGCTACACGGCTTTCCTTCAGATAGTGCGCGAGAAAACTCTTGGACGATTCCAGGACTGCCGACCGGATGTCGGCCAACCCCAGGTCGGTCGCCTCGAACAAGTCAGCGCTGATCTCGTCGATGTCGAGCCCGATCCGTTCCGCACGTACGTGCTGGTCCAGGAATGGCGAAGTCATATAGCAGGCATAGACGAAAGCGCCACCATCCTCGACGATACGCCCGTGCAGACCAGCGATCTTGCCGACGATACTTTCTTTCTTCACGACTTTGCCAGCCGCACACCACGCAATAAACGGTTCTCTTGTCTCGGCAGCCTTGAGTTTCAAGTGCGTGACCTCGAAGGCGTGTCCCTTGATGGTCAACGATTGCCGTTGAGCCGACGAGAACATGTACTGTTCGTATACGTCATCCAGCGAAATTGCCTCATCCTGGTCCAGCACCTTGATACGCGGTGCACCACCATCTCGCACGAAATACCACAGACAGTGCTCGAACAAATCGTTGGCAATCGTTCGCGCCGTCTTAGGCGCTCGGTCCCGATACTCCTTCCTGAACCCCTGCAAGCAAACTTCGGTTTGCCGTCCATTAACGCCCGATGGCGCGTCTGCCAGCGTGACTCCGTCGACTCCTTTAGCCACGGTAAAACTGAACGCCCGCCGGAGAAGCACGTTGCTCGTCCCGTAAAAGTCGCTGACTACTCGAACCGAATCGAATGCCTTCAGCCACAGAAGACGCCCGACGCCGCGGCAGCCTTCGGCAGCCTTGAATGCGGAATCGAGCGTCTGGAAGGACTGCAGGTTCGCGTCGTCGAATCCGCAGCCGTTATCGCGGACTTTGAAGCCCATGATAGGTTCTTGTGGCGGTGCACCTCGTCGCCCTTGTGCGTCCAGGAGCATCGGCTGCTGCGGAACACGGAGGATATCAACGACTATCTCGCCATCAGCGGGTTGCAGGCCGGATGCCGCGACGGCCTGGATCGAATTAACGACGGCCTCGAACAAGGGCAAGAGTCCGTGACTGCGGGGCAGTGGCGTGTTTCGCAACCGCCCGGCGAGGTCGGTGTTCATGCTCATTGAAGGGATCCTTTGACGCTGGCTGGCATGGCCGCCGGCCCGAAAGGATTGTACGTTTATACAGTGTCGTTGACACCGGCTGCCGTCGGGATTTCAACCGATTGTGCGGCGGCACCATTGCCTTTGACGCCCAACCCGATGGGGCCCACCGGCACATCGCCGATGCGCAGCCTGCTCCGTCCCAAAGCTATCGGCGAACCGGCACGATGCCCGGACTTCCCAGGGGGGGTTCCGCTGGCGCCGCCACCTGGATGCGCTGTCCGGCCTGTTCCAGCACCACGCCGGCGCGCTCCACGCTGGACAAGGTGACGCCGTCCACGATCGATTGCCCGACGCGATAGGCGCGCGGTTCGCCGCCGTCTATCGCCAGGATGGCGGCGCCGTGCGTTCCCGCCGATATCAGTCCCAGCACGCTTACCTTGACTGGCGCCGCCGACGTCCCGAACCAGCTTGCCACGGCGGCGGTGTCGCCGCTGGCCGGCCGCGCCGCGTCCAGCATGGGCGGCAGGGCGCGGGCCGGCGGGGCCAGCAGCACGGCGCCCCAGGCGCCCACGCCGGCGGCCAGGACCAGGACCACGGCATGACGCGCGGCGCGGGCGGGATCGATACGTAGCGGCATGTAACGCCAGGCCGGGCGGAGAGAAATGGACATATCGCTGTCATTCGGACCCACGATGATAGGGCCCGCATATGACAGAACTCCTAACTTGTTGTGACAGCGAAACGCAAGGCGCCCCGCCTCCCGGCCAGCCCGCAACAGGACCGGAACCGAGGATGATTCACATGAAAGTTTGCGGCTCTCCGCATCGCGGCCGGCGCACAGGACAGCGCGCCCGCCAGCGCGGATTTTCCCTGATCGAGATCATGGTGGTGGTGGTGATCATGGGCATTCTGGCGGGCCTGGTGGTGCCCAATCTGCTGCGTCGTCCCGACCAGGCACGCGCGGTGGCCGCGCGCCAGGACGTCTCCAGCATCCTGCAGGCGCTCAAGCTCTATCGGCTGGACAACGGGCGCTATCCCAGCGCGACGCAGGGCCTGCAGGCACTGGTGCAACAGCCGGCCGACGAAAAGCTGCCCGGCTGGCACAGCTACCTGGACCGACTCCCCAACGACCCCTGGGGCCACCCTTATCAGTATCTGAATCCCGGCGTAAAAGGCGAAATCGATGTGTTTTCCCTGGGCGCGGACAACAAACCCGGTGGGGAAGACAGTGACGCGGACATCGGGTCCTGGAACCTGTAGGCGGCCCGCCGGATGGCCACCGCGGCAACAGGGCTTCACGCTCATCGAGATGATGGTGGTGGTGGCCATCATCGCCATTGTCACCACCGCGGCGGGCCTGTCCCAGCCCAAGCGCGACGACCAGCCCTTGGCGCGCGACGCGCGGCGCCTGTCGCTGCTGTTCGCGCTGGCGCAGACGGAAGCGCGCGCGGGCGGGCGCGCCATCCGCTGGCACACGGACGGCCAGGGCTATCGCTTCACGCGGCCGCCGCCGTGGACCCCGGGCGAGGCCCGGGCCCAGGTCATCGAAGCCCCGCCGCCGGACGACTTCCAGGACGACGAAAGCCTGCGTCCGCGCCGCTGGGAGGCCGTCAACGTCCACGTGCGGATGGATGCGCCCCAGTCCGCCGTCTTCCTGCCCGAATGGATCGCACCGCCCATGCGCATCGAGCTCAGCGACGATTTCCAGCGCATCGCCATCGTGCGCGACGCCTCCGGACGCTATGCGCTGCAACAATGAATCCGCGTGGCCGCCAGAAGGGTTTTTCGCTGCTGGAGATCCTGGTGGCGCTGGCCATCATCGCCATCGCGCTGGCGGCCTGCGTGCGCGCGGCGGGACAGATCGCGACCGGCCAGGCGCAATTGCGCGACCGCGCGCTGGCGCTGGTGTCCGCGGAAAACGCGCTGGCGGAGCTGCGCGCGCGGCAAACCTTGCCGCCCGCCGACGATGCGCGCTCGCCATGCCCGCAAGGCGGGCTGGCGCTGGTATGCGAGCAGCATATCCAGACCACCCCTTACAAGGATATGCGGCAGGTCACCGTGCGCGTGCTGGCGGAAGACGGGGGACCGCAGCTGGCGCAACTGCGCGGCCTGATAAGCGGACGGCCATGAAGTCGAAGTTCCGGCAAGCTCCGCGCACCCCGCCCCACAAGGCGCCGGATCGCCCATCCGCCGCGGCGCGTGGCGGCCAGCGCGGATTCACGCTGATCGAGGTCCTGGTGGCCATCGCGCTACTGGCCATCGTCAGCGTGCTGGCATGGCGCGGACTGGACAGCGTGGTGCGCACGCGCGATCACGTGCGGCGCGACGCCGAGCGCGACGATGCGCTGATTCGCGTGCTGGGACAGTTGCAACGCGACATGCAGATGCGCGCGCCCGATACGGTGCTGGACGGCGGCACGGCGCAAGCGGTGGTCAGGCGCAGCCTGCCTGCCGCGCTACGGGTCGACCCGGCGCGCGGCGGCGCGCAACTGGATATCGTGCGCGCCGCCGCGCCGGACGGCCGCTGGCAGCATGTGCGCTGGTGGCGCGACGGCGATGCGCTGCGCCGGGCCGCGGGACCGGGCGCCCAAGCCTTTCCCCTGCCCGAAGCCGGCCCTGGCGCCGACGTTCTGGACGGCGTGCTGGACTTCGCCGTGCAGGCCTGGATCCCTGGCCGCGGCTGGATCGCGCTGCCGGACAACGGCGACGGCGCGGCGGCGACCGGCCTGGCCTTCGTGCTGCGGCTGGCCGCCCCCGTGGGCGGCCAGGCCATGGTGTACCGCCGCGTGGTGGCATTGCCATGAACCACCGCTCGCGACACCAGCAAGGCATGGCCGTGATCGCGGCCCTGCTGGTGGTCGGCGCCGCCGCCGTCATCGCCAGCACCATGCTGCGCGGACAAAGCGAACGCGCGCGCCTGGTGCAAAGCGAGCGGTCGCGGGCGCAAGCCCGGTGGCTGCTGCTGGGCGGGGTGGAATGGGCCACGCGGATACTGCGCGAGACCGCCCGCCACAGCCCCATCACCAGCATGGACCAGCCCTGGGCGCTGCCCATCGTCGACCTTCGCCTGGACCCGCCGGGGGAATCCGAACCGGCGCTCCTGTCCGGCCGCATCGAGGATGAACAGGGCAAGTTCAACCTGCAGAATCTTGCGGTGCAAGGACAGGTGGATCCGCGCCAGCTCGTGGCCTTCGAACGGCTGCTGCAGGCATTGAACCTGCGTCCGTCCGTCGCGCCCGTCATCGCGCGCCGGATCGCGGCAGGCCAGCCGCAGGCCGCGCGCGATGCCGTCGACAACGGCGCTACGGCTGCCGCGGGCAGCGGCGTTACGGCCCCCCGCAATACGAACACGGGCAATACGGACGCGGGCAATACGAGCACGGGCGCCGGCAACGCGGCCACGGGCAATACGGCCAAGGCCGTCCGCCCGCCCCTTGCACCCGGCGTGCAATCGCTGGAGGACCTGCGCGGTATCGCGGGCATCGACGACGAAGCCCTGCAGCGGCTGCGCTGCTGCGCCACCGTCCTGCCGGAGCAGAGCCCGATCAACGTCAATACCGCGCCGCCCGAAGTCATTTACGCGGTCGTCGCCCCCTTGCCCCTGGGCCAGGCCGTGGCAATGGCGGCGGAGCGGGACCGCGGACGCTATTTCAACGACGCCGCCGACTTCGCGAACCGCCTTGCGAACCCGGCGATCAGGCTGGACAAGGACGGCATCGCCACCGACAGCCTGTGGTTCAGCCTGTCGGGCGTCGTGCGGCTGGGCCACGCCACGGCGGCGATGCAGGCGCTGCTGGAGCGGGACGAACAGTCCACGCGCCTCGTCTGGATGAGGGAAATGAATTGAAGACCGCCTTGCGCCTGGCCCTGCCGCCCTTGCGCGACCTGTCGCCCGACTCGATGCTTCCCTTCGCCCTGCTGGATCGCGATGGACGCATTCTGCGTAGCGGCGAACTGCCGCTGTCGGGCTTGGCCGGCGCGGTGCCGCCGGGACGGGTCGAGGCGATCCTGCATCCACACGATACCGTCGAAACCCGCATCGCCTTGCCGCCACTACGCGGCCCCCGGCTGCAGGCGGCGGCCGTCGCGCTGGTGGAGCCATTGACCTTATCGCCCACGGAGGACCTTGCCATCGCTTACGGCCCGCGCGATGCCGAGGGGCAGGCGGACGTGGCGTGGACCGGCCGCGCCGCGCTGGCGCGGGCGTGGGAGACGCTGGCCCGGGCCGGCCTGAACGTCGTGGCGCTCTATCCCGCCAGCGCGGTGATGCCCCGGCATCCGGACCGCGCGGACCGCGCCGGCCAGGCGCTGTCCTTGCCCGCCGACGCGCGGTGGCGGCAGCCCGGGCCGGCGTGGTCGCTGGCCCTGCCCGAGCTGCGTCCCATGGCGCAAGGCCGGCACCGCTGGCGCGCGCCGCTGATATGGTCGGCGACCGCCTCGATCGTCTGGATGGCCGGGCTGAACCTGCACGCGGCGCAGTTGGCCGCCGAAGGCCAGGCGCTGCGGCAATCCATCCATGACCGCGTGGCCGCCGCCTTTCCCGAACTCCCCCTGATCGTGGATCCGCTCAAGCAGGCGCAACAACGCGTGGACGCCTTGCGCGCCGCCCGCGACGTCGCCGGCGACGGCGATTTCATGCCGCTGGCGCAGGCCGCCGCGCGGATGCTGCCCGCCGGCGGCTTCGACCTGTCCGCGCTTTCCTACGAGAACGGCGTGCTCTCCATAGAGCGCGGCGACAAGTCGCCCCCCGCGCCGGCGTCGCGCGACGACGCGGCCCGACGCCAGGCCGGCACGGCGGGACTGGTGCTGACCGCCACGGGCAGTGGGTGGAAAATCGCCCCGGCGCGGCTGGCCGACCGCCTGGACCCCGGCGGCCGCGCGCGGCTCGCCGCGGAGTCGCGGCCATGAAAGTATCCGCGCAGCGCGCTCCCCGCCTCTTGCTGCCCGCGCCCTTGCTGGCCCGCTGCCGCGACACCGCCGAGCGGGCGTCCCGGTACTGGACCCGGCTCACGCCGCGCGAGCGCCGCCTGCTGCGCGCGCTGGGGGCCATCCTGACGGCCGCCGCGGTGTTCGCACTGGGGCTGCGCCCGGCCTGGCGCGATATCGAACGATGGCGCGATGAACTGCCACGCTTGCGGGCCCAGGCCGCGGCGGTCGACGCCCTGGTCCAGGAAGCCCGGGCCCTGAAGCGCGAACAGGGCAACCGTATCCCGGCGCGGGATATGGAAGAGGCACTGCGCGCCAGCCTGGCGCGGGCCGCGCTGGGCGGCACGCAGCAGGTCGGCAAGACCCCGGACGACAAGGCATGGCGCATCGCTTTCGACGACGCATCGCCGGCCGCGCTGTTCGACTGGCTGGCGCATGCGCCCGCTTTCCTGCATCTGCGGATCGTACAAGTCCATATCGTCCGGCCCCGCGATTCCCTGGGCCGTCCCATCCCGGCGCGCGCGACCGGCACGCTCGTGCTGCGCGACGCCAGCGATGCCGCGATCGGGGCGCGGCCATGAGGACACGCCGCTGGCCGCTGCCCGTGGCCGCCGTTCTGGTGGCGGTCGCCGCGGCCGTGGCGACCCTGCCCGCGCGCTGGCTGCTGAGCGCCGTACCCGCGGACGCCATCGTGGTGCCTGTCGATGCCTCCGGCACGCTGTGGAACGGCCAGGCACGCCTGGCCATCGGGCCGCCCGGCATGCGGCGCACCCTGCCGCAGCCGGTGACGTGGCACTGGCATTGGCTCGCCGGCACCGGCCCCGCCGCCCGCGTCGTCCATCCCTGGCTGGCGAGTCCGCTGGAAATCGCGCCGGGCCTGGGCGGCGCCCGGCTGGGCCAGGGCACGCTGACGCTGCCGGCCGTGGCCTTGACCGCCGCGGGCGCGCCGCTGAACACCCTGGAACCGGGCGGCCAACTGGCGGTGTCCTGGCCCGCGCTCGACCTGGGCGACCTGCCATCCAAGGGCCGTCTCCTGCAGCTGACCTGGTCCAACGCCTCTTCGGCGCGCGTGCGCATACAGCCCTTGGGCGACTACCAGGCATCGCTGGCCGCCGACGGCGCGGGCGGCCTGGACCTGCAAGTGCATACCGTGCGCGGCGCCTTGCGCGTCGAAGGCCATGGACAAGGCCGCCAGGGGCGCTGGCGCTTCGATGGCCAGGCCGGGCCGGCGCCCGACGCCGACGCCGCCACCCGCGACGCACTGGAGCCCCTGCTCAACACGCTGGGCGCTTACCGCAACGGCGTCACCCAACTGCGACTTCCGTGATCACCGAGTAAAGCTTCAATGAACGCAGCACGCGCTTCCCGTACCCGTCCCGCCCTATCCGTCCAGCGCGGGCACCCCGCCGGGCCGCAGGCGGCGGCCATGCCTCGCCGGATCCCCGCCGCGCTCGCCACCCTGCTGGTGCTGGCCGGATGCGCGACGCCCGCGCAGCGGCCCGCGCCGCCCGCCGTGCCGGACAACCCGCTGATCCATGCCGGCGCCAGCCAATCCGACCCCGCCCGCGCGCGCGCCCAGCGCACCGGCACGCCGCCTGCCGCGGCGCCGCGCGATCTCGGTCCGCTGCGGGTGCGCGTCAAGGTGAACGGCCGCGAGGTCGACGCGGGCGAGGCGAGCGCGGCGGGCGCCGCCGCCGATGCCGATGCCGCCAACGCGCCGACGAGCGCCGGCGGTACGGACAGCGTGGACCTGAATTTCGTCGACGCCGACCTGCCTTCCGTCGTGCGCGCGCTGGCCCGCTACACCGGCCGCAACTTCGTCGTCGATCCGCGCGTCAAGGGCAAACTCACGCTGGTCTCGGAAAAGCCCGTATCGCCGCGTACCGCCTACGACATGCTGCTGGGTGCGCTGCGCATGCAAGGCGTGGCGGTGGTGGAAGTGAACGGCGTCAGCCGCGTCGTGCCCGAAGCGGATGCCAAGCTGCAGGGCGCTCCCGTCACGGATGGCGGCGGCGCGGCCGCGGGCGGCCTGGTTACGCGGGTCTTTCACCTGCAGTACGAGAACGCCACCAACCTGCTGCCGGTGCTGCGGCCCATGATCGCGCCCAACAATCCCATCAACGCCTATCCCAACAACAACACGCTGGTCGTCACCGACTACGCGGACAACATGGCGCGCATCGCCAAGGTCATCGCCGACATCGACAACCCGGACTCGCTGTCGGCCGACGTCATCCCCGTACGCTACGGCATCGCCAGCGATATCGCCTCGGTGGTGGGCGGCATGATGGACACGCGCGGCGGCAGCGACGCCAGCCAGCAGGTGACGGTGGCCGCCGATCCGCGCAGTAACAGCGTGCTGGTGCGCGCCGCCAACCCGGCGCGCGCGCAGCTGGCGCGGCAGCTGGTCATGCGGCTGGACAACCCGCAGGCGTCCGCGGGCAACCTGCACGTGGTCTACCTGCGCAATGCCCAGGCGGTGAAACTGGCCGGCGTGCTGCGCGGCGCGCTGACAGGGCAATCGGACAACCGTGGCGGCGCGGCCGGCGCTTCCGGCGGTGGCGCGGGCGGTGGCGATTATGGCGGCAGCGGGTACCGCGGCGGCACGTCGGTCATGAACCCCTCGCAGACGACGCAGACGCAGAACGCGCTGAACGGCGGCGCTGACGGCATGAATGCCTCGCAGCGCTTCGGCCAGGGCGCCGGCAATGCCGACCGCGACGCGCAGGGCAGCGCCTTCTCGGCCAACGGCGCCACCGTGACGGCCGATCCCACCACCAACACGCTGATCATCTCCGCGCCGGAGCCGCTGTACCGCAGCCTGCGCGAAGTCATCGACGAACTGGACCAGCGGCGCGCCCAGGTCCTGGTCGAAAGCCTGATCGTGGAAGTATCCAGCGACGACGCCGCCCAATTCGGCATCCAGTGGATGTTCGGCGGCAACGGCTTCAATGGCAACGGCACCACGGCCTTCGGCGGGACCAACCTGAACGGCAGCGGCATCAATCTGACCTCCAGCACGCCGACGACGCTGGACGCGCTGGGATCGGGCCTGAACCTGGGCGTCGTCAAGGGCACCGTGGACGCGCTGGGCCACCAGATCATCAACCTGGGCGTGCTGGCGCGCGCCATGCAGGGCATGCAGGGCACCAATATCCTGTCCACGCCCAATCTGCTGACGCTGGACAACGAGCAGGCCAGCATCATCGTCGGCCAGACGGTGCCCTTCGTCACGGGCTCGTACGTGACCAATTCCGGCGACGGCTCCAGCAACCCCTTCCAGACGATAGAACGCGAGGACGTCGGCCTGACGCTGAAACTGCGGCCGCAGATCTCCGAAGGCGGCACGGTAAAGCTGGACCTGTACCAGGAAGTCAGCAGCATCGACGACACCGCCACCAGCAGCGCGGGCATCATCACGCGCAAGCGCGCGCTGGACACCAGCGTCCTGGTGGATGACGGGCAGATCATCGTGCTGGGCGGCCTGCTGGAGGATTCCGGCACCAGCGGCACGCAGTCGGTGCCCATACTGGGCGACATCCCCGTCATCGGCTCGCTGTTCCGCTACACCAGCCGGCGCCGCACCAAGACCAACCTGATGATCTTCCTGCGCCCGCACATCGTGCGCAGCAGCCAGGACAGCCGCCGCCTGACGCTGGACCGCTACGACTACATGCGACGCGTACAGGACAACGCGCAGCCGCCCCACAGCTGGCCGCTGCCGGACACCGACACACCGCACCTGCCGCCGCTGGGCAGCGACGCCCAGCCCCTGTCCTCGCGGCCGGTGGACCTGCGGCCCGCCAATGCGGAGCAAAGCCTGCGCCAGGATCCGCCGCCCACGGTCACCGACACCCGCATCTATCCGCCGGCGCCGCGCCTGCCCGAGCCGGCCGCGTCGCTGCAGGGCCTGCCCGCCGTCGCCAGCCAGGCCGCCAATCCCGACGCGGGCGGACAGGCCCTGGTGCTGCAGATCGCGCGCGCCGACTCCCCGGCCCAGGCCCAGCAGATCGTGCAGCGCGTCGCCAGCACGGGGCTGCGCGCCTACACCCAGGTCGCGCCCGGCGGCGCGGGCGTGCTGGTGCGCACGCGCGTCGCGCGGGACCCCGCGACGGCGGGCGCCGCCGCCGAGATGCTGACCAGGCTGGGCTACCGGCCCGAGACGATACGTTGACCCCTGTCCCGCGCGGGAAGGCCCATCACGATGGATAGCCGATGAATGCCGCGAATACCGACCCGATGAACGCCCCCATGAAGCCGCGCCACCTACCGGCCACGATCGGGCCCGCATCCCCTCCCTGGAGCGTGCGGCGATGAGCGCACTGCCCTACGCCTGGGCCCGCGCGCAACGCGCGCTGCTGACGGTCCGGCCGGAAGGCCCGCTGCTGACCTTCAGCCCGCGCACGCCGGACTGGGCGCGCGCGGAGGCGCGCCGCCATCATCCGCTGGCGCAGGAACGCGAAATCGCCGACGACGAACTGGAGACCCTGCTGGCCGCCGCCTACGCCCACGCGGGCGACGCCGCCAGCGTGGTGGCCGCCTCGGAAAACGAGATCGACCTGGACCGGCTGATGCAGGACATCCCGGAAGTCGAGGACCTGCTGGATACGCAGGACGACGCGCCCGTGATCCGCATGATCAACGCCCTCTTTACCCAGGCCGCGCGCGACGGCGCCAGCGACATCCATATCGAAGCCTTCGAAACCCACTCCACCGTCCGCTATCGCGTGGACGGCACGCTGCGCGACGTCGTCAGCCCGCGGCGTGCCCTGCACAATGCCTTGATCTCCCGCATCAAGATCATGGCCAACCTGGACATCGCGGAAAAGCGCCTGCCGCAGGACGGGCGCATCGCGCTGCGCGTGGGCGGGCGCCCCATCGACGTGCGCGTCTCCACGCTGCCCACCGGCCACGGCGAGCGCGCCGTGCTGCGCCTGCTGGACAAGGAAGCCGGGCGCCTGCGCCTGGAAAGCCTGGGCATGGCCCCGACGGTCCTGGCGCGCCTGGACCGCCTGATACACCAGCCGCACGGCATTGTTCTCGTCACCGGCCCGACCGGCAGCGGCAAGACCACCACCTTGTATGCCTCGCTGGCGCGCCTGGACGCGTCCACTACCAACATCCTGACGGTGGAGGACCCCATCGAGTACGACCTGCCCGGCATCGGCCAGACGCAGGTCAACGCGCGCATAGACCTGACCTTCGCCACCGCGCTGCGCGCCATCCTGCGCCAGGATCCGGACGTGGTCATGATCGGCGAAATCCGCGACCTGGAAACCGCGCAGATCGCCGTGCAGGCCTCGCTGACCGGCCACCTGGTGCTGGCCACGCTGCATACCAACGACGCCGTGTCGGCCATCACGCGCCTGACGGATATGGGCGTGGAGCCCTTCCTGCTGTCGTCGTCCCTGCTGGGCGTACTGGCGCAGCGCCTGGTGCGGCGCCTGTGCCCGCATTGCCGGCAGCCCGCCGCCGATACCGGCGGCGGCAGCGCCTGGCGGGCGGTGGGCTGCGCGCGCTGCGGCCACACCGGCTACAGCGGCCGCACGGGCATCCATGAACTCTTCGTGATCGATGACGAGATACGCGCGCTCATGCACGCGGGCGGCGGCGAGCAGGCCATGCGGCGCGCCGCGGAGTCGGCCGGCATGCGCAACATGCGCCAGGACGGCCAGCGCTGGGTGGAGTCCGGGGAGACCTCGCCGGAGGAGATCCTGCGCGTCACGCGCGACGATTGACCGGCGCCAGGAGACCTTCATGCCTTCCTACACCTTCGAAGCCTGCGACGCCGCCGGCCGCCTGGAACGCGGCATGATAGACGCCGATTCCCCGCGCGGCGCCCGCAACGCGCTGCGCGCCCGCGGCCTGACGCCGCTGGCCGTGCGCGACGCGTCCGGCGGCCAGCGCGCCGGATCCCCGCGCTGGCTGGGCAAGCACCTGGGCGACGTCGAGCTGGCCTGGCTGACGCGCCAGATCGCCAGCCTGCTGGCCGCCCGCCTGCCGCTGGACGCGGCCCTGACCGCCACGCTGGAGCAGGCGGAAAAGCGCCATGTCGCGCAGGCGCTGTCGGCCGTGCGCGCCGACGTGCGGGCCGGCCACCGCCTGGCCGACGCGCTGGCCACCCGCCCGCGCGACTTCCCGGACATCTATCGCGCGCTGGTCGCGGCGGGCGAGGAATCGGGCGACCTCTCCCTGGTCATGGAACGCCTCGCCACCTACGTCGAGCAGCGCAATGCATTGCGTGGCAAGGTCCTGACGGCCTTCATCTATCCGGCCATCGTCGGAATCGTGTCGGTGGGCATCATCTTCTTCCTGCTTGGCTTCGTCGTGCCGCAGGTGATCGGCGCCTTCAACCAGACGCACCAGCAGTTGCCGCTGATCACCCGCGTCATGGTCGCCATGAGCGATATGGTGCGCGACTACGGCATCGCCGGCCTGGCCGCGGGCATCGCCGCCTTCGCCGCCTGGCGCTGGAGCCTGCGCGCCCCCGCGGCGCGCCTGCGCTGGCACGCGCGGGCCCTGCGGCTGCCCATGGCCGGGCGCTTCATCCTGGAAATGAACGCGGCCCGCTTCGCCTCCACGCTGGCCATCCTGTCGGGCAGCGGCGTATCCCTGCTGCGCGCCCTGCAGGCCGCCGCCCAGACTTTGACCAACGACCGCCTGCGCGCCGCCGTCGCCGACGCCACCGACCGCGTGCGCCAGGGCGCCGCGCTGGCGGCCTCGCTGCAGACGCAGAAGACCTTTCCCCCGCTGCTGGTGCACCTGATCGCCAGCGGCGAACGCACGGGCGAGCTCGCGCCCATGCTGGACCGCGCCGCGGCCACGCTCGCCGCCGACCTGGAACGCCGCGCCATGGCCATGACCGCATTGCTGGAACCGCTGATGATCCTGATCATGGGCGGCGTGGTGCTGGTGATCGTGCTGGCGGTGATGATGCCCATCATCCAGATCAATCAGATGGTGCAGTAGGCGCCGTCCGGAAGCGCACCGCGCGCCCGTAGTATCGGGATGCCAGCGCGGAGACATGATCGGCATCCCCGGTGGTCAGGTAGACGGTGGGCGACGCCACGCCGGCGGAGAACGCCGGATGCCTGGCCAGGTAGCGCCTCAAGCTGGCCGCGGTTGCGTCCGGCTGCGACAGCAGGCGGACGCCGCGCGGCAGTTCGTCCACGAAGATGTGTTGCACCAGCGGGTAATGCGTGCAGCCCAGGATGCATACGTCCGGCGTTGCGCCGGCCGTCTCCAGCAGTTCGGCGATGTGCCCGCGTACCGCCCGCCGGATGGCATCTTCCGCGACCCCCGCGTCTATCATGCCGGCCAGCTCGGGACAGGCTTGTTGCGATACCCGCATCCCGGGCGCCCTCGCCTGGATTTCATCGACGTAGGCGCGCGTCCGTACGGTGTGGCGCGTGGCGAACACGGCGACATGCAGCGGCCGGGCGGAAATCCCGTCCGGCGGCAGGCGGGCGTCCCGCGTCCAGGGAACCCCCGTGATCGCTTCGATCAGCGGGACGAAGACGCCCAGGACGCGGCGCGATGGATGGCTGCCAGGCAGCCAGGTCGTCTGCAGCCGTCGCAAGCCCGTCGCCACCGCGGTGTTGCAGGCGACGATCACCAGTCCGCACCCCAAGCGGAAAAGCCGCTCCACGCCGTGCCGCGTGAAGTCGTAGATCTCGGCCGGCTGGCGATTTCCATAAGGCGCGTTGGCGTGATCGCCCAGATAGACGAAGGACTCGTAGGCCAGCTCGCGCTCGAGCGCCCGCATCACGGTCAACCCGCCGCTTCCGGAATCGAATACGCCTATCAATCGTGTCCTCCCATGCCTGGACCGGGTATGCGGCCTCGGCCACGCGGCCTTCCCGCATATCACGCAAAGGCCGCCATTCTGGCACCTCTCCAGGATCGAGTCATGGCCGCTGTTTGACGAAAATTCGACGCTTCGCGGCCGAAACTGCGGCACACATTTCCATACCGTGAAACCGACATGGCTATCGACGCCTGTCGTGCCGCATCCAGCACCCTCGCAATGACTTCATCCTGCACATCGGATACCTCCTGCTGCGGGGAAGCGCTGCACGAATTCATCCAATCGGCCGAGGCCGGGCGCATCCCCTGCATCATGCTGCGTCCGCGCGGCGGCGATGGCGATGCCATATTCCAGGGCGACTTCGATTTCCTCATGGACGAAGGCCGCTTCGATCAGATATTGCAAGCGGTGTTCTCCATCTGCCAGACGGCGGGCGTGAGTTTTATCGTGCGGCAGTCCTCGCCCTTCAAGCGGCAGATCGAGCTGCTGGACGAACGCGCCCGCCGCGTGACGATCGAGCTGTGGACCCACGCCGAACTGCGGGTGCGCGGGTCCGGCGGCCGGCTGACCCGCGCCGGGGTGTCCTACGGCGCCTACGAACAGCTATGCCTGTCGCAACGCGAGGCGCTGCTGGCGGCGCTATTCCTGCTGCACCTGCATCACAAGCGCAAGGACCTGGGCGCCCCCTTGGTGCGGGACCGCCTGGCGTATTTCGCCGACCGCTGCGGCAACGACGCCGCGCTGCGCGGCGCCATGCATGCACTGCTGGCGGGCACGCTGGACCTGGACGGCGCGCAACAGGCGGGGATGGCCTTCCTGCGGCAAGGCGGGATAGCGGTCATTCCCCCCGTCGCCATCGCCCTTCGACGCCTGGCCTGGCGGCTGCGGGGCGCGCTGCATTGGCCCTCCTGGCGCACCACCGCCGTGGTGGGCCCCGACGGCAGCGGCAAGACATCCCTGATCGAAGACCTGCGCCACGGGCCGGCGGGCAAGCGCTACACCTTCAAGCGCTTCAAGCGTATGTTCCGCAAGCCCCTGTTCTACTGGGGACGCGAACCGCGCAACGTCCGCGA
Source organism: Bordetella bronchialis (assembly GCF_001676705.1). NCBI lineage: Bacteria > Pseudomonadati > Pseudomonadota > Betaproteobacteria > Burkholderiales > Alcaligenaceae > Bordetella > Bordetella bronchialis. The sequence goes on from NZ_CP016170.1 coordinate 5,759,318, forward strand.
CGAAAACAGGCTATGGCTGATCCTGCCCGTTGCGTGGGCGGTTTTCTCCATTTCCGGGCTATGGGCGGGCTGGCGCCGTCCGCTGATGCTGGACCGCTACTTCTACGACTACTTCGTCCGCAACGTGCGCACCAACCGCCAGCACCCGGTGCGGCGGATCGCTGCCTATGGCGTGTGCAGCGCGCTGGCGCCACGTCCGCGGCGCCTGATCGTCGCATCCTGTCCGCCGGACATCATCGAAAAACGCAAGCAGGAGCTGCCCCGGGACGCCATTGTCTCCCTGTACGGCATGTACCTGGACCAGGTCCGGCGCGGCCGCCTGCCCGCGACGCTGTTCTGCTACACAGGCGCGAGCCCCGAAATGTCAGGACGCCACGTGCTGTCTTTTCTTGGGGACCCAGAGGCGGCTTGAGCGGTCGCGCAGCATGTGCAGCGTCCTGTCGCGGAAGGCCCGGGCCTTCTGCCGTGCCGTCCAGTGTTCCAGCGGCGTGAACGTACAGCGCGCCCAATACTTGAAGTCGAAATGGCGCGTACCCAGGCCGTCGACGAAGACCAGATAGGCGCGATCGCTGCCGGGCGTTTCCCGCACCAGGAAGTTGTCGACGCCATAGTCCGCCAGCATGACGCCGTTGCGCGTCAGCCAGTCGCAGGCTTCGTAGACCAGGCCCACGGCCTCCATCTCGCTGATCGTGCCATCCAGCAGCGCCTGCGAAAGCGTCGGACAGGGCGTGCCGTCGGCCCGCTGGACCAGATCTACCACCAGGCCGCGGCCGCGATCGGTACGCACCCAGCCGTGCACGCGCGGCAGGTGCGGCCCCGCCACGCCCAGGCGCTCCAGGTGCATGCTGTAGTGCAGGTCGATGTCGTTCTGCGCCCGTTCATGCTCGGGTTTCGCGACCTTGACGCCCAGCGCGCGATTCAGCGGGTGCCGCCAGACTTCACGGTCGTGTCCCGAGCCGATCTGCTCGGACAATACGAGTACGACATCCTGCAGCGAAGACGTCGTCGGAAAACACTCCGGAAGAAGGGTGCTCATGGAGTTTTCTTGTCAGATGTTTTTGAACATTCTGACGGTCATGGAAAATACATGACAACCCTGTTTCACCGGACGTCGCGTCACGGCAACGCCGCGTCACGCAAAGTCTTGGCAGATCAATGACTTGCTCTCGCTAAACCATGCGGACGAGTTCATTTCAACGAAAATTTGACGTCCGGAATGCTAATCCGCGCATGACGCGTATGCGGGTCCCCGCTTCATTCCATCGTGCGCGGCGGCGCCTATGCGCACGCCGCGATGGGCAACCAGGGTCCCGCCGCAAGCTCGACGCCCAAGGGCGCCATCTGCGGCACCGTATCGTCGCTCGCGGCGCCCGGCACAAAAAAAGCCCGCGCTCCGTTTGAAGCGCGGGCTTGGTCTGCGCACAAGTACGTGCGTCTTGCCGGCTCAGAACGGAATATCGTCGTCCATATCCGTCAGGTTGGCCGCGCCGCCACCGGCGGGCTGTGCCGCGGGGCGCTGGGGCGCGGGCCGCTGCGCCTGCTGGCGCGGGGGGCGTTGCGGCGCGTCTTCGTAACCGCCGCCACCGCCGCCGTATCCGCCGCCTTCGCCGCCGCCTTCACGGCCGCCCAGCATTTGCATCTGGTCGGCCACGATTTCGGTGCTGTAGCGGTCGGCGCCGGTGTCCTTGTCCTGCCACTTGCGCGTTTTCAAGCGGCCTTCGATATAGACCGAGCGGCCCTTCTTCAGGTATTCGCCGGCGATCTCCGCCAGGCGGTTGTACATGACGACGCGGTGCCATTCGGTTTCCTCGCGGCGCTCGCCGGAGGTCTTGTCCTTCCACTGCGAGGTGGTGGCGACGGACAGGTTGCAGATGGCGCTGCCTTCGGGGCTGTAGCGCACTTCGGGATCGCGCCCGAGGTTGCCGACGAGGATGACTTTATTGACAGAGGCCATGTGCTGATTTCCCTAGATTGCCCGGACCGGGATCGGCCCTGGGGCAAGTGTTCATTCGAGTGCGTCGCGCCGGACCGGGCCGATGCCGTCCCGCGCTGTGCCTGATCAGGCAGGTCCGCCGTATCGGGTGGATGCGGCGCCGGCCTGGGCAGCGATACGGGTAGCTTACCGCACCGCGGGCGCAAGTTTAACGGGGGCTGACAAAAGCGGCACGCTCTGCCTTGGACCCGCGGCCCATGGTCATCCGTGGTCGCCGGAAGCCTCAAGCCAAGGGCTTCAGCCCCCAGGTCACCGCCAGCCACACCGCCGATAGCCCGGCCACGGCCAGGAAGACCGCCCCGGGCCCGGCATGGGCGGCCAGGATGCCGCCCACCGCCCCGCCGCAGAACAGCCCGGCGGCCTGCGAGGTGTTGTAGAAGCCCAGGGCCAGCCCCTTGTACGCGGGCGGTGCCACCCGCGACACCAGCGAGGGCTGCAGGGCCTCCAGCACGTTGAACATGACGAAGAACAGCGTCAGCAGCACCAGCATGGCGTGAAAGCTGCCCTTGCCCCAGTTCATCAGCGCCAGCACGGCGATCAGGCCCGCGACCGCGCCCATCAGCGCGCCGCGGTGCGCCCGGTGTTTTTCCGCCAGGAAGACCACCGGCACCATCAGCACGAAGGACGCCACGATCACCGGCAGATAGACTTCCCACAGGTCATGCACATCCAGGCCGTCCAGCCGGGCCAGCAGCGCGGGCACGACGACGAACAGCGAGACCTGGATCAGGTGCAGGCAGAAAACGCCAAAATTCAGCCGCAGCAGATCCCCATGCAGGAACACCTGCGCCGGCCGGGCGCCGCGCATGGCGCGGTTGCCGCTCAGCGGCACCACGGGCACCCACCAGCGCGCCACCGCCAGGCTCAGGACGCCCAGGCAGGCGATGGTCCAGAACAGCCCGCCCAGGCCCCACCAGCCGACCAGCAGCGGCGCGGCCACCAGGGACACGGCAAAGGAAACGCCGATGGACGCGCCCACCATGGCCATGGCGCGGGTACGCACCTCGTCGCGCGTGGCGTCGGCGATCCAGGCCGTGATGGCGGCGGAAATCGCGCCCGCGCCCTGCACCGCCCGGCCGATGGTGATCCAGAAAACATCGGGGGACAGGGCACAGACCACGCTGCCCAGGACGAACAGCACCAGGCCCAGCAGCACCACCGGACGGCGCCCCCAGCGGTCGGAGGCCAGCCCGAACGGAATCTGCAGCACCGCCTGGGTCAGGCCGTAGATGCCCATCGCCAGCCCGACCTTGGCGGGATCCGTCCCGCCCGGCAGCCCGCGCGCCGCCACGGCGAATACTGGCAAAAGCAGGAACAGCCCCAACATACGGCAGGCGAACAGCCCTGCCAGGGCGATGCTGGTGCGTCGTTCGGCGGGGGTCAACTGAAGGCGGGGGCGGGACGGCATGCGATGGGACTGGGGTCTGCTGGCGCGCGATCTAGTTCTGGTGGCGCGGCGGGGTTCGCCGCCTGGCCTGGCACGGTCCGAACACGGACGAGTTCGGCGCGCTATAGTACCAAGTTGGCCTTTGAAACTGCTTAAACCCGATGGACGCGATACGCATTCGGGGTGCGCGCACCCACAACCTGAAGAATGTCTCGCTGGATCTGCCGCGGCAGAAACTGGTGGTGATTACGGGTCTGTCCGGTTCGGGCAAGTCTTCGCTCGCGTTCGACACACTATACGCGGAAGGGCAGCGGCGGTACGTTGAAAGCCTTTCGGCCTACGCGCGGCAATTCCTGCAACTGATGGACAAGCCGGATGTCGATCTGATCGAAGGCCTTTCTCCCGCCATTTCCATCGAGCAGAAAGCGGCCGGCCACAACCCGCGCTCCACCGTGGGCACCATCACGGAAATCCACGATTACCTGCGCCTGCTGTTCGCGCGCGTCGGCACGCCCTACTGCCCCGATCACGGCTTGCCGCTGCAGGCGCAGAGCGTCAGCCAGATGGTCGACGCGGTACTGGGCTGGCCCGCCGATACGCGGCTGGCGATCCTGGCGCCGGTGGCGCGCGCCCGCAAGGGCAGCTTCGAAGACGAAGTCGCCAGCCTGCAGGCGCAGGGCTATGTGCGCCTGCGCGTGGACGGGCAGATGGTCGAAATCGACAGCATGCCGGCGTTGAAAAAGACGGAAAAACACGACATCGATGTCGTCATCGATCGCCTGCGCGTGCGCGCCGAAAGCGGCCAGCGCCTGGCGGAAAGCTTCGAAACGGCGCTGGCCCTGGCCGACGGCCGGGTGGTGGCGCTGGATATGGACAGCGGGCGCGAACAGGTTTTTTCCAGCCGCTACGCCTGTCCCGTGTGCAGCCACAGCCTGCCCGAGCTGGAGCCGCGGCTGTTCAGTTTCAATAATCCGATGGGCGCCTGCCCCAGCTGCGACGGCATCGGCCAGGTCGGCTTTTTCGACCCCAAGCGGGTGGTGGCGTTTCCCGAGCTCAGCCTGGCCGCCGGGGCGATACGCGGCTGGGACCGGCGCAACGCCTTCACGCATTCGCTGCTGACCAGCCTGGCGGCGCATTACGACTTCGACATCGAGGCGCCCTTCGAAAGCCTGCCGGACGCCTTGCGCGACAAGGTGCTCTACGGATCCGGCGAGGAAGAAATCGCCTTCGTGTACCTGAACGAAAAAGGCCGCAGCACGGTCAAGCGCCACGTCTTCGAAGGCGTCATCCCCAACCTGGAGCGGCGCTGGAAGGAAACCGATTCCGCCACGGTGCGGGAAGAACTGGGCAAGTACCGCAATATCAAGGTTTGTCCGGCATGCCATGGCTCGCGCCTGCGCGCCGAAGCCCGCCACGTATTGATCGGCACCGAAAAACGGGACGACAGCGAGCGCCGCGGCCTGGCCATCTACGAGGTCGAAGGCATGCCGCTATCGGATTGCCTGCACTGGTTCCAGGAACTGGCGCTGACCGGCGCCAAGCAGGAGATCGCGCAGCGCATCGTGCGCGAGATCGAGGCCCGGCTGAGCTTCCTGAATAACGTGGGCCTGAATTACCTGTCGCTGGACCGCAGCGCCGATACGATTTCCGGCGGCGAGGCGCAGCGCATCCGGCTGGCCAGCCAGATCGGCTCCGGCCTGACCGGTGTCATGTATGTGCTGGACGAGCCTTCCATCGGGCTGCACCAGCGCGACAACGATCGCCTGATCGGTACGCTGCAGCATTTGCGCGACCTGGGCAACAGCGTCATCGTGGTCGAACATGACGAAGACATGATCCGATCCGCCGACTGGGTGGTGGACATGGGCCCGGGCGCCGGCGAACACGGCGGCCAGGTGGTGGCGCAGGGTACGCCGGCGCAGGTGCGGGACGACGCGCAGTCGCTCACGGGCCAGTACCTGAGCGGGCGCCGCGCCATCCAGATCCCGCGCCGCCGGCCGGTCGACGATGAACAACCCTGGCTGGTGGTAAGCGGCGCCAGCGGCAACAACCTGAAGAACGTGGACCTGCGCGTGCCCGCCGGACGCCTGGTGTGCGTGACCGGCGTATCGGGCTCGGGCAAGTCCACGCTGGTCAACGACACGCTGGCCGTGGCCGTGTCGCGCCAGCTGCATCACGCGCAGGCCGAGCCGGCCCCCTACGCCGCGCTGGAAGGCCTGGAGCATTTCGACAAGATCATCAGCGTGGACCAGAGCCCCATCGGCCGCACGCCGCGCAGCAATCCCGCCACCTACACCGGGCTGTTCACCCCCATCCGCGAACTGTTCGCCGGCGTCCCGGAGGCCCGCGCGCGCGGCTACGATCCCGGCCGTTTCAGCTTCAACGTCAAGGGCGGGCGGTGCGAAGCCTGCCAGGGCGACGGCGTGGTCAAGGTCGAAATGCACTTCCTGCCGGACATGTACGTGCCCTGCGACGTCTGCCAAGGCAAGCGCTACAACCGCGAAACCCTGGAAATCCGCTACCGCGGCCGCAACATCAGCGAAGTCCTCGACCTGACGGTGGAACAGGCGCTGGAGTATTTCGATTCGGTGCCCGCCATCTCGCGCAAGCTGCATACGCTGATGGACGTGGGCCTGTCCTATCTGCGCCTGGGCCAGAGCGCGACCACCTTGTCCGGCGGCGAGGCGCAGCGGGTCAAGCTGTCGCAGGAACTGTCGCGGCGCAGCACCGGGCGCACGCTGTACATCCTGGACGAACCCACCACGGGCCTGCACTTCCACGACATCGAACTGCTGCTCAAGGTCCTGAACCAGTTGGCGGACGCGGGCAATACCGTCCTGGTCATCGAGCACAACCTGGACGTGATCAAGACCGCGGACTGGATCATCGACATGGGTCCCGAAGGCGGCGACGGCGGCGGGCGGGTCGTGGCGCAAGGCACGCCCGAAGCCGTGGCCGAAACGCCGGAAAGCCATACGGGCCACTATCTGCAGCGCGTGCTCGATATCGCCCGGGCGACGCCGCCCGCCGCCACGCCGCTGCGGCGCAAAGCCAAGTAGACTTGCACCTGCCGCCTGCGGGGGCGGACATCTTGCTGCAAACACGCCCGGCTATCCTGGAGCGACTATGTACACCCTTCTGATCGCCAACAAAAATTATTCGTCGTGGTCGCTGCGGCCCTGGCTCGCGATGAGCGTGGCCGGCATCCCGTTCAAGGAAGAAAAGCTCACGCTGTTCACCCCGGAATTCACGGCCCGGCTGGCCCCGCTCACGCCCGCCGGCACCGTGCCCGTCCTGCTGCACGGCGACTTCGCCGTGTGGGACTCGCTGGCCATCTGCGAATACATCGCGGAAAGGCACCCGCAGGCCAGGCTATGGCCCACCGACGCCCAGGCGCGGGCGCGGGCCCGTTCCCTGGCGGCGCAGATGCACAGCGGCTTCAGCGACCTGCGCAACGTGCTGCCCATGAATATCGAGGCGCTGCTGCCCGGCATCGACATCAGCCCCGCGGCGCAGCAGGATATCTCGCGCGTGCAGGCCATCTGGCAGGACACCCGGGCGGAATACGGCCAGGGCGGCCCTTTCCTGTTCGGGGGCTTCACCATCGCCGACGCTTTCTTCGCGCCGGTGGTCTCGCGCTTCATCACCTACGGCGTGCCGGCGGCCGCCGGCCCGGTGCGCGAGTACATGGATGCGGTGCTGTCGCTGCCCGCCATGCAGGCATGGATGCGCGAAGCCAAGGCCGAGGGCATTTTCCTGCCGCCGGACGAGCCCTATCGCACGCAGCGCTAGGGCGGCGGCGCCGGGGCCGGATTCGCCAGGCCCGGCTTCGCCGGCTGCGCCCCGTGGCCGGCCCGTCCCGGGAGGGCGGCCATCCGATGTCGAAAAGCCCGCCCCTCGATCGTCGTCATGAAGACGCGCCGCCGGCCGGCGCGCCCGCCATCATCGACCGCCGCGCCGCGCCCCGCACAGGGCACGACGCACCTATAGGAGACCCTCATGACACACGGCATAGAAGGCCGTAAACGCTGGTACGCCCTGACGGTGCTGTGCCTAGGCGTACTGATGATCGTGCTGGACACGACCATCGTCAACGTGGCGCTGCCCTCCATCCGCGCCGACCTGGACTTCACCGAGACCTCGCTGGTCTGGGTGGTCAACGCCTATATGCTGACCTTCGGCGGCTTCCTGCTGCTGGGGGGCCGCCTGGGCGACCTGTATGGCCACCGGCGCATGTTCCTGGCCGGCCTGGCGCTTTTCACCCTGGCGTCGCTGGCCTGCGGCATGGCGCACACGCGCGAGTTCCTGATCGCCGCACGGGCGGTACAGGGGCTGGGCGGCGCGGTGGTATCGGCCGTATCGCTGTCCCTGGTGATGAACCTGTTCACCGAGGCCGGCGAGCGCGCCAAGGCGATGGGCATCTATGGCTTCGTGTGCGCGGGCGGCGGCAGTATCGGCGTGCTGCTGGGCGGCCTGCTCACCTCCACGCTGAGCTGGCACTGGATTTTCCTGGTCAACCTGCCCATCGGCGTCGCGGTATATGGGCTGTGCCTGGCGCTGATTCCCCGCGGCCGCGGCATGGCCATGGAAGGGCCGCTGGACGTCGGGGGCGCGGTCGCGATCACGACAGCCCTGATGCTGGCCGTCTATGCCGTGGTCAACGGCAACGAGGCGGGCTGGGGTTCCACGCAATCGGTCGCCATGCTGGGCGCGGCCGTCGTCCTGCTCGCCCTGTTCCTGGTCATCGAATCGCGCGTGCGCGCACCGCTGGTACCGCTGCGCCTGTTCCGGCTGCGCAATCTGGCGGTTTCCAACATCGTCGGCGTGCTGTGGGCCGCGGCGATGTTCGCCTGGTTCTTTATTTCCGCGCTGTACCTGCAGCTGGTGCTGGGCTACGACGCCATGCGGATCGGCCTGGCCTTCCTGCCGGCCAATCTCATCATGGCCGCGTTCTCGCTCGGGCTGTCCGCCCGGCTTGTGATGCGCTTCGGCATCCGCGTGCCGCTGGGCGTGGGACTATTCGTGGCCGCCATCGGCCTGGCGTTGTTCGGCCAGGCGCCGGCCGACGGCGGCTTCGCGCTGCACGTGCTGCCTGGCATGCTGCTGCTGGGCCTGGGAGCCGGCATCGCGTTCAACCCCGTGCTGCTGGCGGCGATGAGCGATGTCCAGCCCAGCGAATCGGGCCTGGCATCGGGCATCGTGAATACCTCCTTCATGATGGGCGGATCGCTGGGCCTGGCGGTGCTGGCCAGCCTGGCCGCGGCACGCTCCGGGGCCGTCGCCGCCGCCGGCGCCGCGCCCGCCATCGCCCTGAACGAAGGCTACCGGCTGGCCTTCCAGTGCGGCGCCGCCTTCGCGCTGGTGGCCGCCATCCTGGGCGGGTTCTGGCTGCGCACGCGGCTGCAGGGCGAACAGGACGCCCACGCCACGCCGGCGGACGACCCGGCGGCGGGCTGAGCGCGTCACTCAGGACATGTCGAACAAGCGCTTGTGTTCGCGCATGGCGTAGCGGTCCGTCATGCCGGCGATGTAATCCGAAATCGCGCGCGCCTGGGCTTCGCGCCGCTGGTAGTCCGGCGGCAGCAGGCGCGGATCGGATAGGAAAGCGGTGAACAGGTCCCGCACGATGCGCCGCGCCTTGGACGTCATGCGCATCACCCGGAAATGCCGGTACAGGTTCTCGAACAGGAAGCGCTTGAGCTCGTCGGCTTCCTGGCGGATGCCGTCCGAGAAGCCCGCCAGCGCGGGGGCCTCGCGAACGTCTTCCACGCTTTCGGGACGATGCCTGGCGATGCGCTCGGCCGTGGTGGTGGTCAGGTCGACGATCAGGGTGTTGATCATGCGGCGGATGGTCTCGGCGATCGCGCGGCGCGACGGGACATCGGGATATTGCGCGGCCACCGCGTCGTAGTGGCGGGCAAAGATGCGAACCTGGCGCATCTGCTCCACCGTCACCAGGCCGGACCGCAGGCCGTCGTCGATGTCGTGGTTGTTGTAGGCCACTTCATCGGCCAGGTTGGCCAGTTGCGCCTCCAGCGAGGGCCGGCGCCGGCGGATGAAGCGCTCGCCTACCTTGCCCAGTTGCCGGGCATGGGCCAGGGAGCAATGCTTGAGTATGCCTTCGCGCGTTTCAAAGCACAGGTTCAGGCCGTTGAAGGCGGCGTAGCGCTCTTCGAGTTCGTCGACCACGCGCAGGCTTTGCAGGTTGTGCTCGAAACCGCCGGCCCCCGGCGCGAGTTCGTGCATGCAGGCGTTCAGTTCGTCCTGCCCCGCGTGGCCGAAGGGGGTGTGGCCCAGGTCGTGGGCCAGCGAAATGGCTTCGGTCAGTTCTTCGTTCAGGCGCAGGCTGCGGGCGATGGTACGGGCGATCTGCGCCACTTCCAGGCTGTGCGTCAAGCGCGTGCGGAACAGGTCGCCCTCGTGGTTGATGAACACCTGCGTCTTGTATTCCAGGCGCCGGAACGCCGTGGAATGGATGATGCGGTCGCGGTCGCGCTGGAATTCCGTGCGGTTCTGCGGCGCCGGTTCCGCATGCGCGCGGCCCTGGGTCTGCGCGGGATGGGCGGCGTAGGGAGCGAGGTTGTCCGCGGAAGTATTCATGAGGCAATGATCGTTGATTCCTGTCTATCGGACCACCGCCATGATGGATCAGGCGACGGTGCGCGCCAGCACCCGGCGCACTGCATCTTCCGGCGCGCCGCGCGTAATGGCCTGGCCGATACGTGGCGTCATCACGAAGCGTATCTCGCCGCCCTCCGCCTTTTTGTCCACCCGCATCAGCTCCAGCCAGCGGTCCGCGCCCAGGTCCGGCGCCACGGTGGGACAACCGATGGCCGCGACCAGCTTCCTGACGCGCTCCACGTCGGCGGCGGGCAGGCCTGCGACCTCCGCCGAGAGCTCCGCGGCCTGCACCATGCCGCAGCCCACGGCCTCGCCGTGCAGCCATGCGCCATAGCCCATCCCGGATTCGATCGCATGGCCGAAGGTATGACCCAGGTTCAGGATGGCGCGCAGGCCGGACTCGCGTTCGTCCTCCGCCACGACCCTGGCCTTGAGCTCGCAGGACACCCGTATGGCATGGCCCAGGGCCTGGCGATCCAGCGCGCGCAGCGGCGCGGCGTTGTCCTCGCACCATGCCCAGAAACCCTCGTCCAGGATCATCCCGTACTTGATGACTTCAGCCAGGCCCGCGGACACTTCGCGCGCGGGCAGCGTCGCCAGGACATCGGTATCGATCTCGACCGCGACGGGCTGGTGGAAGGCGCCCACCATGTTCTTGCCCAGCGGATGGTTGACGCCGGTCTTGCCGCCCACGGAGGAATCCACCTGCGCCAGCAGCGTGGTGGGCACCTGCACGAACCGGATGCCCCGCATATAGACCGCGGCCGCGAAGCCCGTCATATCGCCGATCACCCCGCCGCCCAGCGCCACCAGTACCGAGCGCCGGTCGAAGCCGTTGGCCAGCAGCGCGTCGAAGATCCGGTTCAGCGTGCGCCAATCCTTGTGTTCCTCGCCGTCCGGCAGCTCGATGCGCAGCACCTTGCGGCCGGTACGGGCCAGCGCCTGCTCGGCACGGTCCGCGTACAGCGCCGCCACGGTGGGGTTGGTCACCAGTGCGATGGCCGTGGCGTTGGCCGGGATGGCCTCATCCAGATGGTCGAGCCGGCCGGGCGCGATGCGGATCGGATAGCGGGCGCCGGGAACGGCAACGTCGACGACATTCATGCTTGTTTCTCGTAGGCCTGCAGCTTGGGCACCAGGTTCTTGACCAGGGTGCTGACGGGAATGCAGCCGGTTTCGATGGTCAGATGAGCGACTTCGCGGTACAGCGGTTCACGCCGCGCCAGCAGGTCGCGCAGCGTGCCGCGCGGGTCCGCGGTGGCCAATAAGGGGCGATTGCGGTCGCGGCAGGTACGCCGGTAGAGCTCATCCACGCTGGCGCGCAGGTAGACCACGATGCCCTGCTGGCGCAGCAGTTCGCGGTTTTCCTGGGCCAGGATGGCGCCGCCGCCGGTCGCCAGGACAATGCCGCGGCGCGCGGCGCATTGCGCCAGCGCGGCCGCCTCGCGCTTGCGGAAGCCGGCCTCGCCTTCGATTTCGAAGATGACGGGAACGCGCACGCCGCAGCGGGATTCGAGTTCGTGGTCCAGGTCGACGAATTCGCGGCCCAGCACGCGCGCCAGCGAACGGCCGATGGTCGTTTTGCCCGCGCCCATCATGCCGACCAGGAAGATCGGCGTGTCGTACGGCAGGTTGACACGCGGCGCCGCGCACACGGCGGCGCAGGTCTCGGATTCGGATTCCGCGGCCGGGCTGGCGGCCGGACAATCGGGTAGGGACGCGTTCATAATGCGTATTATCCCATCGGGATGAGTTGCCCGCGCGCCACACTGAACGACGCTGTTACAGAAACCGCGCGCCGAGTCGGATGGCCCGCCCCCGTTCCCCGTAAAATCGCGGCGATGAGCAAGCCCCAGACTCCTTCTTCCAAGAAAGAAAAGCCCGATTCGAGCGGCTCCCCCTTTGTCCGTTTTTTCTTCAAACTGGGCATTTTCTGCGCCGGCCTGGCCGGTTGCGGACTCCTGTTGGGCGGCATGGCGCTGGCCCTGGCATGGCCGAACCTGCCGGACCTGCACGCCATGACGGACTACCGCCCGCGCATCCCGCTGCGGGTCTTTACCGCCGACAAGGTGCTGATCGGCGAATTCGGCGAAGAACGGCGCAATGTGCTGCGCTTCAACGAAATCCCGGATGTCATGAAGTCGGCCGTGCTGGCCGCGGAAGACGACCGTTTCTACCAGCATGGCGGGATCGACTGGACGGGCGTGGTGCGCGCCGGGCTGACCAACCTGATCAGCATGTCCAAGTCGCAGGGCGCCAGCACCATCACCATGCAGGTGGCGCGCAATTTCTATCTTTCTTCCGAAAAGACCTACACCCGCAAGTTCTACGAGCTGCTGCTCACGTTCAAGATCGAGTCCAGCCTGAGCAAGGACCAGATTCTTGAGCTCTACATGAACCAGATCTACCTGGGCCATCGCGCCTATGGCTTCGCCGCCGCGTCGCGCACGTATTTCGGCAAGCCCCTGTCGCAGATCACACCCGCCGAAGCGGCAATGCTGGCCGGCATCCCCAAGGCGCCCTCGCGCTTCAATCCGATTTCCAACCTGCCGCGCGCGGAATTGCGCCAGCATTACGTGCTGGGACGCATGCGCGGCCTGGGATACCTGACCGACGCGGAATACCAGCAGGCGATGGCGCAACCCATCGTCATCAAGTCGGCGGAAGGCACGCCGGCCGGCGGCTATTCCATCCATGGCGAATACGTCGCCGAGCTGGCCCGCCAGCTGCTGTACGGCGTCTACCAGGACAACGTATATTCGCGCGGCATCAATATCTACACCACGGTGCAGTCCAAGGACCAGGAAGTGGCATACCGCGCGGTGCGCGACGGCGTGCTCGATTACACGCGGCGCGCGCCCTATCCCGGTCCGGAAGCCCAGCTGGACCTGCCGGCCGGCGTCGAGAAAGACCCTCAAGCCCTGGATGACGCGCTCGACGGCGTGCTGGACAAATATTCCGACAGCGACGACCTGCTGGTCGGGCTGGTCCTGTCCGCCAGCCCCACCGAAGTGAAGGTGGCCCGCAGCTCGCGCGAGATCATCACGATCACGGACAAAAAGGTACTGTCGGTCGTCGCCCGCGCCCTGAACCCCAAGGCCAAGGACGACCTGCGCATACGCCGCGGCTCGGTGGTGTACATCCGCAAGATCGGCCCGGACGACTGGGAGATCCTGAACATGCCGGCCGTGCAGGCGGCCTTCGTGTCGATGTCGCCCCAGGATGGCGGCATCCGCGCCATGGTGGGCGGCTTCGATTTCTATCGCGGCAATTTCAATCGCGTCACGCAGGCGTGGCGCCAGCCCGGCTCCAACATCAAGCCCTTCATCTATTCCGCCGCGCTGGAGCGCGGCTTGACGCCGGCCACGCAGATATCCGACCAGCCCTTCGCGCTGAGCGCCGCGCAGACCGGTTCCAAGGCCTGGGCGCCCAAGAACTACGGCAACGAGTACGAGCCCATGCTGACCATGCGCCAGGGCCTGTACAAGTCCAAGAACATGGTCTCCATCCGCATTCTGCAGGCCATCGGGCCGCAGTATGGCCAGGACTACCTGACCCGCTTCGGTTTCGACAAGTCGCGCCAGCCGGCGGTATTGCCGCTGGCCCTGGGCGCGGGCTCGGTCACGCCCCTGCAACTGGCCGGGGCCTATTCGGTATTCGCCAACGGCGGCTACCGCGTCACGCCCTACCTGATCGACCGCGTCACCGACAGCAGCGGCAAGGTCATCATGCAGGCCAAGCCGCTGGTCGCGGGCGATTCGGCGGCGCGCGCCATCGATCCGCGCACGGCCTTCGTCATGGACGACATGCTGCGCGGCGTGGCCACCTACGGTACCGCCGCGCGGGCCCGCGCGGTCCTGAAACGCAGCGATATCGCCGGCAAGACCGGCACCACCAATGAATCGGTCGATGCCTGGTTCTCCGGCTATACGCCCAGCCTGGAAGCGACGGCTTGGCTGGGCTACGACCAGCCGAAATCCCTGGGCGCGCGCGAAACGGGCGGCGGCGTGGCCCTGCCGATCTGGCTAAGCTACATGCAGGAAATGCTCAAGGGCGTGCCGGAACAGAAACAGCGCCCGCGCCCCGACGGCCTGCTCGTGGAAAACGGCGAGTTCTATTTCGCGGAATTCCCGCCCGGCCAGGCCGTGGCGCGGCTGGGACTGCCGGCGCCCGGCTCCGACAGCCTGGGCGACCTTTTGAATACGCTGCGCGCGGCCAATGCGGACGGCAGGCCGTCCGGGACCAGTTTCGGCGAAGGATCGGTGCCCGGGCAGTAGCCGCCGGGAGCCCCGGCGTCCCTGGGGCCCGCGCGCGCGACCCTGGGTTGCCGGTCTTATCCCCCCACGGATACCGCGCGCGTCGGCTAGACCTTGACCGTGACCGGCACGCCGGCCGCCTCGGAGCAGATCTGCGACAAGGCATCGTGCAGGGGCGGCCCGCCGCGGGTATCCAGCCAGTGCTGGCCATCGTAGCGATAATGAAAGCCGCCGCTGCGCGCCGCCACCCAGATTTCCTGCATGGCAGCCTGGCTGTTGACGACGACGTGCGTGTCGTCCTCGAAGACCAGGGTCAATACATTGCCGCTGCGATTGGCTTCCACGTCCACGTCGAGGGACCCGGCCCAGTCATCGGCCTGGCTTTCGATACGGTCGAGCACCTGCTCCGCCAACGCAAGAAATTCGGTTTCGTTCATAATCCAGTCTGCAAGAATTACGGAGTTCCCAGTGTCCCACCCGGCATACAGCCGTACCGCTCTCCGCATTGTAGCGACGCTGGCTGCGGCCGCGTCGCTGGCGGCCTGCGGCTACAAGGGCCCGCTCATTCCGCCATCCCAGGCACCCACGCTGCGGCCGCCGCCCAAGGTGATCGCGCCGCTGACCTTCCGCGCCGCTCCCGGCGTGCAACTGGGCACCGCCCTACCCGATTATCCGCCGTCCGCCACCGAACGATGACCGCTTCCACTTCCGCGCCGGCACAGCCGGCCGGCCATCCGCATTTCCATTACCAGGACGGCATGCTGCACGCCGAAGGCGTCCCGCTGCAAACGCTGGCGGACCGCCTGGGCACGCCGCTGTACGTCTATTCGCGCGCCGCCTTGCGCGCCGCCTGGGAATCGTACCGCGAGGCCACCGCGGGGCGCGACGTCCTTGTGTGCTACGGCATGAAGGCGAATTCCAACCTGGCGGTGCTGAACGAATTCGCCACGCTGGGCGCGGGTTTCGATATCGTTTCCGGCGGCGAGCTGCATCGCGTGCTGTCCGTGGGCGCGGATCCCGCCAAAATCGTATTCTCGGGCGTGGGCAAGCAAGCCTGGGAAATGCGCAAGGCGCTGGAGGCGGACGTAAAGTGCTTCAACGTCGAATCGGAAGCCGAACTGCATCTGCTGTCGGATGTGGCGGTGTCGCTGGGCAAGACGGCCCGGGTGTCGCTGCGCGTGAATCCCGACGTGGACGCGGGCACGCACCCGTATATTTCGACGGGACTGAAGGAAAACAAGTTCGGCATCGCCATCGCGGACGCGCCCCGCGTGTACCGGACGGCGGCGGCACTGCCGGGCCTGTCCGTCACGGGCGTGGATTGCCACATCGGCTCGCAGATCACGGAAGTCTCGCCCTATCTCGATGCACTCGATAAGCTGCTGGATCTTATCGACGGACTGCGCGCCGCCGGCATCGAGATCGAGCACCTGGACCTGGGCGGCGGACTGGGTATCCGCTACACGGACGAGACGCCCCTGCGGCCGGCCACGCTGCTGGACCCGGTGTACCGGCGCCTGGCGTCGCGGGGCTTGCAGCATCTGAAGCTGATCATGGAACCGGGCCGTTCGCTGGTGGGCAATGCCGGTGTACTGCTGACGACGGTACAGTTCCTGAAGCACGCCGAGGCCCGCAATTTCGCGATCGTGGACGCGGCGATGAACGATCTGATCCGTCCGACGCTGTACGACGCCTGGCACGGCGTACTTCCTGTACGGCCGCGCGGCGGGGCGACCCGGGAATACGACGTCGTGGGCCCGGTGTGCGAAAGCGGCGACTGGCTGGCCAAGGGCCGCGCGCTGGCGGTGGAACGCGGCGATGTGCTGGCGATCGAGTCGACCGGCGCCTATGGGATGGTCATGGCCGGCAACTACAACACGCGTCCCCGGCCGGCGGAGGTCATGGTCGACGGAACGGAATTCCACGTGATCCGGCAGCGGGAAACGCTGGATGACCTGCTGCGCGGGGAAAGCACGCTGCCTTAATGGCCGTGACGGTGGCTATCGCAGGGCATCTTGCCATTGCCGTTCGTCGGTGATGCCTGCATAAGGCAGGCTTGCTATTGCTCTCTGTGTTGATACCTGCGTCGGATGGCTTGCTATTGCCGTCCGTCGGGGGAGATGCCTGGCGTGTCCGGCCCGGTCGGCCGGTCCAGCGCCTTCGCGCTGGACTACCGCGTCGTCTTCCTCGTCCGGCGGCCGAAGTGGCGGTGTTTTTCTTGCGGTTTTTTTGCCCGGCCGACCTCCCTACGGAAGCCCTCGCGCGGCCTCCGACGGGCCGGCCCCGCCAGGCATCTCCCCCGCCGGACTCACAGAGTGCCTTAGTCGCGGCTGCTGTGACCGTCTTTGTTCTTGGCCCTTCGTGGACCGGGGTTTTCGGGTTGAGAAAGATCTGCCGTTGCCCGTCGTTTTCAGGCCGCCCTGCGCGGCCCGAAAACGCCTACGCGACCACGGAATGCGGCGGTTGCTGGCACGGGGTGAGCCGGGATCTGAAGTTTAATCTTGGCCCGCGCAGGGTGGGGGCGACAAGTCGGTGTGGCGGGCCGCCAGCCGGCCCGCCACACCGTAGGCACCGAGGCTTGCCACGGATGCTGGCGATAGGCACCGCCGCAAATCGATAAGAGACGGCGTCGATCAAAGGACGGCGTCGGGGTATCCGACACTCGCCTGATCGGGATGACCACTGCGACGATGCCCGATCCGGTCTTATCCGAGCGCGATAGCGCCGGCCCATAATCTGTGTTCACACCGATCCCGGCAATCGCGCCAGCGCCGCATCGCGCCTATGCCACCATCCGTGGCAAGCCCCGGTGCCACGGTGTGGCGGGCCGGGGGGCGGCCCGCCACACCGCCTTGTCTCCCCCCACCCCGCGCGGGCCAAGATTCACTCCGATTCCCCGACCTCCGCATTACCTGCAACGGCGACATTACCAACGCCAGTGCCATCACCAGCAGCCGTCGCATCACCGGCAACCATCGCGTTACCCACAACCACCGCATGCCCCCACCGCGTAGGCGTTTCAGGGCCGCGCAGGGCGGCCCTGAAACGACGGGCAACAGCAGATTCTTCTTAACCCGAAAGCACCACCCACGAAGCGCCAAGAACAAAGACCGCCCCAGCAACCGGCGCTAAGGCACACCGTGAGTCCGGCGGGGGAGATGCCTGGCGGGGCCGGCCCGTCCGAGGGCGCGCGAGGGCTTCCGTACGTAGGACGGCCGGGCAAAAAAACCGCAAGAACCCCAACGCCACTTCGGCCGCCGAAGGAGGAAGACGAAGCGGTAGTCCAGGGCGAAGGCCCTGGACCGCCCGACCGGGCCGGACACGCCAGGCATCTCCCCCGCCGGACGGCATGAGCAAGCCGGACGGCACGAGCAAGCCAACGGCACAAGCAAGCCGACGGCATGAACAAGCCGACGGCACCAGCAAGACGCGCCCACATCGCACGCCCCCCCGATCCGCCAGCAACCGCCCCCCCCCAGAAGCCCGCCTACAACTGCCCGTACGAATGCAAGCCGGACAGGAACATGTTGACGCCCAGGAACGCGAACCCCGTAATCAGCAGCCCGACCAACGCCCAGTACGCCGCCATCGCCCCCCGCAGCCCCTTTATCAGCCGCATGTGCAGCCAGGCGGCGTAGTTCAGCCAGACGATCAGCGCCCAGGTTTCCTTGGGATCCCACTGCCAGTAGGCGCCCCAGGCATCCGCCGCCCATAGCGCACCCAGGATGGTGGCCACGGTGAAAAAGGCGAAGCCTACGGTGATCGCCCGGTACATGATGTCGTCCAGCACCTCCAGCGGCGGCAGCGCCGCGGCCACGCGGCGGCGGCCCAGCAGGATGGCGCCGATGATCACCGCGCCCAGGCCGAAGTACTCCATCCACGCCGCCGACAATCCCTTGGTGCGAAAGACCATGGGTTCGGCGCACAGCAGCACGCCCAGCACGAACAGCGGCAGCAGCTTGCGCCAGGAGGTCGTTTCGCCGTTCTCCTTCACCAGATAGGCGAACCCTACCATCGCGGACAGCGAGAATGTGCCGTAGCCGATGAAATTGGCGGGCACGTGCAGCTTCATCCACCAGCTCTTGAGCGCCGGCACCAGCGGCTGGATCTGCGCCGCGTCGCGCGTAAAGGCATACCAGAGCAGGAACATCACGGCTGACGAGATGACCAGCAACACGAAGCCACCCAGGGCCCGTGTGGCGTAGCGGCGTTCGTAGTACAGGTAGAAGAGTGCCGTGATCAGCGAAAACAGCACGAACACTTCGTACAGGTTGCTGACCGGAATGTGGCCCAGGTCCGGGCCCATCATATGGCTTTCGCGCCAACGCACCAGCATGCCGGTAACGCCGGCGAACACGGCGCCCCAGGTCAGCGCGGTCCCCAGCCACGCCGCTGTCGGACTGAACAGGCCCAGCCAATAACAGGCCGTCGCCAGCACGAACAGCGCGGACATCCACAGGATGGCCGACTGCGAGGACAACAGGTACTTCAGGAAGAACACGTCCTCGGCCCGCGCCAGGTCATGGCCGTACAGCATCACCGCCAGCCCGCTGGCCAGGGCCACCGCGATCATCAGCCGGCGCAGCGGCCGCCACAGCCAGCCCAGCCAGGTCAGCACCACCACGGCGCCGCTCAGTATGAGTTTCTCGTAGTAGTCCATGGAGCCGGAAAAGCGCGTCAGCGCATAACCCGCTCCCACGGCCAGCAACAGGAAGAAAACGGCATCGGTCCAATCGGGACGCCCGCGCCGCACCCGCGCGTCGCCGCTTTCTGCCATCCCTTCCTGCCAAAGCTTGTCGTGCGAGGAAATTGCGGATTCGGACATGACTTGCACCCTCACTGCTTCAGGCGCGACAGCGCCTCTTTGAGCCGATCGAACTCACGATGGAAGTCCAGTGTACGCCGCTGCGATGTCATGGCCGCGTGCACCGTGCTGCCGCCACCGCCCGCGCCAGGCGCCACCCACACCCACACGCGCCGGTCGCGGATGTAGAACATACTGAACACCCCCAGCACCAGCAACAGGCTGCCCAGGTAGACCAGCCGCTTGCCCGGCGTGCGCGTGACCTGGAACACACTGGCCTGCACCTGCTTGAAATCGGCCAGGGTAAAGAATACCGGCGCCGGATACATCGCCAGGTCGGAAAGGGCGGCCACCGCCACGCGGGACCACACCGCGGCGCGCTCGCCGGCTTCGCCCTCCGTGGGCACCGGCGGGAGACCGGCGCGTTCGCGCTCCATCACGCGCAATTCGGCGACGCTGGCGCCGATCAGGCGCACGACGATATCGGCC
Organism: Bordetella bronchialis; assembly: GCF_001676705.1. Classification (NCBI taxonomy): domain Bacteria; kingdom Pseudomonadati; phylum Pseudomonadota; class Betaproteobacteria; order Burkholderiales; family Alcaligenaceae; genus Bordetella; species Bordetella bronchialis. The sequence goes on from NZ_CP016170.1 coordinate 5,778,868, forward strand.
GCCCGTTCCAGCTCGGCGGGCGGCGCATTGCTCTGCAGGAACCCGGCCACCGCCTGCAGGCCGCCTTCCGAGAACGTCTGCAAGGCACGTTCCGCCGCCGTCTGCAGGGGCTGGCGATCGCTGCCCACCGGCGCATTTTTTTCCGCGAAGCGGCGCGCCGCTTCCTTGCGCGCCGCCGGATCCGCCAGCAATGCCCGCAGGCGCATGAATTCCCCGACCGAGTTGTCGTCATCCGCCGGCAGGCGCAGGTAGCGGTAGTTTTCGCCGGCATTGTTGCGCACGCCGGCCAGGAACACCGGAAAGCCGTCCAGCTCCACCGGCAGCATGTAGTTGCGGAACTCGTGGGCCTGGCCGCTGGCATCGATCAGGCGATACTCGACGGCGGGCCCCACGTTGCGCAGGTGGGTGTTGGCCTTGCCCGCCGCGCTGCCGGCCACGGACGCCACGTTCTGGGCGAAATCGCGGGCCGGCTTGGGCGTGCCACCGGACAGGTCCTCGACATTGATGGGGCGCAGCGCGGTAATGTCCACCTTCAGGTCGCGCGCGTCGGCGGGCGCGTTCTTGCCCGTGTCGCTGCTTTTGCCGACGGTGCCGTCCAGCTCGAAAGGCGTGGCGTCGCCGCCCCGCAGCGAATAGCCGCGCAGCTGCACCGTGCTGCCGCCATCGTCGAAGCTGGACTGATAGACCGTCACGCCCTTGTAGCGCAGCGGTTCGTTGACTTCTATGGTTTTGTCGAACGTGGCGCCGGTGGCGGGATCGCGCACCTCCACTTCGCTGGCGAAGCGGCTGGGCATGCCGGTGGAGTAATAGTCGACGATGAATTTCTTCAGTGTCAGCGTGAAGGGGATAGGCTGGACCAGCGCGCCGTCACCCACCATTACCACCGCATTGTTGGCGCGGCCGCCCTCCGGCACCAGCATGCTGGACCGGAAACTGGGATTGTCGATCGACAAGCGGCCGCTGGCCGGCACATCGCTGATCAACATGTTCTCCACGATGGGCTTCTTGCCGCCCAGCCATACCTGCACGCGCACGGCCAGCTCGCTATCGAGCAATCCACCCACGCAGATCACGATCAGCGCGGTATGCGCGAAGATATAGCCCAGGCGGTTGGCGCTGCCTTTCTTGGCCGCCAGCAGCACGCCATCGCCGTCCTGGCGCTCCTTCACGGCATAGCCCAGCGACTTCAGCAGTTGGCGCACGCGCCCCACGTTGTCGGCCGGCGCCGCGCCACTGTCGAACTCCAGCCGTTGGGGGAACGCCCGCAGGCTGGACACGCGCACGTACTCGCGGAACGACACGGCGTCGCGCAGCATCTTGGGCGCGTTGCGCGTCAGGCATACCCCGGTGGAGACCACCAGGAAAGTCATGATCAGCAGGAACCACCAGCTGTTGTAGACGTGCCAGAGCGAAAACTTGTCGAAGAGCGCATACCAGAACGGGCCGAACTGGTCGATATAGGCCGACGAGGCCTGGTTCTGCACCAGCACCGTGCCGACGATGCTGGCCACGCAGATGAACATCAGCAGGCTGACGGCGAAGCGCATGGAGCCCAGGAGCTCCAGCAGCTCGGCCGGCAAGGCGCGCAGGTCGCGGCGAGGGGAAGGGGGGTTCTGATGCATGGGAAAAAGAAATCGCCTGACCGGCCGGGCGACCCCTTCACCAGGGCCGTTCAACCTGGATGGTTAACCGGCCTATAGACATCGCGCGCCCGTATTGGTTCGGGCGCGCCGATGGGCCGCTCAGCGCAGGCCGGCCGCGTAGTCGGAAACCGCCTTGATATCGTCATCCGTCATGCGGCTGGCGATATCGTGCATGGGCTCGCTGTTGTTCCGGCTGCCGTCCCGGAAAAGCTTGAGCTGCTCTTCGATATAGGAGGGGAACTGGCCCGACAGGCGAGGATATTGCGCGGGAATGCCGGCGCCGTTGGCGGCGTGGCAGGACGCGCAAGCCGGCACACCGCGGTCGGGCAGACCGGCGCGCCAGATGGTCTGGCCACGTTCGACCAGGGATTTTTGCCCGGCGGTGGCCGGCTCCTTCAGGCTCTGCTGGGACAGATACAGCGCGATGTTCTGCATGTCCTGCGGCGTCAGCGACTGGACAATGGCCGTCATGGGGGTGGGATTGCCGCCCGCGCCGTTGCGCAGCGGGACCTTGGCGCCCTGCTTGACCTGGAAATCGCCCAGTTGCTTGGCCAGGTACTCATGCGCCTGGGCCGACAGGTTGGGGTTGGTCGGTATCGTGCTGTTGCCCGCCGCGCCGTGACAGCTCGCACAGGCGATGATGCCGCGCGTCGCGTCGCCATTGGTGTAGAGCTGTTCGCCCTTGGCCGCATCCGGCTTGGCCGCCGGCGCGGTGGCATCGGCCGCGTAACCTGGAAAAACGGCGGTCGTACCCAAAACCAATCCGCCCACCACCAACATCCGGGACAGCACACGCTTCATGAAAACCTCGACGTTCGCAGCATCGACTCACGGCGCTGATACGCGCCGCTTATGATTTGCCTATGTTTTCCATTCGCCTGCCCAGACCTGCCGGTATACCCCGAGTTCTGTGATGCGACGCGGCGTGCTACACCGACAGCGGACTGACGCCCACCCTTGCAAACGCCGGATTATACAATAGGGCCCATACCCCTCCATTTGCGCCCCCCTCCCCGTGTCCCTACTCCATCGCGCCTCGTTTTTCATTTCGGCAGCCCGGCTGGACCAGCTGCCCCCGCCCGGCGCGCCGGAAGTCTGTTTCGTCGGACGCTCCAACTCCGGCAAATCCACCGCCATCAATGTGCTGACCAACCAGCGCCGGCTGGCTTTTTCCAGCAAGACGCCCGGCCGCACGCGGCTGATCAATATGTTCGGCCTGCCGGATCCCTACGATCCCGATCATCCCATGGGCTTCCTGGTGGACCTGCCGGGCTACGGCTATGCCGCCATCAGCCAGGGCGAGCGCGAAAAGTGGGCGGAACTGCTGGGCGGCTACCTGGCCACGCGCCCTTCGCTGGCCGGGGTCGTCCTGCTGATCGATATCCGGCGCGGCGTAACGGACCTGGATCGCCGGCTGGCCGACTTCATCGCGCCCACCGGACGCCCGGTGCTGGCCTTGCTGACCAAGGCCGACAAACTGCCCTACGGCCAGCGCATGCGCACGGTATTCGCGGTGCGCAAGGACCTGGCCGACATCGGCGCACTGCACACCGTGCCGTTCTCGGCGCCGGACCGCATCGGCCTGGAAGAAGCGGCCGAACACATCGAAAACTGGATTTCTCCCAAGGTAGTGCCATGAACCCTCACATCGTATCGGCGGGCTTTCCCGCCTCCCGGCCGCGCCGCCTGCGCCGCGACGATTTCACCCGCCGCCTGGTTCGCGAGAACACGCTCACCGCCAACGATTTCATCTACCCGGTCTTCGTCGCGGAGGGCAAGGGCCTGCGCCAGGACGTGCCGTCCATGCCGGGCGTGGTGCGCTACTCGCTCGACACCCTGCTGCCGGTTGCCGAAACCTGTCTGGAGCTGGGCATCCCCGTGATGGCGCTGTTCCCGGTCATCGACAGTTCGCTCAAGACGCCCGACGGCATCGAGGCCGCCAACCCGGACGGCCTGGTGCCGCGCGTCGTGGCCGAACTCAAGCAGCGCTTTCCGGAGCTGGGGCTGCTGACCGACGTGGCACTGGACCCCTACACCAGCCACGGGCAGGACGGGCTGATCGACGAATCCGGCTATGTGCTGAACGAACCCACGGTAGAGATCCTGGTCAAGCAGGCGCTGGTGCAATCGCAGGCCGGCGTGGACATCGTGGCGCCCAGCGACATGATGGACGGGCGCATCGGCGCCATCCGCCAGGCCCTGGAAGACGCGCAGCACATCCACACCCGCATCATGGCCTACTCCGCCAAGTACGCCAGCGCCTTCTATGGTCCCTTCCGCGATGCGGTGGGCTCGGCGGCCAATCTGGGAAAGTCGAACAAGGCGGTCTACCAGATGGACCCCGGCAACCTGGACGAAGCGCTGCGCGAAGTGGCGGCCGACCTGGCCGAAGGCGCCGACATGGTCATGGTCAAGCCCGGCATGCCGTACCTGGATGTGGTCCGCCGCGTCAAGGATGCCTTCCGCGTGCCCACCTTCGCCTACCAGGTCAGCGGCGAATACGCCATGCTGAAGGCGGCCGCCGCCAACGGCTGGCTGGACCATGACAAAGTCATGATGGAAGCCCTGCTTGCCTTCAAGCGAGCCGGCGCCGACGGCATCCTGACCTACTTCGCCATCGACGCGGCGCGTATGCTCAAGGGGCGCTAGGGCCCCGCGCGGCAACACGGTCCAGCGATTCGCCGAAGCGCGCCGCGTCCTGGAATCCGATCACGCGCACGTCGGCGCGTTCACGGCCGTCCGCATCGAAAAAGATGATTCCCGGCGGCCCGAACAGTCGGAAGCGCTTCAACAGGGCGCGGTCGTCCGCGTTGTTGGCGGTGACGTCGGCGCGCAGGAGCAGCATGCCCGACATCCGCGCCGCCACGGCCGGATCCGTGAACGTGAACTGCTCCATCTCGCGGCAGGACACGCACCAGTCGGCGTAGAAATCCAGCATTACCGGCCGGCCCGCGCCAGCGACGGCCGCATCCAGCTCGGCCAAGGACCGCACGGGCACGAAGTGCCCCTGGGCCGCCCCGGCTGCCGATGCCAGTTCCCCTGCCGGCAGGCCGGCGCCGGCCGCGGCGCGGTCGGCCGCCGCCAGCTGCGACAGCGGCCGCAGCACGTCGCGCCCGCCCGTCGCGGCGCCCACCAGCATCACCACCGCCACCAGCGCCAGCAAAAGCCCCGCCCCCTTGGCAAACATGCGGCCGGTACCGCCCGCCGGCGGCAAGGGCTCGAATGCGCGCAGCATCACGGCGCCCACCAGGCCCAGCAGGGCCCAGCCCACCATCTGCACCCACGCCGGCAGCAGCGGGATCAGCATCCACCAGGCGGTGCCCAGCAAGAGCATCCCGAAAAGCCGCTTGACGCCCTCCATCCAGGGGCCCGCCTTGGGCAGCAGCCGGCCCGCCGAGCCGCCCACGACCAATAGCGGAACGCCCATGCCCCAGGCCATGGCGAACAGCGCGGCCCCGCCCAGCACGATGTCCCCCGTCTGCGAGATATACAGCAGCGCCCCGGCCAGCGGCGCGGCGACGCAGGGGCCGACGATCAAGGCCGACACGGCCCCCATCACGAAGGCGCCCGTGCCCCGCCCGCCGGGCACGCGCGACAGCCAGTTATTCAGGCCCGACTGCATGCTGGCCGGCGCCTGCAGGGTGAAGACGTCGAACATCGCCAGCGCCAGGATCGCCAGCAGCGCCGCGAACAAGGTCAAGAGCCAGGGCGTCTGCAGCCACGCCGCCAGGCCGATGCCGCTCAATCCCGCGGCGACACCCAGCGCGGTGTAGACCAGCGACAGGCCCAGCACATACGCCGCCGCCAGGGCAAGGCCGCGACGCCGGTTGGCCGATCGGCCGGGGCCCGCGCCGACAATCACCGACGACAGGATGGGTATCATCGGCAGCACGCAGGGCGTCAGGGAAAGCAACAGGCCCAGCAGGAGGAACACGCCGGCCGTCTTCAGCAAACCCATGCCGGCGATGGCCCCCGCCAGGCCGACATCGTCGCTGCGCGCCAGCGTCCCGAGCCCCGCGGCGGGCGCGGCGGAAAATCCCGCGCTGCCGGCCGACAGGGAGACGGCGCCACCCGCTGCCGCCGCGGCGGCGGGATCCGCCGTACCGATACTCGCGATGCGGTACCCGCCAGCGGTCGGCTGTAGCGAGACGGTATGCGTCATCGGCGGATAGCAGACGCCCTTGTCGGCACAGCCCTGGCCCGTCACATTCAGCGTAAAGGCGGACGCCCCGGGACGCAGCGGCACCCGTATGGAGAGCGGCTGGTGATAGACCTCCATATTCTTGTCGAAGGTGGGGTCGTACTTCACTTCGCCGGCGGGATATACGGGGTCGCCCAGCGCCGCGGCACCGGCCGCATCCGCCGCGAAGGCGAAGCGTTCCCGGTACATGTAGTAGCCCTTGGCGACCTTGTAATCGATGCGCAGCGTCGCGGGCGCTTCCATGGTCGCGGCAAAGGGGAAGGCCTGTTCGGGCGCCAGGAAATCGTCGGCGGCGTGGGCGTAGGGCACGGCGACGACCAGCCAGGCCAGCATCAGGAGCACCGTCGCCAGGCACGCGCGCCACCGCGCAACAGGGCCGGAGCGACCGTCGCGCGACACGCGCGGGAACAGCCGCGCGGCCGGCAGGACGCCGCGCGCCGCGCCTGCGGCGGCGTGGCCGCCCGGCGCCGGTGGCGTCCGGACCGCTTCGGGCCTGGCGCCCATGGGAGATAACGCAGACATCGACGTCCTTTCTTGGATTCAGCCCTGCGCGGCCTCGTCGCGGGGCGCGGTCTGCTCACGCACCCAGTCGCGATAGGGCCGGGCGCTGGCGCTTACCGGCACCGCGACGATTTCGGGTACTTCGTAGGGATGCATGCGCGCAATGGCGTCCATCAGCGCATCCAGGCGGCCGGCGGTGGTCTTGAAGCACATCGGCACTTCCTCCGCGCCTTCCACTTCCCCCTTCCAGGTGTAGATGGACAGCATGGGCGCGCCGAGGTTCACGCAGGCGGCGAGCCTTTCCTCCACCACCACGTGGGCAATCCGCTTGGCCAGCAGGAGATCGGGCGCATTGCTGATGACCAGCACCATATCGTCGTCGTTCATCGTCCATAGCTCCAATATCCCGCTCGCGGCGCGGCATCATTCCCCGATTTTATCGGCAGGCGGCCGGCGCCCAAAAACAAAAAGCGAGCCAGAGGCTCGCTTTCCGCCGATGGGCATCGCTGGTGTTATTCAGCGCTTTCCGTTTCGGTTTCCGTGACTTCCGGACGGTCGACCAGCTCCATGAAGGCCATGGGAGCGTTGTCGCCCTGGCGGAAGCCCATCTTCAGCACACGGGTGTAGCCGCCGTTGCGGGACGCATAACGCGGACCGATTTCGGCGAACAGCTTGACCACGGCGTCGCGATCGCGCAGACGGGCAAATGCCAGCCGCTTGTTCGCCAGCGTGGGCTCCTTGCCCAGCGTGATCAGGGGTTCGATGACGCGGCGCAGTTCTTTCGCCTTGGGCAGCGTGGTCTTGATCGCTTCGTGGGTGATCAGCGAAACGGCCATGTTGCGGAACATGGCGAGACGATGACTGCTGGTGCGGTTGAGCTTGCGCAAACCATTACCGTGACGCATGACAATTTCCTTTTTGAATCTAGAGACGGCCTTGCGGCCGCCGGGTTGTCCGGGTCTTCTATCGGCATGCCATCATGCCGCGGCCCGGTGGCGGGAAACCGGGACCGCCGAAGCGGCCCGGGCAAAACAAGGTCTATCAGGGACGCTCGAGGCCCAGCGGGGGCCAGTTTTCCAGCTTCATTCCCAGCGTCAGGCCGCGTGCGGCCAGCACTTCCTTGATTTCGTTCAAGGACTTGCGGCCCAGGTTCGGGGTCTTCAGCAGTTCGTTCTCGGTACGCTGGATCAGGTCGCCGATGTAGTAGATGTTCTCGGCCTTCAGGCAGTTGGCCGAACGCACCGTCAGTTCCAGATCGTCGACCGGACGCAGCAGGACCGGATCGATCTGCGGCGTGCCGCGGACCGGGGCTTCGTAGGAGTCGCCGGCGCCTTCCAGCGCGGCGAACACCGAGATCTGGTCCATCAGGATCCGGGCGGCCTGGCGCACCGCTTCCTCGGGCGAGATGACGCCGTTGGTTTCGATGTCCAGCACCAGCTTGTCCAGGTCGGTACGCTGCTCCACGCGGGCGCTTTCCACGCCGTAGCTGACGCGGCGCACGGGGCTGAACGAAGCGTCCAGGACAATACGGCCGATCGTGTGCGTACGGTCTTCCGACAGGGCCCGCACGTTGCCAGGCACATAGCCGCGGCCCTTCTCGATCTTGATTTGCATCTCGATCTTGCCGGCTTCGGTCAGGTGGCACAGCACGTGGTTCGGATTGACGATCTCGACGTCGTGCGGCAGCTCGATGTCGCTGGCCAGGACCGCGCCTTCGCCCTGCTTGCGCAGCACCAGGGTGACTTCGTCGCGGTTGTGCAGCTTGAACACCACGCCTTTCAGATTCAGCAGGATGTCCACCACATCTTCGCGCACCCCCGCGATCGTGGAGTACTCGTGCACGACGCCGGTCATCTGGACTTCCGTCGGCGCATAGCCCGTCATGGACGACAACAGGATGCGGCGCAGGGCGTTACCCAGCGTATGACCGTAACCGCGCTCGAAGGGCTCCATGACGATCTTGGCATGGTGCGTCCCGACGGGCTCGACTTCGATGGAGCGCGGTTTCAGAAAACCTTGAGTGGACATTGACTTGTTTCCTTTTCAATACCCTCGGCTCGTTACACCGATAAGGCTGATGGAAGTGAGTGTGCGGACGCGTCCGGCAGGGTCGTGCCCTGGCATGGCGTCCCTTTCAAAAACCCGCAAACCCGCAAAGCCACAAAGGCCTTTGCGGGTTGGCAAGCGGGCGAAACTGCGATGAACCGGCGAACCGGCGGCCGGCGATCCGGCGGCCGGCGGCCTGGTCGTTGCACGTATCGCGTCGAGGATGGCGCCGCGCTGCCGCGGCGCACTTCATCAACGCGAATACAGTTCGACGACCATCGACTCGTTGACGTCGCGGGCGACGTCGGCACGATCCGGGGCCTGCTTGAAGACGCCGGTCATCTTGTTGGTGTCGACCTCGACCCACTGGGGCAGGCCGATGCTGGTGGCCAGGTCCAGCGACTCACGGATGCGAGCCTGCTTCTTGGCCTTTTCACGCACGGAGATCACGTCACCGGCCTTGACCAGCATCGAAGCGATGTCGGCGGTATGGCCGTTCAGTTCGATCGCGCGGTGGCTGACCAGCTGGCGCGCTTCGGCGCGGGTCGAGCCGAAGCCCATGCGATAGACGACGTTGTCCAGACGCGATTCCAGCAGCTGGATCAGCTTTTCGCCGGTATTGCCGCGGACGCGATCGGCTTCCTGGAAGTACTTGCGGAACTGCTTCTCCAGCACGCCGTACATACGCTTCAGCTTTTGCTTTTCACGCAGCTGCTGGCCGTAGTCGGAAGTGCGCGCACCCGAAGTCCGGCCATGCTGGCCAGGCTTGGAATCCAGCTTGCACTTGGAATCCAGCGAACGACGGGCGCTCTTCAGGAACAGGTCGGTGCCCTCGCGCCGCGAGAGCTTGCATTTGGGTCCAATATAACGAGCCACGAGGATTCCCCTTAAATACGACGACGCTTGGGCGGACGGCAGCCGTTGTGCGGGACGGGCGTGATATCGGCAATGCTCGAAATCTTGATGCCCAGCGCGTTCAGCGCGCGCACCGACGACTCACGGCCAGGGCCGGGGCCCTTGATACGCACTTCCAGCGTCTTGATGCCGAATTCCAGCGCGATGCGGCCGGCCGTTTCGGCGGCAACCTGTGCCGCGAACGGGGTCGACTTGCGCGAGCCCTTGAAGCCCGCGCCACCCGACGTCGCCCAGGACAAGGCGTTGCCCTGGCGGTCGGTGATGGTGATGATGGTGTTGTTGAAGGACGCGTGGACGTGCGCGATGCCGTCCGACACGTTCTTCTTGACCTTTTTGCGCACGCGCGAGGCGCCGCTGGTAGAAGCTTTCGCCATAATCCTGTTCCTCGATTATTTCTTCAGGGACGCCGCAGCACGACGCGGACCCTTGCGGGTACGGGCGTTGGTGCGGGTGCGCTGGCCGCGCACGGGCAGACCGCGCTTATGACGCATGCCACGGTAGGTGCCCAGGTCGATCAGGCGCTTGATCGACAGTTGCACTTCGCGGCGCAGGTCGCCTTCGACGGTAAACACACCAACGTGTTCGCGGATACGCTCCAGCTCGGCGTCGGTGAGATCCTTGACCTTCTTGGTCGTCGGCACATTAGCAGCTTCGCAGATCTTGCGGGCGCGCGTACGACCAATGCCAAAAATGGCGGTCAGGCCGATCTCGGCGTGCTGATGCGGCGGAATGTTGATGCCAGCAATACGGGCCATGACTGTTCCTTGAATAATCTATTGCGTGGGGGCCGAGCGATCAGCCCTGACGCTGCTTGTGCCGCGGGTCGGTGCAGATGACGCGCACCACGCCGTGGCGTTTGATGATTTTGCAGTTGCGGCAGATCCGCTTAACCGATGCCAATACTTTCATGGGTGACTCCCTGTTATTCCGTAAACCTGCCCGCCTACTTCGCGCGGAACACGATCCTGGCTCGCGTCAGGTCATAGGGCGTGAGCTCCACTGTGACCTTGTCGCCCGGCAGGATCCGGATGTAATGCATGCGCATCTTGCCGGAAATATGGCCCAGCACCACATGGCCGTTTTCAAGCTTGACGCGGAACGTCGCGTTGGGGAGGTTTTCCAGAACCTCGCCCTGCATCTGTATGAATTCGTCCTTTGCCATTCTCTTCGCTTAACGCATCGGCAGGTTCGAGTTCGAGCCCTTGAAGTTGGCCTTCTTGAGCAGTGAATCGTACTGGTGCGACATCATGTAGGCCTGAACCTGAGCCATGAAGTCCATCGTCACCACGACGATAATCAACAGCGAAGTGCCGCCGAAGTAGAACGGCACGTTCCAACGCATCACCAGAAATTCAGGGAACAGGCACACCAGGGTGATGTACAGCGCTCCCGCCAGCGTCAGGCGCATCAATATCTTGTCGATATAGCGCGCGGTCTGTTCGCCGGGACGGATGCCAGGGACGAAGGCACCGCTTTTCTTCAGGTTGTCTGCCGTTTCGCGGCTGTTGAATACCAGAGCCGTATAGAAAAAGCAGAAGAAAATGATTGCGGCCGAATACAGCGTGATGTACAGCGGCTGACGCGGCGACAGGGCGGCGGCCAGGTCGCTCAACCAGCGCATGTGCTCGCTGCTCGAGAACCAGCTGGTGATCGTCGCCGGAAACAGGATGATCGACGAAGCGAAGATCGGCGGGATCACCCCGGCCATGTTCAGCTTCAGCGGCAGATGCGAGCTCTGGCCGCCATAGATCTTGTTTCCGACCTGACGCTTGGCATAGTTGACCGTGATCTTGCGCTGGCCGCGCTCCACGAACACCACGAAAGCCGTCACGACGATAACCAGGGCCACGATGAACAGCGCCGACAGCACCGACATCGAGTTCGTCCGCACCAGGTCCAGCAAGCCAGCCAAGGCAGTCGGCAATCCCGCCACGATACCCGCGAAGATCAGGATGGAGATCCCGTTGCCCAGGCCACGCTCGGTGATCTGCTCGCCCAGCCACATGATGAACATGGTGCCGGTCAGCAGCGTGATCACCGTCGTGAACCGGAACAGCATGCCCGGGTCCGTCACCAGGCCCGGCTGCGATTCCAGCGCGACCGAAATACCCACCGCCTGCACCAGCGCCAGCACCACGGTGCCGTAGCGGGTGTACTGCGTGATCTTGCGGCGGCCTGCCTCGCCTTCCTTCTTCAGCGCTTCCAGCGATGGGACGACCACCGACATCAGCTGCATGATGATGGATGCCGAGATGTACGGCATGATTCCCAGCGCGAAGATGGAGAACCGCGAGAGTGCTCCGCCGGAAAACATGTTGAACAGGCCCAGGATCCCGCCCTGATTCTGCCGGAACAGATCAGCCAGCGCGTCCGGGTTGATGCCCGGAACGGGAATGTGGGTGCCCAGGCGGTAAACCACCAGGGCGAGCACGAGGAATACGAAACGGCGCTTCAGATCGCCGTATCGCGGTCCAGTCTTGCCCAGTGCCTGTGCGTTAGCCACTGATCACCTCTCAGGCGAGCGAACCGCCCGCGGCTTCGATGGCGGCGCGAGCGCCGGCCGTAGCGGTGATGCCCTTGAGCACCACCTTGCGCGACAGTTCACCGGACTTGATGACCTTGGCATAGCGGACCTGCTGGCCGACCACGCCGGCCTGCTTCAGCACCTGGACGTCGATTTCGTCGACGGGTACCTTCTGCAGGTCGGACAGGCGGACCTCGGCATACAGGTGCTGGCCCAGGGGCGTGAAGCCACGCTTGGGCAAGCGGCGCTGCAGCGGCATCTGGCCGCCTTCGAAGCCGACTTTGTGGAAGCCGCCCGAACGCGATTTCTGACCCTTGTGGCCACGGCCGGCGGTCTTGCCCAGGCCGGAACCGATGCCACGGCCGACACGGCGCTTGGCATGCTTGGAGCCCTCGGCGGGCTTCAGCGAGTTGAGTTGGATTTCGGACATCGCGATTCCTTAGACTTCCGTGACGGTGACCAGGTAATCCACAGTACGGATCATCCCGCGCACCTCGGGCGTATCTTGCAGGACGCGCGAGCTATTGATACGGCGCAGGCCCAGGCCGCGCACGGTGTCGCGGTGGGATTGCTTGGTACCGATAACCGAGCGCACCAGGGTGACTTTGATCTGCTTCTGAGCCATGACTTACCCCAGGATCTCTTCGACGGTCTTGCCGCGCTTGGCCGCGACTTCCGACGGAGTCATGGACGCGCGCAGGCCGTTCAGCGTGGCGCGGACCATGTTGTAAGGATTGCTGGAACCCAGGCTCTTCGCGACGACGTTGCGCACGCCCATCACTTCGAAAATGGCGCGCATCGGGCCGCCGGCGATCACGCCGGTACCTTCGGGAGCCGGGGAGATCAGCACGGTGGAAGCGCCATGCTTGCCGACCACGGTGTGGTACAGGGTGCCGTTCTTCAGGGCGACCTTGAACAGGCCGCGACGGGCCTGTTCCATCGCCTTCTGGACGGACACCGGCACTTCGCGCGCCTTGCCCTTGCCCATGCCGATGCGGCCATCGCCGTCACCGACCACGGTCAGCGCGGCGAAGCTCATCGTGCGACCGCCCTTGACCACTTTGCTGACGCGGTTCACCGCGATCATCTTTTCGCGCAGGCCGTCGTCGTTCTCTTTTTCCACGGCGCCTTTGCCTTGTGGTTTAGCCATTTGACTGATCCTCGCTTAGAACTTGAGGCCGGCTTCACGCGCGGCATCGGCCAGCGCCTTCACGCGGCCATGGTAACGGAAGCCCGAGCGATCGAAGGCGACCAGTTCGATACCGGCGGCCTTGGCCTTTTCGGCCACGCGCTTGCCCACCAGCTCGGCAGCGGCCTTGTTGCCGCCGCGGCCCGATTGGCCAGCCAGCTGGTTGCGCACTTCGGTTTCCAACGTGGAAGCGCTGACCAGCACGCGGTCGCCTTCCGGCGAAATGATGTTCGCGTAGATGTGCAGGTTCGAGCGGAAGATCGACAGGCGATGAACGCGCAGTTCGGAAATCTTCCGGCGGGTCGGAACCGCACGACGCAAACGGGATACTTTCTTGTCCATGATTCGTCCTTGCGTCCGCCGTTACTTCTTCTTGGTTTCCTTGATGACGACCTTCTCGTCGGCATAGCGCACGCCCTTGCCCTTGTAGGGCTCGGGTTTGCGGTAGCCGCGGATCTTGGCCGCCTGCTGGCCCACTTCCTGCAGATTCGCGCCGCTGACGATGATTTCCGTCGGCGTGGGGCACTTCGCGGAGACACCCTTGGGCAGCTTGTGCTCGATGTCGTGCGAGAAACCAAGTTGCAGCTTGACGACGTCGCCTTGCACCTGGGCGCGGTAACCCACGCCCACCAGCGTCAGCTTGCGCTCGAAGCCCTTGCTGACACCCGTGACCATATTCGCGACCAGGGCGCGCACCGTGCCGGACATGGCGTTGGCGTGGCGGCCGTCGTTCGCGGCGACGAAGGTCAGCTTGCCTTCATCCAGCTTGACGACGACGTCGCCCGTCAGCGCTTGTTCCAGCGTGCCCAGGGGGCCCTTGACGGTGATCTGGTCTTCCTTCAACGTCACTTCGACGTTCTTCGGCACTTCGACCGGGTATTTGGCTATACGTGACATACGACTCTCCTTAGGCCACGTAGCACAGGACTTCGCCGCCCACGCCGTTGGCGCGAGCCTTGCGGTCGGTCATCACGCCACGCGAGGTCGACACGATGGCAACGCCCAGGCCGTTCATGACCTCGGGAATGTTGCTGCGGCCCTTGTAGATACGCAGGCCGGGGCGCGATACGCGTTCGATGCGCTCGATGACCGGACGGCCGGCGTAGTACTTCAGGGAGATCTCGAGCTCAGGCTTGGCCTGGGTGCCCTTGACTTCGAACCCGTCGATGTAGCCTTCGTCCTTCAGCACGGCGGCGATGGCGGCCTTCAGCTTCGAGGACGGCATGGTCACCGTGACTTTGTCAACTTGCTGCGCATTGCGAATGCGGGTCAGCATATCGGCGATCGGATCGCTCATGCTCATATTCGTTCTCCTACCAGCTGGCCTTGGTGATGCCGGGGATTTCGCCCTTCATCGCCATTTCGCGAAGTTTGTGACGCGTCAGGCCGAACTTGCTGAACACGCCACGCGGACGACCCGTCACGGCGCAGCGGTTGCGCTGGCGCGTGGGATTGGCGTTGCGCGGCAGCTGCTGCAGCTTGAGCCGAGCTTGGTAACGTTCTTCGTCGGTCTTCGACTGGTCGTCGATGATCGCCTTCAGTGCGGCGCGCTTGGCGGCGAATTTGTCAGCCAGCTTGGCGCGTTTGATGTCGCGATTGATGAGTGAGAGTTTGGCCACGTCATCGTCCCTTAATTACGAAACGGGAAGCTGAACGCCGTCAACAGCGCCTTGGCTTCTTCGTCGGTCTTGGCAGTGGTGGTGATGCTGATGTTCAACCCACGCAGCGCGTCGATCTTGTCGTACTCGATCTCGGGGAAAATGATCTGCTCTTTCACCCCGATGTTGTAGTTGCCGCGACCGTCGAAAGCACGGCCGGACACGCCACGGAAGTCACGCACGCGCGGGAAGGCCACGGTAACCAGGCGATCCAGGAAGTCGTACATCCGTTCGCCGCGCAGCGTCACCATGCAGCCGATCGGATAGTTTTCGCGGATCTTGAAACCGGCGATAGCCTTGCGGGTCTTGGTGATGACGGGCTTCTGGCCGGCGATCTTGGTCAGATCCGACACGGCGTGCTCGATCACTTTCTTGTCGGCCACGGCCTCGGACACGCCCATGTTCAGCGTGATCTTGGTGATGCGCGGCACTTCCATCGAGCTCTTGTAGCCGAACTTGGTCTTCAGCTCGCCGGCGATCTTGTCGCGGTACAGGTCTTGCAAACGAGTCATGTCTTACGCTCCTTACGCCTTGGCGCCGACTTCGGCACCATTGGAACGGAAGATGCGGACCCGGCGGCCGTCGACTTCCTTGACGCCCACGCGGTCGCCCTTGCCCGTAGCCGGGTTGAACAGCGCGACGTTGGAAATATGGATAGGCATCGATTTTTCGACGATGCCGCCCGGGTTGTTGGCCATGGGGTTCGGCTTGGTGTGCTTCTTGACGACGTTCACGCCTTCGACCAGCACGTAGTCGGCATTCACGACCTGCAGCACGGTGCCGCGACGCTTCCTGTCGCGGCCGGTCAGGACGATGACTTCGTCACCTTTGCGGATATTGTTCATCGCTGGGCTCCTTACAGCACTTCGGCCGCGAGCGACACGATCTTCATGAACTGCTCGGTACGCAGCTCACGGGTCACGGGTCCGAAAATGCGGGTGCCGATCGGTTCTTTCTTGGCGTTCAGCAGGACGGCGGCATTGCCGTTGACGCCGGGAAAACGGATCAACGAACCGTCCTTGCGGCGCACGCCGCTGGCGGTACGCACCACGACGGCGTTGTAGATTTCGCCCTTCTTGACGCGGCCACGCGGGGCGGCGTCGATGACGCTGACTTTGATGATGTCGCCGATACCGGCATAACGGCGCTTGGATCCGCCGAGCACCTTGATGCACCGCACTCGGCGCGCACCAGTGTTGTCGGCCACGTCCAGCGTGGTCTGCATTTGGATCATGATTTTTCCTGTTCCAACTTAACGGAGAGTGCGATTGCCGCCCCAATGACGCCGACCCTTGCGGGCCACCGAAATAGCGCGGGCACACCAGCCCTTTCCGTCAGTTTTGGTCCCGTAAGGGTTTAGGTTCCCATAAGGGCTTGATAACCCTGGTCCGCCCGGCGGCCCCTGACACGGCCCGCGCGACCGGAACCGGCCGCCGCGCACCCCATCCTGGACCAGGACAAAACCAGAGTTGGTATCCTGCGGATTTCTCCCAAGAACCTGCGACCCCGACCCCCGGCCCGGACCCCACCAGAAACCCCGACCGCCGTTGCAATCGCTGCCATCGTGGGCTGCGGACTGAACGCGCCGGAAATCCCGGGCTGGTCCCGGCAGAATGTCAGACAGACTCTGCGGGAAAGCTATCTATTCTAGCCCGTCCGCCAAACGTTCGCAAGGGGAATCTTCAGTCCTGCCCGTAGTAGCCTTTTTCCCACAGATCGTGGTTGGCCTTGGACTGCCGGATCTCCGGCGTCATGGGCGCCACCGCCAGCACCAACCGGTTCAACCAGTTGACGGGCCAGCGGCACGGCCGGTCGAAATCGATGAACAGCACCGCCCGCAGCCCATCGGTATCGTTATGGACCTCATGCGGATAGAGGTCGTCGAACACCACCGCCCTGCCCTCTTGCCAGATGTAGCGCTGCCCATCGACTTCTATCCAGCATTGTTCGCGGGGCTCCGGGACGATAAGCCCCAGGTGCAGGCGCAGCACGCCATTGTAGGGGCCGCGGTGCAGTGGGATGCGCTTGCCGGGCTCCAGGATGGAGAAGAACGCGGTGCGGATCCCCGGGATGCCGGCGATGGCGCGCGCCGTCGCGGGACAACGCGCCAGATTGCGCTCCGCGCGCAGCCCATAGGCCATGAAGACGAAGGTCTTCCACTGGCGGTCCGTGGTGATCGTCGCCACGTCGGGCGAGAGCTCGTGGAATGCCGGGAGTTTCTCCCGGTCGCGCAGGATCTCCGTCAGTTCCTCCCGGATGGCCGGCGCCGCGGCCTCCAGCCCGGGCACCCAGGGGAAGGCGGCGTTGTCGAAGATGGGATGGTCCCCCACCAGGGACGCGCGGGCGATCGCGTTATGGAGGATGTCCACGACGGCGAAGAAGAACCGGGAAAACAGGGGCGGAGATGACTTGTTCGGGGCGGTATCTATGGGCTGCACAGTTCTAGGCCGTTCGTGTCGTTCTCTGATCCGGTCGCGGAAAGCTATTCTTGCCGACGCGCCGCCCTGGTACGGCAGGACCTTCGCGGGCAGCGAGCCGGTTTGCCGTCGGGGCCCATCTTGGACCAGCGCGATTTCTGCATGGTTCCGGCCCGCAGCGCATAATACCGCCCGAGCCGGCTCCGGCGGGCATGCGATGTGCCGCCCGCGGCGCCCGACGGCCCCTGGGTTTAGACTGACACTCGCGCGGCCGGGCGGCCTGGCCTGGCCGGGCACGGCAGGACCGCATCCAATCCATAGACGAGGGATAACAGAATGTACGAACAGTTGGCGTTGTATATCGATGGCGAATTCCTGTCGGGCGAGGGACGCCAGAGCCAGGACGTGACCAATCCGGCCACCCTCGAGGTCCTGGGCAAGCTGCCCCATGCCACCGAAGCCGACCTGGACCGCGCCCTGCAGGCGGCGCAGCGCGCCTTCGAGTCCTGGCGCCGTACGTCGCCGATGGAACGCTCGCGCATCCTGCGCAAGGTCGCCGAGCTGTCGCGCGAGCGCGCCCAGGAGATCGGCCGCAACATGACCATGGACCAGGGCAAGCCCCTGGCCGAGGCCGTGCTGGAGGTGACCAGCTGCTCGGAGCACTGCGAGTGGCACGCCGAGGAATGCCGCCGCATCTACGGCCGCGTCATCCCGCCGCGCAATCCGGACGTCCGCCAATTCGTGGTGCGTGAGCCGATCGGCGTGTGCGCGGCCTTCACGCCCTGGAACTTCCCGTACAACCAGGCCATCCGCAAAATCGCCGCGGCCCTGGGCGCCGGCTGCACCATCATCCTGAAGGGACCGGAGGACTCGCCCAGCGCGGTCATGGCCATCGCCCGCATGTTCCACGACGCCGGCCTGCCCCCGGGCTGCCTGAACATCGTATGGGGCGAGCCGGCCAAGATTTCCGAATACCTGATCCGCTCGCCCATCGTGCGCAAGATCTCCTTCACGGGCTCCGTGCCCGTCGGCAAGCACCTGGCCGCGCTGGCCGGCGCGCACATGAAGCGCAGCACCATGGAACTGGGCGGCCATTCGCCGGTGCTGGTCTTCGACGACGCCGACATCGAGCGCGCGGCCGAGATGCTGGCGCGCTTCAAGATCCGCAACGCCGGGCAGGTCTGCGTGTCGCCCACCCGCTTCTATGTGCAAAAGGGCGCCTACGACAAATTCCTGGCCCGCTTCACGGACGTGCTCAAGAACATCAAGGTCGGCAATGGCCTGGAAGCCGGCACGGAAATGGGCCCGCTCGCGCACGAGCGGCGGGTCCCCACCATGAGCCGCTTCGTCGAGGACGCCGTCGGCAAGGGCGCCAAGGTCGTCCTGGGCGGCGCCCCCATCGAGCGGGCCGGCCATTTCTTCGCGCCGACCGTCATCACCGACCTGCCCGAAGACGCCATGCTGATGACCGAAGAGCCCTTCGGCCCGCTGGCACCCGTGGTGCCCTTCACCGATACGGACGAGGCCATCAAGCGCGCCAACAGCCTGCCCTTCGGCTTGTCGTCCTACGTGTTCACCAACTCGCTGAAGACCGCCACCAAGGTGTCCAACGCCCTGGAAGCCGGCATGGTCAACATCAACCATTTCGGCAGCGCGCTGGCGGAAACGCCTTTCGGCGGCGTCAAGGACAGCGGCATTGGCAGCGAAGGCGGCACGGAGACCTTCGACGGCTACCTGGTGACCAAGTTCATCACGCATATCTGAGCCACGACCATCCTGTCCAATGTCGCCTTGGACAGCGGACAGGATTCCAAAACCGGATTGCCCGAATCGACAAGCCGGTCCCGCGCCCCGATGTTGTGATTCCGGGAGCCCGCCGCGCCATGGCTGCGCGCTGGCGGGCGCCCCTTACCGGAGGCACAACATGACGGCTACCATCGACTTCCCCACGGAAGGCGCCACGATGCTGCAAGGCGCTCTCCTGCATGCGAACGGACACGCCGATCCCGGCTCGACGGTCTACTTCGCCGTAACCTTTCTGAAAAACACCGTGGAGCACCACACCGTGCAGGCCGACCGCAGCGGCCTGTGGGTGGCGACCACCACGGGCGGTTTGCAACCGGGACGTTATGTCGCGCACGCGACCCAAGTGCCGGCAGGCAAGCCGCCCATCGAGCCGGAAGCGTTGTCTCCCGGCGCCTTCGTCGGCTTTTCCGTCGTCTCGGCCTAGGTTCCGCCCGCAGCGGGCTTCGGCAGCCTTTCCGGCTGCCGGGGGGAACCCGACGTGCCGACGCTTCCGGTCGCCCCGCGCCGGTCCGTGAAACGAAAAAAGCCAAGGTTTCCCTTGGCTTTCTTGCCCGGTGTCGCGTCGGCGCCGTCATCGCGCGCGTGCCCGCAAGCGGGGATCGCGCGCAACGGCGCCGAACGCGCCGCCTGACGGCTTAGATGATGCGAGCGGCTTCGACCAGACGCACCACGCTCCAGGACTTGGAACGGGAGATCGGACGGCCTTCCGCGATTTCCACGGTGTCGCCTTCATTGATCTGGTTGGTCTCGTCGTGCGCCTTGTACTTGTTGGAGCGCATGACGATCTTGCCGTAGATCGGGTGCTTGACGCGGCGTTCCACCAGCACGACAACGGTCTTGTCCATTTTGTTGGAGACGACCTTGCCGACCAGCGTGCGCTTGCGCTTGGCTTGTTGGGTGTTTTGCGTTTCGCTCATGATCATTTCCCTGCCTTCTCGGTCAGCACGGTACGGACGCGCGCAATGTCCTTGCGCACTTTGCCGAGCTGGCTGGTGTTGGCAAGCTGCTGCGTGGCCTTCTGCATGCGCAGACCAAATTGGGCTCGGAGCAGGCTTTCGAGTTCTTTCTGGAGCTCGGCGGCGTCTTTCGAGCGGAGTTCTTGGGCTTTCATTTAGGACTCCTTAAGCGCCGATGTGACGCGCGACGAACGTCGTCGAAATCGGCAGCTTCGCGGCGGCCAGGCGGAAAGCTTCGCGTGCGAGCTCTTCGCTGACCCCTTCCATTTCATAGAGCACCTTACCGGGCTGGATCTCGGCGACCCAGTATTCCGGGTTGCCCTTACCGTTACCCATCCGGACTTCGGCCGGCTTCTGCGAAATCGGCTTGTCGGGGAAGATGCGGATCCAGATGCGGCCGCCACGCTTGATGTGACGGTTGATGGCACGACGGGCGGCTTCGATCTGGCGGGCGGTCAGGCGGCCGCGGCCGGTCGCCTTCAGGCCGTATTCCCCGAACGACACATTGGTGCCGCGCGTGGCCAGGCCGGTGTTACGGCCCTTCTGCTCTTTGCGATACTTTCTGCGTGAGGGTTGCAGCATGCTTATTCTCCTTCAGGCGCCGGGGCGGCATCCGCCTTGCGGGGACCGCGGCCACGACCGCCACCACCGCCGGGACGGCCCGGACGACCGCCGTCAGGACGGTCGCCACGCGGGGCACGACGCGGACGGCGCTCTTCTTCGCGGGGCGCGGCGGTCTCGGGCGGCAGTTCGCCGTTGGCCAGCATGTCGCCCTTGTAGACCCAGACCTTGATGCCGATCACACCGTAGGTGGTATGGGCTTCCGAGGTGCCGTAGTCGATGTTCGCCTTCAGCGTGTGCAGCGGCACACGGCCTTCGCGATACCACTCCGTACGCGCGATTTCGATGCCGTTCAGGCGGCCCGAGCTCATGATCTTGATGCCCTGGGCACCCAGACGCATGGCGTTCTGCATGGCGCGCTTCATGGCACGGCGGAACATGATCCGCTTTTCCAGCTGCTGCGAGATCGAATCGGCGATCAGCTGGGCGTCGGTTTCCGGCTTGCGGATTTCCTCGATGTTGACGTGCACGGGCACGCCCATCAGACGCTGCAGATCGGCCTTCAGGCCTTCGATGTCTTCGCCGCGCTTGCCGATGACAACACCGGGACGCGCCGAGTACACCGTGATACGGGCGTTCTTGGCCGGACGCTCGATGACCACGCGGCCGACCGAAGCGCTCTTCAGCTTCTTCTTCAGGTACTCGCGCACGCGGATGTCTTCGGCCAGCATGCCGCCGAAAGCCTTGTCGTCGGCGTACCAACGCGAGGACCAGTTACGGGTAACCGCAAGGCGGAACCCAGTGGGGTGAATTTTCTGACCCATCGTGACTCCTTAGGCGCCGACCTTGACCGTGATGTGGCAGGTCTGCTTCTCGATACGATTGCCGCGGCCTTTGGCGCGAGCCGAGAAGCGCTTCAGCGACTGAGCCTTGTCCACATAGATCGTGGTGACTTTCAGCTCGTCGATGTCGGCACCGTCGTTGTGCTCTGCATTGGCGATGGCGGACTCGACAGCCTTCTTCAGGATGCCGGCGGCCTTCTTGGGGGAGAAGGTAAGGATGTTCAACGCTTGCGCGACCGGCTTGCCACGGATCATGTCCGCGACCAGACGGGTCTTCTGCGCCGAGATGTGAACACCACGGATAATGGCAGTCGTTTCCATCGCTTACCTCTTGGCCTTCTTGTCCGCCGCGTGGCCCTTGAACGTACGGGTCAGCGCGAACTCGCCCAGTTTGTGACCGACCATGTTCTCGTTGATGTACACGGGAACGTGCTGCTTGCCGTTGTGCACAGCGATCGTCAGGCCGATGAACTCGGGCAGGATCGTGGAACGGCGCGACCAGGTCTTGATCGGCTTCTTGTCTTTGGCCGCGGTAGCCGTATCCACCTTTTTGATCAGGTGAGCATCGACAAACGGGCCTTTCTTGATCGAACGTGACATAGTGTTCGCCTCTTACTTGCGCTTGCGCCGTTGGACGATCATGTTGTTCGTCCGCTTGTTGCTACGGGTCTTGTAACCCTTAGCCGGAGTACCCCACGGGCTGACCGGTTCGCGGGCTTCGCCGGTACGGCCTTCGCCGCCACCGTGCGGGTGATCCACCGGGTTCATGGCGACGCCACGAACCGTCGGACGCACACCGCGCCAACGCATCGCACCGGCCTTGCCGATCTGGCGCAGGCTGTGTTCTTCATTACCGACTTCGCCGATGGTGGCGCGGCACTCGATGTGCACGCGGCGCACTTCGCCGGAACGCAGGCGGACCTGGGCGTACGTGCCTTCGCGCGCCAGCAGGACGGCGGAGGCGCCGGCCGAGCGGGCCATCTGGGCACCCTTGCCGGGCAGCATCTCGATGCAGTGGATGGTCGTACCCACCGGGATGTTGCGGATCGGCAGCGTGTTGCCGGCGCGGATGGGGGCTTCGATGCCCGACACCAGCGAGGCACCGACTTCCAGGCCACGGGGCGCGATGATGTAGCGACGCTCGCCGTCGGCGTAGCACAGCAGTGCCAGGTGTGCCGTACGGTTGGGGTCGTATTCCAGGCGCTCGACCTTGGCGGGGATGCCGTCCTTGTCGCGACGGAAGTCGACGATACGGTAATGCTGCTTGTGACCGCCGCCGCGATGGCGGACGGTGATGTGGCCGTTGTTGTTACGGCCCGAGCCGCGCTTCTTCTTTTCCAGCAAAGAAGCGACCGGCGCGCCCTTGTGCAGGTTCGGGCTGACGACCTTCACCATGCCGCGACGGCCGGCGGAGGTCGGTTTCATTTTCACGAGGGCCATTTACTTCACCTCCGCAAAGTCGATTTCCTGGCCTTCCTTGAGCGACACGTAGGCCTTGCGCTCGTTGCGGCGGCGACCCACGAACCGGCCAAAGCGCTTGACTTTGCCCTTGCGATTGAGGACCTGCACGGACTCGACCTGCACCTTGAAGAGCAGTTCGACGGCAGCCTTGATTTCCGGCTTGGTGGCGGTGTCGACCACGCGGAAAGCGACTTGCTGATTTTTCTCGGCGACGAACGTGGCCTTTTCGGTCACGATCGGAGCCAGGAGCACCTGCATCAAGCGTTCGGTGTTCATCCCAGCATCTCCTCGAGTTGAGCGATGGCCGGCTTGGTGATCAGCACTTTCCGATAGTGGATCAGCGACAGCGGATCGGCGTAACGCGGTTCGACCACGGCAACGTGCGGCAGGTTGCGGGTGGCGAGGTAAACATTTTCATCGACGCTGTCGGTGATGATCAGCACGGAATCCAGGCCCAGACCCTTCAGCTTGGCCGCGGCCTGCTTGGTCTTGGGGGTATCCAGCGTGAACGTATCGACGACGGCGATGCGGTCTTCACGAGCCAGCTGCGACAGGATCGAGCGGATCCCGGCACGGTACATCTTCTTGTTGACCTTCTGGCTGAAGTTCTCGTCGGGCGAGTTCGGGAAAATCCGGCCGCCCCCACGCCACAGCGGCGACGAGGTCATACCGGCGCGAGCGCGGCCGGTACCCTTCTGGCGCCAGGGCTTCTTGGTGGTGTGCTTGACTTCCGAACGGTCCTTCTGGGCACGGTTGCCGCTACGGGCATTGGCCTGGAAAGCCACGACGATCTGGTGGATCAGCGCTTCGTTGTAGTCGCGACCGAAGACGGTGTCGGGCGCGCTGAACGTAGCGGCCTGACCTTGTTCATTCAGGAGCTTGAGTTCCATGGTGCTTACGCTCCCTTCTTGGCCGGGGCCTTGACGGCCGGACGCACGACGATATCCGCGCCCTTGTGGCCGGGGACGGCGCCCTTGACCAACAGCAGGCCGCGCTCGGCATCGACGCGAACCACGTCCAGGTTCTGGACGGTACGGGTGACATCGCCCAGGTGGCCGGACATGCGCTTGCCGGGGAAGATGCGGCCGGGATCCTGCGCCTGGCCGATGGAGCCGGGCACGCGGTGCGAACGCGAGTTACCGTGCGAGGCGCGCTGCGAACCGAAGTTGTGGCGCTTGATCGTACCGGCGAAGCCCTTACCGATGGTGGTGCCGGTGACGTCGACCTGCTGGCCGGCTTCGAACACGCTTTCCACGGTAATGACGGCGCCCGGCGCGAATTCGGCGGCGCGGGCGGGGTCGAGGCGGAATTCCTTCAGGATGCTGCCGGCTTCAGCGCCGGCCTTGGCGTAATGGCCCGTCTGGGCCTTGGGCACGCGCGAGGAACGGCGCGTGCCGTAAGCCACCTGGATCGCGGCGTAGCCGTCGCTTTCCAGAGACTTCACCTGGGTCACACGGTTGTTCGACACGTCCAGCACGGTCACCGGGATGGATTCGCCTTCCTCGGTGAAAATGCGGGTCATGCCGACCTTGCGACCCACCAGCCCGAGCCGGAACGCGGCGGGCGTGGGTGTCGAATTCGACATCGTTTTCTCCATTCCCGACTGCGATTGGTCGGGGCTAATCAGGCAAGGTAACGGCTTGCCCTACAGTTATCGGCGCCTTCCTTTCAGGACAGCCTTCCAGGAAACCCTTTCAGGACACCTGTCCGGACGGCGCACGCATGCATCTCTGCCAAAAATGGCAAGTTTGCGAGTTTAGCAGCTTCCGGGGGCGGTCCGCAAGTACCGCCCGCTAGAGACCGGCATATGCGCAACGGAAGACGGCGGTGGAAAGGCCAGGCCGCAGCGCAATGGACCGGGATGACGCCGACCGAAGCGCAGCGAGTGGAACGGCAGGCCACGGACCAAAAAACATGGCCGCCGATACGTCATCGGCGGCCATGTTTCGTACCTGCGGCGATCGCGCGGATTACTCCAGCGCGATCTCGACGTCCACGCCGGCAGCCAGGTCCAGGCGCATCAGCGCGTCGACCGTCTTGTCGGTGGGATCCACGATGTCCATCAGGCGCTGATGGGTGCGGATCTCGAACTGGTCGCGCGAGGTCTTGTTGACGTGCGGCGAGCGCAGCACGTCATAGCGACGGATGCGCGTGGGCAGCGGAACGGGACCGCGCACGACGGCGCCCGTGCGCTTGGCCGTGTCGACGATTTCAGCAGCCGACTGGTCGATCAGCTTGTAATCGAACGCTTTCAGGCGGATGCGGATCTTTTGGTTTTTCATGGTGTTTCCTAAAGAACGAGAGGGGGCGGACCGGTATCGGCGCCGCCCCTGCGGCGTCGGGAATTACTTGATGATCTTGGCAACCACGCCCGCGCCCACGGTACGGCCGCCTTCGCGAATCGCGAAACGCAGGCCTTCTTCCATGGCGATCGGGGCCAGCAGCGCCACCTTCATCGACACGTTATCGCCCGGCAGCACCATCTCCTTGTCCTTGGGCAGCTCGATCGTGCCCGTCACGTCCGTCGTGCGGAAGTAGAACTGCGGACGATAGCCGTTGAAGAACGGCGTGTGACGGCCGCCCTCTTCCTTGGACAGGATGTACACCTCGGCGTCGAAGTCCGTGTGCGGCGTGATCGAACCCGGCTTGGCCAGAACCTGGCCACGCTCGACTTCCTCACGCTTGGTGCCGCGCAGCAGAATCCCCACGTTGTCACCGGCCTGGCCCTGATCCAGCAGCTTGCGGAACATTTCCACGCCCGTGCAGGTCGTCTTCAGCGTCGGCTTGATGCCGACGATTTCGATTTCCTCGCCAACCTTGATCACGCCACGCTCGATACGACCGGTCACCACCGTGCCCCGACCCGAGATCGAGAACACATCTTCCACCGGCATCAGGAACGTACCGTCGACCGCGCGCTCCGGCGTCGGGATGTACGTGTCCAGCGCCTCGGCCAGCTTCAGGATCGCCTGCTCGCCCAGCTCGCCCTTGTCGCCTTCCAGCGCCAGCTTGGCCGAACCCTTCACGATCGGCGTGTCGTCGCCAGGAAAATCGTACTTCGACAGCAGCTCGCGGACTTCCATTTCCACCAGCTCCAGCAGCTCCGCGTCATCGACCATGTCCGCCTTGTTCAGGAACACGATGATGTACGGCACGCCCACCTGCCGGCTCAGCAGAATGTGCTCGCGCGTCTGCGGCATCGGGCCGTCAGCGGCAGACACCACCAGGATCGCCCCGTCCATCTGCGCCGCGCCCGTGATCATGTTCTTCACATAGTCCGCGTGGCCCGGGCAGTCAACGTGCGCGTAGTGACGCGACTCCGTCTCGTATTCCACGTGCGCCGTGTTGATCGTGATCCCGCGCGCCTTCTCTTCCGGCGCCGCGTCGATCTGGTCGTACGCCTTCGCTTCACCGCCGAACTTGTTCGACAGCACCGTCGTGATCGCCGCCGTCAACGTCGTTTTGCCGTGGTCCACGTGACCGATCGTACCCACGTTCACGTGCGGCTTGGTACGTTCAAACTTGCCTTTTGCCATGATCTCTTATCCTTTGAACTTTCAAGGAACTCGGTAATGCGACGCCCCGGCGCAGCCAGGGCGGATCGCGGATGATTTACTTGGTACGGGCTGCGATAACTTCGTCGGCCACGTTCTTCGGCGCTTCAGCGTACTGCTTGAATTCCATCGTGTACGTGGCGCGGCCTTGGGTCTGCGAACGCAGGCTGGTGGAATAGCCGAACATCTCGGCCAGCGGAACTTCGGCCTTGATGATCTTGCCACCGCCAGGAATGTCGTCCATCCCTTGCACCATGCCGCGGCGGGACGACAGGTCGCCCATCACCGTGCCGGCGTAGTCTTCCGGGGTTTCGACTTCGACGTGCATCATCGGTTCCAGCAGGACCGGCGAGGCCTTGCGCATGCCTTCCTTGAAGGCCATCGAGGCCGCCATGCGGAACGCGTTTTCGTTCGAATCCACATCGTGGTACGAACCGAAGAACAGCGTCGCCTTGACGTCCACGACGGGGTAGCCCGCCAGGATGCCGGACGGCAGCGTATCGACGATGCCCTTTTCGACCGCGGGGATGTATTCGCGAGGAACCACACCGCCCTTGATGGCATCGACGAACTCGAAACCGGCGCCACCCGGGGGCAGCGGCTCCAGCTTGATGACCACGTGGCCGTACTGGCCGCGGCCGCCGGACTGCTTGACGAACTTGCCTTCGGCTTCGTCGCAGGTCTTGCGGATGGTTTCACGGTAGGCCACCTGGGGCTTGCCGACGTTGGCTTCCACGCCGAATTCGCGCTTCATGCGGTCGACCAGGATTTCCAGGTGCAGTTCGCCCATGCCGGAAATAATGGTCTGGCCCGATTCTTCATCGGTACGCACGCGGAACGACGGATCTTCCTGCGCCAGGCGCGACAGGGCCAGGCCCATCTTTTCCTGGTCGCTCTTGGACTTCGGCTCCACGGCCTGCGAGATCACGGGCTCGGGGAACTCCATGCGCTCCAGCAGGATGTGGGAATCGACGTCGCACAGCGTTTCGCCGGTCGTCACTTCCTTCAGGCCCACCACGGCGGCGATGTCGCCGGCCAGAACTTCCTTGATTTCCTCGCGGTTGTTCGCGTGCATCTGCAGCAGGCGGCCGATGCGTTCCTTCTTGCCCTTGATGGGGTTGTAGACGGTGTCGCCGGACTTCAGCACGCCGGAATACACGCGCACGAAGGTCAGCTGGCCGACGAAGGGATCGCTCATCAGCTTGAACGCCAGCGCCGAGAACTTTTCGGTATCGTCGGCCTTGCGGTTGATCGCGTTGCCATCGTCATCCTGGCCGTCGACCGGGGGAATGTCCACGGGCGAAGGCAGGTAATCGATGACCGCGTCCAGCATGCGCTGCACGCCCTTGTTCTTGAAGGCCGTACCGCACAGCATCGGCTGGATTTCGCCGGCGATGGTGCGCGAGCGGATGCCCTGGTTGATTTCCTCTTCCGAGAGCTCGCCCGTTTCCAGGTACTTGTTCATGAGCTCTTCGGACGATTCGGCCGCGGATTCCACCAGCTTTTCGCGCCATTCCTCGGCCGCCGATTGCAGGTCGGCCGGGATGTCGACGTAGTCGAACTTGGTGCCCTGGCTGGCGTCGTCCCAAATGATGGCCTTCATCTTGATCAGGTCCACCACGCCCTTGAATTCGTCTTCGGCGCCGATGGGGATCACGATGGGCACGGGATTGGCGCGCAGGCGCGTCTTCAGCTGGTCGTAGACCTTGAAGAAGTTGGCGCCGGTGCGGTCCATCTTGTTGACGAAGGCCAGGCGCGGCACGCCGTACTTATTGGCCTGGCGCCACACGGTTTCGGACTGCGGCTGCACACCACCCACCGCGCAATACACCATGCACGCACCGTCGAGCACGCGCATGGAACGTTCGACTTCGATGGTGAAGTCCACGTGTCCCGGGGTGTCGATGATGTTGATGCGGTGCTCGGGGTAGTTGCCGGCCATGCCACGCCAGAAAGCGGTCGTCGCGGCCGACGTGATCGTGATGCCGCGCTCCTGCTCCTGTTCCATCCAGTCCATGGTGGCAGCGCCGTCGTGGACTTCGCCAATCTTGTGATTGACGCCGGTGTAGAACAGGATGCGTTCCGTCGTGGTGGTCTTCCCTGCATCGATGTGCGCAGAGATGCCGATGTTGCGATAGCGCTCGATGGGGGTTTTGCGAGCCATGATTGATTAAATCCTTTGATTACCAGCGGAAATGGCTGAAAGCCTTGTTGGCTTCGGCCATCTTGTGCGTGTCTTCGCGCTTCTTCATCGCGGCGCCGCGGCCTTCCGACGCATCGAGCAGTTCGCCAGCCAGACGCAGGTCCATCGACT
Source organism: Bordetella bronchialis (assembly GCF_001676705.1). NCBI lineage: Bacteria > Pseudomonadati > Pseudomonadota > Betaproteobacteria > Burkholderiales > Alcaligenaceae > Bordetella > Bordetella bronchialis. The sequence goes on from NZ_CP016170.1 coordinate 5,807,456, forward strand.
TTTCGCCGCGCTTCTTGGCGGCTTCGCGAACCCAGCGCATGGCCAGGGCCAGGCGGCGCACGGGGCGCACTTCAACCGGCACCTGGTAGTTCGCGCCGCCGACACGGCGGCTCTTCACTTCGACGATGGGCTTGACGTTGTTGATGGCGGTGCTGAAGACTTCCAGCGGATCCTTGCCGCTCTTGCTCTGCACCTGCTCGAGGGCACCGTAGACGATGCGCTCGGCGACGGCCTTCTTGCCGTCCAGCATCACAACGTTCATGAACTTGGCGAGCTCGACGCTGCCGAACTTGGGATCGGGCAGGATCTCGCGCTTGGGGACTTCGCGACGACGGGGCATTTCTTGCTTCCTTGTGTCAGTTCAGTTGAACCACGGCCGATGGCCATGGCCACGGCCATCCAGACGGGATGGCCCCTTACGTGCCGCGCCAAACCGGGCGCGGCTGCACGGGTGATGGACGGCCTGCCGCCCATCGATACTTTTGCCGCGACGGCAGCCCGCGAGCCTTGCGGCCACGGCAGCCGATACGCCGCATGACCGGGACCGGCGCGACCAGGACCCGTAACCGGCCTGGACCTGCGGCCCGGAGCGACCGATGGCCGATCAGGCCTTCTTCGGACGCTTGGCGCCGTACTTCGAACGAGCCTGCTTGCGATCCTTCACGCCTTGCAGGTCCAGCGAACCACGGACGATGTGGTAGCGCACACCCGGCAAATCCTTCACACGGCCGCCGCGCACCAACACGACGGAGTGTTCCTGCAGGTTGTGGCCTTCGCCGCCAATGTACGAAATGACTTCGTAGCCATTGGTCAGGCGCACCTTGGCGACCTTACGCAGCGCGGAGTTCGGCTTCTTGGGAGTGGTGGTGTACACGCGGGTGCACACGCCGCGACGCTGCGGGCAATTTTCGAGCGCGGGGCTCTTGCTCTTCGCGACGCTGACTTCGCGCGGCTTGCGCACGAGTTGGCTGATGGTAGGCATGACCTTAGAAATCCCTTTTACGTACCACTGGTAAGTACTTTCGTACTCGCCCCCTCCGCCCCGGTGGCATGGGCCACGGTTCACAGGGGAGGCAGTTCGCGCAAAACCGCCTCAAACAGTTACGTAAAAGAGCGGGTCTTGCAGACAACAAATAAAGCGCACAAAACCTGTTCTGCCCTTCCTGGCCTGGCGGCGGCCCGCCAGGACTATCCCGGGGACCCAGGAACAGGGTTATCAGGTTTTTGCACGCGGATAAATCAGTGAGCCCATGAATTTAGCGTAGTTTCCCGAGGCTGTCAAAGCTTTCTAAGGGAAATCCCGGGAAGGCCGGGCGCAACGCATTTCTCAAGGGAAATACATCTCAGCGGAACACATGGCGGATCGCGGCCGGCTGCCCGGGCTTCAGGTCCAGCGACACGCGGTAAGGGGGCAACCCCGCATTGCGGACCTCCACGGTGTGGCGGCCGGCGGGCAGGGTCAAGGTCTTCACGGGAGGACTGATCCCTCGCGATACCCCATCCACGAAGATCTCGCCCCAGGGCTGGATGTCCACTTTGACCACCACGTTCGCGGGACGAGGCGGACGCGCCGCTGCCGCACTTCCCTGCTCGGTCACCGGCGCGCCGCCCGCCTGGCCGGGCGCCGGCAACGAAGGCGCGTCGGGCTCGGCGGGAGCGACGTCCTGCCGTCCGCCCGGCCCCGATGCCGGCGCGGGTGCCGGTACCGCCGCGCGCGGGTCAGCCAAGGAACCCGCGGGCGCGCCCGGCAGCGCGGCCACGGGGCCCGGCGGCGCGGAAGGCGTGCGGGCGGCAGGCGCCGCGGCGGGCCGCGACGAGAGGACCACCGGCCCGGACGGCCGTTCATCCCCTTCCTGATTCAGCCAGACCCAGATGCCCAGCACGACCAGCGCGCCGGCCGCGATGGCCGCCACGGCGCCGCCGCGCCTGCGCCGGCCCTCCGTTCCCCGGCGCTGGCTGGCAGCCTGGCCGGACAGGGCAGAAGCAGCGGCGGTCGCCGCCCCGGCGGACGGGTCTTCCTGCGTTTCCGGCACGCAGGCCACGCCCAGCATGCCGCACAGCGCCCCCACCGATTGCGGCCGTTGGGCCGGCTCCAGGCACAGGCCCTGGTCGATGACCGCCAGAAAGGACTCATCGTAGCCGCGCGGCCGGCGTGAGGTCAGGGGAACATATTGGTCATCCGCGCGGCGCGCCAGCGCATGGGGCGGGGGCGAGCCGCTGACCAGGGAGCACATCACGGCGCACAGCGCATAGACGTCCGTCCAGGGGCCGCACGCCTGCAGCGGGTCGGGGTCGAACTGCTCGACCGCCGCGAAGCAGGAGGCGGGCTCCATGGATCCCGGATGATCCGGATAGAGCGCGGGCACCATCAGGTGGGCATAGCCGAATTCGTCCAGCCCCACGGTATGCACGGAAATGGCGCCGTGCACCTTGCCCTGCTCGTGCGCCGCCATCAATTCCGGCGCGATCTCGGACACCACGCGACCGATCCGCTTCTGCGGCACGCCTCCCGCCGCGGCCGCGGCGATCGCGGCCAGCGGCCGATACCCGAAAGGCTCCGGCGCGGGATGTTCCGCGCCAGGCATAAAGGCCGGCGATACAGACATCGTTTTGACTCCGAAACCCATCTACCGCTTCTCCTGCGGCGGGCGACCGCGCGCCGCGTGTTCGCGGCCCGCACGCGGCAGGCCCGACGTCCCCTGTGTCTTCCGGCGACCCACCCGTCGCGCCGCCGATGGCGAGAAAGGGATTGAATCATGAAGCCGGCGGGCTGGCATCATGTTCCGTGGGTTTTGCGCGGGTATTGAGGCTGCCACGCCGCGTCCGGGCGCGACCCTGCTCTGCCATGGACCGCCTGCATACCGCCACCGGCAGGGCCGCATCCTGTAGGCGGTATCGCCGCCGGTCGTCATAAGCGGAAATATTGGACTGCAAAAATAGACGCGCGACCGCAGGGCCGATGGCTATCATCGGCCCTGCGGCTGGCCCGGCGCATCCGACCGCACCGGCCACACGCACTCCTTGCCGGCATTTCGTATCCCGCTCGACGTACCCTTTCCATGACATTGGCCACGCGCCGCGGAGACCCGGACATGAAGCTGATCGTGAACCGTCGCATCGATGCGCGACCCTGCCCCCCCGCGGAAGCGACGTTCCTGGCGCCCGGCGGCACGATAGGACGCGCCGCGGAGAACCAGCTGGCGCTGCCCGATGACGCCGAAACGATATGCCGTGTGCAGGCCGCCCTGCGATATGGCGATGACGGCTGGCGGCTGGCCAACCTCAGCGCGATGAGCAGCGTGTCGATCAACGGACATGCCGTGCCGCCGGCGCGCGACCACCCACTGGAAGCCGGCGATGAAGTGGCGATCGGACCTTACGTCCTGTACGCGGACGCGGCGCATGAAGCGGATGGGGCGTCCACCGGCCAGGCGGACGTCTTCGGCGACCTGATCGGGCCGGGCACGCTGCCGGTGGCAAGCCTGTCCGAACTGGCCATGCATCCCTTCGATATGGACAGCGCAATGGCCCGCAATCCCGAGGATCCGCTTGCGCAGCTGCCCGGGGACGCCTGGCGCCCCGGCGGGGAATCCCGCGACCCCCTGGCCCTGTTCCCCGACCCCGGCGCGCCCGCCACGCTGTCCGATCCGACGCCGGCCATGCTGCCCGCCGCCGACCCGCTGGCTTCGCGCGCGCCCGATCCGATCGCGGACACACTGCGCGCCGGCGGCGACGCGGCGGGACATCGTACGATGCGCGACGACGCCCCGGAGTACGGGAACCCGATGACGCCGCCGCGCCCGCAGCACTGAAGGGCGCGTCCGGCTCCGCGAATCAGGGCGCCAGCAGCAACACGGTGGGCTGGCTGGGCACGATGCGCATGCCCAATGCATTGATGCGGTTCTGCAGGGACAGGCTGGTCAGCCGCGTGGCCGGCGTGCCCATGATCAGCACCGTGAATGCGCCGGTCAGGTGGCGCGACTGGCTCATGAAGGTCTGGGAAATCAACCCCCCGGCCACGCCGGGCGTATCGCCCAGGGTGACGGGCGTGATGGTAGCCATGTTATGCGCGGGCGCCGCCATGAACAGCACGTTCCATGCGTTCGGTATCGCGGTGGGCCCCAGGGCGGTGTTCGGATAAGGCAAGGGCGCCATCGCCGCCGGCGGCGTTTTGCAGCAGTCGGGGAACGCCAGGTCCAGCCCCATCAATTGGCAATTGGCAAACACGTCATCTCCCGGATCAGGCGGCCGGTCCGGCCGCGCCCGCGCGGCGCCGAGGCCACAGTTTGGCGCCCTGCGTGTAGGCGCCCCGCAATGAAGCCGTCCCATCCAGGATCGCCTCGCCCAGGTCCGCGCGGAACAGGTTGGCCTCGCGCAGGTCGGCGTGCGTGAAGTCGGCCCGGCCCAGCAAGGCCTGCATCAGATTCGCCCCCCGCAGGGATGCGCCGGTAAAGTCCGCCCGCACGAACAGGCTTTCGCCCGCGTCCATGCCGTCCATCCGGGCCCGTGTGAACAGGCATTCCGACAGATCGCTGGCAAACAACCTGGCACGCGCCAGGCTGGCGTCCTCCAGCCGCACGCCGCGCAGGCCGCATTGCCGCAATTCGGCGCCATCCAGGCGGGCCCCGCACAGGGCCGTTCCCGTCGACACGGAGCACATCTCCAGACGAGCGCCGGTGAAATCGATGCCCTGGCCGAAGGCGGTATGCACGAAAGCGCAGCGCGTCAGGCCGGCGCCAGTGAAAGCAGACCCCGACAACGTACATTCCATGAACGCGCAGCGGCGCAGGACGGCCTGGCCGAACCGGCAGGATTCGAAAGAGGCCTTCAGCGGTACCGCTTCCTCCAGGAGGGCGCCGCCGAAATCGCAATCGACAAAGCGGCTTTCGCCCAGGCGGGTGCGCGCCAGGCGCGCGGCAGCGAAGGAACACGATGCGAATCGCGCGCCATCCAGCATGGCCTCGTCCACTTCGGCGGCCGCCAGGGATACGCCCTCGAACCGCGCGGCCGCGATATTGGCCTGGCCGAGACGCGCGCGGGCCAGCGAGCCGCGCGACATCGTGGCACGCGCCAGCACCGCCTCGGTGAAATCGCAATCGTCCAGGCAGCTGCCATCCAGCTTCGCGCCTTCCAGCGAGGCGCCGCGAAAGCAGCTGCCGCGCAAATCCATGCCGGACAGGTCGGCGCCGGCCAGATGGATGCCGGTGAAGTCGCCCCCGCGCCGATGGATGGCCGCCACGCGTTGCCGGGTGCGGCGCGCGCGATGCGGCGGCATGGCATCGGGTGCGGCACCGAAGTGCGCGGTATGCCGGTAAAGGCTATCCACCTGTGCATCGCGTCGCGGTCCCGCGGCCGACGCCCACGCCGGCGCTGAAAGCGATGTGTCCAGTTGGCGCAGCTGCCGCTTCAGCGACGTGGGATCGAAGCGTGCCGCCGCCGTGCCGCCGGCGTCGGCACGCGCGATGGCGTCGACGTCCACGCCCGCCGATTCACCAAACCGCCGCAGATCCGGATCGCGGAGCATGGCGTCGCGCGCACGGGCGAGCAAGTCTTCGCCTTTCTTGCGCGCCTGCTCGGCCTGTTGCAGCAGTGCGGGCAAATCGTCGATCTTCACACGCGCCTGCGGGGCGATCGGCGGCGGCAGGAAAGCATCCGGGTCCAGTCCTTCGGCCGCCAGCGTCTGCCGGTAAGCCGTGCGCCGGCGCTCGGCGCCGGCGTACATATTGCGTGCCAGCGGCCGCGCCGCGATGTCGGGCAAGGGCGTATCGGGCGCGCCGTCGTATAGCGCCGGATCCGCCAGATCGGCGTCACGCAAGGCGTGCAGCGCGCCATCGCGGGGATCGGTGCGGCGTGCCAACACGTCGCGGTAATGCGCCATGGCGCGGGCCATGCCGGCGCCCTCGATGGCGGGCATGACCTGCAGCACATCGGCGGCATCGCTTTCCGCGATCTCCAGTGCGCCGTGCCAGATCAGCAGCAGGCGCTCGCGATGCGGAAAGAACCAGGCCGTCGTCAAGCGCATCGGTATCTCGCGCAAGGCTCCGCCGCCATCCGCCAGCCGGGCGAAGCAACGCACGCGCCAGGCGGGCAGCCGTCCACGCTGCACGGGACGATCGGGATGCATATTGCGGATCTCGTAGTCCGCCTCGGCCGGCACGGCTGCGCGCCCGCGCCACCATTGATCCGGCGGCGCCGCGTTGAAGTAATGACTGTCCATATCGGCGGCAAAGCCCGGAAAGTCCTGCTGCAGCCATTGCTGGCCGTATTGCGTTCCCATGCGGGCGAAGCGCGCCGGGTTGTCGGGCGCAATGGCATCGAAGCCGGCAGGCGGGACGTCCTGGCCCGGCCGCGACACGCGGACGCGGGGGTCTTCCACATTGGGTAGCGGCAAGGCGTCCACGCCTTGGATACGGCCGGGCTGCATGCCGCGGCCCAGGGGATTGGCAGGGTGGCCGGGACCGCCATAGGCCCGGTCCCACGCGACCCGCATGGCGTCGAAGGGCGCCGGCGCGGTGGCGCGGCCGTCCACCCAATAGCGGTCGCCAAAAACCAGCAGCGATTTTTCCAGCCCGCCGACCCGCACCTGCACGGCACACGCCGTCTTGTCCACCTGATGCGCGGTGTACGCCATGCCGCTGACCAGGAATTCCGCATCGGCCTTGGGCACGCCCAAGTCGAGCAGTCCGCCTGCCTCTTCCGAACCCACGCGCCACAGCTCCTGTTCGGACAACAGCGCGCAGCGATCGTCCAGCGTTGCCATGGCCATGACCGCCGTGCCGAGCAAGTCCATGCCCTGCCACCGGTAGGGGCGTGTCAGTACGCTCAGGCGCGACGGCTTCACCACGCGCATGAAGTATTTCCCACGGCGGATGCGTGCGGCGAGGCGATGCTCATTCCGTGCGCTGGTCCACGACCACATGGCGGGTGCGCGGATCGACGCGTACCCGGATGTCGCGGCTCTCGGCGAAGTCCGCGAACCGCGCCGGCGAGACCGGTACGCGGATGTCGGTTTCGAACAGGCCTTGCGGATCGTGCCGCACGGCCAGCCTGAGCTGCCAGACGAAGTAGCGGTCCGCGCCCAGCCGCGTGCCGGTGTCCACGGTTCGCAGGATGCGCGCCGTCGATGGCTGCCCCTCGCGCAGCAATGTCTCCTGCGTGCGTGTCACCGCCAGTTCGCGGTGCTGGCGGCGCTTGATCATGTACAGCGCCATGCCGCCTTCCGCCACGATAAGCAGCAGTACCAGCGAGGTCCAGCCCGCCCAGTCCGGCAATCCCCAGCCATCCATCATGACTTTTCCCCCATGTGTCGGCGCGATCTCAGATGATCGTGAACAATCCGGTCAACAGGTTCTTGGCCGCGGCGGTCTCCGTGGCCAGCCCGTTGTTCTTGTATTCGGCCGCGCCGATCTTGCTTGAAAAACCGAAGATGTCCGTCTTGATGGCGCTGAGATCGGCCTTGGAAACCGCGACCCCGACGTTCGACCGCCACACCGTGGCATTGCCCAGGCCGAAGGTCGCCTGCGCCACGGTCAGGTTCAGCCCGAAGGGCGTCGCCTTCAGCCAGCTCTTGGTCGACAGGTCCTTGACCTGTTTGCCGTTGAGCACCACGTCGGTATCGCTGGTCAGCGTGATCTTCTGGGGTGCCTTCATATCGATGCCGGCGCCGGTCGATGTCACGGTGATCTGCTGCGCGGCCTTCGCGTCCATGCCCGCCGCTTGCGACTCGACATGCACCGGCTCCTTGGCCAGCAGCGTCATGCCGCCCGTGAAGGATTGCATGGTGACCTGGCCCTGCGCCTGCGCGGTCATCGTGCCCGCCTTTACGTCATGCAAGGCGTCGCCCGCGGTCACGTGGACCTCCTGCCCCGTATTCAGCGTTTCCTTGAAAAGCCCGGTGATCGTGCGTGTTTCGCCATCGGCGGCCACCGTCGTGGATAGTCCCTGGTCGAACTGTTCCGTGGCCATCCCGCCGGACACATGCAAGGTCCGGGCGCCATTCACCGTATAGGTCTCGTCATCCGTGACCGTGACCGAACGGGTCCGGCCGACAGTCAGGGCGTCCGTCCCCTGGACATGGATGGCTCGGGCCCCGGCGATGGTCGTCGTATCGTCGCCGCCGATGGCCGTGGTGCGCGTACCGTCGACACTGCGATGCTCGTCCGCCTCGACCTCGGTGCGCATATTGCGCTCCGCATGCAGCCATATTTCCTCCTGGCCAGGCTTGTCCTCGAACATGAAGGCGTTCGCGGTGCGCGGCGTGCCATCCTGCGTGCGGGAGAGGAAACCGCTTTGCGTCGCGTTGGCCGGCAGGTCCCAGGGCGGCATATTGGCGCCGTTATAGACGCGGCCGATCACAATGGGCCGATCCGGGTGTCCGCCGATGAAGTCGACCACCACCTCGTCGCCACGCCGCGGCAACTGGATGCCGCCGAAGCCGCCGCTGGCCCAGGGGCTGGATACGCGTACCCAGCACGAACTGTTTTCGTTGCGCTGGCCGACGCGGTCCCAATGGAACTGGACCTTGATGCGGCCATACGCGTCGGTCCATATCTGCTGGCCGTCCTTGCCGACCACGGTGGCCGTTTGCGGGCCATGGGTATAGGCCAGGGGCGTCACCCGCGGCGGCCGGTACTGCACGCTGGACGGCAGCACGGTGAAACCGACGTCGAAGACCATGGGTTCCGGCGTACCGGTGGCATAGCCGCTTTCGCGCATGTGGTAGTGCGCGGCGATGATCAGGTAATCGCGATTCTCGGCCCCACGCGGATGGTTCATCAGCGTGAAGCGGTAGCCGGGCGCGAATCCCGGCGCGTTGCAGGCGCCCGACACGAGCGCCTGGCGGCATTGCAATCCTTCCAGGCGGACGCGACTGTAGTGTTCGCCCTGCTCCGGATCGGTATAGCCGCCCAGCCATTCGTAGATTTCCAGTTTGCCGTCGTCGTACGGCGCCGGATTGGCGCGGCGCGCATCCATGCTGGTACCCGGATGCCTGAAATCGAAATCGGTGGTGGCAAAGCCGCTGGGTGTGATCTGTACGGCGGGTTCCCATGCGCTGACGTATTCCTCGCGCGGCACCGCGACGCGATCGGAGCCGTAGTACGGCAAGGACTCGCACCCCGGGCAGGTATCGTGCTGCGCGGTGTCGTCGCTCAGCACCAGGGTATGCCTGCCCTGCTCGTGCCGGAACCAGTAGTAGATGCCCTCGTGCTCCATCAGGCGGCTGATGAAGTCGAAGTCGGTTTCCTGGTACTGCACGCCGTATTCCCAATTGCGGTACACGCCCGACAGGCGCCATTCGACCGGAAATGCGTAGTCGGCCAGTACCTCCTTGATGATGTCCGGGACGTTCTTGTTCTGGAAAATCTTGTTGTCGGAGGTCTGCGTCAGGTACCACAGCCAGGGCCGCACGGTCGCGCGATAGATGTACAGGCGCGACGTGGCGTTCTCCCGGCCCACCAGGGCGAAGCGGGTGATTTGTCCGCTCAGGTAGCGCCTGCCGCCCAGTCCGGCGGCGATCTCCAGCGTCAGGGGCTTGCCCAACAGTTGCCGGAGGTCGAGCGCGTAGGATTCGGCAAGCAGCTCGACCTCGAATTCGAAGAGCATGGACACGCCTTCCGAGCCGTTCATCGCACGGAACAGCAAGGTGTCGGGCGGCAACGGGGTATGCGCGGTGACGACGCGGTCCATTCGAACTCCTGCAAGGCCGGGAGAGAAGATGCTAGAAGCCCGGAATGTCCGCGATGTTTCACTAACATTCCCTATCATTTTTTACCTTCGCCGCGCTTATCTGGCCCGGCGGCATTCGGTAGAGTTGCGTTCGTCGCCAGGAGCCATCCGGCTTTCGGCTGCGAACTGCGCGCGTTTCATCCCTGCGACGGCTTGTCCTTTGCGTCGAGATCAAGACACAATATGTCGCGGATTACACATTCCATGCGACCGGCCCGCAGGCCCAACAAAACACCAGGCATTTCGACATGAGCCACCCTGTTCGTTTCGCCTCGCTGGCGTTGGCGGCAAGCCTTGCCGCATGTTCGGCGCCGCCGTCCACCCCCGCGCCGCCGCCGGCGCCCAGCCAGGCGGCGCTCGATACCCTGGCCCAGGTACGCGCCAGCTACCAGGCCGGTGCGTATGGGCAAGTCATACGCACCGTGGCTACCTCCGACGCGCTGGCCACGGCGCCCACGGATGTACGGGTGGAATCGCTCAAACTGCAGGCATTCAGCTATTGCGTGACAGGCTATCGCGTGCTGTGCGAGGATGACTTCAAGCGCATCCTGGAGCTGGATCCGGGCTTCGAGCTGGGCCCGGCGGAGATCGGCCATCCCCAGTGGGGCCCCGCCTTCCGGCGCGCGAAGGCCGCGCAAGGCGGCTGAAGTCAGAAGGAATATGTTTTTGGAATCGCCGCTGCACGCCGATCCGGCCTTTTACCAGCTGCTGGCCGACAGCTATGAACGACTGTTGGGACACCCCCTGCCGGGCGTGCCCGCGTCGCACCGTACGAACGCGGCAGAGGCGGCCCGGTGGCTGTACGAGGACGCGCCATTCGCCGTCCTCGCCCACAACACCGACGCCGATCCGCGTTTCATCTATGGCAACAAGGCGGCCCAGCGGCGCTTCGAGTACAGCTGGGACGAAATCACAGGACTGCCATCGCGGTTGTCCGCCGAGGCCCCCAACCAGGAAGAGCGGGCGCGCTTCCTTGAGCGCGTGCGCCGTAGCGGTTTCGAATCCGGCTATCGTGGCGTCCGCATTACCAAATCGGGCAGGCGATTCCTGATCGAACAGGCCACCTTGTGGGAATTGCGGGATGAAGCCGGCATGGTCCACGGGCAGGCGGTCGTCATTCCACGCACGTCGGATCTCTAGGCCGTCCCTGGGGTGAACGGGCCGGCGGGGATCGCCGCGATTCTCCGGCGGAATATTCCCACGCGCGGCGATACGACGGCGCCGCCACGAATGGGGTGCACGCCGACAGACCCCGCGACAGGCACGCCATAGACTCGGCCTATTCCCAGCAAACTACCGCCGATCCTGGCGACGCGTATCGCCGGCTGGACGCGGGCGGCATGGCGCCGCGGCGCAACCGACGATGACAGACGTCCCAACCAAGAGTCGTGGCGCCGGTACCCCAGCGACACGCCAGCCCGCCCCCATCGGCAAGGTGGGCGACAAACGCTTCACCGCCCAACCCGAATCCGCGCACCGCATCGCCGCCCTGGCGGCGCCGCCCGGCAAGGGTGGCATGCTGGGCGGCGTCCGGCGGCTATTGCGTGCCGCGATGCACGGTTCGATGCCGCGTGCCGGCAGCCCCTTGCGCCAGGCCCGCCTGGGCCTGGATGCCGCCTACGAATCCTTGCTAAGGACGCTACTGGGCGGCGCCGAACCGCACGGGCCGCGCATGGCTTTCGCCCTGGCCGAAACCCTGGCCACCGAAGCCGCCTATGTCGCCGCCGGCGGGCGCGTGGCGGCGCCGGGCACTGGGCACGCCAGGCCGGGCCACGTGGGGCCGGGCCACGGCGGGCCGGGCCATTCCCGGACCGCGCCATCGGACGCCAGCGTGTACGCCAGCGGCCTGACGGGCACCGGGCACACCACCGGTCATGGCGAGGCGAGCACCCCGTATTCCCCCCCATTGGCGGCATACGCGTTCACCGAACTGCTCCTGCTGCGCGAGTATCTGCCGCGGATATCCATGGCGGGGCCGGACCGGATAGCGCCCGGGCCCTGCGCGCGCTTGACCGTCGAACGCACCTGCGGGGCCGTCGAACACGAGATCGCCGCGCGCGAACACGCCTTCGCCACCGTGTTGCGCATCCTCGGCCAGGACGCGGTTACGCCCGAAGACCTGGAAGGCCCCTTGCGCCATCTCGCCGCCGTGGTCAGCAACCGCGAGCGGCGCGGGGAAAGCCCCATCCGTTTCCTGAGCGACCTGGCCGACGGACGGGGAAACGCCGAACTCGAAAACGCCGCGGCCGCGCTGGCGTCCAACCCCCTGCGCGCGGCGTTCGACACGGGGTCCATTCCCGGCACGCATGGGCGGCTGACGATCTCGGCCTATGACGGCGGGGTAAAGACCTGCGCCCGCGTCCTGAAAAACGCCCTGGACCAATGCATGCGATCGCGGCTCATCATCCGCGCGCGGCTCATCCTGAAGCAGGACTGCGAGAACGACCGCGGCGCATCGGAAACGCTGCGCGTGGTCTTCGACATGCTGGCGCAGGGCGTCGGGGCGATGAACGGCGATGCCCCGCTCACCCGCAGCCAGCGCGACGCGCAGGTGACGGCCCTGCTCGCCAAGGCACTGGTCGGCACCGATGGCCTGGACGTGCAGCGCTACGTGGCCGGCATGTCGGATGCCACGCTGCGGGTGTTCGAACGGCATTTGCCCTTCCTGCCGGCGCCGCGGCGCAAGGCGGTGCTGCATATCATCGAGCACGAGCGCCGCCAGCGCGCCGATGGCGATCCCGCTTCGCGGCCGGGCGAGCGGTCCGCCGGACAGCTGTTCTCGCGCACGATGGGCCGCGTGGGCATGCAGGCCACGCCCATCCTGGCGCGGCTTTTCGCGCGCGTGCAACTCGATCTGCGCCGCCATGCCGCGGGCGAACGTAGCGGTCCGGAGCGCGAGCCGGCGCCCGATGCGCTGACGCGCATGTCTTTCGATGTCACGGCGCGCACCAACGGCGATTACGAGGTTTCCGTCACCGCCAACCTGGCTCCGCAGCGTGGCGACAACGCCGTATCGCTGATCTACAAGAGCCGCATCGCGCCCGATTTCCGGCCCTTGCACGGGTCCTTCCGGCAAACGCGATAACGGCGATCGGGCCACCCACCGGGCAAAAAAAACCCCAGGGATCGGACAGCCGTCCTTTCCCTGGGGTTTTGCCGCTGCCGGGGCGGCGAGACCCGTCGTATGACGGGCCCGGGGCCTTATTCGGCGCCCTGTTCGGGGCCGTTCTCCGGCGCGGATTCGCCTTCGCTATCCGAGCCGACGGTAACCGGCGACTCCTCGAAAGGATTCGCCAGCTGGCGCGCGGCTTCGCGTTCCGCCGCTTCCAGCGCTTCCTTGTCCTTGCGGGCAAGGTGGTAGGCCAGGCCGGTACCGGCGGGGATCAGGCGACCCACGATGACGTTTTCCTTCAGGCCGCGCAGATCGTCCCGCTTGCCCATGATGGCGGCTTCGGTCAGGACACGCGTGGTCTCCTGGAAGGAAGCGGCCGAGATGAAGGAATCCGTCGACAGCGAGGCCTTGGTGATGCCCAGCAGGACGTTCTCGTACGTGGCGGGACGCTTGTCCTGGGCGACGACGCGGTCGTTCTCGTTCAGCAGTTCCGAACGCTCGACCTGTTCGCCAGGGATGAACTCCGTATCGCCCGCATCGACGATGTTCACGCGACGCAGCATCTGGCGAACGATCACCTCGATGTGCTTGTCGTTGATCTTCACGCCTTGCAGACGGTACACGTCCTGCACTTCGTCCACGATGTAGGTCGCCAGCTTCTCGATGCCCTGCAGGCGCAGGATGTCGTGCGGGTCCGCCGGACCGTCCACGATCATTTCGCCCTTGTTCACCACCTGGCCGTCGTGCACCAGCACCTGCTTTTCCTTCGGAATCAGGAACTCGTGGCTGACGCCTTCCAGGTCGGTGATGACCAGGCGCTGCTTGCCCTTGGTGTCCTTGCCGAACGAGACCGTACCCGTGACGTCGGCCAGCATGCCGGCGTCCTTGGGCGAACGGGCTTCGAACAGCTCGGCCACGCGCGGCAGGCCGCCGGTAATGTCGCGGGTCTTCTGCGATTCCTGCGGGATACGCGCCAGCACCTCGCCCACCGAGACCTGCTGGCCGTCGCGCACCGTGATCAGGGCGCCGACCGGGAACGAGATGTTCACCGAGTGATCGGTGCCGGCGATCTTGACCTCTTCGCCGGACTCGTTGACCAGCTTGATCTGCGGCCGCATGACGATCTTGCCGCCGCGGGTCTTGGGCGTGATGACGACCAGCGTCGACAGGCCGGTGACTTCGTCCACCTGCTTGGCGACCGTGACGCCTTCCTCGATGTTCTCGAAGCGCACCTGGCCGGCGTATTCCGACACGATGGGACGGGTCAGCGGATCCCAGCTGGCAAGGCGGGCGCCGGCCTTGACGGCTTCGCCGTCGCCGACCAGCACCGTCGCGCCGTACGGGATCTTGTGGCGCTCGCGTTCGCGGCCGTTGTCGTCATGGATGACGATTTCGCCGGAACGCGAAATGGCCACGCGCTCGCCCTTCGCGTTGGTGACGTAGCGCATCGTGCTGGCGAAGCCCACCGTACCGTTGGACTTGGTCTCCACCGCGCTGGCCAGGGCCGAACGAGAGGCCGCGCCACCGATGTGGAAGGTACGCATGGTCAGCTGCGTGCCCGGTTCGCCGATGGACTGCGCGGCGATGACACCGACGGCTTCGCCGACGTTGACCATGTAGCCGCGGCCCAGGTCGCGGCCGTAGCAATGCGCGCACAGGCCATGACGCGTTTCGCAGGTCAGCGGCGTGCGGACCTTGACTTCGTCCACGCCGATGCGGTCGATCAGGTCGACCAGGTCTTCGTCCAGCAGCGTGCCGGCCTCGATGGCGGTTTCCTGCGTGTCCGGGTTGACGATGTCCACCGCGGCCACGCGGCCCAGGATGCGGTCGCGCAGCGGTTCGATGACTTCACCGCCTTCGACCAGCGCCTTCATCGAGTAGCCTTGCGAAGTGCCGCAATCGTCCTCGATGATGACCAGGTCCTGCGTCACGTCGACCAGGCGGCGAGTCAGGTAGCCCGAGTTCGCGGTCTTCAGCGCCGTATCGGCCAGGCCCTTACGCGCACCGTGCGTCGAGATGAAGTACTGCAGTACGTTCAGGCCTTCGCGGAAGTTCGCGGTGATGGGCGTCTCGATGATGGAGCCGTCCGGCTTGGCCATCAGGCCGCGCATGCCGGCCAGCTGGCGGATCTGCGCCGCGGAGCCGCGCGCGCCGGAGTCGGCCATCATGTAGATGGAGTTGAAGGACTCCTGGCGCACTTCCTCACCGTGACGGTTGGTCACGGGCTCGGTGGCCAGCTGTTCCATCATCGCCTTGCCGACCTTGTCGCCGGCCTTGCCCCAAATGTCCACCACGTTGTTGTAGCGTTCCTGGGACGTGACCAGACCCGACGAGTACTGCTTGTCGATTTCCTTCACTTCGCGGCTGGCTTCGGCAAGGATGGTTTCCTTGGCCGAAGGAATCAGCATGTCGTTCATGGCGATCGAGATGCCGCCGCGCGTCGCCAGGCGGAAGCCCGACTGCATCAGCTTGTCGGCGAAGATCACCGTGTCGCGCAGGCCGCAGCGACGGAAGGACTGGTTGATCAGGCGCGAGATTTCCTTCTTCTTCAGTGCCTTGTTCAGCACGGAGAAGGGCAGGCCGCGGGGCAGGATTTCCGACAGCAGTGCACGGCCGACGGTGGTCTCGTAGCGGCGCACGACGGGCTGCCATTCGCCCTGCTCGTCTTTCTCGTATTCCTTCAGGCGCACGGTGATGCGGCTTTGGAGTTCGACTTCGCCGTTGTCATAGGCGCGCTGCACTTCCGCCACGTCGGTGAAGAAAATCCCTTCGCCGCGGCCGTTGATGCGTTCGCGCGTCGTGTAGTACAGGCCCAGCACGATGTCCTGGGACGGCACGATGGACGGTTCGCCGTTGGCCGGGAACAGCACGTTGTTGGAGGCCAGCATCAGCGTGCGGGCTTCCAGCTGCGCTTCCAGCGACAGCGGGACGTGCACGGCCATCTGGTCGCCGTCGAAGTCGGCGTTGAAGGCCGCGCAGACGAGCGGATGCAGCTGGATCGCCTTGCCTTCGATCAGCACCGGTTCGAAGGCCTGGATGCCCAGGCGGTGCAGCGTCGGCGCGCGGTTCAGCATCACCGGATGCTCGCGGATGACCTCTTCCAGGATGTCCCACACCACGGGTTCCTGGCTTTCCACCAGCTTCTTCGCGGCCTTGATGGTCGTTGCCAGACCCATCATTTCCAGGCGGTTGAAGATGAAGGGCTTGAACAGCTCCAGCGCCATCAGCTTGGGCAGGCCGCACTGATGCAACTTGAGCTGCGGACCCACCACGATGACCGAGCGGCCGGAGTAGTCCACCCGCTTGCCCAGCAGATTCTGGCGGAAACGACCGCTCTTGCCCTTGATCATGTCGGCCAGGGACTTCAGCTGGCGCTTGTTGGCGCCCGTCATGGCCTTGCCGCGGCGGCCGTTGTCGAGCAGCGAGTCGACGGCTTCCTGCAGCATGCGCTTTTCGTTGCGCAGAATGATTTCCGGCGCCTTCAGTTCCAGCAGGCGCTTCAGGCGGTTGTTCCGGTTGATGACGCGGCGATACAGGTCGTTCAGGTCGGAGGTCGCGAAGCGGCCGCCGTCCAGCGGCACCAGCGGACGCAGGTCCGGCGGCAGCACGGGCAGCACTTCCATGACCATCCACTCGGGCTTGATGCCCGACTTCTGGAAGCCTTCCAGCACCTTCAGGCGCTTGGAGATCTTCTTGATCTTGGCTTCCGAACCGGTGGCCTTCAATTCGCCGCGCAGCGTTTCCACTTCGCGGTCGATGTCGATGGTGCGCAGCAGTTCGCGCACGGCTTCCGCGCCCATCAGCGCGCGGAAGTCATCGCCGTATTCCTCGGTCTTGGCCAGGAAGTCGTCGTCCGACATGATCTGGCCGCGCTTGAGCGGCGTCATGCCGGGTTCGATCACGCACCAGGCTTCGAAGTACAGGACGCGCTCGATATCGCGCAGCGTCATGTCCAGCACCATGCCCAGGCGCGACGGCAGGCTCTTCAGGAACCAGATGTGCGCGACGGGGCTGGCCAGTTCGATGTGGCCCATGCGCTCGCGGCGCACCTTGGCGACCGTGACTTCGACGCCGCACTTCTCGCAGATCACGCCACGGTGCTTCAGGCGCTTGTACTTGCCGCACAGGCACTCGTAGTCCTTGATCGGCCCGAAGATCTTCGAGCAGAACAGGCCGTCGCGCTCCGGCTTGAACGTCCGGTAGTTGATGGTTTCGGGCTTGCGGACTTCGCCGTAAGACCACGAACGGATTTTCTCGGGCGAGGCAATGCCGATGCGGATCGCATCGAACTGCTCGTCTTGCGAGACTTGCTTGAAAAGGTCGAGTAGCGCTTTCATTAGTTACGCTCCAAATCCATGTCCAGGGCCAGCGAGCGGATTTCCTTGACCAGCACGTTGAAGGATTCCGGCATACCCGCGTCGATGACGTGATCGCCCTTGACGATGTTCTCGTAAACCTTGGTACGGCCGGTGATGTCGTCCGACTTGACCGTGAGCATTTCCTGCAGGGTGTAGGAAGCGCCGTAGGCTTCCAGCGCCCACACTTCCATTTCCCCGAAACGCTGGCCGCCGAACTGCGCCTTGCCGCCCAGCGGCTGCTGGGTAACGAGCGAGTACGGACCGGTCGAACGCGCGTGCATCTTGTCGTCGACCAGGTGGTGCAGCTTCAGGTAATGCATATAGCCAACGGTGACCGGACGTTCGAATTTCTCGCCGGTACGGCCGTCGAACAGCCACGCCTGGGTGCGGGTATCGGTCAGCTGCATGCGCTTGGCCACCTCATCGGGATAGGCCAGCTCCAGCATCTTGCCGATTTCCTCTTCGGTCGCGCCGTCGAACACCGGGGTCGCGAAGGGCACGCCTTCCTTCAGGTTGCGGGCCATTTCGATGACTTCGTCGTCGGTCAGGTCGGCCACGCGCGCACCGGTTCCGGTCGTGTTGTAGACCTTCTCCAGATAGGCGCGCAGCGACTTGGCCTGCGCCGTGCGCTCGTCGCGCAGCATTTCGCCGATGCGCTGGCCCACGCCCTTGGCCGCCCAGCCCAGATGGACTTCGAGCACCTGTCCGACGTTCATCCGCGAGGGCACGCCCAGCGGGTTCAGCACGATGTCCACCGGCGTACCGTCGGCCATGTGCGGCATGTCCTCGACCGGCGTAATGCGCGAGACCACGCCCTTGTTGCCGTGACGGCCGGCCATCTTGTCGCCGGGCTGCAGGCGGCGCTTGACGGCCAGGTACACCTTGATCATCTTCAGCACGCCGGGCGGCAGTTCGTCGCCTTGCGTCAGCTTCTTACGCTTTTCCTCGAAGGCCAGGTCGAACTGGTGGCGCTTCTGCTCCAGCGATTCCTTGGCCTGCTCCAGCACCAGCGCGTGCTGCTCGTCGGCCAGGCGGATGTCGAACCACTGCCAGCGGTCCAGGTCGGACAGGTAGGCCTTGGTGACGGTGGCGCCCTTGGCCAGCTTGCGCGGACCGCCGTTGACCGTCTTGTTGACCAGCATCTTCTCGATACGGTCGAACTGGTCGTTCTCGACGATGCGCAGCTGGTCGTTCAGGTCCTGGCGATAGCGGCGCAGTTCATCGTCGATGATGGACTGGGCGCGCTTGTCGCGCACGATGCCTTCGCGGGTGAAAACCTGCACGTCGATCACCGTGCCGGTCATGCCGGACGGCACGCGCAGCGAGGTGTCCTTCACGTCCGAAGCCTTTTCGCCGAAGATCGCGCGCAGCAGCTTTTCTTCCGGCGTCAGCTGGGTCTCGCCCTTGGGCGTGACCTTGCCGACCAGCACGTCGTCGGGGCCGACTTCGGCGCCGATGTAGGTGATGCCGGAGTCGTCCAGGCGGTTCAGCTGCGTCTCGGCCAGATTGCTGATGTCGCGCGTGATTTCCTCGGGTCCGAGCTTGGTGTCGCGGGCGACCACGGTCAATTCCTCGATATGGATCGAGGTGTAGCGGTCATCGGCCACGACCTTTTCGGAGATCAGGATCGAGTCTTCGAAGTTGTAGCCGTTCCAGGGCATGAACGCGATCAGCATGTTCTGGCCCAGGGCGAGTTCGCCCAGGTCCGTCGATGCGCCATCGGCCAGGACGTCGCCCTTGGCGACCTTGTCGCCGCGGGCCACGATGGGCCGCTGGTTGATGTTCGTGTTCTGGTTGGAACGCGTGTACTTGATCAGGTTGTAGATGTCCACGCCGACTTCGCCAGCGACGTTTTCCTCGTCATTGACGCGGATCACGATGCGGTCCGCATCGACGTGGTCGACCACGCCGCCCCGCAGCGCCTGCACGGTGGTGCCGGAGTCGACCGCCACGGTGCGCTCGATGCCGGTGCCGACCAGGGGCTTTTCGGGACGCAGGCAGGGCACGGCCTGGCGCTGCATGTTGGCGCCCATCAGAGCCCGGTTCGCATCGTCGTGCTCCAGGAACGGAATCAGCGACGCGGCGACCGACACGATCTGCGACGGCGCGACGTCCATGTAGTGCACGTTGCCCGGCGCGGTCAGCATGGTTTCGCCGGCTTCGCGGCAAGCCACCAGGTCGTCGACGAAACGGCCTTCATCGTCCAGCGCGGCGTTCGCCTGCGCGATCACGTAGTGGCTTTCCTCGATGGCCGACAGATAGTCGATCTGGTCGCTGACCTTGCCGTCGATCACCTTGCGATACGGCGTCTCCAGGAAGCCGTATTCGTTCAGGCGGGCGTACAGCGCCATGGAGTTGATCAGGCCGATGTTCGGGCCTTCCGGCGTTTCGATCGGGCAGACGCGGCCATAGTGCGTGGGATGCACGTCGCGCACTTCGAAGCCGGCGCGTTCGCGGGTCAGGCCGCCCGGGCCCAGCGCGGATACGCGCCGCTTGTGCGTGATCTCCGACAGCGGGTTGGTCTGGTCCATGAACTGCGACAGCTGGCTCGAGCCGAAGAACTCTTTGATCGCCGCGGAAATCGGCTTGGAGTTGATCAGGTCGTGCGGCATCAGGTTTTCGGTCTCGGCCTGGCCCAGGCGTTCCTTGACGGCGCGCTCGACGCGCACCAGGCCGGCGCGGAACTGGTTTTCCGCCAGTTCGCCGACGCAACGCACGCGGCGGTTGCCCAGGTGGTCGATATCGTCGATCTGGCCACGGCCGTTACGCAGCTCGACCAGCACCTTGATGGTCGCGAGGATGTCCTCGTTGGTCAGCGTCATGGGACCGGTGATGTCGTCGCCGCGACCCAGGCGGCTGTTGACCTTCATGCGGCCCACGCGCGACAGATCGTAGGTTTCCTCGCTGTAGAACAGGCGCTGGAACAGCGCTTCGACGGCTTCTTCCGTGGGCGGCTCGCCGGGGCGCATCATGCGATAGATGGCCACGCGCGCCGCCATCTGGTCGGCGGTTTCGTCGGTGCGCAGGGTCTGCGAGATGTACGGACCACGATCCAGGTCGTTGGTGTACAGCGTCTGGAATTCCTTGATGTTGGCGGCGCGCAGCGCGCTCAGCACGCTTTCCGTGATCTCGTCATTGGCGTGCGCGACGACCTCGCCGGTGTCGCCATCGACGATGTTCTTGGCCAGCACGCGGCCGTACAGGAATTCCTCGGGGACCGAGATGCGCTCGATGCCGCCCGCGGCCAGGTCGCGCAGGTGCTTGGCGTTGATGCGCTTGTCTTTTTCGACGATGACCTTGCCCGACTTGTCATTGATGTCGAAGCGCGCCATTTCGCCCTTCCAGCGCTCGGGGATGAATTCCATCATCGCGCCTTCGGGCTGCAGGTCGAAGCGGTCGAAATCGAAGAATTCGCCCAGGATGCTTTCCGGCGTCATGCCGATGGCCTTCAGCAGGATGGTCACCGGCATCTTGCGGCGGCGGTCCACGCGGAAGAACAGGACGTCCTTGGGATCGAATTCGAAGTCCAGCCAGGACCCGCGGTAGGGGATCACGCGCGCGGAGAACAGCAGCTTGCCGGAGCTGTGCGTCTTGCCGCGGTCGTGCTCGAAGAACACGCCAGGCGAACGATGCAGCTGCGACACGATCACGCGTTCGGTGCCGTTGATGACGAAGGAACCGGTGCCCGTCATGAGCGGAATCTCGCCCATGTAGACTTCCTGTTCCTTGACTTCCTTCACGGTCGGCTTGCTGACTTCACGATCCAGCAGCACCAGGCGGACCTTCGCGCGCAGGGGCGACGCGTAGGTCAAGCCACGCTGCTGACATTCCTTGACATCGAACACCGGCTCGCCCAGCACATAGCTGACGAACTCCAGACGCGCCATTCCGTTGTGGCTGACGATGGGGAAGATGGACGTGAACGCCGCCTGCAGACCATCGTTGGCTCTCTGCGACGGGGGCGTATCCGCCTGCAGAAAAGTTAGGTAGGATTGAAGCTGTGTCGCGAGCAGGAAGGGAACGTTCTGGACGTCCTCCCGCTTGGCGAAGCTTTTGCGGATGCGCTTTTTTTCGGTGTACGAGTAAGGCATGAGCACTCCGACTCGAGGTTGCATGGGCCGTCAACCACGGCCCGGGGTGATACGACGCTGATACGACTCCAGGGAACCCCGCTGAACCCCACTGCCAACTAGGGTTTCCTGGAAACGCAAAAGCCCGGGGACGGCAAACTGCGCTGTCCCCGGGCAACTGGCAAAAGGTCTTACTTGACTTCGACCTTGGCGCCAGCTTCTTCCAGCTTCTTCTTCGCAGCTTCGGCGTCAGCCTTGGCGATGCCTTCCTTGACGGGCTTCGGCGCGCCGTCGACCAGGTCCTTGGCTTCCTTCAGACCCAGGCCGGTCAGTTCGCGCACGGCCTTGATGACGCTGACCTTGTTCGCGCCGGCTTCAGCCAGGACGACGGTGAACTCGGTCTGCTCTTCAGCGGCGGCGGCAGCACCACCACCGGCGGCGGGGGCGGCGACGGCCACGGCGGCGGCAGCGGCCGACACGCCAAACTTCTCTTCCATATCCTTGATCAGCTCGGACAGTTCGAGCACGGTCATGCCAGCGATGGCGTCAAGGATTTCAGCTTTGCTAAGTGCCATTTTTCAAGAACTCCAGATATTGGTAATGCCAGGTTCGGTGTCGCTTCGTCGAACAACGATTTCCGGGAAAGACGGGCCTCAGGCCGCGGCCTTCTGGTCGCGCACGGCGGCAAGGCCACGAGCGAACTTGGTCGGAACTTCGTTGAGCGTACGTGCAAATTGCGCAATCGGGGCTTGCATGGTGCCCATCAACTTCGACAGCAACTCCTCGCGAGAAGGCAGCGTGGCCAGGGCCTTGACGCCTTCCTGGTTCAACAGGTTGTTGGGCAGCGAGCCCCCCTTGATGACCAGCTTGTCGTTGGTTTTGGCGAAGTCGGAAAGGACCTTGGCCGGCGCGACCGGATCGGCGCTGATACCGTAGATCAGCGGACCGGTCAGCTGCTTGGACAGCGGCTCGAAAGCCGTGCCGTTCACAGCGCGACGAGCCAGCGTGTTCTTCAGAACACGCAGGTACACGCCCGATTGACGCGCAGTCTTGCGCAGTACGGTGACGGAGGCGACGTCCAGACCACGGTACTCGGCGATAACAATCGATTGAGCCTTGGCGACTTGCGCCGCGACTTCCTCGATTACCACCGCTTTCTCTTGGCGATTGAGACTCACGGTTTGAACACTCCATCAAAAGACGTTTCGGGAGGGAGCCCGGAACGTCAACCGAATGCGGCGACCTGGTCGAGTTCTTCTGAAAAGAAATCTTCCATGGGACGCCGTCTACGCTGGATCCGAACCGAACGGGCTTCGGGATTAAGCTCGGCGCCGGCTTGGACCCTTCTTGCGAAGGGCCGGATGCGCGACGACTTGCTCCAGCGGTCTTTGACAGCAACGTCCGGACGGATCCGGACGCAGCCCAAAGTTCTATATTGCCTGCTTTCCGACGGTAGGCGCTCAGGCGGCCGGCGTCGTCAGCGAGGCGATTTCGACGCGAGCGCCGCCGCCCATCGTGGACGAGACGGCCAGCTTGCGCAGATACACGCCCTTGGCGGCAGCCGGGCGCGCCTTGTTCAGGGCGTCGACCAGCGCGGCCAGGTTGGTCTGCAGCTGCTCCACGCCGAAGGAGGCGCGGCCGATCGTGGCATGCACGATACCCGCCTTGTCGGTGCGGTACTGCACCTGGCCGGCCTTGGCGTTCTTCACGGCCGTGACGACGTCGGGCGTGACCGTGCCGACCTTGGGGTTCGGCATCAGGCCGCGCGGGCCCAGGATCTGGCCCAGCGCGCCGACCACGCGCATGGTGTCGGGCGAGGCGATGACCACGTCGAAATCGATCTGGCCACCCTTGATACGCTCGGCCAGGTCTTCCAGGCCGACGATGTCGGCGCCGGCAGCCTTGGCGGCCTCGGCCTTGTCGCCCTGGGCAAACACGGCGACGCGCACGCTCTTGCCGGTACCGGCGGGCAGCACCACGGAGCCACGGACCAGTTGGTCGGACTTCTTGGGGTCGATGCCCAACTGCACGGCCACGTCGACGGATTCGTCAAACTTGGCGGTGGCGGTTTCCTTGATCAGGTTGAGCGCCTCGTTGACCGGGTACAGCTTGGTACGGTCGATTTTTTCCCGCAGGGCGGCGGTACGCTTGGACAGTTTTGCCATGATCAGATCCCCTCAACCGTGATGCCCATGCTGCGGGCGCTGCCGGCAATGGTGCGCACCGCGGCTTCCAGATCGCCCGCCGTCAGGTCGGGTTCCTTGGTCTTGGCGATTTCCTCGGCCTGGGCACGGGTCAGCTTGCCCACCTTGTCGGTGTGGGGCTTGGGCGAACCCTTCTGCACGCCGGCCGCCTTCTTGATGAGGACCGTCGCGGGCGGGGTCTTCATGATGAAGGTGAAGCTCTTGTCCGCGAAGGCGGTGATCACCACCGGAATCGGCAGACCGGGCTCCATGCCCTGCGTCTTGGCGTTGAACGCCTTGCAGAACTCCATGATGTTCAGGCCGCGCTGACCCAGCGCCGGACCGATCGGGGGAGAGGGGTTAGCCTTACCAGCCGGCACTTGCAGCTTGATAAAGCCGACGATCTTCTTCGCCATGCTTTGCTCCTTGCGGGTTCAAACGCCCGCCATCGATGCGGGCTCCCCGGGGGATGAGGGTTGAAACAACAACGGATCAGGTCTTTTCGACCTGACTGAAATCCAATTCAACAGGGGTGGCCCGGCCAAAAATGGTGACGGACACACGCACCTTGCTTTTCTCGTAGTTGACTTCTTCGACGTTGCCGTTGAAGTCCGCGAACGGGCCTTCCTTGACGCGCACCATCTCGCCCACTTCGAACAAGACCTTGGGACGCGGCTTTTCGACGCCTTCGACCATCTGCGAAAGAATCTTCTCGACTTCTTTCTCGGAGATCGGCGTGGGCCGGTTGCCCGAGCCACCCAGGAAGCCGGTGACGCGGTTGGTGTTCTTGACCAGATGCCAGGTCTCGTCGGTCAGGTCCATCTCGACCAGGACATAGCCCGGGAAGATGCGCCGCTCGGAAATCGACTTCTGGCCGCCTTTCATTTCGACGACTTCTTCGGACGGCACCAGGATGCGGCCGAAGGAGGTTTGCAGTCCGGCCCGCTCGATGCGTTCGAGCAGCGCCTTGTGCACGCTTTTTTCCATGCCGGAATACACATGGACGACGTACCACCGTTTGCTCATGTGCCGTCCCTTATTTCCAGCCCAGCAGCAGGCCGTAAATGATCCACTCGATGCCCTTGTCGAGCACCCACATGAAAATGCCCATGACCGCGACGAACGCGAAAACGATGCCCGTCATCTGGGTCGTTTCCTTGCGCGTGGGCCACGAGACGCGTTTGACTTCGTTGTAGGATTCGTTGGCGAAGCTGAGCGTGCGGCGTCCGGGTTCGCTGAACCACGCAATGACAGCCGCGAGAACCAGCCCGCCGACGAAAACGCCGATACGGGCCGCCATGGGCTGCGAGCTCAACACCGAAAACCCGACGATGCCAGCAATGATGACGAGCACCGCCACGGCTAGCTTGACCCGATCGGCGGTACTGGTTACGGTTTCGACGCTGGTATTAGACATTTTGCGCTGCAAGCCCGCCGTATATGCGCGGCTCGCGATGATTTCCGGCAGGCTGGGGAGAGGAAGGCGGGTTGGCAGGGGCAGTAGGAATCGAACCTACAACCTTCGGTTTTGGAGACCGACGCTCTGCCAATTGAGCTATACCCCTCTAGTCACGCACTGCTGTATATCAACCCGCCGCACAACGCGGCAAGATCGCTACACAGCCAGCTAGAGACCCTTACCTTCGTTCCCAACCGGGGCCACCGCCTGGATTCGCTTGAATCGAATCGTTGAATCGAATTCGAATCCTTGAATCAAACCCATCAGGAAGGCCACTTGCAGGAAGGCCACTTGCCTGGGCGCTTACCCTGTTCCCGTCGCCAGGATGGTCTCGGGGGGCCCACGCCGGTTTTCCGACCTTTCCGGGAAAGAAATCCCGAACAAGCCAAAAAAACAGACCAAAAACGAAGGATGGAACCTTGCGGAACCATCCATAATACTACTTTTCTCGTCGGCTTGTCCAGCGGTTTTTCGGGCCCTGCGGACAGGGCCCCCGCCGCGGCGTCGGGAATTACTTGATGATCTTGGCAACCACGCCCGCGCCCACGGTACGGCCGCCTTCGCGGATCGCGAAACGCAGGCCTTCTTCCATGGCGATCGGGGCCAGCAGCGCCACCTTCATCGACACGTTATCGCCCGGCAGCACCATCTCCTTGTCCTTGGGCAGCTCGATCGTGCCCGTCACGTCCGTCGTGCGGAAGTAGAACTGCGGACGATAGCCGTTGAAGAACGGCGTGTGACGGCCGCCCTCTTCCTTGGACAGGATGTACACCTCGGCGTCGAAGTCCGTGTGCGGCGTGATCGAACCCGGCTTGGCCAGAACCTGGCCACGCTCGACTTCCTCACGCTTGGTGCCGCGCAGCAGAATCCCCACGTTGTCACCGGCCTGGCCCTGATCCAGCAGCTTGCGGAACATTTCCACGCCCGTGCAGGTCGTCTTCAGCGTCGGCTTGATGCCGACGATTTCGATTTCCTCGCCAACCTTGATCACGCCACGCTCGATACGACCGGTCACCACCGTGCCCCGACCCGAGATCGAGAACACGTCTTCCACCGGCATCAGGAACGTACCGTCGACCGCGCGCTCCGGCGTCGGGATGTACGTGTCCAGCGCCTCGGCCAGCTTCAGGATCGCCTGCTCGCCCAGCTCGCCCTTGTCGCCTTCCAGCGCCAGCTTGGCCGAACCCTTCACGATCGGCGTGTCGTCGCCAGGAAAATCGTACTTCGACAGCAGCTCGCGGACTTCCATTTCCACCAGCTCCAGCAGCTCCGCGTCATCGACCATGTCCGCCTTGTTCAGGAACACGATGATGTACGGCACGCCCACCTGCCGGCTCAGCAGAATGTGCTCGCGCGTCTGCGGCATCGGGCCGTCAGCGGCAGACACCACCAGGATCGCCCCGTCCATCTGCGCCGCGCCCGTGATCATGTTCTTCACATAGTCCGCGTGGCCCGGGCAGTCAACGTGCGCGTAGTGACGCGACTCCGTCTCGTATTCCACGTGCGCCGTGTTGATCGTGATCCCGCGCGCCTTCTCTTCCGGCGCCGCGTCGATCTGGTCGTACGCCTTCGCTTCACCGCCGAACTTGTTCGACAGCACCGTCGTGATCGCCGCCGTCAACGTCGTTTTGCCGTGGTCCACGTGACCGATCGTACCCACGTTCACGTGCGGCTTGGTACGTTCAAACTTGCCTTTTGCCATGGCTGACTCCTGACTGGATGTGCGGATCTGACTAAAGTGAAGACAAATGCGTGGTGCCCATGACGCGGATCGAACGCGTGACCTCTCCCTTACCAAGGGAGTGCTCTACCACTGAGCCACATGGGCGATAAAACTGGCCTGCTGCCTTGCAATTGCGCGGCCCGAACCGGGCCTGGCCGCGCACAGTAAAACCTGGAGCGGGTGAAGGGAATCGAACCCTCGTCGTAAGCTTGGAAGGCTTCTGCTCTACCATTGAGCTACACCCGCGGCGTACCGTTCCCCATCCTGCTCACCGCTGTCGCACCAGACTCGCGCACCGCCCATGCCGATGAGGTTCGCGCGACGGATGGCAAGCCCCAGACACTGCAAATCCAGGCCGACTTCGCCTGGATTCCGGTGGTTCCCGATGCCGGCGCGGGGCCTGGCGTCGAGTGCAGGGACGGTTGGCGACACCCCGCTTTCGCAGGCCGCGCCAGGGCATCCTTGCCTGGCTTGCATCACTACGTCGCACGCGAACGACTGGCAATCGGCCGGTCTTCCGGATGGCCCGACCCCGGTTTCGACCTGGGCCTGCTCCATTCCTGCGCGCGGTCTCTGGTGGAGGGGATTGGATTCGAACCAATGTAGGCGCAAGGCCAACAGATTTACAGTCTGCCCCCTTTAACCACTCGGGCACCCCTCCAGCGGAGAACTTGGAATTATGGTGACTTTCGGTGCCGGTGTCAAATCGCGCCGCGCAAGAATCGCGCCAGGTGCTGCGGCGGGCGTCTCCCCTCAGCCGGCCGCCGGGGCCGCGCGCTCGTCGAGCTGGCCCGCCACCGCGGCGCGGTATAGGGCGGCGTATTGCGCGGCATCGAAGGCAACGGGATTGGTGGCCGCGGACGGATCCGCCCGCGCCATCTGCCCTACCCGTTCCGCGTCATCGGCGTCCAGGCCGATGTCCGCCAGGCTATGGGGGATGCCGACCCGTTCGCGCAGCCCAAGGATCCAGGCCTGCACCCCCTCGGCCGAGGCCGCGGGCAGCGCCAGGTAGCGCGCCAGGGCGGCCAGGGGCGCCCGGATGGCGGCGGCATTCGCTTGCACCACATAGGGCATCAGGATGGCGTTGAGCATGCCGTGATGGGCGTCGTAAAGCGCGCCGAGCGGATGCGCCAGCGCGTGCATGGCGCCCAGGCCACGCTGGAAGGCCGTGGCCCCCATGCAGGATGCAACCAGCATATGGTGGCGCGCCGCCAGGTCCTGTCCGTCGGCCACCGCGCGCGGCAGGTTGTGATGGATCAGCCGCATGCCTTCCAGCGCGATACCGGCGGCCATGGGATGGTAGGCGGGAGAACAGTAGGCCTCCAGGCAATGGGATAAGGCATCCATGCCGGTGGCGGCCGTCACCTTCGGCGGCAGGCCGGTCGTCAGCGTGGCGTCCAGAATGACGGCGGCGGGCATCAGCCGCGGATGAAAGATCAGGCGCTTGAGATGGGCCTGTTCATCGGTGATGACCGCCACCCGCCCGACCTCCGATCCGGTCCCCGCCGTGGTGGGCACGGCGACGACGGGCGCCATGCCCTCTACCTTGGCGCGCAGGTAGTTGTCGCCCACGTCCTCGAAGTCCCACAGCGGGCGCTCCTGTCCCGCCATCAGCGCGATGGCCTTGCCCGCGTCCAGGGCGGATCCGCCACCGAAGGCGATGACGCCATCGTGGCCCCCTTCGCGAAAAGCCCGGACGCCGGCTTCGACATTGCGGCCGGTGGGGTTGCCCTTGATCTCGTGGAACACGGCGCAGTCCAGGCCCGCGTTCCCGCAGATTGCGATGGCCTGTTCCAGCATCGGCAGGGCCGCGATCCCGGGATCGGTCACGACCAGCGGTTTGCGCATGCCCAGCCCGGCGCAGAGACCCGGCAGTTCGGCGATGCGGCCCGGTCCCACCTTGATGGCCGTCGGATAATTCCAGTTCACATGAGGCAGTTCCATGGCTCACCTCCGCTGCATGGCGCCCGCCGGCGTGGCGGCGCCCTGGGCGCGCACGCTTCAAGCGATACGCAGATGAAAGGACTTGGGCTGGGTCAGTTGCTCGTAGCCGAGCCGGGACAGGGAGACGCCGCGCCCGCTGTCCTTGACGCCGGTCCACGCCAGCCCGGGATCGAGATAGTCGCAGCGGTTCATGAAGATGGTGCCCGCCTGGATGCGGCCGCCCAGCGCGACGGCCGCATCGCGGTCGCGCGTGAAAACCGCCGCGGTCAATCCATAGTTGCTGTCGTTGATCAGCGCGACGGCGTCGTCGTCGCCATCCACCGGCATGATGCCCGCCACCGGACCGAAGCATTCCTCGCGCATGACACGCATGGTGTGGTCGACACCGGTCAGCAAGGCCGGCGCGACATAGGCGGTGTCGTCGCGCGCGGCCGGAAAGTAGGCGGCATCGACGACGTTGCGCGCCCCCTGCGCCACGGCCTCGGCAACGACGTCGCGAATGGATGCCGCCGCGGCACGCCGGACCACCGGTCCCAGCGTGGTCTGCGCATCGCGCGGGTCGCCCAGTACATAGCGGTTGGTCAGCGCGGCTGCCTGGTCCACGAAGGCCAGGTACAGGCGGCGCGCGACGTAGATGCGCTGTATGCCGCAACAGGATTGCCCGGCATTGAAGAAGGCGCCGTCGACCAGTGTTTCCACGGCGGCCTCGATATCGGCGTCGCCACGCACGTAAGCCGCATCGTTGCCGCCCAGCTCCAGGCCGACGCCGATGAAGCGGCCGCTCGCGCTTTCCTCGACGGCGCGCCCGCCCCGCACGGAACCCGTGAAGGACACGAAGCGCACCGCCGGCGCGCGCACCAGCCGCTGCGTGGTGGCGTGGTCCGCATGGACATACGAGAACAACCCTTGTGGAAGGCCGGCGCCGTCAAAGGCCTGGTACAGCAGCTCGGCGCACAAGGGCGTCTGGTCGGAGTGCTTCAACACCACCGCATTGCCCGCCATGAGCGCGGGCACGATGCTGTTCACGGCCGTCAACAGCGGATAGTTCCATGGCGCGATGGTCAGGGTCACACCGAGCGGCTCGCGGCGGATGAAGCGTTCACGATCGCTGCCAGGCACGGCGGGCAGCGCCTGCAGCGCGGAGGCCGCGATGGCGATCATATGGTGGGCGCGCTGCGCGAAGCCGTCCACCTCGGACGGGGCATGGCGTATCGGCCGCCCCATCTGCATCGTGATCGACTGCGCGAACTCGTGCCGGCCAGCGACGACGCGCTCCACCGCCTGCGTCAGCAGGCGCGCGCGTTCCTCCAGGGCCGTATCGCGCCACTGGGCCTGCGCGGCCTGCGCCGACCGCAGCGTGCTCTGGATCTGCGCCTCGCTGGCGTAAGGCCGGCATACCACCTCGCGGCCGTCGATGGGACTGATGGTGATGAGTTCGCTGGACATGCCTGGGCCGCTCCATGATCGTGGCGGGACACAGCGGTGCCGCGGCGGAATGCGCGAACGCCGCATCCGCGGTGCGTCGCCTGCTAGATGATCTCGAAATACCGCGCGAGCTCCCAGTCCGTGACATGCTTGCGGAACATGCGCTCTTCCCATTCGCGGGTGGCGGCGTAATGGTCGACGAAGGCATCGCCGAACCATTCGCGCGCGGCGGCCGAATGTTTCAGGCGCTGCGCGGCCTCCCACAACGTGGTGGGCAGTTTCAGGGCCTGGGGGAAGTCCTGCGTGTACGCATTGCCGGCCACGGGCGCTTCCGGCTCCAGCTGTCGGTCGATGCCGTGCAGGCCCGATGCCAGCGCGGCCGCCAGCGCCAGATAGGGATTGGCATCCGCGGCGCCGATACGGAGCTCGACGCGTTGCGACTTGTCGCTGCCGGGGATGACGCGCACGGCGGTCGTGCGGTTCTCTATCCCCCAGGTGGCATCCAGCGGCGCCCAGAAGCCCGGTACCAGCCGCGAATAGCTGTTGATGGTCGGCGCATACAGCGCCATGAAGTCCGGCAGGTGGCGCTGCAGGCCGGCGACGAAGGCACGTTGCGTCGCACCGATGCCATGGGCCTGCGTGCTGTCGTGGAACGCCGATTTGCCCGTGGCGCGGTCGCGCAGCGAAACATGGATGTGGCCGCTTTGGCCGGAATGATGATGGGACCACTTTGCCATGAAGGTCGCCATCAGGCCATTCTGCTGGGCCAGCGCCTTGGTGAACGTCTTGAAAAGGAATCCCTTGTCGGCGGCGGCGGCGGCGCGGTCCACGGCGATGGCCGCTTCCAGGACACCGGGGCCGGTCTCCGTATGCAGGCCCTCGATGGGCATATCCATGCGTTCGCACATATCGAGAAGCTGGCGATAGAAATCGCTGTTCACCGTGCTGCGCAGCATGGAGTAGCCGAAGTTGCCGGGCGTCCAGGTCTGCAGGTCGCGATAGCCTTTTTCGCGCGCGGACTGCGGCGTTTCCCGGAACATGAAGAACTCGTACTCCAGCGCGGCATAGGCGTCGTAGCCCATCTCTTCGGCGCGCCGCAGCACCCGATGCAGCAGTTGGCGGGGACACACCTGCGCGGCCGTGCCGGTGAAATCGGCCAGGAACAACAACATGTCCTGGCCCGCCGGTCCTTTTTCCAGCGGCAGGCGGCGGCAGCTTGCAGGGTCGACGCGCATCTGCGCATCGGGATACGCGGTGTGCCATCCGGTGTAGCGGCCATTGTCGTAGAGCTGGTCGTCCACGTCCCAGCCGAACACCACGTCGCAGAACGCCAGGCCGCCTTCCAGCGCGGAGAGGAATTTTTCCTTGCGCAGATATTTGCCCAGCATCACCCCATCGATATCCGACAGGCCTATCTTGACGTGCGTCAGGGCGCTGGCCTGCACAAGGCGGGCAGCGTCGTCCGCGGTTCTTACCCCTTCTGCTTGCATGGTTCGACCACCCTGGGTTGAGTCAAAACCGTTAAGCGTCGGCGGGCGCGGGGCCCGGGCGCGTCCTGCGATCGAGTCTAGACACCTTGGCGCAAGTTTGCAAACATAGCCGCGGCGCAACGGCGGCGGACGATCATGTGGCAGGAAGAACGATATCAACGCATAAGGAAGATGCTGGAAGCCTTGCGCAGCGTGTCGACCGATCGCATCGTCGACGAACTGGGCGTATCGCGCGAGACGGTGCGCCGCGACCTGATCGCGCTGGAAGCCATGGGCGCCCTGCGCCGCTCGCACGGCGGCGCCGTGCTGCCGGACGGCGCGCCGCACGCGGCGGGAGGCCCGCCCGCGGACGGGCGCCATCTGCGTGCCATCGCCCGCGCGGTGGCCGGCAAGTTGACCAACGGCCAGACGCTGTTCATGGAGGCCGGCATCATGGCGGTGCCCATGGCCGATGCGCTATCGGCACTGCACGACATCACCCTGATCACCAACTCCTTCGACGCGGCCACGCGCGTGGCGGGCAGCGAGGATCACGCGGCCCACGGCAATCGCGTGTTCGTGCTGGGAGGCGCGGTACTGCCGCCGCTCGCGGCCACCCAGGGCGATCGCACCATCGCGGAAATCCATCGGCACACGGCGGATACCGCCCTGCTCTTCCCTAGCGGCATCGACGCCAGGCATGGCGCCACGCACGCCGATTTGGCGCGCGCCGAGCTGGGCCGCGCGATGGCCGCCAACGCGCGCGACATCGTGGTGATGGCCGACGACGCGCGCATCGCCGTCAATACGCGCGCGTCATACTGCGCGGCGGACCGGGTGAGCGTGCTGGTGACGAACCGCAAGTCGGAAGCCAAGGAAGGCTACGACATGCTGGCCGGCGCGGTGGGCCACGTCGTACTGGCGTGACGGGATGCCGCTAGGCGGCCTCGAAGCACCGGCGCAGGGCCGCGCGGTCGGTATTCGACATCAGGGCCAGCATGAGCAGTACGCGGGCTTTTTGCGGGTTCAGGTCGCCGGCCGCGATAAAGCCCAGGCCCTCGTCGTCGACTTCGACGTTGGGCGCCACATGGCCGCGGCCGGTGCGAGAGGCCCGCACGACGGCCACGCCGCGCGAGGCGGCATCCGCCAGCACGCGCATGGCATCCGCGCCGGCATTGCCATCGCCGACACCGGCCAGGACCAGCCCCTGGTAGCGCTGCGCCATGTATTCGACGACGTCGGCCTGCATATCGGCATGCGCGTACACGATGCCCACGCGCGGCCATTGGGCGGCATCTGGCAGCGGCGCGTCCGGCCAGGCCACGCGGCGCGCCGCTGCCGGCCGATGGAAACGGGGCCGCCCGGCCTGCATGACGCCGGCCGTGCCACGATCCGGGGAATCGAAGGCGGCAAGGCCGGTGGCGGCGATTTTCTGCACGCCGCGCGCGTCATGGATATGCTCGTTCATCAGCACCAGAGCGCCACGCCCGCGGGCCTGCTCGTGCGCCGCCAAAGCCACGGCGGCATACAGATTGGCGGGACCGTCGGCACCGAGCGCGGTGGCGGGCCGCATGGCGCCCGTCAGCACCAGCGGCTTGCCGGGCGCGGTGACCAGGTCGAGGAAATAGGCGGTTTCCTCCAGCGTATCTGTACCGTGCGTAACGACGATGCCGTCGATGGAGGCATCCGCAGCCAGGGCGCGGATGCGTGTCGCCAATGCGTGCCAGACGTCGTGGCGCATATCCTGGCTGCCGACATTGGCGATCTGTTCGGGCCGCAGCACGGCCATGCCGCCAAGGGCCGGAACCGCGGCAAGCAGGCGGCCGATATCGAAGGCCCCGGCGACATAGCCCACGGCCTGCGCCGCCGATTGCGCGCCGGCGATGGTGCCTCCGGTCGCCAAGACGGCGATGGTGGGCAGGCGACTGGCGTCAGGCATTGTCCAATACGCCGGAAAGGCCCTGCTTTTCCAGGAGGGCGTTGAGATGATCCCAGCCATGGAAATCGATGATGATCTGGCCCCGCTCGCGCGCGCCTATCTTCAGGCTGACGCGCGTGCCCAGCAGATCCGACATGGCTTCTTCCAGGCGCGCGACGTCGCGGGAATTGGCCACGCCCTTCTTGCGCGGGCTGGGCTCGGCTTCCTTCGCCGCCTTGGCCACCAGCTTTTCCGCATCGCGCACGGAAAGCCGCTTGGCGATGACCTGGTTGGCCAGTTGGATCTGCGTGGCACCATCCACGGCCAGCAGGGCGCGCGCATGGCCCATATCGATATCGCCAGCGAGCAGCATGGTCTGGACGGCCGGCGCCAGGTTCAGCAGGCGCAGCAGATTGCTGGTGGCGGAACGCGAGCGGCCGATCGCCTGCGCGGCCTGCTCATGCGTCAGGCCGAACTCGTCGAGCAGCCGGCGCACGCCGTGCGCTTCTTCCAGCGGGTTCAGGTCTTCGCGCTGGATGTTCTCGATGAGCGCCATGACGGCCGCGTTCTCGTCCGGGACCTCGCGCACCAGCACGGGTACTTCCTTCAAGCCGGCCAACTGTGCCGCGCGGAAGCGCCGTTCACCCGCGATGATTTCATATTGGCCCACCGCGCCATCGGCCAGCGGCCGCACCAGGATGGGCTGCATGATGCCCTGGGTGCGTATCGATTCCGCCAGCTCGTTCAGCGCGCCTTCGTCCATGCGCGTGCGCGGCTGGTATTTGCCGGCCCGCATGATGGACACCGGCAGGACGGTGGGCGGTCCTTTTGCCTCCGGCGCGGATTTACCCAGCGTTTCGATGGCGGGCATGTCGGCGCCAAGCAAGGCGTCCAGTCCGCGTCCGAGTCCTTTAGGTTTTTTGGTGGCCATAAGAAATATTCCCAGCGTGCCCGTCGGGCCGCTCATTTATGTTCATGCGTACGGTACCAATAGGCGTACCGGTCGGAGAAACCCAGCGAAGCATAGAGCCGCCGCGCCGCCGCGTTGGCATGTTCGACCTGCAGGTAGGCGGCGCGGGCGCCGGCCTGGTATGCCTCGTCCGTCAGGCGATGCATGAGGTGGCGCGCGTAGCCGCGGCGCCGCACGTCGGCATGCACCACGACGTCGAAGATGCCGGCAACATCCCCATCCACGACAACCATGCCGGTCGCGACAGGCCTTCCGTCGTCATCGCGCGCCGCCATTCGTATGCAGGGCACGGCGATGGCCGCAAGCCGGCGGGCGTGTTCGCTTACGTGCTCGGCCGCCTGTCCGCGCAGGGCGCCGGCGATGGCCGCGAAGCGCGCGGCAGGTTCGTGGTCGTATCGTAGCGTGACGGCACGCGATTCGGCTCGCCTCCCCCGCAAGGGCACCGCCATCACGCAGCTATCGCCAAAGCGGCGCAAACCGCGAGCGTCCAGCTGGGCATCCAGCGCCGGATCGGGGCAGACAGAGGTCAGGCGAAAAACCGGCGGCAATTGCGCGCGCGCGTACAGGGCACTGCAGAATGCGAGCTTTTCGTCCAGGTCGCGATGGGGCGCCGCGATGACGTTGACGCTGCGCGCACGCTTGGCGGCGGCGGGCGCCCAGCGCACCAGCCAGCCGTCGTAGAGCATCTGTTCGCGCACCGTGGTCGCGTTGAGCGCCGCTTCTTCCATGCGGATCGCCTGCGTATCGACGGGTGTCGATACCAGATTCGCCTGCCCGGACGAGGAATGGACGGCAAGATCGCGCACCGGATCAGTCCACCAGAACCTTGACCCGTTCGATCATCTCGGCGCCGAAGGAGATATAGGCTTGCGCGCCTCGCGACGTGCGGTCGTAGACCACGCCCGGCATGCCATAGCTCGGCGCCTCCGCCAGCCTTACGTTGCGGGGTACCACGGTCTCGAAGACCTTGTCGCCGAAGTGCGCTTCCAGTTGGGCCGACACCTGCTGCTGCAACGTCATGCGCGGGTCGAACATGACGCGCAACAGGCCGATGACGCGAAGCTGGGGATTGATGTTGCGGTGCACCCGCTTGATGGTATTGACCAGGTCGGACAGCCCTTCCAACGCGAAGTATTCGCACTGCATGGGGATGATCACGCCATGGGCCGCGGCCAGGCCGTTCAAGGTGAGCAGGGACAGCGTGGGCGGGCAATCGATCAGGATGAAGTCGTATTCCTCCGCAACCGTCTCCAGGGCATTCCGCAGCTGCCGCTCGCGCTCTTCCATCTGCACCAGGTCGATCTCCGCGCCGGCCAGTTCGCGGTTGGCCGGCAGGACATCGTAGCCACCGACCTCCGAGCGCACGCGGGCCGCGGCGATCGTCGTGTCGCCGATCAGGACTTCGTACAGATTGGATTGCAGCCCGGCCTTGTCTATACCGCTGCCCATGGTGGCGTTGCCTTGGGGATCCAGATCCACCAGCAGTACGCGCTTGTCGTGCGTGGCAAGGCCCGCCGCCAGATTGATGGCCGTGGTGGTTTTGCCGACACCGCCCTTCTGGTTCGCGATGCAAAAGACCCGGGCGATTTTGCTGGACTCAGTTTGATTCATGGATTTCCTTGACTACGCGCGCCGTCGCGGCGCATCCATATCAGGCATCGTTGCGCATCGAGTTCGGGGACAGAGACAGGATCGACGCGGACGACGCGCCATTCCCCGGCCGCGTGCAGCCGCGCGATTTCGTCGTCCGGTACTTTGCCCTTCAGGGCCAGCAGCGTACCACCCGGGGCGACATGCTGTCCCGCCAGACGGGCGAAGTCGTCCAGCGCCGCGAAGGCGCGCGAAGCGACGACATCGCAATCCGCGGGCGGCAGTTTCTCCACGCGGTCATGCACGGCCGCCAGGTTGGCGAGCGCCAGCGCGCCGGACACCTGGCGGATGAAGGCGGTTTTTTTTTCCACCGCGTCGATGCAGGTGATTCGCCACGCGGGCCGCATGATGGCCAGGACCGCGCCCGGCAGGCCGGCACCCGACCCAATGTCGAATATGCGCCCATCGGCCGGCATGACCGAGTCCAGCGGCCGCACCACCGACAAGCTATCGAAGATGTGCTGCACCAGCATTTGTCCGGCGTCGCGTATGGCCGTCAGGTTGTAAGTACGGTTCCAGCGCTGCAAAAGTTGAAGGTAGCCCAGCAGCTTGTGCAACTGTTCATCCGTAAGCGGGAGACCGAGCGCGGCGCAGGCATGCTGCAGCCGGGCCTGGTCGCTCCCGTGGGGGGCGGGCCGTGCCGGCGTCATGCGGCGCGTTTGCGCGAGCCGTAATGCAGGCGCTTCAGATGTATCAGCAGCAGCGAAATGGCGGCCGGCGTCACGCCGGAAATCCGCGCGGCCTGGCCTATGGTTTCCGGGCGATGGGCCTTGAGCTTTTGCCGCACTTCGAAGGACAGGCTCAGCACGGCGTCATAGTCCAGATCGTCGGGCAGGCGCTGGGCTTCGTGCGCCATATGCTTTTGCACTTCGTCTTGCTGGCGGGCGATGTAGCCCGCGTACTTGACCTGTATTTCCACCTGCTGGGCGGCATCGGCCACGTCCAGGCCAGGACCCGCCAGCAGCGTACCGTCCGGCAACGCGGCCTGCATCAAGGCCTGGTAGGTGACATTGGGGCGTTTCAGCAGGTCTGCTAGTGAGTACTCACGTTCAATCTGTTGCCCGAGTAGTGTTTCCGCTACCTCGACCGGTAGATTGCGCGGCGTGACCCAGGTGGACCGCAGGCGTTGGACCTCGCGTTCGACGGACTCTCGCTTACGTTCGAATGCTTCCCACCGCGTATCGTCCACCAGGCCCAGCTTGCGGCCGATTTCCGTCAGGCGCATATCTGCATTGTCTTCGCGCAGACTCAGGCGATACTCCGCCCGCGAAGTAAACATGCGATAGGGTTCCGTTACCCCCCGCGTGATCAAATCGTCGACCAGCACGCCCAGGTAGGCCTCGTCCCGCCGGGGCGTCCAGCTTTCCTTGTCCAGGGCGGCGAGCGCAGCATTCAGGCCGGCCAGCAGCCCTTGGGCCGCCGCTTCTTCGTAGCCCGTCGTGCCATTGATCTGGCCAGCGAAATACAGACCCGATATGGCGCGCGTCTCCAGGGTCGACTTCAGGCCGCGCGGATCGAAGTAGTCGTACTCGATGGCATAGCCCGGACGCAGGATGTGTGCGTTCTCAAGTCCCGGCAGGGAATGGATAAGCTCCAGCTGGACATCGAACGGCAGGCTGGTGGACACGCCGTTGGGATATACCTCGTGCGTGTCCAATCCTTCGGGCTCCAGGAAAACCTGGTGCGAGGCTTTGTCCGCGAAACGGTGGATCTTGTCTTCGATCGAGGGGCAGTATCTTGGCCCGACCCCTTCGATGACACCGCTGTACATGGGCGACCGGTCGAGCCCGCCGCGGATGATGTCGTGGGTGCGTTCGTTCGTATGCGTGATCCAGCACGGCAGTTGCCGCGGGTGCATGGACGCATGGCCAAGGAAGGAAAATACCGGGATGGGATCCAGGTCGCCCGGTTGTTCTTCCAGCACGCTGTAATCGATGGTGCGTCCGTCTATGCGCGGCGGCGTACCGGTCTTCAACCGTCCCTGAGGCAGTTTCAGTTCCCGAAGGCGTTGACCCAGGGTGGTGGCGGGCGGATCGCCTGCGCGGCCGGCGGTGTAATTCTGCAAACCGACATGAATCAGGCCGTTCAGGAACGTACCCGCTGTCAGCACCACTTTGCGGGCGCGGAACTTCAAACCGATCTGGGTGACGGCGCCCGTCACACGGTCGCCGTCAACCAGCAAGTCATCGACGGCTTG
This sequence comes from Bordetella bronchialis, assembly GCF_001676705.1. Lineage (NCBI taxonomy): Bacteria > Pseudomonadati > Pseudomonadota > Betaproteobacteria > Burkholderiales > Alcaligenaceae > Bordetella > Bordetella bronchialis. The sequence continues at coordinate 5,845,660 of NZ_CP016170.1, forward strand.
CTGGAACAGCCACAGATTGGGCTGGTTCTCCAGGCGCGAGCGGATGGCCTTCCGATATAGAACCCGGTCGGCCTGGGCCCGGGTTGCCCGGACTGCCGGCCCCTTGGAACCGTTCAGGATACGAAACTGAATCCCCGCCTCGTCGGTGGCGAGCGCCATCGCGCCACCCAAGGCATCGACTTCCTTCACCAGGTGGCCCTTGCCTATACCCCCGATCGACGGGTTGCAAGACATCTGGCCCAGCGTTTCGATATTGTGGGTCAGCAACAAGGTCCGGGCGCCGGCGCGGGCCGACGCCAAGGCAGCTTCAGTGCCGGCGTGGCCACCGCCCACCACTATGACGTCGAACTCGCGGGGGTAATCCATGGTACGTGAGGAAGAAAGAGCTTTGAACGGTGATTATAGAGGGTCCGGGTGGAGCTGGTGTTTCACGTGAAACAACGGTCTGGCCTGAGGCTGGGGGGTTGATGTTCCACGTGAAACACTGGGCCGCCATGAGACGGTATGTCGTACTTGAGCCGGCAGTCTTGCGCACGGATGTCCGCGTCGCGATAAGGGCGGGATGCAACGGCCTGCGCGGCCTGACTACCACCCCGCACGCGCGAGGCAACCGCCGCTATCGACCATCCCGTTAGTCATGGCGCCCACATCCATGAGATCCCTGCCTAGGCTATCGCCCGGCGGTCAGCGGCCATGACTGGAGAAGCGTCTCGCTGAGCAACACGCGGGACCTCCGCCGCCACAATTATCTGCCGCACGCAGCTGCGGACGAGGACCGCCAGAAGGCGGCAGAACATCGGCGGTTATTGGTACCGCAGGACCGCCTCTATGCGCGATGCCGGCCCACGGGAAACCGACGACACGTTCGGCCAGCGCTCGCAGTAGCGCCGCGTCTCGGCCCAAGCTCCATGAGACTGACGTACCCTGGTTTCACGTGGCGTGGGTTCGTCGAGCCGCCGACGCGACACCGTGCCACCGCCACACGTGGGGCCGCGGGCGGCCGTCCGGGCAACAAAGGGGTTGCCGCGCGGGACGGCGCGGTGGATCATTGGGTCCCCCCGCATATTGCATCCGACCCAATACAAATCTGAATCTCAACCGCTCTGCCACTGCGGGATGAGCGCCGTGCTATCACGCCCGGCGGCATGTCGTACTGCCTGCCGTCCCCTCCCCTAGCAGGGCGCGCGGTAGGCGTGCGGCTTGAAACCTTGCGTCCCAGCAAGCCCACACGCCCCTTGCCGCGCGGAAGTCTCCGCCCGGGTCTGTCAGGTCCCGTCGTCCTGTGTAAAGGGTCGCTGCGCGATACCGGCGCTTAGGCTCTCGCCAGCTCGGCAGCACGCGTATCGCTATCGGCAACGCCCGTGCGGTTTGGAAGGAGAACGGCGGAGCGTGTGGCCTTTGAGGACGCCACACGCACCCGGATGCAACTCCGGGGTGCGAACATACCCAGCCAGGCTGACCCGAGACCGCCGCCGTCCACCTGTAAAGGTGAGGCCGTCTGAGCCTTGGGCGCTTTGAGAACTGCACGAAAGGTGTCCACTGCTGTCCGCGTACCCCGCCGCACTGGGGTTGGGTGCGGTCCTCCACGTCGACACCAGGAAGGCCAGATGGCGTTGCCGTCACCAGACACGGCACCCCACCGTCCATGTACCCGCCCTGCCGGCCGACCCAGGGCCGCAGACAGATGCGCCGGCTGGATAGCGTCGACGCGCGCCGTCGCCCGACACTTTGGTACGGAGCGGCTTCCGCCACTCTTGCCACCAGGCGACCCAGGCCGATGTTTCACGTGAAACAACAGGCCGGATCCCTTGCCGGGCATGCCTCTCCAGCTCGCCGAAGGCGAAGAGACAACCGTTCCCCGCACTGAAATCCGGGGCATGGATAGCCCGCGAATCGGGACGTGCTCGACGCCCCCTTTCGTTGCGCCCATCCAAAAGGGGGTAACCATCCGCACGCCCCCGGATTCAGGCCGAGGATACGCCTATGTGGTTGACGGCCTGCAAAGGACGCCAACGAACCATGGTCATAACGTGCCCCGGACGCCAGCCTCTTCGCTCGGCCCTGTACGCCCGCCTCAGCATGTTGCAGCACCCTTAGCAGAGTGTCCGAACAAAGACGACATGGAGGGTTTCCCGGCCATGCCGCCCCACAGTTGAAAGCAGCCATGGGCAAGCGGCATTCGCTGCCGACCGCCTGCTCTTGACGCTCGATGGAGGCCAGTCGCCGCGACCGCGAAAATGCGAGACACGGCCCAAATGATCGATGGGATCGCTGCTTGATGCGTCTGATCGGAGGCGTGTCACGCAGCGAAGACAGTATCGCGCGCCACCGGAGAAAACTGGCGGCCAAGACTGCCGGCGGTAAGCCACGGATCCCGGCCCTAGCCTCGCACGTCCCTTTGTTGCCGGGCCGGCTCCGCCCTACCCCTTGGATACCGAAGGCTACAGCTAACCCGGGTACCTACTGCCCTACTACTCTGGGGTGTTCCACGTGAAACGTACCCACCCGCTTATGCCCTAGGACGTCGGCACTATTTGGGATAGACCACGGCCACTGGCCTGCTCGGCAAACGGAGATGCCGCGGGCCTGACAGTGTTGTTTATTCACGGCGACGGCGCGCGACAACCGGCCATAACGTCCCGATCCGGCGTGAGCTATCCACAGGAGTACCCACAGGCCGCAGCCGGCGCGGCACACGATACCGGGATTGGGGATATAAATGTGAACAACCGATCCCCACGCGGGAGCTGGCCTGGACGTGAATCCACGCGCGAAGCCGCGCCGTAGGAGAAAACTACAAAAAACCGGGAGATTCGGTGGAATAGGCGCGCCGTGCGCGTATAGAAATTACACCCGCCGAGGATCTGTGAGGGATCCCACACGCGCCTTCACCATGGACGCGGCTGTGAATAACCTGGGCGCTATGGGCAGGGGCGCGGCAATATAAGGGACGAGCGCCGCACTGCGGGAATATCCGCGTTGGGACATATCCCGGAATTGTCCACAGCCTTATCCACCCCGGCAAAAACATAACGCCCCAATGCCTGGAGGCTTTTGGGGCGATAAAAGCCGGCCTGGATCCGGCGTCGCTAAGTGCGTGTGGATATGCCTGGGGCTATTGCTTACAGCGGACGGATGTCGGCAGCCTGGGGCCCTTTGGGGCCGTCCTTGACTTCAAACTCGACATCCTGGCCTTCGTTCAAGCTGCGATAGCCGCGTCCCTGGATTGCCGAGAAATGCGCGAAGACGTCGACACCACCAGCGTCAGGGGTGATGAACCCATAACCCTTGTCGGCGTTGAACCACTTCACTTTGCCCTTCTGAACCATTTGTGTAACGTCCTATAAAAACACAATGCTGTGCGCAGATGCGATTCAAGGACGCTGACGCGAACGTGTTACCACCAGCTCCAGCCCCGCGGAACGCGATGACCGGTAGGAAAGGCCTGCAGCGGAACGGACAGACATTCAACTTGAATACAACGGCGAAACGAGCATACTCAGCCGTGATGACAGGGACAAATAGTTGTTTACCCCTATGTCGTTTTTTTTTAACTTGGCTCACAAGTTCCTGAGGCCATCCCGCCCGGTCTTCCCGGTATGAAGGCCGCGAGCGGCATGCGTCGCCGTGCCCCGGATTCCTCGCGAAACTCGAAAAGCCCACGACTCGGCCGGTAAAGCGACGTGGGCGACAGGACTGCCCGCCATTCGGGTGATGATGGGATACTTCTGAACATTTCCCCGTTTCAGTCCTCCTTCCGCTGACCTATACCGCACCATGATCCGCTCCAAGCTGCCCGACGTCGGGACCACCATTTTCACCGTCATGAGCCGCCTGGCCATCGAGCACAAGGCCATTAACCTGGGCCAGGGCTTTCCCGATTTCAATCCGGATCCGGCGCTGCTCGAGCTGGTGAGCAAAGCCATGGCTGACGGCCATAACCAATATCCCTATATGCCGGGTGTTGCGCCACTGCGGGAAGCGATCGCCACGAAGACGCAGGCGCTCTACGGCCATGCATACGACCCCGAGACGGAAATCACAGTGACGAGCGGGGCCACCGAGGCCTTGATGGCGACCATCCTGGCGGCGGTGAACACCGGCGACGAAGTCGTCGTCATCGAACCCTGCTACGACTCCTATCTACCGGGCATACGTTTGGCGGGCGGCACCGCGGTACCGGTGCCATTGCGTGCTCCGACGTCCGATGACCCCTATTACCGGATCGAGTGGCAACGCGTCAGAGATGCGATCACCCCCAAGACCCGCCTGCTGATGCTCAATTTTCCCCATAACCCCACGGGCGCCATCCTGGACGACGCGGACCTGGACGCCTTGGAAACCATCGTGCGCGAGACAGGCGTGCTCCTGGTGTCTGACGAAGTCTACGAACACATCGTTTTCGATGGCCGCGAGCATGCCAGCCTGGCGCGCCGTCCCTTGCTGGCAGAGCACGCCTTCGTGATCTCTTCTTTCGGAAAGACCTATCACACGACGGGATGGAAGCTGGGCTATTGCTGCGCGCCGCGCCACCTGACGGCCGAATTGCGCAAAGTCCACCAGTTCATGGTGTTCACCGTACCGTCCCCCATGCAGTTCGCCTACGCGGAATACATGAAGAACCCGGCCCCGTACCGCGACTTGCCCGCGTTCTATCAAGCAAAACGCGATCGATTGCACGCTGGCTTGCTGAAGACGCGCTTCCGGCCCCTGCCGAGCCCGGGGACCTTCTTCATGATGGCGGACTACAGCGCGATATCGCAGTTGCCTGAAGCCGAATTCGCGCGCTGGCTTACAACGGAGTATGGCGTGGCGGTTATCCCGATCTCGGCCTTCTACCGTACGCCAGACGCGCCGGAATCGAATCACAAGCTGGTGCGCTTCTGCTTCGCGAAACGGGATGAGACCCTGGACGAGGCCCTGGAGCGACTCAGCGCCGTCTAGAAGGCGCGAAAACCTGAATCGAAGGGCAGCCTATGGCTGCCTTTTTTTTTCCCTCGTGGGGCTGCCGACGGTGTCCTGCTCCATCGCAGGTGCCGACCGCGTCTGTCACAACCAGCAAACCACGACGCCGCCATTGCAACAAAGCGCGCGCCGGGACTCGTCGAAGTGAGATCGGCACGACTCGGCGGTCGAGGGGTAAGGCCATGGACCTGCGATCCGCCGCCCGTATGCCGGGTCTGTGTTTTATCTCTTCTTTTCTTGTATATAAAAAGATTGGTAGTGATGGGTGTCTGTGGATAACTGGACAACTCATACTTCCCGTGGCGAATCAGGACATTGCGCCGTTTTCGGTATGTGAGCTAGGCATGTTTACGCTCGCTCTTCAAGTTGAACAACTTCCGTCCGCCGACAAAAAAAGGGCTTTGTTCTCCTTTCATCCACAACGTTTGCACAAGTCCTCGTCCCAGCGGTTATGCACAGGGCCAGCGTCGTCGTCCTGCAGCACCGTGCAAGCCCCCCTGTCGCAAAAGCGCGCTCCTGTCGGCGGCATGCGCCAATCGGCATGAGTCCTATCGAGGCTGCGTCCTTACCCGCAGCCTTCGGGAACGCAGGCGTTCATCATCAACTTCATTCCGGCGCCGGGGCGTCATGGCGACCGTCAAGACGCGCGCAGTGCGCCGCCGCGCGCCGCGCGGTGCCTGGACACCATCTGCCCTGTTGGACAGCGCCTGAGCGCGCCTGGGTGGCCACAGCGGCAGCCGACGTCGACGAAGTGGTGCTGGGTGCCCGCCCTCGCCTAAGCCGGCACCACGTTCCGACTCGAGCTCCATGTCCTCGCGGCGCGACATGCGGCGAAAGGCGCATCCCAGGGTGGGGTTCGCAACGATGCCTTGGATGCGGTGCGTCGCGCACCGACGGCCTGACAGCGCGAAGGCCGGCCGAACGTGCAGGTAAGGATCCGCGCACTGGGCAGCTTCGGGACAGGGCGGTCATCCGCGACATCTGGCCGATGCCGGCCCGGGCTGGCAAGGACTTATGGTTTTCACACTTCTTTTTTATATATAAAAAGATTGGTAGTGATGGGTGTCTGTGGATAACTGCATCAACCGGGAAAAACCCTGTCGCGACAAGAGCTTGGCCTTCTTTCGCCCTGTGCAGCAGTTCTGTTTGCCGCCTCGGGAAAACATGAGCAACTTTCGAGAGGAGCGACTGGGCGAGCCTTATTCCCAACGCGTCCACAAGGTTTGCACATGGGCGCGACTTAGACGATGTCCACAGGCTGCGGCGCCATGGACTGGCGGTTCGTTCGTATATCGGCTGAGCGGTAAAGGCCTGGTGCGCCGGAGCCAGGACCCAGGGGCGGCGGCGATACGCAAGCCGGTCATGGTCGGGATGGCGCTGTACTGGAGGCGCTACGACGCCGTGCCTCCGCGACGTTCCGGCTGGCCCAGCTTCCCTCGTGGCGAGGATAGAGTCGTACGATGTCGTAGTGATACGGGCTCAGCGCGCGGCAATAAACCGCATGACTATTCATTGCCGCTCTAAATGGAAATAAGTTTTCCTGGATAAGGGTTTACCCTAGATCATTGCAGCGCAACAATCTCACCATTCCAGCGGCCCTGCCGCAGGGCCTTGACGGCTTTCGTCGGCCCCTGTTCTTTGGAGTGTGTCATGAGAACCCTTGCGACTTCCCTGTTTGCCGCGCTTGCCCTCGCCGCCGGCGTCGCGCACGCGGATCCCCTGGCGTCCGGCCAACCGGCGCCTATCTCGCGGTCCGGCGCACAAGCGCCTGGCCACATGCTCGCCGGGAACCCGGCCGCAGTGGCGCGAGGAGCGATGCCCATCACCCTCGCGGACGACGGCGACTCCCCTGACGTCGGACGGATCCTGCTTGCCGATGGTGGCAATGGCGAAGACGGGCAGACCCTGCTTGCCCAGGGCGGCGGCTCGGACGAGAGCGGCCAGATTCTGTTGGCCGGTGTGGAAGAGCCGGAAGGCAAGGGTTCGACCATGCTGGCCACCGGCGGCGGCTCCGGCGATACCGGGCAAACGATGTTGGCCAACGGCGGCGATTCCGGCGATGCCGGGCAGACGATGTTGGCCACCGGCAGCGACCCCGACGATGCCGGCCGCACCATGCTGGCCGCCGGTCCCGAGGACGGTACTACCCAATTGGCCTGAGCCTGTCAGGCTCGATTGAAAGCCTCGGCAAATTCGTCCGAGAAGATATCGGCCAGCGCCAGGCGCAATGCCGCCGCCCGCTCCGCGCCGTAGGCTCGCTCGAAGCGATTCTGTGCCTGCCGCCACAAGCGGTTGGCTTCGGCCAATTTGCGCCGGCCTTCCGGCGTGAGGTGTACGCGGCGGCTGCGGCCATCATGTTCGTCGCGGATCTGCACCAGATAGCCATCGCGCTCCAGCGGCTTGAGATTGTGCGCGAGCGCCGAGCGGTCCAGCACGATTGCGTGGGCGAGCTCCGACATGGTGGGCGTTCCCGCACGTTCGACGTGCAGCAGAATGGATCGCTGCGACGCCTTCAATCCACATGGCGCGAGCACCGCATCGTATAGCTGGGTGACGCGCCGGTTTGCCTTGCGCAGGGCCGCGCCGTTGCAGACGCCCGGGTCTTTCGAGTCTAGTGTAGGCATGGCTGTGGAGGTTGGCGTTACGGCTGGCCGCGCGGTGGCGCGGACGGAGTCGCTTTCCGCGATTTTATTCCGGTTGACGTTAGGTGCACATGCAAATAGATTGCGTATATAGTTGCATATGCCAATACAACGCCATTCCCGGAAGCCTACTCCGCCATGACATCCGCCACTACCAGCGCGACGATACCCGCCGCGAATCCACGCTTGCAGGCCATGCTGCATGCGCCGGTCGCCAGAACGCTCGTCCGCCTGAGCTGGCCCAACATGCTGATGATGTTGGCGCAGTCTTCCACCGGATTGATCGAAACCTGGTTCCTGGCCAAGCTGGGTACCGACGTGCTGGCGGGCGTGGCCGTCGTGGTCCCGGTACTCATGCTGATGCAGAACATGTCGCAGGGGGCCATGGGTGGCGGAATCTCTTCCGCGATCGCCCGCGCGCTGGGCGCTGGCCGCCGAGAGGATGCCAATCATCTGGTGCGGCATGCCGTCGCGCTGAACGCCGGCATCGGCGTGGTCTTCACTGTCCTGCTGCTGGCCTTCGGACGGCCCTTGTTCCATTTGCTGGGTGCGGAGGGCCACGCGCTGGACGCCGCGGTAACCTATGGACAGGTGGTGTTCGCCGCGCTGCCGCTCATGTGGATCATGAATGCTTTGGCCAGCGCGATACGCGGGACGGGCAATATGATGGTCCCGGGTGCCGTGATCTGTGGCGGTGCACTGATGCTGATACCGCTTTCCCCGTGCCTGATATTCGGGCTCGGACCCTTGCCGTCCTTGGGCGTGGCAGGCGGCGCCTGGGCGCTGGTTCTCTACTACCTTGCCGGCGTGCTTATCCTTGGCGCCTACTGCCTGAGCGGGCGAAACGCGGCACGGCTCGTCGGCGGGCGCCTGCAATGGCCGATGATGCGCGGCATTCTTGCCGTCGGGGGCCTGGCCTGCCTGAATCCCGTCCTGACCAATACCATCATCGCGGGGACGGGCGCGCTGGTCGGCGCCTTCGCCGGGACGGCCGCCTTGGCCGGTTATGCCACCGCGGCCCGCCTGGAGTATCTGTTGATGCCCATCGCATTCGGGTTGGGCGCGCCCATGGTCGCGATGGTGGGGTCCAACATCGGCGCGGGACAACACGAAAGAGCGCGGCGCATTGCCTTGGTGGGCGGCGCCATGGCCTTTGCGCTGGCCGAGGTGGTCGGCCTGATCGCCGCCGCGTATCCCAACGCATGGTTGCGCCTGTTCGGCAGCGATGAACATCTGCTGGAGGCGGGTGCGGCCTACCTGCGCATCGTGGGGCCGTTCTATGGCTTCTTCGCGCTGGGATTCTCGCTGTACTTTGCTTCGCAAGGAGCCGGTAGATTGAAATGGCCCTTGACCGCGGGAGCGATCCGGCTCGGCCTGTACGTGGGTGTCGGCGGCGCCGTGCTTGCCGTCACCCATTCGCTCACGGCGTTCTACATCCTGGGCGCCATCGCCATGATCGCCTATGGTTCGCTGGTGATGTGGTCCGTGGCGGCGCGTACCTGGTTTTCGCGGTCATGAAGGCTGCATGGATTCATGCGCGGATCGCAAGACTTATGTGCGTGAAGAGGTAGCGGCATAGCCGTGATACCGCGGTGCTGCGCGGGATGAGACGAATGAGCATCAAGTCGATCCCGCAAGATCTCCACGCGCGGTGGCACGGCGCGTAGAGTGGAAGCCGTCAACCACTCATACAAGGAACCGCATCATGAGCCGCATCGCTACTCCCGCCGTCGAAACCGCTACGGGCGCCACCGCCGACATCTACGCCAAGATCCGCAAGGCGGTGGGCCGTGTGCCCAACGCCTACGCCGCCATCGGTGCGATCAATCCGGCGGCGCTGGCGTCCACGTTGCAGGCCGGGGCCGTGCTGTCCGCCGGCAGCCTGAGCAAACAGGACGAAGAAACGATCAAGATCGTGGTCAGCGAGATTGCCGGCTGCGACTATTGCGTGGCGGCGCATGCCGCGGTCGGCAAGATGGTGGGACTGAAGCCGGAGGCCATCAGGCAGATCCGGGCGGGCGAGTCCACCGGCGATGCCAAGCGCGACGCGCTCGTGCGATTCGTGCGCGTCCTGCAAACGACGCGTGGAACGATACCGGCCGCCGAACTGGAAGCCGTCAAGGCGGCCGGATACAGCGATGCGCAGCTGGTCGACGTGGCGCTGGCGATCGCGCTGATCACGTTCACCAACGTGTTCAACCGCTTCAACGACACCGATGTGGATTTTCCCGCTGTGGAATGACCACCGTGTGCCGACCGTGGCCCGGGCGTGCCGGCCGGCGCGAACGGTTTGCAGGGCGCTTGCGGGGCGGTGGCTGAAGACGCGTTATCGGGCGCATAATGCCCCGGTATCGATCCATGCGTGGAGATATCCGCGCCACGCATGGACACCGCCCGCCAGGAGAGCACCGCGCCATGAATGCACCGCATGACATCGTCGACGAAGCCATCCGTTCGCGCCGCAGCGTCCGTGGATTCCTTCCCACACCGGTGCCCATGGAGACCGTCCGCGAGATCCTGACGGTGGCGTCGTATGCGCCCAGCGGCAGCAACATCCAGCCATGGCAGGTGCATGTGATCACCGGCCGCACGCGCGATGCGATGTCGGTCGCGCTATTGGACGCGCACGCCAGGCAGTTGCCGGAATCGCGCGAATACCATTACTACCCGACGGCGTGGCGCAGCCCCTATATCGAACGGCGTCGCCAGACCGGATGGGGTCTTTATTCCACTGTCGGTGTCGCCAAGGGCGACCGGGAAGGATCGGCCCGGCAGCATGGGCGCAACTATGCCTTCTTCGGCGCGCCCGTGGTCTTTATCTTCTGCATCGACAAGGACCTGGAAAAAGGCAGCTGGCTGGATTTCGGCATGTTCCTGCAGAACATCATGGTGGCGGCGCGCGGCCGCGGCTTGCACAGCTGCCCGCAGGCCGCATTGGCGAACTACCCGGATATCGTCAAGCCCATGCTGGGCATAGGCCCGGAGCAGACGCTGGTGTGCGGGCTGTCCATGGGGTACGAGGATCCGGATTGCGTGGCGAACCGCTTCCGGCCGCCGCGCATAGGATTGGAAGACTTCGTCACCTACCACGATTGACGCGGTCAGGCGGCCGCCGTGGCATGCCGCGGGCGCATACCCAGCAGCACCAGCAGCGTCGCCACCAGCAGCGCCAGTCCGCTTCCCGTGAAGACGCCCAGCGCGCCGGCCATGTCGAAGACGGCCCCGCCCACCGCCGCGCCCAGCGTGATCGCAAGCTGTACCGCCGCGACGATCAGGCCGCCCGCGCTCTCGGCTTCATCCGGTACCCGGCGGGTGATCCAGGTGGACCATCCCACCGGCACGGTGCCGAATGCGAAGCCCCACAGTGCCACCATGGCCGAATCCGCGAAGGGGGCGCTGCCCGAAGCCGCCAGGAGGAGTCCCAGCGTCCCCATCAGCAGCGGCATCAAGGCGAGCGTCAGGCGTAGATTCCGTTCCAGCATGAAGCCGGCCACCGACGTCCCGATGAAGTTGGCCACGCCGAAGCCCAGCAGGATCGCCGACAGTCCATTCAGGCCCACCCCGGTCACGGTTTCCAGGAAGGGACGCAGATACGTGAAGAAGGCGAAGTGGCCCGTGAACACCAGGATGACGGCCAGCATTCCCATGCCGATGCCGGGGCGCTTCAGGACCTCTGCCAGGGTGCCCAGCCGGGTGTGTCCCGTGGGCGCCATGCGCGGCAGCGTAGCCAGCTGCCAGGCCAGCGCCAGGACGCCCAGGCCGGTCGCCGCCAGGAATACGTTGCGCCAGCCTATCAGGCCGCCCAGGTAGCTGCCGACGGGCGCGGCGACGATGGTGGCCGCCGAGACGCCGCTGAACATCAGGGACAAGGCACGGGGGATCATGTCCTCCGGTACCAGCCGCATGGCGGTTGCCGCGGACATGGTCCAGAAGCCGCCGATAGCCACGCCCAGAAGCACGCGCCCCAGCAGCAGCGCCGGCAGATTCGAGGCGAAGGCGACCAGCAGGTTGGAAACGATCAGCAGTACGGAAAACGCCAGGAGCACATGCCGCCGGTCGATGCGGCGCGTGGCCGTGGCGATCAGCAGGCTGGTGACCAGGGCCACCGCGGCGGTGGCCGTCACGGCCTGGCCGGCCAGGCCTTCGCTGATGCGCAGATCGGCCGCCATGGGCGTCAACAGGCTGGCGGGCAGGAATTCCGCAGTCACCAGCCCGAAAACCCCCAGCGTCATCGAAAACACGGCCTGCCACGCGGGCCGTTCCGGGGCCTGCCATTGCCCTGACGATCCCGCTGCCTTTACATCCCCTGCTTGCATGTCGACTTCCCAAGAAACTTTCAATGCCGTGCAGGATAAGCTAGAGTTTCCGGACGATCCATGCCATGGAATCCGAGATGTTTGATCAAAAGTCCGAAGGCGCGATTTTAGCCCCCGCCCCCGCCAAGGCCGACAGCCGCGGCGCCGGGGATCTGGTCAGCGAGCTGCTGCTGGGCATGCGGCTGTACGGCATCCAGTACCGCCGCATGCAATTCGCGCCGCCTTTCGGTATCGGCTTCGGCGCCGCGACCGGCCGGGCACAGTTTCATTTCATCGCGCGTGGCGCGGTATTCCTGCGCACGGACAGCGGAGCGGTGCATCCCCTGAAGACGGGCGATGCCGTGCTGCTGCCGCATGGCCGCGCGCATGAAGTACTTTCCGAACCGGATCTGCGCACGCGCGATATCGCCACCTTCGACACACTGAAGCTATGCGAGACGGTATGCGCCGTCGTGGCCGGCGACCGCACGGGGGACCACGTCGGCGATGCGCTGATATTCAGCGGTTGCATGGCGTTCGACCTGGGCGGCATGCAACCGCTGGTGGCCGCCATGCCGGAGGTCATGCGGGTGGATACGCTATTGGAGCGCTACCCCGAGATCCTGCCCATGCTCGAAGCCATGGCGCGCGAGTCACGCGAGGAGCGCGCCGGCTATGCGGGCATCCTGGCGCGGCTGGCCGATGTGGTCTCGGCGTTTATCGTGCGCGGTTGGGCCGAATGCGGCTGTGGCGATGCCAGCGGCTGGGTCGAAGCACTGCGCGACCCACGCCTGGGGCGGGCGATCGTGGCCATGCATCGCGAGCCCGGCCGCGATTGGACGGTGGCCGAACTCGCGGAGCGCATGGGCAGTTCGCGGTCCGTCTTCGCGGAGCGCTTCCTGGCCGTGACCGGCATGACGCCGCTGCGCTACCTGACCGAATTGCGCATGCGGCTGGCGGCGCAATGGATACGCGATGGACGCACATCCATCGAAGGCGCGGCGTATGAGCTGGGCTACGGTTCCCAGGCGGCATTCAGCCGTGCGTTCAAGCGCATCGTTGGCCATCCGCCGGGGGCCGTGCGCGACTGAGCGCAACCGTGGACGTGTACGCAACCGTGGCGGCGGGCGCGGTACTGATGCACCGCATTTCCCATCCATTTCACGGAGCCGCTGCCATGCATGTTTCTTCCCAATCCGCATCCACGCCGTTTCCCTCCACCGCGCTGCCCGCGCGGAACGCCACGTCCGCGCCAGGCGCTCAGCAGGAGACGCAGGCCGATACTGCCGGCCCCGCTGCACCGCGATCTTCGGCACCGGTACACATCGTCGTGGCCGCCGATGACACGGTATTCGGCATCGCGCAGCGCCATCGCGATGCCATCGATGCCGGGATCTGCCAGATCGCCGCGGCATTGTGGCGGCACAATCCTCAGGCATTCCAGCAGAACGATATGAACCGCCTGAAGGCTGGCGTGCGGATCGAGTTGCCGGCGGCCGAGACGATACGTGCGATACCCGCGCAAGAGGCGGCACGGCTGTGCGCCGCGCATATCGATCCGGACACGCAAAAGCGCCACGGCACCGTGGGGGTGACCGTCCGCGCCAGTTACGAAGATCAGCGCACGCTGCGCCAGGGTGAGCGGGAACTGGTGTACTTCCGCGATACGCTGGGCGCGATCGCGCAGCGCTTCCATGTCCCCGGCGCGACGCTGCACCAGAAGCTGGTCGCCATGGCCACGGCCAATCCCGATGCCTTCCGGAACGGCAATATGAACGCTCTGCGCACGGGGGTATTGCTTCGCATGCCCACGGACGCGCAGGTGCTGGCCATGGATGCGGAAAGCGCGAAAGCGGAAGTCGGCCGGCAGTGGCGCGAGTATCAGGGCTACACGCGCCCGGCCATGAAGTGCTGAGGGGTCTTACGCGATGTGCATCACTTCCCGATGCAGAACCGCGAAAATATTTCCCCCAGCAGATCGTCGCTGGTGAACACCCCGGTGATGGACGCCAGGCTTTCATGCGCCAGGCGTAGTTCCTCGGCGAAAAGGTCCAGCACGCGGTCATCCTGCGCGGCGTGCTGGGCGGCGATGGACAGGTGTTCCTGGGCTTGCTGCAGGGCGCGCAGATGGCGTTCGCGGGCCAGCCAGGGGGACTCCGCTCCCGGGTTCCAGCCGGCGATGTCCAGCAGCGCCTTGCGCAGCGTATCCAGGCCTTCGCCGGTGCGGGCGGAGATATGCAACACACCCGCTGGCGGGTCGTACGCCTTCTTCGCGTCCGGCAGGTCCACCTTGTTCATGACTTTCAGGACCGGTGTCCCCGCCGGCAACCGCGCGGCGATCCCCGCATCCAGCGTTTCTTCATCGCCCGCCGTGGCGTCCTGCAAGTGCAGGATGACGTCGGCCCTTTCGATTTCCTTCCACGTCCTGGCGATGCCTATCTGTTCCACGGGATCGTCCGTCTCGCGCAAGCCCGCGGTGTCCACGATGTGAAGCGGCACGCCGTCCAGGTGGATTTCCTGCACCACTTTGTCGCGCGTGGTGCCGGCGATGGGGGTGACGATGGCGACCTCGTCGCCGGCCAGTGCGTTCAATAGACTGGACTTCCCCACATTCGGCCGGCCGGCCAGCACCACATGCAGGCCTTCGCGCAGGATCACGCCCTGCCGCGTCTGGGCGATGATGGCGCGCAGGTCCGCGGAAAGCGCGTCCAGCATGGGCCTGGCCTGGTATTTCTCCAGGAAGTCGATCTCTTCCTCGGGGAAATCCAGCGTCGCCTCGACCAGCATGCGCAGATGCACGATGCGGTCGGCCAGGGCGTTCACCTTATGCGAGAAGACCCCGGACAGCGACGCCATCGCGCCGCGCGCCGCCGCGTCGGAGGTAGCCTCGATCAGGTCGGCCACGGCTTCGGCCTGCGCCAGGTCGATACGGCCATTCAGGAAGGCCCGCTGCGTGAACTCGCCGGGCTCCGCGATGCGCAGGCCCATATCGCGGCCAGCGTCCAGGCACAGCTGCAGCACGCGCCGCAGTACGGCCGGGCCGCCATGTCCCTGTAGTTCGAGCACGTCCTCGCCGGTATAGGAATGTGGCCCCGGAAAAAACAGCACGATGCCCTCGTCCAGCACTTCGCCAGCGTCGGTCGTGAAAGGCAGGAGATGCGCGTGGCGGG
Source organism: Bordetella bronchialis (assembly GCF_001676705.1). Classification (NCBI taxonomy): domain Bacteria; kingdom Pseudomonadati; phylum Pseudomonadota; class Betaproteobacteria; order Burkholderiales; family Alcaligenaceae; genus Bordetella; species Bordetella bronchialis. Next base: position 5,860,732 of record NZ_CP016170.1, read on the forward strand.
GGATCAGCTCGCGCTGAAAAAGGCGACGCACCATATTGGCAAGCGATGCACCGGAAACGCGCACGATGCCCACGCCGCCGCGGCCGGGCGCCGTGGCGATCGCCGCGATGGGCACTGACGGTAAGGGGGACATATAACCGGATCGACTAGGCAATAAGGGAATATAACCGTTGCGCCTGGCATATTTGCTCGGTATGTTGCGCCGTGGAGTTCAAGTACAACTTGATCAGGAGTCTTTCATGTCTCGTTGGTTTACCCGCGCCGTCGTGGGCGGATTCACCGCCATGGCGATCGCCCTCGGCGCGCACGGCACCGCCGCGGCCAGGGACCTGGTGATCGGTCTGAAGACCGAGCCCAGCTCGCTCGATCCCCAATATCATTCGCTGACCCCGAATACGCAGATTGCGTTGACCATTTTCGATCCGCTGGTGCGGGCCGATGACCAGTTGAAGCCGCGCCCCGCGCTGGCCGAGTCCTGGACGGTGGATGGCAATGTCTGGACCTTCAAGCTGCGGCCCAATGTGAAGTTCTCCGACGGCTCGCCGTTCACGGCGGACGACGTGGTGTTCACTTTCGAGCGCGTGCCCAAGGTGCCCAACAGTCCCTCGCCCTTCACGCTCTATCTGAAGGACGTGGCCAAGACCGAGGCCGTGGATCCCCTGACGGTGCGCATCACCACCAAGGGTCCCTCCCCCCTGCTGCTGCCCAACCTGGGCCAGCTGCCCATCCTTTCCAAGAAGGCCGCGTCCGGCGCCGCGCCGGAAGGCAAGACGACCACCGAGCTGAATGCGGGCGATGGCCTGGTAGGCACCGGTCCCTATAAGTTTGTCTCGTGGAAGCGCGGCGCCGAGCTCGTGCTGGCCCGCAACGACAACTACTGGGGCAAGAAGCCGGTCTGGGACAAAGTCGTCTACAAGCCCATGACCAACGCGGCCAGCCGCGTGGCGGCCCTCCTGGCGGGTGACGTCGACATGATCGAGGATCCCCCGACCGACGACCTGCCCAAACTCAAGGCCGACAAGAACCTGTACATACAGCAGACGCCTTCGGTGCGCGTGATGTACGTGGCCATGGACCAGTACAACGAAGTCAGCCCCGGCATCACCGACGCGGACGGCAAGCCGCTGGCCAAGAACCCGCTGAAGGACAAGCGCGTGCGCGAGGCGCTGTCGCTGGCCATCGACCGCAAGGCCATCGAGGATCGCGTCATGGGCGGCGTGTCCAAGCCCGCCGGCAACCTGCTGCCCTATCCCATGTTCGGCGCGTCCAAGACCTATGCGGAGGCGCCCAGGGCCGACGTCAACAAGGCCAAGAAGCTGCTGGCCGATGCAGGCTATCCCAAGGGTTTCGACATCACGCTGGGCGCGCCCTCGGGCCGCTACATCAATGACTCCAAGGTGGCGCAGGCGATCGCGTCCATGTGGAGCCGCATCGGCGTCAAGACCAATGTCGAAGCCTCGGCCCCGCCGGTGTTCTTCAAGAACCGCGACTCGTACAAGTACAGCGCATATCTGGCGGGCTGGTCGGTGACCAGCGGTGAAATGTCCAATGCCCTGGGATCGCTCGCGGTGACCTCCGATCCTTCCAAGGGCCTGGGCACCACGAACCGCGGCCGCTATTCCAACCCGGAAATGGACAAGCTCTACATGGAGGCCGCCACCACCATGGACGACGCCAAGCGGGCCGAACTGCTGTCCAAGGCGGCGGACCTGCTGATGGCCGACTACGGCCTGCTGCCCATTCATTTCGAGCTGTCCGTGTGGGCCATGAAGAAGGACATCCGTTACGCGGGCCGTTCCGACCAGATGACCGAAGCACAGGATGTCACGCTGAAGCAGTAAAGGTGTTCTGTGCTAGCCACCATTATCCGCAGGCTGCTGCAGACCATCGTCGTCATGCTCGTCATGTCGGCGCTGGTCTTCGGCGGCATCTACCTGGTGGGCGATCCGGTCTCCATGATGGCCAGTCCGGATGCCACCGAAATCGAACGTGCCGCCATCCGGCAGTCGCTGGGACTGGACCAGCCCTTGTGGCACCAGTACCTGATCTTCATCGGCAAGGCCATCCACGGCGATTTCGGCAATAGCTTCCTGACCGGCGAACCGGCCATGCGGCTCATCCTGGACCGCATGCCGGCGACCATGGAGCTGGCGGTGGTGGCCATGTTGCTGTCGTTGCTGATCGGCATACCGCTGGGCATCCGCGCCGGGCTCAAGCCGAACGCGCCCGCCTCGCGCGCGATCATGACGGGCTCGGTGCTGGGATTTTCCCTGCCCAATTTCTGGGTGGGCCTGATGCTGATCATGGTGTTCGCGGTCACGCTGGGCTGGCTGCCCGCCAGCGGACGCGGCCCTACCGCATCGCTGGGAGGCTTGCGCCTGAGCGTACTGACGCCGGGCGGCTGGGCCAATCTGATCCTGCCCGCGGCCACCATCGCGCTGGCCAAGTGCGCGACCATCATACGGATCACGCGCGCCGCCACGCGCGAGGCCCTGCCGATGGATTACATCAAGTTCGCCCGCGCCAAGGGCCTGTCGGAATCGCGCGTATTGCGCGTGCACCTGCTCAAGAACATCCTGATCCCTATCGTCACCGTCGCCGGCCTGGAATTCGGCCAGGTGGTGGCCTTCGCGGTGGTGACGGAGTCGGTGTTTTCCTGGCCTGGCATGGGCAAGCTGCTGATCGATTCCATCATCAACCTGGACCGGCCCGTGGTGGTCGCCTATCTGCTGCTGATTGTGTTTTTCCTGGTCATGCTTAACCTCGTGGTGGACATCGTCTACACCGTGCTGGACCCCCGCGTACGATTGGACGGACGACGATGACAACGACCGCTACTCCCCGGACGGCGGCCACGCCGCCCGCGCCCGTCGCGAAGGAAGCCGGCCCCTGGCGCCGCTTCCTGGAGGACTTCTTCGCCAGCAAGCTGGCCACGCTGGGCCTGGTGGTCCTGGTGGCGATGATCCTGGCGGTGCTGCTGGCGCCCTGGATCGCGCCGCAGAATCCGTATGACATCGGCAGCCTGGACATCATGGACGCCAAGCTGCCGCCGGGCAGCGAGAACGTTGCCGGCGACATGACCTATTGGCTGGGCACCGACGGCCAGGCGCGCGACATGTTGTCCGCAATTCTCTACGGCTTGCGCACCAGCTTGATGGTGGGCTGTATTTCGGTGTTCTTCGCCTTTGTCATCGGCGCCACGGTGGGCCTGGTGGCCGCGTATTTCGGCGGGCGCGTGGACGCGCTGTTGATGCGCATCGCCGATATCCAGCTGTCGTTTCCGTCCATCCTAGTCGCCCTGATCCTGCTTTCCATCCTGGGCTCGGGCGTGGACAAGGTAATCATCGCCTTGATCGTCGTGCAGTGGGCGTATTTCGCCCGCACCGCGCGCGGCGCGGCGCTGGTGGAGCGCGGCAAGGAATACGTCGAAGCCGCGCGGTGCATGTCGCTGGGCTCGTGGCGCATATTGCGGCGCCACCTGCTGCCCAACTGCATGCCGCCCTTGATCGTGGTCGCCACCATAGACCTGGCACACGCCATCGCGCTGGAAGCCACCCTGTCTTTCCTGGGCGTGGGCGTCCCCGTGACGGAGCCTTCGCTGGGCATGCTGATCTCCAACGGCTTCGAATTCCTGATGTCCGGACGCTACTGGATCTCGTTTTTCCCCGGCGTGGCCCTGGCCATCGCCATCATCGCCATCAATCTGGTCGGCGACCATCTGCGCGATGTACTGAATCCGCGCAACGCGTCGTAAGGAGGCCGCGATGACGACGATGACTAGCGCCTCTTCCAGCGCGCCGGACGCGGCGGCGCGCCAGGGGGCGCGCGTACTGGACGTGTCCGGATTGCGCACCCATTTCTTCACGCGGGCCGGCGTGGTCAAGGCCGTGGACGGCGTGGACCTGAGCCTGGGCGAAGGCGAAATCCTGGGGCTGGTGGGCGAATCCGGGTCCGGCAAGAGCATCACGGGTTTTTCGCTGATCGGCCTGATCGACGAACCCGGCCGCATCGTGGATGGCTCCATCCGCTTCGATGGCCGGGAGCTGCGCGGCGCATCGCCGGCCCAGATGCGCGCGCTGCGCGGCAACGACATCGCCATGATCTTCCAGGATCCGATGATGACGCTGAATCCGGTCCTGCGCGTGGATACCCAGATGATAGAGGCCATCCAGGCGCATCGCCGGATGGACAGGGCGGCGGCCCGGCAGCGCGCCCGCGACGTGCTGGCGATGGTGGGCATCCCCGCGCCCGACGAGCGGCTGCGCGCCTATCCGCACCAGCTGTCCGGGGGCATGCGCCAGCGCGTGGCGATCGCCATCGCGCTGCTGAACGCGCCACGCGTGATCATCGCCGACGAGCCCACCACGGCGCTGGACGTGACCATCCAGGGCCAGATCCTGTACGAAGTGCAGAAGCTGTGCCGCGATACCGGGACGGCGCTCCTGTGGATCACGCACGACCTGGCCGTCGTATCGGGACTGGCCGACCGCATCGCGGTGATGTACGCCGGCCGCGTCGTCGAAACCGGCACCACGGCCGAGGTCATCGGCCGTCCGCTGCATCCCTATACGCATGGCCTGATGATGTCCATCCCCACGCCGGAGACGCGCGGCCACGAACTGGCTTCGATTCCGGGCATGACGCCATCGCTGCTCAAACTGCCGGAGGGCTGTGCCTTCCGCACCCGCTGTCCGCGCGCCACCGACACCTGTCTGCGCGAGCCCGGCTCCGTCGAGTTCCGCCCCGGGCATTGGGTACGCTGCTGGCATGCCGGCGAACCGGAGGCACGATGAACGGGCAGACGACTCCTATCCTGGCGCTGCGCGGCGCGGAGATGCGCTTCGTGCAGCCGGTCGACCTGGCCGGCCGCATCGCCAACCTGTTCGGCGCCGGGCTGCGCAAGACCGTGGTGCATGCCGTGGCGGGCGTGGACCTGGACGTGATGCCCGGTGAAGTGATCGGCGTGGTCGGCGAATCCGGATGCGGCAAGTCCACGCTGGGCAGGATGATCAGCGGCATCCTGCCGCCTACCTCGGGCAGCATTGCCTACGCCGGCCAGCCCGTGGCCGGCATGGACGACCGGCAGCGCCGCGCGTATGAGCTGGGCGTGCAGATGATCTTCCAGGATCCCTATGCATCGCTGAATCCGCGCATGCGGGTGGAAGAAATCATCGGCGAAGCGCCCATGGTCCACGGCCTGGTGGGCCGCCGCGAACGCAAGGAATATGTAGCCGGATTGATGCGACAGGTCGGCCTGGACCCGGCCTACGCGCAACGCTATCCGCACCAGTTTTCCGGCGGACAGCGACAGCGCATCGGCATCGCGCGCGCCCTGGCCCTGAAGCCCAGGGTCATCGTCTGCGACGAGGCCGTGGCGGCGCTCGATGTCTCGATCCAGGCGCAGGTGCTGAACCTGTTCGGCAAACTGCGTCGCGAACTGGACCTGACCTATCTGTTCATCAGCCACAACCTGGGCGTGGTCAGCCATATTTCGGATCGCGTCGCCATCATGTACCTGGGACGCATCGTCGAGCTCGCGTCCACGGAACAGGTCTTCAAGCACGCCAATCATCCCTATACCCAGGCCTTGCTGAAAGAGCTGCCGACCTTGAATCCCGAGCGGCGCAACTTCCGCCCCATACAGGGCGAGCTGCCGTCGCCGCTGGCGCCCCCGCCGGGCTGTACCTTCCATCCGCGCTGTCCGCATGCGATGGACCGGTGCCGGCAGGAAAGGCCGGCCCTGCGCGAAGTCGCGCCGGGCCAGCTCAGCGCCTGCCATCTGAACGATCTGCCCGCCGCCGCGCCGCGGCCGGTTGCCTTCCACGCGAGTTCCGTCGCCACGCAGAGCTGAAAACCATGCGCACCGCCGATACGCCCTTCGCTCCCTATACACGCATCGGGCCGCGTGGCACGCCGCTGCCGCTGATCTGCGATTCGCCGCACAGCGGCGTCACCTATCCCGCGGACTTCGGCTATGCCATCGAGCCGGATGTGCTGCGCACCGGCGAAGACACGCACGTCGACGAGTTGTGGCAGGCCATACCCGACGTCGGCGGGACATTGATCCTGGCCGAATTCCCGCGCACCTATATCGATCCCAACCGCGAGCCGGACGATATCGATCCGCGCCTGCTGGCCGAAGCCTGGCCCGGCGCGATCAATCCCTCCGAAAAAAGCCGCATCGGGCATGGACTGATCTGGGGCAAGGCGGGTGGCCGCCGCATCTACGATCGCAAGTTGTCGGTGGAGGAAGTGCGCCATCGCATCGAGGCCTACCACCAGCCTTACCACGCCGCCCTGAACCGCGACATCGAGGCGGCCTACAAGCAGTTCGGCGCCGTCTGGCACTTGAATCTGCACTCCATGCCCTCGGATTCCTACGAGGTCCTGCAGGTCCCCGGCGGCGGCCAGCTCGCCGATTTCGTGCTCGGCGACCGCGACGGCACCACGTGCGAGCCCGAACTCGTGGACGTGGTGGAAAACTCCTTGCGCGCCAGCGGCTATACGGTCGCGCGCAACGATCCCTTCAAGGGCGTGGCGCTCATCGCCCGGCTGGGCAAGCCCGCGCAGCGGCGCCATAGCCTGCAGATCGAAATCCATCGCGGGCAGTACATGAATGAACGGACGTTCGAAAAGAACGAGAAATTCCCGGCCATGCAGGCCGCACTGACCAAGGCGGCGCAAGACGTCGCGCTATACATTCAAAGGCAGCTATGAAAACCCTGGACGAAATCGAACGCGCGCACGGCGAGCTCACGGCGATACGCCGTGACATCCACGCGCATCCCGAACTGGCCTTCGAAGAAACCCGGACCTCCGCGCTGGTGGCGGAAAAATTGCGCGGCTGGGGCATCGAGGTGCACACCGGCTTCGGCAAGACCGGCATCGTGGGCGTGTTGCACGGCGCCGGCGGCAAGGGCAGGACCATAGGTTTGCGCGCCGACATGGACGCCCTGCCCATGCCCGAGAACAACCGCTTCGCGCACAAGTCGACCATCTCCGGCCGCATGCACGGCTGTGGCCATGACGGCCATACCACCATGCTGCTGGGCGCCGCGCAGTACCTGGCCGCGCACCGCGATTTCAAGGGCACGGTCGTGTTCATCTTCCAGCCCGCCGAAGAGAACGGCAATGCCGGCGCGCGGGCAATGATGCAGGACGGCCTGTTCGACAAATTCCCGTGCGATGCGGTCTTCGGCATCCACAATATGCCGGGCATGCCGGTGAACCAGTTCGGCATCCGCCCCGGCCCGACCATGGCCTCCAGCAACCGTTTCACCATCACGATCAAGGGCGTGGGCGGCCATGCGGCCCAGCCGCACAAGACGGTGGACACCATTGTCATCGCTTCGGAGATGGTCGGCGTGCTGCAGAGCGTGGTGTCGCGCAACCGGAACCCGCTGGACACCGCGGTGCTGACGGTCACGCAGATCCACGCCGGCGATTCCTTCAACGTGATTCCGGCCGAAGCCGTTATCCGCGGCACGGTGCGCACCTACACCACCGAAGTCCTGGACATGATCGAGGACGCGATCCGCCGCATCGCCACGACGCTGCCGCAAGTCTATGGCGGGTCTGGCGAACTGGATTTCGTGCGTGCCTACCCGCCGCTGGTGAACTGGGAAAAAGAGGCGGATTTCGCCGCCCAGGTGGCGGAGTCGGCGTTCGGCAAAGAGGCCGTCAACCGTGCGGTGCCACCTTTCATGGGCGCGGAAGATTTCTCTTTCTTCCTGGAGAAGGTGCCCGGCTGCTATATCTTCCTGGGCAATGGCGAAGGCGAACACCGCCTGGAGTCATATCACGGCATGGGCCCCTGCACCTTGCACAACCCCAACTACGACTTCAACGACGCGCTGCTGCCGGTGGGTGCGACGTACTGGGTGAAGCTGGTCCAGACTTTCCTGGCACAGGCCTGAGTCCAAGCGCCGCAGGCGGCATGCGTGCGTGCCCTTCGGCGTCTCGCCGCGGCCGGTGCGCGTCCGGCAGCCACGCGCTTCAGGCCTGGGCGGCCCGGATGCGCGGCAGGCTCATTTCGATCCAGTCCGCCAGCAGGCGGACTTTTTCCGCGCACTCCTGCCCCAGCGGCGTCAGCCGGTATTCCACGTGGGGCGGCACTACCTGGTAGGCCTTGCGATCCACCAGGCCGTCGGCTTCCAGCCATTGCAGTGTCTGCGCCAGCATCCGTTCGCTGACGCCGCCTATCGCGCGCTTGAGTTCACTGAAGCGGTGCATGCGCTGTTCGAGCGCGATCAGCACCAGCACGCCCCAGCGGCTGGTGACGTGCTTGAGCACTTCGCGCGACGGGCAGTCCGGCGCCATCAGGTCGCCGCGCGCCAGGCGGGCGGACAAGGAAGTGGGCGGCGTTTCGCCGGAAACGGGATCTCTCGGAGCCATGGCACTTACGTTCATGTACGTACTTACGAATCGTAAGTAATACTGCTAGATTGCCTTCGTCGTCAATTCGAAGGGAGTTTCGCCATGACTATCGCCATTACGGGCGCGACGGGGCAGCTGGGCAGACTGGTCATCCAGCGTTTGCTTGCCGTCATGCCCGCCGCGGATCTGCTTGCCCTGGTCCGGTCGCCGGACAAGGCCGCCAGCCTGGGCGTGGCGGCCCGGCACGCCGACTACAACCGGCCGGAAACCTTGGGGCCCGCGTTGGCCGGCGTCGAGACCCTGCTGCTGATTTCCGGCAACGAGGTCGGCCAGCGCATCGCGCAACACCGCAACGTGGTGGACGCGGCCACCGCCGCCGGCGTGAAGCGCGTGGTCTACACCAGCCTGCTGCACGCGGATACGTCGACGCTTAGCCTGGCCCCCGAGCACCTGCAGACGGAAAACGCGATCAGGGGCTCGGGCATGGCCTATACGATCCTCCGCAACGGCTGGTACGTGGAGAACCATACCGGCGCCATTCCGAACGCGCTGGCCACCGGCGTCCTGCCGGGCAGCGCGGGGGCGGGCAGGTTCTCCGCCGCGGCGCGCGCCGATTACGCGGAGGCCGCCGCCGCCGTGCTGACGGGGGCCGGGCACGACAACAGGATCTACGAGCTCGCGGCCGATACGGCCTACACCCACGCCGAGTTCGCGGCGGAGGTCTCGCGGCAGTCGGGCAAGCCCGTGGCGTACAAGGATGTGCCGCAGGAGGAGTATGCGGCCGCGCTGGCTGGCGCCGGCTTGCCGGCCCCCGTGGCGCAGGCCATCGCCAGCTGGGATGCCGCGGCGGCGGGCGACGTACTGTTCGACGGCAGCCGGCAACTGTCGCGCTTGATCGGCCGCCCCACGACCCCGCTGTCGACCGCCATCTCGCACGCCCTGGCCTAGCCGGCCACGGCGGTCAGTCGCGCGGCGGACGCTGCGGGAAGCTGCGTTCGAAGACGCCTTCGGCGATGCGGTTTTTGAGGATCTCGATCGAACCGCCGGCGATCATCCATCCACGGCAGCGGCGCACGCAGTATTCGACCAGCGATTCTCGGCTATAGCCCATGCCGCCCAGGACCTGCAGCGCTTCGTTGGCCACGTCGAACCCGGCCTGGTTGCAATAGGCCTTGGCGATGGCGGTTTCGGTGGGCGACGGAAAGCCCGTGTCGGCATTGGACGCCGCCCGGTACAGCAGCAGCTGGCCGGCGTCCAGTTTGATGCGCATGTCCGCGAACTTCCATTGCAGGCCCTGGAATTCGCACAGCAGGCGGCCGAATTGCTTGCGCTGCAGCGCCCAGGCGCGCGCCTCTTCGTAGGCGTAGCGTCCCAGCGCCAGCGAGCGCGCGGTGTTGCCGATGCGCTCGACGTTGAAGCCGGCGATCTGTTTCTTGAAACCGCCCTCGCCCAGCACGACCATGTCGTTGGGCACGTATACGTTGTCGAAGAAGATCTCGGCCCATTCCTCGCCCGACATAAAGGCAGAGCGCTTGCCCAGGCGCACGCCATCCGCGCGTGTATCGACCAGTACCGAGCCTATGCCCTGCGTGCCGGGGCCGAAGCGCACGTAGGCCAGGATCACGTCGGCGTGCGGTCCGTGGGTGGTGAAGATCTTCGAACCATTGATGCGCCAGCCATCGCCGTCGCGCGTGGCGCTGGTCTTCAGTTCGGTCACGGCGGAGCCGGCTTCCGGCTCGGTCATGCCCACGGAGATCAGCTTTTCCCCGGCCAGCAGCGGGCGCAGGTACTTTTCCTTCTGCAAGTCGTTGCCGTACTCGGCCAGCACGCGGATGGGGCCGAAATTGCCCGCCTGCACGACGTCGGCGCTGCGCGGGCAGACCGAGGCGATGGTCTCGATGGCGATGACCGCATCCATCAGCGATCCCCCCACGCCGCCGTTGGCTTCGCTGATGGTGATACCCAGCAAGCCCTGCCGCGCCATCGAGCGCGCGACGTCCCAGGGATATTCGTTGGCGTGCGCGCGGTCGCGCGCGCCGTCGCGCAACTCGTTTTCCGCGTAGCGACGCACGGCGTCCTGGAAGTCGCGTTGTTCGGGGGTCAGTTGAAAGTCCATATCGATGCGTCCTTCGTTTTGTCTGGCGGGCGGGCCGCCGCTATTCCAGGTGCAGCAATCCATCGACCGCGACCACGCCATCGGCGCGCACGAACAATGGGTTGATTTCCGCTTCGGCGACGGTGGCGCCTTGCACCATCGCCAGGCGCGAGAACGCGGCGATGGCGCGTGCCAGCGCATCGCAGTCGCCGCGCGGCAAACCGCGGTAGCCGCGGACCAGGCGTGTCGCGCGCACTTCCTCGATCATGGCGCGGGCCTCCTGTTCGCCGACGGGCGCCAGCCGGATGGCGAAGTCCGGGTTCAGTTCGGCCGCGATGCCGCCGGCGCCCAGTACCACCGTGGGCCCCACCAGCGGGTCCAGGCGATAACCCAGGATAAGCTCCAGCAACCGGTCTTCCATGGCCTGCACCAGAATGCCGTCGATAACGGCGCCCGGCGCGTGGACCTGGACGTTGCGCAGCATGTCCGCGACCGCGGACCGCAACTCGCGCGCATCGGCGATGCCGACGCGCACGGCGCCCGCGTCCGTTTTGTGCGGCACATCGCGCGAGGAAATCTTGGCGACGACCGGATAGGGCAAGTCGTGCGAGACCTTGTCCGCCGGTACCAGCCGTGCGGGCGCTACGGGCACGCCCAGTGCCTGGAACACTTGCCCTGCCTCGTGCTCGGTCAGCGCGCCGTGGCGCGGCAGTGTGGCGGGCCATTGGAAGGCGTCCCCCGCCGGCGGCGGGACGGGCCTGCGCTGGAACAGCACGGCGAGCGCGTCGGCGCAGGCCTCGGGGGTACGGAAGGCGGCGATGCCATTCTGCCGCAGCAGCGACAAGGACGCCGGTGCTTCCGGCGCCAGGAAGGCCGCCATGGGCTTGCCGTCGGGCTTTTCCGCCTGTGCCAGCGGATTGACGGCGAAGTCCGGATGGAACTGCGCCGACGAACCGATCACGCTGAGCACCGCGTCGCACCAGTCGGATTGCAGCAGCTGTTCGAGCAGGTCCTTGTATTGCGCGGGCGTGGCCGCCAGCGTCAGGTCGATCACCGGCGTTTCGCGTATGCGCAGGCCGCGCTGGGCCATGTGCGCCACGAAGGCCGCGGGCGGCGCGGCGGCGACCATCCCGCGCATGCCCAGGTTGTCCACCACGGTGGCGGCGCCGCCGCCGGTCGTGGTGATGACGGCGACCCGTGGCGCGGGCGCCTCCGTGCGCGCGGCTCCATAGCGGAGGGCAAGGGGCACGATCTCGAACAAGGTCTCCAGGTGGTGGACGCGCAGCACGCCATGCGCGCGGAAGAAAGCGTCCACCGCGGCGTCGTTGCCGGCCATCGCGCCGGTGTGCGACTGGGACAAGGCATCGCCCTGCTCGGAGCGGCCCAACTTGTAGGCGACCACCGGCTTGCCGGCCTGGCGCGCGCGTTCGAGCGCGGCGGCCAGGACGGGCGCCTGGCGCAAGGTTTCCAGGAACAGCAGGATGACGCGCGTGTGCGGATCGTCCACCAGCGCATCGACCACCTCGCCCACCGTGATGTCGCTTTCATTGCCCACCGAAATCGAACTGGCGAAGCCGAAGCCGCGCGCCGCGGCGCGGGAGAGCAGCGATCCCATCATCGAGCCGCTCTGCGACACCATGCTGATATCGCCGGGCACCAGGTCGTCGGCCTCGAACGCGGCGTTCACGGAGATGATGCCGCCGGTATGCAGATTGGCGCTGCCTATGCTGTTGGGTCCCAGAACGCGGATGCCGAGCTCGCGGGCGCGTGCCACCAGCGCCTGCTGCCGCGCCAGGCCTTCCGCGCCCGTTTCGGCGAAGCCGTCGGAATAGACGGTGACGACACGCGCGCCCGCGGCGGCGCTCTGTTCCAGCACCGGCAGTACCTGTTCGCCGGGAATCATGACGAAGACGTGGTCGACGGTCCCTGGCAGGTCCGCGAGCGAGGGATAGGCCTGTTCGCCCATGATCTCGCTGCGGCCGGCGTTGATGGGATAGATGTGTCCCGCGTAGCGATGCTTGCGCATGAAGCGCAAGGGCCGCGCGGTGTTCTTGCGGGCGTCGCCCGAGGCGCCCACCAGGGCGATGGCGCGCGGCGCGAGCAGGGCATGGCCCAGCGATGAAGAGGGATGATCAGGCATGATGTGGTCCGGTCGTTCCGGGCGCGGTTGCTGTACCGGCGCCCGCGGGGCTGGCGCATTCAATGGGCGGGCCGATCGCTCGCCAATGCCAGGTCACGCACGTCGCAGCGATCCAGCCGCCACACCGTTTCGCGCAATTGCCGCGTGCGCCCGGCGCCCAGGACGGGTCCCGCCAGTTCGTCGAATTTGTCGTTCAGCTCCGCATCGGACAAGGGCGCTTCCGGATCGCCGCGGCGATAGGGCGCGAACGATTCATGCCGCATGCCGTCGTCGGTGACGATGGCCACCCGGGCCGCGCGCATGGAAGGAAAGCCGGCGGTCAGCTCGGGGTCCTCGATCACGGTGACCTTGCGCATCAGCGCGCGGGTGTCGGCGTCGCCCAGGGCCTGCGGTTCGAAGGCCGCCAGGCGCACGGACCCTTGGCGCATGGCATGTGCCAGCACATAGGGCAGGCTGAACCGCGCCTCGAACGGCGTCGTCGGATTCTCGTTGCCGGCCACGTCCAGGGCGGCGCGGTAGGTCCGGACTTCCACCTGCCGCACGCGTTCGGGGCGCACGCCCTGTTCGCGCAGCGCCAGCGCGGCGTCGATGGCGGCGAAGGTATGGCCGCAGCAGCCATGGTTCTTCTGCGTCATGCGCATGATGTTGTAGCGTTCGCCCAGCCCTTCGGGTACCTGCTCCCAGCGCACGTCCTTGGCCAGCGCCGCGCCGAAGCCGACCTCGCCTTCCAGGATGTCGGCCACGCCGGTGACGCCATGCGCCGCGCCTTGTCCCGCGCGGACGCCCACCTCCGCCGCATGGCCGGCATGCAGCGCCTTGCTCATGGCATCGGAACGGAAAGCCTGCTGCAGCGCCGCCGCCATGGTCGCGGAGGTCGCGATGGCGTGGCCCATGACCGCGCTGTTTCCCGGCGCGGCCAGCGCGGCCGCGGCGGCGGCCGCGCCCAGCGACCCGACCGTGCCGGTGGTGTGGAAGTAGCGGTAATGGGAAGGCTGCATGGCCGCCGCGATGCGGGTGGAAATCTCATAGCCCACGACCACCGCATTCAGCAGCTCGCGACCGCCGGCGCGTTGGTGTTCCGCCATGGCCATGGCCGCCGCGATCACCGGGCATCCCGGATGGTAGGCGCCGTCGCGGAAGATGTCGTCGAATTCCGGCGCGTGGGCCGCGCTGCCGTTGATCCAGGCCGCGGTGGCGGGAAAGGCCGTGGTGCCGTTGCCGGGCAGGCTGGAGCGGCCCAGGCCCAGCTCTTCCGCATGGGCGGCCACCAGTTCCCGGCAGGGGGAGATCCGCGTGCCCGGATACAGGGCTGACAGCCAGTCCAGCACGGCGCGCTTGGCGTAATGCAGGACCTCGTCGGGAAGGCGGGCGACCGTATCGCGCGCCCCGTAGGCGGACAGGGTTTCGAGCAGCATGGGGTGTCTCCAGTGCGGCGGCGCGGGAAGCGCCGCTCTCGTATAACCCCCACTCTAGACCGCTCGCCGCCTGTCCGGTTTGAAAAAATGGCAAGCGACCGATCACCGATCCGGCACGCCGGCTCAGGCCGCCTCTTCCCGCAGTATCGCCAGCAGGTCGGTCATCAAGGGATTCATGGCGGTGGCGTCGCGCACGCAGATGTAGAAATGCCGTTCGGCCCAGGCGTCTTCCAGCTGTATCAGCACCAGCCCCATGTCGGCCAGATAGTTGCGCGCGATGCCTTCCGGCACCACGGCGATGCCGAGTCCCTCGCGGATCATGCGGCAACGCGTCTCGAAATTGGATACCTGCAGTTTGACCTTGGGCGGGCGCGACAGGGTCTGTCCGGCGTAGTCCAGGAACTGGTCCAGCGAATGCCGCGGAAAGTAGCCCAGCAGGTCGTAATCCAGGGCATCGTCGAGCCGCAGCGAGGTCCGCGCGGCCAGGGGGTGGCCCAGCGGGACCACCAGGCCCACCCTGTCGCGGCGGAAGGGAAAGGACGAAACGCCCGCAGCCGGGCGGTCGCCGTGGTAGATGCCCAGGTCCACGGTGCCGTCCGCAACCATGCGCGGGATGTCGTAGCTATGGGCTTCGAGCAGGTCTACCGCCACGTTGTGGCGGCCGTCCAGGAACCGCGCCATGGGCGCCGGCAGGAATTGCAGCAGGGTGGAGGGATTGGCCGCGAGCCGTATCTTGGCCTGGCCGTCCAGTGAATAGCTGTCTATCGCCTGTTCCGCCAGCTGGACGCTGCGCAGGATGGCCTTGGCGCGCTGGTAGAGCAGCACGCCGGCGGGGGTGGGTTCCACCCCGCGCCCATGGCGATGCAACAGGGTGCGCGCCAGGTGGCGCTCCAGCTCGGCGATGCGCCGGCTGGCGGCCGAGGTCACGACGTTTTCGCGCTCCGCCGCCTTGGAAAGGCTTTTTTCCTCGACGGCGGCGACGAAGATTTCCAGCGCGGGGACGTCGAGCTTTTTCATGAGCGCCCGCCCCGCGAAGCCGTCAGCGCTTGGCGGACTCGGTTTCCAGGCGCAGCTTGCGGGTGATGTACCACTGCTGCAGGATGGACAGCGTGTTATTCACGCACCAGTACAGCACCAGGCCGGCCGGGAACATGAACATCATGCCGCCGAACACCAGGGGCATGATCATCATGACCTTGGCCTGCACGGGATCCGGCGGCGTCGGGTTCAGCTTGATCTGCAGGAACATGGTGGCCATCATGATGGCCGGCAGGATGAAGTAGGGATCGTGCACGGACAGGTCGTGCACCCAGCCCAGCCATGGCGCGCCGCGCATCTCCACGCTGGCCAGCAGCACCCAGTACAGCGAGATGAACACCGGGATCTGCACCACCATGGGCAGGCAGCCGCCCAGGGGGTTGA
Source organism: Bordetella bronchialis (assembly GCF_001676705.1). Lineage (NCBI taxonomy): Bacteria > Pseudomonadati > Pseudomonadota > Betaproteobacteria > Burkholderiales > Alcaligenaceae > Bordetella > Bordetella bronchialis. Next base: position 5,876,180 of record NZ_CP016170.1, read on the forward strand.
TCTTTTCGGTGCGGTACATCTCCATCATGGCGGCGTTCAGCTTCTGCTTGTCGTCGCCATATTTTTCCTTGAGCGCCTGCAGGCGCGGGGTGACCTGCTTCATGCGGGCCATGGAACGGTAGCTGGTGGCCGCCAGGGGGTAGAACAGCAGCTTGATCAGCACCGTCAGGGCGACGATGGTCCAGCCCCAGTTGCCCAGCAGCGAATGCAGCCACGTCATCAGCGCGAACAGCGGCTTGGCGATGATGGTCAGCCACCCGTAGTCGACTACCAGTTCCAGGCCGGGAGCCAGCGCCGCCATGGCCTTCTGGTCCTGCGGGCCCACCCACAGGTGCGCGTCGACACTGGCCGAGGCCCCGGGGGCGATCTCGCCCACGCCTTCGATGGTGCGGGCCGCGTACAGGTTGTCGCGCACCTGCAGCAGTTCGTTGGTGCGCGTCTTGCCCTGCGGGGGGATCCAGGCCGTGGCGAAGTAGTGCTGCACCACCGCGATCCAGCCGTTGTCGGCCTGCTTGATGTAGCTGGCCTTTTTCTTCTCGATGTCGGAGAACGTCGCCTTCTGGAATTTGTCCTGGTCCGAATACACCGCCATGCCGGTGAAGGTGTGATAGAAGCTGGACGTATCCGGCGGATTGTTGCCGTCGCGCTCCAATTGCAGGTACAGCGAGGGACGCGCCGGGTTGGCGCTGGTGTTCGTCATGTCGTGGCGGACATCGATGTCGTAGCGGCCACGGTGCAGCGTGTAGGTCTTGGTGACCTTCATGCCGCCGGATTCGGCCTCGAACACCACGGCCAGCGTGTCGCCGGTCATGCTGCGTTCCGAAGACACCATGCGGAACGGCGTCTGGTGCGTCGGGAAGCCGGGTTGGCCGGCCGCGCCCACGACCCCCGATTGCACGACGTAGCGCAGGTCGGCGCTATCGTCCAGCAGTACGGTGGGCTGGTCGTCGCGGTTGGCGTCGGGGTATTTCAGCAGCACGGCCTTCACCAGCTGCGCGCCGGTGGTGTCGAAGGTCAGGCGCAGCACGTCGGTGGTGATGACGATCTTCTGCGAATCCGCCTGGGCCCTGGCCGCCGCGGCAGGCACCGCGCCGGGCGCCGCGGAGGCGGGCTGGCCGGCGGCAGGCACGCTGGGGATCGTGGAGCTGTTGGCGGCGGGCGGCGTATCCGTCGTGGCGGGCTTGGCCGGCGCCTGGGCCGTTTGGGTGGCCGGCGGGGCGCCGAACAGCGACGGCTTTCCATTATGGACTTGCCAGTTGTTCCAAAGGAGCAACAGCGAGAAAGAGAAGATCATCCAGAGGATGGTTCGTCGGATATCCATGGTGCCTACAAGGTAAAAGCGGGACCGGCAAAGCCCGCCAGTTTAGCGTCAATCCTGCCGGGCGCGGTGGCCGCGGCCGCAGTGGCAGGGGCGGCCGGACCGCGGCGCGTCGGGGACGGGATCCAGCCCGCCGGGACTCCAGGGGTGGCAGCGGCCGATGCGCCGTACCGCCAGCCACAGGCCGTGCAAGGGTCCATGCGTTTCTATGGCCTCGATCGCATAGGCCGAGCAGCTGGGCGTAAAACGGCATTGCCGCCCCACCCACGGGCTGAGAAAGAACCGGTAAAACCGGATCGGCGCGATCAGCAAGGCCTTGATCATGGACGTGCTCACCCGGGATACCTTCAGGAGGACGAGCGTAGCAGTCGCCCGAAGTGAGCGTCTACTTCCGCGCGCGCGGCCGTTTTCAGGGCCGTCAGGGATAGGTCGGGTACCCGCGCATGCAGCCTGACCACGTAATCGGCCGGCGGCAGGGCGAGACGGCGGGCGCGGAAGGCCTCGCGGATCACCCGCTTCAAGGCGTTGCGGGTCGCGGCGCGGGCGGCATGCCTTTTGGGAATGACCATGCCCAGCCGGGCGCGCTCCTGCTCCGGCCCGTTACGGGCGGTGGCGGCGGTAACCATGAAAAACGCCCCTCGCGCCAGCCGGCGGCCCTTCAGGGCCGCGGCAAACTCGGAGGGGCGGTGCATCCGCGCCTCCGGCGGAAGCGTGGTGCGAGGCATGGCGGGCAACAGCCCGGCCGTCACGTCGGCCATCGATGGCGCGGCGGGCGGCGCGATGGATCGCGGCGTGGCGATCAGACCGCCAGGCGCTTGCGGCCCTTGGCGCGGCGTGCATTCAGCACGGCGCGGCCGCCGCGGGTCTTCATGCGCACGCGGAAGCCATGGGTGCGCTTGCGGCGGGTGACGGAGGGTTGGAAGGTGCGTTTCATGGGCGGTCCACAAAAAAGAACAATCAAAAATACGGATGGGCACGGACGGAGACGATACCGCCCACGCGCCCATGGCTACGGCGCTTGCATCGACGATGGAAATATCGCGGGGCACTGACGGCGGCCCTATGTAGGATGCTTCCGCGGCGCTGCCGCGGGAATCGGGGACGAGTCAAGCCCGCCCGCCGCCAGTCGAGCCCGCCATTTCAGCAAGTTTCTTCTCTATTGTCAATCAGTTAGGGGCGCCGGCGCCACGCCGGGACCGCCAGGCCTGTGGATAAGTACAGCCCAGGCAGGGTAGAATCGAGGTTTAGACAAGACCGAC